>CBDFNJ010000001.1:0-1762500 GCA_965250115.1 Candidatus Marinacidobacterales bacterium
GAGCCCCCGCTATAAAAAAAGTGAGGTGGACCCTATTCTCTAGACCAAAATGGGGTCTTGCTAAGGTGTAGCCTACCGAGTTGAACATGTCGTCGTAGTCTTGATCTTGTTTTCCGAAGGCTCCCAAAGGGAGTCTTCGGAAAGTGAGCCTATGGTCACAGTGACAACTTTTAGGCATTGTGGTTTGCGCTGTGGCCATCACCTTCAAGCAACCTCGCTGAGCAGCCCGTCGTAGAAGCTCGCGGGCGTTTGGTAGCCTAACGCCTTGTGCGGCCGCTCGTCATTGAAAAAATCGATGTAGCGAGCAATGCCCGCGCGCGCGACTTGCACGGTATCGTAGGCGTACAGGTAGACCTCCTCGTACTTCAGCGAACGCCAGAGCCGCTCGACGAAGGAGTTATCGATGCAGCGGCCCTTGCCGTCCATGCTGATCTTGATCCCGCGCTCGAGCAGTGGGGTGGTGAAATCCTCCGCCGTGAACTGAGAGCCCTGGTCCGTGTTGAAAATCTCTGGACAACCGTAGCGTGCCACAGCTTCGTTCACGGCCTCCACACAGAAAGTCGTCTCCAACGTGTTGGACAAGCGCCAGGCGAGCACCCGGCGCGAATACCAATCGATGACCGCCACCAGGTAGACGAAGCCTCGCGCCATCGGGATGTAGGTGATGTCAGACGCCCACACCTGATTGACCCGGGAAACCGTCACGTTCCGCAGTAAATAGGGGTATACGGCGTGCTCGGGCGCTGGCTTGCTTGTGTTCGGCTTGGGCGCTGTGCTCTCGATCCCCATCAGCCGCATCAGCCTCTGCACACGCTTGCGGTTCACCAAGGCCCCCTCAGCTTTGAGTGTCTGCGTCATCATGCGGCTGCCGAAAAACGGATGCTTCAGATGGAGCTCGTCCATCCGTCGCATCATTGCCAGTTCCTCCGCATCCGGCTCTACTGGTTCGTAGTAGACGCTCGACCGATTCACGCCGAGCAGCTCGCACTGCCAGCGCATCGACAGTGGGTCGTTGGGTTCGACCAACGACCGTCGTGCTGTCATCGCAATCGACCGAGCCCGCGTGATAAATAGTCGCGTTCCACCGTCAGCTCCCCGATTTTCTGTAGCAGCTCGGCCTCGCGCACCGACGCGTCGCCTTCGCGAATCTCCTCGGACTCGAAAGCACGCTCGACGTTCTCCAAAAGCTGCCGCTTCCACCTGTAGATCTGGTTCGCGTGAACCTTGTGCCGGCGGGACAGCTCCGCCACCGTTTCTTGCTCGCGCACTACGGCCAAGGCAACTTTCGCCTTGAAAACTGGACTGTGTTTCGTGCGACTCTTTTTCATTTTTCTCTGCTCCTTTTTGGATTGAGCAGGCTTCTTTTACCACCTTAACCCCTGGTCTAAAAAACGGGGTCCACTTCAAAGTGCTCCAGGGCTTCATAGCCTGCCTGATCCCGGGGCAGAACCGTTCCGGTGAAATAGATCAGGAAGATCGTTCCCAACATGAGCACCCCTGCCCACCAGGTCAGTTCACGGGGTTTCTTGTAGCTTCCCCTCCAGAAGACCCAGAGCAGATGCGCGGTCACGCTCAGCAGAACGAAATCCGCACTCCAGTGGTGGATGCCACGAATAAAATCGCCCAAAGGGGCGCGGCTCACGATGTAGAGAACACTCTGGTGCGCGCTCGCCGGATCCGCATTGTAAAACTGGGTTAAGTAGAAACCACTGAGGACTTGAACGATGATTCCGAACAGGGTGAGCGATCCGAGAAAGTAGGGCAGTCGGTCCGCGACCTTAGGTATCTCATAGTCCAGACCCTCCTTCACAGCCAGCCGATCACGGAGTTCCATACTTTTTTCCTCCTTCCTCCAACGAAGTTAAATCGAAGCTCCCGAGCGAGGCGAAACGCCGTGGACGGCGGTCAAGCCCTGGCGTCAACCTTCACCCGGCCATTGGATTACTGCTCGGGTTGCTCCTCCGAGCCGTTTTCGTGAGAGCCATGTTCGCCATGACTGTGAGCAATGTTCCACTTCACTTCGCTGGCGCTGACACCCTCGACGATGCCGTTCCCGTTGTGCCAACCCAATCCGCATCCCAGGCACACCTCTTCGCCTTGTTGAAGATTGTTGAAGCACTCACACTCGCCTTCGTGGAGCGCACACCAGCTGCAGCGCGGCTCGATACAGCAATTGTATTTGCCCTGCTCATTCAACTCGGTCGTCACTTCCAAGAGCGACGACCTGATTTGCTCCAATTGCTCCCCAGCTGGCGAATCGGCGTGTTGTTCGGTGTGTTCGGTGTGTTGTGTTTCCTCCCGGGTAGCACCCTGCGACGACCGACAGGAAACAAAGGCCACCACGAGACCAACGCAAAACAGAAGTACGGCTGTCCTCTTCACGATCATTACTGTTGCTCCTTTCGTGTGATTGAAGGCACCCGCCCGCGTCCACCCGGTAGGTGGATCTGGAGCTGGCGCATCGAAATTCTGTGATTGGCCAAGCGGGTGGCCGTGTGCCGGATCATGCATCATCCTAAATCCCGCCGGCCTCGGCGAGCCCCGTGGCGGCGGGAGCTCGCTTTGGTTGATTTTCCTCTTTCATCTCCCAGGCAGCCTTCTCTCTTCCTTTGCTGTGCGCGTCCGAAGCAAGCGATCAAGCCGGAAGAGACGAGCCTGATTATCTCGACCGCAAAACAGCGAACCTAAGCCGGCGCCATTGAACCCGCCCATCACCGTCAATCTGCAGCCGCTGACGCCTGCTTTTTCTCCCCGACGAGCGCCATCACCTTGTTGTACATCTCCTCTGGGAGGACCCGAACCACGGTCATCATTCCCATGACCCCACCACTCCAGCCCGGGCGCATTCCGTAGGTCTCGGGCTTCGCCACCATTTCGTCCATGGTCATCCACATGTCTTGCGGGTAGCCCGGTACGCTCCAGGGGTTCTCCGCACCGGGGCTGCCATGCTGCTCGTGTTGCCCCTCATTTTCCCGGCCGACCAGATGGGAGATCTCCCTCTCCCGGTTGGGCAATCCGATAGCGCGTCCCATGCTGGGCCCGAGATCTTCTGACAGAGCCTGGCCCTGCCGAATCATCCCCATGCCGTCCTCCATACTCATGCCCGAGTGCATTCCCGAGCCCACGTGGGTCATGGGGCCGACCATCGAGACCATTTGATTCATCATGTGGTGCGGAAGGTGGCAGTGGAAGATCCAGTCGCCCGGATAGATCGCCTCGAACTCGATGTCCTTGGCCTGAGCGACCCCCACCAGGACGGTGTTCGTCGGATACCAGGCCGTTCGCGGAACCCTCCCTCCCTCGGTGCCGGTGATATCGAATTGAACGCCGTGGAGGTGAATCGGATGATGGTCCATTCCCAAGTTGACGAGCCGAACCCGTACGCGTTCTCCCTGCTTCACGATCAGCGGCGTCGTGGCCGGCCCGGCTTTTCCGTTCATCGTCAGCCAGTTGAACTCCATCGACAGGGTGTTGGGAATCGTGTTGTTAGGTAGGATGGCCCACTCCTGAAGGATGAGCCCAAAGTGCTTGTCCACCCGCGGCCGTTCCGGTGTCTTCGGATGCATGATGAACATGCCGATCATCCCCATCATTTCCTGCATAGGCATATGCGAGTGGTAGAAGAAGGTTCCTTTCTGGTGCAAGGTGAACTCATAGACGAAACGGCCGCCCGGTGGAATCGGGTCCTGGGTGAGGCCCGGAACGCCGTCCATCTCGATGGGAAGCTCGAAGCCGTGCCAGTGCACGCTGGTCATCTCCGGCAAGTGATTGTCCACGATGACCCGCACCCGGTCCCCCTCGACCCGGGAGCGAACCCTCAGGCGGCGCATCGGAGAGCGTCAAGGCCCCGTCCGGTGTCGCCAGCGCTTGGGTGGACTACTCAAATACTATTACCGTGAGGCCGCGTAACGCTTGGCGCCTCCATCGCGGCAAGTTTGCTCGGCTCCGATCTGCACAAGGGCAACGGTTCCAGCCGCGGCTCAGCCGTCTCGCAGACAGGTGTTCGAGCTGCCATTCAGGCCGTTTCAGTTTTTGGACACGACGCGGTCGAGTTCGAGCAGACGTCCACGGAAACGGTTACGGAGAACGGATCGCGCTAGCAGGGAACGATCGCCCTCGAGACGCTTTCGTCGATTCGAAGATCCGCTTGGCGCCTTGCGCGTCTCGTAGACGATCCACCTCGGCCTTTGCCGACAGGATCAGAGGGTTCCAGCACTAGGAACTCTCCACGGCGCACGATTTTTCCTGCGACCTTCCTCCAATTTCCAACCAAGAGTGGCACTCTTTCCGTTTCAGTTCAAAAGGCTTTATATCGAATTCTCAGGAGATTCGAGGCCTTTTCTCTTCAGCAAAGGCTCAATGCTGGGCTCAGCCCCCCTGAAGCGCTCATAAAGTGTCATCGGATCTTCCGTGCCGCCTCTCTCAAGAATATTCTTCCTGAATGCCTGTGCTGTTGTTTGGTCAAAGAGGCCTCTCTCTTCGAATACTAAAAAGGCATGGGCATCAAGAACCTCGGTCCATATGTAGCTGTAATATTCCGAGGAGTGTCCGTGGTTGAAGATATGTTCGAAATAGGTACTTCTGTATCTGACTCCAATCTCCGGAATAAGACCGATCTTGTTGCGTGATTCGGTTTCAAACTTCTCTAAATCCAGTTCTTGAGGTTCCGTGAGTGTGTGCAAGTCCAGGTCCAGGAACGCAGCCGACAGGTATCCAACCGTCGCAGAGCCCTGGTTTAAGTGAGTGGCTTTTTTCAATTTATCAATCAGTTCCTGAGGGATAACTTCACCCGTTTCAAGCAGCCGTGTCGTGACGGCGAGGAACTCTCTCGGCCGCGGTCAGTTAACAGCGTCTCCTAGCCACTTCCTGTCGGTCCGTGTTTAAAGGCACCCGTCCTGATGGCCAAAAAAACCGGGGTGCCTCTCCTGACACCCCGGTTTCTCTGCCGCTCTTCAGTGAGCTAGATGGTTACGCTTTCTGTGCCTCCAACGCCAACACTTATTAGAACTGGAAGCGCACGCCGATTCTTAGGATACGGGGTGATTCGATCGACGCCGCCCTCAAGAAATTCGGTTGGTCCAGAAAGTTTGTCTGGATGCTCCTAACCCGGCTAGCATTGGCTACATTGAATACATCAAAGATGATCCCCAATCGCTTTCCGTTCCCGAGCGGAAATTGCTTTTCCACTCGGAGGTCGAGTTTGTGCGAGGGGTCGAGGCGGAAGGTACCGATCGGTACCGCGTTCGCATCGATGTTGCCCTCCACCACGATTCCTTGAGTACCAAGTGGCCACGGCCCAAGCGGCCGACAACCGCCGGCTCCCCCTCCATCACCCTTGGCCGCGCCCGTGCCCGTGCCCGTGGCGGGGCAGCCTTGGAAAAAACGCGCGATGTAGACCCCCTGAGACGTGTTAGTTTGTTCACGGAACAGCAGGAGAGGGAAACCGGTCGTCGCCTGGTAGAACCCGCTCACCAATATATCGTAGGGGAATGTGTAAGTTCCCTGGAGCTTGAACGCATGGGTGGCGTCCTGGGACACATTCCCTTCCGCGTTGATGAGTGAATTGGGGTCATTGTAGACACGGTTGTAGGTCGTGGTGCCATTGAAGTCGTTGGAGATGTTGCCCTCCGCCTCGCTGAGGATGTACGACGCCAACAATTGCCAGCCGTCGCGAAAACGTCTTTTTGCGGTGATCTCCAGCCCGTTGTAGTTCTGGTAGAGTTTCCCCGCGAAGTCGGGGTTGGTCAGGAAACGGCGGCTCCGAGACCCCAGAAACTCCGGTCTCAGGGCAAAGATGGTGAGGGGGGAGTCATCGAACGGGTTGACCACCTCGAGCGGCCTGTAGTCATTGAACGGGTTTTGTTGGTCTCCTCCTTCCCGCAGACGAGTGTCCTCTATGATGTTACGTTTGCGCTTGAAGATTCCCCCCACCGACAAGACGAAGTCGTTCGCCAATTCATGATCGAGCGCAACGTTAAAGATATCCACGTAAGAATTCGTCAAGTCGGGATCGACGAAGTTCGAGTTATCCCTAATGTTGGGGTTCAACTCACTTCCGACGAGGTCTCCCCGCTCACCGTCCTGGAATACGAAATCGCCATTCAGGTCGTTCCATCCGTACGTTTCGGTGCCACCGGAACTGGGGGCGCCAGGGAGTGTGTCCTGGGTCAGGAGGTTCCGGTAGTAGCGCCCGTAACTGACTTTGAGGGAACTCCTTTGCTCCTCACCCAGTCCATACGAGAGACCAAGGCGCGGCTCGATGTTGCTCAAGTTGATGACGTCGCGGATCTCCGAGAAGGACTCCCTGCGGAACCAGCGGCCGCCTCCTCGAGACTGCGCGGGAATCCAGCCTTCTTGCGTGACCCACCGGACTCCGAGGTTCAGAGTGGCCCGCCGTCCAATCGTCCATTGGTCCTGCAGGTACAGTCCATAGCGGTCAAGCGCGAGTCGATCTTCGACCGGATACCACTCCAGGGTTACCCGATAGGGCGCCCCGTCGAAGAGGCGTTGTTGGACATCCTCCCCATTCGGGTACGACTGCGACCGGTCGAAAGTCGGGAAGTCCACAAAGAAGCCGCCCTTGATCTCGTGGGAGCCTCCCGCCCAGTTCTCGCGGAAGTGTGAGAGATCGGCTTTGAATCCCGTTGTACACCGGCAATCTGTTTGGGGGAGACCGCTGGTGATCCCTCCGGTCTGTACTTGCGTAGCGACGTCGAGAAGGCCGACTTTGCTCCCGGGGTTGTTGGGAGTGTCCCGAGAGGTACCTTTCCACACCTTGTGGAACTGCAAGTCCAGGATGGTGTCAGCCCCCCACAGATGCGTACTCGCGATATTCAAGATCTTCGCGTCACTCTTAGAATCTGACCAGGTCTCCGGGCTGTTGGCCCTTCCGACGCTGATGTTAGCCGGAAAGCGACTCGAGCTACGGGTCGTGAGAGACCCGTGGAGCCGGGATCCCGGGCGTATATCCCAGGTGAGCTTCAGGAAGGACTGTTGCTGGTCGGATTCAATTTTCTGATCGGGGAGTATGGGTTGTCGCCGCTCCGAGTCGAGGAGACGGAAATTGGCGAAGAACCAGATCTTGTCTGTCTTGATCGGCCCTCCAAAAGTTCCACCAATCTCCTGGTCCTTGACCGTGCTCGTCCCTGTCCCGATCTCCTCCGCGCGCTCGGGCGAGACGTTGTTCGCCTCCAAGTCCTCGCCCTCGTAATAGAAGCTGGCCGTACCATGGAAGTCGTTCCCTCCTGACTTGGTCACGATGTTGAAAACCCCGCCATGGGCATTGCCAAACTCCGCGGGCATACCCGATGTCGTGAGCTGAACTTCCTCGATCATGTCTATCGGGATGGACGTGAGTTGGGTACCTACCGTGGTGTCATTGGCATTCGCTCCGTCGATGGTGTACACGTTGCCGCGTGGATCGCTCCCGTGAACCGTTTGTTGTCCACCTCGCCCCGCATCCAGGACGCCAGGAAGCGAATTGAGGAGAGACGTAATATCACGCCCCAGGGGGATATTCTCCATCTGAGCGGACTCCAAGGTCCGCAACGACGCCGAGCTCTTGACGTCGAGCAGCGGCGCTCTGCCAGCGACGGTAATGTTCTCCACCACCGCCCCCGCGGACAATTGTGCATCCACCGCGATGAACTGCCCGGCACGCACGATCACCTCTCGATGGGTGATGGTTTTAAATCCTACCAACTCCACGAGCACGGTGTAGTTGTTCGATGGCGTGAGCCGCTGGACCCGGTAGGTACCCTCCTCCGTGGTGACTCGGACCTCCTTCCCGATGTGCTGGGGACTGGTGATCGTCACCGTCGCTCCTGGTACAACAAGCCCTTGCTCATCCGTGACTTTGCCGTAGATGCCTCCGGTGATTTCCTGCGCGAAGGCCGCCCCGCAGGCCAGTAAAAGGGCCAGCGGCACCACCATCACTACGTGCAGTGACGCACCACGAACTATTATTGACTTAAATAACATCAGTTTGCCTCCCTCTTAATACCCCACCGAAACCCGGCGAAGCACGATCCCTACAAAAGGAGGCTTTGCAACAGAAGATGTCAGAACAGGCGATAGCCTACGTCGACACCTGCAAGAAAGTAGATATGACTTTGGAGAGCACAGAGCCTCCTGCCTAAATGATTATGCAAGTTCTATTCCACAGCTAGCACCGAAAGATAATGCGTAAGTCTCTAGAAATGAGTAGATTAGCGGGCCGACTCCTGCTCGATATTCTTCGTGTTCAAAAGTTTGGATCTCATTTTCACCGATCGGACAGTAAGGCCGGAACCCTCGATCAGATAACCGTCTATCTGAGAAAAGCTTGGAGGGACTAGCGACTGACGAATCCGTCGTTCGGAAGCATGGATCGGAAGTTTCAAGGGATTGGATATTGACCAAGAGTCAAGCCCATTCTCCTAAGAAACTACCGCCTGAACGACGTCGCCCGTTTGAGTGTCGATGAGAGCGAAACCGAGGTCAGCGGCGCGTTGGGTCAGGCGGCGCACGGCACGGGAGCGATCTTGAGCGTTGTAGGCGGCGGCCCCGGGGTCTTGATAGACGAGCCCATCCTTGAGAGTGCGGTAGACGAGAATGGCGGTGCTTCCGCCATCAACTGTTACTCAGGCGGCCAGAAGCTCGTCCACGATCGGGGTGGTCGGCAGCCGGCTCGGCACGGCGCACGTGATCGCGCCGATGCTTACTAATAAGGATGGGGGCAGACACACGAATACCTCGCGGAAAGTGAGTCGCCGGGTGGCGAGTCCGGCCTGCATCGCCGGAGTCCGGGTCTCACGCCCGAACTTCAGAGCACTGTGCAGGCGGACGAAGTTGTAGTGACAACGCAGCAGCTCGAGATGTTCTTCGAGCTTCTCCTCCGAGCGAGCATGGGAGAGCGTTCGCCGAGACAGATAGGCCGAGCCCTGTCGGATGGTCAGATTCATCCGTTCAATGAACGACGTGTTCAATGTTGACGAGTCCTCGGAGTTATTGAGCACTTCTTCGAACCGCCACGACGCTCCCATCAGCTCTCTTCGTTCGACCTTCACGATACGATTGTTTCTTCGCGTCTTGAGCACCTGGCCGTACAGAGCCGCTGGACCAAAGACGCGACGGACGACCTTCTCGTAGAAATCAAATCCGTCCGTAACGATAAGCGGGAACTTCAGAAAATCCATTCGGCTCGACACGTCACGAATGAGGGCCAAAGTGTTTCGGTAGCTTCGGCGTCCGACGACGGTCGAAGGCCAGAGACGGGACCAGACTTCGATCGCCGCGAAGACCCAAGTGGGGCTGCTCTTGCTGCCGATGAACGTGTAGAGCTCATCCGCTTGAAGCTCTTCGACAGCGACTCCCGTGATCGTCTCGCGATTGAAACGACGGCACACTTGGGCTGCCCTCTCGAGCCAGCGCGCGACGGTGTTCCAGGCAATCCCCTCGACCCGAGCAATCGCGGAAATGCTGACACCCTCGACTCTGAGAGCGACGACCGTATCAAACGTAGCTCTTCGATGCTAGAGACGGTAGTAGGGCGTGCCTTTCGTCGAAGAGAACGTCTTTCCGCACTCGACGCACCGGTATCGACGGCGTTTCCCGGACCTCGTTCGGTAGAAACCGTAGCGGATGATGCCCCCGGAACCGACTTTTCCGTGCAACGGACACTCGGAGTTGAGACAGCTGAGCTTCTTCACTTCGCGGGACCTTGTCGACGAAAGAACTGCGTCTTCAGAAATCGGGCTCAAACTCTACCACGCACGTGGGTTAGGCGCCGGCCGCCAACACTTGATAGCGGAAGCACCCAACAACTCATCCGTATGACGCATGCGGCGGACGGTACCATCTGTATCATCAGGCCCAAAGCGCGGAGTCTCCGCTCCGGTCTGGAGAGCGCGCTCGTCAAACACGGCTATCAGGTCCTTGAAGCCAATGACCTCGGCGACCTCCGAAAACTCGTCCTCGCTCTCGCCGAAGGCACGACGGCGGAAAAACGCAGAGTGGCGCTAAGTTTCCTAAGGCGCGTTCATGGCGGCCTGGCAGAAGACGACAAGCGTTTTATCAAGAAAATCATTGAGGGCAAGAGTCAGCGGCCACAACGCCCAGACCGGCGGGCTTTGTGCGCGCGTCACGCGGAAGGCATCACGCCTCACCTGGTATGGGATCTTTTGAGCTACTGTGAAAATCTCGCGGGCGTATCCTGTAAGTTGCGGGTGTCGGTCAGTGCGCTGCGCAGCATACTCGAGGAGCACTGCGAGACCAGAGCAGACCTTAAGAGCCTGTACGCTGAGGAGCTTGTCCGAAGACGGTTTCACAACCGCAGCCATGTCTACCGTGCTATAGGCAGCACGTTGCTCGTCAAGGGGCTCGAATACGATCATGCCGTAATCCTGCGCGGACCGGACTGGCAGAGAAACTGGGGCGGCTACTACGACCTCTACGTTGCTCTTACACGCGGCTCGAAAACCGCTACTCTCATAGAAATGACTGCATGAGAAAGAGGCGAAGTTGCCGAAGAAGAGCACAAGAACGGCCCGTTCATGATGTAGGTCGGTCGGAATCTCATCGACCCCGTCCTATGCCAAAACTCGGCCCTTTTGCAATAGGCCATAAATCAACAGCTTAGAGTCTGTGTTTTACGACCGGGTCAAGGGCCGTGGGCTTCACAATCGTCTGGCCCGAGGGTGTTATCTTCGGAGCCATCATGACGTACCACGTACAATTCTTACTGCTCGTTCTGGCTGGCTGGGTCAACCGCCAGCAGCAGGATGTGATTGATTACCTGCGAGAGGAGAACCGTGTGCTCCGGGGCGGGCTTCGGGGCAAGCGTCTCAGGCTCTCTGACGACGAGCGGCGCAGGCTCGCCATCAAGGCCCAGGCTTTGGGCCGCGAGGCGCTGGCCGAGATTGCGTCCGTTGCCACACCCGCTACGCTTCTGCGTTGGGACCGCTACCTCATCGCAGCCAAGTACGATGGCAGCAAGAACCGGAGTCCAGGCCGACCTCCGACGGCGAAGGACATCCGTGAGCTCATGGTACGCATGGCGCGGGAGAACCCGACGTGGGGATATACGCGCCTGCGGGGCGCACTCAAGAACCTCGGACATGAACTCGGACGCAACACTATCAAGAGGCTCCTCGCCGAGCACGGTATCGCGCCAGCCCCGGAGCGGGGCAAGAGCATGTCGTGGAGCACCTTCATCAAGGCTCATGGGGGCGCTATCGCTGCGACAGACCTGTTCACCGTCGAGGTTATGAACCCGTTCGGGCTCGTCCGCTACCATGTCCTGTTTGTCATCGATATCGTCACTCGCTGCGTGTGCATCGGTGGGATAACTTCGGACCCCAACGGGGAGTGGATGAAGCAGGTGGCAAGAAACCTCACGGACATGTGGGATGGTTTTCTCCTTGGCAAGCGATACCTCATCCACGACCGGGACCCGCTATTCACCGAGGCGGTACGTGGACTCTTGAGAGATTCAGGCGTGAAGCCCCTGCGCCTTCCCGCCAATAGTCCGAATCTGAACGCATATGCGGAAAGATTCGTTCTCTCCATACGTCGAGAGTGTCTCGACCGTTTCGTACCTCTCAGTGAGGGACACCTGCGGACAGCGGTAACCGAATACGTTGTGCACTATCACAGGTGCTTCCGCCATTAAGTGTTGGTGATTTGTACGCATCCCTTTGCAAAAAAGTCGCTTACGCTCCATTTAGAACGCGGCGAAGGTCGTGAGCGCTATTTTGGCTGTAATTTAATGCAGCGTAAAGTCTTAGCGTCATCTCACCAACACTTAATGGCGGAAGCACCGCACAGGACGGGGTGCTCTCGCTCTGGAAAGCGGAACATGCTAAAGTGAAGGCTGATTATGGCCTCTGAGCCTGTTACCGATGCCCTCTATCGCGCCCTGCGCAGCCCCGAGCCGGACCCCGACTTGGCTCATGCCGCCGTCGAGGAAGTTCGCAACCAGGCCGGTCAGAACGTCATCGCCGCCATTGGTGCTCAGCTCACCGAGTTCAGGGCCGAACTGGACACCCGCCTGACCCGTATAGAATCTGAAATCAAAACCCAAACCGCGCGGATCGATATTCTACAGCGGGTGATTTGGCCACTGATCGCCATCCTGGCGACTTCCGTCTTCGGCCTGCTCTACAAGGCCGTCACAGGTTAGTAGACGTTCCAGTAGTGAACCGCCCCAGGTTTTCCGGAGACTGTTTTAGTTGAGTCTCGCCCGTCGTCGTGAGGTCAAAATATTCATGCGGCTTCCCGTTTGAAGCCGATATCTCAGTCGGGTGTCGAGTCGTTCGTCGATCAGGGCGGGTGGATAGCCCGTATCAGCCACGATTGTCTGGGCTTCCCGAATCGCATTATCTAGTTTTGTGGGTCTACGCGGATTCGTGTGGGTTGAAGACGGCATTTCTGGGTAATGGCGGAAGGAATGCCGCCACGATCTTCAGCTTGAGATATTCCTCGTCGCGATAGCCGTAGGCGCGTCGTTGCAGCACACGGATTTTGTTGTTGACCCCTTCAACTAGGAGGCGCAGACGTTCCATCTCGGCCACCGCCTTGTCCGGCACAGCTTGCCCACATGCGTCGCAAAACGCTAGGTGTAGCGCGAGTTGTTCGCCAGCCAGTCCAGGTGTTCTACATGCAAACCGCCGCACCCAGGACAGTTGACGCGCCAACGCTCGTATTCCAGATAGATCCGCCAGCCTGCCAACGACAGGTCGCGGACCCGGCACACTTGCTTGTCATAGCGCCCCCGGCACCGTTGCCCACAGTAAGAGCACACAGCTGTTTTTTCGCCTCTTGAGCTGGATGACGCGGGCGTATCGGTCACCGAATAGACCCTTCAATCCGGCACACCACGAAACCTGGCAGCGCAAACAGCGAGCGGATCGACTGGGAATTTTTCACTCGGTTAGCCTATCCTAAAAATGGACCACTTTTCAGCACCTGATGAAGTACTCGATACCTTTTCCACACAATGAGTTACACTGTTTTTCCGTCAGGACTTACCCACACGAATCCGCGTAGACCCAGTTTTGTATTTGTGTCCAAGGGTCCTCCCTGACCAGCGCTCTGGATATCGGGGACCTCATTACCTTATTCCGATCACCATAGCTGGAGCCTCGCGTCGTCAAAGCCGTCGTGTCCGAAAACGCGAACGGAGCGCAATTAATGCTGGATAAACCTTTTGCGGAGCACAGCTGGAACGGCGTCCACATGGCCGAGGATTTTAGCTTCCATTGGCCAACCAAGCCTAGACATCTCTAATCCGAAGCCGTGAGGTCAAAATACTCATGCGGCTTCCCGATGGTAGAAACGTAGTAACCCGCCAAGCCGTTCACGGGAGCGCACCTTGCGCTCGGACTGAGGTAACGGGTCGCTGGTTGGGAACAGCAGCAGATTCTCCTTGCGGTGCTTCCGCAATCAAGTGTTGGTGGCTGCCGCGTAACCCGCTCGTGTGCTAGAGTTCGAGCCTGATTTCGAGAGATGCAGTTCTTTCAGCGATGCGGGCTGGGCTGACCACACGGTGCCTGACGTTCAGAGACACCTTCGTGTGCACGCGACATCTTTATTAATGGCGTTCGCCGACACAGGCAGGCCAGCTGACATTAGCATTCAAACACGGCGTAGCAACACTTGATGGCGGTAGCACCCGCGGTACGAGAATCGAGTCGGCGACAATCACCACCACCTCGTCTGTCGCACTTGCGGCGTCACGGTCGATATCGACTGCGCTGTCGGTGAGGCGCCCTGTCTCACCGCCGAAGTCGCTCACGGCTTCGACATCGAAGAGGCCGAGGTCATCTACTGGGGGTACTGCCCCGGCTGCCGCGATACGCGTGGTAGCGAGAACGAAGGAGACAGAGGGGAAGCCGATGCTTAGACGAACCATACTTGCAATTGCCGTGCTGGCAGTTGGGATAGCTGCGGTCCTGCCGGTCCGCCCAGCCGTTGCCCAGAGCGGCGCACCGGACAACGACTACTGGTGGCCGAACCGGCTGAGCCTCGATCCATTGCGCGAGGCGTCGCGGGAATCCAATCCCCTGGGGGAGGACTTCAACTACCGGGAGGCGTTTGAAAGCCTCGACCTCGATGCGCTGAAGGCCGATCTGACGGAACTGATGACCACTTCCCAGGACTGGTGGCCGGCGGACTACGGTCACTACGGCCCGTTCTTCATTCGCATGTCCTGGCACAGCGCGGGCACCTATCGGACCATCGATGGCCGGGGTGGCGGTGACGGCGGTCTGCAGCGCCTCGCACCGCTCAACAGTTGGCCCGACAACGCGAACCTGGACAAGGCCACGCGATTGCTCTGGCCGCTCAAGCAGAAATACGGGCGCAAAATCTCCTGGGCGGACCTGGTGGTCCTGGCCGGCACCGTCGCCATGGAGTCCATGGGCTTCGAGACCCTGGGCTTCGCTGGTGGCCGGACCGATGCCTGGCAGCCCAAGGACGTGAACTGGGGACCCGAGGGGGAGTGGCTCGCCGCCGACCGGCGCAACGCGGACGGGGAGCTGCACCGACCCTTCGGTGCGACCCAAATGGGCCTGATCTACGTCAATCCGGAGGGCCCTGGGGGTAATTCGGATCCGCAGGCGGCCGCGCACGCCATCCGTGAGGCCTTCGGACGCATGGGGATGAACGACGAGGAGACGCTGGCGCTGATTGCCGGTGGTCACACTTTCGGCAAGGCCCATGGCGCGGCTGATGCGTCCCGGTACGTAGGCGTCGAGCCGGAAGGCGGCGATATCGAGGCGCAGGGATTCGGCTGGCAGAACAGCTACGGCGTCGGCCACGGCGAGGACACGATCACTACCGGCTTGGAGGGCGCGTGGACGGTGAACCCCGCCGCCTGGACGCATAATTTCCTCGAGAACCTGTACGGCTATGAATGGGAGCAGACTCGCAGCCCCGGTGGTGCAGTCCAGTGGCGGCCCGCCGGCGGTGCCGCGGCGGACTTGGTTCCGGATGCCCACGATCCGTCTAAGCGACACGCGCCGATGATGCTCACCACGGACCTTGCGCTGAGGGTCGACCCAGCCTACCGCGAGATCACGTTGCGCTGGCTTGAGAACCTGGACGAGTTCGAGGACGCTTTCGCCCGCGCCTGGTTCAAACTGACGCACCGCGACATGGGTCCGACATCGCGCTACCTCGGTGATCTGGCGCCGGACCGGGAATTCACCTGGCAGGATCCGATTCCGGAAGTCGACCACACACTGATCGATGCCCGTGACGCGGCCGTTCTGAAAGCGCAGATCCTGGACTCGGGGTTGTCTACCGCGGAGCTGGTCAGGACCGCGTGGGCCTCGGCATCCACGTTCCGAGGCACCGATATGCGCGGCGGCGCCAACGGAGCGCGAATCCGACTCGCGCCCCAGCGAGACTGGACCGCGAACGACCCTGCTGAGCTGGGCCGCGTGTTGGAGACCCTGGACGGTATCCGGAGTCGATTCAACGACGTGCAGACTGGCGACAAGCGGGTCTCCCTGGCGGACGTGATCGTTCTCGGCGGTGCCGCGGCCATCGAGCGAGCCGCTGCGAGAGGCGGGCGCGCCCACGTGGACGTGCCCTTCGCGCCTGGCCGCATGGACTCCTTGCCGGAACAGACCGACATAGAGTCGTTCGCGCTGCTCGAGCCGGCTGCGGACGGCTTCCGAAACTACTTCGCCGGCGGCAACAGCCGATCCCCGGCGGAGATGCTGGTGGAGAAGGCGGCCCTGCTCAACCTGACCGCTCCGGAGATGACGGTGTTGGTCGGCGGCATGCGAAGCCTGAACGCCAATGCGGGCGGCTCTGCGCACGGCGTGTTCACCGACCGCCCCGGCACCCTGAGCAACGACTTCTTCGTCAACCTGACTGACATGTCGACGTTGTGGACCAAGTCGTCCACCGAGGGCGTCTACGAAGGTCGCGATCGCGGCACCGGCGATCTCCGGTGGACGGCGACGCCGGTGGACTTGATCTTCGGCTCCAACTCCGAGCTGCGCGCGGTTGCCGAGTTCTACGCGGCCGACGACGCGCGGGAGGACTTCGTGCACGACTTCATCGCGGCATGGACCAAGGTGATGACGCTGGACCGCTTCGACCTGCCCTGATTGGAGGAGTGGAGCTGCTTGAGCGGCGGGGCTCGAGGTGCCGGGCCCAGGAGGAGCGGGAGCGCATCGAGCAGCTGTCGGCGGGATGCGCGGTGGCTTTAGAATCGGATGGCGGGGACGATGGGGGGGTAAGCCCGTGGCGCCGTCCTGTTCCGGCCCGTTATGGCCGGCCTGTCCGTCTCTTGGATGGCTGTCGGTCCCGAATTCGGCTGCGGCTGCCTTGGCCCGTTCCGCAAGGACTCGGCTGATATCGGTAACGCTGAGGTGCTTGCGCTGTTTACTGTTGGTGATGTGTACGCATCCCTTTGCAAAAGAGGCGCTTACGCTCCATTTAGCGCGTAGCGAAGGTCACGAGCGCTATTTTGGCGGTGCTTCCGCAATTAAGTGTTGGTGGCTGCCGCGTAACCCGCTCGTGTGCTAGAGTTTGAGCCTGATTTCAAGAGACGCAGTTCTTTCGGCGATACGGGCTGGGCTGACCATACGGTGCCTGACGTTCAGGGACGCCTTCGTGTGCACGTCGACATCCTTATTAATGGCGTTCGCCGACACAGGCAGACCAGCTGACACTAGCATTCAAACACGGCGTAGCAACACTTGATGGCGGAAGCACCCTTTGAAACGGCTGACGCACCACGAAAGTGTGCCAATCTTAGTTTGGAATTGAAACGGCTCCAAACCCAGTGGTTTGATGGCGTTGGACAAAACAAAATCAAGCCGCGAAGAAAGGAGCCGAGATGGGAAGTCTGCTACGTTCGGTCAAGAAACGCAAGAAGTCGCGTCGTTTGGGTGAGGTCGAGATGGTGAGGCACGAGGATTACGGGGAACTCGCGCTGGACGCCAAGGTAGAGATGATCCGTTCGTTGGTCCCCCTTGGTCTAATGCACGTTCACGAGTTGCTCGACGACGAAGTGAAGGCGTTGGCGGGAGAGCGATACTCTCGCAAGGACGAGCTGGAGCGCGGTCGCCGTCACGGAAGCAACCCGGGCACGGTAGGGCTTGGCGGCCAGCGGGTACCGATCCGTGTGCCACGGGTTCGGAGCATCGAGGGAGGAGAGATTCCGCTTCGCTGCTACGAGGCGGTGAGCCACGGCGGTGAGGTGAATGATCTTCTGCTGAAACGAGTTCTCTACGGAATCTCTTGTCGCAACTACGAGGCGGCAGCGGAAGCGATTCCGGGCGCCATCGGACTGTCGAGCTCAACGGTGTCCCGAGGGTTCGTGCAAGCGAGCGCTGCGAAGCTGCGGGAGATGCAGGAACGAGATCTGACCGGCGAGGATGTGGTGGCGCTGTTTCTGGATGGGAAGACATTCGCCGAGGCAACGATGGTCGTGGCTCTGGGCATCACGCTTTGCGGGGAAAACCGCTTCTTGGGCTTCGTGGAGACGGACACGGAGAACGCGCAGGTGTTGACGCCGTTCCTGCGTTCACTGCTCGAGCGGGGACTCGATATCTCCCAGGGTCTGCTGGTGATCATCGACGGCGGCAAGGGTCTCCAAGCGGCAGTCAAGAAGGCATTCCGTAAGCGGGCCCTGATACAACGCTGCCAGTGGCACAAACGTGAAAACGTAGTGAGCTACCTGTCCAAGGGCGAGCAGGCGTCATGGCGCAAGCGGCTCCAGTGGGCCTACAACAGGCCGGAGTACGAAGAGGCCCTCACTGCGCTCGAGCAACTCCACGGTGAGTTAGAAGAGCGGAACCAATCCGCAGCTGGCAGCCTGGAGGAAGGCCTTGAGGAGACGCTGACGTTGCATCGACTCGGCGTACACGCGGTGCTGGGCCGTTCGTTCAAGACGACGAACTGCCTTGAGTCCGTCAATGCTCTCGTCGAGGAACGCTGCGCGAAGGTCGACCACTGGAAGAACTCGAGCCAACGCCAGCGCTGGTTGGCAACGGCGCTCGTAGACATCGAACCGCGCTTGAGGAAGGTGGTGGGCTACCGCCATCTTCCCAAGCTTCGCGAAGCTCTCAAGCGGGAACTGAAGATCGAGGCGAAGACATCAACCGTATCGAAGAAGAAGGTCGCTTAAACGTGAGCCGTGGAGAGTTTCAACTAAGGGCCGCCGACAAAATAACTGTCTAGTTTTGAGCACACTCTTCCTGTTTCAGGTCGTGATCGCGATATCGTCTGGCATCACGAGAGCCTGGCAAGCTCCCTAGAAACGGAACATTTGTAGGTCTTCAGCAACCAGCGCGTGTTTGACAAACGGTCCTCATTGTAGGAGGATTACGCCTATCAAGGAGCACTTCTCCTATTATGAGACCTACGAGCTATCAGTCTGAAGATCTCGACCGCCTGTTGAGGAAGCACAAAATAGCTACCCTCGATGATTTGAAGGCAGTGTTGGGTACCGATGTGGACTCGACCGTCTTCCGAAAGCTCAATGAGTTGGCGTATCGGACAAGCTACTCCCACCGTGGTAGCTACTACACGTTGGACGAGATCGCCCAGTTCGATCGAAAAGGTCTTTGGTCGTTGCGCTCAGTGTGGTTCTCGAAGTACGGGACGTTGCTTGCGACGGTAAAAGCGTTGGTCGCGGCCTGTGAGGCAGGCTACTACGTCGACGAGCTCGAGGACGTGGTGCAGGTTGACGTCAAGGCTCCTCTGTTGAAACTGGTCCGAGAGAAAAGATTGGCGCGCGAGCAGGTGTTCGGCCGATATCTGTATCTGGCCACCGATGTGAGCACGCGCAAGCAACAGCTCTCGGCCCGCCAGGTACATGAGGCGTCACCTTCCACGTTGGGCTGGGTCGGGGGAGTCCGCGTGCTCCCCGTGGAGTTGAAGGCTGCGATCGTTCTTTTCTACAGCCTGCTCGATGAAAAGCAGCGCCGTCTCTACGCGGGAGTCGAGGCCATGAAGCTCGGTCACGGTGGCGACCAACAGATTGCCGAACTGCTCGGGATGGGTCCGAGCACGGTAGCCAGAGGTCGTAGGGAATTGCTAATGAGAGATGTTGAGCTCGACGGAGTTCGGCGAAAGGGTGGCGGACGGCGCGCCGTGCAAAAAAAAGCCAGAAGTCATCGCCAAGATCGAAGAACTCATGAAGCACGACACCGCGGGCGATCCGATGACGGGAGTGAAATGGACGCGGCGGACCACCGACAAGATTGCTTGCGAGCTAAGAAGCCTCGGTGTGAACGTCAGCAGCAAAACCGTCGGTCGACTGCTCAAACAGCTCGGCTTCTCGTTGCGGGTGAACCACAAGAAGCTGTGCGGTGCCACGTCCGAAGATCGCGATACCCAATTCGCGTGTATCGCCGAACTGCGCGCGCGTTTTGCCGCAGCTGGTCATCCCATCATCAGCGTAGACACGAAGAAACGGGAGCTGGTGGGATTATTCAAAAACGGCGGGCAGGCCTGGAACCGCGAGCCGACTCTCGTCAAAGACCATGACTTCCGTTCCGAATCGAACGGCATCGCAATCCCCTACGGCGTCTACGATCTGCTCGCGAACCGCGGGACAGTGTTCATTGGTACCTCGTACAACACCCCGGACTTCGCCGTGAATGCCATCGAGAAGTGGTGGCGAACGGAAGGACGGCGACGCTATCCTGCAGCCCGTGACCTCGCGATATTGGCAGACGCCGGGGGCAGCAATGGCTATCGGTGTCGGGGTTGGAAGCACGGGCTTCAAACGCGGATTTGCAATCGCCACGACATCGCTATCACCATAGCCCACTATCCGTCCGGTACATCCAAGTGGAATCCAGTGGAGCACCGTCTGTTCAGCGAGGTCAGCAAGAACTGGGCGGGCAGGCCTCTCGACAGCTACGAAACCATCCTCAAATACATCCGCACGACCACCACCTCTTCCGGTTTGCGAGTACGCGCACACCTTATCCGGCGTCGTTATCCGAAGGGCGTCAAAATCACTGACGAGCGGATGCAGGCGCTTTCCGTTACAAAGGACCAGACTCTACCCAAATGGAACTACACCATCCGACCGTCTTGAAAACGGGAACTTATTTTGTCGCCGGCCCTAAGAATGGGCTTGACTCCACACCACGGCATACCAGACCGAATGCTGGATTGGGCTCCCGGTGGGAAGAGCATTCTCTATGCGTCGCGGATGACGAGCGGCCGGCGACGCTTCAACCAATTCTTCCGTACGTCAGCGGAAGGGGGTCTTCCGGAACGCTTGCCGGTGCCTTATGGTGAGTTCGGATCTCTATCGCCTGACGGTACAACCCTGGCCTTTGTGCCCATATCCAGGGATTTCCGTAACTGGAGACGCTACCGGGGTGGGGCAGCACCCGACATCTGGTTATTCGACCTGGACGAGCTCACCGCGACCAACATGACTGACGACCCGGCCAACGATGCCCACGCCATGTGGCATGGGAGAACCGTCTACTTCCTGTCCGACCGGGGCCCGAATCAGAGGTACAACATTTGGGCCCACAACCTGGATTCGAAGGAAACTCGGCAGGTCACTCGATTGGAGGACTTCGACATTCATTTTCCGGCTATCGGCCCATCCGACATGGTATTCGAGGCCGGAGGCCGGCTCTACCTCCTCGACCTGGAAAACGAAGAGATGCGGCCTGTCGACATCGAAGTGGTGACGGATCAGCCAACCCTCAAGCCGCGCATGGTCAACGCGGCCGATCTCATCCAGAACGCGGGGATTTCTCCTAGGGGTAAAAGGGCTCTGTTCGAAGCCAGGGGTGAGATCTTCTCTGTGCCCGCTGAGCACGGTCCCATCTGGAACCTCACGAGGAGCGCGGGCGTGGCGGAACGCAACCCTGCCTGGTCCCCCGATGGAAAGTACGTGGCCTACTGGAGCGACCGCTCTGGAGAATACGAGCTCGCTGTCTTCAACGCGAAGGACGGATCCGAGGCTCGCAAACTCACTTCCTACGGCCCCGGGTACCGATATCAGATCTACTGGTCGCCGGACAGCAAGAAGCTCGCTTTTGTCGACAAGAGCATGGCCATTGTCGTCTACGACCTCGTAGAGAACCAGACGGTCCAAGTGGATAAGGGCCTCTGGATGTACCAGCCTTCCCTCGACAATTTCAAGGTAGGGTGGTCGCCAGATAGCCGCTGGCTCGCCTACGCCCGGGGGCAGGACAACCGCGTGCACGCCGTTCATCTCTTCGACACAAACACCGGGGAGCGCCACCAGGTCACATCGGGTTATTACGACGACCGGCAACCGGTCTTCGACCCCGACGGAAAATACCTCTATTTCCTACCCGGTCGGACGTTCAGGCCCAGCTACAGCGATCTGGACAACTCATTCATCTACGCCAATTCGACGAATATCATGGCCGTCTCCCTCAAGCGCGACATTCCGTCGCCAGTAGCGCCGCGAAGCGATGAAAACGAGCTGGAGGATGAGAAAGACGAGTCCGAAGAGAAAAAGGCTCAGCCCGTCGAGATCCTCATCGACGGTTTCGAACAACGGGCGGTGGCGCTGCCACCGCAGGCCGGGAACTACGATACGCTCGAAGCGGCTCCCGGGAAGGTACTCTACCGGAAACGGCCGCTTACAGGCATGGGCCCAGAGGCGAAGAGCGCCCTCGTCTTCTACGATCTCGAGGAGCGTGAAGAGAAGACCGTCTTGGGAGACATCGACGGCTACCGTCTCTCCGCCGATCAACGGAAAATCCTGGCGTGGAAAGATCGGGATTTCTCAATCGTCGACTTGAAACAAGACCAGAATATGGAGAAGAAGCTTCGCACGGCAGAGCTCGAGATGGCCCTGGACCCGCAGGCCGAATGGAAGCAAATCTTCAATGAAGCTTGGCGACTCTATCGCGACTTCTTCTACGATGAAGGCATGCACGGGATCGACTGGGAGACCATGCGAGAGCGCTACGCTACTCTCCTGCGCGACGTCGTGACCCGGTGGGATCTCAACTACGTCATTGGTGAGCTCATCGCCGAGTTGAACTCTTCACACACTTACCGTGCCGGCGGCGATCTCGAAGCACCTTCGACGGTGGGTGTCGGCTATCTGGGTGTCGACTGGGAAGTTCACGAAGGCTTTTACAGGATTCAGGAAATCATCAACGGTGCCGATTGGGATAGCGAGGTTCGGTCACCCTTGGTACTGCCGGGCGTAAACGTCAAGGAAGGCGACTACGTCCTTGCTGTCAATGGCATCCCTCTGGATATATCGGAAGATCCCTGGGCCGCTTTTCAGGGTCTGGCAGACAAGACCATCGAGCTCACCGTCAACGACCGTCCTGCCCCGGAAGGTGCGCGGAAGGTGATCCTGCGCGCGCTCCCGGACGAGACTCGCTTGCGGCATCTTGCTTGGATCGAGTCCAACCGCAAGCACGTGGAGGAGAAGACCAACGGACGTGTGGGCTATATCTACGTCCGGAGTACGGGGCGTGATGGGCAAGCCGAGCTGGTGCGTCAGTTTGTGACTCAGTTCCAAAAAGAGGGTTTGATCATCGACGAGCGGTTCAACAGCGGTGGTCAGCTCCCGGATCGGTTCATCGAGCTGTTGAACCGACCAGCCCTCGCCTTCTGGGCGGTACGAGATGGCAAGGACTGGCAGTCGCCACGGGTCGGTCACTTCGGCCCCAAGGTCATGCTCATCAACGGCTGGAGTGGGTCTGGAGGCGATGCATTCCCCGATTTCTTCCGGAGAGCCGGATTAGGGCCTCTCATCGGTTCCCGCACGGATGGAGGCTTGATCGGTACGACCGGAGTGCCGGCACTCATCGACGGCGGTGTCGTCAGCGTGCCCGCATTCCGGATGTACGATCCCGACGGGGAATGGTTCAAGGAAGGCCACGGAGTAGATCCCGATATCGAGGTCAAGGAGGACCCAGGCCTCCTGGCCAGGGATACGGATCCCCAGCTCGAGCGTGCCATCGACGAGACGGTGAAGCGTCTCGCGGAAAAACCACACGTACGACCGAGCCGCCCAGCTTATGAAGATAGGAGGGGCGAAAAAAATCCACGAATCCCGAGAACTAGTGTCCGGGTTTTGGGCGAAAACTGTGGAGAAAAAGGATGCCTTAAGCGCTTCTACTCGGAGGGGCGGTGGCGGTCGCCTCCGAATTCTATCCAGGTACCCATATCGTTTTCCTTTGCCTTGTTGTAGATGTGAAATGCAGCGGCTACATCTTCAATGGCGAGGCCTAGAGACTCGAACAGCGTAATCTCCTCAGTTGATTCACGGCCTGGATTCTTACCGAGCAAAACATCGCCGATTTCACCTTTGATGTGATCTTCGGTCACCGCTCCCTCTTTTTGCGGGAACAGGAAATCCCCGGCTTCATTGAGCGCGGCTTCTTTTCTGTCGACGAACATTTTGCATTTAACCAACGCTTCCGTGTCCAGCTCTCTCGTGTGCGGAACGGTCGAGCCGATGGCGTTGATGTGCATCCCCGGTTTGAGCCACTTGCCGAACAAAACCGGCTGTTTTGCTGAAGTGCAAGTACAGATGATGTCAGCTCCT
Source organism: Candidatus Marinacidobacterales bacterium (assembly GCA_965250115.1). Lineage (GTDB taxonomy): Bacteria > Acidobacteriota > Vicinamibacteria > Marinacidobacterales > SMYC01 > CBDFHB01. Next base: position 23,522 of record CBDFNJ010000001.1, read on the forward strand.
GACACCGCTTCTTCAGCGGTGTCGGGAACCTCGATCTCAACGTTGTGACGTTCAGATTCGCGTCTGGCAAATCCTTGAGCATGTTCCAGGGGCAGTGCCCAGACTTTGACCTCTTTAATGTCGTGAGCGTGCAGCATGGCTTCCAAGTGCGTGCGGGCCTGGGTACCGGAGCCGATAAGGGCCAGCTTTGAGGAATCGTCGCGGGCCAGTGCTTTGCTGGCCACGCCGGTGGCCGCCGCAGTCCGGTTCGCAGTTATTTCCGTGGCATCGATCATGGCCAGCAGGTTGCCGTTGGTCGTGTCGAACAGCATCACTCCGCCCTGGTGGGTATCGTAGGGACTGTTCATGTTTCCCGGAAAATACGTGATTACCTTGAGTCCAAAGGCCTTTATGTTCGGCAGGTAGGTCGGCATCATTACCAGCTGGCCTGACTTGTCCGGCAGCCAAATGCTCGGACGCTGGGGCAGAATCGCCTCACCGCGCGCCAGAGTTTTGAGAGCGTCCTCCATCACCGGCACCAGCTCGGTGACGGAAATGAGTTGAGCGACTTCTTTTTGGTTGACTATCAGAATTCTCATCGGAGATCGAGTCAAGCGATCTTTTCGAGGAGCTTCAGCAATCGCTGGACGTCGGCGCGGTTGTTGAACATGGAGACACTCACGCGCATCAGGGTGTGGTTCTTCTCCCGGAAGCTCACCGAGATCGCTTCCTCCTCGAGAAGCCGGTTCAGATGCTCGATGTCTTGTCCATGAACGAAAGTCACGATGGGTGAGCCGTTGTCTTTGGGCGTCCACGTCTCGAATCCGAGCTCAGCGATGCCGTCGCGGAGCTCTCGCGCAAGCGGCATCGTGTGCGCTTCGATTCTCGAAAGACCGACCTTCTTGAATAACCCGAGGGTGGCGGCGAGCTGGGCGACGGTGGAGTAGGAGACACAGGAGTACTCGTACTTCTCCGCCGTCGTGCGGAGTCGAAAATCGCGCTCGGGGAAACGTCCCTGACCGCCAACCTGACCGGTTACGCTCGATGTCCGCGTCGAGCCCTCGCGCGTGAGCGTCTCCGCGATCTGGCCGTGGCCGTAGCGATCTGGCCGAATGCGATCGAGGTGCTCCTCGCGGATGAAAAACGGCGCCGCGCCGAAGCCGGCGAAAAGCCACTTGTGGGCAGCGGCGCAGGCAAAATCCACCCCGAGCTCGGTGAGGTTAGTGTCAAAAGTGCCGAGGGCCTGCACGGAGTCGGCGTACACCAGAGTACCTTTGGCGTGAGCGAGCTCGACAATGGCACGGAGGTCGTGTCGATAGCCGTTGCGGTTCGACACCCACGCCACCGACACGAGCCGGGTCCGCTCGTCGATGCGCGGCTCGAAATCTTCGACGCGTACGCGCCCCTCGGTCTCGGGAACGACACGGAGCTCGATGCCCTTTTGTTCTTGGATCTGTTTGTAGAGGAGGAAGGTCCCGGAATAGTGGAGCGCGTCCACGACGATGTTGTCGCCGGGTTTGAGATCGAGGCCGTGGGTGACGACCGCCTCTCCGTCGGCCGTCGTGAAGAGAAGAGCCACCTCGTCCGGCTTGGCGCCGAAGAGCTCGGCAAAGGCAGTGCGCGCGATGTCTCTTATCATCAATCGACTGCGGATATCCGCCCACATCAAATTTTCGTCGGCGTATTCGACGGCGGCGTCTCTCGCCACCTGTGGAATCGGTCCGATCCAGGCGGTGTTGAGAAACGTGTGGTTCCGGGTGATGGGAAAATCGGCGCGCACCCCGAGCGGGTCTTCCTTGGCGGGCTCGGAAGGAAGCGTCATGCCGCGGGCGGTCGGGAGCGCACTCAGCCCGGCAGCGGTCGTCGTGAGGAAGCTACGGCGGTTCAGCAAGCTCATGGGAATCTCTCCTTTGCGATCAGCTCCACAATTTAGAACCGGTGCTTCGTGTTGTCAAATAGTTGATCCGAGAGCCCGACTGATGACAGGCTGTATCAACGAGTTTTGCCGAGTAAAACGTAGTAATGAGGTAGTAATAATGGCGATATCGAAAACTTTGGATTGTGGCGAACCGTTGACCGTAGTCACGAGTACATCATTTGGTCTGGTGTTTACCTTTGGTCTGATTGCATTCATACCATTAACGATTGGTGTATTAGTTGATGGTTATGGGTTTAGCCTGAAGCAGGCCGGGCTCATAGGGTCAGTAGAGATCGCCTCGATGACCCTGGCGGGGTTAATTGTTGCCCTTTACGCACAGCATGTGTCCAGAGCTAGATTGGCGCAGATTGGCTGCATTCTAGGTTTGCTCGGAAATCTATTGGTCCTTGTTGACTCAACCTTCTATGCACTGTTGCTCTGTCGAATCATTGTTGGTGTTGGTATCGGCGCGATCACCGGTGCGGTGAATTTCTCAACGGCCAGCTCATCCAATGCCGAGCGCTTGTACGCCGCGTCTACAACCGGTTATGGCGTGATCTTGGTTGTCTTATTTTTTATCGCCCCGCTGGTGTATACAGAGATTTCGTACCCAGCCTACTTTGTGTTTTTCTTCATCTTATTCTTGTTGGGTATTTATCTAACAAGGTGGTTGCTGGATGCAAAACCTGAACAGCTCGGTGCTTTAGAAACAAAACACATTCATTTTGAGACATTGCTCAATCCTCGTCTTCTTGGGCTGTATGTGGCGACACTATTTTTGTGGATTGGTCTAGGCATCGTGTGGGCTATCTCCGAGCGAATGGGGGTCAGTATTGGATTGACACCCCAGCAGGCTGGCCTAGTCATTGCGACCTCAAATGCCATCGGACTATTGGGTTCGGTTGTTGCCAATGTTATGGGGACACGTTTCGGCTACGCTAGGCCGCTTTTGCTGTGTGTCGGAGTTCTTTCTTTGTCTTATGCAAGTCTGGCTGCTTCGCAGAATATGGTTGTATGGGGCGCTGCGTTTACTCTTTATAATCTAGGTTACTATTTTATGATTCCCTATGTGTTAGGCACGGCTGCCCAATATGATGAATCGGGAAGGGCGGCTACTTTCAGCGCGTTGATGTCTCCGGTAGCTCATATTATCACTCCGTCGCTGGGGGTATATATTGTATCGACGTATTCATTCCAGGCTGTGAATGTTACCGCATTAATATTGGCTGTTATTTCTGGTATGTTGTTTGTCCCGATCGGAAATTACCTTGATCGACGATCGGGATATGGGAACAAAATTGAATCCGTGACTACATAGAAGATCCTCAAGGTCCTGGAACGGGTCGCGTGACTACCGGGCGGCCGGGCCGGATCGCCCGTTCGGGCAGGCGCGCGAATCTCTAGGAGGAGAGGATGTCGAAGTTCTCGAAGAAGCTCTTCCACTGCTGGCATCCGGTCGCCTACGGCCGTGACGTCGCTTTGGACGCGCCCTACGGTTCGATGCTTCTGGACGAAGCTATCGTCGTCTGGCGTACCGCGGACGGAGTGCCGCACGTGATGCAGGACCTGTGCATTCACCGCGGCACTGCGCTCTCGCTCGGCCGGGTCGAGGACGACTGTTTGATTTGCCCCTACCACGCCTGGCACTACGACCGCGAGGGCGTGTGCGTGAAGATTCCGCAGAAGGCCGACGCAGCGATGCCGTCCAAGGCTCGGGTGCCCGGCTACCAGGTCGTCGAGCGCTACGGCCTCATCTGGGCCGCGCTCGAAGATCCGGTGTTTCCGCTACCCCATGTGCCCGAGCTCGAGGACGAGGCCTGGAAGGTCGTGCTGACCGGCCCCTTTGACTGGCACAGCGACGCTTCCCGCCAAGTCGAGAACTTCACCGACTTCGGACATTTCCCATGGGTCCACCCGGGGCTGCTTGGCGACCCTAAGCGTCCGATCGTGCCGGCGCACGAGGTTGAGACACGCGAGCACGTCCTGCACTACACCGTGGTCCGCCCCGAGGCGGCCAACCCGGAGGACTTTCCAGTTTTCGCCAACGAGAAGGTCGAGGAACCTGAACGGCGCAGCCGCTACGAGCTGCACCTACCGTATACGATTGCCCTCCGCTTGGGTTGGGGAGGCGAACGCGGCATGGTGTACTTGTTCGCCGGCCAGCCCATCGGCGAGCAACGCTGTCGAGGGTACTGCGTCATCGGTCGCAACTACGATTTCGACCAGCCTGACCGCGTTCTGCAGGATTTCGAGAAGACCATCTTCAGCCAGGACCAGCGAGTCGTGGAATCACAGCGCCCCGAGCAGGTGCCCTTCGATCTGGCCGACGAGCTGCACTTGAAGTTCGATGCGGTGGCTGTGAGTTATCGCCGCGCAATGCAGAACCAGGGACTGTCCTACGACCACCATCGCGATCGCGCCGACAAAGAGGTCTGAGACAGAGTCAAGCAACCCTTTGGAGTAGCTTCAGCAATCGCTGGACGTCGGCACGGTTGTTGAACATTGAGACACTCACGCGCATCAGGGTGTAGTTCTTCTCCCGGAAGCTGACCGAGATGGCTTCTTCCTTCAGAAGGCGTTTTAGATCTTCGATGTCTTGTCCATGAACGAAGCTCACGATGGGTGACCCGTTGCCTTTGGGCGTCCACGTCTCGAATCCCAACTCGGCGATGCCATCCCGGAGCTCGTGGGCGAGCGGCATCGTGTGCTCTTCGATTCTCGAAAGACCGACCCTCTTGAACAAGCCGAGGGTGGCGGCCAGTTGGGCGATCGTGCTGTAGGCGAGACAGGAGTACTCGTACTTCCGCGCGGTGGTCAGGAGTCGGAAATCGAGCTCGGAGAAACGCCCTGCTCCCAAGTGCCGGGTCCAGCCGTTGGGCGTGAGCGTCTCCGCGACCTGGCCGTGGCCGTAGCGATCGGGCCGAATGCGATCGAGGTGCTCCTCGCGGATGAAAAACGGCGCCACGCCGAAGCCGGCGAAAAGCCACTTGTGAACAGCGCTGCAGGCAAAGTCCACGCCCAGCTCGGTGAGGTTGGTGGGGAAGGTGCCGAGGGCCTGGACGGCGTCCGCGTAGACGAGAGTACCTTTGGCGTGAGCGAGCCCGGTCAGAGCCCTGAGGTCGTGTCGATAGCCGTTGCGATTCGACACCCAGGCCACGGACACGAGCCGGGTCCTTTCGTCGATGCGCGCCTCGAAATCTTCCATCCTCACACGGCCCTCCGTCTCGGGAACGATACGGAGCTCGATGCCCTTTTCCTCTTGGAGCTGCCTGTAGAGGAGGAAGGTCCCGGTATAGTGGAGCGCGTCCACAACGATGTTGTCGCCGGGTTTGAGGTCGAGGCCGTGGGTGACGACGGCCTCTCCGTCGGCCGTCGTGAAGAGAAAAGCCACCTCGTCCGGCTTGGCGCCGAAGAGCTCGGCAAACGCGGCGCGCGCCATGTCCTCCTGCATCAGTCGACTTTGGCTATCCGCCCACATCAACGTTTCGTCCGCGTAGTCGACGGCGGCGTCTCTCGCCACCTTCGGAATCGGGCCGACCCAAGCGGTGTTGAGAAACGTCTGGTTCCGAGTGATGGGAAAATCGGCGCGCACCCCGAGCGGATCCTCGTCGTCAGGAAGCGTCATGCCGCGGGCGGCCGGGAGCGCAGTGAGCCCGGCAGCGGTCGTCGTGAGGAAGCTACGGCGGTCCAGTAAACTCATGGGAATCACTCCTTTCTGTGATCAACCTAATGCTTGCGTTCAATCTTGAAGGTGAAAGCATGCTCGCAAGGTTTTTCGTCCGGGGGTTTGATTGTGAGGCCATCCTCGGTCATTTTCCATTCCAGTTCTTCATCAACACCAAGCATCTTTATGGATTCGATCTCTGATTCATACAATCCAACATAATTGTCTTCATTGTTTTCCCCAGCCAGGTATTTGATTGTCACCTCATCACTTGGCCAATCAAGAGAAATCGCATATATGACGTTGTCCTTAACGGTAAATCTGATGTCTTGAGCCGTAAACTGGACTGTCTTTCTCTTCTTCTGAAATTCGACGTAGTCCCCCATCCAGTGGCCTCTGGGCAGAGGCTCATGGGCAGGACCTTCTCCGTATTTTATCCAAGCCGTGGTGCCGTAAATCGCTTCACCGTTTACCTTCAGCCACTCGCCTATCCCCAGCAGACGTTCCTTAGCCTCTTCAGGGATTGTTCCATCAGGTTTGGGACCCACGTTGAGTAAGAGAAATCCATTCTTGCTGACTCTATCCACCAGATTATCCACCAAGGTATTTACCGATTTGAAGGTTGCGTCTTTAGTGTAGGACCATGCGGCTGGGTCATCTACGGAGGTATCCGTCATCCACATATGATGTGTCAGCTCAGGCATCATTCCTCCCGTGTCCTGGATACCCACGCCTGGAGGAAAATCATGGGTCTTGTACGATACGACAACTTCCTTGCCGCGTTTTACGGATTCGTTATAGTAATAGGCCAGAAAGTTCTTTTGATAATCGTCCCTTATTCCATCCAGACCAAAGTCAAACCATATAAAGTCTGGGTCATAGTTATCTATAACTTCTACTATCTTCCCGTACCATTCATCTAAGAACTCCGTGCTGGGCTTTTCTCCTTTCTCGTGTATCTGGCCGTATAGTTCTGAATAGCGTGGATCGGAAGCGTCAAGTCTCTCGTCCCATACCGGGAAGTAAGACCAGTTCAAGGCATGGTGGAATGCCGTTACAAACTTCATGTCGCGCTTTTTGATCGCTTTTTCTAACTCCCCGACGACATCTCTTTTCGGTCCCATCTTCGCAGCATTCCATTCTGAGTACTCGCTATCCCACATCGCGAAGCCATCGTGATGCTCTGCCACTGGACCGGCGAATTTGGCGCCCGACTTTTCGAAAAGCTCTGCCCATTCGTCAGCATCGAACTTCTCCGCCTTGAACATAGGTATGAATTCCTTGTACCCGAATTCCGAGAGAGGTCCGTAGGTTTCTACGTGGTGTTTATGCTGTTTGGAATCTTCACGCGTATAAACAGCATGGGCGTACCATGTACCATCGGGTCCCATAGCAGGTACCGAATAGATTCCCCAATGTGTATAAATTCCAAACTTGCCGTCTTTTAGCCACTGCGGGACTGGATAGCGTTTTAGAGATCTCCAGGTAGGTTTATAGGATTCCTCGGCTATGGGGTCATCCTTGCAACTGGTAAGCAAGCCTGCCGTCATTATCACTGCAGTCAATATCGCGGCCAATTCAATCGACCTTTTTAACATTTCTTTCCTCACAACCGGTTTTCGACTCTCACCACGTGGAAGGATACGCCGCCTTTCTCACATAGGCGAACCACAACCTCTGCTTATATCTCATGCGAGTCCCACCGTCTTTCTTCACTTTACGCCTCCCTCGGAGCCGAGCCTTGCTAGACTGGGACGATGGTACCCCTGCGTCATGCACTGTTGCTGACGGTGGGCCTCACATGGGCCTTGCCCCTCGTGGGCGAGGAGCGGGGACGGCCCCTCTGTGGAACCTTTCCCGCCCGCGCGAGACTGGAAGAGGCGAAACACCGGTTTGCTCTGCAGAAGCGCGGTCCGGATTCTGAGCGAAGGCTTCTCGCGTCCCGTATCGAGACCATTGGTGAGCTCGTCGTAGTGACGGACGACGGCACCATTGTTTCTGAAGCCAACCCCTTCGACCTGCGTGGACGGGGTGTCGTGTTCTCACCGGCCGGCAGCCGGGGGTACGTGTCTTTCGTCGATGGGGTCCCTTTCGATCCGTCGCTCGGAGATCCGGTGAGCCTGGGGGACGACAGTCTGTTCTTGAACTCCGACGGAAACTTGACGTTCGAGAGCCCGGACAGCGAGAGCTCGGCCAGGAGCCTGGAGCGGATGCTGAACGGTCCACCCCGCATTTCTCTGTTCTTCGCCGATCTCGATCCGTCCGACGGCGGCGAGGTACGCGTGCTCGCCACGCCGGATCGCTTCGTCGTTAGCTGGCAAAACGTTGCAGAGTTCGACGAAGACTCCCCCAATACGTTTCAAGTCGAGCTCCATCCGAACGGAACGGTCGCCATGCGCTATGCGTTAGTGGTCACGGCCGATTCGGGCATCGTGGGTTTGTCCCCGGGAGACAACCCCGAGGATGCGAACCTGGTCGATTTGAGCGAGTCCGGCGGGGATTCGCCGGGCGCCATCGCGGAGTCCTTCCGGCGTGGCCGCACGATCGACAACGTGCAATTGGCTAGAAGGTTCTACGGCGAGCTCACCGATCGCTACGACGCGCTCGTCGTTTGGACGAACTTCGAGAGCGATCTCGACGACGCATTCGCTTTTCAGATCACGACGCAGAACGACGTCAGTGGGATAGGCGATCCACCTTTCGACGACTCTGCCATCTTGGGCAGTGATGGAGAGCTCGAGAGCTTCGTGTTCATGGGCAACGTCGCTCGCTACCCGAGCTCTCCAGAAGGTCGCGTGTTCGGGGCCGCTTCGAGGCCCACGACACTCGGGTTGCTGGCCCACGAGGTCGGACATCGTTGGCTCGCGCGAGCTCGCGTGGACCTGACGGGGGTCGCGGGGGACGTGCTTCTCGGACGCCAGGAGTCTCACTGGAGCTTTTTCTTCGACTCCGATGCATCGTTTCTCGAAGGCAACGACATCGAGCAGGAAGCCGAGAACCGCTTCCGTACGGTCGCGACGGTATCGGGCTATTCCCGCCTCGATCTCTATTTGATGGGGCTCGCGCCTTCGTCCGAAGTCGGCCCGTTTTTCGTGGTGCGGGATGCGAGCGGGTCGAGCCCGACGGGTCTCGAGATCGATAGCGAGTCCTCACCCCGTACCGACGTCACGATTACGGGCACACGGCAGGATGTGCTCATCGACGACGTCCTGCGAGCGCTTGGACCACGGAGCCCAAGCGTGGAAAATTCGCCGAAAACGTTTCGTCATGCGTGGGTGCTTCTTACGCGGCCGGGCGAGCCGCCGAGGGCGGAGGAGGTCGCGAAGCTCGAGAACGCTCGGAACGCCTTCCTTCGATTCTTCGAGGTACAGACGCTCGGACGTGGCCGTCTGTCGACAACGCTCGAGCCCTGAATCCCTCTCCGGGAAGAAGGCACGATCTTCATGTGACCTGCCGTGACACAGCCGGCGTGGCCCGAGTTGTATGCCAACCCGTCCCTAGCGAAGCTGGAAACTTATCCCGACGCGTTGAATCTACGGTGCTATAGTCTAGCCTGTTGTGGCTAGCCTGAAGCCGAACGTCGGACCCCGGATCGTCGTCACGCCCCCCGGGACGCGGGCCAAAGAGATCATCGCGCTGGATCACCAGTTCCTCTCGACCTCTCTGAGCCGAACGGCCGAGCTCGTCGGGGTGCGGGCTCACGGCGTCTACGTCGAAGACGTCGATGGGAATCGCTTCCTCGACTTCGGCTCGGGAATTTCGGTCACCATCATGGGACACACGCATCCCAGGGTCGTAGAAGCCATCCGCCGGCAGGCCGCCGAGCTCATCCACGTCAACTCCTGCGACTACCTGTCGGTACCGCAAGTCGATTTCGCCCAGCGCATCACTGGCCTGACGCCCGGCGATTTCCCAAAACGCGTGTTCTTTTCGAGCAGCGGCTCAGAGGCGATCGAGGCCGCGATCAAATCCGCCGTCTACCACACGAAACGCCACGGGTTCATCGCTTTCACGGGAGGATTCCACGGCCGCACCATGGGAGCGCTCGGCCTGACGACGAACGCGCCGGTTTCCCGCCGGCACTATGCGGGCTCGTTGATGCCGAACGTGGCCTTCGCTCCCTTCGCCTATCCGTACCGGAGCCCTTTCGCCGGTGATTGCGCCACGGAGACGCTTCGCTTTCTGGAGGAGCAGATCCTCGATCGCGTCCTACCCACCGAAGATTGCGCCGCCATCGTGTACGAACCGATACAAGGCGCCGGGGGCTATATCGTCCCGCCCAGGAAATTCATTCAAGGACTCCAGAAAATCTGCCGCGAACGAGACATCTTGCTGATTGCGGATGAAGTCCAAACCGGTTTCGCCAAAACCGGATACATGTTTGCCAGCGAGGCTTTCGGTACCGAGCCCGACATTCTGTGTCTTTCGAAATCGATCGCCGCCGGGCTTCCCATGGGAGCCACGGTAGCGCGGGCCGAGCTTCTCGATTGGGCGCCCAACACACACGAGAACACGCTCGGCGGCAATCCGGTCGTCCTCTCTGCCGCGCTCGCCGTTCTCGACGTCATCGAAGAAGAAAAACTTACCACGCGTGCCCGCCTCATCGGCGAGCGACTCACCCAAGGATTGCATGAGCTTCAAAGCCGACACGCTCTCATCGGCGATGTGCGCAGCATGGGCGCCATGGTCGGCATCGAGCTCGTCCGGGATCGGGAGACCAAGGAGCCCGCCACCAAACAACGGGATGCATTCATCAAAGCCTGCTTCGAGCGCGGCCTCCTGGTGCTGGGAGCGGGCGCCAGCAGCATCCGTCTGTCACCGCCTCTGGTGATGACCGAGGAGGAAGTCGAGATGGGTGTGGCTGTCATGGACGAGGCCCTGATGATTCTGACAGGTCCGCTGGAGTTGAAATGAGCGCGGCTGTGGCCATTTTGATCGCCCTCGGCGCCCAAGCCGGCGACGATCCGGCCAAGCCGAACGTCGTCATCCTGGCAACCGGCGGCACCATCGCGGGGTCCGCTGAAACCCAGACCCAGGCCGGTTATTCGTCGGGGAAGGTCGGTGTCGACGTCCTGCTCGAGGCGGTGCCACAGATCAGGGAACTGGCAGACGTCAGCGGAGAGCAGGTCGCAAACGTGGGCAGCCAGGACATGTCCGACGCAATCTGGCTCGAGCTCGCGACGAGGGTCAGCGAGCTCGTGGCGTCCCCCGGGGTCGATGGCGTCGTAATCACACATGGCACCGACACCATCGAAGAGACCGGCTACTTTCTGAATCTGGTGGTGAGGAGTGACAAGCCGGTAGTCTTGACCGCGTCGATGCGACCGTCCACCGCGCTGTCGGCGGACGGCCCTCTGAACATCTTCAACGCGGTCGCCGTAGCGGCCGACCCGGAGGCGAGGGGCCGGGGTGTGCTGATCGTGGCCAATGACGACATCCACGGTGCGCGGGGTATCACAAAGACAAGCACGACCGACGTGCAGACCTTCCAGTCACCGGAGCGCGGCGTGATCGGCGTATCGCTCTATGGCGTCAGTCGGTACTTCCGCAAGCCGTATCGAACCCATACGGCGAAGAGTGAGTTCTCGATTCAAGGAGTGAGATCCCTTCCCAGGGTCGACATCATCTATATCAATGCCGACGTGTCGCCGGATCTCATCGACAGCGCGGTAGCCAATGGCGCGAATGGCCTGGTCATGGCCGGCGTGGGCAACGGCAATATGACCGGCCCGGCGCTCGAGGCCGTCAAGCGAGCGATCGAGAAGGGCGTGGTCGTGGTTCGCTCCACCAGGGTGCCGAGCGGGATGGTGGGACGCAACGGAGAGGTCAATGACGACGAGGTCGGGACCGTAGCCTCCGGCGATCTCAACGCCCCCAAGGCACGTGTACTTCTCAAGCTTGCGCTGCTGAAGACACAGGATCCGGTCGCAATCCAGAGCTACTTCGATCGCTACTAAGGATGGGATCGTCAGGAAACGCCGTCGATGCTTTTGTCACCGCGGTCCTTCTTCAAACGTCGTCGACTACCACCAGGTAACCCTGCCCGGTGCGATGGGAGGCCTGTACTACGAGGCCGCTACCGGAATGTACTACGTCTTCGAGTCCTTAGTTGGAGACCTCGAAAAAGCTCATCATGCCGGCGGCGGAGTGCTCCAGGATGTGGCAGTGGATGAGCCAGCCGCCGGAGCGCTGGGCCGTGGGCGCTTTGCCCGCCGCCGCCACCTGACCCGGGCGGCCGCGGTCGATGAAGGTGACGGCGAAGCGCGAGATGGTCCAGCTCCGGCCAATGACGCTGCCAAGGCGCCCTGCCAGGAGCTGGGTGTCCTTGTTCTCCAGGACGGTGGCCGGCACCACGAAGTTTTTCAAGGGGTTCCCGGGATCGTCCATATCCACCCACTCGGTCTCGATCTTCTGGAAGCTCCAGCCGTGGAGGTGGAAGTTGTGGAGTCCGTCGGTGAGGTTCCTGACCTCCCACACGTAGGTGCCACCGGCACTCACTTTGTGGGCGTCCTCGGACGTCACGAGGGGGAAGGGTTTGCCGAGACCCTGGAGGAAGGCCTTCAGATCGCCGCTGTTATAGTTGGGAAAGGTGTGACCCAAGGTCAGCGGCAGCGCCGGCGCGCCGGTCGTGTCGATGCGCGGGATGGTTCGGAGCTGCGCTGGCGGGGTATAGGTTTGGGCGTTCTCGCCGACGAGGTCGATCTGGGCGTAGACGAGCCAGGGCAGGGTGCCGTCGGGCGTGTTGTGGGCCAGGGACACGCCCTGTCGGCAAAGGCGGTCCTCGGGAGGGCAGGTGGGGTCGGGGTGGAACTCGACGCTGTGGCGGCCGCGCCGGGTGTCGTGCCACAGGAACGCGAGGGAGCCCGAGCCGGAGAACGCGAGGACCACGTCGGCCCGCTCGCCCGGGGTGATGAAGAGGCCCGTGCTGGGGTTGGGGTCGGAGAATCCGGGCTCTTCCGACGGCGCACCCGTTGGGGTGTCGGCGAGCGGTGGCTGGATCTCGATCGGTCGCTCGAGCAGGCCCTGGTCGCCGCCGATGCGCCACATCACGGTGTCGACGAAGCCCATGCGCATGATGCGCGAGTTGGCGGCGTTGAGGATGCGGATGCGGTGGGGCACTCCACTCTCCATGGTGAGGACCGGCCTGGAAACCCCGTTCAACAGGGGGATGCTACCCTCCCGGCCGTTGAGAATCTCGAGGGCCACCGTCTCCCTGTCGCCGCCGCTGGTGCGGGACGGGGCCACCCGGCCGGAGGCGTCGAGCAACGTGTCGTCGAGCACGAAGAGGTGCTCTCTCGTCGGCAGCCCGAGCGACGTGTCCTCGACCGGATCGCGGACGATCAGAAGGGCGTGGAGCCCGCGCTCGACCTGTCTTTCGGTTCGGATGTGCGGGTGGTACCAGAAGGTCCCCGCTACCAGCAGCGGAAGCTCGTAGCGGAAGGTGCCGCCGCGGGGGGGCACGGTGAGCTGGGAGATGTTGGAGCCATCCATGTTCGCCGGGGTCTCGATGCCATGCCAGTGGATGGTCGTCTCCTCCGGCAGGTCGTTGCAGAAGTTCACGATCAGGGTGTTGCCCACTTCGGCCTCGATCGTTGGCCCCGGCACGACGCCATTGTAGGTCCACGCCGGGGTCTGGTTGCCGGTGCCGTAGTCCACCATGGCTTCGCGAGCGGTGAGGAAGACTTCCACCACGTCCGCCGACGGATTGGTGTCTACGGCCAGGGCGGGCTGGATGATGGTGTCGAAGCTCGCCGGCGCGGCCACCGCGCCGGCGGGACACTGGGCATAAACGGGCAGGGGGACAACGAGAGCGAGCAGGACGAGGAGCGTGAGGGTGGCGAGCTTGGCCATGGTCATGGTCATGGTCATGGTCATGGTCATGGTCATGGTTGGGATCCTCCGATCTCTCAGGGTGTTATCTTCGTGGGGTACTGCACTCCGGCTGCGGGCCGTACCATGGTTTCGAGGGACGATGCCAACGGCCTGATTCCCAGGCTCGCCAGCTGTTAACCACAAACGACGGGGCTGGTACATCGACATCTCTGGTCTCCTGTCACTTGTCTCTTGTCGGCCTTACACGCCAGCGCGAGGTTGCGTCCGATGCCACGGGGATGATACCTCAAGGAGATTGGCACTCACAACGACAGACCTTGCTGGTGGCGATTTCAGATCGTCAACGGGCTCGCCCTTCTCGACGGGCTTGCTCTCACCCGTCAACATGGCCTCGTTGACCTTGGTGCGGCCTTCGACGATGAGGCCGTCGGTCGGAAAGTTGGCTCGCATCGGGTAGATCTTGACGTCGATGCCATGGCCCTCCAGGTAGAAGCCGTGGACGACGTCGGGCGAGGCGAAGCGCAACCGCACGGTGTCACCCTTGTTCACGCGGATCACGGCCGGCTCGTACGCGTATTTGGTGGTTACCACGGTGAACTCTCGCTCCTGCGGCTTCGACACGCCCGGGGCGACCACGAAGCCGAGGGTTCCCGTTGCAGCCATCGCCAAGCAAAAGACCAGCCCGTAGACGATACGGCCTCGCGTCCCTGCCGTTGCGTTTGTGAGGTTAAATAGGGGAGTCCTCAGCGCGTCAAAGTGAAATCGACGAAGTCGGGATCGAGCGTCCCAATCTCCAGATGCCCACGTATCTGAGATTCCACGTCGCGTACCACGCACCTGGCCATCTGCTCCTTAGTTCGCTCGTACTCTTTTCCCGCCACTCATGCGCCTCGACAAGCCTATAACAAATACAAGCACGATGCCACATGAACTCGGGAGCGGAACTTATCCTGTAAGACGCTTGTTTTTGTCCACTCGGCCTGGCCCATTTCGCTCATCTAAAATGGCCCACCTTAAGTTATTGATTCTTAAAGAACGAACGTAACAAAGTCCCTTTCCCTTATCCTGCGGCCGGAACGAACGTGCAGGCCGCCCCGAGTGAAAACACAGCTCTCACGCCTTTGGAACCGCGTTCTTGCTGCGGACGGTGCGGCGGAAGCGGTAGGACTCGGAGCCGGTCTCGAGGATGTGCGCCTGGTCCGTGACACGATCGAGCAGCGCCTTGCAGAGTCGGGCGTTGGTGAACACCTGAGTCCATTCGGAGAACGGGAGATTCGTCGTGATCACGAGCGCGGCGGTCTCGCTTCGCTCCGAGATCACCTGGAACAACAGCTCGGCACCGACGTCGGCGAGCGGGACGTAACCAAGCTCGTCGATGCACAGCAACTCGAAGCGGGCATAGCGTCGGATGATGCGCGACAGCTCGTGCTCTTGTCTCGCCTCGACGAGCTCGTTGACGAGTCTCGATGCGGTGGTGAAGCGGACCCGGCGACGTTGCTGACACGCGGCCACACACAACGCTCTCGCCAGGTGGGTCTTACCCGTCCCCGCGTCGCCGAGGAAGATGACCGGCTGCGTTTGGTCGATGTAGTGACCCTCCGCGAGCTCTTTTATCCGGCGAGCCGAGACCTTGGGCGACTGTGAGAAGTCGAACTCGTCAACGGTCTTCGTCCGCGGTAGCTGTGCTTCTTTCAATCGTCTCTGAACCGCTCGGTGTTCGCGTTCCTCGACCTCGGCACTGAGCAGCACGTCGAGGTAGCGGACGTGGCTTTGCTTGTCGCGCCGCGCTTGCTCCGCTAGCTTCTGGAACTGGCTCGCCACGGTCGGCATGCGCAGCGTCTTGCAGTGCTGACGGATGGTGCCGAGCTCGACGCTTCGCCCGCTCACGGGTTCACCTCCGTGATCAGCTCGTTGTAGTGACTCACGCCCGGCGCAGCTCGTTCGTAGCGCGCAAGGTGTCCAAGCTCGACATCGTCCAGGCTACGCTCGGGGTTCCGTTGTAGCGACGCGGTATCGAGGAGATGGCGAAGCGCTTCGAGATCGGTGCACCCGAGCTCGAGGGCGTGGGCGACGGTCTCACGAAGCTTGTCGTATCCGTGCTTGCGCCCTAGCTGGATGAGCTCCACCATCTGGCGCGTGCCATCGAGCTTGCCGTGGCGACGGTTCAGCTTCGCCCACAGCTCGTCATAGCTTGCGGGCCATCGTCCTTTCGCGCGCCACTGCGCGAGCGGCGTCGAGCCCGCAAGGGCACCGGGCTTACGCTCCAAGACATCGAGATAGTGCTCGAGCTCGTAAAGCGACCGGTTCCGGTCGTAGCAGCGCTCGTGCTGTGCCATCACGCGGCCGTCCCGCCACGCCTCGACGGCCAGTGGCAGCAGCTTCACCATCACCCGCTGGCCCGGCTTCAAGGGCGTCGAGTACCAGTTCGTGCCGGCCCGAACGCAGCCTCTCTTGTCCACCGTCGTGCAGCGCTTCTCCTCGAGCTCGAAGCCCTCGTCGGCCATCGGGAGTAGGTGCACTCGCTCGAGCTCCATTGCCGCGCCCACCGCGTGTTCCTTGCCAGCGATGTGGCGCGTGTTCTCTTCGAGGCAGCGACCACGCAAGTACGCGTTGAGCTCATCCCAATCATCGAACTCCGGTACCGGCGTCCAGTGGTTGCGGCGGAAGTAGCCCACCTCGCTTTCTACACCGCCTTTCTCGTTTCCTCGAGCCGGATTGCAGAACTCGGAGTCGAATCCCCAGTGCGAGCGAAACGTCACGAAAGCTTCAGTCTGACGACGTTGGTAGCCTCGCAAGATCTTGGAAACCGCAAGGGTCAGGTTGTCGTAGCGCATTCGACGAAACACGCCACCGAAGAACTCGAACGCCTTCTCCTGCGCCTCGAAGAACGCCTGCTGCGTCGCGCGGGGATAGCCTCGATGGAATGCGCCCCCGCCGGCCATGCTCCGTACCACCAACGTTTGCACCTTCGTCAGCTCGCCACCGATCCGGGCGTGCGACTCGTACCAGTCCACCTGAGCTTCATCGCCCCACGCGTAGCTTTGCGGGATGAACACCTCCGCATGCTTCAAGCCGAGCTCACGCTTGCGCCGTCCAACGTACCGGCGAACCGTCGATTCGCCTACTTCGTGATTCGGGTAGCTCTCTCGCAGTCGATCCCAGATGCGACGCGCGGTGTGACGCTGCTTGCGTGGTTCGTGTCTGTCGGACTCGAGGATCGCGTCGATGAAATCCCGGACCGGGCCGAGCTTCGGGCTCTCTCGTGGCGTCCGCTTACGTTCCGGCGGCAGCGCGCTCTTAACCGCATCACGCACCATCCGGCGGTGCACTCCGAACTTCCTCGCTACCCCTACTATCGTCCCAACTCCGTGTTCGTACTCCCGACGCATCTGCTCGAACAATCGCACTTTGGCGCCCCTTTCCAACCGATGCCTCCTCTCCGGGCTTACGCCCGCTCAAGGCTATCGATCCGATGCAGGTGGGCCAAATCTAATGAGCGAAATGGGCCAAGTTAGAGTAGCGAACACAACGCTGAAAAGAAGTGTGTTGGCGGGACCGCTCAAGACTCAAGCGGGCCAGCCGTCATGATTCTCTCTTGCGCAAATGAGAGAATTCGTGTTTTTGGTCTTGCAGCCCTGCAAGACGTCCTGGCAGAAGAATGGCCGCTAGGCCTCGAGCTCTTTGGATGTGTCCCGAGGTCCGTGGAAAAAGAACGGCGCCCTCCACTCCGTCATCAGAGTATCAGATCAGGCGGCAACCTCCGCGTGTTCGAGAACCTCGCTCAGACGTTGGTAGCCGTCGATGCGTCGTAGTTGAATCTGGCCAGAGGCGATAAGCCCAAACAGCAAAGCGACCGCGGACTCCTCGCTGGAGAACGACGCTTGGGTTTTCGTCCGGCGTCGAAACTCGCGGTTGAGATTCTCCAGAGCATTGGTCGTTCGAATCGATTTCCACATGGCACGAGGGAATTCGTAGAAGGTCAGCAGCTGATTACCGGCCTCCTCTAGGCTTCGGACGACGGCCGGCGCGAGAGGCGTCCACTTGGCGACGAGCTCGTCATAGGCTTTGCGAGCATCGATCCCGTTCTTGGCGTGGACGATCCGGTTGTAGTCACGCCGGAGCTCACGGCGTGCGTGCGCCGGGCAATGTTGGAGCAAGTTGGCGCGCTTGTGCTCGGTACATCGCTGCAACCGGCACCCCGGCCACTTCTCCAGCGCTTTCGTCAGCCCCTTGTGGCCGTCGCTGATCACTAGCTTGGGAGCCCGGATTCCTCGAGCCTGGAGTCCCTCCAGCACGGAGCCCCAATGCGTCGGGGCTTCGCTCACCGCCAGACGCAATGACAACAGACGTTTCTGCCCGTCTGGCGCGACCCCGAGCGCGACCAGTACGGGTACGCTGATCACACGTTTCGCCATCCGCACTTTCAGGTGGAAGCCGTCCAGGTAAACGATCGCGTAGACCTCCTCGCTAAGAGCACGGTTCTGCCATTCCTCGAAGCGCGGGGATGTCCCGCCGGATGTTGAATTTGGGGTAGCGGCGGCTCCTTGGCCGGCCTAAGAATAGGTCTGCCAAACCAACCGTCTCCAGAGGGGGACAAGGAGCCACCATGCCAAGGAAATCAAAGAAGCCAGTAAGAAAGCAAACGCACTCGCCTACGGGCAAGGTAGTTGGCCAAGTCGGTCAGATACTGCTACCGATGATAGCTGGGATCGCGGCCACGAAGGCGGACCTGACGGAATGGGTGTACGAGCAAGGACTGACCGCATTGCACCTACTCCTGAGAGAGGACGCGGAGAAGATCGCGGGGCCGAAGGGCAAGCACGAGAAGGAGCGAACTCATAACCACTGGGGGAGCACGGATGGGGAGCTGAGCTTCGGCGGTCGTCGAATCCAAGTGTCGCGACCTCGAGTTCGTTCGAAGTCGGGCGAGGAGGCGTCGCTTCCACACTTCGAAGCCTTCCGCGAAGAAGACCCGCTTCCGGAGCGAGTGCTGAACCAGATCTTGGTGGGGGTATCGACCCGAAATTACGAATCGAGTCTGGACAAACCCTCGGCGAAGTTGAAGTCTCGTGGCACGAGCAAGAGTGCCGCCAGCCGTCACCTCGTGAGCCAGACGACTAAGAAGCTCGAGGAATACCTATCTCGGAGGCTAGAGGAGTTCGAGCTTGCGGCACTAATGATGGATGGCCTTGAGGTGGCCGGACAGACCGTCGTCGTAACTCTCGGTATCACAATAGATGGAACGAAGGTGCCCTTGGGTATATGGCTGGGCTCGACGGAGAACTCTCGGGTGTGCACCGCGATGTTGCAGAACCTTCTCGAGCGGGGATTGCGGATCGACGAATCGATTCTCTGCGTAGTGGACGGAGGCAAAGGGATCCGCAAAGCACTCGTCGACGTTTTGGGGGATCTCGCGGTTATCCAAAGATGCCAGCTCCACAAACTCCGAAATCTACGCTCGTACCTTCCCAAGTCCCGTCACGCCTACGTGCTCCAGACAATGAAGGAAGCGTACAAATGCAAGAGTGCCGACAAGGCGCGCAAGCGACTTCAGGCATTGGTGTCGTGGCTCAAGCGAAACGGCTACGACGAAGCTGCCGGAAGCCTTCGCGAAGGGATGGAAGAGACCCTCACGGTTGTGAAGCTCGCTCTACCCGAGTTACTTCGCAAATCTCTGGCCACGACAAACGCCATCGAGAATCTCAACGGCACCATCCGCAGAGTCTCGAGAAACGTCAAGCGGTGGAAGAGTCCTTCCATGATTCGCCGATGGACCGCTCTCGGCGTCGTCACGGCGGAGAAAAAGTTTCACCGTATCAAAGGCTATCGCCATATGGGCGCTCTCGTTCACGCGCTTAGAAGCAAACAGAAATCTCTTGACAGCGATGAGGTTGCTGCCTAAGAGTATTCACAGGTGCCGCCGCTACCCGACCAAATTCAACAGCGGCCGGGACATCCCCCGAAGCGCTCCTTCAGCCGGCTAACCACGCGAGACACCGCGCTCTTCGATAGGTGCTCCTCACCGAGCAGTGGTTTCAGCGCTTTGCGGATCCGGCGGCTATTCGCGCCCGACAAGTAGGTCCCCAAGATCGCCTCGTCGACCTCACGAGTCCGGCGCGCGTACCGGGGCAACAGCTCGCTCCTGAACTCTGTCGTTTCTCCCGTTTCCTCGTCTCGCACGCGGGCTCGTGGCACCCGGAGCTCGCGAGTTCCCACCGACGTCGTCACGCGACGGGTTTCGGCTCCGTTGCGATATCCACGGCGGTCTTCCGCACGCTCGTAGCTACCACACCCCAGCGCTTGGTTGACTTCTTCCTCGAGCACGACCTCGATCGCCTCCAGTACCCGCTTACGCAGCCGAAGTTGGACGAACTCCCGGTACTCGCTTACAGACTCCTTCGATATGGTGGTAGGCTTCTTCATGGCGTAATCCTCCTCCTCGCCTTTCCAGGCGCGGTCTCGTTTTGTTTAACCGGAGGTTACGCCATTCTTATTTCCACGGGAAGCGGGACGGATCCAGCTCTTTGAGCCTCCGGTAGAGAGTCGATGGATCGATGGATCGATGCCGAGCAGACGCGCCGCCTGCACGCGGAAACAAGGCATCACGGTGTGAGCTTGACCTGAGATTCACCGGCCTCACGTGGACCGCGCCAGTAACCCACGCGGTCGAGAAGGCTAGTGCCGCGCTCCGGGAACAACACCCAGCCGCGGAAGAACGAGCTCAGGAATGCGGGGATGAGACCAGCCCAGGCGAAAAGCGTGATAGGTGTGGGCGCTCGAAATAACCGGTGGCCTCACCAATCCCGGCACAGAGAAGACTGCAAGCTGTACGGGGAGCTTCTCGAAGCAAGCTCGGCAACGCGAGCGCGGTCGGTTCCGATTGCTCGCAGCGGAGTGCCGATCAGTTCTTTGAGATCTCGCCCTGGCGAGATTCTTATCGAATACTATTATTGTCGCATCGCAAATACAGTGCTCGGCACGACGCTGTCTCGCTCGCACGAGGGACTGCCTCGCGGTCTGAGATGGGCCCAAGTGGAAACCGAATGGTGCTTCGAGAAGTCGGGGAGCGCACTCACCGTTCAATGATGGATTCTCATCTCACAATCCTGACGTGCGCCCGCCTCGCAAGTCGGAAACTCCTCCAATGATTCAACTCTTCAATGGACCCCCACCGCGGTCCAAGCCCTAGCCACTTCTTGCTCCTCGCGGCTTCCCTCCCCGTAGAGCTCTCGCGCCGCCTGAAGGGTGGTGGCCCGGGCGGCACTTCCACTAGTCGGTCGCCGCGTTCTGTAAAACGAACTTCTGGAGGCGCCGTCCCTGGTTCACCTCGCCGGTGTAGATGTTGCCTTGTGAGTCCACTGCTAACTTGTGCACCCAATGGAATTGACCGGCGTTCCGGCCGGTGCGGCCGAAGGAACCGAGAATCTCCAGGTCTTCTCGTCGCAGGATCCAGACTCGCTGGTTGACTCCATCGGCGTTATAGAGAAACGTCTGCTTGTCATCCGGTGAAAAATCCACATCCCACACCGACCCGCGTCCGTACAAGGTGTCCTTGGCGATAATAACCTCTTTCACGAAGGTGCCGTCTTTTTGAAAAATCTGAATACGGTTGTTGACGCGATCCGCGATATATACGAGCCCGTCGTTTGAGATCCGAACGTCGTGCACGACGGGACGGAACTGCTGTGAGGGGGGAGCGCTCGGATCGTAGGCGCCGAGATCGGTATCGTCCGGCACGTTTCCGTAGGCTCCCCAGTGCCGCTTGTACTCCCCCGTATCCGCGTCGAAAACGATCACGCGCCTGTTCAGATAGCCGTCGGTCACGTAGACTTCGTTCGTCTCGGGATCGACTTCCATGTCCGCGGGGTGTCCCAGAAACTCCGTATTGTTGCTGCCGCCGGTCCTTCCAGACGTTCCGATCTGGAGAAGGAATTTGCCATCACGGCTGAACTTTAGCACCTGGTGGTCTTTGCACATCGGCTCGTCGTCCCCGTGCAGGCTGTGGCCTGTGCCGGTCTCCGGGTCGCGTGAGCCTTCCCCGCCGACCCATACGTTGCCCTTGTAGTCGATCGCGAGTCCGTGCTCGATACCGGGCCAGTCGTAGCCCTCCCCAGGACCACCCCAAGAGTCAAGAAGATTGCCCTCGGCATCGAACTCCAGAACCGGGGGAGCCGGCATACAACAAACCGAGATGGGCGGAGACTGCGCCGCGCCCAGCTCGCCCTCATCCAGGGTCCCCGGACGCTGAAGGACCAAGATGTGATCGTCCGAGTCGACGGCTATTCCGGCAATCTCTCCCGCAAGCCAGTTGTTGGGCAGCGGCTTCGGCCAGAAGGGGTCGACTTTGAACTGCGGTATGCTCGTCACCTCATCCTCGGCAGTCGCCGTCTCCTGAATCGCCGCCTGTACGCATCCCATGGCCACTACGCATAGGAGAGTTGCTGCCGTTCGATAAAGAGTTTGCTCGAATTTCATGATTTTACTCCTGATAACCGTTCGATTCGGGCCAGTCGTCCCCGGCTCGACCCCATTGCCGGCCGATAGTATGTGAGAAGAAGGCTCCAGGCAAGTGCCGGCCGCGCCGGTCGGCGGGCAGGTTGGGGCCTCGGCCGCCATCCTGACCCCGACCCAATTCCGACGTGGCCGGAGCAGTCGACATTCCCGTGGTAATCTAAAACAATTCGGGGTATACCGGAAATCCCGTGTCCCCCCAACTATGGCGGACATCATACAGCAGCCGAACCTTGTTGGGGAACGTCAGACACTCGACGCTTATCCCTGATGCCTTGTGGCCCTCTAGGAGGTGGACGTGGCACCCGAAGACGTGGCTTTTTCGAGTGTGACCGAGCTGTCACCCCAGGTCCGATCCGGAAAAGTGTCGCCGGTGGAGCTAACTCAGCTCTACCTCGACCGGATCAAGAGGTTGGATCCTCATCTGCTGGCGGTCATCACCGTGACCGAAGAGCTCGCCCTCCGTGAGGCGCGGCAAGCAGAACAGGAGATCGCTAGCGGTCACTACCGAGGACCACTCCATGGCATTCCGTACGGATTGAAGGATTTGCTGGACACCAAGGGTATCCGGACCACCTGGGGGATCAAACACCACGAAAACCGCGTGCCTGACGAAGACGCCACAGTCGTTACCAAACTTCGCCAGGCCGGGGCGGTTCTGATCGCCAAGCTGACGATGGGCGAGCTCGCTCGAGGAGCACGATGGTACGGAGGTACGACCCGCTGTCCCTGGGACACGACGCGCTCGAGCGGCGGTTCCTCAGCGGGGCCGGGCGCTGCCACGGCGGCGGGGGCGGTGGGTTTTTCAATTGGCAGTGAGACCTTCGGCTCGCTTCTGGGCCCGTCGGCAGCCTGTGGCGTCACTGGCCTCCGGCCCACTTATGGTCGGGTGAGCCGGGCGGGGGCGATGGCGCTCTCCTGGAGCATCGACAAGCTCGGTCCAATGTGTCGCAGCGTTGAAGATTGCATGACCGTCTTTGAGGCGATTCGCGGGTCGGACCCGAGAGACCCTTGCGCCATCGACATGCCGTATCAATGGGATCCTGGCGTGCCCATCGATAATCTTCGTGTGGGTGTCGTCGAGCAGGAGTTCCACGCCCTGGACGGCGAGAAAGAAACCGTCATGAGCCAGGCGCTCGAGGACATTGAAAAGCTGGGGGTGAGGCTAAAACCGATCCAGCTTCCTGACTACCCCTATCAGGAGGTTTTTCAGATGGTGAGGGGGGCCGAGGCCGCGGTTTTCTTCGAAGACCTCATTCTCGAAGATCACCTCGACTCGCTCAGTGACGATGCCCCCAGGGCATGGAAGAACCTGCTGCCGATAGCCCGACTCACTCCGGCAGTGCACTATCTCAAAGCCCAACAACTTCGCACTCTGATGCAGGCGGATGCCAATCGGCTCATGCAAGAGGTCGACCTGTGGCTCGCACCGGCGGGCGGGCCAGCCCGTCTCGTCGAGCCACCGCGCCCGGAACCGCCGGCCGCCAGGCCGTCGGCCCCACCGCGGGCGCCGGCGAAAACCATTCCATTGACGAACCTCACCGGACAACCGGCCATCTGCGTCCCCGCGGGTTTCGTAGGAGGACTTCCAGTGGGAATTCAGTTTGTAGGCCGCAACTTCGATGAAGCGACGCCTTCTAGGCTTGCTCTCGCGTATCAGGAAGCCACCGGGTGGCACCAGCATCATCCCAATCTGTAGTTAATTCAATAGAAAGGAAGGGTAGACGAGATGAGTCAGACGGGACGACGATCTTTTACCGCGGCCCTCGGGAGCCTCATGTTGTCTCCGGCTCTGCTCGAGTCCGCCACCCAGGAGATCCGGGATACCGGAGCGATCTCGAGAGAAACCACGGCCGCGATCCTCGAGCTAACCGGCAACACGTTCACTGAGGCGCAGATGAACCGTACCCGCCAGGCGCTTCAGATGCTGATCCGGGATTTCGAGGCGCTCCGGCAGTTCAAAATGCCAAAGGGCATCGAGCCTGCCACTTGCTTTCGGGGGCGCTGAACCAATCGCGGCGGTCGACATCCTGTTCACTCAGGCATATTTGAGGACGAAATTCGATGATTAGAAAAAGTCTTTGTGTTTCTTCAGCCGTCTTTCTTGTTTTTCAGCTTGCCAATGTATCGGCGCAAGAATCTTCCGAGAAGGAGATACCCCCCAAAGTTCCAGAGACATCTCTCTCTGTTACAAGTCATGCCATCCAGTTAAACGGAGAACCGCTGAAATATACGGCGACAGCAGGCTACCTGCTCATCAATGAAGACACTGAGAAGCCCAAGGCAAATATTTTCTTTACGGCTTACACCAAGGACGGTGCAGAAGACGAAAGTCGGCGCCCCATCACGTTTGCTTTCAATGGAGGGCCTGGCACCTCTTCTGTCTGGCTTCATCTTGGAGCTCTCGGCCCAAGAAAGGCTTTGATGAACGATGAAGGATTTCCTCTTCCCGGGCCGTACCGTCTCGTGGACAACGAGTACTCCATCCTGGATGTGACGGATCTGGTCATGGTCGACCCTGTTTCCACAGGATACAGCCGGCCTGCCCAGGGCGCGGATCCGAAGAGTTTTCATGGCTATACAGAAGACATCGAGTCTCTGGGAGAGTTCATCCGGCTGTATATAGCCCGTCACGAACGCTGGGCCTCACCCAAGTTCATTCTGGGAGAAAGCTACGGGACCACCAGGTCTGCAGGACTGTCTGAATTTCTCCAGAGAGACCGTTACGGAATGTTTCTCAAAGGATTAATCCTGGTCTCTTGTGGCTTGAACTTTCAAACGATAGTATTTGGACCCGGGAACGATCTGCCGACCATCCTGTTTCTGCCTACCTATACCGCAACAGCCTGGTATCACAAGAAGCTCCCTTCTGACCTTCAGGCAAGAAATCTGCCTGATGTCCTGGATGAGGTCGAAAGATTTGCTTTAGAGGAATACACAGTGGCGCTGATGAAAGGAAACGAGCTCCCTGCAGATGAGAAAAGGGAAATGATTCAGAAATTAGAACGCTACAGCGGACTCTCTCCCAAATATATCGAACAAACCAATATGCGTATCGACAACCGCCGTTTTTTGAAAGAGTTTCTTCGTGATGAACACCAGACCGTGAGTCGCCTCGACAGCCGGTTCAAAGGAAGAGATGCCGATTCTGCAGGCGAATTTCACGAATTCGACTCCGCCAGTGGCGCGATGTACGGACCATTTTCTTCAAGTTGAATCACTATTTCAGGACGGAGCTCAATTACAAGAACGATTTAAACTATGCATTAGAAGCACAAGTCTCGCCCTGGAATTGGAATGTGCAAATGGGCTTTTTGAATGTCGCTGAGTCCCTTCGCCAGGCGATGAGCCGGAACCAATCTCTCAAGGTCTTTGTTGCGAACGGCTATTACGATGTAGCAACTCCCTATTTTGCCACCGAATATACTTTCTCACATCTGGATTTGGACTCCGAATTCAAGGGCCGCATCTCGATGGGCTACTATGAAGCGGGTCACATGATGTATCTTCACAAACCATCGCATGCAAAGTTGAAAAGCGATATCGCAAATTTTATCCAGTCAGCGATACAAAATTGATCTGACTTTTTCCTACGAGGCGAGCCCGAGCCATCCCCACCTCTATGACCAGTATGGCAACCAACGAGGCGGTGCATTCGATCCGTGAGCAAAACCTAGGGAGTGCAATAATGAAGACTGTATTTCTTTCGATCTTGTCTATGGTTGTCCTGACGGCAGCGCCCAGCACCGCCGGGGGACCGCTACTGGCCCAAGGCGAGGAGCCACTCACCGACCGCTATCGAGAGGCCGCCGGCCGGATTCTCGGTGCCGCGCTTCAAGATGTGGAAGGCTGGAAGAAAGTCACGTACCTCACGACCGAGATAGGCCACCGGCTGAGTGGCTCGTCTGCACTGGAAAGAGCCATCGAGTGGGCCCATGCCCGGATGGAAGCAGAGGAGCTTCAGAACGTGCAGCTCCAACCCGTCAAGGTCCCTCACTGGGTGCGGGGGAAAGAGTACGCGGAGGTCGTGTCACCGGTCGGGAAACCGCTCGGGATACTGGGGCTCGGAGGAAGCGTGGGAACGCCGCCGGAGGGGATCACCGCCCCGATCGTGGTGGCGCGAAGCTTCGACGAGCTCGAGGCGCTCGGGCGGGAGAAGGTGGAAGGGAAGATGGTGCTCTATGCCCCACCCTGGATGGACTATTCGCGTAATGTAGCGTACCGCCGCGCCGGCGCTTCGCGAGCGGCGAAACTGGGAGCGGTCGCAGCTCTCGTCCGCTCGGTGACCGATCGGAGCCTCTATACTCCCCACACCGGCTCCATGCGTTACGAGAATAATATCCGCCGGATTCCCGCCGCCGCGGTAACGGTCGAGGACATGTATTGGATGCAACGGATGACGAAAGCCGGGCACGAGGTCGAGGTCACGCTCTATATGGAAGCCAAGAATCTACCGGAAGCAGATTCGGCCAATGTGATCGCGGAGATCGTGGGAAGCGAAGAGCCGGAAGAGATCGTGGTGATGGGCGGACACTTTGACTCATGGGACGTGGGCCAAGGCGCCCACGACGACGGCGCGGCCTGCATTGCCGCCTGGCAGGCTCTCAAGATCTTGAGAGATCTCGGGTTGCGCCCCCGCCGAACGTTGCGGGTCGTGCTTTGGACGAACGAGGAGAATGGGCTCGGGGGTGGTCGAGCCTACCGCGAGTCGGTTGGAGACGACATCGGCAATCACGTCGCCGCCATCGAAATGGATGGCGGAGTCGAAAAACCCATCGGATTCGGCTTCGGCCTCGAAGGCGTCGACCGCGAGGACACGAGCAATCCGACCTACGAGGTCGCTCTCGAAAAGCTCCGACAGATCGGGCGCTTGCTGGACGGTATCGACGCCGGCCAGATCCAGCGCGGAGGGGGGGGAGCGGACATCGGCCCTCTCATGCGAGATGGGGTTCCCGGGCTGGCTGCTCGAAACGTGCACAACATCTACCGGGACTTGCATCATACGCACGCAGACACGCTCGACAAGGTGGATCCTCAGGACTTCCGTCAGTCCATCGCGATATTGGCCGTCATGGGGTATGTGCTGGCCGACATGCCGGGCCGGCTGGTTCCCACGGGGGCAAACAAGTAAAGCACGTCTCCCGTATCACGATTTCCATCACTGTCGCCTCGATACAACACCGACGGAATCGGGAAAGAAGGCGAACCAGCCCTCTTTGTAGACGAGCACGCCGGGCAGCAGGTTGCCGTCGAGGTCTTCGGCCCACGCCGTTAGTGCGTCCTTCTCGAAAAAGATTCGAATCTTCTGGCCGCCGAGAAGCATCTCGATGGGCGATGCGCGTGTCTCGAGGTCACGAAAGGACGCCCAAAGAGCCTCGTCACCTATCGCGATCCCCAAGCCCAGCGTCGCTAGATCATGACCCTCTTGAGGACCGACTGCGCTCGAGGGCGTTCCCGTCGGCCGGTTGCGGTAGAGGTAGGGGCGTCCCGTCTTTCCTGGCAGAACCATCACGCGGGTGTCCGGGTGGCGTTCACGCCAGAATTTCCACGTGGTCTGAATCGATGGGACGATCTCGAGCGGCGTGCCTTCGAGCTCGCCGATGACGGCTTTGCCGTGGAGCTGCGACCATACCGAGTTCGTTTCCCGATCGACGAAGAGCAGGTTGTTCTCGAGCAGGCCATCCGCAAAGTCGAAAGTGAGCTCCTGCTCCCCCACGTGACGGGCGTACACGACGCCCGAGCCAGTGAGCGGTCACCACGAAGGCGCGAGCGGTGTGTCCTCCACGCGATCGTCCACGACCTCCGAGAGCGCGAGGAAGCGTACAGGATAGGCCATCGCTTTGCCCTCCACGACAACGCCGAGAACGAGGTCATCGTCGGGGAGGTCCGCCTCTGCTGCCAGGACGGAGGGCGGACCCACCGGTACGGGGTGAACCTGCACCTCGACATCCTCGGCGGGCGCACCGGGTTCGGGCTGCATCACCCCGCGTACCGTCCGTTCTTGTACCGTGCTCATGACGAGCAGGAGCATCCAGGTTGCCGTACTCATGGTTCCACCTCCTTCGGGTAGCGCGCGCCGTCCTGGAGCATAACATCACGAGATGGAATTTCATCCGCTGCAAGTTGTGATGAACTTCACTAGCTGGGGCCGGTAGTCGGACGACAATTCCGACGCGTGCAGTTATCAGGGCAATTCACACTCACACCTCTCCTCGCACTGCTCGGCAGGCTGCACGCCTATCGGCCCAGCTCTCGCATCGTAGGGGTGCCGGAGGCAACGAGGTTCATCATGCTTGTCTTTCTCATCGCGCTGGTTGGTATTTTCGCGGCGGCACCGCTTCAGGCCATTGAATGGCAGAAGGAGATCGTCGCTCAAGGGGGCGCGAAGCCCTCTTTGGCGGTAGGCGCAGACGGCACGCCCGGTGTCGCTTTCATGTTCGAGGCGATGCCCGGATTCGTCTCGTTTGCGGAGAAGCGTGAAGGTTTGTGGGTGATCGAGCAGGTCGCGTCAGGTTACTTCTACGGGCCTCTCGACGTCATCATGGATGGCGCCAATCCCGTCATCAACTACCACGATCACGATCTAGAGGATCAGGTCGTCGCCCGGCGGGGAGAGTCGAGCTGGACGCACACTCCGATCCAGAGCTCGGGTCATGACGGTTGGGACAATACCCTCGGGATCGATCCGGCCGGAGTTCTCCACACCCTGACGACCGACCCCATTGATTTCGGCGGACCGGGGCTCGAATACGCGTCTCTCGTGGACGGGACCTGGCGCGTGGAGGAAGTCGGAACCGGCCCCATCATGTATGCCGAGGGGCTTTCGATGACCTTCGCCCCGGACGGCGTGCCTCATATCTCCTATCACAACACACCCGAGCGATCGCTCTACCATGGCGAACGCAAGGACGGTGTCTGGCAGCTCACCCGGGTCGACGGCGGTCCCGACGCGGGCATGTTCTCGTCCGTCTCACTCGCAAGCGACGGCTCTCCTCGTATCAGCTACGTCAAGTTCACTGAAGCGGGCGCCGAGATTCGGCTGGCTTCTCTCGAGACCGGAGTGTGGAGCTCGGAGCGGGTCGACGTGCTGACAGACCTTACCGTGGGCTTCGCTTTCGCTCGCAACGCCACTCGGCTCCGGATCGATCCTGGCGGAGATGCGTTCATCGCGTATTCCGGCGAGACCGAGGTGAAGCTCGCCCGAAAGACGGCAGAAGGCTGGGAGATCGAGGTCGTCGACACCATTGCGGACAACACGGGAACACGCTTCGGCGAGCAAGTGGACCTGGAGCAGGATCCTTCCGGTCAATGGCACCTGGTCACGTTCGAGGTACTGACGCCGAGCCCTTTGTCCGGTAACATTTTGTATTATCGGACTACGCCCTGAGTTGAACGAGTCCCAGTGCCTACGGCGGCCGTGTCGTCGGCAAGCCAGCGCAGGTTTCACCTCATCGCGCCTGGTGACGGTAGACGCGCCATCGCTTGCTCCGAGATGGTGGAACGGCCGACGGTGGCAACGACCACCGGCGGCACGTTCCGCGCGCGTACCTTCAGAGTCCGCCTCTCAGGGCTGGTTGTTGACTGGTAGCCACTTTTCAAATCTCACTAGAAATGGGCGGGGAATTGTTCCCCGCCCTGAGCAATCGGCCTGCTATTGAGGTTCGATTCTGAACTTTGAGTTGACAGGAGGGATCACAGCCTGTTCCACAGGCCTTTCTAGTTGTGGAACCCAGTCATAGGGAACCCGGTAACCGCGATAAACAGTATTTTGAAACTCCACTTTCTCGCCCAGTTGTGCAACCCAGTCATAGTCATAGGGGTCAGCAGCATCCCCACTCGTCCAACGGTTTTCCTCATCGGCTCCGAAGTGAACCTGCCCCGCGTCGACCGCCGCCTTGGCTTTAAAGAATGGGAGAACGTATTCCCAGACTATCTCCAATTCGGGGGTCACCTCGAAAAGGCGCCCCTGGGCACCTTCCGTGATTAAGGTGTTACCGTTGGGAAGACGCTGGGCGTTGCTGGCATCGTAGCTGAAGAACTTCTCATTCCTATATCCAACCTTGCCGGCTCTATATTCCCAAACCAATTCCAGCGTCAGCGGATTGAACTCTAGTATCCGGGAATACCACCTTAGAGCATTTCTTCTCCCGAAGGGAGCACCAGGATTAGGGGGGCCGTATCCGGCTCTTCCACCATTATCAAAGACCAGGATGTTCCCTGCGCCAGGAAGTCCCTTGGGGATCACATGGGCATGATGCTGGCCAATGATCTGACCCAGATTGCGGAGTGCCGGTGTGGCGGCATAGTCCGGTCCCACCTTCCAGACGATCTTACCGGTCTTCCTGTCGGTTATTCCCATGATGTTAGCCTCGCGGGAATCCCAGATCACGTTGTCAGGGTGGAAGCGCTCATCACCCGCGTCGTACCACTTATTGGGTCCAACATAGGACAAACTGTTGATATGCAGCCAGTCGTCAGCCGTCGCTCCTTGTACATTCTCCCATTTCGGATGGCGGAACATGGTGTTCTTGGCTGCCTCGCTGAAACCCAGTTCATCTAAGTGCTCATTCCATAACCATTCCCAGACGATCTTTCCGTCCCAGGTCACCTCATAGATATAGTCATCAGCTAGAAGCTCGTTGGTTATCTTGGGATTTTTCAAAAGCTTGCGGGAAAGGATCAGGGTCTTTCCCCGATCGACCAAGGGGTCCATGCCGGGGACATAGTATCCCACCGGATTACCCTCTCTCTGGAAATCATGATGTTGACCGGAGTTTTCGAGCTTCCATACAACGTTCCCATCCCAATCTTCTTGGCCGAAATCTTTAGATGTTCCTGCTCCGCGTCGCATTAAATAGCCACCCGGAAGAAGCTTGGGCGGATGTGAGGAACCTTCCCACTGCCTGACCACATTGCCGTTCATGTCGATTAGGGTAGGTCCAACTCCTCCCTCGGCTCGGAATATGGTGTAGCCATTCCAGGCTTTATCAGGCTTGTAGATCGTCGTTCCGGTCGGGAAAACGGTTGGAATTGCAGGAAACGTTGCGGGAATGAGTGCCAATGAGCAAATCGCCAGCGTGAATAGAACTTTTTTCATTGTCTCCTCCTTTTTTAATAGAATGAGCCATAAACCGTCTTTATATGCCCATCACTGGACTCTCGCTGAGTCTACATTTGGTCCTCGGCGGCGTAGGGGATATTGCCGAGGGCGTCCGGCGGTCAGCACTGTCAGCCATGAACGACTCACTCTTTCTTTGGCTTGTACCCGAGACGCCGCGCCTTCATGCAGTTAGGGTGACCAGCAGGGAGAGCAGCAAAAGCGATTCGGGCGGTCGAATGACTCCCTGCTTTTCCTCGCTGGCCTAGCCAATATCCCTCGGGGATGATGTTACCGGGACGCAATTCTAGCTCCTCCGACCCCGGCTTTCAACGTGTGAAGCTGGCCTTGCTGACCTTGGCCGAGCGCTTTCGTCAGTCCGGTGGCGCCCGTGGATGCCGCCGCTTTGCTCCGTGATGGCCGGACGGCCGACGGGGCAACGACTACCGGCGGCAGGTTCTGCGCGCGCACCTTCTCGTTGAAGGCGGCGAGATCGGTCGAGATCACTTCCTGGAGCTTCCCCATCAGCTCGGCTACCTGGGGCTTCAGATCGTTGAAACGCTCGTAGGCACCCGCGGTCGGCGGATCAAGGCCACCTGCCACGTAGGCGTAGAGCAGCACCAACTCGTCGTCCAGCAGGGGTGGGATGGAGCCTCCAGTATCGAAGCTGACTGGACCTCGAGTCATCTTTTTCTCGATCTCGCTCAGCTTCGCGGTCATCGCCTTGGCCGCTTCCGATAACTCTCCCGCCCCATCCATTTCGATGCCGGCCTTCTCGATGCGAGCGAGGATCCCTGTCGTCTGCGCCTCGATGTCCCGCAGGGTGGTGACGCCGTCGTAGACCTCCTTGAGCTCCCCGGCGATTTCCGCTGCCAGGTCATACTGCTCCTGGAGCGCCTCCACCGTCGTGCTCAGGCCGGGAAGGATCTCGATTTGCAGGGCCTCGGTCTGGATCCACTCGCCCACCGAGAGACGAACCTGGTACCCGCCGGGAACCACCGCGAGTCCCGGCGTGCCTGCAACGTGCGCCTTGCCCGTCTCATCTTCCAGCAGGTGCTGGTGGATATCTGTCTCCAAAGCCTCGCCGCGCAGGTTCCACGTCAACGTGTTGAAACCCTCCGCGAGAGGAAGCTCGCTCGCGCCGTCCCCGCCGACCAAGGCCGCAGAATCCGCCCCTTCGCCTGGCGTAGCCTTGAACGCGCGCACGACCTCGCCGCTCTCGTCCAGGATCTGAAGCGTCACCTCTCCTTCCGGCATCTTCCCGACGTAGTAGTTGATCCGTGCACCGCCCTGATAGCCGCCTCGATAGGCCACCCCTGGCTCGAACAGATGCATGTCCGCCTTCTGCACCGCGTCCGTGATCTGGTGGAGCGGCGCCACATCGTCCAGGATCCAAAACGCTCGGCCCTGTGTCGAGACGACCAAATCCTTGCGATGGACCTGAAGGTCCGTCACCGGTGTCACCGGCAGGTTGTTCTGGAACCGCTGCCAGTGCGCTCCGTCGTCGAAAGAGATATACAATCCGAACTCCGTCCCCGCGTAGAGAAGCCCCCGGCGGTCCGGATCCTCACGGATCGCTCTCGTGAAGTGCGTGGCGGGGATCCCGTTCGCGCCGTCCGTCAAGAGCTTCCAGCTCTCTCCGAAGTTTTCGGTCTGGAAGATGTAGGGGCGGAAATCGTTTTCGCGGTAGCGGTAGACGGCAATGTGCGCACGGCCGCCGCCGTGGGCAGACAAATCGATCGCGTTCACCGTCCCGCCCTCCGGCATGTCTTTCGGTGTCACCTCTTTCCACTTGGCACCGTGGTCGCGGGATAGGTGGACCTGTCCGTCGTCGCTTCCTGCCCAGAGAAGACCCGCCTGGTGCGGGGATTCCTCGAAAGCGAAGACCGTGTTGTAGACCTCTACTCCCGTGCCTTCGTGGGTGATCGGACCTCCCCCATAGTCCTGGTGCTCGGGGTTGTTCGTCGTCAGATCGGGGCTTACCACTTCCCAGCTCTGACCGCCGTCCTTGGAACGGTGGATCACTTGAGAAGCATGGTAGACAACGTCGGGGTCGTGGGGTGAGAGACGTATCGGCGCGTTCCACTGGAAGCGGTACTTGAGGTCTCGCGCCGCCGCGCCGTGCAGCATCTGCGGGTAGGAAAGAATCTGGCGGTACTTCCCCGCCGCACGGTCGATGCGCGTGATCTTGCCCCCGGTGCAGCCCGCGTAAATGACGTTCGGGTCCCGGGGATCGATGGCGATGTGACCGCTTTCACACCCGCCGACCTGATACCAGTCCGGAGGCAGCGGGCTCCAAGCGGCGGGACCGTGGCTGGGCACGGAGATGGTCGTGTTGTCCTGCTGAGAGCCGTACACGCGGTAAGGCCATCGATCATCCACGAACAGCCGGTAGATCTCCGCCGTCGGCTGGTTCATCTGCCAGGACCAGGACTCCCCTCCGTTGAAAGAGACGTTCGCGCCCCCATCGTTGGCGTTGACCATAGTCTTCGGGTCATCGGGATTGATCCATAGGTCGTGATTGTCCGCGTGCGGAGGGTTGATCTGGATGTCGAAGGTTCTTGCGCCATCGATCGATTTGTAAACGCTGGCGTTCAGCGCATAGACCGTGTTCTCGTCCTTGGGGTCGGCGACGATATGAATGTAGTACCAGGGGCGCTGGCGCAGATTCCAACTGTCGTTGACGCGGCGCCAGCTATCACCCCCATCATCCGTCCGGTAAACGCCGCCCTCGTCTCCTTTCGCCTCGATCAAGACCCATACACGATTCGGGTTGGCGGGCGAGACCGCCACGGATGTCCTGCCTATCAGGCCGGTAGGAAGGCCGCCTTCGAGCCGTTTCCAGTTGTCTCCGCCGTCCGTAGTCTTGAAAATGCCGCCTTCCTCGCTTCCCGAGATCATCGTCCAAGGCTTGCGCTCCGCCCGCCAGGCCCCGGCATAAAGGATCCGTGGGTTGGTCACGTCCATGGAAAGATCGACGAAGCCCGTGCGGTCGCTGAGGAAAAGCACCCTCTCCCAGGTCTCCCCGCCGTCCCCGGAACGAAACACCCCCCGCTCTTCGTTCGGGCCGAAAATGTGTCCCAGCGCCGCAACGTAGACCAGGTCGGGGTTTTTGGGATGGATGCGAATCTTTCCAATCTGTCCCGCCTGTCGCAAGCCCACGTGCTTCCACGTCTTCCCGCCGTTCGACGACTTGTAGATACCGTCGCCCACCGAGACGTTCCCGCGCGGACAAGCCGATCCGGTGCCGACGTAGACGACATTGGGGTCGGATTCCGCCACCGCGATGGCTCCCACCGAGCCCACGCCAAAGAAGCCGTCGGAGACGTTGTTCCAACGAACCCCGCCATCGGTTGTCTTCCACACACCGCCGCCGCTAGCGCCCATGTAGTAGGTCAGCGGCCGGCCGCGAACGCCCGCCACCGCGGTGGCGCGCCCGCCTCGCGAGAAGTTGATCGAGCGAAACTTCATGCCCTCGAGCAGCGAGGGCGAGACCGTCACGTTCGCCTCGTTCTCCTCGTAGTCGCTCGAGCTTCCCTGGGCGACAAGCGGGGAGACGGAAGCAAGCGTGAAAAACAACGCGAGAGCCAATACCCATGCCCAATATCGCCGACGCCGATTCATCATCGATTCTCCCCGACTGTATCCTTCCACGCTGGCACGCACTATAGCTTCCCAGAAGCCATGTCAAAACTATCGACAATATCTCCGAGACATCCCGTTGACAAGAGGCAGCCCCGCTTCTAGACTCGCCGCCGTCGGCACCGTCGCCTCGTAGCTCCGAACCCAAAGGTACTAGCGATGAACAAAAAGCATCACAAATTGCTCGTCTTTGTCTTGACGCTCGCCGGAGCGCCGGCCCTGTGCCAGGCTGCGGTATCGAACGAGGGAGCCTCGAAACGGTTCGAGCCCATGGACGTATTCGGTCTCGAGTACGCGTCGAGTCCCCGGATCTCACCGGACGGGGGCCGTGTCGTCTACGTACGCAATTTCATGGACATCATGAGCGACGTGCTCCGTTCCAACCTCTGGCTCGTTCATGCCGACGGCGCGAATCATCGCCCGCTCACCTCGGGTAACTACAACGACCACTCGCCGCGCTGGTCGCCCGATGGAGAGCGACTCCTCTATGTCTCGAACCGCGAAGGCTCGGAGCAGCTCTACGTTCGCTGGATGGATACAGGACAGACCGCCCAGCTGACGCAACTCGGCGAGAACCCGGAGGGTCCCGCTTGGTCGCCCGATGGAAAGCTGATTGCCTTTTCGATGCTGGTTCCCGAAAAGCGAGAGCCCCTCGCGCCCATGCCCTCGAAACCCGAGGGGGCCGAGTGGGCGCCTCCGGTCAAGGTCATCGACAGACTGATCTATCGAGCCGACGGGCAAGGGTACTTGAAACAAGGCTACCGGCAGCTCTTCGTAGTTTCTTCCGAGGGTGGCACACCGAGACAATTGACCAGCGGTCCCTACCACCACGGCGGGAATCTGGTCTTCACACCGGATGGGAAGTCCATCATCTTTTCCGCCAATCGAATCGAGGACTGGGAATACGATCACCGGAACTCCGAAGTTTACAACGTGTCCGTCGAAGACGGCACGGTCGCTGCGCTGACCGACCGGAAAGGCCACGACAGGGCTCCGGCGCTCTCTCCGGACGGAAGGCGGATTGCCTATCTCGGGTACGACGATACCTACCAGTTCTACCAGATCACGCGCCTCTACGTCATGAATCGCAACGGAGGCAACCCGCGATTGGTGAGCTCGGCGCTCGACCGTGACGTTCAAGCTCCGGTCTGGAGCGCGGATGGACGAGGCATCTTCTTCCAGTACGACGACGAGGGCCAGACGAAGATCGCTCATATGACGCTGGATGGAGAGGTTCAGGATCTGGCCGGAAGCGTAGGAGGCATGTCCATCGGGCGCCCGTACAGCGGCGGGGAATACTCGGTGGCTCCGAACGGCTGGTATGCCTTCACCCGATCCCGCCCGGACGCGCCATCGGATGTCGCCATCGGGCGTCGCAGCACGGAAGCCAAGTCGCTGACCGCACTCAACGAGGATCTACTGGGCCACAAGCAGCTCGCCCCGGTGGAAGAGATCTGGTACGAATCCTCGTACGACGGGCGCAGGGTTCACGGATGGATCGCAAAACCTCCCGGGTTCGACCCGTCCAAGAAGTATCCTCTGCTTCTCGAGATCCATGGAGGGCCGGTGTCGAACTACGGCCCCCGTTTCTCGGCGGAGATCCAGCTCTATGCTGCGACCGGTTACGTCGTTCTCTACACCAACCCGAGAGGCAGCAACAGCTACGGACAGGAGTTCGGCAACCTCATCCATCACAACTATCCCGGCGAGGATTACGACGACCTCATGTCGGGCGTGGATGCGGTGATCGCACGCGGCTATATCGACGACCGCAATCTCTTCGTGACCGGCGGAAGCGGCGGCGGTGTGCTGACGAGCTGGGTGGTGGGTCGGACCGACCGATTCCGTGCGGCGGTCTCCGCCAAACCGGTGATCAACTGGTACAGCTGGGTTCTTACGACCGACATCCCGTCCGGTTACAAGTACTGGTTTCCGGGCCTTCCCTGGGAGCATGAAGATCACTACATGAGGCGATCTCCGCTATCGCTGGTCGGAAACGTGACGACGCCCACGATGGTGCTCACCGGGGAGCAGGACTATCGGACCCCGATGTCGGACTCGGAGCAGTACTACCAGGCACTCAAGCTTCGCAAGATCGATACCGCTTTGGTTCGCGTTCCCGGTGCCTCGCACTGGATCGCCGACCGACCCAGCCACCTCATCGCCAAGGTGGCGAACATCCTGGCGTGGTTCGATAAGTACCGGACGGAGAGCGTGGCCACGGATTCGAACTAGTCATTCTGCTCAGCCCAAGTTTTCACTTCTCATCGCGCTTGGTGAACGTGGACGAGCCATCGCTTTGCTCCGTGGTGGTCGGAGGGACGCCGGGGGCAACGACCACCGGCGGTAGGTTCTGCGCGCGCACCTTCTCGTTGAAGGCGGCAAGATCGGTCGAGATCACCTCCTGGAGCTTCCCCATCAGCTCCGCCAACTTGGGCTTCAGATCGTTGAAGCGCTCGCGCGCACCCGCCGTCGGCTCATCAACGCCACCCGCGACGTAGGCGTATAGCCATACCAACTGGTCGTCCAGCATGGGTGGGATGGTGCCTCCACTATCTGTGAAGCCGAGTGGAAGACCTCGAGTCAACTTTTTCTCGATCTCGCTCAGCTTCGCGGTCATCGCCTGGGCCGCCTCCGATATCTCTCCCGCCCCATCCATTTCGATGCCGGCCTTCTCGATGCGATTGAGAATCCCCGTCGTCTGCGCCTCGATGTCGCGCACGGTGGTGAGGCCGTCGTAGACTTCCTTCAGCGTCCCGGCGATTTCAGCTCCCAAGTCGTACTGCTCCTGGAGCGCCGCCACCGTCGTGCTCAGGTTGGGAAGGATCTCGATTTGCAGGGGCTGCGTCTGGATCCACTCGCCGACCGAGAGACGAACCTGGTACCTGCCGGGAACCACCGCCAGTCCGGGTGTACCGTCAACGTGCTGCGCGCCCTTCTCATCCTCCAGCAGGTGCAAGTGGATATCCGTCTCCAAGGCCTCGCCGCGCAGGTTCCACACCAGCGTGTTGTAACCCTCCGCGACCCCAAGCTTGCGCTCTCGAGCCTCGCGGACAGAGGCCACAGAGTCTGCTTCTTCGCCCGGCGTACCCTTGAACGTGCGCAGGACCTCGCCGCTCTCGTCCAGGACCTGAAGCGTCACCTCTCCTTCCGGCAGCTTCCCGACGTAGTAGTTGATGCGTGCACCGCCCTGATAGCCGCCTCGATAGGCCACCCGCGGCTCGAACAGATACATATCCGCCTTCTGCACTGCGTCCGAAATCTGGTGAAGCGGCGCCACATCGTCCAGGATCCAAAACGCGCGGCCCTGTGTCGAGACGACCAGATCCTTGCGATGGATCCGAAGGTCCGTCACCGGTGTCTCCGGCAGGTTGTTCTGGAAGCGCTGCCAGTGCGCTCCGTCGTCGAAGGAGATATACAATCCGAATTCCGTTCCCGCGTAGAGGAGCCCCCGGCGGTCCGGATCCTCACGGATCGCTCTCGTGAAGTGCGTGGCCGGGATCCCGTTCGTGCCGTCCGTCAAGAGCTTCCAGCTTTCTCCGAAGTTGCTGGTCTGAAAGATGTAGGGGCGGAAATCGTTTTCGCGGTAGCGGTAGACAGCAATGTGTGCACGGCCGGCGCCGTGGGCCGACAGATCGATCGCGTTGACCGTCCCGCCCTCCGGCATGTCTTTCGGCGTCACCTCCTTCCAGTTGACGCCGTGGTCGCGGGATAGGTGGACCTTGCCGTCGTCGCTTCCTGCCCAGAGAAGACCCGCCCGGTGCGGCGATTCCTCGAAAGCGAAGACCGTGTTGTAGATCTCTACTCCCGTGCTTTCGTGAGTGACCGGACCTCCCCCATAGCCCTGGTGCTCGGGGTTGTTGGTCGTTAGATCGGGGCTAATCACTTCCCAGCTCTGACCGTCGTCCCTGGAACGGTGGATCACTTGAGAAGCATGGTAAACAACGTCGGGGTCGTGGGGTGAGAGACGTATCGGCGCGTTCCACTGGAAGCGGTACTTGAGGTCTCGCGCCGCCTCGCCGCGCGGATACTGCGGGTAAGTAAGAATCTCGCGGTACTTCCTCGCCGCCCGGTCGATGCGTGTGATCCTGCCCCAGTAGCACCCGGCATAAACAATGTTGGGGTCCAGGAGATCGACGGCGATGTGACCGCTTTCACACCCGCCGACCGGATACCAATCCGCAGACAGCCGGTTCGAAGCAGCGAGACCGTGGCTGGGCACGGAGATGGTCGAGTTGTCCTGCTGAGCGCCGTACACACGGTAAGGCCATTGATTATCCACGAACAGCCGGTAGATCTCCGCCGTCGGCTGGTTCATCTGCCAGGACCACGACTCCCCTCCGTTGAAAGAGACGTTCGCGCCCCCATCGTTGGCGTTGATCATAATCTTCGGGTCATCGGGATTGATCCATAGGTCGTGATTGTCTCCGTGCGGCGTGTCGATCTGGATGTCGAAGGTCTTGGCGCCGTCGATCGATTTGAAGAAGCTGGAGTTCAGCGCATAGACCGTGTTCTCGTCCTTGGGGTCGGCGATGATATGAATGTAGTACCAGGGGCGCTGGCGCAGATTCCAACTGTCGTTGACGCGGCGCCAGCTATCGCCCCCATCATCCGTCCGGTAGACGCCGCCCTCGTCTCCTTTCGCCTCGATCAAGACCCATACGCGATTCGGGTTGGCGGGCGAGACTGCCACGGATGTCTTACCTATCAGGCCGGTGGGGAGACCGCCTTCGAGCCGTTTCCAGTTGTCTCCGCCGTCCGTGGTCTTGAAAATGCCCCCGTCCTCGCTTCCCGAGATCATCTTCCAAGGCTTGCGCTCCGCCCGCCAGGCCCCGGCATAAAGGATGCGTGGATTGGTCACGTCCATGGAAAGATCGACGAAGCCCGTGCGGTCGCTGAGGAAAAGCACTTTCTCCCAGGTCTCCCCGCCGTC
Organism: Candidatus Marinacidobacterales bacterium; assembly: GCA_965250115.1. Classification (GTDB taxonomy): domain Bacteria; phylum Acidobacteriota; class Vicinamibacteria; order Marinacidobacterales; family SMYC01; genus CBDFHB01. Next base: position 63,099 of record CBDFNJ010000001.1, read on the forward strand.
CCCGGAACGAAACACCCCCCGCTCTTCGTTCGGGCCGAAAATGTGTCCCAGTGCCGCAACGTAGACCAGGTCGGGGTTTTCGGGATGGATGCGAATCTTTCCAATCTGTCCCGCCTGTCGCAAGCCCACGTGCTTCCACGTCTTCCCGCCGTTCGACGACTTGTAGATACCGTCGCCCACCGAGACGTTCCCGCGCGGACAAGCCGATCCGGTGCCGACGTAGACGACATTGGGGTCGGATTCCGCCACCGCGATGGCTCCCACCGAGCCCACGCCGAAGAAGCCGTCGGAGACGTTGTTCCAACGAACCCCGCCATCGGTTGTCTTCCACACACCGCCGCCGCTAGCGCCCAGGTAGTAGATCAGCGACCGGCCGCGAACGCCCGCCACCGCGGTGGAGCGCCCCCCTCGCGAGAAGTTGATCGAGCGAAACTTCATGCCCTCGAGCAGCGAGGGCGAGACCGTCACGTTCGCCTCGTTCTCCTCGTAGTCGCTCGAGCTTCCCTGGGCGACAAGCGGGGAGACACAAGCAAGCGTGAAAAACAACGCGAGAGCCAACACCCATGCCCAATATCGCCGACGCCGATTCATCATCGATTCTCTCCGACTGTTTCGTTTCTTGAATCTTGCGGATTTAGTCCAATCCGATGACAACAGTTATCTCATGGCGCTCCGACTTGCTTGCGAATAGAGGCTACCGCGCTTCTGACTTTGTTATCGATGAAGGTCCTTCCGAGCTCAGCGGAAGCGACCCGCGCATCGTCCGGTGGGATTCGATCTTTACGGACCCACCTGTTGTCGGTGTCGATGGCCATGACCTCTGAGGCGTCATCAACCGGGGTTCGGCGCTCGGGCGGTACGTTCAATCGCGCAAGATGCTCCTTCATTTGTCCTTCGCCCTCGTCATAGACGGGAACGTAGAACACCCGAACGCCTTTGGACGACCACTCGGCGTCCAGCTCCAATGCGATTTTTCTCAGCGAATCCTGACCACCATAGTGGTCGCCCATGAGCGCCACATGCTTGAATCCTGCCGCTATCGCGCTATGGGCCATAGCTTTTGAAACTGCGGCAAATGTCTCTTCGCTGAGCGACGTTGTTCCAGGGAACTTCATTTCCCCGGTTGCTTTGACGGGGTCTCCTGCTGGAGCATAGGGGTTAATGGGATAGACGAGAGCATTGCCTAATTCTTCGGCGATGCGTCGCGCTATGTGCGTTACCAGGAAGTTGTGTTTCCCGATCGCCACCGCTTCGCCGTTCTCGTGAGCTCCGCCGACATAGTAGATTGCCGTTGTCTTGCCACCCGCGATAGCATCGGCCACTTCATTGGTAGTGAGATCTTCAATCATCACAGACTCTGGCTGGCTGAACCCCATTGCGGGGGCTAGCAGGAACATACAAATCAACGCTAGAGACATCATCGCGCTGACCTCGCTTTCTTATGATTCGATTTTTCCATGAGGGCTTCGAACAATGCCGGTACGGCATGCTCTTTCTAATCGGTGTCAAGTAAACAGCAACCCGGTCCGTAGAGCAATCGCTTGCCGTAGTCGGCGTAGCGGGGGATCCCAATGTCTGCTACAGCGGCGCGGCCTCCGGGGCGGGACACTAGATCATGGGCTTGTTAATGAGCGTGTATATCTCCGGACGGCGTACTTTGTACGTTGGTAGTGATTGTCGAACCCTATTGTTTTCCTCCAGGTCTAGCTCGTAGCTGATCTCCTCCGGATGGGTCGACGAAGCTTGAATTGCAACTTTTCCGGCGGGGTGAATCATCGAGCTGAGACCATAAAATCGTGTCTTTTGATCTTCTACTTCTTCGACGCCCACCCGATTTGCACTACAGACCCACATACAGTTCTCCAAAGCACGGGTCCTGAGCTCGGGAGTGTACATCTCCTCAGCACTCGCGCCACCGCTCTCGGGAGCCAGAACATAATCCCCAGGCCTGGGTGTGAGGACAAAAGAACATACTGGGACAAACGCTATTTCTGCCCCCTGGAGAGCTATCATCCTGAAACTCTCAGGAAAACGTCTTTCGAAGCAAATAACGATCCCTATTTTGGCTTTCGGTGTGTCGAATACGGGGAAGCCAGCCCCTTCCTTGAAGTAGGACCTTTCATCATATCGATTGGATAGGCTCGGCATATACGGTATGTGATTTTTCGCATGACGGAGAACTCTGGATCCGTCCGGCATAGTGCCTTCCACTATCTCACCGTTGGGTCCGATAACTACCGCACTGTTGTAGTAGATTCCCTCAATAGATGACCTCTCGAACATGGGAAGAACTACACAGAGTTCATACTTTTTTGCCTTCTCCCCTACCAGTTTTGTGATCGGTCCAGGGATGGGTTCCGCCCAGTCAAAATATTTCTGATTTGAAGCGCCGGCGGGAAAATACTGGGTCGTGGACAACTCGGTAGGCATCAAGAAATCGGGGCGTTCTTTCTCAGCCACCTGGTCGATTTTTTCAAGAAGGGCTTTTACGCTCTCCTCTTTAGACTCGGGCGCCGGCCCTTGCTGAATCAGAGAAACTTTGACTAATCTGTTGCCCTCGATACCCATTGAGAAACGCCCTCCTTTTCTTGTTGCGACGCTCAGCTTATTATGTTCACTGCTCCTCGGGCGGTAATACATCTTTCAACGCTACTTTTCCCAACAGCACGTTCGCAGCAGTCTGAATGTGGATCTCTGCAGAAGGAAGCAAAGGCAGACTGGGGACGTGTTCTTGCTGGACTAATAGTTCGATTTCCGTACAACCCAAAATACAGGCTTCTGCCCCCCGTGCCTCGAGCCCGCGAATCACATTCACCATCTTCGTTCTCGACTCGTCTCGAAACACATTGTGTGATAGTTCTTGACAGATGATCTCGTAAATTTCTTCATGAGTCTGTTCGTCTTCCGGCACGGACGCCGTGATACCGTGGAGCATCAAACGTGACTTCAAGTAGTCCTCCTCCATGGTGGGCTTCGTCCCAATCAGGCCCACTTTCGAGAAGCCTTGTTTTTTCAACTGCGAAGCACAACAGTCAGCAATATGCAACACGCTAAGTTTTGGAAATTCACGTTTGACTGCGGGTACACAGATGTGACCCGTGTTGGAGGCAATCACCAAAATGTCACAGCCGGCCGCCACAAGTTTGCGAACTCCGGTGAGGAGGTGTTCCTCGACCTTGGCAAACGATTTCAAAGTAAGGTAATGGACGTACTCGTCGCAATCGACAGAAACCATGATGATGGGCGGGTTGGGGGACATGACATGGCGTTTGGGAGTGTTCGCGAGAACTCTTTCGTTGATGCCTTTGAAGTAATCCAAGCCCGAGACGTAGGAGATTCCCGTCAAGATACCGAGAGTGGGGGTTGGCACAACTTCCTCCGTGACTTCGAGAAAGGGGTTGTCATGGGCCTGAATCTGGAGATTTCAGAGAAAGGAATTTTTGAACAATGAACGCAGTGGTCGTTGCTGTTCTATTGATGCTTGGATTGAGCCTGATGCGGGTCAATGTCGTTCTTGCCCTGGTCTTTAGCGCGCTGACCGGTGGAATGATAGGCGGCATGTCATTGGTTGAGACTGTCACTGTTTTTGCCCAGGGCCTGGGCGGCGGCGCGGCCATTGGGATGAATTATGTCATGTTAGGGGCCTTTGCGGTGGCTATCTCCAAATCTGGGATCACCGATCTGTTGGCACTTAAAGTCATCTCTAAAATCAAACACGCTCGTGCCGCAGACATCGTGTGGGTCAAATCGATTTTACTCGGCGTCTTCTTGCTGGCGGCCGTTTCTTCGCAGAATGTGGTGCCGGTCCATATCGCCTTTATTCCGATTCTGATCCCGCCGCTACTACACGTCATGGCACAACTACGGCTCGATCGGCGCCTCGTCGCCTGCGTTCTGACCTTTGGCCTAACGGCCTCCTACAAGGTGCTCCCCATTGGTTTCGGTGCCATATTCTTGAACGAGCTCCTGTTCGAGAATCTAGCGGCGAATGGCTCGACCGTGACCGCCGATCAACTCCCACTGGTGATGGCGATCCCCGTTGGCGGCATGTTTATTGGACTGCTGGTGGCCGTATTTTTCACCTACCGCAAACCGCGCGACTATTCTGTCGACCAAATTCTTACTTCGGAGCCCGAAACGAAATCCTTGAATCCGCGGCATATCGGCGTAGGAATTTTGGCGATTGTGGTCGCTTTTTCGCTGCAACTTTATGCCGACTCTATCATTGTCGGTTCGCTGGCCGGACTGGTGACTTTTATTCTCGGCTACGTCATTCGCTTGGATGAAACCCAAGACGTCTTTACCCGTGGTGTACACATGATGGCCATGATCGGTTTCATCATGATCGCCGCGGCTGGTTTTGCCGAAGTCATGAAAGCGACCGAGGGCATCGATTCTCTCGTCAATTCGGTGACCGGGCTCATCGGTGGCAACAAACCGATGGCCGCGGTTTTGATGCTTCTGACAGGGCTAACGGTCACCATGGGCATTGGCTCTTCTTTTTCCACGATTCCCATTATCGCGCCCATTTATGTCCCCATGGCAATGGGATTTGGATTTTCTCCATTGGCAACGGCAGCACTGGTCGGAACCGCCGCAGCACTAGGCGATGCCGGCTCCCCTGCCTCCGACTCTACGCTGGGGCCAACTGCTGGCCTTGGCGTTGACGAGCAACACGATCACATCTGGGACAGCGTAGTACCAACCTTTCTTCACTACAATATTCCGTTGATCATCTTCGGCACCATTGCGGCGCTGATCCTGTAAGCCTCGCACTGGCCCGACGAAATAAGGGGAGGACGAATCATGACCGGTCGCCGATCTACTCTCTGGTTGAAAGCCGCATTCCTGAGCAGGTTCGCAGGTGCTTTGCTGACACTACTGCTTGGCGCTTCGGTACAGTCTGCCCAGGACGTCTTCACGCCCTCCCACGTGGCTCGTATCCGGACAGTCACGTCGGTAGCCATCTCGCCCGACGGCGCCAGGGTCGCCTATGAACTGACTGTTCCTCGAAATCCTTTCGATGAGACGGACGGCCCCGCATGGAGCGAACTTCACGTCGTCGATCGTGCCGGTGAAATCCTTCCCTATGTGACGGGGCAATCCAACGTAAGCGCTGTAGCCTGGACGCCCGACGGGAAGGGCCTCTCTTTTCTAGCTAGACGCAAGGATGACGAGCACCAATCGCTCTACAGGATCGAGATAAACGGTGGCGAGGCCCGGCGCATCGTGAGTCACGCCACAGACATTGTCGAATATGTCTGGTCTCCGGACGGTGAGCGAGTCGCCTACCTTGCTACCCAGGCCGTCAAAGAGGAGATCAGAGAGCTCGAAGAAAATGGGTTCGATCAGATCATTTACGAAGAGGACTGGCGGCCAGTTCGCATCTGGCTCACCCGTCCTGAGGCCCGGGAGGAAGACGCACGCTTGGTCGAGCACGAGGGCTCAGCCTCGAGCCTCCACTGGAGCCCGGTGGGATCCAAGCTCGCGGTGACGCTCGCGCCCACGTCTCTCATCGACGATCAATACATGCGGCGCAAGCTTCACCTCCTCGACGCCGAGGAAGGCACCGTCCTCGCCCGATTCGACAATCCCGGAAAGATCGGAAGGATCGCTTGGAGCACAGACGGCAGGCACGTGGCCGCGGTCTCGGGAGCCGACCCGAACGACCCGTTCGCGGGACGGCTCATGGTCGCCTCGTCGAGGGGGGGTGTGCTCACCGATATCATGCCGAACTTCGACCTCGGGCACGTCAACGACATCGTCTGGCATGATGCGGAAACGCTCGCTTTCCTCGCCTACGAAGGGGTTCTGAGCTTTTACGGCCGCGTGAGTCTCGACGGCTCAGGCCTCGAGAAAATCGTTCCGCTCGGTGGACCGGTCCTCCGCCGCCTTTCCTTTTCAGAAGACAGCGCGGCCGCCGTCTTCCTCGCCGATAGCCCCAGACATCCGCGAGAGGTCTTTTACATGAAGAGGGGAGATGCCGAGCCCCGCCGATTGACCCATAGCAACTCCTGGTTTTCCGGAATGCGGTTGGCTCGTCAAGAGGTGGTGCGCTTCAAGGCCCGTGACGGCCTCGAGCTCGAGGGACTCTTGATACGGCCGCTCGACGAAGAGGAAGGCGTTCGCTACCCACTCATCCTCAACGTCCACGGCGGCCCCGACAGCCATTACTCCCACGGCTGGCTAACCTCCTACACTTCACCCGGCCAGATAGCGGCGGCGCGAGGCTTCGCGATCTTCTATCCCAATTACCGCGGGAGCACGGGCCGCGGCGTTCGTTTCTCCAAGCACGGGCACGCGGACGCAGCGGGCAAGGAATTCGACGATCTCGTCGACGCCGTGGATCACCTGATCGGCACGGGGCTGGTCGATGGCGACCGGGTCGGCATCACCGGCAGCTCCTACGGGGGCTACGCGTCTGCCTGGGGAGCCACCTATTACAGTGATCGCTTCGCCGCCGCCGTCATGTCCGCCGGCATCAGCGACGCGATCTCCAAGGTCGGCACCACCGACATTCCTTACGAGATGTTCATGGTGCACCACCGCAAATGGCTTTGGGACGACTGGGAATACTTCATGAAACGCTCGCCCATTTACTACGTGAACCGGGCCCGCACGCCGATCCTGATCTTGCACGGCGCAGAGGACCCACGGGTTCACCCCAGCCAAGCCATAGAGCTCTATCGCCACCTCAAGGTCCAGGGGAAGGTGCCGGTTAGGCTCGTTCTCTACCAAGGCGAAGGACACGCATACAACCGAGCCGCTTCACGGCTCGACCGCAGCTCGAGGACGCTCCGCTGGTTGGAGCACTACTTGAAGGGACCGGGCGGCGATCCGCCTTCCTTCCGGATCGAATACGAGCGGACGTCCGCGGAAACGGCTCAGGAGCCAGGAATTGCTACCTCCAAATACTGACCGGCCGAAACGTTCGTGAGCACCTGAGTCACGCCGTTGGGCCAGACAATTCGCAGCACATCGACTACCTGGGCCGCTCCCAAACCAATGTGAACCGGCAAGTCGTCCTGATGAAACGTGCCCACCATCGCTAGAAGGCTATCGCGCCTGAGGGTTCGCTCCTCGGGCGTGCCTTGATGAATCGTTGCGTAGACTTGAGCTCCGATACCGGAGCGGTTGTTTTCGGTGCCTTTGAGGCGAACATACAACCACCCGTTTCCGTTCGTCGAGGCGTAACTGACAAAGAATCGCTGAGGCAGGCCCGGGCCCGTTGAGGCAAACAAGTCGAGATCGCCGTCGAGGTCGTAGTCCGCAAAGGTGCTGTCGTAGCCCTCGTCGGGCCCCGTCCGAAGGCCTTCCTGGGTCGATACGTGAGTAAACCGAAAGTCGCCATCGTACCGGAAGAGCGTTCGTCCAATGGGACCCGTTTGATCCTGAGCGAAAAGGTCGAGATCGCCATCATTGTCGTAGTCCACCGCTTGCGCGCCGGCTGATAACGTCGCGGACGATTGGTAGGCAATTGCAGGTTCAGGTTCAGGTTCAGGTTCCTCTTCGTCAACACTCCCAAGTGAAGTTTCGTCAATACTCTCATCAACCAATTCTGCGAAGTGAAGTTCCTTGAACGTTGTGTCTCCCTCATTCCGCCAGATTGCGTTTGGATTCCCTTGGGCCCCTATCAAGTAAAGATCCAAATCGCCGTCGTCGTCGAAATCAGCGAACTGCGTACCGAAACTACTCGGATAGAACTGTGTGTCCGTGCGGTCGATGACGTCAATAAACTGAAGTACGCCCGTATCGCTGAGCTGGTTTTCGAAGAAGGTATTCGCAATACGGTTCCCAATCAGGCACGTTGAGAGATAGAGATCGACGTCCCCGTCTCCGTCATAATCGCCGATGGCCAAACCGTAACCATGGGAGGTTGGATCGGCGAAACCGGTCTGCTCGCCGATCGGACGGAACTGCCCCGGCGCGAATTGCTCGTAGAGCTCATGCGGCTGGCTGAACATGAGGATCAGGAGATCCAGGTCCCCGTCCTGATCGATATCGACCCAAGCGATGTTTTCATGGTTGTAAGGGTCGTCGAGTCCGGTCTGTGCGCCAAAATTCACGAACCCGGTCCCGCCCTCCATAAGCATGTTTCTGAACAGATCGCCACGGGTGTCTCCATTGCCGGAATGCTCCCGGCCGAGGAAAAGGTCGACGTCCCCGTCGCCATCGTAGTCCGCCCAGGCGGAGCTCCTTCCATACTGGTCCAAGTTGTCGAGCCCAACTTCGACAGTGACGTCGGTGAAGGTGGCACTGCCCGAACCGATGGTGTTGTTTCGCAACAGTCGCTGTGCCTGGACGGTGCCCTGAATGAAAAGATCGGGGTCGCCATCGTTATCATAGTCGGCGAACGATCCGCTTCGCGCGTGCTCGTTTCCAATATTTCCCAGAATCTCGGCCCCGCGTTCTTCGAAGGTCTGGGCGGGGGACAAAGAGGGAGCTCCTAAAGCCACGACTGCCAATGTAATAAAAGTCTGGGTCTACGCGGATTCGTGTGGGTTGAAGACGGCATTTCTGGGTAATGGCGGAAGGAATGCCGCCACGATCTTCAGCTTGAGATATTCCTCGTCGCGATAGCCGTAGGCGCGTCGTTGCAGCACACGGATTTTGTTGTTGACCCCTTCAACTAGGAGGCGCAGACGTTCCATCTCGGCCACCGCCTTGTTCGGCATATCCCGGCACAGCTTGCCCACATGCGTCGCAAAACGCTGGGTGTAGCGCGAGTTGTTCGCCAGCCAGTCTAGGTGTTCTACATGCACACCGCCGCACCCAGAACAGTTGACGCGCCAACGCTCGTATTCCAGATAGATCCGCCAGCCTGCCAACGACAGGTCGCGGACCCGGCACACTTGCTTGTCATAGCGCCCCCGGCACCGTTGCCCACAGTAAGAGCACACAGCTGTTTTTTTCGCCTCTTGAGCTGGATGACGCGGGCGTATCGGTCACCGAATAGACCCTTCAATCCGGCACCAACCACGAAACCTGGCAGCGCAAACAGCGAGCGGATCGACTGGGAATTTTTCACTCGGTTAGCCTATCCTAAAAATGGACCACTTTTCAGCACCTGATGAAGTACTCGATACCTTTTCCACACAATGAGTTACACTGTTTTTCCGTCAGGACTTACCCACACGAATCCGCGTAGACCCAAAAGTCTTATGATGGAACTTCAATCGCGACCCTCCGGTTAAAACTTGGCAGCGCCATTATAGCTCAGCCCGTCTGACTGCCCAATCGGACCAGCTAGAGCGCGCCAACCGGGACGTGGAAGACATGCTCCGAGGGGGGGAGCTCTTTGCGGTCAGGAGCCAGCTCGATTCGCAGATCGCGGGGCGGGTGCACGAGCGATTGAACCAATACTATCGGGGGCTGCGGGTCTTTGGCGGTCAAGTGGTGCGGCAGAAAGAGTCGCGACGGATGATCACGGTGGTAGGAGCTCTCCTCACCGACATCGACCTCGATATCGATGGAGTCGACGCGTCAGTGTCGCAAAATTGGGCAGCGGCGAAACTGTCGTCTCGGCTCCATTGCTTTTCGAGGTTACGCCCTCAACCGGGTAGGGGCTGCCGGACTCTCAATACATTCGTGATTAAGAGGCGCTAGGAATCGTTACTTCCAGATACTGACCGGCCGAAACGTTCGTGAGCACCTGAGTCACGCCGTTGGGCCAGACAATTCGAAGCTCATCCACTACCTGGGCCGCTCCCAAACCAATGTGAACCGGCAGGTCGTCCTGATGAAACGTGCCCACCATCAGAAAGGTATCGCGCCTGAGGGTTCGCTCCTGGGGCGTGCCTTGTTGAATCGTTGCGTAGACTTGAGCTCCGATACCGGAGGGGTTTTTTTCGGTGCCTTTGAGGCGAAGGTACAACCACTGGTTTCCGTTCGTCGAGGCGTTACTGACAAAGAAGCGCTGAGGCAGGCCCGCGTCCGTTGAGGCAAACAAGTCGAGATCGCCGTCGAGGTCGTAGTCCACAAAGGCGCTGTCGAAGCCGCCGTCGGCCCCCGTCTTAAGGCCCTCCTGGGTCGATGCGTGAGTAAACTGCCAGTCGCCATCGTTGCGGTAGAGCAAGCGTCCAATGGAACCCGCTCGATCCTGAAAGAGCAGATCGAGATCGCCATCATTGTCGTAGTCCGCCGCTTGCCCGCCGACTAATGACGTCGTGGACGGTTGGTAGAGAACTTCGTCTTGCACAATGTCGTCAACGTCGGTGAACGTTCCGTCTCCGTCGTTCCGCCAGAGTTTGTTTAGATTCCCGCTGGCCCCCACCATGTAAAGATCCAAATCGCCGTCGTCGTCGAAATCAGCGAACTGCGAACCGTAACTATTCGGACGGAACTGTGTACCCGTGCGGTCGGTGACATCAATAAACCGAAGAACGCCCGTATCGCTGAGCTGGTTTTCGAAAAAGGTATTCGGTATATCGTTCGAACTCACGCAGGTTGAGATATAGACATCGAGGTCCCGGTCTCCGTCGTAATCGCCGATGGCTAGACCGTAGCCATGGGAAGTTGGATCCGCGAAACCGGTCTGCTCGCCGATCGGACGGAACTGCCCCGGCGCGAATTGCTCGTAGATCTCATGCGGCTCGAGCTCCTTGGCGACCAGGAGATCCAGGTCCCCGTCCCGATCGATATCGACCCAAGCGACGTTTTCATGCCAGTGAGGGTCGTCGAGTCCGGCCTGTGCGCCAAAGTTCGTGAAACCGGTCCCGCCCTCCATAAGCATGTTTCTGAACAGATCGCCACGGGTGTCTCCATTGCCGGAATGCTCCTGGCCGAGGAAAAGGTCGACGTCCCCGTCGGCATCGTAGTCCCCCCAGGCGGAGCTCCATCCCTGCTGGTCCAAGTTGTCGAGCCCAACTTCGACGGTGACGTCGGTGAAGGTGGCGCTGCCGGAACCGATGGTGTTGTTTCGCAGGAATCGCTGTGCCTGGCCGCTACCCTGAATGAAAAGATCGGGGTCGCCATCGTTATCATAGTCGGCGAAGGATCCGCTTCGCGCGAACTCGTTTCCGATATTCCCCAGAATCTCGGCCCCGCGCTCTTCGAAGGTCTGGGCGGGAGACAAACAGGGAACGGCACATAACCCGACAGCGAATGTCACAAACGTCTTATGATGGAGCTTCAATCGCGACCTTCCGGTTAGAACTATTCCTGGTGTCAGGCCCCTTCTTACTCTACCGAACTTAGCACAACTCTCATCTCCTCGGCACCGCGACAAAAAGTCTATCACCGGTGAAAGTTTCAGAGAAATGTCAGGAAAGAGGAGTAAACTGCGACGCGGCAGAGGCTTCGAGGCTTTGTGGAGGAGGTAATCATGGTACAAGCAGTTAACGCAAGGACCTTCAATGCGACGATCGCCTGGGCTGCCATGGCATCGCTGCTCTGCGTCGCATCGACCGCCGAGGCAGTCGATCCCCTGCTCAGGTTTCCCGACGTGCACGAGGACAGCGTGGTCTTCGTCCACGCTGAAGACATCTGGACCGCGCCAGCTGACGGAGGTTTCGCGCGCCGGCTCACCGACGACGAGGGTGAGGAGCGGCACCCCAAGTTCTCGCCTGACGGGTCGCTAATCGCCTTTACCGCTGAGATCGGCGGCAACGCCGACGTGTGGATGATGAAGGCCGACGGCTCCGACCTCGAGCGTCTTACTTATCACCCCTTGCCCGACGAGGTCGTGGGTTGGCACCCGACCCGCAACATGGTGATGTTCCGATCGGCCCGTCGGTCCTACTCGCGGTTCGACCGCCTCTTCCTGATCGAGCCGGACGGCAGCGGTCTCGAGGAGCTGCCGCTCCACGAGGCCGCGAGGGCTTCGTTCTCGCCCGACGGTACGAAGATCGCGTACAACCACGTCGCGCGCGAGGACCGTGCCTGGAAGCGCTACTACGGCGGCACGGCGCAGGACGTGTGGCTCTACGACTTCAGCACCAGCAAAGATCGCCGGCTCACCGTCTACGAGGGCACCGACCGGCTCCCCATGTGGATCGGCGATGCCATCTACTTCGCTTCCGACCGCGACGGGGAGCTCAACATCTGGTCCTATCAGCTGGACGACGGTTCGATGACCCGGATCACCGATCACACCGACTACGACATACGTCGGCCGAGCCACGGGGGCAACCGCATCGTCTACGAGGTCGCCGGCACCCTGTGGAACCTCGACATCTCGAGTGGGGAGACACGACCGATCCACATCGAGATTCCCACGATGGCCCGCGAGGCCTTGCCCTACCGCAAGGATGTCTCCAACTTCATCACCCAGGTCGGCATCTCGCCCCAGGGCGGCCGCGCGCTAATCGTCGCCCGCGGCGAGATATTCACCGTACCCGCCGAGCACGGACCGACGCGCAACCTGACTCGTACCTCCGGGGTGCGTGAGCGCAACGCCGCCTGGTCGCCGGACGGCGCACACATCGCCTTCTTCTCCGATGCCGACGGCGAGTATCAGCTTCATGTGGGCGACCCTCTGGGGAGGGACGATTCCCGGCAAATCACCTCCCGCGACCGCGGCTACCCCCACACCCCACGCTGGTCGCCCGACGGCACGAGGATCGCCTTCACCGACGAAACGCTCACCCTGTTCATCGTCGACGTAGCGACCGGGGAAACTGTCACGGTCGACCGCGCTGAGGTGGAACCCATGGACATCGCCCTCGAAGCCAAGCCGATTTCGGACCACCACTGGTCGCCCGACTCGCGATGGCTCGCCTACTCGAAGATTGACCTAGATCATGTCTCTCACGTCTACCTGTACTCGCTCGAGACCGGGTCCACCCATAACGTGTCGAACGGCCTCTTCAATGACTTCGGGCCGGTCTTCACCAAGGACGGCGAGCACCTGGTTTTCGTCTCCAATCGCCGATTCAACCCCACCTTCGGTGACTTCGAGTGGGAGATGGTCTTCAAGGATGTGGCCGGGATTTACGCGCTAACTCTACGCGCCGACGGCCAGCCGCTGCTGCCCCCGCGCTCGGACGAGGTGGCACCGGTGGATGCTGGTAATAATGATGTTCCAGAACGTCCCACCGAGCGTGAGCCGGTGACGGTTCGTGTCGATCTCGATGGGATCGCGGCAAGGATCCAGGCACTGCCGTTACCCGCCTCCAACTACCGCGATCTGGCGTCAGGGGAGGACGCCATCTACTTCCTCGACACCGACGACGGAGACTTCAACCGATTCGAGTTCCGCCCAATGCCGCCGCGAACTCTCAAGAAATTCGATTTGAAGGATCGCAACACGAGGACCGTCGTCGAGCAGATCGACGACTACGCCCTCAGCGATGACGGTGAGCACCTGGTGTGGCGGCGCGGTCACACCGTGGGCATCATCGACAACGGCGCTCTTACCCGCCGCGTCCGCAAGAGGATCGGCGCACGGAGCCGCCCTTCCGAGCGCGGTCCCAAGTCGGGTTCCCTCGACCTCGATGGCCTCGTGATGAACCTCGATCCACGCGCCGAGTGGCAGCAGGTCTTCGCCGACGCCGGGCGTTTTCAGCGGGACTTCTACTACGAGCCCGGAATGAACGGTCTCGACTGGGCGGCCATGCGCGAACGTTTCTCGTCGTGGGTCGATCGGGCCACCTGCGCCCAGGACATGCGCTTCATCATCGGCGAGCTGATCGGTGAGCTCGCCACTTCCCATACCACCATTAGCACCGGCGACCGGCGCCGGCGTGCCGAGTCCGTCAACGTGGGTCTCCTAGGGGCGAACTGGTCGGTGGACTCGGCGACAGGCAATTGGATCATCGACAAGATCTACCGCGTGCCCGACTGGTCGCGCGGAATCCACCCACCGCTCGCGGGCCCCGGACTTGACGTTCTCGAAGGCGACGCCCTGCTCGCGGTCAATGGTCAGCCCGTGTCGGGCAAGCGGTCGGTCCACTCCTCTTTTCAGGGGCTTGCCGGCCAGCAGGTGGTCCTCACACTCGGGCGGAGCGGTGTCGAGTCCCATGACGAGGTCGTCACTCCGGTCGGGAGCGAGCGATACCTACGCTACCTCGACTGGGTGGAGCGCAGCCGCCTTGTGGTGGACGAAGCCTCGGGCGGACGAATCGGCTACATCCATCTCCCCGACACTCGCGTCAGGTCGGCCATCGAGTTCCCCAAGTACTACTATTCGCAGAGCCGCAAGCAGGGCCTGCTCATCGACGGCCGTTTCAACGGCGGCGGTCTCGACCCCGATATTTTCCTGCAGCGACTGGCCAAGAAGCCGTTGTCGTACTGGACCCGCCGCTATTCCGAGGACCACGTGACCCCGATCTATGTGTCCCAGGCGCACATGGCGCTGGTCATCAACCGTCAGTCGGGCTCGGGCGGCGACGAGTTGGCCCTCGAGTTCCGCCAGAAGGGGATGGGGCCGGTGATCGGGACCCGCACCTGGGGTGGTCTAGTCGGCGTCTCCATGTCCATCGACCTGGTGGACGGCACCGGTCTGGGCGTACCCGACTACCGTATCTACTCGCTCGAGGGTGAGTGGGTCGTGGAGAACACGGGCGTGACGCCGGATATCGAGGTCGAGCTCGATCCGGCGGAGATGGCGCGCGGCCATGATGCCCAGCTGCAAAAGGGGATCGAGGTCATCCTCGAGAGGATCGAGGCCGACCCGCCGACCCAACCGAACCACCCGCCCTTCCCCAAGCGGAACTGACCTGAGCACTTCAAGCCCTTGCCGCCTCTTCCTGGAAGAACTGCTTCAAGAGCTGAGCGGCCAGGACCTCTTCGCCGTCCTCCATGCAGCGGGTCGACATGAAATCTTCGAACATGACGAGCCGCGGCCGGCCGTTCTTCAGCTTGTCGCGAGCTGCTTCCGGGCTCACTGGGATGACTTGCTCGTCCCAGGCGAGATCGAGCTCCGCGAATCCCCTGGTGTTCATCCTGACCTCCGCGGTAAGGCCCTTGACGTCGCTCAGCTCCCCGACAATGTAGCGAGCTTTTCGGGCCCACTCCGCCTCGAGGGCCTCGTAATCGAGCCGCTCGTAGCGGTTCAGAGCCACGATGAGGCCGATGATCTCCTCCTTACCGACCTTCATCCCGCGTCCGAGGTGGCTATTGGGTGAGGCCTGCATCAGCGCCGCGTCGATGAGATCCTTCCTGCCTGCGAGAATTCCTGTCGATTGAGGCCCGCGAATCCCCTTTCCCCCACTGAACACCAGCAGGTCCGCTCCCATCTCGCCGTAGCGGGTCAAGTTGCCGGCGGGAGGAAGCTCGGAAGCGGCATCAATCAGAACCGGAACGCCGGCCCGCTTTCCGATCTCCAGCAATTCGTGGGGCTTCATGACCTCGGGCTCATCGGCTCTCACATGCTCCTGACGGGCCAGAACGTGAATCATTGCCGTCTTGTCGTTCACTGCATTCCTGAACTGCTCCCGGGTCTCCACTTCGACGATGATCATGCCCGCGGCGCGATAGGCGCGGTCATAATCGAGACGGTGCGCCTTCTGAGTGAGGCATTCCACCTTCGGCCAGGTTGGATGCGGTAGCGCTTCCATCTTCTCTTCGTCTGTCCCGGTGAGGCAGGCCGCCGCGCCGAGGATCATCGCCGAAAAGGCTCCGGAGGCGACCATGGCGAACTCGGTATGGACCACCTCGGCGATCCTCTTGCCGGCGGCCCGGTTCAGCTCCCGCATGTCCACGAAGTACCGATTGGCTTCCGCGATGGCTTCAATGACCTCGGCCGGCATTCGAGAGCCTCCCATGGAGGTATGGTTGTCGTGGCAGGGCACATGCGGATCGACCCCCAGGAGCCGCGTATAGATGTTGTCGCCGTTCAGGCGACTCACGAGCGGGGCCAAGCTGGTTGGCACGGCAGCTCGGTCGGACGGACGCGAGCAGGCGCCAAGTCCTCCCATGAGCCCGGCGCCGAAGAACTGCCGTCGACTCCACTTCATGCTGGACGGCTTCGATAACCGTCGCCTTTGATCTGTCATCTTGACCTCCAACGGGTTCCGTCGCCCCCTCTACCGAAGGCGATATCAAGAAACACAACAGGCCAGAGCGGGATGTAATCTTACTGAGAATCGAGGCCTCTTCTCTTCAGCAAAGGCTCAATGCTAGGCTCAGCACCCCTGAAGCGTTTATAGAGGGTCATCGGATCTTCCGTGCCGCCTCTTTCGAGAATATTCTGCCTGAATGACTGTGCCGTTGCTTGGTCAAAGATGCCTCTTTCTTCGAATACTTCGAAGGCGTGGGCATCGAGAACCTCGGTCCATATGTAGCTGTAAAATTCCGAGGAGTGTCCGTGGTTGAAGATATGTTCGAAATGGGTACTTCTGTACCTGACTCCAATCTCCGGAATAAGACCGATCTTGTTGAGTGACTCGATCTCAAACTTCTCTACATCCAGTTCTTGGGGTTCGGTGAGTGTGTGCAAGTCGAGGTCCAGGAAAACAGCCGACAGGTATCCAACCGTCGCAGAGCCCTGGTTGAAGTGAGTTGCTTTTTCTAATTTATCAATCAGTTCCCGAGGAATAACTTCACCAGTTTCATAGTGTTTTGCGTAGATCTCGAGGACTTCCGGTTCGAAGGCCCAGTTCTCCATCATCTGCGAAAGGAACTCCGCGAAATCTCCCGCTACCGCAGTTCCCGAGAATCTCGAATACGTAGAGTTGGAAAGCAACCCGTGAAGTGCATGCCCCAATTCGTGAAACAAACTCGATACTCCTCCGGAGCTGATGAGTGCCGGCATGTCACTGGTTGGCTGCGACAGGTTTAAGACATTCAATACAACCGGCAGAACATCCTTGCCGCCCCGCCTTGATTGTTTTCTGAAGCTCGTCATCCAGCCCCCGCCTTTTTTGCTGGCTCTTGGGAAATAGTCCGTATAAAAGACACCGAGAGGCGAGCCGTCGGCTTCGGTGACCTCGAACACCCTCGCATCCTCGTGATAGCGGGGAATGTCGGTTCTTTCGACGAACTGAATGCCGTAGAGTCTGTTCGCGACCGCAAAAGCGCCGTCTACGACATTTTCCAACTTGAAGTAGCGCCTCAATACCTCCTCATCCAGGTCGTATTTGGCTTTTTTTTGCTTTTCTGCGTAGTACCTCCAGTCCCAGGGTTGCAGCCTGAAAGACTCGCCTTCTTCTTCGATCATCTCCTGAAGCTCGGTGGCCTCTTTTTTGGCCAACTTCAAAGCCGGTTGCCAGAGCTGGTCGAGAAACTCGTAAACAGTCTCCGGGTTTTTGACCATATTGTTTTCGAGCACGAAATGAGCATGGGTCTTGTAGCCGGAGAGATTTGCCCGTTCCGCGCGAAGAGATGCTATTCGAGACACGACAGCTTTGTTGTCCAGATCATCGTTGTTATTGCAGCGGTTGATGTAAGCGTTCAAGAATTTTTCCCTGAGGGGACGTTTTTCGGAATAACGGAGGAAACGAAACACATCATTTCGAGTGAATACCCACTTCCCTTCGTGTCCCCGTTCTCTTGCAACTTCCGCGGCTCTGTCGATAACCACTTCCGGCAGGCCGGCGAGATCTTCTTCCTCTTCGATGACGAGTTCGAGCCGATTGTTTGCTTTCAAGACATTATCGCCAAACTCGAGTATGAGGAGGGACAGCTCCTGGTTGATGTCACTCATCCGGGCTTTCTTTTCCGCGTCGAGTTTTGCGCCGCCCCTCACAAAATCTTTGTAGTATTTCTCCAGGAGCGCGTTTTGCTCCAGCGTCAAACTCAATTCATCTCTCTGGCCATAAACCGTTTCGATTCTCTCGAATAGTTTTTCATTCAACGTGATATCGCTCCTGTGCTTGGATGTTAGGGGAGCGACTTGTTTTGCTATTGCCTGCCTATTGTCATTCGCGATGGTCGAGTTGAGAACCTGAAGGACGCTGCCGAC
Organism: Candidatus Marinacidobacterales bacterium; assembly: GCA_965250115.1. Classification (GTDB taxonomy): domain Bacteria; phylum Acidobacteriota; class Vicinamibacteria; order Marinacidobacterales; family SMYC01; genus CBDFHB01. The sequence goes on from CBDFNJ010000001.1 coordinate 80,941, forward strand.
GGTTTCCAGCAAAACCCCGCTATGCTCCAAGGCTTCGATTGTGTTTTCGAAAGTCGGAGCCTCGAGGGTGTTGACAATCGCTTCGATTTCCTTTTCCTGCTCTTGAATGGCTCGTTGAAAAGCCGGCAGATAATGTTCGTCCTCTATTTTGTCGAAGGGCGGTACATTAAAAGGAGTATCGAACTCTGAAAAAAACGGATTCGACTCGGTTTCTTTTTGGCCGGTGTGATTCGTGCAGGATAAAAGCATCAAAGTCAGAAAAACGGAAAAAGTAAGTGCTTTCTTCATGGGTCTACTCCGTTAGAAGGCCCGCCCAACCGAGCAGAGCGGTGACCGCCGCGAGCACGGGAATGAGCACGGCGGTTCGCATGAGGAACAGGGCGAGGAGCTCGCGGGCACGGACGGGGACCGCGCGAAACATGTCGATCATCATGGGTGCCACCGCGGAGAAGAAGATGAGCTGGGAGATGGAGAGCACGGCAATGAAGAAACGAGCCGGCATCGCGGCCTCTCGAGTCAGTAGAGCGGGGATGTACATTTCCGTCACTCCGACGAGGACGGCGGGAGCGAGGATCTCGGAATCGGGGAGGCCGAGTACATCCAGCAAGGGCACGAGCGGTTGCCCCAGGATGGTGAAGATCGGCGTCTCCAGGGCGAGTAGGAGTGCCGCCGTGCCGACAGCGAGGATGCTTCCCAGGATGGTCGAAGCGAGTACGAGCCCGTCCGTGAACCCCTCGCGTAACATCCCGCGAAGGCCAGGCGCCTGGTTCGCCTGACGGATGGCGGCCTCCCAGGCCGTCCTCAGTAGTCCCCCTCCGTCCCCTCGCGCGGTTGGCTCGGGTCGCGGGGGGGCCAGGTATTCCTCGGACTTTCCGGCGATGGGCCAAGTCCGTGCAAGAATCGCGGTCAGCAGGTAGACGGCAAGGAAATAGGTGAGGAAGATGAGTGGGAAGAGGTGGAGAATTTCCAGGGTCTGAGCAACCACGGCGACGAAACCGATGCTCACCGTGGAAAAACAGGTCACGATGGTATAGGCCTCGCGGCGACTGTAGTAACCATCCCCCGTGAGCTTTCGGGTCAAATAGAGGCCTACCGAGTAGCTACCGACCCAGGAGGTGAGGCTATCCAGAGCCGACCGGCCGGGTAGGCGGAAGAGCGGCCGCATCACGGGGCGCATGAGGGTGCCGATGAACTCGAGAAGGCCGTAGCGGACGAGCAGTACAAGGAGGGTCGCCCCGAGAGGGACGATGACCGCGACGGAGAGGGCCAGGATGTTCCACATGAGATTGGCCACACCATCCTGAAGAAGGATCTGGGGGCCGATGCAGAAGCAGTAGACGACGGCAAGCGCAAGGCCGACGAGGCGAAGGAGGACCAAGGGCGTCGAAGTCCGGAAGCCCTCGAGGAGCTTCGGTATCGTGGGACGCCAGCGGACCGCCACCGATGCCGCGGCACCGACAACGATGAGGGCCAAGCAGTAGGCAGCCACTGCGTTTGGCACTTCACGTATGAGCCACCGAACCGCCAAATCGAACGGAACCGTGACGCGCCCTTGAACCGGCACGGGGAGCGCAAAAAAGGCGAGGCCCAGCGCTGAGGGGAGGAGAAAACGGACGGCGCTCATGAATCCTCGGGGTCCCACAGAGCTACTCCAGCCCGATGTATTTGAATTGGCTGAAAGAGGCCCTTTTTACTTTTCTGGTAGAGCGGTCGTGTGCTCGAGCCGCAAAGAGTCGGATCGTGTGATTGCTGGATCTGATACCGTTCTGAAACGTCGTCCAATGTTCTCCATCATCACTAGAATAGAAGGAGAGGTCCCCGCGGTAGTTTCTTATTTTCAAGTAAACACTACCTTTGGTCTTTACCGGCACATCGTTGCTGCGACCGCCCCAGGATGCGGAGCGCATGGCATGATAGACGGAGGACACGTCCCCTTTGGTGTAGCTTACTATTTTTCCGTCCGTCTTGAGTCCCTCATGGTTGCCGAATGTCAAACCTGCCAAGACCCCTTCCGGGCATTCGATCTTTATCGTCGCTTCGAAACTCTTGTTGGTAGCCACAACTGATATAGAGCTCGCATTCTTGCTGTTCTCTCCTCTGGCTTCCAGCAAAAGTTTATCGTTGCGGACTTGAACTCGTTCTTCTTCACTTGGGTTTATTACCCATTGAATGCCCAGTTCATCTGACGAGAAGTCATCCGATATCCGCATGCCGTGGCCGTGACCTACATTGTCACCTTTCGGCATCGGGGCGGCGTCCCGCGACTCCAGGCCGATGTATTTGAATTGGCTGAAAGAGGCCCTTTTTACTTTTCTGGTAGAGCGGTCGTCTCCTCGAGCCGCAAAGAGTAGGATCGTGTGGTTGCCGGATCGGACGCCGTTCTGAAACGTCGTCCAATGTTCTCCATCATCACTGGAGTAGAAGGAGAGGTCCCCGCGGTCGTTTCTTATTTTCAAATAAACGCTACCTTGGGTCTTTAACGGCACATCGGTGCTGCGACCGCCCCAGGCTACGGAGCGCATGGCATAAGAGGCGGAGGACATGTCCCCTTTGGTGTAGCCTACTATTTTTCCGTCCGTCTTGAGTCCTTCATGGTTGCCAAATGTCAAACCTGCCAAGACTCCTTCCGGGCATTCGATCTTTACCGTCGCCTCGAAACTCTCGTTGGTAGCCACGACGGATACAGAGCTCGCATTCTTGCTGCTCTCTCCTCTGGCTTCCAGCAAGAGTTTACCGTTGCGGACTAGAACTCGTTCTTTCTCGCTTGGTTTGTATACCCATTGAATGCCCAGCTCATCTGACGAGAAGTCATCCGATATCGGCATACCGTGCCCGACGTTCTCTCCTTTGGGCATCGGGATGGTATCCCAGGATTTCAACCCGTCTTTGATCACCGGCCATCCATCCGAAGTCCACGCAACAGGCATCAACAACGTTTGCCTGCCCAGGCCGCCGCCATCGCCATTCGTGGCATGATAAACGGTCCACCAGGATCCGCCTGGTCCCTCGAAGACGGTTGCATGACCCTGGCGCCACCACTTTTCTGAGTGGGAATAGGTATGAACCAAGGGATTATGGGGTGAATCCGTCCATGGCCCTGTCGGCGACGCGGACCGAGCGACGACCGCCATGTGAGCCGTTGACGGTCCACCCGTTCCGCCCATTGCAGTTACCAAATAGTAAAAGCCGCTCTTGAAAAATAGTTTGGGACTCTCCAAACCCTTGGCTTCCACGATCCAATCTTTGGGATATTCCCAGCCGTCGTATACCAGTTCCGGAGGAGCCGTGACTCTCAACCCATCGTCGGAAAGCGGCATCACGAAGCCAACGTCGGTATGAAGATACTTCTTACCTTCTGGGGTTTGAATGAGTCCGGGGTCATTGCCAACGTAGAGATCAGCCTCGATAGGGTCTCTATCGACTCTGATGGGCTCGCTCCATGGTCCTTCCGGCTTTTCGGAGGTGGTTACGAAATTAGCCCTATTAGGTGGGAAACGCTCCTTTGCTTTGCCCGGCCAGGAACCAGCCGGCATATAAATATGAAACTTTCCGTCGAAGTACTGTAAGTCAATGGCCAAAATACCATCCAGGTCGTCAAAAGTATGCCTGACGATGGGTCTCCAGTTGACCAGATCACGGGAATGCCACATCATGATGCCAATTCGGCGGGTAAAGGCCATGTAATAGTCTTCCCCGACTCTGACGATGGTCGGGTCGGCGTAGTCACCCGCCATGATGGGGTTTTGGTAAAATCCATTGCCGAGATCTGCAATGGGCTGATTTTCTGCCTTGACCCGTTGAGCTCGCTTCTTTGCTTCTTCCGCAAGTGTTTGAGAATTCAAACTCCCAACCAAGATAAGTATGGATAGGGTTGAAACAACGACATTCTTCATTTTCGTGCTCCATCGCGGGCGAAAGACGCCTGACATTCGTGGCCGCTGGATTCCGATCGTTTTTAGTTTCGCAAGGGACTCGGTTCGAAATTTTCTTGATGCGCCGGTCGCGGTCACGGCCGCTTCAGCAATTCCTCCAGCTCGTAAACCTCTCCGTTCTTGATCACCGTCCGGACTCGCCGGGCGTTCCGGATATCCTCGAGGGGGTTGGCAGACGACGGCGCCGAGATCAAAAGAGCGGGTAAGTGAACGCCGATTTGCCTCGTGCATCGGATCCTTCCCCTCGGAGACCGCCGTCACCTATGAGACGTGCGAGTTCGAAATCGGGAATGTTAGTCGGATTGCACTCCGACAGGCAAGTCGACCGAACGCTGACGGCCAAGGTATCCGCATGGGCAACCTCCTTTCTACCGTCTCTGCCGGTGTGGGTATCTCGGCGCGGCGTCGGAGGGTTTCGTCTTGCCTAGCGCGGGCAACGTCGAGGAAGTGTGGTCGTCTCAAAGAATCCATCGTGGTATAGTGCCGCCTCGTATTCCGCCTGGAGGTATTTCGATGCACCGACGAAGGTTTGACGCTCTGGTGCCCCTGGCAATCGTCTCATTTCTCTGGGCGGTGACGCTCGCACCGGCGCGAGCACAGCAGCCGTCACCCGACGCTACGACGAGCGAGTCCTCGGAAGCGGCAGTCGTCGCGAAGGACAAGCTCTCCACCACGTCCCACAGCGTTCGTATCGACGGCACCGTGGTTCCCTACACGGCGACGGCAGGCACGCTCGTTCTGCGCCACGCGGACGGCGAGCCGAGAGCAGACGTCTTCTTCACCGCCTACGTTCGCGATGGCCAGACGGACCGGGGCTCCCGGCCGATCACCTTCTTTTACAACGGCGGCCCTGGCTCGGCCAGCATCTGGCTTCACATGGGGGCGCTCGGGCCACGGCGAGTGCCTATGGCGAGCGAAGGTTTCCAGCCGGCGCCGCCGTACCGTCTGGTTGACAACGAGGACTCGCTGCTCGATGTCACGGATCTGGTGGCGATTGACCCGGTCGCGAGCGGCTTCACCCGGGCGGCCGAAGGCGAGGATTTAAAACAATTCTACGGCGTCACCCAGGACATTGAGTTCTTCTCCGAGTTCATACAGCTTTACATCACCCGGTTCGACCGCTGGACGTCACCGAAGTATCTTCTTGGTGAGAGCTACGGAACGGTGCGATCCGCAGGGGTCGCCGCCGATCTGCAACAGCGCCTAAAAATCGAGCTCAATGGCATCGTCCTGGTGTCCTCGGTCCTCGACTTCATGACGCTTAGGGAAGCACCCGCCAATGACATGCATTACGTCTTCTTCCTCCCCACCTATACAGCGACGGCCTGGTATCACAAGAGGCTGCCGGCAGACCTCCAGGGCGACTTCGAAGAAACTATTGCGAAAGCCCGTGATTTCGCATTCGGCGAATACCTGCTCGCGCTTACCAAGGGGAATCGGCTGAGCCGCGAGGAGAACGAGGCCATGGCGGAGAAGGTGGCGCGGTTCACCGGCCTGTCGGCCGAGTACGTCGGCCGGGCTAACCTGAGGGTCAACGCTCGACGGTTCCGCAAAGAGCTACTGCGCGATCGACGCTTGATGGTCGGGCGTCTCGACAGCCGGTTCACTGGCATCGACGCCGACGCGGCCGGCGAGGAGCAAGAGTTCGACCCCTCCGACACAGCAGTGGGTGGCGCCTTCACCGCGATGTTCAACGACTACGTGCGACGCGAGCTAAAGTGGGAGACGGACCTTCAATACCGCTCGTATGACTTCGGGCACGGTTGGGAATACCCTCAGGGCCGCTACCTCAATCTTACCGATTCCCTCCGCTATGTGATGGCGCGTAATCCCTTCCTGCGCGTCTTCGTCGCGAACGGCTACTACGATGTGGCAACGGTATTTGCCGCCACGGAGTGGACGTTCGATCACCTTGGGTTTGAGCCAACGTTCCGCGAGCGGGTGAGCATGGGCTATTACCAGGCCGGGCACATGATGTACATACGTCCGGACGTTCTTCGGCAGTTCAAGCGCGATGTGGCTGCGTTTATCCAAGCCTCAAACGGCTCGGCGATCGAGCCGACGGAGGAGCCCTAGCATCGCTGCCCTTCCGGCGCCCGATCCGGCGCCGCGGATTTGTGGATAAGGAGAGATTCCCATGAGCTTACCGGACCGCCGTAGCTTCCTCAGGACGACCGCTGCCGGGCTGGCCGCGCTCCCGACCGTAGGCGGAATGGCGGCCGCGGCCCCCGCCGAGGATCCGCTCGGGGTGCGCGCCGACTTTCCCGTCACCCGGAACAACACGTTTCTCAATACGGCCTGGATTGGCCCGATGTCGACGGTGGTGAGAGACGCCGCCGTCGACTACGCCGAAGAAAAGTTGCTGTGGGCGGATAGCCGTCGCCGATTGGAGAAGAAAGAGATGGCGCGCGCCAGCTTCGCTGAGCTCTTCGGCGCCAAGCCGGAGGAGGTGGCTTTTCTCTACTCGACGAGCGACGGAGAGAATGTCATCACCCACGGCCTCGATCTTCAAGCCGGCGACAACGTCGTTGTGGACGAGCTCCACTTTTCTACAACCTTCGTCCTCTACCGGCAGCTCGAAAAGGAAAAGGGCATCGAGCTCCGCATCGTTCCGCAGAAGGAGGGCCGGACGCGGATCGAAGATTTCGAAGCGCGCATCGACGAGAGGACCCGGCTCGTTTCCGTGGCATGGGTGTCGAACCGCAACGGCTATCGACAGGATCTCCGCGCCCTGGCAGAACTCGCTCACGCCAAAGGTACCCTCCTTTACACGGACGCCGTCCAGGCCCTCGGCCACTTCCCCACCAACCTCACCGAGCAGGGCGTGGACTTTCTCACCACCGGGGCCTTCAAGTGGCTTTTCGCAAACTTCGGCGTGGCACCGCTCTTCATCCGCGAGGGGCACCTCGATCGCATTCGGCCCGACCGCTACGGCCACTCCCAGGTCGAGGAGTCGCTCCCCGATCACCATTTCCGCCTGCGGACCTCGGCGCAGAAGTACGAGTACGCCTCGCTCGCCTACGGCGCGGTCGCCCAGCTCGACGCCGCCCTCGGCTACTTGAAGAAGGTCGGTCTTTCCAGAATCGAAGAGCACACCGTGGCGCTGGCCCGAGAGCTCCGGGAGGGCCTCACCAGGTTGGGACTCGAGATCTGGACGCCCAAAAGCAACCGGTCATCCATCATGAGCTTCGTTCATGGAAAAGACCCCGAGCCTCTGAGGCGTCTTCTGAAGGAAGAGGCCATCGTGGTCACCTTCCGAGAGAAGAATGCTTCCGTGATACGTGTGAGCCTCTCCATGTTCAACAACGCCGGCGACATCCAGCGATTGCTGAAGGTGCTCGAAAACGCCGTTTGACTGCTGCCTCTACTTTTCGGGGTCTACGCGGATTCGTGTGGGTTGAAGACGGCATTTCTGGGTAATGGCGGAAGGAATGCCGCCACGATCTTCAGCTTGAGATATTCCTCGTCGCGATAGCCGTAGGCGCGTCGTTGCAGCACACGGATTTTGTTGTTGACCCCTTCAACTAGGAGGCGCAGACGTTCCATCTCGGCCACCGCCTTGTCCGGCACAGCTTGCCCACATGCGTCGCAAAACGCTAGGTGTAGCGCGAGTTGTTCGCCAGCCAGTCCAGGTGTTCTACATGCACACCGCCGCACCCAGGACAGTTGACGCGCCAACGCTCGTATTCCAGATAGATCCGCCAGCCTGCCAACGACAGGTCGCGGACCCGGCACACTTGCTTGTCATAGCGCCCCCGGCACCGTTGCCCACAGTAAGAGCACACAGCTGTTTTTTTCGCCTCTTGAGCTGGATGACGCGGGCGTATCGGTCACCGAATAGACCCTTCAATCCGGCACCAACCACGAAACCTGGCAGCGCAAACAGCGAGCGGATCGACTGGGAATTTTTCACTCGGTTAGCCTATCCTAAAAATGGACCACTTTTCAGCACCTGATGAAGTACTCGATACCTTTTCCACACAATGAGTTACACTGTTTTTCCGTCAGGACTTACCCACACGAATCCGCGTAGACCCTCTTTTCGTAGCAGGAAACGGATTTCGCCGCTGTACACGCGGAAAATGCAGCCCGTCCCACATTTTCCCATGGTCATTTTCGCTTTAGATCGTGCCGGATGTTACGCCTCAATCTTGTTCGAGAAAATTGTATTTTTGCTCGACAGGCATGGTAGATTGCGCCGGTATTTGGTCGCCTCAGCTCGGATCTGCGGGTTATCTATTTGCACCGACTGGGCTAACAAATCGATGACGAGCGCCGATCGAACTGATGTCACCCCCTAATTTGCTGGCTCTCCTGAAACCCGCCGCCCGGAACTCGTTCGTCGTCCACAGCCGGCATCGAACAAGGAGCCCATCGTTCTGCGGACAACGGCCTGGCTTGTGTATCAAGACGAAGATCGACATATAAGGGAAGGATGGGCTTTTCTTTGCTAGTCCAAAAGGAGTTTAACAAGTGAGAAAAACGAGCCGCAGAGCTTTTTTGATTCTGTTGGTCTCCACGGGTCTCGTTTCCGCATTCTTGACAACGAGCGCATGCGCTCCGCGGGATGACAATCCAAGGCAGAAGCTACTCCTGGACGAGGGATGGCGATTCTACCGGGGGAGGGCAGAGGGATTCACCCCCTTGCCCCGGGGAAAGGCCATCGACAAGTGGCGCTTCAAGACGAGCGAGACGGGCGCAGACGAGGCGAAAGCGATGGCGGCGCCCGGGCTCGATATCTCCGGTTGGCAGGAGACGGAGCCGGGTAGCGACGTGTTTGGGGGCAAGGAGGGTCTTGCCTGGTTCCGTACGGAGCTCTCAGACTTGCCGCCCGGACCGACCGGACGGCCCCGGATCTATTTTCAATCGGTGGACGACAACGCGACCGTCTACGTTAACGGAGAGTTAGCCTACTACCATGAGGGCGGGGACTTCCCCTTCGAGATCAACCTGAACTACACCTGGGAAGATGGCGGGCGGAACGAGATGGCGGTGCTGGTGGAAAACGTCGAGGGGCGCGGCGGCATCGACGGTGCGGTGCTGTACAACAGGCCGGCCCTGTGGCAAGACGACGCGAAGATGCGGGCGGTGAAGACGGCGGCCGTCGACTTCGACGACAGCGGCTGGGTAGAGGTCCGGGTTCCCCACGACTTCGTGGTGGGGGGCGAGTTCGACGCCATGGGGGCAGACAAGCCCCAGGGCATAAGGGAAGGCGAGCTCTGGTACGACAGGGACCATGGTTTCAAGGCCAAGGGCGTCGGCTGGTACCGCCGCGGCTTCGAGCTCCCGGCCGCGGACGAGGGCAAGCGGATCTGGCTGGAGTTCGACGGGGTCTACCGCAACAGCGACGTCTGGGTAAACGGTCATTGGCTCGGTCACCACTGGAGCGGCTACACGGGCTTTTATTACGACATCACCGACGCGGCGAACTTCGGCGGGGAGAATGTGGTGACGGTGCGCGCCGACGCGGACTGGGACGAGGGCTGGTGGTACGAGGGCGGCGGCATCTACCGCCACGTCTGGCTAACGAAGCTCGACCCCCTGCACGTCGGTCACTGGGGGACCTTCGTCACCTCGCCGGAGGTCACCAACGAGCTGGCGGAGGTCAACATCCAGACGACCGTCGTCAACGATGGCGCGGAGTCGATGGAGTGCACGCTCACGAGCACGGTTACCGACATCGACGGGAAGACGGTGGTGGAGTCCGTGGCGGAGCAGAGTATCCCGGCGGGTCAGGAGTACGAATTCAACCAGGACGTCACGATACAAGACCCGACGCTGTGGTCGCTGGAGAATCCTTATTTGTATGCGGTGAAGACTACGGTAAAAAGCGGCGGGCGCGTCACCGACCGGTACGAGACGCCGCTGGGGGTACGGTATTTCACTTTCGACGGGAACGGCTTCGCCCTCAACGGGAAAAACGTGAAGATCAACGGACTCAACTTCCACAGCGACTTCGCAGGAGTGGGGATCGCCCTGCCGGACAGGATCAGCGTTTACAAGATGGAGAAGCTCAAGGAGATGGGTGCGAACGCCTTTCGCGCCGCGCACAACCCGCATACCCCGGAGGTGCTGGCCGCGGCCGATCGCCTAGGAATACTGGTGATGAATGAAAATCGCCACATGGGTGATTCGGAGGAGGTGCTCGCCACCGTGGAAGCCATGGTGCGGCGGGACAGGAACCACCCCAGCTTGGTCCTCTATAGCATGTACAACGAGGGGTTGAAGCAGGGCTACGAGGAGGCAACGAAACAGTATAAGGCGATGCAAGACGTGGTCAAGCGGTGGGACCCCACCCGTCCCACCATCGGGCCCATGGGACCGACCGGTGGCGCGCGCTCGCCTGAAGAGACCAACTTACTAGCGGGTCTCGCAAACTTGACAGAAGTCATCGATGCCAGGGGTTTTAACCCGCGTAATTACGGCGAATACCACGCTGCGAATCCGGACGACCCGATGGTCGCCCTCGAGACCGGCTACGCCCGAACGACGCGCGGGATCTATGCCAGGGACGACGAGAAGGCCTATCTCAGCTCCTACGGCACCGGTTCGGCGCGGAGCTGGAGTTCAGTGGCCGAGACGGACTACGTCGCGGGCGGATTCGTCTGGAACGGTATGGATTATCGGGGCGAGCCCGCTCCCTTTGACTGGCCAGCCGTCACATCACAATACGGTCTCATGGACACCTGCGGTTTCCCCAAGGACGACTACTACGCCTACAAGTCGGTCTGGAGCGACGAGACCGTCCTTCACCTATTTCCGCACTGGAACTGGGCGGACAGAGACGAAAGCGACCAGACGATCGACGTCCAGTGCTATAGCAACTGCGAGAGCGTCGAGCTGTTTCTCAACGGGGAGAGCCAGGGACAAAAAGACGTGCAGCCGCACTCGAGCCTATCGTGGAAGGTCGAGTGGGAGCCGGGAGTTCTGGAAGCCAAGTGCTACCGGGACGGAGAGGTCGTCGCCGAGACCAGGCGAGAGACGGCGGAGGAGCCAGCCGGCATCGCACTCGAGCCCGACCGCTCGAGCGTCAACGCGGACGGAGAGGACGTCTCCCTGGTGAAAGTCAGAATCCTCGACGCGGAGGGTCGTTTCGTGCCGACCGCGGGGAACGAGGTGCAATTCAGTCTAGAGGGCCCCGGGGAGATTATCGGCGTGGGGAACGGGGACCCCTCGAGCCACGAGCCGGACAAGGCGGACAAGCGCAGCGCCTTCAACGGCCTGGCCATGGTCATCATCCAGGCGACGAAGAAGCCCGGCGTGATCCAGCTGACCGCGGAGTCTTCAGGCCTTCAGACGGCAGTCGTTGAAATAGCGACGGCCAAGGCGCCGATTCGACCGAGAGTCCCGTGATCGGTGGAGGATCGAAAGAGGGCAAAATGAGCGCGAGAACCTTCTTGGTTCTGTTTGTCTCGACGGGTCTCGTTTCCACATTCTTGACAACGAGCGCATGCGCTCCGCGGGATGACAATCCAAGGCAGAAGCTACTCCTGGACGAGGGATGGCGATTCTACCGGGGGAGGGCAGAGGGATTCACCCCCTTGCCCCGGGGAAAGGCCATCGACAAGTGGCGCTTCAAGACGAGCGAGAAGGGCGAGGACGAGGCGAAAGCGATGGCGGCGCCCGGGCTCGATATATCCGGTTGGCAGGAGACGGAGCCGGGTAGCGACGTGTTCGAGGGCAAGGAGGGTCTTGCCTGGTTCCGTACAGAGCTCTCAGACTTGCCGCCCGGACCGACCGGAAGGCCTCGGATCTATTTTCAATCGGTGGACGACAACGCGACCGTCTACGTCAACGGGAAGTTAGCCTACTACCATGAGGGAGGGGACTTCCCGTTCGAGATCAATCTGAACTACACCTGGAATGATGGCGGGCCGAACGAGCTGGCGGTGCTGGTGGAAAACGTCGAGGGGCGTGGCGGCATCGACGGTGCGGTGCTGTACAACAGGCCGGCCCTGTGGGCAGACGACCCGAAGATGCGGTCGGTGAAGACGGCGTCCGTCGACTTCGACGACAGCGGCTGGGTAGAGGTCCGCGTTCCCCACGACTTCGTGGTGGAGGGCGATTTCGACCCCAAGGGGGCGGACAAGCCCCAGGGCATAAGGGAAGGCGAGCTCTGGTACGAAAGGGACCATGGTTTCAAGCCCAAGGGCGTCGGCTGGTACCGCCGCGGCTTCGAGCTCCCGGCCGCGGACGAGGGCAAGCGGATCTGGCTGGAGTTCGACGGGGTCTACCGGAATAGCGACGTCTGGGTAAACGGTCATTGGCTCGGTCACCACTGGAGCGGCTACACGGGCTTCTATTACGACATCACCGATGCAGCGAACGTCGGCGGAGAGAATGTAGTGACGGTGCGCGCCGACGCGGACTGGGACGAGGGCTGGTGGTACGAGGGCGGCGGCATCTACCGCCACGTCTGGCTGACGAAGCTCGACCCCCTGCACATCGGTCATTGGGGGACCTTCGTCACCACGCCGGAGGTCACCAACGAGCTGGCGGAGGTCAACATCCAAACGACCGTCGTCAACGATAGCGCAGAGTCGATGGAGTGCACGCTCACGAGCACGGTCACCGACACCGACGGGAAGACGGTGGCGGAGTCCGTGGCGGAGCAGAGTATCGCGGCGGGTCAGGAGTACGAGTTCAACCAGGACGTCACGATACAAGACCCGACGCTGTGGTCGCTGGAGAATCCTTATTTGTATGCGGTGAAGACTACGGTAAAAAGCGGCGGGCGCGTCACCGACCGGTACGAGACGCCGCTGGGGGTACGGTATTTCACTTTCGACGGGAACGGCTTCTCCCTCAACGGGAAACACGTGAAGATCAACGGAGTCAACCTCCACCATGATTTCGCGGGAGTGGGCGCCGCCCTGCCGGACAGGATCAACGTGTACCGGATAGAGAGGCTCAAAGAGATGGGTACGAACGCCTTCCGCGCTGCGCACAACCCGCATACCCCGGAGGTGCTGGACGCGTGCGACCGCCTGGGGATACTGGTGATGAATGAGAATCGCCACATGGGTGATTCGGAGGAGGTGCTCGCCACCGTGGAAAGCTTGGTGCGGCGCGACAGGAACCACCCCAGCATCGTCCTCTGGAGCATGTACAACGAGGGTTTGAAGCAGGGCTACGAGGAGGCAGCGAAACAGTATAAGGCGATGCAAGACGTGGTCAAGCGGTGGGACCCCACCCGTCCCACCATCGGGCCCATGGGACCGACCGGTGGCGCGCGCTCGCCCGAAGAGACCAATTTATTGAGTCTGGCAAACTTGACAGAAGTCATCGATGTCAGGGGGTTCAACCCGGACAATTACGATGAATACCACGCTGCGAATCCGGATAGCGCGATGGTCGCCCTCGAGACCGGCTACGCCCGAACGACGCGCGGAGTCTATGCCAAGGACGACGAGAAGGCCCATCTCAGCTCCTACGACAACTCTTCCGCGCGGACCTGGCGTATGGTGGCCGAGACGGACTACGTCGCGGGAGGATTCGTCTGGAATGGTATGGACAATCGGGGTGGGCCCGCTCCCTATGACTGGCCAGCCATCAGCTCACAATTCGGCTTCATGGACACCTGCGGTTTCCCCAAGGACGACTATTACTACTACAAGTCGGCCTGGGCCGACGAGACCGTCCTTCACCTATTTCCGCACTGGAACTGGGCCGACAGAGAGGAGAGCGACCAGACGATCGACGTCCAGTGCTATAGCAACTGCGAGAGCGTCGAGCTGTTCCTCAACGGGCAGAGCCAGGGACAAAAAGACCTGGAGCCGTACTCAAGCCTGTCGTGGAAGGTCGAGTGGGAGCCGGGAGTGCTTACGGCGAAGTGCTACCGGGACGGAGAGGTCGTCGCCGAGACCAGGCGTGAGACGACGGAGGAGCCGGCCGGCATCGCACTCGAGCCCGATCGCTCGAGAGTCAACGCGGACGGTGAGGACGTCTCCCTGGTGAAAGTCAGAATCCTCGACGCAGAGGGTCGGTTCGTGCCGACCGCCGGGAACGAGGTGCAATTCAGTCTAGAGGGCCCCGGGGAGATCATCGGCGTGGGGAACGGGGATCCCTCGAGCCACGAGGCGGACAAGGCGGACAAGCGCCGCGCCTTCAACGGCCTGGCCATGGTCATCATCCAGGCGACGAAGAAGCCGGGCGTGATCCAGCTGACCGCAGAGTCTTCAGGCCTTCAGACGGCCGTCGTTGAAATAACGACGGCCAAGGCGCCGATTCGACCGAGCGTCCCGTGATTCGGGCCTGAACGGTGGAGGGTCGGAAAGGAGCATAATGCAGATGGAGGAAGAGTCTTCTGAAGTGCTCACGAACGATCAAAGATTCGCCGTGAACCGCCGTCGCTTCATAGGGTGCTTCTCCGCGGCAGGCCTCGCTTCGACACTGATGCCTGGTGCGCTCGCTGCGGTAGCCCGAGGCGCGGAGAGCATCACCATCGAGATGATTGAAGCCGCGCAAGAGATCGCCGGGTTGTCCTTCACGCGCGAAGAGCAAGAGTGGATCGTCCAGAGTCTGAACGGAGAGAGAAGTCCTATTGCGGCATACGAGACGCTGAGAGCCGCTAACCTTGGCAACAGCACCCAGTCGGCCATCGTCTTCAATCCCGTCCCCGCCGGCAAGAAGCTCCCGAGCGAGCGAAGACCTCTGAAGAGACAGGAAGTTGATGTCTCGATGCCCGCAACGGACGACGAGTTGGCGTTCCTCCCCGTGACTCATCTAGCGAAGCTCGTGGAGACCCGTCAAATCAAGCCCACGGAGCTCACCAAACTGTATCTCGCGCGCTTGAAACGCTATGACCCCACGCTCCACTGCGTCGTCAATCTCACCGAGGAGCTTGCGCACCGGCAGGCGAAGCGAGCCGAGGAAGAAATTGCCGCGGGCACTTATCGAGGCCCCCTTCATGGAATTCCCTGGGGAGCGAAAGATCTGCTTGCTGTGCGGGGGACCAAGACGACCTGGGGTGCCTTGCCGTACAAGGATCGGGTCATCGAGACCGACGCCACCGTGTACCGGCGGTTGACGGAGGCGGGCGCGATACTGATCGCCAAGCTGTCGTCGGGTGCGCTGGCCGACGGCGATCAGTGGTTTGGAGGACAAACTCGAAACCCTTGGAACACCGAGCAAGGATCCAGCGGCTCTTCCGCCGGGCCAGGCTCGGCGACGGCGGCCGGCCTGGTGGGCTTTGCCATCGGGACGGAAACCGGCGGGTCCATCATGAGCCCATCCGCTCGAAACGGGGTCACCGGGCTGCGGCCGACTTTCGGGCGGGTCAGCCGCTACGGAGCCATGGCGCTTGCGTGGACGATGGACAAGATCGGACCGATGTGCCGCTCGGCCGAGGATTGCGCGCTCGTCTTCGACGCCATTTACGGACCCGACGGGAAGGACAATACGATCCTCGACGTGCCCTTCAACTGGGATGCCACGGCCGACGTGACCAAGCTGCGCGTGGGCTACCGGCGCTCTGCCTTTGAAGGTGAGACCCCCGAGGATCCGGAAAACCCGGAGCGCGCCGCACAACGACGCCAGATCCGCACGAATAACGAAGAAGCGTTGCGAGTCATCCGCTCTCTGGGCGTCGAGGTGGTACCCTTCGAGCTACCCGAAGTTCCTATCGAGGCCCTCGGTTTGATCGAGAGGACGGAAGGGGCGGCAGCCTTCGATGACCCGACACGAAGCGGAACGCTCAACCCTATTAAAGAGCCGCCTGAGAGAAGCCATGGACCGGCGGACCACTTCCGTACTGCCCGTTTCGTTCCCGCCGTGGAGTACATTCAGGCCAACCGCCTGCGCATGCGGGTGATAGAAGAAGTGGATGAAGCCATGTCCGATCTCGACCTCTTCATTTCAGCGGTCGATCAAGGAAGCAGTGTCTACTTGACCAACCTCACCGGTCACCCGGCGATCGCCATGCCCAGTGGCTTCTTTCAGGGATCGCCCACGAACCTGATGTTTACGGGAAAGCTCTTTGGTGAGTCGGAAATCCTGCTGCTGGCACATGCGTTCCAGGCGAAGACCGATCATCACTTGAAGCATCCCAAGCTCTAGATTAGTCGCGGGGGTTTGACACCCCTGGAGGCATCGTTCAGAATCGTCGCCGATCATTTTTCAGCTGGCCGCCGTTCGGAAGGAGAGACCCGTGAAAAAAGCACCGCCGATCACGAGCATCACACGCCGCTCCGCTCTTGGTCACTTTGCCACATTCGTAGCGGCTTCGCCGCTGGCTGGTCCGAGCGAGGCTTCCCAGGAGAGGGAAAGGCCCGACATCATCTCTCCGCCCATCTACCGCGACGAAATCATGGTGCCGGTCAACCTCCACGAGTTCGAGACGGTCGCAAAAAAGACGATCAACAAAGCGGCATACGACTATATCGCCGGCGGAGCAGCAGATGAGCTGACACTACGGGCGAACCGTGAGGCATTCGGACGTTTCTGGATCCGCCGCCGAGTGATGAAAGACGTCAGCACCATGGACACGTCACTCGAGCTGCTGGGACAGAAGTTGGAGCATCCGATTCTCCTTGCTCCCGCTTCAGAAAAGCAACTGCTGGATCCGGACGGCGACCGCGTCTCAGCTCGCGCCGCCCGCCACACCAAGTCTATCTACGTCGTAAGCGCGCTCGATACGATGAACGAGATGAGCCAGGCAGGCGAGGCCCCCACGTGGTGGGCGGCCACTCTGGGACAGCCCACTCAGACGTCGGCTGAGGAATTCGCGAAGCGCGCCGAGGATTCCGGGGCCGCCGCCATCTGCGTGAGCGTGGACTATCCGTATACGGGGATTCGCGACCGCGACAGTCGCAACAAGTTCGACCTGGAGTCGATCCGGACGGGCGTCTACTCGACCTCGGGACCACCCAGTGACGGGTTTCAGACTGGCATGCTACAGCCATACACGCCGAGCATGACCTGGGAGTACCTGAACTGGCTTCATGGCGCCACACCCTTGCCTGTCGTCGTCAAGGGTATCGTGACCGGCGAGGACGCGCGGCTCGCGGTCGAGCACGGGGCGCAGGCCGTGGTCGTGTCCAATCACGGTGGACGGACCCTCGACGGCATGTTGGGAACTCTGGACGCCTTGCCGGAGGTGGTGGATGCCGTCGGCGGGAGAGTCCCCGTGTTGATGGATGGTGGCATCCGTCGCGGCGGAGATATCTTGAAGGCGTTAGGCCTTGGTGCTACGGCGGTTCTGATCGGACGTCCGTACCTGTGGGGATTGGGTGCGTTCGGACAGGAAGGCGTGCAGCGCGTGGTGGAGTTACTGCGGGGGGAGCTCTTGGTTGCGATGGGCCTGACCTGCATGCCGAATCTGGGATCGATCCAGCGCAGTCTGGTGCGACGGGCTTGGACAGCATGATGGGAGAGACGCACCCTAGACGATGCTTGCACGCGGGCTCCGGCTGCTAGCGATGGGACCCGCGGCCCTGATCCTGATGGTGATGGCACCGCAGGAAGCTTCCGCCGAGCTCCCGGTGTGCGTGGCTTGTCACAGTGCTACCGTGGACCAATTTTTCACACATCCGCACGCCGAGCAGGGAATCAGGTGCAACGTCTGTCATGGGGAGAGTCTCCGCCACGCCGAGTCCGATGGGGGTAGTGAGCCGGATCGCATCGCCGCACCTCATGAAGTTCCGGGGTTGTGCGGTGCCTGCCACGTGGGGGAAGGCCCGGACCCGATTCTGACGGAGTATTCCGCGAGCCAACACGGAATGCTCGTGTTGGAACAGTCCCGAACGCGCGCTCCTCACTGCGGGACTTGCCATGGGGTGCACCAACGGCGAGAGGGGAAGGCGATCGAGATCCGGTGCAAGCGTTGCCACGCCACGTTGCCGGCAGAGTGTTCCGAGCTGCCTGCGCCCACCGCAACCGTGTCGTGTGCTGGATGTCATAGGCCACACTCGTTCTTGTCCAGTCCAGTTGAGGTAAGTGGAGACGGTGTTTGTAACTGAGGTAATGGAGCGATGACTGATACAATCAAGCAAATCGAGAACGCTCGCAGACCCGGTTTTTTGGACCGACCGCGAGACCGAAGCCGCCGCGAGTTTCTGGGCACCTTGGCCTTGTCTGCAGGAGCCGCGCCGCTGCTAGCCCAGAGCCAAGCTCAGAGGCCGAGGACCTATCCGCCTCAGCACAGTGACAAAGTGATGGGGCCGGTTAGCGTTCACGAGATCCAGGAGATCGCCAAGCGCAACCTCGACCATAAAACCTACAACTACATCACCGGCGGCGCGGAGGACGAATGGACGCTGAGGGCCAACGTGGAGGCCTACCGGCGCGTATGGTTGCGCCGGCGCGTCATGATTGACGTCAGCACGATCGACACCTCCTTGGATCTGCTAGGACACAAACTGGAGTTTCCCATCCTTCTGGACCCCACCACCAAGAACCGGATCGTACCGGATGGGGACGAGTTGGCCGCCATGGGCGCCCATGCTTCTAAGGCCATCTACTGCATCAGCAGTCCCCTTTCCTGGATCGACAACCTCTACCAAGCCGAGCAGGCCCCGGCCTGGTGGGCAAGCACCCTTGGCCATTCAACGAAGTCAACGGCACAGGGCTGGGCGCGGCGCCAC
This sequence comes from Candidatus Marinacidobacterales bacterium, assembly GCA_965250115.1. Lineage (GTDB taxonomy): Bacteria > Acidobacteriota > Vicinamibacteria > Marinacidobacterales > SMYC01 > CBDFHB01. Next base: position 99,455 of record CBDFNJ010000001.1, read on the forward strand.
GAGGAGGCGGGGGCCACAGCCTTGGCGGTCACGGTGGACCATCCGTACTCGCCGAACCGGGACCGCGTCATCCGAACTCAGTTTTTCCCGCAACGAGCCGGTGAGCTAAAGCCGACCCGCCCAAGCCTGACCTGGCACCACCTCGACTGGCTCCGCAGCGCCTCGGATCTTCCACTGGTCATCAAAGGCGTTCTGACCGCCGAAGACGCGACGCTGGCGGTGGACAACGGCGCGCAGGCCATGGTCGTGTCGAACCACGGGGGCCGAGCGCTCGACGGAGCTGTACCGACCCTGATGGCCTTGCCGGAAGTCGTGGACGCGGTGGATGAGAAGATTCCCGTCCTGATCGACGGCGGCATGCGCCGAGGCACCGATATTCTGAAAGCACTGGCTTTGGGCGCGAAGGCAGTCCTGATCGGGCGGCCCTACGTCTGGGGTTTGGCGGCCTTCGGTCAAGTGGGCGTGCAGCGGGTGGTGGAAATGTTGCGCGCCGAGCTGGTCGTCTCCATGGGGCTGGCAGGAATGCCGAACCTTGGTTCGATCGACCGCAGCTTGGTTCAACTGCCCTGGGAACAGTAAGCGGGGACAGAGCGAGATCCATGCGGCCGGCCAACGAGTAACGGCTCAACTTCCGAGATAAGCTTTCTGAACATGCCCGTTTCGTAGCAGATCTGCGCCGTTTCCCTCCAAGACAACTCTTCCGGTTTCCAGCACATACGCGCGGTCTGCCAGTCGAAGCGCCATATCAGCGTTTTGCTCGTTGAGCAGGATGGTCGTGCCGTTTTCATGTAGCTTCCGGATGATGTCTGCCATCTGCTCGACGATGACCGGCGCAAGCCCGAGCGATGGCTCGTCGAACATGAGCAGGCGGGGCTTGGCAAGCAGCGCCCTACCCATGGCGAGCATTTGCTGCTCGCCCCCGGAGAGATTGCCAGCCCGTTGGTTGTAACGTTCCTTCAGAATCGGGAAGAGCTCGAAGACGAGCTCCTTATCCGCTCCAATGCCGTCTCTATCGGAGCGGGTGTAAGCACCCATTTCAAGATTCTCACCCACCCTCATGTCGGGAAAAATGCGACGGCCTTCGGGACAGTGGACGATACCGAGCCGCACGATTTCAGTGGGCGATTTGCCATCGATCCGCTGATCCAAAAAGGCAATCATGCCATGGCGGGGTGACTTCAAACCCGAGAGCGTCTTGAGCAAGGTGGTCTTACCCGCGCCATTCGCACCAATGAGGGTGACGAGCTCCCCTTGGTTGACGTGCAACGTAACGTCTTTGAGAACATGGACGTTGTCGTAGTAGACGTCAATATTGGAAATCTTAAGCATGCTCATCCGTTTGCTCGCTACGCCTCCCCAGGTAGGCTTCGACGACGCGTTCGTTTGCGCGGATCTCCGCTGGACGTCCCTCGGCGATCTTCTTGCCGTAGTCCAGCACCAGGACGCGATCCGAAATGCCCATGACCAACTTCATGTCGTGCTCCACCAGAACGACGGTGATGCCTTTGTCGCGAATTTTCTTGATCAGGGTCATGAGATGGACGACCTCAGCGGGATTCATTCCCGCTGCCGGCTCGTCGAGCAGCAACACCTTGGGCTCGAGAGCCAGTGCTATGCCCAGTTCCAGCAAGCGCTGATGACCATAGGGCAGGCTATTGGCCAAGAACGACCCGTGTGAGTTCAGCCGAAGGAACTCCAGAGTCTGATCTGCAACGAGCCCGCCCTGCCGTTCAGCCTGTAGGTATGAGCGGGTACGAAACAGATTGGCATAGAGCGCTTCCGGCTCCATGCCGTTGTGCGCCAGGACGAGGTTCTGTCGCGTCGAAACATTCGGAAAGAGCTTGGTGTGTTGAAAGGTGCGCACGATACCGCGGCGGGCAACTTCGTGCGAGTACAAGTCATTGAGGAGCTCGTCATGGTGCCAGATCTCGCCGGCGGTGATGGGTCCAAACCGGGATATTGCGTTTAGAATCGTCGTTTTGCCCGCTCCGTTGGGGCCGATGATCGCGAGGATCTCGCTCGCCTTTACCTCGAAATCGACTTCGTCTACGGCATGCAGGCCGCCGAAGTAGACGCAGAGTTCCTTTACCCGAAGGAGCGTTTCTGAGCTGCGGCTACCGTCAACCGCCTCCCCACCTGAAGGAGACTCGGGAAACTCCGGACTCGAGGGCGAGTGCTGCTCCGTCGCGACGATCGGTCCTGCTGGAGCCGCGCTGGTTGCCGAACCGTCGACCGGTTTCGGGTGAGCCTTGACGCGCTTCGCCCGCTCCGGGACGAGGCGCCGTACGAACCGTGACAGGCTAGGTAAGATTCCGTCAGGCATGAAACGCATGATGAGCATGAGCAGTAGACCGAAGATGGCCATGCGCCAGACCTGGGCGACGCGCAGGAGCTCAGGCAAGACGGTGAAGATAATCGCGCCTACAACCGGCCCCGCCACTGTGGCACGTCCACCGGCGATGACCATAACCACAATAGTGAGTGTAAGGTCGAAGACTAGAATTTCGGGACTGACGAACTGGGAAAAGTGCGCGTAGAAGCTGCCCGCCAAGCCCATGATGAAAGAGCTCAGCACAGTCGCCAACACCATGTAGCGGAAGCTGGAAATGCCGACGGAGAGTGCCAGCGGTTCGTTCTCGCGTATGGCCCGCATGGCCCGCCCAATCGTGCTGTGCTCCAGGCGGTACAGACCGCAGAGCACGACCACGACTAGCAGCAGAATAAAGAAGTAGTAGGCTACGTATCCCTTGAACCAGGTCGCGGGCGGCGGTACGGCCGTAATACCCATCGGGCCGTTCGTCATGTCGATCCAGTTGAGGGCGACGAGCCGGAAAAATTCGGCAAAACCGAGAGTCACCAGGACGAAATAGGCAGCGCGCAGTCTCAGCGTCAAACGGCCAAGGATCCATCCGACGGCGCTGGCCGTCAGACCGGCGGCGAAAAACGCTATCAGGAAAGGAACGTCCAACCGCGTTGTGAGAATCGCGGAGACATAGGCGCCCAGTCCGTAAAACGCTACGGGCCCAAGCGACAATTGCTTCACCTTGATCAAGATGTTGTGGGCGGACGCCAGCAGGATAAAGACACCGCATTGGATCGCCAGACGAAGAACGAAGGGATCGCTGACGATTTGGGGAAAGACCAGAGCCGCTGCCAGCAGACCCAGGAGCGAAAAACGAGATGCCCGCGTCATCCCACTCGCCGCTCTTTTCCAAGCAGACCGGTGGGTTTGAAAACAAGCACGACTATGATCAGGATGAAGGCAATCGCATCACGATACCCCGAGGAGATATAGCCTGCCCCCAAACTCTCGGCAATGCCCAGGAGCAGTCCCGCCAGAATGGCGCCGGGAAAGCTCCCCAACCCACCGGCGATGACCACCGCAAAAGATTTGGCGCTGACGATAGCTCCCATCGTGGGAAACACCTGGAAAATGGGCCCGAGCAAGCCACCGGCAAGGGCGGCGATGGCCGCTCCCCAGCCAAAGGTAAACATGTTGACAAAGTCGACGTTGACACCCATCAAGGCAGCCGTTTCCGGATCCTGGAAGGTGGCACGTATAGCCCTGCCCATCTTTGTGCGCTGGAGCAACCAATGCGAGCCGGCAATGATGAGAAGTGAGGCAACGAGAACGCAGACCCTGGCGGGCGTCAGTGTCAAGGGCCCAACCTCTATGCCAATTAGAGGAAAAGCCTCGCCTATATTCTTGCGGGTGGGGCCCCAGACGATCAACGCCATATTGGCCAGAAAGATGGAGAGCCCAATCGTCGCCAGCATCGAAACATCCACGGGCTGATGGCGGATCGGACGCAACAAGAACCGCTCGACAAAGACACCCATTAGGCCAACGACGATGGCCGCAGCGATGAGCGCCAACAGGTAGGGTACGCCCGCGAGCGTGAAGACCGTGTAGACGACGAATGCGCCCAGCATGTAGAACTCGCCGTGCGCGAAGTTCACCACATTCATGACGCCAAAAATCAGCGTCAGGCCTATGCCCATCAAGGCGTAGATACCTCCGATCATGAAACCGTTGACGACGTGTTGTAAGAAAACAACCATGACCGGTATTAGGGGCGGTTGTGGGGATTGATCAACGTTCCGCCTCCTGGGACCTTCGATTGAATATGGCTCAGGCTCAAAGGCGCGAAGTCGATTTCAATGGCCTGATTTGCTTGGCATGCTCCGGCTGGCGCCGTTGGATCTAACGGGTCGACTAATCCTCCGGCGACCCATGCGCTGTTCCGCCAGGGTGAGGCCCTTGTAGAGGCTTCAGTTGACCATCTTCGACGCGCACGAGATACACGTTGGGACGGTTTTGACGGCCACTGGCATGGTCGAAGCGGATGGGACCGCTCAGCCCGGCAAACTCGACACGGGTCAGCGCGTCGTTCAAACCCTTTGAATCGAGGCTGCAGTCGTTCAGCTCAATCGCTTTAGCAATGACATTCACAGCCTCGAAACCGCGGTGGGATTCTCCCCGTCCCACCTCCGGATAGCCACGCTCAGTGTACTCCTTGTAATACCACTCAGAAATCTCTGGATCGCCAGCCAAATCGTATTCCGACGGCACGTAGAACATCAGGTGGTAGGTACCATTGACGATCTCCGGGCTAGAGAGATCCATGATGGCGATTGGATAGTTGCTACCGCCGGTGGTGAGGATGGTCTGATCCATACCCAGCTCGTTGTACTGCTTGAGCATGGTCGCTATCTGCCCAGCGCCAGTAGTCATCAAGATAGCGTCCGCCTCCGAGCCCTTGATCTTCGTAAGCTGTGGGAGAACGTCGATGGCCGCCTGGTCGACATAGTCCTCGCTGATGATTCTGCCACCCCGTTCTTCGATAGCCCGGCGGAAGACTTCTCCCGCGCCGCGACCCCAGTCGTTATTGACACTCAAGATGGCCACGTTGTTCATCCCGAGCACATCGACCATGTAGGGCGTCGCGGCCTCCGCTTCCATGGCGCTGGTGGCGCTTATTCTATGCACCCACTCGAAACCAGGCGTGCCGGGGGTTGTAATCTTTTGGGAGCTGGATGTTTCCACCACGAGGGGCACCCCGTGTCGCTCCATGACCGGCATCACCGCGAGTGTGGATGAGCTGCCCCATGCGCCCATGATGATGGGCACCTTCTCACGGGTGATCAAGTTCTCTGCCGCGTTGGCCGATTCCTGCGGGTCGTTCCTGCCGTCCAAAACGACCGGCTCCAGCAGCCTCCCACAGACACCGCCCTCGGCGTTGATCCTCTCGAGACCGATGGTCAGGCCGTGGAGGACGTAGGACCCTGCATCGGCGACCGGTCCCGTCAGCGGCTGAATGACCCCAAACCGAATGGTCTCCTCCGCTCCAGGGCCGGCCGCGCAGGCAACCATCAACAAAGCGAAAACAAACCCGGACAGCATGAACAAGGGCTTACGTTTTTGAATCATCGCGCCTTTTTCTTCGTTGAATCATCCCAGGACGCCGCCCGAGAACGCCGTTCCGACGAGGCCGCCGGCTGCACACTTCAGGGGCTTGGATAGGAGACGTCCTCCATCGCAATCACTTCCTTTTCCACGGCTTCGATTCTCCCGAGTAGCTGAAGTACCCGCTCAGGGCTGGCAGGCGTTCGGCTCAAGCGTTTGCCGAGCGCGTCAGCGATGGCGTTCAGTATCGCTGGAGTCGTCGCTATGGTCGCGGGCTCCGCGACCCCTTTGGCTCCATGCGGACCGGTCGGGTCATGTACTTCGACAATGAGAGGATCGATTCTTGGAACATCGGCTGCCGTCGGGATGATATAGGTGCTGAAGCGAGAGTTCAGAAACTTCCCATCCTTTACGATCATGTCCTCCATCAAGGCGAACCCGAGTCCCTGCACCGCACCGCCTTCGATTTGACCTTCGACGCCTTTGGGATTGATGGCTTTCCCTGCATCCGTCGCGGAGGCCAGTCGCAAAACGGTTACCTTGCCGGTGTCGGTGTCGACTTCGACTTCGGCCAGCTGGCTTGCCCAGGCGTAGGTCGCGTAAGCATCTCCTTGAGAAGTGTCGCGATCGACATCGGATGTGGTGATATTGTGCCAGCCGTGTCCTCGGAATCGTTTGCCGCGCGCGTGCGCTTCGCCGGCCAGTTTCGCGAAGGGTATCGACTCGGACGGCTCCTGCTGATCGCAAACGCCTTGGTTGCGGAACTCGATTCTGCCTGGAGTTGTGCCCAAAAGCTCTGCCGCGAGCGTTCCCAACTGCTTCTTCAAATCGTGGCAGGCTGTGACGACCGCATTCCCTTGCACATAGGTAGCGCGGCTTGCCGATACCGGACCAGAGTCAGGTGTTTTCTCCGTGTCCGCAGAGATAATCTTGACGTCCTCATAGGGAATGCCCAACTCGCCCGCGACGAGCTGACAGAGAACCGTACGCAACCCCTGCCCCAACTCGCTAGCGCCATTCCATAGCGTCACACTGCCGTCGAATGCCACTTCCACCTCTGCGCTGGCAAAGTCCGGACGCGCGAAACCGTATCCCAAGCCATAGATCATGGAGCCTATGCCGACCCCCCTCAGCTTCACGCGGTCACCTCCGAAGAACGGTTGAAGCTCAAGTCTTCATCGGCCATGTACTCTTTCAGTTTCTCCAGCGTAGCGGCAATGCCAGCCGCTTCTGTCATCACCTGGCCCGTGCTGAAGGTAAGCCCCTCGCGCAGGCAATTGTTCAGGCGGAACTCAATGGGATCCATGCCGATCGTCTCGGCAAGCCGATCGAGCAAACTTTCGTGAACGACGGCACACTGAAGAACACCGAATCCGCGGAAGGGGCCAGCAATGGGATTATTGGTGTAAACAGAGAAACTATCGGACTTGTAGTTCGGCCAGTAGTACGGCCCACCAAGATGAAGGGCCATCTTTTTGATTACGAAGATTCCCAACGATGCGTAGGCGCCGGAGTCCCCGTAGATCACACCCTCGAGCGCCGTCAGTTTCCCATCCCGCGTCGCGCCGGCACGTGCGCGGACAACGGTGGGATGGCGGTGGGTCTGGGTCAGCATCGATTCATGCCGCGTGTAAGCAAGGCGAACCGGTCGACCGGTCTTCCACGCGAGAAGCGCGACAAAAATTTCGACCGTGACATCATCCTTGCGACCGAATCCGCCACCCATCTCGCTCGCGATGCATCTGATTCGGTTCGCTGGAAGGTCGAGAACGTGCGCTACTTGGCGGCGGTCGCGGAAGATATATTGGGATGAGGAGAATATGACCAGGGTTCCGTTTTCGTCAATCCAGGCAATGCCCGCCTCGGGCTCTATGGGCGCATGATCTTGCCCGTGGGTTTGGAACAGGTCTTCGACAACGACATCCGCTTCCTCGAAACCCTTTTCGAAGTCACCCTTGCGCACCCGGGTGTGTAGGATAAGATTTCCGTTTGGCTGCACTTGCGGCGCTTTGGGCTCCATTGCCGAGATGGGATCGAACACCGGGGGCAGCGGTTCGTATTCGACCTTGATTTTGGATAGCGCTTCCTCTGCGAGATCGGGCTCTTCGGCGGCTACCAGCGCCACCGGCTCCCCATAAAAGCGGACCCTTTCTTCAGCCAGCACCTGCTGGTCAGGGATGGCAATGCCGAAGACGTTGGCGCCGGGGATATCCTTGGCGGTGAGAACGGCGTGGACACCGTCCATCTGTTGAGCTTCGCGGATGTCAATGTGCTTGACCAGGGCGTGGGCCTCTGTGCTCAAGAGCACTTTGCCGTGAAGCATCCCCGGCTTGTAGAGGTCGGCGCCGTAAATGGCTTTCCCTGTCACCTTCGGCACGGCGTCTTCCCGGACCACCGATTCGCCGATGATGTCTTTTTCTTTCTGAAGCAGCTTTTGCTTCACATCAACTTTGGCCGGCGGCTTACTCATTCCGCTTTCTCCGATATTCGCGGCGACATTCGTGGTGCTGACAGCGCGTCCCTCGCTGCACGCTGTACCGCTTGGATGATCTTCTGGTAGCCCGTACACCGACACAGGTTGCCGGCAATGCCCTCGATGCACTCTTCCCTCGTTGGATCCGGGTTACGCTCGAGCAGATCGATACCCGCCATCACCATTCCCGGCGTACAAATACCGCACTGTATGCCACCCTCTTCGAGCATCGCCTGCTGTAGAGGATGTAGATTGGCTGACGTGCCGATCCCCTCGATGGTCAGTACCTCGCCACCATGAGCTCTCTCCATAGGCACGAGACAAGATAGAATCGCGGTTCCATTCAAAAAAACGGTACAGCTCCCGCACTCACCCTCGCCGCATCCCTCCTTCGTGCCGTAGAGGTGGAGATCATCTCGCAAGAAATCGATCAAGCGACGTCCTGCTCGCGCGACCTTTCTGACACGCTCCCCGTTGATGGTGAGCTCCATCAACACTTGCTCGTCGCCAATTGTCTCGACCGAGTCTGCCATGAGTTAGTTGTCCTCGCGTTGTCCTCGCGCTCGTGCTCGTTCCAAGGCGGTTTCTAACGCCTGCCTGACCAACGGCTTGGTGATGTGGAGCCGGTACACGGAGCTTCCGCGGATGTCCGTTATCGGACTGACATCCTTTCGGGCAGCCTCGGCAGCTCGATCGAGCAGGTCATCCGATGGTATCTGCCCCGTCAGCATCTGCTCCGCCGAAGGGCTGCGCACGATGGTCGGGGCCACAGAACCGAGAGCAATACGTACGTTCGAGATGCGGTCATCATCGAGGACCAAGAGTGCCGCGACATCGACGATCGAGATCGCTTGGCTACGCCGCAGTCCCAACTTGTTGAAAGCGCTTCCGGCATGTCCCCGCGGGATGTCGAAAGATACCTTGCTAATCAGCTCACTTGGCTGCATCGCCGTCTTACGAACGCCCAGCATGTAGTCGGGCATGGCCAGTTGACGCTCACCCTCGAGGCTCTTGAGCGTTACTTCGGCGTCGAGAGCATACAAGCAGGGTAACGTGTCGCCCGCGGGCGAGGCGTTCCCCAAGTTCCCACCAATCGTTCCCATGTGCTGGATCTGTGCCGCGCCAATGACTCGACTGGCTTCTGCAAGCAAATAGGCGTGCTCAAGGATCAGCTCCGATTCGATGAGCTCCGTGTAGGTGACGGCGGCGCCGACGTGAAGCCGATCCCCATCCACACGAATACGCCCTAGCTCGGCGATTCCGCTGACATCCACGAGCGTGTCCGCATGCACCATTCGCTCACGGAGCTGGATCATGAGGTCGGTGCCGCCAGCGATGAGCCTCACCGTGTTGCCGTTGGCCTGGGCGAGGTGGGTGAGCGCCTCCTCGACCGTCTGTGGTGCGTAATAAGACTGATAGAGCATGAACGAAAATCTCTTCTTTGGCCCTCGCCCCCGTTAGTGGTTCACTCTGGACCGACTCGCTGCACGAGCCGGCCTGAGCCTCTCAAAAATCCACCACGAGATCGCGAATTACTTTGTTCTCTATGTAGGGCTTGATGATGACATGCGAGCCCGGCTCGAGCGGAAGGGTACATCCCTTGAGGGCTTTCTCCTCGTTGCCATCGATCGAAACCCGGACCCGGCAGGTGCCACAGATTCCCCGCCCACACTGTTGGTTGCGAAAAGCGAGCGTTTGATCTTGACGCGCATAAATCTCACGCAGCAACGTGAACACACTCATCCGGTGGTGGTAACGAACCGTGAAGCGCTCCATCCGCGGCTCAACGTCGCTCGAAGGGTCGAAACGCCATACGTCGGCGGTGATAGGTTCCCCGATCTCTGCGGGTTCTGTTTCCTCGACGACAAGAATGTGTGACATGAGCTCCTAAACCGCTTCATAACCATCCAGGACGCCCGCTTCAACCAGTGCGGGGTCTGCCCGCCTTCTCTCCTTCGTGCGATCCTTCACGCGGACCACCGGAGCATCCGTCACGTTGTACGCTTCCTCGTCGGTTCGCTTCACAATTGTGTGCTTTGCCCATTCGGATCGCATCTCAGGAAAGTCCGTGCGCCAGTGATGGCCGCGGCTTTCTTCGCGAGCCAGAGCCGAGGCGGCCGCCATTTCGGCGAGTCGCACGACAGCGTGGGTCTCGAGCGCCTCTTCCCACTCATAGTTGTACGTTTTCGGTCCATCGGCCGCGTGGACACGCTCGGCCTGTTCTTCACGCAGACCGCGCAGCTCCTCCACGGCCGTCGATAGGCCTGCGGCATTTCGACGATAGTGCACGTAGTCGTGCATGATCGCTTTGATCTTGCGCTTGAAATCGATGGGTCGTATGGCGTTTTTGCGCTCCTTGCGCAAATCGTTGATGCGTTCGAATTCCGCAGCGATCGTCGCTTCGTCATTTTCGAGCGCTAGGCTGTCTCGCGCATATTCCGCTGCCCGGATACCGGCCCGGCGCCCGAAAACCTGAGTCTCGGCAAGGGCGTTGCCACTGGTTCGGTTGGCCCCGTGCACGTTGCCCGCAACCTCGCCAGCAGCGTACAAGCCGGGAACATTCGTCTCCGCCCACTCGTTGATGCGCACACCACCAAGGGTGTAGTGGGTCACCGGCATCACCTCTATGGGTTGCTCGAGCACATTGATACCTAGAAGCTCCAGCTCCTTGTAAGGCAGGGAGTCGAGCCGGTGGAGAATCTCCATCACCTTTTCGGGCGAGTTGGGTGACTTGCGCAGATCCACGTACACGCCGCCGTGAGGTGTGCCCCGACCTTCCTCGATTTCCTTGAACATCAGCTTCATCATGACGTCGCGGACCGGGAGACGATCGGTCTCCGGCAGGAAGGGCTCACCGAGGCCATTGAGCATCTGGGCATTGCAGTATTTCTTGGTAAGCAGCCCCTCGTACTGCACCAGCGTTCCCTCCACCTCCGACGGCCAGCACAGACCGGTGGGGTAGTACAGCATCATTTCGAGATCAACGAGGTCCGCACCGGCTTCGTACATCTGGTACACGCCTTCGCCGGTCAGCCCAGGCTCGGTATCGGTCCACCGCCACAGCTCCGGATAGCCGCCAGTGGCGACGATCACCGAGGGAGCTTCAAACACAACTGGATGGCCTTTCCTCATGTCCAGCGCTACCAGCCCAGCCATCCGGTCGCCGTCTTTCAGGAGCCGAGTCGCGACGACATCCTCGACGAGCTGAACGTTTTCTTGCTTGATGACTTCTCGCCGTAGACCGGCGGCCATCGCGTAGCCATCCCCCAAGATGACCAGATTTCGTTCAAACGAATGACCAGGATGAACGACCTGAAGAAACTTTCCTCGCTCGTTCTCGCGGAACTTGACCCCATAGCGGTACATATCCATGGCGCGTTCCGTCGACTCAGATGTCAGGACCTTGATTAGGTTCTCGTCGCCGAGATAGCGTCCTTCGTAGCAAGTATCCTCGAAGGCAATCTCGGAGCTGTCCCTCTCGTCTTCCATCGCAAAAGCCGCTTGATAGGAAGGGCAGGCCATCGGCGTGGCGCCGCTGCGCGCGGCTTGACCCTTGGTCAATAACACCACCTTTGCACCTGCCTCGGCAGCCGCGATCGCTGCGCGCATTCCCGCTCCACCTGCGCCAATCACAACGACGTCTGATGCCACCACTTCACACTTCATACGAACGACCGCCCGCCCTCTCGCTGGCCGGAGGCAATACTGTTGGGGACCACCGGAGCCTTCCGGCTTCTTCGAGGGTTTGATTATACTGCCCCACCACATTCTGGGACAATTCGTCGAGTTTCAGCCCGAGCGATTGCGACGCGCGAGGAGCGGCCATTGGCCGGGCGCCGCTGGCGTAACCGAGTCCCCCGGACTAAACTTCCTGGCCGGTCATCCGAGGGCGAGCCCGGGGGATGGCCGAGGTGATGGAGTTTCTTGCCAACTACACGAATGGAGGCGTTACCGTGCCGAACCTACCCCGACGTCCGTTGGATTACGTGGCCGCCCTCGTGATGCTCTCGATCGTCCTGGCCCTGCCCGCGACGACCGCCGCACAAGCTCGACTGGAGGTTTCCCCCGAGCACTATCAGAATCTCGGTTACCGCTACATCGGCCCCGTGGGGAACCGGGTGGCCTCCGTGGCGGGTGTGCCCGGGGATCCGCTGACCTATTACGCCGGCGCCGCTTCGGGCGGCCTCTGGAAGTCGGAGGACGGAGGCATCCGCTGGCGCCCCGTCTTCGACGACCAGCCCGACCACTCCATCGGGGCGCTCGCGGTGGCGCCGTCGGATCCCAATATCGTCTGGGTGGGTACGGGCGAGACCCACATCCGCTCGAACGTCTCCCTCGGCACCGGCGTCTACAAGTCCACCGACGGCGGTGAAACGTGGCGCCACATGGGTCTCGCGGGGCCGAGCCGTACCTCGCGGATCGTCATCCACCCGGAAAACGCGGACCTCGTCTATGTGGCAGCGCTGGGACACTCGCACGGACCGCAGGCCGAGCGAGGAGTCTTCCGCACCAAGGACGGCGGTGAGACCTGGGAGCACGTGCTCTTCGTGGACGAGAACACGGGGTCATCCAGCCTGGAGATGGATCCGAACAACCCGCGGATCCTCTTCGCGGGGATGTGGCAGATCGTGATCCACACCTGGGGCCGCGAGAGCGGCGGACCCGGCAGCGGGATCCACATGTCGCGAGATGGCGGCGACACCTGGACCAAGCTCGAGGGGAACGGTTTGCCAAAGCTGCCGGTGGGAAAGGTCGGCCTCTGCATGACTCCCGCGGACTCGGATCGGGTCTACGCCTTGATCGAGACGGGCGACGGCGTGCCCTCGCATGGACAGGAGACCGAGAGCGGCGAGCTATGGCGCTCGGACGACGGTGGCAAGAACTGGCGGCTCATCACTCACAACCGCAACTTGGGTGGGCGGACCCACTACTACAACCACTGCTTCGTGACACCGGACGACCCGGATGAGGCTTTATTTGTGACCGGCTCGGTCATGCGCTCGAAGGACGGCGGGCGAACCGCCTCGTCTCTCGGCGGGCAACAGAGCCCTGGCGGCGATCAACACGCTATATGGATCGATCCGACCAACGGGGACCGGATGATCATTGGCAACGACTACGGTACGGCGGTTACGGTGAACCGGGCCGAGACCTGGCACATCGTCCAGCTCCCCATCGCCCAGATGTACCACGTGACCGTGGACACTGCGATCCCCTACAACGTCCTGGGCAACCGGCAGGACGGTCCGTCGACGCGCGGTCCCAGCAGAAGCATGATCCACCGTACGTTTCGTGGCCGGGAAATGCCCCGGTTCGTGTTTCATGGGGTCGGCGGTGGTGAGAGCGGTTTCGCGACTCCGGATCCCACCGACCCGAACATCGTCTGGTCGAGTGCCTCCGGCTCCGGCGCCCAGGGCGGGATCGTGGTCCGCTACAACGAGACCAACGGACGGTTCCGTCACTTGGAGGTCTGGCCGCAGGGCACCACGGGGTGGCCCGCCGCCGAGCTCAAGTACCGATTCCAATGGACCTTCCCCTTGCTCATCTCTCCCCACGACAACAAAACCGTCTACGTCACCAGCCAGCATGTTCATCGAACCCAAAACGACGGACAGAGCTGGGAGGTCCTCAGTCCGGACCTCACCACGAACGACAAGTCGAGGCAGGGTATCTCCGGGGGCCTGACGCCGGACAACGTCGGCGTCGAGTACTGTTGCGTGATCTACGCGTTCGACGAGTCGCCGGTCGAACAGGGCGTGTTCTGGGCCGGGACCAACGACGGACTGGTTCAGGTGAGTCGCGACGGTGGTCAAAGCTGGAAGAACGTCACCGAGAACATTCCCGATCTGCCACCGGACGGTGTGGTGCGGGGCATCGACGCATCGAGGTGGGATGCGGCGAAGGCCTATGTCGCCATCGAGCATCACCAGCAGGGCAACTTCGAGCCCCACGTGTACAAGACAGACAACTACGGAGAAGACTGGGAAAAGATCACGAACGGCATCGCGGATAGTCCCTTGAGCTACACCCGCTCCATCCACGAGGATCCGGTACGGCCCGGGCTCCTCTACCTGGGTACCGAGAACGCGCTCTATGTCTCGTTCGACGACGGTGCGCACTGGCAGTCGCTACAAAACAACCTGCCCGCAACGCCGGTATACGGGCTCGTAGTGCAGGAGCATTTCAACGATCTCGTGGTCGGCACCTACGGCCGGGGCTTCTGGATCCTGGACGACATCACGCCGCTCCAACAGCTCACCTCGGACGTGGCATCCTCGGAAGCCCACCTTTTCGACCCGCGGCCAGCCTACCGGTTTCGGCCGACCACCGGAGGCTCCATGAGGATGCGCTACGACGCGGCCTCGGGGAGGGAGCCGCCGGAAGGAGCCTCCATTCACTATTGGCTGTCTAAAGCGCCGGAGGGGACCGAAGCGCCTGAAAGGAGCATTCAACTCGAGATCAAAAACGCCGCGGGTGAGACGATAAGAACGCTCGAGGGCGGGACGGACACCGGCATCAACCGCGTCTGGTGGGACTTCGAGGGCGAGCCCTCGACCCAGATCAAGCTCAGGACGAAGCCACTCTACGCCGACTGGGTCGATCTCGGCCCCGAGCGCTGGCGGCGCGCTGGCCGCCGGATCTCCGTTCTGGAGCCCCCCGGCACCTACACCGTGACGCTCCAGGTGGGCGGCAAGGAGTACAGCCAGGAGCTCCAGGTCCTCAAAGATCCGCACACCGAAGGGACGGCAGAGGACATCCGGGCCCAAACCGAGATGGTGCGCGAGCTCCGGGCCGACCTAAACAGGGCCGCCGAGACCATCAACCGCATCGAATGGATCCGCCGCCAGCTATTGGATTTGAAAGAGCTATTGACTGGGCTCGGTGACGCTGAGAGCCTCGTTTCGGACGCCGATGAGCTGTCGGGCAAGTTCATCACGCTCGAGGAGAAGCTGATTCAATTGAAGACGACGGGCTCGGGCTCGGACAGCCTCCGCTGGCCCACCAGGCTGGCAAGCCACATCGCTTACCTGGCAAACGGGGTGGCGGTGGATGACTTTCCGCCGACCGACCAGCAGCGAGAGGTCCAGCAGGTGCTGGAGGCGCGACTTCAAAAGTACGAGCAAGAGCTTCAGGGGTTGATGCAGAACGAGCTTCCGGCGTTCAACCGGACACTCGATGAGCGTAACCTTCGCGGGCTGGTTACGGGTCGCGGACTAGTTACAACATCGAGCCAATAGGCTACCCCGGCCTCGTCGATGGCGGCTGCGGAGCCCGGGGAGCGGCTGGGTTATTGTGCCCGGTCTCGTTACTTACCGCTCCCCGGAGTCGCCGCGCGCGAGAAGTTCTGTTTAGTCGGATCGGAGAGCAGTGGCGCAATCGGTCGGTATACATTACTCTGGCGTTTTTTGGGAGGACCCCATGAAGTGTTCCAAGCAGCTTTT
Organism: Candidatus Marinacidobacterales bacterium; assembly: GCA_965250115.1. Lineage (GTDB taxonomy): Bacteria > Acidobacteriota > Vicinamibacteria > Marinacidobacterales > SMYC01 > CBDFHB01. The sequence goes on from CBDFNJ010000001.1 coordinate 114,777, forward strand.
GGCTCTCGCCATCGTCTTGTCGTTCGCGACGTCGCATCTCTACGCGGGCTCCAGGCCCATCCGGGGCCGGAGCGGCATGGTGGTATCCGAGAAGAGGCTCGCGTCGGAAGCGGGGCTGAGCGTTCTCCGAGACGGAGGCAACGCGGTCGACGCCGCGGTCGCCACCGGGCTCGCCCTTGCGGTAACGCGTCCGGGTGCGGGGAACATCGGCGGCGGCGGCTTCATGGTGTTCCGCGCCGCGAACGGCGAAGCGAGCGCCTATGACTTCCGCGAGAAAGCCCCCGCGGCAGTCACCGCGGATCTGTTCATGAAAGACGGTAAATACAGCCGGGACCTCCATTACAGGAGCGGCCGTACCGTGGGCATCCCCGGAACCGTCTCGGGGTTCTACCTCGCTTGGCAAGAGCATGGGAAGCTCCCATGGAGCCAGGTGGTCGCGCCTGCGATCGCTCTTGCGCAGGACGGGATTCTGGTGACGCTCAACTTCGAGCGCCAACTCCAGGGCTTTGCGGAGAGGTATAAGGACCACGCTGCGACGCTCGCTCAGTTCACGAAAAACGGCGAGCCCTACCGCGCCGGCGACATCCTCAAACAACCCGACTTGGCCGATACTCTCGAGCGCATCGCGGAAAACGGCGCGGCGGGTTTTTACGAAGGTGAGACGGCGCGTCTCATCGTGGAAGAGATGAAGCGTATCGACGGTCTCATCACCCTCGACGACTTGAAGGGCGAGCAAGCGGTCAAGCGCACCGCCATCCGAGGTACTTACCGCGGTTACGAAATCATCACCATGCCGCCGCCGAGCACCGGCGGCACTGCCGTGGTGGAGATGCTCAACATCCTCGAAGGATTCGATATGAACGCGATGGGAATGCATTCGGCGGCGAGCATTCACGTCATGGTCGAAACGATGCGGCGTGGGTTCGCCGACCGGGCGCGCTACATGGGCGATCCAGATTTCAACCCCGGCATTCCTGTCGAGCGGCTGACGTCGAAGGAATACGCGAATCAACTCCGTACAACGATCGACCTCGATCGTGCTTCGACGTCGTCGACGACGGGTTTCGAGTTGCCCAGCGAGAGTCCGGAAACGACGGCCTACTCAGTCGTGGACGGCGAGCGGAACGCCGTGTCGGTCATCTATACCATTGGGCGTTCGATGTCGGTCGTGACCGGCGCCGGGTTCCAGCTCAATACGGAGCTTGGCGATTTCCATGGTACGCCTGATGCCTATCACGTGGGCGAAAGTGGCTGGGAAGGAAGGACCCAGACAAATTTGATCGGCATCGAGCGGAACCTTCCGGCACCCGGGAAGAGGCCGATGTCGAGCATGACCCCGACGATCGTCGCCAAAGATGGCGAGCTGTTCATGGTGACAGGCAGCCCGGGTGGCCGCAACATCATCAGTGGTGTCGTACAAACAATCTTGCACGCCGTCGACTATGGCCTGAACGCGCAAGAAGTCGTTGATGTTGGCCGTTTTCACCACCAGTGGCTCCCCGATCGCATCCTCATCGAGGACAACGCGGTCTCTCGGGACACGCTTGACCTGTTGCGCGTGAGAGGGCACACGCTCGAGTTCACCAACGCTCTCTCTCAATGTTTTGAGGTAATCATCTACCGCCGCGAAGAAAAGATCTTCGAAGGCGGCTCCGACCTCAGACGTCAGTTCGGTGGTATAGCCACCTACTGATTACTACTGTCATTCTTCGCTCCGCCTCGCTTCATAGGGAGACGCGTCATGAAAAGAAAATGGATCATCGTGCTCGCCGCAGGCCTCTTAGGCGCGCCTGCATGGGCACAGAACCTCGAGTTCAAGTCCGAGCTTTTCGGTGGACTCGAGTGGCGGAACATCGGTCCGGAGGGCGGAGGGCGTTCGCTTTCGTGCACTGGAAGCCCGGGGCGGCCGAACGAGTATTACTTCGGGGCGACCGGCGGCGGCCTGTGGAAGACGACGGATAGCGGCACGACGTGGCTCCCCGTTACCGACGGGAAGATCGATTCGTCCTCCGTCGGTGCAGTGGCGGTGGCGGAAACGAATCCCGACGTGATCTATATCGGCGGCGGCGAGACGCAGCTTCGCGGGAGCATCACCCAAGGCAGGGGAGTCTACAAGTCAGCCGACGGCGGGAAGACGTGGCGCTCTCTCGGACTCCGCGAGACGCAGGCGATTGCAAGGATCCGCGTGCATCCGACGAATCCCGACGTCGTCTACGTCGCCGCCCTGGGACATCCTTACGGGGACAACGAAGAGCGCGGCGTTTTTCGCTCGACCGACGGCGGCAACACGTGGGAAAAGGTCCTGTACAAGAGCCCGAAAGCGGGAGCGGCCGATCTCATCATTGACCGCACCAACCCGCGGGTGCTCTACGCATCGCTGTGGCAGGTCTATCGAAAGGCGTGGAAGATGTGGGGCGGCGGCCCCGACTCCGGCCTCTACAAATCCGAGAACGGTGGCGATACCTGGGTCGAGCTCACCGAGAATCCGGGCATGCCCGATGGGCCGATTGGCAAGATCGGCGTCACCGTATCACCGGTCGATCCGAAACGCCTTTGGACGGTCGTCGAAGCGAACGAAGGCGGTGTCTTTCGCTCGGACGACGGCGGCGCTTCGTGGCGGCGCACGAACGATGAGCGGAAGCTCCGCTCGCGCGCGTTCTACTATTCCCGAATCTACGCCGACCCGCTCGATCGGGAAACGGTCTATGCCTTGAACACCGGTTTCTTCAAATCCACCGACGGCGGCGAGACCTTCGAAACGGTGACCCGCGTACCCCATGGCGACAACCACGACTTGTGGATGGACCCGAACAACCCCCAGCGCATGTGTAACGCGAACGACGGCGGCGGCAACGTTTCGCTCAACGGCGGGGAGACGTGGACCGAGCAGGACTACGTCACCACACAGCTCTACCACGTGAACGTCACCAGCGATGTCCCGTACCACGTCTGCGGCGCCCAGCAAGACAATTCCACCGTGTGTGTCCCGAGCGAAGGCTGGGGCAACATGCAGGCGCGTGGTCCGAATCACTGTTGGTACTACGCTGCTGGCGGCGGTGAGAGCGGATACATCACGCAGCATCCATCGAACAAGGATATCTTCTACGCCGGAAGCCAGGGAGCGTTGCTGACCCGTTACGATCGCAGCAACGGTCAGAGGCGCGACATCCAGGTCTATCCGCGCTTTTTCTCGGGAGAGCCCGCGAGCGCACTTCCTGAACGGTGGCAATGGACGTTTCCGATCGTCTTCTCACCGCTCGATGAGAAACGTTTTGTACACCTGCTCGCAACGCGTATGGAAGACGACGAACGACGGGCAGAGCTGGGAGCCAATCAGCCCCGACCTCACCTACGCCGATCCCGAAACACTCGGCGAGACCGGCGGTCTCCTCACTATGGACATGAACGGGCCTGAGATCTACGCGACCGTCTTCGCCCTCGCTCCGTCCTAATCACGACGCCGGTACCATCTGGGCTGGCTCGGACGACGGCAAGGTGCACATCACCCGTGACGGTGGCGAAGACTGGGAGGACATCACGCCGCCCGACCTACCGAAGTTCAGCCGCGTCTCGATCATCGAGGAGTCCCGGCACAACCCGGGAACGGCTTACCTCGCCGCCAATCGCTATCAGGTCGATGACCGCACGCCTTACGTCTATCGGACTCGGGACTACGGTGCCTTGGTGCACAACTCGCGATCTCGGTCCACAATTGTCCTGTACTCACGGATACGAGGTTCCCCATGAGCATTTTCAAACGCACTCAGCGGAAGTATGTGAAGAAGGCCTATCGCGTGAGGAATTGGCGTGAATATGAGGCGGGTCTACGCAACCGTGGGAGCCTGACCGTCTGGATCTCGCTCACCGCCGGCAAGCTTGTGAACTGGGACGCGCCCCGGCCGAGGAGGAGGAAGCCGGGCCGTCAACGCAAGTACTCGAACCACGCCATCGAGACGGCTGTCACCCTGGGCATGGTGTTTCATCTGTCATCTAGGCAGAGCGAGGGATTGCTGCGATCGTTGTTCGCTCTGATGAAGCTAGACAATGATGTGCCCGATCACACCACGATTTCGAGGCGCAAGGCGAAGCTGGGTAAGGTCCCCTTCTACCAAGACAAGCAGAAGACGCCGTTGCACATCTTGATCGACAGCAGCGGTCTCGCTGTCCACGCCGGCCAGCTGCGCAGAGCACCAAAGAGCAGGGACTATCGCAAGCTCCATCTGTGTGTCGACGAGCAGACTGGCGAAGTCGTCGCCGGCGAGCTGACGAGCAAAAGAGCCCGCGATTCATCGCGGGTTGCATCGCTTGTCGGACAGATCGACAGTCCCATCTCATCGGCCAGAGCTGACACCGCATACGACGCCAGCGGCGTCTATGAGGCGATCGAGAATCACAGCGCTCATCGCTCGCCGAGGGTGCTGATACCGCCGCGCAAGGGCGCCCAGCTCGCATCGGGGCCGGCGAGCAGCCGACAGCGCAATCGCAACATTGCAGCACAAGCTCGGCTCGGCAAACGAAAGTGGCACACAGAATCGGGCTACAGCAACCGGAGCAAAGTCGAGACAACGTTCCATCGCTACAAGGCTATCGTGGGCTCAGCGATGCGAGCGAGAGGGTTGGCGGCACAGAGAGTCGAGGCAAGGATCGGGTGCAAGATTCTGAACACCATGACGGCGCTCGGGATGCCTGATAGCGAGATGATCGGATGATGGGAGTCGGGGCCAAGCGAGCTATCGGCCTCTATCGGAGTTGTGCACCAAGGCAGCAAGGGTCTGGTCGTAGTGCGTCTCGTCGCGAGTCTGCTCGTCCTCCGACATGCGCTCGAGATGCGTTCGATAGCTCGTCTGAATCGATTGGACGAGCTGGCTCAGACGGGCTCTCAAACGGCTCGCCTCGTCTTGGCGACGCGCGGTGGAAGCACGCTGCTCGAACTGTTGCGTCACGCGGGCGATCTTGTCTCGGAGCTCTTCGCCGAGAGCCACGAGATTGGTCGCTCGCCATTCGATAGCGGTATCGGTCATGGCCTTTTCTTGATTTTTTTCGGTATTAACCCATTATGCCGGGAGGTGCCGGCAAGATCCATAGCCGGGCGGGAACCGTCCGGGGGCAATCAAATCGAGGGGTGTCTCGTGCCGTGTCCGGTGGCCTGCTCGAAAGCGTGCCCGAGTCGAAGCACGTCGAGCTCGCTTCGATATCGTCCAACGATCTGAATTCCAACGGGAAGGCCGTCTTTTGTGAATCCGGCCGGAACGGAAAGGGCGGGATGTCCGGTGACGGAGATGTAGAAACAGCTCCTCATCCAGTCGATATAGGTCCCCAACTCCACGCCGTCGATCTCCCGAACCCATTCGTTCTCGATGTCGAAAGGCGCGACTTGAGTGACCGGCAGGATCAAGAAGTCGAACACCTCGAAGAACTGCCTTACGCGATCGTAGAGTTGACCCCGCTGAAGGTGTGCGCGCGCCAGATCCCGAGCGTTCAGGGACAGACCTTTCTCGATGTTCCAAACCACGGTGTCCTTCAGGAGATCTCGATGTGCCTCCAGTTCGTGCGCGTGGTCGCTCGCGAAGCGGTGAGCTCTGAGCGTCTGGAAGATATCGTCCGCGTCGCTGAAATCAGGATGTGCCTCTTCGATCTCGCAACCGAGATCCGAGAAGACGGGAAGCGCCGCCTCGAGGACATCGAGAACCGCTCTCTCTACTGGAAAGCGACCGAGGTCGGGACTCCAGGCAGTACGGACACCTCGCAAGTCGCACTCGAGCGGCGCGTCGAAAGTCTCGCCGGGCTCGGAAATGGAAAGCGGGGCTTTGGGGTCCGGCCCCGCCAGGACGGAGAGCAGAAGCGCGACATCGGCCACGTTCCGCGCCAGGGGTCCGAGCACGGAGAGATCGTTCCAGGGATCCCGCGTGGGCCAACGTGGGATACGCCCGGGTGAGGGCCGCAATCCGACGACGTTGCAAAAGCTCGGCGGGTTGCGCGTCGAGCCGCCAAGGTCGCTTCCATCGGCGATGGGCACCATGCCACAGGCGAGCGCGGCCGCGGCGCCACCGCTGCTTCCCCCGCAGGTCTTGGTGGAGTCATAGGGATTGGAGGTAGGGCCGAAGACGTCGTTGAAGGTCTGAGACCCGGCTCCGAACTCCGGCGTATTCGTTTTGCCGATCACGACCGCTCCGGCATTCACCAGCCGGTCGACGAAGAGCGCATTCCGATCGGGAACGAAGTCGCGATAAATACGGGAGCCGAAGGTCGTACGAATACCTTTCGTGAGCTCGAGATCCTTGATCGCGATGGGAAGGCCGTGGAGCGAGCCCACCGGATCGCCGCGCCGGAGGGTTTCGTCGCGATCGCGCGCGGCGCCCCTGGCCACGTCCTCTACGAGCGTGCAGATGGCATTGACGCGCGGGTTGGTACGCTCGATCCGCACGAGATGTGCTTCCAGGACCTCGACGGCGCTGACCTGCTCGTCTCGAATCATGCGGGCGAGCTCACGAGCCGTCGCGAAGCAGAGCTCGGAGGGCTGCATCACGGCAAGCTAACTTGACTGTCGATTCGAATCAAGCCTACCGAGGAGAGCGGATTGAGTCGTTTCCTCGATTTCGACTAAGCTCGATGCATGGAACCCTACCACCTCCACGTCACGCTCGTGTCTCCCGAGATCCACTGGAACACGGGAAACGCGGGACGCAGTTGCCTCGCGGCGGGCGCGGCGCTTCATCTCATCGAGCCTCTCGGCTTCTCGCTTCAGGCAAAACAAGTCAAGCGCGCAGGGCTCGACTACTGGCCGCGGGTTCCTCTTCGGGTGTGGGAGAGCTGGTCCGAGTTCGAGCCGGCTCTCAAGGAGCTCGGTGAGCCATTCTTCATCTCTCCCGAAGCGGAGCAAACTATCTGGGACGTCGACTACCCGGAGCGCGCGACCTTCGTCTTCGGCTCTGAGACGAAGGGGCTGCCCCCGGCACTTCGCTCGCGCTATCGCGATCGTCTCGTGGGTCTGCCGATGAACGACGCTTCGCTTCGATCGTTGAACCTCTCGACGGCGGTCGGCATCGTTCTGTACGAGGCACTACGCCAGCGGCGGCACTGAGGCTCCGCACACCCGCATCGCTCGGTACACCAGGTCCGTGCTAGCATCCGTCAATGCCGGACGAGCGCGACACATTCTTCGAAACTAGCTCCGGAAAAACGCTGAAAGAGGAGTACTCGCGTGACGATCTGAAGAGCTGGGACGCGGAGACGAAGCTAGGCCGCGCCGGAGAGCCCCCTTTTACGAGGGGAAACCACGCCTCTGGTTACCGCGGCCGGCTCTGGACCATGCGGCAATACGCGGGTTACGCGACAGCCACCGAGTCCAATCGCCGCTATCGATACCTCCTCGAACAGGGGCAGAGCGGACTTTCCGTCGCCTTCGACCTCCCCACGCAGATCGGATACGACTCCGACCACAGCATGGCGCGAGGAGAGGTCGGACGTGTGGGCGTTGCCATCGACTCGCTCGAGGACATGGAAACCCTCTTCGAAGACATTCCGCTCGACGCCGTGTCGACGTCCATGACCATCAATGCCACCGCGGGCATCTTGCTCGCGCTTTACGTCGCAGTCGGACGCAAGCAAGGCATCGCCGACGAGAAACTCTCGGGCACGGTGCAGAACGACATCTTGAAGGAGTACGTCGCGCGAGGCACGTATATCTATCCTCCCGGACCATCAATGCGGATCACGACGGACGTGATCGCTTACTGCCGAGAGCGCCTTCCGCGCTTCAATCCCATCAGCATCAGTGGCTACCACATTCGTGAGGCGGGATCGACGGCCGGACAGGAGCTGGCCTTCACGCTCGCGAACGGTGTCGCCTACGTCGAGGCGGCGGTCGCCCGAGGCCTCGACGTCGACGATTTCGGCCAGCGACTGTCTTTCTTTTTCAACTCGCACCGAAACTTCCTCGAGGAGATCGCCAAGTTCCGAGCGGCTCGGCGCATGTGGCGGACGATCCTTCGCGATCGCTTCGGCTCGAAGAATCCCAGATCGCAGATGCTTCGCTTCCACGCTCAAACCGCTGGCTCGACGCTGACGGCGCAGCAGCCCAACGTGAACGTCATACGGACGACGCTCCAGGCCCTCGCTGCGGTGCTGGGGGGAGCGCAGTCGCTCCACTGCAACGCGCTGGACGAAGCACTCGGTCTACCTACTGAGGAGACCGCGGAGCTAGCGCTTCGAACCCAGCAGGTCCTCGCCTATGAGAGCGGCGTCGCCGCGACCGTCGACCCCTTCGGCGGATCCTATGCAATGGAAAGCTTGACGGAGGCGATTGAGGCGGAAGCGCGACAAATCATCAACGAGGTCGATCGCCGAGGCGGCGCGCTCGAGGCGATCGCCTCGGGATGGCCGCAGTCGGAAATTCGCGAGTCCGCCTACCGGTTCCAGCGAAAGCTCGAATCCGGTGACACGATCGTCGTCGGCGTGAACGCTTTCGAAGAAAAGACGGCCCTCGAGGTCGACCCCTTCTCCGTCGATACATCCGTGGAAAAAGAACAAGTCTCGAAGCTCCAGGCACTCCGAGCGCGACGTGGCGCGGAGGCGGTGGAGGCTGCTCTCGACGAAATCGAGCAGGCGGCACGTCACGATCGCAACCTGATGCCACCCATCTCGAAGGCCGTCGAAGTTTACGCGACTCTGGGAGAGATTTCCGATCGACTTCGCAAGGTCTTTGGCGAGCATCGCTCGACGTGAGCCCGATGTCGGAAGAGATTCTCGAGATCCAGGGACTCACCACTTGTCTGAAGACAGACACCGGGCTCATCCGCCCCGTCGATGACGTTTCGCTCCGCCTGAATTCGGGCGAAACGCTCGCCGTTGTCGGCGAGTCGGGGTCCGGAAAGTCGATGCTCGCTTTTTCCATCATGCGGCTCTTGCCCACCTCGGGTCGCATCGAAAAGGGGAGCATTCTCTGGAAAAGAACGGACCTGCTCGGCCTGTCGGGTGAGCAGCTGCGACGTATCCGTGGAAAAGAGATAGCGCTCGTCTTCCAGGAGTCAGGCGCCGCGTTGAATCCGGTACGCAGGATCGGCGATCAGCTCGCGGAGCCTCTCCGAACACATCTCGGCCTCTCGAAGAAAGAGGCGCTCGATCGGGCCCTCGAGCTCCTCGAGGAGGTCCGGATTCCCGAGCCCGCTCAGCGTCTCGAGGCCTACCCTCACCAACTGAGCGGCGGGATGAAGCAACGGGTGCTCATCGCGATGGCGATCTCCTGCGATCCAGAGCTCGTGATCGCCGACGACCGCGCTCGACGCCTCGCTTCAAGCCCGGATCCTGGAGCTTCTCGGTCGACTCAAGGAAGATCGAGGACTGTCGTTGCTCCTGATCACCCACGACCTCGGGCTCGTGAAGGACAACGCGGACCGAGTCGCGGTGATGTACGCGGGCCGAGTCGTCGAGGACGGAGGCGCCGAGCAGATCCTCTTGAGCCCGCAACATCCTTATACGGAGGGGCTCTGGAGGTCGCTTCCGAAGGGAAGGGGCAACGTGCCGGGAAAGTCCAAGCTCGCGGCGATGGCTGGGATGGTGCCGCATCTCGCCGCGCTGCCACCCGGGTGCGCCTTCGAGCCCCGCTGCCCCGTGAAGTTCGAGCCCTGTGCGCGCGCAGTCCCTTCCCTCAAGGCGATTCCCGCCGACGCAGAGCACGCTTCCGCGTGCTACAAGAACACCGCGGTATTGGAAGCAGCGAAGGCGGGAACGGGAGCATGAGCCGAACGAAGGGTGACCTCCTAGTCGAGATCAAGGAGCTGACCAAGTTCTTCCCCGTCCGCCACCGACTCTTCGGGCGACAGGAGAACGGCCTGCGCGCCGTCGATCGCGTGAGCCTGGACATCTATCGCGGCGAGACACTTGCGCTCGTCGGCGAATCCGGCTCAGGGAAGAGCACGCTCGGACGTCTCCTGCTTCGGCTGATCGAGCCGACGTCGGGAGAGATTCGATTCGACGGCGTGGACCTTCTCGCCCTGGAGCACGAGCCGCTTCGCAAGATGCGGCGGCGGATACAGATCATTTTTCAGGATCCCTATAGCGCTCTGAACCCGACGATGACCGTGCAGTCGATCGTCCGCGAGCCGCTGACCATCCATCGCTTGGGCACGCGAGCGGAGCGAGAGGGGCGAACGCTCGAGCTTCTGCGGATCGTCGGGCTCAAGCCCGAGCTCGCCCGCCGCTACCCTCACGAGCTCTCGGGCGGGGAGAGACAGCGAGTCGGGATCGCCCGAGCGCTCGCGCTCGACCCCGAATTCCTCGTGGCCGACGAGCCCGTAACCGCCCTCGACGTCTCTGTGCAAGCGCAAATCCTGAATTTGTTGCTGGAGCTTCAGGAAAAACTCGGACTCACCTACCTGTTCATCGCCCACGACCTGCGCGTCGTCGAGCACGTGAGCGACCGCGTCGCCGTGATGAACCGTGGAAAGATCGTCGAGCTACAGAGCCGAATCGATTTGTTCGAGAACCCGGAGCACGAGCTCACGAAGAAACTCCTCGCCGCGATCCCTGGTTAGGTCGACGCGTGTTCTTGATTTGACTCCAGCGGGGTCGCGATGTACAAGCTTGACCAGTTGTTCGGCGTAGAAAGGAGCTTTTTATGTCAAGTGAAAAAGTCGCACCGAATCTGCTCTCTCTCGAGCCCCGCCTGCTCCTGCTCTACCTCTTAATCGCCGCTCCCGTGGCCCTCATAGGGTCGCTCTTCATCGTCGGCTCCCTTCGTTCCGATTTCAACTCGATAATTGGAGAGAAGCAGCTTGGTGGAGCTGCTGCGGACACGTCGCGCTACCTCGACAGCTATCTGCTTCACAGCATGACCAACGTCTCCGTGCTCACCGCCGCGCCCTCGCTGCATCAGGCGGTACACGCGTCCAATCGGCGCTACGGCTCGAGCCTCGACCAAATCCGGAACCGCCTCGAGGGAATCGACGAAGACTGGACCAGTACCCGAGGCACCTCGCAATTTGCAATCGATCTCGTGGGCAGCGAGACCTCCGAGTTTCTGAGGCGGGTCCAGAGCTTGAGCCCCACCCACACGGAAATCCTGCTCACGGATCTACAAGGCGCGCTCGTCGCCGCAACGAACGTGACTACCGACTACTATCAGGCGGACGAAGCCTGGTGGCGCGAGGCCTACGGAGACGGGACTACGGGAACGATCTTCCTCGGCGGCGTACAATTCGATCAGAGTGCGGGCGCGAACGCCCTCGAGGTCGCCGTTCCCCTGCGCGAGTCGTCCGAGGACGGCGCGTTGCAGGTCATTGGAGTGCTCAAGGCGGTGATCGAAGTAAGCGACCTTGCTTCGGTGGTCGGCTCCGTCAGTCGGGGTAACACCGGCCATGCGATCCTGGTCGGCAGCGACGGGACGGTGATCGTGGGATCCGAGCCCGATGACATCATGAAACGTCAGTTCGCCGGAATGCCGCTGTTGCGAGAGGCCGTGGCGGACGGTCGAAACTCTTTCTCGACGCGGGCGGAAGACGGTGAAGTGTGGCTCGTTGGATTTTCCGGCCTGCCGCAACCGAGTCCGTTCCCGAATCTAGGCTGGTACGTTGTCGTCCAGCAGCACCTGGACGAGGCGAGCGCTCCGGCCACGGCCAGCTTGATGAACATGGTGGTCTTTTTTCTCGGTCTGCTGGTCGCAGTCATCCTTTTCAGCCTCTACCTGAACTACAGGCTCGTGCGTCGCATCCGCCAGGTCGATCTCCGCGAGGAGCTGAACCGTGCTGGAGCCCACGCGGGCCCCGTTTGACGACGGCACTGGGCGACCAGCCGACCCGACTCCGCCAAGGCTTCGTCGGGGTCTCGCCGTAGCTCGAGGAGCGAAGGCGGAAGGCGGGCGGGTGACGGGTCAGCGGTCCAAGGAAGCGTGCTAAACTCGCCGCCATGCAGTTCGACCTCTTCGACGCGGGCAGCAATACGATCCTGGGCGCCGGGAGCTACGAAGAGTTCAAGGAAAAGCTTCGCGGAAGCGGTTGTGACAAATGCGCTCTCCACGCCGGCCGAACCCAGATTGTCGTCGATCGCGGCAATCCCTCCGCCTACATCATGACGATTGGCGAAGGCCCCGGCGAGAACGAGGACAAACAGGGGCTCGCCTTTGTGGGACGCGCCGGCCAGCTCTTCGACAAGATCATGAGCGCCGTCGGTATCGATACCAATCGGGACATGTTGATCGCGAACGTCGTGAAATGCCGGCCTCCGGAAAATCGAAATCCGAAGGCCGAGGAAGCGGGCGAGTGCATCCCCTTTCTGAAGCGCCAGATCGAGCTCGTCAAGCCCAGAGTCATCCTGCTTCTCGGAGCCACCGCCCTGAAGCACATGGACAAGACGAAGACGAACTTCCACATGTCGGACGAGGCGGGAAAGTTCTTCGCGCTACCGGACTATCCGGGCATTCAGTTCATGGTGCTCTACCACCCGGCCGCGCTCCTCTACAACGCCAAACTGAAGCCCGCGATGTGGGAACACGTGAGGCGGCTCCGGCAGTATCTCGAGCAAAACGGCTTGTTCAAGAAGGCCCGGGCGAGCTAGCTGAGGGGAGCAGGTTAGAGGGCTCGGCAACCAGGTGCCGGGGGATGAATCGACCGCGTCTGGTGACGATAAGGTGCGAACCGGGGAGGACCTCGAGAAGCTCATCCCGCTCGCCGCTCGATGGGCAGCGAAACACCTCCGCCAAGAGTTGGCACGTTTTCGGCAACGATGAGGTCAAAGAAGTCTCTTTCGAGGTCGCTCTGTTCCCCGCTTGTGCCTCGTCTCGCCCCTGGATAAGATGGCCTCCGCTTTGGCGCGATCTTCGCGCATCAGGAGCTTGTCATGAAACTCATGCAATTTCTTTACCGAGCAGCAGCGGTTCTGATATGCGTAGTGGCAATCGGATGCGGTCAACCAGCGAACACGGCGACCGAGGAAGCGACGAATGCCAGTGCCGATGGAACGAACACCCCGCAGTTCCAAGTCGATCCTTTCTGGCCGAAGGCGCTGCCCAACGATTGGCTCATAGGGCGAATAGCCGGGGTAGCGGTCGACTCGCAGGACCGAATCTTTGTCGCTCAGCGGCCCGGGAGCCTGACTCGGAGCGAGCTCGGCTTGATGCAAGATCCGCCCATGTCGCTGTGCTGCAGGCCAGCTCCTCCGGTCCTGGTATTCGATGCGGAGGGCAATCTTCTCGACTCCTGGGGTGGCCCGGGGGAGGGCTACGATTGGCCCGGCACCGAGCACGGCATCTTCGTCGACCACAACGGCAACGTCTGGCTAGGCGGCGAAGGCGTCGGCGACCCAGAGACGTTGTTGGACCACAATGTACACGGGGAGGACAGCCCGCGGTGCCGAGATCACATGGTGCTGAAATTCACCAATGACGGCAAGTTCCTCATGCAAATCGGAAAGGCGGGCAGGACCGGCGGCAACAACAGCACGGAGTTCCTGGGACACCCGGCAGACATCGAAGTCGATCCCGAGACGAACGAGGTCTTCGTCGCCGACGGCTACTTGAACAAGCGCGTGATCGTATTCGATGCGGACACGGGGGAGTACAGGCGGCATTGGGGCGCCTACGGCAAAGTGCCCGACGAAGCCCCGATGGTCCGGTTCGATCCGAACGCTCCCATCTCACAGCACTTCGGCGATTCTGTGCACGGGATTCTAATCTCCAAGGACGGACTCGTGTATGTAGCGGATCGCGGTAACAGCCGTATTCAGATCTTTCAGAGGGATGGCACCTACGTGGAGGAGCATTTCATCAAACCGGAGACGCGGCCTGGGTCCGCGAGCGGAACGGTCTCGGATATTGAGTTATCACCAGATGAGGAGCAGACCTTTCTCTATGTCGCCGATAGCAACAATCAGCGGGTCTGGATCCTGCGACGAAGCGACATGGAGATTCTCGATTTCTTCGGCCGCCGAGGCCGCGGCGCTGGTGAGTTCCACTGGCTGCACAAATTCGCTGTGGACTCCAACGGCAACATCTACACCGGCGAAGTGCAAATGCAGCGGCGCCTCCAAAAGTTCGAGGTGCAATAGTACTAGCTAATTCAGGGCCACTTCGAGAGCCGGACCTTGATCTGGAGTATCTGTCCCTGGCGGCGGACCTTGGCCTCGACCATCTCTCCGGGCCGATGCTGCCGGATGAGGATTGAGGCCCGCTCCCTGGAAGATATGGTCCGCCCGTTGAGCGCGAGAAGCACGTCGCCCACTTTCAGACCGGCTACCGCGGCCGGTCCATCGATGGCGATGTAGGAGAATCGAACACCGCTACCATCGAAACTACCGTCGAGCCCGATGCCGAAGTAGGCCTGTTCCTGCGGGACGATCTCCCGGCGACTACCGCGAGCGAAGGTCCGTTCCAGGCTTAGCGTCGGCCGTGCGTCGGTGCGAAGAAGATAATCCGATACTTCGTAGCCGAGCTCGAGCACCCGCGTCATCCCGTCGAAGTTGATGAACTGCAGATCATCGGTCGGCTTGTGGTAGTCGCCGTGGAGACCGGTGAAAAAAAACAGCGCTGGAACTCCCATCCGGATGAAGGGCACGTGGTCGCTCCCGCCCTCCGCCGAAAACCGGCTCGTGAAGGTCAGTCCTTTCGCCTTCGCCATGCCCTCGACCGCCGGCGCGAGGTTGGGCAGAAGCTCGATCCCTCCGAGGTAGAGCCGGTCGTGACGGAGTCGGCCGATCATGTCGAGATTGACCATCGCCACGGCGTTCCCGACGGGAAGCGTCGAGCTCTTCGCGTAATAGCGGGAGCCCCTGAGGCCGAGCTCCTCTCCGGCAAAGGCGGCGAAGAGGATTCCGCGGGGTCTCATCGAGCTCGAGGAAAAGACCCGCGCGAGCTCGAGCATGCCGGCCACACCCGAAGAGTTGTCGTCGGCGCCATTGTGAATCATCCCGCGGGCGCGCCCGTCTCGAGATCCGTTCTCACCCAGGCCGACGTGATCGTAGTGAGCTCCAATGATGATGTGCTCACCCGCGTCGGAGAGCGGCACATTTCGGACCACGCCCGAAGGCGGTAGATACCCCAAGACGTTGTCGACTTCGACAACCGTCCGGCGCACGTCGACGACGACATCAGCCTCGACGCCCTCGAGCTCGAACGACTTCGGAGAAACGGGCTCATCGATGGTCTCTTGGAGCGCACGCAAGGTCCAGCCCTCACCTCGAAGGAGCTCCTCCGCGTAATCGCGCCTCACGTGCAGCGCCGGAATGGTGAGCTGTTCCGAACCGACGTCGGTCCCGAAGGGCACGAGCTTGTCGTCGCGACGGTGAAGCGGTCCGTTGACGAGAATCAGGCCCGCGGCTCCGTGAGCTGCCGCATTCTCGGCCTTCCTCACAAAGGTCGCGTGCCAGCCGTGTTTTTCGAAGGGGCCGAGCCCGAGCGCCTGACCGGGCACGTAACGCAGAACGAGAACGATCTTGCCTTCGACATCGACGCTCGCGTAGTCGTCGTAGTCGTGCTCGGGCGCCGTGACGCCGTAGCCGACGAAGACCACCGGTGACGCGATCCGGCCAGCGGGGCTGAAGGTCATGGGCTCGAAATCGGCGCCATATTCGAGCACTCGCACCAGGTCGCCTTTGCGAAACGACGCGGTCGTATGACGGCCGACTTCGGTGTCTAGATGAACCCTAAAGCTCTGAAAATAGGAACCCTCGGCGCCTGCGGGCACGAGGCCAAGCGAACCGAATGCCGCCTCGAGATAGCTCGCGGCCTGTTCCAGGCCATGGGTGCCGTTGCCCCGTCCGACGAGCTCGTCGGAGGAGAGATAACGGACGTGCTTCTCGAGACGTTCTGGATCGAACGTCGGAGCCTCGGATGAAAGGACCGGTGACGAGAAACAGAGCGCCGCGCAGAGTCCAGTTGGCGCGACCCCGAGAACTCGTCTCTTGACGGATGTATAGCCCAAGCGCAACTCTCCAGCCTTGGGCTCGTGCCTCGCACGGCGGCGCGCATGACCCCTCGACTTTAACGAGACGTAACTCAAGCTCCCCGAATCAGTATAGGGCGCGACGGCCAATCCGCCAAGGCTGATTGAGATCTTCTACTCCTTCTCATCGAAAAGCGGAAGCGGCCTCGGCTCGAGGTCAAGAAGGAGCTTCCATCCCCAACTCCGCCGCGTTTCGGCCGGCAGGCAGCGATAGCGCTCGTGGTAACGCTTGAGAAAACTGGCGGTCGCCGCATTGACGTAGCCGCCTCCACGAACCGGGCCGAATTCCTCGTCGTAGCGAGCCGCGATCTCTTTGAACAGCTGGTCACGGCGGTTCTTGGCCACGACCGAGGCCGCCGCGACGACGACATGGTGGCTCTCTCCGAAATCCCGCGCCTCGAGGTGGGGATAGGCCCGTCGGAGCAGGCCGAAGACTTTCTCTCCGTCCGCCACGATCCGCTTCACGGAAAGGGTTCGCTCGATGATGTTCCGCGCGGCAAGACGCTCGAGCTCGTTCAGCAGGCCTCGCTCCGTATAGTGATCCACTTCGTCCGGCCCGAGCACTCGAATCTGAACGTCCTCGGCCAGCCGGTGGATATGCTCGGTGAGCTCCCTCCTCTTGGCGCGCGCCTCCTCCCCTGCGCCGAACTCCTTGGAGTCGACGACGCCCCGCCTCGTCAGAGCCGATGCCGCCTGTGGTTTGAGGACCACGCCCGCCACCACCATCGGCCCCAGGACCGGTCCCCGGCCCGCTTCGTCGATACCGAGAATCACAGCTTATGCTCTTTCATGTGGAGCGGTGGTTGCAACGACCCTAGGACTGACCCGACAATGCATTCGCTGAAACTATGAGCCACCTCACAGGCGGTGTGACAATCGTCGACGGAGACTCGGACGTACTGGAAAGCTAAGGGCCTAAGATGCGAATTCAATGACCGAGCGGGAAAAAAAAGGCACGGGCCGCTACAACGTCGTCGTCATCGGCGCGGGAACGGCCGGGCTCGTCACGGCGGCGGGGACCGTGGGACTCGGAGGTCGAGTGGCGCTCATCGAGGCGAAGAAGATGGGCGGCGACTGTCTGAACTACGGCTGCGTCCCTTCCAAAGCGCTGATCTCGTCGACCAAGCTCATCCAACGTATCCGCCGAGCGCGCGAGCTGGGATTGAGCGACTTGCAGCCGTCCTTCGAGTTCGAGGACGTCTTTTCGAGTATGCGAGAGCGACGCGCCCAGATCGAGCCCCACGACTCCAAGGAGCGATTCGAAGGTCTCGGCGTCGACGTATTTCTCGGACGAGCCAAATTCGTCTCGCCGCACGAGGTCGAGATCGATGACGGGACGCGCCTGAGAGCGACGAACTTCGTCATCGCGACCGGAACGCGGGCGCTGGTCCTGCCCATCCCCGGCCTCGACTCCGTTGCTTACTACACGAACGAAACGATCTTCGACGAGATGGCGAAGCCCCCGTCTTCCATTTTGATTCTCGGCGGCGGTCCCATCGGCTGCGAGTTCGCGCAAGTCATGTCGCGCCTCGGGATAAAGGTCAAGCTGGTGGAGCTTCTCCCCCGCCTCTTGCCTCGTGACGATATCGACGCGAGCGAGCTCATTCGAAAGCGTTTCGCCGAGGAGGGTGTCGACGTCTTGACCGGCGCCAAAGCGACGAAATTCGAGCAACGAAACGCCACGACGGTAGCGACGCTCGAGACCGCAGATGGACGAGAAGACCTGGAGACGGACGCTGTGCTCGTCGCGACGGGAAGACGTCCGAACGTCAAGGGTGTGGGGCTCGAGCAAGCCGGCGTCTATTACGACAAGCGCAGCGTCAAGGTCGACGAGACGCTCACGACGTCGCAATCTCACATCTTCGCCTGTGGCGACATCGCGGGGCCCTACCAGTTCACCCATGCCGTCGACTACCAAGCCCGCATCGTCATCCGGAACATCCTCATCCCGTGGGTGAAGACCAAAGCCGACTACACCTGGGTGCCCTGGGTCACCTATACCGATCCCGAGGTCGCCCACGTCGGTTTGAGTGAGGAAGAAGCGACGCGTAAGAGCGTTCCCCACGAGACCTTCCGTTTCGATTGGAATCATCTGGACCGTGCCATCACCGATAGCGAGACGGAAGGCTTCATCAAAGTGCTCACCGAGAAGGGCTCGGACAAGATCCTCGGCACGACCGTCGTCGGAGTCCATGCGGGCGAAGTCATGCACGAAGTACTCGTCGCGGCAAAGCACGGCATCGGCCTTTCCAAGCTGTCCGGAACGATCCACGCCTATCCGACACTCTCGTCCTCGGTCCAGCGCGTGGCCGATCAGTATCAGCGAACCAAGCTGACCCCCACCGTCGCCGGGATCTTCGAGCGGCTCTATCGCTGGCGGAGGTCGTAGTGGCGACGGCGAAGGGCTACGTCAAGCTCGGCATCATCGTGGCGGTGGTCGCTGCAGTCGTCGTCGCGGCCCGGATGCTCCCTCTCGATCGGTGGCTCGAAGTCTTCAACAGCTGGGTGAGCGGCCTCGGCGTTCTCGGCATGATTGCCTTCGGTCTCGTCTACGCCATCGCAACGGTACTCATGCTGCCCGGCTCGCTCCTGACGCTCGCGGGAGGGGCGACCTTTGGCCTCGTTCCAGGATTCGTTGCCGTCTGGCTGGGCGCGACCTTGGGCGCCGGCCTCGCGTTCCTCGTACCTCGCCACCTGGCCCGAAAGCGGGTCGAGTCCTGGATTCAGGGCAAGGCCTCCTTCGCGGTCATCGACAAGGCTGTGGCGAAGCAGGGCTGGAAGATCGTGTTCTTGACGCGTCTTTCGCCCGCCTTCCCCTTCAACGTACAAAACTACGCCTATGGGCTGACGAGCGTCTCCTTTTGGCAATACGCCATCGCGTCACTCTTCGGCATGATTCCGGGAACGTTCCTCTACGTCTATATCGGAACGCTCGGCCGGAGCGGGCTCGAAGCGGCTTCGGGTGACGGCGGAGCGGAGACGGCGAAGCTCGCGCTGCAAGTCGTCGGTTTGCTCGCGACACTCGTTGTGACCGTGCTGATCACGCGCACCGCAAAGCGCGCTCTACGCGAAGCCGGCATCTAGTTCCCGAGAGAGATTCTTCGCAGGTGGATTTTCGTGGACTTCGTGCCTCGCCACTTTCCCTCGAGGTTGTTCACATAGAGTGAGCTCCCGTCGCGTGACACCGCGATCCCGTTGGGGCGCGAAAGTGTCGTCTCGAGCGCGGCGCCGTCCCCGAGCCCGAGCTCGCCGGTCCCCGCGAAAGGCTCCGCGGTTCCCGATCGGTCGATTCGGTAGATACGGTTGGACTCGATTTTCGTGACGAAAACAGCCTCCTGGGTGACGGCAACGTGGGCGTTTCGCCCCTCGGGCACTTCGACCCAGACCTTGGCCCTGCCCTGCGGGGACACGCGCACGAGACGCCCGTGCTCGAAGCTCGCCACGATCAAATCGCCGTTCGTATCCACCGCGATCCCATTCGGACAGTCGAACTCGGGACTCGTCGCGAAACGCTGCACCGTCCTGTTGGGGCGCACCCTGGCGATGTAATCGCCGAGACAGTTGCATACGTAGAGATTGCCGGAGCCGTCCACCGCGAGCCCGATCGGGCCTTCGAGCCCCTTCGCAACGTAGGTCTCGACCGTCCCGTCCGTAGCGATCCAGACGATGCGATTGTCGGAAAAGCTCGCCTGATACAAATTGCCATGGGCGTCGACGGCGTTGCCCGACGAGCCCCGAAGCGAGCTATCGAGCACGTCGACCTCGCCCGCGGGAGAAATGCGCCAGACGGCTCGTCCGAAATCGGAGACGTAAATGGATCCATTGGCGTCGACACTCACGCCTCCCAGACGTCCTCGTGAGGGAAGCACTTCATCTAGATCGATCGTGGTGACGGCGGGCGTCCCCTGGAGGAGAGCGGCGGTGACGATGCCCAGAGCTAGTAGACGCATGGATCCATTGTAAGGAGGTCTTTTCGATTTGACGAGTCTTGACTCCCGGGATCTAGCAGCCTGCGACGCTAGGGCGAATCGCTCGGCGGCGGAACGGGTCGAAGCCACCGATAGGTCGCCCCGTCCCTTCGCCGCCTGGCGCGCTCGCGTCCTCCCGGACGTTCCCAATCCGATCTACCGCCCGGCAAGACCCTGAGTGGGATCGAGCGTGGACTCTCCGAGGGCACGCAGTCGTTACAGAAATCTCGCGACTTATCCGTGGGTTGATGGCAGAAACGGCAGGAACCGAACATCGTATGACTCCGAGATGAAAGAAGACGCGTTACGAATGGAGGCGAGGCGGGAATCGGTTCGGCGCGCGGACGCCCTCTCCCCCCGGAGAGAGAGCTTATCCCGAAGCTCCGCCGAGATTCAACCGCCGGACGGTATGTCGAGAGCACTGACGGCACCCGACCGTATGCCTCGTGCGCCCGCGAGATAAACAGGCCCATGTTCGCACACTCGGTCAGCTGAGCGGCGATACCGCTTGATCATTTCCTTCTCGCTAGGCCTGGTAGCTGTCCTGCAGCATCGCGATGAACTTGGCGGCGACGCCCGGGCAGGGCCTTGTTCCGACGGTGAATGAGGGCGATGGGGCGTTCTAGCTGTACGTCCAACGGGAGCGAGCGGCCGGCCCACTTTCGAGGAGCTGCCGGGAACCGAGAGCGAGATAGACGCCGAGCTCGTGCTACTCGCCATGGGTTTCGTCGGCCCCGAGCGTAGAGGCCTTCTCGAGGAGCTCAACGTCGACCTCACCGGTCGTGGTAACGTCGGGCGTGACGAGAAGTGGATGACCAACGTGCCCGGCGTCTTCACCGCCGGTGACATGCAGCGAGGCCAGTCGCTCATCGTCTGGGCGATCGCCGAGGGCCGCTCCTCCGCCCACGCCGTGGATGTCTACCTTATGGGACACTCGGACCTAGCCGCACCGCTCCCCTGAGCAGTGGAAGGGAAATCTCGCCTGGACGAGGTTTTGAAACACGGATCCATGGGTTACGATCGAATCCATTCGAGTTCCAACTTGGTCTCGCAATTCTCAGCACCGAGGTTTCCGTGCTCGAGCTACCGCCGCCCACAGAAGCGATCTTCCCGGAGAATACGCGCGCGGCCATTCGTCGTTTCTGGCTCCTGTATTGGTTCTGGTTCTTCGCGCTCCTTCCCTGGATGCTGCTGCGCCAGGTCGCCATCTCGCTTCACCGAATGGTGGGAACACTGTGGACGTGGAATCGCTGCGTCTCGCTTCTCGACGGACGCCTTCGGCTCCTCTTCATGAACAATCTTGCCGCGCTTGCGGTCACGACGATTTTCTGGGAGCGCTTCACCGCGATTCACTACGACGACGTCTTGATCGACCCGGGACCTGTGTTCGGTCGCCGACGACTGGAGCAGTACCTGACGAATTCCTCGGACAGCGTCTCGGTCGTCGCCTCGACACACTCGCACGAGGAGCACGTCGGCAATGCGGCGCTGGCAGCCGGCATGACCGGCGCGACCATCTATGGAACCGAGGTCACGCTCGCTGCCATTCGCTCGCCCGAGCGGCTGTCGCTTCCGCGCCGTCTGTTCATCGGCCAGCCCGAGCCCACGGATACGGAGCATCTGGAGCGATTCGGAGAGGTGCTGAAGACCCCTCGCGCGCGGCTTCACGTGATCGAGTCGCCGGGTCACTGCGAGGGGCACGCTTCGTTGTTCGACAGAGAGCGAGGTATCCTCTTCGCCGGGGATTCCTTCATGCACAGCGTGTTCACGTCTCCGAACAAGGAGGTGTCCGGCGCCGAGTGGATTCGAACGCTAGAGGCCTATCTCGAGCTCGAGATCAAGACGATGATCGGCACCCACGGCTACGTCTTCAGCGTCGACGACGCCCTCGACCCCCGGGCTTTTCTCGTCAGTGGAACCGATCCGCTCGAGCTCATTCGCAACAAGGTGCGCTTCCTTCGGTGAGCGCAGGCGGTCGTGGCCAAGGGCGAGTCGCTCGGCCTTCCCTATAGTGTCATCGAGGCCTCCCTCTTCCCCTGGCAGAACTGGTGGTCCTGGTCGACGTGGTTCACCGACGAGAGCGGACGTCTCTTCAGCGCAGGCGAGTTCTCCAGGACGCACTTCGTCAGGAGCCTCTCGGCAACGCCGGAGCGCGTTCCCCCGCGCTTTCCTCCTTTCGCCCGACTCGTGCGCTGGCTCGCCGGCAGCGGCGGTTGAGTCACTGACGCCGGCTCGATCCCGGGACCGGCCGGGCTCCGCGATTGATTCCGCCGCCTAGTTCGCTCTGTGGTGCGATCGCGCGCGCGCAAACGATGGTCAGAAGAAGACGGCACCCACTGGCAAGGGTTCACCGACGACAAGAATTAGCTCGAGCCGGATTTTTCTCCGCTCGCGGCTCGATCTTCAGGCCCGTCGCGCTGGTAGGTGCCGATGAGCTGAGCGCACCCGCGAACGTAACCCTCCATCGCCTGGAGAAGCTCGTCTTTCGTCGGGTCGTGAAGATCGTCCAGCGCGCGGTCGAGCGCATAGAGTTTGTGAAAATAGCGGTGCCGCCCGATCGGCGGGCAGGGTCCATCATATCCCGTCCTCTTCCAATCGTTTCTCCCCTCGAGAGTCCCCGCCGGAAGGTCCTCGCGGCCGACCCCTTCCGAGAGAGCGCGAACATCTGGCGGAATGTTGTAAAGCACCCAATGGACCCACGTCACCTTGGGAGCCTCCGGGTCAGGCGCATCGGGATCGTCCACGATCAGAATGAAGCTGGCCGTCTTCTCTGGAGGCTGTGACCAGGCGAGCGAGGGCGAGAGGTCTTGACTGTCGCACGTGAAGCGACGGGGGATCGCAGCCTGGTGCTCGAAGGCGGAGGAGACGAGACGAAATCCCAAAAGCAACTCCTTCAGAATGTGATCGTTCTCATGGGCCTCTCGGCGGTTCGCGCTACAATGCCTCTTGCGCCGGGTAACATTCAAGTGGTAGGTCTTAGTGCTCGAGCGTATCCCCATGCATGGTTTACCCCGACGTATCGATTTCGTAGACGGCTACGCCGTCCGCCTCCGCGCCGCGCTGAACGGCGGCGATGGGAAGCTCATGACGCTTTCCGAGGGCGGTGCCTACGTGGCAACACCACTTAACTTACTCCCCCAGGCGCAGCTCTCGGTCGCCATCGATATCCCGGAGTTGGAGCAGACCGTTTTGGTCGAGGCCGTGGTGGCGTGGGAGAATCGCGGCAAGCCGCGGCGCTCGCCTCAGCCGGAAGGCTATGGGATTCGGTTCATCCGCGTGCCCACCGCTTCCGCTGACGCGATCCGATGGCTTCTCCGGCGGGAGGGGTCGAGACAGGAAGATCCCGAGCGGACGCAGGCGCTGACACCGCTCGAGATTCGTGAGGCGATCGAGCGCGCTAACCGCATCGCCGCCGATTCGGTGCACCAGCCCGGGAACCCGTTCGAGGAGCCCGCGGGCCCTCCTTATCGGCTCGAGCCGGGCGTCATCGAGGCCCGAGTTCCTCCCGCGGTACCAGGCGTTTTCGTTCTGTCCTACGACCGAACGCTCGATGCGCGCATCGGACGGGCCGATAGCGACCTTCGCGAGTCTCTCAACCACTTCGTCGATACCTACTCCTACTTCCACTTAGAGGTCATCCCGTCCCACAAGGAGAGGTTCGAGCGGGAGTGCGAGCTGTTCCACCGTTTCGGGGGCGATCGGGGACAGCCCGACAACGTCGATCATCCGCTGCCGCCGGCCGGGCCTCAGCTCAAGTGCCCGCTGTGCGTGCGAACGAACGACTGATTCCAAAGCTCTGCCTCTATCCGGACTTCACTCTCGCCTCGCCGTCTTCGACGACGAAGTGAAGGGGCCCGTCGCGAAACGAGGCCGCGACCGGACGGCGCGGCCCGGTTCGATCCAGAGCGAAAAGGCCGCGAGCGCGGAGTTTTGGAGGAAGCGTCGGCGGCGCATCGCGCGCCCGGCTAGCGCGTCACCGCACCTTCGGAGGCGGACGTCACGAGCCGGGCGTACTTCGCAAGCGCCCCAGTCTTGTAACGCGGCTCGGGAGGCTTCCAGCCCGGTCTTCGCGACTCCGGATCGAAGTCGACGTCGAGCGTTCTGGACTCGACATTCAACGTGATCCTATCCCCGTCGCGGAGGAGCGCGATGGGTCCGCCGTCCGCGGCCTCGGGAGCGATGTGCCCGACCATGAATCCATGCGTCGCTCCGCTGAATCGACCGTCGGTGACGAGGGCGACGGAATCACCAAGGCCCTGGCCGATCAGCGCGGCCGTGACGCCCAACATCTCACGCATGCCGGGCCCGCCCTTGGGCCCTTCATAGCGGATGACGACGACGTCGCCGGCGACGATCTTGCGCGCCTGCACTGCATCGAAGGCATCTTCCTCGCAGTCGAACACTCGCGCGGGTCCGCTGTGGTCGAGCCGCTCGTGACCCGCGAGCTTCACGACACAACCCTCGGGGGACAGGGATCCGCGAAGAATCGCGAGGCCGCCCCGAGGCTTCAGGGGACGATCGAGAGACCGAATGACCTCCTGTCCTTCGGTCTCCTCCGCCGTCGCGGCCTCCTCGGACAAACTGCGGCAGGTCACTGTCATCTCGTCGGCCAGATAGCCACCGTCGAAGAGCCGCTTCATCAATAAGCGCAGCCCGCCAGCCCGATCGACGTCCGGCGCCGTGAAACGGCCGGCCGGCTTGAGATCGGCCAGCACCGGCGTTTCTGCGCAGATCCGATCGAAATCGTCGATCGAGAGATCGACTCCAGCCTCGCGCGCGACGGCGAGCAGATGCAGCACGGCGTTGGTCGAGCCTGCGGTCGCGGCAACCGAGGCGATGGCATTCTCGAGGGCCGTCCGCGTGATGATCTGCCTGGCGGTGCGGCCAGCTTTGACGAGATCCATTACGAGCTCGCCGCAGCGCTTGGCCGCCGGCCCTTTCCTCGGATCCGTGGCGGGGATGTCGTTGACCCCCATCGGCGAGATGCCGAGAGCCGTCATGGCAGTGGACATCGTGTTGGCCGTGAACTGTCCGCCGCAGGCGCCGGCACCGGGGCAAGCGACGCCCTCGAGGGAGTGGAGCTCTTCCTCGCTCATGATTCCGGCGGCACAGGCGCCGACGGCTTCGAACACGTCCTGAATGGTGACATCTTTTCCCTGGTACCGGCCCGGCATGATCGAGCCTCCGTAGAGCATTAGCGACGGTAAATTCAGTCGCGCGAGAGCCATCACCGTCCCAGGAATCGTCTTGTCGCAACCGGAGATGGCGACGACCCCGTCGAGCAGATGCCCCAACACGACAAGCTCGATGGAGTCCGCGATGACTTCCCGAGACACGAGGGAGGCCCGCATCCCTTCCGAGCCCATGGAGATCCCGTCGGTGACGGTGATGGTGTTGAACTCGAAGGGGGTACCGCCCGCGGCCCGAACTCCCTCCTTCACGCTCGTGCCGAGCTCCCGCAGGTGGACGTTGCAGGGCGTGATGTCACTCCACGTATTGGCGACCCCGATGAGGGGTCGGTTCAGATCCTCGTCGGTCAGACCTAGGGCCTTCCACATCGCCCGTGCCGGCGCGCGAGATGCTCCCTTCTTGATGGCGTCACTTCTCATGATTCCTGCTTCTATCACATTTCCGGAACGAATCCGTCCGCATGTCCCGCGCGGCGCCGTTTCCAAGCCGTTCCATCAATCGCTATCATGGCTCCGGCCAGTGTGAGGGAGACGAACTTGAAAACACCCGGAATCATTTTGCCGCTCCTGTTGTCGAGCTTCGAGCCCGTCACCGGAAACCGGAGCGTCATCCGCCCGGCGAGAGCGACGGAGCGCTAGTCCTGGTGTCGCCGCCACCTATTGCCAAGAAATCCCCCGTCGAGCTTCTGGAGCACGGCCACGTTCGAGTCGATCCTTACTACTGGCTCCGGGAGCGCGACGACCCGGAGGTCACGGCCTATCTCGAGCAGGAGAACGCATATACAGAAGAGGCAATGGCCCATACGCAGGAGCTTCAAACGAAGCTCTTCGAGGAGATCACGGGGCGATTGGTCCCAGACGATCGGTCGGTCCCCTACCGGCGAGACGGTTATTTCTACTATCACCGCTTCGAGGAGGGACGGGAATATGCCGTCCATTGCCGCGCGACGGAGCCAGACGGCAAGGAGCAGGTGCTCGTCGACGGAAATCCTCTCGCGAAAGGCCAACCGTACTTCGCCCTCGGCCTCTCGGGCGTGAGCTTCGACCAGAGGATCCTAGCCTATTCGACCGACACGGTAGGCCGTCGGATCTACGCGATTCACTTCAAAGATCTGGAAACGGGCGCGCTTCTCGAGGACACCATTCCCGAGGTGACGGGGGATCTGGCCTGGGCCGCCGACCATCGAACCTTTTTCTACACCAAACAGCATCCCGAGACTCTTCGGGCCTTTCGAGTCTATCGACACCGCCTCGGCACGGATCCGGGCGACGACGATCTCGTCTACGAGGAAACCGACGAGACGTTCCACCTCACGGTCTTCACGTCGAAATCGAAGTCCTTCGTTCTCATCGCCAGCGAGGCGTCTGAATCGGCCGAATATCGCTACTTGAGGACGGACGATCCGGAGGGATCCTTCTCCGTCGTTCAGACGAGAGAGCCGGGCCACGAGTACTCGGTGAGCCACTATGGCGATCACTTCTTCATTCTCACGAACGCGGAGGCGAAGAACTTTCGGCTGATGAAGACCGCCGTCGCGACGCCCGGACGCGCGCATTGGGAAGAAGTCATCGCGCACCGGGACGACGTGCTTTTGGAAGACTTCGCTCTATTCGACAACTACCTCGTCCTCGTCGAGCGCCATCAAGGGCTGCGGCGCATCTTCGTGAAAGCCTGGCAAGGCGAGCAGAAGTACTATCTCACCTTTGACGATCCCGCCTATTACGTTTACCTCACCAGTAACTTCGAGTTCGATTCCGACGTCCTTCGATTCGCCTATAGCTCCTTCACGACCCCGCGCTCCACGTATGACTACGACATGAGAACCAATGAGAAAACGCTGCTGAAGCAGGATAGGGTTCTCGGTGAGTTCGACCGCGAGGACTACAGAAGCGAGCGTCTGCAAGTCGAGGCTCACGACGGAGTCCAGGTGCCCGTCTCGCTCGTTTATCGCAAGGACACCGAGCTTCTTGGCAAGGCACCGCTCGTCCTCTACGGTTACGGCTCCTACGGCATCACGATGGAGGCCACGTTCTCTTCGGCGCGTCTCAGCCTCCTGGACCGGGGCTTCGTTTTCGCGATTGCGCACGTAAGGGGCGGCGAGGAGATGGGCCGGTCCTGGTACGACGACGGAAAACGGCTGAAGAAACGGAACACCTTTACAGATTTCATTGCCTGCGCCGAACATCTAGTGAAGTCCGGATACGCGCACCCGAAAGAGCTCTTCGCTTGGGGAGGCAGCGCCGGGGGGCTTCTGGTCGGCGCCGTCGTGAACATGAGGCCCGAGCTATTCAAGGGGATCGTCGCGCACGTCCCCTTCGTGGACGTAGTCACGACGATGCTCGACGAGACGATCCCCTTGACGACGGGTGAGTACCATGAGTGGGGTGACCCTCGGGAAAAAGCGTACTACGACTACATTTTGTCGTACTCCCCGTACGACAACGTCGACCGACGCTTGTATCCGCACATGCTCGTGACGGCAGGGCTCCACGACTCGCAAGTACAATACTGGGAGCCTGCCAAGTGGGTCGCGAAGCTGCGAGACGTCCAGTCGGACTCTTCGAGTCAGCGTATCCTGTTGAAGACCAACATGGAAGCAGGCCACCACGGCGTCTCGGGGCGTTTCGAGAGCCATCGGGAAACGGCCCTCGCCTACGCCTTCCTGATCGATCTCGCGACGGACGGAGAGTAATTGCCAGGGGCAAGTCAGTGAGAAAGACGAGTCACAGATGGTAGAGACAGTGATTCGCCCGAACGAGCTTCGAGATCGATTCGAGACCGAAGGCCTGGTCGTCGTCGATTGCCGTTTTTATTTGTCGGAGCCCGCGAGGGGTGAAGCGGAGTACCTCGAAGGTCATATTCCGGGCGCCGTCTATGCACACCTCGACCGCGATCTCTCCGGGCCGATGACGGGCAGGAACGGTCGCCATCCCCTGCCCGCTGTCGATCAAATGGTGGAACGTTTCTCGAAATGGGGTATCGATGACGAGATGGAAGTCGTCGTCTACGACATCGCCGCGGGACAAATCGCCGCGAGGCTCTGGTGGATGCTGCGCTATCTCGGCCACGACCGTGTCGCCCTGCTCGATGGCGCTCTGGACGGATGGACGGAAACCGGAGGGAGTCTCAGTGCCGGTCGAGAGACACGGGCGCCGCGCGCTTTTTCGCCACGGATCCGGGGAGAGATGCGGGTGGAGGCGGAGAATCTCGAAGGCTGTCTCCTCATCGACGCCCGCGCTCTGGAGCGATATCGAGGCGAGACCGAGCCGCTCGATCCCGTGGCAGGCCACATTTCCGGGGCGCGCAACAAGCCAACGAGCTCCAATCTCGATGCGAGTGGTCGGTTCTTGCTTCCGGGCGAGCTTCGGAATCGATTCGAAGATCTGATCGGCGGGCGCTCCGCCGACGAGGTGGTCCACTACTGCGGATCGGGGGTGACCGCCTGTCACAATCTGGTCGCGATGGAGCTCGCCGGAATTCCCGGCGCCAAGCTCTATCCAGGCTCTTGGTCCGAATGGTGCGCGGACAACACCCGGCCCACGGAGACGGGGGACGAGGCATCTTGAGCGAGTCCTCGAAACGCAAGAAAGCCATGGCCGCGCTTTTCACGGGCGTAGGCCTCTCGGCAACGGGCTTTCTCGCCATGGTCACCGTCATGCCCCTCATCGCCGAGGATCTGCTGGGGAGCGCGAAATGGAGCGGACTGCCTTCCGCGATTCTGACTGGCGGCACCGCTTTCGGCACGAGCTGGCTGGCCGCGACGATGGTACGTCACGGCCGGCGCCACGGGCTCTTGCTCGGCTACATGACGGCCTCAACGGGAGCGGTTCTTGCCGCCTTCGCCGCCGCGAGCTCGCAGTTCGTTCTCTTGTGCGGGGCGATGTTCTGTCTCGGCGCGGGCTACGGGGCGAGCTATCTCTCTCGATACGCGGGCGCGGATCTCTTCGAGCCGGCGAGACGTGCCTCTGCGATCGGCCTCGTGATCTGGGCGGGAACGATCGGCTCGGTGCTCGGCCCCAGCCTTCTCGAGCCGACAGGAAGGGCAGCGGCGACCATCGGCATACCCGAGGTGATGGCGCCGTTTCTGTTCGCCGCTCTCGCCTTCGGGGGCGCGTGGATCGTCCTCTACACCCTGTTGCCGTCGTTCGGGCCGGTCGGCTCCTCGAGTCGGGAGCGAGGGGCGACGCTCTCGCGGCTTTCCGTTCGCGCCCGCATTGCGCTCGTCGCACTCGTCATCGGCCACGCCGTCATGTTGCTGGTCATGACGATGACGCCGATCCATCTCCGTGCCACGGGACATGGGCTCGAAGCGGTCGGCCCCGTGATCTCTTCGCACGCGTTCGGAATGTTTGCGCTTTCCCCCCTGTCGGGCTTCCTCAGCGATCGTCTGGGAAGGATCCCCTTGATCGTGACGGCGGGAGTTCTTCTGGCCGCTTCGAGTTTGCTCGCCGCGATCGCGGGAGGCGTTGCCTCGGTTCTGGCCATCGCGTTGTTTGTGCTCGGCCTGGGATGGAATTTCGGCTTCGTCTCAGGCAGCGCCCTTCTGACCGAGAGCGTTCCAGAGCACGCGCGGATCAAGATTCAGGGATTCGCGGACGCGCTCGTCTGGACGAGCGCGGCGCTCTCCGGAGTCACGTCCGGTCTTCTTCTGTCGGCGTTCGGCTACGCGACCTTGACGAGACTCGCCGCCTGCCTCGCGCTCGTTCCGGCAACGCTCGTGCTACTCCATCGGAGAGCCGCGGCAGCGGAAGTCCGCGCGCCGGAAGTCTCCCCCTGAACGATGCCGCCAGGGGTTTCGGCCTGGGATCAAGTTCACGCCCTCGCGCGCGAGATCCCCCGGGGTCGCGTCATGAACTATGGGCAAATCGCCGAGCTCTTGAAGCGCCCTCTCTCCGCCCGCGCCGTGGGCTGGGCGATGCGCGATTGCCCTGACGACGTGCCTTGGCATCGAGTCGTAAACGCGAAGGGCGGCTTGTCGACACAAGGCCTTGCGGATCTTCGACCGGGGCTGCAGCGGAGTCTACTCGAGAGCGAGGGAATCGAGTTCCGTCAAGACGGAACGTTGCCCATCGAGCGTTACCGCTGGCATCCCGAGACACGGCGAGCGCCACGAAGGAGAAAAAAGTGAAGCTCTCCGCGTAACTCTCGGGCACTTACTCCGGCGAATCGTCCGCGACGTACACGTGTGGGTGATGATGGTCGGCGTTTTGGTAATGGGCGGCCAGGGGATCTTTGTCTCCGAAATCACCCATGGGGTCCCGCCACACCGTATGAATGTGGTTTGCGTTGTTCTGGGTGTTGTCGTACTCGATGAGAAAGCTCGGGCCGTGGATGCGATAGTAATGCGGCTTGCCCGGCTCTTTGTCGCCCATCCAGGCAAAATGAATGCGATCCACGTCGGCGCTTCGGATCTTTTTGAGCTCCATCGAGGCGAGCTCGGGCCGCAGCCGGTGGGCGTAGAGCTCGATGAGCGCCATCATCGCCGCTTTCTGTTGCGCGGACATGTCGGCAGCCGATAGCCCCGCGGGGCTTCCGATGTCCACGCGGCGCGCATTGGCGGTGATGATATCGGAGGGCGCCTCCGCCTCGACGATCACTCGAGCGGACTGGTCGAGCGAGTGGAGAAGTGCGCGACCCATCAACTTCTCGTCCTTCAGGACTCGCATTCCTTTCTGGGGCCCGTCCAAAACGGTGGCAGGATTAGCTCCCCAGAAAGAAGGTGACGTCGAAACGACCTCGCCATCGCGAAGGGTAAAGTTCAAAGAGATGTGATGTCCCTCCAGCCTCCAGCCCCATGTGGAGCTTGCCGAAGGTTCACCGAAGACGGTGAAGTAGTAAGCATCGGAATCCCGGATCGCGCGTTTCGAGATCTCGAAAAGGACGTGATCCAGGTACATGATCTCGAGGGCTTTGGACATGCCCTGGTGGCTCAAGCCGCTCGCGAGAAAGGCGTGCGCCAGCTTGCGCTGCGCAGGCGTCATGATGCGGTAGGGGATACCCCTGCGGTCGCGCGGGATGTAGTGAAAATTGTAGCGCTCTTCGTCCCCGAAGTCGATGGTCGTCATCGCTCGGTGGTCGGGCGACAGGTCTCCGAGAAACCGTCCGGCGCTTTCGGCCATCTCCTGCGCTGGGTCGCGGTCGACCGCGGTCCAAGCGAGGCTGACGCTGGCGACGAAACATAGAGAGAGAATCCAGAATCTTTTCATGGCTACCTCCCACTTCGATTAACTCGAGGACGGCGGCGATGTACTCGGTCCAGGCCGTCCAAAGCTCCGGAGAGACTAGCATAGGAGCTTGCGGGCTCGTTCCGTCAGGACACAACGCTGTCCATCGAGCGCTACCGCTGGCATCCCGAGACACGGCGAGCGCCACGAAGGAGAAAAAAGTGAAGCTCACCGCGTAATCGCGGTGAGGTCCCTGATTTGCTCACGAATCGAAGCCGCCTTGCCGGCCTCGCGGAGCCGCTTCCAGAGGAGCTCGACGGCCTCCCCGTCCACGAGGCCCGGCGGAGAGCCGGACTCGGGTGTCGCTAGACCTTCCGTAAATCGAAACCCGTCCACCGCCGCGACGAGCTCGGGCGTGAACTGCATGGCATCGTCGCTGCGCTCCACCTTCGTCACTCCCGGACGGAAGTAGCCGAGGGCGTGGAGTATGATCTTGAGCTGAACGACATCTCGGCCGACGAACTGGTGGAGAGTGCGAAAGCCGAGCGTCTGGCTGACGGTGTCGTAGATACGTCGAAGCTCGCCGACGGGCTCGGGGTGCTCGCAGACGTTGATGTCGGTCGAGACCTTGTCGGGGCGGCGCGAATGGCCGTCACGCGGGTCGGATGTAATGACGGCTGCCGATTGCGGGCGCCCCTTGCGCGCATCGCCACCGCGCGCTTGACCCGCCTCGAGCGCCGCGATGAGCCGATCGGCGAGATGACGGCTGGTTTCTTCCGTCGATTCGAACGAGCGCGCCACGGCTTCGAGCACCGCGGGACCTTCGAGCAGATTGCCCTGCGTGACGTAGTTCGCGCCCGCGCGGTGGCCGGACCAGGGCCGCGTTTCCGATCCGGTGTGCTGGGCGCCGCCCGACTCAAGACCGATCACGCCGATCTGTCGGTGTGCCGCGCGGTCGTCCGC
The DNA here is from genome assembly GCA_965250115.1 of Candidatus Marinacidobacterales bacterium. GTDB lineage: Bacteria > Acidobacteriota > Vicinamibacteria > Marinacidobacterales > SMYC01 > CBDFHB01. The sequence continues at coordinate 146,991 of CBDFNJ010000001.1, forward strand.
GTCGAGCGTCGAGCGTAACGCCTCCTCCGCGCTCCGCCCTTCCGCGAGAAGATCGAGCAGCTCGTCGCCATATTCGGTTCGAGTGCTTGCTTGAGTCGCGACCGCACCGACTCCGACCCGCACCCACGGGACGCCGTTGCCCACACAGGGATTGCGCGTCGTGACGGCGACCCCCACTTCGCCCGTAGCCGGATCGACGGCCGCGATGGAAAAGGTGCTGAACTCGAGCTCTTCTCCCGGTCCCCAGGCCACCGGCTCCTGAGCCCCCACCGAGACGGTGACGAAGATGGTCCACAAAAAAGACAGCCCTAGGTTTACGCGCATGAGCGGAACATCGTAGTACGGGGGGCGGAGAGGCGACAAACTGTCGAACTATCCTGGTGTGAGGGCGTGGGAATAGGGTGATGCGGGCGGCAAATCTTTGGGGGGCCGCGCGTCCAAAGGTAGCGAGAGCGTGAAGACCGAGCCTTCGCCCGCCTCGCTCTCGACCTCGAGCTTGCCGCCATGGTTCAGAACGATGCGGTAGCAGATCGACAGGCCCAGCCCCGTGCCAACCCCTACGCCTTTTGTCGTATAGCCGGGATCGAAGATGCGAGGCAAAGCCTCTTTGGAAATGCCGAGCCCGTTGTCGGAGACACGAACCAGGACCTCGTTGCCCCGCCGGGACGTCTCGATCACGATTTTCCCGTTGGCCTCGATGGCTTGGACCGCGTTGACGATCAAGTTCATGAAGACCTGATTGAGCTGTCCGGGAAAGCAACCGACTGTAGGAACGTCCTGATACGAGCGCACAATCTCGATGCGCCCCTTGGTCTGATATTCGACGAGCGCGAGGGTCTCATCCAAACCTTCGTGCAGGTCGGCTTTCTTCCACTCCGACTCGTCCAGCCGGGCAAATTTCCGCAGGTTGGAGACGATGTGTATGATGCGTCGTCCCGCCACGTCGTTCACCGAGTTCATCTCCAGGAGAGTTCTCGCCATCGAGGCGATTCGGGTCAGCTCGTCCGACTGAAGGGGGTCGCCCGACTCGATGACGCGAGCGATACGCTCGAGGCTCGTCTTCGCGGTCTGTGTATTGCTGTGAATGGCTCCCATGGGCGTGTTCAGCTCGTGAGCTACGCCCGCGACGAGTTGGCCGAGAGACGCCATCTTCTCCGACTGAATGAGCTGGAGCTGCGTTTCCTGGAGCTCCTTGTTCCGTCTCTCGAGCTCGTGAAAGTCGGCGAATCGCCGATACGCGACGGAAATGGCGTCCGCGAATTCGATCAAGGTGCGAAGGTCGTCCTCCGACGGTTCGTCCGCGGAATCGCTACCGACGAAGATCGCACCATGTGAGAAAGGTACGAAGACGAGCCAACGAAGGTCGCGCTCGATGCCATCGCATGCACAACCGTGCGCCGTCGCCATGTCTCTAAGGGGCTGCGAGCAGCTTCCTTTCTCGAATCTCAAGAGCTGGTACTTCATTGGTCCGCCACACTGGAACGAGCTGCTGGAGCTCGGGAACCTCGCCGGCAGAGATCTCCATCATCAGGCGTTCGTGGTCCGCGTCGGGGAAAGCGCCAATCGTTCGCACCTTGCCGCTCGACTCATCGACGATCGCGATCCCGCAAATCGAGAACGAGAGCTCGAAACGCCGGAGCTCCTTCTGCATCGCCTCGATGGCGCTCCCGAGGTCTTCGGGCTCGCGCATCAAGAAGACCTGGCGGACGACTTTGCCGACCGCGCGTCCGCGGCGCAGCTCACAGTTCTGCTCCTCGAGCGTCAGCCGCTCCATGGCCTCGAACAGATCCTTCGGCGTCATGCGCATATGTCCGAACTCGGCCTCGTAGACCCAGCGCACGACGGCGTGTTTGTCCACGAGAACGCCGGTCGGAAAGGCGATGTCGGAATCGCGCATACCCTTTCGGTGCCGGATATTCAGCTCGTCGAGGAGGACTCCTTCCTCATCGGACAGAAAGGTGAAGCCGGCGCCGAGACGCTGCCGGAAACGCTCCGAGACCTCGGGCGGATCGACGCTCATGGCGATAACGCGGACACCGGTGTCCTCGACCCGCTGTTGGAATTTCTGGAGCTGCCAGAGCTCACTCGCGCAGAACAGTCACCAGTCGCCGCGGTAGAACAGATAGAGTGCCGCGGTCTCACCCTCGAGGCTCTCGCTGTGAAAGGGCTTGCCGGTCGAATCGGGCAGAGTGAAGCTCGGCAATCGCTCTCCGGCTAGAACGCTCACTCTGCTTCGCCGGAATCGAAGGCCCATTCCAAAGTACAGAAGCGAGCCAGTGAGCGCGACGAGCTCGATGAACAGCAACGACCCATTCAAAAGCGAAGGCCGCTCCACCACCGCAAGCGCTCCCAGTGAGACGGCGATGGCTAGAAGAACGAATTGCTCCCAGGGGTATCGCCGAAACTTCCCTTTCCGGAGCGTCCAGAAAAAGACGTAAACGGCCGATACGAGGAACAAGATCCCAAAGATCGACAGCATCCCGTAACGTTCAGCCTCCCTCGCAATCTTACTGCGCCGGGGAGATCAAGGAAAGAAGCGCTCGACTACGTCCTTGCTGGGAGGTCGCGTCACGAGAGACAGAGCCACGACGCTCGCAGTCGCGCCGGCGAAGAGGAACACGACCGGCATGATGCCGCTTCCGGCCACCGTGTACTCCCCCGGCGTTTCGAGCCCGCGCAAAAAGAACAGGGCCCAGAGCCCGCCAACGGTCACGACAGCGCCGGCAATGCCTGCCGCCGTGCTGCGTCGCCAGTAAAGGGCGGCGACGACGACAGGAAACAGTCCGGCAAAACCACTCAAGGACCAGACGCCGACGCTGAAAATGGATCGAGAAGTCGCCATCGCGAGCACGAACACCACCGCCAGGAAAATCAGCGCGAAAAGCCGGCCGAAGAGCACTTGCTTCCTCTCGGACAAACGATCGTGAAACCCGTAGTGGCGCACGATGTCCTGCGTGAAGATCGTACCTACCGCCAGGGTCTGCGAGTCGAGAGACGACATAATCGCGGCGAAGACCCCCGCGGCGAGCAGCCCCGCGAGCAAGCCGCCGGAGTTCTCCAGAATCAAGTGCACGAGCACCGGACCTTGGATCGGCGGTGGGAAGTCGATGTGGCCCACGAGACCGAGAACGACGCTGGGAAACCACACCACGGCGATGAAGATCGGATAGAGGACGATCGCAGCACGAAACGTATTGGCGCTCCTCGCCGATAGCCAGTGACCGAAAATATGCGGGAAGACCCCTGCCGAGAGAGGTACGAGCAAATAGGACCCCATGCGAAAAAGCTCATGGCGGCTCCACCCGATACGCACGAGCTCGGGATTGCGCTCGTAAAGCGTCTCCATCGCCATCCCAAGGCCGCCGTAGCGGCCCACGATCACGTAGAAAGCCAGACCCCCGACGGTCATGAAGACGATCGTTTGGAACGTATTGGCCCAGGCCGTGCTCCTCATTCCTCCATAGCTCACGTAGCCGAAGATGACCCAGCACATGAGAAGGCTCCCGACCCAATTGGGGAGCCCTTCCTCTGCCCCGCCTGTCAGTGCGCTCAAGACGTCACCCCCACCTTTGACCCCGATGAGGACATAGGGCACGAGCAACCCGATCAAGACGACGAATAGGAGTAACCCGAGACCATCTGACTGGTAGCGGTCTCGGAAGAACTGAACCTGAGTCAAGTAGCCGTGGCGCTTGCCGAGCCACCAAAGTCGGGTGCCGATGAAGTAGAAGACGAGCGGGGCTATGAGAGCGGAGCTCGAGCCCATGAGCGCGAAGACTTCGATGCCGCGCAGATGCGCCTCCCCCGAGGCGCCCAGAATCGTGAAGGCGGTCATGTGGGTTCCAAAGAGCGTCATCAAAAGGACGAAGGACCCGATAGTGCGGCTGGCGAGGAAGTAGTCCTCGCCGGTTCCGCGAAAGAGTCGGTGACCGAGGAACCCTATGGCGAGAACGATTGCGAGGTAGCCGAGGATGACGGCGAGAACGGGAGTCACCTGTGCTCGAAGCTCACTCCTCGTGCAAGTATCGTGGCCAGCCGCGGCGAACGATGACGAGCATGACGAGGGAAAGAAAGAAGCTGAAGAGAAGATGGTAGAGAAGATTCGAGGGGAAGCCCCAGACGAAGCGAGCGTCGTTCCACATCCAGTAGTTCATGTGCATTGCCACGAGTACTGGAAGTAGTCCGAGCAGCCATTTCGGATAAGTCACCGGCGAAGGCTAGCACGAATTCACGCCGCCACGCGATTTCGAGCTTAACCTTTTCGAGGCCAGGTGCTAGACTAAACCTACAGCTAACAACCGAACGATTTCCAGAACGGCTCCCAACTTCAAAGTTGGGCCAGCCAGGTTCGTTCCAAATCATGAAACCTCTGTGGACGGCGGGGTGTTCGTGAGTCCTGCGAGTTTTCGATTCCGCTACCTGCTCGGACTGCTCTGCCACGTGGCCTTCTCACTTGTAGCGTGCAGCGAGCTTCCGACGGGCCTATCGTCCACGCCCCCGATTCTGGCGTCGTGCGGCCTCGAGCCCAGCTTCGACACGACCGAGCTAAAGCGATGGGAGCGATTCCCCCTCGACGTTCACATCGAGCTCAGCTCCTTTCCGGAATCGGTTCGTGAAGTCTACCGGGAGGGGGTGGAGCGCGGCATTCGGTTGTGGGCCGAAGCTACCGACGGCCGGATCGGAGCCTTTCGAGTTCACTACGACCGGCCGAGCTCTCCGGTAACGATCACACTCTCGGGCGCACCGCTCCCCGACGACGCCATTGGAAGCACGGCGCTCACCTATACCGCAGACCGCATCGTGAGCGCGTCGGTGCAGCTCACGCGAAGCCTTTTCGAGGACACGACCTTCCTCGCGAACGACGTGGCCAGCACGACGGCCCATGAGATCGGTCACACACTCGGTATCGTGGATCACTCCCCCCATCCGGAAGACAAGATGTGGGTGAGCGGTAATTTCGGCGTTCACAACGAGGGCCGTGATCCGCTGAGCCTCCTAACCCCGCGAGACGTGAACACGCTTCAAGAAGCCTACTGCCGCTGAGAATCGTTCGACGCGCGTCAGGGGACAGGCCTTGACTCCCGAACGCCCGCGTGGAAAAAATAGCTCCCCCTAGGGGGTACCTTCGGTAAGGCAACATCCTTGCCCGGGAGTTAAGGCCTGTCCCCGGTAGAGATTTCAAGACTGGCCCCAAGCTTGAGCCACGTCGTCACGACCGAATCGGGGTTCAACGACAGGCTGTCGATGCTCTGTTCCATGAGCCACTGGGCAAGCTCGGGATAGTCAGAAGGACCCTGGCCACAGATGCCGACGTACTTGCCTTTCGACTTGCAGGCCTCGATTGCTTGACGAAGCAGGGTCTTCACGGCCTCGTCGCGCTCGTCGAAGGCCGAGGCCACCAGGGCAGAGTCGCGGTCGACGCCCAGGGTGAGCTGGGTCAGGTCGTTCGACCCGATGGAGAATCCGTCGAAGTACTCGAGGAACTGATCCGCGAGAATCACGTTCGACGGGATCTCGCACATCATGATGATCTTCAGGCTGTCCTTGCCACGCTCGAGGCCCTGGGCCTCGAGCGCCTCGATGACGCCCTGGGCCTCATGCAGGGTTCGAACGAAGGGGACCATGATTTCGACGTTGGTGAGCCCCATCGTCTCCCGTACTCTGCGCAGAGCACGGCACTCGAGGGTGAAACACTCGGCGAAGGCCTCCGAGACATAGCGGGACGCGCCGCGAAAGCCGAGCATGGGGTTCTCCTCAGCCGGCTCGTAGTGCGCTCCTCCGAGCAGATTGGCGTATTCGTTCGATTTGAAGTCGGACAGACGTACGATGACAGGTTCGGGATTGAACGCGGCGGCGAGCATCGCGATGCCTTCCGTGAGCTTGTCCACGTAGAACGAAACGGGGTCGCCGTAGCCATGTAGGCGCTCGCCGATCTCCGCCTTCAAATCCTTCGGAAGGCCGTCGAACTCGAGGAGTGCCTGCGGGTGGACACCGATGGTGTTGTTGATGATGAACTCGAGCCGGGCCAATCCGATTCCCGCATGAGGGAGCGAAGCGAAATGAAGCGCGCGCTCCGGATTGGCAACGTTCATCATCATCGCGAGCGGGAGCTCGGGCATCGCATCGAGCTCGTGGCGCTCGACTTCGAACGGAAGGGCTCCATCGTAGATGAAGCCCGTGTCCCCTTCGGCACAGCTCACGGTCACCAGCTTGCCCTCTCCGAGCTCCGCCGTCGCGTCCCCGCAACCCACGACGGCAGGGACTCCGAGCTCGCGCGCGATGATGGCCGCATGACAGGTGCGCCTTCCTCGATTGGTGACGATGGCGGCGGCGCGTTTCATCACGGGCTCCCAGTCGGGATCGGTCATGTCCGTCACGAGCACGTCACCGTCACCGTCACCGAGCTCGCTCATGTCTTCGGCGTTCATGATCACCAGGGTCGCACCCGAAGCGATCTTCTGCCCCACCGCGCGGCCCTCGACGAGAACCTTCCCCGACGCGTTCAGGTGGTAGCGCTCGTAGATCCGTCCCTTCTGGCTCTGCACCGTCTCGGGGCGGGCCTGCACGATATAGATCTCGCCGTCCAGGCCGTCTTTGGCCCATTCGATGTCCATGGGACGACCATAGTGCTTCTCGATAACAAGGGCCTGTCGACCGAGCTCGGCGAGCTCGGCGTCGCTCAGAATGAAACGATGACGTTCCTCCTCGGCAACGGGAACGGTCGCGACCGTTTGTCCCACCGTCTCCGAGGAGCCATAGATCATCTTGGTCGTCTTCCCGCCGAGTGTCCGCGAGAGCACGGCCGGACGACCTGCTTCGAGATTCGGTTTGTAGAGGTAGAACTCGTCGGGATTGATCGCGCCCTGCACAACTGATTCCCCCAGGCCGTAGCTTCCCGTCACGAAGACGACGTCGCGGAAGCCGGATTCCGTGTCGAGAGTGAATCCGACCCCGGCCGAGGCCAAGTCGCTACGGACCATGCGCTGGACGCCGGCCGAGATGCCCACATTCTCGTGATCGAAACCTTGATGCACTCGGTAGGCGATCGCGCGGTCGTTGAACAGGGACGCGAAAACCCTCTTGACCGCGATCAACACGTTCGGAAGCCCACGGACGTTAAGAAACGTCTCCTGCTGACCGGCGAAGGAAGCGTCGGGCATATCCTCCGCCGTAGCGGACGAGCGGACCGCGAACGACCGCTCGTCGTCGCCTCCGTCGAGCTGCGAGAAGGCCGCCTCGATCTGCCTGCGCACCTCCTCGGGCAGCTCCGCCCCGAGTACGGCCTGGCGTAGATCCCGACCCACTTTCGTCAGCTCGTGGACGTCGTCGACGTCGAGAGTGCGAAGCCGGTCCCCGACGAAGGCGTCGAGACCCGCCTCCGCCATGAACAAGCGAAAAGCCTCTGTTGTCGTGGCGAACCCCTCGGGAACCCGTACGCCGAGCCCGCCGAGATTCTGGAGCATCTCGCCGAGGGAGGCGTTCTTTCCTCCGACTCGAGCTAGATCGCCCAACCCGGTCTCGCTCAGACGCTTGATGTAGTCCACCACTGCAATCCTCTATTCCAGAGTGCTCGGTCCGTTCTTGCAACGCGCCTGGATTCGCCAGGCTAGCGCTCCGCTCGACAGGCTCGCTGCGAGGCGGTCGCGCAGAGCGCAGACGCGTTTCTCCAGCACCCTGCTAAAATTAGCGCACATGAAGTCACCCACGCGCACCATGTTCTATATCTCCGACCGCACCGCCATCACGGCCGAGACCATCGGTCACAGCCTCTTGGCTCAGTTCGAGGGCGCGATCGAGTACCGGGAAGTTACCATACCCTACGTCGACTCCCCCGAGAAAGCGGAGGCGGCCGTGCGGCAAATCCAAAAAACGCATCTCGAGGACGGCGAGGTGCCACTCGTCTTCAGCACGATCGCGGAACCCGCGAGCCGCGATCGCATCATCAATTCCGAGGCCTTCGTTCTAGACCTGTTCCACGCATTCCTCGAGCCGCTTCAAAACGCGCTCCAAACCGAACCCATGATCAAGAAGCGAGCGCACCGCATCAGCAACGCGTCCGCTTACGAGGCCCGGATTGGAGCGATCGACTTCAGCCTCCTGCACGACGACGGAGCTCGAACGAAGGACTACGACAAAGCACACGTCATCATGATCGGCGTTTCCCGAACCGGAAAGACGCCGACATGCCTGTACCTCGCGATGCAGTTCGGCATACGAGCCGCTAATTATCCGCTTACCGAGGAAGATCTCGGCAGCCTGGAGCTTCCCCAAATCCTGAAGCCACACCGGGACAAGCTCCACGGCCTCACCATCGATGCCAGGCGTCTCGCCAGCATCCGTCACGAACGCAAGCGCGGCAGCCGTTACGCCACGATCGAGCAGTGCCGGCGGGAAGTGCGCAACGTCGAGTCTCTCTACAAGGCGCTCTCGATTCCCTACTTCAATACGACGAATACGTCCGTCGAAGAGATCTCGACGCGCGTCGTCCAGACCCGCGGGCTCGACCGCCATTCGGTGACCTAAGGGGCCCGCGCAGCGGGAGCCCGAGACAGCTTCTCGAGATGCTCGAGCAGGGCCGCCCCCGAGTAGAACAGATCCTGCGAACACCGGTCGCGCAGGTCTTTCGCACGAATACGATCGCCGAGGCTCGCCTCACTCGCCTCGGAAAAGGCTTCGATCATTGCGCGGCGCGCGTCACGATAGGCCTCGAAACCCTGATAAAACGTTTCCGCGGCAAACAGAACCTCCTGCGAGAACAGAGCGGAGACTTCCTGACGATGTGCCGTATAGACGGGAGTCATACCCGGATCGCCGTCCGAATCTCCCTTAGGGCCGGCGACAAAATAAGTTCCCGTTTTCAAGACGGTCGGATGGTGTAGTTCCATTTGGGTAGAGTCTGGTCCTTTGTAACGGAAAGCGCCTGCATCCGCTCGTCAGTGATTTTGACGCCCTTCGGATAACGACGCCGGATAAGGTGTGCGCGTACTCGCAAACCGGAAGAGGTGGTGGTCGTGCGGATGTATTTGAGGATGGTTTCGTAGCTGTCGAGAGGCCTGCCCGCCCAGTTCTTGCTGACCTCGCTGAACAGACGGTGCTCCACTGGATTCCACTTGGATGTACCGGACGGATAGTGGGCTATGGTGATAGCGATGTCGTGGCGATTGCAAATCCGCGTTTGAAGCCCGTGCTTCCAACCCCGACACCGATAGCCATTGCTGCCCCCGGCGTCTGCCAATATCGCGAGGTCACGGGCTGCAGGATAGCGTCGCCGTCCTTCCGTTCGCCACCACTTCTCGATGGCATTCACGGCGAAGTCCGGGGTGTTGTACGAGGTACCAATGAACACTGTCCCGCGGTTCGCGAGCAGATCGTAGACGCCGTAGGGGATTGCGATGCCGTTCGATTCGGAACGGAAGTCATGATCTTTGACGAGAGTCGGCTCGCGGTTCCAGGCCTGCCCGCCGTTTTTGAATAATCCCACCAGCTCCCGTTTCTTCGTGTCTACGCTGATGATGGGATGACCAGCTGCGGCAAAACGCGCGCGCAGTTCGGCGATACACGCGAATTGGGTATCGCGATCTTCGGACGTGGCACCGCACAGCTTCTTGTGGTTCACCCGCAACGAGAAGCCGAGCTGTTTGAGCAGTCGACCGACGGTTTTGCTGCTGACGTTCACACCGAGGCTTCTTAGCTCGCAAGCAATCTTGTCGGTGGTCCGCCGCGTCCATTTCACTCCCGTCATCGGATCGCCCGCGGTGTCGTGCTTCATGAGTTCTTCGATCTTGGCGATGACTTCTGGCTTTTTTTTGCACGGCGCGCCGTCCGCCACCCTTTCGCCGAACTCCGTCGAGCTCAACATCTCTCATTAGCAATTCCCTACGACCTCTGGCTACCGTGCTCGGACCCATCCCGAGCAGTTCGGCAATCTGTTGGTCGCCACCGTGACCGAGCTTCATGGCCTCGACTCCCGCGTAGAGACGGCGCTGCTTTTCATCGAGCAGGCTGTAGAAAAGAACGATCGCAGCCTTCAACTCCACGGGGAGCACGCGGACTCCCCCGACCCAGCCCAACGTGGAAGGTGACGCCTCATGTATCTGGCGGGCCGAGAGCTGTTGCTTGCGCGTGCTCACATCGGTGGCCAGATACAGATATCGGCCGAACACCTGCTCGCGCGCCAATCTTTTCTCTCGGACCAGTTTCAACAGAGGAGCCTTGACGTCAACCTGCACCACGTCCTCGAGCTCGTCGACGTAGTAGCCTGCCTCACAGGCCGCGACCAACGCTTTTACCGTCGCAAGCAACGTCCCGTACTTCGAGAACCACACTGAGCGCAACGACCAAAGACCTTTTCGATCGAACTGGGCGATCTCGTCCAACGTGTAGTAGCTACCACGGTGGGAGTAGCTTGTCCGATACGCCAACTCATTGAGCTTTCGGAAGACGGTCGAGTCCACATCGGTACCCAACACTGCCTTCAAATCATCGAGGGTAGCTATTTTGTGCTTCCTCAACAGGCGGTCGAGATCTTCAGACTGATAGCTCGTAGGTCTCATAATAGGAGAAGTGCTCCTTGATAGGCGTAATCCTCCTGCAATGAGGACCGTTTGTCAAACACGCGCTGGTTGCTGAAGACCTACAAATGTTCCGTTTCTAGGGAGCTTGCCAGGCTCTCGTGATGCCAGACGATATCGCGATCACGACCTGAAACAGGAAGAGTGTGCTCAAAACTAGACAGTTATTTTGTCGGCGGCCCTTAGGATCCGCCCGCTGAATGATTGCTCGGATCTCCGGAACGAGATCGCGAGCGACACTCTCTGCCCGCCGAGAGCGTCTTCGCACCCGAATGAAACGTCTGGCGAGCCACGTCGCGACGACGGCGCCGGCGGCGATCGCCCAAAGTTCCGTCAAATCGTAGCCCGGCGCCCGAGAAGGCTCCTGCCCACGAGAAAAACGACGACGACGACGACGAGCGCGATGCCGATGCTGGGGTAGTGCTTTTGCAGCGTTTCCGCCGCGCGGTCGCCCAGGCGCACCGCCAGGTAAGCCTCACCCACGAAACGCACGAGGCGTCCGGCAAAAACGGACGCGACGAAGCGCCGCCAGTCCATTCGGGCGATGCCCGCGACGAGGATGAAAAGCTTCGTCGGGAAGGGTGGCGGACCCAGCATCGCCACCATCATCGCGAGGATATCGTTTCGTCGTACTTTGTCCTTGACCCATTCCTGCTTCTCCTCCGGAAATCGTGCGATCATCGCGTCGCCGCCGGCTCGAGCGATCCGGTAGAGCACGAAACAGCCCGCCGTCGATCCGACGGCGGCCACGAGTGAGACAACGAAGAACAGAGATGGTCGTTGCCAGGAAAGCAACATGACGACGATGTCGACGCCACCCGGCAGGGGAACGCCGGCCGAATCCAAAAAGGCGATCGCGAACAGACCAGGAAGGCCGAAGGCGAGGAAATAGTTCTTCAGAGATTCCATGTGAGGATGTCCAGCGGGGCACTAGCCTACCACGAGACCACGCGCCCCGAACGAGCAAGCCGGGCCTTGCATGCTTGGGCCTGTTGATCGTAGCTTTGAGAATAACAGGGAGTCGCATACATCATGAAAATCGCCGTAATCGGCGCCGGTAACGTCGGGGGAACGCTCGCGGGCGCTCTCTCCAAGAAGGGCCACAGGATTGTTCTGGGAGTCAGAGATCCGGACGCTAGCAAATACAAAGAGCTCGCGAAGCGTATCGGAGACGGGACCGAGGTTCTCGGCCTGCGCGAGGCGGCTGACGGAGCCGAGGTCGTCATATTGGCAACACCTTGGTCCGTGACCGAGGCCGTGCTCGAGCAGGTGGCAGGCGCTCTCGTCGGCAAGATTCTCCTCGACTGCACCAATCCCATCTCACCGAGTTTCAGACTCCTGTTGGGGCACACGACGTCGGGAGGGGAGATGGTGGCCGCCTGGGCGAAAGGCGCGCACGTCTTCAAGGCCTTCAACATTACCGGCTATAACATCATGGAGGATCCCGACTTCGATGGTGGCAAAGCTCTGATGCTCGTTTGCGGAGACAACGACGAGCACAAGGTAAAAGTCCTCACGCTCTCACGCGACGTGGGATTCGAAACCTACGACTTCGGCAAGCTCGAAAACGCGAGACTGCTTGAGCCGATGTCGCTCGTCTGGATTCGGCTGGCTTACCAGCAAGGACTCGGCCGCGATTTCGCCCTCGGCCTGTTGAAGCGCTAGTCCACTAGTGTCCTAGACCTCCCGTCGGAACGTTGGCTTGCTCCGCGCAAGCGTTGCCTGCTCGAAAGCGTAGGCTAGCTTGAGCAACCTTCGCTCACTCCACGCGACGCCGAAAAACGAGAGCCCGATGGGAAGACCATGCACGGAGCCCGCGGGCGCGGTGATGTTGGGATAGCCGGAGACCGCGGCCGGAGATGAGCTGCTCCCGGAAAAGTGGTCTCCGTTGACGAGGTCCGTCACCCAGGCAGGTCCACCCGACGGGGCGACGATGGTATCGAGACGATGTTTCGCCACGACGGCATCGATCCCTTCGCTCCGTGTGAGACGGTGGTTCTTAGCGAGTGCCGAGAGATACTCCTGTTCGGTTAAAGGGCCTTTGGCCTGGGCCAGATGGAAGATGCCCTGGCCAAAAAAGGGCATCTCGAGGTCGGGATGGCCCTCGTTGAAATCGATGACGGCTCGAAGGCTCGAGACCGGCGCAGAGGGCCCCAGAGACGCCAAATAACGATTCAAGTCAGCCTTGAACTCGTAGAGTAAGACCGTCCATTCGGACTCGTCGTAGTCCTCGCTCGGAACGAGCTCCACCGGATCGATGAGCGTCGCACCTTGGCGACGCATTTCGGCGAGCGCCTCTTCCAATACCCGATCGACATCCGGGTGAAAGCCGAAGAACTGACGCGCCACGCCGACGCGCGCGCCACTCAATCCCCTCGGGTCCAAGAATCTCGTGTAGTTGCTCTCGCTCCCTCCACGGCTCGCCGCGGTTGCTCCGTCGTTCGGGTCGATGCCCGTCAAGGCACCCAAATCAATCGCCGCGTCCTTGACCGTCCGCGTCATTGGCCCTGCCGTATCCTGGCTGTGAGCGGTCGGAATGATGCCGGCGCGACTCACGAGGCCGACGGTCGGCTTGATCCCGACGAGACCGTTCGCGTTCGAAGGGCACACGACCGAGCCATCCGTTTCCGTGCCGATTCCGACCGCTCCCAGGTTCGCCGAGATCGCGGCGCCAGTACCCGAGCTCGAACCGCATGGGTTGCGATTCAACGCGTAGGGGTTCTTGCACTGCCCGCCGCGGCCGCTCCAACCACTCGACGAGTGCGACGACCTGAAATTCGCCCACTCGCTCAAGTTCGTTTTGGCGAGCAACAGGGCTCCCGCGCGGCGGAGCTGGGCCGCGACGAACGAGTCCTCCGAAGGGATCGAGCCGTCGAGAGCCAGGGAGCCCGCCGTAGTGGTCATCCGGTCGGCGGTTGCGACGTTGTCTTTCAGAAACACCGGAATCCCGTGAAGCGGCCCTCGCGGACCCCGCTCCCGTCGTTCCTCGTCGAGCTCGTCGGCGAGCTCCAGAGCGTCGGGGTTTGTCTCGAGAATCGACCTCAGAGTCGGACCCTGTCGATCAATCGAATCGATGCGCTCGAGGTAGTACTCCGCCAGGCGCCGCGCGGTCCATTCTCCCGATTCCAGACTCCGCTGGAGCTCATCGATGGTCGTCTCATCGAGCTCCGCAGCCGTCGACGGTGTCTGCGCACGCCGCGCGACGGAGCCCGACAGGGCAGTGCCCGTCAGTATCGCAGAGCCAAGGAAACGTCGGCGTGTCCATTGCCCTTCGTCCTGCGCCATTAGACCCACCTCCCAGCTCCCGGCATTGTAGAACAGCGGCACCAACAAGGCTTGCAATACCCGCGCGGTTTTGATTATAGTAGATCGCCCTCGGGACGCCGTCCCCGGGCGGCGTCCCGAGGGGTCGCTTTTCGTTGAAATCTCTCAGGAGTTCGTTCTCAGAAGATACGATCTATTGGAGCCCGGAGCGGGCTTTCTACGCACACCTCGATGCGACCCGCCGCGCCACCGCATCGTTCCCTGCGCTCGCTTCGACCTCGTTCCATTCAGAAAAACAGGAGTTGGTCAATGTTAGTGAGGCACCGTTCCCTGTCCCATCGAATCTCGGGCCCGTGGCGCGTCGTCGCCTTGCTGGGGCTAGTTCTGCTCGTTGGAGCGAGCGCCCCGGCCCTTGCCCAGGAGTACACGGATATTCGGCGGCTCGGAACGAGCAGCGCCGTCAGCAAGCCTGGTCCGAGCAACGGCGAAGAGCTCAAAGCAATCTTCAGGCAGTATCGCTCCGACTACGAGAAAGTCTTGAGCGGCACCGCTTGGCCGGGGAATCCCGAAGACCTGTTCCGAGCCGTCGAGAACGACCAGTTCGGCGAGGCGCAATATCCCGTCGGACACACATTCGAGTGGATGGCGGTTCGCAAGCGCGGTGTCGCGCAGGCGACGGGTCGTATCCGTTGGGCGGGGGCTGACCCCTTCGAGGCCTTCGAGATCCGCTTCGAGTCCAACGGTCAGGAGCATCGTTTCCTCATTCCGAAAGCGTGCGGCAACCTCGCCCTCGTGGAGATGCGTGAGGCGAGGCCGGAGTTCGACCTCCCCGGCCTGGGGCCTCAGCTGCGAGTTCAGGCTCCCAATAGCTGCACCGGAGTCAATGTCACGGCCGACGTCACCATTCGCGGCGGACTTCCCGCAGGCACCTCCCTGAAGGTAACCGTCACGCGGCCAAACGGGCAAAGCGAGACCCTCAACCTGACCCAGGCCGGCCAGGGCTACCGTTGGGAAGGCAAGCTCGACGACGCCGGTTCTTATACCTTCAGCGCAACCGTCGATACTCCGATTGGCAGCACCGAGACCACCACAGAGCGTCTGAACCTCGAGCCCTGCCAGCCAACGTGCAACCTTCAGCTCACTCCGCCGCCGATGGATCCGACGCCGAAGAGAGGCAAGTCCAGCCTGGGTATCGACATGTGCTCAAGCGCGGCCAGGGTCGGATCTTTGACGAGCAAGACGGTCCAGATCTTCCACACCCCGGTCGACGGACCCGAGCAGCTCGTGGAGACCATGTCACTCGACGCGGAGTGCAGCGCGAGCTATCTCATGCTCGAGTACGGCACCTATCGGCTCGCGGGTGAAGTGGAAGATGACCGCGGCATGAGCTCGACGTGCCAGGCCGATTACACGCTCGTGCAGCCCGAGCGTAAGCTCGAGCCGTTCTTCACAGTGTTCGGCGGCAACGAGCGCCGATGGCGCGCCGAGGCCAACGCGGCGGCATTGGCGAGCGCGACCGCCAAACAGATCGCGGACAATGCCCACTTCCTGTTCGACCGTTCGGCTCCGCTGTTCGGTGGTACCGTCGGAATCTCCTACCCCTTCGCCGACGGTGGTGCTTCCGTGTTCGGACAGGGCGGTGTCGCGATCAATCTGCGTGATAGCGAGAACACCTCCATTTTCGCCGACATCGGCCTCGACAAGAACTTCGAGGGCGGCTTCATCGGTGGTGGTGTCGGCATCTGGGACATCAACAACGGCGATACCCGCGACGGAACGTTCTTCGTGCACGGCGGCTTCAATCTCTCCGAGCAAGTTCAGTTCAACATCGAGGGCCGTTTGTTCATGGACATGACGGACATGATCGACAACAACTACGTGTATCTCGCCGGTATCCGCTACTTCTGGACTCGCTAGGACACTAGACGCGACGCCCTTGGCGACGTAGAACGTACCATCCATGAAGACGGCCTTCACCTCGTAGCGTCGGCCGCCGGGCAGACAGAAGTGAAGGATCGGCTCGTTCTGCGAACAATAGCCCGTCGCGCCTCGAGCCTCGCGAAAGCCTCGCAAGTAGCCTGCATCGTCCAGGCGCCGCTCTTCGAAGACGAAGACTTTCGCTCCGAAGGCACCGGCGTCACCGCTCGGGCCCACGAGTTTCACTCGCAGCCAATCGGAATCGTTGCGGTCGTTGCGAAACAGTGTATTGTCGCCGCGCTTGCTCGCGAGCACGATATCCATATCACCGTCACCATCTGTGTTCGCTACTCTAAATTGGCCCATTTCTCTCATTAGATTTGGCCCACCTGTATCGGACCGATAGCCTTCACCGGGCGAACGCCCGGAGAGGAGGCATCGGTTGGAAAGGTGCGCCAAAGTGCGATTGTTCGAGCAGATGCGTCGAGAGTACGAACACGGAGTCGGGACGATAGTTGGGGTAGCGAAGAAGTTCGGAGTCCACCGCCGGATGGTGCGTGACGCATTGCGTAGCGCGATGCCGCCGGAGCGAAAGCCCACGCCGCGAGAGAGCCCGAAGCTCGGCCCGGTCCGCGATTTCATCGACGCGATCCTCGACGCCGACAGACACGAGCCACGCAAGCAGCGTCACACCGCGCGTCGTATCCGGGATCGATTGCGAGAGAGGTACCCGAATCACGAGGTGGGCGAATCGACGGTTCGCCGTTACGTATCCCGCCGGAAACGTGAGCTCGGCTTGAAGCACGCGGAGGTGTTCATCCCGCAGAGCTATGTCTGGGGCGATGAAGCTCAGGTGGACTGGTACGAGTCGCACGCCCGGATCGGTGGCGAGCTGACGAAGGTGCACACGCTCGTGGTACGGAGCATGGCCGGCGGTGGCGCGTTCCATCGAGGCTATCCCCGCGCAACGCAGCAAGCGTTCTTCGAGGCTCAGGAGAAGGCGTTCGAGTTCTTCGGTGGGGTGTTCCGTCGGATGCGCTACGACAATCTGACGTTGGCGGTTCGCAAGATCCTTCGGGGTTACCAGCGCCACCAGACGGAGCGCTTCGTAGCGTTTCGCTCGCACTGGGGATTCGACTCGGAGTTCTGCAATCCGAGTCGAGGCAACGAGAAAGGTGGGGTAGAAAGCGAAGTGGGCTACTTCCGCCGCAACCACTGGACGCCGGTACCGGAGTTTGCTGACTGGGACGAGCTCAACGCGTACTTGCGTGGTCGCTGCCTCGAAGAGAACAAGCGCCACATCGCTGGCAAGGAACACGCGGTGGGCGCGGCAATGGAGCTCGAGCGAGTGCACCTACTCCCGATGGCCGACGAGGGCTTCGAGCTCGAGGAGAAGCGCTGCACGACGGTGGACAAGAGGGGCTGCGTTCGGGCCGGCACGAACTGGTACTCGACGCCCTTGAAGCCGGGCCAGCGGGTGATGGTGAAGCTGCTGCCGCTGGCGGTCGAAGCGTGGCGCGAAGGCCGCGTGGTGGCACGACACGAGCGCTGCTACGAACGGGGCCAGTCGTTGTACGAGCTTGAGCACTACCTCGACGTGTTGGAGCGCAAGCCCGGTGCCCTTGCGGGCTCGACGCCGCTTGCGCAGTGGCGCGCGAAAGGACGATGGCCCGCAAGCTATGACAAGCTGTGGGCGAAGCTGAACCGTCGCCACGGCAAGCTCGATGGCACGCGCCAGATGGTGGAGCTCATCCAGCTAGGGCGCAAGCAAGGATACGACAAGCTTCGTGAGACCGTCGCCCACGCCCTCGAGCTCGGGTGCACCGATCTCGAAGCGCTTCGCCATCTCCTCGATACCGCGTCGCTACAACGGAACCCCGAGCGTAGCCTGGACGATGTCGAGCTTGGACACCTTGCGCGCTACGAACGAGCTGCGCCGGGCGTGAGCCACTACAACGAGCTGATCACGGAGGTGAACCCGTGAGCGGGCGAAGCGTCGAGCTCGGCACCATCCGTCAGCATTGCAAGACGCTGCGCATGCCGACCGTGGCGAGCCAGTTCCAGAAGCTGGCGGAGCAAGCATGGTGCGACAAGCAAAGCCACGTCCGGTATCTCGACGTCCTGCTCAGCGCCGAGGTCGAGGAACGCGAACACCGAGCCGTTTAGAGACGATTGAAGGAAGCACAACTACCGCGGACGAAGACCGTTGACGAGTTCGACTTCTCACAGTCGCCCAAGGTCTCGGGCCGCCGGATAAAAGAGCTCGCGGAGGGTCACTACATCGACCGAGCGCAGCCGGTCATCTTCCTCGGCGACGCGGGTGCCGGCAAGACCCACCTGGCGAGCGCGTTGTGTGTGGCCGCATGCCAACAACGTCGCCGCGTCCGCTTCACCACCGCCTCGAAACTCGTCAACGAGCTCGTCGAGGCGCGGCAGGAACACGAGCTGTCCCGCATCATCCGCCGCTACGTCCGCTTCGAGCTGCTGTGCATCGATGAGCTCGGCTACGTGCCCCTCGCCGATGTCGGCGCCGAGCTGTTGTTCCAGGTGATCTCGGAGCGCAGCGAGACCGCCGCGCTCGTGATCACGACGAATCTCCCGTTCTCCGAATGGACCCAGGTGTTCACCAACGCCCGACTCTGCAAGGCGCTGCTCGATCGTGTGACCGACCAGGCGCACATCCTCGAGACAGGAACCGAGTCCTACCGCTTCCGCCGCACCGTCCGCAGCAAGAACAAGGCTCCAAAGGCATGAGAGCTGTGTTTCGACTCCGGGCGGCCTGCACGTTCGTTTCGGCCGCAGGATAAGGGAAAGGGGCTTTTTTTACGTTCGTTCTTTAAGAATCAATAACTTAAGGTGGGCCATTTCAGATGAGCGAAGTGGGCCAGGCCGAGTGGACAAAAACAAGGACCCCGTCGTGTGCCAGAACTCGGCCTATTCGAATCGGGCGAAGCCGGATTCGAATAGGCCGCAGTTGAGGTAGTTGGCGACAACGCTATATCGATCGGACTACGCCGGTAGCGCTATCCGTGGCTCGGCGGGCGCGGGTACGAAAAGGAGCTTGCTATGGGTGGCGGCGCTCTTAGGCCCACCGAGATCGAGTGTTCGCGACGCCGGTACCCCCCGATGATCCTGTGGACCAGCGTAACCTCCGGCTCGACGGGAGTAACCCCCGCGCGATGGAGCACGAAAATGAAGAATGTCGTTGTTTCAACCCCTATCCATACTTGTCTTGGTTGGGAGTTTGAATGCTCAAACACTGACGGAAGAAGCAAAGAAGCGAGTTGAACGGGTCAAGGCGGAGAACCAGCCCCGTGCAGATCTCGGCAATGGATATTACCAAAACCCCATCATGGCGGGTGATTACGCCGACCCGACCATCGTCAGAGTCGGGGAAGACTATTACATGGCCTTTACCCGCCGAATTGGCATCATGTTGTGGCATTCCCGCGATCTGGTCAACTGGAGACCCATCATCAGGCATACTTTCGATGACCTGGACGGTATCCTGGCCACTGACTTGGCGTACTTCAACGGAAAGTTCCATAGCTATATGCCGGCTGGTTCCTGGCCGGGCAAAGCAGAGGAACGTTACCCACCGAACCGGGCTAATTTCGTCATCACAGCGGAGAAGCCGGAAGGGCCATGGAGCGAGCCCATCAGAGTCGATAGAGACCCTATCGAGAACGATCGTTACGTTGGCAATGACCCCGGATTCATTCAAACGCCAGAAGGTAAGAAGTATCTTCATACCAATTTTGGCTTCGTGATGCCGCTTTCCGACGATGGATTGAAAGTAACGGCTCCTCCGGAATTGGTATACGACGGCTAGGAATATCCCAAAGATTGGATTGTGGCAGTCAAAGTGCTAGAAAGTCCCAAACTATTTTTCAAGAGCGGCTTTTACTATTTGGTATCCGCAATGGGCGGAACGGGCGGACCGTCAACGGCTCACATGGCGGTCGTCGCTCGGTCCGCTTCGCCGACAGGGCCATGGACGGATTCACCCCATAATCCCTTGGTTCATACCTATTCCCATTCAGAAAAGTGGTGGCACCAGGGCCACGCAACTGTCTTCGTGAACCGCCCCGGGTTTTCCGGAGACTGTTTTAGTTGAGTCTCGCCATCTCTAGCGAGCCTTCCTGCGACCGATAGTAGTTCATCTCGTACTCGACGGGGGAGACATTTCCGATCGGCTCCAAGAGTCGTTGCGTGTTGTACCAATGCACCCACTCGAGGGTGGCGAACTCGACGTCCTCGGGACCACGCCAGGGCCCGCGTCGACGGATCACCTCGGTCTTGTAGAGGCCGATAATGGATTCAGCCAAAGCGTTATCGTAAGAGTCGCCTCGGCTGCCGACGGACGGCTCAATACCCGCCTCGGCGAGCCGCTCGGTGTAACGGGTCGAGACGTACTGCACGCCGCGATCGCTGTGATGCACCAATGTATCTTCTGGGTTTAGTCGGCGCTCGTGCAGCGCCTGCTCCAACGCATCGAGAGCGATGCCTACAGTCAACGATGTCGTCGCTCGCCAACCGACGATGAGTCGAGCGAAGACGTCGATGACGAAGGCGACGTACACGAAGCCGCGCCACGTGGCAATGTAGGTCAGGTCCGAGACCCAGAGCTCGTTCGGGCGTGTGGCGTTGAAGTCGCGCTCCACGAGGTCCATCGGGCGAGCGCCGCTCGAATCCGGCTTCGTCGTCTTGAATCGACGTCCACGGACCGCGCCCTGGAGACCCATTTCACGCATCAGACGGGCCACCGTGCATCGAGCCACGTCGCGGCCCTCACGGCACAGCTGACGCCAGACCTTGCGCACGCCATACACGTCAAAGTTCTCTTGCCGTACACGACGAATCTCGCCGCGGAGTTGGACGTCGCGCTTCGCTCTCGCTGGCAGGCGGCTTGGGTCCTTCTCTCTCGCTTTCTGCTCGTAATAGGTCGACGGGGCGATCGGGAGCATCCGGCAGATCGGCTCGACCCCGTAACTCTCACGGTTCGCGTCGACGAATAACACCTTCACTTCGGTCGGCGGTCGAGCTCCGCCTGGGCGAAAAACGCCGACGCCTTGCGAAGGATCTCGTTCGCCCGCTTTAGCTCACGGTTCTCTCGCTCAAGCTCCTTCAGCCGCTGACGCTCGTCCGTCGCCAGTCCCGCTCGTTTCCCAGCATCACGCTCTGCTCGCCGCACCCACGTGCGTAGCGTTTCCCGCGTACAGTCAATCTTCGACGCGATCGATGAGATCGCTGACCACTGAGATTCGTGCTGAGCCTGCTGGTCGAAAACCATCCGCACTGCGCGCATCTTTCATCTCCGGTGAATACCTGCTTCGTCTTGTCATGACTCCATCCTCTCAAGAGTTGGAGTCTCCGGAAAACCCGGGGCGGTTCACACAGTGGACCACGTCGTGCCACAGCGTCACGGCGGCTCGGACCATATCGACAACTTGCAACTTCTGTGTGGGGCATGTAACTCTGTGAAGGGCGACCGGCCACACGCTGCGCTACTCGCTACGCTGAAAGAGAGGGGGATCTTGTGAAGGATGAACCGACGAAAGAACCAGCCGTAGAATTGAAGCCTTCGGACTACCAGCCGTCGAAGGCCGAACTTGAGGCCGACATGAGCCTTGACACGACGCCAGAGAAACTAGCCAAAGCGTTCTTCTCAGGCGGAACTCCTCGCCGTGAGCCTAGCTCTTGAATGGGCCGTTCGGCACTATTGTATATAATTCCCAAAAGTAAAAAGGGCCTCTTTCAGCCATTTCAAATACATAGGACTGGAGTAGCTCTGTTAGACCCCGTCGTGTGCCAGAACTCGGCCCATTCAAATCGTACGTTACACCGAGTGAAAGAAGCGGTCGCCCTGCCGGTCGCGATGATCGAGGGCCGATGAAGCCGCCCCCTCACTTGTTCTTTTCCGTTTTCAGCGAAACCAAGGTCACCACGGCCATCCAGGCAGTCACAATCATGAGACCACCGAATTCTCGTGCGTACTCGACTTCGGCACTCTTCATGGTCATCGATTCGAAAATCCCAGAAAAGCCCACTTTGCCAAAGAAGTGTGGGAGGAGGGCGACCGACCACGCGAGAGTTACGGCGCCAACGATGGAAGAGAGTAACCATGCTCGATTCCAATTCACAGCGGCCAAGGAGGCGGCGGCGGCTAGACCATAAATCAATATCCAAACCAACGGATCGGGGTCGTTGTACTGAACAACGGCGGATGCCAGGAAGACGACCACCATCAAACGGTTGAGCCATTTGAAGACGTTTGTCGACGGTTTCATTCTGGTTATGTTGCCAGAAAAGTGCAGGGAGATGATGATCCCAGTTTCGGGGCACTAATTCAATGCGATGGCCAAGGACATCTGTTTTGCTGTCCTCGTTGCTGCTTTCTGCGTTCAGCGGGAGTGCCGAGGAGGATCAAGACCAACCAAAGACTAAAGAAGAAGACACCTCCTCACTCTCCACGTTCCGAGAGGAGGTCGTGGTTCGTGCCCGTCCCCTCGCGTCCCTGACCACCGCGGTAACGGTGATCGATCGGGAGGCCATTCTCGCCAGCGACGCCCGCACCGTCGCCGAGCTCGTACGCTACGCACCCGGCGTACATGTTGTCGGTAACGGTGCCCGTGGTGGGCTGGCCGCGGCGCAGGCGAGAGGAGGAGACCCGAATCTCACACTGGTCTTGCTGGATGGCGTTCCGCTCAACAACATCACCAACGTCGAGGGTGGTGCCGTCAACCTGGACAGCCTGCCGGTTACCGACGTCGAGCGCATCGAAGTGGCTCGAGGACCGCTCTCCTACTTCTACGGCTCGTCCGCTCTCGCGGGAGTCATCAATATCGTCACCCGCCGCGGCAGTGAAGGGCCGCCGCAGTTAGAGGCCAACATCGAAGCGGGCAACGCATCGCAGCTTCGAGCTTCCTCCTCTTTCTCGGGAGTCAACCGAAACACCGACTATTACCTGGGACTCGGTTGGGACGAAGAGGAGGGGCGCATAGAAGAGGACCGATTCTCGCAGCTCAATGCGCAGGGGTCCGTGGGTTTCTCACTGCCGGGCGAAGCTCGGCTCCGGCTGGCAACCCGATTTGCGAATACCGACGTAGACGACTACCCCGAGGCGTCGGGAGGCCCAGTCTTCGGTTCCGGGGAGACGAGGCAATCGAAGAATAAGGAGCTGAGCACCAGTGTCGACCTGACCATTCCAACAACCGAACGCTGGGACCAGAGGTTTACTGTCTCCTTTTACCGGAACGATTTGGATCGAGACAGTCGCGGCGTTTTCCCGATAGTTCCGCCGTCCATCGAGAAGACCGTGTTTTCGAGAACGCGGGTCGGGTGGCTCACCAGCGGGCAGCTATTGAATTGGATCCAGCTTAGCGGTGGAGTCGACGCGGAGTTTGAGAACGGTGAGAACGACAGCATCTTGATTCTTCCTCCCGTCTTCGGTGGGGAAACGCCGGGCAACTTCGAGCTGTCCCGAACGACGCCGGGGCTTTTCGCGGAAGTGGTGACCGAACGAGGAGGGCTCGTTCTAGAGGGGGGACTCCGCGTCGATCTTCCCGAAGAGCTGAGCTCGGAGCTGAGTCCAAGACTAGCTGCGCGGTATCGCTTATCGCGTGGGACCGTGTTGCGCGGTAGCGCTAGTCGCGCGTTCAAGCTCCCGAGCTTTTTCGTCCTCGGTACGCCAAGGCAGCTCGGAGGCAATCCTGAGCTGAAGCCCGAAACCTCCGTTGGAGGCGACGTCGGATTGGACCACGAAGTGACCCATTGGGGCCTGAAGCTGGGAGCGGCCATCTTCTATACCCGGTATCGGGACTTGGTTGATTTTGATTTCGAGACCTTCCAGTTTGTAAACCGGGCCAGCGTAGAGGCAACGGGGCTCGAGCTATCGCTCGACTGGCATCCCCGGGAGCTGGTTCAGGTCGAGACGGCTCTGACCTGGCAGAGCGTCGAGGACCGAGTGTCGGCCCAACCGCCTCTCCACCAGCCGGACTGGTTTGGGAGTGCGCGGCTCACGCTCAGGCCTCGACCCGCGTTGAAATTGAACCTTGAGTTTCGGTTCGCCTCCGAGAGCCTCGACCTTCAGATACCCGTCCCAGAGCGCGATTCTGTTAGAGGTTACGGTGCCCTGGACTTGGCCGCCTCGTGGAAGCTATCTCGGCAGTGGACGCTGCGCGGGCGCATTGACAACCTCACCGACAAGACCTACGAGCGCTTCATCGGCTTTCCCGAGCCCGGGCTGTCCGCGAGAATTGGTGTCCACTTTTCCCTTCACCGTCGACTTCGCGCGGACGAAGATGCAGCAGTTCTGGCCGGAACAATGAGGAGGCACCGATGACCGAGCAAATTCCTGGACGGCGGATCTTCCTGGCGAGCTTCATGACGCTCATTGCGGCCGGCGTGGGGTTTGCCGTCCGCGGGGGCATCCTCAGGGAATGGGGCAACCAGTTCGGGTTCACCCAGCTCGAGCTCGGCACGATCACGGGAGGCGGGCTCGTCGGCTTTGGCCTGGTGATCCTCGCCGCGAGCTTGATCACCGACCGCGTGGGCTACAAGGCCCTCTTGATACTGGCGTTCGTGCTGCACCTGCTCTCGGCGGTCGTCACACTTGCGGCGACACCGACCTTCAATGCCCTCGGACAGGAGGCCACGTACTGGTGCCTCTACGTGGGGATGTTCATGTTTGCGGCGGCGAACGGGCTGTGCGAGGCGGTCATCAACCCCTTGGCCGCGACGCTTTATCCCAAGCAGAAGACCCACTATCTCAACATCCTCCACGCGGGGTGGCCCGGGGGTCTCATCCTGGGAGGCCTCCTTGGGGCGCTCATCGTCGGAAGGGTTCGGTGGGAGGTGCCGATGGCACTCTTCCTCGTTCCGGTCGTCATCTACGGAGTGATGATCCTGGGCGTGCGGTTCCCGATCTCCGAGGCCCGGGCCGCCGGGGTGGCCTACGGCCAGATGCTCCGGGAGCTCGCCTCGCCGATCCTCTTGTTCCTGCTGCTCCTCCACGCCGGAATTGGCTACGTCGAGCTCGGGACCGACAGCTGGATCACGAACATCACGAACTCGATCCTGACCGGACAGGGGTTCCTCCTCTTCGTCTACGCCTCGAGCATCATGTTCGTTCTCCGCTTCTTCGCCGGCCCCATCGTCGAGCGGATCAATCCCCTGGGGCTTCTCTTCTGTAGCGCCGTCGTCGCCTGCATCGGTCTCCTGATGCTCGGCTCTGTGGCGTCGGCCCTCCTCGTCTGGGCCGCGGTCACGGTGTACGGGATCGGCAAGACGTTCTTCTGGCCCACCATGCTCGGAGTCGTGGGCGAGCGGTTCCCCCGCGGGGGCGCCGTCACGATGGGCGCCGTCGGCGGCATCGGCATGCTGAGCGCGGGGCTTCTCGGCGGGCCCGCGATCGGCTACAAGCAGGATCTCTACGCCTCCCGATCCCTGCAGGAGGCGTCGATGCCCGCTTACGAGCGCTATGCGGCGCAGAAGGAGAGTCGATTCGGTCCCTTCCCGAAGATCAGGGGCCTGGACGGCGCGAAGGTGGGCGTCCTCCTGGAGCCCGACGGTGCCGCCGAGCTCGAGCGCTCGGTGCGTCTGCTCGCGGAGCAGGGTCGCTCGGTGCCGGCCATCACGAGTCTCGACGAGTGGTGGCGGTCGACGGGCCAACCCAACGCCAGCGTCGACGAAGGCCCCGTCTCCGAAGCGCGAATCTTCGGTGGCCGGATGGCGCTCAAGTGGACGGCCGTGGTGCCCGCGTTCCTCGCCCTGGGCTATCTGATCCTCCTGCTCCACTTCCGGAGCACGGGCGGCTACCGACAGGTCGAGCTGAGCCAGGGTGGAGATTCTTCGCCATGACGCCGCGACACGGTGGGAAGAAGAGGCGGGGGATCGAACGGGGGCGGGTTGCCGATCGCCGGGTGGCGCATCCTTCGTGACGGTCCGACTGGGCGTTCGTCGGTCAGTGCGACAAGCTACGCGCCGAAGAACTCCTGAGGCCGCTTCCCCCTCTGGAAACCGCCATACCCGTAGTAAGTCGGATCGTAGGCCGCAACCGGATCCACGCTGCGATCCAGGGAGATCTCCGACTCCATGCCCATGCACCAGTAGATGCCGTTGACTACGAGACGACGCAGCGACTGGTCTTTCAGATCCATGGCCGCTCCCATGGTGGAACAGAGGATGCGCCCGGTGCCGGTCTCGGCTTTGGGCTGGCGTATCCACGTCACCGGCATGGTAGGCGTGTCGGGCTTCTCCGGATCTTTCGGGTCCATGCCAATCAGCACGTGGCCGTCCACGAGAACCTCGACGTCGTCTGGCGGATGCGCCTCATACACATCGGTGGGACACCAGATTGTGTCGACGCCTTTCAGGATCCGGTGATCCTTCATCGCCGCATTCGGTACGCCACGCGTGGCCTCGTACGCGTGGTGGCCGTGGTGGGCAACCCAGGTCTCGCCAAGCACCTGGCGCCCGAAACCGCCACGGTACTCGACGTGGTCGCACGTGAACTTGCCATACGGGCTGGCTGGTCGGTAGCTCGCGCAATCCGACGACCGCCCCAGCGGATCGCGTCCGTATTGGAACGCGTGCGTGGAGGTCCGTAGCGCCAGAATCGGTTTGCCCGCAAACGTGTAGTCGATGAAGCGCCCCATATCCTCGTCCGGCAGCTCGCGGAAGCGAATCAACATCACGATCATGTCGGCCGTATCGACGTGGTGCATGCCTGGGATGTTCGTCTGCACTTCCGGGTCGACGAAGCCCGTCACCGGGTCGATCGCAAACAGCACCGTGCTCTTGAAGCCATGGTGTCGCGCCATCACCTGTGCCAACATCGGCAAGGCTTCTTCCGAACGGTATTCCTCGTCACCACTGATGAAGAGGATGTGCTTCCCCTTGCCCGGTCCGTCGGTACCCTCGACGGTGATCCAGAGGTCGTTGTCGCTCATCTTCAGACTCCTTCAAACGGGTGGATAACGACCTTGCCGCACTGGCCGGTCATCTGCAGCTTCCATGCGTCTTCGATCTTATCCATCGGAAATCGGTGCGTGATCACGATGTCCAGCTTGTCGCCCACGCGACCGATCATGTTCAGCATGTCGGGTGCATCGCCCAGGTTCCAGTGCCAGATGCCGTGCAGGGTCAGACCGGTCCGAATCATGCCGTCGCTAATCGGGACGGGATACTCGCCGCCTTCACCGATGATGCTGACCTGGCCCTTCCGGCGGGTTGCTTTCATCACCACATCCAAGTAGGTGTGGAACCCCGTTGTCTCGACCGACTTCGAGGCGCCAAGTCCATCGGTAAGATCGAGGATCTGCTGCCTGACGTCGTCGGCAGTAGGGTCCAAGACCGTTTCAGCACCGAGCTTCATTGCCAGGTTGCTGCGGTATGCTTTGCGTCCGAGGCAGATCACTCGCGCACCGCGGTAGGTCGCACAGATGATCGAACCCAGCCCGACCGGCCCCGTACCGGCGATGAGGACCGTGTCGTCACCGTTTACATCCATCGTGCGCATGGCGTTGAACGCGGGCCCCACGCCGCAACACGCCATGGCACCATGGTCGTAGCTCATGTCATCCGGAATCGGCAGCAACAGCCAGTCCTGTTTCAGACAGTACTCGGCATATGACGCCTCGCCGGCCTCGCATGCGCATACGGCCAGCGGATCGACGGGGTTCTCGCAGTGGATGTACTCGCCCGAAAGGCAGTACCGGCAGTTTCCGCACCAGAAACCGGGCATGACGGCGACTCGGTCGCCGACCCTTACTTTACCGGGCTGTGCAACCTCGACGACCTCGCCGGCTGCTTCGTGTCCAATAGCGTCCGGCGACTTGAACTTGCGGTAGACGCCATCGCGGTAGTCCGCGTACTCGGTGCACAACGGCGCCGAGAGGATCTTGACCACCGCAAAATCCTCTTTCGCCGTCGGCATCGGTCTGTCCACGATTGCACTGGACTGCTTTCCGGTAATCGCTACGGTCTTCATCGCTCTGTCAATCCTCCCAGGGGTGAACGATCACTTTCCCACACTGCCCGGCGAGCTGAACATCCATCGCCTCTGCGATCCGGTCGATCGGGAACGTGTGCGTGATCATTTGCTCGATGCGTGCCCGCGAGCCGCGAATGGAGGGATAGGAAATTCCATAGCGCATCGTGAAGCCTGTCCCTCCAATTTCCTCGGCCTGCATGGGCTAATCCGGGTTGGTGAGGCTCGTCGAGGATATCAGAAGGGTAGGGGTGCCTGAAACCGGTTCAGACCGCCTCTTTGTGGGGAGATTGGTGAGCGAGCAGGCATAATTCGGGCCGCGCTCGACGAGGAGAACTACGGGTTTTGGGGGAACGGCTACCTGAGCTAGGGAGGAGCGCGAGAGTCCGTCGTTCGCGTCTCCAAATGCGACAAGATGTTTCGAATGGCTTTGGCGTCGGTAATGAACGCGATGACGCGGAAGGTGCCTTCGCAATCGCATTGCAACGGATCGACGAGATACGCGCGTCGAATGAGGTACGCCCCAGTTTCTTCTGAGGGCGGCGCGCTTTTGCGGTGAAGGAGGGGGTTTATCCTGAGCAGCGTGCCACCCGCCCGCAGACGGGGCCTACCGAAACGGGAATGAGCCGCCATCTGAGAGCGACGCGATCTAGATCACGGGGAATCTGTGACTCAAGTCATGGTGCCGGCGGCGTCGACACCATACGATGACATCAGCCAAACGAACGGCCAGAAAGGAACGAAAGATGACATACGTGAAAGGCAAGTGGCTGTGGCTCGGTGTGGTGAACCGCCCCGGGTTTCCCGGAGACTCCAACTCTTGAGAGGATGGAGTCATGACAAGACGAAGCAGGTATTCACCGGAGGTAAAAGAGCGCGCAGTGCGGATGGTTTTCGACCAGCAGGCTCAGCACGAATCTCAGTGGTCAGCGATCTCATCGATTGCGTCGAAGATTGACTGTACGCGGGAAACGCTACGCACGTGGGTGCGGCGAGCAGAGCGTGATGCTGGGAAACGAGCGGGACTGACGACGGACGAGCGTCAGCGGCTGAAGGAGCTTGAGCGAGAGAACCGTGAGCTAAAGCGGGCGAACGAGATCCTTCGCAAGGCGTCGGCGTTTTTCGCCCAGGCGGAGCTCGACCGCCGACCGAGGTGAATGTGTTGTTCGTGGACGCGAACCGTGAAAATTACGGGGTCGAGCCGATCTGCCGGATGCTTCCGATCGCCCCGTCGACCTATTACGAGCAGAAAGCGAGAGAGAAGGACCCAAGCCGCCAGCCAGCGAGAGCGAAGCGCGACGTCCAACTCCGCGGCGAGATTCGTCGTGTACGGCAAGAGAACTTTGACGTGTATGGCGTGCGCAAGGTCTGGCGTCAGCTGTGCCGTGAGGGCCGCGACGTGGCTCGATGCACGGTGGCCCGTCTGATGCGTGAAATGGGTCTCCAGGGCGCGGTCCGTGAACGTCGATTCAAGACGACGAAGCCGGATTCGAGCGGCGCTCGCCCGATGGACCTCGTGGAGCGCGACTTCAACGCCACACGCCCGAACGAGCTCTGGGTCTCGGACCTGACCTACATTGCCACGTGGCGCGGCTTCGTGTATGTCGCCTTCGTCATCGACGTCTTCGCTCGACTCATCGTCGGTTGGCGAGCGACGACATCGTTGACTGCCGGCATCGCTCTCGATGCGTTGGAGCAGGCGCTGCACGAGCGCCGACTAAACCCAGAAGATCCATTGGTGCATCACAGCGATCGCGGCGTGCAGTACGTCTCGACCCGTTACACCGAGCGGCTCGCCGAGGCGGGTATTGAGCCGTCCGTCGGCAGCCGAGGCGACTCTTACGATAACGCTTTGGCTGAATCCATCATCGGCCTCTACAAGACCGAGGTGATCCGTCGACGTGGGCCCTGGCGTGGTCTCGAAGACGTTGAGTTCGCCACCCTCGAGTGGGTGCATTGGTACAACACGCAACGACTCTTGGAGCCGATCGGAAATGTCTCCCCCGTCGAGTACGAGATGAACTACTATCGGTCGCAGGAAGGCTCGCTAGAGATGGCGAGACTCAACTAAAACAGTCTCCGGAAAACCCGGGGCGGTTCAGTGGCGACGCCACTGCTCATCCTGACTCTGCTCTGTGCCGCCTGCGGATCCGAGGACGGACCGCTGCCTACGGGCTCGTCAAGCTTCCAAGCGAACCCGGACTCCAGCTCCGCGCTCCAGCTGGGGCAGGTTAGCCGATCCAGTGACGACAACAGCAGTGACGACGATGGCCAGGAGGACGCTCGTGTTCGTGGGCTCTTGTTCGAACTCGGTGATTGCGAAACTGTGACCGCGCCCCCCTGCACGTTAACGATCAAGGCGACCCAAGTTCAGATTACCGAGGACACTCGATTGGACATCGATCCCGAGAACGTAGAGTGAGTGATGTTTGATACATTTGTCGCTTCGCTAACGGAGTTGGGCCTTCCGATGAGGGCGCGGGGCAGCGATAGCAGCGGGATGTTCGTGGCCACCCGAGTCCGCATCGACGACGAGCTGAAGGCCTCCGGTATTGCAAGTGGGCCGGACGCCGCCGGAGTCTTCGCGCTCCAAGTGAACGGTGATATGAGCGCTCCTTTGATCCGCTTCATATTATCGCTCCCGGGACTCCAAGACCCCACGGACGGTGACAACGTGCGGATCGAGGCCAACGTACCATCGGATTTGACCTCCCACGTCGTGTACGAGGTGTTTGACATTGACATTGAAGACGTGAACTAGCTACGGTCGCGTCGGGAGATCTCCGCCCGCCCGTCGTGTCCCAAAAACACGAACGAACTCAAAGCCGTGTCAGCCGGGGCGTTTCGGACGTCGCGTCTAGGCTTGGGCGAGCCAGGGAAGCTAGAATCCTCCGTCGTGAGCACGCCGATCCAACCCTGGACGTTGTTGGTCGTCGCCGTGGCTGGTTGGATCCAGCGTGACCAATAGGCCGCTATCGTCTACTTGCTCCAGGAGAACAAAGTCCTCAAAAGCTCGGCTTCGCGGGAGGAAACTTCGTTTCACCGACGACGAGCGACGTCGGCTCGCGGTAAAGGGTAAGGGGCTTGGCCGGAAATTCTTGGCCGATGTCGCCGGTATCGTCACCCCGAACACCCTTCTGGCCTAGCATCGAAAGCTCATTGCGCGGAAGTGGGACTACTGCGCGCGGCGGAAACAGTTCGGACGACCCCTGGTGATGGTCGAGATCACGGAGCTCGTCCTACGTCTAGCGAAGGAAAATCCGGGTCGTGGGGTTTTTTGAGATTGGCGTGTCTTACAAAACCCCGTGACCGTTAACACCCGCCAGTGGTCAGACTCACGAGAGTTCGAGACGTGTTACGATATCGGCAGAATGTGAACCCAAAGGAGGATGTCGTGTCTTTTAGAGATATTTCGTTGGCATTGACTCTGAGTCTCCTCTGTTTCGCCACAACGGGTTCGGCATTGATTCAAACCGGCGCTCCTGTTTTTCCTACTGTTCCAGAATTCAGGCTCCAGTGCCATCCAACTGAGCCCATCAAGGACGTGCCGCCCGATGACCCGAGTGCCGATCCGTTCGGAAGCGGGCCGTGGTACGTGAACGAGGACCGAGGCCTCTGGGCCGCATGGCAGCCGCTTACCTCTCATGACAGAGGCAATCTAATCATGTGGATCAAGCCACCGGGAGTGGAAATGGAGATCACCGGCCGTCGCCTCGATGGGGACGCATTGCCCTTCAGACTCGAGCCCAATGCTTCGCATCTCAACAAGGGATTTGAACCGAAGCGTTTGTACTTTCCAACACCGGGTTGCTGGAAGATCACGGCCGTATCGGGCGAAAGCGAGCTTGTTTTTGTGGTCGAGGTCGCTGCTCCCTGAGCCTGTGGCGTCTGGAGATGTTGACAACCTCCAGCTAGTCGGCGTTGCGTTCCAGGGCCTCGACGTCGGCAAGATCCTGGAGACGCCCGGAGGCTTTCTTGTTCCGGATGAGATGCCGGCGCGATAGAACTTGAACCGGCTGATCTGCGTACTCGGACGACACGCGCTCGTCCCGGGTAGCGTGGGTTCGAGATGCGCGTCCAGTCGCATGAAGAAATAGTTGCCGGGCCGCGGGTCTGCATACAGTAGGTGCTTGTCATAGCGGAGCCTAAAAGTAGCCAGGGCAATTCTTTGACCGAAGCGGTCGCGAACTTCCTGCGAGGGACCTGACTTCATGAACTCGTCCAGGTGCACTCCATCGACGTACTCCATGGTCAGGACTCGCTTGGTGGAAAACTTGGGAAAGACCTTGGGCAGCCGCATTCTAGCCGTTCGGGGCAGCGGGGCTATCCTTACTTCGGGAAGACGCCAACCTACGAGGTGCTGCTTCGCGTCGGCCGAGTTTTGGCACACTACGGGCAAGGATTCCGGGGACGACGGATTCAAATGGGAACGGGTCTGAACGCCCCCCGTCCTCAATCCTGCGACTGTCCCATTCCATTTCCTTCACCGGCCCTTTTGCGGACAGACTCTGTCTCCTAGCCCATTTCCAAGCTACAAGCGGAGGGCTCCCAATTGGGAGCCGGAGACTAAATATGCTGCTCCGGCCTTAGCTCGCTCATTGGAAGGCTGTCGTCGCTGCTACGCGGAGAAGTAACTACACCGGACAACAAGCTTGGGAACCTGCGAGCGATTGGCCTAATTGGAAGCCACGACAAACTATCTTTTGCACCGCCAGCGGACAATATCATATCTTTTAGGAAGCCCTCGGGGGCACCACGGCCTCACCTCGGAATCGCGCTGTCGCGCCACGTGGAGCGCCGGGCTCCGCTGAAAGGGGCACCCACCCAAGATCGTTAAAAAGCCAAAGGCGAAAGCTCGAAAGCGACAACCGTGGTGACCGGCGAGAATTCGAGTCAAGCCCATTCTTAGTTGAAACTCTCCACGGCTCACGTTTAAGCGACCTTCTTCTTCGATACGGTTGATGTCTTCGCCTCGATCTTCAGTTCCCGCTTGAGAGCTTCGCGAAGCTTGGGAAGATGGCGGTAGCCCACCACCTTCCTCAAGCGCGGTTCGATGTCTACGGGCGCCGTTGCCAACCAGCGCTGGCGTTGGCTCGAGTTCTTCCAGTGGTCGACCTTCGCGCAGCGTTCCTCGACGAGAGCATTGACGGACTCAAGGCAGTTCGTCGTCTTGAACGAACGGCCCAGCACCGCGTGTACGCCGAGTCGATGCAACGTCAGCGTCTCCTCAAGGCCTTCCTCCAGGCTGCCAGCTGCGGATTGGTTCCGCTCTTCTAACTCACCGTGGAGTTGCTCGAGCGCAGTGAGGGCCTCTTCGTACTCCGGCCTGTTGTAGGCCCACTGGAGCCGCTTGCGCCATGACGCCTGCTCGCCCTTGGACAGGTAGCTCACTACGTTTTCACGTTTGTGCCACTGGCAGCGTTGTATCAGGGCCCGCTTACGGAATGCCTTCTTGACTGCCGCTTGGAGACCCTTGCCGACGTCGATGATCACCAGCAGACCCTGGGAGATATCGAGTCCCCGCTCGAGCAGTGAACACAGGAACGGCGTCAACACCTGCGCGTTCTCCGTGTCCGTCTCCACGAAGCCCAAGAAGCGGTTTTCCCCGCAAAGCGTGATGCCCAGAGCCACGACCATCGTTGCCTCGGCGAATGTCTTCCCATCCAGAAACAGCGCCACCACATCCTCGCCGGTCAGATCCCGTTCCTGCATCTCCCGCAGCTTCGCAGCGCTCGCTTGCACGAACCCTCGGGACACCGTTGAGCTCGACAGCCCGATGGCGCCCGGAATCGCTTCCGCTGCCGCCTCGTAGTTGCGACAAGAGATTCCGTAGAGAACTCGTTTCAGCAGAAGATCATTCACCTCACCGCCGTGGCTCACCGCCTCGTAGCAGCGAAGCGGAATCTCTCCTCCCTCGATGCTCCGAACCCGTGGCACACGGATCGGTACCCGCTGGCCGCCAAGCCCTACCGTGCCCGGGTTGCTTCCGTGACGGCGACCGCGCTCCAGCTCGTCCTTGCGAGAGTATCGCTCTCCCGCCAACGCCTTCACTTCGTCGTCGAGCAACTCGTGAACGTGCATTAGACCAAGGGGGACCAACGAACGGATCATCTCTACCTTGGCGTCCAGCGCGAGTTCCCCGTAATCCTCGTGCCTCACCATCTCGACCTCACCCAAACGACGCGACTTCTTGCGTTTCTTGACCGAACGTAGCAGACTTCCCATCTCGGCTCCTTTCTTCGCGGCTTGATTTTGTTTTGTCCAACGCCATCAAACCACGGGGTTTGGAGCCGTTTCAATTCCAAACTAAGATTGGCACACTTTCGAGAATTCGACAGCAAGGCAGGTGATGGTCGGCGTCAACTGGAAGAACCCGCCACAGTTCGGCGAGAGGCCGCAGACCTTCGACGTCTTGAAAGCTGTCAGCGAAGCTGGCTGCAAAGCCTTAGAGTCTGTGCAGCTCAAACACCGATGGCGGGAGGCGTACGTCTCCTTGAAGGAGAAGTTCGTCGAGTACCGATGTCAGCGATGCGGGCCAGAGAGTGAGGAAGAATCCCTGCCCCGCTTCATCGAAGCGGAAACTGGAGACGAAGAAAAATGAAACTCGAGGCGAAAAGGCAGAGCGCCGAAATCCAAAATCGACGTCGCATTAACAGTCAGCGACCCCGATAGCCTCAGTCAGGATCTTTTTGGGAGTGACAACAACAAAGAGGCTTCGACGAAGGAATCAGAAACGCGGCCTCTTGAGTGCTACGAGGGGTTTCATGACGCTCACGGGACGGCCGATCTAGATCAATGATTTCGTTTATGTCGCAGCTTTTTCCGCTTCTTTCAAAGTGGAGCTTGTAGCTATAGGTATCGAGGGTAGCCTCTTCGACAGTAACGTCCTCATCGCATGACACGGTCTTGACGTAAACGGTGGGGTGCGTGTGCTCGATTTTGTAGAGGTTTTCTTTTTCCTGACGGTTGATGCTGGCGTTAGCGGGGCGGTTCCGGATGTGTCCCGAGGTTCGTGGAAAAAGAACGGCGCCCTCCACTCCGTCATCAGGGTATCAGATCAGGCGGCAACCTCCGCGTGTTCGAGAACCTCGCTCAGACGTTGGTAGCCGTCGATGCGTCGTAGTTGAATCTGGCCAGAGGCGATAAGCCCAAACAGCAAAGCGACCGCGGACTCCTCGCTGGAGAACGACGCTTGGGTTTTCGTCCGGCGTCGAAACTCGCGGTTGAGATTCTCCAGAGCATTGGTCGTTCGAATCGATTTCCACATGGCACGAGGGAATTCGTAGAAGGTCAGCAGCTGATTACCGGCCTCCTCTAGGCTTCGGACGACGGCCGGCGCGAGAGGCGTCCACTTGGCGACGAGCTCGTCATAGGCTTTGCGAGCATCGATCCCGTTCTTGGCGTAGACGATCCGGTTGTAGTCACGCCGGAGCTCACGGCGTGCGTGCGCCGGGCAATGTTGGAGCAAGTTGGCGCGCTTGTGCTCGGTACATCGCTGCAACCGGCACCCCGGCCACTTCTCCAGCGCTTTCGTCAGCCCCTTGTGGCCGTCGCTGATCACTAGCTTGGGAGCCCGGAGTCCTCGAGCCTGGAGTCCCTCCAGCACGGAGCCCCAATGCGTCGAGGCTTCGCTCACCGCCAAACGCAATGACAACAGACGTTTCTGCCCGTCTGGCGCGACCCCGAGCGCGACCAGTACGGGTACGCTGATCACACGTTTCGCCATCCGCACTTTCAGGTGGAAGCCGTCCAGGTAAACGATCGCGTAGACCTCCTCGCTGAGAGCACGGTTCTGCCATTCCTCGAAGCGCTCCTTCAGCCGGCTAACCACGCGAGACACCGCGCTCTTCGATAGGTGCTCCTCACCGAGCAGTGGTTTCAGCGCTTTGCGGATCCGGCGGCTATTCGCGCCCGACAAGTAGGTCCCCAAGATCGCCTCGTCGACCTCACGAGTCCGGTGCGCGTACCGGGGCAACAGCTCGCTCCTGAACTCTGTCGTTTCTCCCGTTTCCTCGTCTCGCACGCGGGCTCGTGGCACCCGGAGCTCGCGAGTTCCCACCGACGTCGTCACGCGACGGGTTTCGGCTCCGTTGCGATATCCACGGCGGTCTTCCGCACGCTCGTAGCTACCACACCCCAGCGCTTGGTCGACTTCTTCCTCGAGCACGACCTCGATTGCCTCCAGTACCCGCTTACGCAGCCGAAGTTGGACGAACTCCCGATACTCGCTTACAGACTCCTTCGATATGGTGGTAGGCTTCTTCATGGCGTAATCCTCCTCCTCGCCTTTACAGGCGCGGTTTCGTTTTGTTTAACCGGAGGTTACGCCATTCTTATTTCCACGGGAAGCGGGACAGATCCGGCGGTTCCACTCGGAGGTCGGCCGGCCGGCGCCCCGTGCTCTGGTGGTGCTCGGTTGAGAGAAAGCCGTACTGGGTGGGCTCGTAGCGCCCGACGAGGTCCACGGCCGCGCCCACCCCTGGAATCTCTTCGGCCTTGCCGAGGGACCAGTAGACGGCGTTGACGATCAAGCGGCGCAAACCGGCCGAGAGGAGGTCGGTCGATGCGCCCAGCGTCGTCGCAAACACCCGGCCCGGTTTCCCGTCCGGGACCCGGTAGGTCTTCGTCCACGCCACCGGCATCATCGGGTCGTTCTTGGCCGCCGCCGGCGGCCCGTCGTCGGGCCTCATGCCAAAGAAGGGGTCCTGCTCGTCGAAGTCGCCACGGCGCTCCACGACCTGGCCGAGGACCAGCGGGCGAGCGTCACCCGGCAGCGGCAGGCGGACCCGGTAGACGTCGGTGGGCCCCCAGATCGAGCCGGGAGCGACGCCGCGCAGGATCGGATGGCCGGCCGCCCCGGGGGCCGCGATCCCGCGCGTCGATTCGTG
Source organism: Candidatus Marinacidobacterales bacterium (assembly GCA_965250115.1). GTDB lineage: Bacteria > Acidobacteriota > Vicinamibacteria > Marinacidobacterales > SMYC01 > CBDFHB01. Next base: position 183,623 of record CBDFNJ010000001.1, read on the forward strand.
CTTGTGGCGTCCGTGGTGGGCGATCCAGCGCTCGCCCACCACGAGACGGCCGAAGCCGCCCTCCCACGCCGTCCGCGGCCCAGAGTATCCGTCTCCGTAGTGCCCGAACCGTCCCCACTGCTGGTCCTCGATCGCCATCGCCGGCGGCGTGGAGCCGGCCTGCTCCGCAGCGAGTACGGCCTCTCGGTGTTGCCGTTGCGTCCGGAGGACGGAGTCCGGACGCCGGAAGGCGTGGGTCGCGGTGCGGAGACCGATCACCGGCCGGCCCGAGAGGAGGTACTCGTCGATCCATTTCATCTGATCGTCCGGCAGCGACCGGAGGCGGGTGAGCACGAGGATCAGGTCGGCGGTCCCCAGGGTTTCGAGTCCGGGTATGTTCGTCTGCTCGTTCGGGTTGATGATCCCGGTCTCCGGATCGATGGCGAAGAGGACGGTGCAGTGGAAGCCGTGGCGGAACGCCAGGATCGCGGCGAGTTGGGGCAGTGCCTCTTCGGACCGATACTCCTCGTCGCCGGAGATCAGGACGACGCGGACGCCGTCGCCGGGTCCCCCCGTCCCTTCGTACACCAGCCATCGATCTCCCGTCTCCGCGGAGACGGGAGCGACGGCCAGGGAGCCGAGCAGCCCGAGCAGGGCGATGGAGGGAAGACGCATCGAGACCTCCTCATTCAACGCTAGCGTTCTTGCCCCCGCACCGCCAGGCCGGGCTGGTGCGAGAGACGGTTGATCGTGAGCGGGATCTCGCGGACCACGAGGGCGCCGTCGGCGGCCTCGAGGCTCAGCCAGACCTGCATCTGGTCGACCTCCCGCAGGTCCTCCACGGTGAGCGTCACGGTCCGGCCGTCGGAGGAGAGGCGAGCGGCGAGGACCTGGACCTTTTCGGTTCCCCGCTCCCCGTCGAGCCGGAACTTATCCGAGCCGTAGCGGCTGCTGCGCTGGTAGTTCCAGCGCCTGACGACGTAGTTCTCCGTGTCTTCCGCGGAGCCGCGTTCGAGGGGATCCGTGAAAGTGATCGAGATCCCCTCCGCTTCGCTCACCCGTAGCTCGACCGGCATGTAGAGCGACCCGCCGACGTAGCGGACACGGTAGAAGCCCCCCGGCGCCTTCTTCCTGGTGCCCCAGCCGCGCAGGCCGGTGACGTAGAGCTGACCGTCCCCGTCGCGGAAGTCGGGGCGCAACAGCCCGGTGTCGAACTCGGCCGGAAGCGCCACCGCCCCGCCCTGGAAGACGCCGTCGACGCGCTCGATCGGGACCAGGAAGATCTTCCCGCGTCCGAAAGAGGCGTGGATGAGTTGGCCTTCGAGCGGCCCCCAACGATCGTCGGGGACCCAGGCCTGCCCGGCCCCCGAGTTGTCGACCTCGATCGGAAGGTACATCACCGGGCGATCGTAGTCGGCCCGGGCCGGATCGACGCCCCCGCCCCAAGCGTAGCCGTAGTAGCCGCCGGGCTCGCACATCACGATCGGTGTGGACGGGATCCAGTGTCCCTCCTGGTCCGAGGTCGTGATCTCGCCGTTCGGCCCCACCGCCACTCCGTTGGGCACGCGGAAGCCGCGGCAGACGACCTCGAGCTTCCGGCCGCCGGGATCGAGCTTGAAGATCACCCCGTGGTGCCTGACCTTGGCCGGGAGCGCGTGGCGCGCCGCCTTGGCGAAGTAGAAGTTGCCGTCGCGGTCGCGATCGAGGTCGAAGGTGAACTCGTGGAAGTGGTGGGTGGCGAGGAAGTCGTTGTTGAAGTTCTCGTAGAAGTCGGCCTCGCCATCGCCGTTCAGGTCGTGGAGGCGAGTGATCTGGTTGCGATCGAGGACGTGGACCGTGCCGTCGACGACCTCGATGCCCATCGGCTGGTAGAAGCCGGTGGCGTAGCGGCGCCACACGAGCTCTTCGAGATCGGCATCGACGCCGTCGACGAGCCACACGTCGCCGCTCCAGGTCGTGACCGCGGCGCGGTCCTCACCTCCGAAGAAGGCGAAGTCCCCCGGGCGCATCCAGGACTTCCAGGGGTTGTCGACGGGCAGGGTGATCTCGTCCACGACGTACGGCCCGGAGACCGGCCCCAGCCGGCCGCGGGTGCTCACCTCCTGGGCGAAGCGGGACGGCCCACCGCGCGTGAGCTCCGCGAGAGCGAGAGGTGCGGGCGCTTCGCGCAGCACCGCGGCCAGACGCTCCACGTCCACATCTGCGGCGAAGAACAACTTCCACCGGCGACCGTCGGCGGAGGGGGGGAGCCGGAGCCGGATCTGGGTGTCGGAGAGGTCCCATTCGGCGCCTTCGTCCCCGACGAGACCAACGACGAGCGCTCCCGCGCGCACGAGCGTCTGCGCCGCGGGGCCCTCTCCGGGCTCGAGGGAAACCCGGTCGAGGAGTCGGGGCGCACCGGGGGCCTCGGCGACCTGGAGCACCCTCTCTTCCCGGCTCGCTGTCGTCTCCAGCGTTCGCGTGAGGACCTGAAACCCTTGCCTGACCTCGAAACCCGGCTGGTCCAGCACCCCGACGCCGCCCACCGAGTACGAGAACACGATCCGGTCGCCGTGCACGTAGTAGCCGCGATACCGGGCCCACTCCTCGGGCAGGTTGCCGAAGCCGTCCGGGCGCGGGTCGTCGAAGCGGCCGTGATCGGCCCAGCCCGGGCCGACCGGGTTCTCGAACACGGGCTCGCCGCGGACCCAGGGATGGGGCCCGTGCTTCCCGTCGAAGACGGTCCCGGTCAGCTCGAGACTCCCGTCCCGCCAACCCGCCGCGTAGCGAAGCAGCTCCGTGTCGAACACGATGCCGGCCCTGCGGTCCGGGCCCAGCGATACCGCGTGGGCCTTGTAGCTGACGTTGTCCTGCGGCGTCTTGTCGGCGCGTGGATCCTGCGGCTTGCGGACCGTGATGCTGGCCGAGATCACGGGTCCGTAGTCCATCTCCAGCCACTCCTCCGATTCCGCTCCTTCCGGGCCCTCGTCCGAGGATTCCCAGTCAACGCCCTGATCGATCCAGGCGCGCAGGACCCCTATCTCCTCATCGGAGAGCCGGCCGCCGTTCAGGGGCATCAACAACATCTCATCGACGCCGGCCACCAGGTGGATCAGACGGCTGGCGGCGCTGTCGCCGGGCTCGATCGCGGCCAGACCGGAGTAGCCGCCGCGCACGGCCCTCTTCTTCCGCCACAGGCTGTAGCCGTTCATCGCCACGTCTTCGCCGTGGCAGCCGTAGCAGCGCTCGGCCAGGATCGGCTCGACGTCCCTCTGGAACTGGATCTCCCGATCCACCGGAGGGGGGAGCTCCTGCGCCGCGGCGAGGGTTGGGATCGCAGCCAGCGCGAGGGCCGCGATCCCGTAGCGCGGCGGGGCGGGTCGCGCGGATGCCATGGCTCAGACCTCCCGTCTCCTCAGTAGATGCCGGTCAGCTTCTCGTGCACTGGCCTGATTCGCGACATGTCCATCTTGAAAACCTCACGATCGTAGGTGAGGAGCTCTTCGTCCACTCGGTGATCTCGGCCGCATCAAATCTAATGCTTTTGTCTTCCTCAAATCAAGCGAACGAAAAAGAAGCCGAGGCAAATCCGTTTTTTCAGAGTTTAACTCTCCTTTTAATGTCCCTCCCGTTTGAAAACAATAAGGGAAGAACACTATCTACCGGCTTATAAACGAGGCATAAAACAGCGGTAACTGGAAACTGAAGCGATTGTCAACACGCCTGAGTCCCCTACTTTTGAAAACAGGGTCTACGCGGATTCGTGTGGGTTGAAAACTGCATTTCTGGGTAATGGCGGAAGGAAAGCCGCCACGATCTTCAGCTTGAGATATTCCTCGTCGCGATAGCCGTAGGCGCGTCGTTGCAGAACACGGATTTTGTTGTTGACCCCTTCAACTAGGCCGAGACTGACTTTGTTCTCCGGATGACAGTAGGAGGCGATACCATCCCAATGGGACTCAATCATACCGGCGAACTTCTGGTACGGATGCAGGCGTTGCCATTTGAGGCTGTCTTTCCAACGAGTGAAAAAGGCGCGAGCGCCGCGTTCGGTGCGGTAATCCCAGAGTTGCCCGAAGGCCTCCTTCAAAATAAAGGCGGTGTTCAGGCGCCGGTTGGCCTGGAGCAACTTTTTGAGTGCGCGGCGACCGTCTAGGCTCAGGTTCTCCCGCCGGGAAAGCAAAGTGTAACGCTGCCCCTTGATGTACGACCGGTCCTTGCCGCTGAGGCGTTTGTACTCACCGCGCCGGACCTCATCGAGGGCCTTTGACAGATGACGCATGATATGAAACTTGTCGAAGATGATCCGCGCATTAGGCGCGTTGTGAATCACCGAGTTCCGGAAGGGCTTCCACATATCCATGGCGGCCAGCTTGATACGGGCGCTTTTCTTTCCGCCCAACGCCTTGAAGAACAAATCGATGTCGGTTTCTTTGCGACCCTCACCGCCCACCCAGATGGGACGCGCCCGCTCCAGGTCGCTGACAATGACGCGATAGTTATGTCCCTTGCGGATGGAGATCTCATCGACACCGATGGCCCGAGGCGCCGGTAGCCCCGCCCGGTCGACCTGCTCTTGCATGTAGAGCGTATCCAGAGCCTTCACCGTACCGTGGTGCAGACGTTCCATCTCGGCCACCGCCTTGTTCGGCATATCCCGGCACAGCTTGCCCACATGCGTCGCAAAACGCTGGGTGTAGCGCGAGTTGTTCGCCAGCCAGTCTAGGTGTTCTACATGCACACCGCCGCACCCAGAACAGTTGACGCGCCAACGCTCGTATTCCAGATAGATCCGCCAGCCTGCCAACGACAGGTCGCGGACCCGGCACACTTGCTTGTCATAGCGCCCCCGGCACCGTTGCCCACAATAAGAGCACACAGCTGTTTTTTTCGCCTCTTGAGCTGGATGACGCGGGCGTATCGGTCACCGAATAGACCCTTCAATCCGGCACCAACCACGAAACCTGGCAGCGCAAACAGCGAGCGGATCGACTGGGAATTTTTCACTCGGTTAGCCTATCCTAAAAATGGACCACTTTTCAGCACCTGATGAAGTACTCGATACCTTTTCCACACAATGAGTTACACTGTTTTTCCGTCAGAACTTACCCACACGAATCCGCGTTAACCCTGAAAGCACAACGTCGGCATCACAAAGCATCCGTCCGGTGAGATCGCCGGATTGAATTCACGGAACTCCCTCACGACGCGACGTCTTGCACGATCAGCTCCGAACGTCTAGAATACGGGTGCCGCTGGAGTTACCACCATGAAAAACATCAACACGGCCGCGGCCCTGCTGTTCCTCTTCGCGAGCGAGGTCCGCTCCCAGGAAAACCGCCTCGAGGTCGCGGCGATTCTCGCAACGACGTTCCAATACGAGCTCGACTCCACTGATCTCGGCTTCGGAGGGCGAATCGGCTTCCAGGCCACGCCGCTCTTTGCGATTGAAGCCGAGATGAGCTTCTATCCATCCAACATTCCCGAGCAGGTTCCCGTTACGGAGTCTCGCTTCGAGGGCCTTTTCGGGGTCAAGATCGGTCCTCGCTATGACCGCTTTTCGGTCTTTGGGAAGGCCCGTCCGGGCTTCGTCCGTTTCTCGAGTGCCCCCGAGCCGATTGCCTGTATCGCGATCTTTCCTCCGCCGCTCAACTGCGTCCTCGCGGAGGGCAGAACCATGCTGGCGCTGGATCTCGGAGGTGGGTTCGAGCTCTATCCGACGGAGCGAACGCTCGTGCGGATCGACGTGTCCAGCCTGCTGCTACGCTATCCCGGCCCCGCGTTGACTCGAGATGGCGAGGCGGTCGCCGAGGACGCCTTCTGGGGAGGCAACCTGAAGCTCACGTTCAGCGCAGGCCTGCGTTTTTGAGGCGAGCCGCGCCGGACATGCAAGCTCCCCGCCCTCATTAGTTCTCGGTGGGAACGAGGCGCTCGAGCTCTTGGAACCAGTTGAGGACGACCGTGATCCGGGTTGGGAGCACGGGCAATTCGACTAAGGGCCGGCGACAAAATAAGTTCCCGTTTTCAAGACGGTCGGATGGTGTAGTTCCATTTGGGTAGAGTCTGGTCCTTTGTAACGGAAAGCGCCTGCATCCGCTCGTCAGTGATTTTGACGCCCTTCGGATAACGACGCCGGATAAGGTGTGCGCGTACTCGCAAACCGGAAGAGGTGGTGGTCGTGCGGATGTATTTGAGGATGGTTTCGTAGCTGTCGAGAGGCCTGCCCGCCCAGTTCTTGCTGACCTCGCTGAACAGACGGTGCTCCACTGGATTCCACTTGGATGTACCGGACGGATAGCGGGCTATGGTGATAGCGATGTCGTGGCGATTGCAAATCCGCGTTTGAAGCCCGTGCTTCCAACCCCGACACCGATAGCCATTGCTGCCCCCGGCGTCTGCCAATATCGCGAGGTCACGGGCTGCAGGATAGCGTCGCCGTCCTTCCGTTCGCCACCACTTCTCGATGGCATTCACGGCGAAGTCCGGGGTGTTGTACGAGGTACCAATGAACACTGTCCCGCGGTTCGCGAGCAGATCGTAGACGCCGTAGGGGATTGCGATGCCGTTCGATTCGGAACGGAAGTCATGGTCTTTGGCGAGAGTCGGCTCGCGGTTCCAGGCCTGCCCGCCGTTTTTGAATAATCCCACCAGCTCCCGTTTCTTCGTGTCTACGCTGATGATGGGATGACCAGCTGCGGCAAAACGCTCGCGCAGTTCGGCGATACACGCGAATTGGGTATCGCGATCTTCGGACGTGGCACCGCACAGCTTCTTGTGGTTCACCCGCAACGAGAAGCCGAGCTGTTTGAGCAGTCGACCGACGGTTTTGCTGCTGACGTTCACACCGAGGCTTCTTAGCTCGCAAGCAATCTTGTCGGTGGTCCGCCGCGTCCATTTCACTCCCGTCATCGGATCGCCCGCGGTGTCGTGCTTCATGAGTTCTTCGATCTTGGCGATGACTTCTGGCTTTTTTTTGCACGGCGCGCCGTCCGCCACCCTTTCGCCGAACTCCGTCGAGCTCAACATCTCTCATTAGCAATTCCCTACGACCTCTGGCTACCGTGCTCGGACCCATCCCGAGCAGTTCGGCAATCTGTTGGTCGCCACCGTGACCGAGCTTCATGGCCTCGACTCCCGCGTAGAGACGGCGCTGCTTTTCATCGAGCAGGCTGTAGAAAAGAACGATCGCAGCCTTCAACTCCACGGGGAGCACGCGGACTCCCCCGACCCAGCCCAACGTGGAAGGTGACGCCTCATGTACCTGGCGGGCCGAGAGCTGTTGCTTGCGCGTGCTCACATCGGTGGCCAGATACAGATATCGGCCGAACACCTGCTCGCGCGCCAATCTTTTCTCTCGGACCAGTTTCAACAGAGGAGCCTTGACGTCAACCTGCACCACGTCCTCGAGCTCGTCGACGTAGTAGCCTGCCTCACAGGCCGCGACCAACGCTTTTACCGTCGCAAGCAACGTCCCGTACTTCGAGAACCACACTGAGCGCAACGACCAAAGACCTTTTCGATCGAACTGGGCGATCTCGTCCAACGTGTAGTAGCTACCACGGTGGGAGTAGCTTGTCCGATACGCCAACTCATTGAGCTTTCGGAAGACGGTCGAGTCCACATCGGTACCCAACACTGCCTTCAAATCATCGAGGGTAGCTATTTTGTGCTTCCTCAACAGGCGGTCGAGATCTTCAGACTGATAGCTCGTAGGTCTCATAATAGGAGAAGTGCTCCTTGATAGGCGTAATCCTCCTGCAATGAGGACCGTTTGTCAAACACGCGCTGGTTGCTGAAGATCTACAAATGTTCCGTTTCTAGGGAGCTTGCCAGGCTCTCGTGATGCCAGACGACATCGCGATCACGACCTGAAACAGGAAGAGTGTTCTCAAAACTAGACAGTTATTTTGTCGGCGGCCCTAAGACAAAGTGCTCACCGTCCGGGGTGACGTCGAAGGTCGGCTCGTATCTCCCCTCGGCGATCAACGGCGTGGGGTCGGAGACCGTAAGCTCGGGCATCGTCTCGACAGAGACTTCGAACAGCGATGGGGCGGTGCGATAAAAGAGCTTCGTTCCGTCGGGCGACCAACGCGGTGTCTCTCCGCCGTCTCTCGACAGCTTCGATGGCGCGTTCGGAACGGGAAAGGGAGTTACATAAACCTCGTTCTTGCCGGAGGCATCGGAAACATAGGCCAGCCAGTTGCCGTCGGGGGAGATCGCGGGTTGGCTCTCGTTGAGGTCCGTGGTCAAGAGCGGCTGCGCCGCATTCTCCCCTTCGAGTCCGAGGGTCCATATATCCAGTCCCGTCTCCTCTGACCGGCTCCGAAAGACGATTGCCTCTCCATCCGGGGACCAGGAGCCGGGCGCCGCTTCGTCGTCGCCAAAAGTAAGCTGAACGGCCTCAACGCTTCCGTCGGCAGCGATGAGGAACACGTTGCTCGAGGAGGCGAAGGCGACGAGAGCTCCGTCGGGACTCCAGACAGGATCCTGCGCATCGCCCGTGTGAGTGAGCTGGGACAGCTCGTCTCGATCCAGATCGTAGATCCACACGTCGGTTCCATCCCCTTCGAGGAGAGTCAAGGCCAAGAGACTGCCGTCCGGGGAGAATCGCATGCGTCCGCCGAACGCCAGGTGCCGGTCGGTCAGAGGCACCGTCGATCCCCGACGGTCGACCTGGACGAGACGCGGACTAGGGTCGATAGCTTCACCGGGGACGAAGGCCAGCATTCCGTCGTCAGAGAAGGAAAAGTAGGCAGCGCCGCTCACACTATCCATCATGACGTGTTCGACCACGGGCACCGGCTCTCCGGTCACTTGCAGGCTCTCGATGTCGAAGGGCACCGCGTGGAGTGTCCCCGCCCGGGCATAGACGAGATGGCCCGTGGGAGCATAGCGCGGGAAAGTTCCACTGAATGCCAAGGTGTGTCGCTCGCCGGTGAGCAGGTCCTGGACCTCGATCGCTGCCTCTTCAACCCGGTCTTCGCCTGGCCAAGACGCGAAAACAACCGCCTGGCGACCTTGGAGTAGCTCCGGCCAGCGGTGTGCTTTCTCTCCCTCGAGACGCGTCAGCTCGTATCGCGCTCCCCCGTCGGCTGAAATTCCGTATAAACCCGACTCGGCGTTAACAGGAAAGATGACGTCGTTGTCCATACTCCAACTCGCCCCGCCGTAAGAGAGCGTTTCTTCCTGGTGAAAGGCCACCGGTACGCCGCCCTCGAAGGACAGCCTGTTCAAGGAATACTTGTCTTCCTCCGGGGCGAAGAATCCCACCCAGTCCCCGCCGGGGGAGAAGTAAGGACCAAAAGCGCCCTCGGTGTCGGGGATGAGTGTCGCTTCGACGGCGTTCAGCTCCCGTTGATAGAGCTTCGTCTCTCCGTCCCGCTCGACGACGTAGACGAGCCGCGAGCCGTCCGGCGAGAAGGAGAGAGAAGAGCCATTCGCAATCGGAAGGGACTCTCCCACGGGGAGCTCGATGGAAAAGCGAGCTGTGCGGGTAGTGGTAGCGCTCGGCACCAAAGTGGACTGGATAAGAGCGGCGCTCGCCAAAGCACCCAGGGCCAATCCCAAGAACCCCGCTGCCGAAGCCCAGCGCCAATGTCCCGAAACCGTTGGGGCGCTTTCCTCCGACGGCGCGGGCTCGAATCGAATCTCCTCGAGCTCGATGCGCACATCGGCGATGTCATGATAGCGACGATGCGGATCCTTGCGAAGGCAGCGGTTCAAGAATTCTTTGAGCCGCGGGGACACGCCATCTGGAAGCCTCTCCCACTCGGGGGTGCGCTCCAGGATGCCGGCGATCGTGTCCGAGAAGGTCTCACCCTGAAAGAGTCGGTGACCGGTGAGCGCTTCGTAGAGAACGCAGCCGAAGGCCCAGATGTCGGTTCGTTTGTCGACCGCGCGGCCACGCGCTTGCTCCGGGCTCATATAGGCGATGGTCCCGAGGATGACACCAGCGGCGGTGGAGGAGTGGGTAATGGTAAGGGCCTGCGCTGGCTCACTAGAGAGCTCGGACTCGAGAGCCTTGGCGAGGCCGAAATCCAAGACTTTGATCCTCCCGTCATCGCCCTTCATCACGTTGTCGGGTTTGAGGTCTCGGTGGGTGATGCCTTCCTGGTGAGCTGCCGCGACCGCATCCGCCAGCGGGATCGCGATCTTGAAGAACTCCTCGAGCGAGAGCCCCGACCTCAGCAGAAGCTCCGTCAGGGTCTTTCCCTTGACGAGCTCCATGGTGATGAAGTGAACGTCGCCAGCTTGTTCGACCGAGTGCACGGTGACGATGTTGGTGTGATTGAGCGCGGCGACGGCTTTCGCCTCTCGTGTGAAACGGGCGCGGCGATCTTCGTTCTTCGCAAGCTCCGGCGGTAGAACTTTGAGGGCGACCTTGCGGTCGAGCTTGGTGTCCTCGGCCAGGTAGACTTCACCCATCCCGCCTGAACCGATCTTCTCCAGGATCTTGTAGTGCGCGAGGATTTGGCCGACCATGGGATGGGCTCCTAGGGAAGACCCGAGGATTCTACGCCGTGGTATCGATTGGTTCAACCGATGGCGAGACAGGAACCAGAGCACGGACGCGCATCAACACGAGGTGGCAAAGCCGTGGTCAGACCTAACGACTCGTAATCCGTAGGAAACTTAGGACATTAGATCCAGGATGCTGCTTGGAAACGGGCGGAATTGCGCCCGACGGGGTGCGGAAGGAGGTTTTCGGTGGGCGCGGCTATGCGGAAGCATCCGCTTTAGAAGTGAGCCTAGGACAGAGTGAGGCGAGGGTGATTTTGGGAACACGGGTCTTGTTCGAATGACCTCCGAATGGCGCCAAGCGCTATGCCCGCGGCAGGGTGGCAGATGATAAAGGAGGGTCCCGGCTGTTACGATTTTCGAGATGGTCCAAGATCTGGCAGATGACGCTGGGCTCGCTCATGAAAGAAACGACGCGCATTTTGCCGCCGCAGTTTTTGCAAATCAACGGGTCGGTTTTGAACACACGGCGGATCAAGTTGGCCCATCGTCGGCGAAGGGTTCTGCGCTGGGTGGCGTTGAGCTCGTCGTAGTTGGCTGCAGGTCGTTTTTTTCGGGTATGTTTTCTTGTTCGTCGGGCGTAGTGGCCGTCGTACAGGATGGAATGTTGGTTGGCTCTTTCCCTAATACTTGCAAGCAGCTTGGCGACCCAGGCAGAACGCTTCGACCCGTACGAGCCAGAGAGGGTTCAGGGCGGCTCGAGCGGTGGGACCGGCGCGGCGATCGCGGCCGAGTTCGCGGCCATCGGCATGGGAAGCGACACGTGCGGCTCCATCCCGTAGGGGCAACACCAACACCATGAGCAACATGGCGATCCCTACCGCACGAACGAGCTGCGCTGCAGCGGCCCAATCTCGAGCTAGAGCCGAAAGTGGCCGGGGCCTCGAAATCAGCGGCTCATCTGTTTTTCAACCGGCTTCGAGACCTCGGGCACGAATTCCGCCATCTGCGTCGCCTTATGCCGATGATGGCGACGATGGGACGCCCAGCCCTCACCAACAATCTTGGCAAGGTTAGAACGGTTCTGCCACACCAGTTTAAGCAAGTGGCGTTTCGTCATCTGCGGAAAGTAGATTCCTCGGAAAGCCAATCGAGTCGCAAACATGACGGCTCTTTCCGCGAATGGACGGCCTTCAATCTTCTTGAGGGCCGATGCAATGGCCTTGGGACTGTAGCAGCGGGCCCAGGCGTCGCGCACTTCGGCCTCCGCTTGTTCGATCGTAATGCTCTCGGGCGCAAAGGCCATCTGAAACGGCTTGAAGTCCAGCCAATGTTTCGGTCGCGTGAGCCGACCCTGTTGCAACAGACGGTCATAGAGCGGTGTCGCGGGATAAGGTGTCAGCAAACCAAAAACAGGGAGTCCCGGAGGCCAAGACTCGATCGCCTCGATCGTCTTGTTCGCCACTCCCGGCTCGTCGCCATCCATTCCGAAAATGAACGACGTGATGGAGTAAATGCCCCGCTGAGCCAAGCGATCCAGCACGTCGCCGTACTGAGCCGGCTTGTTGAACCCTTTGTTGACGCCCTTGAGATTATCGGGGTCGATAGACTCCAAGCCCATGAAGATCCATCGTCCACCACTTTCCTTGATCAGATCAACCAACTCCTCATCCTTGAGAAGATTCATGCTGATCTGTGCTACCCAAGGAATTTGAGCGCCTTGGCGGATCATCTCTCGAAGCAATGATTTGGTGCGTTTGACATTGATGGCAAAGTTGTCGTCGATGAAGAAGACCGCTACCTGTCCCCCCTCGGCACTGGCACGCGCTTTCAGCCGCAGGATTTCGTCGACGACGCTCTCGTCCGTTCGGAAACGGATGGAGTCTCCAAAGAACCCGGTCACCGTGCAAAAGTCACAACCGTACGGACACCCGCGACCGGACTCAATCGGCACCAAGTAGAAACTGGTCCAGGAATTCCCAGTCTTGTGGATCAGATAGCGCATCCATTTTGGAATCTTCGCGACCAGATTGAACTGGGTGAGATCTATCTGCTCCCACGGGATACGCGGATAGTCTTCCAAGGCCGGTTTGACCTCTTTCCCGGCCTCATTAACCGGCATGTAGACCTCTTTGAGCTCTCCGGCCTCACAATCGCGCACGATTTGCGGCCAGAGCGCATCCGCCTCACCCAAAGCGACGGCATCCGCGTGCCGGGGCTCGGTGTCGCGGCCAAGGGGCTCGTCGGGAACCTCTGTGACGTGCGGACCTCCCATGACCACTTTGGCACCTGCCGCGCGGATAGCATCCGCCATTCGGTACGCCCTCGCGGCCATGCGCGTCATCGCTCCAATGCCAGCGAGCTTGATTTCGTTTTCCCGAACAAAGTTCGCGAGCTCTTCCTCGTTCATCGGCTGGGCGTTGCCATCGACGAGGAACACCTTGTGCCCCGGCGGGGTGAGCGTCTGGAGGAGGAACATCCATAGGTGAGGCATGTAGTTATTCGTCACCTCGTTATCGGGATTGTAGAGAAGGATGTTCATTAGTTTCGTCTCCGCTTATCGGGCCATTTTTGTCCGCATCCATCCGGCAGTCAGCAAGTCCACACATCGTATCATTCATTTGCGGGTCTACGCGGATTCGTGTGGGTAAGTCCTGACGGAAAAACAGTGTAACTCATTGTGTGGAAAAGGTATCGAGTACTTCATCAGGTGCTGAAAAGTGGTCCATTTTTAGGATAGGCTAACCGAGTGAAAAATTCCCAGTCGATCCGCTCGCTGTTTGCGCTGCCAGGTTTCGTGGTGTGCCGGATTGAAGGGTCTATTCGGTGACCGATACGCCCGCGTCATCCAGCTCAAGAGGCGAAAAAACAGCTGTGTGCTCTTACTGTGGGCAACGGTGCCGGGGGCGCTATGACAAGCAAGTGTGCCGGGTCCGCGACCTGTCGTTGGCAGGCTGGCGGATCTATCTGGAATACGAGCGTTGGCGCGTCAACTGTCCTGGGTGCGGCGGTTTGCATGTAGAACACCTGGACTGGCTGGCGAACAACTCGCGCTACACCTAGCGTTTTGCGACGCATGTGGGCAAGCTGTGCCGGACAAGGCGGTGGCCGAGATGGAACGTCTGCGCCTCCTAGTTGAAGGGGTCAACAACAAAATCCGTGTGCTGCAACGACGCGCCTACGGCTATCGCGACGAGGAATATCTCAAGCTGAAGATCGTGGTGGCATTCCTTCCGCCATTACCCAGAAATGCCGTCTTCAACCCACACGAATCCGCGTAGACCCTCATTTGCCAAGGCACGGAACGCGTGACGGTCGCCGAAGATGCAGTGAATACGGCACTCGCTTTCGGTGACTTGCGCGATTTTCATGCTTCCCTAACGAACGCAGTTGCTGATTACCGCGCCATGGTCTCCGGAGCCCATTCGTACCGGTGGTGAAGCCCACCCACTCGCGGCAACGCGACAACTTTCGTGGTCGGGGGTCGTCGCGGCGTGACAGGTCTTACGTTCAGGGTGTCCCTGTCGAGACCCAATTGGCAGCGGTCCTCGTGATAGTAGCTGATGTACAGTGCACGAGCCGGACGAGATGCCGCTCGCTGAGGACGACTATGTGCTCTAGCATCTCGCGGCGACAGTTTCCGATCCAGCGTTCGTCGGTTCCGTTCTGCTTATACAGGAAAGGGTTCGGCCGCCGAATCAGCTGATGTTGAACGTGAGCCCGCGTCGGCACGACGTCACCGGAGCCGGTCTCCCAGCAGACTTCCGCGCGCCACTTGCCATAGAGCCCATAGCGCGTGATCATCGTGCCGGACAAAAACTTAGCAAACTTAGGACATTAGATCCAGGATGGTGCTTGGAAACGGGCGGAATTGCGCCCGACGGGGTGCGGAAGGAGGTTTTCAGTGGGCGCGGGTATGCGGAAGAAGCATCCGCTTTAGAAGCGAGCCTAGAACAGATTGAGAGATGGTGATTTTGGGAACACGGGTCTTGTTCGAATGACCCCCGTGAGGTGCCAACCGCTATGCCCGCGGCAGAGAGGCAGACGATGGAGGAGTCGGCCTAGTTTTCGGCGGAGCAAATCATCTTGGCATGTCAATGACAATGCTCTTCTGAACCGCCCCGGGTTTCCCGGAGACTGTTTTAGTTGAGTCTCGCCATCTCTAGCGAGCCTTCCTGCGACCGATAGTAGTTCATCTCGTACTCGACGGGGGAGACATTTCCGATCGGCTCCAAGAGTCGTTGCGTGTTGTACCAATGCACCCACTCGAGGGTGGCGAACTCGACGTCCTCGGGACCACGCCAGGGCCCGCGTCGACGGATCACCTCGGTCTTGTAGAGGCCGATAATGGATTCAGCCAAAGCGTTATCGTAAGAGTCGCCTCGGCTGCCGACGGACGGCTCAATACCCGCCTCGGCGAGCCGCTCGGTGTAACGGGTCGAGACGTACTGCACGCCGCGATCGCTGTGATGCACCAATGTATCTTCTGGGTTTAGTCGGCGCTCGTGCAGCGCCTGCTCCAACGCATCGAGAGCGATGCCTACAGTCAACGATGTCGTCGCTCGCCAACCGACGATGAGTCGAGCGAAGACGTCGATGACGAAGGCGACGTACACGAAGCCGCGCCACGTGGCAATGTAGGTCAGGTCCGAGACCCAGAGCTCGTTCGGGCGTGTGGCGTTGAAGTCGCGCTCCACGAGGTCCATCGGGCGAGCGCCGCTCGAATCCGGCTTCGTCGTCTTGAATCGACGTCCACGGACCGCGCCCTGGAGACCCATTTCACGCATCAGACGGGCCACCGTGCATCGAGCCACGTCGCGGCCCTCACGGCACAGCTGACGCCAGACCTTGCGCACGCCATACACGTCAAAGTTCTCTTGCCGTACACGACGAATCTCGCCGCGGAGTTGGACGTCGCGCTTCGCTCTCGCTGGCAGGCGGCTTGGGTCCTTCTCTCTCGCTTTCTGCTCGTAATAGGTCGACGGGGCGATCGGGAGCATCCGGCAGATCGGCTCGACCCCGTAACTCTCACGGTTCGCGTCGACGAATAACACCTTCACTTCGGTCGGCGGTCGAGCTCCGCCTGGGCGAAAAACGCCGACGCCTTGCGAAGGATCTCGTTCGCCCGCTTTAGCTCACGGTTCTCTCGCTCAAGCTCCTTCAGCCGCTGACGCTCGTCCGTCGCCAGTCCCGCTCGTTTCCCAGCATCACGCTCTGCTCGCCGCACCCACGTGCGTAGCGTTTCCCGCGTACAGTCAATCTTCGACGCGATCGATGAGATCGCTGACCACTGAGATTCGTGCTGAGCCTGCTGGTCGAAAACCATCCGCACTGCGCGCATCTTTCATCTCCGGTGAATACCTGCTTCGTCTTGTCATGACTCCATCCTCTCAAGAGTTGGAGTCTCCGGAAAACCCGGGGCGGTTCACTTCATGTCTCGAGAGGCGAAAGAATAGGTGCCGGAGCCAACTTCATAGACGGCGGCATTGTCTTCCATGTGGAGGAACGTGACGCCTGGCGCTTGATTTGCTTCTTCGCTGCTTTCGGTGACGCTGTCAGCGCTCACCGCGGGAACATAAACGGTGGCGATGGTGTTAGCGGGAATAGTTACGTTGAGTTTCAGGTTGCCGTCCGTGAGTTCCCAATGAGTAGCGATGGTGCCATGGATGGATTTATAGCTGGCTTTGACATATGTCAAGTCACCACCGGGACGCGGGCGGATGATGATTCTCTTGAAACCAGGCCCGTCGGTATCGATTCCTGCGACGGTAGAAAACATCCATTGACCTACTGAGCCGAAGGGGTAATGGTTGAGCGAAAATCCCATACCAGTCGAGTTCTCGTCGGAGCTCTGCCAGCCGGCCCAGCGTTCCCACATGGTAGTGGCGCCTTGTTTAACTAAGTATCCCCAGGACGGATAAGTTTCATTGGTCAACAGACGATAAGCGATATCGAGCCTGCCGATTTCTTCCAGAGTGGGCAGTAGAATGTTCACCCCCAAGAAACCGGTGGAGAGATGCCAATTTCGTTCTTTGATGCGTCCGGCCAGATGCTGGGCCGCGGCACCTTGCTTATCTTTGGGGAGTAAATCAAAGCAAAGAGCCTGCAGATAAGAGGTTTGCGTGTCACCTTTGATCTTTCCGTCATCGGCGACGTAGGCTTTATTAAAAGCGGCTTTGATGTTCTCAAACAATTCCCGGTATTTTTGGGCGTCATCGTTTTTGCCCAGCGCTTGGGCTATCTTGGCCATGAGGCTGGTACTGTAGCCAAAATAAGCGGTCGCTATCACGTCGGAGGGTGTCAGTGACTGGACATTGAGGTGGTCGTGAAACCCTACCTCAGGCCGTACTAGATTATTGCTGTTTTCACGGCAGTATTCGATCCAGGCGCCCATCTTGTCGTAGTGTTTTTCTAGAATGCGGGCATCGCCATACATCTGATAAATAGTCCACGGGCAGGTTATGCCGGCGTCAGCCCAGCCGGGAGAACCGTGACCGCGCGAGACCGGCGCGAAATGGGAGTACGCGCCCTCTGGCGATTGGCAATCATTAACGGCGTTCAACCAGCTGGTGAAGAACGCCGCGACGTCCATATTGTATGTTGCGGTGCGAATAAAAACCTGGGCATCGCCGGTCCAACCATACCGCTCATCGCGCGTCGGGCAGTCGGTGGGTACTTCCAGATAGTTGCCACGCTGAGTCCAGACGATGTTTCGGTGTAGTTGATTGAGCATGGTGTTGGAGCACTCGAACGAGCCTGTAATGGGAGCATCCGAATGCAGCACGACGCCGGTAACGGCATCGAGTGAAGGCGTGCCCGGAAAGCCGGTTACTTCCACGTACTGAAAGCCGTGGAAGGTGAAGCGCGGTTCCCATGTTTCCACATCCTTGCCCTTGAGAATATAGGTGTCGGTGCTCTTGGCATAGCCCATGTTGAGGGTATGGATAGTGCCATCGGGGTTGAGCATCTCAGTTAAGTGCAGCACCACCTTGTCGCCGGGGGTTCCTTTGACTTTGAGCCGGGCCCAACCGACCATGTTCTGGCCCATATCAAACACATACACACCCGGTTTGGGTTCGGTGATTTTTACCGGTTTGATCTCCATGATTTTCCGCACCGGTTCACCGGGATGGGCCTGGAGTTTAGCGGCTGGCTCCCGCCCGGCCAGGGCAGGTTTCCAGAAACTGTAGTCGAAGCGGGGCTGATCCCGACTGGCCCGGACAGGTTTCCAGAAACTGTCGTCGAAGCCCGGTTGGTTCCATCCCGCCATTTCCTTGCGGGAGTCGTAGGTCTCGCCGTGGAACATGTGTGAAGTAAGGATGGGCCCGTCGTGCGTCGATTTCCATGATTCATCACTAGTGATAATCTCTGTGGAACCGTCAGCGTATTCCATGCACAGCTGTCCGCGCAGGTATGGTATGGCAAGGTTATGGCGAAGTATGGCCCAGCCGGCGCCCAGGACAACTCCCATGGCATTATTACCATTGGCTTGCAGCAGATCAGTTACCTCATAGCTCTGGTAGTAAATTCGCTTGGGGTATTCGGGCCAGCCGGGCGCAAAGTAGTCACGGCTGACACGCTGGCCGTTGATATATAGTTCGTAGAGGCCCAGGGCAGTGATATAGACCATCGCCCGACGCACTGGTTTTTTCACTGTGAAGTTCTTGCGCAACTGCGCCACTGAGAAAGACTCCGACTCCGATCCAATGAATGCTACTTCGCCCCACGGTTTTCTGTCGCCGTAGTTGGCAACGGCTTTGGGTTTGACCCAGTCAGCGGCGTCAAAATCGACTTGGGTCCACCCCTCGACCGATTTGTCGCTACACAGCCACGGATCCCAGGGCAATAGCTTCGGTTGGCTAGTATCGGTTCGATATACGTGGATGCCGCAGGCAATTCCGTGGATGCCGCTGGTGCCG
Source organism: Candidatus Marinacidobacterales bacterium (assembly GCA_965250115.1). Taxonomy (GTDB): domain Bacteria; phylum Acidobacteriota; class Vicinamibacteria; order Marinacidobacterales; family SMYC01; genus CBDFHB01. The sequence continues at coordinate 201,958 of CBDFNJ010000001.1, forward strand.
TATAGAGTGCCGGCGGCGATGGCGATTACATTCTTTCCGGGGTTTAACTCTTCGTTCATCTCGAGCTCGTAGAGTTGGTATCGCCACCACTGTGTTGCTGATTCAACTTTGTTTCCATTGGCGTACAAAGTGTAATGACCCATCCCCACTGTTATTTGAATGACAATGCGCGTGACTGATTCGTCCAGCTCGAGCTCTCTGCGGAATTTAATTTCGGTTCGTTCGTCTTTTCCTCCGCTGGGATGTGAGATCCATTTCTCCAATTTAGCTTCCGGAATCGGTTCCTTGATCGGATAAGGCGTGATCCATTGCGCTTTCCAATCGCCGGCGTTCAGAAGTCCCATGGACCACCGGGCCGGCTTGCTCCAGGGCGAGGGCTCGTCGTTTTTATCCCACAGACGCACTTTCCAGTAACAAAGCACCTGCGAGGAAAGTTTGTTTCCTGCGTAGACTACGTGACTTGACTGATCCGAAGCGACCTTGCCGCTGTCCCAAAGATCACCCTGGTTTAGTTTGAGTTTGTTTTCGTCGCTGGCGACCAGAATCCGATAGGCGCTTTGGCTCTGCGCGCGCTGATCGGATGCAACGAGCCAATAGAGTCGCGGCTTGGCTACATCGACACCCAGCGGATCGACACGGTATTCACATCGCAGATCGGTTGTGCGAATCGAATTAGAAACACCCGCCTGCAACTCGCCCCGACGCTCTTCTTGACCCAAGACGTCCTGGGATTTTCCCACGCAGAAAAGGATGGTAAGGCATCCTCCTGTGAGGTTCAGGAACTTTCGTCTGCTGAGAGAAACGTCGGTGTCGTCGTCGTAGGAATCCAGGGCGAAATAATCCTCTATTCTCATTGCTGGGTTCCTCTCTTCGTCGTTTTGGCTCCTGGCATAGTCTTCGTTATATCAAAAACTGTTATCGTGCGGAGCGAAGAGACCAACGATCTCGAAATAAATCCCGGGGGCGATCCTTTTCGATTCGTGCTCGAGTGGTATCATGCGTCGCTTCAGCGAATTAGGGTCGAACCTTTCGCCGAGAAGAAAAAGGAGGCATCCACGCCATGTCGATAGAAGAAACCCGTCGGAGTTTCCTCCGCAACAAATGTCTGGCAGCCGCCGCCACCGCCAGTGGTGCACTTCTCGCTATGACGTCGAGACTCGGTCAGGCTTCAACGCCGCAAAGCACGAGCCCCGAGCAGCGTTTGCGGGAGCTGGGCATCGAGCTTCCTCCTCCTCCGCGACCGGTCGCCGTCTACGTGCCGGCGGTACGCACCGGAAACATACTGTTCACGGCAGGCCACACTCCGCGTGCACCCGACGGATCGCCGCTCGTTGGGAAGGTCGGTGCCGATATGACGGTAGAGGAGGGCCATGCTGCTGCGCGCATCGCCGGACTGAACTTGCTCAGCACGGTACGCCACACCTTGGGATCCCTCGATCAAGTGGTAAGGCTCGTGAAAGTGCTCGGCATGGTGAACTGCACACCCGACTTCGGCCAGCAACCCCAGGTGATCAACGGCTTCAGCGAGCTTCTGGTCGAGGTTTTCGGCGAAGAGAGGGGCAGAGGCGGCCGCGCCGCCGTCGGCATGGCATCGCTGCCGGGAAACCAACCCGTCGAGTGCGAGGCCATCTTCGAAGTGCGTCGCTGACCTCACGAGAAACGGGAATTTGCCATCGTAGAGGCGCGACCGCCGCCTTCAGGCTTCGGTCTTGGCTTCTACCGGACCGCCTTCTGCTGCCTGTCCGTCGCCCAGATCATCGCTTCCGCTCCAGCACATGTGGCGCCCCACTTCTTCCTTCCACTTCTTTCGTTCTTCCGGGCTCATATTCGCCATCTTTGATTCCCACCGCTTGCGCCAGCGCCCGCCCCGGTACATACCGAAGCCTCTGCCGCGGCCGCCGACGAGGATACGGGTCAGAATCAAGAGGCCCAGGGCCTGGATCAAGGTGATTTGCGCTCCATCGAAGATCGCAGGGATCAGTGCATTCCAGAGAAGCATCAGCGCGACGCTGGCAAGCAGAACAAACCCCGCGAAGAGGACCAACATTTTGGCGCCTTTGACCATCCAGTATCGCTTCATTTCTTCCTCCTCTATATTTCGTTGTACAGGGATTCGAGCCGCCTGCGCAGTGAACGCATCGCATAGTGTTTCCGCAAACGCAGCGCGTTCTCCGTCTCGCCGGTAAGCTCCGACATCTCCCGGAGACTCATCCCTTCGAATTCGTGCCAGATGAAGACCTCGCGCTGTGATCGCGGCAACTCGTCCACCGCGATCTCGATTTCATTCCAGATGGCGTCACGGATGACCGGCTCCTCGGGACTTTCAGAAAAATCCGGAAGAATGTCCTCGAGGTTGACCTCCGTGCCTTCTCCGCCCCCGGCCACGGTTCGAAGCGAGACCTCCGAGCTTTTCTTACGGTAACGGTCCGCGATCTTGTTCCGCGCCACCTGGAACAGCCAAGAGGTCACGCGCTCGATCGTTTCCAGCCGACGATACGCCTCGGTGAGCTGCCACAAGACGTCCTGCAGAATGTCTTCGGCGTCGTCTTCGTGACGCACGCGCTTCCGGATGAAATTGAAAAGACGCCCGCGCTCCGTCCGCACTGTCCTCTCAATCTCGGTATTCTGCTGATCGGCCATCGTGTTGCTGATTACGGCGTCCATCTACCCTGCAGTCGGGTGGGAAAGAAGAATATTTCAAAAAAAGGAGTTCTTCCCCGGGGGCCACGCCGCAGCGACGTCTCTGACCCCTCCGGCTACTTCAGGGCGGTATACAGCACTTCGCCGTGCTCATCCCGCCAGGTGAGCTTGAGCTGTGCGCGGTCTCCGCCGGTCTCCGGAGAGACCTCGACCTCGAGAAAGCCGCCCGAGCGGGGATCCTGGTAGTAGGGCTGTTCGATCAGTCCCTCTGGATCCGTCGATTCGGGGTCTCCCGGCTTGCGGCCCAGCCTGGAATTGACGTCGATGAGAGCGCCGGAGGAGAACTCCTCGATGCCGCTGGGACCGATGGAGTGATACTGCCAGTGCCGGTCGCCACAAATGATGTAGAACCCCTTTTCTGCGATGCCGGTCTCCTCGAGCCAGGCAAAGAACTCGTCCCGCTCCGCTCGGAAGCCGCCGACGTTAATGTGGTTGTCGGTCTTGGTTAGATCGTCCGGGCCGATCATCGGGGTGGGGGAGATGAGCAGCTTGTAAGCGGCGTCGCTTTCACTGAGGGTTCTCTTCAGCCAGGCCTTTTGCTCCCTGCCCCAGATCGTCTTGTCGGGACCGTCTGGCGTCGCGTTCGGGCTGCGGTAGATCCTGCCCTCGAGCAGCCATATCTGGAGGTCGCGGGATATCCGATGTGTGCGGTAGGTGAGGGGGTTGAGGGCGCCCATCTCGGAGTACGGTAGCTGCTCGAGCATGATTCGCTGTGCGAGCTCCGGAGAGGGCTCATAGTCGCCGGAGTTGTCGCTGTCGTTGATGCGGTAGTCGTGGTCGTCGATCATCCAGTATGTAGGTGTTTCGGCAAACAGATCGTGATAGCGCGGCTGCACGAACTGCTCGTGCCATTTCTTTCGGAGCTCCGAGATCGTCTCCGCTCGCGGGTTGCTGGGAGTGTCGTAGTAAACGTTGTCGCCCGTGCCAACGAAAAAGTCCGGCTTCAGCTTCAGGATCGACGCGAGTGCGGGGTAGCCGAGATGCTTGTCCGGTCCGGAGTAGGGGTCGGGCCTGGTGTTGTTCTGTGCCAGATGCTCAGCTCGGTCGATGGGGTAACTGCCGTGAAATTTGGCGTAGTTCATTCCCGTCACGACGACGAAACGAATCGGCGCTGCCGAGTCTACTCCCGGCAAGGTTTCGAAAACTGCGGTCGGCCCCTCCCGAAGCGAGTCTGTCGTGGGACCAATGCGCGTCGTGCAGATGTACGCCGTTCCCGACGCCAGGCCATTGAAAGCAGTTCGCGCGATGAAGTCGTGCTCCGGGCTGGCCTCCGCGGTTTGAATCGCCGGGGGCTCGGAGGAATCAGTCTCGGCATTCACCAGCGTGAACTCCACGACGCCAAGCGCGCCCGGCACGTCCCCGTCGACCAGGCGGTCTGTCCCAGTGAGGCGCACCTGAACCAGCGCCTGGTCGGTTGTGACCTCTCCCACCAGGACGCCCATGGCCGAATGCACTTCGGAGGCAGGCTCGGGCGCGTGGCCGCAGCCGACCAGGAGGACGGCCGGCGCCGCCAGCAAAAGCGATCTGAAGAGCTGGGTCATGAGGACGTAATTATAGACCCAGTACGCGGACGATGAACTCGAAGATGTGGAGCGTCTCTCCTTGTGGATGACACCCAAAGCCGCTACATTCCTCCTTGCAATAAGGATACGAATGACCCTCACTTCCGGAACCCGCCTCGGCCCCTACGCGATCGCCCTTGTCGGTTTCCTGGTCCTTTTTCTGCCGCTCAATTCCGACGTCGGCGTAGCTGGCCACCGGACGCAATGGCGCGGTTCGAATGAGCAGCAAGAATCCGCGGGCAAGGGCGTTTTCGAAACGGGGGGCTTTGGCCTCGAGATTGTTTGGACAAAGTCCCTGGGATCAGGGCACTCGAGGATCACGGTCGTCGAAGGTCGCGCCATCACCATGTTCTCGGACGGCGAGTTCGACAACCTCGTAGCGCTGGAGGTGGCCACGGGTGAGGAGATCTGGCGTTACAGGATCGCCACGACTTACCGTGGCCACGACGGCTCGGCGGACGGTCCCCACTCAACGCCCATCGTGGACGGAGGTGTCGCCTACGGCCTCGGGCCGAAGGGGCATCTGTTTGCCGTTAGCTTTGTTGACGGAGCTGAGATTTGGTCGAGGAAGATAGATGAGGAGCTGGGCGCCAGAGCCCCGTACTGGGGATTCGCGACTACGCCAGCGATCGAAGGAGAGATGCTCATCGTGCAGACGGGGGGACCCGAGGGACGAGCCATTGCGGGCTTCGACAAGAGGACGGGGGAGGTGCGGTGGACGGTCGGGAACGACACGGTCGGTTACCAGTCTCCGACGGTGCTGACCCTGGCTGGAGTGCGGCAGGTAGTGGCAGTGGGCAATCAGGAGATCATGGGAATTCTTCCTCGGACCGGGGAGGTGCTGTGGACGTATCGCTACAGTACCCGCGGGACAGAGGGCTCATCCCGGCCGCTCCCCCTGGGCAAGGACAAATTCCTACTTAGGTTCATGCGGGAGGGCGAAGGTCCGGGCGACGCAGCGCTATACCGGGTAGAAGGAACCGACGAAGAAGGCTTTACCGTCACGGAAATCTGGCGAACCACTGCCTTCAAGGGTAGCTTCTCCGCTCCGGTTTTCTACGGCGGGCATCTTTACGGATACAACGGCAGCTTCCTGACCTGCGTGGATGCAGCCACCGGCAAGGAGGTCTGGAAGTCTCGCCCACCGGGGGGACGAACCCTGGGGCTGGCCGACGATCATCTCCTGATCCTAGCGCCGAGAGGCGTCGTGGTAGCTGTGGAAGCAACCCCTGCTGGATACAAGGAGAAAGCCAGGGTCCGGGCGCTGGACCGTCGCAGCTTCACGTCGCCAACCTTCACCGACGACTCCATCCTGGTTCGGGACTTCACTCACATTGTCAGCCTGCGGGTGACCGAACCCGCTGCGGTCGCTGCGCCTACGGCGGCGGAGCCGGAACCCGCTCTTGCCGCCAGCGAGTTCGCAGCCTTTGTGCGCAAGGTGGAAGTCGCACGGGACAAGGAGGTACTGTTCGACGAGTTTATGGGGAATCAGGACCAGTTTCCGATCCTAGAGGGCGACCACCGCGTCCACTTCGTCTACCGGGGCGAGGAGCAGAGGGTTGGCGTTAAAGGGAACATGTTGGACGACTTTGGCTTCCCAGATCCGATGCACCGGATCGACGGCACCGATTTCCACCACAGGTCGTACGCGCTTGAACCCGGCAGCCGTTGGGAATATCAGTTCGTTCTCAACATGGACGAAATGAACGAGGAACATGTCACCGATCCCTTCAACCCCCGCATCTAACTGCATCGGCCGATCGAGGCTGCGTGCCAGCGAAAGCACCTCCTCTTCCTTGGCCCACGGGTTTAGGGACTGGAGCGCCACCTTGCCGAAGACCCGAGGATGGTGCAGGGCGGTATAGACGGCTGCCAGGGCCCCTATATGGGCGCCCATAATCGCCCTTGAGTCGCGATCGCGAACCGTCCGATATCTGTTTTCCAGATCGGGCACGATCTCATCGACGAGCAACGTTGCGTACTCGTCGGTGAAGCGTCCCCCATACTCCCTATATATTTGCAGGGGCGGAACGAAGGCCACGATCATAGGCGCTACGCTCGCGCCGATCAGGTTATCAAGCGAACGGTCCATCTTGCCGTACTGAAGCGCCTGGATGCCGTTGTTGACGACGAGGAGAGGATACCGTTCTTCTCCCTCGTCATACGCCGGGGGGAGATAGACCTTGATTTCCCGCTCCTGCTCCAGTGGTATCCCCCTGCTGCTCACCAACGTGCCGCTCCTGAACTTGAAGCTTTCGATCCGTCCCCTTTCGCCGGTAGGCTCGTCGAGGTGTTTGGGACGCACCCAGCCGGGCATCGCGAGCTCCGATACCTCCCCCCGCAAGTTGTAAGATGCGGGAAAGAGGCTACAGCGTTTCCGGGGGTGAGTTCGCCGACGGCGGCGGTTGGGGTAGCTGGGCGCCACACACGGACGAGATCCTGCAGGCGCTCTTTCCCTTGAGACCGAGGAACTGAAGCGCTTGGTTCCGGTGGCTCGTCCCCACGGACAACTAAAGAGAGGCTGAGAACTTGCATGACTAAGGTGGCCAAGTTCGACGACGAAAAGAGACGCCGGGAGGAACTCTCCGCCTACTGCAGGCATGTCACCGCTGTGCTGGAGACGTTCCGATACTCGCTCGATCAGCTCAACCCCTCGAGCCGGGACGAAGCACGCCGTCACATTCGCAAGGAGTTGAAACGGCTCTTCGAGGGTTATTGAGGTTCGATTCTGAATTTTGAATTGGGAGGAGGGATCACAGCTTTTTCCTCAGGCTTTTCTAGTTGTGGAACCCAGTCATAGGGAACCCGGTAGGCGCGATAAGCAGTATTGCGACGCTCCTCTGTCTCGCCCGTTGTTTCAATCCAGTCATAGGGATTCCCGCAGGTACGACACAAGACTCCGTGGAAAAATGGGTTGACGTATTCCCAGACGATCTCTAGTTCGGGGGTCACCTCGAAAAAGCGCCCCTGAGCACCTTCCGTGATTAGGGTGTTCCCGTTGGGAAGACGCTGGGCTGAGCTTACATTGAAGCTGAAAAACTTCTCACGCCTATATCCAACCTTGTCGGCTGTATATTCCCAAACCAACTCCAGCGTCACCGGATTGAACTCTAATACTCGGGAATAATCCCGCCGAGCATTTCCGCTCCCGGTGGCACTACCAGGATTAGGGGGACCGTATCCAGCCCTTCCACCATTATCAAAGACCAGGATGTTCCCTGCGCCAGGAAGTCCCTTGGGGATCATATGGCAATGATGCGGGCCAACGATCTGATCCAACTTGCGGAGTGCCGGTGTAGCGGTATAGTCCGGTCCCACCTTCCAGACAATCTTACCGGTCTTCCTGTCAGTAATTCCTAGGATGTTAGCCTGGCGGGAATCCCAGATCACGTTGTCGGGATGGAAGCGCTCGTCACCCGCGTCGTACCACCTATTGGGTCCAACATATGACAAACTGTTGATATGCAACCAGCTGGCAGCCTCTACTCCTTCTATACTTATAGGCTCGTAATTCGGATTACGGTAAATGGTCTTCTTGGCTGCCTCGTTGAACCCGAGCTCATCAAAATGCTCATGCCATAACCATTCCCAGACGATCTTTCCGTCCCAGGTCACCTCAAAGATGTAGTCCTCATATAGAAGCTTGTCGGTTATTTTGGGATTCTTCAGAAGCTTTTTGGAAAGGATCAGGGTCTTTCCCTTATCGACCAAGGGGTCCATACCGGGAACGTAGTACCCCACCGGATTACCCTCTCGCTGGTAATCATGATGTTGACCAGCTTTTTCGAACTTCCATACAATGTCTCCATCCCAGTTAAGTTGCACCAGATCGTTAGAATCTGGATGGTCTTTTACTCTTGCTCTTCCGCCGATAGGGCGCATTACATATCCACCCGGAAGAAGCTTGGACATACTGGCGTATGAGGGGTCTACCCACTGCTTGACCACATTGCCGTTCATATCAATTAGGACAGGTCCAATTCCTTTGGCGGGAAAGATGTTGTAGCCGTTCCAGGCTTTATCAGGTTTGTAGATCGTCGTTCCGGTCGGGAAAACGGTTGGAAATGCAAGAAACGTTTCGGGAATGAGCGCCAATGAACAAATCGCCAGCATGAACAAAACTTTTTTCATTTTCTCCCCGCCTTTTTCATATCTTAAGCAGATTTTGGAGTGATGCTGTCTTTATACGAGATACCATACTTACTCATTGCAAATCAACGGGTTTTGAACACACGGCGGATCAAGTTGGCCCATCGTTGACGAAGGGTTCTGCGCTCGGTGGCGTTGAGCTCGTCGTCGGCGGCTGCAGGTCGTTTTTTCGGGTATGTTTTCTTGTTCGTCGGGAGTAGTGACCGTAGTACAGGAGTATCCTTCTTGAGAATACGAACAGGTAAAACTTAGCCACAAAATGAAGTATGTTCGCAACAGCAAAAACGGGATCTGTCCCGCTTCCCGTGGAAATAAGAATGGCGTAACCTCCGGTTAAACAAAACGAAACCGCGCCTGGAAAGGCGAGGAGGAGGATTACGCCATGAAGAAGCCTACCACCATATCGAAGGAGTCTGTAAGCGAGTACCGGGAGTTCGTCCAACTTCGGCTGCGTAAGCGGATACTGGAGGCAATCGAGGTCGTGCTCGAGGAAGAAGTCAACCAAGCGCTGGGGTGTGGTAACTACGAGCGTGCGGAAGACCGCCGTGGATATCGCAACGGAGCCGAAACCCGTCGCGTGACGACGTCGGTGGGAACTCGCGAGCTCCGGGTGCCACGAGCCCGCGTGCGAGACGAGGAAACGGGAGAAACGACAGAGTTCAGGAGCGAGCTGTTGCCCCGGTACGCGCGCCGGACTCGTGAGGTCGACGAGGCGATCTTGGGGACCTACTTGTCGGGCGCGAATAGCCGCCGGATCCGCAAAGCGCTGAAACCACTGCTCGGTGAGGAGCACCTATCGAAGAGCGCGGTGTCTCGCGTGGTTAGCCGGCTGAAGGAGCGCTTCGAGGAATGGCAGAACCGTGCTCTCAGCGAGTAGGTCTACGCGATCGTTTACCTGGACGGCTTCCACCTGAAAGTGCGGATGGCGAAACGTGTGATCAGCGTACCCGTACTGGTCGCGCTCGGGGTCGCGCCAGACGGGCAGAAACGTCTGTTGTCATTGCGTCTGGCGGTGAGCGAAGCCTCGACGCATTGGGGCTCCGTGCTGGAGGGACTCCAGGCTCGAGGACTCCGGGCTCCCAAGCTAGTGATCAGCGACGGCCACAAGGGGCTGGCGAAAGCGCTGGAGAAGTGGCCGGGGTGCCGGTCGCAGCGATGTACCGAGCACAAGCGCGCCAACTTGCTCCAACATTGCCCGGCGCACGCACGCCGTGAGCTCCGGCGTGACTACAACCGGATCGTCTACGCCAAGAACGGGATCGATGCTCGCAAAGCCTATGACGAGCTCGTCGCCAAGTGGACGCCTCTCGCGCCGGCCGTCGTCCGAAGCCTAGAGGAGGCCGGTAATCAGCTGCTGACCTTCTATGAATTCCCTCGTGCCATGTGGAAATCGATTCGAACGACCAATGCTCTGGAGAATCTCAACCGCGAGTTTCGACGCCGGACGAAAACCCAAGCGTCGTTCTCCAGCGAGGAGTCCGCGGTCGCTTTGCTGTTTGGGCTTATCGCCTCTGGCCAGATTCAACTACGACGCATCGACGGCTACCAAGGTCTGAGCGAGGTTCTCGAACACGCGGAGGTTGCCGCCTGATCTGATACTCTGATGACGGAGTGGAGGGCGCCGTTCTTTTTCCACGGACCTCGGGACACATCCAATTGAGTCGCTGTGTATTTTGTCTTGCCCAAAACCGCGCTCATCTCGGCGTCCGTCATACGCGTCGAATAGTCTGGATTCGAGTAATCGTCAACGATAGAGCTGCCAAGCTCCATTTCGAAAGCAGATCGCTCAGAGAAAATATTGATCACCGCCGCGTCGGTAGACGCGTAAGACAGTATGAAAACCGCCGACAGCATGAATATGTTTGCGACCCGAATCGTCATCGCACTCCTCCCGTTTACCTACGGCCGACGGCGAAAGTCGCCGGCCAGCCCCGCGCCGAGCAGCAAGAGGGATCGAGAGCTCAGGGACAGGGCATCGCAACACGATAGTCTCCGCACACAAACTCCAGCAAGAAACGCGCCGGAACTGACAAGTCGTTTCTCTTGATACTGTTGCTACAGAGGAGACAGCAAAAGGCGGTTTACGGGATGTATATTTTTCCGACAGTTCCGCCTGCCCGAGTAAGACTAAACGTTGTGAACAAAGACTTAGGAGAGAAGTCGAAAACCTGTCGGGTTTTCTGACAGTTGACGGTTTCCACTAAGGGATACCCCGTTGTTGTAGGCCGGTCTCACCACAGCACGGCGCCTTGAGTGTCCTCCTCCTCTTCCGCTTCCTTCAAGTGCTTCACCCAGCCGAGCATCGCGATAACGAGCGCTTCCATCCCGACGACGATCTCGCCGGACTTTTGACGGTCGATCATGGGTTGGCTCTCACCTGTGTGTGGGTCGAGGTCACGGCGCGCCACGGCCACGTGCTGAAACATCCGTCGGGATGGTTGCCGTCAGTCAAACATTCGGCTCTTCTCTCAATTGGAACCCTCACATTCATAGCATGGTTTCCAGAGGAGTTTGGAACCGCGCTGACGAATGACATCCCATCCCCTACGTCGATTCCCATAAGGCCGAGCTCGTCTTTCGGCACAAAGTTCTGAGACTTCTCCGAGACCGCGAGCTCATCACCCAACAGCGCATCGACCTGCTCCTGTCGTGGCGGAATCCGGGTTTCAGCGTTCACATTCGCACCACCGTCTATCCCAACGACACCGAGGGACTCCGCAACCTTGCGTGTCATCTCATGCGAGCTCCCGTCAACCTATCGCGCCTTCGATTCGACCGACCCTCGGGACTGCTTGTTTATGAGCCCAAACCCGGACAGCTCGTCGACGACCACGCGATGCTCGACCCCCTCGAGTTTTTGGCCCGAGTCCTCATCCACATCCCAGAGGCCAACAAGCACTTGGTTCATTTCTACGGCGCCTACGCCAACCGTGTTCGTTCCACGTACCGGAATGAAGATACGGCTGCACCCGACGAAGCAACGGACGCCACGCCTCCCAGGCGAGCACTGAGCAAACGCTGGGCCGAGCTCATCTACCGGATCTACGAGGTTGACCCTTTAACCTGTCGGCAATGTGGCGCCGAGATGAAAATTCTCGCTTTCATCACCAACTCCTTTGTCATCCAAAAAATCTTGGCCCACCTTCACCAGAAACCTTCGCGACAAAGAGCTCCTCCCCAGCCGGCCGAGCCCAACGTTCACTGAGCGACACTCTCCATGGCACGCTCCCCGTGTGCCCCCAACCTGCGAAACAGCCCCGCTCTGGTCCGACTCGACCATGTGGTCTGTCGCCAGCTGTCCTTAGCCGAACCTCGACGCGACTCCGGCCGCTCGACGTGACTCCGGCCGCATCCTCACGGAGAATTCCTCTCCTGTTTATCTGCGTCCCAGGATAGAATCCCCTATCTGTTCCGACGAGATACAAATGTCTATCAGTCGTCATTCCCGAGGGCGTTTTTGTCGCCCGGAAAAACTATCGATCGACGCCTGGCTCGCGAGAGGCGATTCGCCAACCTGACCTCCGCTTCCACGTCATTCGCTGAACGACTCGCACCGAGCTCTTATGCGGCTTCGCGATAGTAGTAGTTGAGCATGCCGCCCAATCGTTTGCGACATCTCACGTTCCCGTCGAGACTGCCCACGTGCTCATCCGATTCGATCAACGCGTTTTCGAGACCTTGATGGTTGCGCTCTCCATGATAATGATGAATGAATTCGGCTATGGCTCTTCGAAGCGATTGCTCGCCGAAGAAAATCATCCGGTTAAGACATTCTCTTTTTGTCGAAAGAACAAACCCGCTCCTAGAAGAAGAGACGGACGGAAGGCGAGATTTCCGCGCCGATCGAGGATAGCGGGCTCGTTGACATGGGGACAGTTGGCGCCCAGAGCTTTGCCTTACGCTAGAGCCCGAAATCTACAGTCTTCGGCATCCGCTCGGGCCCGCCGACTCGTTTCATCAAAGAGGCCCCCTACCTGTCGTTCAATGTTCTACCCGGATGCGAAGTTAATTCATTGAGGTAAACCCCCGGCTCTGCCGGGGTGACTCCCAGAGGTTTGACCGTGTAAGGAAGTAGGAAAGAAAGTCCTCCTTGGAAAGCGCGAACTTCCAAACAAGGAGGACTACCAAGGTGAAAGAATACAAGAGCCTATCCCACACACGATGGGACTGCAAATATCACGTTGTGTTCATCCCGAAGTACCGAAGGAAGAAGATGTATGGTGCAATCAGAACGCATCTGGGAAAGATTCTCCACGAGCTGGCGAAACAAAAAGAGGCCCGGATTCTGGAGGGCCACTTGATGTCGGACCACGTCCACATGTGCATCAGCATCCCACCGAAGTTTGCGGTGTTGAACGTGGTGGGGTTCATCAAAGGCAAGAGTGCGATCTCGGTGGCACGGAACTTCCGCGGACGCAGACGCAGGGGATGTCCCGCCGGATGTTGAATTTGGGGTAGCGGCGGCTCCTTGGCCGGCCTGAGAATAGGTCTGCCAAACCAACCGTCTCCAGAGGGGGACAAGGAGCCACCATGCCAAGGAAATCAAAGAAGCCAGTAAGAAAGCAAACGCACTCGCCTACGGGCAAGGTAGTTGGCCAAGTCGGTCAGATACTGCTACCGATGATAGCTGGGATCGCGGCCACGAAGGCGGACCTGACGGAATGGGTGTACGAGCAAGGACTGACCGCATTGCACCTACTCCTGAGAGAGGACGCGGAGAAGATCGCGGGGCCGAAGGGCAAGCACGAGAAGGAGCGAACTCATAACCACTGGGGGAGCACGGATGGGGAGCTGAGCTTCGGCGGTCGTCGAATCCAAGTGTCGCGACCTCGAGTTCGTTCGAAGTCGGGCGAGGAGGCGTCGCTTCCACACTTCGAAGCCTTCCGCGAAGAAGACCCGCTTCCGGAGCGAGTGCTGAACCAGATCTTGGTGGGGGTATCGACCCGAAATTACGAATCGAGTCTGGACAAACCCTCGGCGAAGTTGAAGTCTCGTGGCACGAGCAAGAGTGCCGCCAGCCGTCACCTCGTGAGCCAGACGACTAAGAAGCTCGAGGAATACCTATCTCGGAGGCTAGAGGAGTTCGAGCTTGCGGCACTAATGATGGATGGCCTTGAGGTGGCCGGACAGACCGTCGTCGTAACTCTCGGTATCACAATAGATGGAACGAAGGTGCCCTTGGGTATATGGCTGGGCTCGACGGAGAACTCTCGGGTGTGCACCGCGATGTTGCAGAACCTTCTCGAGCGGGGATTGCGGATCGACGAATCGATTCTCTGCGTAGTGGACGGAGGCAAAGGGATCCGCAAAGCACTCGTCGACGTTTTGGGGGATCTCGCGGTTATCCAAAGATGCCAGCTCCACAAACTCCGAAATCTACGCTCGTACCTTCCCAAGTCCCGTCACGCCTACGTGCTCCAGACAATGAAGGAAGCGTACAAATGCAAGAGTGCCGACAAGGCGCGCAAGCGACTTCAGGCATTGGTGTCGTGGCTCGAGCGAAACGGCTACGACGAAGCTGCCGGAAGCCTTCGAGAAGGGATGGAAGAGACCCTCACGGTTGTGAAGCTCGCTCTACCCGAGTTACTTCGCAAATCTCTGGCCACGACAAACGCCATCGAGAATCTCAACGGCACCATCCGCAGAGTCTCGAGAAACGTCAAGCGGTGGAAGAGTCCTTCCATGATTCGCCGATGGACCGCTCTCGGCGTCGTCACGGCGGAGAAAAAGTTTCACCGTATCAAAGGCTATCGCCATATGGGCGCTCTCGTTCACGCGCTTAGAAGCAAACAGAAATCTCTTGACAGCGATGAGGTTGCTGCCTAAGAGTATTCACAGGTGCCGCCGCTACCCGACCAAATTCAACAGCGGCCGGGACATCCCCCAGACGCAACTTCACCGGCGAAAGCTTCTGGGCACGCGGTTACTTCGTGTCGACCGTAGGCTTGGACGAAGAGATGGTCCGCAAGTACATTCGTGACCAAGAGCAGGAGGACCAACGTCTGGACCAGCTGAATATGGACTGGTCGGGCTGGTAGTTGGGGAGCAAGATCGCCCCCTTTAGGGGGCTCATGAACAGCCCCTTCGAGGGGCTCTTATGAATAGGCCCCCGGCTTTGCCGGGGGTCACTTTAACTTCGAGCGCGGGCGCCCCCGACTGTAGTCGAACCGCGGCGTTTCTACGATTTTTCGACGGGTGACTCCACCGCATAATCATCGCCATAAAACTTGCTGGTACTCTTCGTATGGAAAGTAATGGCCTTGATTGGCTCGTATTTCGGCTCACCCAGGCCCGGCAGTACCTCGAGAATTTCCTCCTCCCAAACATAAACGGCCATCGGAAACGAGATTCTCGCGGTGTCCTGGTGAGACCTATCAATCGGTTTTCCGACGCGATGAGATGTCGAGGGTAAATGGTCATTGGTAATGCGCTGCATGTAGTCGCCAGTATTAATGATGATCGAGCCTTCCGGCGCATCGAGGCGGACCCACTTTTTGCTGTGATGATTCCAGACCTGCAGGCCGCTTACTTTTGATGCCGGCAGAATTGTAAAGAGATCGACATCTTCATGACCCAAAAGGCGGCCGGCGCCAGAAACACTATCAATCTGTTTCATCGGCGGGTAGTAGTTGAGTCGCAGGCCGAAATTGGTGTTCGTTAGTTTCTCGTCATACACGTGCGGGTCGCATCCGAGTCCCTGAAACATCGCCTGTGCTATCGGTTGGAAAAGGGTTTCGTGAGCCAGTGCCAGTTTTCTAAAAACGGGCTCGTAGGCTACATTCGGCCAGAATTCTTCCGGGAGAAAATCGGTAGTCCGTTCTTGTTGCATTTCAAAGGCACGTCGGCACCAGACCCAGCCCTCTACTAAATCCGGATGAATGTCGCTCGTTTCCTTGATCGGAAAATAACCCTGGCTCACAGAGCCGAAACGCTCAGCCCGGAAGCGCATCTTGTCTGCCATTGATGTGGATGTGTAGAGCTCTTCAGTCCGATCATTCATCTCGTCATAAAGAGACTTTGCAACGCCGTGCCCGGTTAAAACGGAAAAGCCGATGTCCTGTACGGCAGCGCCGAATTCTTCAGCAAACAGTTCTCGATCGTGTTCGTTACCGTTCAGATAGCGACCAAGATCGAATGTCTGAATCTGATAGTCGTTATCGAATTCATCAGAATCGCTTTCCGCCAGGCGATAGGTGTGGCTTTTTTCTACCTGGTCGTAACGAATGAAGTCCTGGTTGACGGCCTGAATGTCGGGGTCGATCATAGGTGATCTCACGTTTACCTTAGGTATCTGTCAAACCATCTGACTATGTGCTGTTGCCTCTCCACTATGTGTTTGGGCCCTCTGATTCCGTGACCTTCCCCGGGGAAGCTGACGAACTCGACGACTCTATTCAGCTTCTTCAATGCGATGAAGAGCATTTCAGCCTGCTCAATTGGGCAAACCCAATCCAGCTCGGAATGGATGAGCAAGAGCGGCGTCTTCATATTCTTGACGTAGGTGATGGGGGACTTTTCTATGAACATCTGGGGGTCATCCCACGGGTCCTTCATCTCAGAGATCTCATGGGGCGAACCATGGTAGCTGAAGTGGTTAGTCATACTCGCCATCGAGATGGCCGTCTTGAACCGGTCCGTGTGCGCTATGATCCAGTTCGTCATGAAGCCGCCATAGGATCCGCCTGCGACCCCCAGCCTCTCCGGGTCGACGAAGGGATAGGTCTCGATAACATAATCTATGGCCTCCATGATGTCCCGGTAATCCCGATCACCCCAGTGGTCTGGGGCCTCAGCTGAGCGCACGAATAAGATGTCAGCTGCGAAGGATTCTCCGTACCCGGTACTGCCCCTATAGTTCGTGTAGACCACAGCAAAGCCGTGCTCCGCCAACACCTGGTAACCACGCCTCAATCCATATCTGTATCCGCCTCTTGGCCCACCGTGAATAAAGCTGACCATCGGGTACTTCTCACCCTCTTTGAGTTCATGGGGCTTGACTATCCATCCCTGGACTTTGACGCCGTCGCTGGCGGTGAACCAGAACTCCTCGGGCTCGACAAGCCTCAGCTTCCCCAGGAGGGTCCTATTCATCTCCGTCCTCTTCGCTTGACCACCGTCGTCCAGGATCCAGAGCTCGCTGGGAGTCATGGGACCCGAGGCGTTGAAGGCGAAGACCTTCCCGGCCTCGTCGATGGTGAAGGAGCCGATGTTCATCTTTCCCTCCGTCAAGGCCTCGACCTCCTCCTCGAGGCTCACCCTGTGAATGTGCCTGGTGCCGTGGTTGGGGAACTTGACGTAGACGTACTTCGAGTCTGGGGACCACTTGACCGAGGCTCCTCTGGCGACCGTCCGGTCGAAGTCAGCAGTGAGGCACTTGGGCTCGCCGCCCTTTACTGGCAAGACCCAGATGTCGGCATTTCTGTACACGTGGCGCCTGTGGGAATCACGCTCCTCCATGACGCGTCCACCGAAAGCGATGTACTCCCCATCCGGAGACCAATCCAGACTTTGTATACGGGCTCCCCGCCCCCTCCATAGGACTTCTGGATCTCCTCCTTCTGAGGAGATGGTGTAGATACGCCCGCGAGAGAAAAAGACTACGCGGCTGCCATCGGGGGACCAGTCGGCCATACTTATGTTGAACTCTCCATCGGTCAGCTGCTTTACGTCACCGTTTTCGGGCCGGACTGAGAAGAGATGCCTCCACCTATCATGTATGAATTCACGTTCCGATGGGGTCTTGTAAGGATAGCTTCTGATGATCTTGACGTCGCTGCCCTTCGCTCTCTCGCCTTTGAAGACGTTTGAGAGAAAAAGTATGGTCTTGCCGTCGGGGGACCAGGTGGGGCGCTCAACGCCTTCCTCTACAGAGGTAAGACGTCTTGCCTCACCTCCGTCAGCAGGGATCACGAATATCTGCATCCCTGGTTTATTCTCCTCGCTCAAACGATCGGAGAGGAAAAGGATGGTCTTCCCATCTGGGGACCATCTGGGATGGCTGTCGTTGCCGTTGCCGTATGTAAACTGTTTCGGCTTCTTCTCATCCAAGGGGAGGAGCCATATGTGGCTGTGGTATCTGTCCTCTTTCACGTTCGCGGTCGTGTAAGTGAAGAGAACTTTGGTACCGTCAGGGGATACCTGTGGATCCGATACAGGTTGCCCCGGAAAGATTGGCGTGATCCTGTAATCTTCCAGGGTTTTCATTTCCAGCGTCGTTCTTACTTGGCCTTCGCTAAAGCCTGCAAAAACCAAAGCAAGAGCCAGGAAGGCCACCAATACAAAAAGTTTTAAATTATGGATTTTTTTCATCATGTCCTCCTTAGTAGCGGAAGCACCCGACCTTCAGGAGCGGCTAGCGCTCGAAGAAGAGCTTGACCCGGAACTTGATCCCAGTCGCCAGGTTCGTCTCGTTGAACGCGTCTTCGATCTCGAGTTGGATCCCGGTGCCGCGGCCGAGTTGGACGATCACCATCGGCCCGTAGACGGTGTAGGTGACGCCGTCGCCGAGACCCGAAGCCGATCCCAGGGCGTCATCGCTAGGCTCACTTCGATAAGGCTGAACGCCACGCAAGGTAGCGCCGAGCAACCATCTCGGGTGCAGCCAATAGCCGATTTGTGACTCGTATTGAAGCGCGTCTCGCAGAGCCCCGCCTCTGAATTGATGTCCGAGCTCTCCATAGCCGTAAAGCCGCCCCTGGCGCCACGAGCGCCCCGCACCAAAGCGGACCTCGCCCTCCCAGACACCGCTCCCCGTCGGCAACACCGTCAGCCCCTTGTTTTCGTCTCCGGTCGGCACTTGGACGATGCCGCGCGCCGCGAGCTCCCAATCGGCTTTGCGTCCGAGCTGCCATTGCACTCCCGCGCGGGTATCTTCGATACCGGAAGCGGCATCGAAATCCTCGATCTCGCTACGACGCACACCGAGGCGGTCGACGATGACGGT
This sequence comes from Candidatus Marinacidobacterales bacterium, assembly GCA_965250115.1. Taxonomy (GTDB): domain Bacteria; phylum Acidobacteriota; class Vicinamibacteria; order Marinacidobacterales; family SMYC01; genus CBDFHB01. The sequence goes on from CBDFNJ010000001.1 coordinate 220,312, forward strand.
GAGGCGTTCGCTCAAACCGAATGCGCCATAGAATCCGAATTGACGAAGACGAAACTCCGGTATCGTCTGGATATTGCCATCCGGAGTCGCCAGCCGTGTGGTCTCGAGGGCCTCGAAGGACAGGTTGAAGTAGCTATGTCCTTTTCCCGTTGCCCATGGACCCGCTTCGGACAAACCTTTGCCCGCGACCAGGCAGAGGGCGACAGCGGTGCCCGCGGTCGCGAGCTTCATTGCAGACGTCCAGAGCCGAAGGGGAGACGGACCGCGGTGCAATAAATCGAGACGTGACTGTAGCCGGTGCCGCTGTCGGCGAGTGGGTAGCTCTGCCTTCCGGAGAAACGTTGCAGCTCTCCCAAACTGACATTGTCGCCCGTGCAACCACTATTCGTGCACAATCGAACGTCGAGCGCGGCCGAGTTGCTCGTCCGGAAATCTTCCTCGAGCTCGAGCGTGAACTCGTCGTTCTCCCGTTGGATGCGAGCGCCCCCGTCCGTCACATAACCGTTGGCGCCCATGAACGTCGCGCGACGCAAAGTCCGGGGCCCCGCGGGCACGCTCGTCGTCGTCGTGACCATCATCGTCGTCGTTGCCGGTGGCGGTGGCGCGGGAGCTGGGGCCGGGGTTTCTGCCGCGCTGGTCGCCGGCGCTGGGGACGACGATGACGGCGACGAATCTCCACAGCCGCTCGCTGCTGCGAGAGCGACGACCACCAAAGCAATCATGAACCCTGAACCCATCTTTGAGCCTCCTTGCCGCCCGGACGTGATTCTCTCCGTCGAAAGATTACGAAACCATCACGGAACCCATCAACCGGTCGAGCGCTGCCACCAGAATCTGTCGAGCTCGCTGCCACTTTCTGGTCTCATCGGAGTCTAGTTCAACGAGACCAGTCGCTCCAACTCGACGAACCAGTTGAGGTATCCTACGCTGGCCGGCCACGACCGGTGAACGGAACTTCGAGAGGTGATGGATGTCTGCAGGATCCTGGTTGCTCGTCCCCTTCTTGTTCTTGTGCGCCCCCGCCCTAGCGCAGCGCAGCTTGATGCTGACCGACACGGCCAGCAATGTCCACGTCCCGGACTTCAGCCGCAGCGCCGCGGACCTGGGTTTCGAGGGGGAGTGGTCGGTCAGCCGCGAGACCCTGCGCGGCGGTCGGCAGGAGGGTGTGGACAAGATCGTGATCCACACCGGCGCGGTGACGATCGCGGTTCTTCCGACGCGGGGCATGAGCATCCACGAGGTGCGTTGCGGAGGGACCCGGGTGGGTTGGGACTCGCCCTCGGCCGAGATCGTGCACCCGGCGCTGATCGACCTGGAGAGCCGCAGCGGCCTGGGCTGGCTGGAGGGCTTCAACGAGGCCATGGTGCGCTGTGGCCTGGAGTTCGCCGGCCATCCGGGCGAGGACGAATTCGTCGACAACACGGGGAACACGGCCCGCATGACCCTCAGCCTGCACGGCCGCATCGGCAACCTGCCTGCCGCCCGGGTGGAGCTTCTGATCGACGAGGCCCCGCCCCACCGCATTCGCCTGCGGGGCACGGTCTTCGAGCGTAGCTTCTACGGCCCCAAGCTGCGCCTGGACGCCGAGGTCTCGATCGTTCCCGGCGAGAGCTTCTGGCGCGTCGCCGACAAGGTCACGAACGTCGGGGCCGCGCCGCAGGAGTTCTAGTTGATCTACCACGGGAACTACGGTCCGCCCCTCTTGGGCGAGGGCTCGCGACTGGTGGTGCCGGCGCGCACCCTCGCGCCGATGAACGCCAATGCCGAGACGGCCATCGACGGCTTCGAGACCTACCGCGGTCCCACCGAGGGTTTCGTCGAGGAGGTCTACCTGATCGAGCCCTACGCTGCGGAAGACGGCACGACCATGGCCCTGCTCGTGGCCCCGGGCGGTGAGCTCGCCACGAGCGTCCAATGGCGCGTGGAGGAGTTGCCCTACTTCACCCAGTGGAAGAACACCGCCGCCAAGGCCGAGGGCTACGTGACGGGAATGGAGCCGGGCACGGGCTTCCCCTTCAACCGCAAGGTGGAGCGGGCCCACGGCCGCGTCCCGAAGCTGGCGCCCGGCGAGTCGCGCTCCTTCACCCTCGACTACGCCTTCTACACCGGCTCCCAGGTCGGCTTGGCCGAGGCCCGGGTGCGGTCGATCCAGGCCGATCGGCCGACGGAGCGGAGCGGAGTACCCGACTGAAGGTCGACCGAGTGTGGCCGGCGCCCGTGGCACCTAGGGCACGATGGCGACTTCGATTCCGTCCGACAGATTGAAGCCGCTCCCGCCGGCCGATGCGTAAAAAAATAGCGAATCCTCCGGCTGGACCGGGCCCTCATCGCCAAATTCACTTACCTTTTGGAGTTTTAGGGGCCGGCGCTTGAGGGATGTGTCCCGAGGTCCGTGGAAAAAGAACGGCGCCCTCCACTCCGTCATCAGAGTATCAGATCAGGCGGCAACCTCCGCGTGTTCGAGAACCTCGCTCAGACGTTGGTAGCCGTCGATGCGTCGTAGTTGAATCTGGCCAGAGGCGATAAGCCCAAACAGCAAAGCGACCGCGGACTCCTCGCTGGAGAACGACGCTTGGGTTTTCGTCCGGCGTCGAAACTCGCGGTTGAGATTCTCCAGAGCATTGGTCGTTCGAATCGATTTCCACATGGCACGAGGGAATTCATAGAAGGTCAGCAGCTGATTACCGGCCTCCTCTAGGCTTCGGACGACGGCCGGCGCGAGAGGCGTCCACTTGGCGACGAGCTCGTCATAGGCTTTGCGAGCATCGATCCCGTTCTTGGCGTAGACGATCCGGTTGTAGTCACGCCGGAGCTCACGGCGTGCGTGCGCCGGGCAATGTTGGAGCAAGTTGGCGCGCTTGTGCTCGGTACATCGCTGCAACCGGCACCCCGGCCACTTCTCCAGCGCTTTCGTCAGCCCCTTGTGGCCGTCGCTGATCACTAGCTTGGGAGCCCGGAGTCCTCGAGCCTGGAGTCCCTCCAGCACGGAGCCCCAATGCGTCGAGGCTTCGCTCACCGCCAGACGCAATGACAACAGACGTTTCTGCCCGTCTGGCGCGACCCCGAGCGCGACCAGTACGGGTACGCTGATCACACGTTTCGCCATCCGCACTTTCAGGTGGAAGCCGTCCAGGTAAACGATCGCGTAGACCTCCTCGCTGAGAGCACGGTTCTGCCATTCCTCGAAGCGCTCCTTCAGCCGGCTAACCACGCGAGACACCGCGCTCTTCGATAGGTGCTCCTCACCGAGCAGTGGTTTCAGCGCTTTGCGGATCCGGCGGCTATTCGCGCCCGACAAGTAGGTCCCCAAGATCGCCTCGTCGACCTCACGAGTCCGGCGCGCGTACCGGGGCAACAGCTCGCTCCTGAACTCTGTCGTTTCTCCCGTTTCCTCGTCTCGCACGCGGGCTCGTGGCACCCGGAGCTCGCGAGTTCCCACCGACGTCGTCACGCGACGGGTTTCGGCTCCGTTGCGATATCCACGGCGGTCTTCCGCACGCTCGTAGCTACCACACCCCAGCGCTTGGTCGACTTCTTCCTCGAGCACGACCTCGATTGCCTCCAGTATCCGCTTACGCAGCCGAAGTTGGACGAACTCCCGGTACTCGCTTACAGACTCCTTCGATATGGTGGTAGGCTTCTTCATGGCGTAATCCTCCTCCTCGCCTTTCCAGGCGCGGTTTCGTTTTGTTTAACCGGAGGTTACGCCATTCTTATTTCCACGGGAAGCGGGACGGATCCCTGGACTGGGCCTACGATCACTACGGCGCCTTCGCCTTCACTACTGAGATTTGGAAAGCCCCGGGAGAGACAGGAATATCGGTCTTCGACGGTTTGGATGAGAACCTGGCCATGGAGTGGAACGACAAGGAATTGGGAGGCGCGGGCTTCGTCAATTGGACGAAGTATGAGCACCCCCAATTCGGTGATGTCGAAATCGGAGGCTGGGCCTCCAACTTTTTCAGCCAAAACCCTCCCCCCAAGTTCGCCGAAGAAGAGTGGAAGAAGAACCTTCAGTTCCAGCTGAAGCACGCGGAAGTACTCCCCCACGTGATTATCGCCGAGAGTATAGTGGAACCTCTGGGAGACAAGCTGGTCCGATTGACCGCTACCATCGAGAACGATGGCTTCCTCCCCACCAATGTCACTCAGAAGGCCGTCGAGCACAACTTGGCCAAGCAAGTGCTCGTCAAGCTGAAACTGGAAAAGGCGGAAATAATCAGCGGCAAGGCAAGAACAAAGATTGGCCATATCAAAGGCAACGTTCCCGCCACCCGTTCCTCGTTCGGTCGCTACGACATCGATGCACCAAAGAACGAAAAGACCCTCGAATGGCTGATCAGAGTAACCGGGTCCGGTGCCTTCGCCAACTTGACCGTCGTCTCTCAGAAAGCCGGAACGAGCTCCAAAAAAACGCCCTGGAAGATAAATAGTCTGAATTTCGTTCCGAATCGCGAGTATTAGAGTCCCTCTCCCTTTGGGAGAGGGTGGCCGAGCGAAGCGAGGTCGGGTGAGGGAGCTCGTTGCGGCTCCCGGCGGCCACGCGACTCTCGGGTTTTAGTTCAATCCATTGACACTTTATTCTGAAACAAATAGGAGGAAGAAATGTCCAAGAAGTCGATTCCATTGGCCGGGATATTAGTTGTCGTAATAATGACAACAGGTTTACTGACCAGCTGCAAAAATGGCTCTGTGGCCGAGGAATCCTATAAACCTACCTGGAGATCTCTAAAACGCTACCCAGTCCCGCAGTGGGTAAAAGATGGCAAGTTTGGAATTTATACACATTGGGGAGTTTATTCGGTACCAGCCATGGGGGGGCCTGATGGTACATCGTATCCCGGTGACATGTATCGTGAAGATTCCAAACTGTATAAACACCATGTAGAAACGTATGGTTCTCCCTCAGAATTCGGATACAAGGAATTTATACCCATGTTCAAGGCAGAGAAGTTCGATGCTGATGAATGGGCAGAGCTTTTCGAAAAGGCTGGCGCAAAATTCGCCGGTCCAGTCGCAGAGCACCAAGATGGCTTCGCAATGTGGGATACCAAGCACTCAGAATGGAACGCTGCGAAGATGGGGCCGAAAAGAGATGTCGTCGGGGAGTTAGAAAAGGCCATCAAGAAACGCAACATGAAGTTCGTAACGACATTCCACCATTCCTCGAAATGGTACAAGTTTCCGGTATGGGACGAGAGATTTGACTGTTCCGATCCGAAGTATTCAGGATTATACGGCCAGATACACGAGACAGGAGAAGAGCCCAACGAGGAGTACTTAGATGAATGGTCCGGGAGAATAATAGAAGTTATAGATAAATATGATCCCGACTTTATATGGTTTGACTCTCCTCTGGATGGAATCAGGAAAGATGTTTATCAAAAGGACTTTCTGGCCTATTACTACAACAAATCCGTCGAACGCGGCAAGGAAGTATTACTGTCATACAAAGTTCATGATTTTCCGCCCGGCGTTGGTATCGAGAACTCAGGGGGAAAAGACAAGGTGACCTATCATATGTGGATGTCGGATCCCTCTATAGATGACCAGGGCGCATGGTCTTGGGTTGAGGACTCAAACTTCAAACCGGTAAATAGGTTGGTGGATCTTCTGGTGGATAGAGTCAGCAAGAATGGGTTTATTTTACTCAATGTTGGTCCCAAACCTGATGGAACGATCCCTGAAGAGGCCAAGAAACGTCTGCTGGGGATGGGCGAATGGCTGAAGGTAAACGGCGAAGCGATTTATGGTACCACAGCTTGGATAAGACATGGAGAAGGTCCTACACCGGTAAGTGATTCTGGTCTCCCGGAGGGGAAGAAACCCCTATATACAGCTCAGGATATCAGGTTTACTGTTAAGGATAACGTCATATATGCGATTAGTCTTGATTGGCCAGGAGATGAGATCACAATTAAATTCCTGGCTGGCGTTGGATTATTGCCTGGCGAAGAATTTAGATTATATGAATCAGAGATCGAATCCATAAAGATGCTTGGTGTTGATGAAGAACTGGAATGGACGATGACTGAAGACGGCCTTACAATCAAAACCCCGGACAAAAAGCCTTGCGAGCATGCTTTCACCTTCAAGATTGAACGCAAGTCCGCGTTATAGATCTGTCCCGATTCCCGTGGAAATAAGAATGGCGTAACCTCCGGTTAAACAAAACGAGACCACGCCTGGAAAGGCGAGGAGGAGGATTACGCCATGAAGAAGCCTACCACCATATCGAAGGAGTCTGTAAGCGAGTACCGGGAGTTCGTCCAACTTCGGCTGCGTAAGCGGGTACTGGAGGCGATCGAGGTAGTGCTCGAGGAAGAAGTCAACCAAGCGCTGGGGTGTGGTAGCTACGAGCGTGCGGAAGACCGCCGTGGATATCGCAACGGAGCCGAAACCCGTCGCGTGACGACGTCGGTGGGAACTCGCGAGCTCCGGGTGCCACGAGCCCGCGTGCGAGACGAGGAAACGGGAGAAACGACAGAGTTCAGGAGCGAGCTGTTGCCCCGGTACGCGCGCCGGACTCGTGAGGTCGACGAGGCGATCTTGGGGACCTACTTGTCGGGCGCGAATAGCCGCCGGATCCGCAAAGCGCTGAAACCACTGCTCGGTGAGGAGCACCTATCGAAGAGCGCGGTGTCTCGCGTGGTTAGCCGGCTGAAGGAGCGCTTCGAGGAATGGCAGAACCGTGCTCTCAGCGAGGAGGTCTACGCGATCGTTTACCTGGACGGCTTCCACCTGAAAGTGCGGATGGCGAAACGTGTGATCAGCGTACCCGTACTGGTCGCGCTCGGGGTCGCGCCAGACGGGCAGAAACGTCTGTTGTCATTGCGTCTGGCGGTGAGCGAAGCCTCGACGCATTGGGGCTCCGTGCTGGAGGGACTCCAGGCTCGAGGACTCCGGGCTCCCAAGCTAGTGATCAGCGACGGCCACAAGGGGCTGGCGAAAGCGCTGGAGAAGTGGCCGGGGTGCCGGTTGCAGCGATGTACCGAGCACAAGCGCGCCAACTTGCTCCAACATTGCCCGGCGCACGCACGCCGTGAGCTCCGGCGTGACTACAACCGGATCGTCTACGCCAAGAACGGGATCGATGCTCGCAAAGCCTATGACGAGCTCGTCGCCAAGTGGACGCCTCTCGCGCCGGCCGTCGTCCGAAGCCTAGAGGAGGCCGGTAATCAGCTGCTGACCTTCTATGAATTCCCTCGTGCCATGTGGAAATCGATTCGAACGACCAATGCTCTGGAGAATCTCAACCGCGAGTTTCGACGCCGGACGAAAACCCAAGCGTCGTTCTCCAGCGAGGAGTCCGCGGTCGCTTTGCTGTTTGGGCTTATCGCCTCTGGCCAGATTCAACTACGACGCATCGACGGTTACCAACGTCTGAGTGAGGTTCTCGAACACGCGGAGGTCGCCGCCTGATCTGATACTCTGATGACGGAGCGGAGGGCGCCGTTCTTTTTCCACGAACCTCGGGACACATCCCGCATTATAGACTACTTTGATTGCCGCCATCCAGCGCTGGACAATAGTTTCTCTAAGTGGTGACCTGCCCCGCCAATATCAGTCCAGAGCGTTGCGCCAAAATTGTTCTGGACATTACACTGATGGGTAGTAGGTCAAATGAAGAAGGCCCTGCGTGCATGAGTCCTCCGCTACCGGGTTCGCACAATGGAGTCGTGCACAGTTTTCAGCGTAAGCCCATGTCAGGAGATAAGAATCTACTATAGGATCCTATTGTGCAAAAAAAAATGCTATAAAGAAATCCTAAACGTATAGGCATGTTCACATGGCTTCGTGTCAGGTGTTTTAATTGTAAGTCCCTCATCAGTCAGCGACCACTCCAGTTCTTCATTGATGCCAAGCATTTTGATAGATTTAATCTCTGACTCCCATAAAACACCCAATGATTCAATCGTCACTTGTTCTCCGGGCCAATCAAGGCAGATCGCATACAAATCATTTTCCTTTGTTGTAAACCTTATATCCCTTGCTGTATAGTCCGGTCCGTTTTTCTTCCGTTCCCAAGATGTCCCGCCTGCCATTTTTGTAGGTCCTTCCCCGTAACTCATCCAGGGTCTGGTGCCATAGATGGCTTCACCATTGACCTCTAGCCATTTGCCTATGCCAAGCAGCCGTTCCTTCACCTCTTCTGGAATCGTCCCATCAGGCCTTGGCCCTATATTGAGCAATGTGTTGCCGTTCTTGCCGACTGAACCGCCCCGGGTTTTCCGGAGACTGTTTTAGTTGAGTCTCGCCATCTCTAGCGAGCCTTCCTGCGACCGATAGTAGTTCATCTCGTACTCGACCGGGGGGACATTTCCGATCGGCTCCAAGAGTCGTTGCGTGTTGTACCAATGCACCCACTCGAGGGTGGCGAACTCAACGTCTTCGAGACCACGCCAGGGCCCACGTCGACGGATCACCTCGGTCTTGTAGAGGCCGATGATGGATTCAGCCAAAGCGTTATCGTAAGAGTCGCCTCGGCTGCCGACGGACGGCTCAATACCCGCCTCGGCGAGCCGCTCGGTGTAACGGGTCGAGACGTACTGCACGCCGCGATCGCTGTGATGCACCAATGGATCTTCTGGGTTTAGTCGGCGCTCGTGCAGCGCCTGCTCCAACGCATCGAGAGCGATGCCGGCAGTCAACGATGTCGTCGCTCGCCAACCGACGATGAGTCGAGCGAAGACGTCGATGACGAAGGCGACATACACGAAGCCGCGCCACGTGGCAATGTAGGTCAGGTCCGAGACCCAGAGCTCGTTCGGGCGTGTGGCGTTGAAGTCGCGCTCCACGAGGTCCATCGGGCGAGCGCCGCTCGAATCCGGCTTCGTCGTCTTGAATCGACGTCCACGGACCGCGCCCTGGAGACCCATTTCACGCATCAGACGGGCCACCGTGCATCGAGCCACGTCGCGGCCCTCACGGCACAGTTGACGCCAGACCTTGCGCACGCCATACACGTCAAAGTTCTCTTGCCGTACACGACGAATCTCGCCGCGGAGTTGGACGTCGCGCTTCGCTCTCGCTGGCAGGCGGCTTGGGTCCTTCTCTCTCGCTTTCTGCTCGTAATAGGTCGACGGGGCGATCGGAAGCATCCGGCAGATCGGCTCGACCCCGTAATTTTCACGGTTCGCGTCGACGAATAACACATTCACTTCGGTCGGCGGTCGAGCTCCGCCTGGGCGAAAAACGCCGACGCCTTGCGAAGGATCTCGTTCGCCCGCTTTAGCTCACGGTTCTCTCGCTCAAGCTCCTTCAGCCGCTGACGCTCGTCCGTCGTCAGTCCCGCTCGTTTCCCAGCATCACGCTCTGCTCGCCGCACCCACTGTGCGTAGCGTTTCCCGCGTACAGTCAATCTTCGACGCAATCGATGAGATCGCTGACCACTGAGATTCGTGCTGAGCCTGCTGGTCGAAAACCATCCGCACTGCGCGCTCTTTTACCTCCGGTGAATACCTGCTTCGTCTTGTCATGACTCCATCTTCTCAAGAGTTGGAGTCTCCGGGAAACCCGGGGCAGTTCAGACTCTATCCACCAAGTTATCAACTAATGTATTAACTGGTTTGTAATCCGCATCCTGTCTATAGCCCCAGGAGCGTTTGTCCATAGAGGTGTCGGTTAGCCAATCAAATGGGCTGAGTGTTGGATCCGTCCCGCTTCCCGTGGAAATAAGAATGGCGTAACCTCCGGTTAAACAAAACGAAACCGCGCCTGGAAAGGCGAGGAGGAGGATTACGCCATGAAGAAGCCTACCACCATATCGAAGGAGTCTGTAAGCGAGTACCGGGAGTTCGTCCAACTTCGGCTGCGTAAGCGGGTACTGGAGGCAATCGAGGTAGTGCTCGAGGAAGAAGTCAACCAAGCGCTGGGGTGTGGTAGCTACGAGCGTGCGGAAGACCGCCGTGGATATCGCAACGGAGCCGAAACCCGTCGCGTGACGACGTCGGTGGGAACTCGCGAGCTCCGGGTGCCACGAGCCCGCGTGCGAGACGAGGAAACGGGAGAAACGACAGAGTTCAGGAGCGAGCTGTTGCCCCGGTACGCGCGCCGGACTCGTGAGGTCGACGAGGCGATCTTGGGGACCTACTTGTCGGGCGCGAATAGCCGCCGGATCCGCAAAGCGCTGAAACCACTGCTCGGTGAGGAGCACCTATCGAAGAGCGCGGTGTCTCGCGTGGTTAGCCGGCTGAAGGAGCGCTTCGAGGAATGGCAGAACCGTGCTCTCAGCGAGGAGGTCTACGCGATCGTTTACCTGGACGGCTTCCACCTGAAAGTGCGGATGGCGAAACGTGTGATCAGCGTACCCGTACTGGTCGCGCTCGGGGTCGCGCCCGACGGGCAGAAACGTCTGTTGTCATTGCGTCTGGCGGTGAGCGAAGCCTCGACGCATTGGGGCTCCGTGCTGGAGGGACTCCAGGCTCGAGGACTCCGGGCTCCCAAGCTAGTGATCAGCGACGGCCACAAGGGGCTGACGAAAGCGCTGGAGAAGTGGCCGGGGTGCCGGTTGCAGCGATGTACCGAGCACAAGCGCGCCAACTTGCTCCAACATTGCCCGGCGCACGCACGCCGTGAGCTCCGGCGTGACTACAACCGGATCGTCTACGCCAAGAACGGGATCGATGCTCGCAAAGCCTATGACGAGCTCGTCGCCAAGTGGACGCCTCTCGCGCCGGCCGTCGTCCGAAGCCTAGAGGAGGCCGGTAATCGGGGGATGTCCCGCCGGATGTTGAATTTGGGGTAGCGGCGGCTCCTTGGCCGGCCTAAGAATAGGTCTGCCAAACCAACCGTCTCCAGAGGGGGACAAGGAGCCACCATGCCAAGGAAATCAAAGAAGCCAGTAAGAAAGCAAACGCACTCGCCTACGGGCAAGGTAGTTGGCCAAGTCGGTCAGATACTGCTACCGATGATAGCTGGGATCGCGGCCACGAAGGCGGACCTGACGGAATGGGTGTACGAGCAAGGACTGACCGCATTGCACCTACTCCTGAGAGAGGACGCGGAGAAGATCGCGGGGCCGAAGGGCAAGCACGAGAAGGAGCGAACTCATAACCACTGGGGGAGCACGGATGGGGAGCTGAGCTTCGGCGGTCGTCGAATCCAAGTGTCGCGACCTCGAGTTCGTTCGAAGTCGGGCGAGGAGGCGTCGCTTCCACACTTCGAAGCCTTCCGCGAAGAAGACCCGCTTCCGGAGCGAGTGCTGAACCAGATCTTGGTGGGGGTATCGACCCGAAATTACGAATCGAGTCTGGACAAACCCTCGGCGAAGTTGAAGTCTCGTGGCACGAGCAAGAGTGCCGCCAGCCGTCACCTCGTGAGCCAGACGACTAAGAAGCTCGAGGAATACCTATCTCGGAGGCTAGAGGAGTTCGAGCTTGCGGCACTAATGATGGATGGCCTTGAGGTGGCCGGACAGACCGTCGTCGTAACTCTCGGTATCACAATAGATGGAACGAAGGTGCCCTTGGGTATATGGCTGGGCTCGACGGAGAACTCTCGGGTGTGCACCGCGATGTTGCAGAACCTTCTCGAGCGGGGATTGCGGATCGACGAATCGATTCTCTGCGTAGTGGACGGAGGCAAAGGGATCCGCAAAGCACTCGTCGACGTTTTGGGGGATCTCGCGGTTATCCAAAGATGCCAGCTCCACAAACTCCGAAATCTACGCTCGTACCTTCCCAAGTCCCGTCACGCCTACGTGCTCCAGACAATGAAGGAAGCGTACAAATGCAAGAGTGTCGACAAGGCGCGCAAGCGACTTCAGGCATTGGTGTCGTGGCTCGAGCGAAACGGCTACGACGAAGCTGCCGGAAGCCTTCGAGAAGGGATGGAAGAGACCCTCACGGTTGTGAAGCTCGCTCTACCCGAGTTGCTTCGCAAATCTCTGGCCACGACAAACGCCATCGAGAATCTCAACGGCACCATCCGCAGAGTCTCGAGAAACGTCAAGCGGTGGAAGAGTCCTTCCATGATTCGCCGATGGACCGCTCTCGGCGTCGTCACGGCGGAGAAAAAGTTTCACCGTATCAAAGGCTATCGCCATATGGGCGCTCTCGTTCACGCGCTTAGAAGCAAACAGAAATCTCTTGACAGCGATGAGGTTGCTGCCTAAGAGTATTCACAGGTGCCGCCGCTACCCGACCAAATTCAACAGCAGCCGGGACATCCCCGGTAATCAGCTGCTGACCTTCTATGAATTCCCTCGTGCCATGTGGAAATCGATTCGAACGACCAATGCTCTGGAGAATCTCAACCGCGAGTTTCGACGCCGGACGAAAACCCAAGCGTCGTTCTCCAGCGAGGAGTCCGCGGTCGCTTTGCTGTTTGGGCTTATCGCCTCTGGCCAGATTCAACTACGACGCATCGACGGCTACCAACGTCTGAGCGAGGTTCTCGAACACGCGGAGGTTGCCGCCTGATCTGATACTCTGATGACGGAGTGGAGGGCGCCGTTCTTTTTCCACGGACCTCGGGACACATCCTGAGTGTTTCTAGTTTTCCACTCTCGAAATCAAGTACACCAACTCCAAGAGGGAGAGCTCGACTCTTGTAAGTTACGACAACTTCCCTGCCCCATTCCTCGGCTTTGTTATAGTGGGTTAACGCGGATTCGTGTGGGTAAGTTCTGACGGAAAAATAGTGTAACTCATTGTGTGGAAAAGGTATGGAGTACTTCATCAGGTGCTGAAAAGTGGTCCATTTTTAGGATAGGCTAACCGAGTGAAAAATTCCCAGTCGATCCGCTCGCTGTTTGCGTTGCCAGGTTTCGTGGTTGGTGCCGGATTGAAGGGTCTATTCGGTGACCGATACGCCCGCGTCATCCAGCTCAAGAGGCGAAAAAAACAGCTGTGTGCTCTCTTACTGTGGGCAACGGTGCCGGGGGCGCTATGACAAGCAAGTGTGCCGGGTCCGCGACCTGTCGTTGGCAGGCTGGCGGATCTATCTGGAATACGAGCGTTGGCGCGTCAACTGTTCTGGGTGCGGCGGTGTGCATGTAGAACACCTAGACTGGCTGGCGAACAACTCGCGCTACACCCAGCGTTTTGCGACGCATGTGGGCAAGCTGTGCCGGGATATGCCGAACAAGGCGGTGGCCGAGATGGAACGTCTGCACCACGGTACGGTGAAGGCTCTGGATACGCTCTGACCTTGCCCGGGAAAAGTGGACGGGTTGATCATCTCGCATCAGCAGATTTAAGAGCGTGTAATTGCTCGAACAGCATCGGGCTCACGTAGCCGAGCGACGAGTGAAGTCGATGCGGGTTGTAGAAGCCTTCGATGTAGCTGGCGATGGCGTCTTTGGCGCTCCGCCGGGTTGGCCAGCTCCGCCGGTTGACGAGCTCGGTCTTGAGCGTACCGAAGAAGCTTTCGCTCACGGCGTTGTCCCAGCAATTACCCTTGCGGCTCATCGAGCACACGATGCCGTACTCATCGAGCACGGCCTGGTAAGACGCAGCCGCGTATTGAGTACCACGGTCTGAATGATGCACCAAGCCACTTCCAGGCAGACGGCGCCCCAAGGCCATGTGAAGCGCCTCGAGAGCAAGCTCTGCGCGCAGGTGGGACTGCATCGCCCAGCCGACGACACGACGCGAGAACAGATCGAGGATGACCGCCAAGTAGAGCCAGCCTTCCCAAGTCCGGATGAAGGTTATGTCCGTCACCCAGAACTGGTTCGCTCGTTCGGCTTCGAAGTGCCGGCCGAGCACGTTGGGCGCGATAGGGCGATCGTGCTTGCTGTCGGTCGTGCGGCGAAAACGCTTGCTGGGCAGGCCCTGCAGGCCCATCTCACGCATCAGCCGTGCCACTCGCTGCTTGCCCACCTCGACGTTCTCCCCGTCAAGCTGGCGACGTACACGCTCCCTGCCGTAGGTACCACGGCTATGGGCGTGGATCGCTTGGATGCGCAGCTTCAGCTTCCCATCCTCACACTGTCGCCTGCTGGGCGCGCGCTTCATCTGAGCGTAGTAGCCTCTGGTCGATACCCTCAGGACTCGGCACATCACCCGCACCGGATAGTTGGCCCGCTCCGCGTGAATGAACTTGAATCTCATTCGCTTTCCTTCGCGAAGAAGGCCGCCGTCGTCAGAGCCTCGCGTGGACCTTCACCGTGATCAACCTCGTATTGTTTCACCCAGTTTCGAAGGGCTGATTCCGTCAGGTCCAGTTCCTTAGCGACCTGGCCGATGCTGCGCTCGCCCGCTTTGAACAGCCGGACCGCTTCCTTCTTGAACTCCCCCGTGAACTTCCTTCGTCGTCGCTTTCCCATGGACGCCTCCAGGCGCATTGTCGCGCCTCGGTTGGTGTCCACAAAACCCGGGCAGGGTCACTCTACATGCAAGAGCAGGTCGACCGGGCGGGGCTACCGGCGCCTCGGGCCATCGGTGTCGATGAGATCTCCATCCGCAAGGGACATAACTATCGCGTCATTGTCAGCGACCTGGAGCGGGCGCGTCCCATCTGGGTGGGCGGTGAGGGTCGCAAAGAAACCGACATCGATTTGTTCTTCAAGGCGTTGGGCGGAAAGAAAAGCGCCCGTATCAAGCTGGCCGCCATGGATATGTGGAAGCCCTTCCGGAACTCGGTGATTCACAACGCGCCTAATGCGCGGATCATCTTCGATAAGTTTCATATCATGCGTCATCTGTCAAAGGCCCTCGATGAGGTCCGGCGCGGTGAGTACAAACGCCTCAGCGGCAAGGACCGGTCGTACATCAAGGGGCAGCGTTACACTTTGCTTTCCCGGCGGGAGGACCTGAGCCTAGACGGTCGCCGCGCACTCAAAAGGTTGCTCCAGGCCAACCGGCGCCTGAACACCGCCTATATTTTGAAGGAGGCCTTCGGGCAACTCTGGGATTACCGCACCGAACGCGGCGCTCGCGCCTTTTTCACTCGTTGGAAAGACAGCCTCAAATGGCAACGCCTGCATCCGTACCAGAAGTTCGCCGGTATGATTGAGTCCCATTGGGATGGTATCGCCTCCTACTGTCATCCGGAGAACAAAGTCAGTCTCGGCCTAGTTGAAGGGGTCAACAACAAAATCCGTGTTCTGCAACGACGCGCCTACGGCTATCGCGACGAGGAATATCTCAAGCTGAAGATCGTGGCGGCTTTCCTTCCGCCATTACCCAGAAATGCAGTTTTCAACCCACACGAATCCGCGTAGACCCGTTATAGTAATAAGCAAGTAACGACTTTTTGTACTCCTCGAACGTGGATTCCCCCCAGCCCATGTCAAACTAGAGGAAATCCGGCTCGTATTTGTCTATGACCTCTCTCACCTTTGCTTCCCAGTCCTTTAGGAATTCTTCTGATTCAGGAGCTCCTGGTTCGTGCCGCTCTGGATATAAACCGTCGTTACCGGCATATTGCGGATCTTTCGTATCATAATTTCCTTCATAAGAAGTCTCATAGTACTTCCAGTTATATGCATGGTGGAATGAGGTGATAAACTTCATACCTTGGTTCTTAACGGCCCTTGCTAACTCACCTGTAATATCTCTCTTCGGCCCCATATCGGCAGCGTCCCACTCTGTATGTTCACTGTCCCACATGGCAAAACCGTCATGGTGTTCTGGGACTGGGCCGGCAAACTTTGCCCCGGCCTTCTTGAACAGTTCGGCCCACTCATCCGCATCGAATTTCTCTGCTTTGAACATCGGAATGAAATCCTTGTATCCGAATTCCGAAGGGTCCCCAAAGTGCTCTCTATGGTATCTTTTCTGTTTGTCTTCGTCTGAGAATGCAGCATACATTCCACGCGGATACCATTCATCACGATAAGCAGGTACCGAATAGGCTCCCCAGTGGAAGTAAATGCCGAACTTTGCGTCTTTGAACCATTCTGGGGTGGAGTGTTGTTTGAGAGACTCCCAACTAGCTTCATATTTTTCCGCTGGTTTTACTTCTGAAGTCTTGCAGCTCGTTAGAAAACCAACAAATGTGAATCCGCCAACAAGTACCGACGCTAACAAAATCGGGTCTACGCGGGGGGATGTCCCGGCCGCTGTTGAATTTGGTCGGGTAGCGGCGGCACCTGTGAATACTCTTAGGCAGCAACCTCATCGCTGTCAAGAGATTTCTGTTTGCTTCTAAGCGCGTGAACGAGAGCGCCCATATGGCGATAGCCTTTGATACGGTGAAACTTTTTCTCCGCCGTGACGACGCCGAGAGCGGTCCATCGGCGAATCATGGAAGGACTCTTCCACCGCTTGACGTTTCTCGAGACTCTGCGGATGGTGCCGTTGAGATTCTCGATGGCGTTTGTCGTGGCCAGAGATTTGCGAAGTAACTCGGGTAGAGTGAGCTTCACAACCGTGAGGGTCTCTTCCATCCCTTCTCGAAGGCTTCCGGCAGCTTCGTCGTAGCCGTTTCGCTCGAGCCACGACACCAATGCCTGAAGTCGCTTGCGCGCCTTGTCGGCACTCTTGCATTTGTACGCTTCCTTCATTGTCTGGAGCACGTAGGCGTGACGGGACTTGGGAAGGTACGAGCGTAGATTTCGGAGTTTGTGGAGCTGGCATCTTTGGATAACCGCGAGATCCCCCAAAACGTCGACGAGTGCTTTGCGGATCCCTTTGCCTCCGTCCACTACGCAGAGAATCGATTCGTCGATCCGCAATCCCCGCTCGAGAAGGTTCTGCAACATCGCGGTGCACACCCGAGAGTTCTCCGTCGAGCCCAGCCATATACCCAAGGGCACCTTCGTTCCATCTATTGTGATACCGAGAGTTACGACGACGGTCTGTCCGGCCACCTCAAGGCCATCCATCATTAGTGCCGCAAGCTCGAACTCCTCTAGCCTCCGAGATAGGTATTCCTCGAGCTTCTTAGTCGTCTGGCTCACGAGGTGACGGCTGGCGGCACTCTTGCTCGTGCCACGAGACTTCAACTTCGCCGAGGGTTTGTCCAGACTCGATTCGTAATTTCGGGTCGATACCCCCACCAAGATCTGGTTCAGCACTCGCTCCGGAAGCGGGTCTTCTTCGCGGAAGGCTTCGAAGTGTGGAAGCGACGCCTCCTCGCCCGACTTCGAACGAACTCGAGGTCGCGACACTTGGATTCGACGACCGCCGAAGCTCAGCTCCCCATCCGTGCTCCCCCAGTGGTTATGAGTTCGCTCCTTCTCGTGCTTGCCCTTCGGCCCCGCGATCTTCTCCGCGTCCTCTCTCAGGAGTAGGTGCAATGCGGTCAGTCCTTGCTCGTACACCCATTCCGTCAGGTCCGCCTTCGTGGCCGCGATCCCAGCTATCATCGGTAGCAGTATCTGACCGACTTGGCCAACTACCTTGCCCGTAGGCGAGTGCGTTTGCTTTCTTACTGGCTTCTTTGATTTCCTTGGCATGGTGGCTCCTTGTCCCCCTCTGGAGACGGTTGGTTTGGCAGACCTATTCTTAGGCCGGCTAAGGAGCCGCCGCTACCCCAAATTCAACATCCGGCGGGACATCCCCCTACGCGGATTCGTGTGGGTTGAAAACTGCATTTCTGGGTAATGGCGGAAGGAAAGCCGCCACGATCTTCAGCTTGAGATATTCCTCGTCGCGATAGCCGTAGGCGCGTCGTTGCAGAACACGGATTTTGTTGTTGACCCCTTCAACTAGGCCGAGACTGACTTTGTTCTCCGGATGACAGTAGGAGGCGATACCATCCCAATGGGACTCAATCATACCGGCGAACTTCTGGTACGGATGCAGGCGTTGCCATTTGAGGCTGTCTTTCCAACGAGTGAAAAAGGCGCGAGCGCCGCGTTCGGTGCGGTAATCCCAGAGTTGCCCGAAGGCCTCCTTCAAAATATAGGCGGTGTTCAGGCGCCGGTTGGCCTGGAGCAACTTTTTGAGTGCGCGGCGACCGTCTAGGCTCAGGTTCTCCCGCCGGGAAAGCAAAGTGTAACGCTGCCCCTTGATGTACGACCGGTCCTTGCCGCTGAGGCGTTTGTACTCACCGCGCCGGACCTCATCGAGGGCCTTTGACAGATGACGCATGATATGAAACTTGTCGAAGATGATCCGCGCATTAGGCGCGTTGTGAATCGCCGAGTTCCGGAAGGGCTTCCACATATCCATGGCGGCCAGCTTGATACGGGCGCTTTTCTTTCCGCCCAACGCCTTGAAGAACAAATCGATGTCGGTTTCTTTGCGACCCTCACCGCCCACCCAGATGGGACGCGCCCGCTCCAGGTCGCTGACAATGACGCGATAGTTATGTCCCTTGCGGATGGAGATCTCATCGACACCGATGGCCCGAGGCGCCGGTAGCCCCGCCCGGTCGACCTGCTCTTGCATGTAGGGCGTATCCAGAGCCTTCACCGTACCGTGGTGCAGACGTTCCATCTCGGCCACCGCCTTGTTCGGCATATCCCGGCACAGCTTGCCCACATGCGTCGCAAAACGCTGGGTGTAGCGCGAGTTGTTCGCCAGCCAGTCTAGGTGTTCTACATGCACACCGCCGCACCCAGAACAGTTGACGCGCCAACGCTCGTATTCCAGATAGATCCGCCAGCCTGCCAACGACAGGTCGCGGACCCGGCACACTTGCTTGTCATAGCGCCCCCGGCACCGTTGCCCACAGTAAGAGCACACAGCTGTTTTTTTCGCCTCTTGAGCTGGATGACGCGGGCGTATCGGTCACCGAATAGACCCTTCAATCCGGCACCAACCACGAAACCTGGCAGCGCAAACAGCGAGCGGATCGACTGGGAATTTTTCACTCGGTTAGCCTATCCTGAAAATGGACCACTTTTCAGCACCTGATGAAGTACTCGATACTTTTTCCACACAATGAGTTACACTGTTTTTCCGTCAGAACTTACCCACACGAATCCGCGTTAACCCACAAAATCTTATGTTTCTTAATCATCCTTTCCTCCTTTCGATTGTAGAGTAAAAAGCTGGCGTAGTCCCCGACCGCACGGGTTCCGTCAAGGCTGCTAGGTCGTCGCCGTCCCCGGTCCCTCGTCGCGGTAGCGCTCGAACCAGGCGATGATGTTCGCTACCTTGGCGATGAGCTGGCTCGGCCGCGCCACGATGTCGTGGGACGCTCCAGGAATGCGCACGACCGCGGTGTCGATCCGCCGGAGCAGCAG
The DNA here is from genome assembly GCA_965250115.1 of Candidatus Marinacidobacterales bacterium. Classification (GTDB taxonomy): domain Bacteria; phylum Acidobacteriota; class Vicinamibacteria; order Marinacidobacterales; family SMYC01; genus CBDFHB01. The sequence goes on from CBDFNJ010000001.1 coordinate 239,396, forward strand.
CGCATGGAAGAACTGCTCGGACTCCGACAAAGGTGTGCGCAGGTCGGCGTCGCCCGTCAGAAGCAGCGTCGGCGTCTCCACATTCCCCACGAGGGAGATAGGGGAGAACTTCATGTAGGCTTCGGGGTTCTCCCAGGGTGAGCCGGGGTATCGGTAGTTGTGGTAGACGTAGTAGTTGTCCGCGACCAGAACCTTGCTGTACCAGTTGATGACCGGCTTTGCTGATACCGCGGCAGCGAAGCGGTTCGTCTTGCCCACGATCCAGGCCGTAAGGATGCCACCCGCGCTCCCACCTGTGACGAACAGGTTGCGGTCGTCGATATATCTCTTGGCGATCACCGCGTCGACGCCCGAAATCACGTCGTCGTAATCCTCGCCCGGATAATTGTGGTAAAGAAGGTCGCCGAACTCTCCGGCGTAGCTCGTGCTTCCGCGCGGATTCGTATAAAGGACCACGTAGCCCGCGGTGGCGTAAAGCTGTATCTCGGCGGAGAAACGATCGCCGTAGTTCGAGATGGGGCCGCCGTGGATCTCGAGAATCAACGGGCACTTGCGCTGTGGGTCGAAGTCGGGCGGCTTGACAATCCAGCCTTGAATCTTCCGTCCATCGAAGGATGAGTCGAACCAGATTTCTTCGACCGCCCCGATTGTCTTGTGCGCTAGCAGGTCGTTATTGAGCGCGGTGAGGTGATTGACGCGCGAACTACTAAGCGTTCCCAGCGCGACCTCGCCCGGCCGTTCCGGCCGCGTGAGCGTGAAAGCAAAGGCACCGCTTTCCGCTACAGAGAACGAGCCGCCGCCATATGGACGACCGTAGGAAGTACCTCCAAGGTCGTGTGCAAGAACGCGCACTTCACCGTCCAGCGTGACGTGGGCGATCTTCGTGTTGCCTTCGCTGTCATACTGGAAGAACAGGCCGCGGCCGTCGCTCGACCAGACCGGATTGGAAGCACTGCGGTCCAGCGATTCGGTAAGACGGCGCTTACCCGTGCCGTCGATGTTCATGGTGTGAAGCTCGGTCACCTGATAGGTTCGGATCTTGTCGTCGTAACCCAGGTAGGCGATGCTGTTCCCGTCTGGCGAGACCACGGGGCTCTCGTCAGGGCCGTTTCTGTCCGTCAGCTCCCGGATTTCTCCGTCCTTGAGCGAGACCGAGTAGATCTCCGAGTTTTTGAACTCGTACTCCCAGTTCTCGTTCCGGTTCGCCGAGAAGACGAGCGTCTTGCTGTCCGGAGTCCAGGAGAGCGTGCTGCGATGGTGGAAGTCGCCCGTTGTGACTTGCCTTGCCGTGCCTCCAGAGACGGGAACAACGAAGAGATGATCGAATCCATGAGGAAGATACCCAATGCCGTCCGCGCGATTGCGGACCCGCTCGATCAGCTTGGGCGGGTCGGCCCACTTGGCTCCTTTCGGTTTTGCCGGAAGCGTGGCCAGCGAAGGCTCCGGCTCGGGCACGAGCATGGAAAAAGCAATGTGTTGACCGTCCGGAGACCAGGCGATTTGTCGCGGCGAGTCGAGTACTTGCGTTAAAACCGCCGATTGGCCTGTGTCCATCCAGCGCAGAAAAATCTGGGTCTTGCCTTCCTCTTTGGACAGGTAGGCGAGCATGGAGCCGTCGGGTGACCAGCGGGGTGAAGACTCGCCAACGGCCCTAACCGTCAGCTTGCGGTGGTTGCTGCCGTCGGCGTCTACCGTCCACAGCTCGGTTCTCCGACGGTCTTCCATGATGTCCATCGAGTTGCGCTCATAGACAATGTGCTTTCCGTCAGGCGAGATTTGTGGATCGGAGGCAAACTCGAGCTGAAAGACGTCCATCATCTCGAAATGGTTGGACTGCGCCATGGCGATCGTCGTGCAAGCCACAAACGCCGGCAAAAGAGCAGTCACTGCGAATGTCGATTTCATCGTCAACCCCCAGCTTTGCGTATCGGGCGATTGTATGCCCAATCCAATCAGATTTTCGTAACGCGCAACCTATTTTGTGACCAGACCAAGACGTTTTTCCGACAACCGCTTGTTGACTGCCGCGAGGTCGTTTTCAAGGAGGTGGTCCAACTCGGCCAAGTGCCCATCGAGCTAGCCGACCTCGTTATTGAAAACCTCGCTCTGCGGCAACAAGTGACGGCGCTGAAAAAAGAGCGCCCGCACCCACCGCTCGAAGACGTCGATCGAGCCTTCTGGGTGGCGCTTCGCCAATCTTGGCCAGCGTGGGCCAGTCGTCTAGTCATCGTCAAAGCCGGCACGGTTGCCGAGTGGAATCGGGTCCGATTTCGGCGATACTGGGCGAGGATTTCCCAACGCCGGCATCCGGGACGACCTCGCGTCGACGCCGAGATCCGTCGCCTCATCCGGCTTATGGCGCAAGACGGCTGGGGCGCAGCTCGTGTCCACGCCGAGCTCACGAAGCTCGGCTTCATCATCTCGGAGAAGACCGTGTCGCGATACATGCCGCGGCTCCCAGTTGAGCCCGACCAAGTGAAGCGTTGGGTCGCTTTCTTGCGGAACCACAAGGACGAAATCGCCGCGATGGATTTGTTCACAGTGCCGACGGCGTCGCTCCGGCTCGTGTACGGCTTCTTCGTCATCGGGCACGGCCGTCGCCATATCTTGCACTTCAACGCCACGTTCCATCCGACGTCCGCTTGGGTGATTCAGCAATTACGTGAGGCGTTTCCCTACGACACGGCGCTGAGATACCTCATCTTCGACGGCGACGCGATCTTCAGCCCGGCGGTCGTCGAGTTCATAAGGGCCATGGGCACAAAGCCTATTCGCACCTCGTATCGCAGCCCTTGGCAAAACGGAACCGCCGAGCGCTGGATCGGTAGTTGTCGTTGAGAGATGCTCGAGCACGTCGTAGTTCTGGGCGAGCGCCATCTCGTCCGACTCGTGCGAGCTTACGTGACCTACTATCACGAGGATCGTTGCCATTTGGGTCTCGACAAAGATACTCCGAACGAGAGACCGATCACGCCGCGACCGTCACCCACGGCGAGGGTCGTCGCGCTGCCGAGGGTGGGTGGCCTTCACCATCGCTACGAGTGGCGGGAAGCTGCGTAGCGACGTTCTGATGGCGAATGTCGCGTGGCCCAGCCGGTGACCGTTCTTGCTTTCCGATCTTCAAGCCTGCAGTCGACGTGACGGCAGCACTGTCTCGCGGGCGTCGACCTTGCTTTCTTCCTCGTCGCCCGGACACACGAGCCCGCAGTTCCCGCGCCGATTAATAATGACGAACGACAACCTCTTTACACCCATCCCCCGGCGGGAGACACTCCTCAACCGCCTTGCCCTGTTTGCTCGAGTTCTGCTACGCTCACCAGGATTCAATCGGACTGCACAGTCCCCATCCCAGTGGGGAAATTTCGTGCCGACCGGGGCCGGACACGTATGAATTTTTCCAGTCCTTAGGCCAACGCGTGAGCGCAGGTTGAGGGCGCAATAATGGATGGCAGCGCGAGCCACCATCGGCTGCACGGGAGCGCGTCGAGGAAGCGTTGAGCAAAATTCCGCAGAGTTAGCTCGGAAGAATGATGCCTCTTCGAAGACATGCCACCGCCGGCTTGCTACTCTTTTTCTTGACAGCGCCGCCGACGGGCGCGCAAGAAAAGCACCCCGTCACGTCCGAAGATTATGGTCGCTGGGAGACCTTGAGAGAAGGAGCTCTCTCTCCCGATGGCCGGTGGCTGGTCTACGAGATCGGCCGCGTCAACGGCAGTGACGAGCTGCGCCTCCACAGGCTGCAGGCTGAAAAGCTGAACGAACCCTTCAAGACTGCCGATTTCGGCAGCAAACCGGCCTTCTCGGACGATTCCCGATTCATGGCCTACCGGATCGGGGTCCACGAGGATGAGCGGCGCCGGGCCGAGAAAGAAAAGAAGCCGGTGCGGGACAAGATGGGGCTCGTCAGCCTGGACGATGGCACGACCGAGGTCATCGAGGACGTCCAGACGTTCGCTTTCAGTGAAGGAGGCCCTTATCTCGCCATTCACCGCTATCCTCCCGAGAAGGAGGACGAGGACGAGGACGAGGAGGAGGAGGAGGAGGAGGAGGAAACCCTCGGCGCGGACTTGATGGTTCGGGATCTCTCGACCCGAAGGAATGCCAGCTTCGGCAACGTCTCCGAGTTTCTTTGGCAACCGAAGGGAACGCTGCTCGCGATGATCATCGCGACGCAGAGCGGGACCGGAAACGGCATTCAGCTCTTCGAGCCCTCCAGCGGTGTCCTGCGCGTGCTGGATTCTTCTAGCTCAAGCTATCACCGCCTTGCCTGGAGAAAAGACAGCGACGACTTGGCGGTTCTTCGCACTCTTGAAGACGCGCAGCACGAAGACGAGACGAATATCGTCCTGGCCTGGAAGGACCTTTCCAGTGCGCCCGAGCGTTTCGTCTACGATCCCTCGGCGAACTCCGAGTTCCCGACCGACGCTCGCATCGTGGACTTCAGGGCTCTCGAGTGGGCGGACGATGGCGCCACGGTGTTCCTGGGGATCAAGAAATGGAAGAAAACGGAGCGCGAGGAGCCCGTCGAGAACCAATCTCCCGAGGAGGACGACGTCGAGGACGAGGAGTCCAACGTCGAGGTCTGGCACGTCAAGGATTCCCACGTCATTCCCGAGCAGAAGCTGCGTGAGAAGCAATACCGCGAGAAGAACTGGCTCGCCGCCTGGCATCTGGAGTCGGCTCGCCTAGTGAGGCTTGGTGACGAGCGGATCGAGGATGTTTGGCCGGTGAGGCACTCACGCTTTGCCATCGGCCTGGACGTCAACCCTTACGAACGCTCCGCCATGTTCGGGCGCGGGCGCCGGGATGTTTACGTCATCGATGTGACGAGCGGCGAAAGAAGGAAGATCACAGAAGCACTCCAGGGTGGACCGCAGTTCCCCGATTCCTTGCTGAATGCCAGTCCGGGCGGAAGATACGTCATCTATCTCAAGGACGATGACTACTGGACCTACGATCTCGAGACCGGCATGCACACGAACCTAACCGAAGACATCGAGACCTCATTCGTCAATCGGGAAGACGATCATCCGGTGGAGCAAAAACCGCCTTACGGCATCGCCGGCTGGCAAGAAGGAGATGAGGCCGTTGTTCTCCACGACAAGTACGACCTCTGGGAGGTCCGACCGGATGGCTCGGGAGCAAAGCGGTTGACCGATGGTTCGCAGCAACAGATTCAACATCGCTACGTGAAGCTCGACCCGGACGAGGAATTCATTGACCGCGCGAAGCCCCTCTACCTGAGCCTTTATGGCGAGTGGAGCAAGAAGTTCGGCTTTGCTCGGCTGCGGGCGAACTCGGGCCCTGAGCGGCTCGCCTGGTCGGATAGCAAGGTTCGACGGCTCGCCAAGGCAAGCGACGTGGAAGTGTACGCCTATATCGCGGAGACCTTCGCCGACTCACCGGACTATTTCACCGCCGGCCCCGATCTCGCACGGCCCCGACAGGTGTCCGAGACCAATCCTTTTCAAAACGACTACGCCTGGGGCGAATCGGAGCTCATCGAGTACACAAACCACGATGGCGACCGACTTCAGGGTGCTCTCTTTTACCCGGCCGGCTATCAAGCCGGAAAACAGTACCCCATGCTTGTCTACATCTACGAGAAGCGTTCCCAGGAGGTGCACGACTACGTCGTCCCGACGGAACGTGGTCCGTACAACATCTCTGTTTTCACAGGCCGTGGTTACTTCGTCCTCCGACCGGATATCGTCTTTCGGGCCCGCGAGCCCGGCGCGTCCGCTCTCGACTGCATCACCTCTGCGGTGAAGAAAGTCCTCGAATCCGGAATGATCGACCCCAGCCGCCTCGGCCTAATCGGACATTCCTGGGGCGGTTACGAGACCAGCTTCGTATCGACACGAAGCGATCTCTTCGCAGCCGCCGTTGCCGGCGCGCCTCTCAACAACTTCTTCAGTATGTACGGCTCCATCTTCTGGAACACGGGCATTCCCGAGACCGAGCACTTCGAGGTCGGCCAGGAGCGAATGGAAGTCCCTTTCTGGGAGGATGTGGACGCTTTCATCCGTAACTCTCCCATTTTTGGAATCCAAAACCTGAAGACGCCCTTGCTCATGGCCTTCGGCGACAAGGACGGCTCGGTGGATTGGCACCAGGGCATCGAGATGTACAACGCGGCGCGCCGCGCCGGGAAGCAGTTCGTCCTGCTCGTGTATCCGGGCGAGAACCATCACGTCCGCCGCAAGCCCAACGAGATCGATTACCACCGGCGCATCCTCGAGTGGTTCGATCACTATCTGCGAGGGGCAGAGGCCCCGAAGTGGATAACCGAGGGCGTCCCTTATCTTGAGCAGAAGAAAGAGAAAAAGGATTGACTTCGAGCGCGCTCCTAGGTCATGCCGAGATTGGAGCGCTTGCTGTCCAAGAAGTCGAGTGAAGCCCAAGAGCTCGAACGCCGAAAAGATTGTGGAGTTCGCCGGGCTCCCCGCCGCGGCACAGGATTTGTCGTGGCGATCCCGCGCACGTTCAAGACCAGCCGAAGTTGACCTGGGTGGGCGACGACGCCTTTCGAAGGCGGGCGACCTCTCCCCCCGTCGGGGGAGAGGTAAAGCCTGAAGCTAGTACGGATAATCTTTTCTGGGGTCACCCGTCACTGGACTCTTGGTCGTATCGCCGCCTTTACCGCCTTTATCTCAAAGACTGCTTTCTCCAGGCCCGGAGACTCCGCGGTCAGCTGGATCACGCCCGGCTCCTTCGTCGCCTGGATGATGACCATGGCCAGGCCGTTGAACGCGCTGCGCTTGTCCGCCTTGTCCGCCTCGTGACTCGAGGGGTCGCCGTTTCCTACGCCGATGATCTCCCCGGGGCCGTCTAGACTGAATTGCACCTCGTTCCCGGCGGTCGGCACCATCCGACCCTGCGCGTCGAGGATGGAAACCTTCACCAGAGAAACGTCTTCCCCGTCCGCATTGATACTCGAGCGATCGGGCTCGAGCGCTATGCCGGCCGGCTCCTCCGTCGTCTCTCTCCCGGTCTCGGCGACGACCTCTCCGTCCCGGTAGCACTTGGCCGTAAGCACTCCTGGCTCCCAATCGACCTTCCACGACAGGCTCGAGTACGGCTCCATGTCTTTTTGTCCCTTGCTCTCGCCGTTGAGAAACAGCTCGACGCTCTCACAGTTGCTAAAGCTCCTAACCTCTATCGTCCTGTCACTTTCCTCTTTGTGGGCCCAGTTCCAGTGAGGGAATATGTGAAGGACGGTCTCGCTGCTCCAGACCGACTTGTAGTAGTAATAGGCATCCTTGGGGAAACCGCAGGTGTCCATGAAGCCGAATTGTGAGTTGATCCCTGGCCAGTCGACAGGATGCGGCTCGCCGCGATGGTCGAAGCCAAAGTTGACGAATGCGCCAGCCACGTATTCAGACTCGGCGATCCTGCGCCAGCTCCGCTCGCCCGTTCTGTAAACGCTGAGATGGGCCTTCTCTCTGTCCTCGTCATAGACCCCCCGCGTCGTCAAGCCGTGACCGGTCTCCTGGGCCACAATCGAACGCTCCGGGTTTTCAGCGTGGAATTCGTCTTGATTATCTCTAAAACCCCTCGCATCAATTACCTCTGACAAGTTCAGGAGCTCTTCAAATAAACTAATCTCATCAGGCGTGCGCGCTCCTCCCATGCTTCCCACGCCCGAGACGCCCGAGATGGTGGGTCGGGTGGGATCCAGTCGCTTGATCACGTCATACATCGCCTGTGTTTGTTTCTTTGCCACCTTAAGGCCCTGCTTCAACGCCTCGTTTTTCAAGGACCAGATGATGACGCTGGGGTGGTTCCTATCGCGCCTCACCAAGCTTTCCACTTCGGCAAGCACCTCCTCTGAATCACCCATGTGGCGGTTCTCGTCCATCACCAGTACCCCCAGGCGGTCGCACGCGTCCAGTATCGCCTCGGTATGCTGGTTGTGCATCGTGCGGTAGCCGTTGCTGCCCATCTCCTTGAGCTTCTCTATTTTGTAAGCGTTGATCCTGTCTGGGAGCGCGACCCCCACTCCAGCGAAGTCATGGTGGCTGTTGGATCCGTTGATCTTCACATGTTTACCGTTGAGGAAGAACCCGTTCCCGTCGAAAGTGAAATACCGTACCCCCAGCGGCGTCTCGTACCGGTCGGTGACGCGCCCGCCGCTTTTTACCGTAGTCTTCACCGCATACAAATAAGGATTCTCCAGCGACCACAAGGTCGGCTCTTTGATCGTCATGTCCTGGCTGAATTCGTACTCCTGACCCGCCGGGATAGTCTGCTCTGCCTCAGACGTCACCACCGAGTTGCCTTCCATGTCAGTAACCGTGCTCGTGAGCGTGCACTCCATCGACTCCACGCCCTCGTTGACGACCATCGTCTGGATGTTGACCTCCGCCAGCTCCTCCGTGATCTCCGGTGTGGTAACGAAGGTCCCCCAGTGATCGACGTGCAGGGGGTCGAGCTTCGTCAGCCAGACGTGGCGGTAGATGCCGCCGCCCTCGTACCACCAGCCCTCGTCCCAGTCCGCGTCGGCGCGCACTGTCACTACATTCTCCCCGCCGAAATTCGCCGCGTCGGTGATGTCGTAATAAAAGCCCGTGTAGCCGCTCCAGTCGTGGCCGAGCCAGTGACCGTTTATCCAGACGACGCTATTCCGGTGAACGCCGTCGAACTCCAGCCAGATCCGCTTGCCCTCGTCCGCAGCCGGGAGCTGAAAGGTACGGCGGTACCAGCCGACGCCCTTGGGCTTGTAACCATGGTCCCTGTCGTACCAGAGCTCGCCTTCCCTTATGCCCTGGGGCTTGTCCGCCCCCTTGGGGTCGAACTCGCCCCCCACCACGAAGTCGTGGGGAACGCGGACCTCTTCCCAGCCGCTATCGTCGAAGTCGACGGACGCCGTCTTCACCGACCGCATCTTCGGGTCGTCTTCCCACAGGGCCGGCCGGTTGTACAGCACCGTACCGTCGATGCCGCCGCGCCCCTCGACGTTTTCCACCAGCACCGCCATCTCGTTCCGCCCGCCATCTTCCCAGGTGTAGTTCAGATTGATCTCGAAGGGGAAGTCCCCTCCCTCGTGGTAGTAGGCTAGCTTCCCGTTAACGTAGACCGTCGCGTTGTCGTCCACCGATTGAAAATAGATCCGAGGCCTCCCTGTCGGTCCGGGCGGCAAGTCTCCGAGCTCTGTACGGAACCAGGCAAGACCCTCCTTGCCCTCGAACACGTCGATACCCGGCTCCGTCTCGTGCCAACCTGAGATATCGAGCCCAGGCGCCGCCATCTCTTCCGCCTCCTCTGCGCCCTGCTTGCTCTCCTTCCAGCGCCACGTATCGATGGTCTTTCCCCGGGGCAAGGGGGTGAATCCCTCCGCCCTTCCCCGGTAGAAACGCCAGCCTTCGTCCATGAGTAGTTTCTGTCTCGGTTCCGCATCATCTCCCGGCGCGCATGCACTCGCTATGAAGGCTATGGAAATAGGACTCATGGAGAGAAATAGGTTCAAAACGACCTTTATGCTCATCTTTCTCATTTGTTACCCTCCCTTTAGATTTTTAAATACTCATGCTCTGGCAAAAAATCTTTCCCCACCTCGCCTCGAAGTAAAATATTCGGACATTTCAGTTCCCGGATCTCAGCGGACGCGCAGGAAGATCGGGTTGGAGTAGAACCAAAGGTCGGACCAGGGGTCCTCGCCCCGGGGGTCGGGCTCGGGCTCAAGCTCGGAGCCGTCGGTCCCCCGCACGCGCAGGTAGCTGTAAGCTGACACGTCCTCCAGGCGAAAGGTGAGCCCACGATAAGGTCCGTCGCTCGTCCAGTCGTTCTCCCCGAAGCGCGCCACGACGCGGGTCGTGAGGTTGGTGTCGGTGGACCGGTCGGTCACGGGACCGGTCACATCACCGGCGATGAGATCGACACGGGAGACGATCGGCTCGTCTCCGTGAGAGTTCGGTGTGGCGGGATCTAGGAAGCGCACCGTCACGTCGACTGCTGCCCCGGCGGGGACGTCGAGCTGCCCTCCGATCTGCACATCGACGCCCCCACCCTTCACCCGAGCCGTGACGGAGAGCTCGGAGATGAGGTCTCCCGTCGTCACGAAGACCCGACCGCCCCGGATGCCTTCGAGGATCGCGTCGTGGTTCCGCTCGGCCCAGACGTAGGTTTTGGAGTACTCCCCGGGCCAGAAGTCGGAGCCGTGTTCGCGCCAGTTCACGTGGGAGTCGGAGTTGGCGGTGATCCACCACCGCCGTCCCTCGCCGAGCATGGAGTCCCAGAAGCCGCCCAGGCGAGCCGTCATCTGATCGAAGCCACCGAGAGTGGGATAGCGACCGTAGCCGGCCCGGGCACGCCCCGGATCGAAGGTCCCGTCGGGGTTCAGCGTGGACGCCTGATGCCCCGGGGCCCCGGCCATTCCCACCGCGACCTCCGGCGCCGTGTCGTTCCAGTCTCGAAGCTTCGACGGCGAGTTGGAACCGTAGACCCCCAGATCCGTGGCCGAGCGCGAGGGGTGATTCGCGATCACGACGGGTGGCACCGGAAAGTCCCGGATGGCCGCGAGAGCCTCCAACATCCGCGGAGGGGTGTCCCAGCCCGGATCCGGCGGCCAGGGCTCGCGTGTGGCGTAGCTGGACTCGATCTGGTGGAGGCGGTCAGCCTCGTCGTGGGTGTGAGGGATGATGAGGCTCGAGTGCTCCGCACCCGGGGTGTCGAACTCCATGCCGAAGAACTGGATGATTTCGGGCACCACCTCACGTGACTGCACCAGCTCCGGGTAGGCCCGCTCCAGGTTCACCTTGCTGTGGTTCGGCCCGCCGTGGTCGGTCGCCACCATCCAGCCGAGCCCGTAGTGACGCGCCATCAGAGCGTTCATGGGGATGGGGTAGATGGCGTCGCCCGCGACGATGGGCGCAGGCGGATCCGTCTGACTGTTCCACCCGACGCTGTAGCGGCTGTGTATGTGGTGGTCGCCGGCGAGCCATCGCGGGCCGCTGCGCTCGGCTGTGTCGGGTCGCGGCGCGTAGGCCGAGATCGAGAGGAGAGCCGCCACGGCCGCGTGAGCAACGCCAATTCGCACCATTCCTGGGGATGTCCCGGCCGCTGTTGAATTTGGTCGGGTAGCGGCGGCACCTGTGAATACTCTTAGGCAGCAACCTCATCGCTGTCAAGAGATTTCTGTTTGCTTCTAAGCGCGTGAACGAGAGCGCCCATATGGCGATAGCCTTTGATACGGTGAAACTTTTTCTCCGCCGTGACGACGCCGAGAGCGGTCCATCGGCGAATCATGGAAGGACTCTTCCACCGCTTGACGTTTCTCGAGACTCTGCGGATGGTGCCGTTGAGATTCTCGATGGCGTTTGTCGTGGCCAGAGATTTGCGAAGTAACTCGGGTAGAGCGAGCTTCACAACCGTGAGGGTCTCTTCCATCCCTTCTCGAAGGCTTCCGGCAGCTTCGTCGTAGCCGTTTCGCTTGAGCCACGACACCAATGCCTGAAGTCGCTTGCGCGCCTTGTCGGCACTCTTGCATTTGTACGCTTCCTTCATTGTCTGGAGCACGTAGGCGTGACGGGACTTGGGAAGGTACGAGCGTAGATTTCGGAGTTTGTGGAGCTGGCATCTTTGGATAACCGCGAGATCCCCCAAAACGTCGACGAGTGCTTTGCGGATCCCTTTGCCTCCGTCCACTACGCAGAGAATCGATTCGTCGACCCGCAATCCCAGCTCGAGAAGGTTCTGCAACATCGCGGTGCACACCCGAGAGTTCTCCGTCGAGCCCAGCCATATACCCAAGGGCACCTTCGTTCCATCTATTGTGATACCGAGAGTTACGACGACGGTCTGTCCGGCCACCTCAAGGCCATCCATCATTAGTGCCGCAAGCTCGAACTCCTCTAGCCTCCGAGATAGGTATTCCTCGAGCTTCTTAGTCGTCTGGCTCACGAGGTGACGGCTGGCGGCACTCTTGCTCGTGCCACGAGACTTCAACTTCGCCGAGGGTTTGTCCAGACTCGATTCGTAATTTCGGGTCGATACCCCCACCAAGATCTGGTTCAGCACTCGCTCCGGAAGCGGGTCTTCTTCGCGGAAGGCTTCGAAGTGTGGAAGCGACGCCTCCTCGCCCGACTTCGAACGAACTCGAGGTCGCGACACTTGGATTCGACGACCGCCGAAGCTCAGCTCCCCATCCGTGCTCCCCCAGTGGTTATGAGTTCGCTCCTTCTCGTGCTTGCCCTTCGGCCCCGCGATCTTCTCCGCGTCCTCTCTCAGGAGTAGGTGCAATGCGGTCAGTCCTTGCTCGTACACCCATTCCGTCAGGTCCGCCTTCGTGGCCGCGATCCCAGCTATCATCGGTAGCAGTATCTGACCGACTTGGCCAACTACCTTGCCCGTAGGCGAGTGCGTTTGCTTTCTTACTGGCTTCTTTGATTTCCTTGGCATGGTGGCTCCTTGTCCCCCTCTGGAGACGGTTGGTTTGGCAGACCTATTCTTAGGCCGGCCAAGGAGCCGCCGCTACCCCAAATTCAACATCCGGCGGGACATCCCCCCATTCCTGCCACTCTTGGCTTGAGCCTGCCTGCTTTCGTGACTCGCGCCATCACATTCATCGCGACGAGGGGTCGGCGATTTACTGAAGTGCCTGGCGACTTAGAACGACGTCGAAAGTGGCGTCGTCATACTCCAGCGTCTCGACGCCGCCCAATACCCACTCGACGGGGACGGCGTGGACGTTGACAGCTCCAATGCCACAGCCAACGTGGAGCACGTTGGCAGCTTCGGAAACGAATTTGGCTGGGTCTTTCGCGAATGGGTCGCGGACCAGCGAGCCCCAGCCCTCGTCGTAGATTTGGGCCAAAGAACGGTTACCCACAAAATCGGATAGTCGCGTCATGCCGGGCATGATACGGATAGTTGTAGGGTCTTCGCAACACGCCGGAAAGCGCGAAAAAGAGCTCAGACGCTCGTTGTCAGGCGACGGTTCTACACGGTCAACCATCGTCGTCATCGACGCACCGGACCGAAGTCCCTCCTAGAGCCACCTCTACCCACGCCGATCCCTAGTTGCTCACCGTCGACCGTCGTCGTAACATCGTCGACGCCGTGTCGCTCCAACCTGGTCACAAACTCGCCCACTACGAGATCCTTGAGCCTATCGGCGAAGGCGGGATGGGGGAGGTCTATAGGGCGAAGGACTCCAAGCTCGGACGCGAGGTGGCTATCAAAGTACTCCCGGAAGCTGTCGCCAAAGACCAGGAGCGACTGAGCCGGTTCGAGCGGGAGGCCCGGCTTCTCGCCTCCCTCAACCATCCGAACATAGCGACCATCCACGGACTGGAGCACGGGGAGTCACAATTCCTCGTGCTCGAGCTCGTGCCAGGAGACACGCTCGCGGAGCGGATCCAGCGCGGCCCCATCCCCGTTGCGGAAGCCTTGCCGCTCTTCGAACAGATGGCCGAAGGCCTCGAGGCCGCTCATCAGAAGGGCATCATCCACCGCGACTTGAAGCCTGCCAACGTCAAGATCACTCCGGAGGGGAAGATCAAGGTCTTGGATTTTGGTCTCTGGAAACGGTCTTTGAGTCCTTGCAGATACTTACAGGCAGGGTGAGAGCAAAAACGTAACGGTTCTGTAACGGTTCGAGTGCGCTCCTCATGCGGCACCCTTCCGAACTTTTTGACGGGCAAGAATCCTCATCAGCCGCACCGCAGGTTCCGGCATTGAATACTCGCCACTGAGCCAACGGTAGACCGTGACTTTGTGGACACCGAGCTCCTCAGCGAGCGCCGAGACGCTGAGCCCCATCTGTTTTCTGAGCCGTTCGATCTCCCTCGGTTCCATTTACGTACCGTTACATAACGCGAAGGAAGAAATCAACCCTTTTTTCGTGAAAATCTCACGACACGGTTCGTCGGCTCTTGCTCTTGGTGTTCGTAGTAGCTCTCGAGCCTTTTGGCTGCGTCATCAAGATCCTCATCGTTCACAATGCGATAGCGTTTGTACATCGTCTCCGTTTTGTGCCCGATAAGCTTCATGGCGACGTTACGCGGGACGCCGGCACGTTCGAGCGTGCGCGCCGCGGTTCTGCGGCAGTCGTGGGTGTAGAAATGCCGCCCTACGTTGCCGCACGCCTTAACGAAGACGCTCCGCCAAACAGTTAGTCCGATTTTCTTTCCATTACGGTGAAACACATACGGAAGACCAACGATACGCGCACGAGCTCGGCGTTCGATCACCTCCCGTAGGGAATTTTTGAGAGGCCACACCCGCGTCTCGCCGCCCTTATCTCTCTCTGGGTCGAGACGGATGGCCTGGTTCTTGAGGTCCACCTCAGCCCAGCTCAGCCAGAGAACCTCGTTCCGACGCCAGCCGGTACGATAAAACATCTCGAAGACGTCGCCGGCCCAGTCCGGAAGCTCGGCGGCGATTGCGAGGTAGTCGTCGTGTTCGAGAAAGCCTTGACGCGGCTTCGCACGCTTGAGCTGTTTCGGCGGTTGCGGTACGCCGACGAGATAGCCGTTCGAAGCTGCGAGCTTTAGTGTGCTGTAGACGGTGGTCACCAAGCGATTCACCGTCGCGGCGGCATAACCGGAATCGCTGAGTCGCTTCTGCAACCGTTTGAGCGTGCCGGTGCTCACCTCTTTCGCTAGCATCGAACCCATGTGCTCGCGGATGATCGTGCACGCGCGCTTTTGGATGTGGACGCTCCGGAGCCGGCGAAGCTCGATGTCGCCGAGGTAGTCATCGAGAGCGTCGCTGACGGTCATGCGTTTCGGTGCTTCAGTCAGCCAAAGCGCTTCCGCTTGGCGCTTCTTTAAGAGCGCTACCGCGTCGGATTTCTTTGTGGATTTGGAGCTTTCCGATACTGGCTTTCCGCCGACCCAATAGCGAATCCACCAGAATCGCGAGTCCTTTCGTCGGTACGGTGTTCCGAAGCCTCTCATTGATACCCCCTCTGGAATTGGTTATTGATCCATTCGTACATCCTGTGCTCGGAGATTCTGAGAGCCCGATTCGCTGAAAGACGCACGACGAATGTGAGCCCCGCTTCGTGATCGTAGCAGCCCATGCAAACGGCTTCGAGTGCGAGTGCTGCCCATGGCTATTTGAGGCGCGCATAATATCCCGTTACGGCTCGTTGTTCAAGATAAATGTGTTTTTAATATCTTTTTTTGCTAAAATAAAACTCATGCGTACTGAGGAAGTCGTTGACTTGATACGGGAAGAGTTGAATCGTCAAAGACTAAGCCGTGCCCGGGCGGCTCGTGAAGCCGGGCTGCCGGTCAGTGCTTTTCGCTACGTTCTGGAAGGACGAGAACCGAGGCTCGGTCGGCTGATCGAAATCTGCGACGCTCTCGGCCTCAAGCTCACCGTGGAACTGAAACGTGGTGACTCAAGCTCAACCAAAGCCAAGGACCCGCCGCTGGCCTGGGTGGCATCCCTTCGGGACGAGATCATACAGCGCGAGACAGCTTTACAAGAAGCGCTGAAAGATCAACAAGGGGTGCTGAACGAGCTGTTGTCGCGCCTTCCCCCACGGGAGGATGAGCTCGCCGACGACGGCGCTCTGGCGCAACCGGTGATGGCCGTCGGCGACGACAACGTACCAGGTGCCCGGCCGGTCGAGGTGCGCGAGCTGGCGGCCGCGGCGGGAGGGGGCTCTGAGGTGGACACCGAGACGGTGACAGGGTCGTTGTGGTTTCGGCACGACTGGCTCGAGCGTCATGGGCTCGAGCCGAAACAGTGCTGCATCATCGGGGTGACGGGCGAGTCGATGGAGCCGACCCTGGAAGACGGTTGCTCTATCCTCGTCAATCGTGCCCAGCGCCGCCGTCGCGTCGGTCACCTGTTCGTGGTGCGCACGGAGGAGGGTCTGATTGCTAAGCGCGCGGGCAAGGACGACGACGACAACTGGGTGCTCGTGAGCGAGCACCCCAGCTGGCCGCCTGTGCCGTGGCCCAAGGACGCCCCGGTCATCGGCGAGGTCCGGTGGACAGCGACAACCTTGCCTTGAGAAAGGCTCATGATTTTTCCTGCGATGGCGGGCGCCGCCGTGCGGTGCTCGGCCACCAAGTCGAGATAGAGACCGGCCGAAGGATGAAACAAACGCCTGGCACCTGTCTTGCCAGGCCGAACGCTACGGAGAGGAGACTAGCGGGGGAGTGGTGAATCCGATGACATACATTATTGCTATTGCTGTTGTTCTTCTCGCGTTCGGAGCCGAGGATTCCGGTCGGGCTCTCCGAGATGCTGCAGAGCGCGGGGACGCGATAGAGGTCGCGGAGCTCCTGAAGGGCGGAGCCGACATCGACTCTCCCGACGAAGGCGACCAATCAACGCCGCTCATCCTCGCGGCGCGAGTCGGACATTCGGAGGTCGTGCGGCTTCTGTTGGACTCGGGCGCCGACGCGAGCCTCAGTACTGCGAATGGGATGACGGTTCTCATGGAGGCAGCCTCCCGAGGACATCTCGAGGTCGCGAAGCTCTTGTTCTCGCGCGAGACCAAGATAGAGGACGGCAATGCCGAGGCCTCAGCCGCGATGGCTTTTGCAGTCAACGGAGGACACGCGGCTGTGGTTCGATGGCTGCTCGGGGAGGGCGCGAACCCGGACTATCCTCTGGACCTCGGCATCACCTCGCTTCACGTCGCCACCAGCGGAGGGCACGACGACTTGGTAAGCGTGCTATTGGCAGCCGGCGCCGATCCGAACGCCGGAGCAGACGTTCCAGGCTCCCCAACACCGCTCGCGCTCGCGTCGATGAACGACCGTCTCGATGCCGTGCTTGGTTTGCTGGAAGCGGGAGCCGATCCGAACGTCAAAGTTTCTAACGGAAGCTCCACGGCACTCTATGTATCGAGCGCCAAAGGCCACACCGAGATCGTGAGTGTCCTGCTACGCGGCGGCGCGGACCCGAATATCAAGCTCGAAGGCGTCGATAACACGACCGCGCTTCATATCGCTTGCACGGTTGGGCATCTCGACGTCGTGAATCTGCTCCTTGAGGCGGGCGCGGACCCGAACGTGCCGTCGTTGTCCGGCATAACGCCGTTGATGGTTGCTTCGGGATTGGGTCAGGACGCGATCGTGTCCGCCCTCCGCGCCGCGGGTGCGCGGTAGTGCACGAAAGCGGGGCGGGACCCTGGTTGTGGGTTCTGGTGCAGTGTGTATGTTGTCAAGCAAATTCGGACCGTTGCGGTCGAAAGCGAAGAGACGGTTTTTGGTCTAGGCCGCGCCTGCGGCCTGGTTCTCCTTTCTCCTGTGCTGCATGGTGAGTCGCTTGATCTTCGCTCGCTCAGTCAAAACGTTGCGGTGCCTGCCGTAGCCAAGTATCTCGAAGTCGTGGCGGAGCCGATGGGAGCATGTCACTCCCTTCTTCAGCTATCCGGCACCGATCCGCAAGGTCATCTACACGACGAACGCGATCGAATCCGTGCATGCGTCAATCCGGAAGGTCACTGCGGAGCGAGGAGCATTTCCGACCGCGGACTCGGTGCGCAAGGTCCTGTATCTCGCGATCCAGAAAGCGTCCGAACGATGGAATCGCCCGATCCGGGACTGGACGGCGCGCTCAATCACTTCACGATCGTTTTCGAAGATTGCGTCCCGAATTAAATCGATGGTCGTTTACACAAAAGAACTTGACACCCCCTTTTTCTATTCAAGTTTCGCTAGCTGGTCATCAAGATAATGCTTTAGTTCGGGACCCGACAAGTTACCGGAGTGCGTCTTCAATTGGTCCGCCATCGTCCCGAGGATGCCTCTTATGCGTGCCGGATCTTTGTCGGAGTGGTCCCGAACGGCATCTTGAACAATCTTCTTGATCTCGGGGTGGACGAAGTGCGAGACACTTACACCGACTAGCGTCGGGAACATTTTGTCAAACGCTCGGTTGATCTGTCGAACATTGGGAGCCATGGCGATATAGTTGTTGAGGAAATCGGGTCGCATGTAGACAGACTTCTTCTCGCCGTTTAAAAAGCACTCGTTCACTGCTCGCTGTGTGGTTGTGTCCTTCGAGAGCCACCAAGTTTGGTACCCGAAAATGCCGCTCTCGGCGAACTCACGGTTCTGTTTCCGTAGATCATAAATGAGTAAGGTCGTCCTCGCATCATTCACTGCTTGCTGCCGCGACGCCTTGTATTCCTTTAGCCGTTCGGTTAGCGAATTCAGTTCGGCTGTGTCAACGTCCACGCTCGTCTCATCTAAAAGCTCGACCCCAAAGCAACCGCGAAGCCATTCAAGGAGCTCCCGCTCCATTTCCTCGCTTTGAATCGACACGAAGTCATCCAAGAACTCGCTGAAGGCCCTCGTTCGTCCGGAGAGCCGATCGCAGAGGAATGACCGGATCAAGATCTCTTGAACATACAGCACGTTCATCTCTTCGGCATAGACTTGCTCTTGCCCCTTGTAAAACTCATCGTAGGTCTTGGCGGCGTTTCGGATGTGAGCTGCGAGTTCGTCGAGAATGACTTTCGTTACAAACAGTTGAACTCCAGCGGCGTGTTCTTTCCTAAGTAGATTCCAATGCCTTCGGTGCGTTTCATCCAACGGTATCTCGGAAATCGCCGGCACAAGAATCGAGTTGCCGACGAGAATCTTTAGCTTTCCCGCCATTGTTGAAAAATAGATTGCTATCTTCGGGTCGCAATGTAGGAGAAAAAGCAGCATGTAGGAGTTCGATAATTTCTTGAGGTACTCCATCTCGCGGCTTGTTCCGCGATAGATGATTTCCCGTACGGTGCCAAGAAGCGCTCGTTTGACGGGCTCTCTGTTTTTTGGGACTACGGAGCTGGAGTTAACGGTATCCGATACGATGTCCGGAAGGATCTTCTCGATAGGCGGTTCTGACTCGGATTCTGTTATGAAATTGGCGAACTCGAGTCCTTGTTATTTGAACACACTGTTGAAGGCAGATTGCAACAGCAATGAAGCCTCCCGAACCGTTACTGATTGCGTGTGAAGGTTCTTCGTTAGGCGCTCCTCTGCTCGCTCGAAGAAATTTCTTGCCTTTCACCAGCTCATCGAGCA
Source organism: Candidatus Marinacidobacterales bacterium (assembly GCA_965250115.1). GTDB lineage: Bacteria > Acidobacteriota > Vicinamibacteria > Marinacidobacterales > SMYC01 > CBDFHB01. The sequence continues at coordinate 258,382 of CBDFNJ010000001.1, forward strand.
TCCTGTCCGTGTCATCAATCTTCGCCATGACTCGCTCCTTTCGTTTTTCATTTCAAGTCATGGTCATTTACACAGAGAATCTTACACTCCCAACGGAAATGTCACGTAAGTCGCGATTCGTTCCAGTATCTCGCTTCGGCTGTGAAGGATGTCTTTCTCTGGGTCGGTATCCTCTAAAGCATACAGTATCAGTGAGTCCGCCAGGAGTTCGTCGAGCTCGACTCGCTGCTTTTGTGATTCCCACTGTTGTCGGAGAAAAACAAACAGACGTGGGTCCGTATCTAAATCGGTAACCGCGAGTGACCTGCCGCGTTCCTCGAACTCGTGGCAATGGGTTTCGATGAATGTCAGGTACGTCTTTTTGGTACCCTCGGTCTTATTGACGTTACCCCGAAGCCATTTTACATCGCGAAAGAAGATCGAGATTTCGAAGTCGTTGAAGATCTCCTCTTGCAGTACATCTTGGTCTCGGACGACTTGATTGGTGACGTAGAACAGCCTTCGGCAGGTGATATCGTTTTCACGAAGTTTTTTTGCAGTCGCGACTGACTTACCCCGTGGGTCTGCGTCGATGGAGAGCTGGTAGATCGTGTCTTTTGCACCCGTAAACTCGTGGCAGTACTCGAGGCCATCAATGCCGCGGTCACGGACGCCGCCGATGGGGGTGAAGTTGGGACCGATGACCTGACAGAGCAGATCTTGAGCAAAACGCTCAAACACTAAACCATCATCAATCTGCGAGAGTACGAACTCGAAAGCTCGCGGATCTATGCCTTCCACGTCTTCATCCCTTTCGTAGGAACGCTTAACCCGTTACTTATCACAAGGTGGCGGACAGAATCGAGCCTAAGTGGCGCGGGGTCCTATCGAGAACGAGCTTTGCCCACGTATCCGTATCGCGTGGTCCAAGTTGGTACCGAACGTCTCCGGCAGGGGCAGAAAGACGCAATCACGAGCGACCGCACTGCCAAACGCAGGGATAGGGACTGCCCCTTCCAGAACCTCATTCATTCCAGGGGAACCACCATCACGTCGAGCGACGCCTGAAGCGCTGAAGCGCTGATGAGGATGGAGGTTTTGCCCACCGCGAGCCCGCCGAAGGTGATAACGCGGTTGTCGATCTCGACGAGCCGGACCAAAGTCTTGTCGATGCTGACCGAGATGTTCTCGCTCGGCACCTCGACACCGTTGGCGTCCCGGACGATGACCATGACGGCGACATTCTTCCCGACCTGGACCTCGATGCTCGATGGCTCCAGGGTGATAGTTCCGTTCGAAGCCGGTGTCGGCGTCGTCTCCCCGGTGGTCGAGGCCGGGCCGGAAACGCTGACATCGACCCCCGACGGTTGAATGGTCTGAGTGACCTCGGTACAGGCGAACGCTCCCAGCACGATGAGCACGCTGAAGAGCACGATACGGATGAGCGGATTCATTTCTTTCCTCCTTTTTTTAGGGGATGTGGCTCGCAACAAAAACAATCCCGACGACGATTGCCGCGATCACGGCCGTGAGAAATGCGATGTAGGTCACGACGATTGCGACAGAGAGGGTTCTAAACAGTCGCCCCTCCTTCTCGTCTTCTAGCCTGTTCTTTTCTTCATCGAAGAGCGCGAATCTTGAAAGCATCGGACCTCCCTACTCCCACGTAAGAATGAGCGCCGCCTTGACGGGGCGGCGGTCTCCGAAAAACTCGACCTCTAAAAAGATCGGTATGCGATTCGCTACGCTCAGCAAACGAAGCCCGACGACGGGCATGGCGCGCAAGGAAAACTCCGCCCCTGCTTTCGCTGCGCCATGAAACAGCCGGACGTTCGCGCCCGCGTAGGTGTTGCCCGCAAGCTTGATCCTCGCGTAGCTCAGGACCGAGTAATCGACGCCTCGGAGCCTCGGGGCATTGCTGAGCTCGACCTGGACGCCGAGCGAGGCGTCATTGAGCCGCGGAAAGACGAAAGCCGGAATACGGACCAAGAAGTAGCCGTTGTTCGTGACGGAGCTTTCGGCGTCCGAGTCTTCGACGAACACCCCGGCGCCGATAGCGGGAACGACGTGGAAGTCGAGCGGCCCGGCTTGGACGGGTGGGTCTTCCGCCGCGGCGGTGTTGCCCGCGATGGATGTGAGCCCAGCGATAACCAACGTGAGTCTCACCAGGCATTTCAGTTTCTTCTTCATGTACAACCTCCTTTTAGGTTCAAGCGGTCCTCACCAGCTCGGCCTGGGCGCGGTTTCCTTGCCAGCGAACCAAGCGCGGCGAGGGCCGTATGTCGATATGGATGAAAGACGGATAGACCCCGAGGCCTCGGAGAGGAGAGCCGAATCTTCGAACGACAGCCAAGACGATTTCGCAGAACTCACCGAAGGTGAGCTTGCGGGGGACGGCGAGGTCGAGAGCGCGTCCTTCGATGTGCTGGCTGTTGCGGGAGCCGCCGACACGGGCGTTGTACTCTCGCGTCCGGTAAGCGGAATTCACCCGGATAGGCGCACCGACCTCCAGCCGGATCCTCTCGAACACCCGCGCGAGCACGAGAGCGCGGTTGCGTCTCCACTGCTCGGGATACGGTGTGCCGTCGCGACAGCCGAGCTCGCGCCACGACAGGTGCGGCGATGGTCCCTTATCCAAGTCCGTCCCTGGCCACGGACCGACGTGCCCGGTGTCCATATCGTCACTCACGGTGTCCCCTCTGTGGCCAGCTCCATGCCGTCGAGCCGCTGACTCACGCCGCAGCGCTCGCAGAATGCGTGTACGATCCCTTGGACACGGACGTTCGTCACGCGACACGATGCCGCGGGATCCCCGGTCATCCGCTCGCACTCACGGCAGACGAGCACTTGCCCGTCCGCGGAGTCACGCCAGTACAAAGGGGCGTCGAGCGTCATGGCGACTTCGCCTTTCTTCCATCCACGACGGCACGCACCACGTTCTCCACGTGAGGAGCGCCGAAATAGAACGTCAGGATCAGAATCAGGAACCCCTCCACGTCCGAGATGTTCGAATCGATGAGAGACGACGCCTCGCGGAGCCGGATGGCGAGCCGACTCCAAAACACCGCTATCACCGCCATCCAGACCGACATCACGTAGCACCACGCCCAGATCGCGACAATGGTTAGAGCGATCAAGCGGCGCGCGAGATTCTGGCCCGAGGTGGCGGCCATGAAGTCAACTACCTGGTCCCGCGCCTTCTCGCGCTGTTTCGCTGCTGCTTCCGCCTTCTCCTCGTCCGTATAGACGAGCTTGTCGAGGGCGGACGCGGTGGATTCCACGATGCGCTCTACTGCCTTTGAGGAGCCGAAGAGCTTGCCGAAAATGCTGAACATCGCTACCAAATCCGGGCGCCGACGATGACGCCGGCAACGAAGAGCACGATAGCTAGGACGCCCAGCACCCACGCCGTGCGCGGCCTCGCCACGAGCCACGTGAGAGCCCGATCTGTGCCCGTCTCCACTTTCTGTCTATTCATTTTTGTTTCCTCCTCAGTTTTAAAGCCGCCGCTCCAGTCTTTCGAGAACGGTCGTATTGCGTTCGAGAGCACCGCTCGCTCTGCCGAACACCTCAGCGTTGCGCTCGCTCACGGTGTTGCTCTGCTCGATCATGGTGACCAGCCGGTCGCCTTGGCGCGCCAGGTGGCGAAGAAACATCCACACCACCAAAACGAGAAGGCCGACCACGAGCACAAACAGCAGCAGCACCGGCGCGGAGTTGGCCGTGCCGTGAACGACCGCGGTGGCCACCTCGGCCGCCTCTTTGAGCTGTGCCGCCAAAACGAAAGCGGCCACCGCGAGCGAGCACGCGAGCCCCATCGTCGTCTTCATCCACATCATCTGTTTGCCCCCATACGTTTCGTCCGCGACTCCATCCATCGCAGCTACCCTCGATGCCAAAGAAAAAGGGCCTGACTCCTGACTGGTGCACCAGGAACCAGGCCCTTTTCTTTGGGCTTTCGCCGCCGCCGACCGGCCAGCCAACAACGGCTACAAGCAAACTGCCTTGGCTACTCTATCGCTTCACCTCACGCCTATGATCTGCCCTAGAAACTCTTTAACCCCGCAAGCGGGTCTTGAAACTGCAACACCCGCACGAGGATTTCGATGTCCGACCCTGCTACCGTAGAACCCACCTGGTCGATATCGACCGAGAGTAGAGCGTCCGTCTCCGAGCCCGCATCCTTTTGCGAGCCGAAGCATCGATATCGATAGGTTCCGTCCGGGTTCTTGCCGCCGTTTTTTGCGGCCGCCGCGATTTGAGGTTTCGTCGAAGAAAACATGGACTGAAAGGCCGAGCCATCCCAGTGATTGACGTCGGCGATCAGCGCCGCGCCTGTTGGCGCCGTCTTCGCGCGTAGCGTAACGTTGCGCACCAAGAAAGGCCGACCTCCAAGAAAACGGAACTTGTCTGTTGCCGTCGCCGCCGCGCCGGGAACCGGAAAAACAAGTGCTCCCTCAGTCGAAGGCGTTGGAATGAAGGACGCCGGCGGGCTGGGCCCAAGGACGAGCGTGAGCGCATCGAATAGAGCGGTAACTTCTGCGGCGCCTTGACCGCCGATATCTGCAACGAGCGAAACGTCGAGCTTGGTCGCATTCGCCGTGAACTTGTGTGAGAAGGCAATCCACTCCCACGCATTGCCGCCGTCGTGAAACGCGGATTTGGTGATACCCGCGGTGCCTCCATCATCGAGCTCGAGCTGGCCCAAAGAGGCGGTAGCCGAGCGGAGCGCAGCACCGAGCGAGACGAACTTCCCTCTAAGCTCGGTGGGCAACGACGAAAAGATCGTGTACTTCAGCTTCGTCGAAACGGTAGCCGTCGTGCCGAGTTTGAGCTCTGGTGACATTCCGCCGATGTACGGGATCGTCGTATTGCGTGCGAGCGCAGAGTTGCCATCCTTTGAAAGTGTGGCCCCAGCAGGAGCGGCCGCGTCGCCGGCGGGCCAGATGAGGAAATAGGGGTCGGGGAAAAGGTTCGTCGCGCCGATGGTCTGCACCAGGTCCCCAGTGGTCTGCTCTAGGGCCGCAGTGCTGCTCTTCCCGATGCGCCATCGGGTGTTGGCGCTGTCGTACACCAGCAAGGCGCGCTCGAATTGGGCGAGCACGATATCGGCGCCCTGGTCGTTGATGAAACGGTTCGCGGAGCCCGAGCCGGAGTCCTGATGCTTGAGCGTTACGTCCTTGTCGAGCGCCTCCACGATGACGCGCGCTCCATTGACGTTGCCGCCGTCAATGAGAGCACCCGTGAGTGTGAGAGCGGAAGCGTTCGTGCATTTCACGTAGGCAAACGGCCCGTCGAGCGCGAAGTTGTTTTGGCTCCCGGTGAGAGCCGTCGTCTGCGCGCGAAGCGTTTCGTTGAGGTGGTCTCGGATATTGGTGTTCATGGAGGCGGCGGTGACGAGCTCGCCGGGGACCCACGTCTTCGGCGCCCACACGAATCCGAGCAGAGGCAGAGCCGTCAGCCACCACCACCCATCGGCCCAAGCGAGCCATTCCAGAACCATCATGGCGTCAACACCTCCGGCGAGCGGTTTTCACGCTCCAGCTCTTCCACGGTTTGACGGTCGTCCCAGTTCTGCTGCTCGCGCCGGAGCCGGGAAAGGAGAGCCGTTTCGAGCGCCTCGTGCTCTTCCGGGAAAGCGACGTGGTCTTTGTGGTAGCGGGCGCCGCACTCGCCGCAATACGCGACGCCCCACTCTGGTCTCGTGAGCATTCCTGTCTTGCACCACGCGCAATCGGCCACCCAGCGCCCGTGATTGACGTAGGCCTTCGTCGGCTCCGGCGAGTCCCACGGCTCGCCGCCTCGCGCCGTGACGTGCTGGGCGTGCCAGCCGAGATACTCCGCCGGCGACGAGACCCGCCGTCCGGGAGACAGCGACAACAACTGCTCGGGGCCGAGCAGGAACCGGTACGGCACGAAGCGCTTTATGCTCATGCCCACTCCCACACTCCCGCTGCCGCTTCGTCCCCCCGCGCTTGCTCGCTCAGTGCGCCCTTCATCCCCGCAGCGCGGCATAGCTTCTCGAGCGAACCGTACTTGGCGAGCCAGTCCCCGTAGGCGTACACGACCAGTTGCCCCGTCGTCGCGGCGCGCAGCCGACCGGCGAGCTCGGCCCGCTCTCGAGCCAGATGCTCCATCAGCCGGCCCGGCATGAGGAGCACGAGCTCCGCTTCCCAGCGGCTCCAGTCAACGGCGAACAGCTCCCCGTGCTCCACTTCGTCGAGGTAGCGGAGCTGGAGCGCGCGCTTCGCCCGCCCTTCGTCGAGCTCGACGCCGAATGCTTTTCCGCCGGCACCGGCGAGCTTGCGCGCGAGCAGTCCATTCCCACAGCCCAGGTCGAGCACGCGGCGGGGCTGTGGTGCGAACAGCGACGTCACAACGCGATGAGCGGCTTCCATCGCTTCGAGCGACGGGAACCCGTTGTCGGTCCACAGCCGCTCGTCGGCGCGTCGTGCCGGCGGAGGACGGTACGGAAAGCGGAGCCCATGGGCGCCGGCCTCGGGATACGACGTGCCTTTCCGCGCGATCTCACGTAACTCGTAGGTGACGTCCGAACGGAAGTTGAGGGTCACGAGCGGGGTCACGACTTCGCCAACCCCGTTCAGAGAGCTCCAGCGCATCGGCATCGCGAGCAGCTCGTCCATCCAATCTCTCTCGCGGGCATCAATGAGTGCTCGAAACTGGCGGCCGAGCTCGCGCGTCGGCTCGCACCGGAACCCACACGGAAGGTGCGGCACATAGCGCACGCCAAGCCACCGGAGCAAGATGTTCGCCTCGAGCGGTCCGTCTCCGTGCTCCGCCATCGCCCATGTCGGGTCGACGGAGCCCGCTCCCCACGTCTCCGCGAAAAAACGTCGGCAGCACTCGGGATAGCCGAGGAGCCCGCCGAGCACCTCGTCGTCGCTTGTCCGCCACGCTCGCACAACCCCCCGCGCGTCTCGGAGCCCAGTCAACACGACGCGGTAGTCCCACGGTCCCGACTGAGGCTTTGCAGCGGTCGAAGCGGCGTAGCTCTCTGGTCGGCCTTGGGGCGCGAGGGGCACCGCAACGAGTCCGCGCTCGGTAGCGCGGCAAGCGAACTCCGCCAGCAACTCCGGGGAGATCGACTGAAGCGCGGCGGACCTCAGCCCGGCCTCCACACTCGCTCGCTCCGCCGCTTCGAATCGCTCGCCGATGGATGTGACGCGGGGCTCCCACAAACGGCGTGCTTTCGCACTGACCCACTGCCTCCGTGCAAAGTCCGGGAGGAAGTGCTCAGCTTGAGGCTTGGTCTGTATGGTCGCCATGAGTTATCACCGGCTCTGCTGCGTCACTGTGGTCGCCGTGGCCGCTGTCGTGGTGAGGGCTGTCGCCGTGCTCGTTCCCCGCGGCCGACGACGACGGGCTGGCGCTGACGGCCTCGTGGACCCGGAGGAGCCTGCCCGCCGAAAACGCCGCGAGCAGGTTTGCCTCAACGGTCTTCCTCCGGCCCTCGTCCCGGCTGATCGGAGCGAGCCCGAGGGTAGACAGGCGGTCCTCGAGCTCGCCGAACACACGCTTCAGCACCACGCAGTGCTCCGTCTTCCGCCGCCAGTCGCCATGAATCGCCTCGCCCGGACACGAACCCTTGCAGGCAAACCAGAACCGGCACCCTTTGCAGCCGCCGCTCTCCTGAGGAGCGTGGTAGAGCGCGAGCGGACGGACAAGGAGCTCCCGGTCCGCCTTCTGCATATCCACGCCGCTCTTGTTCGTGCGCGAGCAGTTCACGCGCTCTCCGTGCCCGTTGACGCCCCGCACCGCCCGCGTCGTGTACGGGTCGCATGCGTTCCACACGCAGCTTGTTTGACCGTCGTTCCCCAGCAAGAGATTCGTCATATCAACGATCGGCTGGAAGCGGAGCCCGAGCTCGCGCTGAAGCTCCGCGCACGCGAGAAGGGCCTCCGCGTTCTCGTCGTCGGAGAGCGTCCACTTCTCGTGGAGCTTGGGGTCGTCGACCTCCATCAGGTGGAGGTTCACGTGACGAAGCCCGCCCCCATCGAGCTCCCGATACCACTCGAGAAGCCGAGGCAAACGCTCAGGGCTCGCGTTCCCACGGTTCAACGTGGTGATGACGCTGACGGAGTGCCGCTCCTCGAGCAGACGCCGGAGCACTCCCTCGGCCTTGGCCGAGGCCTCGCGGGTCCGCTCGAGCGAGCCCGCCCACCGGATATCATTGAGCTCGCCAGGGCCCTCAAGCGAGATCCCAACGGAAACGTTGTAACGGTCGAACAGCTCGAAGTGTCGCTCCGTGACCATCGTCGCCGATGTCTGGATGCTGTTCTGCCCGTAGCGCTCCATCCCCCAGCGCCACAACTCTTCGAGGTCGTCGATGGGCGTAAGCAGCGGCTCGCCACCGAAAACGGTGAAGGGGTGGTTCTCCTCCGCGAGCGCCTGCTTCATCGCGTCCATGTCGTAGTCATCATGTGCCTGGTTGCCGGCGTCGCGGATCGGCTGCTGGTAGCACATCTCGCAAGCGAGCGAGCAGCGCGTCCCGAGCGGAAGAACCTCGACCGTCATATCAGTTCACATCCCCGTGAGAAACGTCGCAGTGGTCGTCGCCGTGCGGCGTGTCCTGGTGGTTGATATCCGTGTGGGTGTCGGTGTGGGCGGTGTCTCCGTGCGACGCGTCGCCGTGGCCGGTATCGCCGTGGGTGTCTCCGTGGTTCACGTCTGAGTGAGCGACGTCCGTATGGGCATCGTCGTGGGTGTCTCCGTGGTTCACGTCTGAGTGAGCGACGTCCGTATGGGCATCGTCGTGGGTGTCTCCGTGGTTCACGTCTGAGTGAGCGACGTCCGTATGGGCATCGTCGTGGGCGACGTCTACGTGCGCCCGGTCGTTATGAGCGTCCGAGTGGGAAACATCGGTATGCGAGTCCATGTGAGCGATGTCACTGTGGGCGTCGGTGTGAGCTACATCCTCGTGGGTTTCCGGTGGACCTAAGTCGTGGTGCGGGGAATCGCCATGAGTATCGGTGTGGGTGGTGTCGCTGTGGCTATCGACGTGACTCACATCCGAGTGACTGTCCCTGTGAGCGACGTCGCTGTGCGAGGTGTCGCTGTGAGAGTCGGAGTGCGCGGTATCGCTGTGGACCACGTCTGAATGGCTATCCGTGTGCGCGGTGTCGACGTGCGCGGCATCGGCGTGAGCGTCGCCGTGGGCATCGTCGTGCGCGGTATCCATGTGAGCCGCGTCGTCGTGGGTATCGCAATGTGAAACATCTGTGTGACCGACGACGAGGCCAAACCCCAGCGCCGTTGTCTGGTCGAGCTCGCTCCGTCCCGGCACCTCGAGGAGCCAGAACTGCTGACGGTTCGCCGGCGCCAGTCCCCACGTCACCGACAGGTTGTCCCGAGAGTCGATCGTGAGGCTGACGTTCTGGATGAAGTGCCCGTTCGTCGACCCCGTCTCGAAGCCCGTCATCCGCTCGACGATGCCGATACGGTCGCTGATCTCCCGGCTCAGCACCCGCTCGGCCAGCGCCTCGTCGGTCCGGGGGATGAAGACCGTGGCGCTCTCGGCGAGCGTCTCCGCGTCCTGGTAGAGGTTCAAAAGCCACAGGGCGATCTCTCCGCCCAGCGCCGCGTTGTCCTGGTACGGCATATCCGCCGTCACCGTCGTCCCAACGTTAATCTGGGCGTCCGCGTCCTCCGCCTCCAAAACGATGTTCTGGTAGTCGTAGATCCCGCGACCGCGAAGCTGCATCAGCGTCAGCCATGCCGTCGCCGAGCCGCCGTTCTCAATGAGCACCTTCGCGCCGTTGCCACCGAAGCTCGGGGTCAGCTTGACGAACGGTGTCAGGTCCGTCCCCAGACCGTCCGGCTGGGAGTTCGCCGCGTAGTCGGTGCTCGCTACCGGAGTCCGCATGTCGGTACCCCCCACTCGGGCCGCCTCCTGGTTCGGGTCGCGGTAGGGACCGAGGATCGTAACGCTCGCGTTCGCGCCCACTTGCAACGGATTGTCCAGACGAAACAGCACGGTGTTGTTGTCGTCATCCACCTTGCGCGGATGCGTGATGACTTGAACGCGGCTGATCGAATCGTCTCTCGCAACCGGAGCCTCGAAGCCCGATATGGCGGAAACGTCCGTGAACGTATCCACGACGCCTTCCGAGACCGCGCGACGGTTTCGGCTCTCGAAGACGAGCGTTCCGTCCGCCTTCTGGTAGATAAGCCCAAGCTCGGACAGCGCTAGCTTCTGCAGCTCGCTCAGGACGGCCGACCGCTCGTCTTGAGCGCTGTCGAGAGCGAAGGAGTACGTATCGGGACTCATGTCGGCTTCCACGGCATCGGGGGTAAAGGGAACGGACCCAATGAGCGTGGTGAAGATTTCGTCGGCGCGCTTGTCGAGCTGCACCGGCAGTCCCGCCACCTTCGACCTCGCCGCGTCGTCTATCCAGTCAACCGATTCGCACCCCACCGTTCGGCGCTCGAAGATGCCGGCCGCAGGCTGCACGCTGTCGAGACGCCCGCGGTGCCTGGTGAAGCTACGCTCGACAAGGGTCACGTCTGCGTCGTCCGCTACGGCGCCGAACAGCCCGGGCTCGAACGAGATCGAAGTCGCGGGATCGCTATCGCTTCCGCTCACCACCAGGTATCGGCCGCTCACGCCAGCGAACGTTATGACGTCGCCCCTGAGGATGGAGCCGCTCCCCGAATCAACGGCCACCTCAGTTGCGCCGGCAGGGTAGCCGCCCACGCTGTTGATGCGAGAGCCTGTGCCCGTTCCTTGCGGCGTGCCCGTGAGGAGGCGAATACGCACGCCGATACCGAGCTTGAATCCCGTGACGCGATTCGCGTGTCGAAGCGAGTACTTGCCCGCCGGGTTCTGGTTCACGAGCTCGAACTTCGCCGTCCCAGCGGACGCGACCTGGTCGCCGAGATCGGAAGACACGTCCGTCCATCCTTGGCCGCGGCCACCGAGCTCGAGCTCAACGATCGTTTGGATTGGCATCGTCAGAAGACACACGAGAATCAAGATCATGCCGCACAACGTTTCCAGTCTCGGTGACGTGGTAGAGATTTGAGAAGTTTTACGTGGCCGTATAATTCATGATAGCCTTGAGTCGTGAAAAAAACGGCGGGCAGGCCTCGACTCCCGATATCGAAGAAGCGCAGCGAGATTCTACGTATCCGGCTCACGGTTGGGGAGGCGCGGCGCATTCGCCGACTCGCCCGCGAGTCAGGTCTATCTGTCTCTGAGGTTGCCAGGCGGGCGGTGCTCGACACTATCTCGTGGGAATCGAAATGAATCACCTTGACTGAAGAAGAAATCCCCCCACCCAATTTTTCAAAGAGAAATGAGAGGTGAACAGTGGCAACTAAGAAATGCAAGCACTGCCAGACCGAGGTAGACGCAAAAGCGCGAGTGTGTCCGCAGTGTCGCGGGAAGCTTGGAACGAGCACCGGATGCCTTGCGGTTGTTTTCGCAAGTATCATCGCCGCGATCTTCGGACCGATGGTGTGCACCGCCATGCTGCCCGACATACCGGAGTCTGCGTTGACCACCGCACCGCCACCGCCATCCCCTGAGGAGGTGGCGCTAAACGAAGGGAAGACCGAAGCGCAAGTTTTGTGTCCGCGCGCAATTAAGGCGAGATTGAAATCGCCGGCGACGGCCAAGATGCCATTCATTAGCCGACATGGTGGGGGTGAATCGTTCGTCGCTGTTGCTGCCGAGGACAACAGCATCATACGCGCAATCACGTATGTAGATTCGCAAAACTCATTCGGCGCTATGATACGAACGAAGTTCCAATGCGATCTAAAAAAAATAGATGGGCAGTGGGCCATAATCAAGCTGGAAACCTTTGATTGACGACAGTTCGCCGTGAACTTGCAACAGCTGTCAGCAGCAGAGGCGAGGCGAGCGGTGCTCGACGCTCTCTCACGGAAATGACTACCGAGGCGAAAAGGTGAAAAGACGATGAAAACCATGTTTCTGGCCATACTCTTCGCAGCCTCAGCTATTGAGGCGGCCGCAACCACACAATCCGGCCAGTGCATGCAGGACCGCGACACGTTTGGTTGTTGTCTTCCCGGCGATAAGGAGCATAGCGTTGACAAGCAGACGGTTTTTGTCAAAAAAAGCAAGAATCCCTTCAATGACGATCCGGTGCATTCGCTCTGGAAACTAATCGGCTGGCAATTCATCACCCTGACGCGAGACGGTGACTCACACAGGATCGAATGGGAATTTGCCGATACGGAGCCGCCTGTCTTCATCATCGACGCCGAGCACCAGACGCTGCCCGGCGTTATCAGGCTAGGAAACGCGAGGCGCGACAGATTCGCTGGACGGTATCCCAAAAAACGCTGCTCATATTTGAACTTTCTCGCGAAGAATTCCTAGCCGCGAAAGATGGTGTGGTAGTTCGCGTAGAAAACACCTGGATAGAACCTTCCTATCAACATGTCCTCGATTTCTCATGTGCTGCTGCATGGAAGCTTCTGGAGCCTTAAGGTCCTTTCAAGTCGCAAGGAGCATCCCATCCCTAACGGCGCGCTGGATTGCACGGGGCAAACCGCGCAAATCGGCGGACATTCGGCGGAGCTCGCTGAGCTGCTCGAGCATCATGGCGTCGTTCGGCCGACGCGTGTCCATCGCGCGTGCAATCTCCGCTGCGAGTCGGTGACCGCTTCCCTCTGGAATAATCGCCTCACGTCCGTGGAGAGCCTCCAGTGAGGACGGCCCGAAGTCCTGGAAGTCGAGATCGCGAGTGCCCTCTCTAAACCCAGGGCTCAAGCCTTGAATTTTTCTGATGACGATTGCTCCTGCGGCCGCGGCACCGGCAGCGAGTACAAGACTGAGCGGCCATGGTGCAGAGGCAAGAGATTTTGCAATTGCCGCCTGGACGGCAATCTTTACTCCCGAAACCGCGCTTGCTTTGAAATTTGCACCGGATTCTAAGAAGATCCGTGTGGTTCCTTCTTGAAGGGTTTCACCGTTCTCTAGTAATCCTACGGTCGTCTCTTCGGAAGATTTCTTGCGGAACTCATCTAGCTTCTTTTGAGCTTCGATTGCCTCCTTCGAATACTTGCCGTGAGCGTCCACGATATTATCCAGAGCCTTCACTATTTGCTCTTCGGTTTTTTTCGACTCCTCACGGGACGTGATCCCAAGAAAGCGCATCGATGCCTCGAGTCTTCGATTGCTTGCGGCGACGAGGTCACCCACACCGACCATGGCGGCTCCAAAACCTTCCGAGGCGGTAGTCGTCTCATCAAATTCCTGACTCACGATTTCTCCCCAGAGCCGAGCCTCTTCGCTGGTCTCGATAAGCTTCCCCTTCCAGTCGATCATAACGGGGTCGAGCGCTTGAATCTGGAAATTCGCGGTGCCGAGCGCGGTCCCCATGGCGGATACGTGCTGAACGCCCTCGGCCGTCGCCTGGTTGAGGTCGCGCTGACTAAAGCCAGCGTTCACCATCCTCTGGTTGACGCCCTCGAGCGCTTGCCCCCATGAGGTGATCGTACGACCAAGATTGTCATTCCCGGCTGCGGCGATCATGGCTTCATTCACTTGCTCGCGAAGGCCGAACGTCACCGCGTTTCCGGCATCCGCCACCGCGCGCGCCTTCTCAGCCGCAAATTGATACGCGCGACCAAGTCCCGGAATACTGGCCGCCGTTTCAAGCGCTGTCGCAGCGACCTCGGCGATCTTCGTGTTCAGCGTCGCGATCCCCAAAGCGACCCCGAACACCAGGACCTTGATCCCGGCGAAGCCTCTGGTGACTATGCCGGCAGCGGTCAGACCAGCCTGGCCGAAACCGATTAGATAGAAAGAGCCCCTCTCGATGACGTTGACGATGCCGAGGACGAGTCCCTTCTGGTCTCCGCCGAAGGCCTTCGCGACAGCATCGCCAGCGGCTCGCATGCCCGCAAGTAGGGCGGGCGAGTTCGAGATCATAACTGCGACCTCGTCGACGAGGTTCTTGACACCAACCCTCCCTTGCTCGATGAGCTCGCCGAAATCTGCCAAGGGTGGTGCGTTATTCTTGAGCTCCCCTCGCAGCGCCGCCATCGTAGCCACTTGGAGCGCGGCGGCTCGGTCGGCATCGTTCAATTGGCTAACGCTCTTTCCCTGCGCCTCCGCGAACTCCTCTACGGCACGCTTGTTGTCGACGAACAGCCCGAGTTGTTTCAGTTGCGCAGTGCGCCCGGACGCCATCGCGGTCGTGAGCGTTTGGAATGCTTGAGCCGTATCGCCACCCGTTCGTTTCGCGAGAAGCCGCGAGCCTTCGGCCAGAGTCCGTGCATCCCTTGACGTCGATAGAAGTCCGGCACCCAACGCAGTGTTGGCCAGCCTCATCAGCTCGAAGTTGGTGACGGTCCCCTTGACGCCTCTTTTACCTGGGAAAAAGCTTTCGCCTTCACCTTCGCTACCGCTTGCGCTAGGTCCGTCTCCACCACCTGGAGAATCGGTATTGGAGCAATCGCCGTATCCGTTGCCCAACCCTCTGTCGCTACCAAGTAGTTGCAATACCAGATCGTGAAGTTGAGAGTGTCCGATCCTCCCGAGGTTCCCTCGATGATCCAGTTGATCTCCTGGTTCCACGCAGATAGCCACGTGCCGGCGAACCTGCACACACCGTCGAGCCAGAACTCGTAGAAGCCATTCGTGAAATCGATCTTCTGTTCGATCTTGTAGAACCTCCCGACCTCCAGCGGCCCAAGGGTGGACCTCTTCGAGATGGAGTTGCTCGCGAGGTCCATCACCAGATTTCGGTCGCCGCTGGCGTTTTTGTAGATTTCGACGTTGGCGACGCCATCCTCGGTGGGTGGGGGGTGCTCTTTTTTCAAGAAGATCAGGTCGATATCGCTGTCATTCGCAGAGGAGTCGCTCTCGAGGTAGAACTCGACGGATCCGAAGTATTTCGTGTTGATCGTGTTGCCGAGATTGTGCCTGTTGAGCGCGCCACCCTCCGTTGCACCGACGACGACCTTGCAAGCCTGAGTCTTCCAGCTATTTGGAACGGGTGCGATCGCGGAGGTCGCGGCGTCATTGTCGATGCTGTTCCCGCTACCGACGTCGGCCTCCGGAGCTGACCACGGCATGTTTAGGCCTGGCGCGGTCGCTTGATGACGCTCAGCCCACACAGCGTTCTCGGTCGTCGCGTCCTTTGTGATCGTCGGGTAGTAGTCATGACGATCCGGTCGGATAACGAAGTTGTCGAACACGATGGTGGCGGATATTGTGGGGATTGCGCGCCAACACGAAAGTATCGGACGCCGCCACGAGCGGAGGAGATCGCAACGTCGTCGACCGCTATAACATCGTCGAGCGCCAACGATACAACGTTGTTCGTCTTATCCCACTTGAGTTGCAGCCTAAACGGCTTGTCCTCTTCGTAATAGTCGGTAGAGAAGATCGCTAAATTCTGCGTATCGTCACGCCAGTCCTCAAGGATAAAGCGAAACGTCGTCGAGGTGGCCCGCTGCAAGTAAGCTCGAAGAACGCGATCGCCGGCAGCGGCGGCTGGATCGTCGAACGCATCGAATAGGACGATGGCTTGCGCATCGGCTGAGAATGATTGAGACTCAACGACCACATCAAAGCTAACGTGAGCGATAGGAATGTTGGACCCATAGTCGCGATCTCGAAAAGCTCCCGCCCCGACTGTTACGGCGCACTGCATGCACTGCGCGCCCATCCAGGGGGGCGAGCCGAAATTGCTCGTGGCGTAGTCGTCGTCGACCGTACCGGTCGTCTCGATCTTGTTGTCCCATACATCGTCAGTGCCAGTTGCCTCCCAGCGCTCTTTGACGATGTATGGCGACAGTGGCCCTCTAACGCGACGGATGTTAGAAACCAGACCCCTTTGACGAAACATTGTTGCTAGGCAGGTTCCTCGAAAATGATCCAGGGGATCACGTTGCGATCAACGGCGAACAGCGCGCGCACTCGTAGGAACCTCGACGGCTTGATCAAAGGCCGAACTGGAAACCAGATCGAGTAGCCAGCTTGGGGGTGGACCTCTTGAGGATCAAGTATAGTGGCCCAGTAATGGTACCTTCCGCGCTAGCGTTGTAGCCGGTGGCCGATGCACCCCCTATACAAAGCGACGCAGGGCTGTCGGAGTTTCCTCACTTTTCAGGTGTAATATTCGAACCCATCGTAGCGGCTACGTTCACGTCGATAAGATCGACGATGCCAGGCACTTCGGTGACCACGATGCCATCGAAGGATACACCCCACGCAACGACGCGAATACCAGTCGTCGAGGGCGTCGCGACTTGCAGCAAAGTTTTCCGTGCCGTAGTCGTGGCCACCTCTGTAGGCGCGTGAGACGTTTTTGGAATTGCCGTATACAAAGACATAATCGCTCCTATTTTTTATGCGGCATATCGGGCTCGCTGCAAAGGTGGGTGGACAGGTTTTTGGAGTCGAGAACGTGGGGCGCGATCTGGTGCTGGTGCTGGCGGGTTTATAAAACTGCTGGAGCTATAGCGGACCTCGTTCGTCGTGTTCCCATGACCGCGCGCGTGGTGCGTCACCAATAGCATCTCGGCCCGGTCCCCGGCCGCCCCCGTGCTCCAGGTCAGGCTCTTCGTCTCCGTCTTCACCCCGGTACCGGCGTGCGTGGTGTTGAACTCGTTGGTCTGAAGGTCCGACGTGACCCCGGAGTTGACCCGCGCCACGTGGCCAGCGACGGCGTTCAGCGTCTTGAAGCCGAAGTCGTTGTCCGCGCTCCCGGCCGAGATGTCGGGTGAATAGTCGTAGTCGCCATCGGGCCAGTCACCGTCATTGGGAACTCCCGATGCCGTGGTCCATACGTGGGTCGTGCGGGCGGCGCCGGCTGAGAGGGTGTTCGATACGTCCAGCTCGCTGCCGCCAGCGGTGGCATTCATCTCCCGCTCGAGGTCGGCGGTGTGGATGCCGTTTGCTAGGCTGGTTTGACGAAAGAAGAACTTTGCCCAAGCCATTACGCTACCTGCCCGGAATTACTTCGCCGTCCTTGATGTCGCGGGTGGGAACTCCGGCCGTCCAGGCGCGCCATCCGCGCGCGCTGAGCGGCACCTCACGTATGGCGTCCAGATGCGCTAGGAAGAGATCATCGGGAAGCCAGATCCCGTCCCGCGTGACCGCTGTCGGCGGCGGAGTGAACTCGGACCACTCCTTCACCACGATGGGATCGGAATTGTTCGTCATCCGCACCTCGGAGCGGAGCTCAAGGAGGCGAGGGCCGGGCTCCCCGTACATCGTGCAATATTGCCGCGTGTTCCACTGACCGCCGATCCCCTGATCACGGCGCAGCGGATACATCAACCACTCTGCGGCGTACTTGTCGTCCGGAAAGTCCATCGGGTCGTCGCACCATCCCGTGATCTTGCACGCACCCTCCGACGTGTCCTCGATGGCGATGTGATCATACGAGGCGAACTCCAATCCCTGGCAGACTACGAGGTTGACCCAGCCTGGAAGGCCATCCAAACTCTCCCCACCTCGAGGCGCCGGCTTCTTCGGGAGGGACGACCACTCCGCAGAGTCGATGAAGATTCCATCCGAGCGAGGACTCGTCGCCCACTGAATCAGGATCTTCATGCCACGGCTCGACTTTTCTTGGACTTCCATCTCGACGCCTTCCTGTTGGCGTGCTGCGTGACGCTGTAGTACCAGCCGCGTCCGCAGACGTAATACAACGAGCCTTGCCGTCTGAGTCTCTGTAAACCTGCCACCACATTTGCTACCTCTTGAACCAGGCCGGCATCGGCCCAGTTATCTCGAAAGATCGCTCGCTCGGGTTGATGTCATCACCGATCGCATCGACCATAAAAGGCCCGGAGCGCGACTCGGCCTTCGTCCATGTGCCTATCCATATGTTGGCGTGCGCTGGATCGCTGCCCTCGTACAAAAAGTCCGCCGAGCGCTCGACCCAGCCGGCAGGGATCTGGAGTGGCACCGCCTGCGAGCTCCCTTGCGTTCGTGGTTTGTTCGGGTAGGTGCCCTGGTTGAGCACACCGACGGGCGTCACAAGAGGGTTGTCGTTGTAGGCTTCGAACGTATTGCCGCTCCAGTAGACGCCAAGAAGGTACGGCGAGTTATTCTGCGCGCCCACGATGCCCGTCCCGGCGTTAGCGACAGCCGCCCAGAATGCTGCGTCCCAGAACTCCGTGCCGTCGACCGGGTAGTAGTTTGGATCGTCGTGGCCCTGGATCGCGTGGCGTTGCTGGCGACCCGCTGCGTGCCCGCCGCTCGACGCCTTGTCGTAGTCCCAAACAATCCTGTTCCCCGTGACGACGCCCTTTTGACCCGCGACGAAAGAGATCGGCGCTGAGCCGTGCCAGTATCCTCGAGTCGGATGCGGAGGCGAGAAGCGCACCGTGCCATCGAGCTGTGCGTTCGAGATCACGCTGTCGCGAACCTCTATCTCCGTGGCGACGATCTTCAGCGCGTGAAGCGAGCCAGGGTCGTAGGTCTTCGAGCGAATGAACTTCGCCGACTTCACGCGGTCCACGTAGACGTTGTGTGTCAAGGCGCACCGAGCAAACTCCGAGTCGTAGATTTCAACCTCATCGTTCCACGTGCCAGTACCCCACGTCGTCGACGTGTTCGTCTCGGAGCCCACCATCAAGCAGTGGTGCCCGGCATCGTGCGAGTAAACGTTTCGATAGATGATTCGCTGCGAGTGCGGCTGCCAGTTGCCGGTCCCGGCATACATGTTGCGGGTTCCCGCTCCCGAGAGCTCGAGGTTTTCGATGGTGATGTTACCGTTCGTCGGCCCCCACCCGATCAACGAAGTAGGCCTTGAAGCGGGGTCGCCCTTGATGTGCGGGCGCTCGCCGTTTGGACCTAGCTCCCCGCAAATCGTGGCGAACTTGTTCGTTATAAACGGAGTGGCTACAGCGGGAACTATGTAGGTTCCGAGCCGAATATAGATCGAGCCACCAGCGCCAACCGATGCAAGCGCGCTCTTCAGAGCGAACGGATCCCCAGTGTCGCTCATCACCGCGTCGGCGGTCGTCTCGTCGATGCCGGCGCAATCCACGGGCGGGGGCGGCGGCGGAAGGTCTTCAATCTGACAGAGCGACGAGCACCCGTCTCCGTCGGCAATGTTCCCGTCGTCGTACTCCTCGTCAGGTGGATTGACTGTCCCGTCTCCGCAGACAGGATCGGGCGGTGGCGGCTCGGGGTCCGACTGCTCGAGTACGAGCAAGCTAAGTTCCCGTTTTCAAGACGGTCGGATGGTGTAGTTCCATTTGGGTAGAGTCTGGTCCTTTGTAACGGAAAGCGCCTGCATCCGCTCGTCAGTGATTTTGACGCCCTTCGGATAACGACGCCGGATAAGGTGTGCGCGTACTCGCAAACCGGAAGAGGTGGTGGTCGTGCGGATGTATTTGAGGATGGTTTCGTAGCTGTCGAGAGGCCTGCCCGCCCAGTTCTTGCTGACCTCGCTGAACAGACGGTGCTCCACTGGATTCCACTTGGATGTACCGGACGGATAGTGGGCTATGGTGATAGCGATGTCGTGGCGATTGCAAATCCGCGTTTGAAGCCCGTGCTTCCAACCCCGACACCGATAGCCATTGCTGCCCCCGGCGTCTGCCAATATCGCGAGGTCACGGGCTGCAGGATAGCGTCGCCGTCCTTCCGTTCGCCACCACTTCTCGATGGCATTCACGGCGAAGTCCGGGGTGTTGTACGAGGTACCAATGAACACTGTCCCGCGGTTCGCGAGCAGATCGTAGACGCCGTAGGGGATTGCGATGCCGTTCGATTCGGAACGGAAGTCATGGTCTTTGACGAGAGTCGGCTCGCGGTTCCAGGCCTGCCCGCCGTTTTTGAATAATCCCACCAGCTCCCGTTTCTTCGTGTCTACGCTGATGATGGGATGACCAGCTGCGGCAAAACGCTCGCGCAGTTCGGCGATACACGCGAATTGGGTATCGCGATCTTCGGACGTGGCACCGCACAGCTTCTTGTGGTTCACCCGCAACGAGAAGCCGAGCTGTTTGAGCAGTCGACCGACGGTTTTGCTGCTGACGTTCACACCGAGGCTTCTTAGCTCGCAAGCAATCTTGTCGGTGGTCCGCCGCGTCCATTTCACTCCCGTCATCGGATCGCCCGCGGTGTCGTGCTTCATGAGTTCTTCGATCTTGGCGATGACTTCTGGCGTTTTTTTTGCATGGCGCGCCGTCCGCCACCCTTTCGCCGAACTCCGTCGAGCTCAACATCTCTCATTAGCAATTCCCTACGACCTCTGGCTACCGTGCTCGGATCCATCCCGAGCAGTTCGGCAATCTGTTGGTCGCCACCGTGACCGAGCTTCATGGCCTCGACTCCCGCGTAGAGACGGCGCTGCTTTTCATCGAGCAGGCTGTAGAAAAGAACGATCGCAGCCTTCAACTCCACGGGGAGCACGCGGACTCCCCCGACCCAGCCCAACGTGGAAGGTGACGCCTCATGTACCTGGCGGGCCGAGAGCTGTTGCTTGCGCGTGCTCACATCGGTGGCCAGATACAGATATCGGCCGAACACCTGCTCGCGCGCCAATCTTTTCTCTCGGACCAGTTTCAACAGAGGAGCCTTGACGTCAACCTGCACCACGTCCTCGAGCTCGTCGACGTAGTAGCCTGCCTCACAGGCCGCGACCAACGCTTTTACCGTCGCAAGCAACGTCCCGTACTTCGAGAACCACACTGAGCGCAACGACCAAAGACCTTTTCGATCGAACTGGGCGATCTCGTCCAACGTGTAGTAGCTACCACGGTGGGAGTAGCTTGTCCGATACGCCAACTCATTGAGCTTTCGGAAGACGGTCGAGTCCACATCGGTACCCAACACTGCCTTCAAATCATCGAGGGTAGCTATTTTGTGCTTCCTCAACAGGCGGTCGAGATCTTCAGACTGATAGCTCGTAGGTCTCATAATAGGAGAAGTGCTCCTTGATAGGCGTAATCCTCCTGCAATGAGGACCGTTTGTCAAACACGCGCTGGTTGCTGAAGACCTACAAATGTTCCGTTTCTAGGGAGCTTGCCAGGCTCTCGTGATGCCAGACGATATCGCGATCACGACCTGAAACAGGAAGAGTGTGCTCAAAACTAGACAGTTATTTTGTCGGCGGCCCTTAACGTCGACGAGCTCGCCCTCGACGGCCTCGAGACGACTTCCTATGGTGTCGTGCTCTTCATCCTGCTTTTCCCCTGATGTCTGAGTCTGCATCGCGCCGCCAGAGGCGCCAGCGAGTAAGAGTGCGAAAAACATCTTCTTGTTCATATTCATAGCTCTCTCCTCGCTGCGGCGCTAACAGCCTCCGCATAGAGATTTGTCTCTTGATCTCCCGGGATCCTGTTCTCCGTCTCGTAGATGTCGGCGGCGATGATTGCCCGGATGTCCTGAGCGGCACGACCGTTCAGTGCGCGTTTCAAGGCCTCGGTCACGCCATCGCCTACCTTCTTGAGGGCTTGGAGTTTTTCCTTCTCGAGCTCGACCGCGTGGTCGACCCAACCCTTGCGCCGCTTACGCTTCATATTGCGCATGGAGGATGGCGTTTCCGGGTCATCTTCTTTGTCGAAATGGTTCGCGGCCTTGGTCAACATCGCCCCGGCGATCGCACCCCCAGGACCAGCGACCGAGACACCAGCAGCTCCGATCCTCATTACCTCAGCAATTGGAAATGACACTAGAATTGCCTCCTCGTGGTTGGTGGGACGCGCCCATGCAATCCAACATCTGTGAGTGGTCTTGTTCCTCCGTCAGGCTTGCCCTGGTTGGATGGAATCCTCGCCGATGAAACATAGGCGCGCCCCTCAACGTGAAAACCTTCTTGGCACTGCGTTCCTCATTCCGTTCACGTCACCTCGCCGATATCGATGTAGTAGTCCTTTCCTGGCTCGAAGACGTTCTCCTTGTAGGTCCATACCTTCAAACTGCCGTTTGGCGTAGCCTCAAAGAACTCCTCATTTTCTGCACTGCCGTGCGTGACAGCGCTGAACTCCGCTTCGTAGAGAAACGCTGTCTTCCCTATCCCCCTGTTCCAATGCTGCCGTTTCGCAACAGACACGCATGTAAATTTACATCTCACCATCTCAAACCTCCTTTGCTAATCACCGCGAAAATCGTTCCCGGTATTCGGCGCTGTCGAACAGCACGCCCTCGAGCTGGTCAATGCACACGGACAGCCCGAAGTCAGGAACACACCCAGCCATATAGGAGTTGTACGTGTCGACGCCTGCCTGATCGGCCGACCTGGCGAGAATCAGGCGATACGTGCCGTCGATGATCGGGTCGTAGACGAGCACCGGTTCTGTCGGCGGCTCGGGCTCCGGGGGCTCAGGAGGGGATACGCCGGCCAGGTGTTCGCGCGCCCACGCGTCCACTCGTGTTTCTGCTCGCGGCCAACCGACGAGCGTCTCCACTCCCTTCATGTCGTGCACGCACATCCACGGGATGCCCATCGCTTCGACGTGGGTGAGAAAGCCTAGATACTTCTCTGGGTCGGTCGTGCAACAGCCCTCGTTGGCGTTCCAGTGGCCGAACCACTCGCGCCCCAACGCCTCATCCTCGGGCTCGATGTAGAACATGCTCTCGGTGAAGCCCCACGGCTGCCCGCGAGAGTCTTGGGCGAGCTGCGCCTTCTGCGCCTCATCCGGGAAGCGGTGCCAGTTATCGTCGCGCTCTGGGTGTACCGCGCCGAGGTCGAACTTCCCGGGCTCCGGGCCAACGTCGAAGTCAAAACTGTTCGCGCCGCCACCGTCGGCGATCAGCGGCCCGCACGGCCACTGCTCAGGCTCGAAGCCGGCAGGCGCCGAGCAGCCAACAACCGTCCTCCCGTCAGGATGCTTATGTCGGTCGGCGCGTACACCCACGAGGTTCAGCTTCTCTGTAGTCCACCCAGCAGCGTGCGCCGTGTACTCGTTGATCGCGCTCATGACGATGTTCGCTTGTGGAAACTCCTGTTGGAACTGGAACGCCTGGGCAAGCGTCTGTCGTATGACGTGCGTCTGTTGCGCCTAGCTCACGTCGTCATGCTTGAGTGTCGCGATGATCACGACCTCGAAGATGAAGCCCGTTTCCTGGCTCTTCGCGAACAACCAGCGCAGCGACTCGCGTGCGACGCCATGCATCTCGGTCGGCCGCCCGCCGTTTCGAAGCGCCTCGACGTCCCACGCTCCTTTGTCGACTGGCTCGGAGCCCCACATACAGTTGTTCGGCGTGCCGTCGTTCGCCTGCGCCCCGCTCTCGCACTCCGACCACCCGGCGGCCCCGAGAAGAACGCGGCACCCGTCGAAGCCGAGCTCGCGCTGCTCGTCAACCCATGCATTCGCAGAATCGACGCCCCAGTGCTCGCCACCTTGGCCTGTGAACGTATAGGTCAGATGGTTTGGCAGCTTGAAACAGCTCCGCAACCATACGGTGCGATCCTGTCGCTCGTCGTTTATCCAGACGCGGCCATCTCTAAAATCTACTTGGGCTCTAGCGGCCAATGGGAATAGGCCGACGAGCAGAAAAAACAGCAGTCTTTTCATGATCTCTCTTTCTCCGCCTTGAGCACTGCCACAACAGGCTTAGGATGGAGCCCGTCGCCTTTGTTCGAGTGCGCCGAATATGCGCCGAACGCTCCCTCGCCGCGGTCGTCGGGTTTTGGGGCGTCCTGGATCTGGTAGTGGACGAAGCACGCGGTGCCGAATCCGCGCCACATGGCGATCTCCTCCCGGGTCATCTCTGCGATCCGTTCGTCGGTGTGCTGCTCTCTCGAACGCCACCCCATCTCAGTGATGGCGACGCGCCGCCCACGGAGCACCTTGGCGAGCTCCTTGAGCGCCTCGGCGTCGCTCTCAAAGCTCGGCCAGGCGCGGCCCTCCTGTCGGTACGGGTGGAGTCCCTACAGCGTGTCGGCAGGCCACGCGAACCCGCAGAGTTCCTTGAGGACCTCGTAGCCGGCACGTTGCCAGAAGAACTGAGCCTTGTTGAAATTCATCGTCGAGCCGGTGATGAACGGGGAGCGCGGCGATACCTCTCGCACAGTCCGGTAGCACGCCATCGCTAGCGCGTGAAAGGCCTCGAGGTTGGTGTCCCAATACGAGATGTCGAGCTCATTCCCGACCTCGAACCAGCAATCCTCGAGCCGGCGTCCAGACTGCTCCCACACCGCGAGGATCGAGCGGCACTGGCTCTGAAGGTGCCCGATCATGGGCGTGAGGTCCGCGTTCTGGCGTTTCTCGAGCGTCCCGTCGGGCTTGCGCCAGTCCCATCCGCCGACGATGAAAGTGCTCGCCTCGAAGTGCACTGCGGCGTTCGCGACGATCCGCTCGACCCACTCGTGCTCGTCGTTCACCGCCGGGCCGGTGCGTACCCCGACGGCGATTTCCTTCACGGCGCTCGCGATCGCTGGTGGCAATACCTCGGAGAAGCCGGCGGATTCAAATAGCGTCATCCCAATCACAGAAATTTCCTCAGTGGAGGACTGCTTGAGCAGCGGCTTCCATCGTAGTCACGGGCAATGAACCGCTCGACATCGACAGCATTGCGCCGGTGCACCCGGGACTCGGCTCCGGAAGCGCGGTCGTCGACGCAGGCGCCGTAGAGGTGGAGAGGCTCGATCCACTATCCGACGACCCACCGCACCCCCAGAAGCCGAGGGCCAGCACGGGGAGAAAGGCTAGAACCCGCGCTGGAATCATGCGGCTACCCCTCTCACGTTCAGCGAGAACTCGTCCCGGCCGCTCAGAGCATTCATGAACTCCCCGAACCCGACGGAGCTCTGGAGAATGGCTGCTCGCCCATTCAGCCGGCCGAAGGATTTCCCGACAAGCACACAGCCATCAGAATCGGGTTCCACGTTGCCCTTGTGGAAAAGAATCCGGGAATGACCCGGCACGTGGATCTCGAAGGTCGGATAGTTTCCTCGGAAGAACTGAGTGCGCTCGCAGGGCCACGCTCCAGGTGAGATCTTCACGCGGTCGTCCTCGCCGTAGGTGCGCTCGAGCGTCACCACGAACGGATATCCGGCGCAGACCAAGACGCCAAAGGCGCCTTCTTCGGCGACGGATACCCGAACGAGGCTTAGTTCCACCATGTCTCCCGTCAGGCGGCTTTCTTGCCCATCCCGAATGCAATAGCTGAAGCAGCTCCGGCTCCGGCTCCCGTCGTCAGCAGCTCAATGATCGAGCTGAAGTCGATGACTACGCCGAGCTGCTCGAGAGCCAATTGGCCGAGCATCACCAGCAACGACCCGGAGAGAACGGCGGCGGCGCTCTTCACCCACGACGGCATCTTGGGAATCAAGTAGTTCTTCAGTACTTGATACAAGATCGGGATTAGCACCATGTTGATGGCTGCGCCGAGATGCGCGACCCAGTTGATCGGTTCGGGGTTGCTCGTGGCTCCTACGCCCTCTTGAGCAAATGCCGCGAGAGGCACTAGGCTGAAAATGACGAACAATAACTTTCTCATGCGTTGCTCCTTTTCTTTTTTGACGCTGATTTAAGGTCTCCGTCTCCTTGCGTGAGCCATCCCCGCGCCGACCAAACCTGTCAGGCCGAGGGCGGCGCCGATGTGCCTCGCAAACTCCATGACTTCACTTGAGGGCAGTGGTTTTCCGAACCAGTCATGCCAGGCCCATCCGGCAACGAAAAGAACGAGCCACGCCGCACCGAGCTTGAGCCAGTCCTTTCGGGAAAGCCCACCGCCGTTCTTGTAGGGCTGCTGCTCTACGTGCGGCTTGATGCGCTTCGACCAGGTGTCGTTGAGACTCATCGGCCGTTCCCACTGACGTGCTCCCCAAAAACTGGGACAAAGCCGAGTTGAATCGGAGCTGAGATAATGGCCGCGAAGAGGAGCGGTCATGAAGAGGAAGCGATTCACGGAAGAGCAGATCATCGGGATTCTGCGTGAAGCGGAATCGGGAACGGCTGTGCCTGAGCTTTGCCGTAAACACGGAATGTCGAACACGACGTTCTACAAGTGGCGGAGGAAGTACGGCGGGATGGACGTGAGCGAGGCTCGTCGCCTGAAGCAACTCGAGGACGAGAATCGTCGTTTGAAGCGTCTGGTGGCGGACCAGGCGCTAGACATCCAGATGTTGAGGGCGGTGAACGCAAGAAAGTGGTGAGTCCTGCCGTGAAACGAGAGGCTGCGACGTGGCTGGTCGGCGAGTACGAGGTCAGTCAGCGTCGAGCGTGCAGGACATTGGGGCTAGGCCTCTCGACGTGCCGGTACGTGAGTCGGGGAGTTGATGGTAGTGAGGTACGCAAGCGTCTCGTGGAGCTTGCTGAGGAGCGCCCGCGGTTCGGCTACCGCCGCCTGTGGCTACTTCTACGGCGAGAAGGCCATGAGGTGAACCCGAAGCGGATCTACCGCCTGTACCGCCTGGAAGGTCTGAAACTGCGACCCAAGAGGCGCAAGCGTGTGAGCCGCCATCCTCGGCAAAAGCTCGTCGAGCCCAAGCAGGCCAACGACCGTGTGTTCGCTACTCTAACTTGGCCCATTTCGCTCATTAGATTTGGCCCACCTGCATCGGATCGATAGCCTTGAGCGGGCGTAAGCCCGGAGAGGAGGCATCGGTTGGAAAGGGGCGCCAAAGTGCGATTGTTCGAGCAGATGCGTCGGGAGTACGAACACGGAGTTGGGACGATAGTAGGGGTAGCGAGGAAGTTCGGAGTGCACCGCCGGATGGTGCGTGATGCGGTTAAGAGCGCGCTGCCGCCGGAACGTAAGCGGACGCCACGAGAGAGCCCGAAGCTCGGCCCGGTCCGGGATTTCATCGACGCGATCCTCGAGTCCGACAGACACGAACCACGCAAGCAGCGTCACACCGCGCGTCGCATCTGGGATCGACTGCGAGAGAGCTACCCGAATCACGAAGTAGGCGAATCGACGGTTCGCCGGTACGTTGGACGGCGCAAGCGTGAGCTCGGCTTGAAGCATGCGGAGGTGTTCATCCCGCAAAGCTACGCGTGGGGCGATGAAGCTCAGGTGGACTGGTACGAGTCGCACGCCCGGATCGGTGGCGAGCTGACGAAGGTGCAAACGTTGGTGGTACGGAGCATGGCCGGCGGGGGCGCATTCCATCGAGGCTATCCCCGCGCGACGCAGCAGGCGTTCTTCGAGGCGCAGGAGAAGGCGTTCGAGTTCTTCGGTGGCGTGTTTCGTCGAATGCGCTACGACAACCTGACCCTTGCGGTTTCCAAGATCTTGCGAGGCTACCAACGTCGTCAGACTGAAGCTTTCGTGGCGTTTCGCTCGCACTGGGGATTCGACTCCGAGTTCTGCAATCCGGCTCGAGGAAACGAGAAAGGCGGTGTAGAAAGCGAGGTGGGCTACTTCCGCCGCAACCACTGGACGCCGGTACCGGAGTTCGATGATTGGGATGAGCTCAACGCGTACTTGCGTGGTCGCTGCCTCGAAGAGAACAAGCGCCACATCGCTGGCAAGGAACACGCGGTGGGCGCGGCAATGGAGCGCGAGCGAGTGCACCTACTCCCGATGGCCGACGAGGGCTTCGAGCTCGAGGAGAAGCGCTGCACGACGGTGGACAAGAGAGGCTGCGTTCGGGCCGGCACGAACTGGTACTCGACGCCCTTGAAGCCGGGCCAGCGGGTGATGGTGAAGCTGCTGCCGCTGGCCGTCGAGGCGTGGCGGGACGGCCGCGTGATGGCACAGCACGAGCGCTGCTACGACCGGAACCGGTCGCTTTACGAGCTCGAGCACTATCTCGATGTCTTGGAGCGTAAGCCCGGTGCCCTTGCGGGCTCGACGCCGCTTGCGCAGTGGCGCGCGAAAGGACGATGGCCCGCAAGCTATGACGAGCTGTGGGCGAAGCTGAACCGTCGCCACGGCAAGCTCGATGGCACGCGCCAGATGGTGGAGCTCATCCAGCTAGGGCGCAAGCACGGATACGACAAGCTTCGTGAGACCGTCGCCCACGCCCTCGAGCTCGGGTGCACCGATCTCGAAGCGCTTCGCCATCTCCTCGATACCGCGTCGCTACAACGGAACCCCGAGCGTAGCCTGGACGATGTCGAGCTTGGACACCTTGCGCGCTACGAACGAGCTGCGCCGGGCGTGAGTCACTACAACGAGCTCATCACGGAGGTGAACCCGTGAGCGCGCGAAGCGTCGAGGTCGGCACCATCCGTCAGCATTGCAAGACGCTGCGCATGCCGACCGTGGCGAGCCAGTTCCACAAGCTAGCGGAGCAAGCATGGTGCGACAAGCAAAGCCACGTCCGGTATCTCGACGTCCTGCTCAGCGCCGAGGTCGAGGAACGCGAACACCGAGCGGTTCAGAGACGATTGAAGGAAGCACAACTACCGCGGACGAAGACCGTTGACGAGTTCGACTTCTCACAGTCGCCCAAGGTCTCGGGCCGCCGGATAAAAGAGCTCGCGGAGGGTCACTACATCGACCGAGCGCAGCCGGTCATCTTCCTCGGCGACGCGGGGACGGGTAAGACCCACCTGGCGAGCGCGTTGTGTGTGGCCGCGTGTCAGCAACGTCGCCGGGTCCGCTTCACCACCGCATCGAGACTCGTCAACGAGCTCGTCGAGGCGCGGCAGGAACACGAGCTGTCCCGCATCATCCGACGCTATGCCCGCTTCGAGTTGCTGTGCATCGACGAGCTTGGTTACGTCCCGCTCGCCGACGTCGGCGCCGAGCTGTTGTTCCAGGTGATCTCGGAGCGAAGCGAGACCGCCGCGCTCGTGATCACGACGAATCTCCCGTTCTCCGAATGGACCCAGGTGTTCACCAACGCCCGGCTGTGCAAGGCGCTGCTCGATCGTGTCACGGACCGGGCGCACATCCTCGAGACCGGCTCCGAGTCCTACCGCTTCCGCCGCACCGTCCGCAGCAAGAACGCGGTTCCAAAGGCATGAGAGCTGTGTTTTCACTCGGGGCGGCCTGCACGTTCGTTCCGGCCGCAGGATAAGGGAAAGGGACTTTGTTACGTTCGTTCTTTAAGAATCAATAACTTAAGGTGGGCCATTTTAGATGAGCGAAATGGGCCAGGCCGAGTGGACAAAAACACGACCGCTGGTCGATGGATTTCATGAGTGACCAGCTGGCGCATGGCCGACGATTTCGGATTCTGAACGTGGTCGACGATTGTAGTCGAGAAGCTCTGGCTAGCGACGCTGAGTACTCCCTCCCGGGTGTTGGCGTCGTGGACGTACTAGAAGCGATCGCAGCGCTGCGGGGTTACCCGAAGCAAATCGTGATCGACAACGGCCCCGAGTTCACGGGTCGAGTTCTCGATGCGTGGGCCTATGACAAGGGTGTCGAGCTTCGATTCATCGAACCGGGCAAGCCGACGCAGAACGCTTTCGTCGAAAGTTTCAACGGCCGGTTCCGCGACGAGTGTCTCAATCAGCACTGGTTCGTCACCCTGGCGGACGCCCAGCGCATCATCGAACATTGGCGCCAGGACTACAACACGATTCGACCTCACAGCTCACTCGGCAACCTTACGCCGGTTGAGTTCGCTCGTGGTCGAGTCGCCTAGAGGCCAGAATCTCGGCAAGGATTTGATTCGGCGGTGTACCAAAGACTGGGGGCAGGTCAGATGGATGACATGGGGACAGGTCGCCCTCTCCGATAAACTGAGCGAGCAATCCGCGGGGCCAGAAGCGCATGCAGCCGACGCTCCTCACCGCAATCTGCTGGTCGTGGTGCTAACTCACGTGGGCGATGGGAGAACGGGCCTCCGGCGGGAGCTCCGGACGTCCGGTTTTGAAGCAGGGAAGGCGAAAAAAAAGATTTTGTGCTTGACAGCTTTTTCGAAGCGACTTGCAAAAATAGGCGGCTACGCTCCGTAGTGCGTCTGTGCACGCGACAACGAAGCGATAGTTGCGTTTGTTTGCTTGGGGAGACTTCGGTAGCGTTTTGAAGTGCTTGCGTGCGAAACACGCCAGCGCAGAGCCTCGAAAAACTCCGTGTTATAAAAACGCATGGACATACGAAAACATTTGAAATCGCTTTCGGATGACGAGCTTCTTGTCCGACTGTCGGATGTTTCGAAACAGTCGCGGCGCGCCGAGTCGGTGCTCGTCGCACACATCGCCGAAGTCCATGCACGGCGTCTGTTTGCCCGCGAAGCTTTGCCGTCGATGTTTCGCTACTGCATTGACGTGTTGAATCTATCAGAGGCGGAAGCTTATCGGCGAATCGGCGCTGCCCGGCTCTCACGCAAGTGTCCTGTGCTCTTGACAATGCTCGAGGATGGACGCATTCACCTGTGCGGAATTGCTGTGCTCGCGAAGCATCTGACCGAGGCCAATTACGAAAACGTGCTGGCCAGAGCTACTCACAAGAGCAAACGTGAGCTCGTGGCCGAGTTGGCTCCGAAACAGGATGTTCCGCCGACGGTTCGCAAGCGGCCACAACGGAAAGCCCAGTCCAAGCCGCCCACCTCGTCCGGCGAAGCCTCTGCCGACAACGCGGAGCGGCCTGAGCCACCACCGGCTCCGGAGCCCTCGGTGGCCCAGGAAAAACGGGCCAAGGTCGATCCGCTGTCGCCGGCGCGTTACAAAGTCGAGTTCACCGCTAGCGCCGAGCTTCGCGACAAGCTGGAACGGCTCAAGGCACTCATGCCGGGCAGTGACCTCGCTGCGATCATCGATGCGGCGGTGAGCGAAAAGCTCGAGCGTCTCGAAGCGAAGCGTTTCGGCAAGACGAGCAGGCCGAGGAAGAATGCCGAAGATGCCGACACCTCACCGGGGGTGCGTGGTATCCCTGCCCCTGTGAAACGCATCGTGTGGGCACGCGATCGTGGTCAATGTACCTATGTCGGTGTCAACGGCAGACGATGTCCCGAGCGCCATCAGCTCGAGTTCCATCACGACGAGCCCTTTGCGCTCGGCGGCGACCGCAGCGCGGAAAATACCAGACTCCTGTGCAAGGCACACAATCTCTACATCGCAGAGATGGACTACGGGAAGGAAAAGATGGACTCCTACCGGAGAGGCGCCGACCGGGTGCGTGAGCCGGCGCCGTCTTTTCAACTGTGTCCGGACACAGTTCCGGTCGACGACTCACCGCCACATCGGGTTGCGGTGTAGCTCGCGGATGAGGCGGGGCGGCGCCCCAACGGCGAGAAGAATCACATCCAACGCAGGAAGTGAATCAGAAAGTAGGGCAGGATTTACGGACCGTTGAACTAGCTCGAGGACCCGCCGTACCACTCGCGAATACGGACCTCGATGTTCGGCTTGTCCTCGAGCGCCGAGACGAACTCGTTCAGGTCCGAGCCCCGGTAGTGATACGGATAGACGATTTTCGGCTCGAACGCCCGCACGCATTCCGCGGCCTCCTTCGGCGGCATCGTGTAGGGAAGGTTCATCGTCATGAAGGCCACGTCGATGTTCGCAAGCGCCTTGATCTCGGGGACACAGGCGGTATCGCCCGAGAAGTAGACGCGTTTGCCACCGAGCGTCAGGATGTAGCCGTTGCCGCGACCTTTGTCGTGATAGAGCTTTCCCTCTTCCGGGCCACGGTGGTTGTTGTACATGGGCACCGCCTCGATGCGAACACCCGCCACTTCCTTCGTTTCTCCATTCGCGAGGATGGTCTCGCCTTCGACCTTGTCCGCAGCGGCGGAGGGCACGACGATCGCCGCGCCGTCCTTCTTGATGTTGGCGATGGCCTCCGGATCCAGATGGTCCCCGTGGATGTCCGTGACGAGGATCAAGTCTGCCTTCTTCGCGCTCGTGTAGTCTCCGCGACTCCAGGGATCGATCTGGATGACTTTGCCCTGGAACTCGACTTGAACGCTTCCGTGGGTGATGGGTGTGATCGCAATGTTCCCG
This sequence comes from Candidatus Marinacidobacterales bacterium, assembly GCA_965250115.1. GTDB lineage: Bacteria > Acidobacteriota > Vicinamibacteria > Marinacidobacterales > SMYC01 > CBDFHB01. The sequence goes on from CBDFNJ010000001.1 coordinate 290,123, forward strand.
CCCTCGGCGGGGATCCGGTCGGTGTCGGCGGCGGTGAGCGCAAAAGCGGCGACCGATATTGCTAGCAGCGATAAAAGCAAGGCAACTGCGTGTTTCATTCGGACCTCCCTGTCTCGCGGAGCAAGCCTACCTCAACAACGGACCCGGGCGATAATGCCTCAACCTCTGCAGCCACCGCGACGGGCGCAATTCCGCCCGTTCACCAAGCAGCGACCGGGATCTAATTTCCTAAGTTTCTTACCTTAGGGCCGCCGACAAAATAACTGTCTAGTTTTGAGAACACTCTTCCTGTTTCAGGTCGTGATCGCGATGTCGTCTGGCATCACGAGAGCCTGGCAAGCTCCCTAGAAACGGAACATTTGTAGGTCTTCAGCAACCAGCGCGTGTTTGACAAACGGTCCTCATTGCAGGAGGATTACGCCTATCAAGGAGCACTTCTCCTATTATGAGACCTACGAGCTATCAGTCTGAAGATCTCGACCGCCTGTTGAGGAAGCACAAAATAGCTACCCTCGATGATTTGAAGGCAGTGTTGGGTACCGATGTGGACTCGACCGTCTTCCGAAAGCTCAATGAGTTGGCGTATCGGACAAGCTACTCCCACCGTGGTAGCTACTACACGTTGGACGAGATCGCCCAGTTCGATCGAAAAGGTCTTTGGTCGTTGCGCTCAGTGTGGTTCTCGAAGTACGGGACGTTGCTTGCGACGGTAAAAGCGTTGGTCGCGGCCTGTGAGGCAGGCTACTACGTCGACGAGCTCGAGGACGTGGTGCAGGTTGACGTCAAGGCTCCTCTGTTGAAACTGGTCCGAGAGAAAAGATTGGCGCGCGAGCAGGTGTTCGGCCGATATCTGTATCTGGCCACCGATGTGAGCACGCGCAAGCAACAGCTCTCGGCCCGCCAGGTACATGAGGCGTCACCTTCCACGTTGGGCTGGGTCGGGGGAGTCCGCGTGCTCCCCGTGGAGTTGAAGGCTGCGATCGTTCTTTTCTACAGCCTGCTCGATGAAAAGCAGCGCCGTCTCTACGCGGGAGTCGAGGCCATGAAGCTCGGTCACGGTGGCGACCAACAGATTGCCGAACTGCTCGGGATGGATCCGAGCACGGTAGCCAGAGGTCGTAGGGAATTGCTAATGAGAGATGTTGAGCTCGACGGAGTTCGGCGAAAGGGTGGCGGACGGCGCGCCATGCAAAAAAAACGCCAGAAGTCATCGCCAAGATCGAAGAACTCATGAAGCACGACACCGCGGGCGATCCGATGACGGGAGTGAAATGGACGCGGCGGACCACCGACAAGATTGCTTGCGAGCTAAGAAGCCTCGGTGTGAACGTCAGCAGCAAAACCGTCGGTCGACTGCTCAAACAGCTCGGCTTCTCGTTGCGGGTGAACCACAAGAAGCTGTGCGGTGCCACGTCCGAAGATCGCGATACCCAATTCGCGTGTATCGCCGAACTGCGCGCGCGTTTTGCCGCAGCTGGTCATCCCATCATCAGCGTAGACACGAAGAAACGGGAGCTGGTGGGATTATTCAAAAACGGCGGGCAGGCCTGGAACCGCGAGCCGACTCTCGTCAAAGACCATGACTTCCGTTCCGAATCGAACGGCATCGCAATCCCCTACGGCGTCTACGATCTGCTCGCGAATCGCGGGACAGTGTTCATTGGTACCTCGTACAACACCCCGGACTTCGCCGTGAATGCCATCGAGAAGTGGTGGCGAACGGAAGGACGGCGACGCTATCCTGCAGCCCGTGACCTCGCGATATTGGCAGACGCCGGGGGCAGCAATGGCTATCGGCGTCGGGGTTGGAAGCACGGGCTTCAAACGCGGATTTGCAATCGCCACGACATCGCTATCACCATAGCCCACTATCCGTCCGGTACATCCAAGTGGAATCCAGTGGAGCACCGTCTGTTCAGCGAGGTCAGCAAGAACTGGGCGGGCAGGCCTCTCGACAGCTACGAAACCATCCTCAAATACATCCGCACGACCACCACCTCTTCCGGTTTGCGAGTACGCGCACACCTTATCCGGCGTCGTTATCCGAAGGGCGTCAAAATCACTGACGAGCGGATGCAGGCGCTTTCCGTTACAAAGGACCAGACTCTACCCAAATGGAACTACACCATCCGACCGTCTTGAAAACGGGAACTTATTTTGTCGCCGGCCCTTAGGTATATATCGAACCATCTGACTATATGCTGGAGTCGCTCTACCCTGTGCTTTGGCCCCCCATCCCTAGAAAGTTGATGGTTCTCCCCGGGGAACCTGACGAACTCGACGACCCTTTTCAGCTCCTTCAACGCTACGAAAAGCCGTTCGGCCTGATGAATCGGGGCAATAAAATCCAGCTCTGAGTGGATGATCAAGAGCGGCGTCTTCATGTTCTTTACATAGGCCATGGGCGCGCGCGAGCCGCTCCTCTGCGAGACAGCTGCCTTGAACCGGTCAGTATGCCCTATGATCCAGTTCGTCATGAAGCCGCCAAAGGAACCTCCAGTGACGCCCAGCCTCTCTGGGTCGACGAAGGGGTAGGTCTCGGTGACGTAGTCTACGGCCTCCATGAGGTCCTGATAATCTCGTTCACCACGGCGACCAGCGGTATCCTTGAAGGCCGCACCGTACCCGGTGCTCCCACGGGGATTCGTGTAGAACACCGCAAACCCATGGTCGGCGAGGACTTGGAACTCGTGCTCAGATGCCGCGAACACAAAGCCATAGTCGTTATAACCTGGCCCCCCGTGAACTTGGAGAACCGTCGGGTACTTTTCGCCCTCCTTGAAACCCTGAGGCTTGATGATCCATCCTTGGACCTGGACGCCGTCACTGGCAGTGAACCAGAACTCCTCCGGCTCACTCAACCTCAGCTTCCTCAGCAGATTCCTGTTCATATCCGTGAGGCGCCTCATGCCCTTCTCATCCTTTATCCAGAGTTCATATGGCGTCATGATATCCGAAGCGGTGAAGGCGAGGATGGAGCCAGTCCTGTCAGAGCTGAAGCCGAAGAGACCAACGTTTATCTTTCCCTCGGTCATATACTCCACTTCTCCCTCCAAGCTGACCCTCAAGAGGTGAATGCAGCCATGGTTGTAAATCTTGAAGTAGACGTACCTGGAGTCAGGAGACCATTTTCGCGGAACCGGCGTGAGCGCCCAGTCCACCGCCCTATCAAATTCGGCTGTAAGGTTCCTCGGCTCCCCACCTCCAACAGGAAGGATCCAGATGCCCCTATTGATTTGTGAGGCTAGTTTAGGCTCTTCTGCTACTACAGGGCTATCGAGTCCTGTTAGGGGTGACATGTGAGTGGCACTGGGCATGAGTCCATTGAACGCGAGATATTTACCATCTGGAGACCAACCCAAGGAGTAAAGCCTACTCACTTTTTCATTCTCCCAAAGGAACTCCGGATCTCCTCCTTTCGAGGGAATGGTGTAGAGGTGCCTAAATTCGGAGAGGTCCGCATACTCCTCTAGATTGGAGATGAAGGCCACGCGACTACCGTCGGGGGAAAAGACGGCTGATTCCACATCGAACTCTCCGTCCGTCAGCTGCCTTATCTTCCCTCCCCTTGAGGGGACGGAGAAGAGGTGCGTCCTCCTTCCCCGTATGAAGCTGCCACTATGAACCTTGTATGTGATACGTCGGACGATATTTACGTCGCTACCGTCTGCATTCTCGCCCATGGCTACCTGGGAGGAGAAGAGGATGGTCTTTCCATCAGGGGACCAGGATGGCCACTGGGCGCCTTCCTCTATAGCGGTGAGACTCCTTGCTTCGCCCCCGTCGGCTGGCATCACGAAGATCTGATTCTTCTCCCCGTTCAACCGGTCGGAGAGGAACAGGATGGTCTTCCCATTAGGAGACCACCGAGGATGGCTATCGTTGCCTTTGCCATAGGTAAACTGCTTCGGCAATTTCTCATCCAGAGATAATGACCAGATGTGAGTGTCGTACCTGTCTTTCGTTATATTTGTAGTCGTGTAGGTGAAGAGCACCTGAGTTCCGTCGGGGGATATCTGCGGGTCCGACACGGGATATCGATGAAAGATAGGCATGATCTTGTAATCTTCTAGTGCTGGGCGGTCTTGGGTTTTATGGCCTCCTTTGTTAGGGTTATCAGGATTGCCAGGCGAGTTTTCAGGCTTGCCTCTTGTTGTTCTTACTTGGCCTTCAATAAAGTCAATACCAATAAAAACCAAAGCAAAAGCCAGGAAGGCCAACAATCCAAAAGGTTTCAAATTATGGATTTTTTTCATCATGTCCTCCTTTTTTATTCTTACTACTTTTTGTATTCTTTCTTTCCCTTCGGTATCGGAGATAATCTTCCCCGATGCTTGAAGGATAGGAAAAATCATAGCTTCGCTGATGGGTGCCTGTGCCAATTTTCGCAGGGTGCATGAGAGAAGGTTCCATTTCAGTACCTCGTGGAGCATAGCAAAGCCCAAGAGCGGCAGAAGCAACGTGTTCGCCCATTTTCCATCTCGACAAAGAGCTGGGTCGATGATAAAAGAACGCTCACATTTTTACCGGAGGAGGCAAAACGATGCGCAATCTAATCTTTCTCATGAGTCTTGCTTTACTCGTCGGCTGCCAACCGGCGGAGGAGGCGGCGTCGGATGCAGCAACCGAAGACGCGGCCTCGGCCGACGCTGTCACCGACCCCACGGTATCCGCGCCCGCCAACTACAAAGTTGAGTTCGAGAATGACCACGTGCGAGCGGTTCGAATCACGTACGCCGCCGGCGAAGAAACCGGAATGCACTCGCATCCCGCCTCGGTGTCGGTCTTTTTGACGGATTCCGAAGGCGTGCTTGCCATGGAGGACGGGAGTGAAATGGAGTTCAACAACAAGGCCGGCGACTCGATGCTGATGGACGCGCAGAGCCACCAGCCCCGAGCGAAAACGGACTTCGAGCTGATCCAGATCGAGCTCAAGGGCAGCGGTGGCGAAGCCGAGGCGGCACAGGAAGAGGCGTCCGGTGAGTCGGATGCGACCCAGGTGGAGCCGGATCGCTACAAAACGGCCCTCGAGAACGACCACGTGCGGGTAGTGCGCATTACGTATGGCGCCGGCGAGGAGGGCGCTCGTCACTCGCATCCGAACGGAGTGTTGGTTTATCTCAACGACGGCTCGTCAGAGCTTATCCTCGAGGACGGGACGAAACGCGAGGCTAGCTTCAAAGCCGGTGACACCGGGTGGGCTCCGGCGGAGACTCACCACGGCAAGGCCATAACCGACATCGATGCCATCCTGGTCGAGCTAAAGTAAAGAAGTCGTTTCTTTCTGGGAGAGGAGCTCCCTTAGCTCCTCTCCCTTAGCTCGCAACGCGGTAGCCGCCGTCTTTCTCCTCGACCCTGCCCTCTTGCTGCAGCTTGATGAGTCCCGAGGCGAGCGAGCGACCCGCCATCTCCCACATTTTCTTGTCAACATCACTGTAGACTTTGCTCACCAGCTCCGACACCGATTGCGGCTCTTTCGAGAGAGCGGCCAACAGTTGATGCTCCCTCTGCAGCCGGTGGCGGGCGACAAGGCCGTCCTTGGCTCGTGCAACCGTTTCCCAAAGCCACTCGTTCTCTCCCCGTCAACCGCGGTCCGATTTCTGCCTGTTCATACACCGACCTCCCCACCAAGAGCCAGTCTGAGCTGGTTTCAAAGATCCCTACGACCTGATACCCTCAGCGAGCTTTAGTGAACTCGCCGAGCCGCATGCAAGCCCACGAAATTGGAGGAACACGCTTCTCGATGGGCTATGAAAATTTCCTATCCTTATTAAGAGGGATTCTAAATCGAAATGATGCCCAAGATTCTCTTTCGCAAAGTTGATATGGGGAATATTGGAGAGTACAAGATGAAGGAAGAACTAAAAAGGAGCACACGATGAAGAAAATCCATAATTTGAAACCTTTTGGATTGGTGGCCTTCCTGGCTTTTGCTTTGGTTTTTATTGGTACAGACTTTGTTCAAGGCCAAGAAGGAACAACGAAAAAACTAGAAGATTTCGAGATTATGCCTCTTTTCCATCGATATCCTGTGTCGGATCCGCAGATATCTCCCGATGGAACCCGTGTGCTCTTCACCTACGCGACCACAAATGTGACGGAAAACAGATACGACACTCATATCTGGTCTCTAACCCTGGATGAGAAAACACCGAAGCAGTTCACCAATGGCCAAGGTGACGACATCCATCCCAGGTGGTCCCCAGATGGCAAGTCCATTCTGTTCCTTTCCAGTCGATTGGATGAAAATACGGATACAGTCGGAGCCGGCACCGTTTCGGAAGGCAAGTATCAGATCTTTGTGATGCCAGCTGACGGGGGCGAGGCAAGGAGTATCACTGCTCTGGAGGAAGGCGTCCAGCGACCGTCCTGGTCCCCTGATGGAAAGACCATTCTCTTCTCTTCCCCAGTACCCCAGAACGAGGCTACAGATGGGAGCGATGTCGATATCATTCGGCGCATCAACTACAAGATCTACACTGGTAGCTACGTACGGGGAAGAAGGACGCACATCTTTTCCGTCCCCCCGAGTGGAGGGGAGATAAGGCAACTGACGGATGGAGAATTCGATGTGGACTCACCCGTCTGGTCCCCCGCCGGCGATCGCGTTGCCTTCATCTCTAACTTAGAGGATCCCGCGGACCTCTCCGGACTCAATAACCTCTATACCGTTCCCTCAAAAGGAGGAGATCCAGACCTCCTGTGGAAGAATGCCAGAGTGAGCGGACCCATGGCCTTGGGTTGGTCTCCGGATGGGAAGTACCTCGCATTCTCTGGACGCGCGATAGAGAAACCTAGACTACCTTCTCATAGAAATAGGGATGTCTGGATCCTTCCGGTTGAGGGTGGGGAGCCCAAGAACCTTACGGCCAACTATGATAGGACGGAGTCCTGGCACCGCCAGCTATACGAACGAATATGGGCTCCTGACTCCAAGCATGTCTACTTCAAGGTCGACGATCTCGGCGCCAAACGCATCTTGAGGGCCAGCTTGGACGGAGAGGTCGAGCATATGACCGCCGAGAAGGCGAACGTTGGTCGCTTCGGCTTCAGTCTAGACAGGACTGGTTCCAAGATGGTCTACACCTCCTCCGACCTTGTGACACCCTTTGAGCTCTGGATAAGGGACGAGAAGGGCACGAGGCGCCTCACGTATTTGCACAAGGAGTTGCTGAGCACGCTGAGGGTGAATAAACCGGAGGAGTTCTGGTTCACCGCCAGCGATGGCGCCAAAGTCCACGGATGGATCATCAAGCCCCGGGGCTTCGAGGAGGGCAAGAAGTACCGGACGATACTCGAGATACATGGGGGGCCAGGTTTTACTTCCTATGGATTCATGTTTGCGGCAACAGAGCACGAGTTCCAAACACTTGCTGACCATGGTTACGTGGTCTTCTACACGAATCCGCGCGGGAGCACTGGGTACGGTGCCGCCTTCTCTAATACGTCAGGTCGCCATGGTGAACGAGATTTCCAGGACATCATGGAGTCGGTAGACTTTGTCGCAGAGAACTATCCTTTCGCCGATGTCGAGAGGATGGGCGTTACTGGAGGCTCCTTTGGCGGCTTCATGACGAACTGGGTCATCGGGCATTCGGACCGGTTCAAGGCAGCTGTCTCGTTGAGGGGAGTTTGGGAAGGTCTCCCGGAGGTCGAGAACATGAATACGCCGCTCTTGCACATGCATGCAGACCTGGATTTTATTAGCCCAGTTGCGAAGGCTGAAAACCTCTTCGTAGCACTGAAGCGGCAGAAGAAGGTCGTCGAGTTCGTCAGATTCCCTAATGAGAACCATGACCTCTCCAGAATTGGGAGGCCCAAACACAGGGTGGAGAGGCTCCAACACATGCTCAGATGGTTTGACAGATACGTGAGGTAAACGTCTCACAGCCATGCTCAGGTTCCGGTCGACGGTCGTTAAAGGACTCTTGCTTGTTTTGGGGGTGACGATTGGTTGTTCCCAACCCGAAACGATCCTGAACCGCCCCGGGTTTCCCGGAGACTCCAACTCTTGAGAGGATGGAGTCATGACAAGACGAAGCAGGTATTCACCGGAGGTAAAAGAGCGCGCAGTGCGGATGGTTTTCGACCAGCAGGCTCAGCACGAATCTCAGTGGTCAGCGATCTCATCGATTGCGTCGAAGATTGACTGTACGCGGGAAACGCTACGCACGTGGGTGCGGCGAGCAGAGCGTGATGCTGGGAAACGAGCGGGACTGACGACGGACGAGCGTCAGCGGCTGAAGGAGCTTGAGCGAGAGAACCGTGAGCTAAAGCGGGCGAACGAGATCCTTCGCAAGGCGTCGGCGTTTTTCGCCCAGGCGGAGCTCGACCGCCGACCGAGGTGAATGTGTTGTTCGTGGACGCGAACCGTGAAAATTACGGGGTCGAGCCGATCTGCCGGATGCTTCCGATCGCCCCGTCGACCTAATTACGAGCAGAAAGCGAGAGAGAAGGACCCAAGCCGCCAGCCAGCGAGAGCGAAGCGCGACGTCCAACTCCGCGGCGAGATTCGTCGTGTACGGCAAGAGAACTTTGACGTGTATGGCGTGCGCAAGGTCTGGCGTCAGCTGTGCCGTGAGGGCCGCGACGTGGCTCGATGCACGGTGGCCCGTCTGATGCGTGAAATGGGTCTCCAGGGCGCGGTCCGTGGACGTCGATTCAAGACGACGAAGCCGGATTCGAGCGGCGCTCGCCCGATGGACCTCGTGGAGCGCGACTTCAACGCCACACGCCCGAACGAGCTCTGGGTTTCGGACCTGACCTACATTGCCACGTGGCGCGGCTTCGTGTATGTCGCCTTCGTCATCGACGTCTTCGCTCGACTCATCGTCGGTTGGCGAGCGACGACATCGTTGACTGCCGGCATCGCTCTCGATGCGTTGGAGCAGGCGCTGCACGAGCGCCGACTAAACCCAGAAGATCCATTGGTGCATCACAGCGATCGCGGCGTGCAGTACGTCTCGATCCGTTACACCGAGCGGCTCGCCGAGGCGGGTATTGAGCCGTCCGTCGGCAGCCGAGGCGACTCTTACGATAACGCTTTGGCTGAATCCATCATCGGCCTCTACAAGACCGAGGTGATCCGTCGACGTGGGCCCTGGCGTGGTCTCGAAGACGTTGAGTTCGCCACCCTCGAGTGGGTCCATTGGTACAACACGCAACGACTCTTGGAGCCGATCGGAAATGTCTCCCCCGTCGAGTACGAGATGAACTACTATCGGTCGCAGGAAGGCTCGCTAGAGATGGCGAGACTCAACTAAAACAGTCTTCGGAAAACCCGGGGCGGTTCAATCCCATCGACACCCAACATCCTGCTCATCTATACCGATCAGCAACGCTTCGATACCATTGGTCGGCTCGGCAACAATCTCATTCAAACTCCCCATTTGGATCGACTCGTTGACGAAGGTGTCGCCTTTACTCACGCGGTCGTCCCGACGCCGGTGTGCTCGCCGTCTCGCTGGGGTCTCATGACCGGACAATGGTCCACGACTCATCAGCGCTACTCCAACCACCACGAGGTTCCGAGGCCGGCAACGGATTTGGTCACGGAGTTGCGAGGAGCCGGGTATCGGACCGGGCTCTTGGGCAAGAACCATACGTTTCTCGAAGCCGAGGACTTCGATGTCTGGGACGAGCACCCTGAGCCCGGGGACCCAGTGGCTCTGCGGGAGCGACGCCGCTGGATGGGGTCCGCCGGGAAGAAGTACCCGCGGCTTGCGGAGGAAGCCGTCCCCGGCGGCATCGAAGCTGACCCGGCACACGCCAAGACCGACGCGGCCTTACGCTTCATTGAAACCGATGATGGGCGACCGTTCTTCCTTTGGCTTTCGTACCTCCATCCCCATTCGCCCTACATCGTGCCCGAGCCTTTTTCAGCATGTACAAAGACGTGACGCTGCCCGAGCCGGCTATAGAAGCTGAGGGGCTCGAAGCCGCGGGAAAGCCCTTTCGCCAGCAGTATCATCAAAAAAACAACGACGCTCTTCTGCCCTTCACCTCTGAGCAAGTCCGTCTCATGCGACGGGTGTACCACGGACAAATCTCTCTCCTGGATCGCGAGATCGGTCGGGTGCTCGACTATCTCGAGCAAAAAGGGCTTGCCGAGAACACTCTCGTGGTCTTTACGAGTGACCACGGCGACTACATGGGCGAACACGGCTTGATGACCAAGAGCCCAGCCATGTACGACTCCCTCGTGAGGGTACCGTTCCTCGTGCGTTGGCCCGGTCACATCGACAGGGGACGGAGAGACACTCGCTTCGTATCCCATGTCGATCTGATGCCGACGTTTCTCGAAGTCGCCGGTCATCCGATTCCTAACTCGGTTCAAGGTGCGAGTCTCGTACCTCTTCTGAGAGATGGAGGACAGGGCGAATCAGTTCGCTCGGCGGCCTATAGTGAGTACGGTGCCCCTGGCTCCCCGTACGATAAGTCCCGTCTGGCTCAGGAAGGACTGGCTGATAAAGCCTACGTCAATTCGTCTGATGATCGCCTGCCATGGGAGGCGAATCCCGTTGCTCTGTCCGGCCGTGTTTTTGTCCACTCGGCCTGGCCCACTTCGCTCATCTGAAATGGCCCACCTTAAGTTATTGATTCTTAAAGAACGAACGTAAAAAAAGCCCCTTTCCCTTATCCTGCGGCCGAAACGAACGTGCAGGCCGCCCGGAGTCGAAACACAGCTCTCATGCCTTTGGAGCCTTGTTCTTGCTGCGGACGGTGCGGCGGAAGCGGTAGGACTCGGTTCCTGTCTCGAGGATGTGCGCCTGGTCGGTCACACGATCGAGCAGCGCCTTGCAGAGTCGGGCGTTGGTGAACACCTGGGTCCATTCGGAGAACGGGAGATTCGTCGTGATCACGAGCGCGGCGGTCTCGCTGCGCTCCGAGATCACCTGGAACAACAGCTCGGCGCCGACATCGGCGAGGGGCACGTAGCCGAGCTCATCGATGCACAGCAGCTCGAAGCGGACGTAGCGGCGGATGATGCGGGACAGCTCGTGTTCCTGCCGCGCCTCGACGAGCTCGTTGACGAGTTTCGAGGCGGTGGTGAAGCGGACGCGGCGACGTTGTTGGCATGCGGCCACACACAACGCGCTCGCCAGGTGGGTCTTGCCGGCACCCGCGTCGCCGAGGAAGATGACCGGCTGCGCTCGGTCGATGTAGTGACCCTCCGCGAGCTCTTTTATCCGGCGGCCCGAGACCTTGGGCGACTGTGAGAAGTCGAACTCGTCAACGGTCTTCGTCCGCGGTAGTTGTGCTTCCTTCAATCGTCTCTAAACGGCTCGGTGTTCGCGTTCCTCGACCTCGGCGCTGAGCAGGACGTCGAGATACCGGACGTGGCTTTGCTTGTCGCACCATGCTTGCTCCGCCAGCTTCTGGAACTGGCTCGCCACGGTCGGCATGCGCAGCGTCTTGCAATGCTGACGGATGGTGCCGAGCTCGACGCTTCGCCCGCTCACGGGTTCACCTCCGTGATCAGCTCGTTGTAGTGGCTCACGCCCGGCGCAGCTCGTTCGTAGCGCGCAAGGTGTCCAAGCTCGACATCGTCCAGGCTACGCTCGGGGTTCCGTTGTAGCGACGCGGTATCGAGGAGATGGCGAAGCGCTTCGAGATCGGTGCACCCGAGCTCGAGGGCGTGGGCGACGGTCTCACGAAGCTTGTCGTATCCTTGCTTGCGCCCTAGCTGGATGAGCTCCACCATCTGGCGCGTGCCATCGAGCTTGCCGTGGCGACGGTTCAGCTTCGCCCACAGCTTGTCATAGCTTGCGGGCCATCGTCCTTTCGCGCGCCACTGCGCAAGCGGCGTCGAGCCCGCAAGGGCACCGGGCTTGCGCTCCAACACGTCGAGGTAGTGCTCAAGCTCGTACAACGACTGGCCCCGTTCGTAGCAGCGCTCGTGTCGTGCCACCACGCGGCCTTCGCGCCACGCTTCGACCGCCAGCGGCAGCAGCTTCACCATCACCCGCTGGCCCGGCTTCAAGGGCGTCGAGTACCAGTTCGTGCCGGCCCGAACGCAGCCCCTCTTGTCCACCGTCGTGCAGCGCTTCTCCTCGAGCTCGAAGCCCTCGTCGGCCATCGGGAGTAGGTGCACTCGCTCGAGCTCCATTGCCGCGCCCACCGCGTGTTCCTTGCCAGCGATGTGGCGCTTGTTCTCTTCGAGGCAGCGACCACGCAAGTACGCGTTGAGCTCGTCCCAGTCAGCAAACTCCGGTACCGGCGTCCAGTGGTTGCGGCGGAAGTAGCCCACTTCGCTTTCTACCCCACCTTTCTCGTTGCCTCGACTCGGATTGCAGAACTCCGAGTCGAATCCCCAGTGCGAGCGAAACGCTACGAAGCGCTCCGTCTGGTGGCGCTGGTAACCCCGAAGGATCTTGCGAACCGCCAACGTCAGATTGTCGTAGCGCATCCGACGGAACACCCCACCGAAGAACTCGAACGCCTTCTCCTGAGCCTCGAAGAACGCTTGCTGCGTTGCGCGGGGATAGCCTCGATGGAACGCGCCACCGCCGGCCATGCTCCGTACCACGAGCGTGTGCACCTTCGTCAGCTCGCCACCGATCCGGGCGTGCGACTCGTACCAGTCCACCTGAGCTTCATCGCCCCAGACATAGCTCTGCGGGATGAACACCTCCGCGTGCTTCAAGCCGAGCTCACGTTTCCGGCGGGATACGTAACGGCGAACCGTCGATTCGCCCACCTCGTGATTCGGGTACCTCTCTCGCAATCGATCCCGGATACGACGCGCGGTGTGACGCTGCTTGCGTGGCTCGTGTCTGTCGGCGTCGAGGATCGCGTCGATGAAATCGCGGACCGGGCCGAGCTTCGGGCTCTCTCGCGGCGTGGGCTTTCGCTCCGGCGGCATCGCGCTACGCAATGCGTCACGCACCATCCGGCGGTGGACTCCGAACTTCTTCGCTACCCCAACTATCGTCCCGACTCCGTGTTCGTACTCTCGACGCATCTGCTCGAACAATCGCACTTTGGCGCACCTTTCCAACCGATGCCTCCTCTCCGGGCGTTCGCCCGGTGAAGGCTATCGGTCCGATACAGGTGGGCCAAATCTAATGAGCGAAATGGGCCAATTTAGAGTAGCGAACACAGGCCGCATCCGCATGATCCAAACGCATCAGTGGAAGTACGTCGAAGAGGTCGGCGGCACGTGCGAGCTTTATGATTTGGAAAACGATCCCGATGAGCTCGTCAATCTGTGTCGCAGAAATGAGCACCGCGAAGTACGGGATCGTCTAGCCGGACGACTCAACGAGTGGAAGCGCGGACTCCCGGGGATTGAGCTCGATGAACAATGACTCTCGCTATCCAGTGGCTTGTTGGCTCCCAAGCTATTGATTGATACTCTTCATCTGCCAGGCATCCAGAGATACCAGCGTTGCATCGGATCCCTGGGCTCGCAGCGACACGCCATCGCTGTCTTCGAGGCCCGGATAGACTCGTTGCGCCACGCATTGCCTTCCGTTTACAAAGACTTCAACCACGCTTTTGTCGATGAACACGTGCAGCTTCAGGGTTTCCCCTTCAGCGATAAAGACATTCGCGGTCTCTGCCGCTCTCAACCGTACGTCGGGAAGTACGGATGAGGCGGAGGCATCAATCGAGATCAGGCTATTGATCTTTCCGCGACCATCCGATCCCCGCTCTAACTCATTGTGCCGGTAGCCTCTGTTCTTATAGAACAGGATACGGGTCACTTCTTCTCGCTTCGAGGAGCGGAAAACGCCCATTTCGACCATCCCCGACTCCTTCGGGTCGATTTCCGCGATGATTTCCAAGGCTTTCCCACGGATGCCATCGAGTACGATTTCCTCGTTGGCCGGCAAGGTCGTGGGGCCAAGGTTTTTGTGATCATGTCGAAGAGAAGGAAAGTCTCCCACCGGTTCGATACCCAGGTTGTCGAGGCTTTCTTCCGGCAGCAGGGTTAGGCGCCGGGGCAGGGTCATGATCTGATCAAAACCCTCTGTAGGCTTGCCGGGATTCATGTTGAAGATCACGATGACCGCGCGCTCGACGGCGCCCGAAGGACCTGCGCCGGCATGCGCTGCGGGCTCAGGAGTCGCAGAAGGTGCATGCACCCCGGATGGAGAGTACGGTCCAAAATTGAAATCGCCACCGGCGGTGACGGCAAACTTGTCCCGATCTTTCTCGTAATCACCGATCAAGTATTTGCCCCCGCTCATATGGCTGAATTGCAAGTAGATGTGTTTGTCCCCAAGGGGCCAGAAATACGGACAGGCGCCGTCATCCCCTACCAGCGAATATTGATCGTCCTCGATAAACGGATGCAGATACTCCCAATGGGCCAGGTCTTCGGAACGAAACAGCCAGTTGGCGCGCGTAAACTTACCCCCGGGCCCTCTTGGCAGCTGACCCGCCGAAAGAGAGTAGTAGGTCCCATCCTTTTTCCAGATATTGGGATCGTATACCCGATAGGGAAGAGGTTTTCCGTCTTCACCCGGGTACATGGAAATCACCGCCCCATCGGTCACCTTCTCCCAGTTGAGTAACAAGGGGTCGCTGGAGACAGCAACCATGTTGCCCAACTTGGTGCCGTGGTACATGGCGATCACCCGGTCTTCTTCAACAAGGGTAGAGCCTGAAAAAACTCTGTCTTCCGGGTTGGGATAGATGGCATAGGGCAGATCCCGCCAGTGGATCAGGTCATCACTTACAGCATGGCCCCAATGCTGACGGGGGTCTTCCGGCGGATAGCCTTGGTAAAACATATGCCAGCGACCCTGCCAATAGCTGAGTCCATTCGGATCATTGAGGCGACCTTCGGGACTGACAAAATGATAGAGGGGCAGGTGGGGATCGGCAGCCAATGTCTCCCGGGACTCCCGAAACCGCAAGATCAGTGGATTCGTCTCGAGTTGCTCTTCCTGTTCTTCCAGGGTGGAAGCGAAAGTAAACTTCGGCACCTTGGAGGTGTAGTCGGGACGCTCATCCGTTTGGCGGCCGGCATCATCATTCACCGATACAGCGCTATCGGCATTCGCCGTTGTATCGGAGCAAGCGACCAGAAAAACGGCAAGGAAGAAGAGAATCACATTATTTTTCATGACAGAGCACTCCAGCATTAGTACGTCCTTATCTTCGCGACCTCTGCGGCGGACAGCCCTTCGACCATGTGTACGATTAGATCGACCGTGTGGTCGTAGTCCGCTCGATCGATGACCCCCGATTGGCTGTGGCCGTAGCGTGTCGGTATGCCGATATTGATGGCGGGAATGCCGCGGGCCGAGCGTTGGAGCTGGGCGGCGTCCTTGCCGTAGCCCGAGAGGGACTCGAACTGCGTCGGAATTGCGTGCTCGCCGGAGAGCTCCAAGATCCACTCGACGAAGTTATCGCTCGGGATCATGCTGCTGTCGAAGACGAAGACGCCAGGTCCGTTGCCGAGCTCTTCCTGCGACAAGGTCTTGTTCGTCATGAGAGGAAAATCTCTGGCGATGCCGATCTCGAGGTTGATGACCGTGTCGGCCTCGACGCTCTCGTTCACCACCGCCGCGCCGCGCATGCCGATCTCTTCCTGAACCGTTGCGGCGACGACAACGGTGTTGGGGTGGGAGCTCGCCTGAAGCCGGCGCAAAGCCTCGGTGATGACGGCGAGGCCCACGCGGTCGTCCCAGGCTTTGGCGAGGTAACGTCCCGTGTCGTTCAATACCTCGAACTCGGTCGCGTAGGTCACCGGTAGACCGGGTCGAATGCCCATCGCTTCGGATTCTTGGCGGCCCCTGGCGCCGACGTCGATGAACATGCGCTCGAGCGGAACCATCTGGTTGCGTTCATCGCCTCTCAAGATGTGTCCCGACTTCATACCCGTGTAGCCGAGCACGCGGCCTCGCCTCGTCAGGATCGACATGCGCTGCGTCAGGACGCTCTGGGAGAAGTAGCCACCGACGTTGTGGATATAAATGAACCCGTTCTCGTCGATATGACGCACGAGAAAACCCACCTCGTCCATGTGCGCCATGAGAAGCACCCGAGGCGAGTCGCTGCTCCCGCGGTGCTCGCCGAGAAGGTTTCCCATGCCGTCGGCGTGCAGGTTCGAAAGGAGCGGCTTCCATTCGCGCCGGAGTATGTCGCGTACTTCGCCCTCGAAACCGGGAACACCGTGGGCGTCGGTCAGCTCGCGCAACAACGCTTCAGTCGGGTCGAGAGTTTGTAATAGCAACAATGAGCTGAAGATCAAAGAAAAAATCGTCATGTCCGTGTTTCTTTCGTCGTCGATTCTCGCTTCGCGTGGCTTACATTTCCAGGCTGGACTCTTGCCTTTTTTGGGTCTACGCGGATTCGTGTGGGTAAGTCCTGACGGAAAAACAGTGCAACTCATTGTGTGGAAAAGGTATCGAGTACTTCATCAGGTGCTGAAAAGTGGTCCATTTTTAGGATAGGCTAACCGAGTGAAAAATTCCCAGTCGATCCGCTCGCTGTTTGCGCTGCCAGGTTTCGTGGTTGGTGCCGGATTGAAGGGTCTATTCGGTGACCGATACGCCCGCGTCATCCAGCTCAAGAGGCGAAAAAAACAGCTGTGTGCTCTTACTGTGGGCAACGGTGCCGGGGGCGCTATGACAAGCAAGTGTGCCGGGTCCGCGACCTGTCGTTGGCAGGCTGGCGGATCTATATGGAATACGAGCGTTGGCGCGTCAACTGTCCCGGGTGCGGCGGTGTGCATGTAGAACACCTGGACTGGCTGGCGAACAACTCGCGCTACACCTAGCGTTTTGCGACGCATGTGGGCAAGCTGTGCCGGACAAGGCGGTGGCCGAGATGGAACGTCTGCGCCTCCTAGTTGAAGGGGTCAACAACAAAATCCGTGTGCTGCAACGACGCGCCTACGGCTATCGCGACGAGGAATATCTCAAGCTGAAGATCGTGGCGGCATTCCTTCCGCCATTACCCAGAAATGCCGTCTTCAACCCACACGAATCCGCGTAGACCCCCTTTTTTCTAATCATATTTGGGAAGTATGGCCAATTGATCGGCAAGAGGTTTTTCCAAGAAGAGGTCAAATTCGGCGGAGAAATCCTCCGATGACATCCCGAAGGTTTTTTGGAACGCTCCTTCCCACCCAAGTTCGTTGAGACTGGGATAGAAGGTGCCTAGTAGCGCTTCCTGGCCTACCTTGTTTAGCAGATAAGCATATGCCCAGGCACCCAAATCATAGGCCGCACCCGAACAATCATTGTCGTAAGTAAGTTCATGTAGCTTAGTCCCAGGGCAGTTCTTTTCGATCGTCTCCTTACCCTTCATCATTTTGTTTTCAAAACTCTGTTCGAAGGAGCTTAAACCGCTATTGTCGATCGTGGTCAACTTCCCTGAGGCCCACAACTTTCTTACAGTAGTTTGCGCCATGTACTCAGCTCCACCCTCACTAGACCAGACGGGTCCCAGGAGTGCACGCCTTTCGTCCGGATCACTCGATTGAAGGTGAGCATGCTGTACGGCGTGAAAGTACTCATGAAATACGGTTTTTTGCTCCCCTCCTGGAGTTCGATCCAGACGTTTCGCAAAGCCGAGAGGATAGGAAGAAACAAAAAGATGAATGCCCCATTTACGCATGCCATTTCGTCCCATGGACGTAGTCGGCTTCTCATTGGCAATGGCATCAGCGCCTATTTTCCGATAGTACTCAAAGCGATGTTTTTCGTTGGGGTCCAGGTTCTCACTTAGGCATTGAGACTTTTCAAAATCCCCACGCTGCGAGCGACGTTCACAGAATAGTTCAGTAAGGTCCTTGGCAGCCTCTAGATCCGTTCCTAGCACCCAATACTCCAGCGGTCCGTAGTTTCCCCATTCGGCAGTTGCTACAAGCAATGTATTGGTTAAACCGTTACGCACATCGTCAGACAAGTCTGCTGCAAAGAATGTCTCTGGTGGAGCCTCGATAATTTGCCCCCAAGTTTCTGCTCCCGTATCTTCGTTCGCCGAGCTTTCTTCTGAAAGATCATTCTGATCTTGAACGCCGGCACCTACACAAGACATCAATAATGTTAATCCAACGAATAAAAGTAGTTTCTTCATTGTCGAAAGGCCTCCTATACACGGCGCATCTTACACTCCCTCGTCTCGCAGGCCCAATGCGTTCAGCCAATCGTCTCCTTGTGTACGTCCAGTCCCACGTATACTCTTCCACGACCGCCAGGGGGAGGTAAGAATATGGCAGTTCGAACCTACATTTCGTGTCTAATCGCACTGGCGGTTTCTGGATGTGCTGCGAATAGGAGTGGTTTAGGACAGGATGCGGACACCAACGAGGGAGCAAGAGAGACGTATCTGATGCGTGAGGGGTGGCTGTTTCATCGTGGTGACGTGGAGGGCTTTTCTCGCTTGCCGGATGGTGTTGCGATCGAGAAGTGGCGATGGAAAGCCGTCGATGAGGACGAAGAGACTGCGGGTGAAATGGCGGCGATAGATCTGAACACCGGCGACTGGGAGACCACCGAACCCGGGCAGGACGTCTTTCATGCGCGGGTCGGGTTCGCTTGGTTCAGAGCGGAGCTCGGCGACATGCTTGAAGCGCAGCGACCGCTCTACCTCAGGACCTTCGACGACAACGCAACCGTCTCGTGTGTTCGCTACTCTAACTTGGCCCATTTCGCTCATTAGATTTGGCCCACCTGCATCGGATCGATAGCCTTGAGCGGGCGTAAGCCCAGAGAGGAGGCATCGGTTGGAAAGGGGCGCCAAAGTGCGATTGTTCGAGCAGATGCGTCGGGAGTACGAACACGGAGTTGGGACGATAGTAGGGGTAGCGAGGAAGTTCGGAGTGCACCGCCGGATGGTGCGTGATGCGGTTAAGAGCGCGCTGCCGCCGGAACGTAAGCGGACGCCACGAGAGAGCCCGAAGCTCGGCCCGGTCCGGGATTTCATCGACGCGATCCTCGAGTCCGACAGACACGAACCACGCAAGCAGCGTCACACCGCGCGTCGCATCTGGGATCGACTGCGAGAGAGCTACCCGAATCACGAAGTAGGCGAATCGACGGTTCGCCGGTACGTTGGACGGCGCAAGCGTGAGCTCGGCTTGAAGCATGCGGAGGTGTTCATCCCGCAAAGCTACGCGTGGGGCGATGAAGCTCAGGTGGACTGGTACGAGTCGCACGCCCGGATCGGTGGCGAGCTGACGAAGGTGCAAACGTTGGTGGTACGGAGCATGGCCGGCGGGGGCGCATTCCATCGAGGCTATCCCCGCGCGACGCAGCAGGCGTTCTTCGAGGCGCAGGAGAAGGCGTTCGAGTTCTTCGGTGGCGTGTTTCGTCGAATGCGCTACGACAACCTGACCCTTGCGGTTTCCAAGATCTTGCGAGGCTACCAACGTCGTCAGACTGAAGCTTTCGTGGCGTTTCGCTCGCACTGGGGATTCGACTCCGAGTTCTGCAATCCGGCTCGAGGAAACGAGAAAGGCGGTGTAGAAAGCGAGGTGGGCTACTTCCGCCGCAACCACTGGACGCCGGTACCGGAGTTCGATGATTGGGATGAGCTCAACGCGTACTTGCGTGGTCGCTGCCTCGAAGAGAACAAGCGCCACATCGCTGGCAAGGAACACGCGGTGGGCGCGGCAATGGAGCTCGAGCGAGTGCACCTACTCCCGATGGCCGACGAGGGCTTCGAGCTCGAGGAGAAGCGCTGCACGACGGTGGACAAGAGAGGCTGCGTTCGGGCCGGCACGAACTGGTACTCGACGCCCTTGAAGCCGGGCCAGCGGGTGATGGTGAAGCTGCTGCCACTGGCCGTCGAGGCGTGGCGGGACGGCCGCGTGATGGCACAGCACGAGCGCTGCTACGACCGGAACCGGTCGCTTTACGAGCTCGAGCACTATCTCGATGTCTTGGAGCGTAAGCCCGGTGCCCTTGCGGGCTCGACGCCGCTTGCGCAGTGGCGCGCGAAAGGACGATGGCCCGCAAGCTATGACGAGCTGTGGGCGAAGCTGAACCGTCGCCACGGCAAGCTCGATGGCACGCGCCAGATGGTGGAGCTCATCCAGCTAGGGCGCAAGCACGGATACGACAAGCTTCGTGAGACCGTCGCCCTCGAGCTCGGGTGCACCGATCTCGAAGCGCTTCGCCATCTCCTCGATACCGCGTCGCTACAACGGAACCCCGAGCGTAGCCTGGACGATGTCGAGCTTGGACACCTTGCGCGCTACGAACGAGCTGCGCCGGGCGTGAGTCACTACAACGAGCTCATCACGGAGGTGAACCCGTGAGCGGGCGAAGCGTCGAGCTCGGCACCATCCGTCAGCACTGCAAGACGCTGCGCATGCCGACAGTGGCGAGCCAGTTCCAGAAGCTGGCGGAGCAAGCATGGTGCGACAAGCAAAGCCACGTCCGCTACCTCGACGTGCTGCTCAGTGCCGAGGTCGAGGAACGCGAACACCGAGCGGTTCAGAGACGATTGAAAGAAGCACAGCTACCGCGGACGAAGACCGTTGACGAGTTCGACTTCTCACAGTCTCCCAAGGTCTCGGCTCGCCGGATAAAAGAGCTCGCGGAGGGTCACTACATCGACCGAGCGCAGCCGGTCATCTTCCTCGGCGACGCGGGTGCCGGCAAGACCCACCTGGCGAGCGCGTTGTGTGTGGCCGCATGCCAACAACGTCGCCGGGTCCGCTTCACCACCGCATCGAGACTCGTCAACGAGCTCGTCGAGGCGAGATAAGAGCACGAGCTGTCGCGCATCATCCGACGCTATGCCCGCTTCGAGTTGCTGTGCATCGACGAGCTTGGTTACGTCCCGCTCGCCGACGTCGGTGCCGAGCTGTTGTTCCAGGTGATCTCGGAGCGAAGCGAGACCGCCGCGCTCGTGATCACGACGAATCTCCCGTTCTCCGAATGGACTCAGGTGTTCACGAACGCCCGGCTGTGCAAGGCGCTGCTCGATCGTGTCACGGACCAGGCGCACATCCTCGAGACCGGCTCCGAGTCCTACCGCTTCCGCCGCACCGTCCGCAGCAAGAACGCGGTTCCAAAGGCATGAGAGCTGTGTTTTCACTCGGGGCGGCCTGCACGTTCGTTCCGGCCGCAGGATAAGGGAAAGGGACTTTGTTACGTTCGTTCTTTAAGAATCAATAACTTAAGGTGGGCCATTTTAGATGAGCGAAATGGGCCAGGCCGAGTGGACAAAAACATCTATCTGAACGGCAAGAGAATCGTGCACTACAAGGGATGGAACGACCCGTTCGAGGTCGATCTAGCAGATACGTGGCTAGATGGCGGACCAAACCTTATGACAATTCTCGTCGAGAACACAGACGGATCGGGTGGCATCCGCACGGCGGTTCTCTTCAATGGCGACCCCGTGAGTCCCGGATTACCCGACGGCGTTGCCACAGGTTTTGACGAAACAGCTTGGCGCGCTGTTGAGATACCCCATGACTACGTCGTAGAGGGCACATTCGATCCGCAGGCCGACAAAAGCCACGGCTACCTCCCCAAAGGAGTTGGCTGGTACCGGCGGGACTTTGAGATCCTCGCCTCGGACGAGGGGAAGCAGTTCTGGATAGACTTCGAGGGCGTGTATCGGGACTCCTTCGTATGGCTGAACGGCGTCTATCTCGGAAATAACATGAGCGGCTATGTGAGTTTCTACTACGACATCACCGATGCAGCCAAATTCGGAGAGACCAATACGCTCGTCGTTCGGGTAGACGCCGAAAGGAACGAGGGCTGGTGGTATGAAGGTGGCGGGATTTACCGGCACGTGAGATTGACCAAGCTCGATCCGCTGCATGTCGCGCACTGGGGCACGTTCGTCACCACGCCCGAAGTGAAAGAGAATGCCGCAGAGGTGAATGTCAAAACGACCGTCAAGAACGAGAGTAGCCGCGCCAGAAGCAGCGCGCTGGTCACCACGATTGTCGATGTGGATGGGAACGAGTTGGCAGAGGTGGAGACGAGGAAAGAGATCGATGCGTATGCTGAGTTCGAGTTCGAGCAGAACGTGATGCTGAAGGATCCGCTCCTCTGGTCGCTCGAGACCCCCCACCTCCACGAGGTCCGCACAGTCGTTCGAAGTGGCGGGAAAACCGTCGACAATGTCGACACGACGTTTGGCGTAAGAACGATGCGTTTCGACCCCGATGACGGATTATTCCTCAACGGAAAGCCGGTGAAGGTCAAAGGAACGTGCAACCATCAGGACTTCGCCGGCGTGGGAGTCGCCCTTCCCGATCGGGTGAACGAATGGCGAATCGAGACGCTGCTAGAGGCCGGCTCAAACGGCTACCGAACCGCCCATAACCCCCCGACACCCGCCCTACTCGATGCCTGCGATCGTCTCGGCATGCTCGTGATGGAAGAGAACCGGCATCTCGAGGATTCGCCGGAAATCCTGTCACAAGTCGAAAGCATGGTTCTCCGCGATAGGAATCATCCTAGTATCTTCATCTGGAGTATGAGCAACGAGGAGCCGGAATCGGGGACCGAAGTAGGTCTTAGACAGGGGAAAGCCATATACGACACGATCAAGCGACTCGACCCCACGCGCCCGGTAACCGCGGCGATGAGCAGGAATGACGGCATATGGGGTAAGGGCTTGTCGCTCACCGTAGATATGCAGGGGTGCAACTACAGCAATAACATGTTCGACGATTACCACAAGGCACATCCGGACCATCCGATGATCTGCACTGAAGAAACCGGATCCGGAACCACGCACGGTATCTACATTGACGATAAGGAGAAAGCCTACAAGAGCTCCTACGTATCGAATGTTGAGCACGGTTGGCCTGCCACTGCCGAACGGGCGTTTATGTCCGGGGCGTTCATATGGACGGGCTTCGATTACCGCGGCGAGCCGTGGCCCTATGAGTGGCCCGCCATCAGTACGCAGTTCGCTTTCATGGATACCTCCGGTTTTCCGAAAGACGACTATTACTACTACAAGGCAGGTTGGAGCGATGAGACGGTTCTTCACATCTTCCCGCACTGGAACTGAATCGGGGAAAAGGAGGAAGGGGAGACAATCGAAGTGCGCTGCTACGGCAACTGCGATCGCGTCGAGCTTTTCCTCAACGGCGAGAACTACGGCGTTCGGGAGATGGTGCCCAGCTCGCGCGTGAAGTGGGACGTAAAATGGAAACCGGGAGTCCTCCTTGCCAAGTGCTACAAGGGAGATGAAGTCGTAGCCACGAAGAAAGTCGAGACAACCGGAAAACCGGCATCGGTAGTGCTTCTGCCCGACAGGACAACGATAAACGCCAATGGCGAAGACGTCTCGCTGGTCGCCGTGAAGATCGTTGACTCAGAAGGCAGAACCGTACCCACCGCGGACAACGAAGTAGCATTCGAGATCGATGGACCCGGCAAGATCATCGGCGTTGGCAACGGCAACCCCGGCAGCCTCGAACCGGACAAAGCAAGCAAGCGCAAAGCATTCAACGGCTTGTGCATGACGCTGGTCCAATCCAAAACAGACCTCGGCTCGATCAAGCTGACAGCCACATCGCCGGGTCTCGAGACTGCAGTCGCAGAGATTGAGGCAAGGAAATCCCCCATTCGCCCACGAGTGGCAGTAGTGGAGGAGTGATCTGTCGGGGAGGGTTGGGGTGGACCCCGTTTGCTAAAAGCGACAAAACCTATGCCGCCCTCGGTCTGAACCCACGTTCGAGCTAGACGGTGGCTCGCCGGATCTTGTGCTTGAGTAGCTTTATGTCGTGACGGATTCGCTTCAACGCAGCGCCATCCTTGTCCGCGATGGCCTCGTCGCGCTTCGCCCTGAGGAGTCTGATCCGGGCCTTGGTTTTGGCCTTGTCGAGCCCGACGACTTGGTGATGGGCGTGGGAGTCGATGCCGAGCGCCGTGCAGAGCGCGAGCAGGATTTGTTCCTTGCGCATCTGAGTATGGCCCTTGACGGCATCGTGCTCGAGGCCGGCCGCGGCCTGACGTAGCTGGGCGACGGTCATCTTGCTGAGCTCTTCGTAGGTATGTGCCATGACACGAGTCTCCTTCGTTTTGGAAATCCTAGATTACAAGAAAAGGCCGGAAAGATGCCACCCTCTCTTGCTTCTTTCTTAGTCATAGTTGGGAAGTATGGCCAATTGATCGGCAAGAGGTTTTTCCAGGGGATGTCCCGGCCGCTGTTGAATTTGGTCGGGTAGCGGCGGCACCTGTGAATACTCTTAGGCAGCAACCTCATCGCTGTCAAGAGATTTCTGTTTGCTTCTAAGCGCGTGAACGAGAGCGCCCATATGGCGATAGCCTTTGATACGGTGAAACTTTTTCTCCGCCGTGACGACGCCGAGAGCGGTCCATCGGCGAATCATGGAAGGACTCTTCCACCGCTTGACGTTTCTCGAGACTCTGCGGATGGTGCCGTTGAGATTCTCGATGGCGTTTGTCGTGGCCAGAGATTTGCGAAGTAACTCGGGTAGAGCGAGCTTCACAACCGTGAGGGTCTCTTCCATCCCTTCTCGAAGGCTTCCGGCAGCTTCGTCGTAGCCGTTTCGCTCGAGCCACGACACCAATGCCTGAAGTCGCTTGCGCGCCTTGTCGGCACTCTTGCATTTGTACGCTTCCTTCATTGTCTGGAGCACGTAGGCTTGACGGGACTTGGGAAGGTACGAGCGTAGATTTCGGAGTTTGTGGAGCTGGCATCTTTGGATAACCGCGAGATCCCCCAAAACGTCGACGAGTGCTTTGCGGATCCCTTTGCCTCCGTCCACTACGCAGAGAATCGATTCGTCGATCCGCAATCCCAGCTCGAGAAGGTTCTGCAACATCGCGGTGCACACCCGAGAGTTCTCCGTCGAGCCCAGCCATATACCCAAGGGCACCTTCGTTCCATCTATTGTGATACCGAGAGTTACGACGACGGTCTGTCCGGCCACCTCAAGGCCATCCATCATTAGTGCCGCAAGCTCGAACTCCTCTAGCCTCCGAGATAGGTATTCCTCGAGCTTCTTAGTCGTCTGGCTCACGAGGTGACGGCTGGCGGCACTCTTGCTCGTGCCACGAGACTTCAACTTCGCCGAGGGTTTGTCCAGACTCGATTCGTAATTTCGGGTCGATACCCCCACCAAGATCTGGTTCAGCACTCGCTCCGGAAGCGGGTCTTCTTCGCGGAAGGCTTCGAAGTGTGGAAGCGACGCCTCCTCGCCCGACTTCGAACGAACTCGAGGTCGCGACACTTGGATTCGACGACCGCCGAAGCTCAGCTCCCCATCCGTGCTCCCCCAGTGGTTATGAGTTCGCTCCTTCTCGTGCTTGCCCTTCGGCCCCGCGATCTTCTCCGCGTCCTCTCTCAGGAGTAGGTGCAATGCGGTCAGTCCTTGCTCGTACACCCATTCCGTCAGGTCCGCCTTCGTGGCCGCGATCCCAGCTATCATCGGTAGCAGTATCTGACCGACTTGGCCAACTACCTTGCCCGTAGGCGAGTGCGTTTGCTTTCTTACTGGCTTCTTTGATTTCCTTGGCATGGTGGCTCCTTGTCCCCCTCTGGAGACGGTTGGTTTGGCAGACCTATTCTTAGGCCGGCCAAGGAGCCGCCGCTACCCCAAATTCAACATCCGGCGGGACATCCCCTTTTTCCAAGAAGAGGTCAAATTCGGCGGAGAAATCCTCCGATGACATCCCGAAGGTTTTTTGGAACGCTCCTTCCCACCCAAGTTCGTTGAGACTCGGATAAAAGGTGTCTAGTAGCGCTTCCTGGCCTACCTTGTTTAGAAGATAAGCAACTGCCCAGGCACCCAAATCATAGGCCGCACGCGAACAATCATTGTTGTAAGTAAGTTCATGTAGCTTGGTCCCACGGAATGTGTCAACGACTTTGAGACACCCGCAGGCTGCATTTAGTGAGCCTCGATCAGTGAAGGACGGGGCGTGAGCGCGGTGCGGTCGCGATTGGGTTCCGACGCGATCGCGTCCGGATAGCTTGAATCCGGGGGTAGCTCAGGTATGGGGCGCCCCGAGAAAGTGGCTCCTAGGGCCTCCTGTGGCGTCGTTTTCTCGGGCGGCGGGTTGATCCAGACCTGACGAGGCAAAACCGGAGGTTGAGGTGTTCCGTGCACGAAGCGCTCGGGGTGAGCCCGATGAGCTTCGAGAAGGACCTGGCGCCGGGCGGCGTTGAGCTCGTCGGCGCGACCGTAGTGAACGGCGGCCGGCGTCATGAGCCCCAGTCCCGAGTGCCGGTGCGCGTTGTTGTAGTAGTCGAAGAAACCGCCGCAGAACAGGCGGCCGTCTTCCAGACAGCCAAAGCGGCTTGGGAATTCAGGGGATGTCCCGCCGGATGTTGAATTTGGGGTAGCGGCGGCTCCTTGGCCGGCCTAAGAATAGGTCTGCCAAACCAACCGTCTCCAGAGGGGGACAAGGAGCCACCATGCCAAGGAAATCAAAGAAGCCAGTAAGAAAGCAAACGCACTCGCCTACGGGCAAGGTAGTTGGCCAAGTCGGTCAGATACTGCTACCGATGATAGCTGGGATCGCGGCCACGAAGGCGGACCTGACGGAATGGGTGTACGAGCAAGGACTGACCGCATTGCACCTACTCCTGAGAGAGGACGCGGAGAAGATCGCGGGGCCGAAGGGCAAGCACGAGAAGGAGCGAACTCATAACCACTGGGGGAGCACGGATGGGGAGCTGAGCTTCGGCGGTCGTCGAATCCAAGTGTCGCGACCTCGAGTTCGTTCGAAGTCGGGCGAGGAGGCGTCGCTTCCACACTTCGAAGCCTTCCGCGAAGAAGACCCGCTTCCGGAGCGAGTGCTGAACCAGATCTTGGTGGGGGTATCGACCCGAAATTACGAATCGAGTCTGGACAAACCCTCGGCGAAGTTGAAGTCTCGTGGCACGAGCAAGAGTGCCGCCAGCCGTCACCTCGTGAGCCAGACGACTAAGAAGCTCGAGGAATACCTATCTCGGAGGCTAGAGGAGTTCGAGCTTGCGGCACTAATGATGGATGGCCTTGAGGTGGCCGGACAGACCGTCGTCGTAACTCTCGGTATCACAATAGATGGAACGAAGGTGCCCTTGGGTATATGGCTGGGCTCGACGGAGAACTCTCGGATGTGCACCGCGATGTTGCAGAACCTTCTCGAGCGGGGATTGCGGATCGACGAATCGATTCTCTGCGTAGTGGACGGAGGCAAAGGGATCCGCAAAGCACTCGTCGACGTTTTGGGGGATCTCGCGGTTATCCAAAGATGCCAGCTCCACAAACTCCGAAATCTACGCTCGTACCTTCCCAAGTCCCGTCAAGCCTACGTGCTCCAGACAATGAAGGAAGCGTACAAATGCAAGAGTGCCGACAAGGCGCGCAAGCGACTTCAGGCATTGGTGTCGTGGCTCGAGCGAAACGGCTACGACGAAGCTGCCGGAAGCCTTCGAGAAGGGATGGAAGAGACCCTCACGGTTGTGAAGCTCGCTCTACCCGAGTTACTTCGCAAATCTCTGGCCACGACAAACGCCATCGAGAATCTCAACGGCACCATCCGCAGAGTCTCGAGAAACGTCAAGCGGTGGAAGAGTCCTTCCATGATTCGCCGATGGACCGCTCTCGGCGTCGTCACGGCGGAGAAAAAGTTTCACCGTATCAAAGGCTATCGCCATATGGGCGCTCTCGTTCACGCGCTTAGAAGCAAACAGAAATCTCTTGACAGCGATGAGGTTGCTGCCTAAGAGTATTCACAGGTGCCGCCGCTACCCGACCAAATTCAACAGCGGCCGGGACATCCCCGGAATTCAGGGCAATACTTCATCGTCTTGAACTGGGACTCGGAGTAGGGATTATCGTTCGAGACGTACGGCCGCGAGTGCGTCTTGGTTATGCCGAGGTCGGCCAGGAGCAAGGCGACGGACTTGCTTCGCATCGAGCTGCCGCGGTCTGCGTGGATGGTGAGCTGGTCGGCTTCGATGTTCTGCTTGAGGCAGCTCTCGCTGATGAGACGACGGGCGAGCTCGGCGCTTTCTCGCCGAGCCAACATCCACCCGGTCACGTACCGGGAGAAGATGTCGAGAATCACGTAGAGGTAAAAGTAGGTCCACTTGACCGGGCCGCGCAGCTTCGTTATGTCCCACGACCAAACCTGGTTCGGCGCTTCCGCCACGAGCTCCGGCTTCTGATAGTTCGGATGCCGCAGCTGGTTCCGGCGCTCACGCACCTCTCCGTGCTCCGACAGAATCCGGTACATCGTGCGGATCGAACAGTGGTAGATTCCCTCGTCCAGAAGCGTGGCCCACACCTGGGCCGGCGCCTTGTCGACGAACCGTTCGCAATGCAATGCACTGAGGACCCTCTCGCGCTCGGTCGTGTCGAGGGCTCGCTGCGGCCGAGGACGGCGCTTCGGCTTGGACGTCACCGGTCGGCGTCGACGATACAACGTGGAACGAGACACGCCCAGCGCCTCGCAAGCTTCCGCCGTTTGTCCAATCCGACCCGCCAGCTCCTCGGCCGCCACGATCAATCGTTCTCGTCGTCGTCGATCGGGTTCAGGGGGATCCCCAGGAGCTCGGAGGCTTTTTTTTGGATCTCTAGCATCGTTTCCACCCGAGCCAGCCGGCGCTGGAGTCGGGCGTTCTCGCGCTCGAGCTCCTTGATCCGTGGAGCCTCTGCCTTCGCCTTCCGACCTCGCTTTCTCGACGTCAATCCCGCCTTGGCGATCTCGTCCCGTTGCCGACGCCAACTCAATAGATGCGACGAGTACAGTCCCTCGCGACGTAGAAGCGCCGCCACATCACCGTCACCCTTGCAGGCGTCCGCCTCGCGAACGATCCGCAGCTTGTATTCAGCGCTGAAACGTCGGCGCTTCGCTTTCTCACTCACTTCGGGATCGCGGACCCCCGCCGCAGCACCACGGTCGGCGAGATCTCCAGTCGCCCTACGGGCTCCTTCCGACCCCGCCGACGTCATTCTCTCAATCAACGTACTCATCTATGATCCTCCTCCGCCCTCGACACTAATTTCAAGGAGCGGATTGTCTCAAGGATGTTGGCACAGAGGGCCAGGGCAGTTATCTTCGATCCTATTCTTGCCGCTTTTCATTTTGTTTTCAAAACTCTGTTCGAGGGAGCTCAAACCACTACTGTCGATCGTGGTCAACTTCCCTGAGGCCCACAACTTTCTTACAGTAGTTTGCGCCATGTACTCAGCTCCACCCTCCTTAGACCAGACGGGTCCCAGGAGTGCACGCCTTTCCTCCGGATCGGATGTGTCCCGAGGTCCGTGGAAAAAGAACGGCGCCCTCCACTCCGTCATCAGAGTATCAGATCAGGCGGCGACCTCCGCGTGTTCGAGAACCTCGCTCAGACGTTGGTAACCGTCGATGCGTCGTAGTTGAATCTGGCCAGAGGCGATAAGCCCAAACAGCAAAGCGACCGCGGACTCCTCGCTGGAGAACGACGCTTGGGTTTTCGTCCGGCGTCGAAACTCGCGGTTGAGATTCTCCAGAGCATTGGTCGTTCGAATCGATTTCCACATGGCACGAGGGAATTCATAGAAGGTCAGCAGCTGACTACCGGCCTCCTCTAGGCTTCGGACGACGGCCGGCGCGAGAGGCGTCCACTTGGCGACGAGCTCGTCATAGGCTTTGCGAGCATCGATCCCGTTCTTGGCGTAGACGATCCGGTTGTAGTCACGCCGGAAGCTCACGGCGTGCGTGCGCCGGGACAATGTTCGAGCAAGTTGGCGCGCTTGTGCTCGGTACATCGCTGCAACCGGCACCCCGGCCACTTCTCCAGCGCTTTCGTCAGCCCCTTGTGGCCGTCGCTGATCACTAGCTTGGGAGCCCGGAGTCCTCGAGCCTGGAGTCCCTCCAGCACGGAGCCCCAATGCGTCGAGGCTTCGCTCACCGCCAGACGCAATGACAACAGACGTTTCTGCCCGTCTGCGGAACGTGTCAACGACTTTGAGACACCCGCAGGCTGCATTTAGTGAGCCTCGATCAGTGAAGGACGGGGCGTGAGCGCGGTGCGGTCGCGATTGGGTTCCGACGCGATCGCGTCCGGATAGCTTGAATCCGGGGGTAGCTCAGGTATGGGGCGCCCCGAGAAAGTGGCTCCTAGGGCCTCCTGTGGCGTCGTTTTCTCGGGCGGCGGGTTGATCCAGACCTGACGAGGCAAAACCGGAGGTTGAGGTGTTCCGTGCACGAAGCGCTCGGGGTGAGCCCGATGAGCTTCGAGAAGGACCTGGCGCCGGGCGGCGTTGAGCTCGTCGGCGCGACCGTAGTGAACGGCGGCCGGCGTCATGAGCCCCAGTCCCGAGTGCCGGTGCGCGTTGTTGTAGTAGTCGAAGAAACCGCCGCAGAACAGGCGGCCGTCTTCCAGACAGCCAAAGCGGCTTGGGAATTCAGGGCAATACTTCATCGTCTTGAACTGGGACTCGGAGTAGGGATTATCGTTCGAGACGTACGGCCGCGAGTGCGTCTTGGTTATGCCGAGGTCGGCCAGGAGCAAGGCGACGGACTTGCTTCGCATCGAGCTGCCGCGGTCTGCGTGGATGGTGAGCTGGTCGGCTTCGATGTTCTGCTTGAGGCAGCTCTCGCTGATGAGACGACGGGCGAGCTCGGCGCTTTCTCGCCGAGCCAACATCCACCCGGTCACGTACCGGGAGAAGATGTCGAGAATCACGTAGAGGTAAAAGTAGGTCCACTTGACCGGGCCGCGCAGCTTCGTTATGTCCCACGACCAAACCTGGTTCGGCGCTTCCGCCACGAGCTCCGGCTTCTGATAGTTCGGATGCCGCAGCTGGTTCCGGCGCTCACGCACCTCTCCGTGCTCCGACAGAATCCGGTACATCGTGCGGATCGAACAGTGGTAGATTCCCTCGTCCAGAAGCGTGGCCCACACCTGGGCCGGCGCCTTGTCGACGAACCGTTCGCAATGCAATGCACTGAGGACCCTCTCGCGCTCGGTCGTGTCGAGGGCTCGCTGCGGCCGAGGACGGCGCTTCGGCTTGGACGTCACCGGTCGGCGTCGACGATACAACGTGGAACGAGACACGCCCAGCGCCTCGCAAGCTTCCGCCGTTTGTCCAATCCGACCCGCCAGCTCCTCGGCCGCCACGATCAATCGTTCTCGTCGTCGTCGATCGGGTTCAGGGAGATCCCCAGGAGCTCGGAGGCTTTTTTTTGGATCTCTAGCATCGTTTCCACCCGAGCCAGCCGGTGCTGGAGTCGGGCGTTCTCGCGCTCGAGCTCCTTGATCCGTGGAGCCTCTGCCTTCGCCTTCCGACCTCGCTTTCTCGACGTCAATCCCGCCTTGGCGATCTCGTCCCGTTGCCGACGCCAACTCGATAGATGCGACGAGTACAGTCCCTCGCGACGTAGAAGCGCCGCCACATCACCGTCACCCTTGCAGGCGTCCGCCTCGCGAACGATCCGCAGCTTGTATTCAGCGCTGAAACGTCGGCGCTTCGCTTTCTCACTCACTTCGGGATCGCGGACCCCCGCCGCAGCACCACGGTCGGCGAGATCTCCAGTCGCCCTACGGGCTCCTTCCGACCCCGCCGACGTCATTCTCTCAATCAACGTACTCATCTATGATCCTCCTCCGCCCTCGACACTAATTTCAAGGAGCGGATTGTCTCAAGGATGTTGGCACAGAGGGCTGGCGCGACCCCGAGCGCGACCAGTACGGGTACGCTGATCACACGTTTCGCCATCCGCACTTTCAGGTGGAAGCCGTCCAGGTAAACGATCGCGTAGACCTACTCGCTGAGAGCACGGTTCTGCCATTCCTCGAAGCGCTCCTTCAGCCGGCTAACCACGCGAGACACCGCGCTCTTCGGTAGGTGCTCCTCACCGAGCAGTGGTTTCAGCGCTTTGCGGATCCGGCGGCTATTCGCGCCCGACAAGTAGGTCCCCAAGATCGCCTCGTCGACCTCACGAGTCCGGCGCGCGTACCGGGGCAACAGCTCGCTCCTGAACTCTGTCGTTTCTCCCGTTTCCTCGTCTCGCACGCGGGCTCGTGGCACCCGGAGCTCGCGAGTTCCCACCGACGTCGTCACGCGACGGGTTTCGGCTCCGTTGCGATATCCACGGCGGTCTTCCGCACGCTCGTAGCTACCACACCCCAGCGCTTGGTCGACTTCTTCCTCGAGCACGACCTCGATTGCCTCCAGTACCCGCTTACGCAGCCGAAGTTGGACGAACTCCCGGTACTCGCTTACAGACTCCTTCGATATGGTGGTAGGCTTCTTCATGGCGTAATCCTCCTCCTCGCCTTTACAGGCGCGGTTTCGTTTTGTTGGGTCTACGCGGATTCGTGTGGGTAAGTCCTGACGGAAAAACAGTGTAACTCATTGTGTGGAAAAGGTATCGAGTACTTCATCAGGTGCTGAAAAGTGGT
The DNA here is from genome assembly GCA_965250115.1 of Candidatus Marinacidobacterales bacterium. GTDB lineage: Bacteria > Acidobacteriota > Vicinamibacteria > Marinacidobacterales > SMYC01 > CBDFHB01. The sequence continues at coordinate 322,415 of CBDFNJ010000001.1, forward strand.
CCATTTTTAGGATAGGCTAACCGAGTGAAAAATTCCCAGTCGATCCGCTCGCTGTTTGCGCTGCCAGGTTTCGTGGTGTGCCGGATTGAAGGGTCTATTCGGTGACCGATACGCCCGCGTCATCCAGCTCAAGAGGCGAAAAAAACAGCTGTGTGCTCTTACTGTGGGCAACGGTGCCGGGGGCGCTATGACAAGCAAGTGTGCCGGGTCCGCGACCTGTCGTTGGCAGGCTGGCGGATCTATCTGGAATACGAGCGTTGGCGCGTCAACTGTCCTGGGTGCGGCGGTTTGCATGTAGAACACCTGGACTGGCTGGCGAACAACTCGCGCTACACCTAGCGTTTTGCGACGCATGTGGGCAAGCTGTGCCGGACAAGGCGGTGGCCGAGATGGAACGTCTGCGCCTCCTAGTTGAAGGGGTCAACAACAAAATCCGTGTGCTGCAACGACGCGCCTACGGCTATCGCGACGAGGAATATCTCAAGCTGAAGATCGTGGCGGCATTCCTTCCGCCATTACCCAGAAATGCCGTCTTCAACCCACACGAATCCGCGTAGACCCGTTTTGTTTAACCGGAGGTTACGCCATTCTTATTTCCACGGGAAGCGGGACAGATCCTCCGGATCACTTGTTTGAAGGTGAGCATGCTGTACGGCGTAAAAGTACTCATGAAATACGCTTTTTTGCTCCCCTCCTGGACTTGAACCAAACAGTTTGTCAAAGCCGAGAGGATACGAAGAAATAAACAAATGAATACCCCATCCACGCTTGCCATTACGTCCCATGGACCCACCCGCCTTCTCACGTACAATGGCGTCAGCGCCTTTCTGCCGATAGTACTCAAATCGATGTTTTTCGTTAGGGTCCAGGTTCTCACTTAGGCATTGAGACTTTTCAGAATCCCCACGCTGCGAGCGACGTTCACAGAATAGTTCAGTAAGGTCCTTGGCAGCCTCTAGATCCGTTCCTAGCACCCAATACTCCAGAGGTCCGTAGTTTCCCCATTCAGCCGTTGCTACAAGCAATGTATTGGTTAAACCGCTACGTACATCGTCAGACAAGTCTTCTGCAAAGAATGTCTCTGGTGGAGCCTCGATAATTTGTCCCCAAGTGTCTGCTACCGTATCTTCATTCGCCGAGCTTTCTTCTGAAGGAAGGTCCTGATCTTGAACGTTGGCACCTACACAAGAAATTAAGGGTCTACGCGGATTCGTGTGGGTAAGTCCTGACGGAAAAACAGTGTAACTCATTGTGTGGAAAAGGTATCGAGTACTTCATCAGGTGCTGAAAAGTGGTCCATTTTTAGGATAGGCTAACCGAGTGAAAAATTCCCAGTCGATCCGCTCGCTGTTTGCGCTGCCAGGTTTCGTGGTTGGTGCCGGATTGAAGGGTCTATTCGGTGACCGATACGCCCGCGTCATCCAGCTCAAGAGGCGAAAAAAACAGCTGTGTGCTCTTACTGTGGGCAACGGTGCCGGGGGCGCTATGACAAGCAAGTGTGCCGGGTCCGCGACCTGTCGTTGGCAGGCTGGCGGATCTATCTGGAATACGAGCGTTGGCGCGTCAACTGTCCTGGGTGCGGCGGTGTGCATGTAGAACACCTAAGACTGGCTGGCGAACAACTCGCGCTACACCCAGCGTTTTGCGACGCATGTGGGCAAGCTGTGCCGGGATATGCCGAACAAGGCGGTGGCCGAGATGGAACGTCTGCACCACGGTACGGTGAAGGCTCTGGATACGCTCTACATGCAAGAGCAGGTCGACCGGGCGGGGCTACCGGCGCCTCGGGCCATCGGTGTCGATGAGATCTCCATCCGCAAGGGACATAACTATCGCGTCATTGTCAGCGACCTGGAGCGGGCGCGTCCCATCTGGGTGGGCGGTGAGGGTCGCAAAGAAACCGACATCGATTTGTTCTTCAAGGCGTTGGGCGGAAAGAAAAGCGCCCGTATCAAGCTGGCCGCCATGGATATGTGGAAGCCCTTCCGGAACTCGGTGATTCACAACGCGCCTAATGCGCGGATCATCTTCGACAAGTTTCATATCATGCGTCATCTGTCAAAGGCCCTCGATGAGGTCCGGCGCGGTGAGTACAAACGCCTCAGCGGCAAGGACCGGTCGTACATCAAGGGGCAGCGTTACACTTTGCTTTCCCGGCGGGAGAACCTGAGCCTAGACGGTCGCCGCGCACTCAAAAAGTTGCTCCAGGCCAACCGGCGCCTGAACACCGCCTTTATTTTGAAGGAGGCCTTCGGGCAACTCTGGGATTACCGCACCGAACGCGGCGCTCGCGCCTTTTTCACTCGTTGGAAAGACAGCCTCAAATGGCAACGCCTGCATCCGTACCAGAAGTTCGCCGGTATGATTGAGTCCCATTGGGATGGTATCGCCTCCTACTGTCATCCGGAGAACAAAGTCAGTCTCGGCCTAGTTGAAGGGGTCAACAACAAAATCCGTGTTCTGCAACGACGCGCCTACGGCTATCGCGACGAGGAATATCTCAAGCTGAAGATCGTGGCGGCTTTCCTTCCGCCATTACCCAGAAATGCAGTTTTCAACCCACACGAATCCGCGTAGACCCGAAATTAATAATGTTAATCCAAAGAATAAAAGTAGTTTCTTCATTGTCGAAAAAGCCTCCCATACACAGCGAATCTTACACTCCCTCGTCTCGCAGGCCCAATTCATTCAGCCGCCCAAGTTCCCCGCGATCTGTTTGTCCTCGCTGCCGCCTCCCGCGCTGTCACCTTCACAACGTCTGCTATAATCTCCGTTCACCGACTCTCACCTTGTTGAGGGGCGTAGGAGGCTTGAGCGCCGCATCTGCAGCTATCCGCCGATCGTAAGGCGCCGAAAACGATTCGATTGCGCAAAAAAGGAGACGAATCATGAGCTCATTCGACCGTCGCACTTTCTTGAAGACCACCGCGGCTAGTCTCGCGGTTGTACCTGCGAGCCGGGCGCTGGCAGCCCCTTCCGACGAGGACCCTCTCGGTGTGCGCGGCGACTTCCCGGTCACCGACACGCTTACCTACCTCAATACTGCCGCCCGCGGACCTTTTTCGAGAGCGGTGAGGGATGCCACCGTCGCTTTTGCGGACCAGAAGATGCGCATGGGTTTCGCCGCCAGCAGGGACGAGATTCGAGAGGAGGCGCGCGAGCGGTTTGCCGCGCTATTCGGTGCCAAGCCCGAAGAGATCGGCATTCTCTACTCCACGAGCGACGGTGAGAACATCGTCGCCAGCGCTCTCGACCTCGGACCCGGCGACAACGTCGTCATCGACGAGCTCCACTTCGTGACGAGCTTCGTCCTGTACCGAGAACTCGAGAAAGAGAAAGGCATCGAGCTCCGTATCGTGCCTCAGCGAGACGGGCGCTCGGACTTGGAGGATTTCGACGCCCGCATCGATGGCAAAACGAAGCTCGTGTCGGTGGCGTGGGTCTCGAATCGTAACGGCTTTCGCGAGGACGTACGAGGCCTGGCGGATTTGGCGCACCGCAAGGGCGCTTTCCTCTACACCGACGCCGTCCAGGCCATCGGAGCCTTCCCCACCAGCCTCACCGAGGAGGGCGTCGACTTCGCCACCACCAACGCGAACAAGTGGCTGTACGCAAGCTACGGCGCCGCGCCTTTTTTCGTCCGTGAGGAGCTCCTCGATCGGATCCACCCGGACCGCTACGGCCACGGGCAGCCCAAGGAGACGCTCGACAACCACCACTACCGACTGCTAACGAAGACGGCGAGAAAGTACGAGTACGCGGCCCCCGCGTACAACATCGTCTACCAGTTGAACGCGGGCCTCGGGTACTTGAAAGAAGTCGGCCTTCACCGCATCGAAAAGCACACCATGGCGCTCGCCCGAGAGCTGAGAGACGGGCTTGCGAGTCTCGGATTCGACATCTGGACGCCTCCCAACAACAACTCCCCTATCGTCAGCTTCGCCCACGGACGAGAGACTGACGAAATGAAGAAGCTCTTCGACAAGGAGGGCATCGTGGTCACCTTCCGCGAGAAGGAGGGTTCGGTGATTCGGTCGTCGGTCTCGCTGTTCAACAACCGAGCGGACGTTCAGAAGCTGCTGAAGGTGCTGGAGACGGTCGCCTAGTGCCCCGGTTCATAGTTGCGGTCACGCAACAACGAGAAAGCCGAGGCGCCCGCCTGGCAAGGCGCGAGGAGTGAGCAATATCTGGATATATGAGCATACTTCCAGTTCGGCCGCTGAGGCGGGCTAGCCCTCCGCTCGACAGGCTCGCTGCGGAAGGCGGCGAGCCACGCAGCCAGGCGGGATGCGTCGGCTTTCGAATGCGACCGTAATTGTGAATCGGAGTACTTAGGGCCGCCGACAAAATAACTGTCTAGTTTTGAGCACACTCTTCCTGTTTCAGGTCGTGATCGCGATATCGTCTGGCATCACGAGAGCCTGGCAAGCTCCCTAGAAACGGAACATTTGTAGGTCTTCAGCAACCAGCGCGTGTTTGACAAACGGTCCTCATTGCAGGAGGATTACGCCTATCAAGGAGCACTTCTCCTATTATGAGACCTACGAGCTATCAGTCTGAAGATCTCGACCGCCTGTTGAGGAAGCACAAAATAGCTACCCTCGATGATTTGAAGGCAGTGTTGGGTACCGATGTGGACTCGACCGTCTTCCGAAAGCTCAATGAGTTGGCGTATCGGACAAGCTACTCCCACCGTGGTAGCTACTACACGTTGGACGAGATCGCCCAGTTCGATCGAAAAGGTCTTTGGTCGTTGCGCTCAGTGTGGTTCTCGAAGTACGGGACGTTGCTTGCGACGGTAAAAGCGTTGGTCGCGGCCTGTGAGGCAGGCTACTACGTCGACGAGCTCGAGGACGTGGTGCAGGTTGACGTCAAGGCTCCTCTGTTGAAACTGGTCCGAGAGAAAAGATTGGCGCGCGAGCAGGTGTTCGGCCGATATCTGTATCTGGCCACCGATGTGAGCACGCGCAAGCAACAGCTCTCGGCCCGCCAGGTACATGAGGCGTCACCTTCCACGTTGGGCGGGGTCGGGGGAGTCCGCGTGCTCCCCGTGGAGTTGAAGGCTGCGATCGTTCTTTTCTACAGCCTGCTCGATGAAAAGCAGCGCCGTCTCTACGCGGGAGTCGAGGCCATGAAGCTCGGTCACGGTGGCGACCAACAGATTGCCGAACTGCTCGGGATGGATCCGAGCACGGTAGCCAGAGGTCGTAGGGAATTGCTAATGAGAGATGTTGAGCTCGACGGAGTTCGGCGAAAGGGTGGCGGACGGCGCGCCGTGCAGAAAAAACGCCAGAAGTCATCGCCAAGATCGAAGAACTCATGAAGCACGACACCGCGGGCGATCCGATGACGGGAGTGAAATGGACGCGGCGGACCACCGACAAGATTGCTTGCGAGCTAAGAAGCCTCGGTGTGAACGTCAGCAGCAAAACCGTCGGTCGACTGCTCAAACAGCTCGGCTTCTCGTTGCGGGTGAACCACAAGAAGCTGTGCGGTGCCACGTCCGAAGATCGCGATACCCAATTCGCGTGTATCGCCGAACTGCGCGCGCGTTTTGCCGCAGCTGGTCATCCCATCATCAGCGTAGACACGAAGAAACGGGAGCTGGTGGGATTATTCAAAAACGGCGGGCAGGCCTGGAACCGCGAGCCGACTCTCGTCAAAGACCATGACTTCCGTTCCGAATCGAACGGCATCGCAATCCCCTACGGCGTCTACGATCTGCTCGCGAACCGCGGGACAGTGTTCATTGGTACCTCGTACAACACCCCGGACTTCGCCGTGAATGCCATCGAGAAGTGGTGGCGAACGGAAGGACGGCGACGCTATCCTGCAGCCCGTGACCTCGCGATATTGGCAGACGCCGGGGGCAGCAATGGCTATCGGTGTCGGGGTTGGAAGCACGGGCTTCAAACGCGGATTTGCAATCGCCACGACATCGCTATCACCATAGCCCACTATCCGTCCGGTACATCCAAGTGGAATCCAGTGGAGCACCGTCTGTTCAGCGAGGTCAGCAAGAACTGGGCGGGCAGGCCTCTCGACAGCTACGAAACCATCCTCAAATACATCCGCACGACCACCACCTCTTCCGGTTTGCGAGTACGCGCACACCTTATCCGGCGTCGTTATCCGAAGGGCGTCAAAATCACTGACGAGCGGATGCAGGCGCTTTCCGTTACAAAGGACCAGACTCTACCCAAATGGAACTACACCATCCGACCGTCTTGAAAACGGGAACTTATTTTGTCGCCGGCCCTTAGGGCCAACAAAAACCCGCGAAGAGGTCGCGGGTCTTGCCGCGTCAACTGGGCTGAGAGTCTCCAGAGATTCGTTCCCGCCGTCGAGACAGAACCCTTTTCGTGGCACACGTGTGCCACGGACCGATCTCGCCTTGGCTCGAAGCGTCAAATGCTCTCACCGAGCACTCTCTCCGCCGTCCTGCTCGCGGATCGACGCCAGAGCCCACTCGCGTCGCTCCAAGTCGCGCTCAACTTCGTCATACTCGGCAAGCTGCATAATGACCGGGTGCAATCGCTCCCATTCGGCGCAGGAGTCCTCGAGCTCTTCGGTGATCGCGAACCACCAAACGTCGTCGAGGCCGCCGCAGAGCGTCTCCGACGGCCGCGCCGCGGGTTTGTTCCGCGGCAGCGCGAACCCATCGAGGATCAATTCGACACCGCTCTCGGTTCGCGTTTCTGATTTCCATCGAAAGCTTTTGGGCAGGTCGTCTCGTCGGTCGAGAAGCCGCGTGAGGGCGGCGTCGTCACCCGCGAGACAGACACCCAGTTCGACCTGCCAGTATCCGCTAGAGCTGTAGTCGCGATCGACCCAGCTGCCATGGACGCTCACGCCGAGCCTCTGCGCCCACGCGAGCATGACGTTTCGGATCTGCTCTTCGTCGGTCGAGTCCGGCAGCCACTGCATGGCCGTGAGATGCCGACCTTCCAACCCGGTGGCGTCGCGTCGAAACTCCGGCAGGCGAACGGCCGTGTCCATGGCACGTGAGACCTCCGCTTGAACTTGTGTCAGCGGTACCATTGCAGCTTCATGGAAGCTGGTAACGCTGACGGCAATCCAGGCGTTGGTCAATGCGAGGTTCAGCGTGATCACACCTAGTGTCGCCGAACGACGGTCCCGCCAGAGGGTGAAACTCATCCACACGACAGGAGCAACGCACATGATCATAAGAAGCTGCGCCCGATTGACAGGCCCAACAAGCCAAGTCATTGCGACGAGCGCGAACAATGCACCTATCGCAAAGACGACGCTTTCTCGTTTCAGCGGGGAGTCGATACGGATCGACAGCAAGAATCCAGCCGACAGCACGGCGCACAAAACGGCTCCGGCGATGCCCGGAACGTGTCAACGACTTTGAGACACCCGCAGGCTGCATTTAGTGAGCCTCGATCAGTGAAGGACGGGGCGTGAGCGCGGTGCGGTCGCGATTGGGTTCCGACGCGATCGCGTCCGGATAGCTTGAATCCGGGGGTAGCTCAGGTATGGGGCGCCCCGAGAAAGTGGCTCCTAGGGCCTCCTGTGGCGTCGTTTTCTCGGGCGGCGGGTTGATCCAGACCTGACGAGGCAAAACCGGAGGTTGAGGTGTTCCGTGCACGAAGCGCTCGGGGTGAGCCCGATGAGCTTCGAGAAGGACCTGGCGCCGGGCGGCGTTGAGCTCGTCGGCGCGACCGTAGTGAACGGCGGCCGGCGTCATGAGCCCCAGTCCCGAGTGCCGGTGCGCGTTGTTGTAGTAGTCGAAGAAACCGCCGCAGAACAGGCGGCCGTCTTCCAGACAGCCAAAGCGGCTTGGGAATTCAGGGCAATACTTCATCGTCTTGAACTGGGACTCGGAGTAGGGATTATCGTTCGAGACGTACGGCCGCGAGTGCGTCTTGGTTATGCCGAGGTCGGCCAGGAGCAAGGCGACGGACTTGCTTCGCATCGAGCTGCCGCGGTCTGCGTGGATGGTGAGCTGGTCGGCTTCGATGTTCTGCTTGAGGCAGCTCTCGCTGATGAGACGACGGGCGAGCTCGGCGCTTTCTCGCCGAGCCAACATCCACCCGGTCACGTACCGGGAGAAGATGTCGAGAATCACGTAGAGGTAAAAGTAGGTCCACTTGACCGGGCCGCGCAGCTTCGTTATGTCCCACGACCAAACCTGGTTCGGCGCTTCCGCCACGAGCTCCGGCTTCTGATAGTTCGGATGCCGCAGCTGGTTCCGGCGCTCACGCACCTCTCCGTGCTCCGACAGAATCCGGTACATCGTGCGGATCGAACAGTGGTAGATTCCCTCGTCCAGAAGCGTGGCCCACACCTGGGCCGGCGCCTTGTCGACGAACCGTTCGCAATGCAATGCACTGAGGACCCTCTCGCGCTCGGTCGTGTCGAGGGCTCGCTGCGGCCGAGGACGGCGCTTCGGCTTGGACGCCACCGGTCGGCGTCGACGATACAACGTGGAACGAGACACGCCCAGCGCCTCGCAAGCTTCCGCCGTTTGTCCAATCCGACCCGTCAGCTCCTCGGCCGCCACGATCAATCGTTCTCGTCGTCGTCGATCGGGTTCAGGGGGATCCCCAGGAGCTCGGAGGCTTTTTTTTGGATCTCTAGCATCGTTTCCACCCGAGCCAGCCGGCGCTGGAGTCGGGCGTTCTCGCGCTCGAGCTCCTTGATCCGTGGAGCCTCTGCCTTCGCCTTCCGACCTCGCTTTCTCGACGTCAATCCCGCCTTGGCGATCTCGTCCCGTTGCCGACGCCAACTCGATAGATGCGACGAGTACAGTCCCTCGCGACGTAGAAGCGCCGCCACATCACCGTCACCCTTGCAGGCGTCCGCCTCGCGAACGATCCGCAGCTTGTATTCAGCGCTGAAACGTCGGCGCTTCGCTTTCTCACTCACTTCGGGATCGCGGACCCCCGCCGCAGCACCACGGTCGGCGAGATCTCCAGTCGCCCTACGGGCTCCTTCCGACCCCGCCGACGTCATTCTCTCAATCAACGTACTCATCTATGATCCTCCTCCGCCCTCGACACTAATTTCAAGGAGCGGATTGTCTCAAGGATGTTGGCACAGAGGGCCAGCTCAAGAGGCGAAAAAAACAGCTGTGTGCTCTTACTGTGGGCAACGGTGCCGGGGGCGCTATGACAAGCAAGTGTGCCGGGTCCGCGACCTGTCGTTGGCAGGCTGGCGGATCTATCTGGAATACGAGCGTTGGCGCGTCAACTGTCCTGGGTGCGGCGGTTTGCATGTAGAACACCTGGACTGGCTGGCGAACAACTCGCGCTACACCTAGCGTTTTGCGACGCATGTGGGCAAGCTGTGCCGGACAAGGCGGTGGCCGAGATGGAACGTCTGCGCCTCCTAGTTGAAGGGGTCAACAACAAAATCCGTGTGCTGCAACGACGCGCCTACGGCTATCGCGACGAGGAATATCTCGAGCTGAAGATCGTGGCGGCATTCCTTCCGCCATTACCCAGAAATGCCGTCTTCAACCCACACGAATCCGCGTAGACCCAGATATCCTAGGAATTCATGGCTAAGTTGATTCAGGAAAAGTGCGTCGCCTGCCGACGCGACGCGCCAAAGCTCAGCGACTCAGAGATCGCGCACCTGAAGCCCGAAACCCCGGAGTGGCAGGTCCTGACTGAGGAGGACATCCCGCGCCTCAACCGCGTCTTCAACTTCAAGAACTTTGCCGAAGCGCTGGCATTTACGCAGAAGATCGGCGAGTTGGCTGAAAGCGAGGGCCACCATCCAGCGATCCTCACCGAGTGGGGTCGCGTCACGGTCTCGTGGTGGACCCACAAGATACGAGGCCTACACCGCAACGATTTCGTCATGGCCGCCAAGACCGACGCCTTTTTTGCGCCTGTCCCCACCGAAGGGCAATGATCGAGAACCGTAGATTAGATATTGGAATCGGTCTAGAAGTCGCCCTCTACGCCTGAGCCTTTCGAGTCACGCTTGGCCTGCATGCCGCTCAGAGCGGTATCATGCTTTCGATAGCAGCGCCCGTTGGCGGACTCATAGGCGCGATTTGCGGCGAAATCCTTCCCGCCCACCTGCGGCCTGTTGACATGAACCTCTGGCATGACGTAAAAAGCGGGAAGCAAGAGGGTGCGACGTGTTGTGAAGCCGCTCACGCCTGTTCTTGCCGGAGCTTGGCTTGAGTCATGTCCCGGTGCGAATGCGCCTTTTGCAGATACAGATGAAAAAGGGGGAGGGTATGCTCCCTTCGTTACGTGATTGTTTCCAGTTCATGGACAGCTTCTGTCTGCTTTCCGAAAGGAGCATCAAATGACTAAGCTCAGGGAATGGATGGCGGCGGCGACCCTGGTGTGCCTCTGGGCCTGCGGTAGTCCGGAGCAAGCGACCGTGGACCTATTCTTCCGTGCCGCCCTGACCGATGACAACCAAACGCTTGCTTCCATGTCGGCCGTCAGCCCTCCCGTGCAGGCGGTGTCGTGGCAGGTGGTCGAGATCAGCTCCCGATCAACAGAGCCTTTCGCGTTGCCGGGGCTCATGGATCAGTTTGAGGCCGCCGAGAAGGATCGAGAAGCTACGTTGGAGGAAGGAAGAGAGTATCTCACCGAACAGGCGGATGCTCTCGACCGGATCATCCCTAAGCTGCAAGAGGATTCAGAGTACAAGTTCCGTGGAGCGCTTGGTGAGATTCAAGAGGAGTGGATGACGCTGCTCGATGAGCGCAAAGAGAAGGAACGCGCTTTTCAAGAGCTCAAACGGGCCGTAGAAACAGAAACCAGGCTCGCCGCGAAGTCAATGATGGGCGGGGCGAACGTCAAGGAGCTTGCCGGAGACGTCTCGGTGACGCAAATGCTGCTCAACCTCAAACCCCGGGATGGCGACGAGCTGCCCTTTCGCATTACGCTTCAAAAGTACGACCTTTCTCGGTCGGGGAGCGATCGCACCGAGCCCGCGCGTTGGGTCGTCGTCGACATCGAGGGGACGACTCCTGAGGCTAGGGCCGCGGCAGACGCGCCCACCGAGGAGAGAGCGCCAGCCACCACGGTCGCCGCCGTCGCCGCACCCCCAGAGGCCAGCGCGGGCGAAAGCGAGCAGCCCGCCCGGAGCACGCCGGCAGCACCGGCTCGGGAGTTCCGCGGCCTCGGGAGAGTTCAAATTCTCGCACCCGCGACAAAGATCGAAGGCGACGAGGTGGTCAGCAGGCTCCGGGTGCGCAACGCGTCGAAGGGCTGGCTAACTCGGTTTACGGTAACGGAGTACTGGTACGACGAGCAGGGCACCGCGACGAGAGGCGGTTCGTTGACGCACCAAGAACCGTTCATGCCGGGCGCTGTCGTAGAGATAGAGTTGCGGACCGGCAAGAACCCGAAGTTCTACCAGAACCAGTTCGAGTTCGAGCACGCGAACGGCGAAGTCACCGTCACGGTCGTCTCGAGTTTGCCGGAGCCCAGCGAGTAACGGGGCGGAACTCCACGGGCCTTGTCCTCGCGCTGCTCGTTTCATCGGCTTGGTCCACGGCGCAGACCGCCCACCCACAAGAGCTGACGAAACAGGAGGACGCCGACGAACAAGAGGAGGAGACGAAGCCGCGGCGTTTCTATTGGGACGGCAGGCTTTGGTTTTCGACTCAAGCGCGAGTCCCGCGATGGCGCGGACCGAGATGTTTTTCTTCCAGTTTACGGTAAAGCGCGATCAGCTCTCGCGCCCTCTCCTCACTCTCAGCCGGTTTGAACTGCTTGCAGTCAAAACCGAGCATCTCTTTCATGATACGCACCGAATAATCTGCGAAAACTACTGTGCCATCCTCTTCAATTTTTTCTACCCCATCGTAACGCTGGGCGGCCTCGTTGATGCGGATAGCTTCCTCCAAACTTAGCTCTTCGGGTAGCACAACCTCTGCTCCTTTGGCACTGAGGCAAACCGGATAACCGCCAGGGAGACCATTAGGACTCGGCGAATGGGTCATGATCCCCATGTCGAAGACCAGGGCCATCAGGTTCTTGATGGTGGAAGAGGCTGAGACTTTGGTGAATTCGATACCGGGCGGATATAGCTTGACCGCGTCATACATCAGCCGGTCAGTGTCAAGCTTTTTGGTTATGTCTTTGTCTCTAAGCATAACCTTCATGTAGTACGGAGCACCCTTCTGGTAATCCGCCTCACGAGGATATACCCAGTGCTGGTGGTGTGCCACGAGGAAGATAGTAACGTTGGATCGAGGGACTTTTAGTTCATTCGCCACCAGAGTTTTGACCGCTGGTGCAATGAGGTCTACGTTGCCTATTCCTATGGTGGGAGGCATACCTAGTTTCCCCAAGACTGGATTAGTCAAGCAAGAAAGCGAAGTATTAATGTAATGTGTCTTCACTCCCGATCGCTTTATGGCCTGAGCCATCTTATAGGCTAAAGTAAGCTGCACAGGCAGCCAGGCTCCGAGCGTAGCGGAACTAAGTTTTCTATATATCTCAGGAGGAAGTCTCCGAATGAGGTGCCACGTGTGCATCACTGCGCAGTTAATGACCACGCTGGGCCTGAGCTCACTTATCAACTGCGCTGTTTGTTCGATGTTGTTGAGATCCACATGTCTGAAGCTAAATTGGGGATCGAGGCCGTGATGAGCGGCTCCTATCACTGCATTATTTATCTGAGGCACTGCCCTCTCTTCATCAATGTCCCCAAGAATCAAGTCTATGGGCCTGGGATCTCTCGCCAGAAACTCCATAATGTGACTGCCCACATCTCCTACACCGACCATCAAAACTCGTTCCATTACCACCTCGGTGAAAGTTGGTGCCAATCAGGCTGCCTTGGGTCTTCCCAACTCAAAAATGGCCCCTCCCTTTTGTAGGCCTCAGCATAGATCTGGAGCTTCTCTGGGTCGATCTCTATACCCAGACCAGGCCCAGAAGGTGCTTCCATTTGTCCATCTTCGAAGATAAACCGTTTTTTGGGAATATCATCTTCCAAGTGCTCATACGTGGAGTCTATTGCGTATGGTTGAGAAGCCCATGTTGCAACTGTATGGAGCATCGCCGAAAGCGAAACACCAGTTTCAAATCCGCTGTGCATACTCTGCCCTAAATTAAAGACTTCGCAAACTTTGCTCAACTGAACGGCAGCTCGAATCCCACCAAATCTATGTGGATCTGAATGCACGATGTCCACAGCTCTCAGGCGAATGACAGCAGGTAAGTCTTTGAAAGTCCTTACAATCATATTTGTGCAAGTAGGGATATTGACCTTTTGGGTTACCTTTCTCATTCCTTCTATTCCGCAGCAAGGGTCTTCGTAATATTCGATGTCATACTTTTCCAATTTTCTTCCAATTCTGATTGAAGTTTCTGGCGACGGATCCGTCCCGCTTCCCGTGGAAATAAGAATGGCGTAACCTCCGGTTAAGAAAAACCACGCCTGTAAAGGCGAGGAGGAGGATTACGCCATGAAGAAGCCTACCACCATATCGAAGGAGTCTGTAAGCGAGTACCGGGAGTTCGTCCAACTTCGGCTGCGTAAGCGGGTACTGGAGGCAATCGAGGTAGTGCTCGAGGAAGAAGTCGACCAAGCGCTGGGGTGTGGTAGCTACGAGCGTGCGGAAGACCGCCGTGGATATCGCAACGGAGCCGAAACCCGTCGCGTGACGACGTCGGTGGGAACTCGCGAGCTCCGGGTGCCACGAGCCCGCGTGCGAGACGAGGAAACGGGAGAAACGACAGAGTTCAGGAGCGAGCTGTTGCCCCGGTTACGCGCGCCGGACTCGTGAGGTCGACGAGGCGATCTTGGGGACCTACTTGTCGGGCGCGAATAGCCGCCGGATCCGCAAAGCGCTGAAACCACTGCTCGGTGAGGAGCACCTATCGAAGAGCGCGGTGTCTCGCGTGGTTAGCCGGCTGAAGGAGCGCTTCGAGGAATGGCAGAACCGTGCTCTCAGCGAGGAGGTCTACGCGATCGTTTACCTGGACGGCTTCCACCTGAAAGTGCGGATGGCGAAACGTGTGATCAGCGTACCCGTACTGGTCGCGCTCGGGGTCGCGCCAGACGGGCAGAAACGTCTGTTGTCATTGCGTCTGGCGGTGAGCGAAGCCTCGACGCATTGGGGCTCCGTGCTGGAGGGACTCCAGGCTCGAGGACTCCGGGCTCCCAAGCTAGTGATCAGCGACGGCCACAAGGGGCTGACGAAAGCGCTGGAGAAGTGGCCGGGGTGCCGGTTGCAGCGATGTACCGAGCACAAGCGCGCCAACTTGCTCCAACATTGCCCGGCGCACGCACGCCGTGAGCTCCGGCGTGACTACAACCGGATCGTCTACGCCAAGAACGGGATCGATGCTCGCAAAGCCTATGACGAGCTCGTCGCCAAGTGGACGCCTCTCGCGCCGGCCGTCGTCCGAAGCCTAGAGGAGGCCGGTAATCAGCTGCTGACCTTCTATGAATTCCCTCGTGCCATGTGGAAATCGATTCGAACGACCAGTGCTCTGGAGAATCTCAACCGCGAGTTTCGACGCCGGACGAAAACCCAAACGTCGTTCTCCAGCGAGGAGTCCGCGGTCGCTTTGCTGTTTGGGCTTATCGCCTCTGGCCAGATTCAACTACGACGCATCGACGGCTACCAACGTCTGAGCGAGGTTCTCGAACACGCGGAGGTTGCCGCCTGATCTGATACCCTGATGACGGAGTGGAGGGCGCCGTTCTTTTTCCACGGACCTCGGGACACATCCCTGGCGACCATACTCCATTGGGGTCTAATCGGATCTTCGCATCAGGAAATTCTTGCCTAAGCAACCTAATTGTCTCAACATCAACATCCGGATTGAAAACCCCCGCCTTCAACTTCAGAGTCCGAAACCCATGCTTCGAAACAAGATCTGTTGCTTCCTCGACCAACTCTTCAGGGTTGGATTCTCCTCCTTGTCCGTTCTTTCCATACCTAAAGAAGAGGTATGCAGAGAAATCAACCCTATCTCTCATCTTGCCGCCGACAAGATCATAGACTGGTCTACCGATTACTTTGCCTTGAATATCAAGCATGGCAAACTCGAATGCAGCAAAGATTTCCTCTTGTCCTATTAGTTCATTGGAATAGATAGGCGCCGCAATCTTCCACCGAAGCTTCTCTATCTGAAAAGGATCATGGCCCAAGATCCTTTTCTTCATGAAGTCGATGGTACTTGCTTTATCACCTTCCACTTCTCCGACTCCTACAT
Organism: Candidatus Marinacidobacterales bacterium; assembly: GCA_965250115.1. Taxonomy (GTDB): domain Bacteria; phylum Acidobacteriota; class Vicinamibacteria; order Marinacidobacterales; family SMYC01; genus CBDFHB01. The sequence goes on from CBDFNJ010000001.1 coordinate 337,594, forward strand.
ATCCATCGTCTGTCTTCACCTGTAATATGGTCCTCATCTTGCGTCCAGGCATCACCCCATGTCCCATCCGACAAAGTGCGGTGAGGGGGATCGATATGGGAATCGCACTCACTTCGGAGATTTTCATTTCAATTGTCCTTTGATTTTTCCTATCTCTGGATACATGTTTGTGGAGTTGTGTGTCTCAGGTTAGGTCCGACCTCTCTGACAACAATCTATATGAAGAAGGCGCCCGACCATAGCAGCAGCCAAGCCGGGGGGGTTTGCTACCATCCCTTTGTCATTCTCTGAAAAAAGGGTCGAAGATGGCCCGAGCAGCCTCTTTTTCGTACGCAGGGGAATCACCGCCGCCTTTCCCGACTACACTGCCCTTTCGGTCAAGTAAATGCGCTGTGAATTGAAAGGAGGGCGTATGTTCCGTAAACAACTGCTCATCTTAACCATTATTTTCCTGGGGCTTTGCTCCTTGCTTGGAGCCCAGCTCACCACGTCCGGCTTCGCCGGGAGCGGCACTTTACACGCCCGCTCATCCGCCTCCGCAGCGGAGATCACCTTCGACGCGGAGCTCTTCAGCACACTCTCCTGGCGCAACATCGGACCCAACCGTGGGGGTAGATCGATCGGTTGCTCGGGAAGCACCGGCCGGCCCAACGAGTACTACTTCGGGGCCACCGGCGGCGGGCTCTGGAAGACCACGGACGGCGGCGACACCTGGTTCCCGGTCACCGACGGGCAGGTGACCAGCTCCTCGGTGGGCGCGGTGGCCGTAGCGGAAACCAACCCTGACGTCGTTTACATTGGCATGGGCGAGACCCAGCTCCGCGGCAGCATCACCCAGGGCGACGGCGTCTACAAGACCGCCGACGGCGGCAAGACCTGGCGGCACCTGGGCCTGGCGGATACACAGGCGATCTCTCGCATTCGCGTGCACCCCACCAATCCCGACATCGTTTATGTCGCGGCGCTCGGACATCCTTACGGCGACAACGAGGAGCGCGGGGTCTTTCGTTCCACCGATGGGGGCAACACCTGGGAGAAAGTCCTCTATGTGAGTCCCAAGGCGGGGGCGGTGGATATCATCATCGACCGGAAAAACCCGGAGGTTCTCTACGCATCGCTCTGGCAGGTCTACCGCAAGCCCTGGATTTTGTGGAGCGGTGGGCCGGACTCCGGGCTATACAAGACCACGGACGGCGGCGACACCTGGACCGAGCTCACCGAAAATCCCGGCATGCCCGAGCCGCCGATCGGAAAGGTCGGGGTGACGGTCTCACCGGCGGACCCCGATCGGATTTGGGCCATGGTGGAGGCGAACGAGGGCGGTGTCTTTCGCTCGGACGACGCCGGAGCCACCTGGACACGGACCAACGACGAGCGAAAGCTCCGTCAGCGAGCCTTCTACTACACCCGGATCTACGCGGACCCGCTGAACCGGGATACCGTCTACGGTCTCAACACCAGTCTCTACAAGTCCACCGACGGGGGCAAGACCTTCGACATCCGGACTGAGGTGCCTCACGGTGACAACCACGACCTGTGGATCGACCCAAACAACTCGCTCAGAATGATCAATGCCAACGACGGGGGCGGCAATGTCTCCATCAACGGCGGGGAGACCTGGTCCGAGCAGGACTTCCCCACCACCCAGCTCTACCACGTCATAGCGACCAACGACTTCCCGTACCACGTCTGCGGCGCGCAGCAAGACAACTCCACGGTGTGCGTGCCCAGCGGGGGCTGGGATTACATGCAAGCCCGCGGCCCGAATCACGGCTGGTACTACGAGGTGGGCGGCGCCGAGAGCGCGTGGATATCGCAGCACCCCACCAACCTGGACATCTTCTACGCCTGCGGCGCCGGCAGCCGGGGGGGCTTTTGACCCGCTACGACCGGTCGAACGGCCAGATCCGGGACATCCAGGTCTACCCGCGGTTTTTCCTCGGCGAGCCGTCGAGCGCGTATCCGGAGCGGTGGCAGTGGACGTATCCCAATATGTTCTCTCCTCTCGACGAGAACATCCTCTACACCTCCTCGCAGCACCTGTGGAAGACCACCAACGACGGACAGAGCTGGGAGAAGATCAGCCCCGATCTCACTCTCGCCGACGAGGAAACGTTAGGACCCACCGGGGGCCCCGTCACCATGGACATGGACGGACCGGAGATCTACGCGACGATCTTCGCCCTGGCCCCCTCCTACCACGACGTGAAAACCATCTGGACCGGCTCGGACGACGGGTTGATGCACATCACCAGAGACGGCGGTAAGAACTGGAAGAACATCACCCCTCCCGCCATGCCGAAGTTCAGCCGCATTAGCATCATCGACGAGTCGCGGCACAACCCGGGCACGCTCTACGTGGCGGCCAATCGCTACCAGGTGGACGACCGCGAGCCCTACGTCTTCCGGACGCGCGACTACGGCAAGAGCTGGACGAAGATTGTCAACGGCACCCCATCGGGCCACTTTGCGCGGGCGGTGCGGGAGGATCCGGTGCGAGAAGACCTTCTCTTCCTGGACACGGAGCACGGTGTGTACGTGTCCTTCGACGCCGGCGACCACTGGCAGTCTCTACAGCTCAATCTACCGAACACGCCGATTCGCGACCTGGTGGTCAAGGATCACGACGTGGTCGTCGGTTCGCACGGCCGGGGCTTCTGGATCCTGGATGACATCGATCCCCTGCGCCAGATCACGCCGGAGGTCTATCAAGCCTCCCTGACCCTCTTCGAGCCTCACCCCGCCGTGCGGGGGTTGGGCAACGCGGTCGTCCAGTACTATCTCAAGGACGCGGTGAATAAGGTCACCGCGGAGATCCTGGACGACACCGGCAAGGTCATCCGTAAAGTTGCCGGTACGCCCGAGGACGAGAAGAAGCCGAGCCCCGCGCCTTCCTTCCGCCAGCCGCCCCCAACCGTCCACGCCGGCCTGAACCGATTCGAGTGGGATCTACGCTATCCAGGCGCGCCAACCTTCGAGGGGATGGTCGTCCGTGGTGCCTCGCCGCAGAGCGGGCCGAAGGCCCCTCCCGGACGCTACCAGGTCCGCCTTACCGCGGCCGGTAAGACCGTGACGCAATCGTTCGAGATACAGATGGACCCGCGGCTCAAGGGCGTCACCGTGGCCGATCTAAAGAAGCAGTTCGATCTCGCCTCCAAGATCCGAGATAAGACGAGCGCGGCCCACGAAGCGGTCATCCAGATTCGCGACACCCGCGCCCAGGTCAACGACAGACTCGAACAGTCCAGCGACAGCAGGCTGAACCGCACCGCCCAGAGTCTGCTCGGAAAGATCGCGACGATCGAGCAGGAGATTTACCAGGTCAAAAAACCAAAGCCCTCAGGATCCGTTCAACTTCTCCATTAGAATCAACAACCGGCTGGCCTACCTGAGGTACAGCGTGGAGAACGGCGATGCGCGCCCCACGGACGCTGCCTATAAGGTGTTCGAGGAGCTTTCGCCGGAGCTGGACGGACATCTTCGGAATCTGCAAGGTGTTCTGGAGAGCGATCTCGTAGCGTTGAACGAGCAGCTCAAACGCCTGAACCTAAAACCGGTTCTGACCAAGAAAGCCCCGGTGACCGACGATTCGGTTTGACGGAATGGCCCTTCATTCAAATGGCAGCCCCGCTCTCTCGTGAGAGAGTGGGGCTACCTTGTGCGGCATAACGCAAATTTTTCTCCTCTCCCCCCGTCCAGAGCATTGCGGTAAACGCGGTGGGCAACGGCCATGTCCTCACTGCCCATTCCCATGGGTACATAAACAATCTTTTCTTCCAAGGATTCCCTCCCGGGTTTCTGACCGGCCACGATCTCACCGATTTCAGCATAAACCTCCGAAATCAAATTACTTTCGACGAAAGGCTTGAGAGATCCCAGGTGTTTACATCCTTCCCAATCGTCAGCGACAATTTTATCGGCATGTTCAAAGACGTCAGGCATGAGCTCGGGCATGGACCCGATGGAAATGACCAGCATTCCCGGTTCCAGCCATTTTCCACTGAAAAACGGTTCTTTGGCGCGGGTGGCGTTGATCACGATGTCAGATCCCTTTACCGCTTCATAAGACGACCCGACTTTCTCGATCGCTGAGTCGATTGACGGCCCCATCTCGGAAATAAACGCATCGGTGACTGCCTCAATCGTGTCATAAGCCGCCACACGAGTATTTGGATAAACTTCTGTAATTGCGGTCAGAATTGTTTTGCCCTCAACGGAATTCCCGATGATCGCAATCTTTTTCACTTCCTTTGAAGCCAAATAGCGTGCTCCGGCTGCAACTGCGGCTGCTGTTCTCAGTCCGGTGATGTAGGTTCCGTCCATAATGGCCAATGGGAAACCCGTCTCAGGGTCGTTGATGGCAATAAATGCGATGATATTGGGCAGATTCAATTTCGCGAAATTTTCCGAATATGAGCTCAGCCATTTTATTCCACCGATATTGCCAAAAGCCGTCTCGATGTATGCCGGCATTGCAACCCAACGGCCTTTGAATTCCGGTGGGGGATTCATTATCGACTTGGTGGGCATGACCACGCGGCCTTCGGCATGGGATTTGAACACATCTTCAATGATCTCCCGGGTCTCTTTGACCGATGGTGAGCAGGCAATCACATCTTCCTGAGACAACAGCAGAATTTCTACGATTCCCATTTCAAGAATCCCCTTTATTTCATCAAGAGGTGCCCCCGCACTGACATTTCAAAGGGTCGGTTAGTTTGAACTCCGTGCTGAAGCCATCACCTGGATGAAGCCTCTCGCCGGCGGCAGCTTCACACATCCGGGTGCCTCTTGTGCCAGTTGACCTTGCCCGGGAAAAGTGGACGGGTTGATCATCTCGCATCAGCAGATTTAAGAGCGTGTAATTGCTCGAACAGCATCGGGCTCACGTAGCCGAGCGACGAGTGAAGTCGATGCGGGTTGTAGAAGCCTTCGATGTAGCTGGCGACGGCGTCTTTGGCGCTCCGCCGGGTTGGCCAGCTCCGCCGGTTGACGAGCTCGGTCTTGAGCGTACCGAAGAAGCTTTCGCTCACGGCGTTGTCCCAGCAATTACCCTTGCGGCTCATCGAGCACACGATGCCGTACTCATCGAGCACGGCCTGGTAGGTCGCAGCCGCGTATTGAGTACCACGGTCTGAATGATGCACCAAGCCACTTCCAGGCAGACGGCGCCCCAAGGCCATGTGAAGCGCCTCGAGAGCAAGCTCTGCGCGCAGGTGGGACTGCATCGCCCAGCCGACGACACGACGCGAGAACAGATCGAGGATGACCGCCAAGTAGAGCCAGCCTTCCCAAGTCCGGATGAAGGTTATGTCCGTCACCCAGAACTGGTTCGCTCGTTCGGCTTCGAAGTGCCGGCCGAGCACGTTGGGCGCGATAGGGCGATCGTGCTTGCTGTCGGTCGTGCGGCGAAAACGCTTGCTGGGCAGGCCCTGCAGGCCCATCTCACGCATCAGCCGTGCCACTCGCTGCTTGCCCACCTCGACGTTCTCCCCGTCAAGCTGGCGACGTACACGCTCCCTGCCGTAGGTACCACGGCTATGGGCGTGGATCGCTTGGATGCGCAGCTTCAGCTTCCCATCCTCACACTGTCGCCTGCTGGGCGCGCGCTTCATCTGAGCGTAGTAGCCTCTGGTCGATACCCTCAGGACTCGGCACATCACCCGCACCGGATAGTTGGCCCGCTCCGCGTGAATGAACTTGAATCTCATTCGCTTTCCTTCGCGAAGAAGGCCGCCGCCTTTTTTAATATTTCTCGCTCTTGCTCCAACGTGCGTACTCGACGTCGCAGCGAACGGAGCTCATCACGTTCCGCCGTCGTCAGAGCCTCGCGTGGACCTTCACCGTGATCAACCTCGTATTGTTTCACCCAGTTTCGAAGGGCTGATTCCGTCAGGTCCAGTTCCTTAGCGACCTGGCCGATGCTGCGCTCGCCCGCTTTGAACAGCCGGACCGCTTCCTTCTTGAACTCCCCCGTGAACTTCCTTCGTCGTCGCTTTCCCATGGACGCCTCCAGGCGCATTGTCGCGCCTCGGTTGGTGTCCACAAAACCCGGGCAGGGTCAAGTCGGTCGCCTCTTCGTATGCGTGGCCGATCCGACATAGCATCGGTTCGCTCAGGCGGTTGCCCCAAAGCTGAATCGTGTACGGCAGCCCACTTTCTGAGAAACCGCACGGGAGAGAGAGTGTAGGTGTTCCGGCCAAGTTGGCCGGATTCGTGAAACGTGACAAGTCGACCTTCAGGGCCTGGAGAAGTTCCGCCCCACCGGCGTATTGGACCTCCGAAGAAACGTCAAAAGGAACACCACTTGCCGGCGTGACGACCGCATCGACACTCGAAAACACGGCACGAAAGCGAGCGCTGAACTCCGTACGAAGCTGGCTGGCTTCTGCGTAGGCAGCGTCGGTCACTCGAGCGCCACGTACAAGGAGCTCTCGGAAGTAGGCCCCGTACTCGTCGGCACGGGAGGGATAGTGTGCCTCGTGTGCGGCGTGTGCTTCAAAGTCGATTATGGTTCGCAGTACCCCTGGAAGCTCCGGCATCGTCACCTCGACGATCTGCGCACCCAGGCGCTCGAGCTGCTCGAGCGCTCCTTGGATCGATGCGGCGAGAGAGGAGTCTACGCCCTCGGTTGAGTATTTCCGATCGAACCCGATGCGCAAATCGTCTACGCCCCGGTCCAGCTCTTCGAGCATCCTCGGCACCGGCTCCTGCAACGATGTCGAATCATGGGGATCGAAACCTGCGATCGCCTCGAAGACGACGGCGGCGGCGCCGGTGCGACGCGCCATAGCTCCTACGTGATCGAGCGATTCAGAGAGTGGGAGAACTCCGTAGCGACTCACCCGGCCGTACGTCGGCTTGAGGCCGACAATTCCGTTGGCCATCGCCGGAAAACGGACCGATCCTCCGGTGTCCGTCCCTAGGGAGGCGAAGCACAGCCCGGCAGCGGTCGCGACTCCCGAGCCGCTGGAAGACGCACCGGCCCAGAGCTCTCCACCCCAGGGATTGACGGGTATATCGAAATCAGGATGATAGCCTAGGTAGGCGCCCTCGGTCAGGTTGAGCTTGCCCAGGATGATGGCACTGGCTTCTTCTAGCTTCGATACAACCGTCGCATCGTGGTCCGGCACGAAGTCGGCCAGGACCGCGAGGCCGCCCATAGTCCGCACGCCCTCGGTGTAACACAGATCTTTGACCGCAATCGGGACACCGTGAAGCGGGCCCCGGTACTTCCCTGCCGCAACCTCCTGCTCGGCCCTGCGGGCGGCGGCCCGGGCGCGGTCAGCCATCACGGTGGCGTAGCTCTTAAGACGGCCATCGACGGCAAAGACCCTGTCCAGCATCATTTGCGTGAGCTCGACGGGTGAAATCTGCTTCGATTCGATCGTCCGGGCAAGCTCCCGCAGGCTGGCGTAGTGGAGGGCCTCGCCAACGACGTCACCGGACGGACCCGGTGTGGAATCGGTTGTTGAACCGGGGGAACAGGACGCTTGAAGCGACGCAAGGGCGCCACCACCAAGCAGTGCGAGTAGCTGACGTCGGGAAAGCTTCGACTCCGCTGTTTTGCGTCCAGCGCTCCAGATCTCTAAATCGGTGCCCATGAGGCCCCCCTTTAACACGTCGTTCACTTGCCGCCGCCTAAACAGGAACTGTCTCTTTCTCGATAGTTGCATCGCTAGGCGGTTTAACACCGGCGATCAGCTGCGAAGCGTGCTTTGATGACGACGACGCCATCTCAGACGCCACCCGCAAGATTCCGCGCTTCGCCAGCTGCATCGCCTTGATCCTCACACAGGCCCCCTCCCGCGTACCCTCAGCATCGAGGATACGCTAGGGAGTGCATACCTGCCCTCGAAAGGAGAGAGCCTGATGAGATTCTACAACGTAACCCATAAACACTACCGTGGCATCGACCTTCACGCACGAAACATGTAGACCTGCGTGCTCGACCAAGAAGGAAACGCGCTTCTGGATCGAGACCTGCCCACAGATCCCGATGTCTTCTTGAAGGCGATCGCTCCGTTTCGCGAGAAGCTCGCCATCGCGGCGGAATGCATCTTCACCTGGTTCTGGCTTGCTGATCTCTGTGCGCGGGAAGGCATCGACTTCGTTCTCGGCCATGCTCTCTCTATATGAAAGCCATTCACGGAGGCAAGGCCAAGAACGACCGCATCGATGCTCTCAAGATCGGCGCGAGATCGAAGTGTTTCTCGTAGCGCGGCCCGTTAACCATGAGCGATGGCTTAACAAGAACACTCTCCCCATGGGGGAGAGTGTTCTTGTTGGGTGACAGGGTCGGGGGCTGGCGCGGTAGATGTAGGTAAGGGGAGTAGCTGTTGCCGGCGGCTTTGGCCAAGTGCCGGTGCCTCAGTCCTTACCATGTCCCCGTTTCCAGCCCCCGCCGCGTCGCACGCAGCATGCGGATTTCCCGCACTACGCGCTCCTGCACACTTCGGGTCAAGGGTTATGTGACCTATCCTGCTGGGGCAACTGTCGGCGAGGATGCGAGATAACGGACCCGATAGTCGCTAAAGAAGTCCGCGAGTTTCGTAGAACCACCGTCGACTCCATCGCTTCCAGCCGAAGCCTTGGCGCTGTCGGGCGTGCGCTAGATGTCTCCGAATCTTCTTTTCCACCCAGTTTCGAATAAACGAGAAGCAGCGGCTCGAGTGTCCTACGCGTTTCGAACGTCGAGACGAGGGAGCGGAGAAGCAACCAGATCATGACGGGGATACTGACGCGCGCGGGCGAGAAAGATCAATAGCAAAGCGCGCGGATGAATAAATAGAAGGGACAGCAGACCCGCCAGTGCCGTACCCGCGACCTCCTAGTCCCGAGGCGCTGGCGAAGGCGCTGCGACGCAGGCCGACCAAGAGGTCTGCTTAGTCAAGTCTGTAATTCCCCAAAATAGCTACCCTCGATGATTTGAAGGCAGTGTTGGGCACCGATGTGGACTCGACCGTCTTCCGAAAGCTCAATGAGTTGGGGGGATGTCCCGGCCGCTGTTGAATTTGGTCGGGTAGCGGCGGCACCTGTGAATACTCTTAGGCAGCAACCTCATCGCTGTCAAGAGATTTCTGTTTGCTTCTAAGCGCGTGAACGAGAGCGCCCATATGGCGATAGCCTTTGATACGGTGAAACTTTTTCTCCGCCGTGACGACGCCGAGAGCGGTCCATCGGCGAATCATGGAAGGACTCTTCCACCGCTTGACGTTTCTCGAGACTCTGCGGATGGTGCCGTTGAGATTCTCGATGGCGTTTGTCGTGGCCAGAGATTTGCGAAGTAACTCGGGTAGAGCGAGCTTCACAACCGTGAGGGTCTCTTCCATCCCTTCGCGAAGGCTTCCGGCAGCTTCGTCGTAGCCGTTTCGCTCGAGCCACGACACCAATGCCTGAAGTCGCTTGCGCGCCTTGTCGGCACTCTTGCATTTGTACGCTTCCTTCATTGTCTGGAGCACGTAGGCGTGACGGGACTTGGGAAGGTACGAGCGTAGATTTCGGAGTTTGTGGAGCTGGCATCTTTGGATAACCGCGAGATCCCCCAAAACGTCGACGAGTGCTTTGCGGATCCCTTTGCCTCCGTCCACTACGCAGAGAATCGATTCGTCGATCCGCAATCCCCGCTCGAGAAGGTTCTGCAACATCGCGGTGCACACCCGAGAGTTCTCCGTCGAGCCCAGCCATATACCCAAGGGCACCTTCGTTCCATCTATTGTGATACCGAGAGTTACGACGACGGTCTGTCCGGCCACCTCAAGGCCATCCATCATTAGTGCCGCAAGCTCGAACTCCTCTAGCCTCCGAGATAGGTATTCCTCGAGCTTCTTAGTCGTCTGGCTCACGAGGTGACGGCTGGCGGCACTCTTGCTCGTGCCACGAGACTTCAACTTCGCCGAGGGTTTGTCCAGACTCGATTCGTAATTTCGGGTCGATACCCCCACCAAGATCTGGTTCAGCACTCGCTCCGGAAGCGGGTCTTCTTCGCGGAAGGCTTCGAAGTGTGGAAGCGACGCCTCCTCGCCCGACTTCGAACGAACTCGAGGTCGCGACACTTGGATTCGACGACCGCCGAAGCTCAGCTCCCCATCCGTGCTCCCCCAGTGGTTATGAGTTCGCTCCTTCTCGTGCTTGCCCTTCGGCCCCGCGATCTTCTCCGCGTCCTCTCTCAGGAGTAGGTGCAATGCGGTCAGTCCTTGCTCGTACACCCATTCCGTCAGGTCCGCCTTCGTGGCCGCGATCCCAGCTATCATCGGTAGCAGTATCTGACCGACTTGGCCAACTACCTTGCCCGTAGGCGAGTGCGTTTGCTTTCTTACTGGCTTCTTTGATTTCCTTGGCATGGTGGCTCCTTGTCCCCCTCTGGAGACGGTTGGTTTGGCAGACCTATTCTTAGGCCGGCCAAGGAGCCGCCGCTACCCCAAATTCAACATCCGGCGGGACATCCCCTGAGTTGGCGTATCGGACAAGCTACTCCCACCGTGGTAGCTACTACACGTTGGACGAGATCGCCCAGTTCGATCGAAAAGGTCTTTGGTCGTTGCGCTCAGTGTGGTTCTCGAAGTACGGGACGTTGCTTGCGACGGTAAAAGCGTTGGTCGCGGCCTGTGAGGCAGGCTACTACGTCGACGAGCTCGAGGACGTGGTGCAGGTTGACGTCAAGGCTCCTCTGTTGAAACTGGTCCGAGAGAAAAGATTGGCGCGCGAGCAGGTGTTCGGCCGATATCTGTATCTGGCCACCGATGTGAGCACGCGCAAGCAACAGCTCTCGGCCCGCCAGGTACATGAGGCGTCACCTTCCACGTTGGGCTGGGTCGGGGGAGTCCGCGTGCTCCCCGTGGAGTTGAAGGCTGCGATCGTTCTTTTCTACAGCCTGCTCGATGAAAAGCAGCGCCGTCTCTACGCGGGAGTCGAGGCCATGAAGCTCGGTCACGGTGGCGACCAACAGACTGCCGAACTGCTCGGGATGGATCCGAGCACGGTAGCCAGAGGTCGTAGGGAATTGCTAATGAGAGATGTTGAGCTCGACGGAGTTCGGCGAAAGGGTGGCGGACGGCGCGCCGTGCAAAAAAAAGCCAGAAGTCATCGCCAAGATCGAAGAACTCATGAAGCACGACACCGCGGGCGATCCGATGACGGGAGTGAAATGGACGCGGCGGACCACCGACAAGATTGCTTGCGAGCTAAGAAGCCTCGGTGTGAACGTCAGCAGCAAAACCGTCGGTCGACTGCTCAAACAGCTCGGCTTCTCGTTGCGGGTGAACCACAAGAAGCTGTGCGGTGCCACGTCCGAAGATCGCGATACCCAATTCGCGTGTATCGCCGAACTGCGCGAGCGTTTTGCCGCAGCTGGTCATCCCATCATCAGCGTAGACACGAAGAAACGGGAGCTGGTGGGATTATTCAAAAACGGCGGGCAGGCCTGGAACCGCGAGCCGACTCTCGTCAAAGATCATGACTTCCGTTCCGAATCGAACGGCATCGCAATCCCCTACGGCGTCTACGATCTGCTCGCGAACCGCGGGACAGTGTTCATTGGTACCTCGTACAACACCCCGGACTTCGCCGTGAATGCCATCGAGAAGTGGTGGCGAACGGAAGGACGGCGACGCTATCCTGCAGCCCGTGACCTCGCGATATTGGCAGACGCCGGGGGCAGCAATGGCTATCGGTGTCGGGGTTGGAAGCACGGGCTTCAAACGCGGATTTGCAATCGCCACGACATCGCTATCACCATAGCCCACTATCCGTCCGGTACATCCAAGTGGAATCCAGTGGAGCACCGTCTGTTCAGCGAGGTCAGCAAGAACTGGGCGGGCAGGCCTCTCGACAGCTACGAAACCATCCTCAAATACATCCGCACGACCACCACCTCTTCCGGTTTGCGAGTACGCGCACACCTTATCCGGCGTCGTTATCCGAAGGGCGTCAAAATCACTGACGAGCGGATGCAGGCGCTTTCCGTTACAAAGGACCAGACTCTACCCAAATGGAACTACACCATCCGACCGTCTTGAAAACGGGAACTTATTTTGTCGCCGGCCCTTAGGCGACGCGCTGCTGGATATCTTCGATTATTTTGCCGTCGGGCTTGAATCTTCTTTCTTCTTCACTGACAGGATGTCGCGGACGATTGCGAATCCCGTTGAGAAAAGCGCCGCCAGTAGCAGTCCGAAGCTGATGGGGTCTTTGACAAAAATCAAAAAGCTGCCGTCGGATAGAATCAAGGCGCGACGCAGCGACATTTCAACCATTTCACCCAGAACCAGTGCGATCACCAAAGGGACCAACGGAAATTCGAATTTCCGCATCACATAGCCGATCAGTCCGATCACGATCATAAGCACGACGTCGCCAAGACTCCCACCGATACCGTAGGCGCCGATAAATGCGACGCCGGAGATCAGGGGGCCCAATATGGCCGGAGAAATCTGGACCACTTTCAGCCAGAAGCGTATACCCAGCAAACCCAGCAGCAACATGAAAATATTGGCGACAAACAGACAAATAAAGATGCCATAAACAATATCCGGCTGTTTGCTGAAAAGCAGTGGCCCGGGCGCAATATTGTGCAGCATCAGCGCACCCATCAGAACCGCGGTGCTGCCGGACCCCGGGACGCCCAGCGTCAGCAGCGGAACCATTGCGCCGCCGACACAGGCGTTATTGGCCGTTTCCGACGCACATACGCCTTCAAACGACCCCTGGCCGAAGGCGTCAGGATTCTTGGAAAATCTCTTGGCCTCGTTGTATGAAAGAATACTGCCGATCACTGCGCCGGCACCAGGGACCACCCCGACGATTGTACCGATAGAAGCCGAGCGCAGGATGCACTTCCACAGAGCCTTGATTTGCGACCAGGGGATCCATTCGCTCGAAAACTCTGCACCCTTTGCAAGCCGGGTCTTGACGCCGGCTTCGATGATATTAAAGACTTCTGTAATGGCAAACAGGCCCAGCATGGCCGGGACAAAGGGCACGCCGTCCCAAAGCGACGGCCAGCCGAGTGTAAAGCGAAACGTCCCGGACAAGGGATCGCTGCCGATCGTTGTGATTAAAAGGCCGATCAGAGCGGATAGGACAGCCTTCAGCCAGTTGCCTCCCGAAAGACTGGCAATGACGGAAAGGCCGAAAACGCCCAGGCTGAAATACTGCACCGGGCCGAATGCGATGGCCGCCCGGGCTAGGGGGATGGAGAATAAAATCAGAACGACAGTGCCGAAAAACCCCCCGAGCGTTGAAGACACAATTGAAAGCGTCAGGGCCTGGCCGGTCTTCCCCTGCTGGGTAAGGGGATAGCCGTCGATCGCCGTGATCGCCGCCGATGGTGTGCCGGGAGTATTGATCGTGATGGCGGTAATAGATCCGCCATATTCGGCCGCCGAGTACAAAGAAACCAGCAGCGCCAGGCTGACGATGGGTGAGAGCATGTAAGTAAAGGGAATCATCAATGCGATTCCGGTGGGTCCACTGAGTCCGGGCATCGCACCGACGGCAATTCCCATTCCGACACCCAGGGCGATGGCCAGCGGAACCTGCCAGTGCAACAGTTGGGTCAATCCCAAGCTCCAGTTTTCAATCATGCCGAGCCTCAATTTCTCGCAGATCGTTTCCGTATTCCGAAACCATCTAACCGCGGAACGTCGGCAAGAATTCGGTGGGAAACTGGAGCCGAAGCAGTAAAATAAAAAACAAATAAACAAAGATGATAAACCCCACAGGAATCACCAATGACTGCCAGAGCCGTACCCGCGTCATGCGCATCAGCAGAAAAAGCGTGAGCCACGCCGATGGTATCCAGCCCAGTTCTTCGAACGACAACACCTGAAAGAGCATCACCCCCATGGCTATGGGAACGGTATACCAGCGGGTCCAAGAAATAGTCGCCTGGCTGCTGTGTACGCGCAGAGCGCGAAGCAGCAGCAGCGTCGAACAAAAAACGATACAGCCGACAATCAAACGGGGATAGAAAGCGGCGCCGAGTGTGCGATTCATACTTGCCATACTGGTTTCGGGAACAAAGCCGGCGGAGCTGATCCAAATCGTCACGCCGACGCCGATCAGAAATAGCGAGATGATTATTTCTCCCTGACGCATAACCGCCCCTCTCACTTTTTCTGTTTTGCAAAATAGGCCCTCATTTGGCTGACCTGATTGGCAAAATATGCTTGGAATTCTTCCGGACCGCCCATGTATCCGTCAATCTGAGCGGATTCCTTCATGAACTCGATAAATTCCGGAGACTGGCGCATGCGATTGAAGGCATCGCGAAGTTTTAGAATGATGGGTTCGGGCGTACCGGCCTTGGCAAAAACTCCACGCCAGATATGCGACTCTACATCAAACCCCTGCTCTTTGAACGTCGGCCAGTGGGGGAATGCCTGCAGACGCTCAGAATGCGCCATGCCCAGAACCCTGAAGTTCCCGGCGGCGTCCTGCTCTTTGACCTCCTGGGGATTCAGCGTAGCGACATCAATATGTCTTCCCAGCAGCAAAGATACTTGATGGTTTGCGCCGTCCGTCGGCATGTACTTGATATCAAGTCCACCGGCGGCATCGACCAGCAATCCCACGGTATAAGGGTCGATTGCGACGGCATGGACACCGGCCCAGCGCAACTGGCCGGGGTTCTTTTTGGCCCAGTCGACAAGCTCCCTAAAATCCTTCCAGGGTGAATCGGCACGCGCCGCAATTCCCTCCGGGTCCACCTGCAGACGCATGATTGCCTGCCAGTCTTTTTCCGTAAAGGGCACTATCCCTCTGGCGGTTACAATGGCCATCGTGGTCGTGTCCAGAAAAAGATGATAGCCGTCCGCCGGCCTTTTTTGCAGATATGCCTGCGCAACCGCCCCCGATCCCCCCTTCTTGTAAAGGACCGCTGCGGTCTGGCCCAGATATTCTGGAATCAGGTTCGCCACAAAACGCGCCAGCTGATCGGCGCCGGAGCCCGGTCCGGCCTTGATCAGAATCACAATGGGACGTTCCGGATACTCCGCCAGGACAACCGACGGCATGTGAATACCAATCGAAATGATCACGGCCAGGGATGTGAATACGAATTTTGTTCTACTTTCCCGCTTCATAACTGCCACCTTTCTTGTTTAGAATGAATCGGGTTCGAAATTGCCCTGAAGGGCTTGCATCCGGCTTGTTTCTGAGCTGTCTACATCCGACCGGCTTATTCCGACAAGGGCAGCCTGACGGTCTCTTTTGTTCGGACCGCCTGCTCGATGGCCAGGGTGACCGCCAACGTCGTCCGGGCTTCTTCCGGAGTGGTATGGATACATGGCCGGCCGGTTGCGAGATGGTCCAGCCAGGTCCGGGTCTCGCCGGTAAACGGCCCCCAGAAATCGCCCAGCGCCCAATCTCCGGATGACGAGGTACCCAGGAACGCCATGTTGACCGTATGATCCGGCACATAACCGTGTTTGGCACCCCGGTTGGTGTACAGGATCTGCTCTTTGCAGTCCCCGTCAAGAAGGATGACGCCCTCGGTACCGAGAACTTCTAGGCGGATACTCTGGCCGAGAGACGGGTATTTTTCGGGAAGCGCGTAATCGACACCGAGATTTATCACCGCACCATCGGCATACGTCACAATCGCCCAAGTCACATCGTCCGCACTGTAACCGGCCGCTTTGAAGACCCCTTTCTGACCGCGGGCAACGACCTCAACCGGCGCATTATTTTCCAGAAACCATCCGAACATGTCTACCTGATAGGTCAAAACATCCAGGACCGGCGTCGCGTTGGGGCTGCGTTTGAGAATCTCAAATGCCTGGGCCCGCGAGTTGTAGACCCGGGCAGTACCGCCCACGATCTGGCCAAGGCGCCCCTGGACGACCTGCTCTTTTGCCAGAACGTACCGTCGCTGGAAACGCCGGGTGTACCCCACCCGAAGCTCGGTTTTGTTACGTGCAGCGGCCGCAATCATTCGGTCGGCATCGGCAAGGCGCATTGCAATTGGTTTTTCCACCAAGACGGGTTTTCCCAGCTCCAGGGCCTGGATCACCGGTAGGGTATGCTCCGGTTCAGGCGTCGAAACGATAACGGCATTGACTTCGGGATGCGATATGACCTCGAGGTTGTCTCCCGACGCCAACTGGGCACCGGCTTTTTCAGCTAGATCATGCGCACGCGCAGGTTCAATGTCGGATACAGCCAGAAAGCGAACAGCCGGATGGGCGGCCGCCAGGCTTGTCCGCTGAAAGCCCATACGGCCCGACCCCACGACAGCGATACCCAGCTCTCTGCGATGGGGTTTTTCAGCGTTTTTTGGTCGCGTCATTTCCCGTCTCCTTTTTAAATGAGTTAACCCCGGTTTCGTTTGCGAGGAAAACGACAGAGTCCTTGCATAAGAATGATGCCGAATGACTTATCAAACATTGAAAAACATCGCTTTGTGAGTACAAAAGGTAGGCGTCAATGATCCTATGGAAGCCGATCCGGACCATTACATGGGGAAGGGGCTTCGCCTTGCCGGTTACAGACGAGGATGGCATTGGACTCTTCGCGGCGGTGCGGCACTCGGCGGCGGACAAGCGTTACTACTGCTTCCCTGAAATTGTGCTAGATTTCTCCGGCACCCGGCGTTGGTCAGAAGGTGAAAAATGAGTGAAAACGGGCGTGTTTCGGGCAGCCGGCCACAATGGAATTTCCTACTGTTTTGAGGTTCGACCATGGATAAGGAACGAGGGGCGGGCATACTCTTCCTTTTAGCCGGTTTATACGGATCTATTTTTTCAATAAAACTTCCGCTTGGTACCTGGGAGGAACCTGGCCCAGGTACCTTTCCCATTGCTATTTCGATTCTTCTCCTGGTATTTGGGATCTCTAATTTTGCCGTTCCGATCTGGATGGAAAAAGGGAATAAGACAAAAGAGGTGGATTGGCGCGGGATTTTCGGACAACTGGTGACCCCCTTGAAAATCGTAGGGGTCACATTGGCTTTTATTCTGTTCATGGAAAAAGCAGGTTACCTTTTGGCTTCTTCACTCTACATGTTCCTCCTTTTCTATTGGGTTTCCCGCTGCAGACTCTGGACGGCTGTCTCCCTGGCTATCGGCATAGGGGCGGGGAGCTGGTACTTTTTTGGAAAGTTTCTCGCCGTCCAGTTGCCTCACGGTTTTCTCTTTTCGTGAGGATGGCGTGACGTATCGTGGAAACGTTTAGCGACCTCCTTGGCGGTTTTGACACTGCGCTAACCCCTCAAAACATCTACCTCTGCTTTGTTGGATGTCTCTGGGGGACGATGGTCGGGATTCTGCCTGGATTGGGTCCCGTTGCCGGGATTACCCTCCTCATCCCCGCCACGTTTGGCCTGAACCCCACCAGTGCAATCATTATGCTTGCGGGAATTTACTACGGATCCATGTATGGAGGTTCCACCACGTCGATCTTAATGAATGTCCCGGGAGAATCGGCCTCCGTGATTACCTGCCTCGACGGCTACCAGATGAGCCTCAAGGGGCGGGGTGGAGCCGCCCTCTTTATTAGTGCGTGGGGCTCTTTGATTGGCGGAACGTTCAGTATTGTCGGGCTCATGCTCTTGGCCCCTGTTTTAGCCAACGTGGCAATGAAATTCGGTCCGGCTGAGATGTTTGCCGTTCTCCTGATCGCCTTTGTTCTCTTGGGGTCCCTGGGAAGAGGTTCCTTCTTCAAGACAATCCCTGTCATCCTTCTGGGCCTCTTAGTCGGTACGATTGGGGTGGACCCCCTGAGCGGTATACAGCGCTTTACTCATGGCGTGACAGAGCTCTATGACGGCATCAGCTTCCTTCCTGTCGGGATGGGCGCCCTTGGGGTTGGGGAGATCCTTTCGTCCACGGAAGGGAGCTTGGTAAAGATTATCCACAAGGTAAAGTTCCGCGAGCTCTTGCCAACCCGGCAAGAGCTTCGCGCGTCTTGGGGGCCCATCTTTAGGGGCTCCGGGCTTGGGTTTGTTATTGGCCTTCTGCCGGGGTCGGCTCACATCCTCTCGAGCTTTGTGAGCTACATGGTTGAGAAACGTCTGGCGAAGAAGCCAGAAGAGTTCGGAACCGGACGGATCGAAGGAGTTGCCGGGCCCGAGACAGCCAACAATGCAGCCACTGGCAGTGCGCTGATCCCGTTTCTTAGCTTGGGCATCCCTACTGGAAATGTGACCGCGGTCATGATGATCGCGCTGCTCATCCATGGAATTCAACCGGGCCCCCTGCTCCTTTCAGAGCAGCCCGAGATCTTCTGGGGCCTCGTCGCCAGCATGTATATCGGAAATGTGATCTTGGTCATCCTGAATCTTCCCCTCGTCGGTGTCTTTGTCAATCTTCTCCGGATCCCTTTTCGCATCTTGTTCCCGAACATCCTTCTCATTTCCCTGATTGGAACCTACTCGGTCAAAGGAAGCACATTTGAGTTGGGCATTCTGCTCTTCTTTGGTGTCTTAGGTTACGTCCTCCGGAAGTTACAGTATGACGTGGCCCCTTTGATCCTGGCCTTGATCGTCGGACAAACGATGGAGAGAAGTTTCCGACAATCCATGATGAGAAGCGGCGGATCTTTTTCAATTTTCTGGGAGAGCCCCATTGCCCTCACGCTGATTGCACTCGCTTGCCTACTATTTCTGTGGAACGTTTACAGAAGCCTCAAACCCAAAAAGGCATCGTGGGAGAAAGTTCTGGAAGAGGAATAGCAATGTCCAAAAACACAACCAAGAAAGGGAAGTAACAGCTATGAAAAACAGGTTTCTTATGATCGGACTCGCAGTACTTGGAATCATAGTGTCTTCTCTCTCCATGGGTGCGGGCTACCCGACAAAACCTATCACGTTGATCAGCCCGATGCCTCCGGGAGGGATGCACGACGTTGTGGGCCGAGGGTTTGCTGCCGTAGCGGAAAAATACCTTGGACAGCCAGTTGTGGTCGTGAATAGGCAAGGGGCCGGCGGGTTGGTGGGTGGGAAAGCCATCGTTGAGTCTACCCCGGATGGATACACCATCGGGGTTGACTCAACCACCGTTGCCAATAACACATTGTGGGAGATCGCGAACGGCCGGAAGCCGCCCTTTACTCGGCACGACCTGGATATCCTCGGTTCATTAACGTTGAGCCCACCTCTGGTCCTTGTCAATTACGAAAGCCCTTGGAAAACCTTGGACGATATGATCAAAGACTGCAAAGCAAAGCCGGGTCAGTATGCCTATGCTTCCGCGGGCATGTACGGAGGAACTCACATTGCTGCCGTGATCTTCACAAGAGGCGCTGGAATTAGAGTCCGTCATGTTCCGTACGAAGGAGGGGGAAAGGCACTCGCAGCCCTTGTCGGCGGACATGTCCATTTCATGACGCAGTATCCTCCAGCAGCCTACCCCTTGATCCGTGGAAAGAAGCTGAGGGCTTTAGCCGTCCAGGGGAGCGAGAGGCTCAAGTCTCTTCCGGACGTTCCGACGGTCAAGGAACTTAAGATTGACGAAGCTGTCTACCAGCAGTGGTACGGGCTTTCAGTCCCGAAGAATATGCCTGCGCCCATTCTGGGAAAGTTGCGAGATATCGTGAAGCAGACTGCTGAGAACGAATCTTTCAAGAGTATGTTAGAAAAACAGGGAGATGAGGTCACCTATATGAACGCTGAGGAGCTGGGAAAATACCGTGATCTGGAAGCCGCAAGGGTCACGAAGCTGTTCAAACAGCTGCTCGCAGAGAAGAAGTAGGGTCATACGATGCCAGAAAACGGTCTCGATAAGAATATCGCTGTCTTAAGCACCGGTACGATAGGGAGCAGCATCGGGGCCGATCTGACCCGGGCAGGCTACAAGGTCGTCCTCATCGACCAGTGGCCTGCCCATGTCGAAGCCATGAAAGCCGATGGGCTCACCATCGCTTTGCCCGAGGAGGAGTTACACACACCTGTGGAGGCCATCCATCTCTGTGAATTATCGGCACGACGTCACCAATTCGATATCGTCTTTCTGACGGCGAAATCGCACGATACTGTCTGGATGGTCCATTTGATTAAACCCTATCTAAAACCGCAGGGCATGCTCGTCTCGGTCCAAAATAGCCTCAACGACGAGTGGATTGCCCCGATCATTGGCTATGAACGAGATATGGGCTGCGTCGTCGAACTCTCCGGAGAGATTCTTGAGCCCGGACATGTGAGGAGGAACACCGACCACGCTCATACCTGGTTCGCCCTGGGTGAACTCCACGGCAGGATTACCCCCCGTCTTCAAGAGGCAGCCAAGATCCTTTCCTCGTCAGGAGTGGCAGAGGCCAGCACCAACATCTGGGGAGCGAAATGGAGCAAGCTCGTGGTCAACACCATGAGTCAAGGCCTCTGCGGGATCCTCGGAATTTATAACTGGGAGCTGGTTCAACACTCGGAGGCGCTCCGGTTTTCCGTTCGATTGGGGAGGGAAAGCCTGTTGGTGGGAACGACCCTCGGATACAGAGTGGAGCCCCTTTTTGGAATGACGATGGAGGATTTATTAGGATCGACGGATGAGGTCGTGGAGAAAGCTCTGATGATTCTCTTCTCGAACATTGGGCAGCGATCGCGATGTGCCGTCCTGCAAGATCATTTGAAGGGACGGCGCAGCGAAGTTGAGTATTTGAATGGCCTCGTTGTAGCGAAAGGTCGGGAAGCCAGGGTGCCGACGCCCTTCAATGAGGCGGTGATGACCCTAACGAAACGGATCGAGCCGGGGGAGATGAAACCCGGGCCGTCCAATTTTTCGGTCCTGAAAGAACTGGTGGCCCAGTGTTGAGGGAAGCTTTAGAAAGCTCAGAAAAACAAAGTAGAATAAGGAGACATGGCTGTCATGAGTGAAGAACGCGTCAAGAAAGGATGGGCCATCCGTAATTCCTGTTTTGGTCCCGCCGGTGAGGAGAGATTGGAGATGCTCAGGGCCCTCGACCCTGGATATGCAGAGAGCATCCTTGATTTTACTTTCGGTACGATTTGGGCCCGGCCTGGACTCGACCTGAAGTGGCGGGAACTGATTGTTATCGCTATCAACGCCGCAATGAATCATCCAGAGGAGGTGGCGATTCATACGAGGGGTGCTCTCAACCAGGGAGCGACGCGCCAGGAGATCAAGGAGGCTATTATCCAGTGCGCTCCCTATATCGGAAACCCGAAGACCAACCATGCCCTTCAGGCGGCTCAAAAAGTCTTCGATCAATGGGAGCCCCGAAAAGATTGGCACGCCCGTAAAAGCTCCTGAAACTCTGTGGCAAGAGAATCTGTGGAGCCGTCCGTGCTGGAACCGCCAGCGCGGCTGCGACCCCTTAGATAAACGCTCGCCCCCGCGATCACGAGCTCGTGGGCGATCCCGCGTCCGATGCCCTGTGTCCCCTCCATAAACTCGAACATCCGAGTTTATGGAAGGGACAGGTAAATTTGGTTTGGTTTAGTACTCGCGCTCGGGATCTACTTGATTCAACAATGGTTTGCCGGACAAAAAGCACTCGATGTTGGCGAATAGCAGATCGAGCACGTCCGGAATATAGCGCTCCGGGTCATCGGACGACACATGCGGCGTAAGGATCAAATTGGGAACGTCCCATAAGAAGGAGTCCGGTGGCAATGGCTCGGGATCGAACACGTCCAATATGGCGCCGCTGAGATCGCCTTGAACGAGTTTGTCGGCGAGCGCACGGTAATCGACGACTTCGGCCCTGGCCATATTGATGAGACCCGCGCTGGGCTTCATCAAGCCGAGACGATTTTTGTCGATCAAGCCCAGCGTCGCAGACGTCAGCGGCACCGAGACGAGCACGAAGTCAGCGTCGCGCAGAGCCTGATCCAGGCCGTCCGGCTTGAACATATCGTCGACGGCCGGGTGCGGCCGGCCACTGGTCCTAACCCCGAGGACACGTAGACCGAGTTGCTTGGCGCGAACAGCGGCCGCGCCGCCCATGTGGCCAACGCCGATGACGACAAGAGTCTTGCCGGACAGCGGCGTGGTAAATTTCTGGTGCCACTCTCTGCGGGCCTGGCATTCGATGTAATGCGGCATGCAGTTGTTCAGCATACTGATCGCCATCGCGGCGTATTCGCCAGCCTTTTCGGCATGCACGCCACTGCTGGTCGAAATGATGACGCCTCGGGGCAGCCAGTCGAGCGGCGTTAGATGGTCAATTCCCGCGCCGGTGACCTGTATCCATTTGAGGTGCGGCGCCCGTGATGAGAGGTCGCCCGTTGGAATGCGAAATCCGACAAGAACCCCGGCCGTCTCCATCGCATGATCGAACTCTTCGGTGTCATAACCGATGCTGGGATTGATGCGGCTTGCCAAATCCGGATGCCGCCGGCACGCCTCATCCAGGATTTCGGCGGTGACATGGTACACGGTCGGGCTGGCGCGGCGGTTCTGGAAATGAACGCGCATTTGTCGATTCTCGTTGAACATCTTGTCGGGATGGATCATCCGCCATTAGCGATCCCAGTCCTCTCCAAATTCACGCTCATGCCATTTCAGAAAACAAGGCACGCGGCGTCGTGCGGACCGATCGAGCCTGTTCCGCGGTCATCGAGCAACCACTAGGTCAGCTCTGATCCCGCTTGCACCGGCACGAACATCGATTCATACCTCTCCATCCAGCACCTGATCAAGAATCCAATTGTCGACCGTATGTACGCCCCTTTCCGCCTTGCCGATACGTCCGGTTACATTGAACGGGGAAATCAAACCCTGCTGTTGAAGCTCGCAAACGTCGTTATCTTCGGGATGAGAAGTGTCCCAGCGTTCGTAGTATTTCTCGACGACGTCAGCAAATTCCGCCCGCTCGACCGTCGATATCGGAAAACAAGAGCCCACGATCACCTTGGTTCGTGTCGGACCCTGAGGTTGGCATTCCATCCACCACATGCAATCGCGTGTGCACCCGAAGAACGTGTGAGGATACACAAGAACGAAATAGGTACCTTCGGCAGCTCTGCCGGTCAGAGACGGTATCGGAGGCAAGCTCGCTGTCTCGCCGCGTAACACCGCTTCCGTGCTCCCTCGCTCGAGGAACGCTCCAGACCAATTGCCGGAGGTCGTGAGCTGAACGCTGACCTGGGAGCCCAATGAGGTGCGGTGTACGGTGGACACATGATACGCTTCCCTCTGATTCTCGATGTAAACCTTCCAATTGCATGCAACGTCGTAAATCTTTCGGCGAGTACAGATCATTTCCGAGAAGTTGTAAGAACCAAGAATTTCAGGAAGGTCCCCGAGATAGTCGATGAGACTTTTGTCGTTTTGACTGAAATTTATAAATAGAAAGCCTTCCCACATTGCCAATCTGAATTGCGTCAATCCATAGTCCGCCAAGTCGAAGTTCTGTGTTTCCTCCATGCCTGCAGCAGCACGCAGTGTGCCGTCCAGTGAATAAGTCCAACTATGATACGGGCAGCGGATTGCCAGGCAATTTCCCTCGGAGGATAAAAGTCGCGTCCCGCGGTGACGGCACGCGTTGGAGAATGCGCGAATTACACCGTCGTCGCCGTGTATCAGGATCACTGGCACACCGACCAGGTCGACCGTGAGATAATCGCCAGGTTTTGGAATTAAATCCGCCCGCCCAACGAAATTCCAGGTCCGCATGAAGATCCGATCAATTTCTCGCTCGTAGAACTCCGGTGAGGTATAGCACCAAGCTGGTAACTGCTCGGCTTCCATGACGGGCCGTCGGACTTTTTCATAAAGCGCGGGATCGAGTATGTTTGTCTCGAACGGCATGCTGAGAACTCCTCCTCCAGGGTCGCGGACAACATCGTGGCATGGGCATCCCGTCCGATGCAAATCCGTACTATCTGGAGTGACACGACGTGACGT
Organism: Candidatus Marinacidobacterales bacterium; assembly: GCA_965250115.1. Lineage (GTDB taxonomy): Bacteria > Acidobacteriota > Vicinamibacteria > Marinacidobacterales > SMYC01 > CBDFHB01. Next base: position 361,395 of record CBDFNJ010000001.1, read on the forward strand.
CTGGCAAAGCGCCAATCGATTTCTTGTGCCGCTGGAATTTGGTGCATATTCGGCGTACGGCAAATTCGCTGGACACGACCATCTTGCCGGAGTAGCGTTCTCGACATGAAAATGCCGCCTCGGTCTCTTTGCGAGGGCAGCGTGGCCACATTCGGAATTCGACGCGTTGGGTGCCGGCGCACTAGACAACGAAATCAGACGATGAGGACCGACCAGGCAAAGACAAAGGCATAGGTAGACACCGCACCGGAAGGAAACGAAAATGAAATTGAGCAGATTTCGCGATCGGCGGATGGCAGCGCTCAAGCTTGGTACACTCGCCCTTGTCGTTGTTGTTGGCCTTTCCGCTTCCGCCAAGTTTTCTGTCGCGTCTGAAAAGGTTACTCTCGGCTTTCCGCACACCGTCGGAATAACCTCCACGACGATGCATCTAGTTTTATCCGAAGAGCTGGGGTACTACGCGGCCGAAGGGCTGGACGTCGAGTTCCTCTACTTCAACGGATCTTCGATCACTGCGCCCCAAGTAGCCACCAAGAAAGTCGACATCGCTTGGGGTGGAGCATCGTTATTGATAAAAGCTCGGCAGAAGGGCCGCGATTACTTACCGATCAAATTCTTCTACAACTGGCTGCGGTCATCGGTTTGGGAATTCGCCGTGCTCGTGGACGGCCCGATCCGGTCGCTGCAGGATCTCAAGGGGAAGAAACTCGGAATAAGTAATCGCGGTGCGGGGAACATCCCTCAAACCAAGGCTGCGCTCAGGAGCGCCGGCCTTGAACCTGGCACTGATGTGGGACTGGTACCGGTTGGGTATGGTGCTCCGGCGTTTCGTGCACTAACGACGGGTGAAGTACAGGCATTGAATTTCTTTGAAGGTATGCACGTTATGCTAGAGACCCGTGGTACCAAGCTGCGACGCCTTGCTTACGACGAAAAGTTCAGCAAGATGTTCAGTGACGGCTTTTACGCGCATGACGACACGATCAAGAACCGGGGCGCAATGTTGGCGAAGTTCGGGCGGGCTGTAACCAAAGGGATCATCGCCTGCGAGGCCAATCGTGAAGCGTGCACCAGGGCAATGTGGAAACATATTCCGATCAGGAAACCGGTAAAGGGCCCCGAGGCCAAACACTTGGCCAATTCAGCAAAGGTGTCGAAGGCTCGGTATAAAAGGATTCTTGCCTTCGAGCCTGGAACACCAAGAAAATTCGGGGAGTACCCAGCCGGAAGTTGGCGGCAGTTTGTTGATGTACTTTACGCCGAAGGTGAGTTAAATACTCGAGATATCCCGATCGACACGCTTTTCACAAACGAGTTTGTCGCTGACTTCAATAAATTTGACGCCGTCGCCGTGCGTCGCCAGGCAAGGGCCGCGAACTGAAGGTCTGCACCTTTGCGGAGCGCAGGGGAGAGACTCTTCTCCTCTGCGTTCTTGTAGATTGATAATGAACAGCGAACGTCCAAGCCAGGCGCCTGTCCTCATTGCGAAAAGACTCTCCGTCGTTTACGCGACGAAACGCGAGCCCATCACCGCCCTGAAGGATTTGTCGCTCGAGGTCGATATCGGTGAGTTCGTCTCAGTGATTGGCCCTTCGGGATGCGGAAAGTCGACTCTTGCCAAGGTTGCTTCAGGGCTTTTGCCGCCGAGCGGTGGAGAGGTATTGTTGGCAGGAACGCCGGTGACGGCCCCTCGCCGGGACGTTGGCGTCGTGTTCCAGAATCCTTCTCTGTTACCATGGAAAACTGTGCTCAGCAACGTAATGGTTCCGGCACGCGCTCTCAAATTGGATCCGGTTGCGTCCCGAGAGCGAGCCTTTGAGCTCCTGCGCCTGGTGGGGCTCGATGGATTTGCAGACAATTATCCGAATGAACTGTCCGGCGGCATGCAGCAACGAGTCGGCTTAGCGCGTGGATTGCTCCATGATCCCTCGGTATTGCTGATGGATGAGCCATTGGCCGCGCTGGATGCCCTCACGCGCGAGCACATGTCAGCCGAGCTCCAGCGAATCTGGATGGCCACCCGCAAGTCCGTCATTTTCATAACGCACAGCATTCCTGAAGCCGTGTTCCTCTCGGATCGTGTCGTGGTGCTTTCAAATCGTCCCGGCCGCGTCATCGATGACGTACCTGTCAATCTGCCGCGTCCTCGAGACCTGGACACAATGGCTACACCAAGCTTCGTTGAAATTTGCAATCTACTTCGAAAACAATTCGACCAAATGGACGCACCCACCAGAACGGATGGTACAAAATGAGAGAGAAAGTAACCCTCGTCTTGTACCCACTGATCACGCTTGTCGTCGTCATAATTCTCTGGTCCGTTTGCCTCGAACTTTTCGAAGTTCCAGACTACATTCTTCCAGATCCTTACTCGGTGTTCTCGACATTCATTGCTGCTTATTCGCAAGGTCATATCTGGCCGCATCTCTTCTTTACGTTCAAATCAACCGCGCTTGGATATTTCGTCGGCTGTGGGCTTGGGCTAACCCTCGGCAGTTTGCTTGCCGAATCCAGGACGTTCGAGAAGTTCCTGTACATTTATGTGGTCATCTTGCAGTCCATACCGAAAGTCGCCTTGGCGCCTCTGATCATTGTGTGGTTCGGGTTTGGTATCGAATCAAAAATCGTTATGGTCGCACTGATTTGTTTTTTTCCCGTGTTCATCAACACGTTCGTCGGCATTCGCCAGGCAGATCCCGACCTCATCGATGTATTGCGTGTTTTTTCCGCTTCGAGGTCTCTTATCTTCTTCCACGTGAAACTGCCGGCGGCTTCGGGGAGCATATTCGCCGGTTTACAGATCGCTGTCGTGCTGGGCCTGATTGGTGCCGTCGTAGCCGAATTCATAGCATCCCAGTACGGGCTGGGCACCGTCATTCAATCAGCTGCTCTCGAGCTCGATACCAGCTTGATGTTGACTGGTGTTTTCTCGCTTGCGTTGATGGGGGTCGCCGGAAATCTTTTAGTGAGAATTTGTCATCGTAAGGTTGTATTTTGGGAGGAAGGTTGCTCGCAGATAAAGACGAATTTGGAAGTTGCGTGAGCTAAGCTTGGCGAGGCATATGGCTCCTCGACGTTCCAAGTGGAGGGTCAGGCCGAGGGCATCGCCAGCAATCGGGCGTCGGACGTGACTCTGGAGCCGTGGAACTCCAGCTTCAGGCGGCGGCCGAAATCCAGCGGAAATGACTCGCATTTGGAATCACCCGCCGGGTGACGCCGGTTGCCCGCCGAGCGATTTTGAGTCAAGCTCCATTTTGTCGGAGGGATTCCTATGGGGAATCTCGGATTAGGAGAGGGTGCCATGGCGGATCATCTGGACGGCCTATCCGGCGACATCGTCGAGGATACCGTGATCGCCGCGCGGGGCTCGTGGAGCCGTCGCGTCGAGCGTGGCGAGACGCTACGGATCATCGATCTCGAGGGCTGCCAAGCGGTCGATTTCCTGTGCTACAACGCCGACGACCACGACGATCGCTACGCCGCCGCCGACACCATGAAGATCAACGCGACGGGGATCTTCCTCACTGCCGGCACGGTGCTCTACAGCGTGCGCCTGACGCCGCTGTTCACCATCACCGCCGATACCTGCGGTAAGCACGACACCATCGGCGGCTGCTGCTCGGCCGCGCTCAACGCCTTCCGTTACGGCGTCGTGGATCAGCAGCCCAACTGCCGTGACAACTTTCTCACCGAGCTCGAAAAGTACGGCATGGGCAACAACAACATGGCGGCCAACGTCAACTTCTTCATGTTCGTGCCGGTCGGCGTCGACGGCGAGATGGACATGGGACCCAGCATCTCGAAACCCGGCGACTACGTCGATCTCAGGGCGGAAACCGATGTGCTGGCGGTGATGTCCAACTGCCCGCAGATCAACAATTCGGTCAACGACTACAACCCGACGCCGGTCCGGGTCGTCGTGGCGGGCGGGTCATGATCGGGGGCCGTGACCGGGTCGCCGCAGCAATTGGTTGACAATCGGTCTGGATCTGAAATTCTGAGACACTAGTGTCGACGAAATACTGCTTCCGCCATCGCAGGAGTTCGAGATGTTGTTCGAGCTTGTCGTTCAGGCGAGCATGGGACAGCGCTCGCCGAGTCAGATAAGCCGAGCCCTGTCGGATCGTCAGATTCAGCGCTCGATGAACGAAGTGTTCAACGTCGACGAGTCCTCGCAGTGGTTGAGCGCCTCCTCGAAACGCCACGAGGCGCCCATTGATGCTCGTCGTTCGACCTTCACGATGCGATCATTTCTTCGCGTCTTGAGAACCTGGCCGTAGAGAGCCGCCGGTCCGAAGACGCGACGCACCACCTTCTCGTAGAAATCGAAGCCATCAGTGACGATTAGGGGAAGACGCTCGAAATCCATCCGGTGCGCGACATCGCGCAAGAGGGCAAGGGTGTTCCCGTAGCTTCGACGTCCGACGACGGCGGAAGCACCAACGCATCATTCAGCAGCTTGAACCGGCAAGCCACTCGGGCTCGAGTTGTCGTATAGACTGGGCCAGAATTGACAAGGCAAGGAGGCCCGCAATGTTCCGATGGAATGTCCTGGCGCTCATCACGCTCTTCGCCGCATCGATCGAGGCGCAGACGGTGCGCGGCACGGTGGCCGTCGACGTCGCTATCGATGCCGCATCCGTCACCGAGTCCGATGCAGACGTCGTTGTCGTGCTCGTATTCTCCGACGAAGATCCCCTTGCCAGCGTTTTTTCCGGCGCCCCCGACGCTTTCGGCTCCGCCGTCAGCGCTGCGCGCTCTCAAGAACTTCTGACGGGAAAGCTCTTTCAAGCGGTTCCCATCCTGAGCCCGGCGGGCATGCGAACACCGCGCCTCGTTCTCCTGGGCGCGGGAGACGAGGCTGAATGGACCCATGAGCGTCTTCGGCGCGTCGCCGGCGCCGCAGCTCGGAGCGTGAGAACACAGAACGTGACGTCATTGAGTGTCTATCTGCGCGGGAAGTTATCGACCTCGGAAGCCGTGGCCTCCGTAACGGAGGGCGCGATTCTGGGAATCTACGATGCGGGCCTCCACAAGTCGGATGCGAAGAAACTCAAGCTACAGTCGCTGCGCATCGGTGGCGCAGGATCCGGAGCGCATCTCGATGGCGTGGTCGACCGCGCTGTGGTCATGGCGACGGCAACAAACTTCGCTCGATCGCTCATCAACGAGCCCGCCAACTACATGACGCCGGAAATACTGGCCGAGCACGCGCGATCCGTGGCGCGTGACGGAGGACTCGACGTCGACGTTTTCGACGAGACACAGATCCGCGCGAAGGGAATGGGCGGCGTGATGGCGGTCGGGCAGGGTAGCGCCAACCCGCCCCGGTTCATCGTGCTTCGCTATCGACCGACCGAGCCCTCCGAAGTGACGATCGCGTTCGTTGGGAAGGGCGTCACTTTCGACTCGGGAGGCATCTCGCTCAAGGGTGGAAGCGGCATGTACCGCATGAAGGGCGACATGGCCGGGGGCGCGACCGTGCTCGGCGTCATGAAGATCGTGGCACGCTTGAACCCCCGGGTGAACGTCATGGGCATCGTGCCGGCCGTCGAGAACATGCCGGGGCCTCATGCTCAGAAACCTGGCGACGTCTTCGTCGGTTACTCCGGCAAGACGGTGGAGGTAAAGAGCACCGATGCCGAAGGCCGCTTGATTCTTTCCGACGGCGTCTCCTATGCGGTCGAGCAGGGTGCGACCTACGTCGTGGACATCGCCACTTTGACGGGCACCGTCCGCCGGGCACTCGGGGACCGACATGTAGGGGCCTTCGCGAACGACGACCACCTCTTCGAAATGCTCCAGAAAGCGTCGAAGCGGAGCGGCGAGAGCTTCTGGCGGCTCCCCGTCGACGAAGAATATTCCCGTGGCATCGAGTCGAGTCTCGTCGCCGATCTCAATGAGAGCGGAGGCGACGCCGGGGCGTCCGTGGGCGCAAAGTTCATCCAGCAGTTCGTCGACGGGCGTCCCTGGATACACCTCGATATCGTCGGCTTGTCATGGCCCGCGTACACGCCACCGTATCGGGGGGCCGGGCCCACGGGTGTCACGGTGCGGACGCTTGCGGAGCTTGCGATGCTCCTCGAACCCGGGAGCACAACCAACTGAATTCGAGCCGACGAGGTCTGAGATGTCCCATATCCCTGTTCTGACGATTGCCTTGGCTTTTCTTGTATATGGCTTGGTCAGCCGGAGGCTCAAGGGAACCGTGCTCACGGGACCTCTTTTGTTTGCCGGTTTCGGATGGCTGGTAGGTTCTGCCGCGCTTGGCCTGGTGCCTTTGGAGACTACCAGCGCTGCGTTGCACGTACTTGCAGAGATCACGCTGATCTTGGTGCTTTTTACCGACGCGGCAAACATCGACCTGCGTCAGCTACGTCGCGACCACAATATCCCCCTGAGAATGCTCGCTATCGGCATGCCACTGAGCATTGTCCTAGGTACCTTCGTGCTGCTCGCGGTGTTTCCAATATTTTCTCTGTGGGAGGCCGCATTGGTGGCGACAATCTTGGCGCCTACCGATGCCGCTTTGGGTCAGGCGGTCGTGACCAATCGTCTCGTACCGGTTCGCATCCGCCAGGCACTGAACGTAGAAAGCGGACTCAACGACGGGATTGCTCTTCCCTTCGTGTTGATCTTTGCGAGTCTCGCCAGCGCCATGGAAAGTTCGACTCACGTCTCGACGTGGCTCGTCTTCGCTCTCGAGCAAGTGACACTCGGTCCACTCGCTGGGATCTTCGTAGGCTATGCCGGCGCACGTTTGGTCGCGCTCTGCCATCGGAACAAGTGGATGTCGATGAGTGCGGAAGGCCTCATTGCCTTGGCATTGAGTTTCTCCGCTTTTGCCTTGGCCGAGTTGATTCACGGGAATGGATTCATCGCAGCGTTCATAGCTGGTCTGACGTTCGGCAATACGCTGGGCCGACAATGTGCCTATGTGCGCGAGTTTGCCGAAAGCGAAGGGCTGATCTTGGTGCTCTTGACCTTTCTCGCCTTCGGAAGCGCGATGCTGCCAATGGCGGTCAACGAGGCCCAACCTCTGTACGTGCTGTTTGCGCTGCTCGCGCTTACGGCGATTCGAATGGTGCCTGTCTGGATTTCGCTCCTTGGAACCGCAGTCAAGCCATTTACCACCGCGTTCTTAGGCTGGTTCGGACCGCGCGGGCTGGCATCCATTTTGTTTGTGCTCTTGGTCCTCCGGGATTTCTCGCTTCCGCATCAGGAAGAGATCTTGTTGATCACCATCGTCTCAGTCGCGCTTAGTATCCTTCTGCATGGGATCACCGCCGGGCCGGCCGCGCGGTGGTACGGTGCGCGAACCCAGCTGATGGGCAAGTGTGCAGAGAACCGAGCTGTGAGCGAGGAGCCGTTCACCGAGTCGGCCTGATGGATGCCGCCCTCAAACAGGCACTGCCAGCCTCGAAAACGTAAGCGCCCCCTGCCAGGACCTTGGTGAACTGTCCCTCCCCGCCCACTATGGTCCTTTCCCGGTTCCCCGTAGCCAATTCCCCACGGTGATGGGAACGACTCCAAGCCGAAATCGCGCAAAGTCACTGCTTTTGGGCGATTTGAGACACGCATCGGCTGGCACATCTATTGCTTTTCTCTATCCTTTGAACCCCTGCGTCCGCGGGCGTTTTACGAAAAACATTGAGAGTGCACGAACATCGATTGGTCGGAGGTCTCGGGAGCGCTCTTGGTGTCGCGACCGCGATCTTCCTCGGGATTGCCGTGACGGCCAGCGCGGAGGTCGTCACCTACCAGCAGGGCGACGGCAAAGGCAGCGTCTCCGAGACGGATGACACCACCATGAGCGTGGACGTTCCGGACACCACGTGGGTCGACGACGGTCAGGACATCACCCATTTCGAGGTCGATACGTCCACCGAACGGCACACGATCCTGAAGTTCCCGAATATCTTCGGTGACGGCGCCAATCAGATTCCTTTGGGCTCGCTCATCCTCAGCGCTACGTTGACGTTGAATTTGGATAATGAAGGCACGGACTGTCCGGACGTCTACCAAATGACCGAGGGATGGACGGAAGCCGAGGCAACCTGGAACTCCCGGAGAACGGGCGTGAGCTGGAGCGACCCCGGGGCCGATGGAACGACATCTCACAAGGCCGTGTCTGAGGGGAGCCTTCCGTGTCTCTTACCGCTCGGTTTCAAGAACGTGGATGTGATCACCAACGTTCAGAACTGGTCGAACGGCGAGCTGAATGAGGGTTGGGTGTTTGTCGACACCGGCGCCAGCAGCAACGGGTCGAACTACAGATCCAGTGAGCACGCGACGCTCGGCGACCGCCCGCAGCTCCAGGTCTCGTACCTGCCCAGCGTTTTCTACTCCGTGGGCACCAACACCGCCGACTTGAAGACGGGCTCGCCTTCGATCACGATCGCCAGTGGCGTCGCTACGTTGGACGTGCCTCAGACCAACGACATCGGCCTCGGGGACGTCATCGATTACGACAGCCCCAGCAATCTGGCCTACATTTGGGACGTCGTTAGCTCGACCCAGTTCCGCGTCCAGACCGCGACCGGCACCGTGCCGGGAGACCTCGGCCCCGTCAGCGTCAATACGATCAAGCGGGCTTTCAACTCGATCAGCCAGGCCGTCACCGAGTCCTCCGACGCCGCGCACCTGAACGACACGAGCCTGGTGGCGGCCGGTCGTAGCCTCACGTGGGTCTGCTACAACGACGGGCCGCTCATCGAGGCGTCCACGATCACGATCGACGGCTACACCACGGATGTTTCCCACTACATCACGCTGACCGTCGCCGGGGCCTCCCAGGTCGTTACCGGTAACAGCCAGCGTCACGACGGCACGGCGTTCACAGGCACCAACCTGACGACGACCAGCAGTGACGTCATGAGCATCAACGATCCCTACACCGTCATCGAGTGGCTGATATTCAAGGAGTGGGGCTCTGGGGGCACCCAGAAATGGGCCATCGACGTCGACGTCAACAACGGGGTCCGGGTGAGACAGAACATCTTCTACGGGGGCAGCGCGCCCCACGACACGGCCAGCGCCATCCAGGTGGACCGGGACGATCATTTCATCTACAACAACATCGTCTACAACCTGACGGGCACGGCCGGTGGCCGGGGAATCTGGAACGACACGCTGGCCGACAACGTCTCCTACATCAACAACACGGTCTACAACTGCAGGGTCGGGTTCCAATTCGACGATGCCCCAACCGACGGGTTGGCGATAAACAACATCAGCGTCGGCAACACCACCGACTACACGGGCGTCTTTCACGCGAGCAGCACCAACAACCTCGACTCGGATGGGTCGGCGCCCCCGGCTGCCTCGTTGACGGCAACGGCAGCCTCGCTGTTCGTGTCGTTGACCTTCCCCGAGAATCTGCATCTGAGGTCCGGCGCGGCGGCGATCGACGCCGGTTCGGACCAGTCCGGCATCTTCTCCAACGACATCGATGACCAGCCCCGTCCCTTCGCGTCTTCCTGGGACATCGGCGCCGACGAGACTCCCCTCCCGTCGGCAACGACGCACTATCGCTCGGTCGGTATCACGGCTGCAGATCTCAATACCAGCTCCCGCATGGTCGCCATCTCAGGCTGGACGGCCACGTTCGACGGTTCCATGCCGGACAATGTGGGAGTCGGAGACGCACTCACCTATGCCTCGGGAGGGAACCGCCTCGCCTTCATCGTTGGGAGAAGCTCCTCCACGGTTTTCAGCGTCACGGACAAGGATGGAGCGCAACCGACAGCGACTGGGAACGTGAATGTCGGAGTCTATCGCGCCTACAATGCGCTGGCCGACTGGGAGTCCGGGACCGAGAACCCCAACATCCTCGAGCCAACGCCGGGTGACGTCAATCCTTCGACAGATCTGATTACGGCCGACACAATCATGATGGTGGCGTGTTACGGAGACGGGGAGGACACGGGATCTGTCTTCCTCGATAGCTGGGACACGGGTCCGAACAACTACATCAGAATCTACACTCCGGTCTTTGGAAGCGAGGTGGGTGTAAGCCAGCGGCACAACGGAACCTGGGACACGTCGGCCTACCGCCTGTCACAAGACGCGAGCTATTTCGCCGTGATGGGAGTCAGGGAACGCTATGTCCGAATAGACGGGTTGCAGCTGAATACCAACCAGATCGTTGCTACAGAATCGAACGGGATTCACGTCGGCGAGGCAAATAGTGACGCCCCGGTGGAAATCCATATTTCCAATAACATCGTTCGGACGACGACTGTGGCTCTCCCGGATATTGCATTCGGCATCGGCGCCTTGAATTCGTTTGGAAGTACGACCTTCGATAGCAGTCTTTACGTTGCCAAAGTGTGGAACAACGTCGTTTACGGCTATGTCGGGGCCAGCTCGGGTTCGGGGATCTACGGTGCAGACTACGGCACGATGTATGCTTACAACAACACTGTAGTCGGCACCGGTGGAGCGACCCATAGAGGGATCGCGGAGTTCAATAATACCGTCGTCCACGCCAAGAACAACATTTCCATCGATTCTGCGGACCCATACCAGGGTACTTTCAGCGCAAGCAGTACCAACAATTTTTCCGACCTGGGCGATGCGCCTGGGCTGCTTCCCAAAACGAGAAACGGCGCGGGAGCCGACCCCGTTTTCGTCGGAGGCGTTGACTATCATCTGGACCCCAGTGATACATGGGCCCAGGGTCAGGCCGCTGACCTCTCAGGTGACGCCGATCTTGCCGTCTTCGTGGACATTGATTTTGGAATCCGTCAGACTCCCTGGGATATCGGAGCGGATGATGTCTCGGCGGTCACGGCCGTGGAGCTCGTGTCGTTCGAGGCCGTGCCCGCGGACTCCGCGGTGACCCTCGAGTGGGAAACGGGCAGTGAGCTCAAAAACCTCGGGTTTCACCTCTACCGCTCGCCGAGCGCCGACGGCCCCTACGAGCGCGTCACGTCACAGGTGATCCCGGGTCTCGGCAATTCCCCCGTGGGTGCCAACTACGTCTACCGGGACGAAGGACTCGCAAACGGCACGACGTACTTCTACGAGCTGGAAGACATCGACTCGACCGGGCTGACGGAGCGACACGGGCCGGTGTCGGCGACGCCCCGTGTGGGAGCGTCCTCAGGCGATGAGGACAAGGCGTCCCTCATTATTTATGGTCGCCCTTCCGCGAACGCGTTCCGAGTCGTCAAGGACGGACGCTTCGGCGTGACGTTGGAGCTTTCGACGGAAGGCTTCCACGCGGAGCCTCAAGAAGACGGCACCGTCCGCCTGGAGATTCCGGGGTTCGAATCGCTGATGGAGGTGAACGCACCGGGGATTCCGGTGCACCGAGCCTGGGTGGAAGCGGTGGCCGGTAGAAAGGTCGAGCTCCAGTCGGTGAGCTCCCACGAGGTCGAGGCATTTTCGAGCTTGAGGCCCACCGATGCCGAGCTTCCCGAGCTCGTCGCTTCCGCGGACGGCACGGTCCGCGCGCGCCGGAAGAGGGGCTCGAGACAGAAGTTGCGAACCGGCATGTACCCCGCAGAGGCGGCGCAGGTGACGAGTGTCGGCTTTCAGGGAGACGTCAAGAAAGCGCTCGTGGAGCTCGCGCCCCTTCGATGGGACGGCACCACCGGTCAGCTCATGCTGGCGCGACGTCTCGTCGTTCGGCTCTCGTTTCACAAACGCGAGCCTTCCGAGTCCACAACCGATGGGCTTCGGGGAAGACGACGACAGGAAAGCGGGCGCAAGTCGACGGAGGGAATCCTCGCGCGGCTCCAAACGGCGGAGCGAGGTCTCTATGCGGTCGGATTCGAAGAGGTCTTCGGGCGCCGCGCTCGCGCCCGCGCGGCATCGACGCTCCGTCTGAGCCGCCAGGGTGATGCTATCGCCTATCATCTCGAGCCAAGCGCGGATCGATTCGGCCCCGGCTCGACGCTGTACTTCGTGAGCGAGGGCGCTTCCGTAAATCGCTTCGGGAACGAAGCCGTGTACGAGCTCGAGCTCGCCCGAGGCGGAAAAGTCATGGAGGAAGTCGACGCCTCTCCTTCGGGCAAGGCCCTCGGCGCCTACTGGCAAACGGTCCAACGGGAAGAGAACCGCTACTACCAGGCGGGACTCGTCGACGCGCCCGACCTCTGGCTGTGGGAGCTCCTCTTCGCACCGGAGACCAAGGGCTTCGCCTTCGACGTCACGGACCTCGCGTCCACCGCTGAGTCTTCCCATCTACGTGTCTGGCTTCAGGGCGCGAGTGACTTCTCGGCGGCACCCGACCATCATGTGCGTCTGTATCTGAACGGAACGTTCATCGAAGAGATGAGCTGGGACGGCAAGCGGGCCCAGAGAATCGACTCGGAGCTTCATCCAGGATTTCTGCGCGAAGGCGAGAACCTCCTAGAGATCGAGAGCGTCGGGGACACGGGCGCGGATTACTCCATGGTGATGCTCGACCGCTTCGAAGTGAGCTATCCTCGCTTGCCGCGCGCGGTGGATGGACGCCTCGAGGGGAGCTTTTCTGCGTCTGGCGTCGCGGAGGTTTCGGGGCTTTTGGCCGGGGCGCTCCTCGTGGATACGACCAAGAGCAACCCACGCTGGCTGAACGGCGCACGCATGGGTGACGACGGTGTCGCACGAGCTCGAGTAGACTCCGGCGGCCGCTACCTCGTGGTGAGTCCCGATGCGCTCCTCCGCCCGCTGGTCACGGGATTTCGAGCGACGGGATTGAGAAACGAGGGCAACGGCGCCGACTATTTGCTCGTCGCCCCCGAGGAGTTTCTCCCGGCGGCGGCTCCCCTTCTCGCGCTCCGCCGAAGCGAGGGCCTGCGCGTGAAAGCCGTCTCCATGGAAGACATCGTCGCGGAGTTCGGCTTCGGCGAGGCGACACCCGAAGCGCTAAAAGACTTTCTGAGCTATGCCTACCACCAGTGGCAAAGCCCCTCACCGCGATACGTCGTGCTCCTCGGAGACGCCACCTATGACTTCAAGGACTATCTCGGGACCGGCGTCCACAACCGGGTGCCGCCTTTGATGGTCAAGACTTCCTATCTATGGACCGCCTCCGACCCGTCCCTCGCCGCGGTGAACGGCGACGACATCTTGCCCGACTTCGCCATCGGACGGCTCCCAGCCGCGACGCTCGCTGAAGCCCGGGCAATGGTGGACAAGATTGTCGCCTACGAGACAGGTGACGCCGGCCTGACCCGCGCTCCCATCGTCCTCGTCGCCGACAACCCGGACGGGGCCGGAGACTTCGAAGCCGATGCCGACGAGATCGCGACAGCGCTCGCTCGACACGACGTGCGAAAGCTGTACCTCCGTGAGCTCGGCGCATCCGCGACCCGCGATAGAATCCTCCAGGCCTTCGACGAAGGGGCCTCGCTCGTCAACTACGTCGGGCACGGCGGGATCTATCTCTGGGCGGGCGAGAACGTCTTCAATATCTCCGACGCGCCCGCGCTCACGTCTCAGGCCCAACAGCCCCTGCTCGTCACCATGAACTGCCTCAACGGCTACTTCCACTTTCCCTACTTCAACTCACTCGCGGAAGAGCTCTTGAAGGCCGAGGACCGGGGCGCCATCGCCGCTTTCTCCCCCACCGGGCTCAGTCTCGATGGACCCGCCCACCTTTATCACCAGGCGCTGTTGCAAGCTCTCTTTTCAGGACAAAACCCACGAATCGGCGATGCCGTACTGGAGGCCCAAGAAAGCTACGCCCGAACTGGAGCCTTCCCCGAGCTTCTCAGCATCTACCACCTTCTCGGTGACCCTGCGCTCAACCTCAGGTAGGGCGTTGACTGCGGCCAGTCAACGGACGTAATCTCTCTAGAACGTCCGGGTCGGCGCTCGACTGGCGGCGTCGGCGATACACCGAGCTAATCTCACGAGCCATGGAGTAGAGGATTCGTTATGGAGATCAATCGTCGGTCTTTCATTTCCAGTATCGGCGGCGCTTCGGCGGTGGCCCTGATGACGCCGGATCAGAAGGCCAATGCGCTCGAGCACCACATGGAAGCGCAACTCAACGAGGCAGTTGCGGAAAAGCCACAGTACCCGACCGTGGCGGAGCTCGAGGCGCAAAGTGCGGACCTCAGCCGCGCTTACCGCGAAGGCGCAGGAAGTCTGTTCGTGCCGGGCCGAGACGGAAAGTTGCGAGCGATTCCGAAGATGCCAGAGAAACCGACGCTCTTGGACTTCTTCGAGTATCGCTTCGCTCCGGCGAATCACGTGCTGCAGAGTGCCACGCGGGCGCTCGAGACCGGCATGCGGGAAGAGATCGTCCTGGCCTCCCTGCTCCACGACGTCGTCTTCGGCATCATCGGTCCCGATCACGGATGGTGGGGCGCCCAGCTCGTCGAGCCCTACGTACCGGAGATCGCAAGCTTCGCGATCCGCTACCATCAGACGCTAAGGTTTTACCCGGATGAGGACTATGGGTACCACTACCCGGATTCCTACTATCGCTTCTTCGGAGAAGACTACGTGCCGGAGCCCTACCTCGAGCGAACTCACAAGTGGCTCAGGAACCACAAGTGGTACGAACACCCGCGCCTGGTCACGGTGAACGACCTCTACTCGTTCGATCCGAACGCGGTGGTATCAATCGATCCCTTCGTCGACATCATCGGACGCCACTTCAAGCAGCCCGAGGAGGGTCTCGGTTGGGACAACTCCCCCTCGTCGCACATGTGGCGCACGATTATGATGCCCGATCGCCCACTGTGACGTCATAGTCAGCATCGAACCTCTAGGAACTCACATGACGTCGACTTCTCTCATGTCCGGGGTGCTCGCCCCGGTCGTGACGCCCTTCAAGTCCGATCTCACTCCCGACGGGGACCGCCTCGCGAATCATTGCCGCTGGCTCCAGGCGCAAAACTGCGGCCTCGCGGTATTCGGAACCAACAGCGAGGCCAACTCCCTCACGATCGAGGAACGGATGCGACTCCTTGACATGTTGATCGACGCGGGTCTGGACGCCAAGCGCATGATGCCCGGCACCGGATGCTGCGCTATCCCGAACACCGTGCGTCTCACCAAACACGCCCTGTCGCACGGCGTCGGCGGCGTGCTCATGCTCCCGCCTTTCTACTACAAAGGCGTGGGCGACGAGGGTCTCTACCGGACGTTCTCCGAAATCATCGAACGCGTCGGTGACGACCGCCTGCGCGTCTATCTCTACCACTTTCCGCAGATGTCCGCGGTGCCTCTCGGCATCGAGCTCGTGGGTCGCCTTCTCGAGGCCTTTCCGGGCATCGTGGCCGGTATGAAGGACAGCTCCGGCGACCGCGCCAATCTGGAGGCGGTGTTGAAGGCCTTTCCCGGGTTCGCTATGTTCGCTGGCAACGAGACGCTACTGCTTCTCAACATGCGTTCAGGCGGTGCCGGCTGCATCTCGGCGACCGCCAACGTCAACCCAAAGGCGATCGATCGTCTATTTCAGAACTGGCAAGCCGGCGATGCGGACTCGATGCAGGAATCCGTGAACGAGGTTCGTACTGCGGTGCAGCGATTCCCTCTCGTCCCAGCGCTCAAAAAGATCATCTCTCACTACGGGGCAGACCCGGAGTGGAGTCGGCTGCGTCCACCCTTGGTGGAGCTGAGCGAGGCGGACGGCAGAAAGTTGATTGTCGACCTCGAAGCAATCGGGTTCGAAATGCCCCTAGGCAAGTTCCTCTCCCCTCAGGGGTGAGAGGTAAAAACAAACTTCACTCCACCGTCAGGAGTGCCAAGGTCGAAACGTCCTTTACGAACAAGCGCTTGCCGGAGATGGTTGGCTGGGTCCATGTCGCGCTCGAAGCGACGTCGTAGCGCTCGATCACATCGAACCCCGTACGGCTGTTGCGAAGCACGACGAGCTCGCCGTCATCCTCCAGTGAGAAGATCGTGTCATCCGCCCGGACGATGCCGGCGTTCTCCGCCTGTCGTGGCTCACTCGTCCACAGAACCTGCCCGTTGTCGAGGTCGAGGCCGAAATACTGCCCACTGTTCAAGTGAGACAGTCCGAATAACACGCCGTCGATGACGACCCCGTTGGTCATGTACAAGGAGACTTCATCGGTGTGCCAAACGTCCTCGGTTCGATACAAGTCGCCCTCTCGCACGACCCTGAAGGCCGTGATGCCGTTTCCGCGCCCGGTCTGAATGACTGTGTCCTCGTAGAGAATGGGTGTTTGCGCCGTCGTCGCGCTCTGCGTCGTGAAGGGACGGCGCCACAGGAGCTCACCCGACGAGGCCGACACCCCGACTAGGTTTTCCTGCGTAAACGTCACGACCTGCCGGACTCCTCCGAGCTCGAAAACCATGGGTGACCCGTAAGCCGGCCCGTCTCCGTCCCAACTCCATCGAACCTCGCCGGTCTCGACGTCGAAGGCCGTGAGCGCGCCGTCGTTGTTCCCGCCGACGTGAACGATCGCGAGATCAGAATCCACAACGGGAGACATTGCTGTGTGGTAGCGCGGCTGCACCGGCGATGCCGGGTTTTGCCAGAGCTTTTGTCCCGTCTCGACATCGAAGGCGGAGACGATACCGCTCATCCCCAAAGTAAACAGTCGCCCGCCGGCAAAGGTCGGGGTGGACTTCGGCCCGGGCCCGTGTTTCGAGGTGGCCGAGATCATCTCGAAGGGCGCGGGGTAGCTCGTGCGCCAGATGACGTCTCCGGTACCGGGCTCGAGCGCCATAATGACCTCGTCTTCGCCTTGCCGAGTGTAGACGTAAAGCCTGTCGCCAACGAGGAGCGGCGTCGCGTAGCCCAGTCCCACATCTACCTTCCACCGCTCGGTCAAGCGATCCGGCCACGTGGAGGGCGCGTCGAACGATGCCGCGCCATCGCGGTTCGGCCCCCGCCACTGTGGCCAATCCTGTGCCGTAGGCACGGAAGCGAGTGCGGCGAGGCCAGTCAAAATCGCGAGCCGCGAAACGGTTCCCCGGTCACCGGATGCCGGTCTGATCAATTTGCTCTCCTTGGCTCGACGGTCGTGCGGCACACCACGAGGTTGTCGAGGTTCAAGTTACTCGTCCAGATGAACTCCGCCCCCTGAAACAGCGTATCTTCGTAGTTGCGAAAGCCGGGCGAGGCCGTCACCTCGTCGGCCGTATAGGTGGTTGCGGGCAACCAACCGCTGTCGTCGTAGTCGGGAGTCATCCAGTTGTCGGGAAGGGCGAAATGCGCCGCCCCGCACGAGCTCTCGGGGTCGGCGGTTCGACAGGAAACGGCTTCGTCCGTGCTAGGGCAGCCGGATGAGTCGGGATTCCCGTTCTCATCGACGACGATGCAATTCGGGTCATCGAGCGGCGCGATGTAAAAGTTCCGGCAGACCCACTCCGTGCCACTCGCCGCGCCATCGCTGAACGCGGCGATGAAGCCGCCGTCTCCAATATGGAGCTTTTTGACGCTCTGGTCTTCCAAACCAATCCCCAAATACCCCTCCCAGTCGACGAGCAACAGGGCGTAAGTGACCGGGTAGTCAACCTGATAGCGGGCGGCGTGGGAATTGAAGGGAGTGAAGCCCACCGCATCACGGCCCATATAGTTTCCATTGACGTAGAACTCAAAGTAGTTGTCGGCGAAGAGACTCGCGGTCACGACTTCCCCATCATCATTAAGGACCGTCGTCGCGAGCTCCGATTCGAAGTCCGGGTTGTCGCCACCAAGGCTGCACTCGTTGTAGATGTCCAAAAGCGTCGCTCCATCGCTGGCCGGTCCGGGAACGGCCCAACGACTCCCGTCCTCCGCCGTAATCGTACCGCAGAGCGCTTCCCGGTTATTGCCGTCTCCTTGACAATCGATGGTCACCGAGCAGGCGCCACGTTCCTGGGCAATTCCTCGAGTCACGACCATGCCACTCGATTCCAGGGCTGCGGTCTCGGGTCGTGCTTCTGACTCTCTATCAGGTGCCGGGGAGCAACCTGCCAGGCATAGGACGAGGAAGCGTGGGAGTAGAGGGTCGGCTCGATTCATGGCCTTCTCGTTGGGAAAAGCTCTATCAGTTCTCGGTTGGAACGAGACGCTCGAGCTCTTCGAACCAAGGGGCCCACACGCGTTCCCGGGCTCAGAGCCATCACGAGAATCTAGCGGCCCGGGGGGAAGGAAGCAAACGACGCTCTACTGAAAGAGAGTGTCCAATACTGTTCAGGACAGGTCGATGTACTTGGGGATGTCATCGAAGAGAACGCGCCTACGGTCGAGTTTCAGGAGCTTTTTGTAGGCGGAGCGATAGTCGTCTTTGAGCGTCTCAGCCTCTTTGCAGGATTCTGGATCCGGTGCTTCCGAGAGGTACCAGACCTCACCCTCTGGCTCTTGAAGGTAGTAGCCTCTTCCCCAGCACTCCGAAAGGAGCTCCCGGTAGTCGTTCCGCATCTGGTCCAATTTCTCGGCGAGATCGTCGGCTTTCTCTGTCCGAGTTGGCTCCTTGGCCTCCCGGCCGACGAGTGGATGCGACACAAGTGAGAATGCCAGTGCGATGCCCCATGCCGTTGTTCTCATGATTCTCTTTCCGTGGGATTCCGTGGAGACAAGTACCCTGTTCTCAACCTAGCCCATCACGCGGCTGTTTCCAAGTTTCTGTGGCTCTCCCTAGGCCAACGAGGCTTTGAAGTTGATTCCGATCGTTCCGAAGTGCGCCGCGCTCGACTGCTGGGGCGCGTCGCGGAAGACATCCCCTCGCCACATAATCTCGAAACCCTCGAACCCAGTCGCGGCGACCGTCGCCTCGAGCTCTGCTTCCAGCAGAGCGCCGGCGATTCACCCAGTCCAGAGGTCGATATCCTCCTTCGCGGATTCACTCACCGGCTTCTGTACGAGAATGTCGGCTATTCGAAGCCTGCCGCATGGCTTCAACACACGAGACATCTCCCGGAGCGCTCTGAGCTTGTCCGGCATTAGATTGAAGGCGCCGTTCGAGATCACGACGTCGGCCCAGCCCTCCGGTACGGGGAGCTCCTCTCCGAAGCCCTTGCGAAACTCGACGTTCGTGCGGCCCGCCTCGCGCCGGGAGCTCTCGGCTGTCTCCAGCATGGCCGGCGTCATATCGACACCGATCACCGAGCCCTCCGGGCCGACCATGCCAGCGGCGATGAGGGAATCGATCCCCGCTCCGCAGCCGACATCGACGACGCGCTCTCCTGGCCCCAACGATCCCATGCGGAAAGGATTGCCGGTTCCGGCGAACGGGTTGATCGAAGCTTCGGGCACGCCGTCGAGAAGCGCCTCGTCGTAGCCCAGGATTCCGGCCAGCCGGCGTCCCGTATGGAAGTGGAAGCCCTTCTGAGGCTCCCGCGCAACTTCTTGATACTCCTCACGAATCGCGTTCCGGAGCGTATCTCGGTCGACTGCCGGTGCTTTGGGAAGGGTTACTGCCATCGCATCCTCCTTAATATAGAACTACGCGATCGGCGCCAGAACCCGCCACATTATGAGGGAGAAATGAACGCGCGCGCGTGGTCGAGCTCAGCTCGCTCGCCCGTGGGCTCGGGACAGTTCTCGAGAAGCTTGCCGTAAAACCGAGCGGCGGCCTCGGAATCGCCCGCGAGCTCCGCGGCACGTGCCGCGCCGTAGAGGCTGTTGAACCGGTTAGGCGAGCGCGCGAGCGCGGCTTCGTACTGCTGTCGCGCTTCGTCGTACTGGCCGGAGGCGAGCAGCATATCTCCGAAGAGCTCGCTTGCGGGCAGCACTTCACCGGGCGTGATGGGATTCTTTTCGGTCAAGGCTTCCATCTCGGCGGCTTTCCGCATGAGCTCGAGCGCTCGATTTTTGTCTCCGCCTTCGTAGGCGAGCCAAGCTTCGGCCGCCGTTTGTTGGATCTCGACCTGAATTCCCCAGTCGTAGGCCATGTTCAAAGAAGACGCTGCTTCCTGCAGCCTCGCGAGCTCGGCGATCGCCTTTTGCGCGGCGGCGCGATCCCCCGTGCGCGCGGACCCGAGGGCGCGTCCGAAGTAGGGAATAGCTTCCAGGTGGGGGTATTGATCCCACGGCACGCCATCAGGCCAGCGGACGTCGACGTCCGCGGCTTCGTTCCATTGGTGCCGCTCGAGCGCATAGCGCGAGGGCACCGCCGCGAGGGTATAGGCGGTGCCCGCGTGATTCTGAAACGGCTCCTCGAGAGCCTGCAAGGCGTCGAACACCTGCCGAGCGGCGACGTCGTCCGCCGTCTGCAAGTGAGCGTAGGCCAGATAGTCGAGCGCGTGAAAGTGATGCATTGAGACGGAGCCCGCGGGGGAGCGCTCGCTGGACGCGTCCGCCGCCCGCAGATTGTAGGCGATCGATTCGGGCCAGAGCCCGAGGCGCGTGAAGATATGGCTGGGCATGTGGAGCGCGTGCGAATTCTCGGGAGCGACCGAACCGTAGTGGCGGGCCGCATCCAGGGCGCGCTCGGCCAAAGGCGGAACGTCATAGGCGTGGATCGTGTAGTGATTCGCTCCGGGGTGGCCGGGTATTCGGGCCCTGACCTCCGCGGCGATCGCTCCCGCCTCCTTCTGCTTCTCGTAGCTCTTGTCCGACGCCGGCGCCGTGGCGAGTTGCGCGAGAGCATAGAAGAGCGAGACTTCCGCATCGTCGGGAAACTCGCTGTGGGCGTCGGCCCATCCCTCGAGGAAGCCCGACAGGCGTTCCATCTCACTGCTGGGCTCGCCTCCACGGTAGTAGGCTCTCAAGGCCTCGACGTAGGCGTCTTCCCTTTCGCTTCGATGGCTTGCCGTCATCGCCCGCTCCAGAAGCTCCTGCCCGCGAGCGAGGTTCTCGTCGGAGACGATGTCCGGCCAGAGCGGATGCACGTAGGTCATGGCGGCACCCCAATACGCGATGGCACAATCCGGGTCGGCCTCGGCCGCCGCTCGAAACGTAGACCCCGCTTCGACATAGGTCATGTGATGCAGCAGCGCGAGAGCTCGCTCCAGCAGCTCTCGAGCGGAATCGTCGCAGGACGTCGGGAAGCTCACGTTTCCGAGGGGCTTTCCGTCCGCACTCAAAACCTCGGTTCCGCCGACTGCCCCGGCAACGGTTGTGTCGGTCTCAGAGCTACAGCCCACACCCAGCCCGGCGACGGTCGAACAGAAAACGAGGCAGAAGCGCGGTCCAAATTTCATCTTCATCTCGACCTCCTTGCTCCGAGAGCGCTACCTCACCGCAAATTCTCGTTGAAAAAATCGAGCGTGCGCTGCCAAGCTAGCTTGGCGGCATCCTCGTCGTACCGCGGCGTCGTATCGTTGTGAAAGCCGTGGTTGGCTCCCTCGTACATGTGCGCGGTGTATTGGACGCCGTTCGCTTTCAGTGCAATCTCGTAGGCCGGCCAACCGGCGTTGACGCGCTCGTCGAGACTCGCGAAGTGGAGCAGAAGCGGTGCTTTGATCTTGGGCGCATCCTCGTCCGCCGGCTGTCGGCCGTAGAACGGAACGGCCGCCGCGAGGTCGGGTACCCTCACAGCCAACATATTCGATACGCCCCCGCCGAAGCAGAAACCCACGCAGCCCACCTTGCCGGTGCAGTCGGGATGGCTCTGTAGGAACTTGACGGCGGCAATGAAGTCCTCCGAGAGCTTGTCGCGGTCGAGCTTCCGTTGCATTTCTCGTCCTTCGTCGTCCGTTCCCGGATAGCCTCCGAGCGGCGTAAGACCGTCGGGAGCCAAAGCGAGATACCCGGCAAGACCGGTGCGCCGGGCCACGTCCTCGATATACGGATTGAGACCTCGGTTCTCGTGAATGACGACGACGCCCGGGAGCTTGCCGCTCGCCTCCGCGGGACGGGCCATGAGACCCCTGACCTTTCCGTGGCCTTGCGGCGAGTCGTACTCCAAGTACTCGGTTTTCAAGCGCGCGTCGTCGGGGGCAACCTGCTGCGCCCACGCATATTCTGGGCTCAAACTCTCGAGCAGCACCGCCGCGGACACCCCGCCGACCGCAAAAGCCTTCGCGCGGTCTAGAAACTCACGGCGGTTGACGCCTCCGTGGACGTAGCTGTCGAACAAGTCGAGTAGGCCCTGATCGAAATCACTCGCTTTCTTTCGTGACATGACACCTCCCTCCGGCAGCCGTCGATTCATCGCTCGCGTGAACAGAGCGACATTCTAGCTCCAAACGCCGATGACAAGAAAGGAGCTCGAGCGAACCGCCGCAAATTACCGCTTCGGCCTCGTTGCAAGCAAGGACCGAACCGTCTAGGCTTGCGCCGATGGCGCCGGACGAGGTTCAAGCGGCACAGATCGTCTTGCCCTGCGTGGAGCTGGACGAGACTCTCGACTTTTTCACCGAGCGTCTCGGCTTTCGCGTCGCCGCGATCTACCCGGCCGACGACCCCTCCGTCGTGGTGATCTCGGGGTACGGGCTCCGCATCCAGCTCCAGCGCGGCGGAGACGGCGCTCCCGGCGTCGTGCGCTTGCTCTGCAGCGACCCGGCCGCGGTCTCGGACGGCGCAACCGAGTTGACCGCACCCAACGGAACCCGTATCGAGCTCGTGGACGCCGACCCTCCGATTCTAGTCCCACCGGTTCAGCCTTCGTTCGTCCTGAGCCGGAATGGCGACCGGGCGTCGTGGGGGAAGGGGCGCGCGGGAATGCGATATCGGGATCTTGTCCCCGATCGTCAGGGCGGGAGCTTCATCGCCTCGCACATTCAGATTCCCGACGGCGGGCCGGCGCCGGACTGCGTACACTATCACAAGGTCCGCTTTCAAATGATCTACTGTTACAAGGGTTGGGTCCGAGTCGTCTACGAAGACCAAGGTCAGCCCTTCGTGCTGCAGTCGGGTGACTGCGTTCTCCAGCCGCCGCGAATCCGCCATCGTGTGCTCGAAAGCTCAACTGGCCTCGAGGTGATCGAGGTCGGCTCCCCTGCCGAGCACGAGACCTTAGGAGATCTGGAGATGACGCTTCCGACCACGGAGGTGAAGCCGGAGCGCGACTTCGGTGGGCAGCGATTCCTACGCCATGAAGCCGCGAAGGCGGCGTGGCAACCCTTCAGGCTGGAAGGATTCGAATATCGAGATGTCGGCATCGCCGCCGCGACCGACGGCCTCGCAGGCGTTCGCGTCGCTCGCCTGACCGGTACGCCTTCTCGAGCGGGGTGCAGTCACGACGCCGAGCTACTGTTCCATTTCGTGCTCGAAGGTGGGCTCACGCTCCACTACGAAGGCCGGGACGCCGAGCGTCTGGCGGCGGGCGACTCTTTCGTCCTACCAGCAGCGAAGCGCTACGCGTTCGAGGACTGCTCGCAAGAGTTGGAGCTCCTCGAGGTAACCTTGCCCGCCGAGTTCCAGACGAGCCTACACGTGGGGTCCTAGGCGTCGGGGACGCGCCACGCGAGTCCTTCGAAGCGACTGAAGTCGCGATCGGTTGTGAGCAGTTCACTCCCCGATTCGATAGCCATCGCCGCAATGTAAGCGTCGGGAATCAGATTGCCCCGCGCCACTGCTTGCCGGCAGAGCTCCACAAAGATGGGCCAATGCCTTTCGTGTGGAGACACCACGACGCAGTTGGGTTGCGAACGGAGAGCTTCTGCGAACTCTAACGCGTCCTCCAGAGGGGTGGGTGGGTCGAACACCCGTGGGTGCGTCACGACGCGGAGAAATCCACTGAGCACCAAATCCGCAACGCCGAAATCGCTCGGAGACGAGGCGACTGCCTCGAGCCAGGGGCGGAATCTAACGTGCTCTGGAGCATCTTCTCGAAAAGCATGGATGAGGACGTTCACGTCCAGCAGAATCATTCGTCCCGTTCCATGAGCTCGAGGAGCGCGGCCGCATCGTCGAGGTCAACTCCAGCCTGAAGTCCGTGGCCCTTGAAAGTAGGAAGACGAACGCGTCGTTTCTTGTTCGGCTGACGTTCACGCGTCAGCATCTCGCGCACAGCCTTCTCGAGCATCGCGGTCAACGTCGTGCCCTTTTTCGCCGCAAGACGCTTCAGCTCGCCCAGAGTCGAGTCATCGAGACGCACGGTCGTTCGCATACATCAAAGCATATATTATTGACATTAATATGTCAACAATCAGAACGGACTAGTTAGCCGATTGAATGGCAGAACAAGCTATCTCGTCACGGGCGATCGAGACCTGCTGACGCTTGGTACCTACGACGACACTCGGATCGTGACACCAAGGCAGTTTTGGGAGGCTCAGTCTCGAGCTTCGACGTGATGGTGACCGGCCCCCGCTTCAGGGACTACGGTAGCCGGGTCCTCGAAGGACCTGCCCCGGCCGCTCGTCCGTAATTTTGCCGTCTTCGACCACGGGGCGTCCGTTCACGAGCACGTGGCGCACGCCGACCGAGTAGCAATTGGGCTCATCGAAGGTCGCGACATCGCGAATGGTCTCGGGGTCGAACACCGTGATGTCGGCGGCCATGCCGGGACGAAGAATCCCTCTATCCTGAAGCCCGACCCGCGCCGCTGGGCGAGACGTCATCTTGCGAACGGCCTCCTCCAAGGTGAGGAGCTTCTCTTCGCGAACATACTTGCCCAAGATTCGAGGAAACGTTCCCCAGGCGCGGGGATGAGATTTGCTCTCGGACAGGGGTCCGTCTTCCGCACGGGCCGGGGAGTCGGTGTCGATCGAGATCAGCGGGTGTTTCAACGCGGCTCGCACGTCATCCTCCCGCATGATGGAAATGATGCACGACGTCTCGCCATAGTCGGCGATAACGAGATCCATGAGCGCGTCGCGTGGATCCTTTCCCATCTCTCGACCGATCTCGGCGAGGGTCATCCCTTCCCACTGCCTCAGGGCGGGGTCAAGGACCGAGCTCACCAACACGCCCTCGGCGCCCCCCGAGCCGTACCACTGGTTCTCCCACTCGGTAATGGAGGGGTCCGCCATCTCGGCTCTGATTCGCTCTCGCAGCGCCGGGTCGCGCAGGCGCTCGATCATGTCGTCCGTTGTTCCTTCCCGAACCCAAAGGGGAAGGCATGCCTCGAGGTCATTCGAGGCCCGGTCGTAGGGGTACTGATTGGCGCTGACGTCGAGCCCACGGGCCCGCGCCGTTTCGAACTTCTCGAGAACCTCGGGCATCTTGCCCCAATTCGCCTTGTAGGCCGTCTTCAAGTGCCATACCTCGGTCGCAATCTGGGCGCGCTCGGCGATCGCGAAGACCTCGTCGAGGGACTCGAAGACGAGGTTCGCCTCCGAGCGTTGGTGAGTGATGTAGATGCCGCCGTAGTCCGCCGCGACCTTGGCAAGCTCGACCAACTCCTCCGTCGAGGCGAAGCGGTTCGGAACGTACTGAAGCGAGCTGCTGAGGCCGAGCGCCCCATCCTCCATCGCCTCCGCTACGAGCTTCTTCATCGCTTCGAGCTCGTCGGGGGTCGCGGGACGATCTTCCCGACCAACGACATAGTCCCGCACGCCGCCCGAGCCGACGAAGGTGGCGATATTGATGGCGGCGCGAGAGCGGGTCTCGACCCGGTCGAAATACTCCGCCAAGGTTCGGAAATCCTGCTCGATGCCGAACTGCCGGTAGCTCGCCGACGCTGCTTCCACCATGCGGTCGTTCACCGGAGCGATGGAGGCTCCCTCCCCCGTTACTTCGGTTGTGATGCCCTGCATGATTTTGCTCGCCGCCCGACCATCCACGAGAATGTTGAACTCCGACTGCCCCAACATGTCGATGAAGCCGGGCGCCACGACGAGTCCCCGCGCGTCGATGCGATCGGCAGCGTTTGCTTCATCAAGGCGTCCCATCGCGGCGATACGGCCATCGCTGATCCCGACGTCTCCGAGGAACCACGGGGCACCGGTACCGTCGACGATGCGCCCCCCCGCGATGACGAGGTCGAAGGAAGGGGACGGTTGGGAGCCGAGAACGAGGACTCCGCACACCGCGACCCCGAGCGCTAGCAGCAAGCGTCTTTCTTTGGCGGTCATTCGTGGATCCTATAACACAGGAAGCGCTGCCGCCCGGGAACGAGTGTCACTTGATTGCCAATGGCGCGGTGGTTGGGTTTCTGCAATGCCTCCAACATCGGGGAACACGCATAGGCCCTAAGGGCCGCCGACAAAATAACTGTCTAGTTTTGAGCACACTCTTCCTGTTTCAGGTCGTGATCGCGATATCGTCTGGCATCACGAGAGCCTGGCAAGCTCCCTAGAAACGGAACATTTGTAGATCTTCAGCAACCAGCGCGTGTTTGACAAACGGTCCTCATTGCAGGAGGATTACGCCTATCAAGGAGCACTTCTCCTACTATGAGACCTACGAGCTATCAGTCTGAAGATCTCGACCGCCTGTTGAGGAAGCACAAAATAGCTACCCTCGATGATTTGAAGGCAGTGTTGGGTACCGATGTGGACTCGACCGTCTTCCGAAAGCTCAATGAGTTGGCGTATCGGACAAGCTACTCCCACCGTGGTAGCTACTACACGTTGGACGAGATCGCCCAGTTCGATCGAAAAGGTCTTTGGTCGTTGCGCTCAGTGTGGTTCTCGAAGTACGGGACGTTGCTTGCGACGGTAAAAGCGTTGGTCGCGGCCTGTGAGGCAGGCTACTACGTCGACGAGCTCGAGGACGTGGTGCAGGTTGACGTCAAGGCTCCTCTGTTGAAACTGGTCCGAGAGAAAAGATTGGCGCGCGAGCAGGTGTTCGGCCGATATCTGTATCTGGCCACCGATGTGAGCACGCGCAAGCAACAGCTCTCGGCCCGCCAGGTACATGAGGCGTCACCTTCCACGTTGGGCTGGGTCGGGGGAGTCCGCGTGCTCCCCGTGGAGTTGAAGGCTGCGATCGTTCTTTTCTACAGCCTGCTCGATGAAAAGCAGCGCCGTCTCTACGCGGGAGTCGAGGCCATGAAGCTCGGTCACGGTGGCGACCAACAGATTGCCGAACTGCTCGGGATGGGTCCGAGCACGGTAGCCAGAGGTCGTAGGGAATTGCTAATGAGAGATGTTGAGCTCGACGGAGTTCGGCGAAAGGGTGGCGGACGGCGCGCCGTGCAAAAAAAAGCCAGAAGTCATCGCCAAGATCGAAGAACTCATGAAGCACGACACCGCGGGCGATCCGATGACGGGAGTGAAATGGACGCGGCGGACCACCGACAAGATTGCTTGCGAGCTAAGAAGCCTCGGTGTGAACGTCAGCAGCAAAACCGTCGGTCGACTGCTCAAACAGCTCGGCTTCTCGTTGCGGGTGAACCACAAGAAGCTGTGCGGTGCCACGTCCGAAGATCGCGATACCCAATTCGCGTGTATCGCCGAACTGCGCGCGCGTTTTGCCGCAGCTGGTCATCCCATCATCAGCGTAGACACGAAGAAACGGGAGCTGGTGGGATTATTCAAAAACGGCGGGCAGGCCTGGAACCGCGAGCCGACTCTCGTCAAAGGCCATGACTTCCGTTCCGAATCGAACGGCATCGCAATCCCCTACGGCGTCTACGATCTGCTCGCGAACCGCGGGACAGTGTTCATTGGTACCTCGTACAACACCCCGGACTTCGCCGTGAATGCCATCGAGAAGTGGTGGCGAACGGAAGGACGGCGACGCTATCCTGCAGCCCGTGACCTCGCGATATTGGCAGACGCCGGGGGCAGCGATGGCTATCGGTGTCGGGGTTGGAAGCACGGGCTTCAAACGCGGATTTGCAATCGCCACGACATCGCTATCACCATAGCCCACTATCCGTCCGGTACATCCAAGTGGAATCCAGTGGAGCACCGTCTGTTCAGCGAGGTCAGCAAGAACTGGGCGGGCAGGCCTCTCGACAGCTACGAAACCATCCTCAAATACATCCGCACGACCACCACCTCTTCCGGTTTGCGAGTACGCGCACACCTTATCCGGCGTCGTTATCCGAAGGGCGTCAAAATCACTGACGAGCGGATGCAGGCGCTTTCCGTTACAAAGGACCAGACTCTACCCAAATGGAACTACACCATCCGACCGTCTTGAAAACGGGAACTTATTTTGTCGCCGGCCCTTAGGCCTGTCTTTCGTTACGCCTCGGTCTCAGATTCCGAGCGGCAAACAAAGCAAGACCTCGCAGTGTTATCCGCAACGCCTGATCCGCCACTCGCCTAAACCCGAACTGGTCCAAACTCTTACTCCTCCGCCTCGTACTCCGATACTGACTATCCAATCGACGCCGCACCGAATATCCCATATTCTTCTCGTTGACTTATTAGTTATTTGGATGTTGTCGATGTCAGTTTGATGAACGAGGCGACGAATGGATGGTTCTGAGTCACGGAGTTCGAGTGAGCGTTTCTTCGCCATAGGTTTGGTTTCTCGAGCGCTGAGTTCGAGGTGAAGTGTACGCGAAGTCAGGTACCGTCAACGCTGTGAGTGTAACGGCACAATGGGATCTACGCGGCGGTGAGATGAGCGCGTTTAATTAGGGTCTGGTCCCGTTAGTCAAGCGAAGGTTGCAGTCACGACGGGCCAAGCCGATGGCGTCGCACGAGCAAATGGGTCGTGGGTTCGTTTAAGCGAAGCTTCTGGGAGCAGAACCAGAGGGTGCTCTTCTTGTCGAGAAAGCCGCTCGAAAAAGGATGCTCCGGGCCTCCGGATCTTAGGGCGGCACGAGGTGGAGCATCGGAGAGGAGTTTCTCTTGCTCGACAGTAGAGGCGTGGCTTCAGGCTCGGCGAACAGTGCAGCGGGCCAAATGTTGATTTCTCTCTATTGGACGCTGCTCGAGACTCTGACACGTAGCTGTTTCTTGTGACAATCCCGATATTTGTTTGGACAGGCAACTATGACGAGCCAAGCCTCTCCTGGGCTTCGCCCTTCGAGTATCGCGCACCGGCCGAGACGACATGGAGGATCCGGTTCCCGCCAACTGGCTACTGCGGGTGCGCTTGAATGCCAAAGGACTTCGCAGAAGCGACAAATCTCACCCGATTTCCAGCGGAGCCGCAGCTCAACGGGGATAGCCTCGTCTTGTTCTATCATGCCTGGAATCGTCGGGTTGAGTTCTAAATTCAGGCCGGACGAGCCCAGGAGCTCCAGGTCGTTAGCCAGGTTAGCAATATCGATTCCCGTAGCCACTCCTGCGTAGCTACAGGCGCTACCCGCGGAGCACACCAGCAGCAGGAATCTCCACATTTCAAACCTTGACGCCTGAATCTACTAAGAACTCCGTACGATTTCAAATGCCAAATCTCCGAGTCTTCTCCGCCGACCTGGTCGTCGCTCTTCAGTAGCAATGCCGCTCGGTAGCTCGGGTCCTTTTCTCTCGTGACGCGGCGGAGATGCGTCGTTGCTGGGCGCTAGGCACCAAGATAACGAACCACTGGAGCAGTCGGCCCGGCGAGCCGCCTGCTTCAACAGAACCAGAGAGCTACAATGCTCGCACTCACGTCGCCGGGCCGCAGCTCAGCGGTGACGTTAAGCGCATCTGAGCGAGTAAAACGAGATGTGCTCGTTTGGAGTGCGTTGTCCTCGTCGTTCTTGTAGCGGCGCTCGGTGTGTTCATACTCGTATCAGAACGACGACGCCGAAAGCGGCGGAGACCGACGCGCTTCTCTGCATGGCCTGCCATGCGCCGGTGCGGCTAGGTTGCCACTGTAGTAGACAGGAGGAGGTTCGGAGACGCGGCCGTCCGATCGACGATATCGAGCCATCACTTCCCTGCCGTAGTCACGATCTGCCATGTACGCGTTGTGGACTTTGCACAGAAGCCGAATGTTTTCCGGGCTCCGGTCACCGCCGAGGCCGTAGGGTTCGTCGTGGTGGAACTCGAGCCCCTCCCGTGCGGTGCAGCGTCGTCCCTCCGGACCAACATACGTGCATCGTTCGTCGTCGCGCTCGTTCACGATGCGCCTTACTGGCGCGGAAATGTAGCGTGAACCCGGCGACGTGTCCGCCTGCTCGATGCTCTTCCTAGGCTTCTTCGTCCTGCCGAGTCGCCTGGCTTCGAGCCGCCCGAGCTTCTCGGTCACCGCCGCCTCGATGATCGCAGCCAGATCGGCTCCATGCATCAGGCGACTGAGACGCTCGAGCTTCTTGTGGAGCTCGGCAGTGGCCGTGAATTGGACCCTGTATCGAGAGGGCGCGAGCGGTTCCACGATCGCGGACTTCACAGGGGCTGGACGCGCCCCCGGCGCGGGCGAAGTCCGAAGCCCAACTGTGTCCGGACGCAGTTCGACCGCTAGCGCGGGCTCGATGGGTTCACGTCGCGCGGGCAGCTTGCGCATCGTCGGAGCGACGTCCGGCTTGGGTGCAACCTCGGCAACCAACTCCAGGATCTCCCGCTTGGTTCTGTGCGCCGCCCGAGCCAAGAGCGCATCGCGATTGAACTCGGTGAGAATCGGTGCGAGCTTGGCGATACCGCTCAAGTGAAGGCTCCCGTCCGCGAGCATCGACAAGAGCTCTGAATGCTTCCGCGCGGCGCGTGCGGCGGCGATTCGCAGGTAAGCCTCGGCCTCCGACAGGTGCAGCCTTTCGGTGCAGTAAACGAACATCGACGGCGACGCTTCGCGTGCGAACAGCCGACGCTCGTCCACTTCGCCAATGTGCGCGACCAGCTCGGCATCGACGCGCCGCGACTCTTTCAGGATCTCCGACAACCGTCGAAGTAGATCGTCATCTGAAATCGAATCGAGCTTGAATTTGCTTTCCATAGTTCTTTATACCACCTACTTTTTCGACGCCGGGAGGCGGCTCCTATTGGGCGAAGGCGAGCGAGAACGACGTTCGAAACTCGTTTCGCGAAACTGCGTCTCTGTAGGGGCCATCAACGTGTTACACACATATCAACGATCGCATTCCCAAGTTTGCGCAAATAGCTCGAAAGAAGCTGTCAAGCAGAAAGTGAATTCTTTTTTGGGCACGTCTTCAAACGTCGCTTTCGGGCGGTGGCTCGTTAGGCACCGCTCCCAACCAAAACGCGGCTTCGAGAAGGAGGCGCTCGCTGGCGGTCATGTCCGCGCGACGCGTGAGCACGGTTCTCCCAAGGGCCGGCTCGTCCGTGATCACGCCGTCGACGCCTCGGCTGATCATCCAGAACATGTTGACGGGGTCGTTCACGGTCCAGACGTAGACGCGCTTGCCAGCCGCATGGGCGCGGCGGACGAAACGCGGCGTCGCGAGACCCGTGTGGACGGCGAGGAAATCGGCGTCTACGCGCGTCAAATCGCCAACGGCGGTCGCAGAGAGCAGCCCTACCGTCCAGCCCGGTCGGAGCGCGCGCAGTTTCCGAATCGCGTCGAGTTTCAGTGACATGAGCACGACGTCCGAAGCCATTCCCATCTCTTCGACGATCTGGACGACGCGCTCCTCGAGACGATCGTCGTGGCCGTAGTACTTGAGCTCGATGTTGACCCGAGCTCTCCCCTTTGCCACATCGAGGACCTCTTCGAGCGTCGGCACCCGCTCGGCGTGGAACTCGGGAGCGAACCAACTTCCGATGTCGAGCTGTCTCACCTCGTCGAAATCAGCCTCCCAGATCTTAACGCCACTGCCGGCAATCTTCTTGAAATCGCTGTCGTGAATGACGACGACACGCCCGTCCCGGGTCTCCTGCACGTCGATCTCGACGAGATCGGCTTCGTCTTCGATCGCGGCCTCGACCGAGGCGAGCGTGTTCTCGGGAGCCCGCCCCGCAGCACCCCGATGGGCGATGACGAGCACGTCGTCATCCATGCGAACGCCGGCGATCAAGGAATAGCCGACGAGTCCCGCGACCGCCGAAGCGACGGCGAGCCCCGCGAGCAGCTTCTTGAAGGACAGGTTGAGGGCGACGCCGGCACCGAGCACCTCCGACATATCGTCGGGAAGTTTCGCGCCCGCGGCGCCGCCGTGCCGCTCGTAGAGGCGAACGACGAGAAGCGCGAAGGTCGACGTCTGGATGAGGGTGACGACGAGGTTGACGACCGCCCACATCAACGACAGGCCACCCATGACGAACAGCAGAGGGGCCATCGAACCCTGGAATCTCGGCACGAGGAACCGGCCCAGCGTCCCCACGACCCCCAAGGCGACGGCCGAGAGAACAGTCGACAAGGCGAACCACCCGACGAGCGCGGCCGCAAGGCTGAGCCGATGCTCCCGCGTGCGCTCTTCGCTCGTCCCGAGTGCCCGAGCCGCGCCGACACCCTCGAAAAGGTGAAGTGGCAGCGCATAGGTCCAACCAAGGAGCCGCGGCAAGAGAAGCGCCGCGAGCACGAGAAGAAGCACACCGATGAGGGTGGCGGCGACCCAGAAGACCGGGGGCCGGTTCGTGAGGTAGAAATTGATGTCGAACTCGGTCAGAAGGTACGTATAGGTGAGGCCGCAGGCGGCGAGAAACGGTGCCGCCAGCAACAGGACCCGCACCACCAATCGGGCCGCGATGAGGAGAATCGACCCGAGGCGTCGCGCGGCGACCCAAAGCGCTTCGACCACGCGAACACGGACGCCGCGGACGACTCCGAAGGCGATCGTCGTCAGACAGGCCTGCTCCACAACGACGACCGTGATGCTCGCTGCAGCTATGGCGACGAGCGCCACGACACCGATGGGGCTCAGCACGAAGAGCAGAATGTCCTGATCGGCAAGGACCGAGTTTCCGGAAATCGAGAGGAATGCCCTAAGCGAAGGCCCCACGATCGGAGTGAGAAGCACCACCGCGGCGAGGCTGCACAGTGCGTCCGCCACCAGCAGCTTCGGCCAGACGCGGCGAAAGTCGCTCCAAGCATCGGAGAAAATCTGACCGATTTGGTTCATGTGAACTCTCTCGAGGCAATTCTGTTCTAGTAGCCGATGCTCTCGCCCGGAAGCGCCGGGGGTTGCACCGGCCCTTCATGCCCCGAAGTCTAACGGCAGCCTGGTGCTCGCGCCATCGGCTCGCTCGAGCTTTGTTGACCCTGCCTCCTCGCATCTGCTAGAACCACTCGGCGATGCGAAACTACCTCCTGACAGCTCTCACCGGCATTCTTCTCGGCGGATGCGTCCAGGCAGACGTGCTCCGCGCATCGCACCAGTGGCCGGAAGGTGACGTCCGCGGTCAAATGCTCGAGATCATCCGCGACGAGCTCCAGGCGGCCGACGTCGGTCTCACGATGCGAATCTACCCGGGACAGTCGCTCTACGGGACCAACGAACAGTGGACGGCGGTGACCCGGGGACGGCTGGATATGACAGTCTACCCTCTGGCCTACGCTGCCGGACGGCATCCCGAATTCGACCTGACGTTGATGCCTGGCCTCGTGAAGAACCACGAGCACGCCAAGCGGCTGAACCGTTCGTCGTTCATGACAGGGATCCGAACGATCATCGAGGCGCAGGACGTCATCGTCCTCGTGGACGCGTGGCTGGCCGGTGGCTTTGCTTCGAAGAAGGGCTGCATTCTCACGCCCTCGGACGTTGAGGGACAGACTATGCGCGGCGCGGGCAAGACTTTCGAGCAAATGTTTCTGGGAGCGGGCGCTTCCATTACTTCCATGCCGAGCTCCGAGATCTACACCGCGATGCAGACGGGAGTACTCGACGCAACGATCACGAGCAGCATCAGCTTCGTATCCTTCCGACTCTACGAGCAGGTGCAGTGTTTCACCGCGCCCGGCGACACCGCGCTGTGGTTCATGTATCAGCCCCTGCTGATGTCGAAGAGCCGCTACGACAAGCTGACTCCAGAACAGAGGACGGCGATCGATACCGCCGCCGAGAAGTCCGAGACGTTCTTCTCGGAACAGGCCAAGAATCTCGACACGATGGCGGAGGAGGCTTTTCGCAAGGCAGGTATCGAGGTCGTGCGAATGGACGCGGAGCAACTCGACGCGTGGCGTGAGCT
Source organism: Candidatus Marinacidobacterales bacterium (assembly GCA_965250115.1). Lineage (GTDB taxonomy): Bacteria > Acidobacteriota > Vicinamibacteria > Marinacidobacterales > SMYC01 > CBDFHB01. The sequence goes on from CBDFNJ010000001.1 coordinate 395,037, forward strand.
CGCATGGGAGACGTCCTACGAGCTCTTTGCCGAGGAAGTCGACGGCGGTCAGACGCTGATCGACGAGGCACTGGCGGTCGAGTGATCTCGGAATCCTTCGTGTCTGCCGTTCGCAGAGCCTCGAGCCTCGCCGGCATTCTGTCCGCCGCGATGATCGGAGTCTCGATCCTCATCGTGTGCCAAATGGTCTTCGTGCGCTATTTCCTCAGAACGCCGACGACTTGGCAGACGGAGCTCGTGACGTACCTTCTCGTCGGTGCCACCCTCATCGGCTGCCCCTACGTCCTGATGATTCGAGGCCACGTCAGCGTGGACTTGCTGCCGCACTACCTGTCTCCCTCCGGCCGCCAGCGACTCTCGCTCGTAGGCGCGGTCGCAGGAATATTCTTCTGCGCCGTGCTGCTGCTGTCGAGCTTCGAGCTCTGGTACGACGCCTGGTCTGGTGAGTGGTTCTCCGAGACCATCTGGGCCGTACCGCTATGGATTCCCTACTCGGCGCTGCCCCTCGGTTTCGGACTCATGCTCCTGCAATACGTGGCCGATGTCCTCGTGCTAATCAAGGACGGAGAAACGCCGTGACGCCGCTCGTCATCGGAGCCATCATCGGCCTCGTCACGGTCGTCGTTCTTTTGTCCGGGGTTCCCGTCGCAATCGGCCTCGGCCTCGTCGCGATCGGGTTTCTGCTTCTCTTCGAAGGTCCGGCCGCTGTGACGCTCGTGGCGGAGCTCTTCTTCGGCCACCTCGACAACTTCACGCTGCTGGCCATCCCGATGTTCATCGTCATGGGCGCCGCGGTCGCGGCATCCCCGGCCGGAGCGGACGTTTACGACGCGCTCGAACGGTGGCTCCACAAGGTGCCAGGTGGTCTCGTGATCTCGAATCTCGGGGGCTGCGCGCTCTTCTCCGCGTTATCCGGCTCGTCTCCCGCCACCTGTGCCGCCATCGGAAAAATGGGCATCCCGGCGATGCGGGAGCGCGGATTCAGCGACGAGATCGCGACAGGCTCTATCGCCGCAGGCGGTACGCTCGGCATCCTCATCCCCCCGAGTGTCACGATGATCGTCTACGGCATCGCGACCGAGACCTCCATAGGCCGTCTATTCCTCTCTGGCATCCTGCCGGGGGCGATGCTGACCGCGCTCTTCATGGCCTGGGCGCTCTTCGCGAGCTGGCGCTTCCGAGGGGGCGAGTCGGCCTCGAAGCCGAGGAGCTATACGTGGAAGGAACGTTTTCAGATCTTGCCGAAGGTCCTTCCGTTCCTCGCCATCATCGTGGCGATCATCTATGTGCTCTACGGTGGCATCGCGACGCCGTCCGAGACGGCGGGTGTTGGGGCCTTTCTCGTAATCGTTCTCGTGATGCTGATCTATCGCCTGTGGCAGCCCACCGCAATATGGAGAATCATGCGCGACTCCACCCGCGAGTCCGTTATGATCTTGTTCATCATCGCGGCCTCGGGATTGTTCAGTTTCATGCTCTCGAGCCTCTACGTCACCCAGTCGGTAGCCGAGTCGATCGTCTCCATGGAAGCGAACCGCTGGGTGCTGATGTTCTTCGTCAACATCTTCTTGCTCGTCTCCGGTTTCTTCCTCCCACCCGTGGCCGTCATTCTCATGGCCGCTCCGATCCTTTTACCGATCATCACCGAGGCCGGTTTCGATCCCTACTGGTTCGCCGTCGTGCTGACGGTCAATATGGAGATCGGGCTCATCACGCCACCCGTGGGCTTGAACCTCTACGTGATCAAGGGGATCGTTCCGGATATCGGCCTGCCCACCGTGCTGAGGGGAGCTCTACCCTTCATGTTATCCATGGTGGTGGGTATCGTGCTCCTATGCCTCTTCCCGGAGCTCGCGACGTGGCTTCCAACACTCCTGATGGGCCCCGCTTCGTAACGAAGTTGCTAGCCCCCCGGCCCCGGCGGGTGGCAGTGACTGTGGTCCGCCGACCAAACTTGCCCGGGCGGGCAGGTCGCGATGCGCGTGCCCTCGTCCTGCGTGAGGTTGTAGAGAAAGAAGACGAGCACGGCCGCCGCAACCGCCATAGCGAGAATCGCGGCCCACTGTCCAGGGCTGAGCCTGCCTTGCTTCAGCGCGCAGCAGTTCTTGTATTTCTTGCCGCTCCCGCACGGACAGCGTTCGTTACGTCCGATTTTGGCGCTCGCCAACTGCCACCTCCCGCAAGGAAGTCTGCGTCACGGTGAAGAGTATAGTCAAATCGGCGTTGCCGGATAGGTCGCTAGCTGGTTCGAGGGTCGGAGTCGCCGGCAAGACGCACATCGCGGTTGCGGGTCGGCAGCTCCACTACCGGACTCGGCGCGTTGGAGTCGCCCCGCCATCTGCGCAGCGTACTCCCGATCGTGCCCGAAACGTCGAAGATGGGCCGGATCTTGATGCCGATGGGCAAAGTGTACTCCGCGACGGCGTGGAGCCCCATCGAGGCGAGACAGCCGCACTGCGAGCAATCCGGGTTGCCGCCGAACTGGCACGGTGTGACGACGGTCTTCAAGTCGGCCGAGACCGTCTTCGTCACCCGAGCGAAGACGCGCTCGCGCGGCGACGAGGGAGGATCGAGAAACGCTCGCAGGATATGGGGGTTGACCCGAATTTTGGGGAGCGTCGCCGAGAGCCTACCCAGCTCGTTGACCGCCCGAAGGCGCATCTCGGGGCTCAAAGTTTCTACACTCGTCGTTCCGATCTGAGGCGTGAACAAGCTCACCTGAATCTCATCCACCTCGGGGCGCGCGGACCAAAGCGTCATGAACTCCTCGATGTAGCCGTCGCGCCGCATCATCTGACTCGTGATCGTGCAGTGGACGGTGATGCGATGCCCGTCGATGTGCTTGAAGATCCGATCATACGTCGCCGGAGTTCTCCGCGCGTCGTGCTCGGCCTGGAGCCCATCAATCGAGACGACTCCACTCGATCGGGATGGGGCGGACGGCGCTTGTGACGACATGGGTCTCGAGCGTCCGCGCACAAACGGCGGGTAGGATCTCCTCGAGCTCGCGGTAGCGTACGAGCGGCTCTCCCCCGACGATATAGACGAGGAGTGGCCGATGCTTCTCGACGAGCCCAATGACGCCACGGACGAGCTCCTCGCCCTTGAAGTCGGTCAGAGAGGTCAGCGAGACGCCGCCGCCGAGGTGCTCCGGCTCGAACGCGTAGCAGCCAGGGCACGACAGCGGGCATTCCTTCGTGAGCTCGATGGAGAGGACCGGTGGTTGGCCGGAGAGGATACTTCCCCACCCCTTGAAGATTTCCTGGTATCGCATGTTGAACTCGAGTCAGCCGTCCTACCCCATCAGGGTCGGAAACGCATGAAGCAATTTGAACCGCCGGTCCGTTTCTTGGTCCCGTCCACCCAGGGCATGAGCTCGACCTGGGGATTCCATAGACGTCGGCCCATCAGAACTCGTAGTGTCCCTTCGATGGGCTGCCTCTTTTGCCGCCACGAAAACTCGTGATTGCGATAGTCTCTACGGCAATGGTGTCGCGTTTTCCGTCCGCGCTCGCGCTCCCATTCGTCCTGGCGTTCTCCGCCTGTACGGGCAGCTCTCGTGCTCCCGCTTCCCCCTCTGGCCAGCTCGCCTTCGGCGGCAAGTACGAGCAGCTCGCTCCCGAACAGAAGCAACTCATCGGTGACTGGACCCGCCGCTACAATGAAATCACAGGAGAGCGCCTGGTGGTGGAAGCCTCCTACGACGCGCTTCCCCTTTCGACCCGGACGACCTTCGAGGCCGTCACACACGCCTTGATGAGCTCGGGGCTCACCGATGACGCGGGCGAGTCGCTGGGCACTGCCCTCGATCTGGTTCGCCTCGTCGAGACGACGCACGGCGCGATTCCAGACGTGCGGGGTGACCATCAGCTTCGACTCTACGCGTTCCTCCAGCGTAAGGCAGTCGAGACCCTGGAGAATAGTCGGGAGTTCAGTCGCCACGCGGACAATACAATTTACCACGTCGACTACCCCATCAACTATCGGCAGGACGGAACCCCATCGATACAGGTCTCGATCGCGCGCGACGGCGAACGGGCCGATATCGACGTGGACTACCGCTCGTCTGCGATTCCCTTGCTTTTGTTCGACGGCCACCTGACCTCCGCCAATTCGGACGTGCGAGCGGGCAATAACTACGAGCGCCATGCGGGGCGCTGGCAGGGGTTTCTGAACTGGTGGGGCAACCTGTTCGGCCTGCCGATTCTACGCGCGGGTTCCGGTGAGGGGCAGCCCGTGTCAGCGGAGGCCGATCCGTTCCCTTCGACACCTCGCATCCGGTCTGGGCAGCGCGTCGACGTAGCGGTGGAGGACTTCCTGAGTACGTGGCTGGTGCAAAGGACGCCCGAGAAAACGATCCCTTACTTCTCGGAGCGGTCCTACGGCTGCGTGCTGGAGCTCGAGCCAGGCTCTCGGGACACGTCGATGGCGACTTTCCGTATCGCGCGCGACATGAAAGAAGTGAATCTCGCGGTCGGTTCTGTCAGCGACCTCGGAGAGGCTCTGGATCCGATCGTGCCCGAGCAGCTCGTCGCCTATCGATTCGAGCACCCCTACGAAGAGCAGTTCGCCTTATTCGATCTTCCCGCCGAGGTCGTGGATGGTCTGGAGTGTCACGACCCCGAGGCGCCACTCCCTCCGTGGCACGAGAGCCGAAACCAGAAGTTCTACGGCGCGTCGATGCGGCTTTCGACCCGCGATGGAGATGGTTTCGACTTCTTCACTATCTGGACGCCGGAAGAAGGGTACTGGAAGATGGTGGCGTTCCATCTCGACCTGCACGCCGACGCCCTCGCGGTTGCAGGCGCGCGCCCTCCGGAACCCGTGGAGCGGGAATACGGAGCGGCGGCGGATCCCGAATTGGCGGCTGCGACGGAATCGTTCTTCACGTCCTGGCTTATCGGGCGGCGTCACGACGAGGTCATCCCCCATCTGTCGGAGCGCGCCCTCGAATGCATCACGCTTTTCAGCGACTTGGATGACGTCGCGCGTTTCTCGGGCGCTCGAGAGTTCGCCCACCACCGGCTCGACGAGATCGCTGAATTCGTCGGCGCGCCCGAGCGTCTTGAAGAGGCGACAGCCGCTTTCGTCCCCTGGGATCCGGAGCTCCACGTTTTGTCTCACGAGCACGCGGATGCCTACGCGCTTTTGAGCTTCAGCGACCACCACGCCGAGCAGCTCGATTGCCGCCATCGGGCGGCTGGTCGTCTCTATCACGGCGAGCGGGAGCGCTCCCACGGCACGCACTTCGGCACGATGTTCCAGCTACGCCGCTCTGGTGAGCACTCACCGATCGTCGTGCTTCTCTGGGTGAAGGAAGACGACGAATGGAAGATCGTCTCCTACGATTTCGTCCTTCACTGACCCCTCAGAACGATCTCTTCGTCCCGCCGCTCCCCGACTAACTAGTCCCGAGGCGGCCTTCGACGGCTGCGCGGAATCGGGGTAAAGTGCCTTCCACGGGGAGGTGAGCGCCATGAGTTGCCGGGTTGTCTTGGTGCTGGCTCTGTTAGGAGGTCTGGTCCGAAGCGCTTTTGCGGAAAGCAAAGTGGATCCGTTCTTCGTTCCTCGCCCCGATTTCTACGGTTCGACCGTCGAGACCCTCGAGACTCTCGAGCTCGAGCAAGACGAGCAGAGCCCACCGAATCTGGCACGCCAGATTGCCATCGATTTCAAGAACGTATTCACGACTCCGGAGAACTTGCTCATCGTCGGGGTGGGAGCTGCAGTCGCGTTGGGCGCGAGTCACTTCGACGACGACATTGCCACTAGTCGGTTCAACTCCGAGCTCAACGAGACGGGTGCACTGGACGTCACCTTCGAGGCGGGCGAAACTCTCGGAGGCGCCGCGGTCCAAGTGGGTGGCGCAGTCGCGGCCTATGGGTTCGGAAAGCTCTTCTCGAATCCAGGCCTCGAGGCTTTAGGCCGTGACCTCGTGCGGGCTCAGATCGTCACACAAACAATCACGCAGGTGACGAAGCACGCCGTGGGGCGGGAGCGTCCCGACGGCTCCAACAACCACTCCTTTCCCTCGGGACACGCCTCGGGCACCTTCGCGACGGCGACGGTGCTCCAACGCCACTACGGTTGGAAAGTGGGTATCCCTGCTTACGCCGTCGCTGGCTACGTCGCCTCATCTCGCTTGAGCGAGGGTAAGCATTATCTGAGCGACGTCGTGTTCGGAGCGGCCGTCGGCATTCTGGTTGGTCGGACCGTCACCGTCGGCATCGGCGACGCCCAATTCGCGATCAGCCCAACGTTTCCTTCCGGCGGTGCCGGTGTCCAGTTCACCTGGATCGGCCCGCAGGGACAGAGCGAGCACTAGATACGCGGCCGTCAACATCCCGAGAACAAAGAGCTGAAAGCGTCGGTGCGTGGTACCTCGAGAATCCGCCGTGCACGGTTCTGACCGCCCGCAAAGGGGACTGAAGGCGTGACCAGCACGGACCGAAACTCGACTGAAGAGAAACCGGCAGCCGCTTCAGGTTTGGGACGATATCTAACGTGGCGCGCCTGCTGCGCCGCCATGGTGCTGGTCGCAATCGTGAGCTTCACGCCCATCGTCATCCCGCCCGGCCAACACGAGCCCACGCTCGCTGGACTACCGCGGACGCTGTGGACAGGTCTTCTCGTGTCGGTGACGATTATTCTGTTGGTGCTCGTCGGCGCGTACGTTCATCCTGATCGTGACCACGACGAGTCCGACCCATCGTGATCGCCTGGCTCGTCACTCTGGGCGGGGTCTACCTTGCGTTGCTCGTCTATGCGACGTTCAACGCGCGTCGGCAGAACCGGAGCGCGGATGACTATGCCTTGGCCGGCTCCAACGTTGGTGTCGTGCTCGGAAGCTTGACCTTCGCCGCCACTCTCTTTAGCACCTTCGCGTTGATGGGTATGCCGGACTTCGTTCGCCAACACGGCGTCGGAGCTTGGATTTTTCTCGGCGTCTCGGACGCGGCCATCGGGTTCATGGTCTTGTGGTTCGGCTTCCACCTACGCCGCCGGGCTTCCGAGGTCTCGTACCGTGGCATTGCCGGTTTGCTGATCCACATCTACCGGACCCCGTGGGCCGGATACATCTATTTCGCGGGAGTCTTCGTCTTTTTGGTCCCCTACGTCGCGATTCAGGTCCGTGGCATCGCGGTCTTCCTTGCCGCCACTCTTCCAACGACTCTACCCGTATGGGGCTGGGCGACGACAATCGTCGTGGTATTGCTCATTTACAGCGAGATCGGCGGCCTCAAAGCCATCATCTATAGCGACGTACTGCAGGGAGCGCTGTTGTTCTCTGCCTCATGGGTCATCGCCCTGCTGTGCTTGCGTCGGGCGGGTGGGGTGACAGGGTTGTTCGAGCGAGTGCGTGCCGTGGACGAGGCGCTCCTATCCACTCCCGGTCCCGAAGGTCTTCTTACGCCGCAGTTTTTGATCGCGTCGTTTCTGGCGCTCGTGCTGATACCGGTGACGCAACCGCAACTAACCAACCGAATCATCATCATGCGCAACCCGAGAGCGATGCGCCACATGGCCGTCGTGCTGAGCGCCTTCACCTTTTTTGGAATCCTACCCGCGATCGCGGTTGGTATGTACGGCGCCGTCAACCACACGGACGCGTCGACGTCGGAGTTCCTGGCTCGAGTCTACGTATTCGACCAGGCGCCGGTTATTGCCGCGGCCGTGACTGTGGGCTTGATCGGGGCTGCGATGTCGACGGCTGATTCGCAGATCTTCGCACTCGGCACAGAGCTGCGTTCTTTGCTGAATGGCGGCGAGCGCGCGGTGCTGGCCCGCACGAAAGTGGCCATCGTCACCTTCGCGGCGATGACGCTGACGTTCGCCATCGCCAGCGGCGATGAGCTCGTGTTGTTGGCGCGGGTGAGCTTCGCCGGAACCGCGCTCCTTGCGCCGCTCATTTTTGCCGCGGTGCTGTCTTCGCGCCAGCTGAGCGGCGGCATCATCGTCGCGACCGCGCTCGGACTGCTCTTGTTCTTGCTCTCGGTCGTGGGTGTGTTACCCGCGCACGTCGGATGGCTACGCGTGGACCTGACGCTTCTCGTCATACTTTCGGTGGTCACGACGCTCTTTGTGGCCCGCGCCCGGTTCTCGTCACCAAGAGTAACGGGAGCCGTTTGAGCTCGCCGTCGGCGGAAACATCGTGGTGAGCTAGCGGAGCAGTCCGGGTCGAGGATAGACATCATCAGGCCTCTTCTCCTGCCAGGTCGAGGTAGTGGTAGTAGTCCAACCCGTGGTTCTGCATCGCTCGGCGGTAGTTGATGGCAACCGCATCGAACTTCAGGTGCAGCTCGTCGGACAAATCGAACGGAACCTGCTCGGGACGTTGTGACTCGACGACTCGCTTGTCCTGGTCGAAGATGACCTTCTCGAAGTCCTGCAACATGCTGTCGGGCTGGTCGAAATCGTAGTTGCGGCCGATGATGCAGTAGCCCCTGCACCGCTTCTCGCCGATCGGTTGGGAGGCGAAGAAGTAGACCATGCCTTTCGTGCCACCCCATCCCATCCGAAGCACGATGGTATAAGGTAGGTGAAGCTCATAGCGGCAATGTCGTTCCGGCTCGACGACCTCTTCGTTAGCGAAAACGGGGAAGTCATTCGTGTTGGCCGCTTCGGCGCGGACCACCACGTAGTGCAACACATGCCCGCGGGTCTCTACATCGTACTCGGGTACGAGCGGACGCTCCGGGTCACCCAAGAGCCCCGCGTGGACCCAAGGGAAATGGCCGAAGTCGGTGAAATTCTCGACCTGCCGAGAGGCGTCGCTCTGCCAGTCGAACGGGCCAGTGAGAACGACTTTCCAGTCGTCGTCTTCCAGCTCGGGCAACTCCGGCAACGGAAACAGCGGCTCTTGGAGAGCCACCCAGATAATCCCGTAGCGCTCCAACGCACGGTAGCAGCGCACCCGTGCCTTGCGCGGAATCCGGGCATCGGCTTGCTGCGGAATCGCTACGCAGGTGCCCTCGGCGTCGTAGCGCCAGGCGTGGTACGGGCACACTAGACAGTCATCCTCGAGCGAGCCCAAGGAGAGAGCGCTGCCACGGTGGATACATAGATCCTGCATCACATGGGGCACACCGTCTGCTGTCCGCCACACGACGATAGCTTCGTCCAACACTGTCGACCCGTAGGGCGCGTCCTGAGGTACTTCATGGGCGTAGGCGACTGGATGCCAGCAGTGAAACAGTTTCTCGGAGAACTTGGACATCCTTCCCTACCTGATACTCGCGTTCGATCTTGAAATTGGCGAGACGATTTCGTAGGGGCCAAGGCGGGTTCCGGCGGCGAGACTCACCGGAAGAATGTAGCCGTTCGAGCACCGTGGTTCAAGCAAACGGTTCGCAAGCGGCCGCAACCGAGACCCAGAACGAGACGCCCAAAGCGTCGTCCGAACTCTGCCCGGACAGAGTCGGACAAGATGTTCCAGCGACGCGACCGGCTATTCGCCCTCGCAGAGCGCTCGTTGGAGCGATCTCATGTGGTCGCCCTCGATGGGCGACCACGAGGGACTCTCTTCCTTGATGTAGGAGCGAAACTCTCCCGAGCTCCCGTAATCCACCATGAACGATCCGTCGGTAGCTGTCGACGCCACGCAGTCGACCTCCATGAGTGCCACAAGACGGCGTCCCGATCCGGGTCCACGTTCTTCGTTCGAAACCGGACCACCGCACCATCCTGTCCGACCTTTTCGAGAAAGAACTCGCGTCCGTCCACCTCGAAGAAGAGCTGCCAGTCCCCCTCCGGCGATACGAGAGCTGGAGAAGCACCCACTGCGGCGGCAGCCTCGGCGATCTCTCCTGCGACGTCCACTGCCGGGGCCGACGCTACGGTGACGGGGGCGTTGGACGAATCAGCCGGTTCGGTCCTTTCAGAAGATGGCGTGCAGGCCACCAGCCCACATACGGTGAGTAACAGATAACGCTTCATAGGATCGAGTGTAGTGACCGCGCGGCGACATGCGCAAGCGACGTCCCGTTGCGTTCGAGGAGTTGGTACAGGTCGGAAAGTTGCCAAAGCGGACAAGTCCTTGCTGGTCGAGGGAGACGGGCGTATCGCGAGCCGGCCGGATATCGAAAAGTTCTACGCGGAGTTTCTCTACGACTTCGCTGCCTCTAGGGCATGAAGCGACCGCCGTTCACGTGAAGCGTCTGTCCCGTGACGTAGACGTCGCGGGGATCGCTGAGGGAGACAACGGAGCGCGCGACATCCTGGCTCGTGCCGACGGGGCGACTCTTGTCCGTCTCGTCGAGATGGGGATTGGACTGGCCCGGTCGACGCTCGGTGTCGATGAGCCCCGGCACGACGGCGTTCACGCGAATGCGGCCGAGTCCCTCTTCGGCCAGAGCGCGCGTGAGCCCGATCAGTCCGCCCTTGGCGGCGATGACGTGTGCCCTGTCTTTCCGGGGGCGATGCGCGCCCAGGCCGCCGATATTAATGATGCTGCCCCGTCGCTCTTCGGGCAGTCTTCGGAAGAGCTCGCGCGACATGAGAAACGCGCCGGTGAGGATTGTGTCGATCACCTCGGACCAAGCCTTTCGGCTGAGGGAGATGAGCGGCTCGTGCGGTCTCGTGGCGGCCCCGTTCACGAGGACGGAGACATGGCCGAAGCGCTTCTCGACACGGTCGTAGAGATCAATAACGGCGTTTTCGTCGGCCACGTCGATCAGGGCTCCCATGCTGTCGTCACCGAGGCGCTGTAGCGCCTCGTCTAGCGCGTCTTGATCGGAGCGAGCGACGATACAGACGCGGGCTCCGGCGCGCTGGAGGGCTTCGGCAATGGCGAGCCCGATGTTGCGGCTTCCGCCGGTAACGATAGCGATCCCTCCGCTGAGACTCATCTCGCCAGAGAGCGCGTCAGCTCGCGCACGGACTCGAGCTCATCAATACGGCAGACGGTCTCGATCACGTGCTCCGCGCGCTCCGAGTCCCATTTCGCGAAGCGGGCGCACTCACGGAACTTGTCGGCCACCTCGTCGTAGCTCATCGGATTCGACGGGCTTCCCTTGCCGAAGTCGGCGCGGCCCGTGACTGTCCGGCCGTCTTTGAGATGAATCTCGAGGATCGTTGTCATCTTGTCGTAGCCAGCCGCCTCGGCGTCAGCGTGCACTCCGAAATGCACCTTCGGGATCATCTCCCGCACGTCGGGGCGGTTCACGGCCTCGTCGACGAACTCTTCGAGCCCGGCGCGGCGCTCGGGCAACAAAATGGCCATGCAGAACTCCATCGAGAACTTCGCCTGGAGCTCGGTCTTGGGTTGGTGATGGATGAGCGCGTTTGGCATGTTGTGATTGGTGCCGACGTCGACGCGCTCGACGTCCGCGGGCTCGATGTCGTGCTCCACGATGAGCTCGACCATCTTGGTCATGGCGGGATGGGTGAGTGATCCCGAAGGATGAGGTTTGATGGAGATGCCCGGATCGAGAAACGTCCAAGGGTTCCCCAGCTTTTCATGGATCGCTTCGAGCGCGTAGCCTCCTCCATGCGCCTGAAAGAACCCTCGGGGCGATTCGAGAATGCGATCCGTCGCCGTGAACCCGTCTCGCACCAGATCCGCGGCGAGCACGCCGGACTCGGCGGCGCGTCCCGCATGGAACGGTTTCGTCATCGTGCCGAAGTTCTCGCGAAGCCCCGCCGATTGAGTCGCCGCGAGCGCCAGGGCGCGGAGGGTGCGCTCGAGATCGAGCCCGTAGAGCTTGGACACCGCGGCGGCCGACGCCAGCGGTCCGCACGTCGCGGTCGAGTGGAACCCGTGCTGGTAGTGCCGGGGTGACATCGCCTCGGAGATCTTGGTCTCGACCTCGACGCCCAGATGATAGGCGAGGACCAGATCTCGTCCCGACATGTCGTCCTGCTCGGCGACGGCGAGAGCGGCCGGCAAACAGGGCGCCGTAGGATGGGTCAGGAGCCCGTAGACCCGATCCGCGCCGACGGCAAGCTGAGTGTCGTCGTAGTCATCCGCGTGCATCCCGATCCCGTTGGCGAAGGCTGCGAAGCGCGGGTGGGTTTTGAGAGTCGTTCCGAAGACCGTCGACCTGCCGTGGAGCCGCTGGGATTTCAGATATCGCTGGACGATACGGCCGCTGCCCGCCACCGACCCCGAGAGCGCGAGCCCCAGTCCGTCGAGGATCGACTTTCTCCCGAGCTCCAGGAGCTCGGGCGGCAGTCTGTCGAAGTCCGTCTGGGTGACGAACTCACCTACTTCTCGCGTGAGGCCCTCGCCTCGAATCGTTTCTAAATCGGGTGTGAACGCGGACATCCCTACCTCTTTGTCATCGTGCGCAGAAACGATACCAGGATACTTCCGAGAGCAAGCAGGATGAAAGCGAGTGCCACCGGACGGTTCAAAAAGCCGGTCGGGTCCTGGTCGAAAAGGATCATGGATTGAGCCAGTGAAGTCTCGACCAACCCTCCGAGGACCAGCCCCATGATGATCGGTGCGGGGCCGAATCCATGGCGCTTGAGAACGAAGCCGAGGAGCCCCGGGACGAGCATAACCCAGACATCCACCAGGGATTGGTCTACGCCGTAGGCGCCGACGAGACAGAGCACGAATACCGTGGGCCAAAGAAGTGTCTTGGGAACGAGACTGATGCGAGCGAAGAGCTTGGCGCCGGCCAGGCCGACGACGAGAAACAGTACGTTCGCGAGAAGCATCGAGAAGAAGATGCCATAGAGAAGCCCAGGCTGTTCCTGAAAGAGATACGGTCCGGGGCGCAGCCCATGGACCTGGAGGCCGCCCAGGATGACAGCCGCCGTGGCGCTTCCCGGAATGCCGAGGGCCAGCGTCGGCACCATCGCGCCGCCCGTCGCCGCGTTGTTTGCAGCCTCGGGCCCGGCGATGCCTTCGATCGCTCCTTTGCCGAACGTCTCCGGCTCCTTCGACCAGCGCTTCGCTTCGTTGTATCCAATCATGGCAGCGAGGGTGCTCCCCTCGGCGGGAAGCACGCCGACGAAGGTACCGATCAAGCTGGAACGCAGGATCGTGCCTTTCACTTTCCTGAAATCGTCGAGAGTCGGAAGCCGGGAAGCGGAAACGCCGACGCTTTCGAGCTTCGCTCCGGGGTTTCCGGCCTGGCTCAGAATCTCCGTGACGGCGAAGAGACCGATGAGCACGGGGATGAAGTCGATCCCGTCGTAGAACTCGGGCACGCCGAAGGCGAAGCGCTCGACACCGGTCGTGAGGTCGACGCCAAGGGTTGCGATCATCAGGCCGAGGCACCCGCCGATGAGGTTCTTCAACGGAGACTCGCCTCCGATGGTCGAGAGCATCGAAAGGCCGAAGACAGCGAGCGCGAAGTACTCGGGAGGGCCGAAGCCATAGGCCACGCGCGCTAGAACGGGAGCAGCGAATAGCAAGACGATCACGCTGAAGATGCCTCCCGCCGTCGACGCGAACGCGGCCATGCCGAGCGCTCGCCCGGCCTCTCCTTTGAGCGCCATGGGATAGCCGTCGAACGCCGTTGCTACCGACGGCGGCGCACCGGGTGCGTTGATCAGAATCGCGGTGATCGATCCGCCGAACGTTCCGGCGCAATAGAGCGCCGACAAGAGCGCGATGGCGGGGACGGGCTCGAGATAGAGCGAGAACGGCAGAAGGAGCGCCACCGCCATCGAGGATGAGAGGCCCGGAAGTGCGCCCACGAGAACGCCTCCGACCGTTCCCGCGACGATCAACCCGAGGACGAGTGGATCTACCAGAGAAGGCCACGCGGAAAGCGCATACCAAGAGCGACGGCGAAGATCACATGTATAGTCAGCGGGAGCGCGAGAGCAAGGACGGCGACGGGTACAGGACGCCGCTCGCCCCAGTAGACGGGAAGCACGATCGCGACGATAAACACAGTCGTGTGCATGCCCAGATACGGCAGGAGGGCCACGGCCATCACGAAGATGCCCGCGGTCACAAAGACGGTCGGCGGGGTCTTCTCCTTGGGCCCGCTAGGTCGCTTCCACCCGAGCACGACGAGCACGAAGCTCAACGCCGCTATAACGAGGAGAACGAGTCGTGGAAAAAACGTCGGCGGCACGTTCTGCGAGAGCGCAATTGGAACCTCCTGAAACGAGGTCGTCGCGAAGAAGGCGAGGCCGCAGAAAACAAGAACCGCTGAGCCTACGACGACGTCGGACCGCTCGCTCAATTCTGAACAATCCCGAGCTCGATCATGGCGTGTTTCGCCTGCTCGTACATCCGTGTAATCTGGGCATCCCACTCCGCCGCCCCGCTCACCGAAGAAGCGTCGAGCCCGGCCCGGTTCAGGTAGGTTTGGTACGTGGGGTGTGAAAGCCCTTTCAACAACGCCTGCTCCAGCATTTCGATTCGATCTTCAGGCGTTCCGGCGAGAACGACGTAGCCCCGCACCGTCGAGAATTGCACGTCGTAGCCGAGCTCGACCGTCGTCGGTACCTTCTCGATGGTCTTCATGCGGCGATCCGCCATCACGGCAAGTGCTCGGAAGTCCCCCCGACGGATCTGGTCGAGGCCCTCGGTGAGGTTCAACTCCGCAGCGTCGACGTTGCCGCCCATGAGGTTCGTCACAACCTCGCCGCCTCCGCCGAACGGGACGACGCTGAGCTCGGTGTCGGCCGTCTTGGCAAGCATGGCTCCCGCAACGTGGTCCACGCCGCCGATCTGCGTCGTGCCCCATTTGATGGGACGTTGCCGTCCGAGAGCGATCAGGTCCTCGAGCGTTCGGACTTCGCTGTCGGCACGGACCATCACGACGATGGGATCGTCCGCCGCGCGGACGACGCCGACGAAATCATCAATCGTGAGTGACCCCTGACCGCGTGCGAGTGCAAAAAGATGTGTCGGCGTGATGCCCATGACGGTGTAGCCGTCGCGAGGCTGGGAGCTCACGTAGCTCATCGCGACGAGACCGCCGCCGCCGACTTTGGGTACGACGGCCATGCCGACGTCGAGTGCCTCCCGGGCGCCGACGAGCATGGCACGCGCCGTGGCATCTGTTCCTCCGCCTGGCGACGCGTGCGTAACGACGTCGACGGCCCTCGAAGGAAACGGTTCCTCCGGCGCCGGCGCGCATCCCACGGCGACGGCCCCGAAGAGAAGGGCCGTTGCGACGTGGGTGTGAGCCATCAGGAGATCATCACGGTTCTCGTCGCGTCAGCGCGTTCGTCATGAGTCGGTCTTCTTCTCGCGAGCGTTTTATCACGAGCCGACCCTAGAGTTCGAGCCCCATCCGTCGACAAAAACGAGGCAGTGATGCGGGTTCCATTTCAAGCTGTCGGAGAAGGTCCGGATGTAGCGACCATGCCGCCGCGAACGTTGTTGTCATCGACACGACGCTACCTGGGACCTGGATTTGCCGCCAGTACTGACGACATACCCTGCATCGTCTTTTTGCGATCGACGAGCAGTTCTCTAGCGCGGACCGATGCGGACGTTGCGATAAACGGCGCCCACGACCGATTCTTGTCGCTCTTCGATACCGAGCTCGACATAGAGAGTGCTCGGATCGTAGGCGCGCTCGTAATCCAATCGGACGATGGACTGTCCGTTCAAGAAGAGGCGGACGACGTGGGCCTCGCCTTCGGGGCCCCACTCGAGACGCCACTGGTAGACTCTGTCAGGGTTCCAGTTGAGAAAGTTGAAACCGCCGTCGTGCTCGTCGCCGTCCGCAATCCAGCGCAAGCGCACGAAGGGCGGATTGTGATTTGTATCCAGCTTTTGCACGTGAACGCGGTAGGGGTTGGTGCGATAGCGACCTTTGGTGGGGTCCCACATACCCAGCAACATGAACTGGTCACCCGCATTGTTCTGAGGTGTCAGCCCGACGTTTTCCCACTCGACGAAGCCTTCGGGGATGGAGCCGATCTCGTAGCGGAGGAAGTCCTCTTTGCTTCTGACCCTCCAACCGTCAGAGGTGAACCGGCCACCTCCCACCTGTCCGATGGAGCTTCCGTTCGTCAGCGGGTCGAAGAGTTCCACAGTCGGGAGTGTCGGCTCGGGTGGCCGGGTCGGCGTGACGTTCGGGTTCACCTTCATCATCGCCGCGCTCGAAAAGGGACTGCTTTCGGAGCCCAGATGGGCCTGGGCGCGCCAGAAATGGTCTCCAGCGTCGAGCGCAATCACGACCTTCCAAGAGGCACGGCCGTCGGCGTCTGGGGTGATTTGGCCGGAGGCGGTCACGAGCCCGTCGAAATCGGCGCTGCGAGACACTTGGAACGTATAGACCGTTCCACCTACCATGGAGGGCGCCGAAGCCACGAGGGTGGGCCGGCGACCCACCTCGTCGCCCGAAGCCGGGCTCTCGATCGTCGGCACCAGCAGGGCTGGCTCGATCGGCAGCGGCGTCCCGGTCTCCGGTGTCGTCGGGGTTTCGCTCCCGCACCCGGAGAGAATGAAGACCAGCAGGCCCGGAATTAAATGTGTGTAGCGCATCGTGTCATCATCCCGTCGGAAGTCTCGACAAGTTGAGATTTTTCCTATACGTTAGCAGATAAACGTCCATAGTTCAAGTGCTACTTTAACAAATGGTGTTAAATTCTATGAAATTTGACGTTTTTGTAGTCTAAATGAGACGAAAAACGTCCGAGGCGGGCCGAAACGCGCGGTCCGAGTTGCTGTATCGTGTTGTCGAAGAACGGGATCTGAGCCTTTTGGTCATCTGTCGAGCTGCCCGTCCAGCCGAGGACATTACTGAAACGTCGTTCGAGGACGACGCCAGAGACCACGCTTATGCTTGATCTTGGGCCTTTTTCGCGTCTAGCGTAGCTGAACCGTGCGGGTAGGAAGGCGAGAACAATGAAAAACAAGACGTTTTGGATCGGCTTTGTGGTTGTTTACGTGGCGATGCAGGCACTGGGATTCGTCATTCACGAGGTGTTGATGGCAGATACCTACGACAAGCTGGCCAGCATCTTCCGGCCCGAAGCCGAGATGATGGACATGATGTGGATGATGATGGTGAGCGGGGCAGTCACGATGTTTGTGTTCTGCTACATCTTCACGATAGGTTATCAAGGCAAGGGCATCATGGAGGGCGTGCGCTTCGGCGCGATTGTCGCGTTTTTGATGGCGGGGCCAATGGCGATCGATCCTTACGTCATCTATCCGGTCCCGGCCGACGTGGCAACAATTTGGCTCATCAGCGGCTTGGTTTCGTTTATCGTCGCCGGCGCGCTATTTGCGGCGATTTACAAGCCTGAGACCGCGAGTCAGCAATAAGGGATTATCGGGTAGGCTGTGACCGAACCGAAAAGGCAGTCCGGTCACGGGCGCCCGCACACTTGACTCCTCAAACGAAAGGCGGCGGCAAATGAACTCCCATACCTTCCTTACAGTCTTCGGAGCGCTGGCGCTCAGCCTCGTCGCCTGTGCCCCGGCCGACGAAGCAACGCCACCTGCGGAAGGTACGAGCGCAAGCGGGCTGGAAAGCAGGCTTGGAGAAGGCCTCCTGTTCCACGCGTCCTTCGATCACGGTCCCGACGCGGACTTTGCTCGCGGAGACGCTGTGCTCTACACGGCGCCGTCTTACGATGAGCTCGATCGGGCGACACCAGGCATCGGCAATCCGGACGTTACGATCGCGGCCGGTGCGGGTCGTTTCGGCGATGCGCTTCAGTTCGCCAGAAAGAACGTCCACGCTATCTTCTATCGCGCCCCGGGAAATACGGCTTACACGACGTCCGAATTTTCCGGAACCATCTCGTTCTGGCTGAGCCTCGATCCCGCGGTCGATCTGGAGCCAGGGTTCTGCGATCCCATTCAGCTCACCGACTCGGGGTATAACGACGCCGCGATCTGGGTCGACTTCATCGGCGAGAACGCCCGCCAGTTTCGGTTCGGGATCTTCGGTGACTTGAGCGAGTGGAATCCGGACGAACTCTCTTCCAACGACCATCCGTTTTTCACGGATCGTCTGATCGCGGTCGACGAACCGCCGTTCGAGAGCGACCAGTGGACCCACGTAGCCATCACCTTTTCGGGAATCAATACGGCATCGGGCGGAACGGCAAACCTCTATCTGAACGGCTCCGCCCGGCCCAAGACCATGGAGGGGCTGAACGAGGCCTTCACTTGGGACGCGTCTCGCGGCGAGGTCCGCTTGGGCATCAACTACGTGGGGCTCTTCGACGAGCTCTCCATCTTCGACCGCTCCTTGAGCGCGGACGAGGTGGGTGAGCTCTATCGGCTGGAGGCGGGCGTTGCTTCACTCCACCCGTAGCTCAGTCGGCCGCAATCAAAGTAGTCTACGACGCTGGCTTGCGTTCAATCTTGAAGGTGAAAGCGTGCTCGCAAGGTTTCTCGTCCGGGGTTTTGATTGTAAGGCCGTCTTCAGTCATCGTCCATTCCAGTTCTTCATCAACACCAAGCATCTTTATGGATTCGATCTCTGATTCATGTAATTTAAATGCTTCGCCAGGCAGTAATCCGACGCCAGCCAGGAACTTGATTGTAACCTCATCTCCTGGCCAATCAAGACTAATCGCATAGATGACGTTATCCTTGACAGTAAACCTGATGTCCTGACCTGTATGTGGGATTTTCTTCCCCTTCTCGGTAGCACCCCCAACCTTAGGAGCCCACTTCCAAACAAGACCCGACATAGCTGAAGGACCTTCTCCATGTCTTATCCAAGCCGTGGTACCATAAATCGCTTCACCGTTTACCTTCAGCCATTCGCCCATACCCAGCAGACGCTTCCTAGCCTCTTCAGGGATTGTTCCATCGGGTTTGGGACCAACATTGAGCAAAAGAAACCCATTCATGCTGACCCTATCCACGAGATCATCCACCAACGTATTTACCGATCTGAATTTTGCATCCTTAGTGTAAGACCATACCGGTGGGTCATCTACAGAGGGAGCCGACATCCACGTATGATATGTCAGCTGCTTTTTTCCCCCCGAGTTCTCGAGACCAACGCCGGGCGGAAAATCATGAACTTTGTATGACACCAAAACTTCCTTGCCGCGTTCAACGGATTTGTTGTAGTAGTAGGCTAGAAAGTCCTTTTGATAAACATCTTTCCCTATTCCCTCCAGAGGAGAGTCAAACCATATAAAGTCGGGATCATATTTATCGATAACTTCTATTAGTTTTCCGTGCCATTCATCTAAGAACTCCTTGTTCGGCGGTTCTCCTTTCTCGTGAATCTGGCCGTATAACCCTGAATACTTCGGATCGGAACAGTCAAATCTCTCGTCCCATACCGGAAAGAAAGTCCAGTTCGTGGAATGGTGGAATGTAGTTACGAACTTCATGTTGCGTTTCTTGATGGCTTTTTCCAACTCCCCGACAACATCTCTTTTCGGCCCCATCTTCGCAGCATTCCATTCTGAGTACTTGGTATCCCACATTGCGAAGCCATCGTGGTGTTCTGCGACTGGACCCGCGAATTTTGCGCCAGCCTTTTCGAAAAGCTCTGCCCATTCGTCAGCATCGAACTTCTCCGCCTTAAACATAGGAATAAATTCCTTGTATCCGAATTCCGAGAGAGGACCGTATGTTTCTACATGGTGTTTATGCTGTTCGGAATCTTCACCCGAATAGATATAGTAGGGATACCATGTGCCATCGGGACCCATGGCAGGTACGGAATAAACTCCCCAATGTGTATAAATTCCAAACTTGCCATCTTGCACCCACTGCGGGACTGGATAGCGTTTTAGAGATCTCCAGGTAGGCTTGTAGGATTCCTCGGCCATAGAGCCAGCTGTCATTATTACTACAATCAATATCCCGGCCAATAGAATCGACTTTTTAAACATTTCTTTCTCCTATTTGTTTCCGAGCGGTCGCATTGGCCGCTTGCCTCCACGACGAAGTCTTCGCGATCGCCAGCGAACGCGCCGCGTATTTGACGTCAGAGCGAAAACTCGGGCGACTACTTCGGCACCATCACTGGAGCCCCGCCCGCCTCGACAACGGCCGCATTGAACTGCGGCAGTTGTTCGTCGACAATCCTCCGAAACCGCTCGAGGTACGGGTCGGCCTCTTTCTTCAGATCCTCGAACCGCTGATAGGAGCCAGCGGTGGGGCGCCCATAGGCGCCGTTGACGTGCCCAAAGAGATACGCGAGCTGGTTGTCGAGCTTGGGCGGGAAGTTGAGCGGGTCATCTCCCGTCTCGTTCTTGACCTGGATCAGATCTTCTTCGATCTCGGTGAGCTGGTCCTGGATCGGTTTGGCCGACGCTTCCAGCTCTGCTTCGATGCCCGCTTTCTTCGACCGCTTTACGACGTCGTCGAGTTGGACACGAACGTCGCGCAGGGTGCGGATCGCGTCGTGCGTCTCGTTGAGTTTGTCCCGAACCGCAAGCGTGAGCCGGAAGGCCTCCTCCAGATCCGACTCGGAGACCTCGGTGAGGCGCGGGTCCTTCAGGACCTCGAGTTCTTCGGTCTGAACGGTCTCTCCCACGGTAAGACGGACTCGATAACGTCCCGGTTTCGCCCAGAAACCGCCGGTATAGCTAATGGACATGTGGGAGTCTTTCAAGAGGTGCGGTTTCGGGTAGAGCAGGTCCCACACGAAACGATTCAACCCGGCCTTTGGCTCGAGCACACGTTCTTCGGTATCGTCCGGATCCGGCTTCTCGTCGTCGTCATCGTCCGCCGGCTTGCGAAGAAACCGGCGTACCGTCTCGCCCGCGCGGTCGAGAACCTCGAGGCTGAAGCCAATTCCCTCCTGCGGTGCCTCTTCCAGGTAGTAACGAATCAGGGCGCCGGCGCCAGGGTTCCACGGCTGATCCTGCTCGTCGAGGTCTCGGCGGCTCACGCGGTAGGCGGCCCGCGGAGCGAACAGAGCCACCTTTTGATTCGACAGCTCTTCCGAGAGTTGGTGCAGAGGCGTCAGGTCGTCGAGTATCCAGAAGGAACGACCCTGTGTTGCGACGACGAGGTCCTTCTCGTGCACGCGAAGATCTGTCACCGGCACATGTGGCAGATTGAGCTGAAGGGACTGCCAGTGCGCGCCGTCGTCGAAGGAAACGAACACGCCGAACTCGGTTCCTGCGTAGAGCAGTCCCATCCGGTCGGGATCCTCGCGCACCACGCGAACCGGATGATCCGGCGGAATCCCGTTGTCACCGCTGGTCAGGAGCGTCCAGCTCTCCCCGTGGTCATCGGTGCGAAATACGTAGGGCCGGAAGTCGTCCATCCGGTAGCGAAAAACAGAGACGAACGCGCGGCCCGGCTGATGGGTCGAGACGTCGATGAGATTGACGGTGCCGTCCACCGGCATCCCGCCCGGCGTGATGTCCACCCAGCTCTTTCCGGCATCCATCGAGCGATGGATGCGACCGTCATCCGTGCCCGCCCAGAGGATGCCTGGCGAGTGCGGCGATTCCTCGAACGCGAAAACCGTACCGTAGACCTCGACACCGCTGTGGTCGTGCTGGACCGGTCCGCCGGGAAGCTCCTGCTTCTCGACATCGTTCGAGGTCAGATCGGGACTGATGGTCTCCCAGTTGATGCCGCCGTCCACCGTTCGATGAACGAAGTTCGACGTGTGGTAGACGACTGCGGGATCGTGGGGGGAAATCAGGATGGGCGCGTTCCATTGGAAGCGATAAGCGAGATCCTTCGGAGCCACGCCATCTGCAAGCTGAGGGTATATAATGACGTTCTGCCGCTCGCCGGTGCTTCGATCGAAACGATCGATCTGGCCGATATAGTTGCCCGCGTAGGTCAGCTCCGGGTTTCCCGGCGTCACCGCGATGTGACCGCTTTCACCGCCCGCCACCGAGTGCCAGTGCTCGAAGGGCGTGAGCCCACCGTCACTCCACGACGGCACGCTGATGGTGGAGTTGTCCTGCTGGCCTCCGTAGAGACGGTAGGGAAAAGCCTCGTCCACGATGACGCGATAGAACTCCGCGGTCGGCTGGTTATCGAGGGTAGACCAGTTCTTTCCACCATCGAGCGTCACCGTCCCACCACCGTCGCTGGCCTCGACCATGATCTTCGGATCGTCGGGGTTGATCCACAAGTCGTGGTTATCGCCGTGCGGTGTGCGTATTCTCTCGAAGCTCTTGCCGCCGTCAATGGATTTGTAGAACCGGGTGTTCATGACGTACAGGGTGTTCTCGTCCTTTGGATCGGCCTCGACGTGCGAGTAGTACCAGCCGCGAGCGCGAAGGTCGCGGTTGCCGGTAACCCGCGTCCACTTCTTGCCGCTGTTCTCCGTTCGATAAATCCCTCCGGCGTCATCCTTTGCCGTCACGAGTGCATAGACCCGATCCGGGTTCGCGGGGGAGACGGAAACACCGATGCGCCCCACCTCTCCGTCGGGCAACCCGCCCTCGAGCTTCTTCCACTCGTCGCCACCGTCGACCGAAAGATAGAGACCACTCTCCTCACTGCCATCGATGAGAGTCCAGGGCTTTCGCTCCACTCGCCACATCGCCGCGTAGACCTGGCGCGGATTCTTCGGATTCATCGAGAGGTCGACGGCGCCCGTCCGCTCGGAAACGAAAAGGACTTTGTCCCAACTCTCGCCCCCGTCGCGCGAGCGAAAGACACCGCGCTCCTCGTTCGGCCCGAAGATGTGGCCGGTCGCTGCGACGTAAACGAGGTCGGCATCGGACGGATGGATGCGGATACGACCGATCTGCCCCGCTTCGGTGAGACCGATGTGCTCGAAGCTCCGACCCGCATCGGTCGACTTGTAGATACCTTTGCCGACGGAGACGTTCCCGCGCGGACAGGCGGAGCCCGTACCGACGTAGACAACGTTCGGATCGGAGGGTGCTACCGCGATGGCGCCGATCGAGCCGACAGCGAAGGTCTCGTCTGAGATGTTCTCCCAGCTCTGCCCGGCGTTCTCCGTCTTCCATACCCCGCCACCGCTCGCACCCATATAGAAGGTAAAGGGGGCGTTGGCTACGCCGGTCACTGTGGTCGAGCGCCCTCCGCGGGTCGGACCGATCGAACGGTACTTCATTTCCTCGTAAAGGGTCTCGTCATAGACCACATTCTCGTCGCGCTCGTCGTCCTCGGGGACGGCGGCACGGGCACCGAGACCAACCCCGACAAGAAAGAGCGTGATTACGCTCAGTGTAATATGTCTGCTCACGGTCAATCCTCCAATCCAACGCCTCCAGAAATGCGGGCCTATCCTAACAGAGGACGGGCCGAACTCCTGCCCTAGAGCATCGGCACCTGCAGCCGGATCCGGGTCGCTGGTACCTGCTAAGAGATGACACCAGTCCGGTGTTAGGATCGACTTCGTGGACTGGCGCATCTCGCCTCGTCCATCTGGAGTAAAGCGATGTATTGGATGCGATTAGGAGTAGCGCTCTGCTTGACAATCCTTACACCGGCCGTCTCCGCCGGGACCCTCGAAGATGCCGGGAACGGCAACTGGCCCCAGTGGCGCGGGCCTTCGGCTAACGGCGTGGCGCCCGGCGGTAACCCACCCGTCGCATGGAGCGAGGAGAGGAACGTTCGCTTCAAGCTGGAGATTCCCGGTCGGGGCTCGAGCACCCCGATCGTGTGGGAGGACCGGATCTACTTGACGACGGCCGTCCCGACCGGTGAGCGCGTCGCAGCTCCGAAAAAGCCAGCGCCAACAACGAGAGGTTGGCGTCCGCCCGTCAACGCCCCCACCCATGCGCACCAATTCCTCGTGCTCGCACTCGATCGCAAGACGGGCGAGACGATCTGGCGGAAGTCGGTGCGCCAGGCGCTCCCCCACGAAGGGTCGCACGAGTTCGGGAACTTCGCCGCGGGCTCCGCCATCGCCGACGGTGACTTCGTGTGGGCCTTTTTTGGCTCCCGCGGCCTGTACTGCCTCGATCGCGACGGGAACGTGCTGTGGGAGACCGATTTCGGCGACATGCGCACCCGTCTGGGCTTCGGAGAAGGTGCGTCACCGGTTCTGTACCGCGATCGGCTGATCGTTCCCTGGGACCACGAGGGCGAATCCTTCATCGTCGCGGTGAACAAGGAGACGGGCGAAGAGATCTGGCGCCGGGAGCGTGACGAGAGCACGTCCTGGTCCACGCCCCTGGTGATCGAGCACGAGGGAAAGGCGCAGGTCGTTACCAACGCGACGAAGCGGGTTCGTGCCTACGACGTCGAGACGGGTACCGTCGTCTGGGAGTCGGCGGGCATGACCCGTAACGTCATCCCTACCCCGGTCGAGGCGGGGGGCATCGTCTACGTGATGAGCGGCTTCCGCGGCAACGCCCTCCAGGCCATCGACCTGTCCAAGGCGGAGGGCGACATCGGCGGTACCGACGCCATCGTCTGGGAGCATGGACGCGACACAC
The DNA here is from genome assembly GCA_965250115.1 of Candidatus Marinacidobacterales bacterium. Taxonomy (GTDB): domain Bacteria; phylum Acidobacteriota; class Vicinamibacteria; order Marinacidobacterales; family SMYC01; genus CBDFHB01. Next base: position 419,274 of record CBDFNJ010000001.1, read on the forward strand.
CCTACACTTCGTCTCCGCTTCTTCACGAAGACAACCTGTACTTCTTGAAGACCAACTCGAACGTGCTCTCTGTCTTCAACGCGAAGACCGGTGCCCAGCATCATCAGATGCGGCTTCCGGGGGTGGGTGATGTGTTCTCCTCTCCCGTGACGGTGGCCGGCGCCGGCCGACTCTACATTACCGGTCGGGAGGGCACCACCGTCGTCCTCGAAGCGGGTCCCGAGCCGAGGATCGTTGCGACGAATTCTCTCGACGACGGGTTCGACGCCTCGATGGTCATCGTGGGCGACGACATCTATCTTCGCGGCCGGCATCTGTACCGTATCGCTGAGTAACTGACGGCTGAGGACATCCATTGGTGGTGGGGCGAGTCGGCTAACCCGGTCAAGCTCCCTACTTGCGTCAGCAAAGCCGGCTCACGCCCTCGGTACCTCAGGTCCCAGCCCTGGGACCCACCGCTTCGGTCGCCGAACGCCTCTAATGAATGCTACGGTCAGCGCCACAGGGCAAACCCTTTTGAACCCAATCCCCCGCAGCGGCGTCTTGTAGGATAGGACGACCATGGATGAACTGGCCTGGTTTGGCGGTATCAACTCCGTGACGGCGGACACTGAACGGGTGCGGGTTCTTACAGACCGGCTGGATGAGACGGAAGCCCTCGAGGACCTCACTAGGCTCGCCTTCCGAGTGGCCTACTCGGTCTTGCGCCATCGGGAGGATGCCGAGGAAGTCGCACAGGAGAGCGTCCTCACCGCCTGCCGCAAATTTGCGAGCTTGCGCGAGCCTGACAGCGTTTGCCCATGGCTCGTTCGGATCGCGTGGCGCCGGGCCCTCGACCACCGCCGCACCGATGAGCGGCGAGAAGCGAGAGAGGCTCTCCGAGTTTCCCCGCCAAGGCTCCCAACACCAGAGGAGCTGGCAAGCGAAAAACAGCGCTCGGCGCAACTATGGGATGCGATTGACGAGCTTCCGGAAAAACTGAGGCAAACACTCGTCCTTGCTTCCATCGAGGGGTACGACTTGCAGACCGTGGCGATCTGGCTCGACATACCGATCGGAACGGTGAAATCGCGCCTATATTACGCGCGAAAGACACTTTTGGAGAAACTTCAATGAATTGCAGCGAGCTCTCAGGGCGTGGCCTAGTCAACGACTATGCCCTGGGTGAGGCCATACCAGATGAGGCCAAAGATCATCTCAAAGGATGCGAGCTTTGCTCGGGGCGGCTTGAACGTTTGCGCTCGACTCTTCTGTTCATCGACGAGCAACTTCGAGAAGCTGGATCGGTCGTTGTCCCTGAAGGACTCGTCGGCCGGATATCTGAGAAGGCGCAGGCGAGAGAGCGGGTGTGGAGGCGTCGCTTGGTCTGGGGTTCTGTAGCCGCCGTCGTATGGATCGCCTTGAGTCTCGGCGTTTTCCGCGGTCAAACGCCAGACTCTCCTAAGGAGCGGGTCAGCGTTGCCGGAGCGAGCGCGCTGCAAACGCCCCTCCCGAATCCGGTACCCGGCGACAAGCCCGAGGCCTTTTCTGAGGAAGATCCGAAACCCGTCCAAGCATTGGCTCACGCGACGCCGGATTCGCAAATGGATAGCTCACCGGAGGAAATCGAACCGGCGAGGGTTGGGACGGAGCGTAGGTCTTCCGCCGCTCCATTGTCAGCCGGACTGGTTCCACCGGTTCAGCCTCCGGAGGTACTGGTGCCGCCGGGCCAAGAAGGGGCGCTCCTTCGGTTTTATGAGAATTGGCAAAAAGGTCGGATCTCGTTTCCACCAGAAGCGAGTCTTCAACTCCCGGCACCAATAAAAGAGCTTTCGATTCGTCGTCTAAGCGTGAGGCCGATCGTGCTCGAGCCCATTACCTTCGCCGAGATTTCCAAAAAATGGAGCGGCGAGTAACTGAGAGGAGACTTTAAGATGTGGCATCCAAGAACAAACTGGACTTTAGTCGGAATCTTGGCCCTGAGCATACTCCTGCCCAACCTCGGCTTCGGTCAAGGCGCCGACGTAAATTCCACGGCGCTCAGAGTCGAGCTCGTATTCGCGAATTACGATGGCGACAAACTAACGTCTCGTCTTCCGTACGCTATGCTCGTCAATGCCACCGACGGTCCCCAGCAGCCGGCCCATCTACGCATGGGAATCGAGATTCCGATCACCAGCGAAGGGAAAGTTCATTACCGCAACGTCGGAACAAACATTAGCTGCCAGGCCGAGCGCAAAGATAACGGTCACTATTTCTTGCGTATTCAGATCGAACGGTCCTCCCTTCTCGTTCAAAGCGGGCTCACACCGAGCAACGGCGATCAGGACAGCCCTCCCTTTCGCACCCTGAGCTCCGAGCATTCAGCGGTGTTGAAAGACGGTCAAACGCTCGAGCTAGTCGCGGCAACGGATCCGGTGAGTGGTGAGACGTCTAGGGTCGAAGTCTCTGTGAAGGTCTTGGAATAAACGTGTTCAGTTTGCTCGAGTGCGCCAGCGGGCGAGACAAGGCAGTGCAGATGCGGGTTCCATTTCAAGCTGTCGGAGGCGGCGGCCGCAGCACTTCTTGAATTTCTTGCCGCTCCCGCATTTTTGAGCGGCGAGCACAGCCGACTAGGCGACGCCGTCCTGGAAGCTCAAAAGCGCTGAGGGTGTCTACTGAATTTCTATCGCCAAGAGTGAAACATCGTCTTCCCGCTTGGCATCGCCCCTCCAGGCTTGGACGCGCTCCAGCAGATAGGAAGTCGCGTCCTGCAAAGGTCGGTCGCGAATCTCGTCGACGGCCTGCCTCAAGCGATCCCTGCCGAAATCCTCGTCGTGGAGGTTGACGACTTCGGTCAATCCGTCCGTATAGAAGTAGAGTCGAGAACCGGGCTCAGCTTTTATGCGTTGCTCTTCATAGGTGGCGTTGCTGAAGAGTCCAATCGGAAAACCGTAGTCTCCAATTTCAAACGCCGGCCCCCGAGGAGGCTTGTAAATAGGTGGAGGGTGGCCACCCAGGGCGTAGCAGAATTCCCTCGTCTTGGTGCTGAGGACCCCATAGATCAACGTAAAGTACTGGGGGATTACCGCCTCCGCGTCCATTGGAAAGAGGCCGTTCAAGCTTCTCAAGACCAGGGTCGGGGAGACGATGTCGTACTTGGACCCGCCATCCTGCAATCGAGTCAATAAAGAAGTAGGGCCGAGGACGGGTGTCAAGACCCGATGAAGGGCAACGGAAAGCATCGCCGCCGAGGCCCCGTGGCCGCTGACGTCGAGGAGGTAGAGGCCCAGATGCTCCCTATCCAACTGAAAGATATTGAGCGTATCGCCATGGAGTTCTTCGCACGGCTGGACCTCCCACGCAACCCTCACCTTCTCCAGCACCTGATCACGCCCTGGCAGGAGGGATCTTTGAATCTCGGCCGCGGCCTCGAGCTCGGCTCTCATCCGCTTGTTTGCCTTCCGTAACTCCTCCTCGGCTTTCTTGCGCTCACTCACATCCCGAACCAACGCGATCATGCACGTTCGGCCGCGCACAGCGATGAGGGAGGCCGAGATCTCGGACGCCAGTTTCCTCTCGGACTTGGTCAAACACGTGAGCTCGTTCGTCCAGCCGCCGCCCTCCTTGTAAACGTGCTTCGCAAAGGCCTTGACCTTGAGCATTTCGTCCGGGTGGATCGCCGACATCGGCAGGGAAAGAAGTTCCTCACGCGCGTATCCCAGCATTTCGCAGGCCTTGGAGTTGACCCGGATGATCTCGTCGCAATTCGCGTCGACGACGAGGATCCCATCATTGGAGTAATCAAAGATCGTTCGAAAGGCCTCTTCGCTTTTGCGAAGGGCCTCTGCCGTCTTGTTCCACTCCTTGCTTGCAGCCTCGAGTTCAACCACCTTGGAGCGCAGCTCCTCCAGTTGATGGGTAGACTGCTCGCCGGACTTCCTAGAGTCCTTCTTGGGCGTACTTGACATCAATCACCTCGGGAGCTTAGCTCGCGGCTGGTGCGTGGTCCCGGTGAACAGGATGCCCAACCGATGGCGCACGGGTCATGAGCAGCACCGCAGCGAGGGGATGTCCCGGCCGCTGTTGAATTTGGTCGGGTAGCGGCGGCACCTGCGGATACTCTTAGGCAGCAACCTCATCGCTGTCAAGAGATTTCTGTTTGCTTCTAAGCGCGTGAACGAGAGCGCCCATATGGCGATAGCCTTTGATACGGTGAAACTTTTTCTCCGCCGTGACGACGCCGAGAGCGGTCCATCGGCGAATCATGGAAGGACTCTTCCACCGCTTGACGTTTCTCGAGACTCTGCGGATGGTGCCGTTGAGATTCTCGATGGCGTTTGTCGTGGCCAGAGATTTGCGAAGTAACTCGGGTAGAGCGAGCTTCACAACCGTGAGGGTCTCTTCCATCCCTTCTCGAAGGCTTCCGGCAGCTTCGTCGTAGCCGTTTCGCTCGAGCCACGACACCAATGCCTGAAGTCGCTTGCGCGCCTTGTCGGCACTCTTGCATTTGTACGCTTCCTTCATTGTCTGGAGCACGTAGGCGTGACGGGACTTGGGAAGGTACGAGCGTAGATTTCGGAGTTTGTGGAGCTGGCATCTTTGGATAACCGCGAGATCCCCCAAAACGTCGACGAGTGCTTTGCGGATCCCTTTGCCTCCGTCCACTACGCAGAGAATCGATTCGTCGATCCGCAATCCCCGCTCGAGAAGGTTCTGCAACATCGCGGTGCACATCCGAGAGTTCTCCGTCGAGCCCAGCCATATACCCAAGGGCACCTTCGTTCCATCTATTGTGATACCGAGAGTTACGACGACGGTCTGTCCGGCCACCTCAAGGCCATCCATCATTAGTGCCGCAAGCTCGAACTCCTCTAGCCTCCGAGATAGGTATTCCTCAAGCTTCTTAGTCGTCTGGCTCACGAGGTGACGGCTGGCGGCACTCTTGCTCGTGCCACGAGACTTCAACTTCGCCGAGGGTTTGTCCAGACTCGATTCGTAATTTCGGGTCGATACCCCCACCAAGATCTGGTTCAGCACTCGCTCCGGAAGCGGGTCTTCTTCGCGGAAGGCTTCGAAGTGTGGAAGCGACGCCTCCTCGCCCGACTTCGAACGAACTCGAGGTCGCGACACTTGGATTCGACGACCGCCGAAGCTCAGCTCCCCATCCGTGCTCCCCCAGTGGTTATGAGTTCGCTCCTTCTCGTGCTTGCCCTTCGGCCCCGCGATCTTCTCCGCGTCCTCTCTCAGGAGTAGGTGCAATGCGGTCAGTCCTTGCTCGTACACCCATTCCGTCAGGTCCGCCTTCGTGGCCGCGATCCCAGCTATCATCGGTAGCAGTATCTGACCGACTTGGCCAACTACCTTGCCCGTAGGCGAGTGCGTTTGCTTTCTTACTGGCTTCTTTGATTTCCTTGGCATGGTGGCTCCTTGTCCCCCTCTGGAGACGGTTGGTTTGGCAGACCTATTCTTAGGCCGGCCAAGGAGCCGCCGCTACCCCAAATTCAACATCCGGCGGGACATCCCCCGCAGCGAGGATACGCCAGATACTTTTTCCCGGTCCACTCCTCGTGAAATTGAGCGCTGCAAAACCCAGGAAATTGGATTCAGGTTGCTTCTTGAAAACTCGCGGAATTGGGCCCGACGGGGTGCGGAAGGAGGTTTCGGTGCCAGAATTCCGAAGACACAGCTCGATGCGGGACGTATGACTCCAGCGCGGCTTCGGGTCGATGACGCCGCGAAGGCTCCGAGTGCCAGCTAATAGCGCGCGAATGCGATCTTGGTCACCGTGCCGCTTCGCGAAAGGTGGACGTTCACATTGCCTCCGCGCATCTCGGAGTTCGTCATGCGTGCCAGCTGAGGACTGGACCGAATAAGAGAAACAGCCGGGTGGGCGCGACGACCACGGGAGCCACCCAGGGGTATCCTGCTGCATCCGCCGCCTCGCGCGCCGTGCGTTCAATCTCGTCTCGAGTGATAGTCCGTCTACCCACTTCCGTTCCCCGGTTGCGCGTTCCTGCGGCGCTCTCGCGACTTCTCCAAAGCGACGCGCAAGCACATCTTCGTGACTCCGAGGGCGACTCCGAGAAGTCCCCATGCCCACCCGCTCTGAGGCGGATTCGAGGTGATGCCCGCATAGATCCAACGGGCAGCAAGGCCCAGAAAGAACCAGCCACCGAACCACAGGACGATCGGAATCACGTGAGACGATGGACCCATATTACGATTATGCAGCAGATGGCAGGATAATGGAGGTGAGCGTCGTTCCGGGAGCGAAAGGGTGATCGCACGGGAACGAGCACGAGCAGTACGTCGGCACGCCAGACGCCTCTGGAAACAAGGCAGTGCAGATGCGGGTTCCATTTCAAGCTGTCGGAGAAGGTCTGGCGGTGCCAAGTGTCCAGTTCCCTGGATCGACTCGCAGGGACGGAGCGAGCACTAGCTAGACAAAAACGCCTCCCGATTAGCGGCGGCCGCAGCACTTCTTGAATTTCTTGCCGCTCCCGCACGGGCATGGCTCGTTCCGGCCGACCTTCGGACCTTCCAAGCGGACGGGCGTGGGCCCGAGAATCTTTCCCTCGACGAAGTACCACGTTCCGTCTCGCTTCACGAAAACGCTCCGCTCGCGGTGCTCGTGCTCAAGGTCATCGGCGCGGTAACGAGCCACGAACTCGACCGTACCCTCGCTATCGTCCGGGCCGCCCCGCTCTGAGGACAGGAGCTCGAAACCGAGCCACTCCGAGCCTTCCGCCCATTTTCGCGCCCCTTCCGGATCGTGGCTCCCGCGCGTATTCGGGTCGTGAGTCTCGGTAATGTAGTCGATATTGGCAAGAGTGTAGGCGGCATAGCGCGAGCGCATGAGCGCCTCGGCGGTGGGAGCGTTCTCGCGAGAGTCGATATAGCGCCCGCAACAGTCCTGGTATACGCGCTCGCTTCCGCACGGACAGCTAGTCATGGACACTCGCCGCTTCCTTCCCCGGCTACTGACAGCTATCGCTAATCTGATGGAGTAGGTTACGAGATTTTGGATTTTCTTGACTTATTCCTTACATTCACTCTAGAATGCCTGAGCCGATGATAACAGACGGGCGATTGCCGACCACGCTCAGCCACAAAATACGCCTGGACCCTACTCCGCAACAACGACTCTACCTGCGGTGTCGCCCGCTTCGTTTGGAATTGGGCCCTCGAGCGATGGCGTCAAGAATACGAAGCGGGCGGCAAACCCTCGGGAATGGGGCTCAAGAAACAGTTCAACGCAATCACGGGCGAGGAGTTTCCCTGGGTTTATGAAGTCACGAAGTATGCGGCGCAGCAACCGTTTCTTCACCTTCAGACGGCGTTCCGGAACTTCTTCGCTAACAGAGCGCGCTATCCGCGATTCAAGAGAAAGGGGGTACACGACAGATTCTATATCGGCAACGATCACGTGAAGCTCGCCAGCAAGCGTATCTGGATCCCAAAGCTCGGGTGGGTGCGGATGCGAGAAGAGCTACGCTTCCGAGGCTCGGTGGTCTCGGCGGTGGTTTCGCGGACGGCGGACAAGTGGTTTGTGAGCCTGGCGGTGGAGCTCGAAGAGGTGCCTCAGCGTTGCGAGAGCCAAGCAGCGGTGGGTGTGGATTTGGGCACAAACCGTCTGGCGACTTTGTCAACCTTGTCTGGCGGGGAGAAAATCGAGGGGCCGAAGCCGTTGCGGCGAGAACTCAAAAAGCTTCGGCGATGCTCTCGGCGTCTGTCTCGCAAACAGAAGGGGTCGAAAAACCGCGAGAAGGCTCGGTTGACGCTCGCCCGGCTTCATTACCGTTTGCGCTGCATCCGTGAAGACACCCTTCACAAGCTGAGCACGTACCTGACGAACAACTATGCGGCGATCGCCCTCGAGGATTTGAACGTGAAGGGCATGTGGTCGAACCGTCATCTCTCTCTCGCCATCGCCGATATGGGGTTCTATGAGCTCCGTCGGCAGCTCGAGTACAAGGCCGTGCTGCGAGGAAATCACATCGAGGTGGTGGGCCGCTGGTTTCCCTCGTCGAAGATGTGCTCGGAGTGCGGCGTGGTGAAGAAAGCTCTTCCTTTGAGCGTACGGATCTTCCGATGTGAAGAATGTGGCTCGACGCTCGACCCAGACGAGAATGCGGCGAGGAATCTTTTGCGTACGGTGAGCTCCACCGGAACTGAAGCCTGTGGAGAGGGAGGCTCTGGCTCCAGCATGCGCTGTAGCGAAACCATCCTCTGCGAAGCAGGAGCCTAGGCCTGATCAGATTTGATCAGGTTTTGGAGAGCGGGCAAGCAGTCTCGACGTGACGAGGAATACCGGAATGGCGGTGGTGCTCACCGCCGCGGCGAAGCTGAAGGCGATCGAATAGCCGAACCGATCGATCAGCAACCCCGTCACGAGAGACCCGGTGCCGATACCGATATCGAAGGCGAATAGGACGGAGCCGAAGGTCGCCGCTCTCCTCCTCGCGTCGGTGCGGTCGAGAACCCAGGTCATGAAGCTCGGATAGACGGCGCCGAAACCGAATCCGAAGAGCGCGGCTGAGACGATGAACCCGGCCAGACTGTCCTCCGTCGCGAGAAGCGCGAGCGAAAAGGGAACGATCGCGACCGAGGGGAACAGGAGCGTCTTCGGACCGAAGCGGTCTCCGAGCGGCGCAATGACGATTCGCGTGATGAGAACGGTTATCGCTAGTACGGTAAAGAAGAGAGAGCGCGGCGCGATCTCGCGCGCGGCGGCGAGCAAGGCGACGTAGCTCGTGATGCCGCCGTAGCCGAAGGAGATGACATAGAGAGTTCCGGCGGTGGCCATCACCCGAAAGTCCACCAAGCGTCTCCAGCTCGGAAACGGCCCTTCGGCGCGGCTGACGCCCGTGCCCAACCTCGTTCCAAGGATCGCGACGATCAGGGAAAGGCTCGCCATGACGAGGCACAAAGAGAGCCAGCTCCGTTCGTAGAGCGCCAAGCCGATCGGTGGCGCGATTGCGATGGCGAGCGTAGGCGCCATCCCCCAATACGCCAGGCCCTCGGTCCGTCTCGAGGGAGGAATGACCTCGGAGATCATGGCTCCCGTCGCGGAGAGAAGACTGGACCAGAAGGTACCGTGGATACAGGCGACGACCAAAAGGAGCGGCAGCGTCGTGACGGTTCCGTAGAGAATCGAAAAGACGACGAACCCGAGCGCGCCCCACACGACCACACGTTTGCGACCCAGGTGATCGGCTACCGTCCCCATGATGGGTGCCGACAGAGCGCTCGCGTAAGTATAAGCGGCGAGGAAGAGGCCGGCCTCGGCCGTCGTCCCCCCCAAATCCAGGACCCGGAGCGGAATGGTCGGAAACAGCTGAAAGGCGGAGACGAAGGTGACGAAAAAAAGGCTCCAAATACGCAGATAGGACGGCGTAAACAGGGGCTCTCGAGTAATGGCTCGGTTTGGAAGTGGCGGAGTAATGTCGGGATTGTACTTTAAAGCGTGCTCGTTCGGGGAGTGCGATGCTCAATCGCGGCAGGCGACCACCGAGGCCCACGCGGAGCCCCCGGTCTCGAGGCTCTGGCCGGACACGCCGCGGTCGCTGTCGGGCATCTCGTTGCCTGGAGGCCGCTTCAGCATCAGACTCATCGCCAGAGCCTCCCGGGTAGAGAACCGATCGACCTGTCTGCGGTTCCGCTGTGTGTTCATGACGTCTCTCGAGCTCGAGGAGTGGCCGAGCCCGAACATGTGGCCGAACTCGTGAGCGGTCGTCGAGCTCCGCGCGATCTCGATCGACTCGTAGATCACGGTGCCGCCGACGATGCTGCGTCCCCGCATGCGTCGACGGGCGAGCGCCACGGCGTCGTTCGCGGCGGTATCCTCGGGGTCGATGATGAGATCGATGACCACCGCGCCCGCCGGCGTCGAGCCTTCCGTGACGATGAACTCAATGGCTCCCCCCGTGATCTCCCCGATCGACGCCGCGGCCGTCGCCACTACCCGCATCGCTATGGGATCGCGCCCAATCCGCTCGCTCGGAACGACGTAGACGTCGCGCACCTCCGGGAGAATCCGCATCATCGAGCGTGGCTCCCCCGACACCGCCGAGGTGTACACCACTTCGAACGTAAAGTCCTCCGTCAAGCCCGTAGGGCTCGATCTGGGCCAGAGCTCGAAGGTCGTTCCGCTGGCAGTGCTAAGCACCGTCCGACGATCCAGGAAAGCCTGACCCAGGACGTCGATCGGACTTCCCGAAGCGAAGTTTCACTGAAGGACCACCTGGCCCTCGTCGTCGACGCGGTGGCTTTGTCCCGCCACGACGATCTCCGCCCCGGCCACCGGGAGCCCAGTCTCGCCCGAGCGGATTGAAAGCACGGTTCCAGCGGGAGCGAGGGGGTTGACTTGGTTCAGAGTAACCGTCGACGTGGGCCCGGTGGGCCCATCGTCGCTGCAGGCGACGGCAATAATGGCCAGCGCCAGCGTGTAGAAGACTCTCCTCACGACCCCGCTCCTCTCGTCTGGGCTGGGCCAATGAGCCTATCACAAGGCCTGGGTCACATCATTTCCTCGACCTTCCGCGAGGCCAGCGAAAAAAGTCATGCCGAGAGGGAGGCCGCCGGAATCCGATCTCGTCTTCTCATTAGGAAGGAGGCAATAATGAAGAAACCCAGCGTTCACCTGACGACACGCATCACGCTCGACAAGGACAAACCCTTTATCGAGTCCAGAGTGTCACCGTTTGGCGCCTCGGAAGGCCCGATTCCGAACGGGAAAGTCCTCGTGATTCGAATGCCTATCCTGCCGCCCGGCGCGAGTGACGACGAGATCAAAGCCAAAACGGAGCAAAAACTCGTCGACGACGACGGCTCGGAGCCGCTCTTCTGCCCCGATTGCGAGGCGGAAACAGGCAACGGCTACGAGTGGCTAGACGAAACGATGCCCTGGCCACTGCCAGGCAAGCTGCACTGACCGGCTCGAGGTTGTGACCGACCCGATTTCTTAGTCCAGCAGTCGAAGCGGCCAGAGTGTCAGTATCGATTCCATAATCTACTCCCATCGGAGCGATCAGGGGCACGATCACGAAAATCGCCGAATAGATATCCATCAGCGCACCCACCACTATCAAGAACACGTTCAGAACGAGAAGGAAGACCAGGGGCGACTCGACGTAAGTTTGTACCCAGTGGACGGCACGCGTCGGAACTTCCGCGTGGATGAGGAAGTTCGTAAAGCCGAGCGCCGACCCGATGAAACGGTTCATCGTTCTCTTCGACAGTGTAGATCTTCACCAGCTTTCCTTTGCGCACCCCATGGGCGCCCCATCCCACGAGCGCGCCTACACCTACGGAGCTGACAGTGCAGCCAGCCACCGAACCGCCACCTTGTGGTGCGACTTGGCACGGGAGAAGCATCGCACCGCCGCCTACGAGCGCGCCGATCAGCACCGCGCGCAGCGGCGAGGAGCGTTTTCGCACATAGATTTGGCGCACATCGGAGCGGTGCACCAGGCGACAGAGACGAGAGAAAGCGCGAAGCTGTCCATCCACGACGAGTCGCCTCTCGGGTGAGCCCGCGCAGAACTCGGCGACCTCCTCCTTGGAGGCGCTCGAGGCCCTATGTCCAGATACGAGCGCCAGACCGATCTCGCCATTCGTGACACCTGCCATCACGTATTCCGTCAGTGCAACGTTGCGCGTCGCGACCCATACCGTCTGCCCACGCTGGAGCTCGCCCACGCGGCTCCAGTCGGATGGGGCGCCGGGCTCGTCGGAAAACGATGCCCTCGAGACCATCAGCATCAACAAGCACGAGATCCCGAAAGTCCCCTTTCGCAGGGGATGTCCCGGCCGCTGTTGAATTTGGTCGGGTAGCGGCGGCACCTGTGAATACTCTTAGGCAGCAACCTCATCGCTGTCAAGAGATTTCTGTTTGCTTCTAAGCGCGTGAACGAGAGCGCCCATATGGCGATAGCCTTTGATACGGTGAAACTTTTTCTCCGCCGTGACGACGCCGAGAGCGGTCCATCGGCGAATCATGGAAGGACTCTTCCACCGCTTGACGTTTCTCGAGACTCTGCGGATGGTGCCGTTGAGATTCTCGATGGCGTTTGTCGTGGCCAGAGATTTGCGAAGTAACTCGGGTAGAGCGAGCTTCACAACCGTGAGGGTCTCTTCCATCCCTTCTCGAAGGCTTCCGGCAGCTTCGTCGTAGCCGTTTCGCTCGAGCCACGACACCAATGCCTGAAGTCGCTTGCGCGCCTTGTCGGCACTCTTGCATTTGTACGCTTCCTTCATTGTCTGGAGCACGTAGGCGTGACGGGACTTGGGAAGGTACGAGCGTAGATTTCGGAGTTTGTGGAGCTGGCATCTTTGGATAACCGCGAGATCCCCCAAAACGTCGACGAGTGCTTTGCGGATCCCTTTGCCTCCGTCCACTACGCAGAGAATCGATTCGTCGATCCGCAATCCCCGCTCGAGAAGGTTCTGCAACATCGCGGTGCACACCCGAGAGTTCTCCGTCGAGCCCAGCCATATACCCAAGGGCACCTTCGTTCCATCTATTGTGATACCGAGAGTTACGACGACGGTCTGTCCGGCCACCTCAAGGCCATCCATCATTAGTGCCGCAAGCTCGAACTCCTCTAGCCTCCGAGATAGGTATTCCTCGAGCTTCTTAGTCGTCTGGCTCACGAGGTGACGGCTGGCGGCACTCTTGCTCGTGCCACGAGACTTCAACTTCGCCGAGGGTTTGTCCAGACTCGATTCGTAATTTCGGGTCGATACCCCCACCAAGATCTGGTTCAGCACTCGCTCCGGAAGCGGGTCTTCTTCGCGGAAGGCTTCGAAGTGTGGAAGCGACGCCTCCTCGCCCGACTTCGAACGAACTCGAGGTCGCGACACTTGGATTCGACGACCGCCGAAGCTCAGCTCCCCATCCGTGCTCCCCCAGTGGTTATGAGTTCGCTCCTTCTCGTGCTTGCCCTTCGGCCCCGCGATCTTCTCCGCGTCCTCTCTCAGGAGTAGGTGCAATGCGGTCAGTCCTTGCTCGTACACCCATTCCGTCAGGTCCGCCTTCGTGGCCGCGATCCCAGCTATCATCGGTAGCAGTATCTGACCGACTTGGCCAACTACCTTGCCCGTAGGCGAGTGCGTTTGCTTTCTTACTGGCTTCTTTGATTTCCTTGGCATGGTGGCTCCTTGTCCCCCTCTGGAGACGGTTGGTTTGGCAGACCTATTCTTAGGCCGGCCAAGGAGCCGCCGCTACCCCAAATTCAACATCCGGCGGGACATCCCCCGTCTCCGGGTCGTAATAGGGGAACAGGATCTTGCTTCCGTCCGGACTCCAGGACGGGCGGCACGCGAGCATAGAGGCGAGCATTCCTAAAATGCCCAGCAGGCCCAAGAGACCGATCGAGGGGGGCAGCAGATTTCGCGCGTTCATTTCAACGACCTCCGGGACCGGGTAGAGCAATGCTCGTGCCAGCCAGAAAAGGCGCACCGAGGTGTCGATTCGGTCCCCGTCACTTCGGATCTCGAACGCGCGTTTCGAGAATCAAAACGCTACGGGGCGCAAACGACTCGAATTTCACGACGGTGAGCTTGGCACCGAATTTGCTCAGGGCTTTCTTTGTCGAAGAGGAGGAGTCCATGAAACACGTCGCGATCACGATCTTGTTGGCCCCGTTGGTGGCCGGATGCTCGGTTCAGAACTACGCGATCGGCAAAGTGGGCGATGCCCTCGCCTCGGGCGGCTCCGTTTACGAGAGCGACGAGGACCTCGAGCTCGTCGGCGACGCGCTTCCCTTTTCCCTGAAGCTCGTCGAGTCGCTGCTCGCCGAAACCCCCCGTCATCGGGGCTTGTTGCAAACCGCCTGCAAGGGTTTCACGACCTATTCTTACGTCTACGTGCACAACGAAGCGGACGTCGTCGCCGAGCGAGACCTCGCCCGAGCGAGACATCTCCGCAATCGCTCCCGCAAGCTCTATCTTCGCGCTCATCGCTACGGGCTTCGCGCTCTCGAAGTCGATTACCCAGGAATCGAGCGAGAGCTTTTCTCGGCGCCCTCCAGGGCGGTGTCTCGCATCGACGAGAGGAAGCACGTCCCGGCCGTCTATTGGAGTGCGGCGTCTCTCGGTCTCGCCATCACCGTCTCAAAGAACGACGTCACGCTGCTGGCGCGCCTGCCCGAAGTAGAAGCGCTGCTTAGCCGTGCGATGGAGCTCGATCCGGATTGGAACGCAGGCGCACTACCGGAGTTTCGTCTCGTCCTGGCGGGAGCGAGACCGGGAAACTACGATGGGGCCACGACGGAGCGAGACTTCGAGGCCGCGTCGTCGCTATCCGAAGGAAAGCGTGCGGGGCTCTATGTGGCCTATGCGGAGGCGGTATCGATCCCGAACCAGGATCGAGAACAGTTCGGGAGGCTGCTCGAGAGAGCCCTCGCCATCGACCCCGATGCCCACGTCGAGAACCGACTCGCGAATCTCGTGGCGCAGCGACGCGCAAGATGGCTCATCGGGCGTACCGACGATCTGATTCTTCCCTTGGAGAACCCTTGACACTCGTAGCGGCGTCAGGTCGATGAGTCGCGGTCGATCAAGCCGAAGCGCTTCAAGCATTTGTAAAACGTATCCGAGCTGAGGTCCAAGACCTCGATCGCTTTCCGCCGGTTGCCCTTCGTATGTTCGATCGTACGAAGGATATGCTCTTTCTCCGCCGCTTCGACCACGTCGCGAAGCGGGCCCGGGCGATATGGGGAGCTCGCCGAAGTGTCAGTCCAAGTCGATGCAGACGTTCCACCCTGGAGGAAGGCGGGCAAACCTTCGGGACCGACGGCGTCGTCGTCCAAGAGGCAGACGACACTCTCGACGACCTGCTGAAGCTGCCTCACGTTGAACTCCCAGGAATAGCGCTGCATGAGGTCGAGGGCCTCGGACGAGAACGTCTTTTTTTGAGTTCCTCGGCAGTACATTTGCAAGAAGTGATCGACGAGGAGCGGTATGTCCCCGGGGCGCTCGCGAAGCGGAGGGATGACAATCGCGTGCCCCAGACGGGCGAGGAGATCCGATCGAAAACGTTCCTGCTCGACGAGCTTCTCCAAAGGTCGATTGGTCGCCGAGACGACCAGGGTGTCGATGTACCGAGGCTCGGTATCCCCCACACGATAGAGCTCACCGCTGTCCAAGAATCGAAGAAGCTTCACTTGAAGGGCAGGCTCTAGATCACCGATCTCGTCCAAGAAGAGGATGCCGCCGTCGGCCACTTCGAGGTATCCCTTCTTGTCTTTCGCGGCCTCCGTAAAGGCACCCTTCACGTGACCGAAGAGCTCCGACTCGAGCAGAGTGGGAGCAAGCGAGGGGATCGAGACCGGCACGTAGGGCTTGTTCGCTCGCTTGGCGTGAGCGGCATAAGCGCGCGCAAAGAGCTCTTTGCCCGTTCCCGTCTCACCCCGCAGGAGAACGCGCGCGCCGCCCGCCGCGAGCTTGCGCAGCATGTCGTAGGACTCGAGCAGGCGGGGCGAGCTGCCGACGATCTGGTGACGGAGAAGCTCGCGTTGAAGGACTTCCAACCGCTCGTCGCTGAGGGTGAGCGCTTCCCGCGTTTGCGCGTGATCTTCGAGTCGCTCGAGAGCGAGCGTGGCGTAGACGGAAACAGCCGCGACGAACTGAAGATCCTCCCGATCGAAGGGACGGCTTCGGCTTCTGCGATCGAGATAGACGACGCCTCGTACCGGATCGCTACCGAGTGGCACGCATATCACCGAGCGGATGTGGAGCTTCTGGATGCTTCCCGAACGGTCGAATTTCGGGTCGCTCAGCACGTCGGTCGCGAGAATCGCTAGAGCTTGCTCGCGGCAGCGTCCGAGTGCGGTGAAGCTGACCTGCCAGGTTTCACGACGTCCTGAAAGGTCGAGCTCGTGAGCGGCAACGGGCTCATAGCCTTCCGGAAGCACTTTGAGAATGCAGGCGTGATCCGGCGCGGCGTGCTCGACGAGCGCTCGCTCAATAGTGCGAACGAGTGCGTCCGGATCGCGCTGCTCCAGCAACGACTTGCCGATGCCGTAGAGCGCACGGAGCCGGTCGCTCGATGCGAGCGCGGCATCACCGAGGATCGAGCGTGGACTCCGTCGACAATTCGCTCATAGAGATATTCGAATTCCAGGCACCTCCCCGCGCCGCCATTCTGACGGAATTAGGCTCCTAATGCGAACGTCGCAGGGTTCTCGCTAACGCGGACTCGACGTCGCTCTCGCTAGCAGGATCACGTGGGCGGCGATCGCAAAGAAATGGATCCGACTCTCCCAACGGGCCTTCTGGTGGCCGTTTCGAGCTTGGTGTTGTCAAGTATACTTGACAAATTTGGACTCGGGAGCTACATTATTCTTGTGCAGGTTCGGACGCTGGAAGCGCTACTCAAAGCCAGGGGGCTATCCCGTTCGGAGCTCGCTCGTATGGTCGGTGTAACGCGGCAAGCCGTATCCCTGTGGTTCCAACAGGAGGACGCCAACATCCATAGCCGGCACTTGCTTCGCCTCAGCGAAGTGCTCGGCGTGTCCGTCGAGGAACTGGTTGAGCCGCTCCCCTGCTTTGGGCCCGACACACACGCACGAGTCCGCGCGGCGTTGCTCTGGGATCGTCTGTACCCCGATCTCGATGACTTTGCCGTCGCTTTGAATGTTTCGGATCCCAGAGCGGTCGGCCGTTTCGTCGAGGCCTATGGCCTTTACGCCGCGGAGAAGACGCTGGGCAGATCCGTCTGGAGGAACTTCCCGAACTACAAAAAGCACATTCACCCCGCTAGGCGGCGAGAGCTCGAGACTCTATGGGCCTGGAACAAGAGCCGCAAAGCAGCCTAGCCGCTCGGGTCTTGCCCGTGCCGCTGTATCGGGCGCTAACGCACGTCTTTTCCCAAGGAGTTTCCGGCTGTACCTTGGTTGGTGACACGGCCTTGGCCGGGTATTACGCCGGCCACCGCCGCTCTGACGATCTCGACCTGTTCGTCGAAGATGACATTTCTCAAAGAGCGACGGTTCTCGCAGTGAAGTCGCTTCGAGAGTTCGGAGCCAATTTGGGGGACGAGCGTACCTCGGCGCACTTCTATCACGCGACCTGCCACCTGGACGGTCACGACTTCACAGCGCAAGTCGTCTTGGACTCGAACTTGTTCGAGGTCGGCTCGATGCTGCGGGCTGACGACGGTGTCGTCGTGGCCGATCCACACACGCTACTGAAAATGAAGGCAGCGACCCTGGTCAGTCGGGGTGGCGAAAAGGATCTCTACGACCTCCTCTGGTTGTTCGGTCAGGAGAACGAGCTGGACGTTCCGACGCTCATTGCCCTCGGAACCGAAATCGACGGCGGTATGAATGCGGAAGCACTGCTGACCAGTCTCGTCGCTACGGAGTTACACAAGTCCGCGTGTGACTTCTCCCTAACCCAGAAGGCGGATGAGGTTTTCGCTGACGTCACGCGACTGCAGAAAACACTCGTCCGAAGCGTCGAGACCTTTCTTCGCGGACAGCCTGCGCCTCCCATCGCCGCCCTTATCCGAAAGCTCCGATAGAACAGTCGAGCGTATGAAGCGCCTCAACCGCGCGGAGGAGCAGGAGAGTCGTTGGTTTCAGCGCGTCGTCCGTGGTAAAACATCCCATGCCCAAGAGAAAATCTCGTGGCCGTAAGGCCGCCTCGGGACGGAAGTCTGCCGCAACCAAACGCAAGACCACTCGCAAGAAAGCCCCCGTAAAGGCCAAAAAAGCGGCCAAGAAGCGGGCGAGTGTCCGCGCCAAGCGGAGCGCCCCGTCGCGCAAGAAGCCGGCAAAAAAATCCGCCAAACGCCGTGTCGCGGTGAAAAAGAGCGCCCGGCGCAAGAAGCGAGGTAGGGCGACCAAGGCGAAGGCGTCGAGCGGTGTCCCCCTGTATCTGCTGGCGGTGGATCTGGAGAACGTGCGCTGCTTCGGGCCGAAGCAAACCTTACTGCTTTCGACCGAGCGCGCGCAGCCGATTCCCTGGACGGTGGTTTTCGGCGACAACGGGTCTGGGAAATCGACACTTTTGCAGGCGGTGTGCAGCGTTGCCTCCACGCTCCAGGATCGCAAGGAGGTGCCGTCGTTTATTCGCTACAACTGGTCGCCCAAACGCCGGCCGTCGAAGGCCACGGTCGTCGGCGCGAAGGTGTTGTTGCGGCCGCGCGAGGTCGCCGAGTTCTCCGTACGCTACGCTCCCGATCGCCGCCGGCAGAGTCCTCCGCCCGGCTGGGACTTCAACCGCGACGGAACGCTGAACTACTTCGGCTACGGCGCCTCCCGACGCTACGGAAACACGGCGGATTCTGGGCGCAAGCCGCTGGAGTCCTCGGGCGACGAGAGCCTCTTCGTGGATGAGGCCGAGCTTCTCAACGCCGAGGAGTGGTTCGTACAGATGAGCCACTTCGGCCCCGCGCGACGCCAGCTTCGAGAGGCTCGTGCGGCAAAGAAAGTGCGCGATCTCCTCAAATCGATTTTGCTCGATGTGAGGGATATTCGTATCGCGTCGCGTCAGGGGCGTGCGGGGGTCGAGTTCCAGACCCACTACGGATGGGTCCCGCTGAAAGACCTCAGCATGGGCTACCGCACGCTGATCGCCTGGGTCGTCGACCTTCACCTGCACCAGCGGTGGCAGCGCAATCTCATGAAGTGTCTCTCGGAAGTATTTCCGAAAACGCAGTTCATCTGTACCGCGCACAACCGCACCGTGGCGCAAGCGGTTCCCCGCGATGCGAACCTCGTGCTCTTGCGGCGCAAGGGCGATCACGTGGAGATCCACAACCACGCTGCAGAGCTTCTGGAGGGCGTGCGCTAGCACGTGGTCCGCGGACTTCGAGCTCTTGTCGGCACGAGCCGCTCGAGCTATTCGAACCAATTCGTCACCAGCGGCACCGATTCGTTGGCGCCGGTCAACCCCTCCAGTCCGATTGCCCGACAACGAGTATCTGGTCGGAGTGCCTCAGCTATCTGCTATCATTAATATCAGTATCCCAATCTCATCATCGTTAAGAGCAACAACCACATGCAGCCGACTGCTCTCGGGCGGTACCAGGTCACGTCCATCCTCGGTCGTGGAAATATGGGCGTCGTGTACCGCGGCCACGACCCGGTCATCGACCGCCCGGTGGCGCTCAAGAGCGTGGTGCTGCCGGAATCGATCTCAGACGAAGAGAAAAGGGTCTTTCTGGAGCGGTTCTTTCTCGAGACACGGGCAGCAGGAAAACTCACTCATCCGAACGTCGTCATCACCTACGACGCCGCCACAGACGAGTCGACGGGGATCCCGTTCATCGCCATGGAGCTCGTCGACGGCGACACCTTGGCGGATCGTCTCCGACAAGAGGGCGCGCTCGCTTGGGAGAAGGCAGTCGATGTCGCGATCCCGATCGCGGAGGGGATCGTTCATCGTGACATCAAGCCGGCCAACATTATTATTGGCGACGGCGGTACACCGAAAATAGCGGACTTCGGCATCGCCAAGCTTCCGACAACGACGCTCACGCAGGAAGGCAACATCGTCGGGACCCCGTACTTCATGTCGCCCGAACAGCTCCGTGGCAAGCCGCGCGACGGTCGAAGCGACTTGTTCTCCCTGGGCGCCCTCCTCTATAACCTCGTGGCGGGACGCCCGCCATTCGAAGGTTCCGAGCCGGCGGCCATTTTCGCCCAGACGCTTTACAAGGAGCCCGCGCCCCTGTCCGAGATCGCTCCGGCCACGCCCTCTTCTCTCGTCCACGTCCTCGCCCACGCCCTCGCGAAAAACGCAAATGAACGTTACCGCTCCGCCCTCGAGCTCATCGAAGATTTGCGGGCGGTGCGGGCGGGCGAAGCTCCCAAGCATGCGGCGGCGCACGATCGGCAGAGTGCGCAAAAGACCCTCGTCAGCCGAGTCGGCAGCGCCAAGGTCGACGCCACGATGGCCTCGGCAGCCACCATCTCTCGTGCCGCGCTTTCGCTCACACGCTCCAAAATCATCGCGATTGGGCTTGGCCTTGGTCTCCTCCTCGCGTTCTCGTTTCGCTCCGCACTCGGGCGAGAGATGCGTTTCTGGCAGGCCGATCGAGCCGCGAGCAATGGTGAGCTGGTGGAGAGCGAGGCAATCCTCGAAACACTACTGGACGTGCATCCAGACTTCGAGCGCGGTCGAGCCCTCATGGCGGCAATCTCCGCGGAGCTTCTCGTGCCGGAGCTTCCGATGGAGCTCAGCGTGCAGCACAATCATCGCTTCGGCCACTGCGACGGCACCCTGACGCTCAGCGATTCCGGGGTCCACTATGTCTCGAGGAGTCACGGGTCGTGGGGATGGGACTTCGAGCAGATCCAGACCGTGGACAGCAATAACAAATGGCGTATCACCCTATCGACCCGAGAGGACGACATGCTAGGCCTTCTCGATTCCAAGCGGTACGTCTTCAAGCTTCGAAGCGGACCCGTCGAGCGCAAAACGTGGAAACGTTACGAGAGGATCTTCCAGTCCGAACGCGCGTCAAAAACGCAGGAATGAGAGAGCGGCCTCGAGGAAGGACAGCATTCGCGACGCACTTTCGTCGCACGCACGAAGGCGCGTTGGAATCGATCTTCGATCGCGCCTAGACTTCCACCTTCGAGGAGTCGACAAGTAATGTTCATCCATCAGGTTGACGAGAGCACGACGCTCGCGATGGTCGAGATGCGGGATGCTGATGAGCTCTTCGAGCTCGTGGATGCCTCGCGGATGTATCTCCGGGAATGGCTCCCTTGGGTTGATGCGAATGTTTCGGTCGAAGACACGAAGGAGTTCGTCAATGCCGCGCAACAACAGTACGCGCGCGGGGACGGTTTCCAATGCTGTATTCGCTACCGCGACAAAATTGTTGGCATCCTCGGGCTCCAACAGGTCGATCGGTTCCACAAACAAACGCAGATCGGCTACTGGCTCGCTGAGGAGTACCAGGGCCGCGGTGTCATGACGGCGTGCTGCCGCGCTCTCGTCGATTTCGCGTTTCGCGAGTACGAGCTGCACCGAGTCGAGATTCGAGCGGCGGTCGGAAATACGAAGAGTTGTGCGATTCCCGAGCGCCTCGGCTTCACTCACGAAGGAACGCTTCGCGAGTCGGAGTGGGTGAACGATCGATTCGTCGACGGCGCGGTCTATTCGATGCTCCGGGACGAGTGGACAGAATGACATCGACCAACAAGCAACTCGAAGAGAACAACTTGCCACGCATCGTCACCAGCGGCCAGTAGATGCTGTGACGATGTGGCCGGCGCTCGAAACGAACCGGTTGACAGCTCGGGGCCGGACCGATAGTCTCGAAGGCAGGGGTCGTTTCAACCAGCGGAACCTACCCAACAAATCGGCAGGTAAGTTGCAAGTGATGGGGTCGAATATTCCGGCGGCGATGAACGAGAACGAAGTTCTCGAGCCCAGCGCGATTCATCACACCGTCAGACCGGGCGACTGGGACCAATATCAGCTAACGGACGAGCTCGAGATCTTCGTCCGTGAAGCGGGAACGCCCGACGAGATCGAAGCCCGAAGGCAGCGCTTGCTCGTAACGTTCCACGATACGCTCAAGACGATTCATCCCGACGCCTTGACCGACGAGCAGGGCTTCTTCGTCCGGGAGACGCTCTCCATCATCACCGGCCATCTCGAGAAGCTCCGCGAGAAATCGGAGTGGGCCGTCGCGATGCTGTTCTCCGAGGGCTGGCGCTTCAACCGCATGTCGAACCGGCTCGAACGGATCCAAGGGCAAGGACGCCTAAGGCGCCAGAGATTCACTGACGACGTCGTAACGTCCTTCAAGAGCTCCGGCGCCGATGACAACTCGAGAGCCGTTCGAGTCCTCATCGCGGATGCCCTCAAGAATGCCTATCCTAAAGAGATGCTCTCTGCACGCGCGTACTTCCCGATCTGGCAATCTCTGAAGCAACACCTGGACGGCGCGACCTGAGGGCCGTTAGTCTCGAAGGAGCTTTTTGTACTTGATCCGGTGCGGCTGATCGGCGTCCTTTCCGAGTCGACGGCGCCGGTCTTCTTCGTAATCGCTGTAGTTGCCGTCGAACCAGGTCACCTGACTGTCGCTCTCGAAGGCGAGAATGTGGGTCGCGATCCGATCGAGAAACCAGCGGTCGTGGCTGATGACCATCGAGCTTCCGCCGAACTCGAGAAGCGCTTCTTCGAGGGCGCGTAGCGTATTGACGTCGAGATCGTTCGTCGGCTCGTCGACCAACAGGAAGTTGGCGCCCTCTTTGAGCATGCGTGCGAGATGGACGCGGTTTCTCTCGCCACCCGAGAGGGCTTCCACCCGCTTCTGCTGATCGCCCCCACTGAAGTTGAATCGGCCGACGTAGGCGCGGGAGGACACTTCCCGGGCGCCGAGTTGGATCTGCTCGGCCCCGCCCGAGATCACTTCCCACACGGTTTTCTTTTCGTCGAGCTCGCGCTCCTGATCCACGTAGCCGAGCTTCACCGTCTCGCCGAGGCGAAGCGTCCCCGCGTCCGGATTTTCCTTTCCGACGATCATCCGGAAAAGCGTCGTCTTGCCGGCACCGTTCGGTCCGATGACACCGAGGATAGCGCCAGGCGGGACTTTGAACGTGAGCCCATCCATAAGCAGTTGGTCGTCGAAGGCCTTTTGAACGTCGTTCGCTTCCAGAACGACGTCGCCGAGGCTCGGACCGGAAGGGATGTAGATCTCGAGCTCGTCAGCGACCTTTTCGTGCTCTTTCGAGACGAGCTGCTCGTAGCGCGCGATCCGCGCTTTGCTCTTGGCGTGGCGAGCTCTCGGTGCCATGCGAACCCACTCGAGCTCTTGCTGAAGGGTTTTCTGCCGCTTGGACTCCGTTTTCTCTTGTCGAGCGAGACGCTGTTGCTTCTGCTCGAGCCAGGAGGAGTAGTTGCCCTCGAACGGAATCCCTTCGCCGCGATCGAGCTCCAGAATCCACCCCGCGACGTTGTCGAGGAAATAACGATCGTGGGTCACCGCGATGACCGTGCCCTCGTAGCGCTGCAGGTGTTGCTCGAGCCACTGGACCGTCTCCGCGTCCAGGTGGTTCGTGGGCTCGTCGAGCAGAAGGATGTGCGGTTCCTGGATCAACAACCGGCAGAGCGCGACTCGGCGGCGCTCCCCGCCGGAGAGAATGGAAACGGGCGTATCGGGCGGCGGGCAACGCAGCGCGTCCATGGCGATCTCGAGCTCGGTCTCGAGCTCCCAGCCATTGGCCGCCTCGATCTTCTCCTGGAGGTCGCCCTGCTTTTCGAGGAGCTTTCCCATCTCGTCCGCCGAGATCTCCGTGCCCAGCTTGTCGCTGACCTCTTCGAACTCTCGGAGAAGACCCAGCAGCTCCGCGCGGCCCTCCTCGACGACTTGCTTGACGGTCTTGTCTGGATCGAGCTTCGGCTCCTGCTCGAGGAATCCGACCGTGTAACCTTTCGAGAACGTCACCTCGCCCTCGTAGCCGTCATCCTGCCCCGCGATGATGCGCAGAAGCGTACTCTTTCCGGCACCGTTCAGACCGAGGATGCCGATCTTGGCGCCGTAGAAAAACGAGAGATAGATGTCCTTCAGCACCCACCGTTTGGGAGGATGAACTCGTCCCACGCCAATGAGAGAGAAGATGACTTGTCGATCGTTGTCCGGCATGTGCGAAGCACGCGATTATAGCGTTTTCAAGCGATTCTGGTGTCTCAGAAGCCCACGATCTGCTCGCCCATGACCGTTGTACCGTACAGGAGTCGAAGGTAGCGGTCGGCGTCGAAGGGCGAGGGGGCGTGGAGCGTAGAGCGGTTGTCCCAGATGACGACGTCGCCCAACCGCCAGCGATGCATGAGGGCGAAGTCCGGCGAGGTCGCATGGTCGAGGAGCTCCGACAAAAGCGCGTCCCGCTCCTCGTCCGATAGCCCGGCGATCGACTCGATGTGGCACTTCGGGATGTAGAGGGATTTCCTGTGTGTGACGGGGTGCTCCGCCACCAGGGGCCTCTCGACGGGCGGCATCTCCTTCCGAAGCTCGTCGCTCAACGGTGGGCGATGAGGGTTTCGAAGACGCAGATACTCGTTGAGAAAGTCGTAGGAGTGGAGTGCTCGCAAGCTCTCGACCCTCGCGCGGGTCGCCGGTGGAAGCGCCTCGTAGGCCGCAGCCATGCCAGCGAATCCCGTCTCGCCTCCCTCCGGGGGCGTCGCGACCGAGAGGACGCAGGAGCCGAGGGGCTGCGGATGGCGAAAGGTGTCGTCCGAGTGCCATAGCAGCGGTGGGGGGTCGGCTTGCGTGAACAGCGACCGGTACGTGCCCTTCTCCTTCAAGTTGCCGATGCGGAGGATCTCGGGTACGCCGGGCAGCAGGAAGTCCGGGTCGTACTTCTCGTTGAGCTCGAGCTCTCCGAACAGCGCCGCGAAGTCGAGGAGCTGCCGGGGCGTCAGGTGGCCCTGATCACGTACGAGAAGAAGCCCTCCCGATTCATGAAACGCTTCGACGAGGGAGCTTCGCAAACCGTCGATCTCGCCGAGGTTCAGCTTGTCGAGCTCGAGCCCAAAGCCGGAAGGGGTCAAAGCTCGCCGCTCCATGGTCCCAATTGTATGAACTATGGGAACCGGGGAGGAAAACGATGTCCGAGACCAAGTCGATGCTGCAGGAAGAAAGCGCGCTTCGCTGGGGTTTTCTCGAGCAGGAGACGGACGCCTGCGCTGTCGTGTCGGATCGGATGGAGCTCGCCTATATGAACGAGCCCGCACGCCGGCTGGTGCCCCTGGATTGGTTCGGCCGCCGATGTTTCGAGGTCTTTCCCACCGCCAACGATCTCTGTGCGATCGGCTGTCCGACGCGTACCGCCGTCCACGAGGCTCACGATATCCTCTACTGCGAAGAGGTGCTCAAGGGCGATGGCGTGTCGCGGGAGCTGGGAGTTGCCGTCGTGCCGCTGGAAGGGGCCAGCCACGATGAAGCGCGGGCGTTACTCCTCCTGAAGCCGAAGGAGTCCATGACCCAAGAGGGGCTGCTCGACGAAGCCAGAGGCTCCGAGCGGATGTGATCTCCCAGTTCAAGACTGTCTGACGTCAGCGAGCGGCGGCGGGAATGGGCTCGCTCTCGGTGATCCCGCGCTCACCCCGGACGAGCTCGGACCGCAGCCAAAAGAAAGCGATCGCCGCCGTGGCCACCATAGCTACGACCATCGAGCCCCAAACCCATTCCACCTGTTTTCCCATCCGATAGACGAAGACGTAGGCCGCCGGGGCGCTCAACAGCACGACTCGCAACAACGAGAGCACGAGCACGGGACTTCCCTGCCCCATTCCCTGGAGGGCGCGTCCCGTCAATATCACGACCGCGATGAAAGGATAGGAAAACACAATCACCCGAATGTATCCGCCGCCGATGGCGCCGATCGTCTCACTCTGAGAGAAGGCACCCACCAGCTTGGGCGCCGCGACAAAGAAGACCGCTCCCATGACGAGAGAGATCCCGATCGAGCAACGCATGGCATAGCCGACGATTCCTCGGACGAGGTCCTTCCGCTTCGCGCCATGGTACATACCCACGAGGGTCACGAGGCCCGCGGACATGGCGATCACCGGCAGCATGAAGATATGGTCGATCCGGGCACCTACCTGATAGGCGGCTACCGTCTCTTCAGAGAATCCAATCAATATGCGATTGAAGACCATCCCGCCGACCGCCATCACAATAAACGAGAACGAGGCCGGTGCGCCCACCTTGAATATCTCGCCGAGAATCTCTCTGCTTGGACGAAAATCCTTGAGGTCGAAGGTCACGTAGGCGTGCTCCTTGAAGAATAGAAGGTAGACGAAGACGCTCGCAGCGACGGCCTGACTCAAAACGGTGGCGAGCGCCGCGCCTTTCACTCCCAGCCCCAAGGTAAAGATGAAGAGAGGGTCCAGAATGATATTGAGGATCATTGCCCCTCCCTGAATCATCATCGGTGTTTTCGTGTCCCCTTCGCCCGATAGAATCGAGCGAAAGAAGACGGACATGACGACGAAGATGTAGCCACCCGCGAGATAGGAGAAATAGCCCCAGGCGAGAGGCATGAGCTCGGGTGTCACTCCGAGCGCCGAGAGCAAGGCTTTCCCCCACAGATAGGCGACCGACGAGAACGCGACGGCAAGCGCGACCCCGAGAGCGACAGCGTGCTCGGCGCTGCTGTCCGCGAGCCGCTTGTCTCTCGCCCCGATGTAGCGCGCGATCACGGCCGTCACCCCGGTACCGAGCCCGAAAACCACGCCGAGCCCGAGGAAGACGATCGGCATGTTGAACGCGAGGGCCGCGAGGGCGGAGGAGCTCAGCCGCCCGACGAAGGCCATATCAACCAACATGTAAAGAGTCTGTAGGGACATGCCGATCATCACCGGCACGGCGAGCCGCCACAGGGCGCGGCGCGGGTTCTCGACGAAGGCGTCGAGTCTAGAGCTCTTGTCGACGTCGTTCATTGCATTTGTTCAAAGATATGGGGTGAAGAGGCGCGCGGCTCCGTCGCGAAAACGCAGTGGAAGGCTGCGTTCTCCGATCTCTTCGGGAGACAGCCGCCGGGCGTGGGCGATGCGGGCGTCGATCTCGGCATGCATCGCTCGCGTGAGCACCGGGTCGTAACACTCGACGTTGAACTCGAAGTTCAGACGCAGGCTGCGCGGATCCCAGTTCGTGGAACCAAACAAGACCCAGTAGTCGTCGACCACCATGAGCTTTGAGTGATCGAAGGGGCTCTTCGGAGACAGGAAGACCCGACAGCCGTACCCCAGTACTTGAGAAATCTGCCCCCACATAGCCCAGGTCACAAGGGGCAGATTCCCCTCTTCGGGAACGATGATGTCGACGTCGAGTCCGCTGAGAGCCGCGGTGTTCAAGGCGTAGGCGAGGGGCGGGTCGGGGAGGAAATAGGGCGTCACGATGCGAATCGATTTCGTGGCGCTCGCGATGGTACCCAGCAAGGTGAAATTAAGCGTGTAGAGATCGTCGTCGGGACCATCGGCGATGCCTCGCGCGAATACCTCGCCCACCGGCTGAAGCGAAGGAAACCATTCGCTTCCCCAGAGCGCCTCGCCGGTCGTGAACTCCCAGTCCTCGGCGAAGATTTCCTGCAAGTGGTGCACGACGGGGCCTGCGAGCTCGAAATGAAGGTCTCGGCCCGGGTGCTTCGGATTTCTTCCGAGCACGAAACTTTCCCGAATGTTCATCCCGCCGGTGAAACCGAGGCAGCCGTCCACAACCATAATCTTGCGATGGTTCCGCAAGTTGAACGACGGGAGCCGTGTCGAGAACGTGGGAAGAAAGAGCTCGACGCGCACTCCCCTCCGACCGAGCAGATGATGGGCGCGAGGCCGCGAGTATCGGGAGCCGACGGCATCGATGAGCACTCGAACTTCGACTCCGCGAGCGTGTGCCTCTCCCAGAGCCTCGATGAACTCCTCTCCGACGGCGTCGCTGTCGAAGATGTAGGTCATAAGCGTAATGCTCTTTTTGGCCTCGCGAATGGTACGGAGCATCGCCGGATAGGCCTCGTCCCCGTTCAACAGAGCGCGCACGCGATTGCCTGGAAGCAGCGGGCTTCCCGTCACGTTACCCACCAGATGCGCGAGCTCCGCCGCTTCCGCGTTACCACCAAGCCACGCGGAGATCTGAGACGGGCTCGTGCCAGAAGGTGCGTGCGGACGCGTCGTACGCTCGGTCTCACGCCTCAGAGCGACGGCGCGTCGACGAATCCGGTTGACCCCGATCAGGTAGTAGAGGACAGAGCCGAGAAGAGGAACGAGCAGAATAAGCCCTACCCAGGCGATGGCCCCCCGGACTTTCTCCTTGTACAAGAGCGCGTGGGTCACGGCGATTCCCGCAGCCGCGAGCACCAGCGCGCCAGTCGCAAGAAACAGGTGAGATGCGACCCAGTCAATCATCGAGTGAGACCCAGAATAGTGCCCGGCGTGAGGGTTAGGCAACCCTCTACACTTCTGTCCCTTGTAGGGGACATCGACCGGAGTCGCTCCGGTCCGAAACCTTCATCTCGTGCCAGCAGAAGTGAAGTGCAGCCTTGTATTTGCCGTCATCGGCCCATGGATTTTCGTCGAAGGTTCGGTGGCCCCTATTTTGCAGATGAGTTACCATGTGAAGGTACTTCGGCCGCCTTCCACAACAATAAGGTGCATCCGATGAAAATGACGGAGCGGACGGAAAACGAAACGGCGCGGTGGGCTCTTGCGTGCGTGATGTTGCTCGTTCTCGTGGGTTGCAGCGCCAGTCAGTCCTCGACACCTTCGGTACCGAAGCCTCCTACCCCCCCCACGCCAACGAGCCCGAGCCCGAGCGAGGAAGCGACTGAGGCACAAGCCTCGACTCCGAGCCCGCCCAAAGCACCCGATGCACCGAAGACGGCGGAAGGAGCCACCGAGCAAAGTGAGCGACCCGAAACCGCCTCCGACCAATCCGGCAGCGACCAGAGCGAAAGCCAGTCCGCGGCCGCTGGCGAGCCTGAAGCGGAGGCAGCCGAAGCAGGGGAGAGTGGGGGCACGAATGGTGGCGCGCCGTCTGGCCCCGAGACGGGTGACGAGCAGCGGGCGGCGCTCGACGGAAGACTTTCCTCCTCCCTCAGGGAGTTCGACGGCATCATCCTCAAAGAGCAGGAGCTCCTCGACGAGCGGCGCCAGGAGGCCGGCGGTGGCGGCGGCAGTGGTGCCGCATCCGACGGAGCGGGTGGTTCTGCAGGTGAGGCTCCTGGCGAAGGCGGCGAGGACGGGGGCTCCCCCGTCGAGAGTGGCGCGTCGCAGACCGACGACGGTCGGGTCCCTCTCGATGTGGGAGACGGAAGCGACGATGACATCGTCGCGCGCCAGCTTCGCGAAGCAGCCACGAAGGAAGAGGACCCGGAACTACGAGAAAAACTCTGGGAAGAGTACCGAACCTACAAGGGTGGCACGAAATCCAAGTAGAATCGGGAGGCGGACATGACGAGCCATAGAGAATTTTCAGCACCGCTTGCGGCAGCCGCTTTGGCGCTCGTGGCGGTAGCGACCCCGGCGGCCTGGGCCCTCGACGATTACGAAGAGATCATCCAGGCTCAAAACGACGTCCCGGAAGAGAGCCTCCTCGACGTTGGCATCATGCTGTTCGACACAGGCTTGCCGGAGGACGAATACGAGCTGTTCGAGCTCGAGGAGAAGGGCATATTCGCGGACGTACGGAAATCCGAGGCGCGCTACCTCCCGATCCGGCTCAAGCAGGCGCTCGAGTCAACTGGTTTCTGGGGTGCGGTTCGCCTCGTTCCCGATGCAAGTATCGTAGACCTCGGCCTCCACGGAACGATCCTAGAGTCCAACGGCAAGACACTCGAGGTCCAAATCATGGCCTTCGACTCTTCCGGGAAACGCTGGATATGGAAAAAGTATAAAGAAGAAGCCAACCTCCTCGCCTATCACGAGAAGGAGAGCGATCGGGAGCCCTTCCAGAACCTCTACAATCGCATCGCCAACGACTTGCTGGAAGAGCGCAACAAGCGTGACGACGAAGAGATCCAAGCGATACGCGATCTCGCCAAGCTCCGGTTCGCCGCTGACCTTGCACCTCTCGCCTACGCCGACTACGTCGAGATCAAGAAGGGTAGCTTCGGGATCGAAAAGCTCCCGGCGCACGACGACCCGATGATGACGCGTCTCTCCCGCATTCGAGAGCGCGACCACATGTTCATCGACACCTTGAACGAGTACTACAGCGACTTCATGGTGCAGATGGACACGCCTTACGATAGTTGGCGCGCGTTCAGCTTCGAGGAGCAAGTTGCTCTCGACGAGCTGCGGAAGGCCGATCGGCTTCAAAAGATCCTGGGGATCGCCGCCATCATCGGAGGCGGCGTCATGGTCGCAAAGAACGATGGTCGGACCGGAAGCAGTATCGGAGAGATTGCTATGATCGGCGGGCTGGCCGCGACGCTGGACTCGAGCAAGTCCGAAGAGATGAAGATGAATCGAGAGGCTCTCAGGGAGCTCGCGCAATCCCTCGATTCCGAGATCGCGCCGCTACTCATCGACGTCGAGGGTGAGGTTACGCGACTCTCGGGCTCGGTCGCCACGCAGTACGAGCAGTGGTGTCAGCTCCTGCGTGAGATCTTCGCGAAGGAAACCGGATTTCCCCTCGATCCCAACGTGGCCGTTCCCACGACCGAGGACCCTAGCCCCTGAGGCTCACGACCCGAGGCCATGTTCGAGCTGGCTCGAGGTCAAACCCTCAACCAACGCTTCACGCTCATTCGCCCGCTGGGCAAAGGAGGGATGGGAGACGTGTGGCTGGTGGAGGATCGCGAGCTCGAGGAGCGTCTCGTCGCGAAGATCGTTCCCGCGAACGCGGCCGAAGAGCAACTGGCGCTGCTCCGACGTGAGTGCCGTCATGCCCGCAAGCTCGTCCACCCGAACATCGTTCAGGTATACGACTTCCTCCGTGGAGACGACGTCAGCTTTCTCACGATGGCTTACGTCGAAGGGACGGATATCGGGCGATTTCGAGGCGCCGAGCTCGGCGCCATCCTGGACCTCCTGATCCCGATCGCCGACGCCCTCCATCACGCTCACCTTCGAGGCGTCGTGCACCGCGACCTCAAGGTCGCGAACGTCGTCGTCGATGGTGCCGGAATACCGCACTTGCTCGACTTCGGGATCGCGGGTTTGTTGGACGCCGATAGCGACGGCGTCGCGAGCGGCGGCGGCACCGAGGACAGCGCGTCACCGCAACAGCGTTCCGGCCACCGACCGAGCGCGGCGGACGATATCCATGCCTTCGGGATGCTCCTGCGTGAGCTCGCGCCGCAGCCCTTTCCCGAGAAGCTCGAGCAATACGCTGGCCGCATGCTTTCGGTAGATCCACACCAGAGACCTCGCGACATGTCGGAGGTGAAACGAGCTCTCGAAGAGATCCGCACGAGCACGAGCGTCTCCCCTCCCCCTCGAAAGCCGGTCCGCCTCACGCCGCCACCGCGGGTCGCCGAGGTGACGCCGGGTGACGTGTCGCCCGCGCCCATCGAAACGAGCCCTCCGGAGAAACGCGCGGGAGGCGTGGGGTGGAAGACGCTCCTGGCCTTCGGAGCGTCGTTCGCTCTCGCGGGTGTCGTGTTCTTCGCGCTGCCGAGTTGGGTCGAGGAAGCCCGGAGCCGACCCGAGCCCGAGGTGGCAGCTCCGGTGGCGGTGGAAACGGAGCAGCTCTCGGAAACTCCTGATCTCAGCGAGCTCGCGGGTCTCAAGACGAGCGCCGAGCGGGCGCGCGCGCGGGCGGAGGAGATTCGAAGCCGTCTCGACACCCAGCGCGTGACGTCGTGGGGCAACGAGGGCTATCGGGCCGCGGTGGAGAAGATCGACGAGGGCGTCACCTTGATGGCAAGCAGGAGCTACGCGCCCTCTAGCGAAGTCTTCGAACAGGCGGCGTCGGAGCTCGAGACTCTCGCCTCACGTGCGAGCACTGTCGCGAAGGAGGCGTTCGATCGGGGCCAGAGAGCGCTCGCGTCTGGAGACGCGGTAGCGGCGGAGGAGGGTTTCGCCCTCGCGCTCGCGATCCAACCGAAAAGCGCCGCCGCCCGGACCGGGCTCGCTCGAGCGCGCGTGCTCGACGAGGTGCTCGGCCTCATCTCCCGCGGCGAGGCGCTCGAGCGAAGCGGGAACTCCCAGGGTGCCGTCGCCGACTACCGTAGAGCCGCCGAGCTCGACCCTCTCTCGGGCACGGCCCAGAAGGCGCTCGCGCGCATCGACGCCCACGCCTCGGGACTAGCGTTCACGGCTGCCATGTCCGATGGGATGGCGGCGCTCAGTCGGCGAGAGTTCGCGGCGGCGCGTGAGGCCTTCGAGCGAGCGAAGGCGATGCGGCCGGAGTCCAGAGACGTCCGAGATGGGCTCGACCGAGCCGAAGAGGGCCTCCGACTTCAGACCATCGCGGGGCATCGCGACAAGGCTCTGGATCTCGAGAAACGTGAATCCTGGCGAAAGGCCGAGGCCGAGTACGACGCAGTCCTCGCTCTCGACCGGACGATCCGTTTCGCCCAGGGAGGAAAGGAGCGCACGTCCACGCGCGGCGTCCTCGACGAAAAGCTGGGGTTCCACTTGAGCCAGGCGACGCGGCTCTCCGATCGCGAGGTTCGCGCGGAAGCCGCGCGCGTGCTCGGAGAGGCGACGGCGATCGAGCCGAAGGGTCCGAAGCTGCAAAAGCAAGTCGAGCGTCTCGAGGCGCTCGTCCGCACCTACTCGACGCCCGTCGACGTGTTGCTCCTCTCGGACGAGAAGACCGAAGTCGTGATCTACAAAGTGGGCAGACTCGGTACGTTCGAGCAGCATTCTCTCACGCTCACGCCCGGCACTTACACCGTTGTCGGAAGCCGGCAGGGATTCCGCGACGTGCGCCATCAGCTCGTCGTTTCGACCGAGAGACGCCCCGAGCCCCTGATGATCCGCTGTACGGAAGAGATATGACGCGCCTCGTCTACCTCGAGGAGCCCAAAGGCCGCCGCCGGGTGGAGACGGGCACTTTTCCGCTGAGCGTGGGCGGCGGCGAAGCGGATATCGTCGTTCCCGACGTGACCTCGGGCGCAATCCTCGCGCACTTCGGCATCTCGGGCGAAGACCTCTTCGTGCAGCCGGCCGCCGGCCGGGTCGTCGTCAACGGAGCGACGGTCTCGACGTCGTCTTGGCTCCGAGACGGCGACAGCGTCAGGATTGGACCGATCCGGCTCGATGTCGAGACGAAAGGCGAGACCCTGTGGCTCCGCGTGAGCGGAGCGGAAGAGCCGAAGACCGACCCACCCATCGTGGCCCCCGTGCCGCCCTCGGCACGCCCGGAACACCTCACTCGAAGCTCAGGCGGTGCGACAGTAAAGCCGATTGCCTTCGAGCCGGGCACGCCGTCTGGGCCGAGCAGTGGTCGAGGCCGGGCACGGGCGAGTGTCTTTGCGTTCTGGGGAGCGCTCGCGCTACTGGGAGCCGTCGCCTGGGTCGTGTTCAGCCTACGCTCCGTCGTTGTCGAGGTCGATCCAGTACCGGATCACCTCGAGGTACAGGGCTCCGCGATCGCGATGAAGCTCGGAGGCCGCTTCGTACTTCGACCGGGAAGCTACCGGCTCGTCGCCGAGAAGGAAGGCTTTCATCGCCTCGAAACGGCCCTCGAGGTCGGTGAGGAGCGCAACCAGACTCATCGGTTCTCGATGGAACTACTTCCGGGACTTCTCGTCGTGACGACGACGCCGACGGACGGAGCTCTCGTGACGATTGACGGCGGCGAGGTGGGCCCGACGCCGCTCGCGCCCATCGAGCTCGACGCGGGCAGCCACCATGTCATCGTGCGCGCCGACGGCTACCGCAGTTTCGAGAGCGATATCGAGGTCGAGGGTGGCGGTGGGACCGTGGAGCTTTCCGTCGAGCTCGCTTCTCGATGGGCGCCCGTGACATTCCGCTCCGACCCACCGGGGGCGAAAGTCCGCGTTGCGGGAGGACTCTATGGCCCGACGCCGGTCACCATCGACCTCGTAGAGGGTCATCATACTTACGAGCTGGTGCTCGATGGCTATAAGGCCTTGGGTGGTCGGATTCGGGTCGTGGCGGAAGAGGCCCTGAGACTTCCCTCGACGAGACTCTTTCTCGTGGACGGTCGTCTTACTCTCTCGAGTATCCCGGGCGCGGCGGGAGTGACGGTCGACGGTTCCTACCGCGGCCAGACCCCGCTCGACGTCGCGCTCTCCCCCGGCGAGGCCCACGCGGTCGAGGTTTCGCGGGCCGGCTACGTGCCGAAAAAACTCGCCGTCGAGGTCGCCTCGGGGAAAACGGAAACGACCACGGTGACGCTCGAAGCCATCCTCGGCGAGATCGAGCTTGCAGTCGATCCGCCCGACGCCGAGCTCTTCGTGGACGGCGAGCCGCGGGGTGCCGCGCGCCAGGTGCTGCAGCTTCCGGCAGTCCCGCATCGTATCGAGATCCGCAAAGATGGCTACGAGGGGTTCTCCGCCAACGTGACGCCACGCTCGGGTTACCCGCAGACGATCGAAGTCGTCTTGAGAACGGCAGCAGAGGTCAAAGCAGCCGAGCGCAAGCTCGCCTACCAGAGCTCTCAGGGACACGAGCTTCGGCTCATCGAGCCCCTTCGCATTCAAATGGGCGCCTCGCGAAGAGAACCAGGCCGAAGGGCGAACGAAACGCTTCGAGAAGTCGAGCTTACGCGAGCCTACTACCTCTCGACGACGGAGGTCACCAATCGCCAGTTCCGGGAGTTCGAGTCGAGGCATCGCTCGGGCTCCGCGAAGAACCACAGCCTCGAGATCGATCACCACCCTGCGGTGCGCGTCACCTGGGAACAGGCCGCGGCCTATTGCAACTGGCTCAGTCAGCAGGAATCCCTTCCCCCCGCCTATGTCATGAACGCCGGAAAGCTCGTGGGCGTGGAACCCATGCAGACCGGCTACCGGCTTCCGACCGAGGCCGAGTGGGCGCGTGCGGCGCGCTACCCGGCTGGGGTGTCGAACAAGTACCCCTGGGGGGATACGCTCCCCGTTCCAGCCGGCTCCGGGAACTATGCGGACTCGTCGGCCGAGGGCCTCGTGCCGCAGACGATCCCGAGCTACAGTGATGGCTTCATCGCGACGGCGCCCGCCGACAGCTTCGCGCCCAATGCCCTTGGGATCCTCAACCTGGGCGGGAACGTGGCGGAGTGGGTTCACGACTACTACACGATCTATCCGCCCGGGGCCGAGACGGCCCGCGACCCCCTGGGGCCCTCGGAGGGCGAGTTCCACGTCATCCGTGGATCGAGCTGGATGCACGGCAAGATTACCGAGCTGCGCGTGAGCTATCGTAACTATGGAAACAAGCCGCGTCCGGACGTGGGATTCCGGATCGCGCGTTACCTCGAGTGAGGTGGAGAAATAAGGAGTGACAGCATGAGATGGATTCTCTACGCGATTCTGGGATCGTTGCTCATTGGGGGCGCCGTTTGGGCCGCAGCTTCCGCTCCGGAACCGCAACAGCAGGAAAAAGAGGAAGAGGAGATCGACTCCTTCGTTCCCACCGAGAAAGTCCCGGTTGGCAGCGCAATCTCTTTCCCAGTGGATATCTAGAGTCAACCTCATGAAAAAGAGCTATCCAGTCGAGTTTGTCTTTCAGGCTCTCTCGCTGATCGTCGCGATGATCTTCGTGCACGCTCTCTACGTTCTCGTCGTTCGACCGAAGGCGGAAACGATCTTTGGCGAGCAGCGTGCCTTGATGGAAGCCGACCCTAACTACGTTCAAGAACGCTCGGTGTGGGTAATCGTTCGAGACTTCGAGCAGGAAGCCTGCTTCGTGCTCATGCTCTGGGCGATGGCAATCATGACCTACAAGGGAGTCACGACGAGCCGCGAGAACAAGCTCCTCGAGAGAAACCTCGTGCCTTTGAGCGAGGGAACGAAGATTCTTCCTGAAGACGCGCGCGAGTACGCGCGACAGATCCAGTCATTGCCACCGAGCGATCAAAGGCTCCTGCTGCCTCGATCGATCCTGGCGGCACTGCACCGATTCACCGCGACCCGCAACATTCAGGACGTTTCTACGACCGCGCACGGCCTCTGCGAATCGGAGTCGGAGCGGCTCGATTCCGAGCTCTCCATGGTGCGTTATATCGCCTGGGCGATTCCCTCGATCGGGTTCATCGGAACGGTTCGCGGAATCGGTGAGGCCCTGGGTCAGGCCCACAAAGCGGTGGAAGGGGATATCGCCGGTGTGACCGAGAGCCTCGGTGTCGCCTTCAATTCGACTTTCATCGCCCTTATCATCAGCATCGTTTTGATGTTTCTCCTGCACCAACTCCAGCTATCGCAGGAACGCCTCGTATCGGATACCGAGACTTACCTGGACAGCCACCTCATCCAACATCTTCGCGTTTCGTAAGGCCGTGATGGCGACACTGGCCCTCGAGCTCAACGACGCCGGAATCGTCGCCGTCCGAGACGACCATCCCGATGTCCTCGCCTCGCCGGAAAGTCCTGGCTACGCGCTCGTCGAGGACGGCCACCTGCTCACAGGATACGGTGCGGCGAGCAAGGCGAGATTGAAGCCTCGCTTCACCCACACCCGCTTTTGGGACGAGCTGTCGACGACCCCTCTCTCGAGTCCTTTCCCCCATCGTCTGAGCAGGGCGGATCTCGCCTTCGCCCATTTGAAAGAGCTCTGGGAACGCCTTCACCACGGCGTGGAGCGGACTCTGCTCACGGTGCCGGGCTTCTACTCTCTCGAGCAGCTCGGCCTGATTCTGGGAATGGCACGAACCATTGGCATGTCGGTTTCGGGGCTCTTCGACTCCGCGCTCGCCGCAGCAGCGAACGCCCCGGAATCCCGTTCCACGATTCACCTCGACCTGCACTTGCACCGAGCCGCCGCCTCCCAGATCCTGCGCGACAAACAGCTCGTGCGGGAAGCGGTCGAGACGAGCGATCGGGTAGGGGCGGTAGCCCTTCGTGATGCCTGGGTGACGCTGATCGCCCAGAGCTTCGTGCAGCAAACCCGCTTCGATCCGCTGCACACCGCCGAGACGGAGCAGTGCCTCTACGACGCGCTCCCGGGTTGGATTGGCTCCCTCGCCGATGCGCCGGTCCTGACCATCGCGATGGACTCGGGAGGCAAACGCCACGAGGTCGAGCTGGCTCGCGACGACGTTACGCGTTGCGCTCAGCCCTATTACGATCCGGTCGTTTCGCTTGCCGCCGCCGCCACAAACGCTGAAGGTCCCTCGACGCTCCTCGTTTCTCACCGGCTCGCGAGCCTGCCCGGTCTCTCCGAAAGGCTCTCGCGGGACGTTTCTTCACGTGTGGTCGAGCTGCCTCTCACCGCGGCCGCTACCGGCGCGCTGAAGTACCAAGCCTCAGTCCCCTCCTCGAACGAACAGGACGGATTGACGTTCCTGACGAGCCTCTCTCTTGCGGCCGACTCGGACCGATCGGAGCTATCTCTCATACCAGTGATCGAGCCGGAGGGCGCGGCACAACGTCGCTCCCCCACCCACGTTCTTTACGACGGCGTGGCCCATCCCATCGATCCCGAGCCCTTCCTTCTCGGCGTTTCCATCCCGTCGGATCGCCGCGGTCTCAACCTCGACGGCGCCACGGCGGGCATCTCGCGCTATCACTGCAGCCTCTATCGGCTCGATGGCAGGATCGTGGTCGAGGACCACAGCAAGTACGGTTCGTTCCTGAACGACCGCCGCATCCGTGACAAGGCACCCCTTTCCGTCGGGGATCGGCTCCGACTCGGGACTCCGGGCGTCGAGCTCCGGCTCATCGAGGTTGCGAGCTGATGGCCCGCTCTCGCCGTGAGCTGAACGTGTTCAGCCTTTCGTTCCTGGACGCCATGACATGCGGTTTCGGCGCCGTCGTCCTCTTCTACATGATCATCAACGCGAGCTTCGGCCGGACCTCCGGCAGGATGACCGCGGAGCTCCACGGCGAGGTCGACAAGCTCGAGGTCGAGGTTCTCGAGGGATATCAGAATCTCGTGGAGCTCAAGAACTCGCTTCGAGAGATCGACCAGGAGAAGGTGATCGCGGCCGGCCTGTCGCGGCGCCTCATCGAAACGCTCACGATCGTTCGAGAGGAGCTCGCCACCTACGAGAACACGACCCTCGCGACGAGAGGGCACGTCAACAAGCTGAAGGCGGATCTCAAATCCCTCGAGGAGGATGTCAAACGCCTTGGCGCCGCCGCGCCCGCCGAAGAGACGCCGGGCGACCGCTTGCGTACCTTCGTCGGGGATGGGGATCGGCAATACCTGACGGGACTGAAAGTCGGCGGACGGCGTATCCTGATCCTCACGGACGCGTCGGCAAGTATGCTGGGCGACACCATCGTGAGCGTCATCCGTCGCCGCAATATGTCCGACGAGGTCAAACTGCGCTCCGACAAGTGGCGCCAGGCCGTATCGACGGTCGACTGGCTGACGACGCAAATCCCTACCGACAGTCGATTCCAGATCTATACCTTTGACACCGAAGCGGCATCGGTCATGCCGGGCGCTGGCGGCGAGTGGCTCGACGGGGGAGATCGCGAGGTCCTGGAGGAAACGGTGCAGCGGCTGCGCGGCGTCGTACCCGGGGGTGGCACGAGCCTCTACGCGGCGTTTCGCGTGATACGCCAGATGCGCCCCGCTCCCGACAACGTCTATCTCCTCGTCGACGGATTGCCGACCCGCGGTGCCAGAGCTCCCAGGAGGGCCACGATCTCCGGCAAAGACCGATTGAAGTTGTTCGAAGAGGCTGTGAAAGAGATCGGAATGAGCGTTCCGATCAATATCATCCTGTTCCCCATGGAGGGCGACCCGATGGCGGGCGCCGCCTATTGGAAGCTCGCGCTCGCCTCGGGCGGAGCCTATGTGAGCCCCTCCAAGGATTGGCCTTAGAACCGAAGACGATGCGAAAAACGAGGGCTCAGCGACGAAGGTTCGACGGATTCAGCTTGTCCTTCCTCGACGTCATTTGTTGCGGCTTCGGCGCCATCATCCTGCTGCTCGTTCTCACGAAAATCGGCGAGCCGAGAGCTCTCGAAGCGATCCGCACCGAGCTCGAGGGCCTCGTGGCTAGGCTCCAGGAGGAGCTCTATGAGATCCGTGGTGAGACCAACGTTTTCGAGCGCGATTTGAAGTCTCGTGTCGAACAGCTTTCCAAGGAGCGAGAGAACATCGCACGGTTGCGAGGCGATCTCTCCAAAATCCAAGGGGAGTTCGCCGCCACCGAGCAGCTCTCAGACGTGAACGACATCGTGGAGGGCCGTTTGCTCGCGGCTCAGCAAGAGCTCACCGAAGAAATGCAGAGGCTGCTCGGACGACAGTTTCGAAGGGAGCGCACCGACGCCACAATCGGCGGTATTCCCGTCGACAGCGAGTACATCATCTTCATCATCGACACGTCGGGCAGCATGCACAACTATGCCTGGCCGCTCGTGATCAAGAAGATGGAGGAGGTGCTCGACGTTTATCCGAAGGTGAAAGGCATCCAGGTCATGAACGACATGGGTAACTACATGTTTCGGAACTACTCCGGCAAGTGGATTCCCGATACGCCGGGTCGCCGTCGTGTCATTCTCGATAGGCTCAGGGCCTGGGCTCCTTTCAGTAACTCGAGCCCGGTGGAAGGGATCACCCGCGCCATCCGCACCTTCGCCGCACCGGACAAGAAGGTAAGCCTCTACGTCTTCGGCGACGAGTTCACGGGAAGGTCCGCTGACGAGGTCGTCGAGACGGTCGATCGCATCAACCGCGAAGACGCGGATGGCAACCGGCTCGTCCGCATCCACTCCATCGGCTTTCCCGTCATGTTCTCCCGTATCGGATTTCGGGAGAACACCGGCGTGCGCTTCGCGACTCTGATGCGGGTTCTGTGCCGAAAAAACGGCGGCGCTTTCGTAGGCTTGACGGCGATCCGGCCCTAAATCTGTCGGGATTCGTTACACAGGGAGGTTGCCCGCTAAGCTACTGATTCACCTGTAGTTCAAAGAATCTTAGCACCCGAGGTGTCGGATTTCCAATCAACGGCGCTGCGAGGTTCGGGAAGGTCCTTGATTAACTGCCTTAGTATCAATAACTTACAAGAAAAAACCCTTTGTCTAATGCTGGCACGGAGCTTGCCTTACCTAGGGTTGGTTTTGGGTTGGTGCCTGGAAGGATTTCTCAGAATGAAGCGCGCCTTAGTTGTTCTGGGTCTACGCGGATTCGTGTGGGTAAGTCCTGACGGAAAAACAGTGTAACTCATTGTGTGGAAAAGGTATCGAGTACTTCATCAGGTGCTGAAAAGTGGTCCATTTTTAGGATAGGCTAACCGAGTGAAAAATTCCCAGTCGATCCGCTCGCTGTTTGCGCTGCCAGGTTTCGTGGTGTGCCGGATTGAAGGGTCTATTCGGTGACCGATACGCCCGCGTCATCCAGCTCAAGAGGCGAAAAAAACAGCTGTGTGCTCTTACTGTGGGCAACGGTGCCGGGGGCGCTATGACAAGCAAGTGTGCCGGGTCCGCGACCTGTCGTTGGCAGGCTGGCGGATCTATCTGGAATACGAGCGTTGGCGCGTCAACTGTCCTGGGTGCGGCGGTGTGCATGTAGAACACCTGGACTGGCTGGCGAACAACTCGCGCTACACCCAGCGTTTTGCGACGCATGTGGGCAAGCTGTGCCGGACAAGGCGGTGGCCGAGATGGAACGTCTGCGCCTCCTAGTTGAAGGGGTCAACAACAAAATCCGTGTGCTGCAACGACGCGCCTACGGCTATCGCGACGAGGAATATCTCAAGCTGAAGATCGTGGCGGCATTCCTTCCGCCATTACCCAGAAATGCCGTCTTCAACCCACACGAATCCGCGTAGACCCGTTGTTCTTTTATCTTTCACAACAGCCGCCGTCTTTTCCATCCACTCGGCGGAAGCGACAATCACCTACCGCATTAATAACCACAAGGACGGTAGCGAAATCGACCAAGACGTGGATTCGGATGGCTACGTAGTTCGGCTCGACATCGATGGACAGGTCAATACCTTCAACGCGAACCACACCGACCTCTTCTTCAGCTTCGAGCCCGGGGGCACTACGGCGACCATCCACGGTTCCGTGACCCACAACGAGTCCGGAGACGAGTCCTTTTTCGAGGCGGGCGACGACGTGTGGGACATCGACGTCCGGATGGATATGACGTCCACCTTCGACGACGTTCTCCTCACGGACGGCGGTACGCCCTGGTACGGCGGGAACGATCCCAATCAGACGTTCGACGATATGATCGCCGCCCTCCTCGCGAACGGCGACGATCCTGACAACAACTCCGACGACGAGACGAGCTCGGGCTTCAGCGAGGAGGTCGCTCGCATCTACTTCGAGATGTCGGGATTCAGTCTCAGTCCTCAAAGTTTGAATCCCGATTATGATGGCCCGAGGGATTGGGACGAGTATCCCAACCCTCCCGATCGGAAGCCGTTTTTCATTCAGTACGGCTGGCGCCTGGAAGACGGGGACGACATGCTGGGTGCCGCGGGTTGGCTCGAGCCTTTCATTGAACCGACGCTGACCCTTCACCACGACCAGAACAACAACCGGCGCTGCTGCCAGGACTTTCTCTTCGTGATTGGCGAGCGGCAGTTCATGCCCGAGCCCGCGAGCGGAACGCTAGTGGTGCTGGCCGTCGTGGCGATGATCGGCGCCATCGGCCGCCGCCGCCGCTGAGCGGTCGGACGCAGGCTCGAGCATCCCTTTCGTAACGCGCCTGCG
Source organism: Candidatus Marinacidobacterales bacterium (assembly GCA_965250115.1). Lineage (GTDB taxonomy): Bacteria > Acidobacteriota > Vicinamibacteria > Marinacidobacterales > SMYC01 > CBDFHB01. The sequence goes on from CBDFNJ010000001.1 coordinate 460,433, forward strand.
ATCTTCGGCGGGATACAAAACCGCGCAACATGGTGTCTCTCCGATCGCCGGAGTATAGTGTCCGGATGGGTTTGGGATTGGCCTTCGTCCTCGAGAGAGACATTCCCGGTGTGGAGCCTGAGCGCTTCCAGGGGAGAATACTTGCCTCCGAGCGCCACGCGCTCGACTCCATCGCCCACGACCTCGACCTCAGAGGCCTAGGCGAGTTCGTCGCCTTCAGCCACGCGCAGGCGGAAGCCCTCGCGGACGACATGAAGTTCGATGCACCGACCACCGGAAGCCAGTCGGGTCGCTGGTTCCCGCCAGCGGAAGCGCGCAAAGTCGTGGTCGCGGTGCGCGACTACCTGAAAGACAACCACGACGAGGTTATGGACCCGGAGGCCGTCCTCGAGGAGCTCGACTCGCTCTCGGAGCTTCTCGAGATCGCGGAAACCCATCGAGTCGGTTTCCGGCTAAGCGTGGATTACTAGTAGATCACAAGTCTGCGCTCCCACGAAGAACCAAGCGCCTGCCAGGCGCTTGGACGGTTTGGGCAAACTCGGTCGCCGCTTCGAACGTGTTGTACTATAGTGCGAGGAGATGAGGATCCTGTTCTCGCCCTCCTATCAGTTGGAGCTCGATCCCAAGCAAGCTACCAACCTCGAGCCCTACCCGCCTCTCGGGACGCTCTACGCCGCAGCACGGCTTCGCCTCGACGGACACGAGGTCGAGCTCTCGGATTCCATGCTGGCGCAGGGGATCGAGGAGTACCGGCGCGATCTCGATCGCTTCGCGCCGGATGTCGTCGCGATTTACGAAGACGACTTCAACTATCTCTCGAAGATGTGCCTCACGAATATGCGCGAGCGAGCGAGCGAGAAAGCCCGCCTTGCCAAGGAGCGGCAGGCGTTCGTCGCAGTCCATGGCTCCGACGTCGCGGATCATGTCGAGGACTATCTGGAAGGACCCGCCGATGCCGCGATCCTCGGCGAGGGCGAGGAGACGCTCGCCGAGCTCGTGCGAGAGCTTGCCGTTGGAAGCTCGAAAGGGCTGCGAAGCGTCGCGGGGCTCGCATTCGTCGCCGATGGCGAGCTGGTGCGTACGAAACCGAGAGCGTTTGTCCGCGATCTCGACGAGCTTCCGTTCCCCGCCTGGGATCTCGTGGATATTGGGCGATACCAGGACGCCTGGCACGAGCGGCACGACGGCTTCTCCGTCAACATGGTCACGACCCGTGGATGTCCGTACCACTGTAACTGGTGCGCGAAGCCCATCTACGGACAACGTTACGCCGTGCGAACACCGGCGAACGTCGCGAAGGAGATCGATTGGCTCCGGAATCTTGCGCACCCGGAGCATATCTGGTTCGCCGACGACATTTTCGGCCTCAAGCCGGGATGGGTCGAGGAGTTCGCCGACGAAGTCGAATCACGGGACTCGATCACGCCGTTCACGATCCAGGCTCGCGCAGATCTGATCGACGATCGCGTCGCGGCGGCACTTCGAAGGGCCGGCTGTGAGAACGTCTGGCTCGGCGCGGAGAGCGGCTCCCAGAAAGTCCTGGACGCGATGGAAAAAGGGATTCGCGTCGACCAGATTTTTCATGCCGCGACGTGCCTGAAGGCTCACGGGATTCGAGTTTCGTTCTTTCTGCAATTCGGCTATCCCGGTGAGGATTGGAGCGATATTAAAGCAACGATGGAGATGGTCCGCAATGCCCGGCCGGACGATATCGGTATCTCGGTAAGCTACCCGCTGCCGGGAACACCTTTCTACGCCCGTGTGCAGCAGGACCTCGCACAGAAGTCCAACTGGGCCCACAGCGATGATCTCGACATGATGTTTCGCGGAACCTTCACCCCCGATTTTTATCGCGCTCTCTATAAGTTGGTTCACAGTGAGTTTCGGTTGCGGCGTGCACTTCGAACACTCCCCCGTCCCGTGAGCGCGATGAGGGTCCTCCGAAATCTCACCCGCTGGATCCCGGCACGAATCGAGGTCCACACGCAGTCGCGGCAGCGAAATCCAGTGCTCCAAGCGAGCTGAGCTTTCTATTTTGGTAAGACGGATTACGCTCATTGTAACCATAACGATCGGCTCGTCGAGAAAACCCGCAAAAGGTCGCGGCTCGCATAGGGCACTAGAATTGCTTGCCTGTTCCGTATGACCGCTGTCGAGGCGAGCTCGCTTCGAGCAGCCTTCGCCGCGGGAACGGGCAAAACAGCCTGGGATGTCGCCTCCCGGTCGCTGAGCTTCGCCATGGCGGTTCTCGTGGCGCGGGCGCTGGGGGCCGCGGGATACGGGACCTTCGCCGTTTACTGGTACACGGCGTGGATGCTATCGCAAGCGACGGATCTTGGGCTCCACCTGGTGAGCCTGCGCTCGCTCGCCAAAGGCCAGAACCCCTCGATCTTCTGGAGCGCGGTCGCCGCGAAAGGGCTCCTCACGATGGCGGTCATGCTCGCCGTCGCCGCCGCCGTCACCGCCGGTTCTTTTTCTCCGAATCTATTGCTCGTTTTCGTTCTGCTGGCCGCGCACCTGATGACCTCCTGGGTCGAGTTTTGCGGAGTCGTTCTTCGAAGCGAGGGCTTCATCGCAAGGGAAGGCCTCCTTCTGACGGGTCTTCGTTTCGGATCGCTGGCGGCCGCCTACTGGGCGCTGTCTCGAAACGCGAGCCTGACGGCTCTCGCCGGCGCACTCGTTCTCGCGGGTGTGCCGGCACTCGGAGCGGCGATGGTGCTCGTTCGACGAACGGTTCACGTTCGAGGGAGCCCGGCCACTCGCCATGAAACCCTGCGTCTCTTCAAAGCATCGTTTCCGCTGGCGCTTGGCGCCGTAATCACGCTTCTGTACTTGCGGGCCGATCTTTTCATCCTTGCCGCGCTCCGGGATGCGAACGAGACCGGACTCTTTCAGAGCGCCTTTCGCCTGTTCGAAGCCACGTTCGTGCTCTCCGGCGGGATCGCTGCCGGAACCTTTCCGATTCTCGCGTCTCGGTTGGGGACGCCGCGCTTCGATGTCCTAACCCGGTTCCTTCTCGTTCTCCTCGCGAGCGCCGGTGGGGCTCTCGCATGCGTTTTCGTGCTGCTTGGTGAGCCCATCGTCACGATTCTGTTCGGGCAGGATTTCCGTCCCGCAGCAATACCTCTGGCGATTCTCGGTCTCGGCCTCGTGCCGGTCTTCGCGAACGCGCTCACGACGCATCTGCTGGTGGCCGCGGGACGAACGCGCTTTCTTGTGCTCGCGTTAGGCGTGAGGCTTGTGGTGAGCGTCAGCCTCGACCTCGTTCTCGTTCCACGCCTCGGAGCAGCGGGTGCCGCAATTGCTGTCACTCTCGCCGAGTGGTGTCTGCTCGCCGTCAGCCTGACATGGGTCCTCGATCTTCTCGGATTCCCGCGGCGGGCGCGCACCGTTTCCCGCAAACAGGCATCGTCATGCTCGTAGGCTTCGACGCGACGACGATCCGGGGGAACAAGTCCGGGGTGGGGTACTATACGTCGCGCCTCGTCGAGCACCTGACCGTCGAGGGCGGCGCCAGCAATCCGATCGACGAGCTCCTCGTTCTCTCCAACCGGCCCATCGAGTTACCGAACGTACTGCGATCTCGTGTCGTTTCCGAAGGACGCTTTTCGTCGCAGGCAATTTGGATGCAGGCGGTGCTGCCACGTATCCTCAAACGACTTCGGCCCGACGTCTGCCACTACACGAACTTTCTGGGACCTTACTTCAGCAACGTTCCCTATGTCGTTACCTTTCACGACATGACGCTCCAGCTTCTCCCCAGCTGTCACACATGGAAGAAGAGACTCCTGACGAGGCCCCTCGCTCCCGAGATCGCCAGGAATGCTCGATTCGTCATCACACCCTCCGAGTCTGCCAGGCGAGACGTCGCCCGTTTGTTGGATCTGGATCCGGCGAGGATCCGTGCGATCCCCCACGCTGCCGACGCGCAGTTTCGGCCTGTCCGCGATGACGAGAGCATCGAGCGCATCGAGAGACGCTATGGAGTGCGCAGACCCTACCTTCTGTATGTGGGCACTCTGGAGCCGAGGAAAAACTTGATGCGGGCGGCCACAGCGTTCTCCCGCATCGCGCATCGCTTTCCCGATCACCACTTCTACCTCGCTGGAGACGTCGGCTGGAAGTCGCAAACCCTTCTCCGGTCGCTCGCACAGCTGCCGCATGGGAAGCGCCTCAAGAGGCTCGGATACGTGGCCGAGGAAGACCTGGCCGCGCTCTACTCGAACGCCGATCTCTTCGTGTACCCGTCGCTCTACGAAGGATTCGGCTTTCCCGTCGTCGAGGCCATGGCTTGTGGCGTTCCCGTTCTGACATCGGACAACTCCTCGCTCGCGGAAATCGCTCGGGGCGCGGCTCTTCTTTGTGATCCCTACGACCTGGACGCGATGACCGCGGCCATGGAGCGGGGTCTCGAGGATGAACGGGAGCGCGAGCGGGTGCGACTCGCCGGCATGACACGCGCGAGCTCGTTCTCATGGCAGGAGAGCGCGCGACAAACCCTCGCGGTCTATGAAGAAGCGCTCGAACGCTCCACAGTGCGCTCGCTCGCTCCCCGTCCCCCTTTCTCACTGGACGGTCGCGAAGCGAAGGCGGTGATAGGCACGATCGCCTATAGCGCCCTGTTCGACTATCCAATGACGCTACAAGAGATTCACCGATCTCTCATAGGGGTGTCCCTGTCGCGTCGCCAGATCTCCCGCCTCCTAGCAGATCATCCACTCGTTCGCGAAAATATCGACGTTCAACCTCCCTACCATTTCCTGAAGGGGCAGAAAGCTTCGGTACAAGCGCGCCTGGAAGCGAACCGCCGCACACAGAAGCTCCTCGAGCGCGAGCGCTTCGCCATCGACCTCGTGCGGCGGTGTCCTTTCGTGCGCATGGTAGCGCTCTCGGGGGCGACAGCACACGACAACGCTCGCGACGAGGACATCGACCTCTTCGTCGTCACGTCCGAGGGCAGAACCTGGGCTGTCGCGCTGCTTCTCCACGTGGCCATGAAGCTTCTGAGGCGACGGAAGACGATCTGCCTCAACTATTTCGTCGGCGAAGACAAGCTCGCGCTGAGCGAGCACGATGCTTTCACGGCGAGCCAGATCGTCGCCCTCAAACCATTGGCGGGTCGCGGCGTGCTCTACCGGCTCGTGCGTGCCAACTCCTGGGGAACGCGGTTCTTTCCGAACTTTTGGCGCGAGTTCCGCTCCCTGGTGCCCTCAGAGCCAGAGCCTCCCGTAGGTTCGTTCCTCCTCGAGACCGCACTCTCCTTTTTCGGGGGGGGTCTTTTCGAGCGCCTCGGCAGGTTCTTCCTCGGAGCCTACTTGCGCCGCCGTCTGAGCGACGCGGTCGACGCTTTCTCGGTCAAGCTCGAGCCTGGGATCGTCAAGCTCCACTTCAAGGACCACGGCGCCATGCTCAATCGCGAGTTTTCGACCCTGCAGGCGAAAGCCTCCGGACCAAGCGAACCCTATTCAGAGGTCCCTCATGTCGGCTCCGCATAGCGCTCACGCGACGCGGTCGCCAAAGACGAATGCCGCCTTCGATGCGACTCACAGGGATCCGTGGAAGCTCCGCTGTCCCGAATGCGGGGCAGCAGCATTTTCCGTGGGGGCCGACGTGATGTGCCCGGCCGAAGCGCGATACGTCCCCGGCCGTGACGGTGTCCTCACGCTGATGCGGGCGGAGCGGATAGTTGCGCTGGCACCGTTTCTCGAAGCGTACCGGCGCGTTCGCCAGAGCGAGGGCTGGGAGGGTGACGCCGCGTACTACCGCAGGCTTCCGTTCTCGTCGGGAGGTCGACACCGTGCGGTGTGGAAGTTGAGGGCCCGCAGTTACCGCGCCGCAGTCCGTGCCATCGAGAGGCGCTATCCCGATGCGAAGCGCGCCGACGAGCGAAACAAGGAAGCACTCCGCATTCTGGAACTAGGCGCCGGCAACGCTTGGTTCTCGTGGCGGATGGCGGAGCGCGGTAATTTCGTCCTCGCCACCGACGTCTCTCTCGACAAAGAGGACGGGCTGGGAGCACTCGCCCGTTACGCCTGGCCGAACACGGTGCTGCACTCTCGTTTGACGCGCGCGCGTGCGGAGATGGAAGAGCTGCCCCTCGGGGACTCCCAGTTCGACGTCGTAGTCGCAAACGGTTCCTTGCACTACGCCCGCAGTGTAACCCGAGCGATCGGGGAGGCTCATCGGGTCCTGCGCGCACGCGGGATCTTCCTCGTTCTCGACAGTCCCGCTTACGACGACCACGAGACGGGCCGCGCCATGGTCCAAAGGCGGGAGCACGATCACTGGGAGCGTCTCGGATTGCTTCCCACGGAGCGGACCACGGGCTATCTCGTCGCGAGCGAGTTTCGCTCGCAGCTCGAGAGCGCCGGTTTCCACGTCGAGACAAGCCAGCCCTTCGAGGGGCTCACACGGCGTCTCCGCCGCGGTTATTGCGTGCTTCGACGCTGCGATCTCCCGGCACGTTTTCCTTTGTTCGACTCGGAGAAACGCGCATGAGGGCTCTCTTCGCGATCGCGCTTCTCGTGCTAGTCCTCCCTTTCGAGCCCATGGAGCCTTTGGCGGAGGTACTCGGTTTCAAGATGAGTCATCTCGAGGTCGCAGCTTTCGTGCTCCTCGCCCTTTCGGCGTCGGGACTCCACGCCCGGCGTTTGAGGTTCCCCCTCGCGGTGCCCGCGCTCGCGCTACTCCTCGCCGTCTTCGTTTCAGCCGCCTTCGCAGAAGGCTCTTTGCTTCTGCCGCTGAAGTTTTCGCTTCGTATGACGGCCGGGCTCGTCGCATTCGCTCTCACGTCCTTCGCCCTGGCCGCCGCACCCCGCTTCGATCTTCTGTGCCTCGCCTTCGCTGCGGCGGGTACGACGACAGCGGTCATCGCGCTTCTCGAGGCCGGTGCCGTTCCCGCGATCGAGGGCTTCGTCGCGCCGTTTCGGGAGCATTCGTTCGAGGTCGGAGGTCAGTACCGGGTCGCGGCGACGTTCTCCTACCCGAACACGGCCGCTGGATTCCTCGCTCTCACACTTCCGCCCGCAATGAGCTTCGTCGTGCGAAGAAACCTTCCAGGGCGAATGCGAGCGCTTGCCTTCATCGTTTCCCTGGGAATCTTCAGCGCCATCCTGCTGACCTACTCGAGAGGTGCGCTGCTCGGCGCCGTCGCGGCCTCGGTCGCGTTCACCCTCATGATCCGCTCGTCCAACCCCAGAGGCCTTAAAGGCCTTCTGGGTCTGAACGCGTCGTTTCTCGTCATCGCCGCCGGTCTGTTTCTGCTCGAACCCTCGTTCCAATGGCGCGCTTGGAGTGAGGACGATCGAAGCTGGTACCTGGCTGAGATCGTCCCCGAGTCGGACGCGCTCGAGCTCGCTTCGGGCGCGCTCACCGACACGCGGGTTCAGGTGGCGAACGTGGGGAAACTGACATGGGGCTCCAGCGGAGAGAAACCTTTTTTCCTCTCCTATCGCTGGTTCTATTTCACAACGGACGGCACGCTCGTGCCCCTCCCGATCGAAGGTGAGCGTACGCGCCTGCCGTCTCCTCTCGCTCCTGGCCAGAGGATGGACTTGATCGCAGCGGTGAGAGCCCCGGAGAAGCCGGGTAGCTACGTGATGGTCTGGGACATGGTTCACAAGCACACCACGTGGTTCTCCGACAAGGTCGGGCTCGGAACGCCGGTCAACGTCGTCGTGGACAGAACGGTCTCAGCGGAAGCCGTTCGCCCCAGCGAGTTTCGGCAGATGATGACGGGGCGAGCCTGGCGACCGGGGCGGCGCGAGCTGTGGGGCATCGCTCTTGGTCTGTTTCTAGAGCATCCTATTCTGGGGGTTGGTCCCGATAACTTTCGCTGGGTGTACGGAGCTTTTGCGGGTAAGGAAGTCTGGGACACTCGTGTTTTTTCGAACAGCCTCTATCTGGAGATTCTATCGACGATCGGCATCGTCGGATTCGCTGCGTTCGTGCTCCTCGTCGCGCGGGCCCTGGTCGGGCTCGTGCGGAGGGCGAGTTTCGAGGCCGCAGCGATTGCCGCAAGTCTCACGGGCTTTCTCGTGCACGGGTTCTTCGACTACCTTCTTGCCTTCACTCCCATCTATCTCGCGTTCTTCGTGCTCCTCGGAGCTGCGTCCGCCGCGCTACGCCAGGAGGCTCTCGCGTGAGCGCCCGGGTTCTCGCGATTCGTTTTCAGGCTACGGGAGACGTCGTCATCACGCTCCCGTATCTGAACGCGTTGAAACGCAAGTACCCGGATTCCGAAATCGATCTCCTCACGCGAAAGGAAACCGCGCCTATCCCGCGAAGCCTTCTCCTCTTTTCACGCGTGTTCGCCTTCGGTGGTGGAAGAAGCTTCAAGCGACAGTGCCTCGCGATGCTCGTCCTTCTGCCGCAGCTCGTCCTTCGCAGGTACGACATCGTCCTCGACCTGCAGAACAACGAGCTGAGCCGATGGGTGACGAGCGCGCTTCGTCCCGAGGCGTGGTCCCGCTTCGACAAGACGAGTCCCGTTCCGGCGGGAGAGCGCACGCGCCGCACCATCGAAGGCGCCGGTCTCGGTCCTGTCGGCCTCGACACCGATCTGCGGGTCCGGAACGACGGTAGCGCCGAACGGTTGCTGCGTGAAGCCGGCATCGGCTCGGACCACCGCCTCGTCGTTCTCAACCCCGCGGGCGCGTTTCCCACGCGCAACTGGCCGCTTCCAAACTACGTCGCTTTTGCGAAGACCTGGCAGAACCTGGACTCACGTCCGACACGTTTTCTCCTGCTCGGTCTTCCCGCGCTCAGAGAAAAGGCGGACTATCTCCGCTCCGAGCTCGATGGAAGCGTTCTCGACCTCGTCGGTCGCACGACGCCCGACGAGGCCTTCGCGCTGGTCCGGAGAGCCGATCTGGTGCTCTCCGAGGATTCGGGGCTCATGCACATGAGCTGGTGCTCGGGAGTGCCGACCGTGGCGCTATTCGGTTCGAGCCGCGGCGACTGGTCCCGTCCGCTCGGCGAGCACTCGGTCTGCCTCGACTCGTCCGACTTGGATTGTCGATTCTGTATGGAGGCCGAATGTCGCCATGGCGACGTCCGTTGTCTGACGCGCCGCGAGCCCGAAGAGGTCGCGCGCATCGCGATGCGCTTGCTCGAGAGCCCCCTGAGTAAGCCGCGATGCTAGAACGGGCCACGCTCTACGCCATGGCGCACCGTCTCTCGGGAAGCGCGGGAGGCCTCATTACGGCGGTGCTCGTGGCAACGTTCTTTTCGTCCGAGCTCCAGGGCTTCTACTACACGTTCCTCGGCCTTCTCACACTCCAGACCTTCGTCGAACTCGGTTTCGGCGAGCTCCTGCAGCAATCCGTAAGCCATGAATGGGCGCTCCAGGAGAGCTCGCATCCCGCCACGCGTGAACGGGCCCGCGCGCGCCTGGCGGCGCTCGTCCGTTTCTCTCTCGTGTGGTACGCGGTCGTGGCGCTCGTTGTCATCGTCGGACTCGGAACCGGAGGAGCTCTCTACTTCCGCACTTTCGCCTCGTCGGACGCTCCCTCGTGGCGGCTGGCCTGGTGGGTCGCCGTGATCGCCACCGGAGCGAGCGTCCTCTTGACGCCGGTCTTCGCTCTACTCGACGGCGCCAATCGAGTCGAAACGGTGCATGGTGCCAGGCTCGGCCAGGCGCTCGCGAGTCGAGCTGCCGGTGCTCTCGCCATTGTCGGGAGCGCAGGCCTCTTCACGATCGCGATGGCGCGATGCGTCTCCTTCGCAGCCGGCGTCGTCGGCTTGGGTCGCGAGAACTTCCGCTCGCTCCGGACTTACTTGGCCCGTAGCGATTCCGCCGCGTTCACGTGGCGACGCGATCTCTGGCCGCTTCAGTGGAAATTCGCGCTAAGCTGGCTCTCGGGTTATCTCCTCTATTCGCTGTTTACGCCGGTCCTTTTCGCCTTTCACGGTCCTGAAGTCGCGGGGAGGATGGGCCTCACGTTGACGGCGGCCGCGGCGATCTCTTCAGCCGCCTTCGCCGCCATCGCAACCAAAGTGCCTCGCCTCGCCATCCACGCCGCCACGAGCGCCTATCGGGACATGGATGCTCTCTTTCGCCGGGCGACGATCTCCTCCCTGGCTGTCGCCAGCGCCGGCGCCGCGATCTTCTTCGGGGGGCTCATGGCAGCGCGCGAGCTCGGTCTCGAGATCGCGACCCGATTTCTCCCGCCGCTTCCGACGGCGCTCCTGCTCGCCGCCATCGTTTTGCAGCAAGTGCGTTTGGCGATGGGCAGCTATCTCAGAGCGCACAAGCAAGAGCCTCTGGTTCTCCTCTCGGTCCTCGAGGCTCTCGTAGCGATTCCCGTAGTTACACTCCTAGGCAGAAGCTTCGGCGCGATCGGTATGGTTCTGGGTTTTCTCGGGCTCAGCACCTTGACGCTCGTCCCGGCCGTCTTCACGTTTGAGCACTGCCGCAACCTTTGGCACGATGGACGCCTAAGAGCCAATGCTCATTCTCTATAACCCGAAGAGCAATGCCACGGGCAAGGCGGTTCTCCCGATGGCGCTCCTTGCGCTCGGCGCGAAGCTCGAGGGCCGTTGCGATTACCGCATCATCGACGGGAACCTCGAAGCTCTCGACGCGCGCGACGCAAACATCGTCGCGATGACCGTCATGCCTGGACCGCAGCTGACCGATGCCGTGGCGGAGGCGCGGAAATTGAAGCAACGGCAGCCGCAAACAACCGTCGTCTGGGGCGGTTACTTTCCCACGCAGCACGCGGACGCCTGCCTCGACTCGCCTCTGGTTGATTACGTGCTCAGGGGGCACGCGGACGAGCACTTCGGGTCGTTCGTCGAAGCTCTCCGTTCGGGCGACGAGCCCGCCCTGCGGGCAACGCCGGGACTCTCCTACCGTGACGAGACCGGAGGCGTCCGACACAACCCCGAAGCCGAAATGCCGTCACCCGACGCGCTTCCCGACTTTCCGTACCGCCGCGTTCGGATGGAGCGCTACGTGCGATCCACGTTCTTGGGAACGCGAACTCTTCCTCACAATTCGAGCTACGGCTGCCCGTTCACGTGCAACTTCTGCGCCGTCGTCAACCTGGCGGCCGGCCGGTGGCGGGCGCAGTCCGCCGAGCGCACCGCCCGAGTGACGCGTCGCCTCGTTCGAGACTACGGCGTCGACTCGATCGAGTTCTACGACAACAACTTTTTCGTCGACGAAGATCGAGTCCGGGAATATGCCTCGCGCATCGAGGATCTCGGCATCGGCTGGTGGGGCGAAGCGCGGATCGACACACTCCTGCGCTTCTCCGAATCCACGTGGCGCCTCATGCGGGAGAGCGGCCTTCGCATGGTCTTTCTCGGCGCCGAGTCCGGCTCGGACGAGACGCTCGAGCGTATGAACAAGGGCGGCACCGCGACGGTCGAAAAGACGATCGAGATCGCACGCAAGATGCGGGGCCACGGCATCGTCCCCGAGTTCTCGTTCATCGTCGGCAACCCGCCCGAGCCCCGCGAGGACGCGGAGCGCACGATGGCTTTTGTCAGGCGCCTCAAGCGCGTGAATCCCGATTGCGAGATCGTGCTCTACCTCTACACACCCGTTCCGCTTGCCGGCGAGCTCTTCGATGAAGCCATGGCACAAGGGTTCTCGTTCCCTCGAACCCTCGACGAGTGGACGGCGCCGCAATGGACGGCGTTCTCGGCGAGACGAAGCCTCACGGTGCCGTGGCTCGAGCGCTCGCTACGCCAGAGAATCTGGGACTTCGAGCGCGTATTGAACGCCTACTATCCGACGACGACAGACACGAAACTCCGAGGGCCGGTGCGTCTGTTGTTGCGCTCGGTGAGCGCGTGGCGCTACCACCTCGGCATTTATCGTTTCCCCCTCGAACTGCGTGCTCTCCACAAGCTGATTGCCTATCAGAGGCCGGAAACCAGCGGATTCTGAGCCATGAACCTGGGCATCGTCGTTCCTGGATTCAGCGCAAGTGAGACCGATTGGTGCATCCCCACACTTCTCACCCTGGTGCGCCGTCTCGCTGAAGCGCACCACGTCCGCGTCTTCGCGCTCCGGTATCCCCACTATTGGGCGCGCTATTCGATCTTCGCGACGGAAGTGCACGCGTTCGGTGGGGCCGATAGGCGTGGTCTCGGCAAGCTCCCTCTGCTCTGGAAAGCCGTCGCCGCCATCCGGCGCGAGCACCGCCGGCAGCCCTTTCATGTGCTCCACGCGTTCTGGGCCGACGAGCCCGGATACGTCGCCGTGCGGGCGGCTCGCGGACTCGGGATCCCTTCCGTCGTGACGCTCCTGGGCGGAGAGCTCGTCTCCCTGCCTGCGATCGGTTACGGCGGCCAACGTAGCCGCCTGAACCGAGTGCTCGCCACCCGCGCGCTCGCCGGCGCGAGCCGGGTGACAGCAGGGTCGACCTACCTCGCATCACTAACCTCACGCCTGGCGAGCGCGGAGCTGCTTCCCATCGGTGTCGATCTGGATCGCTTCTCACCGGGGCGGGAGGTGCCGTCGCTCTTGGAAGGCGGCACCAAGCTTCTTAATGTCGCGGCTCTCGTTCCCGTCAAGGACCAGCGGACATTGATCCGGGCCTTTGCCGCGGTGAGCCGCGAAGTTTCTGACGCCGTTTTGCACCTCGTCGGCGCAGGTCCTCTCGAAAAACAACTGCAACGGCTGTCGCAAGAGCTCGGGCTCGAGAGGCGCGTCCTCTTCCACGGCGCCGTGCCACACGACGAGCTCCCGCGTTACTACCGATCGGCCGATCTCGCCGTATCGAGCTCGCTCCACGAAGGGCAGGGATGGGTCACGCAAGAAGCAGCGGGCTGCGCGCGGACGACGGTGGGCACGCGCGTGGGCGTGGTTCCCGATTTAGAGCCGGCGACCCTTGCCGTTCCAACCGGAAACCCCGAGGCGCTCGCTCGAGCCGTCCGCGAAGTCCTCTCGGATCGTACGCGCCTCCGAGCCCGGGGCGAGCTCGCTCGAAAAGAAGTCTTGAAGCGCTATTCCCTGTCTGGCACGGTCACGGCACTCACGGCGCTCTATCGCATGAAAACGGAGGAGGTTCAATGAACCCGGAAGATTCCGCCCAGAGAACACTGGAGGTCATTGTCTCCGAGAAAGTCTTCTCGCGCCTCAAGACCCAGATGCTTCTGGTTTACGTCGTCTCGTTCGCGCTCGCGACGGGCATCGCGTGGTCCTTGACCTGGGAATACAAAGCGCTGTCGGATCTCGCTTCAGCCCGCATTTCCGAGTATCAGCTCCTCGTGGCAGACGGGCTCCACGAGCTTCACAATCTCGATCTGAACGAGGTGGCGATGCGCACAAAGCCAGACAGGGCGTGTGCCGACCCTCTTCCGGCGAACTACGCCGAGGTGACGCTCACGCGAGAGCTCGGTCGTCTCCCGGAGCGCGCCGAGGTGCGTCTGCTCATCGAAAAAGCGAATGGCTTTGGTGTCTGTGAGATCGGTGAGGTAGAGCATCTCTTCGAGGACGCGGAGACCATGGCGAAAGTCGATACCGTCTATCGGATCCTGCTGGGCCGTCCCGCGGATCCCGTCGGACGATTCATCTACGGTTACTGGCTGGCCAGCGGCATTGACGTCGAGGCCGTGGCCCGCGACATCATGACCTCACCCGAATTCGCACGGCTGAGGAGTCTGAGCGACGAACCGTGACCCGACCCAAGATCGTTCTCTACAACCCGAGAGCGGATTTCTTCACGGTGCCGCTCGAAAAGACGATGGTCGAGTGGATCCGTCCGTTGGCGCTGCAGGGATGAGCGCCGTGTCACGGCTTCGAACGAACACCCTGATACGGGCGAGCGAGATCACGCATCGCACCTTCGTCTTGCCGCTTCTCATCTTCTATCCAACGGGGCGCTGTAACAGCAGATGTCTCTCCTGCGAGTGGTGGAAGAGCACCGGGGACGGTGAGCTGAGTTTCGAGGAAATCGACTCTCTGAGCCGCGTGCTCCGCTCGATCGGGACCCGGGTCGTCGCCTTCTCGGGGGGGGAGCCCCTATTGCGCCCGGACGTTTTCGAGATCGCTGGATTGTTCCGCCGAGAGCAAGTGAGACTGGAGCTGTTGACGAGCGGGGTGCTGCTGCACCGCTACATCGATAACGTCGCCGCGGCGTTCGATCGCCTCACGATTTCACTCGACGCCGCGAGCCCCGAGCTCTATCAAGAGATACGCGGCGTCGACGCGTTAGGAGTCATCGAAGCCGGCGTCGAGCGGTTGCGTGCCGTGGTACCGGAGCTTCCTATCACCGCACGGGCAACGATTCACCTGGCGAACTTCCGTGAGCTGCCTCGTCTCGTCCAAAAGGCGCTCGACATGAAGCTCGACGGCATTTCTTTTCTCGCAGCTGACGTGTCGTCGACGGCCTTCGGACGGCAGCAACCGCCTCCCGCCGACGAGCTGAGACTCGATGCCGGCGAGATCCGAGAGCTTCGATCCGTTATCGAGGCGACCATCGAGACCTTCGACCGTGAGCTTCACGCCCGGTTCATCGCCGAGAGCCCGGCAAAGCTCCGCCGGCTGCCCGATTACTACAGCGCTCTCATTGGCGATCGACCGTTCCCACCTGTCAAGTGCAATGCGCCCTGGATCTCGGCGGTCATCGAAGCGAACGGCGGTGTTCGACCCTGCTTTTTTCACGATCCGATCGGCAACGTTCGGAAGACGCCTTTGGTTCGAATTCTACGTGAGAACCTTCCCGCTTTTCGTCGGACGCTCGACGTGTCGTCGAACCCCGTATGCCTACGCTGCGTCTGCTCGATCAAAGTCGGTTGGGGAGGAGGCTCGTGCCCCTGACCGCCGATGCCCTCACCCAGACCCAGCTGGCCTTCGATGCGGCCGCGGACATCTACGAAGCGGAGAACGTCGAAAATCCGGTGCTTTGCGAGATGAGGCGCCGCACGGTGGCCGCCATCACGAAGCACCTGCCTGCCGGCTCCTCACTGGTCGATCTCGGCTGTGGCCCCGGGCTCGACGCCGAACTCCTCGGCCGCAGCGGTTATCGGGTGCTCGCAATCGACTGGTCCCCGGAGATGGCTCGAGAGGCCGCGCGCCGCGTTCTCTCGGCCGGGCTCGACGCACGGGTCGAGGTGCGACATCTTGGCATTCACGAGCTCGATCAACTCCCCGGTCGGACGTTCGACGGCGCCTACTCGAACCTCGGACCGCTGAACTGCGTACCCGAGCTCGCCGCCACGGCCGGGATGATTGCCAGTCGACTTTCAGCCGGCGGCGTCTTCGTAGCCTCGGTCATTGGGCGAGTCTGCCCATGGGAGATTCTTTTGTACGGTCTCGGCCTCGACTGGAGCCACGCCCAGGTTCGCTTCTCCCGTGACTTCGTCCCGGTCGCCTTCAAGGGGCGCACGATTTGGACCCGCTACTATTCCCCGGCGGAGTTCGAGCGAGTGTTCGAGTGCGCGGGATTCACGACGCTCTCGCTGCGCTCGCTCGGTGTCCTCGTGCCGCCACCGTATCTTTCCGGTTTTGCCAAGCGGCATCCGAAGTGGATCGAGTGGCTGCAGCGACTCGAGGATCGCATAGCCTCCTACCCTGGAATCCGTCGGTGGGGAGACCACTTTCTCATCGTGATGGAGAAACGATCGTGAGCTTCCTCTCACGACGCGACGCGCGCACCCACTTCGCGCAACCTTCGGCGGCCAACGACCGCTGCCCCGGTGGCTCCACTCCGAAAATGGTGAGATAATAGGCTAACGTCGTTGGGACGCTCGCCGTCTCCATGCCGCCCCCCCGGTCTGAACCAGCCATGCTCCCATAAGGTGTCGAAGACGTGAACCCACAGTTTTAGTCGAACGTCCAAGCAAGACCGTCTAAAGAGGAGAGTCGAATGTTCTCATCCCGCGGCTACTTCGCGATCGGCCTCGCTGCGATCCCCCTGGGGCTCGCGCTCAGTGCGCCAATAGACGCACAGCCCGCCTATCGGGTGAAAGACATCCAGACCAACGTCAACGTCGGAGTGGGTCTGAACCCCTATGGCTTCGAGACCAGCGGCTCGCTGGTGTATTTCGTCGGTCCGGATCTCGTGCACGGACAGGAGCCCTGGCGGACGGATGGAACGAGCGCGGGGACCTTCATGCTGCGTGACTTCGTCCCCGGCGACGCTTTCAGCCCGCCTGGGTCCATGGTCGATTTCGGCGGCACGCTCTTCTTCAACGCGGGCGACCCTGCGGTGGGAGGCGAGCTCTGGAAGACGGACGGCACGACGGCAGGCACCGTCCTCGTGAAAGACATCTATCCTGGCAGCTCCTCATCTGGCCCAGGCTCGTTCACCGTGATCGGCGGCACGCTATTCTTCGCGGCGACGGATCCGGTCAACGGACGCGAGCTGTGGAAGTCCGACGGAACCACGGCCGGAACGGTGCTCGTCAAGGACATCGATCCGATCGGCGGTTCCTTGCCGCAGAAGCTGACGGCGGCGGGCGGCATGCTCTTTTTCGAAGCCTATGGCAGCGCCGCGGAGAACCGCGAGCTCTGGAAGAGCGACGGGACGGCGGCGGGTACGGTGCTGCTCAAAGACATCCGGGTGGGCCCCGCGCAATCGTTCGTGGACCACCTCACGGACGTGGGCGGAATGCTCTTTTTCAACGCGAACAACGGAAGCCTCGGGAAGGATCGTTCAGCTCCGATCCGAAGGCGCTCATGGAGCTGAACGGGAAGTTGTTGTTCACCGCCAACACCTCGGCGGCGGGACGCGAGCTCTGGACGAGCGACGGAACGGGTCCCGGTACCGCTCTGGTGAAGGACATCCGGCCGGGCTTCACCGGATCGTTTCCCGCCAACGACCCACCGAGGCTCTCCAAGGTTGGAACGACGGCCTTTCTCGTCGCCGACGACGGCGTCAACGGCACCGAGCTTTGGAAGAGCGACGGCACCGGTCCGGGGACGACGCTCGTCATCGACCTCTGCGTCGGCGCCTGCTCGTCTTTGCCGAGCAGCAATGCGGCTGGTCTGGAACAAGTCATCCTGAGCGAGGTCGCTGGATTGCTCTTCTTCAGCGCCAACGACGGCACCACGGGGGAAGAGCTCTACCGCACGGATGGAACGGCGCCCGGCACTGCGCTGGTCTTGGACATCTGCCCCGGCGGATGTACTCCCTTCACCAACGTCTACAACTACTGGGTCGCCAGTCTCGGGGGCTTTCTCTACTTCTTTGCCGACGATGGGACCAACGGCCGCGAGGTCTGGAAGAGCGACGGCACCGGCCCAGGTACGGTCATCGTCAAGAACCTCACCACGACTTCTTCGCTACCCGACTCACTGACCCTCGCGAACGGCCTGGTGTTCTTCAGCGCCAACGACGGGGTCAGCGGAGACGAGCTATGGAAGAGCGATGGGACCGAGCCGGGTACGACGAGGCTCTCAGACATTCTCCCCGGAAGCGGGGACTCCTCTCCCCAGGACCTCACGAGGGTCGGGAGCTCGCTCTTGTTCACCGCCGATGACGGCGTCACGTTGAGACGAGAGCTTTGGAAGAGTGATGGAACGGTTCCTGGGACTGTCCTCGTCCGCGACATCCACCCCTGGGTGGGATGGTCGTCCAATCCGACCGAGCTCACCGACGTCAACGGTACTCTGTTCCTCGTGGCGGATGACGGGAGCCTCTTTCTCGGCGCCGAGCTCTGGAAGAGCGACGGCACGCTTGGGGGGACGACGATGGTCAAGGACGTGTTTCCCGGGTCGAGCTCGTCCGGCGCAACTTGGCTCACGAACGTGAACGGCACCCTCTTCTTCCGTGCGAACGACGGCACGAGTGGCAGCGAGCTCTGGAAGAGCGACGGGACCGATCCGGGAACCCTGCTGGTGAAGGACCTGATTCCGGGTGCGTCCTCCTCGTCCCCGTTCCACCTCACGAACGTCGGCGGGACGCTGTTCTTCGCTGCCACCGGGCCCGGCGGCATCGGCCGGGAGCTCTTCAAGAGCGACGGGACCGGCCCCGGTACGGCAATGGTGCTCGACATCATGCCCGGCTCTGCCGGCGTCCGTGGTCCCTTCAGCCTCGTCGCGCACAGCGGTCTTCTCTATTTCGGCGCCGACGGACGGCGTCAACGGCGCGGATCTCTGGCAGAGCGACGGCACCACCCCCGGCACCGTACGCGTTACGGACGTCAACCCCGGGGCGGGCACGGCACTTCCGTTCTCGACTCCTCTGGCGGGAGCGGGCCAGGAAATTCTCTTCGCCGCGACGAACTCCGCCTCCGGCGTCGAGCTCTGGAAGAGTGCCGGGTCCATGCCGACGACCCTCCTCGTGCAGGACATCGCTTCCGGCTCGCCCGCGTCGCTGCCGTCGCGGTTCACCCCCGGGGCCTCGCTCTTCTTCTTCACCGCGGACGACGGAAGCGGCGAGGAGCTCTGGGCTCTGCCCCACACGGACGTGAGCGTGACCAAGACCGACTCATCCGATCCCGCCTTGACCGGCCAGAGCTTCATCTACACCCTCACCATCACGAACGAGGGACTCAACGTCGCCCACGCGGTCACCGTGACCGACACGCTGCCCGTGGGAATGACCTTTCTCTCTTCGATTCCACCGACCTGTACCGAGACGGCAGAGACGGTAAGATGTACCGTTGTCGACATCCCGCCCGGCGGCAATCAGAAAGTACGGATCGAGGTCATGCCGACGTTGGTGGGCTCCTTCGTCAACGATGCGGCGGCGGTGGCCGGCGAGATCGATCCGGACGTGGCGGACAACGAGACCACGGAGCCGACCGACGTCGCGGCCTCCTGTGTCGGCGCTCCCTCGTTCGGTGGGCTCAGCTCGGCCACGACTCCCGGCGGCTGCGACGTCTCGCTGACATGGAACCCCGCCTCCTTAGGAGCGTGCCCAGCCTCGGGCCCCATCTTCTACAACGTCTATCGCTCGACGAGCCCGGGGTTCGTTCCGGGAACCGACAACCTCGTCGCGCCCTGCTTGTCGGGTAGCTCTTACGTCGATCCCTATGGGCTCGACCCCAGCCAGAGCTACTACTACGTCGCTCGCGCCGAGGACTCCAACTTCGGAGGCGGGGGGCTCTGTCAGAACGGCAGCGAGGACACGAACGTGGTGGAGCTTTCCGTGACGGCGTCGGCCGTCTGCAGCAACGCACCCAACGAGGTCCCTATCTTGACCGTCACGTCCACGGATACGACGAACAAGCTACGCTGGGTGAACCCTCCCACCGGAAACCAGCTCACCATCCGGTTCAGTGACGTGGTGCAACCCACGACGGAAACGGACGGAAGCGAGCTCGTGCCTCTCTCCGCCTTCACCCCGAATGGGACGGGCAGTTTCGACCATACCGGCCGCACCAAACTTCACGACCTATTTCTACAGCGCTTTCGTTTTCAACGGGGTCGACAAATACTCTCTCGCCACTCCGTCGAGCGGGCGGCCCGAGGACACGCTGGCCGTGACAAACCCCCTCGAGTGGATCTACAGCACCGGCGCCACCACCCTGACCCCACCGAGCGTTGGCCCCGACCTGGCCTACGCGGTCTCGAACGACACCGTGCTCCATTCGATGAGCTCAGCAGACGGGGACTGGCCCGCGGGATGGCGTCCGTTCCAACGAATGGAAGCGCCCGCCCAGGGACGGCCCAGCATCATCCCGCTTCCGTTGGCCGGCGCGAACAAAGTGATCTTCCCCGACTCGCAGGACGGCCACGTCTACGCCGTCGACGCCGAGACTGGGAGCCTTCTCTGGCGAAAGGCGCTAACTTTGGACGATGTTCAAGCCTCGCTGAGCGGCATGTTCAGCGCCTTCGGCGGCGCCCACGACCTCGTGATGGTGGGGACCCGAAATCCTGCGATCGACAACGTCTTCTTCGCCGTTAATCCGAGCACGGGTGAGATCGCCTGGTCCTTCAACGACGGGGGCGGCATCGGGATCATCAACGGGCAGGCGGTGGTCGACTATCCCAACCAGCGGGTCTACTTCGCCTCTTACGAGGGGGTCGGTACGAATACGCTCTGGTGCCTCGAGTTCGACGCTTCGAGCGTGAACCTCAAGTGGTCCAAACCTCTCACCGATATCGGCGGGAGCCCGGTTCTATACCGGGGACGCGTCTACGTCGGGACGACGGGAGGGGTCGTGATCGCGCTCGACCCGGAGAACGGGGGCGAGTTTTGGAACCAGCCTCTAGGAGACGGAACCGTGAAAGGGTTCGTTTGGCCCGACGGAATCCGTCTCTACGTGAGTACCGACAACACGGTGTGGGAGCTCCGGGACTTGGGCGCGAGCGCGTCCATCGAGTGGGGCGAGCCCGTGCCGGGGCCGTCCGTTCCGTTGCTTGTCGTCGACACCCCCCATCTGTACGTGGGCGGGGGGGATGGCAAGCTCTACGAGCTCGATCGCACCACGAATCCGCCAACGTCGAAAGTCCTCCCGCTCGGAGTGCCGGCAACGGTAGGAGCTCCGTCTCTCGACGTCGTTAACCAGTTGCTCTACGTGGGAACGAGCGCGGGGCGAATCTATGCATTGACGGTGCCGTTGCCGTAATCAATCAGTGGTCGCGCCGGAGCTTCAGAGCTGGCCTTCGAGGTAGCCTCGGACGAGAGGACAAACCGCGAGATCTATCTGGATCCGTCTGTATGGGTGCATTGGGAGTTGTTTAGCCGCTTGACCTGATGAGTTCCAAGTGGATGGAAAGCGACGAACGTCCCTTTGAAATCGCCTCGTATATCGAAAACGTCAGCTGCGAGCGGCGTCGACCTCGCTCTTTTGAGAGTACGGACGCCGATCGTCGGCTGCACGTAAAGTTCTACAGCCATCACCAACAGCAAACAGCGCAAGCACCAATGGTCCCGGTTAGCCCTGATGGTTCGTTGCCCGCCCCGATGGGCGTTTGTATTTGTCGAACCAGTAGCGCAAATAGAGCTGAGTCCTCATGAAGTTGGAAGGACGGCTCCCGGTTCCGTGAGCCTGGTCTTTGTAGCGCAGAAGCGCTGTCGGGACTTTCAAGAACTTCAAGGCCCGATAGAACTGTTCAGCTTGGGTGACCGGCGTTCTCAGGTCTTCCTCTCCGGTGATGAGGGGGATGTCCCGGCCGCTGTTGAATTTGGTCGGGTAGCGGCGGCACCTGTGAATACTCTTAGGCAGCAACCTCATCGCTGTCAAGAGATTTCTGTTTGCTTCTAAGCGCGTGAACGAGAGCGCCCATATGGCGATAGCCTTTGATACGGTGAAACTTTTTCTCCGCCGTGACGACGCCGAGAGCGGTCCATCGGCGAATCATGGAAGGACTCTTCCACCGCTTGACGTTTCTCGAGACTCTGCGGATGGTGCCGTTGAGATTCTCGATGGCGTTTGTCGTGGCCAGAGATTTGCGAAGTAACTCGGGTAGAGCGAGCTTCACAACCGTGAGGGTCTCTTCCATCCCTTCTCGAAGGCTTCCGGCAGCTTCGTCGTAGCCGTTTCGCTCGAGCCACGACACCAATGCCTGAAGTCGCTTGCGCGCCTTGTCGGCACTCTTGCATTTGTACGCTTCCTTCATTGTCTGGAGCACGTAGGCGTGACGGGACTTGGGAAGGTACGAGCGTAGATTTCGGAGTTTGTGGAGCTGGCATCTTTGGATAACCGCGAGATCCCCCAAAACGTCGACGAGTGCTTTGCGGATCCCTTTGCCTCCGTCCACTACGCAGAGAATCGATTCGTCGATCCGCAATCCCCGCTCGAGAAGGTTCTGCAACATCGCGGTGCACATCCGAGAGTTCTCCGTCGAGCCCAGCCATATACCCAAGGGCACCTTCGTTCCATCTATTGTGATACCGAGAGTTACGACGACGGTCTGTCCGGCCACCTCAAGGCCATCCATCATTAGTGCCGCAAGCTCGAACTCCTCTAGCCTCCGAGATAGGTATTCCTCGAGCTTCTTAGTCGTCTGGCTCACGAGGTGACGGCTGGCGGCACTCTTGCTCGTGCCACGAGACTTCAACTTCGCCGAGGGTTTGTCCAGACTCGATTCGTAATTTCGGGTCGATACCCCCACCAAGATCTGGTTCAGCACTCGCTCCGGAAGCGGGTCTTCTTCGCGGAAGGCTTCGAAGTGTGGAAGCGACGCCTCCTCGCCCGACTTCGAACGAACTCGAGGTCGCGACACTTGGATTCGACGACCGCCGAAGCTCAGCTCCCCATCCGTGCTCCCCCAGTGGTTATGAGTTCGCTCCTTCTCGTGCTTGCCCTTCGGCCCCGCGATCTTCTCCGCGTCCTCTCTCAGGAGTAGGTGCAATGCGGTCAGTCCTTGCTCGTACACCCATTCCGTCAGGTCCGCCTTCGTGGCCGCGATCCCAGCTATCATCGGTAGCAGTATCTGACCGACTTGGCCAACTACCTTGCCCGTAGGCGAGTGCGTTTGCTTTCTTACTGGCTTCTTTGATTTCCTTGGCATGGTGGCTCCTTGTCCCCCTCTGGAGACGGTTGGTTTGGCAGACCTATTCTTAGGCCGGCCAAGGAGCCGCCGCTACCCCAAATTCAACATCCGGCGGGACATCCCCGGTGATGAGCATCGTCGGTGTCTTTACGTTCTCCACGTGATTGATGGGGGAGTGCTTCAACCACAATGTCGGGTCTTCCCAGGGAAGCTTGGGGAAGCGATAGAATGATATGACGATGTCCGTGGTGCCCAGCTTGCTCATCCAATCCACGCTGGTGCAGTTGGAAGAGGCTGCAGCGAATCGATCCGTCTGGGTAACGACCCATGCCGTGAGGGTGCCCCCTCCGCTGCAGCCGGTGACGAAGAGATTCTGCTCGTCGACGAAGCCTTTTTCCAGCATCGTGTCGACGCCGGCCATCAAATCCTGATAGTCCGGGCCGGGGTAGGCGTCGGCGATCAAGTTTCCAAACTTGCTGCCATAACCGCTGCTGCCTCGGGGGTTGGTAAACAGGATGACGTAATCGTTGGCCGCGTGCTCGTGCCAGCTGTATTTGAACTGTGCTCCGTACATGGAGTGAGGGCCACCGTGGATGTGAAGCTGCATGGGATAGGTCTTCGTCGCATCGAAATCCGGCGGTGTCATATACCAGCCTTGGACGCGAACACCGTCCGGCGCTTCGTACCAGATCTCCTCCACATCCCCGAGATCGATGCCTTCGAGGATATCGTCGTTGACGTGCGTCAGCTGCTTCATCGCTGAGGCCCGGGCAACGTCGAAGAGAACGACGTCCGGCGGTCGATGGAAATCGCTCCGAACCGCAACGGCCTGGCCTTTGGGACTGATCTCGGCCACCGTGACCCAATGGTTACCTTCCGTCACCGGCACCACTTTGTTGGCCTCAGGTCCGGTCAGAGGAAGGGTGTAAAGGTTGCGGGTGCCTTCGTTCTCGGCCGTCAAGTAGAGCCTGTCGCCGTCGCTTCCCCAGAAAAGGGCTTTCGAGCGACGGTCCCAATCGCCGGAGACCAGTCGAGGATTCCGGCCGTCAATGTCCATGACGTAGATCTTGTTGAGATAAAAGTAGCGGTGCCAGTCGTAACCCCTGTAGGCGACTTTCGTTCCATCGGGCGAGACTCTCGGTGTGTGATCTTGGCCTTTGCGATCGGTGAGGCGATGCACCTCGCTCGTGGCGACATCGACCGCGTAGATCTCGGACTCCCGCCATTGATAGTCGGCATCTGGGGCACGGAGCCCGCTGAAGAGGATCTGTTTGCTATCCGGCGTCCACGCCAGATTGTTGTTCGTAGTAGGGTCTCTCCCGGGGTGGTCGTAGTCGCCCGAAGTGATCTGCCGCGGTGTGCCGCCTTCCGCGGCAACGACGAAGATGTGAAGGTACCCTGTATCGATATAGCCGATACCATCCCGGCGGTATTCGAGCCGCTCGATGATCTTGGGGGACTCGGTCCACTTGGCTCCTTGGGGCGGCTTCGGCAGATCGATGGGCCACTCATTCTTCTTTTCTACCAACATGGTGAAAGCTATCTTGGTGCCGTCCGGAGACCATGCGACGTTGGAAGGGGATTCGTCGACGCGGGTGATTTGAGTGACGGACCCTTCTGCATCCATCCAGCGTATGAATACTTGTGGCCCCTTGGGCTCGCCAGGCGCGAGGAATGCCAACCGTTCGCCCGAGGGAGACCAACGAGCATTCGAGCCATCGATCAGAAAGCGATTGCGCGTACCGTCGGCGTTCACGATCCACAGCGACGATTGCTGCCGATCGGCCAGCTTGTCGAACCACTGGCGCGTGTAGACGACGCGGCTTCCGTCGGGAGACAGTTTGGGGTCGTCGACGGTCTCGTAATCGAGGTACCCCTCGAGCGTCAACCGGTTGCCGCTTGTTTGGGCGGTAGCTTGGCTCACGAGGCAGAGGGCGAGAGTGGCTACAATCAGCGAACGCTCCAACATGGCCGTCCTCCCTTCGGGCATCGCGTGGATGTAGCTCGAGAGTGGGAGGGTAGCACACCTACCCGATCGCGGCCCGATTCGCCAAAATGATCAGGAAATTTCATGCCGCGTGGAACAAGCGGAACGACAAAGGATGCCGAAGGTTGCGATGGCTGGTTCGGTGGGCCTTGACATTGGTACATTTGGAAGAGTAGTCTGATATATAGACTAAATCAACGGAGGGGCCTTCTATGAACGTAATAGCGGCGCGCGACCACCTCGCATCAGTTGACAGAATCCTCCGGACGGCCGACCGGACGTTGCACCTGCCTCCTATCACCCTCGTCACCTGGGGGGTGTTTGGGATGATCGTTCACGGCCTGCACCAGGCCAGGGCTTCTGGCCTGACTGTGCCTTCCGACGGGCTCGTACATCTTCCGCTGATATTGGTGGCCATCGGCCTGACCGTGTGGGCTGGGCGTCAGTTCGAGGAACGCCAAACGTTGGTGGATAGCCATGCAGGGATCACGTTCGGCGTGGTGATCGCGGTGCTCCTGATCGTGAATTTCACAGCCCAGCACACCGTGGTGCCTTTGAGAGCAATGGCCCTGTTCTGGAGCGCTGGGTTCAGCATCGCCCTTCTTGTCGTGGGCATTCAGGCCAGTCGGCCGCTTCTTTGCGGTGGTGTGGCTCTGGTCACAGCGCTCGCGATCGCCAGCTTCGTCCCGGCCTGGTTCGACGGCATTCTGGCTCTGGGCTGGGCCGCTGGCTTCGTCGCTCCTGGACTCATGCTGCTTCGGGGGACGTCACATGGACGAACTGCTGCTGTCTAGGGTTCGGCTAGCCGTGATCGCGCAGTTGGTGGCCGCTAAGTGGGTGACCTTCACTGAGCTGCAAAAATCGATTGAGGTCACGAACGGCAACCTGGGCGCCCACTTGGGGAAGCTCGTCGACGGCGGCTACGTCACGGAAGAGAAGCGCTTCGCAGGCCGACGCCCGCAGAGCCGTTACCGATTGACTAAGGCCGGCCGTGCTGCACTGCTGCGGCACGTAGCCGGTTTGCAGGCGTTAGTTGAATCAGAAGCCTAGCCTAGTTTGTTACTGCGGATTTCCCGCTGACCGCCCAACAGCCCGGATGAGCGGCGTGGTCGGTCCGCAAGTACCGGCACGGCATGGACCGAAGGCTACCTTCTAGCACGATGCTACCGCTCCATCGAAAAGACGGGCCACGTCCGCTCGATCCGGAAGTTAGAGCCAGCATTTGGCTGCCCGTTGCAGCCTGCACACATGTAGTTCGGTCATCCGCGCACGGTCGGATGGGGGCGAAGCTGCCAACCAGATCAACGATGCGGGATTTTGGCGTGATCACTACACGGTCCACGCAACAACATATAGGACAAATGTCGGTAGGAAGATCATCAGGCCAGTGACGATGAGCCCGATGGGTGTCTTTCTCGTTGGGCGCCTCCAAATCGTCCCTGTGGTCGAAGAGAGCCAGGTGCACACCATAAGCCATAGCGTGGCCTCGGTGCCCCATAGAGGATGAGACAAGGGCTGATACAAGTAATCTAGTGTGATCGCTCCTGCCGCGAAACCGAGAAGTGCAGCCGTGGGGATGAGCCAGAGGCGAAAGTAGCCTGCGTCAGTGAGGACGAACCACGCCGCGAGTGCTCCGACGAAAGGCGCCTCCGCAAGAACCAAAAGGGCCAAATGAGCGGAGCGCGGCGACTGGTCAAGAAAAAAGGCATGCCCCAGCATCGTGAACGCGGTGACCAAAGAGGCGATTACCAGGCGGATCGATACGCCCAGCGGTCTGATGTTACTCGACGGGCCATCCGAATGGTCATCCATAGGTCACTCGTGACTTGGCGCGCCTAACGAGCCTGTAGAAAAACCCGATTCAGAATCGGCGAGAAGAGCCAGCGGCAGCACGAGATGCCAGATTTGTCGTGGTCAGGAACAACCCTCGCAGATTCATTCGTTTTGTTTGGTTCCGGTCTGTCGTCGGATTCATGTTCGTTGATTCAACACTAGGCCAATGCCCATCCGTATCGGTGGATCTTGGCGATATTGTGAATCATTGTCATGAGCCGCCACTGCCCATTGACCTTGTCCTTGCCTCGCAAGCTGAATCGCTTGATACCGATGGCCTCGGTGATGTGTCCGAACACTGGCTCGACGATCCCTAGGCGGTAGCTATAGACGTGGCGACCCCGGACGCTGTCGATCTTCCGCTTCATTTTCTCGATCGCACTGCTCCGCGCTTCACGCACCATGCCAAGTCGTATGTTGACTTGTCGTGACTTTGCCCGCTGGCTGTCCGACCTGAGGCAACGGCTTCTGAGCTCGCACTCATTGCAGTCGGACTCCCGAGCCTGAAACTGCATGAACTCGTTATTCTGGATCTTCACACGGGCACAGCGCAGCCACATCGACTTGCCCGCTGGGCACCGGCACGTTCGCTTCTTCAAGTCGTAGTCAAAATCCTCGACGGTGAAACGATTCTTCCCCGTCACTCGTGCTTGTAGCCGGTGACGCTCAGCGCTTGCGAAACGCTCATCGCGCGAGCGAAATGCTCGGTCCGCGACATAGCCGTCGATCTTCTCTTCCGCGAGGTACTCCATGTTCTTCTTATTATGGTAGCCGCTGTCCGCGATCACCTTCGCTTTGTCGAGAACGTCCTTTTTGGACCTGCCAGGGTTCAACGCCTTCCGGATCCCTGCCACCGCTGGCTTTAGCAACTGGTGTTCTTGCGGCTTGCCGTGTGCCTCGGCGTGAACGACCACTTGGTGCTTCGCATCCACGCCCGCCACGCCAATATAGCCCTGGATCACACCGTGGCTCGTCTTCATCTTGGCGCTTTCATTGTCCGTAATGTTGCTCTGGATCGGCGTGCCGCTCGTTCCTACTTTCTCATCGGTCTCTTCCAGGAAATCGCGGATCTTGCAGCTCGCTCTGCGCAGCGTCGCCACTTGGCGTTTCTCCCGCTCCACGACGTCATCATCCTGCTCTTCACGATCCGACGCGCGGTGCTTCTTCAGAATTCGCCTCACCGCACGATCGACCTTCTTCCGCTTCTTCCGAAGATCCGCTCGCGTTCCGCTCCATTCCTTCGATGCATTCGACGGTAGCTTGCACCCATCGATCGCAAACATTTCACGACCTATCAGACCCAACTCGTCGCAGATCAGAACTACCTGACGAAACAGCTTTCCTATCTCTTCGTGACAGCTCGAGACAAACTCCGCGATCGTCGTGAAGTGCGGTCGACTATCCGCCGACATCGCCATGAAAACCACGTTTTGCTCGCACATCGCTGCGATCTTCCGGCTGCTCGTGATTCCTCGCGAGTACGCCAGAAATACGATCTTCAGCAATATCGCTGGATCGTACGCTGGTCGACCTACGTCACCATTCGAGTAGCGATGATTGAAGATCCTCAAATCGAGCTCGTGCTCGATCAGATAACTCAGCGAATGCTCGAACGTCCCAGGAAGAATCTGCTGGTCGAAGGACACCGCCAGCAGCTTGCTCTGTCGGTAATCGTAATCCTTGAATCGTGGCATTTGCTTCGCCCTCGAATCGAATTAAACGATGACGACAGTCTATCGGATAACTCTGCTCGCGAAGCAGGTTTTTCTACAGCCTCAACGACACACGTCAGCTGCGGACGCCCGTAATCGTAGAAGTATTGAAGGCGTCCGACGGCTGCACGTGCTGTTAGCCGCCTCTTTTGTTCCAGAAACATCACCGGTTGGATGATTCAAGTGCAAACG
This sequence comes from Candidatus Marinacidobacterales bacterium, assembly GCA_965250115.1. Classification (GTDB taxonomy): domain Bacteria; phylum Acidobacteriota; class Vicinamibacteria; order Marinacidobacterales; family SMYC01; genus CBDFHB01. The sequence continues at coordinate 488,502 of CBDFNJ010000001.1, forward strand.
ATTCCCGCCAAATCAGTTTCTTCCACGCCTCTGCCGCCACGCGTGCTCAGCCGACCGACAAGTTCGGCAATACAGTATCCGGGCCATCTTCCATGAATTCACGTCCCCGCCTCCGAGCGCGAATGAATTCGCATTCGGAAACTCTTTTCGATATTGCGAATTCACCCGCATGTCCCCATAGACGATTGGCACGATATCTTCCACCAAAACCTCGTCGTGGAGAAAGCATCGGCAGGGAAGGTCGTCACCGGTTAAGCAGTACCGCTCGCGGAGGTCAATGGGACCTCTATTGTACAGCTCGGTCAAGAGCACGACCGCCACAACGATTAGCGCGAGCGACAGAATGACCAACCATCGTCTTCGCATTTTCAATACTTGCATGCGCGGCTAACGTAGCGCTAAGCTGCGGCCCGGCGCCGTGAGTCTGAGCAAACACGCTTTTTTCCAATGAAGCAGACGGCCTGCCGGGCCGACTGCTCCAGTGCGTCGTTATTTGGTGCCGAAACGTCAGTTTTGCCGAGTTGGTCGTCCGTATTCGCCTAACCGGCTCGCAAGGACGCCTCTAGGAAGGCTTGAACCGCCCGACTGGTCTCGGGTCCGAACTTGAATACGAATCGGTCATCGGTTCCCGAGCGGGAGCGGATGTGGACGATGAGCTCACGGGCCTCTCTTAGCTGCTCAATCGTCTCGACATCGATGTCGGTTTCGAGCGAGTATTCTGGCGCCCATCTCCAGATTATCTCCTCCGGTTCGGCGTCTCCGATCCGCATGGAGCTTTCCGAACCCGGCGGGAATTCGATCCACTTCGTCCAACTCTTTGCAGGGAACTGAAGCAGCATGACGAAACGGGCGCCTTCCTGTTTGACGCCGATCGCAGCACCGGGGCACGCCTTTCCGTTGATCAGGTACTGGTGAAAGGTGTCTGCTCTACGGTTTTCCCAGACCTGGTGGATCCAGTCACCTATTTCTTTCGTCGCCGGCCTTTGGAAAGCGAGAAGGCCGATTAGAAACCACATGCGCAACCCCGATTCGGCGCTCGATTGCAGTACGTGACGCAGCTACTATTTAAGTCTCGCGCGACGTGGAGCTCGGCGCAAAGCGCAGACCGGCGATCACTTTGACGGCGAGTGGATCGCATCCGAATAACTAGATGTATACGGGAAGAGTATAGGATCTCCTTGCAGGCTCTGCTACATATAGAGTCGCCGAGTGAGGGGCTGTGACGTCAACGCGACACGAGGCAACGGGTTTCGAGTGTGGCGCGGGTACCGATATCCACATGCGAGCGGCGGGCCGGTCGATATCTCGATAAAAAACGTAGCGAGTTCACTCGGTGGTTCCCAGCAGCTCGTCGAGCCTTCCCGTGAGCTCTTCGAGCTGACGATTCAGGGCCTCGTAGCGATCGGTGGCATCCTTGCCGGGGCGCTGGTCGGCGGTGTCGAGGTTGCCATAGAGATAGTCCAGTTGGTCCACGAGCATCGGCTGTGAGTAACGCCTCGGGGCCGTCACGAGCTCCTTTCGGAGCGCTTCGAGATCTGTCTTTTTCGTACCTTCCGCTTCGGAGAGCGCCTTGTCGATGCGGCTCACAGCGAGTCGGCTTCGGCTGAGGGCGTCTCGCGCGTCGAGCGCGAGCTTCACTTGTGCGGCAAGGTCTTCGTCAGTCACGTGGCCCTCCGCGACGACGCGCGGGTCGATCTTCGCCTCGAAGGAAACGGTCTCGCTCCAATCCCCTACGGTGAGCCGGGCCTGGTACGTACCGGGTGCGACCATGGGGCCGTCGCGACCGGAGTGCTTTTCCTCAGCGTGCCAGGCGCCCGCGTGACGCAAGTCCCACGTGAAGCGATTGTGACCCGCGCTCTTGTCGAGCTCGGGAGCTCCGACCGCTTCGAGTTGGGGAACCCGCATGCTCGCCTCCTCGGGAGCTACGTTGCTCTCGGAAGCGTCCTCGCTCGAGAACCGACGCACGAGAGCTCCGGCGGCGTCGAAGATCTCGAGCGTAAGCACCCCGGTGGGCTCTGTCGCCAGGAAATAGTCGACGTTGGCCCCGGGCTCGGGGTACTGCGGCTCGTCGGGGGTTCGCTCCTCGCGCATGAACTGTGATGGCAAGCGTAGCCGGTAAGCCTCCGCACTCGCGAACAGGTGCGCGTCCGCTCTCGCCATGCTCGGCTCGATCTCGTGGAGCGGGGTCACGTTGTAGAGAATCCAAAAGCCCCGTCCCATGGTGGACATCACGAGATCCTTGCCAACGACCTTCAGATCCGTCACCGGAGTCGCCGGGAGATTGAGCTGGAACGACTGCCAGTGGGAGCCGGAATCGAAAGAGACGAACATGCCGAACTCGGTTCCGGCGTAGAGAAGACCCTCCCGGTGAGGGTCCTCGCGAACGACACGCACGGGGTAGTCGTTCGGGATACCGTTGTCGCCTGTCGTCAGCCGAGTCCAGGTGTCCCCATAGTTCTCCGTTTGATAGACATGAGGCTCGAAGTCACCGAGCTGATATCGGAGGATCGCGGCGTAGGCTTTTCCAGGGTGGTGCGGTGAGACTTCGATGTTCTGTACGCGCCCGTAAGGTCCGAGCCCTTTTGGCGTCACGTTCTTCCAACTCTTCCCGTTGTCGCGGGTGACGTGTATCGGCCCATCGTTGGAACCCACCCAGATCACCCCGCGCTCGTGCGGCGACTCCTGGATCTCGTAGATGACCGCAAAGTGCTCCTCGCCCGTGACGTCGATGGTGATGGGATCTCCGGAGACAACTTGAGTCTCAGCGGTGAAAGCGGTGAGGTCGTGCGAGATGGTCTGCCATTGACGACCACCGTTCTCCGTCACGTGCACGTACTGGGACGTGTGGTACACGCGGTTGGGATCGTGAGGCGAAACGTGGATCGGCGCGACCCGCTGAAAGCGAAATTGAAGGTCCTTCGGATTGTGTCCGTAGATGTTCCAGAATCCCACGTAATGCTGTTGCTCCTGACCGGTCCGTCGATTGAATAGTCCGAAGCGGCCCTTGCAATCCGCATAGACGATATCCGGGTCGCCGGGCTTCGGCACCACCGGCCCGGTCTCGCAACCTCCCTGATCCTCCCAGAGCGAGGTATGTCCACCGGGCATGCTGCGGGGAGGCAGGCTTGGCACCGAGATGGTCGAGTTATCCTGCTGACCGGCATAGAGGCGATAGGGAAATGCGTCGCTCACGTCGACTTGATAGAGCTCCGCGGTCGGCTGGTTGTGTTGGGTCGACCACGTCTCTCCGCCGTCGAGAGTCACGTTAGCGCCACCGTCGTTCGACTGCACGATGATATCCGGCTCGTCGGGGTTGATCCACATGTCGTGGTTGTCGCCGTGCGGTGTAGGTTTGCTCGCCCACGTCTTGCCTCCATCTTCGGACTTGTGGTGATCCTCGGCCATTCCCCAAAGAATGTCCGGGTTCGTCGGATGGGCCTCCAGATTGCAGTAGTAGAAGGGCCGGTTCCTGATGGGTTGGAAGTCAGTGACTTGATACCAGCTCTCGCCTCGATCGTCGGAGCGATAGACGCCGCCCTCGGTGCCCGGAGCTTCGATGAGAACATAGACTCGCTGTGGATCGCCGGCGCTGACCGCGAGATCCGCCTTGCCCCGCGGTCCGCGGGGCAGACCGTTCGTGAGCTCCTTCCAGTTCTCGCCGGCATCCATCGACTTGTAAACGCCTCCCTCTTCCCCGCCGCTGATGATGGTCCAAGGCTTGCGCTCGGCCCGCCACGTCGTCGCGTAGATCTCGTCGGGGTTGTCAGGGGCGAATTCGAGATCCACTGCGCCGGTCTCGTCGGAAACGAAGAGCACTTTCTCCCAGCTCTCGCCGCCGTTCCTCGTTCGGTAGACGCCCCGTTCGGAACTGGCGGCAAAGGGATTTCCGATCGCCGCGACATAGACGACGTCCGGATCGCGCGGATGAATGAGCACGGCGCCGCTGTTACCCGTCTTCGAAAGACCGACGTGCTTCCAAGTCTTGCCGGCGTCCGTGGATTTGTAAACGCCTTTCCCGATAATGACGTTCGAGCGCAGCCCATCCGATCCCGTCGAGACGTAAATGACGTCGGGATTCGACTCCGCGACGCGAATGGCACCGATCGAAGGGCTCTCGAAGTAACCATCCGAGATTGGATGCCACGTCGCGCCAGAGTTCGTCGTCTTCCAGACGCCACCGCCCGTCGTCCCCATATAGAAAGTGGACCGCTGGGCGCGATGTCCGGCGACGGCGGTTACGCGTCCGCCCCGGGATGGCCCGACCATGTGATAGCGCAGGCCCGAGAAGAGCTCCGGCGCGACGATCTCGTTCTGCGCGAACGCGGCTCCCGTGACTGTAGACGCGACGAAAAGGAAGAGGCTCAAGTAACGCATGGTGCTGATGTTAGTCGCTGGCAAGCGTCGAGACAAACTCACACGGGAACGACGGCGACTTCGAGGATGGATAGGATGCGGATGGACGGCGCGTAGACCGGTGGGGGTTCGGAGACGCGATTGGCCGAGCCTCGGTACTTCTGCATGAATTTCGTGCCGTATTCCTGCTCCGCCAAGTGTATCCGTCGCGGCTTGCTCGATGACCGCCGCGAGGTCCACCGCGCCCGTGAGCGCGCAGAGCCTTCGGAGCTTTTCGTGAAGCTCCGCATCGGCGGTGAACTGAATCTTGTACCGGGAGGGCGCTAGCGGCTCGACAACGTTCCTGGGCTGTGGAACGGGTTCTGGCGCTCGCTGCCGTCGACTTGACTTTTTTCTTGGAATAGTACGACGGCGCTAGTTATGTACTCTGGTTGGACGCATAGAACCGTTTATCCGTCATAATGTAGCGCTCTCATCGCGTCGGTTCTCGACGCCTGGCGCGCGGGGATGGCACTCGCTGCCAGCACGGCGCCACCAAGCACCATCGCCACGATGAGGAAGGTCAAAGGATCGAAAGGCTCGATCTCGAACAGCACGCTTCGAAGGTAACGGCTCAACCCGAAGGAAGCAAGAAGGCCCAGAGTCAGGCCCCAGAGGAGAATCCGCAAGCCGTCCCTCGAGACGAGCCGCACGATATCGGAGGACGTGGCTCCGAACGCCATGCGCACGCCCGTCTCCCGCGTCCGCTGGCTCACCGAGTAGCTGATGACACTATACACACCGGAGCCAGCCAGAATCAGGGCGAGCCCCGCGAAGAGAATCAGGAGCACAGCATAGAGGCGCGGCCGCGCGACGGAATCCTGGAGACGCTCGCTCATCGGGCGGAGGTCCGCCAACGGGAGCTCGGCATCGATCTCGCCGACTCGCCGTCGTACCTCACCGACGATTCCAGCCTGGCGCGGATCGATGCGCGCCGCGACGCTCATCGCCGCAAGCATCCTCCCCGACATTGGGTCCGGAATCTGGCGGTAGTCCAGGTAAACCTCGGGCTCGGGGGCGGCATCGAGCCCTTCCTGCCTTACGTCGGCAACGACACCGACGATTTCGCCCAGACGCTGTATGCCTTGACCGAGCGGCTCTTCGTTCTCGAAGTAGCGCGCCGCAAGAGACTCGTTGATGACCACGACGAGCGGTGCTCCGTCGCGGTCACGCTCCTCGAGTCCCCGACCCTTCACGAGTCGGATCCCCATGGACTGGAAGAACCCCGGGCTCGTCACGCGCATGCTCGCGCGCGGTACGTCATTCGATCCTCCACGGGCGGACGGCCTTCGATAGAAAGGCTCGTGATGAATCGACCCTGGTCGAGCGGCAACATGTTCACGATACCGTTCGCGTGAACACCGGGTACGGCGCCGAGGGTTTCGCGCAGCCGATCATAGAAAGCTTTCTGCGATGTTCCGCTTTCATATTTGGTCGACGGAAGGTTGAGACGAAACGTGAGAACGTCCTTCGGCTCGTAGCCGGGATCGACGTTCGTCAATGTCGAAAAGCTCCGGAACATCAACCCCGCGGCAATGAACAAGAGCAGCGCAAGGGCTACTTCGGTCACGGCGAGGGCGTTTCTCATCCGTCTCGGTGTCGACTGAACGAGCCCTGTCCCGAGTCCTTTGAGCCCGTTCACGAGATCGATTCTGGACGCGCGAAAGGCGGGGACGAGTCCAACGAGGATCGCGGTGACAACGGCGACGCCGAAATTGAAACCGAGCACCGCTCCACTGAGACCGATGTTCTCGAGGAGCGGAAGGTCCGATGGCCGCAGGAGCCGCAGCATGCGGACCCCCCAATAGGCGACGAGGGTTCCGACGGCGCCTCCGGCGAGTCCGTAGACTATGCTCTCGAGGAGAACCCGCATGATGAGGCGAGCTCGTCCGGCGCCAAGGGCCGCGCGCACGGCGAGGTCACGCTCGCGCCCATGCGCTCGCACAAGAAAGAGATTCGCGACGTTGGCGCAGGCGATGAGCAGAACGAAGCCCACAGCGCCCAGGAGCACGAGGAGCGCAGGACGGACGGGTCGAACCAGTTGCTCGTGAAGCGACGTGAGGTGGATCGTGACACCCTCGTCCATACGGCTCGCCATCTCGCTCGTCCCGCGCAAGTTGTTTAAGAGGGTCTCTCCCGCGGCTTCCGCCTGACCTACCGTAACGTCCGGCTTCAGCTTGGCGATGACCGGCACGAGCTCGATGCGCATCTCCCCCGGACGCGGGGGCTCGGGAGCCGCCATGGCGAGTGGCACCCAGAACTCGGTAGCGGCATCAGGAAATCGAAAGTCCGGGGGCATGACCCCGAGGACGGTGTAGCTGAGCCCATCGAGCTCGACCGTCCGACCCACGAGGCTCGTCTCGGCACCGAACACCCGTTGCCACAGGCCGTAACTCAAGATGACGACACGGTCCCTGCCTGGTGTTCCCTCCTCCTCACTGAAGTAACGGCCGAGGAAGGGCTCGACTCCGAGCATCGAGAATAACGCGGGAGAGGCGTTCTGGCCCTCGATGCGGCGGGGCTCCGATCCTCCTGTCAAGTTGAAGCTGACGTCTCTATACACGGCCATAGCTTCGAAAACGTCATTGCCGTCGCGCCAGGCTCGAAAGTGATCCAGTGAAAAGGCGGCCATCTGCTTTGCATCCGGGCCCATGCGCGGGCGGGCCTCCCAAACCCGAACGAGTGACTGCGGTTCTTCATAGGGGAGCGAGCGCAAAAGCACCGCATAGACCGCGCTGAAGATCGCCGTGTTCAGCCCGATTCCGAGAGCGAGGGGTACGAGCACGAGCAGGGTGAAGCCAGGCCGCGCAAAGAAACTCCTCACGGAGTGCTTGAGATCCATCCAGAAGGTGTCCATGTGTGCAGAAATGCGCGAGTCGAGAAAAAGTTCCCGTCCCGTCTATATCCTCAACACCTCAACCTACTCGGGAACGACGGCGACGATGTAGTGGCTTCTCCCCTCGTCTCCCCAATCCGAGCCCCTCGCGCTGTTACCGTCGAGCTCAACTCTGCCCCTCGGAAAGCGACGTCGATAGATCTCGAAATAGCCCATCGCGTCTCCATTGACGTACAGGCGCTCGTCGATCGCCTCCCAATCGCGCAGCCAATGCGGGAGGCTCGAAGCTCTCGGATCGAAGGCGAGGTAAACGGTGACCGGACGACTCACCTCGAAGGCGACGAATCCATCTGCATCGACCGTCTTGTCGTCGTTCGCCGATCGAATCCACTCGGCCTTGTCCAGGAACGCCGGGATGACGGCCAGCGTGTAGTCGCGGTCGACGTAGTATTGGTCTCCCTCTCCGAGAGAGTCCACCCGGAAGCTCGAGGGAGCGAGGTCGGAAACCAGCGCTCCGTCACGGCCAGTGAAATCTGATGGAGCGCGGGAAGGAGGATCCTTTCTTGTCTCGGCAGGTTCTTCACGCCGCGGACGCGGGAACCGGCCAATGGCCACGGCCCAATCCGACCGATAGGGTGCGCGCCAGCTCCGTGCACCAGGCTCGAGCTCTCCTACTGCGATCTCCGAATAGGCCCGTCTCGCGTCGACGGCGATCGCGGGCTGAGAGCCTTTCATCCCGAGGAGCGGAAGTTCCACTTGCTCGGTGTCTTCGCGGTAGACGAGATACTTGTCTCGCTCGTTGGTAACGAGACAAAGGGGCACGCGCTTCGGATCGGCGTCAGCGGGAGAGCACCTCTCCATGTCCCGCTTGAAGCGCCCCCGTACGAACTCGAAGTAGCTCTTCAGCTGCACTCGGTTTGGAAAGGGCGCGGAGCCGAGCTCGTGCGTACCTCCCTCGAGCAAGTATCCCCAAATGTTCGCCACACCCCCGGCCATCATGGAGTGCCAGAGACCTCGTCGAATCTCTCGAACGGAGTAGTGCTTGTCGTCGGCGTCCCGCAGCACGCGAAAGCGGTCTTCGGACATCACGGGTTTGCCCGGGTTGGCTTGGAGTGCGGACACATAGACTCCGTAGCTCGGCTTGTGATGCTCGTAGCTCGCGTAGTCGAGGCCGCGGTTCCAGTGAGCGAAGCGTCCGTGATTCAAGCCTCGATTCGGACCCGCCGGTCGTCCCCCGAGAAAACGAAAGCGGGGGAGCCATTGTTGGAGCCGATCGTGCCATCCTTGGATATCCGGGATCTCGACCCACTCGTCGAGGTCGAACCCGTAGCCCATCGACCATCCGGGAAGCGGTCCCAAGCGTCGTGCGATCTCGCGCTCCACTTTGCGAGCGACGGCTCCCCCGAGCCCGCCCCAGTCGGGGCGCGCCGAAGGCGTCTGGCCCCGCTCCTCGTCGCCCCATGCCCAAAGATGCACCATGCCTGACGCAGCATGCGCCTTTCTTATGAGCATCTCGAGCGCCTCGAAAGTCCTCGGGTCGAGCGCGGGGTCGGTTCCTTCGACCCTACGACAATCCTCCTCGTCGATATCGAACCAGCGGCAGGAGAGAAAAACGTGGAAACCGTTGAATCCATGTCCTCCCAGGAAGGTCTCGATATCCTGCTCGACCTTGGCCTCGTTGCCGTGAAAGTTCGGTGGCGTTCGGTACATCACGAGCTGGGGGACGAAAGCTTCACCGCTTCCGGTCCATCCCCACTTGTTGCCGTAGCTCGTTAGCTCTCCCCCACCCTGGGCTAGAGCCAGCAAGAGGAGGATTTTCACGAGAACCTCGGTTCCATGGACGCTTCCATGCTAACCCATGCCGCTTTCGATTTCCATCCAACCTGTTACAATAAAAGGGTTAACGCGGATTCGTGTGGGTAAGTTCTGACGGAAAAACAGTGTAACTCATTGTGTGGAAAAGGTATCGAGTACTTCATCAGGTGCTGAAAAGTGGTCCATTTTTAGGATAGGCTAACCGAGTGAAAAATTCCCAGTCGATCCGCTCGCTGTTTGCGCTGCCAGGTTTCGTGGTTGGTGCCGGATTGAAGGGTCTATTCGGTGACCGATACGCCCGCGTCATCCAGCTCAAGAGGCGAAAAAAACAGCTGTGTGCTCTCTTACTGTGGGCAACGGTGCCGGGGGCGCTATGACAAGCAAGTGTGCCGGGTCCGCGACCTGTCGTTGGCAGGCTGGCGGATCTATCTGGAATACGAGCGTTGGCGCGTCAACTGTTCTGGGTGCGGCGGTGTGCATGTAGAACACCTAGACTGGCTGGCGAACAGCTCGCGCTACACCCAGCGTTTTGCGACGCATGTGGGCAAGCTGTGCCGGGATATGCCGAACAAGGCGGTGGCCGAGATGGAACGTCTGCACCACGGTACGGTGAAGGCTCTGGATACGCTCTACATGCAAGAGCAGGTCGACCGGGCGGGGCTACCGGCGCCTCGGGCCATCGGTGTCGATGAGATCTCCATCCGCAAGGGACATAACTATCGCGTCATCGTCAGCGACCTGGAGCGGGCGCGTCCCATCCGGGTGGGCGGTGAGGGTCGCAAAGAAACCGACATCGATTTGTTCTTCAAGGCGTTGGGCGGAAAGAAAAGCGCCCGTATCAAGCTGGCCGCCATGGATATGTGGAAGCCCTTCCGGAACTCGGCGATTCACAACGCGCCTAATGCGCGGATCATCTTCGACAAGTTTCATATCATGCGTCATCTGTCAAAGGCCCTCGATGAGGTCCGGCGCGGTGAGTACAAACGCCTCAGCGGCAGGGACCGGTCGTACATCAAGGGGCAGCGTTACACTTTGCTTTCCCGGCGGGAGAACCTGAGCCTAGACGGTCGCCGCGCACTCAAAAAGTTGCTCCAGGCCAACCGGCGCCTGAACACTGCCTTGGTGCACAACTCCGATAGAGGCCGATAGCTCGCTTGGCCCCGACTCCCATCATCCGATCATCTCGCTATCAGGCATCCCGAGCGCCGTCATCGTGTTGAGAATCTTGCACCCGATCCTTGCCTCGACTCTCTGTGCCGCCAACCCTCTCGCTCGCATCGCTGAGCCCACGATAGCCTTGTAGCGATGGAACGTTGTCTCGACTTTGCTCCGGTTGCTGTAGCCCGATTCTGTGTGCCACTTTCGTTTGCCGAGCCGAGCTTGTGCTGCAATGTTGCGATTGCGCTGTCGGCTGCTCGCCGGCCCCGATGCGAGCTGGGCGCCCTTGCGCGGCGGTATCAGCACCCTCGGCGAGCGATGAGCGCTGTGATTCTCGATCGCCTCATAGACGCCGCTGGCGTCGTATGCGGTGTCAGCTCTGGCCGATGAGATGGGACTGTCGATCTGTCCGACAAGCGATGCAACCCGCGATGAATCGCGGGCTCTTTTGCTCGTCAGCTCGCCGGCGACGACTTCGCCAGTCTGCTCGTCGACACACAGATGGAGCTTGCGATAGTCCCTGCTCTTTGGTGCTCTGCGCAGCTGGCCGGCGTGGACAGCGAGACCGCTGCTGTCGATCAAGATGTGCAACGGCGTCTTCTGCTTGTCTTGGTAGAAGGGGACCTTACCCAGCTTCGCCTTGCGCCTCGAAATCGTAGTGTGATCGGGCACATCATTGTCTAGCTTCATCAGAGCGAACAACGACCGCAGCAATCCCTCGCTCTGCCTAGATGACAGATGAAACACCATGCCCAGGGTGACAGCCGTCTCGATGGCGTGGTTCGAGTACTTGCGTTGACGGCCCGGTTTCCTCCTCCTCGGCCGGGGCGCGTCCCAGTTCACAAGCTTGCCGGCGGTGAGCGAGATCCAGACGGTCAGGCTCCCACGGTTGCGTAGACCCGCCTCATATTCACGCCAATTCCTCACGCGATAGGCCTTCTTCACATACTTCCGCTGAGTGCGTTTGAAAATGCTCATGGGGAACCTCGAATCCGTGAGTACAGGACAATTGTGGACCGAGATCGCGAGTTGTGCACCAAGGCAGTGAATACCTGCTTCGTCTTGTCATGACTCCATCCTCTCAAGAGTTGGAGTCTCCGGGAAACCCGAGGCGGTTCAGCGCCGACGGTAATGCCGATGCTCTTCTTCCCCCGCAACCATGCGGGATCGAGCTTCGACGGGTCCTCGACCAGGTAGCTCGGCACGCCGCTGTCGTTGCTGACTTCGCACAAGCGGTTGGAGTTGGAGCTGTTCTGGGCGCCGACCACCAGCACCAGGTCTACGATGGAGGCCAGCGTGCGCACGGCAGCCTGACGGTTCTGGGTCGCGTAGCAGATGTCCTTGACGTCCGGACCGACTATTTTCGGGAATCGCCGCCGCAGGGCCGAGATCACGTCCAGGGTATCGTCGACCGACAGGGTCGTCTGGGTGATGTAGGCGACCTTGTCGGGGTCGCGTACCTGTAGCGCTTCCACCCCGTCCACATCGCCCACCAGAAAAACTGGCCCCGGAATGTGGCCGACGGTGCCTTCCACCTCGGGGTGGTTCTCGTGGCCGATCAGGATGATGTCGTAGCCGTTGGCCGCGTAGCGCCGGCCCTCTATGTGCACCTTGGAGACCAGCGGGCAGGTGGCATCCAGCGGACGCAGGCCGCGCACCGACGCGTCCTGCTCGACCTTCTCCGACACGCCGTGGGCGCTGAACACCGTGATGGCCCCATTGGGAATCTGACCGATCTGTTCGACGAAGCGTACGCCTTTCGCCTTCAGGTTTTCCACGACCCGAAGATTATGGACGATTTCGTGCCGCACATAGATTGGGGGCCCGTACTGTTGCAGCGCCGCTTCGACGATCTCGATGGCGCGCTCGACACCGGCACAAAACCCGCGCGGTTACGCTAGAATGACTTGTATCGTTCTCACTTTGAACGACCGCTCCCTCTTTGGCTTCGTAGCTGTACAACACCGCGAGCCTCATCGCAGAGAATGCCTGCCTAGCGGACCGATGTCAACCACCCAGGGCCCGGACGAAGGCCTTGCCGGAAGCGCCCGGCTCCGCTTGACAGCCCCACGGTGAAGTCCATATAACTTCCATTAGGCGAAGAGAAAATGGGACAAGCGTCAGGATGGCGGCGTCCTCCTCGAACGTGTCGACGAAGGGCGACCTCGCCTACCAGGCTGCAATCCTGCAAGGCGTGTCCCGCACCTTTGCGCTCACGATTCCGCAGCTTCCAGGCGCTCTCCGTGACGTGGTGGGCAATGCCTATCTCCTGTGCCGAATCACAGACACCATTGAGGACGAGCCCACGCTGTCCGCCGGGCAGAAGCAGGCGTTTGCGGAACGCTTCGTCGAGGTCGTGGCCGGTCGAGAAGCAGCGGAGCCGTTCGCGCGCGAGCTCGGCGCGGGGCTGTCGTCGTCGTCGACCGCCAGCGAGCATGACCTGATCGCCAACACCGCCCGGGTCATCCGCATCACAAACGGGTTTCGTGCTGCCCAACGAGGCGCGCTCGAACGCTGCGTGCGGATCATGGCGCACGGCATGGCGGAGTTTCAGCAGCACGTGACAGCCGCCGGCTTGAACGACCTGCCCCACCTCGATCGCTATTGCTACCACGTCGCCGGCGTGGTCGGCGAGATGCTCACAGAGCTGTTCTGCGACTACTCCGCCGAAATCAACGAACGTCGCAACGAACTGCTCCCGCTGGCAGTCTTCTTCGGCCAAGGGCTGCAGATGACCAACATCCTCAAGGATGTATGGGACGACCGGCAGCGCGGGGCGTGCTGGCTGCCGCGGGACATCTTCCTTGAAGCCGGGTTCGAGCTGCGCTCCCTGTCCGCGGGGCAAAATGACCCCCGCTTCACCGACGGGCTGTTCACGCTGGTGGGGATCGCCCGCCAGCATCTGGCGGACGCGTTGCGGTTCATCCAGCTCATTCCGGCCCATGAAACCGCCATTCGCCGACACTGCCTGTGGGCCTTGGGGATGGCCGTGCTGACCCTGCGCCGCATTCACGCGACGCCAACGTTCCGGAACGAGCGGGAGGTCAAGATCTCGCGCCGCAGCGTGCGTGCGGTCACCGTAGTCACCAGCACCCTGGTGCGCTCGAATTTGGCGCTGACGCTCCTCTTCAAGGCGCTGACCCGCGGCCTCCCCCAAGCCGAAGCAGCACGGGCTCCGGACAAGCGTAAAAGCAAGCCCTCGAAGAGTATCCACCACAAGTCATGAAACCACGACATGGGCGCAGTTTCTTCGGAGTCACTGGGACACCCTTGCCGCTGCCGATTTCTTCACCACCGAAATCTGGACTCCCGCGGGTCTGGTTACGTTCTACGTCTTGTTCGCGATTCAGCTGAAGACCCGCCGGGTCCATATCTCGATACCCACACCAAACCCGGACCGAGTCTTCATGAAACAAGTAGCGCTCGACCTTGCCGCGTTCGACGACAGCTTTCTCCGAGGCTACTCGCACCTGTGCCTTCTATTTATTCATCCGCGCGCACCAAACTTGATTAATCTCCGGGCTGCCAGCACCATGCCGGCATGATTTCGTCGTTGGTTCCCGCTCTCATCTCTGCCTTCAAGGCTCGTCGCGAGCTGGCTCTTGAGAATGTCGCTCTTCGGCAGCAGCTCGCCGTGCTCCGCCGTTCCGTGAAACGGCCGCGGCTCTCGAAGGTTGACCGCGGGTTTTGGGTGCTGTTGCGCAGAATCTGGACTGACTGGGAGAGCGTCCTCGTCATCGTGAAACCTGAGACGGTCGGCCGCTGGCACCGTTGTGGGTTCAGACGATATTGGGCGTGGAAGAGTCGACGGCGTAGGCCCGGACGACCAGGCGTCGCTCCCGAAATACGTGAGCTGATACGGAACATGAGCAGGGCCAACCCTCTCTGGGGAGCTCCCCGCGTGCATGGCGAGCTGGCAAAGCTTGGGCATCTCCATTTCCCAGGCCGCCGTCTCCAAGTATAGGGTTCGCCATCGCACGCCACCGTCCCCTACTTGGCGGAGCTTTCTTGATAATCATGCAAACGACTCGGTGTCGCTCGACTTTTTCACTTTGCCGACCGCAACCTTCAGAGTTCTGTTCGTCTTCATCGTCCTTCGCCACGACCGTCGCCGTATCGTTCATTTCAATGTCACCGAACATCCTTCTGCTGGGTGGACGGCGCAGCAAATGGTCAATGCTTTTCCATGGGACACCGCGCCTCGGTACCTGGTACGAGACCGAGACCAGACCTACGGAGCGTACTTCGATACTCGCGTCGACGGTCTCGGGATAGAACAGGTCCTTACCGCACCGCGCTCCCCGTGGCAGAATCCATTTGTCGAAAGGATGATCGGCTCCATTCGACGTGAGTGTCTCGACCACGTGATCGTCCTCGACGAGCAGCACCTGAGGCGAATCCTACGCAAATACGTCGACTACTATCATTCGTGCCGGACTCATTTGTCGCTTGAGAAAGACGCGCCCGAGCCTCGCCGCGTAGAGTCGCCAGCAATGGGCAAAGTGAGTGCCATTCCAAAGGTCGGTGGTCTCCATCATTATTACACTCGACGCGCTGCTTGAGCCGACCCGCTCGGAACGGCTGCCGGACTTCGCACCAGCTTACACCCCTACCCCTGAGTAGAGCCGACGCCGGCTCTTAAAACGTCCTATATGAAGACGACCAAAGCATCCTGGTTGCAGGAAGTTCGCCAATCTCATACAGCTCAAGTTTATGGAAGGGACACCTGATGGAGCGGGGCGCCGGTATCGTAACGCCGGGGCGTGTCGCAGCTTAGGCGAAGACGTCCAGAGCCGCTTGGCGCGACTCCTTGATCACGATGATCCGGTCGAAACCGCTGATTCGGAAGACCTCCTCGATGTGTTTCCTCATGGCGCAGAGAACGATCCGCCCCTGGCTCGCCTGCAGCGCCCGTGTGGCGAGCAGGAGCGACCCGCAGACCGGCGCTGCTGATGAAGTCGAGACGGCTGAAATCGACGATCAGATGCCGCTCACCGCTGTTGATGTGCTCCATGACGATCGATTCGAACGCGCTGGCGTTCCCGCTGTCCAGGCGTCCGATGGGGAACAGCACGAGCACATCGTGATGCCGTTCTTCCGCAACTTCGATATCCATCGGTGACACCAGCCGGCGTGCGGTGTGGATTCTACCGCATTCCACGCCTGCCGGCGCGGAGCCTCATTGAAGCGAGTCCGTCAGAACCGCCAGATCACCAGCAGTTGCGGCACGTTGTCATCTTCGTCTGCGCCCAGCTTGTTCCGCCAGTACTGGTACTCTATTCCCACCAGCAATTGATTCGCCGCTCCAAACAACGCTCCCAAATCCCAGGTGAGTTGGGGCTGCGCGAGAATCCAGCCCTTGCTCCGATTGCCGAACTCGTCCCTCGTCCCGCCGATGTACTCGGCATGACCGCCAAACAAGAATGATTGGCTGCCGAGCTGAAAGGGGAGCGCCCAACTGACATCGAACATGAAGCTGCTGCTGGTTCGGGGAGCGCCACCTCCCTTGACGCCGCTGTTGGCGTCGATGAAGGCCGTCAAGTCGGTGTTAAGGAACGCGAAGCCCGGCACCTGCCAGGACGCTCGCACGCCGGGCAGGTACTTGAAGACGTCGGCGTCCGCGCCGAAGTTGATGCCGCCGATGAGCGCGATGTCGCGGATCGGCCCCAGCTGAAACTCCGTGCCTGACAGCTTGCTGAAGCTCAGGGTTGGATACCACTCGCCATAGAGGTCCTTGTCGTTGAAACCGTCATGACCGCCATCGTCGAGGATGTCGACAAAAAAGTAGCTGTCTCCCAACCGCCAACTCGTCGCATGCTGGACGGTGAGTATGGAGGTGTATTCCCGTGCGCCCGAGAACGGGTTCGTGAGCTTGCCATACTGATAGTGGAATTCGACCTGTGCGGCTGCCGCCGAGGCGGACGCCAGAACCAGGAACGTACCCAGGACGCATCGCAGCAGGCCCGGTAGATGGGAGTGCACGGTCATGGGGTGTGCCTTCTTCACATTCGTCATTGTCCGAGCCTGATAATCGACGCTATGGCGCCGGGGGTGAACCCGCAACGAATCCAGCTGCAGGCAGTGCTTGGAAAATTCATCGATCCGGTTTCGTTCACACCGTATGACTGTGTCTCCGCCTTCCTCCGATAAGCCGCCGCACTGTGCAAGGATCGGGGTGCGGTCAGAACAAATTCATGGAAGCCTTACGGGAGTTCTGGATCGGGATGAGCTGATCGAAGCCGCTGATCATGAAAACTTCATGGATGTGCTCATGCATGTCGCACAGGACGAGCTTCCCCTGGGTTGCGCTGAGCTTCTTGGCCGCGATGAGAAGCACCCTCAGGCCGGAACTACTGATGAAGTTCAGACGGCTGAAATCGACGATCAAGCGCTGTTCGCCTTTGCTGATGTGATCCATGACGATGGATTCGAATGCGCGTGCGTTCGTGCTATCGAGCCGGTCGACCGGCAACAGCACCAAGACGTCGTTGTCTCGTTCTTCAACAACTTCAATGTTCATCGATACGCCTCTTCCTCGGGTCGGGAGCGATTCCCGACGGTGTTATTGCTATGCGGGCTTGAGATCGTGCTCCAGGGTCAAACGGTTCTTGCCCCCCACGAACTCGTAGGAGATGCGGCTGGCGAAGTTCTTGACCAGATGGAGGCCCAAGCCGCCCACGTTACGAGCTTCCAGCGGCGCCGCGTTGTCCGGGTCTGTGTTGAGGGTCGGGTCGAACGGACTCCCATTGTCCTCCATCGTTAGAATCAGGATATCGCACTTGACCTTCAAGTGGATATCGATCCTGGGATCGACCCCGGCCTCGAAGCTGCCGTGAGTCACGGTGTTCGTGATTAACTCGTCCAGTTCCAGGTTGATGGCGAAAACTTTCAGTGCGGGCACGTTATTGGCCTCTCCGAAATCTTCAACCATGGTCGCCAGATCGCGGAGCTCGGACAGCCGGGCGGGTAGTGTGACACGTAATTCATCAGACATAGTGTTGGTTGCTCCTTGACGATTTAAGCCGTTCTAACCTCCACAGCATTCCGCGTGCGATCACGCAGGGAAACGAACCTTCACGATTCCGTGAAGCTCAGCGGCGCCGCAGGACGAGGCAGGTCATGTCGTCGGCGGCCGCGGTGCCGGCCGAGAAGTTTCCGATCCGGTCCCAGACATTGTTCACGATGTGCTCCGGCGATTGCCGCGAAGAACCGTCCAGCGTTCCCTCCAGCCGCTCCTTGCCGAACAGCTCGCCGTTGCCGTTCGTGGCGTCGGTGAGGCCGTCGGTATACATGAACAGTGTTTCTCCCGGCTGAAGGACCTCATGTCCGCTCGAGTAGTCAAAGTCCTCCAACAAACCCATCGCGAGTCCGCCGGTCAGGGCGAGCGCCCGCCTGGAGTCGTCGGCGCCTATCACAAACGGGGGCTCGTGCCCGGCGCAGACGTAGTCGACCGCGCCGTTTTCGAGGTTGACCATGGCGAGCATGCAGGTGACGAACATACCCATCGGGTTCTGGCTGCACAGACGGCGGTTCGTGTCCTCGGCGATCGCGGCGACCTCGGCGGCAATCGTGGCGATATTGGCGCGCCCGAGGAAAGCGGACTTGACCGCCGACTGGGACGCCGCCATGAACAGGGCCGCGGCCACCCCCTTGCCCGAGACGTCGCCGATGGTGAAGAACAGCATCCCGTCCGACGGCCCCACGACATCGACGAAATCGCCACCCACTTGCTTCGCCGGAGTCATCCGCGCGTAGGCGGAGAAGGGGCCCAACTCGGCGCCCCCTTCCCGCACCAAAGCGTGCTGCACGAGCTTCGCCATCGCCAGATCCTCTTCCATGGCTTCATGTGCCATGCGCAATTGATGGTTGCTATGTTGCAGCTCCCGGGTCCTTTCCGAAACCAGCGTCTCGAGCTGTTCCTCGCGGTTGAAGATCTGGACCGTCATGTCGCTGAAGACGCGCGCCAGGCTGCCGATCTCGTCGGATCTGCGCATCACCGGTTCCATGACGCCGGAATCGGGTTGTTCTCCGGTTTCCACCTGCCGAGCGGCGTCGGCGATGATTTCGATCGGATGCGTCAGTAATCGCGAGCCGAAGAGCGCAGCCACGGCGGTGAGACCGAGCAGCGCGAACGCAATCAGGGCTGTGTTTCGCGCTTCGCCGCGCACCGCGAGCGCGATGTCGTCTAGACTGACGGCAATGGCCAGGCCGCCGATCAGGATCCCACCGGTGTTGACGATCGGGGATGCGACCACGATGCCGCGGTCATCGGGTGAGAACAGACTCAGACTCGCCCTGCTGACCACGCTTTCCTGGGCCAGCGCATTTTCCATGATCCCTTCGCCGCGGCGCTCGAAGATCCCCGCCGTGTCGACGATCTCGTCGCCGGTTTGCATCTCGGCGCGCGGCGCAACCGCGGCCAGCTCACCCTCGAGATTGACGATCCAGAGCGCCTGGAGGTTTCGGGAACGGACCAGGATGTCGGCCTGCTGCTGGTAGACCGAGTAGAGCAGGTTGCCCGCACTGCTTTCGATGGGCACGCCGACCTGGATCAGGCGCGACGAGTCCCGGCTGGCCCTTGTGACGTACTTGTAGACGGTGCCGTCGGAGGCGCGCGGCGATGTCGGGTGCTCGGCCACCGGCTCCAACCCGTCCAGCAGGGCGCCGAGGTCCTCGAAATGCGGCGTGTCGGCCAGAGACCGGTCCGCCCCGCCGGGAGGGAAATTGGAATAGATTGTGCCGCGCCTGGAGTCGACGATGCGAATCTCTCCGATGGTGGTGGTGTCGACGATGCGCCGCAGCCGGAGGTCGATCTCTTCGGTCGTCCACTCAGCCGCCTCCGCGGTGGAAATAAAGTAATCCAGAATCGTGGTCTGCACGGTCATGTGCTGGCCCAGGATACCTTCGATCACGGCCGAGACGTCAGGTCGCTGCGAGGCATAGACATTCCTCAGGAGCTCCTGATCGCCGAACACCAGAGCATCCCCGACTTGCACGATCCTCGGCTGGTCGACGCCGCCGACGCCGACGTACTTGAAAACCTGTTGGTTGATCTCCCGCACCTGCGCCGGCTGCGTGATGAAGTCATCGCCGTCGAGGGGCGCCATCAGCAAAGTGTAGAACTTGGATGCCTGCGGCTGCACCGCGGGATCGGGATCGAACTGGAAGGGCACCAGCGCGCCGGTTTCATCCCGGACATTAGTGAGATAGGAGAAACCCTGATCGTCGGTGATCCAGAACTCGTCGAGCACCGTGTCCCGGACGATCGCTTCAAGGATCTCGATGATCCGGGGCGGGTCGTATCCGGCGGCTTCGGCGGCGTCGACCATGTGAGCGACAATGCGCGCCTGGGCCGTCATCGGCTCGTCGAGCGTGGAATCCAATGTCCGCGCGACATTGGCCAGCGAGATCTCGCCCATTTCGGCAAAGGTTCCCGAAATCAACTCGGCCAGATGCACGGCCGCGATTTCAGCTTCGTCGCGCAAGGCCGTCCCGGAATTGTAAAGCAGGGTAGCCGAGGTCGTCAGGATCGCGACCGACAGCAGTCCCGCCAGGGCGATAAACACGCGGACCGCCAGGCGCAGACCCTTCATGGGTGCCGCCGGCCGCGGGGTTCTCGATCACTCGTGCCCATGTCCTGTATCATCTTCATTCACCCCAGGACTCATATGCTGCAACGGGCACGTGCATCCCGCAGCAGCCCCTAGCGAACAAGTAGCCGGATTATACTTTATCGTGCAGTTTCTTTTTCCGATTTGGATCGGTTTGACCTTCGCTGACACGGCTACCCGCCGGACAAACAGGAGAAGGCGACCCGGACCGTGCTCGAACAGGCGGAGGTGTTGTCCACTGGCTGGGCCGCTTGAATCGGTGCAAGAACACCTTCGTCGGGGTCCAAGGAGGACTTTGTTATTACTGCCTCACACGGTCAAACCTCTGCGAGTCACCCCGGCAGAGCCGGGGGTTTACCTGTGATAATTATTTCGTTTCTGAACTTGTGGAACGTAGCGTCCATCAAAGCCTTGATGTAATGACTAACTGAACCGCCCCGGGTTTCCCGGAGACTCCAACTCTTGAGAGGATGGAGTCATGACAAGACGAAGCAGGTATTCACCGGAGGTAAAAGAGCGCGCAGTGCGGATGGTTTTCGACCAGCAGGCTCAGCACGAATCTCAGTGGTCAGCGATCTCATCGATTGCGTCGAAGATTGACTGTACGCGGGAAACGCTACGCACGTGGGTGCGGCGAGCAGAGCGTGATGCTGGGAAACGAGCGGGACTGACGACGGACGAGCGTCAGCGGCTGAAGGAGCTTGAGCGAGAGAACCGTGAGCTAAAGCGGGCGAACGAGATCCTTCGCAAGGCGTCGGCGTTTTTCGCCCAGGCGGAGCTCGACCGCCGACCGAGGTGAATGTGTTGTTCGTGGACGCGAACCGTGAAAATTACGGGGTCGAGCCGATCTGCCGGATGCTTCCGATCGCCCCGTCGACCTATTACGAGCAGAAAGCGAGAGAGAAGGACCCAAGCCGCCAGCCAGCGAGAGCGAAGCGCGACGTCCAACTCCGCGGCGAGATTCGTCGTGTACGGCAAGAGAACTTTGACGTGTATGGCGTGCGCAAGGTCTGGCGTCAGCTTCGCCGTGAGGGCCGCGACGTGGCTCGATGCACGGTGGCCCGTCTGATGCGTGAAATGGGTCTCCAGGGCGCGGTCCGTGGACGTCGATTCAAGACGACGAAGCCGGATTCGAGCGGCGCTCGCCCGATGGACCTCGTGGAGCGCGACTTCAACGCCACACGCCCGAACGAGCTCTGGGTCTCGGACCTGACCTACATTGCCACGTGGCGCGGCTTCGTGTATGTCGCCTTCGTCATCGACGTCTTCGCTCGACTCATCGTCGGTTGGCGAGCGACGACATCGTTGACTGCCGGCATCGCTC
Organism: Candidatus Marinacidobacterales bacterium; assembly: GCA_965250115.1. Classification (GTDB taxonomy): domain Bacteria; phylum Acidobacteriota; class Vicinamibacteria; order Marinacidobacterales; family SMYC01; genus CBDFHB01. The sequence continues at coordinate 509,638 of CBDFNJ010000001.1, forward strand.
TCGATGCGTTGGAGCAGGCGCTGCACGAGCGCCGACTAAACCCAGAAGATCCATTGGTGCATCACAGCGATCGCGGCGTGCAGTACGTCTCGATCCGTTACACCGAGCGGCTCGCCGAGGCGGGTATTGAGCCGTCCGTCGGCAGCCGAGGCGACTCTTACGATAACGCTTTGGCTGAATCCATCATCGGCCTCTACAAGACCGAGGTGATCCGTCGACGTGGGCCCTGGCGTGGTCTCGAAGACGTTGAGTTCGCCACCCTCGAGTGGGTCCATTGGTACAACACGCAACGACTCTTGGAGCCGATCGGAAATGTCTCCCCCGTCGAGTACGAGATGAACTACTATCGGTCGCAGGAAGGCTCGCTAGAGATGGCGAGACTCAACTAAAACAGTCTCCGGAAAACCCGGGGCGGTTCAAACTGTCGGGTCACAATGGAAATAGACGCTCCCTGTAGGCTTGAGTAGTCGCCAGATTTCGGCCAGCCGCTCCGCCATGTAGGACAGATACGCCAGCATCCCACACTCCCCGAGCGCGATCCGCAGGCCGGTGATAATTCGGTTGGCAGGATGTCCTACCGCTTTCTCGATAGCGTCCACGCGCTCCTGGGCCGCGTCGTCCCATTGCCACGTATCCTCGAACGCCGTCAGTTGAGCAAAGCCGTTTTGTTGCTCTCGTCCGAACAGAACGTTGTAGTTGGTCTTTGAGTTGAATGGCGGGTCGAGATAGCAAAGGTCAACGCACTCATCCTGCCACTGTTGCATAACCTTGAGACAGTCGCCGAAATATAGAGCATTGGGCTGGAACCGCAAAGGCTCACCTCCCTCTGTTAGCTGGCTTGCACAGGTTTTGCCGACAGGTCGTTTTTAGCGATTAGGACTTCGTAGGAGTCAAGCCCATTCTTAGTTGAAATTTTCCACGGCTCACGGTTCGTTTAAGCAACGTTCTTCCTCGACGTATTCTTTTTCGCGGTCTCGATCTTCAGTTCACGCTTGAGCGCTTCACGCAGCTTTGGAAGGTGTCGGTAGCCCATCACCTTCCGGAGGCGCGGCTCGATGTCGGTGAGCGCGGTCGCGAGCCAGCGTTGGCGTTGGTTCGAAGTCTTCCAGTGACCGACCTTCGCGCAACGTTCCTCGATAAGCGCATTGACGGACTCGATGCAGTTCGTCGTCTTTAGTGAGTGACCGAGCACCCCGTACACGCCAAGACGATGCAAGGTCAGGGGCTCCTCCAGCCCCTCTTCGAGGCTAGAGGCCGCAGACTGATTCCTCTCTTCCAGCTCGCGGTGGAGTTGCTCGAGGGCCTCAAGCGCCTCCTTGTGCGTCGGCCGGCCGTACGCGCGCTGCAGCCGCTTGCGCCACAACGACTGCTCGCTCTTGGACAAATAGCTCACGACATTCTCTCGTTTGTGCCACTGGCAACGGCCCACGACGACCCGCCTGCGAGAAAGGCCTTGGTCACGGCTCCTCGCAGCCCCTTGCTGCCGTCGATGACCACCAGCAGCCCTTCAGAGATATCGAGACCCCGCTCGACCAATGAACGCAGGAACGACCTAAGAACACGCTCGTTCTCAGTGTCTGTCTCCACGAAGCCGAGGAAGCGTTTGTCCCCGGATAACGTGATGCCGAGAGCCACCACCATCGTCGCGTCGGCGAACGTCTTGCCGTCCAGGACCATCGCCACCACGTCCTCACCCGAGAGATCACGCTCCTGCATCTCACGCAGCTTCGCTGCGCTTGCTTCGACGAAGCCGCGCGACACCGACGAACTCGACAGACCGATCGCGCCCGGGACCAATTCCGCCGCCGACTCATTGCCTTGGTGCACAACTCGCGATCTCGGTCCACAATTGTCCTGTACTCACGGATTCGAGGTTCCCCATGAGCATTTTCAAACGCACTCAGCGGAAGTATGTGAAGAAGGCCTATCGCGTGAGGAATTGGCGTGAATATGAGGCGGGTCTACGCAACCGTGGGAGCCTGACCGTCTGGATCTCGCTCACCGCCGGCAAGCTTGTGAACTGGGACGCGCCCCGGCCGAGGAGGAGGAAACCGGGCCGTCAACGCAAGTACTCGAACCACGCCATCGAGACGGCTGTCACCCTGGGCATGGTGTTTCATCTGTCATCTAGGCAGAGCGAGGGATTGCTGCGATCGTTGTTCGCTCTGATGAAGCTAGACAATGATGTGCCCGATCACACCACGATTTCGAGGCGCAAGGCGAAGCTGGGTAAGGTCCCCTTCTACCAAGACAAGCAGAAGACGCCGTTGCACATCTTGATCGACAGCAGCGGTCTCGCTGTCCACGCCGGCCAGCTGCGCAGAGCACCAAAGAGCAGGGACTATCGCAAGCTCCATCTGTGTGTCGACGAGCAGACTGGCGAAGTCGTCGCCGGCGAGCTGACGAGCAAAAGAGCCCGCGATTCATCGCGGGTTGCATCGCTTGTCGCACAGATCGACAGTCCCATCTCATCGGCCAGAGCTGACACCGCATACGACGCCAGCGGCGTCTATGAGGCGATCGAGAATCACAGCGCTCATCGCTCGCCGAGGGTGCTGATACCGCCGCGCAAGGGCGCCCAGCTCGCATCGGGGCCGGCGAGCAGCCGACAGCGCAATCGCAACATTGCAGCACAAGCTCGGCTCGGCAAACGAAAGTGGCACACAGAATCGGGCTACAGCAACCGGAGCAAAGTCGAGACAACGTTCCATCGCTACAAGGCTATCGTGGGCTCAGCGATGCGAGCGAGAGGGTTGGCGGCACAGAGAGTCGAGGCAAGGATCGGGTGCAAGATTCTGAACACCATGACGGCGCTCGGGATGCCTGATAGCGAGATGATCGGATGATGGGAGTCGGGGCCAAGCGAGCTATCGGCCTCTATCGGAGTTGTGCACCAAGGCACCGCTTGGTCGCTGTAAGGGCTCGGGTACACGTTCCCGACACTCTCGTTCCCCGCCCACACGTACATGAGAAGCGGCGTCGTGCGCGCGAACGGCGTCCCGTCGAACATGACGGCGACCCTTGCTGCATAGTCGTCGCTTCTCCGCCGCCGCACGTCGTCAATGTGCCCGAGGCTCGTCGACACCCGCCATCGCCACGAAAGGATGAGCTCGCCGGTGACATCGACTCGCCGCCAAAGCGCCGACGCAGAGTTCCGGCTATCGACGCGAAGGAAACGATTCTCGGCCTCGGTTTCGAGCCGAAACGTATTGGAGCGACGCGCCAAGACGCGCTCCATCCACGGCTTCCTCCACCCGTCGTCGAAACCCGAGAACAGATCTTCGCCCGCGCTCGTCGCGGCGAAGGCCGTTATCGAGAGCCCCAAGACGACGCGAGCGAGCCATTCGGACGCCTTCGAGGAGATGCATGTGCGCCTGCGGTACCAGCGCAGAAGCGTAGCGGATGTGGCAACCGACGCAATCTGGGCCAGCGCCTCGCGGCCTAAAGCCTGGGCCTTGACGGCGAGCCTACGCCGGTCGTCGTCCGAGAGCCTGAGACGCTTGCCCCGAAGCCCGGCTCGGAGCACACGGTTCTCCTCTTGCAGATAGTCGATCACATCCTGCTGCTGGCGGTTGACCCAGCCAGCCACAACGAGCAGTAGGAATCGCACGTGGTACGTCATCATGGATCTGAAGATAACACCCTCGGGCAAGACGATTGTAAAGCCTACGGCCCTTGGCCCGGTCGCAAACATAGACACTAAGCTGCTGATTTATGGCCTATTTCAAAAGGGCCGAGTTTTGGCACAGGACGGGATCTGCGATAGGCGACCCTACGTTTCTACCATCGGGAAGCCGTATGAGTATTTTAACCTCACGGGTTTTACGGAAGGCGAAGTAAGAGTTTCTTGCTATGATTGGTGCCGTCTGGGTCTTCCCACGTCAGGGTGGCATCCCACTCTCTACGTACCATTCCGAGGCCACCCCCAGTGGCAGGCAATCGCACCGTCTTGCGCGCGCTGAGACGTGTCGCTGGAAGTCTTGCTTCGAACTCGCTCTCCGGAACCGGCGAATCGTCTCCGTGGATGACCATGTTCACATTGCAGGCGTCCGCGGGGCCGAGCGCCGTGATCACGACTTTGTAGTTTCCTTGGCCTTCATTGATGTAGTCCACGCCAACATCCGATCGAAGTTTTGCTTCCTCCGCTCTCTCGCGTGCCTCCGCCTCCCTCGCTTTGTCAGCTTGGGATATCCGCAGTTGCCCCCGTTGAATGCGCAACTGTTCCTCGCGATATCGCTCGGTGTTCTCATTCGTTTTACGTGCACTTGCCAGTGCCTTCATCGAAACGCACAGGCTAAAGATCGACACGACGACGGTCACAATCGAAATTGCTACCATGGAAATAGCTCCTCGGCTCCAAATTATAACCTGTCATCCGCAAAAAAGAAGACCGCGTACCGCTGGATCGTTTTTTTGCGGAGCACAGGTGGGAAGGCCTGGCCCGAGCGATGAATGCGGTCTCGCCCTATTGTAGTAGTCACGCCATTCGGTCAAGAATCGGAGGAGATGTTCCTCTGACAGCGGTATCAGAAAATCCAAGCACTCCGGGCGTGTGGTGCCGATGAGTCTCTCACAATAGGCATTCGCCTGCGGTGCTCTGCGCGGCGTCCTCAACGGCCGAACACCGGAACGTGTCAACGACATTGAGACACCCGCGTGTTGCATTTAGTGAGCCTCGATTGGTGTCGCCGGGCTCATGACGACGTCGCGGTCCACGTCCGCTTCGATCGCGAACGCGCGGTGCTCCCTCTATCAAGTGTTGGTGGCCGCGGCGTAACCCCGTATGGTGCAAATAGTACGTCGAGCTCGACGTCGGCCTGTGGAGGGTCGATGACCGGATCTACGCGAAGCGAGGATTCGATGGGCCTGTGCTCCGCAAAAAGTCGATCCAGTGTTGATTGCGCGGTTTAGACCTGCCATGTTCGGCTGCTTCTGGCCGATCTTCTTTCTTGCGGATCACACGGGAGTCTGGGTGCTTCCGTCATCAAGTGTTGTTAGGCGGATGTGTCCCGAGGTCCGTGGAAAAAGAACAGCGCCCTCCACTCCGTCATCAGAGTATCAGATCAGGCGGCACCCTCCGCGTCCTCGACCCCGCGGCGGGTACCGGCACATTCTTGCGCGAGGCGGTCGCTACGATCCCGTCCTGCCCAAAAACACAAACGAACTCAAGACTGGCGCGCCGGGCCGTTTCGACCGTCATCGCCCCGTGGCGAGCCCCAGATCTGGGGCGTGTCGGAGGCGATGTCGGCGATTCGGGTTCTCCGCACGCGCAGGGAAAACACCGTCCAGCAACGGGATGCCACGCTCCCGGGCGGAGACCTGAATCCAGGCCCGGGGCCGCGCACCTGGACCAGAACGTGCTAGGAGGCCAGCTACGCCGCGGTAACCTCTTAGCGCGCAGCGAAGGTTACGAGCGCTATTTCAGCTGTAACTGAATGCACCGTCAAGTCTTAGGGCCGGCGACAAAATAAGTTCCCGTTTTCAAGACGGTCGGATGGTGTAGTTCCATTTGGGTAGAGTCTGGTCCTTTGTAACGGAAAGCGCCTGCATCCGCTCGTCAGTGATTTTGACGCCCTTCGGATAACGACGCCGGATAAGGTGTGCGCGTACTCGCAAACCGGAAGAGGTGGTGGTCGTGCGGATGTATTTGAGGATGGTTTCGTAGCTGTCGAGAGGCCTGCCCGCCCAGTTCTTGCTGACCTCGCTGAACAGACGGTGCTCCACTGGATTCCACTTGGATGTACCGGACGGATAGCGGGCTATGGTGATAGCGATGTCGTGGCGATTGCAAATCCGCGTTTGAAGCCCGTGCTTCCAACCCCGACACCGATAGCCATTGCTGCCCCCGGCGTCTGCCAATATCGCGAGGTCACGGGCTGCAGGATAGCGTCGCCGTCCTTCCGTTCGCCACCACTTCTCGATGGCATTCACGGCGAAGTCCGGGGTGTTGTACGAGGTACCAATGAACACTGTCCCGCGGTTCGCGAGCAGATCGTAGACGCCGTAGGGGATTGCGATGCCGTTCGATTCGGAACGGAAGTCATGGTCTTTGACGAGAGTCGGCTCGCGGTTCCAGGCCTGCCCGCCGTTTTTGAATAATCCCACCAGCTCCCGTTTCTTCGTGTCTACGCTGATGATGGGATGACCAGCTGCGGCAAAACGCGCGCGCAGTTCGGCGATACACGCGAATTGGGTATCGCGATCTTCGGACGTGGCACCGCACAGCTTCTTGTGGTTCACCCGCAACGAGAAGCCGAGCTGTTTGAGCAGTCGACCGACGGTTTTGCTGCTGACGTTCACACCGAGGCTTCTTAGCTCGCAAGCAATCTTGTCGGTGGTCCGCCGCGTCCATTTCACTCCCGTCATCGGATCGCCCGCGGTGTCGTGCTTCATGAGTTCTTCGATCTTGGCGATGACTTCTGGCGTTTTTTTTGCATGGCGCGCCGTCCGCCACCCTTTCGCCGAACTCCGTCGAGCTCAACATCTCTCATTAGCAATTCCCTACGACCTCTGGCTACCGTGCTCGGACCCATCCCGAGCAGTTCGGCAATCTGTTGGTCGCCACCGTGACCGAGCTTCATGGCCTCGACTCCCGCGTAGAGACGGCGCTGCTTTTCATCGAGCAGGCTGTAGAAAAGAACGATCGCAGCCTTCAACTCCACGGGGAGCACGCGGACTCCCCCGACCCCGCCCAACGTGGAAGGTGACGCCTCATGTACCTGGCGGGCCGAGAGCTGTTGCTTGCGCGTGCTCACATCGGTGGCCAGATACAGATATCGGCCGAACACCTGCTCGCGCGCCAATCTTTTCTCTCGGACCAGTTTCAACAGAGGAGCCTTGACGTCAACCTGCACCACGTCCTCGAGCTCGTCGACGTAGTAGCCTGCCTCACAGGCCGCGACCAACGCTTTTACCGTCGCAAGCAACGTCCCGTACTTCGAGAACCACACTGAGCGCAACGACCAAAGACCTTTTCGATCGAACTGGGCGATCTCGTCCAACGTGTAGTAGCTACCACGGTGGGAGTAGCTTGTCCGATACGCCAACTCATTGAGCTTTCGGAAGACGGTCGAGTCCACATCGGTACCCAACACTGCCTTCAAATCATCGAGGGTAGCTATTTTGTGCTTCCTCAACAGGCGGTCGAGATCTTCAGACTGATAGCTCGTAGGTCTCATAATAGGAGAAGTGCTCCTTGATAGGCGTAATCCTCCTACAATGAGGACCGTTTGTCAAACACGCGCTGGTTGCTGAAGATCTACAAATGTTCCGTTTCTAGGGAGCTTGCCAGGCTCTCGTGATGCCAGACGATATCGCGATCACGACCTGAAACAGGAAGAGTGTGCTCAAAACTAGACAGTTATTTTGTCGGCGGCCCTTAGAGTCATCTCGCCAACACTTGATGGCGGAAGCACCGAACTTGATTAGTCTTCGGTCTACCGGCACCATGTCTACATGATTTCGTCGTTTGTTCGCGCTCTCATCTCTGCCTTCAAGGCTCGTCGCGAGCTGGTGCCCGCGGATGAATTAAATAGAAGGCACAGGAAGCTCTTAAAGGATCGACCCCCATAAATCCTCCAATTCGAACCCTGCGCGGAGCCGATGCGCGCGGGCTACTTGATTCTGTCTATTATCCCGCAAGACGGCCTGGCCGGCACTGCGCTACAGGACCGGCAATGTCGTCTTGATCCTTAACCCTCGGGCCAGACGATTGTAAAGCCTACGGCCCTTGGTCCGGTCGCAAACACAGACACTAAGCTGCTGATTTATGGTCTATTTCAAAAGGGCCGAGTTTTGGCACAGGACGCGGAACGCTCCGGCAGGTGAAGGCCGAGGCGGACCGTCTGAGGCTGCGCACCAAGCAACGCTTCGCCGCGGATGGAACCCGGACAGGCGGGCTGCCGTTCCGTCGCGGACACCTCCACTGCCTGCTGACCAATCCTCTCTACGCCGGCCTCATCCGGCACCAAAACGGTCTGGACGTCAAAGTCGAGTTCGTGCGCAAGTCTAGTGAAGACCGCCTCACCAAAGTCGAACGCAGAGCGCTGCACGGAGCCGCGTGGCGATTTGATGACGCGCTCAATAACTCCGAAGACTCCTCAACATTGAACACGTCGTTCATCGAGCGGTTGAATCTGACCATCCGGCAAAGCTCGGCATACCTTTCGAGACGAACGCTTTCCCACGCTCGCTCGACGGAGAGGCTCGATGAGCACATGGAGTTGCTCCGTTGCTATTACAAACTTCGTCCGACCGCACGGAGCTCTGAAGTTCGGCCGTGAGATCCGAACTCCGGCTATGCAGGCCGGTCTGACCATTCGACGGCTCACCTTTCGAGACATCTTCTTTGCGACGACGATTCCTTTGTGGTTGCGGAACGAGATTTTCCTGCTCACTGGGGCGCGCAACCCGCTCTCTTCCGCACCTGTATCACTGCCCGCAGCCTCGTAGCAACACTTGATGGCGGAAGCACCATTTCTGACTGGTTAGAGGTTAAGCTCTCGGCATAGCGGGACCAATCGGGTCGGCCCTCTGTGCCAACATCCTTGAGACAATCCGCTCCTTGAAATTAGTGTCGAGGGCGGAGGAGGATCATAGATGAATACGTTGATTGAGAGAATGACGTCGGCGGGGTCGGAAGGAGCCCGTAGGGCGACTGGAGATCTCGCCGACCGTGGTGCTGCGGCGGGGTTCCGCGATCCCGAAGTGAGTGAGAAAGCGAAGCGCCGACGTTTCAGCGCTGAATACAAGCTGCGGATCGTTCGCGAGGCGGACGCCTGCAAGGGTGGCGGTGATGTGGCGGCGCTTCTACGTCGCGAGGGACTGTACTCGTCGCATCTATCGAGTTGGCGTCGGCAACGGGACGAGATCGCCAAGGCGGGATTGACGTCGAGAAAGCGAGGTCGGAAGGCGAAGGCAGAGGCTCCACGGATCAAGGAGCTCGAGCGCGAGAACGCCCGACTCCAGCGCCGGCTGGCTCGGGTGGAAACGATGCTAGAGATCCAAAAAAAAGCCTCCGAGCTCCTGGGGATCCCCCTGAACCCGATCGACGACGACGAGAACGATTGATCGTGGCGGCCGAGGAGCTGGCGGGTCGGATTGGACAAACGGCGGAAGCTTGCGAGGCGCTGGGCGTGTCTCGTTCCACGTTGTATCGTCGACGCCGACCGGTGACGTCCAAGCCGAAGCGCCGTACTCGGCCGCAGCGAGCCCTCGACACGACCGAGCGCGAGAGGGTCCTCAGTGCATTGCATTGCGAACGGTTCGTCGACAAGGCGCCGGCCCAGGTGTGGGCCACGCTTCTGGACGAGGGAATCTACCACTGTTCGATCCGCACGATGTACCGGATTCTGTCGGAGCACGGAGAGGTGCGTGAGCGCCGGAACCAGCTGCGGCATCCGAACTATCAGAAGCCGGAGCTCGTGGCGGAAGCGCCGAACCAGGTTTGGTCGTGGGACATAACGAAGCTGCGCGGCCCGGTCAAGTGGACCTACTTTTACCTCTACGTGATTCTCGACATCTTCTCCCGGTACGTGACCGGGTGGATGTTGGCTCGGCGAGAAAGCGCCGAGCTCGCCCGTCGTCTCATCAGCGAGAGCTGCCTCAAGCAGAACATCGAAGCCGACCAGCTCACCATCCACGCAGACCGCGGCAGCTCGATGCGAAGCAAGTCCGTCGCCTTGCTCCTGGCCGACCTCGGCATAACCAAGACGCACTCGCGGCCGTACGTCTCGAACGATAATCCCTACTCCGAGTCCCAGTTCAAGACGATGAAGTATTGCCCTGAATTCCCAAGCCGCTTTGGCTGTCTGGAAGACGGCCGCCTGTTCTGCGGCGGTTTCCTCGACTACTACAACAACGCGCACCGGCACTCGGGACTGGGGCTCATGACGCCGGCCGCCGTTCACTACGGTCGCGCCGACGAGCTCAACGCCGCCCGGCGCCAGGTCCTTCTCGAAGCTCATCGGGCTCACCCCGAGCGCTTCGTGCACGGAACACCTCAACCTCCGGTTTTGCCTCGTCAGGTCTGGATCAACCCGCCGCCCGAGAAAACGACGCCACAGGAGGCCCTAGGAGCCACTTTCTCGGGGCGCCCCGTACCTGAGCTACCCCCGGATTCAAGCTATCCGGACGCGATCGCGTCGGAACCCAATCGCGACCGCACCGCGCTCACGCCCCGTCCTTCACTGTTCGAGGCTCACTAAATGCAGCCTGCGGGTGTCTCAAAGTCGTTGACACGTTCCGCGGCTCGCCAGAGACGAGAGGAGGTCACTGCCCCATGGAAGCGTTGATTAAAGATCTACGCGTCGCAGTGCGACTACTGCTAAAGGAACCTTGGACTACGATGGCCATCGTGTTGTCCTTAGCATGGGGAATCGGCTTCATCGTGACCGTGTTCGCGGCCGGCAACGCGATTCTGTGGAGACCTCTACCCGTCGAGGAACCAGCGAAACTCGTCTCACTAAGATCCACATCCGGTCAACACAGCTCGGAGTTATTTTCGTACCCCGATTTCGACTATTTTCGTGAGAAGTCGACATCCTTCGACGAGCTCTGCGCCAACCTAGGCTTGATAGTAAGTGTCGGCGGCGGCGCTGAAACGCAGAGAGTGTACGCGAAGCTCGTCTCCCCGGAGTTTTTTTCCGTTTTGCGAGCCCCGCTCCAAGCTGGGCGGACGTTCTTGGCCTCTGAAGGTGAAGCCGCGGTGGTGATAAGTCATGGCTTTTGGGCTCGGAGACTCGGTGGACGGGCCAATGCCCTTGGATCGCGCATAATGATCAACCGCCATGAATTCACGATCGTTGGAATCACGTCCAATGAATACTACGGAGTTGAGTTCGGTATAACCCCGGTTCTTTGGATGCCACAGTCCGCAGCGCGACTTGTTCTGCCACAGGACAACTACGACGCCCTCAGCAAGCGTGACGCACCGTTGATTAACATTTGGGGCCGGATCAAAGACGGCGTCGATCTGCAATCGATGAATCTCGAACTCACTGTTATTTCGCGGCAGCTCAAAAACTACTTTCCGTCGCGCTTGCGGAGTGACAACTGGCAAGCGGTCGCCGTTCCTCTTTCCCGCACTGAAGGCTTTGAATCAATAAAGATCGCGCTTCTTCTTCTCATGACTCTTGCGTGTGTTGTGCTGCTCGGCACATGTTCGAACATAGAGAATCTCCTTCTGGCACGGGCGAGTGGTCGGTCCAATGAGATGGTCGTTCGCCGAGCGCTGGGCGCGACTAGCTACCGTGTTGTAAGGCAGCTGCTAACGGAGGGCCTGCTGCTGGCCTGCACTAGCGGAGTGCTGGGGTTTGTCGCGGTTTACGCGTCTCGCCGAGCATTGTCGGCATTGCCAACCACTTTGCCGGTACCCCTCAATTTAGATCTCCATGTGGACAGCACCGTCGTATCCTTTGCGGTTGTCGTTTCGTTGGGCTCGGTGGTCGTGTTTGCTTTGGCGCCAGCCTTGCGCGCTGCGAAACCCAATCTCGCATCGTTCTTGCGTCAGGGGGTGACTTCAACAGAACCTCGCGAAACACGGAGAATACGTGACACCATTCTCCTATCTCAGATAGCGTTGTCACTATTTACTCTAGTCGTGGCAGCGTCAATTCTCTACCGGCTGAGCTCGACGCTAGATGTGGATCTCGGTTTTCAAGCTAACGGTGTTGTTTCGCTTTCGATCGACCAAGGTGCGGATCCGGCATCGGCTTCCGCCAATTTGGACGCATTGGACGAGATGCTCGATAGAATACGAAGGTTGCCCGAAATCTCCGATGCCACAGCGGCAGCTCACATTCCTCTCTGGAGCGAGCCCGGCCTAAGTGCGGGTCAAGTATTTCGTTCCAGCCAACCACCTGCTCAGCGACGCGACGCAACGCTGGCCTACTTGGCCACCGTCTCAGACCTCTATTTCGAAACCCTCAAGATTCCTCTGATGGCGGGGCGAGGGTTCGTGCGGTCTGATCGCAGCGGTGCGCCTCGGGTAGCGGTTGTAAGCGAATCGCTCGCGAGCAGACTTTGGAAGGACGAATCGCCTCTGGGCGAACAACTCAGCCTGTGGGGTCTAGACCCAGGCTTTGGATTACTCGGTTCAAACGATTCGGTTCTTGAGATCGTGGGTGTGGCAGGCAATGCTAAACACCTGTTGCTTGACCAGCAACTCCGTCATTACGTGTATGTACCCTTTCGGCAAAACTATCGGGAGGTTGTTTCGATTCAAGCCCGTAGCAGATCGGAAAGGAGTACTCCATTGCGGGAGATCGAACTGGTAGTTACGCGGCAAAACGCGAGGCATCCTGTGTTCAATAGACTGATCCTGAGCGACGTTGTTAGTCTCGCTATGTGGCCACAACGAGGACTCGGGATGCTAGTCGCGGCACTTGGACTGTGGAGCGTGTCACTCTCTGCGCTAGGGTTGTTTGGTGTGGCCCGGCACTCCGGAAACCGGCGACTTAGAGAGTTTGCGATCAGGACGGCGCTTGGCGCGAGCCAGAGCCATATTCTGAAGTTGGCGCTACGCGATTCGTCGCCAGTCGTGATGCTGGGGTTGCTCGCGGGCGTCATTCTGTCTGCCGTCGTATTGAGCTTGGTGTCGAGCTTTGTGGGAATCTCTGCTTCACTCCCGGTTTTCGCTTGGGTGGTGCCGCTGTTGCTGGTGCTGTTGGTCGCCTTCGCCGCACTAATCGGGGGCTGGAGGCGCGTGCTACGCATGAATCCGGTGGATGCGCTGAGGCACGAGTAAAAAGTAATTGGGCTTGATCCGGTTTCGTGGACACTTTCTGAACGGCGGATACGATGTCCTGAACCGCCCCGGGTTTCCCGGAGACTCCAACTCTTGAGAGGATGGAGTCATGACAAGACGAAGCAGGTATTCACCGGAGGTAAAAGAGCGCGCAGTGCGGATGGTTTTCGACCAGCAGGCTCAGCACGAATCTCAGTGGTCAGCGATCTCATCGATCGCGTCGAAGATTGACTGTACGCGGGAAACGCTACGCACGTGGGTGCGGCGAGCAGAGCGTGATGCTGGGAAACGAGCGGGACTGACGACGGACGAGCGTCAGCGGCTGAAGGAGCTTGAGCGAGAGAACCGTGAGCTAAAGCGGGCGAACGAGATCCTTCGCAAGGCGTCGGCGTTTTTCGCCCAGGCGGAGCTCGACCGCCGACCGAGGTGAATGTGTTGTTCGTGGACGCGAACCGTGAAAATTACGGGGTCGAGCCGATCTGCCGGATGCTTCCGATCGCCCCGTCGACCTATTACGAGCAGAAAGCGAGAGAGAAGGACCCAAGCCGCCAGCCAGCGAGAGCGAAGCGCGACGTCCAACTCCGCGGCGAGATTCGTCGTGTACGGCAAGAGAACTTTGACGTGTATGGCGTGCGCAAGGTCTGGCGCCAGCTTCGCCGTGAGGGCCGCGACGTGGCTCGATGCACGGTGGCCCGTCTGATGCGTGAAATGGGTCTCCAGGGCGCGGTCCGTGGACGTCGATTCAAGACGACGAAGCCGGATTCGAGCGGCGCTCGCCCGATGGACCTCGTGGAGCGCGACTTCAACGCCACACGCCCGAACGAGCTCTGGGTCTCGGACCTGACCTACGTTGCCACGTGGCGCGGCTTCGTGTATGTCGCCTTCGTCATCGACGTCTTCGCTCGACTCATCGTCGGTTGGCGAGCGACGACATCGTTGACTGCCGGCATCGCTCTCGATGCGTTGGAGCAGGCGCTGCACGAGCGCCGACTAGACCCAGAAGATCCATTGGTGCATCACAGCGATCGCGGCGTGCAGTACGTCTCGATCCGTTACACCGAGCGGCTCGCGGAGGCGGGCATTGAGCCGTCCGTCGGCAGCCGAGGCGACTCTTACGATAACGCTTTGGCTGAATCCATCATCGGCCTCTACAAGACCGAGGTGATCCGTCGACGCGGGCCCTGGCGTGGTCTCGAGGATGTCGAGTTCGCCACCCTCGAGTGGGTGCATTGGTACAACACGCAACGACTCTTGGAGCCGATCGGAAATGTCTCCCCTGTCGAGTACGAGATGAACTACTATCGGTCGCAGGAAGGCTCGCTAGAGATGGCGAGACTCAACTAAAACAGTCTCCGGAAAACCCGGGGCGGTTCAGTCCACAAAGGCAAAGACAACGCAGCCCCGGCGACTCCGCTGGACTTGACCCCGTCGTGTCCAAAAACACAAACGAACTCAAGATCGGCACGCCGGGACGTTTCGGAATAGACGTATCTACGCTTGATTGGCCAATGGGAGCTAGAATCCTCGGTTATGAGCACGCCGGTCCAGCCCTTGACCTTGTTGGTCGTCGCCATCGCTGGTTGGCTCCAGCGTGACCAACAGGCCGCTATGGTCTACTTGCTCGAGGAGAACAAAGTCCTCAAAGCTCGGCTTTGCGGGAGGAAGCTTCGTCTCACAGACGACGAGCGACGTCGGCTCGCGGTAAAGGGTAAGGCGCTTGGCCGGAAACTCTTGGCAGAAGTCGCCGGTATCGTCACACCGGAAACCCTGCTGGCTTGGCACCGAAGGCTGATTGCGCGGAAGTGGGACTACAGCGAGCGGCGGAAACAGCCCGGACGGCCCCGGGTCGTGGCCGAGATTAGCAAGCTTGTCGTAGGGATGGCGAAGTCGAATCCGAGGTGGGGGTATACACGCATTCGCGGCGCCCTCTCGAATCTCGGCCATACGGTAGCCAGGAGCACCATCGCCAATATTCTGCGAGAACATGGCATCGAGCCTGCGCCGGAGCGAAGTGAGCGGACGCCATGGCGCACGTTTCTCGCCGCCCATTGGGAAACCGTTACTGCGACCGACTTCTTCACCGTCGAGGTCGCCACAGTTCGCAGGCTCGTGACCTACTATGTGCTCGTCGTCATCGAGCTGTCTTCGCGAAAAGTACACATTGCCGGAATCACTCTCGGGCCAGACGGCGCGTTCATGATGCAGGTCGGTCGGAATCTCACCGACCCATTCGACGGCTTTCTGCGCGGCAAGCGATTCCTCATCCTGGACCGCGACAAGAAGTTCACCACGGAGTTTCGCGATTTGCTTGAGCACGCCGGAACGGACGTCATTCGGCTGCCGCACCGTTCGCCGAATCTGAACGCTTATGTCGAAAGGTTTGTTTTGTCGATCAAGAGCGAGTGCTTGGAGCGGATGATCTTCTTCAGTGAGCAATCGCTGCGCCGTGCCGTCGCTGAGTTCATCCATCATTATCACGGAGAGCGCGCAACCATCAAGGGCTCGGGAACGCGTTGCTCGAAGCGGAAGAATGCGTCGGCAGTCCTCACGGGAAGGTGCGATGTCGTAAGCGATTGGGCGGCTTGCTCAGCTATTACCACCGCGACGCCGCATAGGAATTCGGACGCGCCAGTTGGACGGAACGGATGGTCTGGAGGAGAGGTCTGCTCGGGGTCGCCTATAGCAGAGCCAGTGCCGCGTCGGCTGGTCTCCGCGAGTTTTGAGAACGTCTCCAGGATTCGAGCTTTCGGCTCCGTTCGCATTTTCGGACAGGACGCCAACAGGCCGCTATCGTCTACTTACTCGAGGAGAACAGAGTCCTCAAGGCTCAGCTCTGCGGGAGGAAGCTTCGCCTCACAGACGACGAGCGATGTCGGCTGGCGGTAAAGGGTAAGGCGCTTGGCCGGAAACTCTTGGCAGAAGTCGCCGGTATCGTCACACCGGAAACTCTTCTGGCTTGGCACCGAAGGCTCATCGCGCAGAAGTGGGAGTACAGTGAGCGCCGGAAACAGCTCGGACGGCCTCGGGTCATGGCCGAGATTAGCGAGCTCGTTGTGGGGATGGCGCAGTCGAATCCGAAGTGGGAGTATACACGAATTCGCGGCTGTGATCCGCAAAAAAGAAGATCGCGTATTGACGAGCAGAGAGCCATGAGAGGCCTGCGAAACTCCGTAGGTTCTTCCCAGAGGTTTTGAAAAGCGGGGTCGGGAGGATAGGATTTGAACTTGTGGCCGTCAAGTTATGAGTCACTCCGTTCGCAACCACCTTCGCCTCGAGATCGATTCCTACGACGAGACCATTCGCCAGTTTATCCCGGGCTACGAGGAAGGATTGACAAGGGCTGCCCGCGAAATCGCCGGCATCCGGCCCACCCTAGTGCTAGACCTCGGTGCGGGAACGGGGGCTCTGGCAGAGGCGATGCTGGAACATGAAGGCGTGGGCGTTGTCGAGGCCATCGACGTGGATGCGGAGATGCTGGACCGGGCACGTATCCGACTCAAGCGATTCGGAGCCCGCGCGCGTTTCCAGAAGTGTTCCTTCGAATCTCCGCTCCCGGAATGTGACGCCGTGTCCGCTTGCCTGGCCCTGCATCACGTTCCCACGATGGAACGCAAGCGTGCACTGTACAAGGGCATTTTCCGGACGCTTCGCCCTGCCGGGGTGTTCGTGAATGCCGACGTGACCATGAGCGCACACCCGGTGAGGCAGGAGCAGTGCTACCGCATATGGGCTGGTCACTTGGTTTCGTGCGGCATCGACGAACGGCGCGCTTATGAACACTTCGACGAGTGGGCGTCCGGAGACACCTACTTCCCGCTCGACGACGAGCTTACCGCCATGCGCGAAGCCGGATTTGACGCTGAATGTGCCTGGCGGGAACCTCCGAATACTCTTCTAGTAGGACGCAAGAAATAAGGTGCCAAGTCGTGTGGTGCTTCCGCCATCAAGTGTTGGTGAGATGACGCTAAGCGGCCTTGTTGGTCACGCTGGATCCAACCAGCGATGGCGACCACCAACCATGCCAAGGGCTGCATCGGCATCCCGTCGTGTCCAAAAATACAAACGAACTCTAAGACCCGCGCCCGGGCCGTCGCCGACTTCATCTATCATTCTCATGGAGAGCGCAACCATCAAGGGCTTGGCAACGCGTTTGTATTCTTGGACACGACGCCGGCGACAGCTCTACTCAGGGTAGAGGTCTGGCGAGGGCGTGGGCCTAGTTGTCCCCGTCGCCGTGCGCCATCTTGATTGCGAAGGTTGGATTACCTCAAGCTTTGCGCAGCCGCTTCACCGCAAGCACCACCAGAACCAGCGCCAAGATCAAAAGACCGAACATGAGCCCGGGGCTCATCCCGGTCTCCGCTGCCGCCGCCTCATCCGTTTCAGCGGTGGACTCTGCCATTTCTTCTACCGATTCGGCAGCCGAGTCCGCCATCTCCCCTGCTGCCTCGACCGGCGAATCCGCCATCTCGCCAGCAGCCTCAGCGGCGTCCCCAGCGGCGTCGGTTACCGCTTCCGATTCCTGCACGGCCTCCGATTCCTGCGCGGCGATGGCGTGGGTGAAACCCACTATCAACATAAGAGTTGCGATCGCAGCGAAACCAAAGATTCTCTTCATCGCTCCCTCCTAATAGAACCCAACAATACCATATATACAAAATGTGAGAACGATGCAAGCGAAAGAAAGCCAGAGACGTTTGCCCCGAAGCCCGGCTCGGAGCACACGGTTCTCCTCTCGCAGCTAGTCAATCACATCCTGTTGCTGGCGGTTGACCCCGTCCTGTGCCAAAACTCGGCTCTTTTGAAATAGGCCATAAATCAGCAACTTAGTGTCTGTGTTTGCGACCGGGCCAAGGGCCGTAGGCCGGCGCTTGGGGATGTCGTGGCTGTCCGAGTTTTGGCACAGGACGGGGTTAGGCCCCGTCGTGTCCAAAAACACAAACGCGTTGCCAAGCCCTTGGTGGTTGAGCTCTCCATGATAGTGGTAGATGAACTCGGCGACGGCCCGGCGCGTGGGTCTTAGAGTTCGTTTGTATTTTTGGACACGACGGGCAAGCAGCGAACGCATTGCGGTCGAGGAGGATAGCCACAGAGCCTGGGCTGATATCGACCCGCCGGATGAGACGGAGCAGGCGGGCTACCGAGGAACTATCATCATTACTGCTACTGCCATTACTACCGGAGCGCAGCCCGTCTAAAAAGCGACGCACCGAGGCGAACTCTTGCATCGTCGGAGTGTGGATCAACGAGGCCGAGAAGGTCGGGGCATCCACATGCTGTCGGATGAGATGCACGACGGTCTGTTCCAGCATCGGGGCGGGCAGTCGCCAGCCGGAGAGGTCCTTTTGGCCACTGTGCTGGATGAGGCGCCGGGAGACGTAGTAGCGGAGCCGTTGCCCGTTTTTCTTTTTGGTGTGGCTCGGCGTCAGCCGGTCCCCGGTCTCGTCGAAGAGCTTGCCTGCCAGTGGGGAACGGGCTGCACGGCCCTTCGTCGTGCGTCTCCTTGGTTTGGCAGCCCCTGCCTGCAGTTGCGCCTGGACCGCGTCCCAGAGCTCCGGAGCAATGATCGATGGATGCTGGCCCTCGTAGACACGCCTCTGGTGCCGGATGCGGCCGGCGTAGAGAGGATTGGTCAGCAGGCAGTGGAGGTGTCCGCGACGGAACGGCAGCCCGCCCGTCCGGGTTCCATCCGCGGCGAAGCGTTGCTTGGTGCGCAGTCTCAGACGGTCCGCCTCGGCCTTCACCTGCCGGAGCGTTCCGTGCTTCCCGTACAGCGCATAGAGCGTCCGGACCGTTTCGGCCTCAGCCTCGTTGATGCGCAGCGTGCGCTCGTCCTTCTCATAGCCGAGCGGTACGCGGCCGCCCATCCATAGTCCCTTGCGCTTGGAGGCAGCGACCTTATCGCGGATCCGCTCGGCCGTGACCTCGCGTTCGAATTGTGCGAAGGACAGCAGCATATGCAGCGTCAGTCGTCCCATGCTGGTCGCGGTGTTGAAGGACTGAGTCACCGAGACGAAAACCGCGCCGGCCGCCTCGAGCCGCTCGACGAGCTTTGCAAAGTCGGAGAGGGAACGGGTCAGCCGGTCGACCTTGTAGACCACGATCTGCTCGACGAGACCGGCATCGATGTCGGCGAGCAAGCGCTGTAGGCCCGGGCGCTCCAGGGTTCCTCCCGAGAGCCCCGCGTCCTCGTAGACGGTTGGCAGCAGCACCCAGCTCTCCGCTTTCTGGCTCGCGACATACGCGGCGCAGGCTTCTCGCTGCGCATCGAGGGAGTTGAACTCCTGTTCGAGACCCTCTTCCGCACTCTTTCGCGTATAGATGGCACAGCGGATCTTCTTCATGTTAGGCCTTGCGCTTGGGCGTGAGACCGAAAAAGCGT
Source organism: Candidatus Marinacidobacterales bacterium (assembly GCA_965250115.1). Taxonomy (GTDB): domain Bacteria; phylum Acidobacteriota; class Vicinamibacteria; order Marinacidobacterales; family SMYC01; genus CBDFHB01. The sequence continues at coordinate 528,765 of CBDFNJ010000001.1, forward strand.
GGTCCTGACCAGTGGGTGCCGGTGATTCGCTTTGTGGTGGCGGTGAGGGACGGATAGGTTTTGCCATCGAACCGATAGCCGTTGTCGATTACCTCGACCTGGTAGGTCCGGCCATTCCACTCGCGGACGAGATGGGTGCCGGCAGAAACGGACCCTGCGGGAGCGCCGGAGCTTGGTGTCTCGTTCGCCATGGCAGCCAGAGCGCGCCGGGTTGCGGCCGAAAGCCCGCCATGGGTCCGGCACTGGCGTTCGTGCAAGAGAACACGGCGCAGGAAAACACGCGAGAGCGAGCTTGGAGGAGCAGCCCCAAAGGTCTGCTCCCAGACCCGCCGTAAGCTGGCGAAGTCCAAACCGTCCAAAACGACGTTCCGGCCAACCCCTGTATCCTGCGGCATCACCGAACGTTCGCTCTTGTGCTCGATAAAGTCCAGTCTAATGAGGGACTTCCGGGTGCGCAGTTCACTGCCCGTAGCTCGCCCCGCAGCCGATTTGAGCCAGCCGTGCGCACCCCCGGTGGGCCTGTCGCTCGCCACCCGCAGCCCAGGGGTCGGAAGCCAGCCCTGCGGCGCGAAATACCCTCGATTCTGCGCGGATTCCAAGGGCGTCTAAGCTGCTGATTTGTGGTCTATTTCAAAAGGGCCGAGTTTTGGCACAGGACGAGGAGGCGCAGACGTTCCATCTCGGCCACCGCCTTGTCCGGCACAGCTTGCCCACATGCGTCGCAAAACGCTAGGTGTAGCGCGAGTTGTTCGCCAGCCAGTCCAGGTGTTCTACATGCAAACCGCCGCACCCAGGACAGTTGACGCGCCAACGCTCGTATTCCAGATAGATCCGCCAGCCTGCCAACGACAGGTCGCGGACCCGGCACACTTGCTTGTCATAGCGCCCCCGGCACCGTTGCCCACAGTAAGAGCACACAGCTGTTTTTTTCGCCTCTTGAGCTGGATGACGCGGGCGTATCGGTCACCGAATAGACCCTTCAATCCGGCACACCACGAAACCTGGCAGCGCAAACAGCGAGCGGATCGACTGGGAATTTTTCACTCGGTTAGCCTATCCTAAAAATGGACCACTTTTCAGCACCTGATGAAGTACTCGATACCTTTTCCACACAATGAGTTACACTGTTTTTCCGTCAGGACTTACCCACACGAATCCGCGTAGACCCTTAAATCTAGGAGGGCATGTCAGGAGGTCTGAGGCTATGCGCAAGTCGCTCCCACCGGGAAGAGCAAGAGGTCTCCTGGGTCGCTTAGCATGCGGCCCCGATCCGGCGTCGGATCGGCGACGATTCCATGAATTCGGCCGACCCTCGCGACGCTCGCGCTCTTCCCACAATCCTTTGACGTTGTCGCAGTGGGATTCCAAACGCGATGAGTCAGAAATCTAACTGTCTTTAATGTCGCTTTTTCCTTGGAATTAGTTGTTCTGAGACTACAAATCTTCAGCCGTATCAGTTTGCTTCTTCAGTATGCCGCCAATCGTTGCCCATGTTGCTGCCGGGTTATTAGAGAGCAAATTGCGGTTATTTCGGTATCGCTCCCATGTCGCATCCGCAGGGATAGTCAGTGCTTGTCTCATTGCATCTGCATCCAGTCCATTGCGGACCGCAGGATTATGGATTGCTGCGATCGTCATCAAGTCCCAGCCACTCCAATGGGAGGCCTGGTCCGATGGAGGTCCCATACTGGAACCTGGGATTCCCCAATGATAGAGCCCCAATGAATGACCGACTTCGTGAGTCAATGTGTGTCTGTTCGAGCCCGATCCTCTTTGGGTCATGTCCTGGCGAGAGATATGGATATATCCCCAACCCTCTGTCCATAGCTGGAACTCACCATTGGTGTCAGATCGCGAGAAGCTCCCAGAAGGACGGTTAGAAAAGCAGTGTCCCGTCTCTCGCTCGAGTCGCTCACTACAATCAAAAAAGTGTACCGGGAGTGTGACTTCTTCAAAGGTAGAAGCGAATGCAAGATCGAGGGTTGGTGCGACTATGGCTACGACCTCGATCAGATTGCGTATAGTTTCGTAGTCTTCAGTATTCGCCTTTCCAAACATTCCGATTCGCATGGGCAGGTCTCGTTTGAAGACTGTTTGATCTCGCCAAGTTTGAGACCAATCATGTCCTGCAGTAGCCAGCACGACCGCCTGGGCAGTGGGTTTTGGTATTGGGTCGGCCAAATCTACATAGCGGGAGCGGTTCGGTGCTGCCTCTGGGGGGATAGTGAGAATAGAGTCGGGATAATACGCAGCAGAACGAGTGAATACATCTGTCAGGATTGCGGTGCAGGTCTCACCCCCTGCCAATCGGGTTTCCACTTCAATCCTGAGATCCATCCGGAAGGGTGTCTTGGCCTCTGGGATCGATGCAGTCTGCTCACTTGCGGAAATATCGAGTTTGGTCTCTGAGTACTCGTGGTAACTGAATCCAAGAGTCTGATTCATAATCGCATGCGGAAAATTGCGGATCGCTGGTGTGAATAGGAGCTCTAAGTCTTCAATGCCCGTAGCTGATGCAGGTTCGCTGGCGTTCAGGTAGACGACTCCATCTGTGATCTTGTAGCGAACTACGAATGGGTCACCTTGCCAAGCTGAAGTAGGACAGTCCCAAGTTGCGTTTTGGAATATCGTCAGTGGGTCAACCTGAGAGCTATCTCGTCCGCAGCCAATCAAGATACCTGTAATCAGTAGTAATCCGAGAGCCGAAATTCGACTGAATTTCATTATTGATCCATCCTGTTTATTTTCAGTGAGGAATCTAGCCGCCTGGGAGCAGGGAGTCAAACGGTAGTCTTCGTTGAGCCGCTCGACGGGATGTGTCCCGAGGTCCGTGGAAAAAGAACGGCGCCCTCCACTCCGTCATCAGAGTATCAGATCAGGCGGCAACCTCCGCGTGTTCGAGAACCTCGCTCAGACGTTGGTAGCCGTCGATGCGTCGTAGTTGAATCTGGCCAGAGGCGATAAGCCCAAACAGCAAAGCGACCGCGGACTCCTCGCTGGAGAACGACGCTTGGGTTTTCGTCCGGCGTCGAAACTCGCGGTTGAGATTCTCCAGAGCATTGGTCGTTCGAATCGATTTCCACATGGCACGAGGGAATTCATAGAAGGTCAGCAGCTGATTACCGGCCTCCTCTAGGCTTCGGACGACGGCCGGCGCGAGAGGCGTCCACTTGGCGACGAGCTCGTCATAGGCTTTGCGAGCATCGATCTGCCTTGGTGCACAACTCCGATAGAGGCCGATAGCTCGCTTGGCCCCGACTCCCATCATCCGATCATCTCGCTATCAGGCATCCCGAGCGCCGTCATGGTGTTCAGAATCTTGCACCCGATCCTTGCCTCGACTCTCTGTGCCGCCAACCCTCTCGCTCGCATCGCTGAGCCCACGATAGCCTTGTAGCGATGGAACGTTGTCTCGACTTTGCTCCGGTTGCTGTAGCCCGATTCTGTGTGCCACTTTCGTTTGCCGAGCCGAGCTTGTGCTGCAATGTTGCGATTGCGCTGTCGGCTGCTCGCCGGCCCCGATGCGAGCTGGGCGCCCTTGCGCGGCGGTATCAGCACCCTCGGCGAGCGATGAGCGCTGTGATTCTCGATCGCCTCATAGACGCCGCTGGCGTCGTATGCGGTGTCAGCTCTGGCCGATGAGATGGGACTGTCGATCTGTCCGACAAGCGATGCAACCCGCGATGAATCGCGGGCTCTTTTGCTCGTCAGCTCGCCGGCGACGACTTCGCCAGTCTGCTCGTCGACACACAGATGGAGCTTGCGATAGTCCCTGCTCTTTGGTGCTCTGCGCAGCTGGCCGGCGTGGACAGCGAGACCGCTGCTGTCGATCAAGATGTGCAACGGCGTCTTCTGCTTGTCTTGGTAGAAGGGGACCTTACCCAGCTTCGCCTTGCGCCTCGAAATCGTGGTGTGATCGGGCACATCATTGTCTAGCTTCATCAGAGCGAACAACGACCGCAGCAATCCCTCGCTCTGCCTAGATGACAGATGAAACACCATGCCCAGGGTGACAGCCGTCTCGATGGCGTGGTTCGAGTACTTGCGTTGACGGCCCGGCTTCCTCCTCCTCGGCCGGGGCGCGTCCCAGTTCACAAGCTTGCCGGCGGTGAGCGAGATCCAGACGGTCAGGCTCCCACGGTTGCGTAGACCCGCCTCATATTCACGCCAATTCCTCACGCGATAGGCCTTCTTCACATACTTCCGCTGAGTGCGTTTGAAAATGCTCATGGGGAACCTCGAATCCGTGAGTACAGGACAATTGTGGACCGAGATCGCGAGTTGTGCACCAAGGCAGAGAGCTTCGGGTCCAGAAGGCTTTCTCGTTCTAAATCTTGGTCTTTCCTAACTTTCAGCGAGGTGAAAATGCCTGATTTACCGTCTGGGTCTGTACTGCATGAAATGCTGTTCGTGGTTTCGCTCTACGCCTTTATGCGGGCGAGTCATATCGTAGTTGAGGGGCAAGAAGGTCTAGCCAAGAGAGGTATGCGCATTCTGGCAGTGGTCTGCTCATTTGTACTAATCTTCTACACGATCGCAGGATTCCTGACTGTCACTGAGTGAGTGGCACTCAGAACGATCACATGGATATAAACGATCAGGCGGAAGAATTGCTTTCGTTCCGGTTCCACGAAAGTCAAACTCAAAAAGAAGGGGACCTAATCCTGGTATTGACGGTTCCACATCATCGCGAGGGTGCTTGCGCTGTTTACTGAACCGCCCCGGGTTTTCCGGAGACTGTTTTAGTTGAGTCTCGCCATCTCTAGCGAGCCTTCCTGCGACCGATAGTAGTTCATCTCGTACTCGACGGGGGAGACATTTCCGATCGGCTCCAAGAGTCGTTGCGTGTTGTACCAATGGACCCACTCGAGGGTGGCGAACTCAACGTCTTCGAGACCACGCCAGGGCCCACGTCGACGGATCACCTCGGTCTTGTAGAGGCCGATGATGGATTCAGCCAAAGCGTTATCGTAAGAGTCGCCTCGGCTGCCGACGGACGGCTCAATACCCGCCTCGGCGAGCCGCTCGGTGTAACGGATCGAGACGTACTGCACGCCGCGATCGCTGTGATGCACCAATGGATCTTCTGGGTTTAGTCGGCGCTCGTGCAGCGCCTGCTCCAACGCATCGAGAGCGATGCCGGCAGTCAACGATGTCGTCGCTCGCCAACCGACGATGAGTCGAGCGAAGACGTCGATGACGAAGGCGACATACACGAAGCCGCGCCACGTGGCAATGTAGGTCAGGTCCGAGACCCAGAGCTCGTTCGGGCGTGTGGCGTTGAAGTCGCGCTCCACGAGGTCCATCGGGCGAGCGCCGCTCGAATCCGGCTTCGTCGTCTTGAATCGACGTCCACGGACCGCGCCTTGGAGACCCATTTCACGCATCAGACGGGCCACCGTGCATCGAGCCACGTCGCGACCCTCACGGCACAGCTGACGCCAGACCTTGCGCACGCCATACACGTCAAAGTTCTCTTGCCGTACACGACGAATCTCGCCGCGGAGTTGGACGTCGCGCTTCGCTCTCGCTGGCTGGCGGCTTGGGTCCTTCTCTCTCGCTTTCTGCTCGTAATAGGTCGACGGGGCGATCGGAAGCATCCGGCAGATCGGCTCGACCCCGTAATTTTCACGGTTCGCGTCCACGAACAACACATTCACCTCGGTCGGCGGTCGAGCTCCGCCTGGGCGAAAAACGCCGACGCCTTGCGAAGGATCTCGTTCGCCCGCTTTAGCTCACGGTTCTCTCGCTCAAGCTCCTTCAGCCGCTGACGCTCGTCCGTCGTCAGTCCCGCTCGTTTCCCAGCATCACGCTCTGCTCGCCGCACCCACGTGCGTAGCGTTTCCCGCGTACAGTCAATCTTCGACGCAATCGATGAGATCGCTGACCACTGAGATTCGTGCTGAGCCTGCTGGTCGAAAACCATCCGCACTGCGCGCTCTTTTACCTCCGGTGAATACCTGCTTCGTCTTGTCATGACTCCATCCTCTCAAGAGTTGGAGTCTCCGGGAAACCCGGGGCGGTTCAACTTGCTCGAGGAGAACAAAGTCCTCAAAGCTCGGCTTTGCGGGAGGAAGCTTCGTCTCACAGACGACGAGCGACGTCGGCTCGCGGCAAAGGGTAAGGCGCTTGGTCGGAAACTCTTGGCAGAAGTCGCCGGTATCGTCACACCGGAAACCCTGCTGGCTTGGCACCGAAGGCTGATTGCGCGGAAGCGGGACTACAGCGAGCGGCGGAAACAGCCCGGACGGCCCCGGGTCATGGCCGAGATTAGCAAGCTTGTCGTAGGGATGGCGAAGTCGAATCCGAGGTGGGGGTATACACGCATTCGCGGCGCCCTCTCGAATCTCGGCCATACCGTAGCCAGGAGCACCATCGCCAATATTCTGCGAGAACATGGCATCGAGCCCGCGCCGGAGCGAAGTGAGCGAACGCCATGGCGCACGTTTCTCGCCGCCCATTGGGAAACCGTTGCTGCGACCGACTTCTTCACCGTCGAGGTCGCCACAGTTCGCAGGCTCGTGACCTACTATGTGCTGGTCGTCATCGAGCTGTCTTCGCGAAAAGTGCACATTGCCGGAATCACTCCGGGGCCGGAGGGCCCGTTCATGATGCAGGTCTGTCGGAATCTCACCGACCCATTCGACGGCTTTCTGCGCGGCAAGCGATTCCTCATCCTGGACCGCGACAAGAAGTTCACCACGGAGTTTCGCGATTTGCTTGAGCACGCCGGAACGGACGTCATTCGGCTGCCGCACCGTTCGCCGAATCTGAACGCTTATGTCGAAAGATTTGTTTTGTCGATCAAGAGCGAGTGCTTGGAGCGGATGATCTTCTTCAGTGAGCCATCGCTGCGTCGTGCCGTCACTGAGTTCATCCATCATTATCACGGAGAGCGCAACCATCAAGGGCTTGGGAACGCGTTGCTCGAAGCGGAAGAATGCGTCGGCAGTCCTCACGGGAAGGTGCGATGTCGTAAGCGATTGGGCGGTTTTCTCAGTTATTACCACCGTGCCGCCGCATAGGAGTTCGGGCGCGCCAGCTGGACGGAACGGATGGTCTGCAGGAGAGGTCTGCTCGGGGTCGCCTATCGCAGAGCCAGTGCCGCGTCGGCTGGTCTCCGCGAGTTTTGAGAACGCCTCTAGGATTCGACCTTGCCGCTCCGTTCGCTTTTTCGGACAGGACGGGTCATCGCTCTCAGAGTCGAGGGTGTCAGCATTTCCGCGATTTCCAGGATCAAAGGGGTTGCCTGGAACACCGTCGCCCGCTGGCTCGAGAAGGCAGCCCAAGTGTGTCGTCGATTCAATCACAGAAGGTTCGCTGGCTTCGCTGCCGAAGAGCTTCAAGCCGACGAGATTCGCACGTTCGCGGGCAATAAGAAGACGCCGAGTTGGGTCTTCGTTACAATCGAGGTCTGGTTTCGGCTCTGGCCATCGACGGTGACGGGAAGGCGAAGCTACCGGAACACTCACGCTCTGTTTCGCGACCTTTCGAAGCGGATGAATTTCGGACGTCTTCCCCTGATCGTCACGGATGGATTCGAATTCTACCAGAAGGTCATCCGTCGCTTCTTCGGGCCAGCGTATCTTTACGGCCAGGTCCTCAAGACGCGCAGGAACGATCGTATCATCAAGGTCGAACGGAGAGCGCTGCACGGAGCCGCGTGGCGATTCGAAGACGCGCTCAATAACTCCGAGGACTCCTCAACATTGAACACGTCGTTCATCGAGAGGTTAAATCTGACCATCCGGCAAAGCTCAGCATACCTTTCGAGACAAACACTTTCCCACGCTCGCTCGACGGAGAGGCTCGATGAGCACTTGGAGTTGCTCCGTTGCTATTACAACTTCGTCCGACCGCACGGAGCTCTGAAGTTCGGACGTGAGATCCGAACTCCGGCCATGCAAGCCGGTCTGACGACGCGACGGCTCACCTTTCGAGACATCTTCTTGGCGACGACGATTCCTTTGTGGTCGCGGATCGAGGTTTTCCTGCTCACTGGGGCGCGCAACCCGGTCTCTTCCGCACCTGAACCACTGCCCGCAGCCGCGTAGCAACACTTGATGGCGGAAGCACCGACTGGAGACTAATCAAGTTCGGTGCGCGCGGATGAATAAATAGAAGGCACAGGACCCGCTCCCGCTACCACGTGAAGGCGAAGATTCTGACCGTGTGTCGACCCGGCCCGGGTCTGCTGAAGTCCGGGGCCTTGTACTGCTCGGGCACGGTGGACCAGCCTTCGTAAATGTTGCCGCCGAAGTAGAAGCGCCGCGTCGTGCCGAGCTCCGTGGTCAGACTGCCCGTCGCGAAGAGCACGTAGGAACGCTCCGGCGGGCGCGGGCCGGTTTGATCGTCATGAGGTACGTACTCCGTGCGACCGTCGCCGTCGCCGTCCGCTCGAATCCAGTCGAGATGGAGCAGGCGATGGTAGCTGCGGTCGGCGATCATGCCGCGTAGCTCGGCGTTGAACCGCGAGATGATCGACTCGGCGTCCGGAAGCGACCGGCGGACGGCGAGGTGAAGCGAGCGTGTGAGCAGCGGCGTCGAGCCGAACGCCAGCCGCGTTCGAGCTTCTTCTCCGTGGTGGCTGATGAGGTACTGGATGACTAGGTCGTCCATCAGCGTGTAGTCCGCCTCACCGTTGAGGAGTTTTGCGACGCTGTCCTCTACGCTGTTCGAGCCAACGAAGATCGGCCCGTCCGTCGTCTCGATTGCCTCGCCATACGCGTACCCGGCGACCAGGGCGATCCGCTTGCCGGCGAGGTCGGCCAGCGAGGTCGCGGACACGTCGCCGCCCTGCCGCCCGACGAGGATCAACCGGTTCTCGAGATACGGCTGCGAGTAAATCAGCGCGCGTTCGCGCTCCGTGTCCTTCCAGAGGGCCGCGCTTCCGTCGAACTCGCCGCTCAGCAGTGAGGGCGTCAGCCTGGCCTCGTCCACGATGACCGTTTCGGCGATGATCCCCATGCGTTCGAGAGCCACGCCGACCAGATCGAGGGCGAACCGCGGCTGTCCTGGCGCGTTGGTGAACGGCGACCATGCCGTCGACACGAACTGCAGCTGCCGACCCTGGGCTGCTGCCATGATCGGTATGGCGATGATGGGGAGTAGCAGCGCTCCGGTAGTCCACCGGATCCAACAAAGAAGCCGTATTTTGCGCATGGATCGTGAACGCCCGCAAATCTTGGCAGCGCTGATGGTGCGGTGACAAGTCGGTTTTGGACGAAATCAGCATGGAGAGCGTCGAGCGTAAGCAGGCGCTTCGGTGCCACGGATAGTTCCTCTCATGGCTGTCTGCCCGTCAATACGCGATCTTCTTTTTTGCGGATCACAAGCTGATCCAGGAAGTGCGGTCGCTAGCGGCGTGCGGCGGTGGTTGCCGGTGGCCCTGCTGGTGGTCAATGGATGGTACTGGATCTGAAGATAGCACCCTCGGGCCAGACGATTGTAAAGCCCACGGCCCTTGGTCCGGTCGCAAACACAGACACTAAGCTGCTGATTTATGGCCTATCTCAAAAGGGCCGAGTTTTGGCACAGGACGGGGTCTACGCCTTGGAAGAATTCAGGATCAAGACGACATTGCCGGTCCTGTAGCGCAGTGCCGGCCAGGCCGTCTTGCGGGATAATAGACAGAATCAAGTAGCCCGCGCGCATCGGCTCCGCGCAGGGTTCGAATTGGAGGATTTATGGGGGTCGATCCTTTAAGAACTTCCTCTTTTTCTCGATGGAGTTACTGGAAGACGCCCGTCCTGTTCGGCGTCGGATTTTGTGTTCTGCAAGTCCTGGTCGCTCTTGTCCGGTTCGGCTCCATGGATTCTTGGAATCCAGAGGAGTTGCTGTTTGCGATTCCGGCTTTGTTCTCCGGCTTGGTTCTGTTTTTTCTGGGCGGTGTGCTGGTCGGGTTGCTGGTGCAACGCCTCTTGAGAGGAGTTGTCGGAGCCTCGCGGAGCGTTTTACTGATCGCGCTTGGGGTGGCGACTCCGCTTGCTGTACTGTTCAGCCTCGTCGGCGGATTGCTGGGCCCACATATGGTGGTTATCGGCGTTCTCACTCCGTATCTGCTCCTGGTCGGAATCCCGCTGTTGCTCCGGCAATGCTGGCAGCGTTTCAGAAATCGGCCTCGTCCGAAGGAGTGATCCTGCAGGCTTCGGAGAACCGAACGTTCACAGAATCGTTGAAAGGACCTCGTCTGTCCCCGTCCCCCAAGATAGAATAGCCAGGCTCGGCTGCGCTCCCCTCGCCGACGCGGATGGGGTATGTGTCCGCTAGCGCCGTATGAAACTAGAGGAACTCCAACCGAAGACTACCGTCAGAGGGATTCTGCCGGACGGCCCCATCACGGTTGTCAGCGCCCAGTGGTATGGAGCGGACGCGCTCGAACTGACTTATAAGACACTGGATGGCCGGGTTGGCAGCCAGCTCCTCGCCCGACACGACGAGCCGCGCTTGGAGTTGGTAGAGGCCGGCCGCCCTTGGAGCTTCGACGGAGATGGGGCTCTGTTCAGGTTGGTCTCTGAGGCGCAGCGGATTCGGCTCGCGCATCTGTTTGACCCGGTTCTGGCCGTCCACACTTCGCTCGTCGAACCGCTGCCTCACCAGATTACTGCTGTCTACGAGGCGATGCTGCCGCGGCAGCCGCTACGGTTTCTGCTCGCCGACGACCCTGGCGCTGGGAAGACCATCATGGCCGGCCTGTTCATTAAGGAACTGATCGCCAGGGGCGATCTGAAGCGGTGCCTCGTCGTGTGCCCCGGTAGCCTGGCCGAGCAATGGCAGGACGAGCTGTACCGCCGCTTCCACCTACCGTTTGAGATCTTGACGAACGATGCACTGGAGGCAGCGCGGACGGGCAACTGGTTCCTCGAGCACGACCTGGCTATTGCTCGGCTCGACAAGCTGTCTCGGAACGAAGATGTCCAGGACAAACTCAGAGCGCCCGATTGCGGATGGGATCTCATTGTCTGCGACGAAGCCCACAAGATGTCGGCGACGTTCTTCGGCGGCGAGGTCAAGTACACCAAGCGGTACAAACTCGGGCAAGTCCTGTCCACGCTCACGCGGCACTTCCTGCTGATGACCGCCACGCCGCACAATGGCAAGAAGGAGGACTTCCAGCTGTTCCTGGCCTTGCTGGATGGCGACCGTTTCGAGGGCAAGTTCCGGGACGGGGTGCATCAGGTGGATGTGTCGGACCTGATGCGAAGGATGGTCAAGGAGAGCCTGCTGAAGTTCGACGGCCGACCGCTGTTCCCTGAGCGACGAACGTACACGGTTCCCTACAAGCTGTCTGACGCCGAGGCCGCTCTCTACAAAGCTGTAACCGAGTATGTTCGGGCAGAGTTCAACCGAGCCGATGCGCTTCAGAACGACAAGCGCGCGGGCACGATTGGTTTCGCCCTGACTATTCTCCAGCGGCGGCTCGCATCCTCACCGGAGGCCATCTACCAGTCGCTCCGCCACCGCCGTGAGCGGCTGGAGCGCGTCGTGTCCAAAAATACAAACGAACTCAAGATCGGCTCGCCGGGAAGTTTCGGAATAGACGTGTATACGCTTGGTTGGCCGATGGGAGCTAGAATCCTCGGTCATGAGGACGCCGATCCAGCCCTTGACACTGTTGGTGGTTGCCGTCGCTGGTTGGATCCAGCGTGACCAACAGGCCGCTATCGTCTACAGGGGAGAGGTAGACTTCGATCTTTCGCATGCACGAACTGACCGTCCTCCGTGACCTCGTGATCCTGCTGGTGGTCGCGATCCCGGTGGCGGCCCTCGCACACCGCGCCCGACTCCCCACGGTCGCAGGGTTTCTCCTCGCGGGGCTGGCGATCGGACCGCACGGGTTTGCACTCATTTCCCGACCCGAGACGGTGAGCTCACTGGCGGAGCTCGGCGTGATGCTTCTCCTCTTCACCATCGGACTCGAATTCTCTGTGACTCGGATTGTCCGACTGGGGCGCCTCGTGCTCCAGGGAGGGGTTCTGCAGGTGGCGGGCACCCTCGTCGCGGCGGCGATCGCGGTGAGCGTGTGGCTCGAGGCTCCCTGGAATCGTGCGATGTTCTACGGATCGCTCGTTGCTCTTTCCTCGACGGCGATCGTTCTGAAGCTCTACGCGGACCGAGTCGAGCTGGACAGCCCGCCGGGGCGCGTGGTGGTGTCGATCCTGCTCTTTCAAGACATCTGCGTGGTGCCGTTGATGCTCCTCGTTCCCGTCTTCGCGCAGGTGGGCTCGGGTCCACTGGTGGGCCTCTGGGCGGAGGTTGCGACGAGCCTGCTGGTGGTGGCCGTCCTGATGCTGGCGGGACGGGTCGCCGTTCCTTGGATCCTGGATCGAGTCGTCCTCTTGAAGAACAGGGAGCTCTTTACGTTATGCGTTGCGTTCGTCGGAGTCGGAGCCGCGTTCGTGACCGCGAGTTTCGGTCTATCCCTTGCGCTCGGAACCTTCCTCGCGGGGCTGGTGATCTCAGAATCGGAGTATGGACTCCAGGCCGTTTCGGACGTTCGCCCTTTTCGAGACACGTTCAGCGGGATTTTCTTCATCTCGGTCGGCATGCTTCTCGATATCGGATTCGTGGGCTCTCGGCCGGTCCTCGTTTTGGGTGCGGCCGTTGCGATTCTGCTCCTCAAGATCGCGATGACCACCGGTGCGGTGCTCACCTTGAGGCGCGGCTTTCGGACCAGTCTGATCAGCGGGATCTCTCTGGCTCAGGTGGGAGAGTTCTCTTTTATTCTCGCAAGCGTCGCCGCCCCGCTGGACCTCTTCGTCGACCATCACTATCAACTGTTCATCGCGTCGTCGGTGCTGACGATGATGCTGACGCCTTTTCTCGTCGCGGGAGCTCGACCGGTGACGGAGCGACTGTCCCGGTTGTTGCGTATCCCGGAAGTCTCGCTCGACCCCGCGGAGCAGGTGGAGCTCGCCAACCTCCACGACCACGCCATCATCGTGGGCTACGGCTTGAGCGGACAGCACCTGGCCCGTGTCCTTCGCGCCGCCGGTCTCACCTACGTGGTTCTCGAACAGAACGGCGAGGCGGTACGCCGAGGGCGAGAGGAGGGAGATCGTGTCCTTTTTGGCGATGGAACGCGACAGGCCGTACTGGAGAAAGTCGGGATCACCAACGCGCGGGTGGTGGTCTTCGCCATCGCCGATCCGACGCAGGAGCGCCGGGGCGTCGCGAACGCGCACCGACTCAATCCCTCGGCACGCATCCTGGTGCGCACCCGGTACGTGGCGGCGATCGACGAGCTCATGCGTCTCGGCGCAACGGAAGTCGTGGTCGAGGAGTTCGAGGCAACGCTCGAGCTGTTCGCCCGTATTCTGGAGTTCTACGAAATTCCGACCAACACCATCCATCGTGAGCTGGATGCGGTTCGCAACGAGCACTATAGGGTGCTTCGGGAAGGCTCTCTCGCCGACCTGAAGCTCGACGCGCTGCGCCACCTCGGCATCCACGGAGCGCTCGACGTCGTCGAAGTCGAGGACGGGGCCGCGGCACTCGGCGAGAATTCCACCTCGCTGAACTTGCGGAGAGTCACCGGGGCGATCGTCATCGCCGTCGTGCGCTCGGGAAAAGCCCTCTACCGACGCGATCCGGCGTTCGGCTTCCGTGCCGGAGATGCGGTCGTGCTGGTGGGCGATCGAGAAGCGCTTGAAGCTGCGGCTCGTCTGTTCAAGAAGGAGCCCGAGTGAAGCTCGTCTCTCTAGCTCATCAATGCGGTGGTCCGGGTTGTGGCCTTCGGCCCGCACGCTTCCGTCTCCTTAGGAGTTGTGCCTTCTATTTAGGGTCTACGCGGATTCGTGTGGGTTGAAAACTGCATTTCTGGGTAATGGCGGAAGGAAAGCCGCCACGATCTTCAGCTTGAGATATTCCTCGTCGCGATAGCCGTAGGCGCGTCGTTGCAGAACACGGATTTTGTTGTTGACCCCTTCAACTAGGCCGAGACTGACTTTGTTCTCCGGATGACAGTAGGAGGCGATACCATCCCAATGGGACTCAATCATACCGGCGAACTTCTGGTACGGATGCAGGCGTTGCCATTTGAGGCTGTCTTTCCAACGAGTGAAAAAGGCGCGAGCGCCGCGTTCGGTGCGGTAATCCCAGAGTTGCCCGAAGGCCTCCTTCAAAATGGGTCTACGCGGATTCGTGTGGGTAAGTCCTGACGGAAAAACAGTGTAACTCATTGTGTGGAAAAGGTATCGAGTACTTCATCAGGTGCTGAAAAGTGGTCCATTTTTAGGATAGGCTAACCGAGTGAAAAATTCCCAGTCGATCCGCTCGCTGTTTGCGCTGCCAGGTTTCGTGGTGTGCCGGATTGAAGGGTCTATTCGGTGACCGATACGCCCGCGTCATCCAGCTCAAGAGGCGAAAAAACAGCTGTGTGCTCTTACTGTGGGCAACGGTGCCGGGGGCGCTATGACAAGCAAGTGTGCCGGGTCCGCGACCTGTCGTTGGCAGGCTGGCGGATCTATCTGGAATACGAGCGTTGGCGCGTCAACTGTCCTGGGTGCGGCGGTTTGCATGTAGAACACCTGGACTGGCTGGCGAACAACTCGCGCTACACCTAGCGTTTTGCGACGCATGTGGGCAAGCTGTGCCGGACAAGGCGGTGGCCGAGATGGAACGTCTGCGCCTCCTAGTTGAAGGGGTCAACAACAAAATCCGTGTGCTGCAACGACGCGCCTACGGCTATCGCGACGAGGAATATCTCAAGCTGAAGATCGTGGCGGCATTCCTTCCGCCATTACCCAGAAATGCCGTCTTCAACCCACACGAATCCGCGTAGACCCTTCAAAATAAAGGCGGTGTTCAGGCGCCGGTTGGCCTGGAGCAACTTTTTGAGTGCGCGGCGACCGTCTAGGCTCAGGTTCTCCCGCCGGGAAAGCAAAGTGCAACGCTGCCCCTTGATGTACGACCGGTCCTTGCCGCTGAGGCGTTTGTACTCACCGCGCCGGACCTCATCGAGGGCCTTTGACAGATGACGCATGATACGAAACTTGTCGAAGATGATCCGCGCATTAGGCGCGTTGTGAATCACCGAGTTCCGGAAGGGCTTCCACATATCCATGGCGGCCAGCTTGATACGGGCGCTTTTCTTTCCGCCCAACGCCTTGAAGAACAAATCGATGTCGGTTTCTTTGCGACCCTCACCGCCCACCCAGATGGGACGCGCCCGCTCCAGGTCGCTGACAATGACGCGATAGTTATGTCCCTTGCGGATGGAGATCTCATCGACACCGATGGCCCGAGGCGCCGGTAGCCCCGCCCGGTCGACCTGCTCTTGCGTGTAGAGCGTATCCAGAGCCTTCACCGTACCGTGGTGCAGACGTTCCATCTCGGCCACCGCCTTGTTCGGCATATCCCGGCACAGCTTGCCCACATGCGTCGCAAAACGCTGGGTGTAGCGCGAGTTGTTCGCCAGCCAGTCTTAGGTGTTCTACATGCACACCGCCGCACCCAGGACAGTTGACGCGCCAACGCTCGTATTCCAGATAGATCCGCCAGCCTGCCAACGACAGGTCGCGGACCCGGCACACTTGCTTGTCATAGCGCCCCCGGCACCGTTGCCCACAGTAAGAGCACACAGCTGTTTTTTTCGCCTCTTGAGCTGGATGACGCGGGCGTATCGGTCACCGAATAGACCCTTCAATCCGGCACACCACGAAACCTGGCAGCGCAAACAGCGAGCGGATCGACTGGGAATTTTTCGCTCGGTTAGCCTATCCTAAAAATGGGCCACTTTTCAGCACCTGATGAAGTACTCGATACCTTTTCCACACAATGAGTTACACTGTTTTTCCGTCAGAACTTACCCACACGAATCCGCGTTAACCCTCTATTTATTCATCCGTGCGCACCGAACTTGATTAGTCTCCGGTCTGCTGGGACCATGCTGGCATGATTTCGTCGTTTGTTCGCGCTCTCGTCTCTGCCTTCAAGGCTTGTCGCGAGCTGGCTCTCGAGAATGTCGCTCTTCGGCAGCAGCTCGCCGTGCTCCGCTGTTCGGTGAAACGGCTGCGGCTCTCGAATGTCGACCGCGAGTTTTGGGTGCTGTTGCGGGTGCTTCCGCCATTAAAGTGTTGGTGAGATGACGCTAAGACTTTAGGCTGCATTAAATTACAGCCAAAATAGCGCTCACGACCTTCGCCGCGCGCTAAATGGAGCGTAAGCGCTTTTTTTTTTGCAAAGGGATACGTACACATCACCAACAGCAAACAGCGCAAGCACCTCAGTCCGAGCGCAAGGTGCGCTCCCGTGAACGGCTTGGCGGGTTGCTACGTTGCTACCATCGGGAAGCCGCATAAGTATTTTGACCTCACGAGTTCTTGGAGCTATCGAACTTCTTCGTGACAAGCCTCCGGTGCCAACCTAGGATCCTGTCGGGATTCACGATACTCGCGACCTCATCAAGGGCTTGCTTACCCAGACGCTCTCCGATCTCGGCCAGAGACCGCCGTTCGCCATCGGTCAGGCGCAAGCGACCCTGGAGCTGATTTCGAAGAACTCGATTCTCAGCCACAAGATACTCGTTGCGCAGGAGCAACTCCTCATCCACGGACCCTGAGATGTAATTCAGCATGGTCTTCCAGTCCATCGCGACTCCTTTCCGCTGAACTGGAATACGTATCCGACCGCGATGGCGGATTCAAGCGGCCTTTGGAAAGGTGCAAACTGCTGACACGCTCGGCGTTCGAGTATTTTGACCAGACAGCCTCGGTGCACGGATAACGCCACACGGCTTACGATGGCTACTCTCGCGACGCTGTTCGCGTCCTGTCCAAAAACACAAACGAACTCGAGACCCGGGTGCCGGGCCGTTTCGGATTAGAGGTGTCTAGGCTTTGGTGTGCCTGTGCTCCGCAGAAAGTCGATCCGGCGTTGATTGCGCGGGTTAGACCTACCATAGTCGGCTGCTTCTGGCCGGTTTTCTTTTTTGCGGATCACAAGGGCCATGACGGGACAGCATCGACCCGACTGAGATATCGGCTTGGAACCCGTGGCGGACGCCGCCACGTCGATGGTAGCCTTTCTCTGCGGCGAGCCGAAGGGAAACGATTTGCTTGAAACCGGCTCCACTCCTCCGGCTTCAACCAGCCCTTGTCAGCACCGAATGACTTGAGATACAATGTGGTACTAACCGTGGGGTCAAGTCATTTGTGTGCCATGGCGGCATTCTTGCGTACGTGAGCGTGGTTTGCCTATAGTGCTGTCGCGTGCTCCATACCGCGCTAGGAGGAAAACATCTAAATGAGCAAAGATAACTGGAGTGATCTTGCGTCGGCGCTCAACTCCAAGCTAAAACTGCAAGCCACACCTATTGCCATCACTTTTTCCAACGACTTCCAAGGAGTTCCGCCATTCGAGGGACCGACCCCGGCGCCGATGCCCGATGGGCGGACTGGCAAGGTCCCTGCGGGCTGCGTTTTCTGGATGAAGGCAACGGACCGTACGTTCAGCACCGTCGCCGAAGATCACGGCAATTGCAGTGTCGGAAGCTTGACGCACGGCCTCAAGACAATGGACGAAGTAGCCGGCAATAGCGACGTGGCTGCGCTCCTAGATAGCGGATGGGTCACGATGGATGTCGTCCCGCAAATCCCGGTGGTCAAGACCAAGTACCGCTACATTACCTACGGACCGCTCGTGGAGAGCTCGGATCCGGACGTGGTCGTCGTTCGCCTCAACGCAACACAACTTATGGTCCTTCATGACGCAATCCCCGGTCTTCGCTTCGAGGGAAAACCCCAGTGTCACATCGTCGCCATCGCCAAGGAGCAAGGTGAAATCGCGGCCAGTGTCGGGTGCATGCTAAGCCGGGTCCGTACAGGGATGTCACCCAGCGAAGTGACGTGCGCGATCCCGGCCTCCAAGCTGGGCGACGTCATCGAGGCGCTCGATTCCACTTGCGTGGCGAACGGCAAGGTGGCAACGTACGCTGCAGAAGATGGGAAGCGATTCGCCTAGGACCCTAAGTCGGTCAAACCCCGTGAGGTCAAAATACTCATGCGCGTCGTGTCCAAAAATACAAACGAACTCAAGACCGGCTTGCCGGGACGTTTCGGAATAGACGTGTCTATGCTTGGTTCGCAGCACTTGAATGACCGGGTTGATTTCTACGGGATTGCAGGCTAGCGTAATCTCTAAATAGATAGCGAGGAGAGGCGAGACAAATGCAGCCACTTTACGATCCCGAGGGTGTTCGGCCTATGTGGGAGGAGCTTGCCCAATGCGGGGTCGAGCCCGTGCAAACAAGAGAGAACGTCGACGAGGCCTTGAAGAGGTCTGGGACAACGCTCGTGGTGGTGAACTCGGTTTGTGGATGTGCTGCCGGCTCGGCGCGCCCGGGTGTGACTCGCGCCCTGCAACACAGCACAATTCCCGATCACCTCACGACGGTCTTCGCCGGCGTGGACCGTGAGGCCACGGAGCGCGCCAGAGAGCACATGGTCGGCGTTGCTCCGAGCTCACCTTCGGTGGCTCTTTTCAAAGACGGCGAGCTCGTGCACATGCTTGAGCGACGACATATAGAGATGATGAACGACGAGATGGTGGCGCAGAACTTGACCGAGGTTTTCGACAAGTACTGCTCTCGACAGGGACCGTCCGTCCTCAGAGAAGAGTACGAGAAGGTGGTGCACGCGCGGCAGTGTGGCTCCTCGGTGCCGTTGTTCGATCCCCTCTCAAGCCACTAGCAGGCGCTCTTCTCCCCAGCAAAGTCCAGTCCCGTCTCGGCCTCGGGGGCCGTTCCCCTCCCGTCCTGTGCCAAAACTTGATCCACTGGCAACGTTACAAATCGGCATCTGAGCGACGCCACTTCCGGGACATCGCCCTGGTGAGAACTACTTCCGGCTGCTCGTGACACTTCCCTTCAATGGACGGTGGGTTTGCCCACGGCGATAGTGGAAAGGGTCTGTTGGCGGGCGCGCTTGCAGGCAAGCATTACTGCGTGCAGTTCTTTCTCTGCGATGTGTGAGAGCTCCCCAACGTCCTTGAGAATTCCCCTAAGGTCCCCCTCTGACGCCGACTCTCTCTCCAGGAGATCGATGATACCGCGGGTCATGGCATAGATTTTGCCGAGGTTGTCCAGAGCCTCGTTGGCCCGTTCGGGCAGATCCATGAGCTCCACGTCACCGAACAGTCCGTCGATGAAGCCTTCAAGCTCCTCGGTGCGGGTCCGGCACAAGCGGCGAATGTCATCCGTATCCGGCTTAGCCTCCATCCGTGTCAAACGGAACGGCTTGGTTGCCGATTGATGCCTTGCCAGTTCGTTCCAAAGCCCCATCAGGGACTCGAATAGCTCACTGGCTGCGCCGACATTGTCGAACCCCGGCAACTCACCTTCCCAACAGCTCTCTATAGCTCGGAGTGGCGATGCGTCGAGCTTGGGCGTCGCGATGTTGCCGAGGAGTCGTGTGCGGACAACATGGAATGACATCGGGCACGCATAACGTTCCAATAGAGCGCGAACGGCCTTGTCGCCAGCGTATCGGAGGGAACGTTTCTTCATGCTCGATCCAATATTCTCACGATTGACCTGCTTGACCAATCCGCTCCCTGGATGAAGTGATTGTCCATCAGTAAATTCCCGGCATCTTTGGATTGGCCGCGACTACGGTTCGCAGCGTCTCGATCACCGTCGCGTCCCGCGACGATAGCAGTCCGTTGGTCACGCTGGATCCAACCAGCGATGGCGACCACCAACCATGTCAAGGGCTGGACCGGCGTGCTCATGACCGAGGATTCTAGCTTCCATTGGCCTTGGTGCACAACTCGCGATCTCGGTCCACAATTGTCCTGTACTCACGGATTCGAGGTTCCCCATGAGCATTTTCAAACGCACTCAGCGGAAGTATGTGAAGAAGGCCTATCGCGTGAGGAATTGGCGTGAATATGAGGCGGGTCTACGCAACCGTGGGAGCCTGACCGTCTGGATCTCGCTCACCGCCGGCAAGCTTGTGAACTGGGACGCGCCCCGGCCGAGGAGGAGGAAACCGGGCCGTCAACGCAAGTACTCGAACCACGCCATCGAGACGGCTGTCACCCTGGGCATGGTGTTTCATCTGTCATCTAGGCAGAGCGAGGGATTGCTGCGATCGTTGTTCGCTCTGATGAAGCTAGACAATGATGTGCCCGATCACACCACGATTTCGAGGCGCAAGGCGAAGCTGGGTAAGGTCCCCTTCTACCAAGACAAGCAGAAGACGCCGTTGCACATCTTGATCGACAGCAGCGGTCTCGCTGTCCACGCCGGCCAGCTGCGCAGAGCACCAAAGAGCAGGGACTATCGCAAGCTCCATCTGTGTGTCGACGAGCAGACTGGCGAAGTCGTCGCCGGCGAGCTGACGAGCAAAAGAGCCCGCGATTCATCGCGGGTTGCATCGCTTGTCGCACAGATCGACAGTCCCATCTCATCGGCCAGAGCTGACACCGCATACGACGCCAGCGGCGTCTATGAGGCGATCGAGAATCACAGCGCTCATCGCTCGCCGAGGGTGCTGATACCGCCGCGCAAGGGCGCCCAGCTCGCATCGGGGCCGGCGAGCAGCCGACAGCGCAATCGCAACATTGCAGCACAAGCTCGGCTCGGCAAACGAAAGTGGCACACAGAATCGGGCTACAGCAACCGGAGCAAAGTCGAGACAACGTTCCATCGCTACAAGGCTATCGTGGGCTCAGCGATGCGAGCGAGAGGGTTGGCGGCACAGAGAGTCGAGGCAAGGATCGGGTGCAAGATTCTGAACACCATGACGGCGCTCGGGATGCCTGATAGCGAGATGATCGGATGATGGGAGTCGGGGCCAAGCGAGCTATCGGCCTCTATCGGAGCTGTGCACCAAGGCAGAGAAACGACAGAGTTCAGGAGCGAGCTGTTGCCCCGGTACGCGCGCCGGACTCGTGAGGTCGACGAGGCGATCTTGGGGACCTACTTGTCGGGCGCGAATAGCCGCCGGATCCGCAAAGCGCTGAAACCACTGCTCGGTGAGGAGCACCTATCGAAGAGCGCGGTGTCTCGCGTGGTTAGCCGGCTGAAGGAGCGCTTCGAGGAATGGCAGAACCGTGCTCTCAGCGAGGAGGTCTACGCGATCGTTTACCTGGACGGCTTCCACCTGAAAGTGCGGATGGCGAAACGTGTGATCAGCGTACCCGTACTGGTCGCGCTCGGGGTCGCGCCAGACGGGCAGAAACGTCTGTTGTCATTGCGTCTGGCGGTGAGCGAAGCCTCGACGCATTGGGGCTCCGTGCTGGAGGGACTCCAGGCTCGAGGACTCCGGGCTCCCAAGCTAGTGATCAGCGACGGCCACAAGGGGCTGACGAAAGCGCTGGAGAAGTGGCCGGGGTGCCGGTTGCAGCGATGTACCGAGCACAAGCGCGCCAACTTGCTCCAACATTGCCCGGCGCACGCACGCCGTGAGCTCCGGCGTGACTACAACCGGATCGTCTACGCCAAGAACGGGATCGATGCTCGCAAAGCCTATGACGAGCTCGTCGCCAAGTGGACGCCTCTCGCGCCGGCCGTCGTCCGAAGCCTAGAGGAGGCCGGTAATCAGCTGCTGACCTTCTATGAATTCCCTCGTGCCATGTGGAAATCGATTCGAACGACCAATGCTCTGGAGAATCTCAACCGCGAGTTTCGACGCCGGACGAAAACCCAAGCGTCGTTCTCCAGCGAGGAGTCCGCGGTCACTTTGCTGTTTGGGCTTATCGCCTCTGGCCAGATTCAACTACGACGCATCGACGGCTACCAACGTCTGAGCGAGGTTCTCGAACACGCGGAGGCTGCCGCCTGATATAATACCCTGATGACGGAGTGGAGGGCGCCGTTCTTTTTCCACGAACCTCGGGACACATCCTGCCTGTACGGCCGACAGCAGTCCCGGGTCTGGAATAAGTGATATGGCAATCTCGAAAACGCACCTAGAAATTTGGTCGCATCAGGGCGCGGTCGCTCAATCCAGAGACACCTATGCCACCATCCGGCGGGCCTTGGAATCTGACCAGGCACGCTATGATAGCCGCAGGTTCAAGATCTTCCTTCAGGGTTCGTACGGGAACGACACGAACGTCTATGCAGAAAGCGATGTCGATGTAGTGATTTGCTTGCAATCAACCTTCCACTATAACGTCGACAACTTAACCCAGGCAGAACGCGCCGCGTTTGAAGAATCGTATCCTGTCAGTACCAGCTACAAGTATCCTCAATTCAAGGCTCATGTGCAGCAGGCACTCGAAACAGCGTTTCCTGGCGCTGTAACGGTGCGCAGCAAGGCTTTCAAGATTGTAGCCCGCGGCAACCGACGCAGCGCCGATGTTGTCGCGGCGACGCAGTTCAGACACTATCGGCGTTTCGCAACGAAACGGGACTGCCAGTACGACGAGGGAATTCGGTTCGTTACCTCTGCCGGTGACCCCATCGTGAATTATCCCCTTCAACACTCCGGCAATTGCACGATCAAGCATCAACAGACCAACAGATGGTACAAGCCAACGATCAGGATCTACAAGAATATGCGGAACAAACTCGTCGGGCGGCAGATGATTTCGCGCGGACTAGCGCCTTCGTACTTTCTCGAAGGTCTCCTGTACAATGTTCGGAGAGAGAGTTTCGGCGGCGACTACCACGACACGCTCGTGAGGACGTTTGACTGGATCAACAGATTGGATCGTAGTCAGTTCACGTGTGTCAATGACCTGCGCCCTCTCCTTGGTGACACATCTGATACGTGGTCCCCCACCGACTGCGAAGCGTTCCTGGACGCTTTTGCCAGGTTCTGGGACGAGGGGTTGTAGCTCCTCAACAACACCATTCCTGTTTCGCTAACTAGCTGTGCCCCGCAAGAAGTCGTTCCAGCGTTGATTGCGCGGTTTAGACCTGTCGTGCTCGGCTGCTTCGTGCCGGTCGACCCGACGAGGCCACAGGCGTCTTAGGAACGCGGAGAGGTCCGCTCGTGGAACTATTTTCGAACATCGGGTCGTCGGGTTCTCTCGTGCCACGCGTACAATGAGCTCACGGATATCCTTCGCCGTCGGAGGTCAGCCTGGTCCGCTGACCATGGGGTGCTTCCGCAATTAAGTGTTGGCGGCCAGCCCCTAACCCCGTCCTGTGCCAAAACTCGGCCCTTTTGAAATAGACCACAAATCAGCAGCTTAGACGCCCTTGGAATCCGCGCAGAATCCATGGTATTTCGCGCCGCAAGGCTGACTTCCGACCCATGGGCTGGCGGATGAATAAATAGAAGGCACAGCGCAGTAGCGCAGCAAGTTGAGCCTGAAATATGAGAAAAACTATTTTTGTCTATCACAAAATAGACTTGTATGCTGTGGAGCACCATGCAGGCCCTGCCACCGTTCGATTGCCTCCGCTTCTTCGACGCTGCCGCACGGCACCAGAACTTCGTACGCGCCGCCGAGGAACTTCAGGTCACACCGGCCGCCGTCGCCCACCGCATCCGCATGCTGGAGGGCCATCTCCGTGCACCGTTGTTCGACCGCCGCACGCGCGGCGTCCGTCTCAACCGCCGCGGGCGCGCCTACCACGAGGAGATCCGGCGCATCCTCGCCGACCTCGACGCGGCCACACGGCACCACGGCGACCGCCGACGGTTCCGTGGCTGCTAGAATCCCTCCGTCCGGCGATTCCAGGCGACGAGAGGACTTGCATCCAGAGTGTAAAATGTGCGATCACATAACAGCGTTTTGTCTACGCGTGCCGTCTGGAGGTTCGCCACAGTCTTGCACCTCGTCCTGTGCAAAAACTCGGCCCTTTTGAAATAGGCCATAAATCAGCAGCTTAGTGTCTGTGTTTGCGCCGGGGCCAAGGGCCGTAGGCTTTACAATCGTCTGGCCCGAGGGTGTTATCTTCAGATCCATGATGACGTACCACGTGCAATTCCTACTGCTCGTTCTAGCTGGCTGGGTCAACCGCCAGCAGCAGGATGTGATCGACTACCAGCAAGAGGAGAACCGTGTGCTCCGAGCCGGGCTTCGGGGCAAGCGTCTCAGGCTCTCGGACGACGACCGGCGCAGGCTCGCGGTCAAGGCCCAGGCTTTGGGCCGCGTTGTGGAGCACCTTCATCAAGGCTCATTGGGGCGCCATCGCTGCGACAGACCTGTTCACCGTCGAGGTTGTGAACCCGTTCGGGCTCGTCCGCTACCATGTCCTGTTTGTCATCGATATCGCCACTCGCTGCGTGTGCATCGGTAGGATAACGTCGGACCCCAACGGGGAGTGGATGAAGCAGGTGGCAAGAAACCTCACTGACATGTGGGATGGTTTCCTCCTTGGCAAGCGATACCTCATCCACGACCGGGACCCGCTATTCACCGAGGCGGTACGTGGGCTGTTGAGAGATTCAGGCGTGAAGCCCCTTCGCCTTCCCGCTAATAGTCCGAATCTGAACGCATATGCGGAAAGATTCGTTCTCTCCATACGTCGAGAGTGTCTCGACCGCTTCGTACCTCTCAGTGAGCGACACCTGCGCACAGCGGTAACCGAATACGTAGTGCACTATCACACAGAACGGAACCACCAAGGTCTCGGCAACGAGCTCCTCACACCTCTGCCGGCAAGCGCGAATGACGCTGGCCCCATCGTGTCGCGAGAGCGACTTGGGGGCATTCTCAACTACTACTGCCGTGCCGCGTAGATGGTCGCCGGCGACGGTAGCCCCTCGGCGGGCTCGACCGGCGTAGCGTGGAAACAGCTTCAGGAACATGCTTGGATATTCGCTCTCGACTAGGTGGTCATCTGCATGGTGACGACCCGCCCGCCCAAGACGATTGTAAAGCCCACGGCCCTTGGCCCGGTCGCAAACACAGACACTAAGTTGCTGATTTATGGCCTATTTCAAAAGGGCCGAGTTTTGGCACAGGACGGGGTAAGGTCCCCTTCTACCAAGACAAGCAGAAGACGCCGTTGCACATCTTGATCGACAGCAGCGGTCTCGCTGTCCACGCCGGCCAGCTGCGCAGAGCACCAAAGAGCAGGGACTATCGCAAGCTCCATCTGTGTGTCGACGAGCAGACTGGCGAAGTCGTCGCCGGCGAGCTGACGAGCAAAAGAGCCCGCGATTCATCGCGGGTTGCATCGCTTGTCGGACAGATCGACAGTCCCATCTCATCGGCCAGAGCCGACACCGCATACGACGCCAGCGGCGTCTATGAGGCGATCGAGAATCACAGCGCTCATCGCTCGCCGAGGGTGCTGATACCGCCGCGCAAGGGCGCCCAGCTCGCATCGGGGCCGGCGAGCAGCCGACAGCGCAATCGCAACATTGCAGCACAAGCTCGGCTCGGCAAACGAAAGTGGCACACAGAATCGGGCTACAGCAACCGGAGCAAAGTCGAGACAACGTTCCATCGCTACAAGGCTATCGTGGGCTCAGCGATGCGAGCGAGAGGGTTGGCGGCACAGAGAGTCGAGGCAAGGATCGGGTGCAAGATTCTCAACACGATGACGGCGCTCGGGATGCCTGATAGCGAGATGATCGGATGATGGGAGTCGGGGCCAAGCGAGCTATCGGCCTCTATCGGAGTTGTGCACCAAGGCAGCGTAGACACGAAGAAACGGGAGCTGGTGGGATTATTCAAAAACGGCGGGCAGGCCTGGAACCGCGAGCCGACTCTCGTCAAAGACCATGACTTCCGTTCCGAATCGAACGGCATCGCAATCCCCTACGGCGTCTACGATCTGCTCGCGAACCGCGGGACAGTGTTCATTGGTACCTCGTACAACACCCCGGACTTCGCCGTGAATGCCATCGAGAAGTGGTGGCGAACGGAAGGACGGCGACGCTATCCTGCAGCCCGTGACCTCGCGATATTGGCAGACGCCGGGGGCAGCAATGGCTATCGGTGTCGGGGTTGGAAGCACGGGCTTCAAACGCGGATTTGCAATCGCCACGACATCGCTATCACCATAGCCCACTATCCGTCCGGTACATCCAAGTGGAATCCAGTGGAGCACCGTCTGTTCAGCGAGGTCAGCAAGAACTGGGCGGGCAGGCCTCTCGACAGCTACGAAACCATCCTCAAATACATCCGCACGACCACCACCTCTTCCGGTTTGCGAGTACGCGCACACCTTATCCGGCGTCGTTATCCGAAGGGCGTCAAAATCACTGACGAGCGGATGCAGGCGCTTTCCGTTACAAAGGACCAGACTCTACCCAAATGGAACTACACCATCCGACCGTCTTGAAAACGGGAACTTATTTTGTCGCCGGCCCTTAGTGTCTGTGTTTGCGACCGGGCCAAGGGCCGTAGGCTTTACAATCGTCTGGCCCGAGGGTGCTACCTTCAGATCCATGATGACGTACTACGTGCAATTCCTACTGCGCGTTGTTGCTGGCTGGGTCAACCGCCAGCAGCAGGATGTGATCGACTACCTGCAAGAGGAGAACCGTGTGCTCCGAGCCGGGCTTCGGGGCAAGCGTCTCAAGCTCTCTGACGACGACCGGCGTAGGCTCGCCGTCAAGGCCCAGGCTTTGAGCCGCGAGGCGCTGGCCCAGATTGCGTCCGTTGCCACACCCGCTACGCTTCTGCGCTGGTACCGCTACCCTACCGCAGCCAAGTACGATGGCAGCAAGAACCGGAGCCCAGGCCGACCTCCGCCGGCGAAGGACATCCGTGAGCTCATTGTACGCGTGGCGCAAGAGAACCCGACGTGGGGATATACGCGCCTGCGGGGCGCACTCAAGAACCTCAAACACAGACACTAAGCTGCTGATTTATGGTCTATTTCAAAAGGGCCGAGTTTTGGCACAGGACGGGCTCCCGATCGAGGTCTACGTCTTCAGCCGCGATCAGGTCTGGAGCCGCTACGAGGCGATCCAGGCGGACATCTTCGACCACCTGCTGGCGGTGGTGCCGGAGTTCGACCTGCGAGTGTTCCAGAGTCCGTCGGGGCGCGACGTGGAGCGGGCGATCGGCACCTGATAAGCGCGACGCCGTCGTGTCCAAAAGCACAAACAAACTCGTCGGATCGACTTTTTGCGGAGGACAGTCCCTTTTGACGGTTCATCCCCGCGCGTGCGGGGAACTCCCTCCTGTGCCTTCCATTTATTCATCCGCGCGCACCGAACTTGATTAGTCTCCGGTCTAGCCTGATTTCGGAAGACGCAGTTCTTTCGGCGATGCCGGCTGGGCTGACCATGTGGTGCCTGACGTTCAGGGACATCTTCGTGGCACGCCGACATCCTTATTGGACGCGATGGCGTTCGCCGTCACACGGGGGCCAACTGACACTAGCATTCAAATGCCTCTAGCGGCGTACCAACACTTGATGGTAGAAGCACCACGAATCAAAGCTGGGGATTATTACAGCGAATTGGAATCCTCGTTCAAGGGGAAACCGTAGTATCCTGGGAGCGTCTTTCAATACAGAAGGGGGCAACGCCATTTGGAGGAGAACTATGGCAAAAGCGCGAGTGTTGACGCGGTTGGAACTAGCCGAGCATTTGGGTGTCGATAAACAGATGGTAACGAAATGGGAGCGGTCTGGGATGCCGGTCCACACCAGAGGGCGCGGCGTGGCGTCTCAATTCCGTCTGGGGGAAGTCCGGGCGTGGCTAAGGGTGCGGGAAGCTAAGGCCAAAGCGGCGGAGAAGGCGAAGAAGACAGCGAAGGGTACTTTCGAGTGAACGAACGATTTCGGTCACTCCCCGATGACCTCCGCCCACGCGGGCGGTGCCATTGCTGTCAAGTTGACGAAAAGCTAGTCCCCTGTAGCAGAAAAAACTAGACAAAGCAGAGCTTGCCGAAACCATTCTAAGTGCATGAATCTTATGGGCTGGAGAAAAGCCTAACTTTGTATAGTAATCAAAGATCCAGGGGACTAGCTGACCGACCCCGTCCTGTGCCAAAACTCGGCCCTTTTGAAATAGGCCATAAATCAGCAGCTTAGTGTCTGTGTTTGCGCCGGGGCCAAGGGCCGTAGGCTTTACAATCGTCTGGCCCGAGGGGGGGATGTCCCGGCCGCTGTTGAATTTGGTCGGGTAGCGGCGGCACCTGTGAATACTCTTAGGCAGCAACCTCATCGCTGTCAAGAGATTTCTGTTTGCTTCTAAGCGCGTGAACGAGAGCGCCCATATGGCGATAGCCTTTGATACGGTGAAACTTTTTCTCCGCCGTGACGACGCCGAGAGCGGTCCATCGGCGAATCATGGAAGGACTCTTCCACCGCTTGACGTTTCTCGAGACTCTGCGGATGGTGCCGTTGAGATTCTCGATGGCGTTTGTCGTGGCCAGAGATTTGCGAAGTAACTCGGGTAGAGCGAGCTTCACAACCGTGAGGGTCTCTTCCATCCCTTCTCGAAGGCTTCCGGCAGCTTCGTCGTAGCCGTTTCGCTCGAGCCACGACACCAATGCCTGAAGTCGCTTGCGCGCCTTGTCGGCACTCTTGCATTTGTACGCTTCCTTCATTGTCTGGAGCACGTAGGCGTGACGGGACTTGGGAAGGTACGAGCGTAGATTTCGGAGTTTGTGGAGCTGGCATCTTTGGATAACCGCGAGATCCCCCAAAACGTCGACGAGTGCTTTGCGGATCCCTTTGCCTCCGTCCACTACGCAGAGAATCGATTCGTCGATCCGCAATCCCCGCTCGAGAAGGTTCTGCAACATCGCGGTGCACACCCGAGAGTTCTCCGTCGAGCCCAGCCATATACCCAAGGGCACCTTCGTTCCATCTATTGTGATACCGAGAGTTACGACGACGGTCTGTCCGGCCACCTCAAGGCCATCCATCATTAGTGCCGCAAGCTCGAACTCCTCTAGCCTCCGAGATAGGTATTCCTCGAGCTTCTTAGTCGTCTGGCTCACGAGGTGACGGCTGGCGGCACTCTTGCTCGTGCCACGAGACTTCAACTTCGCCGAGGGTTTGTCCAGACTCGATTCGTAATTTCGGGTCGATACCCCCACCAAGATCTGGTTCAGCACTCGCTCCGGAAGCGGGTCTTCTTCGCGGAAGGCTTCGAAGTGTGGAAGCGACGCCTCCTCGCCCGACTTCGAACGGACTCGAGGTCGCGACACTTGGATTCGACGACCGCCGAAGCTCAGCTCCCCATCCGTGCTCCCCCAGTGGTTATGAGTTCGCTCCTTCTCGTGCTTGCCCTTCGGCCCCGCGATCTTCTCCGCGTCCTCTCTCAGGAGTAGGTGCAATGCGGTCAGTCCTTGCTCGTACACCCATTCCGTCAGGTCCGCCTTCGTGGCCGCGATCCCAGCTATCATCGGTAGCAGTATCTGACCGACTTGGCCAACTACCTTGCCCGTAGGCGAGTGCGTTTGCTTTCTTACTGGCTTCTTTGATTTCCTTGGCATGGTGGCTCCTTGTCCCCCTCTGGAGACGGTTGGTTTGGCAGACCTATTCTTAGGCCGGCCAAGGAGCCGCCGCTACCCCAAATTCAACATCCGGCGGGACATCCCCCCCGAGGGTGTTATCTTCAGCTCCATGATGACGTACCACGTGCAATTCCTACTGCTCGTTCTAGCTGGCTGGGGCAACCGCCAGCAGCAGGATGTGATCGACTACCTGCAAGAGGAGAACCGTGTGCTCCGAGCCGGGCTTCGGGGCAAGCGTCTCAGGCTCTCTGACGACGACCGGCGCAGGCTCGCGGTCAAGGCCCAGGCTTTGGGCAGCGAGGCGCTGGCCCAGATTGCGTCCGTTGCCACACCCGCTACGCTTCTGCGCTGGTACCGCCACCTCATCGCAGCCAAGTACGATGGCAGCAAGAACCGGAGTCCAGGCCGACCTCCGACGGCGAAGGACATCCGTGAGCTCATTGTGCGCGTGGCGCGGGAGAACCCGACGTGGGGATATACGCGCCTGCGAGGCGCACTCAAGAACCTAGGACATGAACTCGGACGCAACACCATCAAGAGGCTCCTCGCCGAGCACGGTATCGCTCCTGCGCCGGAGCGGGGCAGGAGCATGTCGTGGAGCACCTTCATCAAGGCTCATTGGGGCGCCATCGCTGCGACAGACCTGTTCACCGTCGAGGTTGTGAACCCGTTCGGGCTCGTCCGCTACCATGTCCTGTTTGTCATCGATATCGCCACTCGCTGCGTGTGCATCGGTGGGATAACGTCGGACCCCAACGGGGAGTGGATGAAGCAGGTGGCAAGAAACCTCACGGACATGTGGGATGGTTTCCTCCTTGGCAAGCGATACCTCATCCACGACCGGGACCCGCTATTCACCGAGGCGGTACGTGGGCTGTTGAGAGATTCAGGCGTGAAGCCCCTTCGCCTTCCCGCTAATAGTCCGAATCTGAACGCATATGCGGAAAGATTCGTTCTCTCCATACGTCGAGAGTGTCTCGACCGCTTCGTACCTCTCAGTGAGCGACACCTGCGCACAGCGGTAACCGAATACGTAGTGCACTATCACACAGAACGGAACCACCAAGGTCTCGGCAACGAGCTCCTCACACCTCTGCCGGCAAGCGCGAATGACGCTGGCCCCATCGTGTCGCGAGAGCGACTTGGGGGCATTCTCAACTACTACTGCCGTGCCGCGTAGATGGTCGCCGGCGACGGTAGCCCCTCGGCGGGCTCGACCGGCGTAGCGTGGAAACAGCTTCAGGAACACGCTTCGATATTCGCTCTCGACTAGGTGGTCATCTGCATAGTGACGACCTGCCCGCCCAAGACGATTGTAAAGCCCACGGCCCTTGGCCCGGTCGCAAACACAGACACTAAGTTGCTGATTTATGGCCTATTTCAAAAGGGCCGAGTTTTGGCACAGGACGGGGTGGCGGATGGTGCAGTTTGGAGCTATACGGCCTCGGCTGGTAACCATGAATAACAGGGAAAAACAGGGAATTTGGGCCATTTTGAGGTTGATCGGACCGTTTTTTCGCGTGGTAACCATCGGTATTTCAAATGGTTAGATGGCAATTCCCTGTTCCAAAAGAACAGGGAATTTAAGATGACCTAACAGGGAATTTGAAATAGGCGAACAGGGAATTGAGGTGACCTAACAGGGAAATGCCACGAGCAGAACGCGAGGGGTTCCATTGGAGTCGGCCCGTCGGGCAGTTCGTCGAAGCGCTGGCTTCTCGGGCTCCCGTACTTTCCCTACTGGTGGTGTTCGAGGTCTCCTCCAGTAGCTTGGTCCTCAAGCCGACACCTCATTCACGACCGGGACTCGAAGTTTTGCGAGTCGTTCCACCGGACCATCGAGGCGGTTGGCGTCGCGCCCGTCAAGCTGCCCGCACGGAGCCCGGATTTGAACTCGTTCGCAGAGCGCTGGGTGGAGTCAGTCAAAGAGGAATGTCTCTCGAAGCTCATCCTGTTCGGCGAGAAGTCGCTCCGTCCTGCGCTTAGGGAGTACGTCGTCTACCATCATCACGAGAGGAATCATCAAGGCAAGGAGAAGCTGCTGCTGTTCCCAGCTAGCGACCAGTTACCTCAGTCCGAGCGCAAGGTGCGCTCCCGTGAACGCTGTGCTCCGCAAAAAGTCGATCCGGCGTTGATTCCGCAGGTTAGACCTACCATAGTCGGCTGCTTCTGGCCGGTTTTCTTTTTTGCGGATCACAACAGCCAGCGGCCAACGTGGTCAATACCGGAAAATCAGGTGTTGCCTAGCCCTAGCTGAAGTCCACCCCGAAGAACAGCACCGCGATGATGATCGCCGCCACGGCCAGCGGCGACACGAACTGAATGAAGAACCGCCACGCTCCATAGTTGAACCACCTGGGTTCTGAGCCATCCACGAGCTCCCGCTCGGTGTACTTGCGCGTCAGGAACCAGCCCGCCGCGATCGTGATCGCAAATCCCCCGGTCGGGAGCATCCAGTTCGACACGAAGTGGTCGACCATGCCGAACCAGCTCGCCTTGCCGCCGAAGAGCATCTGGCCGAGCGCGCCGCCGAGTTGGAGCTCGGTGATCGCGCCGACACCACCGAACGACAACGCGGCGAGGACCGTGAAGGCAAACACCGCACCACCACACAGCAGCGTCGCCGTGGCCCGCTGCATGTGGTGTTCGTCGATCACGTAGGCAGCGACCACTTCCAGTAGCGACATCGTCGAGGTGAGCGCCGCGAGGGCCACCAGCACGTAGAAGAGTGGCCCCAGGAATGCCCCGAACGGGACCTCGGTGAAGAACAGCTGCGGCAGCGAGATGAAGAGCATCCCCACAGTGCCCGTGCCGCTGACCTGCTCATCCATACCCGGCACGCTGAAGATCACCGAGAACATGATCACCGTGGCCACGAGTGCGATCAGCGTATCGAGCACGACGATGATCGCCGAGGCTTTCACGATCGACTGATGCTTTACGATGTACGAGCCGTACGTCACCATCGCGCCCATGCCGAGCGAGAGCGTGAAGAACGCATGGCCGAGCGCCTCGAGGACGCTCCCCCCATCCAACTCGCCGAAGCGCGGCAGGAAGATGAAGCGGAGCGCCTCACCGGCCCCGGCCATCTCCAAGGCGGAGACGAGCAGCAAGACGAGGATCCCGAAGAGAATCGGCAGAAAGACACGCGCGATGCGCTCGATGCCCTTTTGGACGCCGAAGTAGACGACCGAGACCGTGGCGATACTGAACCCGAGAGACAAGCCAAGCTGCAGGCCGCCATTGGCCGCCTGCGCACCGAACAGCTCGCCCATCGAGGCGCCCGCCGGGAATCCACCGACCGACCAGCCCGCGGACTTGGCGAAGTAGAAGAGCGACCAGCCTGCAATCACCGTGTAGTAGCTGAGCAGCAGAAAGCCGCAGAGCACGCCCCAGAGGCCAACGATGCCCCACGCCGGCCCGATGGCCTGCTTGAGCGCCCCGACCACGCTCTTCTGCGTCGCTCGCCCGATCAGCAGTTCGGCCATCATGATGGGCAGGCCCACGGTGGCGATGCACACGAGGTACACGAGGACGAAGGCCCCGCCGTTGTTCTCCCACGTGACGAACGGGAACTTCCACAGGTTGCCGAGGCCGATCGCGCTCCCGGTCGCGGCGAGAATTAAGCCGGTGTTCGAACTCCAATGGCCGCGCGGCTCTGACATGTGTCGTTCTCCGATCGATGGGCGTGGTCTACGGGAGGCGATGCGGCCCCAACAGATCCCGGCCCGTGAAGTCTCGCCCAGTAGACGTTACGTAAATACTCTAAAGGATTTCTGTCGGACCAGCGAGCGGCACGGCAGTATCGCGCGTCAGCACGCCACGGAAAGTCATCCGACCGTGGCGGCCGCCACGCACCTGGATACTTTCGAGTGAACGAACGATTTCGGTCACTCCCCGATGACCTCCGCCCACGCGGGCGGTGCCATTGCTGTCAAATTGGGCTGGCGTCTGACAGACTGGGCGGATGAAAAGGGACACGCCGAGCTCGTCCTGTGCCAAAACTCGGCCCTTTTGAAATAGGCCATAAATCAGCAGCTTAGTGTCTGTGTTTGCGACCGGGCCAAGGGCCGTAGGCTTTACAATCGTCTGGCCCGAGGGTGTTATCTTCAGCTCCATGATGACGTACCACGCGCAATTCCTACTGCTCGTTGTGGCTGGCTGGGTCAACCGCCAGCAGCAGGATGTGATCGACTATCTGCAAGAGGAGAACCGTGTGCTCCGAGCCGGGCTTCGGGGCAAGCATCTCAGGCTCTCGGACGACGACCGGCGTAGGCTCGCCGTCAAGGCTCAGGCTTTAGGCCGCGAGGCGCGGGCCCAGATTGCGTCCGTTGCCACACCCGCTACGCTTCTGCGCTGGTACCGCCACCTCATCGCAGCCAAGTACGATGGCAGCAAGAACCGGAGTCCAGGCCGACCTCCGACGGCGAAGGACATCCGTGAGCTCATTGTGCGCGTGGCGCGGGAGAACCCGACGTGGGGATATACGCGCCTGCGAGGCGCACTCAAGAACCTAGGACATGAACTCGGACGCAACACCATCAAGAGGCTCCTCGCCGAGCACGGTATCGCTCCTGCGCCGGAGCGGGGCAGGAGCATGTTGTGGAGCACCTTCATCAAGGCTCATTGGGGCGCCATCGCTGCGACAGACCTGTTCACCGTCGAGGTTGTGAACCCGTTCGGGCTCGTCCGCTACCATGTCCTGTTTGTCATCGATATCGCCACTCGCTGCGTGTGCATCGGTGGGATAACGTCGGACCCCAACGGGGAGTGGATGAAGCAGGTGGCAAGAAACCTCACGGACATGTGGGATGGTTTCCTCCTTGGCAAGCGATACCTCATCCACGACCGGGACCCACTATTCACCGAGGCGGTACGTGGGCTGTTGAGAGATTCAGGCGTGAAGCCCCTTCGCCTTCCCGCCAATAGTCCGAATCTGAACGCATATGCGGAAAGATTCGTTCTCTCCATACGTCGAGAGTGTCTCGACCGCTTCGTACCTCTCAGTGAGCGACACCTGCGCACAGCGGTAACCGAATACGTAGTGCACTATCACACAGAACGGAACCACCAAGGTCTCGGCAACGAGCTCCTCACACCTCTGCCGGCAAGCGCGAATGACGCTGGCCCCATCGTGTCGCGAGAGCGACTTGGGGGCATTCTCAACTACTACTGCCGTGCCGCGTAGATGGTCGCCGGCGACGGTAGCCCCTCGGCGGGCTCGACCGGCGTAGCGTGAAAACAGCTTCAGGCACACGCTTCGATATTCGCTCTCGACTAGGTGGTCATCTGCATGGTGACGACCCGCTCGCCCAAGACGATTGTAAAGCCCACGGCCCTTGGCCCGGTCGCAAACACAGACACTAAGTTGCTGATTTATGGCCTATTTCGAAAGGGCCGAGTTTTGGCACAGGACGGGAGGCAATCGAGGTCGTGCTCAAGGAAGAAGTCGACCAAGCGCTGGGGTGTGGTAGCTACGAGCGTGCGGAAGACCGCCGTGGATATCGCAACGGAGCCGAAACCCGTCGCGTGACGACGTCGGTGGGAACTCGCGAGCTCCGGGTGCCACGAGCCCGCGTGCGAGACGAGGAAACGGGAGAAACGACAGAGTTCAGGAGTGAGCTGTTGCCCCGGTACGCGCGCCGGACTCGTGAGGTCGACGAGGCGATCTTGGGGACCTACTTGTCGGGCGCGAATAGCCGCCGGATCCGCAAAGCGCTGAAACCACTGCTCGGTGAGGAGCACCTATCGAAGAGCGCGGTGTCTCGCGTGGTTAGCCGGCTGAAGGAGCGCTTCGAGGAATGGCAGAACCGTGCTCTCAGCGAGGAGGTCTACGCGATCGTTTACCTGGACGGCTTCCACCTGAAAGTGCGGATGGCGAAACGTGTGATCAGCGTACCCGTACTGGTCGCGCTCGGGGTCGCGCCAGACGGGCAGAAACGTCTGTTGTCATTGCGTTTGGCGGTGAGCGAAGCCTCGACGCATTGGGGCTCCGTGCTGGAGGGACTCCAGGCTCGAGGACTCCGGGCTCCCAAGCTAGTGATCAGCGACGGCCACAAGGGGCTGACGAAAGCGCTGGAGAAGTGGCCGGGGTGCCGGTTGCAGCGATGTACCGAGCACAAGCGCGCCAACTTGCTCCAACATTGCCCGGCGCACGCACGCCGTGAGCTCCGGCGTGACTACAACCGGATCGTCTACGCCAAGAACGGGATCGATGCTCGCAAAGCCTATGACGAGCTCGTCGCCAAGTGGACGCCTCTCGCGCCGGCCGTCGTCCGAAGCCTAGAGGAGGCCGGTAATCAGCTGCTGACCTTCTATGAATTCCCTCGTGCCATGTGGAAATCGATTCGAACGACCAATGCTCTGGAGAATCTCAACCGCGAGTTTCGACGCCGGACGAAAACCCAAGCGTCGTTCTCCAGCGAGGAGTCCGCGGTCGCTTTGCTGTTTGGGCTTATCGCCTCTGGCCAGATTCAACTACGACGCATCGACGGCTACCAACGTCTGAGCGAGGTTCTCGAACACGCGGAGGTTGCCGCCTGATCTGATACCCTGATGACGGAGTGGAGGGCGCCGTTCTTTTTCCACGAACCTCGGGACACATCCAGTTGCTCGACGACGAAGTGAAAGCCTTGGCGGGCGAGCGATACGCTCGCAAGGGCGAGTTGGAGCGCGGTCGCCGTCAGGTGCTTCCGCCATCAAGTGTCAACGCCGGCCGAAAACTGCACATTCATGGCGGGTGAAAATTGCACACCCGACGATTGGGTGACGAACCCTAAGACGCCGGCACCTCCTGGGATTTCTTGCGAGCGTTAGCCGGCGGGCGAGGCTCGTCCGAGCCCGCCGGATGGAGCGCCTGCCACAGCTCGGAGCGCTCGCGCATGCGGTAGCTGTTGCCGCGGATGTTGATGACGTGGCAGTGGTGAAGGATTCGGTCGATGAGCGCCGCCGCCATGACGTCGTCGCCCATGATCTCGCCCCACTCCTCGAAGCTCTTGTTGGACGTGAGCACGGTGGAGGCGCGCTCGTAGCGACGGCTCACGAGCTGGAAGAAGAGCATGGCCCCGGTCTGGTTGACGGGCAAGTAGCCGAGCTCATCGACGACGAGAAGCGAGGGGTGGCTGAGAACGGCGAGCCGTCGTGCTAACGTACCGGCGGCTCGGGCTTCCTCGAGCGATGTGATGAGCTCGGCGAGGGTGCCGTAGTAAACCCGGCGGCCGTTCTGCGCCGCCGCGATGGCGAGACTGATCGCGAGATGGGTCTTTCCGACACCGGGAGGTCCCAACAAGACGACGTTCTCCTTGCGCTCGACGAAGCCGAGCTCGTGGAGATTCTCGATCTGTTCACGCTTGATGGAAGGCTGGAACGAGAATTCGAACTCATCGAGCGTCTTGACGACGGGCAAGCGTGACGAACGCATGGCCGCCTGCAAACGGCGGTTGTTCCTCAGGGTGATCTGTGCGCCGAGAAGTCGCTCGATTGCCTCGGCCGTTGTCACACCACCACCGTCGGCGGTGGACAGGACACTGTCCACCGCTTCGAGGGCGCCCGGCATCTTGAGGTCCCCTCCGTGTCAACATCCCTGAGACACTCCGCCCCTTGAAATTAGTGTCGAGGGCAGAGGAGGGCGTCGTGTCCAAAAAACAAACGCGTTGCCAGGCCCTTGATGGTTGCGCTCTCCATGGTAATGATAGATGAACTCGGCGACGGCCCGGCGCTCGGGTCTTAGAGTTCGTTTGTATTTTTGGACACGACGGGGTCGGCCGGGTCAAGACGCCGACCCTGGCGATTGCGTGCAAACGCGAGCTTGAAATCCGAGACTTCGTGCCGGTTCCGTATTACGAGGTGGTGGCCAGCGCGCATGTCGCGGGCGGCGCATTCCGAATGCGGCACGCGCCGAAGGCGCGCCTTCTCCAGCGCGAGGACGCCGAAGCAGTCGTGAACGCGGCTCGGAACTTCGAGAGTCGGCTCGGCGTTCGTGTCGAGGACAAGCGGCAACGTCCGCCCAGGCTCCACGATCTGCCTTCGCTGCAGAAGCTTTGCAGTGTCCGGTTCGGCTGGTCGGCTTCCAAAACCCTGGAGGTCGCGCAAGAACTCTATGACGGCGCGGGCAAAAAGATCCTGACCTATCCACGCGCGGAGGTGCGATACGTGCCGGAGAGGGCGATCGCGGATGTACCGAAGATTATCGCCGGGCTGCAAGCGGGAAAATCCTACGGTGCCATCCCCGTGCCGTCGCCACCGGTGATCCGCAAGGGACGGAACGGCGGCTTCCACGACAAGGGGCTTGAGGGCGCTAGCCATCACGCGGTCATTCTCAACGTCAACACGATTGAAGATCTGGGCGAGATCTGGCCCCGCCTGTCGGGTGACGAGAAGAAGCTGTTCGACGCCGTCGCGCGGTCGTACCTCGCATCGGTCATGTCCGATTACCGCTACCGGCAGACGACCGTGAGGCTGGATGTCTGCGGCTTCGAGTTTCGCGCCGTTGGTCGTCAACCCATCGAGCCCGGCTGGTGCGCCGCCTTCCCCGACTGGCGGCCCGCTGAAGAGAAGGGCGAGGCAGCGCAGGTGCTGCCCGCCCTCCGCGACAAGGAGGCCGCGCGGTTGCTCGATCCGGAGATCGAGAAGAGGGAAACCCGTCCGCCGCAGCGCTACAAGGAAGGGACGCTGATCGAGGCAATGCAAAATGCCTGGCGGTTCGTCAAGGATGAGGTTTTGCGGGACCGCCTCAAGGAGGCCAAGGGGATCGGCACACCGGCGACCCGGGCAGAGATCATCGCCGGGCTCAGAAAACAGGGATTCTTAACGACACAGGGAAAGAACATCGTACCGACCGACCGGGGGCTGGCACTGTTCGGGGTTCTCGAACGCGCCGACCCGTCGCTCGTCGATCCGGGCGTGACTGCAGAGCTCGAATGCCTGCTCGACGATGTGGTGACCGGCAGGCAGGAGATGATGGGCGCGATCGGCGCGGTGTGCGATGCCGCCCGGCGTATCATCGACAGGCTCGGTGACGACGTCATTGCCGGGAAGGCGTTTGAACTGGGGGAAGCCCTCGGTGTCGGAAACGGCGGAGAGCGGCCGCCGACGGCGGCAATGAAGCGGTTTGCTGCCTCAATCGCTCGGCGCAAGGGCATCAAGCCACCGGCGGGATATACGAAATCGGGGGCGATCTGCCGGGCGTTCTTGGATCTACATGCGTCAAAGCGAATGGCTCGGGATACAGGTAGGGAACCCCGTCGTGTCCAAAAACACAAACGATAGCGGCCTGTTGGTCACGCTGGAGCCAACCAGCGATGGCGACGACCAACAAGATTCAGGGCTGGCTCTGCCTCCTCATGACCGAGGATTCTAGCTTCCATTGGCCAACCAAGCCTCAGACGTCTCTGATCCGAAACGTCCCGGCGCGCCAGTCTTGAGTCCATTTGTGTTTTTGGACAGGACGGCCAAGTGAAAGCCATTCCAAAGGTCGGTGGTCTCCATCATTATTACACTCGACACGCTGCTTAAGTCCGAGCCGCTCGGAACGGCTGCGGGACTTCGCACCAGGTTACACCTCTGCCCCTGAGTAGAGCCGACGCCGACCCTCAAGAACGTCCTACATTGAAGACGACCAAAGCATCCCCGTTGTAGGCAGTTCGCCAATCTCATGCAGGCTGGAGTTTATGGAAGGGACAGCCGCGTAGGCTGGCCTCCGCGAATTTCGACAACGCCTCTAGGATTCGAGATTTCGGCTCCGTTCGCATTTTCGGACACGACGGGCAAGCACCCACCGGCCGCTCATCGCGGGCTCGTTGAGGCTCGTTCGCCTACGGCGTCAAAGAGTCCGTGAGTGTGGCCCCATACTCGCCGAGTTGGGCCCACAGCGCAGCCAGGTCGATCCCTGACGTGGTCGCCAGAAGGAGAGCGATTCCGACCGCTGCCAACACCACCAGTCCGCGCCACCTCAGCGCTGCGCCGAGTACAACACCTGCCGCCACTCCCGCGAGAAACATCGCCATGGACTTGCCCACTTGAGCCGAATCGCTGGCAGTCTACACTCATGGTCAGGGCCACGCCAAACTACCCGTCTGGTCACAAAATACTCGAACGCTCAGCGGGTCAGCAGTTTGCACCTTTCCAAGGGCCCGTCATGTCAAAAACGCAAACGATAGCGGCCTGTAGGTCACGCTGGATCCAACCAGCGATGGCGACGACCAACAAGGTCAAGGGCTGGACCGGCGTGCTCATGACCGAGGATTCTAGCTCCCATTGGCCAATCAAGCCTCAGACGTCTCTGATCCGAAACGCCCTGGCGCGTGGGTCTTGAGTGCGTTTGTATTTTTGGACACGACGGGCGCGCCATGGTCTGAGAGAAAATGTACCGCCCCTTGTGTCCTGGTTCGACGAATGTGGACGGTGCGCCTGGAAAAACGACTCGCTTCGGCCCATTTTCGCTAGAGAAACTCTTCGAGTACTAGAATGCGAAGAGCCGAAGAATTACTTCCCTTGACATGAGCTCTTTCGCTCGGCGCTCGGTACGACTGTGGAAACTCTTGAATGCAAGCCCTTGGACTACAAAACCATACTCCAGTGGCTCGAGGCCCTCTGAACCACCGGCCGGTCTCTGTTTATGTGGAGCCACCTACCACCGAGTCGGACAGCAGCACGCCTCCGGCCGGCCGACGTGCGCTTGCCCAACGAGTAATCGACGCCGGCCAGCAGTTGGCGTGGCGCTGCGCTGCGCGTACGTGTACATAATGCACTCACGGCGGCGACAGCCCAAGGTGTTGGCACGCCAGGACGTATTTCGACGAACGAGTTACCCAGGGTTCGAGGGGGTGGAGGATCTCCCGGATGCGTTCTTGGTGACCAAACGGGGCTTTCCCTTCGAGGATCGTCAAGCCGGGGACACGCGCTGGAAAGCCGCGGTTCGGATACAGCCCGCCCTGTCCCCAGAAGGTGAGGCCACGATCAAGCGTGATGCGGATAGGGCCATTCAAAGCTTCGTAGTAAGTGCGCTCGTACTCGATCAGGAGCTTGGGCTCCGAGCGGGCCACCAGGTGCTCCCGTAGGCGCGCCGGAAGAACGCGCGCGAGTCCCACGACGATCTCGTGAAAGGACATCGAAGCGAGCGAGGCGCTAGCCACTATCGGTGCTCTCTCTTTGAAGATCGCGTGATCCTCGCGACGTTTGACTTCGAAAAATAACCTCTTTTCCGGAAACGGGGTGTCGTACCAACGGATGCGGGTCTTCGTGCGCCGCGACGTGCCGTCGAGGTTGGCTCGGAAAGCGCTCAAGGCCGCGTCGTCGAAATAGATGCTGCACACACGCGACGTCGCGCCCGCATAGCTCACGCGGCGGCAATTGACGTCCAGTATGGAGCTAAATTTCCCGGCGTCCACATTTGGAAGTGAGAACTTGACCTCGCGGCGCCCAGGTGCGGCGACGCTCGCGGACTCTAGAGCAAACGACGGCGCTTCAGGGGATCTCATCGGCCTCGACAAACGAGAACTGGAACGCGGGAAGCTTTTTCCGAATGTCGGCCACGAGTTGGGCCACGCCCCGCGGACCCGTGACCGTGACCACGGCCGAAAGCTCTATGCGGAGGCCTTCCTGCTCGAGTCTTCGCACCCGGAACTCTTGGACGACGGGCCGTAGCTGCTCTAGAGCATGCTCCTCAAAGAAACGGTCGGCGTCGCCGGAAACGATGAGAAGGAGCGTCCTGTCTGGCATCTGCGGCCACAACCGTTGGCGCACAACCACGAAGAGGGAGACGAGCACGACGACCGCGACGGCCAGAGGGCCTTGGCGCGCCCCGAGGGCGACACCCACGGCGATGCAAAACAGCAGATAGGCGATCTCGTCCGGCGTCTTGACGGCGGTGCGAAAGCGAATGATCGAAAGTGCACCGATGAGCCCGAGCGACAGAGCGAGTGACGACTCTACGACGACGATGACAAGAACGGTCGTGAGGGTAAACACGGGAAACAGGTTAGCGAAGGCGTGGCGATTCGATGGGACGGAGGCGAAGCGGATATAGAGCCCGCGAATGACGAGCGCAAACAGGCCAGCCAGGATAAGATTCGTGGCGAGACTCACGCCTTGGTTGTAGTCGACGGGCGTGACTCCACCTTGTTCCAGAAGCCAGGATTCCGCATCGCGTGTGAGATCGTCCGCCGCTTTCGCGAGCATACGTTCCGGGTTCGAGACAAGCGCGAGTTCGCCCCAGACCGCCCGGATCCGGTCGGCCCACAGAATATCGGCACTACGATCCTCGGGCGTACGCGTGACGAGCACGAGCGTGACGCGCTCTTCCGACCACGCGCTCAAGTCCACAACGCGCGAGTGCCAGCGGTTGGCGTCGCCGAATCGAAAGATCTCGTCGAAGACCTCGACCGAGTCGTCTTCCGTTTCGACGATGACCCGAAAGGAAACGCGAGCGCGGCGGACGTTCTGCTCGGTGACGAGCGCCGGTGAAACACGGAGAAAAGCCGCACTCGGGAGATCCACCTCGAAACGGCGCTCGGCGGGAAAAGGAAAGACCAAGGCATCACGTGCAGCACCCGAGAGCTTGAGCTGCACGCGTTCCGCCGGAACGCCGCGCTCGACGAGCGATGTCCGAGGTCGGTCACATCCGGAAAGCGCCAGGACGATGAGGATGAATGCCCGGTTCACGAGGTCTCCGAAACAATGCGCAATGCGCTCCATTCTACTCCGTCCCGGGCGCGCGCCTTGAGCTTCCTCCCGCCTTCGAGCGCGATGCTGTCACCGCTTCGCACGTGTTCTGCCCGCTTCGAGACAACCCCGCCGACCGCGCGAGGATCGCTACCATCACGAGTCACATAAATCTCGGCGCCTTGGGTTTGGAGCAGCGTGACCGAGGATGCGGAAATCCTCGTGGGCTCGGGCGGGTCGACCCGAGGATAATAGTCCTCTTGTCTCAAGACTTCGATGAAGTGCGAGACGTTTCCCGTCATCACTTCTTCGACTCTTCTTACCTGTGGCAAGAAAGTGTCGTTCCGCGTCCTTGTCAGCTCGCCGAGCGCTTTGCGTGCATCGCCCCAGCGGGCGGACTCCGCGACCACCGCCGACTCGATGAAAGCCACCAGTCGCCTCCAACGGGCAATCGAGCGCTCTTCGGTGAGCGCGCCCCGGAAACAGTGTTGATAGACTTGATCGGCGAACAGCATCATGAACTCGGGACTCTGTGCGAGCGCGTGCCAGAGCCCGACCATATCCCCCGATCGCGTCGCCGCTGGCCGAGTGAAGAGTTCGTGCACCCATGCCATAGGCGTGGCCCCCGAGAACAACGTGTATTCTGCATCCCACATGAAGAAGCGGAAAGGGCCCGGCGGGTTGTTTCTATTACCCCCATACCAGTTTCGATCGGGTCCCCAGTCGTAGAGTCTCGAGTACCACGCGAGAATGATGTAGTCGGCGAAATGCTCGACGTCCAGATATTGC
This sequence comes from Candidatus Marinacidobacterales bacterium, assembly GCA_965250115.1. Taxonomy (GTDB): domain Bacteria; phylum Acidobacteriota; class Vicinamibacteria; order Marinacidobacterales; family SMYC01; genus CBDFHB01. Next base: position 571,545 of record CBDFNJ010000001.1, read on the forward strand.
TGAAGCTCTCGATAATCCTGGAGGACCTGCATATCTTTGTCTTTCAACGGCCCGCGAAGGTACTGCCATCGCCTATCGTCACCGTGCAGCACGCCGTTGTGATTCACAGCCATCCAGTCTGACTTTTCACCGCCCAAATGCGCCGAGGTGAACCATCCGTCCGGACGCTCGGCCGCGTTGTAGAGACCCCAGTAGAAGCCATTCAGATACAGGTGGACGAAGGATCCGTGCGCGCCGAGCCCGGTCATCGCGATCTCTGTATCGCGTAACCACTGATCCCTCGCGTAGGTCGTCTTACCGGCGTCGTAGCCCGCGAAGGAGCGCGTGTGGCCCGAACGCAATACGAGCCGGTCGAACTTGGTCTTGGCCGATTCTCCGTTGAGAGGAGCGTCCTGCATGAGCTTCGTACGGAGCTTGCCGACCCCATACTCGTTCTTGAAAACCAGTTTGAGCGCTCGTTTGACGCCGTAGCCTGCATGCGATTCGATGGCGCAATCCACCTGGAATCCACGATCGGGTGCGTGTGGATAGATGAGCTCTACCGATGCGGGGCCTCTACCGGGCTTCTCCTGGCTCCGGAAATAGACGCCGCTTTCCGAGCGCTTCAGCTCACCGTCATCGGTAAACACTTGGCCGAATAGATCTTGCTTGTCCATCACGATGGAAAGCGACGGAATCGCCTTCATAGCGGATAGGATCTCGCGACGATAATCTGCATGATCCACGATTGCGGGGTCCATCTCGTAGTCGAATTCAGTCAAATCGCCCATGCCGATCCCACCTATCGAGGTCGGAAATCCGCTCGGGTAGCGGGGCTGTCTGACGACGTGCTTCGGAAAAATGTAGGTGTGGGTGTCGACATTACTCGGCGTGAGCCCTGCCTTGTACGCCATCGCGCGCAGCGTCGTCGTGCTCTCGATCCTCACGACCACGGGGTTCTCGTCGCCGAGACCATGCGTCGGGCTCGGTGAGCTTCCATCGGTGGTGTATCGAATATGTGCGCCAGCGGTGCGGGACTGGATGACGACGGCAAAACCCGAGTCATAGAAACCGCGCTCACGATTGAAGCGCGTATCGGCCACGACGCCCTGCGTGGTGGCGCCAACAAGTGACGACAGGACGACGAGAACGAAGGCCATCGTGGCGGGAAGCATCTTTTGCATATCGATCAACCTCGGGAGTTTCGCAGGTTATGTGGCTTCGGTCCAGCACGACTTCCTTGGGGAAGCCAAGGTGAGATAGAATCGCCGGGCAATGTGGCCACAGAATCTAGGATCCGAGTCCACCTTGGTGCTCAACTGCGCCGCAAATATGCTCATCGGCGGAGTTCTCGCGCTCTACATCCGAGAGCTCTATAAGCGCTTCGGCACCTCCATCTCCAACCGTGACAATTTCTCCGGTGTGTTCCCGATGCTCACCATGGTGACGGTCGTCATCATCTTCGTCGTGAAGGCCTCGCTGGCACTTTCCCTGGGATTGGTCGGGGCGCTCTCGATCGTCCGCTTCCGCGCGGCGATCAAGACATCGGAGGAGCTGGTTTATCTCTTTTTGTGCATCGGGGTCGGGCTCGCGCTCGGCGCCGAGCACCGATTGCTCGCCGTGGTCGCCGTGGTCATCGTCACGATCTTCATCGTCGGCCGGAGCGTTCTCGGTTGGGGCGCGTCGCGGCAGAACCTTCTCCTGACCGTCATCGGCGATGCCCAGCGCTTTCTCGAAACCGCCGACGAGGCTAGTGTCGTCGAAGCTCTCGAGCGATTAACGGGAGGGATGACGATTCAGAGATTTGATATCGAGGATGACCAAGTGCAGATTCGAGCCAGGATCGTCCCGGGCAGCTCCAAAGAAACGACCCAGCTGATAACTGAGATCAAGAAGGAGTTCCCCCACCTCCAGGTTTCCTACGTGAACTTGGACTCGCTCGTGTAGGAAGCGGGTGCCACAATTCTAGCGAATCGTTTCGGCCGAGGAAGCGGCTACGGATTCCCGGTAGCGAACAATCCTGTGCTCCGCAAAAACTCGGTCCGTCGTTGATTCTACAGTTTAGACCTGCCAGGATTGGCCGTTTCGCGGCGAACGGATGAGGTGATCCGACGTCATTGTAAACGTGGAAAGGTTCGCTCTTGCGTCTGCTCTCGAATATTGTGCCCGCTTTCGTCAACGCCGTCCTGTGTCAAAACTCGGCCTTTTTGAAATAGACCATAAATCAGCAGCTTAGTGTCTGTGTTTGCGACCGGGCCAAGGGGGGATGTCCCGGCCGCTGTTGAATTTGGTCGGGTAGCGGCGGCACCTGTGAATACTCTTAGGGCCGCCGACAAAATAACTGTCTAGTTTTGAGCAGACTCTTCCTGTTTCAGGTCGTGATCGCGATATCGTCTGGCATCACGAGAGCCTGGCAAGCTCCCTAGAAACGGAACATTTGTAGGTCTTCAGCAACCAGCGCGTGTTTGACAAACGGTCCTCATTGTAGGAGGATTACGTCTATCAAGGAGCACTTCTCCTATTATGAGACCTACGAGCTATCAGTCTGAAGATCTCGACCGCCTGTTGAGGAAGCACAAAATAGCTACCCTCGATGATTTGAATGCAGTGTTGGGTACCGATGTGGACTCGACCGCGTCCTGTGCCAAAACCCGGCCCTTTTGAAATAGGCCATAAATCAGCAACTTAGTGTCTGTGTTTGCGACCGGGCCAAGGGCCGTGGGCTTTACAATCGTCTTGGGCGGGCAGGTCGTCACTATGCAGATGACCACCTAGTCGAGAGCGAATATCGAAGCGTGTTCCTGAAGCTGTTTCCACGCTACGCCGGTCGAGCCCGCCGAGGGGCTACCGTCGCCGGCGACCATCTACGCGGCACGGCAGTAGTAGTTGAGAATGCCCCCAAGTCGCTCTCGCGACACGATGGGGCCAGCGTCATTCGCGCTTGCCGGCAGAGGTGTGAGGAGCTCGTTGCCGAGACCTTGGTGGTTCCGTTCTGTGTGATAGTGCACTACGTATTCGGTTACCGCTGTGCGCAGGTGTCGCTCACTGAGAGGTACGAAGCGGTCGAGACACTCTCGACGTATGGAGAGAACGAATCTTTCCGCATATGCGTTCAGATTCGGACTATTAGCGGGAAGGCGAAGGGGCTTCACGCCTGAATCTCTCAACAGCCCACGTACCGCCTCGGTGAATAGCGGGTCCCGGTCGTGGATGAGGTATCGCTTGCCAAGGAGGAACCCATCCCACATGTCCGTGAGGTTTCTTGCCACCTGCTTCATCCACTCCCCGTTGGGGTCCGACGTTATCCCACCGATGCACACGCAGCGAGTGGCGATATCGATGACAAACAGGACATGGTAGCGGACGAGCCCGAACGGGTTCACAACCTCGACGGTGAACAGGTCTGTCGCAGCGATGGCGCCCCAATGAGCCTTGATGAAGGTGCTCCACGACATGCTCCTGCCCCGCTCCGGCGCAGGAGCGATACCGTGCTCGGCGAGGAGCCTCTTGATGGTGTTGCGTCCGAGTTCATGTCCTAGGTTCTTGAGTGCGCCTCGCAGGCGCGTATATCCCCACGTCGGGTTCTCCCGCGCCACGCGCACAATGAGCTCACGGATGTCCTTCGCCGTCGGAGGTCGGCCTGGACTCCGGTTCTTGCTGCCATCGTACCTGGCTGCGATGAGGTGGCGGTACCAGCGCAGAAGCGTAGCGGGTGTGGCAACGGACGCAATCTGGGCCAGCACCTCGCTGCCCAAAGCCTGGGCCTTGACCGCGAGCCTGCGCCGGTCGTCGTCAGAGAGCCTGAGACGCTTGCCCCGAAGCCCGGCTCGGAGCGCACGGTTCTCCTCTTGCAGGTAGTCGATCACATCCTGCTGCTGGCGGTTGACCCAGCCAGCTAGAACGAGCAGTAGGAATTGCACGTGGTACGTCATCATGGATCTGAAGATAACACCCTCGGGCCAGACGATTGTAAAGCCTACGGCCGTTGGCCCCGGCGCAAACACAGACACTAAGCTGCTGATTTATGGCCTATTTCAAAAGGGCCGAGTTTTGGCACAGGACGGGAGTGAAATGGACGCGGCGGACCACCGACAAGATTGCTTGCGAGCTAAGAAGCCTCGGTGTGAACGTCAGCAGCAAAACCGTCGGTCGACTGCTCAAACAGCTCGGCTTCTCGTTGCGGGTGAACCACAAGAAGCTGTGCGGTGCCACGTCCGAAGATCGCGATACCCAATTCGCGTGTATCGCCGAACTGCGCGAGCGTTTTGCCGCAGCTGGTCATCCCATCATCAGCGTAGACACGAAGAAACGGGAGCTGGTGGGATTATTCAAAAACGGCGGGCAGGCCTGGAACCGCGAGCCGACTCTCGTCAAAGACCATGACTTCCGTTCCGAATCGAACGGCATCGCAATCCCCTACGGCGTCTACGATCTGCTCGCGAACCGCGGGACAGTGTTCATTGGTACCTCGTACAACACCCCGGACTTCGCCGTGAATGCCATCGAGAAGTGGTGGCGAACGGAAGGACGGCGACGCTATCCTGCAGCCCGTGACCTCGCGATATTGGCAGACGCCGGGGGCAGCAATGGCTATCGGTGTCGGGGTTGGAAGCACGGGCTTCAAACGCGGATTTGCAATCGCCACGACATCGCTATCACCATAGCCCACTATCCGTCCGGTACATCCAAGTGGAATCCAGTGGAGCACCGTCTGTTCAGCGAGGTCAGCAAGAACTGGGCGGGCAGGCCTCTCGACAGCTACGAAACCATCCTCAAATACATCCGCACGACCACCACCTCTTCCGGTTTGCGAGTACGCGCACACCTTATCCGGCGTCGTTATCCGAAGGGCGTCAAAATCACTGACGAGCGGATGCAGGCGCTTTCCGTTACAAAGGACCAGACTCTACCCAAATGGAACTACACCATCCGACCGTCTTGAAAACGGGAACTTATTTTGTCGCCGGCCCTAAGGGCGAAGTGCTCCTCGCCTGTATCCAAGATATAGTCAGCTCCAAGACGCCCGTGCTCGGGCGCTTTTGTTGGAGCAACGAGTGTGGCAATTGCGAGATGAGTGTGAGACGGGCGGAGGAGGTCATGTCGTCCCGGCTCCGAGGGTGTCAAACGCCGGTCGAGGATGGGATGGCGCTCTCGGAACTGACACCGGATCTCAGCTACTGGCTCGCGAAGATTCGCTAGCGGTCCCCGAAGGAACGCTGTGATCCGCGAAGTCACGTCGCTTCTGGCGGGCCACCTCGCCGCGGGCAGTCTGCTCGTGACGGCGGCGCTGGCTGCTTCGAACCGGCTGCCAATCGGTTTTCTTCGCCTCTGCACCGCGTCGATTGTGGGGGCAGCTCTCTTCGCCGCAGCGGCGGGTACCGATTCGGGTCGCTTCGCCTGGGCCGTCACGGCCGTCGCGGCGCTCGTTTGGTACGGGGCGCTCGGGCGAGGACGCGGAGGCGCGGGCGCTTTGGCGTGGCTCTCGGCCGCCTGCGCAACAGCCTCGCCGGCTCTCTTCGCCCTACTCTCGGGCGGCCCGAGACCATGGCTGAGCCTCGCCGGAAGTCTCAGCTCCGCCACCCTCATGGGAGCGGTGACCGTGACAATGATCCTCGGTCATTGGTATCTCGTAGACACGAATCTTTCGATCGCACCCCTCCGACACGGAGCGCTCTGGCTTTGGATTGGAGTTTTGGCGCGCTTCTCGGCGGTCCTCGCCGCGTTGCTGTTCGGCGGTTGGGAGATTCTTCGTGTGAGCCGCTTCGCCGATATCGTCCTTTCGACAACCGGGCTCTTTTTCTTCTTTCGGAGCCTCATGGGCCTCGGCGCCCCGCTTCTATTGGCGGGCTTGATCTGGCAAACGGTGAAAATCCGATCCACTCAGTCGGCCACCGGGCTGCTCTACGTAGCTCTCATCCTCGTCCTTTTCGGCGAGCTCGTTTCACAGTTTCTCTGGGTCGCGACCGGATACCCCCTATGACCGGGAGCGATCTCGAAGTCGGCTATTTTTGTCGGGAGTGCTCCGACTATAACGTCTACGCAGCCCCTTCGGAATCCCCCGTGATCTGCTCTCATTGTGAAGCTCCGAACGAATCCTCACCGAGCGAGGCCCTCGCCGCCGGTGGACCCATCGACTCTTGCCCGCAGTGTGGCAATCTCTTCTTCTTTACGCGCAAGGATTTTCCCCAGCAGCTAGGCTGTGCCGCCGTTACGGCGACGATCGTCTTGTCCTCGCTCGCCTACGCTTTTTGGCACTTCCCAGCAGCGCTCGCCGTCCTCGTCGTGGCTAGCGCGGCCGACTTCACGCTCTATCACCGGTTAGGGGAAGTCACGGTCTGCTATCGATGCCATACCGAGCTCCGCGGCTTCGAGCTCAATCCGGAGCACAGAGCCTTCGACATGCATCGTGCCGAAGAGTACGAACAGGGGACTTGAGAAAGTCAGGAGGTCTCGATGGCGACGGGACCACTTCCTGGATGGTGCGGCGCGCTGAGCATATCGGCCATGGTGACGCTGCCAAGAAAGCCGACCATCTGAGCCTGAGCCTGATTCCAGACGTAGTGCATTTCGCAGCTATCGAGAATCGTACAATCGTCGTGCTGCCCCTCGACACACTTGTTCAACCGAAGCGGTCCCTCGACGGACTCGATGACGTCGAGAAAGGAGATGGCCTCGGGCGGGCGTGCCAGCGCGTAGCCACCATGCGCGCCCTGTTGGGATTTCACGACGCCGCGATTCGCCAGGAGTGGAAGGATTTGCGCGAGAAAGGCCTGCGGAATGTCCTTCGCTTTGGCGATCTCGCTCACCCGACCGTAGCGCTCGGGAGCGATGCGCGCGAGGTAGATGACTGCCCTCAGCGCGTAATCACTCTTGCGGGAAAGCTCCAGCATTCAAGTGCCATCCTATCTCACGGAAATTATATCTCACGCGCTCGGGCCAGCCAATGAGACCAGCGTGGTAGCGTCTTGAAGCTCATTATCTTCGATTTGGACGGGACGCTCGTCGACTCCGCGTTGGACATCGCCCTGTCCGTGAACGAGCTCTTGGAAGTCATGGAGCGCGAACCCTTGCCGCTTCCCCGCGTCGTGGGCTTCATCGGCGACGGCGTGCGGAAGCTTCTCGATCGTTCCCTGGGGGGCGTGAGCGACGACGAGCTCGATCGGGCCCATGCGCTCTACCTCCCCATTTGCCGACGTCGGCTCCTCGAGCATACGAGGGCCTACCCCGGCGTACGAGAGACGCTGTCCGCGCTCGCGGCGCAGCGAGTGCTCGCTGTGCTGACCAACAAGCCCATCCGCGAAAGCCGACTTCTTCTCGAGGGACTCGGCCTCGATCGTTTCTTTCGTGCCGTCTACGGAGGAGACTCGTTCAAGGCTCGGAAACCCGATCCGGTCGGCGCACTCGAGCTCATGCGAGAGCTGGGCGCGGAAGCCGGAGAAACGTTGTTCGTCGGTGACTCGGCGGTGGACTTCGAGACGGCGCGCCGCGCCTCGGTTCGCTTCTGCCTGGTCACCTACGGCATTGGCGCCACCGAAAGCCTGAAATCGGAGCCAGATTTCCGGCTGGATGACTTGCGGGAGCTGCTATCCATCGTCAATGCTTAGAGTATGAGCCTCGTGCCCATCTTTCCGCTCCCGGAGACGGTATTTTTTCCGACAGAGCTCCTGCCTCTCCATCTCTTCGAGCCTCGATATCGGCAGATGGCGGAGGATGCGCTCAGAGGAGACAGACGGCTCGTCGTCGTCCTGCTGCGACCGGGCTGGGAGCAGGATTACTATGGCAACCCTCCGGTGCACGAGATAGCTACACTCGGTCACATCGACGAGGACGAGAAGCTCCCGGATGGCCGCTTCAACATAATTCTCAGAGGTCTCGAGCGAGTCCGGCTCGTCGATCCCGAGAGCGCATCCACTGATGAGCGCGTCGAAGGCAAGCTCTACCGCGCGCGAGACACCTGCGCACTACCGGAGGTGCTTCCACCGACCGAGGTGGACGTCCACGCCATGGCTTTTCGGCTTCGCGAGCTCAAATCCGAGCTCGCGGCGAAGACCGGCAGGAAGACCTCCGAACGCCGCGAGTCCGCCGACTTTCGTGGGCTCGTCAATACCATGGCCGCAACCAGTGACATACCCGCCACGATGAAGCAAGGCCTCCTCGAAGAGGGCAATCTCCTGAAGCGCGCCTCGAAACTCGAAGCCCTCCTCCTCGAGAATCTGAAATTCTGGCGTCTGCTCGCCCACTATCGCGAAAGCTCCCCAGAAGACCCCACGGTCAATTGACTACCACCCACTTTTGCGCCATTCGGTTCCGAAATGCTAATCTCAACTTGACTATCCTTTCCTACTGGTAGATCCCGTGCCATCAATTCTAATCGTCGACGACGAAGAAACGGTTCGCGCGACCTTCGCCGACGTGCTCGCGGAAGAGGGTCACGAGGTCGTTACCGCTTCGAGCTTCAGCGAAGCGAGACCCCTACTCCGAGAGCAACGCTTCGATGTCGCACTTACCGACCTGATGCTGCCGCAGGAGAGCGGACTCTCGCTGCTGCGTTTCTCATCGGAACAGGATCCCGAAATGAGCGTCGTGATGGTCACAGGGCATCCGGCTCTATCCACTGCGGTTGAGGCGCTGAAGGAAGGCGCCTACGACTACATCGAACCCGACAGGCACTGCTCGCGGTCGTTGAGCGCGCTTGTGAGCGTAAAGCACTGCTTCGAGAGAAGCGACGGCTGGAAGCGGAGAATGCGGATTATCAACGTTCGTTGGAATTCAAAGTCCGAGAGCGTACCGCTCGCCTCCGTGAGTCAGAGAAATGCTACCGGGAGCAGTTTCAAGAAACACGCCGCGCCTACGAGGAGCTGAAGCACACCCAGGAGAAGCTCATTCGATCGGAAAGACTCGCAGCCGCGGGTGAGCTCGCAGCGCAGATCGCCCACGAGATCCGGAATCCTCTGGGGGCCATCTCGAACTCCGTCGGTGTGCTCCGCCGCGATTTGGAGCTTCACGGAGACGATCGGCGCCTGCTCGACGTGGTGCATCAGGAATCACAGCACCTCGAGAGCATTGTCGCGGATTTCCTCAGGTTCGCTCGCCCTCGTCCCATCCACAAGACTCCCCAGGAGGTAACGGCTGTCCTCGACGATCTGCTGCTCTTGATCTCGCAAGAGAAAGCCATCGGACGGGCGATCCGTATCGTCAGGGAGTATGAGGACGAGCTTCCGCCCGTGGGCCTGGATGCCGCGCAATCCCGGGAGGCGCTCTGGAACCTGCTCGTCAATGCCGTCGAAGCCATGCCGTCCGGCGGTGAGCTCCGTGTTATCGTGCAACGCTCCTCGACGGGCGACGATTTCATCGAGGTCGTGGTAAGAGACACCGGCAAGGGCATTGCAACCAGCGAGCGCGAAAAGATCTTTCAACCGTTCCATACGACCAAAGCCGACGGCACCGGCCTCGGCCTCGCGATCGTACAACGCGTCGTAGAGGCCCATGCCGGCGAAGTCGAAGTCGAAAGCGAGGAGGGAGCCGGTAGCGCCTTCCGCCTCAGATTTCCTGTGAGCTCCGATGAGCGCCAACCAATCGAGACCCATCGCTGAAGAGGAAACGAAGGTCGCTCCCGGCGTGTCGGTTCTGGTCGTCGATGACCAGGCCCCGATCCGGGAGTCGATGGTCATTACCTTCCGACGCGAGGGCTACGACGTTCAGTCCGCGAAGTCCGGCGAAGAGGCGATCGATCTCCTCTTCAACAAACCCTTCGACCTTGTCGTGACGGACCTTCGACTCGGCGGAATCAGCGGAATCGAGGTCTTGAAGCGCGCGAAAGAGCTCTTTCCGGACACCGAGGTGGTCGTCATGACCGCCTACGGGACGATCGAAGGCGCGGTCGAGGCGATCAAATCGGGGGCCTACGACTATCTGACCAAGCCCTTCCAGCCGCAAGAGCTCACGCTAGTGGCCCAGCGCGCCCTCGAGCGCAAGGGCTTGACGCAGAGGGTTCGATTGTTCGAGCAAGCGGTGAGGGACCAGGATCCCTTCAAAGACATCATCTCGGCATCACCAGCGATCGACGAAGTGCTCAAGATGGTCGACCAGGTCGCCCGACTCGACTCGACGGTTCTCATCACGGGTGAGAGCGGAACCGGCAAGGAACTGGTGGCAAGGGCACTGCACGCTCTCTCTCCACGAAAGGACAAACCTCTCGTCATCGTCAACTGCGGCGCAATCCCCGAGAATTTCCAGGAGAGCGAGCTCTTCGGTCATACGAAGGGCGCCTTTACGGGTGCGCACGTCGACAAGCGAGGTTTGTTCGACGAGGCACATGGTGGCACGGCTTTTCTGGACGAGGTTGGTGAGCTCACTCCGATGGCGCAGGTGAAGATGTTGCGCTTTCTCCAGAACGGAGAAGTCCGGAGGGTAGGGACGACGGCGAGTCGCAACCTCGACGTGCGAATCATTGCCGCGACGAATCGAAACCTGCATAAGGAGGTCGAAGGCGGCGGGTTTCGAGAAGACCTGTTCTATCGCCTGAACGTGATCCCTATCGAGCTGCCTCCGCTCCGCGACCGACGAGAGGACATTCCCGCCTTGGCTCTACACTTCATGAGGCGCATCGCCGAGCGGATGGACATTCGGAATCCGCCTCCCATCTCTCCGCGAGCGATGGATCTGCTGCTCAAACAGCCCTGGCGTGGCAACGTCCGAGAGCTGGAGAACATCATGGAGAGGGCGTCAGCGCTCGATCGAGACGGCATTATCGGTATTGACGACCTCCCTTTCGGCGACTCGCACCGCAACGAAGACCGCATCATCGATCACGCCCGAACAAGCGCTCTCACGCTCGCGGAAATCGAGAAAGAGTACATCCTCGAAGTGCTGGCGGAGTGCGGCGGAAGCCGCAAGAACACTGCGAAACGGCTCGGAATCACGACGGCCACGCTGTGGCGCAAGCTCAAGCTCTACGAGAAAGAAAGCTGAGCTTCTTTCGGACAGCGGTCGGCGGAAGTTAGTCCTCGGGGATACTCGCGCCTGGATCGATCGCGCGGGCTTGCTCGAAGGTCTTGCTCGCCCTCAGATGAAGCCCCGCCTCCCGATAGAGCATCCCGAGCTCGATCAGATAGTCGGATTTCCACGGGTCCAGATTGGCCGCGATCTTGAGATTCTTCTCCGCGTCCTGGCGCCACTTTGGATTCTTCCTGAGCGCGAGCCCGAGAAAGTGATAGAGCTCGGCTCGATCCGGCGCCAGATCGATCGCCTGTTGGGTAAGCTGAATGGCCTGCCAAAAGTCTGACCGGTCGTGGGCCTCCTGCGCGCGCCGGTACAGATCCTTGGCGGCGCCGAGGTCGCCCCGCTTGGTTGCCTGAGTGTCGTCCTTCGAGGGCTTCGAGGGAATGGAGCTTCGCTGGCCCTCCTCGTATTGGGTCTCCTTGTCAGCCAGCGCTCGATAGCTCTGCGAGCTCTTCTCGGAAGACAAGATCTCGAAAGCCTCGTTGATGCGACGGAAAACGAAGGAGAGCTTTTCCTGAAACTCGGGGTCGGTATTGCGTCGGAAGCGGTCCGGATGAAACCGTTTGGCGCCGCGATGAAAGGCCTTCTTGGCCTCCGCCGTAGAGGCTCCTCGCTGGATCTCCAACACTTGCCAATGGTCTCGAAACTGAAACTCTTGATACAGCCTTTCCACCTCGGCATGCTCGCGGTCGCGCTCGTCCTCCGCCGAGACGCTCGAAGCCGTCGCTTGGAGAGCCTTTTGTGCGTTCTCCTCCGGGTCGTCTCCGCTGCCTTCTTCTCCCTCGGGCTCGATGACTCCGGCCGCAAGCAAACCGTGGAGTGTCCGCGCCGTCTGCTCTTCGGACAGGGGGCTGACGGAGAAGATGTCGTTTGCTGTCTGCGTACCGTCGATCCGTGACAGCACGAAGGCCTCTTCCGGCTTCAGGTTGACGTCCTGAAATCGCTTCAGCGGATCTTTCGGGAAGCCCAGTTTGCCGTCGTCGTTCCGGAGACGGGCAAGAATCTTGTCCACCTTCGGGGTGCGGCGCGCCGCCTCCATTAGGATGTCGGCCACGGAAAGCGGCGCTTCGACGGAAGCGTCGACGCTGCTCAGTGGAGAGAAGGCGAGTCGCTTTGGTGGGCTAATGAGCTGCGTGCAGGTGACGTCGAGAAGCTGCAGCCGCACGAATGCCTCGATCTCCTCGTCACCGATGACGTTCAGCTCCGCGAGAATCTCGCCGAGCCTCCAGCCGCTCTTGATGAAGTGCGAGGCGTCGGCGAACTCCTGCTTGGTGATACGACCGTGCCGCATCATCACTTCGCCGAGGCGGTCCTCGTTGCGACTCGACTGAGCACCCACGACGAAGCCCGAGTGGAAATAGACCGCTCGCTGGGTCGAGCCCGCTTCGCCGGTCAGGACACCAGTCCGCTTGCCAAAGAAGAGTTTTTTGAAAGTCTCAGTGATTTGCTGGTTCATAGGGCGACCACCCCAGCAAGGTCCTCTAGGGAGCGAAGCTCCGGTCCGTATTGTCAATCAGGAGTTGCTAAGTGAGATTCTATCAAATCGAGCGCGAAAATGGTCGAAGCGCACGACGCTCGCACCTGGGCGGAGAGCGTCCAGTGGCTCGAATCCCAAGGTGCCTGATGCGAAGGATACGAGCCCGCTAGACCGAAACATTTCAACATTAAATGCGTCGCCCCCAACTATGGATTTCGATATTAAACGTTCGCGCTTCCTGGGCCGAGGTGGAAAATACATAAACGGCCCACAAGCAATAGCTTACGAATATTGTCTGCAAGTGGCACGGGCCTTGCTTCTAGAGTTGTCCGAGAACGCATTGGCGTCGCTCCCCAATCTCGACGCCAACCCCGGGAGGTGCCCCCCGCACCGCCTCCCGGGGTTAAATTTTGGGAATTATATACTTGACGATCCCAGTATAGGTGCGTATAATACCTATATAAGGAGACCGTCATGGACAGCCTACTAGACTTCACACGAAGGTTCGGAACTGTCGATGCCTGCCTGAAGCAGCTCGAAAGGCTGCGTTGGACGGAAGGCCCGTATTGCCCACTCTGCGGTGGTTACGAGCGAATCTATCACTTCTCCGACGGACGGCGGCACAAGTGCGGCGATTGTCGACGCGTCTTCCGCATCATCGCTGGAACCATGTTCGCTGACACGCCGATCAAATTGCTGCCTAAATGGTTCGCAGCGATCTGGCTCGATACTTGTCACTCTAAGGGTATTGCTAGCCTCCAGCTAGCGAAGGATATCGGGGTGACGCAGAAAACGGCCTGGTATATGCTTCAGCGCATCCGCAATGCGGCCGGAAACGACGATTCAGGGATGCTCGGCGGAATCGTAGAATTGGATGAGACCTACATCGGCGGCAAGGAGAAAAACAAGCACGCCCGCAAGCGCACGCGAGGAACGCAGGGCCGTAGCACCAAGACCAAAGCGGTCGTTTTTGGCATGAGGGAGCGAGGCGGGAAGGCGAAGGCATTCCACGTGAAAGGCGCCAATGCCGCAAACATAGTACCACACACGCTCCGGCATGTTGCTCTTGGCTCTAAGATCAAAGCAGACGAGCACCGAGGTTACTCGGTTCTCGACAGCTTCTATTCGTTGGAGCGTGTGACTCATAGCCGTGGCGAGTATGTTCGTGGCGAAGCTCATACGAACAGCATCGAGTCATTTTGGGCTCTCGTAAAGCGCGCGTACATCGGGATCCACCACTGGTGGAGCAAGAAGCACACGCAGCGTTACCTTGACGGATGCGCCTTCCGTATGAACAACAAGGATATGGGGCGAGCAGCCCGTGTAGCCCACCTGATTGAGAATGGCCTTTCTAGTCGGATGACGTACAAAGGGTTGATCTCATGAGTAACATCGTGCAGTTCAATCGTGAGCTTAAACGTGTGCTTCAGCGCACGAAGCGCCCCTATCTTGATAAGGCCCCGGCCATGCCTTTCGTTAAGTGGGCCGGTGGAAAAAGAACCTTAATCCCAGAGATTGCCAAGTATTTTCCTGAGCGTGTGAGCACCTATTGGGAACCGTTTGTTGGCGGCGGTGCCGTCTTTTTTACGATGGCGGATCGGATTGATAGAGCTGTCCTATCCGACCTGAATGAGGAATTGGTCCTCACCTACCAAGTAGTAAAAGACCGAGTTGATGAGTTGATCGAAGCGTTGAAAGCTCACGAGCGAGGACATAGGAACGAAAAGCATTACCTTCAAGTTCGTGCACAAGAGCCCGACACCTCGATCGGAATTGCGGCTCGCTTCATCTATCTGAACAAAACTTGTTACAACGGACTCTACCGCGTGAACAAAGCTGGCAAGTTCAATGTTCCAAAGGGACGCTATAAGAATCCAGATATATGCAACGCCGATAAATTACGGACGGCGAGCAAGGTACTGGCGAAAGCCACGATACAAGTCGGTGACTTCGTGAGGGCCGTTCATCCGAATGCGAACGATTTCGTCTATTGTGACCCGCCCTACCACGAAACTTTTACAGGATACCAAGCTGGTGGGTTCACGCCCGAGGATCAGGAGCGTCTACGTGATGCAATCAACGGTTGGATCAACATGGGAGCCAACGTCATGTTGAGCAATTCGGATACGTCGCTTATCCGGCGCCTCTACCGAGGAGGAAAGACCATCCTGCATGAAACAGTCGCTCCTCGGCTTATTAACAGCCAGGCTAGTAAACGCGGACCTGTGTCCGAGTTGATCATCACTAGCTATGAGTAAAGGGTCAAGGGCTAACAAGCGCGGGCGTCGATTAGAGAACGCGGTCAGCGATCTTCTATCCGAGGAATACGAACGCGTTTCGAGTGGGCGGTTCTTTGCCATGCGTGAGTTGAGGCAGTCGATCTTCGCCGAACAATGCTCCGTCGGGCGCGACATCTATGGCAAAAACAGGCGTGTCGATTTCATCCTGTACCATCCGCAACGATGGCCGGATTGCCTGGTCATTCAATGCAAGTGGCAGGCGTCCCCAGGCAGTGTGGAGGAAAAGTACCCTTTCGAGGTCTTGTCGATCCAGTTGAACGAGTTCAACACCATCATCGTTTTGGACGGAGGCGGATACAGCAAAGGGGCTGAAATGTGGCTCAAAAGTCAGGCAGGAAAGAACAAGCTCCTACACGTTCACAACCTCGGTGAGATTAGCCGATTCCATAGCCAAGGCCGACTTTAGGATCGTCAAGTATATAATTCCCTAAATTTTTTGGGTCTACGCGGATTCGTGTGGGTTGAAGACGGCATTTCTGGGTAATGGCGGAAGGAATGCCGCCACGATCTTCAGCTTGAGATATTCCTCGTCGCGATAGCCGTAGGCGCGTCGTTGCAGCACACGGATTTTGTTGTTGACCCCTTCAACTAGGAGGCGCAGACGTTCCATCTCGGCCACCGCCTTGTCCGGCACAGCTTGCCCACATGCGTCGCAAAACGCTAGGTGTAGCGCGAGTTGTTCGCCAGCCAGTCCAGGTGTTCTACATGCAAACCGCCGCACCCAGGACAGTTGACGCGCCAACGCTCGTATTCCAGATAGATCCGCCAGCCTGCCAACGACAGGTCGCGGACCCGGCACACTTGCTTGTCATAGCGCCCCCGGCACCGTTGCCCACAGTAAGAGCACACAGCTGTTTTTTTCGCCTCTTGAGCTGGATGACGCGGGCGTATCGGTCACCGAATAGACCCTTCAATCCGGCACACCACGAAACCTGGCAGCGCAAACAGCGAGCGGATCGACTGGGAATTTTTCACTCGGT
The DNA here is from genome assembly GCA_965250115.1 of Candidatus Marinacidobacterales bacterium. Taxonomy (GTDB): domain Bacteria; phylum Acidobacteriota; class Vicinamibacteria; order Marinacidobacterales; family SMYC01; genus CBDFHB01. Next base: position 587,282 of record CBDFNJ010000001.1, read on the forward strand.
TAGCCTATCCTAAAAATGGACCACTTCTCAGCACCTGATGAAGTACTCGATACCTTTTCCACACAATGAGTTACACTGTTTTTCCGTCAGGACTTACCCACACGAATCCGCGTAGACCCAATTTTTTTAGCTGGCCGCCGCGAAGACTGGGTCCCCGCTTTCGAACGTCAAGGCAGAATCCTCCACGCCGACGACCAACGTCTTGCCCTCTTGTATCTCGCCCGCGAGAAGCCGCCGTGCGACTTCGCTCTCGAGCGCCTTCTGGATCGTGCGCTTGATAGGTCTCGCTCCATAGACCGGGTCGTAGCCCGCATCCGCGATGAAGGCTTTGGCCTCTTCGGTAACCTCGAGCTCGATCCGCCGGGAAGCCAGCCGCGCCGTAAGCCTCCGAAGCTGAAAGTCTACGATTGCGACAATCTGGTTCTTGTCCAACGAATGGAACACGACGACCTCGTCGACACGGTTGAGAAACTCGAGCCGAAAATGATGTCTCATCAATTCGAGCACTTGCTGGCTCATGGCTTCGTAGTCTTCGGACCCCGCTCCGCCTTGGAGCGCTAGAATCTCGGAACTTCCGATGTTGGACGTCATGATGAGCACCGTGTTCCGAAAGTCGATGGTCCGCCCGTGGGAGTCAGTCAGCCGTCCCTCGTCCAGGATTTGAAGCAACAGGTTGAAGACGTCGGGATGAGCCTTCTCGATCTCGTCGAATAGCACGACGGAGAACGGTCGACGCCGCACCGTCTCGGTGAGCTGACCGCCCTCTTCGTAACCGACGTAGCCCGGAGGCGCCCCGATGAGACGTGCGACGGCGTGCTTCTCCATGTACTCGCTCATGTCGATCCGAACGAGCGCCTTCTCGTCGTTGAAGAGATAGTCCGCGAGCGTACGCGCGAGCTCCGTCTTGCCGACGCCGGTCGGACCGAGAAAGATGAAGCTTCCGATGGGCCGGTCCGGATCTTGAATGCCGGCGCGAGCCCTAACGACTGCGTCCGCGACGGCGTCCACGGCTTCGTCCTGGCCCACGACCCTCTCGTGCAGGTGGTCTCCGAGGTGAAGTAGCTTCTCGACTTCGCCTTCGAGAAGCTTCGACAGGGGAATTCCGGTCCACCGCGCGACTACTTGAGCAATATCTTCGTCGTCGACTTCCTCTTTCAGCAATATGTTCTTCTTCTCGGCAAGCTCCTGTTCGGATTTTTCGAGCTTCTTGGTGAGCTCGTTCAGGCGCCCGTAGCGAAGCTCGGCCACCTTGTCGAGCTCGTAGGCCCTTTCCCTCTTCTCGATCTCCTGCTTGGTGGACTCGATCTCTTCGCGGAGTTTGCGGACAGAAGCGAGGAGCTCTTTTTCCTCCTCCCACTGCGCGCGGACTACGTCGGCGAGCCCTTGATGGTCGACGAGCTGGCGCTCGATCTCTTTCAAACGCTCCTTCGAAGCTCGGTCCTTTTCCTTCTTCAGCGCCTGGCGCTCGATCTCGAGCTGCATGAGACGGCGATCCACTTCATCGAGCTCGGTGGGAACGCTGTCTATCTCGGTGCGCAGACGGGCCGCGGCCTCGTCCACGAGATCGATGGCCTTGTCGGGCATGAAACGATCGGAGATGTAGCGATTGGACAAGGTGGCCGCGGCCACCAGGGCGGCGTCCTTGATACGAACCCCGTGGTGCACCTCGTAACGCTCGTTGAGGCCGCGAAGAATGGAAATCGTATCCTCCACGGAAGGCTCTGAGACGATGATGGTCTGAAATCTGCGTTCTAGAGCGGCGTCCTTTTCGATGTATTTTCGGTATTCGTCGAGCGTCGTGGCTCCGATACAGTGGAGCTCGCCTCGTGCCAACATCGGTTTGAGGAGGTTGCCGGCGTCCATCGCGCCTTCGACTTTCCCTGCCCCCACGACGTTGTGGAGCTCGTCGATGAAGAGAACGACCCGACCTTCGGATTCCTGAACCGCTTTCAAGACGGCCTTCAGCCGCTCCTCGAACTCACCACGATACTTGGCGCCAGCGATGAGCGCTCCCATATCGAGCGTCACGACACGCTTGTCTTTGAGGCCCTCGGGGACGTCGCCGCGAACGATACGCTGGGCGAGCCCCTCCGCGATCGCCGTCTTTCCGACTCCAGGCTCGCCGATGAGAACGGGGTTGTTCTTCGTTCGGCGGGAGAGAATCTGGATCACACGACGGATCTCGTCGTCTCGGCCGATGACCGGATCGAGCTTGCCCTGAGTGGCGAGCTCCGTGAGATCTCGGCCGTATTGGGTAAGCGGCTCGTAGGTCGCCTCGGGGTTCGGAGACGTAACCCTTTGGGAGCCGCGGACGTCTTTCAACACGCCGAGCACTGCCTCACGCGTGATGCCTCGGTCCTTCAGAAGCCTCCCGGAGAAACCTGAGTCGTCGGCAAGGGCGAGAAGAAAGTGCTCCACGCTGACGAAATCATCCTTGAGCTTGCCCGCGTCCTGGTCGGCCGCGTCCACGAGCCGACGCAACCGCTGCGAGAAGTACATCGGGCCGGCGCCCGGTCCCTGTACGGAGGGCAGGCCCTCGAGCTCTGTCTCGACGCGTGAGCCCAGTTCGCCGGCATCCGCGGCTAGCCGGGACAGGACCTTATTCGTCACGCCCTCGTCCTGCGACACCAGGGCCAGGAAAAGGTGCTCCACATCCACCTGCTGATGTCCGTGACGCGTGGCAATGGCTTGCGCCTCACCCACCGCCACCTGTGACTTTTCCGTTAGTCGATTGAAATCCATTCGAATCCTCCCTGTGACAGGTAAATCTTATAGTATTATAATCATAATATCACTATATATGTGTATTATACACTAATATTATATTGATTTTTATTAGTGTATATCTTATACTATCCTCCAAGAGCTTTGATGGAGGAGCAAATTACTATGGCTAAAGCAATTGGAATCGACCTCGGCACGACGAACTCCGTGGTTTCGGTCATGGAGGCCGGTGAGCCGAAGGTCCTCGTCAACTCCGAGGGAGATCGCGTCACCCCGAGCGTCGTTGCCTTCAATAAGGACGGCCAGCGCCTCGTGGGACAAGTCGCTCGCCGACAAGCGATCACGAACCCGGAGAACACGGTTTATTCGATCAAGCGCTTCATGGGCCGACGGTTCGACGAGGTTCAGGACGAGATCAGGATGGTGCCCTACGAGATCACCGGCCAGAAGAACGGCGAAGTCCGCGTTAACGCGGGCGGCAAGAGCTACTCGCCTCCCGAAATCTCCGCTCAGGTTCTCTCCAAGCTGAAACAGGCCGCGGAAGACTATCTCGGCGAGACGGTTACGGACGCGGTCATCACCGTCCCAGCCTATTTCAACGACGCCCAGCGCCAGGCGACCAAAGACGCCGGCAAGATCGCCGGCCTGAACGTAGCACGGATCCTCAATGAGCCCACCGCGGCAGCACTCGCCTACGGGCTCGACAAGAAGAACGAGGAGACCATCGTCGTTTACGATTTCGGCGGCGGCACGTTCGACATCTCCATCCTGGAAGTGGGAGACGGTGTCGTCGAGGTCAAGGCGACCAACGGCGATACCCACCTGGGTGGCGACGACCTCGATCAGCGCATCATCGAGTGGATGGTGAAGGAGTTCAAGAAAGAGCAAGGCATCGACCTCGGGGCGGACAAGATGGCGCTACAGCGCCTAAAGGAAGCTGCAGAGCGCGCGAAGATCGAGCTGTCCAGCTCGCTGGAGACGGATATCAACCTTCCCTTCGTCACGGCCGATGGGTCCGGAGCGAAGCATCTTCAGATGAAGCTCGCGCGATCCAAGCTCGAACAGATCGTCCAAGATCTCGTCGAGAGGACTCTAGAACCGTGCCGACAGGCGCTGAAGGATGCCGGCCTTTCCGCCTCCGATATCGACGAGGTCGTTCTTGTCGGCGGCTCGACGCGTATCCCTCGCGTGCAGCAAGCTGTCACGAGCCTCTTCGAGCGCGACCCGCACAAAGGGGTCAACCCCGATGAAGTCGTGGCCGTCGGTGCCGCGATTCAAGCCGGCGTCCTACAGGGAGACGTCAAAGACGTGCTTCTCCTGGACGTGACGCCGCTGTCTCTCGGCATCGAGACCCTGGGCGGGGTTTTTACGAAGCTCATCGAAAAGAATACGACGATCCCGGTCAAAAAGAGCGAGATCTTCTCCACCGCCGCGGACAATCAACCGAGCGTCGGGGTGCACGCGCTCCAAGGCGAGCGCGTGCTTGCTCGTGACAACCGTACCCTCGGTCAGTTCCAGCTCGTAGGCTTGCCCCCGGCCCCGCGCGGTGTCCCGCAGATCGAGGTCAGCTTCGACATCGACGCGAATGGCATCGTCAACGTCTCGGCCAAAGACCTGGCCACGGGCAAGGAGCAGGCCATCACCATCACGAGCTCGAGCGGCCTGGACCAGGCTGAAATCGACCGCATGGTGAAAGAGGCGGAGACGAATCGTGACCAGGACAGAGAAGACCGCGAGCACATCGAGGCTCGAAATCACCTGGACACGGCCATCTTTACCGCGGAACGCAGCCTGACCGAGAACCGTGGCGAACTCGATTCCGAGATCGCCCGCGAAGTCGAGGCGGCCGTCGAGGAGGCCAAGACCAAGCTCGACAGCAACGATCAGACAGCCATGAAAGCGGCGCAGGAGCGACTCAATCAGGCTTCACACCGGATAGCGGAACGGCTCTATGAGAAGACCCAAGCCAAAGGCGCGGCCGAGCCCGAGGCGTCCACCAGCGACGAGAGTGAGGACATCGTCGATGCGGAGTATACGGAAGTCCACTAGTAGCCAAGTCAGCTTTAGGCGATCACTCCGTGGCGTTTTCCGACGGCGGTGAAGGCCTCGATGGCACTCTCGACGTGCTCCGGTTCGTGAGCCGCAGAGAGCTGCACGCGGATTCGCGCCGAGCCTTTCGGAACGACGGGAAAGCTGAATCCGACGACGTAGATCCCCTCCGAAAGAAGGTCCTTCGCCATCCCCTGGGCTAGCTTTGCATCGCCCAACATGACCGGCACGATCGGGTGGGTGCCTTCGACGATTTCGAAGCCACGCTCACCCATTTCTCGACGAAAGCGTTGGGTGTTCTCCATGAGACGCCGCCGATGATCGGAGCTCGTCACGAGCAGCTCGAGCGCCTGGAGCGCGGCCGAAACGATCACCGGCGCGAGCGAGTTCGAGAACAAGTAAGGGCGGGAACGTTGCCGCAGGAGATCGATTAACTCGCGACGGCCGGAGGTAAAGCCACCCGCGGCGCCGCCCAGGGCCTTGCCCAGGGTCGAGGTGATGACATCGACCCTCTCGCGAACGCCGTGAAGCTCGGGAGTTCCCCGACCCGTCTCCCCGATGAATCCGGTGGCGTGGGAGTCGTCGACCATGACCATCGAGTCGTAGCGCTCGGCGAGATCGCAGATCTCGGCAAGCGGCGCATAGGTTCCGTCCATGCTGAAAACGCCGTCGGTGGCGACGAGACGGAACCGCGCGCTACTCGCCTCCTTCAGCTTGGACTCGAGATCGCTCATGTCCCGGTTCTTGTAACGAAATCGTTGCGCTTTCGAGAGCCTAATCCCGTCGATGATGCTCGCGTGGTTCAGCACGTCGCTGATGACAGCGTCCTCCTCGGAAAGGAGCGTTTCGAAAAGCCCACCGTTCGCGTCGAAGCAGGAGCTGTAGAGGATGGTATCGTCGGTGCCCAGGAACGATGCGATGTTCCGCTCCAACTCCTTGTGGATATCCTGGGTGCCGCAGATGAAGCGAACGGAGGCTAGCCCGAACCCGCGTGCGTCGAGGCCACGGTGCGCCGCCTCGAGGATCTTGGGGTCGCTGGAAAGCCCAAGGTAGTTGTTCGCGCAGAAATTCAACACCCCATCCGACCCGGACTCGACCTCGATCGAAGCTCCCTGGCGGGAGCAGATTACCCGCTCGCTCTTGTAGAGACCGGCTTCCTCGATCTCTTCGAGGGTGGATTTCAAAACGTCGCGGGGGGTTTCGAACATTGTCCTCGAGGAGCGCTCCCCGGTTCCGTCAGGCAGAACGATGTTGGCGTCTGAGGTTGGCGATCAAATTTCCGGTCAATAACAGGAAAACCTTGATGGGGTCTTCTCCTTCGCTCGTCGAGCTTCCGAGCTCGTAACGATCGAGCCTGACGATCGAGCGCAGGAACAAACCTCGATCCGATTCTCGGACCCCGGCGAACGAGAGGAACTGCTCGGGTCGGAATTGCTCCAGTAGAGTCTTTACCCGCGCGAGCTGTTCGGGGCGACGTTGCTCGTCGAACTCCTGCACCCGGTCGAAGAGGTTCGACAGGCCATCCAGCAGATGCCCTAGATCGAGAACGTTCTCGAGGTCCCGGCGAAACAGGCGCTTCCGGGTGAGCGATGGGTCGAAAATGACGAGTTGCTCGAGCACCGTCGCGCTGAGAACCTCGTCGACCTCTCGAATCCGCAGCTCGAGCTCGTCCACGACGGCCTCCATCCGGCCAGCGAGCATCTCTAGATCCACGCCGCCCTTGACGAAGTCTCGATTGAGCGGCACGAATCGGCGTACCCAGCGCGCCAGCTCCTGTCTCATGAAGCGAACGCCGCTCGCCAGATCCCTGGCTCGCTGGCCGTAGCGGCCCCGAAGCTGCTCCCCGCTGCCCGACAGTGGACAACCGAACATGAACTGCTCGAGCTGGTGCAGCCTGCGGCCCAAGGCGAAGAAACATTGGCCGAGACGCTCGACTTTGCGATCGTACTCGACCCTGGCGACGTCTGGATCCTCTTTCGGAAGTTCGATCCTGAGCGCTTTGAGATCTTCGCGGATATTCGCGACACTGCTGTAGGCCTCAGAAGAGAGCAGGGAGGCGGTAAGGAACAGTTGCTCCAGGAGATACTCGGTGATCTGCTGGTCGGGGATGCGACGTACGCAATCGTTGACCACATCGAGCGACGTCTCGCGCGCGAGGTAGTCGAAGGCCGCTTGGTCGCGACCACGGTTCAAGCGCTCGAGCAGGGGCTGGCACAGCTGGCCCTGGCGAAGGAGCTCCCCGGGTGTAGGCCCCGAATCGGAATTCCTCTCCGCCCCCGGGGACCCTGCCTCCACAGGCGTTTGACTCGCTCCGCCCTGAGAGCCCTCTAGCGACAGTGGGACCGATTGATTCGGGAGTTGGAAAGCCATAAGCTTCGATTCCTGAAATGCGGTCGGGGCTGAGCGCAGAACTGTACCAACATTAGGCGATCGGGTCAATCGAGCATCTCCGGAGGTGACCCAGCCTGCTCACGACGGTCTCCCTCAATCGGCGAAAGCTCTCGAGATCTCCCCTCGTCAGTGCCGTCTGGCACTCGTCGATCTTCTGTACGAGCTCCGGCAGATCTCGACGGTCGAGCGCCTCCCGGACGGAGGTCAACTGGCTGGCTATCTTGTCGATGGAGCCAAGGCCGAGCTGATTCAAGGTCGCGATGACGGAGTCGATTGTCTCCAAGATGGTCCTTACCGGGCATTCAGCTGATGCGGCATACCCCAAGTTCCGCTATTCTAACGCGAGGAAGCATCATTGGACGTCGACGAAGACCGCGCCACGAAACTCCGCGACGCGATCATCTCTTATGCCGTGGACCTCGGCTTTTCCAAAGTCGGATTTGCGAAGGCCAGGCTCGACGAGGAGGCGCCGCGCCTTTCGGAGTGGCTGGATCACGGCCACCACGGAGAGATGGGATGGATGGCGCGGGCGCCGGAAAGGCGTTGGGACGCTCGAGCCAGCCTTCCTGGAGCCGCGACGGTCATTTGCTGCGCGCTCAACTACTACCAGGGGGCCCCGTTGCCGCCGGAAGGCCTATCGGGGGTGATCTCGAGCTACGCGCGCGGCGACGACTACCATGACCTCATGGAAAGCAAGCTGAGAGCCCTGGCAGCGTTCATCGAGTCCCGCTCCGAGTCAAAGACGAGGCTCTACGTCGACACCGGGCCCGTTCTCGAAAAATCCTTCGCGGCTGCGGCTGGCGTGGGTTGGGTGGGCAAGCACTCCAACCTGTTGTCACGGGATGGAAGCTCGTGGTTCTTTCTCGGGGAGATCCTCGTGGACCTCTCGCTCCCGCTCGACGCCACGGAGCGGGACCACTGTGGAAGCTGCACGCGCTGTATTCAGGCCTGCCCCACGAAGGCGATCGTCTCTCCTTACGTCGTCGACAGCCGGCTATGCATTTCCTACCTCACGATTGAGCTCCGTGGACCAATCCCTCGCGAGCTTCGTGCTCTCGTCGGAAACAGAATCTACGGCTGCGACGACTGCCAAGACGTATGCCCGTGGAATCGCTTTGCCCGAAAGAGCGAGGAGAAAGCCTTCTTCGCGCGCGAGCCGCTCGCCTCGATGGATCTCATCGGCATGCTTCGAATGAGCCGTGAAGCCTTTCTCGACGCTACCCGGGGAAGTGCGATCCGACGCGCCCGCTACGCGGGGTTTCTGCGCAACGTCGCCGTAGCTCTCGGCAATAGCCGGGACGCCCGCGCCGTGCCAACACTCGTCGAGGCGCTCGACCACGAAGAAGATCTCGTGCGCGGCCATTCGGCTTGGGCGTTGGGCTTCATCGGCTCAAAGGGCGCGAGCGGGCCATTGAAAGCTCGCGTCGAAGTCGAAGAAGAGCCCTGGGTCCGGGAAGAGATCGAATGGGCACTCAATAGCCTCTCCCCTCTGGGGAGAGGAAGGCTGGCATTCTAAAGGGGCTCGACGCCGATCTCATGCAGCCACTCCTTGATGCGGTTGTCCCGCCGCGCCTCGGCAAACTTCCGCCACTCGCGGCGCGTCGCCGGTAGCTCTTCGAGAGCTTCCTCGAATCTCTTGGTCCCACCGTGTGGCTCGACCGTCGATCGCAGTCGTTTGCGTGCCTCATCTTCGTCGACGGAGGCGACGAAGTCTAGAATTTCATTGAGCGGCACAACGCGACTGGCGTGTGGGATCTGGACGTAGCGCTCTTCGGACGTGATGGCCCGCTCGTCTTCGGTTTCCTCGTCGTTGTCCAGATAGGAGGAAAAGAAATGGACCGCACCCGTCTCTCGATCCAGGTAGTAACGATGGTCCGACGAGGCGTCCGCGAAAGCGTCTTCGAGCTCTTCCCAATCGACGCGAATGCGATTCCAGTCGAACGCGCTCATGGCTGCTCGTAGTCCAACGTACTCACATCCCAATAGCTACGATAGGCCCCTCGATCGTAGAGCTCCAGGAAACGTTCCGCTTTTTGTCGAACTAGTGTGCTCCGATGACCGGGAAGAGCCTCGGGGTGAGGATAGCCGTAACTGAAGTAGGCGCGAATCAACTGGCTCGATTCCGAGATTGGTAGCGTTCTGACGTTCGACACGAAGTCAGAGTACACGCCGTTGCGCATCAAGTAGAACTCCACGTTCGAGAGGTAAAATGCCGAGATCGTCTCACCGCGCTCTCGGACGAACCGACCGACGGCGCGGAGTGCGTGCTCGCCAGAGAAGTTCCCCACGATCGGGACGAGCCTTCCCTCCAAAGCCATGGTCCTGACGTGATCGTAGTTCTGCTTTCGAGACAGGAAGTGACTCGGCTGACCGTCCGGGCCTTCGGCCATCAACAGTCCACGGTAGCTGGGATGGTAAGGCATCGGAGGACGACCGTAGCTCGAAAACCTCAAGCCGAGCTGCCCTTCGAAATAGGATCGATAGACGAATTCGATGGTGTCGCGTTCCTCCGACTCCAGGTCGAAGTGAAGTCTGCCCTCGATATGCTCGAAAATAGCGACGAGGTTCTCCGCGAAGAGCTCGTCGTCCGAACCGGCTCGCTCGAAGCCTGCGACGAGGCCGTTCCAATCTCCCGTGTCCACCGGTCCTTCGCAACGCCGTGAGAACAGAAAACACAAATACCGATAGGGCGCCTCCGATTGGACCAGTGCGGCGTTCAGCAACAAATGGTGGAGCATGTTGTCGCGCCGAACGTCGAGGATGAACGCCCAGGTCGGTCGGATGCGCCCGATATAATGGAAGTTCTGCTCGGGACCGACACCGATATAGACGCCGCCCACGGGCTCCAGAGCGTGCACCACCTGCGTGTAAGCCGTCTCGTTCGAGATCAAGTTGTCGGTATCGAAATAGCCGCCGGGCTCGGAAAGACTCTCGACCAGCTCTTTGAGCTCGGGGACGGGTTCCGTGGCACGCCAGCAGGACGCGACCAGCAGGACGGCGAAGCAGGCTATTCGTATCGACGTCCGAGACAAGAAACCCCTCTCTCTACTACCGCTCGCGCAGGGAGCAAATGACTTTTTTAGCGTCCGAGCGCCGACTGCATCTCCTCGATCGTCGTGTACTTCATTCGCGGCCTCTCCGTACCCTCGGCGTTCTCGACCTCCAGGGCGTCCAGCTTCTTCCAATCTTCATAGGAGAAGAAATGCGGTTTGCGCTCCGAGACGAGCTTTCGAGCCGCATCGGCCGACGGCCTGTCGGGATTCCAATGCAAACCCTTCGCGACGTCTTCGAGCAGGCACTGGACGGTTTCCAGCGCATCGGGCTTGTTGGTGCCGATGACACCCGAAGGGCCGCGTTTGATCCAGCCAGCGCAGTACCGGCCCCGCACTGGCTCTTTCGTTTCGAGCTCGACGACGCGTCCCTTGTCGTTCGGAATCACACCCCAATCGTCGCGGAACGGCACACCGGGAAGCGCGACCCCGTAATAGCCGACTGAACGGAACACGAGGCTCGCCTCGATCTCTTCGTAACGCTCCGTCGCTCGTGGACGGATCGTTCCCCTCTCGTTCAAGTGGAGCTCGTTGCTCACGAGCTTCACTTTGGTGACCCCGCCATCCTCGCCGCCGATGAGCTCAACGGGCGAAACGCAAAAACGGAGCACGAGGGTCTTCGGCTTTCCCGAACGCTTCTCCGCGGCGTAGTTCTGCATGATCTCGACCTTGCGATCTGTCGACTTATCGGGATTGTCGGCCATGAAAGTCTTCGTCGCTTCGTCGATTACCATATCGTTTTCCGGTATCCGGATGTCGGCGATCTCCATTTCCCCGAGCTCCTTGATCTCGGGATTGGTGAAGGCCGCCTGGGCGGGCCCCCGACGTCCGAGCATGTAGACAGTCTTGACGTTGCTGTCCGCGATCGCATCCAAAGCATATTCGGCGACGTCGGTTCTCTCGAGCTCCTCGCGACTGCGGCAGAGAATCCGGCATACGTCGACGGCAACATTGCCCACGCCCACGACTACCACGGATTCCTGCGACAGGTCGAATTTTCGGTCGCGGTAGTCGGGGTGTCCGTTGTACCAGGCGACGAACTCGGTAGCGGCGTGGCTTCGCTCGAGCTCCTCGCCAGGAATGCCCATGCTCCTGTCGATCTGGGCCCCGACCGTGAAAACGACTTGATGGTAATGCCGCTTCATGTCGTCGAGCGTGATGTCGCTACCGAACTCGACGTAGCCGTAGTAGCGGAAGCGCGGATTGGAGGCGACCCGGTCGTAGGCTTTCGTCACGGACTTGATTTTCTGATGGTCTGGCGCCACGCCACCGCGAACGAGTCCGAAAGGCGTCGGCAGTCGTTCGAACATGTCGACTTCGACGACGTAGTCTTTTTGTTTGAATAGGTGCTCAGCCGCGTAGAAGCCGGTAGGGCCCGATCCTACGATGGCTACTCTCAGTGGGTTTGTTTCCGTTCCGATTCCATCTTCTTCTGCCCCCATATCCTTCTGCCCTCCGCCTTGACTTTGATTGAGCAGACAACTCTTTATCATACAGATGGGTCAGGCGCTCGGATCGAGGATCGAATAGACGGCTGGGATGATGAGGAGCGTGAGGGCAGTCGATGCCAGCAGGCCACCGATGACCGTGATCGCCATCGGTGCCCGAAGCTCGCTCCCCTCACCGAGTCCGACAGCCATGGGCAGGAGTCCCAGAACGGTCGTCGAGGTTGTCATGAGAATCGGTCGAAGTCTGAGCTCACCCGCTTGCTTGAGCGCGTCGATCTTTCGCGCTCCCTCACGCCTCAGACGATTCGTGGTATCCACGAGGATGATCGCGTTGTTGACGACGATACCCGCCAGCATGATGACACCGATGAGCACGACGACGCTGACCGTGACGTCGAAGAGGTAGAGGGTCGAAAGCACCCCGATGAGAGAAAAGGGGACGCTGAAAAGGATCACGAAGGGGTGCAGGAGAGACTCGAACTGCGACGCCATGACGAGATAGACCATGAAGACGGCGAGGATGATCGCGAAGCGCATGCTGGCGAAGGAGGTTTCCATCTCCTGTTGTTGTCCCCCCATGCGCCAGTCGAAACCCATCGGCAGCGTCATCTCGCCGATCTGGGCCTCGATATCGGCCGAAGCGGAGGCCAGGTCGCGCCCCACGAGGTTCGCGGTAATGAGGGCGACGCGTTCGCCATCCGAGCGCCGGATCTCCGCCGGACCTTCCGTCTCGACGACGGAGGCTACCGAGGAGAGCGGGATCGGGGTCGTGCCACCACGGGCTATGTTCAGATTCCCCAAGTCCCGCGCACTGTCGCGGTATTGCTCCTCTACGCGGAGGCGGATGTCGATGGTTCGGTCTTCGCGGGTGATGTCCGTTGCGACGTCGCCGAGTACCTTCGATCGCACGATTGCCGCCGCTTCGCCCTGGTTGTATCCGAGAGAGGCCAGTCGGTTCCGGTCGAAACGGATCTGAAGCTCCGGATTTCCCCCCTCGGTCGAGGACTTGATATCGACGAGACCCGGAATGCGCTCCATCCGCGACACCAGCTCGTCCGCGAGACGCGTGAGCAGGTTCAAGTTGAACCCGCGCACCTCAACCTCGATGGGAGTCTTGAAGCTGAAGTAGGACGGACGTCCGAAGCGGTAGAGCATGTTCTCTTCAGCCTCGAGCGCGGGTCTCAAGGCGTCCATCAAAGCTTCCTCTTTCTCTGCGCTCGTGGGCGGCGCGACAGTGAATGAAATCTGGCCGATGTTCTCGCGAAGCTCCCCCGCAATGCCACCCTGCGCGTTGCTCGTCCCCACCACGGCGTAGATCGACGAGATGCCGTCGATGTCGGCGGCCGCATGCTCCAGGAGCTCGATCTGCTTCGAGTTGAGCTCGAGATGGGTTCCAGGGGGAAGCTCGGTGTCCACGTAGAACTCTCCCTGGACGAGCTGCGGTACGAGCTCGCTTCCGAGCTGGCCGACGAGCAAGAGCGACGCCGCCAGAATCAGGAGAGTCCCCGCGATGACCGCAACGGGTCGCTTCAAGACCACCGCCTGCATCTGCGGATAGCCTCGCGTCAATCCTCCGTAGACGAGGTTGAACAGCTTCGAGGGAAGAAAGAGCACCGCCAGGACGAGTAAAGCCAGGCCCTTGGCGGTCCACTTTACGAGTCGCGCCATCCAGAGTCCGATGAAGCTTGCGACCGCGATGGCGGCAAGGCCGATCCGCGAGCGCTCGTGCTCGGAAACATCGTCACGCGGAGTTTTTCCGAACTCGCGGGAGGCGAGCATGGGAATGAGAGTCAGTGCCACGAGAAGCGAGACTGTGAGCGAGAAGGTGACGGTCAGGGCCTGATCGCCGAAGAGCTGCCCCGCGATGCCCTCCACGAAAACGATGGGCACGAAGACGCAGACCGTTGTCACCGTACTGGCGATCACCGCTTGCCCCACCTCGCCCGCACCCTTGCGCGCCGCCTCCACAATCCCGAGACCTCCTTCACGCTTCCGCTGGATCGACTCGAGCACCACAATCGAGTTGTCGACGAGGAGACCAATTCCCAGCGTGATACCACCAAGCGACATGATGTTGAGCGAAACGTCGAACACGTACATCATGAAGAACGTTGCCACGACGGAGACGGGGATCGAGATACCGATAATGACCGTGGCTTTGATATCCCTCAGAAACAGCATCAAAACGAGTATGGCGAGGGTGCCTCCGATGAAAGCCGTTTGGAGGACTTCGGAGACCGATTGGCGGATGTAGCGCGATTGGTCGGTGATCACGTCGAGCTCGAGCCCTTCTCCGATACGCTCCAGTCTCGCCTCGAGAGTGTCGAGCCGGTCCCGTACCGCCTGGGCCACCGTCACGGTGTTCGTGCCGCCTTCCTTATAGACGGCGATTTCCACCGACTCCCGCCCATTGATGCGACTAATGACTTCACGTTCCTTGTGCCCACGGGTGATACGAGCCATGTCTTCGAGCCGAATGTCGGGTCTCGCGCTGTCGAGGACGATCTGGCGCATGTCCGCCGGCCGCTCGAACTCGTTGATGGTGCGGACGAGGTACTCGGTGGAGCCCTCCTGCAATCGGCCGCCCGTCAAGTTCACGTTCTCCTGCGCGAGCCGATTCACCACCTGTGAAATGCTCAGTCCGAGACTGGAAAGACGCCGCTCGTCGATCTCGACCTGGATCTCTTCCTCCAGGCCACCGCTGACGAGAACGGCGGCGACACCCTCGACTCGCTCCAGCTGGCGTCGGACTTCCTGCTCACCGACGAGGCGCATTCTGATCAGGTCTGCGTCACCGTGGAGCCCCAGACGCATGATCGGGTCGAGTGACGGGTCGTAACGCAGAAGTACTGGCCGGCCGGCGTCCTCGGGAAGCACGATCAAATCCAAGCGCTCGCGTACGTCGAGAGCCGCCATGTCCATGTTGGTATCCCAACCGAACTCCAGCGTGACCTCGCCAGTATTGGATCGCGAGCTCGAGACGACTCGAACGACGTTATTGACGACGCCGACGGCGTTCTCGATGGGTTTCGTGATGAGACTCTCGACCTCTGCCGGGGCCGTACCTTCGAACTCGGTCCGGACCGTTAGCGACGGATAAGTGATCTCGGGCAGGAGGTCGACCGCGAGATCCCGAAAGGCGACCGCGCCAAAGACGACGGCGGCGATGAAGAACACGAGAATGGTAACGGGTCGCCGCGTGGAAAAATCGACGATGCGCATGTTGGTGGCGACTCGCTACTGCTGTTGTTGCTGCCGACGACGGCGAATAGCCTCGTCGACCTGTTCCTCGGTCATGCCGCGATCGCGCATCCGAGATTTCACACGCTCGAGCTGCTCGGGAGTGAGCTCAGAGAAGTCCATCCCGCCCCGGCCTCCGCGTCGCCCTTCGAAGCCAGGCCCCTCCTCCGCGCGGCGCGGGGGCGGCGCTTCCGAAGCGCCGGGGCCCTTCAGCACCTCCACGGGGGTCCCGTCGGTCAGACCGTCCTGGCCGACGACGATGACCCTCTCGCCCTCTTCGAGACCGGACACGACCTCGATCGCATCACGCTCCTCATAGCCGAGCTCCACGTTTCTGCGCCCCGCCTGCCCCTCCTTCACGACGAAGACCGCGTCGCTCAAGCTCTCGAGTGACAACGCGCTCTTGGGCATCACGAGAGCGTTCTCGTGAGTGTCGGTCTCGAGATAGACGCTCGCGAACATACCTGGGCTCAGCTTCCTCTTCGTGTGAACCTCGAGCGTCACCCGTATCGTGCCCGTCGTCGCATCGACGACGGGGCTGATACGAAGCACTTTCGCCTCGAAACGCTCTTCGGGCCAGGCCTCGACGTTGATGTGAGCGCTTTGACCCTTGCGAAGCCGCGAGAGCTCCTTTTCCGGCACCCGGATCTTGCAGAGCAAGGGATCGAAATCCGTGATCTGGAAAAGGTTCTGATTACTGGTCAGGTTCTCGGCGAGCTTCACGAAGCGGTCGACGACGATACCATCGAAGGGCGCGACGACTCTCGTATAATCGTAGAGGATCTGCGCGCCTGCGAGACGCGCCTTCGCCGACTCCAGAGCGGTAAGCGCCTGGTCGTAGACCTCCTCGCTGATAATCTCGTTCGCGCGCGCGGCCTTGGCACGCGCATGGGCCCTGGAAGCGTCGTCGAGCTCGACCCTGGCAATCTCCACCTCGGCGCGTCTCTCCGTGTCATCGATGCGGAGGAGGAGCTGACCTTCTTCGACACGCATCCCTTCCTCGACGAGAAGCTCCACGACCGGTCCCTGGGTTCTGGCGACGATGTTCACGTCGTTCTCCGCTTCGAGGACTCCGTTGGTCTCGAGAAACGCGGAGACGGAGCGTCGCGCGACGGCCGCGACCTCCACTGGAACCGCGGCGGCGCCCTTCTCGCCCGAAGGGCCTCCACCGCCCGGCGGCCCGCCGCCTCTTGCCCTCGCCCCGGCGTGGGCTCCTTCTCCGGGAGATCCGTCCGAGCTCTCACTTCCACAGCTGGCCGAGAAAACGAGAGAGCCAGTGAGGGCAACGACCAAGAACGCATACGTCGATTGCATGATTTTTTTCAGCATCCGGCTACGCGGCTCGCACCGTCTTGCCGACGAAGCGTGCGCAGTCGTCGACGAGGGAATAGATCGTAGGAATGATGACGAGGGTCAGGAACGTCGATGTCGAGAGCCCCGCAAGGATGACGAGACCGACGGGAGCCCAGTTCGCGGCGCGACCCTCGGCGGAACCGAGCACGCCCGGCAAGATCAGCGGTGCCACCATTGGGAACAGCCCCAGAATGGTCGTGAGCGCCGTCATGAGAATGGGGCGGAGTCGGTGCGTGCCACCCCGGACAATCGCCTCGTCTCGGGCAACCCCTTGCCACCGCAAGTCGTTGATGTGAGCGATGAGCACGATGGCGTTGTTCACCACTACACCGACCAGAATAATGAGCCCCATATTGGCCATGTTGTCGAGAGGCTGGCTCGTGAGCTTGAGCACCAGCCCTACCCCGATGAAGGCGAAGGGGATCGAGAACATGATGGTGAAGGGCTGCACGAAGCTCTCGAACAAAGCGGCCATGATCAGGTAGATCAGAACCAGCGCCAAAAGGAACGAGAAGGTGGCGCTCTCGAGATCCTGTTGAGCGAAGCGCGTCTGGCGCCCCAGGCTCCACTCGTAGCCCGGCGGCAGGCTGAGGCCGTTCATGATCTGGCTCACCTGTCCTACCATCCGGAACGAAGCACCCGCGGTATTGGTATTTGCGGTAATCGAAAGTTTCGGCCGTTTGTTCTCGCGCTCGATGGTCCGGGGCCCCTGCGCGACGTCGAAATCGACCATGGCGCCGATCGGCAAGGCCGCTTCGCTCGCGAAGACGGGGAGCTTCTTGAGCTGATCGAGCGTCTCCCGGTCTTGCTCTCGATACAGCACGACCAGATCGACCTCACGACCGTCGGCAGCGACCTGACCGATGGGACGTGACGAGAGCGCGCTCGAGATCGAGAAGGCGACCGCCTGGGTCGATACACCCGACTGTAGTGCCCTCTCCCGCCGGACGGAGACGTGGATCTCATCCGAGCCGCTGTCGAGCGAGCTGTCGACGTCCTGTGCCCAGGACGTCTGCTCGAGAGCCGTGACGACGCGCTCCGCCACGAGCTCGAGCACCTCCATGTCCTCGCCCATGAGATCGACGTTGACACCGTAGCCGCCCCCTCCATGACCGTGAC
The DNA here is from genome assembly GCA_965250115.1 of Candidatus Marinacidobacterales bacterium. GTDB lineage: Bacteria > Acidobacteriota > Vicinamibacteria > Marinacidobacterales > SMYC01 > CBDFHB01. Next base: position 604,656 of record CBDFNJ010000001.1, read on the forward strand.
CGCTACTCTGGGTTATCTTGAAATTGACACCAGCCTTCTCGGGCAGGAGCGCCCGAAGCTCGTCCCGGATCTGCCGTGTCGACTTCTTCGACTCGTTCTCGTCCAGAAGGTAGACGTCGAACCTGCTCGAGCCCCGGAAGCCGCCACGGGACCGCCCCCCCTGGCGAGAGTACCGATAGACGACGTCTGCGATCTCGAGATCCTCGCGATGCGCGTCCAAGAGCCTCGCCACGTCCGTGAACAGCGTCTGGGTCTGCTCGAGCGAATAGGATCTCGGGGTATCGACGTTCACCGCGATCTGCCGCGCCATGCTCCTTGGCGTGAACGTGCGCTCGATCGTACCGAGCAGATAGTACGAGCCGTAGAGCATGGCGACGATCCCCAGGAAGAAGGCGAAACGGTGCTTCAGGGTGAAGCTGATCACATGTCCGTAGCCGCGGGAAAGCACCTCCGTCAATGTCGAGGCTCCCTTGCTCTCGCCTTCCAGAAGCATCGCGGCGACCATAGGCACCACCGTGAGCGCGACCAGGAGCGAGGAGACCATCACGATGCAGATCGTGATGCCGATGTCGGTCATGAAGCGCATGAACCCGCCGCCGGAAGCACCCACGAAGACCATCGGGATGAAGACGCACATGGTCGTCAAGGTCGAGGCGATGATGGGCATAGCGACCGCGCTCGTTCCCCTGAGCGCCGCGGTACGGGCGTCCTCTCCGAGGTCGGTGAAGTGGCGCGAGATCGACTCGATCACCACCACCGAGTTGTCGACCAACATGCCAACCGCGAGCATCATTCCCATCAGACTGATGATATTGATCGTCGTCGTCACGACGCCCGCCTGCCTCAAGAAATAGAGGATGACGAAGGTAAGGATGATCGAGATCGGAATCGAGATGGCGACGAGTGCCGTCGTACGGACCTTCCTCAAGAACAGGAACAGGAACAGGACGGCCAGCACTCCACCGAGAAGCCCGGCAGTGCGAAGCTGCCCCAGACCCTCTCGCACGTCGACGGAGGAATCCCGGAGAACGCGAGACGATAGCCCCTCCGCTCGAGGCGTGGCCTCGATCCGCGCGAGCTCCTCCTTCACACCGTCGACGACCGCGAGCAGATTGGCCGTCGAACCCTTGTAGACGGAAAGGGTCACGGCTTCATGGTCGTTCAGAACGTTGAACTGGTTCTGACGCGGATAGGAATAGGCGACCTCCGCCACGTCCTCGACACGCAGACCTTTGTCGTTCAGCGGTAGCTCGCGCACGTCTTCTACGCTTCGGAGCTCGCCGACGGATCGCACGACGAGCTTCCGCGTACCTTCCTTGATATAGCCGCCCGAGACGTTGACGTGATTGTCCCGGAGCGCGGTCGAGACATCGCGGACGTCGACTTGAAGCGCCTGCATCCTCGAGGGGACGAGCTGCACTTGAATCTCGCGCTTGTTGACGCCGCGCACTTCGACGGAGGCGACTCCTTCGAGCCGCTCGAGACGCCGCACAACGACCTGCTCGATGAAGTCGTAAAGGCGATCTTTCCCCCAGTCCGCAGTCAGGTGAAATCGAAACACCGGAATGTCCGTGCTCTGGAAACGTCGGATTCGAATCTGTCGCAAGTCGTCGGGAAGGAGGTGGCGGACTCGATCGATCCGGTCGCGAACCTCCACCACGGCGAGGTCCATGTCGGTGCCGTCTACGAACGAAATGTTGACGCTTCCCGAGTTGGCCGACGCGGTGGCGGTCAGAGTCTCGATTCCGTTGATCGTGCCGAGGATGTCCTCGAGCGGCCGTACGATGAGACGCTCCACCTCCTCCGGTGATGAGGAGTTGTAGGGAGCGCTGACCCACATGCTCGATGAGCTGAAGGTCGGGATGAACTCCAGCGGGAGTCTCTGGAGCGAGAGATAGCCGAGCACGAAGATGCCGAGAATCACCATCGTCATGGTGACCCGGCGCTCGACGGCGAAACGGGCGATCGGATTGATGTGGCCGGACATTTTTCTAGTGCTCACTCGCGTTCTTCGCGATCCTTACGTCGCGCGTCACGCTCGGCGAGCAAGTCGTCGAAACGCGTCGCCTGCTCCTCGGTCAAGACAGCCCGGATATCGCTTCGAAACTGTTGCCGCAGCGCATCGAACTGTTGGCGGGACTCAGCCCAAAACTGGCGGGCGCGCTCGTGATTGCCTTCCAGCACCCGTTCGATGTCTCGGGATTGCTCGGGGCCGAGAGCGAGCTCCTCCTGGAGTCGCGCGTAAAATCGGCTCCGCCGGTCTTTCCAGCGCTCGGGATGGTCGGACCCACTGGAGAGCACGCTCGGCACTAGCACGAAGCGATCGACGAGCACGCCCAGCCCGACGCCGAGCAGCAACGTTGCCAGCAACGTAATCCACATCCACTTTTTGGCCGAGGTCATGGAATTTCCTCCGGAAAGGGCTCGAAAGCGATGCTGAGCACGGATTCTCGAGCGTTTGCCTGAGCGGGGACGAAGGCATCGGGATCTCCGAGGGCCGCCACTTCGAGATCACGCAAATCGCCGGGTTGCGACAAAGACAGCCACACGACGCCGAAGGCGGCAACGAGGGCCGCCACCGTCAGGGGAAGCAACCTCATCGCGAGTTGCCTCCAAGTCCACCAGGGCGCGACCGACAGCTCCTCTCGGCGGGCTCGAAACCGCACGAGAAAACCCGGATCCGTCTCCGTCTCCAGAGCATCGGTGAGCTTCTCGCCCATCTCCCGAAACGAGACCAAAAGGTCACGGCAGGTGGAACATGCCTCTATCCTGGCTTCCACGTCACGAGCTGATTCTTCGCTCAGCTCACTGTCCACCAGGGCGGATATGCTCGTCTGCTCGTGACGACACGTCATGTCATGTCATGTCTCCTTATCCAGCCCTCGCTCCGCGAGCGCTGCTCTCAGCTCGATTCTAGCCCGATGAATCCGGGTCTCGACCGTGCCCAGCGGCCAGCCGAGGGTCTCCGCGATCTCGCGGTAGCTCATCCCCTCGACCTCACGGAGCAAAATGACAGACCGGTGCTCGGGCCGCAGCTTCGACAGGACGCGGGTGATCGCCCAGCCCGCCTCGAGCCCCCGATGAGGCTCGGAACCGGCCGCCTCGACCTCCTCGAGTGACACTTCGAGACGCCGTCCTTGACGCCGTCGCTCGTCCCGAGCTCGATTGATCGTGATGCGAAATAGCCAGCTGCGAAACGTCCCTCGACCGCGGAAGCTTCGAGCTTTTCGGTATGCCGTGATAAACGCTTCTTGGGCAACGTCTTCCGAAAGCCCCCGGTCGCCCAGGATGCCGAAAGCGAGGCGCCGCACTTGCGCCTCGTAGCGAGTGACCAGCTCCTCGAACGCCTTTTCGTCTCCATCGAGAAATCGCTTCAGGGCTTCCGCGTCCGCATCCATCGGCGACCCAGCATATCGTGCTGGAAAAGCCCTCACTATAGAGACGATGGCCGCCGTGAAATTATTTCGACAGGGTCGGTGGGTCTCGTCTATCTAAGGGCCGCCGACAAAATAACTGTCTAGTTTTGAGCACACTCTTCCTGTTTCAGGTCGTGATCGCGATGTCGTCTGGCATCACGAGAGCCTGGCAAGCTCCCTAGAAACGGAACATTTGTAGGTCTTCAGCAACCAGCGCGTGTTTGACAAACGGTCCTCATTGTAGGAGGATTACGCCTATCAAGGAGCACTTCTCCTATTATGAGACCTACGAGCTATCAGTCTGAAGATCTCGACCGCCTGTTGAGGAAGCACAAAATAGCTACCCTCGATGATTTGAAGGCAGTGTTGGGTACCGATGTGGACTCGACCGTCTTCCGAAAGCTCAATGAGTTGGCGTATCGGACAAGCTACTCCCACCGTGGTAGCTACTACACGTTGGACGAGATCGCCCAGTTCGATCGAAAAGGTCTTTGGTCGTTGCGCTCAGTGTGGTTCTCGAAGTACGGGACGTTGCTTGCGACGGTAAAAGCGTTGGTCGCGGCCTGTGAGGCAGGCTACTACGTCGACGAGCTCGAGGACGTGGTGCAGGTTGACGTCAAGGCTCCTCTGTTGAAACTGGTCCGAGAGAAAAGATTGGCGCGCGAGCAGGTGTTCGGCCGATATCTGTATCTGGCCACCGATGTGAGCACGCGCAAGCAACAGCTCTCGGCCCGCCAGGTACATGAGGCGTCACCTTCCACGTTGGGCTGGGTCGGGGGAGTCCGCGTGCTCCCCGTGGAGTTGAAGGCTGCGATCGTTCTTTTCTACAGCCTGCTCGATGAAAAGCAGCGCCGTCTCTACGCGGGAGTCGAGGCCATGAAGCTCGGTCACGGTGGCGACCAACAGATTGCCGAACTGCTCGGGATGGGTCCGAGCACGGTAGCCAGAGGTCGTAGGGAATTGCTAATGAGAGATGTTGAGCTCGACGGAGTTCGGCGAAAGGGTGGCGGACGGCGCGCCGTGCAAAAAAAACGCCAGAAGTCATCGCCAAGATCGAAGAACTCATGAAGCACGACACCGCGGGCGATCCGATGACGGGAGTGAAATGGACGCGGCGGACCACCGACAAGATTGCTTGCGAGCTAAGAAGCCTCGGTGTGAACGTCAGCAGCAAAACCGTCGGTCGACTGCTCAAACAGCTCGGCTTCTCGTTGCGGGTGAACCACAAGAAGCTGTGCGGTGCCACGTCCGAAGATCGCGATACCCAATTCGCGTGTATCGCCGAACTGCGCGCGCGTTTTGCCGCAGCTGGTCATCCCATCATCAGCGTAGACACGAAGAAACGGGAGCTGGTGGGATTATTCAAAAACGGCGGGCAGGCCTGGAACCGCGAGCCGACTCTCGTCAAAGGCCATGACTTCCGTTCCGAATCGAACGGCATCGCAATCCCCTACGGCGTCTACGATCTGCTCGCGAACCGCGGGACAGTGTTCATTGGTACCTCGTACAACACCCCGGACTTCGCCGTGAATGCCATCGAGAAGTGGTGGCGAACGGAAGGACGGCGACGCTATCCTGCAGCCCGTGACCTCGCGATATTGGCAGACGCCGGGGGCAGCAATGGCTATCGGTGTCGGGGTTGGAAGCACGGGCTTCAAACGCGGATTTGCAATCGCCACGACATCGCTATCACCATAGCCCACTATCCGTCCGGTACATCCAAGTGGAATCCAGTGGAGCACCGTCTGTTCAGCGAGGTCAGCAAGAACTGGGCGGGCAGGCCTCTCGACAGCTACGAAACCATCCTCAAATACATCCGCACGACCACCACCTCTTCCGGTTTGCGAGTACGCGCACACCTTATCCGGCGTCGTTATCCGAAGGGCGTCAAAATCACTGACGAGCGGATGCAGGCGCTTTCCGTTACAAAGGACCAGACTCTACCCAAATGGAACTACACCATCCGACCGTCTTGAAAACGGGAACTTATTTTGTCGCCGGCCCTAAGAGTATTCACAGGTGCCGCCGCTACCCGACCAAATTCAACAGCGGCCGGGACATCCCCCCCCCAGAAAACCACTGTTCGTACTCACGCTCCAGCATTTTGAAGTGTTTCTGCAGCCGCGCCATGTCCTCGTGAAAACCCATCGATTCATAACTCCTCGCGAGCGGTCAGTCCTCGTCTTTCATGAAGAACCAGAAGAAAGGAAGCCACAACTCGCGCGCATAGGGCACTCGTTTTCCCTTCACCAGGATCTCACAGCTCGGATAGGCACCCACGAGCTCGAAGAGCTCGTGCAATTGACGCACTTCGTCGATACCGAAGCTGCCCCTGTGCCTCTCGTATCGGCCTTGACCTTCCGACCGGTATCGGCGCGAGCCCCTGGCGAGCTCGAGGGCACGCTCGTAGTTTCGGAGCGCTTCCTCGCCCGCCTGCTCCGACGGTTGCGGCCCGAATACGATCCCGACGGTGAAATCCCGATCAGCACGCGCCGGGTAGAGAATCTCCAACATCTCCTCGTCGAGATGAGAGACGTCTGCCTCCTCCCGCTCGATGACCTCGGGCAGGCGCTCGATGTAGTTCGCCGCGCGTTCTTCAGTCATTCAGTCATTTCTTACGCTTATGTTAGAATCCTAGCTGTCAGGGTTCCACGTTGTCAAAGACACCGGAAACCGCACCCGCCTCCGACGAAACCCGTCGATCCCGCCTGCGATCGATCCCGAGCGTCGAGAGCCTCCTTTCGGCCGGAAGCTTCGAAGAACTCGCTGCCGAATATGGCCGCCCGTCGCTCGTCGAGGCGACCCGTGGGACGCTTGATGATTTGAGACGTTTGGTCGCGTCCGGAATGTCGGCCGAGGCCTTCGAAGGGGCGATCGAGACGCTCGCCGCGACCATCCAGAGAAACCTGGACGAGCAAATCGGGCCGTCGCTTCGGGCCACCGTCAATGCGACAGGGATCGTCGTCCATACGAACCTCGGCAGAGCCCCGCTCTCGAAGCCTGCGCTCGAGTCGATCGCGCGCGTGGCTGCAGGATATTCCAACCTCGAGCTCGATCTCGAGAGTGGCAAGCGCGGAAGCCGACACCGGCATGCGACGAAGCTCCTCTCGACCCTGTTCCCGGGAAAGGGTTCCCTCGTCGTGAACAACGCTGCGGCCGCGGTGATGCTGAGCTTGAACACCTTTGCCTCCGGCAGAGAAGTCATCATCTCACGTGGTGAGCTCGTCGAGATCGGCGGGTCTTTCCGTATTCCCGAGATTCTCGAGCGGAGCGGGGCACGTCTGCGCGAGGTCGGGACCACGAACAAGACGCGCCTCGAAGACTATCGGCGCGCGATCGGATCGGAGACGGGCGCCTTGCTACGGGTTCACCCGTCGAATTTTCGCATCGTCGGCTTTACCGAGTCCGCGTCCACGGGAGATCTCGTAAAACTCGGGGCCGAGCACGGCCTGACCGTGATCGAAGATTTCGGTAGCGGGAACATGCAGCCGCTCGATGCCTTAGGTCTCGAGCCCGAGCCGACCGTTTTCGAGAGCCTCGCGAGCGGCCTAGACGTCTGCCTGTTCTCATGCGACAAGCTCCTCGGGGGTCCGCAAGCGGGGCTCCTCGTCGGCCGCCCGGAAGCCATCGAGACCATGAAGCGAAACCCCATGGCGCGGGCGCTCCGCGTCGACAAACTCGTCTATGCGGCTCTGGAAGCAACGCTATCCTCTTTCGCCCGCAATCGAGCCCTCACGGAGATCCCGGTCCTGCGCATGATCTCCGAAACGAAGGCTTCCATTGCCGCGCGTGCCAGGACCCTCGTCGAGAGAATCGGCAAGGCCTGCCCGGAGCTTCGTCTCGCTACGGCAGAAGATCACTCGCGCGTCGGCGGCGGGGCAGCACCCGACGCCGTTATCCCGACGGTCGTGATCACGGTCGCAAAGAACGGCCTATCGGCGGATTCGATCCTCGCGGCTCTTCGCCGCCATCAGCCGCCGGTCATCGCTCGCATCTCTGACGACCGGGTGCTTCTGGACCTTCGTACCGTCGCAGCCGAGGAAGAACTGATGCTCGAACGAGCCCTGACGAGCCTACCCGACGTCTAAAAAAGTCCGGCGGCGGCGCGGGTCGCCGCCCGGATCGCCGTCTCGGGAAGCGCTCCCAGCGCGAGGGTGAAGCCCACCGCAAGCGCCGCGACGGCGAGGTCAGAGAGTCCGGGGCGACGTGAGCTCGGCCCCGGCCCGGCCCGCAAGACATGCGACATCCACCGCGTGCAACCAACCGCCACGAGCAAGGTCGAGATCAGGAGAAGCGCGAGAAGGCCCCGCCTTTCGTGTGCCGCCGCGACGACGAAAATCGGGAACTTGGAGATGAATCCCGGAAAGGGAGGGAGTGAAGCGAACGAGAGCCACCCGAGAGCGAGCGCAGCGCGGGAGAAACGGCCTATCGAAAGACCCGAGAGCTCGTCGAGCCCGAGGTCGGACTCGGAGCTCGAAAGCTCGACGGCGAGCAGGCTCAAGACCAATGCGATCGAGCCGGTCGCTAGATGAAGCAGGAGTGGCAGAAGCGCCGCGACACCGAGGTCGAGAGCCACGAGCGAGAATCCGGCCTGCGCGAGCACGAACCAGTGACAGAAGCGAGCGAGGCGGGTCGAGAACAGGAGACCCAGGCTGCCGCCTATCAGTGCGAGCGTGCCGAGAATACCCAGGATGAGCGTCCAAGCGCCGAAGGAAACATCCAGCCAGGCCGAGACGCGGGTCAAAGCCACCGTGCTCGCGATCCAAGCTCCGGCGGATAGGTAGCCACGCATCGCGAGACTCCCCTCAAGCGTCCACGACCACTCGTTGAGGACGGCGAAGACGAGGCCCACACCGACAAGTGTCAGCGCGATCCCAAGCATCAAGGGAAGACTCGATGGGGCGACGCCGATGACCGCGAGATCGCTCCCGGAACCAGACGCCACGAGCAGAATCACTCCGGCCCAAAGTGTGATGCCAGGCAGGCCGACGCTCGGCTTCACGTCGTCTCGGAGGAGAGACATCGTGAAAACCGTTAGCGCCACGCCAATCCACAGCAAGTCCCGCGTGGAGATCACCAAGAGAATCGGGGCCGTGCTGAAAAGAAGCTTCGAGATCCCGGCCGAGCTCAGCTTCGAGATCGCGAGGACCATCAAGAGCACAGCGAGCACGAGCGCACTGCAATAGAGGCTGAACGGGTCCGCATCGAGGGTTCCAACCGCGCCTCGGACGCCACGCGTCCAGAGAAAGAGCGTCACGAGAAGCGCCAGCCCGGCACCGGAAGCGCCCAGGACTCGGGCCGAACGAGTCGCGCCGCCCGGAGTTCTCTCCACTGCGTGGATAAGCAACCCGGCGACGAGAACGATCGCGATCGGAAGTGCCGCCACCACCATCATGGATCGACCTCGCTCTGCTCCGTTGCTCCGGAGAACCGCGAGATAAGCCCCCGGGCCTGATCGCGAAAACGAAGCTCCCAAGCCTGCGATGACGATGCTAGCCACAGGCAATAGACGAGAACCGGCAGCAGAACCACTCGCCGGCGAGTGGGCCAAAGATGGTCGTGCCGAGACCAGTTCAGGGCCCATCGAACAATCCTCAGGGCTAGGACGATGGTTCCCAGGAATACTGCGGCGGTGACGAAAGGTGAACGCGCCCACTGAGCCGACAGAACGCGCCCAACGGAGGGAATCGCGAAGAGGCTTGCGCACGACAGCGCGAAGAGCGTCTTCTCCATAACGCCCGCAGGGATCTCGCGCTTCGTCGCGTCAGTCTCGGCGGTGCAAAGGGCGAGCGCCGTCATCGCCCCGGCTTGATGGGGCAGCAGGACGAGCGCGGCGGCGATGGCCTCTTCGCGAAACGCCATGAGACCGAAGAGCACGAGCGATTGATAGGCCACGAGAAGCCGCTCCCACGAAAGGCCTCTCCCGTGGGATCGCCAGGGCGCGATTGCGACGAAGACTAGGCCGATCAGGGCAAAGGCGAGAAGCGAGGACGACCCCGCCTCTGCGCCGCGAGGCACGAGTCGCAGGACGAATCGGAAGAGGAGATAGGCACCGACCAGGCTGTAGCCACCCGTCACGAGGATCCGCCCCGAAGTGCTCAGAGCGAAGAGAGCGCCGGGAAGCCAGAACAGGACCAGGAGTTGCGGCCCCAGGAACGCAATCGCGGCGGCTCCGACGAAGAAGCATCGAGTCTCGAGCTCGGGAAAGAGGACCAAGCCCTCCCAGCGCAGGAGCGCGCCCGACGCGAAGCCGGTTTGTACGTAGCTGAGGTGAGAAAGGACCGCAGCCAGACCGAAGAGCAGTACCAGGCCTACTGCCTGGAAGAAAAAGAACCTTCGCATAGAGGACGGGCTGACGCGTCCCAAAAGGAGCGCAAGGCTCGCGAGCGCCGCCCCCAGGAACGCGAGCAGGAGAAACACGTCCCCCGCCAGGAACAACCCCAGCAGCGCGCTCTCGCAGCAAAGAACGAGAGCGGTCGCCGAACGGTCGGTCTCCTCCGAGCGCTCCGATACGAGGGCGACCAGCGCTAGTAGACTTACCCAGGCGGTGAGCAGGATACTCAGCCCGTCGAGGCCGAGCTCGTAGGAGGCGCCGAACGTCGAGACCCAGCGATATCGCTCCACGAGCGAGTCTCGAATCGCGTCGTCGGGCCACCGATCGAGCACGAGAGTGGAGGCCATCGCGAAGGACGCGAGCGAGAAGACCAGGGCCACGACGCGCCGGAGTCGAGCTCGGCCCTCAGGAAGCAACGCGACGACGAGTGCTCCGATCGCGGGCGCGAATACGAGAGCGCTCAGCATTGGGATGGGAAGAGGCGACATGCCGTGACGGGCTTTGTCTACAAGAATCGAGTCGAACCCCGGACAGTCCTACGACTTGACATGCCGGCCGCGGGGGGTGGAGAATGTTTCATGGGCGGTTAAGTCCAGTATCGGCCACCCTATACGTCCCGTAGCCCACCTCACTGTTGAGCTGGACCTCGGGGGTGCCATCAGCAGCGCAATTCCATGATCACAGGCTTCAACACCGACGTCCCTTACAGGGGCGAAGTGTACCACGTGCAAACGGAAGACAAGGGCATAGAGAACCCGATGGTGGAGTCCCTCATTTATAAAGGGGGCGAGATTCTCGGTGCCAGGCGTACCGCATACTCGAAATTTCTGTTCAACGGTTACGACGAGAAGCTCGTCATCAAGGCGATGGAGGACCAACACCGTCGGATCATGGAAGAGATCAAGCAGGGTCGATTCGACAAGTCCGGGGGCCTCCTCGGCGACGACACCGACGTCGCGGACCAGAGCCTCGACCAGGTCATCCTGAACTATCTCGCCACGAACAAGACGGAGGATGGCAAGTAGGCTCCGTCGGAGCAGATAGCATCATGTCGATCGCCCTTCGCGAGCTCAACTCGCGACTCAGTCTGGGTACCGGAAGGTACGAGCGCTTCGATCTGATGCGCTCGGGCTCGCTGGAAGGAGTCGTTGGAAGCGGAGCCAGGCTCTGATTTCTCGACCGAACGAGCCTTGTCTTCCCAACCGGAAACCAAACCCGAATCGAGCGAGGCGACACTAGCCGAGCTCGAGAGCAAGCTCGCTGAGGAGGGCGCCGTCTACGGCGAGCTCCTCGCCGCGCTGGACCGGCTTTCCGAAAATCCAGCCCCCTACGATCGCGACCCCGAGATCCCGAAGCGTCTGGAAGAGCTCAACCAGGCGCCAGCACTCGACTTGCCCGAACGAGGCGCCCTCCCCGGGGGACTTAAGGGCTTGTTCCGCCGCATCGTGCGCCGACTCATCGAGCCCGAGCTCTCGGCGTTGAAACTGGCGCTCGACAACGAGCGTTCGTTCAACTCCACGCTGGTCCAGTTCTTGAACCGATTCTCGGAGGCGACCAACCGGGTCACCGCGCGCGAAGCCGAGCTCACCTCTACCGTCGTCCGTTTCGCGCAGCGGATTGACCGTCTCGCGGACGCCAAGGATCGACTCTATGCCTCGCTCGGTAACCGACGTGCCGACCTTCTCATCGAGGCGATGGACAAGCGCCTCATGAGCGTAAGGCTCGGCCTCACCCGCGCGCAGGAGCGGCTCGAGGGTCTGAGCTCGTCGGTCGCGCTCGCGCGCGCGGAGATCGTCGCGCCCGAAGCCGCCGCGGACCGCAAGCCCGAAGGGGCGGCGGCTCGCGCCGATCGCTTCGCCGACGTTCACTACCTCGCGTTCGAGAACCGATTTCGGGGTTCCTCGGAGGAACTCGGTCGCCGCCTCGGCGACTACGTTCCCTACTTCGACTCGCGTGCCCCCGTGCTCGACTTGGGTTGCGGCCGGGGAGAGTTCTTGGAGCTTCTACGCGACAGCGGCATCGAAGCCCTCGGCATCGACGGGAACCGTGAGATGGTGCACGCGTGCCGCGACCGTGGTTTGCAGGCCGAAGTGGGAGACCTCATCGACTACCTCGAGCATCGCGACTCCGGCTCGGCAGGTGGGATCTTCGCCGCACAAGTCGTCGAGCACTTGCCGCCCCACCTGATCCGTAAGGTGGTTGCCGAGTGTCACCGCGTTCTCCGCGAGGACGGGCGTTTGATTCTGGAAACGGTCAACCCGAAGAGCCTTCTGGCCCTCGTGGAGTCGTTCTACCGCGACCTCACACACCAGAAACCGCTCCACCCGGACACGCTGGACTTCCTGCTGCGCGCGGTCGGCTTTCGTGAGGTCGAGACCCGCTTCGCGAGCCCCGTGAGCGAGCGCGCCCGGCTGCTCGCCGTTTCCGCAGAAACCGCCGCGTCCGGCACGCTCAATCAGAACTTCGAAAAGCTCAACGCGATTTTGTTCGGCGATCAGGACTACGCCGCCATCGGAACGAAATAATATAATCCGGCATGGCCGAGCGCAGGAAGGTCGCGACTTCGAGCGACATCACTTCGGGTGGGCTCAAGACCGTCGAGACAGATGGCAGGAAGATCGTCCTGTACAACGTCGAGGGCAATATCTACGCGACGGACGGCACCTGCCCACATCAAGGGGGACCGCTCGGCGACGGTTTGTTGGAAGGCAAAATCGTGACATGCCCCTGGCATGCCTGGCAATTCGACGTCTGTAACGGACGCGCCCTCTATGACCAGGGCATCTCTGTCGCCTGTTATCGAGTGATCGTCGAGGGAACCGACATCCTCATCGAGGTCTAGTCCTGGCCAAGCTCTCGCAGAAAGCGTCGGACGAGACCGCGAGCGAGCTCGCTCGACGGTGCCGGTTCATCGTGAAGGAGCTTAGAAAAGCCTATCCCGCCGCGGGCTGCGCACTCGTACACAAGAACCCTCTCGAGCTCCTCGTCGCAACGATTCTCTCGGCACAGTGCACCGACGCGCGCGTCAACAAGGTCACGCCGGCCCTCTTCGAACGCTATCCCGAGGCTGCAGATCTCGCAGCTTCGCAACGCGCCGAGCTCGAAGAGCTCGTTCGCACTACCGGTTTCTTTCGCAACAAGGCGAAGTCGATTCACGGTGCGGCGAGTAGGATCACCACCGAATTCGGGGGGACGGTTCCCTCCACCATGGGAGAGCTTCTGACCCTGCCCGGCGTCGCACGCAAGACGGCGAACGTCGTCCTCGGTACGGCATTCGCCGTCGCCGACGGCTTCGTCGTCGATAGCCACGTCTTTCGCCTGTCGCAACGAATGGGCTTGGCGAAGACCAAGACGCCCGAGCAGACCGAACGAAAGCTCATGGAGCTCGTGCCCCGGGAGGATTGGATCGACTTCGGTCATATCCTCATCCATCACGGTCGTGCCGTCTGTACCGCGCGAAGCGCGAACTGCGCGGAATGCGTCGTGGAATCGCTCTGCCCCAGAATCGGCGTGCCCGAAAACAAGCCCGAGAACAAGAAAGCAGCGGACCCAGCCAAGAGACCTCCACTCAAGGAGAGAATCGCTGCGGCCGCGAGGAAGAAGTAGGACGCGCGTCGACGATGAAACTAGGCGTCAACCTCGGCTTTATCACTTCTTCGAATCCGGACCCCGTTCCCTTCGCCATCGAGGCCGAGAGACTCGGCTACGATTCCGTCTGGGTAGCGGAGGCCTGGGGCTCGGATGCCGTCAGCCTGCTCGCCTGGGTCGGCGCGAAGACCGAGCGCATCCGCCTTGGCACTGCAATCCTGCAGATCCCTTCGAGAACCCCCACTCTGACCGCCATGACCGCGGCCTCACTCGACCGGCTCAGCGGCGGGCGCCTATGCCTCGGCCTCGGCGTATCGGGACCGCAGGTCATCGAAGGCTGGCATGGCGTCGATTACGGCAGACCCTTGACGCGTACGCGGGAGGCGGTCGCGATCATTCGAGCCGCGCTCGAGCGGAAGCAGCCTCTCACCTACCGGGGCAAGACCTACCAGATCCCTGTCGAGGGGGGCACGGGTTTCGGAAAACCCCTGAAGCTCATGATGTCACCCGAGCGTTCCCGAGTACCGATCTACCTCGCCGCGATCGGACCGAGAAACGTCGCCCTGGCGGCGGAGATCGCCGACGGATGGCTGCCGATCTTCTTCGCCCCGAACCACGCCTCGGTGTTCAAGGAGTCTCTCGATCTCGGGCTCTCGCGACGCTCGTCGTCTTCAGCCTTAGACGTGGCGCCCAACGTCCAAGTCGCCATCGGCGACGATCTGGAGCGTTGTTTCGCGTCGGTGAAACCGGTGCTCGCGCTCTATATCGGCGGCATGGGTGCCCGAGAGAAGAACTTCTACAACGATCTCGCCTGCCGCTATGGTTACGCGAAAGAGGCCGCACTGATTCAAAACCTCTACCTATCGGGCAAGAAGAGGGAGGCGATCGGCGCCGTTCCCGATCGACTCGTGGACGAAGTCGCGCTCTGCGGTCCCATCGAACGCATTTACGATCGACTTTCGGCTTTCGAAGATGCGGGGGTCTCGACGGTCATCTGCACGCTCTCGGACGAAGCGGCGCTGAGAAAGATGGCTTCGCTATTCGAGAGGCTCTGACTGGAGGATCTAAGGCGAGCGGAGCTGAAGGAGGCGGAGCCCTCAGCCCGAGCGCAGGGCGAGCGAAGCGAGTCCCGAAGCGAGAAGCCGTGGGGGTGGGGCCCCGTGGCATTGATGGAAGAGCCGACCGAGCACTAATTAATGCACGTGGTCGGGGGGGTCGTTTCCGCCGGAGCGCTTCTCGTAATAGGACTCGAATTTCTTCCGCAAGCGCTTCATTTTCCAGCGCCGAAAAGCGTCCCTCACCCCCCCAATCAAATCGGTACTGGCGCCGACTGCGCGACGGCGCCCGACTTCCACCCAACGCAGGAGCACGAGGCCAGTGACGAAGCCGCCGAGGTGGACGGTATGCGCGACGCCGTCCGTCGGCGAAGCGACCGACATCGCGAAGGCGATGAATCCCAGTACCGCGACGAGATAGCGCGCCTCGACCGGGAAGGTCAAGAAGATCAAGATCTGGCGGTGCGGAAACAACACGCCATAGGCGAGCAGGATCCCGTAGATCGCTCCGGAAGCACCCACGATCGGAGTTTGGTAGAAGGGCCCGTACGGGATAAAGCTGAAGAGAGCCGCACCAAAACCACAGATGAAGTAGTAGCGATAGAAAGAACGCGTGCCCCACTCTCGTTCGATCGAGCAGCCGAACATGAAGAGCATCAGCATGTTGAAGAAGAGGTGCGCCAGGCCGTGGTGCAGGAACATGTAAGTCCCGACGCGCCAGATCTGGAAGCTCCACGGCAGCACGAGAGGTGGCGACAGCCAGAACCATTTCAAGAACGGCTCGACGATGATCTGCAACAGGAAAGCCGCCATGTTGGCGATGATGATGGCTTTGACGCCTGGAGTCAGCGGGCCGCCGAAGCTAAAGCTTGCGTTACGGCGATAGGGAGTGGACATGGGCTCTGATCACTGAGAGCTTAACACGTCGATACGAGGGAAGCGCCCACGACGAGAGCACGCGCAGGCAGCATTGTTTTTCGTCAGGACGTCTTGGCCCGAGGCATTGGCGGAGACGCCCTCTCGAGCACCTCTCGGAGGACGCGGCCGGTATGCGAGGACGGCTGCCGCGACACCTCTTCGGGAGATCCTTTGGCCACGATGCAGCCGCCCGCGTCGCCGCCCTCGGGCCCGAGGTCGATGAGATAGTCCGCCGTTTTGAGAACGTCGAGATTGTGCTCGATGACGAGCACCGTGTTACCGGCATCGACGAGGCGCTGTAGTACTCGAACGAGCCGGTTGATGTCGTGGAAGTGAAGACCGGTGGTCGGTTCGTCGAGAATATAGAACGTCCGTCCCGTGGCTCGCTTCGCGAGCTCTCGCGAAAGCTTCACCCGTTGGGCTTCGCCGCCAGAGAGCGTCGGAGAGCTCTGGCCGAGCCGGATGTAACCCAGACCCACCTCCGTGAGCGTCTCGAGAATTCGACGTATGTTCGGATGATTCTGGAAGAGCTCCACGGCTTCGGACACGGTCAGGTCGAGCACGTCGGCGATGGAAAGGCTCTTGTACTTCACCTCGAGAGTGGCATCGTTGAATCGACGGCCGTGGCACTCCTGGCACGGAACATAGACGTCGGGGAGGAAGTGCATCTCGACCTGAATAACGCCATCGCCCGAGCAGTGTTCGCATCGCCCGCCCTTGACGTTGAACGAAAACCGGCCCGGTTTGTAGCCGCGAGCTCGCGCTTCGGGAAGGTTCGTGAAGAAGCTCCGGATCTCGTCGAAGGCCTTGGTGTAAGTCGCCGGGTTGGAGCGCGGCGTCCGCCCGATGGGAGACTGATCGATATCGATCACTTTGTCGATGTGATCGAGACCCGTCAAGGATCGATGCGCTCCCGCGTGGGAGTCGGCGCGATTCAACGCCCGGGCCAGAGCGGGGTAGAGTATCTCGTTCACGAGGCTGCTCTTTCCCGCACCCGAGACACCAGTGACGCCGATGAACAATCCCAGCGGAAACTCGACGTCGATGTCCTGCAAATTGTTCTCGCTCGCGCCTCGCAGCACGACTCGTCGGCGGGTCGGCTGGCGTCGTTCCTGCGGAAGCTCGATCTGAAGCTCGCCCGACAGATATTTGCCGGTAATCGAATCACTCGACCCTCTCAGGTTTTCTGCCGTTCCAGTCGCCACGATCTCGCCACCATGCACGCCCGCCCCCGGTCCGAAATCGATGACGTGATCCGCCGCCTCGATCGTCTCCCGATCGTGCTCGACGACGACGATGGTATTCCCCATGTCGCGTAGATGGCTCAAAGCGGAGAGCAGGCGGGCGTTGTCCCGCGCGTGGAGACCGATCGAAGGCTCGTCCAAGATGTAGACGACACCGGTGAGCTCCGACCCGATTTGACTCGCCAGCCGGATTCTCTGGGACTCCCCACCCGACAACGTCGGCGCGAGCCGGTCGAGGGACAGATAGCCCAAGCCGACGTCCCTCAGAAAGCGCAGTCGATTCACGATTTCCTTGAGCAGTTCCGTTCCGATGAGTGCGTCCGTCCCTCGGAGGTCGACGGTGGTGACGAACAAGTAGGCGTCGTCGATGGAGCTCGCCGCGAGGTCGGCGATGGAACGACCTCCCACGGTGACGGCGAGGGCGTCTGGCCGAAGACGCGCTCCCTGACACGAAGAGCACGGATGATCGGACATGAAGCCCGCGTAGTGCTTTCGCACCGATTCGGATTGCGTTTCTTTCATGCGGCGCATGAGAATGGGCACGAGTCCTTCGAACCGCGTCTTGAACGACCGTCGTCCCTTGCGCACCGTGATGCGTTCTTTCTCGTGGCCATAAAGCACGATCTTCCGGACGTCCGCCGGAAGCTCCCTCCAGGGAGCAGCGAGGTCGATTTTGTAGTGTCTTGCGAGCGAGCGAATGACCGCCGCGCGCCAGCCACCCTTGTCTTCGACCGCACCCCATGGCTTCACCGCGCCCTCGTTGATGGAAAGCGAGGGTTCGGGCACCATCAAGTCCACGTCCATGTCCGCGCGGGTGCCGAGGCCGTTGCACTCGTGGCACATGCCTTGAGGCGAGTTGAACGAGAAGAGCTGTGGAGTAAGCTCGGGAAATGACAGGCCGCAGTGATGACAAGCTTGATGTTCCGAGAAGAGCAGGTCCTCCTCGCCATCCCTGTGCACGATGAGGACACCCTCGCCGGTACGAAGTGCCGTTTCGACGGAGTCCGTGAGCCGCGATCGATCCTTCGACAGGAGCTCCGGCTTCACGACGAGGCGATCGACGACGATCTCGACATCGTGCTTCTTCTTCTTGTCGAGGACGATGTCGTCCTCGAGGGAGAGAACTTCGCCGTCGACTCGAACTCGAGAGAACCCGCTTCGACGCGCCTTCTCCAAGAGAGATTTGTGCTCTCCCTTGCGTTCGCGGACGAGAGGTGCGAGCAGTTGAAACCGGGCTCCCGACCGGAGACAGCCGATCTCTTCGACGATCTGCTGCGACGTCTGCTTCGCCACCGGACGCCCGCAGCGATGGCAGTGCGCTCGACCGATCCTCGCGAAAAGGACCCGGAGGTAGTCGTAGATCTCGGTGATGGTTCCCACCGTCGAGCGCGGGTTGTGAGACGCGGACTTCTGATCGACGGAAATCGTCGGAGAGAGACCGCGGATGGTGTCGTAGAGGGGCTTTTCCATCTGGCCGAGAAACTGGCGCGCGTAGCTCGAAAGAGACTCGACGTAGCGCCGTTGACCCTCGGCGTAGAGGGTATCGAAGGCCAGCGAAGACTTGCCCGAACCGGAGACCCCGCTGAAAACGACGAGCTTTTTCTTGGGGATCTCGACGGTGACGTTTTTCAGGTTGTGTTGACGAGCGCCGCGGACGACGATGCGATCCGGTTCCACGATGGCTGGAGACTAGCCCGAACCGGGAACTGCGTCAAAGCAATCAGTCCCATTCCGGTTTGACGGCGAAAAAGAAGCTTTCCCGGCCTCGTTCCACGAAGAGCACGACTTCATCGGGCTGGTTCTCGCGAATCGCATCCATGACTCGCCGAAAAGTCTCGAGGTCCGCGACGGGGACGTTCCCCAGCCGGACCAGAAGATCTCCCGGCGCGACGCGGTTCGGGTTGCTACTCACCGCGACCGGGGGCTGGACGACGACGACCCCTTGCTGGTCCGGCTCGAGATAGCGCGTCGCCAGGTAGTCGTAGGTGAGCTCCCGTACCGTAAGGTCGAGCTCGACGACCTTGACGGTTTTGGCCTCTCGGGTGGAAGGCGGTGTTTCCGCCAAGGTTACGACCGTAGACTGCGGAAGAGCTTTTCTGAGATAGCGGACTTCGAGCGCCGCTCCGGCACCCGCCCGAAGAAGCTTCTCCGCGAAGGCGCCGATGTCTTCGTCGCGCCTGACATCGATCGGCTCGTTCTCGAGATCGGTCAAGACGTCGCCCACTTCCAGACCGGCCGACTCCGCTGGCGAGTTACGGTAGACATAGCCGAGAACGATGCCGCGATCGACCGGCAGTCCCATATGGTCGGCGAGTTCGGGCGACAGCGCCTGCATCTCGACCCCCAGCCATCCTCTTCTGGCGGAGCTCGAAGCCGCCTGTTTGACGCTCACGTCGACGAAGTCCTCCGCCGGACGCGCGAACCCGCGGCCCACGCCCTTCGGCAGGTCACGCATGACGGAAATGAAGGCGAGAGGATTCCGGCTGCGGACCTCGGGAACCGAGACCGTGAGCGCGTCCAAATAGCCGAGGATCTCGCCGGAAAGCGAAACGACGAGCGCACCCACGGGATCCGCCGCGCCGGTAGCGACCATGAAGCCCCGTTTGGGACGGGACGTTAGCGCCTGAACGCGCGAGAGCTCGACCGCCACGGCCGGACCCAGAGGTTCGGGCAGAAGGCTCAGCACCGCCACTTCCTGACCGACCGTGACCTCGCCGTCGGCCGGAAACTCTACGGGAGCTAGATCCAGGTCCTCGGCCTCGATGCGGAAGAAAGCCACTGCGGCATCGGGGTCTCGGCCTATCAGCGTCGCCGGGTACTCGCCGTCGTCGACAAGGGCGACGCGCGCATCCGAGATCTCGGCTTCGAGGCGCATCACGGAGGCGGGGAACCGAATGCCCACTCCGTGCGGTACTTGATTGAAGGGCTCGAAAACGACAGCACTGACCATCACGATGCCGCTGGAAGACACCACGACGCCCGTCGTCGTGAGCTCACCCTCCTCGGGAGGCTCGGCCGTCGACCGGGCCACCTGTTGCCGATAGCTCACCCGGACGAGGCTCCCACGGTAACGGGATTCGAGTCGTTGGAGCTTGTCGGCGGTCTCGTCCGCGGCCGTTGCGATCGGGCCACACAAGAGCAGTGCGAGAGCCACAGTGGTTAGGTCAGTTCTCATTGCTCGTCTCGATCAGAATCCACCTTCGGGAGTGACGCCGCATCACCGTGAGCAGGACGGCCTCCTTCTCGTGAAGGCGATAGGCCTCTTCGAGCTCGGGCAGGCCGTCGAGGGGGTGGTCCTCGATAGCTATGATCCGATCGCCCGGGAAGAGCTTCGCCCGAAAGGCCACACCATTCGGCTTGACGCCCGCGACGAACACCCCTTGGTTGTCGGGCAAGTTGAATTCCAAAGCGAGCTCGCGCGTGATTCCCCGTGCGGTGAACCCCCATCGCTCGAGCTCGGTCTCTTCGGAGCTGGAGCTGCCGCGCTCCTCCGTCTTCGGAACGAATCGCAGGGTCTCGCCCGAACGTTCCACGATGATCTCGGTAGTCTCGCCAATCGGTGTATCGGCAATTTTCTTGTAGATTCCCGGCAACTCTTCGGTGAACCGGGCCGAGATGCGCTCTCCGCGATAGGAGAGCATCATGTCGCCGGCCCGTACGCCGGCGCGCTCCGCGGGTGAATCGGGCTCGACGCTCCGAATCACGACTCCCGGAACCGACTCGGCTTCGAAATACTGGACGAGCTCCTCTCGCGGCTGAAAGGTGAGCCCGAGCCAACTACGAAGAACCCTGCCGCTATCTATGAGCTCGGCCGCGACTTCCTTGACGATGTTGATTGGAATCGCGAAGCCGATGCTCGAGGCACCGAAAGCGCCGCGAGCATTGACTCCGACGACGGCGCCGGAGAGATCGACGAGCGGTCCGCCGCTGTTGCCGGGATTGATGGCCGCATCGGTCTGAATCCAGGTATTGAATGAGCCCGTCTTCTCACCCGTCGGAAGCTTGAAGCTGTCCGACAAGTAGCGATCCTTGCTGCTCACAACGCCGAACGACAGCGATCTTTGCAGGGCGAGCGGGCTGCCTAGCGCCATGACGTACTCGCCCACCACGAGCGCGTCGGAGTCTCCGAGCTCGACCGGCTCGGGCAGTGTCTGTCCTTCGGCGAGCTCGAGCTTCAGGACTGCGATATCAGTCAAGGGGTCCCCGCCAACCAGCGTGCCGGGCACCCTCTGCTTGTTGCTCAAAGTGATGATGAGCCGTTTGGCCTTTCCGGCAACGTGATAATTCGTGATGACGTGCCCCTCGCGATCGAAGACGAAGCCGCTGCCGACTCCCGTTGAGCTTCGCCGCTCCCCTGAAGAGTAGACGTCGGTCACCGGTTGCACGTTGACGAGTGCCGGTGAGACTTTGTCCCGCGCTTCGAAAATAAGTGCCTGCAACGAGAGTGGCTCCGGCTCGCTTGCAGAGGACCCCGCCGAGACCAGGGTAAAGAGCGTCAGACAGAGAAGGGAGTCGTAGAAATTTCGATTGGGGATCGACATCTTCGACTTCCATCCTAACAAAAATCGTTGAGCGAAGGTGCTCCCCGAGCATGAACCTGCGTAGCTCTTTGCTGGCATCCACCAAGCTTGATGGGACGGGTCCCCGCGACGTAAACTAGCGCTCCGCCGAGGGGAGTTTCCGGGAGGATCCATCACATGAAAGAGATTGGCTACGACAAACCCCTATTCGTTCAACCATTCGATCACCGGGGGAGCTTCACCAAAACGTTCTTCGATTTCAAAGGCGCTCCTCGCATCGAGCCCGGAGAAGAGCAGCACGTGCGCGTATCGGGGGCCAAGACCCTAATCTATCGCGGCCTGTTGCGGGCCATCGAGATGGGAGTGCCGAGGCACGAGGTCGGAATTCTCGTCGACGCCCAGTTCGGCTCCCACATTATTAGTGACGCCAAGTCGCGGGGCATCCCGGCGGCCGTCTGCGTCGAGAAGAGCGGCCAGAGCGTTTTCGATTTCGAGTACGGAGCACGGTGGGAAGACCACTTGCGCTTTCTCGCCCCTGATATCGTCAAAGTGCTCGTGCGCTACCATCCCGAGGACGACGTTGCCATGAACCGTGAGCAGCTCACGCGCCTCAAACTGCTCTCCGATTACGTCCACGCGAGCGACGATCACTACTTGATGTTCGAGCTGCTCGTTCCCGCAGTGACCGTCGCGGACAAGAGTGCAGGCGATCGCTACGACTCGGAGGTCCGCCCCGGGCACATGGTGGCTGCCATACGAGAGATCCAAGACTTCGGCGTCGAGCCCGACATCTGGAAGATCGAGGGTTTGGACGAGCGCGTGCATGCGGAAGCCGTCGCAAAGCAGGTCCGCTCGACCGCGGCACGCAAGAAAGTCGGTTCCATTCTCTTGGGCCGCGGCTCCAACAAGGAGAAAGTGCACGCCTGGTTGAAAGTCGCCGCGCCCGTCGACAGCTTCATCGGTTTCGCGGTGGGGCGCACGAACTTCAGCGAGCCTCTGAAGAGCTATCTCGATTCGGGAAGCAACGAGGCGGAAGCGATCCAATCCATCGCCGGCAACTACAAGGGCTGCGTCGACATCTGGAAAGCAGCCAAAAGCTAGAAGCGAGTGAGGTTGTTACCTCACCGAAGGAAAGGTGTTTGGGGGACAGGCTTTAACTCCCGAGCGAGGACGTTGCCTGACCGAAGGTAAACCTTAGGGAGAGCTATTTTTTGCGCAGTGGCGTTCGGGAGTTAAAGCCTGTCCCCCGCTGCTAAACGAAGAGTGAGCGAGCACTAAGTAAAGGGGGCGGGCAGGGTCGGAGCCCCCAACCTGGGTGTGTCGAACCGAAGCCCGGGACCGTTACCGGAATCGACCTTCACACCCACTCCGACCCCACCGCGCACTGTGCCGCCCGAGCGATGAGTCGCTGACACGAAACCCGTGCAGCGCGTCGCCCGAGGCCGGCGGCAACAGAAAGTGCTTAACGGGAGCAGCTACGGTCGCTGTCTCTCTACACGATGGCTCTAACAGCAATTCCTTTGCCACTTTGGCCGAAGCAATGATTCAACGCGACCAGACGCGTAACTAACCCGGGTGCAAGAGATAGGCGCGTCTTGCCCACCGAGGCTCCGATCACCCTCCGCTGACCGCTGGGTGGCGCGTGGGAGATTCCCGTCAAAGGCGCTCTTTTTGGTCCCACAGGCTGAGGTGGTTTTGCCCCCATGAGCGTCGCGGGCCTGCGCTAGGATCTTTGGGTCTATGCGGATTCGTGTGGGTTGAAAACTGCATTTCTGGGTAATGGCGGAAGGAACGCCGCCACGATCTTCAGCTTGAGATATTCCTCGTCGCGATAGCCGTAGGCGCGTCGTTGCAGAACACGGATTTTGTTGTTGACCCCTTCAACTAGGCCGAGACTGACTTTGTTCTCCGGATGACAGTAGGAGGCGATACCATCCCAATGGGGCTCAATCATACCGGCGAACTTCTGGTACGGATGCAGGCGTTGCCATTTGAGGCTGTCTTTCCAACGAGTGAAAAAGGCGCGAGCGCCGCGTTCGGTGCGGTAATCCCAGAGTTGCCCGAAGGCCTCCTTCAAAATATAGGCGGTGTTCAGGCGCCGGTTGGCCTGGAGCAACTTTTTGAGTGCGCGGCGACCGTCTAGGCTCAGGTTCTCCCGCCGGGAAAGCAAAGTGTAACGCTGCCCCTTGATGTACGACCGGTCCCTGCCGCTGAGGCGTTTGTACTCACCGCGCCGGACCTCATCGAGGGCCTTTGACAGATGAGGGGATGTCCCGGCCGCTGTTGAATTTGGTCGGGTAGCGGCGGCACCTGTGAATACTCTTAGGCAGCAACCTCATCGCTGTCAAGAGATTTCTGTTTGCTTCTAAGCGCGTGAACGAGAGCGCCCATATGGCGATAGCCTTTGATACGGTGAAACTTTTTCTCCGCCGTGACGACGCCGAGAGCGGTCCATCGGCGAATCATGGAAGGACTCTTCCACCGCTTGACGTTTCTCGAGACTCTGCGGATGGTGCCGTTGAGATTCTCGATGGCGTTTGTCGTGGCCAGAGATTTGCGAAGTAACTCGGGTAGAGCGAGCTTCACAACCGTGAGGGTCTCTTCCATCCCTTCTCGAAGGCTTCCGGCAGCTTCGTCGTAGCCGTTTCGCTCGAGCCACGACACCAATGCCTGAAGTCGCTTGCGCGCCTTGTCGGCACTCTTGCATTTGTACGCTTCCTTCATTGTCTGGAGCACGTAGGCGTGACGGGACTTGGGAAGGTACGAGCGTAGATTTCGGAGTTTGTGGAGCTGGCATCTTTGGATAACCGCGAGATCCCCCAAAACGTCGACGAGTGCTTTGCGGATCCCTTTGCCTCCGTCCACTACGCAGAGAATCGATTCGTCGATCCGCAATCCCCGCTCGAGAAGGTTCTGCAACATCGCGGTGCACACCCGAGAGTTCTCCGTCGAGCCCAGCCATATACCCAAGGGCACCTTCGTTCCATCTATTGTGATACCGAGAGTTACGACGACGGTCTGTCCGGCCACCTCAAGGCCATCCATCATTAGTGCCGCAAGCTCGAACTCCTCTAGCCTCCGAGATAGGTATTCCTCGAGCTTCTTAGTCGTCTGGCTCACGAGGTGACGGCTGGCGGCACTCTTGCTCGTGCCACGAGACTTCAACTTCGCCGAGGGTTTGTCCAGACTCGATTCGTAATTTCGGGTCGATACCCCCACCAAGATCTGGTTCAGCACTCGCTCCGGAAGCGGGTCTTCTTCGCGGAAGGCTTCGAAGTGTGGAAGCGACGCCTCCTCGCCCGACTTCGAACGAACTCGAGGTCGCGACACTTGGATTCGACGACCGCCGAAGCTCAGCTCCCCATCCGTGCTCCCCCAGTGGTTATGAGTTCGCTCCTTCTCGTGCTTGCCCTTCGGCCCCGCGATCTTCTCCGCGTCCTCTCTCAGGAGTAGGTGCAATGCGGTCAGTCCTTGCTCGTACACCCATTCCGTCAGGTCCGCCTTCGTGGCCGCGATCCCAGCTATCATCGGTAGCAGTATCTGACCGACTTGGCCAACTACCTTGCCCGTAGGCGAGTGCGTTTGCTTTCTTACTGGCTTCTTTGATTTCCTTGGCATGGTGGCTCCTTGTCCCCCTCTGGAGACGGTTGGTTTGGCAGACCTATTCTTAGGCCGGCCAAGGAGCCGCCGCTACCCCAAATTCAACATCCGGCGGGACATCCCCACAGATGACGCATGATATGAAACTTGTCGAAGATGATCCGCGCATTAGACGCGTTGTGAATCACCGAGTTCCGGAAGGGCTTCCACATATCCATGGCGGCCAGCTTGATACGGGCGCTTTTCTTTCCGCCCAACGCCTTGAAGAACAAATCGATGTCGGTTTCTTTGCGACCCTCACCGCCCACCCAGATGGGACGCGCCCGCTCCAGGTCGCTGACAATGACGCGATAGTTATGTCCCTTGCGGATGGAGATCTCATCGACACCGATGGCCCGAGGCGCCGGTAGCCCCGCCCGGTCGACCTGCTCTTGCATGTAGAGCGTATCCAGAGCCTTCACCGTACCGTGGTGCAGACGTTCCATCTCGGCCACCGCCTTGTTCGGCATATCCCGGCACAGCTTGCCCACATGCGTCGCAAAACGCTGGGTGTAGCGCGAGTTGTTCGCCAGCCAGTCTAGGTGTTCTACATGCACACCGCCGCACCCAGAACAGTTGACGCGCCAACGCTCGTATTCCAGATAGATCCGCCAGCCTGCCAACGACAGGTCGCGGACCCGGCACACTTGCTTGTCATAGCGCCCCCGGCACCGTTGCCCACAGTAAGAGCACACAGCTGTTTTTTTCGCCTCTTGAGCTGGATGACGCGGCCCTCTGTGCCAACATCCTTGAGACAATCCGCTCCTTGAAATTAGTGTCGAGGGCGGAGGAGGATCATAGATGAGTACGTTGATTGAGAGAATGACGTCGGCGGGGTCGGAAGGAGCCCGTAGGGCGACTGGAGATCTCGCCGACCGTGGTGCTGCGGCGGGGGTCCGCGATCCCGAAGTGAGTGAGAAAGCGAAGCGCCGACGTTTCAGCGCTGAATACAAGCTGCGGATCGTTCGCGAGGCGGACGCCTGCAAGGGTGACGGTGATGTGGCGGCGCTTCTACGTCGCGAGGGACTGTACTCGTCGCATCTATCGAGTTGGCGTCGGCAACGGGACGAGATCGCCAAGGCGGGATTGACGTCGAGAAAGCGAGGTCGGAAGGCGAAGGCAGAGGCTCCACGGATCAAGGAGCTCGAGCGCGAGAACGCCCGACTCCAGCACCGGCTGGCTCGGGTGGAAACGATGCTAGAGATCCAAAAAAAAGCCTCCGAGCTCCTGGGGATCCCCCTGAACCCGATCGACGACGACGAGAACGATTGATCGTGGCGGCCGAGGAGCTGGCGGGTCGGATTGGACAAACGGCGGAAGCTTGCGAGGCGCTGGGCGTGTCTCGTTCCACGTTGTATCGTCGACGCCGACCGGTGGCGTCCAAGCCGAAGCGCCGTCCTCGGCCGCAGCGAGCCCTCGACACGACCGAGCGCGAGAGGGTCCTCAGTGCATTGCATTGCGAACGGTTCGTCGACAAGGCGCCGGCCCAGGTGTGGGCCACGCTTCTGGACGAGGGAATCTACCACTGTTCGATCCTCACGATGTACCGGATTCTGTCGGAGCACGGAGAGGTGCGTGAGCGCCGGAACCAGCTGCGGCATCCGAACTATCAGAAGCCGGAGCTCGTGGCGGAAGCGCCGAACCAGGTTTGGTCGTGGGACATAACGAAGCTGCGCGGCCCGGTCAAGTGGACCTACTTTTACCTCTACGTGATTCTCGACATCTTCTCCCGGTACGTGACCGGGTGGATGTTGGCTCGGCGAGAAAGCGCCGAGCTCGCCCGTCGTCTCATCAGCGAGAGCTGCCTCAAGCAGAACATCGAAGCCGACCAGCTCACCATCCACGCAGACCGCGGCAGCTCGATGCGAAGCAAGTCCGTCGCCTTGCTCCTGGCCGACCTCGGCATAACCAAGACGCACTCGCGGCCGTACGTCTCGAACGATAATCCCTACTCCGAGTCCCAGTTCAAGACGATGAAGTATTGCCCTGAATTCCCAAGCCGCTTTGGCTGTCTGGAAGACGGCCGCCTGTTCTGCGGCGGTTTCTTCGACTACTACAACAACGCGCACCGGCACTCGGGACTGGGGCTCATGACGCCGGCCGCCGTTCACTACGGTCGCGCCGACGAGCTCAACGCCGCCCGGCGCCAGGTCCTTCTCGAAGCTCATCGGGCTCACCCCGAGCGCTTCGTGCACGGAACACCTCAACCTCCGGTTTTGCCTCGTCAGGTCTGGATCAACCCGCCGCCCGAGAAAACGACGCCACAGGAGGCCCTAGGAGCCACTTTCTCGGGGCGCCCCGTACCTGAGCTACCCCCGGATTCAAGCTATCCGGACGCGATCGCGTCGGAACCCAATCGCGACCGCACCGCGCTCACGCCCCGTCCTTCACTGATCGAGGCTCACTAAATGCAGCCTGCGGGTGTCTCAAAGTCGTTGACACGTTCCGTGGATGACGCGGGCGTATCGGTCACCGAATAGACCCTTCAATCCGGCACACCACGAAACCTGGCAGCGCAAACAGCGAGCGGATCGACTGGGAATTTTTCACTCGGTTAGCCTATCCTAAAAATGGACCACTTCTCAGCACCTGATGAAGTACTCGATACCTTTTCCACACAATGAGTTACACTGTTTTTCCGTCAGAACTTACCCACACGAATCCGCGTTAACCCAGATCTTTCTACAACATTCCATTTCATCCAGGACAACTCCCGAGGGGGCGCGACGCTCGACTCCCTCCGTCATGTTCAACAACATCAACAGGGCGAAGCGGCGCTCGTGAAGGCGACTCTCGACTGGCTGATCCGCCTGGCCCTCGTCGGCATCGTCGTCGCGGCGCCATGGCCCTTCGGTTCCGTCACGGGCGTGCCGCGAGCCTGCTCGCCGTCGCACTCGTCATGCTCCTCGGGGTAGCGCTGTCCCGCCGGTTCCTTTCTGATCGCGTCGCCATCCCACAAGGGTGGAGCTTCGTCGTCCTGGCCCTCGCGCTTTTCGCGTTGCAGCTCGTACCCTTGCCCGGAGGGATCGTTCGTGCGCTCGCTCCTGCGGTCGCGGAAATCCGTGCCCCCTTGACCTCCGAGCTCGCCCTCGACGGCTGGCAACCGCCATCCATCGAACCGTTTCGAACGGTCTGGAGCCTCCTGTTACTCGTGAGCCTGGCGGCCGGGTACTATCTCGCGAGTCGCTTCTCGCGGCGATCCGCCGAGCGCGAGAAGTTGACCGGCGTCATTGTCGTCCTTGGACTCGCCCTCTCGTTCTTCGCCGTCTACCAACGTGCGAAATGGGGCACCGTTCTCTACGGTCGCTTTGAGACCCCCTCCGCCACCCCGTTTGGTCCCTTCGTGAATCACAATCACTTCGCGGGCTTCGTGGAAGCGAGCGGGCTTCTGGCTTTGGGCGCCGCCCTCGGCTCGGCACGACGCCACGGCTCGCTCGCGCTTCTCCTCGGTGGTGCGGCCGCAATGATGGGAATCGCGCACGTCCTATCGCATTCGCGAGGCGGGTTCCTGGCTGCGGGCGCCGGGCTTGTCACCCTCGCGCTGCTCAGCTACGGGCGTGAACGCAAAGGACAAGGCATTCTTCTCGTCAGCGCTCTCGCCGTCACGTCGTTCCTTCTGGTCTTCGCGCCATCCGGTGTGTTCGAGCGTCTTTCCACCATCAGCAACCCCGAAGCAGACGACTCGGTCCAATTTCGGCTAGCGCTATGGTCGGATTCGATCGGCCTGGCGAGAGGATCACCCGTCTTGGGAACGGGCCTCGGCACCTACGCCAGCGCGATTCCCGCCTATCGAACCGGTTTCGATGAGACCCGCGCCGATTTCGCCGAGAGCGATTGGCTCCAGCTCCTGTGCGAGGCTGGGATCCTGGGTGTCATCCTCGCCTTGGGTTTTCTCTTCACGGTAATCCGTCACGCCTATGCGGGGCTCCGGTCGCAGCCCTCCGAAAGTCTTCGCGGTATCGGCTACGGCGCGATCGTGGCGCTCGTCGTCCACGGTCTCTACGATTTCAACCTTCGCATCCCGTCGAACGTGCTCCTATTCACGGTGCTCTTGGGCATCGCGGCCCCGGCGGGTGCGATCGAGCTCCGTGCTCACAAACCGATCCGCCTTGTCATGGTCTCGGTGACCTTGATTCTGACGTTCACCTTCGCGGGTTTCGTGCTGCGCTTCGGAGCGAGCCAGGATTTGAACCGACAGATTGATCCGCTCTTCACCGAAGCCGACGCACTGGACGAAACGATCCGGACCCTCTCGAGCTCACGAGTAAGGGTTCCGTCCAATCCCGATACATGGTT
The DNA here is from genome assembly GCA_965250115.1 of Candidatus Marinacidobacterales bacterium. Classification (GTDB taxonomy): domain Bacteria; phylum Acidobacteriota; class Vicinamibacteria; order Marinacidobacterales; family SMYC01; genus CBDFHB01. Next base: position 633,666 of record CBDFNJ010000001.1, read on the forward strand.
TCTGCTCGGGCGGCTCTACAGCGAAGAGGCCTTCCGCGCAAGGGATGCCGCCCGCTATCGGGAGATTCGCTTCGAGCAGGCAAGAGACGCGTTCAGACAGGCGCTCGCTCTCGCCCCATCGAGAGGACGATTCTGGTTCGAGCTCGCCTGGACCGAAGCGAACCTGGGCAACGATGCGCTCGCCGATACCATGTTCCCCATAGCACTCCGACTCGAGCCGACTCGGTCCAATCTTCGCGGTAACTATGCCCTTTTTCTCGCGTCGCGAGGGCGGGTCGATGACGCGCTCGAACAGCTCGAGATGGGGAGAGCACTGCATCCGGGACTGCACCCCCTCGATGCACTCAACGTCATCGGTCCTTACATTGGCGACGATGGTTCTAGCCTGATGCGCGTCGTCGGAGACGGACCGGAGGCGGCGAGAGCACTCAAAACCTACCGTCGGGAGCAGGAGAGCGAGTGACGACGGCCGCCGGGAAGAACGCTCACGAGCCAACGGTGCGTAGCTTCGCGATGGAGTGGTCGCGCTTCGATCAGGCCGACGCGAGCCAAGAGGAGCTCGCGCGGATGTTCGAGGAGTATTTCGCAATCTTCCCCTGGGATGCACTTCCGACCGGCGCTCACGGCGCGGACATCGGATGCGGCTCGGGTCGATGGGCTCGATTCGTGGTCGAGCGTATCGGGACACTCCATCTAGTCGATGCGAGCAGAGAGGCGCTCGACGTAGCACGGAGAAAACTCTCCGGATTCACGAATACGTTCTTTCACCACGCGAGCGTAGACGGCCTTCCTTTCGAAGAGTCCTCTCTGGACTTCGGCTACTCGTTGGGCGTGCTCCACCATGTCCCTGATACGCGCGGCGCGCTCGAGTCCTGCGCCCGGGTCTTGAAGCCAGGCGCCCCGTTCTTGGTGTACCTCTACTACGCGCTCGATAACCGCCCTTTGTGGTATCGCAGCTTGTTCGCACTGTCGAACGGAGCTCGGAGAATCGTCGCTAATTTTCCTCCGCTGGCAGAGGACGTCGTCTGCGACGCGATCGCGGCCGCGGTCTATTGGCCACTGGCACGGGCCGCCCGGCTCGGGCACGCGCTGGGCCTGGACGTATCCGGGGCTCCAATGACGGCCTATCGCGATCGGAGCTTTTATTCGATGCGCACCGACGCGAGGGATCGATTCGGAACGCCCCTGGAAAAGAGATTTACGGCCCGACAGATCACAACGCTTTTGATCGAGGCTGGCTTCGAAGACGTTCGGCTCTCGAGCGAGCCACCCTATTGGTGCGCCGTCGGCGTCAAAGCTCGAAGAGGGTCGTAGGGTAACGCCCACGGGGTGTAGAGGAAAGACTACGAACGGCGCGCGCCCGAATCGCACAAACAGCTGCAAATACGAATTTTATACCTGGCATGGTGGTTGCTCGGCCCCAGGGGAGATCCCAGTGGCTCTACAAGAAGAACAAGAGAATCGTTTGCGACTCGACGCCCTCTACATCACTTACGACGGGCTCATGGAGCCCCTGGGGCGTTCTCGGGTCGAAAGCTATCTCGTGCCGATGGCGCGATGCGGCATCCGATTCGGAGTGATGTCTTTCGAGAAACGAGTCGACTATCTGAACGGGAGTAAACGTCTCGAGGTCGAGACACGCCTCGCGGCAAACGGCATCGCTTGGTTTCCGCTCGTGTATCACCGCCGTCCACGGGTCCTTGGGACGAGTTGGGATCTCCTTAAAGGTATGGCCAAGGCGGCGCGTATCTCCCGCGAGCGGCGGCCGAGCGTATTGCACGCGAGGAGCTACGTCGCGGTCGCGGGGCTCGTCGCCTCCGGCGTGAAATCGGTCTTGCCGGTTCGTGTCGTCTTCGACATGAGAGGGTTCTGGCCGGAGGAGCGGGTCGAGTTGGGCCTGTTTCGACCTCACGGTTTCCTCTATCGCTTGAGCAAACGGTGCGAGAGGCTCCTGCTCGAACGCGCCGACCACGTGGTGGTGCTCACGGAGAAAGCCAAGGCGATCTTGCGAGACGGTGAGGCCAGCGAAAGGCTCAACTCCCGGCGGGTCCGTGAAAACCACATCTCGGTCATCCCTTGCTGCGTGGACCTTCAGAAGTTTCGTCCGGATGGGCGAGATCGCGAGCTCGCTGCGCGTTACGGTCTCGAGGGCAGACTCGTCATCGGAAACATCGGCGCGGTCAACCCCCGCTACATGCTTCCCGAGATGTTCCGTTTCGCCTTCCACGTCAAGAGCCATCGCCCCGAAACCTGCTTCGTCTATGTCACGCACGGCGACGAGGCGCCGATCCGGCGCGCGGCTCGAGATGCGGGCCTCAAGAACGAGGACCTAGTCGTCGTCGCCGCAGAGCCGCCCGATATGCCTCGATGGCTTTCTCTCTTTCGAATGGGTGTTTTCTTTCTCGGGTCTACGCGGATTCGTGTGGGTTGAAGACGGCATTTCTGGGTAATGGCGGAAGGAATGCCGCCACGATCTTCAGCTTGAGATATTCCTCGTCGCGATAGCCGTAGGCGCGTCGTTGCAGCACACGGATTTTGTTGTTGACCCCTTCAACTAGGAGGCGCAGACGTTCCATCTCGGCCACCGCCTTGTCCGGCACAGCTTGCCCACATGCGTCGCAAAACGCTAGGTGTAGCGCGAGTTGTTCGCCAGCCAGTCCAGGTGTTCTACATGCAAACCGCCGCACCCAGGACAGTTGACGCGCCAACGCTCGTATTCCAGATAGATCCGCCAGCCTGCCAACGACAGGTCGCGGACCCGGCACACTTGCTTGTCATAGCGCCCCCGGCACCGTTGCCCACAGTAAGAGCACACAGCTGTTTTTTCGCCTCTTGAGCTGGATGACGCGGGCGTATCGGTCACCGAATAGACCCTTCAATCCGGCACACCACGAAACCTGGCAGCGCAAACAGCGAGCGGATCGACTGGGAATTTTTCACTCGGTTAGCCTATCCTAAAAATGGACCACTTTTCAGCACCTGATGAAGTACTCGATACCTTTTCCACACAATGAGTTACACTGTTTTTCCGTCAGGACTTACCCACACGAATCCGCGTAGACCCTTTTTTCTTACTCTTCCATGTAGCGCGCGACGAAATCGGCTGGAAGCGGCTGCGGTCGTCCCGAACGGCCTTCCCGAGGCCGACACCAATCGCAGGGGATCTTGTGCGCGCAGCTTTCGGCCTTTCCAAAGACGCGCTCGGCGACGGGACGGAGGATGAGACGCCACCAAGAGGGGCGTGCCCAGGAGTGCAGGAATTTGCGGAAGTCTCCGAATCCCGACTGCCAGACGAAAACGCGCAGGCCATGCTTTCCCAAAACCTCGTAGAGCAGGCGTGTCGAGAGGCTTGCGCGCATCGAGGAGAGGAACCTTTCCTTCCAGAGTGTGTCGAAGGACGCATCCTCGAGAAGAGCTCGCGCCGCGAGATGTCCGGATACGAGCGCGTAGCGAATCCCGAGGCCGAAAAGGTAGTCCTGGAAGCCTCCCGCCTCTCCGGCGAAGATTCGGGTCCCGCGCAGCGAGCTTTCGTGAAGGAAGAAGTTCATGTAGGAATAGCCGGGCCGCGATTCCCTAATCTCGAAGTCGCCCAGCTTTCGAAAACGCTCCACCGCTTTGTCGAATTGCGCTTCCAGTTGCCCGTAGCCGTTGAGAAGCGCGAGCCCCAGAGTCGCCCAGCCGTCCAGGATGAAGAAATAGGCATAGCCTCCCGGGGCGAGCGTGGGGTCGAAAATTACCTCGACGCGGTCCGGACTCGTCGTTCGAAAGGCGATCTCCTTGGCGATACCGTCGGCGGGTCCGGGCCCCGTCGCGACGATGTCGGCGTCCTCGGGAGCGATCTTCCGGCCGAAGTGGATAACGGCGCCGAGCTTCGTCGCTTGAGCCGCCAGAGCGCGATCGAGCGTTCCCGACTCGTCACCACGCCGGAGAAAGTATCCATAGGCCGTCTGGCTCGTCACCTTTCGCAGTTTGTCTCGATCGTCGATGAGATGGGCCCAGTGAGCCGGCCTCAAATCGAAGTCGGTCTCGATCCCGATCCGCTTCAGCTCCTCGAGCACGTCGTCGCGGTGCGAGTAGTTCTCGAGCACCTGCCACTCGCCGATGAATCGCGCACCGACAGCCTCACGCCGCTCGAAGAGCTCGACGGCACGACCGGAGCGGCGAAGGTGGATCGCCGCGGCGAGTCCCGCGGGGCCGGCGCCGGCGATCCGGATCGCTCTCACGACAGGAGCCTCTCGACACAAGTGTCCCACCGAACCGCTTCGGTATCCTCGTAGCCGTGCTCTCCCATGCGGACGGCTAGATCCCGATGCTCCGCCCAGACGTCGAGTTGCTGAGCGATCTGAAAGGGCTCCGGCAACAACACGTATCCCGATCGTCCCACCGAGACGATCTCGGCCGGTCCTCCGCTATCCATGCAAGTCATCACGGGCTTCTTCGCGCGAAATGCCTCCATCGTCACGAAACCATAGTCCTCCATGAAAGGCGCGAAGAACACGCCGCGGCAGCGCGCATAATAGCCAAGAAGCTCCTGATCGCTGATGGACCCGACGAAGTCGATGCGTTCCTCGACACCGAGCTCCGAGGCGAGCTTCTTCAAGTTGGATTCTTCCTCACCGGTTCCCGCGATGACCGCCCGCAGCTCCTTCGACTTCACTTTCGACATCGCCTTCACGAGCAGATCGAGACGTTTGAGCGGATGGAGACGCGACACCGCGAAAACGAAATTCTCGAAACCGTCAGTCCTATAGGCGCGCTCGGGTGGCGGGGGATAGAGCACCTCGGAGTCGATTCCAGATTCGCGTAGCCGCTCGGCGACGGTCTTCGATTGAGCATAGAGCTTCGTGACGTGCCGGGTCAGAAAGTAGTGATCGGCCCGATGGATCAAGAATCGACGCAGCGACTCCTTCGCGAGTCCCCTTCGCGACAGTTTTCTTCGAAACACGGGCCATAGATCGTAGTACTCCCGCATCCGGTGGTTCAGCCAACAGACATGGCTCCGATGGCGCACGGCATAGCTCGGGTATCGGAGCGAGATCACTCGCTCGACCAGATCCCCGTTTCCGGTCTCACTCACGTCCGTAGACCAATTGGCGAGATAGGCCGAGAACTGTCTCCCGAATCGATTCTGCGGCGTCCGCAGGACCTCGGCCTCGTGGCCTCCTTGCCGGATGGCTCGCGCCAGCTCCTCCGCGATGACGCGATGCCCCCCACGGACGAAGGGGACGTCGGACGTCACGACCAGGAAGCGACGCGCTGGATCGCTCTCTTGCATCGTCTAGACCGCCGGACGCTCGGATGCGGCGAAGCCTTCCCAAGCGTAGATGAACCCGCCCGGCAAATTCCCGACCACACCAAGCGCCAGAATGAGAACCGAGAGCACGAAAGCGCCGTCAGGATCCATGCCGACCTGCGAAAAGAGCGCCACGTAGGCCACGTTCGCCGTCCCCCAACCACCTACCGAGATCGGCAGCATGGTCACGACGAGAATCGGCGGGATAAAGCAGAGAAAGTAGATCGCCTCGACTCCTAGCGCCATCGACTCCGACAAGAGGAAAGCCTGCAACACTCGGAGAAGCTGGACGAAGATCGAAACGACGAGAACGAGCGAGAGCGTACCAAGACGCTCTCGGTAGCGAGCGAGGGCTTCGACCGTCTTCGTGGTCCAATGCGCGATGCGGCCCGTCCCCTCGCGAAACCGCACGCGCAGCCTCTCGTGCAGCGGTCTAGACAGGACGAGTGCGAGACCGCCTATGGTGGCTATCGACAGGCCGGATACGACGGCGAGAAGCGCCGGGTGCGGATAGACGCGATAGAAGAGCGAGAGCGAGAGGAGACCCGTCAGGAGCATCGACAGCAGACCGAGCACCCGGTCCATGACGACCGAGGCGACGGACTCCACCGCGCGGGACGAGAGTCGGGAGAAAGAAACGGCTCGAACGGCCTCGCCTCCGACACCACTCGGGAGAAAACTACCGAAAAAGGTGCTGAGGAAGAAAATCTTGACGACTCGAAGTCTTGGAACGTGGACCTCGAGCGCCTCGAGGAGCAGTATCCAGCGTGTCGCCATCAAGGCGCGATCCGCGAGGACGGTCACGAGGGTGACCGCGACCAGGGCTCCGTCCGCTCGCCTCAAGAAGCGCATCATGTTGTCGAAGTCCAGGCGAGAGATCGCGAGACCGATGAGCCCCATGCTCACCGCGAGGCGGAGCAGGAAGGACAGTCTGCCGCGGAACGCGCTCACGTCACGACCGCTCGAGGCTGCCGGGCATGCTCACCCTCGGAGACGCTCGCCGCCTCGAGAAACTCGAAGTCTTTTCCGTAGTCCCATTGGGGGCGACTGCCTTCCGAACGATAGCGCCCCACGAGAAGCTCGTAGAGTCTTTCCATCTTGTTCACGAAGGTTTGAATGTCGAAGTCTCGAGAGCTCGCGAGGGCCCTCTCGCCGAACCGCTCTCGGAGAGACGGCTCTTTCAGCAGGCGGATCATCTCCGACGCGAGGGCGTCCGGGTCCCGCGGCGGCACGACCCGGGCATTGTCATCGTGCCGGAGAACTTCCTCGAGCCCATCGACATTCGTCGAGACAATCGGCTTCGCCATCGCCATCGCTTCGAACACCGTCAAGGGCGTGCCCTCCCAGAGCGACGGAAAGACGGCGATATCGAAGCTCGCCAAACAAGCCGCCACGTCGCGCTGGAATCCCAAGAAGACGACGCGGTCCGCGATTCCGAGGTCGCGTGCCCGTGCTTCGAGCTCCGGCTGTAGCGGACCTTCGCCGACGAGAACGAAGCGGACATCGGGGAGAACTTTCCCCATCTGAGCCGCCGCCTCAATGAAATAGCGATTGCCTTTCGACTCGTGCAACCGGGTCACCGTTCCGCAGACCATGGCATCCACCGGGAGCGAGAGGCTTCGCTTGGCTTCGAGAGCCTGCTCCTCGGTGGCCGGGGAGAACTCCTCGAGCGGAGCTCCCAAGTAAACCTTCTTGACGCGCTCCGGCGAGAGTCGACGCGCCTTAACGCAGAACTCTCGAGTCGACTCCGAAACGGCGACGGCGACGTCGGTCCGAGGGTCGAGGAGCTTGTCGGGAATCTTTTGAAACCAGGGCGTGTCGGTCAAGTTCGCGTGCTCGTGAAGCACGTTCGGCATGGTCCGAACGAGGGCGGCGGCCCGTCCGAACGTGGTCGCGCCATAGCCGTGCGTCTGAATCACGTCAATCTCGAGACGTTTCAGCAAGGACAGCAACGCGGGTAGCGTCGTCGGGTCGAACTTGCTCTTCGAAAGATAGTGAACGGGAAAGCCAAAGCTCTCGAGAGTGTCGTCCGAGACATCCTTTTTCCGCAGGCTCAGTAAGGAGACGTCGAAGCGGGTGCGATCGAAACGGGGGATCATCCAGGAGAAGAGCCGCTTCACCCCGTGCATGCGAGAGCCTTCCCAGCCGAGGTGATCGCAAATCTGGAGAACCCGGGTCTTGGACACGGCGGTTATTCCCCCGACGGCGGATGCAGCCGGTTGAACTTCTTTCCAATCTCGAGGAGGCGATCGATGGGAAGCGCTTCCCGCCGGAGCCCGGAACGGCCTTCGACCGTCACCGCCTTCAAGAGAGAATTGTAAATGGCCTCTTCCGTCGCCTCGATGGTTGCTTGGAACAACGGGGAGAGCTTGTCGCCGCGCACGTCCGGGGCGCCATCGGTCATCTCGGGAGATTTGAACCGGCTTCGAAGCTCCGGGGCCGTCGAAAAGGCGATGACGTAGTCTCCGCTGCCGTGGGTCGCGCTGGCTCCGGTTCGCGCGAGACCGAGCATCGCCCGCTTTGCGAGGCGTTTCAGTCCCTTAGCCCTCACGGGCGCATCGGTAGCGACCAGCATCATGATCGAGCCATCGGCATCGTCTTCCTGGCCGCGCAGGTAGTGACGCCCGAGCTCTTTGCCGACTGGAATACCGTCCATCTGTAGAACGCCTCCGTAGTTGCTCTGCACCAACACGCCGACGGTATAGCCGCCGAGAGCCTCGCTCAGTTTTCGCGAGGATGTCCCGATACCTCCCTTCCAACCGAAGGCGCTCGTCCCCGTTCCCGCGCCGACGACGCCCTCTCGAACCGGGCCACTCGAAGCTCCTCGAATGGCCTCGAGGACGTGCGCCTCCGTCACGTGTCGGCCACGAATGTCGTTCAAGGCGCCGTCGTTGGTCTCACCCACGACGGGGTTGAAGGAGTGTACTTCCTCGTTTCCGGGCAGGGACATTAGATAGGTCACGACGGCCCTCGCCGCATCCCAGACCGAAAGCGTGTTGGTGAGCACGATGGGAGACTCGATGAAACCGAGCTCCTCGACCTGCGTATAGCCGACGAGCTTGCCGAAAGCGTTCCCCAGATGCATGGCTCCCGGCACCTTCTCTTGGAAGAGATTGCCTTCGTGGGGCAGGATCACGGTGACTCCAGTCCGGACATCCTGTCCCTCCCAGAGCGTCACCTGCCCGACTCGAAGACCTCGGACATCGGTGATCGCATTGAGAGGACCTGGATCGAGAATTCCGGGCTCGACGCCGATGTCGCGAGCCCTTGGTCGATGGCTCGCGTCGGGTTGAGCGTGAACGTCGTTCATCATGATTCCCAAAAAGCCTAGAAATGTAGCGGAAAAAGCGAATGTTGCGAGCTTCATCAGGTTCAATCCGTCGCTGGGCGCTCCTTCGGCACGGACCGCGCGATTCGGTCGGTGACGAAATCGAGGACGACACGGGTGCGATCGATGTAGCGCTCGTAGCTGTACTCCTCTTCCGATCGTCGGCGCGCCGCGACCCCGAGCGCTCGCGCCCTCGAAGGGTCCCGAACGAGGTCGAGAAGACCCTTTCCGTAGTCATGCGGCGTCGGCTCCGTGAGCACGGCGACCTCGTCGTCGAGAACTTGAGTATGCGTGAGGAGCCGAGTCGCCACGATGGGTTTGCCTGCTCGAAGGTAGGAGTAGATCTTGAGAGGCGTGTTCATGCCCCGCGAGCGGGGCGAGACGAGCGCGTCGCCCAAAGCGAGGTAGAGAGGCACGTCGGAAGGCGGACGCTGCCCGGCGAAGGTAACCCTCCCTTCGAGCCCGTGCGAGGCCACTTCCTTTTTCGCCTGCTCGACCTGCCCTGCTCGTCCGCCGACCATGACGAGCCGTACCGAGGGCTCCCCCTCGACGACGATTCGGAACGCCTCGTAGAGAAGCGGCAGCCCCTGGTAGGCCTCGAAGGTTCCCGTATAAAGAAACACGAACGAGTTGGAGAGGCCCAGCTCCTTGCGCAAAGAGGCGACCCGGGCCTCGGAAACGCTCTCGTCCGACTCCGCGAGAGGAGAGTTCTCGATGAGAAAGCACGGTTTGTCCGCGTCGATCCCGGAAACGACGTCTTTCAAGTAAGGACAGATCACGATCACGCCGTCGGATTGGCGAACGGTAACGCGCTCAGCGAAATCGAACAGGGATCGGAGTAGGCGCGATCGGCTGTAGCGAAAGTTCGACAACTGCTCCGGCAGGGAAGAGTGCATGTCGTAGAGGGTCGGAACCGAAAACAGCTTCGAGAGGACGACCCCCATGAGGCCCGCCTCCTCGTGACAATCGAGCAGGTCATAGCGATCCGTGAGGAGCCTCCGGAACGACGATGTGAAGACAAGTGTATCGAGCGGGATCTTCGTGAGGGACGGCCCTATGGAGACCGATCTTATGCCCGGTACCCTGGGCGTTCGAAAGATCCGAAGCCCGCCCATCTCGACGTCCTCGCCAATGGGATAGGTCACCATGTCCACTTCGTGCCCGAGCTCCGTCATGGCGCGGGCCCGATAGAACTCGCTGAAGGGAGTGCCGCGGGGCTGGAAGAAAGGCTGGGGAGCAATCGTCAAGATGCGCATGGCCAGAAGCGATTATATCGCCGGCGGGGCGCCAAGCGGCGTGCGTCTCCGTTACGAGGGAACGAGCTTCAAGGATTGCGCGGACCGAGCATGAGCTCGAACTCGACATCGAGCACACGTTTGGTGCCCGGCGGGCCCTCCAACGTGAACTTCAGGTGAGGCTCGGAGGCATCAACCTCGAGACGAATCTGCAAGAATCCTTGCCGCTCCGGCTCGCGAGGGCCCAGCGCCGCGCGATCGCAGGCAATAGGCAGCTCAATCATCCCTTGGTTCTCACCGGCCTCCATTATGACCGGGAACTCCTTCCCACAAAAGGTGTTCAACCCAGTAATATGACGTACTAATCTCGTCGCAGCGGGAGATCTTGACCCGATGGGTATCCTGAATTTTCTGGGGGCGCTCGTCGCGCTGCTGGTCGGTGCGCTGATCTTGAACTTTGTCTCCCAGGCGCTCGAAGGCCGGAAGACCTACTTCCTGCATTTCGGCTACGTAACCATGATCCTCGTGGTGGGCGCGGCAGTCTTCCCGTTCTGGGGCTGGGCCTCGACGGCCTGGGTCCTCGGCGTCACGACCGTTTGGAGCATTTTGCCTCCGCTTTGGCAACAGCTCTTCGGGGATGCCAAACCGTCCGGCTACCTCTGGCACGGCGACGATCCATCACCGCCGGACGCCGAAGCTGACAAGTCCGGCGCCGATTCAGAACCGAAGTAGGAGCCAATCGATGCTCGCTTTTGCCTCCCGCAGGGCAGTCTGCTCGCTGTCGTAAAACCCCACAGTTCCACCACTGGCCGGAACCCAACACTGTTCCAGCGGATGATCTCTGAAATTCTCTTCCTGGAAGTAGAAAGTCCCTGTGTCTCGGAGAAATATCCTTACGCGCCGTTTCCCCTCTTCATCCTGCAATATCCGTACGCACTGAGCGGCTTGACCGCTCGGCGCATCCTTGAAGGGCGCCACTGCCCCGGGGTCCCCGTTGCTCGTCGAACGCTGTTCGCCTGTGGCGTGGTCCAGTGAGCTCTGTCGCGCACTCACCACCACGCCAACGATCATCATCAGTGCGACCGGCGCAATCAGTCCAAACAAGACACAAACGATCCAGCCGATGTCGACTCCCAGGACCCAACCGGCAAAGCGTATGCTAACCGTGGCCAGAATGACCGCGAGCAAAATCCAAAACAGCTCAAAGTGGCCGAAGCCCGCTCGAGCCCTCAACGGCATTTCTGTTCTGAAGCGCCCACCAAGGTCATCTTGTGGCCGCTTCCCTTCACGACACGGCGTGTACATGGATAGGTTCGCGCCGCTAAGCCGAGCCCGCGAGGAGATGAAGCGAGTGGATCGAGCTGGACCTCATTTTCTGGACCAAAATGGGGTCTACCTCAAACGCTATCTGTTAGGCGTAGGGTTTGTATGCGTCCCCGGGAACCACTCCTCTTTCGGCGCAGATTTGGATCGGATAGCCAGCCGCATCATTGATGGCCCAAGCGTTGGGGCCGGCACTCTTGGGATTCAGGCCACGACGCTTCAGCTCGGCTTCCACGCGGCTCGAGTCAAAATCCTCGATTGAGTACCCTATATGATCGACATACTGCGCCTCGCCGGGCTGGAGCCCGCCGCGGAGCCAGACCTGTTGCGGTGGATCCCCGAATTCACCACCGAACTCGACAACCGCCACTTTGCCGTCGTCGGACACTTTTCTCATCCCCCACAGATCCACGTAATAGTCGCGGACCTTACCGTAATCGACACAGTTGTGAGAAATGTGATTCATAGCGCTCGCTCGGAATGCGTCGTAGGTGGGTCTGGGGACTGCTCGCAAGTCGGCTTTGAGACCATCTTCTTGCACGAGATCTTCTACCCGCTGCGCGTTGCCACCCCCGGGGAATACTGCCACGAGTGAGGAGGGTTGGAGTCGGTAGCCCTCCGGATCATCGGTGTGAATCATTTCGGGGCCATCATACGAGGCCACGAGGCCACGAGCCTTCAATTCGGCTTCCACGGCATCCAGTCTAAATTTCTCAATCGAGTACGCCATGTGACGTATAGTCGGTTTCGCGTTGGGATCACTATTCTGGCCCAGGTAGATGAGGTTCCATGGAATTCCGAATCTGAGGGCGGTCGTGCTACCGTTATCGAACACACCTTGCATCCCGAGGAGGTCGATGTACCAGGCGCGGGTCTTCTTTTGATCGGGAACCGAATAAGAAATGTGACCGACGGAGAGCGTTTTGAACGGGCCGCTGCGCGGGTAACTGGGTCTCATCCATCGCATCCTCGGAACACCCTCCTCCTGAGCATAGGCGACCGATCCAGCAACAGACGCAGCCCCTGCGGTCAGGCCAAGAGCCTGAAGCAATTGCCGCCTGTTTATCTTTCCATTTTCGGAAACCATGGGGTTCATTTATTCTCCTCCTTGAAATATCGAAGTATCCGCAAGTTTGATTTGTGTTCCACTCTCAACGGGCCAATCCTCATTACGAGTCAACTCTTTTGGCCTTCCAGAGGTCAGAATATATATCTATTTGTCCAACCGAGCGCAATTTCTTCTCCGAGCGTCATCTGCTCCCTGGCCCACAAGGTAAGAGAAGTTGCGGGGTCGATGACAGAGGCGGCCCCGCTTCAGCTAGCGCTTGACCGTCGCGGCCCCCGCGGACAGAACAAGGGGAAGGGTGCGAAGCAAGTGGCCGCCGCGTGACCTCTTTGATTCTTCAGGTCCAATTTCGCTCACACTTGCTCCGCGTCCGAGCGTCATTGCAAGGCGTGTGCCGGTCCCGATTCGCTGGCCAAACCGCGCCGAGGGCCGCTTCGGGTACGGACCTCTTTCCAAGCGCGTAAGCGCCTACTTCGAACGAAAGGTAGAGGCGGCGCCACGGCGGGGTGCGCGTCAGTCGATGGAGTGCTTGCGAAGGTGATGGCTCAGGGCGCGCGGGCTGATTCCGAGAAGCTCAGCGGCAGCCTTCTTCACGCCGCCGCTGCGCTCGAGGGCGCGGAGGATCGATTCGCGTTCGGCCCATGCGACGTTCTCGTGAAGGCGAGTCGAGGGGAGGCCGTCGCGCGGCTGCGGGGCGCCTCCGGACAACGAGAGCTCTCGCGCTCGGACCCTCGCGTCCGTCGAGAGCACGACGGCGCGCTCGATGGTGTTCTCTAGCTCACGGACGTTGCCCGGCCACTCGTAGCTTTGAAGCATCTGGAGCGCGTCTTCGTCGATGCCCTCCATACGAATTCCGATTCGCTGCTCGTGCTTTCGAGCGAAGTGCTCGACGAGGACGGGAATATCCTCCGGGCGCTCTCGAAGTGGAGGAATCTCGATGGGTATCACGCTGAGGCGATAGAAGAGGTCCTCGTGAAACTGCCCCAACCCCATCATCTTCTGCAGGTCGCGATTGGTGGCAGCGATGACGCGGACATCGACGCGCTCGCTGCGCTCCGCTCCGAGGGGCTCAAACTCCCGCTCCTGCTGCACGCGAAGCAGCTTCGCCTGCAGCGGCCCGCCGAGCGTCCCGATCTCGTCGAGGAAGATGCTGCCTCCGTCCGCCAGAGCGAACTTGCCCTTCTTGTTCGTGGTGGCGGTGGTGAACGCGCCGCGGACGTGTCCGAAGAGCTCCGACTCGAGAAGCGTTTCGGGTTACGCCCGTAGAGAATGTCGTTGAAGTTTCCGTCGTCGTGGGAGCCGAAGGTGCCCGTCACCTCGCAGCCGAACGCGAACCAGTCCCGGAAGCGTCGCGACTCGTCGGCGTGCGAGAGCGCGACGCCGGCGAGCAGGCAGACGAGGAACGAGGCCGAGCGGAACGTCTTCGATGGGCCAACGAGCTTCATGGCTTCCCGACTATAGCTTCGGGAAACAAGTCTCGCAGAAGTGGGGGGGCTGCTCGGTCCTAGAGGGCGAAGCTCACGTGTTTCAATGCACGATCGAAATCGCGGCCGCGACCGCCTGAGTTAGCTCGAAAATCCCGTAAGGCTTGGGAATGAAGCCGGTTCGCTCCTCAGCAAGAATCTCTTGCACGTTGTCCTCGCCGCTCAAGCCGCTCGAGAGAAGCACGGGCAAGCCGGAGTCGACTCCGCGCAGGCGTCGGTAGGTCTCCCATCCATCGAGCCCGGGCATCACGAGGTCGAGAATCACGAGGGATACGGGCTCTCCCGAGTCTCGAACGAAGTCGACGGCCGAGACCCCGTTCGCGACCGTTTCCACACGGTAGCCGTGCGACTCGAGAATCTCCTTGCCGAGCTCGCGAAGGACCTGCTCGTCGTCCACGATGAGAATCAGCTCACCCCGGCCGTGGAGCGGCTCCTTTTGGCCCGCGGCGGCACCGGTCTCGTCGCACCATTCGCACGGAAGCGAAATATCGAACGTGGCGCCACGCCCTGGAGCGCTCTGAACGCGAACGTCTCCTCCGAGGGATTTCACGATGCCGTAAACGACGCTCAAACCCAGACCCGTGCCGCCCTCGCCCTTCGTACTGAAGAAAGGCTCGAAGAGCCGCGCGATGATCGAAGGCTCCATTCCCACGCCGTTGTCCGCTACCGACAGCGTCACGCGGTCCTCGCGGTCGTCGAGCCGGGTAGAGACTCTGAGAGTGCCACCCTCGGCCATGGCGTCGCGCGCGTTGACACAGAGGTTCAGGACGATCTGTTGTAGCTGGCTTGCGTCGGCCATCAGGGAACGCAGTCGCGGATCGAGCCGGGTCTCGAAGCGGACGTTCTTGTGAAAGGTGTGCGACAGGAGCTCGAGGGTCTCCTTCACCAGGGAATTGAGCTCGACCGGCTCTCGGCGCGTTGGGCGACGCCGGGAGACGGCGAGCAGGCGCGAGGTAAGCTCGGCGCCGCGTACCGCGGACCGCTCGATAGTCTCCACATAGCCTAACGCCGTGAGCACATCTCGAAGATGAGCCCGCAGCAGCGAGGCGTAGCCCAGAATGCCGCCGAGCACGTTGTTGAAGTCGTGAGCGACCCCGCCCGCGAGAGCTCCAATCACCTCGAGTTTCTGGCTGTGGCGCAATTGATCTTGAAGTCGCCTCACTTCGGAGACATCCCGGAGCACGATCCGGGCGGAGCTCGGAGCGCCGTCCGAGTCGACGATGAGAGAAGCATTGACGAGAACCGGAAGCGGCTGACCTTCACTCGTTCTGAGCTCGAGCGAAGCGTCCCGGATGTAGCCTTTTTCGAAAACGTCTCTCAAAAGCCGGCGCCACTCGCCCACCGACTCGCTGCAGAGCCAAGTTTCGAACTTCTTGCCCTCGAGCTCCCTTCTCGACAATCCGAGAGCGAGACTCTGGGTCAAATTGCACTCCTCTATGATCCCCTCGCGGTCGATTGTCTGATAGAGATCGGGAGCCTTGTCGTAGAGCTCGACGTAGCGCGCTTCTGACGAGGAAAGCGCCTCGAAGAGCTGCGCGCTTTCGAGCAGAGCGTTTTGTGAAGCCCGCTCGCGCTCGACAGCGAGGGCCACCTCGAGATCCCTGCGACGTTTCTGGACTCGCAGAAGCACCCAGATCGAGCTCACCGCGAGGCCCCCGAACAGGAGCAGCGCCGGAACGGCGAGGAGAGGAAAGTAGATCGTGCTGACGAGGATCGCCCCGGCCACGGACGTAAGGATGGCGAGAGCGGGAGCGTACTCCCGGAGGGATCGCGGTTTCATCAGGTAGAGATTCGATTTGAGATTAGTATAACGCCGCCGCGTTCGCGACGTAAAGCCTTCAGGAAGCGACTCTCTCTAGGTAACCTAGGCCCTGCAGGGCCTAGAGGTCAAGATCTGCAGATTAGCGAAGCGCCTTACCCCCGCTCGGGAGCGTCCTCGTCGAAGGACACGTTCCAGTGCGCTCCGCTACAAAATGGCTTGTTCGCGCTGGCGCCGCAGCGGCATAGAGTGAAGTGGTCCGTCGTAGCACCCTCACCCAGCTCCGCGTCGAGCTCGGCGCCTCCAGTGAACACGTAGGGACCCTTCGGCGCGAAGGCTGCCGAAGGCGCGCCTCCCCGTTCACTTTGTTCGACGCCGCCGATCGAATAGCTCAGCGCTCCTGAAGGGCAATTGCGGATCGTCGACGCGATCTCTTCCGCGGAAGCGGCCTTGGCCTCGACGAACGGTTCCTCACGCAGGCGAAACACGCTGGGAAGCCCATCCGTGCATCGACCCGCATGTGCGCAGACTCCGCGGTTGTCGTGGACGACGACGCCGTTGCCCTCGTAGCTTTCGCGCCTGTTCGCTACGCGGTTCGAATCCTTCTCACTCGAGAAGCCAATCTTCGAGTGGGTTCCATCGCAATACGGTTTGTTCTTCGAGCCTCCGCAACGGCAGAGCGCAACCGAGTCGCCTCCCTCGAACGCCTTGCCGTCGGTATATCGACCGATCTTCTCCATCCCCTGGACCAAAAGTGGGCCGTTCGTTGCGGGCTTGATCTTTGGGCGCTTCTCGTCGCTCATTGGATGACTCCTCCCCCCCAGAATGTATTGAAACGATCGGTGAAAATCAAGTTCCTTTTTTCACCGATCGGTGAAATCAGGCCATGCCTGCGACATGAAGCCGTGCTACGATCCGGCGGTGCCTCGAAACAAAACGTTCGAGCCCGAGGAAGCCTTGAACGGGATGATGCAGGTGTTCTGGAAGAAGGGCTTTCACGCGACCAGCATTTCGGAACTCGAACGTGCGACCGGCTTGAACAAGCGTAGTCTCTACAACGCCTTCGGTGACAAGGAGGCGATTTTCGACGCCGTGCTGCGCGTCTACATTCAAAACGCCGCCGCCATGCGTGACGTTCTGCGCCGGCAGCCGCAAGGAGTACGAAACGTAAAGGGATTCTTCGCGCAGATCAAGAACCCGGACTCACGAGGTTGCCTGCTGACGAAAACGATCAACCAAAGCATGTTGGTGGCACCACAGGCATGTCAGACGGTTCGGGCCAGCCTGCTGGAGCTGGAAAAGCTTTTCTTCGTGAACCTGATGGCGAGCATCCGTTCGCGGAGCAAGGCTCGCCGACTCGCGACGTACTTGTCGTCGAGCTATCAGGGGATCTCGACGATGTCGACGCTCGACCCGAGCCCAGCAAGGCTCCGCCATGTCGTCAAGAGCGTTGTAAAGTCACTAGAGGCCGAGCTCAGCTAAAAACCCGGCGCCGGGCCGGGCGGCGCTCTTCGACCCAGCAGATGAAACCGCACGAGGCGCACCGGCAGCAGACCACCCGAGAGGATCCGCTCGTCGAGCTCCGCAGCCGTGGCGAGTGGGTGCTCGCGAAAGTACTGCCGCGAGAGCTCATCCAGCAGCATGCGTCCGAGGGCCGCTCGACCCGCTCCCGGGTCGATGGCAACCCGCGCGGCTTCGAGCTCTGCCCGACGCCTCGAAACGTAGCCTCGCTCGTAGAACAAGACCTCGATTTCGGACAGGCTTTCGCCCCATACGTGCAGCCGCAGTACTGCCAATAACCGCGTGACCTCGAGCAGAGCGCGATGTCGCTCTTCGAGCCTCAAGGCGGCGTTCTCGGCGCCGAAGCCAAGCTCCATCAAGTCCGAGCCTCGCTTCAGGCGAAAGCCCTCGCTCGTGCTGCTGGAAGCGAACACGCGACGCAACAAGCTTGGCGAGCCGGACTGCCGCACGAAGGCACGCGAGCGACCGAAAACCTCGAGGAGCGCTAGAAGCTCGACCTCGCTTTTCGGTAGGTCGACCTCGAGATCTCGGCTCACCATCAAGAATGCGGGTCGGTTGGGCTCGAGCGCGGCCGGACGCCAGAGGCGAACTCGATAGGGCACTGCGAAGTAATAGGGCACCGCGACGACCGGAATAGGGCTCTCCGGCGCGTCGGCCTCGCGACTCTTCTTCGTGAATGTACGAACATCCGACTCGACCGACTCGACCAAAGAGAGAGGATCGAACGCCCCGTCAGCGGGTGAGCGGAGATCGCGGAGCGGCAGGGCTGGAACCTGGCTCAAAGCCAGCTCGGTCACACGATGATAAACGGCAAGGTGATCCTCTTCCACACGCTCTTCGAGCTCCTCGATGGGCCAATCGACCATGTCCCGGTAAAGGAGGAATCGCTCTAAACCCTCGTACCCCAATCGGTAGTCGTCCGAGTCGCCCTCGAGCTCCGAACGCGATACGAAGGAGACGGTATCTTGAAGCGCGCGGGTCGCGGCGCGACTGAGCAGGGCGAGCTCAGCCAACCGATGGGGCGCGACACGGTCCTTCAAGATCTCGGGCATGTCGGCAAACAGCTGGCGACACTGCTCGAGTGAGCCGAGGCCGTCGCCTCGCCAAACGGAAGAGGCCACACCCACATTCTCCCTCGCTCGGGCAAAGAGCTCGGGAATCTCCGCCAATCGGCCCGCGAGCGCATTCGCCCGTTCGGCCAGGTTCGGGTCCACCAGTAAGGCTACGAGTCCCACACGCGCTTTCTCCGAGTAGAAGGACATCGTCTTCTGCCAGAGACCGCGCTCCTCGAGATCCAACAATTCGTCTTTGACGAGGCTCCGAAGCCACAAGGCATCGAGATAGGCCGGCTGGGATAGGGCGGTCAATCTCAACCCGACGAGCTTTTGATGAAAATCGGACAGCCAACGGATCCGTAACTGGATGTCACTGTGCGCGTAGTCGCCGAGTCGATCGTCATTCCCCGGGAGGCCCGCCAGGGTCGCCTCCACGGGATAGAAGCGAAACCGCTCCGCCACGTAGTCTTCCATCAGCTCGTCGAGCAGTCGGTCCTCGGCAGGCAGCTCGGGCGTCTCGGCCCGGCCGCAGGACGCGCCGTTCAAAAGAACGGCGATCGCGACGAGGGATCCCAATGGCGACGGCGCGATCTTCGACAAATTCATGGGGAGTTAACTATCGTGTACAAGCCATGGGCGAACGTCAAGGCTCGAGCCGGCGAGCGCCGGTTCACCGATAGAATCTTATCCGGCGAGCCGGGCGAGGTTGCCGCCGAGGATTTGCCCGGCCTGCTCGCTCGAGATCTCGAGCTGCTTGAGCGCGTCAACTTGCCTCTCCAGCTGCTCCTTTTGAAAACCTCGCGGAAAAAAACTCGAGTCCGAGCCGTAGAGGATGCGATCGGAACCCATCACATCGAGAGCGCGCCTGAAAACCTCCTCGAGCGTCAACGGCTGGGGCAGTTTTGAGATCCACGAGTTGGAGCTGGAGCTATCCGTATAGACGTTCTCACACTCGCTGGCCACGAGAAGAAGCTCGCGGAAGAATCCGCTGCCGAAGTGGGGCACGACGAAAGGAACGCCTTTGAGCCGACGCGCCACACCGGAGATGTCGAGGGGGTTCGCGAAACGGATATCGAAGGGGCTCTTTAGACCGAGCTTGTCGCGGACACCGACCTTGAGTAGACCGCAGTGAACGAAGACCAGGCCCCCGCTGTCCGCGACGACGTCCAGGATTGGCTCGAGCTCCCGCTCCCAGACGTGAAAGTGGTGCATCGCGGGAAACAAACAGAGGCCCTTCATGCCGAGCTCACGGAACGCGCGCTCGGTTCTCTCGAGCGCGTCCGGCGCCTTGGGATTCAGCATGAAGTAAGGGATGAAACGATCGGGGTGCGCGCTCACCGCCGCCGCGACCGAGTCTTCGTCCCCCGGCACGCTCGCGATCAGCACCGTTCTGGCAACGCTGTGCCGATCGAGCTCTTCGATCCAGCGCCCCGCGAGCTCGGCATGTTCGCGGGGGGGAAAGTCGAAGGGGAGTTTTTGCCCCAGGACGGCGTAGAGCTCGTCCTCGGCAGGGGGCGCAGCCAGACCTTTCGCCACCGCGACGAAGAACGTATGTGAAAAGAAATGCGCGTGAGCGTCGATGACGTCGACGTCGCCCCAGGCTGTTTTCATTGTGATGGGCTCCTCGGGTATAGGCCTCGAATTGGAAGTGATTCTACACCGTGCCACGTCACCTCGACGGCGTGAAGTCCCCTCACATCACGCGCGGGAAGGATGACGTCGATGCTCTCTTCGCTCCCCGCGAGGTCGAGGCTTCGACCGTCTACCAAGAGCTTTCCCGGCGCGTAGGGTGGCGACAGGGCCCACGTCAATCGGAGATCTGCTCCCACTTCGCGCGGCAAATAAATGTGCGATGTTCCCGGCTCCAAACGCCTCCGATCTCCTTCGCGTGAGAAACCCCGTCCGAGAAACGGGCTCCCGCGCCCGCCCATGTGGATCTCGGTCGGAAGCGAGATCGGTGCGGGCGTTTCCGGATCCTTCGCCTCGACTCGGAACAGCCGGATGCTCCCCGCCTCGTCGTCGTAGAGCTCCTCGAGCGAGGGACGAAGGGCCTGGGGCAATCTCTGGCCTTCCTCCCAGATGAAGTCGACCTCGAAACGCCCGAGAACCCAACTGAGGTAACCGGCATCCTCGCTCGCCCAGAACTGGGCCAGGGCGTGACGACGAAAATCGATCTCGTCCCTGCCGAGGAACATATAGTCGTAGCCAACATAAGGGTCGTAGACCACCGGACGTCCGGAAACGTAGGGCAGGAGCGACGGTCGGGAGCGGTCGAGCGGATCCAGCCAGATGTCGTCCGGACCGGACTTCAGACGGGCCTCCCGAGCGGCGGCGACGCGATGCGCAGCGATGCGATCCGGTGGAAGCGATGCCGCATGGAAGAAGTGCTGGAGAGTCGCCGGGAGTGCGAGACAGCCGATGACGGGAACGAGTAGCGCCATTCGCAGACTCGAAAGAGCCCGCGCCGTCCAGAACCAGAGCAGGAGTCCGCTTTGCGCGGCGAACCAGAGGACGTCGTTCTGCGCTTCGAGGCGCGAGAGCCCGTCGGATTCGGCGGGTGCGATCCGGAAGACGAGGGCCGCGGCGAGTCCGACGAGCACCATGAACGCCATGGCCCGCTCGAGCGCACTGCCGCTTCCGAGGCTCGCGAGAAAGCCGCGCAGTGCGAGAATGCGCAAGCCGAGAAACCCCAGAAACCAGAGGGCAAGGGCGGCGAGCAGGAATCCGACCGATTCGAGCTCGAAACGTCCAAAAGCCGCAAGCGATCGGACCGCGCCGTCCCAGTCGAGCTTCTCCATCGAATAGCGAACCACCTCGAGAGGTCTCAGCCTCACACTCGTGTTCGACCCCCTTGCGGCGAGTAGCGTCTGAGCCAGAAACGGAGTCGACGCGAGCGTGGCAGCCACGAAAAGAAGTCTCGTTCGTCGCCGGGGCCATTCCACGAGCGCGAGAAGCCCGAGCCCCGCGAGCACTTGGGCTCCGAGGAACATCTTGACGGCGAGCAGGCAGCCGATGGCAATGGCGCTCGCGGCGAGTGGACCCCGCTCGCCAGTTTCGAGAAAGTCCGAGCCGAAAGCAAGAGCGAGGAAGGCCAGGGGAATCGCGGGCAAAAGTGGGTTCGGAAGAAATACCGAGACGATGGTCGCGTCCATGAAGACGAGACTCCACCAATCGACAGAGGGGCGAAAGAAGAACAGGCCACCAAAGCCAGCACAGAGCACGAGTGTTGCGGCGAGGAGCTGCCCCTTCTCACTCGTCGTGAAACGGCGCGCGAGCATAAAGGCGGAGAGCACCAGGAGCGCGATCTGAAAGCAGGCTCCGACCCGGATCAAAGCGTCGAAGGCGTCGAGCCCGAAGTGCCTCGACCAGGCGGCGGTCTGAAGGTGGTAACCCACGTGATAGCCGATGGGGATTCCCGCGACCGAGAGAAGGGTCGGCGGATAGTCGGTTTCCAGGGAGCGGCTTACGCCGACGTGAAACAGCGCATCCCTTTGGAGGGCACGGTCGAGAAGCAGGTTCCCCTCGTCATCCAGACGATAGAGGCTTCCCGTGGTCGCCAAATAGCCGGCGAGCACGATTGCGATGAGAGCGAGCAGGTACCGACGAGCGTGCCGAGAGAAACCGAAGACGGCCACGGAGCGGCGCGCAAGGATCAGTGCCGTGATGTCGAGCCCGAGCAGGAGGACCCAGTAGAGTGGCGCCCAGGAGACCGCGAGACTCGCCGCGTGCACGACGGCAGCGATTGGCCCGCCCAGGACCGCCGAGGCAATCCATCTCTCCTCGCGGTCGCGGCCGAGCCCGAGCCACTCCGCGAGGAGCCGCCCAGGCAGAAGGTGAGCGAGAACGAGCGCACCAAAGGAGGCAACAAACAGCATTCCCGCGGAAACGCCTTCGTCAGACTCGGAACAAGGCTTCCTTTTCCTCCATCGGCGCTCCCTCCAGCAGGTGTCGCGCCATATGAAGGACATCTTCATCGAATGATCGGAGTTGTTGTACCAATAGGCGCCCGTGCGCCCGAGCAGCTTCAGGTTCTTGAAGGGATGCACCATACGGGCGGCTGCCGCGAAGCTTTCCCTGTAGCGAAGATCGTAGATGGGATAGGTGTCCTTGACCCGCTCGATGTGCACCCGCCCGAAATCGGACTCCGTCCGTACCAGCTTCAATCGAACGAGATCCGAGCGAATCTCGTCCACGAGAGCCTCGGGATCGTTCCAGGGTCCCTGCCCTTCGAAACAGGTCACCTCGACGCAAAGGCCGGTCTTTCCCTTCGGCGCCATGTAGTCGGCCATCTCGATCGTGTTCGAAACCCTGGATAGCACCGTGTCTCGTCCTCCGAAGTAGATCCACTGTTGGTGCTCGAGCACGTCGGCCTCGACCTCGAGGTTGAAGAGGACCGTGCTCAGATAGCGGATTGCGGGAGGTTGTTTCTCCAGAAGTCGCGCGAGCGCGATGAGGTTCCCGCTCCAGACGAGATTTCTCGGTTCATAGCGCTTGCCGTCCGCGAGCTCCACCTCACGAACTCGATCCCCGCTCGTCTCGATCCGGGTGACGGTGTTGTTCAGAAGGATGTCGCCTCCCTTGGCTCGCACCCGCTCGGAGAGCTTCTCGCAGAACGTACCGAAGCCACCGTAGCTCGGATAGATGAACTCCGTCACGACTGGCCTGGGGATAAGCACGCTCCGCACGAGGTCGAAGAGGGACTCCGTCTTCACGCGCTTGTCGATCACGGCCCGGTTGATCCCGGTGCGCGCCCAGTCGACGTGGATCTCCTCGCAGGGGATCTGGAGAAACTTCTCCGTATAGGGCTTGAAGAACAGCCGGTAGAGCGTGTCTCCATAGCGCGAGCGGGTGTACTCCGTGAAGGAGTTCTTGTCGGCAGGTGGGCGACGCTTGAGCAAATCGAGACCGGCCGAGAGCATCACGCCCAAAGGAAGCTTCAGGAGCGCGCGTTGATCGAGCGGCCAGGGAAAATAGCGTCCGAAGAGGTGCACGGCGCTCGAGCGATCTACGACGATATAGTCGTCGCCGAGCACGTCGAGCAGAAAGTCGAAAACTTCCTTGTCCTCGATGTGGAACCTCTTGGGCCCGACATCGAACCAGAAATCCTTGTAGCAGTACGAGCGCGCGAGCCCTCCCACGAAGTCGTTCCGCTCCACAATGGCGACACTCCGGCCGGCATCGAGCACCGGGTCTGCAAAGCTGAGACCAGCAACGCCGGCGCCCACCACGACGAAGTCCTTCTTATCGGGCATGAACGTGGCAGTATATGTTCAAGGCGCTAGCACTTCCAAGAGCGTGACTTCCGCGTTCTCGAAAACGGCTCGGAAGTGGTTCGGCGACTCGAAGAGGCCTCGAAGGGCGTCGCCGCGCAGCGAGACCTCGGCTCGGCCGATGAAAAGATAATCGATTCCGAGCGCGACGGCCTGAAGGTGAGCTTCTTCGACGTCGCCAGAGCCGAAAATCGGGCGGGCGTGTCGCCGTTCCCGAACCCGATACTTTCGCAGGTCGAGCAAGAATATGGGGAGGCCGACCGCCATGCGCCGCTCGGCGATGGCAGGGATGAACGCCCACTCACCGAGCTCACGAGCTCGAACGTCCCACTGAACGATGGCATCTCGGGGGGTCTCGTCTCGGAGGAAGCGAAGCGCTTCCCACTCAGCCGAGCTCACCGTCGTCGTCCATCGGAACTCGCCCGCCGACATGCGACGGTTGGCGACGTCTTGTGCGTTATAGACGTCGAGCACGATCGTCAGAAGGGCCGGAACGACGATGAGCCCATGGAGTGGACGGATTCCGCTTTCGAGCGTCGCCGCCGCCAGGATAGCGAGGCAGACGAGCAGAACGCTTCCGGCGCGCCACGCCATCCAGACCCCTTCGTAACCCTCGAGGTCTAGAAACAGAATCGCGAACAGGGCCAGACCCGCGAGAAGAGCGGTCTCCCCCTCGAAAGCGCTTCGCGGACGGCGACGCAAAGCGACGAGGAGCATGAGCGCCCCGGCATCGAGGGCGAGCACCGAAAAGAGCTCCGGCCATGCTGGCACGCGGAGGATGAGCGCCCCCCCGGCGCCACCGAAAAAGCCCAGCGCGACGAACCAGGCGAGAAGCGTGAGAGCGGTCGTCGTGGTCCAGGCTGCGAGGCCGAGGAAGCTCCTCGCGCTCCGGCGTCGCAGGAAGAGCACGAGAACGAGCCACGGGCCCGCGAGCATCGCGGTCACGATGCTCGTTCCCGCCATGCCACCGAGCAGCAACCCGCAAACGGTCGCCGTGGCTCGGTCTAAAGGCACCCGTCGCATCACGAGAAGGAGCATTACGAGAAGCAGGCTGTAGCTGAACAGGTGTTGCGGCGTGTAGAGCAAGGCGCGGTGTAGTCCGTCGAGCGAGGTAAGGTGGAAGGCCCATCGTGAGAGCGCGTCCACGTTGATATCGGTGAAGGGCTCGTTGCGCAGCAAAGCGAGCAAACCCTCGTAGCTCGCGGCTGTGAGCGCCACCGAAGTCGCGAGAAAGGCTCTCGGGGAAGGCAGACCGATCCGCCTCGCCGTCGCGAACAGGAGGGCTCCGAAGAGAAAGCCTCCCGCGACGTAGAGCGACAGGAGCGCCGACTGATTGTCGGTCAAAGATCCGAACGCCGCCGGGAAGGCGAAAAAAAGCCAGTAGTAACCGAGAGAGCTTCCCGAATAGAACGGATTCGTGAGGGGAAACTCGCCCTTCTGGAGCTCGGCTATCACCGAGAGATGCGTCATCAGATCCGCGCTGAAGTAGGCTCGGAAGGCGATACCCGATGGCGTCGCGGCACCAACCTTCAGAAAGGGGATCGAGATGATTCCGAGTACGACGAAAGCGGTCGCCGACGCCCAGAGGAGCTCCTTCTCGTCGCGCTCGCGACGAAGCGCACGGAGTTTGATTTGGGGTGCGACCAGCGCAGAGCAAAGGAGGAGCACTATCGGCACCGCAAGCACATACAAGGGCGCCGCGAGCTGAAAACGGTGGAGCAGACTCGCAACGAGCGAGCTCATGAGAAAACCGAGGGCAGCCCCCACGAGCCACGACTCGATGCCGGAGAAGAAACGACGGGCGAGAGGCAGACCGGGTAGCGCGAAGAGGCCGAGCGCGATCAGAAAGAGAGCCGCCTCGGAGGCGCTCTCGAAAATGGCGACGACGAGGGCGACGGCCCCGAGGAACGCCGAGAAGAGCGCTATTTGATAGCGCGTATCATGATGTGCCATCCGAGGGGTCTCCGAATGGCGTCGGGAAGCATCTCGAAGAAGGGCACGAGCAAGTAGTTGTTGAGCTTCGCGAAGAGATTGTCGAACTTGACGGTGCGCTTCGGGAAACGATCCACGAGGATTCGGACGTTTTTGAAATTCTCGAAGAGCTCACGACATTCCGAAGTCGAGTACTTGCGGATGATGGGAGCGTCTTTTTTCGCATGCTCGACATTGGTACCCGAAAGCCATGCGACGAGGGCAAACCAGGAATTGCGATTGTAGAGCATGATGACGGCTTCACCGCCGGGCTTGAGCACGCGCCTAACCTCCGCGATCGACTTCTCCGTGTCGACGGTGTGATGCAGGACGCCGTGCGAGTAGACGACGTCGAAGGTATCGTCGGCGCAGTCGAGCGCTTCGGCATTACCCTGCTTGATGTCTCCGGAGTATCCTTCGCGAGCCAAGTTCGCCGTTGCGAGCTCGACGGCGTTCTCGGTAAGGTCCCTCGCTGACATGGTAGCACCCGCTCGCGCGAACTGCATGAGATCGATCCCCGCGCCGCAGCCGATCTCGAGGATCTTCTTTCCCTTGTAGCGGGGAAAGTCGACGTAGTCCTCAAGGTAGTCGATCTTGTCGTATCGATACTTCTCGAGCGCGTCGAAGAACTCGACCGAGCCTATAGGGTACTGGGTAATCTCGATGTCGTTGACATACTCGTTCCAGTACTGGCGGACGTCTTCCAGTGTGTGAGCGGTCCCCATGAGCGGCGGAGTCTAACAGGGGGCACGAGTAGCGGTCAAATCATATAATAGTACCTATGCCCCCAGACACCCCGTTAGATCCCGGGGGGGAGTTTGCGCGAGACGTGGAAGTTGGCCTCGAAAGCTCCCCTAAGTTCCTGTACCCCAAATACTTCTACGACGCGCGCGGCTCGGAGCTCTTCGAGACCATCACGCGACAGCCGGAGTACTACCCGACGCGCACCGAGGCCGCCATCCTGCGCGGCTCGGCACCCGACATCGCCGAGCTGATGGGCGACACGGTGAGCCTCGTGGAGCTCGGAAGCGGAAGCTCGGTGAAAACGACGATCCTCCTCGAGAGCCTGCTCGAAAGCAGCGACGAGGTCCACTACATGCCCATCGATATCTCGCCGACCATCCTCGAGGAGACGGCGAGCCGACTCGATCGACACTATCCCGAGCTCGATGTCACGCCGATCGCGTCGCAGTACGAGACCGGACTCGCGAAAGCAAGCACTCTCGTTGCCGAAGATGAAGGCGTACCCGATCGCATGCTCGTCCTCTTTCTCGGCTCGAGCGTCGGTAACATGGAGCCCGAGCAAGCCACCGAGTTCCTCTCTTCGATTCGAGCCCAGCTCGAAGACCGGGACGCGCTGCTGGTGGGATTCGACCTCATCAAGGAGGAGTCGGTGCTGAACGCGGCCTATAACGACGCGGCTGGAGTGACCGCGGAGTTCAACCTCAACGTGCTCGCCCGGATCAATCGTGATCTCGGCGGCGAGTTCGACCTCGACAGGTTCTCCCACCGCGCCTTCTTCAACCGAGAGGCGAGCCGGGTGGAGATGCATCTGGCTTCTGGGACGGCGCAGGACGTCCCCGTCTCCAATCTACGACGAGCTTTCCACTTCGAGCCCAGCGAGACCATTCACACGGAGAACTCCTACAAGTACACGCGGGGAAGCATCGAGGGGTACGCCGAGGCGGCGGGCTTTCGTGTAAGTGAGCTTTTCACCGACCAACGGAACTGGTTCGCGCTCGCTCTTTTTTCGCCGACCTGAGCCTCCCGCGGTCCCGCGTGAGGGGCTATTATGATGCGCGATGTTTGGAGTTGATCGCGAGCACTGGGGGCCGCTAGCTCTCATTGGAACCATCGGCCTCGTTCTCGCCGGCTTTTCACTTACGGTGGATTACCCCCGAGCGGCCGGCGCGTTCTGGAGCGACGGTGCGACGTACTACACGATGGCGCACAGTCTCGCCTTCGACGGAGACCTCCGATTCGAAAGGCAGGACCTTGAGCGGGTTTATCGGGAGTTCAAGAACGGGCCGTCGGGCATCTTCTTGAAACGAGGCCGCGAGCTCGACCTCACGGTCACCACGACGATTCCCTTTCTCGTCAGCAAGGGCCCACCTACCGAGGAGCTCTACTACGCGAAAGCATTCATCTACTCGCTCATGGCCGCGCCCTTCGTTCGAATCTTCGGCACCAATGGGATGTTGCTTCTCCATACCGTCGCTCTCACGACGGTTCTCGTCGCCGCCTATTTCTTCCTGGTCGCCTCGAGCCCTAGATGGGTGGCGCTCGCATTCTCGCTGACGTTTTTCTTCGCCTCGGTCACGCCGGCCTATTTCGTTTGGCTCACGCCGGAGCTCGTCAACCTCTGCCTCGTGTTCCTCGGCGCCTTCTTCTGGCTCTACAAGGAGAACGCGGTGAATCCACCGCGCCTATTGGCTGGCACGATGTCCGACGTGATCGGTGCGGCGATCTGGGGCGCAGCCGCCTATTCCAAAGCGAACAACGTGTTCCTGATCTTGCCCCTGCTCGCTCTGATCGCTTGGCGTCGCCAGTGGAAGCGCGGCGTGATCGTGGGCGCCGCTTTCGGCGCCGTCCTCTCCTGGCTGTTTGTCGCCAACCTCGCGATCACCGGTGAGATGAACTATCAAGGCGGCGACCGCAAGACCTTCGGCGGACGCTACCCTTTCGACCGAGCCGATCTGACGTTCGAAAATACCGGGCTGTCCAAAGTCACGAACGAGATCTATACATACCAACCCTGGGACATCGTCCTGCACGATCTCTATTTCTACGTGATCGGGCGTTTCTCAGGCGTGGCCATCTACTGCTTTCCCGCCATCGCCTGTCTGCTCGTGTTCTTCTTGACGCGCAAGAAACAGCTATACCAATGGCTCGTTCTCGGAATCGCCGTCTTCGGCTGCCTCTTGTTCATCGTCTGGATGCCCGTCAATTACTTCGGCGGCGCCGGGACGCTCGGCAATCGCTACTTTCTCAACGTTTTTCCCCTTTTCTTCTTCCTCGTCACGGGCACGAAACGACTCTTCGTGCCGACATTAGCCTCGTGGGCGGTAGCGGGGTTGTTCCTTACTTCGATCTTCGCATCGCCGTTCGAGTCCGGAAGGCGACCCGGCGAGCACGCGACGACGAGTGTCTTCAAGTGGCTACCTCCCGAGCTTTCGCTCATCAACGACTTGCCCACGAACAACGACCCTGCCAAGTTTCGTCAAAAATTCGACGACAGTTTCCTCGGCTACTTTCTCGACAACAATACCTGGGGGAGGGAACGACGGAGTCCAGGCGGCCTCGGTTTCCACGTGAAGGGCGGGACCGAGGCCGAAATGGTGGTGAGGACCAACTTCGAGCTGACTCAACTCGTGGTTCGGGTTACGAACGTCGCGAGTCGAGACAACCGAATTCGGGTCTGCGTGCCGGGCGGCTGCGAGAGCGCCGTGCTCGGCGCGGGCGAAAAGCGCATTCTCGATCTGCCGGCTGGTCGCCCTTTTCCCTACGAGAACTTCGGACACCGCAGCTATTGCTATCTCGTATCTATCGAGACCGAGACCGGCGCGGTGCCGAAGATGGAGCGTCGCGGCGAAACCGACTGGCGTTACGTGGGCGCCTTCGTCCACATCGAGACCGACCCCTACCCCGGCCTTTGACGGGAGGACCCTAGAGCTCGATCGCCTCGCCGATCAGGAATTCCGGCGCCAGACCGGTCGCATCCAGCCCAGAGAGATGTCTCACGAGGCAGTCGACGACCATGGCGTCGAGGTGACGCTGCACGTATGCGATGTTCCGCCCGAAGCGGACGCCCATACCTCGCGGCAGCGAAGCTTCGACGATGCCTTGCTCCGTTACCCAAGCGACCTCCCCGGGTGCCTCGACGAGTGCCTCATCGACGGCGTCGGGACTCGCCAAGTAGATCTTGAGGTTGGATTTCACGGGGAGCACTTCGTTGTGGGACAGAAACATTCCGCCGCGGCTCAAGTTCACCGCATAGCCGGCGTGAAACTCGTTCCCGATCTCGAACACGATCTCCGTCTCCAGAGGAACCCTGAGACGTTCGCGCGACTTGACTTTCTGGATCACGTCCGTCGCGGAGAAACGGCGCGTCACCGGGCGGGGACCTACGCCTGTTCTCGACATCAAGAGGTCGTAAAAAGCCTTC
Source organism: Candidatus Marinacidobacterales bacterium (assembly GCA_965250115.1). Classification (GTDB taxonomy): domain Bacteria; phylum Acidobacteriota; class Vicinamibacteria; order Marinacidobacterales; family SMYC01; genus CBDFHB01. Next base: position 663,136 of record CBDFNJ010000001.1, read on the forward strand.
AGCTCTTCCCAGCGTTTCTCCGCTTCCAGCGGAAGTCGCCCGCGATGGGCGACGTTGGCGTCATTGAGATCGGCGAACTCGCCGATCAAATCCAGTACGGTTTTCATTGCGTTTTCCCTAGATGTCGACTGGGGGTCGCTCAACTCTGATTTTCAGGGGTCCTCTATTGTCCAGCAGCCGAGGCGAAACCGCTGTGATCGCAAGCGTCCCCCTTTGTCCCACGTGTGGTAAAACACCCAGTCGAAACGTCTCGAAGCAGAGTGACGCAATGTCCACGAGGTGCGACGCTACGCTTCCGACCTCCTTTCGGAGCATGAGGCGCTTCGCCGCACGGACCGACAGCGCGGTCTCAGCCCCAAAACGTCTTGACCGGATATTCGAGGATTCGGGCGTCGGAGGTGACTAGCAGCATCTCGTGCTCGATGGATTGGCAGATGAGCATACGATCGAACGGATCGCGGTGATGAGGAGGTAATTTCGGCAAATGAACGATCGCTCGCTCTTCGAGTGACAACGTGCCGATCGCGTGGCGTTCCCGCTGCCTCGGTATGTAAGTCGCCGGTGCCGCGGGAAAAGGCAATCTACCGAGCTGATGTTTCGCGACGATCTCCCAAAGGGAGACAGCGCTGAGCCACACGTCGTTTTCCGGCGAGCGAACGGCCGACACCACGGATTTGGGAAGCTTCATGTCGCCGCTCAGATACCAGAGAAAAGCCGAGGTGTCGAGCAGCAGCTTCATTTACCCTCGAACTCGGCCAAGACCGACTCCGGGAGAGGCTCGTCGAAGCTCTCTGGAACTTCGAATTCGCCAGCGCACAAGCCACTCGGACGGGGTTGATCGATTGGCCGGCGAACGGGCTTGATCTCCGCAATCGGCTGATTCCTCCTCGCCAGCACGACGGTTTCGCCGCGTTCGACCAGCTTGAGGTACTCCGACAGGCGCGCCTTTGCATCGGCAATGTTGATCACTTTCATGACTATACATTAGATCATATAGTTGGACATGTCAACGACGTCCCATCCATAAGTAGTGAGAGGATCGCGAGCGACGCCTTCGGATTTCGTCTCAAACTCAAGTGGGGTTCCAGAACCGAGCTCCTAGGCGAGCTTCGCGTCGACGTCGAGCAGTAACGTTGCGTTAGAGTCCGACTGCAATCGTCAGGGCTCGATCGTCGCCATGATCTCGGCGCCGTCGAGCACTTGGCCCGGCTCGACGAGCACCTCCGCGATACGACCGCCGACGGGCGCTCCGACCTCGAGCTGCATCTTCATGGACTCGACCACGAGAAGGACTTGTCCCTCCTCGACCTGATCGCCGCGCTTGGCACGGACTTCCAGAACTTTGCCAGCCATGGGAGCGTGGACCTCCCCGTCCCCCGACCCGGTCCGCAGGCGACGATGCACGAGCGCTCTCGGATCGACGAGACGAAGCGTTTCTCCGAACAACGTCAGCGCCATTTCTTCGACCCCGATCGGTGTCACGACCCCCTCGACCCGAAGGCGAGACGGCTCCTGCGCCGCTCGATCGATCGCCCGCCGGAGCGTCGGCCCAAAGCGGAAACTCGTCTCGGGGCCATTCGAAAGCACCCCTCCCAGACCACGTCCCGACAAGACGACGTCTCCGCTCGTGGGTTCACAAGCGATCTCGATGGGCGCTTGCTCGAGGGCGCTGCCCATTCGCGCGAAACGGCTGTCGAGGCCCAGGAACCGCGCCGCCGCCGGGCTCGCGTGAGAGAGACCGTCACCCCGGACGGCGAAAGAAAGCTTCTCTCGAAAGCCCGCCGTCGAGACTCGCTCCCGAAGCGCATGGGGAAGCATAGATTCGTTCAGCGCGTCGAGGTGGGTCGCGATGAATCCGGTCGAGAACGAGCCCGAGCAGAAATCGGGATGACGAAGGACCGCCTGCAGAAAGGGAAGATTGGTGGTGGCACCATGGATCACCATGCTTTCGAGCGCGCTCGAAAGTCTCTCGATCGCTTCGGCCCGGTTCTCACCGCTGGCGATGACCTTCGCGATCATCGAGTCGTACTTCGAGTGGACGCGGCCGCCTTCGCAGACGCCCGAATCCACGCGGACCGAAGCTCCGGTGGGCTCGCGGTAACGCAGCAACGGTCCCGGTGTCGGGTGGAAATGATCCCGCGGGTTCTCGGCCAGCACGCGGGCCTCGACCGCCCACCGTTTCGGCGTAAGGATTGCGGCGCTCGACGGATCGGGAAGCTCTCGCGGCCACTGCCCCTCGGCGAGGGAGAATTGAGCCGCGACGAGGTCGAGGTCGAGGACGGCCTCCGTTACGGGATGCTCGACCTGAAGCCGGGTATTCACCTCGAGGAAATGGAAGGCTCCCCCCTCGTCCAAGAGAAACTCGACCGTACCCGCACCTCGGTACTTCGCCTCCGCGACGAGGGCGAGAGCGGCGCGGGACATCTCCTCGCGGAGCTTTTTCGTCACTGCCGGGCTTGGGGACTCTTCGATGACTTTCTGGTAGCGGCGCTGCATGGAGCACTCTCTCTCGCCGAGCGCAACGCCGCCCCCCTTACCGTCTCCGAACACCTGAATCTCCACGTGACGCGGTTTCTCGAGGTAGCGCTCCACAAAGACCGCCGGATCGGCAAAACCGGCGGCCGCCTCTTCCGAAGCCCGGGCCAGCGCAGCGTGAAGCTTCGATACGTCCTCGACGGTACGCATACCCCGTCCGCCACCGCCGCCGGCCGCTTTGACGAGCAACGGCGGCTCGAGCCCTTTCTCCAGGATCGCGGCCGCGAGACGAGACTCGTCCAGACCCTTCAGCTCCTCCGAGCCCAGGGCGTCGAGGATCGGAACCCCACATCGAACGGCGAGCTCCTTCGCTTTCTCCTTGTTGCCCAGGAGCTTCATCGTTTGCGGTTTTGGTCCGACGAAAGCGATACCCCCGCTCTCCACGAGCTCGGCGAAGCTCGCGCTCTCGGATAGAAAGCCGTAGCCGGGGTGGAGCATGTCGGCGCCCCACTTCCTCGACGCGGCGACGATGGCTTCGGCGTCGAGAAAATCATCGACCTCGAGCACTTCGTCGGCCTCGGCACGCACGAGCGCGTCCCGCTCCTCAACCGTCGAGATTACCCCGACCCGATAGCCGAACGCCCGCGCCGTTCTCAGGATGCGACGGGCGATCTCTCCCCGATTGGCGACGACCAGCTTCGTCATTTGGACGAGCGCGACGATTTCCGGATCGCTTCGACCCGCGCCGCCCAGGCGGGTGGGACCTTGCTGAAGAAGGCATCGAGTCCCTTCTTGCCTTCTGTTGCGGCCCGCGCTCTCGCGATTGCCTCGACGGTGAAATCCACGAGATCCGGACCGGGTAGCGGATAGGCCTGCTTCAAGAGCTCCTTCGTTCGTCTCTGTGCTTCGGGACCGGCGGCGAGAAACTCGAGCACTACGTCCTGGAGCGCACTCGCTAGCTCCTCGCCGCTCGCGACGCGCTGTACGAGGCCGAGCTCTCGTGCTTCTTGCGCGCCAATCCGGCGCCCCGTCAACATCAGCGGCGTTGCGCTCGCGAGTCCGACGCGGCGCACGATGTAGGGGCTGATGACTCCGGGGACGATACCGAGAAGCACCTCTGACGTGGCGAAGACGGCGCTTTGCTCCGCGAGAACGAAGTCGCTACAAACAATCAGCCCCAGTCCTCCGCCAATTGCGGCGCCCTGAACGACGGCCAGAACCGGAACGGGAAAGTCGGCAATTCGATAGAAGATATCCGCGAGCCTGCGGGCATCAAGAAGGCTTTCCTCAAGGCTCTTGCCCGCGAGCCGTTTCATGTAGCCTAGGTCGGCCCCGGCGCTGAAGGCTTTTCCCTCTCCGGCGAGAATGAGGAGGCGCATTTTCTCGGGATCGGGCACACCCGAGAGGTGATCGAGCACGTCGCGGAGCTCCTCGATCATGGTCTCATCGAAAGCGTTCCTCACGTCGGGTCGGGAGAAGACGATACGCTTGACCCCGAGGTTGAGCGACTCGACTCTCAACGTCGTGGCGCGCGTGACGATGGAGTCGACCGGAAAATCCTTCACCCGCGTCCTCCGAGCTCTTGCGACATCGCTCGGTCTTCGGGCGCGATCGTCAACAAGAGCGCTTCGGGGACGCGAACGAGGCAACGGAGAAGCGCCTGACCATAGGTCTTGCCTTGCGCATCGATGAAGAGGCTCACCGTCCCGCCGCCACCCAGGGACTCGTCGAGGAGAAAGTTGAGCGCCCATAAGTTCGGAACGAGATAGCGATGCACGTCGCCCCTGACCGTCCCACGGAACCACCACTTCATACGTTCCGCCGTCACGTTCTCTCGCAGCCAAACGTAACAAGCAGGGCTTCGGCCAATGAGGCCGATATTGGCGGTATCGCCTTTGTCGCCGCTGCGAGCGTGGGCGATGCTCATGAGCGGGACTTCGATTTCCGGTGAGCTCGAAAGCTGGGACAGGAGTGCCGTCGAGAAGGGGTCCTCGAGGTCTCGCGCGGGCTCGGCCACCCCACCCGTTTCCGGCCAGGAAATGTGCTCGACGGAAGAGATTTTTTCGTGCTCTTTGGCTCCTCGCTCCTGGCTCCACAGCTCGAGGTTGGCCGGAGCGGCGTGCTGCGGAATGAGACTCGGCCAGTAGCGAACGACGTTCGATATCGCAGGAGCTCCTCCGGTCACGGCGACGCCAGCGGGACCACTGAGGATCAAGCCCGGCAGGAGCTTTCTGAAAATCTCGAGCTTCTCAGAGTCGCGATCGCGCGCGGCCAGCCGCAAGAGGACTTCCGTCACATCGTGCTCGGGCGTGAGGGCGCGGTGCGTGCTGTCATCTCCGATGAACTCCGTCACCTTGGCTTCGAGCGGTCCGAGGCCCTCGCGCTCGAGCTCACTTCCGAGACGCGACCAAAAGACTTCCGCGAAGACCTCGGCCTTGGCGCGAGCGTCCGGCCCTGAGATGATGAGCGTACCCGAGGACTTCCATCCATCCGCGATCGCGACACTGACTTTCAGCAGATCGGTCGGTACAGAGCCTTGCGCCCCCGTGACCTTGATCCGATTCTCGCCGACGGACTCGAGATCGATCGTGGTGAAATCGGCGATGGCATCGGGGGTGATATAGACCTGGGGATGACCCATCTCGTAGAGAAACTGCTCGCGCGTCGTTTGTTCGGTCACCAGTCCGCCGGAGCCGGGGTGTTTGGTCAGAACGAAACTTCCATCAGGCTCGAACTCGAGCACCGGGAACCCAACGTCGATATAGCTCGGGACTTTTTGCCAATCCGTGAAGTTGCCCCCCGTGGCCTGCGCTCCGCACTCGATCAGGTGGGAAGCGACGATGCCCTGCGCCAAGCGGTCGTAGTCACTCCACTTCCAACCGAACTCGTGGATCAGGGCCGCGAGTGTGATCCCCGTGTCGGTGACGCGTCCGGAGAGGACGATGTCGGGATCGCCTTCCAGGGCGCGCACGACGGGCATCGCACCAAAATAGGCGTTGGCGGAGAGGACCGCGCCCCGACGATCGCCCATCGGCTCGCCTGTTTCCATATTGTTCAGGGAGATGCCATCGCGCGCGAGCTCATCGAGCCGCGAAACGATGTCGTCTCCGCCCACGACCGCGACTTTGAGCGTGAGACCACGAGCGCGAGCGATCTCGAAGAGTGCCTCCGCGCAGCCTTCTGGGTTGACGCCTCCGGCATTGGTGATGATCTTGATGCTCCGAGCTCGCAGCACTTCCAGAAGCGGCTCGACCTGCTTCAAGAAGTCTCGCGCGTAACCCGCTTTCGGGTCGCGCGCGTGCTGCTTTTGCAGAATGCTCATCGTGATCTCGGCCAGAAAATCCATCGAGACGTAGTCGATGGGCAGCTCGCCAGTCACTTGTCGGCGCAGCGCATAGGGGTCGTCACCCCAGTAGCCACCGGCGTTCGCGATGCGGAGCGTCGTCTTTCTCGGGCTCACGTCTTCTCTACATCCGGAACACGCCGGTCTTGGTCTCCGAAATGGGAGCGTTCAGCACCGTGGCGAGACTCAACCCGAGAATGGTCCGCGTCGCCCGCATGTCGATCACCCCGTCGTCCCACAAACGGGCGGACGCGTAATACGGGTGGCCCTCGGTCTCGTACTTCTCCAGGATGGGTTCCGCAATCTCGTGAGCCTCTTCGCCAGAAAGGCTTTGGCCACCTCGGGCGCGCTGGTCGCGCTTGACGGTAATGAGCACCTGCGCGGCTTGCTCCCCCCCCATGACGGAGATTCGGCTCGTTGGCCAGGTCCAGAGAAACCGGGGGTCGTAGGCGCGGCCGCACATGCCGTAGTTCCCGGCTCCGAAGCTCCCCCCCAGAATGAAGGTGAGCTTCGGAACTCGCGCCGTCGCCACCGCGTGAACCATCTTCGCGCCGTCCTTCGCGATACCCCCGCGCTCGTAGCGCGCGCCGATCATGAATCCCGTGATGTTCTGGAGAAAGAGAAGGGGCGTTCGCTCCCTGGTCGCGAGCTCGATGAAGTGGGTGGCCTTCAGAGCGCTTTCGCTGAACAAGACGCCGTTGTTCGCCAGAATGGCGACCGGCATGCCTTCGATGTGTGCGAAGCCGGTCACGAGGGTCGAACCATAGCGTTTCTTGAACTCGAAGAAGCGGCTGCCGTCGACGAGCCGTGCTATGACTTCACGGACATCGACTTGGCGCCTCCGCTCTCGCGGCCAGACACCGAGAATCTCCTCCGGATCCATGTCCGGAGGCTCCGGGGGCTGCAGCCTGAGCTCCGCGCTTGGACGCGGTCCCAGATGGCTAACCACCTCGCGAAGAATCTCGAGCGCGTGCTCGTCGTTTTCGGCAAAGTGATCGGCGACCCCAGAATCCTCGGTATGAATCCGGGCTCCGCCGAGCTCCTCCGCGGAGACCTCTTCGCCAGTGGCGGCCTTGACGAGAGGTGGCCCCCCCAAGAAAATGGTTCCGGTCCCATTCACGATGACGGACTGGTCGCTCATCGCGGGCACATAGGCGCCACCCGCAGTGCACATGCCCATGACGGCCGAGAGCTGAGGGATGCGAGCCGCGCTCAGCACCGCCTGGTTTCTGAAGATGCGGCCGAAGTGATCGCGATCGGGAAAAACTTCCGCCTGCAAGGGGAGAAAGGCTCCGCCGCTGTCGACGAGGTAGATGCAAGGCAGCTGGTTGTCGAGCGCTATCTCCTGCGCTCGAAGATGCTTCTTGACGGTGATAGGGTAATAAGTTCCCCCCTTCACCGTGGCATCGTTGGCGACGATCATGCACTGCCGGCCGCGGACGATTCCGACACCGGCGACGAGACCGCCCGCAGGCACGGCGTCGCCATAGAGATCGTATCCAGCCAAGCCCGCGATCTCGAGAAACGGGGCGCCCTCGTCACAGAGCTTGGCAATGCGATCACGAACGAAGAGTTTGCCTTGCTCCCGGTGACGAGCGTGCGCCTTCTCGTCACCTCCGGCTCGGATGATCGACAGCTTCTTTTCGAGATCGACGTTGAGCCCGAGATTCGCTTCGTAGTTGAGTCGATACTCCTCGCCGCCAGTCTTGATCTGACTCTTGATAAGACTCATGGGTGTTTAGGAATACTCTATCCTCTCAGCCTGGGCGCCGAGCTTCAAGAACGGGAGCCGACAACGGCCTCGGCCTCGATCTCGACCAGATAGTCCTCACCAATCAAATCGGCTCGCACGAGCGTATTGGCCGGCCGGATCTTTCCGAAACGCTCGCCGTGGACTTCCGCCACGCTGGTCCAGTCCTCGACGCGCGCGACGAATATACGAGTTCGCACGACGTCCGCGAGTGCCCCTCCGAGCTCGACGATGGCACGCTCAATCTTGTCGAGCGCGAAGCGCGCCTGCCCGGCGGCATTTCCGGGAGCGACGAGACCGTCGGGGCCGGTAGCCGTCGTCCCCGAGACGTAGATGCGGTCGTCGACGCGGACTGCGCGCGAGTAGCCGTAGGCTTCCTCCCAGGAAACGCCACTTCCCACTGAGCTTCTGACAGTCATCTGGCTCACCTCCCGCGTCTGGCGAGGGTATATCATAGGGCTCGCGGATGACCAGGAAACATCGCGTGAAAACATCGAAGCGGCACACCGTCACGATGCTCTTGCTGGCGTCGCTCTTCACGGGGCAGGCTCGAGCCCAGAACGAGAACGAGGAAAGTCCCGCTCTTCTAGACACGACCTGGCGCAGGCCTCTGTCGGCGCGGAACCAGTTTCCATTTGCACTCATGTTCGTTGCTCTCGCGCCGGAGCGGGCGGGAAGTCTCGCGCCCGGGCGCAGCGAGATCGAGCTCCAATTCGATTACTCGAACGTCATCACAAGGGAGGAAAGGGACGATACTTTTCTCGAGCTCGATTTCGAGTACTTGAGAACGAACTTGCAGTGGAAGCGCGGCTTTTCTCACGGGCTCGAGGTTGGAGTCTCGGCTCCGCTCTTCCTCTACTACGGCGGTTTTCTCGACCCCTTCGTGGACGCCTTCCATCGGGGTCTCAACTTGCCGAACTTTCAGCGAGGCATGACGCCCCACGGCCTTTCGAGCTTCGAGCTCACGCGCGCCGGAGACACGGCCTTGAAGGGCGGCGGCTCGTTCGGCGGGGTCGGTGATTTGACCTTCCATTTCAAGAAAACCCTCATCGAGAAGAACCGCAACGCTTTCGCAGTTCGCACCAACGTGAAACTTCCGACGGGTGATCTCGACGATCTCACGGGGAGTGGCGCGACCGACGTGGGCGTCGGCGTGGCCTACGACTGCTTCGGAGACAGGTTCGGCGTCTTCTTCAACACGAGCTACAACTTCCTCGGCAAACCCGAGCGACTTTCTCCGAAGAACTTCGTCTACGTCATGGGCGGTTTCGACATTCGGCTCAAGCGCCGACTCGCGATGGTCATCCAGGTCGACTATCAGAGCCAGTTTCTCGAGGAGGACGAGATCACAGTCCTCACTCGGAGCGCGAGGGCGCTCGCCCTCGGACTTCGCTGGCGTTATTCGGACCGGTTCCTCTACGAGTGGCGATTCGTAGAAGATTTATCGGATGTCTCCCCGGACTTCACCGTCGCCTTCCAGATGACGGTAGGCTGGGACAATGGGGTCAGTCCTTGACTTCTTCGTTACTTTTGGTAACTGCGCGTCGTGCAAAGTCCAGTTGTTAAGGACTGACCCCATTGATGAGCGCCGCGGCAAGAAGCGGGAGGAGGATCTCGTGGTGGCCCACGAGCTCGAATCCCTTACCCTTGCCGGTGACAGGCCTCTGCACGACGTTGACCCGGGGTCGGTAGTGACGAATGAAGTCGAAGTTGGCTGTGGAGAAATCCGTGAGCGAGTGGCCGAGATTGCGGACGACGCTCACCGCTTTGAGGAATACCTCGGGCAGGAGCACCGCGGAGCCCACGTTCAGATAGACTCCGCCTCCGTCCAGGCCGCGCACGAGACTCGCGAGCAGCTTGAAGTCCCGGAAGCTCGCCTCACCGATCGCCGCCCCCGAGGCCTGCGGATGCATGTGGATGATGTCCGTTCCGACGGCGACGTGGACAGTGACGGGAATAGCGAGCCGATAGGCGTTCCAGAGCAGGCTTATTTCTCGGTGGGGCGGGTCCAGCTCCGTGAGGAGCGCGCCAACGGACTCGCCGAGGCCCAGACCGTTGTCGACACCACGGCGGATGGCGTCGTTCAGTAGCTTTCCGGTCTCCTCCGCCATGCCGAACTTCCCTTCGCCGAGACTCTCGGCGACTTCTTCCGACGTCTGCCCGACGACCGCGAGCTCGAAATCGTGGATGATGCCGGCACCGTTGAGCGCCGCCGCGGAGACGTAACCGCGCTCCATGAGATCGATGAGAAGCGGCGAGAGTCCCACCTTGAGAACGTGGGCACCGAGCCCCCAAATAATCGCGCTCTCTCCACTCTGGGCGTCTCGCATTCGAACGACGAGCTCCTTCATATCGCCGGCGGCGAGGATGTCGGGAAGGCTCTGCCAGAAGTCTTTGAAGCTCGCCGCTGAGCCAGTAGGTTTTCCGAGCTGATCCCGGCCCACCTTGCTCTTTCTAGACGCGAGGGGGTAAGTCTCGAGGCCAGAAAGATCGAGAGGCGTCGTCTTGTATTTCGAGGGCATCAACTCGCGCTCTCGTCTCGCGGATAGAGCGTGTCCTCGACGATCTGGCAGAAGAAGTGGATCAGCATCGCGTGTACCTCCTGAATGCGCGACGTCTCCCGATGAGGCACCGTCAAACAAAGATCGACGAGCGGAGCGAGCCTGCCGCCGCCGCGACCCGCGAGGCCGAGGGTCTTCAGACCGGCGGCGCTGGCGGCCTCGACACCCTTGATGACGTTCGGCGAGTTGCCGCTCGTGCTGATTGCGCAGGCGACGTCACCCTTCACGCCGAGCGCTTCGATTTGCCGGCTGAAAAGACTCTCGAAATCGGTGTCGTTGCCGACGCTCGTCAGGATCGACGAGTCGGTCGTAAGCGCAATCGCCGGCAGACCCGGCCGATCGTAGCGGAACCGGTTCACGAGCTCAGCCGCAAAGTGCTGAGCGTCGGCAGCGCTGCCACCGTTTCCGAAAACGAGGAGCTTCCGCTTCGATCGGAAGGTTTCGACGAGAAGGTTGCCCGCTTCGAGCACGCCCTCGGCGTGCTCTTCGAAGAAGGAGCGTTTCAAATCGAGGCTTTCCCCAACCGCCGCTAGCAGAGTTTCACGTTCCACGAACGGGATTATGGACCGCCGGCTGGGTGCCACTCAAGCCTGGGAGCCGCAAAGGGCTGGATAGACGAGCATCGCGTCGCCGAAGCTATAGAACCGATAGCGGCGTTCGACAGCCTCGAGGTAGGCGTGACGCACATTTTCCTCACCCCCGAGCGTCGCGACGAGCAGTAACAACGGGCTCTTGGGAAGGTGGAAGTTCGTGAGCAAGGCGTCGACGACGCGGAAGTGGAAGCCAGGCTTGATGAAGAGATCGGTCTCGGACCAGCCTTCGGGCAACCCGCCACGGGCAGCGCTCTCGAGAGCGCGAACGGTCGTCGTACCAACGGCTACGACCTTTCCGCCCGACGACTGCGTCGCTCCGATGCGCTCGACGATCTCACGGGGCACCTCGAAACGTTCCACGCCCATCCGGTGCTCCTTGATCCGCTCCGCTCGGATGGGCTCGAAGGTCGCATAGCCTACGTGCAGCGTCACGCTGCAGGTGCCGACTCCACTTGCCGCCAAACGCTCGAGAACCTCGTCAGTGAAATGCATGCCGGCGGTCGGGGCCGCAACGGAGCCCCGGTGGCGAGCGTAGACCGTTTGGTAGCGCTCACGGGTCGCCTCCTCGTCAACCCTCGCCGCAATATAGGGGGGTAGCGGTGTGGTTCCCAGGACATCGAGAAGCTCATCGAAGACTCCTTCGAAGTCGAATCGAACGATGCGGCGGCCGTCCTGCTCCTGCGCGATGACCGAGGCCTCGAGACGACCGTCTCCAAAAACGACCCGCGCACCCGTCTCGAGCTTTTTCGCCGGTTTGGCCAAGACCCGCCACTCGACCTGACCGACTGGCTCGAGAAGAAACAGCTCGGCGGCGCCTCCGCTCTCCCGGCGGCCGAGCAAACGAGCTGGAAAAACCTTCGTATCGTTCAAGATCAGAAGATCGCCCGGCGAGAGGATCTCGGGGAGCTCTCGGAACGCACGATGTTCGATGTGGCCATCGGGAGACAGGTGCAACAGCCGGGAGCCGTCGCGCGCCGCGAGGGGCTCCTGCGCAATGAGCTCCGGAGGAAGCTCGTAATCGAACTCTGAGAGGCGGGCCAAGGGCGACGTCAGAAGAGCCGTTTCTGCGAATCCGTGGGGGTCAGACCGAAGTGCCGGTAGGCGCGCTCGGTTGCGACCCGACCCCGAGGGGTGCGGTCGAGAAACCCGATTTGAATCAGGTAAGGCTCGTAAATGTCCTCGATGGTGTCGGGTTCTTCGCCGACCACCGCCGCCACCGTCGACAAACCGACGGGCCCGCCGGAAAACTTGTCCATGAGCGTTCGCAAGATGCTGCGATCCATCTCGTCGAAGCCCATTTCGTCGACTTCGAGAAGGGTCAAAGCGTCCTTCGCGACTTGCTCCGTGATGTCACCGTCCGCGCGCACCTGGGCGTAGTCCCGGACCCGGCGGAGGAGTCGATTGGCGATCCGGGGCGTCCCGCGAGACCGTTCGGCAATCGACGCCGACGCGCCATCGCCGATCGGTACACCGAGGATCCTCGACGAGCGTGTCAAGACCTTGACCAAGTCGTCCTCGGTATAGAAGTCGAGCCGATGGACGATTCCGAACCGCGCTCTCAGTGGAGAGGTCAGAAGCCCCGCTCTCGTCGTGGCTCCGATCAAGGTGAAATTGGAGATCGGAATCTTGACCGATTTCGCCGATGGTCCCTGCCCGATGATGATGTCGAGCTTGAAATCCTCCATCGCAGGATAGAGCACTTCTTCGATGGCGGGGTGCAGCCGATGGATCTCGTCGATGAAAAGAACGTCTCGGTCCTCGAGGTTGGTGAGCAAAGCTACGAGGTCCCCCGTCTTCTCGATGAGAGGCCCCGCAGTGGTCTTGATGTTGACGCCAAGTTCGTAGGCCACGACGTGCGCGAGCGTCGTCTTGCCGAGGCCCGGGGGCCCGTAGGTCAAGAGATGATCCATCGCCTCGCCACGTTCGCGGGCCGCCTGCACGGCGATCTCGAGTTGATTCAAGATCTTCTTCTGGCCGACGTACTCGGAGAAACTCCGCGGCCGAAGACTCTGATCGAGGGACAGATCCTCATCGGTCCGGCCGAGGGTGACCAAACGCTCCGTCATGATTCCGGAAAGTGTACCTCAATCCCGGAAAGAGGGTCGTTGCGGTGACGTCCCTCAGTCAGAGGGAGCTCGAAGCGCGCGGCGGCTGAGTTGTTTCATGAAATCCAGGCGGAGGCAAGGCGATAGGTGACGAAGCTCGCCCCGTAAGCGAGACCGAGCATGTAGGTGAAGGCGAAGGCGGGCCACTTCCAGCTGCCCGTTTCCTTCGCCATCACGACGATGGTCGAAGTGCACTGGAGCGCAAAGACGAAGAAGATGAGAAGCGACAAGGCGACCGGGATGTCGAACGTGGGCCGTCCCGTAGCTGGATTGGTGTCGTTTTGGAGTGCGCCTCGCAAGCCCTCGAAGTCGTCGGGGTCGCCGACCGCATAGATCTGAGCGAGCGTCGCGACGATGACCTCGCGCGCCGCGAGGCTCGCGACGAGGCCGACGCCTATCTTCCAGTCGAAGCCCAGGGGAGCGATGGCGGGCTCGAGACCTCGACCGAGATGACCGGCGACGCTCACCTCGAGCTGCTGCTGAGCCTGGGCTTCGGGACTCGCCGCCGGGTCGACAGGGGCCCTCGGGAAATTGAGAAGCACCCAGACGACGACGGAGACAGTAAAAATGATCGTCCCGGCGCGCTTGAGGAAAGCACGCGCGCTGTTCCAGACCTGAGACAGAAGAAGCTTCGCCGTGGGGAATCGATAGGGTGGAAGCTCCATGTAGAAGGTCGAAAGCTTGCCGCGCACCACCGTTGACTTCAGGAGCGCAGCCGAGGCCAATGCCGTCAGAGAACCGAGCGCATAGAGCCCGAACATGACCAGGCCTTGAATGCCGAACACACCGCCGATCTTCTGGGCGGGGATGAAGGCGGCGATGAGCAACGTATAGACCGGAAGCCTCGCGGAACAGGTCATGAAGGGAGCGACGAGGATCGTCGCGAGGCGGTCGCGAGGAGAGGGAATCGTGCGTGCGGCCATGATTCCGGGAACCGCGCAGGCGGAACAGGACAGGAGGACGACGAAGGATCGTCCCTGGAGTCCGACCCAGCCCATGATCCGGTCGACGACAAATGCCGCACGTGCCATGTAGCCGACATCCTCTAGAAAGTGAATGAGCGTGAACAAAATGACGATCTGGGGGAGAAAGACCAGCACCGAGCCGACTCCGGCCAGAATCCCGTCAGCCCAGAGATCGGCAAGAAGGCCGGTGGGCAAAACGGCGCGCGAGATGCGTCCCATCTCGCCGAAGACGGACTCGATAGCGTCCATCGAGGGTACGGCCCACGCGAAGATGCTCTGGAACACGAAGACCATGACCCCGAAGAACACGAGGGCGCCGGAGACGGGATGCAAAAGCCAGCGATCGATGAGGTCGCTTCGGCTGTCGGGCCTGATTTGGGTGGCGCCGATATCCTGGCACACCCGATCGACCCACGCGTAGCGCGCCTCGGGCTCGTCCGTTCTATCGAAGCGCTTCGCCTGCGACCAGTCTTCCGGCCGCTGGACCGCCCGTGAGACGGCGTCGAGGCCGACTCCCCGGTGCCCCACGATGGGCAAGACGGGCACACCGAGGATCTTGCTCAGCTTGCCGAAATCGATCTTGCCACCACGAGCGCGCATCTCGTCAATCATGGTGACCACGAGGGCTGACGGGAGCCCGGCATGGGCCTCCAGAGCCTCGAGTACCATCGCCAGACTTCGTTGCATCGTCGTCGCGTCGACAACGATCAGAAGCGCGTCCGGCTTGTCTTCGATGCTTCCGTCGAGGACTTGCTCGACAATCCGCTCGTCCAGCGACTCCCCACGAAGGCTGTAGCTTCCAGGAAGGTCCAAGACTTTGATGGGTCTTTCGGTTCCCCGAATGCGTCCTTCACGGCGCTCGACGGTCACGCCGGGGTAGTTCCCAACCTTGGCCCGGGCCCCGGTCAAAGCATTGAAGACGGTGGTCTTGCCCGAGTTCGGCGCGCCGAGGAGGGCGATGCGGAGCGGAGTCGAGGGAAGGGCGGTGGTGCTCACGGGCGGTCCAGGTCCGCGCTCACGTAGACCGCGGCGAGATCACCGCGGCGAAGGCAAATGCGGTATCCGCGGAGCTCGATCTGCATGGGGTCGCCGAGAGGGCCACGTCGGAGCACCTGGACCGCCGTGCCGGGTACGAAACCCAACTCCCGCAAACGCCAGGGGATGGAGCCGTTATCCTCTCGCTCGACGATACGCCCCCGAAACCCGGGTCGCTGATCCCCCAGTCGTTGGCGTTCGGCCATGCTCGGATCTTAGCCGATGTATCCTGAAAATGAAACTCAATGTTATTTTTGGGCCGACCACCCTCAAACCTCGAGCCCGATCGATCGCATCAAGTCGAGGGCATTGCTCTTCTTCACCACGCCCGGACGCATGACATAGTCGAAGCGGATCTCGCCGTTTTCGATCTGGTCCTCGAAGTGCACGTTACGGGCCTTCTCCCCCAAGGCCTCAGCGAGCTGCGACAACGCCAGATCGTGGGTGGTAATCAGTCCAAAGGCACCTCGATCGACGAGGCCCCGAACCACGGCATCCGCGCCGATGCGCCTATCGTGCGAGTTCGTCCCGTGAAGGATCTCGTCCAGCAGGAACACGAGGGGCGTTTCTCCGCCAGCGAGCTCCATTACTTGCCGCAGCCTGAGGATTTCCGCATAAAAGTGGGAAATGCCGTCCTGGAGAGAGTCCTGGATCCGAATCGAGGCAGCCACCTGCAACGGGGAAAGCGCTAGTTTTTCGGCTGTGACCGGCGCCCCGGCGAGTCCGAGAACGCAGTTCACTCCGATCGCACGAAGCAGCGTGCTCTTACCCGACATGTTGGAACCGGAAACTACGATGAGGCGCCTCTCGGTGCCCAGCCGAACGTCGTTTCTCACCAATCGATCCGATCGGATGAGGGGATGGCCGAGGCCTTCGGCGACGAAGAGCGCGTCATCCTCGACGATTTCGGGGAAAGGATGCTCGGGATGCTCGAAGTGGTAGGTGGCAATTGCCACGAGGGCATCCAGCTTTCCGACCGCGGAGAGCCACCGGGGCACCGACGGTCCGGCCGCCGCGCGAAACCGCTCTAGCGCGAAAGCGAATTGAGTTCCCCACAGTAGCAGTGCGGCGATCGGCGCGAAGAGCTGGTTTCGTCGCGCATCGAGATAGTCGACGAGGCGCCTCAATCGATGGATTTGCCTCGACGCCGGCTCCCCATCGGCTGCTAGATTCCCCTGTAGCTCGACGAGCAGGCTCGACGTGAAGGCCTCGCGTTCGAAACGTTTCAGAAGGGACGACAGAACGCCGAGGCTCCGGGACGGTTCCTCGACTTCCGTGAGCACGCCCCGCGCCCAGGGACGGAGCGCCACGGCGAGCGCGCCGCTCACGATCAGGGTCACGAGAAAAGGCAGGCGGCCCGTCCAAGACATTAGCCAGGTGACGGCGAAGGTTAGATTGGCGAGGCCGAAGAGTAGTACCGCGAGACGTGTCACGGCTTTGGTGCTCTCCGGAAGTTTCGTGGCCCAGGTCGCGAGCGCCTGCGAGTCGACGTCAGATCCTACTTCCGCGTGCTCGCTGGCGATGGCTTCCCTGAGCTCGAGAAGGGGCGCGAGCTCCCGCACCGCGTCTTGCCGGCGAGGTATCTCGGCAGACGGCGCCGGCTGCCTCAACCAGTCCGCGAGCGTCTGGGCCCCCCAGACGCTCTTCGTTGTCGCAAGAAGCTCGAAAAGCGAGCCCTTCCCGAAGATGTCGAGGTCACCCGCATAGGGGTGTAGCGAGTCGGCGAAGGCCGCTCCGGTCTGACCCTCTCCCGCCCAGCGATCTTCGAGTCGCGCGATGCCGCGGCGATAGAAAAGCTCCGCACGTTCGCACCGCCGGAGAGCATCGTTTCGATCCGCGTGCATCCAAACGAGCGTGAAGAACGCCGCGGCCGGAGCGAACAGCCAAGGCCAGGAGACACGATCCGTCTCCCAGACGAACCATGCGATCATGACCCCGATGGCGAAGACGGCGAGCCTCGTGTAGGCGATCCAAGCGAGCCTTCGAAGGCGGAGCTCTTTCTCGGAACGGCGTAGAGCGAAGCGCTCGCGGTAGAGGTCGAGGATCTCGATTCGGGTGGGTTGGATCGGCATTAGCCGGAGAGCTCTCGCAACGCTTTCTTCAGAGCGTCTTCGAAGTCGATATCCGGAGCCGAGGTAACGACCGCCTCCACTTTCGTCTCGGCCAGGGCCCGAGGGAACCCGAGGTTCAAGAGCGCTGATAGAAGATCGTCGGCCAGCGACCGCCCACTGCTGATCGCTGTCGGTATGTCGGCTTCGTCTCCCGCAGCCACTTCCGGCATTTTGTCCCGAAGCTCCAGGATAAGACGCTCAGCGGTCTTCTTGCCGACGCCGGGGATCGCGTTGAGGCGCCTGATGTCCCCTTTCCGGATCGAGTCGACCAGCGCTGTCGGCTCGAGGCCCGACATGACTTTGAGAGCCAAAGAGGGCCCGACCCCAGCCACGGATATGAGCCGCTGAAACAGGAGCTCCTCGACGGCCCCGGCGAAGCCATAGAGAGCCAAGACGTCCTCGCGCACGTGCGTGTGCACTCGAAGCGAGACCGAGGCCCCCTCGTCAGGCAGCTCGTAGTAGGTGGACACGGGGATGAAGAGCCGATAGCCGACCCCACCCACGACAACGGTGACCTGGTTCGGTGTCTTCTCGGCGAGGCGGCCTTCCAGGTGAGCGATCACGTGGAGCGAACTTTCTCGGCGAACCGGAGTTGATTCGCGTGGCAAATGGCTACCGCCAGAGCGTCCGCGGCGTCGTGGGGCTCGGGTGGCTCGTCGAGGGCGAGCAGGATGGCGACCATCTTCTGAACTTGGAGCTTATCGGCCCGACCGTAGCCGACGACCGCTTGTTTTACCTCGAGTGGAGCGTACTCATGGACGGGCATCCCACGGATAACTCCCGCCAGGACCACGACTCCTCGCACGTGACCGAGTTTCAGCGCGCTCTTGACGTTCGTCGCGTAGAACATGTTCTCCACCACCATCTGGTCGGGGTGGCATCGATCCACGACTTGAAGCACGCTCTCGTAGATCCGTCGGAGCTTATCGGGAAACGACAGCTTGGTTCGAATACGAATGACACCTTGCTCGACGAGCACATGCCGAGACCCATCGGTATCGATGGCACCGTATCCCGTAACCTGAGAGCCTGGGTCGATGCCTAGAATCCTCAAGACGGATTCCGTCCGAGATCAGTTCGACATGGCGGCTTCGATTTCTTTCTCTGCGATATCGAAGTTCGCCCAGACGTTGGTGAGATCGTCGTGATCCTCGAGTGCATCCATCAACTTCAACATCTGTTGGGCTTGTTTACCGTCGAGCTTGACGTTCGTCTGCGGGATCATCGAAACCTCTTCGACGAGTAGGGATATCTCCTTCGCTTTAACCGCATCGCGCACCGCTTCGAAGTTCTCGGGTGGCGTCAGGATTTCCCAATTGCCGTCGTCCTCCTTGACGTCCTCCGCTCCCGCTTCGAGGGCGATCTCGAGAAGTTCCTCCTCCTCAATGGCTGCCCGCTCGACCACGACGTAGCCCTTCTTGTCGAAGATCCAGTTCACCGAGCCGGACTCTCCAAGATTTCCGCCGTATTTCGTGAATAGGTGACGAATATCGCCCACCGTCCGATTCCGATTGTCCGTGGTCGCTTCGATCAAAACCGCCACGCCCCCCGGTCCATAGCCCTCGTATTGCACCTCTTCGAGGTTATAGCCTTCGAGCTCGCCGGTGCCCTTCTTGATCGCTCGCTCGATATTGTCTTTCGGCATGTTCTCGGCTTTGGCCTTGTCCACCGCCAAACGGAGTCTCGGATTGAAGTTGATGTCACCGCCCCCGATGCGGGCCGCGATGGTGATCTCTTTGATCGTCCTCGTGAAGGCTTTTCCGCGCTTGGCATCCACCGCCGCCTTCTTGTGCTTGATGGAATGCCACTTCGAATGTCCCGACATCGCCGAGATCGTAGCACGGAGCCCCTTTGCCCTCAATCATCGAAAACGAAGGTCGGCTCCTGGTAATAGCGAACCTTGTGCTCCGCGACCTTGTGCTGAATCTCCTCGGCCAGCCACCGCCGCTTCTCCTCGAGAGGCAAGTGGGACTTGAGCAAAGGCAACTGCAGATTGAATCCCAGGACGCGTCGGGGAACGAGGACCCTCGTCAGACCGGACGGCAACCGTCCCCCGACCTCGGCGACGGCCCGCACCTCCTCCTTCGAAAAGTCGGGAAAGGAAACGAGTGCGCCGAAGTGAGAGTGGTGCGAGCGCAAGGATTCGACGTCCTCATGATTGACTCGGTCCATGCGGGCCTCGCCTCGATAGTAGACGTCGACGAAGGACCTGAGGTGGCGGACTCGCACTTCGAGGGAGTCGCTTCCCATGAGATGGACGGCTTCGCTTTTACTTGTCAGGAAGCTGGCCAGAAACCCCGTCTCGTTTCTCACCGGATCATCGGGGCGCCCATTCTGCAGTCGCACGCCGGGGAGCTCGGAGGCTTTTTCGATCAAGGCTCGTGCTTCGATGTCCCGCACGACATGGTTCCAGTGACGGACCTCGAGCTCGGGATTGTCGAAGGACTCCACCTGAACGAGCAGATGGGGAATGTCGAGGTTCTGGATCGCGGAGGCTCGGTTCGCGCCATCGAGGAGGAGGTAGCGATCGCTGCCGGGCAGGCTCGCAACAATGGGTGGGTTCTTCAGGATACCGTCCGCTGAAAGGCGGTCGATCAGCCGCGCGACCCGGTCGAGGTCGACGTCCTCGTGCAACAGGAGGTTTTTCACGGGAACGATGCGCAGGTCGGGGAATCCCCCGGATAGCTCGGACATTGCTTCTTGCCTCCCCGAGTACGATTGTATCCCTACTGGCCGAGGTGGGAGCGGCGCGCGCGAATCAGGAGCTCACACGCGGCCTGCGAGCGCGGCGACGGGTCTTCTTCGTCGCCGTCTTCAAGAGGTGGTCGACCTCGTCATCGGCCAAACCGTCGATGGCGCGGAGCACGCGTGCCGCCTGGCTGGGACGTCGATAGATGATGCGCCTCAAGTCGGTGCCGATGCGGCCCGCCAGAGCGAGAAACTCGTCGGGGTTCTGACCCAGGGCTTTAGCGATGCGAACCACCTTTGACTCCGCCGGAGGGGGAAAGACGTCTCGCTCGATCGGCGCCAAATAAGTCGGGCTAATACCCACGCGCTTCGCGAATTGAGTGATGCTGATATTTTGCTCTTCGCGCAGTCTACGAACCGTCTTGCCGAACTTCATGTTGATGAGTCTCCCTCCTGGCCGTCCGTTAAAGTGACCCCCGGCAAAGCCGGGGGCCTATTCATAAGAGCCCCTCGAAGGGGCTGTTCATGAGCCCCCTAAAGGGGTCGATCTTGCTCCCCAACTACGAGCCCGACCAGTCCATATTCAGCTGGTCCAGACGTTGGTCCTCCTGCTCTTGGTCACGAATGTACTTGCGGACCATCTCTTCGTCCAAGCCTACGGTCGACACGAAGTAACCGCGTGCCCAGAAGCTTTCGCCGGTGAAGTTGCGTCTGCGTCCGTGGAAGTTCCGTGCCACCGAGATCGCACTCTTGCCTTTGATGAACCCCACCACGTTCAACACCGCAAACTTCGGTGGGATGCTGATGCACATGTGGACGTGGTCCGACATCAAGTGGCCCTCCAGAATCCGGGCCTCTTTTTGCTTCGCCAGCTCGTGGAGAATCTTTCCCAGATGCGTTCTGATTGCACCATACATCTTCTTCCTTCGGTACTTCGGGATGAACACAACGTGATATTTGCAGTCCCATCGTGTGTGGGATAGGCTCTTGTATTCTTTCACCTTGGTAGTCCTCCTTGTTTGGAAGTTCGCGCTTTCCAAGGAAGACTTTCTTTCCTACTTCCTTACACGGTCAAACCTCTGGGAGCCACCCCGGCAGAGCCGGGGGTTTACCTCAATGAATTAAACGGGTAGTATCTCGTTTCTTCGGGAACGACCACCGTTCCGGCACGCGACGCGGTGACTTGGCAAGCCAAGGTCACCCGCGACGCTCAGTTTCCTGCTGAGCCGAGTTGGAACGGCACTAGTTCTAGGACCCGGGGGAATTCTAATGAGAGGACGAAAGCCGGGTCAAGCCTCTCCCAGGCAGTGAGAGGTTCGGAAAGACGCTAGGGTTGCATCCAGTCGGAAAGGTGAACCAGCGCGCCACCCTCTGCCTTGACGATGTGGACTGCGTTCAATCCCTGATGGCTCTCCCGGCTGAAACTTATTGGGGTTCCCAGGGAGTTGTCGCTCCAATTATTGATGGTTTCCAGTGAGGCGATCAGCTGCATGCGAGTCAGCTCGCGGCCCGCTCGTCTCATTCCTTCCACCAGCACTTCCGCGCGCGAAAGGCCCCACATCGCGTAGGTTCCGAACTCGATGCCCTGGCCATATTTCTCGATGATCTCACGGGCCCTCACGACGCCGGGCTCGTCCGATGTGGGATCGGGCACGCTGGATGCCAGAACGGCACCTTCCCAGCTCTCACCGACCAGCTCGAACATGATCGGATCGGAGAGGAGCTGGGATCCCACAATTTGGGGAGAGTAGTCTTCGATGGCGTCGATCGCCCTCACGAGCGCGGCAGCTCCCTCCGAAATGGTCCAGATGAAGATCAGGTCGATCTCTTCATCCTTGAATTTCTGAGCCACGTCCGACAAGTCGGTATCTCCGACGCTGTAGCTCTGCTCGAGAGCGACTTCCTTGCTCTCCGTAGCGCGCAGGCCGACCCTGACGCCTTCTTGCCCCTCGCGGCCGAAGGAGCCGTCCTGATACAGGAGCCCATATTTCTTGGCTTCGAGCTCCTCCACCACATACTTGGCCAGGATGCGCCCCTCGGTCACATAGGTGGGAAACGTCGAGAACACATAGGCAATGACCGGGGTCGTCCAAACCCTGACGCCCGAGCCCGGATTGACCCATGGGATGGCCCTGAACGCCATGTAGTCTTTGACGGCGAGGCAGTTCGCCGTGCCGTTACCGCCGACCATGGCGAAAATTCGGTCTTCCTCGACGAGCTCTCGTACGACTTCGGGAGTGCGCGACGCGTCGTAGCCGTCATCTTTGATGATGAGGCGCAGCTTGCGGCCGTTAACGCCGCCTTCGGCGTTGACATAGGCGAAGTAGGCCTCCATCGAGCGCGCGATCGTAGACAAGTTGGAAGCCGGTCCAGTCAGAGGCGCCCAGGTACCAATGACGATCTCGTCGCTCGATACGCCAACGTCCGTTCCACCGCAGGCCAAGAGGACTACGACGGCAAGAACCGCGAATGAAAACAAACCGCATCTGCTACCTTGCATGGTTGCTAACTCTTCCGATTATCGAATCGGCTCCCTCGATTGCCACACCGAACGAGGAATCCTAGCACGAAACCCTCGCGCAAAGGTGCTCTCCCGCCCTGCCGTATACATGGTACAATTCTTTACAATCCATTCAGAAAGGGAGCTCTCCATGAGCGACGAGCTGGAAGTCGAGGACGACATTTTTCTGGAAGAGGGAGTGCTCTACTGTACTTGCGGCAACCCCATCGAGGCGGACGACGCTCAAAGCCTCATCGACAAGGATGCCGGCAAGGAGTTCGTTGCCTGCCCCACTTGCGACATGAAACACTTCGCTGAAAGCGGCCACTTCAAGGTCGACGACGATTGACGGAACCCGGAGGGCCTTCGCACATGAAGGCCCTCCGCGTATCGGTGGGCGATCGAAGTTTCAGCGACTAGTGGAGCTCGTCAGAAGACGGGGTCCATACCTCCACCGAAATCGTCGTCGTTATCGTCGCTCTCCTCATCGCGAGTCGAGCTGCCAAAGCCTCCCGCCTCGGGGCGCCGTTCCGTGTCCGAGCCCCAGGGCGCCGTTGGCTTTTCCCAAGGAGCGGGAGCCGGGGCCGAGACCGGAGCAACGGGGGCCGGGACCGGAGCAACGGGGGCCGGGACCGGAGCAACGGGGGCCGGGGCCGGGACCGGAGCAACGGGGGCCGGGGCCGGTTTCGGGACCGCGGGCCTGGGTGCCGGGGAGGGCTTCTTTGGGGCCGACTTCTTTTTCGGCTTCTTTGGCGAAGCTTTCTTCTTCGCGGCTTTCTTTTTGGACGGCTTTTTCTTGGCCTTTTTCTTGGCTACTTTCTTCTTGGCCTTCTTCCTTTTCGCAGCCTTCTTCCTTTTGCCGGCCTTCTTTTTCGTCACTTTCCGCTTCGCCGCTTTCTTCTTGGATACCTTCTTCTTGGTCTTGGCTTTCTTCTTTTTCTTTTTCATTTCAGCTGCCCACCTCCATCGAAGGCCAGAGGATTATGTAGAATCGCCTGGCTGCGAATCGTATCCGCACGTCGTCGAGAATAACATCGATTGGTTCGGTCGTCACCTCGGTGAGTGTCCACTAGTTTATCGGCACGTGACTCGTCTGTTATCTCTCACTCTCGTCGATCATCCTTGAATCGAACGTCCGGGATTCTAGTTGGCATTGCTTCGAACTGTCAAAGGTGTTTTGATATTTCCCCGACGGTGTCGATCCATGGAAAAACTCAAGACCTACAGCCGTTTCGTCAAAATCGAGCACACGCTCTTTTCGTTTCCGTTGCTCGTCGCCGGCGCGCTTCTGGCTCGAGGCGAGCTCACCGCCCGAGTCTTCGTTCTGATCCTCGTCGCGGGGACCGGGGCCCGAACCGCAGCTCTCGCCCTGAACCGAATTCTCGACCGCACCATCGACAAAAACAATCCCAGAACGGCTAGTCGAGAGCTCCCGTCCGGCGCCCTGAGCCTCAGAGAGGCTTCAGCCATCACGTTCCTCGGAGCCGGCGTCTTCCTCGCGGCAGCCTACCTGATCTCGCCACGCTGCCTCGTATTGACGCCCATTCCGCTCACGATTTTCCTGCTCTACCCGCTCATGAAGGGGCGCACGATGTGGGCCCACCTCGGCGTCGGGGCCGCACTTGCCATGGGCCCGCTCGGCGCCTGGTACGCGATTCAGCTAGATTTCCGGGACTTCCAGCCCGCACTCTATCTCTGCGCATTCACGTTCTTCTGGGTCGCCGGTTTCGACATCATCTACGCGACGCTCGATACAGACTTCGATCGAAGCTACGGCCTCCACTCGCTACCCGCTCGGCTCGGACGCGAGCGGGCTTTGTGGATCTCGCTCCTGTTTCACGTCGTGGCGTTTCTGCTCCTTTGCCTTCTCTACTGGACGGCGCTCGAAGGCGGACTCTCGGCGGCCCTCCTGCTCCTCATTGGTGCTCTTCTCTTCGTGGAACACCGAAAAGCCTCCGATGTGGACCTCGCGTTTTTCAAGATCAACGCCGTGCTGGGCTTCGTCGTCTTGGCCTTCGTGATGGCGGGCATCCTCGTGCCCTCGCCTTGAGGACTCGTGTCCGGCACACAGTCGAGCCCTTCTCCCATCGGTGGCAGACAAAGGCAGGCAGCACTGGCGGCGATCGGCGGGTTGTGTCAGACTTTTCGCTTGCAGGGTGCTCGAACCATGCATCCGCGCCCTGCACGAGCGGTAGCTCCAACATCTGCCGCGAGCCCGGCCCGAGTGGGCCGCGAGGGAGGCCGAGGCGTCAGCGCGAGCGCAATGCGAGGCGAAGCCGAGACCCGAAGCGAGAAGCCGTGCCGCCTTCCGCAGCGAGCCTGTCGAGCGGAGGGCTAGCCCGGCCGAAGGACGGGCGCGTTGCGATAGAGTTGGGGCCCCGCGGCATTGATGGAATAGGCGACCGAGAACTAAGTATGGGAGGCACGAGGTGAACGCGGCGACAAAGGTGGAGAGCATCGTCTTTCAAGATTCGAGACTCGTTCCCATATGGGGGAGGGTGCTGTCCTCGGAGCGACTCGACCGGAACGACGGCCTCGCCCTGCTCGAAAGCTGGGATCTGACCGCAATCGGCAAAATGGCCGACCATGTCAAGCGTTCCAAAACAGACGAGCTCGTCTACTTCGTGATGAATCGCCAGCTCAATCCGACGAATCTATGCGTCCTGGACTGCAGTTTCTGCGACTTCGCGGCGAAGCCTGGCGACGCGCATGCCTACGAGATGACACACGACGAGATGCTCGGCAAGCTCAGCGACGAGCTCTCGGAGGTGCACATTGTCGGGGGGCTCCATCCGAAGTGGCGTTTCGAGGACTATCTGAGGATCGTCCGAGATATTCACGACGCTTTTCCGAAGCTCCAGATCAAGGCCTGGACGGCGGTAGAGATCGACTGGTTCGCCCGCATTGGCCGCATGTCGATCCGCGAGGTTCTCGAGCGCATGCGGGAGGCCGGTGTAAAGTCGCTCCCCGGCGGCGGCGCGGAGGTCTTTTCTGAGCGTATCCGCCAGGCGACGTTCGAGCACAAGATGGGCGCGGAACGATGGCTCGAAGTGCACCGGATCGCCCACGAGATGGGAATCCCGTCCAACGCAACACTCCTCTACGGTCACGTGGAAACCTACGAGGAGCGTGTCGACCACATGTTGCGACTGAGGGAGGCTCAGGACGAGCAGCCGGGGTTTCTTTCCTTCATCCCCCTCGCTCTCCAGCCGGGAAATACGGGGCTCGTGGAACGCCAGGCGTCGGCGATCGAAGATCTGAGAACCCTGGCCTGTGCCCGGCTCCTCTTGGACAACTTCGACCACATCAAGTCCTATTGGGTCATGCTCGGGGAGGAGACCGCCTCGGTCGGCTTGAGCTTCGGTGCAAGCGACCTCGACGGCACGATCGGTGAAGAGCGCATCGCTCACTACGCTCAGGCGGGAAGCGCCGTCGGACTCGCCCGCGACAGGCTCGTGTCCATGATTCGAGAGGCCGGCAAGGTGCCCGCGGAACGAGACGCGCTCTACAATCTCGTTCGCGTCTACGATTAGTGGCGCGCAATAGGCTCGCATGCGACTGCTCATCGGCCAGATTGCTTACCTCAACAGCCAGCCGTTCTACCCGCTCCTTGGCGAGCATCGGCTGATCCCGACCGCTCCCAGCGAGCTCGGTCGTATGGCCGCCAAGAGCGAGATCGACGCTGGCATTCTTGCGAGCGCAGATTTTCTCCTCTACGAGGACCGCTACGAGCCGATCGCGGATCTCGGCGTCGCCAATCGCGAGGAGGTCCGGAGCATCCTGCTTGCGAGCAAGACACCCATCGGGGAGCTCGATTCGAAGACCGTCGGCATTACGGAGGACACCTCGACCTCCGTGCAACTCTTGCGCCTTCTACTCGAGGCTCGAGAAGGCATCCAGCCGGGGGCCTACGTTCGAGGCTTGAGGCAGGAGGCGGATGCGTTCCTCGTCATCGGGAACGAGGCGCTGATGCAGAACCTGCGTCCGACGCCCGGTTTCCCCTATCGCTACGATCTCGCGACCGAGTGGTGGTCCTGGACAGGGCTGCCTTTCGTCTTCGCGCTCTGGGCCATTCGGCGCTCGCTTCCAGAGAACGTCAAGTCCAGTTTCGCCGATCTCCTCGACCGCTCCTTCACCGTGGGCATGTCCCAAATCGACGACATCGCCGTGGAGTGCGAGGGCGAACTGGGCTCGAGAACGGAGCTAGCGGCGTACTTGAGGAACTTCCACTACAGGCTTGGCCCGGAGGAGATGGAGGGTCTCGCGCATTTCCGGCGGCTCATGCACGAACATCGACTTTTGGAGCCTATATGAGTGTGAGCGTCGATCGACTCGCGTCGATTCGGAACAAAGTGCGGAGCAACGACAGGCTGGACCGAGAAGAAGGTCTGTTTCTTCTTCGCGAGGCGGAGATTCTGGACGTCGGTCAGCTCGCGGCCGAGGTGAGGAAGCGACTCCATCCGGATCCCGTCGTCACCTTCGTCGTCGATACCAATCCCAATTACACGAACGTATGCAACGTCGACTGCACCTTTTGTGCCTTCTATCGACCTCCGGGGCACGAAGAGGCCTATACGCACAGTATCGATGACATGCTCGATCTGATCGACAAGTCCGTGGCGAAGGGCGTCACGACGGTGCTGATGCAGGGCGGCGTGAACCCGGAGCTGCCACTTTCCTACTACCTCGACATGGTGCGCGCGGTGAAGAAGCGCTATCCCCAGGTGACACCCCACTTCTGGTCTGCGGTGGAGATCGAAGGGATGGCCACTGTATCCGGGATGTCGGTCCGAGAGGTGCTCGAGGCGCTCAAAGAAGCAGGACAAGTGACTCTACCGGGAGGCGGTGCCGAGATCCTGTCCGAGCGTGTGAGACGCAAGATCTCGCACAAGAAGGGCCTGGCAGCAAGCTGGCTGGACGTGCACCGCGAAGCCCACGCCGTCGGAATGCGGTCGACCGCCACGATGATGTACGGCCACGTCGAGAACGAAGAAGACATCATCGAGCACCTCGACCGCATTCGGGACCTGCAGGACGAGTTCCGAGGTTTCACGGCTTTCGTCCCTTGGAGTTTCAAGCCCGGGAATACGCCTCTCGTCAAGAGTATTCCGCATCATGCGGGCCCCAACGAGTACCTCAGAATCCTGGGTGTTTCGCGGCTCTATTTGGACAACTTCGACCACATTCAGGCTTCCTGGTTCTCGGAGGGCAAGAAGACCGGGCAAGTGGCGCTCCACTGGGGGGCGGACGACTTCGGTGGCACGCTCTTCGAAGAGAACGTGCACGCCGCGACGGGCTTTTTCAACCAGACCTCGACGGAAGAGGTCAAGGCCATCATCCGCGAGGCAGGTTTCAAACCGGCGCAGCGAACGACGCTCTACGAGATTCTCGAAGTTTTCTAGCGAGAGGAGCAAGTACTAGATCTCCGACCGGAGGGGTCGGCTCATCAGCTCTTTCATCGCCTTCCGAGGCGTCGTCTTGCCGGAAAGCAAGCGCTCCATCTGAAAGACGATGGGCATCTCGACATCGTGCCGTCTCGCGAGCGCGACGGCAGCATGAGTGGTGCTCACACCCTCCGCCACCTGATCCATCGTCGATACGATCTCTGCGAGGGAAAGGCCTTTGCCCAGCTCGAGGCCGACCTGCCGGTTCCGCGACAGATGCCCCGTGCAGGTGAGCACCAAGTCTCCCATGCCGGTTAGTCCCGCGAGGGTGCCGCGTTTGCCTCCCATCGCGATCGAGAGACGGGAGATCTCCTCGAGACCGCGAGTCATCAGGGCGGCCGCGGGATTGTACCCGAGCTCGAGACCGGCGGCGACGCCCACGGCAAGCGCGATCACGTTCTTCAGAGCGCCCCCGAGCTCGACACCAACGATGTCGTCATTCGTGTATATCCTGAAGCTCGCGGACGAGAAATGGCGCTGGACCTCGAGAGCCGGTCCGGGAGTCGGGCTGGCCGCGACGAGGGTCGTGGGCTCGCCTCTCGCGACCTCCCGAGCGAAGCTCGGGCCGGAGAGCGCTACAATCGTGGGCTTCTGGGGAAGCTCCGATCGGATGACTTCGCTCATCCGAACAAGGGACCCCTCCTCGATTCCCTTCGTCGCGCTGACGAGAGGGCAGGACTCCGGGACATGGGGCGAGAGCGCCTTCACGACGGAGCGAAGATATCGGGAGGGCACCACGAGAAAGACGTGAGCGACGCCCTCGACGGCTTCCCCGAGCCCGCCGGTAACTCGTAGCTCGGGGGGCAGCTCGATCCCAGGTAGGAAGCGATCGTTGATCCGCCTTTCGGCGATGCTGAGGCGAACGTCGTCCTCGCGGACCCAGAGCGCGACCTCGTGGCTTTGCTCGGAGAGGACCTTGGCAAGCGCGGTCCCCCAAGCACCTGCGCCGATGACGGCAAGTTTCAAGGTTCGTCTTTTTTGACGTTGCGATAGAGGAAATAGCCGAAGCCGCCCCAGATGCTACCGAGAACGAGGACCATCGTCAAAATGCCGAGACCGCTCATTAGGATTGGCCGAGGGGCATCCTAGTCCTCGTCCCCGAAAAAGAAGTAGTCCGAGCACGCTTTGGAGCAGAACGAGCGACCGCCCCGGTCAGACTCGCACTCCTCACAGTAGTAGCGGAAACACTTGACGCATTTCTTCAGCTGCCGCTCTTCTTCGCTGATTTCGCAATGAGCGCATTGGTTCTCCATCAACGTTCTCCTCAAACGAGATCGCAGCATGGCTTTCTTGACAAATCGCCAGAAAGTACTCTATTATAGAGTACTTAGGCGGAAATCTCCAGACGACCCGCTCTAAACTCCCAATCATGATCGTTCGAAAAGTGAAGGCCGCGGTTTCGGAATTCGGCATGCTCCGCCCGGGAAACAGGGTCCTCGTCGGCCTTTCCGGCGGCCCGGATTCCGTGGCGCTGCTGCATCTGCTCGCGCAGCTCACGCCAGAGTGGCGTTTGCAG
Source organism: Candidatus Marinacidobacterales bacterium (assembly GCA_965250115.1). Lineage (GTDB taxonomy): Bacteria > Acidobacteriota > Vicinamibacteria > Marinacidobacterales > SMYC01 > CBDFHB01. The sequence continues at coordinate 692,222 of CBDFNJ010000001.1, forward strand.
CTGGTCGTCGCGCACTTGAACCACGGACTGCGGGCCGCGGCGGATGAGGACGAGTCTTTCTGTCGGGAGCTTGCTCGAAAGCTGAGCTTGCCGTTCGTCTCGGGGCGAGCCGACGTCGGCCGGGAAGCGAAGGATGCGCACCGATCCCTGGAGGATGCAGGTCGGAGGGCGCGGTACCGCTTCTTGAACGAGACGGCGGACGCCCTCGAATGTCAACGTATCGCGGTTGGCCACACCCGCGATGACCAGGCCGAGACCTTTCTGGACCGCTTGTTGCGGGGCTCCGGGAGCCGTGGACTCTCGGCGGTCCATCCGGTCGTCGAACCGCGCCGGATCCGACCCTTGTTCGGCGTGCGACGAGCCGAGGTCCTGGACTATCTCTCGGACCGCGGGCTCCCGTTTCGGGAAGACGAGAGCAATCGCGACGAGCGTTTCACCCGAAACCGTCTGCGCCACCGAACGCTTCCCCGACTTGCGGAAGAGTTCAACCCGAAGCTCGTCGAGACGCTCGCGGCGAGCGCCGATCTGCTCCGCGAGGACGAGTCGTGGATGGAGCAGAGGACCAGAAGCGCCTTCGCGGAGCTCGCTAGCCTCGAAGGCGATGCCCTGCGACTTCCTGTTCCCGAGCTCGGACGCCTCCATCGCGCTCTGAAACGGCGAGTTCTTCGCCATGCCTTCGCTCGGGTGCGCGGCGATTTGACGGATGTCTCGAAGACCCACGTCGACGGCGCGATCGGTCTCCTGACGTCAGGCAAGAGTGGTAGAGAAATCCACCTGCCGGGACTGACGGTGGAACGATCCTTCGACGAGCTCTGGATTCGACGCAGACCCGGCCGCGAGAAGCGAGAGCGGGCGAAACCCGGCTATAATGGGTTCGAGTACAAACTGTCGTTTCCGGCTCGGATTCGTATCCCCGAGCTTCAGGGCATGTTGACGACATCCATCGTTACGACTCCCGCGGCCGAGGGCGCGGGGAGCGAACGAGCGGCAGTTGGTCGAGTGGTCGTAATCGGAATCGAGGGGAGGCTACCGGTCATAAAAGTGAGAAGTCCGAATCCCGGAGATCGTTTCCGCCCTCTGGGCGCTCCCGGAAGAAAGACCCTGCGACGGTATCTGATGGAGCGAAGAGTGCCGCGGTCGGAGCGAGCTCGAGTCGCCGTCGTGGTCCGGAGTGGGCGAGAATCAGACGAAGAAATTCTCTGGGTCGTCGGACATGGGATCGCGGAGAGCGCGCGTTTCTCGGCAGGGCGGACGCTGCTGGAGCTTCGGTGGATGAGTAAATGAGTAAAGGCAATGGGCTCACGGTTCTCTTCAGCGAGGAGGAGGTCTGTGCACGGGTCGCAGCTCTCGGCCGTCGTATCTCCGAGGATTTTCCCCAGGGAAACGTGGCCTGCATCGGTGTCTTGCCGAACTCGATGGTGTTCATGGCCGACCTGATTCGTCAAATCGATCAGTCCCTGACCTGCGATTTCCTCAAGGTCGGATCGTCCGACTCGAGGCGCGTCGACATCGCCTTCGGAACAGCGAACGATTTCAGCGCACGCGACGTATTGCTTATTCAGGGGGTCGTGGATACGGGGGTGACGTTGAGTTTCATCACTGGACACATCGAAGAGACTTGGAAGCCGCGCACTCTGAAAGTCGCTGCACTCATCAACCGCGAGAATCATCGGAAGGTGGATTGCCCGGTGGACTATGCTTGTTTCGAGCTGGAGAAGGAAGGTTTCGTCGCCGGCTACGGTTTGGGGTTTCACGAGCAACATCGGGGTGCCCCTTTTCTAGGGCTCGCCAAAGAGACGACCTGAACGGGTCACTTTTATTCGGAGGCAACCGTGAACTCAACCATGAAGAACTTGATGTTCTGGATGGTTGCTGCGCTCGTCATCTTCCTTTTTTGGAGTGTCTCGTCGCGCATCCAGAAGAACGAGCGCCAGCTGAGCTTCAGCGATTTCATGGCCCAACTGGACCGTGGCAGCGTCGCTAAAGTCACCATCACCGGAACGGGCGCTGGAAGCCATATTGTCGGCGAGTTCAAGAACGGCCAGTCGATCCGCACTTTCGCGCCCCCTCAAATCGAGAACCTCGTCAATATGATGCTCGAGAAAGGAGTCGAGGTCAACGCGCGGGATGCAAACAGCTCCTCGTGGCTCGGCCATCTCATCAGCTGGACTCCCATCGTCATCATGATCGCCTTTCTCATCTTCTTCATGCGCCAAATGCAGGGCTCCGGGAATCGCGCCCTGTCTTTCGGTAAGAGCAAGGCGAAACTCAGCTCGAGCCAGCAGAAGAAAGTCACGTTCAAAGACGTCGCCGGTGTAGACGAGGCGAAGGAAGAGCTCCAGGAGATCATCGACTTCTTGAGAGAGCCGCAGAAATTCCAGAAGTTGGGGGGTCGCATACCGAAGGGCGTCCTTTTGATGGGCCCTCCCGGTACGGGAAAGACGCTCCTGGCGCGCGCGATTTCCGGCGAGGCCAACGTCCCCTTCTTCTCCATAAGCGGCTCGGACTTCGTCGAGATGTTCGTAGGCGTGGGTGCGAGTCGTGTCCGGGATCTGTTCGAGCAGGGCAAGAAGAACGCTCCCTGCATCATTTTCATTGACGAAATCGACGCCGTGGGTCGACACCGCGGCGCTGGCCTGGGAGGCGGACACGACGAGCGTGAGCAGACGCTCAATCAGCTGCTCGTCGAGATGGACGGATTCGAGTCAAACGAGGGTGTGATTCTCATCGCGGCGACGAATCGTCCGGACGTTCTCGACCCGGCCCTGCTGCGGCCCGGTCGTTTCGATCGGCGTGTCGTCGTCTCGCTGCCCGACGTCGGCGGACGCGAGGGAATCCTGAAAGTCCACACGAGCCGCATCCCGCTGGCCAACGATGTCGCCTTGATGATTCTCGCTCGAGGAACACCGGGGTTTTCCGGAGCTGATCTTGCGAACCTCGTGAACGAGGCTGCGCTCAACGCTGCCCGTCGAGGTCAGAAAGTCGTTCGCATGGACGACTTCGAGGAAGCCAAGGACAAGGTGCTCATGGGCGCCGAACGACGATCGCTGATCATGAGCGACGACGAGAAACGAACGACGGCCTACCACGAGGCCGGGCACGCGCTCGTTGCCGTTTTCATCGACAGGGCCGACCCGATCCACAAGGTCACGATCATTCCTCGCGGCATGGCGATGGGGGTGACGATGTTGCTTCCCGAGACGGACCGCCTCAGTCACGACCGCGAATACGTCGAGGCGAATATCGCGGTCAAGATGGGAGGCCGCATCGCGGAGGAGCTCGTGCTGGACCAGATGACGACGGGCGCTCACGACGACCTCGAGAAAGCGACCGAGCTGGCTCGCAAGATGGTCTGCGAATGGGGCATGAGTCGGAAGATGGGCCCCCTCACGTTCGGGCGAAAGGAAGAGCAGGTCTTCCTTGGCCGTGATATCGCCCGGCACCAGGACTATAGCGAGGACACCGCGATCAAGATCGACCAGGAGGTCAAGCGCATCGTCGAAGAAAACTACGATCGCGCGAAGAAAATCTTGACGAAGAATCGACCCCTTCTCGGAAAGATAGCGGAAGCGCTGCTCGAGCGAGAGGTCTTGGATGGCGAGGAAGTCAAGATGATCCGCGAGGGTCTTCCGCTCAAGGCTCGGGAGCCCGTGTCCGACGAGGTCTCGCGCGAAGAGCCCGAGACCAAGGAAACGGGGCAGGAGCGGAAAGCGCCACGAACCCCTCCCATTCTCCAGAACCCGGGCAGCGTCACGCAGAGCTAGTTCAAGAACCGATTTCGGCACCGAAGGCAGAATCCTTCATCGTTCACTCGAGTGGTCTCGTTGGAGGCGGGTGTCTCTTGCGCGAGTACCGCCCACCGATCGTCGCAACGTGCGTTCCTATACCTTTCGAGCTCGAGACAAGACACTGCTCCTGGGAGAGCGCACCGCGCTCATGGGTGTCGTCAACGTCACGCCGGACTCCTTCTACGCGGGCAGCCGTGTCCCTCACTCTGAACAGGCAGTCGAAGTGGCGCTCGAGATGGTCGAGAAGGGCGCGACCATTCTCGACCTCGGCGCCGAGTCGACGCGCCCCGGCGCCGCCGCTGTCCCTACCGAAGAAGAGCTCTCCCGGCTCATCCCTGTCCTTTCGAAGTTGCGGCCGCGCACCGACGCACTCATCTCCATCGACACGAGGAAGTCCGTCGTCGCCGGGAGAGCACTCGCGCTCGGCGCGGACGTTGTCAACGACGTCTCGGGCCTCTCGGCTGATGAGAACATGGCCGCGACCATCGCCGCTGCCGGCGCCGGCGTCGTGGTCATGCACATGCTCGGAACCCCGGAGACCATGCAGACGAAACCGGAGTATGACGACGTCGTGTCGGAAGTAGTCGGAACGCTCAGGAGCGGGTCCCGGCGGGCGATCTCTGCCGGCATCGCTCGCGACTCGATTCTCGTCGATCCCGGGATCGGGTTCGGCAAGACGGTCGAGCACAACTTGACGCTTTTGAACCGACTCTCCGAGCTTTCGGAGCTCGACCTTCCCATTCTAGTCGGAACGTCCCGCAAGAGCTTCATCGGAAAGCTCTTGTCTTTGCCCCCGGAGGGTCGCATCTTCGGAACGGCGGCGAGCGTGGCCTGTGCCGTGCTACGCGGTGCCGACGTCGTTCGGGTGCACGACGTCGGTGAGATGGGGGAAGTCGTGCGGATCGCGGACGCGATCCGACGGGTGGGAGGCGGAAGCGAGTGAGCGAGGTCCTGGGATTCCTCCAGAGGCTCGCACAGGAGCTCTCCTGGATCGATGTCCTCGACATCCTCATTGTCAGCTATCTCTTCTACAAGCTCCTTCAGCTCATTCGTGGCGGAAGAGCGTCTCAAATGGTCGTCGGGACTGTCGTCCTCGTCCTATTTTTCTTCGCATCGCGCTGGGCGGAGCTGACCACCGTCAACTGGCTCCTCCGGAATACCCTCGCATATGTAGGATTCGCGGTGATCGTGCTCTATCAACAGGAGTTGCGACGTGGCCTCGCCAACCTGGGACGCGCTCCGATGTTCCGATTTCTGAATCCCTCCACGAGTAAGGGAACCCTCGACGAGGTCGCATTCTCTCTTTCGACTCTGGCCCAACGCCGGATTGGCGCCATCATCGTGCTGGAGCGCGACATCGGATTGCGCGGCTACATCGAGGGCGGCATTCAGCTCGACGCGGTCATCACCTACGACTTGCTCCTGTCGGTGTTCAATCCCAAATCCCCCCTTCACGACGGTGCGGTCATCGTACAAGGCGATCGCACCGCTGCCGCGGCCTGTTTTCTTCCCATCTCCATAAATCCGCTCCTTTCCAGGGAGCTGGGAACGCGCCATCGCGCCGCGATTGGAATCACGGAAGACACTGATGCGATCGCGGTCGTCGTTTCGGAGGAAACAGGACGGATCAGTTTCATGGAGGATGGCACCTTCACTCATTGCCTCGACTCCGATGCCCTCCGCTCGAGACTCAAGGAAGCCATGGGTCAGGCCAAATCGCCGCGGCCTGCGGAGCTCGCGCCGACACGCCGGGAGAGCTCGAGCTGATGAAGCGACTCGCGACCGATCAATTGGGGCTCAAGCTCATCTCGCTGCTGCTCGGGGTCTCTCTTTGGTTCGCAGCAGCGCGCGAGCAGGGTGCGGAGTTCGCCTTCTCGATTCCAATCGAGCTGAGAGAAGTTCCCGAAGGTCTCGAGGTCGTCGAGGAATCGGTTCAGCACGTCGACGTTCGCGTGCGCGGCTCCGCAGAGATCCTTCGGCGCCTGACTCCTCAGGCCTTGACCGTCGGGATCGACCTGACTGACGCGGAGCCAGGCGAGCACGTCGCCTACTTGTCGCCCGAAGAGGTGAGAGCGCCATTTGGCGTTCGAGTGATGAGGGTCACTCCGACGAGCGTAACCCTCGCCTTGGATCGGACTCAACAGCGTATCGTCCAGGTGCTCCCGCGAGTACTCGGCTCTCCCGCCGCCGGCTTCGAGCTCTTCAATATCGAGCTCACCCCGAGCCAGATAACGGTCGTCGGCCCGGCGTCCCGTGTAGGAGAGCTCGAACAAGTTACGACGGAGCCCGTTTCCGCGGAAGGACTTCGCGAGGCTTATTCACGCACGGTGAGGGTCGAGCTGGATCCGCTCATGCGACTCGAGGGGCTGACGAGCGTCGAATTGACACTGGACGTGCGCGAGGAGCGGGCGAGAAGCGAGCTCTCCGGTGTACCCATGCGTGTCGAGCCTCCGGGTGTACGAGTCCGCCTCGATCCAGACACTATCCTGGTCGTTGCCGAGGGACCGAAGAGTCTCATCGAGTCCTTGAGCGCCGAGGATCTGGAGGCCGTCGTCTACCTCGAGGGGCTCGAGGCGGGGCGCCACGACGTCGTCCCGATAGTAAGAGTGCGAAGACCAGAGGATCTCGCTCTCGTTCGCGTGCTATCCGTTCACCCCGAAGAGATCACTGCCAGGATCGAATGACCCCATGGAAAAGCTCTTCGGAACGGACGGGATTCGAGGGCGCGCCTACGAGACTCCTCTCGATCGCTCGACGGTGGCGAAAGTGGGTCGGGCGCTCGCGGAAAACCTCGGCAAGACGAGGCCACGCATCCTTATCGGTCGAGACACCCGCGAGAGTGGCTCCGACCTGGAAACCTGGCTCCGCGCTGGCATCGCGGCCGGTGGCGGCGAGGTCGGTTCGGCGGGAATCCTGCCGACGCCAGCGATAGCCTATTTAGTGTCATCGGAGGGATGGGATGCTGGTGTAGTCTTGTCGGCATCGCACAACCCCTATCATGACAACGGAATCAAGATTTTCGACGCGGGTGGCGCAAAGACGAGCGAGGATCTGGAGAATCTCATCGAGCGGCAGGTCCACTCGACCAAGGAGCCGATTGAGACGCCCGCGACCGGCGCCGATCCTGATCCGAAACTCGAAGCGTCCTATATGAACCACCTCCTCACGAGCCTCGGCGAGGTAGGCTCTTCCATACCATCACTCAAGGTTGCGCTCGATTGCGCCAACGGCGCGGGCTATCGCGTCGGCCCGGCACTCCTCGAACGGCTGGGCCTGTCGGTCGTCACGCATGCGACCGAGCCGAATGGCAGAAACGTCAACGAGAGTTGCGGCTCGACGCACATCGAAGCGGCGGCTCGAGTCGTCAAAGACGAGGGATGCGACTTCGGCGCGGCGCTCGACGGGGACGGGGATCGATTGCTCCTCGTCGACTCTGAGGGCCAACTCGTCGACGGCGACGGCATTCTGCTCCTGTGCGCTCGTCGCTTCCTCCGGGAAGGCAGGCTGAAGGGGCGGGAGGTTGTAGCGACCGTAATGAGCAACATGGCCCTCGAGCTCGCCCTCGCCGACGATGGCATCAAGCTGTGGCGAACGAGTGTCGGCGACAAGTACGTTGCCCAGGAGATGACGCGACGTAATATCATTATCGGTGGTGAGCAATCGGGCCATCTTATTTTCTCGGACTTCGCCTCCACGGGTGACGGGCTCCTGACATTGATGCAGGTGCTGCGCGTCCTGACGCTCGAACAGAAGAGTCTCGACGAGCTCGGATATCTGCAGCCGTTTCCTCAGGTGTTGTTGAACGTGCGCGTCAGAGAGCGGCCCGACGTAAGAGAAGTTCCGGGGATCGCCGACGTCATCGCGGCGGCGGAGCGGCAGCTCGACGGTCGAGGGCGGGTGCTGATCCGATACTCGGGAACGGAGCCCCTGCTTCGAATCATGATGGAGGGGCCGGAACAAGAAGAGATCGAGGCCCTCGCCTCGAACATCGGCGGCGCCGTCGAGCAAACGATCGGAGAGAAGACTTGAAAGATCTCGGTGTCACACTGGATGTCGTTGCGCATCTGCGAGAATCCCGCAATTCCAAGCGGCCCGATCCGGTTTTTGCGGCCTACCTCGCCGAGCAAGCGGGGGCGGCCTCCATCAACGTACAGTTGAGAAGCGACCGCCGTCACATCCAAGAGCGCGATGTCACGCTACTACGGGAGTCGGTCACGGTCGAGCTCAACCTGCGCGTGGCCCCGAACGAAGAAATGACGCGTTTTGCTCTGACGGCGAAGCCCGACCGGGTGACCTTCGTCCCCGACCGGATGGAAACGGCCGGCGGAGGTGGCCTGGACGTCATGCTCAATAGCTCTCAGCTCAAAGAAAGGGTGCGTGAGATGACGGAGAGCTCGATCCTACCGAGTATCTTCATCGACCCCTCGATCGACCAGGTCAAGGCCGCGCATCAGCTCGGCGCGCTAGGCGTGGAACTCTCGACCGAAGCCTTCACGAGCGTGAGTGACCAGGTCGGGCTCGCTCTCGACCGAGAAGGTCTGCAGCGCGAGCTCCAGCGACTTTCCGATTGCGCGAGACTCGGCGCGAAGCTCGGCCTTCACGTCGGGACGAGCCACCGGCTCACCCTCCGCGATGCAGAGCTGCTTGGGCCCTTGAACGGCCTCTCGCGCCTCAACGTCGGACACAGTCTGGTAGCGCGGGCGCTGATGGTCGGATTCGCGGCAGCGGTGAAGGAATGGATCGACATGCTCGCCGGACCGGGAGCCGTCCCCGGCGTTCCTCCATAGCCCTTATTTGGGCGTGGAATTGACGCCCGGGGACATTCTTTGCTAACTTCAATGTTTAGAAGATTTGGATAAACCGCCGTGAGCCCCAAAGGGTCCAAGAATAACGCCAAGGAGACGCCGGGGAAATCCACGGCGCGCGAATACTTCGAGTCGATCTGCGTTGCCGTCATCCTCGCTCTGTTTATTCGCACGTTCGTCTTCCAGGCTTTCAAGATCCCCACGGGATCCATGGAGGAGAACCTTCTCATCGGCGACCATTTGATCGTCAACAAGATGCTCTACGCGCCGACGGGCTCCGCGCTCGAGTCGGCGATGGTCCCGGTCCGTCAGGTGAAGCGGGGCGACGTCGTCGTTTTCAAGTTTCCTCAGGAACCGGATCGAGATTTCATCAAACGGATCATCGGGCTTCCAGGCGAGCGCATCCGGATCGAGAACAAGACCGTCTATATCAACGACGAGCCCCTCGACGAGCCCTACGTGGTTTTTTTCGAGCCTCCCGGCGCCTCGGAGCCGGGCTTGTTCACCTCCCGTCGAGACGACATGCCTGAGCTTCCGATCCCTGAGGATCACTATTTCGTCATGGGAGACAATCGTGACAATAGCCACGACAGCCGATTCTGGGGACCGCTCGATAACAGGCTGCTCAAAGGCCGTGCTCTCATGATCTACTGGTCCTACGACGCGCCAGATGGACGCGATGCCTATTTCAAAGAAGGCCTGGACTGGTGGAAAGAAATCTTATCCGTCATCGTCTATTTTCCCACAAAAACGCGCTGGGATCGTTTCTTTCATTTGGTACATTGAGATGTCCAGCCATCGAGTACCGGACAGGAGAACCGCGATGAGAGATCTCAAGAGTGAGCGCGGCGCCGTCAGTTTGGGTTTGATCGTGGCGATCGTGGTCGCCCTCTTCCTCATATACGAGGCGAAGCAGTTCGGACCCCTCTTGGTCGCCCAGTATCAGTTTCAGGACGCCGTCATAGATACGTGCAAGTTCTCTGTGGATAAACAGGCGTCTGCTGTATACGACGAGGTCCTGAGACAGGCCGCGGAGCTGAGCCTGCCTATTTCGCGCGACATGATCAAGGTGACGCGCCAAGCGACGAAGACCCGCATCCAGGTCCAGTACGAGCTCTCCGTCGAGTGGCTCCCCGGGAAGCTCTATAGTTGGACCGTCTCGGTGGACGAGCAAAGCAGCGTGTTCTGATCCAAGTCTCACCTCTCCCCTATGGGGAGGAGCCTTCAGCCTGAGCGCAGCCGAGTGGAGCGAACCGGAGCGAGAAGCCGTGCCGCCTTCCGCAGCGAGCCTGTCGAGCGGAGGGCGAGCCCGGTCGGAGGCCGGGCGCGTTGCAAAACGAAGGTGGGGCCTCGCGGCACTAATGAAAGATGCCCGCAGCCAGGCGGGCGGGTGAGGGGTCATCGACTCGCAAACAGGAGAGGGCTACGAAGGAAGTTCTTCTTTCTTAAGGCTGGGCGGGGCGTCCGCCAGCATCCGCGCGCCGCTTCAAGAACGAGACCTTCTCCTGTTCCGCATCGCTCTCGCTCATTAGCTGAATCAAGTTCCGCAGATTCGCGATCGCGGCGAGAACCGAGTTCAAGACTTGTCGCTTCTGCATCTTCAGCTCGATGATATCCTTCTCGATGTCGTGCGCGCGGGACTGCGCTGCTTCGACCAGGAGGTCGGCGGCAAGCTCCGCCTCCTTCAGCAGCAGCAGCGATTGTTTCTTCGCGTTCTCTTTCAGCTCTTCTGAGGTACGTTGCGCGGCCACGAGAGTATTCTTCAGTATCTCTTCGCGCTGCTGGTGCTCGGACAGGAGGACGTTCAAGCGACGCACTTCCTCTGATAGTTTCTCGTTCTCCGAACGAAGCTGTTCCATCTCTTCCGAAACGGCGTTCAAGAACGACCGCACCTCGTCGCCATCTATTCCTCGGAACGTTCGCCCTTGGAACTCGTGTCGCTGAATGTCTAGGGGGGTTAACTTCATGTCGTTTCTCCAATAGGAGTCGTGGCTAGGGAGGGACGGGGTCCGAAAAGGGCCGTCCCCACTCGAATCATGGTGGCGCCTTCCTCGATGGCGACTTCGAAATCATGGCTCATGCCCATAGAAAGCTCCGCACCGCGAAGCAACCCACGCTGCCTCGCTCGCTCTGAAAGCTCTCGCAACCGCCTGAAATAGGGCCGCACCTCTTCCGTTTGCTCGAAATACGGCGGGAGGGCCATGAGGCCCTCGACGTTGAGATTTTCGAGCTGGCCCAGCGCGTCGAGCGTCGGGAGAAGATCGGACTCTGGAAGGCCGTGTTTTGTTTCTTCTCCGGCAAGATCCACCTGTATGAAACCGATGGGACGCTTTCCCGCTTCCTCTGCCATCCGATCGAGGCGTCGTCCGAGCTCGACACCATCGACCGCATGGATGTAGTCGAAGATCTCGACGGCCTTCCTGGCCTTGTTCTTCTGGAGGTGCCCGATGAGGTGCCACCGCACCGCGCCGTCGACTCGGGGCAGCTTGACCTCAGCCTCCTGAACGCGATTCTCGCCCAAGTCGGCAATGCCTGCCTGGACCGCGCGCGTGATCTCATCGGCCGAACGGGTCTTCGTTACTGCGATCAAACGCACAGACTCAGCGGACCGGCCGGCCCGCATGCAGGCTCCGCGCACACGGTCACGTATCTTGGCGAGACGCGCAGGGATATCCATGCCTCTCGTGTGTCAAATTTAACGGTCTATTGAGTCAGAAACTCAGTGATAGTACCCCATTATAAGCGCTCCGACCGCGGCGTTTCAATGGGCTCGGGAAGGCTCGTCTTCAGGGCTGGCCGTAAGCTGCGCTGTAAGTCGGGGCCTCCCACACCTTCACAAGACGTAGCCGTGTTCCCTCTGGGAGCTTCTTCTCGAGCTCCTCGTAGAAGAAACGGGCGAGGTTCTCCGTGGTGGGGTTCGTTTGGTCGAATGGAGGTAGCTCGTTGAGATGACGATGGTCGTAGGGCGCGACGACCTCGGCCAGGCTCTTCTCGAGCTCGATAAAATCGATGACGACCCCCAACCGATCGAGCTCTTCCACATGAACGAAGGCTTCCACGCGAAAATTGTGGCCGTGAAGCGGCTCGAGGTCCGCTTTGTATCCGCGGAGCTGATGAGACGCGGCGAACATGGTCTGGACGGAAACTTCGTAGCGTTTTCGAGTCACGAGGTTTCTCCCGGATCCCGCTCGACATCGAAGAACCGGACGACCTCGTCGCGGTCGTGGGTGAGCGGATAGGGTGGCAAGCTCGCGAGAAAACGGCGACCATAGCTCATATTGACGATTCTACTATCGAGAACGGCGACGACGCCCCGGTCACTCCGCGAGCGGATGAGCCTCCCCAGGCCCTGCTTGAGAGCCAGAATCGCCATCGGGACCTGATAGCCGTGAAACCCGCTTCCACCAGAGGTCTCGACTCGATCGATGCGGGCCGATACCAGTGGATCGTTCGGAACCGCGAAAGGCAGCTTGTCGACGATGACGCATGAGAGCCCTTCGCCCATGACATCTACGCCTTCCCAGAAGCTCGAGGTCCCGAGCAGCACCGCGCCTTCCGTAGCTCGAAAGCGCTCCAGCAGCTCCCCTCGCGGAGCCTCGCCCTGCACGAAGAGCGGATAGGGCAGCTCCCCCTCGATCGCTCGCCGCACGGCATGCAGGTTCGCGAAGCTCGTGAACAGCACGAAGGCGCGACCACCGCTTGCTGCGAGAAGCGCACGGATCTCCTCGACGGCGCGCTCTAGATAGGCTGGTTCGCGCGGAGCGGGCATCCTCCTCGGAACGTAGAGCAGCGCCTGCTGGCGGAAATCGAACGGCGAAGAAAGTACCTGGCAGTTCTCCGTGGCTACTCCCAGTCGCGAACTGACGTAGTCAAAGGAATTCTCCACGGTGAGCGTCGCAGAAGTCATGACGACGGTGCGCTTCTGTGAAAAGAGCATCGACTTGAGCATCGGGGCGACACGAATCGGCGACGCGCGAAGGGCACGCGACCTGTCGCGAAGCTCGCACCAGGAGACCGATTCGGGATCGGCGACTGTGAGGATTGTCTCGAGCTCCGTCTCGATCGCGGCCGCGCGCCTCGCGAGAGCCAGCGTGCTCTCGTCGGGATTCGGAATGGCCGCGAGCTCGGAGCGAACCGTCTGGAGGTGTTTCGTGAAGGTTTGATAGGCGTGTTCCTGTTCGGGTGTTTGGGCGTTCGGTTTCAACCGATAGCGCTCCTCTTTCGAACGAAACGCCTCGAACAGAAGCTGGCCTGCATGGCGAAGACGCCGAAGCTCGACGCGTGCCGCCTCGAGATGGCGTCCCGTCGCTCGCGTAACCCAGGCACTCTCCGCGTCGCGAACGAGCTCTTCGATCCGAGCGCTACTGACCGTGAGCCCGAAGTAGTTCGTGGCGACGTCCTCAAGCTGATGTGCCTCGTCGAGAATGAGGTGATCGTAGTCGGGGATGACTTCGCCGAACGAACCCTCACGAACGATTAGATCGGCGAAGAGCAGGTGGTGGTTGACCACAATGATCTCGCTCTCCGCGGCCGTCTGGCGCAGCCTGGTCACGTAGCAACGATCGAAGTCGGGACAATCCTTACCGACACAATTGTCGCTTCGCGCGGAGATGGTTTGCCAAAAGTCGAGCCGCTCGGGAGCTCCAGGAATCTCCGAGCGATCTCCCGTTTTAGTGATCTCCGCCCATCGGTTGAGCGTGTCGAAGTGAGTGGCCTCGTCGAAGAATCGAAACGACGGCTGCATGGAGAACTGAGCGTGGCGGGACAGGCAAAGGTAGTTCCCACGGCCCTTCATGAGGCAGGCAGAGAACGGTATCGAGAGCGCTTTCCGCACGAGCGGAATGTCCTTGTAGAAGAGCTGCTCTTGCAGATTCTTCGTACCTGTCGAGACCACGACCCGTTGTCCCGACAAGACGGCCGGGATGAGATAGGCAAGGGTCTTGCCCGTCCCCGTTCCAGCTTCGACGAGTAACTCGCCGCCCTCTTTGAAGACGTGAGCGACGGCACCCGCCATGTCCTGCTGAGGCTCGCGAAGCTCGAACTCGGGCAGTGCGGCCGTGAGAAGACTATCCGAACCCAGAAGGTCCCTCACCCGGTTCGTGTCTAGTGAGGCGAGTCCCCTCTCCGAGGACGTCGGAGGCGAGCTTGGTGCCATGTCCATTTAGGACGACTTCGCGGCGCTCTGTCCTCCCGCAAGTTCCGGATAGAGTGGAAACTCCGTAGTGAGCTCGTGGACCTCGTCGGCAATGCGACGGAGCTCCGAGTCGTCTGCTCGACTCCTGAGCGCGCGGGCGATCCAACGACCGACTAGCTTCATCTCCGACTCTTTCATCCCGCGAGTCGTCAAAGCCGGGCTGCCAATGCGTATCCCACTGGCCACCATGGGCGGACGCGTGTCGAAGGGAATCACGTTCTTGTTGACCGTGATGCCGGCCGTCTCCAAGGCCTCCTCGGCCTCCTTGCCCGTGATCTCGCTGGCGCCAACATCGACGAGAAGTAGATGGTTGTCGGTGCCTCCAGAGACGAGCCGAAATCCTTCGTCTATCAACACGTCAGCAAGCGTCTTCGCGTTGGCGACAACCTGTCGCGCGTAGTCCGAAAATGCCGGAGACAGGGCCTCCCGGAAGCAGATGGCCTTGGCCGCGATCGCGTGAACGAGCGGCCCTCCCTGGATCCCCGGGAAGGCGACTCGATTGATGTCCTTGGCGGAGGCTTCCTTCGACAGGACGAACCCGCCCCTCGGACCACGAAGGGTCTTGTGCGTCGTCGAGGAGACGAAGTCCGAGTGCGGCACCGGGCTGGGATGAGCGCCACCCGCCACCAATCCCGCGATGTGGGCCATGTCCGTCATGACCTTGGCGCCGACCTCGTCGGCTATCGTCCGAATGCGAGGGAAGTCGATGAATCTCGGATAGGCGCTGGCCCCGACGACGATCATTTTGGGACGATTCTCCCGAGCGAGCTTTTGCATCGCGTCATAGTCGATCTGTTCGTCGTCCCGTGAAACTCCGTAGGGGACTACCTTGTAGAGGCGCCCTGAGAAATTGAGGGGGTGTCCGTGGGTGAGATGGCCGCCGTGGGCCAGGTCCATCCCCAAAAAGACGTCACCCGGCTCCAGCAGCGCCAAATATACGACCATGTTGGCCTGGGTCCCGCTGTGGGGCTGGACGTTCGCGTGCTCCGCGGCAAATAGCTTCTTGGCTCGCTCGATGGCCAGCCTCTCGACGACGTCGACGAACTGACATCCCCCGTAGTACCGGCGACCCGGATAGCCCTCCGCGTACTTGTTGGTGAAGACCGAGCCCGTCGCCTGGAGCACCGAAAGACTCGTGAAATTCTCTGAAGCGATGAGCTCGAGACCATCTGTCTGGCGTTTCAGCTCGGCTTGGATGGCCGCCGCTACCTCGGGATCCCCGCGCTCGATGGAGTCAACCTTCAAAACGCCCCCATCTTACCTCGGCGCGTCGGCTTCGAGGGCGTTCTTTCGAGACCGGCCTCGCGCTACCGCATCCGGCGAAAGTTTTGTGGATTAACGCGGATTCGTGTGGGTAAGTTCTGACGGAAAAACAGTGTAACTCATTGTGTGGAAAAAGTATCGAGTACTTCATCAGGTGCTGAAAAGTGGTCCATTTTTAGGATAGGCTAACCGAGTGAAAAATTCCCAGTCGATCCGCTCGCTGTTTGCGCTGCCAGGTTTCGTGGTTGGTGCCGGATTGAAGGGTCTATTCGGTGACCGATACGCCCGCGTCATCCAGCTCAAGAGGCGAAAAAAACAGCTGTGTGCTCTTACTGTGGGCAACGGTGCCGGGGGCGCTATGACAAGCAAGTGTGCCGGGTCCGCGACCTGTCGTTGGCAGGCTGGCGGATCTATCTGGAATACGAGCGTTGGCGCGTCAACTGTTCTGGGTGCGGCGGTGTGCATGTAGAACACCTAGACTGGCTGGCGAACAACTCGCGCTACACCCAGCGTTTTGCGACGCATGTGGGCAAGCTGTGCCGGGATATGCCGAACAAGGCGGTGGCCGAGATGGAACGTCTGCACCACGGTACGGTGAAGGCTCTGGATACGCTCTACATGCAAGAGCAGGTCGACCGGGCGGGGCTACCGGCGCCTCGGGCCATCGGTGTCGATGAGATCTCCATCCGCAAGGGACATAACTATCGCGTCATTGTCAGCGACCTGGAGCGGGCGCGTCCCATCTGGGTGGGCGGTGAGGGTCGCAAAGAAACCGACATCGATTTGTTCTTCAAGGCGCTGGGCGGAAAGAAAAGCGCCCGTATCAAGCTGGCCGCCATGGATATGTGGAAGCCCTTCCGGAACTCGGTGATTCACAACGCGCCTAATGCGCGGATCATCTTCGACAAGTTTCATATCATGCGTCATCTGTCAAAGGCCCTCGATGAGGTCCGGCGCGGTGAGTACAAACGCCTCAGCGGCAGGGACCGGTCGTACATCAAGGGGCAGCGTTACACTTTGCTTTCCCGGCGGGAGAACCTGAGCCTAGACGGTCGCCGCGCACTCAAAAAGTTGCTCCAGGCCAACCGGCGCCTGAACACCGCCTTTATTTTGAAGGAGGCCTTCGGGCAACTCTGGGATTACCGCACCGAACGCGGCGCTCGCGCCTTTTTCACTCGTTGGAAAGACAGCCTCAAATGGCAACGCCTGCATCCGTACCAGAAGTTCGCCGGTATGATTGAGTCCCATTGGGATGGTATCGCCTCCTACTGTCATCCGGAGAACAAAGTCAGTCTCGGCCTAGTTGAAGGGGTCAACAACAAAATCCGTGTTCTGCAACGACGCGCCTACGGCTATCGCGACGAGGAATATCTCAAGCTGAAGATCGTGGCGGCTTTCCTTCCGCCATTACCCAGAAATGCAGTTTTCAACCCACACGAATCCGCGTAGACCCAGTTTTGTAAACTATTATGGTTTCTAGTCTAAGTTCTCAAAACACCTAGCACTCGAGATTCGACGGGAGCCTAAGTTTGGACGACCAGAGGGACAAGCTCCCCCAGTCAGGGCCCGCGCCGATTCCACCGGATGAAGCCGAGATGGAGTCACCCGGGAAGATCCCGGAAGAGGCCGACGAAGTCATCGAGATCATCGATGACGAGGCGCCGCGACCCGTCGCGACGCCGAGGCCGATCCAGGCCGACTTTCCCGAAGAGGCGCAGCTCGATCGTAAGGACAAGCAGATCGAGCAGGTCATGGAGGCCTATCGGGCCAAGAAATCCGAAACGGAGAAACTCCGACACCGCATCGAAAAAACGCAGCGTCGACGATTCGAGCAATCCAAAGGCGACTTCATCGCTCGATTCGTCGAGGTCCTCGACAATTTGGACCGCGCCATCGAGTCCATCGAGAACGCCTTCGACCCCGACTCCGTACTACAGGGGATCATGCTGGTCCGTTCGCGGCTCGTCCAGCTTCTGAAGGAGGAGGGCCTGGACAAGATCTTCGTGCGAGGCCAGACCTTCGACCCCATCCACAGTGAAGCAGCCGGGATGGAGCCCGTGGAGAACCAGTCCGAAGATGGGATCGTGCTCAAGGAGCTCCAGCCGGGCTACATGCTCAAGGGCTCCTTGCTCAGAGCGGCGCGTGTCATCGTCGGCCGCTTCGGATCGGAGCCGACCGCGCAGGCCGAGCCAAAGCGCGAGACCAGCGAAGAGACGACTGCCTCCGAAACCCCTGCGCTGACCTCCGACCCGTCCGACGATTCCTCTGACGACTGGAAAGCAAGCGACGTGAGCGGCGCAGAGCTCGAGTTCGGCGAGGACGGCCTCGACTTTTCGGACGATTGATCAGCGGCGAAGCTCGAGACTGAAGAACCGCAGCGCGGTGTCGGGATGGCGCCGATCGACTCGCTCGAATTCCGAGGGGCGAAGGACCAAGCGATTCGATCCCGCTCTCAGACCGCCCGCTTCCAAAACAATCCGGTGCTCCGCGTATTCCCCGCCGTCGAGGGAGAGCGTAGAAACGTCGCTCCCGTTGATCGCGACGTGAACGTCGAGTGTAGTGCCAGGCCGGGCCGCGCCCAGCGTGAGAATCCCATCGAGGCTCGAAGGTGAGCCGTCCGGCGGCAGAACGAAGAAGACCTCCGAGACTTCCCCTCGCGAAAGGCGAGAAGTCCCATAGGCCCCCGGAGCTGGTGGATGCCAGCCCTCGCCGAAATAGGGCAGTTCTCCCGCACCAAGCGTTGCGCTCGCCCGCCCTTCCGGAAGCGTCACATCCATCAGGCTTGCCCGCTCCGGTACTTGATAGGCGATGATCGTGTCTCCGAGCGCATCCTCCGCGTCGAATCGCGCGACTTCACGCAGCGCCCGGGTCGAAAGCCCCGGAGGGTAACCGGAGTAGAGCACCCAATCGTAGTTTCCGACGAACTGCTTTTCTTCGACTCGAAGCCGATGCACTCGGTAGCTTTCGGAAGCGAGGCTCGGGGTGAATTGATCCTCGAGGACCCGGCTTCCCGGTGGGAGGTTCCGCTCCAACCACTCCGCGGCCCTCGCAGCAGGAGTGGGACGCCCTGCCCGCTGCCACAGAGCAACGGAGCCGATGAGCGGCCCGAGCATGAGCGAGAGCGCGAGCAGTACCGCCGCAGCGAAAGGCGGCGCGAAACGGCTCGCACGGCCGACGAGGGCCTCCGCGGCCGTGGCGGCCAGCAGAGCGAAGAAGGGAACGAGCACGAGAGCGTGCCGCGGATAGGCACGATCGAAAAAGGAGAACACGAGAAGGTACAGACCCGGGTAGGCGAGCACGATCAGTTTTACGCGATCGCCTGCGACCGTCGCGCGCGCTGCCCAAAGCAACGCGGCGATTCCTGCTACGAGGCCGAGGCCTCGCGTGAGAACGACTAGAAGCAACTCGAGCGGGGCGTTCATGTCGTCGGCGCTGTAGTAGCCCGCGTGCATCGAGAGGCCCCGCAGGAAGTCCGGCAGCCGCAGCAGAGTGAAGGGGCTCGAAAGAGCGAAGGAGGCGGCGGCTACCATGAAGCCCACGGTAGCCTTCGTTGTCGGGCGGGCGCCGACGGGGAACACGACCAGCGCGAGAACGAAAGGCAGGAGCGCGAAGCCCCCCGTGTACTTGATCGCCCCCGACAGTCCGACGAAAGCGCCGGCGAGGAGAACCCTCGGCCAAGTCGGATCTCGTCGAGCCCCGAGACTGAGGTAGACCGAAAGGGTCACGAAGAGCATCAACATCAAATCGGGATTGACGACGGCCGACTCACGCGAAGCGAGGGGTGAAAATGCCACGAGGGCGGATGCGGCTAGCGCGCCCCATGGGGAGAGCCACATCCTCCCGATGGCGAAGACAACGGCTGACGCGAGAACCCCCGCAATGAGGGTGAGACGCCGTGCCGCCAGGTAGAAGCCGTCACGGGGTAGCTCGGGAACGCTCCTGCCTTCGAGCGCCAGGTGCAATTTCGCGGGAACGAGTTGAAGGTAGAAGTGAAAACCCGGGTAGCCAGGATGTCGATGATCCCAGTCTCCCGTCTTGATCATCTCGAGGACGTTCTCGACGACCTCTCCCTCGTCAGGGCCGATGTAATGCTCGACGTCGTGAGACGCGAGAGGCCAGCGGAGAACGAGCGCCGCAGCGAGCGTGAGGGCGAGGAGGGACGGCGCGAGCCACGCGCTATTTAGGTTTGTCGCGGTTATCTTCTTCAGATCCTTTCACGCCAATCGTCGAGTAGATCCGACAGCGTTTCGCGAAGCGACGTCTCCGGAACCCACCCGGTATCTTCTCGCAGGCGGGAGTGATCGCCCACCAAGAGCGGCGCGTCGAGGGCGTGATAGCGGTCCGGGTCGACTTGAACCTCGACCCGGGCTTCCGAGAGCTCGATGAGAGTCTCGAGGATATCCCGAATCGACACCGCTTTAGCACTGCAGACGTTGTAGGCCCGGCCTGCCTGCCCCGACTCGAGAATGGCCTGATAGGCTCTGGCAACGTCACGCACGTCGGTGAAGTCTCGACGCGCCTCCAAGTTGCCGACCCGGATGATGGCCTCCCCTCTTTTTTCCGCTTCCACGACCTGACGAGCAAAGCTCGAGCACACGTAGCCCTCCGCCTGCCCGGGCCCGGTGTGATTGAAGGACCGGGTAAGGTAGACGGAAAGTTTATCTGAGAGGAAGAAAAGCCGACCGAGCAGTTCTTGCGAAGACTTGCTGACCGCGTAGGGTGTGAGCGGCTCCTGGGCCCGCTCCTCTCGAATGGGTTGCTCGGAGGAGTCCACCCGTCCGTACTGTTGGCTCGAGCCGACGAGCAGGACACGGGGCGAACCGCCCGAGTCGAGCGCCGCGGCGAGAAGATTCTGCGTCCCGATGATATTGGTCATCAGGGTCTCGGTCGCTTTCGTCAGCGATCCTTCAGGATTCGAAAAAGCGGCCAAGTGCACAATCGCCTCGGGCGCCACGTCTCGAATGACCTGAAAGACGGCGCCATCGTCGAGAATATCGACCGGAGTCACCGACACACCGAGCGCGAGCGATTTGGCGGCTGGGTCCTCCGGATGGACCAGTCCCGTGACTTGGTGACCTCCGGAGATTAGCTGCCGCGTCAGGTGGTGTCCGACGAAGCCGGCAGCGCCGGTTACGAGGAAACGCACGTCAGGAGAGCTCCGCTCTCCAATAGTCCAGCATGTCCTTCAGTGTTTGATCGTAGGCGATCTCCGGCTTCCAGCCGGTCGCCTTCGTGAACTTGCTCGCATCCCCCAAGAGCACGGGAACGTCGGACGGACGCAGCCGCGCGGGGTCTTGTTTAACCTCCACTTTCTGACCCGACATCTCGATCAGGCGGTCCAGAACCGACTGGATCGAATAGTCCGTTCCGGAGCAAATGTTGTAGACCTCGCCCGCATCGCAACCGCCGTCCAGAGCCAGCCAGTATCCTCGAACAATGTCACGCACATCAGTGAAGTCCCGCCGCGCTTCCAGATTTCCCACATACATCACGGGAGGTTTGATCCCCTTCTCGATCGAGGCGAGTTGCTTGGCAAAGTTCGACGAGACGAAAACGTCACCTCGCCTCGGACCGTCGTGATTGAAACCCCGCGTGCGTACGACTTTAGTGCCGAAGCTCTTGAAGTATTGATAGCCTAGATAGTCCTGACCCACTTTGCTCACGGCATAGGGTGAAAGAGGCCTGAGAGGATTCGTTTCACGAATCGGAAGCTCGTCCGCGTGTACCAGCCCGTACTCCTCGCTGGAACAAGCTATCTGGATCCACGGATCCAGCTTCGCGGCCTTGACAGCTTCGAAGATGTGCAATTGGCCGAGGATGTTCGTCGTCAATGACTCGGCTGGAGCGTTCCAGGACGATGGCACGAAACTCTGCGCCGCGAGATGAAAAACCCTATCGGGCCGCACGCGCTCGATGAGCTGCTTGACCGAGCTTTGGTCCCGAAGGTCGCATTCCAGAAGCTGAATGCTCGACTCGACGTCTCTGATGTTCTCGGTCCGACTCCGCCACCTCATGGTGCCGTAGACTTCGACCTTGGGATGCTGGGCCAAAATGTATTCCGCGAGGTGACTCCCGGCAAAACCGGTGACACCCGTTATCAAGACTCGCAAGAAGTTCCCCCTTTTCAGCTACCGCTCAAGTAGCGGCGAAGCGCTTCACGCCAGGACGTGACCCTGGTTCCAGTCACCCGCTCGAAGCGACCCACGGACATGACCGAGTAACCGGGTCGCGGGGCCGGTCGCGGGAGATCGGAGGAGCGGATGGCTCGCAGTCTCGGCGACTCGATCGCAAGCTCCTCGGCCAGAGCAAGTCCGACCTCGTACCAGCTCGCGTCCCCACGATTGACCAAGTGAAACACCCCCCGGCGCCTCTGCTCGACGAGCGTCAACATGCCTCGGGCCACCTCCCCCGCATAGGTCAGCGATCCCCTTTGATCCGCGATCAAGGCAAGCTCCTCCTCTCGAACGAGCCGATCTTTCGCCCAATCCACGAATCCCTTGCCGGGACCGTAGAGCCACGCGGTGCGGACGATGATGTGACCGTCCGGATACACCCGAGCGAGACGCCGTTCGCCTTCGAGCTTCGAGCGTCCGTAACTCGAAATGGGTTGGGTATTATCTTCCTCACGATAGGGAACCTCGGCCTCGCCATCGAAAACGTAGTCCGAGCTCACGTAGACGACGACGGCCCCACACTCCATTGCCGCGGCCGCGACCCATTCGACGCCATCCGCGTTGAGTACCATCGCTCTATCCGGCTCGTCTTCGGCGCGATCGACAGCGGTATAAGCGGCGCAGTGTAGCACGGCGTCGGGCTTCAGACGGGGCAACGTTGCCCTTACCGCCTCGCGGTCTGTGACGTCGAGCTCCTCGCGGCGGAGCCCGATCATCTCGTGACGATCTCGCCCCGCCTCTACGACGAGCTTGCCCAAAAGCCCGGCGGCTCCGGTGACCAGAACCTTCATTCGCGCCCGGCGTCAGGCATCAGTAGACGCTTCTCCCGCCACCGAGAGACGTGCCAAAGCTCCCGATGTTCGCGAGGGTGATGCCGAAACGAAACGTGTTTTCCTGGCGGAACGTACCGAAGTTGAAGCGGTTGTAGTCGAAAAGGAAACCGCAACACTGGACGTTATAAACGACGCCGGCGCGAAGATGTTGCATTTCTCTCGCAGTCCAATTGTAACTGGCCGCGAAGCTCGCCTGCAGTCCCGAGGTCACGTTCACCACAGATCCGATTCGGAAGTTACTGCGCTTGACGCCTCGATCGGGAATGTTGCGTCGTGTCCAAATGCCTCGGACCGAGCCCCAGGTGCCGGCGAAGGTGCCCGCCGTGCTCGCGGAGCGGATCGCCTGGAAGTTGATGTCGTAGTCCAGATTCCACGACGCGGTGAGACTTCGCGAGGGGCGAAAATTGACCCGCGAGGTGACCGGGGAATAGCTACTGGGCATGCCGTCCTCGGAGTAGTAGGGCGTCGAGAACTGAGGATCGTAGAGCGACGCGTTGGCATCGAAGAAATAGCGTTGCGACACAACCCACGTGAGCATCTCGGTTGGGGTCTGTTGTTCTTTACCGCCCACGAGCCGCTTGGCAAGCAGACGGTTGACGATGGAGAAGGAGACTTGATTCGTCCCCGGGATGTAGTCGTTGCCATCGAACTTCGGGATCTCTTCGAATCCGTCGACACGGGTCCTATAGCTCCAGACGACTTGAGGTTCGATGACGTGCTTGTATCTCGAGGCGTAACCGCCTGGCTTGTTGATGATCTTCGCGAAGGTCGGACCTCGCATGTCGAACCTCGTTTCGAAGTATCGTCGATCGATATCTTCGTCGATCACAGCGCCACCCCTCGGAACGCGAGAGCTCGTATAGTAGGTGTAGCGGCCGGTCGCGCTCGTGCGGAACGTTAGCCAGCTCAGTCCCGTGAACGGATAGGAGACGGTGGGACGTACGTCGAAACGCTCGTAGTCGAAGACCTGGTTGCCTCCCGACCGCGACATCGACGTCGCCTCCGTATCGAAAGAAAAGAGGATAGGCGAGCTTCCGATCGCCGTCGGACGTGAGTTCAAGGTGACACGGGGAAGAATCTCCCGAACGGCGACACGGTCCCCGAACGAGGTGTCGTTACGGTCGAAGAGAATCCTGAGGTTGTAGTGGCTCCAGGATTTGGAGATCGTCCCTGACGCACGCTTGGAGCGTTGTGTGGCCCGGTTGTAGCTCTCCTGGAATCTTTGCTGAAAATCGAAGCTGCTGAAGAAGTTGACCCGCGCCACCGCTCGAAACCCACCCGGAAGCTCCTGATTCGCTGTGGCGTTGATGGTGTAGTCGCGTGACTGGTTGGTCTTGTCGTCTAGGAAGAACGTATTGACTTGACCTCGTGAGGCGCCGCTCGCGATATAGCGGTACTCGGCCGATCCACCATTGCCGATCTGGGAGAAGCGCTCGTAAGAGAGGGTGGCATCCATGGAACGGTTGATGGCCCAGAAGAACCCCTGATTGTAGATGAAACCCTTGATAGAGGAGTTGCCGATTTGAGGAAGCAGAAGTCCCGTCGAGCGCCCTTGCTCGTCGATGGGGTAGTAGAGAAAGGGCGTATAGAAAACGGGCAGCCACTTGACCCTCAGAAAAGTATTGTGGAGCCTGACGTGGCGGTCGCGCTTGACCCTGGCCTTGCTAGCGGTAAAGCGCCAACGAGGGGTGGGCTGGGCGCAGGAGGTGAACGCCCCGCGCTCGATAACATAGGTGTCGTCGGACTCCTTCTCGATGATGTCTCCGTAAAAGTAGAGGTCGCTCCCCGCAACCCCATGGGCGTTGTGGAACCGACCCGTCTTCGTCCTCAGGTCCGCATCCAGGCGGGTGGCGATGATCTTCTGGTCGCCTTGCTCGTAGACGACGTTGCCCTCGGCGACGACTCGCATTTCGTCGCTCCAGAACTCGGCCCGATCCGCTGTCAGGTGTACGTCATCGAAGCGCAGATCGACGTAGCCCTCCAACAGGGCGTGCCCGTCTTCCATCTGCTCCTGCGACTCGGCAAGGAGGGTCACCTTCTCGCCTTGGGAAAAGACAAGAGTGGGACCCACGAGGAAAATAGCGAGCGCGAGTAATGCGCCTGACCCCTTGACCCTCAAATGATTGCCGCTCGCACGAGATGTTTCGCATTATGCACACTTCGTCACACCGATTCCAAGCTCCCATCCCGGTGGCATTGGAGCTCGCGGCTGGACTTTACCCATCGAATTGGTCATAAATAGAAGATCATGCTGGCGCATCCGAGAGTCCTCCTCATGTCGTGCTACGAGCTCGGGAGTCAGCCGAACGCTCTCGCGTGGCCGCTGGCATTCTTGAAGCGGGCGGGCTACCCGGCGACGGCTATCGACCTCGCGGTCGATCCTCTCAACGAACGCGCCGTAGCGAGAGCGGATTTCATCGGCGTCTCGGTCCCGATGCAGACGGCGCTCGCGATCGCGCTTTCCCTCGTGGATCGCCTACGCGCCCTCAACCCGACGTGCCACCTCTGCTTCTATGGGCTCTACGCGGTCCTCAACGCCGAGCACTTGAAGCGTTCTGGTATCGACTCCGTTCTCGCGGGAGAGCTGGAGGAAGAGTTGGTCGAGCGGGTGCGAGCGTCCGGCTTGCGCTCGACGACGGACACCGTGAGGGTGCGCCTCGATTTCCCGGTGCCCGAGCGCGACACTCTTCCGGACTTATCCCGCTACGCCCATCTGCAGCTCGAGGGCGACCAGCGGATTCCTGTCGGCACCGTGGAGACGACCCGTGGATGCCTTCACTTCTGCCGGCACTGTCCGATACCGCCCGTGTACGAGGGACGCTTGTTCGTGGTCCCGAAGGACGTCGTGCTCGCGGACGTGGAACAGCTGTTCGAGCGGGGTGCGAGACATCTCCACTTCGCCGATGCCGATTTCCTCAACGGACCGCGACACGGCCTCGATGTCCTCCGAGAGGTTCACGAGAGACATCCCGAGTTGACCTGCGATTTCACGGCGAAGGTGGAGCACCTGCTGAAACACCGGCGCCACTTGAAGGAGCTCGGAGAGCTCAGCTGCCTCTTCATCGTTTCAGCCGTCGAGTCGCTCAGTGACCGAGTTCTCGAGGAGCTCGACAAGGGACACTCGCGTCAAGACGTTTTCGATGCCCTCGCGCTCGTTCGCGACGCGGGAATCGCGCTTCGGCCGACCTTCGTGCCGTTCACGCCCTGGTCGCAACACGAGGACTATCTCGATCTTCTCCGATGGATCGCACGGGAGGACCTCGTCGAGCACGTGGACGCCGTGCAGCTGACGCTGCGGCTCTTGATCCCGCCTGGCTCGTTGCTTCTTTCGAATCCT
Source organism: Candidatus Marinacidobacterales bacterium (assembly GCA_965250115.1). Lineage (GTDB taxonomy): Bacteria > Acidobacteriota > Vicinamibacteria > Marinacidobacterales > SMYC01 > CBDFHB01. Next base: position 717,615 of record CBDFNJ010000001.1, read on the forward strand.
TCTCTGCGGCCGCGTCTCAGAGGTTTGGACCCACGGGCCCTCACGCATCGATGGGTTCATTCCGACGAGCGCATGGACCGGCTGCAGCAGCGGGCCGCCAGCGCGATTGAGGCAGGTGTGAGCGCCGGGCGCTCGCAGCGGGAGCTTTTTCTCGAGCTCGCCGAGCTCGCCTTTCAGCCCGGAGCGGTCGACTCGCAGGTGGCGAGACCGCTCTCCAGAACGCGCGTCAGTCGGCCGCCGCCCCGTCTCACGGAGCCGTGGTTCTGCTGAGCGGAACCCAAAAAGGACCAGTTGGGTCCCTACCGAACCGATTCGCTATAATGATCCAGACAGGAGCATCACATGGAAGACATTCACATCACCGCTGAGCCCAAGGACAATACGACGTGCCGCTTCGTCGTCGACCGCCCCGTCTATCCAGACGGATCGGTCTTCTTCGGAGACAAGGCCAGAGCGGCAGGCTCCGTTCTGCCGGAGAAGCTCTTCGCAATCGAGGGCGTTGATTCCGTCCTGATTCAGGACAATGTCGTGACCGTCACCGCTCCTACGGGCGGGGACTGGGGGCCCATCGCCAAACAGGTCGGAGCCACGCTCCGCAAGGTGATGGGAAGCGGCGAGGCGCCCGTCGCGGCATCGGTCCTGAGCTCACTGCCCGACGCGTCGGAGCTCAAAACTCGAGTTCAGGAAATCCTCAACAAAGAGATCAATCCGGCCGTTGCGGCACATGGCGGTTGGGTCGAGCTCATCGACGTCACGAAGAACGAGGTCTTCATTCGCATGGGCGGTGGATGCCAAGGCTGCGGGATGGCGGACGTGACGCTGAAGCAGGGCGTGGAAAAGACGATCCGTCAGCAGATTCCCGAAATCGGCGCCATCATGGATACGACCGATCACGCGACCGGCCGTAACCCTTACTATGCGCCCTCGAAGTAGAGCTCGATCTCTCCGTGAGCATGCCGTAACGCGTCTTCGACTTCGATCGGTATAGCCGCACGGGCGAAAACGAAGCCCAAATAGCTCGAACCTTCGGGAAGCGGCACCAGGCGCTGTCCGACGCGGGCGGTCATCGTGACCTCGACAATACCCTCGATCGCGCGCGCCCGCTCGAGGCCGCGTATCTCCTCGAGAACTCCCCCTCCTCGAGGAATCGGGATCATCATCACTCCGGACGCGGCCGAGTCGCGCTCGATCGCTCCCACGTCCTCTCCGAGCGCATGCCGCAGGATCAGCTCTTCGAGCGACACGCCCAAACCAAAGCGAAGCGTCCGGGAGCAAAGCCCTCCGATGGAGCGACCCGCAACCTCGATCACGACGGGAGCGCCGTCCATCGGCAACCGAAGCTCCGCATGGACCGCACCGTGCGTCAACCCCAGGGCGCGGGCAGCTCGGCCCGTCACGTCCAGGATCTCCTGCTGAGACTGAAGTGGCAGCCGCGACGGCGTTACGTAGATCGTCTCCTCGAAGTAAGGACCGTCCATGGGGTCGGGCTTGTCGAAAATCGCGAGGGGGCTCATAGCTGAAGCCGTCAAGATTCCCTCGACCGCGACCTCGAAGCCAGGGACGAAATCCTCGACCAGGATTCGGCCCGCGTCCTCTCCACCGCGTTTCACGAGCTCCGGCGTCGACAGGAGATCTCGCAACCAAGCCGTTCGTTCGAGAAGCTCTTGTTCGTCATCCACTCGAACGACTCCCCGGCTCCCCGAAAGAAACACCGGCTTGACGATGGCGGGATAGCTCGTCGTTTTCGCTACTGGACGGGGATCGTCCTTCGCTTCCAAGACCTGATAGCCGGGTGAAGGAACGCCGGCCTCGGAGAGCGCGCGACGCATGCGATGCTTGGAGCGCGCCCGCGCCGCCGCCGCCGGAGGGTTGTGGGCAAGCCCGAGGCGCCTTCCGACCGCTGCCGCGACGACAGCGCTCTCCTCGTCGACGGCCACAATGGCGTCGAACGGCCGAGTCTCGTGGAAGGAGGCCGCACGCTCCGCCGATAGGGTCGGGTCGAGGAGATCGAAGGTCAATAGGCCGTGAGGCGACAACGTTTCCATTGTGCTCGGCTCCTCCGAAGCGACCACGACCTCGGCACCGAGTCGCCCCGCAGCCACCATGAAGTCGCGCGTGCGATAGGTAGAGGTTGGAAGAATCAGTAAGACGCGACTCATGTCACCGATCCGAGTTCTCTAGTCGAGCACCCAAGCGCTCTCGATGACGATCGGATCGACGGGAACGTCATCATACTCGTTCTTGCGGCCCCTCGGTACGCGCTCGATCGCTTCGACGACCTCCATACCTTCGGTCACACGGCCGAAGACGGCATAGCCCCAGCCCCGCAAAGAAGAGTCTCGATGGTCGAGGGGAGGATTGTCCTTCGTATTGATGAAGAACTGCGACGTCGCGCTATGGGGGTCCGAAGTCCTCGCCATGCAGATCGTGCCGCGCAGGTTGCGGACCCCGTTGTTCGCTTCGTTCTCGATGGGAGGACGCGTGTCCTTCTCCACCATCTCGGAAGTGAACCCTCCACCTTGGATCACGAATCCGGGAACGACTCGATGAAAGATGGTCCCATCGAAGAAGCCCTCCGTCACGTAACCGAGAAAGTTCTCGACCGTAATCGGCGCCTTGTCGGGATAAAGCTCGAGCCGAATCGTTCCCAACGAGGTCGAAAGCTCGACCCTGGGGTAGCCCACCGCGACGTCGGGCCTCTCCTCGGCGATGTCGCCTGGCTCCGGTGGCTCGGCCCGTGGCTCCGACGGTGCCGGCTCGGCGGTTGATGGGGCGTCTTCCGTCGGTGGCACACTTCCGCCCCCGCAGCCGACGACGGCGAGAGCGGCAAGCGCGATGATCAGTAGAGCTCCTAGACTTCGGTTCATGAGCTATCCTCCTCGGCGCCCTATTCTACTCACCCGAAGAGGCGCATCTGAAACCGCAGAGGAAGGCATCAGACCCTCGAGAGCCAGCAGGCGCCGCTTGGCGGGAAGGCCGCCTCCATAGCCTCTCAGCGACCCATCCACGCCGATGACACGGTGGCAGGGAATCACGATGGGAACCGGATTCGCGCCATTGGCGGCCCCCACGGCTCGGCTCGCCCTGGGCCGCCCAATCAGTTGCGCGATATCCCCATAGGAGGCGGTCCGTCCGTAAGGAACGGCGGCAACGGCGGCCCCGACCTCTCTTTGAAGCTCGGTTCCACGAAGATCGAGCTCCAGTTCGAAGACACGCCGCCTGCCTTCGAGATATTCGGTGAGCTGTCGTTCGAACGCGTCGTGGCGTCGGCCCGCGACTTCGAGCTCCCACCCGCCCTCGAAATAACGCGCAAGCCAGAGCGCCAGCTTTGCCTCGGAGCCCTCGCTCGAGCGGATCGTCACGAGACCCTTGGTCGAGGAGTAGAGCTCGAGCCGCATGCGGGACGCGGTGAGTCGTGACCAATAGATCTTCGGCATCGTCCGTGGCTCGATCTTCTAGCACTGGCGCAAGCCAGTCACAAACAACGCACATTTGAACTAGACTGCAGAACAAATGAAAACCGCTACCACGATTCTCTTCGACTGGGATGGAACCCTGATCGACTCCTTCCCGGCAAGCTATAACGCTTCCATGAGCGTTCTTCGCGAGCTCGGATTGGCAGTCGATCGAGAGCGTTTTCTCGAGACCTATAGCCCCAACTGGTACGAGTCCTACGAGAAACTCGGCGTGCCGAGGCACATGTGGGAGCAGGCCGATCAGATGTGGCGGAGAACCTATCATCAACAAACGTCGGAGCTCTTTCCCTTCGTCGGCACGATGCTTCGACGCCTGCGAGAGGCGGGATTCACCCTGGGCGTCGTGACCAGCGGTAATCGCGGTCGCGTTCAGGGAGAGCTCGCTTGTTTCGGACTCAAGGATCACTTCTCAGCAACGGTCTGCTTCGAAGACACTCACGAAAAGAAACCCCACCCGGCTCCGCTCGTACACGCGCTCGAAAAGCTCCAAGCGAGGGCGTCGTTGACTGTTTACGTCGGGGATAGACCCGAAGACATCGAGATGGGTCGACAAGTCGGGACCTATACGGTCGCGGTCGAGAGCGAGTACGGCCCGCGTCGGCTCCTCGAAGACGCCGAGCCCGACCTACTCCTTCCCCACGCCGGCCACCTGCCCGACCGCTTCGGCCTCGAGTAAGCACCGACGTCATCGGGTGCGAGCGGAGCGAACGAGCCGGAGCCTTCAGCGCGAGCGAAGGGCGAGGCGAAGCCGAGACCCGAAGCGAGAAGTCGTGCCGCCTTCCGCAGCGAGCCTGCCGAGCGGAGGGCTAGCCCGGCCAGAGGCCGGGCGCGTTGCAAAGAAGGTGGGGGCCCGCGACATCAAAAGATGTCGCGAGTGAGTACTAACTAATGCTCCCATGACGAGCCGGTCGCGATGTCGACACGGAGAGGCACTTCCATCGGATAGACGTTCTCCATCGTCTCCCGGACGAGAGCCTCAACCGTCTCGACTTCATCCTCGGGAACTTCGAGCACGAGCTCGTCGTGAACTTGGAGCAGCAAACGCGCGGAGACGCTCGCTTCCTTCAGTCGTCGCGAGAGATCGATCATGGCCTTCTTGATCAAATCCGCCGCGGAGCCTTGAATGGGAGTATTGACGGCTACGCGCTCAGCCGCCGAGCGCGTGTTCCGGTTGCGCGATCCGATCTCGGGCACGTAGCGCTGTCGCCCGAAGAGTGTCCGAACCTTGCCGGTACGACGCGCAACGCGGATGATCTCATCCAGCAGTTCCCGAACCCGTGGGTAGCGATCGAAATAGCTGTCTATGAACACCTGCGCTTCCCGAGTCGGTACGCCGAACTCCTTGCCGAGCGTGAAGGCGGTCTTGCCATAGATGATGCTGAAGTTCACTATCTTCGCACGGCGACGTTTCTCGTGCTCGCTCAAAGAAGGGTCGGACCCGAAGACCTCGCGCGCGGTGCGGTCGTGTATGTCCTCTTCTGCCCGAAAGGCCTGGATCAAGGCCTCGTCCTTGCTGAGATGCGCGAGGACGCGGAGCTCGATCTGTGAGTAGTCGGCCGAGACAAGCCGATGGCCTGGCGCCGCGACGAAAGCACGTCTCAGCCGCCTCCCAAGCTCGGTGCGAATGGGAATGTTCTGCAAGTTGGGATCGCTGCTCGAGAGTCGCCCGGTAGCAGCCACGGTCTGATTGAACGTCGTATGGATGCGGCCGGTTTTGGGCTGGACGAGGCCCGGCAGTGCGTCAACGTAGGTTCCCTTCAGCTTGGCGAGACTTCGATAGTCGAGGATCTTCCGTGGAAGAGGAAAGGAAACAGCAAGCTCTTCCAGCACCTCGACGCGGGTCGAGGCGACGCGTTGTTTCGCGGTCTTCTTGAACGAAGGAAGGTTCATCTTGTCGAAGAGAATCTCACCGAGCTGTCGAGGTGAGTTGATGTTGAACTCCACGCCGGCAAGCTCGTAAATCTGCCCGGTCAATACTCCCAGCTCTCGAGAGAGCTCTTCCGACATGGCCGCGAACTCCTCCCCATGGATGGCGATACCGACGAGCTCCATCTCGGCGAGAACGCTTATGAGTGGGATCTCGAAATCGCGATAGAGGGAATCCAGCTCCTCCTCCGCGATCCGGCGCGCCATCTTGTCCGCTAGCCTGAGGATCCTCTCGGCTCGTTCGGCGTTGAGACGCCCGGCAGCCTCCCCGCCTCCGTCGGAGTCCATCCCTGGAAGCGTTCCCTGAGCTTCGCCCCGCTCGCTTTCGGGCGTGAGGGGCTTTTGCAGAAATTCGAGCAGGAGATCGTTCAGCTCCTGCGACCGGCGCGAAGGATTCAGGACGTAGGCTGCGATCCTCGTATCGAAACCGATGGCCTGAGCGTCGATACCCCGCGCGCCGAAAAACGCCACCGCTTTCTTCAGATCATGCCCGATCTTGGAGACGCTCGCGTCGCGGAGCACGCCTTCGAGCCGAGACACCAACTCCGCTTCGCTCAAACCGCGTCCGCAGGTCACGTAGAAGCCTTCGCCCGGCGACAGGGCGAGACCTAGTCCTTTCAGTCGGGCGCCCCAGGGGTCGAAGTGCTTGGTTTTGCTGATATCGAACCACAGTGAGAGGGTTCGGCCGCGAGCGCTCCTCAGAACCGCCTCCAGAGCGGTAATCGATTCGACCGCCGTCAGGGTAGTCGTCCAGTCGACGGGCTCCTCGGGAAGATAGTCCTTTAATAAGGTCGTGAAACCCAGCTCCTCGAATAGCGAAAAAGCCGCCTGCCGGTTCGCACCGCGATAGTGCAATGCCTCCCAGTCGACTTCCAAATCCAGATCGGTCACCAAGGTAATGAGCTCCTTCGAGAGCCTCGCTTGATCGGCATGCTGCTCCAGACCCTCTCGCTGTCTCTTGTTCTTCACCTCCGCGGCGTGCGCCAGAAGCTTTTCCAGCGATCCCCATTCGGAGATGAGCTTTCTAGCTCCCTTCTCGCCGATACCCGGCACCCCGGGAACGTTGTCGACACTATCCCCCATGAGAGCGAGGACGTCGGCGACGCGCTCCGGCGGAACGCCAAACTTCTCTTTGACCGCCTCGGTATCGAGTCTGTTGTACTTCACGGGATGGACGATAGTGACGCCCTCGCGGACGAGCTGAAGCAAATCCTTGTCCGAGGAGACGATCAGGACACGGAATCCCTCTTCGACCGCCCGTTCGGCCAACGTAGCGATCAGATCGTCGGCCTCGATCCCCGGCCTCTCGAGGATAGGAAGACCCAGCACATCGCAGAGCTTTCTCGTATAGGGAAACTGCTGCTTCAGATCGTCGGGCGTAGGCGGGCGATTCGCCTTATAGGCCTCGAAGCGCTCGTGGCGGAAAGTTCGTCCCCCGGCATCGAAGGTAACGGCAGCGAGAGCTGGCGTCTCTTCAGACAGAAGCTTACGAAGGACGTTCGTGAAACCGTAGACCGCATTGGTGGGGATCCCTTCGCGATTCGCGAGGGGGGGAATGGCAAAGAAAGAGCGATAGACGAGATTGTTTCCGTCGACGAGAAGGAGCGTTTTCGAAGGCATTGGGATGCGCATTGTATTACAGCGAGCGGGCCGCTATAGAATCGCTCGATGCGCTTGGTTCTCGGCCTGCTCGTGACGTTGTCGGCCTGCACGGCCTACGAATACGAAGAGGAAGTCTTCCTGCGGCTCGACGGCTCGGGCCGATTCCGGGTTAGCGGCTCCAGGGAAGCCCTCGGTACCCTTCTCCCTTTGAGCCGGGTCACCGTCGAGACCGTTCGCGATCATTTTGACGAGCCTCAGGTCGAGCTCGACTCGGTTCGCGAGAACGAGCGCGACGGCCGCTCGTTCATTCACGTTCAAGCGCGGTTTTCGGACTGGAACCGGCTCTGCGAGCATCCGGCGTTTTCCGGGCGCAACTGCAGCCTGGTCATCGGACCTGATGTACTCGAGATCGAGGCGACCGTCCCGGGACCGCAATGGTCAGGTCGCGTTGCGACCGACCCCGACGCACCCATCGCCTTTCGCATTCACTTTCCCAGCACCGTCGCGTTCCACAACTCGCCCAACGAAATCGAGCGAGGAAACATCGTGCGATGGCAACGTTCCATGGGCGAGCACTTCGCTCGCGAGCCCCTCGTGATTCAGGCGCGCTTCGAAAAACGTTCCGTGCTAGAAACGACGGTTATGGTCCTGATCGCCGCTGTGAGTCTCGTCGCGGTGGCGATCACGGGCGCCATCTTGCTCATGGTAAGGAAGGGCAGACGACAGCTCGAGAGCGATGCGTCTCACCTGGGCACGTAAGCAAGAAGAGGCGAGTGAGCAGTAACTAAGACGCCATCTCGACTTCCATGCTGTAGAGATCTATGGAGGCGTTCGCGCGCTTCACGACGAGCTTGAGATCCACGAGCTTGTCAAACGCGCGACGCACTTCGATGGGATCGGCGTTCACCCAAAACCTTGCAATACCCTCGACGGAGTCCTTGGCCTGGGGGTGACGCCGGAGGTAATCGAGGATCCGTAAGGCTAGCTGGGAGTCTTCACCGATCTCCACTACGTTCTGTAGACTCATCACTATTCTCCTGAATTGCCTTGCAGATGCACTCGAGATGTGGATATAGCAACGGCTGTGCCAACCCGCGCGGATCGGGAGACCGGCGGAAACCCTATGAAATCAAAGGCATTCACGCTTCCGCCGCGGTTCGTGCTGCGGTCGTTTTCCCACGAACGCCGGTCCACGACATAGGGGTTCTCCCGCACGCCAACCTCGCCGGCAATTCGCCGTAGGGCTACGGGTTTTCGTTTGTAGGAGATTACCGTCGCGGCGAAGGGAAAACCCCCCGTGAGCTAGCGTGCATCTCGGTGGGGCGATCCCAATGAGGCGTCGAACCCACGGTTCAACAGACTCTGACACAAAGACTTAAACCCGGACATTCACGCCGGGTCGAGATGGCCTTCTGCTAGGTCGGACGGAATTCTCTGGTACGGATATTGCTATCCATTACCCGGTCCATGTTCCTATTGCTCGTTAGAGAGAGGAAATGTCGTTGTCACAGAAGATCCTAGCGGTCGACGATGAACCGGACATCCTGCGCCTGACGCAGTTCTTGCTGGAGTCCTGGGGATACGAGGTGTCGACGGCATCCAGTGGCAAGGAGGCCATCGAGCGGGCAAACCAGGATCCGCCGGACCTGATCTTGATGGACGTTAACACGGAAGAGATGAACGGTTTCGAAGCCTGCGAGAAGATCAAGAGCGACTTCGCCACCGGCTTTATCCCCGTCATCATGCTCACGAGCCAGGATCAGGTTCAGAACAAAATTACCGGGCTTGGCAAGGGCGCAGACGACTACGTTATCAAGACCGTGGATCCACTCGAGCTCGAAGCTCGAATCGAAATGGTCATTCGTCGCACCCAGGAGCAGTCCAGAGCCTACCCGCTGACCCGTCTGCCCGGCAACCTGGCTCTCGAGCGCGAGGTCAAAAAGAGGCTTCTGAGCGGCGACAACTTCTCCGTGTGCTACTGCGACCTCGACAATTTCAAGGCCTACAACGACAAGTACGGCTACGAGGCAGGCGACAAAGTCATTTTCCATACAGCTCAGTTGTTGATGGGCTCGGTCCGCAGCCTCGGCGACCACGGAGATTTCGTCGGCCACATCGGTGGTGACGACTTCGTCCTCGTAACGGAGCCCGAGCGAGACAACGAAATCTGTAGGACCGTCGTCGATCGCTTCGACCCGACGATTCCCGATTTCTACGGAGAAAGGGATCGACTCCGCAAGGGTATTCAGGTGGAGAATCGTTCCGGAACACTCGAGAACTTTCCCATCATGACGATCACCATGGCTGTGATAAGCGGCTCGCAGAACGACTTCGAGAGCACCCACGTGATCGCCGAGCGCGCCGCCGAGCTCAAGAAGTATCTGAAGAGGTTCAAAGGCAGCAACTTCCTCTCCGAGAGAAGGGGAGCCGAAGTTCAAACCGTGGACGAAGTTGCCGCGGGTCAAAGGTTAGGCAGTGCAGGATAACAAAGCGTTAGCCGTGCGGGGTCTCTTGGCCGGCGCCATCGCCGCGCTCATTGCATGCACACTGTACTTTTTCCAGGTCTTCGAGGGCCTCGAATACCAGCTTTACGACTGGAACTTTCGCACCGGTCAACAACAGGACGCGCCGGCCGAGATCGTGATCGTAGCCGTCGATCAACCTTCGCTGAAAAGGCTCGGGGCCTGGCCGTGGCCGCGCGCGTATCACGCCGAAGTGGTTCGACAGGTTCATCGAAGCGGCGCCAAGGCGATTGGCGTGGATTTTGGGTTCTTCGAGCCCGATCGGCGCGATCCCATGAACGACGAGGAGCTCGCCGCTGCCACCGCTGAGGCGGGTAACGTGATCTATCCAGTCGTCATGGAAGAAATCACCGTGAAAGGGGCGAAGCAAATGATTCGGGCGGACCCCCTTCCGGGGATCAAACAGGCGGCCGCAGGTCTGGGCCACGCCCATATCGAGCAGAGCTCCGATGGGATCGTGCGCAAGCTCCACCTAGCCTACCGGACCCATGAAGGCACTTTTTGGGGTCTGAGTCTCGCCGTACTGAGCGAGTACCTCGACCTGCCCAACGACGGGATCCGGATCGTGCGACCGGGCGTACTCGGCGTCGGTGACATCGAGGTCCCGGTCACGGAAGCACCCATATCCGTCCAGCCTCAAGAAGGCACGGTCGTCATCGACTACGAGATGCACATCGCCTATCTGGGTGACCGCGAGAGCTTCGACTACATCCCGGCTCACGAGGTCATCGAGGGTCGTGTTCCTCCGAACTACTTTGCCGGGAAGATGGTTCTTTACGGCGGAAAAGCGGCGGGATTGTTCGACGACCACATGACGCCCTTCTCGCTCGACAAGACGCCGATGCCTGGAGTCGAGATCCAAGCCAACGTCATCGACGCGATTTTGAAGGAGCGGTTCATCCGACGAGCGCCACTCTGGCTCCTGGCGATGGTTACCTTGGCCCTCGCGATGGCGGTCGCAGCGACGTACCTCTACTTCGATACCCGCGTGGCACTGGCGCTCCTCGTTCCCTTGATCGGGAGCACGGTGGGCATGCACTCCTATCTGTTCCGCTCGCTCGGATTGTGGATCGAGATCAGCCCGATTGTCGTGTCACTGGTGCTCTCGTTCATCTTCGGTCTGATGTTGAAGATGCAGCTCGTCAACAAGGCACTCGATGCAGAAGTCCTCAATCTCTCGGAAGCGGCGGCGCTCGCGGAGAAATCCGGAGAGAAGACGATCATCGCAAGCTTCACCTCGGCCGAGCCCACGCTGCGCGACGTCCTGGGAATACCGGCTGCCGCCCTCCTGAAGATGGAACGAGACAAGGGCGTGCTGATACCGACGGCTCAATACGGGCTGACGAGGCTGAATCCCCACAACAGGCCGACGATCAAGGTCACGGGAGACCTTACCGGTCTGCTCATCGGGCTCGATGGGGTCATGGTCGACAACCTCGCGAACCATCCTCTGAGTGCGCTGGTGCCCAAGGCTCAACTATCGATGTACCACGCTCTCATCGTTCCATTAATCTCCAAGGGAGAAACCGTGGGCGCCCTGTGTCTTTTCCGGGCCCGCGCCGAGGAGTTCCGCACCGAGGAGCACGAGCTGCTGCAGGCGGTTTCGTCGGAGTTCGGTGCCATCTGGTACAACGCCGCCCTCTACGCGCGGCTCACCGAGAAGAGCACGAATCCGCTCGCGTCTTTCACCTACAAGAACCAGGAGCGGCGAATTCAGACCCTCAACGTCCTGAGCGACGCCGTCCTCAGCGAAAAGTCACTCATGGGTTCGATCATGGACAGCATCGCCGACGGCGTCATCGTTACCGATGTGCTTGGCACCATCCAGACCCTCAATCCGAAGGCGAAGGAAATTCTGGGTCTCTATGCCGAGAGCGCCGTCGGACAGAGCGCGGTCGAGTTCATCCGTCGTTTCGAGGACGTACCTCACGAACTGATGCACGAGCGGTTCAAGAAGATCGTCGAGCGCGGTGAGACCTTCTCGTCCGACATCAAGCTCTCGATGCCGACGACGCGCTTCTATACATTGCAGCTCGGCCCCGTCAGGTCACGAGAAGGCCTGGTGCAGGGAATCGTGGCGGTCCTGTCCGACATTACTCAGCTCAAAGAAATGGATCAGATGAAGACGGATCTCATGTCGATGGTGACTCACGAGATCCGTACTCCGCTCGCGACGGTTCGCGGTTTCGCCCAGATTCTGCTGAAGGGCGGCATCGGGAACGATAAGTCGTCCGAGTTCCTGGAGATCATCAACCGCCAATCCAACCGGCTCGTGAACCTGGTCAACGACTTCCTCGACATCACCCGTATCGAGTCGGGACGCCAGGTCGTCACGAAGGGACCTGTCGATCTGGACAAGCTGATTCAGAACGCGGTCGCGGACTTGAGGCCGCTGGCGGACGAAAAGACCATCACCATCCAATACGTCGCCCCGAGTGGTCCCATTCCGGAGATCTTCGGCGACCGGAATCTCATCGAGCAGGTGCTCATCAACTTGCTCTCGAACGCGATCAAATACAGTCCAAAGGGAGCCTGGGCGCGCATTGCGGTCTCACAGCTCAGCGGTCTCTTGTCGGTCTCGGTGCAAGACAACGGCTTGGGCATTCCGAAGGACGCCGTGCCGCGACTGTTCGAGAAATTCTATCGAGTTCGTTGCGACGATCGTAAGGACATCATCGGAACCGGGCTCGGGCTGTCTCTGGTGAAACAAATCATCGAAGTCCACGGCGGCACGATCAAAGTGGAGAGCGAGCACGGTCAGGGCTCGACGTTTACCCTCACCTTGCCCGTGCTCACCGAGGGCATGCAAGCAACAAAGTCGGCGACGGCCGACGTCTTGGAATCGGTCACGGCAGTCACCAACTGAGGAATTCATGGCGAAAGAACTGGTCCTGATGGTTGACGACGAACTCGATAATCGGGTAATGATGCGCTATTTCCTCGAATCCTGGGGCTACGAGGTCGAGCTCGCCGGCAACGGAAAAGAGGCGCTCGAAAAGGTCGCGGAGCGGCGACCGGCCCTCGTCCTGCTCGATCTCGAGATGCCCGTCATGGACGGCTTCGAGACGTGCCACCGGCTCAAAGAAAGTCCCGACACCGAGCACATTCCGGTCATCATGTTCACCGGTTTGGAGGCCACTTCCGACAAAGTGAAGGGCATTCGCCGCGGCGCGGACGATTACGTCGTCAAGACGGTCGACCCCGAGGAGATCCAGGCTCGAGTCGAGATGATTCTCCGACGGAGCAAGCGCTATGAAGCGAAGGCCTCGTCCGACAAGGGCTCGAGCTCGTCGGATGCGGTTCTGAGTGGCTTGCTGCAAGACAAGAACTTCCCGGAAGCTTTCCGGCTCGCCATGGCCTACGGCAAGAGCGGTAGCCTGGTGTTGAAAGACGGCGAGCGCGAGGGCCGTGTCTACCTCAACGACGGTAACGTCGTGCACGCGACCTACGGCGAGCTGGAGGGGGAAGAGGCCTTCTTCGAGCTCTCCGTCTGGAACGAGGGGCAGTTCAGCTACGTTGTTGGAGAGCCGCTACCCCAGTCGACGATAAAGACCTCGGGAACGAGCTTGCTGATGGAAGCGACGCGGCGCATGGACGAGTGGAATCTCATTTCCTCGAAGATTCCGAACTTCGACGTCGTGCCCCACAGAGTTTCGACGACCGCGAGTGAATCGATCCGACTGACGAAGTCCGACTGGAAAGTGCTGAGCCGAGTCGATGGCAAGCGGAGTGTTCGAGCCGTCGCCGAGGCGATAGGCGTCGATCACTTCGATTGCGGCCGCACCGTATTCGGCCTCATGACCCTCGGGGTTTTGTCTTTCGCGCCTGACAAGACGGAGCGGGACACCTTCTACGATGCGGTGCCAGAACTGCGCAACGAGCCAGCCGGTCAGGAGCCCTATGAGCTCTCGGCAACGCACTGGAAGATTCTCGCCTGTATCGACGGCAGCGGGACCTCGGCGTTCTCACGCACTTGGCTGGCGTGTCCCCCCGAAAAATGGCGGAGTTTCTCAAAGACCTTGCGGACAGGGGTTTCGTTCGCGTCAACAAGCCACGCGAAGCGAGCGCCCTCAGGGCGGCTCCAGCGACTTCGACCAGGGCCGTAGCGGCCGAGGCCAGTTCCGGCAACAAGGTCGAGGCTTTTACGCCTCGTATCCGCGCGATTGGCTTCGATTGAGATCGAGATGTACCGATGACTAGAAAAGTTTACACAGGCTTCCTCAACCAAACGGTGGGCTCTCCGTTCCGGCGGGCTCACATCGTTTCCAAACAAGGAGGGTGAACACGATGAACAGTAAGACATGGATGAAGGTTTTGACCTTCGCATTCGCCATGTCCATCGCGGTGAACCTCGCTGCATTTGACGGGGGGCGTTCCGAGGAGCAGGAGAAGAAAATAACACCTGCCACCCAGATCGACTCTCCCAAAGAGCTCGCGGCTTCGGCCCAAAGCTCCGGCGAGGACTACGTGGTGGTCATGACCGACAAGGACACGACACCTCTCAGCGTTTACCAGAAATATCTGGAGAGCGCTGACTTCTGGAGACAACTCACAGAGCATAACCTGCTACAGAAGGGTATCGAGGACAAGGTCCCTGAAAGCATGCTCAAGAGCGGCCAGATTCCTGCCAAGGTCACGAAGTTCAGCGGCAACGTAGAAGTTTCCAGGAACTTTGACTGGAAGTGGGTTCGGGTCGTTCCGAACATGCTCGTGCAAGAAGGTGACTGGATCCGTACTCGGGCGAAATCCTCAGCAGAGGTTCGTCAGAGCGACGGTACGGTCATCGTGCTTCGTCCGAACACGAAGATCCTCTTCGAGTCGAACGGCGAGGCCAAGACGGCACGCGGCGAAGTTCGCACGACCAAGCTCAAACTCGAAGAGGGATCGATTCTCGCGCGCGTGAAGAAACTCGCGCAGAGGGATAGCCGCTTCGAGATCTCGACGCCAACGGCGACGTCCTTCATTCGTGGAACCGAGTTCCGCGTGAAGGTCGAAGCCGGGGGCACGCGTCTCGAGGTACTCGAGGGTCGCGTAGACTTCGGTGACGAGACTCAGCAGGTTTCCGTGGATGGTAACTTCGGGTCGCTCGCGGCTGCCCAGGGTGTCATGCCCGCACAGCCTCACGCGCTTCCCGCGGCTCCCGCCGCGCTGCTGGCTCCCGAGGACCGTCAGGTTCTCGAGGGCGACCTCGCGGATTACAACTTCGCGTGGGCCTCGGTATCGAATGCCGCTCGCTATCACCTGGAAGTCTCCGCCGACGCCGAGTTCAAGCAGCTCGTCGACGAGACGTGGGCCGAGGGTGAGAGTGCGTTGGTCCAGAACCTGGATCTTACGGACCTCGAGCCGGGCACGTACTTCTGGCGCGTCTCGTCTATTGACGCCCAGGGTTACGAAAGCGCCTGGTCGGCCACGAGCCACTTCATCTATCCGATGAAGCTTCGGTAACGACATCTCGCCTCTCTTACGAGGCAGGCCCTCTCCCGACTGGGAGAGGGCTCTTTTTTGTCCCGGCGCATGTTGCTTTTCTCCTACGGGCGTCGCGGAATCAATAGTTCAAACTCAATGGAATCAAATACTTAACCGACATGGGCGGTGGCACGAGACTTGCTCCTTGAAGGGGCGGACATGATGATGCGGACACGAAGCTGGACAGCTGTGCTCTGCGCGGTGGCCCTGATCTTCGCCTCCGGAGCTTCCGTCGAGGGCGCCTTCACGAGGCGCAAGCCCATCACGATCGATCCGCTGCAAGTTACGGGATCTTCGGACCTCTCGAGCTTCCCGGTGCTCGTGAGCCTCGTGGGTACCGACTTGATGCTCGCGCCTTCGGGAGACGTCACGAGCGCCCTCGGACACGACATCCTGTTCCGGGCCGAGGACGATGCGACCTGCGGCGGGGTCGGGACCGCGCCGTGCATTCTCGATCACGAGATCGAGACCTATGACCCAAGCTCCGGAACGCTGGTCGCGTGGGTCAGAGTGCCCGTGCTATCGACGCTCAACCCGACCGTTCTCTACGTCTATTACGGGGACGCCGCGGTGACGAGCCCGCTTCAGAATCCTCAGGGAGTCTGGGACGCTAGCTTTCGCGAGGTCTTTCATCTCGACGAGACGAGGGATCACACCGATTCGACGGCCAACGGCTATTCGATGGTGACGCTAGGCACCGTAACGCAGGGCGTTACCGGCAAGGTCGGGCCGGCCTACGAGTTCCACGGCCCCACGCACTCCCGCGCCATCGCCTCGGACGGCGCGATGGGCGCAAGCGCCAGTCATACCTTCGAGGCCTGGATCTACCTGGAAACACTTCAATCGGGTCAGTTCACGGGTTACGTCACAAAGGGTCGCGATTCCGGCGTCGAGTGGAGCGGGCTCTTCAAGAGCGGCTCGGATCGGATCAGCCTTGGCTGGCAGTGTTGCAATCCGCCCACGCAACCGGGCAACTTGAACGGTCCTGTGCTCAGCACGGGTCAGTGGTACTGCGCGGCCGCGACGTTCGATGGCGTGGGCAAGGTGCGCACGCTATATGTGGATGGTGCTCCGGTCGCGACGGACGTCAACGCCGACCACGCTGGCTTCGTCGAGTATCTGCGTATCGGCGACGACAGCAACGGACAGTACCACGACGGTTTCCTCGACGAGATCCGGGTCTCCGACGTCGCTCGCTCCCCCGACTGGATCCAGACGTCCCACAACAACCAGGACATCCCGGGAAGCTTCTATGCCGTCGGAGGGGAAGACCCCGCGCCGCCCGCGGTGAACGTCGCCACGACGCTCGAAGCTCCCTGTCTCGGGATCGGAAGCGGGACCTGTCACTTCCGATCCATTGGCACCCGCCCCGTCTACGGAACGGTTGAGGCCGAGGGAGCCCCGACAACCGTCTCAGCGACGACCGGCTCCACGATCGTCACTGGCGCCGGGACCGGTCGGATCACTGCGAATCGAGGTCGCGGAGACCGGATCAACATTGGGGGGACGGACTACACGATTCTGTCCGTCGATACCGAGACGCAGCTCAAGCTGACCACTCCTTTTACTGGCGCTTCGGGCGGAGGCAAGACCTACGCCATCTCGCGAAAGTTCGGGACCCTCGCGTCATGGGAAGCCTGCATCGATGGTCCGGGAGGGGCCGGCTGCGAAGGCGTGTCCAGCGCCAATCTCGTCACGGACAATCGCGCCGAGGTAGGTATCGCCTACAACGATGGAACCTACACGGCGGCGGGGACGGTCCTCAACATCAACAACTCGATCACCGACGCTACCCACGACATTACCCTGACCGTCGACCCGGGAAACCGACACACGGGAGTCGCGGGGACGGGTGTTCTCGTCGACAACGGAGGCGCGAACACGCTCTGGGCCGTCGCGGTGCAGGACGACCACGTCACGGTCGAATGGCTGAGAATTACGGGAGGCAGCGGAACCGGGGCCCACGGGTTCAACGTGGTAGCGGATACGAATCAAAACAGAATCGTCATCCGCAACAACCTCGTTCACGACGTGACCGGCATGGGCATCCGCATCAACAGCGTGGACGCCGTTGTCGACGTCTACAACAACATCGTTTACGAAACGGGAAATCAAGTTGCCCGGATCAACCGGGTGCTTTTACCGGGCAGTCGAGTGCGCTTCCTCAACAACACGTTCTATAACCCGACTGGATCCGGGATCGGTAGCGCGGCCGCCTCGAACCCCCACGTTTTGTTTCGCAACAACATCATCTATGACAGCTCCGCGGGTTTCAACCCTGCCTGGATCAACGTCGGGAGCAGCAACAATCTCTCGGACGACGTCGCCACACCTTCACACCCCTCGACACTCTTCGTTCCCGACACGGGGCACAGCCCGAGCGGTGGCGGTGTCTATGGCGCTTCGATCCCGAGCGCGAGCTTTCTCGATACGACCGGAGGCTCGGAGAATCTGCACATCCAGGGAGGAAGCACGGCGGAGAACCAGGCCGCGAGCTTGAGGGGGATGTCCCGCCGGATGTTGAATTTGGGGTAGCGGCGGCTCCTTGGCCGGCCTAAGAATAGGTCTGCCAAACCAACCGTCTCCAGAGGGGGACAAGGAGCCACCATGCCAAGGAAATCAAAGAAGCCAGTAAGAAAGCAAACGCACTCGCCTACGGGCAAGGTAGTTGGCCAAGTCGGTCAGATACTGCTACCGATGATAGCTGGGATCGCGGCCACGAAGGCGGACCTGACGGAATGGGTGTACGAGCAAGGACTGACCGCATTGCACCTACTCCTGAGAGAGGACGCGGAGAAGATCGCGGGGCCGAAGGGCAAGCACGAGAAGGAGCGAACTCATAACCACTGGGGGAGCACGGATGGGGAGCTGAGCTTCGGCGGTCGTCGAATCCAAGTGTCGCGACCTCGAGTTCGTTCGAAGTCGGGCGAGGAGGCGTCGCTTCCACACTTCGAAGCCTTCCGCGAAGAAGACCCGCTTCCGGAGCGAGTGCTGAACCAGATCTTGGTGGGGGTATCGACCCGAAATTACGAATCGAGTCTGGACAAACCCTCGGCGAAGTTGAAGTCTCGTGGCACGAGCAAGAGTGCCGCCAGCCGTCACCTCGTGAGCCAGACGACTAAGAAGCTCGAGGAATACCTATCTCGGAGGCTAGAGGAGTTCGAGCTTGCGGCACTAATGATGGATGGCCTTGAGGTGGCCGGACAGACCGTCGTCGTAACTCTCGGTATCACAATAGATGGAACGAAGGTGCCCTTGGGTATATGGCTGGGCTCGACGGAGAACTCTCGGGTGTGCACCGCGATGTTGCAGAACCTTCTCGAGCGGGGATTGCGGATCGACGAATCGATTCTCTGCGTAGTGGACGGAGGCAAAGGGATCCGCAAAGCACTCGTCGACGTTTTGGGGGATCTCGCGGTTATCCAAAGATGCCAGCTCCACAAACTCCGAAATCTACGCTCGTACCTTCCCAAGTCCCGTCACGCCTACGTGCTCCAGACAATGAAGGAAGCGTACAAATGCAAGAGTGCCGACAAGGCGCGCAAGCGACTTCAGGCATTGGTGTCGTGGCTCAAGCGAAACGGCTACGACGAAGCTGCCGGAAGCCTTCGCGAAGGGATGGAAGAGACCCTCACGGTTGTGAAGCTCGCTCTACCCGAGTTACTTCGCAAATCTCTGGCCACGACAAACGCCATCGAGAATCTCAACGGCACCATCCGCAGAGTCTCGAGAAACGTCAAGCGGTGGAAGAGTCCTTCCATGATTCGCCGATGGACCGCTCTCGGCGTCGTCACGGCGGAGAAAAAGTTTCACCGTATCAAAGGCTATCGCCATATGGGCGCTCTCGTTCACGCGCTTAGAAGCAAACAGAAATCTCTTGACAGCGATGAGGTTGCTGCCTAAGAGTATTCACAGGTGCCGCCGCTACCCGACCAAATTCAACAGCGGCCGGGACATCCCCAGCTTGAGTGCAGTCTTTACCATCGACATCGACGGGGTCGTGAGGGACGCTCCCTGGGACATCGGGGCGGACGAGTTCGCGGCCTCGGCTCACTTTCGTTCGATCGGTACGGTGGCCAACTATACGACCGGCACGGTAACGGCTACGAACGGATCGGCGGTGGTCTCGGGTGCGACGACCTCGTGGCAAAGCGCGAACCGCGGCCGGGGCGACCGCATCACCATCGACAGCGTCGACTATACGATTCTCTCCGTGACCTCGGAAACGAGCCTCCTCCTGACGAGCCCTTTTGGCGGAGCGAGCGGAGCAGGCAAGAGCTACACGATCGCTAGAAAGTTCGCGACCCTCGCCTCATGGGAAGACTGCGTCGATGGCCCCGGCGGCGCCGGCTGTGAGGGCGTCGCCAGCACGAGCCTCGTCACGGACAATCGGAGCGAAGTGGGCATCGCCTACGACGATAGCGTCTTCACGGTCGGGATCCTCATCGACGGATCGACGACGGACGCGACGCACACCATTACGCTCACGGCGGATGATGGGAATCGGCATTACGGTATCGGGGGAACGGGCGTCGAGCTCGACAACGGCGTGAGCACGACGAAAGCGGTCCAGATTCAAGACGACCACGTCACTTTCGAGTGGTTCGAGGTCAAGAACGGAATTGGAGGCGCGGACGGCGTCGACGTCGCCAACCTGGGTGCCCCGAACTACATCGTTCTGCGCAGCCTGATCGTGCATAACACGGGGAGCAGCGGGATCTAGCTTCAGGAGCCAGATCTCAAGGCCTCGGTCTACAACAACATCGTCTATCGATCCGTAACGAGGGGAATCCGGTCCTCAGTCGCGCTGAACGCTGGCGCTAGCATCGACATCTTCAACAACACGCTCTTTGCCAACGCGTCCCAAGGTATCCAGGCCACGGCTGGTGGACAACCGAACCTCACGCTCCGCAACAATGTGGCGCATAGCAACTCATCCGGCGACTACGACGTCACCGTGCTGAGCTCGACGAGCAGTCACAACATCGCTGGAGACGCCACCGGCGTATCGCACAGTCCAGGCACCGGCGGTACCGACAACGTGCCTCTGGCCAATCTTCGCTTCGTCTCGACGACCATCGGAGTCGAGAACTTCCACATATTGAACGGCAGCGCGGCCGAAGGGGCCGCCGTCGATCTCAGCGGCAGTTTCACCAACGACGTCGACAACGAGACGCGGGACGCTTCCTGGGATGCGGGAGCTGATGACATCACGACGGTCGTCCATTACCGCTCGATCGGAACCCGCCCCAACTACGGCAACGCAGGCCCGGAGGGAGCGGGAACGACCGTGACCGCGACGAACGGTTCCGCCGTCGTGACAGGAAGTCCCGGCTCGGGCTGGCTCGGTGCCAACCGTGGTCGAGGCGATCGGATCACGATCGACGGGACCGACTACACCATCCTCGCCGTCGATTTTGATACCCAGCTCCGTCTCACGAGCCCCTTCGTCGGCACGACGGCGTCCGGCAAGAGCTACACCATCGCGAGAAAGTTCGGAACCATCGCGGCCTGGGAGGACTGCATCGACGGGCCCGGCGGTGCCGGATGCGAAGGGGTCTCGAGCTCGAGCCTCGTTGCCGACAACCGGCGTGAGGTCGGTATCGCCTACAAAGACTCCGCGTTCGGCGCCTCCGTCGCCATCGAAGGAGCGACGACCGACCAGAACCACTTCATCACGCTGACGGCGGATGACGGCAACCGGCATTACGGTGTCGCGGGGCAAGGCGTGTACATCGTGGGCACCGAGGTTCTCGTGGAGAACGACTACACCGTCGTCGAGTGGCTCGAGGTCAGGACCTCGGGTGGGGCTGGGTTCCGCGTGCGTGATGCTTCGAACGTTCTCCTACAGTTTCTCGTTTCTCAGGGGAACGTGAACGGGGTGCAGATGGCGGGCGCCGGAGGCAACAACTTCACCCTTCGAAACTCGATCATCTACGGAAACAGCAACGACGGCATCGCGGGCGACGAAGCGGACGACGCGGTGACCGTGGAGAATTGCACGGTTTTCATAAACCAGGACCAGGGCATCGAGGACAACAACTCTCCGTTCACCATTCACCGTTCGCAATACCATCTCCATGAACAACTTTGCGAACGACTACAGCGTCGCCATCGTCACGGGGTCCAACAACATCTCGTCCGACGGCTCGACGGCGGGCGCGGGCACGCTGATGAATCGAACCGCGACCGACAACCCTGCTCCGGGAGCTGGCGACTGGGTCATGTTCCAGAGTCTCGTCGGCGGCAGTGAAGATCTCCACCTCCGAAACCACGTCGAAAACGACGCCATCGACAACGGGGTCAGCCTAGCAACCTCCTTCACCGGAGACATCGATGGCGGGCTGAGGACGACCCCCTGGGACGTCGGCGCCGACGACGTCCTGGCGACGACGGCGGCAGATCTCGTCCGATTCGAAGCCCTCGGTCATGACGGTGCCATCGAGCTCGTGTGGGAGACCGCATCCGAAATCGACAATCTCGGCTTCCACCTGTTCCGATCGTCCTCAGCGGGCGGGCCTTTCGAACGGGTCACGTCGCGCGTGATCCCCGGCCTCGGCAACTCACCCGTTGGAGCGCGCTACGCCTATCGCGACGAGGGCCTCGTCAACGGAAAGGTCTATTTCTACAAGCTTCAGGACATCGAGACGACGGGCAAGGAAACCTTGCACGGCCCGGTCTCGGCAATGCCGAATCCGGAGTCGGACTCCGAGGAGAAGGAAGAGACGGCCCGCATCCGCTACGGCGACCCGGAGGCGAGCGGAGTGGCGATCGTCGAGCAGACCCCGCTCGGAGTCGTCATCGAGCTCGAGACCCGGGGCTTCTACGCGCTGCCTCTCGAGGACGGCGCCGTCCGCATCGAAGTGCCGGGGTTCGAGGAAGGCGAGCAGGGACTTGCTCTCGAGCGCGTGTCGGTGCCCGCGATCGCGGGACGCCACGTCGACGTCGTCTCCGTTCAAGGTTTCGACGTTTCGACCTTCGGTTACTTGACGCCCGCCGGGGAGCGCCTCGAACCAGAAGCGAGCTCTCGCGGGACGGTGCAATTGCGTCGGAAACGTCGGGCTCGAACGCGCTCTTCCTCCGAGCTCGCCAATCTCGCGAGTGTGGCCTTTCAAGGTGTTGACAAGAAAGCACTTCTAGAGCTCTACCCGATCCGATGGGATGGCACGCGACTCGTTGTCGTTCGAAGAATTCGAGTCCGACTCTCCTTCCAGCGCCTCGACCGAAGCGAAAGCCCGACCGGACGCCGCGTCCGCCACCTCGATCGAAAGACACGGTCGCCCATCGCCCGCTTCGCCACGTGCCAGGCGGGATTACACGTCGTGCGCTTCGAGGAGATCCTCCGTCAAAAGCGCGCCATCGCGGCCCCCAGGCTCACTCTCGCACGTCAGGGACGTCCCGTTGCGTTTCACATCGAGCCCCACTCGGATTCCTTCTCGCCAGGCTCGCAGCTGTACTTCGTCTCCGGCTCCCCGAACGAGAACCCTTATGGCAAAGAGTTGGTCTTCGAGCTTTCATGGGGCCGGGGCGAGACCATGGAGATCGAGAGCGGAGCCCCACTCGGCGTCGAGTTGTCTCACTACTGGCAAGAGGAGACACGCGAGGAGAACCGTCTCTATCAGGCCGCGCTCCTGGATGCGCCCGATCTCTGGCTATGGGATCTCGTCATGTCCAGGGAAACGAAGCGCTTCTCCTTCGTAACGACAGAGCTCGCCCCGGTCGCTCGAACACCTCAACTCCAAGTCTGGCTTCAGGGCACGAGCGATTTTCCCGTCTCGCCCGATCATCATCTTCGCCTCTACGTCAACGGCTTCTTTGTGGCGGAGGCGAGCTTCGACGGAAAGATCGGTCACCGGATCGAAGCGGAGCTTCCCTTCGGCATTCTCGTCGAAGGAGAGAACGAGCTCGAGGTCGAGAACGTCGGCGATACGGAAGCGGCCTATTCGATGGTCATGTTGGATCGGTTCCAAGTCGCCTACCCGCGACAGACGACAGCGGCGCACCGCGAGCTACGCGGACGATGGTCCGATTCGGGATCGGTTGAGCTCGCGCTGCCGGGTGCCTACGTCCTCGACGTGACGAACGAGCCTCGATGGCTATCTGGTACTCTCGCGACGGACTCAGGCGTCCGCTTCGCCGTCACGGAAGGCCGGGAGTATTGGGCCATAGCGGCCGAGGCCGTCCACAGGCCCGAAGTTCGCTTCCCGAGGTCGCGGCTCCGCTCGCGAACCGAGAGGGCCGATTACGTCGCCATCGGTCCGCGAGCCCTCCTCGAGGCCGTCGAACCGCTGCTCGCTCGGCGACGAGAGCAAGGGCTAACCGTACGGTCCGTTGCGACCGAGGAGATCTACGAATCCTTCGGTTTCGGCGAGTCCTCGCCTCGAGCGATCGCGGACTTCGTCTCCTACGCGTACCACGAGTGGGATCGACCCTCGCTTCGTTACGTGCTCCTGGTAGGCGACGCCAATTACGATTTCAAGGACTATCTCGGCACGGGCGTCCCGAACGACGTTCCTCCATTGATTGTGAGGACGGACTACCTGTGGACAGCGTCCGATCCGGCCTATGCTGCGGTCAATGGAGACGATGACCTCCCCGACATCGCAATCGGCCGATTGCCGGTCTCTTCGGTTGAGCAAGCACGATCGCTCGCCGACAAAATCATCGCCTTCGAGCAATCGGGGGAGCACTTCGAAGGTCGATCCGTCGTCGTGAGCGATAATGCCGACCGCGGCGGCGATTTCGAGTCCAACGCGCGCGAGCTCACCGAAGGGCTCCTTCGGAACCACGACCCGCGGTCGATCCTGCTCGGCGAGCTCGGGCGAGAGGCGACCCGCGCGGAGATCGCGAAGAGCCTGAACGAGGGCGCTGCGACGCTCGGCTATATCGGACACGGCGCCATCCACCTATGGGCCGACGAGAACATCTTCCAGCGGGAAGACGTCGCCCTGCTGACACCTCAGCCCGAGCAACCCCTCTTGCTCACGATGAACTGCCTGAACGGATACTTCCACTTCCCCTTCTTTGACTCCCTGGCCGAAACGCTCGTCGAAGCCGAGCATCGTGGCGCCATTGCCGCCATCTCCCCCAGCGGCCTGAGCCTCGATGTGCCGGCGCACCGATTCCACAAGCTACTGCTGAACGAGATCCTCCACGGCGGGCACGAGCGCCTCGGCGACGCCATTCTCGCCGCGCAGAGCGACTACGTGGAAACGGGGGCCTATCCGGAGCTCTTGAGGATCTACCACCTCTTCGGCGACCCGGCTCTCCGATTGAGATAGAGGGCCTCTCAGGTTTTATCTGAGCGGAGGGTCCTGCGGCGCGCTATGATCTCGGTTTCCCCTGGGAGCACAAATTGACATCGAAGAACATCCGGAACGTCGCCATCATCGCGCACGTCGACCATGGCAAGACGACCCTCGTCGACGCGCTGCTGCACCAGAGCGGCGTGTTTCGGAAGAACCAGGAAGTCCAGGAGCGTGTTCTCGACTCGAACGAGCTGGAGCGTGAGCGAGGCATTACCATTCTCGCCAAGAATACGGCGGTCTCCTACGAAGGGGTAAAGATCAATATCGTCGATACTCCCGGACACGCCGACTTCGGAGGAGAGGTCGAACGAGCCTTGAGCATGGTCGACGGTGTCCTGCTGCTCGTCGACGCCAGCGAGGGACCTCTTCTGCAGACTCGTTATGTTCTGGGAAAGGCACTCCAGCTGAAACTGCCCCTGTTGCTCGTCGTCAACAAGATCGATCGTCAGGATGCGCGCATTCAAGAGGTCGTCAACGAAATCTTCGACCTTTTCATCGACCTCGACGCCAGCGAAGATCAACTCGGGTATCCCATTTTCTATACCAACGCCAGGAGTGGCAGCGCCCGTAGCGCGCCCGACGGCGAGGACTTCGACTTGCGACCGCTCTTCGAGGGCATCGTCCGATACCTTCCCGCGCCCCCCGGCGTCGAAGAGGGTCCTTTACAGCTCATGGTCTCGAATCTCGACTACAGCGAGTATCTCGGTCGACTCGCCATCGGGCGTATCGGGCAGGGGGCTGTCCGGGTCGGTGACGACGTCGTCGTCGCCCGGGCCGACGGGGCCCTGGCTCCGACGCGCGTCACGAAGCTCTTCACTTTCGACGGATTGAGCCGCGTTCCTACCGAGGAAGCTCGCGTGGGCGACATCGTTTGCATGGCGGGGGTCGAGGGTATTGCCATCGGAGACACCGTGACGGATCCCGAGCGACCGAGCCCCGTGCCGAGGCTGCGCATCGACGAGCCCACCATTTCGATGGTGTTCTCCGTCAACGCTTCACCCTTCGCGGGGCGGGAGGGTCCGTTTGTTACGTCGCGCAAGATCATGGAGCGGCTCACGAAGGAGCTTCTCACGAACGTGTCGCTCCAGGTCAAAGAGACCGACAGCGCGGACGGATTCAAAGTCTTCGGTCGCGGCGAGCTCCAGCTTGCGATACTCGTCGAGACGATGCGTCGCGAGGGATACGAGCTCGCCCTCTCGAACCCGGAGGTCATTACCAAAGAGATCGACGGCCGGAAGAAGGAGCCATTCGAGATCCTTCTCGTCGACGTGGCGGAGCCCTTCCAGGGTGTGGTCGTGGAGAAGCTCGGCATCCGCAAGGGTCAGATGACTCACATGGTCAACAACGGCTCGGGCCGGGTCCGACTCGAGTTTCGAGTTCCTTCTCGGGGGCTCATCGGCATCCGAAGCGAGCTCCTCGCGGACACTCGCGGCACTGCGGTGCTCAACACGCTCTTCGACGGCTACGACGACTGGCAGGGCTCCGTTCCCACGCGCCTCTCGGGTACCCTCGTGGCGGACCGCCCCGGTCGGGCCACGGCCTATGCGCTCCACAACCTCGAAGATCGCGGGGAGCTCTTCATCGGCCCCGCTACGGACGTCTACGAAGGCATGGTCGTCGGGGAGAACGCGCGACCCGCGGATCTGGACGTCAATATCACTCGCGAGAAGAAGCTCACCAACATGCGCTCCTCCACTTCGGAGATTGCGGTCCGCCTGACGCCCCACCGCGTGCTCAACCTCGAGCAGGCAATCGAGTTTATCCGCGACGACGAGCTCGTGGAGACGACGCCCACTTCGATTCGTCTCAGAAAGAAGATCCTCAAGGCGAATCAGAGACCGAAGCGACGCGAGCCCTGAGAGGGCAAGGGAGCTCGCAAGCCCGTCGACCGGGTTTCAGCCTCCGCCGCTCGTTCGATAGAAACGGATTTCCACCTTCTCGATCGTCGCCAGGCCATCGGTGATGGCAGCATCGATGACCGGAAGGAAGCTCTCGATCTTCTCTCTCGTATCGACGATCTCGATCACGATGGGTAGATCGGCGGAGAGTCGCAGAATCGACGCCTTGTGAAGGTGGCTTTTGGCCCCAAAGCCCTCGACCCCCCGGAGCACCGTTGCCCCGGCGAGCTCGTGCTTTCGAGCCTCTCTCACGATCCACTCGTAGAGCGGTATTCGATCGCGTCGATCGGCCTCCCCCACGAAGATGCGAAGTAGATGACCCTCTTTGGGAAGCATGGTTTACCTCATCGTTACCGCGTATCCGACCCAAACGGCACCAAGGCCTAGAACGACGCTCGCGGTGACGTTCAAGAGCGCCTTCAGACTCTAGCCCTCCCGCAACAGAGCGTAGGACTCGAAGCCGAACGTCGAGAACGTCGTGAATCCACCGAGAATGCCGATGAACACGAAGAGCCTGGCGCCAGGCCCGAAGATTTGTCGCGACTCGCCGAGCCCGCCAAGAAGCCCGATGGCGAGGCA
The DNA here is from genome assembly GCA_965250115.1 of Candidatus Marinacidobacterales bacterium. Lineage (GTDB taxonomy): Bacteria > Acidobacteriota > Vicinamibacteria > Marinacidobacterales > SMYC01 > CBDFHB01. The sequence goes on from CBDFNJ010000001.1 coordinate 744,392, forward strand.
GCCCAGGAGGTTGACCCCGAGCGTCCCGTAGGGAAATCGCGCGAGCGGATCCATCCGCTGCACTACGCCGGACACAACGAAACGGAGGCAGGCGCCGAGGAAACCTCCAGCCCCAACGAGAAGGCATTCGCGCAAATAGACGATCAACGAGAGCTCCGGTCGAGGCGATTCTACTTCATCGAAGCTTCTGAACGTGCGCGGCATGGAGCTCGGCGGGCGAGCTCGAGAGTCCTTACAATGTCGTGCGGCACTGACGGAAGAGGCGACCGAGCACCAAGCGAGCGGAGCGAGCCCGGCCAAGAGGAATCGCGTCAAGCCGGAGCGAAGCGGAGTCATGAACGCGGGGGAATTTGGCCGTCCTCCCCGAGCGAGGAGCGAGGGGAGCGAGGGAGCCGAAGAGGCGACCGAGCACTACTAATAGAAGTCAGCGTGCACGGCGGCGCCTCCGGACGGGCCGAGGAGCGAAGTAACCATTCCTCGCCCTGATCTCGGTCCCCGGCTCTTTGGTCAAAATCTGGAGTCGTCGCCAGGAACCATCGGCGACGAGGTTTGTCGAGACATAGCCCAGGCTGTACTGACTCTTGAGCTCCGTGGCGATCTCGTCGTAGACGCCCGCGAGGTCGTCCAGCCTCTGTGGCGCGTAGGCCAGACCTCCGGTCTCGCGAGCGAGCATATCGAGCTCGTACTGCGCGTTTCGATACTTCTCCTTCTCGAGATCAGCCTCGGTCGCCCGAAGCGAGATGGAATAAATGATAACGTTGCTCTTCCGCGCCAACTCCTTGACGTCCTCGAAGCTGAGCATCGACTTCGTGTCGTTTCCGTCCGACAGCACCACGATGGCGCGGCGGGCGAGCACGTCCTTTGATAGCCGGTCGAGATCCTTTAGAGAGACATAGAGCGCCGTGTAGAGCGACGTGGCTCCGTCCACTTCCGTCTGACGAATGGCTTCGGATATTTTTTCGAAGTCGGCAGTGAGCTCCACAAGTGTGAGTACCCGGTCGTTGAACTCGACGACCTGTACTTCGTCCCCGGGCTCCAAGGAGCGAACGAATCGAATCGCGGCTTCTTGCGCGAGCGAGATCTTCTCCTGCATGCTCCTCGATGTATCGATCAGAATCGCCATCTTGAGGGGCACTTCCCCATGGAAGAAAAACTGGACGTCCTGCTCGACACCGTCCTCGAAAACGGTGAAGTTCTCCCGGGGAAGTCCGTTGACGAGGTGTTGCTTCTCGTCGAGCACGGTCACCGCGAGGCTCACCGTATCGACGCTGATGCGGAACTGAGGTCGCTCCTCGCTGCCCTGCCGTGTAGCAACGTGGGACGAAAGAAAACTCGTGAGCACGACCCCGAAAGCCAGAGGGCTCATAGTGCCTCGAGCCGCCTGGACGCGCGCGTTAGTATCTCAGCGGCCTCTTTGGCCTCCTTGTCGCCGGCGCCCAACTCCCGCGCATCCGCGAGCCAGGCCGAAGCCTCCGCGAGCGATTCCGAAAGGCGGGTCCGCTCAATTGGTGACAGGCGGTTGCGTTTCGCCAATACTTCGCCCTCGACCCACAATCCAGTCGATCGAGTTGCGAGAATGAGAAACTTCCACTCCTCCGGCTCGAGACCGTGTCGGTGGGACAGCACCTTCGCGGCATCACGCAAGGCGACAGGGCGCTTCTGCGAAGAGAGGCTGTTGCTGAACCGAAGAGTCAAGTCCGACTGCTCGGGAAAGATTCCGAAGACCGCGTCGAGGTACTCTGACGAGAACCACGGCCCGTGTATCATTTCCTGCTCCGAGCCCTCGGCAGGCGAGATGCGGAGCGTCGTGTGCTTGAGATTGCTCAGAGAAGCTCGACGACCCGTCATGGATTCGCCTCTCGCGATCGTCCACAAGCTCAACTCCAGGGTTTGGTCTTTTATTTCGACGTTTCCGACGAATGCGCCGCTTCCTTGCGGAAACCCGCGCCTGGGGTCCAGCTCGACGGAGTGCTCGACGTCGTCGATTCCCGCCTCGGCGCTCAACGTCGCTTCCGTCACGGCGGGCACAATTCGTTCCCGACCAAGGGACTTGCGCGTCTCGTCTTGAGGGAGGTCGAGCGCGAGCCGTATGATTCTCGTCAAGAGTCGGCTGTGTATTTCAGTGAGCCATAGCGATTCCAGAGACGTGTCGTAGAGAAGGAGCTCCTCGGCGATAAGAATACGATCTCCCGGTTCGAGCGTGACCGAGACACTTGGGTCAAGAGTCTTTCCGTTGAGCTTGCTTCCGTTCGAGCTCCCAATGTCGACGAGCTCGACGGAAGTCTCCGTCCTGCGGATCTCTGCATGCTGGCGTGAGACACGTGGCGAGGTCAATACGACGTCGTTGCCGACACGCCGCCCGATAGTATTGTCGTCCGCGCCGAGCTCGTAGAGACGCAGCGTCCGGACCGAGTAGAGATAACCCCAGGGCGGCTCCGCTTCGGTCTGAGCCCGAGCGTCCACGGAGCACAGCGCGAGAAACGATGCCACAGCGAACGTGAGCCGATGAATCATGATGACAAAAAATAGAGATTAGGCGCAGCCCTGTGGCGGCGTCAAGTGCCCGCCTGTAAGGCTTCTTACCATGCGCACCATTCAGCGTCGATCGACCATCCCCCGCTCCGCCAGGAAATTCGCCACCACCTTGGCCACACCCTGCTTCTCGTCGTCGACCAGGCGGTTGAGTCGCCGCATCGCGGCCTCGTCGATGCTTCCCTCGAGCTGTCGTATCACCTCGAGCACGGCGGGATGGCTTTCCGCCGTTTCAGGCCGATAGACGATCGCGGCGGCGTAGGGGGGGAAATACCGGCGGTCGTCCTCGAGCACGACGAGCCCGAACTTCTCGATGAGGCCGTCGGTGGAGTTGCCCGCCACGAAGTCCACCTCTCCCTCCATCAGCGCCCGATAGACCAGTCCGAGCTCCAGGCCTCGCGGCGCCGCTGTAAAGCTCAATTGATAGGCCTCGACGAGGCCGGAATATCCATCTTCTCGCTCGAGGAACTCGTGCCCCGAGCCAAGACGCATCTCGCCGTACGCGCGGAGGTCTGCGATCGTGCGGAGGCCGAGTCGTTCGGCGAGCTCCGGCCGCACCACGATTGCAAAGGTATTGTTGAATCCGAGGGGAGCACTCCACTCGATTCCGAGCTCGCTCCGATAGACCTCACGTGCCCGACGGTAGACGAGATCCGGATCGTGACTCACAGGCTCCTTGAGAATGGCTGTCAGGGCCGTGCCACTGTACTCGACGTAGAGATCCAAGTCGCTCGCCACTAGCGCTTGATGGCAAATGAACGTACCGCCGAGGTTCAACCGGCGATCGACGGGAGTGCCGCGCGATTCCAACAGCTGCGCGAGCATCTCACCGAGAATGACTTGCTCGGTGAAATTCTTCGAGCCCACGACCACGGATTGTCCCGAGGAACAGGACAGGCTCGCCGCGAGGAGCAGTAATCCCACGAGCCGCCTCATCTGCGTGCCACCAATCGGCGCTCGACGAAACCCAGCAAGGTGTCGGCGGCGACGGCTAGAGCTGCCGCCGGGATCGCCCCCGCGAGAATGAGTCGATTGTCTAGCATCGACAACCCACGAAAGATGAGCGAGCCGAGCCCGCCCGCACCGATGGCGGCGGCAATGGTCGCGAGCCCTACCGAGACGACGGTCGCGATCCGAACTCCCGCGAGAATCGTCGGAAGTGCGAGGGGCACCTCGATGAGTCGGAGTCTTTCGAGGTCGGTCATTCCCATCCCGCGTCCGGCTTCGATGACGGCAGGATCTACGGCCCGAATCCCAGTATATGTATTTCGAAGGATCGGAAGCAACGAATAGAGAACGAGCGCGATGATCGCTGTCTTGTCCCCGATACCTCCCACGATCGGAATGGGAATGAGAAAACCGAAGAGCGCGAGGCTCGGAATGGTCTGCATGACGTTCGCGAATCCGATGAGGGGAGGCGCGAGTGCTTCCCGGCGGGTGAGCAAGATGCCCAGAGGGATACCGATAGCTGTTGCCAATCCGGTCGCGATGCCAACGAGCAGAAGATGCTCGACCGTCATGGTGGCGATGTCGGCACGTCTTTCGAGAAAGAACCTTAGAAGCTCCATGCGCCCCTCCTCTTTCAGATCTCGGTCCGAATTAGCTCACGAACGAACTCGTTCGCTGGCTCCCGCAGGATGGTCTCTGGAGTCGCGAGCTGTAGGAGCTCACCTCCGTGCATGACCCCGATACGATGCGCCAGTTTGAGGGCCTCGGTCACATCGTGAGTCACGAAGACGATGGTTTTTCCGAGACGCTCGCGCATCTCGCGAAACTCGTCCTGGAGACGCCTCCTCGTGATGGGGTCGAGAGCGCCAAAGGGCTCGTCCATCAAGAGTATGGGTGGATCGATCGCGAGGGCTCTAGCGACACCGACCCGCTGGCGCTCACCTCCGGACAACTCCGACGGCCGCTTGTGCTCGAAGGCATGGGCCTCGAGACCGACGAGCTCGAGAAGCTCGCGCGCCCGTTCGCGCCTGCGAGACTGGGACCAGCCCTCGAGTCTCGGCACGAGCTCGATGTTCTCGACCACGCTCCAATGAGGCAATAACCCCACGTCCTGAATGACGTAGCCCGCGTTTCTCCGAAGCCTGATCGGATCCCACTCTCGCACCTCTCGACCTTCGACAATCACTTCGCCCGAATCCGCTTCGACGAGGCGGTTGACCATCTTGAGCGTCGTCGTCTTGCCGGACCCGCTCGAGCCGAGGAGAACCAGCGTCTCTCCGAAGTCGACGGAGAGCGTGAGAGAGCTGAGCGCCGGAGCCCCTCCGTCGTAACACTTGCTCACGCCCCGGAACTCGACGGCGGGTTCGGCCATCGATCCGACTACGCACGCTCCATTTTGCGAAACGCTCCTTCTGATTGTACGAAAACCACGTCGGCCATGCCGATGAAAAGCCCCGAGTCCACGACGCCGGGAACACCATCGATCAGCTCTTCGAGCTCGGAAGGAGAGGTGATCCGCTCGAACCGAGCATCGAGAATGTAATTGCCGTTGTCGGACCGGTAGGGGGCTTCTCCCACCGAGCGTAGCTCGACCTCGGAGCCCAGCGACTCGAGTTTCCGGCGCGCGACCGGAGCCGCAAAAGGAACGACCTCGACGGGGACGCTCATTCGTTCGCCGAGATTCTTGACGATCTTCTCGTCACCCACCAGCACGACGAAGCGCTCGGAGACGGAGGCCACGACGCGTTCTCTCAGCAGGGCGCCTCCGTGTCCTTTGATCAGATCGAGGTTGGGGTCGACCTCGTCCGCTCCATCGACGTCGATATCCACGGAGGCCACTTGGTCGAGCGTCGTCAGGGGGATTTTGAGCTCTTCGGCGAGCTCGGCGGTACGAATAGATGTCGGCACGCCCCGAACCGAAAGTCCGTCCTGGGTCACACGCTCGGCCAGCGCCCGTACGAACATCGCCGCCGCACGGCCCGTACCGAGCCCGACGACCATACCGGACTCGACCATTTCGACGGCCGCGAGCGCCGCGGGCCAGATGGGAGGCTCGTCACTCATGAGAGCTGCGAGCATACCCGACGGCTCGCACGGCCCGCAAGATCGGCGTCTCGCAACGGAAGCGCCGCAAATTCGGGCAGGAATCGCAGGAATCCACAGGAATCACTGGAAAGGAGCTGGCTTCACTCATTCGAGCTCTGAACGGTCTCTTCAAGAGTGCTTTTCTCCTGCGATTCCTGAATTTCCTGTGATTCCTGCCAAAATTGCCGTGCGTCAGCATCATTGAGAAGCACACTGCTAGAATCGTCCAATGATCCGGATCCCCGCGCTTCTTCCCGAGCCCAAAAAGCTCCGTTCGAAACCTAGAAGCTTCCGACTCCGCAAAGACACACCGATCGTCTTGTCCTCCGGCTCGGAGGATTCCGACTTCGAGAGCGCCTGGGCTCTCCGGCAAGCGATCGCGGCCGAGACGAGCGTCGTGCTGCCGGTGGAAACCCATGCGCGGCTTCAGGGTATCGGGCCACGCATCGAGCTCGCTCGAAGCCACGCCGATGGGCAGGGATATCGGATTCGTGTACGAGCGAAGCGGATCGAGCTCGTAGGTCAGGGACCCGCCGGGTTGCGTTACGGCGTGGAAACGCTCGCACAGCTCTTTCAGCCGCGCTCGAAAACCGTCATGGCTTGCGACGTGGACGACGCGCCCGATCTCGAGTGGCGCGGACTTCTGCTCGACGTTTCCCGGGGCAAGGTTCCCACCCTCGAGACGCTCGAACAGGTTGTCGACCTCATGGTCGCTTTGAAGCTGAATCTCCTCATGCTCTACACGGAGCACGTTTTCCGCTTCCGACGCCACCCTCTGATCGGGAAGGGTGCGTCACCCATCGAGGCCTGGGAGCTGCGGGAGCTCGATGCCTACGCCCGAGCGCGACACGTGGAGCTCGTACCAACGCTCCAGTCCCTCGGCCACATGCATCACATCCTGAAGATTGGGCGCTATAGTCACCTCGCCGAGTCCGATCGACGGTGGTCGATCTCTCCCGCGCTCGAAGCGTCCTACGATTTCCTCTCCGACCTCTATTCCGAGTACCTCCCAAATTTCAGCTCGGGCTGGTTCAACGCGAACTGTGACGAGCCCGTCGACCTTGGGAAGGGGCTCTCCAAGAAAATCGCCGACGGGAAGGGCCGCGGAGGCCTCTACCGGGCGCATCTCGAGCGCGTGCGCGCTCTCGCGAGGCGTTTCGGAAAGCGAACGATGGTATGGGGAGACGTCGTCTTCGAGCATCCCGAGGAGATTCCCCGTTTGAGCCGGGCGCTCACTCTCCTCGACTGGTCGTACGAAGCGAATCACGATTTCGATCGCGTCCAGGTCTTCGCCGAGAACGACATCCCCTTCATGGTCTGTTCGGGCACTTCCAGCTGGAACACTTTGTTCCCGAGACTTCAGAATGCTCTGGCCAATATCACGGGCCACGCCGAAGCGGGAAAGCGCTTCGGCGCGGGCGGACTCGTGAATACCGATTGGGGCGATGGCGGTCACGGGAACCTCCTGGGCAACTCCCTCTATCCGATCGCCTGGGGTGCTCAGGCTTCTTGGGGTAGCACCCGCGGTGACATAGCTTCCTTCGATCGCGCATTCGGACAAAGACTTTTTCGAGATCGGACCGGGACCGTAGGAAAGCTCTACCGTCGCCTCGGGAAGGAACATCGGACGGGCTTCGACCACTTCAACAACTCACCGCTGAAATCTCTCTACTATGATGACCTCGACGAAGCGAAGTTCTCCGCGAAGGTGCGGCCACGGGTGTTAACGGCGACGCTCCGGAGGCTGCGGCGCATTCAAAGAAGCTTCGCCGATCGCGCGGAGCTGTTCGATCGACGGCCGGTAGCTCGCGACGAGCTTCGTTTCGCCATCGACGCTTCGATGGTGGCGGCTCGGAAGGGGCTCGCGGGTCATCGGTTCGCGAAATGGCGTGACGAAGGCCTGTCGCTCAACGCCTCGGCGAAACGAGCGCTAGCGGGGGAGCTCCGTATGCTAGCGACCGAGCAATCGATGCTCGAAAGGAGACTCCGAAAGCTTTGGCTGGCGCGCAACCGACCGTCGAACTTCGAGACTACGGCAGAAATGTATCGGAAGTCGGTGCGGAGTCTCCGCCGAGCGGCGCGGAAGCTGTCTTCCTAACCTTGGGGTTTTTCGGTTTCGGACTCTTCGTTTTCTACCTGCCCGACGGGTTCGTCGGAGGATGACTCGATCGGGCGGGGCCGGAAGAATTCGGGGAGGCCTTCTTCCTCGACGCTCGTCTCGTCGGATTCAGAGACGGGCTCGGCTCTTTCTTCCTCGTCTTTTTCCTCCTCGACGGGCTCGGACGCATCAGAGGCTTCCGGTTCAGGCGGCTCGAGCGTCGAGGAAGGCACATCATCTTCCTCGCTAGGTCGCTCGGCTAGGGGCGGTGTAGGAGGAAGCGCGGCACGAAAGAAGCTCGGCAGGTGCTCGAGCCCCTCGGGTACGTCCTCCTCTGCGATCTCCGGCTCTTGCCCCAAAGCTGTCTTCTCCGGCTGTAAAGGCTCTTCCGCGGGGGCGGGTGGGACGCCGGCTTTCTCCGGTTCCGAGGTTTCGGCTCGAGTAATCTGCTCGAGCTCAGCCGTCTGCGTCGGCTCACGCAACGGGTCCGAGGTCACGGGATTAGTTTCCGTCACGGCCTCGGACGGCGTCTCGAGACGCGGCGGAGGCGGAGCAGGAGCGGGGCGGCGCAAGCTCTTCGGCTCTCTCGCCGGTCGGGCCGAGCTCCGGAACGCAAGCTCGTACTTCGGAAGGAGCTTGGTCCATCCGTAGGTCTCCTTGATATAGCGCTGACCGTTTTTCCCCAAGTCGCGTCCCAACGATTTGTCGTTCAGAAGCAGGTGGAGCAGCTCTTCGAACTCCTCGAAGTCCCGATAATAGAAGCCCGCGTTGGACTTCCGGCAGTGGTCGACGAGCACTTGTGAGCCGCCGTTCGCGAGAACGGGACTGCCAACCGAGAACGCTTCCAGAGTTACGATAGAGAGGCTTTCCATCCTCGAGGACTGGACCACGGCGACCGCTCCCGCCATTGCCGCGAGCTTGTCGGCCTCATCGACGAAGCCGATATATCGAATGGATTCGTCCTCGGGCAGTTTCATCCCGAGTTTTCCGATCAGCACGAGCTGCAAGTTGCCGGTCGCGGGGTGCTCTTCTTTGTAGAAGGTGAAGTAGCGAAACAACTCATCCATGCCCTTGCCGGTGTCGATACGGCCGGCGTAGAGCAGATACTTCGCGGATATGTCGTGCTTCTTCCGAAAGCTGGAAGGATCCGGCGGGTCCAAGAGCTCCATCCCCATCCCGATCGTTTCCCTCATCTTCTTGTGCACCGGGAAGCGCTCGAGCACAAGAAGCTCCTCGGCCTCGGTATTGAACAGGAATGCGCTCGGAAGCTGAAACATCTCCTTGAAGATGCCCAGCCGCAAGGGAGGCTCATCGTGAGCGGTCGGAATGAGAAAGCTCTTTTCGGGAGCGACCTTGAGACCGTAGAACGTAGGGTAATAGAGATAGGTAAAGAAAATGACCAGGTCGAAGCGCTCGTGCTCCGTCTTCAGATACTCCACTAGCTCCGGAACCACCGGACCCTGCCGCTCGAGCCATTCGAGCTCCTGCTCGCGGGTCGACTGCCCTTTGTAGATCTCTTCCGAGAACTTGTTGAACTCTTCGAGGTCCCGCTCACCCTCGACGGGAAAGCGGTGAATCTTGACGCCTCGGAGCTTCTCCTCGCCGACCTCGTATTCGTTCTTCCAGGTGATGTAGTCTTGGGCCGTGGTGGTCAGCACTTCGATCTCGTAGCGGCGTGACAGGCGCTCGGCAAGCTGACGGGCGAGGGTCTCGGATCCACCGAGGATCTCCCTTCCGTATCGTTGTACGACAAAAGCCAGCTTCAAGAGCCTACCTCCTCGATGTAGCCTAACAGATCGGCCTCAACCCTTTGCGGAGAAAAGCGATCTACCCGTCGCCGCTCGCCCTCGATGACACTTGCGCGCAAGCTCTCGTTCGTCACCAATTCGTGGGCCATTTCGGCCAACTCCTCATAGTTCTTGGCCGAAAACTGAACACCGGCGCCCTCGAGAGTGTCGGGAACCGCTCCCGCGGCATAGGCGAGAATCGGGAGGTCCATCAGCATCGACTCGACAAGAGGTACGGCGAAGCCCTCGTGCTCGCTCATGCTCACGAAGAGATCCGAGGAGGCATAGCAGGCGAGCAAGTCGTCCCAAGCCAGGTGGCCGGTGAAAAGAAACTCGCTCGGTCTCAGCCCCCAGTGATCGGCCAAAGCCTGTACCGCCTGTTGATAGCGGTCCATTCTTCCAGCCTTGCCGACGAGAATGAAGCGAAAGTCTTCGGACACGTATTTCTTGTAGAAGAATGCGAGCCGCGCCAGGTCCTCGAATCGCTTGTTGGGATAGACCCGGCCGACGAAGAGGAAGTTGGCTCTCCCGTCGCCTAAAATCTCCTGCATGACGGGATTCGGCGTTCCACCTCGAAACTCGTCGAAGTCGAGCAGGATCGGGAGCACACCCGTGCGCTCGAATCCCAACTGCTCGAGTTCTCTGCGATTGAAGTCGGAGTCTCCCAATGCGAGGTCGGTGGCCGTCGCGAGGCTTCGAAGCTCGTTCCGTCCGGCGGCCGCAATCCGAACCAGCTCCTCGTCGAAACCCACGAAGAACTCCGCAGGCGTTATGTTGTGGTATACGAGCACCCGTTTTCCGTGCGCTTCTCGAAAGGCGGCAGTCATGGGCGACGGCAGGGCGAAGTGAAACATGGTCACGTCGTCGCTACCGGCCTCGGGGCGATCGCGGAACGACAGGACGTCTCCCTCGGCTTGCTCGTCGATGTCCAGCGCGAAGATTTCGGAATCGTGGCCCGCTCGCCGAAGCGCGCCCCGCATACGGATAGCCTCGTCGCCAATGGCGTCGCCTCGATGCGCCGCGGGAAGCCATTGATCGATGCGCATCAGCCCTTCACCGCCGACGGCGTAAGCGCTTCTCTAACGAAACCCATGAGGAGCTCGTGATCGTTCCTCGCATCCATACGCTCTAGCACGCCATCCTGTGCCGTGACGATCTTTCGCGAAAGCGACTCATCGGTGACGATCGCATGCCCCATCAGGGCAATCTCGTCGACTCGTTTTTCCCGGATCAGAATCCCGGCACCACCCAGCGTCTCGGGTACCGCGCCCGCATCCGCGGCCATGACCGGCACACCGAAACGGAAAGCCTCGATGAGCGGCACGCAATAGCCTTCGTGCTCACTCAAGCATAAGAAGAGGTCGGCGGCCTGGTAATAGGCGGCGAGGTCGTCATCATCCACGTGCCCCGTGAAGACCACGTCCTTCAGCCGAAGATCGTCCACCATCCTCACGAGGGCTTCGAAGTACCTTTCGAAACCGACCCACTCGCCGACCAGAAGCAGGCGCGAGTTGGAATCGATGAACTTCTGATAGAAGGCGAAAACCTTGATGAGATCGTGAAAGCACTTGTTGGGAATCACGCGGCCGACGAAGAGAAAGTTCGTCTTGTCGTCGTCGAACATGTCGAGAACGACCGCGCTCGGCGTGATGTCGAGTCGTCCCGGGTCGAGCATCAGGGGAAGGACCCCAGTAGGGTGGAAGCCCACCGCCTCTAGCTCGGCCCGATTGAACTCGGAGTCTCCCAGGGCCAGCCTGACACGGGGGACGAAAGCCTCGAGCTCGCGGCGGCCGTGGTAGCAAAGTCCCGCGAGATGCGGATGAAACTCCGCGAACCAGCGCGCCGGCGTGATGTTGTGATAGATGAGCAATATTGGATCGACGAGATGGTGAGCGAAGGTGCTCACCCCGGCGCCGATCGAGAAGTGAAGCAAGAGCAGATTATCCGGGCTCGAGATCTCTCGATAGTCCCAGAGCTTTCGCGCCTTGCCCGCCATCTCCGGATGTACCGATTCGGCGAAAATGTCGGAATCGAATCCCTCGTTGCGAAGACCTTCCTGGATGCGCAGGGCCTCGTTTCCAATGGCATCACCAAGGGAGAGCGCGGCGAGCATCTGATGAATCTGCATCGCCTCTATCCTAGCCAGCGAGCGAAAAAGCCCTTCTTCGGAGCTTTCGCCTCACGAGCATCGTCCTGTGCTCGCAGGGTTCGAAGGATACGATTGTACTTTCCCTCGATGACCGCCCAGCGGTAGTGATCGCGATAGAAGCGCTTGCCGTTGACACCAAGGCCGCTGCGAAGCGCGTCGTCGCTCTCGAGAAGTGTCAGAGCTTCTTTGAACTCGTAGTAATCGTCGTAATAAAGACCGGCATCGGAGCGGAGGCATTGGCCCTTTAGAACGTCGCACTTTCCGTTGGCGAGCACCGCTTTTCCAACGGACCAGGCCTCCAGCGTCACCATCGAGAGGCTTTCGAGCTCCGAGGGCATCACCAAAAGCTCCGCCCCCGCGAGAGCGCCCCACTTTTCCGGCTCGGAGAGAAAGCCCGCATAGTAGATGCCCGAGTCCTCCGGTATGGCCATCTGGCGTCCACCCACCAGAACGAGCTTTAGCCTCGAGCCCGTCTCTCCTCTGTAACGACGGTAGTAGTTGAAGAGCGTCCCACAGCCCTTGTTCGGATCCACGCGCCCGATAAAAACGATATAGGGACCCTGGATCCCGTGCTTGTCGCGAAACAGACTCGCGTCCGTGGTCTCGGGCACGTCCGAGCCCACACCGACGACGTCTCCCGCTACGCTCCTATTCCCCGTGGCCTCCCAGATCATCGCTCTTTCTTCGATCGAGTTGTAGACGATGGCACGGGGGAGTCGAAACAGATCGCGAAAGATCGTTAGCCGGATGACCTCGTCCCTCTCCGCCGTCGGCACCAGAATGGCCTTGGGCCGCACCGTCTGCACGCCGTAGAAACTATGATAGTAGCGGTAGCTGAAGAAGAGAAAATAGTCGTAGTCGCGCTCACGCCGCCTCAAGTAGCGAAGTAGCGAGGGCGAGAACGGTCCCTGCTCCTCGAGCCAGGCGAGCTCCTCTTCCCGCGCGTGCTTGCCGAGAAAGACCATGTTGGAAAGACGGCCGAATCGATCGGGATCTCGCGGACGCCGAACTTTGAAGCGTCGCACGGGAACGCCGTTGATCCGAACGAGGCCCGCCTCGTGCTCGTTGCGCCACGTGATGTAGTCCTTGGCACAGGACGTCAGCACTTCGACGCGATGAACTGCGCCGAGATGCTCGGCAATGAGGCGACAGTGATACTCGGCACCGCCGTTAATGTCTTCCCCGTAGCGCTGCACGACGAGACCGAGGCGGAGAGGCTCTGGCTCGGTTCTTTCTGGAGGTCGCGATTGGAGCTCGCCCCGTTGGGACGAGATCCGCCCCGGTTGGGACTCAGCCTGATTCCAACGCGTTCCTCCGGTACTAGCCTCCGGTTTTTCCACTGTTTCCGTCGCGCGGGCCGGACGAGCCGCCGCCAGAGCGACCCTCGTTCGGCTTGCCGCCGCGGCGACGCCGATAGTTGCGTCGGCCGCCGCGCTGGCGAGGACGTCCCCGCTCACCCTCGCCCAATGCGGAGGATGACGAGGGGGCGCCTTGCGAAGAGGGCTGCGTCTCTCGTCTGGTCGTGAGCCCCTCGAAACTCTTCTCGCGTTTGGTCTGGAAGTCGACCCGAATGCCCATGGTGCGAAGCCGGGCCTTCATGTTGGTAAGCTCGAGATTCAGCTGCGTCACCTCTTCGGCCAGATTGTGCAACAAGATCACGTAGTAGCGATTGAGATCCGACTGCCTGGACAGCGCGCTGATCATGGGGTTGGGGTTGAAGAGGAGCTTGAGGACCGGATTCAAGAGACGTCGGATCGATCGTTTGAAGCGGCCTCCTCCTCCGCGGGACGATGCATAGATCGTCTCGGGATTGAAACTGAAGTTCCACTTGGCGTCCCGGGCCCGGAAGGCTGCTACGAAGTCGCTATTGAACTCGTTGCTGTCGAGCACGGCATCGAGCCTCATCTCCGCGATTTCACGAACCTCGTCCTCGGTATAGAGTCCTTTGCGCTTTTCATCGATTCTGCGCCGAATATTGGACATGATGGCCTCGACATCGATGTCCGACCCTTTCGCATTGAAGGTCGACATGGGCCTCCTTTCACCACCGCGAAGCCACGGCCCGCGGCAATCCAAAACGTTGCGCACCGTTCGCGCCTATCCGGCCCTCGAAAGAGCCGCTCGGCAAGCCCGCGCACAATCTGAGCGGTTTATCTGATGAGGAGAGTCTAGCCCGGCCCGCGTCCGTGATAAATCAGCGCGACCACTGTTGCGGCCCAGAGCGCTACTGTCACGAGAATCGGCCTATCGTTGAGGAGCACCCTCGTTGGGTTGCCTCCTTCTTCCCTTCGGTGCACGAGGTAGAGGTACCTAAATATCCCGTACAGAACAAAAGGAAGGGTCCAAACCAGTCGGTCCGTACCAAGTCTCTCCACAGTCTCCGGCGCCAAGGTGTATAGCGCGTAGGAGACGAGGGTAGAGGCCGTTACCACGGCGATCATTTGATCCAGCAGGTACGGGCTGTACTCTCCCAGAATTCTCCGATGCTCGGACGCTTGGCCTGCGAGAAGCGTCAGCTCCTGCCGACGCTTGGCGAGGGCCAAGAACAACGCGAGCAACAATGTACAAATCAACAACCAATTGCTGAAGGGTTCACCGATCACCACTGCGCCGGCGACCGCCCTCAGCACGAAACCTAATGCCACGATGAGAACGTCGAGAATAACGACGTTCTTCAAAAATACAGAATACCCCGCCATGATGAGAAAGTACACGCCCACCACGAAACCGAAGCCAGTCGAAAGAGCGAAGGCCCATCCGACTCCCGCGAGAAGACAGACGACCGTCGCCGCGATCGCGAGGCTCGATGAAAGAGCTCCAGAGGCGAGCGGTCGCTGGCTCTTGACGGGATGCTTGCGATCTCCCTCCACGTCGAGGAGATCGTTGATGAGATAGACCGAGCCCGACACGAGGCAGAACACCACGAACCCGGAGCTCGCCGCCACGACCGCACCCAGGTCGTAGAGACGCTGGGCGAAGGCCAGAGGTGCGAGAACGACTAAGTTCTTGGTCCACTGGTAGGGGCGCAGGGAAATGAGCAGCTGTCTCAGCTGGCGAACGAAAGACACCAGTGCCAGTTCCTTAATAGCCCGATCGTGCCAAATGCCTATCTCCTCGAGATTGGCGCGGGAACTCTTCCGTGTCGGGAAGCAACTCTACTCGAAGCTCTTGACGGCCTCTGCTTCCGTTTCGTAGGTGTCGAAAACCGTCAGCAGCTTTGTAATCGACAGCAGATCCTGGATGCGCTTGGTCAAGTTGAGCAGCTTGAGCTTCCCGCTCTTGCGGCTCACCGTGGTATAACAGCGAACGATCTCACCGAGTCCGGCGCTATCCACGTAGGGAACATCTGCCAGATTCAAGACGATCTTCTGGGTCCCGTTCTCGACCAAGTTGTTGATCTTTTCGCGCAGCAGCTCGTCACCCTCTCCGATGAGCATTTTCCCCTGCAAATCCAAGATGGTGACCCCATCAACTGCTCTTTCCTCGATTTTCATCGCCAAGAAGTCCTCCTAGAAACCGGGACAAGAAATCCTTCAATAGAAACCATGCAGGGTTATCACAGAACGCCGAACGGTGTCAAACTCTTTGAGCAAGCACTAGTTAGCACCTTTTAGTGCTCGCTAAGTGCTCGTTCGCGGGAAGTGCTAGACTCTCTTCCCATGGGGGATCCGTTTCTTACTCGCCTTCAAGAGCGGGCGAGCGCTCGAAAGAATCGAATCGTGCTCCCCGAGGCGACCGAGCCCAGGACGCTGAAGGCAGCGGCGGAGTTGAAGCGGCGGGCCGTCGCGGAGCCCGTCCTGGTCGGCGAGCCGGAAGTCGTCCTAAAGGCAGCTCGTGACGCCGGGGTTTCGCCCGAGCAGCTGGCGGGTATCGAGATCCGATCTCCCAGCGAGCGGGCCAAGGCCGAGCTCTTCGGTCAAAGGCTCTACGAACGCCTTCGACACAAGGGCATCTCCGAGGACGAAGCCCGCGAACTGGCCCGCGATCCGCTCTATTTCGGCGCCCTGATGGTCTCGGGAGGGGAAGCCGCGGGCTACGTCGCTGGAGCTCAAAACAGTACCGCCAACGTGTTACGACCCGCCATTCGGGTTTTCGGAACCGAAGCGGGCATTCGTCGTGTCTCGAGCTTCTTTCTCATGAGCTTCGCCGACGAGCGCCGTCAGTTCTTGTTTGCGGACTGTGCCGTGCTCCCGAATCCGAGCCCGACGGAGCTCGTCGAGATCGCCGAGCTCGCGGCCAAGAACTGCCGCCTCTTCCTCGAAGTCGAGCCCCGGGTGGCCCTGCTTTCGTTCTCGACCAAAGGCAGCGCCGACCATCCCGACGTTCGCAAGGTAGCCGAGGCCGCGGAGACTCTGAAGGCCCGTGCCCCCGCGCTCCTGGCCGACGGAGAGCTCCAGGCGGACGCCGCCATCGTTCCCGAGATCGGTCAGAGGAAGGCGCCGGGGAGCGCGGTGGCAGGAAGGGCGAATACGTTGATCTTTCCTGATCTGAACTCAGGGAATATCGCCTGCAAGCTGGTCGAGCAGCTCGCGGGCTCGGCCGCCATCGGTCCCATCCTCCAGGGACTCGCGGCTCCCGCCAACGACCTGTCTCGAGGTTGTAGCGTGGAAGATATCGTCAACGTCGCGGCCATCACTTCCGTGCAGGCGAGCGCCTGAAACGAGGGGAACGTGACGGCCGCGTCGGATGCTCAGTCGTGCTGCTCGCGACGCATCTTCTTGCGTTGACGTTTTCGCGCGAGCGCTTGCTTGGCGCGTTTCTTATCGCCAGGCTTCATGTAGAACGAGTGTCTCTTGATCTCTTTGATGATATCTTCCTGCTGCACTTTGCGCTTGAATCGCCTCAGCGCGCTCTCGATCGACTCGTTGTCCTGAACTCTAATCTCCGCCAAATCGACTGCACCCCCCTTCCCTCATGGATTTTTTCGAGAGGGGCACGGCGTTCGAAGGCAAAGAGCCCAACTCTGCGAGGAGATGGGATGCAGGTGAACGCGACTGTACGGTTTTCGAAACCCGCTCGCTTCAAATCACTATAGGAGACGATGTTAACCCTGTCAATACGATTCGGAGGCACTCCGCCCGACCCATCGGGCGGTGTCGGTTTGCCACGCGAATTGTTGACACTTTCTCTCCCGCCGTGGGATAATCGGCACTCGTAGAATTTCGTAAATTACTGACAGTGCTGACTTTGAACACACCAACGGAAGCACGGCCTTGAGAGTGCTCGTGGTCGGCGGCGGCGGGCGGGAGCACGCGCTCGCCTGGAAGCTGAAACAGAGCCCGGAGTTGAGCGAGCTCTACTGCGCTCCCGGCAACGCGGGGATCGCGGCGATTGCGGACTGTGTCCCCATCGACCCCTCCGATATCGTCGAAATTGCGGACTTCGCGGACAACCTCAACATCGGTCTGACGGTCGTCGGCCCCGAGCTGCCGCTCATTCTGGGGCTCGCCGACGAGTTCCAGCGGCGTGGGCTTCCCGTTTTCGGACCCAACCGGGCGGCGGCGGAGCTCGAGGGCAGCAAGGCTTTCGCAAAAGACTTTCTGAAACGACACGACATTCCGACCGCCCGCTACCACGTCGTGGGAAGCATGGACGGCGCTAGGGCGATCCTCGAGAGCGGCGAGATCGGGATGCCTCTCGTCGTCAAGGCCGACGGACTCGCGGGCGGGAAAGGCGTCACCATCGTTCAGAGCAAGGACGAGGCCCTCGAGGTGGCCGTGCAGCTCATTGAGCAGCGCCAGCTCGGAAGCGCCGGAACCAGGCTCGTTCTCGAGGAGTTTCTCGAGGGAGACGAGGTCTCGTTTTTCGCCCTGTCTGATGGATCCAACGTGCTCCCGCTGGTGGCCGCCCAGGACCACAAGCGCGCCTTCGATGGGGACGAGGGACCCAACACCGGCGGGATGGGCTGTATCTGCCCAGCCACCAATCTGAAGGCAGAGACGCTGAAACGCATCGTGAAGGAGATCGTCCACCCGACGGTCTCGGGACTCGCCGCCGAAGGGCGGAGGTACCAGGGACTTCTCTATTGCGGACTCATGCTCACCGCGGACGGACCAAAGGTCCTCGAGTTCAACGTGCGCTTTGGCGACCCAGAAGCCCAAGCGATTCTGCCCCGTTTGAAGTCCGACCTGCTGCCCCTGTTGATGGAAGTCGCGAACGGAAGGCTCGGCCAGCACCGGCCCGAATGGACGCGGGAGCCGGCCGTGACGGTCGTGATGGCGGCCGGCGGCTATCCGGGCAAGTACGAATCAGGAAAGCTCATCGAGGGCATCGACGCGAAGCAGGTCGAACAGAGCGAGGGCACTTACGTTTTCCACTCCGCCACCGCCTCCGCCGAAGAAGGGCTCGTCACCTCGGGCGGGCGAGTGCTCGCCGTCACCGCGGTTGGGCAGAACTTGAAGGGGGCGATCGATCGCGCCTACGAAGGAGTCGGGCGCATTCGCTTCGAGGGAAATCACTTCCGCAAGGATATCGGCGGGAAGGCACTAGCGCGGCTCACGGGTGGTTAGAAACTTGTCCAAACCGAAGGTCATCATCGTCATGGGAAGCTCGTCCGACGCGGACGTCATGAACGAGGCAGCTCAAGTCTTGAGAGAGCTCGGCATTCCCTTCGAGATGGGCATCTACTCCGCGCACCGTACCCCGGAGCGAGCTGCGAAGCTCGCCTCCGAGGCAGCGGATCGCGGTGTCAAGGCGCTCATCGCCGGAGCGGGGGCGGCGGCGCATCTCGCTGGCGCCCTCGCCTCGCGGACTCACCTTCCCGTCATCGGCGTTCCCCTGGCCGCCACGCCGCTCGCCGGCTTGGACGCCCTGCTCGCCACGGTACAAATGCCGGCGGGATTTCCCGTCGCGACGATGGCGATTGGCAAAGCGGGAGCGCGCAATGCCGCGTTTCTCGCCGCTCAAATCATCGCCACTTCGGACGCTAGCGTCGCCGACAAGCTCGCCGCCTGGCGCAAGACGAAAGCCAAAGAGGTCGAGGAAGCTTCGGAGAAGCTCAGGACTTCAACTTGATAGCGTCGCCGAAGTCGAGCTACCCGCAAGTTGGCCGCAGGCCGCGAGCACGTCGTCCCCGCGGCTTCGTCGCAAGCTCACGGTGATGCCGACGGCGGCGAGGATCCGCATGAAGCTCTCCGTCGCCTCGCGGGTCGTGCGAACGTGGGGTGAGCCCGGCCATGGGTTATAGGCGATCAAGTTCACCTTGGCTTTCATCCCTTCCAGCAGGGACGCCAACCGATGTGCGTCGGCTCCTGTATCGTTCTCTCCACCGAGTAGCACGTACTCGAAGGTGATCCGACGCCTGCGCGGTAGAGGAAGACTTCGCGCCGCGGCTAGCAGCTCCTCGAGCGGATGTTTGCGGTTGATCGGCATGATGCGACTCCGATTGCCGTTCGTCGTCGCGTGAAGGCTGATGGCGAGCCGGACGGCCGGATGCCCGGTCGCGAAGCGCGCGAGCTCATCCGGCAGTCCGACTGTCGAGACGGTGATGCGCCGCGGTGAAACCGCACAAGCGTTGTCGTCGCTGAGGATCTCGAGCGATCCATCGACACCTTCGGAATTGAGCAGCGGTTCGCCCATTCCCATGAAGACGATATTGCTGCGCGCCGGAGGCGAGGCGAGCTCTCCCCGCGCGAGGAGAAACTGGCCCACGATCTCTCCGGGCGTCAGATTCCTCTCGAATTGCACGGTTCCCGAAAAGCAGAAGGTGCACTTCAGCGGACACCCGACTTGAGTCGAAAGGCAAAAGGTGTGTCGCTCGCCATCGGGAATATAGACGGTCTCGACGTGCCTCTTGTCCTCGAGCTCGATCGAGAGCTTACGGGTACCGTCCTTCGAAAGGCTCCGGTCAACGACCCGTGGGCGTCGGATGACGTAGTCTCGGGACAGCCGCTCACGAAGCTGCCTCGACAGATCGGTCATCTCCTCGAAGCTCTTCACACCGCGAGCATAGATCGAGCGATAGATCTGCCCCCCTCGAAACCGAGGAGATCCCGCCGCGACCAGCTCGCTCTCGAGCTCGCCGCGGCTCATGCCGAAGAGGTTCTTCATCCCACGGATGTTAGCAAAAAGGCCCGGCTGGCGCCTCGATCGCTGCTTGTGCTAACCTTTGCAGTCCTCCACACATAAACCTGGCCGGGGGACGTCCAGGAGCAGCTTTGACGCGATGTTCCGCAAAAAGGTTCTCGACAACGGGCTTACGGTCCTGACGGAAGAGATGCCTCACTTCCGTTCTGTCGCCATCGGCATCTGGATCGCGAGGGGAAGCCGCCATGAAACGATCGAAGAGGGCGGTCTCGCCCATTTCATCGAGCATATGGTCTTCAAGGGCACGGAGCGCCGCAGCCAGGCACGCATTGCGCAGGAAATGGACGAGATCGGTGGCCAAACGGACGCCTTCACGAGTCACGAATATGCGGGCTTTCACGCGAAAGTTCTGGATGAGCACGTTCCGCGTGCCGTCGATCTGCTTTCCGACATCGTTCTCGCCCCCCGCTTCGACGCGGAGGAGCTAGAGCGCGAACGAAACGTGATCTTCGAAGAGATCAAAGGCGTTGAAGACGCTCCCGAGGATCTCGTCCACGAGCTCTTCGGCGAGCAGTTCTGGCCGAATCATGCTCTCGGAAGACCCATTCTCGGTACACCCGAGACACTCGCCGCCTTCACGAGGGCCGAGGTCTTGCGCTTCTTTCGCAGGATTTACGCCCCCAGCAATTTGATCGTGGCTGCCGCGGGCCGTCTCGAGCACGCGCATATCGAGCGACTCGTCGCCGAGCACTTCGACGCGCTCCAAACGCCGCCGGATGGGATCGTCGACAAGGCGCCGGTCATGGTGCCGAGCGTTCGCCTCCTCGAAAAGGACCTTGAGCAAGCGCACCTCGTCATAGGAACCGAAGGGCCGCCCCAAGCGTCCTCGGACCGCTATGCCGCCTATATCCTCAACGCGATTCTGGGAGGAAGCTTAAGCTCCCGGCTGTTCCAGGTGATTCGCGAGGAACGAGGACTCGCTTACTCGGTCTACTCGGGGCTTTCCTGCTTCCGCGACACCGGCCAGCTCACCGTTTACGCGGGTACCGATCCCAAGAACGTCCCCGAGGTACTCGAGCTCGTCATGAGCGAGCTCGGCCGCATCCGGGACGAGCCCATCGAGGCTCCCGAGCTCCAGCGAGCCAAAGATCACTTGCGTGGAAGTCTGTTGATGGGTCTGGAATCCACGGCGTCGCGAATGTCGCAGCTCGCTCGGCAAGAAATGTATTACGGGCGGCAGGTGAGCGTCGAGGAAGCGATTCGCGGGATCGAGGCTGTGAGCTCCGAGGACCTTCGCCGGCTGGCGTCCTCGATGTTCGAGAACCGTCCTCTAGCCATGACGCTTCTCGGAAAGCTCTCGCATCTTCACCCCGTACCGGAGACGCTGGTTGCCTGAATTCCACATCTCGATTCTAGGCAGTGGTAGCTCGGGAAACGTCACCTTCGTGACCGATGGCTCCGTGCGCCTGCTGCTCGACGCGGGCCTTGCCTGCCGGGAGATCGAGCGACGTCTTCGAACGTTGGGTGTTGCCCCGAGAGACATCGACGGCGTCATGCTCTCACACGAGCACGGCGATCACTCGAAAGGCGCTTGGCGCTTCTGCGCCAAGCACTCGGTGACACTCTATGCGACCGCCGGCACCCATCGCGAGATGCCCAAGCTCGCCGATCGTGACATCGAGTGGATTGGTGTCCAGTCGGGCTCGAGCGTGAAACTCGGTCGACTGCAGGTCGACCTCTTTCCAACCCCGCACGACGCTGCCGACCCCGTTGGCTTCCGCCTGCGTCGCGGGAATCTGGCTTTCGGCCACGTCACCGACATCGGCCACGTTTCGGATGAGGTGGCTGACGGCCTCCGTGGTTGCTCCGCCATCCTCATCGAGGCCAACCACGACATCGAGATGTTGCGCAGCGGTGACTATCCGGAAACACTCAAGCATCGCGTGGGAGGCCGCTTCGGTCATCTTTCGAACGACGCCCTCGCCCGCTACCTCGAGTACCGTCTGCCCGACGGCCTACGCCACCTGTTTCTCGCGCACCTCTCGAAGAACAACAACCATGAACGTCTCGCCCTCGATTGCTGTCTCGAGGCGCTCGGACGTCGGGGCGGTCGGATGCCGAAAGTGCACCTCACCTATGCCAATCGTCCGACGCCGCTCCTGCGGCTCTCGGAGCCGCGCTCGGTGCTGCCGGACGTTCAACAAGGAGTGCTCGCGTTCTAGCCATGCTGACGGATCGGTACGTTCACCCGGAGATGGGTCGCATTTGGAGCGAAGAGGCGAAGTTCGACTCTTGGATGGAGGTCGAAGTCGCCGCCGCGGAGGTGATGGCCGAAGAGGGGATCGTTCCCAGGGAAGCCGCCAAGACCATTCGAGCAAAGGCCGCCTATTCGATCGAGCGAATCGACGAGATCGAGAAGGACGTCAAGCACGACGTCATCGCTTTCACCCAGGCCCTCGCCGAGAACGTAGGGGAGGCAGGCCGGTTCATTCACTTCGGGCTCACGAGCTATGACGTCGTGGATACCGCCCTCGGAATTCGGTTGCGCGATGCGATGGACCTGATCCTCGAGAAGCTCGACCGTCTGTGCGACGTCTTGAAGTCCCGCGCTCACGACCACAAGAAGACCGTGATGGTCGGACGCACCCACGGCGTACATGCCGAGCCGATGACCTTCGGTATGAAGCTCGCTTTGTGGTACGCCGAAATGCGGCGCAATCACGCGAGACTCGCGGCGGCACGCGGAGCCGTCGCGGTCGGCAAGCTCTCGGGAGCGGTCGGGACCTTCGCCCATCTACCGCCGCTCATCGAGGAAAAGCTCTGCGCGAAACTCGGTCTCGAGCCGGCGCCCATCTCGACGCAGGTTCTGCAGCGAGATCGTCACGCCGAGGCGATGTCGGCACTCGCGATTCTAGCTACGAGCCTCGACAAGATTGCGGTCGAGATCCGAAGTCTGCAGCGGACGGAGATCCGCGAGGTCGAGGAGTTCTTTTCCGGGAAGCAGAAGGGGTCCTCCTCGATGCCGCACAAACGCAACCCCGTCGCCTCGGAGCAAGTCTCGGGGCTCGCGCGCGTCGTGCGCGGCAATCTTCAAGCCGCGCTCGAGAACGTGCCCCTCTGGAACGAGCGAGATATCTCTCACTCCTCGGCCGAGCGGATGATCCTCCCGTCGAGCTTCATCCTGACCGACCATATCCTGAGGCGTACGACCACGGTTCTCGACAACTTGATCGTCTATCCAGAAAAGATGAAGGAGAACCTCGACTCGATGAAAGGTCTCGTTTTCAGTGGACAAGTGCTCTTGGAGCTGGCCAAGAAAGGTTTGCCGCGCGAGGAGGCCTATCGGGTCGTTCAACGGAACGCGATGGCAGTTTGGCAAGGCAAGGGGACGCTCCGGGAGCTTCTCAGCACCGACGAAGATGTGAAGAAGCGACTCACGAGCAAGGAGCTCGATGAAGCTTTCGATCTGGAGCGCCAGATGGACTACGTCGACGTGATTTACAAGCGAGTATTCGACTCATGAAAGTGAACGTTATCGTTAGACTGAAATCTGCCGTCCACGACCCCCAGGGCGAGACCATCGGTCACGCCCTGGGACAGTTGGAGTTTCGAGGCGTGAGCGTCCGCCAGGGCAAGTTCTTCGAGTTGTCGCTCGACGCAGAATCCAGAGAAGCGGCCGAGACGATGGCGCGGGAGATCGCCTCCAAGGTCTTGTCCAATCCGGTATTGGAGGTCTTCGAAGTGGAGGTCGTGAGCTAGAGTGCCGCGTTTTGCCGTCGTCGTCTTCCCCGGCTCCAATTGTGAAGAGGACGTGCAATACGCTCTGGAGGGCGTGCTCGGCCAGCCCACCGATCTCGTTTGGCACAAGGAAAGCTCGCTCGAGGGCTACGACGGCGTGATCCTCCCCGGCGGTTTCGCCCATGGCGACTACCTTCGCCCCGGCGCCATCGCGCGCTTTTCGCCGATCATGGATGCGGTACGCGAAATGGCCGAGGCTGGCAAAGCCGTCATCGGAATCTGCAACGGCTTCCAAATGCTCCAGGAGGCGGGGCTGCTCCCCGGCGCGATGCTGCGGAACCGTGCGTTGACCTACGTCTGCCGCTACGTCTATCTCAAGGCCGAACAAGTCGACACGCCCCTGACGAAGACCCTCGAGGGGAACGAGCTCCTGAGGATCCCGGTGGGCCACGCGGACGGCAACTACTTTGGCGACGAGGAGACGCTCGAGAGGCTCGAGTCGACGGGACGCATCGTCTTTCGCTACACGAACGCGGCGGCGGCGGCAGATCCCGCGGCTAGCCCCAACGGCGCCGCCCGCAACATCGCGGGCATTCGTAACGACCGCGGCAACGTTGTGGGACTGATGCCGCATCCCGACCGCTGCTACGAGCCCGATCTCGGTACCGCGGATGGACGGAAGCTCTTCGAGAGCCTCATCGCCTGGACGTCATGACGCCGACCGACGAGACCCTCAAAGCCCACAACCTGACGGGCGACGAGTATCGAGCTATCGTCGCGAAGCTCGGGCGCGAGCCGAATCCAACCGAGCTCGGGTTGTTCTCAGTCATGTGGTCGGAGCACTGCAGTTACAAGAGCTCACGGGTCCATCTGAAGCGGCTTCCGACGAAAGGTCCGCGCGTAATCCAGGGACCAGGGGAGAACGCCGGCGTCGTCGACATCGGTCACGGCCTCGCGGCCGTGTTCAAAGTCGAGTCTCACAACCATCCGTCTTTCATCGAGCCGTTTCAGGGCGCCGCGACCGGCGTCGGAGGGATCATTCGTGACGTGTTCACGATGGGCGCTCGGCCCCTCGCCTTGATGAACTCCCTTCGTTTCGGCCCGCTCGACATCGCGAGGAATCGCTCGATCTTGACCGGCGCGGTGGCCGGTATCGCGAGCTACGGCAACGCCATGGGCATTCCCACGGTCGGCGGCGAGGTCGTCTTCGAAGATTGCTACAGCCTGAACCCTCTGGTAAACGCTTTCTGTCTCGGCATCGCGCCCAAGGATCGCATTTTCCTGGCCAAGGCCGAGGGCGATGGCAACCCCGTCTTTTACGTCGGAGCGAAGACGGGGAAGGACGGGATCCACGGCGCGACGATGGCCTCGGCGGAGTTCGACGAGGCGGCCGCGGAGAAACGGCCGACGGTTCAGGTCGGCGATCCCTTTCTCGAAAAGCTCCTTCTCGAAGCTTGCCTCGAGCTCATGGCCACGGACGCCTTGGTTGCGATTCAGGATATGGGGGCCGCGGGGCTGACCTGCTCAAGTGCCGAGATGGGAGCGCGCGGCGGGTTGGGCATCGAGATCGATCTCGACAAGGTTCCGCAGCGCGAAGCGGAGATGTCGCCCTACGAGATCCTCCTCTCCGAATCACAGGAGCGCATGTTGCTCGTGGCCCGCGCTGGAAAAGAGCATGTCGTCGAGGCGATCTTCGACAAGTGGGATCTGGACGCCGCCGCGATCGGCCGGGTGACGACGGACGGCTTGCTGCGCGTCCTCGCGGACGGACGAAGCGTGGCGCAAGTTCCGAACCGTCATCTCGCGGAGGAAGGCCCCGTTTACGAACGCCCGATGGCGCGACCCGCCCACCTCGAACGTTGTGAGCCGCTGCGGGTCGAAAGTCTGCCGGAGCCAATCGATATCGAGGCGACACTCCTGCGCTTGCTCGGGAGCCACGCCCTCGCGAGCAAGCACTGGATATTCGAGCAATACGATCACATGGTGCGCAGCAATACCATCGTGCTTCCGGGCTCGGACGCCGGGGTCATCCGCATCAAGGGAACACCCTTGGCGCTCGCGATGTGTCTCGATGGTAACGGCCGATACGGCCATCTCGACCCCTATCTCGGCGCGGCCACGGCCGTCTCCGAAGGATGCCGCAATCTCGCCGCGGCGGGTGCGATCCCGATCGGGGCGACGAACTGCTTGAACTTCGGCAACCCCGAGAAACCGGAGATCATGTGGCAGTTCGCGCGAGCCATCGACGGGATACGCGACGCCTGCGAGCGTTTCAGCGTGCCCATCACCGGCGGCAATGTGAGTTTCTACAACGAGACGGAAGGGCAGGGTATCTTCCCGACGCCGGTCGTCGGCGTCGTTGGTCTCATCGAAGACAAGTCGAAACGACTCACGCATCACTTCAAGCAAGCGGGCGATTTGATCTATCTCCTGGGCGAGACCAGGGAGGAGCTCGGAGCGAGCGAGTACTTGAAGGTAGTTCACGGACGCATCGATGGTGCCCCGCCGGCACTAGACCTCGAGGCGGAAGTGGCGCTGCACGAGCTCGTACGAGAGGCGGCCGCGCGCGAGCTTCTCCGCTCGGCGCACGATCTCAGCGAGGGCGGGCTCGGAACGGCGGTCGCGGAGAGCCTTTTCGGTCCTCTCGGGGAAACGATGGGTGCAACCCTCGCACTCGAAACGCCGCGACGGGCCGACGCCGTGCTATTCTCAGAGAGTCAAAGCCGTATGCTCGTGAGCGTCCCTCCCGGGTCGTCGCAACGTTTCTTAACCCTTGCCGAGGAGCGCGCGGTGCCGCTATCACGCATGGGTGTAACGGGCGGCTCGCGGCTCGAGATTCAAGTCAACGGCGTCAGCGCTATCGCGCACGAAGTGGAAGAGCTTCGGGACATTTGGTGGACCGCCATCGAGAGAGGGCTTCAAGCATGAGCGGATTCAAGGACGAATGCGGCGTTTTCGGCATCTTCGGACACCCCGACGCGGCGCGCGTCACCTATCTCGGCCTTTACGCTCTCCAGCACCGCGGCCAGGAGGCGGCCGGTATCGTCGTCTCGGGAGCTTCGGGCTTTCGTAGCAGGAAAAAGCAGGGCTACGTCGCGGACGTTTTCGACGAATCCTCCCTGGAATCGCTCAAGGGTCAGAATGCCATCGGCCATACCCGCTATTCGACATCCGGCGAGAATAACGCCGCCAACATGCAACCGATCTATATCGAGTGCAAATTCGGAGAGATCGCCGTCTGCCACAATGGGAATCTGGTCAATGCTCACCTGCTCAGGCATGACCTGGTCGAGCGCGGCTCGATTTTCCGCACGACGAGCGACACCGAGGTCATTCTCCATCTCTACGCGAAGTCGTCTCAGAAGGAGCGCGTCGACGCGGTTTTCGATTCCGTCCAGACCATCGAAGGCGCCTTCTCTCTGCTGTTCCTCACCGAGGACGCGCTCTTCGGCATTCGAGACCCGAGAGGATTTCGCCCGCTGATTCTGGGGAAACTCGACGAGAGCTACGTGCTCTGCTCCGAGACCTGCGCCCTGGATCTCATCGATGCCGAATACGTCCGGGAGATCGAGGCGGGCGAGATGGTGATCATCGACAAGAACGGGATTCGATCGCTCCGACCCCTCGCCGAGGCCAAACCCGCGCACTGCATTTTCGAGCACGTCTACTTCGCCCGACCGGACAGCTACGTCTTCGGCCGCGACGTCCACGCAACGCGACTCGACACGGGCCGGCGTCTCGCGAGGGAGGCCCCGGTCGATGCCGACGTCGTCGTGCCCGTTCCCGACTCGGGTGTGGTGGCGGCAACGGGCTTCTCGCAGGAATCCGGCCTGCCGATGGAGTTCGGTCTGATCCGAAACCACTACGTGGGACGTACGTTCATCGAGCCACGGCAATCGATTCGTCATTTCGGCGTCAAGGTGAAGCTCAATCCCGTGCGGTCGGTCATCGAAGGCCGGCGCGTCGTGTTGATCGACGACTCCATCGTGCGGGGTACCACGAGCCGCAAGATCGTCGGCATGATCCGCCGAGCTGGTGCCAAGAAAGTCCACTTCCGCGTCGCGTCACCGCCCACCACCGGACCGTGCCACTACGGCATCGATACCCCCAAACGCGACGAGCTCATCGGCTCGACTCATTCGATCCCCGAGATCGCCGAGTTCATGGGCGCCGACAGCCTCGGCTACCTCTCACAAGAGGGATTGCTCCAGTCCGTCGTCGAGGATCGGCACCGGTACTGCTCCGCCTGTTTCTCGGGCAACTACCCCGTACCGCTACCGGAGAAGGGCCGCAAGCAGCTCAAGCTCTTCGAAAAAGTCCGAGATTAGGTCTGAGAAGGGAGCCGCTTGCGGCTAGGTTGCTTCGGTCGCGGGGTCTCGGACGCGCTGCATGAAAACCCAGCGGTGGCCTTCCAGATCCTCGGCCTCGTAGGTGCGGTCGGCCCAGTAGTCTTCTCCGTAGTCGGTGGTCTTGGGCTCGCTCAAGATCCTTGCGCCGGCGGCCCTAGCCGTCGCGCAGTGCCCATCGGCGTCCTCGACGGCAACGCAGAGACCCTGGGTGCTGGCTCCGCCCACCGATCGTGGGCTCTTGCGATGCTCTTCCCGCGAGTGTCCACCCTCGCTCCCGACCATGATGAGACCGTCTTCATAGACGAGCTCTGAGTGCTCGATGCGGCCACCCTCGCCCTCGATCCTCAGACGCACGGTAAACCCGAAGGCCCGGCAGAGCCAGTCGATTGCTTTTGCGGGATCTTCGTAGAACAGTGCGCTCGAGATGCGCGGCCAACCTTTGGGAGATTCTTTCATGCTCGACTCCTGTGATTGACGATCTGGCTAATCATGTATGAAGCCCTAGACTAATGTGAACTCTAGACTATTGCTCGGCGCGCAGGGTCGTCGCCGGATTCGAACGCGCGGCCCGACGCGCCGGGATATAGCTCGCCACGAAAGCGACGGTTGCGAGAAGGGCGACGACCATCGTCAGCGTGAGAGGGTCTCTCGGGCTCACCTCGAACAAGAGACTCGCGATGAAGCGTCCGAAGAAGAGAGACGCGGTGACGCCCACGAGCAAGCCGATCGCGGTCACTCGCATTCCGTCCCGAAGAATCATCTTCTTGATGTCACCTGGACTGGCTCCGATCGCCGAGCGGATGCCGATCTCTCGAAACCGCTGCCTCACGGAATAGGCCATGACGCCGTAGAGACCGATCGCGGCGAGACAGGCGGCGATCCCGGCCAATACGGCCGCGAGCACGCTACCGAATCGCTCCGTCGCCAGCACGCCGGCGGTGTGCGAGGCGAAGTTGATGACGTCTCCGGGCGGAAGCTCCGGATAGATCTCGGCAATCGCCCGACGCAGGTCTCGCGCGACCTGCTCCGTCGCTCCGCTCGCCCGCACCACCAAAGACAGATAGTTCGCCGAGGCCAACTCCTGGTCGTAGGGCAGGTACCAGACGGGCCGATCGATTCTGAAGTTGTAGCGGTTCTCCTTGACGTCGGCGACGAGGCCGACGACCGTCATCCACGGTGCGTCTTCGGAGGCGGCGCCTGCTTTGATGCGTTTGCCGAGCGGATCCTCACCCGGCCAGGCTCGCTCCGCAAGCGCCTCGCTGACGACGACCACCCGCTCCGCGCCTTCGCGGTCCCGCTCGTCGAGGGGACGTCCACGGAGGAGGGAAAGCTCTAGGGTCTCCAAATAGCCGGGGCTCACGAGCCGGTGCGCCGTCATCGGTTCCGAGGCGTCTCGAGCCGCCGGAGCCGCCCCTTCCACCGTGTAGCGTGCATCCCACGTGCCGTGACGCAAGGGGATACCGGTCGTGGCGGCGGCCGAGGCCACGCCCGGCACGCCGCGCGCCCTCTCGACGAGACGTTCGATGAAGGCGGCACGATCCCGATGTTCGGGAAAACGATCTCCCGGCAGCGTGAAATCGAAGCTCAAGACGCCCTCGGGTCTGAAGCCGAGCTCGAGACGCGACAGCCTGCCCAAGCTCTGGCTGAGTAGCGCGGCGCTCACCAGCAGTGTGATCGAGACCGCCACTTCGACAGCGACGAGCGAGGCCGAGAGGCTCCCGGAGCTCGAGGAGCCTCGACCTGGCGAGTCCGAGTGCGGTGTCTTCTGGAAGCTCGCGCGCATCACACGCACGGCGGGAGAGAGGGCGAAGATCAAGACGGTTCCGAGGCTCGCGCAGGCCGCGAAGAGGAAGACGCTCCCGTCCATGGGAATCGAGCCGGAAAAAACCCGTATAGGCTTCCTCGCGCAATGGGCTCAAGGCCATGAGCGCAGGAATCAAGGCGCGAGCGAAGACGAGGCCCGCGACGCCACCGAGTATCGCCACCAGAACACTCTCACCGAGTAGCTGGGCGAGGAGCTGTAAACGCCCCGCACCGATCGCGGACAAGAGCGAGAGCTCGCGCTCCTGCTCGAAGAAACGCGCGAGGTAGAGATGAGCGACGTTCACGCAGGCGGTAAGAAACATGAAGAGCACCGCCGCGGAGAGAGCGTAGACCATCGCACGGATACGCCCCTGAAAGTCGCCGAGAAGAAAACTGCGAAGCGGGATGAGGGCGATACTCCAACCCTCGTTCGTTTCGGGCGAGTCTTTTTCGAGATCCCGAGCGATCTGAACGAGATCCGCCTCGGCCGCGTCGAGCGTGACGCCAGGCAAGAGCCGTCCGATCATGGTGTTCGAGTGGCTCGCGCGGTCGTAACCGACGAGCTGGCCGAGGTCGAAGCGGCGTGGGAGCCAGACTTCCGTTCGTCGTGGAAGGTCGAAGGCTTCGGGAAGCACCCCGACGACGGTATGAAGATTCCCCGTCGAGGCGAGAATCCCCGCGTCGGCGGCGAATCGGCGCAGCCAGAGCCCGTGACCTACCAGAGCCGCGGCGGGGCCTCCGAGAGTGTCTTCCTCTCTCGTGAATCCCCTTCCGAGCACGGGCGAGACCCCGAGGGTCACGAGGTAGGAGCGCGCGATCTAGGCCGCCTCGACGCGCTCGGCGATATCCCCATCGAGGGGATCGAGGCCGAGCCCCTCCATCGTTCGAGCGAGACCGAGGCTCTCGAAGGACCGACTCCGATCGATATAGGCCTGGATCTCGAGCGGTGAGACGCCATAGGGCTCCACACCATCGCGCATCGCCATGAAGAAGGCGACGTCGTCCACGTTCTCGACGGGTGTCGGCCGCAGGAGCAGCCCATTGACGACGGTGAAGATGGCCGTCGCGGCGCCGATGCCGAGAGCGAGACAGGCTACCGTCGTGATCGTGAAGAGGGGTCGCTTCCAGAGCTTCCGAAACGAGATCCGGAGAAGTTGGATGGGGCTCATGACGGAATGCCGGCGAGCTAGAACGGAGGCTCGTCCGCTTCCTCTCCCGCTTCCGGCAGCTCGCCGACGTCGCTCAAGACGGAGTCGATCTGCTCTTCCGTCAACCCCTCGCTATTGGCACGCAAATCCCTCGCGAAGCCGTCCGCCTCCGTGCCGCAGTCCGGCTTCTCGAGCTCGTCGGCAACGCAGCGCGGGTGCACGTGGATGGGCATCGTTCGATACTGGCTTCCGAACTCGAGCTCACGACCGAGCACCACGCGCAGGCTTCCTTTCTCCATCACTTCGCCGCAGAACTTGCACTTGGCGCGGCCCGAGGGATCGACCTCGACGTAGGGAATGCGCTTCCTCGCCTCCTTCTTCTCCTCGGCCTCCTCGTGCAGCTTGCGAAGCTCCTCGATCGAGGGGACCTCCTCGGGCGGGTCTTGCGCGAATTGCCAGGCCTCGATCCGGTAGGCTTCCTCGACGTCCTCGAGGCGCCGCTTCGCCGCACAGGTCAAGTGGTGCCATAAGTGTCCGAGACCGAAAGGTCCCTCGATGAGGACACCGAGGCGAAGCACACCCTTGTCGATCTTCTTGCGGCACGATTTGCACTTCGCTTGAGCCGAGCGCGCCCCTTCGATGATATAGGCGGGCTTCTCCGGTTCGGGCTCGCCGGTTCCGGGTTTGATCTCGTCTGGCATCAGTGACTCCTGTTCGTGCGGCCTAGCATGGCCTATGCCATCCTAGGGACGCAACAAGGCGGCAAGACCCCAAAAAGCGCATCGAAGCCTTCACAGCGCAAAACCTTATACACAAAAGATTTAGCATGCAATCGCCGTGCGAGAACGGAGTTGAACTTCGCTTTCACGACCCGCATAATGACAGTAGAATTACATTCCAATTCCGTTTCAGGGGGTCTCGACCGCGTGGATTGCCCATCCTGCGGCCAGTCAGGTGCCTCGGATCGCCTCGAGTGCGATCAGGGCGGCGCCTTGCTGGTCGATGTCTTCGAAAGCGACGATAGCAAGACCGATCCGATCCAGGTGATCGGAGGGGAGGGTATTCCCGCTGAAGACCAAGAGTTTCTCCGCGCCGCGAACGAAGCCGGGCTAGGCGAGTCGTCTCCTCGCGAGTCCCTGAGCCGACTCCCGACCGCCATCGACTACACGGGCGACCTCCCGCGTTTGTTCCGCTTCGGGGACCGATATCAGATCCTGGAAAAGCTCGGCGAGGGTAGCATGGGTCGCGTCTATAAAGCGCTCGATCTCGAGCTCGACCGCCCCGTCGCGCTCAAGACCATTCGCGTCGAGAAGGGCGCGGGCCGTGACCTTCTCGAGCGATTCAAGCAGGAGCTGATTCTCGCTCGCAAAGTGACGCACAAGAACGTCATCCGCATCTACGACCTCGGCGAGGCCGAAGGGATGAAGTTCTTCACGATGGAGCTCGTCGTGGGCAAGAGTCTTCGCGATCTTCTCGAGGAAAGCGGAACGCTCTCGGTCGCCGAGACCCTCTCGTTCATGAAGCAGATGCTCCTGGGGCTCGCCGAGGCCCACAGCGAGGGCGTCGTTCATAGAGATCTGAAGCCGCAGAACGTGATGGTAGACGGTGGTGGGGTCCTCCGCATCATGGACTTCGGCATTGCGCGGACCGCGGACTCCGCGACCATCACGGGCACGAGCGAGATGATGGGAACGCCCGACTATATCTCTCCCGAGCAAGTCAAGGGCGAGAAGGCGGACGCGAAATCCGACCTCTATTCGTTCGGTATCATCCTCTACGAGCTTCTCACGGGAGAGACCCCCTTCAGCGGCGAGACCGCCGTCTCTAAGATCGTTGCCCGTCTGCAGACCACACCGAAGCCTCCGCGCTCTTTGAACGCCGAGATACCCGGCTACCTCGAGCGCATCATTGTGAAGTGTCTCGAAGTCGATCCCGAGCTTCGCTACGCGAGCGCCGAAGAGGTTCTGAAGGATGTGGAGCGAGAACAGGTGGACCGATCCCTTTGGCCGCGTGTGCGAAAAGCGATCTCCCGACGTAAGGGGTGGGTCTTCGCGACGGCGGCCGCCTTGGCGGCTGTCCTCGCTTGGACGCTCGTCCCGGATCCGCAACCCATCGACGTGACCACCATTGCCGTCCTCCCATTTCACAACCAGACCCAAGCCGCGGACCTCGAGTGGATGGAGAACGGCCTTGCCGATCTACTCATCACGGATCTCTCGCAGTCGCGGGCCCTTCGTCCCTTGATGGCCGACAGCATTCACAGCGTACTGCAGGTGCTCGGCAAGACGGACGAGACCCGCCTCGACGAGGAGACTCACGGGGTCGTCGCGAGTCGGACCGGAGCGGACTTCACGCTCTCCGGCAGATTCTTGCAGGCCAACGAGAAGCTGCGCGTCGACTTGAGCCTGAGACGCTCGACCACCGGCGTCGATACGATCGTGAAAGTCGAAGGTCGTTCCTCCGAAGTCTTCACGCTCGTCGACGCGATCGCCGAGAAAGTCAGCGACGAGCTAGCGCCCAATGCCTGGCGCAGGAAGCGATCGTCTGAGAACATCCCTCTCGAGGCGGTACGAGCCTATCAACAGGGCTTGCTTGCTCTCCGCGATGGCGCCCACCAAAGCGCCGTTCCCAAGTTTCGAGAAGCGGTCGAGCACTATAGCGAGTACGCGATGGCGCATGCGAAGCTCGCCGAAGCCCTCTTTCACATGGGGGATCAAGCCTCGGCGTCGCAAGCCATCGAGAGGGCCCGCGAGCTCGAGACGGACAAGCAGCTTCCGACTCTCGAGACGTATCAACTCCACGCGATCGCCGCGCGAATCGAGGACGATCCCGAGGCCGCCGTCGAAACCTACCGGGAGCTCTCCGATCTCTATCCGGAATCTCCCGACATCCTCTTCAATCTCGCGAGCTCTCTCGAGACGGCGGGTGAGATCGCCGAGGCGACGGATACCTACCAGCGCGTCGTGGCCAAGTCTCCGGACTATGGCGGCGCCATCCTGGGCCTCGGACGGCCCCTGGTCGTCAGCCGAAAACCGGATCAAGCGATCGAGGTTCTCGAGGAAGCTCTCGAGGCGGGCTATTTCCAGGGCGACGCGGAGTCCCTCGGAATGGCCTACTCCGTGCTCGGCGTCGCCCACCGGGCTCTGGGCAAATACGACGCGGCGCTCGTCGAGCTAAGAAAGTCTCTGGAGCACCGCCGAGGGGCGGACGACAAGCGCGGGATTGCGGCAACTCTGACGAACTTGGCCGGAGTCCACTTGGAGCTCGGTGAGCACGAAGCGGCGAGCTCCCTTTTGACGGAAAGCCTCGCCGTCGCACGGGAGGCTGAGAATTCCACCATGGAGTCCTTCGCTCTCGTGAACCTCGCGAACGTTAGACGGAATATAGGAGAGCTCGATTCGGCCCTCGAGTACTTTAGGTGGTCGCTCACGATCGAGTGGGAAAAAAAGGACCATAAGGAGCTCGCCGATCGCATGAATGAAGTTGGACTAACTTACTTCAGCCGCGGCCTGTACGCGGACGCGGAGACCTACCTGGAGCAGGCCAAGGTGCACCTCGCCGTGAGCGACATGCCCGATGAAAAAGCCGCGAACCTCCTGCTCCTGGGGAGCATCTACAGAATGAAGGGCGCCTACACGGAGTCGGTCCAGGCCCTCCTCGGTGCCGTGCCCCTGTTCTTGGACGCCGGACTGCCGGGAGGCGCCGCCGCTGCCAGGACGGAGCTTTCGGCGATCTACCTCGCCCAGGGCCGGCTTCGAGATGCGCTCAGCTCCGCGGATCGTGCGGTCACGGAATCGGAGCCGTCGGGAGACTTCGAAACGCACGCCCGTTCGCTGATCCAAAGGGCTCTCTGCCTGACCCGATTGGGACGCTCGGGCGAGGCCGAGGAGAGCCTGGGGCGAGCGGCGAGGGCTCTCGGAAAGAGAAAGCTCGTGGAGATCGAGCTGCTCCGCGATTTGGCGAGAGGTCGGCTATCGCAAGAGCTCGGAGACCATCGCAAGGCCATGCGACAGCTCGAGACGGTCGAAAACGACGCTCGACGATTCGGCCACTTGGCGCCCAAGCTCGAAGCATTGCTACACCTTGGCGATGCGCATCTCCGTGTCGGCGAGCCTCGGGAGGCGATTGAGCTGTTCCGAGAGGTTCAGGAAGAAGCCTCCAGCCGGCGACTCCGTCCCCTCATGGCAGAGGCATTTCTTGGAATGGCGGAAGCACAGTCGACGCTGGGCGAGGCTGTGTCCGCGCTCGAGCTCGTCGAGAGGGCCACGAGACTGGCCGAGTCCCTCGAGGCTCGCCCTTTACTCGTTCGAGCGCTTCGCCTCGAGGCCGCGATCGCGAAGAAGGCGGGCGCGTTCGAACGCGTGGCCGTTGCGGAGAGCAAGTGCCGGGAGCTCGAAAGTTGGCTGGCTCAGCACGACGCTCCCACCAACGCGTCCTCAGCGAGCGGACAAAAAAAAATAGCGGCCTCGAAGTCAGCCGCTATTGTAAGAAAGTGCTGATGAGCAGCTCTAGAACTGCTTGCCGTGCTGGCCGGACCAGCCGGATCGAATCCGTGTCTTCACCTGCATGGAAGCTTCCTCCTTCTGATGCTTACCCGCAGCGATACACCGATGAACGTGTCGCAGGATAAACGGCCCTTTTCGTGGTGTCAACCCTACAGATCAGTGTAAAAAAGTAACATGTTATGGGGACTTCCCCCCGACTCGTAAACCCTTGCTAGCGTAGGGGAAACCCCTCTCCCTTGAAGCCGAGACGAGCCCGACGTCGTTGCGAAACCCTCTCTTAGATTGACTATGAATTCTTAAGAACATTGACTATTATGAGACAATCTGATTGAGCGAATTGACAATGTCACCTTACAGATGTTGTCTATTAATTGACAATGAGCGTCAGGACGAAAGACCGAATCCTGAAATACCTCGGTTCCCATCCGGGGGCGGGAGGCAAGGCGCTGCGCGAGCACCTGGGTGTCAGCCGACAAGCCTTGAGCGTCCACCTTCGCGATCTGGTCCGCGAGGAAAAAATAGTCAAGTCCGGTTCCACGCGTGGGGCAAGCTACCAGCTGGCCGGCTCACAACCGCAGCCTCGGAAAGCGTCGCGGCGCGCCGTGCTCGAGGGCCTCGACGAAAGCCTCGTCTACGACGAGCTCGCCACGCGATTGAACTTGGGCTCTGAGCTTCGAGGCAACGTGCGCGCTTTGGTGCGCTACGGCTTCACGGAAATGCTCAACAACGCCATCGATCACTCGAAAGCCGAAACCTGCAACGTCTCTCTGGAGATCGATTCGGCGAAGGTGGCTTTCGACGTGAAGGATCGCGGGGTAGGAGCGTTTCACTCCATCGCTTCCAAGTTCTCGCTCCCCGACGAGGAAGCCGCGATGATCGAGCTCCTCAAGGGCAAGACCACGACGGCGCCGGAGCGCCACACGGGAGAAGGGATCTTTTTCACCGCCCGTGCCGCCGACGAGCTCACACTGCGCTCCCACCGTCTCCAGCTGGAGTGGAGCAAGAGCCGAGACGACGTCTTCGTCTCCGAGAGACGCCACATCGAGGGCACCCACGTAAGCGTCACGTTGTTTCACGCCACACGACGCCGTTTGGAGGACGTCTTCCGGGAGTTTGCTCCGGCAGATTACGACTACGAATTCCAGAAAACGAGAATTCTCATTCGGCTGCTGCGGCGTGACTACGTCTCGCGTTCAGAGGCCAAGAGGCTTCTCACGAACCTGGACAAGTTTCGGGAGGTTCGGCTCGACTTTAGAGACGTACAGTCGGTAGGCCAGGGCTTCGCGGACGAGGTTTTCCGCGTCTTCGCTCGAGAACATCCTGACGTCCTAATCGTGCCGGCGCGCGCGTCACCCGCGGTTTTGGCCATGCTTCGCCACGTCGGCTACGCGGGCGCGGGCGAGCACTAGTTCTTCGCGGCCATCACGGATGGGCGACGACGACGAGAGATTTCGCCCGATCGCGGGCGCAGATGAGCGCGCGACGAAGGTTCCCGGGATCGAGGGCCGCGAAGCTCTCGTCGAGAAGCACGAGATCACCGCCCTGAAGCAGCGCCCGCGCGAGGAAGGTGCGACTCCGCTCGCCGTGAGAGAGCTGCCAGCCCGTCTCGCCGACGAGCTGGTTCATCCCCCCGGCATCTTCTCGAGAAGCTCTCCGAGACCGAGCTCCGGGGCAAGACCTTCGGCCTCCTGCCAGTCCTTAGCACTCGGCGGCCAACGGCGTCCCATCAAAAGGTTGAAGGCGAAGGTCTCGGTGAAGACGTGGCTCTCGTGAAACTGAGGGGCCGTCGCGATCCGCCGCGTCCATCCGTGCGCTCCCAGGCTCTCCCGATCGAGTCCCTTCAGACGAAGCCGACCGGACGTCGGTGTCCTGAGTCCGTTCAGAAGCGAGAGCAACGTCGACTTGCCACCTCCGGAGGGAGACGTCAGAAGAACGCGGTCGTCAGGTCCGAGGCGAAAGCGGCCGTCACGAATCGTCGCTTCGGCGCGGCCGGGATACTGGAAGAGAAGATCCTCGGCAGTCACGGTGGCCGCCTCGTTCTCGGCGCGCGCATTGGGATCCCCTGGAAGAGGCTCGCGGCTGGCCGCGCGAAAGAGTGGCTCGACGCGTCCCCAGGCGATGACGGCGTCGAGGAGCGCAGACAGACCGTCCGTGAGTTTCTTCAAGGCTCGCGACGCCAGGATCGTGCCGCCGAGACCGACGGCCACCCGCTCTATGCTCGCTCCACCGCCGACCATGGCGGGAGCGAGGCCGAGAAGGCCGATCGGAAGCCAGGCGCGATGGGCGACTGCGAGAAAGCGCTTCAGATGGTCCACCTCGCGCGATCGATCGAGATAGCCCGAAAGGCGTGCGTCTTCTTCGTCGTACTACGCCTCGGGCGCTTGCTGCGCGAGCCGGGTGCGATGGCCGACCATGAGCTCGAGGAGCGCGGCCATAGAGAGCAGTCCCCCCGAGAGCGCGAGTGACTCCACGGCTTCGGACTCGAAGACTCTCGCGAGGTGTCGGCCGGCGCCGTCCCGCCGGGTCTCGTCCGGCTCGAGACGCATCGCGCCGAGAAGGAGTCGCCTCTTGAGAAGACCTCCCGCCGCGACGGCGATCTTTCCCTCGTACCACGTCGAGAGCATGCGAAAGGGAAGCATGGTCAGAAAGACGAGCGCCCAGGCGGAAAGCCACCCCCAGTCGATGCGACCGCTGAGCGCACCGCGGCCGATGAGCCACCAGGAAACGATGAAGAGGCCGTAGTCGATCGCGTAGGTCGACGCGAAGGCGAAAGCGAGCGACTTGAGCCGCGTGTCTTTGACCTCGTCTCGGAGAGAGCCCGGACGTTCCCTGAGAAGCCACACCCGCTCGCGGACCACGCCGCTTTTTCGCTCGGTGGTGAGGTGTTCTTTCGCCCGCCGCCGCGCGTCGGGTGCGAGGTCGAGAGAGTCGACTACGCTCTCTACCTCATTCGGACCATCGCCAGTCGTCTCGCGTTCGAGGGCTTCCACGGGGTACAGGCGTTCGCTTCCCCGCTCGTCTAAAACACGAACGTTCCTCGAGCCGCCACGCGTCATGAGAAGGAATCGACCGCGCTCGAGAGCTAGAATAGCTGGAGCGCCCGAGCACAGGAACTTCGGCACTTCGGCCTTCGACAGTGTGAGTGGTTGCGCTTCAACGCCTGCGAACCTCGCCGCGGAGACGAGCCACTCGTCGAGCTCTCCTTCGGGCGGCGGCGCGAGCGCTCATCGATTCTTCCTTCGCGCAATCGAAAGCGCCGCCATGAGCTCTCAGACCAGAGCGCCTCGAGCTCTCGATCGGCGTCGCGGAGACGAGCGAAGCGAGATCCCGGAGCCTCGAGAAGCGCTTTCGGCGATCCATCCTCGGCGAGGCGTCCCCCTTCGAGAACGAGCACACGGTCGAAGCCCTCGGCTTCGGCGATGTCATGGGTCACGCAGAGCAGCGTCGCGTCCCTCCACAGTCGACGCGTACGAGCGAGAAGCTCTCCCCGCCGCTCCCGATCGAGCCCTCCGCCTTCGCCAAGCGGCCTGCTCCCTCCGTCGGGGAGACCTTGGAGCACAGACCGCAAATCCGCGAGCTCGAAGACGGAAGCGACGTCGCGCGCGTCGTTTCCGTAGCGCAGATTCTCGACGAAGCTTCGATTCCAGATCTGAACCTCCGGGTCGACCCAGGCGATCTCACGCCTCACCGACGCGAGACGGTCGCCGCTCAAGATCCCCCCGTCGACGACCACGCGGCCCTCGTCGGGAAAGTGCCAGCCGAGCGGCAGACTGAGCAGGGAGGTCTTTCCCGCACCCGAGGGGCCCACGATTGCCACGTGGCTTCCCGGCTCGATGACGAGGTCGATCGTCTGAAGGATCGCGTGGCCGGCAGGGCGCAGGTTCACTCCCTCGAATCGAAGGGACATAGCACGGGAGTCCGCTACCTTCGAGCTCGAACCATCCGCCTTGGGCGCGACCTCGGTCTCCTCGAGGGCACGCAAGGGCTCCCCGAGTCGCAAGCTCACGTTCCGAAGCGCCGGATAGCGCCAGCAGAGAGAAACGAGCTCGAGCCCGAGGACGGGAAGGTTGAGCGCCCAATAGGCGAGTAGAAGGACGGCGGCCGTTTCTCCCCCGGCGCCTAGATAGGTGAACAGCAGAAACACGATGAGACCGTAGCCGGCAAGGAACTGCGCGCCACTCAGACCAACGGCGACCCGCTGCAAACCGAGCCTCGCACGCGCCCAGTGCACGAGCAGAGCCTCGTGCTCTTCTCGCATCGCGCGCTCCGCGCCATGAGCTTTGAGGGGGACGAGACCGAGCAGCGCATCGAGGTAGAAGCAACTCAGTCCACCCAGGTGGCTCCTCACGCGAAGGTCGCGCTCGTGTAGAAGCCTCTGCCCGGCGATGGGAATCACGAGGGCCGCGACGAGCATCAGGAGAACGAAAGGCGCGGTACCTGGCGCGAGCCAAACGATGGCAGCCGCGGTAAGAGCGAGCTCGAAGCCGGCGCGCGCAACCTGCCCGGTCAGTTGCGGTACGGTCCTCAACAGGTGGCTCGAGTGGTTGCGCTCGGCCATATCCGACACGAGACGACTTCGAAAATAGCGGTCCGAGAGACGAGCTACTTTCCGCTGAAGCGCGAGACGAAGCCGCGACGAGGAGCGACGGAGCCGCCCTACCCTCTTCGAAGACCTGCCGGAGCAAGTCGCGGAGCGGGCGCTCGGGAGTTTCGTCGCGGGCGGCATCGATGCGCGTTGAAAAAGAGCTCACTTCCACCGGCTCTTCGCTCGGCCGGACGAGCACGGCGCCGCGGACCTCGAGCATCGCGCCTTCGCCCGGCCGCTCAGACCGCGCAGACCATGCAGAAAAGTAGCGCTCGGGAATTGCGCCAGGTTGTTGCTTTTCTTTCTCGTAGAGAGCCCGCGCGAGCGCGAGACCGTCCCGTCCGAGGCCCGCAGCGGAAGCAGCTCGGAAGTCGGCGTCGAGGTCCGCGAGCGAGCGCCAGTCAGGATCAGAAAGAGCCTCTCCGAGGAGCGCGGAGGCCTCCTCGGCAGACGCACCGACAGCCGCGAGTCGGCGAGAGAAGCCGGCCGTCGCTTCCTTCGCACCCGCCCAGGCTCTCCAGTCCTCGGCCGCAACCTCCATCCGGTGCTCGAAGAGCTCGGCCATGAGCTCGACACGCGTCAGCCAGCGACGGCCGGAGGCGGGATCCATGACTTGGACGAGGCCATGAAATACGTTCCAAATCACGACGAAGTGGGAATTGCCGTTGGGCAGGCGGAAGACGGCGACGGCGGGCAGGTTCCGAGAGCCCGCGAGCAGCACGTGGTCTCTCGGCACGAGAACCTGCTCGGCCGGCAAGCCAAAGTAGGTCGCAAGCTCCTCGAGAGTCTCGATAGCCGTGCCATCGACGTCCGTTTGGCAGGCTTCACGGAGCCTCCCGTAGCTCACGGGAATGCCGTGGCCCTCGAGAAAGGCCTTCAAGGCTGCCGGACCGCAGTCCATTGCCGAGGACTGCACGACCTCCGGGATGAGCCTCTTTCTGCCAGCTGCCATGGTAGTTTCGGGCGTGAGGCAGTGTACCAGTTCTAACTCTTTTATCCAGAACCTTTAAGACTCAACGAGGACTTGTCTCGATGGGACGCTTTGAGTACAATCGCTTGTTTCGCGCCGACGGGGGTACACACCTCGCCCAGAAGGGCGGCGCGGCATAAACAACGGTCCAAACCAATCGAACAGGAGGTACACGTTCTATGGAACCCGCTTCCTCGAAATCGATGATCGAGGCACTCGGTCTTACCAAGTACTACGGTCCGTTCATCGCGACCGAGAACATCACCTTCGCCATTCCGCAAGGGCAGATCGTTGCCTTCCTCGGACCCAACGGTGCCGGTAAGACCACGACCATGAAGATGCTCTCGGGTTACCTCGCCCCGAGCGAAGGGGCGGCGAGGATCGCCGGGCTCGACGTGCACAAGGAGCGAATCGAAGCTTCCAAGCGGCTCGGCTATCTGCCCGAGAACGGCCCGCTCTATCCGGACATGACGCCGCTCGAGCTCCTCACGTTCTTCGGAGAGGCTCGCGAGCTCGGCCCCAAACTGTTGAGAGAGCGCATCGATGCCGTGCGTAGCCTCTGCGCGCTCGAGCAAGTCCTCGAGAAACCCATCGGGAAGTTGTCCCGAGGATTGCGACAACGTGTGGGGCTCGCGCAAGCGCTTCTGCACGACCCGGACGTTCTCATCATGGACGAGCCCACGGCCGGTCTCGACCCCAATCAGATCCGCCAGTTCCGCGAGAACATCAGGACGCTGGGACGAAACAAAACGATTCTCATCTCGACCCACATCTTGCAGGAGGTCGAGGCCGTGGCCGACTACGTGCTCTTCGTCAACAACGGACGGATGGTCTTCGAAGGTACGCCCGCGGAGTTGAAGGACGGCGCCTCACTCGAGAAGCCTTTCTATCGTCTGACCCACCAGGCCGACGAGGAGGCGAGCGTCAATGTTTGAGAAGATCAATTTCAATATCGTGCGAGCGATCGTCAAACGAGATCTGAAGATGTACTTCTCCAATCCCACTGGCTACGTTTTCATCACGCTCTTCATCTTCCTGAGCGCGGCGGCGGCGTTCTGGCAGGACCGCTTTTTCCTGAACAACCTGGCCAATCTGGATCAGCTCAACACCGTCTTCCCCTATCTGCTCGTATTCTTCGTCCCCGCGCTCACGATGTCCGTCTGGGCGGCAGAAAAGAACCTCGGGACGGACGAGCTGCTGCTCACCCTCCCTGCGACCGATCTGGAGATCGTGCTCGGGAAGTTCCTTGCCGTCTTGTCCATCTACACGGTTGCGCTCGGACTGTCGCTCAGCCACGTCATCGTTCTGCTGTGGCTCGGAAGTCCCGACCTGGGTCTCATGTTCGCCAACTACCTAGGTTTCTGGCTCGCGGGAGCCGCGCTCATCGCGGTCGGTATGGTCGCCTCGCAGCTGACGACCAATGTCACCATCGCGTTCATTCTCGGCGCCGTGCTCTGCGGCCTCGGTGTCTTCGTCGAGCCGATGGCCGGCATTATCAGTCAGAGCATGGCGCGACTAGTGGAGCCGCTCGGCGTCTTCCCGCACTTCGAGGATTTCGGCCGCGGAGTCGTAAGCGTGACGGGTCTGCTCTACTTCGTCTCTGTGATCGGGCTCTTCCTCTACGTGAACGTAGTTCTTTTGAGTCGCAGGCACTGGCCACGCGAAGCCGAAGGCCTCCGGATGTCGACGCATCAGATCATCCGTGCCGTCTCCGTCGTCGTGATTCTCGTGAGCGCCATCGCTATCATCGGCCGACTCGGGCTGCGCCTCGACACCACGGCTGAGCGACTTCACTCGCTGACGGCCGAGACGAAACAGCTCCTGCGAAAGCTCGACGCAGACCGCCCCGTCTTCGTCCAAGCCTATTTGAGTCCCGAAGTTCCCGAGCAATACGTCCAGACACGGGCGAACATCATTGGCCTCCTCAAGGAGATGGCCT
Source organism: Candidatus Marinacidobacterales bacterium (assembly GCA_965250115.1). Lineage (GTDB taxonomy): Bacteria > Acidobacteriota > Vicinamibacteria > Marinacidobacterales > SMYC01 > CBDFHB01. Next base: position 787,053 of record CBDFNJ010000001.1, read on the forward strand.
CGGTCAGTGGTGGCAAAGTTCAAGTCCTCATGAACGAGACTGAGCCGTTCTCCGAGGAGGCCCGCGAGGCCCGGGAGAAATTCGGGATTCAACCACGCGAGATTCCCAACCTCGCGGGCGCCAGAGCGGGGTTTTCGGAAGTCTTTCTCGGACTCGCTTTCACTTGCGGCGCCGAAGAACAGGTCATCCCTTACTTCGACCGTGGGCTTCCCGCCGAGTACGAGATCGCCCGCGGTATTCGCGTCGTAGCCAATACGGAGCGCAAGAAGATTGGCGTCATCAATACCCAGCTCCGGCTGTTCGGCGGGCTCGACTTCAACACGATGCAGTCGACTCCGGCCTGGTCGGTCGTGGATGAGCTTCGGAAGCAATACGAGGTCGTCCAGATCACACCGTCGAGCGCCATTACCGAGGAGGTCGATGGACTGCTCGTCGCGCTGCCCTCGACGATGACACAGGAGGAGATGGGTAACGTTCTCGAAGTCATCGAGAGGGGAACCCCCGCGCTACTTCTCGACGATCCACTGCCCATCGTCAACTTGAGCCTTGCGCCCTCGGAGCAGGCCGGTGCCAGTAGAAATCCCTTCATGAGCCAGGGGCAGCCACCGCCGGAGCCGAAGGGTGACATCCGGGGGTTCTTCGATCGTCTCGGCTTTCGTTGGGAACCGGCGATTGTCGTGTGGGACACCTACAACCCCCATCCCGATCTCGCCCATTTGCCGCCTGAGGTGGTGTTCCTTGGCCGCGGCAACGAGAACCCCGACGTTTTCAATCCGAACGTTCCGGCATCCGCCTCGTTGCAGCAGCTCGTGCTGCTCTACCCCGGCCAAGTCGAATCGGCCTCGAAAGAAGGCCTGACGTACCAGCCGCTTCTCGCCACCGGTGTCTACTCGGGGCGGACTCCCTACTCGCTGATGGTCCAGCGCAACTTTCTCGGAGCGTCATTGAATCGCAACCTGCCTCACCGTCCCGACCCGATGAGCTATACGATCGCGGCTGAGGTCAAGTCCGCGCCGGACACGGGCGAGGGCGAGGACGAAAGCGAGAGCGATGAAATCGGGTCGCCGATTCACGTCATCGCCATGACCGACGTCGATTTCATCTCGGAGCAGTTCTTCGAGATCCGCCGGATGGGCCCCGGGAACTTGAACTTCGACAACGTCACGTTCTTTCTCAACGCGATGGACACACTGGTTGGCGATGAGTCCTTCATCGCGCTTCGCAACCGCCGCGTCCGCCACCGCACACTCGCGCGGGTCGAGGACCAGACCCGGACTTTCATCGAGCAGCGCTCTCAGGAGGAGTTGGAGGCCGAGCGGCGCGCGGAGCAGGCGCTCGCGGAGGCGCAGCGCCGCCTCGATGGCCGGGTGGCGGAGGTCCAGGATCGAGACGACCTCGACCAGCAAACGAAACAGATCATGGCGCGCAATCTCCAGGAAGTTGAAAATCGAAGGTTCGAGGTCTTGAAATCGAACATCGAGTCGGACAAAGAAGTGGAAGTTCGCGCGAGCGAAGAACGGATGGAGTCGCAAATTCGCCGAATCCAGAGCGGTATTCGCACCTCGGCCGTTCTGCTGCCGCCCATTCCCGTCTTCCTACTCGGAGTCTATATTTTCATCCGCCGCCAGCAGCGGGCCAGGGAAGGCGCCTCGGCGGCGCGCCGCCTGAGAGCCGACGGCTAGCAGGGTGCCCAAGCAATTGGAGTAAGAGCCATGGAAACGAAAAGCGAGCTAACACTGACCAAGACCCTGGCGGGTGTCGCGCTTCTTGTCGCGGTTGTGGCTTTCGCCACCGCGCCCCGGAACGTGACTCCAAGCGCTTTCCTGGATCAGGGAGAGCCGTTCTTTCCCGACTTCCAGGACCCGAACGTCGCCAGAACCCTGGAAGTGATCGAGTTCGACGAGGAGACCGCCGCGGCCCGACCTTTCAAGGTCACAAATCGGAACGGGATCTGGACGATCCCCTCCCATCACGACTATTCGGCCGACGGAGAGGAGCGGCTCGCGCAGACCGCCGCCGGGGTCATCACGATCGCGAAGGACGACTTCCGCTCCGACAACGTGGCCGACCACGAGGTCCTAGGCGTCATCGATCCTCTCGACGAAACCGCGACGAGCCTGCAAGGTCGCGGCAAGCGTGTCACGATCAAGAGCGAGAACGAAGTCGTGCTCGCCGATCTGATCATTGGCAAGGACGTCGAGGGCCGCGAAGGATTCCGCTTCGTTCGCGTACCACAACAGAAACGCGTCTATGCGGCAAAGGCTGACGTCGATATCTCGACGAAGTTCGAGGACTGGATCGAGAAGGACTTGCTGCAGGTGGAACGAGACCAGTTCGACCGCGTGACCCTGAAGGATTACTCGATTGACGAGCGCAGTCTCATGGTCGATCTGCGCGACACGGTCGAGCTCGAGAAGCAAGACGGCGAGTGGAGTATGGGCCGAACGCCGGCGAACCGGGAGATCGACTCGACGAAGATGAACGACCTCCTTGCCGAACTCGACGATTTGAAGATCGTCGGCGTGAGGCCGAAGCCGGAAGGTATCGAGGACCGCCTATCGGGTCTGACGATGTCACGGCAGGACGCTCTTTCACTCCAGAGCCGTGGTTACTATCTCACGCGTACGGGCGATCTGATGTCGAACGAGGGGGATCTGGAGGCCGCGACCGCGGAAGGTCTTCGCTACACGCTGCGGTTCGGCGAGATTCTCTACGGTCGAGGCGAGGCGATAAGCGCGGGAGCCGGGTCGACCGGAGACGAGTCAACCGGCCCGGGCGAGAACCGCTATCTCTTCATCAGCATCGCCTTCGATCCCACGCTCGTTCCGGAACCCCCGAAACCCGCCAATAGGGATTTCGAGGGCAAGGAAGCGGACGACCTGACCGACGAGGACAAGAAGAACGAAGAGCTCGAGGAAGCTCACAATCGCTGGGCCGAAACCATAGAGAGGGGGCGAGAAAAGGCAGCCGAGCGGTCGCAACGTTTCGCACCCTGGTACTACGTGATCCCCGCCTCGAGCTTCGACAAGATCCACCTGAATCGGGACGATCTCCTCAAGGACGCGGAGACTTAGAGCTTTAACGCGAACCTATTCGCACGTTCGACCAGATCGCTTCTTCGAGCGTTTCCTCACGCTGGCAGTTGCCGAGCTCGATCCAGTGCGTCTTCGGATGATAGGGGGCGTCGTAGTTCCGGGTCAGAATCTCGAACCCGTCCAGAAAGACCTTCACATGCTGAGAGCTGATGCCAGCAAAGTCGCCCCACTCGATGCGCCAGCTGTAAACGATATCCGCCTCGAAGTCGTAGAAGCTGAGCCCGGTATTGGCCTCTTGACCTCGAGAGATCCATCGAAGCCGCACGTCGTCGAAGGCCGCCGTACTCTCGTCGAGCTTCTGGAGATGCATTCGAAACGGATTGGTCGTGTACTCTCCCTTGGTGGGATCCCACATCGAGATGAGCATGCGTTTGCCCGAAAAGAAGTTCGGAGAGCGCACGTTCGTCGTTTGAAACTCGATCACACCGTTATCGAGCGTGGGGACTTGATAACGTACGCAATCGGCATTGCTCTTCGCCTTCCAACCTCCGGATATGAACTCACCGCCCTTGACGATCCCGATGGAGCCACCGCTGACCAGAGGATCGAAGACGACGAGATCACCGGTCGGGCGGTCCGCGATGAAAGCTTCGCGAACCCGGAACTCGGAAACGTCGGAATAGGGGCCACTACCGCTGCTCGTGGAAGCGCGCACCCGCCAGAAGTACTTCGTGTCCGCGGCGAGCGACTCGGTTACGACCCACTTCGTCACGCCGCCGAGTCCTTCCGGTACGCCGGTCTCATTGACGGCCATCTGCTGAAAAGCGGAGTCCAGAGCAAGCTCGTAAGTATAAGTTCTCGTTCCAGAGCCGCCGGAGGCATTTCCTATCTGGAGCTCGGGTTGCAAGTCTTTGACCGCCTCGCCCGCTTCCGGTGCCTGGAGTGTCGGCGCCGTCAGGGAGGAATCGGTCGAAGGCTGGGTGCCTCCGCCGCCAGGCGGGGTAGGATTGCTGGGGGAACCGCCGTCGCCGCAGGCGGCAGCGAGCGCCACCGCGAAGGAGAGCGCAATCGATAACGCGACACCACGATTCATGTTGAGGTTATCCTTTCCGATGCTACGCGGACCGCTTCGAGAACCGTCACCCCCTGCGGGCGAGGTCGAGCGTTGGACGTGGCGATGTTGATCTCATTGGCGCCGTCATGAAGGGCCGTACCCTCGACTCTAGAGTCGGCCGGCGCCTCAAGAAGAAGATGCTAGCACAATCAGGCGGTCCCCGGCCACACCTGGGGTAGGATCGGAGCGAGTGACGAAGACCATTCTCTACCACGGGCACTGCGCTGACGGGTTCGGTGCGGCCTGGGCCGCGTGGCGCAAGCTGGGAGACGATGCTTCCTATGTCCCCGTCCTACACGGGGCCCCTCCACCGGAGCTTCCCCGGGAGACCGCAGTTACGATTCTGGACTTTTCCTACTCGCGTGTAGAAATGCTTTCGATGCGCGAACGCCAGAAAGAGCTGAGGGTCATCGACCACCATCGAACCGCGGAGGTCGCGCTCTCGGGGCTCGATTTTGCGACATTCGACAACTCGAAGAGTGGCGCCGTCCTCGCGTGGGAGCACTTTCATCCGGGAGTCGATGTTCCCGAACTGCTCCGCTACGTCATGGACCGCGATCTCTGGCTCCATGAGCTCCAGCACAGCCGGGAAGTTTCGGCGGCGCTAGCTTCCTATCCGATGGATTTCAAGGTGTGGAACGAGCTCGACGTCGCGGCGCTAGCGAAGGAAGGGGTACCCATTCTCCGCTACCAGCGTGAGCAAGTGCGGCTCGCTTGCCAGCAGGCTCGTTTCGACGACCTTGCCGGGCACCAGGTGCCCGTCGTCAATGCGACCGTCTTCGGCTCCGAGATCGGGGAGGCGCTACTCTCCCTCCATTCCGAGGCTCCTTTCGTCGTCATCTACTTCGACCGAGCGGACGGAAAACGCCAGTGGTCGCTTCGGTCGCGTGAGGATTTCGACGTGTCGAGAATCGCGCGTCTCTTCCACAACGGCGGACACCGACAGGCCGCGGGCTTCGAGACCGAGCTCCCGCAGAGCTTCCTGCCGAAGCCCAAACGAAGCGCCGATTCGACGTGAGCTGCAGTCGGGCTCCGTCGAGAACGAGCTCCGAATCCTAAGCTGACCTCAGAAGAACAGCCGCTTCTTCTTGGGCTTGTCGCGATCCCTCGACTTGAAGTCCTTGAGGGCGTCGATTGGGCGACGGTCGGGTTTCATGAGCTTGATCGCGCTCTGCAAGACCGGCTCGGCGGCATCGAAATCCCCCTCTTCGCCGTAGAGCATGCCGAGGTAATAGAGGGCGAGCCCGCACTCCGGATCGATTCGAACCGTTTCCTGAAGCTCCTGCAAAGCGGCGGCCCCTTCGAGCTGCGGGTCCTTTCGATAACGGCAATAGGCGAGCTCGGCACGATAGATGGCATTCTGAGGCTCGCAGTCGTGAGCGAACTGGAGCTGCTCGATCGCGTCGGCGAACTTGCCCGCCTCGACGAGCAACATACCCTTCTTGAACTGCTCGTCCGCATCGAGGAGATTCGATTTGATCGCGAAAGCTTCCCGGGCTTCCTCGCTGCTGAGCTGGCGAAACTTGCTGTTGCGTCGGGCCACAAGCGAGTTTTTCGTTTCGGGATTGGACAGCTCACCGAAAGCATGACCGGCTGCGATGAAGAGATCACGCGCCTTCTCCTTCATGTTCTGGAGCTCGGGATGCTCGAATTTCCACGGCGCGAACTTCTCGCAGAACTCGAGGAAGCCGCTCTCGATGACCTCCCGGGTCGTCTCGACCGGAATGCCCAAGAGATCGAAGGCGTCGAGCTTTCGATAACGGAGGTAGAGCTCCATGACCTCGTTTCGACGCTGATCGGCGTTCGGAAGGAGCGGGGTTGCGGCTTCCGTCGCGGCGGGAACCGCTGCCGCTTCTTCGGGAGCGGAAGCAAAGTCCATATCGGGAACCGCCTCTTCCAGCCCCCCTTGAAGCCAGCCCTCCGGCACCGCGACGCCAATCACGGCGAGAGAATAGAGGAAGCGGAGGACGCGATCGCGCGGCATTCCAGACTCCGCTTCGAGCTCATCGAGCGTCTTGCCCACCGACACCAGACCGACGATCTCCTGATGGCCGCGTGACAGCCGCAGGTCTTTTAGAGGAAAGGGCGGGCGCGGATTGATGAAGAATTTCTCGTTCTGGATCGAATCCATGGCGGTCGCGATCTCGGACTCCGTGGCCAGCTTCGAGATCCAGGTCAGCACGAGCTGAGGCGCGTTGACCTTCAGCGGTGAGTCCACCGGTGGCAACCGGGTGGATACGGTGAAGCTCCCGCTCCTCCACGTGAAACCGTCGAGGAGCTTTTTCGCCAGATTCTGCTGCAGAATCTTGTAGAGGTCGCTGGCACTGACCAGTCCCTCCGCGACGAGGATCTCGGAAAAGGGTTGGCCGGTGGTGGCGCTCTTCGAGAGGATCTGGAGGTTGGCCTCCTCGGTAATGTCCCCGCGGCCGACCATGAACTTGCCCAGCGTGTCCTGCAGCAGGTTCGACTGGCAATCGACGGGCGTGCCGTTCTCCAGGATGATCTCCTTCGTGACCTGCCTGCGATCGATCGAAAGCACCACCGAGCGATGGTGAACGGCAAGCGCGTGGAGCAGGACGGGAAAAGGGATCTCGGAGAGGTCTCCCTTCGTCATTTGGGAGATCGCGCGAACCTGTTCTTCGTTAGGGACCACTAACAAAAAGTCTAACCAACTATGAGCGATTGTTGAAGCGCCGTCCGGCGAAATCTTTCTGGAGAGTGCTAGAGGCCCAACGGCGATGGCTGCGCCCGTTTACTAGGAGCGGATCGAGCGAGAGTCTCCTAGATCAAGCTGCCTCTCGTGTCCGCTACGAGGCCGAGCCGTTGGCAGCCGACCACGTACTTCGACGAGCGGGTCGGTTGGAGGCGCAGCGGGTACAAGAGCTCGTCGACGTCGACCTCCGCCGCGGGCTTCGTCTTGACCTCGAGCACGACCAATCGCGGCAGGTCGATGCCGAAGCGCCGGCTGAACCGCTCTTTGCCCAACTGCGAAAACCATTGGAGCTCCGAGTCCACCGTTACCCTCACACTGCGGTCGATCCATTCGAAATACTCGTGCCGGTACTCTCCTAGTAGCACGGGTCGCGATTGAATCTTCAGAAGCTCCCGATGAGGGACGGACAGTTCTGGCGACAGCCGCTGCACCAGATCTCGGTAGCGAATGTCCTTCCACGACGCGCGGGATTCGATGGCAGCTCTCTCCTTGAGCACGATGTCGAAGGAGCGTCGTTTGACTTCGAAGAACAAGCGCCGATCGCGCTCGTCGTACCACCTCAGACGGACCTTACGACGGTGGCCCGCGCCTTCGACGCTGTCGAAATAGCCTCTGAGCCGTTCGTCATCGAAATAGATGCTTCTGACTACGGAGCATCGTTGGTGGTGCGAGACGTGTCGGGCGTTCGTTCGCAGCACCGCACGAATCCTCCCGAGGTCTGTCTCGGGGAGAGCGAATTTCAGCTCGTGCCGCGCGCTTGCCTCTTGGTGCCCGGTATCGTCGGCGGCGCGAAACACGACGCTCACGATTCACCTGACGATTCGAGTGAGATGCGGAACCCGGGCAGCCGCGTGCGCATTTTCGAGACCACGGATGACGGATCGGTAGCATCATCGAGCTCGAACCGCGCGCGGATAAGGATCTCATCCTTGGAGATATCGATACTCTGAAATGTTGCCGCCCCGACCATTCCCTGGATTCGCTCCATGCCGGTCTCGGGAGACAACGCTCCCCTTGGGCCCGAGGCGATGACGATGAAGGGCCGCCGCGCCGAGGACGTCTTCATGCGCCACATCACAGAGACGGTGAGAAACGCGAGAATGTCGACGAGAGCCTCGGAAAAACTTTCGCGTATCTCGCGCTCCAAGTCGGGCGCGACCTCCTCGCGGAGGCGGCGAATGCGCGCCACGAGCTCGGACGGCTCGAGCGCCCCGGAGAGATGCTTCTCGAGGCCAACGATGAACAGTTCCTGGTACCGCCGATTCGCCATTAGGCCGGCGAAGAGATCGCTCAACGCTTCTCCGCGGACGAGCTGCCTTGGTGCACAACTCGCGATCTCGGTCCACAATTGTCCTGTACTCACGGATTCGAGGTTCCCCATGAGCATTTTCAAACGCACTCAGCGGAAGTATGTGAAGAAGGCCTATCGCGTGAGGAATTGGCGTGAATATGAGGCGGGTCTACGCAACCGTGGGAGCCTGACCGTCTGGATCTCGCTCACCGCCGGCAAGCTTGTGAACTGGGACGCGCCCCGGCCGAGGAGGAGGAAACCGGGCCGTCAACGCAAGTACTCGAACCACGCCATCGAGACGGCTGTCACCCTGGGCATGGTGTTTCATCTGTCATCTAGGCAGAGCGAGGGATTGCTGCGATCGTTGTTCGCTCTGATGAAGCTAGGCAATGATGTGCCCGATCACACCACGATTTCGAGGCGCAAGGCGAAGCTGGGTAAGGTCCCCTTCTACCAAGACAAGCAGAAGACGCCGTTGCACATCTTGATCGACAGCAGCGGTCTCGCTGTCCACGCCGGCCAGCTGCGCAGAGCACCAAAGAGCAGGGACTATCGCAAGCTCCATCTGTGTGTCGACGAGCAGAGTGGCGAAGTCGTCGCCGGCGAGCTGACGAGCAAAAGAGCCCGCGATTCATCGCGGGTTGCATCGCTTGTCGCACAGATCGACAGTCCCATCTCATCGGCCAGAGCTGACACCGCATACGACGCCAGCGGCGTCTATGAGGCGATCGAGAATCACAGCGCTCATCGCTCGCCGAGGGTGCTGATACCGCCGCGCAAGGGCGCCCAGCTCGCATCGGGGCCGGCGAGCAGCCGACAGCGCAATCGCAACATTGCAGCACAAGCTCGGCTCGGCAAACGAAAGTGGCACACAGAATCGGGCTACAGCAACCGGAGCAAAGTCGAGACAACGTTCCATCGCTACAAGGCTATCGTGGGCTCAGCGATGCGAGCGAGAGGGTTGGCGGCACAGAGAGTCGAGGCAAGGATCGGGTGCAAGATTCTGAACACCATGACGGCGCTCGGGATGCCTGATAGCGAGATGATCGGATGATGGGAGTCGGGGCCAAGCGAGCTATCGGCCTCTATCGGAGTTGTGCACCAAGGCAGCTTGCCGGCGGTGAGCGAGATCCAGACGGTCAGGCTCCCACGGTTGCGTAGACCCGCCTCATATTCACGCCAATTCCTCACGCGATAGGCCTTCTTCACATACTTCCGCTGAGTGCGTTTGAAAATGCTCATGGGGAACCTCGAATCCGTGAGTACAGGACAATTGTGGACCGAGATCGCGAGTTGTGCACCAAGGCAGGAGCGGGCTCAGCCCTCGGCGGGCAGACGAAGACCGAACTCGACCGCGATCTCCCGTAGCTTCGCCTGGATCCGCTGGACGTTGTCCGGTCCCATGCGAAGAAGCTGTCTCTGAACGGGCGGGAGGTCTTCGATCCACTGCTCGGAGTAAGTGTAGTTGACGCTTACTGTCTCGACGGCCATATCACCCCGAACAATGGGTGTTTTCAGAACGACCGCGAAGGCCATGGTCAGAACGTCCTCGAATGGCCGCTCGCCGTAGCCGAGTTCCTGATACGCCTCGTCGATCAGGGGTCTCACATTGCGGTACGTTTCGACGAGGCCAGCGGAATCGAGGGAAACGAGGAGGTCGACGTACGTGTTATATCGATGGTAGCTCTCCGCGTCGATGACGAGTCGGCCCGAGTGGGAGGCGACCTCGAACCGCTCCTCCGGTCGTAGATGCGGGAACAAACGAGCCGGGCTGAGCCCTTCCGCAACGTTGGCCACGACGACCACCGCTTTGCGAACGAGCTGCTCGGTCACCACAAACGACGCCAGCACGGGATGTGCGGAGAGCTTCTCGACCATCGCGCGGACGAAGTCATCGCTGGTGGACAGCGGTGGCAAAACGATCGGCGCCGCCTCGGGTAGAGCTCCCGTCTCGCCGGACGGTGGCGCAGCCGGCTCTGCCACGGTGCTCGTCGGCGCCTCGAGTGCGTCGGGAGCCTCGTCGATACCTCCGCCAGTAAGGAGAAAGTACAGGACGATTCCCACGACAAAAGCAATCCCGACGACTCCGGCAGGGACGAGGAGCCAATGCCGGAGGGACTCGCCATCGTCCGTCAGGACGGGTTCGGAAACCGCACTTTCTTCCGGCTGCTCGATGTTCCGGTCTTCCGAATCGGACGGCATTTATTAGTTCCTCTCGCGCTTGAGAGCGAACGTGGAGGAGCAGCCCCAGAGGTCTGCTCCCAGACCCGCCGCAGGCTGGCGAGGTCCAAACCGTCCAGAACGACATTCCTGGCCAACCCCTGTATCCTTCAGCATCACCCGACGTTCGCTCTTTTGCGCCGCAAAGTCCAGTCTAATGGGGTGTCTGGCATCGGGGGCGTTTTCTTTTGCCCGTCGATACGCGTTCTTCTTTTTTGCGGATCACAATCTTCTCCAACCATTCAAAAGGGCCGAGTTTTGGCACAGGACGGGGTCGGTCAGCTAGCTTTTCGTCAACTTGACAGCACCCTCGAGACCTACCCGAGGTAGGTAATCCTCCAGATCTTCCCGCCACCGTCGTCGCTCACGAGAAGCGAACCGTCGGGCAGTTGCAGCAAGCCGACGGGACGGCCCCAAACCTCGCGCTTCGCCGGGTCGAGCATGAAGCCGCTGAGGAAGTCTTCCGGACCCGCGGTCGGCTCGCCGTCCGCAAAGGGAATAAACGTCACCGAGTAGCCGATGCGCTCCGAGCGATTCCACGAGCCGTGGAAGGCTAGGAACATGCCGTCGCGGTACTTCGCTGGAAACTGATCGCCCGTATAGAAGAGGATGTCGAGTACCGCAACGTGGGAGCCGAGCAGCACGTCCGGATAGAGCGTGCTCTCGACCTGCGCCTGATCGAGGTTCTCGTGTCTCGGCTCGGGGTGAGGTCCGATGTAGGCAATCGGCCAACCGTAGAATCCACCCTCGTGGATTTTCGTCACGTAGTCCGGGACGAGGTCGTCGCCGAGCCCGTCTCGCTCCTGAACCGCCACCCATAAGTCTTCGGTCCCCGGATAATAACGGAGCCCGATGGTGTTTCGGAGGCCCGATGCGACGATCTCGTGGCCGCTGCCGTCGGGATTGTAGCGATGGAGCGCGGCGCGCATCGGATCCTCGCCGAGATCGATGTTCGATCTGGAGCCGACCGTCAGATAGAACTTCGACCCATCTCGATTAAATAAGAGACTTCGTGTCCAGTGACCCCGACCGAAGTTCTGAAGGGGGACGATCTCATCCCCCGGCGTCTCCGCACGCATCGCGCCCGCATCGTAGCGATAGCGTTTGAGCGACGTGGACTCTCCCACGTACAACCAGCCATCGTTCAGCGCTAGCCCGTAGGGGCGCTCTAGACCCCCGATCAGCTCGGTCCGCGATCCATCCTTCAGCAGGTAGACGATCCCGGCGGGCGTGTCGCGCGAACCACTGTCCGTGAGCAGGATCTCCTGGCTCGGTCCGAGCATCATGAAACGGGGCCGGCCGAAGCCGGAGAGGTACTCTTCGACGACGAAGCCGTCTGGGAGCTTGAGTTCCGCATGGTCCGGCCTCGAGATCACATCGGGCCAGTTTTGGGCCGACTCGCTGTGAAAGGGCGCTGGCAACTCCTTCCAATTTACGGGGCGCTCGTTCGTCTGCGCCCAGCCGACGCTGCCGAACGCCAAGACCACTGTTGCCAACAAAGCCTTCACTTGGATTCCTATGGCGGTATTATGCTTCAAAAGCTCCATGCGTGTCAGGCTGGCCGGTTGGCTCTTGGTGTCGAGGGCTGACAATGGAAACGATGTGCTCGGGATGGTTGTGCTCCGCAAAAAGTAGATTTAGCGTTGATTGCTCGGGTTAGACCTGCCATGATCGGCTGCCTCGCGCCGATCGCGTCCTGTGCCAAAACTCGGCCCTTTTGAAATAGGCCATAAATCAGCAGCTTAGTGTCTGTGTTTTCTACTGGACAGTGAGCGTGTTACTTCGGCCAGCAGCCGGATACGATCCAGCACCGTTTGATCCGGGTCGCCTCGACCGTGTAGACCCAGGCGAGTTCCCGGACTCCGTGGACCGTGGCGGGCACCAGCACACGGCGGTACAAGCTGGAACCCGTCCTGTGCCAAAACTCGGCTGTGCCTTCTATTTATTCATCCGCTCGCACCGAACTTGATTAGTCTCCGGTCTGCCGGCACCGTGCCGGCATGATTTCGTCGTTTGTTCGCGCTCTCGTCTCTTGTGATCCGCAAAAAATCGATCCAGCGTTGATAGCGCGAGGGTTGGCGCCGTGCGCCCATCCCGCGTGAGGTCAAAATACTCATGCGGCTTCCCGATGGTAGAAACGTAGCAACCCGCCAAGCTGTTCATGGGAGCACACCTTGCGCTCGGACTGAGGTAACTGGTCTCTGGCTGGGAACAGCAGCAGATTCTCCTTGCCTTGATAATTCCGTACTCGCGATCTCATCAAGGGCTTGCTTACCCAGACGCTTTCCGGGCTCGGCCAGAGACCGCCGTTCGCTATCGGTCAGGCGCAAGCAACCCTGGAACTGATTTCGAAGGACTCGATTCTCGGCCACAAGATACTCGTTACGCAGGAGCAAGTCCTCATCCACGGACCCTGAGATGTAGCTCAGCATGGTCTTCCAGTCCATCGCGACTCCTTCCGCTGAACTGGAACACGTATCCGACCGCGATGGCGGATTCAAGCGGCCTTTGGAAAGGTGCAAACTACTGACCCGCTGGGCGTTCGAGTATTTTGACCAGACGGGGCGCGCGGATGAATAAATAGAAGGCACAACCTCAGTCCGAGCGCAAGGTGCGCTCCCGTGAACGCGTCGTGTCCAAAAATACAAACGAACTCAAAACCAGCTCGCCGGGACGCTTCGTATTAGAGGCGCCTAGGCTTGGTTAGCCAATGGGAGCTAGAATCCTCGGTCATGAGCACGCCGGTCCAGCCCTTGACCTTGTTAGTCGTCGCCATCGCTGGTTGGCTCCAGCGTGACCAACAGGCCGCTATCGTCTACTTGCTCGAGGAGAACAGAGTCCTCAAAGCTCGGCTTTGCGGGAGGAAGCTTCGTCTCACAGACGACGAGCGACGTCGGCTCGCGGTAAAGGGTAAGGCGCTTGGCCGGAAACTCTTGGCAGAAGTCGCCGGTATCGTCACACCGGAAACCCTGCTGGCTTGGCACCGAAGGCTGATTGCGCGGAAGTGGGACTACAGCGAGCGGCGGAAACAGCCCGGACGGCCCCGGGTCATGGCCGAGATTAGCAAGCTTGTCGTAGGGATGGCGAAGTCGAATCCGAGGTGGGGGTATACACGCATTCGCGGCGCCCTCTCGAATCTCGGCCATACGGTAGCCAGGAGCACCATCGCCAATATTCTGCGAGAGCATGGCATCGAGCCTGCGCCGGAGCGAAGTGAGCGAACGCCATGGCGCACGTTTCTCGCCGCCCATTGGGAAACCGTTGCTGCGACCGACTTCTTCACCGTCGAGGTCGCCACAGTTCGCAGGCTCGTGACCTACTATGTGCTCGTCGTCATCGAGCTGTCTTCGCGAAAAGTGCACATTGCCGGAATCACTCCGGGGCCAGATGGCCCGTTCATGATGCAGGTCGGTCGGAATCTCACCGACCCGCTCGACGGCTTTCTGCGCGGCAAGCGATTCCTCATCCTGGACCGCGACAAGAAGTTCACCACGGAGTTTCGCTATTTGCTTGAGCACGCCGGAACGGACGTCATTCGGCTGCCGCACCGTTCGCCGAATCTGAACGCTTATGTCGAAAGGTTTGTTTTGTCGATCAAGAGCGAGTGCTTGGAGCGGATGATCTTCTTCAGTGAGCAATCGCTGCGTCGTGCCGTCACTGAGTTCATCCATCATTATCACGGAGAGCGCAACCATCAAGGGCTCGGGAACGCGTTGCTCGAAGCGGAAGAATGCGTCGGCAGTCCTCACGGGGAGGTGCGATGTCGTAAGCGATTGGGCGGTTTGCTCAATTATTACCACCGCGCCGCCGCATAGGAGTTCGGGCGCGCCAGCTGGACGAAACGGATGGTCTGGAGGAGAGGTCTGCTCGGGAGCGCCTATCGCAGAGCCCGTGTCGCGTCGGCTAGTCTCCGCGAATTTCGAGAACGCCCCCAGGATTCGAGCTTTCGGCTCCGTTCGTATTTTCGGACACGACGCCACGGCCCTTGGCCCGGTCGCAAACACAGACACTAAGTTGCTGATTTATGGCCTATTTCAAAAGGGCCGAGTTTTGGCACAGGACGGCGTTCAACCGCGTCGTGTCCAAAAACACAAACGAACTCAAGAAACCGGCGCGTCGGGACGTTTCCCGCCCCCGCCGTCGAGCTTCCGATGAAACCGGACCAGCATCGACATCAATTACCCGACCAGCGCGCCGTTGTAACCTGACCCACGGTTAGTACGACGTTGTATCTCAGTCATTCGGTCCTGACAAGGACCGGTTGAAGCCGGCGGTCGGTAAACCAACGAGCTGTGGGGTCTAAGACGATTGAACTCTTGCGTACTGAAGCGGCATCACAATGTGGCACGCCAGCATCTAATGATGCGCAGAAATTTCCCTACATTGTAGCCAATATAAACCAGAGTCTCGTGAATGCCTCGTGAATCGTCTTGTCCAACATCCCCGTCACCTCGCAGGTTTCTGTTGGCAATCTCCAGCATTCGTTTCAACGATTTCCTCTTGGACAAGGAACTATGGCTCACTTCATTATTGCGAAGGACATCCAACAGTGTACCGAGCGTGTAGTCGTCCCCATATACTTCAAAGATTTTGAAGTCCAACCAGTCGCCCCTAGCTAGTGAACGGCGACCGTAGTTGAGTGGATTGTAGTCGTCCAAATGATTGTATCCGCCGTGCCATTTGCCGAGTCGGTATTCGGAGTCCGCTCGCTGAACGGACATGAACATACCTTGCTCGAACGAGTTCAGAACGCGAGCGTTCTGTCCGACATATAGATCAAATAGAGAGCAGTTGTTTTCTATAGGCTTCTGGCGAATGATTTGTTTGTGCTGTCGAGTGAGGTGCTCCATCGCAGTTTTCGAGTCGAGCATCATTTTGTGTAGAATGCTCACGACAGTCTGAAACGTGAAATACGAAGCATTAAAAGAGCGTGCCCTGATTAGGTTTGTCTCAAAGCCCTTCACTAGTTCGCACACGGCGCCAACGCTCCTTGATGCGGCCTTGAGAAAAGCATCTTGTGTCTCGCTCAAAATAAAGGCTAGCTGAGGAGGAGGCCACTTCAGGGCTTCCTGAAGCCCGGTCTCAGTAAAATCAACATATGCTCCATGATCGCCCTTGGGACAGATCTCCAGCAAGCCATCAGATACAGCTATAAGAAGAATGTTCTCATCCTCTTTTGACAAGATGTAATAGCGCCCCGTGAATCCTTTGGCAGAGTTGCTATAAAGAGTGAGATCCTTCTTGCATATGGGGCCGTAGTTACCTTCAAGAGATAGATCCATTAAGATAAGACAAAGACCTTTTGTTGTTAGGACACCGTTAGGTGATAGGGCGTCCTTTGGTGAACGATCTGTGAAGTACAGTTTCGTCCAGCCGGAATGTGGTTTCATTGGTAACTGCCTGTGCTCCGCAAAAAAGAAGGTCGAACAGAAGCAGCCTACCATAGCAGGTCGGTATTAGACCTGCTATGCGGGGGGAAACTCACGTTCTGCCTGTCGCACCCACTTGTGCACCGTCTCGGATGTACAGCCAACCTTCTGCGTAGTCGATGAGAGCGGGTGCTTGCGATGTATCAGGACCGGTGCGGTCTCGGCCCACTTCTGGTTGCCGGGAGCGAGACACCGGAGAAGCTTCTCATGTTCTGCGGGATCGTCTTTGGTCGCGACGATGAAGCGCCACGGCTGCTCGTTGAACGACGAAGGCGCCCGGAATGTGTCAATGATTTTGAGACACAAAGTCTCTGCATTTAGTGAGCTCCCGCTCGTGTTTCGGGGCGCATGAGGGCGCCATCCGAATCGAGCGCCGGATCAGGCTCCCGTCCTGTACCAAAACTCGGCCCTTTTGAAATAGGCCATAAATCAGCAGCTTAGGGCCGCCGACAAAATAACTGTCTAGTTTTGAGCACACTCTTCCTGTTTCAGGTCGTGATCGCGATATCGTCTGGCATCACGAGAGCCTGGCAAGCTCCCTAGAAACGGAACATTTGTAGGTCTTCAGCAACCAGCGCGTGTTTGACGAACGGTCCTCATTGTAGGAGGATTACGCCTATCAAGGAGCACTTCTCCTATTATGAGACCTACGAGCTATCAGTCTGAAGATCTCGACCGCCTGTTGAGGAAGCACAAAATAGCTACCCTCGATGATTTGAAGGCAGTGTTGGGTACCGATGTGGACTCGACCGTCTTCCGAAAGCTCAATGAGTTGGCGTATCGGACAAGCTACTCCCACCGTGGTAGCTACTACACGTTGGACGAGATCGCCCAGTTCGATCGAAAAGGTCTTTGGTCGTTGCGCTCAGTGTGGTTCTCGAAGTACGGGACGTTGCTTGCGACGGTAAAAGCGTTGGTCGCGGCCTGTGAGGCAGGCTACTACGTCGACGAGCTCGAGGACGTGGTGCAGGTTGACGTCAAGGCTCCTCTGTTGAAACTGGTCCGAGAGAAAAGATTGGCGCGCGAGCAGGTGTTCGGCCGATATCTGTATCTGGCCACCGATGTGAGCACGCGCAAGCAACAGCTCTCGGCCCGCCAGGTACATGAGGCGTCACCTTCCACGTTGGGCGGGGTCGGGGGAGTCCGCGTGCTCCCCGTGGAGTTGAAGGCTGCGATCGTTCTTTTCTACAGCCTGCTCGATGAAAAGCAGCGCCGTCTCTACGCGGGAGTCGAGGCCATGAAGCTCGGTCACGGTGGCGACCAACAGATTGCCGAACTGCTCGGGATGGGTCCGAGCACGGTAGCCAGAGGTCGTAGGGAATTGCTAATGAGAGATGTTGAGCTCGACGGAGTTCGGCGAAAGGGTGGCGGACGGCGCGCCGTGCAAAAAAAAGCCAGAAGTCATCGCCAAGATCGAAGAACTCATGAAGCACGACACCGCGGGCGATCCGATGACGGGAGTGAAATGGACGCGGCGGACCACCGACAAGATTGCTTGCGAGCTAAGAAGCCTCGGTGTGAACGTCAGCAGCAAAACCGTCGGTCGACTGCTCAAACAGCTCGGCTTCTCGTTGCGGGTGAACCACAAGAAGCTGTGCGGTGCCACGTCCGAAGATCGCGATACCCAATTCGCGTGTATCGCCGAACTGCGCGAGCGTTTTGCCGCAGCTGGTCATCCCATCATCAGCGTAGACACGAAGAAACGGGAGCTGGTGGGATTATTCAAAAACGGCGGGCAGGCCTGGAACCGCGAGCCGACTCTCGTCAAAGACCATGACTTCCGTTCCGAATCGAACGGCATCGCAATCCCCTACGGCATCTACGATCTGCTCGCGAACCGCGGGACAGTGTTCATTGGTACCTCGTACAACACCCCGGACTTCGCCGTGAATGCCATCGAGAAGTGGTGGCGAACGGAAGGACGGCGACGCTATCCTGCAGCCCGTGACCTCGCGATATTGGCAGACGCCGGGGGCAGCAATGGCTATCGGTGTCGGGGTTGGAAGCACGGGCTTCAAACGCGGATTTGCAATCGCCACGACATCGCTATCACCATAGCCCACTATCCGTCCGGTACATCCAAGTGGAATCCAGTGGAGCACCGTCTGTTCAGCGAGGTCAGCAAGAACTGGGCGGGCAGGCCTCTCGACAGCTACGAAACCATCCTCAAATACATCCGCACGACCACCACCTCTTCCGGTTTGCGAGTACGCGCACACCTTATCCGGCGTCGTTATCCGAAGGGCGTCAAAATCACTGACGAGCGGATGCAGGCGCTTTCCGTTACAAAGGACCAGACTCTACCCAAATGGAACTACACCATCCGACCGTCTTGAAAACGGGAACTTATTTTGTCGCCGGCCCTTAGTGTCTGTGTTTGCGCCGGGGCCAAGGGCCGTAGGCTTTACAATCGTCTGGCCCGAGGGTGTTATCTTCAGATCCATGATGACGTACCACGCGCAATTCCTACTGCTCGTTCTAGCTGGCTGGGTCAACCGCCAGCAGCAGGATGTGATCGACTACCTGCAAGAGGAGAACCGTGTGCTCCGAGCCGGGCTTCGGGGCAAGCGTCTCAGTCTCTCGGACGACGACCGGCGCAGGCTCGCGGTCAAGGCCCAGGCTTTGGGCCGCGAGGCGCTGGCCCAGATTGCGTCCGTTGCCACACCCGCTACGCTTCTGCGCTGGTACCGCCACCTCATCGCAGCCAAGTACGATGGCAGCAAGAACCGGAGTCCAGGCCGACCTCCGACGGCGAAGGACATCCGTGAGCTCATTGTGCGCGTGGCGCGGGAGAACCCGACGTGGGGATATACGCGCCTGCGAGGCGCACTCAAGAACCTAGGACATGAACTCGGACGCAACACTATCAAGAGGATCCTCGCCGAGCACGGTGTCGCTCCTGCGCCGGAGCGGGCCCTCTGTGCCAACATCCTTGAGACAATCCGCTCCTTGAAATTAGTGTCGAGGGCGGAGGAGGATCATAGATGAGTACGTTGATTGAGAGAATGACGTCGGCGGGGTCGGAAGGAGCCCGTAGGGCGACTGGAGATCTCGCCGACCGTGGTGCTGCGGCGGTTTCTTCGACTACTACAACAACGCGCACCGGCACTCGGGACTGGGGCTCATGACGCCGGCCGCCGTTCACTACGGTCGCGCCGACGAGCTCAACGCCGCCCGGCGCCAGGTCCTTCTCGAAGCTCATCGGGCTCACCCCGAGCGCTTCGTGCACGGAACACCTCAACCTCCGGTTTTGCCTCGTCAGGTCTGGATCAACCCGCCGCCCGAGAAAACGACGCCACAGGAGGCCCTAGGAGCCACTTTCTCGGGGCGCCCCATACCTGAGCTACCCCCGGATTCAAGCTATCCGGACGCGATCGCGTCGGAACCCAATCGCGACCGCACCGCGCTCACGCCCCGTCCTTCACTGATCGAGGCTCACTAAATGCAGCCTGCGGGTGTCTCAAAGTCGTTGACACGTTCCGGGGGCAGGAGCATGTCGTGGAGCACCTTCATCAAGGCTCATTGGGGCGCCATCGCTGCGACAGACCTGTTCACCGTCGAGGTGGTGAACCCGTTCGGGCTCGTCCGCTACCATGTCCTGTTTGTCATCGATATTGAACCGCCCCGGGTTTCCCGGAGACTCCAACTCTTGAGAGGATGGAGTCATGACAAGACGAAGCAGGTATTCACCGGAGGTAAAAGAGCGCGCAGTGCGGATGGTTTTCGACCAGCAGGCTCAGCACGAATCTCAGTGGTCAGCGATCTCATCGATTGCGTCGAAGATTGACTGTACGCGGGAAACGCTACGCACGTGGGTGCGGCGAGCAGAGCGTGATGCTGGGAAACGAGCGGGACTGACGACGGACGAGCGTCAGCGGCTGAAGGAGCTTGAGCGAGAGAACCGTGAGCTAAAGCGGGCGAACGAGATCCTTCGCAAGGCGTCGGCGTTTTTCGCCCAGGCGGAGCTCGACCGCCGACCGAGGTGAATGTGTTGTTCGTGGACGCGAACCGTGAAAATTACGGGGTCGAGCCGATCTGCCGGATGCTTCCGATCGCCCCGTCGACCTATTACGAGCAGAAAGCGAGAGAGAAGGACCCAAGCCGCCAGCCAGCGAGAGCGAAGCGCGACGTCCAACTCCGCGGCGAGATTCGTCGTGTACGGCAAGAGAACTTTGACGTGTATGGCGTGCGCAAGGTCTGGCGTCAGCTGTGCCGTGAGGGTCGCGACGTGGCTCGATGCACGGTGGCCCGTCTGATGCGTGAAATGGGTCTCCAAGGCGCGGTCCGTGGACGTCGATTCAAGACGACGAAGCCGGATTCGAGCGGCGCTCGCCCGATGGACCTCGTGGAGCGCGACTTCAACGCCACACGCCCGAACGAGCTCTGGGTCTCGGACCTGACCTACATTGCCACGTGGCGCGGCTTCGTGTATGTCGCCTTCGTCATCGACGTCTTCGCTCGACTCATCGTCGGTTGGCGAGCGACGACATCGTTGACTGCCGGCATCGCTCTCGATGCGTTGGAGCAGGCGCTGCACGAGCGCCGACTAAACCCAGAAGATCCATTGGTGCATCACAGCGATCGCGGCGTGCAGTACGTCTCGATCCGTTACACCGAGCGGCTCGCCGAGGCGGGTATTGAGCCGTCCGTCGGCAGCCGAGGCGACTCTTACGATAACGCTTTGGCTGAATCCATCATCGGCCTCTACAAGACCGAGGTGATCCGTCGACGTGGGCCCTGGCGTGGTCTCGAAGACGTTGAGTTCGCCACCCTCGAGTGGGTCCATTGGTACAACACGCAACGACTCTTGGAGCCGATCGGAAATGTCTCCCCCGTCGAGTACGAGATGAACTACTATCGGTCGCAGGAAGGCTCGCTAGAGATGGCGAGACTCAACTAAAACAGTCTCCGGAAAACCCGGGGCGGTTCAATATCGCCACTCGCTGCGTGTGCATCGGTGGGATAACGTCGGACCCCAACGGGGAGTGGATGAAGCAGGTGGCAAAAAACCTCACTGACATGTGGGATGGTTTCCTCCTTGGCAAGCGATACCTCATCCACGACCGGGACCCGCTATTCACCGAGGCGGTACGTGGGCTCTTGAGAGATTCAGGCGTGAAGCCCGTCCTGTGCCAAAACTCGGCCCTTTCGAAATAGACCATAAATCAGCAGCTTAGCGACTGGGCCAAGGGCCCCTAGGCTTTACAGTTACCCCACCCGCGGTCGACCTTCGAGAGCCGCGCCGTTTCACCGTACGGCAGAGGACGGCGAGCTGCTGCCGAAGAGCGACATTGCCAAGAGCCAGTTCGCGGCGAGCCTTGAAGGCGGAGATGAGAGCGCGAACAAACGACGAAATCAAGCAGGTATGGTGCCGGCAGACCGGAGACTAATCAAGTTCGGGGCGCCCGGATGAATAAATAGAAGGCACAGGATGATCTTCATCCCCAGCATAGACGGCATCAGCCACTCTCCTAAGGAGTTCTCGCGTCCCAGGGACATTGAGGCGGGCGCGAACGTGCTCCTCCACACCCTTCTCGGAGCGGACGCGCTTGAGCTCGGAGGCTGAGCGCTATATTTGACGGTTTGGGTATTTCCCCCTTTGGTAGACAGTGGGGAAATCCCTAATAAAAAAAAGGTCAGATCAACCTTGTATCGCTGACTGGATAAATTCTGCGATCTCCTCTTTGAACTTGGCATGGGATGGTTTGTGGATATACATCATGTGACCCGCTTCATAGTAGCTAATCTTTATGCGTCCCTTGAAATCGGAATTCAAATCCAGATGTGAGATAGCATATTCGGCAGCGAAATAGCTCCTAACATCGTAATAACCGTTGGCAATATAAACCTCGAGAGATTGGTTCTTTCTCATCACCTTGCGAAGGCTTTCTGCAGTATTCAAGTAGCGAGGTCTATCCCATGGCCTGACCTTTCCTTGTAATTCATAGCGTATATCTTTCTTGAACTCGAGCTCTGTTGTGAGATAGTGATTTATCATTGCAGAAAATGCTCCAGAAATCGCCGAGTGACCCGGGTCAGATTCGAAGCGTTCACCCGCTGAATCAGCATCCTTTCCTTTGAACCGGGCATCATTGTGACCTACGATCTGGTGTTCATCGCGAAGAAGTTCTTTTTCAAAACGGCGGGTGTGGATACGCATATTAGTTTGTTCGATATATTTGGGAGAGAGTCCGGTGTAGCGGGCTAGTTTTTCGATAAGTTCGCTCTTTTTATCCGCAGGGAGCTCGTTTCCTTTCATCAGCGCCAAGTTATAGTCCTCTAAAGCAAAGTTTTCGACCTCATCCAGTACATCACGCAAACTTCTTTCCTGAAGGTCAGATGGGAGCTTCTTGTGAAACCACGCTACTGCCGTGTACGTAGGCAGAGCCAGGATGAAAGCGAGGTCATTCCCGGGCTGGAAACTACGGGCGAACGGGTTTAAACCAGAAGAGACCAGGATTAGTCCTTTAAGATACATCGATTGAGTGTCTCTCTGGAGAAACTCAGCCAGTCCTACAGCCCGGGGCACGCCGTAGCTTTCTCCGATAATAAACTTGGGCGAGGCCCAGAGTTCATTGCGAGCTATATACAACTGGATAAACTCTCCGAGATATTCAATATCTTCTGTATAGCCATGAAATTCCTTCGGATTTACACCCTCAACAGCCCGGCTGTATCCTGTGGAAACAGGGTCCACCATAACCACATCCGATACATCCAGGATGGAGTATTCGTTGTCTACAAGGCGATAAGGCCCAGGAGGAGGATATCCTTCATCGTCCAGCAGGACCTTTCTTGGACCGAGAGCTCCAATATGAAGCATCGTAGAAGAAGAACCAGGCCCTCCGTTGTAAGCAAATGTGATGGGGCGGCGACTCTTATCTTCTACACCGTCCTTGGTGTAAGCCGTAAAAAAAACATTTGCTCTTGGTCTCCCTGTTTCTTCCCTAAGAAGCATGTAACCTACGGTCGCTGTGTATTTCAGCGGTTCTCCCTTTAGCTGGATGGTGTGACTTGTAACAGAGAGAGAGGGCTCTGGAACTTTTGGGGTTGGCTTCTTTTTGGAAGATTCTTGAGCTGCTAAATTAGGAAGGAGAAGAATTAGAAAGACTACCAAAAAAACGTAAAGACTTTTTCTTGTCATTGTATTTCCTCCTCAAAGAATACTAATGATAGAATATTCGTTTTTGCTGTTGCGAACATGTTCTTCATTTTTGGCTAAGGGCCGCCGACAAAATAACTGTCTAGTTTTGAGCACACTCTTCCTGTTTCAGGTCGTGATCGCGATATCGTCTGGCATCACGAGAGCCTGGCAAGCTCCCTAGAAACGGAACATTTGTAGGTCTTCAGCAACCAGCGCGTGTTTGACAAACGGTCCTCATTGCAGGAGGATTACGCCTATCAAGGAGCACTTCTCCTATTATGAGACCTACGAGCTATCAGTCTGAAGATCTCGACCGCCTGTTGAGGAAGCACAAAATAGCTACCCTCGATGATTTGAAGGCAGTGTTGGGTACCGATGTGGACTCGACCGTCTTCCGAAAGCTCAATGAGTTGGCGTATCGGACAAGCTACTCCCACCGTGGTAGCTACTACACGTTGGACGAGATCGCCCAGTTCGATCGAAAAGGTCTTTGGTCGTTGCGCTCAGTGTGGTTCTCGAAGTACGGGACGTTGCTTGCGACGGTAAAAGCGTTGGTCGCGGCCTGTGAGGCAGGCTACTACGTCGACGAGCTCGAGGACGTGGTGCAGGTTGACGTCAAGGCTCCTCTGTTGAAACTGGTCCGAGAGAAAAGATTGGCGCGCGAGCAGGTGTTCGGCCGATATCTGTATCTGGCCACCGATGTGAGCACGCGCAAGCAACAGCTCTCGGCCCGCCAGGTACATGAGGCGTCACCTTCCACGTTGGGCGGGGTCGGGGGAGTCCGCGTGCTCCCCGTGGAGTTGAAGGCTGCGATCGTTCTTTTCTACAGCCTGCTCGATGAAAAGCAGCGCCGTCTCTACGCGGGAGTCGAGGCCATGAAGCTCGGTCACGGTGGCGACCAACAGATTGCCGAACTGCTCGGGATGGATCCGAGCACGGTAGCCAGAGGTCGTAGGGAATTGCTAATGAGAGATGTTGAGCTCGACGGAGTTCGGCGAAAGGGTGGCGGACGGCGCGCCGTGCAAAAAAAACGCCAGAAGTCATCGCCAAGATCGAAGAACTCATGAAGCACGACACCGCGGGCGATCCGATGACGGGAGTGAAATGGACGCGGCGGACCACCGACAAGATTGCTTGCGAGCTAAGAAGCCTCGGTGTGAACGTCAGCAGCAAAACCGTCGGTCGACTGCTCAAACAGCTCGGCTTCTCGTTGCGGGTGAACCACAAGAAGCTGTGCGGTGCCACGTCCGAAGATCGCGATACCCAATTCGCGTGTATCGCCGAACTGCGCGAGCGTTTTGCCGCAGCTGGTCATCCCATCATCAGCGTAGACACGAAGAAACGGGAGCTGGTGGGATTATTCAAAAACGGCGGGCAGGCCTGGAACCGCGAGCCGACTCTCGTCAAAGACCATGACTTCCGTTCCGAATCGAACGGCATCGCAATCCCCTACGGCGTCTACGATCTGCTCGCGAATCGCGGGACAGTGTTCATTGGTACCTCGTACAACACCCCGGACTTCGCCGTGAATGCCATCGAGAAGTGGTGGCGAACGGAAGGACGGCGACGCTATCCTGCAGCCCGTGACCTCGCGATATTGGCAGACGCCGGGGGCAGCAATGGCTGTCGGTGTCGGGGTTGGAAGCACGGGCTTCAAACGCGGATTTGCAATCGCCACGACATCGCTATCACCATAGCCCACTATCCGTCCGGTACATCCAAGTGGAATCCAGTGGAGCACCGTCTGTTCAGCGAGGTCAGCAAGAACTGGGCGGGCAGGCCTCTCGACAGCTACGAAACCATCCTCAAATACATCCGCACGACCACCACCTCTTCCGGTTTGCGAGTACGCGCACACCTTATCCGGCGTCGTTATCCGAAGGGCGTCAAAATCACTGACGAGCGGATGCAGGCGCTTTCCGTTACAAAGGACCAGACTCTACCCAAATGGAACTACACCATCCGACCGTCTTGAAAACGGGAACTTATTTTGTCGCCGGCCCTAAGAGTAGACCTAACCACCGCTATAAACTCTACTTAGATCTTCCTGCGCCCCGCCGGGACGCCGCATAAATCCCACCAGCTTTCGGGTAATCCCAACTCCCTGGAGGAACATCGGGAGGTCGAACATGAGATGGGCTGAAGGACTCGTTCTGGCATTGGTGACGGTCGTCGTCACGGCTGAACCATCTCGTTGCGAATCCAATGCCGCGCAAGCCGAGGTCTACGTCCGGAAAGCTTGTGAGAGCGTTTTGGGAAATGCAGCGCAATATCAAGTGGAGCGATGCACGCTGAGAGCGATGGCGTCAATGGGTGACGTCGACCGGCTCCGTGACAACGAGCTGAAACGGCTCCTGGTGGACTCCGAAAGGGGTCTCGACACCTGCAGGGAGGAGCTGGACCGCGTGAAGGAGGACACGGCGACAGGCGAGACCCCTACGGCGCGTCCCAAGCCAGAATCATCGAGCGAGTCTTAGCGGAGCGCGAGCTCAGTCTAGGAAAAGCCGACCGGGACCCGCTTCAAAAGTCCCTGGGGCCGCGTTGTTCGTGCCCGAGCACGGGATGGGGTTTGTAGGCAGCTTCGAGCTTTTCGATGTGCTCGTCGCCGAGCTCGATGTCGACCGCGGCGGCGAGCTCCTCCATCTGCTCGAGTTTGGTTGTTCCGACGATGGGTGCGTCGACGCCGGGAACCGAGAGTATCCAGGCAAGAGCGACTTGCGCGGGCTTTCTCCCGAGCTCATTCGACACGGCGAGGAGCGCGTCGAGAACGTCCCAATCTTCCTCACGGAAATAGTAGTCGTCCGCGAAGCCATCGCCCCGGGCGCGTCGGGTGTCGCCCTTCCCCTCCCGCTTGCGATTCCCGGCAAGAAACCCGCGGGCGAGCGGGGACCAGGGGATGAGACCCACGCCCTGATCGATGCAAAGCGGCATCATTTCGCGCTCCTCCTCCCGATAGACGAGATTGTAGTGGTTTTGCATCGAGACGAATCGGTGAAATCCGTTGGCGTCGGCGAGAAAGAGCATCGTCGCGAACTCCCACGCGGCCATGCTACTCGCGCCCAAATAGCGGACTTTGCCGGCGCGAACGAGCGAATCCAGCGCTTCGAGCGTCTCCTCCATGGGGGTGTCGTGGTCGAGCCGGTGAATCTGAAAGAGGTCGATGTAGTCGTGCCCCAGTCGCCTCAGTGAGTCGTCGCAGGCGGCGATGACGTGCTTGCGCGACAACCCACCGCGATTCGGCCCCTCGGTCAGGCGAAAGAAGCACTTCGTCGCCAGAACGTAGTCTTCGCGATGCGCGAGCTCCTTCAGAAGCTTTCCCGTGACCTCCTCGCTCACGCCCTTAGAGTACATGTCCGCCGTGTCGAAGAAGTTGAATCCGAGCTCGAAGGCTTTTTTCAAGTGCTTTCTCGCCTCGTCTTCTCCGAGGATCCAGGGACGCCAATTCGGATCGCCGTAGGTCATCATCCCGAGACAGAGCCGAGAGACCTCGAGGCCGGTCGTCCCAAATCGCGTCGTCTTCATGTCGATTCTCCTTTGGCCTCGGGTGAGCCGACGGGTTTCCCGACGATATAGAGAACGGCGAGCAGAACCGCGCTACCGATGAGAAGCGAAATCCACGGCGAGAGGCCGTAGGCCGTAGGTATATCTCCGACGAGCATCCCGACGACGGCAACGAGTAGGGCGTAGGGTAGTTGGGTGCGCACATGGTCGATATGGTCCGCGGCCGAAGCCATCGAGCTCAAGATGGTCGTATCAGAGATCGGCGAGCAATGATCCCCGAACACGGCGCCGGCGAGCACCGAGCTGATGACCCCGACGAGGATCGTATCGACGCGATCGGGACCCAGGCCGGCACTCGTGCCGAGTACGCTCGCGAGGGGTATGACGAGGGGCATCATGATGGCCATCGTGGCCCAACTCGTGCCGGTCGCGAAGGCCATGGCTGCCGCAATAATGAATGTCAGGACCGGAAGCCAAACGGGGTTCAAGGTCCCCTCGAGCACCTGAACGAGATAGTCGGCGGCGTGGAGCTCCGCGGTGGCGGCACCGATGGACCAAGCCAGGATGAGGATGATGATCGCCATCAACATGGACTTTAGCCCCTGAACCCACGCGCTGAAGGCCTCGCCGAGTGTGAGCACCCTGCTCGCGACGGCGAGGAAGATGGCAACGGCACACCCCGCGAGGGATGCCCACAGAAGCGCGACGTAGGAATCCGCGTTGCTCATGATCTTCCCGAATGTAACCTCGCTCTCGCCCGCGAGGCTTGGGCGTCCCGTCAGGTAGATCCCCAAGAGCCCGACGAAGACGATGGTCACGATCGGAGCGAGCCCGTTCAGCCAGCTCGGGGGCGCCTCGGCGCTTTTATCGTCCTCGAGAGTCTCGGTTGCGGGCTCCGCGCCGTCCCGGATGACTTTCCCCTCGAAGCGCGCTCGCCTCTCGGCTTTGAGCATGGGGCCGAAGTCCCGATCCGTGAAACCGATGGCGAAGGCGAAGACGAGCACCAGCAACGGGTAGAAACGGTAGGGGATGGTGCGGACGAACATCGTATAGGCGTCTTCAGAGGAGCCGATGATCTTGAGCCCCTGGTCGATGAGGCCGACTTCGTATCCTATCCAGGTCGAGATGAGGACAGTGCTCGCGACGGCGGCCGCTCCCGTGTCGACGAGAAAGGAGAGCTTCTCGCGAGAGATTCGGAGCTTGTCGGTGATGGGTCGCATGAGATTGCCGCGAATGAGGACGTTTGCGTAGTCGTCGAAGAACATGACGATTGCCATGATCATCGTCGCGACCTGTCCCCCCTTGGCGCTCTTAGCGTAGCGGGTGATGAGATCCGCGATTCCACGCGCGCCACCGTTTCGAGTGATGACCCCGACCATGCCTCCGAAGAGAAAGCTGAAGACGAGGATTTGCGCCTGGCTCTTGGTCGTGACGGCGTCGATGACGAAGTGGGTCAGGACCGAGAAGAAACCAGCAACGACGTTGTAGTCGTTGAGAAACGAGGCGGCGAGCCAAATCCCCGAGAACAGGGAGACGATCACTTGCCGGAAGATGAGGGCGAGCGTGAGGGCGAGCACGGGTGGCAAGATGCTGAAAAATCCCGGGATCACCCGCAGCTGGACATCCGCGACAAGAGGCCCGTCCTCGACTCGAAGGGTGTGCCGCCCACTGCCCACGATGACGGCTTTGTCGATGGCGAAGGTTCCCGCGACATAGGCGAGCCCATTCGGCGACCCGGACACGCCCGATAACGTCGGTCGACCCTCATGCTCTTCCAGCACCTTGCCCTCGGCGTCTACGACCCGCACCTCGATCTTGAAGGGCACACCCGAGAGCGCGAGGCTCGGGGCTTTCACACGAAGTTCCTGTCCCGACACTAGCGCTGGAAAGAACAGGACGAAAAAGGTTCTCAGGACGGCTCTGGGCATGAGACGTGCTCCAGGGTGGTTCGGATGTGCTCGTCGAAGAGTCGAGGGCGCGTCGGTTGCTGGTAGTCTCCGGCCTCCACGGAAGCGCCATCATAACAGAGCCGGTGCTGAGGTAGAATGCCGTGAATCCACGCAATGAAGGAATGGGTGCAGTGCTCCGATGGGGAGCTTCTTCGATACCGGCTGTGCGATCTCGAGCTCGACGTGGAAGGGGAGCTCTTGTCGAGAGCGCTTTCCAGGCTCGATACGGAATTGCATGCGCGGGGCATCGTGTTCCGTCCTCACGTGTGGCTCGCGGACGAGTGGTTCTGCCCTGACGGGGTCCCGGGGTTCGCCATTCCCTTCTACCTCGCCCACCCTCGCCTCCGTCGTCTCGAGCGCAAGCAGATGCTCGACGTCGAGGGAGGAACGCTGAGAAGCTCGGTCCGCCTCCTTCGCCACGAAACCGGCCACGCCATCGACAACGCCTTTCGATTGCGAGACCGCAGGAGGAGGCGAGAGGTCTTCGGAAGTCCAAAAGTGCCTTATCCCGAATTCTATGCGCCCGAGCCCTTCAGTCGGCGTTTCGTGCGACATCTCGAGTTCGGTTATGCTCAGGCCCATCCAGATGAGGACTTTGCGGAGACGTTTGCGGTCTGGCTGGACCCGAAGTCAAGATGGCAGGCTCGCTATGGCGGGTGGCCGGCACTCGGAAAATTGCGCTATATGGACGGGTTGATGCGGGAATTGGCGGGGGAGACGCCACGAGCGCACAACCGACGTAAGCCGGGTCGCCTTTCGACGTTGCGGGTAACGCTCGGAGCGCACTACCGTGGGAAGCGAGAGAGGTTCGAAGTCGACTTCGGGACTAACTCGGGGATGTCCCGCCGGATGTTGAATTTTGGGTAGCGGCGGCTCCTTGGCCGGCCTAAGGGCCGGCGACAAAATAAGTTCCCGTTTTCAAGACGGTCGGATGGTGTAGTTCCATTTGGGTGGAGTCTGGTCCTTTGTAACGGAAAGCGCCTGCATCCGCTCGTCAGTGATTTTGACGCCCTTCGGATAACGACGCCGGATAAGGTGTGCGCGTACTCGCAAACCGGAAGAGGTGGTGGTCGTGCGGATGTATTTGAGGATGGTTTCGTAGCTGTCGAGAGGCCTGCCCGCCCAGTTCTTGCTGACCTCGCTGAACAGACGGTGCTCCACTGGATTCCACTTGGATGTACCGGACGGATAGTGGGCTATGGTGATAGCGATGTCGTGGCGATTGCAAATCCGCGTTTGAAGCCCGTGCTTCCAACCCCGACACCGATAGCCATTGCTGCCCCCGGCGTCTGCCAATATCGCGAGGTCACGGGCTGCAGGATAGCGTCGCCGTCCTTCCGTTCGCCACCACTTCTCGATGGCATTCACGGCGAAGTCCGGGGTGTTGTACGAGGTACCAATGAACACTGTCCCGCGGTTCGCGAGCAGATCGTAGACGCCGTAGGGGATTGCGATGCCGTTCGATTCGGAACGGAAGTCATGGTCTTTGACGAGAGTCGGCTCGCGGTTCCAGGCCTGCCCGCCGTTTTTGAATAATCCCACCAGCTCCCGTTTCTTCGTGTCTACGCTGATGATGGGATGACCAGCTGCGGCAAAACGCGCGCGCAGTTCGGCGATACACGCGAATTGGGTATCGCGATCTTCGGACGTGGCACCGCACAGCTTCTTGTGGTTCACCCGCAACGAGAAGCCGAGCTGTTTGAGCAGTCGACCGACGGTTTTGCTGCTGACGTTCACACCGAGGCTTCTTAGCTCGCAAGCAATCTTGTCGGTGGTCCGCCGCGTCCATTTCACTCCCGTCATCGGATCGCCCGCGGTGTCGTGCTTCATGAGTTCTTCGATCTTGGCGATGACTTCTGGCTTTTTTTTTGCACGGCGCGCCGTCCGCCACCCTTTCGCCGAACTCCGTCGAGCTCAACATCTCTCATTAGCAATTCCCTACGACCTCTGGCTACCGTGCTCGGACCCATCCCGAGCAGTTCGGCAATCTGTTGGTCGCCACCGTGACCGAGCTTCATGGCCTCGACTCCCGCGTAGAGACGGCGCTGCTTTTCATCGAGCAGGCTGTAGAAAAGAACGATCGCAGCCTTCAACTCCACGGGGAGCACGCGGACTCCCCCGACCCAGCCCAACGTGGAAGGTGACGCCTCATGTACCTGGCGGGCCGAGAGCTGTTGCTTGCGCGTGCTCACATCGGTGGCCAGATACAGATATCGGCCGAACACCTGCTCGCGCGCCAATCTTTTCTCTCGGACCAGTTTCAACAGAGGAGCCTTGACGTCAACCTGCACCACGTCCTCGAGCTCGTCGACGTAGTAGCCTGCCTCACAGGCCGCGACCAACGCTTTTACCGTCGCAAGCAACGTCCCGTACTTCGAGAACCACACTGAGCGCAACGACCAAAGACCTTTTCGATCGAACTGGGCGATCTCGTCCAACGTGTAGTAGCTACCACGGTGGGAGTAGCTTGTCCGATACGCCAACTCATTGAACTTTCGGAAGACGGTCGAGTCCACATCGGTACCCAACACTGCCTTCAAATCATCGAGGGTAGCTATTTTGTGCTTCCTCAACAGGCGGTCGAGATCTTCAGACTGATAGCTCGTAGGTCTCATAATAGGAGAAGTGCTCCTTGATAGACGTAATCCTCCTGCAATGAGGACCGTTTGTCAAACACGCGCTGGTTGCTGAAGACCTACAAATGTTCCGTTTCTAGGGAGCTTGCCAGGCTCTCGTGATGCCAGACGATATCGCGATCACGACCTGAAACAGGAAGAGTGTTCTCAAAACTAGACAGTTATTTTGTCGGCGGCCCTAAGAATAGGTCTGCCAAACCAACCGTCTCCAGAGGGGGACAAGGAGCCACCATGCCAAGGAAATCAAAGAAGCCAGTAAGAAAGCAAACGCACTCGCCTACGGGCAAGGTAGTTGGCCAAGTCGGTCAGATACTGCTACCGATGATAGCTGGGATCGCGGCCACGAAGGCGGACCTGACGGAATGGGTGTACGAGCAAGGACTGACCGCATTGCACCTACTCCTGAGAGAGGACGCGGAGAAGATCGCGGGGCCGAAGGGCAAGCACGAGAAGGAGCGAACTCATAACCACTGGGGGAGCACGGATGGGGAGCTGAGCTTCGGCGGTCGTCGAATCCAAGTGTCGCGACCTCGAGTTCGTTCGAAGTCGGGCGAGGAGGCGTCGCTTCCACACTTCGAAGCCTTCCGCGAAGAAGACCCGCTTCCGGAGCGAGTGCTGAACCAGATCTTGGTGGGGGTATCGACCCGAAATTACGAATCGAGTCTGGACAAACCCTCGGCGAAGTTGAAGTCTCGTGGCACGAGCAAGAGTGCCGCCAGCCGTCACCTCGTGAGCCAGACGACTAAGAAGCTCGAGGAATACCTATCTCGGAGGCTAGAGGAGTTCGAGCTTGCGGCACTAATGATGGATGGCCTTGAGGTGGCCGGACAGACCGTCGTCGTAACTCTCGGTATCACAATAGATGGAACGAAGGTGCCCTTGGGTATATGGCTGGGCTCGACGGAGAACTCTCGGATGTGCACCGCGATGTTGCAGAACCTTCTCGAGCGGGGATTGCGGATCGACGAATCGATTCTCTGCGTAGTGGACGGAGGCAAAGGGATCCGCAAAGCACTCGTCGACGTTTTGGGGGATCTCGCGGTTATCCAAAGATGCCAGCTCCACAAACTCCGAAATCTACGCTCGTACCTTCCCAAGTCCCGTCACGCCTACGTGCTCCAGACAATGAAGGAAGCGTACAAATGCAAGAGTGCCGACAAGGCGCGCAAGCGACTTCAGGCATTGGTGTCGTGGCTCGAGCGAAACGGCTACGACGAAGCTGCCGGAAGCCTTCGAGAAGGGATGGAAGAGACCCTCACGGTTGTGAAGCTCGCTCTACCCGAGTTACTTCGCAAATCTCTGGCCACGACAAACGCCATCGAGAATCTCAACGGCACCATCCGCAGAGTCTCGAGAAACGTCAAGCGGTGGAAGAGTCCTTCCATGATTCGCCGATGGACCGCTCTCGGCGTCGTCACGGCGGAGAAAAAGTTTCACCGTATCAAAGGCTATCGCCATATGGGCGCTCTCGTTCACGCGCTTAGAAGCAAACAGAAATCTCTTGACAGCGATGAGGTTGCTGCCTAAGAGTATTCACAGGTGCCGCCGCTACCCGACCAAATTCAACAGCGGCCGGGACATCCCCCTCCTCCCGCAGAGAATTAGACTTATGAATAAGCTTACGAAGCAATGTTAGTTGCGCTTGTGTGATTCTCTGGGGGGCGGCATAGGCTGCCATTGTCTGGAAATTTACCCTTGGGGGTATTGAGGGTCAAGTCCAAATTTTCCTGTAAAATCTCCGCATGGTTCCCCGAGCTCGGTTAAGCAGCTGATTCCTCCGACGTGAGGGTGCTTCCGTCATCAAGTGTTGGTGAGATGACGCTAAGACTTTACGGTGCATTAAGTTACAGCCAAAATAGCGCTCGTGACCTTCGCTGCGCGCTAAATGGCACGTAAGCGCCTTTTTTGCAAA
The DNA here is from genome assembly GCA_965250115.1 of Candidatus Marinacidobacterales bacterium. Taxonomy (GTDB): domain Bacteria; phylum Acidobacteriota; class Vicinamibacteria; order Marinacidobacterales; family SMYC01; genus CBDFHB01. Next base: position 819,997 of record CBDFNJ010000001.1, read on the forward strand.
GGGATACGTACACATCACCAACAGCAAACAGCGCAAGCACCACGCGCGTTGGGCGGCCAGAGTCGACGCTGCACAACGAATTGAAAGCCTCAGCCTGCCCGCCGGGAATCGCACTGCAACAACCTACCCGTCGGCGTTCGCCGCAACGCGGAGTTGCTCCTCGACGAGCTTCCGGAACAATGTGACGGCGCGCCGACGATCGAGCAGCCGAGGTAGCTTCGACCTACCATCCGAGTTCACCGTCGCCCCGAAGCCCCGCTGCCTCTATAGCCCTCCCGCGGATTGTTCCTCGGGATAGAAATGACTAACTCTCTATCTGCAAGGTGTCCGGTTGGATGGCACGCTCTGGGGAAAGCTCTACCTTACAGCAGCGCTGGCATACGGGAAACAGTGTGTTGTCGAGAAGACGTCGCCTCAGTTCGACGTAGCGTTCGCTGTTCCAAATCTCCTCCATTGAGTTCTTTGTGAGGTCGCCTACTTCAACTCTGATCATTGGGCAAAAGTACATCTTGCCACTGAAGGATACGCGCGCATTGAGGAACGGATAAAGGCAGCGCCCCTCGACGCGCCCACCAGGTTCATAATACTGATCGAGGACGTCATCAGATATTTGCGGGCGAGCTCCGAACCGAATGTTGGCGTGCTGACATTTATCCGCAAGCGATAACACCTTCTGTCGCACAGACTCTGGGCGTAGACCGGGGTCTGGTGTTACATAGGTTTGGATCACAGCGGGGTCGTCCTCACCGAGAAGACGTAGTGTTTCGTTGACCTCTTCGGGTGTGCTGTACATCAGGTGATTAAGCCCAATTGCGTCGACACCTAGTTCTTCGGCTACGTCGACCATCTCATCGAGTGCGCCAAGTCCTTCCTGTGTGACCGTGGTGTTAATGCTAATTGGCAAACGTGCACCACCGTTACGTTTAATCGCTTCTTGGAGCCGGCGGAGTCCGGCTGCGGTTCGCTCGAATGTACCTTTAACGCCGCGTGCCTCGTCGTGAATGTCCTTCGGGCCATCGACGGAGACGCTGACGTGTTTAAGGAATCCGGACTGCGCAAGTGCTGCAAGCGCATCCGCTCTCTCGTCATCGATGATCGTGCCGTTTGTTGTGATGTAACCGCAGGAATATCCCTTACCTTTAAAGAGATCGAGGACGTCAAAAATGTCCTTTCGCATGAAGATCTCTCCACCCGTCAGGTTTATCTGAAATCCTACCTTGTCTGGGAACGCGGAGCGAAGTGCGTCGAGCGGCAATTCTTCGCGCCACTCACCCTCCAAGTTGAGGAGGTCTCCAACCCAGCAAAAACCACAATGCAAATTGCACCGCATGGTGCCTTCGTACACGGCGCCCTGAGGAAGTCGGTCGGCGAGACCGGTGCGTTCACGCAGGAATCGAGCAATCTTACGTTCGTACTTCTGACGGCGATACGTACCTAAAACGCGGCGCGCGATCGCAAACGCTGGGCTACGAGATACGAAGTGGCGGATTGAGGACAGCATGGCTTCAGGTTCCAATTTTACACTCCCCCTAACGACTAAAGCGTAACGTCTCGACCTTTCCCGGGTCAAGCGTAACATCCTACACTGACTGGTAAGCGTTTCAACGTTGTGGAACGCTGACGTCAAATTGCATGGACTTTTTCCAACGTGCTAGCATCTGCGCCCGGGACATCCAATTTGAGCGACACACCCGCAAGAAGGGTCTCGTCCCGGGCCAGAAATACGATACGATCCCACCCTACATGGGATTGATCCGCTCCATCCAAGAGTTTTGGCTTTCCACCAGTCGCCGGGCTGCGTCTCTGGTGCTCACGCCGGTGCTCGACCGGGCCCTGCACACGGATAGCAAAAACATCCATCGATTCCGGCAGAGACAAGCGCTGGCGGAAACGGCGGCGTTCGTCGATGAGCACATGGCGTCGGTACGCTCGTTCCCCGATGCGTTCACGCTTCTGACGCACTCCATGCAGAAGACCGAAGGTATCGACGGCCCGGTGTGCGAGTTTGGCGTTGCCTCCGGACGTTCCATCAACCACATCGCCAAGCTCGTTCCCCACGAAACAGTCTTCGGATTCGACTCGTTCGATGGTCTTCCAGAGGATTGGCAAGGCGTCATGCCCAAAGGCACTTTCCGAAGGAAAGAGTTACCTGCGGTGCGGGACAACGTCTCGCTCATCCGAGGACTGTTTGCGGATACGCTCGGCAGCTTTCTCGAAGACCATGCGGCGCCAGTCAAGCTCCTTCATGTGGATTGCGATCTCTATTCTTCGACGAAAACGATTTTCGAGCGGCTGGAAGCTCGTATCCAACCGGGCTCGGTCATCGTTTTCGACGAGTACTTCAACTACGCCGGCAGGCAGCAGCACGAATACAAAGCCTTCGCCGATCTGGTGCAAAGGACGGGGTGGAGTTTCGAGTACCTGGGCTATTGCCGATACGGCTCACAAGTGGCGGTCCGGATTGGTCCGATGGAAAGCTCGAAGACAGGTTGAGCATGAGCTTGCGGGGCAGCCGTGCCGGCTGAGCCGCTGGTGCTCGTCGCCAGTGCCTCCCTCAAGCCCGGCGAGGTGAGCGAGCTTCGAAAGCTCGCTCAGAGTGGAGCCCGAATCGTCGCCTGGCAACACCCGTCCATCGTTCAGGAGCGTTTCCCAAGTCCGGATGTGGCGGGCTATCTGACTGGCCAAGGTATCTCTAGCACGCCGCTCGAGGCGGCTCTGGGCGAATCCGCCGGCGCAGAGATCGACGATGCGGTCATTGCCTGGCTCAAAGAGTTTGGCCGCAAGCCTCTCGGCCCCGCAGGAAGCTTTCGAGATCAGTTTCGGCACCAAGGTCTCGCTCTCTGGTGGTGGGCGGAGCTGTTTTTATATCACGACACACCTTTACGACTATTTGTGCGCGACATCGAGGCCTTGTCGCGTTTGATCGACCAGGAGAGGCCCTCGCGCCTGTTCATCTTCGGGACGGCCCGAGTACTGGCGGCTGCAGCTCGCCGGCGGTTAACCCACGTTGAGCTGCGCGGTCGTTTCAACAGCCTGCCATCCAACTTTCTCAGAACGTCGATACGATTCAAGATCGCGCAGCTCAAGATGCTGGGAACGGGCCTCAAGAACGTCTTCGCGCGAAAGCGGAAGCAGGCGGAGGCGAGCTCGAGCAGTCGACGGATCTTGTTCCTCACGCATGCCTCCATGTGGCGGCAACGGGAGAACGAAGAGACGGGAGCTACCGAGCTCGTCGATATGTACTTCGACCAGCTGCCGTTGCGGCTCGCGGCCGGCGGTGATGCCGTGGGGATGGTGGCCTTCGGTCCCACCGTGCCGTTCAAGCAGCGCGGTCCCACCGGCGTGCTGAAAGAGATTCTGGAGCTGGACGACAGTGCCGGTCACCCCTACACCCCCGCGCGCAACTACACCACACTGGGGATGGCCCTACGACTCATCCCGGCGTCCCTCCGGTGCTGGTGTATGTGGCGCGCGTTTCGCGCGCAGCCGGACCTGGACCGGGCGCTCAGTCATCATGGTGTGCCACTCGGAGCCCTGGCGCTGCCGTCGTTTCGAGATACGATGCTGCTGCAGCTTCCCTGGGCCATTCGCTCTTTTCATGAAGTCGAAGCTGCGCTGGCATGGGAGAGGCCCGACGTGCTGGTTCTCTATGCCGAGTACAGCGGTCTGGGAAGGGCGGCGATCGCTGCGGCAGCGAGAGTGGGTGTTGTTTCTTTTGCCGTCCAGCACGGCATTCTCTATCCGCGGCTGTACGGAGCCGAGCACAGCGCGGAGGAAGTCGGGCCGGCCGCGGACGGCAGGGACTGTGTTCCTATTCCGACCCGTACCGCGGTTTTCGGCAGCATGGCGAAGGACATTCTGATGCAGCGGGGACACCACCGGGCGGAGCAGCTCGTCGTTACCGGAAGCCCCAAGTTCGATGCTCTCGTAAGTGCGGGAAAGCGCTTCGATCGCCGGGCGACGCGACGGCGCCTCGGTGTCGACGAGGGGACCAACCTGCTCGTCCTGGCCTCTCGATTTTCCGCGGTCGGTCCGGTCTTCACCGAGCTGGTGCGCGCGGTGGAGGACACGCCAGGTGTGTGCTTGCTGGTCAAACCGCATCAGGCCGAGCTAGTCGCTCCGTACGAAGAGGTGGTGAAACAGGAGCGGGCCAGGGCCGTGCGTTTTTCCAGCGCCAAAGAAAACCTTCTCGAGTTTCTCTTTGCTTCGGACGGCCTGGTGACGGTAGACTCCTTTGCTTCGTCCGAATCGCTCGTTCTGGGAAAGCCCGTGCTGGTGGTGAACCTTCCCAGCAACCTGAGCGCTCTGGTCAGACGGGGCGTGGCGCTCGGCGCGGCCCACGGCGAATCCATCAAGGAGGCGCTCCAAAAACTCCTTTTCGACGAGGCGTTTGCCGAGGTGCTCGAGACTCGGCGGCGTGCCTATATCATGGAGTTTGCTTTCGGTGCGGATGGTCGGTCGACCGAGCGCATCCTCAAGGCCATCCGGCGGCTCGCCGGAGAAAAACAAGAACGAGCAGCGAGGGAATGAAGATACAGAACCCGACGAACGGGTTCGTCCGTGTGGAGTCGAACGACTATGTACTGGTCTGTGACCCGTGGCTCAGCAAGGGTATTTTCGACGGCGCCTGGATGCCCTATCCGGCCACCGTGGATGAAGGGGCTCTGCTCGACGGCGTGACCCATAGCTTCATCTCGCACATCCACGAAGATCACTACGACGTTGCTACGTTGGACAAGCTATCGCGAGACGTGCACCTGCTCGTGCCGGACGTGTATCCGAATCATCTGATGGCAGGCACGCTGAAGCAGATGGGCTTTCGCCAGCCCTCGATGCTCGCGCTCGAGCAGTCCGTGGAAGTGGCGCCGGGCCTCGGCCTGGAAGTCGTCCCCCGGATGAACGCCTACGGTCAGGAGCTCGAACAGTACGAAGACTCCGACGTGGTCTCGCTCGTGATCGATACCGGCGTCATCGTGACAGTGGACGGCTTCAAGCTCGTGTTCCTGGCGGACAACGTGCCCTATCAGCCGGCCGATGCCGGAGAAGCCATCGAGCACATGAAAGGGTGCGACTTGCTGGCGTTCTCGTACAACGGCGCCGCATCGGATTATCCGCTCTGCTACGACAACCTCACCGACGAGGAGAAACTTTCCATCGCCGAAGAGCGTGAGGCCAAGCGCGAGACAGTGAACCGCGCTCTCATCGAGATGGTGCAGCCCAAGGCGTTGGTGCCCTACTCCTCCGAGTTCGCATTGCGCGGTCCCATGGCACGGGCGTTCGCGAAGTGGTGCTCCGGGTCCTGGTGGGCGGACAAGCAAGAAGTAGTGAGACGGTACCGCGCTCATACCGGACTGCCGGTGTTCGCGCTCTCCGAGGGAGACGTTTTGACACTCGAGCCGGAGGGCGCTCACCTCCATGAAGCTCATCTCGAAGCGAAGCCGCTCAGCGCGGTTGTGGACGAGCTCTACTCCGAGATTCCAAATACTCGGGCGCTCTACCCTCCGGTGGAGGAGAGCGAAACGAAGTCGCTAATCGAGCGGGCCACAGAGCACATGTTCCAGAGGATGGACCGTCACCGTTTGAAAAGTGAATGGATTCTCGCGATTGCCTTGGATGATCCCGGCTGGCGGCCGGTGTACGTCGATCTGCGCGAGCGCAGCATCGATGGCTCACCGCCCGCAGACCGTCCGGTTCTGACTTGCAAATGCGAAGCGAACTATCTCGCCGCGCTGCTGCGGGGAAGCTCGCATTGGAACAATGCGATGATCTCCTTCAACCTGCACTGGGAACGCAGGCCCAATGTTTTCGAGCGGGGTCTCTACGATGCGCTGAACTTCTTCCACAGGGAATCAATTTGAAAATACTCGGTGTCATTCCCGCGCGGGGTGGATCGAAATCGATCCCGCGCAAGAACCTGTCGGACGTACATGGACGGCCTTTGTTGTCCTTCATCGTGGAGGCTGCGAAGAACACCAGAACCCTCGACCGGGTCATTCTCACCACCGAAGACGAAGAGATTGCGGCCGTGGGGCGGAAGTGGGGCGCGGAAACACCTTTCATGCGCCCGGCCGAGCTCGCGGAGGACGAGGTGGGTCTCGTTCCCGTGGCGCAGCATGCCATGCGCGCCATGGATGAGTTCGGCTACCCGTCGGACATCGTGGTCTCGATTCAGGCGGACGTCGCCCCTCATCGAAGCACAAGGATATCGACCGCGTCCTGTGCCAAAACTCGAACTTTTTGAAATAGACGATAAATCAGCAGCTTAGTGTCTGTGTTTGCGACCGGGCCAAGGGCCGTGGGCTTTACAATCGTCTTGGGCGGGCGGGTCGTCACCATGCAGATGACCACCTAGTCGAGAGCGAATATCCAAGCGTGTTCCTGAAGCTGTTTTCACGCTACGCCGGTCGAGCCCGCCGAGGGGCTACCGTCGCCGGCGACCATCTACGCGGCACGGCAGTAGTAGTTGAGAATGCCCCCAAGTCGCTCTCGCGACACGATGGGGCCAGCGTCATTCGCGCTTGCCGGCAGAGGTGTGAGGAGCTCGTTGCCGAGACCTTGGTGGTTCCGTTCTGTGTGATAGTGCACTACGTATTCGGTTACCGCTGTGCGCAGGTGTCGCTCACTGAGAGGTACGAAGCGGTCGAGACACTCTCGACGTATGGAGAGAACGAATCTTTCCGCTTATGCGTTCAGATTCGGACTATTGGCGGGAAGGCGAAGGGGCTTCACGCCTGAATCTCTCAACAGCCCACGTACCGCCTCGGTGAATAGTGGGTCCCGGTCGTGGATGAGGTATCGCTTGCCAAGGAGGAAACCATCCCACATGTCCGTGAGGTTTCTTGCCACCTGCTTCATCCACTCCCCGTTGGGGTCCGACGTTATCCCACCGATGCACACGCAGCGAGTGGCGATATCGATGACAAACAGGACATGGTAGCGGACGAGCCCGAACGGGTTCACAACCTCGACGGTGAACAGGTCTGTCGCAGCGATGGCGCCCCAATGAGCCTTGATGAAGGTGCTCCACGACATGCTCCTGCCCCGCTCCGGCGCAGGAGCGATACCGTGCTCGGCGAGGAGCCTCTTGATGGTGTTGCGTCCGAGTTCATGTCCTAGGTTCTTGAGTGCGCCTCGCAGGCGCGTATATCCCCACGTCGGGTTCTCCCGCGCCACGCGCACAATGAGCTCACGGATGTCCTTCGCCGTCGGAGGTCGGCCTGGACTCCGGTTCTTGCTGCCATCGTACTTGGCTGCGATGAGGTGGCGGTACCAGCGCAGAAGCGTAGCGGGTGTGGCAACGGACGCAATCTGGGCCAGCGCCTCGCTGCCCAAAGCCTGGGCCTTGACCGCGAGCCTGCGCCGGTCGTCGTCAGAGAGCCTGAGACGCTTGCCCCGAAGCCCGGCTCGGAGCACACGGTTCTCCTCTTGCAGGTAGTCGATCACATCCTGCTGCTGGCGGTTGCCCCAGCCAGCTAGAACGAGCAGTAGGAATTGCACGTGGTACGTCATCATGGAGCTGAAGATAACACCCTCGGGCCAGACGATTGTAAAGCCTACGGCCCTTGGCCCCGGCGCAAACACAGACACTAAGCTGCTGATTTATGGCCTATTTCAAAAGGGCCGAGTTTTGGCACAGGACGCGGTCGCCGCGTACTCAAAAAGTTGCTCCAGGCCAACCGGCGCCTGAACACCGCCTTTATTTTGAAGGAGGCCTTCGGGCAACTCTGGGATTACCGCACCGAACGCGGCGCTCGCGCCTTTTTCACTCGTTGGAAAGACAGCCTCAAATGGCAACGCCTGCATCCGTACCAGAAGTTCGCCGGTATGATTGAGTCCCATTGGGATGGTATCGCCTCCTACTGTCATCCGGAGAGCAAAGTCAGTCTCGGCCTAGTTGAAGGGGTCAACAACAAAATCCGTGTTCTGCAACGACGCGCCTACGGCTATCGCGACGAGGAATATCTCAAGCTGAAGATCGTGGCGGCTTTCCTTCCGCCATTACCCAGAAATGCAGTTTTCAACCCACACGAATCCGCGTAGACCCAGAAAAGGAGAACACTCAATGGTGGAATTGATCGATGACGGTCTAAACTTCTCGTTTCCTGAAGTCCATCCGGAGGCACAACTTCGCATCGAGTTCCAGCGCACCCTGCGTATCCCTGACGACGGAGAGGTGCACTTCCTGCCGCCCGGCTTGGGAACCTTTCCGCTCAAGCATGTCGATGACTTCGGGACGCGTGTCCCGTCTCCGTGGGTAACCCACGGGGGTGTGCTGTTGCCGATGTATCAGTCTGAGGCCTTATGGATATACCTCGACGGGACCTGGGTCGGTGGGCACGGCACCAAGTACCCGTTCGCGGTGAAAGTCGCTGCCGGAAAGATCGACGCGGTCACGGGCAAGACGTGGACGAACGATCTGGGCACGAACCCGCAAAACTACATGGTCGTCCCGGAATAGCCGTGGCTCGACGGCTTCTGTGTCGACAAGGGCGTCATTCGGCAATTCGTGGCAATGCCACTGGGTGGTGGATACGCCGCCGAGGAACAAGTGACCGGGAAGACTGAGTATGGTGGGCTCCAAATCCTCGTACATCCCATGCGACGAGACGTGTTCGAGCGCCGATTCCCAGAGCGCCCCGAGGTAGTGTATGCGCGCGAATCAGAGGACCACGTTTGCTTCAGCCCCGCGAGCGCTGACATGGGGCTGGCCCCGGGTGGGCGGATGAAGCAAGAGATCTTCGAGGATCCCTTCGGCATCGACGAGTGGGATAGAACCGCGGGCGGTCGCTGCTACGTGCACATGGCAAACTCACTGGTGTGGGAAGCGATCACCGGAGAGAAGCCTCCCACACCTCCGCCGACCGCGAAGACCTATACGGACAATGGACTGCCTTGGTTCGACTACTACGCGGAGGGAAGCAAAGCGCTCGACGGCGCCGAGGAGCTCAAGCGACTCAAGAGCGTCCTTGAGATGGGGAACCAAAAAGGCGACACGCCCCTCCCGGAGAACGAATCCGTCACGCCGGACCGGGTGATACGGTGAGCTAACCGTTCAACACTTCCGTTCAATCGTTTATCCCGTCCTGTGCCAAAACTCGGCCCTCTTGAAATAGACCACAAATCAGCAGCTTAGACGCCCTTGGAATCCGCCGACGCTTGGGCTGCGGGGCGAGCTACGGGCAGTGAGCTTCGCACCCGGAAATCCCTCATTAGACTGGACTCTATCGAGCAGAAGAGCGAACGTTCGGTGATGCCGCAGGACACAGGGGTTGGCCGGAACGTCGTTTTGGACGGTTTGGACTTCGCCAGCTTACGGCGGGTCTGAGAGCAAACCTTTGGGGCTGCTCCGCCAAGCTCGCTCTCGCGCGTTTTCCTGCGCCGCGTTCTCTTACACGAACGCCAGTGCCGGACCCATGGCGGGCATTCGGCTACAACCCGGCGCATTCTGGCCACCATGGTGAACGGGACACCAAGCATCGCCGCTCCCGCAAGGTCCGTTTCTGCCGGCACCCATCTCGTCCGCGAGTGGAATGGCCGGACCTACCAGGTCGAGATACTCGACAGCGGCTATCGGTTCGATGGCAAAACCTATCCTTCCCTCACCGCCATCACAAAGCGAATCACTGCCTTGGTGCACAACTCGCGATCTCGGTCCACAATTGTCCTGTACTCACGGATTCGAGGTTCCCCATGAGCATTTTCAAACGCACTCAGCGGAAGTATGTGAAGAAGGCCTATCGCGTGAGGAATTGGCGTGAATATGAGGCGGGTCTACGCAACCGTGGGAGCCTGACCGTCTGGATCTCGCTCACCGCCGGCAAGCTTGTGAACTGGGACGCGCCCCGGCCGAGGAGGAGGAAACCGGGCCGTCAACGCAAGTACTCGAACCACGCCATCGAGACGGCTGTCACCCTGGGCATGGTGTTTCATCTGTCATCTAGGCAGAGCGAGGGATTGCTGCGATCGTTGTTCGCTCTGATGAAGCTAGACAATGATGTGCCCGATCACACCACGATTTCGAGGCGCAAGGCGAAGCTGGGTAAGGTCCCCTTCTACCAAGACAAGCAGAAGACGCCGTTGCACATCTTGATCGACAGCAGCGGTCTCGCTGTCCACGCCGGCCAGCTGCGCAGAGCACCAAAGAGCAGGGACTATCGCAAGCTCCATCTGTGTGTCGACGAGCAGACTGGCGAAGTCGTCGCCGGCGAGCTGACGAGCAAAAGAGCCCGCGATTCATCGCGGGTTGCATCGCTTGTCGGACAGATCGACAGTCCCATCTCATCGGCCAGAGCTGACACCGCATACGACGCCAGCGGCGTCTATGAGGCGATCGAGAATCACAGCGCTCATCGCTCGCCGAGGGTGCTGATACCGCCGCGCAAGGGCGCCCAGCTCGCATCGGGGCCGGCGAGCAGCCGACAGCGCAATCGCAACATTGCAGCACAAGCTCGGCTCGGCAAACGAAAGTGGCACACAGAATCGGGCTACAGCAACCGGAGCAAAGTCGAGACAACGTTCCATCGCTACAAGGCTATCGTGGGCTCAGCGATGCGAGCGAGAGGGTTGGCGGCACAGAGAGTCGAGGCAAGGATCGGGTGCAAGATTCTGAACACCATGACGGCGCTCGGGATGCCTGATAGCGAGATGATCGGATGATGGGAGTCGGGGCCAAGCGAGCTATCGGCCTCTATCGGAGTTGTGCACCAAGGCAGCCAGTCGCGGCCGCGGGAAGCACGAATGCTGAGCCTGCATTCGTTTCATCCTTCGCATTAGCTCATGCGTCGCAAGCTTTGCATAGTCCGCCAATCCCGGACGTCGGGCAACACGTCGAAACCAGGAAACGCAAAGCCAGTCGCGCGCCCAACCGCCGCGAAGACGAGGAAGTTGTAATATTGATTTTGCAGGAACAGGAGCACCATGCGCTATCGTTACTACATTTGTGACGTGTTTACCGACCGACGGTTCGGCGGAAATCAACTCGCCGTCCTGCCCGAGGCCGAAGGTCTATCCCAAGGCCAGATGCAACGGATCGCCCGGGAGTTCAATTTCAAAAGCGACGATGATTTTGACATTCGAGCTCGAATGTTTGCACCGAGAGACGGTGTGCCCGAGGATCCCGCTAGGGGCAGTGCGAACTGCGCTCTGGCCGCACTGCTGACCCACCATAAGCCCGAAGAGAGTGATCGCTTCAACTGGCGCATCGCTCAGGGCGTGGAGGTGGGCCGCCCCAGCGTTTTGGAGGCCCGTACGGAAAAATGGGATGGGGCCGTCGTCTCCGCATGGATCGGCGGGACCGGCGTTCTGGTCAGCGACGGGTTCATCGAAGTCGACTAGAATCCTCGAACAAACGTCGTCTGGGGCGATTCTAGATTTTTTTCGCAAAACAATGACTCCGCCCGAGCGGAGTTCTGTGAGAAGAACGCTCGTGCTGCTCAGACGGGAGGGGTGAATGGCTAGCGTAGAGACGGTCGGTGTCATCGGGCTCGGCATCATGGGTGGTGCCATCGCTCGCAATCTGGTACGCGACGGGGTCCGCGTGGTGGGCTTTGATCTGGATCCCGACCGCTCTACGGAGGCGCAGGAGGCGGGCGTCACGATCGTGAAATCGGCGGGAGCCGTTGGGTCCGCTTCTCATTGCGTGTTGACCAGCCTTCCCGGCCCCGAGGCGATGGAGCAGACGGCTCGAGCGCTCGCGGATCTGCCGGAGTCCGAACGCAAAGGGCTTGTCATCGCGGAGCTCAGCACGCTCTCGTTGGAGTGCAAGGTTCGCAATCGCGATGTCCTTGCCGACGTCGGCGTCGTGCTATTGGACTGCCCCCTCAGCGGCACCGGAGCGCAGGCGGTTGTCGGCGATCTCGTGGTCTATGCCAGCGGAGATGCTGCCGCCTTTGCGCGCTGCGAGGATGTCTTCGCGGGTTTCGCCCGCGCGACCCGGTATCTTGGCGAGTTCGGCGTCGGAACCAAGATGAAGCTCGTCGCGAATCTCCTCGTCGCCGTCCATAACGTCGCGGCGGCTGAAGCGATTCAGCTCGGGGTGAGGGCGGGGCTCGATCCGACTACGCTCTGCGAAGTTTTGGGCTCGGGAGCCGGGGGTTCTCGTGTGTTCGAGTTGCGAGCGCCATTGATGGTCAACGAGGAGTATGAGCCTGCGACCATGAAGCTCAACGTCTGGAAGAAGGACATGACCTTGATCCGCGAGCTCGCCGAGTCTTGTGGCGTTGTGACTCCCCTCTTCTCGGCGACCGAGCCGCTCTATGAGGCCGCCGTCGCGGCCGGCCGCGGTCACGAGGATACGGCTGCGGTCTACGAAGCTCTCAAGGAGCTCGGGAGTCGTGCGGATCAGAGCGAGGATTAGCTGGGAAAACCCTCACCCTCCCCTCTCCCCAAAGGGGAGAGGGGAGAGGGGAGAAGGGAGAGGGATTATCGATTAGGATCACTGCTTCCATCGAACGATGCCGGTCACGTCGTCCACTGCGACCGTCGCACCCTCCGGGATAGCATGAGTCGCGGATCTCGGCCGGTCCGCGTACGCCCTCTTCCCCGAGCGGGGGCGCTTCTTTTCCCGACGATGGCGAGCTTTTGCGTCGTTGTCGAGCGCCGCGGTGAGGTCGTCCGGTTCGCCTACGACTTGGCGAAGTGATACGCCTCGGTGACAGTGTCACGATCGATCTCCGCGTCTCGCCACAAGTGCAAGAACTGCGAATACGCCTCGCCGGCTCGTTCGAAGTCACCATCATGATCGCGCGCGCATTGCTCGCCGACGCGGTAGAGCGCTCGCACGTATGGAAGCGGCCATTGAAGAAGCGCTTCGGACGCCGCGGCGATCTCCGCGAATGTTGCGACCGCTTGCGCGGGGCTCTCTTCGAGTAGGCGAGTCGCGAGCGCATAGAGGATGGGAACTACCGGTCGTGGAGATGCGAGCGCGTCGTTCGGCACGAGCTCGACCTCCCTCCGGAGAAGCTCAACGTCATCGCCGAGTTCGGCGAGAACGTGCGCACGCAACAGGTCGTCGTCAAGCCGGGCGGCGAGCTTTCGTGCGATCTCCGTTTCGGAAAGACGAGCGTACGCGAGCGCGCGCCAGTACTCGGTTGCCGGCGTCGTCACCGCGTCTTCCAGAGCCTCTAATGCCCGGTGCTGTGAGTTGGTTTCCAGATGCACATGGGCGGATTGGGCCCTTGCGATGGAAACGAGATCGGAAGCTTCCGGGTAGGCGCGCGCCGCAACCGCGAATGCGTCGAGAGCGGCCGAGGCGCGCCCCCCGCAAAGGTACGTGAGCCCGACGTGTACCCCGCCCACAAAACGCCAGAATTTATCGTGCGAACGTGTGAGCGTGCGGGCATTGATCTCCGCGCGCCAGATCGCGCTCGCGAAGCGCGCGCCGCCAATTGTTGAGCGCGAGCTCGTGGAGGTGCCCGTCGTAGTCCAGGGAGGACGGAGGTTTGGATCGCATCGTCGATGTAGAGTCTATCCTGTGGTCCCTACCTTGTCCCGGACCTCCCTTGTTGGTTGAATAGCGGTGATGCCTCCTCCAACTCCTTCGAACTGACTCGAGCGCTCCCGTCCCTTCGACGATGGAGAACGGTCGACCAGCGACGACGGACTTGAAGTTGAACGCACGCGCGGTGAGAATCTCTCGAAGGCGACCACATGATCGCATACGTTCTGCACGGAAAGAGAGATCTACGGGCCGAGGAGCTACCTGATCCGGTCGCAAAGCCCGGCGAGGTGCTCATCCGGGTTCGCCGCATGGGAATCTGCGGCTCCGACGTCCATTACTTCGCGACCGGCCATTGCGGCGCGTTCGTCCCCCGACGTCCATTCGTGCTCGGGCACGAGCTCGCCGGTGAGATCGTCGAGAAGAGCTCGAGCGTCGAAGGGTTGGCCGTCGGACAACGGGTGGCCGTCGATCCGTCCCGTCCGTGTGGCGATTGCACCCTTTGTCGGGCAGCGCGCTCCAACCTCTGCCAGGACATGAGATATCTGGGGAGCGCCAGCACTGACCCGCACGTGGACGGTACTTTTTCTTCCTACGTGGCCGTCCCGGCGGAAAACTGCTATCCAGTCCCCAGCGACGTGGACGACGCCGAGGCCGCTCTGCTCGAGCCGCTCTCTATCGCGACGCACGCGGCGCTGCGGGCGGGCTCGATGGCCGGCAAGTCGGTGTTGATCCAGGGGGTGGGAACCGTGGGTCAGCTCGTGCTGCTGGTGGCACGCGCCATGGGTGCCGCGAGCGTCGCGGTCACAGACGTGAGGCAGGAGGCGCTCGACCTGGCAGCGGCCCAAGGCGCGGATCACGTTTGCATCTCGACGAGAGCGGGCGAGGAGCTGGTCGCGGCCTACCCCGGCGGAATCGACGTAGCCTTCGAAACGGCCGGAGCTCCCGACGCGCTCCGGGGAGCCCTCGAGCTCGCCGCTCGCGGCGGCACCATCGTTCAAGTCGGTACCCTGCCGGCCAGGGTCGAGCTTCCCGCCCACCTCATCATGCAAAAGGAGCTCCAGGTCGCGGGCTCGTTCCGCTTCGCCAACGTTTTCTCGCAAGCGTTGGATCTCATCGCGTCCCGTCGGGTGGACGTTCGTCCGATCATCACGCACACGTTCGGCTTCGGCGAGCTCGTGAGGGCATTCGAAGTGGCCCTCGAAGACAAAGGCGCGTTCAAGATCCAGGTTGAGAACTAGACATGCGCATCGACGCGCACCAGCATTTCTGGCGCTATCATCCCGACCACCACGGGTGGATGACGGAGGAGATGGATATCCTCAAACGAGATTTCTTGCCCGAACACATGGCGCCGCTGATGCAATCGATCGGCTTCGATGCCACCGTGGCCGTTCAGGCACGCCAAATGCTCGCCGAGACCGACTGGCTCCTCGAGCTTTCCGAGCAGAACGATTTCATCGCCGCCGTCATAGGCTGGGTGGACTTGAGCTCGTCGGACGTCGTGGAGCAGCTCGAGACTTACGCGGCGCGCGAGAAGCTCAAAGGCGTCCGCCATGTCGTGCACGACGAGCCCGACGACGATTTCATGTTGCGAGAGGATTTCCAGCGGGGGATCGGCGCACTCGAGCCCTTCGGCCTCACCTACGATTTACTTCTTTACCCGAGGCACCTTCCGGTGGCGGTTCGACTGGTGGAAAAGTTCCCGGACCAACCTTTCGTCCTCGATCACATCGCCAAGCCGGGAATCAAGGACGGCAACATCAAACCCTGGCAGGACGATCTCCGGGCGCTGTCCAGCTCGGGACGCATCTATTGCAAACTTTCGGGTATGGTGACGGAAGCGCGGTGGCGCAACTGGACGGCGGACGATTTCCGCAGGTATCTCGATATCGTCCTGGGAGCCTTCGGAGCGGAGCGCCTCATGATCGGCTCCGATTGGCCGGTCTGTACGCTTTCGGGGGACTATGCACCGGTGATGAGCGTCGTGATGGAGTACACCGAGCAACTCGATCGCGCCGGCGCCGAGGGAATCCTCGGAGGCAACTGCGCGCGCTTCTATGGAATCGGTGCAGGATGAGATGAAGAGCAGCGCGTCCTATCTCGAGAAGCTGTTCGGGCTAGAGGAGAAAGTGGCGGTCGTGATTGGAGGCAGCGGCGTTCTCGGAGGGCGCATAGCGGAGGGACTTGCCGGAGCGGGAGCGAAAGTGGCGGTTGTCTACAGAGGCAGCCGAGACGCGGCCGAGAAGTGCGTCGAGTCGATGCACGCGCTGGGTGCCGAGGCGATGGCCGTGCCCGCCGACGTGCAGCGCCGCGAGGATTTGGACAACGTCCGTGACGCGGTCCTGAAGCGATGGGACCGGGTTGATATCCTCGTCAACGCGCCGGGAGTCAACTCGACGACGCCGTTCCTCGAAATTACCGAGGACGAATGGGATCGCGTACTCGCCACGAACCTGAAAGGTGTTTTCTTGGCCTGCCAGGTGTTCGGCCGTGTCATGATCGAGAGAGGAGGCGGCGGTTCGATCCTCAACGTCACCTCCGTGTCGTCCCGTGTCCCTCTTTCGAAGGTGTTTACGTACTCGATTTCCAAAGCCGGACTCGACAATCTCACCCGGTTTCTAGCGCGGGAATGGGCGACTCATTCCATCCGGGTGAATGCGCTCATGCCGGGCTTTTTTCCAGCCGGGCAGAACCGGCGCAGTCTCACCGAGGAAAGGCGAAAAGCCATCTTCGCCCACACCCCGATGGCGCGCTACGGGGAGCCGGAGGAGCTGTGTGGAGCGGCCATCTGGCTCGCCTCGGAACGGGCCTCGTCGTTCATCACCGGGGCGACGATCGTGGTCGACGGTGGATTCACCGCCATGACGATTTGACGCGCGCGAGAAGCCGCCGATGAAAATCACCGCCGCCGAAGTCTTCGTCTGCAGCCCGGGCCGGAACTTCGTCACGTTGAAAGTGCACACCGACGCAGGGGTCTTCGGGCTGGGCGACGCGACGCTGAACGGCAGGGAGCTCGCGGTGCGTTCCTACCTCGAGGACCATGTCGTTCCTTGTCTCATCGGGAGAGATCCCACCCAAATCGAGGACACGTGGCACTACCTTTATAAAGGCGCCTACTGGCGGGGCGGTCCGGTAACGATGACCGCGATCGGGGCCGTGGACGTGGCGCTGTGGGACATCAAGGGGAAGGCCTTGGGAACGCCGGTCTACAACTTGCTGGGTGGGAAGAGCCGGAACGGTGCGATGGTCTATGGCCACGCAAGCGGCGACGACCTCGACTCGACGGTAGCCGAGGTGGGACGCTATATCGAGATGGGGTATCAGGCGGTGCGGGCGCAGTGCGCCGTTCCGGGAATGTCCGAAACCTACGGTGTCGGCAGAGGCGATCTGTTCTACGAGCCGGCCGAGAAAGGACTTCCGCCTGAGGCGACGTGGTCGACCGAGAAGTATCTCGAGCACGTCCCGAAGTTGTTCGAGGCCCTTCGCTCGGAGTACGGAGCCGACGTCCACCTTCTCCACGACGTGCACCATCGTCTAACGCCCATCGAGGCGGCCAGGCTCGGAAAAGCACTGGAGCCATTTCGCTTGTTCTGGCTGGAAGACCCGGTCCCGGCTGAGCTCCAGGAGGGCTTCCGTGTCATCCGGAGCCACACGACCACGCCGCTGGCAGCGGGCGAGGTCTTCAACACGATATGGGACGCTCACTTGCTGATTAGCGAGCAGCTCATCGATTACATCCGTATGTCGATTCCGCACGGAGGCGGGATCTCGCATTTGCGGAAAGTCGCCGCGCTGGCCGAGCTCCACCACGTGCTCACAGGCTTTCACGGCGCCACCGACCTCTCCCCCGTCTCGCTCGCGGCCGCCGTCCACTTCGATACGGTCGTGCACAACTTCGGGGTGCAGGAATACATGCGCCACACTCCCGAGACCGACCGGGTGTTTCCGCACAGCTACCGTTTCGAGGGCGGCTTCCTCTATCCCGGTGAGGAGCCCGGTCTCGGTGTCGATCTCGACGAAGAGCTGGCGGCTCAATTCCCCTATGAGCGAGCCTACCTGCCCATCAACCGCAAGACGGACGGGACCCTCCACAGCTGGTAGAGGCGAACCGCAGGGATGTTTGAGCTTCTTTTCCCGACGATACTGGAGGGCCTTGTTCCTATTCTTAACAGCCTAGGCTAGAGCGCTCTCGAGCCTGTCTCAAGAGCACCCGGGAGGAGCCGAGATATGGGCATCGATCTTGTGACTGGCCGCCGTCGACTGGTGGCGGTGGCCCTGTTCGCCCTGTTCATGGTGGCGCCGGGCATTGCGCAGGCCCAGGGCAACGCGCGCTACGAGGTCGTCATCGAGCGCGACGTCATGGTGCCGACGCGCGACGCCACGCGCCTCGCCATCGACATCTACCGGCCCGACGCCGACGGCGCCTTTCCGGCGCTCGTCGAGCGCACGCCCTACGACAAGACCAAGTCGTCGGAGATCAGGGCGGGTGCCCACACCTATTTCGCCGAGCGCGGCTACGTTTTCCTGGTCCAGGACGTGCGGGGGCGATATGCCTCGGAGGGCACCTTTTATCCGTTCCGGGACTCGGGCTGGCACGAGCATCGCGACGGCTTCGACACAGTCGCCTGGATCGCCGCGCAGCCCTGGTCGAACGGAGAAGTCGGCGTGCTCGGCGGCTCGCACTCGGGGCAGACCGCCTACATGCTCGCCCCGACCCAGCCGCCGGCGCTCGGCGCGATGTTTGTACGCGAGTCCGCGGCCGATCTGCACAAGCACTGGTTCTATCGCGGCGGCGCGTTCGAGCACGGGTTTGTCACAAACTGGGTTGGACGCACACTCGCCAAGAACGTCATCGAACGCGCCTACGGCGGTGAGCAGCGCACCTTGGCCCAGGCCCAGGTCCAGGGCTTCCTCGACCACAAGGACAACCACTTTTGGTACCTGCCGGTCGACCGCTTCCCCGCGTTCCCACACACGAAGGAGCTGTCGTTCTACGACGACTGGATCGCCCACCAGTCGGACGGCCCCTACTGGTGGCGCCAGAACGTCGCCATGAACCACCACCTGTTCACCGTGCCCGTCTATCACCAGGGCGGCTGGTACGACATTTTCCTCCAGGGCACGATCGAGAACTACACCGGGCTGCGGGCCCGAGCCGGGAGTGCCGTGGCCCGCGACAACCAAAAGCTGGTGATCGGTCCTTGGATCCACGGACCGAGCTACGTCGGGGTGACCGAGGTGGGCGCCGTGACCTTCCCGGGTGCCGACGAGGTACAGTACAACGACATCCGCCTGCGCTGGTTCGACTACTGGCTTCGCGACATCGACAACGGGGTCGCCGACGAGCCGCCGGTGCTGATCTACGTGATGGGCGACAATCGCTGGCGGCAGGAGAACGAGTGGCCGCTCGCGCGCACCCAGTACACTAGGTACTACTTCGGTGCCGGGCCAAGCGGCAGCATCGGTTCGATCAACGATGGCCGGCTGGGTCGGATCCCGCCCGGAGACGCCGAGCAGCCGGCAACCTTCCGGTACGATCCCGACCGACCGGTCCCGACCCTCGGCGGCAACACCCTGTACATCGCGAGCGGCCCCCAGGACCACCGGGCTGCCGACCGGCAAAGCCTGACCTTCACCTCCGAGGTGCTGACCGAGGCGCTGGAAATAACCGGTCCGGTGACCGCGATTCTGTACGCCATGTCATCGGCCGTCGACACCGACTGGACGGTCCGCCTCACCGAGGTCTATCCAGACGGTCGCTCGATCAACATCGTCGACGGTGTTCTGCGTGCGCGGTACCGCGACGACCCGGCGGTGCCGAGGTTGATCGAGCCCGGCAAGATCTATCGTTACGAGGTCGACCTGTGGGCGACAAGCAACGTCTTCCAGGCCGGCAACCGGCTGCGGGTAAGTGTCCACAGCAGCAACTTTCCGCGCTGGTCCAGGAACCTGAACATTGCCGACAGCCCGGAACAGGGCATGCGCCCGGAGGTCGCCTACAACACCGTTCTGCACGACGACGCCTGGCCCTCGCACATCGTCCTGCCGGTGATCCCACGCTGAGGTTAAATCACTGCATCCACCGAACGATGCCGGTCACGCCGTCCACGGCGACCGTCGCACCTTCCGGGATAGCGTGAGTCGCGTCCAAAACGCCCAGGACCACGGGTATCCCGCGCTCCCGGGCTAGAGACGCGAGGTGAGAGGTGCTGCCACCGAGCTCCGCCACAACGGCGGAAACCCGCGGGAGAATCTGACCCAATGCCGGCCCGGCCACACGCGTCACCAGGATGTCTCCGGGGCCCACTCGCGACAGCTCGCACTCGCAGTTCACGACGCAAGCTCGCCCCGTGCCCCAGCCGACGCCGGCCGGATGACCCTTGAGCCTGGGATGCTGCTCCCAGATGGCGTCCGGCCAGATTAAGTCCGGAACGTCGGGCGCTTCCACTAGTAGCGGCCGGACTTGGAGTAGCTTGAACCCGGTATCGTCCATCGCCCACTCGATCTCGGCCGGTCCGCGCATGACGTCTTTGCATCTCATGAGTAGCTCCGCCAACTCGAGCACCTGGTCCGAATCGAGACATGGCTCCTCGGCAAGGCTGCGCTCCACGGGCTGGGTGCCATGGATGCAGCCGACACGGTGGTGCTTCCGTCCCGCGGCAGTCTCGCGAATCGTCCCATCACGGCGGACCACGTAACGGTCCGGCACCACTTCACCCTGGGCAATGGCGGAGCCGAGCCCCCAGGTCGCGGTGAGCACCATGTCGCCCTCGGCCGTCGTGCTCAGCCCGCCTCCCGACATGCGTGCATGGATGAATGGCTGGATGAGCAGACCCATGGCGGTATCGGCCGGATCCAGGTCATGGGTGGCCATGTATCGCAGCGCACGCGTCGACCACAGCGCGCACCAGCAAGAGCGCACCGCGGTGAGAAACTCGGTCTCGTCCAGAAGGCCGAGGAAGCTATCGAACTGACCCGCGAAGCTGGATCCGAACCGGTCTTCCACGAGCGCCGAGGAGCGCACGACGCCAAGCGTGTCGGGCTCGATGTTCGTTACTGCACGCCAAGTCAGAAGCAATGGCTCGACTAGCGTCGGGTCAACTGGCTGATCCAAGAGCCCGAGCTTGATGTCGAGGGCGTGCCGCCGGGCCTCGAGGCCCTCGGTCGCAAAAACCGATCGGGCGGATCCCTCGAGCCCTAGGGCTCGCATCTGAATCCGATACGCTTCGGCATCGAGACAATACCCTCCCGGAATAGGGAGTCCCGCGTGCCCGAGGGCTGCCTGATTGGCAGCCTTCGGGCCAAAGCGCTCGGCATCCGCCGCCTCCACTGCGGCCAGCGGGAGAATGAGCTCTGACACCTCAGTGTCTCCCGATCTAGACCCGTTCTCGGGGGTCAGAGGAGGCGTATCCTGGAATCGGATCGACCGCGGTGATCTGTTCTACCGGAAAGCTCGAGATGATCTCAGTACGATCCTCGTGGACAATCAGCATTTCTTCGATGCGTACTCCCCATTCGAAGGGGATACCATGCTGCGTCTCGAGGGCGAAGACCATGCCGGGCTGAATCTCGATGGGGTGATCGAGTGACCAGATGCGCGAGATCACGGGTGGATCGTACTGCGCGAGCCCGAGTCCATGACCCCACAGATTGGCCGCGGCCTCATCTTCTTCATCGTATCCCCAAGTTTCCTTGGCGGACGGCCATTTGGATGCGATGTCACGGGTGGTCGCACCCGGTTTCACCTCTTGGATGGCGTCATAGAGCCATTTGAGCGCTATTGCGTAGATTTCCTTCTGTTTCTCCGAGGGTTCCTTGCCGACGCAGTAGGTTCGGTAGTAACAGGACTTGTAGCCATTCCAGGTGAGTGCGGCCAAGTCCATGAAGACGATCTCGCCGGGCTTGATGATGCGGTCGGAGAAGTTGCGCCAATTGGGCCAGGTATTGGGACCCGATGAGACGATCACGTCTTCCACATCTTCTATACCCGGAATGTTGTAGAGAAACTCCATGATATGAGCGGTCACCTGATTCTCCGTGAGACCGGGCTTTAGGAACTTCATGGTTTCCCAATGGGCGGCATCACCGATAGCGCCCACGATGCGCATGCATTCCTGCTCGTCGACGTTCTTGATGGCGCGCGCCTCCATCATCGGCGTCATGCCGTCGGTCCACCGGATGCCGGCTTCTTTGAAGGCTTCGAGGATGTTGATGTCGACGAAGTCGATGCCGAGCTTCTCACCGGCCACATTGCTCTTCTTCATTTCCTGCAGCACGGCCTTGGTGAACTTTCCGACCTGCTGGGTCGACGCGGGTCCCGCCGCGCCTTTGATCCAGGCGTAGGAATAGCGGATGTTCTCTTTCGGAATCCACGGTGAGTGGCGCCCGATCTGCATGCCGATGTCGCCCTGCTCGAACAGGACCGGCGGGTCGTCGCCACACAGCATGGCGTATCGAAGCCCCGGCTTCAGCCGGTTCCAACCGGGGGTGAGAGTGCTGGTAACGTATCGGACATTCTCATCGTACATGAGGACCAGCGCGCTCAAGCAGTGGGCCTTCATCTGTTCCCTGGCCCTCTCGAGTCGGTAGGTGCGGAGCCGGTCCCAGTTGACCCGCTGCTGCCAATCGGTTCCTACCATGCCAAAGTTCCCCATAATCGAATCCCCCTGCTCAGAAATGGCGTGTCGCACGCGGTTATTACAATAGATCCGCCGCGTTTCTCGACGAAGACGGGGCGTATCCTACACTACACCCGACAGAAATTGGAAACTTCACGGACCTCGACCATTCGAGAGGATTTCCTGCGGTTGCGACGCCCCTTCTCTTGAAACATACTGAGCGGCCATGAAACTGGGAGAATGAAAATGAGCTCGAGAACACCTGATGCCGCGGATCGATTCGACCATGCGTTCAAGGCCATCCACGATCATGAGGTCGAATGGGAAAGCGATGACGTTCGGGGACTGCTAAAGCTCCCTCCTGGTGTGAAGGTCAAGGTTTTGAACTACGACCCGGTGATGCAACGCCTCGACATGAAACAGCAATTTCCTCCCGGATATGTCGAGCCTGCGCACACGCACAAGAGCTGGCACTCGATCCTGGTGACCAAGGGCCGCATGTGCGTGGCAGGCAAAGACCTGCGTCCGGGCGACTATGTGTTCGGCTGGGACATTCCGCACGGGCCCTACGAGTATCCCGACGGCTGCGAGGTCTTCATCGTCTACATGGGCGACCCGGCACACGTCTGGACGAAGGAACCACTTCTCGCGCACGAGAACGAGTGGCAAGCCGAGACCGCCGCTGGCGAAAAGGGTGTCGCGGAGCACGTCCAGAAACGTAAAGCCGGCCGGGTCTGACGCCGCCATATTCACGATATGCAGGTCAGCGCGGAACAACCGCTCCTCGAAATGAGGGGGATCGACAAACGGTTTCCGGGGGTGCAAGCGCTGAATGACGTGAGCCTCGACTTGCACCTTGGAGAAGTTCACGTTCTGCTGGGCGAAAACGGGGCGGGCAAGTCGACACTCATCAAAGTGCTTTCGGGCGCCTACCCGCCAGACTCCGGAGAGATCCGACTCGACGGACAGCCGGTACGCCTGGGCACTCCCCACGACGCACAAGTCTTGGGGATCAGCACGATCTACCAGGAGTTCAATCTTGCGCCGGACATGAGCGTTGCGGACAACGTCTTTCTCGGGCGCGAGCCGATGCGGAGCCGTGCCCTGGGGATTGTGGACAAAAAGAAGCTCATCGACCAGACCCGAAAGCTGCTCGATAGTCTCGACGTTCAGATCGCGCCAGAGGCGATCGTGAAAGAGCTCGGTGTCGCGCAGCAGCAGATGGTCGAGATCGCGAAGGCACTCTCTCTCGATGCCAGGATCATCGTGATGGACGAGCCGACTGCCGCGCTGACCTCGCATGAGATCGATCGCCTATTCGAGACGATTCGGGAGCTCAAGCGGCGCGGCGTAGCCATCATCTATATATCCCACCGGCTCGATGAGGTGAAGGCCTTGGGAGATCGCGCCACGATCCTGCGTGATGGCGCCTGTGTGGGCATGGTCCTGGTCGCGGAGACGCCCCTCGAGGAGCTTGTCCGCATGATGGTCGGGCGCGATTTGAAGGACAAGTTTCCGAAGATCCACGTCGAGCCCGGCGAGGAAGCCTTGCGCGTGGAACATCTGACCCGCAAGGGTGTGCTGCACGACGTTAGCTTTCACGTGCGCCGGGGCGAGATTCTCGGAATTGCGGGCCTCGTTGGCTCCAAGCGGACCGAGACCGCGCGTGCGATCTTCGGCGCGGACGAGCTCGATGGCGGCCGCATCTTCGTCCACGGCGCGCCTGTCGACATCAGGACTCCGGCCGATGCCATTCGAAACCGCATCGCATTCGTGCCGGAGGACAGGAAACGCCACGGCATCGTGGCTCACTTGTCGGTGAGAGCGAACATCACGCTGAGCGCGCTTTCACAATTTTCACGCAGGGGCTTTCTCGACATAGAGAGTGAGAAGGCACGAGCACGGGAATATGCGTCCTCACTCCGGATTGCGACGCCCGACCTCGAGCGCTGGGTTCTTTATCTGAGCGGGGGCAACCAGCAGAAAGTCGTCATCGCGAAGTGCTTGAGCACCAACGCGGACGTATTTCTCTTCGACGAGCCGACGCGCGGCATCGACGTGGGAGCGAAAGTCGAAGTCTATCAATTGATGGGCCGGTTGGTAGAGCGCGGAGCTGCGATCGTCATGATCTCGTCCGAGCTCCCGGATATCCTCGGCATGAGCGACCGCATTCTCGTGATGCGCGAAGGGCAAGTCTGCGGGGAGTTCGAGCGCCACGAAGCGACCGAGGAGAACATTCTGGATTGCGCCCTCGGCGGCGCCCCATTGGACGCTGTCCCATTGAACGCTTCGAGTGGAGCGTAGGCATGAGCTTCATGATGAAAATGCTCCGTAAGGTGTCCTGGAGCCAGGTCGGTATGCCCGTCGTGCTCGTGGTCCTGGTCGTCGTGTTCGGCTCGATAAACTCAAACTTCTGGAGCGCGGCGAACATGGCCAACGTCTCGCGCCAGATATCGGCCCTGGCACTGATTTCCATCGGCCAGACCTTTGCCATCCTGAGTGGGGGCATCGACCTATCGGTCGGTTCCCTTCTGGCCCTGGTCAGTGTCGTCTGCGCCCAACAGATGCTCGAATTTGGTGTCGCGGGCGGGATCGTCGCGGGAATACTGGCCGGCGGTCTGGCGGGCCTCGTCACCGGGGTCCTTATCGCCAAGGCGAGAGTGCCGGCGTTCATCGCAACCCTAGGCATGCTAGTGGCCGCAAGGGGCGTAGCCCTGACGCTAAGCGGCGGTCTTCCGATTACTGGATTGCCGCGCGAGTTTCTCGTCGTCGGTGCGGGGTATTTGGGGCCTTTTCCGGTATCCACGATCATCGTCGCGGTCGCTTTTGTCGTCGCCTACCTTATTCTCAGCCGCACGCGGTTCGGGCGTTACGTCTATGCAATGGGCAGCAACGAAGAGGCCGCAGTGCTGTCGGGCATCAACGTTGCGAATTACAAGGTCCTGGTCTATGTCGTCAGCGGTTTGTTCGCAGGCATTGCGGGCGTCGTTCTCACCTCCCGGGTGATATCGGGGCAGCCGACGCTCGGTGAGGTTTTGGAGTTGCACTCGATCGCCGCGGTCGTCATCGGGGGCAGCAGGATTACCGGCGGTATCGGCGGCATCGGCAAAACGTTGATGGGCGTGCTCGTACTCGGGATTCTGGGCAACGGCTTGAACCTCGCCCAGGTCTCGTCCTACGTACAGAACATCGTCATCGGTACGATCATCGTGGGTGCGGTCTATGTCGACGTAGCCAGCGAGCGTCGTCGTCGCGGGTCGACGACAACGTCCTGACGCAGCTCAAACCGGAGGGAGCCAGAGAGAGAATGAGCAGGGACATTATTAAGGGAATCGAGTGGCCGATCGGTCTAGGCCTGGTACTCATGGTTGGTTGCGGCGGCGGTACGCCCCCGGCAGACCATGCGCCAGAGCAAGTCCAGGATGCTGGAGACGCCGTGGCGCCCGCCGAACGAGCGCAACCAGGCAGGGAGAGCGAGGCCGCTGACGAATACGCCAGACCCGAAAAGCCAGCCAGGCAGTACACCATCGGCGTCGTCCTTCCACACCTGTCCAATCCCCACTTCGTGGGGCAGGCTTACGGCTACATCGATGAGGCGGAGACGCTTGGCGCCAAAGTGACGCTGCTCGAAGCGGGCGGGTACCAGTATCTCGACAAGCAAGTGTCTCAGGTCGAAGACCTGGTTGCCAGCAAGGTTGACGCGATCATCCTCGTCGCGGTGAACGGCTCGGGCACCATCGGCGCCGTGGAGCACGCGGCCGCCGCCGGAATCCCGGTCATCAACTGCAACGTCATGACCGACAGTGACAGTGTGGTGACTCGAATCCGTTCCGATGACGAGGTGATCGGCCAGATGCAGGCGGACTTCATGGGTCAGACCCTTGGGGGCAGCGGCAACGTGGTCATGCTACGCGGCGCGCCGGGCACCTCGTGGGCCGAGCATCGCGGCAATGCTTTCAAGCAGGGGCTCGCCGAGAGATACCCGAATGTGAAGATCCTCGGCGAGCAGTACTCGCAGTCGACCCCAGCGGATGGTTTGCGGCTGATGGAGGACTTCATGCAGACGTTCCCGCGCATCGACGGCGTCTACAACGGGTCGGACACCACTGCGAATGGAGCCGCCCTCGCGATTCTTGCGGCCGGCCGCCAAGGCAGCACCGTCATCACCGCGACCGACTTCCAGCTCGATACGGAGACGTTCTTGCGGGAAGGCGTGATGACGGCGACGATCCTTCAGGAAACAGTGACCATCGGCCGCTGGGGCGTCCGCGCTGCCATTAACCACTTGGAAGGGCGCCCGGTACCCCAGACCCTTTATACTCCGCTGATGTTGGTGACCAAGGACGTGCTTGACAAGGTGGACATGGGGGCCGCGCGCGCGCCGGTCGGTTGGATGCCCCCAAACTGATATTGACCTGATATCCGTCATGGGGAGGAGACCCGGAGGACGAGCATGAGCAAGAAACAAATCAACGTCGCGGTCATTGGAGCGGGATGGTGCGGAGGCATCCGCGCGGTAACTTCAGCCGCGAGTCCCTGGGTCAATGAGCTGCACATCGCCGAGATCAACGAAGAGAGGCTGAAGGAGATCGCAGGGATGACCCAGCCAGTCACGGCCACCACCGACTACCGGCAGCTTCTCGAGAACGACTCCGTTGACGCGGTGATGATATCGACGACCCCCGAGCCGACGCACTATCCCATCGCGAAAGAAAGCATGCTTTCAGGCAAGCACGTCTTGCTGGAGAAGCCAATCTCGCTCGAGTTGTGGGAAGCCGAGGAGCTGATTGCCCTCGCTATCAAAAAGCAGTTGTCGTTCACGATCGGATACTCACAGCGCTTCAACCCGAAGTTTGCCTATATCAAGCGGTCGATCCAAGACGGCACCATCGGTGAGCCGGTCAGCGCCCTGGTCAGCCGTCACATCACGCGGAATCTCGGCAGGAAGATCGGCGGACGCGTGAAGCTCTCGCCCGCCGCGATGGAAGCGACCCACGATATCGATTTCGTACTGTGGTGCCTGGCTCCCCGAAAGCCCGTACGCGTTTACGCGCAGGAGGTCCACAAAGTCATGCGCGATCGGTACAACGTTCCGGATTGTGTCTGGATCGTGGTGACCATGGATGACGGCACGGTGTTCACGATCGGCGGCGGCTGGGTACTACCTCCTTCTTATCCGAATTTTTCCTCGACCTGGATCGAGTTCGTCGGCACACAAGGCGCGGTCATGGTGGACGACACCCATCGCGACGTCTACACCACCACGCTTAGCAACGGCATCCAGTTCCCCATCTCCTCCATGCCCGGCGAGCAGGTGGACCATACCTACGCGGGCCCGATGGAGCGGGAGACCCTGCACTTCCTGGAGTGCATCGCCCTCGGCAAGCGGCCTTTGGTGACCGCCGAGCACGCCAAAATGGTGATGCAGGTTTACCAAGCCGCGGATCAGTCCGCTGAAACCGGACTCCCAGTCGAGCTCTCGATTGAGACCGTCTCATCTCTCAGTTAGTGGATCTTATGAAAGCCATGGTCCTCCGCGGGCCGGGCCAACTGGAGCTCGAATCTGTCGAGCGCCCTAGGCACGGACCCGACGACGTAGTGCTCCAGGTCACCCACGGCGGCGTCTGTGGCACCGATCTGAGTATCTATGCCGGCACGATGGCGACCGAGTATCCGAGAATCATGGGCCACGAGGTCGTCGCCGAGGTGATTCAAACCAACAGCGAGGGAATCAGAGCAGGCCAGCGTGTGGTCGTGGACCCCGCTCTCTTTTGCGGGGATTGCTATTGTTGCCACGCGGGACGGACGAACCTCTGCCTACGAGGCGGCCTCATCGGCCGCGAGACCCACGGGGGATTCGCCGACTATGTCGCGGTTCCGGTCCGACAGGTCTTCCCTTTGCCGGATGGGATCGACAGCCGAATCGCTCCTCTGATTCAAGTTCTCACCACGTGTCGTCACGCGCATGGTTTCGCCAAGATCTCTCCCGGCCGGAGCGTCGCAGTGACGGGCCTCGGCGTCACGGGTCAATTGCACCTTCAGCTGGCCAAGGCTGGCGGAGCGCATCCCGTCATCGGGGTCTCGCGCAGCGCCTGGAAGCGCAGCCTGGCCGAACGGCTCGGTGCGGATCTCACTCTGCCGAGCGACACGGAAACCACGGCTGCAGTATTGGAGGCGACCGAGGGTCTCGGGGCGGACGTGGTGTTCGAGTGCACGGGCAAAACGAAGATCATGGCGCAGGCGGTTTCCATGGCTCGGCCTGGCGGCACGGTCGTGTTGTTCGGCACCTCGACCAAGACCGAGAGCGAGTGGCCGTTCTACCAGATGTACTTCAAGGAGTTGGAAATCCTCAACTCGCGCGCAGCCAAGGGAGAGGACTTCCCCGCCTCCATCGACTTGGTCGCGAGCGGTGCCGTAAAGCTCGAGCCCCTGGTCAGTCACACGATGCCGATGTCGGGGCTAGAGAGGGCGATGCACCTGATCGAGTCGGACGCCGACCAAAGGCTGAAAATAATTCTCGAAAACGAATAGAGTGTAGCCATCGTGCAAACGAGGAGTAAGGGATACCGACGTCGACCTCTGCTGATCGGCTCAAGCCTGGTGCTGGCCTTGCTGGCGGCGTGCGGCGTTGCAACGGAGTCCCCTGCGGAGGCGGAGGCCAACTACCCCAAGCGACCGATCACCTGGATCGTGGCGTTCGACCCGGGCGGCGGGTCTGACGTCGAGGCGCGTCGAGTGCAGAGCGCGTTGGAAGACAAGCTCGGAACCCGCATCCAGATCCAGTACCGATCCGGAGGCGGCGGCGCCGTGGGCTGGTCCGAGCTGGTCAAGCAGAAGGCAGATGGCTATACGGTGGGCGGTCTAGTGATTCCCCACATCATCATCCAGCCGCTTGCGCTCGACGACGCTGGTTACACAACCAAGGAGATCAGGCCGGTCGCCTGGAATGTCTCAGCTCCGGCGGCACTGCTCGTGGTCGAGGACGGCCGATTCGAAACGATGGAACAGTTCATGACCTACGCTAGAGAGCACCCCGGTGAGCTGACCGTAGGAGGCGTGGAGACTTTCTCGACTTCGGACCTTGCGCTGGCACAACTCATGGACTCGTCGGGAATCGACGTCGACTACGTGCCGCTCACCGGCGGCGCCGGTCCGCTGCTGAACAGCCTGCGAGGCGGCCACGTCGACGCGGTCATGCTGGGAACGTCGCACGCCATGCGCGCGGACGGCATCCGCGCACTGGCAGTGGCTGGCAACGAGCGCTTCGAGACGCTGCCCGACGTTCCTACCTTCGGGGAGCTCGGTTACGATGTCACTATCGTATACGCGTGGGGCGTCGGCGTGCCCGCCGACACGCCGGACGCAATCGCCACGAAGTTCGGCAATGCCGTGATCGAAGTGATGAGGGAGACCGGCGACAAACTCTTACTCGAGGGAGGGCTCTCCCCCCTGCTCATCGGCCCTGACGAAGCGGCGCAGTACGTGGCCAGGCAGAAGGCGACTTACGAGACACTGATGCCCTTCCTCGAGAAGTTGAGCCGCTGAGGCAAGGCGAACGAAGCAATGCTCGGGGGTCTATCCAGCATGCTCGCGCCGCACATGGTGTTGACAATCGCGCTCAGCACGCTCGGTGGCGCGATCGTCGGCGGGCTTCCTGGGCTGACGGCGACGATGGCAGTCGCCCTGCTCGTGCCGTTCACCTTTACACTGGGGCCCGCGGTCGGCCTGGTGGCGATCGGCGGGATCTACGTCGGAGCGATGTACGGTGGCGCGATCCCCGCGTGTCTGATCAACACGCCCGGGACCCCCTCGGCGCTGGCGACCACCTTCGACGGCTTCCCGCTCACCCGTCGGGGCAAGGGACAGCACGCCTTGGTCGCGGCAGGCATCGCGTCCGCTGCGGGCGCTTTCATCGGGGGGTTGGCACTGCTGCTGCTATCACCACCGCTGGCGGAGTTCTCGCTGCGATTCGGACCGCCGGAGTTCTTCTGGATCGGGATGTTCGCGCTGACGATGATCGCCAGTTTGGCGAGCGGCTCTTTATGGAAGGGCCTGGCGGGCGGCGCGCTCGGCATGCTGTTCGGCACGATTGGGATCGCGCCAGCGCTCGCCCACGCTCGCTTCACTTTCGGCGTGCCGGGGCTTTTGGGAGGCCTCAGCATGGTGGCGTCGTTGGTCGGCTTGTTCGCCATCCCGCAGGCGCTCCGCCTTGTGGAAGGGCACCGCGAACGGCCTCGGATCGTGGAGTATCGTGAGTCCCGCGGCGTCTTCGCCGCGGTGGCGCGCGAGCTCGTGTTGCGCCCGATGACACTCATCCGGTCGAGCGTGATCGGCACCATCGTCGGCATCCTTCCCGCCGCGGGCAGCCCCATCGCCTCGCTGCTCTCCTACAACGAGGCGGTGCGCTGGAGTCGCCATCCCGAGGAGTTCGGCAAGGGCGCTGTTGAGGGCGTGGCGGCCTCGGAGGCTGCCGCGAACGCCGCCGCACCCGCGTCCATGATCCCCTTGCTGGCGCTGGGCGTTCCCGGCTCGCCCCCGGCAGCCGTGGCTCTGGGCGCGCTGCTGCTGCATGGTCTGCGGCCAGGCCGGTCCCTGTATGCCGAACATGCGGACATCGTCTACACCTTCATTTGGTCGACGATCCTTGCCGGCCTCGTCATCATGGTGATCAGCATGCTTTTATCGCGCTACCTCGTGCGCATCGCCGCTTTCCCGGTGCACGTGCTGGCGCCGCTGATCTTGTTGTTCGGTGTTGTCGGGTCGTTCGCCATCCGCAACAACGTGCTCGACGTTGCCGTCATGCTGTCGTTCGGGCTCCTCGGCTACCTACTCGACAAGTTGGCTTTCAGCGCGGGCCCGATCGTGCTCGGACTGATCCTGGGGCCGATCGTAGAGTCCGGCCTGGTGAGCTCGCTTGCGCTGGTAGGCACGGGCCGATCTTGGATGGACGTCTTCCTCTTCCGACCGATCTCGGCGGCACTGATTCTCCTCACGCTGCTCTCCGTTGCATGGCCCATGCTCAGCCGACGCCTGCTGCCGTCGACCGTACCGGTGACCGCCGCGGTGGGAGGGGACGAGTGAGCGGCGACGACCGACGGGCGTGGACCGTCAACAGCGATCTCGCGGGTGGCGGCCTGCTCGTGGTGATCGCTACGCTAGCGCTGGTCTACGCGCGCGACGCAACGTTCAACGTATGGATCTTTCCAAGAATCACGGCGACCTTTCTCGCCGTTGTGGGAGGCGGCCTCGTGGTCAAGGGATGGCTCTCGCCGGATCGCCTAAAGGTGTTCGACGATCGGAGTGGAGCGACCACGGTCCTGCCCTTCGCCCTCGGCTTGATCGCCTACGGGGTGCTATTCTCCCGAGCGGGTTTCCTACCTACTACGATCGCAGCCTATGCCGCCGCGACGTGGGTGCTTCGACGCCGGTTCACGCTCCGGTCCGCCGCGATCAGCCTCGTCATCGGCGCTGCGGTCACTCTTATCTTGCATCAGGTTTTCACTCGGATTTTCTACGTTTCGCTTCCCCGGGGCACCTGGTGGCAGGGTGGATAAACCTCAACAAGGAGCCGTTGTGGACGTTAAAGAGATCGGTCTGGCCATCATCGGTTGCGGCACCATCGGCAGGGTGCGAGCCAACTTGGCGCGAGAGCACCCAGCTATCGGCTGGCTCGGACTGTGCGACATCGACGAGGAGCTCATGGCGGGGTTGGCGGCCGATACCGAAGCCGACTTCACCACCGTGGACTTCCGTGAGCTCGTGGCCCGGCCGGAGGTCACCGCCGTGATCGTGGCCACCGACGAGAACGCGCACGAGGCTCCGGTACTGGCGGCAACCGAGTACGGGCACGCCTTGTTCATCGAGAAGCCTCTCGCAACCGATCCGGTGGCGAGCGCGCGTGTCCTCGAGGCGATCGAGACCCAGGGGGTGGACGCGGTCGTGGGCTACACGCAGCGCTTCCGACGGCGCTTCATCGCGGCACGGCAGCGTATCCGAGAGGGCCAGATCGGCGACGTCACCACCGTCGTGACCCGTGCCTTGATGAACCGCATGGTTCCAGTGGCGACGCTGCGGCGTGCGCGAGAGCGCGCCACTTTGACCCCGATGGTCGTATCGGGCACCCACAGCCTCGACGCCTGCCTTTGGTTGGTCGGCGACAAGGTACCCGTGGAGGTCTTCGCCCGCTCTTCTGACCGAGTGCTGGGGGAGCTTGGTACCAAGGACGCAACGCTCGGTATTTTCACCATGGCGGACGGCATGTTGTGGAGCATGAGCATCAGCTGGGCACTGCCGGTAGTCTGGCCCGGCTCGGTCTACGGTCTCGAGATCGGCATCGTCGGCACCGAAGGCATCATCGACATCGAGGACACGCACCGCGACGTGATCGTCGTCTCGGAACGCCCGCAGGGGGCCGGATATCAGCCCAAGGGCTTCGACGCGGGCGTCCCTCGTCACGTCGACTTCATCGGCAGCTACCCGCCCGGCGACCTGGCAGAGGGTCGGCTGTGGGGACCGATGCGCGACGAGACGATGACGTGGTTCGACCGCCTGGCCAAGGGGCACGCCACGCACCACGCGACCGCGGCCGACGGACACCGCAACTTGATGCTGACGATGGCGATGGACCTGTCGGCGCGGCGCGCTACGTCCGTCAAGCTGCCCGTCGACCCCGAACGGCTCCAGGTCGACGAGAGCGCCTGAACCGCGCGAGACAAATCTCATTGACCAGAACAAACCAGTGACGACAAAGGGAGATTGGGCCTTAGGGCCGGCGACAAAATAAGTTCCCGTTTTCAAGACGGTCGGATGGTGTAGTTCCATTTGGGTAGAGTCTGGTCCTTTGTAACGGAAAGCGCCTGCATCCGCTCGTCAGTGATTTTGACGCCCTTCGGATAACGACGCCGGATAAGGTGTGCGCGTACTCGCAAACCGGAAGAGGTGGTGGTCGTGCGGATGTATTTGAGGATGGTTTCGTAGCTGTCGAGAGGCCTGCCCGCCCAGTTCTTGCTGACCTCGCTGAACAGACGGTGCTCCACTGGATTCCACTTGGATGTACCGGACGGATAGCGGGCTATGGTGATAGCGATGTCGTGGCGATTGCAAATCCGCGTTTGAAGCCCGTGCTTCCAACCCCGACACCGATAGCCATTGCTGCCCCCGGCGTCTGCCAATATCGCGAGGTCACGGGCTGCAGGATAGCGTCGCCGTCCTTCCGTTCGCCACCACTTCTCGATGGCATTCACGGCGAAGTCCGGGGTGTTGTACGAGGTACCAATGAACACTGTCCCGCGGTTCGCGAGCAGATCGTAGACGCCGTAGGGGATTGCGATGCCGTTCGATTCGGAACGGAAGTCATGGTCTTTGACGAGAGTCGGCTCGCGGTTCCAGGCCTGCCCGCCGTTTTTGAATAATCCCACCAGCTCCCGTTTCTTCGTGTCTACGCTGATGATGGGATGACCAGCTGCGGCAAAACGCTCGCGCAGTTCGGCGATACACGCGAATTGGGTATCGCGATCTTCGGACGTGGCACCGCACAGCTTCTTGTGGTTCACCCGCAACGAGAAGCCGAGCTGTTTGAGCAGTCGACCGACGGTTTTGCTGCTGACGTTCACACCGAGGCTTCTTAGCTCGCAAGCAATCTTGTCGGTGGTCCGCCGCGTCCATTTCACTCCCGTCATCGGATCGCCCGCGGTGTCGTGCTTCATGAGTTCTTCGATCTTGGCGATGACTTCTGGCTTTTTTTTGCACGGCGCGCCGTCCGCCACCCTTTCGCCGAACTCCGTCGAGCTCAACATCTCTCATTAGCAATTCCCTACGACCTCTGGCTACCGTGCTCGGACCCATCCCGAGCAGTTCGGCAATCTGTTGGTTGCCACCGTGACCGAGCTTCATGGCCTCGACTCCCGCGTAGAGACGGCGCTGCTTTTCATCGAGCAGGCTGTAGAAAAGAACGATCGCAGCCTTCAACTCCACGGGGAGCACGCGGACTCCCCCGACCCAGCCCAACGTGGAAGGTGACGCCTCATGTATCTGGCGGGCCGAGAGGAAAGTGTGCCAATCTTAGTTTGGAATTGAAACGGCTCCAAACCCCGTGGTTTGATGGCGTTGGACAAAACAAAATCAAGCCGCGAAGAAAGGAGCCGAGATGGGAAGTCTGCTACGTTCGGTCAAGAAACGCAAGAAGTCGCGTCGTTTGGGTGAGGTCGAGATGGTGAGGCACGAGGATTACGGGGAACTCGCGCTGGACGCCAAGGTAGAGATGATCCGTTCGTTGGTCCCCCTTGGTCTAATGCACGTTCACGAGTTGCTCGACGACGAAGTGAAGGCGTTGGCGGGAGAGCGATACTCTCGCAAGGACGAGCTGGAGCGCGGTCGCCGTCACGGAAGCAACCCGGGCACGGTAGGGCTTGGCGGCCAGCGGGTACCGATCCGTGTGCCACGGGTTCGGAGCATCGAGGGAGGAGAGATTCCGCTTCGCTGCTACGAGGCGGCAGCGGAAGCGATTCCGGGCGCCATCGGACTGTCGAGCTCAACGGTGTCCCGAGGGTTCGTGCAAGCGAGCGCTGCGAAGCTGCGGGAGATGCAGGAACGAGATCTGACCGGCGAGGATGTGGTGGCGCTGTTTCTGGATGGGAAGACATTCGCCGAGGCAACGATGGTCGTGGCTCTGGGCATCACGCTTTGCGGGGAAAACCGCTTCTTGGGCTTCGTGGAGACGGACACGGAGAACGCGCAGGTGTTGACGCCGTTCCTGCGTTCACTGCTCGAGCGGGGACTCGATATCTCCCAGGGTCTGCTGGTGATCATCGACGGCGGCAAGGGTCTCCAAGCGGCAGTCAAGAAGGCATTCCGTAAGCGGGCCCTGATACAACGCTGCCAGTGGCACAAACGTGAAAACGTAGTGAGCTACCTGTCCAAGGGCGAGCAGGCGTCATGGCGCAAGCGGCTCCAGTGGGCCTACAACAGGCCGGAGTACGAAGAGGCCCTCACTGCGCTCGAGCAACTCCACGGTGAGTTAGAAGAGCGGAACCAATCCGCAGCTGGCAGCCTGGAGGAAGGCCTTGAGGAGACGCTGACGTTGCATCGACTCGGCGTACACGCGGTGCTGGGCCGTTCGTTCAAGACGACGAACTGCCTTGAGTCCGTCAATGCTCTCGTCGAGGAACGCTGCGCGAAGGTCGACCACTGGAAGAACTCGAGCCAACGCCAGCGCTGGTTGGCAACGGCGCCCGTAGACATCGAACCGCGCTTGAGGAAGGTGGTGGGCTACCGCCATCTTCCCAAGCTTCGCGAAGCTCTCAAGCGGGAACTGAAGATCGAGGCGAAGACATCAACCGTATCGAAGAAGAAGGTCGCTTAAACGTGAGCCGTGGAGAGTTTCAACTAAGAATGGGCTTGACTCGCCGAGAGCTGTTGCTTGCGCGTGCTCACATCGGTGGCCAGATACAGATATCGGCCGAACACCTGCTCGCGCGCCAATCTTTTCTCTCGGACCAGTTTCAACAGAGGAGCCTTGACGTCAACCTGCACCACGTCCTCGAGCTCGTCGACGTAGTAGCCTGCCTCACAGGCCGCGACCAACGCTTTTACCGTCGCAAGCAACGTCCCGTACTTCGAGAACCACACTGAGCGCAACGACCAAAGACCTTTTCGATCGAACTGGGCGATCTCGTCCAACGTGTAGTAGCTACCACGGTGGGAGTAGCTTGTCCGATACGCCAACTCATTGAGCTTTCGGAAGACGGTCGAGTCCACATCGGTACCCAACACTGCCTTCAAATCATCGAGGGTAGCTATTTTGTGCTTCCTCAACAGGCGGTCGAGATCTTCAGACTGATAGCTCGTAGGTCTCATAATAGGAGAAGTGCTCCTTGATAGGCGTAATCCTCCTGCAATGAGGACCGTTTGTCAAACACGCGCTGGTTGCTGAAGACCTACAAATGTTCCGTTTCTAGGGAGCTTGCCAGGCTCTCGTGATGCCAGACGATATCGCGATCACGACCTGAAACAGGAAGAGTGTGCTCAAAACTAGACAGTTATTTTGTCGGCGGCCCTAAGGCTATGGCGGGGGCTGATCCTGGTCCTGCCGCCGGTTCATGTCCGGCGGGACCGGAATGGGCCGTCGAAACGGATCCATGAAGGGAAAGGTGGCGGGGGGCGGATTAGCAGGGCTCGTCGCTCCCGGCGAACCCGTGCCATCGTGGCGCGGTGGCGGCCTGTTGTTGGGCAAGCCCGGTGTGAAATTGCTTCGGGGATACGATGGTGTCGGCGGAAGAAAGCTGGGAACGGGAGAGCTTCCCGGTGGATTGAGGAATTCCCCAAAATCCTGCTGGGGGTCGTCCTGCAACTCGTCTCCGGGCACGTCGAACCCGGACTCGCCCATGGCCTCGGGATCCTCGAAGTCGTTGTAGTCGTCTTCAGGTGGCGCGGGCATCGCTCGAGCAGGAGCCATCGAGCGCGCCGGCCCGCCTCCGCCCGCACCGACGAAGACCTTGTCCACTTGGCCCCAGTCTCGTGGATCCATCAGGACGGCGTAGTTGACGCCCATGCCTGCGAGAAGTCGGGATACGGCCATCGATACGGGGACGTCGACCAAGTTCGCCGTCAATCGTTTCGATTTCACGGCGTCCTCGAGAATGAGCTCGATGCCAGCCTGACGCTCTAGCTGCTCGAAGACGGAGGAAAGGGGAGCGTTGTCACACTGGATGGTCACGAGACCGTCTCGATGGGACACGCTCAGAGGTTGAGCCCAGAGGTTCGTCGCGAGACAGGTACTGAGGACTGTCCAAAGGCCTCGACGAATTGTCATGGGAAAGGCTCCTCTGTTACGCACGTTAGCACTGGCCCAAAACACTGTCAATTGCGCTGGGCGGCCAGCCGGTAGGACGCCATCGTCCGTCGGGCCGTCTCCTCCCAGCTGAAGAGGGCGGCCCGGGCCTTGCCGGCCTCACGCAGCCGATATCGAAGCCCTGAGTCGCCGAGGATGCGCTCGAGACCGTCACTGAGGGCGTCCTCGTCGAGAGGATCGACGAATAGAACGGCGTCTCCGCCGACTTCCGGCAAGGCCCCTCGTGGCGCGGTGAGTACGGGGGTGCCACAAGCCATCGCCTCGAGCACCGGCATGCCGAATCCCTCGGCGAGCGAGGGGTAGGCGAGCGCGCGTGCCGCGTTGTAGATGGCCGGTAGGTCGGCGTCGGGCACCGCCCCGAGGCGAACCACGCTGCCCGAGGGGAGTCGGCTCGCCTCGGCCAGGATGCTCTCGTGCCGGAAGTCTTCCGCGCCCACGAGGACGAGGCGAAGCCCCGTGTCGAGACGCTCGCGAGCCCGTGCGAAGGCGCGAATGAGGCGCTCGAGGTTTTTCCTCGGCTCGAGTCTCCCTACGGACAGAACGAAGGGTCCATCGAGCCCGTAGCGACCGCGAAGCTCCGAAAGGTCGTCCTCCAGGACGCGAAATCGGTCGCGATCGACGGCGTTCGGCGTGACGACGACTTTCTCCTCGGGCAATTCATAACGTTCTAGGATCGCGTTACGGGAGAACTCGGACACGGTGAGCACGACGCTCGCTCTCAGGGCTGAGCGCCGGATGAGTCGGACCGAGCGCTCCGAGAAAGCGCCGCGAAACAGCTCGGGGTGCGTTTCGAAGAGCACGTCGTGAATCGTGACGACTTCTGGTACGAACGAAACGGGTGGCACGATGTACTGCGAGTGAAACACGTGGAGACGGTCGATGAGCTCGAGCGCGGGGACGACGAACGGGATGCGCAGCTTCGCCGATTCCGGAAACACTCTCCGATGGACGACGTCTTCGGTAGCGAGCGCGACGTCGGTTTGCTCGGGACGAAAGCTGAAGATCCGAAGCTCGGAGGAGCCTCGCTCCGGAAGCGACGCCAGGGCGCGAATCA
Organism: Candidatus Marinacidobacterales bacterium; assembly: GCA_965250115.1. Taxonomy (GTDB): domain Bacteria; phylum Acidobacteriota; class Vicinamibacteria; order Marinacidobacterales; family SMYC01; genus CBDFHB01. The sequence continues at coordinate 857,955 of CBDFNJ010000001.1, forward strand.
GGTGAAGGAGATAGGTCCGGCTTCCTTGCGGTTTTCCGTTCAGGTGGTGAGCATCGATGCCGACACGGAGGCTCAAGGCTGCCTTCGACGCTGCTGGGGCTGTTGCATGCCGCCACCGCGGAACGAACCCTGGGCCCCGCCGGGATTCGCCCCTGGACGCAAGCCCGGTTGAAGGGGCGGGGTCCCGGGAGTGGGCACGGCTCCCCCTGGCTGGCCCACCCCTGCCATCTGAGACCCGAAGCGGAAGCGCGTCAGGCCCGGCGGCGGCGGTAGTCCCGGGAACGGGCTCGCGTTGAGGGCTTGTGCCGCCCCAAAAGCCTGTCCTGGGCGTACCACCTGCGTGGCCTGCACAGCCTGAGCCGTGGACTGGATACCGTAGACGAAGAGCCAGTCTTTGTACTTCTCCTTGCCCGGGACGAGAAAGAAAGTCTCTTCTTCGCTCTTGCTCGCCACGCCAACGATTCCACCCATACCCTGCTCGTTCGCACTGCGGCCGAGGCTCGAGCGGAACTGTCCTCCGGTGGGTTGGCCCTGGCGCCCTCGAGGGGTCGCTTGCCCTGGCACCGTTTGTCCGCCGGAAGTTCGCATTTGGGCGCGGCTTCGATTCAAGTCGGTGATGCCCGCGGCCTCGCCGGCGGCCCGCTGGCCTCCCGCCTGCAACTCCGGCGAGAGCTGACGGATGACCCGCCACTTCCCGTCTTCCGTCATTGGATCCGCATAGAGTTGGCGCAGGAACTTCTGCTCGACGAGCAGCTCGAGTTTTGGCGGATACGCGCCCGGGAACTTGCGCTGATAGAGCTCGATCGCCTGCATGTACTGATAGCCGCGAAAGATGAGCTCCTTCTCGCGCTCGCGCTGCACGAGTTTCTGCCACAGCGGTACGGCCGCGACCATGAAGATCGCGAGAATGACGAAGGCGATGACGATACCGAAGAGGACGTAGCCCTCCTCGCCCCGGCGCCTCACTCCGACGTCTCCTGCGTCTTCTCGTACATACGCATCACACGTGCGACGTAAGCGCTCGTTTCCTTGTAAGGAGGTACGCCGCCGTGCCGCCGGACGGCATCGGGCCCCGCATTGTAAGCCGCGAGCGCGAGCTCGAGATCGCCATCATGCGAGTCGAGCATCTTCGGAGGTAGTGCGTACCTCCATCGACGTTGTCTCTCGGATCGAGAATGTTGTCAACGCCGAGCTCCCGCGCCGTCGAGGGCAGGAGCTGCATCAAACCTCTGGCGCCTTTCTTCGAGACCGCATCGGGGTCTCCGCTCGACTCCGCCCAGATGACGGCGGCAACGAGATTCGGATCGAGGCCGTACTTCTCCGCGGCCGGTCGGATGACCGGCTCCCACTGGGGCAGCAGTTGAATCTCTTGGATGTCTTCGCCCGTCTCCACGATCTCGTTCGGCACTACATTGACGACGATCTCGGCCGGCACCATCACCTCGCCACCGCCGGTGAGGTGAAGTGTGATCTCTTCGCCGAGCCTCTGGTAGCGATCGACGTAGAGGATCTTGCCGCTTTCCAATACCGCGATCTCCGCGAGTCCGACTCGAGCGAGCCCGATCATAGCGAGAACGAGAGCGAGAGGGCGCATCAGTTGCGAGACGCTTCCCAGGTGCCGCTGACGCCGTTGCAGACACCGAGGTTGTCGGCCTGTTTGTCGGTAATGCTATTGACGAAGCCGCCTTTCGCGATTCGGTTCCCTTCGAAGCGTCCCGACACCGTCAGCTTGCCGGTGTAGAAGCGCCGGTCCTCGTCTTGACGCCAATTGACGGTCGCGGAGAAACTGTCTCCGTTGACCTCGGCCTCGTAGGTCCCGAGCTTCAGCTCGAGGCGACCGCCGGAGCAGTCGTGGTGGAGCGAGAGCGAGCCGTCGAAGACGATCGTCTCGTCCGAAACGTCGAAGCGCACCGGCCGGCCTTGATCCGAGATCCCGTCCCATCGCCCGGTGATGTCGAATTGACTCGGAGGGATTGGATCGACGGTCGGGGCCATGGGCGGTGGATCCTCGAACTCGTTACAGGACGCCGCGGCCAGGAGCAGAACGAGAAGGGTTGCTTTGAGTTTCATCATGGCACCTGAACGAATTTCACGAGTGAGCAGGTTTCGCTGTCGCTGTCCGTCACGGTGAGCACCACCTGGAGTACGTCCCCAGCGTTCGTCGTCGTGAAGGAGTCGTGGGTCACCGCGACACCCGACCCTCCCGCCGGTCCGTCGCCGAAGTCCCAATCGTAAGACGTGATCAAACCGTCGGGGTCGAACGAGCCCGAGGCATTGAACGAAGCCAGGGTGTCGTTCAAGAGAATCGGATCCACCACAGTGCCCGTGCCCCCGCTCGTTCCAGTGGCGGAGGAGGCGGTGAAAGCGCAGACGGGCGCGGTGCCGCTCACCGTGAACGCGGCCACGAAGCTATCTTGCTGCGCGTCCGGGTTGGTCACGGTGACGTCCCGATCGCCGTTTGCTGCCTGGGAATCGATTCGAATGCTCACGATGAGCGTCTCCGAGTTCACATAGGTCACCTGGGTAACGGAGATACCGGTTCCGAAGGACACCGTGGCGCCAGGCTCGAAGTTCTGCCCCGTGAGCGTCACGTTGAGGATCGCGCCCCTTCCGCCGACTGAGGGAAAGACCGAGTCGATCTGCGGGGCGTTGAACGCGCCGCGCGTAACGCTCACCGAGTCCGCCGTCGAGCCCGACGTCACCGTGACCGTCGCGGAGAGGCCCTGGTCGTCCAGGAGTGTCAGCCGGTCGAAGGCTTGACCGTTGACATTGGTGAGCAGCACCGAGCCCGCCGAGGCGAGCGAGCCCGCATCGGTGCTGAAGATGACGGAAGCGCCCGGGATCGGATTGCCGTTGTTGTCGGTGACGGTGGCTGTGATCTCCGATGTGAAGTCGAACGGCCCCAAAGTCGCCGGGTTGGCGGTCACGTTGACGGTGCGTTCTCCGGACGATCCGATCTCGACGGTCACTGCTTCGGTGGTAACCCCGGCGCCCGAGCTCGCACTGACGGTCGCCGTTCCCGATCGGCCGTTGCTCCTCAGAGTGGCGCGCGCGATCCCGTTTACCGTTGCGACTCGCTCTTCGATCACTCCGAGGTCGGTGGTGAAGAAGATTTGAGTGCCGTCGGAGAGAGGTCCACCACCGTCATCTGCGGCCTTGAAACCAACGACGGTGATCGTGCAGCTTCCTCCCTGAACCGCTATCGCCGTCGGGTTGGCGGACATCGAAAGCTCGGCGTCGCCCGGAGCGGTCAGTGGCACTGCCTTGCATTGCGACAGAAAGCCGGCCGCGGTGATCGCGGCGAGCCAGAAATAGAGCGCTCTCGGTCTCGCGATCATGATTACTGCACCTCGATCCGCATGGAAGCGAAGCTGGCGGGAAGGCTTTCGCCGGCCGCATTCCGGAGAGAACCGCTCGCGCTCATGACGCGGGTGGGTCCGGGGGCCAGAGCCTCGATCGTCAGCCGTGCCAAATGCCCCGAGCCGCGAAGTCCGATCGTGTCGTCCTGGCGCTCGAACTCGATGCGAAGCTGTCCGGGGTTGAAACTCGGAGTGAAGCGCGCCGGACGACCGTCAATGGTGAGAAAGGCACCCTGTTGCACGTCCGAGACGCGAAGCGCTTCGGCGTCGTAGGTCAAGGTGATATCGCCCGCGGAGAGCCCTTGCGCGCCACCGCCAACGAGAACGACATCTAGGATCTCGCCCACGGAGAGCGTGGCCAAGGGAGGGCTGAAGAGAACCGACAACGCAGTCACCGGCCCCGGTGGTCGCGGGACCGCGTCCGCCGTCGGCCCCGCGCCGGGCGGGGGTGAGGGTGCTTCCGGCTCCAACGGTAAAGGAGGCGTGGTTGCCGCCTCTTCCTCAGGAGGCTCTTCTTCGATCACCGCCACGTCCCTCACCGCGTCGAAAATTCGCGGACGATTTCCGGGAACTTTGATCCGCTGCTCCGTGCCCATCGGAAGCGGCGCGAGGTCGAACTCGGTGACGCGTGGCGCGCGCACGATATGGGGCGTGACGGAAAAGACCACGTCGCTCGAGGCGACCTCGTCGTCGTTGGAGGAAAAGATCTTGCTCAGCAGAGGCAGGTCCGTGATCCCCGGAAATCCCGAGACCGACCTCCGGGTTTCCTCGCTAATCAGACCGCCGATAAGGTTCGTTTCTCCGTCCTGGAGCCGGACGACGTTGTTGACCGTGCGGGTGCCGAAGACGGGAAGCTCGATCCCCCCGATGACGCGGGTGTCGAGCTGCTGGCTCGTTTCGAGCGAGAGCTGCAGCTCGATGACACCATCCACGAAGACCCGCGGCGTGATGTTCACGTTGATACCGATGTTGCGATACTGGAACGAGGTCACCGGCGTGGAGGGAACGCCGCCGGTTCCGAACTGCGACACGAAGGAGGTGACCGGAATGGGTACTTCCTGACCGAGACGAAGCTCGGCGGGTTGCCCTTCGCTCGCGCGGAGCTTCGGCGAAGCGAGCAACCTAGCCTCGCTCTTGCTCTTGAAAAGTCGAAAGGACGCGGACGACGGAAAGCTGAGAACGAAGTCCGAAGAGTCCACCGACGTCAGACGATTCAATCGAAGGGCGACATTGGGGCTGACGGTGGAGCTATCGTCGCCCCCGACACCCACCGCGCCGGCGGGGCTGAAACCGAGCCCGACCTGATACTCCGCGAGCTGGAGGCCGTACTCCATCATTCGGTTTCGATTGATCTCGAGAATCTCCACGTCGAGAATGATCTCGGATTTGGTCTTGTCGTTGAGATCCGCGATGCGCTCCGCCACCGCGACCTGATCGGGCGTGGCGCGCACCGTAATGGCCTTGAGCTCGGGATTGGGCTGCACTCGCTGAATGCCGGCGATGGTGCGGAGCATGTTTGCGACCGTATTCACCTCCGCGTTGACGAGGTAGAAGGTGCGGAGCACGAGGTCGTCGTACTGGCGGTGCTTCTGAGCGTTGTCCGGGACGATGATGATGGTCGAGGCATCGACGACCTTGTAGAAGAGACGATTGATGAGGACCAGCTTGTCGAGCGCATCTTCGAAGGAGACGTCGACCAGATCCACGGTGACGCGCTTGTCCCGGAAGGCTTCGTCGAATAGGACGTTGATCCCGGAGAGCTTGGAGAGCACCTCGAAGATCTTCTGGAGGCTCGTATCTTCGGCGAATCTGAGCTGAATCGGAGCCGTGGAGGAAGGCTCGAGAATCGGGCGACCCCCGAAGAGCTCCCTGGCCCGTCGGCGCCGATCCTCGAACTGCTCGGCGTCGTCACGCTGGGCCTCGCGCTCCGCCAGTCGTTCGCGGGTCTCATCCAAGATGCTCTGCGCGTACTTGTTGGTGGGATCGAGGTCGACCGCGAGATCGAGCTCGTCGACGGCGCCCTGAAGGTTCTCCGCCGCGAGGTGCTTTTGCCCCTGCTGCACGTGGTAAGACGAGGCCTCGATCAGGGCGCGCTCGAGCGCCATGCGATATTCGATATTCTGTGGAGCCTCTTTGAGAGCGCGCGTATAGTGCACGATGGCCGCATCCCAATTCCCCTCTTGGCCCGCGCTGCGGCCCCTTTTGTAGGCGCTCGAGGAGGCGCTGCAGGCGACGAAGCCGACTCCGCCCGCCAAGAAAAGGACAAGGATCAATGAGTGGTTGGATAGTCGAATGCTCATGAGGCCTCAGTTGGATTGAAGGGGTATACGCTGCGTTGCGCTCGACCCTTCGGCGGAAACCGTGACTGATTCCAGGCCAATCTCGACGACGGTGAAACGATTGGCAAGGGTGTCTCCTTCGGCCAGTGCCAGAATCTCGTTGCCATCCAGCAGGATTGCGTATTTCGATTTGTCTCCGGTCCTCTCGGTCCTCTCGACGAAACCCGCATACTTCACGTTGACGCGTGCCGATGTGCCCGTCGACGTGGCCCGCGGGGGGATCGACGTGGTATTGCCCGCCACGGGCGAGGTCGTCGTCGGAGTGGGAGGCGGTGGCGGTGAAACCCTCCGTGCCGGTCCGAAGACGAAGAGGTTGCGCCCCCGTCCCTCGTACTCCGGCACCGGGGCGAGCATCGCCTGAAGGTCGAGATCGGCATCGATGGAGTCTTCGGAACCCGTGGCGCCCCGCCGTGCCGAGGGCTCGCTCGGCGCCCTCTCCGGCCTCCGATCCTCTCCGGCACAGGCGCAAAGCCAGCCGAGGACGAGTGCCGTGGATATGATTTCGCGCCGCATCGCTACCTTTCGCTATAGGGTGTTCCGTCTGAGCTCGTCTCCTGGGACGTGCTCTTTACGTCAGAGATCCCGGGCTCGGCGTCGGGCTCGTTCGGGTCGAAGTCCGTGAAAATCTCCTCCCACTCTCTGGTCCCCGTGATGGGATCTTCGGGGATCTCGCGCATATAGCCTCCGTCCACGAGCTCCTGAAGGTTCGACGGATACTTGTTCCGATCCGCTCTGAATTGATCGAGGCGTTCCCGGATCGTCGCGAGGTTGTATTCGAGAACGGATTCTCTCGAGATGCGGATCTGCGCCATGTACCTCGGAACCGCGATCCCCAAGAGGATCCCGAGCATCACGATCACGATCACCATCTCGATGAAGGTGAAGCCACCTTGGCGACGACGCGGAATTAAGCTACCACTCACTGTATTTGGTCCCATCGAGCGCGGTGCCGCTGCTCTTGCTACGGACGTCGTAGACGTTCTGCCCGCCCCAGAAGCTCGAGTCGGGCTCGTCCTGATAGGCGCGCATGACCCAATCGGTACTATTCGTCATCGGGTCCACGGGGATTCTGCGAAGAAACTTGAGCTTTGTCCCCGGCGTTCCCACCTGGGTCACCCCCTCGACGAGCACTTCGAGCTCCTTCGGGTAGCCCTCGCTTCCGAACTCGATGTCTGTACCGCCGATGAGTCCCAGATCGACGGCGCGCTTGTACTCGTCGATGGCGGATCGGATCGTGCGAAGCGCGCTTCGAAGTTCCGCCTCTTTGGCTCTCTTCGACGAGACTGCCGCTACCGGGATGATGGCGGCGGCGAGAATGGTGAGGATCATCGACGCGACGATGAGCTCGATGTAAGTGAAGCCTTCCTGTCTCATGCCGGACTCTTGAGATAAAAAGAGATGCTGCAGTCGAGCCGAATCGTCCTGTCGTCTGAATCGCGCCGAGATAGGCGGACCTGCTCGACGAGAAAGAACCGTTCCGACCGCTCCAGACGATTGATGAAGCGCACGAGATCGAAATAGTCGCCTTCGACGGGCATCGTCGCCTTGATTTGCTCGAGGCCTACGTCGAGGAGCTCTCGGTCGTAGCCCGTACGCCCGCGAAGCACGTTCGTTTCTTCCGCCAGTCGGTCGATCTCGTCCCAAGCCTCTGTCAGGCCCGGTACTTGTGGCTTCACGACGTCGTCCCAGAACTCCGCCACCGCAGCGGCGTTGCTCGTGGCGCGCCCCTCCGCTTCAGACAAGCGCTCGAGCTCCCCTTTCCTCTGCGCGAGCTCGAAGGAAAGGCGTTCCAAGTCTTCGCTCAGGCGATCCTGCTTGTTCGCGAGACGGTGGGTGACGGCGCCGAAGACGGCGGCGTTCACGAGCAGCAGAAGGAAGAGTCGGACCAAGCCCGTGCGATGTTTCTTCAAGCTCTCGAGGAACGCGCGATACGAGCTCACGTCAGATCTCCGCCTCGTCTTTCGACTCTTCTTCCGGTTCGGGAGACGGTGCCGTCTCGTCCTCGATCTCGGGCGCGACGGAGCGCTCCTGCTCCAGGTATTGCAAGTGCAGCGTCGCGACGACACCGGTCTCGTCCCGACCGAGATCGTCCAGGTTGGCCTCGTCGATGGGAAACACCGTGGTGAAGAACGAGCTCGATTCGAGCTGCTTCACCATTTCGAGAACGTTTCTCAGGTCCCGGCCCACGAGCGTCATCGTCACCGTGATCTCGCCCTCCTCTTCCGTGGGAGCGATCGAGGTGATGCGAATCGGGCCCGGCGCGATGGCCTCGAGCTCGTTGAAGAGTCCCGTCCAGGAAAATCCCTTCTGACGATAGAGTCGAACGAGAAATCGGATGCGCTCGTTTCCGAGAGCGGTCTGCTCCCGGTCGACGGCCGCTTCGGCACGCGCGATCCCGTCGTTCGTCTGCTCGAGCTCGCTCCGAAGCGCTGCGACGCGAAGGTCCAGCTCCTCCTGCTCGCGGAGCAAGTACCGACCAAGCAGGAAACCGTGCACGAGCGTCAATCCGAGTACGAAGGTGGCGAGAAGCGAGAAAATGAGACGCGGCAGACGTTCGTTCGTGAAGGGCTCGCGCGCGAAGTTGAGCCCGTTGGCCACGGTCCTAGGCCACCTTTCCCAGCGCCGCTCCCGCGGCCGCCCCGACCGCGTCGGCCAGAGGCGCGTCGATTTGGAGGTCGTTTGAGACCGTCACGGCCTTCTCGAGATGGAAGGGCTCCGAAGGCGCTTCGAACTGCCCCTCGAGGAGCTCCCGAAGGTGCGTCAAGTCGGGGCGAAGCGACCGATAGTAGATACGCGCCAGGGTGCTGCCCTGCAGGTTTTCCCGGTAGTAGATTGCGGTCGGGATGATCTCCTGCAGGAGATCATCTTCGTCGTAAATCGCAGCGGCACTATCGGCGGAGCTTAGTCCCAAGGTCCTGACCAGAACGGGGACCTCTCGATCTCGCACCAGGCTGACGGTGAAGTAGTCGCGCTCGACGTTCACGAAGAAAAAGTCGTCTCCGGGTGCGAGCTCCCGATAGGCAATGGGGCCGAGCAGCCCGAGCAGGCTCACACTCGCGGGCTTGATCAGTCCAACGCGGAAGCCCATGTTTGCGAAGAGCTCCTCGTACTGGGACACGACGCTCTCGTGCATGACGCCGGTCAGAAAGGCGGGCTCGGAACCGGGAAGCCGTTCATAAGCGATCCGCGCGCTCTCGACGTCGAAGGGCAACGACTTCTTCAATCGGAACTTCAGGAGCTCTTCGAGCTCCGCGTGGGAGCCGGGCGCGTCAGGGAGCTCAACGACGGAGATGCGCGCGACGTGGTCCGGAAGGGTGAGCGCGATGCGACGTGCCACCGCCGCTCCCGCTCGAACGAGCGCGCTCTCGACGACTTTCTGAAGCTCGTTCTCGTCGACAATGTTGGGCTCGAGCATCGAGAAGGTGACTACGCCCGAGGCAATAGGCGCGGTGAGACAGGCATCGAGCGCCCCGGCGCCCCGTTTTCCGGAAAGGCGGGCGAGCGCAAGCTCGCCGGTTCGCAGGTCGAGACCGAGGCCCGGTGGCTCTGGGTCCACGAGCCAGCGAAGAAGCGAGCTTCTCCTCCCCACTCGGCCAACTCGGCCCACTCGCGTCATGTCGTTTCCACGAAGGTCACGCGGTTGATCTCCTCGAGGGTCGTCTGGCCGCCGAGGGCACGTTCCACCGCCGACTCTCTGAGGAAGCACATGCCCGTCTTTTTTGCGGCTTTCTTGATGTCGGCGGTCGAGCGACGCTCGATGAGCATCTCCCGGATCTCGTCCGACATATCGAGCAGCTCGCTGATCGCGTGACGCCCCTTGTATCCCGTGCCCGCGCATTGAATGCAGCCTTCGCCGCGGAAGAAAGTGTGGCCGGCGAAACGTGCCGGGTCGAGTGCCGATTCTTCGAGCAGGGACGCGTCCGCCTTGTGGGCCCGCTTGCAGAAGGGGCAGATGGTCCGCACGAGGCGCTGGGCGAGAATGCAGTTCAGCGACGAGACGAAGTTGTAGGCCTCGACACCCATATTCAGGAATCGTCCGATGACGTCGATCACGTTGTTGGCATGGACGGTGGTGAAAACGAGATGTCCGGTGAGGGCGGCGTTAATGGCGATCTGAGCGGTATCCGCGTCACGGATCTCGCCGACCATGACTTTGTCGGGGTCGTGGCGCAGGATCGAGCGGAGACCTCGCGCGAAGGTCAGGCCCTTCTTCTCGTTGACGGGGATCTGCGTTACGCCCGTGAGCTGGTACTCGACCGGATCCTCGATGGTGATGATCTTGTCTTCCTCGTTGTAAATCTCGGAGAGCGCCGCATAAAGGGTGGTCGTTTTCCCGCTCCCTGTGGGGCCGGTGACGAGGAACATGCCGTAGGGCTCGTGAATGAAGCGGCGGATGCGTCTGACTTCCTCGTCCGCCATGCCGAGAATATCCAGCCGAAGCTCGCTGAACCTCTCGCTGATCGACTCCTTGTCGAGAATTCGGATGACGGCATCCTCGCCGTGGATGCTGGGCATGATCGAGACGCGGAAATCGATGCGGCGTCCCTTGAGCTTCAGGCGAAACCGGCCGTCCTGAGGAACGCGTTTCTCGGCGATATCGAGCTCAGCCATGACTTTGACGCGGCTGATGATCTCAGAATGGTGCGCCTTCGGGATAGGCTTCATCGCCCGGGTCAGGGCGCCGTCGATGCGGTATTTGATGACGACTTCTTCGTCGCGGGTCTCGATGTGGACGTCCGATGCCCGCCGGTTCAAGGCGTTGTAAATCGCGGAGTCGACGAGGCGAATGATGGGGCTCGCGTTGTCGGTCAGACGGTCGATGGAAAGAGTCTCTTCACCCTCATCGTCTTCGCGGATGATCTCCATGTGGAAGCTCTCGGAAGCTTCCTCGAGCACCCGTTGCGCGCTCTGGCTCTTTTTCAAGAGCTCCTGGATCGCGGAATCCGGGGCGACCGCCGCCCGGATCGGCATGTTGAGTATGGTCGCGAGCTCGTCCATTACCGGCACGTTGGTCGGATCGGCGGTCACGACGACGAGCTTCCCGTTGTCCCTCTTGTAGGGCAGAAAGTTGTAGCGGAACATCAGGTCAACGGGGACGCTACGGAACAAATCCTGATCGGGTTGAAAGCTCGTGAGGTCGACGAACTGCAAGCGGCATCGCTCGGCGAGGTGCCTCGCCTCCTGCTCCTCCTGCGCCTGCTCGGGGCTCAGAGAGGCCCGCTCGGGGTCGAGCTCGGGTAGACCTTGGTTCGTTTCCCGATTGTCTGTAGCCATAACCCTTCTTTCCCTAGTGCTCGGTCGCCTCTTCCATCAGTGCCGTGGGGCCCCACCCCCACGGCTTGGCCCTTCGCCTGCCGGCTCCGGGCCGGCTGAAGGCTCCGGCTCCCTCGCGGAGTTCACATGGGTCTTTTAGCACCCTGCTACATGCCTCCGCGCGCCGCGTTGATGAGGTCGAACATCGGCAGGTAAATCGACAGCAGGATGATGGCCACGAGGCCGCCCATGAACAGAAGGACGACGGGGGCGAGCATCGAGAGCATGAGGTTCAGGCGATTGTCGATCTCCTCGTCGGCGAAATCGGCAACGTTTTGGAGCATCTCCGAAAGACCACCCGTGTTCTCGCCGACTTTGACCATCTCGCTCGTCAAGTTAGAGAACTCGCCGGTATCCTCGAGCGTCATGGAGAACGATTTGCCCTCCCGGACCCGGTCGGCCACGGGCAAGACCGCGCTGCCGATGTGGCGATTGCCAATCGAGCCCGCCGAGATCTCGATGGCCTGGACGAGAGGAATGCCGCCCGACAAGAGAGTTCCGAGGGACCGAGTGAGCTGCGAGGTGGCGAACAAATGCAGCACCGGGCCGATGAACGGGATCTTCAGCAGGTATCGGTCCATTATGGCTCTCGAACCCTCGCGCTTCGACCACGTGATCAGGAGGACGGTGCCCGTCACGAGGGCGATCGCGATGAGCACGATCTGGCTTCGCAAGGTGTTGGCCACGCCCAGGAGAACGCGGGTCAGAATCGGTAGCTCGGCGTCGAAGCCTTCGAAGAAACCGGCGAAGCGGGGCACCACCCACAGGAGCAGAAAGGCCGCCGCGGCAATGAGCGTTGCGAAGAGAAAGATCGGGTATACGAGTGCCGCAACCACCTTCTTCCTCGTGCCCTCCGTCAATTTCAGGTACTGGACGTAGCGCTGGATGACCTGCTCGAGCTCGCCGCTCTTTTCTCCTGCCACGAGCGAGGCCGAATAGATGCGGGGAAAGAGGTCGCCGTGAGAGCGGAAGGCGTCCGAGAGTGCCGTGCCCGACTTCACCTTGTCGCGGATGTCGCCCAGGACGCGCTTGAACAGAGGGTTCTTCATGCGTTCCAGCATGATGTCGAGTGACTGGAGTAGCGGAAGCCCCGCGCGGAGCAAGGCGGAGAGCTCCTGGTTGAACAGGGTGAATTCGGTCTGGGTGATCCGTTGCCTGCCCTCCTGAAATACGGAGCGGATCGAGGATAGCCGGAGGCTTCGGCGGACCCAGAAGACATGGTAGCCTCGGTCTTGGAGATCGCTACGAAGCGTCCGCTCACTCTCGGCGCTCAGTGCGAGCTCTTCGATGTCGCCGGTGGTCGTTCCGACCTTGGCGAGGAACTGGGTCATTAGCGTAACCTCGGGGCGACCGGTCTGATGCCGGAAAGATGGAAGAGTCGCTGGGCAACGACCATTAGTCTCGATCCACCGTGGGTTTACGTGGCAAACGTTAAAGTATATTATACCATATAGGGGTCTTAACCCCCCTGGGGACCGAAACCTCTAGCATACACCGCTCCCAGTCACTCCGCCATACCGAGACCTGCGGGGCTGTGTTCCCTCGAAAAGAGCGATGGGTGGGCAAAATAGGCAGTAAAAGCGGTGTTCCGGTGAAGGTCGTTGCGGTAAACCGGAAGGCGAGCCACACCTACGAGCTGCTCGAGCGCTACGAGGCGGGAGTCGTGCTGCAAGGCACCGAAGTGAAATCGGCCCGCGAAGGCCGGGTCAACCTCAAGGACAGCTACGCGGCGCCTCGAGAGGGGGAGCTCTACCTGGTCTCGGCCCACATCAGCCCTTACACCCATGGAACCCATGAGAACCACGACCCGGAGCGTCCCCGAAAGCTTCTTCTCCATGCCCGGGAGCTCCGTCGGCTCATCGGCAAGATCACCGAGCGCGGTCTGACTCTCGTGCCCACGCGAATGTATTTCAAGAATGGAAGGTTAAAGGTGGAGATCGCCCTGGCGCGCGGCAAGAGGCAGCACGATAAACGGGCCGCCGCCAAAGAGCGCGATCAAAAGCGGGACATCGAAGCAGCTCTGAAAGAGCGTCGTTAGGGTTAGTCGGTATCGCCCGCGGAAGGGTTCGTTTCCTCGGACTCTTTGTAGATGTACTTGATGTTGTGCTTGAGCAGCACCACGTTGGGGCGATCCTGTCGGTTGAGCTTGAGGCAATTCTTGTCGTACCACTCGATGACGCCGCGAATCTCTTCCCCGTCCTGCAAGACCACGACCATGCGGGTCTTGCTGTTCATTTGTTTCAGGTAATAGAAGCTCTCTGCGTTCGTCTGTTCTGGAGGCACCCGTTTCGGCCTCGGCGAAGACTTGCCGGACATCTGATCCTTGAGGTCGGACAGGTTCGGCCGGATCAGCTTGCGGTTCAACGTCTACCTCGAGATGCTCCCCAACCCCTGGGGAGAAACGTCGCCCCGAGCGTTTTCGGGGTAACCCGAGGGTACGCTCGGGTTTTCAGAGATTTTGCACTGAAAAAACTAGCGATAGTCGGCCGAGTATACCATCAGCCGAGGGGGGCAGGCAATCCGTCGTGGAGCGTCCTGGTGCTCTAGTTGGAGAGAGCGGAGAGCCCTTGTAGGAGGCGCGTCACGGTGATCCGTTTGTTGAGGTAGCGGTCGCGTACATCGCGGAGGGCCAATTCGGCAAGTCCGTAGGCCAGGAGCCAGATGCTAAGCGGTGCTTTCGAAGCGAGTCGGCCGATCTCCGACTCGAGGTCTAGGTGGACGAGCTCCCCTCCCGCTTTTGCGGAGGTAACGTCGCGAACCATACCCAAAACCAGCTGAAGCACCAAGAGGAGATTCGCGTCTTTCGCGAGCCGATCGGCCCAGGGCACGAGCTCTTGCGCTCGGCCACCCTGGACCGCAACGGACGTGAGCCGGAGTGCTTGAAGCCTCAGGTCCGACAGCGGCTCCTCGACGAGCTCGAGCGCGTGGGTGAGGCTGCCCCCGGATAATGCGGCCAGGAGTCTCGCACGATCGGCATCGACGTCGTGCCGCGTCTCGAGCAGCTCGGCGAGGTCGTCGGGGGCTAGAGGAGCGAAGCGAAAAATCTGGCACCGAGAGAGGATCGTCGGGAGAAGCGCGGCATCGTTCGACGTGACGAGAACGAGCACGGCCCAGGCTGGCGGCTCCTCGAGCGTCTTGAGCAGTGTATTCGACGCCGTCGGATTCATACGATCGGCGTCCACGAAAATGGCGAATCGCCTCCTCCCCTCGAAGGGGCGAAACGGCATTTCACCAACGACCTGTCGAACGACATCCGCCTTGAGCTGACGGCCCGCGCCTTCCGGGCGCACTAGGCGTACGTCGGAGTGCTCTCCTCGCGCGATGCGCAAGCAGGTTGAGCATTCGCCGCAGGCGTCGTCTAAACGTTCCTGGCAGTTGAGCGCCTGCGCCAGAGCGATTGCGGTCGCGAGCTTTCCCACTCCGGAAGGCCCCACGAAGAGCAAGCTCGGAGGCACGATTCCGGTACGGGCCATGCGGGTGAGGCGCTTGACGAGCGCTTCGTTGCCTATGAGCTCGGAAAAAGACATGACATCAGAGTCTCGTCTTTCTTCTACGCCCGATGCAAGTCTTCACGGCCTTCCAGATCGACTCTTGCACTTGTTTTTTGTTTCCCTCTACGGGAACGACGATGAAACGCTCGGGCTCGCGCCGGACCATCTTCAGGTAGCCGGCGCGGACGCGCTCGTGAAACTCGATCTCCTCCGCCTCGAAGCGACCCTCGTCGAGCAAGGCTTCTTCGTGATTGCGAGCTCGCGCGCGTTCGAGACCCGCTTTGAGCGGCAGATCCAGGAACAACGTTACGTCGGGCCGATAGACGCCGGTCATGATGCGGTCGAGTGAGCGAATCATCCGGAGCGAGAGTCTACGACCGTAGCCCTGGTAGGCGATGGTCGAGTCCGTGAATCGATCACAGACCACGATCTTGCCGGCCGCGATTGCTGGCCAGACGACTTCTCTTAGATGCTGCGCCCGATCGGAGAAATAGAGTCCGAGCTCCGCTTCCGGGCTCATCTGATTGTGCCGCGGATTGAGAATCACTTGACGGATCTCTCGGCCGATCGGAGTTCCACCCGGCTCGCGCGTCAGCAGGCAGGAGTAGCCTTCCTTCTCGAGACGCCCAGCGAGGAGGCGGGCCTGCGTCGATTTCCCGCAGCCTTCGACGCCTTCGAGAGTAATGAACAACGGCGGGTGGATCAGACGGCAGCGCCCGCGAGCATGGCTACATAGCGATGGGAGCAGTTGAGTACCAGGGAGCTCGATAGGGTAGCCGGTTGGCTTAGGTCGGTTATGAGCGCGATACCTTCCTGCGTTTCACTGATGCACTTCACGATCAGATAGAAGTTTTCCGTGCTCATCGAGAGGAGCTCGACGTGATCGTCGCCACGCATCGCGGCGAGATTCTCGAGGTACTTCACGAAGGCGGGCAGCTTGTCGACGATGAGCCGATCGGCCGTTTCCTCCGGTGCCGCGACGAGCTCGGTATTGATCTCTTCACTCTTCAGGTCGAAGAAGAACGCAGCCAGAAGCGAGGGCGTCTGGTCACGAATTTCCGAGAGTATCTGCTCCTGTAGCGGTTTCCGATCCGAAGCTTTTTTCTTGGCGACGACCTCGAGTGAGGGCGCGTCAAGGTCTTCGGCCCCGGCTTCGCTTTCCGGTTCGGAAGCTGGCGCAGGACGGCTCTGCTCAAGGAGCTCCTGGAGCCGGCTCGCGCGGCCCTTACCGTTGCCGCCTTTCTGGCGTGCCTTCCAGATGTCCGAAGAGAAGTCGGACTGGAAAACGCGTGCCGAAGTGTCCTCCCGATCGAGGAGCTCGTAGATCTTGTTGAGTGCCTCTTTCTTTTCGAAGGTGACTCCCGCTTCCGTCTCGAAGTAGGCCGTCGAGAAGCGACCCCGGACCTGAAGGATCACGCCGGTACCCTTGTTGGTCAGGACCTCGAGCGAGCCCGTATGGCTCTCTGATTCCAGCCTCTTCATGAGGTCCTTGAGAGGATCGGAGGCGAAGATCTGCCCGAAAATCTCCTTGCGGTTGGACAAGCCACGCAACATATGCGCCATGTCCAGGGGCAACTCGAAAATCGAGATCTTCCCCTCGCGGAGCTGAGCGGTGTTTCTGAGCTTGAGCGTCGCCTCGCCGCCGACGAAAATGTTGTTGCTCTGCCTGTAGATGATGTTGATCTGCTCGCCGAGATAGAACAGGAGCAGCCCTTCGGCGTCTACGAAGGCGATTTCCATATAGCCCGAGAGGTTGACGTCCTCGCAGTGCCTTATGATGCTGTCAAAGGGAGTCGTCTTGGTGGAGAGCTCCTGCGACAGTAGTTTGCTGCCGGGGAACCGCATATCAGTGCCTGCTCATCGTTTGGTTTCGGACGCTGTCGGCAGCGGAGAATATTTGGGCGATTGGTTGCGATGATACAAAGTACCAGCCTGCAAAGTGTAACAGAGGCTCTGGAACAGCGGCAACAGTGAAGATGTTTCAGTCTGCCCGTGCTCGGGGCTCGAAGCGATGAGACGCGAGATGAAGCGGAATACTTCGTGATACGATCAGGGTTTCCTGGAACCCCGAGTTGGACATTTTGACAACCGAAGACCCTTTGCTCTCGAGACAATCCTGATGGCCTTTCGCAAGAAGCGGAAAGATCCATTCCACGAAATCCAATCTTGTCTGCAGAAGCGCGACTACAAAGGCGCGCTCGACTGGTTCAATACCCTCCTGCAAAAGGACAAGAAGAATACACAGATACGGCTTCGCTTCGCCGACACGCTCGTGCTCGCCGGCAGCAAGCGCGGAGCTGTCAAGCAGTATCGTGTCGTCGCGGACGAGTTCGCGGAGAAGGGGTTCATGATCCGCGCCATCGCCATCAACAAGAAGATCGTCCATCTCGATCCGAGTCAGACCGACATACACGAGAAGCTCGCCACGATGAACGAGGATCGCTCGACGGCGACGTCTCGGCGTCCACGTCTGGCCGACGCTCTGACGCGGCCCGACGCTCCGATTCGGAGGGAGGCGCCGCAGGCACCGGCGGAGCCACCGGTCTCACTGGCGCCGCCACCTGTGGCTCGCGAAGAAGCCGGGCCGCCGGAAACGCTTCCCCAGCTGAGCCTTGAAGAGAGCATGGAGATGGAGTTCGGCGCCGGCGCGGAAGAGCCAGAGGAGCCCATTGCGGCCGCGCTTCCAGAAGAGGCGGAAGAGAAGGAGGACGCGGAGGAGGAAGAGGTCGCCCTCGAGATCGAAGTGGGCGAGCCCGAAGAGGTCGTCGTCGCCGAGGTCGTAGAGTTCGAAGCGCCTTCTACTACCCCAGAGGAAGCGGCCCTCGTCGGGAGCGGCGAGGAGATGGAAGTCGTCGAGCTGAATCTCGAGCCCGAGCCGGCGATGGCGGAGGACGGGATCGAATCCCTCATGAGCGCTCTCGGTGAGGACATCGATTCGCTGATCGACTCCATCATCGACGACGTCGGGAGCTCCGCGATGGGCGACAAGCCCACGGAAGACGAGCATCCGACACACATTCCCTTGTTCTCGGACTTGAGCACCCCGGAGTTCATCGACGTTGCCATTCTGCTCGTCCGTCGCGTCGGCAAAGTCGGCGAGACCATCGTGCGCGAAGGAGACCCGGGCGATTCGATGTTCATCATTAGTACCGGTGAGGTTCGCGCGACCGTCGAAAGCAACGGACAGCAGCTTCCAGTCGCGACCTTGCGCGACGGTGATTTCTTCGGCGAGATGGCGGTCCTCTCCGGTGAGCCTCGCACGGCAACCGTGACCGCCGTCAAGAACACGGAATTGCTCGAGCTGAGCCGGGAGAATCTGAGCGAGATCTGCAGCCGCCATCCTCACGTCGAAGCCAAGATCCGTCTGGCCTACGACGAGCGTGTCGCCCGCAGCCGATCCTGATTGAGCGCTTCTGGGCTGGGCGACAGACGCCGGAATCCATGCGACAATATTGGGAACTTCCAACACAATCAGGTTCAGGTCATGATCATAAGCGGTGAGCTCGAGAAGGTACCTCTATTGGACGTGCTCCAAGTACTCGCACACTCGAGCCAGTCTGGAATGCTGAGTGTCGAGGGGGAGTCGACCTCGGGGAGCATTGTCTTCGAAGCGGGCGGTATCATCTGCGTCGCATCGTCGTCGACGGAAGCCTTGCTCGAGAAAGCGATGCGCGAGCGAGACGCTCAAAATGGACGGGCGTTTCGTCGCATCCAGGCGCTTGCCGGTCTCGCGGAGCTCCTGGCGCTGCGGGCGGGCGTCTTCCGTTTCACGAAAGTCGAGGATCACGTCACCGAGCTCGCGAACGTGGCGCTCGAGCCTTTCTATTCCGCTGGTCCCATGGAAGCGGGTGACTTGCTTCTCGTGCTAGCGACGATGGTCGATAGAGCTCCGACTTCGCCGTCTCCCGCGGTCGCGTCGGAGGGCTCCGAGCGGGCCCATCCTCGATACGCGCCGACCGTCATCGCGGCGGAGCTACTGGCTGGAACGTCGCGGCTGACGGGCCATCTGACCAACTTGAGTGCCGGGGGCTCTTTCTTTCACGGAGAGAGCCTTCCCGCGGTGGACTCCGCCTGGAGTCTCTGCTTCGAGCTTCCCGGCGCGGCCGGGGCCGTCGAAGTGGGCGTGCGCGTCGCATGGACTCGACCCGACTCGTCCGAGGGCGTCAAGGGAGTGGGACTCACCTTCGAACGGATTTCGGTAGACCACGAGGCGCTCGTTACGAAATACCTCTCACGCTTCCAGGCGCTCGCGGACACATATCGCCTAGAACCATCTACACGTTGACGTTTTCGATTACAATGTCGGCCACCGAAGCATGGCCGAGCACGGAGCGTCCTTCGAACCTCTGACGTTCGCCGTACGTATTGCGGCTACCGTTTTCTTCGTCGGCGTCAACGGGTTTTTCGTCGCCGCAGAGTTCGCGCTCGTCAAGGTTCGCACCAGTCGGCTCGAGGCGGTTTCTGCGGAAGGCCATGGCGCCGCCCGTGTCGCCCGACACATCTACAGCCAGCTCGACCGCTATCTCTCCGCGTGCCAGCTCGGCATCACGCTCGCGAGCCTCATTTTGGGTTGGCTCGCCGAGCCGGCCGTAGCGGAGCTCTTGCTAGCCGGCGTGGAAGCCTGGGGCGGTGAGCTGTCGCGAGACGATCCTATCGTGCACGGTGTTGCGCTCGTTATCGCTCTTACAGTGATTACCGGACTCCACATGATCTTCGGGGAACAGGCGCCGAAGATTTATGCCATCCGGAGGCCCGAGCCCACGATGCTCTTCGCGGCCTATCCGCTTCGTGTTTTCGAGACGCTGTTCCGTCCCTTCATTTGGGTTTTCAATGAGCTATCGAATCGATTGCTGCGCTTGCTCGGGTTGGGCGGGGAGGATCTGGGTGAGGCCATCCACAACGTCACCGAGCTGAAGCATATCGTCTCATCCTCCGCGAGCGCGGGGCATATCTCCTTGCGACAGTCGCAGCTCGCCAGGAACGTCTTCGGCATCATGGACCTCGAAGCGCGGCACATCCTCGTTCCCCGAATGGACGTCCAATATCTGACGCTCCAGAAGACCTTCGAGGAGAACATGGGAGTCCTTCGTGACAGCGGCCACTCGCGCTTTCCCCTGTGCCGCACCGACCTCGACACGGTCATCGGTATCGTCCACGCGCGGGATTTGATCAAGCTGCTGCTCGATCGGCCGGAACAGACGCCGGATCTCGAGAAGCTCACTCGCGAGGTGCTCTTCGTTCCGGAGATTCAGCCGCTTTCGGGACTCATCCTCTCGATGCAGACGAAGCGCAATCATGTCGCGGTGGTTGTCGACGAGCACGGGGCATCGGTGGGGCTCGTGTTTCTCGAGGACGCGCTCGAGGAGATCGTGGGACCGTTGAGCGACGAGCTCGACGAAGAGGAGATCGGCATCGAGCGGCTGGAGGGTGGGAGCCTTCGACTGCCGGGCGGCCTCGCGCTTCCCAAGGCCGTGGAGCTTTTGGGGCTCGATGTGCCTGTCGACGCGGAGCCGGAAACTATCGCGGGGCTGGTAACGGAGCGACTCGGTCATCTGCCGCGACGAGGCGATACGGTCAAATTAGGACGTTTCATAGCGACGGTCGAGAAGGTCTCACGTCGCCGAGTCCTCTCGCTCAAGTTGACTCCCGACCAACCTCCTGGGGACGAGGGACAATAGAAAAAGGGCGGCGCGGCCTATGTCATGAGGCACCTCGATCGCTTTCGATCTCGGGAAGTCGAACGAGCTCTTCGCGCTGCAGCATGTGAACGAACTTGCCGAGCCGCTCCTCCGCGGGCTCCGCGGCGGTTCCGAAACGAGCCCTGAGCAACGAAGCGATCTCGCCTGCGGTACGCGCGCCGTTCATTCGGAGCCAGCAGAAGCTACCGAAGTCGTCGAGGTTCAATCGTCGCGAGGCGAGGAGATAGACGAGCCAGTCGAGCGGGGCGCGAAGTCCTTTCGAGGTCGGCTGCGGACGGACGAGGACGACTCGCTCCTCGCGCTCCTCCCAGCCCGAAGCACGGATGGGTACGAGGTCGAGCAGGTTTACTCGGTCTTCGTTCCCGGCAGCGCGCTTTCGCGCATCTTCTTGATAGGTAGCCATACGAGAAAGTAGACGAGCGCAGGATAGATGACGAGTCCGAGCCCGAAACGAGGAGTGATTCCTGCGGTGAGGCTCTGACGCGCCTCGACGAGCGCCGGGAAGAGATCACCTCCCAGCACCACGAAGGCGAGAAGGACGGCCATCAGGGACTCGCCGGCGATGAAGCCGGAGCTGAGCAAGGTCCCCATGTTCTTGGCGCGGGTTCGTTCCTCAGAAGTCGCCTCTTGGCGATTCAAGACGACGTGGAGCATCCAGCTGAGGACGCCGCCCACGAAAATAGCGGACGTCGACTCGAAAGGAAGATACATCCCGACGGCGATCAACATCGGCGACGGTGACTTGATCAAGATGAGCCCGACCGCGAGGAACATGCCGACGATGACGAGCGGCCAGGCCATGTCTCCGCCCACGATGCCGTTCGCCATGAGGGCCATCAAGCCGGCTTGCGGCGCCGGGAGCGCCGCCGACCCGATGACATAGACACGATGTAGAGCCATGAGGGGAAAAGCGAGCACCATGGCGGCGGCGAGCACTCCGATGATCTCGCCCACCTGCATCCGCCACGGCGTGCCGCCCAGGATGTGACCGACTTTGAGGTCCTGCATCATGTCGCCCGCGATGCCGGCCGCGCAGCAAACGACCCCGGCCACGCCCAGCACCGCCGCGACGCCGTGCACGTCGGTCAGCCCGATCGCCACCATGAGAATTGCGGAGATGATTAGCGCCGAGAGCGTGAGTCCGGAAATCGGGTTGTTGGAGCTTCCGATCAGACCGACAAGATAGCCCGCGACCGCGGCGAAGAGGAACCCGAGAACCACCATCACGACCGTGAGAAGCAGGGCTCCGCCGATCGAATCCGCGAAATAGAAGTAGAGCAAGAAGGTACCGATGGCGGCGACACCGATAGCCATCACGGTCTTCTTGAAGTCGATGTCGGTCTCGAGCCGGTCGGCCTCACCGCCCGCCGAAACACCGATGTTCGACAGTGCTTTCGAGATTCCGGTGATGAGGGACGTGCGGAGATTGTAGAGCGTGTAGAATGCCGCCACGATCATGGTCCCGACGGCGAGCGGACGCACCTGGCTCAGCCAAACCGCGGTGGCGAGGTCGGAGTCGAGCGGCGAGCTCCAGCTCGGATTGAGAAAAATCGCCAAGGGGACGAGCATGAGCCATCCCATCACCGCGCCGGCGAAGAGTACGGCCGAGATGCGCGTACCCACGATGAAGCCGACACCGATGAGAGCGGGCGATGCCGACGGGGCAGCCAGGTGGAGGCCGCCGCGATAGGAGATTTCCTCTTGGAGGATCTGAATCGAGGATCGACCGAATGTCCAGAAGCGGTGGATGCTGTCGACGACGAGCTGGATGCCGTTCGAGTTCTTGAAGAGCTCCCAAAGCGCCGCGAGACCCATCGCACCGAAAACGAAAGAGGCTCCCGTCTGCCCTCCCTGCCCCGCCTTGACGATCTCGGCGGCAGCGACGCTCTCGGGGAAGGGAAGGTCGGCTTCGACGACCAGCGTGCGCCTCAGCACGATGATGAAGAGCACGCCGAGCACGCCGCCGATCAGCATGATAGCCGTGCTCTCCCAGTAGCGAAGCTCCTCCCAGGCGCCGCTGATGACGAAGGCGGGGATGGTGAAGATGGCCCCGGCAACTAGAGCCTCGCCCACGGAGGCCGTGGTCCGCGCGATGTTCTCCTCGAGGACGCTCCCTTTGAAGGGGCGAAGGGCCGCCATCGCAACGACGGCGGCGGGAAAGGTCGCGGCCACGGTCAACCCCGCCTTCATGCCGAGATAGGCGTTGGCGGCTCCGAGCACCACCGCCATCAGCACACCTAAAACAACGGCCTTGAGCGTCAGCTCCGGCATGCTCGTCGTCGCCGGAACGTAGGGCTTGTGCGGCTTCTTGTCCATGGGCGCCTCCCGATCTGGGGGCGCATTCTATCATCATGGGAGACGGGCTTTGACTCCCGCGCCGAATCTTTTTGTCGAAGCGATCGCGGCGCGGGAGTCGGAAGCCCGGGTCCCGGGACCTACATGAAGCCCACCGGTTGAGGCGTGTGCCCGGGGAGGATTGTCGAGAGGTTCGTCGCGCCGAAATGCTGCATGAGGATCTCTCCCATCACGTCGCGGAAATCCACGCTGTGGTCGAGGTAACGGCCGCGAACGTCCTGCAGACTTCGCAGGGCTCCCGGGTATAGAGCGGCAGCGTCCCCATTCTGATGGGGATAGACTTGACCGCCCAGCACCGGTCCACCCATGGCGAGCCAGTTCGTGGCGTGCGCGTGATCGGTGCCCAAGCTCCCATTCTCCACTGAGGTTCGGCCGAACTCCGACATCGTGAGGACGACCACGTCGTTCATCCCGGCGCCCATGTCCTGATGGAAGGCCGCAAGGCCATTACCGAAGTCGGCTAGTCGATTCGCCATGCTTCCGGTGCTCGAGCCCTCGTTCGAGTGGTTATCCCAGCCACCGATGCCGAGGGAGCACACCTCCAGGCCCACACCGGCCTTGATGAGCTGCGCCGTTTGCATCATCTGTCGGCCGAATGTGGACCCGGGATAGGTGGCACCGTTGGCAGGTGAGTAGTTCTGGTTGACGATGGGAGCGAGGGCGCTCACATCGTTCACCATCACCCGCCCGGTCTCCATGACGAGGGCTCTCGTCAGCCGACTCGAATCGGCAGGCTGTCCGTAGGCAGCCGCCAGATCCTGGAGCAGGGCTTGCTCGTCTGCCGGCGCGAGATCCAGCGTGAAGTTGGTGATGTTGCTGAAGGAGGAGACGACGGCGTTTCCCTTCAGCCCATGGGGCAGTCCCGAGCCGAAACCTACCGCACGGAGCTCGGCGGCCTGTGGGTTCTCGACCAGGTAACGATTCAGCCACCCGTCGCTCGTGTCCGAGATCTCGCCGCTCTCGATATTCTGCTGCCCGTCGAAATGCGAGCGCGACGCGTCAGGATAGTGACAGGCCGGAAACACCGCGAGGTCTCCCGCATCGAAGACGGGTTTGAGGGCGCCGAGCGCTGGGTGCAGTCCGAAGAAGCCATCGAGGTCGATGGCGGCTCCCGCTTCACCGGAGCTCGGTTCGGGAATCGCGATGTTGGGGCGAATGGCGTAGTACTCGGCGAGCCCGTGCGGGACGCACTCGTTGAGTCCGTCGGCGCCTCCCCTCTGGAACACGACGACGAGCGTCTTGCCGTTCGTTTGGGCATGAGCGAAGCGCATGCGAGGATGGAAAGGATTTCCGTAGAAGCTGGCCGCCGTTCCGGCGCCGGCCGCGAGGGCGTTTCTGAGAAACTCTCTGCGTTTCATTTCGAACCTCCTTGCCGACTGTTACTGGTGTTGATAACCGGAAAAGCTCAACACCGCACCCACGAGACGACGCAGACGGTCTTCAGCCTCCGCCGCGTTGAAGTCGAAGGTCGAGCTTCCATTCGCCGTGAGGATGTTCATGGCGATTTGGAGCTCGAGATCGGTGAACTCGCTGGAAAGAGCGATGTTGAACAGAAAACCAAGGATCCCCTCCGCAGTCTCGATACCGCGACTGCCGAAGTACTGGCGGAGGTCGACCCAGGTCTCGCGGTTCGCTGTCTCGCGCGCGATCTCGTTGACGAAATCCACGCGCTCGAGCATGAGACCGGTGTCGATCCACTCGTCCGCGACCTCGGGGAAGCCGTCTGGCGGGCGATTGTGGAAGAGGTTCATGCCGAGGTTGCGAACCTCCCGCTCCAGGTCGTTCGCGTCGTCGACGGTGGCGTCGAGGTTTCGAACCGTGCTCGTTGTGATCTCGAGCGGTGCCTTCACCTTGGCGCGGAAATTCGACGGGTCGATGAAATCGGCCGAGTCGAGAATGTGCTCCACCACTTCCCGGATTTGATTGGGATTCCCGTTGAGATGGTTGTCTATGAAGATCGTGGAGCAGCTCGCGACGAGGCCGTCTGAGGGCGCCTCGCTGACGAGGAGCTCGACGAGCTTGTAGCAGACGAAGCGAGCCGTGTCAGGGTGCTCCGCGAGCATGTCGAGCACGCGCTCGCCCTCGTCGACGCCGCCGCCGGCGGGAAAGATCTGCCCGAGAAAAGTCTTTTCCTGATCGTCGTGGTCGGCCGAGTCGAAGAAGAACCCACCCGCCTGCTCCTTCCAGCCAGTCAAGATCCGCGCGAGCGCCTCCACATCCGATTGCGTATAGGGACCGTCGACGCTCAGGGTGTGTAGCTCCAACACCTCCCTGGGGTAGTTCTCGTTGGGGTCGATTCTGGAGCTGTCGGTCTGATTCAGATAGTGCAGCATCGCTGGACTCTTCGCGCTGACGCCGAGCAAGTTTCGGAACCGTCCGAAAGCGTCGCCGCGAAAGGCCACGTTCTCCTCGAGCTCCCAGGACGGCACGTCGTGCGAGTCCATGTCGGTGCTGAAGTGATTGTCCCAGAACTGGGTCATCACCTCCTGCAGCTGGTTGGGGTTGAGGAGCGCGTGGAGCAGCGCGTACTGACGCACCTCGTCGGCGGTCGAGGTCGGAAGCGTAGCGACGTAGCCCTCGAAGGTCGCATCGGGCGTCGGATTGAGCAACCTATCCTGAAGCGCGCCCGCTCCACTCGACGAGAGCTCGAGAAGGAGTGCCGGGGTGGCACCGAAGGTGGCACGTTCGAGCAGCATCGTTCCCTTGAGGTCGAAGGCGGCGATGTTGAGCGCGATCGCTATCGAGCTGGTGACTCCCAGGCCGTCCGTCGCTTCGAAGGTTAGTGTGGCGACGCCCATGCTCATTTGGCTCGGCAGTACGAAGAGGGACCAGGCGCCGTTCGGCGAGATCTCGACCGGTCTCGGACCTGCCACGAGCTGGCCGTTCACGTCGATCTGGACGGTGAGGGCGGCAACGTCGAGGTCGACGTTGCCGGAGACCAGGAGGCTTCCACTCGTCACCGTGTCGCCGTCGTTGTGAGTCAGGATGCGAATCGAAGTGCTCGTGCTCTTCGAGACGGTAAAGGCGAGAGGCGGATCGCTGAACGGACCCATACCCGCCGCGTTCTCCGCCCGCACCCGAAAGGTGTAGTCGCCGTCCGCGAGGTTCAGCGGAGGGGCGACCGTGCATTGGAGGTTACAGAGCGCTTCGACGCTCGTATAAGTCTGCTGGTGCTCGAGGCCGGTCCCGTTGAGGACTTCGAGTGTATAGTCCGTCGCGCCGGAGACCTCGTTCCATACGAAGCTCGGCGCGACGTTCGTGACGGTCCCCGTGGGGGAGACGAGTGTAGGCATTCCCGGCGGAGCGTTCTGGCTCGTATCGACCTTGAAGGAGCCGGCCTGGCTCGGTGGCCCGGCGACGTCTCCATTGAACGGAGTGACGACGAAAGTATGGTCTCCGTCCTTTAGGGCGGGGGCGGTCGGCGTCACCATACATTCGGCGGAGCACTGGGCGTCGAGACTCGAGTACTTCGCGTCGAGCAACACCGCGCTCGTTCCGTCGAAGACCATGAGTCGGTAGCCCGTCGCCTCTTTCACCGCCGTCCACTTATAGGTCGGTGTGCTCGTCGAGATCGGTCCGATGGGAGCGATGGGGGTCGTTGGGCCGATGGGCGTTGTCGGAGCCCCGCCTACCTTGATCTCGACGGGCTCGCTCCACACGCCCCGGCGGTGCCTGGCGCCTGCGCGCGCCGCCCAGGTATAGGTCCCCTCCGGGAGCACCATGCTGGGAATCTGGGCTGAGCATGTTTGATCGTTACAGACGTCGGCCGCCATCACTTTCACTCGACCGACCCGTTCGACCTCGTTCGCGACCACGAGAAGGTAGTAGGTGGCGCCCGGTACGACGCTCCACACGAAGGTGGGCGTCGGCTCGGCAGCTCCGATGGGCTCGACGGGAACCGGGGCGTCCATGACGAGCCGGAAACGCATGTTTCTTCCCCAGCGGCTCATGCCTCCGGAGTTGCTCGCCCTCAGGCAGAAGGAATATCGACCGAAGTCGAGGGCGAGGTTCGGCGGAACGAAGGAGCAGGTTTCATCGGGGCACAAAGCCTGATCCGCGGCGAGCCATTCGGCGAAGAGCGTCTGCCTTCCGTGCATGATGAGGAGAAAGTAATCAGTGGCCGTCTCCCCCTTTTGCCAGACGAAGGCGAGCGTCGATGAGGACGTCCAACCACGTGGCGCGATCGGCACCGGTGGCTTCGGTGGTGCGGGCAGGGTTTGCACTCGAAGCCGAAACGCGTTCGAGCGAGGTCCACGGCCGGCGAAGTTCGCCGCGCGAACCCACCAGTAGTACTTACCGTCCGCGAGAGTGAGCTCCGAAAGACCGGCTGGAACGCCGCAAGTCCCATTCGGACCGCAGACCGCCTCGGCGGGAAACCAGCTTCGGAACACGATGTTCATACGCCTGCCGCGGATCTCCAGAAAGAACTCTTCCGCGCCTTCGGCCGCGCGCCACAGGAAACTCGGCTGGCTGTTTTCGATGACGCCGGATGGGGCGATGAGCTCTCCGGGCACGGCGAGGAGGACCATGAGTATGAAACTCGCACGCATGGAACACCTCCATTGCCCATCGAGCCAAACGGCGCGTTGGCTCAGTGGTTGGGATTGGGTTAGTCGTCACGGGCGGGGACGTTACTGGAACCGAACGCTCGGCTTCTGTGACGCGCCGAGGGTGATTCTCCCAACGCGCAGATGGGGGGAGAAAGCTACGAATCGGGATCCGCTTTGTCTGGAGTCGCTTACGGGCGCATCTCGAGGGAAAAGTGCCTTTCGAGAATGCGGGTCACGCAGCCGGTGAGCTTCCTTCCTATAGCCGATGTGCGGGAACTCGTGGGGGCCGTGAGCCTCCGGCCCGAGGACGCCCGTGATGACGAACTGTGCCTCGGGAGAAGTAGCCAGCTCGAGCTGGATCCGGT
This sequence comes from Candidatus Marinacidobacterales bacterium, assembly GCA_965250115.1. GTDB lineage: Bacteria > Acidobacteriota > Vicinamibacteria > Marinacidobacterales > SMYC01 > CBDFHB01. The sequence continues at coordinate 885,426 of CBDFNJ010000001.1, forward strand.
AGACTCCGAATCGTCTTTTTGGGGAGACTTGTTTCGCGAGGAGATGACTCAATGACGGATATCAAGTCCCTGATAAAACTCCCTCTCGCCATTGCGATCGTCGTCATCGTCGTCCGTTTGATCCTGGAGCAGACCGGAGCGCCTGATTCGCTGATTGCGGTTTTCGGCGTCACCTGGCTGCACTTGCTCGTCCCGTTCTATCTCGCGATCCGAATCGCGAAGTCGGGTGCGGGGAAACCGTTCCTCACCCTTTTGGCATCCCTCGCGGTATTCACGCTGGCGGCCCGGATCCTCGTCGCGGCAACCTATTCGCTCGCCTATGCGCTGTCGTGGGAAGCGTCACGCTTTCAACTGGCTGGAGGCGGTGTCGTGGGCGAGGAGGTCACGCCGCTCGAGGGGTATCTCTTGATTCCGCTCCAGAACCTGGTGATCGCGGGCGCCGCAGTCATTGCCATCGGGATGATCCTCGGCAGTATCACGCTCGCGATCCTGAGGCGTCGAGCCCCCGCCACGGGCACGGCATAGTCCGCTAGTTCTCGGACCCGCTAATCCCGGCGGTACAGTCCTAGTTCATTCATTTGCCTTCGAAGCTTATTTCGTTTCCCAACGGAATCCGTAATCAGGTGGAGAAAAACAACGGCCGGTGAGCCTCGGAAAGGTCACCGGCCGAGATGTGGAAATCGATTTGGTCTAGCTGCGTCGACTCCGGACGAATCCCAGCGCCGCGAGCCCGAGACCTAGAAGGCCTACGCTCGCAGGCTCGGGGACGCGCTTGGCCCGGATGGTGATGGTCGTTTCTGGATCGATTTCGAGCGACATCGGAGTCATCGAGTTCGGACCGTCCAAGAAGAAGAAGTCGTCGAGATCCGAGAACATGTTGATGTCAATGGTTATGGTCCACGTGAGGTTCTCCAACCCGCTGACCATGCCACCGTCGGTGTTGCGATTGTTCCAACCCCAAGTCTCCGTTCCATTGATTAGGCCCCCCAGCACATCTCCGTTATCGTCTTCGACGCTGATGACCGATCCGGCCGGCATCCCGGCGGTGGTCAAGTCCATCCTCCCACCACTAACGCCCCCGGGCACGTTCAGCTTGTCGAAAACCATCCCTAGACTGAGAACACCAGTGTTGGTGTCCTCGTAGAGCCAGAAGAATGCCGTGTCCTCCACGGTGAAGTCACCCGGACGACCAGAAGCGAGCATAAACCCGTAGTCGTAGAAGTCTTCCGCCGTTTGCGCGCTCCCGAGGGGATCGATGATCGTCTCCGGGATCATACCGTTCTCGACGGTGTAAATGATGCCCGCGCTCGCAACCCCTCCGAACGCCAGGAGCGTGACCACGATGAGGGCCGAAGTATAAAAGTGACGCATGATTTCCTCCCAACCTCTATGAACTGGTGCAAGAGGAATGCAGATTCTGTGCCAGCCTAAAAGTTATTGAAAATAAAGAACTTAAACGCGGGTGTCGTGCCAACACTATCAAAATTGTCAAGTTTGTCGACAGTTGAAGGCAAGCCGGGTAGTGCGTTCTGCGAGGGGGAAAGCTGAAGTCTCTTTAGGCCATAGCCTTACGGCGCATCGCGCGGAGGCCGGGCGTCCGTATAGAATTCCGACGCTGCTACCATTGAAGGCTTCGGTTTCGTACAGTCTTGTCGAGATGACTTCCGCCTCGGCCCCCGTATGATCCGTCTAGGGCGTTCTCCCGGCTGACGGTATTGGGCAGCACGAGGACATCCGGCCCTTCGTGGAGCGTCCGAGAACCTTCGACTTCGTCTCGGTGAGCGTTTTTTAATGTTAGGCTACGACGTTTTTTAGAGGAGGTTCCCGTGCCTAAACGACTCAGCATCTTGTTGGCGGCGCTGGCTCTCGTGCCGACCCTCGTAGCCGCACCGGCGTCGCCACCGGCCTACGCGCTCGAGAACGCGCGCATCGTATCGATGAGCGGCCCTGTCATCGAGTCCGGCACTCTCGTCATGCGCGACGGGCGCATCGCCGCTGTTGGTGCCAAGGTCGACACTCCTGCGGACGCGATCGCAATCAATGCCCGTGGATGGACGCTCTACCCGGGTTTTATCGACGCACACTCCTCTCTCGGCATGCCGAAACCGAAACAGGAATCCGCCCGAGAGGCCGCCGAGAGGCGCGAACGTGGGGACCCGACGCCGGGTCTGCAAGCGAACCTGCGCGCATCCACTCTTTACGCGCACGACAGCGATAGCTTGGACGCGTACCGTCGCATGGGCGTTACCGTCGCGGCGATCGCGCCTCAGAACGGCATCCTTCGTGGTCAGAGTGCCGTGATCGCGCTCGGCGACGGCAGCATCGACGAGCTCGTCCTCGCCGAGCCCTGGGCACAACACATCGGCTATGAACCGTTCTCGCGCCAGCGAAACGACTATCCCGGTACGCATATGGGCGTTCTCGCCAAAGTCCGGCAAAGTTTTTCGGACGCCGATTGGTACCAAATCGCATGGGAGCGCTACGCGCAAACTCCTGAGGCGCTCGAGCGCCCACCCTTCGACGAAAGCCTGGCCGCTCTTGGCGCCGCCGCGAATAACGAGCAGCCCGTCGTCTTCTCGGCGTGGTCCGACAACGCGATCATTCGTGCGCTCGGTCTCGCCGACGAGCTGAGCATCGATGCCGTCGTGAGTGGCGCCATCGACGGCTGGCGCGTCGCCGACGTGCTCGCGCAGAGCGGACTCCCGGTACTGGTGTCTCTCGATCACCGACCGCGGCGCGATCCCGGCAACTTCGGTCGGCAAGCTCCTGGCGGGTTGATGCTGAGTCCGGGCGCGGACGACAAGAAAGACGCGCGGGCGAACGCGGCTCGGCTACACGACGCCGGCGTGCGATTCGCGTTCACCTCCGAAGAACTAGAATCGACCGTCAAATTTCTCCCCAACCTGCGCGCGGCCGTGAACGCCGGACTGCCCGAACAAGCCGCACTCGAAGCCCTCACCGTGACGCCCGCGACGTTTCTCGGGCTGGACACGAGTCTCGGTACGCTCGATCCAGGTAAAGCGGCTAACGTCGTCGCGGTCGACGGCAACCTGTTCGACGACGGACGCGTCGCCGCCACGTGGATCGATGGCCGGCTCTACGAGAGCACGGCGGAACCGAAGAAAACCGGGGAGGAGAAAGTCGAAGACGACACCGCCTCCTCCGCCCGGTCAGAACGTGACTTGCGAGCGCTCTGGGAACGGAGCGCCCCCATGGGTCCGCTTTGGCCGGAAGCCCCGATCACCGCCATTCGTCACGCCACCATCCTCACGGTCACGAACGGCACCATAACCCCCGGGACCGTCATTATTAGGGACGGCACGATCGAGGCAGTGGGTCGCGCCGACGACGTCTCCGTCCCCGCGGGCGCGCGGGAAATCGATGCGGCCGGCATGTTCGTGATGCCGGGCATCGTCGACGCTCACATTCACATCGCTGTCGCCGGTGACGACAACGAGTCCACGGGTCCGGTTACCCCCGAAGTCCGCATCGCCGACGTGATCGACCACAGACGCCCCGCGATCCTGCGTGCTCTCGCCGGTGGGGTCACAACCGTCAACGTGCTCCACGGCTCGGCCAACGTCATCGGTGGCCAAAACGCAGTGATCAAGCTGCGCTGGGGCAAAGACGCGGCCGATCTCTTCGTCGAGGGAGCGCAGCCGGGGATCAAGTTCGCGCTCGGCGAAAATCCAAAACGAACCAACCGCCGGCCGCCTGATGGTATCCCGACGCGCTACCCCGCCACCCGCATGGGAGTCGAGCTCACGCTGAGAACGAGCCTCACCAAGGCGCAGAAATACCAAGCCCAGCGGAAGGCCTACGAAGACGCGAAAGCGCGCGGAGAAGATCCGATGCCGCCGCGACGAGACCCCAGACTCGAGGCGCTCGTGGGGGTCCTCGATGGCAGCATTCTCGTGCACGCTCATTGCTACCGGTCTGACGAGATTCTGATGCTCTTGCGCGTTGCCGAGGACTTCGGCTTCCGAATCGCTTCGCTCCAACACGTTCTTGAGGGCTACAAGGTCGCCGACGAGACCGCGGCGTCGTTGCCTCGATCAACTCCGATGCGCTCGGCGAGATGGCGGGCCGTCTCTACGTCGAAGCGGCCAAGGCGATGAAGTATGGAGGTGCCTCCGAAGAAGAGGCGCTGAAAATGGTGACGATCAACCCGGCGAAACACCTGCGGCTCGACGGCCGCATCGGCTCCATCGAGCCCGGCAAGGACGCCGATCTCTCAATTTACACCGCGCATCCGTTCTCGGCAGATGCTCAAGTGAGCATGACCTTAGTCGACGGACAGATTTACTTCGACCGCGATAAGGTCGAGACCACGACCGACGCGCTCCAGGCGCTCGCGAAGCCCCGAAGCGAGGCTGCAGCGCCCGAAGATGCAAGGCCGACGAACGGAGACGGTCTCGCCGAGCGCTTCGCACCATGGGCGGTTCCCGACGCTTCGCCGAGCCCAATGGGCTACGGCGACGTCCAAGGGCCTGCGCTCGAGAGCTCGGGCGACATCGCGATCGTCGGTGGCCGCATCGTCACCGTGGCGGGCCCCACGATCGAAGGCGGTACCGTGCTCATCAGAAATGGAAGGATCGCCGCAGTCGGGACCGAAGTCGACCTGCCGAGCAACGCCGAAGTCATCGATGCCCGAGGCCTCGTGGTGACTCCAGGCATCATCAATGCAGGAACAACGCTCGGCATCGCCGAGATCCGCGCCGTCTCCGCAACCCAGGATGTCCGCGAGCTTCAGGAAGTCAACGCAAGTGTGAAAGCATCTGTCGCGGTTCATCCCCACTCCGAAATGTTGCCGGTCACGCGCGCCAACGGCGTGACCACGGCGCTCACAGTCCCCGCCGGCGGGCTCATCTCGGGTCAAGCCGCACTCATCGACATGGCCGGGTGGACCGCTCCCGAGGTCGTTTCCAGGAGTCCGGTGGCGATGGTGATCGACTTCCCGGAAAACCTCGAGCTCTTCCCCGACAAGGAGGCAAAGGCGGCAAGAGAGCGCGTCGAGACCGATCGGAAGACACTACGCGATTGGATGCGGCGCGCCCGAGCCTATGCCGGCGCTATCGCGAATGGTCACACGAAGCCGTCCGAGGACGATGACGAGCTCAGGGCGCTCGTGCCTGTCGTTCGGGGCGAGCTGCCAATCCTCCTGGAAGCGGACAGCGAGGGCGGGATTCGTGCCGCGCTCGATTTCGCCGACGAATTCGGCCTCGATGCGATTCTCGTCGGAACCCGCGACGTCTGGAGAACGGTCGATGCGATCGCCGCGGCGGGCGTCCCGGTCATTCTCGGCCCGCTCGAGAGCCCGCCGGCGCCGGAAGATCCGTATGATGCGGTGTTCACAACCGCGAGCCTGCTGCAAGACGCTGGTGTTGTGTTCTGCTTCCGCACCGGCGGTGCGACCAACGCGCGAAACCTTCCCTATACCGCGGGGATGGCGGTCGCGTTCGGCCTGTCACGCGAGCAAGCGTGGCACGCGATGACAAAAAGCGCTGCCGATATTCTCGGTGTCAGCGGGGACTACGGAAGCCTTGAAGCCGGGAAAGTGGCGAACGTCGTCGTCGCCGACGGCGACCTCCTGGACGTAGCCACACAAGTACGACACGTGTTGATCCGCGGCCGACGCGTCGACTCGAGCTCGCGCCACACCAAGCTCTACGAGAAGTTCAAAGCACGACCGCTTCCGGTGTCGAATATCGGAGTGGTTCAGCCGGACCCGTAGGAGATGGGACAATTGTCACGCATCCGCCCATTGAAGGCCTTTTTGATTTCGTTTCTCTCCATGAGTCTTATTTCCACAGTCTTAATACCGAGCGCATGCGCGCCGGGAGATGATGCGGAACCGAGACAGAAACTACTCATGGACGAAGGCTGGCGTTTCTACCGGGGAAGGATAGAGGGATTCACCCCCTTGCCCCGAGGAAACAAAATAGAGAGGTGGCACTGGCAGAAGAGCAATGTCGGTGAAGAGGAGGCGGAAGAGATGGCGGCGCCCGGGCTCGATATCTCCGGTTGGCAGGAGACGGAGCCGGGTAGCGATGTGTTTGGGGGCAGGGAAGGTCTTGCCTGGTTCCGGGCGGAGCTCGGAGCAATGCCTGAAGGGCCGAAAGCGAGGCCCCGGCTCTATTTTCAATCCGTGGACGACAACGCGACCATCTACCTCAACGGGAAGTTAGCCTACTACCATGAGGGAGGGGACTCTCCGTTCGAGATCAATCTGAACTACACCTGGAATGAAGGCGGACCGAACGAGATGGCGGTGCTGGTGCACAACACCGGGGGGCGCGGCGGCATTGACGGTGCGGTCCTGTATAACCGCCCGGGCCTCTATAGAGATGATCCGAAGATGCGGTCAGTGAGGACGGCGTCGGTCGACTTCGACGACAGCGGCTGGGAAGAGGTGCGCGTTCCCCACGACTTCGTAGTGGGGGGCGAGTTCGATCCTAAGGGGGGGGACAAGCCCCAGGGCAAAAGGGAAGGCGAGCTCTGGTACGACAGGGACCATGGTTACAAGCCCAAGGGCGTCGGCTGGTATCGCCGCGGCTTCGAGCTTCCGGCGGCGGACAAGGGCAAGCTGATCTGGCTTCAGTTCGACGGCGTCTACAAGAACAGCAACGTTTGGATAAACGGTCACTGGCTCGGTCACAACTGGGGCGGATACAACGGCTTTTATTACGACATCACGGATGCGGTGAACTTCGGCGGGAAGAATGTGGTGACAGTGCGCGCAGACGCGGACTGGGATGAGGGCTGGTGGTACGAGGGCGGCGGCATCTACCGCCACGTCTGGCTGACGAAGCTCGACCCCCTACATGTTGGTCGCTGGGGGACCTTCGTCACCACGCCGGAGGTCACCGAGGAGCTGGCAGAGGTCAACATAAAGACGACGGTCGTCAACGATGCTGTGGAGTCGAGTGAGTGTACGCTCACGAGCACGGTTACCGACAAAGAAGGCAACCCGGTGGTGACGTCGGAGGCGGAGCGGAGTATCCCGGCGGGTCAGAAGTACGAGTTCAGCCAGGACGTGACGATACAAGACCCAATCCTGTGGTCTCTGGAGAACCCATACTTGTATACGGTAAAGACTACGGTAAAAAGGGGCGGGCGCGTCACGGACCGGTACGAGACGCCGCTGGGGGTCAGGTATTTCCGATTCGACGGGAAGGGGTTCTTCCTCAACGGTCAACATGTGAAGATAAACGGAGCCAACAGCCACACTGACTTCGCAGGAGTGGGCGTCGCCCTGCCGGACCGGATAAACGTTTACAAGATAGAGAAGCTCAAGGAGGTGGGTGCCAACGCCTACCGTTCGAACAACCAGCAAACCGAGGAGTTACTGGACGCGTGCGACCGTCTGGGGATTCTGGTAGTGAACGAGAACCGCCATCTGGGTAATTCGGAGGAGGTGCTCGCGGAAGTGGAAAGCTTGGTGCGGCGCGACAGGAATCACCCCAGCGTCGTCATGTGGTCCATGTACAACGAGGGGTTGAAGCAGGGTTACGAGGAGGCGCAGAAACAGATAAAGGCGATGTATGACGTCATCAAGCGGCTGGATCCCACCCGACCCACCACCGGGTCCGTGGGACCGCTCGGAGGCGCGCAATCGCCTGAGGAGACTAATTTATTAGAAGGTCTCATGAACTTGATAGATGTAGTTGATTGCAGGGGTTTTAACCCGGCTAATTATGACAGCTACCATGCTAAAAACCCGGAGCACGGGATGGTGGCCCTCGAGACCGGCTACGCCTTGACGACGCGTGGGGTATATGCCGAGGACACAAAGAAGGGCCATCTCAGCTCCTACAACACCGCGGACGAGCAAACCTGGCCCCTGGTGGCCGAGTCTGATTACGTGGCGGGCGGATTCGTCTATAACGGCTTCGACTATCGCGGCGAGCCGCATCCTTTCGACTGGCCATCTCACACCACACAATACGGCTTCATGGACGCCTGCGGTTTCCCCAAGGATCCCTATTACTACTACAAGTCGGTCTGGAGCGACGAGACCGTCCTTCACCTATTCCCTCACTGGAACTGGGGCCACAAAAAGGGGAAGGATAGGACAATCGACGTCCAGAGCTATAGCAACTGCCAGAGCGTCGAGCTATTTCTCAACGGCGAGAGCCAGGGACGCCAAGACAGACAGCCATACTCGAGCCTGTCGTGGAAGGTGGAGTGGGAGCCTGGAGTCCTGAAGGCGAAGTGCTACCGGGACGGAGAAGTCGTTGCCGAGACCAGGAGAGAGACGACGGAGGAGCCGGCCGGCATAGCGCTCGAGCCCGATCGCTCAAGCATTAACGCGGACGGGGAAGACGTTTCTCTAGTGAAGGTCCGAATCCTCGACGCGGAGGGTCGACTGGTGCCGACCGCCGGGAACCAGGTGACATTCAAGGTGGAGGGCCCCGGGGAGATCATCGGGGTAGGGAACGGCGATCCCTCGAGCCACGAGCCGGACAAGGCGGACAAGCGCAGCGCCTTCAACGGCCTGGCCATGGTCATCATCCAGGCGGCGAGCAAGCCAGGCGTGATCCAGCTGACCGCGGAGTCGACGGGCCTGGACAAGGCCGTCGTTGAGATAACGGCGGTAAAGGCCGCGATGCGACCGAGAGTACCGTGAATAAAAGAACCGGGGCGCCACTTAGTGACGCCCCGGGTTGTGTCGTCCTTCGAGACCTAGAGATTTACGTCTTCTTTACCTCCCAACCCTTGCTAAAACTGGAAGCGCAGTCCGAGTCTCAGGATACGGGGTGATTCGATCGACGCCGGCACCAGGAATTGCGGTAGGTCGAATTTCATTGACTGAACGGGCGTAACTCGGTTCGTGTTGGTTAGATTAAACACGTCGACGATGAGCCCGACCGCTGGTTCTTGGGCCATAGCATGGATTGTCCATCAAGCCGGTCATGACGCATTTTATACAGACTTTTTCCAGGATTTGCCCAAGATTTGGATGGAAGAGCTCCTTTGAGAAGAATATTGGTATGTCCATTGATGAGTTCTACACAAAATTTGAAGAATTTATGAGCAAGTCCCGGCAAGAAAAACTGGCGATTCTCCCAAGTCAGTAGTTGATGGCGGATGCGTCTCGTCGGAAAGTGTGCCAATCTTAGTTGGGAATTGAAACGGCTCCAAACCCCGTGGTTTGATGGCGTTGGACAAAACAAAATCAAGCCGCGAAGAAAGGAGCCGAGATGGGAAGTCTGCTACGTTCGGTCAAGAAACGCAAGAAGTCGCGTCGTTTGGGTGAGGTCGAGATGGTGAGGCACGAGGATTACGGGGAACTCGCGCTGGACGCCAAGGTAGAGATGATCCGTTCGTTGGTCCCCCTTGGTCTAATGCACGTTCACGAGTTGCTCGACGACGAAGTGAAGGCGTTGGCGGGAGAGCGATACTCTCGCAAGGACGAGCTGGAGCGCGGTCGCCGTCACGGAAGCAACCCGGGCACGGTAGGGCTTGGCGGCCAGCGGGTACCGATCCGTGTGCCACGGGTTCGGAGCATCGAGGGAGGAGAGATTCCGCTTCGCTGCTACGAGGCGGTGAGCCACGGCGGTGAGGTGAATGATCTTCTGCTGAAACGAGTTCTCTACGGAATCTGGGGATGTCCCGGCCGCTGTTGAATTTGGTCGGGTAGCGGCGGCACCTGTGAATACTCTTAGGCAGCAACCTCATCGCTGTCAAGAGATTTCTGTTTGCTTCTAAGCGCGTGAACGAGAGCGCCCATATGGCGATAGCCTTTGATACGGTGAAACTTTTTCTCCGCCGTGACGACGCCGAGAGCGGTCCATCGGCGAATCATGGAAGGACTCTTCCACCGCTTGACGTTTCTCGAGACTCTGCGGATGGTGCCGTTGAGATTCTCGATGGCGTTTGTCGTGGCCAGAGATTTGCGAAGTAACTCGGGTAGAGCGAGCTTCACAACCGTGAGGGTCTCTTCCATCCCTTCTCGAAGGCTTCCGGCAGCTTCGTCGTAGCCGTTTCGCTCGAGCCACGACACCAATGCCTGAAGTCGCTTGCGCGCCTTGTCGGCACTCTTGCATTTGTACGCTTCCTTCATTGTCTGGAGCACGTAGGCGTGACGGGACTTGGGAAGGTACGAGCGTAGATTTCGGAGTTTGTGGAGCTGGCATCTTTGGATAACCGCGAGATCCCCCAAAACGTCGACGAGTGCTTTGCGGATCCCTTTGCCTCCGTCCACTACGCAGAGAATCGATTCGTCGATCCGCAATCCCCGCTCGAGAAGGTTCTGCAACATCGCGGTGCACATCCGAGAGTTCTCCGTCGAGCCCAGCCATATACCCAAGGGCACCTTCGTTCCATCTATTGTGATACCGAGAGTTACGACGACGGTCTGTCCGGCCACCTCAAGGCCATCCATCATTAGTGCCGCAAGCTCGAACTCCTCTAGCCTCCGAGATAGGTATTCCTCGAGCTTCTTAGTCGTCTGGCTCACGAGGTGACGGCTGGCGGCACTCTTGCTCGTGCCACGAGACTTCAACTTCGCCGAGGGTTTGTCCAGACTCGATTCGTAATTTCGGGTCGATACCCCCACCAAGATCTGGTTCAGCACTCGCTCCGGAAGCGGGTCTTCTTCGCGGAAGGCTTCGAAGTGTGGAAGCGACGCCTCCTCGCCCGACTTCGAACGGACTCGAGGTCGCGACACTTGGATTCGACGACCGCCGAAGCTCAGCTCCCCATCCGTGCTCCCCCAGTGGTTATGAGTTCGCTCCTTCTCGTGCTTGCCCTTCGGCCCCGCGATCTTCTCCGCGTCCTCTCTCAGGAGTAGGTGCAATGCGGTCAGTCCTTGCTCGTACACCCATTCCGTCAGGTCCGCCTTCGTGGCCGCGATCCCAGCTATCATCGGTAGCAGTATCTGACCGACTTGGCCAACTACCTTGCCCGTAGGCGAGTGCGTTTGCTTTCTTACTGGCTTCTTTGATTTCCTTGGCATGGTGGCTCCTTGTCCCCCTCTGGAGACGGTTGGTTTGGCAGACCTATTCTTAGGCCGGCCAAGGAGCCGCCGCTACCCCAAATTCAACATCCGGCGGGACATCCCCCGGAATCTTTTGTCGCAACTACGAGGCGGCAGCGGAAGCGATTCCGGGCGCCATCGGGCTGTCGAGCTCAACGGTGTCCCGAGGGTTCGTGCAAGCGAGCGCTGCGAAGCTGCGGGAGATGCAGGAACGAGATCTGACCGGCGAGGATGTGGTGGCGCTGTTTCTGGATGGGAAGACATTCGCCGAGGCAACGATGGTCGTGGCTCTGGGCATCACGCTTTGCGGGGAAAAACGCTTCTTGGGCTTCGTGGAGACGGACACGGAGAGCGCGCAGGTGTTGACGCCGTTCCTGCGTTCACTGCTCGAGCGGGGACTCGATATCTCCCAGGGTCTGCTGGTGATCATCGACGGCGGCAAGGGTCTCCAAGCGGCAGTCAAGAAGGCATTCCGTAAGCGGGCCCTGATACAACGCTGCCAGTGGCACAAACGTGAAAACGTAGTGAGCTACCTGTCCAAGGGCGAGCAGGCGTCATGGCGCAAGCGGCTCCAGTGGGCCTACAACAGGCCGGAGTACGAAGAGGCCCTCACTGCGCTCGAGCAACTCCACGGTGAGTTAGAAGAGCGGAACCAATCCGCAGCTGGCAGCCTGGAGGAAGGCCTTGAGGAGACGCTGACGTTGCATCGACTCGGCGTACACGCGGTGCTGGGCCGTTCGTTCAAGACGACGAACTGCCTTGAGTCCGTCAATGCTCTCGTCGAGGAACGCTGCGCGAAGGTCGACCACTGGAAGAACTCGAGCCAACGCCAGCGCTGGTTGGCAACGGCGCTCGTAGACATCGAACCGCGCTTGAGGAAGGTGGTAGGCTACCGCCATCTTCCCAAGCTTCGCGAAGCTCTCAAGCGGGAACTGAAGATCGAGGCGAAGACATCAACCGTATCGAAGAAGAAGGTCGCTTAAACGTGAGCCGTGGAGAGTTTCAACTAAGAATGGGCTTGACTCCTCGTCGATAATGATCCCGCGAGGATCGGAAGCTACACTGTCCGGATGAGGCGAAGAGGCGCGCCATAGGCCAGATTAGCTGCTTGCTTTCCCTTGTTTGATCCAATTAACATCAAACGCCTGGGAATTCGTCTGCCACAGCTGGAGTTGTAATCTTCTAGAAGAGAGAGTTATATGTCTGTTGTCCTCGACGGTTCGTCACTGACGGTTGAAAAACTGGATCAAATCGCCAGACGAGGTGAACCAGTTGAGCTCCATCCCGATGCCCTTGCGCGAATCAAGCTGTGTCGAGCCATGCTAGAAAAAAAGCTTGCTGCGCGAGAGACCATGTACGGTGTTAACACGGGCATCGGAGAGTTCTCTGAAGTCGTTCTCGATGACGAACAAGTACAGCAGTTCCAGAAGTACCTGATTTACAACCATGCCGCGGGGATTGGTGAGCCCGCATCGATCGATGCGGTTCGGGGCGCCATGGCGAGTCGCATCAATGTTCACGCAAAAGGGAACTCAGGATGTCGGCCAGAGATCACCGAGACCCTTGTGACGCTACTCAACAAAGGCGTGACACCTGTCGTCTGCCAAAAAGGCTCGGTCGGTGCCTGTGGTGATTTGGCCCCCATGGCTCAAATCGCTTTGTTGATGATGGGTGAAGGCGAGGCCTTTTATGAGGACAAGCGCCTGCCCGCAAGACAGGCTATGGAAAAGGCCGGGGTACCCATACCCGGACTCGAAGCTCGCGATGGTCTAGCGACAATCAATGGTTCCAATTTCATGACATCGATGGGCGCGCTACAACTCTACGACATTGACCGCTGGCTCAAGCAGGCAGAAATTGCCTGCGCTATGTCATTGGAAGCACTCTTTGCAAACCTGAAGCCCTACGACGTGCGCTTGCACGAAAAGCGTGGCTTTGCCGGTGCCGTTCGCTCTGCAAAGAGCATCGTGAAGTGTGTGGAGGGTGGCGATCTCTCGACGGGAAAAATCAAGACCAAAGTGCAAGATGCCTACTCCATGAGGTCCTCCCCGCAAGTGATCGGTGCCGTTCACGATGCCGTCGCCTATGCAAAAAAGCAAGTCGAGATCGAACTAAACGGGGTCGGAGACAATCCGATTTTTCTTCCCGAGGACAATCTGACTCTGACCGGCGCGAATTTTCAAGGCACTCCGGTTTGCTTGCCGATGGACATGGTGGGGGCCGCGGTCACGATGGTATGCGTCCTTTCGGAGCGTCGTTTGAACCGTCTTACCAATCCCGCATTGAGTCAGGGGCTTCCTGCGTTTTTGACCAAGGGTGCAGGTATGTTCTCCGGCTTGATGCTCAGCCAGTACACCGCGGATTCCCTCATCGTTGAACAGAGAATCCTGTCGGCCCCGGCAAGCACGATGTCCATTCCCGCCGCCGCCGATCAGGAAGACTTCGTTTCTATGGGAATGAATACGGCGATCAAGAACCTGCAAATCCTGGACAACGCCTATGGAGTGCTCGGCATCGAGCTCATGGCGGCGGCTCAGGCGTTGGATTTTCGGGACTCTCGGCCGGGCCGTGGAGTCTCCACCGCGCATAGCGTCGTACGCTCGCATGTGGAGCATTTGGACGAGGACCGACCACTGTACGGCGATCACGACCGAATGAAAGCTCTTGTGGCTAGCGGCGAGATCTTGGAAAAAGTCGAAAAAGAAGTAGGCAACCTTGGGTAGGTCTTCCAACTAACTTCCCCGAAATCGAACGTCTTTCCTGAGCAGTTCGTGTGCAGTATTCTGCCATTGAACGATGAACCGACTCGAGAGCGGAAGAGCTCTGAGCTATTTTGCTGTCACTCTTGCACTTGCCGTCGGCTGCTCGGAACCAATGTCACCAACGGGTCCGTCAACGCCACCGCCTTCGAGCGGCAGCGGACGTTTCGTCGCAACGCAGTTCTTGGCGCTTCCGCATTTCGCATCGGCCATGGTGTTTGCCGGGCCCAATCGGATTCTCTACACGGAAAAGGGCGGCTTCGGGGGTGTTCGCGACGCCTCGGTCCGGCTCGTCGAGGACGGGCTTCTCGTGAGCGAGCCCGTGATCACGTTCTCGGACGTCGAAACGCAATCCGAAAAAGGACTCCTTGGGATCACGCTCGACCCCAACTATGCGTCCAATCGGCTCGTCTACGTCTTCTATACGCATGCGAGGAGCAACCAGAACCGCGTGGTTCGTTTTCGAGACGATGGGATGGGGCAGACGGTCGCCGACAGCACGATCGTGCTCGGCGAGCTTCCGACGGACGTTTGCGGCATCCATCAAGGCGGCGGCATCGCTTTCGGTCGAGACGGGATGCTCTACGTCACCATCGGGGACAACGGCTGCGACCGGTGTTTGAGCCAGGACAACGGTACGTTGGCCGGGAAGATCCTCCGCTTTACGCGTGACGGCGGGGTGCCTCCGGACAACCCATTCGCCAACGCAGCGTTCCCGCGCTCTGCGTTCTTCGCGACCGGGCTTCGCAACAGCTTCGACTTCGCCATCCATCCACGAACGGGACAGATCGTCGCCACCGAGAATGGCACCACGATGAACGACGAGGTCAACCACATCATCGCGGGGCAAAACTATGGGTGGCCTTTTTTTCAGTGCGCCGAGGGCCAAGGTAGCGTCTGCCCATCCGACCAGCCGAACCAGAAGCTACCTCTGCGCTGTCACGCCGTCAGCATCGCGCCCACTGGGATTACGTTCTACGACGGCACCGCGTACCCCGCCGAGTTTCGGGACAGCCTGTTCTACGGGGATTTCATCACGGGAACGCTTCGACGACTCGTGCTGTCGGACGATGCCGATACGCTCCTGACCGAAGACCAGCAGTTTCTTCCCGGGTTTGGAACCATCATCGACATCGTGGAAGGCCCCGACGGTCTCCTCTACGTGCTGACGGACGGGGATATCCAAAGAATCGATTTTGTGAGGAGCTGATTGCCGGGAGCGCTTCCTGTTGGTGAATACCCACTCAGCTGATGGAGATCCGCGTGCCGAGGCCGCGTTCCTCTGCGAGCTGCACAGCGAGATGGCCTGATACGAGGTCCTGGAAGGCGAGGCCCGTCGCGTCGAACAGCGTGATCTCATCGGGCCGCGTGCGGCCCGGCCTGCGACCGGCGAGGATCTCCCCCAGAGTAGCGTGGACGTCCTCCTTACTCATCAGTCCCTGGGCCACAGGGTGCTGCGTCTCGCCGATTGTCGTGGCCTGCGCGACGTCGTCCACGACCACCGTGGCACGCGGAAACAGCGCGGCCTCCACCTCCTGCTTCCCGATCGTGTCGGTACCGAAGGCGCTCACATGCATCCCGGCACGGATCCACTCCGCTCGAAGCACGATCGCCTTGCCGGGCGTCGTCGTGACCACCACGTCCGCTCCACGCACCGCCTCCTCGGCGGTCGGGCTGACCTTGACCCGAACTCCACTCTCGCGCAGGCGGTCGGCGAACCGCTCGGCGGAGGACTCCACGGCGTCGAACGCGCGAATCTCCTCGATGGGGCGGACCTGGCACAGCGCTTCCGCCTGGCCGGTCCCTTGAATCCCGCAGCCCAGGATCGCCGCCACGCGCGCGCCCTCCGGAGCCAGCACCCGAGCGGCCAGCGCCCCGACAGCCGCCGTCCTCACCGTCGTGATGTGATTGCCGTCCATGAACGCCGTGGGCAGGCCGGTTCGGGGGTCGAACATCACGGTAGTCGACTGGTGAGCGGTGAGTCCCGTCTGCGGGTTGCCGAGCCAGAAGCCTCCCGCCTTGAGGCCGATGATCTCTTCGTCCATCAGATACCCGGACTTGATTCCGAAGATGCCGCGGTGGGCTGCGACCTCTTCCCGGACCACCGGGTAGGCTACGGTCCGACCGGCCGAGAATGCCACGAAGGCCCTCTCGATCACGGGAATAACCGCCTCGAGTGGGAGCAGACCTCTCACCGTCGCCCGGTCCAACACGAGCACCTCCGCCACAGGGTCACCTCCACACGACCCTTCAGGGTCCTGCGAGCCATACTAGTCGTCGGCGTTGAAGAACAAGACGCCGTTTCAGCTCCGTCAGCTCCCAGGATTCGAGGAAGCAGGACCGGGGGAGAGGTCGATAACCTGCTCGAGGGCCCCGGTGGCAGGATCGTACTTCCAAAGCTCCCGCCCCGTGGCGCCGCCGTCGTCGGCGTTGAAGTACAACACGTCGTTCACGTCCGACATCTCCGTAGGACCCTCAGTTATGCCCACGCCCACGTTCACCGTGGGACCGGGGAGAATGTCGGCAACCAGCGCAGTCGTCCCGGTGGCGGGATCGTGCCTCCAAAGCTCCCGCCCCGCGGTGCCGTCGTCGGCGACGAAGAGCAAGATGCCGTTCACCTCCGTCATGCTCTGAGGAAACCCCGCCGCGACACCGGGGGCGATGTCGAGAACTAGCGCGGTCGCGCCGGTGGCGGGATTGTGCGACCAAAGCTCCCGCCCCACGATGTTGTCGTCGGCGTTGAAGAACAAGAGGCCGTTCACTTCCGAGAACGTGAGAGGAGACGACCCCAAGGTACCGGGGACGATGTCGGCAACCCGCGCGGTCTCGCCGGTGCCTGGGTCATGCCTCCAAAGCTCGGCCCCCGTAGAGCCATCCTCGGCGTTGAAGAACAAGACGTCGTTTACCTCCGCCATCACGACAGGAGACGACGAGCCGGGGCCGGGGTTGACGTCGGCAACTCGCGAGGTCTCACCAGTGGCGGGAACGTGCCTCCAAACTTCACTCCCCGTGGCGCCGTCGTTGGCGGTGAAGTACAAGATGTCGTTCAGCTCCGTCAGCAAGTCAGGAACCGCCCCGGCTTCACCGGGGTTGATGTCGGCAACCCGCGAGGTCACGCCGGCGGCAAGA
Source organism: Candidatus Marinacidobacterales bacterium (assembly GCA_965250115.1). Lineage (GTDB taxonomy): Bacteria > Acidobacteriota > Vicinamibacteria > Marinacidobacterales > SMYC01 > CBDFHB01. The sequence continues at coordinate 902,295 of CBDFNJ010000001.1, forward strand.
TCGTGCCTCCAAATCTCCCGCCCCGTGCTGCAGTCGTCGGCGCTGAAGTACAAAGCGCCGGCCACCGCAATCAGGTCTTGAGGTGTCGACGGGACGGGACCGGGGCAGATGTCGGTCCCCGTCGTCACGCCGGAGGCAGGATCGTGCCTCCAAAGCTCTACCCCCGCTTCGCCGTCGGTGGCGGAGAAGAACAAGGTACCGGCCACCACCGTCAGGTTGTTGGGACCCCCCCCGAATGAGCCAGGCCGGATGTCAGCAACCTCCACGGTCACGCCGGTTGAGGGATTGTGCACCCAAAGCTCCCGCCCCGTGCCGGATTGGGAGCCAGGCACCGCGTCGGCGCTGAAGAACAACAACTCGTTCTCCGCCTCGCGCTCTCTAGGAAGCTTGGTCAGGTCGTTAGGGGCCCCCGACGCTTCGCCACCAGGAGCGATGTCGGCTACCAGACGAGTTCCACCGGCAGTACCGTCCGTAGCATAGAGCTCACGCCCCGCCTCCCCGGTTTGGGCGGCGAAATAAATGAGTCCTCCAATTTCCACGATTCCGCCCGTCACGAATTCGTCTTCCTCTTCTTGCCCCTGGACCGGCAGGGCAATCAGCCCCATTGTCAAAACGAGTATCCAGACGCCCAGAGCACGTCCGGTTCGACCCGAGAAGATGAGGTTTGCTGGACAGATGTGACACAGACTTTCAGAGTTCATGGTTTGCTCCTTCCGACAACCTGCAGACCTCTGGGCAGGTCAAAAGCGGCGCGGCTCCCGCGTTGAGTCCTTGAGGGTAACCTACTTAACCCATGGAAACAAGGGTAGTGTCAACTTGAGGCCCTGGCCGGGAGATTTGGCCAGCGCGGCGTCATCATTAAGGTATCAGGATTAAGATTAAGGTATCAGGATTAAGGCATCAGGCGCTGATACCTTGCCCAGTCGTCGTCCTGAAGGGACTCGCCAAGCTCGAACCGGTAGTTCTTTGTCTTGCCCATTCCGAGCACATCCGACTCGTAGGAGACGATCGAGCTCCCCCTCGGGGAGGCTACGATCTCCAATAGATTGTTTTACTCAGGATCAACTTCAAGTTTACGGCGATCCGACGGCGGGTTCAAACCTAGTCGAGACACTGGTTGTCGCCGTCGCAAGGCGAGTTACGGTGGTTGTAGGGCTCATCTCGAGCGGGAAAAGTGCTTTCCCAGAATGCGGGTCACGCAGCCGGTAAGCTTTTTCGCATAGGCGATGTGCAGGAACTCGTTGGGGCCGTGGGCGTTGCTCTCCGGCCCGAGCACGCCCGTGATGACGAACTGTGCCTCGGGAAACTTCTCTCCGAGCATGCCCATGAAAGGGATCGATCCCCCTTCTCCCATGTGCATCGCGGGCTTGCCGAAAACGGTGTTCGACGCCTCGTCCATGGCCTCGCCGAGCCAGGGTGCAAGTGCGGGCGCGTTCCAGCCCGGCGCGGGCTCGTGGCAATCGAGCGTCAGCTTCGCGCCGTAGGGCGGGTCCGTCGTGAGGAGATGTTCTAGGACGTTGCGCGCTTTGTAGGGTGAGAGGGTCGGCGGTATCCGAAGTGAGAGGTTGAGCGTCGTGAATGGACGCAGCACGTTGCCCGCACTCTCGAGCGCCGGCATGCCCTCCTGTCCCGTGATCGCGAGCGCCGGACGCCAGGTCCGATTGAGGATGAGCTCGGTTCGATCGTCGGTGAGCGGCTTCATGCCGGATACCCAGGGAAACTTCGAGACGACCTCGTCGCCTAGCGCTCGCGCGACTTCGCGCGCCTGCTCGACCCGCTGCTCGGGTACCTGGACGTAGAGACTCTTGGGGAGGATAGCGCCGCTCGTTTCGTCCTCGAGGCGGGACAAGAGTTGGCGCAGGATGCGAAACGACGAGGGGATAATGCCGCTCGCGTCGCCAGAGTGAACGCCTTCTCGAAGCACGTCGACCTTCAATGTGGCGCCCACCATGCCCCGAAGCGACGTCGTCGACCAGAGCTGCTCGTAGTTCCCCGCGCCGGAATCGAGACAGATCACGAGTCCCGGGGTCCCGATGATCTCCGCGAAGTGCGCGACGTAGGCGGGTAGATCGGGCGAGCCGCTCTCCTCGGAGAACTCGATCATCAATACGACGCGGGCGTGAGGAGCGTCCCCTCGGCGAAGCGCTTCGAGCGCACAGATCGACGCGAAGACGGCGTAACCGTCGTCGGCACCACCTCGGCCATAGAGCTTGTCGCCCTCCCGAACGGGCTGCCATGCTCCGAGTCCCTCACGCCATCCCGTCATCTCCGGTTGCTTGTCGAGATGGCCATACATCAAGACGGTCTCTTCGGAAGATCCGGGCACTTCGAGGAGAAGAAGTGGGGTTCGACCCTCGAGGCGACCCACGTGAAGCTTCGATCCCTCGGGCTGGTGTGCTTCCAACCACTTTCGAACGAGCCCGAGGGCCTTTTCCGTGTGCCCGCTCTTCTGCCACTCGTGGTCGAAGGCCGGCGACACGTTGGGAATTCGAATGTAGTCGGTGATCGTGGGAAGGATCTCCTTCTCCCAGAACGTTTCGATGAACTGAGTCGTCGCGTCTATATCCGTCACGGGAATCTCCTAGGGCACTAGATTTTTAGGGTGTTGTCGGTGCCAGTCGGTAGCCTGCTCGTAAGCGTGAGCGAGACGGAGCACCAGGGTTTCGTCGAACGCCTTCCCGGCTATCTGAAAGCCGATGGGAGCGTCAGGGGAGGCGAAGCCGCCAGGAATCGAGACGGCCGGCAGGCCCAGCAGATCATGGGGCATGGTGAACCACAGCGCGGTTTCGGGATCGATTCGCTTGCCCTGGACCACGGGAAAACCGTCATGAGCACGTCGCACGATGGGATAGGTAGGCGAGACAAGGACGTCGACCACTTCCATCACCTCGGCGGCTCGCCGCTGGAACGTGCGTCGCGCGCGCTGCGCCTTCAGGTAGTCCGACGCCGGGATGAGTAGCGCGGCTCGGGATCCGCCGTCGTACTCCTCTGGTCGCTCGCGCAGCCAGGGTTCGTGCGCGGAGCCCCACTCGCACAAGAACACCGTGTACAGGGTCGGCATCATCTCTTCGGGACTCGGTAGACTCACCTCGACGAGATCGACCCCCAGTGCCTCGAGAGTCTCGAGGGCACGCGCAAAGACATCGAGCACGGGCCGCTCGGCGAAGCCTGTGAGGGCTCGGTCCACTCCGGCGCGTATGCCGCGAATCGATCCGCCGATCTCGTCGAGATAGCGCGGCACATCGTTACGTGACGCCGTGGTCTCCGCAAGCGATTGGAGGACGTGAGCGGCGTCTTTCACCTCACGGGTCAGGATTCCGACGTGATCGATGCTTGCGACTCGAGGAAACATGCCCTCCGTGCTGATCCGCCCGTGCGTCGGCTTGAGCCCAACGAGATTACAGACCGATGCGGGATTGCGGACCGATCCCCCGTTGTCGGATCCAAGGGAGAACGACACCATGCCCGCGGCGACCTGGGCCGCCGATCCCCCGCTCGAGCCGCTCGGTGAGTATCGCGGATTCCAGGGATTCTTCTGATCCCCGAAGTCGACGTTTCTGCCGGATTCTCCCTCCGCGAAGCGGGTCATATTCGCCTTGCCCAAGAGAACGGCGCCCTCTTCTTCGAGCCGTTGCGTCACTTCGGCGTTGTGGGTGGGGACGTTGCCTCTCAGAAACCCCGCGCCTGCCGTCGTCGGAATCCCATCCGCGTCGAAGACATCCTTCATGCTATAGGGCACGCCGTCGAGGGGGCCGAGATCCTCCCCCCGGGCCCTCCTCTCGTCGCTCGCGTAGGCCTTCTCTAGAGCTCGCTCCGGGAGAAAAGTAATGAAGCTCGATAGCCTGGGCTCTAGAGCCTGGATGCGCTCGATGCTCGAACGCACGAGCTCGGCCGAAGAGATCTCCCCCCGGCGCAGTCGAGCGGATTGCTCGTGAACAGGTTCGAAGAGGAGATCCTCGATCATGGATCTGTCGCGAGGAGTACGGCTCGGACGCGCGCCGCCGCGCCGGGGAGTGGTTCGAGCCCTTGGTGGCGCAGCATCTGGTCGATGGCCTCGAGCGAGAAGCCCTGGGCCCCGGCGGGGGATGGGCTTCCGCCCGCGACCGCCGCCACTGCCAACATCGAAGTTAGTACCTGTCGTCGTTTCATTGTAGGTCTCACGATTGGGCCGGAAGTTTCACGATGATGAAGAAACGTAAGGCTTGACCCTTTGTTACCTCTCGTAGGATTCGCGGCGGGAGGCCTCCGAGAGCGGGATCAGGTACTTCAGCGGATCGGGAAGAAGCTTCTTGCGGGTGGCCTCGAGCGAGCTTTCCCCCGCGTAGCTTACCGCTGATTGAAGGTGGCCTCGCACCCGGTGGAGCACGTCGATGACGCTACCCCGGTAGGGAACCTGGATCTCCATCCCCTCCGCTGGCGTCTCGAAGACCGACTCGACGTCGCCCACCTCCGCGTCGTAAAGGGACTGGTAGACCGCCTGTGGAGACGTCATGCCGCGATAGATCTTTCGCTTCTGATGGGTCGCCGGGTCTTCGATGACGTGACCGGGTGACTCGTCGGTTCCCGAAAGAGCGCTTCCGAGCATAACCGTCGAGGCACCGGCGACCAGAGCGAGGAAGGCATCCTTGTCGTTCGCGATCCCTCCATCAGCGATGATGGGGACCTCGTCACCGACCGCGCACCAGGCTTCGCGGATCGCCTGGAGTTGCGGGACTCCCGCGGCGGTCTCGAGCCGGGTTCGGCAGCCCCTGCCGGGGCCGACGCCGATCTTGATGGCGTCGACGCTGCAGTCGCGGAGAAAGCTTGCTCCGTCTCCCGTGGCGACGTTTCCAGCCATGAGTGCGACATCCGCGCCGAGAGAGCGCACGGCTTCGATCGCCTCGGCCATGGTCTCGGAGTGCCCGTGAGCGATGTCGATGACGAGGACGTCGATACCGGCCTCGATGAGTGCCGAAGCACGTTCGAGGAAATCGCCTCGCGCGCCAATCGCGCCGCCGACGAGGAGCCGTCCTTTGCCGTCCTTGCTCGAGAAAGGCCGATTTCGAAAGAAGAGCAGGTCGCGGAGCGTGATGAGGCCTCGAATGCGCCGCTCGTCGTCGACGAGCGGCAGCCGCTCGATGCGATTGTCGTACATCAGCTTTTCGGCTTCATCCTCGCTGATGCCGAGCGGGCTCGTATGCAGTTGCTCGAAGGGCGTCATGAAGTCGTCGATGGGGCGCCCTTCGAGCTCCGGCCGACGAGGGATATCACGGTTGGTCAGGAGACCCGCGAGGACTCCGCTTCCCGCCGCTTCCTCCACGGGGATCGCCGTAATTTGATGGCGCCGGGCGAAAGATTTGGCTTCGGCGAGCTTCGTGCCCCGTGGCAGGCATCGCGGGTTCTCGATGACGGCGCTATGGCTCCGTTTGACGAGACGGATCATCTCGGCCTGACGCGCGACGGGCATTGCGCGATGTTACGTCGCGTTTCTACGGCACCTTTTTGCGGCCGAAACAGAAAATCGTCGTAAGTCTTGCCGATCCACCTTTCGTCGAGCTTCATATAGTTATGATCTCAATCGAAAGGCGTTGGATCAAATCGGTGAGACAAGCACGGGCGATCACTCTCGAAAGAGGCGATTCAGATGAGCGCGCATCTCGCGCTCATCTGAATCGCCGAGCCGGCGCGCAACGGCTTCGATGGCGACCAGGAACGAGAGAATCGAGACGGGTACGGCGAGAGCGAAGAGAAGGCCCGCTGGTCCTTCCCCCGCGAGCTCCCTCCAGACGCCGGCCACGGACAGCAAGATCGCAATCCACGCTGCCCGCAGGATCAGGACGACGAAAAGAAGCGTTCGAAACTCTCCTTCGAAGCGAGCGCCCTTAGAGCTCGGCGAGACGCTTCCACGAAGTATGCGAGCCAGACCGTTGCTATAGCCGTGACGACTCCGCATCGCGAAGCGTGCTCCATCTATGCTGAGCACGAAGGGCTCCGTCTTTCCCCAGGTCGGCGATAGGAGAATGCTGCGGACTATCGTCGCGGAAGTGCTGAGACGTTCGAGCGCTTCGCCCGGTGTCAAACGGGTCTCGATCGAGATGCCCGTCGCTGTTCTACGAAGCACTTCTCAGGAGCTCACGTCGCACCCTTCAGTCGTCCCACGTCGAGCAAGAGAGCGATCGCGACGACGACGAGAGGCGGGATCGCGGCCACGAGCCCGACTTGGGTTTGAATGAGAGCAACGCGGAGCAGAATGATGCCAGCGAAAGCGAGGGTGCCAACCAGGACGGCCCACCACGCCCATCGTTCCCCGCGGCGATAGGGGACTAGCACGAGAAAGAGAAAGAGGATGGCGTAACCCGCGCCGAAGGCCGCAGCGGTGCCGCGTCGCGCTTTGAGAGCGGTTCTGACGTCCGCCCGATCCGCGGCGAGCTCGCTGAGGTTGATGCCCTCCGGTCCTCCGATGAGGTCGTCTTCCTGGAAGTAGGCGATGTTGACCGAGGCAAGCGAGGAAACGAGTGTGAGCGTGCCCAGGAGTGCGAGAAGAATCCAGCTGGCCGTTCGTAGTTTCGATCCCATTGAGTCCCCTCCGTGTGAAGCTCGTGTGCCGCCCAGGGTACTCGGGTGGTTGGGTCGCGGCAACCACTGCCAGAGTTCAAGAAGTAGAATTGGGGGCGATGACCGATGCAGCCGCCGACCTGCCAGCACTCACGCGCGATCAGATGGTCGAAGTCGATCGCATCATGGTCGAGGAGCTCGGTTTCGAGCTCCTCCAGATGATGGAGAACGCTGGTCACCACCTCGCGCAACTGGCGCGCGATCGTTTCCTCGGCGGTGAGGCACGGGGCAAACGGGTCACCGTTCTCGCGGGCTCGGGTGGCAACGGTGGCGGTGCGCTCGTCGCGGCGCGACGCCTGAACGATTGGGGCGCGGCCGTCGAGCTTGTGCTCGTCAAGCCGGCCGACGCCTTTCGATCGGCTTCCGCGCATCAGCTCGGGATTGCGCGGGCGGTAGGCATCTCGCCGATCGAGGCTGGCGACGAGGGTATCCAAAGCGAGGGGCCGGACGTCATTCTCGACGGCATGGTGGGCTACGGCTTTTCCGGGAGCCGTCTGCGAGGCGTGCTCGCGGATGCAATCCGCTGGGCCCGCGCCCAACCGACACCGATTTTGGCACTCGATATCCCGTCGGGCATGGACGCGACGACGGGGGAGCGTTCCTCGCCTGTCATTCAGGCTACGGCCACGCTTACGCTCGCGCTGCTCAAGAAGGGATTGATCGCTTTCGGGGCGGAAGAGTTCGTGGGCGAGCTCTACCTGGCGGATATCGGTATTCCTCAGATCGTCTATCGAGAATTGGGGATCGAGGTCGGGCCCCTGTTCTCGGGCAGCGACCTGCTGCGTATTCGATAGCTCGACGAAGTACATTAGCCGGATCGCAAGGCACGTCGGAGGTCACTTTAGGAAATGGAGGCGGAGTCGGCGAGCGAGAGGACAGCCTTCGCCCTCATCGGAGTTTTCTCGGCGGTGGCGCTCGGGTTTCTGTCTTGGTTGCTCTACCTTCGCCCAGAGACGGCCGGGGCGCCCGCGTGGACGGCGAGCCTTCCGGCACTGAACGCCCTCTTGAATTTCACGAGTGGCATGTTCCTCGTGGCCGGCGTCGTCGCCATTCGAGCAGGACGTCGCGATCTGCACATGAAGCTCTTGCTCACGGCCGTTTCCATCTCGGGCGCCTTTCTCGTTTCCTACATCGTCTACCACCATTTTCAGGGGGACACACCTTTCACGGGTCAGGGTTTCGTGCGGCCGATCTATTTTTTCATCTTGATCACTCACATTCTCGGATCGATTGCGGCCCTGCCGCTCGTTCTCGTTACCCTCTTTCTCGCGGCGACGAAGCGCTTTCCTCGTCACAAACGTCTGGCGCGTATCACTTTTCCGCTATGGCTCTACGTCTCCGTCACCGGGGTTCTCGTTTTTCTTTTCCTGCGCTCGTTCAGCTAGCGTCGCGCTATACTGCCGATGGCCATCAACGATGCGAGTTCAATAAATTGAATTCGCCCTCGATGGTCACTCGGGTTTTCCAGGAAGCGACAACACGGATGGCTCGCTGACTATCATGGCAGACTCGAGAATTCCCCAACAACGAACTAACCTAGGAGTCGAAACAAGATGAAATGTTTCGCGATCATGGCCGCTCTCGTCACTCTTGCCGCGTCGAGCTTTGCGCAGGAGCGCGAGCCGCGAGGCAAGGCGGAAACAACCGTCAACGGCAAGTCCGTCACGATCGACTACGGACGGCCCGCGCTGAAGGGCCGCTCGCTCGACGAGCTGATGAACAACCTTCCCGAAGATCGAATTTGGCGTGCCGGTGAGAACCAGGTCACCACCCTCGATACCAAGACCGCCTTGAAGATCGGCGGAACGAATATTCCTGCCGGCAAGTACAGTCTCTATGTTTACGCGCCGGCGGAGGGAGACTGGGCGCTCTGCGTCAACAAGCACCTCGGCATGCCTCTAGGCGAGTTGTGGAGCGAGGCGCCTCCGGAAATGGCCAAGGAGCCTTGGCCGATGCTCGCGGGCTACGAGAAGAACATCAAGGGGAGCGAGGTCGCGCGTATCAAGATGAAGAAGATGGACGCGAAGTCATCGGACGTCTTCGCCATCGACTTGACGAGCGACATGCTGACGATGTCCTGGGGCGGCTCGTCCTACGGCACTAGCGTCGAAGCCGGTATGTAATCGGACTCACGGATCGTTTCGAGGCGGCGGGGCGAAGGCTCCGCCGCTCATCCGCTTGACTCACCTCGACCGAGCGCGAAAGCGGACGCGCTCGCCCTCCCGCCCTTCCAGCCGAAAGACGATGCGCGCATTCCCGACGAGAATCGCCGTACCGGACATAGCCTGAATGTCCTGGTATCGTGATCCAGAACTTGACGCGAGCTCGAACTCCCACAGTGTGCCCGGCGCGGCCCTGGTTTGCAGGGTCGCTTCGATGACCACTTCCTCGGATGGGATCTCGGCTCGAAGCTCGTGCGGGCCTTGATTGCTAGTCAGAGGGAGCGCGACACCATTGACGAGAACCTGTCCGCCTACGCTCCCGTCCGGAGGCTGCGCAGCCAGGTTCGATCGAATCACGACGCGCCTCGTCGAAGTCTTCAGCGTCGAGCCCGGCTGAACGGAAATGTTTTGCTGGACCTGGGCGCTGCGGCCGAGAGAGTCGGTGACTGTCAGACGAACCGGACGATTGAAATCGTCGGCTCCGGTACATCGGGGATCCCCGGCGAAATCGAAGGTGAAATCTTCGGTGTTCGATTCAGGAGAAGGGACGGTAGCGGGGACGGGCGGCCCGAGCATGCGCCACTCGTGGGCTTCGATGAGCGGTTTGGGCTTGGAGCAGGAGTCGAAGTTCACGCGGCAGTTTCCGCTCTGCGCCCAGTTGAAACAGGCGGACAGCGGAGGTGGAACGCTCGAGGTGGCGGCTCCGATCGTTGTTGTCGTTGGCCCCTGCGGCGTGGTCGTCGTAGATGGAGTCCCGCTCGAGGGTACCGTGGTCGTCGTCCCGCCGCCGGTTGGTCCAGGGCCCGTTGGCCCAGGGGTGGATGTCGTAACCGTCGGGACGGAACCGCTTCCGCCGCCGTCGTCTCCACCCGTGACGAGAACGTCCACTCCCGCCGCCGCGCCCGCCGCCGCGCCGATGGCAACGCCAAGGCCACCCCCGCCGGCACCAGCCGCCGAAACGAAGCCGACGATCCCGGCCGCTTGGAAGCCCGCGGGAATGCCGGACGCAACGCCCGAGACGGCCCCGACGACGATTCCTGGACTGCCCGCGAACAGGAGTGCGCCCGGTCCAGGGTCGCAATTCTCTTCCTCGACGCCAACCACGAACTCCTCGCTCCTGCTAATCTGAAAGGTTTGGTCGACCACTTCGATGTAGTAAACGATGCGACGCGTCTGATCCGTCGGCAGGGGAAGCACGGCAGAAAAACGAGCCTCCGCTTCCGACATGTCGACGAAGTAGTACTCGGGAAAGAGGTCGGAGCGGAAGTAGAGTCGAACCGATCGGAGCTCGTCGGGGGGCAGGATCTCAGCCACGAACTGCGTGAACTCGTCGGTCGGGACGCACCGCACCTCGTCGTGACGAATCGAGGGCTGAGCCGTTGCTCGGCCAGCTCCCGCGAGCAGTGCGATGAAAACCAGCGCGTGGGAGATGGTCCGCGCGTATAGAAAAATACAGAGCCGATCCCGCATGTAATGAACCGAGATTAACTACACCCAAACGGGGTGCGCGAGGCTGGGTCGAAAAACAATGAATTAGGGGAGGTCAGAAGTGTAAACCGTCATGCGCTCCACGTCAAGGGGCAAGTGGTAGCGGTTGTCCCCTTCCCGGGCCACCATATAAAGTAGTTGATCTTTACTGAACTTACACTATGATTGCTATACCAGACTTACACCAAGAAAGGGTGACGAAATCATGCTGAGTTTACCGTTTTGGGCCGCGTTCGCCGTAGTTTTCTTCGGGCTGAAATGGCTTGCCGAAACGTGGCTCGTGCTGCCGGGGCCGAAGCGGGAGTTGCCGTCGTCCTCGCCGCGGCGGATCGCCCTTTCCGATCTGCCGAGCGCTGGCGTCGACTCGGAAACGCTGCGCAAGGCCGCTTAGGCGGGTACGGAAAATATCATCCGCACTACTAGTGACTCGTTTCCGACTTCCCCGTCTTGAGCCCGGATGCCGCTAGCGGAGCATCTACCAGCTCGTCGAAGGTCTGTCCCGGAGAGGGGTTCTTCAGAGGGCTGCTCCGGAGCGACTTCAGCCACTGTCGGATGCGAGGCTCCTCTTTCGCCTGTAACCGCGCCGTTTCTCGCTTCTAGGTGTTCCAGCTTCCCCATGATGGTGTCGAGCTGTGCTGCCATTCTCAGCAGGAGATCGCTCTCGAGTCCGAGCGAGCCAGTCGCATGGTCGATGCCGTCTCCCATAGGCTTGAGATTCAGATCCGCGACCGCCTGGTCGACATGGGATGCCTTGAGGACTTGCGTCTCCTCGACGTAGCCGATCAAGAGCGTTCGCTCGCAAACGATGTTGACGAGGCGCGGGATACCGAGAGAAGAGTGGTGAATTCTCTCGGTGGATTCCTCCGAGAGCATCTCGAGATTGGGGGCTCCCACGACGTCGAGCCGGTGTCGGATGTAAGCCCGCGTGTGCGGCATGTCCATCGGCTCCACCCAGCACCGCACCACGGCGCGCTGGCTCAACGACTCCATGTCGGGGGTCGCAAATTTGCGCTCGAGCGACGGGAGGCCCGCGATAACAATCTCGACGAGCTTTCTGCCCTTGTGCTCGAGATTCGTCAGATGCCGCAGCTCCTCGAACTGCCCGTCGGTAAGCCCCTGAGCCTCGTCGACGAGAACGACGACGGTCTTCCCCGACGTGACCTGGCCTCTCAGGAATATATCGAGGTACTGGGCGACGGTATCGGTGGAGTCTTGAGGTTTGAATGGGATCAGCAGGGCGCGGGCCACCTGGCGGATGAGAGAGGCCTCGCCTACGGCGACGTCCGACAGAAAAACGCCGGTCAGATGCCAGCTGAAACTTCTCAGAAGACGAAGCAGGAGGGTCGTTTTGCCCGTGCCCGCTTCCCCGAGCAGCACGGCGAGGCCGTGGCGCTCCTCGATCGAATAGCAGAGCTCGTTCAGAGGAACCTGGTGGGCCTCGCCGTAGTAGTAAGCGGGGTCGTGAGTGAGCTTGAAAGGCTTCTCACGAAAGCCGTAGTGCTGAAGATACATGTCATAGCCTTTTATTAAACGGAAAAAGAGCGAGAGTTTATAAATCCGGGGGAGCTGAGTTGTACCCTATTCCGACAGTTTTGAAAACCGTTTCCCGATTCGGCAGATTCGAGACGACTCGGGCGCTGAGGCTGACGAGACAGACGGGAACTTTCGGCCCCCTCGAACGTTGTTTCTAGTAGATGCCGAAAGATAGCGACGCGGAGCTCATGCGGCGTACCCAGTCGGGAGATCGCGAGGCCTTCGCCGCCCTCGTTGACAGGCATAAAAACGGTCTGGTCAACTACTTGACAGTGCTGGCGCGGGATCGAGACCGCGCCGAGGATCTGGGGCAAGAGGTTTTCGTTCGTCTATTCGAGCGATCTGGAGGCTATGAAGAACGCGGACAGTTTCTTCCTTACCTCTATCGGATCGGGACCAACCTGCTCCGGACGGAGGAACGGAAGGCTCGCCGGCGGCAGATCCTGCTTGCCATGTTCTCGCGTAACGGGCATCGCGAGGTGGCGAGCCCTCAGGCGGAGTGGTTGCGGGAGGAGGAGAGCCGACACGTGCTCCGTGCGCTCGATGGCCTCCCACTCCGGTTCCGCTCGCCATTGCTCCTTCGAGAGATGGAGGGGTGGTCCTATGAAGACATCGGGAAGACGTTGGGCCTGAGCGCAGGGACCGTGAAGTCGCGCATCCACCGAGCTCGCGAGCGCCTCAGGACCCTTCTTGCGCCCTATTGGAATGGAGGTCGGCCATGAGCCGAATCACGGACGAAGGAGTGGCAAAGCTGATGAAGGCGCTGCCGAGGCGAGAAGCGTCTTCCGCATTCACGAGCGAGGTTTTGAAGCGGCTCGCGCGGCCCGCGCAGCCCCGTCTCGCTCACCGCCGTCGCCTTTTGGCCATGGGCGTGGCGGCAGCCGTTATCCTTGGCGGCCTGTCCATCGGCGCTCACGTCAGGCAGCAATCGAATCGCCTTCAGGCGGTCGAGCGCATCGAATCGCTTCGAACCGAGTACCGTGAGCTCGAAGCCGAGGTCGAGAGGCTCCGCTCGCTCGCCCGCGAGCTCGATCCCGTGCTCGAGCTCGGCAGCACCGAACGCGTCGACTTCGTCTTCGATTTGAGAGAGCTCGCGAAAGAAGGTTACGGATCCGGGGTGCGACCCGTTTCGCATACGTCAGGAGAAAAACAATGAAACGACTGAAAATCTTTCTGGCAATGGTTCTTCTTGTGTCTCTCGTTCCCGCCGCGAGTCTGGCTCAGGAAGCGCACGAGGGAAAAGTCAGAAATCACGCGAGGGCCTTCGTCTGGAAAGGAGCGGCGGGACGCGGCTATTTGGGCGTTCACTTCGTCCCGATGACCCCCGAGCTGCGCCGGTATTTTGGGGTCGCGGAGGATTCCGGTGTGCTCATCTCGCGCGTCGAGGAAGCCAGCCCTGCCGAGGCCGCCGGCGTTCTCGTCGGCGAGGTTCTGACGGCGGTCGATTCAGAGTCCGTCTCCGGTCCTGAGTTGCATCGCATCATCGGCGGCAAGAAGGCGGGCGATCTCGTGAGCCTGGAGCTCTGGCGTGAAGGATCCTCCAGGAGAGTCGACGTGACCATTGCCGAACGCGAACGTCGGGCCATGGATCTGGCCCGTTATCGTTTCATGCCCGACATTCCGGACTTCGAGATCCCCGAGCACGGTGTCTATCTCTCCGGGCCGGACTTCCACATCGATTCGGAATCGATGGGCGCCTTCGAGGACGCAATGCGAGCCTTGTCGGATCGTTTCGATAGCGACGAGTTGGGTATGAAGCTGCGGCGGCTCGAAGACCTTGATCTAAGCGAGGTTCACAAGCGTATGCAGGAGGTCGAGGAGAGGCTCCGGACGCTCGAACGGGAGCTCGAGGAAGAGGGCGTCAAGAAGGAACCGTAACGGCTCATCGTCGGCTCCTGAGAGCTTCGACTTTCGCTTTCACGGTGCGGCGATCGAGGCCCAGTCTCTTCGCCGTTTCGACGTAGCTCCCATTTCGCTCGTAGACGAGCGAGCAGTAGTGCTCGAGGAGCTCTTCGGCCGTCAGGCGGCCTTCGGTGGCCTCGACGAGCCACGGCCTCTCGAAGTCTCCGAGGCGCGGTCGGTATTCCCTGCGCACCAAGATGTCTCGCACCGATTGCTCGAGCTCACGTACGTTACCGGGCCAAGGATAGTCGCGGGGGAGCGATTGCCGGATCCACGAGATGACCTCTTCCGTCACGGCCTCCGCCTCGAGCTCCCCTACGATGCGCCGCGCGATGAAGCGCACGAGGTCCTCCAGGTCGGAAGGCCGATCTCGAAGCTGCTCCTCGAGCGAGGGCGTTGCGATCAAATCCGAGCAGATTCGATAGTAGAAATCGGGACGGAATCCGCCGGAGTGCATTTCTGCCGCGAGATCGCGATTCGTCGCGGCCACGATCTTGCCTTCGAATCGAAGAGACTTGGTTTCTCCGAGCGGCTGGAACTCGCGAGACTCCAGAGTACGAAGGAGCTTCACTTGAATCGCCGGCTCGAGCTCGCCGATCTCGTCCAAGAAGACGGTGCCTAGGCGCGGGCACACTTCGAGCCAGCCCTTCCGATCGGCAAGCGCACCCGTGAACGCACCTCGTCGGTGGCCGAAGAGTTCGGACTCGACGAGTGTGTTCGGAAGCGCCGAGAGGTTCAAGGGAAAGAACGTCCGACGCGGGTCGATGGCGAAACGGTGCGTCTTCGAGTCGAAGGGGATATATCGCGAGGCGCCGATCGCCCGCGCGACGAGCTCCTTCCCCGTACCGGATGGACCGGTGACCAGAGTCGCGAGGTTGCCCATCTTGTCGAAGAGGCTACGACGATAGCGCCTGAGATCGTGAGTAAAGATTGATTGCCAAACGGCACCTCGAAGCTCCGCCACCGGCATCGAGCTCCCTAAGATGAACTCGTAGATATGGTACGAGGCGCGTCGGATCTGAAACAGGAAGGCGAACCAATGGGGAAGCGCGTCTTCGATCTTTCGGCTCGAAGGCGCGGCCCCGAGGTAATGGCGAGCTCGCTTCTTGAACTCGGGGTAGAACGAGACGTTTGGATTCGTCATGGCGCCGACGAGCTCGCGATCGTAGCGACCGTAGAGCAGATAGAAGACGAGCTCTTCGTAGAGTCTCAGCTCCTCTTCGTTCGGGCTCACCCCCGCGGCAAGCCGCGATCGGAGCTTCTCGACGACGGGCTCGGCGCGAGCCGCGAGCCGCGAGTTTCGAGACGTTCAGATTCCGGCGGTCGAGATGCTTGCTCCAAACGGAGCTCCCATCCTCGAAATCCTCCCCGAGTGCCTCTCGCTCTCGTGCGATACGCTCGGGCAGAAACGGGTTCGAGCGCGAGAGAGCGGAGAATTGCTCGAGCATCCGCCGTTCGTCCTTTCGAAGGAACTGCATGTACATAGAACGTACATTAAACGACCTTAAATGTATACCATCTGATCTACACTGCGACCGTAAGTCCTTTGGTTTCAGTATCCGAACCGATGGCACGGTCAGTGCAGTACCGTGAGAGCGGAGCGTGCGAGAAGTCGAAACAAGGTAATAATCCTTGCCCTCACTCTAAACGGCTTCTCGCACGCTCTCGAGACTGGATCCGGCTCAGCTCAGCAGAGAGTGTTTTTGTCCATTCGGCCTGGCCCACTTCGCTCATCTGAAATGGCCCACCTTAAGTTATTGATTCTTAAAGAACGAACGTAAAAAAAGCCCCTTTCCCTTATCCTGCGGCCGAAACGAACGTGCAGGCCGCCCGGAGTCGAAACACAGCTCTCATGCCTTTGGAGCCTTGTTCTTGCTGCGGACGGTGCGGCGGAAGCGGTAGGACTCGGTTCCTGTCTCGAGGATGTGCGCCTGGTCGGTCACACGATCGAGCAGCGCCTTGCAGAGTCGGGCGTTGGTGAACACCTGGGTCCATTCGGAGAACGGGAGATTCGTCGTGATCACGAGCGCGGCGGTCTCGCTGCGCTCCGAGATCACCTGGAACAACAGCTCGGCGCCGACATCGGCGAGGGGCACGTAGCCGAGCTCATCGATGCACAGCAGCTCGAAGCGGACGTAGCGGCGGATGATGCGGGACAGCTCGTGTTCCTGCCGCGCCTCGACGAGCTCGTTGACGAGTTTCGAGGCGGTGGTGAAGCGGACGCGGCGACGTTGTTGGCATGCGGCCACACACAACGCGCTCGCCAGGTGGGTCTTGCCGGCACCCGCGTCGCCGAGGAAGATGACCGGCTGCGCTCGGTCGATGTAGTGACCCTCCGCGAGCTCTTTTATCCGGCGGCCCGAGACCTTGGGCGACTGTGAGAAGTCGAACTCGTCAACGGTCTTCGTCCGCGGTAGTTGTGCTTCCTTCAATCGTCTCTAAACGGCTCGGTGTTCGCGTTCCTCGACCTCGGCGCTGAGCAGGACGTCGAGATACCGGACGTGGCTTTGCTTGTCGCACCATGCTTGCTCCGCCAGCTTCTGGAACTGGCTCGCCACGGTCGGCATGCGCAGCGTCTTGCAATGCTGACGGATGGTGCCGAGCTCGACGCTTCGCCCGCTCACGGGTTCACCTCCGTGATCAGCTCGTTGTAGTGGCTCACGCCCGGCGCAGCTCGTTCGTAGCGCGCAAGGTGTCCAAGCTCGACATCGTCCAGGCTACGCTCGGGGTTCCGTTGTAGCGACGCGGTATCGAGGAGATGGCGAAGCGCTTCGAGATCGGTGCACCCGAGCTCGAGGGCGTGGGCGACGGTCTCACGAAGCTTGTCGTATCCTTGCTTGCGCCCTAGCTGGATGAGCTCCACCATCTGGCGCGTGCCATCGAGCTTGCCGTGGCGACGGTTCAGCTTCGCCCACAGCTTGTCATAGCTTGCGGGCCATCGTCCTTTCGCGCGCCACTGCGCAAGCGGCGTCGAGCCCGCAAGGGCACCGGGCTTGCGCTCCAACACGTCGAGGTAGTGCTCAAGCTCGTACAACGACTGGCCCCGTTCGTAGCAGCGCTCGTGTCGTGCCACCACGCGGCCTTCGCGCCATGCTTCGACCGCCAGCGGCAGCAGCTTCACCATCACCCGCTGGCCCGGCTTCAAGGGCGTCGAGTACCAGTTCGTGCCGGCCCGAACGCAGCCCCTCTTGTCCACCGTCGTGCAGCTCTTCTCCTCGAGCTCGAAGCCCTCGTCGGCCATCGGGAGTAGGTGCACTCGCTCGAGCTCCATTGCCGCGCCCACCGCGTGTTCCTTGCCAGCGATGTGGCGCTTGTTCTCTTCGAGGCAGCGACCACGCAAGTACGCGTTGAGCTCATCCCAATCATCGAACTCCGGTACCGGCGTCCAGTGGTTGCGGCGGAAGTAGCCCACTTCGCTTTCTACCCCACCTTTCTCGTTGCCTCGACTCGGATTGCAGAACTCCGAGTCGAATCCCCAGTGCGAGCGAAACGCTACGAAGCGCTCCGTCTGGTGGCGCTGGTAACCCCGAAGGATCTTGCGAACCGCCAACGTCAGATTGTCGTAGCGCATCCGACGGAACACCCCACCGAAGAACTCGAACGCCTTCTCCTGAGCCTCGAAGAACGCTTGCTGCGTTGCGCGGGGATAGCCTCGATGGAACGCGCCACCGCCGGCCATGCTCCGTACCACGAGCGTGTGCACCTTCGTCAGCTCGCCACCGATCCGGGCGTGCGACTCGTACCAGTCCACCTGAGCTTCATCGCCCCAGACATAGCTCTGCGGGATGAACACCTCCGCGTGCTTCAAGCCGAGCTCACGTTTCCGGCGGGATACGTAACAGCGAACCGTCGATTCGCCCACCTCGTGATTCGGGTACCTCTCTCGCAATCGATCCCGGATACGACGCGCGGTGTGACGCTGCTTGCGTGGCTCGTGTCTGTCGGCGTCGAGGATCGCGTCGATGAAATCGCGGACCGGGCCGAGCTTCGGGCTCTCTCGCGGCGTGGGCTTTCGCTCCGGCGGCATCGCGCTACGCAATGCGTCACACACCATCCGGCGGTGGACTCCGAACTTCTTCGCTACCCCAACTATCGTCCCGACTCCGTGTTCGTACTCTCGACGCATCTGCTCGAACAATCGCACTTTGGCGCACCTTTCCAACCGATGCCTCCTCTCCGGGCGTTCGCCCGGTGAAGGCTATCGGTCCGATACAGGTGGGCCAAATCTAATGAGCGAAATGGGCCAATTTAGAGTAGCGAACACAAGAGAGCCTTGGCGTTTCGTCTCACACTCTCTCGAGCGCCTGGCGGAGGTCGTCGATCAAGTCCTCGGCGTCCTCGAGACCGACCGACAAACGGACCAAGCCGTCGGTGATTCCGACGCGCTTGCGCTCAGCCTCCTCGACGTCGGCGTGGGTCATCGTGACCGGATGGGTGACCAGGGACTCGACCGAACCGAGATTCTCGGCGAGCGCCCACAGCTCCAGCGAGTCCATGATGGTCTTTCCCGCGGCGAGGCCGCCCTTGACCTCGAACCAGACAATCGCACCGAAGCCGCTCGCCTGCCGTTTCGCCAGCTCGTATTGCGGGAAACTATCGAGACCGGGATAGCAGACATTTTGGACCTTGGGATGGGACTCGAGGAACTTCGCGATCGCGAGTGCGCTCTCGCACTGGGCGTCCATTCGAATCGAGAGCGTCTTGCAGCCCTGGAGCGTGAGCCAGGCGACCTGCGGCGAGACGATGGTCCCTGAGGAATTTTGGATGAAGCGCACTTGCTCGTCCAGCTCTGCGCTCCGGCTCACGACGGCGCCACCCACCGTCGCGTTGTGGCCATCGAGGTACTTCGTCGTACTGTGGATGATGAGGTCCGCCCCGAGCTCGATGGGGCGCTGGTAGTAGGGAGTGAGGAACGTATTGTCCACCGCGTGGGGAATGCCCCGTCCCCTGGAGATCTCCGAGATCGCGGGAATGTCGGAGAGCTTGAGAGTCGGGTTCGCGGGCGTTTCAGTGAAGATCAAGCGGGTATTGTCGCGAAGGCTCTTCTTCACCTCCTCGGGATCTGAAGTGTCCGCGAAAGTGAAGGCAACCCCGAAGCGCGAGAAGACCTTGGTCGCGAGACGGTAGGTTCCTCCGTAGGCGACGTCGGACACGATGGCGTGGTCCCCCGCGTTGAGGAAAGCAAGAAAGGTGGCTTGGGTCGCCGCCATACCGGTCGAGAAACAGGCGCAGGCAGCGCCGCCCTCGAGCTCGGCGAGCTTTTTTTCGAGCGCGGCTACCGTCGGATTAGCCGAGCGGGAGTACGAATAGCCCAGAGACATATACTCGTCGACGGACTTCTGGACGTAAGTCGTGGTCTGGTAAATGGGTGTGAGAATCGAGCCCGTCGTGGGGTCGGGGCTGACACCCGCATGAATTTGTTTGGTGCGAAAACGCATTAAGCCTCCATCAATTACTGCTCGGTCGCCGCTTCCATCAATGCGGCGGGGCCCCACCTTGTTTGCAACGCGCCTGGCCTCCGGCCAGGCTAGCCCTCCGCTCGACAGGCTCGCTGCGGAAGGCGGCACCGCCTCTCGCTTCGGGTCTCGGCTTCGCCTCGCCCTGCGCTCGGGCTGAAGGCTCCGCCTCGTCCGACCCCTCGCTCTTCAATCAGTCCCGCGGGCGATTGCAGTCATCGGGGAGAGGGCCTTCGCTAGTTTACGCAAAATGCCATTGGGCTCGCGAAGCGCAAGCGACACAATCTTGTTCGCGCGCTCCTGGCTGTCGGAAACGGCGTAGATTCGGAGCTGGGGCGCATTGCCGGATGGCCGAATGTGAGCGATGTCTCCGTTGCGGAAGAAGACGCGGACCCCGTCCAGGGTGTTGATATCGACGATTTCGTCGAAGCCGAGCTTGCGGGTGAAGACTTTCGAGAGCAGGGGCTCGTCGCATCCCTGAACGATCGCGAGGCCCGCCTCGAGAGGAAAGGGATCGATAAGACCCGCCTTGCCGTATCGAGCGGGCAGCCGAGCGAAGAGATCCACCAGGGAGCTTTTGTTATCCGCAGCCGCGAGCAGCACGGAAACGATTGGGAGCACGGCGTCCCGGGTCGGCAGTGCGGCGAGGAGTCCGCCCTGCGATTCGATATCCGATCCGGTCAGAAAACCGCCGTTGGCTTCCCAACCCGCGACTCGTCCGGACGAGATCGCGGCCATGCCATTGATGACGAAGGGAGAGCCGATCCGCGTCTTCACGGGATGAATGCCCTTCGACTCGAACCAACGATCGACGGCGTCGTTCGCGTTGATGGGGACGACGACACGATCTGCTCCGAGGTAGTCCGCGACGAGGATGCCGAGCAGATCGCCTCCGAAAAACCGCACCCTGCCCTCCGAGTCGATTGCGGACACGAGCGGACGATCGCTGTCGCCGTCCGTGGAGACGATGGCATCGATCGACCTCCCCGCGTCATTCGCCATGCGCTGGAGCTCGGATAACCTCTTGTCGCTGATGTCTTCAGTGTCGATCGGAACGAAGGTCTCGCTCCGGCCTACGGGGACGACCTCGGCGCCGAGCCCCTCGAGGATCTCGACCAGAAGGTCGCGGCCGACGGCGGAGTGCTGAAAGACGAGCACCCGCTTTCCCGAGAGCCCGCTGGAAGGAAAGAAGTCCAGATAGCGACGGACGTAGGCTTCGCTTGCGGAAACGACGACCGGAGGCGTGCTCGGCGCTTTACCCTCCTCGAAAAAACCGTCGTCTCGAAAGGGCGATTCGCTGGCTGGTCGTCGATGCTCGATCGCGCGGATCCCTCCGACCGCCTTCAGGATGGCGGCCTCATCTTCCTTGAGCACCTCTCCGGATGGCTTCACGAACTTGATGCCGTTTCGATCGAAGGGAATGTGGCTTCCCGTCACCATGATGCCCGCTCTCGCGTGCTCGATGCCGTGAAGGGTCAGAGCTGGGGTCGGGATGCGGCCGAGGTACTCGGCTCTGAGTCCCGCGTCTGCGACCGCCCGGGTCACCGACTTCAGAATGCGTTCGGTGCTTGGTCTCAGGTCTCCCGCCAGCGCGACCGGATCTCCTCTATAGATGACACGTTGCTCGAGCAAGGACTGGAGGAAGCCGCGTGTATTGATGTAGCTCTCTAGATCCGTCATCTCCGTGACAAGACCTCTGAGACCGCTGGTTCCGAAGCGAAGCTCGGCGGGGTAGCGGCCACGAAACCGCGGCGTTTCCCGGGGGATGGATGCCCGGAAAATCGTCGACTTGCCCCGGATCGTAAAGAGAGTGTCGAATGGAATGAATACGCTCTGTCCTTTGTCCACCTTGAGTTCCGAAGCCCCGGCCGAGACGACGACGTCGCCTTCGGCCTCGACGAAGAGGAGAATCGAGGCGCTCTCCCCGGTGCCGCTTGTGTACTCGCCCCCGGCCGAGATCTCGAGTTTCATGAGCTCGAACTCGCGAGCCGGTGTTTCATAGATTCGCTCGTTTCCGCCCACCGTCATCGGCTCGAGTACGTGCGGCCGTCCGCCCTCGAAGACTATGGTGCGGAGCAGCTCGGGGACGTCGACGTGTTTTTCCGTGAGCCCTCCGCGCAACACATTGTCGGAGCTCGCCATGACTTCGATCCCTGACCCTTCGAGGTAGGCGTGAAGCGTGCCGGAGCCCAGATAGAGCGCTTCACCGGGGTGAAGGTGGACGAGGTTGAGCAGGAAGATCGAGAGGATGCCTCGATCGTGGTGACCGTCCTTCGAGAACATCTCGTCGGAACGAAGCACCCAGAATGCCCGGTGGTCCCGGTCGAACTTGTGGCTCCTGAGGCGGG
The DNA here is from genome assembly GCA_965250115.1 of Candidatus Marinacidobacterales bacterium. Lineage (GTDB taxonomy): Bacteria > Acidobacteriota > Vicinamibacteria > Marinacidobacterales > SMYC01 > CBDFHB01. The sequence continues at coordinate 923,778 of CBDFNJ010000001.1, forward strand.
ACATTATTGGTGAGAGAATGGCGTCCACTTCGGGCTGGGGCAGGGTCATGAGCTCTTCGTAGAGCGAGCGCAACGACTCCGATGTGAGTGCGAATTTCGAGGCAAATCGGATTAGCTCCGGTATCTCGTCGAGCACTTCCGCGATCTCCCCGAGCGGGCGAAACCCTTCGAGTGCGTAGAAGTCCGTGAGAGCGACGATGAGCTCGGGCTTGCCACGCGCGTCCTTGTAGCTTCGGCTCCTCGCCGATGGTGGCACTCCGGCGGTGTTCTCGCGCTCGAAGCCTTCTCTAGCCTGGGCCTCGTTCGGATGGGCCTGGATCGAGAGCGGAACCGCGGCGGAAAGAACTTTGAACAGAAAGGGGAGCTTGCCCTCGAAACGCGCGCTATCTCTCTTTCCCAAAATCTCTTCGGGAGCGCTTGCAATGAGCTCGTTCAAAGGAACCGAGCCGATGCGCGCAGGCAGCTCCGGGTGCGCGCCCATCCAGAGCTCGGCATAGGGCGCCTCCTCATGATTATCCCGGCCTAGGAGGGAAGGGATGAAAGTCGGATCACCCCAGGCGTAGTGTCGAATCCCCGGCGTCAATAGGTGGAGGCTCATACACCCTCGATTCCGAATAGCTCCTCGAGCAGGCTCCGAGCCTCCTCTTGGATGCGTTTCAAATGCCTTTCGTCCACGAAGCTCTCCGCATAGAGCTTCACGACATCCTCGGTTCCGGAAGGCCTCGCGGCGAACCATCCCCGCTTCGTCGAGACCTTGAGCCCGCCGATGGCGACGCCGTTGCCTTGCGCATGGGTCAGCATTCCCGTGACTGGGTCGCCCCCGAGCTCTTTGGCCGGCACGCGTTCGGGCGATAGCCTCTCGAGAGCCACCTTTTGCTCTTTCGTCGCTTTCGAGTCCATCCGTTCGTAGATCGGAGCGCCGAGCTCCCGAGTGAGATCGCGGTAGAGCTCACCGGGGTCTTTTCCGGTCACCGCCAGCATCTCCGCGGCGGCCAGTCCAAGAAGAATGCCGTCTTTGTCCGTCGTCCAGACCGTTCCGTCTCGCCTCAGAAACGACGCTCCCGCGCTCTCTTCACCGCCGAAACCGAGCGAGCCGTCGGAGAGCCCCGGGACGAACCACTTGAAACCCACCGGAACTTCGACGAGCTTGCGACCCAGCTTCTTCGCGACCCGATCGATGAGGCTGCTCGTGACGATTGTCTTGCCGACGGCGGCCTCGCGACTCCAATCGGAGCGGTACTCGAACAGGTAAGCGATGGCGACGGCGAGGTAGTGATTTGGATTCAGGAGTCCAGCGCTCTTCGTTACGATCCCGTGCCTGTCGTTGTCAGTGTCGTTGGCAAAAGCGACGTCGAATTGATCCTTGAGCGCGATGAGCCCCGCCATGGCGTGAGGCGACGAGCAATCCATGCGAATTTGGCCGTCCCAGTCGAGTGTCATGAATCGAAACGTGGGATCGACTCGGTCGTTTACGACCGTGATGTCGAGACTGAATCGATCCGCGATCTCGTTCCAGTAGGCGATACCCGCCCCACCGAGGGGATCGACTCCGATGCGAACACCTTTGAGCGCTCCCATGTCGAGCACCGAGTCGAGATCGGAGACATAGGCGCCCACGTAATCGTGGGCTCTGGTGGTGGGTGCTCCCAGGGCTTCGCGGTACGACACCCGCGCGACGCCGGCAAGACCCGCGGTGAGAAGCTCGTTGGCGCGGGTCTCGATCCACTTCGTAACGTCGGTATCCGCCGGACCCCCATGGGGGGGGTTGTATTTGAAGCCACCGTCCTCCGGTGGGTTGTGCGACGGAGTGATGACGACGCCGTCCGCGACGGCGGAGGGCGCTCTACCATTATTAATGACTATCGCGTGCGAGATGACCGGTGTCGGGGTGTAGCCGAAAGCTTCGTCGATCCGCACTTCGACCCCGTTGGCTGCCAGCACTTCTAGAGTGCTCACTCGCGCGGGCTCGGAAAGTGCGTGAGTGTCGACTCCAAGAAACAGCGGTCCATGAATGCCGCGCATGCTCCGATAGTCGCAGATCGCTTGACTGGTCGCGAGGATATGGGCTTCGTTGAAACTGCGAGCGAGCGACGAGCCCCGGTGACCGGACGTTCCGAAGGCGATACGCTCCGCCGCGATGGCGGGGTCGGGTTTTTCGCCGTAGTAGGCGGTAACGAGCCTTGGGACGTCGACGAGCATGTCGCTCTCGACAGGCTTTCCAGCGCGGGGATCGATGCCCATCCACTTGATCGTAGCAGATGGTCTGGCCGCTGGGACATACTTGTGCCGTTTTCCGGAGGGTGGCAATGAAGGAGACTACGCCCTTCGGAGCGGTTGTCTCGCGCGGGTTTCTCGCTCAGAATACCCTCCACTTTCGGCGGAGGTGCCTCCATGGCCGGTCTCGAGCTCGAAGACTTTCCAGACAGCTTGCTGGAGAGAATTGACGCCCATATCGCTCGTCTCGAAGAGCTGAATCCTGGGCGCCGATGGACGAGAACGGCATGTATCGCGACGCTCGTCGTCCGCTCCCTCGCCCAAATCGAAGGGGAGGAGCTCCGGTGGAAGCGCAGGAGACACGCGGAGCGCCGCGCGGCGCCGCGGCCCGAGCCGGAGCGGCGCGAGCGTCGGGATCGGCGACACCTCGCCTACCCAGAGATCGTCGATCTTGTGATCGACCACCTGCTGAAGGGGCGAGAAGGGCTACCGACTGGGGCGGAGATCGATGACGAGACCTGGAGGGCATCGCACCGATCTTGATGCGGCGGCTTGTCCTCAAACCCCTATGAAGCCGGAAACCGACGCCCCCCCGTCCTCCTACCGAGTCGACAGGAGGCTCCACCACATCCTCATGAATGAGGTGGGTCCCAATCGTCCGAACGAGAAGACGATCGGGAGGGCCCGAGAGCCCGGGATCGGGGAAGGCTTGCCGGAGCCCGTCTATCCTCTTAGGGCCGGCGACAAAATAAGTTCCCGTTTTCAAGACGGTCGGATGGTGTAGTTCCATTTGGGTAGAGTCTGGTCCTTTGTAACGGAAAGCGCCTGCATCCGCTCGTCAGTGATTTTGACGCCCTTCGGATAACGACGCCGGATAAGGTGTGCGCGTACTCGCAAACCGGAAGAGGTGGTGGTCGTGCGGATGTATTTGAGGATGGTTTCGTAGCTGTCGAGAGGCCTGCCCGCCCAGTTCTTGCTGACCTCGCTGAACAGACGGTGCTCCACTGGATTCCACTTGGATGTACCGGACGGATAGTGGGCTATGGTGATAGCGATGTCGTGGCGATTGCAAATCCGCGTTTGAAGCCCGTGCTTCCAACCCCGACACCGATAGCCATTGCTGCCCCCGGCGTCTGCCAATATCGCGAGGTCACGGGCTGCAGGATAGCGTCGCCGTCCTTCCGTTCGCCACCACTTCTCGATGGCATTCACGGCGAAGTCCGGGGTGTTGTACGAGGTACCAATGAACACTGTCCCGCGGTTCGCGAGCAGATCGTAGACGCCGTAGGGGATTGCGATGCCGTTCGATTCGGAACGGAAGTCATGGTCTTTGACGAGAGTCGGCTCGCGGTTCCAGGCCTGCCCGCCGTTTTTGAATAATCCCACCAGCTCCCGTTTCTTCGTGTCTACGCTGATGATGGGATGACCAGCTGCGGCAAAACGCTCGCGCAGTTCGGCGATACACGCGAATTGGGTATCGCGATCTTCGGACGTGGCACCGCACAGCTTCTTGTGGTTCACCCGCAACGAGAAGCCGAGCTGTTTGAGCAGTCGACCGACGGTTTTGCTGCTGACGTTCACACCGAGGCTTCTTAGCTCGCAAGCAATCTTGTCGGTGGTCCGCCGCGTCCATTTCACTCCCGTCATCGGATCGCCCGCGGTGTCGTGCTTTATGAGTTCTTCGATCTTGGCGATGACTTCTGGCTTTTTTTTGCACGGCGCGCCGTCCGCCACCCTTTCGCCGAACTCCGTCGAGCTCAACATCTCTCATTAGCAATTCCCTACGACCTCTGGCTACCGTGCTCGGACCCATCCCGAGCAGTTCGGCAATCTGTTGGTCGCCACCGTGACCGAGCTTCATGGCCTCGACTCCCGCGTAGAGACGGCGCTGCTTTTCATCGAGCAGGCTGTAGAAAAGAACGATCGCAGCCTTCAACTCCACGGGGAGCACGCGGACTCCCCCGACCCAGCCCAACGTGGAAGGTGACGCCTCATGTACCTGGCGGGCCGAGAGCTGTTGCTTGCGCGTGCTCACATCGGTGGCCAGATACAGATATCGGCCGAACACCTGCTCGCGCGCCAATCTTTTCTCTCGGACCAGTTTCAACAGAGGAGCCTTGACGTCAACCTGCACCACGTCCTCGAGCTCGTCGACGTAGTAGCCTGCCTCACAGGCCGCGACCAACGCTTTTACCGTCGCAAGCAACGTCCCGTACTTCGAGAACCACACTGAGCGCAACGACCAAAGACCTTTTCGATCGAACTGGGCGATCTCGTCCAACGTGTAGTAGCTACCACGGTGGGAGTAGCTTGTCCGATACGCCAACTCATTGAGCTTTCGGAAGACGGTCGAGTCCACATCGGTACCCAACACTGCCTTCAAATCATCGAGGGTAGCTATTTTGTGCTTCCTCAACAGGCGGTCGAGATCTTCAGACTGATAGCTCGTAGGTCTCATAATAGGAGAAGTGCTCCTTGATAGGCGTAATCCTCCTGCAATGAGGACCGTTTGTCAAACACGCGCTGGTTGCTGAAGACCTACAAATGTTCCGTTTCTAGGGAGCTTGCCAGGCTCTCGTGATGCCAGACGATATCGCGATCACGACCTGAAACAGGAAGAGTCTGCTCAAAACTAGACAGTTATTTTGTCGGCGGCCCTTAGGGCCTATTCGGACGAGACGGATCGGACCTTGGCCGAGTACCAGCGTATGAACGCGATCCGAACCTGGCGCGCTTGGGGAAAACCCTATTTCGCGTCTCGCTCGCTGAAGAACCATAAAGAGCTTCGGCCGATCATCGCCTATCTCTTCACCGACTATAAGTGCAACCTCGATTGCCACTATTGCTGGGCCTATAACAACGCCGTCAAGGGCATGACGGAGCCGATGGCGAAAAAGTCCGTTGACTGGCTCGACTCCATCGGGAACCGCGTGCTCGCGCTGATGGGTGGCGAGCCGCTGCTGCGTCCCGATTTCGTCCACAAAATTACCTACTACGCGGCCAAGAAGGGTTTTTTCGTCTATTTGCCGACGAACGGCCGTCTGATGTGTCCCGACGTCATCGACCGGCTGGGTGATGCGGGTCTCGCGACGGTCAATATCGCCCTCGACGGTATCAGCGTGAAGCCGTCCCTGCCAAAAGCTCTCGACCCCATCCGCGAGAACTTCGACTACCTCTTGAAGCGGCAGCGCCGCTACGGCTATACCGTGGCCATCAATACGGACATCTGCCGCAACAATATGGACGAGGTCCGGGTGCTGGCGGAGCTGGCACTCGAGCGAAACATCTCGATCGACTTTCACATCAACGAAGCTCCCATGCTCGAGCAAGGACATTTCGAGCACTACGAAGAGAACGAGACCTACCTGCGGCCTCAGGACTACGAAAAGGTCGACGACTTGCTCGATTGGATCATCGAACGCCACGAGGGCGGGCAGCGAATCGTGAATCCCCTGTCTCATCTTCACGAGATGAAGAACTTGATGCGGGGAGAGGTGAAGCAGAGATGGAACTGCCGCGCGGGGCACAATATGCTCATCGTTCGCGTGGACGGAACCTTGGCGCCCTGCTTGCCGATGTACTCGTCGACTCACGACTGGGGGACGGTGGGCAACCACAAGTTCGACCACGAGCAGCTCGACGAGATGAAGACGGAGTGCACCAAACACTGCCTTTCGACCTGCAACTACATTCTGGGCTTCTGCTATAACACCCGGCGCGTCGTATGGTGGGGGTTGAGGCAGGCGGCGCGCGGCTTCCGCGGAGCGAGCGGAAGCTTCTAGTCGAGCAGTATCCTTCCCCCTCGATCGGGCGAGTCGCGGTCTCGTGTCGATCCGAGATGATTCGCCCTCCTCGCTGGCCTAGGCTACAATGAAGGTAGAGACGCAAAGCAAACCTAATAGCAAGCTTTTGAGTCGATGTCGCTTCTAGCCGGCTCGTACCAGTGGTGGCACCGTATGCACGGTCGTCTTCACTCGGTTCAGAGCCCGCACTGACGACCCGTACCGTCGGAAGGAGAGCGAAACGATGCTGACGGCACTGAAGCATATTCTCGAAGGCGCGCCTGCCTCCACATCGGAAGACGAGGTCCTTTCGTTCCCCGACTATCTGGACTTGGTCAAGAACGAGCCGTGGATCACGCGCAACACGGTCCAGTTGCTTCACGACATGCTGCTTTCGAGTGGCGTCGAGAGGACGGTCGTTCCGGGCAAGCCGATAAAGCACCGCTACAGCTTCTTCGAAGACGAAGAGCTCGTTGCCATGTACGTCGTCTTCGGCCAACAGAAGGCGAAGGCGAATCTCGTCGAGAAGATCGACAATGCCTCGCGCGGCCTCGAAGCCTCGAAACGGTTGTGGATCCTCTTGGCCCCCCCCGGTGCCGCCAAATCGCGCTCGATGGATGGGATCAAAACGGTGCTCAACGTCTATTCGAGAACTGACGAAGGCAAGACCTATACGGTCCTTCTGCCCACCGTTGACGAACGGCTGAAGGAAAGAGCTCTCTTCGAGGAAGACGGAATCTTCTATCTTCAGGCGCCGATCTTCGAGCGACCGCTCCAGGTCATACCGCAGACCCTGAGGCCGGCTTTCATCGGCAAGCTAAACGAGCTCATCGAGATCGACAATATGAAGGGCTTTTTCGATCGTCACCGGCACTACGACGGCGATTTTCGCATCAGTTCGCTGGGTCTGATCTCGCCCTTTGCCGACTTCGTCTTGAAAGACTTCATGCGAGCCAAGTCCCTCGATTTCGCGGGACTGCTGCCTTATTTGAAGGTCAAGCGCATGATCTACGATGCGCGAACCAAGAATGGCATCGGCTCCTACACGCCGAGGGACGAAAAGAGTCAAGAGGCAGGGTCTCTCGTTGGCAACATCGACTACAGTCTGCTTCCGCGCTTCGGAAGCGAATCGCATCCACTCGTGCACGACTACAAAGGGGAGCTCTGCGCCGGAGCCAATGGTTTCGTGGAGATTCATGAAATTCTCAAGCTCTCGGATCGCTTTCTCTACGAGCTCCTCTTCGCCACTCAGGACCGTTTCTTCAAGCCCGAAGGTCAGCCACCGATTCCCTTCAACGGCGTCATCATCGGCCATACGAATTTTCACGAGTACAACATGTTCATGGCCAATGAGACTTTCGAGGCGCTGCGGTCTCGAACGACCTTCATCGAGATGCCGCTTTCCGTCAATTTCAAGGACGAAGAGCGTATCTACGCCTTTACTTACGCGAACGAACAGCGAAACTGGGCGACTTCGAAGAAGCACTTGGCTCACGTCGCGCCGCATAGTCTGGAGTTTCTCAGCCTCGTTGCCGCCATGACGAGACTCTACGAGTCCAAGCAGAATCCGAACTTGACGTTGCTGCAGAAAGCCCTCGTCTACGCCGGGCGAGCCGATAGTGGCGTCGACAACAACATGGCTCGGACCGTTCTCGAGGAGTTCGAGTTCGTTAAGCCATCGGAGGGCACATTCGGTCTCGATCCGCGTTTCATCCAGAACGTTTTCGAGAACACGGAGCACTTTCAGATCAACGAATATGCCGCCAACATCAACCGCTTGCAGGAAGAGGGCGGCGAGCCGGCGATGATCACCTCCATCGCGCTCCAAAACCCCTGTGTGGCGCCGATGGATCTCTATTTGAGAACCGAGAACGCCCTGAAGGAGACCGTCGCCAACAACAAGGCCAAGCTGGGCCACTTCGTGGAGAAGGTCCTGCCGCAGGCCAAGCAGTGGATCCTGAGTCAGATCTCGACGGATGTCTATGGCTCGGTGCTCAGGGACGAGTCGGTCGTGGAGAGCACGTGGAAGAAGTACACCGATCACGTTCGCGCTTACGTGCACAATACCAAAGTCAAGCACGAGGTCACGCATGCCGACGTACAGCCGGACGAGAAGTTCATGCAGGCTATCGAACAGTATCTCGGAATCGCCGAGAAGGACGTCTTTCGCAAGGAGCTCAGCGACGCCATCGCGAGCGTGAGCTATTCCGTGCTTCTGGCCGACGAGCCGTCATATCAAAGCGCGATTCGGCAAGACGTCTTCGAGAACGAGTTCAAATCGAGCGAGAACATCAAGCTCCTCGGATGGATCAAGAGCGGCTCGAGTGCGGCCGGAGTGCACTCGAAGGAACAGGAACAACTCAACGAGACCGTCAAGTACTTGATGGAGAACCTGGGCTATTGCGGAAAGTGCGCCTTTCAGGCCTTGACCATCACCGCAAGCTCGACCAGCATCCTCGATTGACGTAACAACGGGAGGGAGCGCTCAGCGATGGCGGATGTCACCATCTCCTCCGACGAGTCCGAGGGTCTGTTCAACGAATTCATTCGAGACCAGCTCGAAGACATCCTCGACGACGTCATCAACAAAGGCGATCTGGACCGCTTCGACGATCGCGGCAGCGATATCATCGTCGAGATCGACGACATCGTTCCGCCGACTTTCGTCTATGGAGACGAGCCGGGCGGCCTTGGCTCGGGCGCGGGCCAGGGGCCCGGCGGTGAAAAGGGAACGCTGCGCTTCCGCATTTCTTTCGAGGCCTTCATGGAGCTCGTTGGGCAGAAGCTTCGCCTGCCCAACCTCATCAAGGAGGGAGAGGGCCGTATCAAGGAGTTTTCCTATAACTTCAAGACCTGCGGGCAGGTGGGCGTGATTCTGGACAAACGCCGCACTTTCAAGAGGGCGATGCGATCCAGCGTGGGCCTCGGAATCTACGATCCCTCGGAAGGCAGGTTCGAGGTGCAAGTGAGACGGCGCGACCGGCGTTTCAAAGTGCCGCAGAGGGAGGAGAAGCCTCGTCACCGCGCGGTGGTCTTCTACATGGGCGATATCTCCTATTCGACTTATGGTGAGCGATTGGAGATGGAAAAACGATTGGTGAACTTCATTCACCAGTGGCTCGATTTCAACTATGGAGCCGGAAACGTCGAGCACCGATTCTTCGTTCACGACGTCGAGGCCCACGAAGTGGCGCCGACGGACTTTTACAAGGTCTCGAATGCGGGCGGCACGCGTGCGTCGATCGTCTTCGAGCTCGTCTCCCAGATCGCTTTCAACGAGTACGCCCCGGCCTCCACGAACTTCTACGGGTTCTATTTCGGAGACGGTGAGGTCTTCGAGGAGGATGCGAAGCGAATCGTCGAGATACTCTCCGACGACATGAAGGACAAGTTCAATCGCGTCGGTATCGTCGAAGTCAAGCCGAGCCAGTTCAGCTACCTGAACCGCGAGATCAAGCGGGAGTTCGAGAAGGACCCCATCATACGTATGGGTACCTTGCGGCAACGAACCGAGACCGTCGAAGTCATCAGGAACCTGTTCGGGGAGCCCGATGCGTAGCATCCACACCGATGGCGTACTGTCCGAGCTCGAAGAGCGGGTGCTCCATTATGCGAAGGCCTTCGACCGCAAGCTTCCTGAGATAAGGTTCTTCATCCTCGAGCGACTCGAGTTCGCTTCCCTGCTCGAAAAAGACGTCTACCCGACGAGCCCGATCAATATCTTGGAAGGCAAGCGGATGGTGCACAAGAAGCACGCCATCGAAACCGGATTGGACTCGTCGCTCTACTATGAGGTCGTGCAAACGGGGAACCCGTCCTAAGCCTATCTCAACAGCACCAATAGCCCCGTAACCCAGGCGTCAGTCATGGCCCACGTCGTGGGACATTGTGAGTTCTCCGAACGGAACGTGTTGCACGATTCCGAGGAGAACCGAAGCGAATACGTGATGTTTCTCGCGAGGAAGGTCGCGCGGGCCCGCCAACAAATGGGAGAGCGGGACTACGTCGAATATTGGAACGCGGTCGAATCGACCAGCGGTCTAACCGCCCCGAACTCGCAGTACAATCTGGAACGCGCCACCGAGTCCGAGTCCACCATCAGCGCCGAGTACCAGCCTTCGACGAGCGAAAGGGAGAAGCAATCGTCACAGGCGGTCGTTCCGGTCTTCGACACCCTGACGAAAATCCTCGAGGGATCGGGTGAAGGGAGCGCCTTCGATACCGAGCTCCGGAAACGTCGACGGAGCGAGAGCATGAGCCGGAAGGGCTATGTCTTGACGACGCCTTGCCAGGACGTCCTGGCCTTCCTGCAGCATTACGCGCCGACGAGTCGCGCGGAGCGCACCATCCTCGATTACAAGTACGTCACCAAAGCACCCCAGGACTTCGTCATGCGGACTCAGATCATGAACGAGGGCTGGGCCATGTATTGGGAAAAGAAGATCATGTTCGCGCTCTTCGAGGAGAGGGCCGTCAAGGGCATCATCGATTACTCGCGCGTGTTCTCGAACGTCTGCCAACCCCGTCCCTACTTCCAGCGCAACCCCTATCACCTCGGCTACAACCTCTGGTGCACCATCGAGCAGCTCTATCGTGACGGCAAAGTGAGTCTCGACTACCGAGAGGAGACCGACCGCGAAAAGAAAGATGCCTGGAGCCAGAAGGGTACCGTCGATCCGATCACAGCGATGGGACATCTCGTGGACTCGGTCACCGATTACGAGTTCTTGAGGCGGTTTCTTACGCCTCGACTCATTCACGAGTTGCACTTGAATCGAATCGACCGCCGGACCGCGGAGCGACTGGGGATCAAGGACGCCGACGCGGTCCAGCAGAACGAACGTTTTGTGTGGCTCGACCCGGAGCCCATCAAGGACGAGATGCTGGCTTTCTATACGCACTTCTATCGGCCGCGCATCTATATCATCGACTCCGATTTCCAGGACGGCGGGCTGCTCTTGTACCATCGGGACGATGGACCAGCGCTCAAAAAAGACTGGATCCGGCCGACGCTTCGCAACCTGAACTTGATCTGGAAGGCGCCCGTGGCGCTGCTTACGAAGGACCAGCTCTTCGCGGTTACCGGAAATCAGTACAAGAGCGAGGAAGTCAAACCGATTCCGTTTGAACAAGTCGTCGAGCGGATGCGGAAAGGCGAGAAGCCGTTTCGGGGGAACTAGAGGGACAGAGGGCACGAGGGAAGGAAACGGGATGGATCTTCGCAGCTTTTTGGGCGGCAGTCGATCGAGTAGCCTCAGATTCTCGGAGTTCATAGACGCCTTCGTCGCCGACCCTCAAGGATGTCTGCGGACGAGCTCGATGCTCATTTACGAGGCGATTCAGCACTTCGGCTTCGAGGTCGTCGTTCGAAGTGGAGAGCCGGCCGTCAGCTACAACGTGTTCAAGGACCCGTTCTCAGGGGGGACGAACGCGGTTTTTGGTCAGGAATACTGCATCAAGCAGATCGTCGACGTCATCGAGTCGGTGGGGAAGGAATCGAGCCCTCAGCGCGGTATCGTGCTCGTTGGCCCGCCCGCCTCGGGTAAGACAAACATGGTCGACCTCATCAGTCTCGCTCTCGAAGAGTATTCCAAGCACGCCAAGGTGAAGCTCTATTCGTTCTATTTCCGTTTCGAGAACAACGAACGTGTCGTGGAGTTTCGCCCGAAGTTTCGCCACAACCCGATTCTGCTGTTTCCGACGAGCCTCCAGCTCGACGGGCAAACCACCCATCCACGCCAGGAGTTCTTCGAGTTCATCAATCGAGAGCGGCCCCCCGAGCAGCGCATAGTTTTTCCGACGTTCTATCAGAATGCTACCGTCGACAAACGCAGCCTCGACAATATCGAAAAGCTGATGCAGAACCCGCAGAACCAGGGCAAAACCTTGTTCGATATTCTCGAGGAGTACGTCCGGGTCGAGGAGGTCGACTTTTCGAATGCCCAGGCGAAGGGAATCGCCAATATCGACGACATGACGCAGCTACACGTCGATGTGCGTCCCGTGAGCCTCGGCGAAGACCACCGCGCAGTGGTCAACGAGCACCTCCCGGGCGCTTATCTCTATCAGTACCAGGGCGCGATGGTTTCGGCGAATCGAGGCCTTCTCCATATCCATGACGCTTTCGGAGGGGAAGACGACAGTGGGCCGAGCGAGGAAGCCTACAAGCCTCTCCTGATGTTGTTGGGTAGCGGTAAAGCTTCCATCGAGTCCACACAGACGCCGATAGACACGACCGTGATCGCGACGACGAATCTGGAAGAGATGACGCGGCTCGAGCACCAGTTGACCTCGTCCAAGCTGCTCGATCGGATCGACGAGATACCGGTGAACTACCTTCTCGACGCCTACTCCGAGATGGACATTCTCAAACGGGACATGTCGAACATCCGGGACAAATACGACGTCGATCCCAACCTTCTCCGGATTGCAACGTGCTTTTCCGTCCTGACCCGGCTCTTGCCGCCCAAGAAGGTACCGCCTCTGGCGATCTGGAGCGAGCAGAAAAAGAGCTTCTACTATTCGATCACACCCGAACAGAAACTCTTCATCTATACGGCCCAACCGGGAGATCCCCTGGCGACGATCAAGAAACTTCCGGAGTGGCATCCGTTTAGAAGCGAGCTCATCCGCCTCGGCGTCGATATTCGCCAGCTCGAACGCCATGAGTCGCTCATCGCGCAGCAGCCGGATCGGATCACGTTGGAGCAGTCTGGCGTTTTTGACTCGGATCAGCTCAAGATGATCGACGACGATTTCATGCGTGCCCTGTGGAGTGAGCACTACCCCTACGAAGGCAAATACGGGATCTCGGTCCGCCAGCTCCAAAACTTGATGCGCGATACGATCTCGAACTCGAACGGGTTCCGCGTTCACGTGGGAACGTTCTTCAGTCATCTGAAGAAGGCGCTGAGTGACGGACCTGCGCTTCATCGCTGGCTTTCGATGGACGAGAAGTACCGGAAAGATCGAGAGCCGTGCGAGAAACGCTCTATCGGTGAAAGCGTCTTCGACGAGGGCGAGGGGGATTACGGGGACTACCGGGGCCTCGTCAAGGTCTCCCAGGCGATCTATAACGACCTCATTCGCCGTGAGATCACGGTGGCGACCGTCAACCGAGATCCCCTGGAGATCGCCGTCGATCTGAGAAAGTACGTCCAGCACGTCCTTCTACAACGAGCGCGCGAGAACCGTGCCTTCGCGCACATCATGATCCGCCGTTTCACCTATTTCGACCCCGTCACGGGCGAGAAGGTCGAGGAAGCGGACACCAAGTACATGACCTCCATCGAGCGCATTCTCGCGCCTGGCGTCCTTCCCGAGGTCTACCGTCGGGATGTGGCGGAGCGCTTCCTCGACATGAACGATAGCGGGGAGTTGTCGCTCGAGGAAGGGAAGTCGGTCGTGAGCTCGCGCAGCGATGCCTTCCTCACCTGTTTCAACCAGGAATACCAGCGACTTCTCTCCCATCGGCGTACGATCGGCGACATCAACCCCGAAGAGCTCCGCGACGCGCTATTTCAGCGCCGCGTCAATCCCGAGAAATACGACACCTACGAGGACAAGGTCCGCAAGTACACCGAGGAAATTCTCCTCAACATGAACCGCCGCTTCGGCTACTCCAAGGAAAGCGCCCTCGACACCATCCTCTTCGCGCTGCGCAAACACGTCATCGACTTCGCCGACATCATCAGCTAGAACCTGGGGTCAGTCCTGAACAACTTGACTTCCAGAGAGAAGACGTTTGCTCTAAGTGATTCAAGGGCAACGTCTTCGGCCCGAGAGTCAAGTTGTTCAGGACTGACCCCCTGCTCTCCGCTCGCCTTCCGCGCTGAGGGACTATCATAGCGAGGTGAGACTCCTCGTCGTCCGCGCCGGCGCCCTCGGCGATACGCTCATGGTGACACCGCTACTGCGAGCCATGGGCAACGCATACCCGGAGGCCGAGATCGACGTCCTCGCTTCCGCCTCGGCAGCTCCTATCCTCGAGCACCACCCCTTGATTCGACGCCTCGACATCCTGAAGTGGCGGAACTTCCCTTATTTGCTCTCGCGCGAGAAGCACGCCCTGGTTCGTCGTCTCGGGGAAGCGAGCTACGACCTCGCGGTTCTTCTCGAGCGGGCACCCCACTACCGGGAGCTTCTGACTCGAGCCGCGATTCGCGACGTCCGGAGTTTTCGGGAAGTGCCCTTCGACCCCGAAGCGCATGCCATCGAGAACTACTTGCGGGTCGCGCACTTGGACCCAACGATCGCGTCGCACGATATGGAGGCGTTTCTCACTGAAGAGGATCGAGCTCGTGCCCGTGATCTCCTTTCTGGTCTCGACCCGCCCCGCATCGGAATTCACCTCGGCTATGGTCCAGGCAGCAAGAAGAAGAATCAGACCGCGCGTCTCAAGGGCTGGCCGATCGACCACTTCGCGCGTCTGTCGAGAAGCCTTACCGAGCGCGGTGCTGCCCTCGTTTTCACGGGCTCGAAGGCGGATCGAGAGGACGTCGCGCGCGTCGCGCCCGAGAGCGCTCTCGACCTCTCGGGCCAAACGACGGTTCGCGAGCTCGGCGCGGTGATCGAGAAGCTCGAGCTTTTTATCTCCGTCGACTCGGGGCCAGCGCATCTGGCCGCCGCCGTCGGGACACCCCTCGTTGTTCTCTGGGGTCCAGCGATCTACGAGCAGGTGCGACCCGTCTCCTCGAGGAGCGCTATCCGGCTGCTCCGTCACGTCGTGCCCTGCGCGCCTTGCTACGACACGCCCTTGATGAAGTCGTGCCGACGCAACCTGTGTATGGAGGGGATCGAGCCGGACGCAGTCCTCGCCGTCGCGAGCGAGCTCGTGGGACTCTAAATACTCGTGCGAGCTCAGTCGCGCAGGCGTCGGCGGCACCGAGCGCGAGCTTGATCGAGACGACACGCGAGACGAAGGTCTCGCCGGGGTTGATCTCGACCGTCGGCTTGCCGAGCCGCGCCGCCTCGAGTACCGGACGTGCGATATAGGGAAACAGGCTCGTCGTGCCGATGGTAAAGACCATGTCGAAGCCGCGCTCGAGCTCCCGTTCCATCGTCGAGACTTTGGCCGACGGTAAGAGCTCGCCGAAGAGCACGACATCGGGTCTGAGCGGGTGCGAGCATCGAGGGCAGAGGGGAAGCGCCTCGAGAGCCGAATAGTCCTCGACGTTCTCGCGATAACTGCAGCGAGGGCACAGGATGTCGTGGACGTCGCCGTGGATGTCGATCACGTTGCGCGAGCCGGCCCTACGGTGAAGCCCGTCGACGTTCTGCGTCAGGACCCAGACGCGCGTGAACCGTTCTTCGACCTCCGCGATGAGGGCATGCGCGCGGTTGAACGTCGAGCCACGGCAAGCCGCTTCGATCTGATGGATGTACTTCCACGTGAGCGCGGGCTCTTCCCGCGTCGTCTCTCCGGAGAGTACTTCCTCGATTGGGCGCCCCTCGGGCGTCTCAGCTTCTTCGTACAATCCGCCGATGCCCCGATAGGTGGGTAGTCCCGAGTCCGCCGAAACTCCGGCGCCCGTGATGAAGAGCAGGCTCTTCGCGCGACGCATGGCGGTAGCGATGGCGTCGAGATTTTCTTCGCGCGTTGCGGACACGCTTTCGATTATCTTCGAGGAACGCCTGAGTCTCCAACTTGGATTTACCACGTCGACGAGCGACAATCTTAGCTGTGGCCTTACCCGTGGAGGAAAGCAGCGTTGTCACGCTCAACGACGGCGATGCCGTCGGTCTCGCGGAGGTGGCGTCTCGCTACCTGCTCTCCGTCGACTGGGTACAACCACGCGCAACGATCCCCGGAAGCTATTGGGGTGAGCCCGAAGCCGGCCGTGTAGGAGACCGCCTCCTCCTACGATCGGACACCCCGCTGCACTCCGCTCTCCACGAGACCTCGTCCTGTGCCAAAACTCAGCCCTTTTGAAATAGACCATAAATCAGCAGCTTAGCGACTGGGCCAAGGGCCCTTAGGCTCTACAGTTACCCAAAACCCGCGGTCGACGTTCGAGAGCCGCGGCCGTTTCACCGAACGGCGGAGGACGGCGAGCTGCTGCCGAAGAGCGACATTGTCGAGAGCCAGCTCGCGACGAGCCTTGAAGGCGGAGATGAGAGCGCGAACAAACGACGAAATCAAGCAGGCATGGTGCCGGCAGACCGGAGACTAATCAAGTTTGGGGCGCCCGGATGAATAAATAGAAGGCACACCATGAAATCATGAGTATAACAGCCTATTTTTCAACGCCGCTACACTGTAATGATGAAAACTATCCAGAATCAGGCATGCTCCAAGCCAGGGTGCGAGAACTGTGGAAAGCGTGGCATCAACATCGGTGGCCACGGCTGGTTTACCACCAAGTCGGGTCGCCGCCGACGTTACCGTCGTAAGATATGCGGGGGGACCGCGTCGTGTCCAAAAACACAAACGCGTTGCCAAGCCCTTGATGGTTGAGCTCTCCCTGATAATGGTAGATGAACTCGGCGACGGCCCGGCACGTGGGTCTTAGAGTTCGTTTGTATTTTTGGACACGACGGGCTTGGTTGGCCAATGGAAGCTAGAATCCTCGGTCATGAGGAGGCAGAGCCAGCCCTGAACCTTGTTGGTCGTCGCCATCGCTGGTTGGCTCCAGCGTGGGTGCTTCCGTAATCAAGTGTTGGTGGCTGCCGCGTAACCCGCTCGTGTGCTAGAGTTTGAGCCTGATTTCGGGAGACGCAGTTCTTTCGGCGATGCGGGCTGGGCCGACCACACGGTGCCTGACGTTCAGGGACACCTTCGTGTGCACGCCGACACAGGCAGGCCAGCTGACATTAGCATTCAAACACGGCGTAGCAACACTTGATGGCGGAAGCACCGCCGAAAGCCCGCCATGAGTCCGGCACTGGCGTTCGTACGCCAGAACACGGCACAGGAAAACGCGCGCGAGCGAGCTTAGAGGAGTAGCCCCAAAGGTTTGCTCCCAGACCCGCCGTAAGCTGGCGAAGTCCAAACCGTCCAAAACGACGTTCCGGCCAACCCCTGTATCCTGCGGCATCACCGAACGTTCGCTCTTGTGCTCGATAAAGTCCAGTCTAATTAGGGACTTCCGGGTGCGAAGGTCACTGCCCGTAGCTCGCCCCGCAGCCCAGGGGTCGGAAGCCAGCCCTGCAGAACGAAATACCCTCGATTCTGCGCGGATTCCAAGGGCGTCTAAGCTGCTGATTTGTGGTCTATTTCAAAAGGGCCGAGTTTTGGCACAGGACGGGAAACATCGACCTCAACGAGGAGAGCCTCACTGCCTACGAGATCGGATATACCGGCGCCTTTGCCAACCGCTACACTTTGAGCGCCGCCTGGTACTTGAACAAGACCAAGAACAACATTTTCTTCACGCAATCCGAGAACTACTCGAGCGCGAACCCTCCTCCGCGATGGCCCTTGTCGCCAGGAACCCTGGATTTTCTCACCAGCATCGGCCGGGGACTTCCGTCGAACTTCACCTATCTCAACTTCAACGCGGTCACCGATACTGGTATCGAGCTCGGGCTCAACGCGCAGCTGAACTCGGACGTCAGCGTTTTCGGCAACTACTCCTGGCAGGACGAGCCCGACCCCGAAACCCCCGAGGAGTTCTCCGAGCTGAACATCCCTCCAGCGAACCGGTTCAACGTCGGTCTGAACTACTCGGGCGATCGCTTTTTCGGGAGTCTCTCGGCGAACTACACCGATACGGCGTTCTGGACCGACGTCCTCGACGCGCGCTTCCACGGCGCGACCGAGTCCTACACGATGCTGAACGGAGGATTGGGCGTGCGTTTTGCGGAAGGAAAGGTCAGCGCCGGCGTGAAGTTCTCGAACTTGAACAACGCGAAGGCGCAGCAGCACATTTTCGGCGACATCATCAAACGGCATGTGCTCGGCGAGCTCAAGTTCAACCTTAATTAGGGCTCGCGGCTGATGTATTTGGTTGCCGTTCGCGCGGGGCGGATGAAGGCTTCCTTACTTGAGGGACTCCATCACTTCGTCGAGGGCCGACTTGGGTGGCCGGACCCTCGAGAGCGGAAGGGTCGCCAGAGGCTCACCGACCATGTTCAAGAGCTCGATCAAGTTCTTCTTCTTCGTATCGACGTAGATGAGCCCGGTGAGAAACTGCTGTTTCTCGTGGGAGTCGAGGAGTAGCTCGAGCGCACGCCGACGATTGGTCGGATCGTAGTCGCGGTCGATCTTCTTCAGAAGGATGTGGGAGCCGTCATGGAGCTCGACGTCCGCCGTCTGGCCCTCGTCGTAGTCCACGGCGATGTTCTCGAAGAAGGGAACGAAGTCGACTTCGTGAATGAGCTCTTCGTTGTCTTTCCCCCAGGTGTAGCTCTTGGTGGAGCCAGGATGATTGTTGAAGGTCACGCAGGGGCTGATGATGTCGAGGACGGCCGTGCCGTTGTGGCCGAAGGCACCTTTCACGAGCGCAACGACCTGTTTCGGATCCCCGGCGAAGGAGCGGGCCACATAGGTCGCTCCGAGCTCGACCGCCAGCCCGCAGAGATCGACGGCGGGGAGATCGTTGACCACGCCCGTTTTGAGCTTGGAGCCGAGGTCGGCGGTCGCAGAGAACTGACCCTTCGTGAGCCCGTAGACCCCGTTGTTCTCGATGATATAGACGACGGGGAGATTCCGGCGGAGAAGGTGGACGAACTGCCCGATCCCGATCGAAGCCGTGTCGCCGTCCCCCGATACTCCCACAGCAACTAGACTCCGGTTCGCGAGAACGCTACCGGTCGCGATCGAGGGCATGCGCCCGTGAACGGCGTTGAAGCCGTGGCTTTGACTCAGCCAGTAGGCCGGTGTCTTCGAGGAGCATCCAATCCCCGACAGCTTCGCGACACGGTGCGGCTCGATTCCGTATTCATAGAAAGCCTTGACGAGCTGGCTGCTGATGGAATCGTGGCCACAACCCTTGCAGAGCGTGGAGGGCTTGCCCTTGTAGTCCGACTGTGCGAGCCCGATGCGATTGACTTTCTTCTGTGGTGGCTCCTTGACCGTGGTTGCCATGTCGCTGTGTTCTCCCAATCTATGACTATGTTAGCGCAACGACTCTTGTTCGAGAATGCCATCGGTCACGCTGCGGGCATCGATCGGATGTCCGTTGAAGTGAAGAACGCTCCTGAGCTTCGCGATGAGCTCGGGGCGATCGGCCAGCTCGCTGCGCAGAAGCTCGCGCATCTGGGCGTCACGGTTCTGCTCCACGACGTAGACGCGCTCGTGACTTTCGACAAAGTCTTCCAGCTTCTTGTCCAGTGGCAAAGCTCTGATTCTTAGATAGCTGGTCTTCTGGTCGCTCTCCTGGCGCAACTGGTCTCGAGACTCGACGACCGCCCAGTGGGTCGTTCCAAAAGCAATGAGTCCGATCTCGGCGCCTTCCTCGATCTCCGCGACGGGCCCCGGCACCTGCGCGCGCGCGGTCTCGAACTTCCGGAGGAGGCGCTTCATGGTGTCCTCGTACTTGTCGGGGCGCTCGCTGTACTCCGCGTTCTCGTCGTGGCCGCTTCCGCGGTTGAAATAAGCCGCGCGTGCGTGCGGAGTCCCTGGAAGGGTTCGGTAGGGAATGCCGTCGCCGTCCACGTCGCGATAGCGCCCGAAGGACTCGACCTTGTCGAGCTCCTCGGCGGTCAATACCTTGCCGCGATCGGTGGGCTTGTCCGGATAGGGAAACGCGTCCGACATCCAGATATTCATGCCGAGGTCCAGGTCGGACATGACGAAGACGGGTGTCTGGAAGCGCTCGGCGAGGTCGAACGACGTGCCACCGAACTCGAAGCACTCCGAAACCGAGCACGGAAACAGCAGAATGTGCCTCGTATCGCCATGAGAAAGGTAGTAAGTGCTCAGGATGTCGCCCTGGGCTGTACGGGTCGGGAGGCCCGTCGAAGGACCGACCCGCTGGATGTCCCAAATGACGACCGGTATTTCCGAGAAGTAGGCGAGGCCGACAAACTCCGACATGAGCGAGATGCCTGGGCCGCTCGTCGAGGTCATGGAACGGGCCCCAGCCCAACCGGCGCCCACGACCATACCGACGGCGGCGAGCTCGTCCTCCGCTTGAACGACGGCGAAAGTGGCCTTGCCGGTCTCCTCGTCGATGCGGTACTCGTTCAGGTAGTCGATCAGAGACTCGACCAAGCTCGAGGAAGGCGTGATGGGATACCACGTCACGACGGTCACACCGTTGAACATCGAGCCGAGAGCTCCCGCGGCATTGCCATCGATGAGAATCTTCCCCAAGGTCTCGTCCATGCGCTCGACGCGCAGCGGGTCTGACTTCGCCAGATTCTTCTTCGCGTAGTCGAACCCGATATCGATCGCTTTCATGTTCAGCTCGATCGCCTTGGCTTTCGATTTGAACTGCTTTGTAATGGCGGTCTTGATCTCCTCCATGTCAATGGAGAGAAGCTGACCCGCGACACCGACGTAGATCATATTGGCGAGAAGCTTGCGAAGCCGCGCCTCTTCGATGACTTCCTTCGCTAGCTCGGCGAAAGGCACCGGATAAAAGACGAGGTCGTTGCGGATCTTCTCGAGACCCAGCGTTTGCTCGAAAACGACCGCGGCCCCCGCCGCGAGAGACTCGACGTCTTCGCGCGCCGTTTGAGCGTTCATGGCGATGAGGAGATCCACTTCTGGCTTGCGCGCGACATAGCTGTTCTTGCTCGCCCGAATCGTAAACCAGGTGGGAAGCCCTTGAATGTTCGACGGGAAGAGGTTCTTCCCGGAGACGGGCACGCCCATCTGGAAGATGGCCCGCATCAGGACGTTGTTCGAGGACTGGCTTCCGGAACCGTTGACGGTCGCGACCTGGATCGAAAAATCGTTGACGATGGTCGTTTTGACGTCGTGTTCCGTCGCACCTACGAGGGTCTGTGTGGACATTTTATGGAGTCTCCCGTGGCGAGGGCTTACTTTCGCGCTTTTGCGTCAAGCGTCCTTATAGGAAATCATACCAAATCAAGCAGGCGTTCAAAGAAAGGATGTGCGCTAAAACTGGCGCTTTTTGGTGGTTCATAGGCTCTCAGGACGTCCCCTTCCGGCCGGCCGCCGGTCTCTTCCGTGGAACACCGTAGCGAGCAATCTTGTAATGTAGTGCACGCGGGCTGATTCCGAGAACCCGAGCCGCTTTCTGGCGGTGGTCCGTGACCTCTTCCAGCGTGCGTCGGATGACGATCTCCTCGACTTTGGCCAGAGAAGTCCCGAGCCGAATGAAAATCTGGCGTGCGGCGGCGCCTGCGGTCGCAATCTCTGGGGGGAGATGCTGGGGTCGGATCGTCGACTCCTCGATCGTTACGGTAAGTCGCTCGATGACGTTTCGGAGCTCGCGGACGTTTCCCGGCCAGTCGTAGTGTGCGAGAAGCTCCACCGCATCTCGAGAGATCCGTTTGACGGCCTTGCGATTCGCAAGAGCGAACTCGTTCAGGAAGCCACCGACGAGAAGTGGAATGTCCTCGCGGCGCTCTCGCAAGGACGGAAGATGGATGGGAACGACCGCGAGCCGGTAGTAGAGATCCTGACGAAAACGTCCCTCCTCCACCTCGGTCAGCAGATCCTTGTTCGTCGCCGCGATGATACGCACGTCGACGCGGATGAGCTTCTCCCCCCCCAGCCTGCGAAACTCGCGCTCCTGTAGAACCCTCAGAAACTCGACCTGGGTCTTTCTGCTCATCTCGCCCACTTCGTCGAGAAACAAGGTGCCGCTGTCCGCCATCTCGATCCTGCCCTCTTTGGAATCGACGGCTCCCGTGAAGGCGCCCCGTTCGAATCCAAAGAGCTCGCTCTCCAGGAGGTCCTCGGGTAGAGCGCCGCAGTTGATCGAAACGAAGGGCCGCGCTCGACGACCGCTTCGTTGGTGGATCGCTTTGGCGACGAGCTCCTTGCCGGTACCACTCTCGCCGGTCAGAAGCGTGGTCGCGGAGGTATTCGCCACCTGCTCGGCCACTTCGTAAACTTCGGTGATGCGTCGGCTCTTTCCCACGATCTTGGCGTATTCGTCCTTCAGTGAGAGTCGTTCTCGCAGCGCGCGGTTCTCCTCGGAGAGGCGTCTCCGCTCGAGAGCCTTTTGGGCCAGGACAGGTAGGCGCGTCGGATCGAGGGGCTTGACGAGATAGTCGTAAGCGCCTTGTCGCATGGCCAAGACCGCCGTCGTCACCGACCCCTCACCGGACTGCGTGAGGATGATCTCCGTCTCCGGCGCCACTTTCTTGAGCCGAAAGAGCTGGCTCGCCCAATCAGCCTCGAGGAGCTCGATGCTGACGATGGCCAATCCGTAACGAGACAGGTCCTCCTCTTGAAGCCGACCCCCGCCCGCCGCCGTCAAGCCGCGATCGGCCAGCCACGTCGAGATTTCCCTTCGCTCCGAGGGGACGGCATCGAGCACGAGCACGCGCTCCGATCGTTCCAAAGTTTCAGCCATCTATTCCGATCCAGGCTAGAGGTGCTTACAGAGCAAGAGATGTGCCACAAATTGAAGCTCGATGAATAGCCTTAGAATCAACAGTTTAGAACGGCATCCCTAAGAGAGGATCGCAGAGCCACATAATACTGCATATTTTGCTCACTTCCTGTAGCGGTGCCCCCCAACTTCCAAGCCAACGCCAAGGGCGCGCAAGAATTTCATTCCTCTAAACCTATTAAATCAATACACTTGTCAACCAGGACGGCTGCTTTGCGGATTCAATCGCTCGTAGTGCACATTGTGCGCAAACGTCTCCGTGCCCGCTCCCAATATGACACAGACAGACCACATTGACACGTCGAAATCCTCCATCTACACTGCCAACGTACTCGTCTGGCAGGGTGCTCAAAAACTCAGCGGCACGCTGCGCGAGCGGCAGCCGAATACATTAGCCGCGAGCCCGGCCCGAGTGGGCCGGCCGTCCTCCCCGAGCGAGGGGAGCGAGCGAGGCGAAGAGCCGAGTGAGCACTAAGAGAGGGAGGAGGCCTCGGTGAGACCAACGTGGAAGGGATTCCTCAAGCTTTCGCTCGTGAACATCCCTATCAGGATGTACCCGGCGGCCCGCTCCCAAGCGCTCTCCTTCAACCAGATTCACAAGCTGTGCAACAGCCGTATCAAGTACGACAAACGCTGTCCGAGCTGCGACCGAAGCGTATCGAGCGACGAGATCCTGAAGGGATACCAATACGCAAAGGAACAGTACATCATCATGGACGAGGAGGACTTCACAAAAGTCACACTCGAATCCACCCAAGTCGATCAGCATCGTCCAATTCGTCGAGCAGGACGAAATCGATCCGCTCTACTACCACGGCTCGCACTACATCGTTCCCGATGGACCGGTCGCGATCGAGAGCTTCGCCACGATTCTCAAGGCGACCGAGGACAAGAAGCGCATTGCCCTCGCTCGCGTCGTGATGAACGGAAAGGAGCAGGTCGTCGCGATCCGTCCTCGTGATAAAGCTTTCGTCATGTCAGCGCTGTATTATGCTGACGAGGTGCGGGCTCTTTCAGGAATCGAGGAGCTCGAAGCGGAGCCGGAGGTCAATCCAGAGGAGCTAGCTCTCGCCTTACAGCTCATCGAGTCCATCACCAAGCCCTTCGACCCCGAGGCCTTCGAGGACAACTATCGAAAGGCACTACTCGAGATCATCAAGGCCAAAGAGGAAGGCAAGGAGATCGTCGCGCCGCCGGAGGTCGAAACTGGAAAGGTCATCAACCTCATGGAGGCCCTCAAGACGAGCCTCGAGCGGAGCGCCGTCGCTCCAGCCGAGACCCCAGCAGAGATCGGCGAGCAGAAGAAAGCTATCAACGAATAGATGCCCGATTGGCTCCAAGCCAAAATAGCTCCCATGCTCGCTGTCTCGAGCGCGCCCTTCGATTCCGACCGACACCTCTTCGAGGTCAAGTGGGACGGGATCCGCGCGCTCGCCTTCTTCGGCGAGGGCCGCCCGCGACTCCAGGGTCGCAAGCTCACGGAAGCTACCGATCGATATCCAGAGATTGTGGCGGCGCTCGAAAAGCTCGATGGCAATGGAATCCTCGACGGAGAGATCGTCGTCTTGGACGACGAGGGACGGCCGAACTTCCAGCGCGTGCTGGTCCGCGAGCAAACGGCGACGCGCGAGACGGCCCTCCTCAAGGCCAGCAAGCATCCGGTCGCCTATATGGTCTTCGACCTCCTCTATCGGAACGGCCAGCCGTTGTTCGAGCGACCCCTGCTCGAGCGACCCCTGCTCGAGCGAAAGCAGCTTCTCTCCGAGCTTCTCGCCGAGGCGGATTCGCCCCTCGTCGAGAGCGCCTACTTCGCCGATCGCGGCCTGGGCCTCTTCGAGCAGGCCAAGGCATACGGCCTAGAGGGCGTCGTGGCCAAGCTCATGGACAGTCGCTATCGACCCGGTGAGCGCAGCAACGACTGGCTCAAGCTCAAAGTCCGCCGAACGATCGATGGCGTGCTCGTGGGTCTCGTGCGGGAGCGCGGCGCCGGCAGGGTCAAGTCGCTGGTTCTCGGAGCCTATCGGAACGGGACCCTCGAGTGGATCGGGAACGTCGGGAGCGGCCTCGACCAGAAGACTTTGCGGCAGCTTGGCTCCGAGCTCTCGACGCTCAAGAGCGCTTCTCCGCAGAAGTTCGGTGCGGTGGCCCCTGGTGAGATCGAGTGGCTGCGACCCTCTCTCGTCGTACGGGCGGAATATGCCGAGCTCACGAATGAAGGCCGCCTTCGCCACCCGACCTTCGTCGGCTTCGTGAGCAAGCTCCCCGAAGAGTGCTTGGCTCCATAATTAGTGTCTTCACCTCTCCCCTCTAGGGAGAGGTGGCCTCGCGAAGCGAGGCCGGTGAGGGGACATCGGCCGGGCTCCCGGCCGCCCCTGCTAGGCACTCAGTCGCAGGAACTCGTGGACGAGTCGGCCGGTGATGCCCCAGATGTCGTGTTCACCGTAGTGGTAGTGGTAGACGTCGAGAACACTTCCATCCTCGAGTCGGCGCTTTTCGACCGTCCGAATAGCGGGGTCCTCGAGCGCTTCGAGGGGCACCTCGAAGAGCGCCTCGACCTCGTGGTTTCTACGGAAGGGGTAGGGGCCGCTCACGACGCCGACGAAGGGCGTAACGCGGAAGCCAGTCACCGTACCGCGCTCGTCCATTTGTCCGAGCAAGGTCACGTGCTCTGGGAGCAGCCCGACTTCCTCTCGACTCTCCCTCAAAGCGGTCGCGAGAGGTGAGGCGTCGGACGGGCCGACGACACCCCCTGGAAACGAGATATCGCCGGGCTGACGACGCAAGCCAGACGAACGTCGAGTGAAGAGCAGAAACTCCTCGCCCCTCGTCACGACGATGGGAACGAGAACGGCTGCGGGGCGCAAGTCCGGCGGGCCCGACCGGGGTGATCGGGCCTCCAGTCGTCGACGGACGCGATCGATCCGCTCGCCCATACGAAGAGGATAGCACCGCATCGATTGCGGTATAATTTTGCCATACATGAAACAGGCGAACCATCCTGTGCTAGCACGGATGCCTGTGGCGCTGCTGGGAATGGTTTTTGTCTCGCTCGTCGCCTCCTCCGCGGGGGCCGGGGACGCGTTTTTCCGTGGCGGCCTGATCTTTCATCCTCGCGACATAGGCTTCGAGGGTCGATGGCGAGCCGATTTCGGAAGCGACTACGCCGTCAACTTCGCCGAAACGGTCTTCCTCGGCTTCGAGCTCCAGACTTCCGTTTACCGTGCGGACGTCTTCGAGACGACCGCCACGGTGGTGCCAGCGAACGGTTTCATCAACGTGAAAGTCAAGTCGTCGAACATCGGCCTGCGTCCCTATGGGGGCGGAGGGATGGGGCTTCTCAGCAACTTCGTCTTCGTTTCCGGCAGCTCCGAATGGGGCAAGGACTTCGGCTATCAGCTAGTCGGCGGCATCGAATTTGGACGGCTGAGCCTGGAGCTCCAAATGCAACGGGCCTTCGAGTCCGGGGCGGAAACGAGCTGGGGTGCGTACGCCGGCTTCGTCTTTTAGCCGATGACCCTTCGGGCTCGCGCTCCAAGCCGCATCGATCTCGCGGGCGGCACCTTAGACCTGTGGCCCCTCTACCTGCTCATCGAAGAGGCCGCTACCGTGAACCTCGCCGTCAGCCTGTACACGGAGGCCTCGGTCGAGCCGTCTCCGGACGGCAAGTGGCACGTCCGGGAGCGCGACACGGGCCGCACGATGTCGGCCGCCTCACCGGACGAGCTTCGAAGCAAACAAGGTGCCGAAATCGCTGGCCACTTGCTGCGGTTCTTCGCGCCGAAGGACCCAATCCTTCTGACGACCCACTCCGACGCGCCGGCACAGGCGGGACTCGGCGCCTCCTCATCGCTCGGCGTGGTGATCGCGGGTGCACTCAACGGACTGACGGGGTTCCGCTACGATCGCGACGATCTCATCTCCATCGTCAAGGATGTCGAGGTCGAGATCCTCGGGACCATAACGGGAGCGCAAGACCACTATCCTCCCGTTTTCGGGGGGGCCATGTGCCTGTGGTGGGAGAAGCACCGCCATCGGCGTGAGCCACTGACCGTAGATAAGGAGGCCTTCGAGAATCGTTTCCTCCTCGCCTACTCGCACCGGCCGCACCGGTCGGGCGCCACCAATTGGGAAGTCGTTCGACGCTTTCTCGAGGGTGATGAGAACACCAAGGCTGCACTCGCGCGGAGCGGTCGGACCGCCGTCGCGGTTCGTAACGCCATTGTGGAAGGCGATCTAGAACGTGTAGCGGAGCTCGTGGGAGAGGATTGGCAGGCCCGACGAGAGATGGCGACGGCAGTGTCGAGTCCCGAGCTCGAGGCCATTATCTCCGCAGCGCGCGGCGCCGGCGCGTCCTCCGCGAAAGTGTGTGGAGCGGGCGGCGGCGGCTGCATGATCGTCGCGGTTCCGGACGACAAGCGAAAGGCAATCGGAAACGCGATCGAGGAGGCGGGCGGGTCCATTCTCGACTACCACCTCGTCGACGACGGACTCGAGCTCGTTGTCGAATGAACGGCCCGGACTTTCTCGTCGCGGTGGGGACAACACGGGCGCCCAAGCTGCGAGCCGTCGAGCGAGCGCTTGACGAGCTCAGACTGCGGTTCTCCTCTTTCCTGGCCCCGTCCTTTGCGCTCGAGCCACGCCAGGTTCCCTCCGGTGCGCCTTCGACTCCGATGACGACGGCCGAGATGATGGACGGAGCGCGCCAACGCGCACAGGCCGTATGGCGGTTGCTCGAGGAGGAGGGGTCAAAACCTTTCCTCGCGATCGGACTCGAGGACGGAGTCGTCTTCGAGAGCGGCGTGTCATTCCTCGAGTCGTGGTCCTACGTCACCGATGGGACGAGGGGCCACTTCGGGAGCAGCGGCTGTATCACGCTCCCCGACGAGCTGGCACGGGCGGTATTCGACCGCGGCGAGGATCTCGGCTCTGCGGCGGATCGCATCTTCCAAAAGCAGAACGTCCGGTCGAACGAGGGCACGTTCGGGGTCCTGACCCGAGACGTCGTCACCCGCGAGGAGGCTTTCGTCCGCTCGCTCCTCCACGCCCTCGCTCCATTCTATAATGCAGATCGATACGCTTCCGCCACTTTGGCGGAAGAAAGGGGCGAAAGCTAGATTCATGGACGTTTTCCGCACCCATCCGGGATGGCTGGAGGTCATTACCGGGAGCATGTTCAGTGGGAAGAGCGAAGAGTTGATTCGACGGCTGAGACGAGCTCAAATCGCCCGTCAGCGAGTCCAGATATTCAAACCGTTGATCGACGGCCGTTATGGCAAAGAGCATATCGTCTCCCACAGTGACATGAAGATCGACGCCGAGCTCGTCGAGCATGCGGAAGAGATTTTGGAAAAGCTCGACCACCGTACCGAAGTCGTCGGCATCGACGAGGGGCAGTTCTTCGAACCGAGTCTCGTCGAGGTGGCGGTCCAGCTCGCAAATACCGGCAAGCGCGCGATCGTGGCGGGCCTCGATACCGATTACCTGGGCAAGCCCTTCGACCCCATGCCCCAACTTCTCGCGGTTGCGGAGTACATCACAAAGACGCTGGCCATCTGCATGCGCTGCGGCAGCCCGGCCAATCAGACGCAGCGCATCGTCGCCTCCAAGGATCGCGTCGTCGTGGGTGGCGCCGAGGCCTACGAGGCGCGATGCCGAAGGTGCTTCGAGCCCCACGTCGAGAAAGACCAGAAGCGCGACGCTCTCGCCCAGCTCGCAACCCGAAGGCGAGTGGCTTCGGGCGGAAGCTCGGAAAAGTAGCGTCGCCGCATCCCGTCCACGACGAGGTTCGCGCCCAGAACGGCGAGGGTCAGCGAAACCCCGGGGAAGAGCCACTCCCACCAGTAAGCTCCCAGGACTCCGGCGCTCGAGGCGGCCGCGGCCATCATGTTGCCCCAGCTCGGCATCGGCTCAGGAAGCCCGAGCCCGAGAAACGACAGTGTCACTTCGCCGAGAGGAAAGTAGGGTAGAAGCAGCCCCACCTGGAGGAGCACGAAAGCTCTCAACGCAGGGAGGATGTGGGTCAAGAGCAGGCGGAAGCGCGTTGCCTTGGTGCACAACTCCGATAGAGGCCGATAGCTCGCTTGGCCCCGACTCCCATCATCCGATCATCTCGCTATCAGGCATCCCGAGCGCCGTCATGGTGTTCAGAATCTTGCACCCGATCCTTACCTCGACTCTCTGTGCCGCCAACCCTCTCGCTCGCATCGCTGAGCCCACGATAGCCTTGTAGCGATGGAACGTTGTCTCGACTTTGCTCCGGTTGCTGTAGCCCGATTCTGTGTGCCACTTTCGTTTGCCGAGCCGAGCTTGTGCTGCAATGTTGCGATTGCGCTGTCGGCTGCTCGCCGGCCCCGATGCGAGCTGGGCGCCCTTGCGCGGCGGTATCAGCACCCTCGGCGAGCGATGAGCGCTGTGATTCTCGATCGTCTCATAGACGCCGCTGGCGTCGTATGCGGTGTCAGCTCTGGCCGATGAGATGGGACTGTCGATCTGTCCGACAAGCGATGCAACCCGCGATGAATCGCGGGCTCTTTTGCTCGTCAGCTCGCCGGCGACGACTTCGCCAGTCTGCTCGTCGACACACAGATGGAGCTTGCGATAGTCCCTGCTCTTTGGTGCTCTGCGCAGCTGGCCGGCGTGGACAGCGAGACCGCTGCTGTCGATCAAGGTGTGCAACGGCGTCTTCTGCTTGTCTTGGTAGAAGGGGACCTTACCCAGCTTCGCCTTGCGCCTCGAAATCGTGGTGTGATCGGGCACATCATTGTCTAGCTTCATCAGAGCGAACAACGACCGCAGCAATCCCTCGCTCTGCCTAGATGACAGATGAAACACCATGCCCAGGGTGACAGCCGTCTCGATGGCGTGGTTCGAG
This sequence comes from Candidatus Marinacidobacterales bacterium, assembly GCA_965250115.1. Lineage (GTDB taxonomy): Bacteria > Acidobacteriota > Vicinamibacteria > Marinacidobacterales > SMYC01 > CBDFHB01. The sequence goes on from CBDFNJ010000001.1 coordinate 953,120, forward strand.
TACTTGCGTTGACGGCCCGGTTTCCTCCTCCTCGGCCGGGGCGCGTCCCAGTTCACAAGCTTGCCGGCGGTGAGCGAGATCCAGACGGTCAGGCTCCCACGGTTGCGTAGACCCGCCTCATATTCACGCCAATTCCTCACGCGATAGGCCTTCTTCACATACTTCCGCTGAGTGCGTTTGAAAATGCTCATGGGGAACCTCGAATCCGTGAGTACAGGACAATTGTGGACCGAGATCGCGAGTTGTGCACCAAGGCACCGTCTCGCTATAGACCAGTAGCTCTTCCTCCTCCTCTTCTCCCTGGGGAGGTAATTCTTGGCTGTCCTGAGAGTTGGCGAGGCTGAGCACGGAGCACGTGACAAGAACGGAGAAAACGAGAACGGCGGTAAGCTTCCTGTTCATGGGGACCTCCTCGCGGCGTTGGGGCGTTATCGGCACCGTCGATGAGCTTGGCTCTTATTTCACAAAAACCCATGAAGTTTCAACTTCGCAGCTTGCGAAACGCCCACCATGGACCCCATTACCTTATAATCCCGCCATGTCGACGATTAGTGAACGAGACGTCCTCGATAAGCTCTCAGCGTTGAGAGATCCGGACCTGGGCCGGGATATCGTTTCTCTTGGATACGTGAAGAACGTCCGGATCTGCACCCCCATCGTGAGCTGTGACATCGAGCTTGCCAATCCAGCGAGCCAAGCGAAGGTTAAGCTCCGAGCGCAGGCCGAGGCGGCGCTCCTCGAGCTTGCCGACGTGAGCGAAGCCAACGTGCAGGTCACTTGGCGTGTTTCCGCCTCACCCGCGGGAGTCAAACGAGTATTGCCGGGAGGGCAAGTGGCTCCGGCGCCGCAGAAACCAGAGGGGGTCAAGAACCTCATCGCCATCGCCTCGGGAAAGGGAGGCGTTGGCAAGTCGACCGTCGCGGCGAACCTCGCTGTCGCGCTCGACCGGGCCGGGGCCTCGGTGGGACTTTGTGACGCCGACGTCTACGGCCCATCACAAGGGACGATGTTCGGAATCCACGACCGGCCCGAAGCCGATGAACGCCAACGGCTCATTCCCATCGAATCTCACGGCATTCGCATCATGTCGATGGGACTTCTCACTTCCAAGGAGACGCCGGTGATCTGGCGGGGGCCGATGGCGACGAAGCTCATCCAGCAGTTCATGTCGGGGGTCGCCTGGGGAGAGTTGGACTACCTCGTCATCGATCTGCCTCCCGGCACCGGCGACGTGCAGCTCACTTTGACGCAAAGCGTTCCTCTGACCGGCGCGGTGATCGTCACCACCCCCCAGGACGTGGCGCGGACCATCGCGGAAAAGGGGCTCCGCATGTTTCAGCCCGTCCGGGTTCCGGTGCTCGGCGTCATCGAGAACATGAGCTACTTCGTCTGCCCGCACTGCGACGAGCGAACCCACATTTTCAGCAAGGGAGGGGGCGAAGCGATCGCGAGGGAGCTCGGATTGCCGTTTCTCGGTGGGATCCCTCTCGATCCCGAGGTCGTCGTGGGCGGTGACGAGGGGCAGCCGATCGTGGTGAGAAATCCCGATGCACCCGCCTCTCGAGCCTACTTGGATATTGCCGCGCGCGTCGCGGCAGGGGTCGCCCGCGCGAACTTCGAGAGCGCCTCGGCGGAACAGCCGAAGGAGATTCTCGAGGAGGAAGGCAAGCTCAAGATCGTCTGGACCGACGGATCCGCCTCGCTCCTCCCCTTCGACTTTCTTCGGAATCACTGTCCCTGTGCTCTTTGCGTCGACGAGTGGACCGGCGAGCGCAAGAGCTTGATTCTGCTCCTGCCCTCGAACTTCCGCCCGATGAGTATCGAGCCGGTAGGCAATTACGCCGTTCAAATGGCCTGGTCCGACGGCCACAACTCGGGGATCTACAGCTTCAAGTATCTACGTGAGCTCGAAGGAGAGCTCGCGGCGAAGAAGAACTGACTTCCGGGACATCGAACTTCGGCGAGCTCAGCGCGATCCTGGCCTTCCTACGTCCAGAACGCCATCGACGGAGCGAAGCGAGCGGGTGATACGCTCGAGCTCCTTGAGGTTGCCGATGGAGACCGTCACGTCGATCGCGCCCAGCTGATCTTCGAAAGTCTTCGCTTCGATGGTCCGGATATCGGTGTTCATATCAGCGATGATCGCCGTGATGTCCGCCAAAATGCCCTTCCGATCCTCCACGTTCACCGAGAGCGTGATGTCGTATCTGGCGTCTTTGTCACCCTCCCACGATACGTCGACTCGACGTTCCGGATCCACCATGAGGTTGAGTAGGTTCGGGCAAGTAACGGAGTGAACCGACACTCCCTTGCCGCGGGTTATATAGCCCGTGATGCCCTCACCCGGAATAGGATTACAACACTTCGCCCGATAGACCATCAAGTCGTCCATCCCGTTGACTTTGATCTTGTCCTGGGATCCGCGAAAGACATTGCGGACCGCGCGAGCGAAGGTGGCGCCAGCGCCGGGCTTCTCCTCGAGCTTTTCGGGCGGAACGAGCTTCGACAAGACGTTGCGTGGGGAAACCTTCCCGTAACCGAGCGCGGCGTAGAGGTCCTCCGGCTTCGAGAAGCCGTACTCCCTCAAGACCTCCTCGAAGCGCTTCGAATCCAGTACCTGCTTCAGTGAGACGTCGATACGGCCCGACTCCTTCTCGAAGAGCTTCTTGCCGATCTCGATGCTCCGTTGTTTCTCGGAAGCGTTCAGGAAGGTGCGGATCTTGTTTCGAGCGCGGGAGGTAGCGACGAAGGAGAGCCAGTCGCGACTCGGACGGTGTCCTCTCGCGGTGATGATCTCGACGATGTCACCGTTCTTGAGATGGTAGCGAAGAGGCACCATCATTCCGCTCACCCGGGCGCCAACGCACTGGTGACCGATGTCGGTGTGAATCGAGTAGGCGAAGTCGAGGGGCGTTGCCCCTCGCGGGAAGGATTTCACATCGCCCTTCGGTGTGAAGCAGAAGACGTCTTCGGGGTAGAGGTCTACTTTCAGGCTGTTGAGGAACTCGTGGGGGTCCTTGACCTCTCGCTGCCAATCGATGATCTGCCGAAGCCAGGCGAAGTTCTTGACGTCATCCTCTTCGAACGGCCGTCCCTCTTTGTATTTCCAATGCGCCGCGATCCCTTGCTCGGCCACTCGGTTCATTTCCTCGCTACGGATCTGGACCTCGAAGGGAACACCCACATCCGTGATGACGCTCGTGTGTAGAGCGCGGTAGCCGTTGGGCCGAGGCATGGCGATGAAGTCCTTGATGCGTCCCGGAACGGGTCGCCAGGTGTTGTGAATGATGCCGAGCGTGCCGTAACAGTTCTTCACATCGTCCGTGATGATGCGAAGGGCAATGAAATCGTAGACTTGATCGAGCTCGATCCTCTGTCGCTTCATCTTCTGGTGAATACTGTAGATGCTTTTGGTGCGGCCCTTGATCTCTGCGGGAATCCCGTTCTCCTCGAGGCTGATCTCGAGTGTACCCTTGATCTCGGCGATGAACTCCTGGGCCCACTTCTTTTTCGCATCCACTCGGGCCGCGAGAACCCCGAAAGCCTTCGGCTCCACGTTCTTCAAACACAGCTCCTCGAGCTCCGACTTGATGCGTCCGATACCGAGTCTACCGGCCAGGGGCGCGTAGATCTCGAGCGTCTCGTTCGCGATCCTGAGGCGCCTCTCTTCAGAGAGATGTTGAAGCGTGCGCATGTTGTGGAGACGGTCGGCGAGCTTGATCAGTATGATCCGAATGTCGTCCACCATCGCCATGAGCATCTTGCGGAAGTTCTCCGCCTGATGCTCTTCGAGAGACGAGAACTTCATCTTGCTGATCTTGGTGAGACCTTCGATGATGTGGGCGACCTCCGTGCCGAAGTACTCCGAAACGGAGTCGATATCGGTGAGGGTGTCCTCCACGACGTCGTGCAGGAGCCCGCAGACGACGCAAACGACGTCGAGCTTCAGTTCGGCGAGGATGTTCGCGACCTCGAGCGGGTGGATTAGGTAAGGCTCCCCCGACTTCCGGAGCTGACCTCGGTGCTCCTTGGCGGAGAAAACGTAGGCCCGCCTGAGGAGCGCCAGGTCTCCATCTGGCTGATAAGCACGGACTTTCTCCAGGATATTCTCGAAACGAATCATGGTCTCACGGGGCAAATGCCGGTATCAGAGCAACTTGCCCCGGCTCCATGATAGGCGTCCCGCCTGCGCGCAAGCAAGGCGGAGGCCTCGGCTCTTGAGATGTTGACTGGACTCGGGACCCATAATATACTTCACTCCCCAGTTTGTTGAACGCCTACATGAAGAGGGGGTTTTTCGCCATGCGTACCCGTCCTGGGACCGTAGTAGGAATACTACTGATCGCCCTCGTCGCGCTCAGCGGATGCGATCTTGCGGGCAAGTGGAACATGCTGAAATCGCGCCGTGCCTTCAAGCAGGCGAACACGTTCTACGCGGCCAAGGAGTACGAGCGCGCGATCGAGTTTTACAATCGAACGCTGGAACTGGACCAGAATCCTGACCCGCGTGTTCTCGTCACTTCTGTTTTTTATCGAGGCAGCAGCCACCATCTGATTTACCGCCCATACGGGGCGGAAGATGAGGCGGAGAACGACAAGCACTTGGCTGCAGCGATCGAGGACTACGGGAGCGCGCAGGGGCTCGCCTCAGATCATGCGTCCGAGTTCGAGATGCTGGCGCCCTATCAGAAGTACTCGATGGAGCAGCTCGCGGCGATCTATCGCGACAACCTGAAAGATTTCGAGAGCGCGGAGAAATATTTCAAGGCGCTCGTCGAGATCGACCAGGAGACTCCCGAGCGGTACTACGCGCTCGCCGACGTTTATGAACGATTCCATGACGCCGAGGAGATGCCCCTGATCGAAGAGGCGATCGAGTCCTACAAGAAGCCCGTGGACATGAATCCCGATGATCCCATCAGCTACCGTCAGGTTGCGAATCTCCTCAACAAGCATCGGCGTTTCGACGAGACGATGGAGTGGCTCGGCAAGGCCCGCGACGTTCAAGCGAGCAACCCCGAGGGCTATTACCTCATCGCCGTCCACTATTGGGACAAGGTCTATCGCGACCCGGATCTGGGGCCGAGCGACATTAAGGACTACATCGAGCTCGGGCTCGATCAATTGGATCAGGCGCTCGAGATCAACGACGAGTACGTCGGTGCGCTTATCTACAAGAATCTTTTGCTTCGAGAGCAGGCTAAGATCGAGCCGCGGCGAGAGGAAGAGCTCCTGGCGCTGGCTAACGAATTGAGAGACAGGGCCATCGTGCTACAAGAGCATGCGGAAGCGGCCGAAAAAGAAGCCGCCGCCGCCGCGAAGGAAAGCGCGCAGGCCGAGTCGGGTCACTAAGAACGCATTTCGAAACCGCCTCAAATTCTTTCGGGCGAGACAGCTTTCTGGCTGTCTCGCCCTTATTGCTTCTCCGATAGATGGCGGAGAAGGTTCTTCTCATCGAGGACGACGAGAGCCTCGTGGCGATGCTGGCCGACTATCTCGGTTCCAAGGGTTTCCGAGTTCGCTCCGCCAAAGACGGTGAGGAGGGGCTTCGCGCGCTTGAGGAGGATCCCTCAGACCTCGTGATCCTCGACGTGATGCTTCCGGGACCCGATGGTTTCGAGATCCTGCGCCGACTTCGCAGGCAAAACGATGTTCCCGTTCTGATGTTGACGGCGAGGGGAGAGGATACGGACCGCACCGTCGGCCTCGAGCTCGGCGCCGATGACTATCTAGCTAAACCGTTCAATCCGCGTGAGTTACTCGCCAGCTTGCACGCTCTGACCCGGCGTCAGCGGCGCGCGATTGCCGGGACGCCTCGAACGTTGCAGTTTGGAGCACTCGAGATCGACCGCGACCGGCGTCTCGTACGGCTGAACGGTGCTACGAGGGAGCTAACGAGCTATCAGTTCGATCTGCTGGTCGCGCTTGCCGAGAACGCGGGCCGGGCAATGACGCGCGACGCGCTCCTGAAGCGTTTGAAGGGCGTCGAGCTCGAGCCCTTCGATCGCAGCGTGGACGTTCACATCTCGAGAATCCGGGCCGCCGTGGAGGACGACCCGAAACACCCGCGCAGAATCCTGACCATTCGCTCCGTCGGCTATCTCTTTTCCACCTCCTACGACGGTGAGGGAAGAGAGTGAGAGCTCTCTACATTCAGATATACGCCGCTTTCCTGAGTATCCTGCTGCTGTTCGCCGTTCTCATGTCGGTCGCGTGGCTCACTCTCGGCGGCTACCACGATCAGCCACTCGATGCGATGGGCGTGGTCGCCGAAGAGCTCCTGCCCCGTGCCGACCGCACGCAGGAAGAGCTCGAACGAGCCGTCGACTCTCTTTCTCGACGTCTCGGGTTGAGCCTCGCGGTCTCCGATCGAAAACGGCGACTCCTTGCCGCATCAGGCGAAGACTTGCCGGGCCCCCGAGAAACCGCGGCGGAGAGTCACTGGCTCCACTCGAGGGGGGCAGGGATCACCGCCGCCCTGACCCTCACGGACGGCCGCTGGGTCGTGGTCCGCTATCGACGAGGTCGCACCGCGGGAGGGATACTCCTGTTCCTTGGAGCCTTGGGCGGGGCCATTGCTGTCGGCGCGTATCCTCTGGTGCGACGCCTCACTAGACGTTTGGAGCGGCTCAGGTATCGCGTCGACGCCCTCGGCTCCGGTGAGCTCGGCGCTCGGGTCGAAGTGGAGGGACGTGACGAGGTGGCCTTCTTGGCGGAGAGCTTCAATCGTGCCGCTGCCAAAATCGAGCGTCTCGTCGAGGCTCAGAAAACTCTGCTGGCAGGGGCATCGCACGAATTTCGTACGCCGCTCACGCGTATCCGAGTCGCCGCGGAGCTTCTCCCGAACACCGTTCGCCCAGAGCTCAAGAAGAGCATCGAGAGCGACGTCGCGGAGCTCGACGCGCTCATCGAGGAGCTGCTGCTGGCGTCCAGACTCGATACGAAGGAGCTCGCCGGAAGCGGGGAAACGGTGGACCTTCTCATTCTTGCCGCCGAAGAGGCCGCGCACTATGACGCCGAGGCCACCGGGACGCCTACGGAGCTTCGAGTCGAGCCGCGGCTAGTGCGGCGCCTGGTTAGGAACCTCCTCGAGAACGCGCGTCGCTACGGAGCTTCAAGCCCCGTCGAGGTCGAGGTCGCTCCGATGCCGCCAGGGGGTGCTTCGATACGGATTGGGGATCGCGGTCCCGGCATCCCGGAATCGGAACGGGAGCTCGTTTTCGAGCCCTTCTACCGCGCGTCCACGGCGTCTCTTGCGTCCGCTCGGGGCCTGGGTTTGGGTCTCTCGCTCGTGCGTCGCATAGCCCGGTTGCATGGAGGGGACGTGCGGTGTCTCGCTCGTATAGGTGGTGGAACCGTCTTCGAGGTGACTTTGAATGCAACGGCTGCCCCCTCACCATAGAAGAAAAAAAGGAGGCGGCATGCGCCGCCTCCTTGGAAGAATGCTTAGACCTTTGCCGTCAGGCTGTTAGCCTGGCACGATTCCGACGCGCTCGACACCGTTGCCTCGAGCGACATCCAGAACCTCGACCACTTGTCCATATCTCAGCGTCGGCGCTGCTTGCAAAAAGAGGGTTTTGTCCGAACGCGTCTCGAAGAGGTCGCGGATGCGTAGGGGAAGCTCGTCAATGTTGACGGGCTGCTTGTTGATGGTGATTTCACCCGTTTCGTCGATATTGAGGACCAGCTGGTTGGGGTCCGGCGCCGAATCCACGGTATTGTCTGCCGACTCAGGCAGCTCGACATCCAGGCCTTTTTGTGTCAGCGGCGTGACCACCATGAAAATGATCAGCAGCACCAACATGACGTCGATAAGTGGCGTTATGTTGATGTCCGACATGCCGCCTCTGCGAGCTCGAGATGACATTCCCATATTCTTTTCCTCCGAGAAACAAGGCCTAGCCTTGAGTCTTTTCCTCCGTGATGAGGCCGATCTCGTCGGCCCCGGCGTCGCGGCAGAGATCCATGACCCGCAGGACGTCACTATAGGCCAAGCGCTCGTCCGCTTTCAGAAAGAGGATTTTTTCGGACTTGTCCTCGAACTCCGCGGTGAGGCGAGTCACGATCTCGGACTCCGCCACCGGAATCATATTGACATACAAGGTGTTGTCGAGTTTTACGGCCACCGTGACGACGTCCTCGTTGTCCGGATGATCGGTGGGATACTCCGCCGCTGGAAGCCTCACGTCGACACCCTTCTGCAGCATCGGCGTGATCACCATGAAGATGATGAGCAACACGAGCATGACGTCAGCCAGGGGCGTCACATTGATGTCGGCAATTACGGTTTTTTGACCGAGTCCGCTCATTCCCATCGTTCGTTCTCCTTACTGCTCGATATCAGTCAGCCTTAGTTGACCGTCTTTTTCGCCATGTAGTCGATGAGCTCCGAGGCACTATTGTCCATCTCGACCGTAAAGCCCTCGACGCGCGTTGTCAGGTAGTTGAAGGCCCAGACCGCGGGAATGGCCACGAAGAGACCAAAAGCCGTCGCGATGAGCGCCTCGGCGATACCTGCGGATACGGCACCGATTCCACCGGATCCGGTGAGCGCCATACCACGGAACGCATTGATGATGCCGGCAACTGTACCGAAAAGTCCCACGAAAGGAGCCGTGGCACCCACGGTCCCCAGCCCGGAAAGTCCGCGCCTGAGATCGGTGAGGTTGAGGGCGGTGGCCCGCTCGATGGCACGGTGGGCCGACTCCATCATGTCGTCGCGCGAACCCTCGCCGCTCTCTTTCTGGAATTGATACTCCTGGAGTCCGGCTAGAAGAACCTTGGCCAAGTGGCTGTTCTTGACCTCCTTGGTGCTGCTGATCCTGATGGCATCCTGAATCTTGCCGTCCTTCAGGAGCTTAGCGACCTTCGGAGCATAGAAACGCGACTGCTTCTTCGCTTTGAAGAACGTCATGTACCGCTCGATCATGATGCTCAGCGAATAGATCGACATGACCAACATCACGAAGTTGACAGCCCTCGCGGTGAATCCCATGTGATTCCAAATATCCAACAAACTGAACGACATTATTTCCTCCTGATAGCCCTTGGGCTGGGTGCTACTGACTCGATGAAAACTCTAAAATCTTATGAAATCTAGCTGAGCGAGAAGTTCACCGTCACCGTCATCACGATCGGAACGGGAACGTTGTTCAGTAGAGTCGGCTCGTACTTCCACTGTTTCACGGCCTCGATGGCGGCCTGGTCGAGCAAAGGGATCGACCTCAGCACACGCACATTGGTGACATTACCCGAGGGATCGATGATCGCTTCGAGGATCACAATGCCTTGGACGCGCGCCTGTTTGGCGATTTCTGGATAGATCGGAGTCAGGTCTTTGATCTTGCTGGGTGGACGGATGTTGCCGCCCACGCGCACCGGCTCTAGCCTGGGCGGTGGCGGCGGGGCGTCGGGAAGACCGCCGACGATGCCGCCGATGACGCCGCCGGGCACGCCGCCTTCGACGCCCCCAAAATCCACGAAGCCTTCACCGATATTGTCGGGAATCTCGACGGGTGCCACGAACTGGTTGGATGCTACCACCGGCCTTGGCGCCATTGGCTTGGCTCTCACCACCTTTGGCGGCGGCGGCGGCGGTGGCGGCGGCGGGGGTGGCGGCGGCGCCATGAAGGTCATGATGCCTTCCGGCGTCGGGAGATTATCCGTGGCCATGAGGGGGATGATGATCATGCCGAAGAGAATCCCACCCTGGACTAGTAGGGATGTCAAGAAACTCCCTATCGATTGGCTGACATTCCCCTCGGGTGTCAGCGCTTGATCAAACAGTTCTTTAGGCACGGCGTATGGCGCTCCTTTCAGGAGAAGTATGAACGACTCTGGTTATGAAGATCGCACTATCCGTTATCGTTCTCGTACCAGGGTGGCTCGTGAGGGAAGACCCACCTCGGTCAAACTCTTAGACACCACGAACCGGGAAAAGTTCCATCCGGATCTGAGCGAATGAGACACCTTATCCAGGAAAAGGGCATATCTATCTGGTAACGTATCCCCTTGTCAAACCAAGCTCCGGGTGGTCTGAGAACCCCTCGTTCGAGCGCGCTATGGCAAACGTGCTCGCTCTCCGTGTCAAGCACGCGTCGCATTAATAAAGATTGAAGCGGACGACGAGGTCGCTGAGAGCGGGGACTGGGCGTCCTTGTCTCGTGGCGGGGTGGAACCGCCACTCCGACTCCACGACCCAGATGGCCTCGGCATCGAGTGCCGGAATCGAGCGCAAGACCTCGAGCACTTTCACTTTGCCCTGCTCATCGATCACGACGCGAAGCACGACGACTCCTGAAACGTTGTCGCGAATCGCTTCCCGGGTGTAGCTCGGCTGTGGCATGCGGATCGGGCGCGGACCCACGTCTGGCTTCGGAAACTCGGTGACTGCCGTTCCTGTGCCGCCGATGGGTCCTCCGACCAGGCCGCCGGGGACGCCGCCGACCACGCCCCCCGGGATCCCACCTCGCATTCCGTCGTCGTCACGCCCCGGAAACCCGTCCTCGACACCTGCCCCGAGCTCGAAACGCGCCGAGAGGATCTCGTCGGATAGGCCCGGCGCAACGACGGGGGGTACCGTTGCCGTTGACACGGATCTAGATGGGAGCGTCGCGCTGTCGACACCAGCCGGGCTACCCTGCTGAAGCGGGGGTGGAGGTGGCGGTGCCAGCTGGAGCGCGATGGCCGCCACGCGAGGCGGCGTCTCCTCGGGGGGCGCGAGGGCGGTGAGGGCGATGAGGGCGAGACCGAGACCGTGAGCGAACAGACCGATGGAAGCGCTCAGCCAGTGATTCGCGCTGGATCCCCGATTCGCGTCCGTCAGGGTGCCAGCAAATAGCCCGCTCGGGTCCATGAACCATTTTACAACGGGACACGAGGGATTTTCGGGTCAGACCCGCGCGGCGTCCGCTTCTGGCTTGCTCTTGCGACGTCCGCCCACCGGCTTGTCGCGCAGGGTGCGCCACCAGAGCACGACGGGCGAGGCGATCGCGATCGAGGAATAGGTGCCGATGATGACGCCGGCGACCAGAACGAAAGCGAATCCCCGGAGCAATTCGCCTCCGAGAACGTAGAGTGGGACTACGGCGAGGAACGTCAGGCCAGACGTCAAAACCGTCCGACGCAACGTCTGATTGATCGAAAGATTCATGATCTCGGTCAAGGACTGCCGACGAGCGAGCCGCCGGTTCTCCCGAACCCGGTCGAAGATGACGATGGTGTCGTTTACGGAGTAGCCCACGAGAGTGAGAAAGCCGGCGATGACGTTGAGGGTGATCTCGAAATTGAAAATCGAGACCAAGCCCATCGTGAGCAGGACGTCGTGGAGCACTGCGACGGTCGCGCCCACGCCGTAGACGATCTCGAATCGAAATCCGATGTAGATGAGCATGGCAACGAGGGCGAAGATAGTCGCGTTTCGTGCCTTCTGGCGCAGCTCTTGCCCTACGACCGGACCGACGATCTCCGTGGAGGAGTCGACCAGCGCGTTGTCCGGCATGTCGCGGCGCAGCGTCTCCAGGATCGTATTGGCGGCGGCATCGAAATCGCTGGCGTCGTCGCTCCGTCGTTCCACGCGGATCATGACCTCGTTGAGCTCCTCGTGGTCGTAACGCTGGATGACGGCGCCGGTGAGTCCCGCCCCCTGTAGCCTGTCACGAATAACGTCGATCGCGGGCGTCTTCTCGAACTTGGCGTAGACGATGGTCCCTTCCGAAAAATCGATGCCGTAGCGTAGGCCGCCCTTGCGGGCGATATCGAGGCCGCCCACGATCGCAACGATCAGGGAGAAGGTGATGAAGTACCGGCGGTACTTGAGCCAGTTGATTTGGGTGTCGCCGATGAAGTCCATTTGGGGTCCGTTCTAGATACTCAACGCTTCGACTTGTCGGCGTCCACCGAGTACGAAATCGAAAATGAAGCGCGAGACGAAAATGGCCGTGAACATGTTCGAGAGCAGTCCGATGCTCAACGTCACCGCGAATCCTTGAACTGGGCCGGTTCCGAACTGGAAGAGAATCGCGGCCGCGACGAGGCTCGTCACGTTGGCGTCGAAGATCGTCCAGAAAACTTTGCCGAATCCAGCCGAGATCGCCGTGCGCGGCGTCTTGCCGCTGCGCATCTCTTCTTTGATGCGCTCGAAAATGAGCACGTTGGCATCCACGCCCATTCCGATGGTGAGAATGACTCCCGCGATTCCGGGAAGAGTCAGGGTGGCGGCGAAGTAGGCTAGCGCGCCGAGGAGAATCAGAAGGTTGAGCGTGAGGGCGGTCACCGCGTTCACGCCCGAGAGCCGGTAGTAGAACAGAATGAAGAGCACCACCGCCGCGAGGCCCACGAGGGAGGCCGTGACTCCGCTTCGAATCGAGTCCGCCCCGAGGCTAGGTCCCACGGTCCGCTCTTCCTGGTACTCGAGCGAAGCGGGCAGAGCGCCCGAGCGCAACTTCAAGGCGAGGTCTTGAGCTTCCTCGATGCTGAAATTGCCCGTGATCTGCCCCTGGTCGTAAATCGCGCCCTGAATGACGGGCGCGGACTGGACTTCGCTGTCCAGAATGATCGCGAGTTGCCGACCGATGTTGTCGCGCGTGATCCGCTGAAATCGGCTCGCCGCCTCGGGCTTCAGCGTGAAAGAGACGTTCGGCGTGTTGTTGTCGTAGTCCAGCCCGCGCCGGGCATTTTTTAGATCGCGCCCCGTCACGACGGCTACGCTCTCCACGAGGTAGTAGACTTTGTCCACGCCGCCCGCGTCGGCGACGCCGGAAACGATCTCGGTGTTGGATGGCTGAGCGCTGCCGCCGAGGAGCTGATCCTCCGACAGGCCCGGCCCGGCCGTCACCAACTTCAGGTCGAGCTTGGCGGTGGACCGGATAATGTCCTTTGCCCGGGCGACATCTTCGAAGCCCGGAAGCTGCACGAGAATCTGATCGCCCTGGTCGCCGTGGGGTGCGATGATGGGCTCAGCCACACCGAGCGCGTCTACCCGACGCCTGATAGTCTCGATGGCTTGTGCAACGGTCTCCTCGCGAAGGACGGCCCGATCCGAATCGCGAAGGCGAAGCTCCCACTGCCCGGAGTTGAGCCCGCGCGTCTCCCAAGTGGGGAAGTTGTTTTGCACGATAGTAGTAAAAGCGGAATCTTTATTAATGTCGAGACCCGACACCAGGAGCTGTCCTGGCTCCTGCTTTTCGACGTTCTCGAAAGCGATGCTGTCGTCGTCCAGAAGCTGGGCAAGGACTCCGGAGGCCTCGTCGGTGACGGCGTTGAGGGCGTCAACGGTGTGCGCCTTCATGATGAGGTGGATGCCGCCCTTCAAATCGAGGCCGAGCTTGATCTTCTCTTCGACCGGGTAAAAAGCCCAGACCGACGAAACGACCACGACCGCCGTCAACACAGCCTTCCAACGCAAGTTCTTCTTCATGGAATCTCCAAAAACCGAATTTCAGTTCTGTAAGCCGTCAGGAGTGTTTCGATGACTCCTCGACCACCTGCGCGATAGCCGATTTAGCCACCTGGATTTTGACGTGTTCGGCGATCCGGAGCTGAACGAGGTCGTCGCTCACTCCAACGACGGTGCCATAGAGGCCTCCACTGGTTACGATGCGGTCGCCGTTCTTGAGCGAGCCCAGCATCGTCTCCGTGGCCTGCTGCTTCTTCCGCATGGGGCGCAGCACGATGAGGTAGAACACCCCGAAAATGACGAACATGAGAACGAGCTGGCTGCTGAAAATGGAATTTTGGCCTTGCCACGGCACGAACCACGCGGTGAGCATCTTGCAATCATAATTCACGGGCTATTGCCCTTCAAGCCGAAGAGTTATAGAGCCGATCGGAGAGCTCGGCCCTGAGGGCCGGGAATCGGTCTTCCTCGATAGCGCTTCGCAATCTACGCATCAAATCGAGATAGAACTCGAGATTGTGGATAGTGTTCAGGGTCTTGGCAGTCATCTCCCTCGCCACGAAAAGGTGCCGGAGGTAGGCACGAGAGAAGTTGGCGCAGGTGTAACATTCGCACTCGGGATCCAGCGGGTTGGGGTCGTCTGCGTAGCGGCGATTCTTGATGGCGATCCTGCCTTGGCTCGTGAACAGGGTACCGTTACGCGCGTTTCGCGTCGGGAGCACGCAGTCGAACATGTCGACACCACCCGCGACGGATTCCACGATGTCCAGAGGCGTGCCGACCCCCATCAAGTAGCGTGGCTTGTTGGCCGGCAGTTCCTCGGTCGAGACCTCCGTCATCCTTCGCATGAGATCTTTAGGTTCGCCCACAGCGAGACCTCCGATCCCGTAACCATCGAAGCTCATCTCGACGAGCGCCTGAGCGTTCTCGCGGCGAAGCGACTCGAGGACGCCACCCTGGACGATGCCGAAGACAGCTTGATTTTCGCTGCGACGTGCCGCGAGCGAACGGCGGGCCCAGTCGAGGGTGCGGGTGGCCGCCCGCTCGACCTCCACTCGCTCGGACGGGTAGAGCACGCACTCATCGAGCACCATCGCGATGTCGGAGCCGAGCCTCTCTTGGACCTCCATCGCTTTCTCGGGAGTCAAGAGGTGAGGGCTTCCATCCAAATGCGATCGAAACGTCACGCCCTCGTCGCCGATTCGACGGAGCGCCGCAAGACTTGCGACCTGGAAACCGCCACTGTCCGTAAGGATCGGCTGGGTCCAAGCCATGAGCTTGTGAAGCCCACCGAGAGAAGCCACTCGCTCCGCACCGGGACGCAGCATGAGATGGTAGGTGTTCGACAGCAGAATCTGTGCGCCCGTATCCAAGACCTGTTGTTGCGTGAGGGACTTCACCGTTCCTTGCGTAGCGACAGGAATGAAGGCGGGGGTCGAGATCGAGCCATGGGGTGTATCGAGGGATCCCAGTCGCGCGCCGCCGGAGACACCCTTCAGATGGAAATCGAACATCTAGTTTGTTCCCTCTTTCGACTTTCTCTTTTTAATCGATATAAAAAAGGATGTGCGAGGATCGCCTTGTTTGAAAAGGGTTTTCTTCGAAACGGTCAACTCGCTCCGGCTAAGACGTTCAAACCAAAGCATAAAGCTCTAGGGCACAGGACAAAAGGCTTGACAGTGCCACATCCCTCTCTTATCCTACATCTAGTATGTCAACTCCGGACTCCAACGAGGTCTAGTCGTTTGGCAACTTGAAGCTCCAGACAGCTCGTCGGGCGTCTGTCCCGGTGAATGTGTTTCGGGGTTCTTGGAGTTGGCGAGCGGAAGGCCGAGACGTGACGAGCGATTCCGAATTCACGGGTCGTGAGGACGAGCTCGGCTACCTCCGCTCTACCCCAAAGTGAGAGGAGGCGAAAATCATGGCTAAGAAAAGGAAGAAGAGCGCGACTGCCAAGAAGGCAACCAAGAAGAAGAAGAAGGCTGCCAAAAAAGCTAAGAAGAAGTAGCGACTTCCTCAGGGGTACCGAGAGCGGGGGTGAGATATTCACCCCCCTTTTTTTGGGGGGTTTTGTACCTTTCACAGCAAGTAGCGTTCGATCGCTTCGGCGACACCCGACTTGTCGTTGGTACCCGTTTCCGCGAACCCGCGGCGGCGCAGCTCTTCTGAGGCGTTGCTCATCAGGACGCCGAGACCCGCCGACTCGAGCATATCCAGATCGTTCCAGTTGTCCCCGATCGCCATGGTCTCCTCGATGGCGAGACCGAGCTTCCCGCTCAAGAACGCGAGAGCGCTCGACTTCGTTGCATCTTTGGCGAGAACGTCGAGCAGGGCGAAGTCTTCATCGGGATATTCCGTGCGAGCCAGGTTCACTCGTTGGCGCTCCGCTTCGAGTTTCCTTCCAAGCTCCGTCTCGAGCTTGCGGATTCCATCGACGGTTCCGGTGAATCCAACTTGCACCGGGTCGCGCTGAAGGAGTACTTCGGCGACCCACGATGGCGGGGGTGACGCCTTGTTCAAGTAACGGTGCACTTGCGGGATGGAGCGAGCCCGCTCGCTCAGAAAAATGTAGCCTTCGGCTTCGGGGCCGTCGTGGACGAGAGGTTCCATATTGACGCTCTTGGCAACGCCCAGCACGAAAGTCGCAACCCGGATGGACAAGAGCCGTCGGCGCAGGATCGGCCCGTCGGGGCCCTGGCCTATGATCGCGCCGCTATTGGCCACGGCGAAGAGGTCGTCGCCCAGGAGTTCGACATAGGGACGTGCCGCGGGAAAGCGACGTCCGGTTACTATGGCGACTTCGATGCCCGCGGCGCGCGTCTTCGCGATCGCCCGTCGATCCGTTGCCGATATTTCGCGCGCCGAGCTCAGGAGGGTGCCGTCGAGATCGATGGCCAGCAGTCGAAATCGGGGCAAAGTCAGGGGCCGGTATAGGGAGACTTGACGCCGTCCCAGATGATCACTTCCTCGATGACATCGCCTGGCTCGATGCTATCGATGACCTCCATGCCACGCATCACCTGGCCAAAGACCGTGAAATGGCCGTCGAGCTCCGGCGCGGGAAGATGGGTAACGAAGAACTGGCTTCCGGCAGTATCGGCCCCGTGATCGGCCATCGCGACAGTTCCCCTCAGAAACGGCCGCTCGTTGATCTCTGACCGAATGGCGTAACCGGGTCCCCCGTTTCCGTCGCCTCTCGGATCGCCTCCTCGAACGAATCCATTGGGAACGACGCTGTGGAACGCTACGCCTTTGTAAAACCCATCGCGCGCGAGCGCGATGAAGTTGGCAACGGTCAGTGGAGCGTCGGCGACGAAGAGCTCGAGCTCGACACTACCTTTGCTCGTGCGAAGGAACGCCTGGGGCGTATAGGTCGGGCTCGCATGGGCCACGAAGGTTTGAACGCCGTGCTCGCTCGGCCGCGCTCGGACTGGGTCGACCACCGGGACACCGGCGCGGGTCAGGACGACCCTCGCTTGGCGTCGAACGAGCCATTCCGCGTCGTCGAGCGCTCGCTCGGCTACAGGCACTGCCGCCATGAGGTCGAGGCTCGCGAGAGCGTTCAGAAGAGAGGGACGGATCCGCGGGTCGTCGTCTTCTGCGACGAGGAAGGCTTGCTCGATCGGCGCGGCGGCCTCGGCGGCTTTCAGGTGCGCGAGACTCTCGGCCGCGGCGACACGCGCGTAAGGATCGTCGTCCTTCAGGTACTGGATAGCGAAGCGTGACGCGACCTCGGGAGCAACGCGCGACATCGCATGCAAAACGCTCGCACGTACCCGCGGGTCCGAATCGTCGAGCATCGATCGCAGGAGCGTCGTCGAGCGCTCACCCGTGGTGCGACCCAAAAGCTCCGCGAGCGTTTGGCGTAGGCGCCAGTCGCGGTCGGTGCCCAGCCCCGACAAGAGGAACCAGAAGGTATCGGGATCCTGATTGGCGAGTGCCGCCAAGGCAAGGCGACGAAACCAACCATTCTCGCTGCCCAGCTCGTCGATGAGCGGATCGACGGCCGCCCGATCCTTCAGTCTGCCAAGCGCCTTCAAGACTTCCGCTCGTACGTAGGCGGTGTCCCCCGAAAGCCGTTTCAGCAAGTCGGGTACGAGCTCGTCGAGGCTGAGTTTCGCCGAAGCGCGAATGGCCTCGATGCGCACCTTTTCGTTCGGGTCGTAAACGAGCAGGCGAACGTAGTCCTTTGCTCGGTCGGGCCCGAGAGAGGCGAGTCCTCGCGCTCCGTACAGACGTAGCGTCGGGTCGGGCGAGCCCGCGTAATAGAGAAAGACGGATTGGAGCTCGTCGCCTCGAAGCTCTGCCGCGGCCCACGCCGCCGGCCACCATACGAAGCGCGGGGTGCCGCCCTCCGTGGCGATGAGATTCCAGGACCACCGAAGGCTCCCAAGCCTCGCGAGGGCGATCAGGCCGAGCCGCACGTCGAAGCGAGGAGGACGAAGAGAGGAGTCGTCGAGAGCTTCTGCCCAATTGTAGGGTTCCGAGCCCGCGGGAATCGATTTTGCGAGAGAGGCCGCGATAATCTCCGCGGAGCCTTCACCTCCCTTGCGGCTGAGCGCCTCGAGGGCTCGAGCGCGCACGATCTCGTTCTCGTCGTCGAGGGCTCCGACGAGCCGGTCCCTCACGTTATCACCAATCGGCCCTTCGAGGAGCCCGATCGAGAAGGCCGCCATCGAGCGGACGTAGGGCGTCTCGTCTTCCAGGAGTTTGGAGAGGCGAAACGCCGCGGCGTTGTCACCGATACGGCCAAGCACGAGAGCAGCACGACCGCGAAGCCGGCCCGCCGGGTCACTCAGCCGCCCGTAGACCTCGCCGTCGCCGAGTGAGCGCTCGTCCTCGAGCTTGAGGAGACGTCCGAGCTTATCGTCGAGAGTCGGTTCGACCGCCACCGGGGTGGATGCGCAGGCCGAGGCGAGGAGCGCGAAAACGAGGGGCGGAATCAGACGCATGGGGCAATTATAGCTACCCTTTTATCGCTAACGTTCGAAAATCCGGTGCGAGACGCGGTGCTTCTCCACCCGAGAAAGCTGGACGGAGTAGCCGATGCCCGGGCCCTCGGGCACCTGAATCGTGCCGTCCTTTCGCACTTCGACCGGAGGCTCGATGAGCTCATCGACGAAATAGCGTTTCGAATCGGCGACGTCGCCGGGAAGCGTGAAGTTGGCCAGCGTTGAGAGGTGGACGTTGTGAGCTCTGCCCACACCGCTCTCCAACATTCCGCCACACCAGACGGGAATACCCTTCTCGCCCGCGAGCTTTTGAATACTGCGGGCGCTCGCGTGGCCACCGACGCGGCCCGCCTTGATATTGATGATCTTGGTCGCTCCCATCTCGATCGCGCGCCTTGCGTCGTCGAGAGAGTGGATCGATTCGTCGAGGCAGATCGGGGTCGCGATTTGCTTTTGCAGAGCCGCATGGTCCCACATGTCCTGGTGGTAGAGCGGCTGTTCGATCATCATGAGATTGAAAGGGTCCATTTTCTTGAATAGCTCGGCGTCGTCGAGTGTATAGGCGCTATTGGCGTCGACCATCAGAGGTGTGTCGGGGAAACGCTCGCGAACCCGCCGGACGATATCCAGGTCCCATCCGGGCTTGATCTTCATCTTGATGCGCCGGTAGCCATCGGCGAGCTCCGTCTCGATCCTCTCCAAGAGCTGCTCCACGCTGTCCTGAATGCCTATGGATACGCCGGAGGCGATCTCCTTCAGTTCGCCGCCGAGAGTCTTGCTGAGCGACTCGTTGCGGGAGCGCGCGATGGCCTCCCACACGCCCATCTCCACGGCGGCCTTGGCCATGTAGTGGCCTCGCACCTGGGCGAGCGAGGGCAGGACGTCCTCGGGCTTTTCGTACTCGCGCGCGAGCACCGCGGGGGCGATGAAGTCCTCGATGATGTGTAGGGCCGTCTTGACGGTCTCGGAGGAATAGCAGGGGGTTTCGTCCGCGACGCACTCACTCCATCCCGTCATACCATCGACCGTGACTTGGAGCAGCAGGAAGCGCTGGTAGGCGATCCGAGCGAAGCTGGTCTCGAAAAATTGCTTGAGATTGAGTTTGACCTCGTGAATTTCGATCGAATCGATCTTCATCGGCGGTTCTAGGCAGCTACCACGGAAGGTACTTGCCGATGGCGTCGATCTTGGACAGGTCGACGTAGATGACGGTTACCATGAGAAGAAGGAGCATGACGAAGCCGATCTGCAGGATGCGCTCCTTGACCTGAAGGCTCATATCGCGACCGGCTAGACCTTCGAGGGCAATGATGGCCATGTGGCCTCCGTCGAGCAGGGGGATGGGGAGGAGGTTCAGGATCCCGAGATTCAGGCTCAGGAAGGCCATGAACATGAAGAGCTGACGCCCCCCCCGTCGTGCCGTCTCACCCGAAGCCTGCGCGATCCCGATTGGGCCCGACATCTGCCGGATCGAAGCGCGGCCGCTGACCAATCGGCCGAGCACCACGAACGTCAAGCGTGTGAAGCGAGTGGCCTCGCCGAGGGCAGCGCCGAAAGCCATGGCGGGATTTCGAATCTGGTGCAGCACCGTCGGAGCGGCGTTGAAGCCGATGCCGACCAGCCAGCGGTCGTCGGTCTCGTTGCGTTTCGGAGTCAAGGAGAAATCGAAAGGTGTTCCGTTTCGTAGCACACCGATGGTGACTTCTTTGCCCCCATGTGCCTCGATGGCTTCGATGAGCTCCATGAAGTGAAAGATGGCCTTGTCGTCGACCTTCGCGATGAAGTCGCCTTCTCGGATCCCCGCCGCCTCTGCGGGGTAACCCTCGGTGAGACTCGAGACCTGCGGTTGTACGGCCGGAAACAGTCCCGCATAGCCTGCTCCATCGTCTCCACGCGGCTCGATCGAAACGGCTCGGTCGATGGTCTCTCCGTCTCGAAGCAAGCTCATCGAGAGCGTGTCGTTGGCGCTCACGAGAATTCGATCGAGCGCGTCAATCCATGTCGCAACCGGAGCGCCATCGATCGCGACGATCCGATCACCGGCTAGAATTCCGGCACGGAGCGCGGGTGAGTCCTCGGCAACGAAGCGAACGACCGGAGGATCGTCGAGTCCCGCGGGGCGCTCGACGCCGAACATGAACAGGACAGTGAGGACGAGGACCGCGAGTACGAGGTTCATCAGCGGACCCGCAAAGAGGATGGCAAGCCGCTCCCATTTGGATCGGCTCATGAACTCACCTGGGTCACCCGTCGACTCGGCCGGATTGTCGCCCGCCATTTTCACGTAGCCACCGAGTGGGAGGACGCCGATTCGATACTCGGTATCACCCCACGTTCGTCCGACGAGCTTCGGAGGAAATCCGAGGGAGAACACCTTGACCCGGACGCCCACCCATTTCGCGGTCAGAAAGTGGCCCGCCTCGTGGACGAATACGAGAACGCCGAGAACGAAAACGAAAGCGAGAAGGGTCGTCATGAAAGTCGGTACTCCGTCGTGTCGAGTTTGCTAAACAATCGCTATCGAGGACGCCGGAGAGCGAATGAGCTCCGTGGCTTGCTCCCGCGCCCAGCGGTCCGCATCAAGAACGGTGTCGAGGTCGCGAGCGGGCGTGGGATCGTGCCGGGACAAGGTCTCAGCGATGACTTCCGGAATCGAAAGAAAGCCGATACGCTCGTCCAGATAGGCTGCCACCGCTACCTCGTTGGCCGCATTGAGCGCGGCGGGCGCCGTACCTCCTCGTTCGAGCGCCTCGTAGGCGAGTCGAAGGCATCGGAACCGCTCGAAGTCCGGGGGATGGAAGTCGAGTGTGAGCGGCCTGCCCAAGTCGAGCGGAGCCAAGTCGCTCTCGAGGCGCTCGGGATAGGTGAGCGCGTATTGAATCGGCAGCCGCATGTCGGTCACGCCGAGCTGCGCGATGAAGGAGCCATCCTCGAACTCCACCATCGAGTGGATAATGGACTGCGGCTGCACGACGACGCGCACCTGCTCGGCACCGACGTCGAACAGCCAACGGGCCTCGATGACCTCGAGCCCTTTGTTCATCATCGTGGCGGAGTCGATTGTGATCTTGGGCCCCATCTTCCACGTCGGGTGCTTCAAGGCCTTCGCCGGTGTCGCGTCGTGCATCTCCTCGAGGCTCGCCTCGCGGAACGGTCCACCGGATGCCGTGAGCCAAATGCGTTTCACCGGGTCGCGGCCATCGAGGCATTGATGGATGGCGTTGTGCTCGCTGTCGATCGGCAGGAGGTCGCTCCCCGAGGCCTCCACGGCTCGAGTCATTAGCTCACCCGCCATCACGAGAGTCTCTTTGTTTGCGAGGCCGACCGTCTTGCCCGCATCGATGGCGGCAAGCGTCGGCACGAGACCGACCGCACCGACCGTTGCCGAGACGACGAAGTCGCTCTCCGGCTGCGTCGCCGCGGCAACCAGTCCCAGAGCTCCGTGTCGGACATCGATCTGCGGGAACTCTCGGCTCAGCGCCTCAGCGTCAGACTCGCTCGCGACGCTCACGAGGCTGGGCCGAAACTTGGCGATCTGTTTCTCGATCACGTCGATTCGTCGTCCCGCGGCGAGCGCGACGACGCGAAAGCGATCGGGAAATCGCTCTAGGACTCGCAGCGTATTCGTCCCGACGGAGCCGGTCGATCCTAAGATGGCTATTCCTTTCAACGTATCGCCATTGTAGCGGATCGTCAGGTGCTGACCCAACGGAGGTACAAGAGGAGCGCCGGGGAGGCGAAGAGCACGCTATCGAGGCGGTCAAGAATACCGCCATGGCCTGGAATGAGCGACGAAGCGTCTTTGACGCCTGCGGAGCGCTTGAGGAGCGACTCGAAGAGATCGCCCACCACACCGAGGCAGGAGAGAATGAGACCGAGGCCGGCCATCGTGAGGAGAGAAAGCGACGGAAAGAGCAAGGCCCGAAGCGCCAAGGCAGTCGCGAGAGAGAAACCGATGCCGCCGACGAGACCTTCGACGCTCTTCTTGGGACTCAGTACGGGTGCGAGGCGGTGACGGCCGAGGGCGCTGCCCACGTAGTAAGCCCCCGTGTCACCCATCATCACGACCGCAAGAAGGAATACGATCCAGTGGCGCCCAGAAGAGTCCGGTTCCACCATGCGGATGCCGACGAGGCTTCCGAGCAGAAGCCCGACGTAGACGGTTGCGAATACGGTGGAAGCGGCCGCCCCGAGCCCATCCTGCGGGCTGCGGAAGAACACGGCTCCGAGTCCCACAGCGAGCAGGAGGAGGACTGCGACTGAAGTAATATCGGGTGCTCCCGGGTAGAAAGTGGCCACGAGCGCTGCGACGAATGGGTAGCCCAACGGAAGAGGGCGATGCCCGAGCTGTTGCATCATCGCCGAGAGCTCCCAAAAGCCGATGATGGCGGCGACGAGGACCAACACCAGAAACGAAGACGCCGGTCCGGCGAGGATGACGAGAAGGAGCAAGGGGACGGCGCCGAGCGCTGTCAGGATCCGGCGCATGGGAGCTCAGGCGGTGCTGCGAGTCGGGGCCGCGATACCCCCGTAGCGTCGTTCTCGCTTCTGGAAGTTGATGATGGCTTCGAACAGGTCGCGCTTCTGAAAATCTGGCCAGAGCGTGTCGGTGACCCAGATCTCGGCATAGGCGATTTGCCACAGAAGAAAGTTCGAGAGGCGGAGCTCTCCGCTCGTGCGGATGAGCAGGTCGGGATCCGGAATCCCCGCGGTATAGAGATGGTCGGCGACGAGCTCTTCGTTGACCTTCAACCCCCCTCCCTTGGTGACGGCGTCGTCGACGATGGCCTGACACGCATCAACGATCTCGGCGCGTCCGCCATAGTTCAGGGCGATGTTGAACAACAGTCCTTGATTGTCGCACGTCCGTTCCATACCGAGCTCGAGCTCGTTGACGACGTCACGGGGAAGATCGGGCATCCGGCCGAGCACCTGGAAACGAATGTCGTTCTTCATCAGGGTCGAGAGCTCGAGCCTCAGGTACTGCTTCAAGAGCTTCATGAGCACGTCGACCTCGCTCTTGGGACGCTTCCAGTTCTCGACGGAAAAGGCATAAAGCGTGAGAACGGGAACGTCGAGCCTCGCCGCCGTCTCGACCGCCTCCCGAACGGAGCCGATGCCGGCGCGATGTCCCTCGACCCTTGGCAGACCGCGCTTTTTGGCCCATCTTCCGTTGCCGTCCATGATCACGGCGATGTGCCGTGGCAAGCGAGAAAGGTCGATCTGCTCGAATAGTTCTCGCTCGATCGAGCCCGGGCGGGTGACCTCGAGAATGTCCTGGCGGCTCATGATGCTGATCTAAGTACTGTAGCACAACTCGTGCTACGCTTCGCCGGTGCCCCCGCTCCTCGTCGGCCTTCTTTGGCTGGCACTTGCCCTCACTCCGAGACACCAGGCGTGGCTCGAGGAGGAAGTCCACTTCATCGTCTCGTCGAACGAGCGGGAGCGATTCCTGGAGCCCCAGAGCGACGAGGCCCGGGATCGTTTCATCGAGCTTTTCTGGCGTAACCGCGATCGAAGTTTCGAAACGGCTTCGCGAAGCGCCCGTGAAACTCACGAGCTTCGCCTCGCCGAGAGCGACCGGTTGTTTGGGGGCGGTCGGCGTCGCGGACGTTTTACGGCGAGAGGTCGACTCCATCAGCTTCTAGGGCCTCCGCGCTTTCGCGAGAGCTTCCAGCACGCTTCCCGGCTCGCGCCCGTCGAACTGTGGCACTACGCGGGCGTCACCGAGCCGTTTCTACCCGAATCGTTCTACCTGGTACTATTCCGACCGACGGCGGCCTCCGACTTTCGCATCTGGAATCCCGTGGGGGACGGCGTCGGAGCGCTCGTAGCCTCTCCTGAGCCCAGCCGCTTTTACCTCGAGCCCGGTCTGGAAGAGATCGCGCGGGTCGACCCCGAGCTCGCCATGGCCGTTCGGAGCCTCGTTCCGGGGGAGGACTCCTCGCCGCGAGCGCTCTCCCTTCTTGCGAGCCTCGAGGCGTTTTCCGATCTCGCCGATCGCCATCGCCGCGATTTGGAGAGGGTGCGCTCGACGTCGAGCTTTCGCCGGCTCGGGGGAGCTCTCGGCCTGCGCGTCGTGCCGGACGACGCGGGGGTTTCGGAGATCCATTACACGCTCGAGCTTTCTCCCCGCGACACGGCGTCTCTCGTCTGGGACCTCATCGAGGAGCGCCACAGGACAAACGTGACGCTTGTTGGGCGGCTCGTAACGGAAGCGGGCGAGCGGGAGCGCTGGGCGGATCGAATCGAGCTCGATGTGAGCGCGCGGGAGTGGGACGCGCTGTCGAAAACGCCCCTCCGCTTCCAGGGACGTCGTCTGCTCGACGCTTCGGATCGACGCTTCGAGCTGACCCTGGTCAGTGCGGACGGTGCTTCCGTCGTTCTGACGGAAAGCCTCTCGCCTTTGCCGCCGTCGCCTACGACATCAGGATCGGCGCGAATCGTCGAGCGCGTTCGTACGACGGAGGAGGAAGCACGCTACCGGCGCGAACGCGGGCTCGCCTTCGCCCGCCGCGGCGAGCGGGCTCGGGCCATCGACGAGCTCTCCGCGGCGAGCGATTTGACTCCGGAGGAGCTCGATGTGCATCTCGAGCTCGCAGCTCTGCTCTTTGCGGAAGCGAGGCATGCCGATCTCGTAGCGCATCTCGAGCCGCTTCTGGAGCGCTTCAGTGAGGAGCCTGACATCTTCCTCTGGCTCGCGGCCGCTTCGGAAGCGCTCGGAAACTGGGAGGAGGCGGTTCGGTTCTACGAGCGCGCGGACGAGCTCGTTCCCGAAAGCCCCCAGATTCGAGCTCGACTCGAGGAAGCCAGGCGGCACCTTCCCTGAAAGCCTCGTCGGAAAATCTGATACGCGAGGATGAGCTCTCCGAAGTACATGAAGACCTGGAGTTTCCGCGCCTCGGGTCGCGGCGAGCGTCTATCGCTCGTCGGATCGTCTTACAACCTAACCGCGGTTGCGCCCGCTCGCTTTTACCGCGAAACAGTTGAAACAAAAAGTGATGGCTATGAATCCTCTTCACTGGCACGTGGGTTGCGGGTCAGGAACACTCGACGTGAAGAACAGAGCTCGATTCGTCGTTCCTGCGGCGCTCACGGGCCTGCTCGCTGCGGGCCAACTGTCCGCCACCGTGCTGACGTTCGATGAGCCCCTCTTCGACCACGGTACGGTCGTGAATGAGCACTACGCTTTTCTCGGGGTCCACATCAGCGCGATCAACTACAACCGGTCATTCCATTTGGCGACGGCCTTCGACACGATGGAGTCGGGTACCGAAGATTCGGATCTGGAGTGGGAGTTCGACGGAGGCAATGCCCAGACCACCGTTCTCGACAACGTTCTCATCCTGAGCGAGCGTGACGATTTCGACGAGGGCATCGTCGATCGACCGGACGACGAAGGAAGGCGAGTCGCCGGCGAGCTGATTTTCGATTTCGACCAAGTCCAGAGCATCATTGGATTCCACGTTCTCGATGTCGAGCGGGGACCCGAAGTCGACGAAAGCGCCCTCTTGTTCTATCTCAACAACGTGCTGGTCGATTCCGTGCCTTTTGCTGCCCTGCCCGGCATGACTCCCGGGATCGTATTTGCCGACAACTACGCCAACGTCGTGAATCCCTTTGCGCCCGCTTCTGAATACGATCGTGTCGTATTCCTCATGGGAGGCTCGGGCGCCATCGACAACGTCGTTTTTGGGATACCGGAGCCTAGCGTCTGGTTCCTTGGTCTCTCAGGCCTATCGCTCTTCGTGCGTCGGCGAGGCTCTCGCTAGACTTCCACCATTAGCTGATCTATCAAAGGAGCCACCGGGACCGAAAATCGTCAATCACACCCCTCGGCCCAGCCCCCCTTCTCCTTGACTCGAGGAGGAGGGGGGCTGCGATCGTTTCGGTCCTACAAGGCCGCTCGAGTGCCCGGTTCGTAGCTCACACCTTCCAAGTGGAGACCCTGGGGGGGTGCCGTGGGCCCCGCCTGGGTCCTATCCCGAGAATCGAGGATCGCGACCATCGAGCAAGCGCTCGTCTTCTTCCGTCCCACCTCGAGCATCGTCCCCACGAGGTTGCGCACCATGTGGTGCAGAAAGCCCGAGGCAACCACCTGGTAGACCAGCTCGCCCTCCTCCTCCACCCATTCGGAAACGCTCACGACACGCGTGGTCGTTTTTGCGTTGCATGCCGCGGCGCGAAATGCCGCAAAATCGTGCTTCCCGAGGAACTTGGCGGCGGCCTGCCGCAGGCCGTCGCGGTCGAGGTCATGGGGATAGTGGAGCGTGAATCGGTTTCGGAAGGGCGACGCCAATGGGGTCGGGTCGAGGTAGTAACGGTACGTCTTGGACCGGGCTGAATAACGCGCGTGGAATGTGGCATCGACTTCCGCGACACCGAGGACGCGAATGTCTGAAGGGATGAGGGTATTCAAGCCCTTGACCATACCTTCGGGGGGAATGGCTCGCTCCAGATCGAAGTGGGCGACCTGACCGCGCGCATGGACGCCGGCATCCGTACGGCCCGCGCCCGTCACCCGAACAGGCTTTTTGGCCATGCGGCCGAGGGCTTTCTCGAGCTCGCCTTGAATAGTGCGAGCTTCGGGTTGCAGCTGCCAGCCGTGATAGGCGGTTCCGTCGTAGGCGAGGACCATCTTGCAGCGGGGCATGCCTCATTCTAGCCAGACTTCCCTCGCCCCGCCTCCATCCCCGTACTAAAATGGCGGGTTCCAGGGGAACTTGGAGCCGCTGCCTCACGTAAAATCGTACTGAATTCCTTTGCAACGAGGAGCCACATGAAACCGAACCGACTTTCGAGCCTCACCCTTTCGTGTCTGGCCACCATTGTCCTCTCTGGACGGGCCAACGCGCAGGAGCCAGTCCTAATTAGCTTGGCACGCGCGATCGAGATGGCGCTCGAGAACAACCTCGATATCGTCGTCTCTCGATTGGATACTCAATTTCAGGCAGAGGGCGTTGCCTCGGCACGCGGGGTCTACCAACCCGTCCTTTCGGCGAGCTTCAACAATCGCGATAGCAGGTCTCCCGCTCAGACCCAGCTCGAAGGTGCGCAGACACTGTCCAGTACCCGGGCGAACTACGATTTCACGTGGCAGCAGGAGCTCTCCACGGGAGGCCGCTATAACGTCGTCTGGCAGAATGTGCGTTCGACGACCAACAGTGCCTTTGCGGGGTTCAACCCTCTCTACGATGCGGCGGTGAGCGGGCAGATTAGTCAGCCGCTCCTGCAGAACTTCCGCTACGACCCCAACAAGCAACGACTCATTGCCGCTCAGAACGGCGAGAGGATCTCCCGCAGTCAATTCGAGATTCAGGTGATGGATGCCGTAAGGGACGTCGAGTTCGCCTATTGGGATCTCGTTTTTGCGATTCGGGATCTCGAAGTCGCCCAGAAATCGGTCGAGCTCGCTCAGGATCTCTTACGCAACAACCGAATCCAAGTCGAGGTCGGGACGATGGCGCCGATCGACGTCTTGGAGGCCGAGGCAGAGGTTGCGGTCCGGGAGGAGGCCGTGATCCTCGCCGAAGAGGCGATTTACCTGAACGAGGATTCTCTCAAGCGGTTCATCAACGATCCCGAATCCGGTGATTTCTGGGGAAGCGACTACGTTCCTCAGGACGAGCCCACCGTCGAGCCGTACGAAATCGACCTCGAGGACGCGGTTCGCGTCGCTCTCGAGAGGCGACCCGTCCTCGAGCAGTCGCGCGTGGGGCTCGAGACCCGCGACTACGACGTTCGTTTCACGAAGAATCAGATGCAACCGCAAGTTGACGTCGTGGGATCGGTGGCACTCAACGGCATTGGAGGACGGCAGCTTGTTCGAGAAGATTTCGCGGGCCAGCCGAGCGTCATCATTCCCGGCGGCTACGGCGACGCTATGGACCAGCTGTTCGGCGGTGATTTCCGGGACTGGTCCCTCGGTCTCGAGGTCTCCTATCCGCTCGGCAATTCCCAGGCGGCCGCGTCTCACGCTCAGGCCCAGGTCGCGGAGCGACAGCAACAAGCCCGGATCGACTCCGCGGAGCTCGGCGTTGCTCAGGAGGTTCGCCAGACTGCCCGCTTCGTGCAAACGAATCGCAAGCGCATCGATGCGACCCGCGTCGCGCGCGAGCTGGCGGATCGGCGTCTCGACGCGGAACAAAAGAAGTTCGAGGTCGGGATGTCGACGAGCTTTTTCATCGTGCAGGCGCAGCGCGATCTGGCGCAAGCGAGGGCGAACGAGCTGCGCGCGCTCATCGACTACATCAAGGCGATTGCCGCTTTCGAGCGCGCCCGTGGTACCATTCTCGATCGCGCCAACGTCGGCGTTCGCTGACGACAATCTGTCTATTCAAACGGACGGTTTCTCTTCGCGCTCGGCTTGACAGACCTGGCTCCCTCGCATAAGTTGTTAGGCACTTCATGCAACGACCTACATCAACCGCGAAGGGAGTTTGACATGGCAAAGTCCAGCAAGTCCCCCACTCCGGAGTTCTTGGCGACGCGTCGCCAAAGGATTGCTGAGATGGCTGACCGGCGTCTGCAAAAGCAACGGCTCATAAGGGCCCCCGGAATCTCGAGTCACGGAACGAACAAAGTGATCGCTCCCGCCTCGCTTCCGGGCCGTGCTTCGGCATCGACGCAGAACTAGCGGTAGCTTTTTCTCGAGCCCTCCTCACCCCTCCCTGCCTCGTTCGAGGTCCTGCTTTTCGATGGTTTGTTCCAATAGTTAAAGTAAAACTATAGCTATAGCTATACCGTTTTAACTAACCATGAGAATAAATGTTGGCCGGCCCAGAAACGACGAGGCGGTCCCTTGGCGCCGACGAATCCCACGTGCCCTCCACTCGAGATCATCTTCAGCACGACCGCGTCGGATCTCTCCCATTGGGAAACGCTCTCCACTGGAATGAGGGGATCGTTCTGTGAAGCCAGAACGAGCGTGGGAAGCTCGATGTCTTTCAACTTCGGGCCGGCGCTCGCGCTCTCGTAGTAGTGCTCGGCATCACGATAACCCCCGTAATGAGCGGTGATAACGTCATCGAACTCGCGCAACGTCTTCAGACCGCGCTCGCGTCTCGGCGCGTATCGCTCTGGCGACAGACGCTGGCGTTTCCGATAAGACTCGGTCAGAGAAAGAATGAATCTCAGTTGATAAATCCAGTTGCTCCGCCTTTCGAGCTCGTCGGCCGAGCGCGACATGTCGAGCGGTGGACACAGGGTAGCGATCGCGGCGAGCTCCTTTGGAAGGCGCTCCTTTTCTCGTGCCGCGGTCAGCAGTGAGAGGTTTGCTCCGAGAGAGAAAGCGGCCAGGCCGAAGCGGGAAACGCGATCGGAAAGCCAGTGCATCGCGGCGAGAAGGTCGGACGTCAGCGCAGCGTTATAGAGACGCGGACAGAGGGGAAGAGAATCTCCGCACCCTCGCATGTTCATTCGGACGACGTGCCAGCCGGCGCGATAGGCCACCATCGCCGTGCTGAGCACGTAGGCAGCGCGGTCCGAACCCTCGAGACCGTGCACGAGAAGCAAGGCCGGCCTGTCCATCTCGATCTGCCACGATGCGCGGAGCAAGAGACGCACGTCATCCGTCGATTCGACGACGACATCCTCCGTTGGGTAGGGCCACCGAAGCCAGCTTCGGACGATTTGACCCCCGATGGTTTGAAGGTGCCCTCCGGGCAGGAAGAAGGAAGGCTGGAAATCGTCAGGGTCGATCAAGGGATAGGGTTCAGGGACTCGGTTTCGCGACGACGAAGAGATCCCTCAGAGAAGATGTTTCGAAAGGGACGCCGTGGCGGGTGAGCTCTTCGAGGGTCCGTTGGTAGTCGCGATCGTTTCCATAGGCCAAAAGCAGTAAGCCGCAAGTGTCGCAGGTAGCGGCGTCCTGGTGGCGTTCGAGGCTCTTCCCCGCTTCTTCGAGACAGCAGTCTTTCATAAACGTTGAATCTTGCACAGCTCGCAGGGAGCTTCGTCCGGATGGCGAGGGCAGTCCTCCAGAATTCCCATACGTGATAACGCGAAATCATACTTGACCGGATCGCTCGGATCGAGCTCTGCGAGGCTCCGTGTGATATCGACGGCGGCTTTCCAGCCCGCTGTCTTTCGTTCCGTCCATCCCAAATGTCGTCCGATTCGATAGATGTGAGTGTCGAGAGGCATGACGAGATCACGAGGATTTGCGAAGCTCCAGAGTCTCATGTCGAGGCCATCGTCGGGCCGAATCATCCAGCGCAGGTACATATTGGTCCTCTTGCAGGCTCCGGTCAGGGGGTTCGTGAAGAAGAAACGAACCCCGGCTCTCGAGGGAAAGCCTTGCGAAGGGTAGATTCCGCCATGATCGAGCGCCAGCGCGCGGGCCGAAAAGCGGCGGATGCTTTCCCGCATGTCACCCTGCACGTAGCTCGAGGCGAAGAAACTACCGATGCCGCCATGGCTGTCCAGCATTTGGCCGGCGAAGGAAACGAGGCAGACGACGTCTCGCGCACCGGTCCAACGATGACGAAAGTCGCCGAGCCGATCGAGCTCCCTTGCAATGGTCACGCGACGCGCGAAGCTCGCCGGATGCGGCCCCATCCACTCGAGTATTTTCTCCAGACTCTGCCGGATCGTCTTGACGTTTCCATAGGCGAGCGACGATGCCAAGAGGCCGACCACTTCTCGGTCGTCCGGTCGGGAGAAACGTCTCGGGAACGACAAGGGATCCGAGCCGAGATAGCGTGCGTCGTATCGCCGACGGAGCTTTTCAAGTCCGCGATGAAGGGGTCTCGAGGCCCGCGTCATCGAAGCGAGTAGACCCTATGACCGGCAACGATGGTGTGCACCGCGCGTCCCACGAGCTCCCACCCCCCGAAGGGCGTGTTCTTTCCCATCGAGATGAACGACTGTGGCACGACCCCCTGAGGCACATCGAGATCCAGCAACGTCACATCCCCGATGGAGCCAGGTGCGAGGCTTCCTCCCTTGACACCCAGGATCGCGGCCGGAGCTCGAGACATGAGCGTCACCAGGCGATCGAGAGAAACGATGCCCGGTCTCACGAGGCGGTCGAGGCAGAGCGGGAGCGCCGTTTCGAGGCCCACGATCCCGAAGGGCGCGTGGTCGAAGTCTTCGCTCTTCTCGTCCTGGTGGTGGGGAGCGTGGTCGGTGGCGATCGCGTCGACAGTGCCGTCGATGACGCCCTCTACCAGTGCGTCGCGATCGTCTTTGGTTACGAGGGGCGGCTTCATCTTGGCGTTCGTATCGTAGCTCGAGGCGACCTCGTCGGTCAGTAGAAGGTGATGGGGCGTGACCTCGCATGTCACGGGAAGGCCTCGAGATTTGGCTTCTCGAACCGCGATGAGGGCCGCTCTCGTCGACAGGTGGGCGACATGAAACCGGGCTCCGGTCAGCTCGGCCAGTGAGATGTTGCGTCGCACGGAGATCTCCTCGGAGGCTCTGGGAATGCCACGGAGGCCAAGTGAAGTGGACCAGTAGCCCTCGTTCATGACTCCGTCCGGATGGAGCTCTGGCGTCTCGCAGTGCTCGATGATGGGAACATCGAATACCCCGGCGTATTCCATCGCGCGGCGCATGACGTTCGCGTCCCGTACCGGCAGTCCGTCGTCGGAGATCGCGACCGCTCCCGCAGCGACCATCTCACCTATCTCCGACAGCTCCTTGCCCGCCATGCCCTTGGTCGTGGCCCCGATCGGGTAGACACGTGCCTTGGCCGCTTGAGCCGCCTTGCGAAGGATGAACTCGGTGACGGAGGCGCAGTCATTGGGCGGGTCGGTATTCGCCATGCAGGCGACGGCCGTGAATCCGCCCGAGACCGCGGCTGTCGTCCCTGACGCAATGGTCTCCTTGTACTCGAAGCCGGGCTCACGGAGGTGCACGTGCATGTCGATGAGGCCGGGAATGGCTACGAGACCGGAGGCATCGAGGATCTCGGTATCCTGGACGTCGATAGAGGGCTCGATGGCGGTCACCGTCTCGTTCTCGATCAAGATGTCCGACAGGCGATCGAGCTTCTGGCTGGGGTCGAGGACTCGGGCGCCTCGGATTAGCAAGCGGTTCATGTCGAGGCCCCGGTCAAAAGATAGAGCACCGCCATGCGCACCGCGACCCCGTTTGTGACCTGTTCGAGGATCAAGGAATAGGGACCGTCCGCGACCGCCGATTCGATCTCGAGGCCACGGTTCAACGGGCCTGGGTGCATCAGCACGACATCGGGTTTGGCACGTTGCAGTCGCGCGGTCGTGAGAGCGTACAAATGAAAGTACTCGCGCACGGAAGGGAAGTAGGCGCCCTGCATTCGCTCGTTCTGCACTCGCAGCATCATGATGACGTCGGCACCCTCGATAGCCTCTTGCATCGTTCTCGCCACTTCGGCGCCCAGATCCTCCACCTTGGGTGGAATCAGAGTCGGTGGCCCTGTAACGACCACCCGTGAGCCAGTCTTTCTCAGAAGTCGCAAATTGGACCGAAAGACGCGGCTATGCGTCAGATCGCCCACGATTACCACATTGAGACCTGACAAGGTTCCCTTCGCGTCCCGAATTGTCATCGCGTCGAGAAGCGCCTGGGTCGGATGCTCGTGCATGCCGTCTCCGGCGTTGACCACGGAAGCTTTCAAATGTTTGGCGGCGATGTGAGGAGCTCCTGATGCGGCGTGTCGCATGACGAGGACATCGGGGGCCATGGCTTGAAGATTCCTGACGGTATCGAGCAGGGTCTCGCCTTTGCTGACCGAGCTACCCGAGGCACCTACGTTGATGGCATCGGCCGAGAGACGTTTCGCAGCCAATTCGAAAGAGACGCGAGTCCGCGTGCTCGCTTCGTAGAAGAGGTTGATGACAGTACGGCCGCGGAGAGTAGGTACTTTCTTGATCGGGCGCGTACCGACTTCTTTGAACGAAGCCGCGGTGCTCAAGATGAGCTCGATCTCCTGAAGCGACAAACTCTCGATGTCCAGGAGATCCTTGTTCCGAAGATTCATGTCATTCCGTGCTCTCTGCGAGGAGCACTTCGTCCCGTCCGTCTTCCTCGTCGACGAGAAGATTGACCATCTGCTCTCGGGTCGTTTCGACAGTTGTGCCGACGTAGTCGGCGTGGATGGGTAGCTCGCGTCCGCCTCTATCGACCATGACGAGGAGCTCGATCTTTCGAGGTCGGCCGAAGTCAATGAGTGCGGTGATCGCAGCGCGAACCGTGCGTCCGGTATAAAGGACGTCGTCGACGAGGACAATCCAAGCGTTATCGACCGCGAAGGGCAGCTGGGTCTCCCGCACAATGGGTTGCTCGGCGATAGCGGTGAGGTCGTCGCGATAGAGCGTGATGTCGAGCACTCCGAGAGCGGGTTTTCTTTCCGCTTTCTCCTGGACGTAGCGGGCGATGCGCCTTGAAAGCGGTACGCCTCGTGTGCGAATGCCGACGAGCGCGAGCGGCGCGTCGGTCGTCTCGCTTCGCTCGCATATCTCGATCGCGAGGCGACGGATCGCCTCGTCGAACGCCTCGCTGTCAAGAATCACGGAGTCGGTCATGTCGCCTTCGCGGGCCGGATCCTATCAGTTTCCGAGCCCAATTTCGTCCTGCCGTCGTTTCGGCATCAGCAGGGCGCGGAAAAAGGCATCTGCACTCTGCGCGAGCGGCAACCTATTCATCTGCCGCGAGCCTGGCCCGAGTGTGCCGTAAAAGGCCCGAGCGAGGAGCGAGGGCCAGTGAGGGAGCCGGGGAGGCGACCGAGCACTAAGAAACGATTAGTCCGGGATCTCGTTCAGCTCGGGAAGGGCGTCGAGTGGAGATCCTTCCTCTGCGACGTCTCGCGGTCGGTGCGGCTCGACCAGGAAGTTGTGGTAGGAGGAGATGAAGGTAACGGGCTGATTGCGCACGAGCTCTTCGTCGAGCACCGCCGTCAGCAGCGTTCCGTCCATGTCTTGGCCGAGCGGTAACCCCATCAGGTACAGCAGCGTGGGCGTGAGATCCAGGACCGATGCGCCTTGAATCTTGACCCCGTGGGCGATCCCCGGGCCCTGAAGAATGAGAAGCCCGTCAGGCGAGCTCTCGTGATAGCCCGACAGAAAAGGGTTGCCTTTGAACGGTTCGATGATGCGCCTGGTCAAGGACAAGGGCTCCATTCCGTGGCCGGAAACCACGACGATGGTCTCATCCGGGCTGCGGTTCTGAATGTACTCCCCTAGTAAGGTATCGAGATGGCGATAGTAGCTTTCCACGACGCGACCATATTTACGTATCTCCGCGTCGCTTACGTCGCCAAAGCGCTCCGGTTGGTCGAATCGGGTGAAATAGTGGCCGACGCCGTCGAGACCGAAGAAGTAGATGGCAAAGACATCTGGGTTCACCTCTTCTCTGAGTTGGGCCCCGATTCTTTGGTATGTGGCGTCGTCCGCGAGAGCTGTGGAGAGCTGCCTTCTCCAGGGAAAGTCGTCGCCGGGGACCGAAACGGTTTCGTCGACGAAACGATCTAGGGTTTCTTCGTCGATATCCTCGGGGAAGACGACCTCGGGGCCGTATCGCTCGAAGATGTCTTCGGGAAACGTGAGATGGGGTAGTGGGGGCTCGAAGCTCTCGCGCACTTGGCGGTGAAAATGCTCGGAGACCACGAATCCATGAATCTCGTCGGCCGGGTAGCTTCCCCACCAACGGAGGAGGCCGGTCTTGACGCCGAAGCGGCTGAGGATGCTCCAGAAAGGCTGAGTTCGGCGGAGTGAGGACGTGACTGCGCTCCGATCGACCGCGCCGAGGCCCTCCAGCGTTCGGAAGTCCAGGCCGCGCGGCCGAAGGTTGAAGGGTGTTTCAACCGCGGGGAAACGGTAGCGGTAGAAACCCATCAGGCCATGCTTGCGTGGCAACTTGCCCGTAGCCATGCTCGTCCAAACTGCGACCGACTCGTTAGGGTAAAGCGTGCGCAGCGCGCCCGACGCGCCTCCTTCGATCAGACGTGCGAAATTCGGAAGCTGGCCCTCGGCCACGGCGGGGAGCACGTAGGACATCGAGGCCCCCTCGATCCCGATGATGGTCAGTTTCCGTGCCGAGGGCGTGTCCTCCAGAGGCATTCGGGGAAAGGATCCCTCGTTCGCTGGCTCCGGACGCATGACGAGCGGAAGAGTCACGGCTGCGACGAGCGACACGGACGAAAGAAGATAGCTGACGAGGGCGCCGCGTCGTCCGAACGAGTAGTGAAAAAGCGCCATGACGAGCAGGGCAGAAGCCGCCGTCGAGACGACGGTCGCCGCGATAGCGAGCGCGCGACGCGTTTCCAACGGAAGGTTGAGCCCTAGGCTCACGAGATTGTGCCAGAGGAGCACGGCCGCCATCCCCAGGCTCAACGTGAAAAGCCACGTCAAGAGACGAAACGAAAGCCAGGCCGGACCGAGGCTCCTGCCGCGGGCCGCCTCGACCAGATGAAGCAACACCCAATAGCCGGCACCGATCGCGAGGCCGTAGGTCGTTGCGAAAACGCCCCAAACGGAGAGAACGTTCGTCCAGTTATGAGGGACCTCGGGGTTCAAGAGGAAAACGAGCTCCGCGAAAAGCAGAGCCGCAAGCTGGCCGGCAACCAGGGCGTTCGTCAGTTTGCGCATGACGTGTTCCGGAGCCTCGAGAGCAACTCGCGCAAGTCTTCCGGAAGCGGGGCCTCGAAACGCACGAGTTTCCGGCTGCGTGGGTGAACGAGCGCGAGTACGGACGAGTGGAGCGCGGGCCTTGGGAAATCTCGCAAGAGCCGGAAGGCGATCGGATTTCTGTCCGGCAGCTTCGCGCTAGGTTTCGGTGTGCCATAGTCGCGATCACCCACGACGGGAAAACCAGCTTCGCTCAAGTGCACGCGAATCTGGTGCGTGCGTCCGGTGTGGATGCGAACGGTGACGAGAGAGCTCAGCTGCAGGATCTCGAGCCGTTCGACCGAGCTGCTCGCGTCCTTGGGCCGGGTGCTTCGGCTCGAGATTTTCTTACGGTCTCGGGGGTCGCGGCCAATGGGCGCATCGACCTGAAGACTTTCTGGGGCCGTCCCATGAACGATGGCGAGGTAGCTCTTCTCGACCGAGCGAGTCTGAAACTGCTCGGCCAGAGACCGGTGGGTGACATCGTTTTTGGCCACCACGAGGAGCCCCGAGGTACCCGCGTCGAGACGATGTACGATGCCCGGGCGAATGACACCACCGATTCCGCTGAGGTCACGGCAGTGTGCGAGAAGCGCGTTGACGAGCGTTCCCGATCCGTGCCCCGGTGACGGATGCACTACCATTCCGGCGGGCTTGTCGATGACGATGAGGTCGGCGTCTTCGTAGATGACATCGAGCGGGAGCGACTCGGCTCTCGGCGTCGTCGGCACAGGTTCGGGCGGGCGCACATCGATGCGCTCTCCCGCTCGGCACGGCCTCGAGGCGCGTACCGTTCCGCCCTCGACCTCGACCAGGCCAGCTTCGATCCACTTCTTGGCCTGCGCACGGCTTACGTCTTCCATGTGTTGCGCGATCACGACGTCCAATCGAAGGTTTTCCTCCCGGGCTTCTACGACCCAGAAGCGTCGGCGAGCGTCGGTCAAGGAAATCTAGGCCGTGCGATGCCGTGGCAAGCGGCCGAGAGCGATGAGCGCGAAGGTTGCCACGGCGAGAAGCAGCGCGGCGATGACTTGAGACGTGGAGAGACTACCACCGAGGACGAAGCCCCTCTCGAGATCGCCACGGAAGAACTCGATGACGAATCGTCCGACCGAGTACATCGCGACATAGCTCCAGAAAATCTGGCCGTCGAATTTCTTTCTCGATGCCAGGTAGATCAGGATGCCAAAGATGGCGAATTCCACGAAGGCCTCGTATAGCTGAGTCGGGTGGAGCGGGATACCCAGGGGAACACCTACGATTTCTTTGGCATAGGGGTCGGTGAAGGTGATGCCCAAGAGTCCTGTGGTCGGCTTTCCGTAGCAGCATCCGGCGCTGAAGCAGCCGAGTCGTCCAATCGCATGCCCCAGCGCGACCGAGGGCGCGAGAAGGTCCGTCATCGGCCAAACGGGGAGCTTGTGCTTTCGGAAGAACCAGATCGACGTTACGACGGCAGCCACGAGTCCGCCGTAGAAAACCCCGCCGGAGCGGATCAAGCTCAAGGGGGCGTGTCGATAGTGCTCCCAATCGACGATGAGCAACAAGACCTTTGCGCCCACGAGCGCGGAAACGAGGATATAGAGGCCGAGATCCATCATGAGGTTGGCCTCGATCCCGAACCGCTTTCCTCGCATCGCGGCGACCTTGAGCGCGACGAGGAAGCCCGCCGCTAGCAGAAAGCCGTAAGTGTGAAGAATCGCGTGAAACTCGCGGCCGAGGAGGCTCACTTCACCGAAATCGAATAGTTTGGGAAACAATGTCAGGAATCTCCCGTCGAAGCCTCCGCGGCGACTTCGGATGATGTGGCGCGAGTCGAATCATTTTGACGAAGGCTGTCTAGCAATAGCAGGCCGACGCCAACCGAGATGCAAGCATCGGCGAGGTTGAACGCTGGCCAGTGGGCGTTGCCGTAGAAGACATCCACGAAATCGACCACGTAGCCCAGCCGGACGCGGTCGAGGATGTTTCCCAGGGCGCCGCCGAGAATGCATAACAGTCCGACTCTCGCTATCCGCTCGCTTGTTGCTGATTGGAGCGCGAAGTAGGCGACGGCGGCCATCGCGACCAGAGACGCCAGTGTGACGAGCAAAGACTTGTATGGCATGTCGGAGGCAGAGAGCAACCCGAATGCCATGCCGGTGTTGCGCACCATCGTGAAGCGGACGAGGCTCGGTACCACCGTCACGGACTCTCCTAGAGCCAGGCTCTTGGAAACGAGAACCTTGGTGAGCTGATCCAGGGCCACGATTCCGAGGACGGCTAGAGTCGGAGTGAGCAGGCGCTCTCGCCAGGCGCCAGGGCTATCTGTCGTCACTGGACCCAGACTAGCACTCTCGATCCCGCCATTTCAATTCAAGGAGTTAGCACCACGCGACCTTGATAGGGTGACAGGTGATGGAACGGCCCCAGAGGGTGGCTCCGAGGTCAGCTCGACAGGAGTTCGCATTCGCTTGCGAACGGGGTTAAACTTGATAGATCGTTCAAGCCAGCCTAGTCAGTCTCGCGAGCTACCCTTTTGATGGCGGATTCACAGTCCACGATTCTCATCGTCGACGACGACTCGGACGACCTGACGGCCGTTGAACGGGCGCTTGCCTCTCTCGGCTCCAAAGTCGTTTCCGTCCGGGATCCTCATGACGTTCTGCCCAGCGTAAGAAGACACCACCCCGACGTCGTCATTCTCGACGCCCTGCTGCCCGGTCTCTCCGGCTTCGACCTGTGCAAGCAGATCAAGACGAATAGTGAACTGAAAGGAACGCAAATCATCATCCTGACCGGGGTGTATTTGCGCCAGCAGTACCGTTCGGAGGCGCTGCAGCAGTTCAAAGCCGACGGCTTCGTGACGAAGCCGTTTCGGGCACCGGAGCTGCAGCGGCTCGTCGTCCAGCTTCTTGCGAAGAAAACGCGAAAGCCGCAGGCCGGCTTCCTGCGAAAGCTCGGTCTCCCCTCGCGGAAGCCAGAAAAGAAAGGGCTCTTTGGAAGACTCTTTGCCCGAGAGAAAGAGATGCCGTCGGAGTCGATCGCCGCCGCCGCTCGGACGCTAGTGAACGACGAACCGGAAACCACCCGAGTTTCGGACTCCCCAGTGCCCCTCGGCGCCGGGTCGCCCGTAGAGTCTCAGGAGCGAGCTCCCGGTATCGCCGCGACCGTCCAGTCGAAGTCAGCACCGCCGCCGGAGGTGGAGTTCAAGCCGGCGGAGGAGTCCAAGGCCGAGGAGGAGTCCAAGGCCGAGGAGCAGTCCAAGGCTGAGGAGCAGTCCAAGGCTGAGGCCCAGTCCAAGGCTGAGGCCCAGTCCAAGGCCGAGGAGGAGCCCAAGGCTGAAAAGAAGCCCAAGCGAAAATCAAAGTCGGTCGCAAAGGCGGAGTCCAAGTCCA
This sequence comes from Candidatus Marinacidobacterales bacterium, assembly GCA_965250115.1. Lineage (GTDB taxonomy): Bacteria > Acidobacteriota > Vicinamibacteria > Marinacidobacterales > SMYC01 > CBDFHB01. The sequence continues at coordinate 992,427 of CBDFNJ010000001.1, forward strand.
AACCGGTCGTGTCTTCGGGAGTGAGCGAGCTCGATGCGGTGCCGGAGGATCACGACTCGGTCGAGTGGGTCCAAGCTCCCGCCGCTTCGAAACAAGTAGCGGAAACCCAGGCCGGGTCCGAGCCTGCAGCTGCGCCCCAAGCGGACCCCTCGTCCGGTCTCGCCGCCTCCATCGGTGGGGCAACAAAGGGGCCCAGCGAGGCCGGGGCGCAGGATTTGCCTCGTCCGTCCCCAGAGTCGTCCGCGGCAGAGCCGATCCCAGCGACCACGCCAGTGCGCAGACCGATTCGGCGGGTGGGAGAAGTTCCTATCTACGAGGAGGAGGACTTCCAGGCCGAGCTGCGGCGAGAGCTCTCGAAGTGCAAGCGCGTCGATCGTCCACTGACTCTCATTCTGATTCGAGTCGAGGATCTCGAGCAGATCATGGAGCTTTTTGGCAAGGGATTTCGCGAGCCAGTTCTGTGGCACGTTGCCGAGCAGGCGATGGCCTCGCTTCGCGAGGTGGACCTTGTGGGAATGATCTCCTCCAAAGGTCTCATTGCGATGACGGCTTTCGCCTCCGATCGCTACGGTGGCGGCCGCATCGTCTCCAGAATGCGCCGGGATCTCGGCAAGCATCCCTTTCGCGTCGGCGAGGAGCTTCCCTCGATTGTTCCCGCGCTCGGATTCGGGATGGCGAGCTACCCCGAGGACGCTGATGGGGAGAAGGAGCTTATGTCGAGAGCCGAAGCGGATATGTCATCTGTCGAACGCTCTTGAATTGACGCTCTCCGAGCTTGGACCGTATGATCCGGGCCGTGCGGTTTTCGATTCGCGATTTCGAGCAACTCTCCGACTACGACGCTTGCGAGCAACTCCAAATGGAAGTTTGGAGCTTTCCGCCGAGCGAGGCCGTACCCGCCATGCACTTGGTCGCTCTTCACCACTTTGGCGGCGTTTGCATCGGCGCTTTCGACGGCGACCGCATGGTGGGCTTCGTGTGCGGATTTACCGCGATCGTGCGAGGATCCGTGTTTCACCACTCTCACATGCTTGCTGTGCTTTCCGAATATAGGGGAGAAGGTCTAGGTGAGAAGCTCAAGTGGGCGCAGCGCGAACGCGTCCGTCGGCAGGGCCTCGCGCTCATCAACTGGACCTTCGACCCTCTGCAGGCGCCGAACGCCAATCTCAATATCAATCGACTCCGCGCCATCGCGAGGAAATACCGAGTCAACCTTTATGGCGAGAGCGATAGCCCGCTTCATGGAGGAATCCCTACCGACCGGTTCGAGGCGGAGTGGTCGCTCGAGAGTCAGTCGGTCATCGATGCCGAGTGTGGTGACTATCCGGACTGGACGGGCTGGGAAGGTCTTCCTCGTGTGAACCCTACGGTCTCGAGTGCTTCCGGGCTCCTGACGACCAGTGGCGAGGAGCTTCGTCTGGACCTCGAGGAGCCGATTGTACTCGTCGAGATCCCCAGGACGATTACAGACGTGATGTCGAAGGACAAGGAGCTGGCCCTCGACTGGAGGCTTACGACACGTCGGATTTTTCAGGTCCTTTTCGAGCGTGGGTACGTCGTACGAGCGGTTCACCGCAAGGGCGCGAGCGCGTTCTACCGCCTCGAAGCGGAAGAAGCTTCCGTCGATTGAGCTCGTCTCACTTACCCGTCCAGCAAGGCTGGCGCTTCTCGAGAAACGCCGCCATCCCTTCTTGAGCATCGAGCGCCATGGCGTTCATGCTCATCATTTCCTTGGCATAGTCATAGGCCTTGCTCTGATCGAGGTCGATCTGGGTGTAGAACGCCTGCTTTCCGAGTGAGACCACTAGCGAGCTTGCATCAGCCACCTTGCGAGCGAGCTCTTCGGATTTCGCCGCGAGCCGCTCCTTCTTGACGACGTAGTTGACGAGGCCCCATTCCTTCGCCGTTTCCGCATCGATGAGCTCTCCCGTCAAGAGCATCTCCATCGCCCGTTTGCGACCGACGGCTCTCGAGAGCGCGACCATCGGTGTCGTGCAGAACAAACCGATCTTGACACCCGGCGTCGCAAAGCGCGCGTCCTCGGATGCGACCGCGAGGTCGCAGGTGGCCACGAGCTGACATCCAGCCGCGGTGGCGATCCCGGGTACTTCTGCGATGACGGGTTGAGGGATGGACTGAATCGTGTCCATCGTCTCAACGCAGGTATCGAAGACGTGGCGTTGGTGGCGCAAGTCCTTTTGCACCATCTCGGGAAGATAGTGACCCGCGGAGAATACGGTGCCTTCGGCGCCGAGCACGACGGCCCGCACGTCGGGACTCGCGCTCAGCTCTTTCAGCCCTCGAGTAATCTCGTTCATCATGTCGAGCGAAAGTGCGTTCCGCTTCTCCGGCCAGCTCATCGTCAAGCGAGCGACCGGCGACGAGGCTTCGACTCTAATGTGTTGATAGGGCACGGTGTGACCTCCTAGAAAGCTGAGAGCTCAATTCGTGAAGAACGGCTTCCACTTCTCCTCGGGCGAAGGCGTGGTCAAGAGGCTCACGACCACGAGCCCCAGGATGGAAAGCGTGGCGGCAGGATAGATGATGTAGTCGTAGTCCAGCGGTATTACGACGAAACCGAGATTGAGGCTCCCGACGCCGGCGTTGGCGAGAGCTCCGAATACGATAGTCGAGGCCATCCCCAGGCCCACTGAGGCGACGCCTCCTGCCGGCGTCGCGCGTTTCCACAAGAAAGCCGCCAAGAGGGCGGGCGTCACAGCGGCACCCACCATCGTATAGGCGTAGAGCGCCATGGCCAGGATGCTCTCGAAGCGAGTCGTGACGAGAAGGGCTATGAGCGCGAGAACGACGATCGTGACCCGTTGAAACAGTACGATCTGCTTTTCGCTCACGTCGGGCTTGATGAATCGCTGATAGACATCCCGAGCGAGATTGGTGGAAGGCACCATGAGAAACGTCGTCGCCGTGGAAAAAACGATGGCGATGCTACCTGCCAGGAGAAGACAGCCCGCGATGACGGGAAGATTGTTGCGCGCCAGCAACAAGAGGATGGTTTCGGTGGCCCTTCGGTCAACGGTCCCGTCGGCGTTCGTGAAGCTCGGGTCGTTCCAGTACGAGCCCGCCGCAAAGATCGCGGTCGAGGTGAGGAGTAGTTCGACGAGGACGACACCCAGGATCATCCCGACGACTGCTTTCCTCGCGGCAGACTCGTCTCTGGCCGCGAAGAACTTCTGATAGATGCTGCTCTCCCCCAGGAGTAGAAACAATGTCGGTAGAAACAAGCCAAAGGCGGACGACAGGCCGAGGCGTCCTGTGATGGTGAAGTGCGTCTCGGGAAGCGTCGCGGTTAGTGAGGACCATCCGCCGGCCGCGCTCAGCGCGAGAGGCGCGGCGACGACGACGCTGACGAGAATGATGACACCGTTGAAGACGTCGAGAGCCACGATCGACAGCATGCCGGCCGTCACCGTGAATAGGATGACGAGTCCGCAGATAATCGCCTTGCCGGTATCCGGATCGATCGACGGGTACAGGATGTTGAGTAGTCTGCCACCGCCGATGAACTGGTAGCCAGCGATGGTGAGATAGGCGATGACGATCGCGAGCGTTCCCAGCAGACGGGCGGCGGGGTGATAGCGCGATTCCAGAATGTCGGGAACGGTGTACTGCGCAATGCGCCGTACGCGTCCCGCCAGGAAATAGACGATGGCGATGCCCAACCAGGCACCAGCGCTCATCCAGAGCGCGGAGAACCCCTCACGATAAGCCCGGCCCGCGCCCGCAAAGAGGCTGCCCGATCCAATCCACGTGCATACGAGAGTTCCGACCAGGAGGTACCACGGGACGCCCCTTCCCGCGACCATGAAATCATCCTGGGTCTCGACTTTCTTCAGGCGGTGAAAACTGACCCCGACCAGCAACAGCATGTAGAGGGAGACGACGACCAGGTAAATCATCCGCCAATCCTTTACGCTCCGAGCTCCTGGTGCAAGCGTTTCTCTGTTCCATGACCCAGGCGATCGACCTGCGGCGTCACTTCCTGTGCCTCGTCGTTTCTTCCAGCTCGGTGAAATCCTCACCGGGGTTGATGAAACGGTTCATCTCCAAACGGTACTGGCGGTCGTAGAGCTCTCGGTAGCGGCCTTTGGAGGCCAGCAATCTTTCGTGATTGCCGCGCTCGACGATTTCTCCGCCCTCCACGACCAGGATCTGATCCGCGCTGACTATTGTCGATAGCCGATGCGCGATGACGAAGGTCGTCCGACCGGCTCGGAGCGAGCGCAGCCCGTCCTGAATGAGAGCCTCGCTTTCGCTATCGAGACTCGATGTCGCCTCGTCCAATATCAGGATGCGCGGATCCGCGAGAATCGCTCGCGCGATCGCGATGCGTTGACGCTGGCCGCCGCTGAGCCTTACGCCTCGTTCTCCGACGACGGTTTCGTAGCCGTCCTCGAAACCCTCGATGAACTCGGCGCAATGCGCGATGCGGGCGACATCCCGGATTTCTTCTCGGGTGGCTTCCGGACGCGAATAGGCGATGTTTTCGGCGATGGTGCCGTCGAAGAGAAAATTGTCCTGGAGTACTACGCCGACGTGGGAGCGATAGTCCCTCAATCGAACCTCGGCGAGATCACGCCTGTCGACGAGAATGTGCCCGGACTGGGGCCGATTGAAGGCGAGCACCAGGCTCACGAGAGTGCTCTTTCCCGACCCGCTCGAGCCGACGAGCGCCGTCGTCGTGCCCTGCGGAGCCTCGAAGGACACGCGTTTCAACACCGGCACGCCCTCCTTGTAGGAGAACGAAACGTCCTCGAAGCGAATATCGCCTTCAATGTTGCTCATGATCTCGAGCTCGGCGTCCGCGTCGTCCTCGGTCGTGAGCGCCCGGATCTCTCGAATCCGATCGAGCCCCGCGAAAGCCTCGCTCAGCTGTGTCGAGATGGAAGATATCTGGACGAGGGGTGCGGCCACGAGTCCCGTGAAGAAGATGTACATCACGAAGTCGCCGAGGGTCATGTTTCCGGCAAGTATGGACCGTCCGCCCATCACGATCATGAGGACTCCCACGACGCCGAAAATGAGAGTCGTCGAGGCCGAGACACCAGCCACGGCCGTAACTGACTTGCGGAGGTTCTCGAATAGCTCGTCGACGTTCGAGCCGAAGATGCCCTCCTCTCGCTCCTCCGCCGTATAGGACTTGACGATGCGGATTCCGCCGAGGGCTTCGCCGAGGCGGCCGGTAGCCGTCGCGTTCAGCTCGCCACGTTTTCGAAAGAGGGGTCGCAGCTTCGCGAAGGCGAAGGCCATCATTCCGCCGAAAGCGGCGAGGACAACGATGGTCAGCGAAGTGAGGCGCCAGTTCAAATAGAAGAGCACCGTGAGCGCTATCGACGCGGTCACGAGACCCCCCGCGAGCTGCACCAGTCCGCTTCCCACGAGATTACGAATCCCCTCGGCGTCGGACATGATGCGAGAGATCAGCTCGCCACTCTTCACGGAGTCGAAGTAGGATGTCGGAAGCCTCAAGACGTGCGCCTGGACCGTTTTCCGCATGTCGGTGATGGCTTTCTGGGCCGCGACGCCGAGCACCTGCGAAAGTGCGAAGCTCGTCGAGGCCTGCAGGAGTGTCGCGACGCCGGCTGCGACGGCGAGGGGCAGCAGAAGCTCCGCACGGCGGTTGCCGATCACTTCGTCAACGACGAACTTGGAAGTCGCCGGAAGCACCAGCCCTGCGAGACGCCCAACGAGCATGAGAACGAATCCCAGCCCGATGCGTTTGCGGCGTGACCAGATGATCTCTCGAGCTTCGCGCCAGACGACGGTTGGGGAAGGACGCTTGCGACGTGCCTCGGAGGTTTTCGGCTTGGTAGAGGGCTTGGTTCGTTCTGCGCGGAAGCCTCGTCCCAGCCCAACGATTCGTCTTGACATTCCCCATTATGATATGCTCAGCCTTCCCCGGCCAGGAGAAGTGTCTTTGTCGAGCCCCTCGGCGAGGTGCAGCGTTCATGCAGGCAGCTAGAGGACTTCATCAGCAAGGTATTCGTCGCCGAGGGAGCGAGGGGTCGGCCTTCGTCATCTCGATCCTCGTCCTTTTCGTCCTTTCGGTGCTCGGCATCGCACTGATGCTGACGACGACGACGGAGAAGGACATCGCGATCAACTTCCGTTGGGGCGAGCAAGCGTTCTTCAATGCTGAGGCGGCCCTTGAGTACGGCAAGAACCTACTGGGCGCGCATTTGCTCGCGAAGGGTGATTTCGAGGCCATTTTGCCGCCGGCTCGGACCGACATTACCGTAGCTGCCAATGCGGACTGGGGTGAGGCACATCCGGAATCGGGCGCTTGTAGTCCGGCGACGGCGGGCTGTCGGGACTATCAGTACTTTGTTGACCGCTGCCCACCGGGAGGCGGAGGTCCTTGTGTGCGGGTTTATATCGGAAGAGTGCTTCCGCGGCCGGATGGCACGCTTGCTCAGAACGACTTTCGCATTCCAGGCGTCGCTATTCCCGGTGATATCGATGGTGACCGGGTGGCCGATATCGAAGGTACCTTCACAATCTGGGTCCGCCGGCCGATCGCGGGAACGCAGGATTACGGCCTGCCCGACGCGAGTGGGGAAGGGCGCCACGACCGAGTGATTCTCACCGCCGAAGGGACGGCGCCCGGACCCTATGGAGTGGGCGGACGCACCGTCTCGCTCCGCCGACTCGAAATGACGATACGCCGTCCGGTGGGCGGTATCCAGGGCGATGTCTACGGCGGTCCCGCGACGGTGAGCGGGCAGGGCTCCGCGGGCGACTCCTACACGCGAACGGAATAGATCATGGAGCTACGGACGCAGTTATTGAGAAGGTCGATACTCGCGCTCCTCGGCGCAGGCGTCGCTCTCACGTGGTCGGGCAGCGGCCGTGCCCAGGTCGGAACTCCCTGTCTCGTGGAACGAGGTCAGGATCCCCTCGACGTTTTGAATACAGGCCTCCGCCACAACGTGTGGGTCATCCTGGACACTTCGGGGTCGATGAACGTCCGTTTCAGCAATTCAACCGACACTCGCTCGAAGCTCGAGGTAGCCAAGGACGTCCTGAACCGTCTCCTGGACGAGCTCGTCGACGGCGCCGGGAGACCCCTCGTGAACTGGGCCTTCGTTCCTTATGACGTGCAGATCAATCCTGGCACCACCGGCGACCGATGCCCGGCGGTAGCCCTCGACGTCAACGGTGATGGCTATCCCGACAAACCCAACGGATGTCACGGCCTGCGGGACGAGGACTACGTCAATCCCGGTACCTGCGCGGCGGATTCTCGCGACTCCGTTCGGAGTGTTCTGGACGGAATCACCGCATCGGGCACCACCCCTATCGGCGTGGCCTTCACGGATATCGCGAGCTACATGATCGGGGCACATATACCTGACAGTGGCGGTGGCGTGGCCAATACGACCAATTTCGTTTCCGGCCTGCTTCCGAAACAGAAGAACTACGTCATCCACTTGACCGATGGTCAAGACACTTGTGAGTGCCAGACCGGAGGCTATCCGTCGGATCCCGCCAATCCGCTCGTGGCTCCCGGTGACTATGCGGCCCGACCAGGCCGACCCCAACGCTCTCGTGCCGTCCAGCGACGCCGGAGACATCGCCTCCTTCAACGCGGGCCTCAAGGGTGAGTTCGCGCTCAAGCAGATCGATCCCGCGCTCGACGGATCCCGGGGCAACGTCTTTACGATCGGCATGGACCTCGATCAGGACGACAAGGAGAAGATCAATACGATCGCCTGGATGGCGGCGGGCGCCAACCTGCTTCCACAGCGCAGTCGCGCGCTGATGAACCCCGGTTTCTTTGCCGATGATCCCGAGCAGCTCGTACAAGCCTTTCTGGACGTTTTCGCCAGGATCGGCCTCCCGGAATCCGAGGTCATCCTGGGCGCGCCCGTCGTCAGCTCAGTGAAGGAGGTCATTCACTCCCACACGAATACCTCGTTCATCCGACGAGAAGTAATACCGGTCGACTTGGACGATCCGGAGCTCGTTCGGACCGCACGGACCATTCGTGCCGATCATCTAAACAACGTTCTGTTCGTGTCATCCGTCGACATTCCGGGATTTCGCGGCCACCTCCGAGCGACCAACCTCTACAGTGTCTCGGATCCTACTCAGCCACGCTCGTCGAGGGTCGAGGACCTCACCGAACTCTGGGACGCTGGGGTCGAGCTCCAGGACGACGACCCCGATCAGCGCAGCTTGCTCTTCAACGGGGATGTCCCGCCGGATGTTGAATTTGGGGTAGCGGCGGCTCCTTGGCCGGCCTAAGAATAGGTCTGCCAAACCAACCGTCTCCAGAGGGGGACAAGGAGCCACCATGCCAAGGAAATCAAAGAAGCCAGTAAGAAAGCAAACGCACTCGCCTACGGGCAAGGTAGTTGGCCAAGTCGGTCAGATACTGCTACCGATGATAGCTGGGATCGCGGCCACGAAGGCGGACCTGACGGAATGGGTGTACGAGCAAGGACTGACCGCATTGCACCTACTCCTGAGAGAGGACGCGGAGAAGATCGCGGGGCCGAAGGGCAAGCACGAGAAGGAGCGAACTCATAACCACTGGGGGAGCACGGATGGGGAGCTGAGCTTCGGCGGTCGTCGAATCCAAGTGTCGCGACCTCGAGTTCGTTCGAAGTCGGGCGAGGAGGCGTCGCTTCCACACTTCGAAGCCTTCCGCGAAGAAGACCCGCTTCCGGAGCGAGTGCTGAACCAGATCTTGGTGGGGGTATCGACCCGAAATTACGAATCGAGTCTGGACAAACCCTCGGCGAAGTTGAAGTCTCGTGGCACGAGCAAGAGTGCCGCCAGCCGTCACCTCGTGAGCCAGACGACTAAGGGCCGCCGACAAAATAACTGTCTAGTTTTGAGAACACTCTTCCTGTTTCAGGTCGTGATCGCGATATCGTCTGGCATCACGAGAGCCTGGCAAGCTCCCTAGAAACGGAACATTTGTAGGTCTTCAGCAACCAGCGCGTGTTTGACAAACGGTCCTCATTGTAGGAGGGTTACGCCTATCAAGGAGCACTTCTCCTACTATGAGACCTACGAGCTATCAGTCTGAAGATCTCGACCGCCTGTTGAGGAAGCACAAAATAGCTACCCTCGATGATTTGAAGGCAGTGTTGGGTACCGATGTGGACTCGACCGTCTTCCGAAAGCTCAATGAGTTGGCGTATCGGACAAGCTACTCCCACCGTGGTAGCTACTACACGTTGGACGAGATCGCCCAGTTCGATCGAAAAGGTCTTTGGTCGTTGCGCTCAGTGTGGTTCTCGAAGTACGGGACGTTGCTTGCGACGGTAAAAGCGTTGGTCGCGGCCTGTGAGGCAGGCTACTACGTCGACGAGCTCGAGGACGTGGTGCAGGTTGACGTCAAGGCTCCTCTGTTGAAACTGGTCCGAGAGAAAAGATTGGCGCGCGAGCAGGTGTTCGGCCGATATCTGTATCTGGCCACCGATGTGAGCACGCGCAAGCAACAGCTCTCGGCCCGCCAGATACATGAGGCGTCACCTTCCACGTTGGGCTGGGTCGGGGGAGTCCGCGTGCTCCCCGTGGAGTTGAAGGCTGCGATCGTTCTTTTCTACAGCCTGCTCGATGAAAAGCAGCGCCGTCTCTACGCGGGAGTCGAGGCCATGAAGCTCGGTCACGGTGGCGACCAACAGATTGCCGAACTGCTCGGGATGGATCCGAGCACGGTAGCCAGAGGTCGTAGGGAATTGCTAATGAGAGATGTTGAGCTCGACGGAGTTCGGCGAAAGGGTGGCGGACGGCGCGCCGTGCAAAAAAAACGCCAGAAGTCATCGCCAAGATCGAAGAACTCATGAAGCACGACACCGCGGGCGATCCGATGACGGGAGTGAAATGGACGCGGCGGACCACCGACAAGATTGCTTGCGAGCTAAGAAGCCTCGGTGTGAACGTCAGCAGCAAAACCGTCGGTCGACTGCTCAAACAGCTCGGCTTCTCGTTGCGGGTGAACCACAAGAAGCTGTGCGGTGCCACGTCCGAAGATCGCGATACCCAATTCGCGTGTATCGCCGAACTGCGCGCGCGTTTTGCCGCAGCTGGTCATCCCATCATCAGCGTAGACACGAAGAAACGGGAGCTGGTGGGATTATTCAAAAACGGCGGGCAGGCCTGGAACCGCGAGCCGACTCTCGTCAAAGACCATGACTTCCGTTCCGAATCGAACGGCATCGCAATCCCCTACGGCGTCTACGATCTGCTCGCGAACCGCGGGACAGTGTTCATTGGTACCTCGTACAACACCCCGGACTTCGCCGTGAATGCCATCGAGAAGTGGTGGCGAACGGAAGGACGGCGACGCTATCCTGCAGCCCGTGACCTCGCGATATTGGCAGACGCCGGGGGCAGCAATGGCTATCGGTGTCGGGGTTGGAAGCACGGGCTTCAAACGCGGATTTGCAATCGCCACGACATCGCTATCACCATAGCCCACTATCCGTCCGGTACATCCAAGTGGAATCCAGTGGAGCACCGTCTGTTCAGCGAGGTCAGCAAGAACTGGGCGGGCAGGCCTCTCGACAGCTACGAAACCATCCTCAAATACATCCGCACGACCACCACCTCTTCCGGTTTGCGAGTACGCGCACACCTTATCCGGCGTCGTTATCCGAAGGGCGTCAAAATCACTGACGAGCGGATGCAGGCGCTTTCCGTTACAAAGGACCAGACTCCACCCAAATGGAACTACACCATCCGACCGTCTTGAAAACGGGAACTTATTTTGTCGCCGGCCCTAAGAAGCTCGAGGAATACCTATCTCGGAGGCTAGAGGAGTTCGAGCTTGCGGCACTAATGATGGATGGCCTTGAGGTGGCCGGACAGACCGTCGTCGTAACTCTCGGTATCACAATAGATGGAACGAAGGTGCCCTTGGGTATATGGCTGGGCTCGACGGAGAACTCTCGGGTGTGCACCGCGATGTTGCAGAACCTTCTCGAGCGGGAATTGCGGATCGACGAATCGATTCTCTGCGTAGTGGACGGAGGCAAAGGGATCCGCAAAGCACTCGTCGACGTTTTGGGGGATCTCGCGGTTATCCAAAGATGCCAGCTCCACAAACTCCGAAATCTACGCTCGTACCTTCCCAAGTCCCGTCACGCCTACGTGCTCCAGACAATGAAGGAAGCGTACAAATGCAAGAGTGCCGACAAGGCGCGCAAGCGACTTCAGGCATTGGTGTCGTGGCTCGAGCGAAACGGCTACGACGAAGCTGCCGGAAGCCTTCGAGAAGGGATGGAAGAGACCCTCACGGTTGTGAAGCTCGCTCTACCCGAGTTACTTCGCAAATCTCTGGCCACGACAAACGCCATCGAGAATCTCAACGGCACCATCCGCAGAGTCTCGAGAAACGTCAAGCGGTGGAAGAGTCCTTCCATGATTCGCCGATGGACCGCTCTCGGCGTCGTCACGGCGGAGAAAAAGTTTCACCGTATCAAAGGCTATCGCCATATGGGCGCTCTCGTTCACGCGCTTAGAAGCAAACAGAAATCTCTTGACAGCGATGAGGTTGCTGCCTAAGAGTATTCACAGGTGCCGCCGCTACCCGACCAAATTCAACAGCGGCCGGGACATCCCCTCTTCAATAAGCGGGGCTCGAAGAGCCTATTGTCGTTCAATACCGGCAATGTTGCACCCGCGGATCTAGGTGTCGGGGTCGGCTATTTGAGCAATATCGACGGCATCGGCGCATTGACGGCGTCGGACGCCCGAGACATCGTCGTCAAGGTCATACGGGGCTATCGCTTGTCCGTGGATCCGCTCACGAACCGCATCTACGACACCAGCGGGGATCTGAACTTCTCGAAATTCGATGAAGACGGTAATCCGACTTGGAAGCTCTACGAAAGCACGGCGAATTCCTTGGCGGTCGTCTCGAATCCACCGCGCTCGCCTGACTTCGACCCGCCATTGAATCACGCGAACGAGTATGGCGTCGGCGGATCGGTCGAAGGAGACGGTTTCTATTGGGACCATTTCAACCGGAAGACGATGGTGTACTACACCTCCAACGCGGGGATCTTGCACGGCTTCGACGCCGAGACGGGGGCCGAGGTCCTAGGCTTCCTTCCCGACGACGTGCTGGGGCTCGATCCGGCCGAGACTCCCGGTAGCAGAGATACGTTGAAGGATTTCGTGGCGCTCGTCGTGGCGGAGAACAACGGCGTCATCAATCACAAGTTCATGCTGTCCGGCTCGCCGTCGCCCGCCGACGCTTTTCTCAGAGGCGACGAAGGTGGCGACGATCAGTGGCACACGCTCCTCACCTTGGGTCGCGGGCGTGGAGGGCGCTTCCTGACGATGCTCGACGTCACCGAGGCGCCCAACCCGAACCAGCTGCAGCTGCTCTGGAACCGGGGAAATCGTGAGGGGATCGTGGAGGGCGTCATCGACGGCCTGGGCGAGACCTGGTCCACGCCCGTGATGGGCGATGTCGATACGCGCGGAAATCCCAACGTACTCGATACCAGAGTCGATCAGTGGCTCGCCTTCGCAGGAGGCGGCTACGGTTGTGACAACGACGAGAACGAGGGCCATTCTATCTTCGCGTTTCGTGTCGAGAACGGCGACATCTATTTCGAGGATCAGGTCACGAGCGAACCGCTTGACACTATTTCCAACAACGCTCTGCCAGCAATGCAGACGCTCTTCAACCCCCATCAGCAGGACATTGCGGACAACAAAGACTATGTGACACGAGTTTATATCCCCGACGTGCAGGGGCGGGTGTGGAAACTTATTACCGCCGATCCCGATCCCGACAACTGGACGTTGAATGTCTTCGCGGAGATGGGCTTCGATCATCCGATTACGGCCCCAGTCACGCTGATGAAGGACACGTTCACACCCAATCGGGTCGCGGTGATGGCTGGGTCTGGCGGAGATCGCCGCGCGCCGATTCCTCCCGGTGGGTTCAAGTTTCGTGCGTGGATTGACCTGGACGCGGAAGGTCAAAACACGACGCAATTCTTGCCCGGGGACATTCCACTGAGCGAGAGAATCTTCGATATGGACGAGCGCATGTTCAACCAACCCGTCACCGTGGGGCTCATTGGCAACGCCGTGCCTGCGCTCGTTTTCTTCACCGCTTCGCGGGAAGACTTCGATACCGGAACCTGCATCATCACGTTCAACAGCACGCTCTACGTGGCACTCGCGACGGGCGGCCAGCCCGCATTCGACCTTGACTCCTCGTCGGCCGGATCCGACTCCGTCGACCTGGGAGACTCCAAAGTGCAGGGAGGCACTTCCAGAGACGGGGCGTTCTATATCTCATTGAGTGGCGGGCTCGGCGTCGATGGCCACGTCGAGATATGGGGTGACGCAGCAGATCCCTTTGGCGCGGATGCCGAGGCTGGGGGCGGTGGTCAATACACGATCCAACTGCTCACCGAAGGCTTCCGCATCTCACCGTTTTGAGCTCATCATCACAACAGGTGGCGGGCCTTCACGTCCAAATAGTGGTTGATGATCGAAGCCGCGAGCTCGTTGGGCATGACCTCCGTCGCGTGAATCCCGGAAGCCCTCAGCGCCGCGAGACGCAGCTCTTGAGCGGACAACATCTCGGTAGCGGCTGCTACCTCATAGGCCTCGAGGTCGGTAGCGGGGACTCTCTCCGCGAGCTCTACGAGAGGTAGGTCTCGAACGAGCACGCACAAGAACAGATGCGACGAGGTGACGCTCCTCAGGTAGCGCCCAATCGCATCGAGGTGCTGCTCGTCGAGCGCGTAGGTGAGAAGAAGGACGAGCGCGCGTTTCTTTTGCCGCCGTAGCAGGTCCTCGCAGGCGACACCGTAGTCGGAGGCTTCGAGCCGAGGCTCGAGGTCGTAAGTCTGACGAATCAATGACTGGATAGCGGCTTTGCCCCGAACCGGTCCAGCATGCCTTTCGATCCGGTTCGAGAACGCGACGAAGGAAACGTTGTCCCCTTGACCGAGCGCGATGTAGCTCAGAATGATGGAAGCGTTCAGTGCGCGATCCAGATGGGAGATGCCATCGGTCTCGTTGAACATCGATCGCCCGCAGTCCAGAAGGATCACGATGTTTTGGTTGCGCTCGGTGGTGAACTCGCGACTGATGAGCTTCTGGTGCTTGGCGGTCGCCCTCCAGTCGATCTGTCGCATTTCGTCCTCGCGACGATATTCCCGGAGTCTTTCGAACTCGCCCTCCCGGCCTTTTAGTCGCCAGAGTTTCAGGCCCATTTCGGAAAGCCGATTTCTCCGGGCGAGGAGGTCGAAACGGCGGACCGTTCGGATGTCGGGATAGATCCGAACGTCGTCGACGAGAGGTCTCTCGACGGAGCGCATCCATAGGCGGTAAGGGCTCTCGTATCGGAAGTGCAAGAACGAAAAGCGATTGGAGCCCCGTTTCCCCGGATACAAATGGTAGACGGCCTCTACCTCCCGCTGAGGCACGAGCTCGGCCTCGAAGGGTAAACCCTCCACGCGACTGGGGCGCGGCGGCTCGTCGGTGGCCTCGACGCGTAGCGGAGTGGACGAGCGATTGAGGAATCTCAAGATCACGGGGTTTGCCGCTCCCACGCTGAGGACTTCGGAAACCTCCCGATGCGTGTCGATCAGCTCGGGCGGTACGCTGCGGTAGAGGTCGTAAATAGCCGCAAGGGTCACGAGGAAGTTGGCGGAGAGAGCGATGAACGTGAGAAGCGGCACCCAAATGCCGAGGACGAGTAGCCCTCCCGCCAGGGCGTAGCATGCGATCAGGCGTGGTCGGGGAATCACGATCGCGGCGCTGTGACCGATTCCAGGATCTGAGCTACGACCCCGTCCGCGTTCTCACCTTCTATCTCTGCTTCCGAGCGGAGCATCAGGCGGTGCCGCAGCACCCAGGGAGCGATTTCCTTGACGTCGTCTGGGGTCACGAAATCTCGACCGCGGCACGCTGCGAGCACACGCGAAGCGATGAAAAGGTTCACACTGCCGCGTGGACTCGCACCGACAAGAACGGAATGCCAGCTTCTGGTCTTTGCGACGATCTCGGTAATGTAGTTGATGACCTTCGGTTCGACGATGACCTTGGCGGTGGCGGCTTGTATCGCGACGACCTCCTCCGCCGTCATGATCGTTTTCAAGTCGAAGCCGCTGAGCTCTCTCGGATCGCGGCCAGCCGCATAGTGTTGAAGGATTTCGACCTCCTGCTCCACCGTGGGGTAGTCGACGAGTAGTTTGAACATGAAGCGGTCGATCTGAGCCTCGGGCAACGGATAGGTGCCCTCGTGCTCCAGTGGATTCTGGGTCGCGAGCACGAGAAACGGCCGCCGCAGGCGATAGGTTTTGCCGTCCGCAGTGACCTGTCGTTCTTGCATCACCTCCAGGAGGGACGACTGTGTCTTCGGGGGCGAGCGGTTGATCTCGTCCGTAAGCAGGAGATTGGTGAACACCGGCCCGGGTTTGAAGTGAAACTCCTGTTCCTTCATGTCGAAGACGCTGTGACCGGTAAGGTCCGAGGGCATGAGGTCCGGAGTGAACTGGATTCGTCGGAAGTGGCAGGACACGCTTCTGGATAGAACGTTCACCAGAAGCGTCTTCCCGAGTCCCGGAGGGCCCTCGAGCAAAACGCTGCCCTCCGAGAAAAGCGCGACGAGCACGCCTTCGATGAGCGCCTCCTGGCCAATGATGACCTTCGCGACTTCCTTGCGCGTGGCCTCGAACAAACCCGCCACACGATTCAGGGGCAGAGCTGCGGTGGGTTGACTTGCCGATGGCTCCATCACGTCCTTCCTTTAGTGAGTGCCTGATCGATATCTGGCGAGCGATTCGATGATGGAGGCCACCGCCTCGCGTCCGATCACGGGACTCTTGGCGGCTCTCAGCGCCCGCCCGAGCTCTGGCGGGGGCTCGGCAGCCCTCGCCTCGAGGTGCGCCCCGCTCTCGCTCTTCCCAAATTGGAGCCCCAGCGGGCGCCGAAAGAACTCGAGGTACGAAGCGACGAGACGTCCACCGGTCCCCACGCGGAAATGCAGGCTTCCGAGCGCTTGGGCGTGCTCGACGAGGCTTCGACGGGCCGCAGCGGAAGACGTCTGCAACGGTCCGAAGCGCCGGCTCACCATCCAACCGAAGAGCAAGGTGACGACGAGAAGCTGCAGAGTCAGGAGTCTGAACGGGTCTTCCATCAGGATTCCGACAACTTTGGGAGCGCCCTCGGCATTCATGCTTTCGTCGAAGTATACGGGGCCGCTCGGATCGGCCAGCTCCAGGACTCGAAACGCCAGGAGTCCGCTATCGGGTTTAGTAAGAGAGCGGTTCGTGAAGACGAAGTCACTCGCCACGACGATGATCGAGCCGTCTCCCACCGCCTGCCACAAGATCTGCGGCGCTCCGTCTTGGTAGAGCACAACGGTGGCGTCGGGCTCGGTGTATCGAATTTGTCCGAAGCTGCGCCAGTCGACGATTCCCTCCACCAGATCCGTCTCGATTTCCCGGGAGTCCACAGGGTCTTCGCGCTCTTCGCCCGCAGCCTCCGGCTCTTCGTCATCGAGATCGATCGAAAGACTCGTCGTCGAAACGATCCGAACCCCGAAAGGCTCGAGCTCCACGGCGGGATCTCGCCAGCGTGCCGCGAAGACGAGGACCCGTCCTTGCGACACCCAATCGTGCAGCGTCTGCCATTGTGCGCGGTCCGGGTAGCGGGCTGGTCCCAGAATGACGAGTGTGTCGCTATCCGGATCGTCCGGAACGAGAGATGTCGCGTTGCGCTCGACGGCGGAGAGCAAGTTCTGGGCGAGCAGGAAGAACGCCTTCTTTCCCCCACCGTCCTCGTCGAAGGAGTCTGCACTGTCGTTGCCGCGTGGAGCAGGAAGGAGCCCGTAGCCCACGAAAAGGAGAGCGAGTAGTGCGGTGGCCCAAAGCCATTCGGGATGCTTCATTGCGATCCCCCGAGAAAGCTCTTTTGGTACTCGCGGCAACACATATGAAAACCGTCGGCAGTCGCCTCTCGTCGGCCGAAGTAGACGTGCTCGAAAGTCGAGACGATGGCCAAAAGCGACTGACGGACCACGCCGCGAGCGGCCCGAAGGTAATCGCGATTCGTCAATCCCTGGCGGTGGCGAACGAGTCCTCGCCTTTCGAGAGCGCTCATCGCGCCTAACAGAAGCTCGCGGATCGCCTTTTTGAACTGTTTATTCTCACCGAGGGCCTGTGCACGTTGCCAATAGTGTTGGGGGTCGGTCTCTCCAGGTGCCTCGCCGGCACGAAACAGTCGCGCCTCCTCATGCTTCGAGTCGAGTTTTCGTTCGCGCCTCGCGCTCATGATCGATTTTAGGATGAAGGCGACGGCGGCGACGAGGACGAGACCAGCCATCGCGTAGAGCACGAGCTCGATTCCGGGCAACCGGATGGGCTCGGAACGTGACTCCTCGTCCGGATTGCCGAGAGTCCGAGCGAGCCAATCCAAGAAGCGCTCCAGCCACTCCGGGGTTTCCGACGCTTCCTCCGGCTCGGGAGGTTCGACGCGAAGCCGTGAAAACTCCGGACGCGACATGACCTCGGCGAGGGACTCGCGTACCACCGGAGTGTCCTCGAGTCGATAGCCCTCCACGTCCTCCTCTTGCGCCGTCAGCGGCCGAACCGCGAGTGCGACGAGGACCGTGAGTAGGATGCTACGCGGCATGGAGCTCAAGCGATGCGTCGTGCCTCGACACGGCACTGGATCTCGATGTCCCAGCCCTCCTTGCGGATGCGGGCGTCGAGATAGCAAAAAAACCAGGCCAAACGTGCCAGAGGGTAGACCAGCCACCAGCTGGCGGCCAAGGCCGTGATTACTAGCGGATCATAGGATAGCAGGTTGAAGACATCTTCGAAGGCCATCGCCCGCGACACTTTCGCGAGCAACAGCGGCACGCCGAATAGAACCTGGGATCCGACGTCGACCGTCAAGAAGAGCGCTATGCTGAGGGCCGCGGCGAAGCCGACGATCGCCAGATACCTGCCGCAGGCTTCGACGAAGTGGTTGCGCAGGATCTCTGCGAGTCGCTTGCCAATGCGAAGCCCGCGGAGGCGCTCGAGGGTCAGGACTTCGGACAAGAATCCGTAGCGTGCCGCCATGGGAACCCAGACAACGCCCCAGCAGAGAACACCGAGCGCGGCCAGAAGCGTGCGGGCGACGGGGAGCATGATCAGCAGCGCCCCGATGTGGCTCCAGAAGTGCTTCAGAGAGTTCTTCAAAGTGAAGGCCTCCCCGAAGGGGATGTCCCGCCGGATGTTGAATTTGGGGTAGCGGCGGCTCCTTGGCCGGCCTAAGAATAGGTCTGCCAAACCAACCGTCTCCAGAGGGGGACAAGGAGCCACCATGCCAAGGAAATCAAAGAAGCCAGTAAGAAAGCAAACGCACTCGCCTACGGGCAAGGTAGTTGGCCAAGTCGGTCAGATACTGCTACCGATGATAGCTGGGATCGCGGCCACGAAGGCGGACCTGACGGAATGGGTGTACGAGCAAGGACTGACCGCATTGCACCTACTCCTGAGAGAGGACGCGGAGAAGATCGCGGGGCCGAAGGGCAAGCACGAGAAGGAGCGAACTCATAACCACTGGGGGAGCACGGATGGGGAGCTGAGCTTCGGCGGTCGTCGAATCCAAGTGTCGCGACCTCGAGTTCGTTCGAAGTCGGGCGAGGAGGCGTCGCTTCCACACTTCGAAGCCTTCCGCGAAGAAGACCCGCTTCCGGAGCGAGTGCTGAACCAGATCTTGGTGGGGGTATCGACCCGAAATTACGAATCGAGTCTGGACAAACCCTCGGCGAAGTTGAAGTCTCGTGGCACGAGCAAGAGTGCCGCCAGCCGTCACCTCGTGAGCCAGACGACTAAGAAGCTCGAGGAATACCTATCTCGGAGGCTAGAGGAGTTCGAGCTTGCGGCACTAATGATGGATGGCCTTGAGGTGGCCGGACAGACCGTCGTCGTAACTCTCGGTATCACAATAGATGGAACGAAGGTGCCCTTGGGTATATGGCTGGGCTCGACGGAGAACTCTCGGGTGTGCACCGCGATGTTGCAGAACCTTCTCGAGCGGGGATTGCGGATCGACGAATCGATTCTCTGCGTAGTGGACGGAGGCAAAGGGATCCGCAAAGCACTCGTCGACGTTTTGGGGGATCTCGCGGTTATCCAAAGATGCCAGCTCCACAAACTCCGAAATCTACGCTCGTACCTTCCCAAGTCCCGTCACGCCTACGTGCTCCAGACAATGAAGGAAGCGTACAAATGCAAGAGTGCCGACAAGGCGCGCAAGCGACTTCAGGCATTGGTGTCGTGGCTCGAGCGAAACGGCTACGACGAAGCTGCCGGAAGCCTTCGAGAAGGGATGGAAGAGACCCTCACGGTTGTGAAGCTCGCTCTACCCGAGTTACTTCGCAAATCTCTGGCCACGACAAACGCCATCGAGAATCTCAACGGCACCATCCGCAGAGTCTCGAGAAACGTCAAGCGGTGGAAGAGTCCTTCCATGATTCGCCGATGGACCGCTCTCGGCGTCGTCACGGCGGAGAAAAAGTTTCACCGTATCAAAGGCTATCGCCATATGGGCGCTCTCGTTCACGCGCTTAGAAGCAAACAGAAATCTCTTGACAGCGATGAGGTTGCTGCCTAAGAGTATTCACAGGTGCCGCCGCTACCCGACCAAATTCAACAGCGGCCGGGACATCCCCTCCCCGAAGACGTGATGTCCAACTCCGGCGACCAGGGCCGCTCCCAGGAATGGAGAGATATAGAAGAACGACAAGCTGCCCCAGAGCCAGCCGTCCCCGCTTGAGGCTCGGAGTGCACCGACCGCGAGGGGTACTGCCCCGAAAAGCGCCGAGAGAGCGACCATCTTCGAAGCGTTTCGTCTATAGAAGAGGATGGCGAGATCGATGCAGGCCCCGACGGAGCGTGGCTCGAGCGAGAGCGTCGCCTCTTCGAGCTTCATGACGGGACCTGAACGCCAGCGTCCGGAGCCTCTATCGTCCCGTCCCCCCGACCGGCGAAGCCGAGATAGGCGATGACGGTGACCCACAACACCGTGGCCACGGAGTACTTTATGGGAAGTGGCAAAGGCTGGGCGGACCAGAAACCCTCGATCATCGCGGCGATGAAGAGCATACCGGCGGCTCCGAGGGCGAGCTCGACCGCAACGAGGCCTCGCTGCTTCAGGGCTTCGGACCGGGACAAGGCTCCAGGGGCAAGAATCGAGTGCCCGAGGACGAGGCCGCCGGCGCCAGCGACGACGATTGCCGTGAGCTCGAAGGAGCTGTGAGAGACGACAAAGCCAAGAAAACGGTCGCCGTGGCCTTGGGCGATGACGTATCCGGCGACGGTTCCGAGTTGGATTCCGTTCGAGAGGAGCACGTAGATCGTTCCGAGCCCGAGGAAGAATCCGAGGGCGAAGCATTTGAAAGCGATCGACGTGTTGTGTCGAACGTAGAAGCCCGCCATGGCGGCATCCTGACGACCCATCTCGCTGAGGTCTTCCGAGTACATCTCTTCCATATTGTAGAGAGCCGTCCCAGGAAGCACACGATTCGCCAGAGAGGGGTCGGTCCCAACGACCACCCAGCTCACGATCATCGGGATGGCGAACAGGGCCAAAGCGGCCCAGAAGAAGAGATGATTGTCACGCAAGCGGCGCGGAAAGGTCTCGGAGAAGAATCGCCACACCTGGCCTCCGCGTGGCGGCCGCGCACCGTAAAACGCGCCGTGCCCGCGCACGACGAGGTCGTTCAAGTATCTTTCCAGCGGTGAGCCCCAGTCCCTGGAGCGCACTTGGGCGAGGTCGTAGCACGACGCCCTGAACAACTCGGAGAATTCGGTGACTTCGTCGCTGCTCAGGCGCGGTTTGCCCGGAGCTTCGGCTCTTTCGAGCAGAGCGGCAAAACGCTTCCAGCTCGGCCTCCGATTTTTCACGAAAGAGGGCTTGTTCACGAGGCTGCTTTCATGGCTTCCTCGTCGGTATCCGATCCTGCTCGTAGTCGGTGGGTGCGCAGGAGACGGAAGAGGAACTCAGCCGGTTGGTCCCGGGCAAACTTGCGCTGTTGGAAGGATTCCAAACGTTTGCCCAAGGGCTCCGCGAGTACCATGGCGATTTCATCCACCCGGGCGGGTGCCAGATCGAATCGTCGCCGAAACAGCGCTTCGATGACTTCGAGCGTTTTCTCGGACGGACGATAACGATGCCGAAACGCCTCGAGCGGGAAGGGCTCGTAATCGCCAACGCCGGTGAGCTCGCTCGAGAGCTCCGGGCGTCTCTCCCGCACGACGATCGTCCCCGCGACGAGATCACCGATGCGCTGCATCCGTGGATTCGACGCCGCGGTGAGGAATCCCGCGGCATAGAAGAAGGGAACGAAATCCGCAGTTCTCAACAGGTTTCGGAGCATTGCGTCGTAGAATCCGATGGCGTAGCCCTCGACTTTGATGACCCTCAGCCTGAACGCCTTCTTTCCAGGCGTCTGTCCATTCCACCACGTTTCGAAGAAGCATCCGTATCCCCATTCGAGAATGAAAGCCACGACGAAGTAGGCCCCCATCGGAAGACCTGTCGAGGCGAAAGGCCTGAGAACCAGGGAAAAAACCAGGACAATTCCATAGAGGGCCGCGATTCGGATCGAAACGTCCATCAAATAAGCGCCCAGGCGAGTACCTGGGCCCGCGATCCGAAACGCAAGACGAACATTCTCCGGCGTCTCGATGAAGACGAGATTGTTCAGAACGGGCTGCTCAGTAGCCTTGCGTGCGACCATGCGACGTTCAGACTATAGCAGGGCGTAGGACGGGATACCGTTTTGATTGGGGCGAGATCCGCGACTAGGCTTCGACGACTTTGGTTCCGGCCAGATAGTCATGGATGCATCTTCGCTCTTCTCCGAAAATCAGGAGAATATCGACTAGGGTGTACAGAGGAATATTGCCCAGGACGCTGTTCAGCCCGTAGCGCATTCCCAGAAGCTTGCCCCAGCCGGGTACGTCACCGCTGTGATAGTCCACGATGCGAATGTTCATGACCTTCTTGCCAATGGTCTGGCCTTGGCGGACCAACATCGAGAGCTGATACACGACAAAGGCGATCAACAATACGCCCGATCCGAAGACGAGAGCCCCACCTAGTGCCGCCGACCCGCCTCCGCTCGCGTCCGCCATGACGGCGCTCACGAAGATGGGAATCATCAGCACGCAAGCAACGATACCGTCGATCAGCGAAGCGGCGAGACGAGAGCCCCGCGAGGCGAAGGCCTGGTCCAGAGTCGGTGCTTGGAAACGGGCCGGCGCCGCCTGAGGCGTTTGATAGGGATTGTCCATCGTGGCTACGGCCGCTCCACCGGCGGCGAAGACGGATCGCGGCGGCGCGGGCGACGACACTTGGCCACGGTAGCGGCCGCGCATCAACTCCTCGCCACAACTCTCGCATCGGAAGGACATGGGCTGGCTGTTCTTGCAGGAAGGACAGATCATCTCTTGTCTCCAGGTCTGTCCATACCATTTAGCAAGAGCGGTGCCACAAAAGCTGGACGGCGACAAGCGTATAACTCGCGCCAGTTAGCGCCCGATCTTGTCCCAGGCTGCCGTGGGACGACAGGGGTAAACCCCCACACCGTGAAGCCAGGACCCCCCAGCTTACTTTGTGCTCACTCGCCTCTTCGGCTCGTTCGCTCCCCTCGCTCTTCGCTCGGGGGAACGGCCGGCCCACTTTTGCGGTGGGCAGTCCTTCGAAGGAGCCCCGCAACGTCTCATTCCTTCGAAGCAGCCCGAATGCGGACGATTGGGCCGGGCTCGCGGCAGATGCAATCGGTTGCCGCTCGCGCAGAATGTCGATGAGTTTTGCGTCGGCCAAACTGACGGGGCCGGTCTAACGTTTTTGAATACGCCGTGTACCACGGCACCTAGCTCGGGAGTCGCTCGATCACGGCGCCCAGCGCGCTGAGCTTCTCTTCCATGCGCTCGTACCCGCGGTCGAGGTGATAGACGCGCTCGATCCAGGTCTCGCCCTCGGAGATGAGAGCGGCGAGAACGAGACAGGCGCTCGCTCGAAGATCCGTCGCCATGACCTTCGCGCCCGAGAGGTGGTTGGGGCCGTAAATTTTGGCTCGATGTCCTTCGAGCTCGACGCGCGCCCCCATACGTGAGAGCTCGGCGACATGCATGAAGCGGTTCTCGAAAATGGTTTCCATGATGCTGCTCTCTCCGTCCGCCTGCGTCAGGAAGACCATGAGCTGAGCTTGCATGTCCGTGGGAAAGCCGGGATAGGGCTCGGTCGTGATATCGATCCCGTGCAGGCGCCGCGCGGAACGACGAACCAAGATCCGCTTCTCCTCGACGTCCATGGAAACTCTTGCTTTGCGGAGCGCCGCCACGAGCGAGGCGACCTGCTCGGGGCGACAGTGCGTGAGCTCGACATCTTCACCCGCGAGTGCGCCTGCAATCAGGTAGGTTCCGGTCTCGATTCGATCGGGAACTATGGAGTGCGACGCGCCCTTCAAGCGATCGACTCCCTCGATGAGAATGCGCGGCGTGCCCTCGCCCTCGATCTGAGCGCCCATTCGACGAAGCAGCCGAACGAGATCCACGATCTCGGGCTCACGGGCGCAGTTCGCGAGCACCGTACGGCCTCGCGCGAGACAGGCCGCCAGGATGAGGTTCTCGGTTCCGGTCACGGTGACGGTGTCGAAACGAATATCGGCGCCGATGAGACCATCCGTCTCAACAGTCACGAATCCGTGTTCGAGGTGCACACAAGCTCCAAGCTTCTCCAAGGCATTCAAGTGCTGGTCGATCGGGCGAGCGCCGATGGCGCAGCCTCCGGGCATCGACACGCGCGCTCTACCTGCCCGCGCGACGAGCGGACCTAGGACGAGCACCGAAGCGCGCATCGTCTTGACGAGATCGTAGGCCGCCTCATGTGAGGCGATCTTTCGTGTCCTGAGTTCGAGCTTGTTCGGCGACGGTCTGGAGATCTCCGTACCGAGTTCCGCGAGAAGCCGCCTCATCGTCGCAACGTCCCATACGTCGGGAACGTTCTGGAGCGCGATGGGCTCAGCGGCCAAGAGCGTTGCGGCCATCGCCGGAAGCGAAGCGTTCTTCGCTCCGCTCACACGGAGCTTGCCCGAGAGCTTCTTACCGCCGACGACTCGGATTCGATCCATCGACCCCGCTCATTGCTTTCGCGCCACGACGACTCGCGGGATACCGGCCAGATCGGGCGTGACGCGAACAATCGCCATTCCGGAATCACGGACGAGCTCACCGGCCCGAGCCTCCTGACCGCAGCCGATCTCCATGAAGAGCAGACCTTCGGGGCGGAGCGCTCGCGCCACCTGCGGCAGCAGCTCAGCAATGACGCCGAGACCTTCCTTGCCGCCGGCGAGGGCGAGACGCGGCTCGTGGCCGGCAACCTCGGGCGCAAGCTCCTCGAGCTCCTCGTCCGATATGTAGGGAGGATTGGTCACGACCGCGTCGAGCTCTGGCGTTGAATGATCGAGCAGTGGCGCCAGCAGATTGCCGTTCAAGAGCTCGACGCGGTGACTTACGCCATGCCGCTGAGCGTTCTCCCGAGTGACCGCAAGGGCCGCCGCGGAGGCGTCGATGGCGAAGAGCTCGGCCTGACACAGCGAAAGCGCGATTGCGATCGCGATGCAGCCGCTGCCGCATCCCACGTCCGCGATGCGCGGGCGAGGTCTCTGCTCAAGCATGAGAAGCGCTTGCTCGACGAGCCCCTCCGTTTCGGGTCTCGGTATCAGCACGGCGGGAGTAACGCGGAAGGAGAATCCGAAAAACTCCTGGGCTCCAAGAAGATACTGGACGGGAACGCGACCCCGTCGCCGGTCGACGAGCTGAAAGAAATGGCCCATTGCTTCGGCGGGGACGGGTTCTTGCAGCCGAGCGAGGAGATGCTCTCTGGAGCAGCCGAGGGCGTGCCGCAACAAGAGCTCCGCTTCCCAGCGAGAGTCGTCGACACCGACTTTGGCGAGCTCCGAGGCGCCCCGCTCCAAGAGTCGTCGTGCGCTCGGGCTGCCGTTCGTCACGATTGGACGGCGGCCTCGGCCTCTTTGAGCTTCTCCGTCTGATAGTGCGCAACGAGTGCGTCGATGAGTCCTTCGATCTCGCCATCGAGAATAGAGTTCAGCTGATGGAGAGTAAAGTGGATGCGGTGATCCGTAACTCGTCCCTCGCGAAAGTTGTAGGTGCGGATCTTCTCGCTGCGGTCACCCGAGCCGATCTGCCCCTTGCGCTCGCTCGCGATCTGGTCTCGCTGCTCCTTCATCGCCAGGTCGTAGAGTCGCGAGCGCAGAACGCGCATGGCTTTGGCCTTGTTTTTGATTTGCGATTTCTCGTCCTGGCAGGTGACCACCAGGCTGGTCGGAACGTGCGTGATCCGAACCGCGGAGTAGGTGGTATTGACACTCTGTCCGCCGGGGCCGGACGAGCAGTAAGTATCGATGCGAAGATCCTTCGCGTCGACATCCACTTCGACGTCCTCGGCTTCCGGCAGAACCGCCACCGTCACCGCGGAAGTGTGGATGCGTCCCGAAGCCTCGGTAGCTGGAACCCGTTGGACTCGATGCACACCGCTCTCGTACTTCAAGCGACTGAAGGCGCCCTTGCCTTCGATCAAGGCAACGACTTCCTTGACTCCGCCGATGCCGGTATCGTTCAGGTTCATCACCTCGACGCGCCAGCCTTGATTCTCCGCGTAGTGCGTGTACATGCGGAAAACTTCCTGAGCGAAGAGGGCAGCCTCCTCGCCGCCGGTTCCGGCCCGGATCTCGAGCAGCACGTTGCGCTCGTCATTGGGGTCTTTCGGAAGAAGTTCGAGTCTGACCTCGTGAAGCAGGCGCTCTTCCTCCTCCGCCAGGCGGGCGATCTCCTCCTGGGTGAGGAGCCGCAGCTCGACCTCGTGGGCTTCCCTTAACATCTGCCGGGTCTCTTCGAGTTGGCTCCGCGTCGTCTTGAGTCGGCGATAGTTCTCGACGAGCGGCTCCATCTCCGAACGTGCCTTGGCAAGCCTCTGTATCTTCGCCGGGTCGGCGATGACCTCCGGCTTGCCCAGCTCGGCGGTGACCTCCTCGAAGCGCTTCTCGACCGCTTCGAGTTTTTGCTCCAGATTCGACATCGCTGGAAGAGAGCGGCGCCTTACTGGCCGGCCTGCGCCTTCTTGTTCCGCTCCTCGCGAGTACCGTACTTCTGGTTGAAGCGCTCCACACGACCTGCGGAATCGATGAGCTTCTGCTTGCCGGTGAAGAAAGGGTGACACTTGGAGCAGATCTCGAGTCGAATCTCTCCGCCCTTGGTCGAGCGCGTCGTGTAAGTCTCGCCGCATGCGCAATGGACGTTCACTTCCACGTACTTAGGGTGAATATCAGGCTTCATGGCGTCAAATGCTCCTTGCCGGGGCCCTTCTCTGCCCCAAAAAACCACGATCCACGATTATAGCTCAATGGGCGAGCAAATCCGCTCACGCGCCTTGGCGACGACTGGGGGCTCTAACCTTGACCGGACATCGAGGAGAGGAACCCCTGATTGTCCTTCGTCTTGCTCATCTTGTCGAGCAGGAGCTCCATCGCCTCGACCTGAGAGAGAGGCGAGAGCACCTTTCGCAGGATCCAGACACGGCTGAGCTCTTCCTTCGAAAGGAGAAGCTCCTCTTTCCGAGTACCGCTCTTGTTGATGTCGATGGAGGGGAAGACCCTCTTGTCGACGAGCTTGCGGTCGAGGTGGATCTCCATGTTGCCGGTGCCCTTGAACTCCTCGAAGATGACGTCGTCCATGCGGCTTCCGGTCTCGATGAGAGCGGTCGCCATGATGGTGAGCGAACCGCCCTCCTCGATGTTCCGGGCCGCCCCGAAGAAGCGTTTCGGGCGCTGCAGAGCGTTGCTGTCCACGCCTCCGGACAGAACCTTGCCCGAGGGAGGAACGACGGTGTTGTAGGCACGAGCGAGCCGGGTGATGGAATCGAGAAGAATTACCACGTCGCGTTTGTGCTCGATGAGCCGCTTGGCCTTTTCGATCACCATCTCGGCCACCTGAACGTGCCTGGACGCCGCTTCGTCGAAGGTCGAGCTGATAACCTCACCATTGACCGAACGCTCCATGTCCGTGACTTCCTCGGGCCGCTCGTCGATCAACAACACGATGAGCACGACTTCGGGGTGGTTTGCGGTGATGCTATTGGCGATGTTCTGGAGGAGCATCGTCTTGCCGGTTCGGGGGGCCGCCACGATGAGCCCGCGCTGTCCCTTGCCGATGGGAGTCATCAGATCCATGACGCGAGCGGACAGATTGTCCTTGGTCGATTCGAGCTTGATGCGGTCCTGGGGATAGAGCGGAGTCAGGTTGTCGAAGAAGATGCGCTCCCGCGCCGCTTCGGGAGTCTCGAAATTGACTGCCTCGACCTTGATGAGAGCGAAGTAACGCTCGCCCTCCTTCGGCGGACGGATCTGGCCCGAGATCGTATCCCCGGTCCTGAGGTCGAATTTACGAATCTGGGAGGGTGAGACGTAGATGTCGTCGGGACCCGGAAGGTAGTTGTATTCCGGCGCTCTAAGAAAACCGAATCCGTCGGGCAAGCATTCGAGCACGCCCTCGGAGAAGATGAGTCCGCTCTGTTCGGTCTGCGCCTGAAGAATCTTGAAGATCAGCTCCTGCTTGCGCATCCCCGTCGCCCCTGCCACACCGAGATCCTTTGCAACTTTGGCGAGCGCAGAGATGTTCATCTCCTTGAGCTCGGCGATGTTCAAGGACTTGGCTTTCGAATCGTTACGGGCGGGTTTTTCCTCTAGCTCTTCGGTGCTCGTTTCGCCTCCCGAACTCGTTTCTCGATCACCTTCCATAGTTCTTTCCTTCCTTCACTCGTTACCGAGGAGAATGTAACGACGGGCGCTTTCTCCTCGGCTCCATAAACTTTCTGCAATTGCTCTCGTTGTTGCCGGACCTTGCCGGCGCTCAACTTGTCCGATTTGGTGGCAACCACGACGTAATCGATATCTCTCTCCTCCATAAGGTCCCGAACTCGAAGGTCGCTCTCGAGCGGATCGCGCCGAATGTCCACCAAGAGGACGACGAGAACGAGGCAGCCTCGTTCGAAGAGATAGCTCGTGACCAATCGTTCCCATTTATTTCTTACGCTGATGGGTGCCTTTGCGAATCCATAACCCGGAAGGTCGACTAGTACCATCTCTTCGCCGACCCGAAAGAAGTTGATGAGCTGCGTTCGCCCCGGCGTTTTGGAAACGAATGCAAGTCGTTTTACCCCCGTCAGTCGGTTGAGCAGGCTCGACTTGCCGACGTTGGACCGACCAACGACCGCGACTTCCGGCAAGCCCTGCGGCGGGAAGTCGTCAGGTTCGGCAACGCTCCGGATCAACTCGACCGGCGAAAACCCCTTCATCTCGAGCGGTGAACCGCTCCATTATATCCACTTGCGCCCAGTACTCTAGTGAGCAACCGACTCACCTGAGACCGGCCCCTCCTCGGTCAAATCCGGGAGCGGATCGGTCTCGCTAACCCGCTTCAGAGGTGTCGTCAGGGCGATATCGAAAACCTCGTCGACCGTGTCTACGAGGTGAATCTCCAGCTGCTTGCGAATGTCTTCCGGGATCTCAGTTAGGTCCTTCTCGTTGTCGCGCGGCAAGATGATCTGGAAGATCCCGGCGCGGTGTGCCGCGAGGAGCTTCTCCTTGACGCCCCCGATAGGATAAACCTTGCCCCGGAGTGTAATCTCTCCCGTCATCGCCACATCGCTGTGGACCGGGACCGCACTGAGAATCGAGAGGAGCGCCGTTGCCAAGGTGATGCCGGCCGAAGGGCCGTCCTTCGGGATGGCTCCTTCGGGAACGTGCAGGTGGATGTCGAGCTTCTTGTGGAAATCGGTCGGCAAACCGTAGCGACGTGCCCGGGAGCGAATGACCGATACGGCCGTGCGGGCGGATTCCTGCATCACTTCGCCGAGCTTTCCCGTGATCGTCAGGTCTCCCTTTCCCGGCATCAGCGTGGCTTCTGTGGTCAGGAGCTCGCCTCCGACTTCGGTCCAAGCGAGTCCAGTGGCGATTCCAATCTCGGCCTCGCCCTGCCTGCTCCGCGGCCGAAACTTCGGAACACCCAGGTAGCTGGCAATGCTCGCCTCGTCGACGCTGACCTCGAGCGCAGCGCCTTCCTTGACGATCCTGCGGACCACTTTGCGGAAGACGGAAGCTATCTCTCTTTCGAGGCTTCTTACGCCCGCTTCGCGGGTGTAGCTGCGAATGATCTCGACGATGGCGTCATCCGCCAAGGTCACTTTCTTGTTCTTGAGGCCGTTGGCCGCCATTTGCTTGGCGACGAGGAATCTTTTCGCGATCTCGACCTTCTCCTCCTCGGTATATCCAGGAAGTCTGATCACCTCGAGCCGGTCCATCAATGCCTGAGGCATGTTCTGCATGACGTTGGCCGTCGCGATAAACATGACGTTCGACAGGTCGTACTCGACGTCGAGATAGTGGTCCTGGAACGAGTGGTTTTGCTCGGGGTCGAGAACCTCGAGAAGCGCGGCCGCGGGATCGCCGCGGAAGTCCATGCTCATTTTGTCGACTTCGTCGAGCAAGATGAGAGGGTTCACGGTGCCCGCCTTCTTCATCATTTGAACCATCTGCCCCGGAAACGCGCCGATATAGGTTCGGCGGTGGCCACGGACTTCCGCCTCGTCCCGGACGCCTCCGAGTGACAAACGCACGAATTTGCGATTCGTGGCCCGCGCCACCGAACGAGCCAGCGAAGTCTTGCCGACGCCGGGAGGGCCGACGAGACACAGGATCGGACCTCGCTGCTTCTTGACGAGCTGGCGTACGGCGAGCAACTCGATGATTCGGTCTTTGACCTTTGCAAGGCCGTAGTGATCTTCATCCAGGATACGCTCGGCTCGGCCGATGTCACGGCTCTCGCGAGTTCTCTTGTGCCACGGCACTGCCAGTAGCCAATCGAGGTAGCTGCGTGAGACGGTCGCTTCCGCCGACATCGGCGGCATGGCCTCGAGCCGTTTGAGCTCGGCGAGCGCTTTCTCCTCGGCCTCCTTGCTCATCTTGGATTCGGTAATTTTTGTCTCGAGCTCTTCCGTCTCGTTCAACTTGTCGTCCTTGCGGCCGAGCTCTTTCTGGATCGCCTTCATCTTCTCGTTGAGGTAGTACTCCTTCTGGGCACGCTCCATCTGTTTGCGGACGCGACCCTGGACGCGTCGGTCTACCTGCAGTTTGTCGACTGCGAGCTCGAGAACGCCCGCGACGCGAGTCAACCGCTCGACGGGATTCCAGATCTCGAGAAGGTTCTGTTTCTCGTCGACGGTCATCACCAGATGCGAAGCGATCGTATCTGAGAGCTTGCCCGGGTCGTCGACCTGTACCGCGGCGTTTTTGACTTCGCTCTGGAGATTGTTGGCGAGCTTCACGTATTGTTCGAAGAGGGAGACCACTTTGCTCATCAGTTCGTCGGAGCCTGTGGCTTGCTCCTTCGGATTCGGAACGGTCTTTACGACAACCTTGAAGAAACCCTCCTCGTCACGGCACTCTATAGCCCTGCCGCGATCCACTCCTTCGACCAATACCTTGATGTTACCGTCGGGCAGCTTTACCGATTGCAGGATGTTGGACACCGTGCCCACGGTGTAGATATCCGGCCCCCCGGGATCGTCCGTCGTTGCGTCGTGCTGCGCCGCGAGAAAGATACGCCGGTCGTGGGCAACGGCGTATTCGAGCGCCCGAACCGAAGAAGACCGCCCGATCACGAACGGCATCATCATATAGGGGAAGATCACCACGTCCCGCAGTGGGACCATCGGCAAAGTCTCGTAGATTTCGGTACGGTCCTTGCTCTTCGTTCCGAACATGTTCCTCGTCGGTGCTTGGGTATTTTTGTCGAGTGTGTTCCGGTCCAACCAGCCCAGGCCGGTTCACGAACGGAGTTGCAAATTGGGGAAAATCAGCTCGTTTCGATAAACGGCAGGCGCTTCTGATTTGTGCTGTGAATCCGAGTCAATCGGCCTTTTAGCCGGCTTTTTCTATGAGGGTCACCGGTTTATCCCGGTCCTCCACGACCTCTTTGGTGACAACGACTTCTTTGACCTTCTTCTGAGAAGGCAGATTATACATCAGGTCGAGCATCAGGTCTTCGATGATCATGCGCAGTCCCCTTGCGCCGATCTTGCGCTCTACCGCCTGGTCGGCGATGGCCCCGAGTGCGTCGTCTGTGAAACGCAGCTTGACGTTCTCGTATTCGAACAGCCGCTGATACTGGCGGATGATTGCGTTTCTCGGCTCGCTCATGATGCGAATGAGCGCGTCCCGCCCCAGCTCGTGTAGAGTTCCGATGACGGGAAGCCGACCTACGAACTCCGGGATGAGGCCGTACTTGATGAGATCCGTGGGTTGAGTGTTCTGAAAGACGTGCTCTTGATCCGGGGTGACCTTCGGTGGCTGCTTCAGCTCGGCGCGGAAACCCAGGCTCTTCTTCCCGGAACGGCGCTCGATGATCTTGTCGAGCCCGACGAATGCGCCGCCACAAATGAAGAGAATGTTCGTCGTGTCGATCTGATAGAACTCCTGGTGAGGGTGCTTGCGCCCACCCTGCGGAGGAACGTTGGCGACCGTGCCCTCCAGGATTTTCAGCAAGGCCTGCTGAACTCCCTCGCCGGAGACGTCGCGCGTGATCGAGGGATTCTCGTCCTTGCGACAAATCTTGTCGATCTCGTCGATGTAAATGATTCCCTCTTGGCACTTCTCGATGTCGCCCTGCGCCGCCTGAAGAAGCTTGAGGATGATGTTCTCGACGTCCTCGCCGACGTAGCCGGCTTCTGTGAGCGTCGTCGCATCCACGATGCAGAAGGGAACACGCAGGAGCTTTGCGAGCGTCTGTGCCAGCAAAGTCTTTCCCGTGCCGGTGGCACCGATGAGAAGAATGTTGCTCTTGGTGAGCTCGACGTCCTGGCGCCCCTTGGACTTCATGATCTGGACGCGCTTGTAGTGGTTATAGACGGCGACCGCGAGCCGCTTCTTGGCGGTTTCTTGACCGATGACGTACTCGTCCAGGAACTGCTTGATCTCTACGGGAGTTGGAAGGGTCGTGCTTTGTGCGCGATTCTCGAAACGATTGTCGTCAGAGATGATGTCGTTGCAGACCTCGACACACTCGTCGCAAATGAATACGGTGGGGCCGGCGATGAGCTTGCGCACATCGCTCTGATCCTTGTTACAAAAGGAGCACCGAAGGACTTCCGGATCCTCGTTCTTCTTCGACACAATAGCTCCCGTCTCGATGCGGTCGCGGCCTAGACTCGCCGGTCGATCACCTGATCGATGATCCCGTACTCCCGGGCCACTTCCGCGGTCATGATGAAATCGCGCTCCACGTCCTGCTCGATTTTCGCGATGTCCTGTCCGGTATGCTTGGCCACGATCTCGTTCAGACGTTGTCGAGTGCGGAGGATCTCCTTCGCCTGAATGTTGATATCGGTAGCCTGGCCCTGGGCGCCACCCGATGGCTGATGGATGACTACCCGAGAATTGGGTAGCGCGAAGCGTTTTCCGGGCGAGCCGGCTGCGAGCAGCACGGCCGCCATACTCGCCGCCTGACCGAGGCAATAGGTCGTGACGTCGGGACGGATGAACTGCAGAGTGTCGTATATCGCCAAGCCCGCCGTAACCGAGCCTCCCGGACTGTTGATGTAGATGGAAATCTCCTTCTCCGGATCCTCGGCCTCGAGGAACAGGAGCTGGGCGACGACCAAATTGGCCAAACCGTCGTCGATGGGAGTGCCAATGAAAATAATATTGTCTTTGAGTAAGCGCGAAAAAATATCGTACGCGCGCTCACCCCGGTTGGTCTGCTCGACCACCATCGGGATTAGCATGTAAGTTCAACCCCTATTTAAGTTTAGCATGTTGCATTACGAAGTCAACAGCCTTGTCACGGCGTTGTCTTCCCTTAAGTCGTTCTAGGCTACCGTCTTTGAGCATTTGAGCCCGCACCGCCTCGGGGCTCTTCTCGACCGCTTCCGCTATCCGCTTTATTTCCTCTTCGGCCTCTTGCTCGCTCGCCTGGAGACCCTCGTGCTGAGCGATCTTGTCGAGAATCAGAGTCGCTTTTACACCGGCTTCTGCAGCGGGTCGCTGTTCCTGGCGCATGGTGCGCCAATCGATGCCCGTCTGGCTGGGATCGATCCCGCGCTGATAAAGGTCCCTGGCGGCAGCTTCCACCCGGCCCTCGAGCTCGAGATCGACGAGGGACTCGGGAGCGTCGAATGGGTTGGCCTCGATGAGTTTTCCGAGAAGACGGTGCCGGAGCTCCTGCTCGTCGTTTTGGGCCGCGCGCGCTTCGCCCTGTGCTCTGAGCGCTGCTTTGAGCTCCTCCAGCGTCTCGTAGTCGCCGAGATCCTTCGCGAGCTCGTCGTCCGCTTCCGGTATTACCTTTTGCTTGAGCTCGCCGAGGTCGAAGCTGACGTCGAAGGTCTTCCCTGCCCGAGCCGGGTCGGGGTGATCCCCCGCGAAGGCCGCGCTGAAGGTCAGCTTGGCGCCGGGCTCTCTATCCTGGAGCTTCTCGTGAAGCACTTCGTGATAGGCGTTGGAGCCCACTTCGATAGAGATACCCTCGTGAACCTGTTCCTTGCCGCCCGTCTGCGGTCTTTCCGTCAGATTGCCCATGACGAAATCGTGGTCCTGTGCGCCCCGGTCCTCGATCGGGTCGAATCGCGCATTCTCCTCTCGAATGCTTTCGATGCCTTTCTCGATGTGCTCGTCCGTGACCTCCGTCTTGGGTCGCTCGGCCTCGAGACCCTTGTACGTCTTGACTTCGATCTCGGGAATGACCTCGAAAGTAGCGCGAAAGCGCAGAGGTTTGCCGAGCTCGGACTCGAGGTTGGATATCGATGGGTCGTTGAGCGGATAGAGCTTCTTCTCCCGGATCGCCTCATTAAGCGCGTTGGAGACGAGATCCTGCACCGCCTGATTCAGAACGTCCGAGTGGAACCTCTGGCGAATAACGTCCTTCGGTATCTTGCCCTTGCGAAAACCGGGAAGTCGGATACTCCGCCTCAGCTTGTCGACGCCGCGGTCGAACTCTTCGCTCAGGCTTTCCTCGGGAAGCTCGATGTCGAGGTGGCGGAGCGACGAGCCCTCTTCCTCGTAGTCAACCTTCAACGAACCGGGTCTCCTCATATACAGATGATGGTGCGAAAGGGGGGATTCGAACCCCCACGGGTTGCCCCACTGGATCCTAAGTCCAGCGCGTCTGCCAATTCCGCCACTTTCGCACGGGAGTCCTTGTCAATGAGAGAGAAGT
Organism: Candidatus Marinacidobacterales bacterium; assembly: GCA_965250115.1. Taxonomy (GTDB): domain Bacteria; phylum Acidobacteriota; class Vicinamibacteria; order Marinacidobacterales; family SMYC01; genus CBDFHB01. The sequence goes on from CBDFNJ010000001.1 coordinate 1,026,722, forward strand.
GGAAGGAGGCGTGAAAGACGTTCAAGCTGGCCAATGTTGCGACCGCCCATTGTAGACAGGAGGCCGGGCGCCGTCAATCCAGGTTTCTTTTTTGGTAAGATCGCGTCCTACGAGAGGGTTACGATGACAGACGGCTCACACGGTTGGCTGAAGGAGATCCTTCACTTTTCCTCGGATCGCAGTCTCACTGTGCTCCTCTATGCCCTCCTTCTCTTGATCTTTGTCGTCGATCCCTTCCTCTCCGATACCGCCCTCGGCAGAATCGTCATCGACGGCTTCTTCATCCTCATCCTTTTGAGCGGTGCGCTGGCGGTACGCCGCTTTCGGCGCCTCTCCCTTGTCGCCGCGCTCTTCATCTTGTTGGGGCGCTTGTTCTTCTACATCGAACCGACTCGCTCGGTCATCCTGATCGGGACGACGCTTACCGTGCTCTACCTGATCTTCGCCTGTATGGGGATTTTGAGACAGGTCTTTGCGCGCGGGCGGATCACTCGAAGTCGCATCGAGGGCGCCATAGCCGTGTATCTGCTTCTCGGGTTGACGTTCGGACTCGTATACGCGCTCATCTTCCTGGTCGAGCCGACGGCCTTCGATCTGCCCGCGCTCGATCTAAGCGTGGACCCACGGGCTCGCCTCGACCGCGTGCTCGGTCAGTTCTCCTATTTCAGCTTCATTACGCTGACGACGGTGGGCTTCGGTGATATCACGCCACTGAGCGGCCTCGCCAAGCAATTCGCGGTGCTCGAAGGCCTCATCGGTCAGCTCTATCCAGCGATTCTTTTGGCGCGACTCGTTTCGATGGAGCTCGCGCAGTCGGTTCGAGCGCCGACGGAAGGGGACGAGGAGCCATGAGTCTCGATCTGGGAACCACGACTGAATGTTCTCGGCTTTGATTTGTCCCGCTCCTCCCGCCCCCCTATAATCAGCCCCGCCCTTCGACGCCGCCTGGGAGGTCCATATGCTGCCGCGAAATCGAGTCGTCATTCCTCTGCTTCTCTTGTTCGGGATCGCCATCGACGCATCCGCTCAAGAGGAAGCGCTCTCTCCCCGAAACGCCAACTACCGGATCGAAGTCGAGCTCCATCCGGAGACGAAGATGCTCGAAGGGAAACTTACCCTCACCTGGCGCAACATCCAGGAGATTCCGACCGACGAGATGCGCTTCCACCTTTATTGGAACGCGCGTGGCGGAACAACCGGAGCACGTGGCTTCTGGAGTCCCGCCACGGAAGTCGCGGTCGAAGCCTTCAGAACCCGAAGGAGGGTGACTACAGCTATAGCAACGTCACTTCCATCAAGCTCCTTCCCGATATCGGAGTACCCGCTCTTGATCTGACGAGCCAGTCGCGGTTCGAGGCACCCGACGACGGCAATCCCGAGGACCGCACGCTCATGGTGGTTGCCCTTCCCGAGCCCGTCGAGCCGACAGATATCGCGCAAGTCGAGATCGAGTGGGACGCGAGAATCCCGCGGACCTTCGACCGCACTGGTTTTCGCGGAGATTTCTTTTTCCTCGCGCAGTGGTTTCCGAAACTCGCGGTTCTCGAAGAGAACGGCTGGAACGCGCATCAGTTCCATACGGCGACAGAGTTCTACTCGGACTACGGCGAGTACGATGTCTACATCACCGTGCCGAGCAGGTTCGTGGTCGGTGCGACGGGTCGAGAGGTCGAAAAGAAGGAGATCACGGAGGGACGGACGACTTATCGCTACCAGCAGGCGGACGTTCACGACTTCGCCTGGACGGCGAGCCCCGATTACATCGCAGTCGTCGAACGCTTCGATGAGCCGCCTCTTCCTCCCGTCGACATGCGTCTCCTCCTCCAGCCCGAGCACGAGGAGCAAGCGGCGCGACACTTCGAAGCGACGCGCGTGGCGCTCCGCAACTACGGCACCTGGTATGGTGCCTACCCCTACGGCCACGTCACGATCGTGGACCCCGCCTACGGAAGCGGTACGGGTGGAATGGAGTACCCGACGTTTTTTACCGCGGGAACGCGCCTATTCAATCCTTTCGGCGGCGGCTCGCCGGAGGGCGTGACGGTGCACGAGCGCGGCCACCAGTTCTGGTACGGCATCGTGGGCAACAACGAGTTCGAGCACGCGTGGCTCGACGAGGGCTTCACTACCTTTTCGACGGCGCGCGCGATGGAGGTGGCCTACGGCGATCGCTCCTACATGAAGCGTTACCTGAATCCGCGGGGGACCGACCAGATTGGCGACTTTCTCCCGGTGTTGTTCGACGACGTCAAGATCGATCGGATGGTCGGAGGCAATCGCCTCGACGGCTATCGGGGTGCCGCGACCCACGATGTCCAGTCGACGCCGATCTATCAGTACTACCCCGAGACCGCGAGCCCTCACAGCTATGGCAAGACGGCGCTTTGGCTCGCAACGCTCGAACGCTACCTCGGTTGGGACAGGCTTCAGCGCATCATGTCGACGTTCTTCGAGCGCTACAAGTTCGGACATCCCAGGCCTCAGGACTTTTTCGACATCGCCAACGAGATGAGCGGCCAGGATTTGACGTGGTTCTTCGACCAAGTGCACCGGAGCTCGAACGAGTTCGACTATGGGATCGAGTCGGTGAAGAGCGAGTCGCTGAAAGTCCGCGGTTTCGTGGAGCAGGGTGACAAGCTCGTTCACCAGGACGGCGCCGAGGAGCCGGCAGAATACCGGACGGAAGTCGTCGTTCGTCGGTACGGTGGCGCGACGTTTCCCGTCGAGGTCTTGTTGGTCTTCGAGGACGGTAGCGAAGTGAGCAGAGAGTGGGACGGCCTGAGTCGCTGGGAGCTATATGTCGAGGAGCGGCGCGCGAAGCTCAGCTACGCGGTCGTTGACCTGGAGCGCAAGCTCCTCCTCGACCTCAATTACACCAACAATTCCAAGCTCCTCGAGCCTCGAGCCAGGCTGCCCGCACGAAAGTGGGCGTCGAAGTGGATGATCTGGCTCCAGGATCTTCTCGTGACGTTCTCATTCTTCAGCTAGGAGGAGGAGTTGATGTCAGCCGTCCGAGCACTCTTTGGTGGATTGGGGAAAGTCCTCGCGTCCCCTAGCCTCGTCTTGTGGCTGTGGATCGTCAATCTCGTCGTCGCTCTCCCTTTCGCCGCCCTCATGGCGAGCTCACTCCGGGAGTCCATCGAGGAAAGCCTCGTACACGAGAAGCTCAGACGAGGCTTCGACATGGGCTGGTACGGCGAGTTCATCGCCGAGGCGAAGGGTATCGAGCAAACCTTCACACCGAGCATCGTCGGCGCCGGTGCCTTCTTCGACAATATCGAGGCGTGGTTCAACGGCAAGCTCTTCGAGCTGACGCCGGGTCTTGTGGGTATCGGGATGATCTATGCGCTGGTCTGGACCCTCTTTCTCGGAGGAATCTTCCATCGCTTCAGCGCGGGTGCGGGTCTGTTCCGGCTCGGCGAGTTCTTCCAACAGGGTGGTGCTTTCTTCTTCCGCTACCTGCGCCTCGCCCTGGTCTCCGCCGTGCTCTACTACGGGGTCTATCAATTTGCGGCTTGGCTGTTTTCGAAGATTGCCGAAACTTCGAGAGACGTGACCGTCGAGGAGAACGTCTTCGCCTATGTCGTCGCGGGCTCGGTGCTCGTCGTCTTCATGCTCACCTTCGTTAATATGGTCTTCGACTACGCCAAGATCGCGACCTATCGAGAGAACCGTCGGAGCATGCTCGTGGCTACGCTCACGGGCTTCGGATTCGTTCTTTCGAATCTCGGCAGGACGCTGACGCTCTACTATGGTCTCGGCGCTGTCGGGATCGCGCTCTTGCTCCTCTACCAATCGATCGCGCCCGGCGTTTCTCAGGCCACGACCGTATCGGTCGCCTTCGCCTTCCTCGTCAGCCAGGCCTATCTCGTGGCCAAGCTCGCGCTACGCTTGACGTTCTACGCGAGTCAAATGACGCTCTACGGCGCCAATAGAAACTGAAACTTAACCCCCGCACGTCAAGTTCGCATAGGCGTCGAGACAAATCTGAAAGATCTGTACTTGCTCTCGGCGAACTTCCGAGACTTCGCCATGACCGCATCCGTTCGGATTTGGGTCCTTCTTGCAGCCTTCGGCCGGCAGTCCCTGCAACTGAACCTCGGCGTCGCAAGTGAAAACCATCGCCGTGCCCTGAAGCCTCAACCGGCCAATGCGGGGAACTTGTTCATTGGAATGCCAGTGGGGAGCTCCTTTGCACTCGGGACCCGTGGCGCTTCTGAACCGTGACACCGGGTAGATGGATTCCTCGAATATCAGAGCGTCGACCGTGGTCCTGGGCGAGGTGATTGGCGATGCGGCGACTTCAGCAGGGTCTTCGGTCGGAGGTTCCGTGAACTGCGTCGTGGTGTGTTTGCACGAGCACATGACCAGAAGGGCAAGCAACAGGGGGGTTCTTCGCACCATATAGTTCTCCACTGCGACGACTCACGGAGAGTCGGATGGGTTGGCTGGAATTTTCCGGGATGGCTTCCAGTGTAGCAGGCAGGGATCGGTTTGCGAACCCCGGCCGCTGCGAGTCCAGAGCGGAGAGAATGTCACACCTACTCGCAGCGCCTGCGATGAACGACGAACGGGACGTTATCGAGCGGACTGCATCACGCGCTCGGCGTCCTGGAGCGCATCCTGGCTCGTCTCCAGCCAACCACCCTGAAAGTGGTCGAGGTCGGCGATGAGCATGATCACGGTCGAGAAGGCGAACATGAGCAGAAACGTCACCAGCGACGGTCTTGGCCCCGATAAGCCGGCTTGGTAGCCCACGGCCAACATGCCGGCGGCTGCGACGAGTAGTAGGGACACCCAGATGGTTACCGGCATCTGGCTGTAAAGAGCAGCCGCAACTCGATCCGTGTGTATATCGATGACGTCGTTGAGGGCCTGCAGCACGAGCGCATTAGTGGGGGCCGGGCGACTCTCGATTGCCTCCATCGCTTGCGACCACATGAGCCCGTGCAAGTCTTCCGAACGCCGAATGCCCGCGGCGAGCATCTCGGGCGTGGACGTGCGAACCACTTCCAAGCGCAGTTCTACGTAGTCGCGCAAGTGATCGCGGAGACGCTCCGCCCACGGTGGCCGCAGCAGATCCGCGCGTAGGAACGCCGTGCTCACGGCGTTGGCTTCTTCGACAACGAGCTGCCGACGTGCGCCGAACCGCGAGGCGGCCGAGCCGAAAGTGAAGGCCAGCATGAACGCCGTAAGTGCAAAGAGGGAGCCGACGATCGTCCCCGCGCCGGAGGGAACTCCTGTCGCCCCGCCCGCGCGACGGAACGCGCCGAGCCGGTAGCCCAGCTCGGCCGCCAGGAGGGCACCGGCGAAGGTCGGGACCAGTACGTTCAAGACGGGCCACAGGTCGATAAGATTCATAGGCGTCGCTCCCTCTGCCTCCCGCCCAAATGGTTCGGCGGGTTATGCCGAGGAAATCTATGTTAGTGGGACCACGGCTGTAAAGCGATGTTGCTCCACAAGCCGGGTCAATAGGGAACAGACAGGGGTAATTCCCGTCGTCCTCAGCTGGTTCCAGAAACTCGAGCGCCTCGTCCCGACAGGTAACTGACGAGTTTCGCGAACACGTGCAAAAAAAGATCATGTAGTGCCCCTAGTCTCTGGTTACACACTGAGTCCTGTTTTCTGTCTTAGGCGTTCGTAGGGGGTCTGGCCGTCTAAACCTCCATGAGGCCGGTGGTAGTTGTAGTACTTCTCCCATTCGCGGAGTTTTGTATTGAATAGGTGAATGTCGTCGCTGATCCCGTCCTTGTCTAGAATCTGGTAAAACTCCTGGTCGTCGATGCGATGAGAGCGTTCGACTTTGCCGTTCAATCGAGGGGTTCGAGGCTTGATATATACGTGGCATGTGTCTTGGTCCTGAAGGTGCCAGTGAAACCTCGACTGGAACTCTGCCCCATTGTCGGTTTGTATGACTTGAATTCTGAATGGTAGCCGGCGAATGGTCTCATCAATGAACTGAATGGCCGTCTTTTGATTGCAGGCATCGAATATCTTCAAGACCCGTATCCTTGTACAGTCGTCCACAGCCGTGAACTGATAGAGCCTCTTCCGCGTACCTGGTACTCTCTCTAAAAACTTTACATCTACCTGCAGCCTATGACCAGGCTGGCGTTTCTCGTACCGCTTCCAGCGCTTCTTGTGGGCTCGATGCTTCTGGCTTGCGGGCAATCGATTTAAGCCATTGCGCATCAGGATTCGAGTCAAGCCCATTCTTAGGGCCGGCGACAAAATAAGTTCCCGTTTTCAAGACGGTCGGATGGTGTAGTTCCATTTGGGTAGAGTCTGGTCCTTTGTAACGGAAAGCGCCTGCATCCGCTCGTCAGTGATTTTGACGCCCTTCGGATAACGACGCCGGATAAGGTGTGCGCGTACTCGCAAACCGGAAGAGGTGGTGGTCGTGCGGATGTATTTGAGGATGGTTTCGTAGCTGTCGAGAGGCCTGCCCGCCCAGTTCTTGCTGACCTCGCTGAACAGACGGTGCTCCACTGGATTCCACTTGGATGTACCGGACGGATAGCGGGCTATGGTGATAGCGATGTCGTGGCGATTGCAAATCCGCGTTTGAAGCCCGTGCTTCCAACCCCGACACCGATAGCCATTGCTGCCCCCGGCGTCTGCCAATATCGCGAGGTCACGGGCTGCAGGATAGCGTCGCCGTCCTTCCGTTCGCCACCACTTCTCGATGGCATTCACGGCGAAGTCCGGGGTGTTGTACGAGGTACCAATGAACACTGTCCCGCGGTTCGCGAGCAGATCGTAGACGCCGTAGGGGATTGCGATGCCGTTCGATTCGGAACGGAAGTCATGGCCTTTGACGAGAGTCGGCTCGCGGTTCCAGGCCTGCCCGCCGTTTTTGAATAATCCCACCAGCTCCCGTTTCTTCGTGTCTACGCTGATGATGGGATGACCAGCTGCGGCAAAACGCTCGCGCAGTTCGGCGATACACGCGAATTGGGTATCGCGATCTTCGGACGTGGCACCACACAGCTTCTTGTGGTTCACCCGCAACGAGAAGCCGAGCTGTTTGAGCAGTCGACCGACGGTTTTGCTGCTGACGTTCACGCCGAGGCTTCTTAGCTCGCAAGCAATCTTGTCGGTGGTCCGCCGCGTCCATTTCACTCCCGTCATCGGATCGCCCGCGGTGTCGTGCTTCATGAGTTCTTCGATCTTGGCGATGACTTCTGGCGTTTTTTTTGCACGGCGCGCCGTCCGCCACCCTTTCGCCGAACTCCGTCGAGCTCAACATCTCTCATTAGCAATTCCCTACGACCTCTGGCTACCGTGCTCGGACCCATCCCGAGCAGTTCGGCAATCTGTTGGTCGCCACCGTGACCGAGCTTCATGGCCTCGACTCCCGCGTAGAGACGGCGCTGCTTTTCATCGAGCAGGCTGTAGAAAAGAACGATCGCAGCCTTCAACTCCACGGGGAGCACGCGGACTCCCCCGACCCCGCCCAACGTGGAAGGTGACGCCTCATGTATCTGGCGGGCCGAGAGCTGTTGCTTGCGCGTGCTCACATCGGTGGCCAGATACAGATATCGGCCGAACACCTGCTCGCGCGCCAATCTTTTCTCTCGGACCAGTTTCAACAGAGGAGCCTTGACGTCAACCTGCACCACGTCCTCGAGCTCGTCGACGTAGTAGCCTGCCTCACAGGCCGCGACCAACGCTTTTACCGTCGCAAGCAACGTCCCGTACTTCGAGAACCACACTGAGCGCAACGACCAAAGACCTTTTCGATCGAACTGGGCGATCTCGTCCAACGTGTAGTAGCTACCACGGTGGGAGTAGCTTGTCCGATACGCCAACTCATTGAGCTTTCGGAAGACGGTCGAGTCCACATCGGTACCCAACACTGCCTTCAAATCATCGAGGGTAGCTATTTTGTGCTTCCTCAACAGGCGGTCGAGATCTTCAGACTGATAGCTCGTAGGTCTCATAATAGGAGAAGTGCTCCTTGATAGGCGTAATCCTCCTGCAATGAGGACCGTTTGTCAAACACGCGCTGGTTGCTGAAGACCTACAAATGTTCCGTTTCTAGGGAGCTTGCCAGGCTCTCGTGATGCCAGACGATATCGCGATCACGACCTGAAACAGGAAGAGTGTGCTCAAAACTAGACAGTTATTTTATCGGCGGCCCTTAGTTGAAACTCTCCACGGCTCACGTTTAAGCGACCTTCTTCTTCGATACGGTTGATGTCTTCGCCTCGATCTTCAGTTCCCGCTTGAGAGCTTCGCGAAGCTTGGGAAGATGGCGGTAGCCTACCACCTTCCTCAAGCGCGGTTCGATGTCTACGAGCGCCGTTGCCAACCAGCGCTGGCGTTGGCTCGAGTTCTTCCAGTGGTCGACCTTCGCGCAGCGTTCCTCGACGAGAGCATTGACGGACTCAAGGCAGTTCGTCGTCTTGAACGAACGGCCCAGCACCGCGTGTACGCCGAGTCGATGCAACGTCAGCGTCTCCTCAAGGCCTTCCTCCAGGCTGCCAGCTGCGGATTGGTTCCGCTCTTCTAACTCACCGTGGAGTTGCTCGAGCGCAGTGAGGGCCTCTTCGTACTCCGGCCTGTTGTAGGCCCACTGGAGCCGCTTGCGCCATGACGCCTGCTCGCCCTTGGACAGGTAGCTCACTACGTTTTCACGTTTGTGCCACCGGCAGCGTTGTATCAGGGCCCGCTTACGGAATGCCTTCTTGACTGCCGCTTGGAGACCCTTGCCGCCGTCGATGATCACCAGCAGACCCTGGGAGATATCGAGTCCCCGCTCGAGCAGTGAACGCAGGAACGGCGTCAACACCTGCGCGTTCTCCGTGTCCGTCTCCACGAAGCCCAAGAAGCGGTTTTCCCCGCAAAGCGTGATGCCCAGAGCCACGACCATCGTTGCCTCGGCGAATGTCTTCCCATCCAGAAACAGCGCCACCACATCCTCGCCGGCCAGATCTCGTTCCTGCATCTCCCGCAGCTTCGCAGCGCTCGCTTGCACGAACCCTCGGGACACCGTTGAGCTCGACAGCCCGATGGCGCCCGGAATCGCTTCCGCTGCCGCCTCGTAGTTGCGACAAGAGATTCCGTAGAGAACTCGTTTCAGCAGAAGATCATTCACCTCACCGCCGTGGCTCACCGCCTCGTAGCAGCGAAGCGGAATCTCTCCTCCCTCGATGCTCCGAACCCGTGGCACACGGATCGGTACCCGCTGGCCGCCAAGCCCTACCGTGCCCGGGTTGCTTCCGTGACGGCGACCGCGCTCCAGCTCGTCCTTGCGAGAGTATCGCTCTCCCGCCAACGCCTTCACTTCGTCGTCGAGCAACTCGTGAACGTGCATTAGACCAAGGGGGACCAACGAACGGATCATCTCTACCTTGGCGTCCAGCGCGAGTTCCCCGTAATCCTCGTGCCTCACCATCTCGACCTCACCCAAACGACGCGACTTCTTGCGTTTCTTGACCGAACGTAGCAGACTTCCCATCTCGGCTCCTTTCTTCGCGGCTTGATTTTGTTTTGTCCAACGCCATCAAACCACTGGGTTTGGAGCCGTTTCAATTCCCAACTAAGATTGGCACACTTTCCAGGATTCGATGAACTGTGGAAGGGGCGATTCTTATCTGATGGTATCGATGCAGGTAGAAAGTGATTCTCGCCGGACCAAAGTGGTAGTTTTGCCGCAAGTAGAGAATCTTGCTGACGGTCTCTTTCGGAGTCTCGTGGGGGCATTTCTTCGGCCTCCTTGGTCTATCGCAGAGGCTAGTCTCACCATGGGCCTCGTAACGAGAAAGCCATTTGTAGAAAGTCTTCCGCGAGATCCCGAAATATCTACAGGGTTTTGAGACATTCTGAGTTGTTTCGGCTGCGTGACGAATGATCTTCATCCGCCAATTCACCAGTCGCTGTCGTTCTGTCTTCTTCATAAGTTGGGCTACCTCCCTGTAGCGCCTCAAAAGAAGACCAGTGTGTCACCTCTGCCCTGGGGTTTTACACACGATTTCCCTTGACAGCGTTTTCGAGGCAACTCGAAAAGAATGGCGAACGCGATCAGTGGCGCGTACCTGAGCGCGTGAGACGAAAAACCCAAGAAAAAACGTCGAAGACGCTCCCACGTCGCCCGGCTCGCGCGCTATCGCTGCGCCTGTGAAACGCGTCGTGTGCGAGCGCGACGGTGACCAGTGTACGTACATGACTTCAGACGGCCGACGCTGCGCGGCGCGCGAAGGACTCGAGTTCCATCACGACGATCTCTACGCCCTCGGCGGTGATCGCAGCCCTGAAAATATTAGACTCTTGTGCCGCACGCACAACGCGTATATGGCCGAGCTGGACTACGGCAAAGACGTGATGGATCGGCGCCGGGGATCAGCCGACCGCGTACGCGAACCGCTGCCCGCGTTTCGACTCCGTCTGGACGGAGTTGCCCCGCCACCCGTCGTCGTTTCTGCTGTTCAGTACCGACGGAGAGTTGTAGCGCGTCGCGATTTTGGTGCCGAAGGGGGGATTTGAACCCCCACTCCCCGAAGAGAACTGCGCCCTGAACGCAGCGCGTCTGCCAGTTCCGCCACTTCGGCACGGAAGGGAACTTGATGATAGGCGGCGTTCAGCATAGTGTCAACGGTCGAGCCCACCGTGTCGACCACCAGTGAAGAGCTGAAGCAGCGCATCCGTGAGCGCCTCAGAAAGCTCGGGCGACCTACGACCGAGAAGGATTTATTGAAGGGTCTCCGCGTCAAGGGCGATGCGCGCCTCGAGGCCAAACAGGTCATCGAGACGATGCTCTCCGAAGGAGAGCTCGCGAAAACCCGCGCGAACCGCGTCGGGCTTCCCGAGCGGATGGACCTCGTGCCCGGCCGGCTCGAGGTGAAGCGTTCCGGCTTCGGCTTCGTCGTGCCGCTCGAAGGCGGAGGCCCAGACATCTACGTCGCCGGACCTGACCTGGGTGAGGCGCTTCACGGCGACAAGGTGCTCGTCCACATCGAGCGTCGCGGGCGAGAAGGCCGTCCCGAGGGACGGATCGTCGACGTTTTAGAGCGTCGTACGACGCAGATCGTAGGTCGTCTCGAGATCGACGCGGGAGGGACGCGCGTCGTCCCTTTCGACCCGCGAATGCTCTACGAGATTTTTCTGCCGGACCGCGATCTCTCGGGGGCGCTTCCGGGCGACATGGTCGTCGTCGAGCTCACGCGCTTTCCCGCGCCCTATCGCGCGCCGATGGGCCGTATCGTCGAGGTCGTCGGCAGCGTCGAGACCGAAGGCGTCGACGTCAAAGTCGTCATCGCCAAGCATGGTCTTCCCGACTCCTTTCTCGAAAAGGTCCTCGGAGCCGCGGAAGAAATCTCGACGGAGGTTCCCGTTTCGGCCATCGAGGGGCGCGAAGACTTTAGAGACCATCCCATCGTGACGATCGACGGGGAGACGGCTCGAGACTTCGACGACGCCGTCGAGGTGGAAGTGCTCGACAACGGCAACTTTCGTCTCGGGGTCCATATCGCCGACGTCTCGCACTACGTCGGTCGCGGCAACGCGCTCGACGAAGAGGCGCAACACCGCGGCACGTCGGTCTACTTTCCGGACCGGGCCATCCCTATGCTACCCGAGAGGCTGTCGAACGGGATTTGCAGTTTGAATCCGGGCGTCGACCGTCTCGTGCAGAGCGTTCTGGTAGAAGTGACTCCGGGGGGCGAGATCGTCAGGAGTCGATTCGCGGATGGCGTCATCCGAAGCGCGGCTCGCATGACTTATACGAAAGTACGGCAGATCCTGACGGATAGGGACGAGACCGTTCGGCAACAGTACGAGACCCTCGTTCCCGAGTTCGACAAGATGCTCGCGCTCTTCAAGGTTCTCAGGGCTCGTCGCGAGGCCCGGGGCTCGATCGATTTCGAGCGTCCCGAAGCGGAAGTCGTCCTCGACGAAGACGGTCAAGTGATCGACATCCGTGCTGCCGAGCGAAACGTCGCCCATCGCATCATCGAGGAGTTCATGCTGCTCGCGAACGAGGTCGTCGCGAGGCACCTCTCCGACGCCAAGGTCCCGTCGCTCTACCGCGTTCACGATCCGCCGGATGAAGATCGGGTCGAACGTTTCGAAGAGTTCATCCTCGGACTCGGCCACCGACTGCGCTCACCGTCGGAGTCGCTTCGCCCCAAAGCGTTTCAACGGCTTCTCGCTCGCGTCGAGGGGAAACCGGAGGAGCGACTCCTTTCCTACCTCATGCTCCGAGCCATGAAACAGGCCGTGTACACGGAAGAGAATCACGGCCACTACGCTCTCGCTGCGCGTTTCTACACCCACTTCACTTCCCCTATTCGCCGTTATCCGGATCTCGTGGTTCACCGACTCTTGCGCGAGCTTCGGCAAGACGGACCGCCGAACGATGCCGAGAAGAAGTCGCGGGAACGAGCGCTACGCGATATCGCCGAGCACAGCTCTTTCACCGAGCGGCGATCGGACGAAGCCGAGCGCGATCTCGTCAACTGGAAGAAGGTCCGGTTCATGGCCGACAAAGTCGGCGACGTTTTTCATGGGATCGTGACGGGAGTTACCGGCTTCGGGCTCTACGTCGAGCTCATCGAGTACTTCGTCGAGGGGCTCGTGCACATCTCTACCCTCGCGGACGATTACTACCACTACAACGAGGACGCCCACTCGCTCCGCGGCCAGTCGACCGGCAAGGCGTTCCGCCTAGCAGACACCGTCGACGTGCAGGTCGTCCGCGTGAACATAGAAGCGAGACAGATCGAGCTCGCCATCGAAGGCATCGTTGCTCGGAAGCAGAGAACGAGGCCTTCACCCACTCGCCCGCGTCGTTCGGGTCGTCGCCGGCGACACTGAACTAACTGAAGACGAGGTCGTAGCCGGATTTCTTGATGTACTTCGTTTCCTGTTCGAGGTCCGCTCGCGTGAGGGCGTGCGTCTCGAGCCAGTCGGCTGGGAAGGCGATCGTCAAGCCTTTCTTCGTTCCTGCTGCGGTGACGACAGGCAGGGGCCTGGGGCTGCGGGGCCGGTTCAGGAGCACCGCGATGCGAAGGATGATCGCGAGCCGGAGCGCCGTCTCGGGATCGATCTGGGCGAGCTCTTCGAAGACGGGACGCGCGATCTTCCGCCGGTGCGCGCCGATGAGCGTCGCGAGAGACGTTTGATCGCCACGAGAGAAGCCCGCCAGCTCGGCATTAGCGACGATATAGGCGCCGTGGCGGTGGTAACCGCTGTAGGAGATGGTGATACCGATCTCGTGGAGTCGAGCCGCCCAGATGAGAATTTGACGGTATTCGAGATCCTCGAGCGCCCAAGCCTTCTCGAGCTGTTTGAGTCCCGCGAGGGCGGTGCGCTCGACGCGATTGGCCTGGGCGACGTCGATCCGATACTGCTCTTCGAGCCTTTGGATCGTCCGCTCGCGCGTATCTTCGTGTCGGACGCGCCCAATGAGGTCATAGAGGACTCCCTCTCGCAACGCCCCCGTCGCGGGCTCCATGGCGTCGACCTCGAGCCCCTCGATCACCGCGCGCGCGATAGCCACTCCACCCGGGAATACGGGCGCCCGCTCTGGGCGAAGGCCGGGCAAGGCTAGTTTCGAGATGCTTCCGGCCTCCACGATCGCCTTCGATAGTTTTTTGAGACCCTTGCGCGTGATCTGCTGGCCGAAGCCGCTCTCTCGCGACACCGTGCTCACGGCAATGAGTGTTCCGGAGGCTCCATAGGCCCCATCCCACCCGAGGCTCTTGAACCGATCTTCCACCGTTTCGAGCTCCACCCTGGCGGCGGTCTCGGCCTGCTTCATCCTCTCGGCTGTGATGATCCCGTCGGGGAAGAAACGATTCGTGAAGGACACGCAGCCCATGAACAAGCTCGCTGTGTGCCTGGATTCGAAGCCCTCCCCGATGATGCACTCGGTCGAGCCGCCGCCGATATCGACCGCGAGGCGGCGCTCGTCAGACGAGGGTAGAGAGTGCGACACACCGAGATAGATGAGTCGTGCCTCTTCCTATCCGGAGATGATTTCCACGTGATGTCCGAGAGCCCGGGAGGCCCTCGCGAGCACCTCCCTCGGGTTTTTCACCTGACGCAACGTGTTCGTGCCCACGGCGCGCACTTGCTTCGAAGGGACGTCGCGAAGCCGCTCGCCGAACTTTTCCAAGGCGGCGAAGGCTCTTTCGAGGGCTTCGTCGCTGAGGTTCTTGTCCTCGGTGAGCCCGGCCGCGAGGCGTACGCGCTCGCGCAATCGGTCCACGTCGTGGATCTCGTCGCCCTGAATGGCGCGCGCGATCTTCATATGGAAGCTGTTCGAGCCCAAATCGACCGCGGCGAAAGAATCGGAGCGATTGGTCTCGGTCATCGTGCTTCGTGGCGTATGATCGAGAGCATGGCGACGTACGTCATCGGCGACATCCAGGGGTGTTTTATCACGTTGCAGAGGCTCCTCGATCGGCTGGACTTCGAGCGCGGCCGCGATCATCTCTGGCTCGTCGGCGACCTAGTGAACCGCGGACCGGATTCCCTGAGGGTACTGCGGTGGGCCAAGGAGCTCGAAGAGGATGGCGGCGCGGTCGCGGTTCTCGGTAATCACGACCTTCACCTCATCGCCTGCGCCGAGGGGCTTCGTTCCGCACGCCCCGGCGATACCCTCAAGGCCGTGCTCGAGGCGCCCGACCTCGATGCGCTCCGAAAGTGGTTGGCCTCTAGACCGCTCCTGCATCGCGAGGACGACCACGTACTCGTTCACGCTGGGTTGCTACCTTGCTGGAGTCTCGAGGAGGCAGAGAGGCTTGCAAGCGAGGCCGGTCGGGCGTTGCGCGACCATGAGACGCGCATCCCGTTGCTCGAAGCGCTCTACCGGAAGCGAAAGGGTGGCAAGAAACTACGCGCCATCCTCGAAGCCTTCACTCGAGTTCGTACCGTGTCGGGGACAGGAGAGCTCTGCCGTGACTTCAGCGGACCGCCGTCGCAGGCTCCCGAAGGGTGCCGTCCGTGGTTCGAGCTGGGAACGTGGAAGGAGACGGTCGTCTTCGGTCACTGGGCGGCGCTCGGGCTCTACGTTACCGAGCGCCTCATCGGTGTCGACTCGGGCTGTGTTTGGGGAGGGAGCCTTTCGGCGGTCCGTCTCGAGGATCGAGCCGTTTTTCAAGAGCCGAGCGAGCTTCAGGACTGAGGTGGGTCGGGGCGCTTCGCCTGGCGCCGGCGCGCGAGGGAGAAGAGCTCGTAGCGCTCGGAGCCCGTGACATCTCGGCGTACGTAAGCGGCAATCCACCTGGGCAGCGGCGCATCCGCAGGGAGCTCGGCTTCGGCGAGCACGATTCCGTGGCGCTCGCAGGCGAGGAGCACCCAGAGCCTGTCACCGTCCCGGTAACCATACCTCTGGAGGTCGAGACGACGGCCATCCGTCAGCGACCAGAGAGCGTCGAACGACGGTCGCGTCAGCGGCTCCTCGAGAACGACGTCGCCCGTGCCTCTTACGGCGCGGCGATAGCTGACGCGTCTTCCCGCGCGTAGAGACTCGACGCGCTCGAGGAGCTTTCGACCCGGAAGCCAACCCATCCGCAAGCGATCGGGGCGCAGGCCTCGCACTGCTTCCGGCAAACCTCGTAGCAGAAACCTGCGCTTCGGAAGGGTTTCGGCCTCTCCGATGAGGCCTTCGCCAAAGGTTTCTACCTCGGCGAAAAATCCGCGGCCGGCGTCGCCTATCCAGCTCGAAGTGAGCTCTCGGAAACCGGCGTCCCGCCTCTCTCTCTGGACTTCGAGCAGCGCAAGCAGGCCCGGCCGTGCCGAGGCCGTCACGTCGCCCGGGGCTTCATCGTTTAGGGCGAGCTCTCGAAGCGCTCGAGCTTCCTCGAGCGCCGAGCTCTCGAGTGCCGCTCCAATCTCTTCCGTCAGCACGCGGGTATCCTGAAGCTCGCCCAGGCAATCCTGTAGCGATCTCATCTTCTTGATCAACGGCCGCGCCTCGCTTAGCTCACGCTGCAGAGGCTCGAGGAGGTAGCGCAATCGCTTCGCTGCGATGCGCGCTCGGTGGAGCGCCGCCGCGTCCCGCGCAGATTCCACGGCCTCGAGGCGCTTCAGTAGCCTCTCTCCATGCTCGCGGATCAATCGGCCGGTCGCGGATTGGAAGCGACCCCGGACGTCGTGGGTCTTCAGATGCATCCGAGCCAGATTCCGCTTCATAACCTTGCGAGCGGTGTCGAATCGTCTTCTGAGCTCCGCCGCGGTTGGGGTTTCGCCCAGCCTAGCCTCGAGCCGCTCCCGCAGGTGCGCTGACGCGGAGCTCGCCGGCTCCTGCAATCGCTCCTGCTCCGCGCCGAGATAGTCGAGCTGAACCTCCACGTCGCGGGCAACGTTCGTCGAGGAGGCGAGAGACTTCAAGAGGCTCGCGAGTTTCCGAGGCCGCGAGCCCGCGAGAAAGCGTCGGTAGGCACCGACGGCGCTCCGGCTACGACGGAGTGCTACCCGGAAATCGTGCAGTGCCTCGCCGTCCTCACCGCGCTCCATCCGTTCGAGAGCCCGCTCCGCCTCCTCGAGAAGTAGCAGACAGAGCAGACGCGCGCTCTCCTCGGACGATCGCTCGAGGGCTTCCACCGAGAGCTTGACCATGGGATCCGCGATGATAGCAAGCCTAGGGCGACTTGACGAAACAGGACCATTTGCTACGGTGATTCATGGGAGGTTTCATGACTCACTGCATCCATCGAACGCTGGCCTTGATGCTGCTCGGTCTCTTCACCGCCTGCGGTGGAGGCGAGGAGCCAGAAACGAACCAAGCGGCGACTCCTGGGAGCTCGAGGCCAAGCGGCAGGGGCGTTTGCGGGCTGCTCATGCAAGCCGAGGTGGACGAGCTCTTCGGTACGTCCGTAGGGGCCGGAGTCGACGAGGCGCTTCCCGACGGCTCCGAGATCTGCTCCTGGCCCGCGGGTGAAGACCCGAGCCTTCTGTTGCAGGTGGGCGCCGCCGCTTCGGACATCGTTGGCGCTGTGGATCTCGGGGAAGGCTATCTTGTTGCCGAGGTATCCGGCATGAACGGGCCTGGGGCCGTGGCTACGGAGGTGAGTAACTCCGAGAAAACGGTGGCCATTCTCGCGATGAACGCGGGCGAGAAATCCATCATCCTGAGCCCTATTGGGCTCGGGCTCCAGGAAGCATCGGCTCAGTTCGAGCGATTGAAGGAGCTGATGGGCCTCATGGCCCAGAGAATGTAGCCTAGACTAGGACCTCAAAAAGTCAGTTCCGGTCTGGCCAGGGCTCGTCCCGCACGACCGCGAACGGCTCGGCTGCGAACGCACGGCGCTTGGCCTCCCGCTTCGCGAGGTCGAAGGTGTCTCCGGGTCGAAGGAAGTAGAACCGACCTCCATCCGCGAGCAACCGGGTATTGTCGTAGATGGCGACGACACTCTGGCCGATCACCTCGAAGGTGTCACCTCGGACGACGATGGCGGTATCCTCGTCGATGCCGATGCCGAGAAGCTCAGGGTGCTTCTCGATCACTGGAATGAGGTCAAAGTGGCGGGTTCTCGTTATGAGATGCTGGTCGATGGCGACGTTTCTGAGCAGCCCGAAGCCCTTCACGTGATCTCCCATCACGATTCGGTTGGTCTCGCTGTCGCCTCGTACCAGGTAGGATCCCTGGATCGAAGCCCCGGCCGAGGACCCTCCAATGACGCCGCCTCGCTCGAGGAGAGTATGAAGCTCGCGCTCGATGCACGTCCCCAAATAGACGTCCGATAGTCGCTGCGGGCGGCCACCCGGAAACCAGACACCTGTGGCCTGGCGAATCGGCTCGGTAAAGGCTTCCGAGTTCGCGACGTTTCTGTCCCGGGTGTGGAGCACCGTGGCCTCGGCGCCGAGGCCGCGCCAGCGGCCTACGCCGGGATAGAAATCGTCGTAGTCTTCGTCCGCGCCTGCCGTCGGGATCACGACGATCCGGGCCCCAGGACCCCCCGCGAGCGTGATGAAACGCTTCATGATGGTCTCGTCTCTCATGGCGCCGCCGACGATGACGAGGCTCCCGCGGGCGGGACCGATCTCCTGGGCCCCAAGCCCCTGGGCGAGCCACAACGCCAGCAGAATCGACGAGGTCCAGTGCCTCCGCATGGGGTAATGATCTAGCACATTCTTGAGGCTCCTCGCTATGATGGGTCCTCAGCCATGAAGCACGTCGTGATCGGGACCGCCGGGCACATCGACCACGGGAAGAGCGCGCTCGTCCGAGCGCTCACCGGCACCGATCCCGACCGTCTCAAGGAGGAGAAGGAGCGAGGTATCACTATCGACCTCGGTTTCGCCTTCTTGCGCGACGGCGAAGAGCTCTCGCTCGGGTTCGTGGACGTTCCGGGCCACGAGCGTTTCGTGAAAAACATGCTCGCTGGGGTCGGCGGGATCGACTTCGTCCTGCTCGTCGTCGCGGCGGATGAATCGGTCATGCCGCAGACCCGTGAGCACTTCGAGATCTGCCGTTTGCTCCGGGTACCGCGCGGTCTCGTGGTGCTCACGAAGTCGGATCTCGTCGACGAGGATCTGAGAGAGCTCGCGGCGCTCGAGACCCGTGAGCTCGTCGCGGGAAGCTTCCTCGAAGGTGCCCCCGTCGTCGAAGTCTCCTCGAAGACGGGAGCGGGCATCGAGGAGCTCAAAGCCGTTCTGTTCGCCATGGGGCGGGAGGTTCCGGGTCGATCGTCTGAGGGGCTCTTTCGCCTTCCGGTGGACCGTGTCTTCTCGATGAAAGGCTTCGGAACCGTCGTCACAGGGACCCTGATAGCGGGATCCGTGAGCCGGGATGATGAAGTCGAGCTCGTGCCGCGGGGGCTTTCCGCAAGGGTGCGGGGTCTCCAGGTGCAGGGCGAGAAGCGCGACGAAGCCTCGGCCGGGCAGCGCACGGCGGTGAACCTGCAAGGTGTCGAGGTCGCACAGATCGAGAGAGGGGACGTGCTCGTGCGTCCGAGGAGCGTCCTGCCCGCGCTCATGATCGACGCGGAAATCGAAGTGTTGAAGACGTCTCCCCTGCGCATCAAGGATCTGTCTCGGGTCCACCTCCACACGGGTACGGCCCAGGTCCTCGCGCGGGTTCGTGTGCTGGGGTCTCGAAAAAGCATTGCTCCGGGCGAAAGCGGTTTCGTGCAGCTTCGTCTCGAAGGGCCCGTCGTCGCCGTTCGGCGCGATCGCTTCATCTTGAGACGCTATTCGCCGCTCGAAACGATCGCCGGAGGTCTCGTCCTCGACACTCTGCCGCTGAAACACGCCGTCTCTTCCGGAACGGGCCTCACGACGTGCCAGTTTCTTCTCGACGGCACCGACGACGAGGCCGCGGCTCTCTTCGTCAAGGAGCTCGGCGAGCGGGGAATCTATGAAATGGATCTCGCGCAAAGGCTGGGCCTTCCCCTGGAGGAGGCCGGTGTCGCGATCGAGACGCTGCTGAAGCGGAAGAAGGCGTCCATCGTGACACGCTCTCCTCGCCTTCTGGTCGCTCCCGACGTCGTGGGGAGTCTCTCCTCGCGAGTATTGAGCGAGCTCGAAGGCTATCAGAAGAGAAATCCCCTACTTGCCGGAATGCCCAAGAGTGAGCTACGGGACAAGACCGCGCGCCGCATGCCGCTCGAGATCTTCGAGTGGGTCATCGCGCGAATGAGCGAGTCGGGGCGGCTACGCGTGGCCAAGGAGCTCGTCGCTGCTTCGGAGCATCGTATTCAGATGAGCGACGAGGAGGGCGAGGCCAAGGAGTTTCTCGTGAGGGAGTATCGGCGGGACGGCTACAAGCCGCGCAGCCTGAGCGAGACCGCCGCCGCCGCCAAGCGGGACTCGACGCTTCTTGAGCGCGTTCAGAGAGTCTTGTTGCGCGACGGTACCCTCGTCCAGGTGGCGGAAGGGATGGTTTTCCATCACGAAGTGCTCCAGGAGCTCAAGGATAAGGTGCGGGGGTTCAAGGCCGAGCGAGATCGCATCGACGTCGCTTTCTTCAAAGAGATGGCGGGAGTTACCCGCAAGCACGCCATTCCGCTTCTCGAGTGGCTCGACCGTCAGCGCGTGACAAAGCGATCCGGCAACGACCGCGTCATTCTCTGAAGCCCCAGAGTGGGCAGGCGTTTGCCTTTCCTCGCCCACTAGAATAACTTTGCCTCACCCGTCCGTGATGCGAAGGATGGCTCACCGTCTGCCCATCCTCAACCAGCGACCCTGGGGGGCTCATGAGCAAGGCTTTCACCAAAGAATCGGATGAAGGTCCGTTCGACGAGGTGATTCCTGAACCCAAGGACCTCTTACCGGAGGGGCTGAAGAACTACGTGACGCCGGAAGGTGCCGAGGCTCTCCGTGGCGAGCTGCGTCATCTGGAAGAGAAGGTTCGACCGGAGGTGGCCCGGGCGAAGAGGCAGGTCGAGGCTCGGAGTCGGCTCGAGGCCATCGACCGCCGAGCTCATTTCCTCCGGAAACGCATCGCCAACATGGTCGTCGTGGACCCCGAGAACCAGGAGCGGGACAGCGTGCGCTTCGGAGCCAGGGTGGGGGTCGCCGACGAGGAGGGCAACGAGAGGGTCTATCAGATCGTCGGCGTCGACGAGAGCGAGCCAACTCGCGGCAAGATTGGCTGGATCTCACCCATCGCCAAGGCGCTCATCTCGGCTCGCGTCGGTGACGTCGTGACGCTCGAGCTACCCGATGGCGACGTGGAGCTCGAGATTCTGAGCATCCAATACGGCTAGCGAGCGGTAACCTATACATCTACCGCGAGCCCGGCCCGAGTGATAGTCATTTATTCCGGACTCCGAGCACCGTGAAGCCGATGAGGGCGGACTTCACGACGTAGATCAGCTGATTGTTCGACTTCGCGTCGCTAGGCCAGAAGAAGAAACCCACGTTCGTGAGGAGCTCGAGAGAGTTCTCGGCTACACCCTCGAGCGACTCGTTGTCCTCGAAGCGTAACCGCACCCGAAGGCCCGGCCGATCGGGCTCATGATGGAGCGACTTCTCCTCCATGAAGTCTCGATCCCCCACGAAATCGCGGACGAAGAAAACCGCCTTGAGCTTGTGGATATCGATGGGCAAGGGCTCGCCGTTGAGGTCCGTCATCATTGAGGACACCGCGGGTGAGGAGCCGTCCCTTCCCGAGAAAGCCGGGGATCAGTTGCCCTTGTTTCGAACGGGCGATGATGGCGAGGCGCTGGGAGAGGAGCTCTTTGAGAGTGTCCATAGCTTCAATGGTAGGATGAGCTTGCCGTGCCGGACAAGACACTTGCCCTGATTCTCGGGGGAGGGACCGGGGCGCGGCTCTTTTTCCTCACGGCCCAGCGCTCGAAGCCCGCCGTGCCGTTCGGAGGCAAGTACCGTCTCGTCGACGTTCGCATCAGCAACTATCTCAACAGCGGGATCCGGCGCATCTTCGTGCTCACGCAGTTCAACTCCGCTTCCCTCAACAACCATGTGGGTCGAACCTATCGCTTCGACTCTTTCGGGCGAAGCTCCGCCGACATCATTGCGGCCGAGCAGACACCGGAGCACAAGGACTGGTTTCAAGGCACCGCGGACGCGGTTCGCCAGAACCTGCAACACATCATAACAAAATCGACCGGGGGTCGAGCGCGTGCTCATCTTGGGCGGAGATCAGCTCTATCGGATGAACTTCCGGACTTGCTGGACGAGCATTTCGCGAGAGACGCGGAGGTGCGACACCGTCGTCATGGGTTGGGGTCAGTCCTGACACCGGGGAGGTCTGCGGCTCTCTTTGTCGTCTTTCAATGGACGTGAAGGGATTGAGCCCGGGGGACCGGCCTCGCGAGAAGCTGCTCGAGCATGGGGCGGAGAGCCTGGGGGTGAACGAGCTGCTCGCGGTTCTGCTCGGATGCGGGAGCCGAAGTCTCTCGGCGCTCGAGCTGGCGAATCGACTTCTCGCTTTCTCGGGAGGCCTCGTGGGCCTCACCCAGTCGAGCGCAGAGGCCCTGGCTAGCCTCCACGGGCTCAAACAGGCGCGAGCGGCACGGATTCTGGCGGCCATCGAGCTCGGCAAGCGCGCTGCGTCGCCCCCCGTGACTCCCCGTCCCCGGTTCCGGTTGCCCACCGATGCCGCGCGCTTTCTGATGCCGCGCTTCGGCGCGAAGCCGCTCGAGGAGTTCGGTGTCCTCGCGCTCGATACTCGAAACGGGCTCAAATGTCTGAAAGTCGTCTCGACGGGGACTCTCAACGGATCGCTCGTTCATCCGCGTGAGGTGTTCCGCGAGGCGGCCATCCTTCAGGCTGCTGCCATCATCGCCTTTCACAACCACCCATCGGGAGACCCCTCACCGTCACGTGAGGATCGCGAGCTCACGAGAAGGCTCCACCAGGCCGGAGTCATCATGGGAATCGAGCTTCTCGACCACGTAATCGTGACGGCGGATCGGCACTTCAGCTTCAAGGAGCGAGGGTTGCTTTGAACGCTCGTTTGCTAAACTGCGTCTTTCGCGACAGACTGCACGGCTTCGAGCATGAACGAGCGAGTCCTTTACTTCGACTGTTCCGCGGGGGCGAGCGGCGACATGATCCTCGCCGCGCTCATCGACCTCGGGGTGCCCTTCAAGGCGCTCGTCAAGGAGCTGGAAAAGCTCGGAGTGCCGGGCTTTCGTCTCGTGCGCTCGCGGTCCAAGCGCGGCGGCATCGCGGGGACGCGGATTCGTGTGTTGACCCAGGGCGACCGCGGCCACCGTCACTGGTCGGACTTCGAGCGCCTAGTGGGCAGAAGCCGCCTCTCGCCACGCGTCAAAGAGCGATCGCTCGCGCTCATCCGGCGTATTTTCGAGGCCGAGGCGGCGGTCCACGGAGAAACTCCCGAGCGAGTCCACCTCCACGAGCTCGGCTCACTCGATACGCTCGTCGACGTCGTGGGAGCCGTCTCGGGGCTCGAGCTTCTCGACGTCGACAGGATCACGAGCTCTCCCATCAACGTCGGTGGAGGCTCCGTCGAAACGGAGCACGGGCTTCTCGCCATCCCCGCGCCCGCCACCGCCCGTCTCCTTCAGGGAGCGGCGACCTTTTCGGACGGAGACGACTTCGAGCGAACGACCCCCACCGGCGCGTTGCTCGTTACCGCCTTCGCCGAGGGTTTCGGGGCATGGCCGTCGATGACGGTCCGGAAGATGGGATTCGGACTCGGGAGCAGGGATCCTGGCACCGGTCGCCCCAACGCTCTCCGACTCGTCCTGGGAGACCGTATCTCGCGGGCGGTCCAATTATCCCTCGTCATCGAGACGACAATTGATGATTCGACACCTGAGCAGCTGGGCTATCTTCAAGAGAGGCTCTGGGAGGCGGGCGTCCACGACGTTTTCTTGACGCCAGTCCAAATGAAGAAGAACCGACCGGGCGTCAACGTCACGGTGCTCGCCCCTTCCGGGGCACGCGAGCGGGTCAGTACCATTTTTTTCACCGAGAGTTCGACGATCGGCCTCCGCTGCCACGAAGTGGAGCGAGACGTTCTCGACCGCGAGTGGGCGGAGGTCGAGACGGCCTATGGCACGCTCCGCATCAAGGAGGCGCTTCGAAACGGCAAGGTCGTCAACGTGGCCCCCGAGTTCGAGGATGCGAGAAAGCTCGCCGCCAAGAAACGAGTCTCTTTGAAGCAGGTCCAACAGGCGGCCCTCGTCGCCTACCGCAGGAAGTGAGGTTCCATGAGTGGGGCACTTCCCGGAAGCCGCGTGAAGTAGGTCGGGCTTATCAATCGTGCGAGGGGACATCGCGGCTCTGCTAGGACTAGCCGGCATGGCCATCATGGTCGGTTGCGAGCGGGAGCAAGTAGAGCTCCTCGAATCGCGGATAGCCGTCGCGCAGAAGCGATGGGACGGCATTCTCCTCGAGTTCGGCTCGCCAGGCGCGATGCCTCGACTCGAGAGCGGCTGGTCCTACGGCGAGACCGCCGAAGACGGAAACACTTTTCGCTGGGCCGTTGCGGAGGAGGCGAGCTTTCGTTTCGAGAGCGCGCGGGAAGGCCGATTCCTCGCTTGGCTCGAATGCGAGCCCTTCGAGTTCGACGGAAGTCCCAGCCAATTCATCCAACTGACCGTCAACGGCGAAGAGCTCGAGCCGATCGGTCTGCGTCCGGGCCGCGGACGCTATCCCGCCGACATCGATCTTCGCGCCGCCGAGAACGAAGTGACGATCCGCTTCCGCTATGCGGGTGAGCCGACGGGGAGCGCCGCCGACCGGCGGCGCCTCGCCGTGGCCTTCTATCGTTTCGAGCTTCCGTTTGATGCCGCGCAAGCGCCGTCGGAGCGCGGTGCATTCGCGCGGGTGGCGGGTGATGACGGCAAACCCGGTATCATGCTTCCAGCCGGCGGTGAGATCTCGCTCTACGCCGAGCTCGACGAGGAGCCGGCGCGACTTCGTGTCCGGGTGGGTGCGAATTCGCCCGAGCTGCTGGCGCCGCGCGGGACGCGACTCCTCGTCGAAGTACGGGAGAGATCCGGCACGATTCTCTCCCAGGTGCTCGAAGCTCGGGAGCCCCGCGGCGAAGTGCTCGACTGGGAGGCCGGCATCGAGAGCGACGCCACGCCCATCGAGATCCGACTCGTCGCCGAGGGCCACGCAGTGCTCGTGCGGCCCGAGCTCGTCGTTCCCAAGCGCGACGCTTCGCCGGAACCTCGGGCTCGATTCCCCCGGCGCAATCTCGTCGTCGTCTTTCTCGATGGCGCCAATGCGTTGCGCATGGGTCTCTACGGCTACTCGAAGGAGACGACTCCCAGCATCGACGCGCTCGGGGCGAGGAGCATCGTCTTCGATACAGCTGTCAGCCAGGCCGTCTATACGATCGCTTCGATCGGATCCGTTCTCACGTCCCACTATCCCGAGCGTCACCAGAGCGTCACCTTCGCGGATCGACTACGTGAGGATGCTGTCACGTTTCCGGCGTTACTGATCGAGGCCGGCTATCGGACGGCTGGCTTCTCGGGGAACGCCGTTGTGTCGAAAGCCTTCGGCCTCGACCGCGGCTACCAGGAATTCTTCCAGGTTCGAGAGCGAGAGGACTATACGGGCCGTGGCGATTCGGTCTTGCGAGCCTTTGTCGAGTGGCTCGATGACGCCGAGGACGAGCACTTCCTCGCCTACCTACACTTCCGGGAACCGCACTTTCCATACGATCCGCCCCCGCCCTTCGATACCGCCTTCGGAAAAAGCGAGCTCTTCCCCAAGGGCATCACCGACTGGAGGAACCAAATCGAAGTGCTCAACGACAAGGCGGCGGCCGGGGAGCGCCCGCCCGCGGAAGTCCTCGACCGGATACGAGGGCTCTACGACGGCAACATGGCCTACGTCGACTCTCTCGTGGGTG
The DNA here is from genome assembly GCA_965250115.1 of Candidatus Marinacidobacterales bacterium. GTDB lineage: Bacteria > Acidobacteriota > Vicinamibacteria > Marinacidobacterales > SMYC01 > CBDFHB01. Next base: position 1,051,974 of record CBDFNJ010000001.1, read on the forward strand.
AGTTGCTCGGCGAGCTCGAGCGTCGCGGTCTTTCCGACGATACCATCGTCGTTCTGACGGCCGACCACGGAGAGGCCTTGTTCGAGCACGACTACATCGGACACAACACGCAGCTCTATGAAGAGAGCATCCGAGTCCCTCTGATGATCCACATTCCGGCTACGAAGGCGCGGAGCGTCGAGGGCGTCGTCGAGCTCATCGATCTCGCGCCGACGATCCTCGAGCTTGCCGGCGTCGCCTTCGACGGCCTGGACGGGCAGAGTCTCCTCCGTCCCGAGCCGGGACGCATTGCCTTCAGCCGTACCGTCTGGGACAAGCCCCGCTACAGCGCGCGGGGGGGACGCTACAAGCTCATTTGGGACAGCAGAACCGATCGGGGCGAGTTCTACGATTTGGAGCACGACTCGGAGGAGACTCGCAACATCTTGGAAGAGGAGCCTTTCATGTCGGGTCTCTTCGAGCAGCGGCTGCTCGCGTGGCTGCGTGACCAAGAGCGTTTGCGTGCGGCGGCGCCGCCACCCGAGAGCGCGATCGTGACCGAAGAGCAGCGCGAGCTCATCGAAAATCTCGGATACACGAACATACCCAAGTGATCGACTCGCACGCGCACCTCGATATGGAGGCCTTCGACGCCGACCGGGACGAGGTCTTGCTTCGCGCCCGCGAGGCTGGGGTCGAGACCATTATGTCGCTCGGCATGATCGACGGGAAGGACTCCTACGAGCGGGCGTTTCTTATCGTCGACGAGAATCCCAATCTTCTCACCGCGATAGGTTGCCATCCCCACGACGCCAAGCTATTCGACGAAAAGGGAGGGGAGGCGCTCGTCGAGCGGCTGGCCGACCGTTCGCGGCTCATGGCGATCGGGGAGATCGGTCTGGACTACCACTACGACAACTCGCCGCGCCCCGTGCAGCAGGAAGTCTTCCGCCGGCAGATCCGCTTGGCCAGGAAGGTCAAGCTCCCTATCATCGTGCACCAGCGCGAATCGGAGCAGGACTTGACGACGATTCTGCAGGAGGAGGAAGCTGCCGACGTCGGTGGGATCCTCCACTCTTTTACTGCCGACCTCCAGACGGCCGAGGCCGCGATCGAGCACGGGTTTCTCGTCTCGTTCTCCGGCATTCTGACCTTCAAGAGCGCCGAGGCCCTGAGGGACGTCGCACGGCAGCTGCCGCTCAGAAAGCTCCTCGTCGAGACGGACTGTCCCTACCTGGCTCCGGTACCCCACCGCGGCACGCGCAACGAGCCTGCCTTGGTCGTGGAGACGGCACGGGTGCTCGCCGAAGTCAAAGGGGTATCAGTCGAGGAGATCGAGAGCAGAACGGACGAGAACTTTCGCCGGTTGTTTCGTCTGTGAGGGGAGGCACTAGCGCGGCTCCCATTGCTAGCGGGATCGATTTCCGTAATAATGTGGCCGGATGGCAGATAGCTCCTTTGACATTGTGTGCAAGGTGGACCTCCAAGAGGTGAGGAACGCTATCCAGCACGCGATGAAAGAGATACAGACCCGTTTCGATTTCAAGGGCTCCGGAACCGAGATCGAGCTCGTTGACGACGGCGCCGCCATCGAAGTCTCTTCTTCGGACGAGTTCAAGCTCAAGAGCGCCCTCGACGTGCTGGAAACAAAGCTCGTGAAGCGAGACGTGAGCCTCAAAGCCCTGTCGCACAACAAGATCGACTCGGCTCTCGGCGGGACCGTCCGCATGCGGATCGATCTGCAGAGCGGAATCCCGACGGAGAAGGCACGAGAGATCGTAAAAATGGTCAAGGGCAGGAAGTTGAAAGTTCAGGTCTCGATTCAGGGCGACCAGGTCCGTGTGACCGGAAAGAAGAAAGACGATTTGCAGTCCATCATGGGGCTTCTGAAGGAGTCCAATCTCGACATTGCGATGCAATTCACGAACTACCGTTAGAGGGAGACCCAGAGGAACACCGCGTGATGCCTGCTCCCGAGACCCGCTCCGATCTGCCCGAGCCCTCCGTGCCCCTCGAGGACATCTTCGCCGAGATCCAGGATGACCTTGATACCGTCGAGCAGATCATTCGCGACAAGGTCGAGAGCAAGCTAGAGCTCGTAAAGTCCTCGAGTCGTTACATCTATCGTAGCGGGGGCAAGCGGGTCCGGCCCGCCCTCCTGTTGTTGGCCGCGAGAGCTTGTGGTTACGCCGGTCCCAAAGGACCTCAGTATGGAGCCGTCACGGAGTTCATTCATACGGCGACTCTCGTTCACGACGACATCGTAGACGAGGCCACGATGAGGCGAGGCCAGCAGTCGGTCAACGCCCTCCTGGGAAACGATTTCACGGTACTGCTCGGCGACTTCCTCTACATTCGCTCCATCGGTCTCGCGATCGAGATGGGGAGCATCGAGATCCTGGAAGTGATCACGGAGATCACGCTCCGGATGATCGAAGGTATGATTCTCGAGCTGACCCGTGGGGGCGCGATCGATCTGACGGAAGAGGAGCACCTCGAGATCCTCAAGCGCAAGACGGCCTATTTGTTCTACGGATGCGCTCAGATGGGCGCGATGCTCGGCAAAGTACCGCCCCAAGTCGCGAGCGCGCTCGGGGAGTACGGCATGAACATCGGCATGGCGTTCCAAGTCGCCGACGATCTTCTCGACTTCACCTCGGACGAGAAGATTCTCGGAAAGCCTGTGCTCTCCGATCTGAAGGAGGGCCACGTCACGCTTCCGATCATCTATGCGCTCAAGGAGGAGCCTCGCGCTCTGCCCACGGTGCAGTCGGTGCTCGATCGGCGAGGCATCGACGACGTGAGTCGGATGGAGATCCTCGACCTCGTGCGCCGCAACGGCTGCCTCGATAGGGCCCGCATCCTTGCCGAGGACTACGCCCGTCGAGCAAAGCAGTGTCTCGAGGTCGTGCCGGAATCGCGTCATAAGGACGCCCTATCGTCGCTCACCCACTACGTGATCGATCGGAATCGCTGACAGGTTGACTCGCTACTCTCGACGTCCCTTCCCACCCTACCGACACCGTCCCGGCCGAACGCCCCACCCCGAACGTCATCCCGAGGGGCACCTCCGTGGCCGGGTCGAGCCCGATCCGGTGGCGCTCACTGAGAAGGGATGGAGGGACAACGAGGGCTATCTTTACGCCGTCGATCTCTTCAACGCCGAGTATTGGTGGGAGGCCCACGAAGCGTGGGAGCGCCTCTGGCATCTCGAAACGCCGGGCGAGCCAGTCGCCGTGCTCTTGCAAGGGCTCATCCAGCTCGCCGCCGCTCGACTGAAGGAAAGTCAGGATGAGCTACGCGGCGCAGAGAAGCTGACTCGGGCCGCGCTTGAAAAGCTTCGATCCCTCCCCGGCGTCTATATGGGTATCGGTGGACGTGAGATCCAGGAGGCCACGAGGCGGCTGGAGCTTATCGACATATAAGTATTTATTGTACAGCAGTTTACGGCCACGTTGCGCGCAACGTGCTATACTTGGCGAAGAATCCCGGAACATGGTCAAGCCGCGCATCCTCGTCGTCGATGACGAGGAGCCCATTCGCAAAGCGCTTCGCATGACCCTCGAGTACGAGGGTTACGAGGTGTCGGAGGCTTCGTCCGGGAGCGAAGCGCTCACGACGATTGAGCGTGACCCCGCCGACCTCGTGTTCCTCGACATCAAGATGCCAGGTATGGACGGGCTCGAAGTGCTCGAGGAGCTTCGCGAGCGTACTGCGGTGCCTCAGGTCATCATGATCAGCGGCCACGGTACGGTGCAAACGGCCGTTCAGGCGACCAAGCTCGGGGCCTTCGACTTCATCGAAAAGCCCCTCGAGACCGAGCGGGTGCTCGTCGCCGTTCGGAACGCCATCGAGCGCAAGGAGCTCCAGGAGGAGGTCGGTCGCCTCCGTCTGCGCTTCGAGCGGCGTTACCAGATGGTGGGAAGCTCCTCCGGGCTGGATCAAGTACGCGAGGCCATCGGCCGCTCGGCGCCCACCAACGCCACCGTGCTCATCACGGGTGAGTCCGGGACCGGCAAGGAGCTCGTCGCGCGCGCCATCCACGGTAATAGCAATCGATCCCGCGCGCCCTTCGTGCAGGTGAACTGCGCGGCGATCCCCGAAGATCTGATCGAGAGCGAGCTCTTCGGACACGAGAAGGGATCCTTTACCGGTGCGACGGCGAAGCAGATCGGAAAGTTCGAGCAAGCCCATCGAGGGACCATCTTTCTCGACGAGGTGGGTGACATGAGCGCCCGTACCCAGGCCAAAGTACTCCGCGTCCTGCAGGAGGGCGAGGTCGAGAGGGTCGGCTCCCAACATACCATCAAGGTTGACGTCCGCGTAATCGCCGCGACCAACAAAGATTTGAAAAAGGAGATCGAAGCGGGCAACTTCCGTGAAGATCTCTACTTTCGCCTCTCCGTTATTCCGATCCGGACGCCCTCGCTGCGCGAGCGTATCGAGGACATCGAGTCCATGGTCGAGCACTTCGTCACGACGTTTTCTGCCGAGGACAGTCTCAAGCACAAGCACTTCTCACCCGAAGCCATGGAGCGACTGAAGCAGCACGTGTGGAAGGGCAACGTGCGCGAGCTCCGCAATACGATCGAGCGCCTTCTCATCATGGCACCCGGTGAGATCATCCAGCTGAACGACCTGCCCGAGACCATCCGCTACACTCAGGACGAGGCCAACGGGCACCACACTCACGCCAATACGCTCAAGGAGTTCAAGGAGACGATCGAGCGCGCCTTCCTCGTCCAGAAGCTCCGCGAGAACGGCTGGAATATCTCACAGACCGCCCAGGTCATCGGCACCCCCCGCAGCAACCTCTACAAGAAGCTCGAGCAGTACCAAATTACCCAGGACGCGGACGGCTAACTCACTAACTGCCTCTCCTCCGACAGGGGGAGAGGGACTTGCTAAGAGAGGACTTCGTCAAAAGCTCGTCGGAAAAGCTGTGGACGATCTGTGCAAATCCTGTGGATGGTGGCACGCGCGTGCCACGGCGTGCTCACGGCGATCGGGTGCCCGGGGTGACAGGCATCGTGTCGCGCGACGATAGCACAGCTCACCGCGCTAGCGGCACGTTCGAAAATCTCGCCCGGGCAAGACTTTCCAGGGTATTCGCCCGTCGGCGAAAAGACGTGCTAGCGCTCGCGGGAGATGGTCACGCCATTCTTGTCGTGACCGAGCCCGTCTATTCGGCCTATAATGGTGATGCCTGTTCGAGCCGAACAGATGATCGCTGGCCCCACCGCCTTCGGGCGTTTGGGGCGAGAGGAAAGTCCGAACTCCACAGGGCAGTGTGCTGGCTAACGACCAGTCCGGGTAACCGGAAGGAAAGTGCCACAGAAAATATACCGCCTCTTTTCCGGAGGCTTCGGCCATCGGAGAAGCGGTAAGGGTGAAATGGTGCGGTAAGAGCGCACCGCTCGGGTGGTGACATCCGAGGCACGGTAAACCCCACGCGGAGCAAGACCAAATAGGGAAGCGTTCGAGGGCGGCTCGTCCGAAGCTTCCGGGTAGGTCGCTGGACTGGACGAGCAATCGTTCCGGCTAGAGAAATGATCATCAACTCCCCGAGGGTGACCGAAGGGCGTGACAGAATTCGGCTTACGGTCGACTCGGACAGGCAACTTCTCTATCGCTACTATTCTTTCTTGCGGCTGAAGATTTTCTTGATGCCGCCGAGGGTGGATCCGCTGTGGTCCTCTCCGAGCTTCTCTCGAATCGCGGGGTTCTCGGGGTCGTAGGTCAAGGCTTGCTCGTACATCTTCTGAGCCCGCGTCGTCATGCCGGCGGTGTCGTAGATCTCTCCGAGACCCAGATAGCACTCCGGATCGAACTGGTCGAGGTCGAGCGCGAGGCGGAACTGTTCCTCCGCCTCCTTGACCCACTTCGGGTTCTTCGCCAAGGCTTGCGCGAGAAGCTTGTGGTAGGCCTTCTTGGGATATAGCCTCACCGCCTCGCGCAGGGACTGAATCGCGTCGAAGAAGTGCATCTCGTCGTAGTGGCGTTTGCCCTCATTGAACTGCTCGTCCGCGGAACGCTCCCGAGCGGCCTCTGACGCACTCACTGCCATTCGGGTTCGCTCTTCGTCCTGCGTGCCGCCCTCTCCCCCCGAGCCCTTCGAACGAATCGAGGCGTCGTAGCGATTGCGCTCTAGGGGGCTCGAGAGAGTTTGATAAGCATGTGTAATCTTGAAGAATAGCTCTTCTAGAAGCCCATGGACGTCTCGGAGATGGGGCGAGTGGTGCCGGTCGGGGTGATACTTCTTGGCCATGGCGTAATAGGCCTTCTTGACCTCGACATCGTTGGCCGTGATGGTAATCGCCAGCAGGTCGTAGAGCGTCGACTCGCTCAGCGACGCGTGCGTTTCGAGAATGTCATCACGGACGGCAATCTCCTCGGCACTCGGTCCGCTCGGCTCCGCAGGTGGCTCGGCGGCCGGCGCGCTGATCTCTGGCTCAGGTTTCGGTATTTCCGCCGCTGGCGCGACGGGCCTCGGCGGAGCAGGGGGTGGAGACGGACTCGGCTGCGGGGCCGCCGCCGCGGGCGAAGGCTCGACCGGCTTCGGAGCGGCCCTTTCTGGCTGTCGCAGCGTAGCCTCCGCTCTGCCCTGGAACTCGAGGACACCTGCCGATAAGAGACCGTAGATACAGCGATAGGTTTCGTCCTCGCCCAGCGGCGAGACGGACATAATGTCGGAGATGGAGCTCGTTCCGTCTATGCGTGAGAGAATGAAGTACTCCGATTGGCTCAGGGTCGTCACCTTCTGGTAGAGAAGGAGCGGATTCTCCGTGTGCTGAAGAACCCGGCTCTCCTCGCCAACGGTGCGGCGTATCTTTTCGATGTCGGCGAGCCGCCTCGTGCCCTCTATAATGATATCGGCGGTGGACAGGTTGAGCACGATGTCCTCGTCGACGGGGTTCTCGTGCTGCTCGAATCGGTACTCGCCCGCGTCCCAATCGAACAGCGAATAGATGATCGCCTGGATTTGCTCGACGACGCGTTGCCCCATCTCCGCCGCGTCACAATAGCCGAGTTCGATGACGGTCTTACCAAAACGGTTGCCGGTCTCCTTCATGGCTTCCGAGGCCTTTCCGAAGGCCTCGCGGTCGATGACGTCATTGCGGATCAGGAACTCGCCGAGCGTGTCGCGGCTGAGATCGCCGTGCAATGGAACGAGCTCCGGTAAAGAGGTTTGGTCCGTCTCGAGTAAAACCAATAACTCCTTGTATCGTAACATATGCAGAGGCGCTTCTGCGAACCTGGGGGTTGACGGGTATGGGTTCTGGTCCATAAACTGTGCAAATCGTGAGATTTGAAGCGAGGAACGTCAGGGCGAGCCGATGAGTCACTACCTGGTCACCGGGGGTGCCGGATTTGTCGGCTCCTACCTGGTGCGATTTCTCCTTGAGCGAGACGAACGCGTGCGCGTTTTCGACAATTTCTCGACCGGAAAACGCGAGAACCTCGAGGAAGTACTGGACCGGATCGAGCTTGTGGAGGGGGATCTCTGCGATCGGAGCGCGGTGGAGAGAGCCGTCGAGGGGGTAGATTTCGTGTTTCACGAGGGTGCGATCCCTTCGGTGCCACGCTCCGTCGATGCTCCGCTCGAGTCTCATGCCGCCAACGCGACGGGCACCTTGACGTTGCTTTCCGCGGCGAAAGAGGCCGGTGTATGCCGCCTCGTTTACGCGTCTTCCTCCTCCGTCTATGGGGCGAACGAAGTTCTCCCCAAGGTCGAGTCGATGCACACGGAGCCCTTGTCCCCCTACGCGGTGGCGAAGCTCGCGGCGGAGCATTACTGCCTGGTGTTTCACCGGCTCTATGGCCTCGAAACCGTGTCACTGCGTTATTTCAACGTCTTCGGGCCCCGACAGGACCCCGACTCTCCATACTCTGGAGTCGTCAGCCGCTTTCTCGATAGTATTCGTACCGGAACCGCCCCGACCATTCACGGTGACGGAGAGCAGACGCGCGACTTCACCTATATCGAGAACGTTGCCGAGGCGAACTTTGCCGCCTGCCACGAAGCTGCTGCCAGTGGGGGAGTCTTCAACATCGGCCGCGGCGAGCGGATCTCGATCAACGGACTATGGACGACGATGGCGAAGCTCGCCGGCTCACCGCTCGAGGCGCAGCATGGGCCCACGCGCTCTGGCGACGTGCCTCATTCCCTTGCTGACATCGGTGCCGCCAAGGCCGCGCTCAGTTATGACCCCAAAGTCGATTTGGACGAAGGCCTGCGCCGCACCCTCGGCTTCTATGGACTGATGTGACTCTGAAACTGCAGAGGAGCTCGCGAGCCGTGGCCCTGGGCACGAGTGCGGCTTGGGTAGTCCTCTCTTTATCGACGTGGCTGTTTCTCGGCATCGGACTCGTGGAGTGGTATCTGGGACCGCTTCCCAACGTGCCGCATGCCGAAGGGCTGGTCGAGGACGTGCCCGAGGTCGAGCCCATCGTGATTCCGGATCGCCTTGGACTTGGGGAGACGCTGTCTACGGTCTTGCTCCGAAACGGCCTGTCTTCCGCCCAGGTCCACGACGTCGCCCTCGCACTCTCGGGAGTGATGGAAGTGCGTCATTTGAGAGCGGGGGACGAATTGCTGCTTTCGTATGAAGACGGCCGTCAGGTCTCTCTCATCCGGATTCGGCGGGGTCGTTTCCGGGAAGTCTTGCTTACCCGCTCGCACCTCGGCTGGCAGTCGGAATCCACGACCGTCGACGTGGAGCGTCGCGACGTGGCGCTTGCCGGAGTCCTCGAGGACAACCTTTTCCTCAGCATGTCACGACTCGGCGAAAGCGCCCCCCTCACAATCGGCTTTGCTAACGTGTTTGGCTGGGACTTCGATTTTCATACGCAGAGTAGGAACGGAGACCGATTCTCGCTCGTCGTCGAGAAGCTGTACCGAGACGGCGAGCACGTGGGTTACGGACGGCTGAAGGCTGCGCGCTACGAGTCCTTTCTGGGAGGCTCGCGCGTCTTCACCGCCGTTCACTTCGAAGACCCGAGGGGCCAGGGCGACTACTACGATCCCGAAGGGAAATCGATGCGCAAGGCCTTCCTTCGAGCACCTGTCGAGTTCCAGCGCATCAGCTCCGGCTTCTCGCACAGCCGGCTGCACCCCGTGCACAGACGGCGCATGCCCCACCTCGGCGTCGACTACGTCGCGCCTGCGGGAACGCCTGTCTTTTCCGTCGCCGCCGGTGTCGTTACTGACCGAGGTCTCCGTGGACCCAACGGCAATATGGTCACCGTGCGCCACGCGATGGGTTATTCGACGAAGTACCTGCACCTCTCGCGCTTTGCGAAAGGCCTCCGAATAGGTCAGCGAGTCGACCAAAAGCAGGTGATTGGTTACGTTGGCTCGACGGGAGCCGCGACCGGCGCGCATCTGGATTTTCGGCTGATCCGCCACGGCAAGGCCGTGAATCCTCTGACGCAGATCTACCCGCCGGGTCCGCCCGTTGCGGACGAGTTCCGGGACGACTTCGAAGCTGAGAAGGAAAAGCTCGAGAAAGATCTCGGCCAGCGCCGCACACCTAGGGTGGCCGTCGCTACCGACGAATAGTCGCCGTCGAGAAAAGTCTAGCGTGGGGCGGGTCGGTAGCGTGCTAGGTCAGCCTCCCAGGCCGCCTGGAACTCCTGATAGTCGAGCCCAACGATCTTCTTGAGCGCGTCGTTCATCGTTTGACGCTGAGCAAGCATCTCGAGGATTCTGATGAGCGCCGATCGCCCCTTCCGTGCCGTCACGTATTCCGTTGCCGAGAGAGACTGTGCGTAGGCGAGAAGCGCCTTGTCTTTCGAGTAGTTCAGCAGGGGGCCCTCGAGGCTCCAAAGAGGCAGAAGCGTTCCTCGGGCCTGGGCGTCTCGCAATCGCGGGTAAGGGTCGAGCCGTTCGCTTCCCTCTCCAAGCTGAGCTATTCCCTCGTGAAGCCAAGCGGGACAGTTTCCTCGCGTCAGCGCGATGATGAAGCTGTGGGTGAGCTCGTGCCGCAACACCCGCTGGAGATTTGGCGTCATCACCGTCAAACCCTCCACCGGGACCCGTATCTCACCGTCGTTGAGCGCTGACGCCCATTTGGGCGCTCGGGTCACGTCTTGAAACTCCTGATTGGTGTAGAGCGTGATGTGGATCGGCACAGTCGGGGTGAATCGGAGCTCGCGGCTCAATTCGTAATACTCCGCATCGAGCGCAGCCGCGACGATGCGACCGATCGATTCGTTGACCCGACCGTCGTAGCGGAGAAGGAAGTGAGGCTGTTCGATTTCCTCGAAGTTGATGTCGTCATCGTTTTTCCGGAGCGCCTGCTTCAGTTTGTACAAAAGGCCGGGGCTCGGAAGCTCGGCAAGGGCGAGCTGCCACTCTCGAATGGCGAGTGACGTCCGCCCCCTTTTGTAGTAGACGTCGCCGAGACGTTCTCGCACCTTGGGATCGTCGGGCCCGAGACGTTTGGCCAGCTCGAGCTGGCTTTGAGCCGCGCCCAAGTCGCGGCGTTGGACGTAGAGCTCTGCCAGCTCGAGCTGGCTTTGAGCCGCGCCCAAGTCGCGGCGTTGGACGTAGAGCTCTGCCAGCTCGAGCCGAGCGGTTACGGAATCGGGTGCCTCGCGAAGCGCGCGTCGGTAGAGTTTCCCGGCCTCGTCGAGCTCTCCCTTCCGCAAGCGTTCCCGAGCGGCCTGGACCGTGTCCGTGGCGATCTCATTTCGAAAGCCCGTTTCGGGCAGCTGGCTTTCCTCCTCGTCGCGAGCCGGCGCGGACCGATCGACACGCTCGAGCATCGTGCGAGGAAAGCCAAAGACGTTGCCCTTCTTTTCATAGAAGATCTGGTCGCCTTCCTCCCAGAAGCGCTCCACCCTGATCTACCGTCCGTTGGTGAGGTAGAGAATTTCCTCTGCCGCGATCAGTGACGTGACGAGGAGAAGCACCATCGAGAGTTGGGCCGCGAGGAGGAGGCGTCTCATCCCTTTCCGAGCTCTACTAGCGGAGGATTCGCGATAAGGCCACGGGCGAGACATCCCCGGCTCGAATCCCGACGGGCACGGCGGCGATGCCTTGCTCGGCAGACTCCTGCGAGTCGAATAACCCCCAGACGACGCGAAAACAGTTTTGTCCCGAGACGGTCGCGGGAAGGACGTAGAGCTGTTCCGAGTCGTTGAACCCAGAGACGAGTCGCCCGGCGTTGGCTTGGTTGCAGTAGAGGCCGACGGCAATCGTGAATCGCTTGCCGTTGCGTTGGAGCTCGGTTTCGAAAGCACGAGCGGCCTCGACGAGGTTGCCGCTTCGAAGAAGCGCTCGGCCGTTACCGCCCCCACTCGGAGCCGGCGGAGCCGATGGCGCGGGCAGCGGTCGGGTCGTGCCAGACGTCGAGGTTGCTGTTGACGGGAGAGACGAGGTGGTCGGCGACGGAGGCGTGGGTCGAGTTGCCGCCGGCGGTGGGGCCGTGCCCGTCGACCTCGGATCCACGATTCCCGTGCCCGGATCGACGCTCGTCGAAGCTGCGGGAACCGGGGTTGCTGACGTCTGAGCGCCTGCGACGGAAGTCGGCGTGTCGGGGCCGGGGCTCGCATCGCCACCTTCACCGCCAATGAGCGGCCAGACGAAAAAATAGACGCCGAAGCCGGCGGCCGCGACGAAGATGACGGCAACGAGAACTTTCAGCAGGCCACCGGAGCTCCGGCTGCCGCCCCCTCGCATCTTCATCGGTCTAGGCGCCCTTCGACCGCCAATCTCGCCCTCGGTGTCTGGCTCGGGCTCGTCGATCATGAGTTGCGAGGCGGAGGGGATCGGTGCCGGCTGGGGCTCGAAGGTGGGCTCGGCGTTCGGAAGCGGCGGCGGCACCGCATCGAAAATGGTCTTCTCTTCCGCTTCGGTGTCGCCTGATGGCGCCGACGGAACGTGAAAGGGGGTCTCGTCCGGTGCTTGGGAGACGGTAGCGCCCGATACCGGTGGCACGGGATCGGGCGTTGGCAGCCCCAGGGTCTCGTTCCCGAATGGCGTTTCCGGAACCGAGACCTCGAGGTCGGGGGGAGCCCGTTGCAACTGAGGTTCTTCGCTCGGGAACGAGAACGCGTCCTCGGTCGCGGTCACGACGGCGGAACCGGCTTTCTCGAGCACCCCTACGATCAGCGCGGCCGCGAGAATCTTGCAAACCTCGAACTCGCCGAGGGGAGAGACCGCGCCGATCTGCTTGATACTCTTCACGCCGTCTGCTAGCCGAAGAACTTCGGCAGCTTGCTCGTCTGCCTGCGTGTCTTGAATGAAGCTCGAAAGCGCGGACCCAGGGCGCAGAATCGTCTCCAGAGAGTCGAGCTGCTTCAGGACCCAATCCCGATCTTCGATGCGACGGATGCTGTTGAGCATGAGTCGTGGCGTCGATAGCTCCAGGTCGATCGCGCCTTTGGGAAGGGATTTCGTCGCGAACTGATAGGTCCCCTCTTTCCAGCCGTACAGATCGGTGAGGATCTTCTCGACTTTGATTCGCGCCGCCTCGGCGAGCTCGCGCTGCGAGATATAGCCGAGCTCGGTGAGGACTTTGGCCAGCGGGTTTCCCGGGGACACGCGCGCTTGCGCGACCTGCATCTGGTCGGGACCGAGTTTGCCTTCCTCGACGAGGATTGACGCGAGTTGGTCCTTCGGATCGTTCGAGGCCGCGAACAAAATTTGGCCATCGCGAAAGTAGACGGCCTTCTGGAGGGGTGCTCGCTCGAGCTTGAGCAAACCCGTCACCGCTTCGCTATGAAGCTCCACCAGGAGATCGAGGACAGGTTTTTGACTGAGACTCCCGCTTTCTTTGTCTTCCATGGAACTGTTTCAGGAATGAAGGGAGGAGGGAGGAACCTCAACCACGACTTTAGATACTAACACAAAACTCCGCTTTCAAGCTACGTGAGGCGCCACCCTGTCCGGGTGACAGTTGAGTGACAACCGAGGGAGACGCACAAAAAACGTGGAGTCTAAAGCATTTCGCGCCCAGAAGTGCAGAGAGGCGTCAACGACCGTTGACATGTATCGAGAAGCTGAGTCGGGTGCGAACGACGCGGCGGTCGGGAAGTGCTGCTGTTCGTGGTCTTTAGTGCACCGACTTCGGTCGGCATCGAGATGGCGCGGCTTTTGCCTTAGGGGAGGAAGTAAGTGCCGGCAATACGGCGAAGGGAGGTGAGACACAGTCGATCGTTTTTCTTGGTTGGGGTCTCCGTCACGGGAATCATGTGTCGCTGGCAATCGCCCGGATGTGGTCCCGGGACGGGGCGAAGGCTACGGAACGGCCCGCCTCGACGGCTAGTAGCACGAGGGGCGGGTCGACTCCGCTTTTGGAAATAAGGGTCTACGCGGATTCGTGTGGGTAAGTCCTGACGGAAAAACAGTGTAACTCATTGTGTGGAAAAGGTATCGAGTACTTCATCAGGTGCTGAAAAGTGGTCCATTTTTAGGATAGGCTAACCGAGTGAAAAATTCCCAGTCGATCCGCTCGCTGTTTGCGCTGCCAGGTTTCGTGGTGTGCCGGATTGAAGGGTCTATTCGGTGACCGATACGCCCGCGTCATCCAGCTCAAGAGGCGAAAAAAACAGCTGTGTGCTCTTACTGTGGGCAACGGTGCCGGGGGCGCTATGACAAGCAAGTGTGCCGGGTCCGCGACCTGTCGTTGGCAGGCTGGCGGATCTATCTGGAATACGAGCGTTGGCGCGTCAACTGTCCTGGGTGCGGCGGTTTGCATGTAGAACACCTGGACTGGCTGGCGAACAACTCGCGCTACACCTAGCGTTTTGCGACGCATGTGGGCAAGCTGTGCCGGACAAGGCGGTGGCCGAGATGGAACGTCTGCGCCTCCTAGTTGAAGGGGTCAACAACAAAATCCGTGTGCTGCAACGACGCGCCTACGGCTATCGCGACGAGGAATATCTCAAGCTGAAGATCGTGGCGGCATTCCTTCCGCCATTACCCAGAAATGCCGTCTTCAACCCACACGAATCCGCGTAGACCCGGAAATAAGAAAGGAGACCGTTACATGAACGTGAGAGTCAATCGAATGAAGTCCGTGATCGCGGCTCTAGTGAGCGTCGCCATCCTGTCGTTTTGTGTGGGAGTCGCTCAATCAGACGATGCCCAGGCTGAGACCCGAGTGAACATCAATCGTGCCAGAGTCGAGGAACTGGTGACGCTTCCGGGGATCGGCGAAACGGTCGCGAAGCGGATCGTCGCCTATCGAAAGAACAACGGCGAGTTCGCAAAAACGGAAGAGCTGATGAATGTTCGCGGGATCGGAGAAAAGACCTACGCGAAGATTGCGCCGATGCTGACCGTCGGATCATCGTCGACGAAGAAGTGAGCATGGTTCCGGGACTCGAGCGAGCCCCGAAGGTGGGCTGGCGGCACTTCGGTGCCGCCGGCCCCAGGCACGCGCGCCGTCCCATCGTGAGGGGGTACACGATTCTAGAAGTGATCGTTGTCGTCACGATAATCATCACGATGCTCGCGGCCGCGATTCCACGTACCAAGGCCTACGTTCAGGAGGCGAGTCTGAGAGGGGCGGCGTTTTATATCCGAAGCCTGCTGCGTGGCGCTCGATCGCGCGCCGCGGCGGAAGCTCGCTACATCGGTGTCGTGTTCGAGGAAGTCTCGGGAGATCCCGTGTTCTCGCTCTATGCCGATGGCAACGGGAACGGGATCCGGCGTGCGGACATCCGGCGAGGCGTCGACCGCCGAGTTTGGCAGCCCTATCGGCTCAGCGCGGTCTTTCCGGGAGTCCGATATGGAACTCTGCCGACGGGAGCCAGGGCCCCCTTTCCGGGCTTGAGAATCGGGAGGAGCCACATACTTTCGTTCTCTCCCCTGGGCTCGTCGACGAGCGGCACGGTGTTCTTGAGCAATGACTACGGACTCGTCTATGCGGTCATCGTGATGGGCTCGACGGGTAAGGTCCGGGTAGCGCGCTACCGCGGTGGTCAATGGCAAGCGATGTAAACGAGAGGAGTGCAGTATGGACGCAAAGTTCTACGAGACGAATTTGAGGGATAGCAAGATTCTAGCTTTTGCGGAGGTCGAGGTGGCCGACGGCATTACCGTCAAGGGTTTTCGGGTGGTGAGGAGTGGCGAGAGCCTGTTCATCGGTCTCCCATCCCGCGAATTCAAGGTGGACGGCGTGAGCCGCTACGCGAATCAGATCGTTTTTCGAGACTCGACGCGCCGCGAGCAGTTCACCGCGGAACTGCTGTAGGCCTACGAGCGCTGGGCCTCAGGTCAAGCCGACGAAGCTGGAGCGGTGGCTAGACCCGCGGTTTCCTCGTAGTGCTCGAGCCGGGTGAACGGTCCGCCTGCGCTCCGAAGAGCTCAGGGGGTGACGGCAGCGCCCTCGTTCTTTCCGAGGAACCCGTCAAGGTCGGAGAACAACTCGTCGAACCGCTTTTCGAACACGTCCCCCACGAGGAGATCGACGAGGCCCCTCCGGTGGTTCGGGTGGGCGCGTACGAAGGTCGCGAAGCTGAATCCGGGAGCATAGAACGCATGGACGAGCCTCTCGATGGCCTCCGTCCCCCGGATGAGCGTCGGACCGAAGGCCCCCAGTCGCCCGGCCGAGCAGTCGCCGTCTCGAAGCGCGGAGGAGACGGCCTCGGCCGCCATCTCTCCCGACTTCAAGGCCAGAAAGACGCCTGAAGAGTAGATGGGATCGAGGAACGCGAAGGCGTCTCCGACGAGCACCCAGCCCTCGCCCGCGATACGTCGTGCGCGGTAAGAGTAGTCCTTCGCGACGCGGGCCGGACCGCAACGTGTCGCTTTCGCGAGCCTGGTCCGGATCGGAAGGCAGTCGGTGATGGCGCGCGCGAGCGCCTCCTCGGCCGAGCTGCCGCCCTCGAAGAGCCTCGAGGACGGCGCCACGATGCCGACGCTCACTCGGTTGTGAGAGAGCGGGATGTACCAGAACCAGCCCCAGTTCCCCGGGGTGTGGACGACGAGAGTCGCGCCCTCGTCGATGCCCTCGTCCCGGGCGCCATTCTCGAAGTGGCCGAAGACTGAGGCGCGGTTGAGCTCAGGATTCGGTACTCTCAACGAGAGCTGTCGCGAGACGAGAGACGCGATGCCGGTTGCGTCGACGACAACGCGCGCCGTCAGGTCGACGGTGTCGCCTTCGGGAAGGACGGCTCGTACGCCGCGCGCCCGCTCGTTCGCGAACAGAACCTCGGTCGCGGTCGTGCCCAATTGCACGTCGACTCCTCTAGCGGCGGCGTTGTCGAGGAGCGCCTGGTCGAACCACGCCCGCTCCACCTGCCATGTGTAGGAGCTTTCGTGATCCTCGCGCTCGAAGAAGTAGAAAGGCTTCGACGCCTTTCCGGAGGCGGAGATGAACTGAACGCTTGCCTTCACCGTCGAGGCGCTCTGTCGCAGCAGATCGAGCATGCCGAGCTTCTCGAGCGTCCAATAGGTCTCGGGCATGAGCGACTCACCGATCTTGAAGCGCGGGACCGTCTCGCGTTCGAGGAGCACGACGTGGTGGCCGTCGCGCGCGAGGAGCGTCGCCGCCGTCGCCCCGGCGGGGCCGCCACCGAGCACGATGGCGTCGCACGCATTCGAAGCCGGAGCGGCCTCAGGTGTAGCGCGCATCTCTGTGCTCCGGCAGGAAGAACCGAGGAAGGAGGCTGTCGACGCGGAGGAGCCCCTCGGGGGTGAGGCGAATCGTGTCCCCGCTCTCCTCTAGATAGCCGTCCCGCATGAGAGACTCGAAGGGTTCGGAGAAGTCTTCTGCGATATCGACGTCGAACTTCTGGCGGAAGTAGCGGGCGTCGAGCCACCCCAGCTTCATTTGCAGGACGAGCTCTCGAATCAGGCGCTCGCGGTCCTCGGTGGGAAGCGCCCTCGAAAGCGGCAGCCTTCCTCCCTGAAGCGCCGCGGCGTAGTCCTCGAGCCGATCGAGGTTCTGGTAATGCACGCCACCGAGATAGGAGAAGGAGGCGACGCCGATCCCGACCATGTCGGCCCCGCGCCAAAGCGCGTCGCGATAGACGAAGCTTGTCTGCTCGGGGTCGCGTACGAGCGTGTAGCCGCTCGAGACATGGTAGCCGGCCGCCTGAAACCTTTCGAAGGCGCGCCGGACCCAGCCGCGTTTCTTGGACCAGCTCGCGACCTTCGAGTCCTGGCCCTCCTCGAGGACCTCGCGGGAATAGACGGTGTTGTAGGGGAGTTCCATCTGGTAGATGGTGACGCTCGCGGGCGCGAGCTGAAGCGTCTCGTCGATGTTCCTCTCCCAGTTCTCGTCCGTCTCGCCAACCATGCCGGCGATCAGGTCGATGTTCACCGACGGGAAGTCGGACGACTGGATCCAATCCCAGGAGCGGTAGATCTCGGCGGAGAGGTGGGCGCGACCGTTCTCCTCGAGCACCGCGTCGTCGAAGTTCTCGACGCCCAAGCTCAAACGGGTGACTCCGAGCGCCTTCAGAGCTTGCACCTTGCGCTCGGACAGCGTTCCTGGCTCGCACTCGAAGGTAACCTCCTCCGCCTCCGCCCACGAGATGGAGGCATCGAGGCCGGAGACGAGGGACTCGAGCTGGGCCGTACTCAGAAAAGAGGGCGTGCCGCCGCCGAAGTAGACGAAGCGAAGCGCCCTTTGTAGCGCCGGTCGTTTCGCGAGGAGTGCAGTCTCCTTCACGAGAGCGTCCAGATACCGCTGGACCTCGCTGCTATTCTTGTCGGTGTAAACGCGGAAATAGCAGAACTTACAGCGCTTTCGGCAGAATGGCACATGGAGGTAGAGCCCGAGGGGCACCTCCGGGCTCGGCTCGCGATCGAGAACCTCCTCGACCGACAGCAGTCGGTCGTCCTTCCAGAACGAGAACGGCGGATAGTTCGCGACGAAATAGCTCCCGACCCCAGTCTCGTCGTCGGTCCTGCTGCGGTTGCTGTCGCTGGTTCCCACGGGCCTCCTTCGCGTCATTGAGACTCTATCAGGATAGCGAATTCGCACGGCCGACGGGAAGAGGATGCCGCTACTTGGAGAGCGCCCTCAACATTCGATACCAGAATTCGTTGGCGCCATAGAACGACTTCACCGGGACGCGCTCGTCGCGGCCGTGGGCGCGTACATCGTTGGGGTCATCGAAGATGGCAGACATGCCGTAGACGGGGATGCCCGCATTGCGGACGAACAGACCATCCGTTGCGCCGGTCGACATACGGGGAATGATGGGAAGGCCGGGCCACATGTCTTCCACGATCTTCGCGACCGGAGTCATAACCGAGGGATCGAGTGGAGAGGGTGGGCTGAGCGTGACTTTGCCCACGCGTGTGATGGACACGCCATCGTCAGCGATGGTTTCTCGTAGTTTTGCTTCGATGTCGTCTGGTGACTCGTTGGGCAGAATGCGGCAGTTGACGGTCGCTCGCGCTGTCTGGGGCAGGGCGTTATCGGCGTGGCCGGCTTCGAGTCGGGTCGCTACGCAGGTCGTTCGCAACATCGCGTTGTAGAACGCCGATTGCCGACCGAGGCGGGCTGCAGCCGCGGGATCGGGCGGGTTGGCAGACGCCGCGCGCATGTCCTCGGCGATGGCGTCTTCCTCGAGCTCGGCGGAGCGGATGAAGAATTCGCGCGTGACCTCGTTGAGACGAACGGGAAAGGCGAGCTCCGAGATACGGCCCACGGCGCCGATGAGGCGATAGATGGCGTTGTCGGGGCGGGGAATGGAGCTATGTCCGCCAGGATTCCGCGATTCGAGCTGGAAGGTCAAATAAATCTTCTCACTCGCCTGGACGGTGAACCGGTGCGGATTGCCGTTTATGATGGCGCCGCCACCGGAGTCGGAGTTGATGGCGAACTCGACGTCGGTGAGCTCGCGATACTCGGCGAGCAGCCACTCGATGCTCGTCTGGTCGGTCTCCTCATCTCCGGTGAAAACGGCGATCAGATCTCGAGAAGGCGCAAAGTCTTCCCGTTTGAGCCGAATCAAGTTGGCGACCATGATGGCGCAGCCCGATTTGTTGTCCGACGTACCGCGACCGTAGAAGTAGTCGTCTTCTTCACGGAGCGAGTAGGGGTCGAAAGACCAGTCGGAGCGATGAGCGTCCACGACGTCCAGGTGGCACATCAGTAGAATGGGCCTTTGGGAGCCGTCGCCGCGGTAGCGCGCGATCAGGTTTCCGATCTTTGGACCGGGCCCCACCACGAGCTGAGCGTCGTCTCGTGAAAAGCCGGCATCGACAAGACGCTTTTGCATCGCCTCGGCCGCGACCACGGTGTTTTCAACGGCGGCTGCGGTCGAGCGAATTTGGATGAGCTCCTGAAGGACATCTCTCGCGAGCTGGTCTTGGGCTCCCGACTGCGCGACCGATGGAGGTGCGGTTCCGACAGTCACAAGGAAGGTGAGATGGAGCAGGCTTCGTGCGCAGCGCGTCATGGACGGCCTCCGTCGGTGGACTTGAAAGCTAGTGTCCTAGCTTTCGTGTTCGAGGACCAGTCGGGAGATGAGCTCGCCGATATCTGGGGCTGAGGATATCGCAATACGCATCGCAAACGGCTCGTTCGGCTCCCCAGTCGCCTCGACTTGGATGGTGTCCGCCTCGGGATACAGCTCATCGAGGAACGGCTGCAACCCATCCCTTACCGCGTCGAATGCCTCTGGTGTTCGCGGTGCAAGAAGACGGTTTTGAATCTTGAAGAGTGCCTCGTCATGACGAAATTGGAGCTTTCCTTCGAGCGCTGGCTCCGCCTGGAGAAGCTTGCAAGCCTTCAAAGCGGTGCCGAAGGCTCGACGAAGCCGCGAGCGCACGTCACCCTCTGTCCTTCGCTTGCGAGTGTAGAGAAGGCCAAGCCGTCCTCCGGCCTGATCCGAGCTGTACTGGCCTTCATGACACATGAGGAAGACGCCGGGCCCGTGATGGACGTGGGAATAGTCGGCAACGTCGATCATCACCTCATCCGCCAAACGACGGGACTTTATCCATTCATGGAAGATCGGGATGAAGTCTCTGGGGCCCAGCTCGACGGAGTCCACCGCGTAGAACTTGATCGCGAACTCGTGCGCCTCCAGCGGACTCACCGCGCTAGACTGCTGCGGCATCCAGTTTTTCCAATACCCGGCCGTGGCAAGCGTAGACCGCCTCGATAAACAATTGAGCTTCTTCGATGCGATGACGAACGGCGTCTGCAGTCAAGTCGCGGTTACCGTCTAGCTCCTCGCGGTGGACGCGAAACAGGTAGTTGCCGAATTTCCCTCCTGCATAAGGGTCGAAGAAAAGCCTGGTGTCGTAGAAATGAGTCCGGAATTCGCGCACGATGTCGTCCGGCTCGTCGACATCTAGATCGATCTCACCGTGTTGTGAGCGCACCAATGCCGCGGCGGCGTCGAGCATCGCGCGAAAGGCCGTCTTCGCCGAATCGCGCTCAATCCCCTCGTCCAACTGAACTTGCGCCTCGAAGACTTGGCGCTCGCTGGCGGCAAGCGCGAAATCGAAGCGCGAGACCACTTCGCCGGCGCACTCGCCCTGCCCCATGTCCCCTAGTGTGAACTCCCGCGGGTCTCCCCAATCGGAGTAGAGGCTTCGGTCTTGGTCGTAACTAGGAATCTCGGTCAAGCCATCGAGCATCGAGCGGACCTCGAGCTTGCCCATTCGGCCGATGAACTCTTGAAATTTCTCGTTCCGTTTCCCATCGCGCCGAAACCGATTGGTGATGCGAGTGACCACCTCGGGAATTCGCTTCGACGGCACGGCACCCACTGCCAAACCAAAAGACTTCCCATTCTCCGTCCACTGTCCGCCCAGAACGACTTGAAAGTGCGGGACGGTGCGGCCTCCACTGTTGCGACTCACTCCATAAAAACCCAGGTCGGCAACGTGGTGTTGACCACAAGAATTGAAGCACCCGCTGACTTTGATGCGCAGACCGTTGAGCGAAGCGTCGAACGCGAGGTCTTTTTCCAAGAGACGCGTCCGGAGCTCTTCGGCAAGACCGCGCGAAGAGGCGATCCCCAACTTGCAGGTGTCGGTGCCCGGGCAGGCGGTAACGTCTACGATGGAGCCCGCGCCAGGCTCGCCGAGCCCTATTTCTTGGAGTGCGGAGTAAAGATCGGGCAAGTCCGCTTCGGCAACCCACCGCAGAACGATGTTCTGGTCGACGGTCGTGCGCACCGAATCTCCGCTGAACCGACGTGCGACCTCGGCGAGACGTTGCATCTGATGAGAAGACAGATCCCCCAGGGGAAGCGTGACGGCTGCCACCGAATAGCCCGGCTGGCGTTGCCCGTAGACGTTGGTTGCTTTCCACGCTTCAAAGCCATCGGGGTAAGGGCCCGGTCCCAGAGCCGCCGATCGTCGGGCCGGTTGGTCAGTGGCGGCCGTCAAAACGACTTCCGGAACCGACCGACCGGCCTCGAGCGCAGAGACAAGCTCAGTCCATCGCGCATCCGTCGGAAGCTTTTGTCGTTCCTCCAGTACCAAGCGCCGAAACTCGTCGATCCCCAAACTCGCGATCAGGAACTTGAGGCGGGCCCGGGCGCGATTCTTCTTCTCGCCCAGGCGCGCGAAGACGCGGCACACCGCCTGCGCGGTGGGCAACATTTCTTCCACAGGCAGGAAAGAATCGAAAAGCTTGGCCTGGTAGGGAACCGCACCTAGACCACCCCCCACGTAAAACTCGAACCCGCGACGCCCGCGACCATTTACGGTCTCGGTCTTCGCGATGAAACCGAGATCGTGAAAAGCGGTGAGCCCGCAGGACTCGTCCTTGCACCCGGAGAAAGCGATCTTGAACTTCCGGCCGAAGTCCTGCGCGTCGGGGTGACCGAGCAAGAAATAGGTCATAGCCTTGGCATAGGGCGTGACGTCGAATGTTTCCCCGCGGCACACGCCGGCCAAGGGGCAAGCCGTGACATTCCGCACCGAATTGCCGCAGGCTTCTTGCGTGGTAATGCCGACCGCGGCGAGACGTCTCATCATGTCCGGAGTGTCGTCGATATGGACGAAATGTAGTTGGAAATCCTGCCGGGTCGTGACGTGGAGGATGCCGTCGGAATAATCATCGGCGAGCTCGGCAAGAACATCCATCTGCTCCGGCGTCACGCTACCAAATGGGATCTTGATGCGTTGCATGCCGGGAGCATCCCAGAGCGTGTTGGTGCCCTTCACCACCGAACCGGAGGGGTACTCGAGCTTCTGACTTCGCACGCCGTCGTGTCGCTGACCGTTGTCGTAGCGCTGTCCGTATACGCCTCGGCGGAGCCGCGTCTCGTTGAAAAGTTTCTCGTCCAGCTTGCCCTGACGGCGAAGCTCGACCTCTGTCTCGTAGATGTCGATCTCTCGCGCCAGCTCGGCCGGCATCTTGTCCGCGAGCTCTTGCCTCCAGTTGGGCGCCGAAGGTGAAGTCGTCGAAACCCCAGGCAAAGTAGAAATGCTCATGCCGGGACTCCTTTCTCTAGAGTAAGGAAAAGGGGGTCTTCGATGGCAATGCGATCGGCGAGCGAAACGACTTCGCCAATGACTAGGGTGCCGGGAAGGTTGGTCGGTGGGAGCGGAATCTGATCCAGCTCGGCGAGATCGCTCACCCAGGTCGTGGCCTGTGGCGTCGACGCTCCCAGAATGAGAGCGGCCGGCGTCTCTGGTTTCCAGCCTCGAAGCATCAGAAACTCCGAAAGCTCACGGCGGCTGGCGACTCCCATCAGCACGACCAAGGTGATCGAATTGGGTGTGACGGACGCGAGTAAGGGGCGGTAGGACGCTGCTGCGTGTCCCGATACCACCATGAAACCGGACGTCAGACCACGGTGAGTAACCGGGATACCGGCCAGCGCGGGAGCCGCAACTGCGGAGCTGATTCCCGGAATGACCTCGAAGGGGATTCTCGCTCGGGCGAGGGCGAGAGCTTCCTCCCCGCCCCGACCCAAAACAAAGGGGTCGCCGCCCTTGAGCCGCACCACACGCTCGCCCCGGCACGCGGCGTTGATCATGATGCGATGGATCGCGTCCTGGGGAGTCGATTTTCTCCGCGCCCGCTTGCCGACGTCGAAGGCACGCGCCTCGGGCGCAAGGGCCAAGATTTCCGGTGATACCAAGGCATCGTGTAGAACGAGGTCGGCCTCGCTCAGACGCCGTGCCGCCTTCATCGTTAGGAGCTCTGGATCGCCGGGCCCGGCTCCAACCAGCGAGACGAACCCGGTCATGGCTCTCGCTCTTCATAGATCTGGTTCAGGGCCTTTAGCAGCCGCGGGCGACGCTCGGCGATCGGAACCCCGTTTTGGCGCCATAGGCTACGCGCGTCACGGGCGACGCTCGTCCACCGGTCCAAATCGCGGGGCAGCAGATGATCGATGGCTTCCCGCATCAGCCCGGATAAGGCTGGGGCCGCTCCGTTCGTGGAAATGCCGAGCGTGACCCCCGAGCGACGCACGACACCCGCCCCGTAGGCGGTTGCACTCGCAATATCGTCCACCGCGATGACGAAGACGCAACGTTTTGTCGCGGCCTCGGATACCTCTCGGTTCACTTCGGGCGGCGCCGCCGAGATCACGAACCAGCAATCATCGAGATCGCTGGGCTGAAAGCGACGGCGGTGAAAACTAAGATTCGGGTGAACGAGCTCGAACTTGATCTCTGGGGCCACCAGGGTAACGTGAGCGCCGGTCTCCAAAAGGCTCTCGGTCTTTCCTTTCGCGACCGGGCCACCCCCTGCGACGAGAACGCGTCGACCGTCGAGCTTGAGGAAGATCGGAAAAAGAGGCGTCGACATTTGTTATGAGCCCGTCGGCTGCAACACCGGCAACAACACCGGACGCAATGCCCGATTGTGAATTCCGCATTCGGTCTTGGTGCTGCCACGCCATCTACCGGCGCGCGGATCTTCTCCATGTCGCACCGGGCTTGTGCAAGGCATGCAACCGAGGCTCGGATAGCCTTGCTCGTGGAGCTGGTTGGAGGGCACGTCGTGCTCCCGAACGTATTCCCAGACGTCGCGGGTCGTCCATTCCACCAGGGGATTGATCTTGACGAGCTCGAACTTCTCGTCGAGCCCGACTAGGGGCGCGTTGGCCCGTTGGGGAGTCTGGTCACGCCGCAGCCCGGTGACCCAAGCATCCGCTCCTTCCAACGCCGCTCGGAGCGGCAGGACTTTCCTCAACTCGCAGCAGCGGTCCGCATCTCGTTCCCACAAAGCCTCCCCGAAACTACTCGCCTGCTCGGAGACGGAAAGCTCCGGTTGTGCTGCGCGAACGCGGAGGCCGTAGCGTTCTTCGAGCCTGCTCCAAAGGGTGTAGGTCTCTTCGAAGAACAAACCGGTGTCGAGAGTGAAAATGTCAACCTGCAACTGGTTCCTGCCAATGATGTCGATGAGGACGCACCCTTCGACCCCGAAGGCGGTTGCCATGACGAGACGCGGTGCGAAACGCTCCGACGCCACACGGAGGGTCTCCGTAGTCACGCGGAGCTTGAGAAGGCGGTCCATGTCACGAATGTGCTGTTCTCGCTCTAACTGCTGCATTTTTTCCTCGACCCCAGTGCCCTGAAGATCCCGGCCTAAAAAACAAAAGGCCCAGGTCCCCTGGACCTAGGCCTTGAGCCGCTTGGCTGTGTTAACTTTGTCTACATAAAGCGAAGCCGTTGAGAATCCATCAACTGGCCGGTAGACACACTGAGTGCTCCTCCAAGTGACACATGGCCCGGTCCCCCGGGCCGCCTACACTTGCAAGACGTCGGAATCAGCACGTAACCAAATCTCATCTCTGGGTGCATTCTGACCTACCCTCCGGCCGGTGTCAAATGAAAATATGACTGGTTTAGTTTGAGAAACGCACCTTTAGAATCAACTGGTTGGAGAGTGTAGTGAACTCGGGAGCTAGCGTTTGCGTTCGAGGGTCGTGCCAATGGCGCGTGCGGCAGCACCGAGAGCACCGCCCACGGCCTTAAAGCTCCTGCCGAGGGCACTGCTGGATGACTCCTCGGCTTCCGCCACCTCACCATTGGCTTTTCCCAGAGCTTTGGCAACGTCGCTACCGACCGACAACGAGAAATGCCGCGGTCGCCACTGCCCGTTGACACGCGCCAGCACCGCCTCGTCGCTTGCATCGAGGCGCGCCGCAAGGCCGGCATCGAAGTCGGTTCTGAGCTTTTCAGCCAAAGGCCAATCTTCGGAGGCGATCCACTCCGCCTCATTGGCCGGCGCATCCGCCTCGCCGAGGTTGATGAGAGGACCTGTGGACATGGCGACCATGTCGCCGCAGGCGTCCACCCCGCAGCCGCGCTCGCTGCAAAGTGCGCGGCTGAGATAGGACGCGTGCTTGCCGTTCGCGATCCACACGTTTGGCCCGGCCGTCACAGCGTCGATCGCCTCGGCTCGGGCGGCGTTACTCGTATCGCAGATAGTGTCTTCATGTGCAGCGGCATACCAATAGAGAGCGATCCAGTCGTTCACACTCGAGCTCGGAGATGGAGCGACGACCAGCGCCGAGACGTGCTCGACGTCGAGCGAGTGCGGGCTCAGAGGTCCGCAGTCCTGGTCCCACAGGTGGTAGTAGCTCACGGTGAGTGAGGCGCGGTCGGGCCCGAGCGCCGCCGAGGGCGATACACGAGCGTAGATGGCGCCGTTGTGCGCGAGAACGCGCGGCTCGGATGAGTTGGCCTGAAACTCCGCCGGGCGCCCCGCGCACTCGTTCACGTTTACCCAGAATTGGGGTTGGAAGCGCTCGACGAGAGCTTGCTCAAGTGCGTTGCTGACGCTGTCGCCATCGCGATCCGCCGCCGTCGCGAGCGTGACGTCGGCGAGTCCGCCGAGAAACACACCCAAGACCAGGAGGGCCTTCATAATTGGAATCATAGCAGCTGGGAGGTTGATCCGGGAAGGGGGAGGTCTCTCGATGACCCTTCAAGCGCTTGCGTTCCAGAAAGCGAACGGGTTTCGCATTCCGAAACGGCCGTCGGCCGCAAGACGCTCCGAATCCAAGCCTCGCGCTGGTATCCGTCTTGCAAGAGCAGGGGCCGGAGGGCAGACCAATGAGGTGGAGTCATATTACGACGCTGGCGCTGGGAACAGCGCTTGTTGGCTGTGGTGGTGTTACGAGCTCCCATCCGGTGGGCGGTGAGGTTCCGTCCATCGAAGTCACCGAGTGGGAAGGCAGTTGGAGCTCCGCAGGGGAGAGTGAGATCGTTTTCGTGGTCGAGGTCGAAGACCCCGCGGAGGCTTTGCTGAACGTGACGATGTTCCCAAACCGACCTCCGTCACCGACGTTTCTGCGATCGACTGGGTCCGACATGTTCGTGAGTATCGCCACCGACTTCGCGCCGAAAAGGTTTCATTGGTTTCGCGTCGCGATGCAAGGTGACTCGATGTTAGTCTGGCAGCCGGATACGTCCAAGCTCGGACAGCTTGTGGACGATGGCACCTTGCCCGGCAAAACATCGGCCGGCAAAGTCGAGCTCGAAAAGCTCTCAGCGAAGAACATGGCGCTCATCACGTCGGAGCAGAAGGGCGTCCTCTTCGAATGGAAGAATCCCCTAGTGCTCAGGCGCGTGTCACCATGAAGGAGGTACCATGAACGCGAAGAACACTTCCGTTGAAGCCACGCGACGTGGAAGCCACCGAGGATTTCTGAACGCAAGAATGGTCCGAGGGCTTTCCTTCTTTACGACGAGCATGTGCATTCTCATCGCGGTGGTCGCGAGCCTGCTCGCGATATGGAAGTTCACGGGAACGGATGTGCTTTGGCGGACCGTAGCGACCTGCGCCGTGGTCGCGGGCGGCGCCATGACGTTTGCGTGGGTCAATATTCTCTTCGGGGACGCTGAGGTGGCCGATTGAATCAACGCGCGGCAAGGTTTGTAGCCGCTCGAAACGCATTGCTGACCGCGGTCGGTTGGATCGCTCTTTTGCTCTACATCCTTGCCTGCCGGCCCTCGTGGAGTCCGGACGGATCGAAGCTCCTTGTTTCCTACTATGACCCGAACACGGACGAGGCCGGCGTTGTGGTCTTCGACCGGACGACGGGTGCGACACGAACCGTCTTCGTTCGGCCCAATCCAAGCGACGAAGAGCACCTTATTGCCAGTCAATGGCACAACGACGGTGAACACTCAATCGTCTGGTACGAGGAGCACGGGCTTCTCGTTCTGCCGACGGACTCATCAGCACCGATGCGGCTGTTCGATTTGCCCGAGGAAGTGGAATGGGCGCCGTTCCCGATTCCTCAGATCGGAGAGGATCTCTATTTCTCGGGAGACGCGGTGGTCAAGGTCGATCTCGCCACCGGAGAGACCACTTCCCATGAGACGAACCGGGAATTCCTTCTCTACGCAGGAGAGAACAGAGTCTTCTACCTCGCCGAAACAGATGATGGCTATGAATTCGGAGAGGTGGACCAGGAAGAGCTGGCGTTCGAGCCGCTCTTCCGGCTAGATGACGATGATCTCGAGCGCCGTGGGATTAATGATCTCGTTGGCTACTACATTGCGTTCGAGCCGCACGGGCGACGGCTTGCCCTCACGGGGCGCTCGGAGCACGGGACTCGCATCATCTTGTGCACGGAGGCTGGTATCGATCGAGTCCTCACGCCGCAGCTGTCCGCGGAGACATTCGTTCTCGGCAATATCGAGTGGTCACCGACCCGCGACATACTCTACGCGGCGGCTTTCACTCCTACCGACCTCGCAGACGTCACCCAAGTCTCCGTTGCGGAGATCCGTGTGGATGGAGCTTCGGCGCCCCTCATCCCTTTACTGGAGATGCAGGCCGGCCTGCCGGATGACGACGACGCTTGGGACGGTCTAATTCAAATCGCACTCTCGCCCGACGGGTCGAGGATAGCAGCGTCGACGGCTCACTTCGGCGACGATTCTTTGTACGAGGAGGATCCTGCCGTCTTCCTGGTGGAGCTCGAAGGCACTGAGCGAACCGTAACGAAATTTCCCTTGTCTTCGTGGGAGCGGTAGTCGTGGAGCTTTTCGAACGCGCCTTCTCTCACGTCTGTGGCAGCGCGAACGTCTGGAACCTCGGGGGTGAGCTGCTCCCCTTCTGCCAGCGTTGCACTGGGCTCTACGTGGGATGTATCGCCGCGCTCGTCGCCTATGTCGCCGCCCGGCCGCGGCCCACAGCTGGCCTTCTGTGGTTCCACGGAGCCCTGCTCGTCGGAATGGTTCCTTTCGGCTATCACTGGGTATCGCAAAACGACATCCTGCGCACCGCGACGGGATTTCTCTTCGCTTGCGGCATCGTCTACTACCTTCTGTTGATTCCTTTCGATCGCTTCAAGGTCGTCCACAAGGAAAGCTGCAAGGCAACCTTCGCGTTTCTATTCGCCGCGCTCGCCCTGCTACTTCTCTCCGTCTCCTTCGGCGGGCCCCTTCTTGCCGGTGCGATTTCCTCGATCGGTTTTCTCGGACTCGTTTCCTTCGGACTCTTGGCGAGCGCCAGCGTTCTTTCTCTCGTACGCGGATAACACGGCCATGAACGAGCTATTCCTCTTTGTCCGTCCACCGCGGCCGCTCTGGCTCTTCAACGGACATGGGAGCGCCTTTTGGCCGCCGCTGGCGTTTGCTTCGCTCGCCGCCGAGCTTCGCCGGCAAACGCCCGACATACGCGTCGCGATTCTCGACGCGCCCGCTCTGGAAATGGGCTGGAAGAGTCTCGAGAAAGAGATCGAGCGTCTTGCGCCCGCCTATATCGGCATCGGTGAGGAAGCCGTGAGCTGCCGGGAAGGGTTGCGGGTCGCAAGCCTCGCGAAGGCGGCCGGAGCCCGTGTCGTCGCGGGAGGGTGCTTCTTCGGCAACGTCGCGCCCGAAACGCTTTCGACGGGTCTCGTGGACGTGGTCGTGCACGGCGAGGGTGAGCTCACGCTCGTCGAGCTCGTCGAGGGGCTTCGCTCCGGGCAGATCGACGACCTGAGGTCCATCGCCGGAATCTCTTTCAGAGATGATGACGAAATCATTCGAACCGCCCCGCGAGAGGCCATTCCTGATCTCGATGCACTGCCGCTTCCAGCCTACGACCTTCTCCCCGTCGAGCGCTACGGTCGTACGAGCCGGAACCATCCCGCCCTCGGCGCCATCGAGCTCAGCCGGGGGTGCTCCTTCGGTTGCGACTTCTGTGTCTTGTGGCGACAAATGGGCCGGCTTCAGAAAGGCAAGATGCTGCCCTACGTGCGCACGAAATCGCCGGAACGCCTTCTCGAAGAGGTTCGCATCTTGTCGGATCGCTTCCAACGTCGCTATCTGGGCTGGGTGGACCCTTGCTTCAACGCCGATCCCGACGTCCCCGCGGCCCTGGCGGCGCTTCTGCTGAAGGACAACCGCCGCGTCGGGCAGAGTGCCTGGGTGCGAGCAGACTACCTCGTGCGCGATGCCGAGTCGGGAAGCCTGGACGCATGCGTGAGGGCGGGTCTGAACGAAGTCTATATCGGCATCGAGCGCCTCTCGAGTGGCGATCGCAAAACATTGAAGAAGGGAAACCTCAAGGGGGAAATCCCGAAAGCTCTCAGAATTCTCGCCGAAGACTACCCGCAGGTATACACCGTCGGGTCCTTCATCTATGGGCTACCCGGCGACACGCCGCAGGAAGTTCGGGAGCTTTTTCGAGGAGCCTCTGCGCTGCCGCTCGACATGCTTCTCTTCATTCCCCGAACACCCCTGCCTGGAACACCGCACTGGCGGCAAGAGTACTGGGAGCCTCTCGACGAGTTTGCCCGGCAGCTAGATTTCCTCCCCACCATCAATGGCGATCCTGACCGCGACGCTCTCACCATGGCGCTCTATCGAAGCTGGTTCTTCGATTGGTCCTGGCCACGTTTGCGCGCAACGCTCGCCTCACTCGTTTCGCCCCACGCGAGACGCCGCAGCATCCAACGGCGCTACAAGCTCCGCGTTCTGAAGTTCGTAGCACGCAATCTGTGGACGCGGGCGCGGAGTCGCCACGACCGAGATGGAATGTTCACGCCCGCATGGTACGAGAGCTAAGGCGCTTGCTCCGATGCGGACGAATCTTCTTCAGACCGATTCCCCCGAAACCAGGCCCCAGTTCACCCAACGCGACATCCGCTCCTGAAAGAGGGACCGTGGCGCCACCCGCTTACATTCGCCAGCGGATGAACTCGTCCAGGGAAGTGACGCCGGCCGTCACTTCCTTCAAGCAGCGCTCACGCAGTGTCTCCATACCGGCTCCGCGGGCGACAACCTCGAACTGAGACAAGGAGGGATTGGTCGAGAGCTTGCTTTTGAATCCCTGCTCCACGACGAGGAGCTCGTACAATCCCTTGCGGCGTCGGTAGCCCAGGCGATTGCACTCAGCACAGCCCTGTCCCTGGTAGAGGGTGAGTGTTTTCGCTTCCTGAGCGCTGATTCCATAGGGGCCGAGCTTTGCGGCATCCGCCTGGGCTCCCTCATCGCGACATTGGGGGCAGAGTCGTCGAACGAGTCGCTGGTTCATCACGAGGGATAGACCGCGAGAGAGCAGCGACGCGGGAACGCCGAGCTCGAGAAAGCGGTAGACGGACTCCGACGCGCCGAAGGCGGGGAAGGTCGTGATCACGAGAAGGGTAGTCGCGAGCTGACACGCCAGGTTCGCCGTCGCCCTATCGTTGAGCTCGAGGATGAAGACGACGTCGGGTTTGATACTGGCTACGGAGCGCAGCGCGGCCGCGAAGTCCAGCCCCTTGTCCTGGTTCACCTCCATTTGATGCACGTAGGGCACTTCCCACTGGATCGAACGCTCGATGCTGACGACGCGCCTCTCGGATTTGGCGACGTGATCCATCAAGGAATAGGAGGTGGTCATCGCGCCGTTATAGGGAGGCGAGGTCACCATGATCAGGCCGGAGGGCGCGTCTAGCGCGCGGACGAGGAAGAGCTGGTCGGCCGGCGTGAGTCCGAGAGCGGTGAAGTTCTTGAGAAAGAATCGCCGGTCGACGAGCTTGATAGTGACGCTCGTTCCGAGGCGCGTCGGAAGCGTTTGCACGAGCAGGTCGAAGTCGTGGCCCTCGAGCTCGATCTTGGCTCGACCTCGTTGGGGCACATCTTCTCTGAGGCCATCGAGGTTGAACAGCTCGTAGATCCGCTGAAGCATCGGGGGAAGCGCGGTACGGCGAAGCGGCTTCACCTTGTAGAAGAGCCCGTCGATACGCAGCTTGATCGACAGATCGACTTGGGTAGGCTCCAGGTGGATATCCGACGCGCCCTTCTTGGCGCCGAGCGACAAGAGGTGCTCTAGAACCTACCCGGGGTTGTTCGGGTCGGCGGCCGGCGCCGGCGTGAGCTCCAGTCCCTGGGTGTCGACGAGGGGTTGGTAGCCTTGATAGCGGAGAGCGTCGTCGATGTCCGACTGTGTGACCCATCCTTTCGCCAGGACAATTTTGCCGAGCAGGCCGCCGGTTCGCTCCTGCTCCTGAAGAGCTTGTAGAAGCTGGGGCGTCTTGAGCTTCTGGTTCCGGATGAGAATCTCCCCGAGCCGATCGAGGCTCCGCTCTAGCATCGAGACTTCGTCCTTCATCGACTGCGGAGCACTGGCCCAGAAGTCTCGCTTGTAGCCCTTGTCCGCGGGGCAGAAACAGTGCAGGCAGAAGGGACAGAGCTTCGAGGGGTGCCTGGGATCGCAACTACACCAGACGGCCTGCACCGCCTCGTAATCGTTGAGGCAGTTCCAGCAGCGAACCTTATAGAGCTCGTTGGCCATGGCTTGTCGCGAAGTCCACAGTATAAGGTCGCGATTGGCCGGCAGCAACAAGGCGGATTGATCTGTCTGGAGTCGCTGTGATAATTTCTGGGCGGTCGATCACCGAAACTGGACGTCCCCATCGAAGGCATTGCTCAAAAGAACTCCGCTCTATCCGATTCATAAGGCACTAGGCGCCCGCCTCGTTGATTTCGCCGGCTGGGAGATGCCCGTCAGCTTCGCCGGTGTGATGGACGAGCACATGAGCGTCCGCCAGAAGGCCGGCTTGTTCGACGTCAGCCACATGGGCGAGTTCGAGGTCAAAGGGAGTGGCGCCGAGGCGCTGCTCCAATCCTTGACGCCGAACGACGTCTCACGACTTCAGAACGGTCAGGCTCACTATTCCGCCCTGACCACCGAGAGCGGCTGCTTCGTGGATGATTTGCTCGTCTACCGTCAGGCCGAGAACGACTACCTTCTCGTCGTCAATGCGGCGAACATCGACAAGGACTTCGCCTGGGTCGAGCAACGCCGTAAGGGAGATGTATCTCTTCGAAACGTGAGCGACGACTATGCGCTCATGGCCCTCCAAGGTCCCGAGTCGACGGCGATCCTTTCTGCTCTCACCGACGTCGACCTGTCCAGGATGAAATACTACCGGTTTGCCGAGGGCGAGGTGCTTGGCGTCAAGGCTACCGTTTCGAGAACGGGCTATACCGGGGAAGACGGGTTCGAGATTATGATCGAGGCCGATAAGGCGGAGAAGGTGGCCGGGGAGTTGCTCGAGCGAGGGGCCGCTTCGGGCCTCGCGCCCATCGGCCTCGCGGCGCGCGATACCCTGCGTCTCGAAGCCAAAATGGCGCTCTACGGAAACGACATCGACGCAACGCACTCGGTGCTCGAAGCGGATCTAGGTTGGATCATCAAATGGGAGAAGGGTGATTTCATCGGCCGCGATGCGCTGCTGCAGCAGAAAGAGCAAGGGATCTCGCGCAAGCTCCTTGGCTTCGAGATGGTCGACCGGGGTATCGCGCGCCGCGACTATCCTGTCTTCGTGAACGGCAAGCCCTCCGACAGCGTGACGAGCGGGAGTTTCGCCCCGTTTCTGAAGAAGAACATCGGGCTCGCCTACCTTCCGACTGAAGCTTCGCAAGAGGGTTCGGAGCTCGAAATCGAGATCCGAAGTCGGCGTGCCAAGGCGCGTGTCGTGCCGACTCCTTTTTACAAACGAGAGAAATCCCGCTGAGGTCGTCCGTCGAGCCGGCCGAGGCGCGTCCTGGAGGGAGATATGCTTCCTGACGATTGCAAATATTCCAAAGAGCACGAGTGGATCCGCATGGACGGCGAGAAGGGGACCGTGGGCATCACCGATTATGCGCAAAAGCAGTTGGGAGACGTCGTCTACGTCGAGCTCCCGGAAGTTGG
Organism: Candidatus Marinacidobacterales bacterium; assembly: GCA_965250115.1. Lineage (GTDB taxonomy): Bacteria > Acidobacteriota > Vicinamibacteria > Marinacidobacterales > SMYC01 > CBDFHB01. Next base: position 1,084,970 of record CBDFNJ010000001.1, read on the forward strand.
TACCAAAGTCGGCGCCATGGAAGTCTTCGGCACGGTCGAATCCGTCAAAGCCGTTTCGGAGCTTTTTAGCCCGGTGCCAGGGGAAGTCGTCGAGGCCAATCAAACGGTGATGGACTCTCCCGAGCTCATCAATAGTGACCCTTACGGAGACGCCTGGCTTATCGTTTTGAAGATCGACGATACTTCGGCGCTCGACGCGCTGATGGGCGCCACGCAATATCAGGAATACTTGGACAAGGAGGCCGAGGGGTGACGCGCTCGCTCCTAGACACTGTCAGAGATTCCGATCGGTTCGTCGATCGACACATCGGTCCTCGCATCAAGGATATCGAGGAGATGTTGTCCGTGGTTGGATGCGACATGGAACAGCTCGTTCACGAGACGGTGCCCGACGACATTCTGATGTCCGAAGCTCTCGCGCTGCCTGGAGCGCAAGGAGAGTACGAGCTCATCCAAGAGCTCGGTGCGATCGCGAGCAAGAACCTGGTGTACCGCTCGTTCCTCGGTCTCGGTTATCACGCCGCGATCACGCCTCCGGTGGTACAGCGAAACATCTTGGAGAGCCCGGGTTGGTATACGCAGTACACACCCTATCAGGCGGAGATTGCGCAAGGACGGTTGGAAGCGCTTCTGAATTTCCAGACGATGGTCTCCGACCTCACCGGATTGCCGCTCGCCAATGCCTCTCTGCTCGACGAGGCCACCGCCGCGGCCGAAGCGATGAGCATGGCGATCGCGATTACACGCGGGAAGAAGAACGGCTTTTTCGTCGCCGAGGATTGCCATCCTCAGACGATCGCCGTTATCGAGACGAGAGCGCGGCCGTTGGGAATCGAGGTCATCGTGGGCCCGGTGGGCGGGGTCGATTTCGGGGGACAAGATCTTTTCGGCATCGTCGTTTCCTATCCGACCACCGACGGCCGGGTCGAGGACTACGAAGCCCTCTGTCCCGAGGCCAAGGAGGCGGGCACCGTCGTAATCGTCGCGACCGACCTATTGGCTCTCACTCTACTGCGGCCGCCGGGAGACTTCGGCGCGGACATCGCGATCGGCAACTCCCAGCGTTTCGGTGTCGCCCTCGGTGCCGGGGGCCCTCACGCGGCCTTTCTAGCAACCCGAGACGAGCACGCCCGACGCACACCCGGCCGCATCATCGGTGTGTCGCAGGACAGAAAGGGCAACAAGGCCTATCGACTGGCGATCCAGACACGTGAGCAACACATCCGCCGTGACAAGGCGACGAGCAATATCTGCACGGCCCAGGTGCTGCTCGCGATCATGGCGAGCATGTATGCGGTCTACCACGGCCCTGAGGGGCTGTTGCGTATCGCGCGTCGCGTGCACGGATTGACGGCGATTTTAGCCTCTGGCCTTCGGAAGAGAGGGCTCGACCCGGGCTCGAAGCCCTTTTTCGACACGCTGCGCGTTCCGATGGCGGTCGAGGCGGCCGACGCCGTGCATCGCGCCGCGAAGGCTGCGGGAATCAACCTCAGGCGTTACGAAAACGGCGCCGTCGGTATCGCCCTCGACGAAACAGTCGGGATCGAGGACGTCGCGGCGATCCTTTCGTGCTTTGGTGATGGTGATTTCGACTTGGAGTCGCTCGCAGAGGAGACTGTCGCCGAAATCCCCGAGCCCCATCCGCGTAGAAGCGAGTTCCTCACCCACGAGGTATTTCACCGTTATCGAGCCGAGCACGAGCTCTTGAGATACATCCACAGATTGCAGGGTCGAGACCTCTCGATGACGACCTCGATGATCTCGCTCGGATCCTGCACGATGAAGCTCAACGCCACGACCGAGATGATCCCCGTGACGTGGCCGGAGATCGCCGGGATCCACCCCTTTGCTCCGAGCGAACAGATGGAGGGCTATCGCGAGCTCTATCGACAGTTGGAATCGTGGCTCGCGGAGATTACCGGCTTCGCAGGTATCAGCCTGCAGCCGAATGCTGGTTCACAGGGGGAGTACGCCGGCCTGCTCGTGATTCGTGCCTACCACGAGAGCCGAGGCGACGGCGGGCGAGACGTTTGCCTGATTCCCGTCTCGGCACATGGAACCAATCCAGCCAGCGCGGTCATGGCGGGGTTTCGCGTCGTGGTCGTGGACTGTGACGAGGGGGGCAACGTCGACCTCGGAGATTTAAAGAAGAAAGCCGAAGCCCATCGTGACCAGCTCGGTGCGCTGATGATCACCTACCCCTCGACGCACGGCGTCTTCGAGGAGAAGATTCGAGAGATATGTAGCATCGTCCACGACAACGGCGGGCAGGTCTATATGGATGGCGCGAATATGAACGCGCAGGTCGGCCTCACGTCTCCCGGGCTCATCGGTGCCGACGTCTGCCACTTGAACCTCCACAAGACATTCTGCATTCCCCATGGCGGTGGCGGCCCGGGGATGGGTCCCATCGGTGTCGCCTCGCATCTCGTTCCCTTCCTTCCCGGTCACCCCTTGGCCGACGTCGGTGGGGAACAGGCCATCGGAGCGATCTCGGCCGCGCCCTACGGGAGCCCCAGCATTCTTGCCATCCCCTGGGCCTATATAAGAATGATGGGTCCGGAGGGGTTGACTCAGGCCACGCGCGTCGCCATCTTGAGCGCGAACTACATGGCGAAGCGTCTCGAGGCCTCCTATCCGGTACTCTATACGGGTGATTCGGGTCGTGTGGCGCACGAGTTCATTCTTGACTGTCGATCCTTGAAGAAATCGGCGGGCGTCGAGGCCGAGGACATCGCGAAACGCTTGATGGACTACGGGTTTCACGCGCCGACCATGTCCTTTCCCGTCGCGGGGACGCTCATGATCGAGCCGACGGAAAGCGAGTCCAAGGAAGAGCTCGACCGTTTCTGCGATGCGCTCCTTCAGATCCGCGAGGAGATTCGAGCGATCGAGGAAGGCCGGGCCGACAAGAGCGACAACCTTTTGAAGAACGCGCCCCACACCGCCTTGACCCTGACGGCGAACGAATGGCCTCACCCCTATAGCCGTGAGGAGGCCGCCTTTCCGACGCCGTGGGTTCGAGCTCACAAGTTCTGGCCGCCGGTGGCCCGCATCGACAACGTCTATGGTGATCGGCACCTCGTCTGTGTTTGTCCTCCGATGGAGAGTTACCAGTAAGGAGACATCAGCTCTCGTCGGAAAAGCTCGAGAGTTAGCTCGTGAGCTCTCTCTGAAAGGCGTTGACGAGGCTGTTCTGTCGGAGGAGGTAGTAGCCCTCGACGAGGAACGCGACAACGGTGAAGGCGAGGGCGGAATAGCCGAGGCCTCCGTGGATCCAGCTCGGAACGGCCCTCGTATGGGCGCCCCCCCCGAGGATGAACGTCACCATCAGGAGGAACATCCCTCCGAAGGCCCAGGGCATGACTTTCGCCTTGATTCTCCGGCTCTCGGCGAGTCGATCCTTGCCGCGGCCATGCTCCTCGACGGCGCGCTTGAGATTGCTGCTCATCCCCACGAAATAGAAGTAGGTCATCGTATGGGTGAAGACGGCCAGAGTGGCGGCGCCTAGCGCATAGAGAAAGTGGTGACCGAAAGCGCCCCCGCCCTGGGGAATGTGGATCCCGTAAAATACAGTGATCGCGATCCCGGTGATGGAAAGTAGATGAAGGGTGAGGAGTCCGATGGTCATGAAGGCGCCACATTATAGAAGAGGTCTTCGATTCGTGGCCAGTTTTGGCTTGGGCGTGGTCCTTTTGACGTCATGAGCCGAAAACAAAAAGCGAAGCGGGCGAAGGCCGTGTCGACGAAGCGATCGGCCGTCGCCGTGAACCCATCGTCGCCGGAGCCCACCGTCGGCTCGGCGCCTAATCGCGCCGGGGTGGTCGTCGGAATCGTGGGTCTGTTCGGGTTGATGCTCGCGGTCATCTTGCTCGGCCCCCGAGAGCAGCCCGTCCCGGCGGACGTCGCGACCGCGGGGCCCGAGCTCAACGATCTCGAGGAGTGGCAGCAGGCGCGCGAGCACGCCATCGACATCTCGCCCGCGAAGGACCCGGTTCTCGGTCCGATAGATGCGCCTGTGACCCTCGTCGAGTACAGCGACTTCCAGTGCCCGTTCTGTCGGGAGTCCTCAGGTGCCTTCAAGTACCTCGTGGAGAAATACGAAGGGAAGGTAAGGCTCGTGTTCAAGGACTTCCCGCTCGACATTTCGTGCAATGAGTCTCTCCCCGACCAGCTGCATCCACTCGGCTGCCGGGCCGCCGCGATGGCTCACTGCGCCCACGCGCGCGGGAAATTCTGGGAAATCCACGACGCGATTTTCAGGCTCGCGGACTTGACGCCCGAGGCGCTGGACGGACTGCCGGACGAGCTCGGCCTGGAAAGCGCGGCTTTCTCGGCTTGCATGGAGGACGATGCGACTTTGAAAGCCGTTCGCGACGACATCGAGGAAGGCAAGTCTCTCGGCGTCACCGGGACGCCGAGAGACTTCGTCAATGGGCGCCACTCCCCGAACTATTGGGTCGATGTGCTGGAGTCCATCATCGACCACATCTTGGCCTCGGGCTCGCCGTGATACGGGTCCAAAAGCTCGCGGCGGCGAGGTGACGGAGCTCTTCGCGCGCATCCGCGAAGGCTGCCCGCCCGAGGCCTGGTCCCGCGGCGTGACCCTCGCCCGTCGTGGAGCCGTCACGATCGAAAGGTCTGACGTTGACGAGACCCTAGCGCGCGTCGTCGTGCAGGGGACGCCGCTCACTCCGACCGTCGCCCTGTTTCCGGAGGCCTCGGAGTGGGAGTGCGACTGCGAGAGCCTTCTCGTGGCCTGCGAGCACGTGGCGGCCGTCGTCATTGCTCTACGACAGGGAACGCTCGGCGAGGACGGCTCGCGAAGCCTCGAATATCATCTGTCGAGGTCACCCCAGGGGCTCACTCTCACGCGTGGGGTGACGGACGACGCCGGCTTTCATGCGATCGAGATGCCCCTTGACCGAATCGCCTCTGGGACCTTCCGAGGACCTCGGTTCGATGCGACACCCAGGGACTTGGAGATCGAGAAAACGCTGAGGGGCAACTTTGCGGGGGGCGTGCTTGCTCGCGAGGTCGCGGCGGACGTCCTGAGAGCTCTTTCTCGCGTCGCCGTGACTCTCGACGGCAAACGCGTCGTGGCGGATCCCAATCCCGTCATGCCTTCCGTGCGCGTCGAGGACGCGGAGGATGGATTCGTCCTGCGGCTCGTGGAGCCCGTTTTTGACGAGCGCTTCGCAAACGGTCTCGTTCTCCTGGGTGAGGCGGTTCGTGCGGAGGTCGAACCGCGTCTTACGGGGCGCGAGCGGGACGAGCTCACTCGAGGGCGCGTCTACCGATCGGACGAAGTGGCTACGCTCGTGGGCGAAGTCTTGCCGTCTCTGCGAGAGCGTGTCGCGCTCGAAGTCCGGACGCGGAATCTCCCGGGCGAATCTCGCGAGCAAGCCCGCCCTTCGATCTTCTGCAGGCGCGACGGCGATCGGCTCTATGTCTTGCTTCGGATCGTCTACGGAGATCCACCGAGAGCTCGGGTGGAAGATGGCAGACTCGTCTCTCTCGGCGGCGATGTCCCGCTCCGGGACGAGGCGGGGGAGCGTGCCGCCGAGGAGCGTGCGGCTAGGGCGCTCGGGATTCCCGCCGGCCGCGGCCTCGAGCTATCGACTGAGGAAGCCATCGAACTCGTCACGAAGCTCGAACGTTTCGAGGGGGCGATCGAGGGCACGGACTACGAGGCGTTCCGTTTGCATCCGCAGCTCAGGCCTCGTCTTTCGGTCGGTGACGAGGACTTCGAGATTGCCTTCGAGTCGTCAGGCAAGAGGGCCGATCCGCGCGGTGTAGTACGGGCCTTCAGGGAGGGGCGTTCGCTCGTGACACTCTCGGGCGGTGGTTACGCCCCGCTGCCGCTCGACTGGCTCGACGTCTATGGTGCTCGCGTTGCCGATCTGCTTGCCGCACGTGACGCGAGAGGTGCGCTGCCCAGAGCCGCACTCCCCGATCTCGCTCGTCTCGCGGAATCGCTCGATGCTCCGATCCCCGCGGGCTTCGACGAGCTGAGTGTTCTGGCGAAGGATTTCGAAGAGCTACCCGAAGCTCGCCTCGCGGAAGAGCTTCGCAAAAAGCTCCGAGACTATCAGCGAAGAGGTGTCGACTGGCTGGTCTTTCTTCGAAACGCGCGGCTCGGGGCGCTTCTCGCGGACGACATGGGGTTGGGGAAGACGCTCCAGGCTCTTTGCGCTCTCGAAGGGAGGAGTCTCGTCGCCGCGCCTACGAGCGTGCTTCCGAACTGGATCGCCGAAGCGCGCCGGTTTCGCCCCGAGCTAACGGTTTCCCTCTATCACGGCCCGCATCGAAAGCTCGACACGGCGGCGGATTTGACGATTACGAGCCACGCGCTCCTGCGCCAAGACCGGGAGATCTTTTCCTCCGTCGCTTGGAACGTGGTCGTGCTCGACGAGGGGCAGGCCATCAAGAATCCCGAGAGCCAACTCGCCCAGGCGGCCTATGGGCTCGACGCTCGGTTTCGCGTGAGCTTGACGGGAACTCCCATCGAGAACCGCCTCGTCGATCTCTGGAGCCAGATGCACTTTCTCACCCCCGGATTGCTCGGAGGACTCTCCGATTTCGAGGAGCGCTACCTGCGTCCGATCGAGAGGGGAGAGGAAGAGCCCCTGACGCGTCTTCGCGAGCGCATCCGGCCGTTCTTTCTGCGGCGGCTCAAGAGGGAAGTTGCTCCCGAGCTTCCACCCAGAACCGAGATCGCGCTCCACGCTGAGCTCGAGGCGAGCGAGCGAGAAGTCTACGAGACCGTGCGTTTGGCGGCCCGAAAGGACGTGCAGCGGAAGCTCGAGTCGAAAGGGGGCGTCCTCGCGGCGCTCGAGGCGCTTTTGCGTTTGCGGCAAGCGGCCTGCCATCCCGCTCTCGTACCGGGCCAGAGCGCTTCGACGTCGTCCAAGACCGAGCTTCTCATGTCTTCCCTCGAGACCGCGGCTTCAGAGGACCACAAGTCCCTCGTCTTTTCACAGTGGACCTCGATGCTAGATCTTCTCGAGCCCCATCTGAAGGCGCGGGGCATCGACTTCGTGAGACTCGACGGATCTACGCGTGACCGCGCTGAGGTCGTCGAGCGCTTTCAGACCGACGCGGCGGTGCCTGTGTTTCTCGTGTCTCTCAGGGCAGGAGGCACCGGGCTCAATCTCACCGCTGCCGATCACGTGTTCCTCTTCGACCCATGGTGGAACCCCGCCGTCGAGGAGCAAGCCTTCGATCGGGCTCATCGTATCGGGCAGACGAAGCCCGTCTTCGTCCATCGACTCGTCGCCAACGACACGGTGGAGGAGCGTATTCTCGCCTTACAAGAAGACAAGCGTGCCCTGGCGGATTTGACGGCGGCCGGCGGAGGCTCTGCGCTTACGCGCGAAGACCTGCTGCGTTTGATCGAATGACGTAGAATTGCGGGCGATGAAGATCGAAAGCCAGCGCCACCTCTACGACATCCCCGACGAGATCGCCTATCTCAACTGCGCCTACATGTCTCCCCTGATGAAGAAGGTGCGCGATGCGGGTATCGAAGGGCTTTCCCGCAAGTCCCACCCATGGGAGATCGCTCCACGCGACTTCTTCACGGGTTCCGACGCGCTGCGTTCCGCCTTCGCGGAGCTCGTGAACGCCCGCGCCGACGACATCGCGATCGTGGCCGCGGCGAGCTACGGAGTCTCGACAGCGGCGAAGAACTTGCCTCTGGCCGAGGGGCAGAATGTTCTCGTCGTCGAGGATCAGTTTCCGTCGAACGTCTATCCGTGGCGAGAGCGCGCCAAAGAAGTCGGAGCGCGGGTTCGCACACTATCGAGACCCTCGCAGGGCGGGTGGACGAACGTAGTGCTCGCGGCGATCGACGACGATACGGCCATCGTCGCCCTGCCGCACTGTCACTGGACGGACGGGGGACTCTTCGATCTGGAGCGCATTGGAGAGGTCTGCCGCCGAAACGAAATCGGTCTCGCGCTAGACGTGACGCAATCGCTCGGGGCACTTCCTCTCGACGTCACACGGGTGAAGCCCGACTTCCTTGCTTGCGCCACCTACAAGTGGTTAATGGGTCCCTACTCGCTCGGTCTACTCTATGTTTCCGAGCGTTGGCAAGAGGAGGGCACTCCCCTCGAGCACAATTGGATCCATCGGAAGAACGCGGAGGACTTCGCGCGGCTGGTCGACTATCAGGATGGCTTCGAGCCCGGCGCCTGCCGGTTCGACGTGGGCGAGCGCTCGAACTTCGCCCTCCTGCCCGCCGCGGAGGTGGGTATTCGGCAGATCCTCGAGTGGAGCGTCGAGAACGTGGCCGAGACCATCGAAGCGACGGCGGAGGCGATCATGGTGAGGGTGAGTCCGCTGGGCCTCACCGTGCTTCCAAAGGGCGAGCGCGCGGGACACTATCTCGGCCTCCAGATGGCGTCGGGGCTTCCATCGGATCTGCTTCCGGAGCTCGCGAAGCGGAACGTCTACGTCAGCGTGAGAGGCTCCTCGATTCGGGTCACACCACATCTTTACAACACGTCGGAGGATGTCAACCGCTTCGTCGCCGCTCTCGAAGCGGTTTTGGGGTGAGCTCGTGAAAGCCTATCTGGATACGGCCCGGGAGGTACTCGACAAGGGCACGCGCAAAGAGAACCGAACCGGAGTCGATACCATCTCGACGTTCAATATCAACCACGAGATCGAGCTCGAGGCAGGCTTCCCTCTCCTGACAACGAAGAAGATCTCCTGGAAGAACATCGTCGTGGAGAATCTCTGGTTTCTCTCCGGAGACTCCGACATCGGCCTGCTCCGAAAGCACGGCTGCAAGTTTTGGGATCCGTGGACGGACGAGGCGGGTCTGGTGCCGAGTGCCTACGGGAACTTCTGGCGCCACTTTCCGGTGCACGAGGACGGCCGCGCGGCTTTCAACGATCAAATCGTCTGGGTCCTGAAAGAGCTAGAGCGGAACCCGATGTCGCGCCGTCTCGTCGTGAGCGCCTGGGCGCCGGGCAACGCGCAGACGAGTAGGCTACCTCCCTGCCACAGCCTATTCGTGCTGAACGTGCAGAATCACCCCGACGCCGGGCCGCGGCTGAATCTCCATCTCACGCAGAGAAGCAACGACGTCGCGCTCGGGGTTCCCTACAACATCGCCGGCTATAGCCTCATCCTCGAGCTATTCGCGCGCTTCACCGGTCTCGTGCCCGGTATCTTCGCCCACACCCTCATCGACGCTCACATCTATACGGCGAAGGCCGACGGCTCGATGGGAGACTACGACCACGTACCCGGATTGAGAGAGCAGCTCACGCGGGAGCCGCGTGAGCTGCCCCGGCTCTTAATTTCGCCCGATCTGCGTTCCCTCGACGACATCCAAGCATTGCTCAACGAGGACACGGAGACCGTCCTGAGCCACTTCGAGCTCACCGGCTATGACCCCCACCCCGCCATCAAGTTCAAGGTGGCGGTGTGAGTCTCGGCATCATCGCCGCGGTCTCGCCCGAAGGGGTCATCAGCGTCGACGGCGGCTTGCCCTGGCACTATTCCGCGGACATGAAGCGGTTCAAACGCCTCACCGTCGGGAAGACCGTCATCATGGGACGCCTCACGTGGGAGTCGCTTCCGAGAAAACCGCTTCCGGACCGAAGGAATCTGGTCATCACCAGCCGAGACATCGAGGGCGCCGAGTGCTTTCGCGACATTCCCTCGGCGCTCGCGACCTGCGAGGGCGATGTCTGGTTCATCGGAGGAGCCCGGATCTACGAGGAAGCGATGCGCTACGCGGATATCATCGACTTCGCCCACGTGCCCGATCGCATCGATGTCGCCGGCGCCGTGCGCTTTCCCGAGATCGACGAAACGATCTGGGAAGCGGGCCCGCTCGAAATGCATCCCGATGACGACCGTTTGAAACATCGCGTCTATCGGCGCAGACCACCCAAGCACTAGCAGGGTGCTGAAAAACTCTTACTCCAGGGTGAGCGGATCTCTCAACGGGAGATGGGTGACTTCGCCACGGAAGAAGGCCTGCATGCTCGCGCGGCCGTCGGGGTCGCCGGGGGATATCTCCTCCCACTTGCCGACAACGAGGAAAACGACCTCCTCGGGCTTCAGATAGGTCTTCGCCACCCTCAGAACGTCGTCCAAGGTGATGGCCTCGACCTCACTTCGCCAAAGCTGCCAGTAGTCGTGGGAGCGGTCGAAGAAGGCATCGGTCGAGAAGATGCTGGCGATTTGAGAGGCGGACTCGAAACGCCGCGGGAAGGTCTCGACGAGAGAGCTCTTCGCGACAGCGAGCTCCTCTACGGAAACGGGCGCGCTCTGCATGCGACGGACCTCTTCGAGCGCGATCTGGGCCGCGAGCGCTACGGTCGCGTTCTTGGATTGAAATGAGATGGTGAAGGTGCCGGGCTCGAGCGCGTCGAACGAAAAGCTCGAGCGGACCGAATAGGCGAGCCCTTCGTCGGATCGTACTCGCTTCACGATGCGCGACGTGAAGCCTCCGCTTCCGAGGATCTCGTCCATGACTTGGATGGCGGCGCGATCGGGATTCTTCCAGTCGGTCCATTGGGGAACCCGATGGCTGATTCTCACTTTGCCTTGAGGGATGTCCTTCTCGACGTGATAGACACCGGGCGCCGGCGCATGGGTTGGTTGAGGAGGTGGCCAGTGGTTGTCGGCGCCCTGGCCGGGCCAGTCCTTCAGATAACCTTCGAGCGTCGTCAAGAAGGCGTCGGTATCGACGTCGCCCGAGACATTCACGATCATGTTCTCCGGACGCCAGTACTTTTCGTGGAAGGCGACGAGGTCGTTCCGGGTGATACGCTCCAGGTTCGACTGGGTCATCCGGCGGCTCGAGTAGTGATCTCTCCCGTAGAGCAACCAGCCCCACTCTCGTCCGAGAATGTCGTCTGCGTCGTCGTTTCGTTGCCGCATCGATTCGAGAAGGTTGCCCTTTTCGATCTCGAACCGTTCGGCGTCGAAGCGCGGATAGCGCAGCATGTCGAAGAAGAGCTCGAGCGACTCGCCGAGCACAGGAGTGATGCACCGAAGGCCGGCCCCTGCCTGAGCGTCGCCGCCGTAGCTCGAGAGACGGGCGGCGAGAAACTCTACCTGCTCGTCGAAATCCTCTGGAGTAGAGCTCTCCGTGCCGCCGGTTCGAATCAACCTGCCGGTCAGCCCAGCGAGCCCAACCTCGTCGGACGGTTCCAGATAGCTTCCTTGCCGAAGTCGTATTCCGAGATTGACGAGAGGGAAGGTGTGATCCTCCGCGACATAGACGAGGACACCGTTCGAAAGACGATATCGATAACTATCGCCCTGCGGAACGTCGAACTCGAGCTCGTCGAAAACGAGCTCCTCGGGCCGAGCGGGAATCGGGCTCGTTTCCGGAACCGGATGCGGCTGTCCGGCGGCGAGGGCTGCCGAGGCGAGCAGGACAACCAGGATCGCAGGCAAGCTCATTGTCCACCTCCTTCTTTGCGATAGTAGAGCCCCACCGCTCGGTGCTCCGGGGCGAAATAGCTCTCCGCGACTCGCGTCACGTCGTCCGCCGTGACCGCGAGGGTGCGATCGGCCCATAGGTTGAGGTATTCCCACTCTCCTAGACCGTCGTACACGAGGAGCTGGAGGAGGAGAAAAAATCCGCTCGAAAGTCGGCGATAGGAGCTCGCCGTGATCTGATTCTTCACTTTCTGGAGCTCGCGATCGGGAATGGGCTCCTCTCGAATCTTTCTGAGCTCTTCGTAGAAGGATCGCTCGAGGTCTACGGGGGTTGCCTCTCCTTTGGTCTCCGCTTGAAGCGAGAAAGAGCCGTCCCATTTCCGGGAATCCTGTGCGGCACCGGCGCTAGAGGCGATCTCTTGATCGAGGACGAGCGACTTGTAGAGCCGCCCGCTCCGCCCGTTCAAGATGCCCGCGAGCACGTCGAGGGCGTAGGAGTCTCGGTGGCGGAAAGCAACGGTGTGGTAGCGGATCTCGATCTGTGGTTGGCAGTCGCACGAGGCCTCCATGCGTTTCTCGGCGCGCTGCTCCAACTCGAGCGTGACTACGTCGGGTGGAGTATTCTCGCCGCGCGGGATGCGGCCGAAGTAACGCTCCGCGAGGACTTTCGCCTCGTCGAGGTCGAAATTGCCGACGATCGCGGCGGTCAAATTGTTCGGAGCGTAGAACGTATCGAAGTAATCCTTGGCTTGGGCCAGGCTGTAAACCCGGAGATCCGAGGGCCATCCGACCACAGGCCAACTATAGGGGTGCGATTGCCAGAACATGGCGTCGAAGAGCTCGTTGAACTCGCCGGTGGGCGTCGATTCGGTTCGAAGCCGCCGCTCCTCGTAGACCACGTCCCGCTCGGAGTAGAACTCACGAAAGACCGGGTTCAGGAGTCGGTCCGATTCCATCCAGAACCAGAGCTCGAGCTTGTTCGCGGGCACCGTGATGAAATAGACGGTGACGTCCTCGCTCGTGAAGGCGTTCATTCCCGATCCGCCTGCCTCGGAATATACCTTGTCGAACTCGTCTTTGACCATCAGCTCTCGCTGCTCTCCGACCAGAGCGTCGAAGCGAGCTTCGAGCTCGATGAGCTCAGGAGGTCGTTCGCTATCGGCGAAAGGGTCTTCGATCGCTCCGAGGCGATGTCGCTCTCTCTGGTCGCGGTAAACGGCGCGGATCCGTTCTTGAAGCTTTTCTTGCTCCTCGATGATCTCGAGGTCTCTTTCGATGTCGCGGGTGCCGATAGTCCGGCTGCCCTTGAACATCATGTGCTCGAAGAAGTGGCTGATGCCCGTGATCCCGGGACGCTCGTTGGAGGAGCCGACGTGAGCGACCCAGCCGGCGGAGACGGTCGTGAGCTCTGGACGTATCACCGCGAGAAATTTCATTCCGTTCGAGAGCTCGAAGGTCTCGACGGGGACGCGGGTGACCTCCTGGGGAGCGGCGCTCGTCGCGAGCATCAGGACCGGTAGCATCGTGAGAATCGTTATTCGCCACATGGTGATCATTCTACTACGCGTTCCGAATCGCCTCGGGACAAGTGCCAGCAGCGGTGGATCTTGCGGTTTCGAAAGTCTTCGGGAACGGTTCGCGCGGAAACCTCCTCGGCTCGCCACGACCTCGCCTCGAGGTACCGGAGACGCCGGTCGTGAGAAAGCACGTAGGCGATTGCTGCCGGCGCCATGCGTGGTCCAAGTCGATCGAGCCAATCGTCTTCGCGATCGACTTCCGCGAGTGCGAGGTCATGGATCTCGCGATCTCTCTCGAGGAAGTCCTGCGGCTCGGCGGGCACGAACCGTACCGATTGAAGGGCGAGACCGTTGATTCGGAGGTTCCGGCGTGTCCAATCGTGGAGCTCGGGTCTCGGGTCGACGCTCGTGATACGGGAGGCTCCGCCGAGAGCCGCCGCGACGACGAAGGCACCGCTGCCCGGGCCGAGGCACAAGACGCGCCGGTTCTTCGCGAGCTCCCTCAGACGTTCGCGCACGAGGCGATAGTCGAGGTCGAGGCCGGTCGTTTTGTTTCCGGGGAGATGCACCTCGAATCGTGCTTCCCTCTCCTGAACCGTGACGACGGTGCTTTTCTCCGGTCGTCCCATGACGAAAATGTGATCGGGCGAGACTCCCGTTGCCTGGCTCGCGCTCTCCACCATCCGATCGAGCCAATCCTCCTGCTCGGCGAGCGATCGGCTGGTGACACGGCCGCCGATAGGCGTTACGAGAAGACAGTCACCGAAGCGGTCGACTGCCAAGGGGACTTCTTTGATGTCTCGCTCGTAGAGTCGATATGCGTCGAGGTCGTGCTTCTTGGGCCAGCGCCTCAGGTGATGAGCACGCTTCGCGAGTCGGTTCTCGAAGATCTCCGACTGTCGACGAGCTTTGGGAGTCAGTCCGCCGAAAGCGGGCTTTCCTTCTTCCGCCCGATCGGGTCGCGGCCCGTGGAACTGGTAGTAAGTACACTCGATGCGTCCGTTATAGAGCTTTCGGCGACGATCGGCCTCTTGCCCCAAAACGGATTCGAGCTCGCGCACCGACGTCAAGACGTAGAACGACCAGGTGGGAAGACGGCGAAACACGTCCGGCATGGAGCGGTGGAGCTCGAATACCTCTCGACGCTCGCCCATCCGATCTCCGTAGGGCGGATTCGAAACGAGACAGCCATAGGACAGTTCGGACCGCACCGAGGAGAACTCGCGCTGACGAAAGCGGACGTCCGAACCGACGCCGGCGCGCTCCGCATTGGCTTTGGCGAGCGCGAGTGGCTTGCCGTTGTGGTCGGATCCCTCCAGGGTTTCTGCCACGGTCAACCGTTCGAGATCCCGCGCTTCCTCGCGGCCTCTAGGGAAGGCCTTCTTGTCGATCGTCGGCCAGGATTCGGCGACGAAAGTTCGAAGCAAGCCCGGCGCCTTGTTGCGACCGATGAGCGCGGCCTCGATGGTGAGCGTTCCAGTGCCACAGAAAGGATCGAGGAATGGGCGCCCCGGCCTCCAGAAGCTCAAGAGGACGAGCCCGGCGGCGAGAGTCTCCTTGAGAGGGGCCTCGCCGACGAGGGGACGGTAGCCGCGTTTGTGGAGTCCAGCGCCGCTCGTGTCGATCATGAGCGTGGCGACGTCCTCGAAGAGCGCGACCTCGACCGGGAAGCTCGGCCCGTCTTCGGGAAGATGCTCGACGCCGTGGGCTTTCTTGATCCGCTCCACGATCGCCTTTTTGACGATGCTCTGACAGGCGGGCACGCTCGCAAGCGTCGACTTCACGGAGCGACCGCGAACCGGGAAGTGGGCCTTCGGCGGAAGAAAACGCTCCCAAGCGAGCGCGGCGGTTCCGTCGAAGAGCGCTCCGAAGTCTCGGGCATCGAACCTGCCCATCTCTAGCAGCACGCGGTCCGAGGCCCGAAGCCAGAGGTTGGCCCGAGCGATCGCGGCCTCGTCGCCTTCGAAAGTCAGCCAGCCGGGGCGTCCGACCTTGCTCGGGTAGCCGAGCGACGCGAGCTCTCGGGACACGACGGCTTCGAGTCCAAAGCTCGCAGTCGCGACGAGGTTCATCGGAACATACTACACGTCTTCCCTCTCCCCTCTGGGGAGAGGGTGCCCGCGGAGAGGCGGGTGGGTGAGGGGCCGTTGATTCCGGAGTGAGGGAGCGCAGACAAGGTATTGTAGAATCCATGCGTTCGGGTGGAGCAAGGGAGATTAAGTTCACATGAAGCGATTCAGAGCAGCCTCGGCTGCTATTTTCGTTCTGAACCTCGCGCTCGCTACCCAGGTTGTCGCGGGAAACTCGCCCGCGCGCGCGAAGAACGGCATGGTCGTGTCGCAAAACGCCATTGCCTCGGAGGTGGGTGTCGACGTCATGAAGGACGGCGGCAATGCGATCGACGCCGCAGTCGCTACGGCCTTTGCGCAGGCCGTGACCCATCCGACGGCGGGAAACATCGGCGGCGGGGGCTTCCTCGTCTATAGACCGGCCACGGGCGAGCCGATTGTCTACGAATTCCGCGAGATGGCTCCGAACAAGTCCACCGACACGATGTGGCTCGACGAGAACGGGGAGTACAGCCACGAGCGGCATTCCTTCAGCCACCTTTCGGTCGGTGTGCCCGGCACGGTCGCCGGTTTGCACCTGGCTTGGAAAGAGGGAGGGAGCCTTTCCTGGAAGCGCCTCATGGAGCCGGCGATTCGCCTCGCTCGCGAGGGCTTCGAGGTGACCGACGGGCTCGCCCGCTCGCTCGAGACCGTCATGGAGCGCATCGGGAAGTACCCCGCGACCAAGGCCCAGTTCACCAACAACGGCGCGCCCTACCAGACCGGCGACGTCTTGAGACAGCCCGATCTCGCCGGGACCTTGATCCGGATTTCCGAGGACGGGCCTGCCGGATTCTATGAGGGCAAGACGGCAGAGCTCATCGAAAAGGAGATGATGGCGAACGGAGGCCTCATTACCCGAGAGGACCTGAAAGCATATCGTGCGAAAAAGCGTGTTCCCATAAGTGGAACCTATCGTGGCTACGAGATCATCTCGATGCCGCCTCCGAGCTCCGGCGGCGTGGCCCTCGTCGAGATGTTGAACATTCTCGAGGGCTACAACTTGGCGAGCGAAGGCTTCGGCTCCGCGAGAAACATACACCGCATGGCGGAAGCGATGCGGCGGGCCTATTCGGATCGTGCCCGGCATTTGGGGGATCCCGAATTCAATCCCTCGATGCCGATCGAGCGCTTGACCTCCAAGGACTACGCCGCCGAGCTCAGGCGGACGATCGAGCTCGACGCTGCCTCGAAGTCGTCTTCCGAGAGCTTCGACTGGCCGTCGGAAAGTCCGGAGACGACGCATTTCTCCGTCGTCGACTCGGAGCGTAACGCGGTCTCTCTGACCTATACGCTCGAGTACGGCTACGGCTCCGGGGTCGTCGTTCCAGGCGCCGGATTCCTCTTGAACAACGAGATGGGCGATTTCAACGCCGTTCCCGGCCTGACGGACGAGAGTGGTCTCATCGGGACGCAACCGAACCTCGCGGCGCCGGGAAAACGCATGCTTTCGAGCATGACCCCGACGATCCTCGCCAAGGACGGCCGTCTCTTCATGGTCACCGGGAGTCCGGGGGGGCGGACGATCATCAATACGGTGCTCCAAACGATCCTGAACGTCGTCGACCACGGGATGAACGCGCAAGAGGCGGTGGACGCGGGGCGGATCCACCATCAGTGGCTGCCGGATCGGATCATCTACGAGCCGCTCGGGTTCTCGCCCGACACTCTTCATATTCTCAGGTGGTTGGGGCACGAACTGTTGGAGAACGAGAACGGTAGCCAGGGCGTCGCGCAAGTCATCGTTCTCAATCACGAGGACGACATGCTTGAGGGCGGGCTCGACCGACGACCGCCCGATGGAGGCGCCGCCGTTTATTGATTGGGCGCTACGAGTGTAGATTCGCCGCTCTCTCGGCGACGAAAGTACGCGCTCGCACCCGCCGCCGTGAGGACGCACCACGCTGCAAACAGGGCTCCGGGGAGCGCGGTCACCGGCTCGAAGTGCTTGAGGGCGAGCGCCACCCCCAGGCCTGCGTTCTGCATCCCGATCTCGATCGTGAGCGCGAGGCGATGGCGACGATCGAAGCCGTAGAGCTTCGCGAGCATCCATCCCGCGATATAGCCACAGGCGTTGACGAGAACCACGAATCCGAAAACACTGGGGCCTACCGTCGCGATGCTGGGCCGGTTTGCGGCCACCGCGTAAGAGCAGATGACAACGATCGCCACCGCCGCGATCCCGGGGCAGATGATCTCTGCCTCTCTCAGTCGACGTCCCAGAACGCGGCGGAGACCCATGCCCGCGATGAGGGGAACGAGCACCGTTTGGACGATCGTCCAGAACAGCGGCCAGAAATCGACGGGCATCAAGGCGCCACCGAGAAAGCGGACCAGGCTCGGAGTCAGGAGCGGTGACAGAAACGTCGCCAGCGTCGTCATCGCGATCGAAAAAGCCAGAGCGCCCCCGGCCAGATAAACGATGACGTTGCTCGCCATCGCGCCCGGGGCCGAGCCCACGATGATGAAGCCCAGCGCGAGGGCAGGCGGGAACCCACTCGCATGGGCGACGACGAATCCCAAGAGCGGCATCACCGTGTATTGAGTCGCGACGCCGAGGAGGACTCGATGGGGCTGTCGGAGCGTGCTTCGTAGCTCCTGTGGCTCGAGGACGACGCCGAGCGCCAACATCGTGGCGGCAAAGAACCAGAGAAAACTATCCGCGAAAACGAGGAAAGTGGGCGGATAGAGGTATGCGACCAGAGCCCCGAGAAGGGTCAGAGGGGCGAGCTGTATGGAAAAGAGCCGAAATACGCCCACGAGAACGTTGAGGCGGAGCGGTGTCTTCGCGGCCCGCTCCGCCCTTTCGTTTTATCTCGCGAAGGGGTTGAAGAGGGGTACCGACGAGCCGCACTGTCGACTCGTCACAAGACTGTCATAGAGATCTTTCGCGACCGAGGGGCCTTTTCGCTCGCAGTGCTTGTCGAAGGCTTCGGTCAAGTTCTGCGCCACCATTTCCTCGTTCATCATCTCGATATGGCGTCGCTCCAGCATATGCACGAGCTCACCGTCCTTGAAGAGCGCCACGGCGGGCGATGAGGGAGGTATCCCCTCCATGTGCTGGCGAGCGCGCTCGGTCGCCTCGCGGTCGACGCCGGCGAATACCGTCTTGAGGTGATCGGGAATGGTGCCGTGCTGCAGGGCGCGTGTCACTCCGGGGCGCGCTGAACCGGCGGCGCAGCCGCAGACAGAGTTGACGACGACGAGCGTCGTACCCGATTGTTTCACGGCCTCATCGACCTCGCTGGCGGTAGCGAGCGGGTCCACGCCGCACTGCGCGAGCTCCTCCCACATGGGCCGGACGGCTTCCGGATCGTACAAAGGTTGCATGTCGTTCACCCCTCCGTTGATAGTCAGATGTAGGTACCAAGCTAGCACTGTGCCGGCGTCTTATCAAATCGAGCACGTTTAGCTATACTGTGGGTCTCCTGGATATTGGGCGGTTAGCTCAGTTGGGAGAGCACCTGGTTTACACCCAGGGGGTCACAGGTTCAAGCCCTGTACCGCCCACCAGTCGATAGACCGTATCCAAAGAAAGCGCGCACAAACGAGGACGTATCCGTGACGCAACGTGCCATGACACTTCTTGTCTTGCTCGCGGCAAGCTCCGTCGCCGCGCAGAGCACGGTGACTTTTACCAACCAGACGGCGGAATCCGGCTTCTTGAGCCTCGAAGGCTACGGAGGGCACGGAATCCAAGTCGCGGACGTGGATGGCGACGGCCTGCTCGACGTCTACGTGACGCACATCTTCGATCCCAAGGAGAACCGCCCCGACCTCCTCTTTCGCAACCTGGGCGAGAGTCCTCTGCGTTTCGAGGAGATTGGCCTCCTCGCCGGCGTCGCGGATGATGGGTTCTTTCCCGTGACGAACGAGGAGGACGGGACCACGGAGGACGTGTCAGAGGAGTCCCACGCGGCCGCGTTCGCGGACTTCGACAATGATGGTGATCTCGACCTCTTCAACGGGCATACGTGGAATGGCCACCACCGGGTCTATCGCAACGACGGCGGGGCCCGTTTCGTCGATATCTCGGATAGCGCTGGTATCGAAGTTCGAGACCTCGGGCCCAGAGGCGTAGGCGTCGCGGACCTCGACGGCAACGGACTTCTCGATGTGATCTTGACGGCGTGGCAGGGCTTCGTTCCGAATGTCTACATGAACCAGGGCGGGCTCCGTTTCGAGCGGAAGAGACTTCAAGGGGACGCGAGCAGCGATTTCGCGAACCAAGGGCTGAGCGTTGTCGATCTCAATCGTAACGGAAGGCCCGACGTGATCTTGAGCGCTTTCGAATATGTCGGAGGTGTCGGAGCCGGCCCCCTCTCGGTGCTCGTCAACGAGTATCCGCGTTTCGTCGAGGGGACTGGATTCTCCGGACTCGAGTACGAGCAGACCACGAGTGATTTTCGTGGAACTAACGGATTCAGTTTCCAGGACCTCGACGGAGATTCCGACCTCGACGTGGTCATCACGGGATTTCACGGCTCGAAGCTCTATCGAAACAACGGTGAGGCGCGATTCAACCTGGTTCGTCGTTTCGAGGGCGTGCATTACACGGCCGCTCTGGGAGATATCGACAACGATTCAGACCTCGATCTCTATTTCGCCGGCGACGCGGGTGTCTATCTGAACGATGGCGAAGGTGGGATGAGCTTTTCGGCTGGCGTCGGCATCGATGGCGTTGGTGAAGACGCTCGCGCCGCCGTGTTCGCCGACATGGACAACGACGGTGCTCTCGACCTCCTCGTGGCCAGCAAGCAGGGCCCGAATACGGTCTTTCGGAACATCGGCGCGACCAAGGGGTGGCTCAAGGTCTCGCTGACGGGTCCGAACGGAGAGAAGGGCGCCCTCGGAGCGAGGGTCGGTCTCTACGAAGGAGGACGACTCGGCGAGCCCGATGCGCTCGTCGGCTACCGCGAAGTCCAGGCCTCGACTGGCTACTGCGCCCAGGATCCCTCTCTGCTCCACTTCGGGACCGATGACGGGACCAGCTTCGACCTGCGCGTCGAGTTTCGCGGAGGTGTCGTTCAAGACCGAATCGGGATCACCCCGGGGCTGACGGTTGAGGTATCCGGCGTAGCAAATGGATCGTGACGTCGGAGGACGGTAAGCCCCTCACCGCACGCCTTCGGCTGGCACCCTCTCCCTAGGGGGGAGAGGGATAACAATTAGGGTCGCCTCACGCCGATGGTCACGTTGGAGTAGGTGGCCTGCTCCAGAGACTCCGCTCTCGGTGCCATACCCAGCTCGACCACGTGTTGTGCCGGACGATAGAGCGGATCGTAGTTGCGCGTCATGATCACGGCTCCGTCCAAGAGGACTCGCACTCGTTGGCTGCTAACGATTTCCGGAAAGGCGCCCCATTCTAGGCGGAACGTATAGATTCGGCGCGGGTCCCATTCGAACAGGTTGATCCCGGTGTTCGTCTCCTGGCCGTTCGAGATGAAACGAAGCCGCATGTGCCAACGGTTTACGAGTCGCGTGTCGTACTTGGCGATATGGACTCGGAAAGGATTCTCGGTGTAGTCGCCGCGTGTGGGGTCCCACATGATCAACAAGTTTCTCTTGTCCGAGTGCGGGTTGAGATTCCTGAGGTTCGACACCTGAAACTCTACGAAACCGTTCGGGGTCGTAGGGATGTCGTAGCGGATGTAGGAGAGCGCGTCTGCCGCCATCCAACCCTCCGTCTTGAACTCGCCGCCTCCGACCTCTCCAACCGAAACGCCGTTGGTCAAAGGATCGGAAACGAAGACCGAGCCAACCGGAGTCGAGCTCGCGAAGCCGCCTTGGACCTCGAAATTGGCGGCGGGGGAGTACGGTCCCTGGGTACCGCTGACCGAGGCCCTGGCGCGCCAGTAGTACGTCTCACCGATTCCGAGATCCGGCGACACTTGCCAGGACGTCGCGCCCGTTCCACCTTCCGGAAGATCGTCGCCCGAGGCGATGATGTTGCCGAAGGACGCGTCGCTCGCGACTTCGAATCGATAGCGAAGGCCGCTCGCGCCCGAGGCATTCCCGACCGTGAGTGTCGGGGAGATCGAGCTCACCGTCGCTCCGACGGCGGGACTCTGGGGTGTAGGAGCAGTAATCGTGGGTGAAGACGAGGAGCTGCCCGGCTCCTCCGAGCTGCAAGCTCCGTAGAATGCGAGGCACAGAATAAGCGTGCCTGCGAAAACCAATCGATGCTTCAAAGTGGCTCTCCTCTCGATGGCGACTGGGTCGAGACTTGAAGTAGTAGCGGACGGTTTTTGGGACAAGTTATGACTACAAAACCAAAATTTAGCACAAGCAGTGTATGAGCCGCCAGCGCGACGAGGTGCCGGGGTAGGCTTCTCCAGGCAGCGGATCCTGAGAAGTCTTTGGTTGTTATGGGCTTAGAGTGCAGTCTCAGGCTATAATTCCGGGGAAGCTCTTTTTCGAGGCTATTCGTCTACAACTCACCGTCTCACACTAGACCGATGTCGATTCGCAAGATAGAGGCTAGCCTCCTGCTCGCGACGGTTTCTGCCGTTCCCGTCGCCGCATCGAACGTTTTTGACGAAAAAGATGATCTCAAGATTCTAGAAGCCTCCATCGAAGGACCCGCCCCGCCTCAAGCACCAGAAGTCGTGTCGCGCGACTCCGACGGCCGGGTAACGCTGCGCGCGGTGCGACTGGACGCTCCTGTCACGGTGGACGGTCGGCTCGAGGAGAACCTGTATCGGTCCGTGCCGGCGATCAGCGGCTTCATCCAGCAGGAGCCCATCGAAGGGGCGCCCGCTACGGAGCAAACCGACGTCTGGGTCTTTTACGACGAGCGCAACGTCTATATTTCGGCGCGCTGCTGGCATAGCGATCCGGAGCGGATCATCGCCAACGAGCTCCGTCGGGACAATCGCAACATCTCCAGGAACGACAACTTCGCCGTCATTTTCGGCACGTTCTATGACCGCCGGAACGGCTTCCTGTTCCACACCAATCCCCTCGGCGCGCTCTACGACGCCCAGGTGACGGACGAGGGGAACGTCAACAGCGACTGGAACACCGTCTGGGCCGTCAAGACCGCGCGCTTCGCGGACGGCTGGACGGTGGAAATGGCCATCCCGTTCAAGTCTCTTCGCTACAAAGCGCGACGCAGCCAGCTTTGGGGTATCAACTTTCGGAGAATCGTTCGATCCGAGAACGAGATGAGCTATCTCACACCGATCCCGGCTGTTTTTCGACAGGGAGGTTTGACCAAGCTCTCCCATGCTGGGACGCTCGTCGGGATCGAGACGCCGGCGAACTCGATGAATTTGGAGCTCAAACCATTTGGCACGGCTGGGCTTCGCACCGACTTGGACGCTGACCTGCCCTTCGAGAACGATTTCGATCCCGGCGTCGGCTTAGACGCAAAGTACGGCGTCACCAAGGGCCTCGTCGCGGACTTCACAGTGAATACCGACTTTGCCCAGGTCGAGTCCGACGAAGAGCAAGTGAACTTGACTCGCTTCAACCTCTTTTTTCCCGAGAAGCGCGAGTTCTTTCTCGAGGGGCAGGGCATCTTTGCCTTCGGTGGCGCCGGCAATCGCCGCCGCCCAGGTGGCGGGGGCGATGATACGCCGATCATGTTCTTCAGCCGGCGCATCGGGTTGCAGGAAGAGTATCAAGTGCCGATCCAAGCTGGTGGGCGTCTCACGGGCCGTGCTGGGGCCTATACGATCGGTTTGCTGAACATTCAGACCGGCGGGCTCGACGCGGTCGCGGAGACGCCGATCGACCCGACCAATTTTTCCGTCGTGCGGGTCAAGCGCGACGTGCTCCGTCGTAGCAGCATCGGGGCCATAGCGACCCATCGGAACCGATCGGTTGGAACACTCGGCGGATCGAACTCTCTTTTTGGACTGGACGCGGGCTTTCGTTTCTACGACAACTTGAACGTCGATGCCTACTACGCAAAGACGATCACCGACGAGTTCGAGGGGCCGGACGACAGCTACCGTGCTCGAGTGAGGTACGGCAGCGACCTTTTCGGTTTCTCCGCCGAGCACCTCAAAGTCGGGGAGGATTTCAACCCCGAGATCGGCTTTCTCCGGCGTACCGACGTTCGCAAGAGCGCCGGCGAGTTGCGTTACTCGCCCAGGCCGAGGTCGATCGCGGCGATACGGAAGTTCGTCTTCGAAGGGCAGGCCGACTACTACGAAAACGGAGCGGGCCAGGTCGAGACAAGGCAGTTCCAGGCGAAATTCGAGACGCAGCTCAGCAGCGGCGACTGGTTCGAGGTCGAATACCACAGGCAATTCGAGCAACTGTTCGAGGAGTTCGAGATATCCGACGGCATTTTTCTCCCTGTGGGTGGCTACGACTTCGACCGCATTCAGGGCAACTATCGATTCGGTCCACAGCGGCGGATCACGGGCTGGCTCAACGTCTCGACCGGTGGGTTTTACAGCGGTACTCTTACCGAAGTGGGCTACTCCGGTCGCGTGGAGCTCACACCCCAACTCTCGCTCGAGCCCAGAATCACCAAGAATTGGGTCGATCTCGTCGAGAGCTCCTTCACGACGACGCTGCTCAGACTTCGAGCGACCTATGCTCTCTCTTCGAGGTCCTTCGTCGGCGCTCTCGTTCAGTACAACACCTCGAACAGCTCGTTATCGACGAACGTCCGGTTTCGCTGGGAGTATCAGCCCGGAAGCGATGTCTTCCTCGTTTATACCGACGGCCGCGACACTTCGAGTCTTGGCAATCCTGGCTATACGAGCCTTCGCCACCAGAGCCTCGTTTTCAAAATGACTCGGCTCTTCCGCTTCTAGAATTTTTTCGCGCGACTGAGATCGCCGCCCGCCCCCTCGAGGGGCGCCCCTGAACTTCGGATATACTGCGTCCATGCGTACGGCGAATCCTACACTCAGTGAAAAGGTCTTCACCGGACTGGCCCCGATTCAAGTGGGTACCCGTGGCATGACCGTCCAGGGAGCGGTCAATAGGACCGGGATCTTGTTGGCGCTCACCTTACTGACGGCCGGCTGGACGTGGAATCTCTATACGGCCTCCGGAGATGCGGCCGCCGTAGCGCCCTGGCTCTGGGGTGGAGCCCTGGGAGGATTGGCCCTCGCCCTCGTGACCGTCTTCAAGATGCAGTGGGCACCCTTCACGGCGCCCGTCTATGCGCTCCTCGAAGGTCTCTTTCTGGGCGGCATCTCCGCGATGTTCGAGATGTCCTACCCCGGCATCGTGGTCCAGGCGATTGGACTGACCTTCGGTGTGCTCGCCGCGCTGTTGTTTGCCTATAAGGCGCGCTTGGTTCAGGCGACGCCAGCGTTTCGACGGGGCGTCATCGCCGCGACCGGAGGGATTTTCCTCGTCTATCTCCTCTCTATGGGTCTCGGCTTTT
This sequence comes from Candidatus Marinacidobacterales bacterium, assembly GCA_965250115.1. Taxonomy (GTDB): domain Bacteria; phylum Acidobacteriota; class Vicinamibacteria; order Marinacidobacterales; family SMYC01; genus CBDFHB01. Next base: position 1,109,365 of record CBDFNJ010000001.1, read on the forward strand.
TCGGAGTCAGTATCCCCTTCATTCACGACTCCGGACCGATCGGCATCCTCTTCAGCCTGTTCGTCGTCGTCATCGCGGCGATGAATCTCGTACTCGACTTCGACCTCATCGAGCGGGGTGCCGAGAGCGGAGCACCGAAGTACATGGAGTGGTACGGAGCCTTCGCGATCATGGTGACGCTGATCTGGCTCTACCTCGAGATACTGCGCCTATTGGCCAAGACCCGCGGCCGACGGTAGAGGGCTAGCCCTAATCCGCGATCAGGGACCGATCTCGCGGATTCCCTCGATCTCGAGAAGCTGCTCGATGAAAACGCGGACGTCGGTCTCTGCGTCACCGCGCTCGACGTCGAACTCCGAGACGATCGACTCGACGATCTCTTTCACGCGCCGCTCCCCATCGATCAGCTCGTAGACCCGTGCCCCTACTTCGTTGAGGGTATAGAGGGTCTCCATTTCCGCGGCGGTCTTGCGAAGTGGCACGAGGATCAGCTCGTCAACGATTTTGCGGGAGACGACGCTCTCGCTGCGGGCGAAGACCGTATCGAGCTCCATGGCCGGAGAGTGTAGCCTATCCGGTCGTCATGAAGCTACCAGATCCAGACTTTGACTTCTTCCTCCTTCGTCCGAACGTGAAGGACAACAGCTCCGGCAAAGAGGAGCGGAACTGAGACTGTTGCGAGGCCGATGAGCTTGAGCATTCTCTCAGTCCCTCTCGTCGATCCATATCCGGACTTTCGTTTCTCCGTCATCCACCATGACGACCTCACCACGCTTGCTCTTTTTCAGCTCCTCGATGGCGGCCCGGACATCGAGCTCGTCCCCTTCGCCCGACAAGAGGGCGCCGACCACCGTAACGGGTATGTGGATGCGCACTTTGCGCCGCCCTCGCCCTCGTTCATCTCGACTACTACCTGATCTCCATCGCGCCGGATCTCGACGGTTTCGTCGTCACTTTCGACCGAGACGAGCTCGCCGTCGCCTGCATCGCGCAGCTCTGCCCACATTCGACGCACATCCTCGACCTCGATGTCTTTGTCGAGGTGATCGAGGTCGAGGCGACCGTGCGACAGGATCTTTTCCGGAGCTGCCTCCGCGGCGATCTCGATGACGGAAAGAGGGCAGTTGACTTTGACGTGGGTATCGTCTTCACCCACCTCGTCGACTTCGACGTGAATCCACGGGGTCTGTGCCGAGAGGCTCGCGGCGAGCGCGACCGAGAGCAGCGTGAAGGAGAGTTTTTGTACCATGCGATTTTCCTCCGATGGTGTCGTGATTCGATCCGAGATACGGAGTTTCGTTGGTCTTCGGTTCAAGAAAAAGAAGGGAGAACGATAACGCTATTGCATACAACGATTTAGCTTCGTGCTAGAATTTCCGCCATGGAGCCCAAGCGTCGTCGCTCCCTTCTCTATCTCCCTGGCTCGTCCGAGCGCATGTTGGAGCGGGCCGGAAGTCGCGGGGCTGACGTTCTCGTGCTCGATCTCGAAGACGGAGTGCATCCCGAACTGAAGGATGATGCACGGGAGCGCGTGCGTGCGGCCTACCCGCGATGTGACTGGGGAGGATCGGAGGTGGTCATTCGCGTCAACGGGCTAGATACCCCCTGGGGTGAGAAAGACCTTCGGATGGTTCGGGAGCTTGCTCCCGTCGCCGCCGTCGTTCCGAAGGCGGAAGACCGGAGCGTCGTCGAAGACGCCGTGACGATCGGCGGGGCGCCGCTATTGCTCATGATCGAAACAGCGAAGGGCGTGCTCGGTGCTGAAGTGCTCGCGGAGTCTTCGGGCGTCGAGGGTCTCGTGTTCGGTGCCGCGGATTATCGTGACAGCCTTCGTGCCGGCCGCACGCCGGATGAGGGCGAGCTCGGCTTCGCGCGAAGCCAGATTTTGCATGCCGCCCGTGCGGCCGGCATCGAGGCTTTCGACACGCCGTGGTTCGAGTACAAGGATCTCGCGGGGCTCGAAACGAGTGCGAAGCGCGCGTGCCTCATGGGGTTCGACGGGAAGTCCGCAAACCACCCAACTCAAGTTTGGCGGATCAACGAGGTATTCTCACCGACGAGGGACGAGATCGAGCGTGCTCGAAAGATTGTCGAGCTGATGGAGAAAGCTCTCGCCGAAGGGCGGAACGTCGCGACGTTCGACAACGAGATGGTCGAGGTGCCCCACTTGAAGGAGGCCCGCCGTATTCTCGCTCGAGCCGGAATGACTTTGTGACCTGTACTAGCGCGCCGGCACCTCGAGCTTCCTCTCCACCGGTGAAAGGCATCGAGTCTCGTCGCAGGCCTGATAGACGAGCTCGACGCTGTCGGCGTCGGGGCCGAGTGTCCCTTCGACGACGACGGCGCCGCCATAGACGGAAAGCGCGTCCGGAGAGAACGCGAACTTCTGCATAGTGCCTTCCGGATAGACGACCTTCCGAACGCTTCCCTGAATCTCGGTGGGTATCAGGTAGCTCGAGGACGCGGGGTTGGCGTTGACGTGCCAACCGTCTCGGATGGTGAGCCCGACACGAAATTGGTCGCCCTCCACCGTAAGATTCGCCGTGACGACGGAGGCGGCCAGCCGATCCGGATTCGGCGCTCGCTCCGCCAGCCGAGCCACGGAAAGTACTAGGGTCTTCGTCGCCGCAGGGTAGGTTTCGAGCTCCCGATCGAATGCGAGCAGCGCGGCCTCCCCACGTTCGCGAAAGCGTCGCTCCCCCGTAATCTCGGCGAGATCCAACAGCGCGGCCACGGCCACTCCGTTTCCCGAAGGGATCGCGCCGTCCGTGGCGCCTTTCGCTTGATACGGTACCAGGGTGCCCGGGCTCGCCTGAAAGTATCCGCCGGCGGGATCGCGCAGGTGGCTCTCTAGCTCGTCCGCGAGGCGCTTCGCCTCCTCGAGCCATCGCGGGTTCTCGTCGGCGCGATGGAGGGCGATGAGCCCCTTCATCATGAAGGCGTAGTCGTCGAGGAAGCCATCGATTTTGCTGACGCCGGATCGAAAGACATGCCGCAAGACGGAATCCTCGTTCCCGAGCTTGTCCAGAACGAAGGCCGCCGTCTTGCGGGCCGCCGCCGTGTAGCGCGGCTCATCGAAGAACGAGCCGCCTTTGGCCATCGCGGCGATCATCATGCCGTTCCAGTCCGCGAGGACCTTGTCGTCGACGAGCGGGAACTCCCGCTCCATCCTGACGCGTTTCAACTTCGCGAGCACTGGCTCCACTTGGGTCAAGAGCGCCCGTTTCGATATGCGCCGCGAGGCGGCATGCTCGGCGAGGGAAGCGGTCAGGTAAACAGTATGGAGCTCTTCTTCGAAGTTGGGATCGCGATCGAAACCGAAGATGGGTGCGACGAGCGAGAGCTCGTCATGCGTCAGGGCCGTCTCGAGCTCCTCGCGGCTCCAGACGTAGAACGCTCCCTCGTGGCCGTTGGTTTGGGCGTCGATGGCTGATAGAAATCCGCCGCCTTCGTAGCTGAGGCGCTCGAGCACGAAGTCGAGTGTGCCTCGCGCGAGGCGGGCAAGCTCGTCGTCGCCGGTGAGTCTAGCGGTATCGATCAGGACCTCCGCCAGGGCGGCGTTGTCATAGAGCATCTTCTCGAAGTGCGGCACCCGCCATTCGCGGTCGGTGGCGTATCGATGAAACCCGCCGCCAAGGTGGTCGTAGAGAGCTCCTTCGCCCATTCGATGCAGGGTAGCGACGAGCATCCGGCTTGCCTCGGCGTTTCCCGCCTTGGCGCGGTCCACCAACAAGAACAGATTCGCGGGGGAGGGGAACTTGGGCGCGGCTCCGAACCCGCCCCACTCCTCGTCGAAGCTCCGGGTCAGGCTCGACAGAGCTCTCGTGACGCTCTCGCTCGAGGGTAGCTCGGTGGCGGGCTCGCTCCGGGCGGCGAGCGTCCGTTCGACGCCTTCAGCAATTCGCGTCGCTGAGCGTTGGAGGCGCTCCCGGTCCTTCGTCCAAAGCTCCGTGACCCGCGCGAGGATGGTGGGAAAGCCGACTTGATTGGCTCGATCCTCAGGAGGGAAATAGGTGCCCGCGAAGAAAGGCTCGAGATTCGGGGTCAGGAACAGAGAGTTGGGCCATCCACCCCGGCGGGTCATGAGCTGGGTCGCCGTCATGTAAATCTCGTCGAGATCGGGGCGCTCCTCGCGATCCACTTTGATATTGATGAAGTCTCGGTTCATGAGCGCCGCGATTTCGGGATTTTCGAATACGTCCTCTTCCATCCGATGGCACCAGTAACAGGTCGAATAGCCGATCGAGAGGAAGATTGGCCGGTCGAGCTTGCGGGCGAGCTCGACCGCTTCCTCTCCCCAGGGAAACCAGTCCACGGGATTTCGCGCGTGCAAAAGCAAGTAAGGACTCGACTCGTTGATGAGGCGGTTCGTGCTTTGGGGGCGGTTTTGGAACAGCGAGGACTCGGCGGCGGCGACAGTAAAGACAACGAGAGCGATCGCTCGCGAATTCATCCCACCACAATAGTCGCTTCTGAGCTCGATGTCTTGCCACCGCCCCCGCGGTGGTATAGCTTCAGTTTGTCGTGAGCATGGCCGCGAAATGGGTGGAGATGGCTCGCCGGGCTTTGGCCTTTGGTGTCTCGGGATCGCGCCAGCCCTGGCCGTCGCGGGCTCCGCCGAGGAGCTGGAAGTCGTCCTGAGGGAGGGAACGAACTTCGCCGCCGCGCGATCTCCGGTGGACGGAAGCTTGGTCATCGATCTCCAGGGGACTCTCTGGCACCTCGACGCGGGAGGCGGTCCGGCCAGAGCCCTCACCGACGGGCTAGGGGACGACCGTCTTCCCGATATCTCGAGCGACGGAACCCGCGTCGTATTTCAGTCCTACCGAAACGGCGTGTGGGACATTTGGATGATGGACGCGGACGGAACGAATGCCGCCGCTCTGTCGGACGGACCCTTCGACGATCGAGAGCCCACGTTTTCTCCCGACGGAAGCCGCGTAGCCTTTTCTTCGGATCGCTCCGGCAATTACGACGTCTGGGTTCTCGAGCTCGAAACCGGCGCGATCGCGCGGGTCACCACCGCCTCCGCCGACGATTTCATGCCGGCCTGGACGCCGGGCGGCGATAGCCTGGTTTACGTCTCGGGCCGCGCTCGCGACGGCTTTAGTCTCTATCGGAAGAGCTTCGGCTCCGAGGACGTCGAGGAGCTCGTGGCGAGATTCGACGAGGAAATCGCCTCGCCTTCCGTGAGCCCGGACGGGAGTCGCATCGTCCTTCGGGTCTTGGAGATGAGCACGGACCTGGCCAGGCCTAGGGCGACGGCGAGCCGGCTCGTCATGGTGCCTGCAGCCACCGCTCCGAGCTCGCGTCTGGCGAGCCCGTCGGACGTGTTCCCTTTCCGAGTGGAGTGGGTGTCGAACGAGGAGATCCTCTATACGGCGAACGGTGCTCTGTGGCAGCACCGCCTCGGCGGCGAACCGACGAGGATCCCCTTCGAAGCGAGGGTGATTTTGAACCGTCCGAGCTATCGACGTCGAGCTTATGAGTTTCCAAAACGTCGCGAGCGTCGCGATGTGAGAGGCTTCGTGCGTCCGGTGGTTGCTCCCGTATTCTCCACCTTGGCCTTCGCCGCTCTCGAAGACATCTGGGTTTTACCGTCGGAGGAGCGCGTTCCCGTCCCCATCACCCGCGATGAGTACCTCGACACCGATCCCCACTGGTCGCCCGACGGGAGGTTCATTGTTTTCAGCTCCGATCGATTGGGGACCATGGATTTATGGATCAAGGACGTCGAAGCGGCAATCGGCACCGGGGAGCGCCGCATCACGACCTCAACGGGGGTCGAGATCAGTCCCTCATGGTCACCCGACGGGAAGAAGATCGCTTACGTGGACGAGCAGTCCCAGCTTCATGTCCTGCATTTGGAGGGAAACGAGGATCGAACGCTGACCACGCCACGGCTCGGCGTCGGGATTCCGTCCTGGTCTAACGATAGCCTTCACCTCGCCCTGTCGGTGCACGTGCCTCTATCAGAACGATATCGGGAGGGTTACAACCGGGTCCTCGTCGTCAATGCCTCGACGGGCCAAGCGCGGCCTCTCGAGCAGCCCGAGGGGAGCTTTGGCGGAAGGGATGGCGACGGACAGGTTTGGAGTCCGTCCGGGGACGCGCTTGCCTTCGCCATGGACGGGGGTCTCTGGGTGATGCCGGTCGAGACCGACGGAACACCCATCGGTCGAGCGAAGCGGCTGGTTGGCGAGGCGATCGATTTCCCGAGTTGGTCGCCTGATGGTCGGCAGATCGTCTTTGTGGGGACCCGAGGCATGCGACGAGTGGATGTCGCGAGCGGAGAAATCTCGGAAGTCGAGGCTCCCGTGGGCTACGAGATACGAAGTGCTGGGGGGCAACTGCTCATCCGCAACGTCAGGCTTATTGATGGCACCGGCGCTCCGCCCAAAGAAGGCATGGACGTGCTCCTTCGCGGAAACCGCATCGAGAACATCGAACCGACCGGCGCCGAGAATCCGGAGAACCTGCGTGTCATCGAGGGCACGGGCAAGACGCTCATCCCCGGTCTCATCGAGATGCACACTCATCTGAGTCTTCCAGCCTGGGGGAGTCGACACGGGAAGGTGTGGTTGGCCCACGGAATCACGTCGGTCAGGACCCCCTCGGATTCCCCCCTTCGCGCACTCGAAGAGCGGGAGTCGACTCTGTCCGGTCGTCGGATTGGGCCGAGGATGTTTCTGACTGGGAGCACGATGGACGGGAGTCGTGTGTACTACACGGACGCGCTCGCCATCGACGATTCGGATGAGCTCGAACGGGAGCTGACGAGAGGATTCGAGCTGGGTTACGATCTCGTGAAGACCTACGTGCGTCTTCCCGACAGGCTACAGAAAGAGGTGATCGAGAAAGCCCACTCGCGAGGCGTTTTCGTTACCTCCCACGAGCTCTATCCGGCCGTGGCCTACGGCGTGGACGGCCTCGAGCACCTGCGGGGGACTTCGCGACGAGGCTTCTCACCGAAGTTCACCGACTTGGGGCAGAGCTATGACGATGTGATCGAGCTCGTGGCTCGCTCAGGGGTTTACTACACGCCGACGGTCCTCATTTACGGAGGCTTCAGCGACGCGCTCGCGCGGGAGCCGACTTTGCTCGAGGATCGCCGACTGACGGGTTTCTTTCCCGCCTGGGCGCTTCAGAGAGTCCTTGGCCAATCGACGGACCTCGACCCTGAGGCGACGAGGGCCATCGTGGCACCGATTTTCGAGACGATTACCGCGTTGAGAGACCGCGGCGCCAAGTTTATCGCTGGAACCGACTCGCCCATCGTGCCTATGGGCTTTCCCTGCTCGTCGAGATCGAGCAGCTCTCGGAAGCGGGCCTCGGACCGATGGCAGCCATTGAAAGCGCCGCTCGGGTGGCGTCCGAGGCGCTCGGTGTCGACGACGATCTGGGGACGGTGACTCCCGGGAAGCTGGCGGATCTGGTACTGCTAGGAGCCGACCCGCTCGAGGACATTCGGAACTTGCGTGCGACGGAGCTCGTCATTCTCGACGGTCGTCTGCTGAACCTGGAACAACTCCTCAAGAGGTGAGGCTTTGGGCCATCGACTCCCCGGTGCGATCCTGTCCATCCCTCTCGTTTCGGCCACCGCGAGCGCCCAGTCGATGCGCTCCCCCGAGGACTTTCTTCGGCTTTCCCCTCGGCACGGACCGCGAGATGGCTCGCTATCCGAAGGTGCTCGAGTATCTTCGGCACATCGCGAGCTTGTCGGACCGCCTAGGCTACGAGGAGATCGAAAAGACGAAGATTCTTTTCAACGCCATAGTTCAGGTGTCGGCGAAAGCCCTGTCCGCACCGGCGATCGCGGGACTCGAGCGGCGAAAATAGCCAAAGAGTCGCTGTTTTTGGGGTGTTTTGAGGGTTCTGGCTTGCTAATTTCGAGTAACGCTACTAAAATAGCGCCGTTTGAGTATCGGTCGAAGCCCAATTACAAAACGGAATTCATGAATCACGGGACCTCGGTCGCCCACGTGGTGGGTGTACTGGCTAATGCGTTAAGTTAGCTTCAACAAAAAAGGAGACTTGAGGAATGGCGACGAAACCCATGACCAAAACCCAAATCGTGGCCCAGATGTCGGAAACGATGCAGGTTCCGAAGAAGCAGGCCGCCGCATGGTTCGAGTCGATTGCCGATCTCGCGGTGAAGGAGACGAAGCGGACGGGCCAATTCGTCATTCCCGGGATCGGAAAACTCGTGAAGTCCATGCGAAAGGCGCGCAAGGGACGCAATCCCCAGACCGGCGAAGAGATTCAAATCCCGAAAAAGACGGTGGTCAAGTTCCGAGTAGCGAAAGCTTGCAAGGACGCCGTCGTCCCGCCGAAGAAGTAGCTTAGAGGTGCCTTGGTGCACAACTCGCGATCTCGGTCCACAATTGTCCTGTACTCACGGATTCGAGGTTCCCCATGAGCATTTTCAAACGCACTCAGCGGAAGTATGTGAAGAAGGCCTATCGCGTGAGGAGTTGGCGTGAATATGAGGCGGGTCTACGCAACCGTGGGAGCCTGACCGTCTGGATCTCGCTCACCGCCGGCAAGCTTGTGAACTGGGACGCGCCCCGGCCGAGGAGGAGGAAACCGGGCCGTCAACGCAAGTACTCGAACCACGCCATCGAGACGGCTGTCACCCTGGGCAGGGTGTTTCATCTGTCATCTAGGCAGAGCGAGGGATTGCTGCGATCGTTGTTCGCTCTGATGAAGCTAGACAATGATGTGCCCGATCACACCACGATTTCGAGGCGCAAGGCGAAGCTGGGTAAGGTCCCCTTCTACCAAGACAAGCAGAAGACGCCGTTGCACATCTTGATCGACAGCAGCGGTCTCGCTGTCCACGCCGGCCAGCTGCGCAGAGCACCAAAGAGCAGGGACTATCGCAAGCTCCATCTGTGTGTCGACGAGCAGACTGGCGAAGTCGTCGCCGGCGAGCTGACGAGCAAAAGAGCCCGCGATTCATCGCGGGTTGCATCGCTTGTCGGACAGATCGACAGTCCCATCTCATCGGCCAGAGCTGACACCGCATACGACGCCAGCGGCGTCTATGAGGCGATCGAGAATCACAGCGCTCATCGCTCGCCGAGGGTGCTGATACCGCCGCGCAAGGGCGCCCAGCTCGCATCGGGGCCGGCGAGCAGCCGACAGCGCAATCGCAACATTGCAGCACAAGCTCGGCTCGGCAAACGAAAGTGGCACACAGAATCGGGCTACAGCAAACGGAGCAAAGTCGAGACAACGTTCCATCGCTACAAGGCTATCGTGGGCTCAGCGATGCGAGCGAGAGGGTTGGCGGCACAGAGAGTCGAGGCAAGGATCGGGTGCAAGATTCTCAACACGATGACGGCCCTCGGGATGCCTGATAGCGAGATGATCGGATGATGGGAGTCGGGGCCAAGCGAGCTATCGGCCTCTATCGGAGTTGTGCACCAAGGCACCGGCGCACCGCTATCACAAAGCGCTGCTACAGGAGCTCGTCAGCGGGCAGCACCAACGGCTCGGTGACGCCGTTCTCGCCGCCCAGAAAGCCTACGCCAACACCGGAGCTTTTCCCGAGCTCCTCAGTATCTATCACTTGTTCGGGGATCTCGCTTCGAGTATCCCGTGACGTTTTAGACGTCTTCTACCTCGTCGGCCGAGGCGTTCTCATACCCCACAAGGTCGCACTCTTTCGCTACCATTAAATAGACCGGTGATTACAGCCCGCCGTAGACGACGCGGCCGCCGACAATCGTCGCCACCGGGCGTATGTCTTTGATTTGCTCCTCGGGCACCGTCAGGTAGTCACGGTCCAAGACCACCATGTCCGCCAACAAACCGGCTTTGATGGAGCCGATATAACCCTCCTCAAACATCAGGTAGGCATTCGAGCGAGTGTGGGCGATCAATGCTTCCTCGCGGGTCAGGGTTTGTCGCATGACGACCTCCCCGTTTAGTGCCCGACCGGTGACCGCCCACCAGAGTGTGACGAACGGCGATATCTGATTGGCCTTGGTACCGTCCGTCCCCAAACCGAACGGAATTCCGCTGTCCTGGACGAGGCGCAGCGGCGGCATATCGTAACCAGCATCGCCGAAGGCCTCGAGGACCGCATCCCGGCTGCCGAGAACAGAAATGCTACGCATCTGAAGGTTCATTCCCAAGTGCCGCATTCGCTCGATCTGTGGGGCACCGACATTGTCCGCGTGGGTGATCGACCAACGAAGCTGGCGGATCGGGTACTTGGCGTTTACTTCCGTCATGGCGTCGAGCAAATAATCCATGGTCTCGGGTTGCATGGCATGGGTCTGAACCGGCCACGCGCCGGCAGCCGCGGCCGTCAGAATTTGCCTCCCGACCCGGATGTCCTCTGGGCTCGGCGTCACGGGTTGAACTGTGTTGTCCCAGTGAAACGGCCCGTAGTAGATCTCACCCATCGCAAGCAGATCGAATGTCTCGTCGCCCTGGAACGGCCGACCCGCATTGATTCTATCGATCAGCCGGCGCGCATCCTCCGGCGTTGCAGGGACACCGGCGTTCAACGTGTGAAACACGCGTACCGTAAGACCCTCGGTCTCCGCCAGCGTGTGGATTCGCCGATAGCTCTCCTGCTTTATACCCAGGCCACCGGGATCGAAAACGGTCGTGAGGCCAATACTGTTGAGGTAGGACAAAGCCGATTTCGTCGCTTCAGCTTGCCGATCTTCGGCTACTGCAGGGAAGCGCGCGATGGCATTGGCGATCATGGCAAAGCCGCCGTTCAGACGACCGGTTGCTCTGCCGCGCTCGTCCCGCACGACATACGAGGCGAGCCCCGTCGCGGCTGATTGTTCTTGGGCCGAAGCCGTTAGAGGAATACCCATTGCCTGGAGCCAGGCTGTATTTCCAAAGGCATGATCGTAAACGGACTGGAGAAACGTCGGTCTTCCCGGCGCGATTGCATCGAGCTCCGCCAAGGTAAAGTCCGCCTGGCTGTCGATCAACTGACTCTCGGTCCAACCGCCGAGGGTCATCAGCCACTCACCCTCCGGGAGAGCATCCGCCTTTGCTTCCAGGATCTGAAGCACCCGGGCTCGGCTGGTCACGCCATCGAGGCGAGCCTCATTCGGCCAGTACTCTGTCGCCCTCACCACATGATTATGGTTGTCGATCAATCCTGGAATCACGGTTCGTCCGCCCAGATCCGTGGTTCGGGTCTCGGGGCCGGCGAGAGTCCCGATGGCTTCGTTGGTGCCGACGGCCAGGATTTGTTCGTCGGCCACGGCTACCGCCTGTTGCACGGAGAACGAATCGTCGACGGTGACGATTTTGCCGTTGACGAAGATCTGATCGGGCGCTCGCTGTGCCATGACCCATGGCGAGTGGCCGATATTGCACACCGCGCACACCAAAGTAAGCTTTAGGAATTTCATCCCTTCTCCTCTTCTGCCGGGGATAGAGTCGTTTTGGTGTCCAAACGATACCGGCGGCTAGTCGTATCCTATTCCCTTTCGTTATCATTGATCTCATGTCGGATACGGAGATCGTTCTCGAGAACCTGCTCCTGCTTCTGAGCATCGCTTGCTTCGTGGCGATCCTCGTCAAGCGCATTCAAATTCCTTATACGACGGCGCTCGTGCTCGTCGGAGTCGCGGTGAGCTTTCTCCCCATCCACATGGAGGTGCACCTCACGAAGGAGTTCGTGCTCCTGATCGTGCTGCCCCCGCTTCTCTTTCAAGGCGCGCTTCATATGGAGCTCTCCGGCCTTCGCAGGAACTTGCTGCCCATCGCGACGATGGCTTTTCCTGGTCTGCTCGTAGCCACCATGCTCGTCGGCACGATGCTGCACTACGCGCTCGAGATGCCGTGGCTCAAAGGTCTCTTGTTCGGCGCGATGGTGGCGGCGACCGATCCCATCTCGGTGCTCTCGATCTTTCGAGAAGTCAGAGCGCCGAAACGACTGAAGGTGCTCATGGAGGGCGAGAGTTTGTTCAACGACGGCACGAGCGTCGTGCTCTTTACGGCCCTGTTCGCCGTGTTATACGAGGGCGCGGAGCCGAGTGTCGCAGGGATTGGCCTGGATTTCCTGAAAGTGTGCCTCGGTGGTGCGGCTGTGGGGTTCGCCTTTGGCGCGCTCTGCTACCGCATGATGAAGTGGCTCAACGATCACCTGCTGGAGGTGACCTTGACGGTGGTTCTGGTGTTCGGAAGTTTTCTCGTGGCGGAGGTATTTCAATTCTCGGGCGTGATTGCCGTGGTGGTGGCAGGACTCATCATCGGGAACTACGGAAAACTCTTCTCCATGTCGAAACAGACCATCGAGACGATTGACACCTTCTGGGAAGCAATCGATTTCATCATCAACGCTCTTCTGTTTCTTCTCATAGGGTTGGAAATGAAGGCTTACGTAGCGGACTTGTCGCGCTACCTGGCCCCCGGCGCGCTCGTCGTCGTCATCGTGATCGTCGCGCGGGCGCTCACCGTTTACCCGGTCTACTTGATGGTGAGCCGGACACGGCAAGCCTTCCCGCTGGGCTGGGCGCACATCATGGTCTGGGGCGGTTTGAGGGGCTCCATTCCCATCGCGCTCGTTCTTGGCATGCCCCGGGACGTTCCCTTCCGCGCGGAGTTTCTCGTCTTCGCCGCGATCCTCGTTTTCTTCTCTCTCGTCGTGCAGACGATCACCATGAAGCCGCTCGTTCGAGCCTTTCAGTAACCATGTCATGCTCACCAGCGAAGGATCGACAGTCCGGGAATCCGAGGAAAGCTTCGTTCGTCGCGCGTAACAACGTTCATTCCCCGAGAGACGGCCGTTGCCGCGATGAGTAGATCGTGGGCCCCTACGCCTACACCCTTCGACGCGAGCCTTGCCCACAGGCGAGAGTGCGCTCGGGCCGCCACGAGGTCGAAGGAGACGACTGGCAAACTGCCTAGAAGCGCCTCGACGAAGGCCTCGCGACGGGATCGTCGTCTCTCCGAATTGGCGCGATGCACTCCGTGGAGAAGCTCCGAGGCGGTGACGGCCGAGATTGCGACCTCCGTTGCGCCGTGCTCGCGCAGCAGGGCGTCGAGGTCGAGTTGTCCGCGCTCCGACGCGATCAAGATGCTCGCGTCGATCAGCGCTCCCATGGAGACTCTGACAGCGCCGGCTGGGCTCGGCTCAACTCCTCGAGATCTCGGAGGTAGTCCGCGTCGACTTCAGGCAAGGCTTTTAGCAGGCCGACCAGGTCCCGAGCGGCAAAACGGCTCGGTGTCGCGGGTCTCAGCTTACCAATGGCCTCACCGTTTCTCTCGATGATGAAGGACTCGCCTCGGTACTTCACGCGGTTCAGAATCTCGGAGAAGTTGCGCGCCGCTTCGGTCGCGGAGAGTTTGCGGGGTGGGCCGTACTCGGTCGCCGTCTCGCGAACCCGGTCAGTGGCATCGCTATTCCTTTTCATATCATAAAATAGGATTATCTTAGTATCATAATCTCGAGACGTAGAAACGGCAAGCGACAAAGCAAGAATCCGCTAGAATGCCTGCCAGAGTGAGAGCCGGGGTTAAGGAATGATCTGGAAACGGCAGACGGAGGGCTCCGTCCTCTGTACTTCGTGCGGGAACCTCGTGGGGGTGAACGACGGGCAGTGCTTCCATTGCGGGCGCCGCAATCCGGGGATGTGGGGCTACGGCGGGATCCTGCGCGCCCTCGGCCGCGACATGGGTTTCGTCAAGCTCCTATTCACGGGCTCCATTGCCCTCTACATCGCGACGCTTCTCATCGACTTCAAGAACGTCGGCATGGGCGGCTTCCTCGACATGCTGAGCCCCAGCGGGTCGGCGGTCTTTCTGTTCGGCGCGAGCGGACAGACCCCGGTCTTCGAATACGGGCGCTGGTGGACGCTCCTGAGTGCTGGGTGGCTCCATGGGAGCATTCTTCACATTCTGTTCAACATGATGATCGCGAGGCGATTCGCTCCGGCGGTCGCGGAGTTCTACGGTGCGGGCCGTATGATCATCATCTATACCGTCTCCTGCGTCACCGGGTTCTTCTTCAGCAGCGTAACGAGCCAGCTCCTCCCTCGGATACCCTTCGCGTGGCTTTTGGGCTACGTCGGCTTGGGCGGGGCACAGCTCACGCTCGGCGCCTCGGCCTCGATCTTCGGCCTATTAGGAGCTCTGCTCTACTACGGTCACCGGACAGGGAGCCGCGTCGTTCAGCAGCAGATGATTAGCTATGCGGTCATGTTCGCCATCTTCGGAATCCTCGTGCCTCGTGTCGACAACCAGGCTCACCTCGGAGGCTTCGTGGGCGGCTACCTCGTCGCACGCTTTCTCGATCCGCTCCTGCCGGAGCGCGGCGACCACCTCGCCATCGCGGTCGGCTGCATCGTCGCCACCGCTCTCGCTATCATCGTCTCCGTCATCACCGGGCTTCAGTACCTCTAACGTCTGACTCTCCAAGTGGGTCAGTCCCACTGCTTGCGGCCCTCGGAGGCACCCTTGCCGGTCAGGCCCAAATCCATAATGACCCCTAGCACGACGACGACGAGGTAGCCGCCCGTCACGGTGCCGTTCGCATTAACGGCCCAGGCGTAGGCGAGGGTCGTGAGCGGCATGAAGAAGAACCCGAGAAACGGCCAGAGGTTCGTCTCGTAAGCCCGGCCGAGGTAGTTGCTAGACAAGAAGACGATGAAGAGAACGAGCCTCGGAAACGCGAGCGCGATACAGCCGACGATGCAGCCCATGGAGAGCAGCCCAAGCCACGCCCCATGGCGCTTTCAAGCCGCGGGTGAGGCCGCTTCGTACGACAGCCGTGGCCGCGGCGTGCTAGGATCCTTTCCTTCGGACCATGTCGATGCCATCCCCGGTTTCATCCGCGACCGCGGGTCGTCCGCGAAAGGGGATCGCGATCTCCCGCCGCACGGAAGGCGACCGCAACGCGCTCGAGAGCATGTACAAAGAGGTTTTCGGCGAGCAGGCGGCCGTGGAGAACCGCGCCCGCTGGCGCTGGCAGTACGAGGAGAACCCGAACTGCCCGCCCGAGGGGCCCGAGATTTGGGTTGCCAAAGAGGACGGGGAGATCCTAGGTCAATACGCCACGATGCCGGTCCGCCTGAAGGTCCAAGACCGCACCCTCCGCGCTTCCTGGGGCATGGACGTGATGGTTCGACCGAACCTCCAGAGAAAGGGTTTGGGTTCCCGCCTCTTCCTCTACTGGGACAAGAACGTCGAGGCCTCGCTCGGCCTCGGGCTCTCGATGGCCTCCTACACGCTGTTCAGAAAACTCGGGTGGGAGGACGTGGGCCCGGTCCCGTGTTATTCCTGTATCCTCGATCCGAAAGCCCTTCTCTCCCGCCGACTCGGGCGCCCGCTCGGCTTGGCTCTCGCTCCTTTGGCCTCGCTCTTCCTCTGGCTCGTTTTCCCCCAACGGCCTACGAAAGACGAAGTTTCGGTCGCGTCGCTGGGGGGCCAATTCGGCTCGGATTACGACGAGCTCTGGGAGCGAGTCTCCCCGGAATTCGATTTCATCGCAGAGAGACGCGCGGCCTACCTCGAGTGGAAGTACCGTAGAGTTCCCCACGTGAGCTACGACGTCTTCGAAGCCAGGCGCGACGGAGAGCTTTCGGGCTACATCGTGCTGCGCGCGACGGAAAGCAACGGCATCAAGCTCGCACTGGTCGTCGATCTGCTCGCGCAGCCTGACGACCGGGAGAGTCTCGGGGCCCTGCTCGATCGTGCCCTCGATTGGGCGCGCGAGCAGGGCGCGTCCCGCATGCAGACCTTCACTTTCGAGCGGCGTATCGCCGCTCGACTCTTGAGCAAGGGATTCTTTCTCATTCCAAGCCCGATGCAGTTCTGCCTGCGTATCCACTCGGACCACGTCGACGAGACCTTCTTTCGTAATACCTCGTGCTGGCACGTCACCTTTGGTGATTCGGATCAGGATCGCGAAGCATGACGACGAAGATCCTCCTCGGGGTCGATACTGAAGCCGACAACCAGTGGGTGGCCTCCGCTAGAAGCGAGCTCGAAGTAAAGAACGTCTACCAGCTACCGCGACTCCAGGAGCTCTGCGATCGTTACGGTATTCGACCGACCTACCTCGTTACGCACGAGATGGCCGTCGATGACGGTGCGAAGCGGGTGCTGAAAGAGCTTGCTGGAGCCAAGCGGTGCGAGATTGCCACGCACCACCATCCCTGGTCGACGCCACCCGAAGTGGACGACCACCTCTATCCTCTGAATTTGACTCCGGAACATTTCGCGGCTCAGCTCGAGCGCTTGACCGATGCGGTCACGGGCATCACGGGGGAGCGACCCGTGTCCTATCGCGCCGGGCGCAACGGTTTCACCGGCTGGCAAGTCGGTATTCTCGAGAAGCAGGGCTACCTCGTCGACTCGAGCGTCGATCCCTTCTTCAACGAGACCCGCAAGGGCGGGCCGTCGTTCGCGGGCGCCCCCCTCGATCCGTACTTCGTCAGCCCCGAAGATCCTCGTACGGCGGGCGAGAGCAATCTTCTGGAGATTCCAGTCACGAGCGCCCTCGATCGGCGGTGGCCCAAATGGCTTGCCGCGGCCTATGCGGACGTTCGATCGGCCTATACATTTCGCCGGGCGCTTCGCCTCCTTCGTATCGCGAGGCCCATTTGGCTCAGGCCCTCGTACTCCAAGGAGGCCGACATGCTGCTCCTTGCGCGCCGCGTATTGGACGCCGGTCTTCCCGCGAACATCATTTTTCATTCGAGTGAGCTCCTTGCTGGCGCCAGCCCCTACAACCGGACGCGAGAGGACGTCGAGCGGTTCTACCGCGAGCTCGAAGCGCTTCTCGCTTACCTCTCCGAGAACGGCGCGACCGGTACCACGTTCCGTCAGTTTCACCGCGCCTGGCTCGAGGAGCAGGCCGCGTGATCGTCTGCATGGTGAGCCCACACCTCCCGCCCGATCAGGCGGCGAACGCGCTCTTGCCGCAGTTGCTGCACGACGCTCTGACAAAGCTCGGGCACGAGGTGCGCTTGATGGCTTTCGAGCCTCGTGGGGGCCACGCCGCGAGCTCGGAGGTCCACTATATCCGCCGGCCCAGAAACGGCTGGAGCCGCAAGCTGAGGCTTTCCCAAATGGAGACAGGCTTCGCCGTCTGGAGTGAAGCGAGAGCAGCGTTCAGAAACGTCGACGTCGTCCATATCCACAGCAATAGCTTTATGAATCAGGTAGCCGCCGCCTTGGCGCACCGCCGGGGCTTGCCGTTCGTCCTCACGCACTACGGGACCGAAATCTGGCACTACACGCCGCGCCGCCTCGACCCCTTCCTGTGGATGAACCGCCACGCCGCCCACGTGACGTATTACAGCAAGCTCTTGATGTCCCGATCGCTCGAGCTGGGCGTCGTCCCTCCGTCGCCTACCGTCGTCTATCCGCCCGTCGATCGACGCTTCCGCCCACCGACGGCTGACGAGCGCAAGGGGGCGCGCCGGGAGATCGGTCTCGACGATGGACCTCTGCTCTTGAACGTCAAGCGCTTGCATCCGCTCGCGGGACAGCGCTTCCTCGTCGAGGCGATGCCCTCCGTGCTCGAAGCGCATCCGCGAGCGAAGCTTTTCATCGCGGGTGAGGGTGAATCGCGCGCCGAGCTCGAGGAGCTTATCGGAAAGCTCGACCTCGGTCGCGCCGTCCGTCTCCTCGGACTCGTCGACAACCGCGATCTACCGCGCTACTACCAGGCTTCCGACCTCTTCGTGCTTCCGTCGCGGCTCGAGGCCTTCCCCACCGTCGCGGCCGAGGCGCTTGCCTCGGGGCTTCGGGTTTTGTCCGCCGATCATCCCGGAGGGCTCGAGCTCTCGGACCTCTTTCCGGAAGACGTGACGCTGGTGCCAAAGGAGCGGGTGGAGCCTCTCGCCGAGGCGATTGTCGAGGCACTTCGCGCCGGAGGATGGTCGACGGAGCTCACCCGCGCCCGGATCGAGCGCGAGTTCCGGCCCGAAGCAGCGGTCCAGAGTTATCTCGATCTCTATCGGAGCGCGGTCGAGGGGGAGGCCGTTGCGAGAGATTGACAACGACGCGATCCGCCATCACGGCGACATCCGCTTCCGCTCTAACTACCACTACGCTCTGTTCGAGTACTACCGGAGCGCGAAGATCCTGAAACGTCTCGAGTGGGACGACGTCGCCGTGACGGGACGGGTTCTCGATGCGGGCTGCGGCTCCGGCGGCATCGCCGTGTCCTTCGCAGAGGAGTGCGCTCTCGCCGTCGGCCTCGACATCAAGAACAAATTCAGCGACTCGGGAAGAAAGCTTGCGAACGAACGTGGGATCGCGAATGCCGTCTTTCTCCAGGCGGATGGGGCCTCGCTACCCTTTCCATTAGAGAGCTTCGACCTCGTCCTGTCCCACTCAGTGATCGAGCACGTGGGCTCGGCCGAGCGCTATCTGGCGGAGTGCCATCGGGTGCTTCGACCTGGCGGCGTTCTCTTTCTTCAGACGCCCCCCCATATGAGCTTCGCGGGCGCTCACCTCTCTCGGCTCAAGATCCCGATCCCGATTCACCTCCTGCTTCCCAGGAGTTGGGCTTTCCGACTGAACTTCTATATTGCGAGGAAACGGCCGAGCTGGCTCAAGGAGCCGCGCGAGTCGAACACCTTCAAGCTCATGGCGGAGCGAGGCGAGACCAAAGAGGACGATCTGATTCAGCGCGTTACCGTCGCTGGTGTTCACGAGTGGCTCTCGAAGGTCGGGTTCGAGATCCTGCGAGAAGAGCGCCACGTCAGTGGTTTCTTCACTCGATACATCCCGGGCTTCCTGCGTCGCTTCCTGGAGCGGAATCGTTTTACCCAGAACATCATTACGAGCAACCTGGAGCTCCTTCTCGCGAAGAAGGAGCGCGCGACCTAGTGTTTTTTCGGGAGAGAACGGAGCTCGTGCTCGCGGGTTTGTTTCTGGGCTCTCTCGTGCTCGTCACGCCGCGCATCGCGGAGTCCGACGCCGTCGAGTACTTCTCCTACCTTCCCTCGATTCTCTTGGACGGCGATCTGGATTTTACCAACGAGTACACCTACTTCTACGAAGAGGACCCTGAGGGGCGCGCCGGTTTCAAGGAAACTTTTCTCGATCGATCGACCGCAACCGGCTTGAAGCTCAACTTCGGCCCCATTGGCACGGCACTGCTTTGGTCGCCTTTTTATCTGGCGACGCACGGAGCGCTTCTAGCGGGGCAAGCTCTCGGCCTCGAGGTCCGTCCCGATGGCCTGTCGCAGCCCTACCGAACGGCCGTCTCGATCGCATCGGCTTTCTATGGGCTCGTCGGACTCTTCCTGAGCTACCGGTTCGCGCGTCGCCTAGCGGGGCCTTTCGCCTGTGCACTGGCCGTCGTCGCCTTGTGGTGGGCGACACCGGTCGCCTATTACCTCTACATCGCGCCGGGCATGAGCCACGCGGCCTCTCTCTTCTCGGTGGCCCTCTTCTTCAGCCTTTGGCCTTGGGTATCCAGGGAGGGGAGCGGTCCAGGGCGATGGTGTGTGTGGGGAGCCTCCGCCGGACTGATGGCACTCGTGCGCGAGCAGGATCTTCTGTTCGCGGTCGTCGCCCTCATCGCAGCGCTCGCGCCGTCGCTCCGTGTGAGCCCCGTCGAGCGAATCCGAAGGCTCGTCGCCTTTGGTCTCGCCGCGCTACTCGCCTTCGTGCCTCAGCTCGTCGTTTATCAGATCTTGAACGGTCGGCCCACACCCTCGCCTCACGTGCAGAACAAGATGTATTGGTTCTCACCGCACTTCTTCGAGGTTCTCTTCTCGACCGAGCATGGCCTCTTCCTCTGGAGCCCAATCCTGCTGTTTTTAGCGGCGGGGGCCTTCGTGCTTCTCAGACGCGATCGTGAGGCGGGGTTAGCGATACTGCTCGGCTTTCTCTCGCAGGTCTATATCTCCGGCGCCGTCGACTCTTGGACTCAGGCCGGCGCCTTCGGCTCGAGACGTTTCCTCGGTGCCACCGTCATTTTCGCTGTTTGGGGAGCCATCCTTTTCGCGGCTCTCGAGCCTCATATCAAGAGGGCTGGTGTGACGGCCGTGGTGGCGCTCTTCATGCTTTGGAACGTGGGCGTCATGGTGCAATTCGGTCTCGGCATCATGGACCGCCAACGTCTCGTCTGGAGCGACGTCGTTCACAATCAGTTCTACGAGGTGCCGCCACGGCTTCTGAGCGTGGCGAGACGCTATTTCTCGGCGCGAGGCGAGCTCGCCGGGAGCGGGAGCGACGACGGGCGATGATTTCCGACTTCCTGAAATCCGTCGCTCGTTGTCCTGCGTGTGATTCGGAGAAGGAGCTCGATGCGGAAGGCGAGGGGCTTCGCTGCTCCGCCTGCGGCAGAAACTACCCGGCGCTCGGAGCGAGGGGCTACCTCGACTTGCGCCCACCGAACGATTCGTTCAAGGACCTCACGGACTACGCCGAGGAGGAGTTCCACCGCCGCGCCGGGTCGCTGAGGCCCTTGTTCCTGTCCGCACGCATCAAGATGGACGTGATGAAACGCATGCTCGCTCCCACCAGAGAGGACCGCGTGCTAGACATCGGCTGCGGCAACGGCCGGTTCATCTATTTCGAACAGCCGAGCAGCAGGAGCGCCGTCGGGATCGACGCCGGGGCGCACTTCGCAGAGGAAGCGCTGAAGAGAGTGGATCTCGCTCGTGGAGACATCCGTTCCCTTCCCTTTGCCGGCGAAAGCTTCGACAAGGCGTACTCCCTCGACGTTTTGGAGCACCTCACGGAAGAGGGCGTCGTTCAAATGCTCTCGGAAGCACGAAGGGTCTTGAAACCGGGTGGTACCCTGTTTGTCTACTCGCACGTCATGATGAGCTCGCGCCTCGCCGTGTTTCAACGTGGCGTCAACCGGCTCGTTCGATGGTTGGACGCCAGGGGAATCCTGGACAACGAGCCCGAGCGGGAGCGGAAATCGGATCACCGAAACGCGCTCGGGAGCTACGAGCAATTGGACCGAATTCTCGAGAGGACGGGCTTCGCCATCGACGACATCCGCTACTACAACGTTTTCTTCAAGGCTATATTCGAAGATCTGCTTCTACCCGTCGTCGAGCACAACTTCTTTCCCGAGCCAGCCGCCGCCGCGCCGGATCACGACCAAGGGAATCATCCCGACGACCACGACCATCGCGCTTCCACGAAACCGGACGTCGGCAGATGGGCCCACGCGCCCTTGAGAGTCGCGACCTATCTCATGAAGCTAGACGTTGCGCTCTTCAGTCGCGTGCGCACGGGACCGTTCTTTCTTCTCCTTCGCGCGATCTGACACGTGAAGCTCCTCTACGTCGCGAGCGATCAGAGGGTTCCGGGCTCGACCGGCGGCTCGGTCCACGTCGAAGAAGTCGCGAGGGGGCTGACCGCGCTGGGCCACGACGTCCACGTCATGGCGCTCCCGGGTGAAGCGCCTACCGACCTGAAGCTCCACCCGAGCCCCATGCTCATCGAGCACCGGCTATTTCGCTGGACGGCGCAGCGGGGCGTCGGGCGGCTTCTCGAGGAGCTTTCGATCGACGCGGTCATTGAGCGCTATTACAACTTCGGCGGGGAAGGGGTAAGAAGCGCCCACGAGCGCGCTCTCCCCTCTCTGCTCGAAGTGAACTCGCCTCTCGTCGAGCGCCCCGGCTCTCGCAAGGATATTCTCGACCAACTGGCGCTCTTTCGCCCGATGGAGCGATGGCGGCGCGAGATTTGCGAGAAGGCGACCGCGCTCGTCACTCCGCTTCCGGAGATCGTTCCCGAAACGGTGCCACGCGAAAAAGTCCACAAGGTCAATTGGGGTGCGAACGTCGACAAGTTCTGCCCCAACGTCGAGCGGCGTTCACTCGACATTCCAGAGGATCGGCGCGTCGTCGTTTTCTCCGGAAGTTTTCGGCCGTGGCACGGCGCGGACCTGCTCGTTCGCGCCGCCGCCCGCGTTCTCGAAGGTGAAGCGGGCGACAAGGCGTTTTTTCTCTTCCTCGGGAGCGGGCCCGCCTGGCAAGATGCGAAGGCGCTCGCCGAGCGTCTCGGTGTCATCGAGAAGAGCCGCTTCGTGGGCGCGGTGCCCTACGAAGATATGCCGTCCTACCTTCGAAACGCGCATATCGGCGTCGCGCCCTATCAGCCGTCTCGGCTCGACCAGATGAAGCTCGGCTTCTACTGGTCGCCCCTCAAGATCTTCGAGTACATGGCGACGGGACTTGCTGTCGTGACCCTCGACACGCCTCCACTACGCGAGATCGTCCGACCCGGCGAAGAGGGCATAGTCTTCGAAGAGGCTGACACAGAGAGTCTCGCCCGCGCGCTCGGCACCCTCTTGAAAGATTCGGATCTGTCCCGAAAGATGGGAGGAGCAGGTCGTGAGCGTGTCGTTGCCTACTTCAGCTGGCAACGACACTGCCAGCAGCTCGAAGCGATCTTGAGGGCGATGGTCGAGGCGCGATGAATATCTTTCTGACAACGGATGCCTTTCCTCCGGGTGCGGGCGGAAGCGGCCGCTCCACCGCTACGCTCGCCAAGGCGCTCGTCCGTCGGGGGCACCGCGTTCGCGTGGCAGTGGCGCGAACGGAGCCTCGCGACCAAAAGAGTTGGGAGGGCGTCGATGTCGAGGAAGTTAGAGTCCCTCCGCCGCGACTCGGAGGGTCCAGGGACCGGGAACGCGCCTTCGCGTCCGGCTTGAAACGTGCCGCAGGCGAAGAGGCCTGGGATCTCGTCCACGCCCAGCACTGGCTCTCGGCGGTTGCGAGTCGACGAGCCGTTCCCCGCCTTCCCTTGATTGTGACCGTCCGAGATTACTGGCCGGTCTGCCTCTGGTCGACAATGCTCTCGGGCGACGCGATCTGTCCCGGTTGCTCCTATGCTCGGCGCGTGGTCTGTGTCGCCCGCAACAAGCCGCTGCTATCGCTCGCCGCTCCGTTGCTTCCGCCGATCGTCGGAAGAGAGCTCGGACGCCGGCAAGAGACATTACGAGAAGCCGATTCGGTCATCGCTGTGAGCCGCTACGTTGCGAGCAAGCTCCCTATCGTCGACGCCCGAGTCATTCCGAACATGGTCGAGACGAGCTCCCAGGATGCATCGCGGCATCGTCCCGAGGGTCTACCGGAGCGTTTCGTCCTCTTCGTGGGGAAGCTCGAGCCCAACAAGGCTCCCGACAAGCTCTTCGCCATCCTCGAGCACGCCGCGGTGAAGCTCCCCCTGCTCATCGCGGGAACGGGTAAGCTCGAGCCGGCCTTGCGGGCCGAGGCGGGGAGAAGGAACCACGACGTGGAATTTCTCGGTTGGGTCGACGAAGCGCGTGTGTCGACGCTTCTGCGTCACGCGAGTGCGGTCCTGTTTCCTTCGCGGTGGCACGAGCCGCTCTCTCGCGTGCTTCTGGACGCGATCGGACTCGGAGCGGTGGTGGTTGCGGAGCCGACGGGTGGAACCGAGGAGCTCATCGTCGACGGTGTCAGCGGGCTTCTCGGCCGAAACGAAGCCGAGCTCGGACGCGCCCTCGCGCGGGTGCTCGAGGACGACGCGCTCGCAGCACGTCTCCGCGACGGAGCGCGAGCGCGGGCCGAGAGCGAGTTCTCCGAAGCGCGGGTCATCCCTAAGCTCGTAGCGCTCTACGAAGAGGTTACGCGTCCGTGAAAGTCGCTCTAGTGTCGCGTGCACTCGCTCCGCACCACGGTCACGGCGGCCTCGAGCGTCATGTTGCCGCTCTGAGAAAGTACCTCACGCGGGCGGGGTGCGACGTGACAGTCGTCACGACGCCGATTCCCACTGAAGATCCTGGTGTTCTTACGGTAGCCTATCGAACCATCCCCTGGCCGCGCGCCAAGGGCTTCGTCGTCCTCGATCGCAACTCGAACTATCTCCTCTGGAGCCTCCGGGCGGCTCGCCGGGTCCTGTCCGACGTCGGCCCCGACATCGTGCAGGCCGACGGTGGGGCCGCGTTCGGATTCGCGTGGTACCGAGAAGAGAGCTCGCCGCCACTCGTGCTCCACCCTCATGGGATGGAGGAGTTCAAGGCACCCATTGGGAAGCGTCTCGCCTATTGGCCTCTCAGAAAGGCGATTCGGTTCGCGGCGGGCCGTGCGGCACGGGTCCTCGTGCCCGACGTCTCGATGACGGAGGACGTGTCGTACTACCTCGGGGTCGATAACGCTCGGCTCGCCGTACTCCCCAACGCGATCGATCTGGAAGACGTCGACCGCGACAAAGGCGACGTGACGCCGTCACGCTTCGGAAGCGCAGCGGGTGAGCGCGTTCTTCTGTCGGTGGGCCGTCTCGAAGCGAACAAGGGATTCACGATTCTCGCTCGCGCCCTGGGAGCCATCAAGGAGCGGCTCCCGGAACGATGGCGATGGGTCCTCGTCGGAGAGGGACCCGAGCGTGCTGTCATCGAACGGGAAGTGGTAACGCAAGGCATCGGCCCACACACGACGCTCACGGGGTCGATCGGGGACGCGGATCTATCCGGCCTTTACGAGCGCGCGGAGTTTTTCGTCCATCCAAGCCTCTACGAGGGAAGCTCGATGGTCACCCTCGAGGCCATGGCCCACCGAAAACCGGTCGTCGCGACCCGTGTCGGAGGGATCCCGGACAAGGTGGTAGACGGTGGCACGGGGATTCTCGTACCGCCCGCAGACGTCGAGGCCCTCGCGAGCGCCATCGAGGTCGCGATGACCATGCCCGAGGAGCTTGCCGACTGGGGACGTGAAGGACGACGTCTCGTGGACAAGGTCTTCTCGTGGGAGACGCGGATTCACGAGTTGGTGGCGCTCTACGAGGAGGTCCTGGCTGCCCGTGGGGGTTCTGGCCGGTTGGCCTGATACCTATTAGGTACCGAGCGATCGAATCATCGCCTCGACAAAGCGACGTCCGGCTGGATCCCCGCCGCCGGCCGTGAGCGCTGCCTCGAGCGAGACCCGGGCTTCCTCCTCGCGACCAGGGAGGCCCTTCAGTCCTTCGCGATCGCCTGTGGAGAGTTCTGGATTATCTTCACCGCGGCCATCTCGGAGAACCCGAGCAGCAGAAAATAGAACGTCCCCATGAACAAAATGCGGTGGGCCGAGTCGTCGTCGAATAGCCCGCCCGCACCGATGCCCGTCGACCAGCCGAAAAGTGGTATCGGCAGAATCCCACCCATGAGCGTGACGATGACGTAGAGGAACATGCCTACCCCGGCGCGCGCTAGAAGCTCCGTGCGTCCGTGCGCCTTCGCGTTGTTCATGAAAAGCGGGACGAACTTGGTAGCTGTCAGCGTCCAAAAGAAAATGAGCGGCCAATACGTCCCTTGCGAAACGGAAAAACCCCATATGAAGAGCGTGTAGAAGCCGGACAACCCCAGAAAAACACCGGCCCGTTTCGGCGCCGGCATTTCGATCATGGACATCGCGGCCAAGAAGGCCGAGGCGTGGATCACGATGAACTCGATGATCCACAACAAGCCCAGTTCCGAGAGGATCTCCTAGCCGAAGGTGTAAGGCCAGATCCAGAGCGTGAGAAAGAGCCCTGCGAGCACGAAGTCGGGGCTTGCCACAGCCATGCCGCGTATGCCGAACACAAGCGCTCCGAGGAGGAACGGCACCCCGAGGAAGATCGCCTGGTTTCGGCGCGATTCTCGGAACCACGCATACCACGGGGCAATGATCCCCGCTTCGACACGCGCCTGATGGAGCACTTCGTCCGTCGGTTCAAGAAGCGCCAGCCCCTTGTACCCCGCCATGAGATACGTCTTTTCGGATGCGACAAAGAGCTCAGCATCGCTGTAGCCGAACAGCGTGCCGTCGACCAAGACCGGAAGGCGCACCGTGACGAGATCGTCGGTCCAGGAGACGACCTCGAGCTCCATACGCTTGCTACGGTTCGCATAAAGAAGAATGGGCTTGCGATCGAAACGCAGGCCCCAGTCTCCAGAGAGCTCCAAGTTCTCACCGAGGCGCACGGAGGACGCCCCTAGGGCGTAGTCGAAACTCGGATTGGGTTGGCGCACGGTCATACTCTTGAACGGCGAGATGCCTCTCCATTGCGGTCCACAGAAAACGCTCAAGTTGTAGCGGCCGGGAAACACGTCATGGGCGACGCGCACGCGGATTCGATCCGGCCTCCATTCGAGCACCTCTAGGCGGCCATATCCGCCACCCATCGCGCCACCATTTACGAGATCGGGCGCGCGGTCGAGCTGCTCCGGACCCCAGTTCCCGAACAGCTCGAACGTCTTTCTCGGGTCCGTTTCCTCAGTGCTCACTACGTAGTCGAAACCGACGGTGCAGGGCACCGGCTCCTGGGCACGGCTCGGGCGGACCATGGCCAATAGGAACGCGAAGACGAAGCCGTAGCGTCGCATAGGGATGGGCTGAATAGTGTTCGGTTTGGAAAGGGTCTGTAAACTACTGTACAACATCGTGGGCGATATCGTGGAGCGCGCGTTCAGTCGACGAGACGCACCGTCTTGATCACGACGAGAACGGAAGGCACGTTCCGCAGATTCTTCCGCTTCGTGTCTTGATGTTCTCGATGAGCTCAACGATGTCCATACCGTTGCTCCTAGGCTTTTTGCTAGGAGCACCTCTCGAAACGAACTTTCGCCGTGCGCTCATCGTGTCCGAAGACGGCGCTTGGATTTTCTTAGAATCACCCGTCAGTGCGGTGCTCTTGGTGACGACGGTCGCGCTCGCAGTCTTTTCAAGAAACCAACGAGACTCACTCGAAACACCCGGTCGCTAGATTCAGGGCTCGGCAAACTTCGTTCATTTTTTCCCGCGACACCGTACCAACGAATCGCTTGAGGCGAGATTTTTCGACGGTCTGAACGTGATCCAGATTGATCGCGGAATCCTTCTTTAACCCTTCGTCGATACCTACAACGACTTCGCTCGGCGCGCCATGAATCGTCGATGTGATTGGTGCGACCATCACCGTGCGAAGCATGGAGATGACTTCTTGTCGCGTGAGCGCGAGTACCGGGCGCCTTTTGTCCCGGCGCGTGAACGTGTACATCCAAATCTCGCCTCGATTTAACTGGGAGGCCATTCGAGTTCGTCCTCCCAACCCTCGTACTCGTAGCCGAGACCGCCCTTTTTGCCGTAGGCTCGACGATACTGCTCCGCGACCGCGCGACGCCGACGTCGCTCCAGATACTCCCTAACCGCGCGCCGCAGTACGGCGGAGCGCCCTTCCCGCTTCACTTCGTCGCTCTCGTCGAGTCGCTCGAGCAGTTCTTCATCGAACGAGATCTGTATGGGTTTCATGTTGATATTATATGTTGGTATATCATATACAGTATCGGCCTCAAGCGTCCGAGCATGAGATACCCGGGCCGAGGTCGTGTGAACGCGCAAAAAACCCTGTATCATCGCCCTCCAAATCGTTTTCGGCATTCAATCAGGGAGGCGTGCCATGTCGTCGATTGCCGAAGTTGCGAAAAAATTCTTTGATGCGTGCGAGACCGGAAAAGGCTGGGAGGGATGCAAAGACTACTGTAAGCCCGACGCCACGTTTGCCGCGCAAGCCGAACCTCTCACCGACGTGAGCAGCTTGGAGCAGTACGCCGAGTGGATGAAGGGCCTGTGCGCGATCATGCCGGATGGCAAGTATGTGGTGAAATCGATAGCCACCGACGAAGCGCGCAACAACGTGTGCGCGTTCGGCGTTCTCACTGCCACCCACACCGAAGAGGGCGGGCCGGTTCCACCCACCGGCAAGCAAACGAGCGCAGACTACGTCTACGTCATGGATTTCGACGGCGACAAGATCAAGCACATGACCAAGATCTGGAACGCCGGATGGACATTGAAGGAGCTTGGCCGGACCTGATCTCAGACGGGTTCTCGCCTAAATCGACGTCGTCTCTCAAATTCCTTGATCGACGCTTTCTGGCGACAGTTGAAACACGCCTGGCCGTTTCTGAACACCCTCGACAGGCCAGTGGAAGTTCAGGCCGGTTGGCCTGAAACCTGTCAGGTACCGAGCGATCGAATCATCGCCTCGACAAAGCGACGTCCGACTGGATCCCCGCCGCCGGCCGTGAGCGCTGCCTCGAGCGCGACCCGGGCTTCCTCCTCGCGACCGAGGCGCTGGAGCACCTGCCCGAGGAGCTTTTGCCCTTCGAAGGTCGCCTCGAGATCCACGGCTTGGCGCGCCTGCTCGAGGGCCTGGTCGAGCTTGCCGCCAGTGAAAAAAGACGCGGCGAGCTCGAGTCGAAGCGCCGCCTCGGAGTCCACGCCCTCGAGGTGATCGAGGAGATTCGGAGGATAGCTCCTCATCGCATCGAGAATCTCGTCGATCTCGTCGCGGTAGAGGCTCCTTGGTGCCGAGAGCTCGAGTCGCATGTTGTCGTCCGTATTCGCGGGCGCGTCCCCCGCGAAAGCCGCCGCGACTTTGGCGTCGAGGGTCATGCTTACGAGAACGTCGGAGGGATACTTCATGTCGGCTCGCTGGAAACTCTCGGCGATGGCCTCCGTCTCGTAGAACTCGAAGAGTCTCTCGAGCGAGAACCTTATGGGCTCTTTCGCGCCAATCAGGATCAAATCCCCGTCTTTGAACGCGACCGTATGGGGAAAGACCCTTCGGAAGGTCGCGATGAGGGACTTCGTCGATTCTTCAGACATGCCGTAGAGATGAAACCACTGGCAGAGGATACCGTCCTCAGTCAATCGCGCGGCCGCGGTCTCGAAGAAGTCGAGCGTGAACAGGTTCGCGACTCCGGTGAGCCAGGGATTGGAAGGCTCCGAGATGATGAGATCATAGAGCGCCTCGCTGCGACCTAGCTCCTTTCTCGCGTCGCCAATCACGAGGCGCACACGCTCATCCTCGAGCGGCGTTCCGTTGTCCGGCTCGAAGAAGCGAGAGGCTTCGATGACCGCCGGCTCGATCTCGAAGGCATCGACTCGCTCGACGGGATGATCGAGAACCGCTCCGACCGTCATGCCGCTTCCCCATCCGATGACGGCGACCCGCTTCGCATCCGTGGCGAGAAGGGGAAGGTGTGCGAGAAGGAGCTGTGTCTGCACGTCTCCTTGTCCGTTCGAGGCATCGGTCTTGCCGTTAATCTTCAGGAGCGTGAAGCGGTCGATCTGCTGCACGGCTACCGTCGCCGTCGGACCGTCACGATAGAAGAGAATTTCGTGGGCGGCAGCGATCTCGCGAAGCTGGCTGAGATCATACTTCGCGTAGCGTTGTGCACCGCTGTAAATGCCGAAGCTCTTCATGACCTGCTCGCCACCCGGATCGAGAGCGAGAATCACGAGGATGAACGACCCGGCCGTGGCACCCGTGGCGACGGAAAAACGCGAGGCGCGGGAGAGCACGAGAAGCGCGAGGGCAAGGGATGCGATCGCGGCAGCCCGCACGGAGAATTCCACGCCCAAGCTCGCGAGAAACAGGATGGAGGCACTCACGGCGCCGAGCGCCGAGCCGAGGAGATTGAAGCTATAGAGCCGAGCGACCTGTGAAGCGAGCTCGCCTCCGGCAGGAAGTGCGTCCACCGCGAGGGGCAGCGTCGCACCGAGGGCCACCGTAGAGGGGAGCATGAGGCAGGAGGCGATAACGAATTGAGAGACGAAGAGCGTGCCCTCACTAGCTTCTATGGACCGGTAGAGGTTGAGAAAGAGGAACGGAAGACTTCTCGCGACGATCAGGCTGACGAAAGCGAGCGAGGCGGAGGCTACGAGCGCCTTCGCAAGACGCAGTCGGGGCTCGGTCGTCCGGTGGCGACGGAGATAGGTGGCCGTCAGTGCCGAACCGATCGTGATCCCGAGAAGAAAGGTCGACAACATAATGGATACGCCGTAGAACGACGAGCCGTAGACCATGGACAAAGTACGTCCCCAGGCGACCTCGTAAACCATGGCGCTCGCTCCGGACACGGCGACCACGGCAAGCAACATGACGGGCGTTCTCGTGGGTCCGCTCTCGTCCGGCTCCGTCTCGAGTCCTTGGAGGGCCAACCTTTTGCGAGCGATCAGCAACAGAGCGAATACCGTGAAGTCCAGCCCGGCGCCCATTACGAGCGTCGCGCTCAGTCCCACCGAGGGGAAGAACCAGAAGATCGAGAACAGCGGACCAAGCACGGCGCCCGCGGTATTCGCGGCATAGAGCTGGCCGATCCTGACCGCCGCCGGCTCCTCCGAATGTCCGAGGGCGCGAACGAGGACCGGTAGCGAGGCTCCCATGGCAATCGTGGCAGGCAACAAGGCCGCGAGCGCCATCGTGAATGCGAGGGTCTGGTTAGGCACCCGTCCGATCGATCCGAGAATCGCGGGCGATGCGAGCGCGTATAGACCGACGGAGCCTTCGAGCACGGCGAAAGTTACGACGGGATCCCATCGACTCACGAAGCGGCGTCCGGCGAGGGCGGCGCCAATTGCCATACCTCCCATGAACGCGCCGAGTACGACCCCTACAGCCGTGGCCGTCGTTCCGAGGGAGAGCAGGAGGAGGCGGGTCCAAACCAACTCGAAGACGAGTGCGGCGAGTCCGCTTATGAAAAAAGCGACGAGAAGAATGACGCGTCGTTGCGGCACGTCAAATCATAGACCTAGAAGCGACGTCCCGGCAACACGAGCCGGTAGCCCAGGAGTGGATCAGGCTATTCTGTCGGTCAGAACCTCGTCGTCATACTTGAGGTAGACAACCTTCCAGGCGCTCTCATTGGAGGTGGTGTCGAGCACGAGCGTTGCCTCGACGCGCGCGACGTCGCGCTTCACCAGCAGAAAACGGCAAGACTGCTCGTCGAGACTGAAAGTAGGCTGTTCGAATTTCTCATCATATTCGCCAGGCAGGCTCTTGCCCTTGTCCCTGAGCGCCATGCGCACGACGTCCGTGAGCCGTGGACCCATGTGGCGGACTTGCCACTCTCGTCGCCGACGCTGATAGCTCAGGAGCACGACCTTCGAGGAACCGTCGGCAAGCTTCACCAGCGCCCGGCACCCCATCGTTCCTCGGATACCATGGGCCTCGAAGCCCTCGACATCTTCTTCCCAGTGGATTCCGCGACGGCTGGCGTATTCACGCACCGCCTTCTCGACTTCTTCCTTTTTGAATTGAAACTCCGTCGCGAGCTCGGCGGTCTGGCGTGCAAGCCAGGGATTGATTGAATGCACGACGACGGTATTGAGGTACTTCAGAGCTCGCTCGTACTCCTTGACGAGACGAGAGAGCTCTGCATGCTGTCGACTCCTCTCCGTAGCTTCGGTCAGCTCACCCACTTTGCGGCCGAGTCCTCCGAGAATCTGGAGCACCGCTTTCGCCTCGGCGGTCGCGCTCGAGTCCGCCTCGACGATGAGCTTGGCGAAGGTATTCATGCGAGCGATCAGCTCGGTGGCGTAGCGGAGCCTAGCGAGCAAGAGATGCCGACTCGAGTCCGTCGGCTCGTAGAGCTTTTTGACGAAGGTGGGAAGCGTCAACCGCCGTTCCTTCGTGAGCAGCGTCGAGGCCGCGAATAGCTTGTGAAAGGCCTGGTAGATGATCGCCTGATTCTGAAGCTGTCGCCGGAGCTTCTCCTCCGTCTCCTTGCGATTTTCTCCGTTCGGATCGCGCGCGAGGAGCTCGACGGGAGCGATTCCGAAACCGCTGCCACGGTAGAGAACCAGCCCGACCATCGTGCCAGCCTCCGTGAGCCAGATCTCGGCGACGTAGGGGTCGGCATGGATTCCCGTCGCGCCGAGCGTGGTGCGCTCTTGCTCCACCGCTTGCTGCAAAGCATGGATGCGGCCGATGGCGTCGGCAGAAGCCTCGGGGCCGCCCTCGCGGATGTCGCCGCTCACCTCTTCCTTGAAAGAGGCACGGCGATCTTTGGCCTCGGGACGATAGCCCATCGTGGATAGAGCCTTATTCAAATCGATCGGCAGAGGAGCGGCACCGACCCGGCCGACGCGCTCGTCCACCCCCGGGTAGCCGGCGTCGAGTTTTTCGACGAGAGACCTGGCGAGTCGCTCGCGCTCCTCGGCGGAGGGACTTTCCGGAGAGTAAAGCGCTACGCGGGACGAGAGCTCGCGAGGGGAGAGCGACAGCACACCGAGAAGACGGAGGAGCGCCCGCGTGTCGTCGGGCAAAGGGCTCGGCCATTTCAAATAGCCGAGCGAAAGGAAAAGATCCTCCATCATCTGCTTCGGTGGCTCGTCATGCTCGACGAGCTCAGCCACGAAAGTCGCATCCTCGTCATCGATGCGATCGAGGGGATCGAGGAGGGCAACCAACTCGGGATAGCTTCGGTCGATCTGCTGAAACAAGCGATACTGAGCTCGATTGAGCCGGATCGTTTGCTCGATCGTATGGAGAGCTTTCTCGTCGAGCTCGGGTTGTACCAAGGTCTCGAAGACTCGAAGCAGGGCCGTGGTTCTGTGAATGGCCGCGGGGTTCAGGCTTTCGATCACCGACCGAAGATAGGGAAAATCCTGGATCGTGAGAGGCCGGGTCTGCTCGACGCTCTTGCGGAGGACGGGCTTGACGGCTTCCGCCGTCTGCTGGAAGGGCTCGGGCACGGCCACGAGCTTGTCGACGATCTCGCGGAACAATTCGGCGCGGCTGGCGAGCGCCTCACGAGGCTCGGGCGCGGTACGCTCACGAATGAAATAGGCGAGCGGTACGATGATCTCATCTACCACCCGTCGGTCCAGCGTCCCTCGCGCTTGATCGGAGGGCTCGGAACTCATCTGGAGTTGCGCGACCTCGCTATAGAGGTTACGGAAGCGGTCATCGAGAAGCCGATAACCGTTTCGGTATTGCGCCGCGACGAGACGATCCCGGATGAGGCTCGATTCGAGCCTTATGCCTTCCCGCGCGCCCTCGAGCAGAACCATCTCGACCGACCGGAAGAACTTGTCCAGCGTCGCGACAAGAGCTCCAGTATTGCGCTATTCGTTTCTTGAGCTCGTCGGGACTACCCTTTTCGGCCGGGAAGGCTTGTGCCGAAGTGGGTAGCGCGAGCACCTCGACCTGCTCGAGTAGATGCTTTCTCAGGATCTCGTCCCGATAGTTCTTTAGGCCGGCGACGAAGCCGTCCTTGTCCGGCATGAGGTGCTCGGCCTCAGCCTCGCGTTGAAATTCCGCTAGCAACTTCCCGAAGAGCTTCGCAACGAGGCCGTCGATCGTCGCGTCGAGCCAAGCCGCGAAACCGGTGTCGAGAGTGACCTGAAGGAGATTGTGAAGTGACTTGTCCTGGACTTCCTCCTCGAGTCTTCGGTGGATATCGTTCAGCAGATCGGTGCGGAGCTCGTTGAAAAGTACCCCGGCGCGGTTGTGCATGCGCTCGGAGAGGATGAGTCTGGACTCGCGTTTTTGGGCCTCGCGACGCGCGAGAAGAACGGCTTCGACGTCGTTGGCCGGAGCGCGTGCTTCTTCGATCTCGTCGTCGCTCGCGTCCTGAGCAGGAGGTTCCTCCTCGAGGACAGGAGTGCCCCTCGACGAGAGTAGGTTTTCGAAACGCTTGCGTAGACGGTCTAGCATCGATTCGGCTTTTCCACTTGGAACGTGTGCCGAAGCCTCACGTGATGGGATTGTCTGCTATCTATATATAACAACATGAGATCGCCGTGCCGGAGTCGCGACCGGATGCGGCCCGAAATTGACAGTGCGACGGCCCCTATGCTAATTTTTTCGGTGGACTGCTTGGCGGTCACCCGTTGGCGCTATCGTCTAGGGGACTAGGACGGGTGGTTCTCAGCCATCAAACCGGGGTTCGAATCCCCGTAGCGCTGCCACGTCATTCCCACCTCTCCCCGCTGGGGAGAGGTGGGAATGACGTGGCAGCTCGCCGGGTGAAGGGGCGTCGGAAACATTATGGACAGACCCTCCATGCGTCAGGCCCGTCCCGCGCTGCTCGCACACGGCGGAGCTTGGGCAACGCCCAAAGGGGAACACGAGGCTCACTTGAAAGGCGTTCATCGGGCCTCGATGATCGGCTTCGAAGTTCTTCTCACCGGCGGCTCCGCACTCGACGCGGTCCAGAAAGCCGTCGAGTACATGGAGGCGGATCTGGCCTTCAACGCGGGCAGGGGCTCCGTTCTCGACGCGAAGGGCGACGTCCGGCTCGACGCGGCCGTTATGGAAGGGAGCCAGCTGCGGGCGGGCGCCGTCGCCAACGTAGCCGGGGTGCTCCACCCCGTAGCCTTGGCGCGTGAGGTCATGGAGCACACGAGCCACGTATTGCTCGTCTCGGAAGGAGCACTCGCGCTCGCACAGGAGAGGGGCATTGCCACTTGCGCTCCCGAAGAGCTCGTCATCGATCGAGAGCGAGAACGGTTGGAGCGCGCCAAGCGTCTTTCGGTTGATACGCCGGGCGACACCGTGGGCGCCGTCGCCTGTGACCGAAACGGTCACGTCGTCGCGGCCACCTCGACGGGTGGTTCGTTGATGAAGCGTCCCGGCCGCGTCGGCGACTCCCTGGTTATCGGCGCGGGGCTCTATGCTGACGACGGTCGAGGCGCGGCGTCCTCGCCGGGATGGGGCGAGGGCATCCAACGCATCGTAATGGCCCACCGCGGCGTCGCGACGATTGCCTCGGTCGGCCCCGCCGAGGCAGCGCAGCAAGCGATAGAAGCGCTCAGGTCCCGTACCGACGGAAAAGGTGGCATTATCCTCGTCGACCCCAAAGGCGAGCTGGGCTTCGCCTTCAACACGCCCCACATGGCCCACGCCTACCTGGCCGAGGGCATGATCGAGCCCGAAGTGGGGATCTAGCAGGTCGTCTTGACGGCCCCCGGCCGTATTGCTACGATTAGCGTCTCGCCTAGCGCTATGCGCGCCCTTAGCTCAGCTGGATAGAGCGACGGACTACGAATCCGTAGGTCAGGTGTTCGAATCGCCTAGGGCGCGCCATTTTCTTCAGTGGGTTGCAGCCTTGATCTTCCACGACGGATCACAGGGTTGACTCGCTGGCTATTCTCGGAAATTACTCCGGGAGAGCTCCGCTCAATCTTCAGGGAATCTTCAGACTGGATCCTTACCGTGTAACCGAGAGGAGGCTCTCGTGATTGACGAAAGGGTAGAAGTAACGATGCCAGTCGAGACGACGTTGGAACGTAACAAGACGCTCGTGCGCGAGCTCGTCGAGCGCGTCTATGGAGGCGAGCTGGCCCGCCTTGGTGAGATCGTTTCCGCGCGTTACGTGGACCACAGCCGCTGGAAAACTCGCGAGGGGTTGAAGAAAATGCTCGAAGGATTTCTCGCGGCCTACTCCCGCGTCGAGTTCAGCCTCGAGGACGTCCTCGCCGAGTCTGATCGAGTCGCGGTTCGCATTCATTGCGAGTGCCGTTCCCAAGGGAACACGGTCGAGAAAACGATCGATTCGACAGGTATTTTTCGCGTCTACGGTGGCAAGGTGGTGGAGCACTGGGGAAATAGCGACTCGCTCATTTGAGTTGGGCTTGACTGGGGAAGCTGTAATCCTGGCTACATTCCTTGCACGCTCGCCTTCAGAGATTCTTCAGAATTACCCGTTAGCATGACCCTTGACGTCCGCCGCCAAAACTCGCGAGACGAAAGGGAATGAACAACCATGAGAAGACAAAACCGTGGACTGGGCGTTTTTATCGTGACAGGTCTACTCTCGCTGACGGGCGTGTTGATAGCTGCTACCGCCGCCAGCGCACAGGAGGAAGAGCTCGAACGCGGCACCCAGCTCGTGTCGGGGTTCTTCGGGCCGTTCCTGAATTTGACCGGCGACTCGGAGGACGCAGACGACCTAGGCAGCGAGGGCACTGAATTCGAGAGCGAATGGGCCATCGGGGGTAGCTATCAATACTTCTTGACGCCTAAGCTCAGCCTCGAAGCGAGTGTCACCTTTGGTAACGGGGAAGGTGAAGTCGAGGGGTCGGGCAATGATGACCCGGAAGATGGCGACAACGAAGAGAACGGAGAGGCCGAAGACGAGAACGGTGATAACGGTGGCGTGAGCGGCAACGCGCTCTACGTTACCGGCAGCATCATCTATAACTTCCGTCCTGAGGCCAGGGTCAAGCCCTACGTCATCGCCGGCGCAGGTCTGGTACGAATCGATGTCGACAATCGAAATTCGTCGCGTCCCGCTGGCGTGTTCGGCGGCGGCGTGTTGATTGGTGTATCAAAATCCGTCCTGATTCGCGTCGACGCCAGAGATCACGCCTACAGGTTGGATCAAGGAGGAAGCTCGAGCACGTTCAACGACCTGTCTTTGACGGGAGGTGTCTCCTTCAAGTTCTAGGAGTAGCTCTAGCCAGCTCTCGTCTCTTCCAAATCGCGAAGATTGCCGGGTAAATGGTGAGCTCGAGAGCGAACGAGGTCACGAGCCCTCCAACCATTGGTGCCGCAATCCGCTTCATCACGTCGGCCCCGGTGCCCGTGCTCCACATAACCGGCAAGAGCCCGATGATGGTCGTCATTACGGTCATCAGCTTGGGGCGGATCCGCCGGGCAGCTCCCTCCACGATCGTTTCGCCGAGGTCTTCGAAGGATTCAAGGCGGCCTTCGCGTTGTCTTCGAATGTAGGCGAGCTTGAGATAGAGCAACATGACCACACCCGTTTCGGCGTCGAGCCCGGCGAGGGCGATGAGTCCCACCCAGACGGCGATGCTCATGTTGTAGTCGAGAAGCCATAGGAGCCAGATGGCACCCACGAGGGAGAATGGAACCGCCAGCAAGACGATACCGGTCTCGGTGATAGAGCCAGTGTTCATATAGAGAAGGGTGAAGACGATGAGGAGTGTGACGGGGACGACGATCTTGAGCCGCTCCTTCGCACGCTCCAGATAGACGAACTGGCCCGCCCATTCGAGCCGAACCCCGGGAGGAAGCTCCACACGCTCGCTGACGAGGCGACGCGCCTCATCGACATAGTCGCCGAGCGGCCGACCGGCGATGTCGACGAAGACGAAGTTCACGAGCTGACCGTTCTCGCTCCGGATCATCGGCGGGCCGGTCTCGAACACGATGTCGGCCACCTGGGACAAGGGCACTTGCGCACCGGTCGGCGTCGCGACTAGGACCCGTTTGAGCGCGTCGGGATGGTCGCGAAACTCGCGCGCGTATCGCACCTGAATCGGATAGCGCTCGCGGCCTTCGAGGGTTTCCGAAACGTTCATGCCGCCGATCGCGGTCATCACCACTTCGTTCACGTCCTGCACACTCAGCCCAAGACGAGATGCTTCCTGCCGGTTCACCTTTACGTCTAGGAAGAACCCGCCGGTCGCCCGCTCGGCGAAGGCACTCCGGGTTCCCCGAACCACCGGAAGCGCTTGCTCGATCGCAACCGAAGCTTCCTCGAGCTCGCTCAAGTCGTCGCCAAACACCTTGATTCCGAGCTGGCTCCGGATGCCGGTGGTCAGCATCTCGACGCGGGTCTGGATCGGCATCCACCAGATATTGGGCATGCCGGGGTAGTCGAGCTCTTCGTCCATCTCGGCAATGAGCTCGTCCCAGGTCAATCCCGGGCGCCACTGGTCTTTGGGTTTCAGCAGCACGACGCTTTCGACCATGCCCACGGGGGCAGGATCGGTCGCGGTTCGCGCACGGCCCATCTTTCCGAACACCCGCTCCACTTCGGGAAATTGCCTCAGCTTCCGGTCCATGGATTGGAGGACTAGAGCGGCCTCCGTAATGGACATTCCGGGCGGCGCGGTTGGCATGTACAGGATCGCGCCCTCGTTGAGCGGCGGCATGAACTCGCTACCGAGCTCGAGGAACGCGGGGATGGTGGCGAGCATGATGAGTAGCGCGACCGCTACCGCGGTCTTCCGAAACCGCACCACGAGGCGCACGACAGGCGTATAGGCCGCCACAAGCCACCGGTTCAAGAGATTCTCGTTCTCGCCACGGATCTTGCCGCGGATGAAGGTGGCGGCGAGCGCCGGCGTGAGGGTCACCGCAAGAATCGCCGCGAAGCCCATCGAGAAGGTCTTCGTGAAGGCCAGGGGTTTGAAGAGACGTCCCTCGACGCCCTCGAGCGTGAAGACCGGCATGAAGGAAACCGTGATGACGAGCAGCGAGAAGAAGATGCTCGGGCCGACCTCCTGCATAGCCTCGATGATCGCGTCGGTGCGGGCGCCCGGACTGCCATCGTCCTTCCACTGTTCCAGTTTCTTGTGAATGTTCTCGATGATGATGATCGCGGCATCGACCATGGCGCCAATGGCGACGGCGATCCCTCCGAGGGACATGATGTTGATTGTGAGGCCCTGGTAGTACATGGGAATGAAGGCGAGCAACACCCCGAGCGGCAATGTGATGATGGGGATGAGGGCGCTCCGCACGTGCATCAGAAAGAGGAAGATGACGATGCTCACGATGATCATTTCCTCGATGAGTGTGCGCTGGAGCGTCTCGATAGATGCTTCGATGAGCCCGGAGCGATCGTAGGTTACGACGATCTCGACCCCGCCCGGAAGACTGCGCTCGATATCCGCGAGGCGCTCTTTCACGGCGTCGATGACCTCGAGCGCGTTCTCGCCGTAGCGCATCACCACGATGCCTCCCACGACTTCGCCTTCGCCATCGAGCTCGGCGAGGCCGCGGCGCATGTCCGGACCGAGCTTCACCTCGGCCACATCTTTGATGGTGATTGGGACGCCAGCGTCGTTCACAGCGAGGGGAGCCAGCTCCAGGTCTTCTATCGACGTGACGTAACCGCGCCCGCGCACCATCTGCTCGTGGGCCGCAATCTCGATGACCCGGCCGCCCGCCTCGTGATTCGACTCGCGCACTGCCTCGATCACCCGCCGCAGCGGAATGTCATAGCCGAGTAGCTTGTTCGGATCGATGATGACCTGATACTGCTTGACGAAGCCGCCAACCGAGGCCACCTCCGCGACTCCGGGGACGCTCTCGAGCGCATAGCGCAGATTCCAGTCCTGGAGGCTCCGGAGCTGCTGCAGGTCCAGGTTTCCGGTCCGGTCGACGAGGGCGTATTCGAACACCCACCCCACTCCTGTGGCGTCGGGGCCCAGGGTCGGTGTGATGCCCGCGGGCAAGGACCCCTGCACCTCGTTCAAATACTCGAGCACCCTCGAGCGCGCCCAATACATGTCGGTACCATCCTCGAAGATGACGTATACGAAAGACAGGCCGAAGAAAGACTGCCCGCGTACGAATTTCACCTGGGGTGCTGCGAGAAGGCTCGACGAGATGGGGAAAGTGATCTGATCCTCGACGATATCCGGACTCTGGCCGGGCCACTCCGTGAACACGATGACCTGGACGTCAGAAAGGTCGGGAATCGCGTCGAGCGGTCCGTGGGTCATGCCGTAGTAGCCCCAGACCGCGAGCCCCGCGACCAACAGGATCGTGAGGAAGCGATTTTTGGCGCTCGCTTCGATCAACCGAGCGATGAGACCACCTTGGCTAGGCGGTTCCATGACGTTTACCACTGCGTCGTCGCCGACTTCAGTCGGCTTTCCGCTGCGACGAGAAAATTGCCGGAAGCGACGACGACATCGCCTGCCTCGAGACCGGAGAGCACTTCGTAGTCATCTCCGGACTTCACACCGATCTCGATCTCTTGCGGTCGCAAGCGACCCTCGCCCAAATCGAGGAAGACGAGCCGCCGTGGCCCTGCGTAGAGCACCGCTTCCTCCGGAATCATGAGTCTCTCGCCCCGTTCGCTCACGAGCTCGACGTTTGCGTACATGTCGGGCTTGAGCTCGAGGCGTGGGTTCGGAAGCTCGATACGGATCCGCCCGGTACGGGTCCGATCGTCGAGATAGGGATAGATGAAGCTCACCCGTCCATGGAATCGTTTCCCGGGGAGATACGGTAACGTCACCTCCGCTGCCTGGCCCTCGGAGATGGACGGCAGCTCTGATTCGTAGGCCTCGGCATCGATCCAGATGCGGTCTAGCCCCCCGACCAGGTACAGCACCTCGCCGGGCTCCACCGCCGCCCCTTCGAAGACGTTCTTCTCGATCACGTAACCGTCGACGGGCGACACGATCGGGAGATATTGCTCCGACGAGCCCCGAGTCACGATCTCGTCGATCTGCCACTCCTTCAAATCCCAAAGGTGAAGCCGCTTCCGAGCGGCGTCGACCAGATAGTCGGCCCGGTTTGGCGCTGAGGTCTCGCGTGCGGCACGCTGGCTTTCGATCGCTGTGAAAAGCTCTTCCTGAGCGGCGTAGAGCTCGGGGCTGTAAAGGGTGAAGAGGGGTTTTCCTTTGCGCACGCGTATACCGGCGGCGTTGGCATGGAGCTTTCCGATCCAGCCCCGGTATTTGACCGTCACCTTGGCGAGGCGCGTCTCGTCATACGTGATCTTCCCCTTAGCGCGGATGCGAACCGAGACCTTTCGCCGGGCGACGGCTTGGGTCCGAACTCCAATCGCCTGCCGGCGCTGCGCGTCCAAGAAGATGACGCCAGTGTCGATTTCCTCCCAGGAGACGGGCACGAGGTCCATGGAGCAAATAGGGCACGTGCCCGGCTCCTGTTTTTTGACCGAAGGATGCATCGAGCAGGTGTAGTGGGAGATGTCTCCTTCGTGGGCGTGCTCGACGTGTGCCTCGACCTCCGCGAGGGACGTGGGCGCAGCGACGGTAATGTCGGTCTCGACACCGCAGCTGGGCATGGCTTGACCCATGAACGGGTTTTCGAGCTCGTCAATCTCATCGGCGGGCTGCATCCACTTGGGAAAGGTCGTCGTCATGGGACAGGAATAGACGTGCCACCCTTCGAGTACGCGCGGGTCGACATTGGTGGTGACGAGAAAAAGTCGGCTCAGCTCGCCAAAGGCGTCACGCGCCGCGTCCAGATCGGCCGCCTCGGCAAGTGACGTCGCGACCCGGGCTGACTCGGCAAGGGTGCTTCGCAAACGGGGTGTGTGTGAAGCACTCCCCGATTCGGCCTCTTTCAGAAAGGAAGCGATACCGGCGGCTGGTGCTCTAACGTCGCTGAGCCGGTCATGGGCGAGCGCGCTCCGAGCTTGCTCGTAGGCGGAGAGCGCCGCTTGGAGAGCTGTTAGGACGGGCTGGCCAAGCACCTCTGCTTCGAGGGCCGGGGGTTTTGTCGTTTCGGTCTCCGCCGGCGAAGCACCTTCGTCTTGGCCGCAGCTGTTAATAATGACGGTCCCGGCGGTGAGTAGCATTGCGGCGACGAGCCGCGTCCATCGCGGTCTTTGTTGATGAGCATTCACCTCACACCTCCTTCAGACTCTTCTTCGATGGAAAGGGCTGGAATCCTGCCCAAAGCGCGATCCAGCTCAGCGCGGCGCCGGTAAAAGTCGGTCACGGCCTCTTGGTAGCCGAGCTCGACGCTCCGCTGGCTGCGTTCTGCTTCGATAAGCGCGAGAAAATTGTTCTGGCCGGTTTCGAACCCGATCTGCGCGGCGCGAATTTGATCTCTCGAGGCGGGGAGGAGCCGGCTCCGATAAAGCTCAGCGACGTGCTCCGCTTCGAGCAGTCTCTCCCGGCTCACGTAAATCCCCGTCCGGATCGTGTCCTCGAGAGCGGTGCGCGCACTCTCCGCCTGCTTGAGCGCCGCCGAAGCTGCGGCGGAGGCGGCATCTAGGCGATCGCGGTGGATGGGAATACTGATGCCAATCCCGACCGTCCACCGATATTCCGAAACTCCCCACAGGGAATTGAACGAGGTCGTCGCCTCGAACTCGGGGTAGAGATCCTTCTCGCGCAGACGCACCGTGGCCTCGCGAGCTTCTATCTCTGCGAGCTTGGCCTTCAGATTCGGTTGCTCAGCGATCTCTTCCGCCGAGCCGGGGGTGTCGAGCGCCCTCGACGCCGGTGCATCTAGCTGGGTTGGGGGAGGAGCGAGACTTGCGTCCGGCCGCCGATGCAGCAGCGCGTTCAACTGAGCGACGATCGTCTTTCTGCTCGTTTGCAATCCGACGTCGCGATGGAGAAGGTGCGCGACTTCCACCTCAGCCTGAAGCGGATCCTGCTGCGCGGCGAGTCCCACCGAATAGCGGGCGGTCGCGATGCGCTGGAAGCTCTGGAGCAGACGAATGTGCTCGGTGTTGATTTCGAGCGCGCGGACGACGAAATAGTAATCGTCGAAGAGCAATGACGCGACTGTCGCTAGCTGCAACCGCACGGCCTCGTAATCGTGACGAGCGGCTTCGGCCTCGAAGCGAGCGACCTCTCCTCTGAGACCGAGCTTCCCTGGGTACGGGAAGCGCTGGGAAAGCCCAATAATCTGCCCGTAGCGCACGTCCCCGGCGCCAATGCTGAGAGGCGCGAAGCCATAGGAGATCGTGGGATCGCCGAGGCTTGCCAACTGAGGCTCTCGCTCCCGCGCCACTTCCCAAGCTTGGCGCGCCGCCTCGATCGAGGGGTTCCGCTCAATCACGGCGCGGATCACCGTCTCGCGGTCGAGTCGGTCGAGCGCGGACAGAGGATCCCCCGGCGGCTCTTGGGCGTGCAGGAGCCCCGTGCTCAGAGCCAATGTCGCAAACTTCAGAGAGAAACATAGGAAAACGGTTCGCAAATTAGCCTCCCGCGCCTGCACGAGCGGCAGACGCTATCAAAGTGATCGGATGTAGTGGACGGCGGGAGGAATACCCTTCGCCCTTGCCCGCGCAGACGAGCGCTAGGGCATCAATTCAGGAGTGGTATGTCGAGGGGTCGGTTCACTAAGAGAACAGGAGAACCCCGCGGGAAAAAAAACGGAACCACTCGATAACCGGCGTAGGGTGCGGTGACGACCGCTGCCAGGACGGCCACCTCTGGGGCGCTCTTGATGTTGCCGTCGACAGCGGACCGGAAGGACGATTCCACCGACGCTGGGTTTTGCGAAGACCGATCCGGCTTGCAACAATCCTCTGTCTTCTCTGGCATGTTGCAGTGGTGAGCATCGCCGCGGCAACACTCCATCGCTTGCTTCTCGTCCGGTCCATCGGCACAGACGAGACCGGCCAGCGAAGAGAGCGCTAGGACGAGCACAAGACATGCACCCATAGTCTTCGAGGCCAACCGTGCCATGAACTTACTCTACCCCGGCCCGACGGAGCCTTCAAGCGAACGGGTGTCTCTCAATCAACTCTCGACCACTCGATTCAAGCGGCAGGCTCGCGCCGGCTTCCTAGAGCGGAGCGTCTCGCCTCACGACTCGAAGAAGGCGCCACGGAGATCGGAGAGAACGTGCAGCCCTAGAGACAGCT
The DNA here is from genome assembly GCA_965250115.1 of Candidatus Marinacidobacterales bacterium. GTDB lineage: Bacteria > Acidobacteriota > Vicinamibacteria > Marinacidobacterales > SMYC01 > CBDFHB01. The sequence goes on from CBDFNJ010000001.1 coordinate 1,152,362, forward strand.
CGAACGCGACCCGGTCCAAGTGCTCTGATTCGGACAGGTTCAGTGCCGCCGCGCCCTGGGAGAAACAGAAGAGGAGGAGGCCGATGCGTCGGTTGGGTGTGGCGAGCGGGAATGCCGCCGAGGCAACACATTCCAGTCCCAAGCGCTTGATGGCGTTCGAGAGCGGGCCTTGCTCGCCGCGCATCTGAACGACCCTCGTTCCGGCCTTTTGAATGGCGACACCGTCCGAGTCTTCGTTTGGATCCCTAGGGCTGTTCAAAGGATCGGTGTCGAGCGCGTGGGCCACCAACTGTTGGAGCGTGCCGTCCGACCTCGTGATGTATAGAGCGGCGTGGGACGCCTCCCAGTTGGAAGCGAGGCTTCGTAGCATTTCCTCGATCTGACCGACGGCATCGGCGGTGGCGCCGTTCAAGAACGCTCTTACGGTATCGGACACGATGGAGAAATCCTTGCCGCGCCGGGCCAGCGAGTCCTTCGCCTCGCGAAGGTCGCTGATGTGATCGGCCAAGCCAACCGCGGCCTCAGCGTAGCTATCCACCATGGCCCGTGCGGAAAAAGCGTCCTGAACCTTGCTGGCAGCTGAGACGGTGTCCCAAGTGGGAGGGACAGGCGGGTTTGGTGCGGGCGGCGCCGCAGCGGCGCTCGGCGCGATCGCTGGGGGATCCTGGAGGGCCGGAGGATTCTGGAGAGTCGGCGGGTTCCCCAGACCGGAAGCGTCCCCGGGAGGTTCCGTTCTCCGTGGGGGCGCCGCCGGTGTCTGCGTCGGCTTTTTGGACGGCGTGCTCACCCGAACGACTTTCGGCTCTGCCGCGACCGCCGGCGCTTGCGAGGGCTCAGCGGACACGTATTCGGACCCATCGTCGAGCTTCAGCACTCCGAAGGTGAAGAGCATCGTTTGCTCCGCCCACTCGTCGATGCTTTGGACACTCGAAAGCTCGGATGCAATTTGGTATCGCTTCGCGAGATCGGACATCGTGACTTTGAGCGCGGAGGCGAAGGTCTCGAGGACCCCCGTCTCCTGGCGGGCCACCGCGGAAAGCTGTGTCGCCCCGCGGGAGTTTAGCGCCCTCTCCATGACTGAGATGTCGACCGTGTAAGGCGGCCACTTTCTCCGGACGCTCGGAGGCCAGGTCCTTGCGCTCGCCGGGGTCTGCGGCCAAGTCAAAAAGCTCCCAGTCGCCCTTGCCGTAGGGCTTCCACTGCCACCGCAGCTTCCAAATTCCCTGACGCAGCGCGCGGTTTCCGAAGATCTCCCAGGCCAAATAGTCCTCGTCGGTCTGAACCGATTCAACCTCTCCGGCAAGCAGCCGAGTCCATGACTTGCCGATGAGGGGCGGCAGTCGGCGTCCTTCGTGGGTTTCGGGATACTCCGCTCCCGCGATATCGAGCAGCGTGGGCATGATGTCCGCAACGTGCATGACCGCGTGGTGAATGCTCCCGTCGGGACGTTTGACAGCCGGTCCGCTCACGATGAGGGCGTTGCGAATCCCTCCTTCGGCGAGCCAAGCTTTGTACTGGCTGAAGGGCGTCATCGATACTTGAGCCTACATAGGCCCATAGCCGACGAACGACTCCGGGTCGCCCCAGGCCTTCGGGTGCGTTTGGGACCAGTTGATGGCGGCCGAGAGAGCGTTCAACGTGCCCGGCGTTCCTGCGATCATCTCGAATAGGTCGGCCCCTTCGGCGCCGTTGTCGCCGAAGGCGATGAAGATCGTGTTCTCGTACTCGCCTACCGACTTCAGGTAGTCGACGAGACGTCCCACGTGATGGTCGAAGTTCTCCATCATCCCCGCATAAAGCTCCATCTTCATGCCGAGGAGCGCACGAGGCGCCGGCGCGAGCTGGGTTGGGTCGGGAACGAACCACATACGCTCCGCTAGCTGGGTGTCCTTGGCCACGATGCCGAGCTCGATCTGCCGCTTCAGTCGCTCGCGCCGCAGCGCGTCCCATCCCTTGTCGTACTCCCCGACGTGACGGCGGCGCCACTCCCGCGGCAGGTGGAACGGGTCGTGGGGAGCCTGGTGAGCGACGTAGGCGAAGAAAGGCTTGTCGTCGCCCCGGTTCGTCTCGATGAACTCGATCATCTTGTCGGTATAGGTCTTGGTGGCGTAGTAATCCTTGGGAAGCTCGCTGAGATAGAGACCGTCCTCGGTAAACACCAATCGAGGCGAGAGGGCCGTCACGTTCCTCATGTCCCAGTAGTTACCGCCGCCGTCGAGGAGGCTGAGGTCTCGCTCGAAGCCTCGGGCACGCGGAATCTTTTCGGGTGCTTTACCCATGTGCCACTTGCCCGTCATGTAAGTGTGGTATCCCGCGTCCTTGAGGAGCTGCGGCAGGGTTACGACGGCGTCGTTGAGGTAGCCTTCGTAGCCCGGCACCCCCATTTGGTTCGGGGCGGTCCACTCATCCATGTTCCCGAGACCGTTGAGATGCGTAGCCGTCCCCGAGAGCAGCATCGAACGGGTCGGTGAGCAGCTCGCGTGCGTGTAGAACTGAGTAAAGCGAACGCCCTGTTGCGCCAGAGCGTCAAGATTCGGCGTTTGGATCTCGCTTCCGAACGAGCCCAAGTCCGAATAACCCATGTCATCGGCGAGGACGATCACGATGTTGGGTCGGTCGTCGGCTGACAGCGTCGCGGCCAGCGCCGCGAACGCCAGAATCAGGGCGCCATAGATGAATCGATCGCTATGGGTCATGGTCACTCCTTTAAGATGCCGTCGTTCCAGGACTCGGAAAGCTCCCACGGCCCCTGAAGCAATTCTGAAGCGTGTCCCGCCTTCTTACGCCCGCCGAGCTCTCGGAAGGCGTGCTCGACATTGAGGTAAAGACGTTCTGGCTCGGACCAAGCCGCGAACGCCCCGAGCTCGATGCGTTTCGCCGCGTCCAGAGCTGTTCGCCCTGCCCTAAAGTGTCGTTTCGACTCGAGCCACACGTGGGCAAGATAGGCCTTCTCGTCCATGACGCCTTCGATTCCACACACGGGACCGTGTCCCGGAACGATCACCTCGGGATCGAGCTCGACGATCCAGTCGAGCACGCAAAGCCAGTTCTCGAAGCATCCTGTCACGAGGGGCGTCAGGTTCCTGCACACAACGTCTCCGGCGAAGAGCACGCCCGCGGCGGGAACGTGCACGAGCGTATCCCCTTGGCTATGGCAAGGCCCGACGTGAATGAGATGGACCTCGGTGCCGTCGAGCCGGAGCACCAGTCGGTCGTCGAAAAACGTCGAGGCGGCCTTCGGCACGATCCAGTGGAAGTCGAACTCTTCGAGCGCTCTCGCTCGGGCCGCGACGCCAGGGTGCGGCGAGTCGATGGCGTCCCGGACGCGCTGCATGTCCTCGGGACGCTCCGCGCTGACGCACTCGGGAGGAAGACGGTGGGCGAGTATCTCGGCGTTCGGAAAGAGCTGGTTTCCCCAGGTATGACCGGGGTGCTGGTGAGTGTTTGCGACCCGGCGAGGCGGCTTTCGCCACACTTGCCCGAAAAGCTGACGCATGCGCTGTGCGTGCGCGAGGTCGAATTGGGTATCGATCACTAGGCCCCCGCCGGCGTCGACGAGCCCCGAGCTCGAGTGCCCCGAAGCCGCCCTGTCGGGAATGCAGGCGTAGACGTCGTCGCCGACTTCTTCGAGCTTCGTCGCTATATCGACCTCTTTGACAAATTCGATCCTCGGCGGATAGCGTAGCCACCATGTCAGGCCCCGACTATCGAAATTCGGCAACGCGTGATCCCGCCTCCGACTCGGCGGCTGTACCGCGGAGGAGACGTGTCACGGTGGTCCAGCTCACCGACCCGGCCGATGCCGCCAAGGCTTTTGGAGAGCTAGAGTTCGACTGGGTCAAGCTCGGCACCGGGCGCTTCTTCGTGAAGCGGGTCGTAGTCGACCTCGACGGGAGTATCACTTCACGTCGCACCCTGCCCGCTCGCGGAGCCAAGTCGCGAGCCCCCATCGGGTCGTCGCCGCTTGTTCTCCCTCGGCAACGGGAACGGTCGACGGTCGGGAGATCACGCCCGACATGCTGGTAACGGCCAGGGAGGGAGCTCAAACAGAGCTGGTGGCAGGCAGCGATTACCGCTCGATGATGTTTCTCGTCCCTCCCGTCGAAGTCGAAAGCTATATCCAGAATCGAGACGCGGGCCCGCATTTTCTTCACGGTGAGCTTGGCCTAGTGCGCCGCTTGTACCGATGGGGACGGAGCGTGGTGCGCGCCGCGGAGCAAAGCCCGGAGCTCTTCGAGGAGAACCGGCACGTCCGCGAAGGCGTTCGTCTCGAGTTCGTCGAGAGGCTCGGGGAAGCGCTCGCCTCGACTCGCGACTTGCCTCCGCGCGACGCCGAGCTCACCCGCGTCAACCACAGCCGACTCGTCAAAAGAGCACAGGACTACGCCCTCGAGCACATCGACGAGCGCCTTCACTTGACGGGCCTTTGTCAGGCGATGCGCGTCAGTGAAAGGACGCTTCGCTATGCCTTCCAAAACGTCCTCGACATGTCATCCGTGGCCTATTTGACGCGACTGCGCCTCCACCGCGTCCACAAGTGTCTCAAAGAGGCGACACGCAGCTCGACCACGGTCACCGCCGAAGCACTTCGCTGGGGCTTCTGGCACGTGGGCGATTTCTCGAAAGCGTACAAGGAGTGTTTCGGTGAACTGCCCTCCGACACCCTCGCGCGTCAACAGTAGCCGAGGTGGCCACCTGGTAAATTCAGTCTTGGCGGAAATAGACGTAGTGATTCCGTCACGAGTGTCGTAGAACACGGTCTCGACTCGTCGCTGTCGCTCTCTGAATCTGATGTTGTGCCCAGTGTTTCCAGGCATCGGACAATTGAGGGTAATGATATACTTGACTAATACAGTGGGGCGTGCGATACTCTCCACATGAGAGAGCAAGAACCAAAAACACTCCAAGAAGCCATCCAATTTTACTCTGATCTTGACGTATGCCAGGAAACGCTCGTGGCGGCTCGCTGGCCCAATGGCGTGACGTGCCCACATTGCGGGAGTACCTCTGTCGCCTACCTAAAGAACCAGCGTCGCTGGCAGTGCCGCACGAAGCATCAGCGTCGGCAATTCTCCGTCAAGGTCGGGACCATCTTCGAGGATAGCCCCATCGGACTCGACAAATGGTTCACTGCTATCTGGCTCATCGGTAGCGCCAAGAACGGAATCAGCAGCTACGAGATTCATCGAGCCATTGGAGTGACCCAAAAGACGGCCTGGTTCATGCTTCACCGGATCCGGCTCGCCATGCAGACCGAGACGTTCGAGAAGATGGGCGGGGAGGTCGAGGTAGACGAGACCTTCATCGGTGGAAAGGCCCGCAACATGCACGCGGCCAAACGCCGCGAGAGGATCAAGGGGCGCGGAGTGGTCGGTAAGACCGCCGTAATGGGACTGCTCGAACGTAACGGAAAGGACGGCCACAGCACAGTCCGAACGCGAGTGGTGGCCGGCAGGCAGAGAAAGCATCTACGGCCGCATATCACAGAGCATGTGGAACCCGGAGCGACCATCTACACCGACGAACTCCGCTCCTACGATGACCTCTCGGACAGCTACGTCCACGGCGTAATCAACCACGCTGAAACCTATGTGAACGGGAGAATTCACACGAACGGCTGCGAGAACTTCTGGAGCTTGCTGAAGCGCTCAATTCGAGGAACTTATATGACCGTCGAGCCGTTCCACCTGTTCCGCTACCTCGACGAGCAGGCGTGCAGGTTCAACACCAGGAAGGCCACGGACGGGCAGCGGTTCGCTGCCATCTGCAAGTTACTGACTGGTAAACGGTTGAGCTACAAGAAACTAACGGGAAGATTTTGAGATGAAGACAGAAGGAGTTAAGAGTGGGGTGTCCTCTTCCTCGGGAACCAGCCGGTATCTCCCCTTTTCTTCACGCTCAAAGCGTTCGGAGCGGTTCAGTGCGGCCCATAATCGGTTCCCGACCTGGCTACCCTTGAGTACCCCGGCTTCAATAAGCACTTTCCGGGCTGCGGTGCTAGGCACGACTCCCTTGTTTCGTTCGGCGATATAGACCAATGCCTCATCAATGGATTTGTCACGCAGTTCGTCTGGCGACACATCAAGGGTCGTCGCGCGTCGGCGTTTCTGTTTCTGCGCGGGCTGGAAATGCTCAAGTGTGAGCTGTAGCGCGTCCCGGCGCAGCTCAGCATTTTCCAGCGTTGCGCGTAGCTTGTCCATTCTTCGCGTCAACGCGTCTATCTCATTCTGTATCGCCTTCATTGTGATATCTGGCATCAACTCCTCCATGTGCTAGCTGTGTGCTGGTCGCGTGTGTTGACATCCAATACCTGCACAGTATTCTGACTGCGCAGAAAGGGCGTTTTCCAGTTTCGCCACACCCGCTCTTTCTAGTACGGACCTACATGGGGGGCCAGGTGGGAATTGAACCCACGATCATCCCGTGCAAGGGAATTGCCTTACCATTTGGCTACTGACCCCATAGGCCCGTTTGTTATCCTCTGGGGAGCACAATCTCCCCAGGGGGTAACAGGTAACCGTATCATGCCGACGCGGCGAACGAAAAGCGACAAACAACATCCCTCTAGCGAAGCCTCAAAGTTCTTGTCTCTGCTCACCGGACTTGCCCGCGTACCGAAGGCAGAACTGGATGAGCAAGAACGGAAGTACCGGAAAGGCCGAACTATGGCGATGAAGGCCACTCTAAAACCCAAGCAAGAGAAGTAGCCCAAGGTTGAGGACGCCCCGGTCGCAACCGGGGCGACGGAGAGGGGGGGTATTTCTAGAAGACTAGATTAGTCAAGTATATTATTACCCAATTGAGGCACTGCGAGCAGTCGCGCCGCTTCGTGTTGGTCCCGGGTGAAGATACGGAAAACGTCTCCGATTGCGACTTGGTGGTTCGGGCGAGCGACGATCCGAATCTCATCCCCGGCGCCGATTTCTCCTTCTTCGATGATCCGCAAGTAGGTGCCGGGCCTTCCCGCCTCGGTGAACCGGCGTGGGAATTTCGGGTCGCCCATACGGACCCCGAATCGGCAGCAGGGGACCCGAGGCTCCGAGACCTCGAGAAGGGTGGTGCCAACCTTGAAGCGTTCACCGACGAGCGCCCCGGTGACGTCGATTCCCTCTGTGGTCAAGTTCTCCCCGAACTCGCCGTACTGCAGGGGGCGATCGATCTCAGCCTGCCACCATCGATAATCCTCGATGGCGTAGGCATAGATCGCCTTGTTGGGACCGCCGTGCGCCGCCCGATCCGCCTGGTCATCTCCTTCGAGATTGACTCCCCTAGCCCTGACCCGGCCCGGGGCGGGAAACTTCCAGATCCCGCTCCTGGCCGCCTGGCCGTTGAAGTCGAACTCGCGAATACCTCCCACGTTGACCGAAAGGACTCTACCTCTCGCTCTGCTTTCCTCTTCCATGGCTCACTCCCTTGAATCGGACGCTTCGACGCTCTCGGTGCTAAACTCACTTCACGGCGCACTAGCTCCTATCGTCGAGATTTTTCTCGAGGAAATCGCGAATCAACTCCGCGATGAGCTCACCCTCCTCATCGAGCGCGAAGTGGCCGGTGTCGAGAAGGTGGAACTCGAGGTTCCTCAGGTCTCTCTTGTACGGATGTGCGCCTTCCGCCGGGAAAATCGGGTCGTTCTTGCCCCAGGTGATGAGCATGGCGGGCTGAAACTCGCGAAAATACGCTTGCCACTCGGGGTAGAGCGGTGGGTTGGTTCCGTAATCGTAAAACATGGCGAGCTGGATCTCCTGGTTTCCTTCCCTATCCAGGAAGCGCTGATCCATGTTCCAGTTGTCGGGGCTTATGGCCTCGGGGTTGCGCATGCCGTGGGTGTACTGCCACTTGGTCGCTTCGATCGTGAACAGTCCCCTCAGCTCATTCGCGTGCTCCGTTGTTTTATCCTTCCAATACGCCTTAATCGGATCCCAGAACTCGAGGAGGCCTTCCTTGTACGCGTTTCCGTTCTGAACGATCAGCGTATCGACTCGCTCCGGGTGTTTGGCCGCCAAGCGGAACCCAATGGGCGCACCGTAGTCCATCAGGTAGAGGCTGTATTTTTCCAGCGCGAGCCTTTCGGTGAACGTCTCGACGAGCTCGGCCATGCGGTCGAACGTGTAGTCGAACTCCTCGAGCGCCGGCATCGAGCTGTTTCCGTAGCCGGGGTAATCGGGTGCAACGACGTGATACCTGTCGGACAGCGCCGGTATCAGATTGCGAAACATGTGCGAAGAGGTCGGAAAGCCGTGCAACAGAAGAATGTTGGGGGCACCCTCAGGTCCGGCTTCGCGGTAGAAGAGGTCCAGTCCGTCGATCTCGATGCTCTTGTGCAAGACCCTGGATGAGTCTCGGTCGGACGAGACGCTGGCCGTCACCTCTCCTTCCGTCAGTGCTTTCGTTCCGCCCGCGCCTACGAGCATCGTGACAAAGCCTGCAACTAGCACGATGGTGACGAGCGTTGCCGTCCGGAAACGGGTTCGATTCGCTGTTCTATAGCTCATTGGTCCTTCTCCTTCTTGGTTGAACGTTCAGTTCCTATTGAAAGCAGAGCAAATCCGAGGCCAGGTCGACGAGCAACCTAACATGTTTCTACTAAGTCACTTAGACGGCTTGACATGGTTGCTAAATCTCGACATTTCGCGAGATCTCGCGTTGACATCTCGCAGCGACCCGTGCGAGACTGCTGGGACACTGTGAGCAAGAGCCTCTACGAGTCCGAGTTCGAATCACTCAAGCAGATCTTTCTGGACCTAGCTCACGAGAGGTCGCGTCCTGCACTGTTGAGCCTCTTGGTCGAGCGCTTGCGGGGCCTTCCGGAGGTGGCCCTCGCCCGCATTTGGCTGATCCGCCCCGGTGACATCTGCGCTTCCTGCCCGTCGCGGGTCGAGTGTCCAGACCAGACACGTTGCCTTCATCTCGTCGCAAGCGCTGCTCGAGCGGTCGATCCGAACAGCGGTACCGACTGGTTTCGGATGGATGGCTCTTACCGCAGATTCCCGCTCGGAATTCGTCGCGTCGGCAGCATCGGCTCGACAGGTGAGTCCCAACTTCTTCTCGACACCTCTGAGGACAGCGAATGGTTTGCTCGTGGAGACTGGCTGAGGAAAGAGGGCATCAAGAGTTTCGCCGGTCATCCTTTGATATTCAGGGATGAGATTCTTGGCGTCCTTGGCGTTTTCCGGCGGGCTTTCATCGACGAGCAAGAGTTTCTGTGGCTGCGTGCTTTTGCCGACCACGCTGCTGCGGCCATCGCGAACGCGCGCGCCTTCGAAGAGATCGAGAGGCTAAAAAGAGAGCTCGAGCTAGAAAACGAGTATCTGCAGGAGGAGGTCAAAGCTGCCCACGCGTTTGGTGGCATCGTCGGGGAGAGCCGAGCGCTTCAAAGGGTCCTCGGGCAGAGCGATCTGGTCGCACCCACCGAGAGCACGGTTTTGATCACGGGCGAATCGGGAACGGGAAAGGAGTTGATCGCGCAGGCCGTCCACGAGCGAAGCGAGCGTCAGGGACGCGCCATGGTGAAGGTGAATTGCGGAGCAATCCCACGAGAGCTGTTCGAAAGCGAGTTCTTCGGACATGTGAAAGGGGCGTTTACGGGTGCGGTGAACGACCGGGTTGGCCGTTTTCAGTTGGCCGACCGCGCGACTCTGTTCCTGGACGAAGTCGCGGAGATTCCGCTGGAACTCCAAAGCAAACTGCTACGTGTCCTGCAGGAAGGAACGTTCGAACGCATCGGAGAAGCCCGTACGCGTAAAGTGAACGTCCGGGTCATCGCAGCTACGAACCATGATTTGGCGAGGCAGGTGAGCGAGGGGCACTTTCGAGAAGACTTGTATTACCGGTTGAATGTCTTCCCTATAACGATCGCTCCCCTCAGAGAGCGCGCCGAAGACATTCCCGCTCTTGCTGTGAACTGCATCGAAAACTCTTGCAGACGATTGGGTGTGCCGGTCCCCAAGCTCAAACGGAGCCAGCTACGGATGCTGCAACGTCACGATTGGCCTGGTAACGTCCGGGAGTTGCAGAACGTCATCGAGCGCGCGGTCATAAACGCTCGCTCGGGCACTCTCAAGTTCGACCTACCCGAGGCGCGACTTCGTGAGCCCTCTTCCTTACCCTCCGAGGCTTCGAGACCTAAGGGTATCGTAAGGTACGAAGAGCTGAAACGAATCGAGCGCGAAAATCTGATCGCTGCTCTGGAGCAGACCAACTGGAGAATTGCCGGTGGCGAAGGTGCGGCAGAGCTACTCGGGATGAACGCGTCGACATTGAGATCCCGCCTCAAGGCATTGGGCATCAAAGCAATCCGCAAGACAGTCATAGGCTCTTTCGAATCGGGTGGTAGCTGAAAATCCGCATCCACGCCGGTAACGCGATGCGAGGCTACGAGGTCGGCCGGATGGCGCGAGAGCGCGGTGCCTACGTTATGTACGGTGGCATTCATGCGACCCTGTACCCCGGAGGAGTCGCTCGATCTCGGTCAGGCGCACGACGTCGTCAAGAGGGAAGCGCGATTGGAAAGAGCCCGAGACCTTTCGTAGGTCTCGGGCTTCGCAAGCGAAAGTCTGGTCAGAGTCGAGGGGTGGGGCTTACCAGCGCCGCCCGCCGCCACCGCCACCGCGACCGCCACCGCCACCGCCACCTTCGGTCCGGGGTTTGGCTTCGTTGACGTTCAATGTACGACCACCGAGATCAGTTCCATTGACGCCACGGATGGCCGCTTGCGCGGCCGAGCTGTCCGACATCTCAACGAAAGCGAAACCACGTGGGCGACCGGTGTCGCGATCGGTGATCACGTTGACGCTACTTACCTCGCCGTAGGTTGCGAAGACGTCTCTGAGCTGCTGCTCGGTGACGTCGAAGGAACAATTGCCTACATAAATCTTACCCATGAAATGAACTCCTGAACGGAAAGGGCCTAAGCGAGGGCTGACGGAGGTGTGGTGGAAGTCACCAGCAAAAAAAATCCACGAAGAGCCATCGGATAGCCGAACGAGTCATACTGGACTATTCCCGGACGCGTGTCAAACTCGGCATGTGCCGTGACTATCCACGGGCTGTTCTGGTTCCAGACGCTCCGACGCTCTACCTCGAGGACTCGTCGCTCCGAGCTTTGTGCTGCGAAGGCGATTCGACTACACTGTGGCCTCTCACGATCGGGCAAAGCGCACGCGTTTCATCGACTCTTCCGTGAGCATGCCCTCGAAAGCAGGCGAATGAAACTTTATGTGAGCAACCTTCCTTACAACACCTCCGAGGAGTCGCTCCGCAAGCTCTTCTCCCGCCATGGACAGGTGCAGGGCATCTGGATCGGCAATACCCGACTGGGCTCTCCCCACGGCTACGGGTTCGTTCATATGCAGGACGGCGCGAATGCCGAGAAAGCCATCTCGATGCTCGACGGTATCCAGTTCGAGGGAAGCGAGATCAGCGTCCACCAAGCGAGAGACTGAAGAACGAAGAGCTCCCGCCGATCCCACTCATCGGAGTCTGAGATGCCAATCTGGAACGAAGCGATTGCCCAACACCAAGAGCCGCGGCTCAAGCGCAGCATCTGGCAGCTCGTGAACACACTGATCCCCTATGGGGCGCTTATGGGCCTGATGAGCTGGACGGCGCCGCGTTCCTTGTGGGTGACTCTGGTGCTCGCCGTCCCCGCGGGGGCCTTGCTGGTGCGTATCTTCATCCTTTTTCACGACTGCGCGCACGGCTCCTTTTTTCGATCGTCGAGGGCCAACAGCTTCTGGGGTTTTTTCATGGGAGTGTTGACGTTCACTCCCTATCGAGAGTGGCGGCACAGGCACGTGCTCCATCATGCGACCTCGGGCGATCTGGATCGGCGCGGCATGGGAGACGTTTGGACGCTGACGGTCGAGGAGTACCTGGAGGCATCCGCCGGGAAACGCCTCGCCTATCGTCTCACGCGCAATCCCATCGTTCTCTTCGTCCTGGCACCGCTCTACTTCTTCCTCGTCCAGCAGAGATTTCAGAGGAGCGGTGCCGCGAAGCGCGAGCGGGCGAGCGTCCATTGGACGAACACCGTCCTCGTCGGCGTCCTGTCCGCCGCGATTCTGACCATCGGCGTCAAGAGCTATCTGCTCGTTCAAATACCGGTCATGATGATCGCCGCGACGACGGGCATCTGGTTGTTCTACGTACAGCATCAGTTCGAAGGGGTGTATTGGGAGCGGGGAGAGGATTGGGACTTCGAGGCAGCCGCCCTGAACGGTAGCTCCTTTTACCAGCTTCCCCGGCTCTTGCAGTGGTTCACCGGAAGCATCGGGTTCCACCACGTTCATCACTTGAGCCCGGCCATTCCCAATTACAACCTCGAGAAATGCCACCGCGAGCACCCGATGTTCCGGGCGGTGAAGCCTCTGACGCTGCGCTCCAGCATGAAGTCCCTGACGTTTCGCCTCTGGGACGAGCAGCGAAGAAAGCTAGTTTCCTACCGGGGACTCCGAGAGACCCGGCGAGAGATCTCCGCCGCAGCTTCTTCGACCGGGACGTGAGTCCGGGTGATCCCCCGCTTGGCTCCGTCAGGAATCCGTGACCTTCGAGCTCGTGAGACTGCGAAGGTCTTGCTCCCTGAAGAGAAACGACAAGAGTGCCAGGCGCTCACCGGACGTCACCTCCGTCACCTCGTGCAGGAGCGAGCACGAGAACAGTAGCGCCTCGCCGGCCGCCGGTCGATACCTTATGGGACCGTATTCGGGGAAGCGGAGCTCGCCGCCTTCGTAGCTCTCGTTGAGATTGAGGCTCATCGCGAAGCGCCGATGGGCGGTGGCCGGGCTGAGGTTGTCTCGATGAGGCCGGAAGAAGCCGCCTGTCTCGCCATCGTAGCGAACGATCTTGAACCCCTCGAACCGGGTGGCGGGATACGAGAACGCGCGGCGCACCTCGGGAAGCACGCACCGACCCACGACGCGGACGAGCATCTTCATCAACGACTCGTCGGTGACGGTATGGTCACGCCGCCGCTTCAACTCGTTTCGAATGGCATGGGTCCGCGCCCCGTACTCCGACGTTTCGACACCCGTCTTCTGGTTGCCGCACGTCCGCCAAACCTCCCCCAGTTGCTCGCAGACCTCGGGCTCCAGCACTCGGGGAACGAGGAGAACCGGTGCTTGCGCCGGGATCACCCGTGGTTCCACCCGGGGAAGCTTCGAAACCGCATCGCGCACCGACGCCGCCAGAGCAGTCGCGTTCTGAGCATCTGCGTCGACTGCGCGAATCACGCGCAGAGCCGGGTCCAGCACCACGACCCGCACTTTTCCTTCGGGCACACCGTAGACAGCGGAGACCGCTCCATCGGCATCGATGAAGACGCGCACCCCGAGCTCCGTCTTTGGTTCACGGCGGGCGATGAGGAATGTCGTCCACTCCGTGAGCGCTTCGAGGGTCGCGCTGACGTCCTCCGCGTGGATTGGGTGGAAAACCAGAACTGTTGGGACCCCGCCGGCGCACCCGTAGAATCGCGTGGCGGTTCCTCCGCAAGGCAGTACGAAGTCGGGGGCGCGCTCGCCGTGGCTGAGTCTCGAGACAACCACGTTCGGAGTATAACCGACCTAAGTAAATTCACTTGAAGTGTCGATTTCGATTTGGGATACTTTACTGTCAGAGTAGAGAAGAGCTGATTTCGTCGGGAAATCGACTTCGCGACCTTCGGCATCAAGATCATCCTGAGTCGTCGACGCGACCCAGACAATTCGAGTTCGAAAAAGCTCAGGTTCGACGGGCTCGGGCCCACTCCCCTATACTTTTACCGAGAGGTGCAGGAAAGCGATGGGATAGAGGACTCGCGAGGAGAGGATAGATGACCATTGCATTGAGGTCGGAGTACATCGGCTTCACCGTCGACGAAACCTCCCGGGTCTACACCATGCGTGTGAGGAAGCCCGGCGGGGTCCTGCACGAATTTCAGATTGCCATCGCCAACCAGGCGTTTCTCTCGAATCGAGTTCGCTATCAAGACGCCGCGGAGATTTGTTTCCTGAAGCTCGAGCGAGAGTTGAGTCAGTGCGGCGAGGACTCGATGCCGGCATCTCGCATGCAGATCACCGACGCGGAGCTCGACGAGTACCGCAAAGCCCACACGAAGAAACCGCCCCCGCCGCGCCCGAGATTTCCACCCAATTCCTAATTTGCGGTGCGTTCATGCCTGCTCGCGTCCCTCGGGAGCCTGCTCGGGCTCGCCGTCGGCTCGCTTGCACTAGGAGGCCTCCAGCACGTCGACCCCACACTGGCATGCCTCACGCTTGAACGTTCGACTCGCTACCCGAGCAAGTCTATCGAGGTATCGATGTTCGCCCACACCACCGTGGGACTCTGCCCACATCATCAGACGCCGTCCCCGAAGGAAACTTTCGTAATTTACTAAATTACAAGGGCTTGTCGACGGCGACCACGTCTAGCCAGTGGCATGTTTATTGCTGTTTCTGCTCTGGGAATCCCTTCTTTTCAATGACAGATCAGTCGCTAGTCCAAGAGCAGTCCGCGAGGCACGTCGCCGTCTGTCTCGCGATGTGTCTGTTGAGTTTCATGGGTCCCCTCGCGTCTGTCGATGCTCAAACCTGCATCGCGACGACCCCCATCGGTACGGGCGACGACTTCGGCACCGCGGTTTCCATCCAGCCCGACGGCCGGATCGTCGTGGGTGGTTACTTCTTCCGTCCCGCGCCAGAGCGCGAGGACATGGCGGCCTTGCGTTACAACGCCGACCTCCGCCTCGATGCCACGTTCGACTCCGACGGCATCGCCACGATGGACATCTGGGGCGACGATCACGCACGCGATGTCGTGATCCAGCCGGACGGCAAGATCGTCCTCGGAGGAGTATCGAATCACGGCGGGGAGATGGGGTGTTGCGACCAGTACTCGGTCACGCGTTTCAACTCCAACGGAACTTTCGATGCAGGCTTCGGTGCTGCAAACGGGCATGTGACGACGAGCATCGGCGGATCGTGGGATCTGGGCTACGCGATGGCGGTGCAGCCGGACGGCCAGATCGTGGTCGCCGGTGTCGTGGATGACGGTTCCGGGAACTGGGACGTCGGATTGATCCGGTACAACGCAGCAGACGGAACTCTCGACCCTACGTTCAACCCGGGCGGCGTTTACGGCATCGTCCCCCCGTGAACCAGAGCATGGCCGTCTACTCGGTGAACCCCGGCGATGACTATGGCAACGCGCTCGTGATTCAGCCGGATGGCAAGATCCTCGTTGCCGGGGCAACGCATAACGGCACAGATTGGGATTGGTACATCGTCCGCTTGATGCCGGACGGTGCTCTCGACGGCACTTTCGGCACAGGGGGGATCGTGACGACCGACCTCCGGGGATTCAACGACTGGGGAACATCGATCGCGCTTCAGCCCGACGGCAAGATCGTCTTTGGCTCGAAGAGCAGCAACGGCACCGACACCGACTTCGCCGTCGCCCGTTACAACCCTGATGGAAGTCTCGATGGGACTTTCGGCACGGGCGGCAAGGTCTTCACGCCTATCGGTTCCGGCAACGACGATGGCTCGCGCGTAACGCTTCAGCCGGACGGAAAGATCGTGCTCGCCGGCTGGTACGTGAACGGGACGGACGACGATTTCGCCGTCGTGCGTTACAACACCGACGGAAGCCTCGACAGTTCCTTTGGATCGGGGGGCATCGTCGTCACCCGGGTCGGTACGGGGCAAGACCGAATCTCCGGCGTCACCGTCCAGCCCGACGGAAAGATCGTCGTCGCCGGCCATAGCCACAACGGCACCGACCTCGACGTCGCCCGATACCTTCCCGACGGAACCCTGGACCAGTTCTGCGCGCGTTACCGTTCGACGGGGACGACGGCGACGAATTTGAACACGACCCCGAGGACGGTGGAAATAACGAACACGACCGCGATCTTCGACGGCCCCATGCCCGACAACGTCGGCGTCGGCGACGTTCTCCAGTATCAAGTCGCGGCGACGACCTACCTCGCCGTCATTCATGGCCGTGCTTCGAACACGACCTACACGGCGTTCTCGACGAACGGCACGACACCGCAAGCGGCAGTCGCCGGCACGACGGTACAGGTCTTCCGTGCTTACACGTCCCTTGCCAAGTGGGAGTCCCTGGACGAGAACGACACCCTCGACAACCTGGTAGAGAACTTCGACGCTTCCACCGACCTCGTGGCTGCCGGTACCGTCATGAGCGTGGCGTGTTACGCCGACGGTCCCGATGGCTACGTGGACATCACCGGCTGGACGACGGGACCGGACAACTACATCCGCATCTTTACTCCCGCGCTCCCGAGCGAGGCAGGCGTCAGTCAACGTCACGCGGGTGTGTGGGACGACAACAAGTTCAGGATCGAGAACACGGAGGACGCAATCTCCGTCAGCGCCAACTATGTGCGCATCGATGGATTGCAATTGCGGTCGACCGACGGCGACACGGCCGACTATGCCGGCGTCGAGAGTACCGGATCCGTGGCGGCATCCGAGTACCACGTATCGAACTCGATCATTCGCGGGTCGAACGGCACCGCGGACGTTCGTATCGGGATCAATTTGTTTCTCGCTGGGTCGGGCGTGATGAAAGCTTGGAACAATCTCATCTACGACTGGACAGGTGGGACAGGAGCTGGCAGCTACGTCTCAGGAATTCTGCCGGATGATCTCGATTTTACGTTCTATCTGTATAACAACACGGTCGTCGACAACGAGCATGGTCTGGATTCCGTCACCGGCACCGTCATCGCCAAGAACAATCTCGTCTTCGGCAACACCTTCAACTACGAGGGCGTCTTCGACGCTTCCAGCACGAACAACCTTTCGGGGCCTGGCGCGGACCCGGACACACCGCCGACCAACGCGAGAAATGGCGTGGCGGTCACGTTCGTGAACAGGGGTGCCGACGACTACCACCTCGCCCCTGGCGACACGGGAGCCCAGGGCTTTGCGGCCGACCTCTCGGGCGACCCCAATTTGGCATTTGCCGACGACATCGACGGCGGCCTTCGAGCGACGCCTTGGGACATCGGCGCCGACGACGCTGCGGCCGCGTTGGCAACGCTCAGCCTCGAGGAGCACGATCTGCTGCAGGTCGGCGATCGTTTCGCCGCGGCCACTCCGGTTACCGACGTTCTTCTTCGCTTCCGGCTGACGAGCGCTGGAACCGTGAACGTCGATACGGTCCGAGTGAGTTTCACGACGGGGAGCGGCGTCGTCAACGGTGACGTCACCGGCGGCGACCTGTTCGTCGACGTCGACAACGACGGCGCCATTACCGGCGCCGACACCCTGATCCAAACGGGAATCGATCCATCCGGAGGCGTGATCACGTTCACTACCAACTTCCCGACAAGCGCCGCCGGCGTCAACTATCTGGTCAGCGCCACCGTATCCAACCTTCTCGGAGGAGACTCGACGACGTTCTCTCTGGACGCGACGGGAATCGACACCGTGGAATCCGGCGTCTTCAAATCTGGCGCGATAGCGGACGCAGTCCATACCCAAGACAGCCCCGCGGGCGGCGATGTCTTTTATTCCGTTGGCACCGACACTGCGGACCTGAAAACCGGATTCCCGAACATCACCATCGTAGGCGGCGTCGCCTCGCTGGACGGTGCGCAGACCGAGAATATCGGTGTCGGCGACGAAGTCGACTATGGCGGTGGCACGATTACCTACATCAAATCCGTCCTCAGCCCGACACAATTCGTGCTGCATACGCCGACTGGAGGCGTACCCGGGCCCGTCACGAGCGTTACGGTCAACTCCATCAAGCGCGCCTTCAACACGCTAAAACTGGCTGAGAGCGACTCACCCGACGTCAACCATTTGACGACCACCGATCTTGTCGCCGCCAACGCCAAGCTCACGTGGGTCGTCTACAACGACAGTCCGTTCATCGTGGCCGGGTCCACGACAATCAGCGGCTACAACACGGATGCCGGACACTTCATCACCGTCACCGTCGCCGATGCTTCTCAAATCGCCAGTGGGGTGAGCCAACGTCATACCGGCGTTGCCGGCACCGGCGCGTTGATGGACGGGAGCTCCGTCGAACACTTCGGGCTCGTTGTTCAAAACGACTTCACCCGTGTCGATGGGCTGGAGCTCGCACGATTTTTCGATCCTTTGGTCAACGGCTCGGCCGCGGTTCGGGTCACGGCTGCCAACGTTCTCCTGGAGAATCTTCTGGTCTATGATTTCCTATCACCAATGCCGTTCGATCATGGCATCAAAACCGGCATTCCCGGGCCGGTGAGCTTCACGATTCGCAACAGCATCATCTACGACGGCGACAACGACGGAATCTACCTTGGTAACGCGGGGGACGTCGTGACCGTCGAAAACTGCACCTTCTACGATGTGGACAACGGCATCCGGAACGATGGAACCGTCACCATCACAAACACGATATCCACCGCCAACTCGGTCAGCTTCCTGAATACCAACGTCATGATGGCTCGAACAACATGTCCAACGATGCAACGGCCCCGGGTCCTGGCTCGATCACCGGAGTCGCAGCCATCGACCAGTTCGTCGATATCGGCGCAGGGACGGAGAATCTCCATTTGAAGGGTATCTCGGCCGCGATCGATGCCGCGACCAATCTATCCGTATCGTTCACCAACGACATCGATGGTGAAACGCGACCGGCGACCTGGGATATGGGCGCGGACGAGCGCGCCACAGCTTCGATCTACCGGTCCGTCGGAACAACGGCGACGAACCTCAACACTGGCACCGAAACCGTGGAAATCGTGGGTGCCACGGCCACCTTCTCCGGCCCCATGCCCGATAACATCGGCGTCGGCGACGTGCTCGTCTACAACTCCGGAGGTCCGCGCCTCGCCTATATCCAGGGGAGGACGTCCTCGACAGTGTTTACGGTCGAAGACGGCGGTGTCCCCACGGCGGCGTCGGCGGGGACGGCGGTCGAGGTCTATCGCGCCTATACCTTGCTAACCAACTGGGAGTCCGGGTCCGCAAATACCAATATCCTCAACTTTGCTAACGTCAACCCCAATCCCGACCTTGTTTCCCAGAATGCCGTGATGATGGTGCCGTGTTACGGCGACGGCGAGGATACTGATTCTGTTCTCGTCTCAGGCTGGACCACGGGTCCGAACAACTACATCAAGATCTACACGCCAACGTCTACGAGTGAAGTCGGCACGAGCCAGAGGCATGATGGAAAATGGGATACGACGTCAGCCTACCGTATATCCAACACGGTGAACGTCAATTATGTAATCACCGTGCAAGAGCAATACGTCCGTATCGACGGAATCCAAATCGATTTCAAGAACGACCCGAATAATACAAATCTTGCCTGGATCCACATCAATGATGATGGCTCGGACGCTGCCGCGGAAGTTCATATTTCCAATAACATCGTCCGGATGACCTAGAGCACTCCCGCAACGAGCGGGGCGGTAGGTATTACTGCGTTGAATAATTTCGACACGGTGGACAATAGCCTCTACATTGCCAAGGTGTGGAACAACATCGTTTATGGTTTTCGTGGCGTCGCCGCTGCGAGGGCAATTCACGCGGACGATGAAGGCACCGTATACGCGTTCAACAATACGGTGATCGGCGATAGCGGGGTAGCTTCAAGCTCGAGAGGGTTCGATGGAAGTAGTACAAATCTCATTTATGTCAAGAACAACATAGCTATCGACACGACGGATCCCTACCGTGACGTTGTTACCGGAGCTGGGAGCAACAACAACGTCTCTGACATGAATGACGCACCGCCGGCGGGCGCAAGGGATTGTGAGCCAACTTTTGTCGATAAAGTAGGTGATGACTATCATCTTGCCATTGCTGATGCATGTGCCCAGGATTTTGGCGCCAATCTCTCCTCCGATCCGAATCTAGTCATTTTCACGGATATTGACGGGGGAGCCCGCCAGGACACCTGGGACATCGGCGCGGATGACATCCTGGCGACGACGGCCGTCGAGCTCACGTCTTTTTCCGCGCAGGGTCTGGACGGTGAAGTGGAGCTCACCTGGGAGACGGGATCGGAGATCGACAACCTCGGCTTCCACGTCTATCGTTCGCTGAACGCGGCAGGGCCGTACGCACGCCTGACCGAACGCCCGATACCTGGACTGGGGAACTCACCCGTGGGCGCGCGCTACAGCTACCGGGACAAGGACCTCGTCAACGGAACGACCTACTTCTATCAACTCGAGGATATCGAAACGACGGGCGTGACGGAGACGCATGGCCCCGTCTCGGCGATGCCCGAAGCTGGCGCAACGCTTCCCGACGACCCGGGACCAAAATCGAGAGGCGCGACGCAGCTGACCTACGGAGATCCGAGCGCCAATGCCCTTTGGATCTTGCGGCAAGGCCGCAATTTCATCGAGCTCGAGCTTCGCACCGAAGGCTTCTACGCGATACCGCAGGACGACGGCACGGTGACGCTCGAGATACCCGGCTTCGATCTCGTGAGCGAAGAGGGTCTGCCGTCCATCCCGACGAAACACCATTGGATCGAGGCGGTTGCGGGACGCAACGTCAAGCTTCGCAAGGTGAGCGCACGCATAGAGCCGGTCACGGCGTCGTGGACGCTCGCGTCCGAGTCGGTGGAGCTCGTCGCGCGTCGCAGCGGCACGGTGCGAGCACGGAATCGTCGCCGTCGCCTGTCAGTGAACACCGGGGGCCTCTTTCCGGCCGAGGCAGCTCGGATCGTGATGGTCGGCTTCCAGGGAGATTCCAAGAAGGCCTTCCTCGAGCTAGCGCCGCTACGCTGGCGCGGCGGCACTGGTGAACTGTTCCTCGCCCGAACCGATGGTCGTACGGCTGACGTTCGAGCAGGCCGACGATTCGGAGCTCAGCCTCGCTGGGCGAGGCGGCCGTCGTCGCGCACGCAGATTTGAGAGAACCGAAGGAGTTCTCGCACGCCTCGCCACCGTCGATCCCGGGATCTACCGCGTTCGATACGAGAGTGTTTTTGGCAAAGGCCGCGGCCTTCCTTCGGACTGGCTGCGACTGAGTCGCCAGGGCTCGAGCGTCGCTTTCCACGTCGAGCCGGATCCGCGTCGTTTCGGCCCTGGCTCGACACTCTACTTCTCGAGCGCGGGAGCCCGAGCGAACCCTTACGGGAACGAAGCCGTATTCGAGCTCTCCATGTCCGGCCAGAGCGCGCCATCGGTTCGGATGGAGTCTGTTGTCGACCTACCCGGCGGAGCCGCGACTTCGTTCTATTGGAAAACCGCCGCGCACGAAGTCAATCAGTACTACCAGGCAGCGCTCCTCGACGCTCCTGACCTCTGGCTCTGGGATCTTCTGTTCGCTCCGGTCACGAAGAGCTACTCGTTCCAGGTAACCGCGCTTGCCGGCACGGTCGAGGCCGCGCGTCTCGAAGTCTCGCTCCAGGGAACGAGCGACACCCCCGCGGCCTCCGATCACCACGTGCGTATCTTTATTAATACGACTTTCCTCGCGGAAGAGAGCTGGAACGGTAAGGCGCCTTGCCAGATTACCGCCGACATCAGTCCTGGCCTTCTGAGAGAAGGTGAGAACGTCCTCGAGATCGAGAACGTCGGGGCGCGTGGACCGAAACTGGGACGGCCGCGATTGCGGGCGTC
The DNA here is from genome assembly GCA_965250115.1 of Candidatus Marinacidobacterales bacterium. GTDB lineage: Bacteria > Acidobacteriota > Vicinamibacteria > Marinacidobacterales > SMYC01 > CBDFHB01. The sequence goes on from CBDFNJ010000001.1 coordinate 1,173,942, forward strand.
GGGTCGCTCCCGATTGTCTTGGACATCGGCGACCCGTCCTCGCCCCGATGGGTGGACGCTACTGGCTCCAACTTCATGGCGGATGCGGGAAGAAGCTATCTGGTCGTCGACGAGACGGCCGTCAGAGCGCCCGAAGTCCGCAGACCTCCTGAGACGTTTCTCACAAGCATCCGCAACCGCGCGGACTACATCGTTCTCGGCCCGAGGGCGTTCGTGGAAGCAGCCATGCCCCTGCTCACCCACCGAGCGGAGCAGGGTCTCGTCTCTCAGGGAGTAGCCATCGAAGATGTCTTCTCCGAGTTCGGCCATGGCGAATCGAGCCCCGAGGCGATTCGGGACTTCCTGTCCTACGCCTACCACGAGTGGAAGCCACCGTCGCCGCGCTACGTGCTCCTGCTGGGGGATGCCAACTACGACTTCAAGGACTACTCGCAGCTGGGAGTCGCGAACCCAGTGCCGCCTCTTATGGTTCGGACCTCATACTTGTGGACGGTGTCAGACCCGACGCTTGCGGCGGTGAACGGCGACGACCTTTTGCCCGAGCTAGCGATCGGGCGGCTGCCGGCGTCGTCGCGCGAGGAAGTCCAATCAATGGTCGGCAAGATCCTCGCCTGGGAGTCCGCGGACTACGGCCTCGACGGGTCGGCGGTTCTAGTCGCCGACAATCCAGACCGTGCGGGCGACTTCGTGGCCGACGCGGAGGCTGCCGCCCTGCGCTTGCCCCCGGGCCTGGATCAAAAGCGTATCTATTTGACGGAGCTCGGTACGGCTGCGACCCGGGATGCGATCCTCGACGCGTTCGACTCCGGCGCGTCACTGATGAGCTACATCGGTCATGGTGGGATACATCTCTGGGCCGACGAGAACGTCTTCAACACGTCGCGGTTGACTTCGCTCGCGCCGCAGCCTCGCCAACCCATCCTGCTAACGATGAATTGCCTGAACGGCTACTTCCACTTCCCGTACTTCGGCTCATTGTCGGAAGAGCTTCTGAAAACCGAAGGGAAAGGAGTCATCGCTGCTTTCTCTCCGAGCGGCCTGACCTTGAACACACCAGCGCAGCGCTTGCACCAGGCGATGCTCGATGAGCTCTTCTCCAGAAAGCACACACGTCTCGGCGACGCGGTCCTCGACGCTCAAGAGACATTCCTCGAGAGCGGATCCTTTCCCGAGCTCCTCAGCATCTATCACCTACTCGGTGATCCCGCTCTGCGGCTTCGTTCGATCGAATGACTCTCGTTCCGCTTTCGATAGGAGGTGAGCTCTTGCTCAGAACCCGTTTGTATCGATCCGTGCTCGTGGCGGTCGTTGTTCTTGCCGTCTCGCCGTGGGCGGCCGCTACACAGGCTCAACCAATGGCGCAGAAGAATGCAGAACCCTGGCTCGCACTCGTGGACCGCGGGGACTACGGTGCAAGCTGGGATCAGGCGGCGAAGCTGTTCCAGGGTGCGGTGACCCGCGCCGACTGGGAAAAAGCGGCCGCGTCGGTTCGTAGTCCTCTCGGCCAGATGATCTCGCGAAAGCTGAAGCCGAGCACCTACGCGGAATCACTGCCCGGCGCTCCGGACGGTGAGTACGTCGTCATCCAGTACGACACCGTCTTTTCGAACAAGAAGGCCGCGGTGGAGACCGTCGTCCCGATGAAAGATGCCGATGGGACGTGGCGCGTCTCAGGCTACTTCATCAAGTAGGCGGTCGCCAAGGGATTTAGGGACGGCGAAGGGCTAGGCCTTCGAGGCGGGGGCCTATGATACGGTCCCTCCAATGGCCAATTTGTGGCGCGACTTGCTCCGGAAACCGGACTCGTGGACGGGCACCGAGCGATCCGTCGAGACGTCGTTCCGAATCCTCCTGCTGAGAGCGCCTGACGAGACGGAGCGCCGGGAGCGCGCGCGCGTTCTGGAAGTAGGTAAATCGTCGGACGAGCTGAACCGTAGCCTCCTGGGCTCGGCCGAGTTCCGCGAAATCTACGAGGGCTACGCGAGTAGTGGTGGACTCGGCCGGAAGGCGCAGCGGGTCGAGGACGAACTGGCCCCCGTGGGTGACGACGCCACATTCGTCGCCCGTGCATATCGTTGTCTTCTCGGCCGCGACGCGGACGACACCGGCCGGACTCACTACATCGCACGCCTGTCACAGGGCGCGCTCCGCCTTGGTGTCATCAAAGCGCTCGTGCTTTCCGACGAGTTCGACGCGCGCTACAAGGACGTCTGCCCTCAGGTCGGCCTCATTCCCTACGACGTACAGTTTTGCGAGCTCGCGAATCCGGCGAAGTGGGACAACCCCGAGTGGGTGTCGCTTCTGCGCTCCGTGGGCACGGTGCCTCCCGACAAGCTCTCCATGCATCGCAAGGCTTACGAGTTCACCCAGACCCTCTTCGGTCTGGTCCGACTGGGCCGCCTCACAAAAGATGCGCGCGCCTTGAGCGTCGGGGCCGGACACGAAGCCATTTTGTATTGGCTCGCCAACCGAGTGGATCTCGTCGTCGCCTCCGACATGTACGACACGAGCTGGAAAGAAGCACGCGCTGCCGAGGGTGACGAAGACGTCGTGCGCAGGCCCGCGGACTTCGCACCGTTTCCTTATCGGGAGGACCGGCTCCTCTTCTCGAAGATGGATGGACGAAGGCTCGCGTTTCGAGACGTCGCCTTCGACGTCGCCTACTCGCTCTCTTCCATCGAGCACTTCGGGGGATTCGAGGGCGCGCGCGATGCGGTCGACGAGATGGGGCGCGTCGTGAAGACGGGCGGCCTCGTCGTCGTTGCGACCGAGTACCTTCTCGAGGAACCGGTCACGGACGAGACGTTCCCGCCGGATGAAATTCGCGCGCTAGCCGAACGTCCCGGCTTGAAGCTCATCGAGCCGCTCGACGAGCACGTGCAGGAGCGCTATCGAATCGAGCCCGTCGATTTGAGGACGAATCCGTATCAGACGCCGCAGATGGTGGTGCGCAACGGCGAAACCGTGTTCACTTCTGTGATGCTTTTTCTGGAGAGGGTTTAGACCGCTCACTCCGTGGCTCGGACCCTACTAATGTTGGGGTGGTCGGTTAAGCTTGGCCATGGCGAATGGGCTCGCACTGAAGTTTCTCACGGCGGCTTCGCTCGCCATCCTCATCATTTTCTTTCTCGATATTCGAGCTCTGTCCTGGCTCTTCACCGTGCTCGTCATGGGCTTTCCCGTCGCCCTGGTGGCGCTCGGGGTGAGCCGCAATGGGCGGGTCGGGCGCTTGCGCGTCCCTCTCTTGGCATTGGCCGTCATTCTCCAGTGCGGTGGTCTCGGCGTCCTGACTTTCGACGGCTCAGGAATGACGGGCTTGTTCGGATTGCCCCTCTCGCTCCACTCGCTGCTGATTTTGATATGGCTCGTCCCTCTCTGCGTCACCACCTTGACCTATGCGGCGATGTTCTCTGAGCTCGGGATTGATGACGAGCTGATGGGGAGTTTGGAGCAAATGCGCCGCGATCGGCAGGCGGGCGGGGACCGAACGTGACTGGGTTGGACAGGCCACTGATTATCGGAGCGGCGAGCGTCTATCTCCTTCTCGTACTGGTGGTGGGTCTTTGGTCGGCGCGGCGGACCAGGACGCCCAAGGACTTCTGGATAGCTGGGCAAAACATCGGCCTATGGACGACGGGGCTTGCAACGACGTCGGCGGCCTTCAGTGGATTCGTCTTTCTGGGAGGACCGGGACTCACCTACCGATTGGGGGCGGGGTCGCTCTTCATCATCGTCGCCGGAGGCTTCACCGCCTCGTTAATGTGTTGGGTGCTGGCGAAGCGCCTTCGGCTTCTCGCGGCCGTGCGGGAGGTCTACACGATACCGGACGCCATCCTTTGTCGATACCGCAGCCGAGCCGCCTCCGGGATAGCCGCGGTCGCCGTGGTCCTGGGAACCGTTGCCTATCTCGGCTCGCAGTTTCTGGCACTCGGCCATCTCGTCGAGGCCGTGTTCGGCACCGAGAGCTTCGCGATCGCGGTGACCGCCGGAGTCGTGGTCGTCGTGCTTTACTCTTGCCTGGGGGGAATGATCGCCGGCGTGTATACCGATTTGCTACAGGGATCCTTGATGACGCTCGTTGCCGGCGTGGTCTTCGTCCACGCGATCGTCGAAGGTGGAGGCGTCACTCGCATCGCGACGAGTATCGCTCAGTCCGAGGCTTTCGGGGCTTCCTTCCTCGATCCCCTGGGGCGGGTGCCGGTACTGACAGCGGTAGGTTTCTATTTCGTTTTCGCCATCGGCATCCTGGGCCAGCCGCACATGCTCCACAAGTTCTACATGATCGACGATCCGCGGAAGCTCAAGTGGATCCCCCTGGTCGTCGGCTTCACCCAGACGCTCTGCCTGTTGATTTGGCTGGGGCTTGGTCTCGCCGTACCCGCGCTCGTCGCGCAAGGACGACTCGCACCTCTGGTGCATCCCGACGCCGCCGCACCCAGCTATCTACTGGAATTCGCGCCCACGCTCTTGGCTGGATTGGTGTTTGCTGGCATCCTGGCTGCGATCATGTCGACCGCGGACTCGTTCGTGAACATCGGCTCCGCGGCGCTCGTTCGAGACCTGCCGCGCGCGCTCGGACGTACCCTCAAGCGAGAGCTCCTCTGGGGACGTGTGGCGGTCATCGTTATCGCGGCGGCGGCTTCGATTCTGGCGATCTTCTCGGGAGATCTGATTGCGATCTTGGGGACCTTCGCCTTCGGAACCTTCGGCGCGGCCCTGGCGCCGACGCTGGCGATAGGTCTCAACTGGCGCCGCGTCACCGCGGGAGCTGCCGTCGCCTCGATGCTCGTAGGCATCGTCGTCAACCTCGGGCTCGAGCTCTTCGCTCGAAGCGGTGTGGCGCTTCTGAAGCCAGGAGTGCTCCCCACCGCGGTGTCTCTCGCCGCGTCGTTCGGCGTAATCTTTCTCGTGAGCTGGTTATCGACTCCCGACCCCGAGGCGATCGACGAGGACGTGTCCTTCGTGATGGATCAATAAACACCCGTCAGTCGGCGGCGGTCGCCTCGATCTCTACCTTGAGCTCGGCAAACGCCAGGCGGGCTACCCCCAAGAGGGTCTGGGGCGGCGCCACGTTCGCAGCGGCCAGCCGCCCGGCCAGGGCATCCCAGTTCGCCAGGAGCTCGTCGACATCCGTCGTATAGATCCTCAAGTGCACGAGGTTGCCGAGGCTCATACCGGCGCCCTTCAAGACCTCCTCCAGGTTGTCGAGGCCGCAGTGATTTGAGGACGCAGCTCATTCGGGTGTTGGACCGCACCATCCGCACCGATCGAAGTCTGGCCCGAGCACAAGAGTTGGCGACTCGTGCCTTCGAGAACTTCAGCCTGGTTGAACTGGTATTACTTCGACCATTCCCATGGATTCACGGGCGTACGTTTCATTGACATTGGCTCCTTTGTGTCGAGTTCGAACGCGGCATATGATTTCACGGCCTCGGCGGAAGACCAAGTATTCTTCCGAACCCAGAATCCGTCTTCTCGAGGGGCTACCATGTCACTGTCAGGTATCCTGAGATTCACGTTGATCGCACGGCGCCGCGCTCGTCCTGTCACGCAGGGATACCCTTCATGCGATCGACTCGGAGACCGAGCGTGGTTCGCGCCGCTGCGCGGGTTTGCTTCTTTGGCTAGACGGCCCTTCGACGCCTCACGAAGCCAAGCCAGGTGAGGCCGAGCGCGAAGAGGGCGAAGGACGTAGGCTCGGGAATTTGCTCGGTCGTGAACGAGGAATACGTCACGCCGGCCTGGGAGAAATTGTAAAAGCCCAAACGGCCGTCGGAGAAGGAACCCGCGATGTCGATTTCGAGTGCTCCGTCCACGAATACCTGAAGTTGCGTCGCCGTAAAATTGAAGTCGAACACATACTCGGTACCGATAACCCAGCCGGTATTGCCGAGACCACTTCCCCGGGCGAGCTCAGCAAGTCCACTCCCCAAGGGCGTACCCGCCAGGTTCGCATGTTGCCAGAATTCGTCGGCATCCGGGATGCCACTCACTTGCGAAACGGCAAGTCCGGCGGACGCCGTACCACCGGGAGACGTAGAAGGGACACCGAAATCGAAGTTTTGGGTGCCCGCCTTCCAGTCGAGCAGGAGATAGTCGGCGGCCGCAGAAGTCGAATCCCCGGGGTCGAAGCCCAATACGAAACCAATGAAGTCATCGTCGCCGCCGGTCACGCGAATCCTGCCCACGGCGTTGGTGTTGATCGCCTGAAAGTCGCTATAGAACAAGGTGGGCTGACCGTTGTTGACCTGGGTCACCGTGCTTCCGTCGCCGCTGACTTGCCATACACCGGGAGGGAACCCAGATACCGCATCGTAGGATTCGGCCGTCCAGGTGTTGAGGTTTACGGGAACCGCCTCGGCAACGGTCGCGGCGAAAAACGCAATCACGACTGTCAGACCTCAACCGTTTTTCATTCCGAATCGAAAGAAATCCATGGATATCACCTCTCTAAAGGCACCACGTTCTCGATGATACGCAACATCCGTGCCGTGAGTGATTAGCCGTGGTGACTCAAGGGCTTACCCGTCTCCGGCGAGAAAGAATCGCGGACTGCACGTAAACAAAGTCGACGCTTTCGCGCGATATCGAGGTCTCGAGAAGTCTTCTCTTTTTTTTCCAATGAGTTACACGGTTCTGGCACGTGTAACGATGTCCGACGGATGAGATCGCTCATGGGCTCGAGAAGCGAGTTTTGAATCCACGGGAAGTCGTTGCGGACGGCGTCCCAGTCGACCTTCCCGTCCCTAACGAGGTGGCGGAGGCCGCGAGTGCGGCGCTCGAGGCCAGGAATTGATGTCGGTTGTCATGGCTTACTCCTTCAGCCCGGTCCACAGCTCGTCCAGATCGCTCGGTTGGAGTGCGGGGGAGAAACGCTTTAGGCGGTCGATCACTTCGTTCGTTTCGAAGTACGCCTGCGAACAATTCGGGTGGATGAATCCTCCCGGCTGGAAACGCCCCTCCTCCTCGTCATAGAAGACGAGCGAGATCCGCCATGCTCTCTTGTCGATCGCCTCACGACAGCTCCGACAAAGCGCCCGACTCGAGGGGGCGCGCTCAGCACCACTGAGGCGCGGAAGCCGCCGGTGCTCGAGACCCAGCTTCGCCTGGGCCTCGAGCAATCTGCCTTCGGCAGTGCTTCGGTCGTCGCTCCCGCAGCATCAAGGTACGGTTGCGGGCGCTTGTACGCGCCGCACTCGAGATGAAACCAAAGCGTCAGCTCGCCCTCCACGAAGGGATTGGGCAGACGCGCGCCGAGACGAAGCTCTCCTTTGGCGATACGCTCGCCGCAACCGCGACACTTGGCCCGTCCACTCGCGGCGGGTTCGATCGTGTGTGCCATGCGTGGCCGACGGGTCTAGTAGGCCATCGCGTAGCAGTCTCGCCGGGGATCAGCTCCGGCGATCCGAGACCCGGTGTCAGGATCGATCATCACCACCGTAGAGCAGCCGGAGATGGTCAAGTCGGGCGTGACGCTGAGGTTGTGTCCTCGCGCTTTGAGCTCCTCGATGACGGCTTCGCCTACGCTCGCTTCGGTGCTCATCTGATTGAGACCCAGTGGGTGCGGCCAGAACGAGCCATGCAAGTGAAACGTCTGGACTCGCGGCCATTCGATCGCGCTGTGGAGGTTCGGATACCAATCGTCTCGGAACTCGACGATGTTGAGTAGAGTTTGAACGATGGTCTGTTCCTGATTGTCCCCGCCCGGCGTGCCGATCGCGAGAAATGGCTCTCCATCCTTCAGAACGATGCTCGGCGTGAGCGTATAGCGCGGGCGCGATCTCGGGCGAATCTGTCCCGCGCGGGTCCCGTCCAACCAGAACTGCTCGCCGCGAACGCTCATTCCGATGCCGGTGTCCCCTAGGATCACAGCGCCCCCGATCCAGCCTCCGCTCGGCGTGCTATCGAAGACGTTGCCTTCGCGATCGACGATGGCGATGTGGGTCGTGTCTTTGAGAGCGGAGGCATCGAGTGCCGCCTGGTCCGCTGGCCCGTCGCTCGTCGTCCCGTCCCCGCCGGCTACCCAGAATGGCCATGCGTCCACGTCGGGATCGAAGCGAAGGGGGTCACCCGCCCGCAGCACGCGCGATGCATGCTTCATGTCGATGAGCGCGGCGCGCTCGCGGGCATATTCTTTGGAAAGAAGTCCTTTCGCCGGGACGTCGACGAAGTCGGGATCCGCGTAGTAGCTGTCGCGGTCCGCGTAGGCGAGCTTGAGCGTTTCGACGAGCACGTGCAGATAGTCGGCTGAGTTGTGCCCCATGGCACTGAGGTCGAAGGTCTCCAGAATGTTCAGAGTTTGTAGAAGCGCCGGTCCCTGGCTGTTGAACGACTGCTTGTAGACGGTATAGCCGCGGTAGGTCGACTGGGTCGGCTCTTCGACCCGTGCAAAGAAATCCGAGAAGTCGTCGAGCGCGAAGGGCGAACCGTGCTCGTTCAGAAACGCCACCACCTCACGGGCGATGTCGCCTTTGTAAAAGCGATCCCGTGCCGCGACGATGCCGGGTTCCCGCCCTCGGGACCGGGCCCCACGCTCCGCCTCGACCATCCGTGACAACGTGCGGGCGAGCCCGGGGAAGGCGATGGTCTCCCCCGCTCGATAGAGCGAGCCGTCGGCCTTCAGCCAGTAACGTTCGTTGTCGGGCCATTCCCGGATGAACTCGAGTTTTTGCTCGATCGCCTCGGCGGTTCGGGCACGCAGAGGGAAGCCGTCCCTCGCGTAGTCGATGGCTCGAGAGGAGACTTGCTCGAAGCTCATCGTGCCCCATCGCTCGAGAACGGTGAGCGCCGCATGAAGGGCTCCGGGTACGACCGCAGGATCCAGACCCTCTCCTTCGAGCGACTTGGAACGCGCCTCGTACCATTCGATAGACGCCGCTTTGGCGGCCCAGCCCTGGCCCACGATGGAGATGACCTTGGCCTCGTCCTTGGGATAGACGAGCACGAGTCCCTCCCCGCCGAGGCCGTAGAGATCTTGTTCCACGACGCCGCCAACGAGGAGTGCGGCGACGCCGGCGTCGAAGGCATTGCCGCCGCGCTGCAAGATCTCGAAGGCCGCGGCGGTGGTCAAGGGGTGGCCGGCGGACACGCCCGCGTTTCTTCCCGCGACTAAAGGCCGCTCGGCAGAAGCGACAGATGTCCCAATGACGACGCCGGCAAGAACCTGAACAAAGACACGACCCCACATCGGTGGCCTCCTTTCGAAGTTTTCCGGCCCTCTCTATACCAGAGCGCCGGATGGGCAACAAGGGTGGCTCGGACCGTGAAGGAGACGCTGGCGTCGCCCGGTCGATATGGTGTTCAATCCCAGGGATTCGAACCCCGTAGCGCCAGTAAGGAGACTGCCTTGACCAGACGGATCGAGTTTCTTCTACTTGCAGGATTCGTGTTCGCCACGATGGCCACGGCCCAGAGCGGCATCGATGTCGCGCGCGAATACCGGCAGCAACATGAGGCGGCGATCCTTCGCGACTTCGCCGCGCTCCTCACCTATCCCAATCGGGCGCACGACACCGAGGACATCGAGCGGGCCGCGGCCTACATCCGCGACGAGCTTCAGGGCGTCGGGGTGACCTCCGAGCTGCTCCGTGTTGATGGGGTGCCGCCCATCGTCTATGGCGAGCTGATCGTGCCGGGCGCCACGCGCACGCTCGGCATCTACGTGCACTACGACGGCCAGCCCGTGGATCCTTCTCAGTGGACCCATCCGCCGTTCGAGCCTACGCTCTACACGGCGGCGATGGAGGTCGGCGGCCAGCCTCGGCCACTTCCACGCGACGGCGAAGCTGTCGATCCAGAGTGGCGGATCTACGCGCGATCGGCCGGTGACGACAAGGCGCCCATTGCCGCGCTCCTGCCAGTGCTTCGGGCTTTCGGGACGAGTGATCTGACGCCCAGCTCGAACCTCATCTTCTTGTTCGATGGCGAGGAGGAAGCCGGCTCGCCACACCTCGGCCAGTACCTGCAACGCTATCGCGAGCGCCTCGATCGTATCGACATCTGGCTCTTTTTCGACGGTCCCGCCCACCAGAGCGGCCGCCCGCAAATCACCTTCGGCGTCCGAGGCTCCGCGGGGCTCGAGGTGACGGTCTACGGTGCAACGAGAAACCTCCACTCCGGGCACTACGGCAACTGGGCACCCGACACGCCGGCCCTGCTCGTCCGGCTACTGGCCTCGATGAAGGACGACGAAGGGCGAGTAGTGATCGACGGATGGTACGACACCGCCGATCCGATCGGTGACGAAGAACGCGCGGCGCTTCGGAACATGCCCGACTATGACGCGGCGCTCAAGCGCGAGCTGGGCATCGTGTCGACCGAAGGTCAGCCGGCCACGCTGCCCGAGCGGTTGCTGCTACCGGCGCTGACCATTCGAGGTCTCACGAGCGGCAATACCGGTGCGCTCGCCGCTAACGTGATCCCGAACACCGCTGTCGCATCACTCGGCATCCGTCTCGTGAGAGGAAACGATCCGGCGCACATGCGCGACCTGCTCCTCCGCCACATTCGGAACCAGGGATATCACGTGGTCAGCGAGGATCCGGATCTCGAGACCCGTCTGACGCACCCGCGCATCGCCAAGGTGACCGCGGGTGGTGGAACACCAGCCGCACGCACGTCGATGCGAGATCCGTTCGCGCAGCAGGTAGTCCGCGCGGCAACGGAAGCGGCGAACCGCGCGTTCGGGGACGGCGCCTTGGTCGTCGCGCCCGGCATGGGTGGCACGCTGCCGCTCCACCTCTTCACCGACGTGGCGGGCAAGCCGGCGATCATTGTCCCGGTGGCGAACCACGACAACAACCAGCATGCGGCGGACGAGAATCTGCGCATCGCCAATCTCTGGTACGCCATTGATCTCTATGCCGCGCTACTGACGATGGCGCCATAGAGGCCAACCTCTTGCCTAGATCGCCGGCTAGTCTCGGTCGTAGCTGTTCCTGTTGCCGTCTGCGCCGATTCTCGTAGAGAATTGGTGCTGCTCTCGCATGGCGAAATCAAAGAAGGACAAACCTAGTTCGCGCGACGATCCGCTTCGGACGATCAACCCGCCGGTGCATCATGCGTCAACGGTTTTGTACGAAAGCTACGAGGCGTTTCTAGAGGCGGATCAAAAACCGTATCACGGCAAGTTGTACGGCACCTTCGGCTCGCCCGTGCAGCTCGAGCTCGAAAGGGAACTGGCCGGGCTGGAAGGCGGCTATGCCTGCCGCCTGTGTCATTCCGGATTCGACGCCATCGAGACGGTACTGATGGCACTTACCCGCAGCGACGATCATATCCTCGTGAGCGACAACGTCTACGGTCCAACGCGTGACTTCTGCGATCTCGTTCTGGAGAAGTACCGAGTTCAGGTGGAATACCTCCCCCCCCACGATCGGCGCTTCATCAAGCCGAACACCAGGATCGTCTATCTGGAGTCTCCGGGCTCCGATACCTTCGAGCTTGCGGATGTCCCTGCCGTCGTCGAGGTCGCGCGCGCGAAGGGCGTCGCCACCGTTTTGGACAATACCTGGGCGACGCCGCTGTTCTTCAAGCCTATCGAGCACGGTGTGGATATCTCCATTCACTCTACGAGCAAGTACATTTGGGTCTACGCGGATTCGTGTGGGTAAGTCCTGACGGAAAAACAGTGTAACTCATTGTGTGGAAAAGGTATCGAGTACTTCATCAGGTGCTGAGAAGTGGTCCATTTTTAGGATAGGCTAACCGAGTGAAAAATTCCCAGTCGATCCGCTCGCTGTTTGCGCTGCCAGGTTTCGTGGTGTGCCGGATTGAAGGGTCTATTCGGTGACCGATACGCCCGCGTCATCCAGCTCAAGAGGCGAAAAAAACAGCTGTGTGCTCTTACTGTGGGCAACGGTGCCGGGGGCGCTATGACAAGCAAGTGTGCCGGGTCCGCGACCTGTCGTTGGCAGGCTGGCGGATCTATCTGGAATACGAGCGTTGGCGCGTCAACTGTCCCGGGTGCGGCGGTGTGCATGTAGAACACCTGGACTGGCTGGCGAACAACTCGCGCTACACCTAGCGTTTTGCGACGCATGTGGGCAAGCTGTGCCGGACAAGGCGGTGGCCGAGATGGAACGTCTGCGCCTCCTAGTTGAAGGGGTCAACAACAAAATCCGTGTGCTGCAACGACGCGCCTACGGCTATCGCGACGAGGAATATCTCAAGCTGAAGATCGTGGCGGCATTCCTTCCGCCATTACCCAGAAATGCCGTCTTCAACCCACACGAATCCGCGTAGACCCGTACATTTCAGGGCATTCCGACACGCTGCTCGGCACCATTACGACCAATGAAGAGCACTTCGCGGAGCTCGACGCTTTCTACGAATCGACCGAGCACTTCGCCGCTCCCGATTCCTGTTACTCGGGCTTGAAAGGACTTCGATCTCTGAGCCTTCGCATGTCCCGACACCAAGCCGCCGCACTCGAGATCGCGAAGTGGCTCGAGGAGTACCCTGCGGTGGAGACGGTGATTCATCCCGCGTTGGAAAGCCACCCAGAGCATCACATTTGGCGGCGAGACATGACCGGAGCGTCGGGAGTTTTCGGCTTCATCTTGAAGAAGGAGCCTTCCGATACCGAGCTCTCGAAGTTTCTGGATCCGATGCAGGTCTTCGCTATCGGCTTGAGCTGGGGCGGGTTTCAGAGTCTCATCAAGGTCGGGAAAGTCACCGATCGCGTGCACCCATTCCGCTACCGGGGCCGAACGATCATCCGACTCAGCATCGGCCTCGAGGACGTCGAGAGCATGAAGAGCGATCTAGGCGACGCCCTCGATCGCGTTCGCTGATCAGGGGGAGCGAGACGATGACGCGACGCGGAGTCGGTTCTCCACCCTGCGAACGCCGAAAGTATTTTGAGCGATCATCTCCGCGACCGCGGCATGGATTCGTCGATCGACGACGCCCATCAGAATCACGCCAGAAGCTTCCACGATGATATGGATAGGTGGGTTCGTGGAGTCGGCGAAGTCGGCGAAGGAGGGATCCTGATAGATCCGATCGAACAGGCGTTTGCGTAGCGCATTGTCGCTCGATACCTCGCTCAAGACCTGGATCTCGTTCTCGATGTGGAGGATTCCGGAAACACTCGCGACGCGATTCTCGAGCTCTTCCTTCTTCGACGGCTCTGTCACGAAACCCTTGAGCCTGACGACACCCTGCTCCATGCCGAACTGGATGTGGTCGAAGACCGTGTACTCGGGATAGGTGAGAATCTGCTTCACGATGTCCTTGCCGATACGCTCGGCGTTCGCCGGAGCGAGATCGACAGACGGGACGGCTCTCGTAGGCGCTCGCGCAGGTTCCGGCTCCGGCGTCGTCGGCATCGTTTCAGGCTCAGGCTCGGGTTCAGGAGGAGAGGTTTTAGGCGTCCCCTTTATCGGCTCTGGCTCTTCGACGACTTCGGCTTCCGGGACCTCTGTCGTCGCAGCCGAGGGAGTTGGTGCCTCAGGTGCAGGTGGTGTCACTTCCTCGACTGCTGTCTCCGTTGCCGCTGGCGGTTCGGGAGGGACCCGAGGGATGTCGGAGACGATGGGCTGACTCTCGAAGGTGACCGAGCGGACCCCCGGGATACGCGTCAGAATGTCGGTGAGTCGGGCCCGACGGTCTTGGTCGGGTGAAGACGCTTCGATGCTAGCGATTCCGTTCTCGACGAGGATCCGGTCGATGCCCTCGTCGAGCCCCTCTTGCATGAGGACGAACCAGATGTCTTCCTCGAGCTCGGGCGTCACGGAATACCTGAGCTCGAGCGCGGTCTCGATCTCCTGGACCGCGACCACGCTAAAGGCGGCCTCGACCGCCAAGATCTTCGCCCGGGCGTCCCGCACTTCCCCGCGGAGGACGACGATGGCGTTGCGAGACGTCACGGTGATGGACTCGGCGCCGAAGTCGGCCGCCAACAGAGCACGTCGTACCTCGCCCTGAAGCTCCTGGTCGGAGCTCGACTGTGGTATTGGAGAGGCCGCCGCGCTGAACAGAAACAGTACCGCCAGTGGAATGCGCATCACCTTGTCATACTAGCCCAAAGCTCGACGACCCTTGTCTGCTGGTCGCCTTGTTGCCGAGCTCGGCTCACGCTGAGAGGGTGGGGCTGCGATCCCAGGCCGCCGTGGGAGCATCCCTACAGTGCAGCGCCCAAGACTCCGCGGGAGTTGCCGTAAAATGTTGTTTCCAAAGGCACTAGACATGCCTTGCCACCGGCATTCATCTTGCTTTCTTCCCTGTGGGGAGATTCTCGTTCCAAATGATGAAGTTGTGCTCTCGCCTTGCTGGCGTCGCCTGCGTGCTCCTGGGTTTGGTCTCGAGCGCGGACGCTCAAACGGCGACGGGAACCTATACCGGTGATGGGACCGGGGCTCGAGCCATCATGAGTCTCGGCTTCCAACCGGACATCGTCATTATTAAGGCCGACAATGCCGCGACGGAGGGCATCATTCGTACATCTACGATGGCGACGGGTAGCCGTCCGATCTGGAACGGCTCGGTGCTGCTCGCCAACAACATCACGTCGCTCGATGCCAACGGGTTCACAGTGGGGAGCGACATCCGTGTCAACGGCCTGAATGTCTGCGGTGGGGGTGGGGCCCCGTGCGAGTACTACTGGACGGCCTTCAAGGCGGACGCGAACATCGTGGTGGATACTTACTCCGGTGATGGTGCCGCGACGCAAGCCATCATGGGAGTCGGTTTCGCCGTCGATTACGTCATGATCTACGGCGACGGCAACAAGTGGCCTCGCAATCGGACGAGCTTTCCGAGCACGACCGCCTTGGGCGCCGGCGCGAACTTCAGGATTCGCAACGCGGGTGAGAATTCGACGAGCATTCCCTCGCTGGACGCGAACGGCTTCACGGTCGGAAACGGCAACGGAGACCAGGAGGACGCCAACTCGAGCGGCGTCACCTACCATTACATCGCGTTCAACGAATCGGGGGGGCAAATCAAGGTGGGCTCCTACTCGGGAGACGGGGCGAACCCTCGTGACGTGAACGGAGTCGGTTTCCAGCCCGCCTATGTTCTCGTCCAAAGCCTCGACGATGGAGATCAGGCGTATCAAAAGAGCGACCAGATGCCCGCGGCTCAGTCCCTGGATTTCCTGGAGAACTTGATTGTCAACCGGATCGTCGGCTTGATCCCCGACGGTTTTCAAGTCTCGAGTGACGCCCGAGTCAACAGCAGTGGCGAGGATTATACATACATTGCCTTCGCATCGGGCGGCGGGGCCTCTAACCTGACTGCGGGACACTACCGTTGGCGGAACGACGACGGGCTGGAGGGCAGCGGCGCGCAGCCCATCCAAGCCACCGCGATCACGGACGATACCACCACGAGCACGACCGACGTCGCTCTCGCCGGCATGAGCATCACACCGGGTGCGGGCGACTACATCGCCTGGTTCTCAGGCTCGGTCGAGAACTCGAGCGGGACCGACGATCAGTTGCCTTGGTGCACAACTCGCGATCTCGGTCCACAATTGTCCTGTACTCACGGATTCGAGGTTCCCCATGAGCATTTTGGGTCTACGCGGATTCGTGTGGGTAAGTCCTGACGGAAAAACAGTGTAACTCATTGTGTGGAAAAGGTATCGAGTACTTCATCAGGTGCTGAAAAGTGGTCCATTTTTAGGATAGGCTAACCGAGTGAAAAATTCCCAGTCGATCCGCTCGCTGTTTGCGCTGCCAGGTTTCGTGGTGTGCCGGATTGAAGGGTCTATTCGGTGACCGATACGCCCGCGTCATCCAGCTCAAGAGGCGAAAAAAACAGCTGTGTGCTCTTACTGTGGGCAACGGTGCCGGGGGCGCTATGACAAGCAAGTGTGCCGGGTCCGCGACCTGTCGTTGGCAGGCTGGCGGATCTATCTGGAATACGAGCGTTGGCGCGTCAACTGTCCTGGGTGCGGCGGTTTGCATGTAGAACACCTGGACTGGCTGGCGAACAACTCGCGCTACACCTAGCGTTTTGCGACGCATGTGGGCAAGCTGTGCCGGACAAGGCGGTGGCCGAGATGGAACGTCTGCGCCTCCTAGTTGAAGGGGTCAACAACAAAATCCGTGTGCTGCAACGACGCGCCTACGGCTATCGCGACGAGGAATATCTCAAGCTGAAGATCGTGGCGGCATTCCTTCCGCCATTACCCAGAAATGCCGTCTTCAACCCACACGAATCCGCGTAGACCCAGCATTTTCAAACGCACTCAGCGGAAGTATGTGAAGAAGGCCTATCGCGTGAGGAATTGGCGTGAATATGAGGCGGGTCTACGCAACCGTGGGAGCCTGACCGTCTGGATCTCGCTCACCGCCGGCAAGCTTGTGAACTGGGACGCGCCCCGGCCGAGGAGGAGGAAACCGGGCCGTCAACGCAAGTACTCGAACCACGCCATCGAGACGGCTGTCACCCTGGGCATGGTGTTTCATCTGTCATCTAGGCAGAGCGAGGGATTGCTGCGATCGTTGTTCGCTCTGATGAAGCTAGACAATGATGTGCCCGATCACACCACGATTTCGAGGCGCAAGGCGAAGCTGGGTAAGGTCCCCTTCTACCAAGACAAGCAGAAGACGCCGTTGCACATCTTGATCGACAGCAGCGGTCTCGCTGTCCACGCCGGCCAGCTGCGCAGAGCACCAAAGAGCAGGGACTATCGCAAGCTCCATCTGTGTGTCGACGAGCAGACTGGCGAAGTCGTCGCCGGCGAGCTGACGAGCAAAAGAGCCCGCGATTCATCGCGGGTTGCATCGCTTGTCGGACAGATCGACAATCCCATCTCATCGGCCAGAGCTGCCACCGCATACGACGCCAGCGGCGTCTATGAGGCGATCGAGAATCACAGCGCTCATCGCTCGCCGAGGGTGCTGATACCGCCGCGCAAGGGCGCCCAGCTCGCATCGGGGCCGGCGAGCAGCCGACAGCGCAATCGCAACATTGCAGCACAAGCTCGGCTCGGCAAACGAAAGTGGCACACAGAATCGGGCTACAGCAACCGGAGCAAAGTCGAGACAACGTTCCATCGCTACAAGGCTATCGTGGGCTCAGCGATGCGAGCGAGAGGGTTGGCGGCACAGAGAGTCGAGGCAAGGATCGGGTGCAAGATTCTGAACACCATGACGGCCCTCGGGATGCCTGATAGCGAGATGATCGGATGATGGGAGTCGGGGCCAAGCGAGCTATCGGCCTCTATCGGAGTTGTGCACCAAGGCAGCGAATGTCTCATACCTGTCCGGAGCCTCGGCGCCGTCCGCTGCAACGAAACGTTATTTGGCGATTGCGCCAGAGGTTAACTCGTCGCCGACGCAACCCACGATTTTGCAAGCGTTTCTAGTTCGGGGCCTAGCTCCGGCCACCGGTACAGAATCGCCGGGTCAAAATCGGCACCGTTCGGCCAAACGAGAGTATGAGCCTCCGGATCGATTCGCACCCTGTCGAAAAACGCTTGGTCCTGAAGAGGGCCATAGAGCTCACCATGGATGACGGGACTGAAGTCGATTACTTGCGACGTTCCGTCCTCGAACTCCACCCGCAGCGTGAAAGGCGCGACGTTCTCGAAATCGGTGACCCGGTGGATTTCATGGCTCATCGCACTGCTACCTCAATGGTTCAATCTTAGAGGGCGGGCGCCCACCTTGCAAAGTGTTCCAGCTCGAAATCAGCTCGTCCCGGTGTAACTCTGCCCACGCAAGGACTAGGCGTTCCTGACGACTTGGGAGAGAACCGGCAATTCGCTCGATTGGGTCGAGCCCATATATACCGACGTACTCCTGATAGTACGCGTGAAAATGAGGAAGGTGATGACTGCCGCCGGCCTCGACAAACATCCGGATCACGATTCCGAAGAAGCGCGAGAGCTCTGGAATCAGCTATAACTTAGTCCACATAACGTTGTGGATGAGCGGCGTGGCCAGCCCCACAAACCCGGCACTGTGTCACACGAAACCACCCGGCGTTGTTCATTCACTTACGTTCCCGAAGACAGAGGCCACGTCCGCTCGATCCGTTTGTTCGGCCGCCCCTAAGTCCTACCCAGCAGTTGCTCGACCGTAAGACTGATGTCCTTGGCAATCTTGCGCAGAAGCGTCGGGGAAATGTCGCGACCAGTGTGAAACGGAACCGTCGTTCCCCGGCCATCCGGATGCCGATACTGCTTGTGGGAACCACGCTGACGAATTTCCACGAAGCCGAGGCTCTCGAGACGCGAGGCCACCTCCCGAGGCTTTAGGATCGGCAGGCTACCCACTATCTATCCGACCCGGATAGTCTGTACTCCCACGAACTCGGACTGCAGCGTTGGTTCGCCATCCTCGAGTAGCATGCCAACGACTTCTTGCAGGTTGCGCTGCAATTCATCAAGGCTTTCGCCTTGGCTGTGCGCCCCTGGCCAGCCGGGCACGTAACCGACGAACAAGTCAGTCTCGGGATCACGCTCAACGACAAAGTTGAAGCTTCGCATTTGCTACCTCAATTCCAGGATACGTCGAGCGTACGCCTTCCGTCCACCCTATGTCGGCCGAACGCCGGGTTAAGTGGCGGCGCGGCGAAAGCGCTGCAGAAAACCAAAGACCTCAGACCAATTGTCTCATGAGTTCGACGAAGACTCTGTGCCGTCCATTTCAACCCGTTGATCCTCATACAGGCTGTCCCTTCCATAAACTCGAGCTGCGTGAGATTAGCGAGCTGCCTGCAACCAGGATGCTTGGGTCGTCTTCATGTAGGACGTTTCGAGGATCGGCGTCGGCTCTACTCAGGGGTATAGGTGTAAGCTGGCGAGAAGTCCCGTAGCCGTCCCGAGCGGATCGGCTCAAGCAGCGGCGTGTCGAGTGTAATAATGATGGAGACCACCGACCTTTGGAATGGCTCTCACTTTGCCCATCGCCGGCGACTCTACCCGGCGAGGCTCAGGCGCGTCCTTCTCAAGCGACAAATGAGTCCGGCACGAATGATAGTAGTCGACGTATTTGCGTAGGATTCGCCTCAGGTGCCGCTCATCAAGGACGATCACGTGGTCGAGACACTCACGTCGAATGGAGCCGATCATCCTTTCGACGAATGGATTCTGCCACGGGGAGCGCGGTGCGGTAAGGACCTGCTCGATCCCGAGACCGTCGACGCGAGTATCGAAGTACGCTCCGTAGGTCTGGTCTCGATCCCGTACCAGGTACCGAGGCGCCGTGTCCCATGGAAAAGCATCGACCATTTGCTGCGCCGTCCACTCGGCAGAAGGATGTTCGGTGACATTGAAATGAACGATACGGCGACGGTCGTGGCGAAGGACGATGAAGACGAACAGAACTCTGAAGGTTGCGGTCGGCAAAGTGAAAAAATCGAGCGACACCAAGTTGTTTGCATGATTATCGAGAAAGCTCCGCCAAGTATGGGACGGTGGGGTGCGATGGCGAACCATATACTTGGAGACGGCGGCCTGGGAAATGGAGATGCCCAGCTTCGCCAGCTCGCCATGCACGCGGGGAGCTCCCCACAGAGAGTTGGCCCTGCTCATGTTCCGAATCAGCTCACGTATTTCGGGAGCGACGCCTGGTCGTCCAGGCCTACGCCGTCGGCTCTTCCAAGTCCAATATCGTCTGAACCCACAACGGTGCCAGCGGACGACCGTCTGAGGTTTCACGATGACGAGGACGCTCTCCCAGTCAGTCCAGATTCTGCGCAACAGCACCCAAAACCCGCGGTCGACATTCGAGAGCCGCGTCCGTTTCACGGAACGGCGGAGGACGGCGAGCTGCTGCCGAAGAGCGACATTCTCGAGAGCCAGCTCGCGACGAGCCTTGAAGGTAGAGATGAGAGCGCGAACCAACGACGAAATCATGCCGGCAGACCGGAGATTAATCAAGTTTGGTGCGCGCGGATGAATAAATAGAAGGCACACGCCATCAAGTGTTGGTGAGATGACGCTAAGGCATTACGGTGCATTAAGTTACAGCCAAAATAGTGCTCGTGACCTTCGCTGCGCGCTAAATAGAGAGTAAGCGCCTTTTTTGCAAAGGGATACGTACACATCACCAACAGTAAACAGCGCAAGCACCCAGGGGTAGAGGTGTAAGCTGGTGCGAAGCCCCGCAGCCGTCCCGAGCAGATCGGACTCAAGCAACGCGTCGAGTGTGATAATGATCGAGACCACCGACCTTTGGAATGGCCCTCACTTTGCCCAATGTCGGCGACTCTACGCGGCGACGCTCGGGCGCGTCCTTCTCAAGCGACCAATGAGTCCGGCACGAATGATAGTAGTCGACGTATTTGCGTAGGATTCGCCTCAGGTGCCGCTCGTCGAGGACGATCACGTGGTCGAGACACTCACGTCGAATGGAGCCGATCATCCTTTCGACAAGTGGATTCTGCCACGGGGAGCGCGGTGCGGTAAGGACCTGCTCCATCCCGAGACCGTCGACGCGACTGTCGAAGTACGCTCCGTAGTTCTGGTCTCGAGCCCGTACCAGGGACCGAGGCGCCGTGTCCCATGGAAAAGCATTGACCATTTGCTGCGCCGTCCATTCAGCAGAAGGATGTTCGGTGACATTGAAATGAACGATACGGCGACGGTCGTGGCGAAGGACGATGAAGACGAACAGAACTCTGAAGGTTGCGGTCGGCAAAGTGAAAAAGTCGAGCGACACCAAGTCGTTTGCATGATTATCAAGAAAGCTCCGCCAAGTAGGGGACGGTGGCATGCGATGGCGAACCCTATACTTGGAGACGGCGGCCTGGGAAATGGAGATGCCCAAGCTTTGCCAGCTCGCCATGCACGCGGGGAGCTCCCCAGAGAGGGTTGGCCCTGCTCATGTTCCGTATCAGCTCACGTATTTCGGGAGCGACGCCTGGTCGTCCGGGCCTACGCCGTCGACTCTTCCACGCCCAATATCGTCTGAACCCACAACGGTGCCAGCGGACGACCGTCTCAGGTTTCACGATGACGAGGACGCTCTCCCAGTCAGTCCAGATTCTGCGCAACAGCACCCAAAACCCACGGTCGACATTCGAGAGCCGCGTCCGTTTCACCGAACGACGGAGGACGGCGAGCTGCTGGCGAAGAGCGACATTCTCGAGAGCCAGCTTGCGACGAGCCTTGAAGACAGAGATGAGAGTGCGAACCAACGACGAAATCATGCCGACATGGTGCCGGCAGACCGGAGACTAATCAAGTTCGGTGCGCGCGGATGAATAAATAGAAGGCACAGCGCCCAGCTCGCATCGGGGCCGGCGAGCAGCCGACAGCGCAATCGCAACATTGCAGCACAAGCTCGGCTCGGCAAACGAAAGTGGCACACAGAATCGGGCTACAGCAAACGGAGCAAAGTCGAGACAACGTTCCATCGCTACAAGGCTATCGTGGGCTCAGCGATGCGAGCGAGAGGGTTGGCGGCACAGAGAGTCGAGGCAAGGATCGGGTGCAAGATTCTGAACACCATGACGGCGCTCGGGATGCCTGATAGCGAGATGATCGGATGATGGGAGTCGGGGCCAAGCGAGCTATCGGCCTCTATCGGAGTTGTGCACCAAGGCAAGAACTCCTTGGAAAAAGTCTCGACGCGCAACACGACCCACGTCCGGTCCGCTTTCTCATCTGGGGTGAATAGGTGGTGCTCCGTCTCTCCATCGGGACCGAGTGCCACGGAAAGCTCGCCCGGCCCCAGAAACAGGAGGCGCACTTGGGCGCTCTCGGTCTCGTAAGCGACCTCCATGAACGACGCGGCGTACTTTCCAAACTCACGACGGAAGACGTCGAGGCGATCATCCTTGAACCCAGCCGCGCTGTCACGGCTGTGGGTATAGACGCTGATCCGGCCAGGCGCTTGCGCTGCCACGCCTCGGGGCGCGAAGAGGCACCAGAGCGCGACCAGGCCCGCGAAACGTCTCACCTGTCGAACATACCGCCGATGCCGCCGAGCGCACCGAGCACGGAGCCCTCTCCCTTGCCGCCCTTGCCGGTCTGGGGAGCGGCCTCGTGAATGCGCCCCGCAAGTCGGCTGAACGGAAGTGACTGCAACCACACGGTGCCCGGTCCCGTCAGGCTGGCGAAGAAAAAGCCTTCACCGTCGAAGATGGCGGATTTGACGCCTCCGACGAATTGGATGTCATAACTTACCGTCGGCTCGAGGGCCACGAGACACCCTGTGTCGACCCGAAGGTTCTCTCCCCCCCCGAGCTTCTTTTCGACGATCGTGCTGCCAGCATGGAGAAAAGCGAGACCATCGCCCTCGAGGCTCTGCATGATGAAGCCTTCACCCCCGAAGAGCGCGACGCCGATCTTCTTCTGGAAGGCGATACTGATGGCGACGCCCTTCGCCGCGCACAAGAAAGCGCTTTTCTGGCAGATGAGCCGTCCTCCCATGCGATTGAGATCGGCGGGGAGGATCTTGCCTGGATAGGGAGCGGCGAAGGCGACGTGTTGTTTTCCCGAGCCCTGGTTCACGAATTCCGTGATGAACAAGCTCTCGCCGGTGAGCACTCGCTTGCCCGCGCCAAGGAGCTGATCCATGAGGCCTCCGCCGGAGGACGAGCCGTCGCCGAAGATCGTGCTCATCTGGATCCCCGACGTCATGTACATCATGGCCCCGGCTTCCGCGACCGCGCCTTCACCCGGGTCGAGCTCGATCTCGACGAACTGCATCTCGGAGCCCACAATGTCGTAGTTCACCTCGTGCGCCCGTCGCCCTGACTCGGTAGGCAGTACGGCGGGGGGAACTCCTGCTCCACCCCTCCCCGAAAGGATGTCCGAGAGCTCGGCGATCTGGCTCGCCGCGACCCAGCCCGATATGCCCTGTTTGAAAACCAACGTTTCTTGGCTGTACTCACCCGAGCGGAAACCGCTGCCGAGCTCGAGCTTCGTCATGGGGCCGACGCTCTGGCCTCCGACGGCGGCGTGCCACTCCTTCGCCTCTGTCATGTCTTAGCTCCCGTCTTCTTGTCCGTGCGGACGGCAAGTATAGCAGATGGTGGTGAGGCGCTTGCCTCGGCAAGCGGGCACCCTTAAATTGTGTCTAGACCCATGTCTCGCTGCTTGTCCGCCCTTTGCTGCGCGATCCTCGTCGCCCCACTTGCCGTTGCGCTGGACGACGGGGCGCCGGTCATCGACCGGATCGAGATTGTCGTCGAGGACGTGTTCGAAGACGATGGGCGCACCTACGATTTCTGGCCCTATCGTCTCGCGAATCAGCTTCACATCGAAACTCACGAAGACATCATCCGTCAGGAGCTCCTCTTCCGCGAAGGCGAGACGCTCGACGACGAAGCTCTGGCTCAAACGGAGCGGAACCTGAGGGCGCTGCCGTTCCTGCGGCGTGTCCGTGTCGAGACGGAATCCGACGATGATGGTCGAGTCCTGGTCCGGGTCGTCGCCTCGGATAGCTGGACCACGCGACCCGAGCTTCACCTCGCGAAAGTCGGAAACGAGTGGGTATGGGCGGCGGGAGCTTCCGAGGAGAATCTCTTCGGGCGCGGAAAGCAACTTCGAGTTCTCTACGACGTTGGGCTCGATCGAGAAGAGACGTACCTCTCCTATCGAGACCCGCGGCTCTTGGGCTCCCGAATCGCACTAGGCACTTTGTTCTCGAGCGCCTCCGACGGCCATCGCGCGACGCTCGGATTGCACCGGCCTTTCTTCTCGCTCCAGACGCGATGGAGTTTCCGACTTCAGGTCGACGACTTCGATCGCCTCGACCCCCTTTACGAGGAGGGCGAGAGGGTCTCCGAGCTCCGCCACGTGGGAAGCCGGGGCGGGCTCGAGATCGCCCGCGCGGTGAGGCGGACCTCGTCGAGCGCCCTGAGACTCCACGTCGCCTACCAGCGTTCCAACGATGACGTGGAAGTGGATCGCAGGCGCTTCGGCATCCTTCGGGTCGGGTTCACGAGCGTGGCTCACGACTTCGTGAAGCTGACCCATGTGAACCGTTTCGAGCGCGCCGAGGACATCAATTTGGGTAACGAGGCTGCGGCCTTCTTCGGCGTGTCGACACCCTCTCTCGGCGGCGAGCCGGGCACCTCGTACTTCTTCTTTCTGTCGGAGCGTCGCGGCGTCTCGTTCTCCACGAACGGCTTTCTTCTCGGCGGTCTCTCCTGGCAGGCGCGCCACCGCCACGGCCGTCTGGAGAACGGAATCTTTCGCGCACGGATCGATTGGGTCCACAAGTTCCATGAGAAGCGTCTGATTCTGGCCAAAGCCGATTTCCACCACGGGACGAACCTCGATCCCGAACTGCAACTTCGCCTCGGGGCGGAGAGCGGTCTGCGCGGCTATCCCGTGCGTCAGTTCAATGGAAACAGGTCGTTTCTGCTGAGTGCGGAGGCTCGGTGGTTCCTTCTTGATGACTTCGCGAAGCTCGTCTCGCTAGGAGCTGCCGCTTTCGCCGATGCCGGCTACGTCTGGCCCGATGGCATTCCGATGGCATTGCGCGACCTCCGTTCGAACGTCGGATTTAGCTTGCTCCTCGGGGGAAACCGGGTCGCGTCGTCGAGACCAGGCGTTCGATTCGATCTCGCTTATGCGCTCGACCCGGTGCCTGAGCGGAGTCGTTGGCTGTTCTCGGCAGGGTCCAGGGTCGGCTTCTGACAATGGCTATGGTCCGCGACCTACGTGAAGATGCCCTCGCTATTTTTCGCGCGGGCCTCGAAGCCGTGAAACCGGAACGATTGCTCGAGCGCGAGTTTCGGGAAGAAGACGACGGCTGGCGTCTCGGAGAGGAAGCAGTCTTTCCCTTTCCCGGACCCGGAGGACGCCTGCGCATCTTCGGAGCCGGGAAAGCCGCGGCCCATCTGACCCAGGCTCTCGCGAGGCGCCTCTCCTCGTGGCCGCTCTCGGGACGGATCATCGCCAAGTATGGGCATGGTCTTCCCCTGACCGACGTTCACGTCGAGGAAGCGAGTCATCCACTTCCGGACGAAGCGGGCGTCGCGGCAACTCGAAGGCTGCTGGACGATCTCAGTGACGGGCGAGACGCCGACCGCATTTTCTTCGTGCTAACGGGGGGCGCCTCGGCGCTTCTGGTCGCGCCCGCCGAGGGACTCACCCTCGCCGACAAGATCGAGACGACCGATCACCTTCTGCGCTCGGGCGCCACGATCCAGGAGATGAACGCGGTAAGAAAGCACCTCTCCTCGGTCAAGGGCGGGCGTTTGATGACGCACCTGCGGCCGGCCCGGACTCTCGGGCTCGTCATTTCCGACGTCATCGGTAACGACCTGGCCTCCATCGGTTCCGGCCCCGCCGTTCCGGACCCGACGACCTTCGCCGACTGCGTCGAGATTCTCGAGCGCTACGGAGTCATGCAGCGCGCCCCCGAGAGCGTGCGCCGGCACCTCGCCCGGGGCGCCTCGGGAAAGCTCGAGGAGACCCCGAAGCCAGGCATGGCCGTCCCGCTGCCCCACGTCCTTCTCGCGAGCAACCGCGGCTGCCTCGGTGCGGCTTTCGACGAGGCGGTCCGCCGCCGGTTCGAGACGGAGATCATTGCCTATGACATGATCGGCAACGTACATGAGCGGGCGCGAGCCTTCGCGCAGTCTCTGCGTAACAAGGCGAGCGGTTCGAAGCCGGTAGCGCTTCTCACGGGAGGCGAGCTCACGCTCGAGGTCAAAGGCTCGGGCAAGGGGGGCCGAAATCAGGAGTTTGCTCTCGTGGCCGCTAGGGAGCTCGGTGATCTACGAGGCGTCGAGATTCTCTCTGCGGGAACGGACGGCACCGACGGTCCGACCGATGCGGCCGGTGCAATCGCGAACGGCACGACCTTCGATCGAGCGCGTCGCCGGGGTCTCGATCCGGAGGCGCTTCTCGCGAACAACGACGCCTACCGGCTCTTCGACGCGATCGGCGACTTGCTACGGACGGGCCCGACGGGAACGAACGTGAACGACATCGTCATCGGTCTTGTCGATCCCGATGCCCGGTGAGGACCACCGCGGCAAGAGCTGCCCCAGGTGATAGGCAGCTTCTTCGGACCATTGGGAGGCGGGGTCCGCTTTCAGGTAGCGCTGCCACGCTTGGATGGCCGGCCCCCGCATTTCGAGGGCTTCGTAGAACATTCCGAAGTTATAGAGGATGCGAAGGTCCTCGGGAGCTCGAGCTTGAGCCTGGCGCAGCAGGCCGAGGCCACGCTGGCGATGCCCATAGGCTCGTTCGGGTTCTCTTTCCGCCCAGTCGTATTGGAGTACCGCGAGGCCATTGAGGGCCTCCGCGGAGTCCGGGTCCCCTTCGAGCACACTCTCGAACAGGCTCTCGGATTGCTCCAACTCGCCCTCGGCGAGCATCAGAAGACCGAGGGCAAGACTCGCTTCGGGCGTCGGATACCGCTCGCCCACGGCGCGAAGATTCCGAAGGAGGGCGTCTTCACCCGGGCCGGGACTATCGAAATCGCTTCGGGTCAGGCTCGCCCGCTCGAATTCCTTCAGATATCGTAGCGGGATTCTTCCCGTCGCGCCCCTCAGCTCGACGAGAGCCTCCATCGTCTCGGCTGCGATGCGTCGGCTCTCGGCGGGAAGCCAGTATGTCCCGCGCACGAACATCGCTGAAGCCGCGATGACGATGCCAAAAGCGAGGGCGGCCAGGACCGGCTTCCAGTCCAACGAAGAGCGCCCCGAGGCGACGATTGCCGGTCTCAGGCTTTCGAGAAGCTCTCCAGGCTCGACTGCCGGCGTCCTCGCCAATCGATCGGCCTCCTCCCTGGAGGCTGGCCTCTCCGCGCGGAGCAGCATCGCAAGCGCTTCGACGCAATCCGGACATCGGTCGAGATGCGTCTCGATATGGCGACGTTTCGACCTCGTGACTCGAGTCTCGATAAAGTCGTAGAGGTCTGCGGGGGCGAGGTGGGTTTTCTCGGTACGTGTCGATGGCATCGCTGTCTCCCGCCTTGGAGAGCGAGGAAGGCCAACGAGCTCGTCGAATCCACGGGGAGACTCTGAGTCCAGATCTCTCCCTCGTCAGCCCAGACCGAGCTCGTGTCGAGAACTCGGGCATAGCCAAACCTTGCCCTCACTCATTCAAAGACGACTTTTCGGCCCTTCGACCTACCTCGGTTCGACAGAAAAATGATCTTTAAGGGCGGCGCGCATGCGCCGAATACATTTTTCGACTCCACTCTGAGAAAGGCCAATCGCCCGGCTCCGGGCGATCTCGTCCACGGTGAGGCCCTCGATGAAGAAGAGACGAAATACGAGGCGATCCCGAGCCGTGGTGTCGTCGCGTGAGGTCTCGGCCAGCACTGACGTGATGGCCTCCCGCAGCTCGTGGGAGGCGACGAAGCGGTCCGGACCAGGAGCGTCGCTGATGAGGGATTGCCCCTAGTCGAGGGTGCTTTCGCTCTGCTCGTTCTGGATGACGTTCGATAGCGACGTCGTCCCCCGGGGCGTCTTCAGAGCCGGAAGCTTCTTGAAGTGATCGCGCACCATATTGACGCCGATGGCACTCAGGCAGGTGTAAATCGAGTGATCGCTCTGACCGCGAAATCGGCTGAGCGCTCGCCGTCCTCCTTCCAGCAGCCTGACGAAGACTTCCTGGGTCAGGTCCTCGACCGTATCGCGAGCGCTACCCGCGTCGAGGGTCGGGCTGCGCACCTGCTCGGTCTCGAAGCTCCGGAGCACGACCAGTCTGATGCGGCTCCCGAATCGCGAGACGAACTCCCGCCAGAGCGGATCGTCGGGCTTCGCTCGAACGAGTTGCTTGACGAGTTCTCGGTTCGGAAGGCGACTGAGGTCCATGCGGATCCCAAGAATTGATTCGATCGGCTCGAGAGCGGACCGGGGTGGGGACCGGCACGGCACCCAATCATACCTGTCCCGCATGGCGTTTTAAAGTATGCGTCTCGAAGGACAGTGGCACGCTACTTTGCTCGCTGATTGGCCATTCAGTATACTGCCGGGATGGCTCGAACAAGGCAGCGAGTGCGCTCGACGACCGTCTTGGCCGTTCGCCGGGACGGTAAAACGGCGATTGCGGCGGACGGCCAGGTCACTCTCGGCGATACCGTGGTGAAACAGGGCGCGAAGAAACTCCGCCGTCTCGCAGACGGCAAGGTCGTCGCCGGTTTCGCGGGGACGACGGCGGACGCGCAGGCCCTGTTTACGAAGTTCGAGGCCAAGCTTCAAGAGTTCCGAGGCAACTTGGAGCGCGCCGCCGTTGAGCTTGCCAAGGACTGGCGCATGGATCGCGCGCTGAGGCGGTTGGACGCTCTGCTCGTCGTCGCGGATCGCGAGCACGTGCTACTCCTTTCCGGTAACGGGGATCTGATCGAACCCGACGATGGTCTTCTGGCTATCGGTTCCGGTGGGCCCTATGCGCTCGCGGCGGCGAGGGCCCTCGTCAGCCAAACGAGTCTTTCCGCCGCAGAGATCGCGCAGGAAGCGATGCAGATCGCGGCGGGCATCTGCGTCTATACCAACGATCACATCTTGCTGGAGGAGCTCTGACCACCAAGCCGCTCGAGCCCGCAAAAGACATGGTCATCTATTTGCCCGAAACGACGGATGGTGATCCTGATCTCGACCAGCTGACGCCTCGCCAGATCGTTACCGAGCTCGACAAATATGTCGTAGGCCAGCACGGCGCCAAGCGCGCCGTCGCGGTTGCCCTTCGGAATCGGATTCGACGGCTGAAGCTGCCTCCCGAAATGGCGGACGAGGTCGCGCCAAAGAACATCATCATGATAGGCCCGACCGGCGTCGGTAAGACGGAGATCGCGCGCCGGCTCGCCCGTCTGTCGAACTCGCCTTTCATGAAGGTCGAGGCCTCGAAGTTCACCGAAGTCGGATACGTTGGTCGTGACGTCGAGTCGATGGTTCGTGATCTCGTCGAGATCGCCGTCGATATGGTCCGAGAGGAGAAGATCTACGAGGTTCAGGACCAGGCGGAAGAGAACGCCGAGGAGCGTCTTCTCGACCTCCTTCTTCCTCCGCTGCGTCCCGTGGAGCCGGTGGACTTGAGCTCGGGATCGTCCGACGTCATTCCTCCCCCGACCGATTTCAAAGCGACCCGAGAGAAGCTCCGCACGCAGCTGCGCGAGGGCAAGCTCGACGATCGAAGCGTCGAGGTCGACGTCCGAGAGCGATTCCCTTCGTTCGAGATCATTTCCGGCGCCGGCGTCGAGGAGATGGACATCAATCTGAAGGACATGCTTCCCGGTATTTTTGGTGGCCGCACCCGAAAACGAGAGATGAAAGTTCCCGAGGCGCTCGAGTACCTGATTCAGGAGGAGGAACAGAAGCTCGTCGATATGGACTACGTCGGGAGGCTCGCGGTTGAACGAACCGAGCAATCGGGAATCATTTTCATCGATGAGATGGACAAGGTCGCGGGACGTGAGGGAGGCCACGGTCCCGACGTCTCCCGCGAGGGCGTGCAGCGCGACCTATTGCCCATCGTCGAAGGCACTTCGGTCACGACCAAGCACGGCATGGTGCGCACCGATCACATTCTCTTCATCGCCGCTGGAGCGTTTCACGTCGCCAAGCCGTCCGATTTGATTCCAGAGATGCAGGGGCGTTTCCCGATTCGCGTCGAGCTTTCCTCGCTGAGCCACGACGATTTCGTGCGCATCCTGCGCGAGCCTCGAAACGCGCTTCTGAAACAGTACCGGGCGCTCCTCGCCACCGAGGGGCTCGAGCTCGACTTCACCGACGACGCCGTCGAGTCTATCGCTTCCTATTCGATGATGGTCAACGAGAGGACCGAGAACATTGGTGCGAGACGACTCCACACGCTCATGGAGAAGGTTCTCGATGATCTGCTCTTCGAAGCTCCGGAACTATCTCAGAAGAAGTGGAGCATCGACGGGGCTTACGTCGAGAAGATGCTGGATCAGATTGCAAAGGACGACGACATCTCTCATTACATCCTCTAAAGTGCGAGGTCGGGTGAGGATCGCGTCGTGCTATCTGGTGGTTCTGGCCGTCTTGGCCCCGGGATGCGGGAAGAGAGGTGACCCACTTCCCCCGTTGCGACCCGTACCCGACACGGCGGAAGCCCTCGTCATTCGCCAAGTCGGAACCACTCTCGAGCTCGAGTGGCAGGCGCCCTCCCGGAACCACGACGGTACGACCGAGAAGGTCGATCTTCGCGAGGTCAGCATCTTTCGCCGCGTTCTCGACCTCGATGCCCTCGTTGAAGAGCAGACACAACCTGTCGAGCCCTTGGAAGAAGAGCTGGGTCCGCTCGAGGCCGGACCCGATGCCGAGGGCGATACTGCCCCACCCCCTGAGGAGCCCGGTGAGGAGCCCGACGTCGAGACCGCGACGGAGCCGCAAATCGCGGAGGAGCTACCTGACGGAGAGGCGCCGCAAGGGTCGGAGACGCCAACGGGGCCAACAGTTCCAACCGGTGAAGAGGAGGCTGTTCTCGAGGACCTGCCGCCGGCGATCCCTCCGAGGCCGGCGCTCCAGATCCAGCCCTTCTTCACGGAAGCCGAGGTCATCGCGACGCTGCCATCCACTGAGCTCGCCGCGACGCTTTCGTACGAGGAGGGAGTCGAGGCCGATTGGGTGGGAAAGCGCGTCGAGTACGCGCTGATCTATACGAATCGAAAGAAGCGCGCGAGCCCTCCGTCGAGCGTCGTTCAAATCGAGCCCATGGAGGAGCTCGAGGTTCCCGGGGCGCCCGTCGCGTCCGTGGGAGACGGCAGGGTGGAGCTCCGGTGGGAGACGGGCACGCCTTCAGACGAAGCGCTCTTCGACGTATATCGGCGCGACGGCGACGCCGAGTCGTATTCGAGAAAGACCGTGAACCCGATACCGGTCGGCTCGCACGAGCTCATCGACGAGGCGATCGTCTTCGGTCGGACGATCTGCTACGGGGTGCGTCGGGTCGTTCCGCCGCCGGCCCCACCGGTCGAGGTCCCACCGGTCGAGGTCCCACCGGTCGAGGTCCCACCGGTCGAAGCGCTGGAGCATGTAGAGGCGGAAGGAGAGGGGCCGGTCCCACTCGAGCCCGAGGCTAGCGAGCTCGTCCCCGTCGTCCCGCCCATTGCCAATCCGTTTCGCATCGAGAGCCTCCTGTCAGAAGAGACCTGCCTGACCCCGGAGGACACTTTCGCGCCCGAAACGCCGACGGCCGTGGTCGGGGTCTCCATCGACAGTGGGGTGTTTCTGACTTGGGACGTTGTCGACGCGGAGGACCTCGCCGGTTATCGCGTCTATCGAAGCTCGGCGCCGAGCGGTCCCTTCGAGCTTCTAAATGCCGCCATCGTGGTGGAGGCGAGCTACGTCGACGAGACGGCGGAGGAAGGCAGGACCTATTACTACGCCGTCACAGCCGTCGACTCGACCGAGGCCGTCAACGAAAGTGGAAGGAGCGAGCTGGCCGAGGCGCGAAGGCTCTCCCCGTAGAACGAGGAGGCGATGTATAGTATGTCCGTTGAACGGGTTGTCGATTTCCTAAAGGAGCGGACATGCAAGTCTTCCTCGACACCGCGAATGTGGCGGAGATTCGCGAGGCAGCCGCACTAGGCCTCGTCGATGGCATCACGACGAATCCGACGCTCATCTCCCGGGAGTCCGCTCCTCACGAGCAGATCCTCGCGGAAATTTGCGAGATCGTAGAAGGGCCAGTCTCGGCCGAAGTCGTTGCGACCGACAGAGCGGGAATGGTGCGCGAGGGGCTCGAGCTCGCCAAGATCGCGTCGAATATCGTCGTCAAGTGCCCGCTGACCGCGGAAGGCTTGAAAGCGGTGCGCGAGCTCAAGCAGGAAGGCATCCGCTCGAACGTCACTTTGTGCTTTTCCGTTCCTCAGGCGCTGTTTGCGGCCAAGGCGGGGGCCTTTATCGTGAGCCCTTTCGTCGGGCGATTGGACGACATCGGCATCGACGGCATGAGTCTCATTCGAGACATCCAGGAGGTCTATCGCAACTACGATTTCAAGACCCAGATTCTCGTAGCGAGCATCCGTAATCCCCTGCACGTGATCGAAGCCGCTCGTATTGGTGCTCACATCGCGACCATGCCGGCGAAGGTCTACCAGGCGCTTCTCAAACATCCACTGACCGATATCGGGCTGACGCGATTCCTGGAGGACTGGAAGAAGTCCCAGAATGTCGGCGCCATCGTCTGAACGACCAGAGCGATGGCCTCGGCCGACCGTCTCCGCGAGCTGAATGAGCGGAACCGCCGCGCCGCGGAGGCCGGCGGCAAGGAGCGGATCGAGCGTCAGCACGCGGCCGGCAAGCTGACGGCGCGCGAACGAGTCGAGACGCTTCTCGACGACGAGAGCTTCCAGGAGCTTGGCCGCTTCGTGACCCACCGCTCCCACGACTTCGGGCTCGAGAAGAATACAATTCCCGGTGACGGCGTCGTGACTGGCTACGGTCACGTTGATGGACGCCTCGTCTACGTCTTTGCCCAGGATTTCACGATTTTCGGAGGTTCACTGTCCGAGGCCTACGCGGAGAAGGTCTGCAAGGTCATGGACCTCGCGATGCGACAAGGCGCGCCGATCATCGGGCTAAACGACTCCGGCGGCGCGCGCATCCAGGAGGGCGTCGTCTCCCTCGCGGGCTATGCGGATATCTTCCTTCGGAACACGCTCGCCTCCGGCGTCGTGCCCCAGCTCTCCGCGATCATGGGGCCCTGCGCCGGAGGCGCGGTCTATTCACCCGCGATCACCGACTTCACGTTCATGGTCCGGGATACGAGCTACATGTTCCTGACCGGACCCGACGTCATCAAGACGGTGACACACGAAACCGTCACGATGGAGCAGCTCGGCGGTGCGCTCACGCACAACGAAGTGTCGGGTATCGCGCATTTCCTCGCCGAGGACGACCGGGACTGTCTCTATCGTCTGCGCGAGCTTCTTTCCTACCTGCCCAGCAACAACTTGGAAGAGCCCCCGGTGGTCGAGAGCTCCGATCCGTGGGATCGCGAAGAGGAGGCCCTGCAACGCATCGTTCCGAACGAGCCCGATCAGCCCTACGACATCAAGGAGCTCATTCGGAGTGTCGTCGACGAAGAGGTATTGCTCGAGGTTCAAGAGCACTTCGCTCAGAACCTCGTGGTCGGCTTCGCCCGCCTCGCGGGACGGCCGGTCGGAATTGTCGCGAACCAGCCAGCCGTGCTGGCGGGAGTGCTCGATATCAAGGCCTCCATCAAGGGAGCCCGCTTCGTTCGCTTCTGTGACGCCTTCAATATTCCCCTAGTGACCTTCGAGGACGTTCCCGGTTTCCTGCCCGGCACCGACCAGGAGTGGGGTGGCATCATTCGTCACGGGGCGAAGCTCCTTTTCGCCTTCGCGGAGGCCACCGTGCCCAAGGTGACCGTCATCACCCGCAAAGCTTATGGAGGTGCCTATTGCGTGATGGCGAGCAAGCACATCCGGACCGATCTGAATTTTGCCTTCCCTACGGCGGAGATCGCCGTGATGGGGCCCGAAGGCGCCGTCAACATTCTCTACAAGCGTGAGCTGGCTGAAGCCGAGGATCCAGAAACGCTGCGGCAACAGAAAGTCGCGCAGTTTCGGGACAGGCTCGCCAACCCCTACGTCGCCGCCGAGCGCGGTTATCTCGACGAAGTGATCGAGCCCAAGAAGACTCGACCGAAGCTGGTAACCGCTCTCCGTTCCCTGCAGACCAAGAGAGATCGCAACCCTCCCAAAAAGCACGGCAACATCCCGCTCTGACCTCGGGCGGGAGAGCTTCTGGAGCGCGTCCATGTTCGACAAGATTCTCGTCGCCAATCGTTCCGAGATCGCGGTGCGGATTCTCCGCACTTGCAGAGATCTGGGTATCAAGAGCGTGGCGGTCTTCTCCGATGCCGATCGGGAGAGCCTCCACGTGCAGCTCGCCGACGAGGCCTACCCCATCGGCCCAGCACCCTCATCGGAGAGTTACCTGCGGATGGACAAAATCCTCGAAGTGGCCGCCGCGTCGGGGGCGCAAGCGATCCATCCGGGCTATGGTTTCCTGGCGGAGAATGCCGCCTTCGCGAAGGCCTGTACCGACGCTGGCCTGACCTTCGTCGGACCCCGATCGGAAGCTGTCGCGATGATGGGTGACAAGGCCGAGGCGAAAGCGGCGGCGGAGCGTGTTGGCGTTCCGGTCGTTCCCGGCACCGCCCCGATCGACACGGAGAGGCAGGCGCAGGAAGGGGCGAAGCGCATCGGCTATCCCCTTCTCGCCAAGGCTACGGGCGGGGGAGGCGGAAAGGGGATGCGAAAAGTGCTCGAGCCGGACGAGCTCGGCTCGGCCTTTCGTCAGGCGCGCTCCGAGGCCGAGTCGAGCTTCGGAAATCCTTCCGTTTACCTGGAGAAGCTCATCGAGGAGCCGCGTCACATCGAGTTTCAAATTCTCGGTGACTCAGCGGGCTCCGTCGTCCATCTGTTCGAGCGCGAGTGCTCCGTTCAGCGGCGACATCAGAAGCTCATCGAGGAGGCACCCTCGCCTTTTCTCGACGATGAGCTCCGCGAGCTCATGGGGTCCGCTGCTGTGGCTCTCGCGAAGGAAGCGGGCTATACGAACGCCGGCACGGTCGAGTTCCTCGTCGATGCTTCCCGGCGCTTCTACTTCCTCGAAATGAACGCCCGCCTGCAGGTGGAGCACCCCGTGACGGAGCTCATCACGGGTTTGGATCTCGTCGAGCTTCAACTGTCGATTGCCGCGGGCGACCCGCTTCCGTTTCGCCAGGAGCAAGTCCTGCGCCGGGGGTGGGCGATGGAGTTTCGCATCACGGCCGAGGATCCCTTCGAGGACTTCCTGCCGTCGGCGGGTCGAATCGATCACCTGCGGCCCGCGGAAGGCCCGGGCGTCCGGAACGATAGTGGCGTCTATGAGGGTTGCCACGTGACCCCGCACTACGACCCAATGATTGCTAAACTGATCCTAGCGGGGGACGATCGTGAGCACTGCTTGGCGCGGGCCCGGCGTGCGGTTCGGGAGTATCAGATCCATGGCATTCGGACGACCCTGCCCTTCTTCGAGCGTATGCTCGAAGTAGAGCGTTTCGTGTCGGGAGGCGTCGATGTGGACTTCGTCGACCGATACTGGATGAGTGACATTGCCCGCCGGATCTCGCCTCGCAGGCCCGAGCTGCTGCGCGTGGCTCTGGCCGCCGTGGCGGCCTCGTCGGAGCTCCGGAGTCAAAGCGTCAAAAGACCCCGAAGCGACGGCTCCAGTTGGAGACACGCCGGCCTGCAAGAACAGCTTCTCGACCGCTTCTAGCCTGGGTGCTCGAGAGAACGAGGCACTGAAGAGGAAAAAAGAGACCTGACGTGACGAAAGGCAAGAATTTCGAAAACCTCGAGGATGGGCAAAGCTATACCTCGCGAGTGGAACGGGTACCGGAAGGTTGTGACGTGAGCGTGGCTGGGCTCAAGGCGCGGGTTGTCGATGCGGGAGGCGGAAACTGGTTGGTCTCGACCCCTACGGGCTGCGTCTCCGCGCGCGTGGAAGTGCGGGACTCGGAGGTCGAAGTCTCCGTCGGTCACGAACGGTTTCGTTTTCGCTCTCTGGAGGGTCGCCACTCGAGTTCCCGGCGTGGCTCGACGGCCGGCCGCGCGGAGGTCAAAGCCCCGATGTCGGGCAAGGTCATCGAGTTTCTAGCCGCGGTCGGTGACCGGCTCGAAGCGGGACAGGCGGTCTTGCTGTTTGAAGCGATGAAGATGCAGAACGAGATCCGCAGTCCACGGGCCGGGCTACTGACCGAGATCCAGGTCGAGCAAGGGCAGGCGGTCGTGGCTCACGAGCGTCTCTTCATCGTCGGGGCCGAAGAATAGGTAGTTCAGCCTTGAATGGGAAGTTGCGGCGCCGTTTCATCCGAGCTCTCGGATGGTCGATTGCGACCCTCGCGTCTTTCGTCGCCGTCGTTCTGCTCGCGTTCACCATCTACGTTACGTTTTTCGACTATCCGGAGAAGCTGCGCCAGTCACTCCAGACTGAACTGACCGAACTGGCGGGAGCCAAAGCTACAGTTAGGTCTATCAACCTAAACATGGCCCGATATGCTTTCGAGCTTCGTGGCATTGAGATCGCGAGCCCCGGAGGCTCGACCGAGGAGCCACTGCTCGAGCTCGAGAGGATCCGCGGTCAGTTGCGTCTTTCCGAGATCCTGCGGCTGCGCCTTCACTGGACAGAGCTCTTCATCGAGGGCTTGTCGATTCGACTCGTGGAGGACGAAGAAGATGGACTCCGAATCCCTGGAGGGCCGGGTCGGGTCACTTCGCTCGCAGCGGGGGGGATGGGCTTCTCGGCCGATCGGGTCGTCTTCGAGAACGCCGCACTCATCCTCGCGAACGAGACGGTGCCATGGGAGCTTAGCGCCTCAAACGTCCACCTCGGGGTGGAGCGCGAGTGGGGCGGTCACCGAGGCAAGCTCCTCTACGAAGAAGGCAGATTCACGATCAAGCACCATCGCGACATCGTGGGTTCGGTGGAGGCGGACTTCGAGATCGTCTCGCGCGAGCTTCTCGTCGACGAAGCACGAGCCTGGTCCGATTTCGGAGAAGCGCGCCTCAGAGGCAAGCTCGGTTTCGGTGGCGGGCTGCGTGGTCGTTTCGACGTATCGGCGGAGTGGGACTTGGCGCGTACTGCTGAGTCCATCATTGGCCTTCCAGTCGATCGACAACTCATCGAAGGGCGCGCCGAGTTTCGCGGAACGTTAGACGTGGAACCGGAGAGCAAATCTCTCGAAGGTACGTTGCTCTGGCCCCGCGGGCGCATCGCTTCAGTTCCGACCTCGAGCTGGAACGCGCAGATCTTCTGGGACCGCTCCCTGTTACAGGTAGGCTTCGCGCACGGTCAGCTAGCCTCCGGGACGGCGAGGCTACAGCTTCATCAGCCGCTTCCTGTGGCCGACCATTTGGCGTCCCTCGACCTCGACTTCGAGAACGTAGCCTTGGGCGAGCTCTGGCGTGCAATCGGAAATGCAACGATTCCCATTGCCTCTCGCGTTTCGGGTCGCGCAAGCCTTGCGTTCCCCGCGGATAACCCGTCCGTCGTCGACGGCAGCTTCGAGCTCCGCGGCCAGAAACCGCCTCTCACCGAGGGTGGCACGGCGGAGCGATTGGCGTTTCAGGTTCGGGGCGCGGTGGTTTCTGGCGACATCGAGATCGAGGAGGCGCTTCTCGACGGCGACACTCTCGGCGGGTCCATTGCCGGATTCTATCCGAGGAGTGGGTCCGTGGACCTCGACTTGGAGCTGCTCTCGATCGATCTGGCTCAAATGGACCGAATCCAGCAGGCGCTACGCAGTCTGGCGCGCGGTGACGACGAGCCCGAGCCCGAAATATGGGGCATTGGCGGCAGTGGCCGCGCGCAAGGGCGCCTGACCGAGCGCCTTCCTCACTTGCACTTCGAGGGGGAGCTGAAAGCCTCGGAGCTGTCCTTCGAGTCCGTGAACTGGGGAGAGGTTCACGCCCGAGGGAGCATTTTGCACGAGCGTATGGCATTCGAGGACCTCGTTGCGACGAAAGGAGACGCCGTTGCCGCCGGCAGCGGCAGTTTGGCACTCACCGGAAACCTCGGCCATCGAGACTTCGAGGGAGACTTCAAGCTGGCACGATGGCCCTTCAAGGACTTCGAAGGATTCCTCGAGTTTGCTTCGCCTCCAGCCGATGGCCTCCTCTCGGGTGAGGTCAAAATCCGGCGCCGGGGCCTGGATCTCGACGGTGTCGCGACGCTTCGCATCGACGACGTGGACGTGATGGGCCACCGTTTCGATCGTGGCGAGGTACGCCTCGCTTTGAACGGTCGCGACGCGCGGCTGTCACCCATCCATCTTTTTCGAGGAGACGAGACGCTCGGCGGGGAACTGGCGCTTCGCTTCGACTCCGGGACCGTCTCCGGATCGCTCACGACGAACCACTTCCCGCTCACTGGCACGGACTTCGGCGGCCTCGGTCTCGAAGGCTGGATCGAGGGGTACGTCGAGATAGCGGGCGGTGTCGACGCGCCGATTGCGACCTTGGGCGGACGTGCTGGCGCCGTCACGCTCGGAGGCGTTCCCCTGGGCGAAGCCTTCGTTTCCGGCGAGCTGAGAGATGACCTTCTCGCGCTCGACTTCACGCTGGAAAGTGAAGCCTCCGAGCTCGCGATGCAGGCGACGGCCAACCTCGCGGGCGATCGCGGCGTCACGGGAAAGATTCGCTGGCGGGAGCTGGACAGCGGTCCTTGGCTCCGCCTGGCATACGACGGGCTCGGCGAGAACGTGCGGATGACCTTGAGCGGTGAGGCCTCGTTCAGGATGCCCCTGTCTCGCGACGCCGCTCGAGGCATCGTGGCAACGGGCGCGCTCAGCCAAGTCGTCGTCGAAGGGGAGAGCTATCGCCTCGTCTCGACCGCAGCCGTCGATTTGCGACTCGAACAAGGCGTTCTCGAGATCGATCATTTGGAGCTCGCGCAAGACGCGAGCCGTCTTGGACTTTCGGGTCGCATCGACCTGGCGAACGAAGGCTACGACCTGCAGGCGGACGGAGTCCTCGCGCTCGAGGTTCTCGGGAGCTTTTACCCGCGACTGGCGGCTTCGGGAGACGCGGGTCTCGAGGCGCGCATCACCGGGAGCTGGGAGCAGCCCGCGCTCACCGGCTATGCGGATCTGAATGGCGCCTCGCTGAGACTCGAGGGTTTCCCTCAAGCGCTCGGAGGGCTAACGGGCCGCGTCGTCTTCGACAACCGTACACTTCGGATTCCTGAGCTTCGCGCCGTCTTCGGCTCTGGCCCCGTTGGGATATCGGGAGCGGTGTCTCTGGCCGGGCTTCGGCCGGGCTCCATGGATCTTCAGATCGCAGGCTCCGAGATCCGGCTGCGCTATCCCGAAGGTTTCGTCGCGACCTTGGAAGTCGATCTCTCTCTGGTCGGCAGCCAAGAACAGCAGATCCTGAGCGGTCGCGTAGATCTCGATGAAGCGGTTTGGACGAGGGAGTACGACCTCGTGTCCGGAATCCTGACCGATCGCGAGGGCCTCGAGCTTTTCGGAGAGTTCGAAGAGAACGAGCTTCTCTCAGGTCTGCGCTTCGACGTGACCATCGTCGCCCCGGAGAGCCTGCGCGTCCGAAACACCATCGCGAACATCGACGCTAGCGCGGAGCTCGAGCTGCGCGGAAGCCTCGCGGAGCCGGTGCTTCTCGGATCTTCCGAAGCCGAGCGTGGGGAAATCTTCTTGCTGGGACAGCGGTATAACATCACCTCCGGGAAAGTCGATTTCGTCGACCCTACCAAAGTCGAGCCCTTCATAGACCTCACGGCGGAAACGCGGGTCCGGAGCTACCGCGTGGAGCTCCGGCTCACCGGAACCGTGGATCGTTTTCACCCCGAGCTCACTTCTGACCCACCGCTGCGCACCGTGGACATCTTGCGCCTCCTCGCGGGAGCGACGGAGAGGGAAATACAGGACACACTGATCGGAACGGAGGAGGAGGAGCTCGCCGGCGTAGGGGTCGCCTCGCTTCTCACTGAGCGCCTTTCCCAAGAGCTCGGAAGGAGGGCGGAGCGTCTCTTCG
The DNA here is from genome assembly GCA_965250115.1 of Candidatus Marinacidobacterales bacterium. GTDB lineage: Bacteria > Acidobacteriota > Vicinamibacteria > Marinacidobacterales > SMYC01 > CBDFHB01. The sequence goes on from CBDFNJ010000001.1 coordinate 1,213,346, forward strand.
GGCTGGACCGATTCAGCATCGACCCGTTTCTCATCGGCCAATTCGCCAATCCGACGGCCCGCGTGAGCCTGGGCAAGCAGATTACGCGGGATCTATCCATCAACTATTCGTCCAACCTCAATGCCACCACCGAGGCGATCATCCTGATCGAGTACACGCCCCAAGGCCCGATGTCCTGGATTCTGTCTCGAGACGAAGAAGGGGACGTCGGTATCGACGTCAAGTTCCGAAGAAGCTTCTGAGCCATGACGATGCTCGGTATGATCTTCGCGCTTGCGATTGGCGCGACCTCGCCGTCGGCGCAAGAGATCGCTTCGAGCGCGACCGAGAAACTGCGTGATCTGCGGGTGCGCGACGTGCGCCTCGTCTTCGAGGGTGCCCCGATTCCCGAGGCGAGCTACGAGCTCGTCGAGGTACAAGCTGGAGAGGCATATCGCCCCGAGGCCGTGCGCCGCTCGATAAAGCAGCTCTTCGCGCTCGGAGCCTTCTCCGACATCAAAGTGGAGGCTGCGCCGGTCGGGGAGGAAGTCGATGTCATCTTCCGGCTCTACCCACGGATCGAGATCGAGGCCGTGGAAGTCGCGGGTCTCGACGCGGCGAACGTCAGGTTGAAGGCGCTTCAGCCGAGACTGATCGAGGAGAGCGACATCTCCGTCGGCGATCTCCTCGAGATCGAGAACCTTGGCGCGGCCGCGGGCCGGCTGACGCAAATGCTACACAACGAGGGCTATCTTTGGGCCTCGGTCGATCCAGAGGCATCGTTCCGGTCGCCCACCGCCGTCGTCGTCTTTCACGTGGCACCAGGACCTCGGGCCGTCGTGGGCGTGGTGGAGGTCGAGGGCGTTGCTCCCCAGATCGCCACGGACGTTCGCCGGCGCATCGACCTCGCGCTGGGTGAGCCCTACTCGCGTGCGGAGCTGGAAAAGAGCCTCGACTCACTGACCGCGCGCTGGAAAGGGCTCGGGTTTTACGGAGCGGAGGTGGAGCTTTTGGACATGCCGGCAGGTGACCGGGCCGTCGATATCCGGATTCGTCCCAACCTCGGTCCACAGGTGCGCGTCGAGGTGGATGGCTGGGAGTTCTCCGACAAGGAGCTCAGAAAGCTCGTGCCAATCTTCGAAGAGACCCGCTTCACGGAGGACCTCATCGAAGAGTCGCGAGCGAATCTGGAGCAGGATCTGAAGGACCGTGGCTATCGTGACGCGGGCGTGGAGACTGCACGCGAGATGCTCGGTGAGGGACAACTCCTTGTTCTGCGCTTCCACACCGTACCCGGTCCGCGTTACGAAGTCGTCGACATCCAGCTCGAAGGGGTCCTCTCCGTGCCTGAGTCGGAGATCCGCGCCCTCTTCGTGACTCGCACCCGTGGCCGGGTTCGGGGAGCTTCCTTCAGCCAAGCGACATGGGAGGATGACCTGAAGGAAGTGCGTTCCTACTACCAGCGGCGCGGCTTTCACCGTGTCACCGTCGAGGGACAGGAGCGCTCCGCCCTCGACCAACCCAGTGAAATCGTCCTCGTCGCTCGTGTCCAGGAGGGTGCTCGGGCCCACATCGAATCGATTCAGGTGGAGGGCGCGAAGGAGATTCCCCTGGGTGACGTCTTGCGCGCCACGACGGTTCGTCCCGGCATGGCCTTCGACGCAAGGGGTTTGGTCGAGGCCCGGGAGCAAATCGTGAACATCTATCGGAACGAAGGGTTTCGCAGCGCGGACGTTCAGGCCCGCTCCCAGATCGATGACGAGGGTACGAAGGCCAACGTCACGTTCCTCGTCAGGGAGGGCCGAAGAACCCGCGTCGACCGCGTCATTCTCTCTGGTCTGGTCGTAACTCGCGAGTCCGCGGTCGGCCGGCTCCTGACGATCCGCCCCGGCGATCCTCTTTCGACCGCCGGCGTGCTCGAGATGCGTCAGAAGCTCGTCGGCTCGGGGCTCTTCCGCAGCGTCGACATCGAGGTTCTGCCTCCGGATCCACTCACGCGCCGAAGCGACATCCTCGTCTCCGTCGTCGAGGCCCCACGGACGAGCTTCGCCTACGGATTTGGCTATCAGGAGCGACAGCTCGCTCGAGCCGACATCGAGATCACCCGCCGGAACCTCCTGGGACTCAATCGGACCGTCAGCGTCTTCACCCGGGCAAGCTTCCGCGGCGGTCGCTTCATTACGACCTACCGGCAACCAGAGTTCTTCGGTCGTGACCTCCCGGTCTTCGTCAGTGCCTTTCTCGAGGAGGAGCAGCGGACGAGCTTCTCTTACAATCGCGGCGGCATCGGCATGCAGGTCTCGAAGCGAATGAGCGAGGATCAAACGCTGCTCCTCCGCTATCGCTTCGACAGGACGAAGACCTTCAACCTGGCGGAGGACATCGACATCGAAGACATCGACCGGCGATTCCGTGACGTTCGTATCTCCGCCCTGTCCCTCGCCTCGGTCACCGACCGGCGGAACGACCCTTTGAATCCGGACCAAGGGCAGTTCCGTATTCTGGACATCGAGTGGTCCGGCAAAGCGCTCGGGACGGAAGCCCCGTACTTGAAGGGCCTCGCCCAGCAGTTTCTCTATTTCCGGCTTCCGAAGACCATGGTGGCCGCCGTCGGGCTCCGCCTCGGCATCGGTAAGACGTTTCGGGAAGACCGCGACGCGCTCATGCCACCGGTCGAACGTTTCTACGCGGGAGGGGCGAACACGCTGCGCGGCTTCGCTCTCGACCAGGCCAGTCCCAAGCGCAAGGGCGTCCTCGACGATGGCACCGTCTTCGATGGCGAGCCCATCGGAGGCAATGTCCTCTCGCTCCTCAACGTGGAGCTGCGTTTTCCCGTACTCGGCAACCTGCGAGGCGTCGTCTTTTCCGACAGCGGAAACGTCTACCGCCGTCTAGAGGTCATCAAGCTCCTGAACTGGCGCTATAACGTGGGCTTTGGATTTCGCTACGAGACGCCCCTCGGGCCGTTGCGCGTCGACTACGGATTCAAACTGGACCGGCGTACGCGCCACTCGATCGAATGTCCGGAAATCACCATCCCCTGCCAGGAATCTTTGGGGCGGTTGCACGTGAGTTTGGGACATGCGTTCTAGAATCGTCCTCGTATCGCTCGTCTTGCTTGCCGCGGCAGGATCGCGCCCTGCGCGAGCCGGGGAGATCGTCGACCGCATCGTGGCTATCATCGATCGAGACGTCATTACGCTGTCAGAAGCCCAACAGGCCCGTGGTCTCGTCGAGGTCAGGACCGGCCAGCCCTCGTCGCTCGCCGAGGTCGTGGAGCGCCTCATCGAAGACCGCCTCGTCGAGCGCGAGGTCGAACGCTTCGTCGGGGAGCCTGTCCCGATCGAGCTCGTGGATGACGCCATGTCGCAGGTACGTGTGAGCTTCCCGGACGAAGCTGACTATCGGAAGATGCTCGCCCGCGACGGTTTGACCGAGGAAGAGGTGAGAGAGCAGCTTCGCCGTCAGCTCGCCATCACCAGCTACCTCGAGCGGCGTTTCCGCACCTTGAGCTACGTCACCGCGGAAGAGATCGAACGATACTACGAGGAAGATCCCGAGCTCTCCTCCCCGCTTGCTCCCGGGCTTTCCGCGGTCTCCGATCGGATCCGGCTCATCCTCGAAGAGCGTAAGTTCACTGCGCGAGTCGAGCTCTGGATCGCAAGCTTGAAGAGTCGGTCTCGGATCCAGCGCTACGTCTGGTAGCCACCCCCGCGCATGTCCTACCTCGTTTACGATCACCACGCGGGGGGCGCGCTCGCCGCCATCGAGAGATACCTGTGACAGCCCTCCGCATTGTTACCGTCCTGGCCCTCGCTCTCTCTTCGCAACTCCTCCCAGCAGATGAGTGGGTCCAAGTGACGAGTCCTTGCCTTGGTGCACAACTCGCGATCTCGGTCCACAATTGTCCTGTACTCACGGATTCGAGGTTCCCCATGAGCATTTTCAAACGCACTCAGCGGAAGTATGTGAAGAAGGCCTATCGCGTGAGGAATTGGCGTGAATATGAGGCGGGTCTACGCAACCGTGGGAGCCTGACCGTCTGGATCTCGCTCACCGCCGGCAAGCTTGTGAACTGGGACGCGCCCCGGCCGAGGAGGAGGAAACCGGGCCGTCAACGCAAGTACTCGAACCACGCCATCGAGACGGCTGTCACCCTGAGCATGGTGTTTCATCTGTCATCTAGGCAGAGCGAGGGATTGCTGCGGTCGTTGTTCGCTCTGATGAAGCTAGACAATGATGTGCCCGATCACACCACGATTTCGAGGCGCAAGGCGAAGCTGGGTAAGGTCCCCTTCTACCAAGACAAGCAGAAGACGCCGTTGCACATCTTGATCGACAGCAGCGGTCTCGCTGTCCACGCCGGCCAGCTGCGCAGAGCACCAAAGAGCAGGGACTATCGCAAGCTCCATCTGTGTGTCGACGAGCAGACTGGCGAAGTCGTCGCCGGCGAGCTGACGAGCAAAAGAGCCCGCGATTCATCGCGGGTTGCATCGCTTGTCGGACAGATCGACAGTCCCATCTCATCGGCCAGAGCTGACACCGCATACGACGCCAGCGGCGTCTATGAGGCGATCGAGAATCACAGCGCTCATCGCTCGCCGAGGGTGCTGATACCGCCGCGCAAGGGCGCCCAGCTCGCATCGGGGCCGGCGAGCAGCCGACAGCGCAATCGCAACATTGCAGCACAAGCTCGGCTCGGCAAACGAAAGTGGCACACAGAATCGGGCTACAGCAAACGGAGCAAAGTCGAGACAACGTTCCATCGCTACAAGGCTATCGTGGGCTCAGCGATGCGAGCGAGAGGGTTGGCGGCACAGAGAGTCGAGGCAAGGATCGGGTGCAAGATTCTGAACACCATGACGGCGCTCGGGATGCCTGATAGCGAGATGATCGGATGATGGGAGTCGGGGCCAAGCGAGCTATCGGCCTCTATCGGAGTTGTGCACCAAGGCAGCATGAGGCCGGGTTCGTGTTCACCACTCGTGAGGGAATCCACTCGACGGCGGCAACGTGACGAGAGACTTCCAAAAAACTCCTTTGAGAAGGCTGGCCTGCCCTCGCTCCGGTTTCGGGTACAATGGACGGGTTCGGAGGACCCCTCGAATAAGGAGGTCATACCCGTGGAAAATGTTAAATTCGAAGTGGTGGAAGGGAACCGTTTACTGATTCATGTAGACCTTAACTACCGCGGCGACATCAGCGCCTCTGGAAAAACCAGAAGGGTGGCGTCGACTCTGGGTAATATCGGCTTTAAAGATGCTAATGGTGTGGAAATCAAAATGGGGCTCAACGTTTACGTAAAGCCTGACGTTTGACAGCGTTCAGTTGCCTTGGTGCACAACTCCGATAGAGGCCGAGAGCTCGCTTGGCCCCGACTCCCATCATCCGATCATCTCGCTATCAGGCATCCCGAGGGCCGTCATGGTGTTCAGAATCTTGCACCCGATCCTTGCCTCGACTCTCTGTGCCGCCAACCCTCTCGCTCGCATCGCTGAGCCCACGATAGCCTTGTAGCGATGGAACGTTGTCTCGACTTTGCTCCGTTTGCTGTAGCCCGATTCTGTGTGCCACTTTCGTTTGCCGAGCCGAGCTTGTGCTGCAATGTTGCGATTGCGCTGTCGGCTGCTCGCCGGCCCCGATGCGAGCTGGGCGCCCTTGCGCGGCGGTATCAGCACCCTCGGCGAGCGATGAGCGCTGTGATTCTCGATCGCCTCATAGACGCCGCTGGCGTCGTATGCGGTGTCAGCTCTGGCCGATGAGATGGGACTGTCGATCTGTCCGACAAGCGATGCAACCCGCGATGAATCGCGGGCTCTTTTGCTCGTCAGCTCGCCGGCGACGACTTCGCCAGTCTGCTCGTCGACACACAGATGGAGCTTGCGATAGTCCCTGCTCTTTGGTGCTCTGCGCAGCTGGCCGGCGTGGACAGCGAGACCGCTGCTGTCGATCAAGATGTGCAACGGCGTCTTCTGCTTGTCTTGGTAGAAGGGGACCTTACCCAGCTTCGCCTTGCGCCTCGAAATCGTGGTGTGATCGGGCACATCATTGTCTAGCTTCATCAGAGCGAACAACGACCGCAGCAATCCCTCGCTCTGCCTAGATGACAGATGAAACACCATGCCCAGGGTGACAGCCGTCTCGATGGCGTGGTTCGAGTACTTGCGTTGACGGCCCGGTTTCCTCCTCCTCGGCCGGGACGCGTCCCAGTTCACAAGCTTGCCGGCGGTGAGCGAGATCCAGACGGTCAGGCTCCCACGGTTGCGTAGACCCGCCTCATATTCACGCCAATTCCTCACGCGATAGGCCTTCTTCACATACTTCCGCTGAGTGCGTTTGAAAATGCTCATGGGGAACCTCGAATCCGTGAGTACAGGACAATTGTGGACCGAGATCGCGAGTTGTGCACCAAGGTACCGGCGCGCCGCCAATCTTTTCAAGTCGTGCGAGATGCCGGACTACGCTAAAGAACTGGGGCAGCTTACGGCGATGTCGCGCGAGAGCGAGAAGCTGCTTCAGACTCTTAGTGCCCAGCACGGCTTCGCCGATCTACTGGGCGTTCATGACGTCACACGATCGCTGGTCAAATACGAGACCGGTCGGCTGAATCGCGCCTATGCAGGGTTCGGTGCGAGTATCGCGAGCCGACCGGAAAGGCTCTCGACCGGGCCGGATTTCCTCCTAGCTGCGCCAGCCGACGCCGTCTTTTCGCAGTCGCGGTTCGTGCGCGTTGTGACCACGCACGACGACATTGAGGAAGAGCGCGCGCTCGACGAGATCTGGGGCGGCGTTAGGGACCGCACCCTCGGGTACATCGACGCTGTACTGCCCGAGCTCAGCCCCGAGCTTATGAAGGCATGGCGGGGCGTCTGGGACGCGGCGCATCGTCGCGGGCCGGATTGGGCGCGCCAAGCGGGAGCATCGCTTCGGTTCATCCTCGTCGAGGTTCTCGACACCGTGACTCCCGTCGACGCCCTCACGGACATTCCACGGCAGTACGTTCGCGACGGAAGGCTGGGAAGACCGGCGCAGGTCTACTGGCTTTGCGTGCCACTTCAGAACCGGACCTACCGCCGGGTAGCGCGCGCAGATCTTGAGTCCGCCATCTCCATAGTCGACGCGATGTCGGAAGCAATTCACCGCCACGATTACGTCGAGATCGAAGACGCATTCGACACGATGGTTGTCCGTACCGCGATCGCGCTCTGTAACCTGCTGAAGCTCTGGAAGGCGCGGAACTAGCGCGCCATACGCCCTCGCCACCGCAATTGTTGGCGTGTGCTCCCGTCCTGTGCGGTGCTTCCGCCATTAAGTGTTGGTGAGATGACGCTAAGACTTTACAGTGCATTAAATTACAGCCGAAATAGCGTTCGTGATCTTCGCTGCGCGCTAAATGGAGCGTAAGCGCTTTTTTTGAAAAGGGATGCGTACACATCACCAACAGCAAACAGCGCAAGCACCGGTAAAGGGTAAGGCGCTTGGCCGGAAACTCTTGTCGGAAGTCGCCGGTATCGTCACACCGGAAACCCTGCTGGCTTGGCATCGAAGGCTCACCGCCAACTACTCCGCGCCCGCCTCCACGAACTCTCGGCGCACCTCGCTCTTGCTCACCCCTACTGTCTCCGCCATCTCCGGAAGGACCGAGGAGCTACGAGACTGCGCTTTCATCGTCTGGTAACGTGTGCAGCCTGACGAGAGCAAAGGAAGTTAGCTCGACGCGATAGGTTTGACCCTGCCTGGGTTTTGTGGACACCAACCGAGGCGCGACAATGCGCCTGGAGGCGTCCATGGGAAAGCGACGACGAAGGAAGTTCACGGGGGAGTTCAAGAAGGAAGCGGTCCGGCTGTTCAAAGCGGGCGAGCGCAGCATCGGCCAGGTCGCTAAGGAACTGGACCTGACGGAATCAGCCCTTCGAAACTGGGTGAAACAATACGAGGTTGATCACGGTGAAGGTCCACGCGAGGCTCTGACGACGGCGGAACGTGATGAGCTCCGTTCGCTGCGACGTCGAGTACGCACGTTGGAGCAAGAGCGAGAAATATTAAAAAAGGCGGCGGCCTTCTTCGCGAAGGAAAGCGAATGAGATTCAAGTTCATTCACGCGGAGCGGGCCAACTATCCGGTGCGGGTGATGTGCCGAGTCCTGAGGGTATCGACCAGAGGCTACTACGCTCAGATGAAGCGCGCGCCCAGCAGGCGACAGTGTGAGGATGGGAAGCTGAAGCTGCGCATCCAAGCGATCCACGCCCATAGCCGTGGTACCTACGGCAGGGAGCGTGTACGTCGCCAGCTTGACGGGGAGAACGTCGAGGTGGGCAAGCAGCGAGTGGCACGGCTGATGCGTGAGATGGGCCTGCAGGGCCTGCCCAGCAAGCGTTTTCGCCGCACGACCGACAGCAAGCACGATCGCCCTATCGCGCCCAACGTGCTCGGCCGGCACTTCGAAGCCGAACGAGCGAACCAGTTCTGGGTGACGGACATAACCTTCATCCGGACTTGGGAAGGCTGGCTCTACTTGGCGGTCATCCTCGATCTGTTCTCGCGTCGTGTCGTCGGCTGGGCGATGCAGTCCCACCTGCGCGCAGAGCTTGCTCTCGAGGCGCTTCACATGGCCTTGGGGCGCCGTCTGCCTGGAAGTGGCTTGGTGCATCATTCAGACCGTGGTACTCAATACGCGGCTGCGACCTACCAGGCCGTGCTCGATGAGTACGGCATCGTGTGCTCGATGAGCCGCAAGGGTAATTGCTGGGACAACGCCGTGAGCGAAAGCTTCTTCGGTACGCTCAAGACCGAGCTCGTCAACCGGCGGAGCTGGCCAACCCGGCGGAGCGCCAAAGACGCCGTCGCCAGCTACATCGAAGGCTTCTACAACCCGCATCGACTTCACTCGTCGCTCGGCTACGTGAGCCCGATGCTGTTCGAGCAATTACACGCTCTTAAATCTGCTGATGCGAGATGATCAACCCGTCCACTTTTCCCGGGCAAGGTCAGTTCGCTCGATCGACGTCAACTAATAAGAAACTCAGGGTGTAGCGTTGGCAAGAGGTGTGAGAGTGACGTCAAAACCGAGCTCCCTCAGGCGTCGTGTCATTCGTTTTGTGAGCTGGTCTTTGTCGCGTTGATGGAAGTAATCGGCACCCAGTTCCCGGTATGGAATCTCGTTGTGGAGCATGTAGTAGACGGCAGTGATGATGGAGGCGGCGACGGCAACCACAGCTTTCTTGGGGCCGCGACGAGACTTAAGCCGGAAGAACTGGGCACGCAGATAGCTGTCGCGCTTGCGGCTTGCCGCCCAAGCGGCTTGGACAAGAGCGGTCTTGAGCCATGGAGCGCCTTTGCGGGTTTTCTGAGAAAAGCGTTTACCGGCACTTTCATGCAGCCGTGGGCACAGACCGGCCCAAGAGCGAAGGTGTCCGGCGGTTGGGAAAGCCGACACATCGGGTCCGATCTCGGCGACGAGAATGGCCGCCGTAGCTTCGCTGATGCCCGGGATCGTCACCAGAAGCTCGACGGCCGGTCGAAAAGGACGCAGGCTCTCTGTGATACGGGACTCGAGCGCGCTCACTGAGGCTTCAAGCTGCTCGATGTGATGGAGATGAAAACCCAACAGGAAACGATGATGGTCGGTAACGTGGCCCTCGAGCGCTGCGCTCAATTCCTGTTCAGTGGCTTTGAGTCGGCTCGAGCCAAGCTCGCTCAGCTTGTGAGGGTCGCTTTCTCCCGCAATGATCCCTCGGATAATCGCTCGCCCGCTTACTCCTAAAATGCTGCTCATCACGCTCGTCAATTTGATGTTCGCATCTTCCAACGTCTTTTGAATCCGTTGGGTCTCCCGAGCGATTTCTCGAACGAACTGCTTTCGCGTTCGGGTCAGCTCTCGCAGTTCCTGGAGCGGTGTTGGCGGAACGAAGCTAGCACGAATGAGACCATGGGCAAGCAAATCCGCTATCCAGAAGGCATCACTGATATCGCTCTTACGACCAGGCATGTTCTTGACGTGGGCCGGCTGTGCCAACACCAACTCGAAATGACCTTCGAGCACATGCCACACCGGCTTCCAATACTGAACCGCCCCGGGTTTCCCGGAGACTGTTTTAGTTGAGTCTCGCCATCTCTAGCGAGCCTTCCTGCGACCGATAGTAGTTCATCTCGTACTCGACGGGGGAGACATTTCCGATCGGCTCCAAGAGTCGTTGCGTGTTGTACCAATGGACCCACTCGAGGGTGGCGAACTCAACGTCTTCGAGACCACGCCAGGGCCCACGTCGACGGATCACCTCGGTCTTGTAGAGGCCGATGATGGATTCAGCCAAAGCGTTATCGTAAGAGTCGCCTCGGCTGCCGACGGACGGCTCAATACCCGCCTCGGCGAGCCGCTCGGTGTAACGGGTCGAGACGTACTGCACGCCGCGATCGCTGTGATGCACCAATGGATCTTCTGGGTTTAGTCGGCGCTCGTGCAGCGCCTGCTCCAACGCATCGAGAGCGATGCCGGCAGTCAACGATGTCGTCGCTCGCCAACCGACGATGAGTCGAGCGAAGACGTCGATGACGAAGGCGACATACACGAAGCCGCGCCACGTGGCAATGTAGGTCAGGTCCGAGACCCAGAGCTCGTTCGGGCGTGTGGCGTTGAAGTCGCGCTCCACGAGGTCCATCGGGCGAGCGCCGCTCGAATCCGGCTTCGTCGTCTTGAATCGACGTCCACGGACCGCGCCCTGGAGACCCATTTCACGCATCAGACGGGCCACCGTGCATCGAGCCACGTCGCGGCCCTCACGGCGAAGCTGGCGCCAGACCTTGCGCACGCCATACACGTCAAAGTTCTCTTGCCGTACACGACGAATCTCGCCGCGGAGTTGGACGTCGCGCTTCGCTCTCGCTGGCTGGCGGCTTGGGTCCTTCTCTCTCGCTTTCTGCTCGTAATAGGTCGACGGGGCGATCGGAAGCATCCGGCAGATCGGCTCGACCCCGTAATTTTCACGGTTCGCGTCCACGAACAACACATTCACCTCGGTCGGCGGTCGAGCTCCGCCTGGGCGAAAAACGCCGACGCCTTGCGAAGGATCTCGTTCGCCCGCTTTAGCTCACGGTTCTCTCGCTCAAGCTCCTTCAGCCGCTGACGCTCGTCCGTCGTCAGTCCCGCTCGTTTCCCAGCATCACGCTCTGCTCGCCGCACCCACGTGCGTAGCGTTTCCCGCGTACAGTCAATCTTCGACGCAATCGATGAGATCGCTGACCACTGAGATTCGTGCTGAGCCTGCTGGTCGAAAACCATCCGCACTGCGCGCTCTTTTACCTCCGGTGAATACCTGCTTCGTCTTGTCATGACTCCATCCTCTCAAGAGTTGGGGTCTCCGGAACGTGTCAACGACTTTGAGACACCCGCAGGCTGCATTTAGTGAGCCTCGATCAGTGAAGGACGGGGCGTGAGCGCGGTGCGGTCGCGATTGGGTTCCGACGCGATCGCGTCCGGATAGCTTGAATCCGGGGGTAGCTCAGGTATGGGGCGCCCCGAGAAAGTGGCTCCTAGGGCCTCCTGTGGCGTCGTTTTCTCGGGCGGCGGGTTGATCCAGACCTGACGAGGCAAAACCGGAGGTTGAGGTGTTCCGTGCACGAAGCGCTCGGGGTGAGCCCGATGAGCTTCGAGAAGGACCTGGCGCCGGGCGGCGTTGAGCTCGTCGGCGCGACCGTAGTGAACGGCGGCCGGCGTCATGAGCCCCAGTCCCGAGTGCCGGTGCGCGTTGTTGTAGTAGTCGAAGAAACCGCCGCAGAACAGGCGGCCGTCTTCCAGACAGCCAAAGCGGCTTGGGAATTCAGGGCAATACTTCATCGTCTTGAACTGGGACTCGGAGTAGGGATTATCGTTCGAGACGTACGGCCGCGAGTGCGTCTTGGTTATGCCGAGGTCGGCCAGGAGCAAGGCGACGGACTTGCTTCGCATCGAGCTGCCGCGGTCTGCGTGGATGGTGAGCTGGTCGGCTTCGATGTTCTGCTTGAGGCAGCTCTCGCTGATGAGACGACGGGCGAGCTCGGCGCTTTCTCGCCGAGCCAACATCCACCCGGTCACGTACCGGGAGAAGATGTCGAGAATCACGTAGAGGTAAAAGTAGGTCCACTTGACCGGGCCGCGCAGCTTCGTTATGTCCCACGACCAAACCTGGTTCGGCGCTTCCGCCACGAGCTCCGGCTTCTGATAGTTCGGATGCCGCAGCTGGTTCCGGCGCTCACGCACCTCTCCGTGCTCCGACAGAATCCGGTACATCGTGCGGATCGAACAGTGGTAGATTCCCTCGTCCAGAAGCGTGGCCCACACCTGGGCCGGCGCCTTGTCGACGAACCGTTCGCAATGCAATGCACTGAGGACCCTCTCGCGCTCGGTCGTGTCGAGGGCTCGCTGCGGCCGAGGACGGCGCTTCGGCTTGGACGTCACCGGTCGGCGTCGACGATACAACGTGGAACGAGACACGCCCAGCGCCTCGCAAGCTTCCGCCGTTTGTCCAATCCGACCCGCCAGCTCCTCGGCCGCCACGATCAATCGTTCTCGTCGTCGTCGATCGGGTTCAGGGGGATCCCCAGGAGCTCGGAGGCTTTTTTTTGGATCTCTAGCATCGTTTCCACCCGAGCCAGCCGGCGCTGGAGTCGGGCGTTCTCGCGCTCGAGCTCCTTGATCCGTGGAGCCTCTGCCTTCGCCTTCCGACCTCGCTTTCTCGACGTCAATCCCGCCTTGGCGATCTCGTCCCGTTGCCGACGCCAACTCGATAGATGCGACGAGTACAGTCCCTCGCGACGTAGAAGCGCCGCCACATCACCGTCACCCTTGCAGGCGTCCGCCTCGCGAACGATCCGCAGCTTGTATTCAGCGCTGAAACGTCGGCGCTTCGCTTTCTCACTCACTTCGGGATCGCGGACCCCCGCCGCAGCACCACGGTCGGCGAGATCTCCAGTCGCCCTACGGGCTCCTTCCGACCCCGCCGACGTCATTCTCTCAATCAACGTACTCATCTATGATCCTCCTCCGCCCTCGACACTAATTTCAAGGAGCGGATTGTCTCAAGGATGTTGGCACAGAGGGCTCCGGGAAACCCGGGGCGGTTCAATACACTCCGGTCGCTTCCATCGCTACAATCGCGCAACCGCTCTGCCCCAGCCAATCCGCGTCGTGTCCAAAAATACAAACGAACTCAAGACCAGCTCGCCGGGACGTTTCGGAATAGACGTATCTACGCTTGATTGGCCAATGGGAGCTAGTCCCCTGTAGCAGAACAAACCAGACAAAGCAGAGCTTGCCGAAACCATTCTAAGTACGTGAATCTTATGAATCTTATGGGCTCGAGAAAAGCCTAACTTTGTATAGTAATCAAAGACCCAGGGGACTAGAATCCTCGGTCATGAGCACGCCGATCCAGCCCTTGACATTGTTGGTCATCACCATCGCTGGTTGGCTCCAGCGTGACCAACAGGCCGCTATGGTCTACTTGCTCGAGGAGAACAAAGTCCTCAAAGCTCGGCTTTGCGGGAGGAAGCTTCGTCTCACAGACGACGAGCGACGTCGGCTCGCGGTAAAGGGTAAGGCGCTTGGCCGGAAACTCTTGGCAGGAGTCGCCGGTATCGTCACACCGGAAACCCTGCTGGCTTGGCACCGAAGGCTGATTGCGCGGAAGTGGGACTACAGCGAGCGGCGGAAACAGCCCGGACGGCCCCGGGTCATGGCCGAGATTAGCAAGCTCATCGTAGGGATGGCGAAGTCGAATCCGAGGTGGGGGTATACACGCATTCGCGGCGCCCTCTCGAATCTCGGCCATACCGTAGCCAGGAGCACCATCGCCAATATTCTGCGAGAACATGGCATCGAGCCTGCGCCGGAGCGAAGTGAGCGAACGCCATGGCGCACGTTTCTCGCCGCCCATTGGGAAACCGTTGCTGCGACCGACTTCTTCACCGTCGAGGTCGCCACAGTTCGCAGGCTCGTGACCTACTATGTGCTCGTCGTCATCGAGCTGTCTTCGCGAAAAGTGCACATTGCCGGAATCACTCCGGGGCCGGAGGGCCCGTTCATGATGCAGGTCTGTCGGAATCTCACCGACCCATTCGACGGCTTTCTGCGCGGCAAGCGATTCCTCATCCTGGACCGCGACAAGAAGTTCACCACGGAGTTTCGCGATTTGCTCGAGCACGCCGGAACGGACGTCATTCGGCTGCCGCACCGTTCGCCGAATCTGAACGCTTATGTCGAAAGGTTTGTTTTGTCGATCAAGAGCGAGTGCTTGGAGCGGATGATCTTCTTCAGTGAGCAATCGCTGCGTCGTGCCGTCACTGAGTTCATCCATCATTATCACGGAGAGCGCAACCATCAAGGGCTCGGGAACGCGTTGCTCGAAGCGCAAGAATGCGTCGGCAGTCCTCACGGGAAGGTGCGATGTCGTAAGCGATTGGGCGGTTTTCTCAGTTATTACCACCGTGCCGCCGCATAGGAGTTCGGGCGCGCCAGCTGGACGAAACGGATGGTCTGGAGGAGAGGTCTGCTCGGGAGCGCCTATCGCAGAGCCAGTGCCGCGTCGGCTGGTCTCCGCGAATCTCGAGAACGCCTCCAGGATTCGAGCTTTCGGCTCCGTTCGCATTTTCGGACACGACGCGGTTGGCAGCAGCACCCAGCCCTCCGCCTTGTGGCTCGCGATATACGCGGCGCAGGCCTCTCGCTGCGCATCGAGGGAGTTGAACTCCTGCTCGAGACCTTCTTCCGCGCTCTTTCGCGTATAGATGGCACAGCGGATTTTCTTCATGTTAGGCCTTGCGCTTGGGCGTCAGACCGAAAAAGCGTGGTCCTGACCAGTGGGTGCCGGTGATTCGCTTTGTGGTGGCGGTGAGGGACGGATAGGTTTTGCCATCGAACCGATAGCCGTTGTCGAGTACCTCGACCTGGTAGGTCCGGCCATTCCACTCGCGGACGAGATGGGTGCCGGCACTGGCGTTCGTGCAAGAGAACGCGGCGCAGGAAAACGCGCGAGAGCGAGCTTGGAGGAGTAGCCCCAAAGGTTTGCTCCCAGACCCGCCGTAAGCTGGCGAAGTCCAAACCGTCCAAAACGACGTTCCGGCCAACCCCTGTATCCTGCGGCATCACCGAACGTTCGCTCTTGTGCTCGATAAAGTCCAGTCTAATGAGGGACTTTCGGGTTCGAAGTTCACTGCCCGTAGCTCGCCCCACAGCCGATTTGAGCCAGCCGTACGCACCCCCGGTGGGCCTGTCGCTCGCCACCCGCAGCCCAGGGGTCGGAAGCCAGCCCTGCGGCGCGAAATACCCTCGATTCTGCGCGGATTCCAAGGGCGTCTAAGCTGCTGATTTGTGGTCTATTTCAAAAGGGCCGAGTTTTGGCACAGGACGGGGCTGACCGCGCGGTGCTTGACGTTCAGGACATCTTTGTGTGCACGCCGACATCCTTATTTATGGCGTTCGCTGACACAGTCAGGCCAACTGACACTAGCATTCAAATGCCTCTAGCGGCGTAGCAACACTTGATGGCAGAAGCACCAGCGACAGAGTGCAGAACCTCCACCGAGGCGAAGACGAGTTCGCAGGACCTCAACTCCCATGGCTGTCTGCCCGTCAATACGAGATCTTCTTTTTTGCGTATCACACCCCATCTGGGGCACAATTTCGAAACTCGCAGCCCCCGCAGTGCTAGTTTCCTGCGGTTTTCCACTTTTAGGGGCTTTTCGCCATTGAAAGGGTCTTTTCTCTTATGAAGACGAATCTTCGGGCCAAGGAGCTGAGTTGGCTCTCTTTCAATGCCCGGGTCCTCCAAGAAGCCGCCGACCCTAAGGTTCCCATACTGGAGCGCATCAAGTTCTTGGGAATTTATTCCTCCAATCTTGACGAGTTCTTCCGTGTCCGGGTGGCCACTCTGAGACGTATCGCGCAGCTAAGGAAGAAAGCCAAACGGATCTTGGGATACGACCCAAAGAAGGTACTGAAGGAGATCCAAGAGACGTCGCTGGCCCTGCATCGAGATTTCGACGCGACGTATAACCAGGTTCTGAAGGAGTTGGCCAAAGAGAGGGTCTTTATTGTCAACAACGAGCAATTGACTAGCGAACAAGGGGAGTTCGTCAGAGACTACTTCCAGACCCACCTACGCTCCAAATTGATGCCCATCATGCTCCACCCTCGGGACAAGTTCCCGACGCTTCGTGACGAATCGATCTATTTGGCGATCTTGTTTCCCGAGAGAGCTCGCGTGGTCAAGGCCAAATATGCGCTCATCGAAGTGCCCCAGAGCGGTCCAGAAAGGTTCTTGCAGTTGCCGTCTCCGAACGGCGATTACTTCATCATTTTGGTCGATGATGTCATCCGATTCTGTTTGGGCGACATCTTTTCTCTCCTGAACGTCGACCGGTTGGAGGCATTCACAATCAAAGTCTCTCGAGACGCGGAGCTCGACATCGAAAGCGATCTCTCGGAGAGCTACATCCGCAAAGTCACCAAGAGCTTGAAGCAAAGAACGCAGGGCGCTCCGGTCCGTTTCGTCTATGATGCCGACATATCGCCACCGCTGCTGAAATTTCTGACCAGCAAGCTCCGCTTGACGAGGCAGGACACTTTGATTCCTGGCGCGAAGTATCACAACTTCAAAGACTTTATGAAGTTCCCACGTGTTGGGTCGAGCTCGTTACGGGACGAACCTCGCTCTGCACTCGCGAACCGACATTTGAGTTCGCAGGGGAGTTTCCTTACTACGGTAGCCAAACGAGACGTGCTTCTCCACTTTCCCTATCAGTCTTTCGAGTCTGTGGTCGCGCTTCTCAGAGAAGCTGCCATCGACCCGTATGTGACCTCGATAAAGACGACCCTCTATCGGATCGCGAGAGACTCTGCGGTGGTTAACGCCCTCATCAACGCGGTGCAAAACCGCAAGGATGTCACGGCGGTCATCGAGCTGAGGGCCCGTTTCGACGAAATGACCAACATCGAGCTAGCAAACCGGCTCGAAGACGAGGGCGTTCGCGTCATCCATGGCGTCCCTGAGCTCAAGGTCCACTCGAAACTATGCTTGATTGAGCGCAGAGTGAGGCGCCAAACGCTCTACTGTGCGGTTGTCGGAACGGGAAACTTCAACGAGGACACGACGAAGATCTACAGCGACCATGCCTTACTGACTGCTGACAGCCGGTTGACGCGGGAGGTTCGTACGATTTTCGATTTCTTCGAAAGCAAGTACCCAGTTGATGCCTATAAGCATTTGATCGTCTCTCCTTTCAACGTGCGCCCGCGGTTGGCGAAGCTGGTTCGAAATGAGACCAAGAATGCCAGCCGGGGTCGCCAAGCGTTCATCGATTTGAAGCTCAACAATCTTACCGACCCCGAGCTCATCGGCCTTCTTTACGACGCGTGCGATGCGGGGGTGAAACTGAGACTGAACGTAAGAGGAATGTTCTCGATGCTACCCGATGAGGTGGAACGAGCCGATGGGATCAAGGCAATGGGTATCGTAGACAAATACCTCGAGCACTCCCGTATCATGGTTTTCTGTAACGGCGGAGCACCCAAGTATTTCATTTCATCGGCGGACTGGATGCCACGAAACTTGGACGGGCGAGTTGAGGTGGGTGTCCCCATCTACGACACCTCACTTCAGAACGAGCTGCAGTCGTTTCTAGACCTTCAGTGGGAGGACAATACCAAGGTCCGCATCCTCGATCAGACGCTTGACAATCGCTACCAACGCACCCCCGGCAACAAGTCGGTCCGGATGCAGGAAGACTTCTACTCGGTGCTCCGACGGCTACACGAACGACGAGCAAGACCCCAGAACAGGCAACCCACAAAACCGAAAACCACTGCTCGGACTGGCCGCGTCCCTTTAAGGTTCGAGCCCACGAAGAAGCGGGACAAGCCGGATCCTGGCTAGTTCCTCAGCTTCACAGCCGGATCCGTCCCCGTACTGTGCAAGACCTTCTAGAAAAGGTTGTTGTGCTCCGCAAAAAGTCGATCCGGCGTTGATTGCGCGGTTTAGACCTGCCATGCTCGGCTGCTTCGTGCCGGTCGACCCGCCGACGCCACCGGCGTCTTAGGAACGAGGAGAGGCTCGCTCGTGCGACTGTTTTCGAATATCCGGTCTATTGTTCTGGACGCCATCGCGTTCGCTCGCAACCTATGTGTGTTCGCTACTCTAACTTGGCCCATTTCGCTCATTAGATTTGGCCCACCTGCATCGGATCGATAGCCTTGAGCGGGCGTAAGCCCGGAGAGGAGGCATCGGTTGGAAAGGGGCGCCAAAGTGCGATTGTTCGAGCAGATGCGTCGGGAGTACGAACACGGAGTTGGGACGATAGTAGGGGTAGCGAGGAAGTTCGGAGTGCACCGCCGGATGGTGCGTGATGCGGTTAAGAGCGCGCTGCCGCCGGAACGTAAGCGGACGCCACGAGAGAGCCCGAAGCTCGGCCCGGTCCGGGATTTCATCGACGCGATCCTCGAGTCCGACAGACACGAACCACGCAAGCAGCGTCACACCGCGCGTCGCATCTGGGATCGACTGCGAGAGAGCTACCCGAATCACGAAGTAGGCGAATCGACGGTTCGCCGGTACGTTGGACGGCGCAAGCGTGAGCTCGGCTTGAAGCATGCGGAGGTGTTCATCCCGCAAAGCTACGCGTGGGGCGATGAAGCTCAGGTGGACTGGTACGAGTCGCACGCCCGGATCGGTGGCGAGCTGACGAAGGTGCAAACGTTGGTGGTACGGAGCATGGCCGGCGGGGGCGCATTCCATCGAGGCTATCCCCGCGCGACGCAGCAGGCGTTCTTCGAGGCGCAGGAGAAGGCGTTCGAGTTCTTCGGTGGCGTGTTTCGTCGAATGCGCTACGACAACCTGACCCTTGCGGTTTCCAAGATCTTGCGAGGCTACCAACGTCGTCAGACTGAAGCTTTCGTGGCGTTTCGCTCGCACTGGGGATTCGACTCCGAGTTCTGCAATCCGGCTCGAGGAAACGAGAAAGGCGGTGTAGAAAGCGAGGTGGGCTACTTCCGCCGCAACCACTGGACGCCGGTACCGGAGTTCGATGATTGGGATGAGCTCAACGCGTACTTGCGTGGTCGCTGCCTCGAAGAGAACACGCGCCACATCGCTGGCAAGGAACACGCGGTGGGCGCGGCAATGGAGCTCGAGCGAGTGCACCTACTCCCGATGGCCGACGAGGGCTTCGAGCTCGAGGAGAAGCGCTTCACGACGGTGGACAAGAGAGGCTGCGTTCGGGCCGGCACGAACTGGTACTCGACGCCCTTGAAGCCGGGCCAGCGGGTGATGGTGAAGCTGCTGCCGCTGGCCGTCGAGGCGTGGCGGGACGGCCGCGTGATGGCACAGCACGAGCGCTGCTACGACCGGAACCGGTCGCTTTACGAGCTCGAGCACTATCTCGATGTCTTGGAGCGTAAGCCCGGTGCCCTTGCGGGCTCGACGCCGCTTGCGCAGTGGCGCGCGAAAGGACGATGGCCCGCAAGCTATGACGAGCTGTGGGCGAAGCTGAACCGTCGCCACGGCAAGCTCGATGGCACGCGCCAGATGGTGGAGCTCATCCAGCTAGGGCGCAAGCACGGATACGACAAGCTTCGTGAGACCGTCGCCCACGCCCTCGAGCTCGGGTGCACCGATCTCGAAGCGCTTCGCCATCTCCTCGATACCGCGTCGCTACAACGGAACCCCGAGCGTAGCCTGGACGATGTCGAGCTTGGACACCTTGCGCGCTACGAACGAGCTGCGCCGGGCGTGAGCCACTACAACGAGCTGATCACGGAGGTGAACCCGTGAGCGGGCGAAGCGTCGAGCTCGGCACCATCCGTCAGCATTGCAAGACGCTGCGCATGCCGACCGTGGCGAGCCAGTTCCAGAAGCTGGCGGAGCAAGCATGGTGCGACAAGCAAAGCCACGTCCGGTATCTCGACGTCCTGCTCAGCGCCGAGGTCGAGGAACGCGAACACCGAGCGGTTCAGAGACGATTGAAGGAAGCACAACTACCGCGGACGAAGACCGTTGACGAGTTCGACTTCTCACAGTCGCCCAAGGTCTCGGGCCGCCGGATAAAAGAGCTCGCGGAGGGTCACTACATCGACCGAGCGCAGCCGGTCATCTTCCTCGGCGACGCGGGCACCGGCAAGACCCACCTGGCGAGCGCGTTGTGTGTGGCCGCATGCCAACAACGTCGCCGCGTCCGCTTCACCACCGCATCGAAACTCGTCAACGAGCTCGTCGAGGCGCGGCAGGAACACGAGCTGTCGCGCATCATCCGACGCTATGCCCGCTTCGAGTTGCTGTGCATCGACGAGCTTGGTTACGTCCCGCTCGCCGACGTCGGTGCCGAGCTGTTGTTCCAGGTGATCTCGGAGCGAAGCGAGACCGCCGCGCTCGTGATCACGACGAATCTCCCGTTCTCCGAATGGACTCAGGTGTTCACCAACGCCCGACTCTGCAAGGCGCTGCTCGATCGTGTCACGGACCAGGCGCACATCCTCGAGACCGGCTCCGAGTCCTACCGCTTCCGCCGCACCGTCCGCAGCAAGAACGCGGTTCCAAAGGCATGAGAGCTGTGTTTTCACTCGGGGCGGCCTGCACGTTCGTTCCGGCCGCAGGATAAGGGAAAGGGACTTTGTTACGTTCGTTCTTTAAGAATCAATAACTTAAGGTGGGCCATTTTAGATGAGCGAAATGGGCCAGGCCGAGTGGACAAAAACACTATGCCGCTCGCGCAGCGCCCTCGCCGCGGAGAACCTTTTCCTTCGGAAGCAGCTTACGTTCTTTGTCGAGCGTAAGCAGGCGCCTCGGCGCACGAATAACGCCACACGGCTCACGATGGCGACTCTCACGAGGCTATTCGACTGGAAGGAAGCCCTCGTCGTCGTCAAGCCCGATACGCTCGTTCTGTGGCACAGGAAAGGGTTTCGGCTGTTCTGGCGTTGGAAGTCTCGGCCAAAAGGACGTCCAACGCTGCCAGAAGAGCTAAAAAAACTAATCGCTGAAATGGCGGTCGCGAACATCACGTGGGGCGAAGAGAGGATCGCCCACGAGCTGCTCGTCAAGCTTGGCGTCCGCGTCTCGCCGCGCACCGTTCGGAAGTACATACCCATTCGAGATGACGGCAGCCCGGACCGGCGCAATGCGTCGCATCGCTGGGCGACATTCGTGCGGAATCACGCAAAAGCGGTCGTCGCTGCGGATTTGTTCAACGTAGTCACCGTCAGCTTTCGTGTGCTTTACGTCTTCGTCATCATGGAAATCGGCACCCGCAAGATGCTTCACTTCAACGTGACGGCGCATCCGACCGCGGAGTGGACGCTGCAACAGTTCCGGGAGGCGATTGGGTGCGAGCACGACTATCGATTCGTCATCGTGGACCGCGATAACAAGTTCTCAGCAGACCTCCGCCGCTCCGTCCGGGGGATGGGTGTTCGGCCGTTGAGGACGCCGCGCAGAGCACCGCAGGCGAATGCCTATTGTGAGAGACTCATCGGCACCACACGCCGGGAGTGCTTGGGTTTTCTGATACCGCTGTCAGAGGAACATCTCCGCCGACTCTTGAGCGAATGGCGTGACTACTACAATCGGGCGAGACCGCATTCATCGCTCGGGCCAGGCCTTCCCACCACCTGTGTCGAGCTTCCGATGAAACCGGACCAGCACCGGCATCAATTACCCGCCCAGCGCGCCGTTGCCTCGAGGCCGGTCCTTGGTGGGCTCCATCACGATTACCGGTTGTCACGCGTCGCCTGACGGACCTAGCTTCTCGCGGGGAACAAAGCGTTCTTTCTCGAGCACGTTATTGCGTCGGTGGCCCGGCAGCGACAGAGTGCAGAACCTCCACCGAGGCGAACACGAGTTCGCAGGACCTCAACTCCCATGGCTGTCTGCCCGTCAATACGCGCTCTTCTTTTTTGCGGATCACAACGGGAGTATCCTTACTTAAGAATACGAACAGGTAAAGCTTAGGGCCGGCGACAAAATAAGTTCCCGTTTTCAAGACGGTCGGATGGTGTAGTTCCATTTGGGTGGAGTCTGGTCCTTTGTAACGGAAAGCGCCTGCATCCGCTCGTCAGTGATTTTGACGCCCTTCGGATAACGACGCCGGATAAGGTGTGCGCGTACTCGCAAACCGGAAGAGGTGGTGGTCGTGCGGATGTATTTGAGGATGGTTTCGTAGCTGTCGAGAGGCCTGCCCGCCCAGTTCTTGCTGACCTCGCTGAACAGACGGTGCTCCACTGGATTCCACTTGGATGTACCGGACGGATAGTGGGCTATGGTGATAGCGATGTCGTGGCGATTGCAAATCCGCGTTTGAAGCCCGTGCTTCCAACCCCGACACCGATAGCCATTGCTGCCCCCGGCGTCTGCCAATATCGCGAGGTCACGGGCTGCAGGATAGCGTCGCCGTCCTTCCGTTCGCCACCACTTCTCGATGGCATTCACGGCGAAGTCCGGGGTGTTGTACGAGGTACCAATGAACACTGTCCCGCGGTTCGCGAGCAGATCGTAGACGCCGTAGGGGATTGCGATGCCGTTCGATTCGGAACGGAAGTCATGGTCTTTGACGAGAGTCGGCTCGCGGTTCCAGGCCTGCCCGCCGTTTTTGAATAATCCCACCAGCTCCCGTTTCTTCGTGTCTACGCTGATGATGGGATGACCAGCTGCGGCAAAACGCGCGCGCAGTTCGGCGATACACGCGAATTGGGTATCGCGATCTTCGGACGTGGCACCGCACAGCTTCTTGTGGTTCACCCGCAACGAGAAGCCGAGCTGTTTGAGCAGTCGACCGACGGTTTTGCTGCTGACGTTCACACCGAGGCTTCTTAGCTCGCAAGCAATCTTGTCGGTGGTCCGCCGCGTCCATTTCACTCCCGTCATCGGATCGCCCGCGGTGTCGTGCTTCATGAGTTCTTCGATCTTGGCGATGACTTCTGGCGTTTTTTTTGCACGGCGCGCCGTCCGCCACCCTTTCGCCGAACTCCGTCGAGCTCAACATCTCTCATTAGCAATTCCCTACGACCTCTGGCTACCGTGCTCGGACCCATCCCGAGCAGTTCGGCAATCTGTTGGTCGCCACCGTGACCGAGCTTCATGGCCTCGACTCCCGCGTAGAGACGGCGCTGCTTTTCATCGAGCAGGCTGTAGAAAAGAACGATCGCAGCCTTCAACTCCACGGGGAGCACGCGGACTCCCCCGACCCAGCCCAACGTGGAAGGTGACGCCTCATGTATCTGGCGGGCCGAGAGCTGTTGCTTGCGCGTGCTCACATCGGTGGCCAGATACAGATATCGGCCGAACACCTGCTCGCGCGCCAATCTTTTCTCTCGGACCAGTTTCAACAGAGGAGCCTTGACGTCAACCTGCACCACGTCCTCGAGCTCGTCGACGTAGTAGCCTGCCTCACAGGCCGCGACCAACGCTTTTACCGTCGCAAGCAACGTCCCGTACTTCGAGAACCACACTGAGCGCAACGACCAAAGACCTTTTCGATCGAACTGGGCGATCTCGTCCTGTGCCAAAACTTGATCCACTGGCAACGTTACAAATCGGCATCTGAGCGACGCCACTTCCGGGACATCGCCCTGGTGAGAACTACTTCCGGCTGCTCGTGACACTTCCCTTCAATGGACGGTGGGTTTGCCCACGGCGATAGTGAAAGGGTCTGTTGGCGGGCGCGCTTGCAGGCAAGCATTACTGCGCCCGTCCTGTCCGAAAACGCGAACGGAGCGGCAAGGTCGAATCCTAGAGGCGTTCTCGAAACTCGCGGAGACCAGCCGACGCGGTACTGGCTCTGCGATAAGCTGTGCCTTCTATTTATTCATCCGCGTGATGGAGATCACGGATATACTCAGCCAGAACGTGCCCCTGGAGGACGTGCAGTATCTGGCCGGACACTCCAACCCCTCGGGCCACACAGATCTATGACCGGCGTAGACAGCACGTCACTCGCAACATCGTGGAGCGTGTCTCGATATGAAAGAAGGACCAGGGAAGAGAGACATCCTTTCGAGGCCTGCTAGCAAGAAAGCCGCTGCACGGCCTCGTTCGGCTCCCCGCAATGAACCCAAGCCGGTGCCGGTTCCTCTGCCCGAAGGTGTCCGCCACCAGCGGGTGGGTGAAACGACGGAACGTTCCACGCCCGCGCATCTCGAAAAACTCAAACAACTCTTCAAGGCGGCTCCGATCAGCCGCTACCTGGGCATGACACTCAGCTATTGCGAGAACGGCGTGGCGCGCGTGCGTTTGCCGTTCCGGGCCGAGTTCGAAGAAAGTCATGGCGTCATCCACGGGGGTCTCATCGGTCTGCTGGCGGACACGGCGGGTAACTTCGCGGTGGGTTCGGTCTCGCCGGGCTCCACGGTCAAGACGGTGGAGTTCAAGATGAGCTTGCTGGCGGGAGTCCAGGAAGACCTGCTCGCCATCGGAGAGGTCGTCCGCAAGGGACGCTCGCTCGCCACCTGCCGGCTCGAGGTCGTTGGGGGCAACGACCATGTGGTGGCCATCGGGCTGGCCACTTATTCCCTCCAGGCTGTTTAGCCATCTGCACCTGCTTGTTGCAGCCCAGGCGGGTGTGCCTTCTATTTATTCATCCGTGCGCCCCGAACTTGATTAGTCTCCGGTCTGCCGGCACCATACCTGCTTGATTTCGTCGTTTGTTCGCGCTCTCATCTCCGCCTTCAAGGCTCGTCGCGAACTGGCTCTTGACAATGTCGCTCTTCGGCAGCAGCTCGCCGTCCTCTGCCGTACGGTGAAACGGCGCGGCTCTCGAAGGTCGACCGCGGGTGGGGTAACTGTAAAGCCTAGGGGCCCTTGGCCCAGTCGCTAAGCTGCTGATTTATGGTCTATTTCGAAAGGGCCGAGTTTTGGCACAGGACGCGGTCGGCCCTGAATGCCTCAACTTGACAGTAGTTTCCGGATTCGCAACAATAGCGCATCCTTTCCCTGGGGATTCGCGATGAAGATTTATCGCCTCTGTCGGAAACCCGCCGTCACCGTCCCAGCCCTCGCTTCGGTCAAAGAAGCGCTTGCATTGATGACGAAAGAGAAAGTCGGCGCGGTCGTGGTGCTTGAGAACGAGGAGGCCGCTGGCATGTTCACGCGCCGAGATGCCATCGAGCGCGTGGTGCTCGAGAAGCTGTCTCTCGAGTCGACTCGGATCTCGTCGGTCATGACGTCGCCGGTCGAAGTCCTCTCTCAGGACAGCGAGCTGGGCGACGCCCTGAAGATGATGGTGGCAAGGCCCTTCAACCACATCCCGGTCGTCGACTCCGAATCGAAGGTTGTGGGCCTCGCCACAACGAAGCCTCTGATGAAACAGACTATCGAGAAGCTCTCAGACGAGGTGGGGTCACTCGAAGCCTACATCACCGCCGACGGGATTGGTGGTTGACGGGTTCTTTCGCCATCAAGTGTTGCTAGCGACTGCCTTGGTGCACAACTCCGATAGAGGCCGATAGCTCGCTTGGCCCCGACTCCCATCATCCGATCATCTCGCTATCAGGCATCCCGAGCGCCGTCATGGTGTTCAGAATCTTGCACCCGATCCTTGCCTCGACTCTCTGTGCCGCCAACCCTCTCGCTCGCATCGCTGAGCCCACGATAGCCTTGTAGCGATGGAACGTTGTCTCGACTTTGCTCCGTTTGCTGTAGCCCGATTCTGTGTGCCACTTTCGTTTGCCGAGCCGAGCTTGTGCTGCAATGTTGCGATTGCGCTGTCGGCTGCTCGCCGGCCCCGATGCGAGCTGGGCGCCCTTGCGCGGCGGTATCAGCACCCTCGGCGAGCGATGAGCGCTGTGATTCTCGATCGCCTCATAGACGCCGCTGGCGTCGTATGCGGTGTCAGCTCTGGCCGATGAGATGGGACTGTCGATCTGTGCGACAAGCGATGCAACCCGCGATGAATCGCGGGCTCTTTTGCTCGTCAGCTCGCCGGCGACGACTTCGCCAGTCTGCTCGTCGACACACAGATGGAGCTTGCGATAGTCCCTGCTCTTTGGTGCTCTGCGCAGCTGGCCGGCGTGGACAGCGAGACCGCTGCTGTCGATCAAGATGTGCAACGGCGTCTTCTGCTTGTCTTGGTAGAAGGGGACCTTACCCAGCTTCGCCTTGCGCCTCGAAATCGTGGTGTGATCGGGCACATCATTGTCTAGCTTCATCAGAGCGAACAACGATCGCAGCAATCCCTCGCTCTGCCTAGATGACAGATGAAACACCATGCCCAGGGTGACAGCCGTCTCGATGGCGTGGTTCGAGTACTTGCGTTGACGGCCCGGTTTCCTCCTCCTCGGCCGGGGCGCGTCCCAGTTCACAAGCTTGCCGGCGGTGAGCGAGATCCAGACGGTCAGGCTCCCACGGTTGCGTAGACCCGCCTCATATTCACGCCAATTCCTCACGCGATAGGCCTTCTTCACATACTTCCGCTGAGTGCGTTTGAAAATGCTCATGGGGAACCTCGAATCCGTGAGTACAGGACAATTGTGGACCGAGATCGCGAGTTGTGCACCAAGGCACCCGAGCGGCGCCTCAATCGCTGTCTGCGGTGCTCGAAATCGTCGCGCCAGCGGGTGCGGAAGGCAAGTGGCCAATCGTAGCCGGCATCGATGGCCTTGAGGGCGCTCTCGCACCGTTCGAGAGCCAGCCGAAAATCCCGCTCCCGATGCTCGAAAAACATGGCGAGCTCGTGAAGCGCGTGGATACGCTCCAGGGAGTCTTCCGTGGCGAGCTCTTCCCACAAACGGCGAGCCTCGGCCCACTGACCTGCTCGCTTGTTGTGATCGGCAAGGCCCTTGAGCGCACTGCGCCGTGCCGGTCCCGCTACGCCGGCCTCGACGGCGCGGGCGTAGTGTCGTGCGGAGCGCTCGGGGTTGGCCGCCCGTTCGAACAAGCGTCCCAGGCTGAAATCGTCGAGGGGATCGTCGGGGACGTTGTCCTCGTCGAGCATTTCCGACGCGGCGACGGTCAGAGCCGCGAGCGAGAGAATGTCGTGGCAGTTGTGCTCGAAGACGTAGGAGAGGCGCGACGCATTTCCGGTGCGGACGTATCGGAAGTAGATGTCCGGAATAAGATGTCCGGGAACATCCTTCTCCCGCTCGAGGCCGAGCAGAAGATACTCGAGCTCCGAGAGTCGACAGCTCTCGAAGCGAGCTTTCCAGAGGCTGCGGGCCGGATGAAGGAGATCGAAGTGCGTCTTGTCCTCGAAGCAATGGCCTTGACGAGCGAGGATGAAGCGTGACTCGAGCAAAGGGATGTCGAAGCTCTTTCCGTTGTAGCTCACGAGGAGCTCGTGGCGAGCGAGCAGCTCGCCGAGAGCCAGCAACAAGGCGCTCTCTTCGCGATAATCTCTCATGAAGAGCTGTCTGACGACGAAGGCTCCGTCTTCGACGAAGCCGAGACCGATCAGAAAAGCATAGGTGCCGGACCCGCCCGCGAGGCCCGTCGTCTCCGTATCCAGGAAGAGCGCATGCTCGAGATCGACCTCGAGCTCCCTGTCGCCCCGCGAGATTGCGGAGAAAGCGTGCCGCGGCACCGTCCTCAAGCGCTCCAGCGCGACGCGGCCATGGTGGTGGTCGAGCGGGAAGATCCTGTCCACGCAATAGTACGCACCGTTGTCGTTGACGACCTCCTCGCCGCCGAGGACTTCGTCGAGAGGCATGGCGCGTCGCTCGGGCGTGGTGGCCGTCTCGGGCTTGCGTGGACGATTCCGTGTCGCGGCGACGAGTCGTTCGAGGCGCTCTTTGACAGGCAGGTCCGATGCGCTCTCTTCGCCGAGGAGCTCGGCCTCGAGGTGCGTCAGTCCGTCGGAGCCTTTGAGTCGATCGTTGTTCGAAGCTGGAAAAAGGCGATTCAGCCTCTCGCGCGTGGAGCTCATGGGGGGGCTAGTTTATCCAGGATGGTGAGGGCCATCTCCTTGCCGCGCTGGCCGACCTCTCCGACGGGCCCCACACAGGAAGGGCAGCCGTCGTGGCAGGGACAGCTCTCGATGAGAAGCCTCGCCTCGGAGACGAGCTTGGGATGAAGGTCGCTCAGAGGTTCCGAGAATCCGATGCCGCCTGGATAGTTGTCGTAGAGGAAAATGTTGGGCTCGTAGGAGGCATCCATCGGCTCGGTCTTGGGGCGGCCACCGGGACCCAGTCGTTTGAAGCCCCGCTCGACGGATGCCGTTCCCTGAGAGTTGTCTCCGATGGCGACGCCGATATCGGAGCGATCGCACATGAGAAAGAGCATCGCCATGGTCTTGAGTGTATTCGCGAGCCCTACGACACCGTCCCGTCTCTCTTCGGAGCTGCCCGGAAGCGACGCCATGATCTCCCGCGGGATCGTCAACCAATAGGCCGTGGTATGCATCTCGAGCTCGGGCATGTCGAGCTCCCCGGAGCCCAGGTTCTCGAGAGTGTAGAACTTGACCTTCTTGAAGCCGACGACTTGAGAGACGACGTGAACCTCTCCGTGGCTGCGATGGCCCGCGTGGTGGCTCCGGGACGCGAAGCGGTCGAGAATATTGACTTTGGTGTAGGTAATCGCGTCGGTGAAGTAGTCCGAATCCCACGGTCTTACGCTCGCCCGCCGCTCGTCGTAGTCGAAACGCTCGACGATGTACTGTTGGCCCTCCAGGATGTAGATAGCCTTCGGGTGGAGTGTCGAGTGCGCGCTCACGAAGTCGACTTCCGCGATGATCTTCGGCTCGCGGGTCTCGTCGTAGACGATGAAGTTGTCGGAGCTGACGGAGCGAAGGCTCACGCTGTCGGCCGGGTAGGAGTCGCTCGTCCAGTGCCAGCGGTCGTCCGAGTGGTGGACGACTTTGTGCTCCTCGAGAAACGACAGGATCTCCGAAAGATCCTCCTTGCCGAAAGCCTCGGCGTCCTGGAACGGAAGCTCGAAGGCGGCGCACTTCACGTGGTCGACGAGGATCGACAAATTGTCGGGGTTCACCAGCCCGTGCTCGGGAGAGCCGCCGAAGAAGTAATCGGGGTGATTGACGACGAACTGGTTGAGCGGGTTGCTATTGGCGATGAAGACCGCGACGGACGCCCCGATGCGCCGGCCCGCCCGGCCCGCTTGCTGCCAGGTCGAGGCGATGGTCCCCGGATAACCCGAGATGACGGCGACGTCGAGAGCTCCGATGTCGATTCCGAGCTCGAGCGCGTTCGTGGAGACGACACCGAGAACGCTGCCCTCGCGCAACCCGGCTTCGATCTCTCGTCGCTTCTTCGGTAGATAGCCGCCGCGATAGCCGCGGATCAGATCCCTGTCCGTCACGCTGCGCTCGATCTCGGTCTTGAGATAGGTCACGAGCAATTCGGTATTGAGCCGGCTCGTCGTGAAGACGATCGTCTGGAGTCCGCGTTTCAAGAACGAGGCCGCGATGCGACGAGTCTCGTTGATGTAGGAGCGACGAATCCCGAGCTCCGCGTTCACGACGGGCGGGTTGTAAAAAACAAAGTACTTCTCTCCGCGCGGCGCTCCGTTCTGATCGATGAGATGAGCCGGCTCCTCGATGAGAGCCTCGGTGAGCTCCTTGGGATTCGCGATTGTGGCCGAGGAACAGATGAACTGCGGCTCGACGCCGTAGAATCGGCAGATGCGCTTCAGGCGCCTGACGATGTTCGAGAGGTGGCTCCCGAAGACACCGCGGTAGGCGTGTACCTCGTCGATGACGACGTAACGCAGGTTCTCGAAGAGCTTGACCCACTTCGGATGATGGGGAAGGATGCCGCTGTGCAGCATGTCCGGGTTCGTCACGACGAGGTGGCCTCTGCTGCGAATCGCTTTTCGCGCATCCTGAGGCGTGTCACCGTCGTAGGTGAAGGTTGAGATATCCGCCCCCACGTCCTGAATGAGGCCGTGGAGCTCCGAGAGCTGATCTTGAGAAAGTGCTTTTGTTGGAAAGAGATAGAGGGCTCGACTCTCGGGCTCACGAAGCACCCTGTTGAGGACCGGCAGGTTGTAGCACAGAGTCTTGCCGGAGGCGGTCGGTGTCACGACGACGACGTTGTCGCCCCCGGTGACCCTTCCGAAAGCTTCCCGCTGATGGGAGTAGAGCCTCTCGACCCCCCGTTTCTTCAGTGCCGCGACGAGCCTCTCGTCCAGCCCGTCCGGGAAATCGACGAAGTCGGCCGGCAACGGAGGGAAATGGCGGACAGCGGTAATCGTCGAGATACGAGCTCCCTCGCCCGAAAGCTCGTGAATCACTTTCTGGAGAGCTTGGCTTCGGTCGACGGGCGCCAGAATCTGCGTCATCGTGTGGGGCGAGTTTACCGCGAAGCGATTCTGGGAATCCAACGGCGTGTCCCGTCGGAATTGGGACCGCCTATTCTACAGACCCAGTTGAAGTTGTATCATGGACCGTCTAAATTGGAAGATCCAATCTTCTTTTCGCGGCCCGAAAGGTAAACCCGTTGGTCCTTTTCAACTACGCTCTCAAGGAGCTCACGGCGAAGATCGTGTACTACGGTCCCGGTATCTCCGGCAAAACGACCAATCTGCAATACATTTACGAGGAGCTCCCGATCAAGAACAAGGGCCGGATGCTCACGCTCGCGACAGAAACCGACCGGACCCTCTACTTCGACTTCTTGCCCGTCGATGCGGGAGTCGTACGTGGTATCAAGACCAGGGTTCAGCTCTATACCGTACCGGGGCAGGTCTTCTACAATGCGACCCGGCGCATGGTAGGCGGGAGCTGGCAAGCAAGGGGCGCTTCGGCCGATTGGTGGGGGAGAGCAGGCCGATGCGGATGCTCTACGACCTCTTGAGTCAAGTCGGGCCCTCGGCGGCCTCGGTTCTGATTGTGGGCGAGTCCGGTACCGGCAAGGAGATGGTCGCACGCACGTTGCACGAGCTCTCGCCCCGACGGGAAGCCGAGTTCGTAGCCGTCAATTGTGCCGCGATTCCGGAAACACTTCTCGAAAGCGAGATCTTCGGGCACGAGCGGGGAGCCTTCACCGGCGCAGAAGGTCGTCGCCGGGGACTGTTCGAGCTCGCCGATGGCGGCACGCTCTTTCTCGACGAGGTCGCGGAGATGGCGCCCGCGACTCAAGCGAAGCTGCTTCGAGTCTTGGAGGAGCGAGCCTTTCGACGCGTCGGCGGCGCGGAAGAGATCCGGGTCGACGTGCGGGTGCTCGCCGCGACGAATGTGGACCCGGACGAAGCTCTCCGAGAGGGGAAGCTCCGTGATGACCTGTTCTATCGGCTCAACGTTTTCACGCTCGATCTCCCTCCGCTCGAGTCCTATCGTTGGCCAGGTAACGTGCGCGAGCTCAGAAACGTGATCGAGCGCGCCGTGATCATGGCGAGGGGCGAGACGATCCGTGGTCAAGATCTTCCCGCCAGTCTGCTCGAGCCCGCTGTGAAGCCTCGTTCGTCGGAAGGCCTGGATCTTCGAGTCGGGACGACGGTCGAAGAGGCGGAGCGCAACCTCATCCTCAAGACCCTCGAGGCAACCGGGCAGAACAAGACTCGCGCCGCGGAGATCTTGGGGATCAGCCTCAAGACGCTCCACAACAAGCTGAAGAAGTATCGCCAAGCAACTTGAGTCAAACCGGGGACAGGCTTTAACTCTCGAACACTGCCGTGCGGGAAGAAGCTCCGCCTAGGGTTGCTTTCGGTAGGGCCACTGGCCCGCGCGAGAGTTAAGCCTGTCCCCATTCAACCCGAAGAGGCGAGCGAGCATTAAGTAAGTGACGTTTCGCGGAAAACAGATTGCGACGCTGACCCTCGTGGCTGCGGCGGTGGCCTTGGCGACGAGCGTCGTGAACCTGACTTCGCTGGCCCGACTCACGGTCGGGGAAGCGCGATCGAGAGCAGAGCTTCTCGCCGAGACCCTCTACCATCAGACATCGCGCGTCATACGTCAGCAGAGTCGTGAAGAAATCGCAGGCTCACTGGCGGGAGATCCTTCGCTCACCCACTTCGCCGAGGGGGTCGTGGGCTACTCGCCGACTATCATGTACGTCGCCATCACCGACCGAAGTGAGACCGCTCTCGTCCACAGCAACCCACGTGAACGAGGCCAGAAACTCACGCCGGCGCCTTCGCTCGATGACTTCGCCGACGAGAACCCGCTGGTGCAGCTATGGGCGCTCAGCCAGGGACATCGGGTGTTGGAAGTCTCGACCCCTTTCGACGTGGACGGTGAGCCCTTCGGCGCGGTGCGCGTGGCGATCTCGACCCTCCTTCTCAAAGAAGAGATAGCAGGAGCGATTACTCGCAACGTCGTCGGCGCGACGGGAGTGGTCGTGGCCGCCTTCCTCCTGTCTCTCTTCTTCGCTGCCTGGCTTCTTGCTCCAATTGAAATGCTCCGCCGCGAGTTGGGAAGGATCCGGCCGGGAGATGGAGAGCCCCCGCTCGATCTGCGTAACGAGGCCGACGTGAGCCGCATCGCGGAGTTCTTCGCTTCGGTCAGCCAGAAGCTTGCCGAGGAGCGCAGTACGAAAGCGGGCGACTCGAGTTGGCTCTCGACGATGCTCGGCGGTCTGAGCGACGCCGTCGTGGTCGTGAGCGGTGACGGACTCCGTGCTATCTCTCAACTCTCCCGCCGAAGGTCTTCTGGGGCGCAAGCGCGAGGATTTGCAGGGGAAGTCTCTTTCCGAGCTCCTTCCTCCCGATCATCCAGTCGCCGAGATCGTCGGAAAAGCTCAGAGCGAGGGAACGCCCGTTGGTCCCGTCCATGTCGAGATCGACAACGGCGATCACCCCGTCGCCTACGTCTTGACAGCACAGGTCCTGCGCGACGCGAGCGGCATCTCTGGCGTGATGGTAAGCGCGAGGGACATGGAGAAGCTGTCGAGGCTCGGCTCACACCTCTCTTACTCGCAGAAGCTCGCGGCACTCGGGAAGCTCACCTCCGGCGTCGCGCACGAGATCAAGAATCCGCTGAATGCGATGGTCATCCACGTCGCCCTGCTCCGCGAGAGGCTCGCGCGAGCCGGACCTGATACGCAGGCCTCCCTCGACACCCTGGATCAGGAGATTCGCAGGCTGGACCGCGTCATCCAAGGTTTCTTGCGGTTTACTCGTCCCGAGGACCTTCAGCTCACCACCGTGTCGCTCGAGGAACTTCTCGACGAGGTCGTTCGTCTGGTCTCCGCGGAGGCGAAGGCGGGCGGCATCGAGGTCGAGACCGAGGTCGGCGACGAGCTCCCATTCGTCTACGGCGACCGGGAGCTCTTGCAGCAGGTGTTCGTGAACCTCGTGCGCAACGCGTGCGAAGCGATGCCGGAGGGGGGCGAGCTGAAGCTCGTGGCGAGAAAGGGCGACGAAGGCGTCGAGGTAGAGGTCTCCGACCGAGGAGTTGGCATTCCGCCGGACAAGCTGGATCAGATTTTCGACCTCTACATGACGACGAAGAGCGGGGGCAGCGGAATCGGCTTGTCCATGGTCTATCGGATCGTTCAGCTTCACGGTGGCGAAATCACGGTAGAATCACAGGTGGGAGAGGGCTCGACCTTCACGATCCGCCTGCCGGAAGTTCCGGGCTAGGAGCGACGAGCCCCGACCCTAGGTGCCGAGACAGAAAGCGCGCATGGAATAGGCTCCTCCTCTATACCTCATCTTGCTGCTCCGATCGCCCTTTCGGGCTGCTCGAAAGAGGTCAAGGCTGAGTTTCCCCGCCCGCCCGCGACTGCCTCGACCCCTGTCGTCGAGAAGGAGCCACCGAGCTTGCCGGAAGCGGAAAGCTCGAGCGCAGAGCCCGTCGTGGCCGACGAGGTGGATCCAGAGCCCGTGTTGGAGACTCCGCCCCCCAAGGCGGCCGTCGAGCCCCCGGCGCCCCGTCCAGCCCCCACCGTCCCCGCGAAGCCGCCACCCACCCCCGATGCCGATCAGCGCCCCTCGACCCAGCTTTCCGGAAGCGCTCCCCTCGATCCAGAGGTGCTGTCCAAGTTGAGACAGGCCATCTCGCTCCTCGGCTCCGTCCAGGGCCGAACACTGTCGAACGAGCAGCGCGAGCAGGTGACGGCCGCAAGAGCCTTCGTTACCCAGGCGCGTGAGGCCTCCGCGGAAGGCGACGAGCGACGGGCGCTCGTGCTTATCGACAAGGCTGTTATCCTGGCTGAGGACGTCGAGCGTTCGAGTCGGCGCTGAACGCCGTCGGGGACTATGGGGGTAGGATCTCGAGACCGACCTCGATCTCCTCGACACCTTCGATCTGTTCCACTCGGGTGCGAATCTTCGAGGCGAGCTCTTCCGTCGGCACGCTTCCCCGAAGAGCGACCTTCCCTGAGGACGCCGTCACCTGGATGTCCAGTTTCCTCATCTCTCGATCCAGGTGAAGGGCCGCCCGTATCTTCGCTAGCAACGTGACGTCGTCGAGCTTGGTACCGAGGCTCTTCGAGCTGGCGGAGGTTTCGGGAAGCTCGGGATCGACTTCGATCTGGTTGTCGACCGTGGAAACGCCATCGACGCTCGCCGCGATCTCCTCCGCAGAGGCACGCTCTTCGGCAGAGGCCACTCGTCCCTCGAGCACGACGGCGCCGTCTTCCACGGCCACGTCGAGCCCCCGATGGGCCAAGTCTCTGTGGATGGCGAAGGCGGCTTGTACCGAGCCGAGCACGGCTGCGTCGTGGATGGCGCGCTGGACGAGGGGAAGTCGGCCTGTGCGGTAAAGATGATAGACACCGAAGGCCGAGCCCACGACGAGCAGCGCGAAGACGCCGCGGGAAAACGCGCGCAGGACCGCTCGGATCATCGAAAAGGAGCTTACCGCATCTGAGCGCCCGCACAAAGCCCGGCCCTGTGGCTATAATCCTCGTATGAGTAAACCCCGAACCCTAGGCGAGTTTTTACAGAGTCCTCACGGGAAGCAAGGCCGGCGGAGCGTTCGAGACGAGATCCGCGCCAATATGATCGCGAAGATGCGGGACGGCGGAGATCTCTTTCCGGGTATCGTCGGTTATGAGGAGACCGTCGCACCACAAATCGTCAACGCGCTCCTGTCGCGACACCACTTCATCCTGCTCGGGCTACGGGGACAGGCGAAGACCCGCATCATCCGAAGTCTAGTGAATTTTCTCGACGAAGAGATCCCTTCGATCGATGGTTGCGAGATCCACGACGATCCCTTTGCGCCGATCTGCACGGCTTGCCGGAACCTTTTGAGGGAGCGCGGGGATGATACGCCGATCCGCTGGCTCGGCCGCGAGCAGCGCTACGTGGAGAAGCTCGCAACGCCGGACGTGACCATCGCGGACATGATTGGAGATCTCGACCCCATCCGCGCGGCACGAAGCGGGCTCGACCTGTCGGACGAGCTGACCATCCATTATGGCCTGGTGCCACGGGCCCACCGTGGAATCTTCGCGATCAACGAGCTGCCCGACCTCGCGGGAAAGATCCAGGTCGGTCTCTTCAACATCCTTCAGGAGGGCGACGTTCAGATCAAGGGCTATCCCATTCGACTGCCGCTGGACGTTCTGATGGTATTCACGGCCAATCCGGAAGACTACACCGCCCGCGGCCGAATCATCACGCCGCTGAAGGATCGCATCGGTTCGGAGATACGCACTCACTACCCCTCGACGCTCGAGCAGTCCGTGTCGATCACGCGCAACGAGGCCTGGACCGACCGTGGTGACAAACTTCGGTCCTCGATGCCCTACTACCTTCGAGAGATCGTCGAAGAGGTGGCCATCCAGGCTCGCAAGGATCGGCGTGTGGACAAACGGTCCGGGGTCAGCCAGAGACTTTCCATCACCTTGCTCGAGAACGTTCTGTCGAATGCCGAGCGTCGTTCGTTGTCTCAGAGCTTGAGCGACGTGACGCCGCGCGTCTCCGATATCTACGCTTCGCTACCAGCCATGACGGGCAAGCTCGAGCTCGAGTACGAGGGCGAGCTCAAGGGTGCGGAAGCCGTCGCGCGCGACCTCATCCGTCTCTCGGTGGGACAGATATTCCAGAAGTACGCTGGTGGAGCGGACTTGCGAAGCACGGTCGAGTGGTTCGACGACGGTGGCTATCTGAGGTTACCCGAAACGAGCTCGGAACGAGAAGCTCTCCAAACGTTTTCGAAGATTCCGGGGCTCCTCGCCCAGACTGCGGTCGTGAACGTGGATGACAAGAGCACCCCCGCCGAACGCATCGCGGCCTGCGAGTTTCTCCTCGAGGGGCTGGCCGGCGTCAAGAAGATCTCCCGCAACGAAGAGCGAGGATACTCACGAAGCGACGAGCGTCGCGCGGAGGTAGGGTTCGAAGAAGCGGTCGACAGCTCGAAGAGTCACTTGAACTGAGTCACCCATGACGACGACGAAATACAGTCGCTTTCGGTCCGATCTCTTCGAAGACCTGGATCTTTCGGATCTGCTCGGCGAGCTCTCGGATTTTTTCCTCGACAGCGGATTCCAGGACATGTTCGGGATCCAGGAGCTCTCCGACCACGCGATGCAGTCGCTCAGGGAGGCGGTCCTTCGAGCGCTCCTCGAGCAGGGCAAGCTGTCGCGAGACGACGTCGACCAGTTGATGGAAGACGCCGAGAGCTTCGAGGAGTCGGAGCTACGGAAGCTTCTCGACCGCCTCATCCAGAGGATGCAGGACGAAGGCTATATCAATGTATCGCCCGCCGATCCGAATTTGACCGCGGCCGGCGATCCCTACACGGATCGTCCGGGCGACGTGGACGAGGCCCGATCGAAAGTGCGTTTCGAGCTGACGGACAAGTCGATCGACTTCCTCGGCTTCAAGGCGCTCAAGGGGTTATTGGGTGGGCTCGGCAAAGCGAGCTTCGGCCAGCACGAGACCAAGGAGCTCTCGACGGGCGTCGAGGTCGTCGGAAGCTCGAAGCCCTACGAGTTCGGCGATACGCTGAACCTCGACGTCTCGAAGACGCTGCTCTCGGCGGTGAGCCGAGGCGGATTGGGCGTGCCCGTCGACCTCGGCTACGAGGACTTGCACGTACATCAGGCGGAGTACCGCAGCTCGTGCGCGACGGTTCTCATGCTGGATTGCAGCCACAGCATGATCCTCTACGGCGAAGATCGCTTTACGCCCGCGAAGCGTGTCACCCTCGCGCTGTCACACCTCATTCGAACCCAGTTTCCCGGCGACGGTCTGCATCTCGTTCTGTTTCACGACAGCGCCGAGGAAGTTCCCCTGTCGCGCCTCGCGAGTGTCCACGTAGGACCGTTCCACACGAACACCGCCGAGGGTCTTCGCCTCGCCCAGGAGATTCTCCTCAGGCAGCGCTCGGACATGAGGCAGATCATCATGATCACGGACGGCAAACCCTCGGCCTTGACGCTCGAGGACGGCCGCATCTACAAGAATCCCTTCGGGCTCGATCCGCTGATCCTCGATCAGACCTTGAAGCAGGTTGTCGAGTGTCGCCGAAAGGGCATCGTGATCAATACCTTCATGCTCGCCCGCGACTATGCGCTCGTCGGCTTCGTCAAGAAGGTCACCGAGATCGTTCACGGCAAGGCCTATTTCACGACACCGGCCTCCCTCGGGCAGTACGTCCTGATGGACTACGTCAACAAGAAGACGCGAATGATTCATTGAGCGAGCCCTGCCACAGCGCTTGATTGCGCGATCGACTCTCAGTCGGTATCATTCCCGATAAGGTCCCTTACAACAGAAGATTAGGAGCTTCGGAATGCCCAAGGCTTGGCCGCGAGAAGAGCGTCGTTCTCATCCCCGCGTTCCCGTGAAGGGTGACGTTCAGGGGAAAATCGAAACCGCGATCGAAACGCCGGTCCTCGACCTGTCGCTCTCGGGCGCGCTTCTCGAAGTTCCCTTCACCCTCCCCGCAAGCGCGCGCTACGTGTTGAAGCTCGTCCTCGAGAGCGGATCGGGCCTCGAGCTTACGGGGGAGATCGTACGATGTTACGTCCACGGCTTCGACAAGGACGAGCGGGGCCAGCCGAGCGTCCGCTACCGTGCCGCTGTCAAGTTCGTCGAGCTCGAAGCCGCCCAGTACGAAGCTCTGAAGGCTCTTGTGGAGCGCGAGGACGGTGCCTCGGATCTGCGCGCAGAGCTCTCGAGCTGACCGGGTAAGCCAACTTACAGAAAAAGCGCAATTCAGATTTTCGGGTCTACGCGGATTCGTGTGGGTAAGTCCTGACGGAAAAACAGTGTAACTCATTGTGTGGAAAAGGTATCGAGTACTTCATCAGGTGCTGAAAAGTGGTCCATTTTTAGGATAGGCTAACCGAGTGAAAAATTCCCAGTCGATCCGCTCGCTGTTTGCGCTGCCAGGTTTCGTGGTGTGCCGGATTGAAGGGTCTATTCGGTGACCGATACGCCCGCGTCATCCAGCTCAAGAGGCGAAAAAAACAGCTGTGTGCTCTTACTGTGGGCAACGGTGCCGGGGGCGCTATGACAAGCAAGTGTGCCGGGTCCGCGACCTGTCGTTGGCAGGCTGGCGGATCTATCTGGAATACGAGCGTTGGCGCGTCAACTGTCCTGGGTGCGGCGGTGTGCATGTAGAACACCTGGACTGGCTGGCGAACAACTCGCGCTACACCTAGCGTTTTGCGACGCATGTGGGCAAGCTGTGCCGGACAAGGCGGTGGCCGAGATGGAACGTCTGCGCCTCCTAGTTGAAGGGGTCAACAACAAAATCCGTGTGCTGCAACGACGCGCCTACGGCTATCGCGACGAGGAATATCTCAAGCTGAAGATCGTGGCGGCATTCCTTCCGCCATTACCCAGAAATGCCGTCTTCAACCCACACGAATCCGCGTAGACCCAGATTTTCTATTTGGAAAATTTGAGGCCGCGCGATACCCGTGCCTAATATGGATTCGGTGGCGCGAGGGTCACACCGTTATTTACTGAATGAGACTGGGACCACTGTTGTCTTTTGGAAGCACAACAACTCTTCATTAAAGCCACTCTTTGTCTTAGCCCGCCCTAGAATAACCCTCGCCCACCTCTAACTCCCTCGTTTTGTTGACTCGGATCACCCATTGACTTAGGATGAAGTCTCGTCTTGTGGGGCTGTGGCGCAGCTGGGAGCGCGCCTGAATGGCATTCAGGAGGTCACGGGTTCGATCCCCGTCAGCTCCACCAACTTTTTCGCATCGAAGCCGCGAAAAAAAGTGCCCGCCGTAGCATCTGAGTTTCGGAAGAACTAAGGGTTGTCCGCCTCGGCGGGTACCGCCTGCGTCTCGACGTCCCAGCCGCCACCGAGCGAACGGTAGAGCACGATCAGATTCTGGACCGCCAAACCCTCGCTTTCTGCGAGCTGGTCCTGAAAACGAAACAAAGAGCGCTGGCTGTCGAGGACGTTTTGGAAGTTCGTCAGACCGGCGAGGTATTGAGTGCGCACGAGGTCGACTGAGCGCTGGGCGGCATCGACGGCTTCGGTGAGCCGGTCGCGACGCTCCTGCTCTTTGAAATACGCAATCATGGAATTCTCGACGTCTTCGAGGGCGATGAGCACGGTTTGCTCGTACGCGAGAAACGCTTGCTGCGTTCGCGCTTCCTCTACATGGACGCGGCTTTGAATCCGACCACGGTCGAACAAGTTCCAATTGAAGCCGGGGATGATGGCCCACGCGGTGCCGGTGCTCATAGGCCCGATATTGCCCCAATTGAAAGTGAAAAAGCCACGTAGCGAGAAGCTCGGGTAGAGATCCGCCGTGGCGACACCGATGAGCGCGTTCTGAGACGCGAGAGCGCGCTCCGCGGCGCGAATGTCGGGACGCTGCCGCATGACGTTGGCCGGGATGCCGACAGCAACAGTCGAGGGGGGCGTCGGGACGTCACCTTCGATCGCGAGCTCTTCGTGAAGCGTTCCCGGCGTCACCGCTAGGAGCACGGCTAACCGGTTGAGCGCGAAATTCAGGTTCTGTTCCAGTCGCGGGATCGTCGATTCGGTATCGCCGAGGTTCGACTCCGCTTGGGCCACATCGAGGGCCGAAGTGAGGCCGGCATCGAAGCGATCGCGCGTGAGCTGCAAACTCTCTCGCTGCGAATCGACGTTGGAGCGGGCAAACTCGATACGCTGTTGAAACGCCCGGACATCCACGTACGACAGTGCGACTTCAGCAAGAAGCGAGACGAGCACGTCGCGATAGTCCCCGATCGAGGCTTCGTAGCCGGCTTCAGCGGATTCGATATCGCGCGCGAATTTGCCGAAAACATCCATCTCCCAAGCCGCATCGACGCCGAGGGAAAGCAGAGTGGTCGCATCGGTGCCACCCGGAAAGTCAATAGGGAGGGTCGCTGCGCTCTGTTGACCCACGTTGACATCACCGCCAGCGTCCACGATCGGCATACGTTCCCCGCGGGCGATGCCGACGAAGGAGCGCGCCTCGCTGAGACGGGCGATCGCCTTTTTCAGATTCAAGTTCTCCAACTGGGCACGCTGGAGAAGCTCCTCGAGCTTTCGATCGTTGAACACCGTCCACCACGTCTGGAGATCCGACTCGCCCGCGGCGAGGCCCATCATCGCGACGGTGTGCCACTGGTCCGCGAGCGGTTGCTCGTTCGGTAGCGGCGCGGGCTGCTCGTAGTCGGGGCCCACTTTGCACGTGCACGCGAAGGCGGTCGCGACGAGAAGGATCTCGAGCGTCCTCATAGCGACTCCGTCGCGCCCGTTGCGGCTGGAACGGGATCCTTACCGCCCCGGTCGCGCAGCTTTTGTACAAGCACGAAGAACACGGGGATAAGAAAGACCCCGACGATCGTCGACAACAACATACCCCCGAACACCGCTGTCCCGAGCGACTGGCGGCTCGCGGATCCCGCACCCGACGCGACGAGAAGCGGGAGTACTCCGAGAATGAAGGAGAACGCCGTCATCAGGAGCGGCCGGAATCTTAGACGAGCCGCCTCAACCGCGGCCTCGAGCGTCGGCTTGCCTTCGTCCCGGAGCTGTTTCGCGAACTCTACGATAAGGATCGCGGTCTTCGCCGAAAGACCGATGAGCAGCACCAGACCAATTTGTGTGTAGACGTTGTTGTCGAGCGCTCTCATCCACGTCGCGACAATCGCACCGAGGAGCGAGAAAGGAATAGAGAGCAGCACCGCAATCGGAATGAGCCAGCTTTCGTACTGCGCGGCCAGGAACAAAAAGACGAAGACGAACGCGAGGCCGAAAATCACCGGCGCTTGATTGCCAGCAGCCAACTGCTGGTAGGTAACGCCGGTCCACTCGTATCCCATGGACGCGGGGTCATATTGCCCTGAGCATCTCTCACTTCGAGCTGGCTGATGTCTTCGACGCGGGAGCGAAAGGCGGAGTCCGCTTGGATCATGACGCGATAGGTGCGTCCGAAGAGATTGAAATCGTTCACATAAGCCGAGCCGAGACAGGCCTGCAGTGTGGAGAAAATATCCGAGAGTGGGATCCCC
This sequence comes from Candidatus Marinacidobacterales bacterium, assembly GCA_965250115.1. Lineage (GTDB taxonomy): Bacteria > Acidobacteriota > Vicinamibacteria > Marinacidobacterales > SMYC01 > CBDFHB01. The sequence goes on from CBDFNJ010000001.1 coordinate 1,254,619, forward strand.
AGCGTTTTCGCCTTGGTACGGTCGAGCTCGAGATAGAGCTGAGGCACATTCGCGCGGAAGCTGTTGTTGACGCGGGTAAGGCTCGGCTGCTGGTTCCCTTCGAACGCGAGGTCATCGGCGATCGCTTGGAGCTGCTGCGTCCCGGATGCCCCGCGATCCTGAAGCATGTACTCGAAGCCGCCCGCGCTTCCTAGGCCCTGGATGGGTGGAGGGATGAACGCAAACGACGTGCCCTCCTGAATCTGAAGGAGTTTCGCAGTCACTGCGTTTGCGATGGCAGTCGCATGGAGCTCGGGGTCCGGCCGGTCGCTCCAGTTCTCGAGCACGGCGATGGCGCCGCCGCCGTTGCTGCTCTGGAGCGAGTCGAGGAACGAGTAGCCGCCGATGGTGATGACATCGGTGACGCCGGGCGTTTCCATCAGCGTCTGGGTGATTCCCTCGAGCACCTCCTCGGTGCGCTCGAGCGACGCACTGTCGGGAAGCTTCACGTTGGCGTAGAAGTAGCCTTGATCTTCGTCGGGAACAAACCCGCCGGGCACGGTCATGAAACCGAATGCGGTCAACACGACGACCGCGACGAACAACAACATCATCACCGCGACACGTCGCACGAATAGATGGACGTAGGCCGTGTAGGACTTCGTCGTGCGATCGAAGATGTCGTTGAACCTGGTGAAAAACCAACCCCGCTTCGCCGTCGAGGAGGGACGCAGGAGCAAGCCGCACAGCGCCGGGCTCAACGTCAGTGCGTTGATAGAAGAAAACACGGTCGCCACCGAAATCGTGATCGCAAACTGTGAATAAAGGCGCCCGGTGATGCCGCCCATCATCGTGGTGGGGACGAACACCGCGAGTAGCACCAGCGTCGTCGCAATGACCGGGCCGGAAACCTCCTCCATCGCCTTACCGGCGGCGTCCTTCGCGGATAGCCCTTCGTCGTCCATGAGACGCATCGTGTTCTCGACAACGACGATCGCGTCATCCACGACAATGCCGATCGCGTCATCCACGACAATGCCGATCGCAAGCATCAGCCCAAATAAAGTGGGTCTACGCGGATTCGTGTGGGTAAGTCCTGACGGAAAAACAGTGTAACTCATTGTGTGGAAAAGGTATCGAGTACTTCATCAGGTGCTGAAAAGTGGTCCATTTTTAGGATAGGCTAACCGAGTGAAAAATTCCCAGTCGATCCGCTCGCTGTTTGCGCTGCCAGGTTTCGTGGTGTGCCGGATTGAAGGGTCTATTCGGTGACCGATACGCCCGCGTCATCCAGCTCAAGAGGCGAAAAAAACAGCTGTGTGCTCTTACTGTGGGCAACGGTGCCGGGGGCGCTATGACAAGCAAGTGTGCCGGGTCCGCGACCTGTCGTTGGCAGGCTGGCGGATCTATCTGGAATACGAGCGTTGGCGCGTCAACTGTCCCGGGTGCGGCGGTGTGCATGTAGAACACCTGGACTGGCTGGCGAACAACTCGCGCTACACCTAGCGTTTTGCGACGCATGTGGGCAAGCTGTGCCGGACAAGGCGGTGGCCGAGATGGAACGTCTGCGCCTCCTAGTTGAAGGGGTCAACAACAAAATCCGTGTGCTGCAACGACGCGCCTACGGCTATCGCGACGAGGAATATCTCAAGCTGAAGATCGTGGCGGCATTCCTTCCGCCATTACCCAGAAATGCCGTCTTCAACCCACACGAATCCGCGTAGACCCAATAAAGTCAGCGTATTGATCGACATCCCCATTGCCAGCATCACCCCGAAAGTGCCTAGAAGCGAGACTGGAATCGTAATCGCAGGGATAAGCGTCGTCCGAAAGTCCTGTAAGAAGATGCAAACCGTGAAGATAACGAGAAGAACGGCAATGAACAGCGTTTCGACGACTTCGGCAATGGAAGCCTCGATCGATCGCGTCGAGTCAAACGCGACCTTGTACTCGAGCCCATCGGGAAACCGCGTTGCCATCTCGTCCATGGCTTCCCGGATAGCCGCGGCGATCTCGAGCGCGTTCGCGCCCGGGAGCTGATAGACCGCGAGCCCGATCGACGGCTTGCCGTTGAGTTGGACGAACCAATTGTAGGCCTGAGCTCCGAGCTCGACACGCGCCACGTCGCGCACCCGCAAGATGCGGCCTCCGTCGACTTTGAGGATCATGCTCTCGAACTCATCAACGGTCGACAGGCGCCCGAGAGTGTTCACGGTGTATTGAAAGTCGAGCCCGGTAGGAGCTGGCGGCGCCCCGATCTGACCCGCAGCAACGTGCACGTTCTGCTCCCGAATCGCAGAGACGACGTCGTTGGTCGTCAGACCACGGGCCTTCAGCCGCTCCGGGTCGAGCCAGATCCGCATCCCGTGGTCCTTGGCGCCCATAACCTGCACCTTCGCCACACCGGGAATGCGACCGAGCTGATCCTTGATGTTCAAGTTGATGTAGTTGCTGATGTGAATTTCGTCGTATTGGTCCGTCGGTGACAGCAGGTTCACCATGAGCACCATGTTCGTGGACTTCTTTTGAGTCGTCACGCTCTGCCGCTTCGTTTCTTCGGGAAGTTTGGGGTCCGCGATGGCGACGCGGTTTTGCACGAGCACCGTCGCCATATCGATGTCGACACCGATCTCGAAGGTCACCGTGAGGTTCATCGAGCCGTCGTCCGAGCTCTTCGACAACATGTAGATCATGTTGTCAACGCCGTTGACTTCCTGCTCGGTGGGTACGGCGACCGTCTCGGCAATGACGGGCGCGCTCGCTCCCGGGTAGCTCGTCGACACTTCCACCGTGGGCGGCGTGATATCGGGCGTATTCTCGATGGGAAGCACCGGAATCGAAATAATCCCGAGCAGAGAAATGACGATAGCGATAACGAGCGCAAAAACCGGCCGGGAGATGAAGATGCGACTAAACACGCGCTAGGGCTCCATCTCGATTGAGACCGTCTTGTCTCTCTTCGTCGGCGTCACCGGCAGTCCTGGGCGCGCACGCTGCAACCCATTGACAATGTAACGCTCGCCGGGCTCGAGACCCGAGAGGATGACCCGCAAGCCCTCGTCGAGCTGCCCGAGCTCGACGTGCCTGAGCTCGACCACGTCCCCCTCGCCGACGATCAGAAGAAATTTGCCACCGAGATCCGTTCCAATGGCGCGCTCGTTTACGAGCAGGGCTCCGTCTTGTGGCAACGTCGGCACCCGAATTCGCGCGAACAGGCCAGGGAACAGGAGACCGTCGGGATTCGGCCAGACGCCCCGCACCTGAATCGTGCCGGTATTCACATTCACGGTGTTGTCGACGTAGTCGAGGTGCCCCTCGTGAGGCCAACCCTCCTCATTGGCGAGTCCGAGGTACGCAAGCGTCCGCTCGTCCGGCGCCGCCTGCCGGTTGGTGACGCTTCGACCTTGATCGTTCAGCATCGCGAGGATGATCCGCTCGCTGACATCGAAGTAGGCGTAGATGGGGTCCAGCTGAGCGACTGTCGTGAGCAATGTGTTCTCGCTCGAGCCGACAAGATTTCCGATGTCGACGCGCCGGCGGCTGACCATCCCCGTAATCGGCGAGCGCACTTCCGTGTTAGCTCACATCGAGCTCCGCTTGCTCCAGAGCCGCCTGGGAGCCCAGCAGGTTGGCTTCCGCCTGCTGGACGTCGGCGCGGGCCCGGTCGACCTCTTGCTGGCTGACCGCATTCGTGCGGGTCGCCTGCTCGAGGCGCTCGAGGTCGGACTTCGAGCGAGAAAGCTCCGCTTCCCACGTTTTCACGTCCGCAGCCGCGCCGTTGCGTCGTGCGACGTAGGGATCGGGCTCGATGACGAACAAGAGCTGTCCTTTGCGCACGACCGAGCTTGCGTCGAACGCTTGGCGCTTCAGCACTCCCGCCACTCGGGCGCGAATCTCGATGGATTCGGTACGCCCGGTGAACTCCTGAAATCCCATCACGTCACGTTGCTCTGGAACCGCGACCGTCACTTCGGGAGGAGGCGGCGCCGCGACGTCGCCGCTACCTCCACATGCGGCTGCCCCAGCTAGCAGCAGGATCGCTAATATTCTCAATTTCCCCTCACTCCCTTTGCGGTCGCAAAAAAATTCGAACTGTGCTCGATGACGACCACGAGGTGCGCCAACAAACTCTAGACGAGTATCACGAGCCCAATGGCGAGCACAACCTCGCAGTGCGGACGGTCCCTGTCGGGTCCCGGTGTGGGGGGCATCAAACCGCCGGAGGAAGAACGTCTCCATCAAGACTGTCCACAGATCGAGATGGCTTCCCGTAGCGAAGGAACAAAGCGGGCACTACGACCATGTTGAGAGCGGTCGAGCTCAGAAGTCCTCCGAGGACCACGATCGCCATCGGGGACTGGATCTCCTTTCCGGCCTCGCCGCCGCCGATGGCGAGGGGAATAAGCGCGAGAGCTGCCGTCAAGGCCGTCATGAGGATCGGATTCAGCCTTTCGAGGGAACCGCGGAAGACCGCTTCCCGGCGGGGCTCACCTTCGAGCATCAACCGATTGTAGTGGCTCACGAGCAGGATGCCGTTTCGCACGGCGATGCCGAAAAGGGCGATGAATCCCACCAGCGAGGCAACGTTCAGCACGCCTCCCGACACGACGAGCGCCGCGACGCCGCCGATCAGAGCGAGCGGTAGGTTGACCATGATGAGAAGCGCCGTGCGAGCGCTTCCAAATTCCTGGAAGAGGATCAGAAAAATAGCGAGAATGGAAACGGCCGAAAGAATGGAGATCGCGCGCGTGGCCGCTTCGCCGCTTTCGAACTGGCCACCATACTCGACGTAGTAACCCTGGGGGAGGTCGACGCTCGCTTCGATTCTGTCGCGGAAGTCCTCGACCACACTCGCCACGTCACGCCCGCTGACGTTCGATTGGACCACGATCTTTCTCTGGACGTTCTCCCGGCTGACCGTGTTGGGCCCGCGGTCCTCCTCGACCTGGGCGAGCCACGCGAGCTCGACCTTCGCGCCGAGAGGCGTATCGATGACCGCCTTTCGAATCTGCTCGGCGCTTCCACGGTGCTCGTCATCGAAGCGGACGACGAGGTCGAAGGCGTTTTGTCCTTCGAGCACCTGACTGACGGCCTCCCCATAGAAGGCCACATCGATGGCCTCCGCAAGAGCCCCCGGGGTCACGCCGTACTTGCCCATGGCGTCACGGTCGGCGGCGATGCGAAGTTGGGGTACGTCCGCCTGTTGCTCGACCGCGAGGTCGACCACACCGGGCACGTTCTCGACGGCCGCTCGCACGGCCTCCGCAATCCGGCGGAGCTCGTGGAGATCGGGCCCGAAGATCTTGACGGCGATCGCGGCAAGCGTGCCGGAGAGCATGTGATCGATACGATGCCCGATCGGTTGACCGATGGTGACGTTGGTTCCGGGAATGGCGGCGAGGTTGACCCGGAGATCGTCCATGACCTCGAAAAGCTCTGCCTCAGAAAGATCGAGGAGAACGTCGATTTCCGCGGCGTTCACGCCCTGCGCGAGCTCGTCTGACTGTACGATATCCGTTCCTGGCACGGTCACTACGGACACGGTGAGCGTTCCTTCCTGGAACTCGGGCAAGAACCCTCGACCCAGAAACGGGAAGACCGCGATCGTCACCACCACGACAGGCACCGCGGCGACCACGACGGCCGTCGGGTGCTCGAGAACGGGCTCGAGCGTCCGTGCGTAGACTCTCTTCAGCCGTTCGACGAGCCAGCTCTCATGCTCCCGGTCCATGAAGGCTGCCCGGGGAAGCAGGAAAAAGCAGAGGACCGGCGTGACTGTAACCGCCACCGCGAGCGAGGCGAGGATGCTGACGATATAGGCAAAGCCCAGAGGTTGAAGCATGCGGCCCTCGACCCCCGAGAGGAAGAACAGGGGAACGAAGACGATCGAGATAATGACCGTTGCCTTCACGATAGGCGCCCGAATCTCTCGCGCTGCATCGTAGACGACGGGGAGAGCTCTCCGTCGTTCTCCTTCCGGAAGGCGCCGGTTCTCCCTCAGACGACGAAAGGTATTCTCGACGTCGATAATCGCATCGTCCACAAGAGCGCCGATCGCGATCGCCATCCCGCCGAGCGTCATCGTGTTGATCGTGATTCCAGCCAGCAGCATCGTGATGGTGGCGATGGCGAGAGACAGTGGGATCGCGAGGACGGAAATCGCCGTGGTGCGGACATTCCAGAGAAAGAGGAACAAGATGACAACGACCAGAACCGCGCCGTCGCGAAGCGCCTCGACGACGTTGTCCACCGCCAGGGAGATGAAGTCGGCCTGTCGGAAGATCCCCCGGTTGATTACGATCCCCTCGGGAAGGCTCGCCTGGAGCCGGTCGAGCTCCTCGTCGATCCGGTTCGTCAGCTCGAGCGTGTTCGCGTTCGGCTGTTTCTGGATGGATAAGACCACGGCAGGCTCCGCGTTGACGGAGGCGGTCCCGAAGCGAGGCTTGGCCCCGATCTGAACATCGGCGACGTCGCCAATGCGCACCGGAGTACCGTTCGAAAGACGCACGACCGTTTTCTCGATGTCCGCGAGATCCCGAACGCGGCCGAGGCCCCGGATGAGGATCTCCTGCCCGCTCTCGAGATAGACACCTCCCGAGGCGATTGCGTTTGCGCTCTCGGCGGCGCGGAGCACGTCCCGAAGCCCCACGCCGTAGAAACGCAGACGGTCGGGGTGAACCAGCACCTGATATTGCTTCACCGCTCCGCCGATGGGGACGACTTGAGCTACGCCCGGAATCGCGAGAAGCCTCTTCCTCACCACCCAGTCGGCCATGGTGCGCACCTCCATCGGAGCGTGACGGTCGCTCGTCATGCCCACGAGCAAGATCTCACCCATGATGGAAGTGACAGGAGCGAGAACCGGTGGGCTCGTGCTCCCCGAGAGTTGGGCGGCCACGAGCTGAAGCTTCTCGCTTACGATCTGACGCGCCCGATAGATGTCCTCACCCCAGTCGAACTCGACCCAGACGATGCTGATTCCCTGGGCGGACGACGAGCGCACCCGCCTCACGCCTGCGGCACCATTGACCGCCGTTTCGATGGGGAAGGTGACGAGAAGCTCGACCTCCTCGGCCGCCATCCCGTGTGCTTCCGTGAGCACAGTCACCGTGGGCGCGGTCAAGTCAGGAAACACGTCGATCGGGATCGTCACGGCCGCATAGATGCCCCCCGCCAATACCGCGGCAGCTCCGAAAAGCGTGACGAGGCGGTTTTGCAGAGACCAACGGATGACTTTATCCAGCATTGTGCATTTCCTAATGGGGGTGACCGTGATCCGCGATCTCCGACGCGTTGAGCGACGCGAGACGAACTTGATAGGCGCCCTCGGTGACGACGCGCTCGCCGGAACGGATACCGCCCGTTACCACAGTCCACTCGCCATCCGAGGGTCCGAGGGTGAGCACGCGCCGCTCGAAGCTCTCTCCACCTACCTGGACGTAAGCCACGTCGAGGGCGTCCTCTTTGCGCAGCGCTCGTGAGGGAACAGCGACTCCCTCGACACTGCTGGGGCGGAAGAGTCGGGCTTCGACGAGCATCCCGACCTTCAAGCTTCCGTCTCGATTTCGCGCTTCGAGGAGGACCGGAAGCGTGCGCCTTTCGGGATCGATGGCGGCTCCGACGGAAACAAACCGCGTCGCCTCGTATACCCTTTGGCTCCCTTCGACGGTGAAAGACGCGCTCGAAGCCTCGGAGACGGGAGCCCCTCCCTGGCGGGAATCTGTAGGCGCAGCCAGAGCGTTGCCGGGTCGACGATGCTGAACAGGCGTTCGCCCGCACGAACCCTCTCACCCATGGTCAGATTGCGCTCCGTCACGAGACCGCTGATGGGAGCGGTGAGAGTCAGCTCGTAACCCTGGCCGTTCGCCTCTCCGACGGCTTCGAGCGCGGCGCGGCTCACTTCCAGGTCGTGCTGGGCTTCGACGAGCCGTTTCTCCGGGATGGCTTCGACCGCACTCAGCCGCTCGCTACGCTCGACTTCGCGCTCCAGGCGTTCCACCTTGGCTCGCAGCGCCGCGTAAGCGTTGTCCCCTGGGACGGGGGACAAGACGGCGATTCGCTCTCCCGCTTCCACCCAATCACCGGGACTGGGTGCGTCGAGGTTGTGCTGGGCTCGCACGAGTCCTTCCACCGGCGCCGTCACCCGGGCCACGGCGTTCGGGACCGGAACGATTTCGCCGCTCGCCGATATCGACTGCCGGATCTCGTGGCCGACCGCTGGCGCGGTGGCAAAGGGAATGATCCACTGTTGCTCTTTCAAGAAGGAGATCCCAGGGTTGGGGGCGTCGTGAACGTGCGGAAGTGCCGCACTTGAACCGAAGACGCGGATCTCGCCCACCGGAATCTCTTCGACCCCCCTGGAGCCATCAAGAGTCATCGAGAGCTGGTAAGCCCCTTCTCGCGGAAGCGAGGGAGCTGGCGTGAAGATCCCGTCTCGTGCCGGAGTCTCGGCGACGCTCAGATATTCCTTCAGATCCGGTCCGACGAAGCGCAGCGTCAGCTTGCCCTCTCTCACCGGCTGGAAGTCCTCGAGAAAGGTCAGATGGATGGCCCAGGGCTCGCCGGCCTCGCTCGCCACCATCGGGGGATACTCGAAGAAAAGCTCCACGGTCTCTGTCCAGAGGGTGACCGCTACTCCGCCCCCGTGCTCGTGGTCGGCCTCCCGGTCGTTCTCACCGCTCGGGCCTCGTTCGACGCAGCTCGTAAGGCCGAACGCAAGAAGGGCGGTGGAAAGATTCAAGGCTAATCCATACCCAGGTGTTCTCATGGTTCGATTCTCCCTGTTCTTGCGGCAACGGGGACCCCGCCCATCGCCCGCTCGACGTCGTAGTAACGAATCCAGTGCTCCGACTTCAGTTGCGACTCCATGGTCTGTGATTCTCTGAACGCCTCGGCGGCATCGAGAAGCTCGAGCAGAGACATCTCGCCCTCGCTGTAGCTCACCTGCGCGATACGAAGCAGATCGTCGATACCAGTCAGGAGCTGGTTGCGAATCAGGGCGACGCGCTGGGAGACGGAGGCGTAGACCGCCAGGGACCTCCGCAAATCGTTCGCGATCGAACGCCGAGTGAGATCCACCCACGTGGTGGCGGCACGCAAGCTGGCCTCGGCCGCTTCGACGTCCCCCTTCCGACGGTCGAAGGTGGGAAGGGGAACGTTCACTCCCAAGAAAAAGCCATCGAAGCCGTCGGATTGCCGCTTGTAGCCCCCGGTCAAGGTTACATCCGGCCCCGTGAAGGTCGAAAGATACCGGACGGAAGCGTCGGCCGCGGCCATCTGCGCCTCAGCGCTCTGCATCTCCGCCCGCCACCGCAGAGCGAGCGTGATCGCGGCGTTCTCTTCCAACTCCTCGAGGGACGGAGGAGCGCCCTCGGGCGCCGCCGTTGGGGCGATCTCCTGGAGCTCTGGCCCGGGCGCTCCGGGCAGAATCAAGGACGCAAGCCCCAGTCGAGCGTTCCCGAGCTCGATCTCAACCGAAGCGGCGAGGTTTTCGTAGCGCGCTCGCTCGATGCGAAGTCGACGCGCGTCGTAGCCGGATAGATCCCCCTCGCGGAAACGCTCCCTGCCGCTATTCTCAGCCATCCGGAAAACCGTGCGAAGCTCTCCGACAACGGCTGCTCGTTCCTCCGCGGCCGCAGCTTCGATGAAGACCCGCTTCACCTCGAACATGAGTCGACGACGCTCCGCAACCAGCCGAAAGTCCAGCGCGGTCGCCTCCATGTCCGCGGTCTCGGTCCGTGCTCCACGGCGTCCAGGCCACTCGAGACGCTGGCTCAATGTGAAGTAGCTCTCGGAGTAGTCGAGCCCACTCTCCGACAAACCCTCGTGGCTCACTCCCGCCACCGGGTTCGGATGCGCGCCCGCCTGCTTGGCGAAGCCGAGTGCCTGATCGCGCTCGGCGTCCACGAGACGGAGCTCCAGGTTGTTCTCTTCGAACATCTGCATCGCCCGCGCGAGAGTGACTCGTTGCAGGGACTCTTCCGCCCATGCCTGCGGCACGACTGCAGCAACCACCGTCAGGGTTACGAAAACGGCGCGATACCTATGCCATCCGCGCATTCTTCCGTCCTGGATGCCACTGAGACCCATTTCAAGCGTCGACTTTTCGGACATGCATGGCCCTTCCAACACGGGCAACAACCCGCTAAAAATTTGGAAAAAAAGGAAAAGTGATGGGCTCTAGAGAGGCAAGCTCACTTGCCCCTCAGCAAAACGACGGTGGGCCGCGGGCGGGCTTTCGGAAGAGAAGCGGCGGGCGATGCGACTCGAACCGGGCGGCCGGCAGGGCAAGACGAGACGTAGTCGGCGGGCGAGCGGCACTGACCGTCGACGCGAGTGCAAGAAGTGGACTCGAAAGCCACTCGACGCGTGGCGCGTCCAGCCGCCCGTGCGAGATGTTCAGAGAATCGTCCTGGCTCTCGCCCTGGCTGATGGGATCCCCAGTGGACTCTTGGTTTGCGTGGTGCGGGTGGCCGTCTAGGTGTGCATGAAATGTGATTCCGTGATGCGGCGGTCGCTCCCCGTGCCGCCCGTGATGATCGAGGTGACTTCGGTCGCGTTGATGAAGGTGAGCCAGAGGAGCCGCAGCCGAGAAAAGGGTCAGCGCAGCGATCTGGATGCCTGCAACCGCGGTCTTACCGACTCGGCCCTTCACAACGCTTGATTTTCCCCGTAGCCTCGCGCGAAGTCAACTTGCCGCCCGAGCTCTTAGCCGAGCAGGACATACCCGTGGAAACGCTGCAACGAGGGACACTAGGGCTGCGGGCGGCGGAAGCTTTTCAGGTGATGCAGGGCGTGATCCACGGCCACGCGGACCGTTGCTGCATCGCGGCGGAGCTTGCCCATGAGCATTCCGCCCTGGATGGAGGCGATGCAAAACTCGGCGAGAGCTTCCTCGTCTGCCGATGAATCCAGCCGTCCTGAAGCCTTCTCCCGCAGGAAAAAAGAAGCCAGCTTGTTGCGGACCACTTCGAACAGCAAAACGAGATCCTGCCGCAAGAGCTCTTCCTCCGGTGTGATGTCGTTCGCAATCGTGCCGAACGGACAGCCCCGGGCCATCGAGTAGCGTTCCTGTAGACGCACCTGCGACTCGAACCACCGATCGAGGTCGTCCCAAGTCTCCAAATCGTAGTCGATCGGTGCCCGCCCCGCCCGAATCGACTCGATGTGCGTGCCCACGACCTCGTGAACGAGGAGCTCCTTGCTCTTGAAGTAATGGTAGAACTGGCTTTTCCCCGTCCTCGAAGCCTCCATGATTTGATTCGGGCTCGTGGCCTTGATCCCCTGCTTGTGAAACAAATCGATGGCTGCATTGATAATGCGCTCCCTCGTCGCGACCCCTCGGCCAGTTCGTGGTTTCATCATAATGTACCTGTAGGTACATTATGATTCTCTGAGCCCCTTGTGGAACGTCCAGTCGGCGTTTCGCATATTGTGGCGCGACTCCGATTAACTATTGAAACTAGAGGCTTACAGCGTTGCATGCTCGATGTCTCTTTCCTGAATCTGATCATATCGACCCATTGCAGTCTAGCCTAGATTAGTGTACTAATTGCTCCCAATCGAGGGAAACTGAGGAGGCGAAGAATCATGGTGCTATTCGAAACGCCACTGTATACATTCGATTACGATCCGAAGCGAAAAATCTTGCGACTCAACTGGACGCCCGAGAGCAAGAACATGCAGCTGCACGATTTTCAGGAGACGCTCCACAACTTCGCCGGCTTCGCCTTCGACCATCCCACCCTCGGAATGCTCGTCGACGTGCGCCAGTTCCAGTACCGTCCGGGGCCCGAGCTCGGCAACTGGCGAGACGAGGAGATCTCGCCCCGTTACGTGAAAGCGGGGCTGCGTAGGTTCGCATACATCGCGCGTCCCGGGAGCCTCGAAGGGATGAAAGGGCAAATGTATGGAAGGGAGCGGGGGTTCGAACAGGAGTACTTCGAGGACGAGACCAAAGCGATTGAGTGGCTATCGGCCTAGGTCTCTTTCCCCCGCTTCATGAGCAACTCTAAAGACGAAGGTAGTTGGCAAGGCTACGAAGGACGTGGAGGTTGCGCATGGATGCTTTTGTCATTCTGAACATACAAATGACCTTGAGTCTAATTGCCTATGCGTTGATCGCGAAATGGCACGTAGCTCCTCGGTTGGCGAAACTTCCGCTCGAGGCCTCCCTTGTTCCTCTCCTTTGGGTCCACGTCTTTCGCTATAGCCCGCTGACGCTGTTTGCGCCGGGGCAAGTCAGTCCCGACATCCCTCAGGACGCGGCGGCGACGATCGCCTACGGAGACCTCGTCTCCGGCGTCCTCGCGCTGCTCGCCCTCGTCGCTTTGCGAATGCGCTTACCAGCCGCCATCGTCTTGGTATGGCTGTTCAACGTCGTGGGAATAGGCGACGTGGTTTGGGCGACGGCGAAGGGAATGAGCGTCTCCCTGTATACCTACCCGCTTGGATGGAACTGGTACATCTTGAATTTCTATGTTCCCATGCTGATCGTGACTCATGTGATGATCACGCATCGCCTTATCAAGAGACGCCAACCTGCTATTTGAATCGGGTCGGTCAGGAAAGGCAACCGGAAGTCGACCGAATCTGAGTACAATGTCGCCCGGTCCTCTACGCGATTGTTAGGGAGGCATGGAAGTGACTGGGGTCTGGTGGCCTCCACGGACTTCAAATCCGATGGTCCTTGGTTAATCCCGGGGACGGTGGGTTCGATTCCCACACACTTCCGCCACGACGGTTTGCCATGACCTCTTCGGACGACGACGAGATTATCCTTCCCATCGAAGACTCGATCGACCTTCATCCCTTCGCTCCGCGCGACATCCCCTCCGTCGTCGAGTCCTACCTCGAAGCGGCCCAGGAGGCCGGATTCGGCGAAGTGCGCGTCATCCACGGGCGCGGCACGGGATTTCAGAAAGAACGTGTACGGCAGGTCCTTTCGAAGAGCTCTCTCGTCGAAGGCTACGAGGAAGCGACACCCGACCGTGGAGGCTGGGGCGCTACCATCGTCAAGCTGAAAGCGCGCCAAAGGGCTGATTGAACCTCAGGCTCGGTCCCGGGGGAGCCGTGCAGTGCTAGAATCTCGGCCGATGAACGTGAGCCAAGAGCTAGTCGAGGACCTCGAGAAGGAGATCGAGGGGGAAGTCCGTTTCGATCGCTACTCGAAGATCCTCTACTCGACTGACGCGAGTATCTATCAGATCGAACCTTTAGGCGTGGTGATCCCTCGGCACGAGGGCGACGTCGAGGCAGTCCATCGTCTCGCGACGCGCGAGGGCGTTCCGTTGCTTCCGAGAGGCGGAGGCACCTCGCTCGCGGGGCAAACCGTCGGCAAAGCCATTGTGCTGGATATGTCGAAGTACATGTCCGATATCGTCGAGGTCGCGAGAGAGGAGTCCTGGGTGCGGGTGCAGCCGGGGGTCGTGCACGACACCCTCGGCGCCCATCTGAAGGGCTATCGGCTGCGCTTCGGGCCCGAGACGGCGACGTCCAATCGAGCCACGATCGGAGGCATGGTCGGCAACAACTCAGCGGGCGCGCGTTCGCTCGTTTACGGCAAGACCGTCGAGAACACGCTCGAAGTTCGAGCGGTGCTCTCCGACGGCTCGAAGGCCACATTCGGTTCCGTGGCTCGGGAAGAGCTTCCTGCGAAGGCCCGAGGGGACTCCCTCGAGGCTGGCATCTACAGGAAGGCCCTGGCCCTTGCCGAGACCCATCGGGAACACATCGAGAGCCGATACCCGAGAATCCCGCGACGGGTCAGCGGCTACAACCTCGACGAGCTCCTGCATCCGGACGAGGTCAACCTTGCGAAGCTCATCGTGGGCTCGGAGGGGACGCTCGCGACCGTCATCGAAGCGAAGCTTCGTCTAGTGCCCATACCGCCAGTGGCGGGCCTCGCGGTGCTGCACTTTCAGGAGCTCTTGCCTGCGCTCGAGACCGGTTGTGAGATTCTGGCGCTCGCTCCTTCTGCCGTCGAGCTCGTCGACGAGATGGTCATGGATCTCGCCCGGAAGTCGCTCGAGTACTCGCGGCGGATGCACTTCGTCGAGGGCGAGCCCAAGGCTCTGATGGTGGTGGAGTTCGTGGGTGGCAGCGAGAAAGAGGTCGTCGCGAAGCTCGATGCCCTCGAAGCGCTCATCGGGAGCTCGGCACGACCCATGGTCCGGGTCATGGATCCAGCGGCTCAGGCGAACGTTTGGAAACTACGCAAGGCCGCCTTGCCCCTCCTGCTCGGCCTTCCCGGAGATCGAAAACCGATCGCTTTCGTCGAAGATACGGCCGTACCCCCCGAGCGCGTTCCCGAGTTCATCCGGCGTTTCGAAGAGATCCTCGGGAGCCACAACGCTATCGGCTCGTTCTACGCTCATGCAGGGGCGGGATGCCTGCACATTCGCCCTCTCGTCAACCTCAAGGAGGCGTCGGAAGTAGGCAAAATGGTGGCCATCGCGGACGAGGTCTTCGATCTCGTCCGCGATTTCGGTGGATCGATGAGCGGCGAGCACGGGGATGGGCTGGCCCGGAGTCACTTCAACGAGCGCTTGTTCGGAAGCGAGGTCTATGGTGCGTTCAAGGAGCTGAAGGCGGCGTTCGATCCGAAAGGGATCATGAATCCCGGCAAGGTCGTCGACGCGCCGGCCATGACGGAGAACCTTCGCTACGGAGCCTCCTACCGTATCGAGGAGCCTCAGACCACCTTCCCTTACACAAGAGAGGAAGGCTTCGCCCGTGCGATCGAGCTCTGTAACGGTGCCGGGGTGTGCCGGAAGAACCTCGAGGGCACGATGTGCCCCTCGTTCATGGTGACGCAGGACGAGGAGCACTCGACGCGAGGACGCGCGAACGCGCTCCGAGCCGTCTTGGACGGAAGACTGGGCTCTGAGGCGCTCGCGAGCGATCGGCTGCACGAGGTGATGGATCTGTGTATCTCGTGCAAAGGCTGCAAGGCGGAGTGTCCGTCGAACGTCGATATGGCTCGCCTCAAGTCGGAGTTCCTCTCGCTCTACCACCGTGAGCGGCCGCGCTCGCTGCGCGACCATCTCGTTGCTCGGCCCGAGGTCCTCGGACGGTTGGGCGTTGCGACGAGCGCTTTGTCCAACTGGCTCCTGCAGCAAGGCTGGTTTCGTTCCGTTGTCGAGAGCCTGACCGGCCTCGATCGAAGGCGAATTTTGCCTCGGTTTGCCGCCGAGAGCTTCGAGAGCTGGTTCCAAAGACGTTCGGTGTCGAAGACTGGAGGGAAGAAGAGAGTCGCTCTCTTCAACGATACGTTCACAAACTATCACGAGCCCGAGATTGGAAGGGCAGCCGTCGCGCTCCTGGAAGCCGCGGGCTATGACGTGGTGCTCGCCGAGGCGGGCTGTTGCGGGAGACCAGCGATCTCGAAGGGCATGCTCGAGCGGGCGCGTCGCCTCGCGAAACGAAACGTCGAGGCTCTCCACCCGTTCGCGCGCGAGGGAGTCCCCGTCGTCGGTCTCGAGCCCTCCTGCCTGCTCGGGTTTCGGGACGAGTATCCCGATCTCGTTCCAGGTGATGAGGCAAACGCGCTCGCCGGGAACAGTTTTCTCTTGGAGGAGCTCTTCGCGCGAGACGGCGTCGAGCTCGATTTCCCCGACGCACCGAATAAGATCTTGGTGCACGGCCACTGTCACCTCAAAGCTCTCGTCGGCACCGAGCCGCTCCTCGGGTTTCTCGGACGGCTCACGAGCGACGTCGCTCTCATCGACTCGGGCTGTTGCGGGATGGCGGGCTCGTTTGGATACGAGAAAGAGCACCACGATATCTCTCTGCAAATGGCAGAGCGTCGCCTATTGCCGGCCGTGAGAAACTCCTCGAGCGACGTAGCGGTCGTCGCGCCCGGAACCTCGTGCCGCCACCAGATCGCGGACGGAACCGGACGGTCGGCCGTGCACCCCGTCGTGCTGGCGGCCCGCGCGGCAAGGCTAGGCTGAGCGTCATGGCCTGGGTCCTGGACATCGAGACTGTGGGCCAGCGCGTCGAGGAACTACCTGAGCGTGCCCTCGCCTATCTGTATCGGAGCCTTGCGCGCGATCGTCCCGATCCTGAAGAGCTCGAGAGGCGCAAGGCCGACCTCATCGATCGCTTCAGTCTCGACCCGACAACGGGCCGCATCATCGTGATCGGCCTCGTGGAGAGCGAAAGCGGCGGAGAGAAGAGCTTTCACCACTCCTCGGAGAAGGAGCTTCTGACGGCGTTTTGGGACTGGCTCGACTCCGAGCGTCCATCCCTCGTCGTCACCTTCAACGGAAAGCGTTTCGACGTTCCCTACCTCAACCTGCGGAGCGCCGTTCACGGGCTCGAGCCCCGCGTCGTCATTCCGATGGAACGCTTCAGCACGAGCCCCCACTTCGACGTCAGAGAAGTGCTCGAGGGTAACGATCGCCATCGGCGCGGAAGCCTCGACTATTTCTGCGCCATCTTCGGCGTCGACTCTCCGAAGTCGGAGCTCGACGGAAGCCTGGTCGCCGCGGCCTATGCGGAAGGTCGGATCGAGGAGATCTCTCGCTACTGCCTCGCCGATTGCCACGCGACGGCCGCCCTCTACCGCCACCTCCGCCCATTCTGGGATCAGTCCTCGACGCTTTGACTCAAGAGTCGGATCCTGACCCCAGGTAGTTCTGCTGAAAGGCCTGGATGGCGGGGAGGAGGTCCTCGCGGTCCGTCAGGGTGCCCTGGAAGAGATCGCCGAGCTTCGCGAGCCTAACGGGCATCGTTTCCAGGGTGAATTGAGTGGGGCGCAGATCCAGGTCGAGCTCGTCCCAGTCCAGGGGCGCGGACACCGGAGCCTTGGGACGCGGCCGCACGACATAGGGAGGCACGACCGTCTGTCCCCGGCGGTTCTGACCGAAGTCCACGTAGACCCAGCCGCGCCGGCGGCTCACGACGCGCTCTACCGTCGCGATGTCCTTGTGCTCCGCCGCTACGTAGGTCGCCACCCCCTTGGTAAACAGTTGCGTTTGGTCGTAGGTATAGACGGGCTCGACGGGGACGTAGACGTGCATTCCCGTCGCCCCCGACGTCTTGAGGTACGGCTTGAGGCCGATGCCGCGGAGCACCTTGCCCAGGGTGCGGGCGATCTTGACGACGTCGCTGAAGGGCGACTCCTTGGCATCGAGGTCGAAGACCACCCAGTCGGGGTGGTCTCGACTTTGACGCCGGGACAGCCACGGATGGAGGTCGATGCTCGCGAGGTTGGCCATCCAAATGAGCGTGTCGCGGTCGTTGCAGATGATGTAGCGGATCGCTTCGCCTCTGCTCTCCGAGCCGATACTTTCTGTCAGGACCCACTCGGGCGTGTGGTCGGGAGCGTCTTTTTGGTAGAACGACTTTCCGTGGATGCCATCCGGATAGCGCAGCATGTGGACGGGGCGCTCATGGATGTAGGGAAGTAGGGTTTCCGCGACTTGGTCGTAGTAGCGAATCAGATCGCCTTTCGTGAAGTCGTCCTCCGGCCACAGAACCTTGTCTAGGTTGGTGAACTGGATCCTGCGTTTGCTGGGCTTTCGTGCTCTTAGGGCCGGCGACAAAATAAGTTCCCGTTTTCAAGACGGTCGGATGGTGTAGTTCCATTTGGGTAGAGTCTGGTCCTTTGTAACGGAAAGCGCCTGCATCCGCTCGTCAGTGATTTTGACGCCCTTCGGATAACGACGCCGGATAAGGTGTGCGCGTACTCGCAAACCGGAAGAGGTGGTGGTCGTGCGGATGTATTTGAGGATGGTTTCGTAGCTGTCGAGAGGCCTGCCCGCCCAGTTCTTGCTGACCTCGCTGAACAGACGGTGCTCCACTGGATTCCACTTGGATGTACCGGACGGATAGTGGGCTATGGTGATAGCGATGTCGTGGCGATTGCAAATCCGCGTTTGAAGCCCGTGCTTCCAACCCCGACACCGATAGCCATTGCTGCCCCCGGCGTCTGCCAATATCGCGAGGTCACGGGCTGCAGGATAGCGTCGCCGTCCTTCCGTTCGCCACCACTTCTCGATGGCATTCACGGCGAAGTCCGGGGTGTTGTACGAGGTACCAATGAACACTGTCCCGCGGTTCGCGAGCAGATCGTAGACGCCGTAGGGGATTGCGATGCCGTTCGATTCGGAACGGAAGTCATGGTCTTTGACGAGAGTCGGCTCGCGGTTCCAGGCCTGCCCGCCGTTTTTGAATAATCCCACCAGCTCCCGTTTCTTCGTGTCTACGCTGATGATGGGATGACCAGCTGCGGCAAAACGCTCGCGCAGTTCGGCGATACACGCGAATTGGGTATCGCGATCTTCGGACGTGGCACCGCACAGCTTCTTGTGGTTCACCCGCAACGAGAAGCCGAGCTGTTTGAGCAGTCGACCGACGGTTTTGCTGCTGACGTTCACACCGAGGCTTCTTAGCTCGCAAGCAATCTTGTCGGTGGTCCGCCGCGTCCATTTCACTCCCGTCATCGGATCGCCCGCGGTGTCGTGCTTTATGAGTTCTTCGATCTTGGCGATGACTTCTGGCTTTTTTTTGCACGGCGCGCCGTCCGCCACCCTTTCGCCGAACTCCGTCGAGCTCAACATCTCTCATTAGCAATTCCCTACGACCTCTGGCTACCGTGCTCGGACCCATCCCGAGCAGTTCGGCAATCTGTTGGTCGCCACCGTGACCGAGCTTCATGGCCTCGACTCCCGCGTAGAGACGGCGCTGCTTTTCATCGAGCAGGCTGTAGAAAAGAACGATCGCAGCCTTCAACTCCACGGGGAGCACGCGGACTCCCCCGACCCAGCCCAACGTGGAAGGTGACGCCTCATGTACCTGGCGGGCCGAGAGCTGTTGCTTGCGCGTGCTCACATCGGTGGCCAGATACAGATATCGGCCGAACACCTGCTCGCGCGCCAATCTTTTCTCTCGGACCAGTTTCAACAGAGGAGCCTTGACGTCAACCTGCACCACGTCCTCGAGCTCGTCGACGTAGTAGCCTGCCTCACAGGCCGCGACCAACGCTTTTACCGTCGCAAGCAACGTCCCGTACTTCGAGAACCACACTGAGCGCAACGACCAAAGACCTTTTCGATCGAACTGGGCGATCTCGTCCAACGTGTAGTAGCTACCACGGTGGGAGTAGCTTGTCCGATACGCCAACTCATTGAGCTTTCGGAAGACGGTCGAGTCCACATCGGTACCCAACACTGCCTTCAAATCATCGAGGGTAGCTATTTTGTGCTTCCTCAACAGGCGGTCGAGATCTTCAGACTGATAGCTCGTAGGTCTCATAATAGGAGAAGTGCTCCTTGA
The DNA here is from genome assembly GCA_965250115.1 of Candidatus Marinacidobacterales bacterium. GTDB lineage: Bacteria > Acidobacteriota > Vicinamibacteria > Marinacidobacterales > SMYC01 > CBDFHB01. The sequence continues at coordinate 1,273,879 of CBDFNJ010000001.1, forward strand.
TAGGCGTAATCCTCCTGCAATGAGGACCGTTTGTCAAACACGCGCTGGTTGCTGAAGACCTACAAATGTTCCGTTTCTAGGGAGCTTGCCAGGCTCTCGTGATGCCAGACGATATCGCGATCACGACCTGAAACAGGAAGAGTGTGCTCAAAACTAGACAGTTATTTTGTCGGCGGCCCTTAGGGAAAAATATGCGAGGTCTGGATAATCTGCCGGTGGGCTCAGGCTACGAGAGCGGTCGGACTGGGGACGCTGAGGCTACAGGCCTATGAGTTCAAGAAAATTCAAGGAAGTTACCCAAAGTCGTCGAAGAGGATGTTCTCGGGCTCGACGCCCAGATCATCGAGCATCTTCATGCTGGCGTGGAGCATGAGAGGCGGGCCGCACAGGTAGTACTCCACGTCTTCGGGAGCGGGGTGGTCCTTCAAGTACTCGTCGTAGACAACTTGGTGGATGAAGCCGGTCAGCCCGGTCCAGTTGTCTTCCGGCAGGGGCTCGGAGAGAGCGAGGTGCCACTCGAAGTTGTCGTTCTCTTTCTGAATGCCGTCGAAGTCCTCGTTGTAGAACGCCTCGCGTAGACTCCGCGCGCCGTACCAGTAGCTCACTTTCCGGTTGGTGTGAATGCGCCGGAACTGATCGAAGATGTGCGAGTGCATCGGTGCCATTCCCGCGCCACCTCCGATGAAGAGCATTTCGTGGTCCGTTTCCTTGGCGTAGAACTCGCCGAATGGACCCGAGATCGTCACCTCGTCCTCGGGCTTCAGTCCGAAGATGTAGGAGCTCATTTTGCCGGGTGGCGTATCCTCGGGTGCGCGCGGTGGCGGAGAGGCGACCCGCACGTTCAGCAGGATGATGCCCTTCTCCTCGGGATAGTTCGCCATGGAGTAGGCCCGGGTAACTTCCTCGTCGACCTTGGAAACGTAGCGCCACTGGTTGAACTTGTCCCAGTCCGCCCGGTACTCCTCCTCAATCGCGAAATCCTTATAGTGGACCGTATGGGGAGGACACTCGATCTGAATGTAGCCGCCGGCGCGAAACGGGACGCTTTCCCCTGGGGGCAGCTCGAGCACGAGCTCCTTGATGAAGGTGGCAACGTTTTCGTTCGAGCGAACTTTGCATCGCCACTTCCGAACGCTGAAGACCTCGGGCGGCAGCTCGATCTTCGTGTCCTACTTCACCTTCACCTGACAGGACAATCGAATCCCCTCGCGTGCCTCGCCCCGATTGATGTGGCCCGTCTCGGTCGGGAGCATCGCACCGCCTCCCTCCGTCACTTTCACGGTGCATACCCCGCAGGTTCCTTTGCCACCGCAGGCCGAAGGAATGAAGATTCCGTTCGCGGCGAGCGTCCCGAGAAGCGTACCGCCTGCGGAGGTTTTGAGCGCTTTTTCGGGGTCGTCGTTGACGGTGATGGTGACGTCGCCCGTCGCCACGAGCTGCCCACGGGCGAGCAGGAGCACGCCGACGAGAGAGACGATGACGACGGTGAACATTGCGACGCCGAGCGTGATCGTGACCATCGAGCTTCCTCAGAGCTGAATGCCGCCGAAGGCCTGAAACGCGAGGGCCATGAGGCCGGTCAGCAGGAAAGTGATACCGAGACCTCGAAGTCCGACGGGGATGTTGCTGTAGCGCAGTCGTTCGCGGATACCGGCGAGCGCGACGATGGCGAGGGCCCAGCCGACGCCGGAGCCGAAGCCGAAAACGGCGCTCTCGCCAAAATTATAGTTCCGCTGCACCATGAAGAGCGAAGCGCCCAGAATCGCGCAGTTGACGGCGATGAGCGGGAGAAAGACTCCCAGGCTCGCGTGCAGTGAGGGGAAGAAGCGGTCGAGGGTCATCTCGACGATCGGCACCATCGCAGCGATGGTGCCGATGTAGGTGAGAAATCCGAGAAACGAGAGATCCTGGCTCGCGAGATCCGGACTGAGCCAGGAGAGCGCGCCTTCCCGCAAGAGATAATTGTAGATCAAGTTGTTCATCGGAACTGTCACGGTGAGGACGAAAATCACCGCGCCACCGAGACCTACCGCGGTGTCGACTCTTCGCGATACCGCTATGAAGGAGCACATTCCCAGAAAGAAGGCGAGGGCCATGTTCTCGACGAAGATGGCCTTGACCGCCAGATTGATATAGTCCTCAACCATGCTAGTCCGCCTCGATCTGATCGGGTTTCCAGGTGCGAAGAACCCAGATGAAACCGCTGATGATGAAGAACGCCCCCGGTGACATGATCATGAGCCCGTTCGGCGTGTACCAACCGCCTTCGGAGACGACCGGCAGCACTGGAATCCCGAACAGCGAACCGGAGCCGAAAAGCTCTCGAAGAAACGCGGTCAGTATCAGAATGAGCGCATAGCCGAGGCCATTGCCGAGTCCGTCCACGATGCTGATCACGGGGGGGTTCTGCATGGCGAAGGCTTCGGCACGCCCCATGATGATGCAGCTCGTGATGATCAAACCGACGAAGACGGTGAGCTGTTTCGAAATCTCGAACAGATAGGCCTTCGGGATCTGATCGGTAATGATGACCAATGAGGCGATGATCGTGAGCTGAACGATGATTCGAATGCTCGTCGGGATCGCGGCGCGCAGCAAGCTCACGAAGAAATTGGAGAACGTCAGCACCGCGATGACCGCGACGCTCATCACGACCGCCGTGTCCATTTTCGTCGTCACGGCGAGGGCGGAGCAAATGCCCAGAACTTGAAGCGCAATCGGGTTGTTGTTGAAAAGGAGGTCGATGAGAGCGTCTCTGGACTCAACCGCCATCGCGCTGTCTCCTCAAATAGGGCCCGAAGCCCTCCTCGCCGAGCCAGAAGTGCAACATGTTGGTCACCCCCCGGCTCGTGATCGTCGCGCCCGACAAGCCGTCGACCCGATAGGGATCTTCCGACGGCGGACCGGCCTCTCCCTTGACCACCGTAATTTTGGTTTGGAAGTCGTCGTCGAAGGCCCTACGGCCCGGCCAGAGCGCCTTCCACTTCGGGTTGGCCACCTCGCCACCGAGCCCCGCCGTCTCGCCATGCTCGTAGTAGGTGAGGCCGCGAATAGTCGCGAGATCGCCCTCGAGCGCGAGAAAGCCGTATAGTGTGGACCAGAGCCCCGCACCCTGGATGGGTAGTACCAGGGCTTTGGTCTCGCCGTTCTCGACGAGACGATAGACGAGTGCGTGACGCGGCAGGCGCTGCACTCGTGCATCGTTGGGGGGGGCGGGCAGGCTCCGCTCCGGATCCATCGTGGCTTTGCGCTGGTCGAAAGAGCTCGGATCGATATTGGTCTCTTCTCCCGTCTCGAGATCGATGACGATACCCTCCATCGGTTCGAAACGAGCTTCGACCTCTTCGGCTGTCAAGACCTCACCGTCGGTCGCGAGTCCGGCGGCGAGCAATACGTTCTTGTACTTGTCCAGTGTCGCGTTCTCGTCCTGCTTGTCGCGGAGGGCGACGGCAGACAGCGAGACGAAAACTGCGCAGACGACGCATACGATCGAGGCGAAGATGAGGTTGCCCTGCATAGCGAGCCCTCCTCTTCTTGATGTTGGCCCGAACGACGTAGTGGTCGATTACGGGAGCGAAGACGTTCATGAAGAGGATAGCAAGCATCATTCCTTCCGGATAGGCGGGATTGACGACGCGAATCAGCACGACGAGAACGCCGATCAGAAAGCCGTAGATATACTTGCTCTTGGGAGCGGCTGGCGCCGATACGGGATCCGTCGCCATATAGACCGTTCCGAAGGCCCAACCTCCGAGAACGAGGTGCCACCAGAACGGCATGTCGAAGAACGGATTGGTCGCCGAGCCGATACCGTTCAAGACCATGGCCGCGGTACCGGCGAGAACACTCACCATGATCTGCCAGGAGCCGACGCCGGTCACGACCAAGATGACGGCTCCGACAAGGCAAGCCAGGGCCGACGTCTCGCCCATCGACCCCGGGATGAAGCCGACGAAGGCGTCCCAGAAGCCGAGACCGTTCGCGATGACCTGCTGTCCGCCGACGGAAGCCTGTGCCAACCAGGTGGCTCCACTCACCCCGTCGGCGGTCGTCGCGGCTGCGATCCACATCGTGTCGCCGGTAATGTCTGCGGGATAGGCGAAAAAGAGAAAAGCGCGCGCCGTTAGGGCCGGATTGAGAATGTTGAAACCCGTTCCGCCGAAAACTTCCTTTCCCACGAGGACGCCGAAGCTGATCCCGAGCGCGACCTGCCAGAGTGGGGTATTCGCAGGCAGGATCAGGGGAAAGAGCATCCAGGTGACGAGAAAGCCTTCGTTGATGTTGTGCTTGCGCACGATTGCGAAAAGCGCCTCCCACGCACCGCCGGCGGCGAGCGTCACGATCAGAACGGGAAGATAGTAGAGCGCTCCATGAACGATACAGGCGAGCAGGTTCTGTGGGTCGAACGCGAGCCCGAGCGTGCCCATCGCCTCGGACTGCCAGCTATCGAGCGGTGCGGCTCCCTGAGAGATGGCCAGATGCGCCTGATAGCCGGTGTTGTACATGGCCATGTAGACACAGCCGGCGAGGGCGACGACAACCGTCGTCATCAGGCGCTTGACGTCGAGTCCGTCTCGGACGTGGGAGGGACCTTGGGTCACCTCATCCGTGGAAAAGAGAAAGCTTTCCTGGGCCTCGAAGAGCGGGTAAAAGCGCTCGAGCTTGCCGCCCCTCTTGAAGAGGTGGGCTTGCTTGTCGAGAAGTCTGCGGAGAGGCGCGAGCTTCATGTGCTGAGACTCAGCCTTCCTTTGCTAGAGTCGTCAACACGTCGCGGAGATAAGGACCGTAGTCGTTCTTTCCCGGGCAGACGAAGGTACAAAGGGCCAGATCTTCCTCCTCTAGCTCGAGACATCCGAGCTCTTCGGCACGCTCCACGTCCTTCATCAAGAGACTGCGGAGCAAGAACGTGGGCTCGATGTCGATGGGCATGACCTTTTCGTAGAGGCCGATGGGAATGATGGCGCGGAGCGATCCGTTCATCGCGGTGCTCATCGCGAACTTTTTCCCAGGGATGAACTTGGACAGAAAGGTCATCGTCGTCGAGAACTGATCCACGCCCGGGCCGGGCCACCCGAGAAAGTCTCGTTCTCGACCTTCCGGCAGGACCGAAATCTGGCAATGATACCGACCGAGAAATCCCTGCAGCTCTCCCGAAGCTTTTCGACCAGAAAGGACCGAGCCCGAGGCGAGGCGGTGGTTGCCAAGGTGAAGCTCTCCCTCCGTCATCTCGTCGAGCGATGCTCCGAGCCTCGTCCAAACGAGTCGCGGATTGCGAACCGAGGGCCCTGCGAGAGAGACGATTCGAGTTGGATCGAGCCGGCACGATTCGAAGAGCTTTCCGATTGCTACGACGTCCTGGCATCCCACGTACCAGACGACCTTGCTTCGGTCCACAGGGTCGAGCCAATGGATGTGCACTCCGACCGTTCCGGCGGGATGTGGACCCTGAAACTCTTCGTGCCTCAGCCGTTCGTGGCTTTGCACTGGTACAGAGCTCCCTGCCGCGGAGCAAACGTAGACCGGCCCATCGGTGAGCTTCAAAAGCGCTGCCAAGCCACGCTCGAAGTCGCTATGGGCGCCTTGCAGCACGCGCTCGACGTCCGGGGCAAGCGGATTCGTATCCATCGCCGTGACGAAAACCGAGTGAGGTTGTGTCTTCGGATCCGCGACGCGCCCGAAGGGTCGTGCTCTGAGGGCCGTCCAAAGACCTGACTCGAGCAAGAGCACGCGGACGTCGTCGCCGCGAAGCTCATTCGGATGCTTGCCGGAGTAGCTCGAAAAAGACGTCTCGTCGGAACCGCTCAGCTCTACGACGACGGATTGAAGCGCACGCCGCTCGCCACGGTGGATTCCGACCACCTTGCCCGAGCCTGGGGACGTGTGGAGCACGCCGGGCGTCTTTTTGTCCTCGAACAGAGGCTGTCCGAGCTTGACTGTGTCCCCCATCTCGACGAGCATCGTCGGTCGCATTCCCACGAAGTCGGCCGTCACGATGGCGACGTGGCGCGGAACTTTGCGTTCCTCGACGCTCTGTTCCGGCTCTCCGAGGAGTGGAAGCGTCAAACCTTTTCGGATCTTGTGGATCGCCTTGCTTGGAATAGCGTCGCCCGCCCGCCTACATGATCTTAGTGATCCCGAACGAAATAACGCAAGAACGCCAAAAAAACCGTCGGATGTTAGCGCAGTTTCACGCGCCGAGGCAAGGCTCGGAACACCCTCATTATCAATATTAATGACAGACTCTCCGGTTGCCTTTTCGGCGAGGCAGCTCTTAATATCGACATCCCGAAGTCGGAACATGACCCAACTTTCCTACACTCACGGAGCGAGCGACGCGATTCTTCTGGGAGAGACGATTGGGGAGAACTTGCGTCATACGGTCAGCCAGTTTCCGGACCGCGAGGCTCTCGTCGTGCGTTCTCAGAACTTTCGAGCTTCCTACCTGGAGTTGTGGGATCAGACGACCCAGTGCGCCAAAGCACTTCTAGCCCGTGGCATCGAAAAGGGTGATCGGGTCGGCGTTTGGTCCCCGAATCGCTTCGAATGGGTCGTTGCTCAATACGCTACGGCACGAATCGGCGCCATTCTCGTCAATGTCAACCCGGCCTATAAAGTGGGTGAGCTCGCATATACGCTGCAGCAGTCTGGAGTACGGATGCTGCTGCTCGCTCGACGATTCCGAAAAACGGACTACCTCGAGATTCTGGAGGCGGTTCGGCCGCGCCCGGCATCCCTGGAGCAGGTCGTCGTCATCGACGATGACTGGGCCGAGCTCCTGGCTTCCGGGTCCGACATTGCAGACGAGACGCTTTACGACCGTGAGAGGAGCCTGTCGTTCGACGAGCCCATCAACATCCAATACACCTCGGGCACGACCGGCGCCCCCAAGGGCGCGACGCTCTCGCATCACAACGTTCTTAACAACGGATACTTTTGCGGCGAGATGATGCGCTACACGGAAGAGGACCGCGTCTGCGTGCCCGTGCCCTTCTATCACTGCTTCGGGATGGTCGTCGGCAACCTCGCTTGCACCACCCACGGAGCCGCGATCGTCGTCCCGGGAGAGGCCTTCGATCCGCTCGAGACACTCCAAGCCGTCGAGGCCGAACGCTGTACGTCGCTCTACGGCGTACCGACGATGTTCATCGCCGAGCTCCATCACCCGGAGTTCCCGCGCTTCGAGCTCTCCTCACTCCGCACCGGAGTCATGGCCGGCTCTCCCTGTCCCATCGAAGTCATGCGACAGGTTAGGGAGAAGATGAACATGCACGAGGTCACCATCTGCTACGGCATGACGGAAACCTCTCCCGTTTCGACGCAGACCAGGGTCGACGACGCCCTCGACAAACAAGTCTCGACCGTGGGTCGGATCCACCCTCACGTCGAGATCAAGATCGTCGAGCCCGAGTCGGGAGCGGTTGTTCGGCGCGGCGAATCGGGAGAGCTGTGCACGCGCGGTTACAGCGTCATGCTCGGCTACTGGAACGACGAGGAGGGAACTCGACGGGCCATCGATAGCTCTCGCTGGATGCACACGGGAGATCTCGCGACGATGGACGAGCAGGGTTACGTCAAAATCGTTGGCCGTATCAAGGACATGATCATCCGCGGTGGCGAGAACGTCTTTCCGCGCGAGGTCGAGGAGTTTCTTCATACCCATCCGGATATCCTCGACGCCCAGGTGATCGGCGTACCTTCGCGAAGCTACGGGGAGGAGGTCATGGCCTGGGTGAAGCCCAGGGAGGGTGCAAGTCTCGATGACGAAAGGCTCACGGCATTTTGCCGGGGCCAAATCGCAACCTACAAGATTCCACGGTACTGGAAGCTCGTCGAGACCTTCCCCATGACCGTCACGGGCAAGATTCAGAAGTTCCGCATGCGCGAGGTCTCGATCCAGGAGATCGGTCTGAGCGAAATCGAGGGAATCGAGACCGCTTAGCTTCGCTTGTCCACAAAAAGAAAATCCCATACCGTTCCACCTCTTCTAGCGCCCGGTCAAAAAGGAGGCGTCCCAATGCATGCAATCCGTATCCGTCAGAGTTTGATTCTTCTTCTCGCCCTGGGGCTGCATCTTTCGTGTGCCCCGCAAACCGAGCAAGGCGGCGAGGCGGAAGCGCCGGCCGCGGCCGTCGACGACGAGGCTGCCGTCCGAGCGGTGGCGGAGACCTGGGATCCGATGATGAACGGCGCTGACCTCGACGGGATGATGTCGCTCTTCGCCGACGACGCCGTAAGATTGGACGCCGGAGCCCCGCCGTCGATCGGATCGGAAGCCATCCGAAGAAGCTTCCAGAGAGCGTTCGAGTCGGCGAGCTTCGAGGGCTCCGGTCCCGTCGAGGAGATTGAAGTTGCGGGCGATTGGGCCTTCGCGCGGGGATCGTTTACCGAGCAGTTGACCGACAAGGCGAGCGGCGAGGTCACCGAGGAGGCCGGCAAGTGGGTCAGTGTGTTTCGCAAGACGCAGGAGTGGTGGACCTACGCGATCGACATCTGGAATCGGGATGCTCCCTCTTCGGCCGCGGTCAATCTCGAGGCGGAAGTTGACACCCCCGCGCTACCGGAAGAGATCACGACCGGCAGGAGCCCCGACGAGCCGGATCACGCGGGCCAGGATGCGATTCGGGCCAGCTTCGAGGCCGAGCTCGCGAGCGTGGACGCGGACGGCGCGGGTCGAGTCTACGGCATGGAGGTCGAGGGAGATTGGGCCTACGTCTGGGGAACATGGTCGGAGACCTTCAGCGACAAGGAAACGAACGAGCAGATCGAGGACAGCGGGAGTTGGCTCAGCATCCTGAAGAGGACGCCGGACGGCTGGAAGTTCTATCTCGATATTTGGAACCGGGACGCCTGAGTCACAAAGTCAGGGTAGGAGTACGATCTTCCCAAGCGCGCCCGCGGCGAGGACTTCTTCGTGGGCGCGCGGCGCTTGCTCGAGCGGCAGCTCCTTGGCTACGACCGGACGCAACGTCTCGTTCTCGAGCCCGGCAGCAATGCCCGCGTGCAAGCTCGCGAGCTCTTCCGGCGTGGCTTTGAACAGGTGCATCCCGATGATGCTCGCTTCGCGGCCCATAGTATCTCGCGGGTTGATCTCGACGGTGCCGCGGCTTCCGATGACGACGACCCGCCCTCCGCGAGCGAGAAGAGTGAGGTCCTTGCCGAGATTGACGTTCGCGAGCATCTCGAGCACGACGTCGACTCCGCGACCCTCCGTGAGCTCGAGAATCTCGTCCAGATAGCCGTCCGCGTGGTGGTCGATGACGTGATGCCCGCCTTCACGGGCGACGAGCTCGCGTCCTTCCGGCGTGCCTCCGGTTCCGATCACCGTCATGCCATGCGCGCGAGCTAGCTGCACCGAGGCCAAGCCCACCCCGCCCGTCGCTCCGTGGACGAGAACGCTCTCCCCCGCCCTCGTCTGGGCTCGTTGGAAAAGCGCTCGGTAGGCTGTCGCATAGGGAATGCCCAGCGCGGCGCCCTGACCGAAGGAGAGAGGATCGGGCAAGGGGTGAATCTGGGCCTCCGTGCAAAGCGACTTCTCGGCATAGCTCCCGCTCGCGGAGCCGAGGAGGTAGACCCGGTCTCCGACCGAGAACCGTCGAACGCCGTCTCCGACACTCTCGATGACTCCTGCACCGTCGGCACCCGGCGTATAGGGAAGCTCCGGCAGCATGGCGTAGGCTCCACTGCGAATGTAGGTCTCCACGGGATTGACTCCGACGGCGTAGATCCGCACGACGGCTTCACCCTCGGAAGGCTCAGGGTCTTCTACCTCTTCGAGCTTCATGACGTCTGGATCTCCGAATTCGCTAACTCGAATCGCCTTCATCTATTCCTCCTTTTCTCCTGGAGCTGAGGCCGTAACGCGTTGAATTCCTCGAGGACGACCCGTAGCATAATGGAAACGGCCGTGAAAACCTCCCTCGTTCGCAAAGCAGTTACGGTGCTCGTGGGCGCGGTCCTCTGTTCGCTCGCAGCCTGCCAGTCAGAATCCGACGGCGAACGAGCGATCGAGCTCGAGCCCTGCCAGCTCGAGACCCCGGGCTCGCCCTATCGGATCCCGGCCCGATGTGGAACCTATGCCGTGCCAGAGGACCGAGAGCTCGGAGACGGACGAGAGATCGCTCTCAGGGTCGCGATCGTCCCCGCCCTTAGCCGCAACCCCGAGCCGGACCCGCTCGTGTTTCTGACCGGGGGTCCAGGCCAGGCAGCCACTCAGAGCTTCGTGACCGTACAACCGGCCTTCCGGCGGATTGGCCAAAATCGCGACATCGTTCTCGTCGATCAGCGCGGCACGGGAGGCTCGAACGCGCTTCGTTGCCCCGCGCCGGACGCGGCCGACCTCTGGCTATTGAAAGGCGACGCTCTCCTTCAGTGGGTCGAAGACTGCCTCGAAACGTTCGAGGCCGACCCGCGGTTCTATACGACTGCGATCGCGATGGAGGATCTGGACGAGATTCGAGAGACCTTGGGTTACGACGTGGTGAATCTCTACGGTGTCTCCTACGGAACACGCGCGGCCCTGAGTTACCTGAGGCAGTTTCCGGATCGAGTGCGCAGCGTGATTCTGGACGGTGTGGTCCCTCCCACGGAGGTGCTCGGCATCGACGTCGCGCGCGACGCGCAACGGGCGCTCGACTTCATGATCGCACGATGTGACGAGGACCCGTCCTGCGCGTCAGAGTTCCCCGACCTCGCCGGGAGCCTCGATGAGCTCGTTCGACGTTTGGAGAAGCCGGCGCTGGTCTCGCTCCCCCACCCCCGTAGGGGTAGCACGGAGCGATTGGAGCTCGACCGTTCGATGGCGGCCTATGCCATCCGCCTGCTCAGCTACAGCCACGAGACGGCGGCGTTGGTGCCGCTCATACTTCGGGCCGCGAGCCAGGACGACTTGAAGCCGCTCGCGGCACAGTTTCTCCTGACGACAAGTAACGTCGGCGAGACCATCAGCGATGGAATGGCCCTATCTGTGATCTGCAGTGAAGACTTCCCCTACTTCGACGACAGCGTCATCAAGGAGCGAAACCGCGATACCTATCTCGGTGCTCTTCAGACGGACAGTTTGAAGCAAGTCTGTCCCGCCTGGCCACAAGGTGAGATCCCCGCGGACTTCAAGCAGTCCATCCACTCGGACGTCCCAGTGCTTCTTCTCTCGGGCGAGGCGGACCCCGTGACACCACCCGAGAACGGAGATCTCGTCGAGAGCGAGCTCCGAAACGCGCTCCATCTCGTGGCGCCGGGACAGGGCCACGTTGTGATCCATCGGGGATGTATTCCGGCCCTGGCCACCGAGCTCGTCGAAGCGGGAAGCCTCCGAGATTTGGATCCGAGCTGCATCGAAGACATCGTTCCCTTCGCGTTCTTCACGAGCTTCACGGGGCCGCCGCCGTGATCGAGCTCTCCGCCATCCACAAGTCCTTCAGAGACGTTCACGCGCTCCGGGGCGTGAGCTTCAAGGCCGAGAACGGCAAGATCACCGGTCTCCTCGGACCGAACGGCGCGGGGAAGACGACGGCGCTGCGCATCCTCTATACGGTACTCCGACAGGACGAGGGTCGAGCGGAAGTCGACGGCTTCGACACGCTCGGCTCACCACGTGAAGTGCAGCGCCGAATCGGTGTTCTCCCCGACGCCCACGGGCTCTACCCCCGCCTCACGGCGCGCGAGAACATTCGCTATTTCGGCAAGCTCCACGGTCTCTCCGACTCGGAGCTCGAGGCGAGTACCAATGAACTCATCGAGCTTCTCGACATGGGCGACATCGCGAACCGGCGGACGGAAGGCTTCTCCACCGGCGAGCGGATCAAAGTCGCCATCGCCCGTGCGCTCGTCCAGAGGCCCCGCAACGTACTCCTCGACGAGCCGACGAGCGGTCTCGACGTACCTTCGACCCGGGCGATGCGCGACTTCATCCGAAGACTTCGCGATGGCGGCGCCTGCGTTTTGTTGTCGAGTCATATCATGCAGGAGGTTTCGGCGCTCTGCGACCACATCGTCGTAATGTCCCGGGGCAAGGTAGCCATCAGCGGTACCCCCGACGAGCTGAGAGAGTCCACCGGGAAGACGAACCTGGAAGACGCCTTCATCGCGGCGATCGGCTCCGAAGAGGGACTCGGATAGATGGCCTCCGGCGCGGGCACCGTTTTCGCGAAGGAAGTCACGGACAACCTTCGCGACCGTCGCACTCTGGCAGCCGCTCTCGCCTATCCCTTCCTGGGGCCAGCGATGATTCTCCTCATGGTCTTCGCCATCGGTCGGCTCTCGAGCCAGGCGGAAAAGCCCCTCGAGCTTCCCGTCGTCGGAAGGGAGAACGCACCCAACCTCGTTCGATTCCTGGAGCAGCGCAACGTCGAGGTCCAAGCCTCACCGGAAGACCCCGAAGCCGCGGTCCGTCAGGGCGACGAAGACGTCGTGCTCATCATTCCCGAGGACTTCGGGGTCGCCTTCTCGGAGGGCCGGCCCGCGACCGTCCGTATCGTCAACGATCCATCACGCAACGACGCGCTCACGGCCATCAGACGGACCCGGGCGCTTCTCGACGCCTACTCGCGGCTCGTCGGTCGGCTTCGCCTGCAGGCCAGGGGGGTAGATCCGCGACTCGTCGATGCCCTCGCGCTCGAATCGGTCGACGTCTCGACGCCGCAAAGTCAGGGGGCCCGCATCCTGGCCATCGCCCCCTACTTCATCATCGTATCGATGTTCGTCGGCGGGATGTACCTCGCCATCGACTCGACTGCCGGAGAGAGGGAACGAGGCTCGCTGGAGCCCCTGCTGATCAACCCTCTCTCGCGTCTCGACCTCGTCATGGGAAAGGTAACGGCAGTGCTTCTGTTCACCGCAGTCGCTCTGCTGGAGACGCTCATTGGCTTTTCGATCGTCCTCAACTACGTGCCCCTGGAGCGCTATATCGGCGTTCAGATGAGCCTTCCGCCCCACGCTCTCGGCCTCATTCTCCTGGTCAGCCTGCCCCTCATGATCTTCGTCGTCGCGCTTCAGATGATGATCGCGAGCTACACCAAGAGCTTCAAAGAGGCCCAGAACTACATCTCGCTGATGCTCCTGATACCGGCCCTGCCGGCACTCATCATGTCGATCTTGCCGGTGGACGAAACGCTGTGGCTCGTCGCGATCCCCACCGTCGGACAGCAGTTCTTCATCAATCAAATCCTCCGCGCGGAGCCGTTGAACTGGATCAATCTGGCTTTTTCTTCGGGGGTCACCCTCGTCGCCGGCGCTCTCGTGCTGGGGTTCGTCGTTCGTCAGTACCAACGTGAAGGCATTCTCTTTCGATAATCAGTTGTGCTAGCTTAGGTGCCATGATTGACGATCAACTTCTCGAGATTCTTTGCTGTCCCGAGACCAAGCAACCCGTGACGCTGGTCGCATCCGACGTCATCGACCGGATCAATGCCAAGATCACTGGCGGGGAGCTCGTGAATCGCGGCGGGCAGAAAGTCGAAGAGAAGATCGACGGCGGGCTCCTGCGCGAGGACCACAAGTTTCTCTATCCCATCCGCGACGAGATCCCCATCATGCTCGAAGACGAAGCGATTCCTTTCGAAGGCTTCGACGGGAAAACCTAGAGAGAGGTCCCGATCCACCCTCTCTCGTCGACGGAGCACAGCAACGGCGACGTGAGCAAGTCCTTCCAATACCTCACAACGCAGCCGGTCCGACTTGGCGGCTAGCCCTTCCGGCACGAAAATAGATCTGAATGAAACTCGGACGGCGATCAAGAAGGTTCCTCTACGCCCTCGGCGCGCTAGCGTTTCTCTTCGGAATTCTGCACACACGCCCGGCCAAGCACACGACGCGGAAACTCTTGGTGCGCACCTTAACGTCCCTCTTCGGTGGCTCTGCCTCCGTCGGCTCCCTGGACTATCGCCTCTGGCTCGGTGAAGCTCGCGTCGAGCGACTCGTCTTCGAGCCCGATCCCAACGAGCTTCCCGTCATCGTGGAGGCGGATCGTCTCGTCCTGCGCCTGTCGGCCAGTCTCGAAAGTCCCAGTGTCACCTATATCGACGACGATCCAGGGAGCTCGGAAGACGACACCGACATCGCGCTCTTTCTGGGGCTCGTCGGCGACGTGCGCGCGACGAAGGGGACGTTTCACTGGCTCCATCCGCGCGAATGGCTGAGTGTGTCCGGAATCGAGCTCGAGGCTCTTCTCGCGAATGGGGCCCACCGTATCGCGGCTCACGGAGGCGAGGGCCGGATCTTCGTCGGCAATCGCGAGATATATTTCGGCCCGAGCGATTTGGACGCGACGCTGGATGCAGAAGGACTGCATCTCGCCTCGGGCACCGTCTTTGTCGACGACTCCTTCGTGCGTGCGGAGGGTACCCTTCGCTTCGACAAAGCGACGACCACCGATCTCGATTTGAGCTTCGCGCTCGACGGCGCCCTCGCCCGCCTCATCGACGAGGAGCTGAGCCTCGAAGGGGTTCTTTCGGGCGAGGCGCAGGCTCACATCGAGCACGGTTCTCCGGTCGTCGAGGCGGAGCTCCGCTCCGAGAGGATCCAGATTACGGGAGTCACCGTGACCGAGATCGAGGCGCGTGCCCACATCACCGAGGACGTCCTCGCACTGCAGCCCTTGACGGCCAGAGCGTTCCGGGGGACGGCGCGGCTCGATGCCCAGAACCCTTTCGGGACGACGGAACCGAGCAACTTCGATCTCCAAATGCAGGGTATCGATGCGACAGCGGCGGCCGAGGCGCTGACCGACACGAAGCTCCCCGTCGCGAGCCGCGTCGGTGGCGAGCTGCATCTCGCGATTCCCGACTGGGATCTATGCAGAGCGACGGGAGAGGCCGAGCTGCGGCTTTCGGGAGACGCGGTCGGGACGATCGCCTTGGCTCTCGATTCAGGTGTCGTTGCCGTGAACGCTCCGGATACGGCCTTGCCCGCGCTCGGAACCGAGCTGGCTCTGAACGGTCGCGTCACGTTGGACGGCGGGACCGAGCTCGACTACGACGCCCAGGTGTCAAACCTCGGGACCCTCGCGAGCAGGTTCGTGTCCGACCTGCCTCTCACGGTCTCCGGTCCCATCGGCGCTCGAGGTCACGTCGGCGGGAGCTTCCGAGAGCCGCGATGGAGCAGCTCCATCACCAGTGAAGAGCTCAGAATCGAGTCCCTACCGTTTCTCTTCGCGTCGACTCTGACGGGATCCCTCACTCCATCGAGCTCGAGACGCTGAGCCTCGTCCAACCGGGGGGCGGCGGCGTGACGGCGGCTGGTTCGATCCCTCTTGGCGACGAGGGTGTGTGGGCCCTCGACGTCGACATCCGCTCTCTGGATTTTCCAACCATCGCGGCCATCAGAACCGGCGAAGCTGGCATCTCGGGCCGGGCGCGCGTCACAGGACCGGCTAAAGAGCCCGAGCTTTCCGCGGAGCTGGAAGTCTTCGGGCTGCGGTTTCCCGAGCCGATGCAAGGAATCGTCGCGATCGATATCGATTTGGCAGGTCCCATCCAAGAGCTCGCGGGACGCGCAGAGCTTCGCGTGAGCGAAATCCTGCTGCACGGCACCACGCTCCCGTCTTTCGCGATCGCAGCGGTCTCTGACACGGATGCGGTTCGCCTCACCGGGCGTCGCGCCGACGGCACTCCGATGCTGAGCGGCATCCTCCCCCTGTCGGAGCCCTATGTCCTTCGATGCGAAGTCCCGCTCTCCGCTCTGCCGCTGAGCGAGTTCGCCGAGTCGCTCCAGCACTCCGGCATGAAGACGGCGGAGTGGAGCGCCGAAGGAACCCTCGCCTTCGAGGTTCCGCTGCGGGAGCCCGAGACGCTTCGATATCGCGCGTCGTTCACGAGCCTATTGGGCGACTACGAGCTCGCCCGCGCGGAGGCCTCACCCTTCGTCGTCGAAGGTGGCCTCGCCTCGCTCGAGGTCCAGGGGCTCGAGATCCGAGGCGTCCGCAATCGGGCCTCGATCGACGGATCCATCCCGCTCGATCCTGAGGAGTCCTACGACCTCGCGATCGAATGAGACGTCGGCCTCGGGTTTCTAGAGCTCTTGTACGAAGAGCTCTAGATCGGTGGACGGGGCCGAGCCCAGCTCCGCGTTCGGGGTCGGGCGTCGGGTCCCGACGTCACTGGCAGTCTCCTGTTGGAAGACGGTTTCGGACGCTTCGATCAAGTCACCTGGAGCGATTTGGACGGCTCGCTGCGCTCGGACGAAACCTCGCCTCCCAGCTTTTCCATGACGGCAGCGCTGCTCGGCGGACGACTCCAGATCACTGGACAGGCGCCCCTTGGGGTGAGAGCGGGCGTCGCTTCGCTCGACTGGCAACTACAGCGCATGGAGCTCGGACCGCTCCTCCCCGACGCCTTCCAGGGCCTTTCCCTAGTAACGAGTGCCGGCGCTCGACTGGGCGGCTCTCGAAGGCTCGGGACGCATCGACGAGCTCCGCGCGCAGGGGCCAGACTCGATGATCGAGCTGTCTCAGCCAGCGCCTTGGACTTTTGCTGAAGGGACGCTCCGTATCCCCGAGCTGGGTCTCGAAGGAAACGGTAGCAAGCTCGCTATGAGCCTCGACTCGTTACGCTTCGACGAGGAGATATCCTTCTCCTCCAGCGGGACAGGACATCTCGATCTCGCGATCCTGAACCCGGCGCTCGCGAAGCAAGGCCTCCGAGTCGGGGGCACGGCCGACGTTGCGGCCCGCGTCGAATACGACGGCGTGACGCTCTCCCTGGAGGGAGAGGGCGACCTAAGAGACGGGCGCTTTCGCCTGGCGCGTCCCGCCTTTTCGGTGACGGAGGCGAGAGCGCGCTTGGAGCTGTCCGGCTCGACCATCGCCCTCACGAAGGTCGAGGCGAGAGCGGGGAGCGGAAGTCTCCGAGGCGAGGGAACGTTGGATTGGTCCGATCCGACTCGACCGCGACTGAATTTGACGGCGATGGCGGCCGACGTTCCCCTCGAAGTCATGGAGGGCTTGCGCGCCCAAGTTTCGGGCGACGTCCGGCTCGCGAACCCGGACGATGCGCTCGAGCTCTCCGGTACGCTGGTCGTCGATCGCGGGCTCTTCACGAGGGAGTTCGAGGACGAAGCCTCGGGCTTCGACGCACAAAGTCTTTCGATGAGGGATCCGACGGCCGAGAACAGGTTCGCGGACCGAGTGGCTCTCTCACTCGTCATCAACACCGAGCGCAACATTCGTATCGAGAACTCGACCGCCGAGCTCGAGGTTCAGGGAAGCGTTTCGATCGGGGGAACGCCGGCATCCCCCGAGCTCGGCGTCGTCGTCACACTCGTTCCCGACGGCAGCTTCAACGTCGGCCACAATCGCTTTCAACTCATTCAGGGTCGTATCGATCTGACCGGTGCTCCCGTGGTGCCACCTAGAATCACAGTGGCGGCCGTGACGCGAGTCGGATCCACCGTCATCAATATCGACGTGGACGGCGACGTGGACGATCTAGGAACGCGTCTCACTTCGCCCGACAACCCCGAGCTGACGGAAGGCGACCTCGCTTCCCTGCTCGTGACGGGCCGGACGCTCGAGAGCACCAGCGAAGGCGGCCAGCAGATGGCATCGACTTGGATGATGTCCTCGATGGCCAATCTGATGCACGACGGTCTCGGCGATCTGATCTCCTTCGGCCCTCCTCCGGGAGCGGGGCCGCTCATCCTGTCCGAGGAAGCCGATCCGACGTCGCGTCTCAGCCTCGGTTTTCCGGTAACGGAGCGGCTTTCCATCACCTATTCGATGGCTCTCGACGATGCCGAGCGACGTATGTGGATTCTGGACTACCGGCTCGCTCACAACATTTGGCTCCGGGGAATCCAGGAGAACGCGAGCGACTTATTCGGTCGGTCTTTCCCAACGATTCGATATCGACGTCCGGGGACGCGACCAGCGGGAGACGGCGTCACGCGGGGCAGGACAACGCGTCGCCGCTTTCGACATCGTGGGGGGCGATCCGATGCTTGTCCAGAGCTCCAAGATTCGCCGCGGGGATCGCTACGACTATTGGAAAGCCCGCGACGAGGCCGAAAGGGTTCAGACATCGCTGGTCCAAGACGGGTTCCTCGGGGCCGTGGTAGACCTCGAGACCAAAGTTCGGGAGAGCGAGGCCGAGGTCGACGTCGACGTCACTTTGCTCGTCGAGACTGGAAAGCGTATCGAGCTCTTGTGGGAAGGCGACGACCCCGGCAAGGAAGTTCGAGAGATGGTCCAGCGAGCCTGGGACGGCCGCATCCCGGAGGAGTTCCTGGTCGCCGAAATCACCGGGAGCGCGCTCGCGCGGCTGAGAGCGGATCGCTATTACGACGCACGTCTGACCCATCGCATCGAAGAAGAGAGCGAGCTTCGGCGGGTCGTGTTCGAGCTCGAGCGCGGACCGCGGGGAGAGGCTGTCGACATCTCCTTCGAGGGGCTGTCGGCCTTCGACGCCGAGCGGTTGGTGGAGGAGCTAGGAGTCGAACAAGGTGCTCCGGTCAACTTCCGAACAATTCGCAGGGGGCAAACCTCGATTCGAACGTTGTATCGAAACGAGGGCTTTCCCGACGTTCGCCTGCGCTCCGAGCTCGAACGAACCTCTTCGGGACTTCACGTCAAGCTGATAGTGAACGAGGGGACTCGGGTTCGGGTCGCGGGGGTCCGCGTCGTCGGCAACGTCAAGACGCTAGATTCCGTGATCCTGAACGAGCTCGGGTTCCACGCCGGCGGTCCCGTTCGGATCGTAGACTTCCAGGAGACGCAGAAGAGGCTCTACGATCTCGGCATCTTTCGTTCCGCCGACGTTCGCCCCGACTCGAGCCAGAGCGGCCAGGAAATGCAAGACGTCGTCATTCAAGTCGTCGAGCGCGCCGACCTCGACGTCAACTACGGACTCCGTTACAACGTCGTCACGAGCGACCAATCCGCGGACAAGGAGCTCGAGCCGAAATCCACCGGACTGGAGGGAGTCCTCAGAGCGACATTCATCAACGCCTTCAAGAGAGGCACGAATATCGGTTTCTCGGCCTTCGTGCAGGAGCGGCATCGCCTATTTCGCGGCACGTTTCGAATGCCCACGTTCTTTCGAAGGCGGCTCATCACGGAGATCACCTTCGAGAGCGAGAGAGAGGTCGATCGCCTCGAGATCGCGGGTTTCGACACGCGCGCTCGTACCGTCACCTTCCAACAGACCAAGAAGCTCAGGGACAAACGCTACGACCGATTCGCGCTCCTGTGGAACGTCCGTGTCTCCCGATACTTCGGGGACACGATCTCCGAGGACGGCGAGGTCTTCGATTTCGATACCAACCGGCCGCGCTTCGGAATATCGTTGATCGAAGATCACCGGGACAGCTTCGCCAACCCCACGCGAGGACGGTTCTGGAACGTCACCGCTCAATACATACCCGAGATCTGGGGTGCTGACCTCACCTACGTCCGACTCTACGGGCAGCTCTTCTACTACTATCCCCTGACCGAGAGCATCGTCTGGGCATCGGCCATTCGGGTCGGTGTTGCGAACGGCTCGAGGGAGCTCCTCCTGATCGAAGATCGCTTTCAAGCCGGCGGCGCCAACTCGGTGCGCGGGTTCGAGCAGAATACGCTGGGCCCCTCAGTCATCCTCGAGTCGGGCGAAGAGATCTTCATCGGTGGACAAGCGGTCGCGGTCTTCAACCAGGAGGTTCGCTTCCCGATCTACAAAGCTCTCGCGGGAGGGGTGTTCTGGGACGCCGGAAACGTCTTCGGTCGAGCGAAGGAGTTCAGCCTCAGACAGCTCAAGCACAGTGCCGGTGCCGGGATCCGATTCGTCCTGCCCTTCGGTGCCATCCGGCTCGACTGGGCACGTGTCCTCAATCCCGACGACGAGGAAAGCACCTCCCGCTTGCACTTCGCCTTCGGCTACGCGTTCTAGACTGCAAAATCCAGCACCTCTTTAAGTGAGCCCTCCCCCGCGTCGATGGTCTCGATGCGACCCTCTTTTACCGCAACGTCGAGAGAGCAGGCGTCCGGGCAATCCAGCACGCAGGCGGTGGAAAGCGCCCTCGCGGACGTTTGATTCATTCCGAGCTTCGCGCCGCGCTCGATTGGGCGGGCACTAACGGCCACGCTCGAGCTCCGCCAGAGCGTAAGCCACACCCGCGTAGTTGGCGGCGATGTCCGCTGGGTCCGCCTCACGTTGCAGGAATAGCGCAGGAACGTACTCCCTGAGGTAGCCCAGGGCGATGGTCACGTTCGGGCCCCAACGTCTGGTGCCGAGATAGCTCGCAATAGCGTGGGCGGAGCGTCCACGGGCACCTCGGGCACCGGACAGTCCCCCCGGCACCTGCGCGAGGCCGATACGTCGCTCGAGCTCCGCTTCCGACAGGTACGACAGCTCTTCCAGCTCGTAGCGGGAGTATCCCGTCAATACGACGTAGGGCGCATCGACGAGGACCTCTTGGTTCGCGGCTCCCAGGGGCAACGCCAGAAGCAAAACCCCCTTGAGCAGCCTTCTCAGGATGCCCATCGAGGCCATTCTACAAAATCCCGGAGCCGGACGCAGTCCCCGGTGGCACCGGCTCCGCCGACCTCCTGGGCACGGCGGACAGAAACAGGCACAGGAGGCCGAGGGCGATCGCGGTGTCAGCCAGATTGAAGATTCCCGTCCTGAAACCCGCGATCCCGACGCGAAGGAAGTCGATCACATGGCCGTCGTAGAGCAGGCGGTCGATGAGGTTGCCGGCCCCGCCCGCGACGATCAGACACCAACCGACGAGCTCCAGTATGCTGGACGCTCGAAAGATCCTCGAGACGAAAACGAGCAAGAGAAGGGCGACGCCCACGGTGAACAGCCAGAAGCGCGTTCCAGATGCGAAATGCGCGCCCATACCAAGAAAGGCCCCTCGGTTCTCCGAATACAGAAGCTCGACCGAGCCTCCGACGAAGGAGTAAGGGATGGTCGCCGTCAAAGTCTCGGCAGCGAAGCGCTTCGTCGTTTGATCGCAGGCAATGGTCGCGAGGAAGAGTGGTATGACGAGAAGCCAGCGACGCTTACCCATCGAAGGGTGACGCTCAACGTGAGCGCTATCGATGGAGCAAAACCTCACGGCACGACTTCGAGCCTCTGCTCGAGGGGGCCGAGGACGCTCTTGCCGAAGGTCTCGATCAGATGCTCCGTGTCCCGATAGCGGTAGGGGTGAAGCTCCGCGAGGCCGGGGAACTCACCGAGGTCCTTTCCTTCAGGCATGATCGCCTGGAACGGTAGATCCTCGATGGCGAAGCTGAATTGCTGGATCTGCTTCATGAACTCGCGACTTCCGGCGAGATCCGCGACGATGAAACGCGAGAGATGAGCAAGGTTCTGGATGAAACCCCGAAGCCTGACGCCTATGGGTTTTTCTAGATCGATCGCGATTGGCGCATAGCGCCGTCGGCGCAGTGCGCTTCGGATGGCGTCCAGGTGCGGCCTTCGCCAATCCGGAAACCGTCCGAGCAAAAGAACGACCCTCAGCGCATTCGGCGAGATCAGTTCGCGCCAACGGGATTGCGCCAGTAGCACCTCCATCAGCGCGACCATCGCGAGATCGTCAACGAGGACCGCTGCTTCCGTCGCCGGCGTCAGAGACAGGTTGGACGTCATCAGGCCCTCGTCGCGGATGCCTCTCAGGATAACGTCGTCGAGGCGGCAGTCGGATAGGGTCGCTTGCGAGAGATTGCAGTCGATGAGCAGCGCTCGCGACAACTCGACGTGAATCAACTTGGCGCCTCCGAAGTTCGCTCCAGCGAGATCTGCTTCCACGAGGCGTGCTCCGGTGAGATCGGCACGAGACAGGTCGGCCTCTTTCAAGCAGGCGTGGCTCAGATTCGCCTGGTTCAGATCGGCTCCGCCCAGCCGACTTCGCGTCAGCACGGCGCCTTCGAGGTCCGCGAGCGGTAGCTGAGCGTGACTGAGATCCGCTTCCACGAGCTCGGCTCGATTCAAGCTGGCGCCCGTCAAATTGGCTTCATAGAAGATCGCCTGTCGAAGGTAGGCTCCCGAGGCCTCGCACCTGGTCAAATCGGCCTGCCGAAGGTTGGCCATCGACATGCGGGGCCCCCTCCAGATTGGCTCCCGGTAGCTTCGCTCCCTCCAGGCTAGCCGCCGAATAGATGGCCCCCTTGAGGTTCGCGACGGGTAGCTGCGCTCGGTCGAATACGGCCCGGGACGCATTGGCCATCTGGAGCTGAACCCCGGACAAGTTCGCCCGGGTAAGTCGAGCCGCCACGAGGCTCGCTCGGGTCAAGTCGGCACCCGTCAGATCCGCGTCGACCACGGAGGCCTCACGGAGGTCGGCGCCCGTCATTTGGGCGCGGTGAAGGGTGGCGCCGTCGAAACAGGCCTTTTTCGCGTTCGCTTGCGCGAGCTTGGCATCGCTCAGAAGCGAGCCCTCGAGACGGGTTTCCGACAGGTTGGCGCTCGTCAAGTTGGCGCCATGCAAATCCGCCTCTCCCAGGTCGAGGCCGGACAGATCCGATCGGGAAAGATCCGGGGTAGATAGCTCCGGGTGCTCCTCCCGATACCGATTCCAGGCCTCGGTGCCCTGGCGCAGGATCGCGACGAGCTCGGGGTCCGCCATGGGCAGCCATTGTATCGGAACCGCGGCGCTTCGTCTCGTCCAAACCGGACGTGGCCCTCCTTGCGGAAAAGCCGCTTCCCTGACGATGAGAAACGGGATCAGGGAATCGGGAACAGCGAGCGGAACCTCGACCCCTCTCCGGGCGCACTCTCGACGATCATGGCGCCTCCATGCGCGCGAAGCACGCCGAGGACCATGGCGAGTCCGAGGCCGCGATGACCGGACTTCGTCGTGAAGAGAGGTACGAAAATGTTCTTTCGCTCTTCTTCTGAGAGCCCCTCCCCCTCGTCTTCGATCTCGACAAAGGCGTAGCTACCGTTGACCTTGTCTTTGCCAAGATAGGCTTGCGCCATAGTCTCTGCACTGACTTCCGTGACTCCGGTGGTGATGCGAATCTCGCCACCCGTGTCCCCCATCGATTCGGAAGCATTCCGTACGAGCGCGAGTACCATCTCGCGAAGGTGCCGAGCATCGCCGCGGACGAGGGGGAAGGACGAAGCCTCACGGGGCAACTCGGGAAGCTTCAGAGTCACGTTCGCCGAAAGCGTCGAGCGCAGAGAGTGCTCGAGCTCGACCAGCAGATCGTCCAGCTGGACCCGATGTGTGTCGGCCCTCCCGTTGCCGGAAAAAGCGGAGAGCGCCGCTTCCTCTATCTCTTCCACCCCGCGGCGAAGCGGCGAGTCCACCGGTAGCTCGGCGAGAGCGACACCCGTTTGTCCCAAGATTCCGTCCATCAAAGGCGCAACTTCACGGGCGATGCCTCCCGCGAGGAGCTCCAGCCCTTCGACGCGCTCGCTGACCTTGACTTCCTCTTTCTCGAAAGAGCGAAGACTTGCTTCGCTGAGGATCTCGTTCTCTCGTTTCAGCTCCGTGATCTCTCCCGCGAGACGCCGCTCGACCTCGAGCTGGGTCAGACGTTGCTGATCCATGCGAACCATCGCATCCTGGGCCTGGCGAATTTGCGTTTCGCGGCGCTCCGTGACGTCACGGAGAATGCCGATGCCACCTAGAATTTCCCCCGTCTCTTCTGTCAGAGGGGAGTAGTGACCGTCGAAGTGGATCTGCCTTCCAGTCTCCGCGTGGGTATAGGGCCGGTTCCGTGACGATGACGTCGTTCCCGCGAGCGCGTCGCGGAAGTAGCGGTCCTCCCCCAGCTCTTTCAGCCGGGGCAACATTTGAAAGGCGTTCTTGCCGAGCACCTGGTTCTTGTGCACTCCGAGAATCCGCTCCATGGCCGGATTCCAATAGGTGATATTGAAGCTGCGGTCGAAGGCTATGATGCCGTCGACGCTCCGGTGGACGAGTCGAGAGAAAAACGCCCACTGCCGACGAAGTCGCGTCTCGGACCTCTTCCGATCCGTAATGTCTCGCGACGCCACCAGAAGGAGCTCTTGACCGTCGACGACCGCGAGTCTCACGGACTCTTCCACGGGATACCGCGATCCGTCCTTGCGCCGATGCACGCCCTCGAGGAAGAGCACTTCGGTAGCGCCCCTCAATCCCTCGACCCAGTCCTGCCATGCGCTCGTGGGCGTTATCGGCAGGCCCACTTCGATATGGTTGAGAGAGAGCTCCATAAGCTCGTCTCGGGAGTAGCCGGGCAGGCGCGCCGCGGTCTGGTTCACGTCCACAAAACGACCCGTGAAGGGATCGACGACGAGAATCGATTCACCCGATTGATCGAGAAGTTTGCGGAAACGCTCCCGCTCGAGCTCTCGCCGCTTCCTCTCGATGATCTCGTGGAACACGGACATCACGTCCTGCTGGTAGTGCTCCAGATCTTCGAGAGAGCCCGTCGCTTCTACGGTGGCCCGTATGGATCGCTCCAAGCGATCCGCGTTCAGTTGAGACTCGTCGCGGTCGAGCTTCTGGGAGAGAGCTACGATGGTCTCGCGGTTCAGTGGATGAACGGTCTGCGACTCAAGGTTCCGGAGAATTCGCCGAAACTCGCGCAGGTGCCCGAGATAATCATCCACGTACCACCCCCCCGGCGGGCCCCAAGCACCCGCTCAACGGGATTTCACCGGCTCGACGGGGTCGGGGACTCGACTCTTGCCCGCACGCTGAGCCGCCTCGTCGAACCTGAGGTCAAACCAAAGTTTACGTGGCGCCCCTCCACCGAAACGCCACCCCCTGTGCTCCATGCTCATTCGCCGAAGCACGAACGGGCGAGAATGTACCTCCATTTTCGCTGGCGAGCAACTTGCGCCCGGGCGACCTCCCCGCTAACCTCAGTCAGGCAACTTTTCGATGTTGACTAAAAGAAGTCTCGTTTTTTCAGCCGCCTGGATCGCTCTGGTAGCAAGCTCCCTCGTTTCGAGCGAGGATCGCACCGGGCTCACGAGCGATCAGAGCCGAACGCTTCAGCGCTGGTACCAAACCGTCGGCCCGCCGCGGACCGGAGAGCCTTTCGGTGAGTACCTGGGTCGAACCGCAGCGGCAAAGCACGGCGTGGGATACGAGGAGATCGTTCCGCCACCGGGTGACGAGACCCTTCGCGTCAGCCTCGAGCAGTTCGAGTGCGTGTCCTTCATCGAGTCGAGTGTCGCCGTGGCGCGTTGTGGATGGCAGGGGAGGGCGACCGGCTCCTGCTTCGAGCGCGAGCTCATCGCTTCCCGCTATCGTGGCGGGGAAATCGGCGACTACGCGTCGCGCCTCCACTACTTCACCGATTGGATCGGAGACAACGAGGCGAGACACAGGGTTCACGACTTGACGCCCGAGTTGGGCGGGAGGCCCGTTAACCGGGATTTCTTCTATATTACGAGCCGGGAGCTCCAGCGGCCCTTGGTTCCGACAGCCGAAACCGCCGAGCTTCATCGAAAGCTCGCCTTGGTGGAGGCGAGGTTGAGCGCGACTCCCGTCGCCGTGCTCGACCGCGAACAGGCCCCCACCGTCCTATCGACGCTTCGGGAAGGCGATCTCGTCGCCTTTGTGAGGGAGCGCCCCGGCCTCCTCGTCTATCACACCGGATTCGTCCATTGGTCCGGGGGCCAGGCGCGACTGCTTCACGCCTCCAGCTACCATCGGCGCGTCGTGATTACGACCACCGACGTCAAGGAATACTTGCTGAGACGACCCGAGAGAAGCGGGGTTCTCGTCGTCCGACCCCTCCCACCCGAAGCTGCCCAGAAATGAGATAGACTTCGGCCGTGTGCCGAAGCATCAAGCGCCTGCGCCGGCCCGACGGTGCGCCGACGGACGAAGAGCTCAAAGCCGCAGCGCGGCAATTCGTGAGGAAAATCAGCGGCTTTAATCGTCCCTCCCAAGCCAATCAGGCTACCTTCGACCAGGCGGTCGAGGAGGTGGCACAGAGCTCGCGGCGTCTGATCGAAGGGCTCGTGGCGGGCCGCGGGGGCCGCTCCTCGGCAGCGTGAGCACGCCCCCCAATCGAACCTATCGGCGAGGTGTCACGTAGAGAAGTGTATGCAGGACAACCCCAAGGAGACCAAACCCCTCATGTCGCGCAAGCTCGTACCGTTCGTTGTTCTCATCACCTTGGCCGCCTCTGTCGGCACCAGCGTCGCGCAGCCCAAGATTGAGATCACTCCCTTCTTCGGGCTCCGGACCCAGGGCGCATTCCGAATCGGAGAGCAGGCCGATAATCTCGTTCTCGAGGTCGAGAATTCCGCCAGCTACGGGGTGTTCTTCGATTTGGGGCGCACGGACAGCTTGAAGCTCGAGGTCGAGTGGACTCATCAGGGGTCCAAAGTGCTGGAAGGTGAACGGCCAATCGTCAATCCCGACGAGGGAGCGGAGAACTTGCCGTCAACGACGGCGGTGGGCGCAGAGCTCTTCGACCTCGGGGTCGACCACATCAACGGCGGCATTCTCTACGGCGGCGGCGACCCGACCTTCAGCGGCTATGCGGCGGCGGGAGCGGGTGTCTCGCTTTTCAACCCCGACCTTCCCAACGCCTCCAGCCTCACGAAATTCTCTTTCTCGCTCGGCGCTGGGTTCAAGACATTCTTCCGCGATCGCCTCGGTTTCCGTTTCGACGCGCGTGTGTTCGGAACCCGGGCGGGGGACCGGCAAGAGGAGCTCGCCTGCGGCGTCTTCGGCTGTGCGAGCTTCACAAGCGCTTCGACGTTTTGGCAGGTGCACTTCGTGGGCGGACTCGTAGTTAAACTTTAGTGCGCGCTCGCCTCGCTCCTCGCTCGGTGGAACGGCCGGCCCACTCGGGCCGGGCTCGCGGCAGGTGAATTGGTTACCGCTCGCGCAGGGTGCAGATGACTTTTTCAGCACCCTGCTAGTGCGCGCTCGCCGAGACATGCCTGACGACGTACTAGCTCTGGAAGAGGACGCGGCGTTTCATGGGAACGCCGATCGCGGTCAGAAACATCACCGCCTTCCCGTCGGCGTGAGGCGAGAAGAAGCTCGTGACCGCGTCGTCGTAGAAGGTGAGGCCGCTGGCCCCTAGACCGAGCGCATAGGCCGCCAGGTACATCCTCCCCCCGAGAATCCCGCCTTCGATTTGAGCCACGCGGTATCCCCGGTTCCCCCACCGCTCGAGGACCGATTCCAAATCGACGAGGAGATAGACATTGACGGCCGCGTCGCCGGCGAGATCCTGTTCAAGATCGAGGAAGCGCGCGTGCGATCGAAGATCGCCCTCGCGGAGAAGCTCGAGAGATTTCGATTCCGGGTGATAGACATAGGCACCGGAGGATAGACCCTTGACGGCATTCACGATCACGTAGGCGTCGCAAAACGTCGTCTCGGGGGGAAGCGCGTCCGCTGGAACGCGCCGCATTCCGGCGTGCAGCATCGTCGCAAGGGCTTCTCTTTCAATCGGCGTCCGCTCGAAGCGTCGCGACGAGCCTCGCCTTCGGATCACCTGCTCGATCGAGTCGGAATCTCGAGCGTCCGATTCCAACGGGACGAGAGAAGCTCCGCTCTCCCTTGTACCGGAGGACGACGTAGCGGCCCGCTCGCGCCAAAGACGAGCCTCGACTCCGTTCGCAAGTGACGAGGCTTCGTGCATCTCGCGGATGAGCGGATAGTCCACTTCACTCGGAGACAGAGGCTCCGTTGCGTAGACCAGAGGCTCCGGAGCTGAAGGGACGGGAGGCGCCTCGGTGCGACCCTCGCCGATGGCGATGAGGGCCACTGTCGCTTCCTTGGTGGGATCGACGTCCAGGAGCGTGTTCACCGGTGGGTCAGCGAAACCGACAACCAGATGATGAGCGAGCTCGAGCGAGCCCGCCTCCGCGAAGAGATTCGCGAGCATCGTCCCGCTGTCCCAGAACGCGTGGCGGTAGGCGCGCCCTTGGTACTTCCAGGCGTTGCGCCAGAACGTCGTTGTCAGTACGAGGACGGCTTCTGCCCCCGCGACGTGCGGCTCGTCCCCCGCCGCCTCGGCCAGGTGCGCTCGCCAATCACCGAGACGAAGAAGCGACAGAACCTGCTGCGTCGGTCCGTAGTGATAGAGACCGGCGTCGAGCCCCGAGAGCTCGCCGGTCGCGACGTAGAGCTCGACGTGATACAGAGCGCCCGTACAGGCGGCCGCCCGAAACGCCATCTCTCCGCGCGCATGACGGAGTCGCTTTGTCACACCCGCCGTGTAGAAGAGCACACGGGAGAGCGACTCCAGAGTCAGCGACTCAACCGCCCGCTCCGTACCTTCCAGTACTTCGAGGGCCGCGGGTCCCTTGCGAGCCTCGACCGGCGGAAGCGCCACCTCGTCGAGCCCACGATAGAGCTTGGACGGCCGGGGTTGATTGTCCCAGTCGAGAAAGTGCTGGTCACGTCGCACGCTCTCGGGGCTGTGCTTCGTTTGCTCGTGGTAACGGCGCGCCACAGAAGCTTCGACCTTCGCCACCATCACTCTCCCCTCCTTCACCAAGGAGACTCATTCTTCGTCCCGACGGAAGCGCTGTCAAACCTTAAGAGCTACAATGCTCGTCTTGCTCATCACGACGAAGAAGACGAGGTCAGAATCGATGTCACGCGTTCGATGCATCGCAGTCGCTTGGTCCATCGCCGCTCTCGGCTCGGTTGCGCTCGCCCAGACTCCGGAGCTTTCTGAGCTCTTCGAAGAGGAATGGGAGTTCCGCCTTCGCTTCGACCCACTGCTCGCCACATCCGTCGGAGACCCGCGTTATGACGATCGGCTGCCCTCGGTGGCCATCCAGGACCACGAGAGACGGGCCCGCTACTATCGAGATGTTCTGTCCCGGCTCGATGCGCTGGACCGGCATTCGCTCGATGATAGCGACCGCGTCAACTACGACATCTTCCGCCGGCAGCTCGAGGACGACGTCAAAGACTTCGAGTTCAAAGGATATCTCCTGCCCATCAACGCGGACTCGGGATTTCACATCGGACTCTCCCGACTCGCGAGTCGGGTCCCGCTCGACAGCGTCGCGGACTACGAGAACTATGTTGCGCGCTTGCGGGCCGTCCCATTCTACGTGGAGCAACATATCGAGCTCATGCGGGATGGCCTTCGCTTGAGAATCACCGTGCCCAAGGTCGTGCTCGAAGGATACGAAGCTACCATCGAGGCGCACGCGGTCGAGGACCCGTCGACGAGCGTTTTTTATCCTCCGTTCGATCGCTTCCCCAGCACCGTTCCGGAAACGGAGCAAGCCCGACTCCGCTCGGCCGGCTCGGCCGCTATCCGCGAAGCGGTCGTTCCCGCCTATCGCGCCTTCCTCGACTTCATGTTGAACGACTACGTTCCAGGCGCCAGGACGACACTCGGAGCATCGGAGCTCCCGAACGGTCGCGACTACTACGCGTTTCTCATCGGCAAGTTTACGACGATCGACACGGCGGCGGAGGACGTCCATCAGCTCGGGCTTCGCGAGGTCGCGCGCATTCGACGTGAAATGGAATCGGTCATCGAGGAAGTCGGTTTCGACGGAGATTTCTCGGCTTTCCTGGACTTTCTTCGCACGGACCCACGGTTCTATGCGGCGAGTCCCGAGGAGCTTCTGAAAGAGGCGTCATTCATCGCCAAGAAGATGGACGGAAAGCTTCCCCTCTTGTTCCGGACTCTGCCCCGTCAGCCTTACGGCGTTCTGCCCGTACCTGAACACATCGCTCCGAAGTACACCGCCGGACGCTATGTCGGCGCACGCATCGATGGAAAAGA
This sequence comes from Candidatus Marinacidobacterales bacterium, assembly GCA_965250115.1. GTDB lineage: Bacteria > Acidobacteriota > Vicinamibacteria > Marinacidobacterales > SMYC01 > CBDFHB01. The sequence continues at coordinate 1,303,514 of CBDFNJ010000001.1, forward strand.
ACCCGGAACCTACTGGGTGAATACCTACAATCTCCCGAGCCGACCTCTCTACACCCTGGAAGCTTTGACGTTGCACGAGGCGGTTCCCGGTCATCACGTGCAGAACGCTCTTCGCCAGGAGCTCGACGGGCTTCCGAACTTCCGCCGGTACTCGGGCGTGGGGGCTTACGACGAGGGGTGGGGGCTCTACTCCGAGAAGCTGGGCCTTTCGGTGGGGTTCTACACTGACCCCTATAGCAACTTCGGACGACTCACCTACGAGATGTGGCGGGCCTGTCGACTCGTCGTGGATACGGGCTTGCACGCCAAGGGATGGAGCAGGGTGCAGGCGATCGATTTTCTGGCCTCGAATACGGCGCTATCGATGCACGAGGTTACGACCGAGACCGACCGATACATCTCGTGGCCCGGCCAGGCGCTCGGCTACAAGATGGGCGAGCTGAAGATCCTGGAGCTTCGCCGGCGCGCGGAGGAGACCTTGAAAGAGGCCTTCGATATTCGTGAGTTTCACGACGTCGTGCTCCTCAACGGACCGGTGCCTCTTCCCGTTCTCGAAGAGCTGGTGGACGAGTACATCGCTGAAATTTCGAGTCAGCAATGACACCCCGCTTCGACGCGAACGTCTAACGTTTTAAAGAAGACGCTCGGCGGTGGGTGAGGGAGCAAAGACTTCAAGTGCCAGACGTCATTCCTCAGGCATGCTAAGGGCCGCCGACAAAATAACTGTCTAGTTTTGAGAACACTCTTCCTGTTTCAGGTCGTGATCGCGATATCGTCTGGCATCACGAGAGCCTGGCAAGCTCCCTAGAAACGGAACATTTGTAGGTCTTCAGCAACCAGCGCGTGTTTGACAAACGGTCCTCATTGCAGGAGGATTACGCCTATCAAGGAGCACTTCTCCTATTATGAGACCTACGAGCTATCAGTCTGAAGATCTCGACCGCCTGTTGAGGAAGCACAAAATAGCTACCCTCGATGATTTGAATGCAGTGTTGGGTACCGATGTGGACTCGACCGTCTTCCGAAAGCTCAATGAGTTGGCGTATCGGACAAGCTACTCCCACCGTGGTAGCTACTACACGTTGGACGAGATCGCCCAGTTCGATCGAAAAGGTCTTTGGTCGTTGCGCTCAGTGTGGTTCTCGAAGTACGGGACGTTGCTTGCGACGGTAAAAGCGTTGGTCGCGGCCTGTGAGGCAGGCTACTACGTCGACGAGCTCGAGGACGTGGTGCAGGTTGACGTCAAGGCTCCTCTGTTGAAACTGGTCCGAGAGAAAAGATTGGCGCGCGAGCAGGTGTTCGGCCGATATCTGTATCTGGCCACCGATGTGAGCACGCGCAAGCAACAGCTCTCGGCCCGCCAGGTACATGAGGCGTCACCTTCCACGTTGGGCTGGGTCGGGGGAGTCCGCGTGCTCCCCGTGGAGTTGAAGGCTGCGATCGTTCTTTTCTACAGTCTGCTCGATGAAAAGCAGCGCCGTCTCTACGCGGGAGTCGAGGCCATGAAGCTCGGTCACGGTGGCGACCAACAGATTGCCGAACTGCTCGGGATGGGTCCGAGCACGGTAGCCAGAGGTCGTAGGGAATTGCTAATGAGAGATGTTGAGCTCGACGGAGTTCGGCGAAAGGGTGGCGGACGGCGCGCCGTGCAAAAAAAAGCCAGAAGTCATCGCCAAGATCGAAGAACTCATGAAGCACGACACCGCGGGCGATCCGATGACGGGAGTGAAATGGACGCGGCGGACCACCGACAAGATTGCTTGCGAGCTAAGAAGCCTCGGTGTGAACGTCAGCAGCAAAACCGTCGGTCGACTGCTCAAACAGCTCGGCTTCTCGTTGCGGGTGAACCACAAGAAGCTGTGCGGTGCCACGTCCGAAGATCGCGATACCCAATTCGCGTGTATCGCCGAACTGCGCGAGCGTTTTGCCGCAGCTGGTCATCCCATCATCAGCGTAGACACGAAGAAACGGGAGCTGGTGGGATTATTCAAAAACGGCGGGCAGGCCTGGAACCGCGAGCCGACTCTCGTCAAAGACCATGACTTCCGTTCCGAATCGAACGGCATCGCAATCCCCTACGGCGTCTACGATCTGCTCGCGAACCGCGGGACAGTGTTCATTGGTACCTCGTACAACACCCCGGACTTCGCCGTGAATGCCATCGAGAAGTGGTGTGGTGGCGAACGGAAGGACGGCGACGCTATCCTGCAGCCCGTGACCTCGCGATATTGGCAGACGCCGGGGGCAGCAATGGCTATCGGTGTCGGGGTTGGAAGCACGGGCTTCAAACGCGGATTTGCAATCGCCACGACATCGCTATCACCATAGCCCACTATCCGTCCGGTACATCCAAGTGGAATCCAGTGGAGCACCGTCTGTTCAGCGAGGTCAGCAAGAACTGGGCGGGCAGGCCTCTCGACAGCTACGAAACCATCCTCAAATACATCCGCACGACCACCACCTCTTCCGGTTTGCGAGTACGCGCACACCTTATCCGGCGTCGTTATCCGAAGGGCGTCAAAATCACTGACGAGCGGATGCAGGCGCTTTCCGTTACAAAGGACCAGACTCTACCCAAATGGAACTACACCATCCGACCGTCTTGAAAACGGGAACTTATTTTGTCGCCGGCCCTAAGATCAACGGTAGCCATTCGTCCCCATCCAATCGAGCTGAGGCAACGCGACCGGATCCGTCGACGTGCTGCGAGTCTACTACTCCAATCAAACCGAGGAGCTCCTCAACGCGCTGGTCAACAACCTGCGTGGCCAGCGCTCTCACGCGGGGGCGAGCCTCTTCGACCCGACCCTACTCGTGGTTCCCAACCGGAACATGGAGGCCTATCTCAAGCTCGCGATTGCGCGACTCATGGGGATCGCGGCGCACCTCGACGTGCGCCTCGTCTCGGAGCTATTCGGGGAGGGCTCGAAGGACGCGGGCCAGGGGCGCGCGACGCTTCAGAACCGGCTTCTCGCCGCGATGTTCGACGACGAGCTGCTCGAGATCGACGAGCTCTCACCGGTCCGGAACTACCTTCGTTCCAGAGAGGTGGGCCCCGACATGTCGGATCGACGCCGCGTTCAGCTCGCGCTGAAGCTGGTGCGGCTCTTCGAGGGCTATCGGCTATCTCGTCCGGAGATACTCGATTGCTGGCGAGCGGGGCTCTTCGTCGGGGATGCAACCACCCGCGACACGGAGAGCTGGCAGCGTTGGCTTTGGCTTCACGTGATGGAATCGGCCCCCCCGACGACGACGGCCGAGAACGGTAGGCAAACAGAAGCTACGGCCCACGTCTTCGGGGTCTCCTACCTGCCCCGGGGGCAACTCTACGCGCTAGCCGAGCTTTCCGAGCGATGCCCCGTCTTCGTCTATACCCTCAATCCTTGTCAGGAAGTATGGGAGGCAGTCTCGAAGCCCTTTGCCCTGCCTTCCGAGCCGCGTCGCTACGAACGACGCGGGCACGATCTCGGACCGGGCGAGGTCTATAGCCTCGACGATCCTTTCCGACTTTCGAATCGAGGAGAGATGCACCCTCTGGGGCAGTGGGGGCGCCCTGGCCGAGAGGGTCTGCGCATGCTGAACGCCGTAACGGGTTGTGAGCTCGTGCCTCGAATCCGCGAGCCGTTGCCGCATACGCTCTTGGGCCGGCTCCAAAAGGACATCGTTCTGAGAAAACCGGAGCGCAGCCACCCGCCGAGGGACGTCGACGCCTCCGGCGACGAAAGCGTCGTTTTCCTAGAGTGCGCCAATGTGCGACGAGAGCTCGAAACCATCGCGGCCACGATTTAGTCGCTGCTGGCGCGAGACGTTGCGAAGAAGGACGGTGCCAGGCTTCGCTTCAATGACATCGCGGTGATGTTCGTTCCCGCCGAAGTCGAGCGCTACCAGGCTCTCATCGGTTCCGTATTCGGAGAGGTGCACGACATTCCCTACAACATCGTGGACTTGCCCCTCGCAGCCGAAAGCCGAGTCGTCGAAGCCATCGAGCTTTTGCTGGCGATCCCTCTCGGGCGTTTCACCCGAAAGGATCTCCTCAGCTTCGTGACCCATCCAGTCGTCTTGGCCAGCCTTCCCGGGGTCGAGGCGGGCGAATTCGTCACCTGGTGCGAGACACTCGGCATTTTGCGTGGTGTCGATCGTCGAGCCTACGCGGATACCTACGTTCAGAAGGACGTCTTCAACTGGGATCAAGGCCTGAAGCGGTTGGCGCTGGGGAGCTTCATGAGCGGCGAACGATCGGGAGACGAACGCTTGTTCACGATCGGGGACGACCGTTACGTGATCGATGATACCGACCCCGATCACCTGACGAACGCATCTTGGTTCGGGCTCCTGGTTCGTTCGCTCATCGCGGATGCGAGCGAGGCGGCTCGCGTGCAGATGACGCTCCCTTCGTGGATGGACTTCATGAGTGCCTTCATCTCGAGTTACGTGAAGCCTCATTCCGAAGACGATGATCGGGTCCTTCGTCGATGCCTTGCCGAAGTGAGCTCACTCGGAAAGATGTCGATGGGGGCGCGCAAAGTCCGCTACCCTGTCGCGCAGCAACTTCTTCGGTCGAAAATCGCCTCCCTCTCGGGAAAGAGGGGCCAGTATCTCGTCGACGGTGTCGTCGTTTCGAGCTTCCTCCCGATGCGTGCGATTCCATTCGAGATCATTTTCGTCGCCGGACTCGGCGCCAACCAGTTCCCGAGGAAAGACGTTCACGATCCCCTCGATTTGAAAACTCCAGGACGAGCGGGGGAAGTCCGTTGCGGTGACGAAGACAAGTACCTGTTTCTCGAGACGCTCTTGTGTGCACGCAAAAAGATTTTAGGGTCTACGCGGATTCGTGTGGGTTGAAGACGGCATTTCTGGGTAATGGCGGAAGGAATGCCGCCACGATCTTCAGCTTGAGATATTCCTCGTCGCGATAGCCGTAGGCGCGTCGTTGCAGAACACGGATTTTGTTGTTGACCCCTTCAACTAGGAGGCGCAGACGTTCCATCTCGGCCACCGCCTTGTCCGGCACAGCTTGCCCACATGCGTCGCAAAACGCTAGGTGTAGCGCGAGTTGTTCGCCAGCCAGTCCAGGTGTTCTACATGCAAACCGCCGCACCCAGGACAGTTGACGCGCCAACGCTCGTATTCCAGATAGATCCGCCAGCCTGCCAACGACAGGTCGCGGACCCGGCACACTTGCTTGTCATAGCGCCCCCGGCACCGTTGCCCACAGTAAGAGCACACAGCTGTTTTTTTCGCCTCTTGAGCTGGATGACGCGGGCGTATCGGTCACCGAATAGACCCTTCAATCCGGCACACCACGAAACCTGGCAGCGCAAACAGCGAGCGGATCGACTGGGAATTTTTCACTCGGTTAGCCTATCCTAAAAATGGACCACTTTTCAGCACCTGATGAAGTACTCGATACCTTTTCCACACAATGAGTTACACTGTTTTTCCGTCAGGACTTACCCACACGAATCCGCGTAGACCCAGATTTTCTTCTCTCATGTGGCGCGGGACGAGGTCACGGGAGACGAGATTCAGCCTTCGTCGGTCGTCCTCGAGCTTCGCGAGGCCCTTGAGCGCGGCTACGTGCCGAAGAAGGCCATCGATATCTGTCGTTTCCCGCTGCACCGATACGATGATCCCGCTTTGAGACGGATCAGCCAAAAGGCCACTGCTGAAGAGGCTGCGCGGAGGATGGGAGACAGCCTCCGCCGCCACCTCGAGAAAGGCCGTCTTCCCGACGCGACCGAGTTGAGGTCGAGTCTTCCGTCGGAGGTTGCGGCGGCTCTCGAATTGGCTCCCCTGCCCGAACCGTCTCGCCTGCGCCCGAAGTCCCTTTCGTTGTCGCTGTCGACGCTCCGACAGTTCCTCGAATGTCCTCTCCAGGGATCCGCGCGGCTCCGCCTGCGAACGCACGATTCTGAGTGGGAGGATCTTTTGGATCGCGAAGACGAGAACTTCACGATCGGACCCCTCGATCGCGCGATGCTTCTGAGGGAAGTCTTCCGACGCGGAGCGAGCAGAACCGTCTACGACGAGGTCTCAGAAAGGTTCGAGCTTCGCGGTGCCGGCGCCCTTGGAACTTTCGGCGACGCCGAGCGCGAAAGGCATCTTCGGATCCTGGAAGCGTGGCGCGGCGCTCTCGGGAACGTCATGGAGTTCGGGGAGGTCTCGTTCGAAGATGCCCGGGAGGAGCCCATCGTGCTCACCCCGGATGACCGTCGCATCGAGCTGATTGGCTCGAACGAGCTTCGAGTCGTCGAACCGAGAGCAACGCTGCGCCTTCTGACCCAGAGCCGCGAGCGTTTCCACGCGAGGCGAGAATCTCTTCGGGGTTTTCTCGATCACGTCTTTCGCTGCGCGAGAGCGGAAAGTGGCGAGCCGACGCTCTTCCTCGCGATCAACGTCCGACCGGGACAGGCGTCGGCCTCGCTCGAGGTCTTTCGCTTTGCCCCGATCGAGCCAGTCCGGGCCGTTGCCTATCTGAACGGGCTGGTTTTGGAGCTGCTCGCCGGAATCCACGACTACTTGTTGCCATGCGAGGCCGTTTTCCACGGAGGACAGCTCCTCGCTCCCGAGAAGACGAGCTCCCGATGCGGTCCCGTCGCTCATCCCGAAGACTACGCGACTCCTGCCGAGGTCGAGACCCGCGCCATGACTGCACGCCGCTTCGGTCTCTATTTTTCGAGCATCGAGGAGCTCGAAGGTGACGTCCCGCTCAACGGTCGAGGTCTGACGAAGTGAACGACGTGCCACGCTACCCGAAGCCCGAGGCCCTACTCCAGATTCCCAAGTACGGGCACGCGGTCATCGAGGCCTCGGCGGGAACGGGCAAGACCTATACCATCGAGCATTGGATCCTCGACTTGCTCGTGGTGGGTACAGTCTCGATAAAGGAGATTCTCGTCCTCACCTTCACGGTGAAGGGGGCCGCCGAGCTTAGGAGCCGGCTTAGAGCCAGAATTCGTCACCTCTTGACGCTCGAGACAACATCCAGTTTGTTGCCGCCCGAGCAGTGCTTCTGTCTCGACGTGCAGGCGCGCGGGCGACTGATGTCCGCCCTGACGGACTTCGACCAGGCTCCGATACACACCATCCACGGCTTCTGCAACGCGCTCATAGGAGAATACGCTTTTGCGTTCGGCCGCCCGTTCGAGACACTCGAACGGAATGTCGTCGAGGAACGGGCGCTCTTCGGCCGAGCCTTCAGAGAGCTCCTCCGATCGGAGCTCGCGACGGGGGAGGACAGCGAGCCGATTCTGTACGCCTGGCTTCAAACCAAGGGCTCGCGAGTCGGGGAACTCGAGGCTTTGCTCTTCGAGTGTCATCGCGTCGCCGAAGGGCTCAAACCGGCCTTCGACGCCGAAGGTCTTCGGGCCGCGGTTCAGAGCCTACCCGACCTCGAAGGCATCGAGACTCGACTCGAGACTCTCGTTCCGAAAGTGTCTTTGGCGAAGGTGCGCAAGACGCTCGGAGCTCTCCGCGCCGCTCTGGACGAGCCGACGCCATTCTCGATGCTGAGACGTCTCGAGTCTATAGAGCTCTCGTATCTCGCCGACAAGCTCGATGCGCTGCGTGAGCCCCTTGGCGCGCTCAGGGCGGCCGCAGTTTCGCTCTCGGCTGTCGTCGTCCAGGCTTTCCTTCCCAGAGTGCGGGAACGGCTTCGCGCGATGAAACGCGAATCGGGAGAGGTCGATTACCAAGACATGTTGACGCTTGTAGCGGAAGCCCTCGGGAGCGAGCACTCCGAGAGTTTGAAGCGCGATCTGCGATCGCGCTATCGCGTCGCGCTCGTCTACGAGTTTCAGGACACCGACCGGGTTCAGTGGCAGATCCTTCGATCCCTCTTCTTCGAGGGCGGAGGCGGTAATCCCCTCTGCATCGTGGGCGACCCGAAACAGGCCATCTACGGGTTTCGAGGCGCCGACGTCCATGCCTATCTCGATGCAAAGAGGGCCATCGTCACAAGAAGCGTCGTGATACCGCTCGTCGATTGCTTTCGTTCGACACCCGAGCTCATCCACGTCCTGAATCGAGTCTTCGATCAGAAGCTCGTCACACCCTTTTTCACTGGAAACGTTCGCTACGACCGCCCCGTTCGACCGGGCAATCCGGAGCTCAGCTTGACCGGTGGCGGTTCTGAGTTGGTGAAGCCGCTCGTTTTGCTACGTCCGTCGTGGGATAGCGCGAGACATACACAAAAGGACGCGAAGAAGGCTCTCCTACACGGTATCGCAAGAGAAATTCGAGCGCTCGCGGAGCGCCCGCTACGATTTGGTGAGCGGGGACGCGAAAGGAGTGTCGAGCTCAGCGATATCTTCGTGCTCACTCGCACCAATGACGAAGCGAGTGACGTCGGCGGAGCTCGCGATCCCCTACGTGCACTACAAGCAGGAGGGGCTCTTCTCGACGCGCGAGGCCGAGCACGTCGTCGACCTTCTTCGCGCGCTCGAGGACCCGAGAGATCCCTCCCGACGCTTTCGGGCGTGGATGACGCCCTTTTTCGGACTGTCGCTGCGAGATCTCGAGCGTTGCTCGGACGTTCCCGCCGAGCATCCGTTGATGAGCCGACTTTCCGAATGGCGAGACCTCGCGGAGTCGAGGGACTACGCGAGCCTCGTACCTCGAATCTTGGAAGAGAGCGGCCTCACCCGACGCCTGCTCATCCAAGAAAACGGGGAGCGCCTCTTGACCAACTATCGACATCTCTTCGAGATCGTGTTGCAGGAGGCCTATCGGGCACGAGGTAGTTTGACGGAGCTGGTCCGCACGTTCGAGGCCGAAGTCGAGGCGAGCCGCCTCCCGTCGGGCGGCGAGCAGGGCGTTCAGCGTCTTGCGAGCGACGGTCCCGCGGTCTAGGTCATGACCATGCATATGGCCAAGGGGCTCGAGGCGGCGGCCGTATTCGTCTACACGATCTCGAAAGCTCGCCTCCCGAAGGTTCACGTCTATCACGCGGATGGCACCCGCATAGGCTTCGTAGGCAAGCTGAGTGAAGCGGACGACGAGACCCGAGCGGCGGTGGCACGCGAGCAAGCGGAAGAAGACCAGCGGCTGCTCTACGTCGCGCTCACGAGGGCCAAGGGACGCCTCTATCTTCCGTTGCTGCCTCAGGAGCTCGCGAATCGGAGCTGCTACGCTCGGCTCAACGAACGGCTCGAGGCGCTCGAGGACGATTGCGAGCTCATCGAGCTGCCGTGTCCGGTGCCGGACGAGTCGACGACCACCGAAGCGCCTCTAACACCGCTCCGCGAGTGGCGCCCGCCCCGAGACTCGGCTCCTCCGACCTTCGACGACTTCACGGGGCTTCGAGAGCGGCACCGCGGCCAAGCTATAACCTCCTACAGCCGACTGAAGGCCCTGGCGGGAGGCTACGTTCCTCAGGCGTCTTCGGAGAAACCCGCGAGCCCTTCTCCGAGCGCGCTACCGAGGGGAACCGCGTCGGGCATCTTTCTGCACGAGGTGCTCGAAGCGATCGATTTCGAGACACTGGAGAGAGATTCGAATTTCGAGTCGTGGCGGAAACGCGACGACGTCGAAAAACTCTTTCGCTACTACATGCGACGAAACGGGATCGAACGACGCTTCGTGGCGGAGGCGCAAAGACTCGTACATGTCGCGCTCACGGCGCCTATCTCTCTGGGAAACGTGCACCTGGGTCATGGCCTCTCGCACATCCGGCGATGCCTTCGCGAGGTGGAGTTCGTCTATCCCTATCCTGAGGAGACCGATCGAGTCGAGCGCGGCTATGTCAAAGGCTATATCGATCTTCTTTTCGAGCACGACGGGCTGCTTTATGTCGCGGACTGGAAGAGCGACACCCTCTCCGACTGGGCACCTAAAGCGGTGAGCGAGCACGTCGAGAGAAACTATCGCCTCCAGTCCAGACTCTATGCCCTCGCTGTCTTGAAGATGATTGGCGTCGAGCAAGAGGGAGGCTACGAGAGCTCCTTCGGCGGCGTCTTGTATTGCTTTCTCCGCGGAATGCCTGACGGTGGCATCCATTTCGATCGCCCGGGCTGGTCCGAGACGCAAGCGTTTCATCATGAGCTGATTCGACAGGAGCGCCTATGAGTGGTGTAGGTCTCGATTTGACCCCGCTCGGAACGGTCCGTGGTCGGCTCGGTGCCCTAGGGACCGTTGGCACACCCTTCCCCGAATGGCTCCTTGCCACCGACGCGACGAGAGAGCTCGGCCGTGAGATCGTCTATCGCGCTTGGGAAGTTGCTCGTCTCGTTGAACGCGCCACGCCCACCGAGCGCGAAGCCATCGTTGCGCTGCTCGTGGCTACGATTGCCGACACCCGGCGTGGAACTACGCGTCTTCCGATCGGAGCCCTCGGAGAGTCACTAAAGGCACTCGGCGCCGGCGACGATCTCGTCGAGACGGCCGTGCGCCTGCTCGAGAGCGGTGATCTTTCCGAGATCCTCGGTGGGCCGGACGACTACAAGCCGCTCGTTAGAGATGGCGACTACCTCTACCACCAACGCGCCTTCCGTCAGGAAACGAGAATCGCGGCGGGCCTCTCTGAGCGGTTCCGGACGAAACCCACGTTTCTCACCTTCGATCGCATCGTCGACGCTCTCGACGGGATTCTCGCCCAGCGCGTATTGGTTCGTGGAAGGCCGGTGCAGCTTTCGGCAGAACAACAAAACGCGGTCCGGACCGCCCTGACACGGCCCATAGCGACTATCTCCGGCGGGCCCGGAAGTGGAAAAACGTCTGTCCTCGTCGCCATACTCAGAGTCCTCGCGCGGCTCCAAGTGCCCATGTCGCGCGTTGCCTTGACCGCTCCCACTGGCAAGGCCGCCAAACGGATGGAAGAGACGCTCGTGACGCTACTGCGCTCCGTCGAGAGACTGAAGCCCGTCGATCGCAGGCTCGCGGAGGAAGCTCCGGAACCGGTGACGCTTCACCGTCTCCTCGGCTATTCGCCGCGGAGCGGCCGATTCCGGCACGACGAACGAACCCCCCTCGCGAAGGATATCGTGCTGGTGGACGAGGCCTCGATGATCGGTGTCGAGCTCATGGATCGTCTCCTTTCCGCGCTGACCCCGAGCACGAGTCTCGTCCTCATTGGCGATGCGGATCAGATTCCATCGGTCGAGGCGGGCAGCGTCTTTCGCGACGTTCAAAGGCCGAAGAATCACGCCGAGCTCAAGACGAGCTACCGGATGGATCCGAGCGCCGCCGATGGGAGGAGCCTGCTCTCGGTCGCTACACTCGTGAGGCAAGGAGCCAGTGACGAGCTCTTTTCCTCAAGTGGTATCGTCGCGCGTGCGAGGAGCGAGGATATCCGGTTCAAGGGCGTCGAGCTCTTGGAGGAAGACTCGTCGAGATTCTTCGAGCGCTGGTTCCAGGAAAGGGTTCGAAGCGCGGCCATTCTGGAGCTCGCCTCGACACCCCTCGCGACGCCGTTCGGCGACGCCGACGGCGAAGTACTCGAGAAGCTTTTTTCTCTGCTTCGAGGCCATCAGATTCTCTGCGTGAGAAGGCACGACGCGGAGCGCGTCAATGCGCGTTATCGACGGGGTCGTCTCGGCGTTCCAGTCATGATACGGCGAAACGACTATCGCCGAGAGCTCTTCAACGGCGAGCAGGGGTTAATGCTCGATGCCGGTGCGACTTTCGCCCAGAGAGGCGGCTTCGTTGCCTTCGATCTCCGGGCACTCGGGGCCGACCTCGAGACCTCTTACGCTATTACGGTCCACAAGAGCCAGGGCTCGGAGTACGATCACGTCGCCCTCGTGCTGCCGGAAGCTTCGCATCCTCTACTCAACAGAGAGCTTCTGTATACTGCCCTCACTCGGGCCCGCACTTCCGTCACGATCCTCGGGTCGCGGGGAGCGATCTTGGCCGCGGTCGCAAGAAGCGTGGAAAGATCCTCGGGTCTCGCCGAGCGGTTGGCGTGAAGGGCCGCTGAATCAGGGAAGGACCCTTCTCGACGGTGGCCGTGACCGGGCCTTTGCTCACACGATATTTGCAAGATAGGGTCATCTTTTCGCAATAGCTTTACTCTTCGTTGAGCTGATCGTCGAGTTCGCGGTCGATGAGACGGCTCACCGGCGGCGGGCTCATCTCTTGCGTGGGAGCGTTCGGCGCTTCCTCTTCCGGTATCCATCGAGACAACCGGGACTTGACGTCGTCGTAACCTGGATCGCCCGCGAGATTGTGCCACTCGGGATCATCGGCCTTGTGATCGTACAGCTCTTCCGATCCGTCGGCGTAGCGGATGTAGCGCCAGCGCTCCCCTCGCACCGCGTGGTTTCCGCGCCCGTGGGTGGTAAGGGATGCGCGCTCCCACCTTGCGTCCGGCGTCTCGAGAAGCGGTCGAAGGCTGACGCCGTCGAGACCGCTCGGGGCGGGGAGTCCGGCCAGGTCGACGAGAGTCGGGTAAAGGTCGACGAGATTGACGGGGCGCGGTGACCGGCCACCGGGCTCGGTCACGCCCGGGACCACAACAAGAAACGTCACGCGCGTCGAGCGTTCCCACAGCGCAAACTTCCGCCAGTGGGACTTCTCGCCCAAGTGCCAGCCGTGGTCGGACCAAAGGACGATGATGGTGTCGTCGCTATGGGCGCTTTGCTCCAGCGCATCGATCACGCGACCCACTTGGGCATCGGCAAACTCGATGGACGCGAGGTAGCCTTGAACCGCTCGTTGCCACTGATCGTGCTCGATGACGTTCTTGTGGTCCTCTCGTCTCGTCATGGCAATTCCGGCCGGGGGAACGTCCTCGAGATCGTTTTCCAGAACTTTCGGGAGCTCGACCGAGTCGAGCGGGTGACGATCGAAATAAACCGGCGGCACGTACCACGGCAAATGGGGGCGGTAGAAACCCGACGCGAGAAAGAAAGGCTGATCGTGCTCTTCGTGGAGCTTGCCGATGACCCAATCGGCGACTTGGGCGTCGCCCATCTCTGCCTCCGCGACGTCCACGGGTCCCCAATCGAAGGGGCGGGTGTCGGGTATCCCGTTCAACGGGCGATCGTCGGGAAGTGGATCGTCGGGACGGTTCTTGGTCTGCGAAGGAAAGTACTCGTTCCAGGAGCCCGGATCGGGGAACCAGCCGTGGTAGATCTTGCCTGCGCCCAACGCCTGGTAACCATGCGCCATGAAGTACTGGGGGAGCGTGACCGCGTCGGGTAGTACCGGACGCCAGGGTTGATTGTTCAAATAGACCCCGGAGCTCGTCGGAAACAATCCGGTCATGAGGGCGGCACGGGACGGATTACACGCCGGGGCCGCCGTATGGGCGTTCGTGAAGAGCACACCACGTGATGCGAGACGGTCGATGTTGGGAGTGCGCGCCTGCGGGTGGCCATCGAGGGCACCTATCCAGTCATTGAGATCGTCGACGGCGATGAAGAGCACGTTGGGTTTGTCGACCGCCGCTGGGGCGCACGCGACCGACAGCACCAACGCAAGCACAATAAAAATTCTGACCAGCATCATCTTCACCCCCTCGACGTCTATCCAAAACCCGACCCGAGGTGCGTATAATGGAGCGCTTACGATACCAGGTCAAAAGGCCCTATCCCAGTCGAGGAAACTCCGCACTTTCCTTCATAATCAGCCATGCGAGACACCGTTAATCGACGAGACTTCCTGAAGCAAACCGCCGGCGTGAGCCTGGTCGCGTTCGCCTCCAGGCCGCGCCTGTCGGCCGTCCAACATGCTCTCGAGCGTGATCGATACCTGCTCATCGACTCCCGCAACGTCGAGCACACCGACAATGCGAGGCTTACCCCTGGGACCGTTCACAAGCACGCGGGCAATCCCCTCTTCAGTGAAGACAAGCCCTGGGAAAAACGGATCGATAACGTGTACGCGAACGTGATGTATGACGAGCAAGATCAGCTCTACAAGTGCTGGTACAGCCCCTTCATCGTCGACGATTCAGCGAGGGGAATGAGCGCTGCAGAACGTGCGACTCCGTACGATCCGCCCCGGAACCGCGAAATGGCGATCTGCTACGCGACATCCCGTGATGGTCTCAGCTGGGAAAAGCCTGAGCTCGGTCTCGTCAAGTATGAAGGCAGTACGGCCAACAATATTTTGTGGCGTGGAAGTCAACCGACGGGACGGGAGTGGTACGACCCTCACGGAACAGGCATATTCAAGGACCTGAGCGATCTCGATCCCAAACGACGTTACAAAGCATTCTTGAAAGGGGACATCCTCTCCGTGGCGTTTTCCTCCGATGGGATTCATTGGAGCCCCGCGTTGCACTGCCCGGAAGCCGACGTCCGCGGTGATACCCACAACAATGCGTACTGGGCACCGACGCTGGGGCGGTTTGTCGGGATGACGCGTCGGTGGGGCGAGGCACGTGGCCGGCAGGTGGCCCGGACAACCAGCCCGGATTTCGTCAACTGGACCAGGAGTGAAGTGGTACTCGAGGGATTGACGAAGAGATTCCAGACCTACGCCATGCCGGTCTTCTATCATGCCGGCGTGTATCTCGGACTGCTCGCCCTTTATGATGCGGAAGCCGATCGGACATGGACGGAGTTGACCTGGAGCCCCGATACAGAAACGTGGCACCGTGTCTCTGCGGGAACGCCCCTCATTCCGAACGCCGATGAAGAGGGTGCGTATGACTGGGGATGCGTCTATGCTGCCGCGACCCCTGTATTCCTCGAAGATGAGATCAGACTGTACTACGGCGGCAGTGACGGGTATCACTTCGGCTGGAGGAACGGCTTTTTCTGCTTGGCTAGATTGAGACCCGATGGTTTTGCAGGATACGGACAGCAGGATAACGGTAGACCAGCGGTTGTCACGACCGGCCTGATAGCCGTACGTGCCGGCGTCTTGGCCGTCAGCGCGGATGTAGCGACCTCCGGCCATGTTGAGGTCACGGTGCTCGATGACGAGGGTGCACCCTTGGCCGTCAGCGAGCGAATCGCAGCGACCGTTACGGATACAGAGGTTCGTTGGAGGAACGGTTACTCACTGGCAACGGGGAGCGACATTCGACTGAGATTCGAGTTGAGCGGCGCAAAGCTGTACTCGTTCAGCTTCATTTGACCGGGCTCTATCACCTAAACTTAGGACATTAGATCCATGATGCCGCTTGGAAACCATCGGAATTGCGCCCGATGGGAGTTCGAAGGAGGGTTCGAAGGAGTTTGCGGGTGGCGCGGGTAGGCGAAAGAAGGAGCCGTTTGGGCAGTGAGCCTAGGACAGAGTGAGGCGAGGGTGATTTTGGGAACACGGATCTTGTTCGAATGACCCCCGAATGGCGCGAACCGCTAAACCCGCGGCAGGGCGGCAGATGGTAAAGGAGGGTCCCGGCTATTACGATTTTCGAGATGGTCCAAGATCTGGCGGATGACGCTGGGCTCGGTGATGAAAGAAACGACGTGCATCTTGCCGCCGCAGTTTTTGCAAATCAACGGGTCGGTTTTGAACACACGGCGGATCAAGTTGGCCCATCGTCGACGAAGGGTTCTGCGCTGGGTGACGTTGAGCTCGTCGTCGTAGGCTGCAAGTCGTTTTTTTCGGGTATGTTTTCTTGTTCGTCGGGCGTAGTGGCCGTAGTACAGGATGGAATGTTGGTTGGGCTGGGGAATCGTCCGCATTCGGGCTGCTTCGAGGGAATCAGATGTTGCGGGGCTTCTTCGAAGGGCTGCCCACCGCAAAATGTGGATGAGCACCCAGGCGAGGAACAATAATGTGGGGTCTACGCGGATTCGTGTGGGTTGAAAACTGCATTTCTGGGTAATGGCGGAAGGAAAGCCGCCACGATCTTCAGCTTGAGATATTCCTCGTCGCGATAGCCGTAGGCGCGTCGTTGCAGAACACGGATTTTGTTGTTGACCCCTTCAACTAGGCCGAGACTGACTTTGTTCTCCGGATGACAGTAGGAGGCGATACCATCCCAATGGGACTCAATCATACCGGCGAACTTCTGGTACGGATGCAGGCGTTGCCATTTGAGGCTGTCTTTCCAACGAGTGAAAAAGGCGCGAGCGCCGCGTTCGGTGCGGTAATCCCAGAGTTGCCCGAAGGCCTCCTTCAAAATAAAGGCGGTGTTCAGGCGCCGGTTGGCCTGGAGCAACTTTTTGAGTGCGCGGCGACCGTCTAGGCTCAGGTTCTCCCGCCGGGAAAGCAAAGTGCAACGCTGCCCCTTGATGTACGACCGGTCCTTGCCGCTGAGGCGTTTGTACTCACCGCGCCGGACCTCATCGAGGGCCTTTGACAGATGACGCATGATACGAAACTTGTCGAAGATGATCCGCGCATTAGGCGCGTTGTGAATCACCGAGTTCCGGAAGGGCTTCCACATATCCATGGCGGCCAGCTTGATACGGGCGCTTTTCTTTCCGCCCAACGCCTTGAAGAACAAATCGATGTCGGTTTCTTTGCGACCCTCACCGCCCACCCAGATGGGACGCGCCCGCTCCAGGTCGCTGACAATGACGCGATAGTTATGTCCCTTGCGGATGGAGATCTCATCGACACCGATGGCCCGAGGCGCCGGTAGCCCCGCCCGGTCGACCTGCTCTTGCATGTAGAGCGTATCCAGAGCCTTCACCGTACCGTGGTGCAGACGTTCCATCTCGGCCACCGCCTTGTTCGGCATATCCCGGCACAGCTTGCCCACATGCGTCGCAAAACGCTGGGTGTAGCGCGAGTTGTTCGCCAGCCAGTCTAGGTGTTCTACATGCACACCGCCGCACCCAGAACAGATGACGCGCCAACGCTCGTATTCCAGATAGATCCGCCAGTCTGCCAACGACAGGTCGCGGACCCGGCACACTTGCTTGTCATAGCGCCCCCGGCACCGTTGCCCACAGTAAGAGCACACAGCTGTTTTTTTCGCCTCTTGAGCTGGATGACGCGGGCGTATCGGTCACCGAATAGACCCTTCAATCCGGCACACCACGAAACCTGGCAGCGCAAACAGCGAGCGGATCGACTGGGGATTTTTCACTCGGTTAGCCTATCCTAAAAATGGACCACTTCTCAGCACCTGATGAAGTACTCGATACCTTTTCCACACAATGAGTTACACTGTTTTTCCGTCAGAACTTACCCACACGAATCCGCGTTAACCCAATAATATAAACATGACTAGTCCCGTCGCATGATTCACCGATTTGTAGGGATTTCGCCAGACGCTCGGTGCGGCGACCCACACCCAAGAAAGGAAATTCGTCTTGCGAGTGGTTTCTTTTGGGCGGCGACGGGTGTCCAATGAAGTGAAATGGGCACCCTTGACACGATGACGGGAGCGCCACCCGACGTGGACGCATGTACTCTGGGCTCTCATGACGCGGAGCTCTTCGACGCGGCCAAGAACGGCAGTCGGGACGCGGCCGAAGAGCTGGTGGCGACGACGTACCGCTTCGTCTACGCGTCCCTCTTGCCGACTGTGCGGGGGCGACGTCGAGCTCGCCGCGGACCTCACCCAGGAGACGTATCGCAAAGCCTGGGCGGCGGCGAAGCGCTTCGACGGCCGCGCACGGGTCACCACCTGGCTCTACCGCATTGCCTACAACGCCTTCCTGAATCACCGTCGTCGACACGGGCGCGTGCTGCCTCTCGACGAGACGGCGCAAGACGTCTTCGAGGCACCCGAACCGAGTCCCGAGCAGTTTGATGCATCGCCGCGAGGTGGCGGCCCGGCTGAGGCGGGCCGTGCTCGACCTCCCGGATCCGCTGCGGTTCGTCGTCACGGCGAGGTTTTGGGGCGAGCTCGCCGTGCGGGAGATTGCCGCGGAGGAAGGGATTACGGAAGTCGCGGTGCGGAAGCGTCTGAAGCGTGCGATGGCGTCGATGCGCGGTGTGCTCGAAGGAAACGAACCATGAAGCGTTTCAGCGATCAGGATCTCGAGAACCTGCTTCGCGAGACCGAGGCGGGGGCACCTCCCGACGGACTTCTGGAAGCGATCCAGAACGAGATTCAGGAGTCGGTCGTCGGCATGAGGATGCTTCGGAATGGGACCCTGCTCGGTTCTGTTGCGGCGCTTCTCGTCATCGGTCTGACCGCAGTGCTCACGCGCCCGTGGGAGTCCGGGCCGCCCGAACTAACGCCGGTGGTCGAGGGCGTGCCGTCGGAGGGGGACACGACGGCGGCAGGGGTTGACGAGGTTGACGAAGAGCCCGCCGTGGAGGCCACGACCGAGGTCGTGGCCGTCGAGGCCGCCGAACCCGAGCCGCTCACGGTCCTCGGCTCCGTGAGGGACACGACGGGTGGCGTCTTGCCCGGGGCCTCGGTGACGCTGGAAGGTGCCGGGCTCGGTACGATGTACACGACTTCAGACGAGAGGGGAAGATACCGTTTTCCGAGCGTTCAGGAGGGCGAGTACGAGCTCCGCGCCGAGATGGCTGGCTTCGAAGCCGCCGAAACGCGGGTGGTGATGACGGCGTCGTCCGTGACGCAGACGAGGCACCTCAGGCTGGCGCTTTCCGGCGTGGCCGAGGCCGTCACGGTCGCGGGCAAAACCCCTGTGGTCGAACTGAAGTCGGCGATGAGCGCGTCGAGTGTCGAGCACTACGACGTCCCACGGCCCTCGACGGGTGGTACGCACGAGCCTAACGACGCCGCCTACGATCGCGTCTTCTTCGAGCACTACGGAGTCAACCCGTTCGTCGACACGGAAGACGATCGGCTCTCGACGTTCGCGATGGACGTCGACACGGGCTCGTACACTGTCGTCCGTCGCTTCCTCCGCGACGGCTATTTCCCTGAGCCAGACGCCGTTCGCGTCGAGGAAATGGTGAACTTCTTCGACTATGGAGACGAGCCGCCCAAGAAGGGCGAGTTTGCCATCCGCTCCGAGCTCGCGTCGTCGCCGTTCGCGACCACGGCGCGCACCCGGCTCCTGCGCATCGGCGTGCGCTCGAGAACCGTCGAACCGGAAGAGAGACGGCCCGTCGTTCTGACGTTCCTCGTCGACGTGTCCGGCTCGATGGATCGTGGGGATCGCCTGGAGCTCGTCAAGCGAGGTCTCTCGCTCCTCATCGATGGTTTCCGGGAAGACGATTGCGTCGGGCTCGTCGTCTTCGGCTCGGATGCAAAGGTCCTTCAGACACCGACGAGAGATCTGGCGGCATTGATGCGAGCGATCAACCAGCTCACGTCCGAGGGGTCGACCAACATGGAGCAGGGTCTCGTGCTCGCCTACCGTATGGCCGAGGAGCATTTTGCCGAGGGCGCGAGCAACCGCGTCGTGCTGTGCTCGGACGGCGTGGCGAACGTCGGTCATACGGCGTGGGACTCGCTGTTGGAACGCGTGGAGGAAAAAGCTTCACGGGGGATCGAGCTGACGGCGCTCGGCTTCGGGATGGGCAACTACAACGACGAGCTGATGGAGCAGCTCGCGGATCACGGCGACGGTCGCTACGCCTACATCGATACCTTTCGGGAGGCGCGGCGCATCTTCGTGCATCAGATCACAAGCGTCCTCGAGACCGTCGCGCGCGATGCCAAGATCCAAGTCGAGTTCGATCCGGAGCTGGTGGAGAGCTATCGGCTGCTGGGTTACGAGAACCGCGACGTCGCGGACGAAGACTTCCGGAACGACGACGTCGACGCGGGCGAAGTGGGCGCGGGGCTCGCCGTCACGGCGCTGTACGAGCTCAAGCTCGAAAAGGAGAAGCCGCGCCGCGGCAGGTTGGCCGTCATCCGCCTCCGCTACCGGAGCATGGCGGACGGTAAAGTGCGCGAGGAGAGCCGCGTCGTCGACGCAAGAGCGATGAAATCCAGCTGGGAGGGCGCCACGCGGGCGTTTCGGTTGTCGTCGATCGTGGCGGAGTTCGCCGAGATTCTGAGGGGCTCGTACTGGGCGAAAGACGGTAGCCTCGAGGACCTCTTCGTGAGGGCGCAGTGTCTGCTACCCGACTTCCCGGGTCGCACGGACGTGGCCGAGCTCGTGGACCTGATTGGGAAAGCGCAGGACGTAACGACGGACGTCGACCGGACTCCGTAAGGGTTCCTGAGCCGATCAGTTCTGAGAAGTCGAGGCCGTGTCTTGTCCCTCGACGGTCTCCCGGAAGTAGTGCCAGTCCTCTTCGCTGAACGTTTGCCGGAGTTCGAATCTGAATCGCTTGCTGCTCAGGATCCCCAAAACTTAGGACATTAGATCCATGATGCTGCTTGGAAACCACCGGAATTGCGCCCGATGGGAGTTCGAAGGAGGGTTCGAAGGAGTTTGCGGGTGGCGCGGGTAGGCGAAAGAAGGAGCCGTTTGGGCAGTGAGCCTAGGACAGAGTGAGGCGAGGGTGATTTTGGGAACACGGGTCTTGTTCGAATGACCCCCGAATGGCGCGAACCGCTATGCCCGCGGCAGGGCGGGCAGATGGTAAAGGAGGGTCCCGGCTATTACGATTTTCGAGATGGTCCAAGATCTGGCGAATCGTCCGCATTCGGGCTCCTTCGAGGGAATCAGATGTTGCCGGGCTCCTTCGAAGGGCTGCTCACGGCAAAATGACGCTGGGCTCGGTGATGAAAGTAACGACGCGCATTTTGCCGCCGCAGTTTTTGCAAATCAACGGGTCGGTTTTGAACACACGGCGGATCAGGTTGGCCCATCGTCGGCGAAGGGTTCTGCGCTGGGTGGCGTTGAGCTCGTCGTCGTAGGCTGCAGGTCGTTTTTTTCGGGTATGTTTTCTTGTTCGTCGGGCGTAGTGGCCCTAGTACAGGATGGAATGTTGGTTGGGCTGGGGAATCGTCCGCATTCGGGCTGCTTCGAGGGAATCAGATGTTGCGGGGCTCCCCCCGAAGGGCTGCTCACCGCAAAAACTCGAGTGGGTCGAGTAGCTCAGCTTTTCTATTTTTTTTTGATTTGGGCTGATAGAGGACGTAGCTGCTATTTTTTTTCGTTCTGGAGTCTTCGAAGAGAGACGGGGCAGCGGACGATATAGCGAGAGAGGTTTTCAAGGGCTTGGGTTTCGGAGGGATAGAGGTAGAGATCATTATCGATGCTAAAGTCGCTCCGGTGCCATGAACGGAGCATTTTGATGCGTTCGCCCGAGAGGCTGACCCGCTGGGCGTTCGAGTATTCTGACCAGACGGGCTCATGAGCATCCACCGAAGTAGCTAGACTCAGGCCAATCTACCCAGAAAATCGTCCTTGAGCTTTTTGACTTGCCCCGACATGAGTACGAGGCCGATGACGTTGGGAATCACGATAGTGGCCAAGAAGATGTCGAGGAATTGATACAGAAGCTCCAGATTCATGACGGATCCCACCAAGATAGCCCCCAGATAAACGAATCTCATAAATATGGAAACCCGGGTGCCAAAGAGATACTCCGCCTGCTTTTCCCCGTAATAAATGACCACGATGATTGTGGAGATGACGAACAGAAACAAGCAGATGGTTACCGCACCGCCTCCGAGGCTCTGACCCAAGTACTGCTGGAATGCCTTCGCAGGCATGGATGCCGCCTGAGCAGCCGGCACCTGCCTCCAAACGTCGGTGACGAGCACGACGAAAGCGGTCGTGGTGCACACGATGAGCGTGTCGACGATGACTTCAAAAACTCCCCACAAAGCCTGGCGGGCCGGATGATCCGTGACCGCGGCGGCGTGAGCGATGGAAGCCGTGCCCATGCCCGCCTCGTTGGAATAACACCCTCGCGCAACACCCCACCTCACGGTCGCGGCAAGAGCCGAGCCCGCAAATCCACCCGTCGCCGCCATGGGGGTGAAAGCCTGCTCGAATATCATAAGGATGACACCCGGCAGCTTGGTGATATTGATGAAAACAATGACCAGAGCGGCCAGGAAATACAAGAGGGCCATGAAGGGAACCAATCGCTCCGCCACCTGCGCGATTCTTTTGACCCCGCCAATCACCACCAATCCCACGATGAAGGTCATGGTGATGCCGGTCGCCAGCTTGGGAATCCCGATGCTCGCCGCGGTTTGAGCCACGTTGACGGTTTGAGTCGAAATAGAAGGAATGAGCTCGACCATGAGAAAGAAGGCATAGATCGTCCCCAAGAAGCGAAAGCGCAGTCCTTTTCTGAGGTAGTACATGGGACCACCGACGAAATGGCCCTCTTCGTTTTTCTCTCGATACTCGATGCCCAGCGTCACCTCGGAGAACTTTGTGGCCGAGCCGATGATGGCGGTGACCCACATCCAAAACACCGCTCCCGGTCCACCGAAGGCAATCGCCACGGGAACGCCGACGATGTTGGAACCACCGATGGTGGAGGCAAGTGCGGAACAGGCGGCTTGAAATGGCGTGATGGTCCCTTCACCCTGGGGCTTGGCGAATATCTTCCCGAAGGTCTCCTTCACGATGAAGGGGAGATATCGGGTGGTAAAAAAGTCCAGGCGGATGGTGAGCCAGAGCCCCCCACCAACCAGAATGACGAGCATGGGGGTTCCCCAGATCCAGGCCGATATCGTCGCGATGAGGTTCATGGTTCGGATCGACTTCTTAGACCGAAGTAAAACGTCATTCTAATGAATAAGCTCCGTTTTTGGTTTTCTTGTTCCTGTTATGAGGTCTTCGAAGATTGGACGTCGGAGGTAAGCCATCTTGTCGAAGAGAGAAAACTTAGGACATTAGATCCATGATGCTGCTTGGAAACCATCGGAATTGCGCCCGATGGGAGTTCGAAGGAGGGTCAGGGAAGAATCTTCTCGACGGTGGCCGTGACTGGGCCTTTGCTCACGCGATATTGAACGGGAATTTTATCCGCCAGGCTCTGCTGATGCGTGACGAGCCCTACGACGCGACCGCGGGCTCCGAGCTCCTCGATCGCCGCCGCAACGACTTCCAGCGTGTCGTCGTCCAGAGTCCCGAAGCCCTCGTCCAGAAAGAGCGACTCCAGCTTGGCGGAGCCTCGGGCTGCGAGCTCGGAGGTTTGTTCGGCCAGCGTCAGTGCGAGCGCGAGCGACGCCAGGAAGGTCTCCCCACCGGACAGAGTGCGGGCCGAACGTCGTTCGTCGGCGTTCCGGTGATCGACGATCTCGAAGTTGAGCTTCTCGTCGTACTCGAACGAGTACTGACCGCTCGATAGCTCTCGAAGGATGTCGGTGGCGCCCTCGACCAACCTTCGAAAAGTTTCTTCGAGAAGCCACCGTTCGAATCCGGTTGCCTTCAGGTGCTGACCGAGAGCGCCCGCGAGGCTCGCCGCTTCTCGCTCCCCCTCGAGCTTCTCGCGCAAGGTTCTGGCGCGATCGATGGCCTCTCGAATGACGACGAGCTCTTGCTCGGCGGCGGCGAGCGCGGAGACGATCGCATCTCGCGGCCGCTCGGCCGCGATCTCGACCTCGAGCTTCCTGCCGCATTGTCGAAAGTTTTCGAGCCGGGCTTTTTGGGTATCGAAGGCCAGCTGGGCGTGGGTACGAGACTCCTCCGCGCGAGCCTGAAGCTCCGACGCTTGCTCTCGGGCCCAGGCGGCGAGTGTTTGCCAAGCTCTCGCCAGGTCCGCGCGCTCGGCCTTAGGTGGCGAGAGCGAGGCGAGAGAGTCGCGCGCTTCGTCGAAACGCCGAAAGGCCTCCGTCTCGTCACGCTCCAGTCGCTTTAGTGTCTCCTGTGCCTTCTTCTCCTTGGCGTTTGCGGTGCGTGCTCGATCCTTGAGCGATTCGCTCCGCGCTTCGGCCTTCGAGATCGCGCCGAGCTCCTCGGCGACCAGGGAAGGCTCGGGGGCTTTCTCCAAAGTCTTCTCGAGAGTCTCGATATCATGCATGAGAGCGCGAACACGCTCCCCAGAGAGGACGGCTTTCTTTTCCGATTGCCGAAGTGGTGTGTCCGCCTGCCGAAGCCGCGAGGTTGCCAATTCGAGGTTGCGCTCCACATTTCCGAGCGCAATTGGGCGTGAGAGCTCGGGGTCCTTTGACAGCTTGCGCCCGCACACCGGGCAGGGGTCCCCTCGCTCGAGGTGCGTCTTGAGATCGTGAGCCAAGAAGCTTCGTCGTGCGTCATCGAGCGCCGCGCGGCTTTCCGCAAGGGCGCGGGTCTCTTTCTCGACGATCGCCTGTGAGTCGGTGAGCGCTCGAGCGGCATCCTCTCGCTCCGGCTCGAGCTCCATGAGCTTCTTGCGCTTCTCGGCGAGCTCGGCGTGAGCCCGCTGCGACGCTTCGAGCCCGCGAACGTCTGGAAGCCGCTCGAGCTCGGCTTCGGCCGCTTCGCGGGCCTCATCCGCTCGGGCTCGAGCATCCGCCGCCGCGGCGAGGGCGCGTCGAGCGCGCCCGAGCTTCCCGGCTAGATCGGAAACGCCTCGCGGTGTCTCGAGCCCGCTCAGGCGCCCGACATCCTGCTCGAACCGGCGGGCGTCCGGTTTCCCCTCCTCTGCCCGCCGACGAAGCTCGGAGAGCTCGGGCTCGGCTTGCTCGATGTCTTTCTTGAGCTCGAGAAGCCGGAGCACACGCTCCTTGATCCTTCGCTCGTCGGCCTTGCTCGCTCCCTTCAAGCGATCGAGCTCTTCCCGGTGAAGCTGGGCGCTTCGCTGGGCGGAGGCCTCGCGAACCCGCGCGAGGTTTCCCATCGCTTCGTATAGGTCGACGCCGAGAAGCTTCGTCAGCAAGTCCTGGCGTCGGCCCGGAGTCTCGTGCAGGAAGCGCGCGAAGTCCCCCTGTGGTAAGACGACACAAGTCGTGAACTGATCGAAGTTGAGGCCGATGAGCTCCTTGACTCGACGCGACACCTCCTCCGCGGTCGCCGCGAGAACGCCCGTGCCCGACTCGAGCCTGGCCTCCTTCGTCGTCGCGCCTCCCTTGGGTGTCTTGCGGACCACGCGCACGGCGGTGTAAAGCTTGCCGTCGAGCGTGAAGTCGAAGCGCACCTTTGCCTCGACTTTGCCCTGGCTCACGACGGGATGGACGAGGTTCGGATTCGCGTAACGCGCAACGCTTCCGTAGAGCGCGAAGGTCAACGCATCGATGAGACTCGACTTACCGGATCCGGTGGGACCGGTAAGGACGAACAGCTCGGCACCTTCGAAATCGAGGACCGTATATTCCCGATAGGCCGTAAACCCCTCAAGCTCGAGCCTAATTGGGCGCATAGACCTCGTCGAGAATCTCGTCGAACAAAGCGCGCAGTCGAGCGTCGTCTTCGCCGCGCTCGTTCAGATACTCCGCAAAGAGCTTCCGCGGAGAACGCCCGAGGCGTTTTGGCCTTTCCGCTTCGGACGACGCATCGCGCGGTGTCGCGACTTGAACATCGACCGCGTTAGGCAGTAGCTCCCGCACACGGTCCGCGAGCCCCGGAGTCGGCTTCCCCTCTAGCTCGACGCGAAGGTAGTCATCGCCCGCCTCCGCGGCGAGCGCGGGAAGCCGGTCCAGCGTTGTTCGGATGAAGTGAAGCCGGCGGCCGGAGACTAGCGGGATGGACTCGACCGAGGCCGGTGTGGCTGGCTCGGCCTCGATGATGTTGACGCTTTTCGAATCCTCGGACTCTCCAAAGTCGAGCTGCAGGGGCGACCCGGCGTACCAGATGGGGCAGGCGCCCGGGATCTTCTGAGCGCGATGGAGGTGACCGAGCGCGGCGTAGTGGAGCGAAGGGGGAAAGGCCGCCGCGGGAACGCTGTATTCGAAGATCGTATGGGCCTCACGCTCTCCGCCTCCCATGACTCCGCCATGGACCATCGCGTGGGCGAGAAGCAGGTTGACGGTCTTCGGCGGCGGCGCGTCGGAACAAAGCGCTGCGATGATGCGACCGGCGCGATCCGCATAGGTGGCGACGTGCTCCGCCGCGTCGCCCAGCATTAGATCGTCCGCCTTGATGATGTTCCGTTGAGAGAGAAAGGGGAGAAGCGCGATGCGGGCGGAGCCCCGCTTCGTCTTGAGCGTCAATACTCCCCCATCATCGGGTCTCGAGGTACTCGCGAGCACTCGGATGTTCGTCAGTTGCATCAAGGGCGTTACAGCTTCGAGTCGCCTCGGATTGTCATGGTTTCCGGAGATGACGACGACCCACTCGCTGGCTCGCGCGAGCTCGAGGAGCGCGCGATATACGATCTCCTCCGACTCCGCCGTTGGAGACGACGTATCGAATAGATCGCCCGCGATGAGCACGACGTCGACACGCTTGTCCCTAGCGACATCGACGATCTCATTCAGGACGGCGCGATGCTCGTCCGCTCGACTGCGGCCCCGAAGCGACTTGCCCACGTGCCAATCGCCTGTATGTAGAAAGCGCATGCGCTCGCTATGTTAGACCGGCCAACGGATCTTCGCTGGGAACTCAACCGAAATGACCACCGATGTTGTCGCTCGCGCAGGGCGCCGATGAGTTTCTTGGCACCCTGCTAGTTCTCTGCGAGCGCTTGCGCGACTACCCGAGCGAGGGCGCCGTCACGATAGTCGTATAGCTTGCGGCCCTCGACGAAAAACGTCGGGGTTCCCGTGACCCCTAGGGCATAGGCTGCCGCCACGTCCTCGCGGATGAGGTCCATCTCCTCGTTCGAGGCCATGCAGATCTCGAAAGCGTCTTGTGATAGCTCGAGCCCGCTCGGGATGCGCGTAAGGACCCCTGGCGAAAGTCCGTTCGCTCGAAACAGCGCGTCATGAGCCTTCCAGAAGAGCTCCGGGCCCTGGGCTCCAGCGCATCGTGCGAGCTCAGCGGCTTCACAAGCGTGCGGATGGAGCTGTTGGCGCATTTCGTCGTTGCAGGCCACGTCCAAGGGCAAGTTCTTGAAGACGAGTCGCACGTCGTTCCCATAGAGGTCCAACACTTGCTTCACGTCGCTCGCCGCCGTCTTGCAGTAGGGGCACTCGAAGTCGCTGTATTCCACGATCGTCACGCGGGCCTCGTTCGGGCCGAGCGAGAAATCCCGAC
This sequence comes from Candidatus Marinacidobacterales bacterium, assembly GCA_965250115.1. Lineage (GTDB taxonomy): Bacteria > Acidobacteriota > Vicinamibacteria > Marinacidobacterales > SMYC01 > CBDFHB01. Next base: position 1,330,261 of record CBDFNJ010000001.1, read on the forward strand.
CGGCTGCCTCTTTGATATCGCCCGGCTGTGTTCGTTCCCAGCGGTCGACAACCGCTTGCACTCGATCCTCCTCGGCGGCGGGCATCGTCTTTTCTCCGGGAAGCAGCCGCCATACCACAGCGAGCAGCAACAGGAGTCCCAATCCCGCGAATGGCAAGATGGAGAGAATAAAGGGTTCTTCGTTCGAAGCTTTCAACCTGGGCTCGTCGGCGCTCATGCCCTCAATTATGACAAGCGGATCGCGGATCCATCAACGGGCAGGCTCCACGTTGTAAGATGCGCTATCTGGATTGTACACAGCGAGTTTCAAACGGAGCTGAATTGGCTCCTTCCTGTTGAGCTCGGATCCGTGCAAACCGCGGCATTCTACACCGTAGCGCTGGTGGAGTTTCCCCACAGCGGCTGTTTCGCTTCGGGCCAGAAAGAGAGAATAAGTGTTTCATTTCTAGACACATCCGTCTTCCTACCCACCTAGCCTCGATCTGGCGCGAACGTTGCTTTCAATAAAGGCCTGGAGGATTTCCCGTGAGCAAATACCGCCCAGAGCGCATTTGGCCGCGTCTCATTCCGACTGGATCGGTGATGGTGTCGATCTACGGTCCGGACGGCCACCAGGCCTATGGCGTGATCTCGAACATCTCCGAGGGGGGGGCTCAATGTGTCGCGGGGGTGCTATTCGAATCTGGAAGCCGTGTGTTGCTTCGCATCGGGTTCGACCCCGAAGAGCCATTCTCGGCCCAGGGCGAGGTCGTATGGTGTCGAGACGACAGTGACGCGAAGCACAAGTCCTTCGTTCCCGGAGCTCCCGCTACCGCGACGGGACTCGACACCATGATGACCGATTTGAGTGATGAGCTCAGCAAGCTCGGAGAGAAGATCGGCGACGAAGGCTAGTCTCCCTCTCGCGACCGAATCGACCGAATATATAATGATGCGGTTGTGGCACCAGAGAGGACCTACCGAATCAAACAGTACCCGCTGGAGACGGGCTCGCTCGAGATCGAGTACCTCGAAGAGTTCTTTGGAGAGTTCAACCGCAAGAAGAGAGCCAAGGAGATTCAGGATCGCTTGGAGGGCCGAGAGCACTGCATCCTGATGGCGGTCGCTCGGCTACCCGAGGAGCCGAGTCAAATGGTCCCTGTATCCTTCAAAGTGGGGCATGAGCTCTTCGCGGAGGAGACCGACCCCAAACTTCGGGACCTCGTCGAGCGATTGAAGGGCGCCGTCGATTTCGCCGGCCGGCGCATCCTCTATAGCTGGATCGGTGGAACCCGATCCGATTGGCGTGGTCAAGGCCAGTTTCGAGCCCTCTCCGAGCAGCAAGAAGCCTGGGCACTCGAGAAGGGCTTCAAGGAAGTCGTGGTAAAGACCAAGAACAAGTTCTACGGCATGCGGGCAACCTTGACTCACCTGAGCTTCGACGTCATCAAGTACGAGCGCAATGCGCTCGAGAACCGGGACTCTAAGGTCTACTTGAGCAAGCGCATCGGACCGGAAGTGCTCCAATCTCACCAAAGCGCCCGCACGCTCGTTCAGGCGGTATAGCGCAGTCTCATTACGCGGCACTTTAGCCCGCGTCGCCCGCCTTCAAATCCCGCCCCTCGATTCCGAGCTCCTCGGCATGGGGCCTCAAGGCTTCGATGATGAAGGCGATGTGATCCGAGAGCTCGACCCCGAGAAGCCCGACGCCGGCATGGATCTCGTTGCGTTCGACCTTGGCGGCGAAGGCCTTGTCCTTCAATTTCTTCCGCACGCTCTTGGGCACGAGGGTTGAGACCCCTTCGGGCCGGACGAGACAGCAAGCCACGATGAATCCGGTGAGCTCGTCGCAAGCGAGCAGGGCTTTGTCGAGCGGCGATTCGTAAGGGACGTTCCACTTCGTGTAGTGGGCCGAGATGGCATAGGCCATATTCTCCTCGCCACGCTCGCGAAGCCACTGGACGATGCGGTTCGGGTGGTCCTCAGGCCACCGCTCGTAATCGGCATCGTGCAGCATTCCAGTCGTGCCCCACTCCTCGTCGTCGGCACCGTCGCCACCGTAGTGTCGAGCTGCTTTTCTCATGACGATCTCGACCGCACGAGCATGTTTGCGAAGCGAGTCCGTCTCGGTCCACTCGCAAAGGTGCGACCAGGCGTCGTCACGAGCGAGCTTCATTATTCTTTCTCCGCTTCAATTGCAGGTTAGGGACTCTTTCGCGGGCTTCCCGACGTCCGCTCGAGAAGCGCACCAGGAGTAAGACCTCACGATCTCCTCGGGTCGCGGTGTTTCGGACTGCTTGCCTTTTTCCTTGGTATGCACAACGTCGTAGAAATCGAGCCGAAGCCGATCTCGATCCACCTCGATCACGGCGAAGCCGAACGCCTTTTTGAAGTACCCCTGCCGCAAGCGGGCTGAATTCTTGTATCCGTTGCTCCCTTTGCTCTTCGCCGCCGCCCCCTGGACGATCTGCTCGAAGCCATCGGCCGTCAAGTGCTCTTGATGGTGCGCGTGGCCGGACAGGTAAAGGTGAACACCGCATTGGCGAATGAGCGGCTGCTCCAGCAGGCTCCTGGCTCGCCGCTCGTTGCCGTCACCCCGGTGGTGCCCGCTGTTGTAGACGGGTTGATGGCCGAAGAGGAGCTTCCATCGATCGGGGTTCTCAGAGGCACAGAGCGAGCGCCTCGCGGAACGTATTTGAAGACCGTTCAAGTCGCGGCCTTCGTCCGTATCCGTGTGGACTCCGTAGATCTGAATCCATTCGGGCAGGAGCGGTATCTGGTAGTGAAACGCCGGAATCCGCCAGAGCTCACTGAACTCGGAATAGGTGATCATGGACCAGCCTGCATTCTTCCGATAATCGTGGTTGCCGAGAACGCCCCAGAATCGAAAGCCGGATATCGATGCGAAGGGCTCGTAGGCTACCTCGAACTTCGCCTGGAATTGCCTCTGGATCTCCCGAAAACTGGCTTCGGCATCGTTCCGCTCCGTAACGACGATGCCATTCTCGTAGATGTTGTCACCCGGCATCAGCGCCAGGTCGCAGCTCCGAGCGAGACAGACCTCATACATCGCCCTCCCGACACGATACTGTCCCGACTCACCCGTGCCCGCGTCTCCAAAGACGAGGATGACGAGCTCGTCCCGAGTGCGAAGATCGGTCGCCGCGTACTGCGCTGCCGAGGTGGGCGCAACGCTGAGAAGCAGTCCTATCCACAAAGCCGCGATTCTCATAGGTCCGCAATTCTAGCGTGCTTTTCTCCTGGAATCCCGGCACACCCGCCGTGCCAAGCGCGGCGGATGTGGGTCATCCAAACGAGGGAGGGTCGATTACTGCGGAGAAAAGCGGAGCACGCCGTCCGGATAAGCCACGAGGAGCTCGCCGTTCGAAGCCTCGTAGGACGTGGCCGCTCCCAGGGCGGCGAGATAGGGGTCGGCGAGAGATTGGGGAGGGCAGGCCGCGAGCGTGCAAGCGAGCAACCCCAATTCGAGGAAGGCGCCCCGGGCCTCGTAGTTCCCGTTGCACCGGTTGCAATCCGCAAGGATGCGAACCGCGCTATCGTCGCCAAACTCGACCGTGTATCGAGCCGAGTCTGGAACCGTAACGGCGGCTCCGTCGCGCGGATCGAAGGCGATGAGCCCCCACGTTCCCGAGGGCAGCATGGCGAGCGAGGTCTGATCGGTGTTCACGGAAGTGCTCGTCTCGCAGCTCGAGAACGCGAGCGCGGCACTGACTAGCAGAATCCAGTAGATTTTCACTTTCTTTCCTCCTCCGGCGGCGCTTCCGCGCGGCCGATGTTTGAGTCCGCGAGTTGTCATCCGGGCACATCCTTTGCAATTCCCTTGCCTAGTCGCGGCGCGTCGAGCCGGGATCTCTTGGAATCTAGGCTTTCTCGGGCGTTTCGCGTATCAACGGGAACAGGCCTGCCGGCGCAGGCTATCCAAACGGTTAGCCTTGACTAACCGTTCGGCGAGAATACAGCGGAGTGAGCATGGAAAAATCTCTAGAATGCCAACCAAGGAACGTGACGAAAGGAGCTGAGGCCCGGGTCGCGGCTTCCGATTGGCGGAAGCGTTATCTCCCGATCGATCTGCTCGTGCTCGGCTACACGTTGGCGGTCGCCGTTTTCGTGGCCTTTCTCCACGAACGCATGCCGGAGCCCGCCTCCATTCTATGGCTTCACGTCTTCATCCTCGTCGCGGTGATCCTGGTTCCGCCACGCGGCGCGGACTGGGAGAAGTCGGGGCCGAACGAGCCGAGCTGGCGCAGGAGCGTCAGAGGTGGCTTGCGTTTCTTCCGTTACAGCTATCCGCTGCTCTTGATCCTGTTCTTCTTCGAGGAGGTCCAGCAGACGGTCAACGCCCTCTGGCCGGAGTCGCCCCATTGGTTCGAAACCTACCTCTATGCGACCGACCGTTGGGTCTTCGGCGAGCTTCCGTCCCTGTGGATGAACGATTGGGTGGGATTCGCCGAGGACGAGCTTGTGCATGGGTTCTATTTTTCCTATTACTTCATCTTGATCGGTGGGGTCGCGATCGCGTGGATCGGAGACGCGGCTTCGAACCGCCATCCGGGACCCGGATTTCAGACGACGCTTCTATCCGTGATCACGGCCTTCGTCCTTTGCTTCATCTGGTATCCGCTGCTTCCTGCTCGAGGTCCGTGGGAGAATCCCGAAGTCATGATGGGGATGACACCCTTCCAGGGCATCCTCTTCACGCCAATCATCGAGGCCATCATCGACGCGGGGGCGGTCTCGGGTGGATGCTTTCCGAGCTCGCACGTGGCTGGCGCCTGGGGAATCGTCTTCGGATTGGCCCGATTCCATCGCAAGCAGTCGATGATCCTGGGATTCTTCGCCCTCGGGATGAGCCTGGCCTGCGTCTATACGAGATACCACCACTTCATCGACGTTCCCGCGGGTTTTCTCGCCGGGCCTACCGGTGCCACTCTGGCGAACCTGGTCATGATTCCTAGAAGCTCCAGCCGAACGACGTCGTGACGCTGAAGTCGTTTCGGCTGCCGAACGTCGTACTCGGGGGATCGCTGTCAAAGCTCTCGTAGAGGCTCGCGGACCAGAAGAAGTCCTTGATCAGCTCGAAGCGAATGCGGCCCTCGGCCTGTACATGGTATCGGCCCCTTTGGCTAATGTTCGGCAGGAACGTGGCTCGGGCGGTGACCTCCAGCTTCGGCGAGTCGAAGCGGAACGTCTCGAAGAAGACGCTCGCGAGCAGCTCGCCGTTCGTGACGTGCTCCGCGGTGTCCTCGTACTTCTCACGGGAGAAGGCGGCGCCCCCGAGGATGTCGACCCTCGTTCGGTCGGATCGCTTCACGTGCCGCCCGATACCGCCACCCACCAGGCCGCGAAAATCGAGGCCCTGATTGGCGCTCTTTTGCACTTGCCCCAGGCTGGCGGCGAACCAGCGGCCGGCGAAGAAACGCTGGTAGAGCAGGTTCAGGGTCTGTCGGTTCACGTCGTCGGCGCCCTCCTGAGTCTTGAATAGCGAATCGACCGTCGCTTCGCCCAGCCACTTTTCGACGCGATAGGTCGCCTTCGCGCCGAGACTCCAGTTCGTCGCCGTGGAGGCCTGCGTGAGGTCGTAGCCGAGCTCCAGCGAGCCCGTGATTCTCTGCAAAAAACTCTCTTCCAGGGGGTTCATTTCGACGATCCGTTCGTTCGCGAGCCGGCTGCCGCCGGAAATACCCGTGATCTGAACCTCGGCTTTGTCGTCGCTGCCTCGCTGCAACGTACCGACGTAGCGAATTCCCGAACGAAGCTGGAGCTGAAAGACGTATCGACTTTCGAGATGGGAGATCTTGTCCCATTCGATCTCCACCGTGCCAAGGCCGTTCGTCTTGACGCGGAGTCTGCCGCGTGCGAGCTCCCTGATCTCGCACGTCAAGCGGTCGCCGTTTTTGAAGTGGACGATATCGGTCTTGTCGCGAGCCAGTAGGACACCGTTGCCGACGAGCCATGCCGTGACGACGAATATCCAGCGAGCCTGGGTTCGTTTCATGCTGTTCCTCGGAGGAAATGACCAAGGCCGCCCACGACGGAGACGGCGGCCTTTCGTGAGCGCGTAAGTGTTTCTCCGATCGACTAGAAGCGTACGCCAAACGCGAAATTGATTCGGTTGAGGTTGAGGTCGTCCTTGTCTCCCATGATGTCGAAGAACTTGAACGTCGCTTCCGCCAGGAATGACTCGCCGATGTCGAAACGCAGCCCCGCGGCGAGGACGAAGGTCAAGTTCGTCGTCTTCGTGAGGAGGTCGGTCTCGAGATCGTCGGTCACGTCGTCGCCATCCATGAGCAGACGAATCCCTGTCGGGTCGACCTGGGTCGCGCCAAGCTCCCCTTGGAGGTAGGGCGCTGCCGCCATCCCTGGAAAAATGAAACGCATCCCTGCCCCACCGTAGGTCGCCGGCATCTGGCCTTGCACGTCCACTCCCGGGATCGAGGAGATGTCGTGCAACAGGAGCGCGAATCGACTGGTGATGACGTCCTCAAGCCGTTCCACCCCGCCGACGATTTGCAGCGTGTCGCTCACGGCGACGCCGAACTGACCTCCATAGAGGGACGCCGTCTCCCCACCGAACGTCCAGCCGTAAACGCCCGCCGCGTGGCCCCGCTCCTGCGCCGAAGCGAGACCGGGCATCACGATCAACATCCATCCAACCAGTAGTGCCCAACGGGCGCGTTTCAACATCTGGGTCTACGCGGATTCGTGTGGGTAAGTCCTGACGGAAAAACAGTGTAACTCATTGTGTGGAAAAGGTATCGAGTACTTCATCAGGTGCTGAAAAGTGGTCCATTTTTAGGATAGGCTGACCGAGTGAAAAATTCCCAGTCGATCCGCTCGCTGTTTGCGCTGCCAGGTTTCGTGGTGTGCCGGATTGAAGGGTCTATTCGGTGACCGATACGCCAACGCCGATCAGGCGGGCCTTGTGAGTGCCATGACGACGCGCAGCCCGGGCTCGTTGTCCTCGAAGGAGAGTCGCCCGTGGTGGAGCTCTACCACCGCCGAGACGAGGCTCAACCCGAGTCCCGCTCCCGGGGTGGCTCGACTCCGGTCGAGACGGTAGAAGCGCTCGCGCACCTGCGCTCGCTCTTCGACCGGAATTCCGGGTCCTTCGTCGGCGACGTCGATTCTGACCCCGTCGCCGCCCCGGTTCGTCGAGACCTCGATACGCCCCCCATGGGCGGCGTACTTCAGGGCGTTGTCCACGAGATTGGAAACGGCCTGAAACAACATGTCCCGGTCGCCCACGACGGAAACTCCCGGAGTGTTGTGGAGCACGAGCTTGGCCTTCGCGTCTTCGATCAGGGGGGCGTAGAGCTCCGCGACGTCGTCGATGAGGGCCGTGATGTTCACCGGCTCGAACTTGGCTCGTCTCTCTCCGGACTCAATGCGCGAGATTCGCAGAAGGGCCCCGAACGTCGCGAGCAGCTTGTCGACTTCCTCAATCGCCTCGCTCACCTCGTTGTTGTCCGGGGCGAGGTTGCGTGCCCGCTCCAAACGAGTTTTCAAGCGCGCTAGCGGGGTTCTCAAATCGTGGGCGATGTTGTCCGATACACGGCCAACGCCTTCGACGAGCTTGTCGAGCTCGTCGAGCATGGCGTTGATTCTCTCGACGAGCTCATCGACGTCGTCACCGGTCTTTCCTGCGGGAATGCGTCTCGACAGGTCGCCGGTCATCACTTGGTCGATTCCCTCGTTGATAGCGGCGATGCGACGAAGCCGACTTCGACTCGTGACGAGGCCACCGAGGAGCGCTAGACAGAGCGTCAGGGCAACTCCCCAGATCATCGTCCGCCGGAGCAGGGAGCGCACCTCGTGAAGCTCGGAGAGATCGCGGCCCACGAGGAGGTGGAAGCCACCACGGAGTTGGAATCGCTTGGCCCTTGCCGGGTGCGAAGGCTCAACTCCACCGATCCCGATCTCGAAATCCATCCAACCGTTCTCCTCCGACTCGACCCGTGGCCAAGGGCTCAGGTTCCAGACGATGGGCGTGTAGCGCTCATCGGTCAAGAGATAGACGGAATTCCCCGCGGGTTGTCGGCCGAGACGCTCACGAATGGAGGAGGTGAGGCCCGACAGCCCCGTGAGGCGGTAGCGTTCGGCGAGACCGGTGATCTCGGCCTCGATCGTCTCGTCGGCTTGACGTCCCATGTAGGTCGTCGCCGAGAGATACACGAATACCAGGACTATGAGAGCGGAGCCCGCGAACAGGGCCGCGTAGCCCATCGCGAGGCGGAACGTCGAGCTACGAAGGAGCTTTCTCTGGTTCACGAAGCACGTATCCTACGCCGCGGACGGTGTGGAGCAGAGGAGGGTCGAAGCCCTTGTCGATTTTGCTCCGGAGCCGGCTCACGTGAACGTCGATGACGTTCGTCTGTGGATCGAAGTGATAGTCCCACACGCTCTCGAGAAGCATCGTCCGGGTGACGACTTGGCCGCTGTGTCGCATGAGAACCTCCAGGAGGAGAAACTCGCGCGCTTGGAGGGAGATCGACTTGCTGCCGCGCTTCACGCTACGAGCGAGAAGGTCCATCTCGAGGTCGGCCAGCGCGAGCTTGGGCTCGGCCGCGCCGGATGAGAGCGTCCAGGCGCGCCAGAAGCTCAGAAAAGGCAAAAGGCTTCACCAGATAGTCGTCGCCTCCACCGCGAAGCCCCTCCACGCGATCGGCGACCTCTCCCAACGCGCTCAATACGAGAACGGGGGTCTCGTGGCCTTCGGAGCGCAGCGTCTTGACGATCGAAAGTCCGTCGAGCTCCGGTAGCATCCGGTCCAGCACGATGGCATCGTGACTTCCCGAGAGAGCGAGAGCGAGTCCATCTCGACCGTTTTTGGCTTTGTCGACGACGTGGCCGCTCTGCTCGAGGCCTTGAACGATGAAATCGAGCGTTTCCGGATCGTCTTCGATGACGAGCAAACGCATGGTTCTCTCGAATAGACAAGGTAGGACGCCTGGTGCCAGGCGTCCTACTGCGAAGCTTAATCGAATTCTCAGCTCAGCGGCACCGCGACGAATTGAGCTTCTCCGCCGCGGAGGATCCGCAGCAACGGGCTTTCACGACCGTTCGCTCTCTCGGTCTCTATGGCGGACCTCGCCTCTTCGGGCGAGGTGACCTCCGTTTGACCGACCGTCACGATCACGTCTCCGGGTCGAATCCCACGCGACGCGGACGCACTGTCGCGCTCGACTCCTAGGACCAGCGCGCCGCGAACGTCATCGGGGATTCTGAAGCGCTCTCGCGTCTGCGGCGTCAGGTCGGAGAGCGCGAGACCGAGTTGTCCGGTGCTGCGCTCCATGGTCTCTCCGGCTCGCACCGCATCGGTCGGGCTTTCACCGACTTGGAGCTCGAGCCTTCGCCCCTTGTCGTTACGAAGGATCTCGAGGCGAACCGTCTCGCCGGGGGGGACGTCAGCGACGGCGCAGGTGAGCGCCTTCAAGCGGTCCACCTTGTGGCCATCGATGCCGACAATAACGTCGCCCGGCTCCAGCCCACCGCGGGCCGCAGGGCTACCGGGCACGACGCTCGCCACAAGCGCACCATTCGTATCGTCGAGACCGAGGCCTTGCGCGATCTCATCGTTCATCTCCTGGATGGTCACACCGAGGTAGCCGCGGTCGACGTGCCCCGACACGCGGAGCTGGTCGATGATCGGCTCGGCCAGCGCCGCGGGGATCGCGAAGCCGATCCCGACGTTGCCACCGTTTGGCGTGAAGATGGCAGTGTTGATGCCGATGACACGTCCGGTCAAGTCGAACAAGGGGCCGCCGGAGTTGCCGCTGTTGATGGGTGCATCGATCTGCAAGAAGTCATCGAAAGGCCCGGACTGGATGTCTCGTCCCCGTGCGGAGATGATTCCGGTGGTTGCCGAGCCGCCGAGACCGAAGGGGTTGCCGATCGCGACGATCCAGTCTCCCGCGCGCGCCCGATCGGAGTCTCCGAAACGGGCGTAGGGAAGTGCCTCCTTGGTCTCGATCTTGACGAGCGCGAGGTCCGTCTTCTCATCGGAACCTATGAGCCGGCCCTCGTGCTGCGTGCCGTCGTTCAAGGTGACGACGATCGAAGAAGCGTTACCGACGACGTGATGGTTGGTCACGACGAAACCTTCAGGGCCGACGAGGAATCCGGAGCCCATTCCGTGAACTTCTCGTTCCGAGCTCGGATGACTCTGACGATCGAAGAAGCGTCGCATGAAGTCCTCGAACTCGTCACCGAAGGGCGAAGCGTGTGGGACTGGTAGAGGACCTTTCTCGGCAACCCTGCCGCTCGCCGTTACGGAGATATTGACGACCGCGGGTGATACCGCCTCGATGACGTCCGCGAAGCTCGAAGGTAGCGTCCCCGTGGGAACCGTCTCGTCGACGGGCGGACGCGCTTGAACCGTGGCCGCAGGCAGAAAGCTCCACGTCGCGAGAGCTCCCGCGGCCAGTGCTACGAATACCATTACTCTTTTTCTAGACATGACTCGTTCCTTCCATCCGCGAATATGGGCGGACGCGCCATTAGAGACGCGCCCCCGAGCCGGCTTGTCTTTCTCCTGGAGCCCTGTTGTGGCCGGCTCGATCGAAGTCTAGACACAAGAGCCTTGCGGGCTCCTTTCCGGAACATGAACTTTTGTTCATGTTCCGGAGGCGTCAAACGTCGTTCAGTCGGGAGAGCGTTCTACACGCATGAGGACAGGGTTGCTACGTCTGGCTCCCCTCCGTTAGAATGCCGCCGCGTTCGCGCGACTGATCCCGTCAGGAACGAGAGACCTAATCATAGTTTGGAAGGAGTCGTGGTGTTGTTGAAGATAAGGACGCTCAGCGTGGCCATGTTGCTCGGATTGTTCGTTACTTCGGCATGGTCGCAGGACCCCATGCCCCCGGCCGAGACGCTCGAGGACGCGTTCCCGGCGCAGAAGCACTACTCTCCCTACGCGGGGCGCAACTTCCCGACCCGGGTCTTCTGGGGCGACACGCATCTTCACACCGGGATGTCGATGGACGCGGGCGCGTTCGGCGCCCGCCTCAGCCCCGAAGACGCCTACCGCTTCGCGCGCGGCGAGGAGCTCACCTCCTCCACCGGTCTGCAAGTGAAGCTCTCCCGGCCGCTCGACTTTCTGGTCGTGGCCGACCACTCGGACAACATGGGCTTTTTCCCGCGGCTGTTCGAGGGCGATCCCGGCATGCTCGCCGATCCCACCGGCAAGAGATGGTACGCCATGGTGCAAGAGGGAGGGCAGAAGGGAGTGCAGGTCGCGGTGGAACGACCAGCGGCATCTTGGCGAGATCCGAGCCCTCTCCCATGGGGAGGCGGAAGGAGCTTCTCGATGAAGCCCGATTCAGTCTTCACCCACGCGGGGAGACCTTAAAGTCAGGACGCCCCACCAGCTCGCGGGCACCAGAACAAGGGCAGACATGAGCTGTAGTAGACCCGCCACACCGATGGTAGTTTGGTCGAGCACGAGCCCGCCGATAGCCGCGCCTGATGCCATGGCCAGAGTGAGCATCGCGAACTCAGTCGCGAATACCCGACCCCTTACACGTTCCGGAACCGTCTGAAGCAACAGCTGTGTCGAAAAGACCCAGATCGTCCCGCCGCCCATCGAGCGAAAGAGTATGCCGACGAGGACGAGCCCGAAGCTCGACAGCTTGGAAACGATCAGAAGTCCCACTGCCATGAAGAGGTAGGAGACAAAGATCATCACTCTCATGGCGCGATCGCGGTCTCCCGTAATCGCGCGAGCGGCGATAGGACCGATACCGGAACCCAGGCCGATGACGGCGTACATGATGCCGAGACTGATTCCACCCGCCTCGCCGATGACGAAAACGTCCCTGGCAATCGTGACTTGGATGACCTCGTAACCGCCCGCGACGAACAAACACAGGGCAGCTTTCTGCAGCGTGATGGAGAGCACGTCCATGTGGCCCCGCAAGAAGGATAGGCCCTCGATGTGGTCGGAAAGGCCGCTCCGAAGGGTCGACGCGCGCCCCTCCGATGGATGTGTCCCGATGTCCGTGGAAAAAGAACGGCGCCCTCCACTCCGTCATCAGGGTATCAGATCAGGCGGCAGCCTCCGCGTGTTCGAGAACCTCGCTCAGACGTTGGTAGCCGTCGATGCGTCGTAGTTGAATCTGGCCAGAGGCGATAAGCCCAAACAGCAAAGTGACCGCGGACTCCTCGCTGGAGAACGACGCTTGGGTTTTCGTCCGGCGTCGAAACTCGCGGTTGAGATTCTCCAGAGCATTGGTCGTTCGAATCGATTTCCACATGGCACGAGGGAATTCGTAGAAGGTCAGCAGCTGATTACCGGCCTCCTCTAGGCTTTGGACGACGGCCGGCGCGAGAGGCGTCCACTTGGCGACGAGCTCGTCATAGGCTTTGCGAGCATCGATCCCGTTCTTGGCGTAGACGATCCGGTTGTAGTCACGCCGGAAGCTCACGGCGTGCGTGCGCCGGGCAATGTTGGAGCAAGTTGGCGCGCTTGTGCTCGGTACATCGCTGCAACCGGCACCCCGGCCACTTCTCCAGCGCTTTCGTCAGCCCCTTGTGGCCGTCGCTGATCACTAGCTTGGGAGCCCGGAGTCCTCGAGCCTGGAGTCCCTCCAGCACGGAGCCCCAATGCGTCGAGGCTTCGCTCACCGCCAGACGCAATGACAACAGACGTTTCTGCCCGTCTGGCGCGACCCCGAGCGCGACCAGTACGGGTACGCTGATCACACGTTTCGCCATCCGCACTTTCAGGTGGAAGCCGTCCAGGTAAACGATCGCGTAGACCTCCTCGCTGAGAGCACGGTTCTGCCATTCCTCGAAGCGCTCCTTCAGCCGGCTAACCACGCGAGACACCGCGCTCTTCGATAGGTGCTCCTCACCGAGCAGTGGTTTCAGCGCTTTGCGGATCCGGCGGCTATTCGCGCCCGACAAGTAGGTCCCCAAGATCGCCTCGTCGACCTCACGAGTCCGGCGCGCGTACCGGGGCAACAGCTCGCTCCTGAACTCTGTCGTTTCTCCCGTTTCCTCGTCTCGCACGCGGGCTCGTGGCACCCGGAACTCGCGAGTTCCCACCGACGTCGTCACGCGACGGGTTTCGGCTCCGTTGCGATATCCACGGCGGTCTTCCGCACGCTCGTAGCTACCACACCCCAGCGCTTGGTCGACTTCTTCCTCGAGCACGACCTCGATTGCCTCCAGTACCCGCTTACGCAGCCGAAGTTGGACGAACTCCCGGTACTCGCTTACAGACTCCTTCGATATGGTGGTAGGCTTCTTCATGGCGTAATCCTCCTCCTCGCCTTTCCAGGCGCGGTTTCGTTTTGTTTAACCGGAGGTTACGCCATTCTTATTTCCACGGGAAGCGGGACGGATCCCCTCCGATTCCGATCTGCGACTTCGGTAGCGGACTCGATAGATGAAAAAGGCGGAGACGATGAACGTCAGGGAGTCGATGACGAAGGCCGCGTGGATCCCCCAGGCTCCCGAAACGATGCCCCCGATGGCGGCGCCCAGAGCGAGCATCACTGACCAAGTTGTCGAGGTGATCGCATTGGCTGCACCGAGCTCGCGGGACGAGACGATGTCGGGCAGTATCGCGTTGCGCGCGGGGAAGAAGAAACCCATCATCGCCAACTGAACCGCCGTCAGGGCATAGAGAAGCCAAATCTGCTCGGGCGAGCGCACGATGAGGAAACCGAGGACGACCAGAGCGCGGACGAGATCCGTCACGATCAAGAGCTTCTTGCGGTCGAAGCGATCAGCGGCGACTCCCGCGAGTGGGCTCACCAAGAAAGGCGCGAGCATTCGGACGACGAACAGGCCTCCCACGGCGAGGCCCGACCCTGTGAGCGAGGCGACGAGCGCCGCCGAGGCAATCAAATTGAACCAATCGCCGAGCAGGCTGACAGTCTGGCCGTACCAGAGGTTGCGAAAGTCCGCGTTGCCGCGAACCAGCGCCAGGTAGCCGGTGGATTCGTTCATGAGATAGGAAAGAGGAAGATTGTACGGATGCCCCGTCCGGAAGCAAACGAAAACCTCTCGCCTATGGGGAGAGGTCGGTTCGCAGAGCGAACCGGGTGAGGGGCCAGCGGGTGAGGGGTCACCGGAAATCCGCCGCGTGGCTCGGATTGGGTTTAGCTTCGGGTCGCGAGCTTTACCTTGAGGTTGCGCGCCTTCGCGGTCAGTCCCTCTTGTTGGTAGAGGCGGGCGAGCTCGGTGTGGGCTTCTTCGTCGTTCGCGTCGAGCTCGATCGCACGCTCGAAGTGCTCCTGGGCGGCCTCGAAGCAACTTGGGTTCTGGGAAAGGAGCTTGGCGAGAGCGCGATGATAGGAGCCCTTCTGGGGTTGCAGGCGCACCGCTTCATTGTGCGAGGCGATCGCGTCGAAATATTCTCCGTCTTGCGCCAGACGGGTTCCCTCGAGATAGCAGAGCTCGGCTTCACGCTGGGCTTCCCGAGCGGGGTCGACGCTCTTCGCGTCAACCCCCGGATTAAGTGTCTCGTCTGTCGACACGGGTGCTTGCGGGACCACGACAGCGACAGCTCGAGGGGAAAATCCTTCGGAGGCAACAGTCGATTCGGGTGAAAGCCCGTTCATCGTGCGGTCGTAAATCCGCCGCTTCATGGGATCGATCAAGGTCTCGAAGGCCTCGGCGACCTTGCGGCTCACGTCGGTGAGGCGGCGCTCGAGGTCTCCGACGCTTTCTTCGAACGAAGGCTCCGGTCGAAGCGAGGCCAGCACTTCAGCGTAGGCTTCTCGGACCCGTTCCTCGGAAGCGCCGAAGTCGACGCCGAGACGATCGTAGAAGTTCCCGAACTTCATGGCGGCATAGCGAGCGACGACGCCGTCACGGAAGCGTTTTTCCTCCTCGGACATCTGGCTCTTGTGGTCGTCTCTAGCTTCCTCGCGCTTCTCCCCTGCCGATTTCGAGGTGTCACGCTCGAGGACGCCCGCGAGGATCAGTGCGTAGATTCGGCGAAGCGCGTCTTCGTCACCGAGAGGCGACGTCGATACGATATCCAGAATGCTGGCCTTGCCGTCGACGCGCGAAAGGATAAACCCCTCGTCCTGCGTGACCGGGATGGCGAGATGTTGTCCCTCGACGAGACGGAGCCTGGCGGATGGAGACCCCACACCCGTGCGGATGGCTCTAAGGGCCGCCGACAAAATAACTGTCTAGTTTTGAGCAGACTCTTCCTGTTTCAGGTCGTGATCGCGATATCGTCTGGCATCACGAGAGCCTGGCAAGCTCCCTAGAAACGGAACATTTGTAGATCTTCAGCAACCAGCGCGTGTTTGACAAACGGTCCTCATTGCAGGAGGATTACGCCTATCAAGGAGCACTTCTCCTATTATGAGACCTACGAGCTATCAGTCTGAAGATCTCGACCGCCTGTTGAGGAAGCACAAAATAGCTACCCTCGATGATTTGAAGGCAGTGTTGGGTACCGATGTGGACTCGACCGTCTTCCGAAAGCTCAATGAGTTGGCGTATCGGACAAGCTACTCCCACCGTGGTAGCTACTACACGTTGGACGAGATCGCCCAGTTCGATCGAAAAGGTCTTTGGTCGTTGCGCTCAGTGTGGTTCTCGAAGTACGGGACGTTGCTTGCGACGGTAAAAGCGTTGGTCGCGGCCTGTGAGGCAGGCTACTACGTCGACGAGCTCGAGGACGTGGTGCAGGTTGACGTCAAGGCTCCTCTGTTGAAACTGGTCCGAGAGAAAAGATTGGCGCGCGAGCAGGTGTTCGGCCGATATCTGTATCTGGCCACCGATGTGAGCACGCGCAAGCAACAGCTCTCGGCCCGCCAGGTACATGAGGCGTCACCTTCCACGTTGGGCTGGGTCGGGGGAGTCCGCGTGCTCCCCGTGGAGTTGAAGGCTGCGATCGTTCTTTTCTACAGCCTGCTCGATGAAAAGCAGCGCCGTCTCTACGCGGGAGTCGAGGCCATGAAGCTCGGTCACGGTGGCGACCAACAGACTGCCGAACTGCTCGGGATGGGTCCGAGCACGGTAGCCAGAGGTCGTAGGGAATTGCTAATGAGAGATGTTGAGCTCGACGGAGTTCGGCGAAAGGGTGGCGGACGGCGCGCCGTGCAAAAAAAAAGCCAGAAGTCATCGCCAAGATCGAAGAACTCATGAAGCACGACACCGCGGGCGATCCGATGACGGGAGTGAAATGGACGCGGCGGACCACCGACAAGATTGCTTGCGAGCTAAGAAGCCTCGGTGTGAACGTCAGCAGCAAAACCGTCGGTCGACTGCTCAAACAGCTCGGCTTCTCGTTGCGGGTGAACCACAAGAAGCTGTGTGGTGCCACGTCCGAAGATCGCGATACCCAATTCGCGTGTATCGCCGAACTGCGCGCGCGTTTTGCCGCAGCTGGTCATCCCATCATCAGCGTAGACACGAAGAAACGGGAGCTGGTGGGATTATTCAAAAACGGCGGGCAGGCCTGGAACCGCGAGCCGACTCTCGTCAAAGGCCATGACTTCCGTTCCGAATCGAACGGCATCGCAATCCCCTACGGCGTCTACGATCTGCTCGCGAACCGCGGGACAGTGTTCATTGGTACCTCGTACAACACCCCGGACTTCGCCGTGAATGCCATCGAGAAGTGGTGGCGAACGGAAGGACGGCGACGCTATCCTGCAGCCCGTGACCTCGCGATATTGGCAGACGCCGGGGGCAGCGATGGCTATCGGTGTCGGGGTTGGAAGCACGGGCTTCAAACGCGGATTTGCAATCGCCACGACATCGCTATCACCATAGCCCACTATCCGTCCGGTACATCCAAGTGGAATCCAGTGGAGCACCGTCTGTTCAGCGAGGTCAGCAAGAACTGGGCGGGCAGGCCTCTCGACAGCTACGAAACCATCCTCAAATACATCCGCACGACCACCACCTCTTCCGGTTTGCGAGTACGCGCACACCTTATCCGGCGTCGTTATCCGAAGGGCGTCAAAATCACTGACGAGCGGATGCAGGCGCTTTCCGTTACAAAGGACCAGACTCTACCCAAATGGAACTACACCATCCGACCGTCTTGAAAACGGGAACTTATTTTGTCGCCGGCCCTAAGATCGCTGATACGCCGAGCTCCTTCGTAGATGAGCTCCGCGGTCTGCAGCTCGGGCACGAGATCGGAGGCGACCGGGTCGTCGGACGCCTCGAAACGAAACGCTCCCGTCTCCCATGTGAAGACGGAACGAACGATGTCTTTGATTTGAGCGGCGACGCTTTGCTGCATGTCGGCCGGCGAGACCCAGCCCAGCTCGACGAGGGTCTTGCCAAATCTCTCGTGCGATCTTTCGATCACCCGGCAGGCCAGCTCCACGACGGACCGTTTTACCTTGCCCGCACGAATCAAGCGCTCACCGAGACGCTCGTGCTCAACGTTGGTGGCCGCGAATACGATATCGCCGCTCTTGAAGACGATACGTTTCGTCGCGGTCCCCTTCGTCAAATGAAGAGAGCCGCTCGCTCTGGCCCGCCAGATATCGCGCACGACCGGCGGCAGGGTGGCGCGCTCGATACGTCCCTTGGAAGGCAAGGTCACGGTGGTCACGTTTCCGGCCTTCTCATGGTGCAAAGACGACGCCAACCCTAGTAGTCTCTACGTGTCTGGATTTAAGCAGAATATACGCTTGGGATCCGCCGAGACCATGGGGGAATCCCCACGTCGGCTCGAAGATCCCTACACCGCGGTGTCACGACCCGAGCTCTAGCCCCTGCTTGAGGTGCATCAAGGCTTCGTAGAGCTCGGCGCGCTCGGTCCTCAGTCTCGCGAAAGAGCGCGATCGAAGAAGGCGGGTGAATCGGACTCGAAGCGACCGAAGCGTGCTACGTGCGAGGCGCAGGTAGTGGAGCGCGACGTAGGCGCCGAGCGCGCTTAGTACGAAAGCGAGCGCTCCCGTAGTCCAGGGCGCACTCGGGATGTTCGGATAGAGCAGGGAGAGCGTGCGGTTTCCCCAGCCGACGAGTAGCGCTATGAAGAGCCACGTCAGGGGAAACGCGAGGGCGCCCACGAGAAGTTTCATCGTCGCCTCGTCTTTTCGCTCTCGAGAGCTCCCCCGTGCGACGAGCCAAACGATCGCGGCAGCCGGAAGGTTGGCCACATAGCCGAGAAGCAGGATGGGAGGCAAGAGAAGGTATATGAAGGCTGCCTGAAGAAGAAGCAGAACAAAGAGCCATGGGGATACGAGACGAGGGTCCCGGTCGAGCTCATGGTCCTCGATCCCGAGCGCCGAAAGGTCGGAATCGTAGTCACGAACCCGATCGACCAGGCGCCGTACTTCTTCGGGGTGGGTCTGAGCTCTCGCGTTATAGCCGTTCCACAATCGTGCGTAACCGAGTACTCTTTCTTTCATCGTGGGGCGCTCCGACGTGGTCCCGGCGCGCTGCGCCTCTTCGGCCCGCACGAGCTTTCGAGCGCGGTGCATCGCGTGGTGGAGCTCCCAACTTTCCGTCGCGTGTACGATCTCGTGTAGCTCACGCTCCAGCTGGTCGGTCAAAGAACGATATCGTCGCCTCCGTTCCTCCTCGGTGGCCGCTTCGGGGAGTGCTTCGAGCTTCCGAGGTATCTCGAGCGGCGGGTGGAACGCGACGAGAACGCTGGACCCGAAGAAGCGTTTCTTGTCGTAGTGCAGACCAACGGGGAGGATGAGCGGCGGCTCCGCCGCCCCGGGCAGGAGCTCGCGTGCACAATAGTAAAGCCGCGCCGCTCCCGTCTTGAGCTCTATGGGGTAGGGCTCATCGTGACTCAGACCCTCGGGGAAGAGCGCGGCGAAAGCGCCTTCGTTGACTCTCTTGGCGAGTCCGTCGAGGCTTTTCCGATTGGCGTCGCGTCGGGACGTCTCGTCGGATGCGTCGAGATCCTGGCGCCGATAGATGGGGACAGTACCGAGCGCTCTCATCAACGCGCCGAGAACGGGCCATTGGAACAGACCGTGCCGCGCTCCGAAGACGATTTGCCGAGGGAAGCTCGTCAGGATCAGACCCGGATCCATGAGCGCGTTGGGATGCCAGGAAACGACGATACCCCCGGAGCTCTCGGGTACGTTCTCGAGACCGGTGACCTCGATGCGCCGGAAGAAGACTCGCAGGATCCCGCGCACGAGAAATACGAGCGTGCGGTAGATGCGTGGAGGCTCGTTCATTTCACGGTCATCTCTAGTGCTCGCTCGGCTCTTCGCCTCGCTCGCGGCAGACGTTTCCGCTGCCGCTCGAGCAGGGTGCCGATGCATTGTTTAGCACCCTGCTCGAGCACCCGGTTTCCGAGCTCGGGGAAAACCTTGGAAACTTTATCCAACAAATAGTCCCCGTAGGTTCCTTCGAAGGCATGTACGCTCATCTGGTCCCAGCGTTGTTTCTTGTCGTCGACGATCGCGGCGCCAGAGTCGATGGGCTCGACTCTCGCATTGAAATTCGGATCGAAGAAGAGGGGAAACGACAAACGAGCTTGCCCGCTGACGTTGCGGACACGATGAGGCGTCGAGCGATACAGGCCCCCGGTCATTCGGTCGAGCATGTCGCCGATGTTGCAGACGAACGAGTTCGGAACCGGTGGCGCCTCGATCCAACCCATGTGCGACTTGACCTGAAGCCCCCCAGAGTCGTCTTGACGCAGGATGGTGAGAAAGCCGTAGTCGCTGTGCTCGCCGACGCTCCACGGTTTCTCGGTAAGGGCCGATTCCGCGAGCGCGGGATAGTTGAAGATTCGAAAGAGAACGAGAGGCTCACTCGTATAGCGATCGTGGAAGTAGCTTCCGTCGAGTCCGAGACTTAACGCGATGCCTTCCGTGAGCGCGTGCCCCAGTCGGGTTACCGCGTCCATGTAGTCGATCACCGCTTCCCGGAAGTCCTCGAGATTCTCCGGAAAGAGGTTTGCCCCGTGAAGCGGGATCCCGGCGCAAACCCTGGGATCTGTCTCGTCGAGCTCGGTGCCGAAATAGATACCCTCTTTCTGGTCTGGGTCGCCGCTCGTCAGCTCCTGGCCCACCGGAAAGTAGCCGCGCCAGGCGCGGCCGCCGAGCTTCATTTGGATCTTCAGCTTCTCCCCGACGCTGCGCGCGAAAAAGCGGCGGCTCAGCGCTTCCAGATGAAACTGGAGCCTCTCGTCGACACCGTGACCGACGACATAGAAGAAACCGTGCTCGCGACCCGCGCTGCGGATCTGCTCGGCAACGCGTTCCCGTCCCTTCGATCTGGAAACGAGTGCTTCGACGTCGAGGACCGGGATCTCCATCCGCGAATTCATGACTCTTCGCGGCCGATCATGAACCGAGTCGAACACTCCACGCAAGAGTGGAGACGATTCCTGCCGCCATTTTCTCTAGCGCTTGGGTGTTGCGTACACTGGGGTATGGGAGGCGACATGATGACTCGATGGTTTTTCCTCGCGATGTGCGTCGCGGCCTTGGGCGGCTCCTGCTATCAGCAAGCGAGAGCCCAGGAAAGTGATGTAGGTGGTTTGAGCTTTTCCGCCTTGAGCCCGGACCCCTTCGGCGACGGAGGCTATACGGTACCGATCGCGCATGGGCGTTTTGCCGATCTGGAGATGGTCTCGACATCGGATTCCGCGGGGCTGGTTCAAGTCGCGGTCTTCGACGAAGATGGATTCCTTCGCATGCGCGGAACGGGAGTGCTCGTCAATCGGCGCGTGCTTCTGGCCAGCGAGGCCCTGGACGTTCGAAATCTGTTCGACATCTCGCCCATCGTGACAGTCGAGATCGACTCCGACGTGTCCTTGAATGTCGTGGAAGTGAGGCGAGACTGAAGTAAACGAGCGGAGCTATCCTTGCGGGAGGTACTAGGGAAACTCCCCTTCGGCGGCGAAGATCGCTTCCCTGATGAGGCGCCCCTCCGGCTCCAGAAACTCCTCGACGGCGCCGTGGCCGTTGCCCTCCTTTTTCTCCTTGTACTTTTTCTCGGCCATAATCTCGAAGAAAACGTAGGCCCGCCTCGCCGCTTGGAGCAGATGAGGTGCCGCGGCGATCAGTTTGGCGTTGTCCTCGTCGGGAACACCGTACTTGAGGCCGTCGTGACTACCGCCGGCGACGACGATCTCCTCGTCCACTCCTATGATCCAGGCGCCGCCCTCTTCGTCCGGGCCCCCGGTACCATCCAGGAAGCCGACGTGCCAGGGTCCGGGTGTATGAGCTGACATGGTTACAACCTCCGGTCTCGGTTCATTGCATGCAACTTTCCCACCTACCTCTCGGTGTCCGTCTCTCGCCCCAGATGTACCAATACTCACCGTCATAGGTCCAGAAGCCACCTTCGACCCCAATTCCCCCGTAACTCGTCGATAGACGGCACGCCCGTGACTGATAGCAACCCTGACGATCGTTCTCGACGCGAAATACCTGTCTCAGCTTCTGCCGGTTGTTGACGAAATTGACCCCGCACTTCTCGATGAGAATGCGCCGCGCGTCCTCCTCTCGATTTCGATTGGGCTCTTTTGCGGTTGTCCCGGCTTCGCCGCAGCAGGAAAGAGAGTGCCAGCGCTCGAGCGCCAGATCGACCTTTTGCCTCGACGGCGCGAACTCCTCGAAGCCTTTCTCTTCCAAGAGTTGCGAGAGCGCGGCCAGGCCCGTCGCGAGCGGAAGCAGGTGAGGCCGCGGATCACAGGACAGGCAACCTTGCGCTTTCTGGGCGCTCGTCTCGAAGAGCGACTCCAGGTCGGCGTAAGCCGTGTCGAGAAGTGCTTCCACGTTGCGGCAACTCGTGAGGTGCTCGGTGCCGGCGCAGTCGGGGAGGTCCAGCACGAGGCGAAACGCCTCTTCGAGCCCCTCGGAGACCGGCTGACTCTCGGCCGCGCAGGGTTCACACGATTGAGCGCGCACGGCCCCTGCAAGGCTTACGGCGGACAACCAGATGGTCCATACCCAAAGGAGGGCGAAAAGGCGTTTCTTCATGACCCGCCTATTCTTACGTGCTTGCCTCATCGGCGCCAGCAATAGGGGGCTTCGGCCATCCGGCGCGATAAAAGCCTCATTTCGGCCCCATTACTGCCGCGCGGATCTGGCGAAATGGAATGGAGCCGCGGGGCTCAGATGGAGGATGCGATGTTAGACACGCTCGGCGAGAGATTTCGAGGCTCGGCGATGATGAAACTGCTCATTGTGTTTGGGCTCGTGCTCGTTCTCCAGGTTCCGGTACATCGGATCGAGAACCTCGTCGGAGAACGGGAGGGGCACCGGGCCATCGCCGAGTCGGAGGTACAGCGGAGTTGGGGTGGCGTCCAGTGCGTCGAGGGTCCCCTGCTCGTGATTCCCTATAAAGACCCCTCACACTGGATCCGACCCGAGGGCCAGACAACTCTGAGGTTCGTCGTTCTGGGCCCAGAGACTCTGGAAGTGAGCGCATCGCTCGCGAGCCTCGTGCGTACTCGAGGCATGTTCGACGTCCTCCTCTATAGCGCTGAGGTGAGCGTCGGAGGCTCCTTCTTTCCGCCCGGGGGAGTCCCATTCCCCGTTCCTGCCGAGCAACTGCAGTGGGAGGGTGCGGCGATTGCGCTTCCACTTGCGCCGGGTCGAGAGCTCCCCGAGGCGATCGAGGTCGGCGAGAGACTCCTGGACTTGCGGCCCGGGCCCTTCGAGGGATACGTGAGCGCGCCACTCGCGCTTGCCGGAGCGCCGAACGAAGGGATCTCCTTCGCCTTTGCGGCGAAACTTCAAGGCAGCGGCGCGCTGCTATTCCGTCCCGCGCCGAAGTCGACCTTGGTGGAGGTTGAAGCAGACTGGCCTCATCCGAAGTTCGTGGGAGTGCTCGCGTCGAGCCACGATATCGGAGCGGGAGGCTTCACGGCTCGATGGCAGCTCCGATCGGCGGGCGTCGCTTTTTTTCACGCTGGGAGGATCGCGAGGAGAATGAGACGAAAAGCGGACAGGCTTTCGGTGTCGAGCTGCTTCAGCCAGTCGACAGCTATCGCATGACGCGACGTTCGATCAAGTACGAGTTTCTGTTCACTGCGCTCACGCTCGGTGTCTTTCTTGTCATCGAGATCTTCGGGGCCCGGAGGATCCACCCGATTCAATATCTGCTGGTGGGGGGCGCTCTCGTGCTCTTCTATCTCCTCCTGCTGTCTCTGGCAGAGCACATCGGTTTCGGCGCTGCCTATGGGGCGAGCTCTCTCGCGGTCGTGGCCGGCTACGCGGTCTCGGCGCTCGAATCTGGTCTTCGAGGCGCGACGGTTGACGGGGTACTCGTGACTCTCTACGGCTTTCTCTACGTTCTGCTAGCCCTTCAGGATTTTTCCCTCCTCGTGGGCTCGATCGGAATCTTCTCAATCCTCGCGGCGATCATGCTCGGCTCACGACACGTGGATTGGTACGGTCTCGGCAAGGCCGGCAAGTAAGTCCATCCTCGTTGCCCTTGCGGGGACGCGCATGCTAGGCTCCGAATCGTCGAGGTGTTAGTCCGCGCCTACAATCCTTCGTACGGGAGGTGCGTAGCGTGGCTCAACGAGCGGGGACCGATTGAGACGAGGACACGCCCGAGTCGGAGAACGATGCCTGAGGGTCGGGAGCGTCGCTCTCGCCTTGGCCGCTCTCGCCGCCTGTTCGCCCTCCCCGAACCAGCCTCCCGAGATAAGAATCGGGCTTCTCGCTTTGCTCGATGGTTTGCAACGAGAGACTTCCGGCCTGCCTAGCGTCTACGGCGCGCGGATGGCCGTCGAGGAGTGGGAAGAGAAAGGCGGCATCGAGCTCGACGGGGTGAAGCATCGGATTCGCCTCTTGGTGAAACCCTATGAGAATCGTCCCGACTCGGCTACGAGTGAGGCTCGGGCGCTCATCAATCAAGATCGGATCGATGCTTTGATCGAGCCGCAGTTCAGTCGTTACGCGATTCCTGTCTCGATCGTTGCCGAGAACGCCGGCGTACCGATGATAAGCCCTATGTCCTCGAGCCCGGCAACGACGAAGGGCAAACGTTTCGTCTTTCGCCTGGCTTTTCTGGACGAGTTCCAGGCGAGCGTGATGGCACGCTTCGCGACGGGCGAGCTCGGAGCCGAGCGCGTCGCCGTTCTCTACGACGTTTCGACGGCCTACGGTCGGAACCTCGCGGAAGTCTTCGTACGCACCGTCGAGGAGGCCGGCAGTCGCATCGTGGCTCTCGAGTCTTTTACGCGCGACGGTCCGCTCGACTTCAGCACGCAGATGATCCGTATTCAAAAGGCGCATCCGGACGCGCTCTATCTACCTAACGACACTGGAACCGTGCGGGCCCAAATTCTTCAGGCCCGAGAGCACGGTATCGAAGCTACTCTCCTCGGTGGTGATACTTGGGACATGGAGCTGTTCAAGACGATCTCCGAGAGCGAAGGAGCCTTCGTCGCGCACCAATGGCACTACGAGCTCCCAACGCCTGAAGCGCGCCAGTTCGTCGAGCGCTATCAGAAGCTCCACGACGCCCTTCCCAAAGTGACCACTGCCATGACCTATGACGCCACCCGACACTTGCTGCTCACGATCGAAAGGCAGGGGAGCAAGGATCCTGATGCGATTCGTTCCGGACTCGCCAGCACCGAAGAGTTGACCGGCGCCACCGGCAAGATTCGCTTCGCGGGGAAGCCGGACCCGGAGCGAAGCCTGGTCATCTCCCAGATCGGAAAAGGCTCGTCGAAACTCTATCGAGTCATCGACCCGAAAGGCACGGAGTGAGGCCGCTTTCGTGACGTCGACAACGTTCTCACAGGCCACGCAGCCCACGCGAAGCCTCATGGCCCGCCTCGTCGTGTCGTTTCTCACCTTGTCCTTGCTCACGGTGCTCTTCGTCGCGCTCGTTGCGTTCTACGAGGCTCGGAAGGCCCTGAGTGAAGCCGTGTTCGCGAGGCTGACTGCCGTCGCAATGGAGGAAGAAGCGGTACTGAACCGACTCGTCGAGCTCCATCGCCGGACCGTCGTTTTTCTCGCGGGGCTGCCGGAGGTTCGTGCCGACGTACGGCTCTTGACGACCGCGGCATCAACTGAAGCGCGCGAGGCGGCTTGCGCTCGACTCGAAACTCTTCTCCATTCCGCGATCGGCGCGCCCCTCGACGTGGAGGAGATTTTCGTTCTTCTTCCAGTAGGAGGCGAAGTCGTCGTTTCGACGGACGCCGATCGTCTCGGCGACTATCGGGTGTCCGACTTGTTCTATACCCGTGGCAAGAGCGACACATTCGTTCAGAACGTCTATACCTCTCCCGTGACCGGAAGGCCGGTCTTGACCATAGCGAGCCCCGTCAAGGACGACCAAGGGGTGACGCTCGCCGTGCTCGCGGCGCACCTCAATCTCGGCTACGTCGATCGCCTCGTTTCGGATCGTACCGGCTTGGGCCACACCGGCGAGGCCTATCTCGTAAGCTCGTTCAACGACTTCGTGAGCTCCGAGCGTTTCGGGAGTGACGAATATCGGAGGGGCGTGTTCAGTTCCGGTATCGAGGCGGCGCTCGGCGGAGAAGACGGTGTCGGGGTCTATACCAACTACGCCGGAGTGCCCGTGATTGGCGCTTACCGGTGGAACGACGAACGTCAACTCGCGCTCATCGTGGAGGTCGGCCAGCGCGAGGCTTTCGGGCCAGCGAGACGACTCGTGGCGACGATCCTCGCTATCGGAATCCTCTCTGCGCTCGTGCTCGCGGGCGGCGTAGTATTGATCGCTCGACAGATCGCGAGACCGATCCTCGCCATTACGGAGGCGGCCACTAGCGTCGCGGATGGTGACTTCAGCACCATCGCCCCGGTGATGACGAACGACGAAGTCGGCGTTCTGGCCAAGGCCTTCAACGAGATGACCGCGCGCTTGCGGAAGCTCTACGTGGACCGCAACGATCAAGTGGATGCCACGGCTTCTGCGATGGTGGCGCTGGAACAAAGCCAGCATCTCCTCCAGGCGATCATCGACAACTCTACGACGCTCATCGCGGTCACTGATCCGATCTATCGTTTCCTGCTCCTCAACAAGAGCTTCGAATCGATTCTCGGCGTGTCCCAGGAGGAAGCGCTCCACAAGACGCCGGACGATTTTCTGCCCAGCGACGTCGCGACCCGGCTTCTTCAGACCGCAAGAACCGCCTTTACGGAGAAGCAGGTCGCGGAGAGCGAGGTCGAGATTGGCGTCGAGGGCGAAACGCGAACCTATATCTTCGTCTGCTTTCCGCTCCTGGACGAGACCTCGGCACCCTATGGTGTCGGTATCGTGGCGACCGACCTGACCGAGATCAAACGATCCCAGAAGACGCATCAGCATCTCGAGGCGCAAGTCCAGCACGCCCAAAAACTGGAGGGACTCGGCCTCATGGCCGGCGGTATCGCTCACGATTTCAACAACATTCTCACGAGCCTCCTTGGCAACAGCGAACTGGCCCAACGATCACTTTCAGTCGGCTCGAAGGCGCGTCACCATGTCGACAAAGTCATCGTCGCCACGAAGCAGGCCGCTCATCTCACTCATCAGATGCTCGCCTACGCGGGCAAGGCGAGCTTCCATCAGGAGATCGTCAACCTCAACACGGTTCTCGAAGAATTGACCGAGCTCGTGAAGGCGTCCATCTCCAAGAAAATCACACTTCGCACCGAGCTCGACGCCGAGCCGTCGACGATCAAGGCGAATCGACCGCAGCTCAGCCAGCTCATCATGAATCTGGTCATCAATGCGGCAGAGGCAGTCGGAGACCGGCCGGGGCGCGTCACGGTGACTACGAGACGAAGCGAGAGCTCTACAGACTCACCGGGACCCGTCGTATCCTTGTTGGTCTCCGATGACGGTTGTGGGATGGATAGGAGCACGCGCGCGCGCATTTTCGATCCCTTCTTTTCGACGAAGGGCCCCGGGCGTGGAATCGGATTGGCTGCCGTGGTCGGTATCGTCGAGAGCTCGGGGGGCGAGTTGTCGGTCGTGAGTCAGCCGGGCCAGGGCTCGACGTTCGAGGTCGCGTTCCCAGCGAGCGGCGCATCAGTCGCGACGAGGCGGGAGAGTCCGGTCGAGACGACGACGGCGGTCGGACGCGGCACGATTCTCGTCGTGGATGACGAGCCCATGGTGCGCGAGGCGGTGAGAAGCCTTCTCGAGTCGACGGGCTATGACGTCATCGAAGCCGCCAATGGCGTCGAAGCCGTTTCGATCTATCGACGGCGGTGGACCGAGATCGACGCAATTCTTCTCGACATGACCATGCCGGGGATGGGGGGCGCCGAAGCGCTCGGCGAGATCCATGCCATCGATGACTCCGCGAGCGTTATTCTCACGAGCGGCTACGATGAGCGCGACTCGGTCGCGAGTCTGAAGCGCGAGGAGCATGTCGAGTTTCTGCAAAAACCCTATCGGGCACGAACCATTCTAGAGAAACTCTCCGAGGTTCTGGCAGGAAGTCAGAAGAGGCAACTCTTTGGTTCCAGCCGAACCTGACTCTGGGAGAGCACGTGGCGAAGGACGGCCTGCCGAAGTCGGCCTGAGACTTTCGTCGCTGGGGGGGGGCTCGCCGTTTCAGTCGGTGACGCCGGGCAAGTCCGCCTTGTTGATGCTGCCTTGCGGCGGCTCGAGGCCGATGTCTTCGAGCGCCGCGAGACGATCGGCGAGGAGTTCCCGGGCCTTGTCCGAGGAGCTCGTTTCGCCTATCGTCAGCCCGAGCTCCGCGCCCTCCATCGCCCGCCGATCCTGTCGAAGTTCGTCTTGAAGCTCTAGAACTCGCGCCTCGAATCTCCTGAGCTCGAGACTCGTTGCCCGGTCCGCCTTCCACAATCCTTGGATCTCCCGACAAGCTTCCGAGATCGCATCGAGCAGAACACACTCGGATGCCGTCAGACCTGCGCGGCTACCCTGAGCCCAGCTTTCGAGCTCCCGGACTCGTTCCTCGTTCATTCTCTTCACGAGACCTCGCGTCAATGTGTGTGCAAGACCAAGCTCCGCTGGCCCAAGCGCATGGCCGCGGAAGCGGACGTCTGGAAAACATGACCGCAGCGCTCACTCGCTCCCCGTCTCGGGCACCACGACACCGGCCTGGGGAAGCCGGTTCGTCCAAAACTTGATTGGGAGTACGACGTATTTATACCTCAACAGCCGTGCCATTTTCAACCCTCAAAGATTGGAGGCTGGGCCGTTCACTCGGTGCGTAGAACCCTCTCCCTTTGGGAGAGGGTGGCCGAGCAAAGGGAGGCCGGGTGAGGGCTCAGCCCACCATAGGCTGGTGTGCCCGAATCGTTTACATCTGGTGAGTCAACGCTCGAGGGAAGTTCGAGACGGTCATCAAGACCGCCTCGCTCACGACTCAGCCTGTCGCGTCACCGTCGAGGAAGGGCTCGAGCGGTACGGACTCCGCGCCGCTCAAGTCCGTCCGCGAATTCTGCCGAGGGCGGTATTGGCTTCGTCCGGAATGTCTTCGCCCCATGGATTGTTCGCGGCCTTCTCGAGCACGGGAACGAAGGCCGTTCCAGACCGCCCCTCCTGTCCCATGGCGCGGAGGGCGGCGATGTTCACCCAGATCTCGAGGTGCGGAAAGATCCTCTCCTCGGTCGCCTCGAAGGCCTTTTGCTGGATCTGCTCGCGGGTCATGCCTTTGTCGAACGGGTCTACGCGGATTCGTGTGGGTAAGTCCTGACGGAAAAACAGTGTAACTCATTGTGTGGAAAAGGTATCGAGTACTTCATCAGGTGCTGAAAAGTGGTCCATTTTTAGGATAGGCTAACCGAGTGAAAAATTCCCAGTCGATCCGCTCGCTGTTTGCGCTGCCAGGTTTCGTGGTGTGCCGGATTGAAGGGTCTATTCGGTGACCGATACGCCCGCGTCATCCAGCTCAAGAGGCGAAAAAAACAGCTGTGTGCTCTTACTGTGGGCAACGGCGCCGGGGGCGCTATGACAAGCAAGTGTGCCGGGTCCGCGACCTGTCGTTGGCAGGCTGGCGGATCTATCTGGAATACGAGCGTTGGCGCGTCAACTGTCCTGGGTGCGGCGGTTTGCATGTAGAACACCTGGACTGGCTGGCGAACAACTCGCGCTACACCTAGCGTTTTGCGACGCATGTGGGCAAGCTGTGCCGGACAAGGCGGTGGCCGAGATGGAACGTCTGCGCCTCCTAGTTGAAGGGGTCAACAACAAAATCCGTGTTCTGCAACGACGCGCCTACGGCTATCGCGACGAGGAATATCTCAAGCTGAAGATCGTGGCGGCATTCCTTCCGCCATTACCCAGAAATGCCGTCTTCAACCCACACGAATCCGCGTAGACCCTGTCGAACCAACCGAAGATCATGTCGTCCAGCCGGACGTCGCCCTTCTTTTCGAAGAGCGCGCGGCGGGTGCGGAGGTTCGTGGCCTTGAAGTGGAAGATGACCCAGCCCGGATCGTAGTCTCCGACTTTGGAGCGACGGCTGACTTTCCGCTCCATTCTGACCTCGAAAGCAACGAGGGGTTTTCCCGGTGAGGTCGCCTCGAGCTCGTCGAAGTAGGTCTGCCAGAACTCGGAGGCGTTGACGCACTGCGCGACGATGTCACGGTAGCTATCCGGCGCGTTGATCGTGCAACGGGGGTCGATTTCGGAGCTGATGCAGGCAAAGCACAGGCTCCAGAGCAAAATGGTGGTACTCCGCCACCGCGTCCTCGACATGGATCACCTCCGCAGGAGAGAAGAGTTGTTTGTTGTCTCTCGACGGTAGCAATCGGAGGACGATCCGTCAACGACGCGACGACTGTCGAAGGAGGGATAAACTCGCTGGCTCCGTTGGTATACTCTCGGGGTTTTCGGAACAGGGTTGTCCCATAAGGCACGCAATCTATAGGGGAAGTTCAATGTCAAAGAAAAGCCGACCGGGGTCGACGCTCGTTGCGGCCATCACTTTATGGTTCGCTACGTTCGGGGCGGCCTTCGCGCAGAACAGCGCGCCGAACCCGTACCGTACCGTCGAGGGCTGGGCCAAGCTTCCGGCCGGCAGGACGTGGGGCGCGACGAGCGCCGTCTATCCGGCCGACGACGGCAGGAACATTTGGGTCGCCGAGCGCTGCGGCGCGAATACCTGCATCGGAAGCGACCTCGACCCGGTGCTGCTCTTCGATCCGTCGGGCAATCTGATCAAGAGCTTCGGCGCGAAGACGATCGCCTGGCCCCACGGCATCCACGTCGATGGGGACGGAAACGTCTGGATCGCCGACGCGCTCGGGTTCGGAGAGCAACCAAAGGGCTGGGGACACGTCGTCTACAAGTTCAGCCCGGACGGGGAGCTTCTGATGACCCTCGGCAAGAAGGGAATCGCGGGCGACGGGCGCGACACTTTTACCAAGCCCTCCGACCTGTTCGTGGCGCCGAACGGAGACATCTTCGTCGCGGACGGGCACGATGCGGACCTGAACAACCGGATCGTGAAGTTCTCGAGTGATGGGACGTTCATCAAGGCCTGGGGCCAGACCGGATCCGAGAACGGCGAGTTTCGGGATCCGCACGCGCTCGTGATGGACTCGCGGGGTCGTCTCTTCGTCGGCGACCGAGGCAACGGCCGGATCCAGATTTTCGACCAGGGTGGAAGGCACCTTGAGACCTGGACGCAGTTCGGTCGCCCTAGCGGACTCTTCATCGACGCGAACGACACCTTGTACGTCGTCGATTCGGAGTCGGGGAGCTATCCGGGCCCGACGAAAGTGCCCCGCAACCCGGGGTGAAAAAGAGGCCTTCGTGTCGGAAGCGCCCGTACCGGCTTTGTCACAGCCTTCATTCCAGATCCCGAGCCCAACCCGGACGAGTCTTTGACGAGCGGGGCGGAAGGTGTCGCAGTGGATGCCGCCGGCAACATCTACGGCGCCGAGGTCGGACCTCGGGCTCTCACGAAGTGCGTCAAGAAATAAGGGTCTACGCGGATTCGTGTGGGTAAGTCCTAACGGAAAAACAGTGTAACTCATTGTGTGGAAAAGGTATCGCGTACTTCATCAGGCGCTGAAAAGTGGTCCATTTTTAGGATAGGCTAACCGAGTGAAAAATTCCCAGTCGATCCGCTCGCTGTTTGCGCTGCCAGGTTTCGTGGTGTGCCGGATTGAAGGGTCTATTCGGTGACCGATACGCCCGCGTCATCCAGCTCAAGAGGCGAAAAAAACAGCTGTGTGCTCTTACTGTGGGCAACGGTGCCGGGGGCGCTATGACAAGCAAGTGTGCCGGGTCCGCGACCTGTCGTTGGCAGGCTGGCGGATCTATCTGGAATACGAGCGTTGGCGCGTCAACTGTCCTGGGTGCGGCGGTTTGCATGTAGAACACCTGGACTGGCTGGCGAACAACTCGCGCTACACCTAGCGTTTTGCGACGCATGTGGGCAAGCTGTGCCGGACAAGGCGGTGGCCGAGATGGAACGTCTGCGCCTCCTAGTTGAAGGGGTCAACAACAAAATCCGTGTTCTGCAACGACGCGCCTACGGCTATCGCGACGAGGAATATCTCAAGCTGAAGATCGTGGCGGCATTCCTTCCGCCATTACCCAGAAATGCCGTCTTCAACCCACACGAATCCGCGTAGACCCAGAAATAAAGTACTCCAGATACGAATCACGAAAAGCGCATGATCAAACGACATGCGAAGCCTGTCAAACGGGCGTGGACTGCGTTGAACGTAGCCGGACTCGCTCTCAAGCCCATCTTTCTGATGTACACTCACCGCACGATGTTCAGGAAGGGGGCGCGGCTATTTACCGTGTCGACGTCGCCTCTGCTCGGGGTGCACCGCACCGGTTCCACACAGAGGAGTGAGGAGTGACCATGCGACCTTTCACTGTCCTTATCATGACCGCGGCAACGACGCTCGGCGTCTGGAGCACGGTCGCGCACGGGCAATCTTGGCAACCGCCCACGGCGGAAGAGCGTTGTCCCTCGAGATGGGGAGCGGATGACGAGAGGGGCTCTGGCAACCTCATGACCCCCGAAACCGTCCTCCGCGCCGCCCGCCTGATCCGAACTGGCGAGGTTTTCGAGCTCGGGCATGTCCTCTCGGGAGAGCTGCCCTTCTATGGAAACCGGCGCTTCGACGTCCACATCAAACGCACCTTCATGAACCCACATTCCAACCGCCGCGGCAGCAACGAAGAGCTCGTCATCACAGAGCTTGGCCAGGTGGGCACCCAGTTCGACGGATTCGCCCACCAGTCGATAGGCAACGACTTTTACAACTGTTTCCCGATGAATGAAACGGCAACTCGAACCGGCTTCACGAAGCTGGGTGTCGAGAAAGTCGGTACTCTCATGACGCGCGGTGTCCTCATCGACGTTGCCGCGGCGAAGGGAGTCGACATGCTGTCCGACGCCTACGAGATCACGGCCTCGGACCTTCAGGAGACACTGGCGCGCCAGAATGTGGCGCTCGAGCGCGGAGACGCCGTCCTCATCCACACCGGTTGGGGGCGGCTGTGGGGCGTCGATAACCAGCGCTTCCGGACGACGGACCCCGGCATTGGAATCGGCGCGGCCGAGTGGCTCGTAAGTCAAGATCCGATGCTGGTAGGGGCGGATAATTGGTCGGTGGAAGTGAATCCCAATCCCGATCCAGAAGTGAGCTCGCCGGTTCACCAAATCATGCTCGCTGTGAACGGCATCCATCTCGTGGAAAAGTTCAAGCTGGACGAGCTGGCTGCGGCACAAATCTACGAGTTCGCCTTCATTCTCCAGCCACTGAAAATCCAGGGCGGCACCGGCTCGACGATCGCACCGGTCGCCATTCGCTGACGCACGATATCGAGGCGCAGATGGTTGAATCTACGACCTGCGGAGCTCATCGGTGAGTCGCGGTATCGCGCTCAAGGGTATCACCGACATCGACTCGTCCAGCGCGTATTCTTCCGCTCCGGAGAAGACAACCCAAAGCCGCGAGAGGCGCAGATCTGATAGCGCGATCTTCATCGATCGGGTTCGGCCGGGAGCATCGGCGTCCTTGAACTCGAACCCGTAGCGCTTACCCTTCAGACGCACGAGCAGGTCGAGCTCGGCGCCGCCGTGAGTGGCCCAGAAGTAAGCGTCGCGGGTGCCGAGCATGCCGACAACCTGTTCGAGAGCGAAGCCTTCCCAAGATGCACCGAGCTTCGGTTGCGCCTCGAGATCCGCGAGCGTAGCGATCTGAGAAGTGCATGCAGGATGCCCGTGTCACGAAGGAAGACCCTGGGAGACTTCACCTGTCGTTTGCCGACATTCTCGAACCAAGGGGTTAACACGCGAATCATGAAGGCACCCGCAAGTATGTTGAGGTAATTGCGGGCCGTGTTTTCGGACGCGCCCAACGACCTCGCGAGCTCGGCGGCGTTCCATATCTGACCATGATAGTGCGCCACCATGACCCAGAACCTGCGCAAGGTCTCGGCGGGAATCGTGATACCGAGCTGCGGGATGTCGCGTTCGAGAAACGTTCGAATGAAATCGTCACGCCAGGCCTGGCTCGCGGCGTCGTTGGCGGCGAGGAACGAGCGGGGGAACCCTCCCCTGGTCCAAAGGCGATCCTGGTGCTCAGGGCCCGTTTCACGAAGGTCGAACCCAGCAAGGTCGACGAAACCGATGCGACCCGCGAGAGACTCCGACACGCCCTTGACGAGCTGAGGCGATGCGGAGCCGAGCAGGAGGAAGCGAGCGGCGTTGTCTGGACGATCCACGAGGACGCGGACTAGCTCGAACAGGTCCGGGCGACACTGCACTTCGTCGATGGTGACGAGCCCGGAAAGCCGCTCGAAATCAACTGATGATTTTCATGAATTAAGGCAGGTCTGATTGCACGGGGAGGACCTAGGTCGGGAGCAAGCAGTCCACCGGCAACCGTTTTCAGCCGAGGTGGGTTTTCCAGGCGCAGTTCGCCTGCGTCATCAGATAGATCTATTTAATGGGGTCTACGCGGATTCGTGTGGGTAAGTCCTGACGGAAAAACAGTGTAACTCATTGTGTGGAAAAGGTATCGAGTACTTCATCAGGTGCTGAAAAGTGGTCCATTTTTAGGATAGGCTAACCGAGTGAAAAATTCCCAGTCGATCCGCTCGCTGTTTGCGCTGCCAGGTTTCGTGGTGTGCCGGATTGAAGGGTCTATTCGGTGACCGATACGCCCGCGTCATCCAGCTCAAGAGGCGAAAAAAACAGCTGTGTGCTCTTACTGTGGGCAACGGTGCCGGGGGCGCTATGACAAGCAAGTGTGCCGGGTCCGCGACCTGTCGTTGGCAGGCTGGCGGATCTATCTGGAATACGAGCGTTGGCGCGTCAACTGTCCTGGGTGCGGCGGTTTGCATGTAGAACACCTGGACTGGCTGGCGAACAACTCGCGCTACACCTAGCGTTTTGCGACGCATGTGGGCAAGCTGTGCCGGACAAGGCGGTGGCCGAGATGGAACGTCTGCGCCTCCTAGTTGAAGGGGTCAACAACAAAATCCGTGTGCTGCAACGACGCGCCTACGGCTATCGCGACGAGGAATATCTCAAGCTGAAGATCGTGGCGGCATTCCTTCCGCCATTACCCAGAAATGCCGTCTTCAACCCACACGAATCCGCGTAGACCCATTTAATGTAATGACCCACTTAGGGCCGCCGACAAAATAACTGTCTAGTTTTGAGCAGACTCTTCCTGTTTCAGGTCGTGATCGCGATATCATCTGGCATCACGAGAGCCTGGCAAGCTCCCTAGAAACGGAACATTTGTAGGTCTTCAGCAACCAGCGCGTGTTTGACAAACGGTCCTCATTGCAGGAGGATTACGCCTATCAAGGAGCACTTCTCCTATTATGAGACCTACGAGCTATCAGTCTGAAGATCTCGACCGCCTGTTGAGGAAGCACAAAATAGCTACCCTCGATGATTTGAAGGCAGTGTTGGGTACCGATGTGGACTCGACCGTCTTCCGAAAGCTCAATGAGTTGGCGTATCGGACAAGCTACTCCCACCGTGGTAGCTACTACACGTTGGACGAGATCGCCCAGTTCGATCGAAAAGGTCTTTGGTCGTTGCGCTCAGTGTGGTTCTCGAAGTACGGGACGTTGCTTGCGACGGTAAAAGCGTTGGTCGCGGCCTGTGAGGCAGGCTACTACGTCGACGAGCTCGAGGACGTGGTGCAGGTTGACGTCAAGGCTCCTCTGTTGAAACTGGTCCGAGAGAAAAGATTGGCGCGCGAGCAGGTGTTCGGCCGATATCTGTATCTGGCCACCGATGTGAGCACGCGCAAGCAACAGCTCTCGGCCCGCCAGGTACATGAGGCGTCACCTTCCACGTTGGGCTGGGTCGGGGGAGTCCGCGTGCTCCCCGTGGAGTTGAAGGCTGCGATCGTTCTTTTCTACAGCCTGCTCGATGAAAAGCAGCGCCGTCTCTACGCGGGAGTCGAGGCCATGAAGCTCGGTCACGGTGGCGACCAACAGATTGCCGAACTGCTCGGGATGGGTCCGAGCACGGTAGCCAGAGGTCGTAGGGAATTGCTAATGAGAGATGTTGAGCTCGACGGAGTTCGGCGAAAGGGTGGCGGACGGCGCGCCGTGCAAAAAAAAGCCAGAAGTCATCGCCAAGATCGAAGAACTCATGAAGCACGACACCGCGGGCGATCCGATGACGGGAGTAAAATGGACGCGGCGGACCACCGACAAGATTGCTTGCGAGCTAAGAAGCCTCGGTGTGAACGTCAGCAGCAAAACCGTCGGTCGACTGCTCAAACAGCTCGGCTTCTCGTTGCGGGTGAACCACAAGAAGCTGTGCGGTGCCACGTCCGAAGATCGCGATACCCAATTCGCGTGTATCGCCGAACTGCGCGAGCGTTTTGCCGCAGCTGGTCATCCCATCATCAGCGTAGACACGAAGAAACGGGAGCTGGTGGGATTATTCAAAAACGGCGGGCAGGCCTGGAACCGCGAGCCGACTCTCGTCAAAGATCATGACTTCCGTTCCGAATCGAACGGCATCGCAATCCCCTACGGCGTCTACGATCTGCTCGCGAACCGCGGGACAGTGTTCATTGGTACCTCGTACAACACCCCGGACTTCGCCGTGAATGCCATCGAGAAGTGGTGGCGAACGGAAGGACGGCGACGCTATCCTGCAGCCCGTGACCTCGCGATATTGGCAGACGCCGGGGGCAGCAATGGCTATCGGTGTCGGGGTTGGAAGCACGGGCTTCAAACGCGGATTTGCAATCGCCACGACATCGCTATCACCATAGCCCACTATCCGTCCGGTACATCCAAGTGGAATCCAGTGGAGCACCGTCTGTTCAGCGAGGTCAGCAAGAACTGGGCGGGCAGGCCTCTCGACAGCTACGAAACCATCCTCAAATACATCCGCACGACCACCACCTCTTCCGGTTTGCGAGTACGCGCACACCTTATCCGGCGTCGTTATCCGAAGGGCGTCAAAATCACTGACGAGCGGATGCAGGCGCTTTCCGTTACAAAGGACCAGACTCTACCCAAATGGAACTACACCATCCGACCGTCTTGAAAACGGGAACTTATTTTGTCGCCGGCCCTAAGTAGACATCCGATCCCCCAGCCCCCCGCCATTCGAACAACGTCCACGGGGCTATTCGATATACTCGACCGCGTTAATAGATAGTTGGCCGGCTAGCCACCGTCAGGAGTTGCGAGTTCGTTGAAGAAGTACGTAGTCGCTGTGGATATCTCTCCGTCGGAGCAGCTTCATGTCGGCCCACCCGTCAAGAGTCTCGGGCTTCTCGTGGGCCTAAGGAAACCGCGCGCCTTCGAAGAAGTCGGCTCCAAGTTCCCTGTTGAGGCAGACCGAATGCGATTCCGAAAGTGGGCCGGTGCGAGTGATAACTACAAGCGACGCCTGGTGCGCCATCTTGAGGTCCTACGCCCAACAGGGAACGTCCTTTTTGGGGCCTACGTCGCGAGCGACGTCGCGATCCAGCGTATTGGTACAGCCACTTGGGAAGCTGCCTGGGGCGCGTTCCCAAGTCCAACAAGCCACAACAAGAAGGGTAAGCCCCGGATCAAGCTCGGGGGCTACGAGGTTGATGGCAAGATGAGAGCGTGTTTTTGTCCACTCGGCCTGGCCCATTTCGCTCATCTAAAATGGCCCACCTTAAGTTATTGGGGTTAACGCGGATTCGTGTGGGTAAGTTCTGACGGAAAAACAGTGTAACTCATTGTGTGGAAAAGGTATCGAGTACTTCATCAGGTGCTGAAAAGTGGTCCATTTTTAGGATAGGCTAACCGAGTGAAAAATTCCCAGTCGATCCGCTCGCTGTTTGCGCTGCCAGGTTTCGTGGTGTGCCGGATTGAAGGGTCTATTCGGTGACCGATACGCCCGCGTCATCCAGCTCAAGAGGCGAAAAAAACAGCTGTGTGCTCTTACTGTGGGCAACGGTGCCGGTTGAACCGCCCCGGGTTTCCCGGAGACTCCAACTCTTGAGAGGATGGAGTCATGACAAGACGAAGCAGGTATTCACCGGAGGTAAAAGAGCGCGCAGTGCGGATGGTTTTCGACCAGCAGGCTCAGCACGAATCTCAGTGGTCAGCGATCTCATCGATCGCGTCGAAGATTGACTGTACGCGGGAAACGCTACGCACGTGGGTGCGGCGAGCAGAGCGTGATGCTGGGAAACGAGCGGGACTGACGACGGACGAGCGTCAGCGGCTGAAGGAGCTTGAGCGAGAGAACCGTGAGCTAAAGCGGGCGAACGAGATCCTTCGCAAGGCGTCGGCGTTTTTCGCCCAGGCGGAGCTCGACCGCCGACCGAGGTGAATGTGTTGTTCG
The DNA here is from genome assembly GCA_965250115.1 of Candidatus Marinacidobacterales bacterium. GTDB lineage: Bacteria > Acidobacteriota > Vicinamibacteria > Marinacidobacterales > SMYC01 > CBDFHB01. Next base: position 1,367,900 of record CBDFNJ010000001.1, read on the forward strand.
TGGACGCGAACCGTGAAAATTACGGGGTCGAGCCGATCTGCCGGATGCTTCCGATCGCCCCGTCGACCTATTACGAGCAGAAAGCGAGAGAGAAGGACCCAAGCCGCCTGCCAGCGAGAGCGAAGCGCGACGTCCAACTCCGCGGCGAGATTCGTCGTGTACGGCAAGAGAACTTTGACGTGTATGGCGTGCGCAAGGTCTGGCGTCAGCTGTGCCGTGAGGGCCGCGACGTGGCTCGATGCACGGTGGCCCGTCTGATGCGTGAAATGGGTCTCCAGGGCGCGGTCCGTGAACGTCGATTCAAGACGACGAAGCCGGATTCGAGCGGCGCTCGCCCGATGGACCTCGTGGAGCGCGACTTCAACGCCACACGCCCGAACGAGCTCTGGGTCTCGGACCTGACCTACATTGCCACGTGGCGCGGCTTCGTGTATGTCGCCTTCGTCATCGACGTCTTCGCTCGACTCATCGTCGGTTGGCGAGCGACGACATCGTTGACTGCCGGCATCGCTCTCGATGCGTTGGAGCAGGCGCTGCACGAGCGCCGACTAAACCCAGAAGATCCATTGGTGCATCACAGCGATCGCGGCGTGCAGTACGTCTCGACCCGTTACACCGAGCGGCTCGCCGAGGCGGGTATTGAGCCGTCCGTCGGCAGCCGAGGCGACTCTTACGATAACGCTTTGGCTGAATCCATCATCGGCCTCTACAAGACCGAGGTGATCCGTCGACGTGGGCCCTGGCGTGGTCTCGAAGACGTTGAGTTCGCCACCCTCGAGTGGGTCCATTGGTACAACACGCAACGACTCTTGGAGCCGATCGGAAATGTCTCCCCCGTCGAGTACGAGATGAACTACTATCGGTCGCAGGAAGGCGCGCTAGAGATGGCGAGACTCAACTAAAACAGTCTCCGGAAAACCCGGGGCGGTTCAGGGGGCGCTATGACAAGCAAGTGTGCCGGGTCCGCGACCTGTCGTTGGCAGGCTGGCGGATCTATCTGGAATGCGAGCGTTGGCGCGTCAACTGTTCTGGGTGCGGCGGTGTGCATGTAGAACACCTAGACTGGCTGGCGAACAACTCGCGCTACACCCAGCGTTTTGCGACGCATGTGGGCAAGCTGTGCCGGGATATGCCGAACAAGGCGGTGGCCGAGATGGAACGTCTGCACCACGGTACGGTGAAGGCTCTGGATACGCTCTACATGCAAGAGCAGGTCGACCGGGCGGGGCTACCGGCGCCTCGGGCCATCGGTGTCGATGAGATCTCCATCCGCAAGGGACATAACTATCGCGTCATTGTCAGCGACCTGGAGCGGGCGCGTCCCATCTGGGTGGGCGGTGAGGGTCGCAAAGAAACCGACATCGATTTGTTCTTCAAGGCGTTGGGCGGAAAGAAAAGCGCCCGTATCAAGCTGGCCGCCATGGATATGTGGAAGCCCTTCCGGAACTCGGTGATTCACAACGCGCCTAATGCGCGGATCATCTTCGACAAGTTTCATATCATGCGTCATCTGTCAAAGGCCCTCGATGAGGTCCGGCGCGGTGAGTACAAACGCCTCAGCGGCAGGGACCGGTCGTACATCAAGGGGCAGCGTTACACTTTGCTTTCCCGGCGGGAGAACCTGAGCCTAGACGGTCGCCGCGCACTCAAAAAGTTGCTCCAGGCCAACCGGCGCCTGAACACCGCCTTTATTTTGAAGGAGGCCTTCGGGCAACTCTGGGATTACCGCACCGAACGCGGCGCTCGCGCCTTTTTCACTCGTTGGAAAGACAGCCTCAAATGGCAACGCCTGCATCCGTACCAGAAGTTCGCCGGTATGATTGAGTCCCATTGGGATGGTATCGCCTCCTACTGTCATCCGGAGAACAAAGTCAGTCTCGGCCTAGTTGAAGGGGTCAACAACAAAATCCGTGTTCTGCAACGACGCGCCTACGGCTATCGCGACGAGGAATATCTCAAGCTGAAGATCGTGGCGGCTTTCCTTCCGCCATTACCCAGAAATGCAGTTTTCAACCCACACGAATCCGCGTAGACCCATATTAAAAAAGGCGGCGGCCTTCTTCGCGAAGGAAAGCGAATGAGATTCAAGTTCATTCACGCGGAGCGGGCCAACTACCCGGTGCGGGTGATGTGCCGAGTCCTGAGGGTATCGACCAGCGGCTACTACGCTCAGATGAAGCGCGCGCCCAGCAGGCGACAGTGTGAGGATGGGAAGCTGAAGCTGCGCATCCAAGCGATCCACGCCCATAGCCGTGGTACCTACGGCAGGGAGCGTGTACGTCGCCAGCCTGACGGGGAGAACGTCGAGGTGGGCAAGCAGCGAGTGGCACGGCTGATGCGTGAGATGGGCCTGCAGGGCCTGCCCAGCAAGCGTTTTCGCCGCACGACCGACAGCAAGCACGATCGCCCTATCGCGCCCAACGTGCTCGGCTGGCACTTCGAAGCCGAACGAGCGAACCAGTTCTGGGTGACGGACATAACCTTCATCCGGACTTGGGAAGGCTGGCTCTACTTGGCGGTCATCCTCGATCTGTTCTCGCGTCGTGTCGTCGGCTGGGCGATGCAGTCCCACCTGCGCGCAGAGCTTGCTCTCGAGGCGCTTCACATGGCCTTGGGGCGCCGTCTGCCTGGAAGTGGCTTGGTGCATCATTCAGACCGTGGTACTCAATACGCGGCTGCGTCTTACCAGGCCGTGCTCGATGAGTACGGCATCGTGTGCTCGATGAGCCGCAAGGGTAATTGCTGGGACAACGCCGTGAGCGAAAGCTTCTTCGGTACGCTCAAGACCGAGCTCGTCAACCGGCGGAGCTGGCCAACCCGGCGGAGCGCCAAAGACGCCGTCGCCAGCTACATCGAAGGCTTCTACAACCCGCATCGACTTCACTCGTCGCTCGGCTACGTGAGCCCGATGCTGTTCGAGCAATTACACGCTCTTAAATCTGCTGATGCGAGATGATCAACCCGTCCACTTTTTCCGGGCAAGGTCAGGTATCGCGTCTACAGATATAAGATGTTGGCGTGAATCCCGCGGGCGAGCGGTCCTCAAACGATGTCTTCCGATACGTTCTACGGTCACGTAGGCTGGCCCAATTGGTCGGCGATAGAATGTCGGGGACGGAGGTGAATATGAGCAAGACGATCATCAAGACCGGCCAAGCGCCTGCTGCGGTCGGGCCCTATTCACAGGGCGTGGTTCTCGATGGCTGGATCTGGACGTGCGGCCAGGTAGCGCTGGACCCCGCGACTGGCGCAATGGTTGGATCCGACGCGGCAGCCCAGGCGGACCGCGCGCTCCGGAACATCCAAGCGATTCTGGAGGCCGCGGGGTCAAGTCTCGACCGCGTCGTTCGAGCTACCGTTTACCTGACGAACATGGATGACTTCGCTGCGGTCAACGAGGTCTACGCCCGTTACTTCCTCGAGGCTTTTCCCACTCGAGTGTGCGTCGAGGTTTCGCGCTTGCCGCTGGGAGCTCTGGTCGAGATCGATGCTACCGCCAAAGTTGCGCAACCGGGAACATAGCTAACACAAGGTTCGGCATTGAGCACTACTCGTGTATTGATTGATGCGGGAGTTGACGACGAAGCCTCGCTCACCGTCGCGGTCGTCGTTTGCCGAAGCGGTTGAAGATCGCGTCGAAGGCGAGCTGAACGTCGTCTTCCTTCAAGAAGACGCAGAACTCCGTGGCCGTCGATGTCACTTCGATGACGTTGATGTTTTGCAGGGCGACCTCTTCCAGCATCTGGACGAGGATTCCCTTGATGGCGAGGTAGCGCTCGTTGAAGCTCATCCCTACCGAGGCGAGGTCTCGATGCACGATGCTGGGCTTCGAGCTGAGAGATCCGAGGAGAAGCTTCAGGTTCTCCGCCTCGACAATGACGGTAATCTCGCGCATGCCTTCCGTCACGGTGACGAAACCGTTCCGCGACTGTATGCGGCTGAAGACCCGATTGAGCTCCCGATGGCTTTCCGAAGTCTTCAGGAGGGTCACCGAGCACAGGCCTGACTGGATATTGACTTTGTCCAGGACCAGCGTCTCACTGGCGCTGGTTGGCATCTCGGCCAGCCGTTGCTGCAATCGGGAAAGGTTCATCAGGATGGCCGCGTCCGTGACTTCCTTTCGCGTTTGAGCTTCGATGCTGGGTCTTAGAAAACGCGCCACCTGAGACAGGTTCAAGAGGCGGTGGTAAAAGCCGAACCGCAGCGCCTGGTGTCCGGTGACGATGTTCTCGATAGCCTCGGAGATTCGTATCATTATGTTATAAATATAACAATAGAGTGTTTTATTTAACAAGTTCCTATATTTCTTTGCTGGCGGTGCTGAACGTCGGTAACCTGTGCGGGACTGTTAGAAGAGGAGGATCGTATCGTGACCGAATGTCCCGTTTGTGCCGGCCCGGTGACGCTGCCTGGTGATGTTGTCCTTAGCGAGCTCGTCGACTGCGGCGAGTGCTCGACCGAGCTCGAGCTCGTCTCGCTGAGCCCGATTCAATTGAACGAGGCGCCGATCGCCGCCGAGGATTGGGGCGAGTAAATTGCGCCTCGCTCTCCTGCACTCGGTGGTGCGCCGAGAGGAGAAACTTCTTCTGAGTGCCTTCCGCCGCTTCGAAGGCGTCGAGGTCGAAGGTCTCGACGATCGCAGGCTTCAATTCGAGCCCGGCCGGGAACAACCCGACTACCTCCGCTACGACGGTGTCGTCGCACGAAGCGTGAGCTATTCACGCAATCTCTACGCGCGTCGCCTTTTCGAGGCGATCGGCGTGCGGTGCTTCAACGAGTCGGCCGTGGGTGCCATCTGCGGCGACAAGCTTCTCACCTCGGTGGCCCTCGTCCGCGCCGAGGTACCGCACCCAAAGCTTTCGGTTGCCTTTACCGAAGAGTCGGCCATCGAGGCCATCGAGGCCATGGGCTATCCCGTCGTCATCAAGCCGATCGTAGGCTCGTGGGGGCGGCTGATCGCGCGAGCCTCGGACCGAGATTCCGCAGAGAGTCTGCTCGAGCACAAGGCTGCCCTCGGCGGCTTTCAGAACCAGATTTACTATCTGCAGCGTTACGTCGAAAAGGGGGGCCGCGATATTCGGAGTTTCGTCGTCGGGGACCGCTGTATTGCTGCCATCTCTCGAACGAGCTCCAATTGGAGGACCAATACCGCTCGCGGCGCCACGGCCGAGAACTTTCCCGTCTCGCGGGATCTCGAAGACGTTTCTCTCGCCGCGTCGCGGGCGGTCGGAGGTGGCATCCTCGCCATCGATCTGTTCGAGACCGACGACGGCTTTCTGGTGAATGAAGTCAACGACACCATGGAGTTCAAAAACAGCATCGAGACGACGGGTGTCGATATCCCGGGAGCCATCGCCGAGTACATCGTGAGCGAATCGAGAGCTCGATGTCACGCGGCTTGATTCGAGCGAGCATCGCGGGCGCTTCTGGTTATACGGGAGGAGAGCTCTTGCGTCTCCTTCTGGGCCACCCGGACATCTCAGTTTCGCAGGTCACTTCCGAGCGGCTTCGAGGAAAGCCGGTCGGTCGGGCTCACCCCAACTTGCGCGGGCTTTCGGAGCTTCGCTTTTGCTCCCTCGAGGAGCTCGAGCCCTGTGACGTGCTCTTCTTGTGCCTTCCTCACGGATCCTCCGCCCGTCGCTGGGACGAGCTATCAGGATTGGCGGATCGCATCATCGACCTCGCCGCCGACTTCAGACTCAAAGACCCTTTGCTTTACGAGAAACACTACGGTTCCAATCACCCCCCCGCGGAAGTGCTCGACGACTTCGCCTACGGTATCCCCGAAATCCATCGTGAGCGGATTCGAGCCTCGACGAAGGTGGCTTGCGGTGGCTGTAATGCCACCGCAGCCATTCTCGGACTCTACCCCCTCTATCAGGCGAAGCTCGTCGACACAGAGCGTACGGTGATCGAGGTCAAAGCCGGCTCGAGCGAAGCGGGCCGGCAGGTTTCCGAAAGCAGCCATCATCCGGAGCGCAGCGGCTCCGTTCGCTCCTTTGCCCCGACGGGTCACCGTCACACGGCGGAGATCGTCGAGGCGCTCCGGAACGGGGCGCCCGTCAACGTGCATCTGAGCGTGACCTCGGTCGAGATGGTGCGAGGCGCCGTCGCCACGAGCCACACCTTCCTCAAGGAGGCGATGACGGAGCGCGACATCTGGCAGGTCTTTCGCGCCGCCTATCGGGACGAGCCTTTCCTCCGGCTCGTCAAGGAGCGAGGGGGAAGCTACCGTTACCCCGACCCGAAGCTTCTGGCGGGCACGAATTTCTGCGATGTCGGCTTCGAGCTCGACGCCGATTCCGGTCGCCTCGTCGTGATCAGCGCGATCGACAACCTCATGAAAGGATCGGCCGGTCAAGCCGTTCAGTGCATGAACGTGATGCAAGGGATCGAGGAAACAACGGGTCTCGGCTTTCCCGGTCTTCATCCTCTCTGACGTCATGTGCCGGTTCCTCATGATGCGCTCGCGGCCGCCCTTCCAAGCTGCGCCCGTCCTCGCTCGCTTCCGGAAGCGGTGCGAGGAAAGCGTCGAGTTTCAAGGTCACGGTTGGGGTGCTGCGTGGAGGGCCGCAGGGTCGTGGTCGCGTCACAGGAGCTTGACGCCTATTTGGAAGGACAGCCTCGAGCTGCCGGAAGAAGTCGACTTCCTCGTGCTGCACGCGCGAAGCGCTTTTTTCGATCGCGATATCGCGATCGAAAACAACATGCCGTTCTACGAGGACGACAAGATCTTCGTGTTCAACGGCGAGCTCCGGGGCGTGAGGCTCAGCGTGCCGGGAAGAATCGGCGCGGAAAAGGTCTTCCGCCTCGTTCGAAGTCACGAGTCCGAAGGTCTGCCGAAGGCGATCTCTCACGCTGAAAGCCTGCTGCTCGCGAAGAGTCGCTACGTGCGCGCGCTGAACGTTGCGGTGACGGACGGCGAGCTCATCCATGCGAGCTGTCGTTACAACGAATCGCCCGAGTATTTCACCCTGCACTATCTCGACGACGGCGTCCGGGCGGTATGCTCCGAGCCTCTCGACGACCGCTGGAAACCGATGGCGAACGGCGAGCGACTCACTCTTTGAGGCCCGATGCAGATCACGATCCTCAAAATCGGAGGTGGCGCTGACATCAACCTCCCTGGTATCGCCGCCGACCTGAAGAAGTTCGAGGGGCCGGTCGTCGTGGTGCACGGCGCCAATACCGTTCGTGACGACCTCGCCCGCCGTTTGGGGACACCGACGCGCACGATCACTTCGGCGTCGGGAGTCAGCAGCGTGCTCACCGACGAGAACGCTCTCGACGTCCTCACCATGGCTTACGGCGGTCTCGTCAACAAGCGGTTCGTGAGCCTCTGTCAGCAGAACGGCGTGAACGCGATTGGCCTCACTGGCCTCGACGGCGGACTCGTGCGAGGGCGACGAAACCCGGGGATTCGCGTCGAGGAGAACGGACGCAAGCGTCTGGTCCACGACCTCTCGGGGAAGCCCGTCGAGATCAATACCGCCCTCATCGAGCTTCTGCTCGCAAACGGCTATACGCCCGCTATCACCGTGCCGATTCTCGACGAGAACGGCTACGCCGTAAACACCGAGAACGACTCGGTGGTGGCGCTTTTGCAAAGCCGACTCATGGCGACACGGGTGATTCAGCTCATGGAAGCCCCCGGGCTTCTGCGCGACCCAGACGACCCAGGGAGTCTCGTGCCCTCGCTGAGCTTCGCCGATCTCGCCAGCTTGGAAAAAGTGGCGGAGGGGCGGTTTCGGCGGAAACTCATGGCCTTGGCGACGATGGCTGCGACCGGCTGCCGAGTCATTCTCATGGCGGACGGGCGCGCCGAGCATCCTCTTCCGCTCGCCCTCGCGGGCGCTGGGACGACCATCCAATGACGGCCTCAGCGCCTCCGACCGCCGCGCCCTTCGAGCTGGACGTCTACGTCAAGCGCGGGATCACGCTCGTTCGTGGGCAAGGGAGCCGCCTCTGGGACGATCGGGGCCGTGAATACCTCGACGCCATGAGCGCTCAAGGCGCCGCCATTCTCGGACATGCGCACCCCGCACTCCTGGCCGCTCTAACGAAGCAGGCCTCGACGCTTTCGAGCTGCCCTGGAGCTTTCGACCATCCGGAGCGCGCGAGACTCATGGAGCGCCTCGTCCGCGTCTCGCCCACCGGGCTCGATCGAGTCTTTCTGTGTAACTCGGGAACGGAGGCCATCGAAGCCGCACTCAAGTGCGCTCGTGCTACGACGGGCCGTCCCAACATCGTGGCGGCCAAACGCGCGTTCCACGGGAGAAGCTTCGGTGCCATGAGCGTCACTTTCAATCCGAAGGACCACGCTCTCTTCGCTCCGACGCTTCCAGGTATTCGTTTCGTCCCGTTCAATAGCGTCGAAGCGCTGGACGCTGCCCTCGACGAGGAAACGGCCGTCCTCCTCCTAGAGCTCGTTCAGGGCGAGGGGGGCGTCCATCTGGCGGAGGCCGCCTTCGTCGAGCACGCCCGGGACCGTTGCAGGAAGTACGGCATCCTTCTCGCCATCGACGAGATTCAGACCGGATTCGGCCGTACGGGGCGACTCTTCGCCTGCGAGCACTATGGCCTCTCGCCGGACATCCTCTGCCTCGCGAAGGGCATCGCGGGCGGTTTCCCGATGGGGGCGGTCCTCGTCGGGGAGCGAGCTCGACTGCCGGTCGGCTCTCACGGCTCGACGTTTGGAGGAAACCCTCTCGCCTGCGCCGTCGCGAATGCCGTGCTGGATTGCCTGGAGGCCGAGGGGTTCATTCAGGAGGTCGAGGCCAAGGGAAAACTCTTCGCCGGCTTGCTGGCCGAGCTCGTAGTCGCGCCCGTCACGGAAGCCCGGGGGCTAGGCCTCATGTGGGGGCTCCAGCTCGGGGAGCGAGCTCGGCCTCATCTCGAAGCTCTGGCGGCGTCCGGCGTTCTCGCGCTTCCCGCGGGCCCCAAAGTGCTTCGCCTACTCCCACCACTCACGACCTCACGGCAGGAGCTCGAGGAGATCGCGCTCCGACTCCAGAAGGTCCTTCAGGCGGGCCGATAGTCGAACAGGCCCCTCTCTTTGATGAGGCTCGCCACCTCGGGTGGGACCATAGCCTCCCAGGACGAGTCGGCGGAGCGGATCTTCGCGAGCACATCTTTCGGATAGATGTCGAGGAGCGCCGCGTCGGAGGGCTCGATGCCTTCGACGAAGCCGTTTTGCCGAAGGTACTCATAGAGCGGCCGCAGATGGGGGCTCGGTTGAAATTCGTCCAGCGTGACAATCTTTCCCTCGCGGGTCCCCCTCGCGGGATAGACGTAGAGCCTCAAACGGTTCTTGAACAAGCGTCCGAAGGCCTCCAGGATGCCGCCCTCGAGGTCGGAGTAGAACTCCTCTCGGAACAGGTTGGTGAATGCGGGCAGCCCCACGACGGCGCCGATCTTCTTTCGTGAGTGAAGCGAGAGGTAGCTAACGAGGCGAAAGTCCCGGTAAGAGTTCGACACGAGTACGTTCTTTCCAAGAGCGGAAAGCGTGTCGATCCGATCGAGATAGTCTCCGTGACCCATCTCGTCCAGGTTCAAGCTCCGAAGCGACATCTCCGCGAGGATGAGGGGCTCGTCGCCGAGGACTTCGGGATCCCTACAGAAACGTTCCTGCGCACGATGCAGCATATCGAGGGTCGTCTTCGTCACGGGGCGGAAGCTTCCGCGCTCGATGAGAAAGGGCTTCCTGTAGAGCAACTCCCCCGCGTCGACGACTTCACCAGAAGCCGTAAACCTGGCCGACGGGGTGAGCTTGTCTTTGATCAGCTCGAGAGCCATGAGCCGGGTGTCGACGTCCTGAAACGAGGGGCCCGAGAACCGAATGAGATTGACCTCGAGGCGATCCGGGCCGAGTTCGTCGAGTAAGGATCGAACGAGCGCCGGCGGGTCATTGCGAAAGAAATAGGCGGCGTAGATGAGATTGACGCCGAGAATTCCCAGTGCCTCCTGCTGTTGCACGTTCTCCCGATCGTGCATGCGGAGGTGGATCAGAATCTCGGAAGGTGGATCTGACGGCGACAGCCGGAAGCGAATACCCATCCACCCGTGCGTCTCTTCGTCGGGGCGGAAGTAGCTTCGCGCGGTAACGGTGTCGGCGAAGGCAAAGCACGCTCGTCCCCCGCCTTCGCCGCTCAGCCGCTCGACGAGTAGCTCGTACTCGTGGTCGAGCATGGTGAGGAGCCGCTCCCGGCTCACATAGCGCTTTGCGGTTCCATAGACCGCGTCGCTGATGGTCTTGTCGTAGGTGGAGAGCGTTTTTGCCACGGTACCCGCGGCGCCACCCACTAGAAAGAACCAGCGGGCCACCTCTTGTCCGGCACCGATCTCGGCAATCGTCCCGTAGGAAAGGGGATCCATGTTGAGGCGGAACGCCTTTTGATGGGTGGTCGGCTTGGTCGAATCCACGACGTTTAGGGGCGGGATCGGAGCCGGTCGGCTCTCAGTCTTCTTCCGTCATTCCGCGTTGGATCGAGTCGAGGTAGTCGTCGAGCTCTTTCACGTTCACGAAGACGCTCTTGAGATCGATGGTCTTCACGATCTCGAATACCTTCTTGACCTGTGGTTGCAGATGCAGCATGACGACTTCGCCCGCGCGCTGCTTCATCGTACGCTGGGCCTTGAAAATCGACCGCAGGCCGGAACTGCTGATGTACTCGAGCTTGGCGAGATCGAAGACGAGAACCTTGAGGGGCGAGGACAGCACCGGATCGAGCGCCTGATCGAGCTCGGAGGAGGTGTCATTGTCCAGGCGACCCCCCAGCGTGACGGTCTTCGCGAAGCCACGAGCCTCTTCGACTTGAATGTTCAACGGCATGACATCATTTTAACCGAGTCGCTTCGCGAGGGACAGCACATTGAATCCGGCCTCACGGCGATATCGGATCCGATCGGTCAGCTCCTTGAGAAGGTGGATGCCGAGCCCACCGACGGGGCGTTCGTCGAGCGGGCTATCGAGATCCGGCGGGGGCGCCTCGAGCGGGTCAAAGGGGAGTCCGTCGTCCCGGAGCTCGAGCCGAGCCTCCCGCTCGTCGAGCTCGAGAGTGAGCTCGATGTTTTGGGCGGAGGCGTACTTCAGCACGTTCGTGGCGGCTTCCTCCGCCATGAGCCGGAGCTCGCCCCGAAGTGACTTCGACAGGCCGCGACTCGTCAGGATCGCCTCGAGCTCATCGAGCGCCTTCGGAAGATCGGCAGGCTCGAGGGAGGGCGGAATATTCTCACGCACGACGGGGCGGACGATAGCGGAGCGACATGACGGTAATGTCGTCCGATTGGTCGGCGGCACCGGCGAAGTGCCGGACCGAATCGAAGAGTTGATTGGTTACCTCCTTGGCCGGCCCTTTCCCGAAGCGCGTGAGCTCCTTCGTCAGTTTCTCGGTGGTATAGAAGTCTCCCGCTTCGTCGAGCGCTTCGGAGACCCCGTCTGTCGACATCACGAGCAAGTCTCCCGCATGGAACGTCAAGCGGCTCGTGCCGTAGGCTGGCACTTCCAGCAAGTCCGAGCACCGGACCGCCGTCCGCTTCGATTTCCTTCGGCGGCTCGCCGTTAGAAGGGACAAGCAGCGGTGGATCGTGGCCGGCGTTGCCCATGACGCACTCGCCCGTGTCGAGATCGAGAACGCCGCAGATGGCGGTCACGAACATGCCGGCGTCGTTCTCGGCCGCCAGACTCGTATTGACGGCGGTGAGGACCCTACTGAGATCGGCCTCTCGGCTCGTAATCGCACCAAAGAGCGTTTTGGTTCGGGCCATGAAGAGCGAAGCGGGCACGCCTTTGCCGGAGACGTCTCCAACGAGGAAGAACAGCTGCCCGTCGTGAACGAAGTGATCGTAGAGGTCGCCTCCCACCGCTCGGGCCGGCTCGAGCCTCGCGGCGAGCTCGTAGCGCTCGTCGTCTCCTTTCGGCGGTTTCGGAAGCATTGCCATCTGGATGTCGTGTGCGATTTGGAGCTCGCTCTCGAGCTTTTGCTTGGCCTTGGTCGTGACTTCGAGATCGTGGATGTAGGTCTTGAGCTCATCTCTCATGTCGTGAAAAGCCCCGGTGAGAGTCCCGATCTCGTCTCGGGATCGGACCTCGGGAAGCTCCAGGTCGAGGTCGCCCGAAGCGAGCTTCCCGGCACTTCCAGCCCGGGCGGTGATGGGGCTCGTGATCTGCCTGGACAGGAAGAGGACGAGCCCTACGAGCGCGACGAGTCCCGTCACGAGGAGCAGGAGCTGGCGTCGAAAGAGTCGAACGACCTCCGCGAAGAGCTCGTCTTCCGGGTAGGCGACCGCGAGTGACCAACCCGCGCGACCGACGGGTCCGTAGCTCAAGAGCACCGCCTTGTTCAGGATGATGTCGTGGAACGGGACGAAGTCCGACTCCCCGGCGAGCATACTCCTCACGATGGCGGTGATGTCCTTCCTTCCCCGAGCCTCGTTGAGCTCGATCGCGTTCTGATGGGACTCGAAGACCGCTTCGTCCGGGTGCGCCATGATCTGGCCTTTGTGCGAGAGAAGAACCCCGTAGCCGGTCTCGCCGATGTGAATGGATTTCATCCGATCGTTCAACCAATCGAGTGTCACGTCAGCCGTCACGACCCCGGCGAGAGTGCCCGTGTCGACGTAGACGGGGACGGTATAGGTGACCATATAGGTCTCTCCGCCCCCTTCGTCGAAGTAAGGCTCGGACCAAGTCGGATCGCCACTGGCAACGGCGCCCCGATACCAGTCTTGCTCCCAGTAGCGATAGTCCTCCAGAGCGAGGTCCGTGATGGCCATGCCATCCCCGTCGCGGTAGGCATAGGGTGCTCGGGGCTCTGGGGCGAATTCGGGTGCCAAAGCAGCGGCGGATCCGTAGATCCTCGGGTTGCCTTCCACGAAGTCAGCGAGCATCTTGGGCAGCGCGTCCCCTGGCCTCGCTTCCGCGAGAAGCGTTGCGAGTAGCCTCGTGCCCTCCTCGACGGAAGACAGCACCCCTTCGATGTCGTTGATGGCCGCGTGGGTCGCGTTGATCGCCTCTTTCTCGGCACTCTCGACGATCATGTCTCGGGACAGAAAGTGGAAGTAGAGAATCGAGGACAGGTAAACAAGACCTACCGTGCCGAGGACCCAGACGATCAAGCGGCTGGCGATGCTTCGAAAACCGGATGTTTCGAATGAACGTTCGTTCGGTATGAGACTGCAATTACAGTAGGAAGATCGCTCGAGCTAACACTGTCGCCGTGACGGACGTCCTTGCCCCTCAGAAGAGATTGCCACGGATCTTCGAGACGGCGTCGCAACGTCTTGTTGAGAAATGAACTATGCTGCAGTTCTTGTCAGCCTCACCGAATAGGAAAACTGGGTTAACGCGGATTCGTGTGGGTAAGTTCTGACGGAAAAACAGTGTAACTCATTGTGTGGAAAAGGTATCGAGTACTTCATCAGGTGCTGAAAAGTGGTCCATTTTTAGGATAGGCTAACCGAGTGAAAAATTCCCAGTCGATCCGCTCGCTGTTTGCGCTGCCAGGTTTCGTGGTTGGTGCCGGATTGGAGGGTCTATTCGGTGACCGATACGCCCGCGTCATCCAGCTCAAGAGGCGAAAAAAACAGCTGTGTGCTCTTACTGTGGGCAACGGTGCCGGGGGCGCTATGACAAGCAAGTGTGCCGGGTCCGCGACCTGTCGTTGGCAGGCTGGCGGATCTATCTGGAATACGAGCGTTGGCGCGTCAACTGTTCTGGGTGCGGCGGTGTGCATGTAGAACACCTAGACTGGCTGGCGAACAACTCGCGCTACACCCAGCGTTTTGCGACGCATGTGGGCAAGCTGTGCCGGGATATGCCGAACAAGGCGGTGGCCGAGATGGAACGTCTGCACCACGGTACGGTGAAGGCTCTGGATACGCTCTACATGCAAGAGCAGGTCGACCGGGCGGGGCTACCGGCGCCTCGGGCCATCGGTGTCGATGAGATCTCCATCCGCAAGGGACATAACTATCGCGTCATTGTCAGCGACCTGGAGCGGGCGCGTCCCATCTGGGTGGGCGGTGAGGGTCGCAAAGAAACCGACATCGATTTGTTCTTCAAGGCGTTGGGCGGAAAGAAAAGCGCCCGTATCAAGCTGGCCGCCATGGATATGTGGAAGCCCTTCCGGAACTCGGTGATTCACAACGCGCCTAATGCGCGGATCATCTTCGACAAGTTTCGTATCATGCGTCATCTGTCAAAGGCCCTCGATGAGGTCCGGCGCGGTGAGTACAAACGCCTCAGCGGCAGGGACCGGTCGTACATCAAGGGGCAGCGTTACACTTTGCTTTCCCGGCGGGAGAACCTGAGCCTAGACGGTCGCCGCGCACTCAAAAAGTTGCTCCAGGCCAACCGGCGCCTGAACACCGCCTTTATTTTGAAGGAGGCCTTCGGGCAACTCTGGGATTACCGCACCGAACGCGGCGCTCGCGCCTTTTTCACTCGTTGGAAAGACAGCCTCAAATGGCAACGCCTGCATCCGTACCAGAAGTTCGCCGGTATGATTGAGTCCCATTGGGATGGTATCGCCTCCTACTGTCATCCGGAGAACAAAGTCAGTCTCGGCCTAGTTGAAGGGGTCAACAACAAAATCCGTGTTCTGCAACGACGCGCCTACGGCTATCGCGACGAGGAATATCTCAAGCTGAAGATCGTGGCGGCTTTCCTTCCGCCATTACCCAGAAATGCAGTTTTCAACCCACACGAATCCGCGTAGACCCGGAAAACTACGCAACAGGATGTGGGGATTCTTCAAGGTCGTCATCTTCGGGGGCACCGTCCCGGCTCTCCTATGTCTCGTCGCGACCGGATGCTCCGACGACTCGGGGCCGGAGCCGCCGCCACCCGAGCGAGTCACTCACCACGAGGTGTCGGGCAGGGCGCCGCGCGCGAGCGGGGGGTTTCCTTCCGTCGTGATGCTCGAGCCGGAAGGAGGGACGACGGCCGCGCCTGAGGTTGACGACGTCCTCCTGATCGACCAGTACAACACGGACTTTCATCCGCGCCTGTTGATCGCGCGACCCGGCCAGCCCGTCGAGTTCAAAAACAGCGAGAACGTGCTCCACAACATCCACGTAACGGATCCATCCAATTGGACCACGGTTTTCAACGTGGCCACACCGACGTCGGGCGCCTATGCGCACAAATTCGATCGCGAAGGTGCTTTCGACGTCGCCTGCGACATCCATCCGGCCATGGCGGCCTATATCGTCGTCACGAGGAGCCTCTACGCCGTCATCACCGAAACGGACGGCAGCTTCTCCTTTCCCGACGTGCCGAATGGATCCCATCGAGTCGAGGTCTGGAATCTAGACCCTTCCAGACGTGTCGAGCGCGTTGTACGAGTGGATGGAGCCGTGACCGAGCTTGTCCTCGAGCCCTAGTCCGCGTTGACTGTCAGTCGGTGGCGATCCGCGCGAGTCCCGCTTCCAACGTCGCTCCTGATAGAATCTCCGGACCGCGTCGAGGAGGACGTCTTGGCGAAGACGGCAAAGAAGAAGGCGACGAAAAATATTAAGAAAAAAGCCCCGGGATCGTCACGAAAGCGCTTGACGCCAAGCAAGCTCAAGCGGGGTCTCATAGGCGCGGAGGTACTTCTCGGTGCCGACGATCCGGAGCTCGCCTCCTTGACCGAGAAAGTGCGCGAGGTCGGTGGTACTCCCGTAGGGGCCTATCGGGAGCCGCTTTCGGGCAAGCCGATACTCGTCGCGATCTTGCCCTACGAGTCGGTCGCTCCGACCCCGTTTCAGCGAGACCTTTCGCCCACGCATACGAAGCGACTCGCGCAGAAAATCGAGGAGACTGGGGTCTTCCTGGATCCGCTCATCGTCGTCCAGTCCCCGGATGGAAAGCTGTGGACTCCGAACGGCCGTCACCGCCACGCGGCCGCGAAAGTCCTGGGACTTCGTGCCGTAACCGCCCTCGTGTCACCGGACGAGGATCTCGCATTCAGGATTCTCGCTCTCAATACCGAAAAAACACACAATCTCAAGGACCGCAGTCTCGAGGTCATTCGCATGGCCCGAGAGCTCGTCGCGCGAAAGCCCCGTGGCAAGGAAACCGACTACGAAAACGAGTTTGAGGAGGCCGCGCTCTTGACGCTCGGGATCGTCTACGAGGAGAACCGGCGCTTCGCCGGGAGCCCTTACTTTTCGTTCCTGCGAAAAGTAACCGTTTCGCGACAGGGACGCTCACCAAGAGCCTCTCGCAGCGTGAAGGCTGGGCCGCTCGTCTCGTTCAGATCGACGAGAGCGTCAAGGAGATCGTGGAGAGCTTGAAGAAGCGTGGCTTCCGCTCACCTTATCTGCGCAACTACGTCGTGGCGCGCATCAACCCGGTGAGGTTTCATCGAGCGAAGAAGGGCGAGACGAAACCTCTGAAGGCGCCGGGTGAGGCTCTTACCCGAATGGCCGCAGCCGCCAAGAAGTTCGACGTCGGCTCGGTGCGCGAGCAGGACTTGGCGCTCGTCGCCGCCGTATCCGGTGGGTGATTGAAGGAACCTTCGAAAAGATCGAGCTCACGCTCGGCGAGTAGGGCTCGAATGGAATCTCCGATCGAGCTCACGTCGAAACCCGCGAAGGCGCGCGGCCTCTGGGCCTCCATCAAAGAATCTCTTCGGGGCTCCGAGCAGGATTTTACCGAAGGAAGCCTCAACCGCGCGGTGGGGCTTCTTGCAGTTCCCATGGTCTTGGAGATGGCAGGGGAGTCGGTATTCGCCATCTGTGACGCCTTCTTCGTCGCTCGTCTCGGATCCGAAGCGCTCGCGGCGGTGGGCTTGACCGAATCCCTGCTCGAGCTCGTCTATGCCTTGGCGGTGGGAATGAGCATGGCGACGACCGCCCTGGTCGCGCGCCGCATCGGCGAGAAGAACGAGCGAGGCGCGGCCCGGGCCGCCGTGCAAGCCATCATCGTCGGTATCGCGACCGCCGCTGTCTTCGGCCTTCTCGGAGCCATCTTCGCACCCCGCCTCCTCGGGCTGATGGGCGCCTCGTCCGAAACCGTCGCGATCGGCACGAGCTATACGCGCGTCATCTACGCGGGGATGGTGACCATCCTGCTGTTGTTCGTGAACAACGCCATCTATCGGGGGGCCGGCGATGCCGCGACGGCGATGAGAGCCCTCTGGATCGCGAACGGGATCAACCTCGTGCTCGATCCTTGCCTCATTTTCGGCCTTGGTCCTTTCCCCGAGCTAGGCCTCATGGGGGCGGCCGTCGCCACCACCATCGGCCGCGGTACCGGCATCGTCTATCAGCTGTGGGGTTTTCGCAAGGGCAAACGTCTCGCGATAACGCCGCCTGACCGACGATTCGATCTGGATGTCATCAAGAGCCTCCTCCGGCTCTCGGCGGGTGGCATTGGGCAGATGATGATCGCGACCGCGAGCTATGTCGGTCTCATACGGATTCTCGCGACCTTCGGTAGTGCCGTACTCGCCGGCTACGTCGTCTCGATCCGCATCGTCATCTTCATCATTCTGCCCGCTTGGGGACTGAGCAATGCCGCCGCGACGCTCGTCGGTCAGAACCTCGGTGCGGGAAAGCCCGAGCGCGCCGAACGAGCGGTATGGCTCACGGGTCTGTGGAACATGGCCTTCATGATCGTCGTGACGGTGCTTTTCGTGGGCTTCGCGCCCGAGGTCATCCACCTCTTCACCACCGATCCTGAGGCTTCACCCATCGGGATCGAGAGTTTGCGCATCATCAGCTACGGCTACGTTTTCTATGCGTGGGGCATGGTGATGATGCAGGCCTTCAACGGAGCCGGAGATACGGCCACGCCGACCTGGATCAATTTCTTCTGCTTCTGGCTGTTTCAAATCCCGCTCGCGTGGGTGCTGGCGATGCCGATGGGAATCGGTCCGACCGGGGTCTTCATCGCGATTGCGGCCTCCTACTCCCTTTCAGCGGTAGTCGGCATCGTCCTCTTTCGAAGGGGAACGTGGAAGGAAAACAAGGTCTAGAGCGGGTTGGAAGGTTAGATAGAACTAACGCAAAGGCGGGATCATGGTGCCGGAGGAGGGACTCGAACCCTCACAGCCGCGAGGACCGCGGGATTTTGAATCCCGTGCGTCTACCAATTCCGCCACTCCGGCGCCCGGACGGATCGCAGTCTAGCAGAAGCGGACGCCCTCCCCAAGAGCTCGGTTGCGTTTGGCAGTATAAATTCCTTGTCCTACAATACATACGGGCCTGCTCCAGTGTCTCGACTCGGGCCTTTGGGTGACTGCGGCATACTCCCCACACCGACCTACCCTTCTTAACAAGGACCCGTATCACCCAAATCGATTCTTGTTAGGTACTATATTCTATCGCCCTTATGAATTTCTGTTAGGCGACGTTCCGCTTCGAAACGATCGGCGGCCAAACTGTTGTGAGTACATTATTTAGTAGACTCAGCGCTCGGTTCTATGCTACAATTTAGACTTTATTTTATTAGAAAGCGAGGACTGAATGGCCTTTCAAATCGGGGATAGAGTCGTTTATCCCAATCATGGTATTGGAATTGTCGAGGATATTCTTGCCGATAGGGTATCGGAGGAAGACTCAGAATTTTACAAGCTCCGCATCCTTTCCAATTCCACCGTCGTGAAAGTCCCCATCGCCAACGTAGATGGGGTCGGCCTGCGTCGAGTCATAACCGACAAGGACGTCGAAAGGATCTTCGACCTTTTGGAAAATCGCAAGATCGAGCAGCACTCGAACTGGAAGGGTCGGTACAAAGATAATTCGGACAAGATGCGAAGCGGCTCCATCTACGATGTGGCCGGCGTTCTCAAAGATTTGTCATTCTTGAGCAAGAAAAAGAGTCTGTCGTTCCGTGAGAAGAGGATGCTCGACCGAGCGCGCTTCCTCATCGTGAGTGAAGTCGCCGAGGTTGCCGAGGAGCCTCAGGACCTGGTGGAGCAGAAGATCGATATCGCTCTATCCAGGGGCATGGAGGTCAAGAAAAAGGGACGCACGAGTCTCAAGACGCTTCTCAAGAAGACGACCCTCGCCGCGATGGCAGAGAATGGCCGAAGCGAAGAGCCGGCGCGCAAACCGCGAACCCGCGCAGCGGAAGAAGCCAAAGCCAAGAACGGTCGGGGGCGTAAGAAACCCATTTCGATTTCCATCAATCGGTACTGCTGCTAAGCTCGTTATTGCGCGGGGCCCTTCTGGCCGTTTGGCTGGAAGGGCTTTCGCTTTGTGGCGTCTGACGCCTACCCGCCCCATGCTCGTAAGCCTCCTTCTGGCTGCCGTCTTGCCCGCCTATGTTGTTGCCGCGGGCGTTGTCGGCATTCCCTTCACTCTCGTCACGAGGGATGCCCGATTCCTGTATTGGCTCGCACGTCAGGGTGTGCGTCTCGGATTCACGCTGGCTCGAATCAAAATCGTGATTCACGGGCTCGACAGGCTCACCGGCCCGCAGCACTTCATCTACATGATGAACCACAATTCGAACCTGGATGCTCCCGCCGTCTTTCTGAAGCTGCCGGGACAAGTCCGAGTCCTCGGCAAGAAGGAGCTCTTCCGTCTGCCGGTGCTTTCGACTGCCATGCGTCTTGGTGGATTCGTGCCCGTCGATCGAAGCAATCGGGAGCGTGCTATCGAGAGCCTACGCAATGCCTCGAAGCTAGCCTCGGACGGCGCCTCGTTCTTGATCGCGCCCGAGGGCACGCGAAGTCGGTCAGGCAGGTTGCTGCGCTTCAAGAAAGGCGGCTTTTACATGGCCATCGACTCCCAAGTCCCGATCCTGCCCATCACGGTGACCGGGGCTTTCGAGCTCATGCCTCCTGGTTCTCTCACCATTCGATCGGGGACGATCGAGATCTTTCTCCACGAGCCGATCGAGACGACGGGTCTTGGCCCCAAACATCGGCGAGACCTGATGGCGAGGGTCCGCGCACCTATGGAAGAGACTCTGACGCGTCATTTCGAGAAACTGCAGTCTCGCGAGCCGTCGACCTCCGGCTGAGGGAGGCTAGGAGCGTCGAGCTGATTTATAATCAAAGGGCGAAGGCTTCCTTCAAAACCGAGAGACGCTGATGGTTCCCACCAACCCTATTCCGCTCGAGGGCCGACTGGATGTCTGGAACGGCGGCTTCGACCTTCCGGAGCTTCTTCTCTCCGTCTGCCGCACGGAGGAGGCGGGCCTTCTCGCGATCGACAACGGTGAGTTCCAGAAAAAGATCTTCGTCCAGGACGGGCGGATCGTCTTCGCGTCATCCTCCTCTCCCGACGATCGGTTGGGCGTGTACCTCATGCTGCGGAACGAGATCGCGCTCGCGGATTTGCGGCGGTTGAGCCCGCAAGTCCGGCCAGGACTTCGACTCGGTACTTTGCTCGTCCGGGACGGCATCCTGGCTCCCGACCGTCTCATTCACGTCGTTTCCGGGCAGGTGCGCGCGATAATCCTCAGTCTTTTCCGCTGGAGTCAGGCCTCCTACCGTTTCGAGCAGGAGCCTCCTTCCAAAGACGAGGCGATTATGTTGAGGATTCCCACGGCACGGCTCGTTGTCGATGGTGTCGATCTCGTCGAGAGCTGGTACCGGATCTCTCAGGGCATGGGCGCGATCGACCGAGCCTTCGAAAGGATCGCGGGCAAGGAGGACGATTTTCGGACCGTGGACCTCGACACGAACAGTCTCGAGATCTTGGCGATGCTCAACCATCCGAAGCGAATCGATGCCTTGGTGCACAACTCCGATAGAGGCCGATAGCTCGCTTGGCCCCGACTCCCATCATCCGATCATCTCGCTATCAGGCATCCCGAGCGCCGTCACGGTGTTCAGAATCTTGCACCCGATCCTTGCCTCGACTCTCTGTGCCGCCAACCCTCTCGCTCGCATCGCTGAGCCCACGATAGCCTTGTAGCGATGGAACGTTGTCTCGACTTTGCTCCGGTTGCTGTAGCCCGATTCTGTGTGCCACTTTCGTTTGCCGAGCCGAGCTTGTGCTGCAATGTTGCGATTGCGCTGTCGGCTGCTCGCCGGCCCCGATGCGAGCTGGGCGCCCTTGCGCGGCGGTATCAGCACCCTCGGCGAGCGATGAGCGCTGTGATTCTCGATCGCCTCATAGACGCCGCTGGCGTCGTATGCGGTGTCAGCTCTGGCCGATGAGATGGGACTGTCGATCTGTCCGACAAGCGATGCAACCCGCGATGAATCGCGGGCTCTTTTGCTCGTCAGCTCGCCGGCGACGACTTCGCCAGTCTGCTCGTCGACACACAGATGGAGCTTGCGATAGTCCCTGCTCTTTGGTGCTCTGCGCAGCTGGCCGGCGTGGACAGCGAGACCGCTGCTGTCGATCAAGATGTGCAACGGCGTCTTCTGCTTGTCTTGGTAGAAGGGGACCTTACCCAGCTTCGCCTTGCGCCTCGAAATCGTGGTGTGATCGGGCACATCATTGTCTAGCTTCATCAGAGCGAACAACGACCGCAGCAATCCCTCGCTCTGCCTAGATGACAGATGAAACACCATGCCCGGGGTGACAGCCGTCTCGATGGCGTGGTTCGAGTACTTGCGTTGACGGCCCGGTTTCCTCCTCCTCGGCCGGGGCGCGTCCCAGTTCACAAGCTTGCCGGCGGTGAGCGAGATCCAGACGGTCAGGCTCCCACGGTTGCGTAGACCTGCCTCATATTCACGCCAATTCCTCACGCGATAGGCCTTCTTCACATACTTCCGCTGAGTGCGTTTGAAAATGCTCATGGGGAACCTCGAATCCGTGAGTACAGGACAATTGTGGACCGAGATCGCGAGTTGTGCACCAAGGCAACTCGTCGTTATCCACCACAACGATTGCGGAATGTCGCGCCTCGCCAACCAGCCCATCCAGGAACAGGTGGCGAAACGGCTCAGCCTGAGTGACGACGAAGTCGCGGCGATGGCGGTCACCGACCCTGCCAGGACAGTGCAAGCCGACATCGAGCGACTCCGCCAGACACCTGGAACGCCAGACGCTCTCATCATCACCGGACTTGTCTACGACGTAGGAACCGGCACGATAGACCAGGTCGTGCCTCCGGCCCAACTCCGCGCCACCACCTGAACCTTGAAGTTTGAGGTAGACACGGAACTGTTTCCCTTTGAGAACCACTTCCGGAAGACCGGCGGTGGAGCAGCAGTACACTACGTCGACGAGGGGCAGGGCGTAGTCGTCCTAATGCTTCATGGCAATCCCACTTGGTCCTTCCTGTACCGGAAAATGATCACGCGGATGAGAGAGCATTTCCGCTGCATTGCGCCGGACTATCCGGGCTTTGGACTGTCCACCGCACCGACAGGGTACGACTTTCGGGCCAATACGCACAGTGAGGTTCTGGCCGATGTCGTCGAGAAGCTGGGGCTCGCAGACTTCATCCTCGTTATGCAGGATTGGGGTGGTCCGATCGGGCTTGCCGTGGCCGAGCTGTTCCCAGAGCGGGTGCGTGGCATGGTGATCGGTAATACATGGGCGTGGCCTCTGAAGGGTGAGCTCAGGATGGATGTCTTCAGCTGGATAATGGGTGGCCTGATCGGCCGGTCGATGGCACGCTCGTTTAACGGTGTGTGGCGAGTATTCATGAGGAGAGGATTCGTCAACCGGCCCAGCGACAGGGAGTTGGCCATGTACGAGGCACCATTTCGGGACAAGAGGAACCGCATTCAGACCGCTATCTTTCCCCGCCAGCCAGTCAAGGCTCACGAGTTTGAGTCGAAGGTCGAGTCTGGACTAAAGACGCTAGCCGAAAAGCCCGTATTGTTTCTCTGGGGAAACAGGGATTTCGCATTCAAACAACCGGAACTGGAGCGGTTCAAGTCGCACTTTCCCAACCACGTTCAGCATCCACTCGAGGCGAGCCACTTCTGGCAGGACGAACGGGGCGAGGTCGCCTCGGATTACATCATCGACTGGGCACGGCAGAAAAATTGGCTATGATTACCGGTTTGGAAGTGCTGGCAAACCGAATCGAGGGGAGGGGCAACCCATGGATGCGTTAGCAATCTTCGGACTGTAGTTCATCTTGAGCCTTGTTGCGTGGGGCCTGATTGCAAATTGGTTATTGGCTCCCTGGCTAGAGAAACAGTCGCCACACAACGCTCTTTTCTGGCTAATCCTGCCGCATGCATTTCGCTACATGGGAATGGTATTCCTGGTCCCCGGAGTCGTTGCGCGACCGCTGCCAGGCGCTTTCGCAACTCCTGCCGCCTACGGGGACTTGGTGACGGGTGTGCTAGCGTTGCTGGCGCTCATCGCTCTGCGGACTAGCTGGGCCGGTGCGTTGACGCTGATCTGGCTCTTTAACATTGTCGGCACGGTGGACCTTCTAAATGCATTGCGCCACTTGAATGTGGTACCGGACTTCGGAGCGGCTTGGTACATTCCGACATTCTTCGTGCCACTACTCCTGGTGACTCACTTCATGATTTTTGCCCGGCTGCTCAGACGAGAGCGCTGAGCTCTAGGTTGGAGGCGGCGGGCGGATTCGAACCGCCGAATAGAGGTTTTGCAGACCTCCGCCTTAGCCACTTGGCTACGCCGCCGAATGAAGAGGATTAGATGGAGCGGGACACGGGATTCGAACCCGCGACTTCGACCTTGGCAAGGTCGCACTCTACCACTGAGTTAGTCCCGCCCTGCCATTGGGCAATCGTCACTTGTAGCAAAAGAGTCCGACCGTTGTCAAAGTGACGAGGTTCAGGCTTCGAAAGCACCCCGAATCACCTGGAGGGTCGGTCGCCTGCCTGGGAGTGCCGTGACACCGACGACGTCGAAGCGGACGGATATCCCCCTCAGCCGATGGGACTTGAGGTAGACCTCGGCGAGCTGGATCAGTTTTCTGCGCTTGCGAGCATCGACGGCGTCGATGGCGGGGCCGTAGTCCGACCTGGAGCGGGCCTTGACCTCGACGACGACGAGGATGTCGCCGTCCTTGGCGACGAGGTCGATCTCACCGAGCCGGCAGCGCCAGCGCCGCTCGACGATGCGGTAGCCCCGTCGTTCGAGCTCTTTGGCGGCGAGATCCTCGCCGCGGTGGCCGAGACTCTTCTCCTTGAACAGATTGCCCCTCACCCGCCCGCCTTACTATTTTCGGCGCCAGCGGGTTCCGGCGGGGGTGTCTTCCAGCATGATGCCGCGAGCGTCGAGCTCGTCGCGGATCGCGTCCGAGCGGGCGAAATCACGCCGGGCGCGAGCTTCTCTGCGCTCGACGATGAGTTTTTCCACTTCCTCATCGAGCGTGAGCTTCTCGCTGCTCCCAAAGACAACGAAGACCGAGTTCATGCGGCCGACGGCCTCGGCAAATGCGTTGGCATCTTCCTTCGTTATAGAAGACGAAGAAAGCGCCGAGTTTCCGCCCTTGACGAGGTCGAAAAGTGCGGCGAGGGCAGGAGAAGTATTGAGGTCGTCATCCATCGCCTCCTCGAACCGCTCGAGCGCCCGGCGAACGGCGGCCTTGGTCTCGTCGGAGGCCTCGCCCTCGCGAGCAACTTCGGAGAGCCGATCGAGGAAATCGTCCACCCGGCGGATGGCGGTCTCGGCCTGCCTCAACCCTTCCCTGGTGAAGTTGAGCTGCTGGCGATAGTTGACGGAGAGAAGCAGGTAGCGGATCGCCATAGGCGAGAAGCCGTCATCGGTGAGGTCTTTGACGGTGAACTGATTCCCCCTGGACTTGGACATCTTCACGCCTTCGACGAGAAGAAACTCCGTGTGCATCCAATGGCGCACGAAGGGCTTGCCCAGGGCGCCCTCGCTTTGCGCGATCTCGTTCTCGTGGTGCGGGAAGATCAAATCCACGCCGCCGCCGTGAAGGTCGAATGTCTCGCCGAGAAGCTTCATCCCCATCGCGGAGCACTCGAGATGCCAGCCCGGGCGGCCTGGGCCGATCTCCGTGTCCCACGACGGATCGCCGTCCTTGGGGCCCTTCCACAGGACAAAATCTCGAGCGTTCTCCTTGGTGTAGTCGTCCGAGTCGACGCGGGCACCCGTCTTCATGCCCGCGACATCGATCCGCGACAGCTTTCCGTAGTCTGGGAGCGAGTCGACCTTGAAGTAGATCGAGCCGTCACTCCTGTAGGTGTGGCCCCGCTCTTCGAGCTTCTTCACGAGCTCCACCATCGCACCGATGTACTCCGGATCGGTCGCACGCGGGTAGTGCTCCGCCCGCTCGATGTTGAGCGTCTTGCAGTCCGCGAAGAAGTAGTCGATGAAGGTCTGGGTGTATTCGCGCAGACCTTTGCCCTCCGCATTCGCCCCTTGGATCGTCTTGTCGTCGACGTCCGTAAAGTTGGTCGCCTGCGTTACACGGTAGCCTTTAAACTTCAGGTAACGCCTCAGAATGTCCTGAGAGACGAAGGTCCGGAAGTTTCCGATATGTCCACGGTTGTAGACCGTGAGACCGCACGTATACATGCGGACGTGCTGGTCTTCGATCGGCTCCAAGGGCTCCTGCTTCCCGCCAAGTGTATTCGTGAGCCTGAGTTGTGACATGTCTAGTTCCGCTGTACCACCATCAACGTTAAATCATCCGCCAAACCGGCCTCGGCTGCAAAGACGCGTACTCCGGCGACGAGCCGCGCCACGAGATCTCTGGACGGCCGGCTGCAGCTCTGGCGCATCGTTTCGAGAATGCGTTCGTCCTCGAACTCCTCCCCCTCGGGATTCCTCGTCTCGGACAGGCCATCGGTATAGGTGACCAATAGATCGCCTTTTTCGAGCGTCGTCCTGCCCCGAGCAATGTCCATCGAGCTCATCAGACCGACGACCGAAGCTCCTTCGACGAGTCTTTCGACGCTACCATCAGCGCGCAGAAGGATCGGATAGCAGTGCCCGGCATTCACGAAGTCGAGCTCACCCGACCCGATGTCAAGCGACCCGAAGAAAGCGGTGACGTAGCGGTTGCCTTCCGTACTGTCGTAGACGATCTCGTTCAAGCGCTCGGTCAAAGACTCGAGAGAAATATCACCCAAGCCCGCGAGCGCGTGCAGTGCCGCCTGGATCGAAGCCATCAGTAGCGCCGCTCCGGTACCCTTGCCCGAAACGTCGGCGACCACGAGCCACTCTTTCCCACCCTTTCTAGACAGATAGTCGAAGTAATCGCCCCCGACGGTGAGACAAGGGATATTGATACCGGCGACGTCCCAACCCTCGATGTCTGGATCCCCGTCGGGAAGAAGCCCACGCTGGATCTCCCGCGCGAGGGCTATCTCCTTCTCGATCTTCTGCTTCTCGAGCCACTCGCGAGTCAATCTCAAGTGGTCGAAGGCGGCAGCGGCCTGGGAGGCGAGCGAGCGCAGAAAGTCGCGGTCCTCCTCCGTGAGCGGCTTGCCCGAACCGCGAGGTCCGAGCACCAGGGCGCCGTGGACGTTTTCGCCCGAGCGAAGGGGCGCGACGCTTTCCATGCCGAGGCCAGACAACAGCTCCCGTAGCCCGTCATCCTCGAGGTTCGAGACGCTCCGACTATCCGAAAGACCCGTGAGCAGAGCTGCTTTCG
Organism: Candidatus Marinacidobacterales bacterium; assembly: GCA_965250115.1. Classification (GTDB taxonomy): domain Bacteria; phylum Acidobacteriota; class Vicinamibacteria; order Marinacidobacterales; family SMYC01; genus CBDFHB01. The sequence goes on from CBDFNJ010000001.1 coordinate 1,394,352, forward strand.
CCTCGAGAACACTGCGTTCCGATGGCTCGAGCCGGATGCCGGCCTGCTCGACGATGCTTCCATCGTGAAGCACCAGCGCTCGCGTCGTCAAGGCGTGACCCATGGCGTTCGTCAGAAGTACCTCGTGAACCCTCGCCGCGCTGGGACTACGATTGAGCTCTCTCGTGATATCGAAGAGGGAGTTGAGCTGATAGACCTTGAGGGACAACCGTTGATTGAGCTCGCGAAGCTCCTCGTAGATGCGTCCGTTGTCGATCGATGCCGCGGCTGAGACCGAGAGGACTTCCGTGAATATTCTCTCATCGGGACCGTAGGGGCCTCCCGCTCGCCGAGGAGCAGGACGCCGGCTAGACGGTCGGACTTCACCAGGGGCGCGAGCAACGAGGCCTTCGTCTTGGTCAGAACCTTCCGTGCCCAGGCGCTTCGGTCCTCGTCCGTCGCGAGCGCGAGCGCTGGCGTTTCGTCAGGGAGCGCGAGCGTAAGGCCAGCCCAGTCCTCGTCCTTTCGCCCCCGCCGGGCTCGCGGTACGAGGTGATCGTCGCCGTCACGTAACAAGATTCCCGCCCAGCTCGCTCTGGTCTCTCCCATGGAGACGAACAGAATGAGGTCCAAAATCTCCTCGAGGGCGAGCGTTCGGTTCAGGGTGGAGTTGAAGTCGAGGAGGGCGAGCACCTCGGAGAGCTTCTTCTTGAGCCGCTCGTCGGGAAGGTCGCGGGTAAGCGAGGCGAGAAGCTCCTGGTAGCGGTAGGACGCGGTGGTGCTCTCTGAAGCCATGGGATCAACCAAACGTGGCGAGAACGACGACGGCTAAGCTCGTTCTGGATCTCGCTTCTTGTAGCGGACCATCACACATTTGTTCTTTCCGCTGCCCGCTCTCGTGTGCTCGACCTTGTCCATCATTTGTCTCATGATCGTGAGACCGAGGCCGCCTTTTCGCCGCTCCGCAACGAGCTTGTCGAGGTCGAACTTTGGAACCGGCATCGACGCGAGCGCCTCGCCGTCATGCGATATCACGATTGATAGACTGTCGCCATCCGGGCTGAAGTGCACCTCGATCTCGTGATCGGGCTCGCCGCGATAGGCATGCTGAACCACGTTGGTCGTCGCCTCGTCCACCGCAAGCGTTATTTTTTCCGCTTCGACGGCCTCGAATCCCGTCGACTCGGCGAGGTGCTTCGTGAGCTCGTGCACCATATGAAGGAATTTCTCGTCGCTCGGGAAACGAAGCTCCACGACGCCGCGCGCTTTCGGACTCGAGCGGCCGCCGGAGGGTTTGCTTCCCATTTCAGCCGGGCGCGTTCGCCCGATAGCTGGCCAGCCCCTCTTGCTCCGAGACGAGAACCTGACACGAATGGTTGAACCCCAGTACTTCGAAGATGTTACGCACCGTCTCGTTGAGCTCCGCGACCCGGATATCGCCACCTTTAGAACGTACGTCTTCGATCAGACCCATGATCACGCCCAGACCCGCGCTCGCGATATAAGCCAGCTCCGACCCGTTGATCAGAATCTTCCGGTTGCCCTCCTCGAGGGCGCCGGCCATCACCTGCTCGAATTCCCGCACGGTATGAGCGTTGATGAAACCCTTGGGCGTGATGATGGTTACGTCACCTTCGTGGCGGCGGTCCACCGTCAAATCAGGCACTGATAGATCCTCCCGATTTGCATCCGTAGTTGCTACGAATTCTATAACAGAAGGTTCCCGCCGGGCTCGTCGAAGAAATGGCGCGCTTCGTCGCGATCGCGCTCGAGCTGTCGCTTGAGGACATCGGCGGACTCGAAGGCCACTGTACCTCGCACTCTCTGGTGAAAATAGAGCCGAATGGGCTCACCGTAGACTTCGCGGGAGAAATCGAACAAGTGGGTCTCGACCATTCGCTCGTCGAGCCCGAAGGTCGGGCGGCGACCCACGTGGGTCATCCCCTGCAGACGTTCGCCTCCGATTCTGGCCTCCGTGACGTAGACACCATCGGCGACGAGCACGTCACCCTCGACGTTAACATTGGCGGTGGGGAATCCCATCAGCCGTCCGCGGCCATCACCTTCGACGATGCGACCGTCGAACAAGTAGGGCCGACCCAACATCTCGCGAGCCTCATCGACCCGACCGGCCTCCAGGGACCGGCGGATCCGGGAGCTCGAGATCATCTCCCCCTTGTGGATCGTGGCCTCGACTTCGTGCACGATGAACCTTCGGCCCTCCCCAAGGCTTCGCAACGACTCCAAATCTCCCGACCGGCCTCGTCCGAACCGGAAGTTACTGCCGAGCACGAGCTCCGAGGCCCGGAGGCTCCCCACGAGAACCTCGTCCACGAAGCTCTCGGCGCTAAACCGCGAGAACTCCCGCGTGAAGTGGATCACGACGAGAAGATTGAGTCCCAAAGAGGCGAGGACTTCCTGTTTGAGCTCGGGCGTCAGGATGCGACGAGGGGCGTGCTCGGGACGTAGCACGCTCATCGGATGAGGCTCGAAGGTCAAGGCCACACAAGGAGCAGAAGCCTCCTTCGCCCTCGTCTTCAGAAGCTCGATGGCACGCTGGTGGCCGCGATGTACGCCGTCGAAATTGCCCAGCGTCACGCAGGGGCGCGCGCCATCAGGCAGATCGACATCGGGGTAGTAGGAGACTCTCATCGGTGCGAGCCTGAGCTCAAGGGTTTCGAGGATCCTACCGAAGGAGCCCCGCTAAGGGTAATCGATTCCGGTAGAATTTTTCGTACGACGCGCAGATACGACTCCCCCGAAGGACCGAAGGCCTCCAGAACCACCTGGTCGGGAGCTGTCGTGTCGTAGCGAAACGGCTCGCCGCTCGTTGCTCTCAGATCGTTTGCATCGAGAAGCGGCGGACTCGCGTTCACCAAATCGTCCAAACTCGAGGGATAGACACCGAAAGCGAGGTAGTAGGAGCGAAGGGCGGATACGACCCGCTGCGCACGCGCCGTATCCAGGCTACGGTCGGTTGTCGTAGCCTCCTGGCGAAAAAAGCTCGGCCGCGTCGGGACCCGGAACGGCGCTCCGCGGGATGCGAAGAGACCGACCGCCGTCAGAGCCGTCACGACCACGAGGGCAAGCAGACCGACCGATTGACTCGGCGCGCTCGACTGGACCTGTACCGACCCCTGTCGCCGGATTTTTGCCTGCTCCTGTCCCGCGGGCGCAACGAGATTGCGATCCATGAAATCGAACAACGTCCGGCAGACGTCGAAGTCGGACAGTCCCGTCATTTCCATGATCGTCGAGATGGACCGTTTTCCATCGAGGAGCTTGTAAATCAATGCCTCCGTCGAATTCATCAGGACTTCGGACGTCGGGTTCGCGTTCCCGCCGTTGCCCCCGCCTTCGAGCCCGTCGAAGGCCGCACCGAGGCCTCCCGACTCCCCTTCGCTGGCGTTTTCGACCTTGATGGCCTTGTTCGGCACCAGCGGTCGGAACACGAAATCCAGAGTGGGAATGCGTTTCTCGATGATGGGCCACTCGTCGACGCGACGAATGCCCTCCATGAGGATGTGGTCGGTACTGACCGGGGTGACGTTCTCGTGGTCGTAGTCGGCATCCGCACTCGGGTCGAAATGATAACGACCGGCCTTCCATCGAAACACGCGGAAGACGATCTGCTGGACCTGCTCCGACAGCGCCGACCTGAGGTCGTCGCTTTTGATGTAACCCTGGCTGGTCAGAATGAAGCCGAGGCGCTGCATCGAGACTTTTTGCTTCGCGAGTGCCTCCTCGAGAATTTCCTTCCTGAGTTTGCTCTGTCGAACGAGAACGTTGCCCAGGAGATCGTCGAGGCGTCTCACCGTCGAGTCCGCGTGAACCACCATGCCCTGCTCGAAGACCACGCTCACCGTCTCGCGCTCGCTCTCGAGCGTCAAGAGCCCCGTCTTCCGCTGCATGCCGATAAGCTGAAAAATATCCGGCAGCGCGAAGTCTTTTAATGTTCCAGAAAGCGCCATCGTCTACCCACGTGCCACTGGACGCGAAATCAAATTGGCGATCACCAGGACCGCCGCCATCCAAACGACGATCAAGTAGGAAGCATTCGAGCCCAGCCCCAAAACTCCATCCGGGAAGGGATAGAGGGAGTCGGAGAGAAAAAGGGTGGAGGCGCCCAGAAGCCAGAGGAACAGAAGCAAGATGCCGATGACGGACATCCCTTCTCCGACATGACCGGCGCCCGGCGCGACGATCGATAGGGCGCGAAAAACGACAGCCTTGGTTCGCGACGCCCGTTGGACGAGGTTGAGCTTTTCGTTGCGCGCCTGAGCCGAAACGCCGTCTTTCATGAAAAACAGGTGATAGCACTGGGTGCAGAGGCCTTTGCGACCCGTTCCGATCTGGCAGTGGCCGCAAAAAGCGCTGCCACACTTCCAGCAGCGCTGCGTGTGTTGCCGCTGTTTGAAGAAGACCTCGAGGACGAGGATCAGCACAGCGAACAAAATCGGCCCTACAACGAAGCGGAGTCCCCAAGTGGCGAGCATGGGAGGCTCGAAAAAGCTCGTCACCCGAGTTTCGTGAATCCCCTCCGACAGGCCGTAGAACTTGCCCAGGATGTCGACCTCATCGAGACGGGCGTCGGCTACAACTCGATAATTTCCGGTGAGTTGCTCGAAGGCCGTGACGGCCATGGCATCCAGCAGATCCGCCCGCGTCCGTGCTTCTTCGCGCTCCGCAAACTGGAAGTTCTCGGCATGGGCAAGACTCTTGTTGTAGTACGCCATGACGAATTGCGAGTTCGCGGCGATCGCCTGGTTGTACTGGACGAGGGCCCCGTCCCAATCTCGCTGCGCGAAGTAAATGTTCCCGAGGTTGAGCCTCGATTCCAGATCGCTCGGAAAAGCATCGAGAATTCGTCGATAGGTCGAGGCGGCGAGCTCGTAGTCTCCCAGGTTCTTGTACTGGGTCGCGAGCACGAACTGCAGATCGCGATCGTTGGGCTGCTGCTGAATGGCTGCCCTCAGAACCTCGACGTCGCCCACATCGAAGGTCCCGGTAACGGACGAGAGAGCCGCCTGGTAGGAAGGGTTGCCGACCGTGCGGGACCAGGCGGAGTAGAGCTCCGCGAAGGGCGCGGCACCCAGGAAGACAAGCAAACAGAGGACGGAGACGACCCGTTCCTTGATGGTCTGATAGGCGAAGGTAATGGCAAGCTAGTAGGGCCGCCAGCCAGCCGACTCCCGCCGTCAAGATCAGGGGCAGGCACAGGGCAACGAGGGTGGCCGCGAGTGTCGCCCTGCTTCCCCAATCAACATCGAGTCGCTCGAGAAACTCGTGGTAGACAAGCACGCCGTAGCGGTAGACCATGAGCATGGCGAACAAAAACACGAGCCCCATCAAGCTCGAGAAGAGCAGGAAGAGAAGATTCCAGCTCGCGAAGGGTCCGTCGCGCTCCGATCGAAGCGCTGCGAGCTGCGCCTGTATGCGATGCAGGATGGCGGTTACGTAGCCCAGGCCACCCTCGCGCTCCGAGGCGCGAGCAAGGCCCCAGTACGCGGTGGGCAGGTCCGGCGCGAGCTCGGCGGCGGTTTCGAAGTTCTCCCTCGCTTGCTCGAGCTCACCGCTCTCGAGCAAGCCAAAGCCCTGATACACGAACGAGGTCCCGACATCGTTCAGGTTGAAGGCGTTTCGCTCGACGCGAAGACGCTTGATCTCCTCCAACAGGCGATTCGCGGTCTCGTCGCTCCCAGCCGTTACAGCTTCGAGATACCGCCTCCAATAGTGATCGAAAGAGGTGTGAAGAGAGATCGTTTCTGCCTGGCCGATTTCCTGCGCTTTAACCGGTTCGACCGAGCCAAGCAACAATATCAGCGCGGCGAATAGAAGCGCCGTCCCCGCCGCGTCCCGGCGAGTTCCCGTAGAGACTTTTCGTGAAGGCAGATACAAGTCTTGGTGCCCTAGGATTTCGACCGTTTCGCTTTCGCCACGAACTGCGTTCGCAGTTGGTAGAGCACGTCCTCGAGAGCCTGCTCTTCGTCCCGTGCAAGGTTGCCCTTCGTCTTCGTTTGAAGCACTTCGACAAGGGAGAGCAACATTTGTGCGGTGTGAAGGTCTTCGTGCGACGCGCCGGTGACGGGATGAGGCTCGCCCAGATGGAGGCTCGCTTGAGTCGTCAGCAAACTCAACAAGTCGAGGAAGCGCTCGTCGGGGGCCGGCGACCGGGCCTGGATCTGCTCGGCGCGTTCCGCCTCGTCGGCGCTGCTCGCCGCGAGTGGCTCCTCGACCTCGTCGCGCACCCCGCTGGGCTCCCGGGGATCCCCTTCGGCGGTGAACGCTCTGCGATCCGTGACCTTGAAGCCTCTCGTCTGCTCCTCGTACTCACTCATGGTTTCCGTGCTGTCCCTCGCGCGACCTCGGACACGAGAACTCGCGCACAAATGACGGGGCCCCTGTTTCGCGCGATCCGGATTCTATTTTCGTAGTAAGGAAACGGGGGCAATAACCTAAGATAGCATGGGGATCTCAGGGGATCAACATACTCCTGCAGGCCTATCTCGCGTCCGCTCAGAGTTTTAAAGAGACCCAGCGGAAGGCCAGCGGAAAGAAAGAAAGGAATCTTGAGCGCCGGAGAAGAGTTCGAGAGGCTTCTGTCACTCATGGCAAAGCTCCGCGGTCCCGAGGGATGTCCCTGGGATCGGGAGCAGACGATGAGCTCGCTTCGCCCTTTCATTCTCGAAGAAGCCTACGAGCTCATCGAAGCCATCGACGAGGGACAAACCCAGTCGGTGCGAGAGGAGCTGGGCGACCTGCTTCTCGAGGTCGTTTTCGTGAATCAGATCGCCGAAGAGGACGAGCGCTTCACCATGAGCGACGTCGTTCGGGGCATCCACGACAAGCTCGTGCGGCGACACCCGCACGTCTTCGAGTCGGAACGAGCGGAGAGCGCGGACCATGCGCTCGCGCACTGGGACGACATCAAATCCAAAGAAAAACCGGAGCGTCGTTCCCTTCTCGACGGCGTACCTCGTGCGATGCCCGCGCTGACTCGGGCCTCGAAGCTATCGAAGCGAGCCGCGAAGGCGGGCTTCGACTGGAGCTCGGTTGTGGAGGTGCGCGACAAAGTGAACGAAGAGCTTGGGGAGCTCTCGCAAGCCATCGACTCCGGAGACCAAACCGCGGTCCGTGAGGAGATCGGCGATCTTCTCTTCGCCATCGTCAATCTGGCACGGCACTGTGACCTCGATGCCGAGATCGCTCTCGAAGAAGCCAACCGGAAGTTCAGCGAGCGTTTTCGCTTCTTGGAGACCCGCTTGAAGTCTCTAGGGAGGTCGGTTGCGGAATCCAAACTGGAGGAGCTCGAAGCGCTCTGGCGGGAAGCGAAGTTGAAAGAGCGCGGTTCGTCGTGACTTCGAGACCTCCTTCGGGATGGAGCTCGATCGTAACCGCGCCCTGCCGGTCCGTTCGCGCGTATTCGATCCCTTTAGCCTCGAGTCGATGGACCACGCGCGGCGACGACGGCGAAGCTCGGGTCGACGGCCACCAAGAAGGCCGGAGTCGTCGAGCTCTTGCTTCCGTGGTGGGCGATCTTGAGCACGTCGGCGCGCAGCTTCTCCGGCTGACCGAGAAGGTAGCCTTCGAGTGCCCTTTCCGCATCTCCCGTAAGGAGGACTCGAGACCGACCGTAAGTGATGCGGAGGACCACCGATTGATCGTTGGTCGAGCGTTCCCGTGAAGCCGAGGTCACTCCTCCGGCGGCGAGGATCTCCCAGCGCAGCCCACCCCATGAAAATGTCTCTCCCGTCCGAAGTCGACGAAAGGGAATGTTACGGCGCGTTGCGCTCTGGCGCAGAGCGCGGTAGGCGCGCCTGTCCCAGCCTGAACTTCCGCCCCAAATCTCGCCAATCGGGATCTCCTCGACCAGGCTCAAGAGGCCGCCGATGTGGTCGAAGTCCGCGTGCGTGATCACAACGACGTCGAGTCGGCGGATGGATCGATGCAGCAAGAACGGAAGCACGACGTTTTCTCCCGTATCGAGCGACGCGAAGGGGATCCCGCCACCGTCAACGAGAACGGTCTGTCCCTCTGGCAGCGACAGAGAGATGGCGTCACCATGCCCCACGTCGAGCGCGGTCATCACGAATCGGCCCGTCGAGGGCGTCTTGGGGTAGGCGAGTACGAGGATCAGCGCAATAAGGCCGAAGGCTCCAGCCGCAGAGCCAAGGCGCGAGCGGGCTCGATAGAGAAGAAGCGTCAGGACGTAGGACACGATCCAAAGCGGGGCTGGCTGCGGCACCCGAAGCGAGCCGAAGGGAATCTCGGCGCCCACGCCCGCCACGCCCGAGAGCAGCTTCACGGCAAGCTCGGCGATGCGCACGAGGACAATCGCGATGAAGGGAACGTCGGCAGCGAGGACGAGGGCGAGACCCAGGACGACGAGGCCCGCCGCCAACGGAACCGCGACGAGGCTCGCGATGGGAGCGAGGAGCGTCAGCCGGTGGAAATGCCAAGCGGAGAGGGGGACGACACCGAGTTGCGCAGCCATCGAGATCGCCAAAGGTTTCGCGAGCACGCCGGTCCGAGCCAGCCTGAGCTCGAAGGGCTCGGTCAACAAGACGATCGCCGTGACCGCCGAGAAAGTCAGCTGGAAACCCGCGTCGAACAGGACGCTCGGACGCCAAACGAGCAGCAGGAAGGCGGCGCAGGCGACCGTGTTCCCGCGGTGCGCTCCGAGACTCAACAAACGCCCCCCGAGGACCGCGAGCGCCATCAGCACCGCGCGTACGACGGGCGGGCGTGCGCCGCAAAAGATCGCGTAGAGAGGGAGCAAGGCGAGAAGAAAAAACAGCGATGGCACTTCGTCGAGCACGAACCGGCGCATGACAATGTGCAGAAAGAGGATGAGCATGGCAACGTGCGCTCCGCTAATCGCCATGACATGAAACACTCCGGCTCTTTGGAAGCGACGCTCGAGCTCCGGCGCAAGCTCGCTGCGATCCCCCGTGACGAGAGCCGATAGCACGGCGTAGACCTCTTCCGGTGCTCCCCCTCGCGTGAGCGCCAGCTCGAGCCTACGAAGCGCCCGCTGCCTCAGGCGGGAGGCGAGCGAGAAGGCGAGCGGCGCCCGCTCGAGAACCTCGACGAGAAGTGCACTCTTCACAGACGCGAGAGAGTCGATCCGTCCTCGTTCCAGGCGTCGAGTCGCGTCCGCGCCGCCGGGGTTGTCGAATCCAGAGGGGAGCCGAACAGAGCCCCAGAAACCGACGAGGTCCCCGGCGGTGAGCCGCTCCAATCTTTATCGCCGATTACCGCGGACGGCCACGATGAGTCCTCCGACGACGGTCATGGATCGCTTGCCGACGACCAGACTGTCGACGTCGACTCGAAGTAGGCTGACGTCCGGCAGGTTTTCCGGCTCTCGGCGAAGGCGCCCCGTGGCATAGCAAGGAAGCTGGAATTGTTTCTCCCCGAGACGATCGTAGACGTCGGCGAGCGTTGTCTCGATGCCCCGCTCGAGCCCCCCTGCGCTCATTCCGAGGAGGATGTAGGCGCATACGGCCAGGGGGAGCGGCCACGACGAACGTCTCGACATAGCCGCAAGTGCTAGGAGCGTCGCTCCCAACAGCGGCGCCAGAAGCGAGCGGCCCTCGACCGGCAGTACGATTCCGATGGAGAAGGCGAGGGCGAGATAGATGAGCGGTGGCACGCTCATGCCCGTCGGCCCGGGCGTAAGGCTCGCTCTAGAGTTAGAAGCTCAGTTCGCTTCTCGCCTTGCGAATCACGGGCCCGCGTACCAAGGCCTCGAAGTCCACTCGGTTTTCTTCCGCGCGTTCTTCGGGAGAGCTCAGGCTCAGCACGTAGGCCAGGTCCCGGGAAAAGAGGGTCTACGCGGATTCGTGTGGGTAAGTCCTAACGGAAAAACAGTGTAACTCATTGTGTGGAAAAGGTATCGAGTACTTCATCAGGTGCTGAAAAGTGGTCCATTTTTAGGATAGGCTAACCGAGTGAAAAATTCCCAGTCGATCCGCTCGCTGTTTGCGCTGCCAGGTTTCGTGGTGTGCCGGATTGAAGGGTCTATTCGGTGACCGATACGCCCGCGTCATCCAGCCCAAGAGGCGAAAAAAACAGCTGTGTGCTCTTACTGTGGGCAACGGTGCCGGGGGCGCTATGACAAGCAAGTGTGCCGGGTCCGCGACCTGTCGTTGGCAGGCTGGCGGATCTATCTGGAATACGAGCGTTGGCGCGTCAACTGTCCTGGGTGCGGCGGTTTGCATGTAGAACACCTGGACTGGCTGGCGAACAACTCGCGCTACACCTAGCGTTTTGCGACGCATGTGGGCAAGCTGTGCCGGACAAGGCGGTGGCCGAGATGGAACGTCTGCGCCTCCTAGTTGAAGGGGTCAACAACAAAATCCGTGTGCTGCAACGACGCGCCTACGGCTATCGCGACGAGGAATATCTCAAGCTGAAGATCGTGGCGGCATTCCTTCCGCCATTACCCAGAAATGCCGTCTTCAACCCACACGAATCCGCGTAGACCCGGAAAAGAAGACGACGAGGCGGTTGAAAACCGTGACGAAGCCGACGGTTTTGGTGAAACGAAACTCGTGAGCGGTATAGGGGGCGAGCTCGAGCGGTCCGTTGACGAGCGACTGATAGCCTGGAGCCTTTGAAACGGAATCCTCGATGTCGTCGAGCACTCTCTCGAATTCTTTTCGACTCCGAAGCTTTTGCCGAATGAGCGCCAAAGTCGCGCGGGCGTCCGTGGTTTCGTTGCGGATCGCGACGGCCACATCGAAGGACGGCGGCATGTCCTGGAGCTCCCAGGCGCCCGAGGGTACGACCAGACTCACCTTGAGCTCGGCGTTCGACCATGCGGGGGGAGGGCTCGGGCTCAGGTTCGGTGCGGGCGACGGCGGCCCGGGTTTGCTTGCGGGCGGAGCCACGGGCTCTGGAACCGGGGGCTCGGGAGCAATCATTTCCGTGGGCATGGTCTTGGGCTTCGGCGCGGACGTCGGTTTCGGAGGCGCTTCGACCGGTCGAGGCGGCGCCGGTGCCGCAGCGGGCGGCGCACTCTCGCCGCCACGGTTCAGCTGTTCGGTCGCGACGAGATTCACATAGGAACGCGGAACCGACTGTAGTTTTCCCTCGACCGTGGTGATGAGCACCAAACTGTCCTTGACCTCGTAGCCTCGAACCTCCATTCGATTGCCATCGACGAAGACGATCACGGTCTCGGCCGACGCGCGTTCCGCAGTTCCTAGCAAGAGCAGCGAGACGAAGACGAGCAAGGCTCTCATGGATCGATCCCCCAAGTGTGTCGAACGAATCTTTAGTATCAACCCGGAAAGGGCACGATGGCAAGTGTAGGTTAGCGGATGAGCGCGGCGACGGTCTCGAAGTGGTGCGTATTGGGGAACAGATCGACGAGCGACAGGGCCTCGAGTCGGAAGCCGTAACCTCGTAGCTCGGCAGTGTCGCGAGCGAAAGCTGGGGCGTCGCAGGAAACGTAGCGTATCGAGCGAAGGGGAGCCTCTCCGAGCACACGGCGCAGGTTCCGCTCGAGCCCGCGTGTTTCGCATTGGAGCGCGCGTCACGCAGGGCTCGCGGCGAGACTTCGATGCCGACGACGCTTTCGGCCCGGGCGGCAAGCGGAATGGCGAAAAAGCCAACCCCACAATGAAGATCGAGCGCCCGGCCGACCGTCTCGACCGGCAGTACCGCTTCGAGAAGCTCTCCCAACAAGAAGCGATTCGTCTGAAAGAAGCTCCCCGCTGACTGGCGGAACGACGTTTGTCCCACGACGTGGTCGACCCAGGGCCGGCCTGCCCTCCCTGGCAACCCTCCCTTGACACCGCTCGTAATCCATCCATTCAAGCCAAGCTCCGAGGCGAGCGCCTTGCCCGAGACCCGATTGAGCTCACGGATCGCGCCGCCTTCGCCTCCTCTACCCGAAGAGACGATAAAACGGGCAAAGATCCTCCCTGGCGAGCTCGAGGATTCTTGTAGCTCGATGCCCGCAAGGTGCCGGGCGACGCGCGGATGTTCCGACATCCACTGCCGGCAACGCTGCCACGTACGATTCATCTCAGCCGAAGCGAGCATGCAGGCGTCGACGTCGACGAGATCTTGCGTCTCACGACGTCGGAACCCCATGCGCTTCCCATCCCCGTCCGGCGCGATGTGAAACTTGAGCCGATTTCTGTAACCCGTGTCGGGGGCAGTCCGAAGCTGGACCGTCCCCTCGAACGGAGCTCCCGCACGTGCCAGGCTCTCGCAGAGGATGCTGCGCTTGATTTCGACCTGGGCGTCGACGTCGAGGTGCATCATCGAGCAACCCCCGCACTCCCCGTAGTACGGACAGGGCGGCTCGCGCCTCGATGGCGAGGGGGAAGAGACGATGGCGAGGCTTCTCGCTCTAATGTAGTCCTTCTTCTCCGATACGACCTCGACACGGTGCACTTCGCCTGGCGCCGCAGCCGGAACGAAGACGACGCGGCCGGCATGGCGACCGAGTCCATTGCCACCGGAGACAACCTTCTCGATCCGGAGCTCAAAGGTGGGATGACTCATCGATCCAGAAGGCTCAGGGTCGGGATACCGAGCTCGAGACGGAGCCTGCGGCGATAGGCGCTCTTTACGGCCGAGGCATAGACTTTTTCCGGCATGCGAGGACGGTAGTCGGCAAGCGACGCCTTCGATTCCCGAAGCAGCGCCTGGTGGTCCGCGCCTCCGAACGAGCGCTCGAGTGTATCAAGGAGGCGGTCCTCGAAAGCGGCGAGAGCCCCTTCGATGGCGACCAGAGATTCGGGTGTGAGCTGAACGACGAGGGCCTCCATTTCGCGCTCACACAACGCGATCGCTGCGGCAACGGCCTGGTCACGTTCTTCCCACTCGATATGGGCCCGCCGAAGTCTCTCCGCCATTTCGGTCAAATGAGTCTTCGCATCCTGTGCTTCTTCGCCTACCGAGACTTTGACGCCGCCCAAGGCCATTTCGCGAAATCGTCGATAGGCAGCCTCGACGGTCTGACGACAGTAGCTGAGCTTGCGCGGCTTTTGGCCCGTCTTGGGTCTTTCGAATACCCGATCGATCCCTTCCATCACGACGCGCAGGGGAATGCCTTCCCGCTCCCACTCCCAAACCAGCTGCCATTCACTCGGCGTGATGAAAAGCGGGCTCCCACGACGCTCGACGAAATGAGTCTCGACCGCCGCGTAGTAGCTTTCCTCTTGAGGTCGCATCAACATGACGTCTTCCGAGTAGAGGATTCGCTCGGTTCCATCGGGAAGCTCGACGTAAAGCCCCCCATCGCTCGAGATGCCGACGGACTTCGCGACGAAGGATGCGTCGTCCGAGGCGCGAACCTGGATCGGGTATCCCTCGAGACCCTCGGCCAGCTCCCGGAACCGCTTGAGCGCGGCGGCGGTCTCGAGCTCGTCCCACCATCGTTCGAGTCGCGCAACGACGTGGGCGGCTACTTGGAGGCGGTCGAAGGACCTTTCCAGCAGGCACCGCATCGAGGTCGCCGACGACGCGAGCTCAGCGGGAAAGCTTCCCTCGGTCTGATTGACGTTGATCCCGAATCCGACGATCGCGTGGTCAGCAGCGGCACCCGTGATGCTGGATTCACAGAGAACCCCGCCGAGCTTGCGCGCGTCTCGATAGAGATCGTTGGGCCAACGCAGTTGAACCGTGAGGCCGGCCACGGCTTCGAGTGCCTCGGCGGCGGCGACGGAGGAGAGAATGGGCAGAACTGACAGCCGAGAGACAAAGGCTTCGCCGCCGCCGACGGGGCGGAGAATGACGCTCATGTAGAGCCCTCCGCGAGCCGACTCCCAGCGACGTTTCCAGCGGCCGCGACCTACCGCTTGTGTCTCCGCCACGACGAGACTTCCGTGAGGAGCACCCTTTTTCGCGAGCTCGCGCGCTAGGTCGTTCGTGGAGGCGACGTCATCGACGAGCAGCGCGAAACTACCCCACCGGGTGTTGCGCGCTCTGAGGTGGTCCCCCAGGGGTTCGGCGGACTTTTCCTGGCTTCTGAAGCGGAACGACGATCGATCGTCGATAGTACCTATTTTGGAATCTTCGATTTCAAGGCCTCGATCTCACGTTGGATGAGGCCTTCCGCCAAATCGGGAACGACTTCCCACGCGATCTCCTGAATGACCTTTTGCGAAAGCTTGTCCACGACCCGCTGTGCAACCTGCTCGACGAGATCGTCATCGACGGGACCCGATGGTGCCGAGGCCGCCGGTCGGGACGGAGTGTGGACCGGCTCAGGGCTCGCCGCCATCGGGGGTTCCTCGGAGAGCGACTGCAGGGGCTCGAACGTCTCCACCGAATCCGGAACTGGAGCTGGCGGCGGCGGCTGCTGGATCACGGGCGGCGGGCTCGCGAGCGGAGACGGTTCGAACGGCTGAAACGGCTTTGCCTCGATCGTCCGGTCGACGGTCGTGCCCGTATCAGCGGGGGGCATCGGTTCGACGAGGGGTTCGGGCTCGATGGCGTCCATCGTCGGCGTGATTGGCGGTGGCCCCGGTGCTGGCGGCGGCGGCTCGGGCACCGAAGGTTCCGGAGAGGCGAAGTCGGAGAAGCCACCGAAGTCGGTTTCCGGAGCCGTGGGCAGCACCTGCGGCGCGGCTGTCGAAGGCTCGGCGTCCGGCATCTGCCAGGTGGCATCGGGATCGACGCCGCCAAGATTCATCATCGTCATGTCATCCGCTTCCATCGGCTCGTCATCGGGCACCATCGGAGGCGGCGACATGAACACGGTCGCGGATTCCTCTTCCTCGGCCGGTGGAATTGACGCTTGAGGCGTTGCTGGAGCGCTCGGGCCAGGGGGTGCGCCGCCGGCGTCACCCCAGATATCGTCTCCCCCGGTCGCCGGCGAAGGGGAAGTGAAATCGGCCGATTCGGAACCGGGGAGCAGTACGGTCCGATCGCTCGGCCCCATCGCGAGCTCCCTTGCGCCCGCTTCGACCGCGAAGCCTTCGTTCATGCCTGGACCGGCGTCTTGGGGAGTTTCGGGTGGTGGCGTGGGCGCCGCTGTGACCTGGGGGCCGCCGATCGGCGGCGGGGTTCCCGGCATGGGAGGCGGCACGAGAACCGTCGCATCGGAGCCGCTCACGACCGCGGCAGGAGTCTCGGCGATTGGCGGAGCCATCGGCTCGGGTGCCGCGGGGGCAGGAGGCGCGGCTGCCGAGGTGGCGGCACTGGCAAGCAGCTCTTTGACCTTCGAGATCAACGTCTGTGGCTCGAAAGGCTTTGCCAGGAAGCCTTCGCAGCCCGCGGCCTTGGCCCGCTCCTGGTCGAATGGCTCGAAGGCGCCCGTCAAGAGAAGCACCGGAATGTGCTTTAGATCATCGGCGGACTTGATGAATTCGCAAACTTCGTAGCCGCTCTTCTCTGGCATGATGATGTCGCAGAGAACGATGTCGGGCATGATGGCGCGGGTCTCGTCCATGGCCTTCTGACCATTTCCGACCGTGTGAAGCTCGAAGTCCTCGTCGGAGAAAGTTAGCTCGATGACCTTTTGTATCGTGATGCTGTCATCGGCGAGCAGGATCTTGTGCCCCATCGCCCCTCCTTCCGGCTATCCGAGATCGATTGGCCTTCTTTTCGGTGTGCGAAACGCAAGCTTGAGCGCGTTTGACAGAGAATGGAAGATGCTAGCACGCGACCCCGAACCTGTCAACACATGCTGTTTCATAATCCCTTGTCTACGAGTGGGATGCGCCGGCTGGTGGCGTCAGCGCGATGCAAGCCGTTCCGAGACAAACCTCACAATCTCATCGGTCGATACCCCAGGTTGGAAGACGGCCGCCACGCCGAGCTCCAGAAGGCCAGAGGTATCTCGATCGGGGATGATGCCGCCGGCGAATAGGAGCACGTCCTCCATTCCGCGCTCCTTCAGGAGCTCTACAATGCGCGCCAGAAGATGATGATGGGCGCCCGACAGGAGCGAGACTCCTATGGCGTCGACGTCTTCCTGCAGAGCGGCTTCGACGATCTGCTCGGGGGTCCTCCGCAAACCGGTATAGATGGCCTCCATCCCCGCATCGCGGAGCGCTCGGGCGACGACGAGGGCCCCTCGATCGTGGCCGTCGAGGCCCGGCTTGGCCACGAGAACTCGAAACGGGCGCTTCGTCGCCCCGGAGCTAGGTGCCACCAGTTGATCTCCTACATCGCGCGTCGATACTGTCCGCCGACCTCGTAGAGCGCGTGCGTGATCTGACCCAGGCTCGCGACACGCACCGTATGCATCAGCTCGGAGAAAACATTACCTTGGCCACTCGCCGCGACCCGGCGTAGTCGTGACAGAGCCGACTCGACATCGGCCGCGTGCTCGACATGAAACGCACGCAGTCTCGTCAGCTGAGCGTACTTCTCCTCGTCGCTCGCCCGCGCGAGGGCGACGTTCTCACCTTCTATTGGCTCGTCATCACTATCGAGATCGAGAAAACAGTTCACACCCACGATGGGAAGCTCACCACTGTCCTTTTTGAGCTCGTAGTGCAGTGACTCTTCCTGAATGCGACCACGCTGGTACTGAAGCTCCATCGCTCCGAGCACGCCGCCGCGCGCGTTGAGGCGATCGAACTCGGCAAGCACCGCCTCCTCGACCAAATCCGTGAGCTCCTCGAGGATGAACGAACCTTGAAGAGGGTTCTCGTTTTTTGTCATTCCGAGCTCGCGCCCGATGATCTGTTGAATCGCCATGGCCCGCCGCACCGACTCTTCGGTGGGCGTCGTAATCGCTTCGTCATAGGCGTTGGTATGAAGCGAGTTGCAGTGGTCGTAGATCGCGGAAAGGGCCTGGAGTGTCGTGCGTATATCGTTGAATTGGATCTCTCGAGCGTGAAGCGACCGTCCCGAGGTCTGTATGTGGTACTTGAACTTCTGGCTTCGCTCGTTCGCGTCGTAACGCTCTCGCATCACGCGCGCCCAAATGCGGCGGGCCACGCGTCCCATGACGGCGTACTCGGGGTCGAGGCCGTTGCTGAAGAAGAAAGAAAGATTCGGTGCGAAGTCGTCGATGCGCATCCCACGCGCCAGGTAGTACTCGACGTATGCGAAACCGTTCGCGAGCGTGAAGGCCAGTTGCGTAATCGGATTCGCTCCCGCTTCGGCGATGTGATATCCGGAGATGGAGACCGAGTAGAAATTGCGTATGTGATGATCGATGAAATACTGCTGCACATCGCCCATCAGTCTCAGCGCGAATTCCGTGGAGAAGATGCAGGTGTTCTGTGCTTGATCTTCCTTGAGAATATCGGCCTGAACCGTGCCCCGGACAGCGGAGAGAGTAGCGCAGCGAATACGTTCGAGCTCCTCAGGATCGGGACTCGTCCCTCGTTCGGCCTCGAAGCGGCGAGCCGCCTCGTCGATGGCCGTATTGAAGAACATCGCGAGAATCGTCGAAGCGGGTCCGTTGATTGTCATCGAGACGCTCGTCCGAGGATCGGCGAGGTTGAATCCCCGGTAGAGGAGCTTCATGTCGTCCAAAGTGGCGATCGAGACTCCGCCCTCTCCGATCTTCCCGAAGATGTCCGGCCGCTCGTCCGGGTCCTCCCCATAGAGCGTCACGCTGTCGAAGGCGGTAGACAGACGTTTCGCCTCGTCGTTGCGCGAAAGGAAATGAAATCGCTCGTTCGTGCGGCGCGGTCCTCCCTCGCCCGCGAATTGCCGGCGCGGTGACTCTTCGCCCCGCTTGAACGAATATACGCCCGCGGTGAAGGGATACTGCCCCGGCAAGCCCTCCTTCGATCGAAACTCGAGCACCTCGCCCCAGTCTTCGAAACGCGGCACGGCCACCCTGGGTATTCTCGTCCCCGAGAGCGTCGTCGTGGTGGCCTCGACCTCGACCGTCTTGTCGCGAACGGGAAAGGCGACGCGCTCCTCCGCGTAGCGCCGCTTCACTTGAGGCCACTCCTCGACGAGACGCCAGCTTTCCTCGGATAGCTCCGCTCTCAGGCTGTCGAAACGCTCGTCGAGCGTCCTCGCGACTTCGGGATCCTCGACTTCACGCCTGGCGCCATCGAGTCGATAGAGCCGCCGCGCGAGCGATACTTCGTTTCGAAGCCGACCCCGCTCGGTGCGAACGAGCTCGGTGATCTCGCCGAGGTAACCAACACGATTCTGCGGTATCGGAGACTTCTTCGGCGCGGAAGGAGGCTCCTCGTTCCTGCGACGGTGCGGTTCCGGCAGGCGGTCGAATCCTTCCGCGCGCAGTCGAGACAATAGACAGGAGTAAACCTCGTCCACGCCACCATCGCCGAACTGGCTGGCGATCGTGCCGAAGATCGGAAGGTCCTTGTCCGGAACGGCTGGTGCGACGGCCTGGTTTCGTCGGTACTGTTTGCGCACGTCCCGAATCGCGTCGAGCGCTCCCCGACGGTCGAACTTGTTGACAGCGACGATGTCCGCGAAGTCGAGCATATCGATCTTCTCGAGCTGGGAGGGCGCGCCGTAGTCCGGCGTCATGACATAGAGGCTAACGTCGGCAAGGTCCGCGATTGCCGACGAGCCCTGACCGATGCCACTCGTCTCCACCAGGATGACGTCGAATCCCGAGGCTCGAAGAATCTGGATCGCCTCGCCCGTCACCGTCGAAATCTCCGTTCCCGATCCTCTCGTTGCCAGGCTCCGCATATAGACGTGCGGAGCGTTGATCGAGTTCATACGAATCCGATCGCCCAGCAGCGCCCCCCCGGCCTTCCGCTTCGTGGGGTCGATGGAGAGTACGGCGACCCGGAGCTCGGGCCCGTCGCGCAGAAGACGGCGCAGGAGCTCGTCCGTCACCGAGCTCTTACCGGCCCCGCCGGTTCCGGTAATGCCGATAACCGGAGCCGGATGACCGGACGATGCCTTCGAAAGCGCTTGCGCGAGCTCGGGCGTGATACGGCCACTGGTCTCGACTTGAGTGATGAGCCGCGCGAGGCCGTTCACGGACTCCGTGCTCAAAAACGACAAGTCTCCGTTTGCCGTGACCGGGGTCAGTGCGGCGTCCGATGATCGAAGCATGTCATCGATAATCCCCGCGAGACCCAACTTGCGGCCGTCTTCCGGGGAATAGATTCTCGTGACCCCGGAGCTTTCGAGCTCCCGGATCTCGCGAGGCACTATCACGCCGCCACCGCCACCGAAGACGCGGACGTGGGGTGCGCCTCTCTCGCGAAGAAGGTCGACGAGGTATCGGAAGTACTCGCAGTGTCCTCCTTGATAGGAGCTCACGGCGATGGCTTGGGCATCCTCTTCGAGCGCGGCCTCGACGAGCTCGCCGACGGAACGATTGTGCCCCAGATGGATCACCTCGACGCCACGTGCCTGCAGGAGCCGGCGAATGATATTGATCGAGGCGTCGTGGCCATCGAACAGAGAGGCGGCCGTGACGAAGCGAAGTCGATGGCTGGGAACGTAGACCTCGTCGACCGTCGTCATCGCGACCGGGGAAGGAAACGTTTGAGCCCGAGGCTATTCTTGCTCTGCAGCTGCCGCGGGCTCTTGATCTTGCGACTGATTGATGAGCTCTTTCAGCTCCTTGCCCGGCTTGAAGTAAGGTACCTTCTTGGCAGGCACGTCTACTCGTTCGCCCGTCTTGGGATTCCGACCTTTGCGAGACTCCCGCTGTCGGATGCGAAAGCTACCGAAACCCCGAAGCTCGATCTTGTCGCCCCGGTGCAGAGCGTCGATGATGCTCTTGAACACCGTATCGACGATGATCTCGGAATGTTTCTTCGTCAGGTCCGATACCCGTGACACCTCTTCGATGAGTTCCGCTTTGGTCATGGCTGAAAGACTCCCTTCGACGCCACTCCGATTAGAGTTTACCTGGATTAGTTTTCCGAATCGTTCTCCGAGTGCTCTGGCTCGGGGTTCGCTGTCGAGCTCGAAGCAAAGGAAGCTCCGAAGTCGGCCACATCGCCCAGCGTCGCGTTCGACGAGCCCTGGTTCGTGTAATTGGGCTCATAGTTCTCTATGTGTACCGCTCGAATCGAAAGGCCAATTTTCCGCTCCAGGGGTGAGATCTTGATGATCTTCATCGCGTAGGACTCACCCACCCGCAACTTGTCTTCGGGCTTCTCCACTCGTTCGTCATCCACTTCGGAAATGTGAAGAAGGCCCTCGATCCCCTCCTCGATCTCGACGAAGGCGCCGAAGTTCGTGAGGCGAACGACCTTGCCGTCCACGACGTCACCTTCCTGATGCCGATTGAAGAACTCTTCCCAGACGTCCTCTCCGAGCTGCTTCAAGCCGAGAGACAGACGCTGATTCTCCGCGTCGACATTCAACACGATGGCATCGACGTCGTCACCCTTCGTCAGAACCTCCGACGGATGGCTAACACGCTTGTTCCAGCTCATGTCGGAAATATGGATGAGGCCATCGATGCCTTCCTCGACCTCGACGAAGGCACCGAAATCGGTGAGGTTTCTCACCTTGCCCTGGATGCGGGATCCGGTCTGGTATTTCTCCGCGAGCTCCTGCCAAGGATTGGGCTCGACCTGCTTGAGTCCCAGGCTGATTCGGCGCTCAGAGACATCGACCTGAAGAACCATGGCTTCGACTTCGTCACCGACGGTGAGAACCTTGGACGGATGCTTGACGCGCTTGCTCCAGGACATCTCGGAGACGTGGATGAGACCTTCGACGCCTGGCTCGAGCTCAACGAAGGCGCCGTAGTCGGTGAGGCTCACGACCTTGCCCTTCAGCCTCGTGTTGACGGGGAAACGCTCCTGGGCCGACTCCCACGGATCGGGCGAAAGCTGCTTGTAGCCGAGCGAGACTCGCTCCGACTCACGGTCGAATTTGAGGACGACCACTTGAACCTGATCGCCCACGGTGAACAGTTCGGAGGGGTGCTGGATCCGGCCGAAAGACATGTCGGTAATATGCAGGAGGCCGTCAATGCCTCCGAGATCGATGAACGCCCCGTAGTCGGTCAAGTTTTTGACGACGCCCCGGAAGACTCGGCCTTCCTCGAGCGCGTCGAGAGTTTCCTGTTTGCGCCCCGCGAGGTGCTCTTCGAGCACGACTTTGCGAGACAGCACGATATTGCCGCGCTTCTTGTTGACCTTGATCACACGCATCTCGAGCTCTTGCCCTCTCAGGCTGTCGAGATTGCGCACGGGTCGGACGTCGACTTGCGAACCGGGCAGAAACGCCCGTACTCCGATATCGACCGCGAGACCCCCTTTGATACGCTCGATCACTCGGCCTTTCACTACCGCGCGACTGTGGTAGGCCTCTTCGATCTGATCCCAGACCTTCATCTTCTCGGCCTTTTCGCGCGAGAGCACGAGAAGGCCGTTCTTGTCTTCTGCTTTCTCGAGCAGAACTTCCACGGTGTCACCGACCTCGACGCTTATGACACCCTTTTCGTCGCGAAACTCGTTGACGTTGATCATGCCCTCGGACTTGTAGCCAACGTCCACGATCACTTCACTGTCGGAAACGTGCAACACCTTGCCGGAAACGACTTCCCCTTCGGCAACGTTGGCGTTGTACTGGTCGAGGAGTTTTTCGAACTCCTCCACAGGAATCATCGGTTCTTCGTCCTCCGCCATCCCTCCTTCGATCAGACTCTTCGTAGCGTTATTGGTTTCGGCCATGCCTAACTCGGTTCCTCCTAGAGCGATTTACAGGAAAGCACGCGTTCTTGTTCTTAGTGTCATCTGGACGGGCTCGCTAGCGATAGGGCGGGCTGACCTGCAAGCGGTTATCTTACTCTATCTAATTGGCTTATGTCAAGGAACGTTGGTCCCGATCGATCACGAGGCGGGGAGATGCTCTCGGGCCTTCTCGAGAAGCTCCTTAAGCGTCTCTTCGGGCGTGAGATCGGTCGTATCGATGAGGATCGAGTCCTTCGCCCGTCTCAGAGGCGCGTGAGCGCGATTCCGATCGGCATCGTCCCGTACGGCAAGGTCCCGTGAGACTCGCGTGAAGGTCAGATCCTCCTCGCGGGACCGCTCGGTGAAGCGACGTTTCGCCCGCTCCTCCTGGCGCGCGTCGAGGAAGAACTTCAGGTCGGCGTCCGGAAACACGGACGTTCCGATGTCGCGTCCTTCGAGAACGACTCCTCCCTCGGCCGCGATGCGCCTCCATAAATCAACAAGTACCTCCCTAAGTTGTTTGTGTACAGCTACTTGGGAGGACACATTCGCAATGAGCTGCTCTCGAATCGCCTCGGAGACGTCTTCGTCGTCGAGATAGATGCGCTCCGAACGCTCCCCGGAAAAGACGATCTCCGACTGCCGCGCGAGCTCCGCCAGGCCGTCGCCGTCCGACAAGTCGAGACCGCGCCGAATCGCCTTCAGCGCCACCGCCCGGAACGTCGCACCCGTATCGAGATACATGAGGCCGAGCCGCTCCGCCAGATTACGGGCCGCGGTAGTCTTGCCGGCGCCGGCGGGTCCGTCGATGGCGATGATGGGGCGTCTTGTCACCGCCGTCTCTCCACGGAGCGCGACACTCGGGGTCGAGACAGACGGGGGCTGCGACGGTCGCCGGCCACGTCCCGCCGGAGTTTTTCGATTTCTACGCTCGTGAGCTTTCGAAACCCTCCGGGAGGGATTCCGCGGCTGGAAAGACTCCCCACCCTCTCGCGGTGGAGTTCCCGCACAGGGTACCCAAGCACGCGAAACAAGCGACGGATCTCACGGTTCTTCCCCTGCCGCAAGACCACGCGCAGGCGAGTACGCTTTCGCTCGCTCTCGGAGCCCCCTCTCGGCTCCCTCGGCGCGCCGACCACGGCTACTTCGTCCACGACGAGGCGCTCTCCGTCGATGAAGACCCCGCGCGTGGCACGCTCGAGAATGCTCCGGGTCGGAAATCCCGCTACGGTCACGAGATACGTCTTTTTGACCCCGTATCTCGGATGCGTGAGCATTTGAGCGAGCTCACCATCGTCGGTGAGCAAGAGCAAACCCGTAGAGCCCATGTCTAACCTACCGACGGGGAACAGCGTCTGATAGGAAGCAGGCAAGAGCTCCATCACGGTACGGCGCCGACTCGGATCCGAGCGGGTCGTCACGTAACCCCGAGGCTTGTTCAGAGCGAGATAACGGCGTTTCGCCCGCGGTCGGACCCTCGTACCGTCGACACGGATGTCCTGCTTGCTCGGATCCGCGGACGAGCCAAGCTCGGTCACGACGAGCCCATCGACCTCGACCCGCCCCTCCTCAATCAGCTGCTCAGCTGCCCGGCGCGACGCGATCCCGGCACGAGACAGCACCTTTTGAAGACGTTCTTTCACGATCGTTCACCGACGTCTGTGGCGCTCAGGTCGCGTTCTCGGGCTGCCCCGCCTCGGAAACGTCCTCGACGGCTACCTCGGTGGCCGGTTCATTCACGCCGGCCTCGTCCAAAGCTTCCAGCACTTCGAGCTGGCTCGCTACCTCCTCGCCGAAGATCTCGGACATGTCGTTGAGCTCGGGAAGGTCTTTGACGTTCTTCAAGCCGAATCGGAGAAGGAACTCCCTGGTGGTCCCGTAGAGGAGCGGCCGCCCCACGACGTTCTTGCGGCCCACAATCTTGATGAGCTTCTTCTCGAGCAAGGTCCGGACGACGCTCGCCGAGCGCACCCCGCGGAGCTCCATGATTTCCGGCACAGTAGCCGGCTGACGGTAGGCAATGACCGCGAGGGTCTCGAGCGCTTGAATCGACAGTCGCGGGGGCCTAGGGGCATCGAACAATCGGCCCACGCATTCGTGGAGCTCGGGTCTCGTCGTAATCTGCCAGCCGCCCGCGACTTCGACAACCTGAAGACCGCGCCCCTCGCCATTGTAGAGCTCGACGAGCTCCAGGAGCGCCGGTTTGACCCGATCGCCAGCCTCCGGAATCGTCTTCGTCAGCTCCCGAATCGACAGCGGACCGCCGGACGCGTAGAGGAGCGCCTCGATGCTGGCTCTCGTTTCTTCGACGGACAGAGTGGGTTTTGACTCCAGCGAGGAGGGGTCGACGCCTCGAGCTTCGATATCTACGTCATCCGGCATGGTCGAGACGTGTCACGTGGATCGTTCCAAAGAGCTTCTGCTGAAAGATCCGGACGAGGCGCAGTCGAACCATCTCAAGGATGGCTAGAAAAGTGACGATGACGGTCGGCCTATCATAGGCCTCCTCGAACAAATCGACGAAGGTGCATTGAGAGCCAAGGCTCACACGATTCTTGAGACGCTCGATCATCTCCTCCATCGAAACGGTCTCGCGCTCAAACACCAGATCGGAGCGCTGCCGAACCCGCTCGAGCACCTCTCTAAAAGCGCTGATGAGCTCGAAGAGATCCACTTCCAGGAGAGGCTCTGCGGGTTCGCCGTTCCCGTTAGAGGGGGCGAGGGGGTCGACCGCGTCGTCGGGACGGACCCAGGTCGCGCTACGAATCTCCTCCTGCTGGTGAAGCTGCTGCGCGGCTTCCTTGTAGCGCTGGTAATCGAGCAAACGCGCCACGAGCTCCTCACGAGGATCGCAACCGCTGTCATCTTCGGTGCCGTCCTCGTGGGGGGGAGGCAAGAGCATTTTCGATTTGAGGTGAATCAGGCTCGCTGCCATCACGAGAAACTCTCCCGCGAGGTTCAAATTGAGCTCTTCCATGAGCTCCAGGATCTCGAGGTACTGTTTCGTGATCTCGGAGATCGGAATGTCGTAGATATCGACTTCGCTCGTTCGAATCAGGTGGAGCAGCAGATCGAGTGGACCGTCGAAAATCGGAAGGCGGACGTGGTATTTGGGCTCGATCTCCCCGTCGTCGTCCGCAACCGGTCCCAGGTAGAGCTTGGTCAGACTCATAAATCTCCCGCCGGTGGAAGCTGGATCGCGTCTCGAACCGCCTGCATTGTCTCATCCGCCACCTCGCGGGCGCGACGAGCCCCCGAAAGGTAGATGTCGCGCACGTCGTCCGGTCTCCGCTCGTATTCGTGGCGTCTCTCCGCGATCGGGGCGATATGCTCGACAACCCGGTCGGCCAGAGCGGATTTGCACTCGATGCAACCGATCCCTGCCGTTCGACATCCCTCCGAAGCCCAGGCCCTCGTCTCTTCGGAGGAGAACACTTTGTGGAGGTCGAACACAGGGCACTTGTCGGGGTCGCCGGGATCGGTGCGCCGTTTCCGCGCCGGGTCCGTCACCATCGTCTTCAACTTCGCTCGCAGGCTTGGCTCGTCCTCCGCAATGCTGATCGTATTGCCGTAGCTCTTGGACATCTTCCTGCCATCGGTACCGGGAAGCTTCGGCGTCGGGGTCAGCTTGACATCCGGCTCGGGGAGAACTCGGCCGTAGAAATTGTTGAAGCGGCGGGCGATCTCGCGGGTAAGCTCCACGTGCGGTTTCTGATCCTCACCGACCGGAACGAGGTCCGCCTGATAGATGAGGATGTCCGCGGCCTGCAGAAGCGGATATCCAAGAAACCCGTAGGTGTTCAGATCTTTCTCCCTGAGCTGGTCGATCTGCTCCTTGTAGGTCGGCACGCGCTCGAGCCAAGGGAGCGGGACGACCATGGACAGCAGGAGGTGCAGCTCGGCATGGGACGGTACGTGAGACTGCACGAAGAGCGTCGAGCGCTTCGGGTCCAGGCCCACGGCCAGAAAGTCGAGCGCGAGCTCGCGAACGTTGTTCCTGAGCTCGGACGTGTCCGCATAGTCGGTAGTCAGAGCGTGCCAGTCCACAATGCAGTAGAGAGTGTCGAGCTCGTCCTGCATCGAGACCCAATTCTCGAAAGCGCCGAAGAGGTGACCGAGATGCGCCGCACCCGTGGGTCGCATGCCGGAAAGAACGCGCTTTTTTTTCGCCATGTTTCGGGTTTCGGCCGGGATGCTAGCACAAAACTCATAGAAGCTCTCGAACGTGATGGTGAACGCGCGCGCCGAGGCCCGACCCGAGCACTCCCTGCAGCTCCTCGAGCGACGCTTCCTTGACGCCCTTCAAGCTCTTGAAGTGCGTCAGGAGCTTCCGGCGCGTCTTCGGCCCGACCCCGGGCACCGACTCCAGAGAAGAGCCCAGATCGCGCGCTTTTCGCGTTTGGCGGTGAAAGGTGACGGCAAAGCGATGCGCTTCGTCCCGTATCCGTTGCAACAGCTGTCGCGCGGGCGAGTGTTGGTCGAGGGCGAGCGGATTGGGAAGGCCGGGGCGATAAATCTCCTCCTCCTTCTTCGCCAGGCTGACGATATCCAGGTGTGAAAGGCCGAGCTCTTCGAGCGCGGAAAGCGCGGCTCCAAGCTGCCCTTTTCCTCCGTCGACCAGGATGAGGTCGGGGAGGTCTCGGCCTTCTTCGAGAACCCGTCGATAGCGGCGAAGCACGACCTCGTGCATCGAGGCGTAGTCGTCGGGCTTGCCCCCCGTCAGACCTCGGATCTTGAACTTGCGATAGGCGCTGCGCTTCGGCTGCCCACGCTCGAAAGCGACCATCGAAGCCACCACGTCGCTGCCCTGTATGTTCGAGATGTCGAAGCCTTCGATGAGATGGGGTCGGTCAGTGAGCTCGAGCACGGCCCGAAGTGCCTCGAGCCTCTCAGCGGCTTGCTTGCCCTCCTCGTGGAAATCGAGCTCGAAGGCGAGACGGGCGTTCCGGCTCACCAGTTCGACCAACCGCTTCTTGCTGCCGCGCTGAGGTACGTGGACCTCGACTTTCGTGCCCTTCTTGTTGCTGAGCCACTCCGAGACGAGGGACCGGCCTGGAAAATCTACGGGCAGGTGAACGCGGTCCGGGACGTAGCGGCCCAGCTCGTAGTACTGCTCGAGGCAGGCCTCCATGAGCGAGGCGTCGTCGTGAACTTCCAAGTCGGAAAGGTGGAAGCTGTCCCGATCGACGACCTTCCCCGATCGCACCGAGAACACTTGGAGGATCGCCTGGAGGCCCTCGCGGTAGAAACCGAAGATGTCGCTCTCGTCCCCCCGAACCCCCGCCATCTTCTGACGCGTCCCGAGGTCTTCCAACGTGCGCAAATTGTCTCGGAGGCGGGCCGCCTCTTCGAAGCGCTCGGAGGCGGCAGCCTCGCGCATTTTCCTCCTCAGAGACGCGATGAGGTCGTCGTTTTTCCCCTCCAGGAAGAGCTTCGCGTCCTCGGCCGCCTTGCGATAGTCGGACAAGCCCACGATCGAGTCCACACAGGGCGCGATGCACCGCTTGATCTGATACTGAAGGCAGGGACGCGGCCGCTTGCCGTCGAGCTTCTCCTTGCAGTTGCGAATTCCGAACAGACGGTGAACCAGGTTCATCGTCTTGCGGGCCAGACTCGCGGGCACGTAGGGTCCGGAGTAGAAGGCTCCATCCGAGCCAGGTTGGCGGACGACGTAGAGAAGCGGATAGCTCTCGTCGAGCGTGAGCTTGAGATAGGGATGATTCTTGTCGTCGCGGAGAAGAACGTTGAACCTCGGCTTGTGGGTCTTGATGAGGCTGTTCTCGAGGACGAGCGCTTCCCGTTCCGTGTCCGTGACGACGACCTCGAGGTCCCGAATGCGCCCGACGAGTCGATCGAGCCTCGGGGAATCGACGCGTGCCTCCTGGAAGTACGACCGCACGCGGCTGTGCAGGGACCGCGCCTTGCCAACGTAGAGGATCTCCCCGCCCTTGCCTCGAAAGAGATAGACGCCCGAGGATTTAGGGAGCTCGAGGAGCTTCTGCTTGAGGTCCGTCGACATCTGATGTTTGGAGGCGCGAATTCATGAAGTAAGTGCAACACGATTCCCGGAAAAGGTGACCTGGGATATGCCACGATTCCTCAAACGACGAAGAATGGGGACTCGCTAATGACTTATCACCAGATCACCTCAGAAGAACGTTACACCATCGCGGCGCTGCGACGGGAGGGATTTCGCTCGGCCGAGATCGCGCGGCATCTGGGGCGCCACCGGAGCACAATCTCGAGAGAGGTCAGGAGGAA
This sequence comes from Candidatus Marinacidobacterales bacterium, assembly GCA_965250115.1. GTDB lineage: Bacteria > Acidobacteriota > Vicinamibacteria > Marinacidobacterales > SMYC01 > CBDFHB01. The sequence goes on from CBDFNJ010000001.1 coordinate 1,422,155, forward strand.
CAGCTCACGTTGTGATGGATCCTACAGGCCTAGCAAGGCCATCGAGAGAACGAACGGACGCCGTTCGCGATCTCGCCGAAATCAACACTTCACGAAGGCCGACTTCGCCATGGTGGAGAAGAAGCTGAAGGCTGACTGGAGCCCCGAGCAGATCTCCGGCCGCCTGCGCCTTGACGGCAAGCTCTCGATCAGCCACGAAACAATCTACATCCACGTGTGGCGGGACAAAGAAGCCGGAGGACATCTGTATCGCCACCTTCGGTGCTCCTCCAAACTCAGACGCAAGCGACATAACAGCTACGACAGCCGAGGCCGCCTGGCCTGCAAGTGTCATATCTCCGAACGGTCGCCCTCTATCGAGAAACGTAGCACCGTTGGCCACTGGGAGATCGACACTGTGGTCGGCAAAGGTGCGCCGGACTGCGTAACTACGCTGGTGGAACGAAAGACCGGCTATTCGCTGATCGGCAAGCTGCCCGACCGCAGCATGCACCGCACTAGCCAGCGAACGAAGATGCTGGTCCGGCGGACGCCAGATCGCTTCAAGACGATCACCGCTGACAACGGCACTGAGTTCCACGACTACAAATCCGTCGAGGAAGCGACCGGCGTCAAGTTCTACTTCGCAACTCCCTACCACTCATGGGAGCGAGGCAGCAACGAAAACTTCAATGGGCTGCTGCGACAATACCTGCCGAAGCGGACCAGCCAAGCAGCCATCACGCAAACAGACTGTGACCAGGTCGCAAAAAAGCTCAACACACGGCCGCGCAAAAGGCTCGGATACCGCACTCCGGAGGAATGTTTCTTTGAGATCTAAGAAAAGGTGCACTTCAAACTTGAAATCAGAAGGAACTTCAGCTCCTCCGCTACCCGTCTGGAAACATTCATCCGCGCTTCGATCTCAAAAGTCTTCTCTGTGCTCGCTCGGGTCGGGTAGGATCTCGACGTTTTTCGGGAGTTTTAGCTCGAAAATTCGTGCCGGAAGCGTCCCGTTGATCTCGACGTCGTCGAAGCGAATATCTGTCCGGTCACGGTTCGGCTCGTGGAAGACGGAGCGAACCGGAGTCCAGGTTTTCTTGTCAATGGTGAGCTCGATTTTGGTGAAGAGTGACGCGGGTGAGTCGGGCTTGGGAACGAGTGCCAGCACCACACCGTGCTCGTCCTCTTGACCGAGGCTCACGTCGTAGCTCTCGCCAATCCTGTCGTTGGACTTTCCGAACCCGATGAGCAAGTCGGTGCCTTCGCCCTTGCCCTTCTTGAACTCTTGGACCTGATTGGCGGTCGGGATGTAGAGCCGCACGAGGTTATCGGTCACGAGCAGCACCTTCTCACGAGGTGGCGCATATTCCCACCGGATGCGTCCCGGCACCTGGAGAAAGAGTTTCCCGGTGCTTACCTCTTCTTCCTCGAGGATGAAGTCGTGGTCGGTCTGTACGAAGACGGCAGACAGCGACTCGAGCCGATCTCCCGCATTGCCCATCTCGGAGAGGACGTCATCCAAGCGATCGGCGCCCGCCCCTGACGATAGCGACGCGAGCAGAAACGCCGCGAGAAACACGGAATGATTCTTCATGGTCCGGCCCAGTGTAGCACCAGACCCCCAAGGCAACGATGTGGTTAGCGCGCCTGGGAGCGAGCCCGCTCCGGCTCTCCGACGAGCTCGGGTAGGTTACCGTGGTTCACGATCTGTCCGTCGAGCATCTCGATGATTCGATTGCCCATCTCCGCCGCCCGCGGATTGTGCGTGATCATGGCGATCGTCTGCTGTCTCTCGCGATTGAGGTCGGAGAGAAGCCTCAAGACCTGTTCCGAGTTGCGTGAGTCCAGGTTCCCGGTAGGTTCGTCGGCCAGCAGAATGGCGGGCTTGTTCACGAGAGCTCGCGCGATGGCGACGCGTTGCTGTTCTCCGACGGACAGCTCGAGCGGCTTGTAGTCGAGCTTGTGACGCAGGTGGACGATCTCGAGCATATCGCCCACTTCTTGTCGACTCACCGGCGGTCCACCGTAAATCTGTCTCGCTATCTCGAGGTTGCCCTGGACCGTCAGTGTAGGCAGCAGATTGAAACGCTGGAAGACGAAGCCTATCTTGAGGCAACGCATCTTCGTGAGCTCGCTATCGGAGATGCTTGCGAGATCGACGCCGTCTACGGAGACGTAACCGGAAGTCGGTTTGGACAGCCCACCGAGAATCTGCAAAAGGGTCGTCTTGCCACAGCCGGACGGCCCCATGATCGAGACGAACTCCCCCGCTAGAACGTCGAGGTCGATGCCCTGGAGTGCGGGGACGTCGAGCGACCCGATGCGATAGACCTTTCGAAGGGCGACGGTTTTGAGGATGCTCGGGCGCTCGGTCATGGCTTTATCGGCTAGCTTCCAATACTCAGCTGATTACTCGAAGTTGAGGGCCTCCACCGGATCGAGCTTAGCCGCTCGATAGGCAGGGTACAAGGCTCCCAAGAGACCTCCAGAGATGCCCAGGATAGCCGAGACAAGGAACCATCGGGGAATCAAATCCACCGTCAGGGTCGGGAAGAAGGTCAGTATCGCCGAGCGGCCGATCACGGACAGGAGAAAGCCCGTGCCGACGCCCATCGCGCAGATCAGAAACGACTCCGCCATCACCGTGCGAATGATGAAGAGTTTGCTCGCGCCCAGCGCCTTGAGGATCCCGATCTCTCGGGTGCGCTCGATGATGGTGGTATACATCGCGAGAAGAATCACGAGATAGCTGATGATCGCCGCGAAGGACGAGACGGCTCTGATGAACTCTTTGAGACCCAGAGCATTCTCCTTCATGACCTCCGAAAAGAACGCGAGCGCCGTTACTTGATAACCCTCGAAACGACTTTCGAGCTCCGCGGTCACGTCGGAGACAGATTCCTCCTCCGCGACTTTGACGAAGAAGAACGACGCTTTGCCGGGCTGAGCCGTCGCCGTCTGCATCGCAGTGATGGTCGTGAACATACGAACGCCGGAGCCGGCTTTGCAGATCCCGACGACTTCGAACTCCCGGTTCATCATGTTGATCTTGTCGCCAAGGAGAATACCGTCGGCATCCGCCAAGATCGTATCGACGACGAGGTCGGTCGGCCCGTCGAGCTCACGACCCTCGACGATCTCGATGCCCGATCCTACCTGGTTGTAGCTCGCGTGATCGACACCGAAGATCATGACGAGCTTGTTCTTGCCCTTGAGCTTCATGACCCGATTCGTCAGGACCGGCGCAGCCGCCGCCACCCCCGGCACTTCCGTGAGTTTTTCGCCGAGCCGTGTCGAGAGAACACCGGAGTTGAGCACCAGAAAGGGGGAGGAATCGGGTGCCTGAAAGATGATGTCGGCCCCGACGTTTCTGATGCGATTGGCGGTCTCGTCGAGGGTCCCGTGAGCGAGACCCACGACAACGAGCACGAGAGCGACGCCCAGGGCCACGGCGAGAATGCCCACGATGGTCCGGGGTTTGCGGTTGAAGATATTCGAGAGCGGAAGATTCGCCATGTCGGGCTCAAAGGTGCGCAGAAACGAACCATATTAGCAAATGCGTAACGAGACAATCAAATTGATGTACCGCTGACTGCTATACTCTGCGCCATGAAGGCGATACGCGTTCAGACCCCGGGCGGCCCCGAGGCGCTCGATCTGAAGGATTGCGCCGCCCCGAAACCCGGAACGGGCGAAGCCCTCGTGCGCTTGCAGGCCATTGGCGTGAATTTCATCGATGTCTACCACCGAACTGGGCTCTACCCGCTCGCCTGCCCGTTTACGCCGGGCGTAGAAGCGGCCGGCGTCATCGAGGCGGTCGGGGAGGGTGTTTCTGAGCCCGAGGTCGGCGCTCGTGTCGGCTACGTCATGGTGCCGGGAGCTTACGCGGAGCTCGCCGCGGTTCCGGCCGAGAGTCTCGTGCCTCTGCCGGAAGAAGTGAGCTTCTCCCAAGCGGCGGCGGCACTTCTCCAGGGCATGACGGCGCACTACCTGTCCCACGACACCTTCCCGCTCGAAGCTGGACAGCGCGTCCTGGTGCACGCGGCGGCGGGTGGCGTCGGCCTCCTCTTGGTCCAAATGGCCAAGCGCCGCGGAGCCTTCGTCTTCGGCACCGTCTCGACCGACGAGAAAGCGGAGGCCGCGAGACGAGCCGGAGCCGACGTGGTGATCCGATATACCCATGAAGACTTCGAAGACGTGGTGCGAAAAGAAACGGGAGGAGAGGGGCTCCACGTCGTTTACGACTCCGTGGGGCGCACGACGTTCGACAAGAGCCTCAACTGCCTTCGCCCGAGAGGCATGCTAGCGCTCTACGGTCAATCGAGCGGGACCATCCCTCCGTTCGACCCTGCCGTGCTCGTCAAGAAAGGCTCCCTGTTTCTCACTCGCGCGAGCCTCGCGCACTACGTGATCGATCGTGCGGAGCTTCTCGAACGTGCCGGCACAGTGCTAGCGGCTATCGGCGGAGGCTCCCTCGAGCTTCACATCGATCGAGAGCTCCCTCTCGCGGGAGCGGCCGAAGCTCACCGGCTCTTGGAAGGCCGCGTAACGAGTGGAAAGCTACTTCTCGTTCCCTGAACGATAGGCTCGCTCGAGCAGGACGGCGGGATGGACGACTTCGGATGCGAGCCCCGCGCGCCGGACGCCCTCGGATAATTGGATGTGGCAGCCGGGATTGCCGGTCACGATGACGTCGGGCCACGCTTTGCGAATTTCCTCCATCTTCACCGAGAGCACTTCCATGGACTTCTCGTAGTGGGTAACGTTGTAGATCCCCGCGCTTCCGCAGCAACGCTCCGAGTCCCGATAGGGGATGAGCGAGACGCCCGGAATCTTGGACAGAAGCTCGAAAGGCTCGTCTCGCACCCCCTGTGCGTGGAAGAGATGACAAGGCGCGTCGTAGGCGACCCTCAATGAGCCGCTTTTGGGCGGGTTCGATGGAGGCTCGAATCCCTCCCGCACGAGAAACGCGGAGATGTCGACGACGTTCGCGGCAAAGGCCCGGGCGCGCTCGTCACCATGAAGCAGCTCGCCGTACTCCAAAAGCGCCGCACCGCAGCCGGCGGCGTTCACGACGATGGCCTCGACCTTCGCCTTCTCGAAGACCTCGATATTCTTCCGCGCGAGCCGTCGACCCGTTCTCGACAATCCGTTGTGCAGATGGAGCGCGCCGCAGCAGACTTGCTCGCGCGGCACGACCACTTCGAAGCCGTTTCTCTGGAGAACTCGGGCGGTCGCCTCGTTCACGTCCCCGAAATAGTGCGACGCGATACATCCCGCGAAGAGAGCGACCCGCTTGCGCCTGTCTCCTTTCGCCGGAAGGAGTTTCGGAAGCGAAACGCGAGGTGGAAGCGACGGCATGAGGCGTTCTCGCGCGGCGAGACTCGGCGAGGCCGCCTCGAGAAGGGCTCGTACGAGCCGGCGGAGGCCGAAGACTTCGTAGACCCGTTGTAGCGCCATGACGAGGGCAAGCCGCCTCGGGTAGGCCAGCACGCCCGAAAGCAAGAGTCTCTTCAGGCTCCGCTCGAGGAGACCCTCCTTCCGCCCTTCCGTAATGAGGGCGCGCGCGCCCTCGATGATGGCGCCAACGGGAACCCCGGCTGGACAGACCGACTCGCAGCCGCGGCAAGCGAGGCAATCGTAGATCTCGTCCGCGAGCCCCTCGGAAAGCGTGAGCCGACCCTCGAGCAAGGCGCGGATGTTGTACACCTGACCCCGCGGCGCGAGAGATTCCCGTGGAGCGGCTTGATAGGTGGGGCAGGCGGGCAGGCAAATGCCGCAGTGAACGCAGGAAAGCGTCTTCTCGTAGAGCTCGGTTTCATTCGCGTTCATGGCTCGCATCTCAAAGGCGTCCGACGAAGCGCCCCGGTGACAGGATAGCCTTCGGGTCCAACTTCTCCTTGATACGCTGCATCACATCGAGGCCCTCGGGAAGCTCTCCGAAAACATCGATGTCTTGTTTCAACTCGGCGGGAGCTCGCTCGATCACGACGTTCGCTCCCACGAAGCGCGCCTTGTCCTTTCGGTCGGCCAGAGCTTCGACTTCCGCCGTACGGCTGTATACCAGACCGGAGTCCGGATAGGCGACGAGCTCTCCCCCATTCTGCCACGCCTCGGCGAGCTCGATGGCACGGTTGGGCGCGGCCTGGCCGCGAAGCACCAGCGGGCCCTCGTCATCCAGTGGAAAATCCCGAAGAAGCTCCCAGATCTCGGAAGGGGGATCGTCGCACCGCGCTGGAGCACATCGTGAGCGTGCCGTTTCGACGGCCGCCTGCGTCTCCTCTCGAAGACCTTCGAAGCGAAGAACGAGACTCCACGACTCAATCCCGTGGCGCCTGGCGTGCTCCGGGTTCAGTATCGCGGCCACCTCGGGCGCGAACGGCAATTTGTTCATTTCCCCCCACACCTCGGCAAGATCCGACGGGTGATGACCGTGGACCAGAAGGCCTGCGGTGTCTTCGGGAATCGCTCTCAGCCTCAGAAACGCCCGAGTCATGACGAGAAGCGTTCCCGCCGATCCGACGAACAGCTTGTTGAGCTCGTAGCCAGCCACGTTCTTGACGACCCGCCCACCGGAACGGACGGGCGTACCGTCGGGGAGGATCGCTTCGAAACCGAGGAGCAAATCTCGCGGGCGCGCGCCGGGCTGTCGACGGAACCCTGGCTCCCCGAGGGCCAAGATGCCGCCAATCGTTGCCCGCGATCCGCCTGGCGGGTCGAGTGGGAGAAACTGCCCCGCATCACTCAGGTGCTCCTGTACCTCGCCCAGGCTCGTGCCCGCCCGTACGGCCAAGGTGAGATCTCCGGGCACGTGCTCGTCCACTCCCGCGATCGCGCGCATCGAGAGACAGACGTCGAGACGACTCGGCGGATTTCCCAGGGACAGGCGCGTTCCCGCTCCGACGGGGAGGAGGGCAAGGTCCTCCTGATGGCAGAGGGCGATGGCGCGCCCGCAGGCGGCGGCGTCGGGCGGCTCGAGAACGAGAGCCGGGCTCAAGCCGTCGACCTTCGGATCGTCGTGCGAAGGAGGCCGCGCGCCGACTTCCTCGAGCAGCCGAAAGGCCCCTACGTCCGGCGTCAAATCCAGGCCCCCGGCACGGCAGCCACGCTCGGGAGGTGTGTGGCTTCGCCACAGCTCGCAGAGGTCGGCAATACCTTGTTGGGATTCAGCAGATCGGCGGGATTCCAAACATTCTTGATGGCTTTCATGAAATCGAGATCGGCTTCGTCGAAAAGCAAGCTCATGTAGTTGACTTTCTCTGTTCCGATGCCGTGCTCGCCGCTGATCGAGCCTCCCACGGCAACGCAGAGCTCGAGAATTTCGCTTCCGGCCGCGAGCACGCGAGTTCGCTCCTCCTCGTCCCGACCGTCGAAAGGAATGCAGGGGTGGAGGTTCCCATCGCCTGCGTGAAAGACGTTCGCCACTCGAATGCGATGCTTTGCCGCAATCTCCGACACTTTCTCCAGAACCTCGGGCAGTCGGGAGCGTGGCACCACGCCGTCCTGGACGTAGAGGTCGGTCGAGACACGCCCCATCGCGCCGAATGCGGCCTTTCTGCCAAGCCAAAGCCGGGCGCGCTCCTCTTCGTCTCGCGCGACGCGCACCGAATCGGCCCCCCTCTCGAGACAAATGTCGTGGATGTCTTTCTCCATGCGCTCCATGCCGAAGCGCGCGCCGTCGAGCTCGATGAGAAGAACGGCCTCGGCGTCCTTCGGGTAGCCGGCCGCCACCACACCGGCTTCCACGACTTCGATCGTCGGCCGGTCGAGCATCTCGAGGGCAGCAGGCACGATTCCGCGAGCCACGATGTCCGAGACCGCCTCGCAGGCGTCGACCATGCTGCGAAAGGGCGCGAGCATCGTCTTGACGCAGTCCGGTTTCGGCATCAGGCGGATGAGCGCTTCCGTCGCGATCCCGAGCGTTCCCTCAGAGCCGACGAAACAACCAACGAGATCGTATCCGACACTCTCCCGAGGCCCGCCGAGCATGACGATATCCCCGTCCGGCATGACCACGGTCAGTCCGAGCACGTGGGCCGTCGTCGCGCCGTACTTGAAGCAGTGAGGTCCGCCTGAATTCTCAGCAATGTTCCCCCCGAGGGTGCAGGAGGATTGGCTCGACGGGTCCGGGGCGAAGTACAGCCCGTGCTCCGCAACACTCCTCGAGATCTCGAGGTTCACGATGCCGGTTTGACAAAGCGCCATCCGGTTAGCGATGTCGAGCTCGAGAAGACGATGCATCCGGGTCAGCGCAATGACGACCCCGCCCTCGCCCGGCGTGGCACCCCCCGAGAGGCCCGTTCCCGCGCCTCGCGGCACGAAGGGAACTCGCTCGGAAGCGCAAGCGCGAACGACAGCCGCAACCTCCTCGGTCGAGGCGGGCAAGACGACGGCCTCGGGTGAAGCCTTGAACGCAGTGGCACCGTCGCACTCGTAGACGAGAACGTGGTGCGGCTCGGTAAAGCAGGCGCCGGGCCCCACGAGTTCTCTCAAACGCTCCAAGAAAGGGGCAGAAAGCATGTTCGCTGGCGGAAGCTAACACGTGCCCATCTGGCGAGCAAGGCCGGAGCACATGGGTTGCGCGTATGTCTCCTCTTCACAAAGAGATGGAGGAAACGGACTTGCCAAACACACCCCCCTGTACTACAGTATTTCTTCTGGCCGCTTGAAGCGGCTGGGACGACCGTCCCAACAATCCGCACGGAACACATCGGTGCCTCGTTTGCCGATATTGCGGAAAGTGGTTGCAGAAGCCAGAGTTTTACCGAATAGTAGCTATTGAGCGGTTTCGACCCTCGTGAGATCACGGAGAAGGAGATCAACATGAACACTAGGGCTCCCGAGAGCATCGGCATAGCAGTCGAAGCGGGACCGGCCGAATTCGAAGTGCTCGAAGGCAAGTTGAAGATGTTCTCTCGCACCATCAAGGTTGTAACCGATTCTCGGGTAGAGCTCTACAACGTCACAGATCGCATCAAGGATCTGGTGAAGTCGTCGGGCATCAAGGCCGGGTTCCTTGTCATCTCGACGCTCCATACGACGACGGCGTTGTTCATCAACGAGTTTCAAGCCGCGCTCATGGCGGACGTGAAACAGTTCCTCGAGCAACTCGCGCATCGCGAGCAAGGTTACCTGCACAACTGTGAGGATTGCTCCGATTGTGAACGCAAGAACGCGGACGCGCATATCCGCGCTCTCGTCCTAGGCCACAACGTAACCCTGCCCATCCAGGGCGGCAAGATTCCGCTTGGCCAGTGGCAGAGCATCTTGTTCGCGGAGCTCGACGGGCCGCGTGAACGCAGCGTCACCGCTCAAGTCATCGGAGTCTGACTCAGACCACGGGGAGGCGAAGGTGATCCTTCGCGTCGAGTTTCAGTTCAACGCCGCTCACCGGCTTCCCTATTACGAAGGCCCCTGTTTTCACACCCACGGACACAACTATCGTCTTCTCGTCATGGTCGAGGGCCCCGTCGACCCGAAGACCGGACTTTCGATCGACTTCGTAAGAGTGAAAGCGCTCGTCCAGGAGCACGTCCTCAGTCGAATCGATCATGACGATCTGAACCGAATCCTCGACAATCCCACGGCCGAGAACGTCGTCATGTGGATCTGGGACCGATTGAAGCCGCACCTCACCGGCCTCGTCGAAATGCACCTCTGCGAGACCGACGACAGCGCCGTCGTCTACCGGGGAGAGGCTTCGAGCGCCACGAGCCGCGATGAGCCCAGTGAAAAAGTCGAGTGGGCCTAGGTCCTCGGCGACCCGCTTCGACGTCGCCGCGATGGAGCGTGCTGTCCGCGCGTTCCTTCGAGCCGCGGGGCTCGAGGTCGAGGGCACCCACCTCGAGGAAACACCCGAGCTCGTTTCCCGAGCCTGGATTCAGTCCTTTCTCGACGGCTACGAGAAGGATCCGTCGGAGATATTGAAGAGCGCCTACCCTGTCCCCGAGGGTTCCGCGACACCCGGCATGGTGCTCCTCAAGGACGTGCCCTTCCATGGCGTGTGCCCGCACCACCTGCTCCCCTTCCATGGTATTGCACATGTCGCCTATCTGCCCGAGCGCCTCCTCGCGTCCCTCTCGAGTCTCGCCCGCGTAGTCGACTGCTTCGCGCATCGACTCGAGATCCAGGAGACCGTGACCCGGCAGATCGCTGAGGCCCTCGACGAACATCTCGGCGCTCGGGGCGCTTTTGTGGTCCTCGACGCGGACCAAACCTGTTTGACGGCTCGCGGCATCGAGAAAGAAGGTGCGCGCACTGTCACACGGCACTTCACCGGGGCCTTCCTCGAGGAGAGCACGCTACGCTCGGAGATGCTCGCGACCCTTACAAACAGTGGGGTCAGTCCTTAACAACTTGACCCGGCTAGTTGTTTTGGGCACGAACGAGTCAAGTTGTTCAGGACTGACCCCACATTCTTTCGAACTTCTCGATGTCGGCGGCGGAGGGATGGAACTCGATCTCGAGAAGAGCCCAGCGAACGACACGCGCAACGTTGACGACGAAGCACCCCACGCCGACGGCGATCGCCGCGGTCGCGACGAAAAGCGTCGTCGGGCTTTCGAACAGGATCCCGAGTGTCGTTCCCGCCGAGCCGCCGAAGACCATGAGGTTCGCCGCGATTCTCAAGGGCAGGCTGACGAGCTCCTTCATAGCCGGTACCGGCTGCTTCCCAAAGTCCGGCTCGAAGCGCTCCTTCCACACCCACATCGGAAACAGCTTGAAAGCCACGCTCACCACGGTCGAGACCATGAATCCAAAGAGCGCGAGGAAACCATAGGCTAGTTGGATTCGACCTCGTGCCGGGTCCTCCGTTTCCGGAACGCCGAGAGCAAGGCACACGCCCAAGACCGCAGCCAAAAGTAGAAAGAGCAGCGGAACGAGCTCCCACTCCCGGGCCTTGCCACTCAGGAGCGCACGCGCCGGGCCGAGCGCGTGCCAGCTCACTGCAACCGCGAGCATCAGGGCGAAGGGTAGCACCGGGATCCCGGCTAGAAACGATCCCGCAAGGCCAAGGGTGCCGAGCTGCATCAACCAGAATCGAGCGGCGAGCGAGCGCGAGCCCATCCCCGTCGTGGGCGCGAGCTTGAGCTCGAAGCCCAAGATCATCATCGTGATCCAGCCGAAGGCCGCGAGATGCGCGTGCGCAAAGACGTTGTCCAAATAGTCCGGCGCGAAAAAAGAAGGCAGGACGTCGTAGGCTTTGAGTAGTCCGAGCGAGACGCCAAGGCTCGCGGCCAGGAAAAAATTTACGAGCGCCGCCGCGACAATTCGGCGTAGCCAGCGATCCTTTTTTGCGGTCGCGAAGAGATCCGCGAAATTCCAGAGCTGAAGTATCGATGCGACCCACACGAGAAACGTGGACCAGCTCATGCCCGTCCACTCCCCGATCCAAAAATGGGTGATCATGCCCCAGCTTCCAATGAGAAGAAGCACGAGCTGCCAACGGGTGACGCCCTCGGAGCGGGGCTCGACGTTCAATAAGGACGGGCTCAGGCGATGGAGCACGCCCATCATGAGCGAGGTTAGAAAACCGAGCGTAACCAGATGGGTCAGCGCGAGAAGTTGCGAGAAGTAGAAATACTCGAGCAGAAGCTCGTGGCGGACAAACAGCCAGACGACCGACCAGACGAGGCAGACGAGGCCATTGAGAGCGAAAAGCTCGGAGGCTCCGGGACGTCTACGGAAAAAGCCAAACACGCATGGCTCGTTCTCGTCAGCCCGTCGATGCGACTTTGATGGGCTCGATGTAGTACTTGACGCGAACCTCTTCGGGAGTGCGAAAGGGATACTTGTCCTCGTCGAGGTACTTTTTCTCTAGTCTGTCGATGTGCGCATCCGCGCCCTCTTCGGTGATTTTCACCACGCGGCCTCGAATCATCAAAGCGCGGTAGGGATTCTCAGGGTCCGTCGCGGAGAGCGCGACACGAGCGTCGGTACGCATGTTCCGATCCTTGATCCGCCCCTTGGCCGAGTTCACGACGATGAGGTTGCCTTCTTGCTCCGCCCACACCGGACTCACTTGTGGAGAGCCGTCCTTCATACAAGTCGCGAGATGAACGAAAGTCTTCTTGTCCAAGATTTCCCGGAAGGCTTCTGGAAGCGCCACCATTGATTACCTCCAACCGAGCCTGGGCCAGCTCAGCCTTTGCGCTCGGGGAGCGCGAAGGCCTTCGGCTCGTGCTCGAATCCTCGACGACTATGAGATCCATCACAGAACGGCTTGTTCTCGGAGTTGCCGCAGCGGCAGAGCGAGATCGCATCGCGACCTTTCAGATCGTAGCTCTCCCCGTTGGCGTCCTTCAGCGTGACATCTCCCTTGACGCGCAACGATCCATTGTTGAGTACGGTGATCTCGACCATTGGGGCCTCTCCTTTCCCTTGCTGCGAGGAATCGCTAGTATAGCACCGGCCCCGACAAGATGAAGGGGCGCGAGGTGACCCATGTCGGACGAAGACGCGCCGAAATCCGCTGTCGAGATCGCAATGGAGAAGCTCAAAGCTCGCGGCGACTATACCGAGCGCAGACTCTCGAACGAGAAGAAAGCCGAGATCGCGGAGCTACGCAGTCGCTACAAGGCGAAGATCGCGGAGCTCGAGATTCACCAGGAATCCACGTTGCAGACGGCAACGACCTTCGAGGAAGTGGAGACGCTCCGCGCCGAGCTGAGCGCCGAAAGGGACCGCCTCAACGAGGAAGCGGAATCCAAGGTCGAGGAGATTCGCTCCCGAGATTGACCCCTTACCCTTTGCTATGATGTCGCCGTGGCTTCGACGGTTTTCGGCTCTTTTTACCTCAAGGATCGCTTCGGCATGAGCGCGATGCGAGACATCTGGAACGATCGCGCGACGCTCCAGCGATGGCTCGACGTCGAGGTCGCGCTCGCACGCGTCGAGGCGGAGCTCGGTCTCATTCCTGAAAAAGAGGCCTTACAGATCGCGCGCGCGGCGCGTATCGAGAAGCTCGACCTCCCCGGGCTGAAGAAGGCTTTCGACGAGACCTGGAACCCCGTCGTCCCCCTTGTGGACGAGCTGCGGAAGAAGATCTCGAAGCGCTCGGCAGGCTTCGTGCACTGGGGAGCCACGAGCAAGAACATCTTCGACACCGGACTGATGCTGCAGGTCCGCTCGAGCTATGACATCGTCGAGACCCATTTGTGGTCGGTGGCGGCGCGGTCGGGACTCTGGCCTCTCTGGGAAAAAACGGCCTTCGAGTTCAAAAGCGCCTGATGGAGCAATTGGGTCTTTCCGCGGCGGAGGTACCAGTCAAGATTTCCGGCGACCGCATCGCCGAGTTCGTGCTCGTCCGTTGCATGCTGTCCTCTACCCTCGGCAAGATCGCCCAGAACATCTACAACCTGCAGCAGACCGACGTCGACGAAGTCACGGAGTTCACCGAGGGCAACGTCGGGAGCTCGGCCATGCCGCACAAACAGAACCCTGTCGCTTCGGGCTCGGTCGTCCTGCTCGGAAGACTCCTTCGCGGCAATGCAACCGCGGCGCTCGACTATATCCACGCGGAGGGTGAGGACGACCATCGACAGGGTGAGACAGCCTGGAAATTCGTACCGGAGGTATGCCTGCTCGCAGACGCACAGCTCACGATGAGCGAGCGGCTCTTGGCAACTCTCATAGTCAAGCCCGATAACATGCAGAGCAATCTCGAGCGAGCGGGGGCTCTCGTATGTTCGGAAGCCATCCTCATGAGGCTGGCGCCAACCCTGGGAAGGGATCGCGCGCACGGGCTCGTCCAATCTCTATCGGCGCGCGCGCGTAGCGAGCGGCGCTCCCTTCGTGAGGTCGCGGAAGAAGACGAGATCATTTGCTCGCACCTCAGTCCGAAAGAGATAGCGCGCTCCTTCGACTACGGCACATGTCTGGGCGAGACCAGGACCCTCGTCCGCCGGGTCTTGAAGGCCTACGAGAAACGAGCGGCAGCACGACGATGAAACTGGCCCTGCTTTCACTCTTCGCTCTCGCGGGATGCGCACAGGCCCCTACCCGAGAGCTCGAGCTCGTTCGGTCGCGGATCGAAGAAGTGAAGATCGTGGAGGGCCCTCTCTATGCCCCGGAGTTGCTCGCGGAGTCGGAAGCCGCGCTCGCGGAAGCTTACCGTCTCACGCTCGAAGACGAAGATTATCGCGAGTCGATTCGCGTTGCGGCCCGGGCACGCGGGAGAGCCGACGAAGCCTACATCAAGGCGACAGGGGAGAGACAGTTGGTTGCCCGACAAGTCGCGCGTCTCGTAGGAGAGCTCAAGGGTTTGCTGGATATCGCACGAAGTCGTGGTGCGGATCGTGAGGCAGGAGATGAGCTTCTCGAATTCGAAAAGCGCCAGGCACGTATTGTCGATCTCGTGGAGACGGGCGACCTTCTGACCGCTCTCGCCGAGGGCAAGAGCCTCAAGCCGGAGCTAGTCGGGTTCGAGATGCGCTTTCGAAATAGCGCCCCGTTCCCACTACCACTGCATCACCCGTGACGTGGACGCGTTCGCGGCCGGGCCAATCCACCTCGATCTCGCCGCCCGGACACTGGACACGGACCGGGGACGACACGAGTCCTTTTACCACCGAAGCCACCGCGGAGGCCGCCGAGCCCGTGCCTGACGACGCCGTCTCGCCGGCTCCCCGTTCCCAAATTCCGATCCGGATCTCGTGATCGTTCAGGACCTCGACGAGCTCGAAGTTCGTCCGGCTCGGAAATCTCGTGTGACACTCCACGCGAGGCCCGAGGCGTCGCAACTCCGAAACATCTAAGCGGTCGACGAAGGTGACCGCGTGCGGGTTTCCCATCGAGAGCGTCGTCAGGTTGAGCTGGCCGTCGCCGACGTCGAGCGCAACATCTTTCATGATTTGACGCGCTGGCCCCATATCTGCCCGAAACCGAAAGCGCGTGCCTTCGCGCGAGACGTTCTCGAGCGAGAGCAGGCCCGCGCCCGTCGCAACCTCGAGCTTCTTCTCGGGAGCCAGACCGGCGTAGCTGAGGAAGGCCGCGAGACAGCGCAATCCGTTCCCGGAGATCTCGGCGATGGAGCCGTCGCTATTGATCACCGTCATGGCGAACCGACTCCCGTCGACGCCGTAGAGGAGCAAGCCATCTCCGCCGATGCCCAGGCGTCGATCGCAAATCGATACCGCGAGGCGCCGCCGCTCCTCTTCCAAGTGAGGTGCTGCGGTCTCGGAAACAACGATGAAGTCATTTCCGTGGGCCTCAGTCTTAGCGAAAGTAATCTCGCTCGTCAGGAGGGCCGCTCCTTCCTCTCCTTCTCGCGCTCGGCAGCTTTGTCTCGAAGCGGGCGCCCGCGCTCGGGCGTCGGATCCTCAACGAGGCCGTAGATCTGTCGACCCTCGTGATCCTCCGGAAGGTACTCGGTGATCGGCTCTCCCTTTTCGTTCACGAACAACAGGCAGTGGCAGTACTTGTAGATTTGCATGTCGTCGCAGGCGCAAATCCACGTCCGGTGCTTCACCTCTTCCCGCTTGTCCGGGTAGAAACGACATGGGCACAGAGGCCTTCCGAGGTCATCCATGTTGCGCGCCAATCCGAGGACGATTGACTCGGTGACCTCGGAGTCCGGATGCGTCGCCGTTCCCGACTTCTTGCAGTAGCTTTCGACGAACTTGTTCAAGCGCGTCAGACTCTTGTCACTAGGGCGTTCGGCCATAAGCATCTCCTGGGTTCTCCGGGCGATAGCGAATGTAGAAGAGCGCGAGCGCATCATACAATGCGTGCGCGAGCGCGGGCACGACGAGGTTTCCCGTCGCGCGAAAGACAAGCCCCAGCGCGGCGCCGACGGCGCCGGCCCAAACGGCCAGGGCGACGAGACTCCTGCTCGGGCCATGCAAGTAGCCGAAGAGTGCGCTCGTGGCGAGCAGACCGATGCGCGGCTGCAGCAAGCCTCGGAACAGAAGCTCTTCGGCAGCGCCGGCGAGTGCTGCAGCGGCGAGAAGCTCCCAGGCCGAGGCGGCGCGAACCAGGGGAAAGATCTCCTCCTCCAAGAAGAGGCGTGCGTTCCGGCCGAAGCGGGCGCGGCGCGCAGCGGAAAACAGCGAAAAGTTGACGAGGGCCAATCCGAGCGTCACCCAAAGTGCGGTTCGAAGTGAATCGCCCGTGAAATCGATCGATATCGACAAAGATCCCAGAAACGTCCATGCCAGACCGACGGCGAGAAGAGCGAGCTCGCCGAGAAGGAGGAGGCGAAAGCTCATCGATTCTCACGGTTTTGAGGGGGCATAGGGAACGTATCCAGATGTCTCACCTCGGGGCGGCCCAGCCCCTCACTCACCAGGCGAAAGCTCACGCCCCCATCGGAGCTCTTGAAGACGCCTTGTCTCGTGCCGACGAAAACATCGGAGGCAATCCCGACCTCAGCGCCGGGTACGTTGAGCGAGAGGACCTCTACGCCTTTGATCTCCCGAGTCTCACGAAATCGCTCTCCGCCATCGTTCGAGAGAAAGAGCCCCAGATCGGTTCCCGCGAGAAGCAAGGTGTTCCACCAAACGAGCGCGCGCACGTCGGCCCCTCCGATCGCCTGGGCGCCGACGGGCTCGAAGCTCTCGCCACCGTCGCGGCTTCGGTAGATCCCTTTGCCTCTCGTTCCGACGAAGATCGTGGGCTCGAGCGCAAAAAACTGCGCGACTGCGATGGAGAGCACAGGTCCTTCCGGAAGACCATCGTCCAGCCGCTTCCACACGTCACCACCATCGAGGGAGCGAAACAGGCCGTCGTCCGTAACCACGAAGAGCTCGGGCCCTGGCCAGACCATCGCGTTCACGCTCGCGTCCAATGCGCCTTCGCCGACCCGCGACCACTCGTCGCCGCCGTTCGTCGAGCGATAGAGCCCTGTCTCCGTCCCCACGAAGAGCGTCGGCTCGAGCGCGAAGAGTCTCGCGCTCAGGAGAGATCGCGCAGCTCCGTAGAACCAGCTACTGAGGGAACCGAAGGTCTCTCCGAAATCGCTCGAGACGAACACTCCGTCCGATCCGCCCGCGTAGACGGCCGGACCGAGACAGAGGAAGAGGTCGATCTCTCCCGACAAGCCTCTGAGATCGGGGCGCAGCTTCGTCCAATGCTCTCCCCAGCTATAAGTAATGAAGGGACCCGTCGAGGTCGCGGCGAACAAACGCGAGACGACTTCCATCTGGGGCGTTCCCGCGAGAAGCATCACCATCAGAAGCTTCATCTCGGCCTGCTGCTGTCCACGAGAATCGTCACCGGACCTTCGTTCACGAGCGAGACCTTCATGTGAGCCTGGAAACGGCCCGTCGCGGTCGGAACGCCAAGACCGCCCACCTGCGAGACGAAGGCCTCGTAGAGTCTTTCCGCGAGCTCCGGGGGCGCGGCCTCGACGAAGGAGGGACGTCTGCCTTTGCGGCAATCCCCGAGAAGCGTGAACTGCGATACGGCCAGAAGCGAACCGGAAACCTCTTTCAGAGAGAGATTCATCTTTCCCTCATCGTCCTCGAAAATGCGTAGCGAGACAATCTTTTCCGCCATCCAGGCGGCGTCCTTCGCTTCGTCGCCCTGAGCGACGCCGAGGAGAACGAGCAGACCGCGATCGATCGAGCCTACCGCAACACCCTCGACCATCACCCGCGCCTCCGAGACGCGCTGAACGACGGCTTTCATTTCGGCGGTAGCGTCATTCGGGCGGCACTCCCGGGGGCGAGCCGTGCACACCGAAGGCGCGCAATACATCGAGTAGAGTGCAGACGCCTTCCATCTCGTGCACGTTCGCGCGGCTCACGACGGGCAACAGATCGCAGCCCGACGAGCCCATACGCTCGAGAGCCAGATCGAGTGAGTGATCCGCGTGCAGGTGAGGAAACTTGCGGCCGTCCAGAAGCATCCCCACTTTGCTCTCCCCCCGATCCTCGTCGAGGGCCTTCTCGAGCTGAACGAGCGAGACGACGCCCCAGACTCCGCTCTTGTCCAAGACCGGCCAGGCCCGCTGACCGCTGTGGCCCGCACGCTCGAGACAGTCCGCGACGGTCATGTCCATCGTGAAGCTCTCGTGAGGCGGTCTCATGGCGAGTCGTACCTGCAGGTGGCGTTTGGCGCTCTCCGACGTCGGTAGGTGAATCCCCTCCTGGAGCGCGAGCGCCTCGTAGATCGGCACCCGCTGCAATCGGTAGGAGACGAAAAAGCTGATGAGGTTCGAGATCATCAGCGGAACGATGATGGTGTAGTTTTGCGTGATCTCGAAGATCATGATCACGGAGACCATGGGCACGCGCAGAATTCCCGCGAAGGCCGTCCCCATCCCGACGAGTGCGTAGGCGCCCGACGAGGCAACGTAGTCGGGGGAGTAGCTGTGCGCCACGCTTCCCACCGTGCCCCCGACCATCGCCCCCACGAACAGGCTCGGACCGAAAATCCCGCCGGCGTTGCCCGAGGCGTAACAAACCGCGGTCGCGAGCACTCCGAGGACGATGAGCACAAACATCTGCGACAGCGGCAGCTCACCGTTCAGAGCCTGACCCACCGTGGTATAGCCGAAGCGAAAGACGCCGGGGAGGCCGAAGGCGAGAAGGCCTACCACGACGCCCCCGGCGGCCGGCTGAAGCCAGCGAGTCCTTCGGGGCATGTTCAGGAATTGCTCCCGCATGCGAAGCATCAACTTGACGAAAGCCACGGAGACCAGGCCACCGATGACGCCCAGAATGGCGTAGACGATGAACTCGCCCGAGTGCAGGAGCTCGTACTCCGGCACGCGAAACAGCGGTTGGTCACCGAGAAAGAGCCGAAGCACGAGCCAAGAGGTCGCGGCGCTAATGACGACGGAGCCGAGAATCGGGGCATGAAGATTGCCCATGATCTCCTCGAGCGCGAAGAGCACGGCCGCGATGGGGGTGTTGAAGGCCGCTGCGAGCGCGGCCGCCGCGCCTACCGGGACAAGCAACCGGAGTTTCTCCGCCGGAAGTCCGAGCGTGCGCCCAATCACAGAGGCGATGCCGGCCCCGATCTGAACCGAAGGCCCTTCTCGGCCGAGCGCGATCCCGCTCGCGAGCGTCGTCGAGGACGACAGGAACTTGCCAAAGGTCGTGCGCCAGGAGATGTGCCCTCCGCGCGCGTAGAGGGCCGCTTTCGTCTGCGGTATGCCGCTCCCCCGTGCGTCGGGAAAGAACCGATAGAGCAACACCCCCACGCCCAGCGTCGCGAGGACCGGCGTGACGAGAAGCCGCCACCGGGGTCCGTCTTCGTGATAGAGCGCCGCCTCGAGGTTGTCCGTGACAACGATGAAAGCGACAATGACGAGGCCGACGAGCGCGCCGATGAGCAGTGTGAGAACGAGAAAAACCTCGTTCTCGTTCCGCAGCATCAGCTCCCGCACCCGCTCTTGCAGGCGGTGGGTCCACTCCACGATGCGGCTCATTGCGAGGGGAGTTTAGCGTATCGGCGCCACCCATGCTTTGTCGTCGAGGTTGTGGTCCGCGCTCCTCACTGGGCCCTGAGAACCTCCACCGGGTCCACCCGCGTCGCCCTTGGAGGTTTTGGCGGGCCGTCTTCACGAGACGCGCCATGTGCTGAGTCTGAGCTTGAACGGGGGTCGGCTGCTTTTCTTGTCGTGCTACACTCGATGACACCGCCATCATGTTCGTCTTGCCACTGCTCGCGGCGCTCGCGGGAGACGTTGCGATTCTGGACGTTTCCGTCCAACGCGAATCGCACGACGAAGTCGAGCTCGCGATCGCCTATCGGCTCACGGGCGTTCGTGAAGAGGTGCACGTCGGCGCCATCACGATGTTCGGTGGGAGCTCGGCGCTGCATTGGGCGTATAGCCCGGCGACACTCGAGCTCGGAACTCACAGCGCTGTCGTGACCGTCAAACGAGGACCGGACGCTCCGCCCGTCTACCGCTCCGACGCATTCAAAATCCAGGTTTTCGGTGGACTCGATCACGAGCACGACTTCCCTTACGACAAACTCTGGTGCGATCAAGCCGCATGCGACGACTCGATTCTGGTCGAGGTACAGAGCGCGCCTCTCGAGGAACGATTGACCTCGATCTTTCCTTCGATACGGGTCGCAGCGGAAGCGGAAGCCGAGACTCTCGACGACGAAGCGAAACGCGCACTCATGCCCGGTATCACCGAGCGTATCCGACACACGAACGTGTGGATCCGCCTTCGAGCGCTGCGCGTGCTCGGAGATTGGGGATTGAACGACCCGGCTCTGACGGTGCCGATTGTCGAAGCGATGTCCGATCCGCATCCCGGCGTGTCCCGGACGGCAACGTCGATCGCCTGGAAAACGGCCGACCCGATGGATCCGCTGGTGGAGGATGCGTTATCGCGAGCGCTGCACTCGCCCGACGAGTCCACGCGGCACTACGCAGAAGAGGGCTTGAAGTATATGAGCCAGCGCCGGAAACTCGAGCTGAAACCGAAGCTCGAGGGACCGACGCCGGAAAGTGAGAACGCCTGCGGGTCTGCCGGCGGTGACTGGGGTCTCTTCGGCCTGTATCGAATCCCCCAATGTAATCTCCCCACACCGGACGCCGGAAATGTCTGTACCGATTCCGTTGAGTGCATCAGTGCCGGTGTTTCCGAAACGCCTGGCGGAACTTCCGGAACCTGTTTCGCCTGGACGATCGTGCGTGGAAACTGCCTGAATTTCGTCGAAGACGGCAAGGTCAAGGGCACGATCTGCGTCGACTGAGCCTATTCGAGAACCAGTTACTTTAGTTCTGCTTCTTGAGGCGGCGCAGGATCTCTTCGGAGCGAGGGCGATCGGATGGGTCTTTGTTGAGGCAGCTCATGACGATCTGGTCCAGAACCTTCGGGACTTGGGGACAGAGCTCTTTCAAGGCGCGCGGTTTCGTATGCACGTGGTGGTAGAGCACTTCGCCGTCGACGAAGGGAGGCTCCCCAGCGAGCAGGTGATAGACGGTCCCGCCAAAGGCGTAGATATCGGTGCGGAAGTCGATCGCTTTGCCCAGAATCTGTTCGGGCGACATATATAAAGGTGTGCCGCTCGCCTTCTCGCTGCCCTGTGCCTTCGCTTCTCGCAGCACCTTGGCCAGGCCGAAATCCATGATCTTCACGACCCGCTGCTTGGAGAGCATGACGTTGGACGGCTTGATGTCTCGATGGACGACACCGT
Organism: Candidatus Marinacidobacterales bacterium; assembly: GCA_965250115.1. Taxonomy (GTDB): domain Bacteria; phylum Acidobacteriota; class Vicinamibacteria; order Marinacidobacterales; family SMYC01; genus CBDFHB01. Next base: position 1,443,242 of record CBDFNJ010000001.1, read on the forward strand.
GGCCGTGAGCGTGGGCGAGGGCCTTCAGGACGCCGACGACGAAGTGAAGCGCCGCCTGAATCGATAGGTTCGTTTCCCGCTGCAGGATGTCGAAGTAGGACTCGCCCGAGACGAACTCCATCGCGATGAAGAGTCGGTGCCGCTCGGCATCGACGTCCATGTCGTAAACGGTGACGATATTCGAGTGGTTGAGCTGAGCGGCCGATTGTGCTTCGCGTAAGAAGCGCTCGCGCACGTCCTTGACCTCCATGAACTGCTCCATAAGCATTTTGTAGGCGACGACTCGGTTCAGCCTGGTGTCCTTGGCCCGATAGACGACGCCCATGCCTCCGGCACCCAGTTTCTCGACGAACTCGTAACGTTTGGCTCCCCCGAGCTCCTCTTTCGCGGCGTGGCGCGCCGGGGACACGCTCGCCGCCTTCTTCTCCAGCTCCTGGAGCCGGCCTACGGCATCCCGATAACCGTAATTCTCGGCCACGATTTTCTTGAAAAGGTCGACGGCCGCGGGACTGTCGCCCATTTGTTCGCAGGCCACGGCCAGCGTGTAGTAGATGTCGAGGTTCGTGTCGGAGAGTGGTTGCTCGGCGAGCGCCTTCTTCAGTTTTTCCACCGCCACGCCGGGCAAGTCACGCTCCATGAAGCTGTGCGCGAGCTCGACGAGAGCTTCCTGGTAATTTCCGTCGCTCGGCTGAACCTTCTGTAGATAGTCGATGGCGAGCTCGGTGAGCCCAGTCTTGCGCGCGAGCATGGCCGCCCGGTAGTAAGCTCCCGACTCCGCGAACATGCGAGTCGCGTGCTCCCAGTCCTCGGCTTTCTCGTAAGAGTCGGCGGCCTTCTTGTACTCCTGGCAGCGCCCGTACATCTCGGCCGCCCGATCGAACTGATCGACGCGCTCGTAGGCCTCCGCCGCTTGCCGATGGGCGCCGCAGTGCTCGTAGCAGCGAGCCGCGTCGAGGTAGTTGCCCGCCTCCTCGTAGACCTCGGCGGCTCGGAGCGGATCGCCCCCGAGAAGGAATTGAACCGCCGCCTCGTTTTTTTGTTCTTGTTTGTACAGGTGCTCTCCACGCATTTGCGCGGCGCGCACGCGATCACCCGCCTGGGCGTAGACGTCGGCCGCCTGATCGACGGTCCGGCACGCTGATAGAGATCCGCGGCTTTCACGTGGCGGTTGAGCCTGAGGTAGAGCGCCGCGGCCTCCTCCCACTGGTCGCCTCGCTCGAGCACTTCGGCCGCCTGCTCGAGGAGCCCCGCGCGCTCGAAGGCCTGTCCCGCGAGCCGGCAGTATTTCGTGAACTCGGCGTGATCCGCAGGAGCGCGCGCGACCGCAAGGCTTCCGAAACGATCCTCGAGGTAGCGCCGATAATTTTCTCCGGCGCGCCGGTTGTCACCCGACTGAGCGCAGACCTCCTCCGCTTTCAAGTAATGGCCGACCCGCTCGAAGATGGATGCCGCTTCGGTCAGAGCGCCGGCATGGACGAGCAGCCGCGCCGCCTCGTAGTTCTGTCCGTGACCTTGATGGATCTTGGCCGCGTCACGAAAGCGCCCGTCGTCCTCGAAAATCTTCGCCGCCCGCTGCCAATCGCCCGGAGGCGCGCCGGCATCGCTTTGGCCTGCCCCGCCCGCGCCTTTATCTTTCTTCCCCAGGCCGAAAATTTTCTTCCAACTGGAGCCGCTCTTGGCGGCGCCAAGCAAAAGGACGCACCACAGCAGAGATTCGGGAGGTACGAGCTCGGTTGGCAGGACAATCAGACTCAAACAAACACCTGTAAAATCCTACGTGGGGCCGGGGTTCGGCGGTGCTTCTATTATACAGACGGCTGTTCCGATTGGAATACGAGGCTCACGGCGTAGCCGCCCGCAACCGCCACCACCGCGCCGACGAGGTTGTAATAAAGGTAAGAAACGTCTGAATAGCGCATCGTGAGCTGGACGGCGACGATGCCAAGCCCTATCCCGGCGAAGGCGCCGTGCCCATTGGCCTTTGGGGCGCCGATGGCTAGAACGAAAACCCCGAGGATGGGCCCATAGAAGTAGGAACCAATGCGATTCACCGCCTCGATGGCGGATCCCAGCCGGCCCATATAGAGGGCGCAGGCCGTCGCGAAGCCCCCCCAGAAGACGGTCGAGACCCGGCTCACCTTCAGATAGTGCGCGTCGTCGGCCTCCGCGCGCAGGTAACGCTGGTAGAAGTCCACGACGGTGGCGGTGGACAGCGCCGTGAGCTCGGACTCCACGGTAGACATCGCTGCCGCAAAAATGGCCACCAGGATTAGTCCGACGACCCCCGCGGGCAGCCGGGTCAGGACGAAGGTCGGAAAGACGTAGTTGGTATCGTTGAACCGAGCGCCCTCGTTCTCCTCGATGAGCTCGACGACGCCCCGCCTAGCGTCTTGGAAGTCTTCGTCAGCGGTGAGGAAGGCGGCGCGCGCCGAGCCGTCGTCCTCGCGGTCATCGAGCGCTCGGGCAAATTCGATCGCCGCGGCCTCGCGCTCCTCGAAAGCGCGATCGTAGCGACTTTCGAGGCTCGCGAGCTCGGGACGCGATTGCACTCGCTCCAGAGACACCGGATTGAAGACCACCGGAGGTTTCTCGAACTGGTAGAAGACGAAGAGGAGCGCGCCCGTCAGCAGGATGACGAACTGCATCGGGATCTTCACCAAGGCACTGAACAGCAGCGCGAGCCGGCTTTCCGTCAGGGAGCGCGCGGTCAAATAGCGTTGTACTTGGCTCTGATCGCAGCCGAAGTAGGACAGCATGAGGAAGGTTCCGCCGAGCAAACCCGTCCAGAAGGTATAGGTCACGTTGGGATCGAAGCTGAAATCCACCGTCTCGGTTCGCCCGGTCGATCCCGCGATTCGGACGGCATCCAAGAGCGAAACTTCCGCGGGAAGACCGAAAACGACGGAGCCGAGGCAAAAGAGAATGCCGAGAAAGATAATCAGCATCTGCCACATCTCGACCCACATGACGGCTCGCATGCCTCCGAGTGCGGTATAGAGCGTCGCGCCCGCCCCGATCCCGAGGATGATGACTTTCTCGTCGAGCCCGAAGACGATTGCGAGCACCACCGAAGGGGCGTAAATGACCACCGCGTCCGAAAGCCCTCGACCGAGCAGGAACAAGAAGCTCGTGAGGCTGCGGGTCTTTCCGTCGAAGCGGCGCTCGAGGTACTCGTAAGCGGTGAATACTTTGGCACGATAGAAGAAGGGCACCAGCGTCACACAGAGAATCACCATCGCGAGCGGCAGCCCGAAATAGATCTGGATGAAACGCATCCCGTTGACGTAGCCCTGCCCGGTGGTCCCTACGAGGGTGATCGCGCTCGCCTGCGTCGCCATCACCGAGAGACCGATCGCGTACCAGGGCATCGAACGGCGCGCGAGGAAGAAGTCCTCCAGCCCTGTGTTGCCACGGCCGGTGCGATAGCCGATATAGATGATGAGGCCGATGTAGAGGACGACGACGAGCCAGTCGAGCGCGTGCATCAGCGCGCGTAGGCGGAGAACAGGAGGAGAAGCGCGTAGACGAATAGCGCATTGAGAATGACGACCGCGTAGAATCGTCCCCACGTTCCGAAGATCGGAGGCGTCGAGTCGGGCTGCTTTGACAACCTGTTATCCCCTCACTAAGCTGCCGGCATTATAGAGGAGCGTGAGGAATGAAGCGTGTCTTCACCGCGATAGTCTTGCTCTTGGCTTGTGTCGCCCACGCCCAGCTCGAGCCGATCCCGGAAGAGCGAGGTGCGACAGGCCTCGCGCTGCAGCTCAGAAAGCTCGGATCGGGAGCCACGTTTCTCCACACCACGGCGCATCCGGACGACGAAGACAACGGGCTTCTCGTGATGCTAAGCCGCGGCCGTGGCCTGCGTTCGGCGCTCCTCACCGTGACGCGAGGTGACGGAGGCCAGAACGAGATCGGACCCGAGCTCTTCGAAGCGATTGGGATTCTCAGAACCGAAGAGCTCATGGCGATGCATCGCATCGACGGCGTCGAGCAGTATTTCACACGCGCCTACGAGTTCGGCTACTCCTTCAGCGTCGAGGAAACGCTCGAGAAATGGGGCGAGGAAGAAATCCTCGCCGACATCGTGCGTCTCATCCGGACCGTGCGGCCCGACGTCGTCGTCTCACTCCCACCGCGCGGAAAAGGTGGCGGCCAACACCACCAGACCTCGGGCATACTGACGGCGGCGGCCTTCCGCGCCGCCGCCGATCCCGATCGCTTTGGCGACCAGATTGCCGCTGGTCTAAGACCATGGCAAGCCTTCAAGCTCTACTCGCGGACTCGCGTGGGCTCCGGCGGTCCCAACCGAGAGCAGCCCCAGGAGGAGGACGTTCATCTCGTGCGCCTGGACACCGGTGTCTATGACCCCGTCCTGGGACGCTCTTACTACCAGATGGGCCTCGAGGCTCGCTCGAATCACAAATGCCAGGGAATGCGACAGCTCCGTGCGCTTCCCGGCTCCCGAGACTCCTTATGGAGACTCGAAGACACGACGATGGCGGTCGCCCCGGACGAGGCTGACCTCTTCGACGGCATCGAGACCGGGCTCGATCGACTCAAGGGCTTTACCGACGAGACTGCGATTCACGTCGCAATCGACGCTCTCGGGGAGGACGTCGACGACGCCCTCGCGGCCTTCGACGCGCGAGCGCCCTGGGAAACGCTTCCTCCGTTGCGCCGAGGTTTGGAGCGGTTGCGCGCGCTTCGAGAAGAGATCCAATCTCTCCCCGAAGCTGCGCGCTACGAGCTCGAGAACCGGCTCGCTCCGAAGGAAAAAGACTTCGAAGAAGCGATCGCGCTCGCCCATGGGATCGCGATCGATCCCATCGCCGACCGCGGCGAGGTGACGAGAGGTTCCGAGCTCGGTGTCAAGGTGCAAATTACGAACCGAAGCCCCGAGCCTGTGGAAGTTCGGGCGATCGAGGTCGTCACACCTTCCGGCTGGATCACAGTCCCGAATCCGGGCGAGGGGGAAAGTTTCCCGAGCCTTCCTCGAGCCCTTGCGATGAACGAAGTCGTGGAGGCGCCCTATCACGTGAGCGTTTCCATGAACGCCGCCTACGATCGTCCCTATTGGACCAAACCCGATCCGGAGGTCGATCGATTCGAGCTCCTGGAGACGTCTCACTTCGGGCGTCCGTGGCGCTCACCGGCCGTCGCATCCAAGGTCCTTCTTCGTTCGAGCGGCGTCGACATCACCCTGGAGAAAGCCGTTCAATATCGCTACGACGGCCCATGGGTCGGATACGAGAAGCAGAAGCACGTGTCCGTGCTGCCCCTCGTTTCGGTCACACTCTCGCCCTCGGTCGTCGTCTTTCCCACCGGGGCGGACAAAAAGACCCGTCCTGTTTCGGTCAGCGCGCTCTACAAAGGCACCGAGCCCGTGACGGGAAGCCTTTCACTCACCGCGCCGGTGGGTTGGAACGTCGAGCCGAAGGAGGCACCACTCGCTTTCGAGCGCGAGAACCAGGCGATCACGGTTCGGTTTCGAGTCACGCCCCCCGCGACCGTCGTGGCCGGGACTTACGGCATCGAAGCCTCGGCGAGCTTGAACGGAGAACGGTACCGCGAAGGCGTCCAGACCATCGCCTATCACCATATCCAGACTCGCTACCTCTATCACCCCGCGATGGCCAAGGTGCAGGCTCTGGACCTTCAAGTCGCACCCGTGAAGGTGGGATACGTCGTCGGCGTCGGCGACGAAGTGCCAGCAGCCATCCGGCAACTCGGAGCCGAGCTCGAGCTTCTTTCCGAGGAGGAGCTCGCGGAAGGAAACCTCTCGCGATACGACGTCATCATGACGGGAGTGCGTGCCTATTTGAACCGCGAGGATCTGAAAGCTTACAACCACCGACTCCTCGACTACGTCGCGGAGGGTGGAACGCTACTCGTGCAGTACAACAAGATGGAGTTCAACGCCGCGCAATGGGGTCCCTACCCCAAGAAAGTCAGCCGGAACCGCATCACCGTCGAAGAGACGCCCATCGAGATCCTCGCGCCCGAGCATCCCGTTTTCAACCTCCCCAACGAGCTCACCGAGCAAGATTGGGACGGCTGGGTTCAAGAGAGAGGCCTCTACTTCCTCGAAGAAGAGGGAGACCCACACTACCGAGAGCTCCTGGCCGCAGAGGATCCGTGGGAGTACAACGCGGGCGTCAAAAAGGGCATGCTCGTCGAGGCCGAGTACGGGAAGGGACGGTGGATCTATATCGGCCTCGGATTATTCCGGCAGCTTCCGGCGGGAGTCCCCTCCGCCTACAAGCTATTCGCGAATCTACTGAGCCTCCCCAAGGCGACCGCGGTAACCGGTGAGTAGACCGCAGGGAAAAGGGCTCACTGATATAGAATACGGCTCGTTTCGCTTCTCGCGTGGAACAGCAGACGGAAGGAAGACCATGGGTCAGGAGGCTCGACAAAAACACTCGCGGAACCTGAGCCGTTTGATCGTATTTTTTCTCCTCTTCGCTTTTTGGCTGATCTTTTCCGGGCATTTCGATTCTTTGCATCTGGGCCTGGGCTTTGTCTGTTCTTTCCTCGTGGCGGTCCTCTCTCACGACTTGTTGATTCAAGACGTGACCGCTCCCAACAAGCTGTTGAAGGCGTGGAGGTTCTTTCACTATGTGCCCTGGCTCTTGTACCAGATCGCGCTTGCGAACCTCCATGTCGTCGCCCTGGTCATCGACCCTCGAAAGATCCGCCCCCAGGTCGTCCGTTTCAGGTCCAAGTTGACGAGTGAGCTCGCCTTGGTCAGCTTCGGCAACTCCATCACTCTGACGCCCGGCACCATAACAATGGACATCGTCGACGGAGAGTTCTTTGTTCACGCACTGAGTGACAAATTTGCGCGCGATCTCCTCACCGGCGACATGGAGCAGCGCATCGCCCACGTCTTCGTCGAGTCGGAGCGCATCAACGGCGTATCTCCAATTCGATAGATAGCTCCATGCAGGTTTTTCTTCTCGCCACGGCCCTGACCATTTTGTTCTCGGTGCTGCTTTGTCTCTATCGGGTTTTGATGGGGCCGGTCATCATCGATCGCATCATCGCCGTGAATGTCATCGGTACGAAAACGATCGCCATCATCTTGCTGACCGGATATTCCTTCGAGCGGGTCGATTTCTTCATCGACATCGCTTTCGTCTATGCGCTCATCAACTTCATAGGCGCCCTCGCTCTGTCGAAGTACTTCGAGAGACGAGGAATCGAGCAGCAAGGATTGTCACGATGACGTTGCTGGCGGTAATTTTCTTGTCCTCGGGCACTTTTTTTCTGCTGATGGGCGCCATCGGGTTGCTCCGTTTTCCGGATTTCTATACGCGGATGCACGCCGCCGGTAAATGCGACACGCTCGGCAGCCTTCTCGTGTTGACCGGCCTGGCCTTCTACGCCGGGTTGAGCCTCACGAGCGTGAAGATCCTTGTCATTGCTCTTTTCATCTTCCTAACGAGCCCCACGGCAACCCATGCCATCGCGAGGGCGGCCTTCAGGCACAACGTACCGCTCTGGACGAGAGAGGGGGAATAGATGAGCTGGCAGCTCGACCTCTTATTGCTTCTGTTCACCGTGATTTGCGCCATCGCCGCGGTGACCGTCAAGGATCTCCTCGCTTCCGTCATTCTCCTCGGCGCGTTCAGCCTGTTCATGTGCCTTCTGTGGGTGGAGATGGGCGCTGTGGACGTCGCCTTCACGGAGGCGTCGGTAGGGGCTGGGGTGACGACGGTCCTCTTCGTCATCACAGTCTTCAAGACCGAAAGGATAAGCAAGGATTGAAGTTCATTCATCTCATCGCGACCGGAGTGACGGGGCTTCTATTGGCCTTCGGAACCGTGGAAATGCCCGAGTTTGGCGATCCCGAGTCGCCACCGAGCCGGCACGTGTCTCCGCGCTACATCGAAGACGGTTTCGCCGAAACGGAAGTTCCCAATATGGTGACGGCGGTTCTCGCGGATTACCGCAGCTACGACACCCTCGGAGAAACCACCGTCATCTTCACGGCGGCGATCGCCTGTCTTCTCATCCTGCGGGGGAAAAGGAAGGAGGATTGAGCCGTGCTCGAGGAGCAGCCGAGTGTTATCGTCAAGACCGTCGCCCGCTTGCTCGTCCCCTTCATCCAACTCTTCGGCCTCTACGTCATCATGCACGGCCACTCCAGCCCGGGAGGCGGCTTTCAAGGCGGCGTTATTCTGGGGTCGAGCTTCATTCTGCTATCCATCGCCTATGGGATCGACGTGGTGAAGCGAAGGTTCCCCCTGGCGGCCCTAACGGTCTTCACCAGCCTGGGGGTTTTTCTTTACGTCGGGATCGGGATGATTTGCCTAGCCTACGGGGCAAACCTCTTCGACTACGCCGTCCTCCCGTTCGCGCAGCCGCGCAGCATCGGAATGCTAGGGATCGAGATCGGAGTCGGGATCACCGTGATGGCGGTCATCGTTTCGATTTTTCACGATCTCATCACTTTCGAATGAGACTGGGATGACCGAATTCGGATTCCTCATTGCGCACATCAACGGCATTATCTACGTGGTCCTCATGATGATCGGCTTTTATGCCATGACGGGCAAAGCGAACCTGGTCAAGAAGCTGGTCGGGATGAACATCTTTCAGTGGTCGATCATCCTCTTCGTCGTCTCGCTCGGAGCGAAGCGCGACGCCACCATACCGATCGTCCAAGGCGGGCATGGGCACGAAGGCGATCTGCTACTCAATGCCGTGGACTACGCGAACCCGCTGCCTCACGTCCTCATGTTGACCGCTATCGTGGTGGGAGTCGCCACGACTGGGGTCGCCCTCGCCCTTCTCCTGCGAATCTACAAGAGCTACGGCACTTTGGAAGAAGACGTGCTGTTGGAAAAAGTGAGAGCCTCGCGCCGGGTTCGATGAACATCCACCAGTCTCCTCTTCCCGTTCTCATCATTGCCGCTCCGCTTCTCGCGTCGATCGTCCTTCCCGTGCTCGGATTGTGGAAGCGGCAAACGGCCTACCCGTTGACGCTCCTTGTCCTTCTGTTCTCGTTCGGGACGTCTGTTCTCGTGGCGGCGGAAGTGACGAGCAACGGTCCGATCCAATATTTCATGGGCGGCTGGGAGCCACCCTGGGGAATCGAGTACCGCATCGATCACCTCGGGGCCATCATGTTGTTGCTCTTGACTTTCATCACACTCCTCGTGGCGATCTATTCGAAAGAAAGCATCGCTACCGAAGCGCCGGATAAAGAAGTTCCTTTCTACAGCGTATTTCTCTTGCTGGTCTGTGGATTGACGGGGATCGTCGCCACGGCGGACATGTTCAACCTGTACGTTTTTCTCGAGATCACTTCCTTGTCCGGCTACGCGCTCATCTCGATTGGAGACCGGGCCGCAGTGGTCTCGGCGTTCCGATACGTCATTCTTGGGACCGTGGGAGCCTGCTTCTATCTGCTTTCCGTCAGCTACCTCTATAGCGTCACCGGCTCGCTCAATATGGCAGACTTGGCGCGCATCCTCCCAGACCTCTATCAGTCCAGAGTGGTCCTGGTCGCCTTCGCCTTCTTTATCAGCGGAATATCCATCAAGATGGCGCTGTTCCCCATGCACGCCTGGCTGCCCGGCGCTTACTCGGAGGCCCCTTCGGCCGTGAGCGCGCTGCTCGCCGCCACCACGACCAAAGTCGCCGCCTACGTCATGGTGCGGGTCATGTTCTTCGTCTTCGAGCCGCGCTTCTCCGTGGATCTGATACCGGTCACGACGCTCTTGAGCTGGATGGGGGCGGTGGCCATGATTGTCGGCTCCGTCGTGGCCATCGCCCAGTCGGACATCAAGCGGATGCTCGCCTATTCTTCCGTGGCGCAGATCGGCTACATCGTCCTTGGGATTGGGCTCGCGAACCGAATGGGCCTTACCGGCGGGCTCTTGCACATCATCAACCACGCTTTCATGAAGGGCTGTCTGTTCCTCGTAGCCGGCGCTATCGCCTATCGAACCGGATTCCGACATATCAGTGACTTCCGGAACCTTTCCACCAAGATGCCCTGGACCGCCGCCACCTTCACTGTTGCTGCGTTCTCCATGATTGGGATCCCGCCGACCTGCGGTTTCTTCAGCAAGCTCTACCTCATTATGGGCGCCGTCGACGCCGGGGAATGGGTCTTTGTGGGGCTCATTCTCTTCAGCAGCACTTTGGCCCTCGCCTATTTCGGGAACGTCATCAGGTACATGTACTTCCAGAAGGACGAAGCGGGCAGCGAGAGTGTGGAGGGAACCGGCTCGGCCGAGCCCGTCAGGAACGAGGCTCCTTTGACCATGCTCGCTCCCATGCTGGCCCTCGCGGCCGGGATCGTGCTTCTCGGACTATTCAACGGCGGTGTCGTATCCCGGTTCGTGGAGCACGCGATCCCGGCGAGCTTCGGGAAGTGACGGGCGTGTCCATTCTCGCGGCCTGGATCTGCATCGTCTCTCCTATGGTGGGTGTGGCGCTCGCTCCAGCGCTCGCTCGGATCCACGTCAGGGTGAGAGACCTGGGCGCGGTCTCGTTTTCCCTCGTCTCTGCGGGCGCAGCGCTCTCCTTGCTTCCCGCGCTTTGGCATCCCGAAGTCCTTCCTCTTGAAAGCAATTTCAACTGGCTCGAATCTCCCTTTCGAATCGGATTCGGCGTTCTGATCGATCCCTTGAGCATCGTCCTCGTCAACGTCGTCGCCGTGGTGAGCTCCATCATCATGGTGTATTGCCTCGGCTACATGAGGGGCGACCCTGCCCAGACCCGCTTTTGGATGTGGATGAACGGCTTCATTGGCAGTATGGCGCTGCTGGTACTTTCCAACAATCTCCTCTTCGTCTTCATCGGTTGGAAACTCGTGGGGATCTGTAGTTACGGTCTCATCGGTTTCTACTACGAGGACCAGCGCAAATACTGGATCGGCGGCCCGCCCCCCACTGAATATGTGATGCCCTCACAGGCGAGCCTCAAGGCCCTGGTGGTCACAGGGGCCGGAGACATGCTCATGTTGGGGGGCATCCTCATCATGTACTTCTACGCCGGGACGTTGAACTTCATGGAGCTCTACGAAACCGCCTCCACCTGGGTCCCCCGGATGGCCGCCGCGCCCGGCATGTTCGCGCTCACGAGCGTCCTCCTTCTCGCGGGTCCAGTGGGCAAGTCGGCGCAGTTTCCTTTCCACGAGTGGCTTCCGGAAGCCATGGCGGGCCCGGGTCCTGTCTCCGCGCTCATCCACGCGGCCACGATGGTCAAGAGTGGGGTCTATCTCGTGGCGAGGCTCGTGCCACTCTTCTACTACGCGCGCTGGGTGGTCGGAGCCGAAGAGGCGGGGTGGTTCTTCCATCTGGCCGCCTGGATCGGCGCCTTCACTGCGTTGCTCGCCGCTACCCAGGGCATGGTGGCACTGGAGCTGAAAAAGATCCTCGCCTATTCGACCGTCAGTCAGATCGGCTACATGATGCTGGGGCTGGGGATCGTGGGGCTCGCTCCGGCGCTCCTCGTGTCAGGCGTGACAGCAGGAATATTCCACCTAGTGAGCCACGCTCTGTTCAAGGCCTGCCTGTTTCTCTGCGCCGGCACGATCATTCACGCCGTGCACTCCATTTACATCCAGGACATGGGTGCCCTGAAGAAGTTTTTACCTCTTACCTTCGTCTTCACGCTGCTTGCAGCCTTGTCTCTCATGGGCCTGCCCCCGCTTCCCGGATTCTGGAGCAAGGACGCGATCTTGCTCGCCACGTTTGAAGCCAGCCGTCCCCTGTTCGTGCTCGCGCTGCTCACCGTTGGGATCACGGCCTTCTATACCGTTCGATTACTGGGGATCGTATTCTACGGGCCGAAGAGCGACAACCTGGTGCACGTCGAACAAGAGGGCGGGCACTTGAATGACGGCGCGGTATCGATGCGCTTCGCCGTCGGCCTTCTCGCCGCCATGATCGTGGTTGCCGGGCTCGGTGGTCCGCTGATCGAGAATGCACTACACGTAAGCTTCGAGGCGAGCGTCCCGGGGGAGTTCGCAGGGTTCGCACTGACCACCGAGACGGGTGAAGGAACCTTTTCTCACTCGCTGGTTCCGATCCTGTCCTTGTGCCTCATTGCGCTGGGCGCTCTACCCGCTTACTACCTCTACTTCGCGCGCAAGGCCTCTCCCCAAACACTGATCGAGAAACACGCCACGATACAGGCGTTCTACACCTTCTTTTGGAGGCGGTGGTTCATCGAAGGATTCTACCGCCGCGTCTTCGTCGAGGGAACGTTGCGGCTGGCCTCATTCGTAGCCGAGGACGTCGAAGACACCATGGACCGCCTCGTACACCGCGAACTTCCGGTTCTGTTCACGAAAAAAGCCCTGAGCGCCGTGAACCGCCTGCGCACGGAAACGGAGGAGCTTCTCTACAACGTATCCTACGTCCTCGTTATCCTCGTTTTGTTTCTGATCTTCCTCTTCATCGGGACAAGAGTCGTCTAAGCATGCCCGGCGTATTGTTGCAGGTCCTTCTGGCGCCTGTCGTCGCTTCGATGGTGATCTTCTCGATGAAGAAGAAGCTCGGGCGTTTGGCGGGATGGGTCGCGTCGTTCGCCATGCTCTACACGACCGCGCTGACCTTATGGGCGGCCGCCAAGGTTTACGGTGGAAAGACGCTCCCTGAGGAGTACCTCCTCATCGCCCCCGACATCCGTCTCGGCCTTCTGGCCGACGGGCTCAGCTTGCCGACTTTGGCCGTCGTCGTTCTTCTGTGTACTGCGCTTTCGTTCTACTCCATCCGCTACGTCGAGCACAGAATCGAGGTGCTCTATTCCACGGCGAGCGAGACTACCGCGCTTCGTTACTACGCGCGGTTCTTCTACCTTTTCCTCTTTTTCCCCGCCGGCTTCATCGGGGCGATTCTGAGCACCAATCTCATTTCGCTCTATTTCTTCTTGGAGGTCCTGACCATCACCCTGTTCTTCCTCATGGCCAATTTCGGCTACGTAGAACGGGTACGGGTAGCCTTCATCAGTCTGACCTGGGGAATCATCGGGGCGTTGTTCTTTTTGGCAGCGTCGATTGCCGTCTACAGCCAGGTGGGAAGTTTCGAGATCGCAGAGCTCCATCGCATGGCAGGAAACGAGTCGATTACCTGGGTCATCACTTTGTTCCTCATCGGCTTGTTGATGAAGCTGGCTATCGTGCCGTTTCACGTATGGATGCCGTGGGTGCATGCCGAGCACCCCACTTGCATCGCCGGACTGCTGGCGGTTTACGCGAACTTGGGCCTCTATATCGCCGTCCGGGTTCTCGTGCTTCCCCTCCGAGCTGATCTGCAGCAATTCGGAACGCCGCTCATGGTGCTCGCCCTCGCCACCATGGTCTACGGTTCCCTGCTCACGCTGGCGCAAACGGATATCAAGCGCCTGGCCGCCTGCTCGACGATCAGCCAAATTGCTTATTCGGTCCTCGGCCTGGGCGCCCTCACTACCGTGAGCGTCGAGGGCGGCATGTTTTTCTTTCTGAGCCACATCATGGGCAAAACCCTCTTCTTTTCGGCGGCGGGGATCGTCGTCTATACGACGGGCATCCGAGACATGCGGGAAATGGGCGGCCTGGCCAAGAGAATGCCATTGACCGCGGGCCTGTGGTTGATGGGCTCCATGATGCTCTCTGGCTTTCCCCCTTTCAGCAGCTTCACGGCGGAGTGGATCATGTTCACGGGAATTTTTGAGCGGGGGTTGCTCGCCGGCCCGTTTGGAATCGCGATCGCCGTCGGGGGTGTCGTTGCTATCTTGTTGACGGTGGCCTATACGTTTGGAGCCGCGCGACGCATCTTCTTCGGCCCTTTGAGCCCCGCCCTCGAAGGCAAGAAACTCGCGGACCCGCGATGGACGATGAGCGTCCCGCTGCTCGTCGTCGCAGCCGTTTCCATTCTGCTCGGGATGTACCCACGGTTGGTCATGGACTTGTTCCATAGCGTCATCGGCGCTCCCTGAGGCGTCATTCGAGGAACAATATGGGGTCGTGAGCCCGGCCCTAGCCCCGTCGCCGGAGCTCCCAAGGAAACTATGCCACGCGATGCGATCCCATGTTGTTAGGATACTCGCCGAGGGGGCCCTCATGAGAAACATGACCGAGCAGAATATTACCGGCCTTGCGACCGAACGCTACGGCACCTGTCCCGACCCGCGGCTGCGCGAGGTCATCGGCTCTTTGGTGGAGCACCTCCACGCCTTCGTACGCGAGATCGAGCCGACGGAAGCCGAGTGGATGGCCGGGATCGATTACCTCACCCGCGTCGGGAAGATGTGTGACGACAAGCGCCAGGAATTCATTATCCTGTCCGACGTACTCGGCGTCTCGATCCTCGTCGACGCGATCAATCATCGCGTGCCCGACGCGGCGACGCCCTCGACGGTCGTCGGACCGTTCCACATCCCGGACTCCCCGGATTTCGACAGCGGCGCGAACATGGCCGCCGGCGCGCCGGGCACGCCGCTGGTTCTCACCGGGACCGTGAGCTCGCTCGACGGCACGCCGATCCGAAACGCCGTCGTCGACGCCTGGCAGCCCGACGGTGAAGGCATCTACGAGGCACAGAAGCCGGGCCAGGACAGTCCGTACTTGCGCGGCGTCTATCGAACGGACAAGGACGGCCGGTACCTCATTCGTACCGTAGCACCGCTCGGCTACTCGATCCCGATGGACGGCCCGGTCGCCGACCTGGTCACGCGGACGGGCGTCAACCGGTACCGGCCGTCGCACGTGCATTTCGATGTGTCGGCCGACGGTTTCAAACCGGTCATCACGCATCTCTTTCGCAACGGCGACGTGCACCTGGACGACGACGTCGTCTTCGCGGTCAAGGATCGACTGGTCGTCGATTTCGTGGAGCACGAGCCGGGCATCGCGCCAAACGGCGAGCGGATGAGTGTCCCGTACTGCACGGCCAGCTTCGATTTCGTCCTCGCGCCAGCGCTGTAGGAGAACGATCACGTACCCGACTCATGTGATTCCGACGACGTTGGTGGGCAGTTATCCCCAGCCCGAGTGGCTCTTGGATCGCGAGGCGCTGCGGCGCCGCCGCGTGCCGCGCGTCCACGCGCGGGAGCTCTGGCGGGTCCCATCCGACCTGCTCGAGCAGGCCCAGGACGACGCGACGGTGCTGGCGATCCGGGATATGGAGCGGGCCGGCATCGACATCCTGACGGACGGCGAAATCCGGCGCGAGAGCTACTCCAACCGTTTCGCGCTGTCGTTGGAGGGGATCGACGCCGAGCGGCCGGCTGAGGTTCCGGGACGCAACGGCCCGACGCTCGTCCCGCGCGTCGTCGGCAAGATTCGGCGACGCGGGGCGGTGGAGGCGCGAGACGCGGCGTTTCTGCGGCGCGCGAGCGATCGAGCCACCAAGACCACCCTCCCGGGTCCGTTTACACTGGCGCAGCAGGCCTACGACGAGTTCTACGGCGACGAAGAGGCCATGGCGATGGACTATGCTGCAGCCGTCAACCAGGAACTGCGGGACATCACCGCGGCCGGAATCGATGTCGTCCACTCGACGAACCGTGGATGCAGGCCAGGGCCGACTGTGCCGCGCGCTACGGTGTGCGCGTGCTGAACCATGCGCTGGAAGGCATCGAGGCGCCGACGGTTGTCCACCTCTGCTTCGGCTACGCCGAGATGGTGCGCGACAAGCCGGCCGGCTATACCTTCCTCTCCGAGCTGGCCGACTCCACCGCGCAGCAGATCTCCATCGAAGCGGCGCAGCCGAACCTCGACGTCGGCATCCTCGCGAACCGGTCCAATAAACAGGTCGTGCTCGTCGTCCTCGATCTCTCGACGCCGGCCGTGGAGACCGCGGAGCAAATCGCCCAGCGGATTCGCGAAGGGCTGCGGTTCGTCTCGGCAGAGCGGCTCGTGGCGGCGCCGGATTGTGGGATGAAGTATCTCTCGCGGGAGGTGGCCTCCGCTAAGCTTTCCGCGCTGGCCGACGGTGCCGCGATCGCGCGCCGCGAGCTGGCCGGATAGGCCGACTTTCCACGCTTCCCGTCAGAGAGCGACTTGGTAACGATCTCGAAGCATGCCGATGTGGTCTTGTGGAACAGGGGAAACCCAGTGAGGCAGCGAAGCTCCTGCGCCACCGTGAGTTTCCCAGACGCAGCAGGCCCGTGGATGAAGACCACTTGCATGGGAGCGAGATCCGGGACGAGTCGGGCGACCCCGTCAAGGAGCGGCCGACGAGCGCGATGAGACCTCGTCCGGAACGGCGTCGCGACGGGATGCCTCCCGACCCAGGCTGTCGAGTCGATCCAGGATCAACTGGCGACGATCGAGGACAAGCTGGCGATTCCTCCCCCAAATGTATTTCTTGAGTGCGCTCTTGATCTCTTTGTCCGTCAGTGCGCGCAGCCGCTCGATGAGATGCGGCGGATAGCGAGTCGGGAAACGATCGCGATTCTCGTCGTAGTCGACGTCCCAGAAACGAGCGTGGGTGCCGGTGCCTGGGCCGTGCAAGTTATTGAGCAGACCCTTCTCGAAACGGAACGTCTTCGAGTTGTCGATGAGCATCAGTCGGAAGTCCGGGGAAACCATCGCGTTGTTCAAGTGGCGATCGATATTCGCGATGAGGTCGTCGAAAAGCCACATGACACTGACCTGGTCGCGCCAGTTCTCGACGTCGGGGAAGGTCTCGTCGAACTTCTTCATCGTCACCCCCGTCACCCACAGTTGAAGGCAGCCCCTCCGTCCACCGATCCGGCGGCCCACGGTCGGCGGAACCATCCCGAGATTCAGGAGCTTGTCGAGCTGATAGGCAGCGACTTCGCTACGCCAGCTATCGTGACTCTTGTCGACCTTCTTGAAGACGGCGTGGCGTACGACGCCATCGAGCTCCATCGTCACTTTCTCCGGATTGGTCACGCCCGTGCCTATCTTCTCCCGGGAGGTGATGTCGGCCTCCCGCAGGAAGTGCTCGATCGCCTCGGCGTCGGGCCATAGCCGATCGGCCTCCTGGGCAAACGTGGCGCTCGTGCCGAGGACTACCGCGAGCAGTGCCTGAAATCCGTATCGCATGAGAACCTTCGATGACTAATTGATACACCGCTTTGGGCTCGTTTTCAAACTCCTTCCCGGAACGCCCCGGAGCTACAATCTCGTCATGAAGCAAGTAGCCTGCTCCCTGCTCCTGGTTCTCGGAAGTACGTCTGCCAGCCGGGTCTGGGCCCAGAACCTGGAAACGGATCGCGAAGTCGTCCAAGTGGTCGAGCATTTCGTCGAGCTCACGAGCCAGCTTCGCCTCTACGCACTGGAGCACTACGTGACGACGGATGCGAACGTGATCGTAGCTCGCTCGACGAAGAGCGGTTTCGTAAATCGCGTCCTCGAGGCTGACGAGTGGCTCTCCGAGATGGAGCGCGGTCTCACCCCGGTACCGTTCCGGGAGGACTTGTCGAACTTCGACGTCTTTGTTGCGAGCGGCGAGCTTGCCGTCGTCCGAGCGGATTTCAAGATGGCACGGGGTGACCGAGCTGTCTCGTCGGGGATGAATATCTTTACACTAGTGCGTCTCGAAGGGCAATGGCGAATCGCATCGATCGCCTATACCTCGATTCCGGAGTGAGTACTCAAGGGGCTCTGAAGAGGAGGGCGTAGTCGTCGCCGCGCCACTCCAGGTCGCTTACGAGCTCGAAGCCGTCTCGCTCCATCTCGGAGACGACCACCTCTTTCTCGACCCCGTGGCCGCTGCGAGACTCGGGGATGCCGCTCGGACGAGCCCGGTAGCGCTTCGTATCGAAGTCGACAATGAGCAGAAGGCCGTCGTCACTCAGGGCCTGCTTCAGGCTCGCGCGCATGGCGCCCGGTTCCTGAAAGTGATGGTAGACCCGTCGCAACAAGATGGCGTCGCAGCAAGCTGGGGGTAGGCCCGTTTCGTTCTGAGTCCCCTCGACGACGAGGACGTTGTCCAGACCGGCACGTTCAATGCGATCTCGAATCTTCTTCAGATCGTCGCGATCGACCTCGGTGGCATAGATACGCCCGGAGCCGCCCACCCGCTCTGCGAGCGCGGCGCTCCAGGTACCGTCGCCCGCACCGACGTCGGCCACGACCTCGCCCTGCTCGATCTCGAGTACCTCGATGAGCCGATCGACTTCATTGGCGTCGAAGCCCTGTAGTAGCGCGAGCGCCGTGAATGCGAGAACGACCAAGACCGAGACGGAGATCGTGACGCGCCTGCTCATCGAAGGTCACATCAGGCTATATTGACCCAGCTCGGCGCCCTCTCCAAATAGGTGCGGGCCACTAGAGAGACCTTTTCCGGAAACGACAACCCGATTCGGCGGCCGAAAACCCGGTAGCCCGACCTTTCGATGCGATCGAGCACACGATAGTAGACAGAGCCCATCAGACAGGTGCAGCGGCGGGAGTCGGAGTCGATCACGTCGAGTAGGGGCTCCGCGTCGTGATAGTGCGCCCGGACGCGCTGAACTTGAAATCTCATGAGCTCACGGAAGCCGGGCGTGACCTGCTCCCGTCGCAAGTCCTCTTCCGAGACGCCGAACCGTGCCATCTCGTCGGCGGGAAGGTAGATGCGATCCTTGTCGATGTCGTCCCCGACGTCGCGAAGGATGTTGGTGAGCTGAAATGCCGTCGCCAAATCCCTGCCTCGTGCGACTGCCTCATTGGCTCGATAGCCGAAGATCGCGAGCGACATGGTTGAGATCGTCGTAGCGACCAAATCGCTATAGACCATCAGCTCGGCGAAATCGTCGTAGCGATTCTTCACTAGATCCATGCGGCAGCCCTCGATGAGGCCTGCGAAGGCGGATTTGGGAATGGGATATCGCTCGGCCGTATCCGCGAGCGCGACGGCGATGGGCCGCGTCGGGTCGCCACGATAGCAGCGCTCGAGCTCCTCCTCCCAGAGGTCGAGGCTCTCGCGGACGTCGCCACCGGGGTTCTCGTCTACGGCGTCATCGACGAAGCGGCAGAACGCATAGGCCGCATAGACGGCGTCGCGTTTTGCCCTGGGGAGGAAACGGAACCCCACCGAAAAGTTCGGTCCGGAACGATGTGCGACCCGGCGGCAAAGTGCGTAGGCCCTATCGAGCTCGGTCATAGCGAAGGGATGCTTCTTTTTTCTGGGTCTACGCGGATTCGTGTGGGTTGAAGACGGCATTTCTGGGTAATGGCGGAAGGAATGCCGCCACGATCTTCAGCTTGAGATATTCCTCGTCGCGATAGCCGTAGGCGCGTCGTTGCAGCACACGGATTTTGTTGTTGACCCCTTCAACTGGGAGGCGCAGACGTTCCATCTCGGCCACCGCCTTGTCCGGCACAGCTTGCCCACATGCGTCGCAAAACGCTAGGTGTAGCGCGAGTTGTTCGCCAGCCAGTCCAGGTGTTCTACATGCACACCGCCGCACCCAGGACAGTTGACGCGCCAACGCTCGTATTCCAGATAGATCCGCCAGCCTGCCAACGACGGGTCGCGGACCCGGCACACTTGCTTGTCATAGCGCCCCCGGCACCGTTGCCCACAGTAAGAGCACACAGCTGTTTTTTCGCCTCTTGAGCTGGATGACGCGGGCGTATCGGTCACCGAATAGACCCTTCAATCCGGCACACCACGAAACCTGGCAGCGCAAACAGCGAGCGGATCGACTGGGAATTTTTCACTCGGTTAGCCTATCCTAAAAATGGACCACTTCTCAGCACCTGATGAAGTACTCGATACCTTTTCCACACAATGAGTTACACTGTTTTTCCGTCAGGACTTACCCACACGAATCCGCGTAGACCCACAAAAGTTATCGATCCCGCACTCTCGACCTCGGAAAGATAGCGCATGGGCGATACGAGGAGCTCGCTCTGGCGAGTGGGTGAGAGCACGGTTGCGTTCTCCGGGA
The DNA here is from genome assembly GCA_965250115.1 of Candidatus Marinacidobacterales bacterium. Classification (GTDB taxonomy): domain Bacteria; phylum Acidobacteriota; class Vicinamibacteria; order Marinacidobacterales; family SMYC01; genus CBDFHB01. The sequence continues at coordinate 1,463,093 of CBDFNJ010000001.1, forward strand.
GCGCTCCCAGAGCGCCGCTCGCGAAGTCCCTCGCGCTCTGCAGGTCTCTGCGATCCGGATTGAGCTGAAACGCCAAGGGATCCAGGGGGAGCTCGACGGGAGCGTCGGAGGAGAGCTTCCGCGCGTCGCTCCATCCTCGCCTGACGCACCGCCATGGGCGCGAAGCGGTAGATGACCAGCGGCGAGGTCGAGAGCACGATCGCGATCGCGAAGCCTTGCCAGCTCCCGCTCGAAAGGAGCTTCCACCAGCCGAAGCCGACGGCTATCGACAATATGACCCACACCGGCAGATAGGCGGGAACGGGCCTTTCCAGATCCAGAGTGATCACGAGAAAGCCATAGAGGAGAAACATTGGAAACACGAGAAAGAACACGTACTTCTGGCGGCGATAGAGCTCCCACAGCCCGATCAACCCAATCACTGCGGTCCAGGGCGGAAAGTTCAAGAGAAGCATCGCTCCGAAACGGAGCAGGGACTCCTTCAACGGCTGATCCCAGACGAGCATCATGTGATCCCAGAAGAAGAGCCAGGTCTTTTGCTCCGCCGGAATTTGAAACCCTGTCCTGGTCCACCCCCATGCGGCGACGGCAAGCGCCAATGACGCACCGACCACGAATACGGCAAGACCTCGGAAGCGCACGGCCCCGGCGTTGCGAATCAACGGAGGTTGCACGACACGAACGAAAATGAGAATGATCGGAATCAGAAAGGCGAGGAGCAAGTTGTTTGCGAGCGCGAGGCCCAGAATCCCCATTCCCAAATAGAGATTGAGCGCGCCGCCGAGGTTCGCGAAGCGGATCAGGAAATAGAGGACCGCCGCGAGGAGCAATGCGTCGAGCGGCTCGGGGCCCGGTGTGACCGCTCGCATCCAAAACGTGTGCGAGACACCCAGCGAGGATCCCCACCCGTCGGGAAATGAACTGGGGCGCCATCTGGAGAAGGATTTTCAAGAGCAGATAGACGAACAGGCAAGCGCCCGCGGCGAAGGCCGCCGAAGCCCAGTTCGCGCGCCGAGCCAGCTCGCCCCAGGGAAGAAACAAAAACGGCTGAGAGAGAAAGACGAACAGCGGTCGATCCCAGGGTCCTTCACCGAACTCCGTTTGTGCGACGCGTCTCTGGTATTCCGCGCCCTCCATCCAACCAACGTCGGACGGCCCGGTAATAAAGTAGAAACCGAAAGCACCGACGAAGACCGCGACCGCGACTCCGATGTTCAGCGCGTCCCTTGCAAAGCGACCTTTCAATGGAATCCCTCTCGACGGCTACAGCCCAAGGAAGGAAACTCTACACAGTGTAACAACGGGATGCCAGCAGTTACTTTCACAGGTACCGCTCGAGGTGGTAGTATCCATGGGTTGCGCGGCCATCGCACCGCAATCCTGTGCGGCACGACGGAGAACGCTCCGTCGTTCTAGCTGCGCGCTCAATTCGGAGGCCATATGTCGAATGGGTACGATTTCGCCTTTGCCATCGGCGGGGCCGCAGGGCAGGGCATCGCGACGCCCGGAAATATTTTGGCGCGAATGTTCGTGCGTCGTGGGCTCCACTTATACGCCTATAACGCGTATCAGTCCATTATCCGCGGGGGGCACATCCTGCTCACGATCCGGGTGAAGAACGAGCCAGTGGAGAGTCACGGTGACATTCTCCACCTTCTGCTATGCCTGAATCAGGACACCATGGATCGCCACGCGCGACACGTCGACAAGGGTGGTCACGTTATCTACAACGGCGACGACGTGAAGCCCAGTGAAGTCGCGGATGGCGTCCACCTATGTGGCCTTCCCATCAAGGAGTTGACGGAGAACCACCGCAACAAACTCGTACAGAATACGGTCACTCTCGGCGCGATGGTCAGCATCATGGGTGCCGATTTCGAGGTACTCGAAGAGGCGCTGACGCTCCAGTTCGAGCGCAAGGGCCAAGAGGTCGTGGACGACAACGTGAGGATGGCCCGGGCGGGCTACGACTTCGCCAAGGCCAATTTCGAAGCGGCTCCCAATCCGCTACCGGAAGGCATCAAGCCTTTGGCGGTCTGGACGGGCAACGAGGCCCTCGCCATGGGTGGAGCGGCGGCGGGCGTCAAGTTCTATACCGCCTACCCCATGAGCCCCGCCACGGGCGTGCTTCACTGGATGGCAAAGAACGCCCGCGAATGCGGCATCATGGTTCGGCAAATCGAGGACGAGATCGGCGTAGCCAATGTCGCCATCGGCGCGGCGCATGCCGGCTGTCGCACCATGTGCGCGACTGCGGGCGGCGGCTTTGCCCTCATGACCGAAGCGGTCGGCGCCGCGGCGATGATGGAAGTACCCGTCGTTTTCATCAACGTACAGCGGGCCGGCCCGTCGACGGGTGTTCCAACGAAAACGGAACAAGGGGATCTCTGGCAAGTCCTCGGCGCCAGCCAGGGTGATTTCGAGAGGATCATCGTCGCGCCGAAGAACGCACTCGATGCCTTCGACACCGTCGCCGAGCTCTTCAATCTCGTGGACCTCTACCAATGCCCGGGGCTGTTGCTCTCGGACCTCCTCATCTCCGAAGGCACTTTCAGCATCGACCCCGATAACATCCAGATGCATCCGGAAATCAATCGTGGTGCGCTCATCACCAAGGCCAACGGAACGAACGACTACAACCGTTACGCGAATACCGACAGCGGCATCTCTCCGCGCGCGATTCCTGGCATCCAGGGGCACGTCCACGTCGCACCGACGGATGAGCACGACGAAGACGGCGTGCTCATCAGCGACGAGTATACGAACCCGCACAAGCGGCGCATGATGGTCGAGAAGCGTGCACGCAAGCTGAGCACGTTCTTCGACAAAGTGAAGGCGCCAGAGCTAGAAGGTCCGAAGGATGCGGAAGTGACCCTGGTCGGTTGGGGATCGACCGAAGGCGTCATCCGCGAAGCTCGCGCGCTCCTTGCAGAACAAGGTGTGACTGCGAACCAGCTCGCGGTCAAGTGGATCGTGCCGTTCCACGCGGACCCTATAGCAGGCATCCTTTCGAAGTGCAAAAAGACGCTCATCGTCGAGAACAACTACTCTGGTCAGTTCTATCGCTATCTACGAAGTGAAACCGGGCTCAGCGTGGACGGTCACATCCGCAAGTACGACGGCGAGCCCTTCCAGCCACATCACGTGGCGGAGGGCGTCACGGACCACCTGGGCGACAAGAAGGGCGTGGAAGACGGCGTCTTCGTGCCCTTTCAGGAAATACTGGTTTAAGGGGAGAGAACGCAATGGCAACGACGACTCTCGCAGAGCTCAAGCCCAAGGACTACAAAGGCAAGGTCGACCCCGACTGGTGTCCCGGTTGCGGTGACTTCGGTCTTCTCGCGGGCGTGCAGCGCGCCCTGGCCCAGCTCGGTCGCAAACCCCACGAAGTTCTCTGCGTGTCGGGGATCGGTTGCTCGTCCAACTTTCCCGGGTATCTCAATGCCTACGGCATGCACACCCTGCACGGGCGTTCTCTCGCGGTGGCGACGGGGGCGAAGTTCAGCAACCACGAGCTCACCGTGCTGGTGACGGGGGGGGACGGGGACGGCTACGGCATCGGCGGAAACCATTTCGCGCACACCGCTCGCCGCAATGTGGATTTGACCTACCTCGTCATGAACAATCAGATCTACGGTTTGACGACGGGTCAGGTGAGTCCCAGCAGCGCCATCGGAATGAAGACGAAGTCGACGCCTTTCGGAAACCTCGAGCGTCCAGTGAATCCGGTTACGACGGCCATCATGAACGGGGCGACCTTCGTTGCCCGAGGGTTCTCAGGCCACGGGAAACACCTCGTGTCCATCGTCAAACAGGCCATCGAGCACAAAGGGTTCTCACTCGTCGACGTCTTCAGCCCTTGTGTGACCTTCAATCACGATGATACCTATGAGTTCTTCCGCGAGCGCATCCAGCAGCTCGAAGAGGAAGGACACGATCCCACCGACTGGAAGTCGGCCTGCGAAAAAGCGATGCATTGGGACGACAAGATCTATACGGGAGTTTACTTCAAGAATGACGACGTCGGGACGCTTCACGAGCTCGAACCGGTGCTCCAGGACGGCGTCCCACTGGCCCATCGCGAACCGGCCCTGATCAAAGAACAGAGCGGGCGGATTATCAGACGGATGATGTAGTCCTCGAAACAGCAGGGGACAGGCTTCGGTTCTCGAGGGCATTGTTTCCCACATGCGAAGCCTTCGCGCGAGAAGCGAAGCCTGTTCCCGAACACCAGCCCACTAGCGTTTCCGAACTCGTCGGCGCCGCAAGCCCGGGCACACTTGACCCGGGCTCCGAGACTCGCTAGCATGTTTGTCGCTCCCCCCCGACACAGAGAAAACGGAAGACCGAGAAGACCGAAAGGTTTGTCGGGCGAGATGCGTTCTGTTTTCGTGTGGACGAAGGAGCCTGGGTGGCTTTCGCGTGACGCCTATCCGGAGGTTCATCAGCGTTTCGAGATCGAGCAGATCCACGAGGACTCGACACTTCCGTCGCGTGCCGGGGTTCTTCTGGTGGACCAAGCGCTGGTCATCGAGCGACGCGCGGACATCGAAGCCTTCGCACGCGACCCGGGAAAAGTGAGGCGACCCGTCATCGCCGTGGCGCCTGCACCGGATTCCAGTGACGAGCTCGAGATCGTTTTCGAGGTCGTCGAGCGGCCGCCCCGGCCAAACGATCTTCTGCGCAAGCTCAACAACGCGACCTACTATCTGGACAACCAGCTTCGCCTCGAGGAGTCGCAAAGAGCGGCCGAGCAAAAGGCCCAGGAGCTCGTCGATCTGCAGGTTATCGGCATCGCTCTTTCGGCCGAGCACGACCACGAACGGCTTCTGAATCTAATCCTCAGCAAGGCTCGTGAGATCACGAACGCGGACGCGGGAAGCCTGTTTCTCGTTGCCAAGTTGGATATGCCGATCGAGCTGCCCGACGGTACCTTGCGGCGCGTCGGAGGACGATGGCTGCGCTTTCGTCTGTCGCAAAACGACTCTCTCGAGCTCCGTTTCGAGGAGGACATCCTCGAGATCGGTTCGGATAGCATCGCGGGTTACGTCGCTCAAACCAGCGAAACGCTCAACCTCGAGGACGCCTATGCGCCGCCGGCGGACAAGCCTTTCGTGATCAACCGAAGCTTCGATCAAGCCACGGGCTACCGAACCCGCTCGATCCTCGTGGTTCCGATGCAGAATCACGAGGGGGAGAACATCGGGGTTCTCCAGCTCATCAACAAGAAGAAGGCGCGCGACATGGTCCTCGACAGTGCGGAGAGCTTCGAGCAGAACGTGCTCAGCTTCGACGAGCACGACGAGCGCCTCGTGCGGTCACTGGCGAGCCAGGCGGCGGTCTCCGTCGAGAACAACAGTCTCTACCTTCAGCGAGAAAACCTCTTCGCCCGCTTCGTCGACGCGGCCGTCCAGGCCATCGAGAGTCGGGACCCCACGACGCAGGGTCACTCGAGGCGCGTCGCCGCCATGACGACAGAGTTGGCGCGCGTGACGAATCGAGTCGAGCGTGGACCCTATCGAGACTTCCGATTGAGCAGCGAGCAGGTTCGCGAGCTGAAGTACGCGGCACTGTTGCACGATTTCGGCAAGGTCGGGGTCAAAGAGCGGGTTCTCGTCAAGGCAACCAAGCTCTACCATGGCCAGCTTTCCGTCGTGCGTCAGAGATTCAAGACCATTCGACGAACGCTCGAAGTGCAGTATTTACGCCAGATGCTCGACCGCCTGCTTCGCAACGACGCCACGCCCGAGCAAATCGAGTAGATGAAAGAAGAGCTCGCCCGGAGCCTGAGCGTCGTCGATGAGGCTCGGGGTGCCGTCGAGGGGGCCAACAAGCCAACGGTGCGCCACCATTCCGACTTCGCGCGACTCGAGGAGCTCGGAGCCGAGACTTTCGAGGACGTCGATGGGAGCGAGAAGCCTTATCTCGAGCCCGAAGAGATCGTCTCCTTGACGGTTTCGAGAGGTACCTTGACTGATGGCGAAAGAAAGATGATCCAATCGCACGTCGACCATACCTATGATTTCCTTTCTACGATTCCGTGGACTCGGGACCTGCAGAACATCCCGGTTCTCGCGCAGAGCCACCACGAGAAGCTCGATGGAACCGGCTACTCGAATGGTCTCGGCGCCGAAGAGATACCGCCTCAAACGCGCATGATGACGATTTCCGATATCTACGACGCGCTCACCGCTAGAGACCGACCCTACAAACCCCTCTGTGCCAACATCCTTGAGACAATCCGCTCCTTGAAATTAGTGTCGAGGGCGGAGGAGGATCATAGATGAGTACGTTGATTGAGAGAATGACGTCGGCGAGGTCGGAAGGAGCCCGTAGGGCGACTGGAGATCTCGCCGACCGTGGTGCTGCGGCGGGGGTCTGCGATCTCGAAGTGAGTGAGAAAGCGAAGCGCCGACGTTTCAGCGCTGAATACAAGCTGCGGATCGTTCGCGAGGCGGACGCCTGCAAGGGTGACGGTGATGTGGCGGCGCTTCTACGTCGCGAGGGACTGTACTCGTCGCATCTATCGAGTTGGCGTCGGCAACGGGACGAGATCGCCAAGGCGGGATTGACGTCGAGAAAGCGAGGTCGGAAGGCGAAGGCAGAGGCTCCACGGATCAAGGAGCTCGAGCGCGAGAACGCCCGACTCCAGCGCCGGCTGGCTCGGGTGGAAACGATGCTAGAGATCCAAAAAAAAGCCTCCGAGCTCCTGGGGATCCCCCTGAACCCGATCGACGACGACGAGAACGATTGATCGTGGCGGCCGAGGAGCTGGCGGGTCGGATTGGACAAACGGCGGAAGCTTGCGAGGCGCTGGGCGTGTCTCGTTCCACGTTGTATCGTCGACGCCGACCGGTGACGTCCAAGCCGAAGCGCCGTCCTCGGCCGCAGCGAGCCCTCGACACGACCGAGCGCGAGAGAGTCCTCAGTGCATTGCATTGCGAACGGTTCGTCGACAAGGCGCCGGCCCAGGTGTGGGCCACGCTTCTGGACGAGGGAATCTACCACTGTTCGATCCGCACGATGTACCGGATTCTGTCGGAGCACGGAGAGGTGCGTGAGCGCCGGAACCAGCTGCGGCATCCGAACTATCAGAAGCCGGAGCTCGTGGCGGAAGCGCCGAACCAGGTTTGGTCGTGGGACATAACGAAGCTGCGCGGCCCGGTCAAGTGGACCTACTTCTACCTCTACGTGATTCTCGACATCTTCTCCCGGTACGTGACCGGGTGGATGTTGGCTCGGCGAGAAAGCGCCGAGCTCGCCCGTCGTCTCATCAGCGAGAGCTGCCTCAAGCAGAACATCGAAGCCGACCAGCTCACCATCCACGCAGACCGCGGCAGCTCGATGCGAAGCAAGTCCGTCGCCTTGCTCCTGGCCGACCTCGGCATAACCAAGACGCACTCGCGGCCGTACGTCTCGAACGATAATCCCTACTCCGAGTCCCAGTTCAAGACGATGAAGTATTGCCCTGAATTCCCAAGCCGCTTTGGCTGTCTGGAAGACGGCCGCCTGTTCTGCGGCGGTTTCTTCGACTACTACAACAACGCGCACCGGCACTCGGGACTGGGGCTCATGACGCCGGCCGCCGTTCACTACGGTCGCGCCGACGAGCTCAACGCCGCCCGGCGCCAGGTCCTTCTCGAAGCTCATCGGGCTCACCCCGAGCGCTTCGTGCACGGAACACCTCAACCTCCGGTTTTGCCTCGTCAGGTCTGGATCAACCCGCCGCCCGAGAAAACGACGCCACAGGAGGCCCTAGGAGCCACTTTCTCGGGGCGCCCCGTACCTGAGCTACCCCCGGATTCAAGCTATCCGGACGCGATCGCGTCGGAACCCAATCGCGACCGCACCGCGCTCACGCCCCGTCCTTCACTGATCGAGGCTCACTAAATGCAGCCTGCGGGTGTCTCAAAGTTGCTGACACGTTCCGAACCCGCCGTCAAGACCGAGACCGCTCTCGGCTACCTCGAGGAAGAGGCCAAGCTCGGCCAGCTCGACCTGGAACTGCTGGATCTTTTTATCGAGGCGAAGGTCTACGAGGAGGGCCTGACGAACTAGCGGAGGGCCTCGGCCGATGAGGTAGGCCAATATTCCATTCACGCCCTCGATTGGACCACCAGGTGGGATTTCATGGCTCCAATTGACGTCTGCCTCACATCCTGATAGAACATTGGCATGGGCCAATGGGATCTGGAACTGGATCGCTCCTCCACTGTCGCGCTCTACCGACAGCTTCGTGACCGCATCGTCGAGTTGATCGAGGACGGCGTTGTGTCAGCGGGCGAGAAGCTTCCAGCGAGTCGTGAGTTAGCGACGGAGCTCGGACTGAACCGAAACACCGTCACGAGTGCCTACGACGAGCTCGTCGAGAGCGGATTCGTTCGCTCCCACGTAGGTCAAGGCACCTTCGTTCTCGAAAGGCCTCCACCGCCGACCCCGATTTCGTGGAGTTTCTCCAGGGCAGGGCAAGCTTCGGGTGAGCGGGTTCGAGCGGCGGCGGCGCCTTCGTCCCATCCCGACCCGATCGACTTCGCATCACTCGTTCCCGACGAGGAGCTTTTCCCCGTCGAGCCTTTCCGAGAAGCCCTCGACGAAGTGCTCGCGCGCGACGGCAAAAAACTGCTGCAATACGGGCCGGCGGCAGGTCATCCGCCACTCCGGGACTATATCGCCAAGCGGCTCGAATCTCGTGGGGTCCGTGCGTCCGCCGAGAACGTCTTGATCGTCAACGGGTCTCAGCAAGGGCTCGATCTGGTTTGTCGGAGTCTGCTCGATCCGGGGGACCGGGTCGCGCTCGAGAGCCCGACCTATACCATCATCCTGCCACTGCTCGCGCAGTACCAGGCTCGCATCGACGAGATCCCCATGACCGAACAAGGCATGGACCTGGACGCCCTGTCGCGGCTGTTCGAGGCAACGAGGCCGAGGTTGGTGTTCACGATGCCCACATTCCACAACCCAACCGGCATCACCATGGGCGAAGCGGCTCGCCGGCGGCTGCTCGATATGAGTGCAAGGGTCGGCGTTCCGATCGTCGAGGACGATTTCGACTCCGAGCTCCGTTTCGCTGGGGAGAGCGTGCCCCCGTTGAAAGCTCTCGATGAGCACGACGGGGTGCTCCACATTGGCACCTTTTCCAAGGGGCTCTTTCCGGGACTGCGCATCGGCTGGATTGTCGCTCCAAAGCGAGTGGTGGAGGCGATGGGACGTTCGAAGCTCATTGCCGACTACCACTCGAGCCTTCTGCTCCAAGAAGCGGTGCTGCGTTTCTGCCGGCTCGGACTCTACGACGAACATCTCGAGCAGCTCGCGAACATCTACGGCCGCAAGAGTCGGGTGCTCACCGCGGCGCTATCCCGGCACTTTCCCGACAGCATGAGCTGGACCGAGCCCCAGGGTGGTTACGCTTTCTGGATTACCCTGCCGAAGGGACTCTCCGCGGAAGCTCTGTTGTCCGAGAGCTCGCAAGAAGGTGTCGTCTTCACCCCGGGATCCCACTTTTTCGCACAGACGGAGGGAAAGCGTTTCTTCCGGCTGTCGATCTCGCGGGTTCCCGAGGAGCGCATCGAAGCTGGAATTCGAAAGCTTGGCGATATCATCGGCCGCCAGTTGACCAAGTCGACGGGCGAGGAGACTCATCGGGCTCGGGGGCAAGAGCCCGCTTTGCACATCTGAGGAAAAGGATCCGCCACATCAAATTGGGAGGCTACTATGACCGAGACTACACTCAAGCTGAAAACCGGGCTCGCCGACATGCTCAAGGGCGGTGCCATCATGGACGTCACGAACGCCGAGCAGGCGAAAATCGCGGAGGACGCCGGGGCGGTCTCCGTCATGGCTCTCGAGCGTGTTCCAGCGGACATCCGAAGGGACGGCGGCATCGCGCGGATGTCTTCCGTGGACAAGATTCAGGAGATCATGGATTCGGTGAGTATTCCCGTCATGGCGAAGGTGCGCATCGGGCACTTCGTGGAAGCCCAGCTCCTTCAAGAGATGGGAGTCGACTTCATCGACGAGAGCGAGGTCTTGACTCCGGCCGACGAGCAGAACCACGTCGACAAACATGCTTTCGGAGTCCCCTTCGTCTGCGGCTGCCGGGACCTCGGCGAAGCACTCAGGAGAATCGGTGAGGGAGCGGCGCTGATCCGCACCAAGGGAGAAGCCGGATCGGGCAATATCGTCGAAGCAGTGAGGCATCTTCGGCAGATCAACGGTGACATGCGCCGCCTGACCGTGATGGCCCAGGACGAGCTCATGGCCGAGTCCAAACGCCTCGGCGCACCCTACGAGCTCGTTCGTCTCGTCGCCAAGGAGGGGAGGCTCCCCGTACCGAATTTCGCGGCCGGCGGCGTCTCCACGCCGGCAGATGCAGCCCTGTGCATGCAGCTCGGAGCGGAGACCGTTTTCGTCGGCTCCGGAGTCTTCAAGTCGCAGGATCCCGCCCTGCGTGCGAAGGCGATTGTCAAAGCCGTCACTCACTATCAGGACCCCAAAGTACTCGTGGAGGTTTCTCGTGGCCTCGGCGAGCCGATGCCGGGAATCGATGTCGCCGGCCTAGACGAGAAAGAGATGCTCTCGACCCGAGGGTGGTAGTGACGAATTCCACTCGGCGCGATGCCCTCGGCGTCCTCGCGCTCCAGGGCGACTACGTCGAGCATCAGCGCATGCTCGAGAGGCTTGGCTGCCCTTCAAGGTCGGTCCGCAAGGCAAGCGAGTTAGATGAGATCGATGCTCTCATCCTCCCGGGAGGAGAGAGCACCACCATGATCAAATTCATCCTGGAGGAGGACCTCTTGGAGCCGCTCAAACGACTCTTCGATCGCGGCGCAGCCTTCTACGGAACCTGTGCGGGCGCGATCCTCCTCGCCAAGGATGTCACATCACCATCACAGCCGTCGCTAGGTCTCCTCGATATCGCCGTCGAGCGCAACGGATACGGTCGGCAGGTCGACAGCCACGAGAGTAGCGAGCCGTGCTCGGAGCTCGGCAAGGCTCCACTCCCCATGGTCTTCATCCGCGCTCCAGTCATTACCCGAACGGGACCCTCCGTTCGGGTTCTCGCCGAGCATCGAACGAAGCCCGTGCTCGTCAGAGAGGAACGCGTTCTCGTTAGCACGTTTCATCCGGAGCTCTCGGAAGACACGAGAGTCCACGAATACTTCCTGGACCGCGTCGCGCGGCGAGAGGCGGATCCGATTGCTTGGTCGCGACGTCTGCAAAAACTGTAGTGCTCGTGTAAACTTTTTGAATCGCGCGGAACCCGCGCGATTCGCGGATCTGTTGCAGATAATAACGGTTGCTGCCACTCCACTATCTGGCATTAAACTTGCGAAACCGCTAGCGAACACCGTTCCATATTGGGCAATGTCTTCGCAGGTCTGGCTGGGCAGAAGCTTGGATTCAGGAGGAGTCGATTCTGATCGTGGGAGCCCCTCCTGCGGCGGACGAGGCAGCGGCGACTCTGACGGCCGAGTCCTGGCACCTCACGCTGTGAGTCACAACGACTGGGTCGGTTGCACCCCCGCCTCCATCGGCACGGCCGCAATCCAGGCTCGACCTTCCTCCCGATTGACCTCTAAAGCCTGCCTGCGGGAGAGTTGCCGCGGTTGCTCCGAGAGGTCAGGGACGCCGCGGATGGCGGCCGGGGAGCCTAGGTTCACAGCGCGCGCCCCGCGCCTAGTGCCACCCCGGCGGCCCCTCACCCGGACGGGCCTTTACCGCCCGTATTTTTTTCCATATCATTGACAAGCTGGAGTTGTAACGATTAGACTTGCGCTCCAGTAGAGGATCCTGCCCCGTTGGCTCAGGTTTGAAAAACAAGCTTCTCGACAGACTTATTGACGAATGCTGCGCGACCGTTGGCGAGGAGCCCGTTCGAAATATCCATACCGCGCAGGAGGTGAGTACGTGAAAAGATCTTGGTTGGCCTCCCTCGGATTGCTGATCTTTAGTGTCACGTTGATTTCAGGGTTGGCCGGATGCGGAAAGGGACCACCACCGCCGCCGCCGCCACCAGTGGAAGAGCCGCCACCGCCACCGCCACCGCCACCGCCACCGCCGCCGCCACCGCCGCCGCCACCGCCGCCGCCGACGCCCGCCGAGCTGTTTGGCACGGCCAGCGTCAGCGAGCTGCAGCGGAGTCTCAACGACGTGCACTTCGACTACGACAAGTCCGATTTGCGCGACGATGCCAGGGCGGCTCTGGCAAAGAACGCAGACTGGCTCAAGCTCAGCTACAACACCGCGGTCATCCAGGTGGAAGGCCATTGTGACGAGCGTGGGACCATTCAGTACAACCTGGCCCTCGGAGAACGACGGGCCCGGGCAGCCATGGAGTACCTGCAGTCCCTGGATGTGCCAGCCAACCGGCTCAAGATGGTGAGCTACGGCAAGGAGCAGCCGCAGTGTACCGAAGGCACCGAGAGCTGCTGGCAGCGCAACCGGCGAGCGCACTTCAAGATCGACGCGAAGTAGACGATCGAGCGAGAACGACAGAAGCCCCGGGTCATCCCGGGGCTTCTTTTTTTGTCATCGAGGTCTAACTAAGTACTCTCGAGAAGAAGCCGGCGGCGAAGATCCTTTGCCGTCGCCCGGTGCTTGAAGGCCTTGCTCCCGTTTACGAATAGGACCGGGATATCGTTCTCGAAACGCGACGAAAGCTCGTCGTCGACGGAGATATCCACCACGGTGAGCAGGACGCCGAGCCCCTGAGTCGCCTTCTGAAGCGATTCCTTCATCTCGTCACAGAGGTGACAGCCAGGTCGCGACAGGAGTTGGACCTCGATTCTGGCCCGCGGCGGCTCGATCATGCGCTCGCGATCTCGTCGACAATGCGGCGGGCCGCGTCTTTCGGATCCACGTCCCTGGTGATGGCTCGGCCGACAACGACGTAGCGGGCGCCGCGCCGCGCCGCCTCTCCCGGCGTCGCGACCCGTTTCTGATCGTGTGCGGCCTGAGCCCAGACGGGCCTGACGCCCGGTACGAGAATCTGGAGTCGGTCCTCCGTAGCCTCCCGAATCGCTTCGACTTCAAAAGCCGAAGCGACCACGCCGTCGAGACCGCTCTCGTCGGCCATTCGGGCCAGCCGCACGACCTGGGCGAGACTCCCATCTAGAAAACCCAGCTCCCGCAGATCGTCATCGCCGAGATGCGTCAGAACCGTGACGCCGAAGATCAGTGGAGTTCTCGCCCTACGGGCGGCGACGGCGGCCGCCATCATCGCCCTCCCGCCCGACGCATGGACATCGAGGATATGGACGCCGTGCGCCGCGGAAGAAGCGACGCCGCCGGCCACGGTTGCCGGGATGTCGTGAAACTTCAAGTCGAGAAAAATTCGGCTACCCGCGAGGGCGCCGAGAATCGCTGGTCCCTCCGCCGTGAAGAGCTCCTTGCCCACTTTAAAGAAGTCGACGACCGGCGCGAGAGCGTCGCGCAAACGGAGGGCCTCGTCACGGGTCGAGACGTCGAGAGCAACGATGAGCTCGGAAGCCTTGCCTACCACCCGGGTGGAACCGCCGTTACATCCACGATGATGCCGCCGGTGAGCTCGCGGAGGGCATGCACCCGATGGCGGCGGCAGTAGTCCGAGAGCCCATCGAGGGTGCGCCGCCAGACCCCTGGATCCACGAAGCCCATCGTGCCGATCTGGACGGCGGAGGCGCCGGCGAGCACGAACTCGAGCACATCTTCGTACGACGATATGCCGCCGATCCCGATAATCGGGATCGAGAGCGCTTGCGAGGCTTGATAGACGAGGCGCACGGCGATGGGACGAATCGCAGGTCCGGAGAGTCCTCCGACAACGTTGGCTAGACGAGGTTTTCTGGTCTCGACGTCGATCGCCATGGCGGGCATTGTGTTGATCAGAGAGACTGCGTCCGCACCCGCGGATTCGACCTTTCGAGCGACGGCCGCGATGTCGGTCACATTCGGGCTCAGCTTGGGAATGACAGGAAGACGGGTCGCTTTGCGCACCGCCTCGGTTACGTAGGCGGCCATGTCGGGATCGCAGCCGAATAGGATGCCACCCTCGTGCACGTTGGGGCAGGAGATGTTCATCTCGATCCCGGAAATACCCTCCACGGTATCGAGCAAGCGCGCGAGCTCCGCGTATTCTTCGACGCTGCTGCCGCATATGTTGACGAGGATGGACGTTTGAAGCTCGCGCAGTCGCGGGAGTTTCTCGTCGAGAAACCGCTCTATACCGACCTCTTGCAGACCGATGGCGTTGAGCATGCCGGAGGGCGTTTCCCAGATTCGCGGCGGCCGACAGCCGTCGCGCGGCTCGAGATAGAGCCCCTTGACCGCAATCGCCCCGATCGCCTCGTAGTCGGCAAGCTCGAGATACTCGGTGCCGTATCCGAAAGTGCCGCTCGCTGCGATGAGCGGAGCCTTCAAATGGATCCCGGCGATCTCGACACTCAAGTCGGGATGATCCTGGCTCGCACGGCTCGTCATAGAGGGTAAGGATCGTGCTCCCAGCAAACGGCGTCCGCCTCGAAGACGGGTCCCTCCGAGCAAGATCGCAGGTATTCGGAAACCCCGTCTCCGGTGCGCATATAGACGACGCAACCGAGACAGCATCCCATCCCACAGCCCATCCTTCGCTCGAGAGAGACCTGGTGCGGAACCGAGAGCGGTCGAGCGATCTCGGCGACTCTTCGAAGCATCGGCGAAGGGCCGCAGGAATACAGCATGGGCGGCCGAGCGTCGCCGAGTGCCTCCTGCAAGAGATCGGTCACCAAACCCTTTCGCCCATAGCTACCATCTTCCGTCGCGCATCGGACATCCATGTCGAGCGCTTTGAAGACCTCCAGAAGATAGAGGTCACATCGACTCCTGCCGCCGAGTAGAACGACCCCACGGCGCCCGTAGCGATGGAGCGCTCTCGAAAAAGCGACGAAGGGCGCGATACCGACTCCCCCCGCGACGATGACCGGCGTGCGCTCGGGCGGCGGTAGAGTGAAGGCAGAGCCCAGGGGGCCGAGGCACGAAACATTGGTTCCCAGGGGCAGTCGGGCTAGCGCACGAGTCCCACGTCCCGCCTCCTTGACGAGTAGACTGAACCGACCTTCGCCGTCGGCGTCACAGAAGGAATACGGCCTTCGCAATAAGACGTCGGACACCTCGGGGAGACGTACCATCGTGAACTGGCCTGGCTCGAAGCTCTCGAAGAGGCTCTCCGAACGGAAGTGGAGCAAGTGCGCGTCGGAAGAGAGAGCTTGCTTTTCTACCAATTCGGCACTCTCGTCCCTTCTCACGGGATGGAGTATACCGCGATTCGAAAATTACGCCGTGTAGACGAGGTGGTGGATGCGGCCGATCTTTCCGCGTTGCGAGAGTCGGTAGAATCTCCTCAGCTCGGGCAGCAACCTCGCGAAGCGACCTCTCGATAGCGCGGCTTGCACAAAGTGGGAACAATATCGCGAGGCGAGCGAGCTGGCCACCTCGTAGCGCTCGCGTCGGCCGCCCTCGATGTCCGCGCGGACCTCGAAGTCGCCGAAGAGGCGGTCGAGGAGATCCTTGGGGACCCGGCCTCGGTTCCTCGACGCCAGAAGCAGCGTTGCCGTCACGAACTTGTCAACTTCCGCCTGTAGCTCCAGCTCCAGTTCCGTTACGACGCGCTCCCTTGACGCACTGAAGAGAAGGTAGGCAAAGTGGCTGACCTCCTCGATGGCCGTGACCAGGGTCTCGAAGCTCTCGGACGTCATTTGCACCGAAAGGTCGATCTCCCGCAGCCGGCCGAGCTTCTCATCGTCGATATAGACTCCGAGCTCGAGCTCCTCGCCCCGCTCGTTTTGACGAACGAGCACTTTGCTGTGCCTCGGGTCGGCGCCGAAGTGGGCACAGAGGTCTCCCGTGATCAAGAAATCGCGGATATCGACCTCGAGCTCCAAACTATAGACCTGATCGATATGCCTGAGAATGGACTCGAGCATGGTTCAGTGTATTACGCGCGGCGTCGTGCCCAGCTGAATGCCTTCGCGTCGAAGTAACGCCTCGCTGCGCCTGCTGCCCGTTTGAAGCCACTTCTCGTAGAGACGCAGAATGCCTCCCACCTCGGAGAGCGCGCTCTCCTCGCTCACCTCGTTGAGCACGTCGACGAACCGTCCGAACTTCGCGGAAAGCTCGTAATAGACTTCCGCCGCCTCACCAGGGCTGAGACGAGCGGCACGTCCGTAGGCATAGCATCCCATGCGCACATAGTAGTCGAGATCGACGCGCCGTCGAGCGATGCTATCGGAAAAGAAGCCGGAAACGAACAGCGCCAGATCGCCCGTGAACTTCAAGAGCGTGAATCGTCGTCGTCCCTCGCTCTGAAGCGCGTCGCCGAGAATCTCGGCAAGAGTCTGATCTTTGTCGAGCTCCGCTCCCCTATAAAGATCGTCGAAGCTCACGAAATTATCGAGAAGCTGTACCAGATAAAAGGAAGAAAGCTCACTCGATGCGAAGCCCTGCCGTGCCATCGCGTTTTCCACGAGCTCCTTGAAGAGCATCACCGGCGTCTCAGAGTGAACCAGCTTGTCCATCGCATCACCTCCTCCGCATCTACAGACAGAGAGGCTGCAAATTGCGTGCTACGAGGTGCCGGGAGAGGCAAAAAGACCGTAAACGTATATTGTTCAGCGTTTTAGTGCGAAGTCCCAGGTCGTCTGGAGGCTTGGGAGAGTGACAAAATGTGTCCGTTTTGGGAGGCGGTGCCTCAAAGTTTGCGATTAGCAGCCTGGCGAGGCGAGTGCTGAGCGGGTCACTCGACGAACGTGACCTTGTTGATATCGGAAAGCGTCGTCACCCCTGCAAGGACTTTCTCGATGGCCTGTTCTCTCAACGGACGCATCCCTTCCTCGCGCGCGACACGCTTCAGTTCGGCCGTGCTCTCGCGTTCGAGAACCAGCTCGCGCAATCGATCGGTCAGTCCCAGGAGCTCGCAGAGCGCAGTGCGGCCGCGAAAGCCCGACCCGTGACATTCGTAACAGCCGGCGCCTTCGAAGAAACGTCCATCGAAGGTAGGATCGAGCAGACCGGAGAGCTCGAGCTCGTCGTTGTCGACTTCGACCTGGCGGCGGCAACGCTCGCAGATGCGACGCACGAGTCGTTGAGCCATGACGCAGTTCAGGGCGGACACGAAGTTGTAGGGCTCGACTCCCATGTGAAGAAAGCGGCCAATCACATCGAAGGCGTTGTTGGCATGGACCGTCGTGAACACGAGGTGTCCGGTCAGCGCAGCCTGAACCGCGATGGTCGCGGTCTCGGGATCGCGCACCTCACCGACCATGATCGTATCCGGATCGTGTCGAAGGATGGATCGCAGCCCCCGGGCGAAGGTCAAGCCCTTCTTCTCGTTCACTGGAACCTGGGTGATGTGTTGAATCCGATATTCCACCGGATCCTCGATTGTGACGATCTTCTGCTCGGCGGACGCGATTTCGGAAAGAGCGGCGTAGAGCGTGGTGGTCTTGCCGCTACCCGTCGGTCCAGTCACGAGAACCATCCCATAGGGTTCGCGAATGAACTTTCGCAAGCGTTTGAGCTCGAGATTGGGAAAGCCGAGTAGATCGAGTCTGAGCTCGGAGAACTGCTCGCTAATGGACTCTTTGTCGAGGATTCGAACGACGACATCCTCACCATAGATGCTCGGCATGATCGAGACGCGGAAATCGATGGGTCGGCCCCTTATCCTGAGCTTGAATCTCCCATCCTGCGGAATCCGCCTTTCCGCCACGTCCAGCTCCGCCATGACCTTGAGCCTCGAAACGATGGTGGAGTGGTGAATGCGATCGACGGGTTCCATAGCGGGATAGAGGACGCCGTCGATACGATACTTCAGAAGGACTTTCTCTTCTTTCGTCTCGACGTGGATGTCGCTCGCCCGACGCTCGAGCCCATTGAGCAGAAGCGAGTGCACGAGCTTGATGATCGGGGAAGCCGTCTCGGCTTCAGCGTCGAGGTCTCGTTCGTCATCCTCGTCGTCGGCTCTTGCCTGGAGCTTGAGCTCCTCAGAAGCCTTGTCCAGGAGGAAGGAAGAGCTTCGGTTGCGAGCCAGAATCTCCTCGATCGCGGAAGCGCTCGCGACCTCGATGGTCAGAGGACGCCCGAGGGTCAGCTCGAGCGCGTCGAGCTCGCCATATACGCTCGGGTCGGAGACGGCGACGACCAGCCTCAGACCCTCCGCTCGCAACGGGACAAAGCGGTAGCGAAGAAGGAGGTTCATCGGAACCTCCTGCCAGACCTCAACGTCCTCGCGAAACCCTGTCAAATCGACGAAAGGATACCCGTAGCGCTCCGCGAGCTCCCGGGCTTGCTCCCCGTCCGTAACGCTTTTCTCGTTTTGGGTCGACACGATCTAAAACTTCCAGAAACCCTATCGAGCCATGCTAGAGGCGCGCTCCAAACATTGTCAACTTCAACACTGCTTTGACTTTCCGCGAGAACGCGTGCGACAATGGCTGAAACTCGCTTCCTCCGCGGACGCAAAGTCCGATTCGGCACATTTGGGTTTTTATCGCTTCGAAACACCTCGGGGCTGAGCGGAGGATGGATTTTCTCAAGAGCTATCTGCCGGCGCCGGTCGTCGATATCTTCCTGCCCGTTTTCATCGTCGTCGTGATCGTCGTGATCGTCGCTCTCGTCTATCCGCGGCTCGCCGCGAAGATCAAGGAGACCGGTGCCTGGGACCGCGTCGTCGACAAGGTAGGCGGCGAGAAGCTCCGGCTCATGCAGTTCGAGCGCGAGATAAGCCGCTTGCAGAAGTCGGGGAATCTCGTCGGCGCCGCGCGCCTCTACGAGGAAGCCGAATGGTATCCGGAAGCGATCAATCTATACATAGAAGCCGAAGAGTTCATCACCGCAGGGACGCTCTACGAGCAGCTCGAGCAGTGGGACCGTGCCTCCGACATGTACCAGAAAGCCGACGACTGGAAGCGTGCCTCGCGCATGCTCGTCAAAGTCGGAAAGCACGGCGAAGCGGCTAAACACTTCGAGCAGCACGGCCAGAAGATCGACGCCGCGAAACTGTATCTCGACGCGGGACAATACGATCGCGCTGCCGCGCTCTACGAGGACGTCTCCTAATTTCCCCCAGGCGGCGAAGTGCTACGAAAAGCTCGGCCAGTACATCAAGGCGGCCGAGAACTACGAACAGCACTGGTCTGCCACGACGTCGGTAGGTGGCAGCGGCCTCATCTCCTCGCCCTCCGATCGCGAGGCCAAGGTCGCGTTGCACGCCGGCCAGCTCTACGAAAAGGGCGGTGCTCCCGAACGTGCGGCTGAGCTCTACAAGCGCGCTGGTCTTTCGAACCAGGCGGCGACGCTCGCCGCCAAAGAAGGGCGTTTCAAAGACGCAGCGGAAATGCTCCTCAAAGAGGAGAAGCTCGAGGAAGCAGCCGGCATGTTCGAACAGGCCGGCGAGGCCAAGCGAGCCGCGCTTCTGCGTGGCGAGGTGGCCTTTCACCGAGGCGACGCGGCCTTCGCGGCCGACAAGTTTCTCGAAGGCGGCGACAACCTGCGAGCTGCGGAAATCTACGAATCGATCGGGAACCTGAGCGCCGCTGCGCGCTGCTACGAGGAGAGCGAGGCGCCCATCCAGGCCGCGAATGTCTACCTGAGAGCCAACGACAAGGACCAAGCGGCGGCCATGTTCGAGCGAGGCCGAGATTTCGAGCAAGCGGCTCGACTCTACGAGGATATCGGCACCCTCCCCAAGGCCTCCTCTCTCTACGAACAGAGCGGGCGGCTTTACGAAGCGGGCAAGCTGGCCCACCAGCTCGACGACAACGAACGTGCGATCGAGCTTCTGCAGCAGATCGACGCAAGCCACGAGCACCACGATTCCGCGACACTCATTCTTTCGCGTCTGTTCATCAAGAAGGACATGCCGGCCCTCGCGGTGGACAAGCTGCGTCGGCTGCTCGGAGAACAGCAAATCAGCTCGCAGACGCTCAAGCTCTTCTATTGCCTCGGACTGGCTCAGGAGAAGCTTGGCAAGACGAGTGAAGCGATCGATACGTTCCGCAAGATCATGACGGAGCGCTATGGATACGAAGATGTGGAGCAGCGCATCGCCCGTTTGGGTTCACCGGGGGCGCCAGATCCCGCACCTCAAGCGCCGACCGCGGCGGAGCTTGCGCAGCCGGCCGTGGCTCCTGCTCCTGCAAGTGCTCCGGCATCCGCTCCAGCCGGGGCGGCGCCCCGAGCGGCCTCGGCGACCGCCGCTTCTCCGATAGAGCTTGCTGAGGAGCTCGGAAAGGGACTGCTCGGCGTCTCCTACAAGGGGGTCGACACGCGCAGCGGGCGCCCGGTGGTCGTCAAGCTCCTCCGAGACGACCTGCTCGCGGATCGCGACGTGTTCCAGCAGTTCCTGGCAGAGGCGAAGCTCGCGCGCGGGCTCGAGCATCCGAGCCTGGTTCGTCTTCTCGGTCTCATCGAGATTCAGGGAAAGAAGGCGGCCGTCAGCGAGTACGTAGAGGGATTCAATTTGACGGCCTTTCTCGCCAAGAACCAGCGCATCTCTCTCAAACAAGCCGTCGATCTTCTGACCAACCTCTCGGCAGCTCTCGGCTACGCGCACGAGCGCCGTTTGCTCCACCGGCACCTCAAGCCGGCGAACATCCTCGTCGCGGGAGGAGGCAAGCTCAGGCTTACCGGTTTCGGGCTCGGAGCCCTTCGGCTCCCCAATTTGGGCCGCGCCGATGGCTATCCGTCCCCCGAGCTCTTAAGCGGGTCGCCCGTCGACCCGAGGTCGGACATCTACTCCTTGGGCGCCGTGATCTTTCACGCGTTGACTGGATTCCATCCAGATAGCGAGCAACTGTCTCAGAACGGAGCTTCGGCGCGCCTGAAACAAGTCTTGCCAGAGGCACCGGAAGCGCTCGACCAGATTCTCGCTCGCTGCCTCATGAAGAATCCTGCCGAGCGTTTCGGCTCTACGAACGAGATCGCCGACGCCGTACGGACCGTGCAAATCTGAACATCTCCCGAGCAGCTTGACGCCGCAACCGCTCCGCTCGAAACAGCATGATAGGATCCCGTCCCGGTTGGAATGACGGTCATGTCGAACACGTGCTGGTCCTGCCAGAAGGTCAAAGGCAAAAGGGCTTGTCCCGCGCGCGGGGACGAGCTCATCTGCTCGCGATGCTGTGGGACGAAGCGCGGCGTCGAGATCCGATGTCCGAGCGGTTGCCCCTATCTCCGCGGAGGCCACGACGCGAAGTGGGAATCCGCCGCCCAGCAGAAAGAGGAAACACGTTTCTTGAGTCACTTCCTGGGCCTTCAGGACCGGGAGGCGGCCTTCCTGTTCTTCGTGCACCATCTGATCCTCCAGGCAGGCGGACGGCTCGGAACCCTGTCGGACGGCGGGCTCTCGGACGTTCTGGAGTCCACGCTCAAGACCCTCGAGACCCGCTCCAAGGGCGTCGTCTATCAGCATACCTGCAGCGCATCGGAGCTTCAGCCACTAGCGAACTGGCTCGTGCAGGTCTTTTCGGCACGCGGCGAGCTCGCGAACGCGCCAGAGGTGTCGGACGATGACGCGATTCGGGTTCTCGGAACGATGCGCCTCGCGGTGGTGGCCCACGAGCAGCACGCCTCAGCCCGGAGGACCTATCTGGAGACGGCGGTCCGTGTCATGGGCCCGAGTCTTTCGGATGCACCTGCCATCGAGCTGCCGGAGACAATGAGCTTGCCGAGCGGCGATCGGATCGTGTCAAGGTGAGCGCCATCCCGATCGGGTCCAGCAGCTCGACCTACGGTATAATGAAAGAAGTTCCACCTAAATTTCCCTGTGAGCGAGGCGGCCTTGGTCGAGATTAGTCACCGCGAGAGGGTCGTCCGGGCCAAGATTATCTATTACGGCCCGGCGGCTGGCGGGAAGACGACGAATCTAGTCGTGCTTCATCGCTGTGCCGATCCCAAACGCAGAGGCGAGATGGTATCGGTGAACTCGACGCAGGATCGGACGATCCTTCTCGACCTCTTGCCGATGAAAACCCCAGCGTTTCGTGGTTACGACCTCCGCTTTCAGGTCATTGCGGTGCCGGGCCAGCGGATGTATGCGGCGAGCCGCAAACTGCTGCTCAACGGCGCTGACGCAGTCGTTTTCGTAGCAAACTCCGCCGCGGACCGGTGGGAAGAAACCATTCAGAGTCTCCGCGAGATGAACCAGAACCTGCTCACGCATGGCCTGGACCCTGCGACCATCCCGGTCACGCTGCAGTACAACAAGCGCGATCTTCCGGAGGTCACGCCCATGGAAGTGATGGAGCGCACGCTGAACGCGCGGCGCACCGCCAGTTTTTCCGCGGTCGCCATCCGCGAAGAAGGCGTTTTGGAAACTTTCGCGGCGGCACTCAAACAGACCATGGAGGACATCACCACGCGATTCAAGCTCGGCGCCAATACGCGCAACGCTCGCTCCATCGAAGAGTGGACGGCCGAGTCCATGCGCGCGATGTTCGAGTGGTCTCCCGTCGCCGACAACGACCTGATGTCCGCGGCCAGCGGAGCCACGGCGCCGTCCACGAGTCGCGAAGCCAAAAACCCATCGACAGCGTCGCCCCCCGCAACGCCGCAACAACATACGCGGGTTGCCGTCAAAGTGCCGGTGGCACGATCCATCGAAGGCGGCTCTTCGCCGTCGGCAGCTACTCCCGCGAGCGATCCCCAGGCAGCCGAAGCCCTCGTCGACAGCTACGCCCAGGCGGCCGCCGATCTCACGACCGCGCTCGAGGACATGCGGGACCGACGCGAACTGTCGGAGCAGCGTGCGAAGGATCTCGTCGCTCCCTTCGACGCGGCACAATCGCTTCTTCGCGGCTCTCCGTCGGACGACGTTCTGCGAACCTTGTTGATGCGCATCGCGGAGAGCCTGGGCGCAGTGAGTAGCTCGCTGTCTCTCGTGAAAGAGAACGAGCTTCGGCCCGTGATCTTGCTCGGTCTTCAGCGAGAGCCACCGTTCTCAACGGTCGATGGCTCCGGTCGTCCTCTCGCGATGGGATTGCTCGAAAGCGCGAAGCCTCTGGTTTTCGCCCTCGGGGATCCAGGACCCCTGGGCGACGTTCTGGAGAAGAGCGGCGGCAAGCTCACGTCGATCGTGGCGATCCCAATCCGAACGCCCGAGGCGACGGTCGGGCTCGCGTGCTTCTACCTCGCGCCCGAGTCCGCATCGCCGCACCCCGAGGCCATCGATCATCTAGACCGACTCGGCAACGGGATCGCACTCGTCATCGAGCTCGCCGCCGGGCGCATCGCTCGCGAGCGGCTCGGGCTGAGTGAACGCATGGCGCTAACGGGCCGCGTCTCCGAGCAGGCCATTTTGGAGATCGGACCGCCCCTCGACAGACTCTTCGCGACTCTAGGCCGCGTTCGCGCGCAGCAGAATGTGCCCGATAGTTTTCTCAACGAATTGAAGGGCATGGGTATGGAGCTGTCCTGCGCCAAGAGGTACCGGGACGCGGTGCTCGGGCTCATGGTGGGACAGCCGCCCGCTATGGAGCTCGTGCCGCTCGCGAACGTATTCCACGGGGTTCGGGTTTGGACGGCGGATAGTCTCGAGCGCCACGCGGTGCGCCTCGAAACAACACAGCCCTCCCCGGGAGACCGCGTGAGGACGGACGCGTTCCTCCTTCGGTCGGCGCTCGCCGCCCTCGTCGAGCGTTCCGAGAACGACTTTGCCGGCCACTCGGGAGGCTTGATTCGACTTTCGTCGAGAATCGATAACGGGCGCGCCTACATACAAATCGCCGACAACGTTGCCGCGATCCGAAACTCCCGTAACGGAGCGGAAGACTACGTCGCCTGGACGCTGAACCGCAACTCGAGAGGCTGGCCTTTGTCTTTCGTCGCGAACGTCGTCGCTTACTCACATGGTCAGTGGACGAACTCGGCGACCGAGCACGGAAACGAGCTCACCATGATCCTCTCCGCGCAATAACGAGCGGTCTCGATGCGAGCCCAGGTCATGGTCCTAGGGCCGGTCGAGCGTGAACTCCGGCTTCACCTCATCGACGACTTGCTGCCCAGTGGGTCGAAGCGCGCTGACGAGATCTCGTGGAGCATCAGCGGTTATTCTCTCGAGCTGGCGGAGCGGCTTTTCAAGCTCGAGCTCTCGTCCGGACTCATAGCCACTCTGGGCGATACGCCAGAGGATCTACAGATGATCGCGGAGATCCGCAAGCGTGGTGTCCAGACCCGCGCCATCCAACAGGGCGGAGCGGGCCGCATGACGGTTCGCCTACGAACACCGAGCCAATCCATCCAAATCGAGCCCGTAGCGCCCGTTGTGCCCCCCAAGATGCCGGACGTCGTCTCGGCGCTCAGGCAGGCACGCCATCTCCACGTGTGTCCCGAAAGCTCGCTCTCAGGTCCGGTCCGGCAGCGAAACCTCCAAGCGCTCACCTACGCTCGGCAATCCGGTCTCTCGACCTCCTTGAGCCTTCCAGATCGGCTGGACGCGCCCCGGCAAATCGACGCGGTGGAACGTGTATCCCTCCTCTCGGAGGTGGACGTCCTCTTCGCACGGGGCAATGTCCTACGGTCCCTGGCCGGAGAGCGCCGGCTGGCTCGCGCCGTAGACGTCCTCTTCGATTGGGGGGTTTCCGTCGTGGCGGCCTCGCTGGACGCGGGGGGTGTTCGTATCTACGGACACACCGAGGCGGAAAGGATCCCGAGCTTCGGCAACGAGGTGGCTTCGCCCGGAGCCGCGTTCGCGAGCGGTTTTTTGCTCGGATGGCTCCTCGGATCGCCCTTGACTTGCTGCGGATTAATGGGCGCGGCCGCCGCGCTCCGGGGCGAGCGTCACAGGCTCCCCGACCGTCGTAGGGTTTCCGGGCGCCTGGGACGCGCTCGCAGCGCTCCGAGCCTGCGGAGGCTGGTGCCAGATCTGATGGAGGCCCAGAGGGTTTTGTCGCGGAGGAAGCGATTGCCCCCGCGGTCTCGAGCCCGAGGTGTCTAGTAGCCTGACGTTGCTCGGTGCCTGAAGCTTCGGCGTTTGCCGGATTCGTTGCGGCTGGCATAACATGAGCGAGTTAGAGATGGTCCCGTTGGCATCTTTGGCAGGGTGCTGAATAGCGTGTGCACCCTGTGCGACCGCCTCGCGCAGCGAGCCTGTCGAGCGGAGCGCTAGCCTGGCGAAGCCAGGCGCGTTGCAAAGAAGCAGCGAGCATGGCCCGAATGGGCCGGCCGTCCCCCCAAAGCGAAGAGCGAGGGGAGCCAACGAGCCGAAGAGGCTCCGTTGGCACTAGAGAGGATTAAGCGTACATGGGTGAGTCATTTCTCAGACGGGTCTTGTCTCCCGTCGTGACGTTCCGGGAGGGAGAAGCGGTTACCTGCGTCCTCATGTTCGTCTACTCCTTCCTCGTGATGACCGCTTACAACAACATCAAACCTTCCGCGGCCTCGAAGTTCATCGCCGATCTCGGCGCCGACAATGTGCCCTATGTGATGCTCATCGCGGGTCTCACGATGGGCTTCATCCTGAACTACTACAGCCGGGGCCTCACGAAAGTACCCAAGCTCTGGGTGCTTCCCGGAACGCAATTGCTCTTGATCGCCATGCTGGTCGGCTTCTGGTTTCTCTTCCAGACGGGCGAGGCCTGGCAGGCCTGGATCTCGGCGGCGTTTTTTTTCTTCGGCCGGCTTCTGCTGGGCATCTTTCTCATCAGCCAGTTTTGGACCTTGGCCAACGATATCTACGACCCGCGGCAAGCGAAACGGGTCTTCGGATTCATCGGCGGAGGCGCGACCCTGGGAGGCATGACGGGATCGGGCCTCACGGCGCTTCTCGTCAAGCGGGTCGGCACCGAAAATCTCATCCTGTTCAGCGCGGCGGTGCTCGCCTTATGTTTCTTCCTCATCCTGGAAATTCAGAAAAGAACGAAGCGGGAGGGAGATACTGAAGGCTCCTTCGAAGCCAAAGGCAGCACCGTCGGAGGCGGAGAAGCGCTCGCCATGCTGCGAAGCTCCCGGCACCTCAAGCTCATCGCTCTGATCATCGGGTTCGGAGCCCTCGGCGCCGCGACGCTCGAGCAACAGCTCTACATGGCTTCCGAGGGCGTCCTCGAGGGACAGGACAGCATCACGAGCTTCCTGGCCGGCATCACGTTCTACATTTCCCTCATCGGCTTCGTGATTCAGGTTTACTTCACTTCCCGCATCTACAGTCTGCTCGGTATCGGGTTCGCACTTGCCGTACTCCCGGTGACCCTCGGCGCTACGGCGGTGATGATTCTCACTTACCGCGTGCTCTGGGCGTCCAGCGCGGCTCGAGTAGCGGACAGCGCGCTTCGCTACAGCCTCGACAAGACCACGCGCGAAACGCTCTTCCTGCCTTTGCCGACGGAGCTGAAGCTGAAAGCAAAAGGCTTCGTCGACGTCGTCGCGGATCGCTTCATTGGCAAGGGCATCGGCTCGGCCATCCTGCTGGTGGCCCTCAAGGTCTTCGACGTCTCCTGGTACCACTTGAGCTTGCTCAGCCTCGTATATTGTGTGCTGTGGCTCGCTCTGACGCGTCTCGCGAAGAAGGAGTACATGGCCGGGTTCCGGCGCAGCATCGAGACCCTCTCGCTCGAACCGGAGAGGCTCTCACCGGCGGCGGGCGACGCGGCCACTGTCGAGACGCTCGTCGAGGAGTTGGGGAGCTCGGACGAACGACGGGTTCTGCGCTCGATCGAGCTCCTCGAAGCCCTGGAGAAGCGAAATCTGATAACGCCTCTGCTTCTGCACCACGCTTCGGCCTCGGTGCGTGCGCGAGCGCTGAGAGCCATCCAGGCAGGCCGGCCCGAGATCGTCTCTCGGTGGCTCCCGGCCGTGGAGCTCGCGCTAAAGGACGAGGACGGCGACGTTCGCGCCGCGGCAGTGGAGGTCATCGCATCGGCTCGTGCCAGTGGCGTCCTGGACCTGATGCGAGGCTACCTGCACGACCGCGACCACCGCATCGTGGCAACCGCCGCGATTGCGCTAGCGGAGAGCGACGATGAAGCCGATCGAGTCGCCGCCTACGACACGCTTGAGCGACTGGCCTCGGATACACGAGGCGCTGCTGCAGCGGCACGCCGTGAAGCGGCGCGCTCCATCGTCCGCACGTCCGACCCGCGCTTCCGCCACCTCCTCATGCCTCTGATGCAGGACGCGGACCTGAGTGTGGCACGCGAGGCCATTCGAAGCGCTCGTCAGTTGGGCGATGACGATGCCCTCTTCGTGCCCGCGCTCGTTTCCCTGCTGAGACACCGCAGGCTCAAGAACACTGCCCGGGAAGCCCTCGTCAGCTACGGCGAGACCATCATTCCGACGCTTACCTACTTCCTCGCGGACGACAACGAGGAACCCTGGGTACGTCGACACATTCCCGAAGTGCTCGCCTTGATTCCAGATCGAGCCTCGGTCGAAGCGCTTCTCGTCTGCCTGGAGAGCGGCGATGGGTTGCTTCGCTACAAGGCGGTTCAGGCGCTCGAACGAATTCGGCGCATGGACCCGGACCGCGAAATCGACCCGGAACCGGTCCAGCGACAGCTCTTGAAGGAGGTCGCACGCTACTACCGCTACCTCGGCGCGGGCTATGACCTTTTTGACAAAGGCGGGCTCGCGCGCGACTCGCTCGCCGGCCAGGCTTTGCGTGAGAAACTCGAGCGCGGGATGGACCGCATCTGCAGGCTCCTTGGTCTCATCCACTCGTTCCAGGACATCCGTGCGTCCCGATGGGCAATCGAAAGAGGGGACCCTCGCTCCCGAGCAAGCGCTGTCGAGTTTCTCGACAACACGCTTTCGGGGCAGTTCCGCAAGCTTTTTCTTCCCCTGGTGGACGACGTACCGCAAGGGGAACGGATTCGGAAGGGTAACGTGTTCCTCAAGACGCGTGTTCGCAGCATCGAGGATACGCTTGCGCGGCTCATCTACGACGACGACGTCGTTGTGGCCGCCACCGCGATCGACGTGATACGAGAGCAAAAGCTATGGTCGCTCGCGCCGGACCTCGAACAGGTGCTTCAGTTTCGCGATGCGAAGGACTTCGCGGTCTTCGAGTCCGCCTCCTTCGCGCTCGCGGCCTATCGATTGAGAATGGACGAGCCCCGTGCGATTTGAACTGCTTGCTCCCGTTCCTGCGGTCGCTCTCGCGCAAAAGCTGAGACGCATACCTCTATTCCGATTCGCGTCGGTCGACGAGCTCTTTCGCATCGCCACCATCGCTCGCCAGGTGCGATACCCCGCTCGAGCCATCGTGCAGGAACGCGGAGCACCGGCGGAGCACCTCCAGGTCCTGCTGGAAGGAAGCTTCGAGCTTGAAGAGCAAGAGGGCAATAGTCTCCTCGAACCGCCAGCGCTCGTGGGCTTTCAGGAGGTTCTGGAAGGCACGACGATTCGGGCAAGTGCACGGGCCAAGGTCGATTCGATCGCGCTCGTCATGGCGGCCGAGGAGTTTCGTACGCTGCTCTCGGCGAATATCGAGATCGCGCAGGGATTGTTCCGCTTGCTTCTCGAATCGAGCCGCAATGGGGCGCGACCAAGTGTCGTCGACGTATCGCGCCTCGAAGACTCGAGCGGCGGAGCTACCCTCAAGACCGTGGACAAGGTCCTCTATCTGCAAGCCATCCCGATCTTTGCCCGCGCGGATAGTGACGAGCTCTTCGAGCTAGCCGCGATCACCAAAGATCACGAGCTTCAGCCCAACGCCATCTTGTTCTCCGAGGGCGATCCTGCTTCGATTCTCGCGCTCCTTTCTGGGGAGATCGAGCTCATGCCAGCTTCAGGAGGCGAATCCTTCCAAGTGGCCGCGGGACAGTGCATCGGCGTCAACGAGACCCTCGCGGGAGCCTCGTGGCCGTTCAGGGGACGTGTCACCGAGGCGGGTAGGGCCCTCGATATTCATCGCGAGCTGTTTTTCGAGCTCCTGTCGGACCGGCTCGACCTGCTGCAAACCATCTTCGGTGCCGTCTTCCAGGGGAAGAAGGCGGAAGAGACCAGCGAAACATGAAAAGCCGTATCACGCTGCGACTTCACCATGCGATCATGCTGTTGCTCGCACTACTGATCTTCGCGACGGCAGACGCGGCTTTCGCAGACGATCCCCAGTGCGAGTGGACCGGGGTCGAGCGGATCGTCGCCATCGGAGACATTCATGGCGCTTACGACAACTTCGTCGCGGTATTGAAGAACGCGAAGCTGCTCGACAACAAGCTGAGATGGACCGGTGGGAAGACCCACCTGGTACAAAACGGCGACATCGTCGATCGCGGCCCTCACTCGCGCAAAGCAATGGAATTGTTGATGAAGCTCCAGGACAAAGCCGAGGAGGACGGCGGTCGAGTCCACGTTCTCATCGGCAATCACGAGGCGATGAACGTCGTCGGCATTGTAAATCTCGTTTCAGCCAAAGAGTTCGAGTCCTATACCAACGCCGACTCGGCCCAACGACGAGAGTCCACCTTCGATCGCTACTACGAGAACCTTCGTAAGGAGGCCAAGGCAAGAGGCGAAGGGGTTCCCATAAGGAGGATTGCCGAGAAGGATTTCAAAAAAAAGTACCCGCTTGGCTACGTCGAGCACCGCCACGCCTTCGGAGAAAGAGGCAAGTATGGAAAGTGGATCCGTCGGCTGAATGCCGCCGTCAAGATCAACGGGATCGTCTTCTCTCACGGAGACTTCGGTGAGAAATTCTCCGAGATTGGCATCGAAGCCTTGAACCAGCGCGTCCGGCAGGAGCTCTCTGGTGAAATCCCGCTCGAGGGTGGCTATACCTTCGATGCGGAAGCGCCGCTGCAGTACCGCGGCCTCGCGGAGGTGAACTTGAATCGCGTCGCTCAAGAGGCAGAGCTCGCGCGAGTGGATCGAATCCTCGCCAAATTGGGTGCGACCCGGATGGTCGTCGGCCACACGTCGACGTCGGGTGTGATCGAGTCACGTTTCGGGGGAAAACACATCAGTATCGATACGGGTATGCTCGAGCTCTACCGCGGCGGGCATCGCGCCGCCCTCTCGATCGAAGGGGACAGGCTCGAAGCGATCCACGATCGTGGAGCCGTCGAAATCCCTGAGTGGATGGACGATTCCAACTTCGTGGCCTATGTGAGGGCCGTTTCCGCAGTCGATCCAGAGAACGCGGACGCGCAGCTGATCCTCGTCGATTCCTTGCGAGACGATGGAAGCAACGCCGAGGCGGCCACGATTCTCGAAAGCTTGTTGCAAAGGCGGAATTTGGTACCGTTCCGCTACCGCGAATTTCTCGGCGCTCACTACGAGGCGCGAGGCGAGCTCAAGCGGGCACGTTCCGAGTACCTCGCCTATATCGACGGGCTCATCGCACTCGTCAATGCGAACCCCGACAACCTCAACCTCGCCAACCTCCTGGCGCGCTTCTGTATCGAGAAGACGCTGAAGCTGGACCTCGCTGCGGAAGTCGTCGGGCGCGTCATTGCCGGGTCTCCGGAAAACGAAGGGTTCCAGCTGACTCAGGCCAAGCTTCACCTGGCTCGAAGCGAGTACCAAGAGGCGCGTTTAGTCCTCGAAAGGATCGCGAAAGGAGAAGGGCTGGACTATGACGTTTACGTCATGACCGGTCGCGCCTACGCGGGGCGGAACGACATCGAAAAGGCACGAGAGGCGTTCGAATCGGCGCTCCGAATCGAACCGGAGCGGGATGAAGCCAAGACGGAGTTGGAGAAGTTGGGCGGATTACCGTAGCCGGCACCCGCCCACTTCGATCGCCTCTAAGCTGCCTTGGTGCACAACTCCGATAGAGGCCGATAGCTCGCTTGGCCCCGACTCCCATCATCCGATCATCTCGCTATCAGGCATCCCGAGGGCCGTCATCGTGTTGAGAATCTTGCACCCGATCCTTGCCTCGACTCTCTGTGCCGCCAACCCTCTCGCTCGCATCGCTGAGCCCACGATAGCCTTGTAGCGATGGAACGTTGTCTCGACTTTGCTCCGTTTGCTGTAGCCCGATTCTGTGTGCCACTTTCGTTTGCCGAGCCGAGCTTGTGCTGCAATGTTGCGATTGCGCTGTCGGCTGCTCGCCGGCCCCGATGCGAGCTGGGCGCCCTTGCGCGGCGGTATCAGCACCCTCGGCGAGCGATGAGCGCTGTGATTCTCGATCGCCTCATAGACGCCGCTGGCGTCGTATGCGGTGTCAGCTCTGGCCGATGAGATGGGACTGTCGATCTGTCCGACAAGCGATGCAACCCGCGATGAATCGCGGGCTCTTTTGCTCGTCAGCTCGCCGGCGACGACTTCGCCAGTCTGCTCGTCGACACACAGATGGAGCTTGCGATAGTCCCTGCTCTTTGGTGCTCTGCGCAGCTGGCCGGCGTGGACAGCGAGACCGCTGCTGTCGATCAAGATGTGCAACGGCGTCTTCTGCTTGTCTTGGTAGAAGGGGACCTTACCCAGCTTCGCCTTGCGCCTCGAAATCGTGGTGTGATCGGGCACATCATTGTCTAGCTTCATCAGAGCGAACAACGATCGCAGCAATCCCTCGCTCTGCCTAGATGACAGATGAAACACCCTGCCCAGGGTGACAGCCGTCTCGATGGCGTGGTTCGAGTACTTGCGTTGACGGCCCGGTTTCCTCCTCCTCGGCCGGGGCGCGTCCCAGTTCACAAGCTTGCCGGCGGTGAGCGAGATCCAGACGGTCAGGCTCCCACGGTTGCGTAGACCCGCCTCATATTCACGCCAACTCCTCACGCGATAGGCCTTCTTCACATACTTCCGCTGAGTGCGTTTGAAAATGCTCATGGGGAACCTCGAATCCGTGAGTACAGGACAATTGTGGACCGAGATCGCGAGTTGTGCACCAAGGCAGTTCTCCAGCAGCAGGTGGCCGAGCTCGACCGCGGCCAACGCTCGGTGACACGGACCGCGCCCCCGACTAATGACCCGACCCACCAGATATTGGCCGCTTGAACGAGCTGGGCTCGAGACGGTGTTCGCAGAATTACGGGAGCGCGTCGCCAGCGCCCACCGAGGAGGAGCTTGGCCTCTACGAAGGTCTCCCTCTTTGTTGCTGCCCCAATCGTCTCCAAACCGTCTCCAAAACTGGGGAGGACTCCAGAGGACTCGGGGAGATAGCCCGCCGAAAAAAAAGCCTCAACGGAGTTTCGATTGCCGCTACTCTGTCAACGCCCCCGTCTTCGCGAGGGCTCTTTAAAGGAGCATGTCCTGCGTTCGACGCGGAGGCTATTTGGACTGATGTCGGCGATGCTGGGCCGAGCGTTCTCGTTTAATGGAGTCTCATTAAGTAATGTTGCGGCGTTCCCCGGGTGTTCCCCCAGCGGCAAAACAGACTTCGGCGAGTACCAGTAAGTGCCTGATTCGATTGGTGAGCCGCGAAGGAATCGAACCTTCAACCTACGGATTAAGAGTCCGTTGCTCTGCCAGTTGAGCTAGCGGCCCACTTTCAAGGTTTCGTGGCTGGTACGCCTGAGAGGATTCGAACCTCCGACCTTCTGCTCCGGAGGCAGACGCTCTATCCAGCTGAGCTACAGGCGCATCGCCCGGAAACGTCGCTCCGGAAGAACGGTAAGAATAGCGGAAGTGGGCTCGTCCCCGCAAGCCTAACGTGACACTTGGTGGAGCTCGGGGACGGCCTCCGCCGCTTCGACACGGGCGATCTCCTCGAGGCTCCCTTCCACCATCCCGTCGAAGAGCCATTCCGACGCGCCGCCGAGGACGCTTTGCGCCAGACGGTAGCCCTCGCGGTCGACGTTTCTGCCGATCGCGCGGAAGGCTTCGTCGATGCGAAGCCGGGACGTCGCGCAGAAGTGCTCGACGAGCGCCAGGACCTCTTTGCGGTCGACGCGTTCGTCGATGAGAGCCTGGGCACGAGACGCCGACGCGCACTGGGCGTAGAGCTCGGTTCCGATGTCGACGAAGCGCGCGAGGAGCATTTGCTCGCGCTCGAGCTTTGACCGGTGCTTCAACATCTGGTGGAACAACTTGCGTGCGAGCTTCTTGCTCGTCTTGCGCACGTAGGCGATGTGCTTCCCGAGCGCTGGATCCATCTTCGCCGTGGAGGAGAGAGAGGGAAGCCACTGCTTCGGGTACCAGCGAGCGTAGAAAAGCGCCGCGCGCGCGGCGGCCTTCAATCGTCGCCCGAATGGGAGCCGCGAGGTCATGACCTCCCCGGCCACGCTCAAGTGCGGGTCCATCGCCTCGCGGGCGATGAAGAGACGCATGATCTCCGTCGATCCCTCGAAAATACGATTGATCCGGGCGTCCCGGAGCGCTCGCTCGATCACGTAGGGCGTCTCGCCGCGAGCTTTCAACGAGGCCGCGGTCTCGTATCCACGGCCACCTAGAATCTGCATCGCTTCGTCCGCGATGTGCCACGCGGCTTCGCTGGCGAACATCTTCGTCATGGCCGCCTCGACGCGGATGTCGGTCTTCTTTCGATCGACGAGAGCGGAGGTGAGGTAGGTCATCGACTCGATCGCGAAGATGGTCGAAGCCATCCTCGCGATTTTGTCGGCGATGGCCGCGTGCTTTCCAATCGGGGCGCCCCACTGCTCCCTCTCGTTGGCCCAGCGCTTCGCCATTTCGAACGCACGTTTCGAAAGGCCGACGCACATGGCGGGAAGGGTGATCCGCCCCGTGTTGAGCGTCGTGAGGGCGACTCGAAGCCCCTTGCCTTCCTCGGCGATGATGTTCTCCCGGGGAACTTTGACGTCCGTGAAACGAATGACCGCATTGAAAAGGGCGCGCAGCCCCATGAAGCGGCATCGGTGGGTAACCTCGACTCCTGGCGTTTTGGTTTCCACGACGAAAGCACTCACCTGACTTCGCTCGCGGCCATTGACGATCTTCGACGGGGTCTTCGCCATCACGACGATCAGGCCAGCCACGGTGCCGTTCGTACACCAGAGCTTTTCTCCATTAATAATGAAGTGCTTCCCGTCTTTGGTCAGCTCGGCTCGAGTCTCGATGCGGGCGGGGTCCGAGCCAACGCCTTTTTCGGTGAGCGCGAAAGCGGAAATCTCGCCTCCGGCGACGCGGGGGAGAAACGCACTCTTCTGATCCTCGCTTCCGAAAAGGAGGAGCGGTTGCGGCACGCCGATGGACTGGTGCGCGGACAGCAGCGCGGAGAGGTTCCCGCAATAGCTTCCGAGCAGGACCGCGGCGCGGGTATAGACCTGCTGGGTCAGGCCGAGGCCTCCGTATTCCCGCGGGATTTTGATGCCGAAAGCGCCGAGAGCGGCGAGCCCCTGAATGACGTCGTTGGGGATCTCACCGTCCTGATCGATCTGGTTCGGGTCGACGTGCTCACGCAGGAAGGCCTCCATCTGAGCCAGAAACTCACGTCCGCGGGCGCCTCTGTCCGACGGTCTCTCCGGATAGGGATGGATGAGATCGATCGGCACCTCGCCCATGAAGGGTGCGCCGGCGAACGTCGGGTACTCCCAGAGACCTTCACGAGAGGCCTCGGTGAGCTCGAGCGCGGCGCGCTTTCCATCGGACATGCCGGTGGTGTCGATAACGGGCTCGTTGTCTCGGTCATGGTTACTCATGACATCTCTCCTGTAACGTGGCGGGCAATCATGGCGACTAGCTCGGCGCGGCACACGTCGAGGTCGACGGCGTTCTCGTCGAAGACCCACTGCAGCATGACGCCGTCTATGGCCGCCTGGATCAAAGAGGCCGTCGTCTGGACGGGAAGGGGCCGGAGCTCGCCGCGCTCGCGCCCCTCCTCCAGAATGCGAGCGAGGTAGTGGCGCGAGGGCTCGTAGGCTTCGGCGTTGAGAGGGGTGTGGTCCATGCTGTCGGAACGTCGGCCCCATAGATCGACGAGCGCGACGTAGTTGTTCCGGTGCGCCTCCATGAAGTCGAAGTTCGACTCGATATAGGCACGGAGCTTTTCGAGCGCCGCCGTATGGCCACCCACGCGCTCCTTGATGAACTCTGCGGGGCGGCGGCGGAGGCTCCTCAGAATTTCTTCGATCAGCTCTTCCTTGCCGGCGAAGTGATACGAGATCACGCCCTTGCTGATGCCAGCTCCGCGAGCGATCTCGGCGAGAGAGGTCTGTGACAAACCCTGCGTGGCGATGGTCTCGATAGCGGTGTCGATGATCTGTCGCCGGCGGGCTTCCTCTATGAATGTTGGCTTCTTTTGACCAACTGTCTCAGCATTTGACCGCATAGTCATATTTTAGCCCACTAAGATAAAAATGTCAACAATACAGGTATTTATCGGTAAAATAACGCTATTTGACGAATATTTATCGTCTACCTACGAATTTATCCATAGCAACATTGATTCCCATGAAACCCGCGATGGCGTCGAACCAGGACGCGGGTAGCAGTCGAAGGAGCGGAATCGTATAGACCATCGGCGGAAGGTAGAGGCGGGCTCGGTTTCGCTCGATAGCCCGAAGGGTCTTCTCGGCCACGTTCGCCTCGTCGAGGATGGGAAGCAGGAACGAGAAACGGGTCCTGACGCCCTCGAACATGCCCGTATCGGTGAAATAGGGGCAGACGAGCGTCGTGCGCACTCCAGTTGCCGCTTTCTCGAGCTCGACTCGCAACGACTCGTCGAGCCCCACCGCCGCGAATTTGCTCGCCGAATAGTCCGTGAGCTTCGAGACGCCGATGAGTCCGGCGGCGGAAGCGATCGTGACGAGGTGGCCGCGGCCTCTCTCGATCATGCTGGGAAGAAAGGCTTTAATCGTCCAAAAGAGGGCGAGGGTATTGACCGCGAGACTCCTCTCGATCTTCTCGTCGGGAATGTCCAGAAACCGCTCGCCGCTGACCACACCGGCGTTATTGATGAGGATGTCGACGGGACCGACTTCCTCGGCCACGCGATAGACCGCCTCGCGATCCGATACGTCGCATACGAAGCTCTCACCTCCGATCTCACGCCGAAGCGTCTCGAGTCCGTCCCGGT
Organism: Candidatus Marinacidobacterales bacterium; assembly: GCA_965250115.1. Lineage (GTDB taxonomy): Bacteria > Acidobacteriota > Vicinamibacteria > Marinacidobacterales > SMYC01 > CBDFHB01. The sequence goes on from CBDFNJ010000001.1 coordinate 1,498,956, forward strand.
TGAGGTCCCACAGAATCGGATGCCCGCCCCGCTCGGCGACACCACGAGCCATCCTTCGCCCGAGACCACTGGCGGCGCCCGTGATAAGGACACGACTTTTCTCGATCTCGGTCATCGCGGGATTCTACCGTCGGTGTAGGGTGCAGATGCATTATTCAGCACCCTGCTCGATTTTTTTGAAACATTTTCCCCTCCCGCTGGTAAGAGGGGGCATGAGAGGCTTGGTCGTCATGGAATCAGACGGAGGGCACGCGGAGATGCCCGCTTCGCGGCAGGATGCCGGCCCTCTTCTCGTGGCACACCGCCAAGGCAACGACACCGCCTTCGCGAAGCTCGTCGAGCACTACCGCCGGCCCGTTTTCGGCTACCTCGTCCATACCGGCGTTCCCGAATCGGATCGAGACGATCTCTTCCAGGACGTTTTCGTGAAGATCCACCGCCAGTCGCACCGATACGACCCCGCGCTGCCTCTCCATCCGTGGCTGTTCACGGTCCTCGCCAATACCGTAAGGAGCTATTTTCGGAAACAGAAGCTGCGCCGAGTTTTCTTCACGCCGCTCTCGAGCACGGAGCACAAAGACCCGGATCCCGACAGCGAGGCGAAAGCCACCGCAAACGAGATGGTTGTCTGGCTCGAGAGAACGATTCCAGAACTGCCCGCGAAGGAACGTTAGGTCTTGCTACTCGCGAGGCTCGAGGGCATGAGCCTGAAAGACATCGCTTCCGTGCTCGCAATCCCGATCGGTACGGTGAAGACCCGACTACGGCGAGCGCGGCTCCAGCTCGTAGAACGCTATGAACGCCAGAGAGTGAGTGCATCATGATGGATTTGTGCAAGTCATTGCGTGAAGAGCTAGCTCTCGAAGAAGAGCGCATGCTCACGAACGTGCAACAGGAACATCTCGAGAAGTGCACGGACTGCCAGCGCTTTCTCGCTTCGCTTCACGCGATCGATCGCGGACTCGAAAGCTTGCCCGAGCACGACGCATCCGACTTCCAGGTTCGATCCGTTCTACGGCGCCTCCGCGCACCGAGGATTTCCCGGTTTCGCATTTTCGTCCCCGCCGCCGCGGCGGCGTTCCTCGCCGTCTTCGTTTTCCTCTGGATGCCACTTTACCGCGGCCAGAAGAGCTTCGATCGAGAGGCCGAGGTCGCGGATCGGCGGATCTCTCGTTTTCAGGGCGAGCTGGTCTCGACCGAGGAAAGTAGGCAAGAAGAACCGGGGACAAACTTAGCGACTTGGACACCTTCAGTTATGTCTCGCGTCGACCGTCTTCGGCCTCTCCGCCGCCACCGGCCCAGGGTTTTGCGGATGGTTCCGGCCGCACGAACGGTGGTATCGCTGGAGTCGTCGGAGGCGACGTCGGAGGCGAACGAGGTCAGTCGCTCGACAACAAGGACGATGTGGTGGCTCGGGGCAAGAAAGGCGAGGGGAGGTTCGTGGAGAACGAGGGTGAAGAGAAGAACTTGCCCGCTGCGGCTGGACTTGCTGATGAAGCGCCCGAGATAGCTGCAGCGGAGCGCAGCCTGTCGTCGAGCCGCCATTACATGCGCGCACGGTCCAGACCTAGCAAGCGCGTCGATCAATTGGCCGCCTATCCGGAGAAAGCGAAAGCGTCCCGGGTGGAAGGCACCGTCGTTCTCGAGCTCACGGTGGACGAAGAGGGCAATGTCACCGCGGTCAAAGTACTTCGCTCCGTGCCCGGTCTCGACGAAGCGGCCGTCGAAGCGGCGAAAGGATGGAAGTACGAGCCAAGCGACTCCGATAGCTCTCGAACGTTCCGCGAGCCCGTCACCTTCGAGCTGGAGAAGACGCCTGAGCCGAAGGATGAACGCTCGCTAGAGAACCTCAGTTTTCAAGAGGCCCGCGGCTACTGGCGAAACACCTACGTTCCAGGCGATCCCATGATTCGCTTGCTCGAGGCGCTCGAGAGGACGCGCGAGCTCGGCGATCGATTCCGGCTCGTCGTGGCTGGTCGAGGTGCGGCGGAGCTACTCGGGCCGGAAGCATTCCGACGCGGCCCTCTCAGTGTCGCGCTCGACGATCTCCTCGCGAAGGAGGAGAACTCGGGTCTTCCTCTTCAGCAGGCCGTCGCTCTTGCCATGGAACGCGTGCACGCCGGCGACGACCCGACGATGCCCCTCGGGACCAGCCTCTTGCTGCTGGTGACGTCGCGGTCGCTCTCGGACGACGTCGAGCCCGTCGCCGCGCTAGCCCATCGGAGCGCGGCGAGGACGAGGACGGAATCCAGATCGTGATTCCGAGCTTCTACGCAGGCGATGCCCATACGTTCTTGCTCGATGTGGTCGTTCCCGGACCCGGAGCCGTTGCCGAGGTCACCGCGCGATACAAGGATCTCGGCGAACTCGAGAACACCGTCGGTCGGGCGAGCCTCTCTCTTGCGGACTCCCGCAAGGCTCCTGGTCCGCTCGAGACGAGCGTCGTGGAAGATTACTTTTCGTTCAAGGTCTCGAGGGCGCTGGCCAAAGCTGCCGGCGCGCTTGAAAACGGGCAGTGGGCGGCGGCGCTGAGCGAGCTCCGCTCGGTGCGTGACGCCTTGCAGGCGGCGCGGTCCGAAATGCCCCGGCTCTCGAGCGACATCGCCATGCTCGACGAGTACCTTTCCTACCTGTCTTCACCCAACCCGCGTCTCCACGCGTACCTCTTGGACTCTTTGCGCTTTGCTTCCGCTCTCAAGCGTCTCCCTCCGCCGGCGCTTTCCTGAGCAACTTCGAGGAAACGACGATGAAACAGAAACTTCTCAGCTTCGCTCTAGCGTTCTTGGCTTCGGCCGCGATCGCCCAGGACGACAAGCCCCGCCAGGTTCAAATCCCGCTCGAGCTCTACAATCAGCTCATCGAGCAGACTCGGACGCCGATCGAAACGACCCGACCCGCGCCCGTGAACTACGCGCTCGGCAATGCCCAGGTGACGGTCCGAGTCAGCTCGACGGATCCGCGGCCGAGCGCCGACGTCCACGTCACACTCTCGATTCAGATCTTCGAGGATCAGTGGTCTCTGGTTCCAATCCTCCCCGCTGGAACGCCGGTGACCGAGGCCTCGATACAGGGAACCCCCGTTCAACTCGTGACGACGCCCGCGGGACTCGCCTGGGCCAACAACCAGAAGGGCGCCTATCAGATGACGCTCTCGTATCGCGTGGACGCAGCTTCGGCGGAAGGGGGCTATGTTCTCAGCCTTCCGCTGCCGCAGGCCGCTTCGATCAACCTCACGGCGAGCCTGCCGGGGCGGGGTCTCGACGTTGCCGTGATACCTGCCGCCGGCCTGCGCACCTCGTCTTCGGGGAATCAGACCCAGGTTCAGGCGACGATCCCAACGACGAGCGGGGTCCAACTCTCCTGGCGCACTCCGAGAAAGGGTGAGCCTGCCTTCAGTCGTGCGCACTACCGCGGCGAGCTCTCAGGAGAGGCCATTCGGTGGAGAGGCGAGCTCGTCGTCGAGCTCTTCGAGGACGAGACCGCAACCCTTCAGCTATTGCCCCGAGAGGTCACCCTCACGAATCTGGAAGTCGATGGTAAACAAGCCACGATCTTCGTGGAAGGCAAGCGTTTCGCGACCTTGGTTCGGGGCCAGGGAATCCACCGCATTGCCGTTTCCTTCGAAACGCCCGTCGTTCGAAGCGACGGCCCTCCGCACGTCGCGCTTCAAATTCCAAAAGTACCCGTTTCCCGCATCGACTTGAAGCTTCCGGGAAGAAAAGAAGTTTCCGCAAGTCCCGCCTCGAGCGTTACGAGTCGAAGACGCGGCGGCGCGACGGAAACGACGGTGAACGTCCCTCTCACGCAGAGGGTGACGTTGTCGTGGTCGGAAGCGATTCCCGAAGTCGCCCGCGAGGAGCTTCGCGCCAACGCTTCCATCTTTCACGTGATCCACGCTGAAGAGGGCGTTCTCGTCGTGCGGGCCCGAGTCCAGTACGAAGTGCGGCGCGGTGGGACTCATCGCTTCACGCTCGAGCTCCCTCCCGAAGTTCAGGTCAACGACGTGAGCTCGGAGTCGGGCGCCATCGCAGACTGGCGCGTGACCGCCGAGGGAAGCCGCCGCATCCTTCAGATCTTTCTCAACCGTGAGCTCCAGGGCGAACTCGTCTTCGACGTCGACTACGACCGTTCGCTCTCCGCCACCGAGGCCCAGGAGTTGCCGCTCTTCCGCGCCCCCGACGTCGGTAGGCAGCGCGGAATGATTGCGCTCTTGTCGAGCCGCGAGCTGACGCTCAACCCTTCGGACGACGCGGGGGCGACCCGGGTCGGCGAGAACCAGCTTCCTGGCTTCGTTCGCGACGGCATCGAAATGACTATCGCGCACACCTTCAAATATACCGACACACCTCCCTCGATGAGCGTAACCGCTTCCGTTCCCGAGCGCGTCGCGGGACGTTTCGACGCCCAAGTCGATACGCTCTTGTCCCTGGGCGAGGTGACCTTGACGGGAAGCGTTACTGCCGAGCTCCACGTGAAGTCCGGCGGTGTCGACACGCTGGAGCTCGTCCTTCCCGCAGGTGCGAGCCTTCTGAACCTGAACGCGCCCTCGCTCCGAACCCACCGAGTCAGTGACGACGAAAGCCCGGTGGTCACACTGGAATTCACCCAGGAGATGGAGGGCGACTTTCGCATCGAGCTGACCTACGAGCGGATCCTCGAAGAGGGTGAGTCCGTGGTCGCCGCCTCGACGCCCAGAGTTCTCGGAGCGGACGTGGAGCAGGGCCGGATTGCCGTCGAAGCATCGAGCGCGGCCGAAGTGGAACCGGCCCAGACCGCCGAGCTATCTCCGATCGATGTCTCCGAGCTGCCGCGCCAGCTCGTCCTCCGCACGACGAATCCGATTCTCCTCGCGTTCAAGTACGTGCGGGCCGAGCCCGCGCCTCGGCTCGCGCTTCAAGTGAGACGTCACCCCACGATGGACGTTCAGGAGGCGGCGATCGATGTCGCCGAGTACCGCACGCTCTTCACGAGGGATGGGCTCTCGGTGACGTCGGCAAGCTTCACCGTTCGAAACGCCCGGAAGCAGTTTCTTCGAGTGCGCCTCCCGGAAAACTCCGAGCTCTGGTCCGTTTTCGTCGCGGGACGCGCGGAAAAACCCGCTCTCGTCGAGGAAGATGGCGCGCGCTTTCTTCTCACTCAGATCGTGAACCGAACCGAAGGATTCCCCGTCGAGGTCGTCTATGCCACGCGCGGAGGTACTATCGGGGGCCTCGGCACGGTTCGAGCCCGGCTTCCGCGCCCCGATATCCTCGTCACGAGCTCGCACTGGGATCTCTTTCTGCCCGAAGGCCTGGACTACCAACGGCCATCGAGCAACATGGACGTCGTCGAATCAGGGCGCGCCGTATCGGAACAGGAGATGCGAAACGAGCTCTCCGCTATTTCCGAAACGCGAGCGGCCTAGCCGAGCCGCTTCTGATCCACGTGCCAACGACGGGAATACGCTACCGCTTCGAGAAGCTCTACGCGAATCAAGCGGACGTCGAGGCTTACGTTGCGATCCCCTACGCGTCCTCTTCCGGAGTTTTCATGGGGCAGCTCGTCTGCATTCTGGGTGCGGGCCTCTTGTGGATGGCGGGATGGCTTTCGTGGACGCGGGATGAGAGATTCTCCAAACGCGCTCGAATTCTGCTCCCGCTGGCGAGGGCGGTGATCGTAGTGGTCGCGACGGGGGTCTATCACGTGAGCTTCGTGCCGTCGCTCTTACTGTCTATCGCCGGCGCCGCCTTCCTCGGCCGATCGCAGTTCAGACGGCTCGCCGGATCGCTTCGTCCGGAAAGACCGGTGGAACAAAACAGCTAGCCCTCGGCGAGCCAAGCCGTGATACGGTCCATGGCGGTGAGGACGCGGCCGCAGTTCTCACGGAGAAATCCTTCGTCGAAGATTTTTCCCTCCGAGACTGCGGCCAGCGCCTTGGCGCCGTCGAAATCGACGTAGGCCATCCGAAGGCATAAATCGTTATCCGGAAGCCCGAAGCTCGTTCGCGGCAAGGTCGCAACGCCGGTCTCCTCCAGCAGGCGCTCGCAGAGTGCCACGCTCGTCCGGATGCCTTTTCGCTGAAGCTTCCTTCGATGCGGCTTGAAGTCGGGAAAGAGGTAGAAGGCTCCTTCAGGATTGACAACCTCGACGCCGGCCGACTTCAGGGACTGAACGCAGTGTCGGCCGAGAGCCTTGAGTACCCTGCGACATTTCGTGAGATAGAGCTCTATCTCTTCCCCGCCGTCGAAGGCACGGACGGCGGCGTATTGGATCGGCGCGCTCGTCGCCGTGAAGGTTTCGCTCGCGACGACCGCCATCGAGTCCAGGAGCCAACTCAAGCTATCGGGAAAGGTGAAGGTGCCGAGCCTCCAGCCACCTGCCCCGCACCACTTGCTCAAACCGGAGCTGATAATCGTTCCCTCGGGGTAGAACTCGGCGATCGAAGCGTGGTTACCTCGATGGTGGATCTCGCCGTAGATCTCGTCCGAGAGCATGACGACACGATACCGGCGCGTGACCTCGGCGAGGGCTCGAAGCTTGTTGGTGTCGTAGGTGTGACCGGTTGGGTTATTGGGGTAGTTCAAAATGACGAGCCGAGGCCGCTCCGGGTCGTCGCGACAAAGCGCCTCGAACTCTTCGGGCTGGACTGCCCAGTTGTTCTTCTTCTTGGTCTCGAGCCAACGGACCTGTCTTCCGATGATGGCAGCCTGAGGGGCGTAGGAGACCCAGGAGGGGCTGGGGATGGCGAGATCACCATAGTAGACGAGCTGAGTGAGGAACATCAGCTCTTTGGAGCCCTGTCCCACGAGGACGTTTTCCGCGCTGCGCTCGATCCCTTGACGTCGCCGGTGATAGCTCGCCACGGCTTCGCGCAAGGCGTAGAGGCCCTTCACGGGCAGATAGTCTTTCTGATACGCATTGTCTTGGAGCGCCCTCACGACGACATCGGGAACCGGGAAGGGCGACTGCCCCAGTCCCAGCTTGATGATGTCCTTGCCGGCCTTCAGGAGCTCTGCACTCCGCTCGTTGATGGTGAGCGTCGCGGAGGCTCCGAGGCCCCGAACGTTCAGGTTGAGATTGACCGAGGGAACGTGTGCCGCGGCGTGCATGTCGCGATTCATCGCGGGAGAGCTCATCAGGCTACCTCGATGCGGTTTGAGGGGTAACTCGTGGATTTCAAAGTGGCTTAACAACATTGTAGGCAGGGATCGCCTGACTCACAAGCCTGTTACGCCTTAGAATAGACCCACCGTGAAGACCATCGAAGCATTCGACCTCGCCCCTGGGCGTACGCTCGCTCGCAAGTACGAAATCGTCTCCAAGCTGGGTGGTGGCTGGGAGGGCGAGGTTTATCGAATTCGAGAGAAAAACACGGGTATCGAGCGTGCCGCGAAACTCTTCTATCCCGAGCGGAACGTTCGGAACAAGGCGGCGATGGCCTACGCCCGCAAGCTCCACTCGCTTCGAGACTGCCCCCTCGTCATCCACTACCACACGGAGGAGACGGTCCTGATAAAGCGCACTCCGATCACCGTGCTCGTCTCCGAGTACGTGGAGGGCGAGATCCTGACGGATTTTCTCGAGCGGCAGCGGGGCGGTCGGCTCCACCCTTTTCAGGCGCTTCATTTGCTCTACGCTCTCGCCAAGGGGATCTCGGATATCCACCGCCGCCGCGAGTACCACGGAGACCTTCACTCCGACAACATCATCGTGGAGCACTACGGGCTCGAGTTCGACCTCAAGATTCTCGATCTCATTCAATGGGCGGCACCCAAACGCGAAGGGTTGCACGACGATATTTGCGACGTCATTCGCATCTTCTACGACGCCCTCGGTGGCGTCCGCTTTTACGCCACGCAATCGAAGCGAATCAAAGGAATCATTCGCGGCAACAAGCGATCCCTGATCCTGAAGCGTTTCCCGACCGCCACGCACTTGAGGCTGCATTTGGAGTCTCTCGGATGGGACTGAGCCATCGACTGCACCCCGACGAAGCTCGGCTCTTTTTCGAGCAGGATCGGCTCGAGGGCGAGTTCTTCATCGTCGCCGGAGGCGAGGTTTCCGTCTACTCGAGCCGGAGCCCCGCCAAGGACACCGCGAACGAGGATGCAGCCGCCGTCATCGGCACCGGGAAGGAAGGCGCGATTCTGGTGGTGGCGGATGGTCTCGGGGGAATGCCGGCCGGCCAGCAAGCTTCTTCGGTCGCGGTCGAATGTATCGCCCAGGCAGTGCACCTTGCCATGGTGGAAGGACACGACGCACGGTCGGGCATCTTGAATGGATTCGAAGCGGCGAACGAGGGGGTGCTCGCGCTCGGTGTCGGAGCGGGAACGACTTTGGCCGTCGTCGAGGTGAACGATCGGACCGCCCGTGCTTACCACGTTGGCGATTCCCTCGTCCTCGTGACGGGCCAGCGCGGAAAACTCAAGTTGCAGACCATCTCACACTCGCCCGTGGGCTACGGCGTCGAGTCGGGACTTTTGGACGAGAAAGACGCGATGTACCACGAGGAGCGACACGTCATCAGCAACATGATTGGCAGCGCCGACATGCGTATCGACGTCGGTCTCCCCATCGAGCTCGCGCGGCGAGATACTTTGCTACTCGCTAGCGACGGGCTCTCCGATAACCTTCATACCGACGAGATCGTCTCCTTGATGCGAAAGGGTCCACTCCGGAAGGTGACGCGGCAGCTCGCCTCCTCGACCCTGGCTCGAATGACGGACGCCGGCGACGATGAGCCCTCGAAACCCGACGATCTTACGTTTCTCCTTTTCCTGCTTCGATCGAAGGGATAGAGCTTCTTACTCCCCGCTGATTTTCGTTGCCGCCATTTCCTCGATGAAGTTCACGATTCCGGAATGGTCCTGGTCACCTTTACCGTTGTTCACGAGCGCGCCTATCATCTGCTGCACGAGCGACGTCACGGGAAGCGGCACACCGAGCTCTTTCCCGGTGAGGAGCGCGTTGTTCAGATCCTTCTGGTGCAGCCGAATGCGGAACCCCGGCGCGAAATTGCCCTCGATCATCATCGGAGCCTTGGCGTTCAGCACGTTGCTTCCCGCGAGCCCACCTCGAATCGCCTCGAAGACGACGCTCGGATCGAGTCCAGCCTTTCGGGCGAGCACCAGGGCTTCGCCAACCGCCTCGATGTTCGCGGCCACGATGATCTGATTCGCGAGCTTCGTCGTATTCCCCGCGCCATAGCCACCGCAGAGCACGTGGCTTTTTCCGACAACGCGAAAAATGGGCTCCGCACGCGCGAAAACGTCCGCCTTGCCCCCGACCATGATGGCGAGCTGCCCCGCGATCGCTCCGGGCTCACCGCCGCTCACGGGCGCATCGAGAAAGTCGACTCCCTTTTCTTCGCAAGCCTGCGCGATCTTCTGGGACATAGCAGGTGCGATCGAGCTCATGTCGATGACAACGGCTCCCCGTCCAGCGCCCTCGAGCACGCCTTGCTCGCCCAGGATGACCTCCTCGGAGTCGAGCGAGTCGGGAAGCATCGTGACGATGGCATCGACCCCTTCGGAGCAGCCTCGGGCGGAGTCCGCTGCCGTAGCTCCATCGGAGACGAGCTCGTCGACGGGTGGCCTGAAGCGATCGCGGACCGTCACCGCGAAACCCGCCTTGAGGAGGTTCTTCGCCATCGGCTTGCCCATGATCCCGAGCCCCACAAATCCGACGTTCTTGATTGCAACCACGCTTCACTCTCCTTTCGGTTGACGAAAACCCCGTTGATTATAGTTCCGCCGCCCAAGAACGCCACCTCGCCACACGCGGACGTTGCGCTCGACGTGGCCGGCCGTGCCGCCAAGTGCAATCGTCAGGAGTTTCTAGCGTTGTGTTGGCGTCGGCAATTTCGTATGCTCCATCAACCCAACAGGAGAGGAACTGTGAGGAAAAACGTATTCGGAATCGCGACCAGTCTTGCCATTGTGGCCCTGGCGAACGCTGTCGTGGCGGCGCAGGACGTCCGCCCTCGGAAAGAAGATCAGCGCGAGGCGCAGAAGATCTACTCACCTTATGTCGTGCGGACCGCGACTGACGCGAACTTCGCCGAGGGTGTCTACTGGGGCGATACACACCTTTTATTCCACCGATTCCGGCATGCTCGGCAACACCCTCGGCCCCGAGGAGGCCTACCGCTTCGCTAGGGGCGAGGAAGTCCTGTCGGCCGCGGGACTCCGAGCCCGTCTGATCCGCCCCCTAGACTTCCTCGTAGTGTCAGACCATGCCGAGAACCTGGGCCTCGCTCCGATGATCGCAGAGTCCAACTCCGAGCTGCTCAAGAACGAGTGGGGCCGGATGATCCACGACATGGTGAAGGCCGGCGACGGGCGCGGTGCGTTCCAGAAGTGGCTCGTGGATGCGGTTATCCCAGGTGAAGACCCGATCGACAATCCGAGGATGACACGCACGGTTTGGGAGCGCGAGATCGCCTTCGCGGAGCAGTACAACGAGCCCGGACGATTCACTGCTCTGATCGGGTTCGAATGGACATCGATTGCCACGACACAAACTCCGGGCAATCTGCACCGTGTCGTCATCTTCAAAGACGGCGGCGACAAGGCGGGGCAGGTCCTTCCCTTCAGCGCGGCGGACTCGGCCGATCCGGAAGATCTGTGGGACTACCTGGACGCCTACGAGGAGAACACCGGCGGAAGCGTTCTCGCCATCGCCCACAACGGCAATGTCTCCAACGGGCAGATGTTCCCACTCGAGCGGCTGAATGGCCAACCGATCGACCGTGCCTACGCCGAGACCCGCATGCGTTGGGAACCGCGGTACGAGGTCACCCAGATGAAAGGCGACGGCGAGGCGCATCCCTTCCTGTCTCCCAACGACGAGTTCGCCGATTACGGCACATGGGACAAGGGCGACATCGCTGGTCTCAAGCCCAAAGAGGACTGGATGCTTCAGTATGAATACGCGCGCACCGCCTTGCAGGTGGGTCTCCAACAGGAGCAGCTCCTCGGCTTCAACCCGTACAAATTCGGCATGATCGGGAGCACCGACGCGCACACCTCGCTGGCCACCACCCGGGACGAGAACACCTGGAGCAAGACCCCGACCATGGAGCCGTCTCCCGATCGCTGGGAGCACGTCGTGATCGCGTCCAGCTCCGGCGACGAGTCGCTGACGACCTATTCGTACGAGACGCTCGCTTCAGGGCTCGCAGGGGTCTGGGCCCGCGAGAACACGCGTGAAGCGCTCTTCGAAGCGATGCAGAAGAAGGAAACCTACGCTACTACCGGTACGCGCATCACGGTGCGTTTCTTCGGCGGTTGGAACTATGGGGACGACGACGTCTACCGGCCGGACGCGGTCGCCATCGGCTACAGCAAAGGCGTGCCGATGGGCGGTGACCTGCCCAAGCGTACAAGAGAGACAGACGGCCCCACCTTTCTGGTAGGCGCGTTGAAGGACCCGTGGTCCGGCAATCTCGACCGCATTCAGATCATCAAGGGCTGGATGGATGAAAAGGGGGAACGCCACGAGAAGGTCTATGACGTGGCTGTTTTCGATGGACGCAGCATCGGTCCTGACGGCCGCTGCAAAACGCCGGTTGGCAACACGGTTGATGAGGCTAATGCGACGTACTTGAACAGTATCGGAGATGCTGAGTTGCGTGCGGTTTGGACGGATCCGGATTTCGATCCGAATCGCCGCGCCGTGTATTACGCTCGTGTGCTCGAGATCCCGACGCCGACTTGGCAGGCCTATGACGCCAAGTTTTTCGGGATAACGATGCCCGAAGCTGTGCTGCTGAGCCATCAGGAACGCGCCTATACCTCGCCAATTTGGTTTACGCCGCAGCAATCTAGCCAATAAAGAAGGAGATTCCCGCAATATGAGCAAACTAGCCCAACCATTCCCCGCGCTCCTGATTGCTGCAATTCTGGCGTGTCTGATGGGGTCGGCAACGGCCCAGGAAAAGCCCAACATCGTCCTGGTCTTCATGGACAACTTCGGTTGGGGGGAGCCCGGTTTCAATGGTGGTGGAATCGTCCGGGGCGCGGCCACGCCGCGGCTCGACGAGTTGGCTTCCGAGGGTCTTCGTCTCACGAACTTCAACGTCGAAGCGCAATGCACGCCCTCTCGCTCAGCAATGTTGACCGGCCGCTATGCGATCCGCAGTGGTAATGGGACTGCCCCCCTTGGCGGCGGTGTGTATGGCCTCGTTCAGTGGGAAGTCACCATGGCCGAGATGCTTTCGGATGCCGGCTACAGCACCGGGATGTTCGGGAAGTGGCACCTGGGCCGCACGGACGGCAGGTTCCCGACCGACCAGGACTTCGAAGAATGGTACGGAATCCAGAACTCCACGGACGAATCGGCCTATTCCCAACTACAAGGCTTCTCGGAAAGCGGAGTGGAAGAAACGTTCGTCTTGGAGGCACGGAAAGGTGAACAGCCGAGGAAGGTGCGGCCGTGGAACTTGGAGTACCGGCCGCTCATCGATGGCGATCTGACGGAGAAGGCGATCGAATTCATGCAGCGTCAGTCGAAGAGCGAAAAGCCGTTCTTCCTTTATCTTCCCTACACGGCGACACACTACCCGACGCGCCCGCATCCGGATTTTGTAGGCGCCACGGGTAACGGGACCTGGGCGGACCTCCTGCATCAGATCGACACCTACAACGGGAGGCTGCTGGATGCGATTGATGAGCTCGGTATCCGCGACAACACCATCTTTATCTTTACTGCCGATAACGGACCCGAGGCGGTGCCCCACGGAAACGACACTCTCGCAGTCGATACTCCCAGTCCAGGAACTGCCGGTCCCTGGCGCGGCACCCTGTTCACCGGATTCGAAGGCAGCCTGAGGGTTCCCTTCGTCATCCGGTGGCCGGGCAAGATCCCGACTAGCGCCAGCAACGAAATCGTCCACGAAATGGATCTATTCCCCACCCTCGCTCGAATCGCGGGTGGTAAGGTGCCCGAGGACCGCGCCATCGACGGGGTAGACCAGAGCGAGTTCTTCTTCGGCAAACAGAAGAAGTCCAACCGTGAGGGCGTTATTGTTTACATGGGGGATGAGATTTATGGAGTCAAGTGGCGCAACTGGAAAGTGAACTTCAAGGAGCTGGACACGGTCTTCAGCGAGACGCGGGAGTACGGAATGCCGCGGGTTCATAACCTTCTTACCGATCCGCAGGAAAGCATAAACGTTCTCTTCCCCCATACCTGGGTCCCGAAGGCGGCTTTGGGGCAATTGGGAGCGCATGTGGCCTCGCTGAAGGCACATCCCCCAATCAAGCCCGGAACGCTAGATCCCTACCTGCCGCCCAAGTGATGACGGCTCAGGAACGCCTCTATACCTCGCCGCCATCGGCTTGCCCATGATCCCGAGCCCGACTCCGCCTAAGGACGCCACATCGTCTCGATGACGAGCGGCAAGTCGATCGGCTCGTAGCCCCACTTCGGCTTGCCTTTCCATCCTTCGAGCTCGAGCTCAGCAAGGGGTTTGTCGGGCGGTTTCGCGGGAGAGGGAACTTCGGGTATCACCCAACCGCGTGGGTTTTTGAAGCGGAACTTGCCTGTTGCGAGTAGCTCGACTCGATAATCGCCATCGTGAACCAAATGGTGGTGGTAACTACAGAGATTACATAGGTTCGAGAGCTTGGTCACACCTCCCGCGGCCCAGAACTCGAGGTGGTGCCCCTGCACGAATGTGGACTCGCAGCCGGGCCACACACACGTGGGGTCGCGAGCGTCGAGAGCGCGGCGGATCGCGGGCGGAATCGTCCGCGTTTTGCGTCCGACGTCCAAGACGTTGCCCTTCTCGTCCTGTTGCATCTCGACGATCGAGGCGTCGCATGCAATCCGTCTCGACGTTTCCGCGGAAATTGCGCCAGGCAAAGCTTGGAGAAAGGGGAAGCCATGTAACAGGGCATGTCGGAAACTTTCTAGTGGAACCCAGCAGGTGAGAGTCCTGCGCCGGGAAAGGCTAGCCACCGCCCGGAACCGAGTGTTGCGTAGCTGGTCGCGAGGCCAGCGACGAAGCGTACACAGGGAGGGTGCAGGCCGCGCGATTGAGCCTCGAAAGGAAACAAGGGTTGCGGAGCCGACGTCGTTTTCTGAGCGGAAGGCAGCATCACCCGCGCCGTACTGGCAAGGAGCGAGTGGTCCGCCGGGGTCGAAGAGCGTGGCATGTACGCAAGGGTTCCCCAGGAACCTGGGAGGTCTCGTACTCTCCATCCGAAGAATGCGGGTTGTGGGCACCGCAGAACAAATAGCCCAGGCCCAGCGAGCGTGGCGCCCATGCCCGTTGGGAGCGAACTAAAGAGGCGTCGGGTGGAACCGCCAAAGCGAAGGCAACGAAGCGAGTGGGGGAGGCGAGAAGTCGGAGCCTGTGCATAGTACCGGAGAAGTGGGGGAACTCACTCCAGAGGACCCCATGGAGGGAAGGCGGCAGGCCAATCTACGGAACTTCAGGAGGGACAGATGGCGCGGAGTTTGAGCCGCGAGGTCATCTCAACGAAACGAGAGAAGATAGCGAAACTGGCGAGGGAAAAACCGAAACTGGTGCTTACCACACTGGCCCACAACATCGACGTGGGCTGGTTACGTGAGGCCTACCGTCGCACCCGCAAAGACGGGGCCGTGGGAGTGGATGGTGTAACGTCGGCGCAATACGAAACCAACCTGGAAGAGAACCTGACGAGCTTGCTCGAGAGGTTCAAAACGGGAAAGTATCGAGCGCCGGCGGTACGCCGCGTCCACATTCCCAAAGAAGGTGCAGGCAATAAGACCCGGCCCATTGGCATACCGACACTGGAGGATAAGGTACTTCAGCGAGCGGTGGTCATGGTCCTGGAATCCGTATACGAGGAGGACTTCTTGGACTGCTCGTATGGGTTCCGTCCAGGTCGCAGCCAGCACCAGGCAATCGATGCGTTGTGGCGGGGGCTGATGGACAACGGAGGGGGCTGGGTCATCGACCTAGATATCCAGAGCTTCTTCGACAGTGTCGACCGAGCCCAGCTGAGGAGCTTTCTGGACCAGCGGGTGCGCGACGGTGTGATACGCCGCGCGATCGGGAAGTGGTTGAAAGCCGGAGTAATGGAAGAAGATGTGGTCTGGTATCCGGAACAAGGAACTCCCCAAGGCGGAGTGGTCAGCCCCCTGCTCTCTAACATCTTCCTACACGATGTTCTGGACATCTGGTTTCATCAGATGGTCCAACCGCGCATGAAGGGACGCTCGTTTATGGTGCGTTACGCCGATGATGCGGTACTGGGCTTCGCAAGAGAGGATGATGTGAGAAGGGTGCTCGCCGTACTACCAAAGCGATTTGGCAAGTTCGGTCTGACCCTCCACCCGGACAAGACACGGCTGGTGGACTTTCGCCGCCCGCGTCGGGACTCTAAACCGACACCGGGCCAAAGCTTCGACATGCTCGGCTTCACCCACTACTGGGGCAAGTCTCGAAAGGGGCAATGGGTGGTGAAACGGAAAACGGCCAAAGGCCGCTTCAGCCGTGCGGTAATGCGCATCGGCCGCTGGTGCCGGACCAACCGGCACTTGTCCGTGGCGGAACAACAGATGGCACTCAACCGGAAGCTACGCGGTCACTACAACTACTATGGAGTGACCGGTAATGCGCGTGCTCTGTCCAACTTTCGCCGGATGGTGGAACGCCTCTGGCGTAAATGGCTGAGTCGCCGCTCCCGTAAGGCGCATCTGGACTGGGCCGCGTTCCGACGCCTCCTCCGTCACTATCCACCCACCCCACCCCGCGTCGCTCACAGTGTCTATTGCCGCGCAGCGAATCCGTAGACTAGAGGAGCCGGATGCGCTAGTCGCGCACGTCCGGATCTGTGGGAGCCCCGGGTGCGGTAACCGCCCGGGGCCACCCGGCCGCCGATTCCGCCCTCTAGAGCGGATTGGCCTGGTTGCTCGGGATCTTCGAGCACTTGCTGGTCGACATGGACGACGACCTGATAGCGGTCCGCGCTCGTGCCCGGGTCGAGCTCGGCCTTCAAGGCGGTCTCGGAAACGAGCTTGAGGGCTTCCACGCGTCGCTGCGCCGGCGAGCGTTCCCGGTCCTCTTTGTAGAGGACATCCGAAGCGGCTTCGAGCGCTTTGACGACGACCGCTCCAACCTCTGCCGGCAGTCGGCCCTTGATCACAACCATTCCGTCATCGTCGACGTAGGTCGTAAGGCTCGCGTGTTTTTGCTGGTAGTTGGCGTGGTCTTTTTCCGCCTGGAGATCGACCTTGCGCCACGCGCGGACGATGCGCTCGACCTGGCCGGCCGTACCCCCAAGCGCAATCGTCAGGAGTTGCTCTTCGTTCTCGGGTGTCGCCACGCGGGTGACGGCACGGCGACTCGCTGATACGGGGAAGATTCGCCAAGGCGCGGGCCACGCGAATTTTCTCGCGAGCCGCGCCGGCATCGAGGCCGATGCGCCACGACAACCAGTGAGCGCAGGTCTTGCAGCCCTGCTGCGCCCAGCCGCCTTTCTCATCGAACTCGCGAATCAGCACCAACAGCCGGTAATCGGCTGACTGGAGCTGGGCAGACAGAGCGGCGATCTCCTCGGCGAGCTCGTCATTGCGGATCTGCTTCTTGCTGTAATTGGGTTGTCGTAACGGTCCCACGCTGGCTGGAATGGGCCGCGGTAGGGGGTAGCTTTCCATCTCGATCATGTAGTGTATCTTAGGTGAATATACAGCCCAAAGTCAAATAGGATAGCCGCTTATCTTATTTAGTATCTGTTAGTTACGGGATAGTTTTTGTTTCTTTTCTACCCACTTCATGCGCTGCTCGCCTCGAGAACCTCGACCTACGGGTGACGACCTTTAGCCGTCGTGGTACCATCCGCGCCCGCGAGTCCCAGCGTACGCGGTCCCATGAAGCCCGCCACGATTTCGATCTCCACGGCGACCAAAGGCGGGACGTACGGTGTTCTCGGCAGCCAGCTCGCGCGTCTTTACTCGGATGGCAGACCCACGCTGGCGATCATGCAATACGACACGGCTCTCGGTCCCCCACTTTTTGGCGCGCCCGGTAGGACTCGAATTCCGTGGTGGCGGGGCCCGCGACTTCAGTGCGGCAAGCCCCCGACTGGCTTCTGCTTCGTCGCGACGATGGCCACGTAGTAGATGGGCTCGTCGTCGAGTCCGAGGCGGTGGGGGTAGCGTCGGTAGGCCTCGATTCTCAGCGTCTCGTTGCGGGTGAGCTCACGCACGACCTGAGCGAACCCGGACTCGTCCTTCTCCCTCAGGAAGTTTTCCTTGATGTTGAACGCCACCCAGCCCGGCGTTGTCACCACGGAGAGCGCTTTGAGAAAAGCCTGAGTCGGAATGTCACCGAATCCCAATGTCGCGACGGTGACCAGCGTGTTCAAGCCGGGAGATTTCAGACTTCGCTCGTCTCCCCTGGCAAGATCGGTCATGTCGGCGACGAGGTAGCCGTCGTAGACGCCCTCGCGGTCCCGGAGAGCGGCCTCGCGCGCTTCGGGTATGATGTCGACACCCCAGATCGTCGGAACACCGAGGGCTTTCAGCTCGTCGGCGACCATGCCGTTGCCCGCACCGAGGTCGAGCACCCGTAGTTCTGCTGGCGATACACCTCGTTCGCGAACGACCTCCGTCAGAAGATGCGTCACACGGTGGGGCGATGAGCACTTGAGGCGACGGTAGAAGATCTCCTCGTAGAGCCCCGGGATCTCGTAGATCGAAGCATAGTCGTGAAATCGGATGCGCCGGCGGTCTCCCTCCACCGTCACCAGGCACCACTCTTCGTCTTGCGTGAGCTCGCCGCCGTCTACCTCCGGAAGCTGAACGGCCTCGATGCTTCCATTGATACTCGACAGCCTTTCACGCCATACCTGTTCCGTGCTCGCAGTCATCAGGACTCGAACTCCTCGCTGTGCTGGGCTCGTCTAGCAGCCGAAAGTTGATTCAGGGACTGCTCGGGAGTTGCTGACTCCCGAGCCGATCCCCGTAAGTTGGCGCGCCCGGTAGGACTCGAACCTACGACCTACAGATTCGAAGTCTGGCGCTCTATCCAACTGAGCTACGGGCGCGCACTGCTGTTTGGGGTGGGTGATGGGTTTCGAACCCACAACCCCCGGAACCACAATCCGGTGCTCTACCCTTGAGCTACACCCACCATCTAGTTTTACTGCTCTGGGCTTCTTCCCACCGGCTCCAACTGGCACGCCAGGGAGGACTCGAACCCCCGACTTGCGGCTTAGAAGGCCGCCGCTCTATCCACCTGAGCTACTGGCGCTCTCTACTAATGGTCGGGGCGAGAGGATTCGAACCTCCGACTTCCTGCTCCCAAAGCAGGCGCGCTAACCAGGCTGCGCCACGCCCCGGCGGAAACTGGCTATTATAGAAGGGTTTGCGCCCGGTAGTCAATTAGTCAACGACGCTCGAGGTAGCACCTCAGCTCAGCCATGGCTTTGCCCCGGTGACTCACGCGCTCCTTCTCCTCGGCCGAAACCTCTGCGAAGGTTGCCCCCAGGGGAGGGAAGAAGAAGACGGGGTCGTAGCCGAAGCCTTTCTCACCGGAGGCCCGTAACGCGATCCGGCCTTCACACGTCTGCCGGGTCGTGAAGACGACCTCATCGCCTTCGGCCAGCGCGATGGCGCTCACGTAGCGGGCCGTTCTCTTCTCCTCGGGCAGGCCTCGCAACCGCTCGAGCAAGCGCTCGTTCTTGACGGCGTAAGGAGTCTCGTCTCCGAGCCACCGGGCCGAATGAACGCCTGGCTCGCCATCCAGAGCGTCTACTTCGAGACCTGCGTCTTCCGCCACCGCAGCAAGGCCAGTTGCCCGATGGTAGTAGAGGGCTTTCGTCGAGGCGTTCGCCTCGAAACTCGGGCCGGGCTCTTCCGGCGGCTCGACCTCGGGAAATTCCGCGAGCGTCACGATGTCGGTCTCGAGTCCCGCGATCGCGAGGCGCTGCTCGCGAACCTTGCCGCGACTCGTCGTCGCGAGAAGAAGCTTCACGTGCGGACGAAATCGAGCGGGCCGAGGAGCTCTTTTTGGTGTTCGACGATTTGCTCGATTCCATGGGAGGCGAGCTCGAGCATCTGCAGGAGAGCGTCTTTCGCGAAAGGTCGTGTTTCCGCGGTGCCCTGCACTTCGACGAACTCCCCCGTTCCCGTCATGACCACGTTCATGTCGACATCCGCGCGAGAGTCCTCGGGATAATTGAGGTCGAGGAGAAGCTCTCGCTCGACGAGCCCCACGCTCGTGGCCGCCACGTGATCTCGAACCGGGAAGAGGTCGAGCTTGCCTTTGCTCTTCGAGTGAAGGAGAGCGAGACTCATGGCCACGAAGGCGCCGGAAATGGACGCGGTGCGAGTTCCCCCGTCCGCCTGGATGACGTCGCAGTCGATCCACACGGTGCGCTCTCCCAACTTCTTCAGATCGACGACGGCACGAAGGGAACGTCCAATGAGGCGCTGAATCTCTTGGGTTCGCCCGGAGATTTTTCCGCGCACGGACTCACGTGGAATTCTTTCTTTTGACGATCGCGGCAACATGCCGTATTCGGCCGTGACCCAGCCGCCGCCGCTGCCCTTCAAGAACGATGGTACTTTGTCTTCGATAGTGGCGGCGCAGATCACTTTCGTGTCGCCGACCTGTATCAGCACGGACCCCTCGGCGTGACGTAAGAAGTGGGGCGTGAGCGCGACGGGACGAGGCTCGTCGATTCGACGGCCGTCAACTCGCTTCATTCGACGTATCCGGACGCTCTGAATCGGGTTCGAGATAAGCCGGCGCCCGGCCGTAGGGAAGCGTCAAGTCGAGATGGCCGGCAATGGTCTGAATCTCGCGCCCCTCGACGAGGAGCTTCACCGTTTTGATGGCGGGGAAATTCGCAATGAGCGTGCTCGTCAAACTGAACACGGTGAGCTCCTCTGCGGAAGATCCGCCCGGGTGATTCGAGATCAGCTCCTGGGAAAGATCTACGTAAGCGACGCCCTGAGACGTGATGAAGATTTCGCGGAGCTTAACGCCCCGCGGAAACGCCGCCGAGCGTCGGAGCAAGAGCGCTACGACCTCGCTCGCCTGCTGTTGCACCGAGGGCTCGAGCGGGATCTCTTGGCTTTCGGTGGCGAGCCTCCGGCCAGAGAGCGCAACGACGTAGAGCTTCACCTGAATGTGCCCGCCGGCCTGCTCGCTCTCGACGGGCGCGTCGGGCTCCGGTTCGGGGTCAAAAGCCTCCACTTCCTCGAGAGACACTTCCGATCCGTCCACGGATGCAATCGAGGCGGTGGTCGTCTCGGGTACGGGTTGTCGCAAGATCCAGAACGTGCCGAAGATGGCGGTAGAGATCAGCGCGGTCGCGAGTGCGGCCGCAAGGATGACGGTCCTACGGCTCACCTCTGACCTCGAGAGGCCGTCTCCGAGCGCGGTTCACTCTCGTAGAGATCCTTGAATCGCAGGACACCTCGAAACAGAGCTTCCGCGAGCTTGTTCTGATAGTCCTTCGTGGTGAGGAGCTTCTCCTCGTCCGCGTTCGAGATGAAGCCGACTTCCACGAGGACCGCCGGCATCGTCGCGCCCTTCAGAACGCGAAACGTATTTTGCTTGATGCCGCGATTGGCCCGCCCACTACCTGTTGCCGAGAGGAGCTCTTCCTGTAGAATCTCGGAGAATCTCGAGGATTGACTCAAGTGGGAGGCCTGCGCCATGTCCCACAAAATGAAGTCCAGATCGCCTCCGCCACTTCCGCGGTCTTGTGCCATCGTAACGCGTTGCGAGTCCGCGTCCGAGGAGGAATAGGACAGGAAATACACCGAAGAGCCACGAGCATTGCGTCGCGGCGAAGCATCTGCATGAATACTGACGAATAGATCCGCCTTGTTGTTGTTCGCGATCGCCGCGCGCTCATCGAGACTGAGGTTTCGGTCTCCATCGCGAGTCAGGATGACCCGCAGCCCCAGCTGCTCCTGAAGAAGCTGTCGCAACTGACGCGCGATCGATAGTACGAGATTCTTCTCGATGAGCCCGACGCTTCCTTCGGCGCCGATCTCGGCGCCACCGTGTCCGGGGTCGATGGTCACGATGCTCAGTCGGGCCGGTCCGTCTCCGGTTGACAGCGGGAGCCCCGGGGACCGAGCAACGCCAACCTCGTAGTCCGGAGCCAGCTCGATCGTGTCGAAGTCGGTGATCACTTCACCGTCCTCTCCCAGCATCGGCTCCTGCTCGGCCAGCGCCTCGTTCTCCGTAGCGACAGCGGCGGCACGCTCCTCCATCGATCTGAGGTCCTCTTCGATCTCCTCCGGCTCACCGCCTCGCTCTTCCGCGGCCGTCGGCACCCGACTCCGCAGCAGATCGAGGACCAAGCCGTGATTGCGCCCGCTCTTTTCGAACGCTTTCAGAGTCCTGAAGCGCTTCCCGAGCTCGATGGTCAGCATATAGCTCGTATCGCCTCTTTCGAGCGAGATACGATTGACGACCTCGTCGAGAATCTCTTCGTTCTCGAAGCGTGTCTGCACGTAGGGCGTTTGAATCGTGACACGGATCTCGTCGCCGCCCTGAGTGACTTCGATCGGCACGGGGTCGCTCGTGTCGATGTCGATACGCGTGAACGAGGGACTGGTCCGCGCGTGGATCTCGAGAGCCGGAAACTCCTCCCCGATGAGGAGCATTCGCTCGCGCGCACGATAGATCACGCTCGTGTCTGACACCGACGGGAGAACCTTGGAGAGAAAATCCAGAGGCACGAACCAGTTCCCCGACATGAGTCGCGCCGGACTGGACAACGCCACGAGACGTCCCTCGACGGGTACGAAGACCCTTCCGTCCGAAACCCTCGCCATCTTCCCGTCGACGGTGAGGTTGATCGCGCTCCGGTCCTCCGCGGGCCGAAGCCTCGCCCCGACCAATCGACTCAGAAGCTCGAGGGGAACCATCTCGACGCCGCCGAAGCGGCTGATGGGAATGCTGCGAGGCCCGGCCTCGGTCATGACCGTAATCTCGGAAGGCGATTGAGCCGGAAACCCTACCTTGCAGAAAAGGGTCGAGACAAGCAACGCCATAAAGAGAGCTCTGGCCTTGCGACGGTATCTCCGCATTCTCGATCCGGTGGCGCTATCTGGTTCTAGATACAAGATTAGCACAAACGCTCAACTCGGAATTAAGTCAGAACGGCGCTTCGATACCACTACCGACGGCGGCCTCGGTTTATTCCGAAACGAGCTCCGGACGCTTCGCGGGATCGTGCTCGAGGACGTATTCTCCGAGATGAGTGATCTGATCCTCACCCATCAGGTAGCGGAGCGTGTTCTTGAGTTTCGTGAGTTGGATGAAGACGTCGTGCTCCGGATACAGGCCTTTGGAGGTCAAAGGACTCTTGAAGTAGAACGACAGCCACTCCTGAATCCCCTTGAATCCCGCCCGTTGCGCCAAATCGAAGAACAGCGCCAGGTCCAGCACGAGAGGTGCCGCGAGGATCGAGTCCCGACAGAGAAAGTCGACTTTGATCTGCATCGGATAGCCGAGCCATCCAAAGATATCGATGTTGTCCCAACCCTCTTTGTTGTCCCCGCGCGGAGGATAATAGTTGATGCGGACTTTGTGGTAGAAGTCGCCGTAGAGCTCGGGATAAAGCTCCGGCTGCAGGATATACTCCAGCACTGAAAGCTTCGACTCTTCCTTCGTTTTGAACGAGCCCGGGTCGTCCAGCACTTCCCCATCCCGATTCCCCAGGATATTCGATGAGAACCAACCGGAAAGGCCGAGCATCCGAGCCTTCAGACCAGGTGCGAGGACTGTCTTGATCAGGGTCTGTCCGGTCTTGAAGTCCTTGCCACCGATGGACACGCCTCGCTCGTAGGCGAGGCTCGTGAGCGCCGGAACATCCACGGTCAAATTTGGCGCACCATTCGCGAAGGGGACCCCACTCTTGAGAGCCGCATAGGCGTAGATCATGCTCGGGGCGATGTCGGGCGAGCTCTCACGCAAGCCCTTTTCGAAGGCCTCGAGGTCCTCATGGACGTCGGTGGGCGCCAGATAGGTCTCTGTCGAGGCACACCAGATCATGACGGCTCGCGAGGCGCCGGTTTCCCGCTTGATCTCCTCGATGTCTTTCATGAGCTGCTCGGCCAGATCCATCTTGGACTTGCCTTTCTTCACGTAAGTGCCGTGAAGCTTCTTGACGTAGTCCTGATTGAAGACAGCTTTGCGGGGACGTATCGCCTCGAGATCGGGGCGAAGCTGGTAGAGCAGCGTTCTTTCGAGCACTCCGGCCGTGATGGCGGATTGATAGGCGTCGTCCTCGAAGATATCCCAGGCCGCGAAAGACAGGTCAGAAAGCGCCACGAGGGGCACGAACTCCTGGATCGTCGGGCTACGATTCTCCGTCCGCTTTCCCAGGCGAATCGTGCCCATTTGGGTCAGCGAGCCGATTGGCTTCCCCAGCCCTCGTTTTACGGCCTGGACGCCGGCGATGAAGGTCGTGCTCACCGCGCCCAGGCCCGGCAAGAGGATGGCGAGCCCGCCGTCCGCAGGTGCAATCTCGAATCTTTGTTGTCTAGCCATCGGACAATTATTACTCCAGTGGGCGCGCCGTCTATCTAGGGCCGCGGGATGATCCAGTGCCCGATGATCAGGAACAGGATCAGGGTCGCGCAGAGCGTGAAGTGGGGCGCTGTCAGCCGAGGATAGCGCCACAGCCAGAACTGGCCTTTGGGCTCGCGGCCGTTCATGATCATCCGCGTATAGAAGATGCGCTGGATGCTGATGAGATTGCCGAACACCGCGAGGATCCAGAGAGTGATGTGAACGTTCGCGGCGAGCAGGCCGATGATGATGGTCACCGTCCTCTCGGCCCGTTCCATGAAGCCGACCTTGCATTCGGGAATCTCAGTCTCGGCTCGCGCGCGGATGTAGGACGTGGTCGCGGTGCCGACGGCCGTGAATCCCCAAAGAATCAGGTACATCGTGCGGCTCGGCCCTTGAACGTGTTTCAGGAGATACGCGAGGATGCCGAAGAGCATCAAAAGGTCCGTGTAGCGATCCGTGACGGAGTCGAGAAAGCCGCCGAACTTCGTCGTTCCTCGAGAAATACGCGCCACGGCGCCATCGAGCATGTCGAAAGCACCGGCGGCGATGAGCACAACCCCCGCAAGCCACTGCGTCCCGTAGTATGCGGGCATGAAGACGAGCGATACCGCCACAGGCCCCGTGAGCGTGACGGCGTTGACGGGAATTCCCGCCCGGATGATCCCGCGCGCGATACTGTCCCGCGCGAATCCGAAGACCCCGGCTACGATCTTGGACGCGGCCACGGCAATGGAGCGCAGAATCTCCCTCAGTCCCGGTGGCTGGGGAAGCGTGCTCGCTTTCACGCCCAATGGCTCCTCCTCCGTCCGCAAAGGGCCAGATCGACCCTCCGCCGGTGCACTCTAGCACATTTCGTAACGCGATTCTTTGCCGGGCAAAGACTGTAAACGATAGAATCCGTGGAATAAGCGCCTCATCATCATGCAAGACCGGAGACTCCCTCTCGTCATCGTCAACCCCGCATCGCGGGGCGGGGCGGGTGGCCGCGATTGGCCTTCGGCAGCCTCGACGCTCGCGACGCACTTCGGCGCGTTCGAATGTCGTTTCACGGAATCCACGGGGCACGCGGTCGAGATCGCCCGCAACGAGGCCAAAGCGGGCCGGCAACTCCTCATGACCTTTGGCGGTGACGGGACGATCTCCGAGACCGCCCGCGGGATTCTCGGCTCAGGTGCCCCCTGCGAGCTGAGCGTTTTGCCCCACGGTACGGGAGGAGACTTCATCCGCTCTCTGGCGTCGCCCGCTCGTCTCGCGGACACCGCCCGTGGGTTGAGACGGGGACGCACGGTTCGGATCGACGTCGGGCGCGTCCGTTTCTCCGACGGGCGCGAGAGGAGCTTCGTCAATTCCGCCTCGTTCGGGCTTAGCGCCGAGGTCGCGCGGCGCGTCAACCACTTCTCGAAAGGCCGCGCGAGCTACGTGAGGCATACCCTGAAGGCCGCTCTCGAATACGACTTCCCCGAGGTGAAGATTCGAGTCGACGGCGGGCCTGCCCGCCGACTCACGATCACGACGGTATCGCTACACAACGGTCGCTTCTTCGGCGGTGGCATGAAGATGGCACCGGAGGCGAGTCTCACCGACGGAGAGCTCGACACGGTCGTCGTTCGGAAGATGCCGCTCGCGAAGCTCATGGTGCGGGCTCCGTTGCTGTTCTGGGGCGCTCATCTCGGCCTCAAGGAAGTCGACCACGTAAGGGTGGGTGGGCTCGAGGCCGAAGCCGTCGATTCGCGCCTCCTTGTGCCGGTCGAGGTTGACGGAGAATCGTCCGGCAGCCTCCCCGCTCGCTTCGATGTCAGAAGCTCTGCGCTGAGGCTTCGTCTGGCATCTGCCTTTGGCTATTCGTAACCGAGCGCGACCACCGGGTCGAGCTCGGACGCCCGGTTCGCAGGGTAGAGGCCGGAGAGAACGCCAACCGTCACCGACACGCCGCTCGAGAGAATGATCGACCACGGGGTCACGAGCGTCGGCCATTCGGCATAGAAAGCGACGATATAGGCAATGGCGATGCCCATGAAGATGCCGGAGACACCGCCAATGAGGCTGATGGAGAACGACTCGACGATGAACTGAAAGCGAATATCGTGGCGGCGTGCTCCGACGGCGCGGCGAACCCCAATCTCGCGCGTGCGCTCGAGAACGCTTGCAAGCATGATGTTCATGATGCCGATGCCGCCCACGAGAAGAGAAATCCCGGCGATGCAGCCCATGACGATCTTGAAGAGTCTCTGGGTGCGCCGGCTCTGCTCGAGGAGTGCTTCGGGGATGATGATGGTGTAGTCATCAGCGCCGCCGTGTAGAAGCTGGAGTAAAGGATCGATGACAGCTGTGGTCTCCCACGGCGAGGCATCCGACGTCACTCTCACCACGATTTGATCGAGGGGCGAATCGAGGGGCGGGTGGTCGAATTTCCGGAGCGCGGTCGAGTACGGCATGTAGATCTCGCCCGCGGTGGAGCTCAGCCGCACCCCTTGAAACGACTGTCGGCCGGTCATGTCGGATTCGAGAACGCCGACGACTTCGAGCCACACGTCGTTGACCTTCAGCGTTTCGCCGATGGCGGGGCCATAGCCAAACAAGTCGTGACGGACTTTGGCGCCGATCACGCACACCTGGGCGTGAGTGCGCCCGTCCAGTGGATCGAGGAATCGTCCTTCCGCCAGGCGAAAGCTTGCGAGCTCGAAATGGTGGTGGGAGACCCCGTAGGCCATGCCGTCGGTCTTGGCGCCCGCGGTCATCACCTTGTAGGGCTCGACTCTGACGCGAGGCGCCACCCATTCGATTCCCGGCACGGCCTCTACGATGGCATCGATGTCACGGCTCGTGAGTCCCGGCGATGTTTCGCGAATCTCCATGAGGTCGTCCCTGGCGAGCTCTTTGGCTTCGACGACGATGTTGCGGAGGCCCAACCGCTCGATCATCTCGAGCGCCTGCTGCTCGGCACCTTCTCCGATGGAGAGCATGGCGATGACCGCGCCCACCCCGAAGATCATCCCGAGCATGCTGAGGCCGGCGCGAAGCTTGTGTGCCATCAGGCTGTCGATGGCGTCGCGGAACGTTTCGCCAAAGCTCATCGAGTTGCGGGGGGCGTGTCGGCTGCGCCGTCCGTCGCGGGCGTCACCAGCGTCCGGTGGGATCGCGCGGGATCGCGCAGCGCAATCATGTCGCCTTCGGCAATGCCGTCTTCGAGCACCACCCTCCCTAGAGACGATGGCCCGAGACGCACTTCGACTTCCTCGAAGCCGGATCCATCGCGCCGGTAGACGAGCTTTCGGCCTTCTTTTTCGAAGACGGCCTGGCGGGGCACGACGATGGCGTCATCGCGCTCTGCCAGAATCAGCGTGGCGCGTACCCTTTGCCCCGGCTTCATGATCTCGTGGTCGGTCGACTCCAGAGCGAGCGTGACCGAAAAATATTGAACCGGCACGTGCCGTACTCTGGGTTTCGGCATGCGGTCGACATATCGGATGATCGCACTAAACGTCCGTTCGGGTGCGGCCTCCACGACCAGCTCGGCCGGGCGGCCTTCCTCGAGCCCGCCCGCGTCCGCTTCCAGCACGTAAATCTCCGCCTTCATGACGTCGAGCGCTGGAAGCTCCGCGATGGGCTGTCGCGAGTAAACGGTATCCCCGACTTGCTTGATGTTGCCGCGCCAGTCTCTCACGAAGATGACGATCCCGTCGTGCGGCGCCCGGACTTCGAGGGCGTTCAGAGCTTCATTCGCCTGCTGGATCTTCACTTCCGCCTGATCTCTCTCGATGTTGAACAGCTCCATCTCGGTAGCGGAAAGCCGTTCCTGAATCTTCCCCCGGCCCTCGGCATGTTCGAGCTTGAGATCGGCCAGCTCTTCGTCGATCTGCGCTTCGATGATCTCTACCCGTGAGAAGATCTCCGGGTCTTTGGTGGAGAAATTTCGGGCCGTATCGAGCTCGAACTCGGCGAGCTGACGGTCGCGCTCGACATCGATGAGGGTGGCGTCGCTCTGGGCCTGGCTCTGTCGGAGCTTGCTCCGGGCCGTCGAGAGCGCTACCTCGCCTTCCACGAGCTCGCGTTCCTGCTCCATGGGGTCGAAGCGCACGATGACGCCGCCCTGGCCTACGAAGATCCCGTCTTCGATCATCCACGCAATCGTCGCCGAACCCCGCGTTCGAGGTGGCGCGGACATAGGAGTCGAACGCACCGCTTCCAGTACGCCTTCGGCGGTGACCCGCTGCTGAAACGGCTCGTTGCGAACCTCGATGAGCGGAACCGCTTCCTCGGTAGAATCGAAGGCAACGAATGCGATCGCGGCAGCGACTGCGATGAGTCCGGTGATCAGAATGCCGAGGCGTCTAGGTGTCATGGCTCACTGTCGCGTCAAGACCTGGTCGCCGTCCGAAAGCCCGTCGACAACTTCCACGTTGTCGGCATTTCTTGCGCCGAGCTTTACCCGGCGCTCCTCGGTGCCGGAGAAAGACCGTCGATAGACCGTAGCAGTGGCCGCCGCCTGACGGATCGCGCCCATGGGCGCGATCAGCACGTTGGTGTGTCGTTCAACCTCGATGGTTCCGCGAAAACGCATCTCGGGGCGCATGCGGTCCTCGTCGGTCTCATCGAGATCGATGTCGACACGAACGACCCGGAGAGGGGAGTTTCTGGTTTTCCGCTGAACGGTCGTGGCGAGCTTGCGGATCGCCCCCCCGAAGGTTACGTCGGGATACGCGTCGAGTCGAAGCTCCACTCGCTGGCCCACAACTAACCGTCCGGCGTCGGCCTCGTCAACGACACCGCGAGCCATCATCGAGGTGAGATCCGCGATCTCCAGAATCCGGTCGCGGCGCCAGGCGGTGTCGCCGACACGTTTCTTTTCTCCGCGCCGGTTGGTGACGTGGATGACGGTGCCGTCGCGGGGCGATCTGAGCGTCATACTCTCGATGCCGCTTCCGAGCTCGCGCACCCGAAGGGCCACCTTGTCGCGCTGCTCCCTTAGAATGCCGAGCTCGACCTCGTCGGCTTCGTCGAGCAGAGCTCGCCGACTCTCAAGATAGATCACTTCCTGCTGGGCCAGCGCGCGGTCGAGCTCGAGTAACGCGATCTCTTTGGCGGCGACAAACTCCTCCGGTCGCTCGAGCTTGAGCGCCGCCTTGTCCAGGTTCGCTCGCGCTTCGGCCCGCCGAAGGTCGTCGTCGCGCCGGCGGATGGTGATGTTGGTGCGCTTCCTCTCGATTTCCTTCTTGGCGGACTCGAGTGCGGCATTCATGTCGAGAAGACGACGCTCGAGCTCAGCGGTATCGAAAGCAAGGACCAGCTCTCCCTCCTTCGCGGCGGCTCCGTCCGATGTCATGCGCGAGATCTTGTATTCCCAACGACCCGGGACTACGGGCGGCGACAGCAGATTCGAGTGTAGGGCTGCCAGCGTGCCTTCGAACTCGACACTCATCACGAGGTCTCCGCGCGTGACCGTGATCCATCGCGCATCCGCAGCCCCGCTATCGCCGCGCGCCATCCACCATCCGAAGCCGACGAGGCCCAAGACGCCGACTAGGCCGCGCAGCCTGTTGCGGCTCATGGACCCGTCCTCCGCTGGAGCGCCACGCCCTCTTCGAGCCCGCCCTCGGAGACGCATTCGAGGCCGTTACACGGGCCGAGCTTCACCGGAACCGCTTCGCCGTTCTCGAGCAAAGCCTTCGGTGTCGAGCTCGAGAGGTCGAGAGCCGCTCGTGGTACCAGCAGGACGTCCTCGAGCTCGCGAGCGTGAACTTCCACGCTCGCGGCCATGCCCGGTCGCATCTTCTCGGCGTCGGTCTGCTCGAGAGCGACGCGTACTCGAAAGGCGCGCCGCAACGACCGAGAGCTCATCCCTCGCGCGACCGGGGTGATATCGTTCACGATGGCGGGGAAGCTGAGCTCGGGATAGGCGTCGAGCCGAACGATGGCTGTCATTCCCGCGCGAACGTTTCCATCGTCCACATCGCTCAATCGCGCGACCACCTGCATCTCGCTGAGATCGGGAATGCGCGCGACGACGTAGCCGGGCCACACGGTATCGTCCACCTGAAGCTTCCGGTTCTCGCGGCGGAGGTCGCCGATGATCAGCACTCCGTCTCGCGGCGCTTCGAGTACCAGTTCGGCGATCGCTTTCTCTGCGATGCGGATGTCGTAGTGGGACTTCTCCAGGTTGATGTGTCGTACCGTCAGGCCTTGCTCGGCCGTCCGAATGTGAGTCGCGAGCTCCTCCTCAGTTTTGGCCACGGCAGTTCGTGCGCGTTCGAGCGCGAGCTGCTTCTCCTGATATTCCCTCAGCGGAATAAGGCCTTTGGGTACGTCGGCTTCGATCTGCGCCTTTTGGAGCTCGATCTGACGCTCAACGACGGTGAAAGCGATCTCCGCTGCCTGCGCGTAGGCCTGTGCCTCCTGCTGCTGAAGCTCCATTTCTTCTTTCCGTGCGGCGAGTCGTTCCTCCTCGAGGTCGGTCGCGAAGGCGGAGTTGTCGAGCTCCAGAACTTTTTGTCCGGCCTTCACGTGGGTGCCGTCTTCTTCCATCCAGCGGATCAAGACCCGCCACGTCGGGGTGCGCGGGGGCGTGATGCGCACCGCTCGGGTCGCTTCGAGGGTTCCCGTCAGGAGAACGCGCTCCCTGAATGGCCCGCGGCGCACTCGGAGCTCCTCGAAGCGTGTTTTCGTCGTATCATCGGCGGGCAGGTCCGCTCGAGCTCCGGAACAGGCAAGAGAGCCGAGGAGATACGCCGTCGCGAGAAGTAAGCCGATACGAGAGGTATTGCCCAAAAACGTCGCTCCTTTGACCGCCGACAGATGCCGATAAACAATGCTAGTGTGAAGCCCCATTTCCCGCAACCGATGAGCGTGATCGAAGCCCGGGGTCTATGGAAGAGCTACGTCATGGGGGGCGAGGAGATCCACGCCCTCGCCGGTGTCGACGTGATCGTCGAGCGCGGCGAATATGTCGCCATCATGGGGCCCTCGGGCTCCGGAAAATCGACGTTGATGAACGTGATCGGATGTCTCGACACTCCGACGAAAGGATCCTACCGATTGAACGGCCGGGAGGTCAGCACCATGGAAGACGACGAGCTCGCGATGGTGCGTAACCGTGAGATCGGCTTCGTCTTTCAAACGTTCCAGCTCCTGCCCCGCGCTCCGGCGCTACGCAACGTCGAGCTACCGCTCGTCTATCGAGGCCTTCGCGCTCAGGAGCGTCGCGAGCGAGCCAGAAAGGCGCTTCAGAGAGTCGACCTCGGGAACCGTCTCGAGCACCGGCCCAACGAGCTGTCGGGCGGGCAGCGCCAGAGAGTCGCCATTGCTCGCGCGCTCGTCAGCGAACCCTCGATCCTTTTGGCGGACGAGCCCACGGGCAATCTCGATACCGCGACGGGAGGCGAGATTCTGACGCTCTTCGATGAGCTACATGCACAGGGACACACCCTGATCGTCGTCACCCACGAAAAGGAAGTCGCCGACCGCGCGAGGCGTGCCGTACATCTTCGCGACGGTCGAGTCGAGTCTTCATCCGGGTAGCACGTCGCTCCCGGCGTGGTGGGTTTCCCACAATCGATGACACGGCACCAGAGATGGGTCTCGTCTAACGCGCTCTCGGTACGGCTGTTGCCCTCCGCTGCACGCCAGCTGTGCTGGGCACGGTCCTTGCGAGATGGGATTTCGCCCCATCTCCGCAGCGCCGGAGCGCAACGATGCAAAACCGAACCGCTCGCCTTGCCGTGCTTGTCGGCGGTCTTTTCTGCGCACAGCCCGCTTTCGCGGGGCAGTCTTCCGCGATCAACTATCTGCCTTCTCCCGTTGATATCACGCCGAGCATAGCGGGCTCATGGCAGGACGTGGACGTCTCGCCGTACGTTCCTCTTGGAGCCACCGGGGTTTTGGTGGATTTCTACAACCCTACGATCACCCAGCGCGACTACGGGATCCGTGTAAACGGCTCCACGGACGCGGCATTGATCCGGCAGAAAGACCAGCAACATGGCTGGCTCATGACCGGGCTCGACACGGGAAGCGTATTCGAAATTTACACGGAAGACACTTCGGTAGAGACGTACCTCCTCGGCTACACGATGGAGGGTGTCACTTTCTTCACGAATCGAATCGACAAGTCT
Source organism: Candidatus Marinacidobacterales bacterium (assembly GCA_965250115.1). Lineage (GTDB taxonomy): Bacteria > Acidobacteriota > Vicinamibacteria > Marinacidobacterales > SMYC01 > CBDFHB01. The sequence continues at coordinate 1,530,582 of CBDFNJ010000001.1, forward strand.
CCGTCTTCGACGAACATTTTCGAAGACGTGGACATCAGCGCCGACACCGGCGCGGACACCGCAATCGGTGCGATCTTTACGGTCGTCGTTAACCCAGGCAGCTCCGAGCAGTTTGCGCTCCGGAAGAAAGGCTCTACCGACGACCGTTACACCACGATGAGAGCCGCAACAGGGAACGTCGGCCTGATTGGGGTCGACGTGAACGAGATCGCTCAAATCAAAGTTTCCGCATCCACCGTCGATCTTTACTTGGCTGGCTATGTGACGGAAGGAGCGGTCTTTTTCACCAACGGCATCGATAACTCCACGGCGACGGTAGGGACCTACGTCGACGTGGATATCACCGCGGACATTGGGTCAGACACGGCCAACGGCGCGATCGTGGAGTGGAATCGACCCACGGGACGCCGGCTGGTCGCGGTCCGGGAGAACGGCGTCGCCGACGACCTCTACCTGAATGTTAGCCACAGCTTCACGGCGGTGGGGATCGATGCGAACGACATCTTCGAGCAGAAGATCGAAGCTGACATCATGGATCTTTATCTCGTTGGCTACACGCTCGAGGACACCAACGTGGTGAAGGTTTTGACCGCGAGGTCGACGAGCGGCGAGAACAAGTTGGAATGGGTGAACCCTTCGGTAGGCCCATATGCGTCGACACGGATCGTCAAACGCACGGACCGGTGTCCGCAAGGCGCGCTCGACCCCCTTGCGACGCCGGTGACGGACCAGAGCGCCGGTTTGGGAAACAAGGACTCGTATGCCGACGGAAGCTTGACCAACGGAACGACTCATTTCTACGGCGCCTACGTCGACGAGGGAGGCGGCGTCTACACGACCGGCCCGTGCGTCATGGGGCGGCCGTTCGACACGACCGGAGTCGTGAAGTGGGGGTACAGCACCGGAGCGACGTCCCTGGCGACGCCCGGCCTGCGGTTCAGCGCAGGCTCGGCATACGTCGATGCGGTCTCGAACGACCGCATCGTGCACTCGATGGAGGGCGGAGCTCTAGGCGGAAGCTGGCCCGCGCCTTGGAAGCCCTACGTGCTCGGGGGAGTGGCTCAGGCGCGACCTCCGGTGGTGGGCTTCGCCGTGGGAAGCGCGGCTCAGGGCGCAGCGTTTTTGGGCGCGCAAGATGGCCAAGTCTACGCCGTGAACGCCGAGGACGGGACCTTGGCGTGGAATCAGACGGTAGCGACGATGCTCCAGGCGGCGCCCGCAGGCCACTTCTTCGCCTACGATACGGGGGCGCTTGATTTAATTCTCATCGGGACTCGAAACGGAGGCGGAGGTCCGAATAGTCTCGAGGCGTTGCACGTGAACACAGGCCTGCCGGCGTGGAGCTTCACCAATAGTTCGGGGCAGGGAGGTGACAATGCGCTCATGGGGATCATCAGTGGAGCAGCCACGGTGGACTACGGGGCGAAGCGAGTCTACTTCGCCTCCCGCGCGCACGGGAGTGGAAGTCCGAACACGCTGTGGTGCCTCAGCTTTGACGTTTTGAACCCGACCCTGGAAAGGGCGTGGGCGCTGGGAGATATCGACGGAAGCCCCGTCTTCTACAACGGGTTGTTGTATGCGGGGACCAACGCGGGTGAAGTGAACGCGGTGGACCCGAGCTTGCCTCTCGAGCTATGGAGCTACCCGGCGTCCGACGGCCCGGTGAAGGGGTTCGTGTTTCCGCATTTCGGTACGAGCAACCTCGTGTTCTCGACGAACGACAACCTGTGGTCGATTCTCGACACGGGCGGCAGTGCCTCCTTCAACTGGATGACGCCGGTGGCAAAAGCGTCGACTCCGCTCCAAGTGCCGTTTACCGACAAAGTATTGGCTGGCTCGGACAGCGGCAAGCTCTACCAGATGGACGTCTTCACGGGTGGTTCGGTGACGAGCGTGACGCTCGGGGACGGCACATCGATCGTAGGACCGCCGATGATCGATCTCCTCAACTCTATGATCTACGTCGGTACCGAAGAAGGCATCATTTACGCAGTAAGCTTCCCCCTTCCCTGAGATGCCCACGGGCTAGCGCTCCCCTTCCTGGATCTCCCAGATGGAAACGAGAGGAAAGAGCTTCGAGAAGATCGCGTACATCAAGACGAAGGCGGCGAACTGGGCGGCGGTCACCGCCATCTCGACGGTGGAGGGCGAGTAGGTGCCCAGGTCCCACATCTGCTGCGAGCGCGGGTGCGAGGCAGAGCTGACGACGATGACGAACCGTTCGAGCCACATTCCGACGAGCACCGAGACCGATGCCACTACCGAGCCGGTAATGGTGCGCGTCTTGCGGAAAGACAGGATCGCCAGCGGGACGACGAAGCAGGCGACCACCATCGTCCAGAAGTACGGGGCAAAGGCTCCGGTCAATCGGCTGTCGAGAACCGCCATCTCAGCGTGCTCGTGCCCGTACCAGGCGGTGAGGTGTTCGGCGAGGGTGAAGTAGGCCCAGAGACACGACATCGTAATGAGCAGGAGCCCCAGGTTCGTGAAGCTGAGCGGCGTGAAGAACGCCTCGAGATGGAAGGCTTTTCTCAGAATCGCCATCGCGACGATGAGCGCCGCGATGCCACTGAAGATGGCGCCCACCACGAAGTAAGGGCCGAAGATCGCCGTGTGCCACATGGGCACAAGAGTCATCGCGAGCGTCCACGAGACGACGGTGTGAACGGATACCGCGATGGGAATGATGGCGACCGCCATGAAAGAGATGGCCTTCTCGAGGAGCGCTTGCTGACGGGGCGTTCCTTCCCAGCCGAGAGCCAGCACGCGATAGAGCGGCCGGAAGCGTGGGCTGCGATCGCGAAGCAGAGCCAGATCGGGAATGAGCGGCAGATACAAGTAAATGATGCTGCCGTTGAGATAGAGCGAGATGGCGCAGACATCCCAGATAAGAGGCGAGAGAAACTGTGGAGTCAGAAACGGCGTCAGGATGAGCTCGGGTCTCCCGAGGTGAAAAAGAATGTTGCTCGAGCCCATGATGAGGGCCACCACGGTGATGACCTCGGCGATGCGGGTGATCGGCCGGCGCCACTCCGCGCCGGTAAGCCGAAGGATGGCGGAGATCAACGTGCCGGCGTGGCTGATGCCGATGAAGAAAATGTAGTTCGTGATGTACAGGCCCCAGAAGACGGGCTGGTTCATGCCCGCGACGGAAAGCCCGTACCGAAGCTGCCGCGACCAGAAGAAGCCCCCCGTCGCGATGATCGCCAGAAGCCCGGCGACCACGGCGTAGAAACGCCAGCTCGTCGCGATGATCGGCGCGAGGACGCGATCTTCAGTCTGCCGAGGGTCCGCGTCCATCCCACTCGCCTTCTTTGAGGTAGACCACGCGCGGGCCCGTGCCGAGCTCCTCGAGGGGCAGCTCCCCCCGCGGGCTTCGAAACGCTTTCGCAACCACCGATTCGGGATCCGAGCGGTCCCCGAAGGTGATGGCCTGAGCGGGGCAGGACTGCGCGCAAGCCGGTTGTACTTCGAGATCGGCTACGTCACGCTCTTCTTCGCGAGCGCCGTCTTCGACCCGCCGGATCCTCTGCAGGCAGAAGGTGCATTTTTCCATGATGCCCCGCCAGCGGATGGCGACGTCGGGATTGATCGTCTGCTCCAGCGGCGCATCCCAGCTCGGATCGGACCAATTGAACGAGCGCACCGTGTAAGGACAGGCATGGGCGCAAGCGCGGGTCCCGATACAGCGGGGGTAGATCTGGGCGTTCAAGCCGTCTTCGGTCTCGTAGGTGGCGGAGACAGGACACACTTTCACACAGGGTGCGTCGTCGCAATGCACACAGAGAACGGGCTTGAACCGCATGCGCACGTTGGGGAACGTGCCTTCCATGTACCGCTCGACCCGAAGCCACTCCGTCACGCGGCCATGCCCTGTCGCCTCGGGACCGGACACCGGCACGTTGTTCTCCTCGCGGCACGCGACCACGCAAGCTTCGCAACCGGTGCAGCGGTCGAGATCGATGGCCATAGCCCACTCGGTCATGAGTTCGTCACCTTTCTGATCTTGACGCTCGGCGCACTCAGGAGAAAGCCGTCGTCATCCGCCGTTGCGTCCAGCAGTGAATAGACGTTGACGCCTCGTCCCTCGGCGTAGCGGCCGTGGGCGGTGTGGCCCTGGCCGGCCGCAATGGCCACGACCCCGGGGTGGATGCCCTGGCTCACGTGGGCGGGTACCGTCACCGAACGGCTTCCGTTTCGTACCTCGACCCGATCGCCGTTGCGGATGCCGAGCTCGTCTGCGGTGGACTCCGCGATCTCGACGATGCTTCCCCATCGCACGCCGGTGATCGGATCGGCGAGCTCTTGCAGGAAGGGTAGGTGAGCGCTGCGTCCGTCTCCGAATGCGTTCGCAGCGTAGACGTGGAGGCTGAGTCCGGACGGCGCCGGCGTGGGCGTCGAGGCCGCGTCAATGGGCTCGAGCTCGAAACGATAGTTGTTCGGGGACGGGGTCGGTGATGCGGCTTGTGGCCAGTGGCCTCCGTTTGTGATCGCCTCGTCCCACGACACGCGCAACCCCGCCCATGCCTGTCGCAGCGCTTGCTCGTAGCTCTCCCAGGGAAACGCGTCGCCCGCGCCCAGCCTGCCGGCGAGTGCGATCAGCGCATCGGGCATCGAACGCGTGTCGTAGAGGGGACGTACCAGGAGCGGCGCGCTCAAGTTCGCGACGGTCGAAGACCCGCCCTTCGGGACGGCGTCTTCGAAGCGCTCGAACGACATGGACTCGGGCAGGATCACGTCGGCGAACCGCGAGGTCTCGTCGGGAAATGATTGAAAGCTCACGATGAGCTCGACGTCCGAAAGCTTCTCTTCGAAGGCGAATCCCGGTGGAAGGTTGTATAGCGGATTGGCGCCCGAGACGAAGAGCGCCGGAGGAAGCTTGCCGAGCGCGCTCTCCGCGAGCGAGCGCGTCGCGACCGATTCCATCGCCACCGGAGGCCACGCCGAGAACGCCGCCTCGGTGTCCGTGTCGCCTTGCATCAGCCCATCATCGCCAAAGGCGCCCACGAGCGCGTTCAGGTGCGAGACGGTAACGGCAAGCGCGAAGCCTTGCGCCGAGCGAAGCGCGGCGCCTCCCGCGAAGGCGACGGCGGGGCGGTTCGCGGCAAACTCTCGCGCGATCTGCTCGAGCTTCGATAGCGGCCACCCGACACGCTCCGCCACCGCGGCAGGCTCGACGTTTGCGGCAACGAAGTCTCGAAAAGCGTCGAATCCGCTGGTCGAGCGCGCGACAAAGCCACGATCGTAGAGACCGCTATCCAGCACGATGGCGAGGATCGCCTGCGCGAGGGAGAGCTCGTCGCCCGGCCGCGCGGGGATCCAAGCGTCGGCCTTGGCGGCAGTGAGCGAAAGCCTCGGACCTACCATCACGAGCTTTCCCCGATGGCCGGGACGGCCCCGCCGCATCTCGGCGAGGCCCCGGGCGAAGCGCACGGGAGAAACGTGCGACTCGAGAAGCTCTGCGCCGAATGAGACGACATAGCTCGCCCGGTCGATCTCACAACCGATTCCGCCGGCAACACCCGCCAACTGTCGATGCGCGCGCGCCACGGCGGCCGTCGTGAAGGGATCGTGAACGAGGTGCACTCCGCCACCCGCCGCGGCGAGAAACCGCCGCACCGTCTCGAGCCGGTGCCCAGTAATCGCGTCGGTCACGAAGCCCAGCGAGTCCTCACCGCGGATTCGGGAAAACTCCGTCGCGACGCGCCCGAGCGCCTCGTCCCATCCGACTTCCTTCCAAACTCCGCTCCCGCGATCCCCTCCCCGAACCAGAGGCGTCCGGAAGCGATCGGGATGGTACATGGCTTGAGGGAGGGCCTGGCCCCGGGCGCAGAGACCCCCGCGGCTCAGAGGGTGCTCGGGGTTTCCTTCCACCTTGACGAGGCGGCCGTCGATCTTACGGACGCGAGTGCCGCAGCCGGCGGTGCATTCGAAACACGTCGAGGCGTGCCAGCTCTCCTCGCCAGGAACGAACGGCTCTTCCGGCACGAGAATCGGGATGAGGCCCGAGGTCTCGGGGGCGCAGCCGTCGAGAGCCAGGCCCGCTGTGGCCGTGAAGAGACCGCTACCGAGAAAATCGCGCCGGTTCAGGGTCGAATTCCTTTATGTATGACAGACCACACAATCAACGGGCGCTCCACGTTCCTCGTGGCAGGAGACGCACCAGTCCATCTCGAGATCGATGTGCCGTGCTGCTCTCAAGCTCGAGCCGATATCACCGTGGCACACCTCGCACCCAATATCGGCGCGAACGTGCCACTTGTGAGAGAAGTAGCTGAACTGAGGAAGCTGGTAGAGGCGAACCCAATCGATCTGTTCTTCGTTGTCGACGTAGACCATCAACGCTTGGGTAGCGGCGCTGTCTTGCGGCATGACGGAGTGACAGCTTCCGCATAGCTCGGTCCGAGGAATGCCCGCGCTCGCTTGATGGTCGGCGAACTCGTGGCAGAAGGCGCAAACGATCTGGTTGTCCGTGTGTGCTGCGTGAGGAAACGGGAGCGGTTGCTGGGGTGATGCCCCGGCATCGCCGCAGCCTGAGGCACCGATCACCCCGGCGATCACCAGGGCGAGCGCGAATGTGCGATCGTCGAGCCGAAACACTTAAATGGAAACTATCGCGATTGGTCCCAGGGAGCAAGCTTTCCGCAGCCGAGTCGGACTTTCATGCGAAGTCGGCTATGTTAGTGCATCTTGCAGGCTGATGAAAACCGACAATGAAGCGCGCGCCTGTCATCCTCAGCGGGATCGGGCTCCTCATGGCGTTCGTGTCGCCCTGGATCCGTTTCGCCCTCTGGGGAGCTACCTGGGTCCTCTTCTCGCCACCGGCGCCGCCCTCGTGGGGAGAAAGCGGGCATTGACCGTGGTCGCTCTGGTCGCGGCATCCTACGGCGTTTCGTCTCACCTTCTCATCGAGTTCCGAGCCGACTCGTCCTCGTACTTCGCCTACCTTCGCTCCGCGAGCTTCGACCTCGACCTCGCCTTTCAAAACGACTGGGACCTCCTTCGCGGAGATAACCCGACTCCTTTTCCGACGCGGCGGGAGATCAACGTTTTTTCCGCGGGGCCGGCCATCCTGTGGAGCCCGTTTTTCTGGAGCGCTCATCTCTACGTTGCGACCGACAACTTCCTGGGCCGCGAGCTCTATCCAGCTGATGGCGTGAGCCTACCCTACCGACATTCTACCGTCGCCGGCACGATTGCCGTAGTGGTCGTCGGGGCCGCGCTACTCGTTTCGATGATCGTGAGAACTACCGGCATGACGGTTGCGGTCCTCGCAGTGGGTGGTGCGGTGGCGGCGTCGCCCGTTCTTTATTACACGTTTCTGGTTCCCGCCATGCCCCACGGTGTGACGTTCGGAGTCGCATCGGCCTTCATCTGGGCGTGGGATCGACTCCGCCGTGAGCCGTCGTTGAACCGGTGGATTCTCGTCGGTGGACTCTTCGGCCTTCTGACCATGTGTCGCTGGCAGGCGGCGGTTTTTGGCCTGCTCCCGCTTGGTGTCGCCGTCGAGGGTCTATGGAAGAAAACTCTTCCACTCCGCTGGCTTCTGGCGGCCGCCGTCGCCGCGCTCATCGCTTTCGCCCCTCAAAGCATCGCTTGGAGACTCGGCTTCGGTCATTGGATCCTCATTCCTCAGGGCCGAGGCTTTCTGAACTTCTCGTCGCCCCACTGGCTCGACACGCTTGTTTCTGCCGATCACGGCTTCTTCAATTGGACGCCCCTCATGCTGGTGGGTTTCGTGGGCCTTTGGAGCGGACTCCGCGCCGACCTGCGTTTGTACGGTGGTTGCCTCGCGATCTTCCTCGCAACGGCCTGGGTGAACGGCAGCGTGCCCCAGCACGATTGGGCGGCAGGCGATGCTTTCGGTGCGAGACGGTACTCTCTCGTCGTGCCCCTCATGGCGCTCGGAGTCGCACGCATGCTGACGCTCGGCCGGAAGACGGCGCAGCGATGGCCGCTCCTCGCTCCCGCGGCGGCGGTGGTCTTGTTGGTGGCTTGGAACCTCGGCTTCGTCTCGCATTTTCGGGCGAGGAAATACCCAGGAGCCGCACCGATAGAGCGTCTGGCTACAGATCAGGCGAGGGCCTGGCGCCGGACGATGCAAGACGTCATGGGCGCCGTCGCCGGTGCCGAAGGGCGCTCGCTCGCGTACAAGTATTTCTCCGCCGAGTATTTCTACACGGACTTCAACAAGAGCGGCACGATCCTCTTGAGATCCGCCGACGAAAGCTATCTTCTCGAAGGTTGGCACACGCCGAGCCGACGTATCGCACGACGGACCTTTCGCCGGGCACTCTACCCGCAGGCCTGCGTCCGCATCCCCCTCGAAGAGCCCTTCCCCCTCCGCGTGACGACCTCGGCCCGGGCGCCCGACGGCGTCGCCTCTCAAACGGTGACATTCGTCGTCAACGACGTTCTGCCTCGTCTTCTCGAATGCACTTCCGGACGAAGGCAATGGGAAACGGGTTGCGGCCTTCGTAGAGCGCATCCAACTTCCGTGACGGGCGCTGGCTCATCGCTGCTTCCGGCCCAGAAAATCAAGCTGATGTGCAATGTAGGTAAGCTCGCCGCGGTTGATTTGCCGGCGGCGTTCCTCCAGCCACTCGGCGAAGCGCTGCTCGTCGAGCTCCGGGTGACCTCGCAGCGTCACGTCGATGTAGTGAAGGATATGATGTAAGAAATAATTCTCGTCACCAGGGTAGTCGCCTTTGCTGGGATAAACAACCCAATCGGAGCTCCCCACGGCGAGCAGCTCAACCCCGAGCCGACGGAAGTGGCCGAAGAGGTGACGGCCGGTCTTGCTGTCTCCCGACGGACGCCCGTCGCGAACGCGCTCATCCATCGAGCGGTGATAGAGGGTCTCGATCCCGGCGTCGAGCTCAGCGTCGATCGTCGGCTGGAACGTGGTTTCGCCGTCGAACGCAATGGGAAAGTAAAACAAGCCACGGGGTTGAAGAAGGTCGAGAAGCTTCGGCAAGGCGGTCGGCACATCCACCTCATCGAGAAAGGCCTGGGCGATGAGGAGAGAGAACTTCTTCCATCGCTCCGTTTTGTCAGCAAAGTCCCACAGGTCGCACTGCAAGAAGCGCACTGAAAGGCCACATGCACCACGGGACAAGCGCCAGGAGGTCACCCCCCGCTCGACGACCTCCTGCTCGACGGAGAAACCACTCTGCTTCGCCCAGGCCGGCAATCGATTTCCCGCTTCTCCGATAGTCTCTCCGTCCACGTCGACCGCCGTGTAATCCATCTGCCCAGCCGCGTCGACCATCCCCCATTCATCGAAGCGCTGAAGGAGAGTCCCGATTCCAGCCCCGATTTCGACAACCGGTAGCGTCTCCTCCCGCGGTGTTTTGCGAACCTGTCCTAAAAGCTCATCCCACACGACCCGATTCAAAGCACGGTCGTCGATGGACTTTTTCGCCAAGAGATACCGCGGAAAGCTGTACTCAGAAGGAATGGACATGGTGTCCGTATGATAGCCTCGATTGGATAAAGATACTCCCCAGATGCAACGTTAGTTGTCCGCGGGTATCAAATAACCATTTTCAAAGAACCACTTCAAATAACACCGTTTCGAAAAACCATGTCACACGCCGCTCAAGACGTTGCCGATTACTATGAAACAAACACCGCGAGTTTCCTCCGTTATGGACAGGGAGGCTCCATCGCGACAATGCATCGAGCGGTTTGGGGGAATGGCGTTTCAAACCGAGAAGAAGCCTTCCATTACGTTCACAAGCTCATCTTAGATGAGCTCGACCCAGTCTCCAAAGGTGAGAAACAGACCGTTCTTGATCTCGGGTGTGGAGTTGGCGCGGCACTTTTCTACCTGACAGAGCGACGGCCCGTCCATGGAATTGGAATTACCATTAGTCGGGTGCAACGTGACATTGCACAGCAGCTTCACTCACGAATCGCGCCACGATTGGCAAAGCACTCTAGCGCGCTAACTTTCGAAGAACGCGACTTTTGCCGATTGCAGGAATCTGACTTTGAAATCCCAGCCGTCGACCTCGCATTTGCGATTGAGTCTTTTCTTCACGGCGAGAGTCCCAAAACATTCTTCGAGAATGTAGCTCCACTGATTCGGACCGGTGGCCGTCTCATCATCTGCGATGATTTTCTTTCAATGCGTGCGAACCCAAGAGAGCGGTTGTCACCCTCAGAGGACAGGTGGTTGAGTGATTTTCAACACGGATGGCGAGTCGGTACTCTCGTAACGCTCGAACGGGCCAGTCAACTTGCGGAAGACCAAGGCTTTCGTCTGATCCGTGATACCAACTTAACTTCCCAGCTTGAGCTCAACCGCCCTCGCGACATTGTCATCCGGACCCTGACAAGCCTCGGCGGTTGGCTGCCGATCGAACATCCCCGATGGCTCAAACTTGTCGGTGGGAACGCCCTTCAGCGCTGTCTTCTAAACGACCTCGTTGAATATCGCTTCGTGGTCTGGGAACGAACTTGATACATCCTGCGGTTTGGGAGAGAAGGCGAGAGCAAGGGGCGTTCGCGCTCGCAAAGCCTACGGATGATCTTCGGGATCGTGAAAACAAAATGTCGGTGGGCCACCGGTTGCAGGATTCAGCGCGCCGGACTCCATTGCATAGCGGAAAGCGACGTGAAGACCACACCAAAAAGCGTGCTCGTCCAACGAGATAAACCACGCAGTCGCAAACCGCAGGTCCGATGAAGGATTCGATCGTTCTTCTCGCGTATGCGTCGCTCGTCGTCGATCTCGTGGTCTACCCCGTGCGGAGCGTGGCTTCGACGCTCGCGGTCATGAAGCGTAGCGTTACCCGCGCCGACGGCACCGTCGCGCCTTCTCTGACGCTAGCGGTGCTGCCGAAGCTCGCGCTCTTCGCCCTGCCCACGGCCCTCTGCGTAGTGTTCTTCTTGCTTCCCATCGCGATGATCGTCGATCCCCGGCTCCGGTCCGCCTTCGGCCCGATCCGCGCGCCCGAGCCGGAGGCTGTCGCCTGGACGGGCGTTCTCCTGGTGGTGCTGGGAGGGCTCCTAACCTTCAGCTCCGTCCTGACCATGCGAGGAGGCGATGCCCGCCCGTTTCGCCCGGTGCGTCCGAGCGAGCTACGACGCCACCGCTTGTTCTCTCGTAGTCGGAACCCCGGGCTGCTGGGAATGTTCGCTTTCTACCTGGGCCTCGTTCTCGTCTACCCCTGCTGGATCCTTCTTGCCGGCATTCCGCTGTACTTCGGCAACATGCACTGGCGAGTTCTCCTCGAGGAGAGCGACTTGGGCGCCAAGTTCGGCTCCGACTATCGCGCCTACCGTGAGCGGACGCGGCGCTACCTGTGACGATGTTCGAGCGACGCCTGGCCACATCCGACGCGCGATAGCCGAGATTAGCCAAGGCGCGGGCAATCCGGTCGTATCCCCACGATCGGTTTTCCGACGCGAGACGTATAAAAGAACCGGCCGGCTTCGCTCTGTCCCCATGGATTTGACAAAGTAGCTTCTGGAAGCTACTTTACACCTATGCGTTCGGTCGGCCTCAAAGTCCTGAAGAATAAGCTTAGTGAATACGTGCGCTTGGCGGCCTCGGGAGAGACAGTGCTGGTGACCGACCGAGACCGCGTCGTGGCCGAGCTCGTACCGCCCCGAGAAGGAAGAAGTCCCCTGCTGGCCGACGCGCTCCTGGCTGAGGCTGTCCGCAAGGGTTGGATGACAGCGCCGACTCTGGTCTCCGATGACCCTCCCGCACGGGCCCCGGTGGCCCCGTTAGCCGACATTCTTGGAGAGCTTGCTGAAGATCGCGAAGATCGATGATTTACGTCGATACTTCCGTGGCTCTTGCCCACTTGCTGAGTGAGGATCGCTGTCCTCCGGCGACGCTTTGGCAGGAGCGGCTCGCATCGAGCCGACTCCTTGAATATGAAGCCTGGACTCGGATCCACGCGAGGGGACTCACCGCCAGCCACGCCGAACCGCTGAGATCATTGCTATCTCGGTTGGCGCTGCTGGAGATGGCGCTGCCAGTCCTCTCACGTGCCGTCGAGCCTTTCCCGGTGCCTGTGCGAACCCTCGACGCGTTGCACCTCGCCTCGATCGAGTTCCTGCGCGCGCGACGCGAGGACGTCATTCTTGCCTCCTACGACAACCGCATGCTCGAGGCGGCGGCACGGATGGGAATCCCGCTGCTCGATTTGCCCTGACAATGCCTGCTCAGGGCTCGACGTAGCCCAGGGCTTTCAGCTGCTCGAGGGTCCGCTCGTCCAGCGTCACCTCGTCCCGGCTCGATTCGAGCTCGCTGACCTCGCGCAGATAGTCGCGAACGATGCTCCGGAAGCGAAGCACCTCGTCCGGCTGCGAGGCGGCGAGGTTCGTCTTCTCCCCGGGGTCGGTCGAAAGATCGTACAGCTCCTCTCTTCCAGGAGCGGCGAGGAACTTGAGGGAATCCTTCCTCAGCGCAATGTGTAGAGCATCGTCAAGGCTATCTAGGTCTTTTCGGCGCCGCACGTACTCCGCGATGAGCGTCCGGCCGCCGGAGGGTTCCCGGAGATCTCGTGCCCAGGACGTCGACGCCAAGATCCCCCCGGCCCGAAGGAGGGTCGGAAAGACGTCAACATGACTGACGACCTTATCGACGGTCGACGAAGCCGAGATGCCAGGCCACTTCAGGATCAGTGGGACGTGCAAGACCTCCTGGTACAAACCGGGCCCTGGATGCCACGGACGTGCGTGCTCCCATTCGCCGAGCTCGTAGAAACCCTCGCCGTGATCCGCAGTGACCACGATCAGCGATCGCTCGAACGCGCCCGACGCCCGCAGGTAGTCGAAGAATCGTCCGAGCTCCCGGTCGACGAAGGCGATTTCCCCGTCGTAGAGGCGGATCACCTCCTCCACCTCGCGCTCGCTGGTGGGCGGAGAGCGACTCTCGACCCGCTCGAGCAGGCTCGTGATGTCCCGGGGTCGCTCGCCGAATCGCGTACGAAACTCGCGCGGCGGGGCATAGGGCATGTGGACGTCGAACAGATGAAAGAAGAGAAAACGACTCTGCCCCTCGCCCTCACGCAGAAGCTCGATCGCCTCGTCCACCAGCCGCGGCGCCTTGGCCGACATGAGCCGGTAGGTATGAACTCCCCGGTCGAAGCCGTATACCGTGGACAGAAATGGTGCGGACACAAGCGCGTTCACGCGATAGCCCGCCTCGGCGAGAAGCTCCGGGGCGTAGGGGACGGCCTCGGAGATACGCGTACCTGCAGAAGCGCCGTGGAACGATGGGGGCAGACCCGTCAGCATCGAGGCGTGGGTCGGAAGGGTGTACGACGAGGTCGCCATGGCGTGTCGAAACACGACGGACTCCTTCGCCAGGTAGTCGAGGTTCGAGCTCGTATCGCGCTCGTATCCGTACACGCCGAGATGGTCCGCCCGCAGGCAATCGATCGACACGAGCACGATGTCGGGGCGGGCGCCGACGGCCCCGCGCTCGACGAGCACTGGGTTTCCCCAGAGCGGCAGAGTGGACTCGGCGGCCGCCGAGTCGGCTTCGAACGACAGGCGGACCCTCTTCCCGGTGTACTCGTTCAGATCGAGCTCACGGCGGTACCAGCGGTTCGGCTGGGAGCGCCGAACTACATCCTCGAAGACGACCTGCCCATCCACCGACAAACGAAACGTGACGGCGGACGCCAAAACCGGGTTCCCTATCGTCGATGCCGCGATCGCAAACCGCATCACCGGACTCGGCGGAACTTCGACCACCGCAGTGACGCGCTCGCCGACGGGTGTCTTCAGCGCTCTCCGCGTCTCGTCGAAGAGCGTAACCGAGCCGAAGCTCGAGGCATCGACGGAATCGATCAGAAACGACGACTTCGCAGCCGGATCGGAGGCGCAGCTCAGAAGAAACGCGGAGGTAAGGGCAATGGATATCGATCGGGGAAAAGGCATTAGAGGTCTGAATGACGGCGACCATTGTCACTCAAGAAGAGACACGCTACCATGTGGACACCAACGCAGTCCCTCCTGTTGGGGAGCCCCAAATGAGCAGCGCAAAAGAGGGCAGTCAAGAGCAACGACTCTCCCACTTTACTATTGAAAAAGCTGCGGAAGCTATTCTTTGGATCGACACCGATTTTCGCCTTTTCCGCGTGAATGAGGCCGCGTGCCAGTTGCTCGGGTACTCACGGGATGAGCTACTCTCCATGACAATCTATGACGTTCTCGTCGACTACACGACAGAAAGGGGGACGAAGTATTGGGCGAGGCTAAAGGAAACGCGCATCCACGACTTCGAGACCGAGCATCGCAGAAAAGATGGCCACATTATCCCCGTAGGCGTCACAAACAACTTTATCGAATTCGATGACGCGGAATACATTTGCAGCTTTATTCGCGATTACGCCGAGCGCAAAAAAGCGGCGGAGAAATTGGAGGAAAACCCGCGATTCCTCGTGGAGGCGCAACAGGTCGCTCATCTCGGTATCTGGGAGTGGGACATTGCTGCAAATGCCATCCCCTGGTCCGATGAGCTATACAAGATTTATGGCGTGAACCGCGAAGAATTTGCGGCATCGTATGAAGGCTTTGTGGAACGCGTACATCCCGATGATCGCGAGCGTGTCAGAGGTCTGGTTGATGCATCGTATCGAGACCGTGCGCCGCTTGACTTCTATCACCGAATCGTTCGTCCAGATGGCACGGTTCGCACGCTTCACGGACGCGGAGAGGTTGTTACGGATGAGGCCAACAATCCCATCCGGATGGTGGGCACGGGACTGGATGTTACGGAGCTTGTTAAGGCAGAAGCAGAGATTCGCAAGCTGAATGCTGAACTAGAACAGCGTGTGCGAGAGCGTACCGCAAAGCTCGAGAGCACGCTTCGCCAGCTGAGAGAGGCCCAGAATCAATTGGTGTTGCGGGAGAAGATGGCGTCGCTCGGCGACCTCGTCGCTGGGGTGGCTCATGAGATCAACAATCCGATGGGAGCGGTGAGGAGCGCCTCAGATGTTTCGAGACGGTGTGTCGAACAGCTAAAAGAAATCAGGGTCTACGCGGGCCATCTTAGACAACAGGCATTTTCAAACGGCAATAAAACTGCTTACGGAAAATGTAGAGATCGCAGTAGAGGGAAGCTATAGAATCACGAAAATCGTTCAAAGCCTGAAGACCTTTGCCCGACTGGACGAGTCGCAGCTTGACGAGGCCGACATTCACGAGGGGCTCGAGAGCACGCTGATGCTGTTGCATCACGAACTGAAGAACAAGGCCGAGGTGAAAAGAAACTATGGCGATATTCCACGGATCTATTGTTATCCGCAGGAGCTAAACCAGGTTTTTATGAATCTTCTCTCGAACGCGATCCAGGCTATGGAGAAGAATGGCACAATACGGATCAAGACGTCGACGGACGCGGCGAACGTATACGTCGAGATCACGGACACGGGAAAGGGGATCCAGCCCGAGAAACTAAGCAGAGTCTTCGACCCCGGTTTTACGACCAAGGGAGCCGGTGTCGGAACCGGCCTAGGCTTATCGATTAGTTACAATATCATTCGGAAACACCAGGGTGAAATAGCCGTGGAGAGTACGGTCGGCAAGGGAACAACATTCACGATTGCCTTACCGACTGATTCGAGAGGCCGCCGCAATTAAATTCGACTGTCCGGAAGAGTCAGCGCGCGTGAGAAAACACGTAGAGCATTTCGCGGCTGATCTGCCGGCAGCGCTCATCGTAGATCTCGTTCTCGAGCTCGGTGCCGTCGTAGTGCTTCGGATCGTCGTAGGGAAGCGAAATCCTAGCGGAAGCGCCTGGCACCGAGGGACAGGCGGCGTCCGCTTCGCTGCAGGTCATCACGGCGCAAAATTCCGCCTTCGGATTCGCGGAGGCGTCGAAGGTCTTCGAAAACAGCGCGAGGGTCGTCGTTCCGACGGCGATCCGATAGGTCGGGTTGGAGTCTTCCGTGAGCTTCGCAACTTCGAGGCCGGCGCGCTCGATGGCGGCCACCGCCCGTCGATCGAAGGCGGTCGCCTCCGTTCCACCCGAATAGGACTCCACTCGATCGACGCCGAAGTGACTTGCGGCCACGACGGCCCAGATCTGAGCCATTTGGCTCCGCCGAGAGTTATGGGTGCATACGAAGAGCAAGCGCGTTGGTGCGCGCCCGCGATTCCTGACGAGCTCACTCAGCCGATCGAGACCGTCCTGTCTCGCGGGAGGGATCGTCTCGAGCTCCTCGAGTCGCGAGTCGACGTAGTCTTCGAGGCTCACGAGAAAACCGCGGCGCCGAGGAACTCCTTCTTGATGTAGCTCACCGTGTCGTGGAGCGTCTCGTAAGGATCCCTCGCCTCGAAACCGAGCTCTCGCTCCGCCTTTTTGGGATCGAGATACCAGAACCGCTGGCCCATCTCGACACTGGCTCGATCGACGGGGGGTGCCTTGTCCCAGTGGCGATAGAAGGCGTCGAGCGCTTTTCCCGCAAAGGCATACATCGGCTCGGGGAGCTTGATCCAGGGTCCTTTCACTTTGCTCGCGCGCTCGAGCCTTTCGAAAAAGGCGGCACAGGTCCAGTTCGGTCCACCGAGGAGGTAACGCTGACCCGTGCGACCTTTGTCCATCGCGGCGCGAAACGCAGTCGCCACGTCACGAACGTCGACGAAATTGACGCCGCCGGGAGGAACGACGGGGATGTCCCCGGCGAGAAATCGAAGCACGTCCTGAGTCGAGGAGAGTCGCCGGTCGCCTGGCCCCAGCAAGAGACTCGGGTTGAGAATCACGAGCTCGACGTCGGAACCGCACTCTCGCCTCGCCGTCTCTTCTTGATACAGCTTGCTCGTGTAGTAGGGCCAGCGACCGATGATCTCGATGGGTGCCGGGAACGTTTCGTCCGGGATCGCAATTCCGTCGTCTGTCACGGCGATGGTGCCGCTCGTCGAGGCGAGAACGATGCGCTCGACGCCAGCCTTGCTCGCAGCTCGGCAAAGGTTCGCCGTACCCTCGACATGCACGCGGTAGAGCTCCCGCGCGTCATCCGGATCCCGCGACACTTTGCCCGCGAGGTGATACACGCGCTCGACTCCCGCGACGGCGCGTTCGACGCTCGCCGGGTCGAGGATCGAGCCCTCGACCTCTTCGACGCCTCGCTCCGCGTGCGACGCCTGAGACTCGCGGACGAGTACCCGCAAGCTCACGCCTTCCTCCTCGAGTAACTGCTGAAGGAGGTTCTGGCCGAGAAACCCCGTCGCTCCGGTTACGAGAGCTCGCGACACCTGTTCTAGACTCCGTCCGTCTTGGCCACGACGAGCGGTTGACGCGACTTCCGCCCCTCGTGCGCGCGGCCCTTCTCTGCCAAGAGTTCCCGCTCCACGTCGACAGGCTGCCCGTCTCGGAGGAGCTCCACGACCCGCTGAACCAGGTTGCTCACAGCACGTTCCGCATCAGAGCGTGGCAAGCCCTCGGCGACTTGCGAGAGCTGCTCGTAGGACAGGTAGGGGCCGATCGAGGCCGAAACGTCGCGGGATTGAGGGTAGAAGCTCCCCGGTGGAAGGGCGTTGTAGGTATCGAGGTATAGCGGGAGGACCCCGACTCGCGACCGAAGTACGAGATGACCCAGCCCACGTTGAAACGGTTGGATGGCGCCGTGCCGGGAGCGTGTTCCCTCGGGAAAAATGAGAACGTTGTAGCCCTGCTCGAGCAGGTGAAAAACCCACTCCAGTGACTTTCTGAGGGAGCCCTTGCGCTCCATCGGAACCAAGTTCGTAAAGTTCTCGAAAAAGGCCCGTTTGACTTTGTTGTCGAAGAAGTAATCGGCGGCCGCGAGCGCTACGAGATTCTGGCCAGCATCGCCCAGCGCCATCTTGACCAGCCCCATGTCGAGATGCGAAGCGTGATTGGCGACCACGAGGCAATGCGTGTGACTCGGTACGTTGCCGCGACCGAAGAACTGGGGGCGCAGCAGGTCGTGGTAGAACCAGCGCTGAATCGATGAGAGGCTCTTTCGGCCGAGGGCCTGGAGAACGGGCGGAAGGGCGACTGGCTCAGCGCGCTCCTCGCTCCTCGCTCGTTCCGAGATCGCGCGGTGGGGCCGACGTCTGAGGCTATCCGCGAGCTCGCGGATCCCAGACAGAGATATCAGCACTTCTGAGGAAAGACTGTCGCCGGTCTTCGATTCGATCGCGGCTGAGAGCTCGCTGTACATCAAGCTGTCGAAGCCGAGCTCATCGAGCCGAGAGTCGAAGTGCACCTCGGCGCGCGGCTTCTCGCATAGGCGAGCGACCACCTCGAGCAGCCACGCCTTGTCCGATTCTTCGTCGACCTCGTCTTTGGAGCCGAGCCTCTGCTGCTCCTGCAGCCAGGTCGTGAGCTCTCCGCGCTTCACTTTTCTGGTCGCCGTGCGAGGGAGCTCCGCCTGTCGCACCATCAATGTCTTGACGCGCTTGGAGAGCGGTAGCGTCGCGGAAACGTCGTGAAAGTGTGCCTCGATCTCGTTCTCGAGCGCTCCGTCCGTCCCGTTCTTGGGCACGACGACCGCCGCCACACGCTCTCCCACGCCGTCTGGCAGGCCCACGATCGCGAGCTCCTCGATGAGCTCGCCATTCGCGTAAATCTCTTCGAGCTCGTCGGGATAGACGTTCTTGCCGTTCGAGTCGACGATGAGCTCCTTGGAGCGACCGACGATATAGAGGTTTCCCTCCTCGTCGAGCCGTCCGAGATCTCCGGTGTGCAGCCAACCATCGCGAAGTGCCTCGAGGGTCGCGCGTTCGTTACCGTAGTAACCGGACATGACGTTGGGTCCGCGTGCGATCACCTCGCCCACACCCTTCTGATCCGGGTCGAGGATCTTGACCTCGATCCCCGGAAGGGGTTGTCCGACACTGCCCGACACGACGCGCTCTTCGGGACGGGTCACCGTCAAAACCGGCGAGGCCTCAGTGAGGCCGTAGCCCTCGTTCAGATTGAAACCCAGACCACGGAAGGTCTTCATCGTCTTCTCGCTCAGCGCGGAGCCGCCGCTGATCAGGTATCTAATCCTTCCGCCGAAAGCCATGTGAATGGGAAGGAAGAGAAGCGGGCCGAAGTTGAGCGGCGTTTCGTCGCGCAGGAGGTAATTTGCATCGACGGCGACGTTGACGAGCTCCTCCAATTTGGATGAGCGCTCACCGAATCGCCCCAGAATCCGTCGCTTCATGAGCTCCCACAGCGCGGGAACGCCGACGATGCAGGTCACATTACCTTTCTTGAGCTCACGACTCAGGTTATCGCCCGTCACGTCGCCGAGGTAAGTAATCTGGGCCCCACGGCTCAGCGGCAGGAGGAACCCGGTCGTAAACTCGAACGAGTGGTGCAAAGGAAGCACGCTGAGCATGCCGTCGTCGTGGGTGATGTCGTAGACGGAAAGTAACTTCGCTACCAGGCTCGCAAAGTTTCGATGCGTGAGCATCACACCCTTGGGGTTTCCGGTCGTCCCGGAGGTAAAGATGATCGAGGCGACGGCGGAAGGGGGCACGCTGTCCGGGAGCTCCGCGATGCGTTTCTGCTCCGTAGACTCTGCCGCCATGCGAAAGACGTCATCAAAGGTCCAGACCTTGACGGCGAGGCCCGCGGCCGTCAGCGCCGCGGCGAGCCCTCCGTGCTTTTCGAAGAGCGCCGGACTCAAGACGATGCCTTTCGCTTCGCCGAGGCCGAGGAGTTTCACGACCTCCTCCGTTCCGGCTTCCTTCTCGAAGGGAATAACCGCGGCGCCGGTCCGCACGACTCCGAAGTAAGTCATGCCCCACTCGGGAGCATTGTCTGCGAGCAGACCAATGCGGTCTTCGCTCTTGACTCCCTTGCTCTTGAGAAAAGACGCGGCGCGCAGCACGCATTCGCGGAAATCGCCGTAGGTATAGCGCTCCTCACGCCCGTCACGCTCGATGCGCATGGCGATGCGACCTTGGTGGTTTTTCGTGCAAGCGTCGAAGAGCTCGACGAGGTTGCGATAGGTATAGACCCTCCGAGGTCTCGCCTTTTCGGCCTCGTCGAATCGAGGGAAAACCCACTTGGAAAGGCCGGGGAGGTGGACGTCGAGCCAGTAGTCGTACCAATCGATCTTTTCGGGAGTGAAAACGAGGCCTTCGCCGTTCCCCGGAGCGATTCGGGCAAAGAGCGCGCGAGTATTGTCCGCGCGAAAAACGTAATTGTTGTCCACGATGAAGGGTCGAAAGGTGTCGTAGTGCTCCTCGCTTTCTCGCGCAAAGACTTCGAAGTTGTCCACCGCTCGTTTCGCCTGCTCCATGAGGGGCGCGAAGGGACCGGCCTGCCTCGCAGAGATTTTACCGAGAGCCTTGGACAGCTTCTTCGTCGCCTTGTGAAGGAGCGGCATCGAGTATTTCTCGAAGTTCTCGGGCTTGACTGCCTGCGCTTCCATCCGAGCGGCGACCTCGTTGAGGAAACGGCTCCCTGACAGTTTTCCCTTGAAGTACTTCCGTTTGTAGATGCCGAGAAGATCGACGAGACGGCCGAGCCTGGAAGGGTTCGAGTCTCCCGAACACACTTGGTAGACGAGCGCGGGCTCCTCGACCATCACCTGTGCCGTGACGGCGAGCACGGCCGAGGCCACCATGTCCACGGGGATGATGTCGAGAATGACGTTGGTCCTGACGGGAAACAGGTTCTGGCCGCGCATCGCCATTCGAACCAGGGGAGCGGTCGTCGTAAAACCCTCGTTCCAACCGGGGAACGGAAACGAGAGCGCACTCTCCACGATCGACGGGCGAACGATCGCCCGATGAACGCCCTCTTCCGCCGCGACGAGTTGCTCGCCGAGGCTCTTCGTATAGGTATAGATGTTCGGCCAGCCCCAGTCTTGCGCCTTTCTGATTCCGAGGTCGGTCAGTCTGGAGCGGATCCAGTTCTTGCGCTCCCGGGCGATCGCCAGGTTCATCGCTTTGTCGTCGTCCGGATCGCGCCCCTCTTCGAGGAACCGCCCTCGGGCGATCTCCCGGAAGCGGTCGGCGAGTGACTTGTCACGGGACTCGTCCTTGACCCTGAGAGCGAGTCGCTCGCAATCGTCGATCTCTTTTTCGACGCTGAACTCGGAGGCTTCGACACCCTTGCGCGGGAAGTAGCCGATCAGGGGCTCGCTTTCCCAGATCTCTCCGGAGCGGTTGCCTGCCACGAAACACGTGCTCAGGTGGACGATGGCCGGCCGCTTCATGTGCTTCGCGAAGGCCAGCGTGTTGAGAGTACCGGAGACGTTGGTCTTGAGAGCCGCTTCGAGGGGTGGGTTGAACGTGACGCGTCCCGACGAATTCAAGAGGACGTCGATGTCCTCAGCGATGGCCCGCGCCTTTTCCGCGCCGAGGCCGAGGTTCTTGTAGGTGATGTCTCCCCCGACGACGACGATCTTCTCTCTGAGAAAGTCGTTCAGCTTCGTCCCGTAACGTTCACGAAGCGGCTCGAGCGAAGGGGAGGGAACGATCGTCTCCCAGAACCGGCTTTCGCTCTCGGCCTCGGTACTCGCCCTGACCATCAGGTAAATGCGCCCGACCTCCGGGAACCGATCCAGAAGCATCGCGAGCGACACTTTGCCGAGAAAGCCGGTACCGCCGAGCAGAAACAAACGCCTCCCTTCGAAGATCGAACGGAGGTCGAGCTTTCGTTCGCTCATTCGACCTCGGGGATGACGATCGGCGGAATGTGCAGCATCGTGATCTCGGCCGATCGTCCCACATAGCTTCTCGCGTTGGCCACGGCCTCCGCGAGGTTCTCCGCCCGGTCCCAACCGAGCAACTCGGGAACGTGTTGGTTCTCGGCTCCCGCGGCGATGATCTTACCTACGTGCCGCCGGCCGTTCTCGCCCCAGTACCACATGAAGAACGGATGGGCGCCGTGATAGGCGTTTCCCTGACGGTACATTTGAATGTAGCTCGGGTTGCGAGCGAAGTCTTCCTCGTACTTCTCCCGAAGCTGGAAGGCATCGTTGGTCTCGGGAAGCAGGCGATGAAAGAACTCGATGTAGCTCGGATGAAACTCCGCGTCGAAGTCATCGTAGCAGGGGTGGCAGAGGATCAGAACCCCGCCCTTCCGCAAGAGGGGTTTACCCCGGTACAAGTTGAAGAAATAGCCGGGACCCATGACCTGGACGAGCACGGGGTTGAGTATCGAGTTGACGTTATAGGGCGAGATATATGGCACGCCCACGATCAGAATGTCGCACTGGCCCTTCACTTTGACGGCGTATTGATCGAAACAGCGCTCGAGCGTCTTCTCGTGAACGGGCTCGGTACGCCCCGCGTAGCAGCCGATGAGCTCATAGGGAGATGGGATGCTGTGGAAGAAGGCTCGCTTCGCCGCGCGCGGCAACCGCTCCGTCGTCCAGCGCGTGGCCTTGAGCTTCATGCGATCGAGCTCGGTGAAGTCGTCCTCGTTCTTGCCGAGGAAGGCGACCTGGTCCGCGTACATGCGGTTGTTGAGCGTCGTCTCGATGTGGAAGACGTTCATATTGTCGTCCACGAGGGCGCCCATCCGCTCGCACTTTCGGTTCAGCTCCGAGCTCGCTGGATCCATATAGCCATCGGAGTCGATTATCGTCTGTGGTTCGTGGTGGGGGCGCAGGCTCGTGTAGTCGCACAACCCGACGGTAACGGATTTGTGGCCTCCGTCCATGGGCACGAGGTTGATATTGTTGTAGATGACGAGATCGCTTTCCACGGCTCGACGGTTGAGACGGAGATGCTCTCCGTGCACGGTCGTGCCCAAGCTGACGAGGCCGTCGGGTTCCTCGGCGTCGTGGCAATAGTAGCGGTCCGGATAAAACGCGTCGTGGATCTCCCTCCCCACCATGCGGCGCATTTCGCGCTCAGTCATCTTCCGATGGAGCGAGTTCGCCACGATGATGTGGATGTCGTCGATCCCGTGGTCCGAGAGCAGCTCGAGAACGACCTCGAGTGCGGTTTGCCGCACATCGGGGATCACCATCGGCGGAAGCGGAAGACTGATGTCGTCTACCGCAATCGTGATCCGCATGCCGGAACGAAGCTGGGCGTGGAGAGGGTCGCAACCGAGAGGATGGTTGATCGCGTGCCGGATCGCGCCTCGTGGGTTGGGGAGCCCCTGGATCGGCGGTTTGGGATAGATAACGCGAGTGCCGATGGGGAGATCTTCTTCCCAGAAATCCTCGCCGAAATGGATGAGACGGGGCGCGGAGTCCGTATCGATATAGGCGGTACCGGGATCAAGCTTCCGGCGTAGAACGGGGCTCATTCAGTCGCTTCCTTCTATTTCAGCCTTACGATCGGCCAATCGTGTCGAAGAGCCGTGCTCTTGAGACGCAGATCGGGGTTCGTTGCCGTTGGATGGCCAACGACCGAGAGCATAGGCAGATCGCTCATGCTGTCGGCGTAGGCGTAGCAGTCATTGAGAGACAGGCCCTCTCGCTCCGAATAGCGTCGGATCCAGGACGCCTTGGTGGCGCTGGCCATGACGGGGGGCTTGAGTCGTCCCGTGGCGCGCCCGTCGACGAACTCGAGTCGATTCGCCACGTAGTCCGTGATGCCGAGATGGCGCAGCAAAGGCTTGACGGTAATGTCGAGCGCCCCCGTCACCGCGACCTGCCGCAAGCCCATACTCTTCGATTTCTCCAGTAGGGGAAGTGTCCCTGGATAGACCGCGGGACGAATGACTTCCTCAAAGAGGTCGTCGGCCAGATAGCGTAGGCGGTCTTCCGATTGGCCTTTGTACCATTTGAAGAAGATGTCGTTGAAGACCTTTCGGCTGTAGAGCTCGGCCGCGGCGAAGATCGGGAGGCCTGCGAGCGTCGCGGCGGTGCGGCCGAAGCTCTTGAGGATACCCTGATCGTTCCGAGCGTAGAAGGCGAAGACGTGCACGAGGTTCGTGCTCACGAGCGTGCCGTCGACGTCGTAGAATGCTGCTGCAGCCAAGACTCTATCCTCGCTCCTTTCAACGAGTTAATCGTGAAACCCTGCATGTTATGCGTTCTTACGACTGGCTACAACTGAGCGGGGCGGATTGACCGGACGGTGCGTCCGAAATAGGATGGTCGATTGTCCGACTCAAAGCCCTCGAGGAAGAACCACGTCATGAGCCAACACCGCGCAACGATTACCTCCATCGGCCGGTTCCTTCCGGAGCAGGTCTTAAGCAATCTCGATCTCGAAGGCATGGTCAACACTTCCGACCAGTGGATCTTCGAGAGGACGGGAATCCGGGAACGACGCATCGTCGAGAAGGGAACCGGTTCCTCCGAGTTGGGGGCGGCGGCCGCTCAGGAGGCCCTCGATCGGCGGGGCATCTCGGCAGAGGATATCGATCTTATCATCGTGGGCACGGTAACGCCCGACATGATGTTCCCCGCGACCGCCTGCCTCGTCCAGGACAAGCTCGGCGCTAGCCGAGCCTGGGGTTTCGACCTCTCGGCGGCCTGCTGTGGTTTCGTCTATTCCCTTTCGGTGGGAGCCCAGTTCATCGCCACCGGCGCCCACGACCGGGTCCTCGTGATCGGCGTGGACGTCATGAGCAGCATCATCAACTACAAAGATCGGGCGACTTGCGTCATCTTCGGAGACGGCGCCGGGGCCGTGCTGCTCGAGGCGGACGACGGTGAGGAGAACGGATTCATCGGATTCCACCATCGAGTGGAGGGTAGCGGAGGCCAATGTCTCTACATGCCGGCGGGCGGCAGCCGGAAGCCCGCGACGGCCGAAACGGTCGAGAGGAACGAGCACACGGTCCATCAGGACGGACGTCAGGTCTTCAAGTACGCCGTGCGCCAGACCCACGAGACGACGACCACGCTGCTCCGGCGCCACGGCATGACGACGGTCGACATCTCGCTGCTCATTGCTCATCAAGCGAACGTGCGCATTCTGGAAGCGACCGCCGAGCGGCTCGGACTTTCCGAGGACAAGGTCGTCAAGAACATCCAGAGGCTGGGCAATACGACGGCGGCGACGATCCCGCTCGCGCTCTACGACGCCGTCACGGATGGTCGCATCGATAAGGGCGACCTCATTCTCTTCAGCTCCGTCGGCGCCGGGTTCACGACCGGGGCCTCGTTGCTCCGGTGGTCGGGCCTGCGCGAGGCCGGCCGCTCGTGAGTGACAAGCGAGCCAATCGCCTCGCGGAAGAGACCAGCCCATACCTCCTTCAGCATGCCCACAATCCCGTGGAGTGGTATCCGTGGGGTCCCGAAGCTCACGAAAAGGCGCGACGGGAGAACAAGCCGATTCTACTGTCCGTGGGCTACTCCGCCTGCCACTGGTGCCATGTCATGGAACACGAGTCGTTCGAGGACGAGTCTATCGCCGAGCTCATGAACTCGAACTTCGTCAACATCAAAGTCGATCGCGAAGAGAGGCCAGATGTTGACGAGATCTACATGGGCGCGGTGCAGATGATGACGGGCTCGGGCGGGTGGCCGCTGACGGTGATTCTCACGCCGGAGCTCAAACCCTTCTATGGCGGGACGTACTTCCCGCCGGACGACCGATGGGGTCGGCCCGGTTTTCGCACCGTTTTGACGGAGATTGCGAGGGTTTACGCGCAGGAGGGATCTCGAGTCCGGGAGGCCTCGGAGGCCCTGACCGAGCGTCTCGCCACGCTCGCCGTGTCGCCGGCCACGGCGGAGATCTTGACTCGGCATCGTATCGGCGAGAGCGCGCGCGAGCTCGCGGCTCGATTCGACCCGCGTGAAGGGGGGTTCTCGCAAGCCCCGAAGTTCCCGCCGGCCGGCGCGCTCTCGCTTCTGCTTCGCCACTACCGCGAGAGTCGGGACGCCCATTCGCTCGAGATGGTCGAGCTCACTCTCGACAAGATGGCCTCGGGCGGGATGTACGATCATCTGGGCGGCGGCTTTCATCGCTATGCGACGGACGATCGCTGGCTCGTACCTCACTTCGAGAAGATGCTCTACGACAACGCGCTCCTTGCCGGGAGCTACCTGGAGGCTTATCAGCTCAGCGCCAACCCCACTTACGGGCGCGTCGCCCGCGAGACGCTCGAGTGGACGCTCCGGGAAATGCAAGGGGAGAGCGGCGGCTACTACAGCACTCAAGATGCCGACAGCGAGGGAGAAGAAGGCAAGTTCTACGTCTGGTCTGAGGATGAGGTCCGGAGCCTTCTCGGCGAGCAAGCGGAAGCATTATGCGACACCTACGACGTAACGCCAGGTGGGAATTGGGAGGGCAAGAACATTCTCCATCTCGAAGGCGGACTTCGCTCCCATCGTGAGGAGCTATCTCCGGCGCTCGATGCATTGCTTCAAGTTCGGGAGGCGAGGGTCCATCCCGGTCTAGACGACAAGGTGCTGACGAGCTGGAACGGTCTCATGATCATCGCGATGGCCCGAGGCTACCGTGCTCTCGGAGACGACCGATTCCTCGACTCCGCCCGGCGGGCGGCGCGTTTCATCGAAGAGACCCTCTACGAGGGCGACCAACTCCTCGCTACGTATCGCGCGGGCCGCTCCAAGCTCAAGGCCTATCTCGACGACTACGCGTTTCTCCTTGGGGCCTACGTCGAGCTCTTCGAATCCGATTTCGACACGCACTGGCTCGATCGCGCGAACCGCCTTGCGGAAGCGCTCGGCACGCTGTTTCGGGACGAGAGCCAGGGAGGGTTTTTCTTCACCGGGAGCGACCACGAACAGCTGATCGTGAGGTCCAAGACCGGCTACGACGGAGCCATCCCTTCAGGAAACGGTATGGCAGCGACCTACCTCCTGCGCCTGGCCGAGTACACGGGATCGCGCGAGCAGGAATCGCTCGCCGTCTCGACGTTCCATGCGTTCCACACCCAGCTCGCGCGTTCGCCGAGCTCGTTCGCTCAGATGCTCGCCGGCCTGGACTTTTACCTCTCCGAAAAGCGGGAGATCGTGCTCGTCGGCCGGCGCGACTCGGTGAAGACGCAGGAAGCGCTGACGCGTTTGTGGCGCATGTACTTACCGAACGTTTCGATAGCACTTCTCGATCCCGACCACGACGATGAGACGGCGATTCCCCTATTCGAGGGCAAGAGCGCCGGTTCGGATCCAGATGTGCCTCGTTTCTACGTTTGCGAGAGCTATGCTTGCAAGGCCCCCACGGACTCGCTCGAGGAGGTCGTTGGGGTCCTCCATCCCTGATCTGCTAGAATTGGGGCATCATGAAGAAAGTCACGCTGTTGGCCGCCGTCCTCGCGGTCGCGCCCTTCGCGAGCACCTCGACGCTCGCTGACGGCCCCGAGCTCAATCTCAAGCGCCCGCGCCCCACTTTCATGAGGCAGCGGATGCCCAACGAGCGAACCACACCTGGGGTCACAGTCCGCATCACGGCCCAGCTCGAAGACCTCGACAAAGCCGAGGATCTCGAGAAGTACTACTGTCTCGACGAGCTGTGGGACTGGGACGATGATACCGAGTCGGAGTACGCTCCCGATTGCGACCCCTACGAAGAGGGTACGGAGCTGAAAACCCAATTCAGCGCCTCACACCAGTACCGCTTTCCGGGGACCTACCGGGTTCGCTTGCGCCTGCAGAGCCACGGCAAAACTGTCATTGCCGGATCCACGAGCGCCCAGATCCGCAACTAGACGGGGTAGGAGATCAAAAGCTCCGCTACCGGTCCCCGGTTCGCCGCCTTCGAGTTGATGTGGCGAGCGACCTCCACTTCGCCGATCCGGGCTTTGGGCTCGAGCGCACCGTAAAGCTCCCTGATCAGATCCGATCTTCTGTTCGACAGAATGACCGTTGCCCCGCGCCGCGCAAGTTTCTCGAAGGTCAGGGCCAGTCGACGCTGCTCCTCGGCGCCGAAGCCCTCACGGGTGTAGCTCGTGAAGTGGCTCGTCTCCGATACGGGGTGGTAGGGGGGATCCAGGTAGACGAGGTCGTCCGGACCGCAGTCGTTGGTGATGACCTCGAAGTCGGCGCGCCGGACATCGACGCCTTGGAGGGCCGAGCTCACCGCCAATTAGGTTCTCGCGGTTTGCGATCCGCGGGTTCTCGTATCGTCCCATCGGCACATTGAACTCGCCGCGTCGGTTGACTCGATAGAGACCGTTGTAGCAGGTACGGTTCAGGTAGATGAACCGGGCGGCACGCTCTGCCGGCCCAGATGGTACCTTCTTTCGAACGGCGTAATAGTGCTCGCGGCTGTGCATCGAAGCGTGCGTCTCGAGCTTGGCGATCAACGCGTCAACCTGGTCGCGGATGGCCAGATAGGCGCTCATGAGCTCGCCGTTGGAGTCACCGATCTGACAGGTGAGGGAAGGCATGGACCGGCGGATCCAGAAGAACATGGCGCCGGCACCCACGAAGGGCTCGACGTAGCGGCGGTAGCTAGTCCCGCGAGGGATTCGCTCCGAGATCTCGCCGACGAGGGTGGCCTTGCCGCCGGCCCACTTCACGAAGGGATGGGGGTCGGGGGGAGTGAGCTGGACTTCAGTCGCCATGAAGCCCCGATTGTACTCCAGCCGGTCTAGTTCCCCTTCTCCACCTTTTGAGCTGCTTCGAGTCGGGCTGCCGCGCGGTCGTAGGCCTCACGCGCTTCGCGCGCTTGCTCGAGATCGTAGGTTGCACCGAACTGCTGGAGGCGCTCTTCAGCGCGTTGCTTGGCCGACTCGGCCCGCTTCAGGTCGATATCCTCGGCCAACTCTGCCGTTTCCACCAGGACGGTGACTTTGAAGGGCAGCACTTCAGCAAACCCCCAGTGCACGGCGACGAAACGGTTCTGCTTTCCGACACGATAGCGAAGCTCGCCCGCACCCAACAGACTCATGAACGGCCGGTGACCGGGAAGCACTCCGAAGTGGCCCTCGATTCCCGGTGCTTCGACCTCGTCGACGTTTTCTCGCACGACGATTCCCGTCGGGCCGACGATCTCGAGCTCGATGCGCTCTTCGCTGTCCATGATGGTTAGGCCGCGGACATGGCTTCCGCGTTCTTCTCGGCTTCCTCGATTCCGCCCGCCATGTAGAAGGCCTGCTCGGGCAGGTGGTCGAGCTCGCCGTCCACCAGGCGTTTGAATCCCTTCACCGTTTCCTCGAGCGGCACATAGACTCCGGGACGGCCCGTGAACTGTTCCGCCACGTGGAAGGGCTGGGAGAAGAACCTCTGGATCTTGCGCGCGCGGGTGACGGTGACTTTGTCGTCTTCGGAAAGCTCGTCGATTCCAAGAATCGCGATGATGTCCTGCAGGTCCTTGTAGCGCTGAAGGATCTCCTTGACCGAACGGGCGACCCCGTAGTGCTCGTCCCCGATGACACGCGGGTCCAGGATCCGGGACGACGACGCGAGCGGGTCCACCGCGGGGTAGATGCCGAGCTCGGCGATCTGACGCGACAGGTTCGTCGTGGCGTCGAGATGGGAGAAGGTCGTCGAGACACCCGGATCCGTGTAGTCGTCGGCGGGAACGTAGATGGCTTGAATGGAGGTGATCGATCCCTTGTCAGTCGATGTGATCCGCTCTTCGAGAATCCCCATCTCCGAGGCCAGCGTGGGCTGGTAGCCCACGGCTGAGGGCATACGTCCGAGGAGTGCCGAAACCTCCATTCCCGCGAGTGTGTATCGATAGATGTTGTCGACGAAAAGCAGAACGTCCTGTCCCTCTTCATCCCGGAAGTACTCCGCCACGGTGAGCCCGGTGAGCCCGACGCGGAGCCTGACGCCGGGAGGCTCGTTCATCTGGCCGTAGACGAGCGCCGTCTTGTCGATGACGCCCGACTCCGACATCTCGCGCCAGAGGTCGTTTCCTTCACGGGTACGCTCGCCGACTCCAGCGAAGACGGAGAAGCCGCCGTGCTGGGTCGCGATGTTGTGGATGAGCTCCTGGATGATGACGGTCTTGCCGACGCCAGCTCCACCGAAGAGTCCGACCTTGCCGCCCCGCACGTAGGGCTCGAGAAGATCGACGACCTTGATCCCGGTCTCGAACATTTCGAGCTTCGTGCTCTGGCTGGTGAACCTCGGCGCGGGACGATGGATCGGCAGCACTTTTTCCGCCTTGATCTCGCCTCGCTGATCTATAGGCTTCCCAAGGACGTTCATGATTCGGCCGAGGGTCTCTCGTCCGACGGGCACGGTGATGGGTTGACCGGTGTCGACGGCCTTCATGCCGCGGACGAGCCCGTCCGTCGGCTGCATCGCGACCGAGCGAACCCGATTCTCACCGAGATGCTGCTGAACTTCGACGGTGATGTCGATCTTTTCTGTCGAGAGATCTTCCTCGTCGAGGATATGCACCGCGTTGTAAATGGTAGGAAGCTGGCCGCTCGAGAACTCGATGTCGACCACGTTTCCGATCACTTGGACCACGCGTCCCACGTTGGTGTGCTTCCAAAGGGTCATCTGCTCGTCGCTCCTATCTGATCGCTTCTGCGCCGGAGACGACTTCCAAAATCTCCGTCGTGATGCTGGTTTGTCGCACCTTGTTCATCGTCAGCGTGAGTTTTTCGATGAGCTCGGTGGCGTTCTTCGTAGCATTCTCCATGGCCGTCATGCGGGCGGCGTGCTCCGCAGCAAGAGACTCCAGGAGGGCGTGCCAAACTTGATACTCCACGTGACGCGGGATGACGGCGTCGTAGATTTGCGCTGGAGTCGGTTCGTAGATGTAGTCGACCTCTTCTTCCGGCTTGTCGAATTCGAGCTTCTCTATGGGGAGGAGGCGCTCGACGACGACGTCCTGCTGCATGACACTCTTGAACTCGTTGTAAACCAGGAAGACGGAGTCCACACGATCCTCCGCATCGGGATCGTCGTTCGAGTAGCGCTCGATGAGAGGCCTTGCGATTTTGGTCGCATCGTCGTAGGTGAGGGATCGAAAAACGTCGACGAACTCTTGCCGAATGACGTAGTCCCGCCGCCGGAAGAAGTCTCGTGCCTTTTTCCCGACGATTTGAAGCCCAAGGTCCTCGCACTCGATTCCGCCGAGAGTCTGTTCAGCTTTCTTGAGGATGTTGGCGTTGAAGGAACCGCAGAGGCCTTTGTCGGCGGTAATGACGACGAACTCAACCTTATTGGGCTCTCGCACTCTGAGAAGCGGGTGCCCCTCGGGGTCGGCTCTCGTCGCGAGGCTGTTCAAGACCTCGAGCATCTTCTTGGCAAGGGGCCGGGCGGAAAGAATCGCATCTTGAGCCCGGCGGAGCTTGGCGGCGGAGACCATCTTCATGGCCTTCGTAATTTGTTGCGTATTCTTCACGCTTCTCATGCGGCGTCTCAGATCGCGTAGGCTCGCCATGATCTCGGTCTAGTCCGCCTTAGGCGGCTGGTTCCTGCTGACTCGACTTGAACTGCTCCTTGAACTCCTTGAGCGCTATCTTGAGTTTTGCCTCGAGTGCGTCGTCGAGAACCCTCTTCTCTCTTATATCGCCCAAGATGCCGGGATGGCGGTCGTCGAGATAGCTGTAGAGCTCTCGTTCGAAGCGTCGGCACTTCGACACGGGGAGGTCCTCCAGGTAACCTTTGTTCGCCGCATAGATGATCGCGACCTGCTTTTCGACGGGGAGAAGCTCGTACTGGTCCTGCTTGAGAATCTCGACGAGGCGTTCACCCTTGGCGAGCTGAGCCTGGGTCGCTTTGTCTAGGTCGGAGCCAAACTGGGCGAAGGCCGCCATCTCCCGATATTGCGCGAGGTCGAGGCGCATCGTGCCGGCGACCTGACGCATCGCTTTGATTTGCGCGGCACCACCGACCCGGCTCACGGAGTTGCCAACGTTGACCGCCGGACGGATGCCGGCATTGAAGAGGTCGCCTTCCAGGAAGATCTGTCCGTCCGTAATCGAGATGACGTTCGTCGGGACGTAGGCTGAAAGGTCGCCGGCCTGGGTCTCGATGAAAGGAAAAGCTGTGAGGGATCCGCCACCCTTCTCGTCCGAGAGCTTGGCGGACCGCTCGAGAAGGCGCGAGTGGAGGTAAAAGACGTCTCCCGGGAACGCCTCTCGGCCAGGCGGACGGCGCAGCAGGAGCGACATCTCCCTATAGGCGGCGGCGTGCTTGGAGAGGTCATCGTAGATGCAAAGCGCGTGGCCGCCGTTATCGAGGAAATACTCCGCCATGGCCGTGCCGGAATACGGCGCGAGGTACTGAAGCGGGGCCGGATCCGACGCGGCAGCATTGACCACGATGCTGTGATCCATGGCCCCGCGCTCTTCGAGAGTCTTGACGACTTGCGCTACTGTCGAAAGCTTCTGGCCGATCGCGACATAGACGCAGATGACGCCGGTCCCCTTCTGATTCAGCATGGCATCGACGGCGATGGCGGTCTTTCCGGTCTGACGGTCTCCGATAATGAGCTCGCGCTGTCCACGGCCGATCGGGATCATGGCGTCGATGGATTTGAGGCCCGTCTGAATTGGCTCTTTCACCGGTTGACGATCGACGATACCGGGAGCGATGCGCTCGACCGGATTGTTCTGCTTGGTGTGGATGGGTCCTTTCCCGTCGATGGGCCGTCCGAGCGCGTCCACGACGCGGCCCACCAACTCCTCGCCAGCCGGAACCTGCAGAATCTTCCGGGTGCGTTTCGCGGTATCCCCTTCCTTGAGCGACGTCGTGTTTCCGAAGAGCACGACGCCGACTGACTCTTCTTCGAGGTTGAGAGCAACACCGAAGACTTCATTGGGAAGCTCGATGAGCTCGCCGTACATGACCCCTTCGAGGCCGTGAACGCGGGCGATGCCATCACCCACCGAAATGATGGCCCCTACTTCGGAGACGTCGACCTCGGCCTCGTAGCCGCCGATTTGCTCCTTGAGTATCTTCGTGATCTCGTCAGCCTTGATTTCCATTTCGTTCCTTAATCAGTTGGATCAGAAAGTCGTGAGGGTTTTTTCCTTGAAGCGACGGAGCTGGGTGACGACGGTGGCATCGAAGACGAGGTTTCCAACCCGCACGATGAGCCCACCGACGAGCTCGGGGTCGGTTCCGTAGGTCAACTCCATCGTCTTGCCGAGTGCCTTTCCGAGCTTATCGGCGAGACGTCCTTGCTGCGTCTTGGTCATGGGGTGCGCCGAAACCACGTCGCCAGGCTGGATGTGTTTGTGCTCCAGAACGAGGCGTCGATACTGCTCGGCGAGATCTCGAAGGATACCGATGCGTTCTTTTGTCGTGAGTAAGCGCAGAAGATTGTTCGTATAAGAAGAGAGCTTCTTTCCTCCGAACAACCCATCGACCACTGCAAGCCGCTTCAAAGAGTCGATGGCGGGCGAGGTCAGGATCTCCGCCAGTTTCGGCTGCGTATCGAGAAACTTCGAAATCTCCTCGAGCTCGTTGCCGATTAGCTCAGGATCGACCTGCTTGTCGAGAGCCACTTCGAGAAGCGCTCTCGCGTAACGCCCAGCGACGGTGCGTTGACCGACGCTCGCCGTCACGTCGCTTTCTCCATCATGGAGATGCTTTGGTCGATGAGCTTCGCCTGGTCTTCTTCGGTCATGGCGCTCACGATTTTCTTGTGGGCGAGATCGACGGAGAGCTCGGCCGCCTGAGCGAGGAGTCGACGCCGCCCGACTTCGACCTCGGCCGCGATCTCCTTGCGAGCAATCTCCTTGATGCGAGCAGCTTCCGTCTCCGCGGCTTTCAGAATGCGATCCCGTTCCACCTCAGCGGCGCGGCGGGCCTCCCCTTTGGCTTTCTCGACCTCGTCGTCCAGACTCGCGATGACCTCGTCCGCCTTCGAAAGCTCGACGGCGGCCCGGGACGTCTTGTCGGTGGCATCGCTGAGCTCGGAGCGGATCTGTGCCGTCCGGGCTTCGAGAAATGCGGCGAGCGGTTTCGCTAGCACTAAATAGAGAATGACGGCCAAAATCGTGAAGTTGACGATGCGCGGCAGCTCACCGCCTTCCGCCGCCATGACGGGCGTCGCCGTCAGAAGTCCGAGCAGCACAGCTTTCACAAAGGTGCGCGTTTGCCTCATGCGATGTCTCTTCCCAGAATACGGCTCGCGATCGAGCGCGCGAATCCGTCCGCCTGCGCCTGCAGAGACTTGATGGCTTCGTCCGTCTCCGCTCTCAATTGCTTCTGCGCCTCGGCGACTTGCTGCTGCGCCGTTTCTCGGCTCCGGTCAAGCTCGCTGCGGGCTTTTTTCTGCGCTTCTCCGCGACTCCGATCGAGCTGCTCATAACCCAAGTTACGCGTTCGCTGTACGGCGTCCTGCAGGCGACCCTGCGCCTCCTCGATGGTCCGCTGGGCATCGGCCCAAGCGTTCGCGGCGCGCTCGATTCCAGCTTGGCGCGTCTCGATTGCCCTGGTGAGAGGCTCGAAGAAGTGGTTCTTCAGAACGAAGACTAGCGTGAAAACGATCGCGAGGATGACGAAGGCAGTGGCGTCGACGGATAACAAACTAGGTTCCTGACATTCAAATGTGCCCGCACAAAGCCTTTGAATATATCACGCTCCTTCGTTCGCCGTCAACGCGTCGAACGACACGCTTCGCAGTTGCGGAGCGCGCCGCGGCCTGGAAATGTCACTCCGTGATTGCGAAAGTTTTCACATTGTCGGGGCGGATCTCCCGTGGTGCTTCCGCCGCCCCAGTCTTCATCGAACATTGCCCTTCGAAGAGCGCCCCTTCCTCGACCAAGAGAACTTTGGTGTTCAAGTCGCACTCGCAACGAGCGGTCTCGAGCAACTCGACGCGCTCGGCGCTCCGGACAGATCCACGGAGATGGCCGCTCACCGAGACGTGCGACACTTCTATTTCTGCGTCGACCTCCGCCGACTCCCCAATCACGAGAGTGTTCCCGGCCCGGATCTTACCCGCGAACTTGCCGTCGATTCGGAGGGTATCCTTGAAAGACAAGTCTCCTTTGAAGGCGCTCCCCACGTCGAGAAAGCCGGACAAGTCCCCGCTCGCTCGAATCTTGCGTTTCACGTTATTTCGTTCTCCTTTCGCGAGGCGAGTTGCTCGCTCGACTCGCGCAACTCACCTACTCAGGCTGACTTTTGCTTTGTTTCCGCGTGCACCTCGGAGGACCGTTTCATAGATCCGCTGGAGCTCGTCCTCCGAGTGGAACTCGATGTCGAGGCGGCCGCGCTTGCCGCGTCGATGGATTCGGACTTTGGTGCCGAGCGCACGTTCAAGGCGGCCCTCGGCCTCACGGGTGTTCGGATCTCTTCGTTTTGCTGCCTTCGGCGAGGCTGTCTTGGTAGCCGCTTTTACCCGCCGCTCGACGTCGCGCACACTGAGCCCCTTGTCGACGATCTCCTGCGCGATCTCGAACTGAGCTTCGGCGCTACCCAGAGACAGTAGCGGTCGAGCGTGACCCGGTGAGAGTTTCTGCTCGGCAATGAAAGTACGAACGTCGCGCGGAAGCCGCAACAGCCGAAGAAGGTTGGCGATGGTCGAGCGGTCCTTCCCCACCCGATTCGCGACCTGCTCCTGCGAATAGCCGAGCTCCGAGATCAAACGGCGGTAGGCCCCCGCCTCTTCAATCGGGTTCAGCTCCTCTCGCTGGATGTTCTCCACTAGCGCGATCTCCAGCAACTCCGCGTCGGTGGCGTTTCGGACGAGTGCCGGCACTCTCGTGAAGCCGGCATTTTGGGCCGCGCGCCAGCGTCGCTCTCCGGCAATCAGCTGGAAGCGGGACCCTGTGCGCCGAACTACGAGCGGCTGTACGATTCCCTGCTCCGTCATAGAGCGCGCGAGCTCTTCGAGTTTCTGGGGATCGATTGTTTGACGAGGCTGGTTCGGATTGGGATCGATCCGCTTGGGGTCGACGGAAATCAGTTGGCCCCCGTCACTCGCAGCCGGCGACTCGGGGAGGAGTGCCGCCAGCCCCTTACCGAGCGCTTTTCGCTTCATGGCTGAGGATCTCCCTCGTCAAGGACAAGTACGCGGAGGCACCCCTCGAACGAACATCGTAGAGAAGGATCGGCTTTCCGAAGGACGGCGCCTCCGCGAGCCGAACGTTCCGCGGGATTATGGAGTCGAAGACGGCACCGGGGAAGTTTTGCCTCACATCTTGCATCACCTGGGTCGTGAGGTTCGTCCGCTCGTCGACCATCGTGAAGACGATGCCTTCGATGCGCAGGGACGGGTTGAACCCTCCTCTTACTTTGTTGACGGTCGACATCAGCTCGCTGACTCCCAGGAGTGCGAAAAACTCGCACTGCAGCGGTACGATCACCGTGTCGGCAGCCACGAGCGCGTTGACCGTCAGCAACCCGAGCGAGGGCGGACAATCGATGAAAATGAAGTCGAAGGCCCCTCGAACGGGAGCGAGAAACTCCCGTAGACGGTACTCCCGGCGCGGTTGGTCGACGAGCTCGATCTCGGCCCCGGTAAGATTGCGCTCCGATGGGACCACGTTGAGCCCAGGGAGGTCGGTTTCGGCAATCAGCTCATCGATAGGGACGCCCTCGATGAGCCCGTTGTAAATGGTTCCTTTATTGACGCTTACATCGACACCGAGACCACTGGTCAAGTTTGCTTGCGGATCCATGTCCACGACGAGGGCTCGTTTCTCGGCGGCAGCCACCGAGGAGCTCACGTTGATAGCGGTGGTAGTCTTGCCTACGCCTCCCTTCTGATTGGCGATGGCGACGATATGCGTCATGGAGATCCCAGGGGGAAAGGCCCGAGCATAGCACAGCGACCGACGGCAACGCCCTCCTAGGGAGAGTGTTTCACGTGAAACATCGCCGTGACCGAAGCCCTGTCAGTCCCGCTCCACCACGAGAAGCCACCCGCCGTCCGGCACGAGGAGTCGTGGCCCGGTCGTGCAAAGGCCCATCTCGCCAGCCAACTCACGTTTCGCGTTCTCGAGGCGGTCTCGACCGCTGAACCACAACAGCCGCCCACCCGGCAACAACTCGCCAAGAAGGCTAGACCGCATTTTCGCGTCGACGCGGACCCCCCGCAGCGTGACGACATCGAACCGACCAATGGAGCGCACCGACTCGTACCGATCCGCCAGGACCACGGTCCCCTCGAGCTCGAGCGCGTCAATGGCGTGCTGGAGAAACCGCGCTTTTTTCCGTCGTGACTCCACGAGGGTCCAAGAGACCTGAGGCGATACCACCGCCAGAGGAAGAGCTGGGCTGCCGCCCCCTGAGCCCACATCGAGGGCGCGTCCCGCGCTCCCAAGCCAGCTTCGTGCCGCGAGCGGCTCCGCAAAGTAGCGCAGCGCCCTCTCGGCCCACGAATCGAACCCTGCGAGGTCCAGGCGCGCGCTCCACGTCTCGAGGAGCCCGTCGAGGATTTCGAGGTTTTCGATCTCCCGGCGCCCGAGCTTCGACGCCGGCACGGCTTCCCGAAGAACGCGCTCGAGCTCCGAGGCTTTACGGTCCACCTAGGCTGGAAGGATAATAACGCGCTTCATCAAGCCTTCCCCGCTGCTCTCGGTCGTGACCCCTTCCTTCTCCGCCACCGCGAGGTGAACGACGCGCCGCTCATAGGGGTTCATCAGGCCGAGCTCCTCCTCCTCGCCGCTCAAGAGAACCCGCTCGCAGACGCGAGTCGCAATCTCTTTGAGCGCCGATTCCTTGCGGGCTCGATAGCCGTCGCAGTCGACGAGCACCCTCTTCTCGCCGAGCTCACGCCCAAAGATGCGGTTCAGGAGGTATTGAAAAACTTCCAAGAGCTCGGCTCGGTTTTGCACCATCAGGTCGCGGTCCTCGCCCGACAGCTCGATGCGCAACGTTTCATGGTCCTCGTCCCCGAGCTCGACCTCGAGGCCCCAATCCAAACAGTCAATCATGTCTTCGACGAAGTCCAGAACCGACTCCTCTAGCGGCAAATCGATCGTCTCCGAACCTTCTTGCGTCACGGTGAAGCGTCTCCTCTTTTTTAGTGCTCGCTCGCCTCTTCGGCTCGTTCGCCCCCTCGCTCCTCGCTCGGGGGGACGGCCGGCCCACTCGGGCCGGGCTCGCGGCAGACGTAATCAGTTGCCGCTCGCGCGGGCGCTGGTGAGCTCTTCAGCGCCTGCTAGGACGTGGTCTTTCCGGCCTTGGCCTTGCCCTTGCGTCCTTTCTTCGACTCCTTTTCCTCTGCCGCCGCCTTTTCCTCTCTGTCCCTGAGAAAGCGGTTAGTTACCGTTTGCTGCCCCATGGACACCAGGTTATTCGAGAACCAGTAGAGTACCAATCCGGACGGCGCCCAGGCGAGAATGAACGTGAACATGATGGGCATGAACTGCATGATTTTGGCCTGCATCGGATCCGCGCTCGTCTGCGGGGTCATCCTCTGAATCACCACCTGCGACACGCCCATCATGATCGGCAGAAAGAAGAATGGGTCGTGCTGCGACAGATCTCCGATCCAGAACAGAAAGGGGGCATGGCGCAACTCGATGGACGCCATCAGAAGCCGGTAGAAGGCAAAGAAAAATGGGATCATCAGAAGCATCGGGAGGCACCCCGAGACCGGTGAGACCTTGTGCTCCTTGTAGAGGCCCATGATCTCCTTGTTCATATTCTGGTATCGCGGGTCCGTCGGTTTCACCTTCTTGTAGCGATCTCGAATGTGCTGAATCTGCGGTGAGAGCTTCTGCATCCGACGCATCGACACGAAGCTGTAGTGCTTGAGCGGCAACAACAAGACGTTAATCGCCACCGTCAGGAGCACAATCGACCAACCGTAGTTCCCAACGAAGGTGTTGATTTTCATCAGGCCCATGCGGAGCAGAAGAGCCGGCGCCCGCATCCAGTCCCCGAACTCGATGATCCTCCCCATCCCCGGCGCCAATACCTCGAGGGCCTCTAGCTTCTTCGGGCCTACATAGAGAGTGAACCTCGCCGGACTCCGTGGCGCATCCAAGACGGCGGTGATCACGTCGCGATCTTTCGACTCCCCCTCGCGTGCAGGCACCTTCGCTTTCTCGAAACTCGAACCGTAGAGCCCCTCGGAACTCGGAAGCATCAAGCCCGTGAAGTAGTGTGAGGCCACTCCGGTAGCGGTCACGCTCACCCCGTCGCCTTCGCCCTCTTCAATCTCGCCCGCGGTGAAGAGCTCCACCTCACCCCGGGAAACAACCACACCTTTCTCTACACCGACGTAGCGCCCCAACCGCTCCTCGTCACCGATGCCGGGGCCGTAGAGCACTCTCTTGCCTATCTCCCGCCCCGCCTCGCGTGCGGAGATCTCGACAGCCACTTCATAGCTTCCGCCGGTTGCGACTAGCCTTTTCTCGACCGAAAGGCCCTTGCCGTCCGCCCAAACGAAGAGGATCTCCCCTTGCTCTCCTGCGCGAAGCCGGATATTTCTTAGGGACGCGACCTCGAAAAGAGCTTCCGACAGACGTCCGTTCGACGTCTCGCCCTCTAGCCGCACATCGAGGGGTGCCACGCCCACGACGCTCGCGGCGTGTTGGGCCACCATTTCGTAGGGCGCCCCCGTTCCATCCTCGTAGTCCGCCAGGGTCCAGTGCGTGATGCGGGCCCCAAGATTCGTCATCTCCATGCGATACAGATCCGTCTCGACGACGACCTTTTGCTCTAGAGTCGCTCCTCGCTTCTCGTATGCTGGGATCGTGGCCGACGGCCCCGATTTCTCTGCCTCTCCATCGAGCGGCGCCACTATCCTCTCCCGTGGTGCGCCCGTCGACGGCACCGGCACGTCTTCGGTCGTGCTCGGAGCTTCGCTAGACGGTGGAGTTTCCACGTCGACCGGCTCGGGTGGCGGGAAGATCCGCCACCACATCGAAACGATGAGGAACGTCACCGCGAAGAACAGCAGTAAGCGTTTTTCCATGGAGAGATCCGTCCTCTCAGGGTATTGGGTCGAAACCGCCCGGATGGAGTGGATGGCATCGCGCGAGACGCGCGACCGTCAACCACGCGCCCTTCAACGCTCCGTACTTCACAATCGCCTCTTCCGAGTACTGCGAGCACGAAGGATGAAACCGGCAGCTTCCACGAAACAAAATACCAAGGCTCAATTGATATACCCTGATTCCCGCCCGAAGAACGGCGCTCAGGACGACGCCATCGACGTATTCAAGGAATCTTCTCAAGGACCCGTCCGATAGCCCGCGAAAACGAAACCTCCAGCTCGGCGAGGCCCACTCCCAAGATCGCACGTCGAGCAACGAGCACGAGATCCGCAGACACTTGCCGATTGGGTCTGTTGCGCCTGAACGTTTCCCGCAAGAGTCGCTTCGCCCGGTTCCGGCTCACGGCACCGCCGACTTTCCGGCTGGCGACCACACCGAGCCTGAGAGGTCCATCGCCTCTCTCCTGAAGGAAGGCGACGAAGTACGGGCATACGACGCGCCGTCCCGCGCGATAAACCTCTTGGAACTCCTTCCGCCGAAGGAGTCGTTGGCTCGGTGACAGACCTCGTCCCGGATACGCGCCCGTCACACCGCCAAGCGGTGCCGGCCCTTATGCCGCCGTCGAGAAAGCACAGCTCGACCCGCTTTGGAGCTCATGCGAATCCGAAAGCCGTGCGTTTTCTTCCGACGCCGGCGATTCGGTTGAAACGTCCTTTTCATGACTAACCTTATCGTTCGTTGCCCCGCCCAAGCGAAACTCGTTATCTTAGCCTCTCGTCTATCCCCTGTCAACCGCACCGCTCTCGCTCTGACCGCTCACCCTCTCCATTTTTTGTCTTGTCCCCCTAAAACCCATATGCTAGATTACCTGCCTCGTCCGGTCGACAAAGACGAAACGCTATTTAATCAATTGAAGAACGGGGACGGGGTCCCTCGTATGACTATTTTTCCACATTTGTTGATAATTCTGTGGATATTCGCCGCGCGCTCCGAAGTTCCTGCTCAAGCGCGCTCGCCCATATAACTTATTTGTTATCAGTTAGATAGAGAATGAACCTTTGGGACGAAATCCTCCAAAAAATCGAATCGAAGGTAAATCGGCATAGTTTCAACACGTGGTTCCGCCCGACACGCCTTCTGTTCGAGAGTGGTAGCACGGTGTCTGTCCTGGTTCCGAACACTCACTTTCGGGACTGGCTCAACAAACACTACTCGGGTGTCATCCACGAATCCCTCGACGAGATTCATCGCCCCGAGATCGAGGTCGTCTTCGAGACGGATCCTCCCAAGGATGAAGCGAGCGACCAGCCCGCGGCCGGCCCTGAGCTCCAGCAGCCTCCCAAGACTCAGCCTGTACCCACTCACCCCGCGCCTGTTCTCAATCCAAGGTACCGCTTCGACTCCTTCGTGGTCGGAACTAGCAACCAATTCGCCCACGCCGCCGCGCGTGCCGTCGCGGAGACCCCATCGAAGGCCTACAACCCTCTGTTCATTTATGGCGGTGTCGGATTAGGCAAGACGCACCTTCTTCATGCCATCGGTTGTCAGATATTGGAGCAGACCCCTGCCGTCAAGCTCGTCTATATCTCTGCCGAGAAGTTCATGAACGAGCTGATCAACGCGATCCGTTTCGATCGGATCCTCGATTTTCGAGATAGGCATCGCTCCTACGACGTACTTCTCGTCGACGATATACAGTTCATCGCCGGCAAAGAAAGGACACAAGAGGAATTTTTTCACACGTTCAACGCTCTCTACGATTGCCAGAAGCAAATCGTCCTCAGTAGCGACTCACCTCCACGCGATATTCCAACTCTCGAGGAGCGGCTCCGCTCTCGCTTCGAATGGGGCTTGACCGCCGACATCCAGGCTCCCGATCTCGAGACCAAGATTGCCATTCTACGGAAAAAGGCGGACGCTGAAGCCGTTACCCTGCCGGACAACGTAGCTATCTTTATTGCTTCCCGGATCAAGTCGAATATTCGTGAGCTCGAGGGCTCGCTCATTCGGCTCATCGCCTATGGTTCGCTTACCGGCCGGTCTATCGACTTACCCCTGGCGCAAGAGGTCCTAAGGGATCTTCTCCCCAGCGAGGACAAGGTCATCAACATAGACTCCATCCAGAAATTCGTTGCCGATCACTATCGTCTCAGAATAGCGGATTTGAAAGCGCGCAATAACGCTAAATCCGTCGCTCTTCCTCGGCAAATAGCGATGTATCTCTCAAAATCGCTCACGAGAGCCAGCCTTCCCTATATAGGCAAGGCCTTCGGTGGCAAACACCATTCCACAGTGATCCACTCCGTTCGCAAAATTCGTAATCTCCGCCAAAGCGACCCCGAATTAGACAAACTCGTTCAGGGATTCCTCGACTCGTTTCAATGAAAAACCCAATCCACAGCTCCCGCGGATATGCTGTGGATTACTTTGTGTAGACCGGTGCAAGTGCGTTACATGCCCTTTTTTCCACCGCTTTTAACCACTCGACCACGTGGATATCCACAGAAAAGATTTGTTTGTAATTCTTTATTAATCAATACTTTAACGTACGTAAACATTTCTTTTAACAGCACCTTATTTATATAATTACTTAATAGAATCACTTCTATAGATATATATATAGTAAATGGGAAGGAATAATGGAGTTTAGTGCCAAGAAGGACGAGCTCGTTAGAGAGCTCGCCCTAATTCAGGGGATCGTCGAGCGGAAGAACACGATCCCCATCCTGGCAAACGTCCTCATCGAGGCATCCGGATCGACCGTTGAGCTCACCGCGACGGATCTCGACGTAGGGCTTCGCTGCCGTCTTTCCGGGACGGTATATCAAGACGGAGCCATAACTTTATCCGCCAAGAAGCTCTACGAGATCGTGCGCTCTGTCTCCGAGTCGGAGATTCGCCTGCAGGAGCTCGATAACAGCTGGGCCTCGGTCACGAGCGGACGCTCGTATTTCAAAATGGTTGGACTGGGAAAGTCAGAGTTCCCCTCCCTTGCAGAGCCGCCAGGCGAGGGATTCACGACGATATCCGGAGCCGCCTTGAGCGAGCTCATAAACAAGACGAGTTTCGCTATCACGGCCGATGAAAACCGCTACTTTCTGAACGGAGCCCGCCTCGAGCTGACAGAGAAAGATCTCCGGATGGTAGCGACCGATGGTCACCGCCTCGCCTATATATCCCTGAAGCGCGGCGACGGCGCTGGGACAGCGAGCGTGATCGTACCCAAAAAGACTCTGCTCGAGCTCTTGAAGATCCTCGGCGAGTCCGAGCAGTCCGTTGACTTCGCCCAGGGTGAGAACCACTTGTTCTTCCGCATCTGGGAACGCCTGCTCGTTTCCAAGCGGGTCGACGACCAGTTTCCCGCCTACGACAAAGTCATTCCAAAAGGAAACGACAAGCTCGTTACTTGTAATCGTGACGACCTTGCGGGCGCGATTCGACGCGTATCCCTGTTGTCTAACGAGCGCTCTCGTGCCGTGAGGTTCGGTATCGAGTCGGGCAAGGTAGAGGTATCTTCGCAGAACCCGGAGATCGGCGAAGCTAGTGAGACCATCGAGGCAGGTTATGAAGGAGATGCCATTAATATTGGATTCAACGGACAGTATCTGCTCGACTTCCTGAACGCCGCAGGTACGTCGGAG
Source organism: Candidatus Marinacidobacterales bacterium (assembly GCA_965250115.1). Classification (GTDB taxonomy): domain Bacteria; phylum Acidobacteriota; class Vicinamibacteria; order Marinacidobacterales; family SMYC01; genus CBDFHB01. Next base: position 1,573,854 of record CBDFNJ010000001.1, read on the forward strand.
ATTTGCTTCGAGCTCAAGGACGATTCATCCCAAGGGCTCCTTCGACCAGCCGAGAATGGCGAAGACAAGGACTACCGTTACGTCGTCATGCCGATGAGGCTCTGAGCGACAATATCCTCACCGCCTCGTGCTCCCGACAGCAGGAGCAAATAGCTGCTGGTCGATATATACGTCAGGACCAGCGGCTCAGAAGTATAGAGAATGGAAGAATCAGAGAACAAAGACATCGATCGGGACCGAACCGGCTATACCGCGGACCGAATCCGCGTCCTTGAGGGGCTCGAGGGCGTACGTATGCGTCCCGCGATGTACATCGGCTCCACCAGTCTGACGGGCCTCAACCATCTGGTCTATGAAGTCGTCGATAACAGCGTCGATGAGGCTATCGCTGGGTATTGCAAGGAAGTCCTCGTAACGATTCACGTCGACAACAGCGTTACCGTAGTCGACAACGGCCGCGGAATTCCTGTCGACATAGAAAAGAAGACGGGCAAGCCGGCGGCGGAAGTCGTCATGACGCAGCTACACGCCGGTGGGAAGTTCGATAACAAGAGCTACAAGTTCTCTGCCGGCCTTCACGGCGTCGGGGTCTCTGTCGTCAACGCGCTCTCCGAACGCCTCGAGCTCGAAATTCGCCGCGATGGCAACGTCTATCGCCAGGCCTACGAGAAGGGTCGGCCCGCGGGGCCCCTCGAGGTCGTCGGAGCGACGGACAAGAGCGGTACGACGATTACGTTCCTTCCCGACCCCACCATTTTCGAGGTGAAGGAGTTCAGCCACGACACGTTGTCCCAGCGTTTTCGGGAGTTGGCTTTCCTCAACCGCGGCATCACCATCACCCTCGTCGACGAGCGCCAAGGTCGAGAGAAGGTGTTCCACTTCGAGGGAGGAATAATCTCATTCGTCGAGCACTTGAACCGGAACCGCAACGCCCTCCACTCCCCAGCGATTCATATCGAAGGCGGCGCGGACGGCATGGAGTGCGAAATTGCACTCCAGTGGAACGACGGCTACCAGGAGGCCGTCTTCTCTTTCGCGAATACCGTCAATACCCACGAGGGCGGGACCCACCTATCCGGACTCCGCGCGGCACTGACGCGGACGATCAACAACTACGCCACGACGAACAACTTGACCAAGGCGCTCCAGGGAGGACTAGAAGGAGAGGACATCCGCGAAGGGCTGACGGCGGTCATTAGCGTCAAGGTTCCCTCCCCTCAGTTTGAAGGCCAGACCAAAACGAAGCTGGGCAATGCCGATGTCAGAGGCTTCGTCGAAACGCTGGTTAATGCTGACGTCGCGCGCTTCCTCGAAGAGAACCCCACCGCGGCGAAACGAATCATCGCGAAAGTCGTTGATTCCGGACGAGCGCGAGAAGCTGCGCGCAAGGCGAGAGATCTGGCGCGGCGGAAAGGCGCGCTCGAGGCCACGTCGCTTCCCGGTAAGCTCGCCGACTGTCAGGAGCGGGATCCAGCCTTGTCGGAGCTGTTCATCGTCGAGGGAGAGTCCGCCGGCGGATCCGCGAAACAGGGACGCGATCGCCATTTCCAGGCGATCCTTCCACTCAAGGGAAAGATTCTGAACGTCGAAAAGGCTCGTCTCGACAAGATGCTCGAGAACGAAGAGATCAAAATAATGATTGCGGCGCTTGGCACTGGAATCGAAGAGGACTTCGATCTGGGGAAACTTCGCTATCACCGCATCATCATCATGACGGACGCGGACGTCGACGGGTCTCATATTCGGACCCTATTGCTGACGTTCTTCTACCGAAAGATGCCGCAGATCGTCGACCACGGACATCTCTACATAGCCCAGCCTCCCCTCTACAAAGTGAAGAAAGGCAAGAAGGAGACGTACTTCAAGGACGATAGGGAGCTCGACCGTCACTTGCTCCATCGAGCCGTCGAGAACCGCAAGGTCCGAGTCCCCGCTCTCGAGGCCGAGTACCAGGGTGAGGAACTCGCCGGGCGTCTCGAAAAAATGGGGCTCTTCCGAAAACACCTGGAGCGACTTGCCCAGAGAGGCTATCCCGGCATCATTTTGAACGAGTTCCTGAGAGTCGGAGCCGACGAGTCCATGCTCGCGAACCGAGAATGGCTGGAGGAAGCCCTGGAGCCTTTTCGGGAGCAAGGCCTGCGAGCCTCGGTTCTCCCTGACGAGGAGCACAACCTCTTCAAGATCGTTCCGAGTGAGCAGACGAACGGCCACCGATGGATCAAACCGATTGGCCGGGAGTTCATGGCGGCGGCGGAGTATCGCACACTCCTCGAGCTCTACAAGGACGTCGAGCCTTTCGACAACCCACCCCTCGTGGTGAGTGAGCTCGGAAGGGACGGCGCCACGGATCTCCCCGAGAAGGAGCTCTCTTCCCAGGGCGAGCTCATCGACTACTTGCTATCGGTCGGCAAGAAGGGGCTCCACGTTCAACGCTACAAGGGCCTCGGTGAGATGAACCCGAATCAGCTCTGGGATACCACGTTGGATCCCGAAGTCAGAATTCTGTTGCAGGTCACCGTCGACGACGAGGTCGACGCAGACCAGATATTCACCGTCCTCATGGGTGACGCCGTCGAGCCGCGCCGCAATTTCATCGAAGAAAACGCTCTCGAGGTCTCGAACCTCGATATCTAGCGATCGGCGGAGGGCTCGCCAATCCGGGCGGAATCGATCCAAGAAAACCTTGCGTTAGGGAGAGGAAGTCATGGCTATCGCGGCGGAGCGTGTTCCCGTCAATATCGAAGACGAAATGAAGCGGTCCTACATGGACTACGCGATGTCCGTGATCATAGGCCGCGCCCTGCCCGACGTGCGCGACGGGCTCAAGCCGGTTCACCGTCGTGTCCTATATGCGATGTTCCGCGAAGGGTTGCTATCGAATCGAGCCTACTCGAAGTGCGCCGGCATCGTCGGAGAAGTCCTCAAGAAGTACCACCCTCATGGTGACAGCGCCGTCTACGACACTCTCGTGCGCATGGCGCAACACTTCAACCTGAGACAGCCACTCATCGACGGTCAGGGGAACTTCGGATCTGTCGACGGCGATCCACCAGCGGCCTACCGCTATACCGAAGCCAGGCTCACGGCGCTTGCCGAGAGCATGATGCACGACATCGACAAGGAAACCGTCGATTTCACCCCCAACTTCGACGGAAACACCCTAGAGCCGGTTGTTCTTCCTACGGCGATTCCAAATCTCCTCGTCAATGGCTCCGCGGGAATCGCCGTGGGCATGGCGACGAATATCCCCCCCCACAACCTACGCGAGGTCGCGGACGCGACCCTATACGTCCTCGCCCATCGCGACAATAGCGACGAAGACCTGACGGAAGAACTCTTGCGAATCGTGCCCGGTCCGGATTTTCCGACCGCGGCTTTCGTGCACGGTCGCCATGGCATCGAACAGGCCTATCGTACGGGCCGGGGAACGATCCAGCTTCGCGCTCGAGCGGAAGTTGAGAAACTCGGCAAGGACCGAGAAGCCATCATCGTCACCGAGATCCCCTACCAGGTGAACAAGGCCAAATTACTCGAGAAGATAGGAGAGCTCGTCCGAGACAAGCGGATCGAGGGTATCTCGGACCTTCGTGACGAGTCCGACCGCACCGGGATGCGCATCGTGATCGACCTGAAACGGAATGAAGTGGCTCAGGTCGTTCTCAACAACCTCTACAAGCACACGACACTCCAGACGAGCTTCGGGATCATACTTCTTTCGATCGTAGACAACCGCCCCAAGGTATCGTCCCTCCTGGAGCTCATCGAGCTATTTGTCGACTTTCGGTCCGACGTCGTACGACGTCGGACCGAATTCGAGCTTCGAAAGGCCAAGGAACGAGCCCACATCCTCGAAGGCTTCGTGATTGCCCTCGATCATCTCGATGACGCCATCGCCCTGATTCGAGCCTCGGAGAGCCCCGCGGCCGCGCGCCAAGCCCTGATATCCCGCTACGAGCTCACCGAGGTACAAGCCCAGGCGATTCTCGATTTACAGCTCCAGAGACTGACCGGGATGGAGCGCGACAAGATCGTCAAAGAGTACGAGGAGATCACGAAGCGGATCGCCGAGCTCGAAGCCATCCTGGCCAGCGTCGAGAAGATCGACGAGATCGTTCGGGAAGAGCTCGAGGACGTCAAAGAGCGCTTCGGGGAGAATCGACGCACCGAGATCATCGCCATGACGAGGGAGATCAGCGTCGAGGACATGATCGCCGAAGAGGACATGGTCATCACCGTGTCCCACTCCGGCTACATCAAGAGCAGTCCCGTCAGCGTCTACCGCAAGCAGAAGCGTGGCGGCAAGGGCAGGATGGGAATGAGGACCCGCGAAGAGGATTTCGTCGATCACCTCTTCATCGCCTCGACCCACAGCTACATCTTGATCTTCACCGATAGGGGAAGAGTCTACTGGCTCAAAGTGCATACGATTCCCAATGTGGGGGCCGCCGGGAAAGGCAAGGCCATCGTGAATCTCGTCTCGATGCGGGCGAACGAGAAACTCGCTGCGGTCTGCGCCGTCAAGGAGTTCCCCGAGGACGAATTCGTGCTCATGTGCAGTCGCAAGGGCATCATCAAGAAGACACCCTTGTCCGCTTTCAAGAAGCCCATGTCTCGCGGCATCATCGCGATCGGAATCGAGGACGAGGACGCGCTCATCGCCGCCGCTATTACTGACGGTCAGAGTGAGGCGGTCCTGGCCACGCGAGGGGGCAAGGCGATCCATTTCCAGGAGGGCGACGTCCGTCCTATGGGCCGCACCGCCCGCGGGGTGAAAGGCATACGCCTTCTTGGAAAGGACGAAGTCGTTAGCATGGCCGTGGTCGAGCCCGAGGGAACCCTTTTGACGGTAACCGATAAAGGCTTCGGTAAACGAAGCCGGATCGACGACTATCGGATGCAAACGCGGGGCGGCAAGGGCATCATCAACGTCAGGACGACCAAGCGGAATGGCGGCGTGGTCGCCGTACCCTTCGTTCGCGACGAGGACCAACTGATGGTGATCACCGCCCACGGCATGATTGTGCGGCTCAACGTCGAAGACTTCGGTGTCATGGGCCGAGCCACCCAGGGATTGCGGCTCATCCAGCTCGACGAGGGAGACGAAGTCGTCGCGGTGGCGAAGCTCGCGGAAAAGCCGGACGACGAAGAGGCGATCAAGGAAGTATAGGAAACCTTCATGGCACCGTTCATCTCCGCGACTGGTTCCAGAAAGCTGCTACCGAAGCTCTGTCTCGTGGTGATCTTGACGGGCGCCTGTCGAGACCCCGCTGCCAGCTTGCTCGGGCAAGCCAAAGAGGCGATGCAGAACGACGACCTCGAGAGCGCCGCGGATTTGTTTCGTGAAGTCACGATTCAGTCCCCCGGGAGTCCGCTGGCCGCCGAAGCCCTCTACGAGCTGGCCGAGATCCACTATTTCAACCGCCGTGACGCGGAGGCGGCACGCGATCTCCTCCTCAAGATCCTCATGGATTATCCGACGAGCGCGATCAGCACCGAGGCCCAACGACTACTCGCGAGGATCTACGAGGTCGAGTTCCAGGACTCCGAGAAAGCCCTCACGCACTACCGAGCGCTCCTCGACCTCGAGCAAGTTCCTGACAGCCGAAGAAGCACCCTCCTCTCGATGGCGGAGTGCTACTACGGCATGGATAGTTTGGACGACGCACTTCAGACCTATCGCCAGGTCGTCGAGCTCCCCTATCACTCGGATACGGACGGCGCTTACTTCCGGCTCGCGAACCTCGAGCTCCTCGTCGGCTCGCCCGAGAACGCGCTCGAGATTCTTCGTCAGCTCGTCGCGGTGACGAGGGACGACGACCGGCGCTACGACGCGCTTGTGAGCGAAGTCGAAGTCTTGATAAGCCTTGGTCGCTTCCCAGAAGCCCGGGAAAGCATCGAGCGACTTCAGCGCGGCGACGGGGACCCCGCGCCCGTGAACGAGCTTTTCGTTCGGTTGCGAAGTGTCGAGCTCGAGCACGAGTCCCTCGACGGCGATGCGCAAGCCGCCTTGTTGCAGGAGCTTCAAAAAGGGATACGATGGGGCGGGGGTCGGAGACGTGCGAAGCCGAAGCCGGGGTCGTAGCGGAATGTCTAGAATGGCGCGATGGAGAAATCTCGGAGTCCTAGCCGTCACGGCGAACAGCCTCCTCGCCATCGCTTGCGCGGGACCCGAAGAGGATCTGGTCAATCGCTTCTTGTCCGCATCCCAACGTGGCGACAGTCAGATCGTGGCGGGTGTCTCGATGGTCGCCTTCCCCGAGGACGTCACCTCCTGGGAGATCCGGGAAGTCCTCGACCTGCCGAACGGGGAATACCTCGTTCCCCGTCTCCGTCAGAACGTCGAGGAAGCGGAAGACCAGCGGGACGCTCAGTTCGAGGCCTTCGGCAGCTTCAGACAGGAGAACTACGAGGACTTGAGGCGTATCCAGAACCGCACTCAAGACGACCCCGAGTATCGATTTCCCGGCCGACTCGGCGAGCTTCAGGAGGAGTGGGATCGGCATCAGCAGGATCGTCGCGACGTCGGTACCGGGCTCCACGAATCGGAAATCGATTTCGAGCAAGAGATTCGCCGGGTGAGCAAGTCGCTCCTGCGCGAGTCGAGCCCCGAATATCTGACTGGAGAGATATTGAAAAGAGCCGTGGTCGTGCGCGTGACGACGGCCACGTCCGAGAAGACCTACCGGATCACGCTATCCCGCTACGAGCTGACGAACCAGTTCGATGCGATCGTTCCCGCCCGGTTCATCATCACCGATCTGGGCGAAGAGGAACCCTGAGCCGCTTCCTCCTCTTCAGGGGTGCCCGACCACTTCGAGTTTCGCGAATGCCTCGACGAGACGTTTGCGCCCGGCGCGACGAAACACGACGGTGACCTTCCGATCCCGGCCCCGTCCGGACGCTTCCACGACGCGGCCCTCGCCAAACTTCGCGTGTTGCACGAGCATGCCGGGACGAAGCCCCGAGCGGGTCTCGTCCCGCGTCTCGGGGGCCGCGGCCTTGGCCCGCTCTCCGTGCAGCAGCTCGTCGGGGATCTCCGCCAGAAAGCGGGAGGCGCGCCGCGTCGAGGTTTGATAACTGAATCGACGGGTCAAAGCGAAGGAGAGAAAGAGCTTGCGTTTGGCCCGGGTAATGCCCACGTAAAAGAGCCGCCGCTCCTCTTCCGTCGCCTTCGCGTCTCCGGTCGAACGAATGTGCGGGAAGAGACCTTCCTCCAGCCCCGCGAGAAACACCACGTCGAATTCTAGGCCCTTCGCCGCGTGAAGGGTCATGAGCAAGCAGGGGGCGGGCCCCGCCACACTATCGATGTCGGACAGAAGGCTCACGCTGTCGATGAACCCCTCGAGCGTCGGAGCGTCCTCACGAGATTCGTACTCGACGGCGGCGGAGACGAGCTGGTCGAGGTTCTCCTTGCGATCGCGCGCCGCGGCCTCCCCCTCTCGCTCGATGCCCTGTAGTATTCCGCTCTTCTGAAGGACAAGGGAAATGGCCCGGGACGGTATGCGGGTCGTGGTGTTTGCTCCAAGCGCCGAGATCAACTCGCGGAAAGCCATCAAACCGAGCCTCGGCCGGCCGCTGAGCGCGTCGTCATCGAGTAGATCGTCGACTGCGTCCCAGAGCGAGCGATTCGATTCCGACGCTCGTCGTTGCAACGTCTCCGTGGTCGCCGCGCCGATACCCCGGGCCGGCACGTTGACGACCCGTATCAAACTTCTGTCATCGTGCCGGTTCACCATCAATCTCAAATAAGCGAGCGTATCCCGGATCTCTCGTCGCTCGTAGAAGCGAAGGCCGCCGACCACCTGGTGGGGAATGCCACGGTTTACGAGCTCCTCCTCGAGGATTCGGGTTTGCGCGTGCGTTCGAAGCAGAACGGCGCAGCGCGGCGCGGGCTGCTCCTTGCGCAGCTCCGTAAGCGTGAGAGCCACGAAGGCGGCCTCGTCACGCTCGTCCTCGGCGGCGAAGAGCTTTGGTGGCTCACCCTCCTCCAGACTCGCCCGGAGGCGCTTGCCCTTTCGCTCTTTGTTGTTCGCAATGACCGCGCCCGCGGCGCGCAAAATGGATCCCGTGGAACGATAATTCACTTCGAGCTTGACCAAACGTGCCGTGGAAAAATCGCGCTCGAAATCCAAAATATTGCGCAAGTCCGCGCCGCGAAAGTTGTAGATGGACTGGTCCTCGTCTCCCACGACGAAGACGTTCCCATGGGGTGCGAGAAGACGCAGCAATCGGTACTGAACGCGGTTGGTGTCCTGGTACTCGTCCACGAGGACGTGGCGGAAGCGTTGTGCCGCGAAGGAACGCGCTCGCTCGGAGCACTCGAGAAGCTCCACGCCTTTGAGCAACAGGTCGTCGAAATCGACCGCGCCGACGGCGTCCATCTCCTGTTGATACCGTTCGGCGATGGCAGTCACCCTTCGACTCCAGGGATCCCAGGGGGCCGAGCCCTCCGTGAAAGCGGCGTGTTTAACTTTGGATACGACGCCACCGACGCGAGAGACAGGGAACTCTCGCTCCAAGAGTCCCGCTTCCCGTATCAAGCGCCTCAGCAAGCTGCGGCGGTCGTCCTCCGCATAGAGTGTGAATCCGCTTCTCAAGCCGACGTCGTCGCCGAAGCGCCGCAAGAGCCGCAGGCAAAGGGCGTGGAACGTGTGGAGCGAGAGCTCGCGCGCAGGGCCGCCGAGGAGCTCGTCCACCCGGCGCCGCATCTCGTCCGCCGCCTTGTTCGTGAACGTTACGGCGAGGATGGCGTCCGGCGAGACGCCGCGCTCGGCGATTAGATAGGCGATACGGGCAACGATGACGCGCGTCTTTCCCGAGCCCGCCCCCGCGAGCACGAGAAGCGCTCCGTCCGGCGCCGTGACGGCGTCTCGCTGTTGATCGTTCAGCGGTTCCAGGAATTCTGGAGGCATCGGTCTCTATTCGACCGTGACTGACTTCGCGAGGTTTCGTGGCTGATCGACGTCGCAGCCCCGGCGGACGGCGATGTGATAGGCGAGTAGCTGCAAGGGGACGACACTCACGAGCGGCGAAACGGAATCGGGATGAGGCGGTAGCTTCACTAGGTGGTCGCGGTCCGCGTCGAGGATTCGCTCGAGACGGGTGTCTCCGTCGGTGCCGATGGCGATGATGCGCGCCCCGCGTGCTTTCGCTTCCTGGATGTTGCTGGCGATCTTCTCGAAGAGCGGATTCTTGGTCGCGAGCGCGACCACAGGCATCCTCTCGTCGATCAGCGCGATGGGCCCGTGCTTCATCTCGCCTGCCGGGTAGCCTTCCGCGTGAATATAGGAGAGCTCCTTCAGCTTGAGGGCGCCTTCGAGCGCAATCGGATAGAGGTGGCCGCGGCCGAGAAAGAGAAAATTGCCGACGAGGTAGAACTCGCGCGCGACTTCGGCGATCGTCTGCTCGAGCTCGAGAGCTTGCTCCATGAAGTGAGGCGTTCTCGCGAGCTCGTTGAGCCTCACCCGAGTAGCCTCCGCGTCGATCATGCCGAGGCCCTGGCCCAGATCGAGAGCGAGCAGATAGAGCGCGACGATTTGTGAGGTAAACGTCTTCGTGGCCGCAACGCCAATCTCGGGACCCGCGTGCGTGTAGAGGGTTTCGTCGCACAAGCGCGCTGCCATCGAGCCCGTGACGTTACAGATGGCGAGGGTCCTCGCGCCAGCCTCCTTCGCGGTCTTCAGAGCCGCCAGCGTGTCCGCCGTCTCTCCCGATTGAGTGATTGCCACGACGAGATCGTTTTCGCCGAGAATCGGATCTCGGTATCGAAACTCGGATGCGACGTCGACCTCCACCGGAAGACGGGTCAATCTCTCGAGATAGAACTTTCCGACCTGTGCCGCGAGCCAGCTCGTGCCGCAGGCGACGATCGCAATGCGACGGATTGACGAGGCGAGCCCATCGGTGAACCGAAGCTCGTTCAGATGAACGCTCCCGGTATCGAGGGAGTAACGGCCCAGCAGCGTGTCGCGTACCGCTCGAGGCTGCTCGTAGATCTCCTTGAGCATGAAATGCTTGAAGCCCTGCTTTTCGACCTGAATAGGATCCCACGTGATCCTTTGCGGCGCTCGCTCCAGGAGGGCGCCCTCCCGATCGAGAACGCGAAGGCCGTCCCGCGAGACTTCGGCCACGTCCCCGTCGTCGAGGAACACCGCGGTGCGGGTGTGCGAGAGAAACGCGGGAACGTCCGAGGCGATGAAGGATTCGCCCTCCCCCAGCCCGACGACGAGAGGCGGGCCCATGCGCGCTCCCACCAGAAGATCCGGCTCCGCTGCCGAGAGCGCGACGAAAGCGAAGACTCCCTCCAACTCACCGAGAGTCCGCCGAACTGCCTCGGACAAACTGCCCTCGAAGAATTTTTCGATCGTGTGGGCGATGACTTCGGTGTCCGTCTCAGTCACGAAGCGGTGACCTTCGTCGGCGAGAGCGGTCTTGAGATCCAGGTAATTTTCGACGATGCCGTTGTGCACGGCGACGATCGAGCCGTCACAATCACGATGGGGGTGGGCGTTCTCCTCGTTCGGTCGGCCATGAGTCGCCCAGCGCGTGTGTCCGAGGCCGTAGGATCCGACGATCTTCGCGGGATCGACCTGACGGGCGAGGTTGTCGAGCTTGCCTTCCGACCGCAATACGGTGAGCTCGCTCTCCCGCACGACTGCGATGCCCGCGGAGTCGTAGCCGCGATACTCGAGCGAGCGAAGCCCCGCGAGGAGCATCTCGCTCGTTGAACCCTCTCCCACGTATCCGATGATCCCGCACATGAGACTAGACTAGCTCCTTTTGTTTTTCGCCCAGCCGCGCTTGACGATCTGCCGGCTGCGGGCCACGGCCAACGAGTGCGGAGGCACGTCGCTCACGATGCAGGAGCCAGCTGCGACGTAGGCGCCCTTTCCGACGCGTACGGGCGCGACGAGCTGCACGTCGCTGCCGATGAAGGCACCGTCGCCGACGACTGTGCGGTGCTTGACCTTACCATCGTAGTTGCAGGTGATGGCTCCCGCGCCGACGTTGACGCCCTTTCCGATCACCGCATCGCCGAGGTAAGCGAGGTGCGAGGCCCTGGCGCCCTCTCCGAGGCGAGTCTTCTTGAGCTCGACGAAGTTTCCCACGTGCGCCCCGACACCGACGTCCGAGTCCGGCCTCAAGTGGGCGAAAGGACCGAGTCGCGCGCGCTTGCCGATACGGCTCGAGCGAATGTAGCAATGATCGAGAAGGATCGACTCCGCCCCGATGATCGAATCTTCGACGTGGCAAAAGCTCCCGATAGTGCATCCCGAGGCGATTTTCGTCGGACCCTCGAGCAATACCCACGGCCTCACCACCGTTCCGACTCCGACGGACACCTCTGGATCAATGACGACACTCGTGGGATCCACGATGACGACGCCGCGTCTCTGAAGGGCCTCGACCTTGCGCCGACGCAGCACGGACATGACGCGCGCGAGCGCCGCGGCGCTACCCACTCGGAGCAGCTCGTCCTCGCCCGACGCGAAGACCGGCTCGGGAGCCAGCCGCCGGATGGTTTCGGCGATCGGCCACTTCTCCCCATGCCGGAGCGCCTCGCGAAAGTCGCGCGCGGGGGCGGCGACGACGAAAGAGTCTCCACCGCTCGGGGCCAGGAGGGCGCGCGCACCTCTCCTGGCCGACTTCAGGAGCTTTCGGAGGGAGGCGGTCGTGACGCAAGGAAGGTCGGACGGCATGAGTACGACGGTGTCCCGGAGTGACGCGAGAGCCCTTCCCGAGACGACCTCAGCGTTCGAAAGCCCCGCCGGTGCCCTACCGAGCCAGAGAATTCTACGAGGACGCAATTTCGTCGTGGCGTCGATCGTGCGTCGCCACACCGGCTTTCCGAACAAATCGGATTCGGCGAATTTTCCGTCGGAGACGAGCGCCACGATGGTCACGTCGGGACCCCGCGCATTTGAGGACGGACTCGCGCCCGATGAAACAGCGACTTCAGAGCGCGCGCCGTTTTGATCCCGTCGTGACGGACGACGGGGCCTGGATGGAGCAGATCTTCGACGACTAGGGGACAGGGAAGATCCTCTTCGGCGGAGAGGACGACCGCTTCCGCCCCGTCTTCTCGATAGCGCGCGAGGGCTTCGTCCGCGATCGGCTCGCCGTTCGCGAGGATGTAGGAGAGCTCGAGATCGGGACAGTGGTCGAGCAGCGCGTTCACGTGATCCGCCAAGGTCAAGCCGTTCGTCTCTCCGGGCTGCGTCATGGCGTTCGCAAGCAAGACCACCGTCGCCTCGGAGCGTGCGATGGCGCGGGCGACGCCTGGCACGAGGAGATTCGGAACGAGGCTCGTGTAGAGCGACCCGGGCCCGATCAGAACAAGGTCTGCTTCCTGAAGCGCCTCGAGTGCTTCGGGCGGCGCTTCGCACTCGGGGGGATCTAGAAAGGCCTTTTCTATCTTCATCGCCGATCGGCTTATGTTGGTCTCCCCGCGAACGGTGGAGCCGTCCACGAGCCGGGCACCGAGGGCAACGTTCTCGTTGGTCGAGGGAAAGATTCGTCCCTCGATGGCGAGTACGTGACTCGCCGCACGCACGGCCTCGTGGAAGTCGCCGGTGACGGCCGTGAGAGCCGTCAAGAAGAGATTTCCGAAGTTGTGCCCGCCGAGAGAGCCCCCGCCCTCGAAGCGGTATTGAAACAGGGACGAGAGCAGAGACTCGTCCGCCGAGAGCGCGACGAGGCAGTTTCGAATGTCGCCCGGCGGCAGCATTTGGAACTCGTCGCGTAGCCGCCCCGAGCTTCCACCGTCGTCGGTGACCGTCACGAGGGCGGCCAAGTCGGCGAAATAGAGCGCGTCCTTCGTCTGCTTCGGCGGAGGATCGACGAAATGCTTCAGTCCCGCGAGAAGCGCGGAGAGACCCGTTCCACCGCCGATGGCAAAGATCCTCAGGCCAAAAATCACGGGATACGATTGGCGGTCGAGATCAAGCTTCCGCCAAGAGAGACGCGACCTCCCGCTCGTCGCGCACGCCGTCGAAGTCGTGGTCCGAATTGGCGTAGACGCGGTTGTTGGGGTCGGTTTGAATGGCTTGCTTCAGGATTCTGGCCGTCGACGAGGCGTCACCCGTCCGGGCGTGCGCTGCTGCCAGGCAATACGCAGCGTGGGGGCTCTTGGGCTCCATTTCGAGAGCCTTTGTGAGCTGCTTGATCGCCTGCGGGAAATCGTCCTCGTTGTGATGCATCACACCCGCCGTCACGTACTCCTCGGCCGATTTCGGCCTCCTCTGAGGGGACAGGTGCCTTTCGCAGACGACAAGATAGGATCGGACGCGTTCCATGAGCTCGGTCTCGTTGGCATGGGCTTCCTGGAGGCGGAGAAGATGTTCCTTGGCGCGCTCGACATCGCCCTTGTACATCGACTTCATGGCGCGCTCGAGGCCTTCGAGGGCCTTCTCATACCTCTGGAGCTCGCTCGATCCTCGTCCAGCCCTCTTCTTGGTGCCCCTGCCGCGGATCTTCTTTTGAGCCAAATCGACCTCCTTCAGTCGTCGGCGGGAACGATCCCAGTGAACGTCGGGGTGCTGGGAGCGTACCGCCAGAGACGTAGGTTGGGAGCGATAAATTATAAGATCTTCATCATGCCTGGATCAAACGGGCCCGCTCCGAAGCAACTTCACTCGCTCTCGCCTCTCGACAGCTCATTGTAGATACTCCGAGCGGGGAGTCCGTACTTCTTCGCGAGCGTCTTGGTGGCCTCCCGCGCCGAGAGTCCGGAGTCGCGCAGCTCCCGGAACTGGCCGCGAAGCGCGGAAACGGAGATGTCCTCCTGGTCCTTTCGGGACGGGCCGACCACGAGGGTCACCTCGCCTTTGAAGCGACGATTCCGAGCCCAATCCGCGAGCTCACCGAGTAGCTCCGCCCGATGCTCTTCGTGAAGCTTCGTCATTTCTCGAAGGAGGCACGCTTCGCGCTTCCCCCAAGCCTCGGCGAGCTCGTGAAGGAGCCTTGCCACACGGGTCGGTGATTCGTAGAGGACAATCGTGTGCTCGAGCCCCCCGAGGCCTTCGATGGCGCGCTTTCGGGCGGACCCTCGTGGGGGCAGAAAACCGGCGAAGGTGAAGGTGGAGGTCGGAAGTCCCGAGACCGCGAGGGCGGCGAGGAGCGCGCTCGCCCCGGGCACGGCACGCACGTCGATCCCCTCGGCCCGCGCGGCCCGAACGAGCCGGAACCCGGGATCCGAGATCGCGGGCGTGCCCGCATCGCTCACGAGCGCGACGTCGCGTCCTTCACGAAGTCGCCAGAGAAGCTCTTCGGCGCGACCCTCTTCATTGTGCTCGTGGTAGCTGAGCTTCCGGCTTGCCGCGATGCCCAAATAGCGTAAGAGCTTTCCCGTGACGCGTGTATCTTCGCAGGCAAGGATATCCACAGCGGCGATAACCTCCCTGGCGCGGTCGGTCATATCCGCCAGGTTGCCGATGGGCGTCGAAACGACGTAGAGCGTTCCCGGCATCGTCGCGCCATCCTATCAGCACCGATCCTTGAATTGCGCGCCTGCGGAGGCTGTGATAATTTTGCGACTCCGTCAATTCTAGAACAAGAAGAGGAGTTGATTGCCCCCCGAGGTGCCTGCCCGCCGCGAGAAATTCGGACTCTCGGTCGTATTTCCTGCCTATAACGACGCCGGGACGATCCCCAGCATGATCCTAGGGGCGAGATTGGCGGCTCGCCGCATCGTCGACGACTTGGAGATCGTCGTCGTCAACGACGGAAGCTCGGACCACACCGACGAGGTGCTCGCGGAGCTCGAGTCTGTCGTCCCCGAGCTCAAGGTAGTTCATCATCCCGTGAACCGCGGCTACGGTGGTGCGCTGCGCACGGGGTTCCAGAACGCGACGAAGGAGCTCGTCTTTTATACCGACGGCGATGCGCAATACGACCCTCGCGAGATGGCCCTCCTGTTCGAATCGTGGGAATCGACGAGCGACTTCGTGAACGGCGTCAAGATCGGACGCTCCGATCCTCTGCATCGTCTCATCATCGGTCGCATCTACCATTGGGCGGTCCGCATCGCCTTCGGCCTTTCGCTCTCGGATGTGGACTGCGACTTCCGTCTGTTTCGGCGGAGCATCTTCGACAAGGTCGTGCTGACCAAGGACAGCGGCGTCATTTGCGTCGAGCTCATGAAGAAGGTGCAGGACCACGGGTTTCGGATCCAGGAAGTACCCGTCCATCATTTTCACCGCGTCTACGGTAGAAGCCAGTTCTTCAACTTCCCGCGTGTCGCCCGAACGCTTCTGGACCTGAGCAGGCTCTGGTACGACCTCGTCGTGCGCAAGGCCCACCTGGCGGAGCCGGCACGCGTCGAGAGTCACGCGCGTCGACGCGCGACTCCGAAAGCGCCCTTCGCTGACGGCGCGACGGAGCCCAACAGGGTGTCGAGAGAACCCGAAAACTACAGTGAGGCCTTCGAAGGCAAGAAAGTCCTGATCACGGGAGGCTTGGGCTTCATTGGAAGCAACCTCGCCCGCGCGCTCGTTCCGCTCGGAGCGGAAGTGCTGCTCGTCGACTCTCTCATTCCGGATTACGGCGGCAACCTCTACAACATCCACGGCATCGAATCGCAGTTGAAGGTCAACGTTGCCGACGTGCGCGACGCGAATGGGATCCGCTATCTCGTCGGTAACCAGGACTATCTGTTCAATCTCGCCGGTCAGGTGAGCCACATTGACAGTATCGAAGATCCGATGACCGACCTCGAGATCAACTGTACGAGCCAGCTTTCGATCCTCGAAGCCTGTCGTCGCGTGAATCCGCGCGTTCGGATCGTCTTCGCGAGCACTCGCCAGATCTACGGCAAGCCCGTCTCGCTCCCGGCGGACGAGAACCATCCGATCCATCCGACGGACGTCAACGGGATCAACAAAGCGAGCGGCGAGATGTACAACCAGATCTACCACCAGGTGCACGGTCTCCTGACCACGTCGCTCCGGCTCACCAATACCTACGGTCCGAGGCAACTGATGAAGCACAATCGTCAGGGGTTTGCCGGCTGGTTCGTCAGGCAGGTCGTGATGGGCGAAGATATCCTTCTCTTCGGCGACGGCGAGCAGAAGCGCGACTTCAACTACGTGGACGACGTCGTGAGGGCGTTCCTGATCGCGGCGACGGCCGAGGCCGCGGTAGGGGAGACGTACAATCTCGGCGCCAAACCGCCGACGTCCCTCAAAGATTTCCTCGAGCTCCTCTACGAGGTGGCGGGCAGGAAAGCGGACTACACACTCGTTCCCTTTCCCGAGGAGCGTCGCAAGATCGACATCGGGGACTTCTATACGGACTACAGCCGCATCGAGTCGCGTTTGGGCTGGTCGCCCCAGACCTCGCTGCGCGAGGGCTTGTCCCGCACCGTCGCCTACTATCGCGAGAACATGGAACACTACCTGAGTTGAGTGAGACCCGCGTAGCCTTCAACGATCTGAGCCTCACCGGAAGGCCCACCGAGGAAGAAGTGCGGGATGCGATAGGACGTGTGGTCGACTCGGGATGGTTCATTCTCGGACCGGAGGTCGAAGCCTTCGAGAGTGAGCTCGCTCGAGCCGTGGGCTCGCGCCACGCTGTCGGTGTAGCCTCGGGAACCGACGCCATCACCCTGGCCCTGATGGCGAGCGGCGTCGGTGCGGGAGACGAGGTCGTCACGACGCCCTTGACGGCCGTCTTCACCGCGCTCGCGATCAGTCGGATCGGAGCCCGCCCCGTCTTCGCCGACGTCGAGGAAGCGACGCTCTTGCTATCGCCCTCGAGCGCCGCCGCTCGGACGACCGAGCGTAGCCGCGCGCTCGTTCCCGTACACCTCTATGGGAACGCCTGCGCGATCGACGAGCTGGCCGGGCTCGCCCAAGAGCGAGGCCTCGCGCTGGTCGAAGACGCCTGTCAGGCCCACGGCGCGACGTTTCGCGGAAAGTCGCTCGGCGGCTTCGGCGCCGCCGGCGCGTTCAGCTTTTATCCGACCAAGAATCTCGGCGGGCTCGGCGACGGCGGTGCCGTTGTTACGGACGACTCAGAGCTTGCCGAGAAAGTTCGGCGACTTCGTAACGGCGGGCAGTCGTCGCGCTACCGCCACGAAGAAATCGGTTTCAATAGCCGCCTGGACGAGCTCCAGGCGGCCGTGCTTCGGGTACGTCTCCGGCATCTCTCGACGGAGAACGAGACCCGCCGAGCGCTCGCCAAGCTCTACGAAGATGGTCTCTCAGAGACTCCGGTCACACCGGTCGAGACGCTCGATGGCTGCGAGTCCGCGCGCCACTTGATGGTCGTCCGTGCCCCGAAGCGCGATGAGCTGATGGCCCACCTCGAAGGTCGCGGAATCCAAACCCTCATTCACTATCCGATCCCGACCCACCTGCAACCCGCCTATCGGAACGCGGAGTCTGTCGGTAGTTGCCCTGTCGCGGAGGAGGCCGCCCAGTCCATCGTCTCCCTGCCGCTCTACCCTTCGCTTTCGGAACAAAGCGTGAGGCTCGTCGTGGAAGCGGTCCGGGACTTCTACGGAAGCTCAAAGCCCGAGCCGGTGCGATCGAGCCCTTGACAGGTCGGCGCCGGCTTTGTGACACAGCGTGATTCACATCGAAAGGAAACCGAGCATGACCGCAACCACGCAGCAGGTTCTCAAGCACCACTTGAAATCCTTCGGAGAGGGTGACCTCGAAGGCATTCTCGAAGACTTCGCCGACGAGTCCGTTATTTTTACGCCCGACGGGATTTTGCGAGGCCCCAGCGAGAGGCGAGGCCTGTTCGAGGCGTTCTTCGCGGAGTTCGCCAAACCCGGAGCTTCGTTCGAGATGAAGAAGCAGATCGTCGAGGGTGAGACCGCGTTCATCGTCTGGAGTGCCGAGACCGCGGACAACGTCTACGAGCTCGCCACCGACACCTTCGTCGTTCGCGACGGCAAGATCGTCACCCAAACGTTTGCCGGGAAAGTCGTCCCCAAGGGCTGAACGCGTCTGGTTCGTCAACGGAGTCCTTGGCTACTGGATGTAGCCAAGGGTTCGGAGCTGTTCGAGGGCCGCGGGGTCGAGGCCCTCGAACTCGTTACCCGAGCCGCCCTCGTCCTCCGCTTCTCTCTTGGCGTCGCCGGCGATCCATTCCGCGAGCCGCGGAGCGAGCTTCTGCGCTTCACCGGGGAGCTCCTCGTAGAGGTTCTTGGTTTCACCGGGGTCGCTGACTAGGTCGTAGAGCTCGTAGCGATCTCCCTCCGGGTGAGGAATCTTGATGAGCTTCCATCGCTCGGTGCGGATCATCCGCCACTTGCCCCCGTTGCCAGGAAGATAGACGCGGTCGTTCTCGGGAAACATCGCCCGCTGGGGCGCGGCCTCGGCGAAGGCGTCGAGGAAGTCGATTGACTCACCCCGCAGCAGCGGTGCAAGGCTCACCGCTTCGACCTTGTCGAAAGGCGGGACCTCGGCCAGGTCGAGCAATGTCGGTGCCAGATCCATGAGACGCACCTGCTGGTCGACCACCGCGCCGGGGTCGATGACGCCGGGGAGGCGCAGGACGAGCGGGATCGCGAGTACTTCGTCGTAGAGCGTGAAGTCGTGGGTGAAGAAGAGGCCATGCTCGCCGAAAGCTTCACCGTGATCGCCGCTCACCGCGACGATGGTCGAGCTCTCGAGGTCGAGATCGGCGACTGCCTTCATCAGCCGGCCGAGGTTTTCGTCCGTGTAGTTGATGGCGCCGTCGTAGAGATCGACCATCTCCTGGACCGTTTCCTCGTCGTAGAGTCCCTTGCTGAAGAAAATGGCTCCACGCGACCTTCGCCGAAATCCGAGATCCAGAAGAGCCGGATTCTTGGGGTAGTAGGGAAAAACGAGGTCGTAGTAGGGGCCTCCCGCGAGATCCGCGTAGGGGGTCGGCAGGAAGTCCTCCCGCGGCAGATCGATCATGGACCGAAGGTGTTTCACCTGAGAGTCGTCGCGATGATCCTCTCGGTAGAGGACGCCGTAGGGATAGCTAGGCGTATAGGGAAGATGAGGGTCGAGAAAGTGCAGCCAGAGAAAGAACGGACGATCGGGGTCGCGGCGCTCCAGCCAATCCATCGCGGCGAGAGAGAGGCTTCTCGCGTCGAGACCGGCCGCGAACTTGGTGTTGTGGTACTCCTCGAATCCCTGGTCGAGCCCCGACTTTGGCCGGAGCCACGTATGGCGCGTCATCGCCGCCGTTTGATAGCCGGCCTCGCGGAACCTCTCGGCCAAGGTCGTCTGGTCGGATCCCAGCGTTCCGGGGTGATTCCTGACCCCGTGCCGCGACGGGGTCAGGCCGGTCATGAGTGAGGCCATCGAAGGCAAGGTGAAGGGGGCCTGTGCCGCGGTCGTTCGGAAGAGCGCGCCCTGCCGGGCGAGGCGATCGAGATTCGGGCTGGTGTTCCGCTCGTAGCCGTAGGCGCCCACGTGGTCCGCTCGGAGCGTCTCGATCGTCACGAGAAGGACGTTTCTGCGCTCATCCCGCGGCGTTTCGGGCTCGGGCTGGCAAGCCGAGGTTCCGAGAAGCCCGAGCGCCGCGAGGAGAAAGAGGCGGGCGGCGCGCTTCAAGTAAGGCTCAGTTGCCCGTCCCTCCCGTGCTCGGCGCAGGAACGGCTTGCGAGGCGAGAGCTTCGTCACGGGTCGTAGTCGTGGTGGCGACCTTTCCGTCCCGAAGCGAGACGAAGACCCGATCGCCGCGCTTGAGCTCGCCCGCGATGAGCTGATGAGCGAGAAGGTTCTCGATCTGGGATTCCACTTCACGTCGCAGCGGTCGGGCGCCATAGACGGGATCATAACCGTCGGTCGCGAGTTTTTCCTTCACCGCATCCGTGACGTGGATCGCGAGTCCCTGTTCCGCGAGCCGTGCGCTCAAGTCATCGAGGGTCAGCTCCACGATCGAGCGGATGTGGTCCATCTCGAGCTGGTGGAAGACGATGAGATCGTCGATGCGATTGAGGAGCTCCGGCTTGAAGACCTTCTTCACCTCTCGCATGATGCGGGCCTTGATCTCCTCGTACCTGCGGGACGACAGGGGACTCGCGAAACCGATGCTCGTGTACTCTCGGGTGATGTCCTCGCTGCCGATGTTGGACGTCGCGATGATGATCGTATTGTGAAAGCTGGTGGTCCGTCCTTGAGCGTCCGTCAGTCGGCCGTCCTCCAGGATCTGGAGCAGCATGTGATAGACGTCGGGATGGGCCTTCTCGATCTCGTCGAGGAGCAGCACGCTGTAGGGATTGCGCCGGACTTTCTCGGTGAGCTGCCCGCCTTCGCCGTAGCCCACGTAGCCTGGAGGCGAGCCGATCATCTTGGAGACCGAGTGGCGCTCCATATACTCACTCATGTCCAGGCGGATGAGCCTCTCCTCGTCATCGAGGAGAAACTCCGCGAGGGCTTTCGCTAGCTCGGTCTTGCCTACGCCCGTGGGTCCCAGGAAGATGAAGGAGCCGACCGGACGTCTCCGCCCCTTGATCCCGGCGCGGTTGCGTCGGATGGCATCCGAGACGGCACGCACCGCGTTTCGTTGGCCCACGATGCGCTGGTGGATGTTGTCCTCCATGCGAGTGAGCTTTTGCGCCTCCGACTCCAGCATGCGCGTGACGGGAATGCCGACCCAGCCTTGCACGACGCGCGCGATGTCTTCGCTTCCGACAGCGGAATCCTCCGGCCGGCGGCTGTTGCGCCAGCTCTCCATCATCTGTCGCAGGTCCGACTCCAGCCGCATGATGTTCTGTTGGCAGAGCGCCGCGCGCTCGTAGTCCTGCGCCTGATAGGCCTCGCGCTGCTGAGAGATGAGCTTGTCGCGATCCCGTTTGACACGCCGGATCTCGGGGGGGGCGTAGACTATCTCGAGGTGCTTGCGAGAGCCCGCCTCGTCCAGCAAGTCGAGGGCCTTGTCGGGAAGGAATCGATCTGCGATATAGCGCTCCGAGAGCTTGGCGGCGGAATCGACTGCCTCGTCGCTGAAGCTCACATTGTGATGGAGCTCGTAGTTGCGCTGGAGTCCTTTGAGGATCCGTTTCGTCTCTTCGACGGAGGGCTCCTTGATCAAGATGCTCTGAAAGCGCCGCTCGAGGGCTTTGTCCCTCTCGATGTGCTTCTTGTAGTCCTCGAGCGTCGTGGCGCCGATGCACCGGAGCTGGCCTCTCGCCAGAGCGCTCTTGAGCATGTTGGACGCGTCGAGGCCCCCTTCGACGTTTCCCGCGCCCACGACGGTATGGAGCTCGTCGATGAACAAGATGACCTGGCCCTGCGAGGCGAGTACTTCCTCCTTGATCGTCTTCAAGCGCTCCTCAAACTCACCCCGGAACTTGGAGCCTGAGACGACCTCGCTCATCTCGAGCAGGAGTACCCGCTTGTTGGCCAGCGTGTCGGGAACTTCGGCGTCGGCGATCCGCTGGGCGAGGCCCTCGACGATGACCGTCTTGCCGACACCCGGCTCTCCGATGAGAACGGGGTTGTTCTTCTTGCGTCGGAGAAGGATCTGGATGAGGCGGCGGATCTCCTCCTCGCGTCCAATGACGGGATCGAGCTCGCCCTGGCGCGCGAGCTCAGTGAGGTCGGTCGTGTATTTCTGGAGCGTCTCGAACTTCGTGTCGCCGCGCTTGTCGTCGACGGTACGGTTGCCTCGCTGTCTCAGGTAGGAGTCTTTAGTCTTCTCGTAACGAAAACCGAGATCGCGGAGGATGCGAGCGGAGAGCCCCGCAGGCTCGCGTTGTAGCGCGAGAAACATCGCTCCGATGCCGACGAAGCGGTCCCCCATGTTGTCGGCTTCCTCTTTCGCCATTCGGAGGACTTCCGCCGTCTGAGGCGAGACGAGAATTTGCAGCGAGCCCTCGCGGTGCAGCTTCAACTTGTTGCGTTGGGCCGCCGTGATCAGGTCGAGGATCGACTTCTTCGTCTGGGCCGGCGGGTGGCCGAGCTCCTCGATGAGGCGCAGGGTCTCGGAGTTGTCCTGTTCGAGTAGTCCCAGCAGCACGAATTCGGGGGTGAGCTCGTTCTGGCGGAGATTGACGAGCTCCATCGAGCCGATGTTCACCGCCTCGATCACGCGCTCGGTGCAGTGGCGAAACAGGACATTATTCATGCAAATCCCCTGCCGGCATGGCGCGGTTGAGGGAACGCCCTTCGAGCAAAGCATAGCATAAGCGGCTGTTTCTACGGACGCCTGCACCTCAGGGGTGGCTCGTTGTTATAATCGTCTCGCCCAAAGTGAGAATCCTCACCATTACCTCCTCCTACCCCAAGTTCGAAGGTGACACTACGGCGCCTTTTGTCGAGTCGATCGCGAAGGCGCTGGTTCGAAGAGGGCACACGCTCACGGTGGTGCTTCCGGCACGATCGGATCTGTCCCTGGTACCCATCCCAGGCGTGAGATTCCGTCCCTACCGCTACGCACCCGCCGAGCGCCTCGAGGTCTTCGGCTACGCCGAGGCCCTGAAGGCGGACGTCGCGGTGCGATGGGCGACCTACGCGGTGTCACCCTTGGCCATCCTTCGTGGTGCGCTGGCGCTCCGGACCGAGGCCCGTCGGGAGCGCTACGACGTCGTTCACGCCCACTGGGTCGTACCGAACGGCGCGACGGCGCGTCTGGCGCTCGGATCGAGCCCGCTTCCGCTGGTCGTGAGCTTGCACGGCTCCGACGTGTTCTTATCGGAGCGAAAGTCGATTTTTCGGCGAGCCGCTCGGATCGCCTTCGCGGGGGCGGCGGCGGCGACCGCCTGCAGCGAGGATCTGGCAAGTCGCAGTCTCGCCATCGGCGCCCGCATGGTGCCGACCGTCATTCCTTATGGGGTAGACACGGAGACGTTTCGGCCCGATCGAAACAAAGCCCGAGCGCTGAGGCGTAGTCTCGGGCTCGACGAAGACGGCTTCGTGGCCCTGGCGGTTGGCCGCCTGGTACGGAAGAAGGGCTTCGAGTATCTCGTCGACGCCGCGGCCGAGCTCTCGCGAAGAGGAGCGCCTGTCACGGTTCTCATCGCCGGCCGCGGCGATTTGAAGTCGGAGCTCGAGAGCCGGGCCCGAGGGCAAGGAGTAGGAGCATTGGTAAAGCTCATAGGAAACGTCGAGCGGGATGCGCTTCCGAGCTACTTCGCGATGGCGAACGCCGTCGTCGTGCCTTCGGTGCGCGACGAGGCTGGGAACGTGGACGGACTTCCGAACGTGCTTCTCGAGGCCATGGCTTCGGGATCCGCGATCGTCGCGTCGGAGGTCGCGGGAATTCCGCAAGCGACTCGTGCCGGGCGCGAGGCCTTGCTCGTGCCGGAAAAAAGCGCCACCGCACTCGCCGAGGCGATCGACAAGCTCTCGAAGTCGACCGAGCTCGCCGGGAATCTGGGCTCCGCCGCCAGACGACGGGCCGAGGAGGCATTCTCTTGGGATCTCGTAGGAGAACGTTTTGAAACTGTACTTCGCTCCGTCGCGGAAGCTCGCGGCGCATAGGCTCGCGCACGGCGGACCGCGGGTTTACGATCCGCGGGAGCGCCTGTCGCTCGCCCTTCTCGATGGGGCACTCTGGGGTCTATCGGTCCCACTGGGACTGCGGCCGCGTCGCGCTCCCGGCGAGCCCCGTGAGGCAAAAAGGATTCTTGCACTCAGGCTCGATCGACTCGGGGATCTCGTGGCGACCTTGCCGGCTCTCGCGGCACTCCGATTGGCGGCTCCCGACGCTCGCATCGAGCTCGGCGTGGGAAGCTGGAACGAGCCCGTGGCGCGATTCCTTCCCTTCGTGGACGCCCTACGCGTCATCGATGCGCCCTGGGCCTCCTGGGGTCGCAGAGTGCGTTTCTCCGATGCCCGTCGCGCCTTGGGTGATGAGCCGTTCGATCTCGCCATCGATTTTCAGGGAGACGTCCGGGTGCTGCTACTCATGGCGTTCTCGAGGGCGAGGATGCGCGCGGGCTACGGTGAAACGGGTGGCGGTTACCTTCTGACTCATCGAGCGCCCTGGGACGAGTCGAGGAGTTGGTACTGGCAGAACATGGAGCTCGTGCGGACCCTGTTCCCGAATGCCGAGGAAGCCGCCGGGCCGTCCCCTGAGCCATTCAACTTCCTACTTCCCGCGGATCGCGAGAAAGCGGGGGAGCTTCTTGCGACCAACGGGCCTCGTGAAGCAGGCCGACCTCTCATTGGCATCCAGCCGAGCGCGGGGCGCGCCCTCAAGCAGTGGGAAGAGCCCAAGTTCAGCGAGCTCATCGACCGGTTGACGAAGCGAGCGAATGTCGTGCTCACCGGCTCCGAAGCGGACCGTCCCCTCGTCGAGAGGATTGCGGCACGAGCCGAGACTTCGCCCGACATGCTTCTCGGCGCCGACTTGCGCACCTTTGCGGCTCTGGTGGAGCGCTTCGACGTCTTCGTCACGGGGGACACGGGTCCGATGCACGTGGCGCACGCGGTCGGCACACCGAACGTCGCCATTTTCGGCCCCTCGGATCCCGTGCGCTACGGTCCAGACGATCGCTTCCAGGGGAGGATCGTGGTCCGTCAGCCCGTCTATTGCTCTCCCTGCAATATGATCCGCCGCCCGCCCCGCGAGTGTTCAAAAGCGACCGCGCCAGACTGCATCGCCGGTATCGCCGTGGGACGCGTGGAAGAAGCCGTCCATCGTTTCCTCCGTCGCTGAGGGAAGGCCGGTTGGCGAAACGCCGATCGGTACGGCATCATGAAAAGCGCACCGGAATGGTAGAAATCATCGGGATCGATCTTGGTACGAGCCATACCGCCTCGGCGATCTTCGAGGAAGGCGCGCCGCGGCTTCTCTTGAATCAAGAAGGGGGGCGGACGACCCCGAACGTCGTGGCGCTGGGTCCCGACGGTGAGTGGCTCGTCGGCCAGGCGGCCCGCCGCACGGCGCTCTCGAGCTCCAAGAACGCTTTTCGGGATTTCCTCCGTTTGCTGGGCAGACCATCGGACTCGCCCGAGGTCCGCAACGCATCGACCTATGCGCCGTTCCGACTCGTCGAGGGTCCCGAAGGTCACGTGCACATCGAGACCGACCGCGGCGACTACCACCCGGCGGCACTCGTGGCCCTCGTGCTCGCGAAACAGAAGACTGTCGCGGAGGCGAAGCTCCAGACCTCCGTCGACCAGGCGGTGATAGCACTCCCCCCTCCTACCATTCGGACCAAAAGCGCCTAGTTCGGGAAGCCGCGCGCATCGCGGGTTTCGAGAAGGTTTGGATTCTCGCTTCGACGACGGCCGCCGCACTCGCCTACGATCCGAGTGCGACGCGTGACGAGGTCGTTGCGATTTGCGACCTGGGCGGAGGAAGCTTAGACATCTCCGTTGTGGAGCTTCGTCGAGGCTCGTTCCAAGTCTTGGCTACCGAATGGGCGCCGTTTCTCGGTGGAGAGGACTTCGACCACTTGATCGTTCGATGGCTGATCGATCAGATCGACCGGCTGACAGGAGTCGACCCGTCAGATGATTCCGAGACGCTCGCGCTCTTGGAAGAGTCGGCTGAAGATGCGAAGTGCCGCCTGTCGACGCTGGGACAGGTCAAGTTCGAGCTTCCAATCCCTGGGGTGGGGCTTTGGACCACGACTCTGACGCGTGACGCCTTTGAGGAAATGATCTCGCCCCAGCTCGAGTGGCTCGCTTCTCCCTGCCCGAAATGCCTGCGGGGAGCCGGGTTGTCGCGGAAAGGCGTGGATAGCCTCCTCGCGGTGGGCGGCGCGACGCGAGCGCCGAGCGTTCTCAAAGCTCTGGGCGAGGCCATCGGTCAGGAGCCCACTTTTGTGGTGAATCCGGACGAAGCCGCGTGCCTCGGAGCGGCTATCTCCGCCGCGATCTACGACGGCGAGCTCCTGGATCGCGTCGTCCTCGACGTTACTCATCATTCGCTCGGGATCGACTACCCTCCCGGCAGTTTCGCGCCCATTCTTCCCCGTAACTCCAAGCTCCCCGCGAAGGCGTCACGCCTGTTCATGACGACGGAATCGCGTTTCGCCCTCGACCTGCTCGAGGGGGAGAGAGAGCAATCGTCGGCGAACCACTCCCTCGCGAGACTCGTTTGGGACCTTCCGTTCAGGAGGGAGGAAACCCCCGTGGAGGTAACGCTTGCGGTCGACATCACGGGTGCGCTCGAAGTGACCGCTGTCGATGGGGCGAGCCAGACGGAGCGCAAGGTGCCCGTGAGCAACGAGCCGAGCCTGAAGGAAAGCGCCATAAAGCGCTACCGCGCCGAGGTGGAGAGCTATTTCGAGACTCACTACTCCCGACGCTCGAGCGGGAAGTCGGCCACGTCGCTATCACCCTACGAAAAGATGGTTGCCGCCGGACAAGGCAGCCGTGAAGCTCGCCTCGCGCTCGTTCGCGATGACGACGAAGCCGTCCGAGCCGCCGTGCTCGCGAGTCCCAAGATGACGAACGAGGACGCCGAGACGATGGCGAGGAGAACGGACACCCTGCCATCGGTC
Source organism: Candidatus Marinacidobacterales bacterium (assembly GCA_965250115.1). GTDB lineage: Bacteria > Acidobacteriota > Vicinamibacteria > Marinacidobacterales > SMYC01 > CBDFHB01. The sequence continues at coordinate 1,600,240 of CBDFNJ010000001.1, forward strand.
TTGAACGCGATCGGAAAGCATCGAGAGTGGAGCAGGAGCTACGACGTCGTGCGAGCGCTCGCCTTCAATCCGGCAACACCCGCCGAAACCGCGATGAAGCTCATGGATCGTCTCTCCGCCAAGGACCTGGATGCGCTACTCGAAACGAAGGATCTGCCCCGCGCTCTGCGCTCTCAAGCGAGAGCCATCAAGAAGATGCGTTCTTGACGCTCGGCAATAGGTTCCGCAACCATCGAACCTCGTCGGGGCGGAAGAATCCGAAGAGGTAGAGTCCTAGGGGGAACGCAGCGAGTGCGAGCAGTTTGATCGGAACCGCGCTGCGCCAATCGAGAGGAGCCAGCGTCGAGATTCCGAAAGCGAGCGCGGAGGCGAGAGCGACCCGGAACAAGCGGAACCACTCGAAAGGAATCGGGTAGTGCTTGTTGCCGAGATATACCCCGAGGGACGCCATGAGCGCGTAACCCGCAACGGTCGCCCAGGCCGCGCCGAGAAGGCCGTATTTGGGAATCCAGAGTATGTTCAAAATGACGTTCAAGGCCGCGGCCGAAAACGTGATCACAGGGAAGTAGACCGTCTTCTTGCTGATGCCGATCCCGATCGAGGTCAGCGCGAAGACGCCCTGAGTCAGATAGGCGAGGACGATGACCGGGATGACCGGGTGCGCGTCGTGGAGCCGCGGCTCCGCCATGAGGAACAAGAGCTCGCGTCCGAAGACGGCGTTGAGCAATCCGGTACCGAAAAGCATGACCGCGGCGTAGGTGGCCACCCTGGCAAGCGTCCGCGGAGCGTCGGGCTTTTTGAGCTGCGTATAGACGAAAGGACTCCATGCCAGCTCGAAGGCCGCGAGGAAGAACTTCACGCCAGTCCCCATCATGTAGCCGATGTGGTACAGACCGGTCGCTGCCAGGGTCGAGAAGACCTCGATGAGCTTGCGGTCCGAAAGGTTCAAGATCTGATGCGCCAGCCCGTGGGGCACTTTGGGGGCCCCGAAAGCGGCGGCCGCCTTCAACAGGGGCCACGAGAAGCCCGACGTCAGGTTGCGGCCGAGCGTCGGAGACAGCGCGAGGACGAAAAGAAACGACGCCACGACGTCCGCCCAGAGGACTCCCGCGACTCCAAATCCGTTGACCACCAACAGGAGCTTGAGCCCGATGTTGATGGCGCTCCGGAAAAGCGTCATGACCGTGAACGCCTGCGGGCGGGCCTGAATACGAAACAGGTTCATGGGGACGAAGGCAAAGGTGTTCAGGAGCGTGTCGAGTGCAACGAGGAGAACGAAGCCCACGAGCTCGGAGGAAGGTAGTCCGTTGCCGAGCAAAGCTCGCCCGATGGCCGATGCGCCAGCCGCGCAGAGAGCGAAGAGGACGACGCTGATTCCGACCGCCGTGAGAAAAAGCGTGGTTGCGAGGAGCTTTCTCTCGCGATCGGTCGTTTGTTCGTAGTAGATGCGGAAGAAGCCGGAATCCAGTCCCATGCGAAAGAAGATCTTCGTCAGGACGCCGAACAGGAGGAGAATTCCGAGCGCGCCGTAGTCTTCCTGGGAAAGATACGCTGTGAAGACGGGCAGCAGCAGGAAGTTGACGAGGTAAGGCACGACGTCCGCGACGCCGTAGATGGCGGAGTGCTGTGCCAGCCTCTTGAGCTCGGTGCGGATCACGCGGTGATTGTAGCTTCAACGAACTGAGTTCGGAGAGTCAGGGTCGTGCCGAACGGCATTTGCTCCCGAGCCCGTTCGTTGATACGCTTCAAGTGCCACCTCCCTCTTCTTACCCCTGAGGAAGTCCAATGGACGCCGGGCCCCAACCCCGGCGGTGGCTCCTTTTTTTGGATATAGGCGTATAAGTTTATACAAATGAACTATTTCCGCCTGGGTCGTTTGCCCACGAACAAAAAACAAACGTGACGAGTATCTCAGACGTAGAAAAAAGTCAAATTCTCGCCAGCACATTCCAGTAGCGCCTCCGGTCGGCAAGCGCCTTCCGAGGATTGTATAATTTCCCCCTTGCAAGCGCCTAACCTGGTTCTGGTCGCCCAGCCGGCTCTCGCCGCTGACGAGATGGAGAAACTCCGTCGCCTCAGCGCGGAGGGGGCGACCATCATTGCATGGCAGCACAGCGCGATCGTGCAAGATCGATTTCCGAGCCCGAACGTGGCGATGGCGCTGAGGAGGGCGGAAATCCCCTGCGTCACTTTGGGCGAGTCCCTCGGCCCGCTCGAGGATGCCGACGTCGAAGAGGCCGTGATTCGATGGATGAAGGCGTTTGGCCGGGCTCGGCTCGGCACAGGCGGCAGTTTCCGCGACCAGTTCCGCTACGGACCGCTCGTTCTATGGTGGTGGGCCGAGCTCTATCTCTACCACGAGACCCCGTTACGTCTCCTGATCCGGGACGTCGAAGCCTTGGCCCGCCTCGTCGAGAAAACACGCCCGACCCAAATCCATCTCTTCCGCCCGCCGAGACGGCTCGAAGCCGCCGCCCGAAGTCTCGTTTCCCAGGTCGTCGTCGTGGGGTCGCAAGAGACGGGACCGCCGTCCTGGTGGCGGACCACCGCGCTTCACGCGAGTGATTTTCTAAAAATGATGGGCACGGGATTGAAATCCCTGCTTCGAAGACGTCACCAACCCGTCGAAGCCGGCCCGGGACACCCGCGGGTCTTCTTCCTTACTCACGCCTCGATGTGGCGCAGCAAGAAAGCCGTGGGCTCCGACTTGGACGAGCTCGCCGAGATGTACTTCGACTCGATGCTGCCCGCCGTTTCCCGGCGCGCGGCTGCCATCGTCGTGGCCTTCGGACCCGCCGTGCCGTTCAAGCAACGAAAGCTCGGCCCCCGGATTCGGGATCTCCTCGAGCTCGCTGACGACAGACGCCCCTATCGGTCCATTCGCAACTATTTCCCCTTCTCATTGACGCTCCGCGTCGCGAGGGGCTTTTTCGCGAGCCACGGATTCTGGCGGAGGTTTCGTCAGCAGGAAGAGCTCGAGCACGCACTCTCTCATCGCGGCGTCTTTCTGGGCTCCGAAGCTCTGGCTTCGTTCCGCGACACCTTTCTCCGCCAGATTCCCTGGTCCATCCGCGCCTACCACGAAGTCGAGAGCGTTCTCGCCGTCGAGAGGCCGGACGTGCTCGTTCTCTACGCGGAGTCGAGTGGACGGGGTCGCGCGGCGGTCTTGGCAGCACGGCAGTCTGGAATTCCGAGCTTCGCCGTCCAGCACGGCATCATGTATCCGCAGTACTACTCGCACGAGCACGAGCCCGAAGAGCTCGAGCGGGAGGACGAGGGCGAGGCCGTTCCGATTCCGAGCTGCACCGCCGTCTTCGGAAGTCTGGCGAAAGACCTTCTCGTCGACCGCGGCGGCTACCCCGAGGATAGGATCCTCGTCACCGGTAGTCCGAAGTTCGACGCCCTGGTCGAGGCCGCCGCGGGCTACGACGCGGCCGAGGCGCGCCGTATCGTCGGCGTGCCCGAAGGCGCGCAGTTCCTGGTGCTCGCATCGCGATTCAGCGCCGTCGGTCCGGTCTTCGAAGAGCTCGTCGAAGCGGTGGAACATCTCGACGACCTATGGCTGCTCGTGAAACCTCACCAGGCCGAGTCCCCGACGCCCTATGTCGAAGTTTTGAGCCGACTCTCCCCGTCCCGCTCGCGGCTCGTGGATCCGTCGATGAACCTTCTGGAGCTTCTCTTTGCCTCGGACGGATTGATAACGGTAGACTCGTTTGCTTCCTCGGAAGCTCTGGTTTTGGGACGACCGGTCGTCGTGGTGAACCTACCTAGCAACCTCGCTTCCCTCGTCGATCGCGGGGTCGCACTCGGGGTTGCGCGCGGAGCCTCGATCGAGGCCGCACTGCGACGGCTTTTTTTCGAAGACCGCTTGGCCAGGCAGCTCGAGGAGAAGAGGAAAGTCTACCTGCGGGAGTTCGCCTTCGGGGCCGACGGCCGCTCGACTGAGCGCATCGTAGGGGCGATTCTCGAGACCGCGGTGGCTCGATCGAGATGAAGGTTCTAGTATGGAGGCTCGTCAATGAACATCGGCCCACGGCCGGTCGGCGACGGTGAACCGACTTTCGTTCTCGCCGAGATCGCCTCGGCCCATCAGGGAGAGGCCGTCCAGGCTCTCGCTCTCGCAAAAAACGCACAGGAAGCCGGCGCCGACGGCGTAAAGTTCCAGCTCTTCCGCGCTTCCGAGCTCATCGCGCCCAACGACCCCAGTCGATCGACCTTCGACCAGATCGAGCTCGCGCCTGATGAGTGGGAGCAAGTCTTGAACGAAACGACGGCGCTGGGCATCGCCATCCTCATCGAAGTCTTCGATCGCACGAGCCTCGAGCTCGCCGAAAAAGCTGACGTCGCGGCCTACAAGGTCCACTCCACCGACATGGAGAACCCCGAGTTCGTGCGGGCGGTAGCAGCGACGGGAAGACCCGTTCTCTTTTCGACGGGAGGTATCGGCCTCGGGGCGGTGGAGGCGGCGATCGCAGTCGCCCGGACCGAGGGCAACCAGGACATCATGCTCCTCCACGGGGTGCAGAACTTTCCTACCCGAGTCGAGGACACGCATCTTCGCTTCATCGCCACCTTGAAGCACGCTTTCGGACTTCCCGTCGGGTTCCTCGATCACGTGGACGGCGCAACCGCCATGGCGACCACGCTTCCGGCCCTCGCCGTGGCCTTCGGAGCTAGCCTCGTCGAAAAACACGTAACACTCGATCGCGGGGACAAGGGCTTCGACTACGAGTCGGCTCTGGAGAAGAAGACCTTCGCTCAAATGGTCCGGCTCATCCGAGAGACCGAGAAAGCCTTCGGGCGTCATGATCTTCCGAGCGGCGCGAGCGCGGAGCGCTATCATCGGCTCATGCGGCGTGCCGTGTTGAGTGGCTTGAGTCTCCCGGAGGGTGAGCCGGTGCAGAAGAGTCAGCTCGTCTTTCTGAGAAGTGAGACCGGGCTCGCTCCCTACGAAGCCACGAGGATCCTCGGCCGAAAGCCCCGGCATGAGATCCCGGCGTGGGAGCCGCTGACGGAGGACCTCTTTGAGTAAGCGGGTCTCGTGGGAGGACGGCGAGGTGCTCGTCGTCGTTTCAGCTCGCATGCGCTCCGCACGTTGTCCGGGCAAAGCCGTGGCGCCACTGGCGGGCAAGCCGCTGCTCACGCACCTTTTGGATAGGCTGCGGACACTCGCGGGCGAGCAGGTCGTGCTCGCGACGTCGGAATCGCCCGAGAACGACGCACTCGTTCGACTCGCCGAAAAGTCGGACGTCGCCACCTTCCGCGGGGACGAAGAGGATGTCCTCGGTCGCCACGTCGAAGTCGCGAGACGCTTCGGCGCCGGGCACGTCGTACGGGTCACGGCGGACAATCCACTCACTGATCTCGGACTCATCGAGGATCTCGTCGCTCGCCACCGGGAAGCGAAGGCGGACTATACCTACGTTCCGGGGGATGCGCTCCTGATGGGCATCCTCTCGGAGGTCATCTCGCGCCCGGCTCTCGAGACGAGCCACCGCGACGGCGAGGATCGCCACCGATCGGAGCTCGTCACCTTATATATAAAGGAGCACCCGGAGCGGTTCCGCGTCGTCCGCGCGGAGCTTCCACAGGAGCTCTATCGCCCCGAGTACCGTCTCACGGTCGACGAGCCCGAAGACCTGCTGCTCATGGAGCGTATCTTCGATAGACTGTACCGACCGGGGAAGGTGATCCAGACGATCGAGGCGATCCGGCTTCTTGACCGAGAGCCCTCGCTCGCGGAGCTCAACGCCCATATTCGGCACAGCGCTGCGAATATTCGCTCGGTGGCACTGGATGACGTGTCGGAGTCTCAACCATGAAAGAGCTCGATTTCGGCGGTAGGCTCATCGGCGAGGGCCATCCTGCCTTCGTCATTGCCGAGGCCGGCGTGAACCACAACGGCGACCTCGAGCTCGGACGGAAGCTGATCCGTGAAGCGAAGGCGGCGGGCGCGGACGCGATCAAGTTTCAGAGCTACAAGGCCGGCAAGATTTCGACCAAGACGGCGCCTCGCTACTGGGTTGAGCCCGAGGACCCGGACGGCTCCCAATATGACACGTTCGCGAAGCTCGACAGCTTCGGCAAGGAGGAGCACGACGCGCTCTTCCGCTACGCCCGGGAGCAGGACCTCCTCTGTTTTTCGGCTCCCTTCGACGACGAAGCGGTCGACATGCTCGACGAGCTCGGCGTGCCCGGCTTCAAAATCGCCTCGGCGGACCTCACCGACCATCCGTTGCTCGAAAAAGCGGCGTCCAAGCGAAAGCCCATCATCCTCTCGACGGGCCTCGCGACCATTGCCGAGATCGGCGAGGCGATCGAGGTGATACGCAAGGGTGGCAACGAGCAAATCGCGCTGCTCCACTGCACACTCCAGTACCCCTGTGACGCGCCCAACGCCAATCTGCGAATGATGCTGCACATGAAGGCCGCCTTCCCCGACGTTCCCGTCGGTCTCTCGGACCACACCCTCGGGATCGCGGTGCCCCAGGCGGCCGTGGCTCTGGGAGCGGTCGCGGTGGAGAAGCACTATACCGTCGACAAGACCCTGCCCGGGAGTCCAGACCACCATCTTTCGGTCGATCCGAAGGACTTGAAGCAGATGATGGAAGGGATCCGCACGATCGAGCAGGCCATGGGGCGCTATGTGAAAGGTCCGGTCGAGGCGGAGTCCGAAGCCTATCGCTACGCGCGTCGCAGCATCGTCTCGGCGGTCGACATTCCGGCCGGCACCGCGATACGTCGTGACATGGTGACCTTCAAACGCCCCGGCACCGGTATCTACCCGAAGTTCGTCGACGTCCTCGTGGGTCGCACTTCCAAGGAGCACATTCCCGAAGATACCGTGCTGGAATGGAAGATGGTCTGACCCTCTGATGAAAGACGAGCTCCGAGTCATCGCCGTCGTTCCCGCCCGCGGTGGCGATCACGAAGTACCCTACCTCAACATCAAGAAGCTCGGCGGAATTCCGCTCGTGGCACACACTTTGCTCGAGGCCAAGAAGAGCCGCTACATCGATCGGATCGTCGTCTCGACGGACGACGACCAGGTCGCCCGCGTCGCGGAGGAGTATGGAGGCGAGGTGCCCTTTCGCCGACCACCGGCGCTCGCCAGTGACATCCCAGAGATCAAGGTCGTCATCGAGCACGCGGTGCGCGAAGTCGAAAAACTGGAGTCGACGCGTTTCGACCTCGTCGTCACGCTTCAAGCGACGTCGCCATTCCGGACCGCGGAGCAGATCGATCAGGCCATCGATAAGCTCCTCGTCGACAACCTCGACGCGGTGATCTCCGTCAAGGAGATTCGATCGCTCACGTGGCGCACGGTCGCGGGACAGCTCGAGCCCCTTTACCGTCGCGCGGGCCGCCGCGACGAGCTCGAGCCGATTTACGAAGAGGACGGCGCCGTGCGTGTGGTACGACGCGCGGTACTCGACTCGGAGGAACGTCTCGGCAAGCGCATCGGTCATATCCTCATGGATCGGATGTCTGCTTTGACCGTGCACGACATCTACGATTTTTGGCTCGCCGAGAAGCTCGAACGACTTCCGCGAGTTCTGTTCCGGGTGGACGGGGGCGCTACGATGGGGATGGGTCACGTGTACCGAAGCCTCGCGGTGGCGCAGGCTCTGCGCTCGGTGTCGCGTGCGGACATCTGTTTTCTGATGAGCGCAGACTTTGCCGAGGGCGTGCAGCATGTCTCGAACGCCGGCTACGCCGTCCGGGTCATTCCGAAGGGTGACGGCGTGACAGGGCCCATTCTCGAGGCGATCCAAGATCACTCTCCCAACATCATCGTGAACGACCGGCCGCGACTCGACGAAGACTATCTTCACGCTTTGTCCGGCCTGGGCGCTTCGACCATCAACCTCGTCGACTCTCTGGACGACATTGAAAAGCCTAACGAGATCGCTTCCGTGATCATCGCCACGATGCAAGACGAGCAGTCGGACCTCGACGACTACTACGGTGGGCCGGCCTTTGCCATTCTTCGGGACTCCTTCCAGGACCGCGTCGTTAAGGGTTCCGCCGTCGCCGAGCAAGGCGGGCACATCGTTCTCACCTTCGGGGGAAGCGATCCTCAAGGCTTGACCCTCAGGGCGCTCCAGGCGCTCGAAGGGCTTCGCGAGCTCTCCGTCACCATCGTAGTCGGCGCGGCCTTCGGCTATCGCCGGGAGCTCGAGGCGCTGCTCCCGAGGCTTACCCTTGAGCCGAAAGTGCTGAAGAATGTCGAGCACATGGCGGACATTCTGTTCGAGGCGGATCTCGTGATCTGCTCTGGAGGCATGACGGTTTACGAGATCGCGGCGCTCGGCCGCCCCGGTATCGTGATGTGCCAGAATGCGAGGGAGTTGAAGAGGATGGAAAGGTTCGCCCAATACGGCACCATCCTTCACCTGGGACTGGGAACGGAGGTGGGAAAAGAGATCATCGCGGCGGCCGCGCTCGAGCTCCTCACCGATCCCGAGCGGCGGAGAGCCATGAGCGAGGCCGGTGCCAGGCTCGTCGACGGGAAAGGGGCGCAGGAAGTCTACGACGTCATGAAGAAGCAGAAAAAGCGGGGCCCCGCGAACGGAGGACGGTGGTTGTCATGAAAGTTCTCATTACGGGCGGCGCCGGATTTATTGGGTCGCACCTTTCCGAAGCACTCCTCGAGGGAGGCGACGAAGTTCACGTGCTCGACGACCTCTCCACCGGGAGCATCGAGAACATCGAGCACCTCAAGGGCCACAAGAGCTTCCACTACACGATCGATACCGTCCTCAACGAACCCGTGACCGCCGAGCAAGTCGATCGCGCGGACGTCGTCGTCCATCTCGCGGCGGCTGTCGGCGTGCGCCTGATCGTCGAAAGCCCCGTTCATACGATCGAGACCAACGTCCACGGAACGGAGACCATCCTGAAGCTCTCCAACAAAAAGAAGAAGCGCGTTCTTCTCGCCTCGACCTCCGAGGTTTACGGAAAGAGCACCGATTTCCCGTTTCGCGAAGACGCGGACCTCGTCATGGGGGCAACGACGAAGGGACGTTGGAGCTACGCCTGTTCCAAGGCGATCGACGAGTTCCTCGGGCTCGCCTATTACAAGGAAAAAAAGCTCCCCGTCGTGGTCGTCAGGCTGTTCAATACCGTGGGGCCGCGGCAGACCGGCCGCTACGGCATGGTCATTCCGAATTTCGTGCGGCAGGCGCTCGCGGGCCAGCCGATCACGGTTTACGGCGACGGGAGCCAAGCGCGTTGTTTCACGGACGTTTTCGACGTCGTGGGAGCCTTGATTGGTCTCATGAACCATCCCGATGCGACCGGAGAAGTCTTCAACGTAGGATCGCAACAAGAGATCTCCATTCTCGGGCTCGCCGAGAAAGTAAAGTCCATGACGGAGAGTGATTCCGAGATCGTCTTCGTTCCCTATGAGAAGGCTTACGAGGAGGGCTTCGAGGACATGCCCCGGAGAGTGCCGGACGTCTCGAAGCTCGAAAATCTCATCGGCTACGAGCCGACCATCGACCTCGATGGGATTTTGAAGCGCGTCATCGAACACCTCTCCGCGAGCTGATGGCGCGTCGCGATCCGTTTCTGATCGCCGTGGTCATCGCAGCAGCGGCGCTCAGACTCTATGGCATCGACCACGGCCTTCCCTTCGTCTACAACCCGGACGAGGCGAACATCATGGCGCGCTCGCTCTCGGTCGCGCGTGGCCTCGATCCCGGCTACTACCTCTACCCGAGCTTCCTTTTTTACTTCTTGTTCGCCGTCATGGGCGGGCTCTTCGTATTCGGCCGCCTCGTGGGTCGCTACGAGGATCTCGCAAGCTTTCAGGCCCGATTCTTCGAAGATCCCACGGATTTCTACGTTATGGGACGTTTCGTCGGGGTCGTCCTGTCTCTCGCCACGCTCGTCCTGACCTACAAGCTTGCCGCCAAACACTTCGGCCGGACGGCGGCGCGAGCGAGCGCTCTCTTCGTCGCGGTCGCCTACTTCCACGTGCGCGACGCCCACTACTTGAAGCACGACGTTCCGGCCGCGTTGCTCGTCATCCTGTCGTTCTGGGCGATGGACCGGGCCATGGAGCGAAGAACGGGGGGAGCCTATGTTCTTGCCGGAGTCGCCATGGGTGCGGGTTTCGCGACTCATTACTACATGATCTTCCTGGCACCGGCTTTCGTCTTGTGCCACCTCGCCCATCGCCAACTCGAGGGATTTCTCGAGGTGGCGCTCGCGGGGCTCGCCTCCGCCGTCACCTTCGCCGTGCTCTCACCTTTCGTTGTTTTGAGACTGCCCGTCGCACTCGATCACATGCGGGCCAATCGGCAGGTGGTCGTCGATCGAAGCTTCGAAAGCGGGACGACGCTCTTTCCGAGCCTGCACCTCTACGTCGACTTCCTGCTGACGCAGGGCCTCGGATACATTCTGGCCGGGCTCATCGTCGTGGGGCTCTTGCTTCTCGTTCAATCGGGCACCAGAACGCTCGCGATCTGGGTCGCCTTCCCCACGCTGTTTATCGGGTTCATTTCCTATACGTTCTTTGCCGGCCGCTACTTGAACCCGGTGCTGCCTTCGCTCGCCGTCGCCGCGGCCTGCGCCGTCTCGGCGGTGGAGAAACGTTTCGGCGCGACGGCTGCCTATGGACTCGCGGCGCTCGCCTGCGCTCAACCGCTCTATGGCGCGCTCCAGGTCGATCGCCTCTTCGCCGAGAAGGACACGCGCACGCTCGCTCGAGAGTGGATCGTGGCGAACGTGCCTTCGGGGGCTCCGGTCGCCCTCCAGTCCTACTCCGTCCCGCTCCCGCAGTCCGCCGAAAACTTTCGGCGAAGCCTGGAGCACAACGACGGCTTGACGGAGCTCGACCGGCGAGGAAAGTATGCCTACCTTCTCGGCGTGGCGGAGCAGGAGTCAGTCTCCTACCCCCTGTATTTCTTCGGCAAGGGGGACGAGTTCAACCGGATCTATCTGGGTTACGGAGAGCTCGCCTCCGATCTCACTCCACTCCGGAGGCTCGGCGTCGAAACAGTGGTACTCCGCTACCACCCGACCGATCCCCCCCCGCAAGTTCTCGAGCTCTTCCAGAAAGTGCGCGAAGAAGGTGAGCTCCTTCATGCCGTTTCTCCGGGGGCGACTCCCTACCTCGACAACGAAGACTGGCCCCCGAGCCCGGCGCTCGACCACAAAGGACCGGAGATCGAGATTTGGTCACTAAGAGCACCGTAGCTTCGGCGGCTCTTTCCGGGCTGCTCGGCTTTGTCGCGACGGCGGCGGTCTATCTCGAGCACCGTGACATCGTCGTTGACTTTGAGCGGGGCTACGAAGGAGCCTTCGTCGAGAGTTTTCATCCGCGCGAAAGAGCCGAGGGAAAATTCTTTCGCTGGACGACGGGCGAGTCCTACCTGACGTTCCGAAACCTGCCCGCCACCGGCACGGTATCGGTCGAAGCCAGGCTCAAGACCATTCGACCAAGCGGCGTCGCTCTGCCAGAGCTCGCCTTTACCGTGAACGGCGTCACGATGCACCGGGCTCGCGCGCTTCCGGGTAGTGTCACCTATCACTTCGACTTTCCCAGTACGGACTCACGGCTGATACTCGGTATCGAGTCCGAGACCTTCGAGGCCGGAGGGGGCCGTGATCTCGGTGTCCAAGTGCTGAGCGTGACGGTTTCGCTTCCCGACGGGCAGGCCTCGTGGGTCGGACCGGCGCTCTGGATGGCGATTGCGGCGGGGCGCTACTAGCGCTGGCCTTCGCAGCGCCCGAGTCCACCCATGGGTAGCTCTCGGAGGCGCCCTCGCCACGGTGCTCGGATTTGCCTACTTGCTCGCGCAGCAGGCGGTCCGCTTCACGCACTACGCGCGCGACGTAGCACTTCTCGCACTCGTTCTCCTGGCTCTGACTAGCCTCGCCTGCTATCTTCTCGACCGAACCGATTGGCTCCATCGGAAGGAGCGCGGCGAGTTGGTCGCTCTTCTCGCGATGCTCTTGCTCGTGAAGCTCGCCGTCGTGACCTACCCGCTCATGCTCAGCTCCGACGCGGACTTTCAAGCCAATCGTATGAGCGAGCTCCTCGCTGGCAACTGGCATCCTACCTCCGTCACCCAGCACGGGCCGCCCTTTCGCATTCCCTATCCGGTGTCGCTCTACGTCGTCGCGGCGCCCCTCGCGAAGCTCGGCCTCGACCGGGTCTCGGCACTCGAGATCACAACGGTCTTCTTCGATGTCCTGATCTCGGCGTTGCTCGCGTTTCTCGCGTGGCGTTTCCTGGACGACCGACGCGGCGGTCTTCTCGCGGCAGCCATTTACGCCCTCGTTCCCATGAACCTTTTGAGCCTGTCCGCCGGGAACTTCACGAACCTCTTCGCGGTGTCGATGCTCGCCCTCGTCTTTGCGTTTCTCGTTGTGGCGAGCGCCGAGGGAGAGCGCCGTGCGGCCGCGATGCTCGCGGTCACGATACTCGCCGCGCTGCTCTTCCCCCTTTGGCTCGTTGCGCTTTGGCTCCTGCCCGTACCCGTGAAAGACGAGAGACGCTTCGTGTCGCTCGCCGTGCTCGCCGCCTTCGTCGTCGCGGGCGTTTACTATCTGGGCTATTGGGACCTGTTCACGAGCCAGTGGGAGCGCGCTCTGAATCGAGATTCCGCGGCTGCAGCCTTCAGCGGGCCGAAAGAGAAGCTCTCGTTCAATCTGGAGCTCATGGGCGAACAGCTCGGCTGGGTCTTCTTGCTAACTGCACTCTTCGGAGCCGTGGGGCTCGGAAGAGGGCTTGGAGCGAGCCTCTTCCACACCCTGGCGGCCATATGGTTCGCGGTCACGCTGCTGTTTTTGTGCCTTGGTGCACAACTCGCGATCTCGGTCCACAATTGTCCTGTACTCACGGATTCGAGGTTCCCCATGAGCATTTTCAAACGCACTCAGCGGAAGTATGTGAAGAAGGCCTATCGCGTGAGGAATTGGCGTGAATATGAGGCGGGTCTACGCAACCGTGGGAGCCTGACCGTCTGGATCTCGCTCACCGCCGGCAAGCTTGTGAACTGGGACGCGCCCCGGCCGAGGAGGAGGAAACCGGGCCGTCAACGCAAGTACTCGAACCACGCCATCGAGACGGCTGTCACCCTGGGCATGGTGTTTCATCTGTCATCTAGGCAGAGCGAGGGATTGCTGCGGTCGTTGTTCGCTCTGATGAAGCTAGACAATGATGTGCCCGATCACACCACGATTTCGAGGCGCAAGGCGAAGCTGGGTAAGGTCCCCTTCTACCAAGACAAGCAGAAGACGCCGTTGCACATCTTGATCGACAGCAGCGGTCTCGCTGTCCACGCCGGCCAGCTGCGCAGAGCACCAAAGAGCAGGGACTATCGCAAGCTCCATCTGTGTGTCGACGAGCAGACTGGCGAAGTCGTCGCCGGCGAGCTGACGAGCAAAAGAGCCCGCGATTCATCGCGGGTTGCATCGCTTGTCGGACAGATCGACAGTCCCATCTCATCGGCCAGAGCTGACACCGCATACGACGCCAGCGGCGTCTATGAGGCGATCGAGAATCACAGCGCTCATCGCTCGCCGAGGGTGCTGATACCGCCGCGCAAGGGCGCCCAGCTCGCATCGGGGCCGGCGAGCAGCCGACAGCGCAATCGCAACATTGCAGCACAAGCTCGGCTCGGCAAACGAAAGTGGCACACAGAATCGGGCTACAGCAACCGGAGCAAAGTCGAGACAACGTTCCATCGCTACAAGGCTATCGTGGGCTCAGCGATGCGAGCGAGAGGGTTGGCGGCACAGAGAGTCGAGGCAAGGATCGGGTGCAAGATTCTGAACACCATGACGGCCCTCGGGATGCCTGATAGCGAGATGATCGGATGATGGGAGTCGGGGCCAAGCGAGCTATCGGCCTCTATCGGAGTTGTGCACCAAGGCATGTCACTGAAGCAAGGCGTTGAACACGAGCTTGAACGTGCCATGGGTCTGGGCGCGGTGCTGCGGGCGGAAGCCGATGAGAACAACCTTGCCCTGTCCGAAGCTTGCCGAAACCATGGCCGCTTTCTTCTTGAGATGCCCTTCGCCGATGAGCCAGCCGCTCTGCAGGATGTCGCGGTCAGGATAGCGGACGATGGTCTCGTAGCGATCGTTCTCGCGAGAGGGCGTGATCTCGAACGCCGGATTGCTCCAGAACAGCGCCATCGCATCGCTCGGCATTCCATAGGCGAGGGGATGCCCGTTGTCTACCTGGACTTTCAGCGTCGACCCGGGGCAGAAGAAGTCCTTCGTCGGAACCTTCGCGAGCACGTTCCTCACGTTCAGCGAGAAAGCTTCGATGGCGAACTCCGTGGCGTCACCGAAGCTTACGACTGTCCCGCCCTCGTCCGCAAAAGTTCTCAGGGCGTCGACGCCGTCTCCGGCGAGGCCGCTCATGTACTCCGGGGGATAGCTCGGTTGAGGTCCGCCCGCTTGCTCCTCCTCGACCTCACCCGTGATTAACTTCTTCGAATCGTGAGGGATGATGATGACATCGAAACTCGCCCGGAGCTCTCCCTTTTCGATGTCCTCGTCGTGTAGCGTCGTATAGGGAAAAGCGAACTGCTCGAGGAGAAATCGCGTCCAACCCTCGTCCATGCTGCCCCCTCGATAGCGCTGATACATCCCGACTCGCATGCGTTTCACGTCGCGCAGTGCGGATCGCGGCTCGCGCGCGACCAGAAGGAACGAAACACCGGTCTCGGAGGCGATCCGCTGAAGCAAGTCGCGGGGCGCGTCGGTCACGACGAAATCACCACGCTCGAGGGTGCCACCGGGTCGGTCGACGCGTTTGACCTGCACGTTCTCGCTGAGAAGCAGGTTGACCGCCTTGAAGCTCGCGTTCATCCGTCCATCGAGGCGGAATCGAGAGCCCGCCGCGACGCTCCCCGGCGTCGTCTCCGCGTCGGTCAATATCTCGAAGTCGCCCTCGACCGCGTGTTCGACGGGGTCCACGTGAATACCCATGAACTCCGCCATCGTGTGCGTGGCGGTATCGTAGGGGCCGAGCGGAGAGCCGTCGCGCGCGCGAGTCCACTCGTTGTCGGGATAGAGCGTCCGTCCCAAGAGGTTCCGAATGAGCCCCATCTTCGGCTGCGCGAGGGAAACGACGTAGGAACCGGCGCCATATCGCCGGCCCTCGACTTCGAAGGATCTTCGGGCCTTCCTCACCTCGATGTCGGACATCATCAGGGTTTGGATCATCTTCACGGCAGTCAGCTGGTCGTGCTGCGCGGCCGGCACGACATAGGCTTTCACCTTGCCGCTCGCGCCGCGCTCCGTTTGGCGCTTCGCCTTCCGGTAGCCGTTTAGAAGCACCGTCTCGCGGTTGCGTGCGGTGAGGTCCAGGACCGCCCAGGCGGCAATCTTTTGCTGCTCCACGTTGTCCCGAACCCGCCACCAACCACCGGGCCATACGTTGGGCATAGTGGACTGGGCCTCATAGACAGGGAACTGCCGTTCACCCCCGCGGAGTTGTTCGGGGTGAATGAATAGCGGTGTCGCCAAGCTGGTACTCGCCGACTCGGTCAGCATGCCCGCCATGTTGTGAAAGGGCGTAATCCAATGCCAGCCAAAGTGCCCCCAGCCGGGGTATTGCCCGCCGTTCAGGATTCCGGACCTATTGCTCTCCTCGAGTTTGTAAGCGATGTGTGCGCCGTACCAGGAGTGCTCGCGCCATACGAGGGGATCGGCGTAGGGACGCATGGGCTCGCTATAGGGCGGTACGTACATCCTCGCGCCGTAGGAGCCCATCTCGTGATGATCGATATAGGCGTGAGGCTTCCAATCCTTGTAGAGCACGCGCGCCGTATAGACGGCCTCGACTTGATTGAGGAAGTCCGCGTCGCGATTGTTATCGTGACCGACGTACTTGTGATAGAGCCACGGAAGGCGCATACCCTCGTGCTCCGTTCCCAGAGTCTTTCTGTACCAATCGGTCACCATGATCTGACCGTCGGGATTCAGACAGGGGAACATGAGATGGATAACGTTGTCGAGAATGCGCTCGGTCTCCTCGTCGTCCCGGGACGCCAAGTCGTAAGCGAGCTCCGGAGCCGTTTGCGAAGCGGAGACCTCGCTCGAGTGAAGCCCGAAGGACTGACTCACGACGGCCTTGCCCGCGGCGATCAGCCTTTCCGTCTCCTCATCTGAGAGTCCCCGCGGATCGCCCAGCTTGCCGTTCATTTCTCGGATGGACTCGAGCGCCCTGTGGTTCTCGGGGGACGTCACGATCACGAGTAGGTAGGGATGGCCTTCGGTCGAGGGTCCCAGATTGACCACTTTGATGCGATCGCTCTCGCTGTCGAGGAGCTCGAAATAGTCCACGATCTTGTCCCATCGAGCCAATCGCTTGTCGGCTCCCATGCGGTGACCGAAGAACGACTCAGGACTCGTAATTTCGTTCGCCGCCCACGATGGGGACACGGTCGCGACGACCAGGGCGAGACACAAAGATACGCCTCTAACAAAACGCCGCAGGAATTTCATGGTTACCTCGCAAGATCTCGAGCGTTTACTTAACCCAGATGGCGCTGCAATTCAACGAGCCGCCTATTCGGTCGCGTCGCGGAGGGCGTCCTGAACGGCGGTGAGGCCGAAGGCTGTGCCCAGGGGTAAATCGGCGATCGTCGCGAGGATGGCGGCTGCCCAATCCGCCTGATCGTAAGGAGGCGGCGGAGGAAGCTCGCCGGCCTTCTTGGCCCGCGCGACTCTCTCGAGAAACTCCAAATAAGCCGCCGCCTCGTCCTCGAGCTTGTAGTGCGCCTCGACGTGCTCGCGGGCGAAACGGCCCATAGCCGCGCGCAGCTCCGGCTCATCGTAGAGCCATCGCAAGGTCGAAGCGATCTCCTCGACCTCTGGCGGACCGAGATCGATGTGGGCCACCGTGTGCTCGGGAAACTCCGCGAAAGGTCCCGTGTTGGACACGAGCACCGCTTTGCCCATTCCGAGAGTCCGGATCAAAGTGCCCGAAAGCTCTCCGGTGGAGGGAAAGCGCAGATTGATCACGACGTCGCAGGCGAGCATATAGAGGTAGAAGCGGTCCATCGGCTGTCGACCCGTCAGTACGAAGCGCTCGCCGAGCTCCTCTGCGCCCGCAGTCTGCTTCAGCGGGTAGCCTTTCTGAACTTCGCCCACGACGAGAAACCGGGCGTCGGCGCCTGTTTGCAGGAAGCGACGGAATCCCGCGAGCGCTCGGTCGATCCGCTTCGCACGGGTTGCGAGCCCAAAGGCGGCGACGAGAAAGCCGTCTTGCGGAAGCCCCAAGAGCTTTCTCGCCTCGGTGCTGGTTGCGACGGGAAGCTCGGGAGGTGGGGCGCAGTGGTGCGGAGCGCGGCCGATGAACCTGCCGACCGGAACACTCCCGAATCGGCGCTGCAGCCAAGCTTGCATGTGGCGCGTCAGGACGAGAACACCGTAGCTGCGCTCGACCATGCGTTCGCAGAGCGGAAACTTCGATGTGAGAAGCTCGCTTCCGAGGGCCGCGGCGATCTGCCGTCCGAGGGCCGCGCCGCGTTCACCGTAGGCACGCTTCATCTCCGAAACATAGAGAGCGGTGTTCCCTCTCTCGACGGACAAGCCCAGGAAAAGGTGCTGAAGAACGAGGTCGTGAAGGACAACCACTCCAGGGAAGCGCAGGGCCGCGATCAGCGCGAAACGATGGTAGCCGCTGTTTCCTATTTGGTAGACGTTGAGATCGAACTGCTCGCGCTCGGCGACTTCTTCGAAGTCACGAGCCAGATGCCAGGGAAAGGTCTCGGCGATTTCGGGATTCGTCGGTGCCTCGTCCTCGACGAACAAGTGGATCGCCGCGCCTTTCGCCAGGTAGGGCAGAAGCTCTTCGCTGTAGTCCGCGACGCCCGTTCCTTTGGGTGCCAGCGGCGAGAAGTAGGCGAGCTTCATCGAAGGGGCGCCGTCAAGGCATCGATGACGTGGTCCCAGCTGATCCCCGAGACCCGCGGCTTGCCCGCCACCCCCATGTCGCGCGCGGCCCGGCGATTCGCGAAGAGTCGATTCACGGCGGCCCCCACCGCTTCGGGATTCGGCTCGACGACGCAACCCGAAACGCCGTCCTCGACGAACTCGAGCGTTCCACCGGAGTCGGTACAGGTGACGACCGGTTTCTCGGAAAGGAAGGCCTCTACCGTGACATAGCCATAGTCCTCGTCCACGGGCGCGTAGACCACTGCGAAGGCCGAGGCATAGAGCTCGAGAAGCTCCTCCTCGGGTACGAAGCCCGCGAAGTGAACCCGATCGGACAGACCCAGCCTCTCGACTTGACGCTTCAGATTCTCGAGCTGCGGTCCGCGCCCGGCGAGCACGAGCCGTGCTCCAGGGTCGACGTGACGAAACGCCTCCACGAGCAGGTCGCATCGTTTGAGCGGTTCGAGCCTGCCTGCGTAGAGTGCGTAGTCGCCGAAGTCTCCCGTTCGATAGCGACCCGCGTAGTGGGGCGGGGGGTAAAGTGGTTCCGAGTCGATCCCGTTGTGGCGGTCCAGCCGGGAGGAGACGTTTTTCGAAATGGTGAAGATCCGCCGGGACTCACGCAGGGTTTTGTTGTCCAGGCGCATGATGGTCTTTCGGATCTCCTGCTCTTCCGGATCGTCCGTGAAGCTGCAGTACGGAGTGCCGTAGAGGTCATAGACCTCGCGGTGCTGGTGAAAGAGCCAGGTGACCTTCATGGGATGGCGTACGAGATAGGATGGGAACTTGGTCGGAATGACCAGGTCGATCGGGGCTCCGTTCGACTCGACGACTTCCAAGAACCGCCAGATCAAAGCCTGCTTGATGATGTCCTGGACCGGGTACCACTTGAAGGGGACGTTCACGATGTCTACCTGGAAGCCGCGGGTCTTCAGTTCTTGGGCGAGCTCTGAGACGAGGATCTCCGCACCGCCGGTGATGAAAGGTGCTTGCACGGAGCAAACGCAGACGCTTCTGCGGGCCATGGGTGGATCAGCGAACCTCGTCTTCGCGGGTCCGGTCCGCCATCGCCTCCAGGCGTTTCAACAGTGAAGCCACCTGATCGCGGGTTTCCCGCAGGCTAGCTTCGAGGTAGAGGTGATTCTGCTCCGCCATCTCGAACACGAACTCGATACGCTGGACCAGGTCGTGCACGTGTCTCACCAGCTCCTGCTGAAGAATGAGGTGGCGCTCGTCGATTTCCTCCATTCGCTTTCCGTGAAGACCGATCACGTTGTCGTAGTGCCGGCTGATGCGGTCGAGGCGCGCATCGAGGTATTCGACGAGCTCGTTGTCGAACTTCACTTGAGCCGAGTTCATCTCGACCTGTCGATCGACCACGCCACCCATCGCGAACTGAACGAGCCTTCGAAGCGGCGCTCCGAAAGTACGTGAAAGCAGTCCTTCGCGGCGTCGAGGCGGCTCGGCGACGTTCCAGGTACGGTTCAGCGTTTCGCGGTCCGGAGAGCTTGGGGCCGCGGTGGCCGGTCTATTCGGAATTGGTTCCAGCGGAGCCGGGGCAGGAGTGTCCGCCGCCTGAACGGGTAGCTCTGCTCGCTCGGCAGAAACCTTCCGTGCTTCGTCTCGGAGCGCCCTCACTTCGGAAGCCACCTTGGCGCGCAGCGGCTCGTCGTTCTCGGCGGCACTCACAGGGGTCAGTTTCTACGTTCGTGTTTCGACTGTCAATCGTGTTCCGCGGATTGTCGTAAAGGGGCTTTACGTAAACATGACTTATCCGGTAACATTGATCATATCGTGTGAGGGGTAAAAAGTGGACACTGACTGTAAAGATTCCACCAATTCGACACCTCTCGAGGAATGACATATATTCTCTAACTATATGATTTAACTGGTTTTCCAGTTTTTAGTTGGCATTGGCACGAAACGTGAACGATCTAGGATTTCAGAGGGAGTTATAGGAAAGGATAGAAGGCATGAGAGCTACCATCGACACCCCTGAGGAAGGGCTCGAAGTTCAAGCGCGTGAGTCCAGAGTCCGGAAGCCGGAGGCGGATGAGCCAACTAATACAACGGAGCTCGACGTTCTAGGTCAGTACCTCAAGGAAACCCATCGCTATCCTCTCTTGAACCGGGAGCAGGAGCAAAAGGTTTCCCGAGCGATGCGGCGCTCGGAAGCGGTTCTCAAAGAGAAGAAGACCGGGACGGTCCGGCGCTCCGCGAGAACAGAGTTCGATGAGACCCGGGCGAAGATGATCGAGAGCAACCTTCGCTTGGTTGTCTCCATCGCCAAACGATACAAGAACATGGGCATGGAGCTGAGCGATCTGGTGCAGGAGGGCAACATTGGCCTGATGCAGGCCGTCGAGCGCTTCGACCCGCGCCGGAATCTGAAGTTTTCGACCTACGCGACCTGGTGGATCCGCCAGGCGATCACGCGGGCCCTTTCTCAGAAGTCGCGGACCATCAAGGTTCCGATTAACAAGCTGGAGATGGTTCGCGTCGCGACGCGAGCGAAGAACAAGCTTCACGAGCGAAAAGGTCGTGAGCCCAGCATGAAGGAGATTGCCAAGGAAGTCGGCGCTCAGGAGCACCAAGTGGAGACGGCCATGAAGTCGATCCCCCACTTGGAGTCGCTCGATGCCCAGGCAGTCGAGGATGGAAGCCCCCGCTGGGAGCTGCAGTCCGACGAGCGCTCCGAGACCCCCTGGCAAGTCGTGCTCGACCGCGACATGCAGGAGAAAGTGCGCGCCGCGCTCGAGCTGCTTCCCCCTCGGCAGCAGCTCATCGTTCGGATGCGCTTCGGGATTGGATTCAACACGGAGTACAACCTCGAAGAGATCGGCAAAGTACTCAATCTGACCCGCGAGCGGGTGCGCCAGCTCGAAGTCGAAGCATTGCGGCGCCTCCGTGCCGCCGGCAATCGCCGCGCCCTTCACGACTACCTGCAGTAATCGAGAAACTCTCGAGGCGTGGGCCAAGTCGCTTCGGTCCACGCCTTTTTATTTTGCAGATATATATTAGGTCAATAGACCTAATTAATCGCATCCCAGCTTAAAGTATGATGGGAACCCGGTGGATGATGGCGGTTCGAACCTTTAGAGAAAGCATCCAAACACGTGGCAACGGCCATATCCTGGACATTACTAGCGCCGTTTCTCAGGCCGTCGAGAGCTCTGGCCTAAGCGAGGGTCTCGCCACCGTGTTTGTTACGGGGTCGACGGCCTCCGTTACGACCATCGAGTATGAGCCCGGCCTGGTGCACGATCTCACGGAAGCTTTCGAACGTCTCTATCCCCGAGCGATGGAATACCGACACCACGAGCGCTGGGGCGACGACAACGGGCACAGCCACGTTCGCGCTTCGATGTTGGGACCCTCTGTGAGCGTTCCTTTCACGAGCTCCAAGTTGACCCTCGGGACCTGGCAGCAAATCATTCTCGTCGACTTCGACACGAGCCCCCGATCTCGGGACTACATCATTCAAATCCTAGGCTGAACCCGGAGGACTCACTTCATGATCCTATTGGTGGACGAGCGAATCGAGCGCTACGCGGCAGAGCATACGAGCCGTCCGTCCGAGCTCCTCGAACGTATCCTGCGTGAGACCGAAGCCTCCAGGAAAGACGCGCAGATGCTGACGGGCATCGCCGAAGGCCAGCTCCTTTCTCTGCTGGTCAAGGTGAGCGGTGCCAGACGCGTTCTGGAGGTCGGCATGTTCACGGGCTATAGCGCGCTGTCGATGGCGGCGGCGCTACCCGACGAGGGCGAGCTCGTGACCTGTGAGATTGACCCGGAAGTCGTCGAGGTCGCGAAGCGCTACTTCAAAGAGAGTCCCGACGGCAGAAAGATCCGAATCCTCGTCGGCCCTGCACTCGACACTCTCGCGGGACTGGAAGGACCCTTCGACTTCGCGTTTCTGGACGCGGACAAGCAGCGCTATCCCGCGTACTACGACCGTTTGATGGAGCTCGTCCGCCCCGGCGGTATCATTGCCGTCGACAACGTCCTCTGGAGCGGCGAGGTGCTCGACCCCAAGGACGAAGAAGCCCGCGCCATCCATGCCCTCAATGAGAAGGTCAAAGCCGATAGAGGTGTCGACCACGTTCTCGCGACCGTACGCGACGGCCTCCTCATCGTGAGGAAGAGAGACTAGCCGCTCATGCGGGTCATCAAGGAGGCGGCTTCCGAAAGCGCCGCCTGCCGGGCCCGGTAGCGCATGTTCAGAAGCTCGATGCCGAGACTGAAGGCCATCGCGAAATAGACGTAGCCGCGCTGGAAGTGCTGGCCCGTTCCCTCGGCCACGAGCAGGACGCCGATCATGACGAGAAACGAAAGTGCCAGGATTTTGACGCTCGGATGGCGCTCGACGAAGTCCCCTATCGGAGCGGCGAAAACGAGCATGACGAGTATCGCCAGGATGACCGCCACCACCATGATCGCGACTTCCTGGACCATGCCGACGGCCGTAATCACCGAGTCCAGGGAGAAGACGATGTCGAGTAGCATGATCTGCGTGACGACCGAAGCAAGCCGACCGCTTCCCGCCTCGGGCTCGCTGCTCCCCGCAGGATGCGCGGCCTCGACCCTGTCGTAGATCTCGATGGTCGCCTTCGCGATGAGGAACAGTCCCCCGGCCACGAGTACCAGGTCGCGCCCCGTGACCTCGTGTGACACGACGGTAAAGAGCGAGCGGGACAGCTTCATTACCCAACCCAGCGTTCCCAGCAGGGCCAACCTCGTGAATAGAGCGCCGGCGAGACCGAGCCTCATCGCGAGGTGGCGCTGCTTCTTCGGAAGCTTTCCGGCGAGCAGCGTGATGAAGACGATATTGTCGATGCCGAGGATGATCTCGAGCGCCGCCAGTGTCGCGAGGCTAATCCACGCCTCGGGAGTCGAAAAGATCGAAAGCATCGAGTAACGAGGCTACCCAAAGCCCGGGGCGATGTGCAAGAGAAAAGGGCGGACCAATCAACCCATGCCGCCGACGGCTTGCTCCTCCTCTTTTTGCTTGCGTGGGTCGACGAGGCTGTAGTCTTTTATCTTTTTGTCAAGGGTCGGCCTCGTGATGCCGAGAACCTCGCTCGTACGCGACTTGTTCCACTGGGTCTGTTTCAGAACGTAGTCGATATAGCGCCGCTCCATTTCCTTGAGCGACGTGAGCTCCTCCGTCACCGGGCCCGCGCTTCTCTCCGAGCTCAGAAGCGGCAGATGCTCCGTCAGAAGCACGTCACCGTGAGCGAGGGTCACGGCCCGCGTCAAGGCGTTCTCAAGCTCGCGCACGTTGCCTTTCCAGTCGTGCTCGACGAGCATCTTCATCACACCGTCGGGAACCTTGCCGACATTGGTATGGAGATGCCGGTTGATCTTCTCGAGAAGATAAGCCACGAGATCGGGAATGTCCTCGCGTCGTTCCCTCAGAGAAGGGAGCTTGATTTCGACGACCTTGAGTCGATAGTAGAGGTCCTCACGGAACTGCCCTAGGCGGACGAATTCCTCCAGGTTACGGTTGGTCGAGCCAATGATCCGCGCGTCCGTCCGCTCGATGCGTTCTCCGCCGACGCGAGAAAACTCCCGGTTCTCGACGACGCGAAGCAGCTTCGCCTGAAGGTTTGGCGAGATGTCACCGATCTCGTCGAGGAATAGCGTTCCTTTCTGCGCGACCTCGATCTTGCCCCGGCTATCCCGCACGGCCCCTGTGAAAGCGCCCCGGACGTGCCCGAAAAGCTCGCTCTCGAGCACTCCCTCCGCCAGGGCCGTGCAGTTCACGGCAACGAAAGGCTCTTCGCGATTAATGGAGTTGTAGTGGATGGCCCTTGCTACCAGCTCCTTGCCAGTCCCGGACTCGCCTCGGACCAGCACCGTGGTGGTGCTCCTCGAGAGCATACCAATGGTCTTGAAGACATTGCGCATCTGCGGCGTACGGCCCACGATGTTGTCGATACTCCATTCCTGCGACGCCACGGTAACGAGATAATCGAGCTTCGTGTCCATCTCCTGCATGCGCTGCGCCTTTCGGATGCCAAGCAGCAGCTCGTCGTAGTCGATGGGTTTGCAGATGTACTCGAACGCGCCGAGCTTCATCGCATCGACGGTCGTCTTCATATCGTCGAAGGCGGTAATCATGATGACGTAGGCCTTCGGGTTGATGTGGCGGATTCGCTTCAGTACTTCGAGCCCGTCGATGACCGGGAGGTGAATATCGAGAATGACCAGGTCGGGCGAGACCTCCTCGAAGGTCCCGACACCTTCCTTGCCGTCGCTGGCGAGAGAGACCTCGAAGCCCTCGCTCATGAGATGGCTCTTGAACGTCTGTCGAATTAGCCGGTTGTCATCGATGACTAGAATGGACTTCATGAACCTCGTCATCCTGGCTCGGCACGGTCCTCGAATGTACCGCCGTGCTCTCGTAGGGGAGCACCATAATAATCTTGGTCCCGACGCCGGACTCGGTCTCCACCTCGATCCGGCCGTTGTGAAGCTCCACGACTTTTTTGGCGTTGGTCAACCCGAGACCCGTTCCCAAACTCTTGGTTGTGAAGAAAGGCTCGAAGATCGATTTCAGATCGCTCTCCATGATACCCGAGCCGTCGTCCTCGATTTCGACCGTTGCGAGCCGTCTCTCACCGTCCGCTACCGAACGGGTGCGGACGTGAATGACGCCTCCATTGGAAACGGCTTCGGTCGCGTTCAAAAGCGTATTGAGAAACGTCTGGCGGAGTTGATCGCCATCGACCTCGATCTCGGGTAGCTCTTCGTATTCCGTGACCACCCGAATCTTCTTCTCCTCAACCGGCTCCTCAACGAAACGAAGGGCATCGTCGATGACGCTCTCCAGACGAATCACCTGCTTTTGAAGCTTCGGAGCGCGGGCGTAGCTCAGGATATCCTTGACGAGTTTCTCGACCTGCTGAATGCCGCTCTCGGCGATACCCAACTGCTCGAGCTCGACGTCGTTGAGGGCCGGGTGGCGGGAGATCTTCTGAATGTTGAGCTTGACCGCCGTAAGGGGATTGCGGATCTCGTGCGCCAGCGCCGTCGCGAGGCGACCGATGCTCGCGAGCTGTTCGGCGTCTGTCAGTTTGCGGGAGGCTTCGGAAAGCTTTCTCCGATCGTCGAGGATCTCCTCCGTCATACGATTGAAATTGGCAGCGAGCTCTCCGATCTCGTCGCCCAGCGGGATATCGATTCGATGACTCAAGTCTCCATCGGCGACGCGAATGGTTCCCTCGACGAGACTCTCGAGTGGCCGGCTGATGCGACTGGCGAGAAATACAGAGCCCAGAGCGCCGAAGGTCAAACCCAGGAATCCGAGGCTGATGAGCACGATGCGCGTGCGCTGGATCTCCGCATTGGCCTCTTCCAACGAAAGCCCCAGCTTCACGGCACCCCAGAGCTCGTCCTCCACATAAACGGGCGCCACCACCTCGAGCACCTCGAGTGTTTGCCCCTCCGAAATCGGGAGCGAGGTTTCGAACGTCAGCACGCTCTCCCGCTCGAGCCGACTCATCTCGGTACTCATCTCGAAGAGCTCTTCCGGGAAGAGCTCGCGCGCCTCCTCGTTCGCCGCCAGCATTCTCGCGTTACGGTTGAATATGATCGCAAAGACGACGTCTTCATCCTCGGCCGCTCGTGCCATGTTCTGCGAGAGCGCGACCAGGTCGTAGTACATCAGGCGGTTCTCGGAGAGGAGTGCGACGGCCTTGGCAATGGCAATTCCGTGCTCTTTCGCTTGCGCTTTGAGGACTTTCGTCTGCTTCATCTCGACGACGAAGATGACGACGCTCATCAGGAGCGTGATGAGAGCAGTCGAGCTCAGGATGAAGCGTTCCCGAAGGCTGAGAGGAGCGATGCGCCACATGGGCTCAGAGCTCGACTTCGGATCCGGCCTCTTCTTCCGCGAGCCAAATGTCTTTCATCTTGAGGTAGGGATCGCCGAGCGGGGTCATGGTGAATCCGCGAACGCTCGGGCGGAGCAGGTAGCGTAGCCGTCCGTAGTCCGTCGGGATGATGGGCGCGTCCTTCAAGATCAAGGTCTCGATGTGATGGTAGAGCTCGTTTCGTGCCGAATAGCTCGTCTCGGTCCAAACCTGGTCGAGCAGTCGATCGACCTCCGGATTCCAATAACCGAAGGCATTCATGTAGCCCTTCGAGTGAAACAGAGGACGCAGAAAATTGTCGGGATCGGGAAAGTCGGCGTACCACTGGGAGCGGCCGAGCATCGCGCGTCCCTCGAACGCCGGGGCTGTGATATCGACGATGGGATCGAGCTCGACGAGCTTCACCTCGACCCCTACCTTCGAGAGGCAAGCGACGAGGCAGCCATCCTGGGCCACCGATCCCGGGTCCCCGTAGGGACCCAGCACGGGAAGTTCCAGGGGCGGAAGCCCCTTGCCTTGCGGGTAGCCCGCTTCGGCCAGGAGCCGTCGCGCCTCATCGAGGTTCTGCGTGCGATGGGACTCCTTCGGAATGAAACCGGGAATGCCCGGCGGAACGATGCCGCTCGCCGCGGGAATGCCGGCCGACATGCGATGGGCGTCGAGGAAGCTCCGTTTGTCGAGCGCGTAGTTGATAGCCTGGCGAACCCGGTGGTCGTCGTAGGGGGTGACGCGGGACGGGAAGTAGAGGTAGCGGAGCGCGAGCAGTCGGTCCGCTTCCACGGGGACCCAGTTCATATAGCGCTCGCCCTCGTTCGTCTCGAGGCAATCGGCGACGTCGTGGAGAGGACGGGATTCGCCCTCGTAATCCGGCGAGTTCCAGAACGCACGGAAGACGATCGCGTCGAGGTGAGCCCGGCCGTCCAAATGCTGCTGGTTCGCCTCCAACCGGAGCCCTTGCAGGATACCCTCTACCGTCGGCACCGCGGGATCCTCGGACGGTTCGATCCAGCGCGCGAACTCGAAAGCGCCGGTGCCAATCGGCTGTTCGAAAAACTCTTCGCCCTCCTCGAGAACCTCCTGCTTCGGCAAGATCTTCGAGGAGTACATACTGAGGACCGAGAGTGCCGGCACGAAGGGTGTGACGAATTGGATTTGAAACGTTTTCTCGTCGAGAGCTTTCAGGCCCGGGACACTAGGGCTGCGGCCCTCGCGAAAGTCCTCGGCGCCCTCGATCCGACTGAAGTAGTGGTAGTTGTGCTCGTTCAGCCCCTTCGTCAGCAGGCGCTCGAAGCTGAAAACGCAATCCTCCGCCGTCACCGTCCTCCCGTTGTGAAACTGGGCGTCGTCTCTGAGCTCGAAGGTATAGGTGCGCCCGTCCGGAGAAATCTCCCAGAACCGCGCGAGCGCGGGGATGATATTGAGGTGCTTGTCGAACGCCGTCAGACCGTCGTAAAGCTGCTGCACCAGCATGACGTCGACGGTGAACACCGCCTCGGCCGGGTCGAGCGTTCGAATCGTGTCGACCAGAGGATAGCGAAAGACACCCCCCTGAAGGGGAATCTCAGCCAAGTCCTCTCCGGCGACTCCCGCATAGGGCGCATGATTCTTCTCGACCAGCCGCGTCGCGAAGGCGGTCAAAACGAACAGGATGAGCAAGACTCCGGGGATGAGCCAGTTCGAGAGCCGGTGGGGTCCTTTACCGCGGCCCAGCGATTGCGAGTCCTCTAGATCTGTCATGGCGATTTGCTCGGGGATGGCTGAGACACCCCCAATTTAGGGTAAGCAACGAAGCGAAGCAAACTCGTGGGGCCCGCGTCAGCGGTTCCAGAACGTTCAGAAGCTCAGCCGGCCCTCAGCGATCTCCACGGCTTGGCCGCCGACCCGAACCTCCATGGGACCGTTGTCGTCGCTGTCGACCTCGACGTGGATGGCACTCGGCCGCCCCATTTCGTAGCCCTGCTCCACGAGGATACGGGTCGTAGGCCCGATCTCGATTAGTCCTCGGCGTACCAGATAGGCGCCCAGAGCGCCTGAAGCACTCCCCGTCGCCGGGTCCTCGATGACCCCCAATGTGGGGGCGAACATCCTGGCGTGTGCCGTGCCCTCTTCGGTGACGCACTCGCGAGTGAAGATCATGAAGCTGTCGGAGTTCGTTTCCCGAAGCACGCGACGCATCGCAACGAGGTCGAGCTCGATCTTCGCCAAGTGGCTCAGAGAGCGTGCGGGTACCATGAGCTGCGGGACTGCCGTCGAGACGACTTGCGCGGGAAGCCCGTCGGGTAGCAGCTGATCGTCTGGCAGCCCGACGCAATCGGCGAGAAGCTTGCGGTCGGAGTACTCGTCGAAGAAGCGAGGCGGCGATTGTGTCATCACGACTTGCTCGACCCTGCCGTCCTTCACGTGGATGTCCACTGGCAAGACACCGGCCTGGCATTCCTGGTAGATGCGATTCGAGCCTTCCTCGACGGGAATGATGCCGCGCTGAGCCAAGATGAAAAAGGTCCCCACCACGGGATGCCCAGCCAGAGGGAGCTCGGAGGACGGAGTGAAGATGCGAAGTTTGCACTTCGCTTTCAAGTCCGTCGCGGGCAGGACGAAGGTCGTCTCGGAGAGGTTCATTTCCTGGGCGATGGCTTGCATTTCGTCGGAGGAAAGCCCTTCTGCCTCGGGAAAAATCGCGAGAGGATTCCCCGTGAAGGGGCGGTCGGTGAAGACATCCGCCTGGATGAACTCGTAGTCGGCCATAGGCTCGAAATACTACCTCAAAACGGGAGCGTTGGAGTCGGGTCCAAGTATGGGCTCGACTTCCTGCTATTCTCTCGACGGATGAAGACGAAAGCTCTCGCCGGCACCGCGCTCGTCTCCTATCTCTGGCTTTGTCTTTCCTGGTTCGACCACGGGATCGAGCTGTTTCTGGCGCGAAGTTCGCCCGTCGTGCCGGCAGTCGTGCTCGCCTCCGCGCTCGTCGCTCTTGCCTGGACGTGGCGAAAGCATCTTTTCCCGACGAAGGACGGGCTCGTCGCGCTCGGGCTCGTTGCGCTCGCCTTCATGACGCGCGTTCCCTTCCTGTCCTGCGCCTACGGCCTGTTCAGCTCGGACGCGGCCGCCCAGGGCGTCATGGCCCTTCACATCCTCGAGGGCCGGCATCATCCGATCTTCCTCTACAACTGGTCCTACGTCGGAAGCTTCAAGGCCATCCTGACGGCGCTTGTCGCCACCCTGGTCCGCGATCCCGTGGTGAGCTTTGCCCTCGCCGCAATCGTCATCTATGCAGCCTTTGCCGGGGCGCTCTATCTATTGGCTCGCACCGTGCTTTCACGAGGCGAGGCCATCGCGGCCTCTCTCTACGTCATTTTCTCTCCGAGCTTTCTGACCGGATGGGGCATGGGCAACGAGGGGAACTATCTCGACGTTATGTTGCTTGGCACGCTGATGCTCGCGCTCGGGGCGAGGTGGATGCTACGTGACGAGGACGGCCTGGGCGTCGCCTTCACGATCGGAGTGCTCGGCGGCATCGCCTTTTGGATCCACATCCTTGCGACGTATTACCTCCTGGCCGCGCTCGGGATTCTCCTCCTTCATCGTTGGCGCTATCGGCCCCTCCGGCGCCTGGCTACCTTCGTAGCCGGTTTTCTCATTGGGGACTTTCCCGGGATTCTGTGGAACGCGGGAAACGACTGGCTGAGCTTTCGCTGGTGGAGTCTCGACGCTCAGAGTCTATCCATGAGCGAGCGCGTCAGCCGGGCGACGACCCAGCTTACGGAGGTCTTTACGACGTCGTTCGGCGTGCTGGCCGGCGACTGGCCCCGGGACGATCCTCCCTGGCCACCCGCTCTCTGGTCCGTCCTGCTCTCGGTGGTGATTCCTGCCTCGGTCATTGCGTTCGCCTGGCGGCATCGGATGAAGCTCGCGGCGCTGAGACGCGGCGAGCTCACCCCCCACGCGATGCTGGTCGGCTTCGCGCTCCTCGTAGTCGCCGTCTTCGCGCAGAGCAGCTTCGGTTGGATGACGGCGGAGCCCCGCTACCTGCTCTTTCTCTTCTCGGTCGTGCCGCTCTTTCTGGCCTCCGCGCTCTTTGGGCTTTTCCGGCGTTCTCGCTGGGCGGCGCTCGTCGTCGGCGTAGCTCTTCTCGCGATTAACGTGAGAGGGGACGCACTCTATCTTCGCGACGGCTTCCGGAGCGACCCGATCAATCGCGAGTTCGTTTCCGACCTCGAATCACTGGGGCTTCGTCACTTCCACTCCGACTATCATCTCTCCTACAAGTACGTCTTCTTGAGCCACGGACGCACGGTCTGGACCTCCGAGCTCGGGCCTTCCCAAACGGAGTGGTACTTTCCGTTCCGCGACGAAGTCGAGGCCGCTGAGGCCACCAGTAATGTAGCGCTCGTGCCTCGAAGCTTTCGCTTCGTCAGGCGTTTGGAACGTCGCCTCGATGCGCGCGGCATCCGCTACCGTCGGGAGGATTTGCTCTATCCGGTGCTCTTCGACTTCAGCGAGCCGGTTCACCCACGAGACTTGCGCTAACTGGTCGACCGACCGTGGTAGATGCTCTCGATCTCCTCGATCGAGTAGAGCTTGCCGCTGTCGACACCGTGGCAAAACGTCTTTAGCCCGTGCCACGCTTCTCTCGATTCGAGGTTCCCCGCCCAGAACGGGAAGGTCCGGCACTGTCTCGGACGCACCGGATAGATCGTGCAGCCGTCCTGCCAGAAGATGCAGTCACCATTCGGCTTCAGCGTGAGCACGGGCTCGCCATCTTCGTCTCGAGTCAGGAAACGCTTCCGGAACGAACGAAGCGACATCTGAAGCCACCGGGTGATGCGCTCGGTTTGATGCCGTGTCACATAGACAAAACCGGGAGCCGTACCGCGGCAGCAGTTGTGACATTGATGGCACGAGAACTGAAGCCCCTCATCGTACCAGCGCGGGCTCTCGATCGTCACCCCGTGATTATGTCGCGTCCCGCCCCGGACGAAAAGCCCCGGTCTCCGATGCCTCGGCGGCTGATATAATCTCGGCTCCGGTGCGACCCACCTTCATTATCGCGAGTGTCTCCGCCCTCTTTGGAGTGAGTCGGGCGTTCAACGCCTTTCTCCGCCTGTTTCTGAGACAGGACTCGGGCGAAGCACTTCTGCCCGCCCTTGCGCGCAATATGCTCCTCACGGACGTGTTGCTGTCGGCCTTGTTTTGGTCGTTGCTCGGGGTTGGACTCGCCCATGGGATCGCTTGGCTCGGCCGCCGATTCGAGTGGAGCGGGAATCTGCTACCGGAGCTCGCGCGGCCGTTCACGACGCTCCTCGTTCCGGCCGGCATGACGCTCGTCTCGGTCGGATCGCTCCTGGTCTCACCCGCGTTTCCCTACGGCGTCAACCTCGTTTTGACGCTCACGCTCGAGGGGCCTTTTCCTGCGCTTCTGACGGCGATGCTCTTTCTCGCGTGCCTCGCTCATACCATTAGCCACGCCCTCGGCCCGCTCGGTGCTCCCGTCATTCCACTGGCCGATCCTTGGAGGCGTCGTGCGATCGGGGCACTCGTGGTGGCGGTGGCGCTCGGCACCTTCGTCGTGGCGACGCCTCCCCGTTTCCACGAGGAAGGGATCGGCCAGGGAAACATGTTCAAGTACCTGCGCATGGCGTCGGTCTTCGCAGGAACGGGCACGCTCGACATCTCGCGGGCGGAGGAGAACACCTCTCCTCGCATCTTCGAGTTCCTGTCGCGGGGGCCCGAGATGCTCCGGCGCTACACGGCCGCGGCCGGAGCGCTCGGTCGCGAGGTCTCGAGTGCCATGGCCGAGGGGCGTTTGTACCGGGGCGAGCTCCGCGCGTCGA
The DNA here is from genome assembly GCA_965250115.1 of Candidatus Marinacidobacterales bacterium. Taxonomy (GTDB): domain Bacteria; phylum Acidobacteriota; class Vicinamibacteria; order Marinacidobacterales; family SMYC01; genus CBDFHB01. The sequence continues at coordinate 1,631,858 of CBDFNJ010000001.1, forward strand.
AAGTCAACCGATCGATGTTCAGGAGCGTCGAGGGCGGAGTCTATTACATCAACGCGCCGGGCCCGGGACTTTTGCTCGTTCCGTCCTATCTGATCGACACGAGCTGGAATCGCCTCTTCGATACGAGCGGCCAACGTTTCCAGATTCTCTTCTGGCAGTTGCTCGCTGCACTCCTCGTGTACGAGATCTTCGCCTCGGCTCGGGAGCTATCGAGCGAAGCGGCTTCCGGTCTGACCGCCTTCGCGATAGCGACCGCGGTCCCTTTTCTCCTGTTCACGTTCCAGATCTATCCCGAGCTTCCTGGCGGGCTTCTCCTCCTCCACGCGTTTCGAAAGCTCGTTCTGGATCCCGCGCCGAGCGGCCTCGCCATTCTCTCCGGCGCGCTCGCGCTCTCCGGGCTCCCCTGGCTCCATCAGAAGTACTCTGTGGCGGCCGCCACACTCGCCGTCATCACCGCGGTCAGACTCCTTCGCCGCACGCCCGGTGGCATCCACCATCACCCTTACAAGCTTGCTTTTCTCGCGGCACCTTTGGCTCCCTCGGCATTCTCGATATTTCTCTACAACCACGCCCTCACGGGGAGCCTCTCTCCTACCGCCACCTTTCGGGCCGCCGCGCGATCGTCCTTCGAGCCGCAGAGTTTCTTGAAGGGCCTTCTCGGGCTGGCCTTCGATCTGGAGAACGGGATCCTCGTCTTCGCGCCCCTCTACGTGCTCGCGCTCGTGGGGATGAGCGCGCTCATTCTGCGACATCGGCGCCTCGCAACACCCTACGTCCTCGTGCTCTGCTCCTACCTGCTCGTGGTCGCTTCGTTCCCCTACTGGCCCGGCGCGGTGAGCACGATGGGCCGTTACGTTCTCAGCATCCTTCCACTGCTGGCCCTGCCGCTGGTGCTCGTTGTGGGACGAGCCTTGAGGGACGGCGTCCTCGCGGGGACGGCCATCGTACTCGCCGCCGCGAGCTTCGCTTTCACGCTGAGTTTCCTCGAGGATCTGATCCCGAGCTATCAGGCCGTGCTGCTGTGGAGACGCACGCTCTACAGCGATCCGATGCAATACGTTCCCTCGATGCTGACAGACGGCTTCCTCGGCTCGGGTCCTGCCCACTTCGCGAAGCTTCTCACGCTAGTCTTGATCGTGGCGCTGCTCGTCTATCGTTTGCGGGGTCGCCTCCGCGAGGAGCCCTTCTCCGTTCACGGCGAAGACTCCTGCTTCGCTCGTAACGCGAGCTTGAGTGCGGGCGGCCTGATGCTGGGCGTTTGTGCCCTCGGTGCGCTCCTCGAGCACTGGCCGTCCAACGAGACGGCGAAGAGAGGACCCGAGTATCGCGAAACAGTGGGGCTTCCCGAGGGGCGCGTTCTGTCTGTTGTCGGGGAACATGGTTTCGAGGGACCCGGTGTCTGGGTGCCGGGGGGAGGGCGCACGCGCTTCCTTCTCACGTCGCGAACGAAGGTCTCGCAGCTCACGCTGCTCGTCACGAACGGCCCGCGTGAGAACTCGATCGTGATACAGGAGCGGGGCAAGAAGAACCTCGAGTTTTCTTTACCTCCCGAAGGTCCAAACCGGGTGGACTTGCTGCTCCGTAACCCCTATCGATTCGAGGGACCGGAGCGTCGCAGCTACCTGTACGATTTTACCGTGATCTCGAAAGGGAGCTTCGTGCCTGTCGAGGAGGGACGATCTGACGACACCCGGTCCCTCGGAGCCTACGTGCGCCTGCGATGAAAAAAGACGTCATCATTCACACCGATGGAGCCTGTGAAGGCAATCCGGGTCCGGGCGGCTTTGCGGCCGTCATCGATTCCGACGGTAGCCGCCGCGAGATCACGGGCGGTGCGAAGCACACGACCAACAACCGCATGGAGCTCAGCGGCGTGATACGAGGGCTTGCCGCGCTCGAAGAACCCTCCCGGGTGCGCATCGTCACGGACTCGCAATATGTCGTCTACGGCATGACGCGTTGGATCCAAGGTTGGCGGCGCAAGGGTTGGCGCATCGCCTCGGGCGCGCCGGTGAAGAACCGCGATCTGTGGGAAGAGCTCGACGCTCTCGCAAAAAAGCACGATGTGCGCTGGGAGTGGATCCGCGGGCACGCGGGGCACCCCGAGAACGAGCGCGCGGATTTCCTTGCGCGTCAGGCGATTCAGGAGCTCTGAGCCGTCGAGGCGTAAGTCTCCCACTCCTCGTAAAGCTCTTCGAGCTTCGCTTTGAGAGACTCGTGGGTTCTGACGACCTCGGCGGAGCTCTCGGGGTCCTCGTAGAAACCCGGCACCGCCATGCGACCTTCGAGACTGTCGATGGCGATCTCCGTCTCCGCGATTGCGGACTCCAGCTCGCCGACCCGTTTCTCTCGGTCTCGCTTCTGATTCTTGGATAACCCGAGCAGGGTCTCCGCCGTCTCTCGGACGGCGGGCGTCGCCTTCACGAGAGCATCCTCTTTCGGCTCGGGACCGGCCTCCGCCGCCTGAGCCGCCCGCTCTTTCGAGCGGACGAAGTCGGCGTAGCCACCCCAGTGGATGACGATCTCGCCGGTTCCGATCTCGGCGACTTTCGTTGCGAGCGATTCCAGGAAGAAGCGGTCGTGTGAAACGAAGAGAATCGTGCCCTTGTAGGCGTCGAGCGCTTCGAGCAGTATTTCTTTGGAGTCGAGGTCGAGGTGGTTCGTGGGCTCGTCGAGGAGGAGCATATTAGCGGGCCGCAATAGCATGCGCGCGAGGGCTAGACGACTCTTCTCGCCTCCCGAGAGCACGCGGACTTTCTTCTCGACGTCGTCTCCACGGAACAGGAAGGCGCCCAGAACGCTGCGCAGCTCACCGACCTTACTAACCGGGGCGACCTCCGTCATGCTCTCGAGAACGGTCTTCTCCTCGTTCAGATCGTAGCGCTCCTGACTGAAGTAGCCCGTCTTCGCGTTATGGCCGAGCTTCAGCTCGCCCGCGTCGGGAAGCTCCTCGCCGGAGAGCAGTCTCATGAGCGTCGACTTGCCCACGCCGTTCGGTCCGACGAGAGCCAGGCGGTCGCCCCGTTCGACGACGAGCCGCGCTCCCTGAAAGACGCGCGTCTCGCCGTAGCTCTTGTCGATACCCTCGGCTTCGATTACGACGCGGCTCGCGCGTTCGGGCTCGGGTAACCGGAGCCGCATCAGCTTGCGCTCCGGAGGGACCTCGATGACCTCCATCTTCTCGAGCATCTTGACGCGGCTCTGCACCTGCTTGGCCTTGGACGCTTTGGCGCGAAAGCGCCCGATGAAGCGCTGCATCTTCTCGATCTCTTCTCGCTGTCTGGTCGCTCGTGCCCGCAGCTCGTCGATGCGCTTCTTGCGGGCGTCCCGATAGTGGGTGTAGTTGCCGGGGTAGTCCACGAGGCGGCGTCGGTCGATGTCCGTGATGCGCTCGACGATCCGATCGAGGAAATATCGATCGTGAGAGATCATGACGACCGCGTGAGGATAGGCGCTGAGGAAATCCTCGAGCCAGTTGCGCGCCTCGAGGTCCAGATGGTTGGTCGGCTCGTCGAGCAAGAGGATGTTCGGCTGTGCGAGCAGGAGCTTCGCGAGAGCGATGCGCATCTGCCAGCCGCCGCTGAAGGTCTCCGTAGGTGCCTCGAGCTGAGCCCCAGTGAAGCCGAGCCCGAGGAGCACTTCCTCGGCCCGGGCCTCGAGGCTGAAACCGCCCTGTCGATCCCACTCCTCGCGGTTCTCACCGTAACGCTGTAGCACTTCCCGATAGGAGTCGCTCTCGGGGTCCAAGTCGCTCATCTGGTGCTCGAGGCGCTCGATCTCTTCGCCGATCGCGAGCACCCCCGCGAAGGCGGAAAGCGTTTCCTCGCGCAGCGACTTGCCGGAGTGGTGTAGGCCGTCCTGAGGCAGGTAGCCTACCGTCGTGCCTTTGGGCGTGCTGACCGAGCCCTCATCGGGCGCCTCCTTGCGAGTGACGAGCCGCATCAGAGTCGTCTTGCCGGACCCATTGGGCCCGGTCAGGCCGATGCGATCGCCATCGGAGACGTTCCAGGTCACGCCCTCGAAAAGGACACGTCCGGCGTAGGCTTTCGTAAGTCCTTGTATCTGCAGCATCGTCAGTTAGATCAAAAAAAAACCGGCCCTTGTGGAGCCGGGAGGTCCTCGGCCCCTATTCTAGCTTGTTTGCCCGGATCTTGCGTGGCTCGCGGTCAGAAGGCCGACGACCCTATAATGATCGACGTCTCAGTGACCTGCCATGCTTATTCGTGCTGAGTTTCTCGCGCTCCCGCTCCTCGCTTCGCTTTCGATAGGCTGCCGAGGGGTCGGTGAGGAAGCCGCACCACCCCAGGAGCTTCTCGACGTCGCCTATATCGTCTTCGCGCCCGTTACCGAGAACGACTTGACCTCTCCGGTCGCGATCGGAAGCGAGCCCCGAGCCGCTCTGGTCGCTCCCACTCCGGCCGAGTTTCGATACAGGCTGCGGGTGCCGGATCGAGCGCTGCTCACCTTTTCGATCGGGATCGCGGAGACTGGGGACGCGTCATCCGGCGTGACGCTTCCCGGAAACCGAATGCGGTTTCGCATCTATGTGAGTGAGGAGTCATCGAAGAGCGTCATCTATGAACGTGCGATTCACATCGCGCGCCATCGTGAGTGGATCGAGCAATCGGTCGACTTGAGCCGTTTCGCGGGCAGAGAAGTCTGGCTCACGTTCGAGACCGACTTTCCCGGCGCCGAGGCCGGGACGCCGCTCCCGCTGGTAGGCGTCTTCGCCGATCCGGTCTCGCACGATCGTGCGGCCTACGGCCGGGGACGGGCCGTCGTCGTCATATCCATCGACACACTACGACGGGATCACGTGAGTGTCTACGGCTATCCTCGGCGGACGACACCCGGTCTCGAAGCGCTCGCTCGGGACGCTCTCGTCTTCGACGATGCGGTGAGCACGTCCTCCTGGACATTGCCGGCACACGCCTCTCTGTTGACCTCGACCTATCCGAGCGTGCACGGCGCCGTCGATATGAAGCGAGGGCTATCACCGGAGTGGCCCAGCCTCGCGTCGATTTTAAGAGACAACGGGTTCTTCACCCAGGCCTTCGTCACTCATACCTACCTCTCCCGCGACTACGGCTTCGGCGAGGGATTCGACTCGCATCACTACATGCCGGAAACTCGCGCCGAGGAAGTGACGAATCGCGCCGTCTCCTTCCTTCGCTCGCGAGGAGACCGGGACTTTTTTCTCTTCCTTCATTACTACGATCCGCACTGGCACTACGACCCTCCGTCTCCCTATGACAAGAAGTTCGATCCGACCTACACCGGAGCGACGAGCGGCATCTGGTGGGAGTTTAAAGAGCTCGGGGAGGACATCGATCCCCGAGACCTTTATCATATCGAAGCCATCTACGACGGCGAGATCTCGTATACCGATCGCCACGTCGAACGATTGCTCCGGGAGATGAAGCGGCTCAACCTTTTCGACAAAGCGCTCGTCGTGGTGACCTCGGACCATGGCGAAGAGTTTCTGGACCACGGCGAATGGGAGCACCAGAAAACGCTCTACGAAGAGCAGCTCCGAGTACCGCTTCTCGTGAAGCTTCCCGAGAGCAAGCGTTCCGGTGAGCGCGTGAAGCGGCAGGTGAGTCTCGTGGATGTCGCGCCGACCGTCATCGATGTCCTGGAGCTTCCCCCGCAGGGGAGTTTTCAGGGAACGAGTCTCCTGAGCGCCTTCAGCGAAAGTGAGCGTCCGGAAGCTTGGGCGGAGACGGAACATACGCTCGACGGATCGCATCTCATCTCGCTTCGTCGTGGCGCCGGCGCCATGAAAGCGATCTTTCGGCGGAAGGACCAAGTCACGTTCACGACACTCTTCGACTTGGGATCGGACCCTCTGGAGGGCGCTCCCCTAGAGGATCCCCGAGCCCGCGAGCGATTTCACAAGCGCCTCGAGGCCTTCGTCTCGGAGGCCGAGGCTCGCCGTGAGGGCAAGCGGGCCAGCCCTCCCGTGGAGCTGGTGCGGAAGAGCTGGAGCGACTCCGTGCGCTCGGCTACCTGCGTTAGGGAACCACTCGATATTTCCCTCTTCCTCCATGGCGCCGGTCTGCTATTCTAGATGGGAGGGTGGTGCCCGGTGATTCCGTGGCGCTACCAGGAAAGAACGTTTCTTGAACTGGACGACTAGATGGACGCAGAGAAATTTCGAGTTCGTGCAGAGCTCTATCGTCTTTTGCTCGACGAGAGCTCAGGAACTGCGTCTTCTCTCGTTCCGAGGATGCTCGCCGACCCCGACTCGCTGACTCCAGAGATTCGTTGGTGTCTGCTCTACCTGATTCGAGGCATGGGCTACCTCGCCGGCCGGAACGGCCTGCTCGGCCGGGGCGGGCTCCTCGACACGCTCGTTGGGGGTTTCGAGCTCGCCCGTTGCCGTACGCGCCGCCTGGACGGCCTTTGGTATGAGATCGTTAGAGAGGATCCTGCCCACTGGGTGCAGCGCTACGAGACCACGGACGTTCACTATTCGCTGAACGAGATTTTCTGGCTCAACGATTTACTTGGACGTCTCTGGGAGGTCGAGCGTCAGCGACTCGCCCTGGAAGAGCCTCCCTTGCCCCCTCTCGCTCTGAGAAAGAAACTCACGGCGCCCGATCCCCGCCGAACGGTCCTCGGGAGCTTTCCAATTTCGCTTTCCTGACGTATCGCACGAGCGAACCGTTCCTACGGAGCTTGACGAGAGGTCTAGGATTTAGCATGCCGCGGACAGATCGGCCAGGAACTGCTTCACCTCATCCGCTTGCGCGCCGTTGGGCTCGAGCTCCAGATATTTCTGGAAGTGGCTCTTCGCGGTCTCGTTGTCTTCGCGCTGTGCCGCGAGGCTTCCGAGAATGTAGTGCGCCTGAGACGACTGTGGGGCGTTCGGCTTTGCGGTGAGAAACTGCTTGAGGTGGGCAATCGCTTGATCTTGCCGCGCCGTCGCATCGGAAGCGCCCTCGGCCATCCGAATAGCCATCGAACCGACCATGTAGTGGCTGTCGGCAGAGAAGGCGTCGTCGGGCTTCAACTCCAGATACTTCGACAGGCGCTCGTTGGCCTTGGCCCACTCCTGCTGATTGAAGTTGATTCGGCCCGCGTAGTATTGCGCTTGCGCCAGGTTCGGGTCGAGCTGGATCACCTTCGCGAAAGCCTGCTCGGCCTGACCTTCATTGTTGCCACGCATGAGCGACAGGCCGAGGTAGAATTGCACTTCCTTGTCGGTCGGTTTCGCCGAAGCCGCTTTCCTGAGGAGCGGTACTGCCTTCGCGGTCGCGCTTCCTCGCGCGTAGCACAGACCGCCCTCACGGTTCGCGGCTGCAATCATGACGCCAGCGTCGGGATTGTTTCCAGCCTTCTTCAGGAACGTGTCGAAATTCGACGCACACTTGTCATGGTTCTTCTTCGTCTTGTACGCGTATCCCAAGTAGTAGTTGCTCGCGAACAGATCCGCGCTCGCGCCGAGCGCCCTCTCACACGTCTGGATGACGGTGTCGAAGTCGTTCGTCTTGACGGCTTCCTGGCAAGCAAGGAAGTCCTTGGCTCCAGGTTGGTCCTGGGCAAAGGCGCTGCTTGCCATCAAAGCGACTACGGACAAAGCTAGCCGCGTGATCATGGAAACTCTCTCCTTTGGTCTCGACTTTCGGCGTTGTGCCGGGACACACAAGCCCCAAGCGCAAAAAGCTACCACAAAGGTCAATCGCTCGGCAACTCAACTCGGGCGCCCACTAAGGGTTGGGATGCACGGTGTCAACCGCCATTGTAGCGCGAGATGGTTTGCAAGGGCGAGAGGTCGAGCTTGCTCCTGACCGTGTCGCCGGCATAGATTCGTTGCCGATGCAGGACTCGACCCAGGCTCCGAGAGCGGGCAAGCGCGTTGCCGTCGTGGCGGGCTGCCGAACTCCCTTCACGAGGGCGGGCGGCGTTCTTGCGGAGGAGACGTCGCTCGCTCTCGCCCGACACGTCATCGCCGAGCTCGTCGCGAGAGCCGAGCTCTCGGTGGCGGACATCGACGAGGTGGTACTCGGGACGGTTGTTCCAAGTACCGCGACCCGGAACGTGGCGCGGGAAGCCGCGCTCGCGGCTGGCTTGCCGCCTCAGGTCGAGGCTTACACGGTTTCGCGCGCCTGCGCTTCCTCGAACCAGGCGATCATCAGCGGCGCCGAATCGATCCTTTCGGGACAGGCCACGACCATCATCGCTGGCGGCACCGAATCGTTATCGAACGTACCGATTCTCGTCTCCAAGTCCTTGAGTCGCGCTCTCGTTTCTCTGTCCAAGGCCAAGACGCTGGGGAAGCGACTCGCCGCGCTCGCGCCTCTGAGGCTGAAGGATCTCCTTCCCGTGCCTCCCCGGATCGCGGAATACGCGACCGGTCTCAGCATGGGGGAGTCCGCCGAGAAAATGGCGAAAAAGAACGAGATCTCTCGAGAGGCGCAGGATCGCTTCGCTTTGAGGAGTCACGAGCTCGCCGCCCGTGCTACCGACGACGGGCGTCTCCCGGCCGAGATCGCGCGCTATTACACCTCGCCTCGCTACGACAGCTCATTCGCGGTCGATGACGGTATACGCCGTGACACGACCCTCGAGTCACTCGGAGCGCTTCGCCCCGTCTTCGACCGTCGCTTCGGCTCGTTGACGGCAGGCAACTCCTCGCCTTTGACCGACGGCGCGGCCGCTCTTGTACTAATGCGCGAGGACGTCGCACGAGCGCGCGGTTATCGCCCCCTCGGCTATCTCCGCTCTTATGCCTTCGCTGGCGTCGATCCCTTCGACCAATTGCTTATCGGACCTGCCTATAGCACACCCTTGGCGCTCGATCGCGCGGGGCTCTCGCTCTCCGACATATCGCTCGTTGATTTTCACGAAGCCTTCGCGGCGCAGGTGCTTTCGGTCGTTCAGGCGCTCTCATCCAAGCGCTTCGCGCGGGAGAAGCTCAACCGTGAGCCCCTGGGGGAAGTCGACCGAGAGACGATGAACGTGATGGGTGGATCGATTGCCCTCGGACACCCGTTCGGCGCTACTGGAGCAAGGATAACGCTGAGCGTGCTCAACGAGCTTGCGCGGAGGGGCGGCGGGTTCGGGCTCATCGGCGTGTGCGCGGCCGGCGGGCTCGGCTGCAGTATGGTCGTCGAGAGCGAGTAGGTCTTCGTGCTGCTCGGATCCGATCTCAGGCAGCTCGAGGGAGGATTTGGCGTCGAAGTCCTACGCTCGCCGGAAGAGGCCGAAGCTCGCGTCTGCTAGACTCTCCATCGGAAGAGAAGTACTTGCTCAAACCCAGAAATCTGGCACGCCTGCAGAAAGTCGCCGCGGTGTTCCTTCGCCACGGATTCGACGACGTCCTCGAGACCTTCGACGTCTTCTCCTGGATAGGGTTGAAGCGCCGCCGGAGGCGAAAGCCGGCGGAGCGTATGCAGAGCCGGGCGGAGAAGCTCCGCCTCGCTCTGGAAGAGCTCGGGACAACCTACATCAAGCTGGGGCAGCTCCTCTCGACGCGGCCCGACCTGCTTCCAGAACCCTTCGTGGACGAGTTGGCGCGACTCCAGGATCGGGTGGAGCCCGAGCCCTTCGGGGAAATTCGAATTTTGTTGGAGCAGGAGCTAGGGCAACCACTCGATGAGGTCTTCGACCGTTTCGATCGCGAGCCGGTCGCCTCGGCCTCGATCGCACAGGTCTATCGAGCCCGTTTGAAACCGGGCGTCTCCTCACTCTCGGGCGAGGTGGCGGTCAAGGTGGTCAAGCCTGGAGTTCCCGAGATGGTCGAAGTCGATATGGAGATTCTTCACGAGGTGGCGGAGAGACTCTCGCGCTCGGCCATCGCCCGGCGCTACGACTTCAAGGGGCTGAGCTCACAGCTCGAGACGACCCTCGTTGGGGAGCTCAACCTTCGTCAAGAAGCGGCGAACGGGAAGCGGCTTCGGGACTCGCTAGCCGAGTACGACCACATACGCATTCCCGAGTTCGCGGAGGAGCTCACGAGGAGACTGGTCCTCGTTTTGGAGTACGTCGACGGTGCGAAGCTTTCCGCCGCCGGGGAGCGACGGCCCGAGCTCGCCGACGAGCTCTGGCGCGCTTACTTGAAGCAGATCCTCGTGGACGGAGCCTTTCAATGCGATCCGCATCCAGGAAATTTCCTGATCGATCGGGATGGGCGGCTCGTCGTTCTGGACTACGGAATGATCGCCTACGTGTCTCGCGAGAATCAGCTCCGTCTCATGGCGCTGCTCATCGCGCTGGTCGAACGGGACGGCGATCGCACGGCTCGGGTCTGCTTCGAGATGGGAATTCCCGGCCGGGACTTTCAGGAGGCACGCTTCCGCGCCGCGGTGGGCCTCCTCGTCGCCCGCTACTCGGGTGTGTTGCTGAAGGATCTACCCTTCGGCGTCATCGTGAGAGACCTCCTCGTGCTCTGTGTCCGGCACGACATGCAGATTCCCCCCGAGCTGGTCCTTCTCGGCAAGACGCTGCTGAATCTCGAACCCATGTGTCGACAGCTCGATCCGGAGATGGATCCGGTCGGTACCATGAAGGACATGTCGGTCCGTTTGCTCGAGGAGCAGCTCAAGAGAGACGTCAGCATGGAACGTCTCATGTCGCTCGCGCTCGAGATGCGCACGTTTCTCCACGAGGTGCCGCAGAGCTTGCGCCGGTTGATCACGCAGCTCGCGAACCACGAGCTTCGTATCGGCATCGAGATCGAGAAGGCCGACCAGATGCAGGTAGCGATCCGCGACGTTGCCAATCGCATCACGCTCGGGCTCATCACCGCGGCGCTGATCATGGGATCCGCTTTTCTCGTTCGGGTGGGTGCGGGTGCGGGGCTCAAGATCTTCGACGTCCCCGTCTTCGCGTTTCTCGGGTTTCTGCTCGCGGCTGGCCTGGGGCTTTTCGTCATCATCCAGATCATGACGGGGCGGCACTGACCCCTCACCGGCCGCGCTTCGCGCGCCACCCTCTCCCCAGGGGGGAGAGGGAAGACATGACTTATTGGCCGGCGGACTCGACGCCGGACTCGGCCCGAGCGATTTCGGTCGAAGTCGGTCGTACCGGCACCGGGCGGGTGGTACGCCCGAGCAGCTTTCCGTTGCGGTCCCGGTCCTTGTGCATCGGGAGCGACGTGACCTCGACGCCGAGCTCGAACTTGTTTTTGAGTCCCTCGTAGACTGTGCTGACCTTCTCTACGTAGTCGCGCGTCTCCACCGCGGTGCGTCCACTCCCGGCGCGGTAGTAACCCGCGTTCAGAGGGCCACCGTTGTATTCCGCGAGGACCATATTCCGATCGTTGTAGGCGGAGAACAGGATGTCGAGATAGAGCGCTGCCATCTCCGTATTCGTGACGGGATCGTAGAGCAGCTCGTCCGAGTACTCCCAGTCCAGAGAGCGAGCGAGCATGCGTCCCGTCGAGGGCCAGATTTGGTAAAGGCCTTTCGCGTCGGCAACCGATGTGGCCCGGACGTCATAGCGGCTTTCGATGATGCCAATGGAGAGGAACATGAGGGGCTCCACCGAAGGATACTTGTCCGAGGCCTGCATGATCAGAGTCGCGTATTCGTAGGCCTGATTCAAGCTCACCCGGGGATTCGTCCGCATGATCTCGTCTCGGATACCGAGGAGGAGCTGCTGACGTTTGGAGTCGAAGCTGATGCCGGCGTCGAGGTTCTGGATCTTTTCCTCGACCCGCCGCATCGTGGTGCCCACTTCGTCGTTGAGCTCACCCACGCGATGAAACGCGTAGAAAGCGACTCCGACTGTCGTCAATAGGAGCAGGGACAGAAACAAAAGGGCGGTCGTTTGCCAGCCCGCGTTCTGGCGCACGATGATTTGCTGAACTTCTTGTACCTGTGCGGGTTGCTCGTTTCGAGCGGGAGCCGTTAAACGCGCAGCCCCTTTATGGTGCTCTGGGCTCGGAGCCTCGTCCTGAGACGAAATCTCCTCCGCGCTTTTGTCCGCGATACTCGCTACGTTTTTCGACCTAACCATCGGTCAACCTCCATGGTGGTTTGGCACCCAGCCCGTCGCCTCCGCTCCGGGCCGCCACCACGAAAAAAAAGACGTCGCCCAAAATTGGGCCCTCCAGGGGGAACGCCTCGACGAAGTGCCGGGTGGCGCGTCCGGCTCCTCGGGAACGAGTTGGGAAACTCGCTCCGCCAAGATACTGCCCCCGTACCGGCAATCTCGGCTCGGCTCGTACTGGGGCAGCTCGCGTCCCCATTCCTGTCTAGCGCGCGGTCTCCATACAGTCAAGGTCATCCTCGGAACCCACCAGATCCTGCGGTTTCGTTGCCGTTGAACCCTAGATGTTGGATTGCCGGGGAGTATAGCACCGGTCCCCCGGGACCGTCCACGAATAAGTTTAGGCATGTGGTGAATTACCTACATCAAGGAACCCTCAGTGCTAGGAGCCTAAATCAATAGACGGAAAGCAGTTGCGGATTCGTCTGGCGCGATCGTGGGCGAAAGCGCCCCAACGAGAAATTCTCGCTGGAGAGCCCTAAAATCCGCCTTGGGACACCGAAACAGCCTCCCGCAGTCCCACCATACATATGGAGACGAGAAATACGCCGACCACCACCCTCCCCAAGAGCCCTCTTTCTTCGAGCCAGCGAAAGGCGAGCGCGACGCCGATGGCAATGGCCGGAAATGAATAGTAATGATGTTTCAAAAGGAAATTGAAAGCGAGATCGAGAATTCCAAAGGCGACGATCACCAAAGCCCACGAGCCGAGAAGGACTCGATCGCGGCCCCGTAGGCGATACAAACCGGCGAGACCCGTCAGAAGCACGAGTGGCGAGCCAAAGGTATAGGCCAACTTTTCCGGTTGCGCCGCGATTCGAGAAGCGAAGTCGATGCTTTCCGAGCCCCCACCCGATGCGAGTGAGGGGATGGTTTCTCTCAAGAAAGGCAGGATCCAGTTGCCGTAGTAAAGGACCAGGGCCACCGCCCATCCCGAGATCAAAAGGGTCCCTAGGCGTTTCGCGACGTGCGGCTCCTTTCGAAGCAGAAGGACCGCTGCGGTCGCGAGGCTCAGTGAGGCGAACAATAGAGAGCCCGTGTAGGAAAGGAAGCAAAGGGAAAGAAGCACGAGCGAGGCAACAAAGATCATCCGTTCGGAAAGCCGGTCCGAGACGAGGATGATGAACCCTAGAGCGAGGGTCGCGGCCCAGCACCCGAAAAGCGTCATGAGGTGTCCCAAGCCGAGGAGCTGAAACCCAGTGGGAAGCCCGACGACGATCGCGGCTGCATAGGTGCCGGTTCGAGGATCGCCAACGCGAGTCGCGAGGACGGCGCTCGTAGTAGCGATAGCGAACAGGAGAGCGGAGAGGAAGAGCTTCGTCAGCGTGTGGAACCAAATCGAAGGAAAGGCCGCGAAGGGAGATACGATCGTGTGAAACAGACAGGAGTGGGGCACGATCACATTGCCCCACTGCGGCTGCCGGCTCAGCATGCTTCCGGGCTCCGGCAGGTAATAGAGCAGGAATTGGCCGTGCCAAATTTCTTCGGCGATGGCCGTGTGATAGCCGAAGTGGCCACCGGCGTAGAGCGGAAAGGCCATGGACAGGAACCACAAGACGAAGCCGAAGCTCGAGATCGCGAGAGCCAGCGGGCCGAGCTCCGGCACGGAAACTTCCGTCGAAAGTGTTTCGCATGCTCCGCGGCCGAAGGCCGAGAGCAACAAGCTCGCGAAGGCCGCCAGGAAAAAACTCGGAAGGACTCGAGGGAGAATTCCGGGCTCCAAAATCAAACCGGCGAGGAGCACCGCCAGAAACAGCGTAGCGCCGACGCTTCCGAGCCGGGCGGACAAGCCGCTCGCGGCGAGCGACGCCATCACGAGCCAGGCGGAGGCCAGGATCCATAGGAGCGCTCCGAGAGAAGGGAAGCTCCTGCCTCGGTCGATGACGAGCGAATCGACTTGCAGCTCTCTTCCGCGCCCGATTGCAGGAAACTCGAGCCAATGGCCCGATCGCCAACCGAGAGACGGAGCGGGGAGCGTCGCTCGGTGGAGGCTCCAATCAGAGCTCAGAGCTCCCGATACCTCGAAATCACCGGCGCGCAGTAACGTTGCTCGAGCCGTCTCGTCGGTCGCGACCCCGCTTCGAGCCCGGAGCTCCACGGTCCAGGGCGAGAGTGCGCCGAAGTCTCGCAAATCGAGCGCCGCACTGGGGAGCGCCCGGCGAAAGCTGACGCCACCTTCCTGGTCGAACCCGGCGAAGCGGCGACTCACCGCGTCCGCGCGCCCCGAGCCGAGGTCGAGCTCGAAGCGAGGTCTCGACCAATAGGCCAGGACGGTCCCTGAAATGGCGAGGACGGCCACGTAGACAGCCCAACCGCTCGCGAGAGTCTCGAGACCATCCACAAGCGCACTCCCTGACCGTGAGATCGTTTCCGCGATCACCCGGGTGAATTCCGGCAAGAGCCATCTCACGATGAGAGCGGCGCCGAGAGCGACGGCGAGGCCCGGGACGAGGATCGTCGCCCAAACCCGGGCGAACGCGAAGGCGACCCCCGCGGCCACGGTGACGACGCCCGACGCCACGAGGCCAGACGTCGTTGAGTCCCGCCATCGAGAGCCGGCGAGGAGTCCTGCGAGCACGAGCGCCAAGGCTGCTGCGAGCTGGCGGAGCGGCGGCCTCGACCCGTTCGGCAAGACGAGACGCGCCTCGTGCACCCGGACCCCCAGGGAGCGGTCGTCTCCCACCCCAGGTGAGAAGGTATCCGAGCGGAGAGAGACGTCGAGCGTCGAGCTCCAGACACCCTCGGTTCGGGTCTCGAGCTTATAGAGCTCGGCTCTTCTTCCCGGGCTTCGTCGAAGGGTTTCGCCGCCGGACTCGATCACGAGAAGCGGCGGGCGCGTGCCGCGCGGACGAAACCCGGCCAGGGCGATCTCGACACGAGCGGTCGGGCTGGCGCCGGGATCCAGGAAACGCATGCGACTCGTGCCGCGGGTCCAGCGGTAGCCCTCCTCTGCGTCGTGAAAGTTGTCGGTGAGGAGCGCGCCGAGAGGTGCGTTGCCCATGTCGACGACCATCGTCGTTGGCAATCGGTAGGCGAGCGTTACGAGGAGGATCGTCCCGAGCGCACTAACGCCGGCCGCCTTCCACACGCCGGAACGCCCGGAAAGGTTGAACACTCCTGCCGACTAATCGCGCGGCGCGAGTTTCGTTTTACCCGAGCTCAGCAGCCGCAGCTTTACCCAGAGCCTCATGAGGGCTAGAAAGGTACGGGGAACGTCGGTTGGGCCGACCGTCGACTTCCCCGCCGTGCGGGGGTAGTGGCGAACGCCTTTCTGAACGTAGCGGAATCCAGCCCGGTGAAGCTGGACCACGATTTCGGTATCGATGAAGAAGTAGTCTTCCTGGAGGTGGAGCGAGGTCAGGGCTTCGCGGCAGAAGAGCTTGAACGAGCAGTTCAAATCCCTGACCGACATCCCAAAGGCGAGCGACGCGAGAGCGTTGTACCCGTTGGAGACGAAGAGGCGGAATCCACCGTCCTGCCGCCCGACTCGATAACCCAGAATGGCGTCCTGGCTCTCCATCAAAGGGAGGAACTCGGATAGCTCGCGAAGATCGAACTGATTGTCCGCGTCCGTGTAGAAGACGAGACGCCCTCGGGCCGCATCGAAGCCGGTACGCAGCGCTCCGCCGTAGCCCAGGTTCGTCTCTCGAGTGACGACGACGAGCGCCGCTCCCAGCTCGCGTTCGAGCTCGTGAAGGATCTTCGGGGTCTCGTCTCGGCTCCCGTCATCGACGACGACGATCTCATAGGAGGCAACGAGGGGCGCGACCGCTTCCGACGCACGCCGAACGGCTTGCTCGATACTGCCCTCTTCGTTGAAGGCAGGGAGAATGACCGTAAGAGCAGGGGCGGTTGGGCTCATGCGGGCGAAATCTTAGCAGAGAGCGAGTCGCGCTCGCCATAGGATGCCTGCTAGTCCGATTTGTTGCCGGTGCCCTTGTCCGAGGATTTCTTCTTGGACGATTCGGCTTTTGCCTTGTCGTCTCCCGATCCATTCTTGGCGTAGTCGGTCACGTACCAGCCAGTGCCCTTGAACTGAATGGCGGGCGAAGAGATGAGTCGCTCGGTTTTCGACTTGCACTTCTCACACTTCTTCAGCGGGGGATCGCTGACCTTCTGGATGGCTTCGAAGCGGTGCCCCTTGGCGCATTCGTATTCGTAGATTGGCACAGAAGCAGTAAAGCAGATAGGGGCGTGGGCCGTCAACATGCCCCATCAGAGCTCCTCGAAGTGCTGAATGAGATTTTCGTCACCTCAATAAAGAGGCGGGGTGCTCGTGGGCGGTCTTCGGTGCTCCGTTGCCCGTTCGTAACCATAGGCGAGCCGAAAGAGCGTCGTTTCGCTGAAGGCATCACCCAGAAGCTGCAGGCCCGCGGGCAATCCGTCAGCGACGAAGCCCATCGGGACCGTCACGGCGGGAAATCCGGTAGGCGGGGACAGGCGCGGGCTATTGTTCCCGTGCGGGGATGTGAGGTCGCCGAGCCGGCGGGGCGGGTTGGACCAGATCGGGTAGACGAGCGCGTCGAGCCGATGCTCGGCAAGCGCCGCCCTCACCGCTTCTCGAAGTCGCGCCGCGTTGGCTTCCGTTTCGCGGTACTCCTCTTCCGGTGGAATCGTGACGGCCGCGGCGTCTCTCAGCCTCGTCTCGTTCGCCGGATGGTACTTCTCACTGTCCAAGATCTCTTGGAGGGACTTCACGGGAGCGTCTGGACCGAGGCTTTGGAGATAGGCTTCGAGCTGCGCTTTCAGGGGATTACACCAGAGCGCACCGGGGTCCTCCAATCGGTCGATCGTCACCGGATCGACGATGGTCGCGCCCCCCCGCTCGAGAGCCCGGAGGGCCGCTTCGAATAAAGCGAGGATCTCCGGATCGGCGGTCTCGGTGTTCGAAAGCTGTCGCACCACACCGATACGCGCTCCGCGGAGACCGCCACGCGTTAGAGACGACATATAGCTTCTCGGGCGTCTATTTCGTCCCGCCTCGGTGATGGGATCAGCCGGATCGTATCCTGCGATGACGTCGAACACGGTTACGGCATCGACGACGTCCCGTGCCATCGGACCGCCGATATCGCGATAGAGGTTGAGCGGCACGATGCCGTCGCGGCTCGTAAGACCCCTGGTGGAACGAATCCCGACGAGTGCCGTGTGGGAGGAAGGGCCGCGAATCGAGTTGCCGGTGTCGGTTCCGAGCCCGACCGTCCCGAAGTTGGCTGCGACGTCAGCCGCCGTGCCTCCGCTCGAGCCCGCCGGGACTCGATTGGTGTCGTAAGGATTGCGTGTGTGTCCCGGGAGAATCGAGCTCAGCGTTTCGTAGGGCGAGAAGGCGAACTCCGCCATGTTGGACTTCGCGAGCACGATGGCGCCCTCCTCCTTTAAACGGCGCACCTGAAAGGCGTCATCGGGAGGCATCGAGCCAGCGAGGGAAAGGGACCCGGCCGTGGCGGGGAGACCGACCGTGTCGTAGTTGTCTTTGACGATCATCGGCACACACTGAAGTCGCCGCGTGATGCCCTCGCGACTGAACTCGCGGTCGAGCGCATCCGCGCGCTCGAGGGCTCGCAGGTTGACGAGGACGATCGCGTTGAGCGCCGGGCCCTTCTGGTCGTAGGCCTCGATGCGGTCGAGATATCGTTGGACGAGCTCTCGGCACGTGAAACGCCCCGCTTCGAGCCCCGCGTGTATGTCGCCGATCGACAGCTCCGCGACTCGATAGAGACTCTGCGCGTTCGCGCTCGCGGAAGCGACCAGCACGACCGCCATCGTGAAAACTCTGAACATGTTCCACCTCGTTGAAGAACAAGATCTAACCCAAGAAGGACTTGACGAAAAGCCCCATCGGGAGTTATAAAAGGGGTGTTCATCATGTTTGATCGTACCCGTTTAGCCAACCTCCACTGGTGGTGGTGGTCCGGCTGAACGGGTTGTCCTTCTTTTAGTTTAGATTCGAGGAAAGAGGCAATCCCGTTCGGGGTTGCCTCTTTTGCGTTCTACGAGGCTCCCTCGGACGGCAAGGGGCTTAGACTAGGATGCACGAATCATGAAGCTATCCGCCAAGACTCGGGTCAGTGTGCTTCCCGGAGACGAATGTCGCTCGCCGCTCGATTTCTTCGGGCGGTTGGGCGGAAGCGAAGATGTGCACGGTGCGGTCTTGATGGAGAGCGCCGCTCGAGGTGAGGCCGGCGGCACGAGGAGTCTCGTCGTTCCCGGTGGGGTCGTTCGTCTCGAGTTGCGCGGAAAAGAAGCGGTCTACCGAGCCCTATCCGCCTCGGCAGGTCCCGTGCTGACGGCTCTCGCAAACGAGCTCGATGACTCTCG
This sequence comes from Candidatus Marinacidobacterales bacterium, assembly GCA_965250115.1. GTDB lineage: Bacteria > Acidobacteriota > Vicinamibacteria > Marinacidobacterales > SMYC01 > CBDFHB01. Next base: position 1,650,173 of record CBDFNJ010000001.1, read on the forward strand.
GATGGACGGGGACGTGCTCCGTGCCACCTTCCCTGTGGGGCCCGGCTCCTCGTCCTGGTCGGACGAGGAGCGTATCAAGGCCCCCACGGGGCTCGATGCCGTCCGTGCCCTCGCCTTTCTCGTGGAAGACGAGGAGCCCGGTACCGCGATCCCCGTCGGCGTCTATGGCGCCTTCTCGTTCGAGCTCGTGGATCGCTGGGAGCGTCTTCCCGAGCGCCGCCCCGATCCCTGGAACGATCCCGACGTCAGCGTCGTTCTCGCTCTCGACACCATCCTTTACGACCACCTGTCGAGTGAGACTCGCGTCGTGACGCGCGCCTTGACGAAATCCGACGAGGCGGCGGCGGACCTGAGGCACCGCGGATATCTCGAAGCCTTGAGGGGAAACGGCGGGACGGGAGAAGAGCTTGTCCCCGACGGCGTCGCGGAAAAGGAGATGACGCCCGATGCGAGCGACGAGGTCTTTCTCGAATCCGTGCGCTCGTTCCTGTCTCACATCGCGCGCGGCGATATCTTCCAGGGGGTTCTGTCGCGCGGACTCATCATGCGTAGCGAGGCCAGCACGCTCGAAGTATACAGGGCGCTTCGCCACCGAAACCCTTCCCCCTATATGTTTCACGTCGATCTGGGCAATGGAGTACTCCTGGGTGCCTCACCCGAGACCTCAGTGAAAGTGGAAGGCCGGCATCTCGAGATCCGGCCGATCGCGGGGACGGCGCCGCGCGGCTTCGACTCTCGAGGTGAGATCGACGCCGAGCTCGACGAGCGTCTCGCTGTCGGTCTGCTTCTCGATCACAAAGAACAGGCCGAACACGCCATGCTGGTCGACCTTGCGAGGAACGACGTGGCCCGCGTGGCCATACCAGGCACCCGCCGGGTCTCCCAGCCTTTCACGATCGAGAAGTACAGCCACGTGCAACATCTCGTGAGCGGTGTCCGGGGTGAGCTTCGGCCCGATCTGGACGCGCTCCATGCCTACCGCAGCGCCGCCAATATGGGAACTTTGACGGGAGCGCCGAAGCTTCGGGCGATGGAGCTCATTCGCGAGACCGAGCCCTTCGCGCGTGGCTTCTACGGTGGCGCCGTCGGCTATCTACTTCAAGATGGCACCTTCGACAGCTGCATCGTGATTCGCTCGCTGCGCCACGGGATGGGGGGCATCTACCAAACCCGCGCCGGTGCGGGGATCGTGGCCGACAGCGTCCCCGAGCGCGAGCTCGCGGAAACGCTTCACAAGGCCCGCGCGCCGAGGCTCGCGGTGGCGCTCGCCGAGCGGAGGTCCCCGTGATCCCCGAGTACGCGCACGTCCTCGTCCTCGACCATCGCGACAGTTTCGTATTCAATCTCGTGGACGAGCTTCGCGCGACGGGCGCCGTCGTGACGACACTCCGCAGCGACCTGTCGCTCGACGAGCTCAAGCACAAGATCGATTCGCTCTCGCCTCGCCTCGTCGTCCTGTCCCCTGGGCCAGGAACGCCGGAGGACGCCGGGGTGATGGTGGAGTGGCTCCGGACCGACCCGAAGATCCCCGTCCTCGGAATTTGCCTTGGCCACCAGGCCCTCGCCGTTGCGTCCGGCGGCACGGTGGGTCCCGCGCCTCGTCCCGTCCACGGCCGCCGGGCGGAGATCCGCGCGTGCGGGGACGAGCCAAGTTTCATCGGCTTGGGGCCGAGCTTCGTGGCGGCGCGCTACCATAGTCTGGTCGTCACCGAGGTGCCTGCCTCGATGAAGATCGTGGCGACGACGGAGGAAGACGGGGCCGATCTCGTGATGGGTTTGAGACACCGAGAGCGTCCCCGCTTGGGACTCCAGTTCCATCCCGAATCGATCCTCACACCGGACGGACGCGGGATCGTCTGGCGTTTCTACGAAGAAGCCTTGTCTCACGGAGGAAGCCGATGATTTCCGAGCTCATCGAAAGACTCTTGTCTGGAGAGCCCGCCGATCCGAAAGCGCTCGAGGACACCCTCCATCGCATCATGCTCGGAGAGGTGCCTCAAACGCAGACGGCCGGCCTGCTCGTCGCCCTGCGCGTTCGCGAGCCGGACGCAGAAACGCTCGCCGCCTGCGCTCGCGCGATGCGATCCCACCGTATCGCCGTACAAACGGAAGTCAGTCCGCTCGTCGATACCTGCGGGACGGGGGGTGACCGATCGGGAACGTTCAATATTTCGACGGCGACCGCGCTCGTGGTCGCGGCGGCGGGAGGGGCGGTCGCGAAGCACGGTAATCGAAGCGTCTCGTCTCGGGCGGGAAGCGCGGACGTGCTCGAAGCCAGCGGGGCTGTTTTGAGCCTCGGTCCCAAGGAGGCGAGCAAGTGCCTCGACGCGACGGGCTTCGCTTTTCTCTTCGCGCCCGTCTTCCATCCCGCCATGGCGAACGTCGCGCCGGTTCGCAAGGCGCTCGGTATCCGCACGTTGTTCAACCTCCTCGGTCCACTCGCGAATCCTGCCCTCGCTCAGCGCCAGCTCATGGGCGTCTACGACCCCGAAATGACCGAGGTGATGGCGGAGGCGCTCCAGGAGCTCGGGAGCGAGAGCGCGCTCATCGTGCACTGCAACGGGTTGGACGAGATCGGTCTGCACGATGTTACCCGAGGCCACTTCCTGAACGAGGGGAAGGTAGAGCCATTCCACCTCGATCCCGAAGAGCTCGGACTCGCGCGCGTTCCCATCGATGCCCTGAAGGGTGGAGACGCCTCATCCAATGCGGAGATACTCGAGTCCGTCCTGAACGGTGAGACGGGGCCAAGCGCGGACGTCGTGGCGTTGAACGCCGCCGCGGCGCTCGGTGTCGCCGGCCTCACGCGAGATCTGGCGGAAGGTATGGAGGTCGCCCGCGACGTTCTCTCGAACGGAAGTGCTCTCCGCGTCTTGCATCGCTATGTCGAGACGTCGCGACGGTTGTCGGACGAAGAGTCGACCAACAAGTAGGAGTGGCTATGGGCCTTATCGAGGATCTCGTCGATCAAGCCCGCGAAAGGGCTAGAAAGCTTCCGCTGCGAGAGTTTGTCCCTCGACCTGCCCGCCCGAGCCTCCTTGCGAGCCTCCGCGGTAAATCGCGCCTCGACGTCATCGCGGAGTTCAAACAGGCGAGCCCGAGTCTCGGTGCGATTGCCGAGCGCGACGTCGAGAGCCGTGTGAAAGCCTATGCGCGGGCAGGCGCATCGGCCGTGAGCGTCCTGACGGAGCCCACCCGTTTCCGCGGCTCCTATGACGATCTGGAGCGGGCCGCGAAGTGCGCTCAGGTTCCCATATTAATGAAGGACTTCGTCGTCGATCCCGCGCAGGTCCGAGAGGCGGTGTTTCGCGGCGCCGGCGGCGTGCTCCTGATCGTCCGTTGCCTCTCGGCTGCCCAGCTCGATGAGCTCGGCTCGGCCTCAAGGAGCTATGGGCTCACGCCTTTCGTCGAGTGCCATCGGGATAAGGAAATCGAGCGGGCCCTCGACCTCAAGGAAGCCGTCATTGGCGTGAACAACCGTGACCTCGATACCCTCGAGATCGACCGCGATCTGGCCCCGAGGCTTCTGGCCGAGATTCCGAGCGAGCGTGTCGTCGTCGCCGAAAGTGGTTACGAGAGCGCAGCGGACGTCCGGGACGTCCGGGGGATCGCCGATGCCGTGCTCGTAGGATCGGCGCTGATGAAGCGCGACGATCCCGGGGAGCTCATTCGGGAGCTCCGCGGATGAGGCCCCGAGTGAAGATCTGTGGTTTGAGACGCATCGAGGATGCCCTGCTCGCCGTCGAGCTCGGCGCCACGCATATCGGCTGCGTTCGAGACCCGAGCTCTCCTCGCTGCGGCCCCCTCGAGGAGGCCGCGGCTATCTTCGAGGCGATCGGGGGTCGCGCGACGACCGTGCTCGTTGCGAAGGGACTCTCGCGCGAGACTTTGCTCCGCGAGGCACGGCGCACCGAAGCCCAGGCCGTGCAGCTCTTCGACTTTTCGCCGGGCGACGTCGAAGCGCTCGAGTCGGAGGGGCGTCCGGTTTATCGAGTCTACTGTCTCGACGAGCGGGCCTCGGCGCTGCCCGCGATCGATCCCGCACCGACCGAGCGAAGCCCGGTGATGCTCGACGTCGGAGGGGGCGGGTCGGGGCGAGCGTTCGACTGGTCGATCCTGGGCGAGCGAGCTCCCCGAGCGACCTTCATCGCGGGAGGAGTTCGTCCCGATAACGTACGGCAGCTCCTCGATCACGATCCCTATGGGATCGATCTCTCGAGCGGCGTCGAGAGCGCGCCCGGCATCAAGGACGTGTCCAAACTACAATCGTTGTTTCGGGAGGTAGGTTGATGGAAACGGCGTTGAGACCGCGAGTAGGCGCGTTCGGGGCCTACGGGGGCCGCTATGTGTCCGAGCTCCTCGTTCCCGCTCTGGACGAGCTCGAGCGGGCCCGAAAGGAGATCGTGCCGAGCCCAGAGTTCAAGAACGCGCTTTCCGAGCTTTCGGCTGAGTGGGCCGGGAGGCCGACGCCGCTCGCATCCGCGCCGTCGCTTTCGAAAGCCTGTCAGCTCGAGGTCGTCCTCAAACGGGAAGACCTGCTCCACGGCGGCGCCCACAAGACGAACAACGTCGCCGGGCAGGCACTCCTGACTCGCTTCATGGGGAAGAAGCGCGTGATCGCGGAGACGGGCGCGGGGCAGCACGGTACCGCGACCGCCATGGCCTGCGCGCGGCTCGGGCTCGAAGCGATCGTCTATATGGGGGAGAAGGACATGGAGCGGCAAGCACCCAACGTGAAGCGGATGGAGCTCTGCGGCGCTCGTGTCATCCCCGTCACCGCGGGGTCGCGCACGCTGAAGGACGCCATCAACGAGGCGCTCCGCGATTGGACGGCGAATCTCGAGACGACGCACTACCTCCTGGGAACCGTCTGCGGTCCCCATCCCTTTCCACGTCTCGTGCGTGACTTCCAAGCCGTCATCGGCAGGGAGGCGAAAGCTCAGTTTCGAAAGAGATACGGCGGCCAACCCGACGCGGTCGTCGCCTGCGTCGGCGGCGGGAGCAACGCCATGGGCATCTTCCATGCCTTCGTCCCCGCCAAGCGGGTCGCACTGGTGGGCGTTGAACCCGGAGGCCGCGGTCTCGCGACGAGCCATCACGGGGCAACGCTCGTAGCGGGAACGACAGGGCTGTTGCACGGTGCTCGCACGAGCGTGCTCCAAGACGACGAGGGACAGATTCTCGAGGCCCATAGCGTCTCGGCCGGGCTCGACTATCCGGGGGTGGGGCCGGAGCATGCTTATTTGCGCGATCAGGCTCGTGCCCGCTACGTCGCGGTGACGGACGACGAGGCGCTCGACGCCTTCGAGCGGCTTTCGGAGCTCGAGGGGATCATCCCGGCCTTCGAGCCCGCCCATGCCGTCGCCTACTTGCTGAAGGCAGTTCGCGAGAGGGAGCTTCCCGAGGGCGCGCGCATCCTGCTGAACCTCTGCGGAAGAGGTGACAAGGATCTGGATACTTACTTCGCTCACTATGCGGGGCGCCGATGAGCAAACGTAGACTCGCGAGTCTCTTGAAGAAGGGTACGTCGGTAAGTCCCTTTCTCGTGCTCGGCGATCCGACGCCGGCGGTATCGCTCGCGCTCGCAAAGACGGCCGTCTCCACCGGGGCGCACATGATGGAGATCGGGTTTCCCTATAGCGATCCGGTCGCCGACGGACCCGCGATACAGGCGGCGGACATGCGCGCGCTCCAAGGTGGGACCTCGACGTCTTCTGCCATCGAGCTCTTGAGACGCATCCGAGACGCCTGCCCGAAGACACCCCTCAACCTCCTCGTCTACGGAAACCTCGTGCACGCCAGGGGGTTCGATCGCTTCTGTCTTGACGTTGCCGAGGCCGGCGCCTCTTCCCTGCTCGTGCCCGACGTCTGCCTCGAGGAGAGCGCGCCACTCAGGAAGGCCTGTCGCAAGGCACGGTTGGGACACGTCCAGCTCGTCGGACCGCTGACCTCGAAGGATCGACTGAAGCTAATCGACCGCATGGCCGATAGCTTCATCTACCTCGTAGCCCATCAAGGCGTGACGGGGGTTCGCTCGAAAGGCTTCGAGCCCGTCGAAGAGCTCTTGGAGAGAACGGCCGCGATTCTCGATCGACCACTCTGCCTGGGCTTCGGTCTGTCGACGCGGGATCAGATCGACCGTTCGTTTCGAGCGGGTGCGCGCATCGCGGTCGTCGGGAGCCATCTTGCGAAGGTCATCGGATCCGTCCCAAGAGAGAGTGCGGGCTGGGAAGAGCGTGTCGTTTCGTCGTTTAAGCAAGCGGTGGGAGATCTCTTAATCCCTCACCCGCCCGCCTCCGGCGGGCACCCTCTCCCAAAGGGAGAGGGCAGATAGGAGAAATCGCATGTTGGTCATCATGAGACAGGGCAGCACCGCCGAGCAGTGCGACGCCGTGGAAGACGCGATCCGGAGGATGGGGTTCACGCCTCTCCCCGTGCCGGGGGCAAACCGCACCGCCATCTGCGTCACGGGCAACAGGGGGCCCGTCGAGTCGGCCCTCCTCAACCAGCTTCCGGGGGTCGTCGAGTGCATCCGCGTCACCAAGCCCTACAAGCTCGTGAGCCGCGAGGTGCACCCGGAAGACACCGTGATCGAAGTGGGCGAGGTGAAGATCGGCGGCGGGTCGCCTCTCATGATCGCGGGCCCCTGCAGCGTGGAAACGGAGTCGAGAACTCTGGAGGTCGCTCGTCAGGTGCAGGAAGCGGGCGCCCACATCTTCCGTGCCGGCGCATACAAGCCGAGAACGAGTCCCTACTCCTTCCAAGGCCTCGGCGAGGAAGGGCTCCATACGCTGCAGCGAGTTCGCGACGAGGTCGGTCTTCCCGTCGTGAGCGAAGTGATCTCAACGGAGATCGCAGACAAGATCGCGGAGCACGTCGACATCCTCCAGATCGGCGCGCGCAATATGCAGAACTTCTCGCTGCTCAAGAAGCTCGGCGAGCTCAAACGGCCCGTTCTCCTGAAACGAGGCCTATCGGCGACGCTCGAGGAGTGGCTCATGGCGGCGGAGTACCTTCTCGCCGAGGGCAACAAGGACGTGATTCTCTGCGAGCGCGGCGTGCGTACCTTCAACGACCACTCGCGGAACACCTTGGACCTCAACGTCGTGCCGCTCGTCCGGAAGATCTCGCACTTGCCCGTGATCGTGGACCCCTCCCACGGTGTTGGCAAGCGCGATCGCGTCCGCGCTCTCGCACGGGCTGCGATGGCCGCGGGCGCACACGGCCTGATGATGGAGGTACATACACATCCCGACACCGCCTACTCCGACGCTCAGCAGACGATCGACGTCGAGACGTTCGCCGGCGTCGTGAAGGATATCGAGGTATTGGGAGCGCTCGAGAGTATCTTCTAGGACAGTCCGTATTTCTGCATCCGAATCGGAGGGGTGAACATCACTACGACGTTCCACGTCGTGCGCTCACTCATCTGGGTTGCGGGCTGAAATCTTGCCCGGGCAAGATTTCTGTCGCGACTGGATAGCGGCCCCGTATTTCCCCTCCTCACTGAGGAACTCGTTCAGATCCCCGACCTCGCTATAGAAGTTCGCTGAAGCGTTGATGTCCCCGGCTCGATTGTGGGAAAAAACCTCACCGGCGATTCCGGGAGTCTTCGGGCTCAGCCGATGGGCTACCATCCCGAAGATGAGGAGAAGTGCCAGCCCGAGGACGAGCTTGCACCAGCGCAGGAAACGGTTCGTCACGACGCTTCCAGTCCCGGGAAAAGGATGCCACCGAAGGCCAGCCAGGCCATGAGCAGCGTCAGCAGGATATTGAAGCTCTGGCCCACGACATAAAGAACGAGAGTTTTGCCTCCAGCCAGGTGGCCAACGAGCTCTTTGAAGTTCGATTCCAGGCCGATGGAAACGAAGGCAAGACAGAAAAACCAACCCCGAAACGCTTTGCTGACATTGAGAATGCCTTTCACGCCTTCTTCCCCCAGCGCAGGCATCAAAACGAAACTGAAGACCAGAGAGGCCAGAGCGAAGCCGAGGATGAACTTCGGGAAGCGATACCATATTTCCATCGGGCTCGGACGCGGCCCGGTTGGATCCCGCTCGACCCGGGTCACCCAGTAGAGGGCTACCAGGAACGCAACGATGCCGATGAGAATGTTCTGAATCATCTTCACCACCGCCGCCACTTTCTCCGCCTCCGGCCCCAGGATCGCTCCCGCTGCCACCACCGCGCCGGTAGCATCGATGGTGCCCCCCAGCCAGGCGCCTCCCACGTGATCGGAAAGACCCATCGAGCGGGACAAGGCCGGCATTCCCACCATCATGGCCACCGTGAAGATCATCGTCATGCTCACCGCCAGGGTGAGCTCTTGCTTCTTCGCATTGCAGGCGGCGGCAGTCGCGATGGCCGCCGATACCCCACACACCGAGGTGGCCGCTGCGACGACGATCGTCAGCGGTCTCGAGGCCATGTTCAACCAGCTGGTGCCGAACTTCCACATGAAGATGATCACGACAGGAGTCACGACCCACGCCACCAGCAGTCCGGCCGCGCCAAGGTTCAGGATCTCCGAGAAGAGGATCTCGCCTCCCAGAAGCACCAGACCGGTCTTGATGAACAGCTCGGACCGGGCACCGTGAAGATGCAGCTTCGGTGTGCCGATCGTGTTCGAAATGAGAAGTCCCAAGAGAAGCGCCCAGAGCGCATAGCCAAGCCCCCAGGCGCTCATCGTGACTTGAGCAGCCACGGTGTAGGCGATGATCGCAAGGACATAGACGACCAGAAAACCGCACGCGTACGACGCCCAGTCCTTTCTCATGAACCAGACCCCCACCGCGGTCAGGGCTCCGAGACCGAGACCAAAAACACCGAGTGGAAGGATGACGTCGCCGGGAAGAGCGGCCCGAGGGTCTGTCGTCCACTTCAGCACCTTCGGTACCGACCCGATGAACCCGGCTCCAACTGCAATGAAGACGAGCGCACCCAACCAGATGGCCCACCAATCTTCCTTTCGCAGGAGATCGGACCAACTCTGTCGTGGGGATGGTTGGGCAGACACGGGATCGGACACTGCGCTAGGCTCCAGACATGCTATGTACCAGATCGATTGACGACTGGCAAGAAGCCGGAGCTGATGTTGCGGAGCATCTTCGACGGGCTGCCCATCGCAAAACTCGAGCGGGTCGAAGAGCTCGGCTTTTCTGTTTCTTGATTTGGGCTGATAGAGGACGTGATTGGTGGTAGTTCCGCGGCTGTCGGTGTGCGCGCTCGTCATCTGCCTCTGTCAATGTGCGGCACCGTCTCCCGATAGCGCCGAGCTCGAGGCGTTCATCGCGGAGTATCGTGAAGCGGAGGGTGTTCCCGGCGTGCTGGTCGGCGTCGGGAGCCCGAACGGTGCTCACCGGTTCTACACCAGCGGTGTTACGAAGCTCCAAGGCGGGCGGGTTTTCCGACCGGACGACGTTTTCTTCATCGGGAGTGCGACGAAGATCTTCACCGCGGTGGTTGTGCTGCAGCTGGTCGACGAGGGGAATCTCACTCTGGAGGACCGGCTTGCCGACATCGTGCCGGAGCTCACCCGCTCGGACGAGATCACGCTTCGGCAGTTGTTGAATCACACCTCGGGTCTGGTCGATTTCTACGCCTACCTGTACTACCGGCCGAAAGAGGAGATGATCCGGGAAATCACGCGCGAGTGGACGCAGGAGGAAATGCTCGAGCTCGCGGCGCGCTTCGAGCCCCATTTCCTGCCTGGCCCCGACTGGTCTTACAGCAGTACGAACTACTTTCTTCTCGGCCTCGTCATCGAGCGCGTCACCGGCCAGAGCTATGCCGAAGCGGTTCGAGAACGCATTCTTGCCCCTCTCGGGATGAAGGACACCTGGCTGTCCGGCTACGAGCCTCCTCGAAAGCCCTTCGAAGCGATCGGCTATCTCGGGCCACTCGACTTCTGGCCGAGCAGCGAGATGTTCGGAGAGATCGGCGCGACCTCCGAGATCGATGGAGGGAACCTGGAGTACGCTGCCGGGGGCATGGTTTCCACGGCTTCCGAATCGCTGGTGTTCCTTCGGGCGCTGGCAGACGGACGGCTGCTCCCCGACAAGATGCGGGCCGAGATGCGCAGGTTCGTACCGGCGGCGGCGCTCGGCGACCCGGAGCTGGACGCTTCCGATATGGCCTATGGACTGGGTTGGATATCGATGACGCGGCCGGAATTCAGCATGGAAGGCCACGGCGGCATCTACAACGGCTGGACCGCGGGGCTGTGGCACGCGACCGAATGCGATCTGGTGCTGGTCGTCTTTGCCAACCGGGGCTTCGCAAGGGCCCGCAAGCTCTACGATGCGATCGTGCCCGGGCTTTGTGGACGCGAGGCTTTTTCGTCGCCGAACCCTGGCTTAGGGCCGGCGACAAAATAAGTTCCCGTTTTCAAGACGGTCGGATGGTGTAGTTCCATTTGGGTGGAGTCTGGTCCTTTGTAACGGAAAGCGCCTGCATCCGCTCGTCAGTGATTTTGACGCCCTTCGGATAACGACGCCGGATAAGGTGTGCGCGTACTCGCAAACCGGAAGAGGTGGTGGTCGTGCGGATGTATTTGAGGATGGTTTCGTAGCTGTCGAGAGGCCTGCCCGCCCAGTTCTTGCTGACCTCGCTGAACAGACGGTGCTCCACTGGATTCCACTTGGATGTACCGGACGGATAGTGGGCTATGGTGATAGCGATGTCGTGGCGATTGCAAATCCGCGTTTGAAGCCCGTGCTTCCAACCCCGACACCGATAGCCATTGCTGCCCCCGGCGTCTGCCAATATCGCGAGGTCACGGGCTGCAGGATAGCGTCGCCGTCCTTCCGTTCGCCACCACTTCTCGATGGCATTCACGGCGAAGTCCGGGGTGTTGTACGAGGTACCAATGAACACTGTCCCGCGGTTCGCGAGCAGATCGTAGACGCCGTAGGGGATTGCGATGCCGTTCGATTCGGAACGGAAGTCATGGTCTTTGACGAGAGTCGGCTCGCGGTTCCAGGCCTGCCCGCCGTTTTTGAATAATCCCACCAGCTCCCGTTTCTTCGTGTCTACGCTGATGATGGGATGACCAGCTGCGGCAAAACGCTCGCGCAGTTCGGCGATACACGCGAATTGGGTATCGCGATCTTCGGACGTGGCACCACACAGCTTCTTGTGGTTCACCCGCAACGAGAAGCCGAGCTGTTTGAGCAGTCGACCGACGGTTTTGCTGCTGACGTTCACACCGAGGCTTCTTAGCTCGCAAGCAATCTTGTCGGTGGTCCGCCGCGTCCATTTCACTCCCGTCATCGGATCGCCCGCGGTGTCGTGCTTCATGAGTTCTTCGATCTTGGCGATGACTTCTGGCTTTTTTTTGCACGGCGCGCCGTCCGCCACCCTTTCGCCGAACTCCGTCGAGCTCAACATCTCTCATTAGCAATTCCCTACGACCTCTGGCTACCGTGCTCGGACCCATCCCGAGCAGTTCGGCAATCTGTTGGTCGCCACCGTGACCGAGCTTCATGGCCTCGACTCCCGCGTAGAGACGGCGCTGCTTTTCATCGAGCAGGCTGTAGAAAAGAACGATCGCAGCCTTCAACTCCACGGGGAGCACGCGGACTCCCCCGACCCAGCCCAACGTGGAAGGTGACGCCTCATGTATCTGGCGGGCCGAGAGCTGTTGCTTGCGCGTGCTCACATCGGTGGCCAGATACAGATATCGGCCGAACACCTGCTCGCGCGCCAATCTTTTCTCTCGGACCAGTTTCAACAGAGGAGCCTTGACGTCAACCTGCACCACGTCCTCGAGCTCGTCGACGTAGTAGCCTGCCTCACAGGCCGCGACCAACGCTTTTACCGTCGCAAGCAACGTCCCGTACTTCGAGAACCACACTGAGCGCAACGACCAAAGACCTTTTCGATCGAACTGGGCGATCTCGTCCAACGTGTAGTAGCTACCACGGTGGGAGTAGCTTGTCCGATACGCCAACTCATTGAGCTTTCGGAAGACGGTCGAGTCCACATCGGTACCCAACACTGCCTTCAAATCATCGAGGGTAGCTATTTTGTGCTTCCTCAACAGGCGGTCGAGATCTTCAGACTGATAGCTCGTAGGTCTCATAATAGGAGAAGTGCTCCTTGATAGGCGTAATCCTCCTGCAATGAGGACCGTTTGTCAAACACGCGCTGGTTGCTGAAGACCTACAAATGTTCCGTTTCTAGGGAGCTTGCCAGGCTCTCGTGATGCCAGACGATATCGCGATCACGACCTGAAACAGGAAGAGTCTGCTCAAAACTAGACAGTTATTTTGTCGGCGGCCCTTAGCATGATGCGCACAACTTCCAGAAGGCGTGGCCCCGAGGGCGAGCATCGTGAAGCGGTTCTCGGAAACGGCCTGGGCGCGATATTGACCCATCGGCTGGATCGAGTGCACCGGCTGCGTCGGCTCGAGCGCTCGAACCTCCTCTAATCAGGGCCTATAATGCTGTGCTAGGGGCTAAAGCTCGGTACCGAAGGTGGTTGCGAGCGCCAGCGAAGCTTTGGTCGCCCAGATAAGAACAGCTCGAAAGAATCTCAAGGAGAACCAAAAGATGCATAAGAACGCCAATCCGGTTACGCACTTATGCTATTCGGACGTCGACAATATATTTATCCGCGGTAAGAACCTAGTCGATGAGCTAGTCGGCCAAGTGACCTTCACCGAGATGATGCTCTTTCACATGCTGAAAGAACAACCGACGCCCCTGCAAGTTGCCGTCGTCGATGCCGTCCTGGTCACAATTATGGAGCACGGCCTGACTCCGACTGCAATCGCCGCGCGGCAAACTTTTCTAGGTGCACCAGACTCTTTACAGGGCGCAGTGGCGGCCGGGATCCTTGGCGTCGGTACCCGCTTCGCGGGGACCTCTGGCGACTGCGCGCATTTGCTTGAAGAGATCGTCAACGCGGAAAAAGGTGAAAAACAGAATGTCGCCACCGCAATCGCCAAGCGTTTTCGAGCCGCGCGCAAGCCATTGCCCGGGTACGGACATCCAATCCACAAAAACGGCGATCGTCGAGTCGATAAGCTGGTGGAAATCGCCCGGGCGCATGGCGCTAAAGGCGATTACATTGAGGCAATGTACATACTCGGTGATGCCATCAATGCCGAACTGGGCAAGAAACTAATCATCAACGCCAGCGCCGGCATGGGTGCCGCGCTAGCGGAAGCCGGCATTCCTGCGTCAATCATGCAGGGCGTCGTGATCGTGTCGCGATGCGCGGGCATCGTCGGACACCTGCTGGAGGAAATGGAAGAGCCGGCCGCCAACTTCATGTGGGAGCTCATCGAAGAAAATGTTCCCTACACAAAAGCATAGCGTCAAGGGCGAAGCGTCAGTCCACAGCCTCCGAATAATCCAGCAGTTTAGATTTGTATTCTTCGCGCGGCAAGCTGCCGTAGGGAACCAAGGTCACATCACTGGTCACTAACAATTTGGCGCGAATGCTCGCTTGGATACGCTCGGCGAGATCCGACGGCGCCTCTGGTACGCCTTTCCCCAGCTCTATCTTGATTGGCAAAGGAGGATCTTGGGAAACGCCCCGTTTCTTCGGAGTAATGCGAAAAGTCCCGTCAATTTCGGGCTGAAAGTCGTTCAGCAAACTGCGCACCGCGGTCGGGAACAGGTTCACGCCGCGAACGATCAGCATGTCATCGGTGCGGCCGCTGCAACGGATTCGTGGGGTATTGCGCCCACAGGCACAGACTTCGGTTTTGACTACCACATGGTCGCGACTGCGAATGCGTACCACTGGCTGGGCTTCCCGCACCAAAGCAGTGTAGATCAACTCACCTTCAGCGCCGTCTTCCCAAGGTATGGGTTGCTCGGTCTGCGGATCGATCAGTTCGACAAAACTATTGTCGCGCGCGGAATAATGCATACCCCCCTCGTGCTCGCACTCACCCCAGATCGACGTTGAAATGTCGCCCGTCCCCATCGCTTCTCGCATCATGCAACCAAACGCGGACTCGACCCGACCACGAATAGTGGCTTCCCCTCCTCCGGGTTCGCCAGCGGTCGCCATGTTCTTGATGCCTAAAGAAAGAGGATCGATATCGCGCTCGATACACCAATCGATTAGATACAACGCGTACGACGGCGTACAAGCCAAACCGGTCGCGCCCAAATGCTGAAACGCTTTGACCAAACGCTCGGTGTTGCCGGTGCCGATCGGGATCACACTGGCACCGAGCAAGTCCCAGCCGGCGTAAGCGCCGCCTGCGACAAACGGGCCAATGTTGAAAGCAACCACCAAACCTTGCCCAGGTCGAAAACCGCAGGCTGTATACGATCGTGCGGTATTTACTGCCCATACGTCATAAAGGTCTTTGTGAGTCACCGCGATATAGCAGGGGGTACCGGTGGTGCCGCTGGTAGAAAACGTCCTCACTAGCTTCTTAGGATCGGCGGCTAAATGTGCCCCCAGCGGTGGGCATTCGGCCTGAGTCGCCCTAATGTCTTCTTTTACGGTGAAGGGTAGCTTACCGATCTCGCCTAAATCACCAACACTCTTGGCGGTTTTGAAACCGGCCTCTGCAAACTTCTTTTGATAGAACGGTGAACGTTCGAACAGGTACTCGATCTGCTTTTTGTATAAAGCTTCATCGCGCTGCCGTTGTTCAGCAGGGTCGCGTGTTTCAACCTGCGCGTCGAACATAGATAAACTTCCTGGGCCGCTAGGACGGCATTCAAAAATCGGTGCTTCTGCGCGATCCGAACTCCGGCCACGCAGGCTGGGCTTATCACGCGGTGGCTGACGTTCAGGGAGATCTTCGTGTGCCCGCCGTCATCCTTATCAATATTAATAGAGTACGGCGCGATAGTGATCGGCAGTCCGATTGACTCCTGGTGAGGGTAGCAGATTTCGAGCAAACAGGGCAGGGCGGTTAATGAAGTAGTAGAGGGTTTCGAAGCGGGCGCAATCAAGACTTACTTTCATCCCGGACGGCAACGACTTGGAGAAATGGGACTACTTCTAGGACGCTATAGAATGCCTGGTGTGACGGAATTCTTCGGATGCGACCGTGGTGGATCAGAACGCTCGAGCAGCTGACGCGCCCACAGGTACTCGCTACCGTTGCGCCGGCTCTGGTGACCTACGTGATGTCGGCCGTGGGTCTCCACTCCACCGAGTTCACCCTGGTCGAGCTCGACGTCGGGTCGCCCGGCATTCTCGAAGCTGCCTTTGGGGTGGCCCTGTTCACCTTGTGCTATGCACTGGTGCCGGTGGGAATGGGCTATGCCTGGTCAAGCGACCGCGAGCTCGGTTTCATGGCATGGCTGGGTCTGACCGGGCTACTCGGAATCCCGGTCCTGGTCCTGGCGGCGGAGACCGGCTGGCTGAGTCTCTTGGGCTTCCTCGTCCACCTGCTAATGGCGCCGAGGGGCACGCGTCTGTGGCTCGCCATCGAGTACGGCTTCTCAGCGTTCTGCCTGCTCACCTTCCGGGCCTTCTACCAGAATGTTGTGTTGTTTCCTTGGGGGCTCCCGGTCCTCGTGCTCCAGGCTGGGGTGTTGTTGCTGATGGCGAAGTACTCACGTGAGTGGTGGGTCGACGATCCGTGACCGTTCCCATCTCGCGGTCCAAGTAGTCTGGATCGTCCGTTGGCGGAACCCCGGACCTCAGCAGGTTGGGAAGAGGTCGCCAACACTTGCGAAAGCACCCCAGCGAAGGACCCGAGACCGTTGGCCGAGTTTCTGCACCTACGTGGCACGAAGCCGCGTGCCCACTGATTCTCGATCACGAATTGAGGTTGAGGTGAATTGGATCGACGAATTGAAACGCCTCGTCCCCACGGACAATTAACTAACCGCCTAAAATGTAAGATTTCCTGACAAACGAACCTTTCTTGAAAACCACTGGGCGGTAAAGACGTTCCCGGGAAACGTTGCTGCGCTCATGTCGGGTTTATTGACAACAGGACGAGAGCACGAACGTCCGAGAGGAAGAGCGCGAGTGACGTCAACGGGAGTCAAGTGTTTGCCACAAAAGGGAATGCCATCGCGCGCCGAGCTCGGCGGTTCCGTTGGCACGGAGCCTGCACCCCTGGTACCAACGGGGGTGCTTGCTATGACCGTTGTGCGCGCTTTCCTGTTTCTCGCTGTGGTCACTCTTGTCGCGGGTCTTCCGTCGGCGTTGGCGGGCGTGATGATTGTCGACGATTTCCAAGGGCAGACTCTGGGGGCGTTCCCGTCGGGGTGGCTCGACGTCGGGACGGTCAATCCTGGCTCTACCGCGCCCAACCCGTCCGCCGTCGTCGTCTCGACGACCGACGCCTTTGGAAGCTCGACGCAAGCCTTGTCGATCCTCGATGCCTTCGCGGCGAGTCAGGGGATCTACCAAACGATTCCGAACAGCCCATTCGTAGAAATCTCTGTTGACGTTCGAGTCGATCGTTTCAGCACTCCATCCGCCGTGAACGTTTCGGACTGGCCCATCGACATTACCCTGAGTCAGCTGCGGGGCACGATGGATCTCTCTGGAGTTCCTTCCATGGGTGTCTACGCTGCAAGCGCGAGTGGAACTTGGAACAGCTACATCGCTACCGACAATCTGTCTTACATCCCGGACTTCGGCGTCCCCGTGGGCCTTGGAACCTGGTACCGTGTCGAGCTTGGTCTCAACACGATGGACGGGATCATGTCCACCTTGGTCACGGATATCGCGCTGAGCACGGTCGTCCTGGATCGTGTCAACATGGTCCCTGGATGGAAAGCGGCCGATGGGGTCTTCGACGCGGTGGGCTTCTTCGATGGTGAATTGTCTTCGAACGAAGTGTCGAATCTCGTTGTGATCGATAACATACGCGTGCCGACCGCGCCGGAACCGTCCGTCCTTTGGCTGTTTGCTGTAGGCGCACTGCTCGTCCGACGGACGTCGAGACGTTCAAAAGGTTAGCGAGCGCAAACCTGGTTGGCGGGCAGTTCGCAGCGATCTCCCGCCCGAATGCCGAGCCCGCTGGCAATGGCCCCGCGCGAGACGCTGCGCCGGGTGACGTGACGTAGTGGCTCCACGAGAGGACCAAGGGAGATCGTGAGGCCCTGGAGCAGTTGATCCCGCTCGTCTACGCGGAGCTTGGACGACTGGCGCGGGGCTATTTGAGCCGAAGGGCCCCGCACCACTCGCTCCAACCGACAGCTTTGATCAACGAAGCTTTCGTTCGGCGCATCGACCACGCGCGGAAGCATGGCGCTGCAAAACGAGGCGGGAGCGCCGTCACGATGAGCTTCGACGAGACGATCGGAGTCGCAGGCGGCAGAGAGATCTGGACCTGGTTTCTCTCGATGATGCGCTGACCGGCTTTGCTGCCATCGACCCGGAGC
Source organism: Candidatus Marinacidobacterales bacterium (assembly GCA_965250115.1). Classification (GTDB taxonomy): domain Bacteria; phylum Acidobacteriota; class Vicinamibacteria; order Marinacidobacterales; family SMYC01; genus CBDFHB01. The sequence goes on from CBDFNJ010000001.1 coordinate 1,667,498, forward strand.
TGAGCGAGCTCGTCGAGCTGCGCTTTTTCGGCGGATTGACGATCGAAGAGACGGCTGTCGTGCTAGGTGTCTCGACGGGCACGGTGAAACGGAGTTGGAAAACGGCAAGAAGTTGGCTACAGCGCGAGATGACCCGAGGTTGAGCCTGTAGGCAGAGCGGCGACGACGCTGGCGGTGGTGTTGCTTGTCTACCCAGCGATCTACTACATTTGGAGAGGCTGGAGGCCCACCGAGGGATGGACTTCGCCGAGGACGAAAAGCGCCGCCGTTGTGGTGAAGCCCCTTCGCGCGAGCGTTGCACTGCACAAAGCGTTCGGATGCCGTTCCGACGCCAACCCGACGAATACCTTTCCGGGCACGAGGATACTGGCGAATGCGACAACAACTTATTGAATGCGTTCCTAACTTCAGCGAAGGGAACGACAAGTCCCTCATTGAACAAATCACATCGGAGATCGAGGGTGTCGAAGGCGTAAAGCTTCTCGATGTCGATCCGGGAAAAGCGACGAACAGAACGGTCGTCACCTTCGTGGGGACTCCCAAGGAGGTGATTGCAGCCGCGGTCCGAGCAGCAAGGAGGGCCGCCGAGCTCATCGACATGAGCCAGCATCACGGCGAGCATCCGCGCTTTGGCGCCACTGATGTCTGTCCCTTGATCCCGGTTGCCAACATCAGCATGGAAGAGACAGTGCAGCACGCCCACGAGCTCGCGAGACAGCTGGGAGAGGACGTGGGGCTCACGATCTATTGCTACGAGTACGCGGCGAGAACCGAGCAGCGGAGAAATCTGGCCCTCGTGCGTGAAGGCGAGTACGAAGGGCTCGAGGACAAGCTCGCGAGCCCGGATTGGAAACCGGATTTCGGTCCCGCTACGTTCAACCGGAGGTCGGGGGCCACGGCCGTCGGAGCGCGGGACTTTCTCGTTGCCTATAACGTCAACTTGAACTCCACGTCGACTCGGCGCGCCAACGCTATAGCCTTCGACGTGCGCGAGAAGGGGCGCAAGAAACGCGACGGGAATCCGTTTACGGGGCCCGTCGTCAAGGACGAGAATGGCGAGGATGTGTGGACGCCGGGATCCCTGAAAAGTGTCAAGGCCATCGGTTGGTACATTAAAGAGTACGGAATCGCCCAGATCTCGATGAACCTCACGAATCTGGGTGTAACACCGGTTCACGTGGCCTTCGACGAAGTCTGCGAGAAGGCGCGGGAGAGAGGAATTCGGGTGACCGGCAGCGAGCTCGTCGGCCTCATCCCACTAAAGGCCATACTCGATGCGGGCCGCTTCTTTCTCAGGAAACAGCACCGGTCGACCGGTGTCTCGGACGAGGAGCTCATCAAGATCGCAGTCCAGTCGCTCGGTTTGAGCGAGCTCTATCCCTTCAAGCCGGTCGAGAAGATCATCGAATACGCCATGGCGGATCGTTCGCAAGACCGCCTGATTGATATGACGGTCGCGGACTTCACCCACGAAACGGCGAGCGAATCTGCCGCGCCCGGAGGTGGCTCCATCTCCGCCGCGGTCGGGGCGCTCGGCGCCGCGCTCGCAGCCATGGTGGCAAACCTGTCGGCTCACAAGCGGGGTTGGGACGATCGATGGGAAGAGTTCTCGAGCTGGGCAGAGAAGGGGAAAAGCTATCACGACGAGATGCTAGCCCTCGTAGACGAAGACACCGAAGCCTTCAACAAGGTCATGGACGTCTTCGCCATGGCGAGAGATACCGAGGCGCAGAAAGCGGAAAGAAAACGCGCCATGCAGGAGGCGACGAAATATGCCATGGAGGTTCCGTTCAGGGTGATGCAGAGCGCCTACGATTCCATGGAAGTGATCCAGGCGATGGCGGAGCACGGCAACCCGAGCTCCGTCTCTGACGCCGGCGTCGGGGCGCTTTGCGCCCGCACCGCCGTCTCTGGAGCGTTTCTCAACATCAAGACCAACGCGGCCGGACTCGACGACAAGAAGTTCGTGGACGACATGCTCGCCAAAGCCGAAGCGATCGAGAAGAATGCCATTTCTCTCGAACAGAAGATTCTCGGCATCGTCAACCGCAAAATCTCGCGTTCTTAGATACAGATTGGCGCCGGACGCGTATGACGGTGGCCGAGCGCTCTAGCCGAGCGCGAAGCTCATCACGCCGGACGCGACGAGCGTGTCCCCGACGAACGCGGAGACCGCGAGGCGCCCGAAGTGAGCGCGCATCTTCTTGACGGAGGCCTCCACGCGAACCGTTTCGCCGGCCTCCACGTGGCGATGGAACTCCGCCCCATCGATGGCACGGAAGAAGATCGTTCTGCCCTGGTTCTCGTCGGAATAGAGCGGGAGGATCGCTCCCACCTGGGCCATGACCTCAGCGAGCAGCGTTGGTGGAAGCTTCCTCTCTCTATTGAGGAATTTCTCCGAATCGCTTACGTGGAGGTGTCCGACGATCCGCTCGCCCGGAACGAGCTCCGAAACCTCGTCGACGAAAAGGAAGGGATCGCGATGCGGAAGAATCGCCTCGATTTGAGTCCGGTCGAGTTGCGTCATTGCCGCGAGGCCTCGCTTTGTCCGTGAACGCGGACACTATATCACGGCGACGCCACAGTCACCCGAAGTGGCTGCGATAGAAACAGTTACGAACACACAAAACCGCTAAAGCGGACCCTCCGCCAGGCCGATAAGAAGGCGTCGGAGCCTGGTTTCATTAGAGCCGAAGCGTGAGAACCCACCGAGTCCATATTGCCATCGTTTGCGCGAGCGTCACCACCCTGGTGCTTGCTTCCGCCGTACCGCGCCCGTTTTCCTTCCTCGCGGGGTTCGTCATCGTAGCGTTTGCGAGCGCCGGTGCCTACGCGCTGAATCGAGCTCTAGGCGGAGCGAGCGGGGCCACGGAGCCGCGAGCGCCGGGCTCGGAGTTTCTGGGTAGTGTCAGCCACGAGATACGCACGCCTCTCAAAGGCATCCTGGGTCTCACCCAACTCCTGTTGAGAATGAAGCCGACGAGCGAACAGTCCGAATATCTGGAGATGATCAAGGCCTCCGGCGAGTCTCTCTTGCGACAGATCAACGACATTCTGGACTATTCCAGAATTCGAGCCGGGCGACTGCACATGGTCATGGAGGAATTTCACATTGAGAAATTGATCCGCCAGACCGTCACGACGCATGCGCCGCAGGCGCACCTCAAGGGTCTCGAGCTCATTTACGAGGTGATGCCCGAAGTTCCGAGACGACTGGTCGGAGATCCCGCGCGCCTGCGACAAGTCCTTGGCAACCTTCTCGTGAACGCGATCAAGTTTACGGACCGGGGAGATGTGAGCGTTCAGATCGGCGTCGAGTCTCTGTCGGCCGTAGCGGTCCGCCTCCGTTTTTCGGTGGCAGACACCGGAATCGGTATCCCCGAAGAGAGTCGAGGAAGTATCTTTGAAGCTTTTAACCAGGTTGCGCGTCGCGATCGGCTCGAGCAGGGGGTGGGACTCGGGCTTACCATCTCCAAAGAAGTGGTGGAAGCGATGGGGGGAGCTCTGATTGTAGCAAGCCACGAGGGCGCGGGCTCCACTTTCACTTTCACCGTCGATCTCGCGATCGCTTCCGCAGGGATGGAAGCCGATCTCCGTCCCGCACCTCTGGAAGAGCTGAAGATGCTGATCGTCGACGACAACGAGGCCCACCGCCGCGTTCTTCGCCGTCAGATGGAACTGTGGGATGTCCGGGTCGAGGACGCTTCTGACGGTGCCTCGGCACTTGCGGCCGTCGAGGGCGCGGAAGCGGCGGGTGAGCCCTTTTCGCTTCTCCTGCTCGACTCGAAGATGCCCGACGTAGACCCGTGGTCTTTGAGCGACGCGCTTCAAAAGCGATCCAGGATCCCGGGCGTTCTCATGACGTCCTCGCACGAGCACCTGGAGCTTTCGACCTTGCGCGAGCATGGATTCGTCGGTCAGCTCACGAAACCCATTGCGCCCTCCCACCTGGCTCGGGCCATTACGATCATCCGTAGTGGCGCGGCGGTCGAAAGGCCGGAGGACGTGAAAACCGACGGCATGGACCGGCTCCTGCTGAGCGGGCTTTCGGTTCTGCTCGCGGAAGACAATCCAGTCAACCGAAAAGTTGCGGCCGAGACTCTGGAGAATGGTGGAAGCACGGTCGTTTCGGTCAACGATGGTCGATCCGCCCTGGAGAAGCTCGCGACGGATAGCTTTGACATCGCCCTTCTCGACATCCAGATGCCGGAGCTCGACGGCCTCGAGGTCGCGCACTCCGTTCGCCGGCGAGAGTCGAGAACGGGAGGGCACCTCCCGCTCGTTGCTGTGACCGCTCACACCCGTGAGGAAGATCGCGAGCGCTGTCTCGGAGCGGGTATGGACGCGTTTCTCGCAAAACCCTTTGGCGAGGAAGAGCTCGTCTCGGTCGTGGGATATGCGCTGAGACAATCTCGGGCAAAGCGTCGCGCCGGATCGGAGGGAACACTGGTGGATCGCGAAGCTGCCTTGGCCCGTGCGAACGGCGATGCAGTACTATTGGCGGAGCTCGTCGACCTCTTCCTCGAAGATGCGCCGGAAGTACGAAAGGCGCTGGCCTTGAGCGTTGCGGAGGGTCGTTTCGAGAGCGTGGAGCGGCTAGCGCATCGCGTCAAGGGCTCGCTGCTCACTCTCTCGGCCCGTGACGCGGCGCGAATCGCCCTCGAGCTCGAGGACGCGGCCCGATCGGAATCGGCGCAACGTTGCCATGAGCTCCTCGAACGCCTGCTCGAAGATCTCGATCGCCTGGAGGCGGAGCTCGCCGACATGGCGCTTCGCTCCGAAGCCTGAGCTGTCACCTCGACTCGCGCCTGACCCAAAGGGTTCGAGGTTTCCCTTCGCTCCGCTGTTGCAGCCTGGTGGATAATACACGAGCATTTCAGGGCCTCTGGAAAAGAGTGAACCGTCTCGAGCCCTACATCGAGGCATCCAGACATCTATTCGAGGGGCGATTCAAATGGAAGGACCAAGATCTTGAACCTACGGATTCCCGGGCCGACTCCTTGTCGTCAGGAGGTGCTGTCGGCTGTCGCTCGACCTATGATGAACCACCGTGGACCGGAGATGAGGGAGCTCTTGAACGGCCTCATCGACAAGATGCAGCGCTATCTCGGGACGTCCCACGACATTGTGTGGTTGACGGCGAGCGGAACGGGAGGGCTCGAGGCCACTATCTGCAACCTGATGAGCGCGGGCGATCGGGTCCTCGGTGTGAGTTCGGGTGTCTTCGGCGAGAGGTTTTGCCAGATCGCCGAGGCCTATGGCGCCGACGTGAGGCGGCTCGAGGTCGAATGGGGCCGGGCGCTCGAGCCCGATTTGCTGCGCGCCGCTCTGCGCGAAACGAAGGGCCTCAAAGCCGTGCTCCTCACGCAGAACGAGACTTCCACCGGGGTCGCGCATCCAATCGAAGAGCTCTGTCGGGTCGTCTCCGCGGAACGCCCCGAAACGCTCCTGTTGGTCGACGCGGTCTCGAGCCTGGGAGCGATGCCCTTGCCGATGGACGAATTGGGGATCGATGTCGTCGTGACTGGGTCGCAGAAGGCATGGGGCGTTCCTCCGGGCATGACGATGCTGTGTCTTTCCGCGCGAGCGTGGGACACGATGGAAACGGCCTCGATGCCGCGTTTCTACTTCGACTTGAAGCGTTATCGCGACGCGCAGGCCACGGGGAGCTTCCCCTTCACACCCGTGCTTCCCGTCGTTTTCGGACTCGACGTCGCGTTGGACCTTATGCTCGCGGAAACGCCCGCCGCCGTACATGCGCGGCACCGGGCCGTGGCCGAGCGGGCCCGCGAGGGTCTCGAGGACCTGGGGCTCGAGCTCTTCGCCGATGAGCGATTTCTCTCTCCTACCGTGACGGCCTTCAAGGTGCCCGACGGTGTCGACGAATCCGAGCTCGTTGCGCTTCTGCGCTCGAAATACGGGACGGTTCTCGCGCGCGGTCACCAACGATTGAGAGGCGAGATCCTGCGCCTTGGACATCTCGGCTGGGTGCAGCCCCCGGAGGTCGACGACGCCATCGAAGCTCTCCGCCGCGCCCTGGCCGAGGCGGGACCGACCGATCCTACCAAGGCGTGAGCGGTCTGGTCTTCTCGCTTCGAACCGAGTGGGCACCCATGCTCCGTTTGGCGGTTCCCGTCGTCGTGGCGGAGCTCGGCTGGACCGCGATGGCAACGGTCGATACCTTGATGGTGGGTCGACTCAGCGCCGAGGCGATTGGCGCGGTCGGCTTGGGCTCTGCAGTATTTCTCGGCGTGTCGATGTTCGGGCTAGGGCTTCTCCTCGGGCTCGATACCATGATCTCCCAAGCATTCGGTGCCGGAGACTCCTCGGAGTGTTATCGGTCGCTCGTCCACGGGGTCTATGCGGCTCTCGGCCTCACGCTGCCGCTCTCCGGAGTCATCTTCGTGGTCGTCGCCTTCCTTCCTGGGTTCGGAATCAACCCGGACGTCTTGGTGCTGACCATCCCCTATTTGAAGCCGGTGGCAGGGAGCCTCCTTCCACTCCTGCTCTATTCGGCTACCCGTCGTTTTCTCCAAGCGACGGGTCACGCGAACGCTGTCATGATCGTTCTCGTCACTGCGAATCTCGTAAACGCGCTCACCAATTGGGTGCTCGTTTTCGGCCACTGGGGGTTTCCCGCGCTAGGTGTCGTAGGTGCCGGTTGGGCGACCCTCATGTCGCGCAGCTATATGGCACTCGCTCTGGTCGGCTGCATCATCTATTACGATCGTCGTGGGGCGAGACAGCTCTTCGAAACGCCTCTGTGGATCGACGGGACGCGTTTGCGCAGGCTGCTCGACCTCGGCTTGCCATCGGCGCTTCACATCTCTCTCGAGATGGGCCTTTTCGCCGTGGCGACGGCTCTCGCCGGACGATTGGACGCGGCTTCTCTCGCGGCGCATCAGATCGCGCTGTCGGTCGCGGCCACGACCTTCATGGTGCCGCTCGGCGTGTCGTCTGCGGCCGCCGTTCGGGTCGGGCATGCGTTCGGCCGAGGCGATAGCGAGGGAGTGAGGCGAGGCGGTTGGATGGCCATCGTGCTCGGAGTGGGCTTCATGTCGATCGCAATGGTCACGCTCTTCGTATTTCCGAAGCGGATCATCTCCTTGTTCACCGATGATGCTTCGGTACTTTCCGTCGGGGTATCACTGCTCTTCGTCGCCGCGCTCTTTCAGCTTTTCGACGGGCTCCAGGTGGTCACGACGGGAGCTCTGCGGGGCCTCGGAGAGACGAGGACACCCATGATGGTGGGGCTAGTCGGCTACTGGGGTCTGGGTATCCCGACCGGTTACCACCTCTGTTTCAACGCCGGTTGGGGAGTCATCGGGCTCTGGGTCGGTCTCGCCGTGGGTCTCGCCTCCGTCGGTGCGGTGTTACTTGTCGTTTGGACGCGCCGACTCGCAACGCTCGCGTATTGAAACGGGTCAACGAGCGGTGCGGGGGTAGAAGTTCGCCTCGATCTCGTGAACGCAGTTGTCGTGCTCGGGCCAGCCCGCGAGTAGCGCGGGAACGTCGGAGGCGAAGCTCAACCAGTTGATTCGAAAAGCGCCCACCTGCTCTCGCTGATCGAGGAGCCCCGTTCCACTTGGAAGCTGTGGACGATTTCGTGACCGAGGACATGCCGGTCGTCCCAGTGTTCGACGTCAACCTGTCGTTGGATACGGTGTTCTCGCACCCGAGGCTCAGGGAGCTGGCGAAGGTCGCCGAGGACAAGATCCTCGCCGGCGCGGCGGTTGTCGCCGCCCATCGGGTCCGGTCGTCATATCGGATTCGTAGGACGAGTACCAGAACCGCTTCAACGTTGCCTTGGTGCACAACTCGCGATCTCGGTCCACAATTGTCCTGTACTCACGGATACGAGGTTCCCCATGAGCATTTTCAAACGCACTCAGCGGAAGTATGTGAAGAAGGCCTATCGCGTGAGGAATTGGCGTGAATATGAGGCGGGTCTACGCAACCGTGGGAGCCTGACCGTCTGGATCTCGCTCACCGCCGGCAAGCTTGTGAACTGGGACGCGCCCCGGCCGAGGAGGAGGAAACCGGGCCGTCAACGCAAGTACTCGAACCACGCCATCGAGACGGCTGTCACCCTGGGCATGGTGTTTCATCTGTCATCTAGGCAGAGCGAGGGATTGCTGCGGTCGTTGTTCGCTCTGATGAAGCTAGACAATGATGTGCCCGATCACACCACGATTTCGAGGCGCAAGGCGAAGCTGGGTAAGGTCCCCTTCTACCAAGACAAGCAGAAGACGCCGTTGCACACCTTGATCGACAGCAGCGGTCTCGCTGTCCACGCCGGCCAGCTGCGCAGAGCACCAAAGAGCAGGGACTATCGCAAGCTCCATCTGTGTGTCGACGAGCAGACTGGCGAAGTCGTCGCCGGCGAGCTGACGAGCAAAAGAGCCCGCGATTCATCGCGGGTTGCATCGCTTGTCGGACAGATCGACAGTCCCATCTCATCGGCCAGAGCTGACACCGCATACGACGCCAGCGGCGTCTATGAGGCGATCGAGAATCACAGCGCTCATCGCTCGCCGAGGGTGCTGATACCGCCGCGCAAGGGCGCCCAGCTCGCATCGGGGCCGGCGAGCAGCCGACAGCGCAATCGCAACATTGCAGCACAAGCTCGGCTCGGCAAACGAAAGTGGCACACAGAATCGGGCTACAGCAACCGGAGCAAAGTCGAGACAACGTTCCATCGCTACAAGGCTATCGTGGGCTCAGCGATGCGAGCGAGAGGGTTGGCGGCACAGAGAGTCGAGGCAAGGATCGGGTGCAAGATTCTGAACACCATGACGGCCCTCGGGATGCCTGATAGCGAGATGATCGGACGATGGGAGTCGGGGCCAAGCGAGCTATCGGCCTCTATCGGAGTTGTGCACCAAGGCAAAGGCCCGTCCCGGGTATCCGAGAAAGGTGTTGGAGCTCAAGTAGGTTCCAAACCCCAAAGCCCAGGCGGGGACGGTCCAGCCGGCCACCATGAACCCGCGAGGCGTCCGGCTCTTGCGAAAGAAACTGCTTCCCAGGGCAACCACCGCGAGGGTATAGAGCGCGAGGATCGTAAGGTCGGTTGCGTGCGACACGCGACTACTCGAAGTGCCTGGCCCGCTCCCAGATCGGCTCGAGTGTTTGGGGAGAGAGCTTGGGCTCGCGCGCAATGTAGATCGGCATATCGTTTCTCCACGTCATACAGTACTCGCAGGTGTAGCGCGCAACCTCTCGAACGTCGCCGTATAACTCTTGGAGCATTCCGGGCCCATAGGCGAGCGCGAACCCCTCCAGCAGCGCAAGGATACGGTGATTTTCGGGTTTATATGACAGTAGACTGTCGTACTGGTGTACTATTGTCATAATGGATTGGCTGCTGCAGCTCGTTGATGAGAGTTCTGCCCTTTCGGAGCTCGTAAACCGACGCCGCGAAGCCCTGGCGCGGGGGTTGGGTCAGTCGCGGGCAAGATGGCAAATCTTGGCGACCCTGCTCCCGGGAGACCTCACAGTCCCACAAATCGCTCGTCGACTCCGCGTAACGAGGCAGAGTGTCCAGCGCATTGCCGACCGACTCTCGGAAGAAGCACTGATTCGTTTCGTGATGAACCCGGATCACCGGCGATCTTCCAGGCTGACGCTCACGGATCACGGTCGGGACCTTGCGAAACGGCTGGATCGGGCCGAGAACGACTGGAAAGAGGGAATCGCCGAGCACTTGGAAACGGAGGATTTAGAAACCGCACTCTACACGCTCCGGGCACTCCGCGACAGCCTCTGACGGAAGCCCCACCCGACAAGTGCCAGGGCAACGCAAAAGAGGATCGCTCCCGATACGACGAAGGTAGTTCTCTCTATCGATTCGTAAGCGATGCCGCCGGCAATGAGCCCGAAAATGCCGGCTAGGCTCCCCCCACTGCTCCCGAATCCCTGAACGGCTCCCTGGTATCGATCGCCAGCTTTCGAAAGGAGCGCGAGAAACGACGGCCACATGAGTCCGTTGCCGAGCGAGAACAGCCCCGCGCCGAGATAGAGACTGTGAGACGCGTCGGAAGTCAGAAAGAGGAACGCCGCTCCCAAGATGATGCCTCCAACCCAGGCGAGTGTGAGATCGGAGCACCGTTTGGCGAGGCGCTTTAGCAGGGGGCCCTGGACGAGCACCGTCGTCAGTCTGCCTTGGTGCACAACTCGCGATCTCGGTCCACAATTGTCCTGTACTCACGGATTCGAGGTTCCCCATGAGCATTTTCAAACGCACTCAGCGGAAGTATGTGAAGAAGGCCTATCGCGTGAGGAATTGGCGTGAATATGAGGCGGGTCTACGCAACCGTGGGAGCCTGACCGTCTGGATCTCGCTCACCGCCGGCAAGCTTGTGAACTGGGACGCGCCCCGGCCGAGGAGGAGGAAGCCGGGCCGTCAACGCAAGTACTCGAACCACGCCATCGAGACGGCTGTCACCCTGGGCATGGTGTTTCATCTGTCATCTAGGCAGAGCGAGGGATTGCTGCGGTCGTTGTTCGCTCTGATGAAGCTAGACAATGATGTGCCCGATCACACTACGATTTCGAGGCGCAAGGCGAAGCTGGGTAAGGTCCCCTTCTACCAAGACAAGCAGAAGACGCCGTTGCACATCTTGATCGACAGCAGCGGTCTCGCTGTCCACGCCGGCCAGCTGCGCAGAGCACCAAAGAGCAGGGACTATCGCAAGCTCCATCTGTGTGTCGACGAGCAGACTGGCGAAGTCGTCGCCGGCGAGCTGACGAGCAAAAGAGCCCGCGATTCATCGCGGGTTGCATCGCTTGTCGGACAGATCGACAGTCCCATCTCATCGGCCAGAGCTGACACCGCATACGACGCCAGCGGCGTCTATGAGGCGATCGAGAATCACAGCGCTCATCGCTCGCCGAGGGTGCTGATACCGCCGCGCAAGGGCGCCCAGCTCGCATCGGGGCCGGCGAGCAGCCGACAGCGCAATCGCAACATTGCAGCACAAGCTCGGCTCGGCAAACGAAAGTGGCACACAGAATCGGGCTACAGCAACCGGAGCAAAGTCGAGACAACGTTCCATCGCTACAAGGCTATCGTGGGCTCAGCGATGCGAGCGAGAGGGTTGGCGGCACAGAGAGTCGAGGCAAGGATCGGGTGCAAGATTCTGAACACCATGACGACGCTCGGGATGCCTGATAGCGAGATGATCGGATGATGGGAGTCGGGGCCAAGCGAGCTATCGGCCTCTATCGGAGTTGTGCACCAAGGCACCGGTTATCAGGAACGCTTTGTTCGTGAGTCCGCTCTTCATCGCTCTCTCCTTGGTAGGGTCCGCTTCATGATGTCACGGCTGGTTCGACCGCGGGGTGTAGGGTTTTCCCAACATGAGTCCGTTGGGAAAAGGCCCCTCCCCAGGCTCACAGCTTTCCCGTCGCTTCGAGTCTAGATTTGATCTCTCATGTTATTCGCCGCGGGGGTCGCCGGTCTCATCGTCCTCGGATGTTGTGCACTGGTGACCGTCCACCAGCTCCTTCGTAGCTTCTCCGAGTGAGTCTCGACTCCGCTTTTCAGGATGAAAACCGAAATGTGGAAGAAACCGAACGCGAACGCCATGGACCGCTCGGAACCAGCACCTCTGGAAACGCCGAAAAAGCCTCAGACTACCCCCGCGGGAAGCCCGGCGAGGATTGGGGCGAGCCTGTCCTTGAAAGGAGAGCTCCGCGGCCAAGAAGATCTCGTGATCGAGGGCTCGGTTCAAGGTAAAATCGTGCTTCGACAGGCAAGCATTACAGTCGGAGAGAGGGGCCGCGTCGAAGCTGACGTCGAGGCCGCGAACATTCGGGTCGCGGGCGATGTGAAAGGCAACCTCACCGGCTCGGAGAGCGTGGTGCTTCATCATTCGGGGCGCGTCGAAGGAAACATCAGCGCGAAGAGCGTGACACTCGAGAACGGGTGTCGATTCAAAGGAAGTATCGACATGGAGTCTCAAACCAAGCCGCGATCGTTCAAGGAAGAGCACGCGGTCGTCATCGCGTCCGCAGGAACCGGCCGCGCATGAGAAAACTGAAGCTATTCGGAAGCAAACGCGATCGGCGGGGCGAGGACCCGAGCGACGGCCGTTGGAAGCAACGATCCATTGCCCTCGAGAAGCTGGTGCCCGCGCTCCCCGACGAAGGCGGGTCGCGCGGGCTGGACCTGGGCGCCGCCAATCCGTCCAACTTGGATTTCTTCACCCGTCGCGGCGGACAGCTCACCGTCGCCGATTTCTACCGCTCCTACCTTCCCAGACGGGCCGCGCTCAAAGAAGGCGCGAAAGCCGGCGTCTTCTTGGAGCTTCTCGCCTACGACTCACAAACGAGATTCGATCTCATCCTCGCATGGGACCTTCTGAACTATCTCAAGAAGGACGAGTTGACACTTCTCATGGAAGGACTTCATCCATACTGCCTGCCGGGGACGATGGTTCTGGCCTTCGTCGCAACCACGTCACATATTCCTGCGTCTCCTCTGCTCTATCGGGTCGAGGATGCTCGGACGGTTCTGTGCGAAGTCGCGCCGGGGCCCAAGCGCCCCTGTCCGCGCTATCTCGAGCAGGATCTTCTGAAGCTCATGCCCGGACTCACCGTGGAGACCCGCTTTCAGCTCCGCAACGGGACGCTGGAGTATGTGTTCTCCTATAGAAAAGGCCGAGAGACACCCATTGCCGTCGGCACGGACGCGCGGAGCCCCTCTCCGTGGGAACCGGCGGCACCTCGATGGAATCCGGCACCATCGCGATAAACTCAGGAAGCCCGCTTCCGATCCAACGCTCCAGTTTGCCACCGGGTCCGTTCCTCCATATCATCTCGAATCTATGAAGTGGACCGAAGTCTTTATACCGACACTGCGTGACGATCCGGCCGATGCAGAAGCGAGCAGCCATAAGCTGATGCTGCGGGCCGGACTCGTGCGCCAGCTTTCCGCGGGCGTCTACTCGAAGCTCCCACTCGGCTATCGCGCGTGCCGTCGGGTCGAGGCCATCATCCGCGAGGAAATGGAACGCATCGGGGGGCAGGAGTTCCACTTGCCCGTCATCCATCCCGGCGAGCTTTGGAAGGAGAGTGGACGCTGGTTCGAGATTGGAGACGAGATGTTCCGGCTCAAGGATCGCCGCCAGGGAGACTATTGCCTCGGCATGACGCATGAGGAGGTTATCACGGCAATCGGGCGGGACGAGCTCAGAAGCTACCGTCAGCTCCCCCAAATCTGGTTCCAGATCCAAACGAAATTTCGAGACGAGGCACGTCCCAAGTCGGGAGTCTTGAGGGGTCGCGAGTTCACGATGAAAGACTCTTACACTTTCGACGTCGACTTCGCGGGTCTCGACGTCGCCTTCGACAAACACGCGGAAGCCTATAGGAAGATCTTCGAGCGTTGCGGGTTGAAAGCTATCGCGGTACAGGCGGCCTCCGGCGCGATGGGTGGGAGCGAGTCCATCGAGTTCATGAGCGCGTCGGACGCCGGCGAAGACTGGACCGTTATCTGCGAGAGCTGCGACTACGCCGCCAACGTCGAAAAGGCCGAATCGGTACCTTCGAGGGTGGAGGACCCCGAGGCCTCTTCGGCAATCGAGAGATTCCCGACGCCGGGCGTGCGCACGATCGCTGAGCTCGCCAAGCTCGAAGGTGGTGCGGAGGCCGACCGTCAGATCAAGACGCTCGTCTATATGGTCGAGGACCAGCCCACGCTGTTCTTGCTCCGGGGTGACCACGAACTGAACGAGGTCAAAGTCGCCGAGGCAGTGGCAACATCGAACTTCAGGGCGGCAAGTGACGAAGAGTGCCGCGAGGCGCTCGGCGCCGATCTGGGTAGTCTCGGGGCCGTCGGCGTGGAGGCGCTCACCGTCTATGCGGACGACGCCCTTGAGGGAAGACGCGAGATGACAACGGGCGCTAATGAGGACGACTTTCACGTCCGGCACGTCGACGTTCAGCGCGACCTCCCGAACGTCAGATGGGCTTCGCTCCGAAGTGTCGTTCCCGGTGACGCTTGTAGACGGTGCGGAACCTCGCTCGATATCCGCAAGACGATCGAGCTCGGCCACATCTTCAAGCTCGGATTGCGCTACTCGCAGTCGATGAACTTGAAGGTCTTGAACCAGGAAGGCAAGGAAGTCCCCGTCGTGATGGGCTCGTATGGAATCGGCGTCGAACGGCTCCTTGCGGCAGTAATCGAGGCTTACCACGACGAGGACGGCATTGTGTGGCCCTGGTCGGTAGCACCGATTCATATCGTCGTGACGCCGATCTCGGTCAAGGACGAAGAGCAGATGAGTAGGGCGGTCGCCATCTACGAGTCCCTGATGGAAGCGGGATACGTCGTGCTACTCGACGACCGCGACGAACGGCCCGGCGTGAAGTTCAAGGATGCGGACCTCATCGGTGTGCCGCTTCGTATCGTGCCCGGGCCGCGAGCCCTGGCGAAGGGAAACGTCGAGCTCGTAGAGCGCGGAGCGAAGACGAAGGACGAGATCCCCTTGGATGGGCTCCTCGAGGAAGTGAGCCAGCGAGCTCAGCATCTCAGGGAGGCGCCACCGCGCTGCCTTGGTGCACAACTCCGATAGAGGCCGATAGCTCGCTTGGCCCCGACTCCCATCATCCGATCATCTCGCTATCAGGCATCCCGAGGGCCGTCATGGTGTTCAGAATCTTGCACCCGATCCTTGCCTCGACTCTCTGTGCCGCCAACCCTCTCGCTCGCATCGCTGAGCCCACGATAGCCTTGTAGCGATGGAACGTTGTCTCGACTTTGCTCCGGTTGCTGTAGCCCGATTCTGTGTGCCACTTTCGTTTGCCGAGCCGAGCTTGTGCTGCAATGTTGCGATTGCGCTGTCGGCTGCTCGCCGGCCCCGATGCGAGCTGGGCGCCCTTGCGCGGCGGTATCAGCACCCTCGGCGAGCGATGAGCGCTGTGATTCTCGATCGCCTCATAGACGCCGCTGGCGTCGTATGCGGTGTCAGCTCTGGCCGATGAGATGGGACTGTCGATCTGTCCGACAAGCGATGCAACCCGCGATGAATCGCGGGCTCTTTTGCTCGTCAGCTCGCCGGCGACGACTTCGCCAGTCTGCTCGTCGACACACAGATGGAGCTTGCGATAGTCCCTGCTCTTTGGTGCTCTGCGCAGCTGGCCGGCGTGGACAGCGAGACCGCTGCTGTCGATCAAGATGTGCAACGGCGTCTTCTGCTTGTCTTGGTAGAAGGGGACCTTACCCAGCTTCGCCTTGCGCCTCGAAATCGTGGTGTGATCGGGCACATCATTGTCTAGCTTCATCAGAGCGAACAACGATCGCAGCAATCCCTCGCTCTGCCTAGATGACAGATGAAACACCATGCCCAGGGTGACAGCCGTCTCGATGGCGTGGTTCGAGTACTTGCGTTGACGGCCCGGTTTCCTCCTCCTCGGCCGGGGCGCGTCCCAGTTCACAAGCTTGCCGGCGGTGAGCGAGATCCAGACGGTCAGGCTCCCACGGTTGCGTAGACCCGCCTCATATTCACGCCAACTCCTCACGCGATAGGCCTTCTTCACATACTTCCGCTGAGTGCGTTTGAAAATGCTCATGGGGAACCTCGAATCCGTGAGTACAGGACAATTGTGGACCGAGATCGTGAGTTGTGCACCAAGGCACCTCGGCGTCGCCAATCCGCCTCAAACCCTCCAGCATTCCGTTGAAGGCTGGCGGGAAATCCGTCATGAAGTCACCCTCCCGAAACTGGAGAAGGAAGTTCCAATCTCCCACGGCCACCCGCTCCAAACACTTTTTCGTCCGAAACAGAGGCCCCGCGATCTGATTGCTCATGTAGAGCCCGATGACACCGAGCACGATGATCCCGAAGACGGCTATGAAGCCAATGGCAACGGTGAACAGCGCCGGCAAAGTGAGCAGCGGAAGCATGCCCGGCCGAGGAACGAGGTCGTAGAACTGGTTCAAGTGACCTTCGTAGAAGAAATAGAGCACGATGCTGAAGAACAGGGAATTCGCGAACCAAATGGTCAGGAGCGTCCCCATCAGTCGAAACTGAAACGGCTTGTCGACGATGTATTGGCGCTTGTGTAACGCCGGGCGATTCCTGGGTTTGGGCTGGGCGGATGGGGCGTCGTTGCTCATGTGGAACCTCCAGCCTTGGATCCGCCGAAGAAGCGGCGCTCGAGAGAGAACCCGCCCCTAGCGGCGATGGCAAAAGTCCGACCCCGGCGGGTGGATGACTAACTCAAAGTATTGTTGAGATTACGTTGACAGAATACCATGCAGGTCCTTACCCAGCAACCTCCAGGACTCGCCTTTTCGAGCGCTCTAGTATGACGCGGGGACATAGTAGCGGGTGCCGCCGGGCATGAGCTGAATCTCCTGAACGAGGTCGTTCAGCGGGGTCTCGGGATGCGCGAAGTCCACATCCGCCGCGCTCACGACGAGCAGGGGCGTGGCGGAGTAGTGGAAGAAAAAGTAGTCATAGGCGCGGACCAACTCGCGCAGGTCTTCTTCTTCCAGGAATCGGCTCTCGGGTCGGCGCCGGTGGCGTTTTAGCAAGACGGGGGCCTGCGCCTGCAGATAGATCACGAGGTCAGGCGCGGGCACTTCCGTGGCCAGCGCGCCATAGATCTTCTCGTAGAGCATGAGCTCGGTATCGTCCAGATTCAGGTGAGCGTAAATCTTGTCCTTGGCGAGAAGAAAATCGGAAAACTTGAGTTGAGAGAACAGCTCACGTTGAGCGAGCTCCGAGATCTCACGATAGCGATTGAGGAGGAAGAACACCTGCGCCTGAAAAGCCGCCCCGGAACGGCCCGAGAGGAAGTCGTCCAGGAAAGGATTGTTGGCCTCCTCGAGAACAGTCCCGCCATCGAGCAGGGCAGCGAGCCTCTGGGCAAGCACTGTTTTTCCGACCCCAGGGGGACCCTCGACGACAATGTAGCGAAACCGCATGGTCTAGTGTCCCGTCCCGGAAGTCATGTTGCATTCGAGCGCCGATGCATCCCGCCTCGCTGCGTTGCGCCTCGGTTGAATACGCCCGGTATTTCGCCCTCGACGCGCCTGGCGATCCGGACGCCTCGACACTCTCGATGCTAACATCACTTCCGAGACGAGACACTAGCGTGATCTGACAGGCGTCGGCTGCCGCCATGGCTGAACGGCTCCCTGATCCGCGCACCGGGCGAGAAGCTCGCTCGCCGTGAGGCCGCTTCTCGGATCCACGACTTCGGGGGCTAGCTCGACGAGCGGCACGAGAACGAAGCGGCGATGGCCGAGTCCAGGGTGCGGCACGACCAGCGCGTCGGTCTCGACCATCAAGTCGCCGAACAGCAGAAGATCGAGGTCGAGCGTTCGGGGCCCCTTGGGAATCGTGCGTTCCCGTCCCGCCGCGCGCTCGATGGACTGGCAAATCCGAAGAAGGTCGAGAGCCGAGTCCAACCCCGCCGCACAACGAACGGAGACCACGGCGTTGACGAACCAGGGCTGAGGGGGTGCCTCGACGGGCTCAGAACGATAGAGGCTCGACCGGCGAAGGATCTCGACTCCCTCTTTGTCGAGACGTTCGACCGCCTCGAGCAAGCGCTGATCCGACTCTCCCAAATTTGATCCAAGTCCGATATAGGCTGTGACAGCGTCCACGTCCTCGATTATAGCCAAACGCCCCGCGTGCCCAAGACGTCGATGCCTGTGCTAACATTCCGCGCAACCTGAGGTGAATCATGCAGTTCGAGACACTGAACCAGCTCTTGACCGGCGCGGCCGAGACCTACTCGAAGCCCGATGCGCTTCTCTACAAGAAAGATGGGGCCTGGCAAAGCTTGTCCTCGATGGATTGGTTGACTCGTGCTCGCCACCTCGCCCTGGGTCTTTCTGAGCTGGGTGTTCGTCGTTCGGACTGCGTCGGGCTGCTCTCGGAGAATCGCCTCGAGTGGTTTCTCTGCGACTCGGCAATGCAAATTCTCGGCGCCGTGAACGTACCGATCTACTCCACGCTGCCCGCGACTCAGATCGCTTATATCGTGAACGATTCGGGCTCCAAAGTGGTCATCGCCTCGAACGCGGGCCAGCTCGGAAAGCTCGCCGAGGTGAGTGGCAAACTGCCAGCGGTCGAACACGTGGTGAGTTTCGAACCGGACGATGCGATCGAGTCGACGAGTCTCGCGGAGGTCGAGAAAAAAGGGGCCTCGAAAGCGAAGTCGGAACCGGATCTCGCTGAACGCCTCGCGAAGGCTGTGGCGCCTTCCGATCTCGCGAGCATCGTCTATACCTCGGGCACGACCGGAGAGCCCAAGGGTGTCATGTTGACCCACGCTAATCTCGTTTCCAACGTAAAGGCAACGATGGACGTGCTCCCAATGACCAGAGAGGACGTAGCTCTCTCGGCCCTGCCGTACTGCCACGTTTTCGAGCGGATGGTCGCCCACTACCTCTATCCAGCGAACGGCGTCACCATTGCCATCGCAGAAAGTCTCGACAAGGTCGTCGACAACCTCGGCGAGATCCGCCCCACGTTGATGACGATGGTGCCCCGCTTTTACGAGAAGATGTACGCCAAGGTCAAGGCCTCCGTTGACGAGGGAAGCCCGACGAAGCAGAAAATATTCAAATGGGCCATCGGCGTCGGTGGCGAGCACGGCGCCTATCGACTCAAAGGCGAGGAGGCACCCTTCGGGCTCGAGCTCAAGTACAAGCTCGCGACCGCTCTCGTATTCAAGAAGCTCCAACACCGTCTGGGCGGACGACTCCGATACTTCGTTTCCGGCGCGGCGCCACTGACGAAAGAGATTGCCGAATTCTTCTGGGCAGCCGGTATTCCGATCGTGGAGGGTTACGGTCTGACGGAGACCTCTCCCGTGATCTGCGTCAATCGGATGGATCGGCTCCGATTCGGGACGGTGGGACCGCCGATTCCCGGTGTCGAGGTCGAAATCGCCGAGGACGGTGAGATTCTGGCGAAGGGCGAAAACGTCATGAAGGGCTACTACAGGAAGGAGGCAGAGACTCGGGCCGTCATAGACGATCGGGGTTATTTTCACACGGGAGATGTCGGAGAGCTCGATTCCGAAGGTCTTCTGCGGATCACGGATCGAAAAAAAGACATCATCGTCACCGCCGGCGGGAAGAACATCGCCCCTCAACCCATCGAAGGGTTGCTCAAGACCAACGCTTACATCACGGAAATCGTCGTGGTCGGAAACAAGCGACGCTTTGCGGCGGCTCTCGTCGTCCCCGACTTCGAGAAGCTGACGGTCTGGTGTCGCAAACGCACGATTCCCGCCGAGAGTCCTGAGAAGATCGCGGGGAATCCTCGAGTAGTCGAGTTCATCCTGGAACAAGTCGAGAGCATGAGCGGCGACTTCGCATCCTATGAGCGCATCAAGAAGGTGACGCTCTTGGCGCGGGAGTTCTCCCTCGAGCAGGGAGAGGTCACGCCGACGATGAAGGTCAAGCGCAACGTGATCGAGTCACGCTACAAACACCTCATCGACGACATGTATGTCTGAGTCGGAACCCATGACCGACTACGAAACCGTGATCGGGCTGGAGTCTCACGCCCAGCTCTTGACGCAAACGAAACTGTTCTGTGGCTGCCGCGCCACTTTCGGCAGTCCTCCCAACACCAACGTCTGTCCCGTTTGCCTCGGCCTCCCGGGGGCGCTTCCGGTTCTGAATCGCGAGGCCGTAACACTCGCCGTACGTATGGCGCTCGCGGTAGGTTGTAGCGTGGGCGAGACTTCGGTTTTCGCACGCAAGAACTACTTCTATCCCGACCTGCCCAAGGGTTATCAGATCTCACAGTACGATCGGCCCCTCGCGGAAGCTGGGTCGGTGAGCTTCGAGCTGGACGGCGAGTCGAAACGCGTCCAGATCGAGCGCATCCACATGGAAGAGGACGCGGGCAAGCTCTTGCACGAAGGTTTTCCCGATGCCGATCGAAAGAGCGGTGTCGATTTCAACCGGAGCGGTGTCCCTCTTATCGAGATCGTCACAGAGCCCGAGATGTCCAGCCCAGCAGAAGCCGTCCGCTACGCTCAAGCCCTCAAGGAGATTCTCGAGTATACAGGCGTCTCCGACGCGGACATGGAGAAGGGTAACTTCCGGTGCGACGGCAACATTTCGATTCGTCCAAAGGGCTCCGACAGATTGGGCACGAAAGTAGAGATCAAGAACCTGAACTCGTTTCGATTCCTCGGGCGCGCGCTGGCTCACGAAGTCGAGCGGCAAATCGAGGTCATCGATTCTGGAGGACGTGTAGTCCAGGAGACCCGTCTATACGATGCCGAGGCCGACCTGACCGTATCGATGCGGAGCAAAGAGGAAGCGCACGACTATCGTTACTTTCCGGAGCCGGATTTGCCACCGCTCGGGCTCGAAGCAGCCTTCCTGGCGGAGCTAGTGTCGACTCTTCCCGAGCTGCCGGCGAACAAGCGCGCCCGCATCGCCGGGGACTATGGGCTGCCCGCCTACGACGCCGAGGTTCTCACAAGCTCGCGCGAACTGGCCGACTACTTCGAAGCCGCCGCCAAGGCCTCTGGAAACGCCAAGGCCGCGAGCAACTGGGTAATGTCCGAATTGCTTCGACAGCTCAAGGAGACCGGCGGCTCCGTTGCCACCTTCCCTGTCGGCGGCGCCTCGTTGGGTAGTTTGATTCGTCTGGTGGACGAGGGGAAGATAAGCGGCCAGATCGCCAAAGACGTCTTCGAAAAGATGGTCGAGACCGGAGACGAAGCGGGCTCGATCATCGAGCGCGAGGGACTGAGTCAGATCTCCGACCTGGGCGCCATCGAAGAGCTGGTGAGGACGCTCATCGGGGAGAGCGTCGAGCAGGTGGAAGAGTTCAAGAGTGGCAACGAGAAAGTCCTCGGCTGGATGGTGGGCCAGATCATGAGAGCCTCGAAGGGAAAGGCCAATCCCCAGCTCGCCCGCGAGACCCTTTTGCGCATTCTGGGCGAGACGTGACGTTCGAGCTGTGATCCAGACTTTCCACCTCTATAAGCACTACAGCCGCGACGCCGTCGCTTTGAGCGACGTAACCCTCGAGATCAACAAGGGCGACTTCGTCTTTCTCACCGGGCCGAGCGGCGCCGGCAAGACGACGTTTCTCAAACTCATTTTCCGAGAGGAGATCCCGAGCCAGGGACAGATTCTCGTCAACGGACGGAACGTTTCCGCCATTCCGGAGACGAAGATTCCGTTTCTGAGACGCGACATCGGGGTCGTGTTTCAAGATTTCAAGCTCCTTCCCAGAAAGACAGTGTTCGAGAACGTGGCCTTCGTGCTCAGAGTGATGGGCGTAACGAAGTCCGAGCGAAAACGGCGTGCGTTCCAGATTCTGAAGCAGGTCGGGCTGCACCACAAGATGAACAGCTACCCGATGCAGCTTTCCGGCGGAGAGCAGCAACGCGTAGCTATCGCGCGAGCCCTGATCAACGAGCCTGTTTTGCTCCTCGCCGACGAGCCTACCGGTAATCTCGATCCCGAGCTCGCCTACGAGATCATGTCCCTGTTCCAGGAGATCAACACGCGAGGAACGACGGTGCTCGTCGCAACACACGATCGCGAGCTCATCCATCGAATGGGAAAGCGCGTCATTCTGCTCGAGAAGGGAAGGGTTTCGGAGTCGTGACACCCATCGAACCGGGTCGCCCTCGACATTGTCTTGGCCCGCATCCACGAGCTCATCACGCCGGACTGCTGAGGAACTTTCTCACCGACAGGAGGCTCCCGACGAGCCCCACGAACATCCCTCCGCCCACGATGGCCGCGGAAGCTGCCGCGGAGACGAAGTGAAGCCAATCCGTTGCTGGAAGGAGCTGGAAGGCATCCACCGCTTCACGAAGAAGGAGCTCGTGCGCCGCATAAAGTAGCAGCAGCGCGAGCGCTCCACCAAGGCCGCCCTGGAGCACACCCTCCACGAGAAAGGGACCTCGAATATAGGCGTGGGTCGCGCCTACGAGACGCATGATCCCGATCTCTTCCTGTCGACCGTATACGGTGAGCTTGATGACGTTGAAAATCGTGAACATCGATGCGACGACGAGTGCACTTCCGATCGCAAGCCCGAGGATGCGAACCAGATCGATGATCGCGGTCAGTCTCTCGATCCAGAGAAGGTCGTAGTCGACTTCGGCTACGCCGCCGAGGCCGCCGAGTCTCGAAGCAAGAATGCGCACCTGGCTCGGGTCTCGATGTTCGTCGGCGACTCGCACTTCGTAGGAAGCGGGCAGTGGATTAGCTTCCAGGAGCTCGGGAAGATTCTCGAGCTCCGGGAAATAGGAACGAAAACGTGATACCGTCTCTTCTTTGGAGACGAACTCGTAGGACTCGACCTCGACGGCGTCGCCGAGGAAACCGTCCAGATGTTCTCGTTCCAGGGACGACAGGTCATCGTCGAGATAGAGCGTGAGCTGAACACGGCCCGCCCAGCCCACCATCAACTCGTTGAGGTTCGCCGAGACGGAAAGGAAGATGCCGAGAATGAACAGCGATACGGCGATCGTTGCGATAGAGATCAGGTTGACGAGCCGATTGCGCCAAAGCTCGACGACGGCCTCTTCGAAGCAATACCCAAGAGCGCGCAGGAATCGCATGCCGGGTGAGCTATTCTACTCCTAAAGCGAAATACAGGTGGCGCTATCTCGATTGGGCAAGATGAGTCGGACGGCGGTCAGAAAGTGTAGGTTTTGTCCTGCTCGATGAGCTCGACGTTGGACAGATTCAAGGCACGGAGCTCCTGCTCGATGCGGGGAAGATGTCCTGGTTTGGTATGAGTTATGAGCACCGCTACGTCTTTGGAAAGCTTCTTCAGCTCGCCCGCCAGGATGCCGGGCGTCATGTGGCCGCTGGCTCGCGCCAGAGCGTCGTCATCGTCCGAGAACGAGACCTCAGTAATGACGCATTTGAGATCGGGCTGCGAGGAAGCCAGTTGCCAGATTCGGTCGGTGGGACCCGTGTCGCTCGTATAGATGATGGCGCCGCTCCCGTCGTCGACGACGAAGCCGACCGTCGGGATCAAATGCTCGACCTCGACGGGAGTGAACGAGAGTCCCTCGATCTCGAACGTCTCCTCGGCACGAACTTCCTGGAACTTCAGCGTCGGCGCTTCCACGGACGGAAGCCGGCTGAAGTCCGGCCAGAGCTCGTCGTTGAACATATGGTTCTTGAGGCTCTTCACGACCGGAGCGGTTCCATAGACGACGATGGGCTCGTCGAGGCGCCCGAATATGTTGTCCACGAAGAAGGGCAGCCCGCAGTTGTGATCCAGGTGGGTATGGCTGACGATCACATGGCGAACGCGGAGCTGCTCTTCCAGCGTGAGCAGCCCCGTCAGGCCGCCGGCGTCGAGTGCTATGCGATCGTTCAGAAGAAAGCACGAGAGGAATCGTCCCCGAACGCTTCCCCCGGAACAGCCCAAGACGCGGAGCTTCATCGTCTCGGGGCGGATTCGCGTCGAACAATCGGCAAGTGGAGTGCGCGTGACAAGTGAGCGGGCATGCGGAACGATCCGTTCAGTCCGGTCAGTGTAAGGCCTCTCGAATTGGGTGCTACTGACTTGTGACTATATCTTCCTAAAAAAAGGGATGTCAAGACTCCCGCGGTTTCGGCGAAACTGAGCCCAAAGTGGAAACCTTCGTCCTCGTCCTGGGTGTGCTCAACCTGCTCGGAGGAATCTACTCGATCCGGGCTGGCCGGCGAGACCCCTCACAGGCGTCGCGAAACGAGGTGGAGGCACTCCGATATCGCTCGACGACGCTCTTCGTGCCCTGCTGCGGCAACGAAGAGGGCCTTGAGGAGAACCTCAGTGCGCTGCTCGCGCAGGACTATCCTGAGCTTCGCCTGCGCTTCGTGGTGGAGGACGAGGCGGATGGTGCCGTCCCCGTCATCGAGTCGCTCCTCGGGAGATCCCAGGGACGGGGGGAGTTGGTGGTGGCGGGTCGCGCCGAGGGCCGCGGTCAGAAGGTTCATAATCTCCTGATTGCGCTCGAGGGCGCTGCTCCGTCAGAGGTCTGGGCCTTCGCCGACTCGGATGGGCGGCCAGACGCGGGATGGCTTCGAAGGCTCGTCCGGCCTCTTGAGGAGCGTCACGTCGGCGTGGCTTCGACCTACCGATTCTACGTTCCCCGGCCTGCGCGCTTCGCCACTCGTCTTCGCTCCGTGTGGAACGCTTCCGTGCTGAGCCTTCTTGGTGCCAGAGGTCACAATTTCGCGTGGGGCGGGGGCATGGCAATTCGCCGAGACGTCTTCGACCGCATCGGGGTCCGCGACGCGTGGCAGGGCGCGCTATCCGATGACTATGCCCTCACCCACGCCGTAGGCCGCGCGGGCCTTCGGGTCGAGTTCGTGCCGAGCTGTCTCGTCGCCTCCTACGGCGACGTGGGCCTCGGCGAGCTCCTGTCGTGGACGACGCGTCAAATCAAGATCACACGGGTCTATTGGCCGGCGCTGTTTCGCATCGTGGCGGCCAACCACATTCTTCACGTGGCCTTTCTTGTTTTCGGCGCAGCCGCTGCCGCGACAGGGAGCTTCCAGGCGATGCTTCTCCTCGGGGCCGTGCTCGCACTGAGCTTCACGAACGGTGCGACGAGGTCACGGGCTCTGCAAAGGCTCGTACCGAGATTCCTTGGGCCGCTCGAGCGACATTTTTATAGCTATACGCTCATGACGCCCCTCGCGAGCTTCGTGACCGCACAGGCCGTTGCGCGCGCGCTGGCATCTCGTCGCATCGAGTGGCGGGGGAAGACCTACGTGATGCGCTCGCCAAGCGAGACGATTGTATCGACCTGATCGGAGACCGGTGCACCCACCCCGTCCCGCCATTCTATATAATCCCTCGGTGGCCGTCTCCAAGCTCGATACCCTCATCTTCTTCGTCACGTCGCACTGCAACTCGAAGTGCCGAACCTGCTTCTATTGGGAAGAGCTCAACCAGAGCAACGACCTCGAGATGGCGGAGATCGAGCGGCTCTCCTCGACGATGCCGCCGTTCAACGAGATCTGGCTCTCGGGCGGGGAGCCGACGTTGCGGAAGGAGCTCCCGGACATTCTCGAGCTCTTCTACCGGCAGAACAACGTAAGTTCCATCAATTTCCCGGCCAATGGTCTCCTGCCTAAAAAGCTGGTGCAGACACTCGAGGCGACTCTCAGCCGATGCCCCAGTCTCCGCATCAACTTGAACCTCGCCCTCGACGGCATCGAAGAGACCCATGACCGCATTCGCGGAGTACCCGGCAATTTCGAGAAAGCTCTCGAAAGCCTCGCGCTGCTCCAGGCTCTTCGCGAGCAGGACGACCGTCTGAGAATCCACGTCAACTCCGTCGTCTGCCGAGAGAATGTCTCCGAGATGCTCGCCCTCGGCGAGATGATCCGTGAGCGGTTCGACCTCGACGGCCACTATTTCCAGATCATCCGAGGCGAGCCCATGGATCCCGCGCTCGGCGAGGTTCACAAGCAAACGCTGGAGCGGCTCTACGGCGATCTCAAACCGCTCTACCGCCACTACGCGGAAAAAGTCGCGAAGCGAAAAGGCTGGCTCGGCAAGGCGGCCTATCTCGGAGTCTTGAGTCTCTACCACGAGATCCAGGCCGCGAACTTCGACCGGCACCACCGATGGCCGATGCCCTGCACCGCTGCTCGAAACATCGCGGTGGTCGACGCGAACGGCGACATCCGATCCTGCGAGCTGAGGGAGCGGCTCGGGAATCTACGTGACTATGATCTCGATTGGCGGAGGTTCTGGAGCTCACATGAGCGAAGGGCGGAGACCGAGGCCATCCGACGCGACGGCTGTTTTTGCACTCATGTGTGCTTCATTCACGCGAGCCTCAAGGCGAGCGGCAAAGCCATGATTCTGAACGTGCCCCGAGCCTATCTGAACCAGAGGGAGAGCAAGGACCAGATCCATGTCAGAGCCAGTGTTGCGAATCGGGCATAGTCCCGACCCCGACGACGCCTTCATGTTCTGCGCACTCGGAAACCGTGCGGTCCGCATCCGAGACTATCGGATCGAGCACGTGCTCGAGGACATCGAGAGTTTGAACCACCGCGCGATGAGAGGTGATCTCGAGGTGACCGCCATCTCGGCCCACGCTTTCCTCGACGTCGCCGACAAGTACTGGATCATGGCGACGGGAGCGAGTATCGGCGAAGGCTACGGGCCCGTCGTCATTTCGAAAAAAGCGATGAAGCTCGAAGAGCTGGAGGGAAAGCCCGTCGCGATACCAGGGGACAAGACGACCGCCGCGCTCGTCGCTCGGATCTATCTGCCCCAGTTCGAGCCGGTCATTCGTCCCTTCGACGAGATCTTCGACACCGTGGACGCGGGTGACGCCATTGCCGGCGTCATCATCCACGAGGGGCAGCTCACTTATGCGGACAAGGGCTACCACAAGATTATGGATTTCGGCGAGCAGTGGGAGCGTGACACGGGTCTACCGTTACCTTTGGGACTCGACGTCGTGCGCCGGGACCTCGGACGCGAGCTCGCGCTCGAGATCAACCAAGCCATGCGCGCCAGCATCGACTGGGCCTGCGAGAACGAGGAAGAGGCTCTGACCTATGCCTTGAAGTTCGGACGCGGGCTCAAGCGCGAGCTCGGTCGGCGCTTCGTGAAGATGTACGTCTCCGAGCTGACGAAGGACATGGGTGAGTCCGGTGAGAAGGCTCTACGAGAGCTATTCGCTCGAGCCGAGAAAGCGGGTGTCATCGCGAAGGCGCCTGAATTCGAATTGATTCGCTAGCCGCTCTCTGGCCTGCTTGGTCCCTCTAACGCGACCGAGCGCGTCTGGGGGTCGTCGTGATAGAACCTCTTTGTGATTCCCCTGACCGAGATCGAATCGGCCCGTGAGGCCATCGCCGGCAAAGTGCTCCGGACGCCCCTGGTGCGACTCAACGCCCCCGAGATCCACCGGAACATTTACCTCAAGCTCGACAACCTGCAGCCCATAGGGTCCTTCAAGCTCCGAGGCGCCGTGAACGCCTTCGCCAAAGCCTCGCCCGCCGCGCTGAACAAACTGAAGGAGGGTGTCTTTACCGCGAGCGCCGGAAACTGGGCGCAGGGAGTCGCCTGGGTCGCGCGCGAGCTCGGTCTTGCCTGCACGATCGTGGTGCCGGAGGGAGCGCCAAAAACCAAGCTCGCTGCGATCGAGCGACTCGGCGCGCGCCACATTCGCGTGCCGTACGAACGATGGTGGAGGTGTATGGCAGAACGCCGCTTCGAGGGCCTCGACGGTCTCTTCCTGCATCCGGTCGAGGACGAGCCCGTTATGGCGGGCAACGGTACCATCGCGCTCGAGATCCTGGACGATCTTCCCGAGGTCGAGGTCGTGCTCGTTCCCTGGGGCGGAGGTGGGCTCGCTACGGGCATCGCCAGTTGCCTCGCTCAGCGCGCGCCCAACGTGCGCACCTACGGAGTCGAGATCGACACGGCCGCGCCCTTGACCGCCTCACTGGCGGCCGGTGTGATGACGAGGGTCGAGCGGCGGGCTTCCTTCGTCGATGGTATCGGGGGCGCCGAGCTTCTTCCCAAGATGTGGCCCTACGCCCGGAGCCTCTTGAGCGGTGCCTTCACGTCGTCGCCCGCGGAGATCGCCGACGCGATTCGCCTTCTCATCGAGAGAAACCGCGTTGTCGCGGAGGGGGCTGGCGCGTGTCCCGTCGCCGTCGCGTTGTCGGGCAACTTCGAGCGCGAGACGATCGTCTGCGTCGTTTCAGGGGGCAACATCGACACCGACAATCTCGCAAAGATTCTAATGGGGAAGCTCGTCTAGTGGGCTGTAACACCCAGAAGAAAGAGGCGAGGCGAGCGTGGCGTCACCCGTTGAGACGTTCGCGAAGCGCCTCGACGTAGCCCGGGGCCTTTTGCTTCAGGTACGATTCGCGCTTGACGATTGCCGAGACCATGTCCCAGTAGGTCAGCACCTGGCGGAAGTAAGCGTTCTCCTCGGAGCCCGGGGGGCAGAGGTCGTTGAGCTCTTGAAGGTTCTTGGCTCTGAAACGACCCAGGAGAAAAGAGCGGGCCTCTCTGAGCCGAGACTCGCGTCGGAGCTCGTAGAACCTCAGGATCAAGTCTGCGTCTTCAGGCTTGCTCATGGTTTCCCCCAATGGAATCGAGCGCGGCTGTAGCTTATCATGAGGCTGAGGAGGGGAGCGATGTCAGATCCGGACTTCAAGATCGTCTGCCCCTGTTGCCGGGCAAAGATTCTCGTCGACCACAAGACCGGAGCCGTGCTATCGCACGAGCGAAAAGCCGCCGACCACTCCAAACGGTCATTCGAGGAGATGCTGGGGCAAGACAAGAAGCGGAAAAGCGAAGCCGAGGATGTCTTCGCCCAGGCCATTCGCGAGCACGAGAACCGGGATGAGCTTCTCGAGAAGAAGTTCAAGGAAGCCTTCGACAAAGCCGACACCCCACCGCCCCATCCCTTCGACTACGACTAGTCCTACGTTCGACAATTAAAAACGCGAAGGCGCAAGTTGCGCAGAGGCACAACGAGTAGATCGTGCTTTGCGACTCCGCGTCTTGGCGCCTTTGCGTTAGATTCCGTTTCTCCGAACTGGGGCAGAACCTGTGGAACTTGGCACTAGCTAAGCAAGCTCCTTAGTACGGTGTGCAGAATGCCGCCGTTTCGGTAGTAATCGATATCCACTTGTGAGTCTAGTCGAGCCGTCGCCTGGAACGTAAAGCTGCTCCCGTCCTCGCGCTTCGCGCTGACCTCGATGTCCTGCCTCGGCGAGAGCTCTCCTTCGAGTCCCTTGATGTCAAACACCTCCCGGCCCGTGATCTCGAGACTCTGGACTCCCTCCCCGTCCTTGAACTGGAGCGGCAGCACTCCCATGCCTACGAGATTGCTTCGATGGATGCGCTCGTAGCTCTCCGCGAGAACCGCCTTGACGCCCATCAAGAGTGTGCCTTTGGCAGCCCAGTCGCGCGAGGATCCGGTTCCGTACTCCCGCCCGGCGATGACGACGAGTGGCGTGCCCTCCTCCTTGTAGCGCATGGCGGCGTCGTAGACGGACAATTGCTCACCGCTCGGGATGTGCACGGTATAGCCGCCTTCGACACCAGGCACGAGCTGGTTCTTGATACGGATGTTGGCGAAGGTGCCGCGTAGCATCACGCGATCGTTGCCCCGTCTCGAACCGTAGGAATTGAAGTCTTTCTTCTCCAACCCACGCTCGCGCAAATAGAGTCCGGCGGGAGAGTCGTTCGGAATGTCCCCCGCGGGCGAGATGTGGTCGGTCGTCACGGAGTCCGCGAGAAGCGCAAGAACGCGCGCGCTCTCGATATTCGAGACGGCTGAGAGGTCTTTCGTGAGCTCCGTGAAAAATGGCGGCTCCTGGATGTAGGTCGAGGTGTCGCTCCACTCGTAGAGCTTCCCCTCCGAGACCGGAATCTGATTCCACTCTTGGTTTCCGTCCCAGACGTTTCCGTACATCTTCTGAAACATCGAGGGTTTGACCGCTTTCTCGGTGGCGTCTCGAACCTCCTTCTGGCTCGGCCAAATGTCCTTCAAGTAGACGGGTTTTCCTTCCACGTCCTTTCCGAGAGGCTCCTTGTTCAGATCCACGTCAACGCTACCGGCGAGCGCGTAGGCGACGACCAGAGGGGGCGAAGCCAGATAGTTCGCCTGCACGAGCGGATGCACTCTGCCCTCGAAGTTGCGGTTTCCGGACAGCACCGCCGCCGCGACGAGCTCACCCTCGGAGACCGCGTTTCCGACCGCCTCGGGTAGAGGGCCGCTATTGCCGATGCAGGTCGTGCAACCGTAGCCCACAAGGTGGAACCCGAGGTCCGCGAGCGACGCCAAAAGCCCGGCTTCACGGAGGTACTCGGTGACGACTTTCGATCCTGGCGCGAGCGACGTCTTGACGTAAGGTGGCACCTTGAGGCCGCGCTCCGTCGCCTTCTTGGCGAGAAGTCCCGCGCCGAGCATGACGGAGGGGTTGGAGGTATTTGTACAAGAAGTAATGGCGGCGATGACGACCGCGCCATGACCGATGTTCTCCCGCGTTCCGTTGAACGCGACCGTCGACGTCCGTGACAGTTCATCGGCAGACAGACCAAAGCCGCGCTCTTTCTGAGAGGTCGTGAGCGCAGTCCGAAATGCTCCCTTCATCGAGTTGAGCGGCACGCGGTCCTGCGGGCGCTTCGGCCCCGCCAGGCTCGGAACGACCGTCGAGAGATCGAGCTCGAGCGAATCCGTGAACGTCGGGTCCCCGGTTTCCGGGGTACGAAACAGTCCCTGCATCTTCGTATAGGTCTCGACGCGCGCGACTTCCTCTTTGCTTCTACTGGTACGCCTCAGATAGCGCAGTGTTTCCTCGTCGACGGGGAAAAACCCGATCGTGGCGCCGTACTCGGGCGCCATGTTGGCCACCGTCGCGCGGTCCGGCAGCGACATCTGAGACAATCCGGGTCCGTAGAACTCGACGAATTGTTCGACGACGCCTTTCCTGCGTAGCATCTCCGTCACGGTGAGAACGAGGTCCGTCGCCGTGACGCCTTCTTTGAGCTCACCCTCGAGCTTGAAGCCGACGACTTTCGGCATGATGAGGTAGGAGGGCTGCCCCAGCATGGCTGCCTCGGCCTCGATGCCCCCGACGCCCCAACCGACCACGCCGAGACCATTGATCATCGTCGTATGCGAGTCCGTGCCCACGAGTGTATCGGGAAGAAGGACGACCTCGCCGAGGTCCTCGCGGCTCATCACGACCTTCGCCAGGTACTCGAGGTTCACCTGGTGCACGATCCCGGTAGCTGGAGGAACGACTCGGAAATTGCTGAAGGCCTTCTGCCCCCACCGGAGAAACTCGTAGCGTTCGCGGTTGCGCGCGAACTCGATCTCCGCGTTCCGGCGCAGAGCCAAAGGGGTTCCGAACACGTCGACTTGGACCGAGTGATCGATGACCAGGTCTACGGGCACGGCGGGATTGATGCGCGCTGGATCGCCGCCCAACCGCTCCATCGTCGATCGCATGGCTGCCAGATCCACAACGGCGGGTACGCCCGTGAAATCCTGCAAGATCACGCGAGCGGGCTGAAATGGAACTTCCTGGCTCCCGGGGTCGGACGCGCGCCAGCTTGCCAGGTTTCGGACGTCGTCTTCACGGATGATGCGGCCGTCGCAGTTTCGAAGCACCGATTCGAGAAGTATTTTGATACTGAAAGGCAGTTTCGAGACCGCTCCGAGGCCCTCCTTTTCAAGTTTCTCGAGTGAATAGACGCGAGCGTCGCCCGCAGGCGTCGAAAGCGTCAACCGTGCTCCAAAGGGATTCGAGATCGCTTCGCTCATAGTCTCTCCTTGACCGTCGAGCCCCTAACTGTAGAGCCGGCGACGTTCCGAATCAATAGCGGGCTCGAGCGATCTTCGTATCCCTTTGCCAACACGGGAGCTTGTTGCTATAAAGGATGGGAGGATGTCGACTATCGAAACAGCACAGGACCCTCCGTCTCGGTCGGGATTCGACGTTACCCGAACGCTGACTTTTTTCTTCGAGGATCCGAATTGGGTCGCGAAACTTCTCGTTGGCTCGCTCTTCGCGGCCTTGAGCCCGTTTCTGATCGGTGCGGTCTTCATGGTGGGCTACGCCATCGCGCTCGCTCGCCAGACGATGAAGGGGGAGCAGTCGATGCTGCCCGAGTGGGACGACTTCAGGTCGATCTTCATCGATGGGCTGCGAGGTATGGCCCTGTCACTCGCGCACAAGTTGCCGCTCATCATCCTCACAGTTTTTCTCGCCTTTGCGCTTCTCGGGGGCATCTTCCTGCAGCGCGAAGGGGGCGCGGCGCCGCAGGAGTTCATGTTCTATGGGCTGCCGGCACTATTCGGTGGTTGGGTTCTTTTTTTCCTTCTCTCGCTCGCGGTCCTCATTTACGTTCCCGCTGCCTTCGTTCGCTTCGTCCGCACGGATAGCCTCGGGGCCGCCTTCGACTTCATGGAGAATGTCGATTTCATACGGCGCCACATCTCGACCTACGTTCTAGCACTGCTCGCGATCGTCCTCGCTGCATTCATATCGCAGTTCGGCGTTCTCGTTTTCTGTATCGGAATCTTTCCGGCCGCCTTTTGGTCCTCGTGCGTTATGGGTTACGTGATCGGTCAGCTCGCTCGCCTCGATCACGAGCCAAGCACGACGGCTTGATCTCAGGTCGGCTCGACAAACAATCGGAAGGAGGATCGATGAGGTTGCTCGTCCTGCTCGTCTCGTTACTCGGTCTCTTGGCTGGCAAGAGCTTCGCGCGGAGCAACGAGGCAGAACGCCTCGAGAATGCCGCCACCGTCATCGGCGAAATCCTGGATATTCCCGACGGCATGCCGCAGGAGCTATTGGACAAAGCCGAGTGCATTCTCGTTCTCCCTTCGGTGAAGAAATTCGCGATCGGAATCGGCGGGAGCTACGGCAAAGGAGCCATGGTCTGCCGGAGCGGAAAGCGATTCGAGGGCCCCTGGGACGCTCCCTCGATGTATCGTCTCGAAGGAGGCAACATCGGCTTTCAACTCGGCGGGCAGGCGACGGATTTCGTCTTTCTCGTCATGAACGAGAAGGGTGCCGACTCCCTGCTCCGGAGCAAGGCCAAGCTCGGAGTGGACGCCTCCGCCGCGGCCGGCCCCAAAGGGCGAGCGACGGGCGCTTCCACCGACGCCTACATGACCGCCGAGATCCTGACGTACTCTCGCGCCAAGGGACTCTTCGCCGGCGTCTCTCTCGAAGGCTCGACCCTCAGGCCCGACGAGGGTGCGAACGAGAAGCTCTACGGCAGGAAGCTCACGGCGAGTGAGATCGTCTTGGAGGGGAAGGCCTCGACACCCAGAGCCGCGAGAGAGCTCGTGCGTTTGCTCGAGCGCGCGTCGCCACAGAACCTGTCGAACTGACCTCGCTCGCCCCGCCGTAGCTTTAGCGAAGGCGGGCCTTCCTCTCTTCGAGCTCCTCGAGGCTCTTTGGCCAATCGCCCTTCAGCAAGCGGGACAGACCCCGGTCGGCGAGAAGCCGGCCGCCCGTCTGGCACTTCGGGCAGTAGTTCGTCTCGTTCTCTGCGTAGGCGATGCGCTGGACGTGAGTTTGGCAAACCGGACAGGGCTTTCCGTAACGCCCGTGCACAGCCATATTCGGTCGAAACGCGGTGACTTTTTTCGGGAAGTCTTTCCCCGTTTCCCGCCTCAGCTCCTCGGTCCACTCCGATAGCGTCGAGCGCGCCGCCTCATAGAGGCGCAAAATCTCGTCCGCCTTCAACCGGCTCGTCCACAAAATGGGAGAGAGGCGTGCACGATGAAAGATCTCATCCGAGTAAGCGTTTCCGATGCCACTGAACAGGTGCGGGTCGGTCAGGGTGCGCTTCAGCGTATGGTTCTCGCGGAGCAGATCTCGAGAGAAGCTCTCGAGATCTGCCTCCAGGACTTCGAGGCCGCCGGGATCCAAGCGTGACAAGTCACCTTCTCCACGGACGAGATGGAGCGAAGCGCGTCGCTTCGAACCCGCTTCGGTGAGGGTCAGACTTCCCGCGGTGAAGTCGAATCTCGCGAGACCGCGCTTTTTTTGTAGCTTCACGCGCTCAGAGCCCTCCTTCCAGTGAAGCCGCCCCGCTATCATGAGGTGGATTACGATGAAGAGCTCGTATTCGAGCTCGATAACGACGCGCTTTCCCATGCGACGAAGAGCGGTGACGCTCTTTCCCTGGAGCTCGTCCGGTGCGGGCGTTACCGATCGGAGCAGGAAGGGACTCCCTACGACGAGCTTCTCGAAGACTCTGCCAAGAATGCGCTCTTTTAGTGCTTCGACATAGACCGTCACATCGGGTAGCTCTGGCATTTTCTCCGTATTGTGTCACGGTGTGCTAAACGATAGGCTTGGCGGCGCGAAGGAGATCGAAGCATGGCAACGAATCGGTTCGAGGGAAAGATCGCGCTCGTGACCGGTGCCTCGAGCGGCATCGGCAAGGCCGCGGCACAGAGGTTGGCGGCCGAAGGTGCAAAGGTCACCGTCACCGCGCGTCGCAAGGAGAGGCTCGACAGCCTCGTCGAGGCCATCGCGAGCGCGGGCGGCACCGCTCACGCGATCGAAGCCGATCTGACGAGCGCCGACGATCGTGAGCGTCTCGTCAAAGAGGCGATCCGCCACTTCGGGGGACTCGATGTTCTCGTCAATGCGGCCGGGATCATCGCTTTCGGCACGATCGAGGACACCTCCCTCGAGGACTGGCGGACAATGTTCGAGATCAATGCGATGGCGCCGTTTCACCTGATGCGTCTCGCCGTTCCCGAGCTGCTCGATCGCAAGGGCAACATCGTCAACGTCTCGAGCGTGAATGGGCTTCGATCGTTTCCAGGCGTCCTCGCCTATTGCTCCAGCAAGTCGGCGCTCGATCAGCTCACGCGTTGCTCGGCGCTCGAGATCGCCGCCAAGGGCGTTCGAGTGAACGCCGTGAACCCGGGGGTCGTCGTCACCGAGCTCCATCGACAGGGCGGGCTCGACGAGGAAAAATACGCGGCCTTCCTGGAAAGAAGCAAGACGACGCATCCAATCGGCAGAGTCGGACAATCCGAGGACCTCGCCGCCTTGATTTGCTTCTTGGCCTCGGACGAGGCGAGCTGGATCACCGGGGACACCATCAGCATCGACGGCGGCCGTCACCTCACCTGCGCGCGGTAGTGCCTAGCTCAAAGCTTCCTCGAGGCCAGCCGCTGCCCCTTCGCGCCCGCGCGTGAAACGCACAACGCCCTCGACGACGAGCCAAATCGCCAGCAGAAGGACGGCGGCACCGACGCCGAGCAACAGATAGTTCTTCTGCATGTAGAACGTGCGCACATTGGATACCATCGCGACCAGCGTCGTCACCATCATGAAGACCATCGGCAACGCGGTATAGAGACAATTCTTCCGTTTCACGAATAAGTAGAGCGTGACCGTTAGAAGCGTCAACCCCGCCAAGACCTGGTTCGTGGTCCCGAAGACGCCCCATAGCGCGACACCGGCGGGGCGTCCGTTGACTTGGAGCAAGGAGAAAAAGCCGATCGCCGCCACCGAGATCGCTGTCGCGACGTAGCGATTCGCAAGGACGGGCATCCTCACCGTTTCCGCGACTTCCTCGACGTTATAGCGGAGCAGTCGCGTCGCCGAGTCGAGTGTCGTCAGCGCGAAGGAGATAGCGACGAGCGCAATGAAGGCCTTCCCCAGCTCGGGATCGAGCCCGAGGTGCGCGAGGAAAGTCCCGGAGCCGGAGATGAAGGCGTCGAGGTTCGGAGCGAGTCCGTCGGCGGCCTGCCAATTCGCGTAGTGCTCTCGCCACGCCTCCGGGCTGGCAAAGCCCGCCGTGCAGGCCAGTACCGCAACAAGCCCGAGAACGCTCTCACCGACCATCCCGCCGTATCCGACGAAGACCGCGTCCCTCTCCTTGTCGAGCTGTTTGGCCGTGGTGCCCGACGAAACGAGGGCGTGGAAGCCAGAGACGGCGCCACAGGCGATGACTATGAAGACGAAGGGGTAGAACGGCGGCGCGCCCGGCGGATGCGGGTCGAAGGCCGGCGCGACGAAGCTCGGTCGCAAGAGCAAGAAGCCGAGCAGCACGGCCAGGATGCCCAAGTAGAGGAGCAGTGAGTTCAAAAAGTCTCTCGGCTGCAGGAGCAGCCAAACGGGTAGCACCGAGGCCAGAAAGGCGTAGCCCAAGAGGATGTAGCTCCAAGTGGGCACCCCCAGGTCGGGGCTCGGCAAGACGCGCCCCAGGTAGACCGCCAGCAACGTGAGCGTGAAACCCACGAAGGTCAAGCGGCCCAGAGGCACCCCTTTCCTGTAGAACAGGAAGCCGACGCCGAGCGCGAGCACCATCAGGACGCCACTCGGAAAAACGGCCTCCGGGTAGAAGCTCTTCGAGAAGAGCTGCGAGACCACTTGGACGAAGACCCCCATAGCCAGGGCGATGAGAAACATGATGATGGCGTGAAAGAGGCTCTTCGCGCGAGGACCAACGACGGCCTCGGCGACCTTGCCGATCGATTTGCCTTTCGAGCGAAGGCTGACGGCGAGCGCGCTGAAATCGTGTACGGCGCCGATAAAGATCGTCCCGAACACGATCCAGATCATCGCTGGCAGCCAGCCCCACATGACGGCGATCGCCTGACCCAACATGGGCGCGAGTCCTGCGATCGAAGCATAATGGTGACCGAACAGAACGTAGCGCCGGCACGGAACGTAGTCGCGACCGTCCTCTAGCGCGTGAGCCGGGGTCTCGATTTCCCCCGTCAAGTCGAAGACGTTCTTGGCGATGTGCTTCGCGTAGAGGTGGTAGCCGAGCAGATAAACGACGAAACTGCAGAGCGCCGCCAGAACGGGACTCATTCACGCCTCCCCTCCGTATCGGAATTATATGACAGCGCAAGCGTCCGGACGGCCTTTGCGTCCTCGCCCGAGCTCGATTAACGTGTTTCGTTCCCTTGAGCTGCCGGAGAAAACGACGGAGATCCATTCTAGATGCAAGCACTGAAAGGCTTCCGAGACTTCTTCCCCGAGGAGATGTCGAAGAGGACCCACCTCTTCGACGCCTGGCGACGAGTCGCGCGTCGCTTTGGATTCGAGGAGTTCGACGGGCCACCCCTCGAGTCACTCGATCTCTACACGAAGAAGTCGGGAGAAGAGATCGTTGGCCAACTCTACAAC
Organism: Candidatus Marinacidobacterales bacterium; assembly: GCA_965250115.1. GTDB lineage: Bacteria > Acidobacteriota > Vicinamibacteria > Marinacidobacterales > SMYC01 > CBDFHB01. The sequence continues at coordinate 1,704,126 of CBDFNJ010000001.1, forward strand.
TTCAAGGACAAGGGCGATCGGGACGTCGCGCTTCGGCCCGAAATGACGCCGACCCTCGCGCGGATGATGGCGGCACGGGCCTCGGCCCTCCCGAAGCCCATCAAATGGTTCTCCATTCCCCAGCTCTTTCGCTATGAGAGGAGCCAACGCGGCCGTCTTCGCGAGCACTTCCAGCTCAACGTCGACATCGTCGGAGCGTCCGAAGTCGAGGCCGACGCCGAGCTCCTCGCCCTAGGTCTCGAGACTCAGCGAGAGCTTGGATTGACGGCCGAGGACGTCGTCGCGCGCGTCAACGACCGCCGAATCGTAGCTGCCGCGCTCGCACAGCTCGAGGTCGACGACGGAAACGTCGGTGCCGTGTATACCGCGATCGACAAGTTCCGAAAGGTCTCACCTGAAGACTTCACGGCGCTTCTCGAGCAGGCCGGCGTAGCTAGCGGTCACATCGAGGAGATTCGGAGTCTGTGTGAAGGCTCGGTGGGACTTTCGGAGTGGTTTGCCGATCGAGGCCAGATGCCAGAGGAGGTCACCCAGCTCGAGCGCTACCTCCAGTTGATGGGCGAGTACGGCCTGGGCGAGATGGTCGAGACCGACTTCTCCATCGTGCGCGGTCTCGCTTACTACACGGGCATCGTCTTCGAGCTCTACGACCGCAAGGGCAAGGAGCGCGCGATTTGCGGGGGCGGTCGATACGATCGCCTGATCGGCTCGCTGGGCGGACCTGAGATGCCGGCCCTCGGCTTCGGCATGGGAGACGTCGTCTTGTCCCTGATGCTCGAAGGTCGAGGTTTACTGTCCGAGGCGCCACCGCGAGCGGACGTCGTCGTGATTCCAGTGGGGACGGAGCTTTCGGAGGCGGCGCGCTACGTGACGACCCTGCTTCGAAGCGAAGGGGCAAGAGCAGAGACGCCCTATTCACCTTCAGGCGTCGGCAAGGACCTGCGGACAGCCAACCAGCAGGGGATACCCTATGCGGCGATCGTGGGCCCGGAGGAATGGGAGAGAAAAGAAGTCAATCTCAAAGACCTCCGTACTGGCTCGCAGGAAACTGTCGCGCTCGACGTTCTTGCCTCTAAGCTTCGTCTTCGACCCGCTCGATGAGCATCAATGCCTCGTCGTGCTCTCGGACACGAAACGACACGCCTTCGGGAAAGAGGTTCGGATCGCGGAATGCGGGCATCGGCCTCGAAGGATCTCGGACGAAAGCGTCACCTTTTTTCACGAGGGCGCCGATGAAGAGAAGCTCGCGCCACTTGCGCTTGGGGAGGCACAAGCCCGTCTTTTCGCGCTCGACGTTCCAGAACGGCGTTTCATCGACCATACTTAGTGCTCGCTGGCGTCATCTTTCAATGCCGTGGGGCCCCACCCCCACGGCTTCTCGCTTCGGGACTCGGCTTGTCGCCTCGCCCTCCGCTCGGGCTGAGGGCTCTCGCTCGTTCCTGCCTTTGCCAAGGCGTCGAAAGGGTCCCGCTAAGGCGCTGCGCAGCTTTCTCACAACTCTTCTAGTGTAGACTATGGCAATCGTTCGGCTCGTTTTGGTTCGGCCGGAGAACTCCGCCAACGTCGGCGCCGTAGCGCGCGTCGTGGCGAATGCGGGTCTCGCCGGGATCGATCTCGTCGAGCCCTGCGACTGGCGTACGGTGGAAGCCTGGCGCATGGCGTGGCGCTCCGAAGACATCCTCGAGCAAACGCGCGAGTTCGAGTCGCTCGGTGAGGCGATCGCAGAGTCGGCCTACGTCGCGGGTCTCGCTGGGCGCTCCGGAATGCGCGTCGAGCCCATCACACCGCGGCAGATGGCGCGAGAGATCAAAAAGCTCGACGAGGACGCGAAAGTGGCCGTCGTTCTCGGCTGCGAATCGAAGGGCTTGAGCGAAGACGAGCTTTGCCAGTGTCAGCGTCGTGTCCGCATCCCGGCCCATCCTCAGCAACCTTCGCTGAACCTCGCTCAGGCGGCGATGATCGCGAGCTACGAGATCTTCCTCGAGAACGGTGGCGCAGCCGAGCAGCCCTTGGAACGAGCTCCCGCCAAGGAAGTCGAACGAGCCTATACGAGCTTCAAAGAATCGTTGCTCGAGTTGGGCTTTCTGACTCCCGAGAATCCCGAAGCGAGGTTCGCCGAGTGGCGCGAGCTCTTCGGTAGAGCCGGGTTTACACCACGCGAAGTCCGAATCCTTCTCGCTCTTTCGCGCAAGATCCGCAACACGGCGCGGATCGCGAAAAGTGCTCGGCGTTCCCCCCCACCGATTCGAACTTGACGCCAGACGCTAGTCCAGGCAAAATCATGGGGTCTGGAGACGAGTCTGGAGCATGGCCCGTCGAGTCAGGCGTCGGGTTTGAGTTCGCGTTCACTCAGGCACAGATGAGTGTTGTCGTCCGGGCCACACCTCGGAGGCCACCGATGGTGCCGGCCACGGGATGTGAGATCTCGTGCATGTCACTGACTTCCAGAACGGCTACGATGTCGTAGGGGCCGGCAACGGAGTCCACCGAGTAAACGGGGGGCATTCGCGTCAAGGCGCGTTTGATGCTCTCGATGCGTCCGGGCACGGTCTGGATCAGCAAGTAGGCCCGGACCGTGCCGGACACAGGAGTCTTAGTTTTGGCTACGCTGTTTCGTTTCATGTCAGTTCCTCCGACATCGGGGGATGGACCCTTTCACCCATGCCTCGAATCTGTTAAAATCCACGCTGTGAGTTCCAAAGGGAGCTCCTGTCCCGACCTCTCTGGCAGGACACTGGTTGCAGCGCAATCGACTGCCTCCTGATGACAGCGACTGTACCGCAACGACCCATGCAAAAAGGTACTATGAGTCGTCAAAGTGTGTCTTCTTCTATCGCTGAAGGTGTGCTGGAGCTGGAGCCTCAGGGCAACGGCCATCTCCGGCAAACGAGTAACAATTTTCTTCCGGGCCCCCAGGACGTGCGCGTCCCTAACCGTTTGATTCACAAGTACTTCCTCAAGGAGGGATACTTCATCCAGGGTCCCTCGGGAATGAGCCAACGCAGGCGCAATAGCCGCCGCGGCGGCGGCGGGCCGCCCTCCCGTGAGCTCCAAGCCGTCGACTTGATCAACGGCTTCAAGCTCGAGGACATGCCGGAGACGAGGCACTATGCCGAGCTCGTCAGCGAGCATCCGGACCAACGCCTCCGTCTTTCGCAAGATCCGGAATGTCCGATCTCGCTACGGGTCATCGACCTCATCACTCCCATCGGTCGCGGCCAGCGCGGCCTCATTGTCGCCTCCCCCAAGACGGGAAAGACGATCCTCCTCGAGGAAATCGGATCCGCGCTCTGCAAATTCTATCCCGAGATCCACCTCTTTATACTGCTCGTCGACGAGAGACCGGAAGAGGTGACGCATATGCGCCGCGCCGTTGCCGGCGAGGTGATCGCCTCGACCTCCGACAGCACGAGCGCCAACCACCTCCGGATCGCGCGGCTCGTTCTCGAGCGAGCGCGACGTCTCGTCGAGATGGGCGACGACGTCGTCATCCTGCTCGACTCCATCACTCGCCTCGGCCGGGCCGCCAATCGCGAGCAGAAGGGACGCGGCAAGACGATGACCGGCGGTATCGACTCACGTGCTCTCGAGTTCCCCCGTCAATTCTTCGGCGCGGCCCGCAACATCGAGGACGGTGGCAGCTTGACGATCCTCGGAACCGCTCTCGTCGATACCGGTAGCCAGATGGACGAGGTCATCTTTCAGGAATTCAAAGGTACCGGCAACATGGAGCTCGTTCTCGATCGCCGGCTCGCCGAGTCCAGGATTTTCCCCGCCATCGATATCTCGGCCTCCGGTACCCGGAAAGAAGAAATGCTCCTGGACGACGAAGAACTGCCCAGGGTTCACCTGCTTCGTCGGGCACTTGCCGGACTGAAACCGACGGAAGCGATGTCACTCCTGCTGGACAAGATGAGGAAGACGAAGAGCAACCAGGAACTCTTGGCGCAGATCCGAATCAAGTAGCTTCTTCGTCTCCACCCGCGATTCGTTTCACGCTTTCGGGCGCGATCCCCTCGTCGTCGTGCTTGACGTAGAAATAAACGTCCTCCACGCTCTCCGCGACGCGCTTCACGAGGCCGTTAGCTGCCGTGATTTCTTCGTCTTCGTAGGGCGGAGACTTGCGGAAGCGTAAATAGGCGAAGGGTGCCGTTATCGTGATCTCGGACTTGTCGATCTCGATCTCGGCCGCGCAGAGCGCGACACCCGCTGCCTTCAAACGCTCGGCGACCGAGGGCTCGTGCCAGGTCTCGTGTCTGAACTCCATGGCGTAGCGATATCCCGGAGGCAGCACCTCGAGAAAATCATCGAGACGCTCCAGGTTGCATTTGAAATGCGGTGGAAGCTGGAAAAGCACGACACCCAGGCGCGGGCCTAGCGGCAGGAGCGCGTCCATGAAGTCTCGGACCGAGTCCGACACGTTGTTGAGTCGGGCCATGTGCGTGACGCTTTGATGCATCTTGAACGAGAAGCGGAACTCCTCGGGAGTCGCTTCGGCCCAGGTCTCGATCAGCTCTATTCTGGGAAAACGCCGGAACGTGTGATTGATCTCGACACTGCCGAGCTCGGCCGCGTAATAGCGAAGAAACTCCCTGGAGCGCGTCTTCGGGGGGTAGAACCTGCCGACCCACTCCCGAAAACTGTAGCCGGAACAACCTCCGTAAATCATTGCGGCTCGCACACCCAACGAAATCCGAAGTCGGGATAGCGAAAGCTCGGCGGGAGCGTGCTTCTCGCGGGGCAGGGTGTGACGACGATCTGATGCCGCCAGGACCCGCCTCGCGCGACGCGTCGGTCGCCGCTCCGGAGACAGGGATTGGCGAAGGGGGACTCCTTGTAGAAGTCGGGGCGATAGGCGTCCAGGCACCACTCGTGGACCGTATCGGCCATGTTGAACAGACCGTAGCCGTTCGGTCGTCCGGAAGCCACGCAGCCTGGCTTGGGCAAAGGCCCCGAGATGCGTTCGTGGTCTCCCCCGCGGGGGTTATCGCCCCAAGGATAGAGGACGCCCGGCGTGCCGCCTCGCGCCGCCTTTTCCCGTTCCGCCTCGGTGGGGAGACGGATCGAAAGCCCGCTCTCTTCAGATAGCCACCGACAATAGGAGCTCGCGTCTTCCCAGTCGACGCCCACCACCGGTTGTCGAGGGTCGCGGAAGTTCGGGTCGTCGAACCAGGGTGGTGGCGGCCTCTCCGCCGAATCGAGAAAAGCTCGATACTGCGAGTTCGTCACCGGCGTCAAAGCCATCTCGAAGGCGGAAACGAAGACGGGGTGGATGGGCTCTTCGACATCCCGTCGACCGGCCGAACCCATGAGAAAGATCCCTTCGGGGACGAGAGCCCGGGCGAGGAGCGAGACGGAGGACAAGGAAGTCAGCTCTTGAACAGGTTGTGGAAGGCGTCCTTGGCGTCTTCGGCGGTATTGGCACGGCGGCCCGTGGCGTCCAAGACCTGCATTGGTTTGAAGAGAGGGCACTCGTTCGCCTGGCCCTTGTCCACGATAGGAACTTCGATTTTCGCCCTACACTCGAACCGCGCTGCTGGATCGAAATGCTTGCAGTGCCGACAGGAGTGGAGAGGCGTACCGCACTTTGAGCAGGACGTCGAAGGATCGACATCGAGCTGGCTCGACGGAACCTGGTGCCCGCACTTCGAGCAGCGAGTCACGAGGATCGTTTCGCGATCGATGGCGTGACGAAGTGAACGAATCTGCTCCCGATTGCCGAGGTCCGGTGGACGCTCTCGCTGCGCGCCTTGACGATCCTCTTTGTGCTCGCCGTCGCGATAACCTCGTTGCCGATATTTCATAAAGTAGTTTCCTCCTCGATCAGTTCTGGAGCTAGGTGCTTCCGATCTCGAAAAACAAAGAGATGATGACGTCTTCATGGGAGAGAGCCTGGTGCGCGGCCCCAAGGCTATTCACTACGGTTCTGTAGCTAATCCCAAGTTACCACGTTCTGTCAAGCTTTGCTTCGCTTTGCCGCGCCGCTTTCCGTGCGGCTATACGGCCGAAAGCGCCCTCTCGATGTCCCGGATCAGATCGTCTGACGACTCCACCCCGAGCGCGAGCCGAACGAGCCCGTCTCGAATGCCGGCTCGCTCTCGCTCTTGCGGCGAAAGCATCGCGTGAGACGTCAGGCACGGAATCGACAACAATGACTCGACGCCGCCGAGACTCGGGGCAACGCGAACGAGCGTCACGGCATCGGAGAAGCGTTTCGCTTCATCGAGCCCACCTTCGACCTCGAAACTGACCACGCCACCGCCGCCCTGCATCTGGCGTCGCGCGAGCTCATGCTGGGGATGCGAAGGGTGCATCGGATAATAGACGTCGCGTACCTTCGGATGACTCGAGAGGAACTCGGAGACCGCGGCACCGTTGGCATTGTGCTGTGCGATGCGCAAGCCCAGCGTTTTCATGCCTCGGATCAGGAGATAGCTCGCGTGAGGATCGAGGATACCACCGAGAACGCGAAGGTGTGGCTTCACACGATCGACGAATGCTCTCGAGCCAGCGACCACGCCCGCGAGGAGATCCGAATGCCCACCGAGATACTTCGTTGCGGAGTGGAGCACCCCGTCGATGCCGAGCATCACCGGCCGCGTGTTGAGAGGGCTCGCGAAGGTAGAGTCGATCAGCGTCAGGATGCCGCGGCGCTTCGCAAGCCCGGCAGCCTTCTCGATGTCCACGAGCTTGACCGTCGGATTCGTGGGCGACTCCAAGTAAAGCACGCGGGTGTTCTCGCGGAAGGCGCCTTCGAAGCTCGCCGGGTCGTCGGCTCCGACCCAGCTCACCTCGACCCCGTAGCTCGGTAGAAATTCCTGGGCGAACCGATAGGCCCCGCCGTAAATCTCGCGCTGAAAGACCGCGTGGTCGCCCTGCTTCAAGTGAGCGAGCAGCGACGTCGTGATGGCGGCCATGCCCGAGCTGAAAACCGCCGCGGCCTCGGTGCCTTCCAGATCCGCGACGACGCCTTCGGCGAGAGTGAGTGTCGGGTTGCCGTAGCGCGTGTAGAAAGTATCGGCCTTCTTTTCTTCGAGCTCCACTTGCTCGTCGACGTCTTTAGACTCGAAGGTAGCCGATAGATGGATCGGCGGTGCCACGGGCCGGTTGACGCGCGGCCCCTCGGAGCTACCGTGGATCGCTCGCGTGGACGGACTAAGCTCGTCTCTTTTCACCGGGTTCTCCCTTCGACCCTCTCTGCTGGCAGGACGGACAATAGTAGCTGGATCGGCCACCCTGCATGAAGCGCTCGATTGTCTCGCGACATCGAGGGCAGGGCTCGCCGGCGCGGCCATAGACAAGGAAGTGGTTGCCGCCACCGTCCTGCAGATAGCGGAGCTCGCCCCGGGACTGCTTGATCTCGGTCGCGAGCGACTTCTGGATCGAGCGGGCGAGACGCCCGGCCTCGATTCGGCTCAGCTCCAGCGCCGGTCGAGCCGGATGGATCCTTGCGCGGAACAGCGACTCGGCGGCCTGGATATTGCCGATGCCGGCGATGCGATGCTGATCCATCAGGAGTATCTTGACGGCGCGGCGCGCGGCGCTCGTGAGCTCGAGAAGCCCCGACGCGGTGAGTCCGGGCCCGAGGGGCTCGATGCCCAGGGAGTCCAGTCGCCTTTGCTCGCGCTCGTTCACGACACGGAACTGACCGAGACGGCGCGCGTCGGCGAAAACGAGGCGGGCTCCTCGATTCAGGACGATCTCGACCCGAACGAATTTTGGGAGTGGCTCTTTTGACGCGACGAGCTCGAATCGCCCCGTCATGCCGAGATGAGCGAGCAGGCGAGCTCGTCGACGACCGAGGTCGAACAGAAGATACTTGCCCCGCCTTTCTATACTGTGAACCGTCGCGCCTCGGAGCGTATCCTCGACTAGACGCCGTGGTTGTCCTCCCCGCAGGAGCGCGTCCGGAACCTTGCCGTCGCGAATTCGACGACCGACGAGCCACCTCTCGAGGTGCTCGCGGGTAATCTCAACCTCAGGAAGCTCTGGCATGATCGTTCACCCAACGCCCCAAACTTCGCCAGCAGCGAAGCATGTCGTCGTAGCTGTAGTGCGCATTGCGACCACTAGGGTTCGGAAGAACGAACAAACGGGAGCCTCCCAGAATTTCGCCGCGGGGTCCGCATTCGATGGTCTTCGGCGCGCGACCGGCGGAGAGCTCAGGCCAGAACCCTCGAAAAACGGTGACACCGACGAAGCCGACGGCCTTCGGACGGTAACGCGTTACCTTCTCGGCGAGAAGCCTCCGCCCTCTCTCGAAGTCGACCCGGTCGAGCTCTGAGCTCCCACGCGACGCCCTTGCGACGATATTGGTCAAACCGATACCGAAGTCGGGCAGACGCAAGTCATCCTCGTAGGTCATGAGCCGCGGGACCAGTCCGGCCTCGTGAAGCAACCTCCAGAACTTGTTCCCACGGCCGGCAAAGTGGTGGCCAAGCTCATCGGATCGCTCCCCTGGATTGATCCCGACGAGCAGGACGTCGAGGCCGTGGGAAAGGTAGTCCGGCAACATTCTAGAAAGCATAGCGCAGGGCGGCCTCCCATTGCGGGGCCGGCATCGGATCGAACTCTCCCCGGGGCGGGCGCGCGCTTGTAGGCAGACGGTGGTTTGGTACACTAAGGGCCGCCGACAAAATAACTGTCTAGTTTTGAGCACACTCTTCCTGTTTCAGGTCGTGATCGCGATATCGTCTGGCATCACGAGAGCCTGGCAAGCTCCCTAGAAACGGAACATTTGTAGGTCTTCAGCAACCAGCGCGTGTTTGACAAACGGTCCTCATTGCAGGAGGATTACGCCTATCAAGGAGCACTTCTCCTATTATGAGACCTACGAGCTATCAGTCTGAAGATCTCGACCGCCTGTTGAGGAAGCACAAAATAGCTACCCTCGATGATTTGAAGGCAGTGTTGGGTACCGATGTGGACTCGACCGTCTTCCGAAAGCTCAATGAGTTGGCGTATCGGACAAGCTACTCCCACCGTGGTAGCTACTACACGTTGGACGAGATCGCCCAGTTCGATCGAAAAGGTCTTTGGTCGTTGCGCTCAGTGTGGTTCTCGAAGTACGGGACGTTGCTTGCGACGGTAAAAGCGTTGGTCGCGGCCTGTGAGGCAGGCTACTACGTCGACGAGCTCGAGGACGTGGTGCAGGTTGACGTCAAGGCTCCTCTGTTGAAACTGGTCCGAGAGAAAAGATTGGCGCGCGAGCAGGTGTTCGGCCGATATCTGTATCTGGCCACCGATGTGAGCACGCGCAAGCAACAGCTCTCGGCCCGCCAGGTACATGAGGCGTCACCTTCCACGTTGGGCTGGGTCGGGGGAGTCCGCGTGCTCCCCGTGGAGTTGAAGGCTGCGATCGTTCTTTTCTACAGCCTGCTCGATGAAAAGCAGCGCCGTCTCTACGCGGGAGTCGAGGCCATGAAGCTCGGTCACGGTGGCGACCAACAGATTGCCGAACTGCTCGGGATGGGTCCGAGCACGGTAGCCAGAGGTCGTAGGGAATTGCTAATGAGAGATGTTGAGCTCGACGGAGTTCGGCGAAAGGGTGGCGGACGGCGCGCCGTGCAAAAAAAACGCCAGAAGTCATCGCCAAGATCGAAGAACTCATGAAGCACGACACCGCGGGCGATCCGATGACGGGAGTGAAATGGACGCGGCGGACCACCGACAAGATTGCTTGCGAGCTAAGAAGCCTCGGTGTGAACGTCAGCAGCAAAACCGTCGGTCGACTGCTCAAACAGCTCGGCTTCTCGTTGCGGGTGAACCACAAGAAGCTGTGCGGTGCCACGTCCGAAGATCGCGATACCCAATTCGCGTGTATCGCCGAACTGCGCGAGCGTTTTGCCGCAGCTGGTCATCCCATCATCAGCGTAGACACGAAGAAACGGGAGCTGGTGGGATTATTCAAAAACGGCGGGCAGGCCTGGAACCGCGAGCCGACTCTCGTCAAAGACCATGACTTCCGTTCCGAATCGAACGGCATCGCAATCCCCTACGGCGTCTACGATCTGCTCGCGAACCGCGGGACAGTGTTCATTGGTACCTCGTACAACACCCCGGACTTCGCCGTGAATGCCATCGAGAAGTGGTGGCGAACGGAAGGACGGCGACGCTATCCTGCAGCCCGTGACCTCGCGATATTGGCAGACGCCGGGGGCAGCAATGGCTATCGGTGTCGGGGTTGGAAGCACGGGCTTCAAACGCGGATTTGCAATCGCCACGACATCGCTATCACCATAGCCCACTATCCGTCCGGTACATCCAAGTGGAATCCAGTGGAGCACCGTCTGTTCAGCGAGGTCAGCAAGAACTGGGCGGGCAGGCCTCTCGACAGCTACGAAACCATCCTCAAATACATCCGCACGACCACCACCTCTTCCGGTTTGCGAGTACGCGCACACCTTATCCGGCGTCGTTATCCGAAGGGCGTCAAAATCACTGACGAGCGGATGCAGGCGCTTTCCGTTACAAAGGACCAGACTCTACCCAAATGGAACTACACCATCCGACCGTCTTGAAAACGGGAACTTATTTTGTCGCCGGCCCTTAGTCGCTCAGCGGCGCGATCGTGCCGTACATGAGCCCACCGTACTCGCCGTGCTGCCAGCTGCCAGCGTACCGTTCCGCGTAAAACATGACCCGCGCCGTGAAGGTACCGTCGAGCCCTGGGATGACCATGTCCGTAATGGTGACTATGGGGGTATCACCCGCCCACCGGATGGGCACGACGACCGGCAGCGTCATGTCGACACTCCCGTAGGTCATGTGAACGTCGAACCGCCACCGGTGCTCGCCGACCTTTGCCACTCTGGTGATCTCGTAGCGTTCCGGCTTGTCGTCGCGACGCTCACGGCCTTTGAGCGTGTAGTGGCCGGTAAGCACCACGTTCTGCATCCGCTCGGCGAACCCCCGCTCGAGTTCCGAGAGTGACTCCAGGGGGATGGCTTGACCGGTGCCGGTGATCGCGACGAGCCACCCGGCCCCGAACGCCACGACTAGTGCGGCAATGCCAAGGGCAATCTTCAGCAATGAGCGCATGGCCGGATTATAGGCGATCCGCGCCGGGCTGGCCGAAGGTGGAGATCAGACCGGCTGTCGTCCGCAATAAAGAAGATCGCAACTCGCTGCCCAGTCGGAAACACAGACACTAAGCTGCTGATTTATGGTCTATCTCAAATGGGCCGAGTTTTGGCACAGGACGAGCTCGACGTCCGGCCGCCGCTTGCTTCGGTCAAAGCATTGCGCACGTCCCAAAGCTCGGGGAAAAAACGGTAGCGTGTCGTCGAGGTCAAATAGCGGCTCCCCTCGGTGCCACCCGTTCCGATCGCCCGATCGCCAATCATCCGCTCGACCATGCGCACGTGGTTGGAACGCCACGTAAGGATCTGCCGGTCGAGCTCGACGCATGCTTCACTGAGAGCGAACAATTCGAACTGCTTCCACCGTTGCTCGTAGATTTCGACTAGGCTTAGCGGCTGGCGCTCGACGAGCTTCACGAAGGCTCTGTGAAGGGTCGTCGGGACCTCTTCCACGAGGCCCGGCCATTGCGCGCGAACACGGGTTTCATAAGCTTCGCCGACGGTCTCGCATAGGCCGCCCATCACTTCGATCTGTCGAAACTGCCGCGACTGCAAGCCACTCGATTGCTTCAAGTAGGACCGGAACTCTTGAAAGTCGGCGGCGCTCATCATCTCCAATATGCCGAGCTGAGTGTCGAGCGCTTGAAAAATGCGGCCGAGGCGCTGGATAAGCCAAGTCGCTTGCGCGACGGCGTCGCTTTCGAGCATGGCGATGATGCGCTCGAGGTCGTGGATCACTTGGCGGAACCAGAGCTCGTAGCTCTGATGCATGATCACGAAGACGCTCTCCTCTGGATGCGGCGACACGAACTTCTGCGCTGTCAGAAGCTTCTCTAGCTGCAGATGCTCGATGTAGTTGAACTGCAGATCTTCGGCGCTCGAATCGGTCATGGTCTTGTCATCTCCTGGCCCTTGCGCAGCTTGTAGCGCTGTATCTTTCCCGTCGCCGTTTTCGGAAGCTCGTCGAGAAACTCGACTTTCCGCGGGGCTTGCTCAGTTATTACCACCGCGACGCGGCATAGGGACCACCCGCGTGCCCCGTCCGGCTCTATTGGCCGACAGGGCTCATGAAGCCGCCGCTCACGGCGATCAGCACGAGCATGACACCCCACCCGGCCACGCACACCACCACCGCACGCCATGTCGTCGTGAAATCAAGCGCCTGCCGCACCGCCAGCACCATCGCGACGAGCATCCAGATCGGCACCGCCAGCAGAAACAGGTCGCCGAGCAGCCCTGGCAAGATGCCAAGCACGCGCAGCACGCCTGGGGCCGCCGCGAACCCGGTGGTCCGGAGCAACTCCCCCACATCGGCGCGCGTCTGGGGCTGCGCGAAGACCTTGGTGCCGAGGACGTAGATCAGGACGGCCCAGATGAGCCAGCCGAGCAGCGCTCCCAGGGTGCCGACAATGAGGTCCGCGCCCTGGCCCCCCGCCAGGCCGATACCGCCGGCCACGCTCGAGAGGACAACCACACCCATCGCCTGCGCGGTGGCTCTCGGATCCGCCTCGACCTCCTCGTAGATGTTTGGTTTCAGACGGGCAGCGCCAACGACGCGTTCAGCGAAGGTATGCATACGCCTGCAAGGGTATGCCATGCCTCGTTGTAATCCGCAAAAAAGAAGATCGGCCAGAAGCAGCCGACCATAGCAAGTCTAAAGCGCGCAATCAACGCTGGATGGACTTTTTGCGGAGCACAACCGGCACTGGTGACCTGACTCCCATTGCCGAAGTGAAGCAAGGTCAATCCAGAGTGGAGGGGAGCCGTGAACTCCAGGCCTAGCTATGATTCCGAAACGCCCTGGCGCGTGGGCGTCCTGTCCAAAAACACAAACGAACTCAAGACTCTTGCGCCGCCTTGGCCCGGTCGCGATTACAGACACCAAACTGCTGATTTGTGGTCATTTCAAAAGGGCCGAGTTTTGGCACAGGACGGGGTCGAGCCGATCTGCCGGATGCTTCCGATCGCCCCGTCGACCTATTACGAGCAGAAAGCGAGAGAGAAGGACCCAAGCCGCCTGCCAGCGAGAGCGAAGCGCGACGTCCAACTCCGCGGCGAGATTCGTCGTGTACGGCAAGAGAACTTTGACGTGTATGGCGTGCGCAAGGTCTGGCGCCAGCTTCGCCGTGAGGGCCGCGACGTGGCTCGATGCACGGTGGCCCGTCTGATGCGTGAAATGGGTCTCCAGGGCGCGGTCCGTGGACGTCGATTCAAGACGACGAAGCCGGATTCGAGCGGCGCTCGCCCGATGGACCTCGTCCTGTGCCAAAACTCAGCCCGTTTGAAATAGCCCATAAATCAGCAGTTTAGTGAAGGTCCGGCAAGGCTTGAGAGTATCCCGTTCATCGTCGCTCCACGGCTCGTTCTCGATGGCCTTGAGCCGCTCCGTCACGCTACCCTCGGTGACGGGCGAGAGGTAGACATAGGGCTACGAGGTGATCAATCAGGCGGGCAGGTACTGGCCCACACCGTCCTGAACGCCTGTTGTTTTTGTCCACTCGGCCTGGCCCATTTCGCTCATCTAAAATGGCCCACCTTAAGTTATTGATTCTTAAAGAACGAACGTAACAAAGTCCCTTTCCCTTATCCTGCGGCCGGAACGAACGTGCAGGCCGCCCCGAGTGAAAACACAGCTCTCATGCCTTTGGAACCGTGTTCTTGCTGCGGACGGTGCGGCGGAAGCGGTAGGACTCGGAGCCGGTCTCGAGGATGTGCGCCTGGTCCGTGACACGATCGAGCAGCGCCTTGCACAGCCGGGCGTTGGTGAACACCTGAGTCCATTCGGAGAACGGGAGATTCGTCGTGATCACGAGCGCGGCGGTCTCGCTTCGCTCCGAGATCACCTGGAACAACAGCTCGGCACCGACGTCGGCGAGCGGGACGTAACCAAGCTCGTCGATGCACAGCAACTCGAAGCGGGCATAGCGTCGGATGATGCGCGACAGCTCGTGCTCTTGTCTCGCCTCGACGAGCTCGTTGACGAGTCTCGATGCGGTGGTGAAGCGGACCCGGCGACGTTGCTGACATGCGGCCACACACAACGCGCTCGCCAGGTGGGTGTCCCTTCCATAAACTCGAGCTGTATGAGATTGGCGCACCTCCTGCAACCGGAATGCTTTGGTCGTCTTCATGTAGGACGTTTTAAGAGCCGGCGTCGGCTCTACTCAGGGATAGAGGTGTAAGCTGGTGCGAAGTCCCGCAGCCGTTCCGAGCGGATCGGCTCAAGCAGCGTGTCGAGTGTAATAATGATGGAGACCACCGACCTTTGGGATGGCTCTCACTTTGCCCATCGCCGGTGACTCTACGCGGCGAGGCTCGGGCGCGTCTTTTTCAAGCGACAAATGAGTCCGGCACGAATGATAGTAGTCGACGTATTTGCGTAGGATTCGCCTCAGGTGCTGCTCGTCGAGGACGATCACATGGTCGAGGCACTCGCGTCGAATGGAGCCGATCATCCTTTCGACGAATGGATTCTGCCACGGGGAGCGCGGTGCGGTAAGGACCTGCTCCATTCCGAGACCGTCGACGCGAGTATCGAAGTACGCTTCGTAGGTCTGGTCTCGGTCCCGTACCAGGTACCGAGGCGCCGTGTCCCATGGAAAAGCATCGACCATTTGCTGCGCCGTCCACTCGGCAGAAGGATGTTCGGTGACATTGAAATGAACGATACGGCGACGGTCGTGGCGAAGGACGATGAAGACGAACAGAACTTTGAAGGTTGCGGTCGGCAAAGTGAAAAAGTCAAGCGACACCAAGTTGTTTGCATGATTATCGAGAAAGCTCCGCCAAGTAGGGGACGGTGGGGTGCGATGGCGAACCATATACTTGGAGACGGCGGCCTGGGAAATGGAGATGCCCAGCTTCGCCAGCTCGCCATGCACGCGGGGAGCTCCCCACAGAGAGTTGGCCCTGCTCATGTTCCGAATCAGCTCACGTATTTCGGGAGCGACGCCTGGTCGTCCAGGCCTACGCCGTCGGCTCTTCCAAGTCCAATATCGTCTGAACCCACAACGGTGCCAGCGGACGACCGTCTGAGGTTTCACGATGACGAGGACGCTCTCCCAGTCAGTCCAGATTCTGCGCAACAGCACCCAAAACACGCGGTCGACATTCGAGAGCCGCGTCCGTTTCACGGAACGGCGGAGGACGGCGAGCTGCTGGCGAAGAGCGACATTCTCGAGAGCCAGCTCGCGACGAGCCTTGAAGGCAGAGATGAGAGCGGGAACCAACGACGAAATCATGCCGGCATGGTGCTGGCAGACCGGAGATTAATCAAGTTTGGTGCGCGCGGATGAATAAATAGAAGGCACAGCTGGGTGCTGCTGCCAACCGTCTACGAGGACGCGGGGAGCTCGGGAGGAACCCTGGAGCGCCCGGGCCTACAGCGCTTGCTCGCCGACATCGATGCCGGTCTCGTCGAGCAGATTGTGGTCTACAAGGTCGACCGGCTGACCCGTTCCCCGTCCTGTGCCAAAACTCGGGCTTTTTGAAATAGCCTATAAATCAGCAGCTTGGTGTCTGTGTTTGCGACCGGGCCCTTAGCTCCTGGAAACAAGATTTCAACCCTTGACGAGCTTGAGCGCCCTCTTGGCAAGCACGGTCACGACCCCGGCATAAAGAGAGGTACTGACCTGATCGACGATGGCGTCCAGGGAACCGCCAATCACTTGGATGTGACTCAGTACGTCCGCACCTGCAGTAGCGCCGACTGCAAGAGTCAATACCAAGTAGGCTGTCGCGTCCTCAGCGTCGATCGCCAAACCGCCATACACCAAGCCCAGAACAACCAGTGCGAGGGCCACGATCCCAGCGGGAACTGCCTCAGCGGCCAAGCCCTGCACAATCGCCAATAGCCAGATGAGGCCAACAATGATTCTGATTGCCATTATTATCTCCTAGAATAGTTGCGTGTGATGGCCCGCTCCGTCGGCCAGCCATAACAGTCACGGACGAGGTAACAGGGCCGCCGGAATTATACCAATACGGGCCCCTGTTGTCATCCGCAAGAAAGAAGATCGCGTACCGCTGGATCGAATTTTTGCGGAGCACAGGTGCGCACGGCTGGCCGGATGGGTGGTGGGACACGCCACGGGCGAGGAACGGCCCCCGAGGCCGAGACGGGACTGGACTTTGCCTCGCTGTCTGTTTAGAGAATTACGCTAGCCTGCAATCCCGGAGAAATCAACCCGGTCATTCAAGTGTTGCGAACCAAGCATAGACACGTCTATTCCGAAACGTCCCGACAAGCCGGTCTTGAGTTCGTTTGTATTTTTGGATACGACGCGATTGTAAAGCCCACGGCCCTTGGCCCGGTCGCAAACACAGACACTAAGCTGCTGATTTATGGCCTATTTCAAAAGGGCCGAGTTTTGGCACAGGACGGGATGACGCGGGCGTATCGGATGTGTCCCGAGGTTCGTGGAAAAAAGAACGGCGCCCTCCACTCCGTCATCAGGGTATCAGATCAGGCGGCAACCTCCGCGTGTTCGAGAACCTCGCTCAGACGTTGGTAGCCGTCGATGCGTCGTAGTTGAATCTGGCCAGAGGCGATAAGCCCAAACAGCAAAGCGACCGCGGACTCCTCGCTGGAGAACGACGCTTGGGTTTTCGTCCGGCGTCGAAACTCGCGGTTGAGATTCTCCAGAGCATTGGTCGTTCGAATCGATTTCCACATGGCACGAGGGAATTCGTAGAAGGTCAGCAGCTGATTACCGGCCTCCTCTAGGCTTCGGACGACGGCCGGCGCGAGAGGCGTCCACTTGGCGACGAGCTCGTCATAGGCTTTGCGAGCACCGATCCCGTTCTTGGCGTGGACGATCCGGTTGTAGTCACGCCGGAGCTCACGGCGTGCGTGCGCCGGGCAATGTTGGAGCAAGTTGGCGCGCTTGTGCTCGGTACATCGCTGCAACCGGCACCCCGGCCACTTCTCCAGCGCTTTCGTCAGCCCCTTGTGGCCGTCGCTGATCACTAGCTTGGGAGCCCGGAGTCCTCGAGCCTGGAGTCCCTCCAGCACGGAGCCCCAATGCGTCGAGGCTTCGCTCACCGCCAGACGCAATGACAACAGACGTTTCTGCCCGTCTGGCGCGACCCCGAGCGCGACCAGTACGGGTACGCTGATCACACGTTTCGCCATCCGCACTTTCAGGTGGAAGCCGTCCAGGTAAACGATCGCGTAGACCTACTCGCTGAGAGCACGGTTCTGCCATTCCTCGAAGCGCTCCTTCAGCCGGCTAACCACGCGAGACACCGCGCTCTTCGATAGGTGCTCCTCACCGAGCAGTGGTTTCAGCGCTTTGCGGATCCGGCGGCTATTCGCGCCCGACAAGTAGGTCCCCAAGATCGCCTCGTCGACCTCACGAGTCCGGCGCGCGTACCGGGGCAACAGCTCACTCCTGAACTCTGTCGTTTCTCCCGTTTCCTCGTCTCGCACGCGGGCTCGTGGCACCCGGAGCTCGCGAGTTCCCACCGACGTCGTCACGCGACGGGTTTCGGCTCCGTTGCGATATCCACGGCGGTCTTCCGCACGCTCGTAGCTACCACACCCCAGCGCTTGGTCGACTTCTTCCTCGAGCACGACCTCGATTGCCTCCAGTACCCGCTCACGCAGCCGAAGTTGGACGAACTCCCGGCACTCGCTTACAGACTCCTTCGATATGGTGGTAGGCTTCTTCATGGCGTAATCCTCCTCCTCGCCTTTACAGGCGCGGTTTCGTTTTGTGGGTCTACGCGGATTCGTGTGGGTAAGTCCTGACGGAAAAACAGTGTAACTCATTGTGTGGAAAAGGTATCGAGTACTTCATCAGGTGCTGAAAAGTGGTCCATTTTTAGGATAGGCTAACCGAGTGAAAAATTCCCAGTCGATCCGCTCGCTGTTTGCGCTGCCAGGTTTCGTGGTGTGCCGGATTGAAGGGTCTATTCGGTGACCGATGCGCCCGCGTCATCCAGCTCAAGAGGCGAAAAAAACAGCTGTGTGCTCTTACTGTGGGCAACGGTGCCGGGGGCGCTATGACAAGCAAGTGTGCCGGGTCCGCGACCTGTCGTTGGCAGGCTGGCGGATCTATCTGGAATACGAGCGTTGGCGCGTCAACTGTCCCGGGTGCGGCGGTTTGCATGTAGAACACCTGGACTGGCTGGCGAACAACTCGCGCTACACCTAGCGTTTTGCGACGCATGTGGGCAAGCTGTGCCGGACAAGGCGGTGGCCGAGATGGAACGTCTGCGCCTCCTAGTTGAAGGGGTCAACAACAAAATCCGTGTGCTGCAACGACGCGCCTACGGCTATCGCGACGAGGAATATCTCAAGCTGAAGATCGTGGCGGCATTCCTTCCGCCATTACCCAGAAATGCCGCCTTCAACCCACACGAATCCGCGTAGACCCGTTTTTCTTAACCGGAGGTTACGCCATTCTTATTTCCACGGGAAGCGGGACAGATCCGGCGTATCGGTCACCGAATAGACCCTTCAATCCGGCACACCACGAAACCTGGCAGCGCAAACAGCGAGCGGATCGACTGGGAATTTTTCACTCGGTTAGCCTATCCTAAAAATGGACCACTTTTCAGCACCTGATGAAGTACTCGATACCTTTTCCACACAATGAGTTACACTGTTTTTCCGTCAGAACTTACCCACACGAATCCGCGTTAACCCGATAAAGTATAATCCGGCTACCTGTTGCCTTGGTGCACAACTCCGATAGAGGCCGATAGCTCGCTTGGCCCCGACTCCCATCATCCGATCATCTCGCTATCAGGCATCCCGAGCGCCGTCATCGTGTTGAGAATCTTGCACCCGATCCTTGCCTCGACTCTCTGTGCCGCCAACCCTCTCGCTCGCATCGCTGAGCCCACGATAGCCTTGTAGCGATGGAACGTTGTCTCGACTTTGCTCCGGTTGCTGTAGCCCGATTCTGTGTGCCACTTTCGTTTGCCGAGCCGAGCTTGTGCTGCAATGTTGCGATTGCGCTGTCGGCTGCTCGCCGGCCCCGATGCGAGCTGGGCGCCCTTGCGCGGCGGTATCAGCACCCTCGGCGAGCGATGAGCGCTGTGATTCTCGATCGCCTCATAGACGCCGCTGGCGTCGTATGCGGTGTCAGCTCTGGCCGATGAGATGGGACTGTCGATCTGTGCGACAAGCGATGCAACCCGCGATGAATCGCGGGCTCTTTTGCTCGTCAGCTCGCCGGCGACGACTTCGCCAGTCTGCTCGTCGACACACAGATGGAGCTTGCGATAGTCCCTGCTCTTTGGTGCTCTGCGCAGCTGGCCGGCGTGGACAGCGAGACCGCTGCTGTCGATCAAGGTGTGCAACGGCGTCTTCTGCTTGTCTTGGTAGAAGGGGACCTTACCCAGCTTCGCCTTGCGCCTCGAAATCGTGGTGTGATCGGGCACATCATTGTCTAGCTTCATCAGAGCGAACAACGATCGCAGCAATCCCTCGCTCTGCCTAGATGACAGATGAAACACCCTGCCCAGGGTGACAGCCGTCTCGATGGCGTGGTTCGAGTACTTGCGTTGACGGCCCGGTTTCCTCCTCCTCGGCCGGGGCGCGTCCCAGTTCACAAGCTTGCCGGCGGTGAGCGAGATCCAGACGGTCAGGCTCCCGCGGTTGCGTAGACCCGCCTCATATTCACGCCAATTCCTCACGCGATATGGCCTTCTTCACATACTTCCGCTGAGTGCGTTTGAAAATGCTCATGGGGAACCTCGAATCCGTGAGTACAGGACAATTGTGGACCGAGATCGCGAGTTGTGCACCAAGGCAGTCGCTCCAAGGGTGGGCATCGCCTACGCCAAGGAGTGGGCGTCCAAGCCGCTCCGATTCTTCCTCCGCGGTAACCCTCACGTGAGCCGCTAGAAAAGCAAAAGGCCCCGCCCGTCCGGGCGGGGCCTTGATGACTTCGAAACTGTACTTACTCTTGGCGGTTCTTGCGCCGCGAAAACATGGCAAGCCCAGAGAGGCCCAGAACGACGAGAAGTGAGCTGCCCGGCTCAGGAAGAGCGTTCTTGATGTCCGCGTCGTCCACTTCCACAATAAAGCCTCCGTTGTCGTCCACTGTGCCAAAGCCCGTGAGTTCCGTGTTGGAGAAGTTGAAAATGGGTGGGGGATTCGTGTCCTGTGGGATTCCGTAGAAAGACTCCACGAGCGCGGGAGCCTTGATATCCTGGCCAAAGCCGTTGAACGCGAAAATGGCATTCTCTGTGCCAATCGCGACGTTCGGAGGATTGTTCGTGAAAAAGCCCCTCAGAATGTTACCGCTGAATCCAAGGAAATCCCCACCATCCGGAAGGATGTCTCCGTCCAATGAGAAAATTCCACCACCGGCGAAAGTCCAGAAGGCAGGTCCTTCCACTATATTGTCACCCGTCGCGAAATTCAGGAAGCATCCCCGACAAATGAGCGTTTCCCCAGCGTGGAACGGTGTATCTATGCCAGTGATCTGGATAAATTGGATTTCCGCACCAAACGCTCGTCCGCCCTCGCCGTCATAGCTCAAAATTCCTGGGAGGGTCGCAACTCCGCCGTTGTCGATTTTGATCTGGCCCGACTCCGCGGAGCTCGCAACGAGTGCCATCGCTGCCGCGACTACAAAGGCCATCATGGGTGTTCCGTATCTAGATGTCATTTCATATCCTCCGGGTTAGACACGATACTCCGTCGCAATGACGGTGCCAGTCTTGTCCCGTTGGGAGCATTAGGCCTAATCGATTGATTCCAAGCTATTTATGCCGTCTTGAGAACCCTCGGCCTGCCTAGCATGACTCCAACAATGTAATGGAACCCGACACCCAAGGCGGCGGCGTAAGCTCATCGCGTTCAAATCCAGGTAATTAGCTGGGCGGTTGCACTGTAAGCGCCTCCGACAGACCAGTCCGAAGTTCTGCCGGCGCGGACCTAGAGGTGATGACGGTACGTTAGGCCTTTTCGGGGAAGGGAGTGAAAAAAATAGAGCGCCGTTTCTCTAGCGGCGCCCCTCGTCCTCGAGGTCGGCGGTGAAGCTCACAACCTGGTGGGATTCGTCGACGCGGAACTCCACAGCGCTCGCCTGGAGCGTGAGAACCTGGCCTGACTCGACTCTGATCGAACCGGGAACGAATCTCGGCGTGCCAGCGAAATCGAAGCGCCAACGCCCAGACCGATCGCTCATCACCGAGCCCCGGAACCGGTTGCGTCCCGCTCGGCCGTTCGTGTGTATCGTCCGCGGTCCCCCGTTGTCTACTTCGACAAAGTTGGAGTCATTCACGATGAGTTGTCCCCGAACACGCCCGTCGGTCGGAGGCGCGATCAACGATGTGCGAAGCTCGAGGACGAGAGGACTTTGCCTGAGTGGCACAATTGCGCTCGCCGACGCATTGTCGTTGCCCCCGTTCGAATCGTTAGAAGCGGTGACTGTCGCACTCACGGAATAGGAGCCAGACCCACTCGGGATGTAGCGGATCTGTCCAACGCACGGATTACCCGCCGGTACGTTGCCGCAATTGCAGATGATCGGATTTCCGGCGGCACAGTTCGTCAGCCCGCTAAGGGTTGCTCCCGAGGGCAAGCTGGTCGTGAAGATAAGGACGTTGTTGGCCTGGGCAGTTCCTATATTCGTTGCCGTCTTCGTGAAAATCACAAAGGGTGTGTTCGAAGGAGGCGCTGGTGGCACATAGGTGCCCGTCATGAGGAGGCTCATATCGGCGTTCGCCGGCGCGGTCGTGGGCGCCGTGGTCGGCGCGGTCGTGGGCGCCGTAGTCGGCGCGGTCGTAGGTGCCGTAGTCGGGGCGGTCGTGGGTCCCGTGGTCGGCCCACCACCACCGCTGGCAACGCTCGTAGTGGTCGAAACCGTGATGGTCGTCGAGCCCCCTCCGATCGGTGGATTAGGATTGTTTGGGGTTTCGTCGCCGCCGCTGCGGGTCAAAGCGAAAACTGCGCCGCCCGCGCCAATCCCACCCAGGATGATCGGGAGCTTCCCTGCGCCACCGGTGGTCACACCACCGGAGATACTGATGAAATCCACCATGCCGCGGGCCTGGAAGCCGGGCGTGATCTGTGGAACCCCGGCTCTGGTCGCTCCCACGACCAAGTTCGGGTTCTCGCCGGAGTACAACATCAACGAGGGATCCTGCTCTCGGCACGCTTGCGCCTCACCGACTGGAACAACTGTCGGCTCGTTTCGGATCGCCGTGAAGTCGGGTGTCACGAGCTCGATGAAGTACTCGCTGTGCGTCGTGCCTGGGCTGGGCATAGGAACGACCGCGCGCGCATCGCCGAGGGCGTTGGCGGCGAGCACTACGAAGTAAAAGTTCACGTGCTGCTGGGCACGATAGTAGAACTTTGCCGTTGAGATTTCGGTCGGCGGACGAAAGCCCGCTCAAACGACCATGAATTGGTCCTGGGGCCAGCAGGTAAGGCTATCGTGCAGAATCCGAACGTCTTCCGCCGCCGCGAGGGGTGCGGCGAAAAATAGCGCGAGTACAAGAGCCCGCATAGCTTGCGTGGAGAGACACGACTCCCATCGAAACATCATTGGCACCTTGTTGGGAACACCCGATTCTGGCACCGGCGGGGGGTTTTTGTCAACGTTGGCTAGTCCTAGTCGGGATTTTTCAGCGCCCGTTGGGCTGCGTTGTAGCCGCACGCGCCGGTGATGCCGCCGCCGGGATGGGTGGCGGCGCCTGCGAGATAGAGGCCCGCGATGGGGGTCTGGTAGCGGGACCATCCGGGCACGGGCCGCATGAAGAACATCTGGTCGAGGGCCATCTCTCCCTGGTGCCAGTTTCCCTCAGGGAGACCGAGTCTCTCCTCGTAGTCGAGCGGGGTCCAGAGATCCGAATGCAGCACGGCGCTTCGAAGGTTCGGCGCCACTTCCTCCAGGGTGTCGAGGACCGTCTTTTCGAGCGGGACTCGTTGCTCGGTCCAGCTCTCGTCGCGCAAGTCATAAGGCGCGTAGTGCACGATGACGCTCATCACGTGCCTGTCTTCGGGGGCGAGGCTCGGATCGGTGAGGCTCGGGATGATGGCCCGAAGAAACGGACGCTCCGAAAATCGCCCGTACTTGGTGGCATCGGCGGCGCGGTCGAGATCGTCGAGACTCGGACCAACGTGGATGACAGCGCGGTGGTGCGCCGCGGCCTCTCTGCCTGGACGTGCACGAAAATCCGGAAGCTCCGAAAGAGCCAAGTTGAGCTTTGCCGTCACACCGCGATAGCGAATGTTGTCGATCTCGTTGAGATAGCTCGGCTCGAGATGCGTAGGGTCACAAAGTTGCTTGAGTGTCGTGCGGGGCGCGAGTCCCGAGAGAACTGTCCTGGCATCGAGCAGCTCGCCGCCCTCGAGAACGACACCGGTCACGCCAGAGTCTTCGACGGAGATACTCTCGACCGCGCACTCCCTACGGAGACTTCCGCCGTTCGTTTTCAAAGTTTCGGCGAGTGCGGTGGGAAGACCACGGGCGAATTGCCTTTCGCCGAGTCGGTGATAAAGAAACAGAGCGGAGGTCCCTGCCGCGCGCGGGCCGAGGCAAACACTCTCTAGAGCGGCGCCCGCGAGAAGCCCCTTCAGAAGGTCGTTCTCGAACCACTCGTCGAGCCAATCCTTGACGGCCATCGGGAGGACGCGCAAAAGCTCGTGCATCGAGCGCGCCCCGAGCTGGCGGAATCCCCAGCCGAGTCGCAGGAGCCTCAAGAGATCGGAGCCGCTCTCGATTTCCGGCGACGGAGCCGCTTGTGACAGGAGGGGTCTCAAGAAGCCCGTGAGCTCGGAGACGAGGGTCAGAAATTCGGGATAGGCCTCGGCGTCCTTCGGCGACAGCTTCCG
Organism: Candidatus Marinacidobacterales bacterium; assembly: GCA_965250115.1. GTDB lineage: Bacteria > Acidobacteriota > Vicinamibacteria > Marinacidobacterales > SMYC01 > CBDFHB01. Next base: position 1,728,006 of record CBDFNJ010000001.1, read on the forward strand.
GAGCTCGGCCACGCTCTTGCCGACGTCGTCCCACAGAAGAACGTCCTCTCCGTCTCGAGCGGGAGAAAAGCCTACAGGGTCGACATTCATGAGCTCGAGACCGTGGCGTTTCAGCGAGAGCTCTTCGACAATCCGCGGAAGAACCATCGTCAGATCCGGGCCCACGGACGCACGAAACCCCGGTGCGAACTCGTAGGTGGCGGCTAAACCTCCCACCCTGTCGTGCTTCTCTACGACGAGGACTTTCTTGCCCGCTTTCGCGAGATAGCACGCCGCGGTCAGCCCGTTGATACCAGCCCCGACGACGATAGCGTCATAGCGCTCCCTCATGCCCAATCCTTCAGCATCTCGACGGCTGCGAGCTTGCCGGGGGCGCCCATCACACCCCCTCCAGGGTGGGCGCCGGAGCCGCAAAGAAACAGATCGCGTAGGGGTGTTTTGAATTGCGCCCAGCCGGCGACAGGTCTCAGAAAGAAGAGCTGATCCAAGGTCAGCTCGCCGTGAAAAATGTTTCCTTCGGTGAGACCGATCCGCTGCTCCATATCCCAAGGCGTCACGACTTGGCGGCCGATGATGGCCTGTTTGAAGTTGGGCGCGTAGTCCGCGATCGTCTCGACGACCGCGTCACCAAAGGCCTCGCGCTTGTCCTCCCAGGTTCCCTCCTTCAAATGGTAGGGCGCGTATTGCACGAAGACGGACATCACGTGCCTGCCGGGAGGCGCCATCGAGGGATCGATCATCGAAGGGATCAAGATGTCCATGTAAGGCCGGCTCGAGAAATCGCCGTACTTGGCCTCGTCGTAGGCGCGCTCGAGATAGTCCATGTCAGGACTGATCGAGATCGATCCGCGCAAGTGAGGCCCGCCTCCAGGTAGCGCCGTGAAGTTCGGAAGCTCGCTCAGCGCGAGATTGACCTTGCCGGACGAGCCGCGCATTTTGAAACGCTTCACGCTGGTGACGAAGTCCGGCGGGAGCTCGCTTTCGTCGACGAGCTGAAGAAACGTGCGCTTGGGGTCGAGGCTCGAGGCAATCCTGTCGGCCTCGATCTCCTCGCCGCCTTCGAGCACGACGCCCGTCGCGCGCGAGCTCCGAGTCACTATTTTCTCGATGGGTGCACCGAGTCGGATCTCGGCGCCGAAGCTTCGAGCCGCCGATGCGAGAGATTCAGCCACGGCGCCCATTCCCCCCCGTGCGAATCCCCAGGAGCGCGAGACCCCGTCAATCTCCCCCATATAATGATGAAGGAGCACGTAGGCGGAGCCCGGCGAGCGAGGGCTGAGAAACGTCCCGATGATGCCGCTCGCCGACATCGTCGCTTTCAAAGGCTCGCACTCGAACCAGCGGTCGAGATAGTCGGCCGCGCTCGACGTCATGAGACGAACGAGATCGCACAGACGGCGGTTGCCGAGGCCCCGGAAGTGTCGAGCGAGCCGGTTGAACCCAGCGAGGTCCGACGGTTTGAGAGACGTGGGCTCGGGCGGCCGCATCATCAACAAGTCACGAACGGCCCGAGACATGTGGTGCATGTGGAGGCCGAAGCGGTCGTAGTTGTCTGCGTCCTTCGCGGAGAAGCGGCTAATTTCCTGGCGAGTTCTATCCGCATCGTGCCATCGAGCCAGGTAGTTTCCGTCGGGAAGCGGCGTGAAGGTTCCGTCGAGCGCCAGGAGCTGAAGGCCGTGGCTGGGAAGCTCGAGCTCCTCGATGATCTCCGGACGTAACAAACTGACGACGTAGGAGAACACCGAGAACTTGAAGCCGGGAAATATCTCCTCCGTGACGGTGGCACCGCCTAGGAGGTCGCGCTTTTCGAGGACGAGAACCTTCTTGCCCGCACGCGCTAGATAGGCCGCGTTCACGAGGCCGTTGTGGCCAGCTCCAATGACGATCGCGTCGTACTTCATCGCGCCCACAATGTGGCACATCATATTGAGGTATGGACGAATGACAAAGTAGACTGATTGAATCGCGGAGGTTGGTACGATTATGGCCGTCGGCACCCCTTTTCATTCGAGAACCGCGCCTCTGTGCACCAGCCTTCGCTGGAAGCAGTGGTCGGGCTACTTCGTCGCGAGCGCCTATGACGACTTTCACGATCCCGAATACCACGCGATCCGAAACGGCGCCGGGCTCATCGACGTCTCGCCTCTGTACAAGTATGACTTTCGCGGACTGGACGTCCTGAGGTTCGTGGACCGCCTCATCACCCGAGACGCCCGGAAGTGCCAGATCGGACAAGTTCTCTACGCGCCGTGGTGCGACGAAGACGGCAAGGTGATTCAGGACGGTTGTTTTCAGCGGCTGGAGGAGAGTTTCTTTCGCGCGACGGCGGCGGAGCCGGCAATCGCCTGGTTTCGTTTGAACGCCGAAGGCATGGACGTCGAAGTCGAGGATGTGTCGGCCGATTACGGCGCGCTCGCCCTGCAAGGTCCGAGGTCGCGCGACATTCTTCAGCGGATCTCGAGCGAGAACCTGGCCTCCCTGGGGTTCTTTCGCGCGACCCGGACCGAGCTCGAGCGCGTGCCGGTCGTCGTGAGCCGAACCGGCTATACCGGTGATCTCGGATACGAAATCTGGGTCGGGAGTGCCGAGGCCGGCAAGCTTTGGGACGCCCTCATTGACGCGGGAGAGGGATTGGGCATCGAGCCGGCCGGCATGATGGCTCTCGATCGAACCTGGCTCGAAGCGGGCTTTCCTCTCATCGACGTCGACTATTGGAACGCGGACAAGACCTTCATCGACGACCAGAAGTCGTCACCCTTCGAGATCAACCTCGGCTGGGCGGTGCACACCAAAAAGCCCCGCTTCATCGGTAAGCGCGCGCTCGTCGAAGAGAAGCGACGCGGCACCGCCCGCTACTTCGTCGGGCTCGAGGTCGATTTCAAGGAGATCGAACGGCTCTATGCGGTCGAGGGACTTGCACCCCAGCTCACGAACGAAGCCTCGCGTGTGGCCGTGCCGGTCTACGCGGGTGGGCGTCAGGTCGGCAAAGCGACGAGTAGCTGCTGGTCGACACTTCTCAAGAAGTTCATCGCGCTCGCGACGGTCGACCGAGGCTACGAAAAACGCGGCACCCCGCTCGATCTCGAGTTTACCGTCGAGTACGTGCGGCGCCGAGCATCTGCACGGGTGGCACCTCTTCCCTTCTTCGACCCCGAGCGGAAGAGGAGCACGCCGTGAGAGCTCCCGACCTGTGGGTAGAACAGTAACAGAGAAGTCAAGTTGTTCAGGACTGACCCCAGAATAGGGAGCGTGCGGTCAGCTCGGAGTGATCGAGGCCGGAGGCGCGGTCGAGCTCGGCCAGGAACGGGGGCAAGCTCACGGCCAGGCGCCACTCGTCGTCACGGCCTCCGGTCGAGCTGGCGGCCTCTCTCCACTCGTCCCACCAGGGAGCGATCTGGCGCGATATAGGTTCGATGACGAGAACCGAGGCTCCATGCCCGTGGGCGTCGAGGAGTCGTCCTAGCAGGGCCGACCGCTCGCCTTGCGAAAGCTCGTTGACGGCGAAGGCGGCGACGACCCCGTCCCCGCCTCGCACCGACGGTGCGGCGGCGATGGCGCGGCGCAGGATCTTTCCCCTGAGCCCGAAGTGGCGGAGGGTGTGTCGCGCCTCGGAGACTGCCCACGAGCTCACGTCGCAGCCGATGACGGGCGGTTGTCGGGCGCATAGGGTGGCCCAGGCCGCACCCGCCGCGGCGAGGCCGCAGCCCAGGTCCACGATTCTCTTGGATACGGCCGCGTCGGCTTCGAGTCGATTCACGACCTCCCTCACTGTGAGGAAGTGCAGCGGCGCGTAGAAGCAAGCGAAAGCTGCGCGCTTGCCCGCTCCATCGAGTGCCCCCCCGGAATCGAGCCGGGCTCGCGCTTGGACGTAGATACGAGACAGAGCGACGACGCTCTTGCGAAGCTCCGTGAAGGTCAGCGACTCGAGGTGGCGCGCCTTGAGGGCGTCGACCCAGCGGGATAGCTGGTCGTCGGATGTAGCAGAGGGCACGATATCAGCAAAGCTCCCCGTGGAAGGGGCACCCGGCCTTGCGGACTCGCACCGAGTCGAGTATTCTCGAAGTCGAGCGAGGTGAGGGGCAATCGGGACCCAGCAGCGAATGATGCGTCTCGCGCTTTCGGAGGCGCGACATGCGCTCCACTTGGGCGAAATTCCCATCGGGGCGGTCCTGGCTCGAGACCAGGACGTGGTCGCGGTAGGTTTCAACCAGCCTATTCACGCCGTCGACCCGACGGCCCACGCCGAGCTCATCGCGATCCGCAAGGCGGCTCGGGAGCTCGGCAACTACCGAGTTACAGGCACGACGCTCTACGTCACCGTAGAGCCCTGTATGATGTGCGTTGGCGCCATCGTGCAGGCGCGTGTCGGCACCTTGGTCTACGGAGTAGCGGAGCCGAAGTTCGGCGCGGTCCAGTCTCTCTTCAATTTGGGAGACCTCAGGATTCCGCATCGTCTTGCGGTCGTTTCGGGGATACTGGAGCAGGATTGTAAGAGGATTCTTCAAGATTTTTTCAAGTTCCGCCGCGACAAAGACTGACACATATACGAAGTTATCATTTGGAGAGGTACCGAAGTGGTCGTAACGGGGGCGCCTCGAAAGCGTCTTGTCTGGTGTTGAGCCGGGCACGTGGGTTCGAATCCCACCCTCTCCGCCAAATCGCTGCCACATTGTTGAAGCTTTCTCTTTTCCCCTAGCCGGTTCCGAGTCACGAGCGTTTCTTTGATCGTCGCACACGGGACCTGGCTGCCCGCCCGAAATCGCTTCTTCCTGTGGGGCGAGAGGGTAACGGAACTCTCGAAGCCGGACCCTTCGTCTGGTGACACTCCGAGACATCCCTACGCGTTAAGCGCCGAAGAGATCGAACGCGACCTCTTGCAGAAGCTTTCCGGGGAGAACGACCTTCTTCCGACGTCTTCGGACAGCGTCACGTTGTTGCTTCCGACCGACCGCGGATTGCCCCAGCCGTCTAAAGAGCTCCTCATCGACCGAGAAACACGTTTGGCTGGCCATCTCCGCCTGGCTCCCTGGTGGGTTCGGGGCCTCTCGCTGTGTCCCGAGGGCGCCCTGCGTTGGCTGACGCTCCTACCAGCGTCCGAAGACACGCCTCACGGACTGAGACTAGGCGCGGACGTACGATTCTGGTCTCTCACCGCGAGGCTTGCTCTCGAGCTTCTCGCTCGACAGCGCTTTCTGCCGTCTTTCCTTCCCGCCGGGGAGGGGATGATCTCGAGATGGGAGCCTCTACTCGATGACGAAGTCGATCGTCTCGAGGCGCTGAAGACGTCGATGCCGCCCGTCTGTCGAGCCGTGCGACATGATACGGCGAAGTTTCCCACTCCCGAGGAGCTCCTGGCTTCTTTTCTCACCTCGCTTGTCGATCGGTTAGTGCGCCGTGCTGCTTCGCGTCTCAGGCTTCGCCCGCGCTTCGTCGAAACGGTCGGTGAGCAGCTAGCGTCGTCGTTGCTCGAGGACGACGGCCACTTCGAAGGGCCTGCCGAGACGGGCGAGATGCTGCGTGACGAGCTCGGTTTTTGGCGCGCGCAGTTCGATGAAGAGGCGGAGGCTCCCTTCCGCATCGCGTTCCGCCTCGAGCCGCCGGAGTCGCCCGAGGCCGAGACCGACTCCGACGCCTCGACCGAGGGTTGGCAGCTGCGCTTCTTTTTGCAGGCCCTCGACGACGAGAGCTTGCTCGTACCCCTCGCTCGGGTATGGGAACACGGCGGGACGAGTTGGCGGCATCTGGAACGACGCCTCGAGCGGCCCCACGAGATGGTGCTCGAAGGGCTCGGACGAGCGGCATCTATTTTTTCTCCCATCGAGTCGAGCCTGAAGGAGTCTCGTCCAGAATCATGCGCCATCGACTTGGACCAGGCCTACGAGTTCCTGACGGAAGCAGCGTTCCTTCTCCGTGAGAGCGGTTTCGGCGTTCTCGTCCCATCCTGGTGGGGCAAGCGTGAGCATGGCGTCGGGCTGAGTCTACGCGTGTCGCCCCAGGGAGGCGATTCACGCGCCGCGTTGAGTCCGCTCGGTCTCGATGCGCTCGTCGAGTTCGATTGGCAAGTCGCTCTTGGAGGCGGCAGCTTGAGCCGCGAGGAGTTCAACGAGCTTGCCGAGCTCAAACGACCTCTCGTTCGCGTGCGCGGACAGTGGGTGGAGCTGTCGCCCTCACGCGTCCAAGAAGTATTGTCCGCATTGAAATCGCGCCCCGCGATGCCGGAGATGAAGCTCGGGGACGTGTTGAGGCTCGAGCTCGGTCGCCTCGGCGATATGCGTCTTCCGGTCACCGAGCTCAAGGCCACCGGATGGGTCGACGAGCTCTTGCAGCAGCTTTCGGGCTCCGAAGTCGTTCCCAACCTCTCGGCGTCCGGCAGTTTTAACGGCAAGCTCAGGCCATATCAGCGCCATGGGCTGTCTTGGCTTGCCTTTCTGGGCAGATGGGGTCTCGGCGCATGCCTTGCCGACGACATGGGACTGGGCAAGACGATCCAGGTGCTCGCCTTGTTGCTCCACCTTCGCGACGGTGGTGAGCTCGACCGCCCGTTCCTCTTGATCTGCCCGACGTCCGTCGTCGGCAACTGGCGCAAAGAGACCGAGCGCTTCGCTCCAGCGATACGCGTGCTCGTACACCACGGCCTCGATCGCCACGAAGGGGAAGCCTTCGTCGAGGAGGTGGCCCATCACGACCTCGTCGTCTCGACGTATAGCCTCGTTCACCGTGATCTCGACCAGCTTGCCGCTGTTGGCTGGGGCGGGCTCGTTCTCGACGAGGCTCAGAACATCAAGAACCCCCAGGCCAAGCAAACGAAAGCGCTGCGGCGCCTCGCGGCTCCCCGGCGCCTCGCGCTCACGGGAACCCCGGTCGAGAATCGACTCCAGGAGCTATGGTCGATCATGGAATTTCTGAATCCCGGCTACCTCGGAGCCGAAGCGTCGTTTCGGCGCAACTATGCGCTGCCCATCGAGAGGTATCACGATCGTGGCGCGACGGACGATCTGAGGAAGCTCGTCGAGCCGTTCATCCTTCGTCGCGTGAAAACCGATCCCGCCGTTATCAAGGATTTGCCGCCCAAGAACGAGATGAAGGTCTATTGCACCCTCACCCAAGAGCAAGCGACCTTGTACCAAGCCGTTGTCCAGGAAAGCCTCGAGCGTATCGAATCGTCCGAGGGGATTGGCCGCAAAGGGGAGGTGCTCGCCGCCCTCACGCGGCTCAAACAGATCTGCAACCACCCAGCGCACTTTCTGGCCGATGGGAGCTCGCTGCCACACCGTTCGGGAAAGTTGATGAGGCTCACCGAGATGCTGGAGGAAGTCCTCGCCGAACAAGACCGAGCGCTCGTCTTCACGCAATACGCCGAGATGGGCAAGCTCATTCAGCGGCACTTGCGGGAGATGCTCTCGGTCGACGTGCTCTTTCTTCACGGTGGGGTTCCGGCCTCCGGTCGAGACGCGATGATCGCCGAGTTCCAGGAGAATAGCGCTGGTCCACCGATTTTCGTCCTCTCGCTCAAGGCGGGCGGGTTCGGCCTCAACTTGACGGAAGCGCGCCACGTCTTTCATTTCGATCGCTGGTGGAACCCTGCCGTCGAGGACCAGGCCACCGACCGCGCCTTTCGGATCGGACAGACTCGGTCGGTCGCCGTTTACAAGTTCATCTGTGCGGGTACGGTCGAGGAGCGAGTAGACGCGCTGGCGGAGCGGAAGAAGGAGCTTGCGGTCGCTGTCATCCAATCGGGCGCGGGCTGGCTGACGGAATTTAATGCCGAGAGCCTTCGCGAGCTCTTCGAGCTGCGCAAAGAGGCCGTCGAGGCGGCGACATGACGGACGGAACTCTCGAAGGTGGTCGCCACTGGTGGGCCGAGCGTTGGTGGGCCGTTTTGGACGCCATCGGTGTCGCGAAACGCCTCGAGCGCGGGAAACTCTACGCTCTCGCCGAAAGGGTGCTCACCGTCGAAGTCGAGCCCGGTTTGGTGACCGCGGAGGTCCAGGGCTCACGGTTCGAACCCTACCGTGTCGAGCTCGGTATCCGGATCTTCACGGACGAAGAGTGGGAGCAGGCTGTCGAGATTCTCGCGTCTCAAGCCTTGTTTTCGACGAAACTCTTGTCAGGGGAGATGCCCGAGAACATCGAGGATGCCTTTTCCGAGGTCGGGCTCTCGCTCTTTCCCGCTTCGGCGCGGGAGCTTCAGATGGTCTGTAACTGCCTAGACGCCGTCGTGCCCTGTAAGCACACCGCGGCGCTTCACTACGTGCTTGCGGAGAAGCTCGAGGACGACCCGTTTCTCCTCTTCCGTTGGCGAGGATGGGCGCGAGAGAGAATCCTCCGGGCGCTACGCCAGCAGCGTGCGGCCGAAGCTTCCGGTCGAACGCTCGAACGATCCCACACTTTCAATCTGGAAGACCGGGTCGAGGACTTCTGGAATCTGGGCGAGAGTTTCGAGTCCGTCTCGATCGCCGTCGGCCCTCCGGCGGTCTCGGCGTCGCTCTTGAGGCGTCTAGGGCTTCCCCCTTGCTTGAAACCGCATCCCGAGATCCGAGGCTCTCTCGAGCGTCTCTACGCCAAAGTCACCGAGCGGGCCATGGCTCTCGCCTTCACGGCGCGCGGAATTCGGGACGACGAGAGCTTCTAGCAGTGCCCGGCTATTCGAATACAATGCGCTCGGCTCGTCGCAGGCTGTCCTTCTTCGCTGCGAAGTAAACGAGCGCGAAGGCGACTCCCGTCCCGAAACCGATCGCATGTGTTCGGTAGCTCACCGCTGGCTCAACGGCAGTCGGTACGAGAACGATGAGTGCGAAACCCGCCGCGCGGATCAGACGTTTGCCCATCCGGAATCGACGCTCGACGAGCAAGTAGAGCGTCAGCCAGAAGGCGGCCATGAGGTAGACGACGCCCGATGCACCGACCAGGAGGGTCTGGGCCTCGTAGGTGCGCAGGGAAAAACCGGTGACGAGCCCTCCGAGAAGGATCGAGGATGTCGGGTAGACGAACGGCCCGTAGTAACCGTAGAGCAGCAGGGCGAGCACGCCGAAGACGATTCCGTTCGAGAGAAAGTGCTCGAAGCCGGCGTGAGCGCCGATCGATGTCAAGAGTCGCCAATACTCCTTCTGGTGGAATACCGCCTCGCGGCTCGCCGGCATGAAGTCCCGAAGGCCCATGATGTCGAACCAGTAAATGAGCGACGTCGCCAGAAGCACCGCGACGCTCGCAAGCGCGATCCGGAAACTCGGTGCCGCAGGTTTTCGTGACAAGAGAGTCTCCTTGATTCTGGGCTCACCCTCCGTTGGCCGCCGGTGCGAGAAATCCATGAGATTGGCGAAGAGTTTAGCTCCAAAGCAAAGAAGATCCGAGCGCGCAAAGCCATGAAGTTTGATTCGGTGCTGAGCTGGACTAGAATCGCCCTTTGGTGCCTCTACCGAAAGCCATTCTCGTGCTCGAAGACGGACGCGCCCTCGAACGCGACGGCGACCGCGCGCGAAGCAGGCAGTCCATCAAGGCGAACCGCAGGTTGACGAGTTAGTGTCCTTTTTGCCGCCGCTGACGAAGAGCGTTCTGGACACGGTCGGCAACACGCCGATCGTGCAACTCAGCAGGATTGTTCCAGACACGAGTGCTGACGTTTTCGTGAAGCTCGAGTACTTCAACCCAACGGGTTCCTACAAAGACAGGATGGCGAAAGCCATGATCGAAGGCGCGGAGCGTCGCGGACAGCTCAAGCCCGGCGATACCGTAGTCGAGTTCACCGGCGGCAGCACCGGCTCGTCTCTCGCTCTCGTCTGCGCCATCAAAGGCTATCGTTTTAAAGTCGTCTCGTCAGACGCCTTTTCACGCGACAAGCTCGACACGATGCGCGCTCTCGGGGCAGAGTTGATCCTGGTGCCGAGCGACGGCGGCAAGATCACACCGGATCTCATTCCTAGAATGCGAGAGGCGGTTCTGGAGATTCAGGAGCGTGACGGCGCCTTCTGGACCAATCAGTTTCGCAATCCTGATGCTGTCGAAGGCTATGCCGGGATCGGCCGGGAGCTCTTCGTCCAACTCGATGGTGCGCCGAACGGCTTCTGCGGTTCGGTCGGGACCGCGGGCATGATCGTGGGCGTCAGTCGGGAGTTGAAGCGACACGAGACGCGTGTCGTCGTGCTCGAGCCCGCGGGCTCACCCGTGCTCACGAAGGGCGAGGCTGGGCCGCATCACGTCGAGGGCATCGGGGTGGGCTTCATGCCTCCGCTGCTCGAAGAGGAGTTCTACGACGAAGCCATCGCGGTCGAGGAGTTTGAGGCGCGCGCCATGGCGCGGCGTCTGGCGCGCGAAGAGGGAATTTTCTCCGGAACGTCGAGCGGCCTGAACGTCACCGGCGCACTGCGACTAGCCGAGCATCTCGGCCCCGGTGCGCGTGTCGTTACGGTTGCCGTGGATACTGGGCTAAAGTATCTGTCGGGCGACTTGTACCAGTTCTAGGAATTCGAGGTAACGGACGGTTTATGGCAAAAGACATAGCGTTGTTGGTCTTGCGGTTGTCGGGCCTCGCCTTGGCCTTCGCACATGGATGGCAAAAAGTCACGATGCTCGCGTCGGGAAACTTTGACAACTTCATTTCCCGCGTGGAAGCGCTCGGGTTTCCGATGCCGGAGGCCTTCGCCTGGGCTGCGGCGCTCGCGGAGTTCGCCGGCGGTCTCGCGATCGCTCTGGGAATCGTTACCCGGATTGCAGCCGCTTTCGCCGCCTTCACGATGTTCGTCGCGGCGTTTCTTCGTCACAGGGTGCTTCTCCAGATTTTCGGCTGGCTGGGCGCTGCGAGCTATCCGGAGGAGGTGATGGATAGCTGGGGTAATCCCGAGCGTGCGGTACTCTTCATGCTCATTTTCATCGCGCTCGTGATCTTGGGAGGAGGACGTTTCTCTCTGGATCGTCTGGTGAGGCGAAAAAAAGCGTGACAGCATTCGTGGCTTCTTGAGCGTTCTTGCATAAATATCACTCATAGATGTATATTTATGCGATAGATTTTCTCGAAAGGAGCCTTTTCTCATGAGCCCCAAGAAAGTCGTCCTGGCCTACTCGGGAGGACTCGACACCTCGGTTGTGATTCCCTGGTTGAAAGAGAACTACGATTGCGAGGTCATCGCCATGTGCGCGGACGTTGGCCAAGGCGAGGACCTGGACGCGGCCGCCAAGAAGGCACGGTCCATCGGTGCCTCGAAGGCCTACGTGGAAGATCTTCGAACTGACTTCGTACGCGACTACGTCTATCCGGCAATCCGTGCCGGGGCACGATACGAGGGAACGTACCTCTTGGGGACCTCCCTCGCGCGGCCCCTCATCGCCCAGCGACAAGTCGAGATCGCACTCGATGAGGGCGCGGACGCCCTCGCTCATGGCTGTACGGGCAAGGGCAACGATCAAGTTCGCTTCGAGCTCACCTATCAAGCGCTCGCCCCACAACTCGACATCATCGCTCCGTGGCGCATGTGGAACATTCGCTCCAGGGAGGACGCCCTCGAGTATGCGGCCGCTCGTGGCGTGCCCGTAGAGCAGAGCAAGGAGAACATTTACAGTCGCGATCAGAACCTGCTCCACTTGAGTCACGAGGGCGGTGTTCTCGAAGATCCCTGGACTCCGCCTCCCGAGAATCTCTATCAGCTCACCGCGTCGCCGAAGATCTCGCCCGACGAGCCCGACTACGTCGAGATCGGTTTCCAGAGGGGAACCCCCTTCTCCGTCGATGGCGTCGAGCTAGAGCCCGTTGCTTTGATCGAGAAGCTCAACGCGATCGGTGGAGCGCACGGTGTGGGACGACTCGACATCGTCGAGAATCGGCTCGTCGGCATGAAATCCCGCGGCGTCTACGAGACGCCTGGAGGCTCGATCCTTCACGAGGCCCACAACGCCCTCGAGAGCATTACATTGGATCGGGCGACCTCGCACTTCAAAGCGAACGTGGCGAATCGCTACGCGGACGTGGTATACGACGGGCAGTGGTTCTCGCCGCTCAGAGAGGCACTCGATAGCTTCGTCGAGGCCACTCAAGAGACCGTCACCGGCGACGTCCTCGTGCAGCTGTTCAAGGGCAGTGTCCAGGCGGTCGGGCGTCGTTCTCCCTTCAGCCTCTACTCCGAGCAGTTCGCGACCTTCGGCGAGGACGACGTCTACAAGCAGGCCGATGCCGAAGGTTTCATCCGACTCTTCGGGCTCCCGCAGAAGATCCGTCACTTGACTCAGAAAGCGAATCAGTCGTCCGTGCAACAGGGCCTCTCGAAGCGGCAGAAGAAAGCTTCGATGAAGGCAAAGTCGTAAGCTCGAATGAAACTCTGGGGAGGGCGTTTCAGAAAACCTACGGCTCCGGAGCTGGAGCAGCTCGGTCGCTCGATTGATTTCGATCGCAGGCTCGGCAGCGAAGACGTCCGTGTCAATCGCGTCTACGCCCGCGAGCTTCATGCCGTCGGCATCCTCGACGCGAAGGAGCTCGAGGCGATCCAGCGGGGCCTGGATGTCGTCGAGAAGCAGCTCCAAGAGCAGCCTCTCCTGGAAGACGAGGATATCCACACCGCCGTCGAGCGCCTCCTCGGAGAAGTTCTCGGAGAGGACAGCACCGCGGCCGCGAAGCTGCCGACAGGACGGAGTCGTAACGATCTCGCTGTCACCGAGTTTCGGGCCTACCTCGCGAGTGCCATCATTGCCCTGAGCGAGGAGATCGGAAAGCTCCAGTCGACGCTCGTGGCCAAGGCGCGCACCCACAAGCGGACCCTCCTGCCCGGCTACACTCACATGCGGCGCGGTCAGCCCGTCGTCTTCGCGCAGTACTTGCTCGCCTACTTCTGGAGTTTCGAGCGAGACAAAGCTCGCCTTGCGGCCGCGCGGGAGCGATGCCGCGAGCTCGCGATGGGTGCGGGAGCTCTCGCGGGCAATCCCTTCGGTATCGACCGCCTTCGGATGGCGGAAGAGCTCGGCCTCGAGAGGGTGATGCCCAACAGCATCGACGCCGTCTCCTCTCGCGACCATATCCTCGAGTTCCTGTCGGCCGCCGCGATTCTTGGCACCCACCTCTCGAGGATGTCCGAGGATCTCATCCTGTGGTCGAGCGCGGAGTTCGGCTTCCTTTCCTTCGACGACGCCTATGCGACGGGCTCGAGCATCATGCCGCAGAAGCAGAATCCTGACGGATGTGAGCTGACCCGCGGGAAGACCGGTCGGCTGATCGGCGATCTGGTATCCCTCCTCACGACCGTCAAAGGGATCGCGACGGGCTATCAGCGCGACCTTCAGGAAGACAAGGAGCCCGTCTTCGACGCCCTCGATACACTCGATCTCCTGCTGCCGGTCATGGAAGGCACGATTCGCACGCTGACGATCCACGAGGACAAGATGGCCAAGGCACTCTCGTCAGACTTGCTGGCGACCGATCTCGCGGAGTACCTCGTAAGGAAGGGCGTTGCCTTCCGCACTGCTCACGGTATCGTCGGACAGGTTCTCACCCTCGCGGCGGAAAAGGGGATAGGGCCAGAAAGTATGTCTCTCGACGACTTGCGAAGCTTCTCCGACACCTTCGACGAAGACTTCGCGACGACGTGGGACTTTCGAGCATCCGTCGAGCGGCGGGACACCGAGGGCGGTGTTTCCCTGCGCGCTATCGAGGAGCAGCTCGAGAAGGCCGAGCGCGCGATGTCTCCGGACGGTTAGTCGACTCACCCTTCGTATCGCGGCCTTGCTTCGAGGTGCTGCCGGAAGCTAATCTCAGCTTCGCATGCCAGGGGAAGTGTCGGCGGTTTTCGGACACGGGCACGAGACTCGCTTACGAATTCCTCGCAACATTCGGGGCGGCTTGATAGGCTTTCAGAGTTGAGCGGATTCACTCTTACGCAGAGCTTTCGATGGTCGTGAACTGCGCGATCAACACCCTCATTGGCGGGATGCTCGCGATTTACATTCGGGAGCTCTACAAGAGGTGCAGCTCGACGATCTCGAACCGGGATACGTTCTCAGGGGTCTTTCCGACGATGACGACGATGGGTCCGCGGAGATCTTCACGGCTGAGCCCCGCAGCCTCAGTTTCGGTCGACAAGACATCAGTCCCCGCACCGACTAAGTCATCGAGGGCGGTAGCGAGCTCTTCGGCTGGGACTCGACGCGATCACGGGATCGCCCCAAACCGCTTGGACGCGATCGGCCCACAACATGTCGGTACGACCGTCGAGCGCGCGAGTCGTCAAATCGAGGGTGACCCGCTGGCGTGCCCATCGCGTCAGATCGATTTCCCGCTCGTGCCACCGGTTGGTATAGGTATGGCGCAAAGACTCGGAGAGAACTTCCGTACGGTCCCCGTCGACTTCGACGCTCACCACGAACTCTACGCGCGCGCGCCCGACGCGCTGCTCTGTTATGAGAGCCGGGGATAGCGCCAAAAAAGCGGCGTGGGGCACATCGACGTCGAATCGTAGGCCGACGGGAAACGGCGGGGTCGGGGCGTTGCGGGCACCATCACCGAGCTTCACCAACACGCGATCGGCAGGCTCGCCGACAAACGCCGCATAGCGGCCGTCTGTTAGCGTCGCTCGCTCTCGTCGACGTGATCAACGAGCAAGTGTCGGCGCGCTTCACAACCCGGCAAAAACAGCACAGTCGCAAGGGTGCCGAAGACCCACAGGATTCGTCGCAACGTTTGCACGAGCGATCTCACCAACGCGATCTTCTCGAGGAGCGACGTAGCGGAATAGACTTTCTCGAGCGCTTCGAGCATGGCCGGCGTAGCGATCGCGATTCGTCTTGACACGCCGGTCTGGTCCCGCGCCGGCGAGCGTGCCTCGCAGGGCGTTCGCGTCGATCGTGTCTCGATAAGTCGGAGGGAATCTGAAGAATCCGGATAGTGGGTCCCACGAGGCGGTCGCGCTCGGGGGGCAAGCTCTCTTCCCAGACAATGAATGAAATCCTCATGGGGACACGTAACCGAGGGCTTCGAGCGCTTTCCGCAGCTCCCCTGGGACCGGCGCGAGCTCCGGTGCGGATGCATCTTGCCGGGTGTTGTCCTCGAAATATGCGGCCAGGTGACGTAGGAGCTCTTCCGTTTTTTCGGGCTCATCGTCCGCGAGGTCGCGGTACTCACCGGGGTCCGATTCGAGGTCGAACAGCGACGACGATCTCGACGTCGCGTCGTAAATCAGTTTGTAGCGTGCGTCGCGGATGGAATAGACGCCGCGCCGATGCTTGGTGGCCGTCGAGAAGCTCGGAAGATTCCGAGAGCCACCGCCGTCGATCAGAGTTGACTGGTCGCGGCCTTGGAGCCCACCGGGCGGCTCGATCCCCGCGAGTGTCGCGAGTGTCGGCATGAGGTCGATGAGATTCACGGCCTGGTCGACACGGCGTCCCGCTCCCGACGCCCCGGGCACCCGGATGAGAAGTGGGATGCGGATCTGATCGTCGTAGAGGCTGAACCCGTGGTCTCATCCGCCGTGCTCGAGAAGCTCCTCGCCGTGGTCCGAGCCGAGCACGACGTAGGCTTCTTCGTTCCAATGCGAGGTTCTGAGCATCTGGAGAAACGGCCCGATCCGCCGGTCGAAATCCCGCACGTTGGCGGCGTATCGGGCTCGCAGCGTGCGGCTCCGCCCGAGCCTGAAGTCGACGACGGCTCCCCACCCCGCCGGCGCCAGATCGTCGACAGAAAACCACGAGATTCCTTCGAGGTACGGCGGAAGCCGCCTCATCCTCTCGACCGGAGGCGGCTCGGATCCTTCTAAACTCACGCGAGCGTGCATTCGCTCGAAGTCGTCCTCCGGCGCGTCGTACGGGCCGTGGACATCCATGAGATGGAGGTACAGAAAAAAGGGCTCTCCGATCGCCCGCGACTCGAGCCATCTGCGCGCCTCGTCCAAGAGCTCGTCCCCGTCCGTCCGAATCTCGTAGGTCTCGAATCCTTGCTCGAAACCAAACGCTCGGTCGAGCCAGGGGTTGGCGACGAAGGCGCCCGTGCGATAGCCAGAGGCCTCGAAGAGTTCGGCCATCGTGAGGGCTTCGGGACGCAGGATTCCGGTCGTGAGGGCATCGCTTTCGCGTTCGCCGAAGAGGCCACCGTGGTTATCCAGCCCGTGGACGTCGGGGTACGGGGATGTAAAAAGCGTCGCAATCGATGGCTTGGTCCAAGGCGCCTGCGTTAGCGCGTTCTCGAACAAAACGGACTCCTTCGCCAGCCAATCGAGGTTCGGCGAAATGTCTCCGCTGAAGCCGTAGGCGCCCAGATGGTCGCGCCGGAGCGTGTCGACCAGGATGAAGACAATCGAGGGCCGCTCGGCAAGCTCCAACGCGCGGTCAACGAGCACCGGATCTCCCCAGGCGACCTGGATGCGCTCGGCCCAGGCGCCCACGGCACCGGGCGCGTCCGGTCGAGCTTCGAGGGCAAGCCTGACCTCACGCCCCCGCCACGCCGCGAGGTTCACGCTTCGATGCCGCCAGCGATTGCCGCGCCGCGCCCGGACCACGTCCTCGAAGACGGTGTAGTCGTCCGGGCCATCCTTCAGATCGATCGTGAACCGTACGCGCCCACGCGCGACATCCTCGGGAGCTTCCACGGCGATGGAGAACTCGAGAAAAGGCTCTGCCGGGAGTCGCACGGAAACCCCCAACGCAGAGGGAAACTCGGGCGTCAGCGCCGGCAGGCTCCGACCCTCGAACGACATGTCGCGTGGCTTCCCGTCCAAGCCGCTCAGCAGGGAAACGGGCTCCGAGCCGCAGCCGACAACGGCGATGAAGGCGAGCCACGAGAGCGTTCGGAGAAGAGGCACCGGCCGCATCGCCATCGTGACCGATCATACAGGCGATGCCGGGATTTGCGAGCACCGTGCGGCAAACGTTAATTAACTGAGCGGGTGCGCTCCATTGCCTAAAGGCGTTGGGTTCGCGTCGCCGACTAAAGTCGGCTGGTCCTCGCTTCGATTCACTACCGCCGCGAACTCCTCACCGAGCTCGCCCGCGCCGGCTACGAAAGTGTCCACTAGCTCATGGTCGCTGCTGTCGATTGCAAAAGCGTTCGCGTCGGCATGGTCGCCTCCATCCAGACATTCTCCGACAACTTGATTTGGAATCCACACCTGCACTGCGTCGTTTCCCGAGGCGTCTTTTGTGCCGACGGACAACGGTTAGTCGACTCACCCTTCGGATAGAGGCCTTGCTTCGAGGTGCTACCGAAGCTAATCTCAGGTACGCATGCCAGAAGAGGGACGGCCTTACTTTCTCGTCGTCCGCCTGAGCTCCATCGGCGACCTCGTGCATACGCTGCCGGCCGTCGCGGCACTCAGGCGGCGATTCCCGGAGGCCAGGATCGATTGGCTCGTCGAGACGCGTTACCGCGACGTCCTGCTCGACAACCCCGACGTCGACGAGCTCATCGAGGTCGATACCCTCGGCTGGCGGCGAAAACTCCTTGCCCCCCGAACCTGGACTCAGGTCCGCGAGACTATCGCAACCATTCGCGCGCGCCGCTATGACGCGGTTCTCGATCTCCAAGGCACGATCAAATCTGCAGTCTGCGCCTTTCTCGCGCGGGGCGACCGGCGCATCGGATTCGCTTCGAGCCATCTCAAGGAGCGCGCTGCTTCGCTTCTGTACAAGGAACGTGTCGTACCGAACGGAACCGCTCCGCACGTCATCGATCGGCATCTCGGTCTGTTGACGGCCTTGGATATCCACTCGGACGAGCGCGCCTTTTCCATCGTCGTTCCGGCGAGCATGGTGAAGGCCACCGAGCGCAGGTTGCGGGAGTGGCATCTCGAGGCTTACGTCATCCTCAATCCTGGCGGATCCTGGGAGACGAAACTGTGGAGCTCCGAGAAATTCGGGCAGCTCGCGGCTGCCATTCAGGAGGAGTTCCAGCTACCGAGTCTCGTGATTTGGGGTCCGGGCGAGAAGTCCATGGCAGAGCGCATCGTCGATACCTCTTCAGGCGCCGCACGGCTCGCCCCTGAGACCTCGCTTCGGGAGATGATTCCCTACATCGAGAGAGCGCGCCTGTTCGTGAGCGGCGACACCGGGCCCATGCACATCGCATCTGCCCGTGGGGTGCCGGTGGTGGGAATCTTCGGACCCACGGATCCCGCCCGCAACGGACCCCTCGGGGCGGGAGACGAAGTCGTCTATCATGCGGAGCCCTGCGGTCCTTGCTACAAGCACCACTGTCCCGGCTATGGGAACGTCTGCATGACCAAGATCGAGCTCGACGAAGTGCTGAGTGCCGTCCGGCGCCAATTGGCGGAAACGTGATCGATCTCGAGCGATTCCGGAACACGCCGCTCGTGAGGCAACCCTTCGAACATCTCGTCGTCCCCGGTTTCATCGATCCGGGTGCCCTTCCGTCTCTGATGGAAGATTTTCCCGAGGTGCCCCAGGCCGGAAGCTTTCCGAATAGCGAGCTCAGGCCGGGGAGAACCTTCGAGCAGCTCCTCGAAGAGCTTCGAGGGCCCACCCTCAGGAAAGCCGTGGAGGCAAAATTCTCGCTGGATCTTTCCGGAAGACCCACGATGGTAACGGTGCGCGGGCACTCTCGCGCAAAGGACGGCCGCATCCATGCCGACAGCCGCACGAAAATTCTCACCGTCCTTATTTACGTGAACTCTCGGTGGACGGATCCGGGCGGACGTTTGAGGCTACTTCGTTCTTCTGGCGATCTAGAGGACTACTTCACGGAAGTCGTCCCCGAGAACGCGACCGCCGTGTTCTTTCGCTGCGTTCCCAACGCGTGGCACGGCCATACACCCTTCGCCGGTGAGCGCCGCGCGATCCAGCTCAACTGGGTCACGGACGAAGGTGTCGTGAGACGCGAGCAAGGACGTCATCGGCTCTCCGCCCGCCTGAAGCGCTGGCTGCCCGTCTAGCCGCAGGTGACACGGCGGAACGATTGCCGCGAGGTGCGGCGAGTACTGACCAGCTTCCCAGGATTCGAGTCGCCCTGTAGAATGAGAAGCAGGTTCCGTACCTTTCCATCCAACTAAACACCCTTGATTCCTAGGAGGCCCTTAGATGGTGGGTTTTCTCTTCGGCCTGGTGGCTGGCCTGGCGATGTATCTCGCCGTTCGCGTTCTGCTGATCGGTTGGTTCACGGTTCAACAGAACGAGCGCGCGGTAATCACGAGTTTCGGTCGCGCACAGCGCATCGAGTCGAGAACGACCCTGGATTCGCCCATAGCGGAACATCTGAGTGAGGAGCACAGGGCCCGCTATCACTACCCGCAGGTGCGTGTGATCGGGCCGGGCGGTCCCTACTTCAAGTGGCCCTGGCAGCGGGTTCATCGGGTCAACGTCGCCATTCAAACGGTCAATACTGCTTACGATCCCGACGCGCCGACCGCCAACTACAACAATACGATGCTGGACGCAGTGACGAAGGACCAGCTCAACATCGGCATCCGGGGCCAGCTCCGGTTCAGGGTCAGCGAGAAGAACCTTTACGCCTATCTGTTCGGGGTACGCCAGCCGATCGCACATGTCATGGGCTACTTCGTCTCGATCCTGAGAGAGCGGATCGCGACGTTCCGCGCTCCGGAGGGCGGGACTGCCGAGTCCCTCAAGGAGGTCGTCGATGCTGACTCCCTTGCGATCGAAGGAATCTCCATCAACGACCTCCGCAAGAACTTGAATCAGGTGAATCTGGACATGGACCGGGAGTGCCTGTCCTCTGCGGCGCGATACGGCGTGGTACTCGACGCTTCCTTGATTACGGGCATGGACCCTCCGGACGAGATCGAATCCGCCCTTGCCGCGATCAACACCGCCCACAACGAAGTATCCGCCGAGATCAGCATCGCACGTGCCCTCGCCGATCAGAAGATCGAGCTCGACCTGCTGCCCCGCGCAAAGCGCATCATCGGGGAGGTGCGCTCGTGATTTTCTTTTCGACGATGCTCTTCGTCTTCATCTCCGCCTTCTTCGGCGTCCCGATCGTTCTCGGATTCGCTCGTCTGTTCTGCGTCTACACCTCAGTTCAGGAGTGTGAGGCGAAGGTCTACGTCTTGTTCGGCAAAGTACTCGGCGTGCTCGACGAACCCGGCCTTTACGTGCCAGCGCTCACCCTGGGATGGAAGGTCATGTTGACTCGTTTCTTCGGACGGGTTCACAAGGTCGATTTGAAACTCGATCAAACCTATCTTCGAAGCCAGCCAGTCAATACGGAAGAAGGCACACCGATGGGGATTGGCGTTTGGTATGAGATGCGGGTAACGGGTCCTGTCGCGATCCTCTTCGAGAATACCGATCCCGCCGGCTCGCTACGCGCCAATGTCGCCAATGCAACGGTGCGCGGTCTGAGCAATCTCCCCCTGGAAGAAATGCTCGAGGATCGGCACAGCATGAGCCGGTCGGTACGGGAAGAAGTCTCCCCCAAGGCACTGGCCTGGGGCTACGAAATCGGCTCGGTCTATATTCGTAAAGTACACTTCCGGGATCGCGGCATGATCGAACAGATCGAGCACAAGGTCGTCAATCGCCTGCGCCAGGTGACCTCAGCTATCCGCCAGGCGGGCGAGAATCAAGTCAACGTCATCGAGAGCGCGGCCGAGAAAGAAGCGGCGGTCGAGTTCGCGCGGGCGGCGGCGGTGAGGCCACAACTGGTCGGCGAGGCGTTTCGCAAGATGGCCGACCAACCCGACGTCGTCCGGGCGGTGTTGCGGGTTCTCGAAGTCGGGAAGCTCCTCGAGTCCGAGGGCGAGCTGACGCTGATGCCAGGCGGAGGGGAGAACACGCTCTTGAAAGATCTGCTGGCGTCGCGTCCGTAGGGGAGTTTCAGTAGCCCAGCCGAAGAATCACCGGGCCCCGTGACTCGGACTGACCCAGCTCAACTGAATGCCTGCGCCGCCGGGAACGAGCAAGGGCGCGAGGGCGAAACGCTCGTTGACGAGCTCGAGGGTTACGGTACGCCCGGCCATGATGCCGAGCGCGGCGCCAAAGATGACGTCGCTCAAGTAGTGCCGTCCTTCATTCAACCGGGAGCTAGCGACATAGCCCGCAAAGGCATAGGCGGGAATTCCGACGCTCCATCCGTATCGACGCTGGAGCACCGTCGCCGTCGCGAAGGATGCTGACGAGTGACCCGAGGGGAACGACGTTTGGCTCAAGCCGTCGGGCCGCTCTCGGGCGACGGCGACTTTGATACCGAATGTAATGGCACCGGCAACGACCTGGGCCCGCACGAGATCTCGCCCCAAGTCTTCGACGCCGGGACGGGATACGAGCTTGCCCAAACCGAAGGTCGTCGCCGCGATAGCAGCCTGGACGTAGCCGCTGCCGGCGATCTCGCCGGTCTCGAAAACGACGTCGAGCGTGCCGCCTCCGTTGAGCTCCGAATTCAGCTGGCTTTCGGCCACCTGATCGTCGAAGTGACTTGCGCCCCACGCCGCTCCGAGGCCGATGCCGACGACCACGAGGTTTTCTTTCGTGGTGAAGACGTTCTTGAAGTCCGTTCCGATCTGACGCCCAAGGTTGAGAGGCGATGGCGCGTCTTTTCCCGAGCTCCGCTCGACTGCGATCGGGCCATGGAAGTCGGTACGAGGAACGAAGAAAGGGTCGAGCCGTTCCGCACCCGTGAGCGGGCAGGTTCCCCATAGCAACAAGATACCGCCGAGGGCTCCGACTCGCACGTTCATGGTTCACCGTCCGGAAAATGCACCGTGAACTCCGCGCCTTCGCCCTCTCGGCTCTCGACCGTCACATAGGCACCGTGGAGCTCGGCGAGCCGCCGGGTGATCGAAAGCCCGAGACCGTGCCGTTCGCTGCGGCGGCTCCTGGAGGAATCCGCGCGATAGAAGCGATCGAAGATTCGATCGAGCGCTACTTCGGGTATCCCCTCACCGGTGTCGGTGACTCGCAGGCGCACCGCCCCACCCTCGCGCTCGAGCGAGAGCGAGATCGAGCCCGCCTGCGTATGTGCCAAGGCGTTCTCGACAAGGTGTCCGAGCATGCGCCGAAGCGCGGCATCGTTGCCTTCGACCACGACGTTTGCGCGAGGTAGTCGAATCTCGAACGACAGTCCCTTTCGCTCCGGTACTGCGTATGGACTTCCGAGACGACTTGCCCGAGATCAACAGGCGTCATCGGAATCTTCTCGTTCTCGCCTCCTCGGGAGAGGGTCAAGAGTACTTCGATGAGATCGCTCAATCGTTCGGATTCGTGCTGAATGTCTGTCGGGTCAGAGCGATAGCCTTCTTCCGTTCTCCCGTAACGTAGAGCGAGCTCGGCCGTCGTGCGGACGACCGAGATTGGCGTTCGCAGCTCGTGCGACGCATCGGCGCTGAACTGCTCGATCTTGGAGACCGAAATCTCGATCCGCTCGAGCATCGCGTTGACCGTCGTTGCCAAACGTTCGAGTGCATCACCCGTGCCGTAGGATGGAATCCGTTGTGAAAGATTGCCGACGGTGATCTTGGCAGCTGTTTCCGTAATCTCGTCGACAGGGCGAAGCGCTGCGTGAGCGATGTAGAAACCCCCGCCGCAAGACAGCAGGAGGACGATCGGCGTGACAACAACGAGCAACGTGACGATACGGTGGAGAGTGTCGCTGATACCCTCGAGAGAGCTCGCCAGCAAAATGTCGAAGTGTCTCCCGACAATCGAGATGTCTTGTACGAGCACGCGGTAGGACGTCGAACCTGACACAGCGGTATCGAGCGATGGCTCCACGCGACCTTCGCGCCAGTGAATCGCCGGCTCCGGGCCATCTGTCGGGAAGACCTGTTCCCCGTCTTCATTTCGAATCTGAGCAAGATTCCCTTCGGGAAGCCCCATGACGAATTCGACTAGCTCCTCTTCGATCTCTTCAGCGATTTCGTCCCGGTCTTCCTCATCGTCCTCTTCTAGCTCGGCCGTGACGGTAGCCACGAGACGCTCGCCCCTCTCGAGCAGTTGATGATCGATCGAAGCTTGTAAGGAATAACTGACGACGCTCCACAACACGATCCCAAGGACGAGAAAGCCGAAGAAGAGCACCAGGGCGTACCAGGCTGTCAACCGGAGCTCGATGGAACGCCACAGGCTCACGGATCACCTACCTTTACGCAAAAGCCGACACCACGGATGGTATGGATGAGCGACGCCTCCGCGGGGCCATCGACCTTCCGTCGCAGCGTGCCGACGAAGACGTCGACGGTGTTGTGCTCGACGTCGCTTGTATGTCCCCACACCCCTTCGATGAGGGCGTCCCGGGTGAGCACCTGCCCGGCGCGCCGCATCAAAAGCTGAAGGAGTTGAAATTCCCGCAGCGTGAGCTCGATCTTGCGACTCCCGCGCACCACCTGATGGGAGGCGGGGTCGAGCGTCAGGTCAGATACGCTCAGCGTCGTTCCGCGAGGCACGGGAGCCCGTCGAGAGAGAACACGGACCCGCGCAAGAAGCTCGGCGAATGAGAACGGCTTGGTCAAGTAGTCGTCGGAGCCGCGTCAAGACCGGTCACGATGTCCTTGAAGGCGTCCCGGGCTGTCAACATGAGAATGGGTGTTTCGAAGCCTTTGTCGCGAAGCTTTTGGGCGAGCTCGAATCCGTCCATTGCCGGGCAGCATGACGTCGAGAATCACGAGGTCGAAGGTGCGCGACATTGCGAAGTCGAGCCCTTCTGGGCCGTCTGCCGTGAGGGTCGCGACATGGCCTTCCTTCTCGAGGCCTCGCTTCAGGAGGGACGCCATGCGCTCGTCGTCCTCCACGATCAGGATTTCCACCCGCTCAGTTTAGGCGAGAACTCTGAAGGAATGCTGAAACCTCGCACTCAGCGTCCCGTGACGTCCAGCCAATGGGTACGCCGCTTCACGCACCGCAACGCCACATAGGTGAGGCCGCAGATGGTCACCAACGTCGTCCAGCCCGCGCCGAGCCCGAGGCGACCATGAGCACTCGAATTCGCCATCGTCTCGAGCAACGCAAACGACGCGATGACCCCGAACCAGCTCGAGCACTCCCTTCGAAGAACGGTCCGAAGCGAGAATGGCAACGAGGGTCGACGGAAGAGCCGAGGGTTGGGCAGGAACGCGGGTGTGGTTCGTGCCCAGAAGAGGTAACGCTCGCCGAACTTGTTCCGAAGAAACTCCTCCTCCGCATACATGATCCGCTCGTAGTAGATCCAGAACGCGGCCGTAACCAGAAGCAATAGCCACGCGCTTCGCGGTACGAGCGCTACACCCAGCCAGATGAGGAAATTGCCGAGGTACAGTGGGTGACGGACCATCGAATAGGCGCCATCCGTGTTGAGCCCTTCGCAGATTTGAGATCGAGTGTTGCGTCCCGACGTGCCCTGTGGCACATGGCCGGCGACGTAGGCCCTCACACCGAGACCGGCGAGAGCGACCACGAGACACAATGCTCCCCAGGGAAGGCTGTCGGGATACCGCGCGCCACCGTGCGCGACGTGACGCATCTGGGACACTACGAGGACCAGGGCACCTAGCGGAAAATAACTGCGCCAGCGGAACAAGAACGCCCCCGCCACCGTCAGCTCCTCTCGCAGCGCCATGGCAGACGATACTAGGTGACCGGTCTGAAGATTTTCTGAGGACGGTTTGCGCCAGGATCCCAATAAACTCGGAAGCACCGCGGTCACGACCGCCATCGATCAAGCGTTAGACGATGCGCGTGTAGCGGGATGCGATGAGGCGGTTCACCTGGGGTCTTGTCTTGAAGAGCTCGTCGAATTGATACGGCTCGGCGCCCTTGAGCGTCGCCTCCTCTAGGTCGGTGGCGCGAAGAGGATTTTGCCTGTCATGACTGGCTTCATCGTCGCGGGTTTGATCGTGTTCACGAGGGTCGTGAACTTGGTGGCCTGTTCGTGAGTCAGCTCTTCGGTCGTGAATAGAATCATCACCATGGACGTGCCGTTCAGATAGCGTCCGCCTAAGGCCAGCACCGCCCGGACGTTGTTCTCGTCGACGAAAGCTTGGTCCGGGACGGCTTTCACCCCGTCGCTCGTGAGCTCCATGCGTGCGTCTTTTACCATGAGGAGGTAGGACAACTTGCCCGTCGTCTCGGTCAATATCAGAGTCTCCTGTCGCTTCAGCCACGGCACGTCGTTCATCGCGGCACCGAGCACGCGGCCGACGAGCGGTATTCGCTCGAGGAAGCCCGAATCGAGTAACGGAACCGCGAGGCGTCTGCGTGAGTTGGCCGGATCGTTCCACGCGGGTTTCGCACCTCGACTCGCGGCGAGAGCGATAACAATGGTGTCGTCCGCCAGCTTTTCGCCAACGTTCCGTTCCGCGGCAACGCGACGGGTGAATTGTTTCTCTCGCTCAGGAAGGAATGCGAAAGGGACGGTAACGTACACTCGGCCGAGGACGAGAGCCCCGGCAAATTCCTCATAGAGCCGATTCAAGCAAGCCTGTGCGGCCTCTCGGAATGTCGGGCACGGGCTCACGAGCGCCTGGAGCTCTTTTCGGAGTCCACTAAGGGCCGCCGACAAAATAACTGTCTAGTTTTGAGAACACTCTTCCTGTTTCAGGTCGTGATCGCGATATCGTCTGGCATCACGAGAGCCTGGCAAGCTCCCTAGAAACGGAACATTTGTAGGTCTTCAGCAACCAGCGCGTGTTTGACAAACGGTCCTCATTGCAGGAGGATTACGCCTATCAAGGAGCACTTCTCCTATTATGAGACCTACGAGCTATCAGTCTGAAGATCTCGACCGCCTGTTGAGGAAGCACAAAATAGCTACCCTCGATGATTTGAATGCAGTGTTGGGTACCGATGTGGACTCGACCGTCTTCCGAAAGCTCAATGAGTTGGCGTATCGGACAAGCTACTCCCACCGTGGTAGCTACTACACGTTGGACGAGATCGCCCAGTTCGATCGAAAAGGTCTTTGGTCGTTGCGCTCAGTGTGGTTCTCGAAGTACGGGACGTTGCTTGCGACGGTAAAAGCGTTGGTCGCGGCCTGTGAGGCAGGCTACTACGTCGACGAGCTCGAGGACGTGGTGCAGGTTGACGTCAAGGCTCCTCTGTTGAAACTGGTCCGAGAGAAAAGATTGGCGCGCGAGCAGGTGTTCGGCCGATATCTGTATCTGGCCACCGATGTGAGCACGCGCAAGCAACAGCTCTCGGCCCGCCAGGTACATGAGGCGTCACCTTCCACGTTGGGCTGGGTCGGGGGAGTCCGCGTGCTCCCCGTGGAGTTGAAGGCTGCGATCGTTCTTTTCTACAGCCTGCTCGATGAAAAGCAGCGCCGTCTCTACGCGGGAGTCGAGGCCATGAAGCTCGGTCACGGTGGCGACCAACAGATTGCCGAACTGCTCGGGATGGGTCCGAGCACGGTAGCCAGAGGTCGTAGGGAATTGCTAATGAGAGATGTTGAGCTCGACGGAGTTCGGCGAAAGGGTGGCGGACGGCGCGCCGTGCAAAAAAAAGCCAGAAGTCATCGCCAAGATCGAAGAACTCATGAAGCACGACACCGCGGGCGATCCGATGACGGGAGTGAAATGGACGCGGCGGACCACCGACAAGATTGCTTGCGAGCTAAGAAGCCTCGGTGTGAACGTCAGCAGCAAAACCGTCGGTCGACTGCTCAAACAGCTCGGCTTCTCGTTGCGGGTGAACCACAAGAAGCTGTGCGGTGCCACGTCCGAAGATCGCGATACCCAATTCGCGTGTATCGCCGAACTGCGCGAGCGTTTTGCCGCAGCTGGTCATCCCATCATCAGCGTAGACACGAAGAAACGGGAGCTGGTGGGATTATTCAAAAACGGCGGGCAGGCCTGGAACCGCGAGCCGACTCTCGTCAAAGACCATGACTTCCGTTCCGAATCGAACGGCATCGCAATCCCCTACGGCGTCTACGATCTGCTCGCGAACCGCGGGACAGTGTTCATTGGTACCTCGTACAACACCCCGGACTTCGCCGTGAATGCCATCGAGAAGTGGTGGCGAACGGAAGGACGGCGACGCTATCCTGCAGCCCGTGACCTCGCGATATTGGCAGACGCCGGGGGCAGCAATGGCTATCGGTGTCGGGGTTGGAAGCACGGGCTTCAAACGCGGATTTGCAATCGCCACGACATCGCTATCACCATAGCCCACTATCCGTCCGGTACATCCAAGTGGAATCCAGTGGAGCACCGTCTGTTCAGCGAGGTCAGCAAGAACTGGGCGGGCAGGCCTCTCGACAGCTACGAAACCATCCTCAAATACATCCGCACGACCACCACCTCTTCCGGTTTGCGAGTACGCGCACACCTTATCCGGCGTCGTTATCCGAAGGGCGTCAAAATCACTGACGAGCGGATGCAGGCGCTTTCCGTTACAAAGGACCAGACTCTACCCAAATGGAACTACACCATCCGACCGTCTTGAAAACGGGAACTTATTTTGTCGCCGGCCCTTAGCTGTGCAAGCGAATAGTCTCTGAATGCGGGCACGAGGTGCTTTACCCTTAGGGACGTCCCCTTGTTATACGTAATGAAATGCTGGTTGCTCTCTCGATTTGTACCTAGTCTAACGATAAACGATGCGCGTGTAGCGGGATGCGATGAGGCGGTTCATCGCGGAGTAGCCGAGCCGAAATCGAACCGTATCCCCGACCGCGAGGGGCTCGGTGAAGCGGACAACCATGTGGTCGCTCGACGCGCGGACGAGCTCGAGCCCGGGCTCGGTGGGATAGAGATACTTCATCGGAGCGTCCAGGTGGCCGAGCGAGAGCAGTGCCTCTGGTCGAGTCTTCTTGATTTCGATGACCTCCGTCTCGAGGAGGAACGTGTCGCGCTCCCAGCCCCCGATCTCGCGTGGGCCGTGCGGCGTGAAAATACCAAGGAGCGGCGCGGTACCGAGGCGCAGGTGGTTCACTTGCTCGGGGAGCGTTCCGTCGAGCACGAGCTCGAGGACGTTTGAGGTTCCACCCGAAAGCAGGCGAAGCGGCACGTCGATACCTTGCGCGAGGCTCACGAACGAATCGAAGGCCACCCGTTGCTCCGCCGCGGTGCTCGCGAAATCGAAGTAGAGCCCGAGCCCGTCGAGCTCGAGGCCGTCGAGGTTTGCGACTTCGCTGCAAGCCCGGGGAACGTCGTCGGGGTGCAACCCCTCGCGACCGGTATCGAGATCGACCATCACCACGACTCGATGCGTGCTGCCTCTACGGCGAGACTCCTCGGACAGAAGCCGGACGACATCGAGGTCGCTCTGGAGACTCCCGTCCGCCATTGCGACGCAGCCGGGAACATCCCTGGGACTGGGCGAGCGCAGAAGCCACAGGGGCACGCCGAGTCCCCCCATGCGGAGCGAGCTCAAGTTGTCGAGTCGGGCATCACCCAGGGCCGTCGCGCCGCCCTCAACGAGGACCCGCGCCACTTCGACGTCGCCGCAGACGCCCTTCGTGACGCCCATGACCTCGACGCCCCGGCCGCGGCACGCCTCCATCATGCGATCGGTGTTCGACCGAATCCGCTTCAGATCGATGGTGAGCCGAGGGATCATCTAGTAATTAAGGTTAAGGTCGACGTTCGAGCTCCCAGAGCTTGGCGACCTTGCTGAAGGAGTAGAATGCGCCCAAGGCGGCCATGATCACACCCGTTTTGCCGTCGAGAAGGCCGCCTTTGAGCACGAGATCACGAAGCACCGACATGGGCAGGACGAGAAGAAGCTGCAGGAGGCTCGCCCGCTTGCCGGAGCGAAACATCTCCTCGGCAGCGACAGTGGCGTAGTCGTCGTTCTTCTTGACTCGGTGGGCGACAGACTCAGTCGTATAGTGATGAACCTCTCCATCGAGTCTCTCCACCGGCCCGTCGATCAGAACCCGCTCGTGGACGCGATGATCCGAAATGCGGCCCTTGTCCTTCAGGAACAAGCGGTCCACGAACGACGGCCGTCCGTGGCCGAAACGAATGCGCGCACCGCAAAAGTAGTTGACGCGCCGGAGTGAATATCCAGAAACGTTCCCTCGAGTCGTCGCGACCCGACGAATCTCGTCGGCGAGCTTCGCGTCCACGACCTCGTCAGCGTCCAGGAAGAGGATCCACTCGCCCTCGGCCTGGGAAAGAGCGTAGCTCTTCTGATGGCCGAAGCCCTTCCAATCGGTCTGGAGGAGGACACGCGCACCCATTTTCTCGGCGATTTCGCGGGTCGCGTCCGTCGAGCCGGAGTCGACGACGAGTATGGCGTCGGCGAAGGAGACCGCCCTGAGGGTTCGCTCGAGAAGATGGGCGGCGTCGTGGGTGATGAGAACGACCTCGAGCTGCGGTTTCTCGGGGGACATGCGCCGTATAATAGCTGACCTATGGACTATCGGTCTGCTGGCGTTGACATCGACGCCGCCACAAAGGCGCTTTCGAAGGTGAGAGCGCTCGCTCGCTCGACCTATCGGCCCGGGGTGCTCTCGGATATCGGGAGCTTCGGAGGCCTGTTCCGACTCGATACCGAGCGCTATCGCAAGCCCGTGCTCGTAGCCAGCACCGACGGGATCGGGACCAAGCTCAAGATCGCCTTCGCGACGGGTCGACACGATACCGTGGGCTACGATCTTGTCTCCCACTGCGTCAACGACATCCTCGTCCAGGGTGCGCGGCCACTGTTCTTCCTCGACTATCTCGCCATGGGTAAGCTCAACGGCGGCGTGGCGGCGGCGGTGATCTCGGGCATGGCGGAGGCCTGTCGCGAGTTCGGTCTCGCGCTCCTCGGTGGCGAGACGGCCGAGATGCCTGGCTTCTACCGATCGGGCGAATACGACGTGGCCGGTACGATTCTCGGGCTCGTCGAGGAGGAGCGCATTCTCGACGGCCGTGCGGTCCGATCGGGCGACAAACTGCTGGCCCTCGACTCCTGGGGGCTACACACCAACGGCTACTCCCTCGCCAGGAAGATCTTCCAGAAAGCGAAGCTGGCACCCGACGATCGCGTCGAAGAGCTGGGCGCCACTGTCGCAGACGCTCTATTGGCCAGGCACCGCTGCTATCTTCCGGATCTCGAGCCCCTGCTCGACAAAGGCGTTCTACACGCTCTCGCTCACATCACCGGGGGTGGGCTAACCGACAACATTCCGCGCGTGCTTCCACAGGGCTTGTCCGCGCGCATCGATCTCGATGCGATCGAGATGCCGTCGCTGTTTCGCTATCTGATGGACCGGGGAAATGTCGCGGAATCGGAGATGCTCAGGACGTTCAACGTCGGCGTCGGCATGGTGGTGATCATGAGCTCCGATGACGTGAATGAACTTCCAGACGCGCGCGTCATCGGTGACGTCGTCGCCTCCGGCGAGGGCGTCGTCTACGAGGGGTCGCTGTGAGCGAGGACGGCAGAACTCTGGGGGTCCTGATATCGGGTCGGGGCTCCAACCTTCAGGCAATATTGGATGCCACCGGACAAGGTCGTCTGAACGCAAGGGTCGGCGTCGTCATTAGTAACACGGTGGGCGCGCCCGGTTTGGAGCGTGCGCGGAAGGCGGATGTTCCCACCGTCGTTCTCTCGCACAAGGACTTCGATTCGCGGGAGAGCTTCGACACCGCCGTGCTCGAGGCTTTGCGAAAGTACTTCGTCGACGTCGTTTGCCTCGCTGGTTTCCTGCGGATTCTCTCTCCCGTGCTCGTGCGCGCCTATCCCCATCGGATTCTGAATGTCCACCCGTCGCTGCTACCGGCCTTCGTGGGACTGGACGCGCAACGGCAGGCGATCGAGCACGGCGTCAAAGTCAGTGGCGTGACCGTGCACCTCGTCGACGAGGAGCTCGACCACGGGCCCATTCTCTTACAGCGCACCGTTCCCCTGCGGGAGGACGATGATGAAGAAGCGCTTTCGGCGCGCATTCTCGAGCAGGAGCATCAAGTTTACCCGGAGGCGATCGAGCTTCTCTTGGACGGCAAAGTCACTTTCGAGGGTCGGAGAGCCAGAATCGCCACATGACCATGAGCATCGAGGAACAGATCGCTTACTTGACGAAGGGCGCCGTCGACGTCGTGCCACTCGAGGAGCTGAGAAAGAAGCTCGAGCGGTCCCAGAAGACGAGCGAGGCTCTCAAGGTCAAAGTCGGCTTCGACCCCTCCGCGCCCGACATCCATCTCGGCCATACCGTGCTCATGCGGAAAATGAAGCATTTTCAGGATCTCGGCCACGACGTCGTATTCCTTATTGGAGACTTCACCGGCCTCATAGGCGATCCGAGCGGCAAGTCGAAAACGCGGCCGCAGCTCAACCGGGAGGAGATCGATAACAACGCGGAGACCTACAAGGAGCAGGTCTTCAAGATCCTCGACCCGGACAAAACCATCGTCGATTTCAACAGCCGCTGGCTAGGAGCACTTGGCAGTGAGGGCTTCCTTCGTCTCGCCTCACGCTATACCGTCGCGCGCATGCTCGAGCGCGACGACTTCAAGAAGAGGTTTCAATCCGAGCAGCCGATATCCATTCACGAGCTCGTGTACCCGCTCGCCCAGGCCTACGACTCTGTCGCGCTGAAAGCGGATTTCGAGCTCGGCGGGACGGACCAACTCTTCAACCTCCTCGTGGGCCGCGACATCATGCGGGAGTACGGCCTCGAGCCCCAGGTCGTGCTCACGACCCCTTTGCTCGAGGGCCTCGACGGCGTGGAAAAGATGTCGAAGAGCTTGAACAACTACGTCGGCGTCACCGAGCCGCCGGAGGAGATGTTCGGAAAGCTCATGTCCGTCTCCGACGAGCTCATGTGGAAGTACTACGAGCTCTTGACGGACCTGAGTGTAAAGGAGATCGAAGGGCTCCAAGCGAAGGGCGACCCCATGAGCGCCAAGATGGACCTCGCCAAGCGCATCATCGCGGATTTCCATCCGGCGGAAGCTGCCGACGAGGCGCAAAGGCACTTCGATGCCGTCATCCGTCAGAAAGGGCTGCCGGAGGAGATCCCCGAGCATCATGTGGCGGCCGGAAAGCTTCAACTTTCGCAAGTCCTGGTCGACGGCAAGCTGGCCCCATCGAGGAGCGAAGCGAGGCGGCTCATCACCCAGGGTGCCGTCTCCATCGACGGCGACCGTGCTGCCGAAGACAAAGAGCTCGCGCTCGAGGGCTCGGGAAGCCTCGTTCTCAAAGTCGGGAAACGGCGCTTCCTGAAGCTGGTTTACGAATAAGCGTCGCTTCTTGGTTGAGCTACTGCGAGATCTCCACGATCAAAGTCACGCTCGCGTTCACTTCGATCGTCCCGGGCTCGACTGGCGTTGGTGCCGCGGCGGCTTGAGCCATTTCGGCGCGGAACATCGAGCTCGGCCGGATGATGTCAGGCGCACCTTCGCTCACGGAGAGAATGCGCACGATGCCGACACCGAGTGCGCTCGCGAGGGTGTTCGCTTTGGCCCGAGCGTCGAGGGCCGCCAGTTTCAAGGCCTCCTGCTTGACGGCGCTCTCGTCGCGCAAGCTGAAAGCGATGTTGCGAACGGAATTGGCGCCGGCCGCCGTCGCGAGATCGATCGCTTTACCGACGGCGTCCAGCTCCAGGTTGCGAAGCCGGACGACGTTGGTCGCCGTGTAGCCCGATACGACGGCCTGACTTCTTGGATCCGGTCGCTCGTACTTCGGGTTCAGCGAGTAGCTGACCGTTTCGATCTTGGCCTCCGCTCCGAGCGTTGACCTCAGGCTCCGGAGTACGGCATCGAGCTTGTTGGCGTTCTGCCGAGCCGCCGCGTCCGCGTCGGGCGCTTCGGTGACGACGCCGACGTCGACTTGAGCTCGCTCGGGCTGGACGGAAAGCACCGACCGGCCCGTCACCTGAATGTTCGGTGTCGGTCCATCGGACTGAGCCGTCACGACGTGACCGCCGAGCAAAACTGCGAGCGTCGAAGCTGCGACACTAGCTGTACTTAGTATGTTGTTCATCTGGTTCTAATCTCCGGCTTGGCGATCCCGATGGAGCGCTCTACTGTGTAGGAAGGCGGCCGGACCGCCGAAGCCATGTTAGGTTCAAGCTTCTCTCCCGCGCAAGATGATTGACCTACGGATCACGCCGCTGGAGGTCTTCTTCGACCGGCGGGACTTTCTGGAGGCGCTTGGCGGTGCTCTCGCGCTCGGCTCCGCCTCGTGCCAAGTGACCCGTCCTGCTCCCGATCAAGCACTAATACCGCCGTTCGAGCGGCCGGACGTCTTTCCGGCAAAACGAGCCGAGGCGGTCGAGCTTCCTCCGAGCATTCGACGCAAAGATTTGACACCGCGCGCCGTCGCGGCCGCGCATAACAACTTCTACGAGTTCCTCGAAGGACGAGGCGGACCAGTCTGGGAGCACGTCAAAGACTTCCAGGTGGAGCCCTGGACCGTCGAGGCCAAAGGCGAGTGTGAGAAGCCGGGCTCTTTCTCTCTCGATGAGCTCTTCAAAATCCCGCACGAGGAAAGGGTTTGCCACTTTCGATGCGTCGAGCGTTGGGCGATGAACGTACCCTGGTCTGGGTTTCCGCTACGCCAGCTCCTCGAGAGAGTGGAGCCGAAGTCGACGGCAACGCACGTCCGCTTCATCTCGGCTCGTCGTCCGGACCAGATGCCAGGGCTACGCGAGGCGCTCTATTATCCATGGCCTTACGAAGAGGGGCTACGAATGGACGAGGCGATGGACGATCTCGCCTTCGTGGCGACGGGCGTCTACGGTGCACCGGTGCGCCTCGTTGTGCCGTAGAAATACGGTTACAAGAGTCCCAAATCGATCGTTCAGGTCGTCCTCACGACGGGGAGCCATCGACCTTCTGGCAGATCCAGCCCCACGAATACGGCTTCGTCTCGAACGTCAACCCAAACATCCCTCACCCTCGATGGAGCCAAGAAACGTCCTACTGGCTCGATACGGGGGCACCCTTCGATACGCCCATTCTCAACGGCTATGAGGAGGTAGCACACCTCTACCCGGACGAGCCGCGATCCCCGCAACGCCCTTTGGCTAGAGGCGAGCGAGCACGCTGAGAGGGACGGGGTCTGATGGAATCCCTACGATTTCCGCTTGACGGTAAGGTTAGCTATAGTGTAATCTCGTTAATTGCCCCGGATAGAGGGTTTGTTCTTTGAAAACTAGGTAGAGCGAGTCCAGCCAAGCGAGTAATTGTACTTGGATTCAAACTTCAGGTGCCGCCAGGCACTTGAAGATCTCGGGTTTTGGCTTTCTCTCGCCAAAGCTCCTTTGGGGTGAAGGCGGGGTCGGGTCGAAAACACATTAAACTCGAGAGTTTGATCCTGGCTCAGAATCAACGCTGGCGGCGTGCCTAACACATGCAAGTCGAGCGAGAAAGGGGGCTTCGGCCCCTGATTAAAGCGGCGGACGGGTGAGTAACACGTGGGTTATCTACCCTCGGGTGGGGAATAACTCAGGGAAACCTGGGCTAATTCCGCATGATATTTCTTTCCCATACGGGTTAGAGATCAAAGCTGGGGACCCTTTCGGGGGCCTGGCGCCTGAGGAGGAGCCCGCGGCCAATTAGCTTGTTGGTGAGGTAATGGCTCACCAAGGCTACGATTGGTAGCCGGCCTGAGAGGGCGGACGGCCACACTGGGACTGAGACACGGCCCAGACTCCTACGGGAGGCAGCAGTGGGGAATTTTTGTCAATGGGGGAAACCCTGAACAAGCAACG
>CBDFNJ010000001.1:1765000-2249911 GCA_965250115.1 Candidatus Marinacidobacterales bacterium
TGGCCAGGGTGAAACCCGGGTAACACCGGGCGGAGGCCCGAACCAGTGTCGGTTGAAAACGACTTGGATGAGCTGAGGGTAGGGGTGAAAGGCTAATCAAATTCCGTGATAGCCCGTTCTCCTCGAAATAGCTTTAGGGCTAGCCTCGGAAGTTCAGTCATGGCTGTAGAGTACTCGATGGACTAGGGGCCCTACCAGGTTACTGAATCCAACGAAACTCCGAAGGCCATGAACTGTATTCCGGGAGTCAGACTGCGGGGGCTAAGCTCCGTGGTCAAAAGGGAAACAGCCCAGACCGCCAGCTAAGGTCCCAAAATACATGCTAAGTGGGAAAGGATCTGGAGACGTTTTGACAGCCAGGAGGTTGGCTTAGAAGCAGCCATCCTTTAAAGAAAGCGTAATAGCTCACTGGTCAAGTGGCTCCGGGCCGATAATGTAACGGGGCTCAAGCATGTTACCGAAGCTGCGGACTTCAGAATTCTTCGGACTTTTGGAGTGGTAGAGGAGCGTTCCATATGGGTAGAAGCTGGACCGACGAGGACCAGTGGACGGTATGGAAGTGACCCTGCCGGCATAAGTAGCGATAATCCAGGTGAGAACCCTGGACGCCGAAAGCCTAAGGTTTCCTGAGGAAGGTCAGTCCTCTCAGGGTTAGTCGGTGCCTAAGGCGAGGCCGAAAGGCGTAGCCGATGGACAGCAGGTTAATATTCCTGCACCACCTTTGAGGCGTTTGAGCAATGGGGTGACGCAGAAGGATAGGTCTACGCACGATTGGAAGTGTGCGGCCGTGGCAGTAGGTGGGGGCTTAGGCAAATCCGGGCCTCATATACACCGAGAGTTGCGGGGAAGTGCGTCTTCGGACAAACCAACTGGTCGAATCCACGCTGCCGAGAAAAACCTCTAGTGAGCCGATAAGATGACCGTACCGTAAACCGACACAGGTAGGCGAGGAGAGAATCCAAAGGCGCAAGTGAGAACCCTCGTTTAGGAACTCGGCAAATTGACCCCGTAACTTCGGGATAAGGGGTGCCTCGTTAGGGTGAAGAGACTTGCTCTCGGAGCCTGAAGAGGTCGCAGAGAATTGGCCCAGGCGACTGTTTACTAAAAACACAGGACTCTGCAAAGTCGAAAACGACGTATAGGGTCTGACGCCTGCCCGGTGCCGGAAGGTTAAGAGGAGCGGTTAGCTTAGATTCGTCTTTGCGAAGCTGTGAATTGAAGCCCCGGTAAACGGCGGCCGTAACTATGACAAAAAAAAGTGACCGTTGTAGTTACGTCACCAAAATCTGGCTGTATGCTGGAACGTCCGAGTATCTTCCGCTACTTCCTTTATTTTCGAAGTGAGGGAGTGACAATGCGCGAAGTGCGGATAATCAGCAGGAAACCCGAAAGCGTTGAGCTTTTGGGGATCCTCAGAGACTGTACGCCAGACCACCTCTCGAGAAATCCATCGAGAAGCGTGGATGAGACAGTCCGAGCTCCATGGCGACATGGAGAGCACGGCGGAAACGATCGTGCCACGTGAAACAACACTTCAAGTGCTACATCAAGGTTTCACGGAGTAACAACGATGAACGGTCCTAAGGTAGCGAAATTCCTTGTCGGGTAAGTTCCGACCTGCACGAATGGCGCAACGATCTGGGCGCTGTCTCGACGAGGGGCACTGCGAATTTGTAGTACCGGTGAAGATGCCGGTTACCCGCGACAAGACGGAAAGACCCCGTGCACCTTTACTATACCCTAGCAGTGAATTTTGGTGCGTTGTGCGCAGGATAGGTGGGAGGCTTTGAACCTAGAGCTCTGGCTTTGGGGGAGCCAATGGTGAGATACCACCCTCATCGTTCTGAAATTCTAACCTAGGCCCGTTACCCGGGTCGGGGACACTGTTAGGCGGGTAGTTTGACTGGGGCGGTCGCCTCCCAAAGAGTAACGGAGGCGCTCGAAGGTGCGCTCAGGCTGATTGGAAACCAGCCGTGGAGTGTAAAGGCACAAGCGCGCTTGACTGCGAGACTTACAAGTCGAGCAGGTGGGAAACCAGGACTTAGTGATCCGGCGGTCCCGTATGGAAGGGCCGTCGCTCAACGGATAAAAGGTACGCCGGGGATAACAGGCTTATCGCGCCCAAGAGTTCATATCGACGGCGCGGTTTGGCACCTCGATGTCGGCTCATCGCATCCTGGAGCTGTAGCAGGTTCCAAGGGTTGGGCTGTTCGCCCATTAAAGCGGTACGTGAGCTGGGTTTAGAACGTCGTGAGACAGTTCGGTCCCTATCTGTCGTGGGCGCAGGAGATTTGAGGGAATCTGGCCTTAGTACGAGAGGACCGGGCTGGACGAACCTCTGATTTACGAGTTGTTCCGCCAGGAGCACCGCTCGGTAGTTACGTTCGGACGGGATAAGCGCTGAAAGCATATAAGCGCGAAGCCCACCCCAAGATGAGATCTCCCGGACCATAAGGTCCCTAAAGGCCCCTGGTAGACTACCAGGTTGATAGGCCCGATGTGTAAGGCGAGTAATCGCTTCAGCTTACGGGTACTAATCGGCCGTGAGGCTTGACCATAAAATTTACCAAGAGCAAAGCTCACCGCTTCGCACGCGCAAGCGTACTCTAATCACGTGTTGTCAGATATTCGAACGAGCTTCCCGGTGGCATTAGCGGAGGGGCCACACCCGTTCCCATTCCGAACACGGAAGTTAAGACCTCCAGCGCCGATGGTACTGCAAGGGCGACCTTGTGGGAGAGTAGGGCGCCGCCGGGAATACTATCAAAAGCCCGATTTCCCGTTTCACGCGGGAAGTCGGGTTTTTTGTAGGAAGGCAGGAAAGGCGGACTATTCGAGCTCTCTCACCTGGACCGATCCCGTCTAAGGGCGAGATTGAGAATCCTCTGGAGGAGCGACTCGTATGAGATGCTTTGTTTTTCCGCTGATTCCGCGAAGTCTTCTCCGTATGCGAGTTGAGGGTTGGGGTTGGCCTCCAGGAAAACGACTTCTCCGCTCTCCGTGAGGCGGAAGTCTATGCGGCCGTAGCCCGTGAGCTCGAGAAGCCGATAGATCCGTCGGGCAACCTCCTGAATCTCCTTGGCCTTCCTGGCCGGAAGCCTCGCCTCCGCCGTTCGCACCCCGACGCGCTCCTGGTAGCGATCGCTCCACTTCACCCGATCGGTGGCGATGACTCGCGTCGTCTTCGGTCGACGATCGAAGTGGAGCTCCCAAACTGGAAACGTTTGAAGGCGATCGTTGCCGAGCACTCCGACGTAGAGTTCCCGTCCGTCGATGAACTCCTCGGCGATCGCGTCGCTGCCTACCTCCCGGTGCACGAAGAAGACGCGCTCCCGGAGCGCCTTCGCAGTCGTTACCACGGAGGCCTGGGAGATGCCTACTGAACCGTCGAAAACGAGTGACTTCACGATGAGCGGAAACTCGAGCCTCGGCATGCGCTCCCTTCGCTCCCCAATGCGGTAGACGTCGAAAGCAGGCACCCGCACCCCATCGAACGCGAGGAGTTTTTTCGAGATCGCTTTGTCGCGGGCGAGC
Source organism: Candidatus Marinacidobacterales bacterium (assembly GCA_965250115.1). Taxonomy (GTDB): domain Bacteria; phylum Acidobacteriota; class Vicinamibacteria; order Marinacidobacterales; family SMYC01; genus CBDFHB01. The sequence continues at coordinate 1,768,535 of CBDFNJ010000001.1, forward strand.
AGAAGCCCTCTTGGATTGCATCCGGTATAGGGCACGCCCCTGAGCTCGAGGAACGAGACCCAATGTTGGTCGTTGACGGCGACATCACCGAAGTCCTCGAGCAGGTTGAAGATGACGTGAGGCTTCGCGCGACCGATGGCGCGGTCAAGCATGGACACGTCGTCGCTCGCGCCGACCGTGGTGACCTCGTGGCCCATCAGCCCCAGGGTTTCGATCACGTCGAACTCCATCTTCCACCCGACTCGAGTGAGATCGTAGCCCTCGATGTCGTCGGGAGGCATGAGCTCCTCGTGAACGATGACGAGCACCCGAAGTTTCTTCAAAGCGCGACTCGATAGTGTCCGCCCGAAAGGTACTGCATCACGCGGACGGTGAGCGCGGTCGCGACGTCCTGCATCGTCGTTTCCTCCGTACCGCGCAATCCGAGACCGAGCGCCCTGCTGCGAGCCACCCAGTCCTTGAGCACGAGATCGATCGTGTAGCAGGGGATCCCCGTCCATTGGGAAACCAGCCGCCTGAGGGTGCTTCGATGGCGATTCAGGAACGAGGCAGCTGGCCGCTTTCCTTCTCGTGCGAATATCGTCGAAAGGTCCTCGTCGTAGTTAGTGGGGATGTCCCGGCCGCTGTTGAATTTGGTCGGGTAGCGGCGGCACCTGTGAATACTCTTAGGCAGCAACCTCATCGCTGTCAAGAGATTTCTGTTTGCTTCTAAGCGCGTGAACGAGAGCGCCCATATGGCGATAGCCTTTGATACGGTGAAACTTTTTCTCCGCCGTGACGACGCCGAGAGCGGTCCATCGGCGAATCATGGAAGGACTCTTCCACCGCTTGACGTTTCTCGAGACTCTGCGGATGGTGCCGTTGAGATTCTCGATGGCGTTTGTCGTGGCCAGAGATTTGCGAAGTAACTCGGGTAGAGCGAGCTTCACAACCGTGAGGGTCTCTTCCATCCCTTCTCGAAGGCTTCCGGCAGCTTCGTCGTAGCCGTTTCGCTCGAGCCACGACACCAATGCCTGAAGTCGCTTGCGCGCCTTGTCGGCACTCTTGCATTTGTACGCTTCCTTCATTGTCTGGAGCACGTAGGCGTGACGGGACTTGGGAAGGTACGAGCGTAGATTTCGGAGTTTGTGGAGCTGGCATCTTTGGATAACCGCGAGATCCCCCAAAACGTCGACGAGTGCTTTGCGGATCCCTTTGCCTCCGTCCACTACGCAGAGAATCGATTCGTCGATCCGCAATCCCCGCTCGAGAAGGTTCTGCAACATCGCGGTGCACACCCGAGAGTTCTCCGTCGAGCCCAGCCATATACCCAAGGGCACCTTCGTTCCATCTATTGTGATACCGAGAGTTACGACGACGGTCTGTCCGGCCACCTCAAGGCCATCCATCATTAGTGCCGCAAGCTCGAACTCCTCTAGCCTCCGAGATAGGTATTCCTCGAGCTTCTTAGTCGTCTGGCTCACGAGGTGACGGCTGGCGGCACTCTTGCTCGTGCCACGAGACTTCAACTTCGCCGAGGGTTTGTCCAGACTCGATTCGTAATTTCGGGTCGATACCCCCACCAAGATCTGGTTCAGCACTCGCTCCGGAAGCGGGTCTTCTTCGCGGAAGGCTTCGAAGTGTGGAAGCGACGCCTCCTCGCCCGACTTCGAACGAACTCGAGGTCGCGACACTTGGATTCGACGACCGCCGAAGCTCAGCTCCCCATCCGTGCTCCCCCAGTGGTTATGAGTTCGCTCCTTCTCGTGCTTGCCCTTCGGCCCCGCGATCTTCTCCGCGTCCTCTCTCAGGAGTAGGTGCAATGCGGTCAGTCCTTGCTCGTACACCCATTCCGTCAGGTCCGCCTTCGTGGCCGCGATCCCAGCTATCATCGGTAGCAGTATCTGACCGACTTGGCCAACTACCTTGCCCGTAGGCGAGTGCGTTTGCTTTCTTACTGGCTTCTTTGATTTCCTTGGCATGGTGGCTCCTTGTCCCCCTCTGGAGACGGTTGGTTTGGCAGACCTATTCTTAGGCCGGCCAAGGAGCCGCCGCTACCCCAAATTCAACATCCGGCGGGACATCCCCTCCTCGATCATATACAGGTAATAGAAACTGCCTCGAACCGGACCACGGAGGTATGTAATATCCCAGGACCAAAGCTTGTGCGGGCCGGTGGCCTCCTGCTCGTTCGGACGTCTTGACTTGGCGGGTCTCGAACGTTCACGGTGCACCAGTTGCTTGTGCTCGCGCAGTAATCGATACATCATGGATTCCGAAGCAAGGTAGATTTCCTGGTCAGCGAGTCGCGGAACAATCTGATTGGGGGATAGGTCGCGCCATTCCGCGGAGTTCACCGTCTCCAGGATCTCCTGGCGCTCCTCGACGCTCAGTTTGTTCGCTGGGACCGTCCGAGGACCATGGTGCCCATCCTCGCCGCCACCGGGCTTACGCCAGCGCTGAATCGTTTTCACGCTCAATCCCAGTTCGTGGCACACTGAACGCAACCGGGCTCCTGAATGCACCGCTTCGTCGACGAGGGAGAGGATCATTTCCCGTTCTTCCACTCCGTGGAGTCGTCCTCGTCCCCCCAGCTCGCCGCCTCTTTTTTTTAAGCACCAACAGTGCCGCCGTCTCGGCCAGGGCCTTTTCCTTGCGCCGCAGCTCCCGCTCGAGCGTTCGCACACGTTTCGCCTCCACCGACGCTTTCTTCCGCGAGCTCTTGCTCTGCAGCGCTTCCATAGATGCCTCCGTGACCCGGCGCCGCCATTGCTCTAGCTGAGCTTCGTGCAATCCCTTACGGCGAAGGTACTCACCGAGCTCCTGCCCGGACAACGAGGCCGATTCCAGAACCGCTTCTAGCTTTTCCGCAGCCGTCCAATCTTGCGGACGCTTTCCGACCTTCGCCTTGATGGATTTGCCGTTCACCTTCTTCGCCACAGACTCAACCCCAGCTGCGTCTCGAAGCCATTTCGAAAGCGATGTCTGGGAAACTCCTACTTCCTCCGACAACGCGTTCGCGCTGATTCCGCCCCGCTCGCTCATCCGCAGTACCATCTTCTCCTTGAATGTTTCCGGATAGTTCACTAACAACCTCTTTCTCCTCCCCCTTGTGTTTTTTCATCCGCGCCGATGTCCTATGGAAGCTGCCGCGGCTGACGGCCCTATGGAAGACTTGAGGAAACTTTCGAGCTTCGTCTCCGTCCTTGCCCATTCAACTCTTCCACAGGGCCTTTGAAATCGCTTCGCGATTCCAACGAGCCGCTTGGAAAACCCTCCGGGTTTCCCACAGCTCCCACAGGACCCTCCTCCTGGATATATACAGACCCCAGGATGCACGGAATCATAACTTGCCGCGCCGCGTCGGGACATGCGACAACTATCCTGACACAGGGGGATTCGGAATCTCCGGTTCTAAAAACAGAATCGGAAAGGGCTTCCGAAGTGTCGCGGAAAATCTGCAGCGCCTTATTTGTAACCATGCATCGCTCATCTCCATGACTGGCTCCAAGTAAATCGATGTAGCCTTGCTTTCTGAGTTCGTGAAGGTCTGAGTAGGCTAGCTTAGGCCCTTCGTGAGAGTCCTCGGCATATGGAAAAAAAGTTGTTCGTGACGTTTCTCCGATGCCCGGTTTAAGAACAATGAACTCCTTGCTGACCTCCTCCCGGGGATGTCCCGCCGGATGTTGAATTTGGGGTAGCGGCGGCTCCTTGGCCGGCCTAAGAACAGGTCTGCCAAACCAACCGTCTCCAGAGGGGGACAAGGAGCCACCATGCCAAGGAAATCAAAGAAGCCAGTAAGAAAGCAAACGCACTCGCCTACGGGCAAGGTAGTTGGCCAAGTCGGTCAGATACTGCTACCGATGATAGCTGGGATCGCGGCCACGAAGGCGGACCTGACGGAATGGGTGTACGAGCAAGGACTGACCGCATTGCACCTACTCCTGAGAGAGGACGCGGAGAAGATCGCGGGGCCGAAGGGCAAGCACGAGAAGGAGCGAACTCATAACCACTGGGGGAGCACGGATGGGGAGCTGAGCTTCGGCGGTCGTCGAATCCAAGTGTCGCGACCTCGAGTTCGTTCGAAGTCGGGCGAGGAGGCGTCGCTTCCACACTTCGAAGCCTTCCGCGAAGAAGACCCGCTTCCGGAGCGAGTGCTGAACCAGATCTTGGTGGGGGTATCGACCCGAAATTACGAATCGAGTCTGGACAAACCCTCGGCGAAGTTGAAGTCTCGTGGCACGAGCAAGAGTGCCGCCAGCCGTCACCTCGTGAGCCAGACGACTAAGAAGCTCGAGGAATACCTATCTCGGAGGCTAGAGGAGTTCGAGCTTGCGGCACTAATGATGGATGGCCTTGAGGTGGCCGGACAGACCGTCGTCGTAACTCTCGGTATCACAATAGATGGAACGAAGGTGCCCTTGGGTATACGGCTGGGCTCGACGGAGAACTCTCGGGTGTGCACCGCGATGTTGCAGAACCTTCTCGAGCGGGGATTGCGGATCGACGAATCGATTCTCTGCGTAGTGGACGGAGGCAAAGGGATCCGCAAAGCACTCGTCGACGTTTTGGGGGATCTCGCGGTTATCCAAAGATGCCAGCTCCACAAACTCCGAAATCTACGCTCGTACCTTCCCAAGTCCCGTCACGCCTACGTGCTCCAGACAATGAAGGAAGCGTACAAATGCAAGAGTGCCGACAAGGCGCGCAAGCGACTTCAGGCATTGGTGTCGTGGCTCGAGCGAAACGGCTACGACGAAGCTGCCGGAAGCCTTCGAGAAGGGATGGAAGAGACCCTCACGGTTGTGAAGCTCGCTCTACCCGAGTTACTTCGCAAATCTCTGGCCACGACAAACGCCATCGAGAATCTCAACGGCACCATCCGCAGAGTCTCGAGAAACGTCAAGCGGTGGAAGAGTCCTTCCATGATTCGCCGATGGACCGCTCTCGGCGTCGTCACGGCGGAGAAAAAGTTTCACCGTATCAAAGGCTATCGCCATATGGGCGCTCTCGTTCACGCGCTTAGAAGCAAACAGAAATCTCTTGACAGCGATGAGGTTGCTGCCTAAGAGTATTCACAGGTGCCGCCGCTACCCGACCAAATTCAACAGCGGCCGGGACATCCCCCGACAAGGCGCGCAAGCGACTTCAGGCATTGGTGTCGTGGCTCGAGCGAAACGGCTACGACGAAGCTGCCGGAAGCCTTCGAGAAGGGATGGAAGAGACCCTCACGGTTGTGAAGCTCGCTCTACCCGAGTTACTTCGCAAATCTCTGGCCACGACAAACGCCATCGAGAATCTCAACGGCACCATCCGCAGAGTCTCGAGAAACGTCAAGCGGTGGAAGAGTCCTTCCATGATTCGCCGATGGACCGCTCTCGGCGTCGTCACGGCGGAGAAAAAGTTTCACCGTATCAAAGGCTATCGCCATATGGGCGCTCTCGTTCACGCGCTTAGAAGCAAACAGAAATCTCTTGACAGCGATGAGGTTGCTGCCTAAGGGCCGGCGACAAAATAAGTTCCCGTTTTCAAGACGGTCGGATGGTGTAGTTCCATTTGGGTGGAGTCTGGTCCTTTGTAACGGAAAGCGCCTGCATCCGCTCGTCAGTGATTTTGACGCCCTTCGGATAACGACGCCGGATAAGGTGTGCGCGTACTCGCAAACCGGAAGAGGTGGTGGTCGTGCGGATGTATTTGAGGATGGTTTCGTAGCTGTCGAGAGGCCTGCCCGCCCAGTTCTTGCTGACCTCGCTGAACAGACGGTGCTCCACTGGATTCCACTTGGATGTACCGGACGGATAGTGGGCTATGGTGATAGCGATGTCGTGGCGATTGCAAATCCGCGTTTGAAGCCCGTGCTTCCAACCCCGACACCGATAGCCATTGCTGCCCCCGGCGTCTGCCAATATCGCGAGGTCACGGGCTGCAGGATAGCGTCGCCGTCCTTCCGTTCGCCACCACTTCTCGATGGCATTCACGGCGAAGTCCGGGGTGTTGTACGAGGTACCAATGAACACTGTCCCGCGGTTCGCGAGCAGATCGTAGACGCCGTAGGGGATTGCGATGCCGTTCGATTCGGAACGGAAGTCATGGCCTTTGACGAGAGTCGGCTCGCGGTTCCAGGCCTGCCCGCCGTTTTTGAATAATCCCACCAGCTCCCGTTTCTTCGTGTCTACGCTGATGATGGGATGACCAGCTGCGGCAAAACGCTCGCGCAGTTCGGCGATACACGCGAATTGGGTATCGCGATCTTCGGACGTGGCACCACACAGCTTCTTGTGGTTCACCCGCAACGAGAAGCCGAGCTGTTTGAGCAGTCGACCGACGGTTTTGCTGCTGACGTTCACACCGAGGCTTCTTAGCTCGCAAGCAATCTTGTCGGTGGTCCGCCGCGTCCATTTCACTCCCGTCATCGGATCGCCCGCGGTGTCGTGCTTCATGAGTTCTTCGATCTTGGCGATGACTTCTGGCTTTTTTTTGCACGGCGCGCCGTCCGCCACCCTTTCGCCGAACTCCGTCGAGCTCAACATCTCTCATTAGCAATTCCCTACGACCTCTGGCTACCGTGCTCGGACCCATCCCGAGCAGTTCGGCAATCTGTTGGTCGCCACCGTGACCGAGCTTCATGGCCTCGACTCCCGCGTAGAGACGGCGCTGCTTTTCATCGAGCAGGCTGTAGAAAAGAACGATCGCAGCCTTCAACTCCACGGGGAGCACGCTGTTTTTGTCCACTCGGCCTGGCCCATTTCGCTCATCTAAAATGGCCCACCTTAAGTTATTGATTCTTAAAGAACGAACGTAAAAAAGTCCCTTTCCCTTATCCTGCGGCCGGAACGAACGTGCAGGCCGCCCCGAGTGAAAACACAGCTCTCATGCCTTTGGAACCGCGTTCTTGCTGCGGACGGTGCGGCGGAAGCGGTAGGACTCGGAGCCGGTCTCGAGGATGTGCGCCTGGTCCGTGACACGATCGAGCAGCGCCTTGCAGAGTCGGGCGTTGGTGAACACCTGAGTCCATTCGGAGAACGGGAGATTCGTCGTGATCACGAGCGCGGCGGTCTCGCTTCGCTCCGAGATCACCTGGAACAACAGCTCGGCACCGACGTCGGCGAGCGGGACGTAACCAAGCTCGTCGATGCACAGCAACTCGAAGCGGGCATAGCGTCGGATGATGCGCGACAGCTCGTGTTCCTGCCGCGCCTCGACGAGCTCGTTGACGAGTTTCGATGCGGTGGTGAAGCGGACGCGGCGACGTTGTTGGCATGCGGCCACACACAACGCGCTCGCCAGGTGGGTCTTGCCGGTGCCCGCGTCGCCGAGGAAGATGACCGGCTGCGCTCGGTCGATGTAGTGACCCTCCGCGAGCTCTTTTATCCGGCGGCCCGAGACCTTGGGCGACTGTGAGAAGTCGAACTCGTCAACGGTCTTCGTCCGCGGTAGTTGTGCTTCCTTCAATCGTCTCTGAACCGCTCGGTGTTCGCGTTCCTCGACCTCGGCGCTGAGCAGGACGTCGAGATACCGGACGTGGCTTTGCTTGTCGCACCATGCTTGCTCCGCCAGCTTCTGGAACTGGCTCGCCACGGTCGGCATGCGCAGCGTCTTGCAATGCTGACGGATGGTGCCGAGCTCGACGCTTCGCCCGCTCACGGGTTCACCTCCGTGATCAGCTCGTTGTAGTGGCTCACGCCCGGCGCAGCTCGTTCGTAGCGCGCAAGGTGTCCAAGCTCGACATCGTCCAGGCTACGCTCGGGGTTCCGTTGTAGCGACGCGGTATCGAGGAGATGGCGAAGCGCTTCGAGATCGGTGCACCCGAGCTCGAGGGCGTGGGCGACGGTCTCACGAAGCTTGTCGTATCCGTGCTTGCGCCCTAGCTGGATGAGCTCCACCATCTGGCGCGTGCCATCGAGCTTGCCGTGGCGACGGTTCAGCTTCGCCCACAGCTCGTCATAGCTTGCGGGCCATCGTCCTTTCGCGCGCCACTGCGCAAGCGGCGTCGAGCCCGCAAGGGCACCGGGCTTACGCTCCAAGACATCGAGATAGTGCTCGAGCTCGTAAAGCGACCGGTTCCGGTCGTAGCAGCGCTCGTGCTGTGCCATCACGCGGCCGTCCCGCCACGCCTCGACGGCCAGCGGCAGCAGCTTCACCATCACCCGCTGGCCCGGCTTCAAGGGCGTCGAGTACCAGTTCGTGCCGGCCCGAACGCAGCCTCTCTTGTCCACCGTCGTGAAGCGCTTCTCCTCGAGCTCGAAGCCCTCGTCGGCCATCGGGAGTAGGTGCACTCGCTCGAGCTCCATTGCCGCGCCCACCGCGTGTTCCTTGCCAGCGATGTGGCGCGTGTTCTCTTCGAGGCAGCGACCACGCAAGTACGCGTTGAGCTCATCCCAATCATCGAACTCCGGTACCGGCGTCCAGTGGTTGCGGCGGAAGTAGCCCACCTCGCTTTCTACACCGCCTTTCTCGTTTCCTCGAGCCGGATTGCAGAACTCGGAGTCGAATCCCCAGTGCGAGCGAAACGCCACGAAAGCTTCAGTCTGACGACGTTGGTAGCCTCGCAAGATCTTGGAAACCGCAAGGGTCAGGTTGTCGTAGCGCATTCGACGAAACACGCCACCGAAGAACTCGAACGCCTTCTCCTGCGCCTCGAAGAACGCCTGCTGCGTCGCGCGGGGATAGCCTCGATGGAATGCGCCCCCGCCGGCCATGCTCCGTACCACCAACGTTTGCACCTTCGTCAGCTCGCCACCGATCCGGGCGTGCGACTCGTACCAGTCCACCTGAGCTTCATCGCCCCACGCGTAGCTTTGCGGGATGAACACCTCCGCATGCTTCAAGCCGAGCTCACGCTTGCGCCGTCCAACGTACCGGCGAACCGTCGATTCGCCTACTTCGTGATTCGGGTAGCTCTCTCGCAGTCGATCCCAGATGCGACGCGCGGTGTGACGCTGCTTGCGTGGTTCGTGTCTGTCGGACTCGAGGATCGCGTCGATGAAATCCCGGACCGGGCCGAGCTTCGGGCTCTCTCGTGGCGTCCGCTTACGTTCCGGCGGCAGCGCGCTCTTAACCGCATCACGCACCATCCGGCGGTGCACTCCGAACTTCCTCGCTACCCCTACTATCGTCCCAACTCCGTGTTCGTACTCCCGACGCATCTGCTCGAACAATCGCACTTTGGCGCCCCTTTCCAACCGATGCCTCCTCTCCGGGCTTACGCCCGCTCAAGGCTATCGATCCGATGCAGGTGGGCCAAATCTAATGAGCGAAATGGGCCAAGTTAGAGTAGCGAACACACACGCGGACTCCCCCGACCCAGCCCAACGTGGAAGGTGACGCCTCATGTATCTGGCGGGCCGAGAGCTGTTGCTTGCGCGTGCTCACATCGGTGGCCAGATACAGATATCGGCCGAACACCTGCTCGCGCGCCAATCTTTTCTCTCGGACCAGTTTCAACAGAGGAGCCTTGACGTCAACCTGCACCACGTCCTCGAGCTCGTCGACGTAGTAGCCTGCCTCACAGGCCGCGACCAACGCTTTTACCGTCGCAAGCAACGTCCCGTACTTCGAGAACCACACTGAGCGCAACGACCAAAGACCTTTTCGATCGAACTGGGCGATCTCGTCCAACGTGTAGTAGCTACCACGGTGGGAGTAGCTTGTCCGATACGCCAACTCATTGAGCTTTCGGAAGACGGTCGAGTCCACATCGGTACCCAACACTGCCTTCAAATCATCGAGGGTAGCTATTTTGTGCTTCCTCAACAGGCGGTCGAGATCTTCAGACTGATAGCTCGTAGGTCTCATAATAGGAGAAGTGCTCCTTGATAGGCGTAATCCTCCTGCAATGAGGACCGTTTGTCAAACACGCGCTGGTTGCTGAAGACCTACAAATGTTCCGTTTCTAGGGAGCTTGCCAGGCTCTCGTGATGCCAGACGATATCGCGATCACGACCTGAAACAGGAAGAGTGTGCTCAAAACTAGACAGTTACTTTGTCGGCGGCCCTAAGAGTATTCACAGGTGCCGCCGCTACCCGACCAAATTCAACAGCGGCCGGGACATCCCCTTACACTCCCCCTAACGACTAAAGCGTAACGTCTCGACCTTTCCCGGGTCAAGCGTAACATCCTTCTGTCATTGACTAATATTTACGAATTATCTAGTCAGTTCCAGTGAACACATGCGCTGTTGCATCATGGCTGGTATGGCCAGGGTGGCTCCTTTCTTTTTGATCGCCAGCTTCGACAACCGACAATCTTGATTGGAGTTACTCACCGATTTCAACTAGATTCAGGATATCCTCACCATCATGGCATTCGTCAGGCGGGTGATTCTAAGAGGGCCGAACGGGTTGTTCGTGTCATCGAAATGATCAACGCAAAACCGAGCGGAAGCCAGTGACTTGACGTGCGAATTCGCTATTTCTCGGACATCCGATTTCCACTTGAGCGAGCCAATGGCGTACAAACGATGGAAACGTGTCACGCTCTCGCCGCGCGTGGGCACCAAGTCTTGCTGGGCGTGCGTTCGGATACTGCACGACCCTCACGGGACCCGCTCAACTTTTACGGGTTAAAAGCTCTTTCAACACTGACCATTGACCGTCTACGTGTTGTCGGTCCACCGGCAGTCCGTCGGGCCCTCTATTTCGCGTTCGCTGTCGAACGTTCGGTATGCCATCGGTCCGACGTAATTCTGACTCGTGATCTTGGCGTCGCTTCCTTACTTTTGGACCTGCCACGGTGGCTGCGTCCACCAATTGTGTTTGAGTCTCACGGATTTGCTCCGGTGTTTGCCGAGACAATGGACGAACTCGTGTCTGGGGGGCGCCGTGCAAGGCCGACCCAAAAGGACCGTCTTCTTAGGCGTGAAGAGCGAGTATGGAAGCTTGCGGATGGTTATGTGACCACGACACGAACTCTCGCAAGTGAGCTCGAGACGCGTTTTGGTCGAAGAGATGACGTTATTACTATCCCGAACGGTGTTCGCCTTTCGTCAAATAGGCGATTTACACCACCGAGTTGGCTTGAGTCGCCGGTCGTCCTCTACGCGGGACATCTGTATCCATGGAAGGGCGTCGAGGTATTACTCCGTGCCGTTACCCGTATACCAAAGGTTCGAACAGTTATTGTCGGTGGCCACCCTGAAGAGGGGGACCGTCTCCGACTGCAGGATTTAGCACGGTCTCTTGGCATTAGTGATCGGGTGGACTTTGTTGGGATGATTTCGGTGGCTGATGTACAGACGAGGTTAGGGACTGCTGATGTGTTGGTCCTTCCGACCACGTCGACTGAATCTGCAGATCGCTATACTTCGCCTCTCAAACTATTTGAGTATCTTGCTGCAGGAAAGCCAATTGTTGCGTCTGACTTACAGGCCACGCGTGAAGTTCTTGAGGATGGGCGTAATGCAGTTCTTGTGACTCCGTCAGATGCAGACGCGCTCGCTGACGGCATAAATCGTGTTGTAGATGACCTTTCGTTGGCAACTCGAATTGCTGAAAAATCTTTCCACGACGCGAATGGCTTTGCGTGGGAGCACCGAGCCGAACGGTTAGAGCATCTATTGAAAGCCGTTCAACGATCCAACTGATTGAAACAAATGGTTACAAGTCTCTATATGGAGATGGCGCTTCCGCTGCGGTGGCGGTGGAGCCGAAAGTTTGACAACATACTTTGGAAGAGAGGTCTATACAGGATGACTGACGGACGAGAGGATAGCGAGGATATTCTACGTTTCCTCGCCTCGAACGTGGAAAGCATACACGACAAGGTCGGCGGGATCGAGAACCGGTTAGGCGGAATAGAGACTCGGATTGGGCGTGTTGAAGACCACATGGCGACGAAGGAAGAACTTGCTGCCGTTCGCGAACGCATGGCGACGAAGGAAGACGTGACGGCCATCCGCGGGGATATCGAGCGCGTTCGATTTACGGATCGGCAATATCGACCGCACCCTTTCCACGCGCATGGATCAAGTGGACAGCGCGGTCAGCCGGTTACGGAGTGCTGTGTATCTACTTGCCAAGGATCGTCCAGAGATCCTCCGGATCCTCGGCTAGGAATGAGGAAAAACTTTTGACTTGTCTTCCGTAACCGTCTCCGTCCAGGTCCCTCTTGGACGGTGACACGTGGTGCGCATGGAGTGTAGGGGTCTCCCATCACCCCCCATCGGTTCCCACACCGCTGATACACCTTAACTCATTCAATCAAGACAACATCTCAATGCTCAGAAGCTAACACCAGCTGAGGCACGGTTCTTGCGTGTGCTCGACCTAACATCAAGTTCAAGAAAAGACATGACCTGTGCCTTCTATTTATTTATCCGCGCGCACCAAACTTGATTAATCTCCGGTCTGCCAGCACCATGCCGGCATGATTTCGTCGTTGGTTCCCGCTCTCATCTCTGCCTTCAAGGCTCGTCGCGAGCTGGCTCTCGAGAATGTCGCTCTTCGGCAGCAGCTCGCCGTCCTCCGCCGTTCCGTGAAACGGCCGCGGCTCTTGAAGGTCGACCGCGTGTTTTGGGTGCTGTTGCGCAGAATCTGGACTGACTGGGAGAGCGTCCTCGTCATCGTGAAACCTGAGACGGTCATCCGCTAGCACCGTTGTGGGTTCAGACGATATTGGACTTGGAAGAGCCGACGGCGTAGGCCTGGACGACCAGGCGTCGCTCCCGAAATACGTGAGCTGATACGGAACATGAGCAGGGCCAACCCTCTCTGGGGAGCTCCCCGCGTGCATGGCGAGCTGGCGAAGCTAGGCATATCCATTTCCCAGGCCGCCGTCTCCAAGTATATGGTTCGCCATCGCACCCCACCGTCCTATACTTGGCGGAGCTTTCTCGATAATCATGCAAACAACTTGGTGTCGCTCGATTTTTTCACTTTGCCGACCGCAACCTTCAGAGTTCTGTTCGTCTTCATCGTCCTTCGCCACGACCGTCGCCGTATCGTTCATTTCAATGTCACCGAACATCCTTCTGCCGAGTGGACGGCGCAGCAAATGGTCGATGCTTTTCCATGGGACACGGCGCCTCGGTACCTGGTACGGGATCGAGACCAGACCTACGGAGCGTACTTCGATACTCGCGTCGACGGTCTCGGGATCGAGCAGGTCCTTACCGCACCGCGCTCCCCGTGGCAGAATCCATTTGTCGAAAGGATGATCGGCTCCATTCGACGTGAGTGTCTCGACCACGTGATCGTCCTTGATGAGCGGCACCTGAAGCGAATCCTACGCAAATACGTCGACTACTATCATTCGTGCCGGACTCATTTGTCGCTTGAGAAGGACGCGCCTGAGCCTCGCCGGGTAGAGTCACCGGCGATGGGCAAAGTGAGAGCCATTCCAAAGGTCGGTGGTCTCCATCATTATTACACTCGACGCGCTGCTTGAGCCGACCCGCTCGGAACGGCTGCCGGACTTCGCACCAGCTTACACCTCTACGCCTGAGTAGAGCCGACGCTGGCTCTTAAAACGTCCTACATAGAAGACGACCAAAGCATTCTGGTTGCAGGAAGTTCGCCAATCTCATACAGCTCGAGTTTATGGAAGGGACAGGGACTACAGCGAGCGGCGGAAACAGCTCGGACGGCCCCGGGTCATGGTGGAGATTAGCGAGCTCGTGGTGGGGATGGCGAAGTCAAATCCGAAGTGGGGGTACACACGCATTCGCGGCGCCCTCTCGAATCTCGGCCATACGGTAGCCAGGAGCACCATCGCCAATATTCTGCGAGAACATGGCATCGAGCCTGCGCCGGAGCGAAGTGAGCGAACGCCATGGCGCACGTTTCTCGCCGCCCATTGGGAAACCGTTGCTGCGACCGACTTCTTCGCCGTCGAGGTCGCCACAGTTCGCAGGCTCGTGACCTACTATGTGCTCGTCGTCATCGAGCTGTCTTCGCGAAAAGTGCACATTGCCGGAATCACTCCGGGGCCGGATGGCCCGTTCATGATGCAGGTCGGTCGGAATCTCACCGACCCATTCGACGGCTTTCTGCGCGGCAAGCGATTCCTCATCCTGGACCGCGACAAGAAGTTCACCACGGAGTTTCGCGATTTGCTCGAGCACGCCGGAACGGACGTCATTCGGCTGCCGCACCGTTCGCCGAATCTGAACGCTTATGTCGAAAGATTTGTTTTGTCGATCAAGAGCGAGTGCTTGGAGCGGATGATCTTCTTCAGTGAGCAATCGCTGCGCCGTGCCGTCGCTGAGTTCATCCATCATTATCACGGAGAGCGCAACCGTCAAGGGCTCGGGAACGCGTTGCTCGAAGCGGAAGAATGCGTCGGCAGTCCTCACGGGAAGGTGCGATGTCGTAAGCGATTGGGCGGCTTGCTCAGCTGTTACCACCGCGACGCCGCATAGGAGTTCGGGCGCGCCAGTTGGACGGAACGGATGGTCTGCAGGAGAGGTCTGCTCGGGGTCGCCTATCGCAGAGCCAGTACCGCGTCGGCTGGTCTTCGCGAGTTTTGAGAACGCCTCTAGGATTCGACCTTGCCGCTCCGTTCGCGTTTTCGGACAGGACGACCGTGCGGCTAGTGAGGCACTCCCACAGGAAACGGGGAGAAACAGATAGGCCGCACCTACGGAGCACCGCGCCAGCCCTCGACCCTACCGGGGATGACATCTGGCCCGCTGGTGCCCTGCGGATCGTAGGTAAGCAGTAAGAACTTCATGATTCCATCCCACTTGATGGGTACAGACTCTTGCAGAACTTCACGAACCGCTCAACTTCCATCATCAACTCATCCTCCCGTCGATCTCGCAGCAGTTCGATCGCAACGGGCGGCACTCCGGCTAGATCACGAGCGTCCGCAACGACACCGCCACGTCTGCGGCGCCGTTCAGGACCGCGTTGTCCAGAGTCGCCAAAGGAACGCCCAGGGTCCGGGCGAGCGCGACGAACTCGGCATCGTAGGCAGTTAGGCCGCACTCCAACGCGACATCAATCACCTGGTGTCCAGACACGTTGGCGATCCGGTTTCCTAGAACGACAGCAGCGTCATCGCTCATCGCTTTGGCCTGCTCGGAGGTTACCGCGCCCCGCCGCACGAAGCCAACCAGGACGTTGTGCAACTCACTCATGAGGATGTTGGGGGCCGCCCACTCCGTCTCCCTCTCGAACAACAGGGCCGCGTCGGTGCCGTCTGCTCCGCCCACTACCAGACGAACCATCACATTTGTGTCAACTACGATCACGGTCGTCCCATGTTCCGCATCTCTTGTAGCGTGTCCTCACTGAGGTTGACCGGTCCAAGTGTCTCGTTTCGCTGCCGGATGCGATCCAGAAGGGCTTGCGGGTCTACCGGCTCGGGGCTAACCGACTCCGTTAACCTCGCAAGGATCTCCCCGTTTAAGCTGCGGTGGTTCCGTCTCGCGGATGACTTGAGTTCCCGGTGCAGGGGGTCGGGGATTCCACGAAGCGCTATGTCTGTCAAATTTGCCTCCTTCGGCAAGTATAATACCATAATGATATCATAAAAGTGTCAAGCTGCGCCCTGATTCGGCGACCCGGGAGGTAGGAGCTAACCCGTCCTGTGCCAAAACTCGGCCCTTTTGAAAGGGAATTATATACTAGTTTACACTTGACGCCTGCCCAGGATCGGTGTATACTACTTCCATAAATAGGAAGTAGATAAATGGCATACAAAGCACCCGGAAAACACTACCGCGATGGACTCTTATTGGTAGAACTAACGCGCCTATTCCCCGACGACGCAGCCGCCGAGAGCTGGTTTACCGAGCAGCGGTGGCCGGATGGCGTATGCTGCCCTCATTGCGGGGGGACCGAGCGCGTCAAGGAGCGCAAGAACAGGAAGCCGTCACCCTACCACTGCGGAGACTGCCGACAGTACTTCAGTGTCAAGACGGGTTCGCTGATGCACAACTCTCCTCTCGGTTACCAAACCTGGGCCATCGCCATTTACCTTCTGACGACCAACCTGAAGGGCGTGTCTTCGATGAAGCTACACCGTGATCTCAAAGTCACACAGAAGACCGCTTGGTTTCTGGCGCACCGGATTCGTGACAACTTCCAAGGGCAACAGAGCACCTTCGCTGGCCCTGTCGAGATCGACGAAACTTTCGTCGGCGGCAAGGCTCGCAACATGCACGCTCACAAGCGCGAGCAGACGATCAAGGGGCGCGGCACCGTAGGCAAGACCGCCGTCATCGGCGCGAAGGACCGTCAGACGAACCGCGTCGCCGCTGCCGTTATCAAGAGCACCGACCAACTAACGCTCCAGGGCTTCGTCACCGCTAACGTCGAGCCTGGCGCGAAGGTCTACACTGACGACCATGGCGGATACGTCGGCCTGCCGAACCATGAGACGGTCCGCCACTCCGTCGCCGAGTACGTCAACGGCCAGGCGCACACGAACGGAATCGAGTCCTTCTGGTCCATGCTGAAACGCGGCCACAAGGGCGTCTACCACAAGATGAGCCCGAAGCACCTCCACCGCTACATCGACGAATTCGCTGGCCGCCACAACCAGCGCGAGGCCGACACCATCGACCAAATGGCCGCCGTCGCGCGCGGGCTAGGTGGAAGGCGGCTTCAGTACAAGGACCTAACAGCATGAGCCCAAAGGATGAGTATTTCGACTGGGTATCTGAGAGGAAAAAGTGCTCGCTCCAATACAAATTTGAAGAGCTGAAGATACATGCAGAAAAGAACGCTGCTACGGCAGGGTTCGAATACCAAACCAACGGCGAGTTCTTCGTTCTTTCACGGAGTGGTAAGCGAGCTCGAAGCGTTACGTTCAATCTCGATCTTACAAAAGATCATGTTTTAGTTAAAAGTACTCCAGCTCACTTTGCCGCATTCAAAATAACACTTGGCCTAAATGATTCTGGTGAGTGTCGATACCGTCTCAACGGAGAAGGCGAGTATAAATGCTGGCAGGTGCTCCACCGCGTATTAGAGCGGGTCCTCTTCCAGCCAGACGATTCTGAGACTTCTGGAACGATTAAACTTACCGGGTTTTGAGTCCCAACTGGTCGAACCGGACGATCTGGACGGGTGACAATCTCGCCGTCATGCGTGGAATGAACAGCGAGTCCGTTGATCTGATTTACCTTGACCCGCCGTTCAACTCGAAGCGGACCTACTCTGCTCCCATCGGCTCGAAAGCGGCGGGGGCTGCGTTTAAGGACACGTGGACGCTCGACGACGTAGACCTCGCATGGCATGGCGAGATTGCCGAACAGAACCCCGCCGTCTACGCCGTAATCGACGCGGCGGGGACGGCCCACGGCAAGGGCATGAAGTCGTACTTGATCGTGATCGCGGTGCGGCTGTTGGAAATGCGGCGGCTCTTGAAAACTACTGGCTCGCTGTACCTCCATTGCGACCCGACGGCAGGCCACTATCTTAAAATGCTGCTGGACGCGGTGTTCGAAACGCAGCAGTTCAGGAATGAGATCATCTGGCGTCGCACTGGCGCGCACGGTCGCGCAAAACGTTAGGGAACGATCCACGATACGCTGCTTTTCTATACGATCAATAACTCCTACACTTGGAATCGGGTGCTTGAATCCTACGACGGAGATTACCTGGAGAAGTTTTACAGAAACGAGGACAAGCACGGTAAGTACCAACCCATTTCCCTTACTGGGCCAGGGGCGAGAACAGGGAGTTCTGGACAGCCATGGAGAAACGTTGACCCAAGCACCGGCGGACGGCACTGGGAATTACCGCCCGATCGGGCGATCCCTGAGTGGTTCGAGCATCCCGATAACTACCCGAGTATGGATTGTCAAGAACGGCTCGATGTTTTAGATGCAGCGGAACTTGTCTATTGGCCTCCACGTGGATCGGTCCCACGATTCAAACGCTATGCAAGCGTCGCTGGTGGTAACCCGGTCCAAGACGTCATATGGGAGATTCGACCTCTCGGAGCACATGCGGACGAACGCATTGGCTACCCAACGCAGAAGCCTCTCGCCTTGCTTGATCGCATCATCAAGGCCAGTTCCAACGAAGGCGACGTCGTGCTAGATCCTTTCGCCGGCTGTGCTACCGCCTGTGTGAGTGCCGAAACTCTCGGGCGACAATGGGTAGGTATCGACTTATCCGAGCTCGCGGCCACACTCGTTAAGACGCGCCTCAAAGAAGCGTTCAAGCTGTTCTACGAGGTGCACCACCGAGACGACATACCGACGCGGACGGACCTTGGCAAGCTCCCGAGCTATCGAACGCACCGGCACCAGCTATTCGGCAAGCAGGAGGGCCGCTGCGGAGGGTGTCGCGTGGTCTTTCCGTTTCGCAACTTCACGGTGGACCACGTCGTGCCACAGCGTCACGGCGGCTCGGACCATATCGATAACTTGCAACTCCTGTGTGGTGCATGCAATTCTGTGAAGGGCGACCGGCCCCACGCGGCGCTACTAGCCACGCTGAAGGAAAGGGGGATTCTGTGAAACAGAGGGAACCGAAGCCAAAGCGCGGACGTCCACCCAGCGGCAAATACAACGAGCAAATCCACATCGATGCTACGCCAGAGCAAGTAGCGCGGTCGCTATTCGTTGGCAGGCCGAAGTCCTTAGCAGAGTGGAAACGAGAGAAGAAGATCGCGCCGTGAGTCGTTCGTGTAAACTAGTATATAATCCCCTTTTGAAATAGGCCATAAATCAGCAACTTAGTGTCTGTGTTTGCGACCGGGCCAAGGGCCGTGGGCTTTACAATCGTCTTGGGCGGGCGGGTCGTCACCATGCAGATGACCACCTAGTCGAGAGCGAATATCCAAGCATGTTCCTGAAGCTGTTTCCACGCTACGCCGGTCGAGCCCGCCGAGGGGCTACCGTCGCCGGCGACCATCTACGCGGCACGGCAGTAGTAGTTGAGAATGCCCCCATGTCGCTCTCGCGACACGATGGGGCCAGCGTCATTCGCGCTTGCCGGCAGAGGTGTGAGGAGCTCGTTGCCGAGACCTTGGTGGTTCCGTTCTGTGTGATAGTGCACTACGTATTCGGTTACCGCTGTGCGCAGGTGTCGCTCACTGAGAGGTACGAAGCGGTCGAGACACTCTCGACGTATGGAGAGAACGAATCTTTCCGCGTATGCGTTCAGATTCGGACTATTGGCGGGAAGGCGCAGGGGCTTCACGCCTGAATCTCTCAAGAGCCCACGTACCGCCTCGGTGAATAGCGGGTCCCGGTCGTGGATGAGGTATCGCTTGCCAAGGAGGAAACCATCCCACATGTCAGTGAGGTTTCTTGCCACCTGCTTCATCCACTCCCCGTTGGGGTCCGACGTTATCCCACCGATGCACACGCAGCGAGTGGCGATATCGATGACAAACAGGACATGGTAGCGGACGAGCCCGAACGGGTTCACAACCTCGACGGTGAACAGGTCTGTCGCAGCGATGGCGCCCCAATGAGCCTTGATGAAGGTGCTCCACGACATGCTCTTGCCCCGCTCCGGAGCAGGAGCGATACCGTGCTCGGCGAGGAGCCTCTTGATGGTGTTGCGTCCGAGTTCATGTCCGAGGTTCTTGAGTGCGCCCCGCAGGCGCGTATATCCCCACGTCGGGTTCTCTCGCGCCACGCGCACAATGAGTTCACGGATATCCTTCGCCGTCGGAGGTCGGCCTGGGCTCCGGTTCTTGCTGCCATCGTACTTGGCTGCGATGAGGCAGCGGTACCAGCGCAGAAGCGTAGCGGGTGTGGCAACGGACGCAATCTGGGCCAGCGCCTCGCGGCCTAAAGCCTGGGCCTTGACGGCGAGCCTACGACGGTCGTCGTCAGAGAGCTTGAGACGCTTGCCCCGAAGCCCGGCTCGGAGCACACGGTTCTCCTCTTGCAGGTAGTCGATCACATCCTGCTGCTGGCGGTTGACCCAGCCAGCCACAACGAGCAGTAGGAATTGCGCGTGGTACGTCATCATGGAGCTGAAGATAACACCCTCGGGCCAGACGATTGTAAAGCCTACGGCCCTTGGCCCGGTCGCAAGCACAGACACTAAGCTGCTGATTTATGGTCTATTTCAAAAGGGCCGAGTTTTGGCACAGGACGAGGTCACGAGCCTGCGAACTGTGGCGACCTCGACGGTGAAGAAGTCGGTCGCAGCAACGGTTTCCCAATGGGCGGCGAGAAACGTGCGCCATGGCGTTCGCTCACTTCGCTCCGGCGCAGGCTCGATGCCATGTTCTCGCAGAATATTGGCGATGGTGCTCCTGGCTACCGTATGGCCGAGATTCGAGAGGGCGCCGCGAATGCGTGTATACCCCCACTTCGGATTTGACTTCGCCATCCCCACCACGAGCTCGCTAATCTCCACCATGACCCGGGGCCGTCCGAGCTGTTTCCGCCGCTCGCTGTAGTCCCACTTCCGCGCAATGAGCCTTCGGTGCCAAGCCAGCAGGGTTTCCGGTGTGACGATACCGGCGACTTCTGCCAAGAGTTTCCGGCCAAGCGCCTTACCCTTTACCGCCAGCCGACATCGCTCGGCGTCCGTCAGGCGAAGCTTCTTCCCGCGAAGCCGAGCTTTGAGGACTTTGTTCTCCTCGAGCAAGTAGACCATAGCAGCCTGTTGGTCACGCTGGAGCCAACCAGCGATGGCGACGACTAACAAGGTCAAGGGCTGGACCGGCGTGCTCATGACCGAGGATTCTAGCTCCCATTGGCCAACCAAGCGTAGACACGTTTATTACGAAACGTCCGGGCGAGCCGGTCTTGAGTTCGTTTGTGTTTTTGGACACGACGGGGTCAGCCGGTCGACCTTGTAGACCACGATCTGGTCGACGAGACCGGCATCGATGTCGGCGAGCAAGCGCTGCAGGCCCGGGCGCTCCAGGGTTCCTCCCGAGATCCCCGCGTCCTCGTAGCAGTTGGCAGCAGCACCCAGCTCTCCGCTTTCTGGCTTGCGACATACGCGGCGCAGGCTTCTCGCTGCGCATCGAGGGAGTTGAAATCCTGCTCGAGACCTTCTTCCGCGCTCTTTCGCGTATAGATGCCTTGGTGCACAACTCGCGATCTCGGTCCACAATTGTCCTGTACTCACGGATACGAGGTTCCCCATGAGCATTTTCAAACGCACTCAGCGGAAGTATGTGAAGAAGGCCTATCGCGTGAGGAATTGGCGTGAATATGAGGCGGGTCTACGCAACCGTGGGAGCCTGACCGTCTGGATCTCGCTCACCGCCGGCAAGCTTGTGAACTGGGACGCGCCCCGGCCGAGGAGGAGGAAACCGGGCCGTCAACGCAAGTACTCGAACCACGCCATCGAGACGGCTGTCACCCTGGGCATGGTGTTTCATCTGTCATCTAGGCAGAGCGAGGGATTGCTGCGGTCGTTGTTCGCTCTGATGAAGCTAGACAATGATGTGCCCGATCACACCACGATTTCGAGGCGCAAGGCGAAGCTGGGTAAGGTCCCCTTCTACCAAGACAAGCAGAAGACGCCGTTGCACATCTTGATCGACAGCAGCGGTCTCGCTGTCCACGCCGGCCAGCTGCGCAGAGCACCAAAGAGCAGGGACTATCGCAAGCTCCATCTGTGTGTCGACGAGCAGACTGGCGAAGTCGTCGCCGGCGAGCTGACGAGCAAAAGAGCCCGCGATTCATCGCGGGTTGCATCGCTTGTCGGACAGATCGACAGTCCCATCTCATCGGCCAGAGCCGACACCGCATACGACGCCAGCGGCGTCTATGAGGCGATCGAGAATCACAGCGCTCATCGCTCGCCGAGGGTGCTGATACCGCCGCGCAAGGGCGCCCAGCTCGCATCGGGGCCGGCGAGCAGCCGACAGCGCAATCGCAACATTGCAGCACAAGCTCGGCTCGGCAAACGAAAGTGGCACACAGAATCGGGCTACAGCAAACGGAGCAAAGTCGAGACAACGTTCCATCGCTACAAGGCTATCGTGGGCTCAGCGATGCGAGCGAGAGGGTTGGCGGCACAGAGAGTCGAGGCAAGGATCGGGTGCAAGATTCTGAACACCATGACGGCGCTCGGGATGCCTGGTAGCGAGATGATCGGATGATGGGAGTCGGGGCCAAGCGAGCTATCGGCCTCTATCGGAGTTGTGCACCAAGGCAGGCGTGAGCCCCTTTTCTTTCACGAGAAAGTTCACGACCTCCCACGTCGCATGCCGGGTCGCTCGGTCGAGATCGAGGTCGATCCCCATCAGGAGGTAATGCGTATCCGTTTCCGCGCGCGGGCCCAAAAGGGTTACACCTTTGTGGACAACGAAACGGAAGACGCCGCTGAGTGACTGCTCGATCGCAGTACCGCTGACCTCGCCGTCGCCCTGGGCCCCGTGCGGATCTCCGGTGTAGAAGAGCGCACCGCGGTGGAAGACTGGAAGGTAGACGGTCGTTCCGGCTTTGAGATCCTTGACGTCCAGGTTCCCACCGAAGGCACCCGGCGGTCGAGAGCCCTGCACGCCGGGAAGCGTTACCCCGGGTTCGCCGACCACGGGGTCGGGGGCCACGGCAAGGATGCCCATGAAAGGTGCCAAGGGTACCTGGATGTCCTGAGCGACAAAGGCAACTTCACGTCCGTCGACTTCGCCGGTACGAATCACGTGCCGCGTCCCCCGTGGGATGTCCAGCAGGGGGTCGTCGGAACGGACGCCCGGATAGCTCGACGAGAACACGCCTCCCGTGGCGCTCGTGTTGTTGATTCCCCAGGGTACACGCGTCTCGATATCGAGAATCTGCACCTCGAGCATGTCACCGGGCTCCGCACCATCGATGTAGATGGGACCGGTGATCACGTGGCCGCTGCGGCCTTCTCTTGGACGCTCGTCGCGCGAAGCCCAAAAGTCCAGCACGTCCTCGAGAATCTCTTCTCGCGGTATCCCCAGCCCGGTTAGATAGGTGACTGGGTTCTCATCCTGGGTCGCGCCGGCGTGAGTCAGCGTGTCGATGCGGACCGTCTGCCCGGACCGGATGGTCAGAACGGGCTCCTTGTCGATCGGATACCAGCCCCAGCTCAGATTCCCCGGGCGCGAGGGCACGAAGTGATCGGACCCATCTTTATCGATGGGTTTGTCCTGGGCGGCCGTGATGACCGAGACGCCGATAGCGCAGAGCGCGGTCAACAGACGACGCGCGGGTCGAGCCCGTCCTCGTAACACCGGCGCATTGTCCTCCATACTGTTTCAAGACGCTAGCGCTCGGGTCCCGAGCGAGGCACACATCTCGCCGGGACGGGTCTCGTATCCGCTCCGGTGCGATGTAGATCGGCGTTCCGCCCGTTTCCAAGCAGCGTGCTGGATCTAATTCTCTGAACTTTGACCGTAGACCTCCGTTCCTCGGTTGAACGCGGCCCAGGCGAACCAGAACGAAGTGTAAGCGGCGACCTGCTCGAGCTTGGCGCCCGCCAGAGGTCCATCGAGCGCCTCACCAGTGATACTCCAAACCGTACCGGTTTCTTCGTCCTTGAGCTTGAACGGGAAAGCGGAGCCGCCCACGATCGTGAAGGTCAGTTCCTGCCGCCTATCGGTGCCCGAGGCCGAGACCCGCCCGTCGAACGGGATCGCCATCTGCGCACGATCGTCCCATACAACCAACACCGGCAAGTCTTGGATGACGTCGTTGATGGCCACCTTTTCTCCAATACCAGTGTAAGGATAGGCTCGGGCAACACCCTCGTGCTCGATCCCGAGGACGCGCTCCTTTATCTGCAGCCTGGGATCGAGGAAGCTATGAGGGAAAAAATCTCAGCGTTGTCAATCTCGTTATAGGTGCTGTAAGGATTCCGCACATAGTTGCGAGCGTGCCCAGTGTTGAAGCTGACCACGCCGGTGTCGGGGTGGAGGGCCTTCCACGCCTCCCAGGTGGATTGAACCACTGGAAGTAGCTTTAGCTTCTTTCCCAGGAAGTCACCGCAGATACTACCCAAGAACATCTGGGTCCACAGGCTGCGCGCGGTCATATCGAACATGACGTTATTGTTGTCGTGGAGAAAGCCAGAGTTGGCGAACTGTAGCAGGCCGTCGTCGGTTACCGGGTCGAAGACCAATCCACTTCCGGTGAGGGGGCAAAACGTGACGAGGACTGCCTTACCGCCGACGAAATCATTGATGGTCTCGTGCCACCACAAGACATTGTGGGGATACGCTCGGGCTTCGCCGTTGACCACGATTCCCACCACGAGAAAGTCGGCGCCCAAAAATTCGTCACCTTCGGTGGCTTCGACAAACTCCGGTGATATCAGCGCCGGTATGCTATCCGGCCTCGATCCGTCGGAGATGATTTCGTCGCTCGGAATGATGCACTGTGTAGTTTGGGCCGAAGCAGAGACACGCAGTAGAAGAAGGCAGAGAACCGCAAATCCACAAGTATGGAGGTATCTCAATGTTCGTCTACACACGTCGCCCACCACCTCCCTTTGTAACAAAAAGATGGAGCGCTGGTCTGTGAGGCTCTTAACAGATTGGCGTCGAAGGGAGAAGCTGATGACTTCCTCTCGCTTAGCGAAGCGATCTTCATCGTCCAGCATGCCAGCAGGTACTGGCAAGTCTGCGAGTCGGAGCCTCAACTTGACAGTACCCCCGTCTCCACTTGCGTGGCGGACGGGCGGTCGGTAGATTACAGTCATATTTCTTGTGAGGCACTCGATGATCTCCAGGATCGGTGCGACGGTCACGTTTCTCGCTCTGACCTCGATCGCTGTCGTCGGAGCCCAATCAGAGGCCCGCCCGGCGGGTGCGCCGAGCGCCGAGCAGATCGAGTTCTTTGAGACCGAGATCCGTCCGCTGCTCGCCAACAATTGCTTCGAGTGTCACAGCGCACGGGTCGAGACGCCGCTCGGGGGGCTGCGTCTCGACAGCCGAGAGGGGCTACGGGCCGGCGGCGATTCCGGGCCGGTCATCGTCCCGGGCGATCCGCTCAGCAGTCCACTCGTGCAGCGCGTCCAGGGACGACCCGTGCTGATGCCACCGACCGGGGCGCTCGATGCGACGGCGATCGCGAGCCTGATCGAGTGGGTCGAGATGGGGGCCCCGTGGCCGGAGGGCTCAGTGGCGGCGGCGGCCGACTCGCCCGATCCAACCGAGCCGTTCGATCTCGAAAGGCGTCGGCGCACGCACTGGGCGTGGCAGCCGGTCCGGCAGGTCGAGCCACCGGCGGTGCGCGACGACGCCTGGCCTCGGGACGCGGTCGATCGGTTCATCCTCGCCTCGCTCGAAGCGGCCGAGCTCGAGCCAGCGTCCCCCGCCGATCGGCACACGCTCATCCGTCGGCTGTCGTTCGACCTGCGTGGGTTGCCGCCGACCCCCGCCGAGATTGCGCGGTTCGTCTCCGACACGTCGCCGACCGCCTACACCGACCTCGTGGACCGGTATCTCGACTCGTCGCACTTCGGCGAGCGCTGGGCGCGTTACTGGATGGACCTGTTCCGTTACAGCGAGTCACACGGCAGCGAGGGAGACGCGGGCATCCCGTTCGCCTGGCGGTATCGCGACTACCTGATTCGCGCGTTCAACGGCGACGTGCCTTACGACCAGCTGATTCGCGAGCACCTGGCCGGTGACCTGCTGCCGAGGCCACGTCTCGACCCTGAGAATCAGATCAACGAGTCGATCATCGGAACCGCCCAATTTCACCTCGTCGAACATGCAAATCAGCCAGTCGACCCGTGGGAAGACCGGGTCAAGTGGGCGGACAATCAGGTCGACGTGGTGTCGAAGGCTTTTCTCGGGCTCAGCGTTTCGTGTGCGCGGTGCCACGACCACAAGTTCGAC
Organism: Candidatus Marinacidobacterales bacterium; assembly: GCA_965250115.1. Lineage (GTDB taxonomy): Bacteria > Acidobacteriota > Vicinamibacteria > Marinacidobacterales > SMYC01 > CBDFHB01. The sequence goes on from CBDFNJ010000001.1 coordinate 1,794,201, forward strand.
GCGATCAGCCAGAAGGACTACTACTCGTTGTTTGGGACGCTCTACGGGGCGAGACCGACGCAGCGGGCCATCGACGATGAGACCCTGCTCGACACCAACAAAGACGCCTTGGCCGCGCTCAAGGTCGACATTCGAGACCGGTTGGCCGAGGCCTGGCTCGAGGCGGCCGACACGATTCCGACGCGGCTACTCGAGGATCTCGAGCCGGCGTCCGCACGCGAGGCGACTCCTGAGCCGCGCGATGGCAGCGCGCTGGGCGCCTGGCGCGAGCTCGCCGAAGTCGAGGACGGTGCCCTGGCGCGCACGTGGCGCGAGCTCGGCGATAGGTGGGAGTCGGAGATCGACGCCCGCGAGCGATTCAATCGCGAGCACTTCGAGACGGCGTGGGACTTCAGCGGGCCCGATTATGCCGCAACCGTCGGTCATGGCACGGGCCGGCCGGATGCCCCCTCGCCCCCGGGGGAGTTTGCCATCGAGTGGTGCGCGCGCCTGACTTGCCAGGTGCTGAACGGGATCTATCCGGGGGGGGCCTATACCCACCTTCTGTCCTCGAAACATGCCGGAGTCATCCAGACGCCACGCTTCCCTATCGAGAACGACTTCATCAGCCTGCGGGTGCTTGGTGGGGATCTCAGCTTGGCCACGCTCATCATCGAGAACCACGCCTTGCCGGGCGCCATCTATGACATGCGCTACAGCCCGAAGCGGGACGAGATGGTCTGGGCTCAGTGGGACACCAGCTTCTGGAAGGGGTTCACGGCCTACATCGAGTTCGCGACACAGAACGACGTCACGCACTTCGCCTTCGATCCCGAAGACAGCCGGGCCACGAACCGGCCCAGGCGTCGCCGCGATGGGCGCTCGTCGATCGGGGTCAGCCAGGTTCTGTTCCACGACGTCGAGGAGACCCCTCGTGACCCCGTTGTGCCGGTTCTCCACTTGCTTCAGGGGAGCGACGGCGAGGCCCCATCCTCGCGCCAAGCGCTAGCGTCGCTTGTCGGCCGGCTGCTGGGCGACGCGGTGTCAGCGTGGCGCGACGGTCGGCTTACCGAGCTTCAGGCCGTGTTTCTCGACGAGTTCGTCCGGGCGGACCTGCTGCCCACTGCACTCGAGCACATCGACAGCATCCGGGCGCCGGTTACCCGATACCGGTTGCTCGAGCGGGATGTCCCGGTGGCACGTCGAGCACCGGGTGTCGTCGAAGAGGCGGCGCCCGACCAGCCGCTCTTGGTCCGCGGCAACCACCAGCACCGCGGGGAGGTCGTCGCTCGGGGCTTTCTGACCGCGCTCGACGACCAACCGTATCCTCCGGAACCCGGCCTGGTGCGGTTGCATCTGGCTGATGCGATCACCGCTCCCGACAACCCGCTCACCGGGCGGGTGGCGGTCAATCGGCTATGGCGCCACCTGTTCGGCTATGGCCTGGTACGTACCGTCGACAATTTCGGTCGGCTTGGCGATGCGCCATCCCATGCGGCGCTGCTGGACTATCTCGCCGGCGCGTTCGTCGACACTGGGTATTCGGTGAAGCAACTGGTCCGCCGACTGGTACTGGCCCGAACCTATCAGATGAGCAGCCAGGCGTCGCCGGCGGCCCTCGAGACCGACCCGTCCAATCGATTGCTGCAGCATGCCAACCTCAGGCGTCTCGACGCCGAGGCGATCCGCGACTCGATGCTGTCGGTGTCAGGTCGTCTCGACTCGACGATGTATGGCCCGTCGGTGTCGGTGCACTACGTCGTCCTCACCGTCGACCTAGGAAACACGAACAACGGCCCGGTCGACGGCGAGGGGCGACGTAGCATCTACCAGGAGATCCGTCGTAACGCCCATAATCCGTTCCTGGAGGTGTTCGACCTGCCGAAGCCGGTGACGACCCGTGGCCAGCGCGATGCGACCAACGTCCCAGCGCAGTCACTCACCCTGCTAAACAGCCCGTTCGTCATCGGCCAGGCGGCTGAATGGGGTCGCCGTCTCGCCGGGAGCGAGGCGGGCACGGTCGGCGGACGTCTCGACCACATGTTTCTCAAGGCGCTGGCTCGGCAGCCGACCGCCGCGGAGCGAGCTCGGATGACGGACTATCTGACCGCCGTGGCGTCGCAGCGCGGCACCGCCGAGGACCTCCTGCTCTACGACTCCGAAGTGTGGCAGGACGTCGCCCACAGTATGTTCAATCTGATGGAGTACGTCTTCATCCGGTAGAAGATCGAGGCCTCCGATGTGCTACGACCCACGCGATCATCCTAGACCGTACCCCTTCCTGACCCGCCGCGAGATGTTACGGCAGACCTCGACAGGGTTCGGCATGCTCGCCCTGTCGGCGCTCATGGCCGACCCGTCCTACGCCGGACTGGGCCAGGAGCTCGCCGACCGGTCCCTGGCGGCGAAAACGCCGCCCTTAGCGCCCAGGGTGAAGAACGTCATCTTTTGTTACATGTCGGGGGCGCTCTCGCAAGTCGACTCCTTCGATCCCAAACCGCGGCTCGCGGCTGAGGCCGGGGAGCCGATGCCGTTCCAGATCGAACGGACGATGTTCAACCGGAACGGCACCATCATGCCGAGTCCCTGGGAGTTCACACGTTACGGGCAGAGCGGCATCCCGGTGAGCGCGTTGTTCCCGCACATAGGGAGCGTCGCCGACGAGTTGACCGTCATCCGCTCGATGACCGCCCCGTTCACAGATCACGCCCAGGCGAATTTCTACTTCCATTGCGGCATGCCGTTCACGGGGTTCCCCAGCATGGGCTCCTGGATCACCTACGGGCTCGGCACCGAGAACCAGAATCTCCCGGGATTCGTGGTGCTGGCCAGCGGCGGTATCCCGGTCGGCGGGGTCAACATGTACGGCAACGGGTTCCTCCCGGTGATTCATCAAGGTTCGATCATCTACCCGGAGAGATCCGAGCCGCTCAACAACGTCCGACCAAGCGAGACGGACCAACAGCAGCGCGACCGGCTGCGTGTTATCGGCGACATAAACGCCGGGTTTCTCGAGCGGATCGGTGGGGACCGGCAGGTCGAGGCGGCGATCGACAATTATGAGATCGCCTACCGCATGCAGACGGCGGTGCCCGAGCTAGTCGATCTGGCCGGCGAGACCGAGGCGACCAAGAAACTCTATGGGCTCGATTCGCCGAACACCTCCACGGCCGCCTATGGGCGCCAGTGTCTGTTGGCGCGCCGCCTCGTCGAACGGGGAGTCCGGTTTATCGAGCTGACCATGGTAGGGACGGAAAACACCGGCCAGTTGGACCAGGCCCCCTGGGACCAGCACAGTAGGCTCGAGTACGGGCACGCCGCGAACGCGATGACCGTCGACCAGCCGGTGGCCGGGTTGGTCAAGGATCTCAAGTCACGCGGGTTGCTCGACGAGACGCTCGTCATCTTCTCGGGCGAGTTCGGACGGACTCCGTTCCGGCAGTTCCCCAACGACGGACGCGATCACAACCCCCATGGCTTCAGCCTCTGGTTAGCCGGCGGTGGCCTCAAGAAAGGGTTCATCCATGGCCAGACCGATGAGTATGGCTACCGAGCCGTCGAGAACGCCCACACCGTGCGGGACCTGCATGCCACCGTGCTCACCTTGCTTGGTCTCGACTATCGAGGCTTGACCTACCGGTTCGGCGGGCGCGACATCCGCCTGGCTGACGTCGACGGGCACCCGATCCGCGGCATACTCGCATAGCAGACTGCTCGAGAGGCGCCGCCGGTGGAGGAGCAGCAGGAGACCGACCAAGCCGAACAAGATCAGGAGTTGGGTCGGGACTTCGATGGGACAGCTTTGCAGAAAGTGTCTTCGCCCCCGGCAACCCCGAGGTCGTCCTGTCAGGGACATACCTTACGAGCCCCAGAGGAATCGCCCAAGGACGCACCTATGACGTCTCCCCGGACGGCGTTTCCTAATGATCAGGGAACGCGGTCCGCGCGACGAGACCGAACCCACGCAGCTGATCCTCGTCCAAAACTGGCTCGAGGAGCTGAAACGTCTCGTTCCGGTGGACAATTAGCAGAAGCTCGTAAGCTTTGAAAAAGCGTCGCTATTTTGTCGCACGCGCAATGGAAAGCGAGATTTACGGCGGGCGCCGGTAGGTGAACCTGATTCGCTCGTCAGGGGCGCCCAAGCGGAAAATGATGATGCGCTCGTTCGCGATGACGACGTGACCGCGCTCGGCGCGGATGCTGCCCGCCACGAAATCCTGCACGCCGGTAAAGTCAAACTGCCAATAACTCTCTCCGCCGACAATCGAGGTCGTATACGCTTCGATGGTGTTCTTCCCCGACTGTCCGGCAAATTGATGGCGAAAGGGACCGGAATTATTCGTCGTATCGATTTGCGAGCCGTTCAGAAGAACGCGACCCTCGGCGGTTCCGTCGAGAGGCCGTACACGGAGAAAGCTAGTCATCGAGGTCCGGACTTCCCTCGACGGCGGCGCTTTTTGATCAATCTTCCACGTCCCGAGCGTGATCGTGTCCGTGCTGGAGTCCGTCTCGGTCACGACTAGCTTGACCGTGATGAGCTCGTTGTCGCAGCCACCGCCCGACGTTGCACCAATGTTCCAATCCACGTCAATGACCGGATTCGATAACGGCGACGGGTTGTATGTTCCGGCCGCCATGAGCCCCGCCGTGTCCACCACCCACTGGTAGGTGGCGATAGGTCCCGTCGAGCAGCTCGCGTTCCACCGATGCAGGCAAGAGTTCAGCTTCCCGCCGTAGGTGAAACAGGCGGCGACGCTGGGAGCGACGGTCGTCGTGGCGACACTGGTGGTCGGAGCAATGGTCGTTGTGCTGCTGGCGGTCGACGTGATACTGCTCGAACCTCCGAGCACCGTGGTCGTGGGTGCGCCGGCACCGTGGTCGCCGGCGCTGACGTGGTCGGGCCCGGCCCCGGTGCCGGTGTCGAGCTCGTGGAGCCCGCAGTTACGGCGGATGTGGTCGCCGCAGACGACGGCGGGACCCCGGCGATGCCGGACGATGTCGTCGCGTCATCTCCGCCGGTTGTCAATACCGCCGCGCCCGCACCCGCGGCCACGGCACTACCGGCCGGCTCCTGGCGACAGCCACCGCGAACGTCCGCGTCGTACTCCCGTGAGCGGGCGGTGCTGAACGCGGAATCCAACGCCTCGAGGTAGTAGATGACCTGCCGGGTCTCAGGAGACGGTTGCGGAAGGATGCCGACGTATTGGCCGTCCCGGTAGGTCATCTCGACGTAGTAAAAGTCCCGGTAGAGACTCGAGCGGAAATAGACCTTGGCCGTTTGAACGTCGTCCTCGGGGTCGATCCCCGACAGCACCACGACGAACTCACCCTGGCGCATACAGTCGAGCTCTGAATGTTCGATGATCGGTTGTGCGTGAAGCGTCGCTTCCGTGAAGACGGCGACGGCGGTCCACACCACTACCCGGCGCAATAAAACAAGAAGCTTTCCTTTTCTGCGGTTGGGCCCGAAGGGATAGCTCATCCTATTTGACGTACGGCGACGATGCCGACGGCCTCACGAGCCCAAGAACGGGCACGATAGGGAAAAATCAAAGTATTTGAGCAGGTGCCCAGAACACACGAAGACCTTGTTGTCGCTCGAGTGCTAAGAACGGAGCAGCTCTTGCTTTCCGTTCGCCAGCGGCTTTCCAATGACTCCACAGCAGCGCGCACACGCCGGCAATGTGCCGCCGGCATGCTTCAGAAGCTTCCGAAATTCTAGGAAGCGGGCGTTGTTCCACAGTTCTGCAAGCGGAGTACGTGTTAGGTTTCCTACCGGGAAATCGTAGCACCTGCCGTGGGCCGGTATCACGGTTCCATCCGTCTTGACCATCATCATCCGCCACGGGTCGGTGCAGCTACGGCTACCCACGAATTGGGACGGGTTGTGGTAGTACACCTGAAGAGCCGAAGGTGAGGGGAAGTCCGGTACCAGAAGAAGATCAAGAGAACCGAACCGGGAGCGCACGTATGACTTGAGGTCTTCCAGCGAGTTCCACATTGACTCCGCGTCAAAATTAGTCGGCTCGATCTCACCCAAATTGGAGCGAGTCACCGTGAACTCCCCCCCGTGGATGGCGTTATGGGCGGCCGCCATCTCATCGGATATGAAATTAAGATGTGAGACATTGATCGAGAGCGGTTTTAACGCCTCGATTTCACGCACGAACTCCAATGTATGAACGTAGTTCTCGTCAGTGAGCGTATATGAAAACCTGACGGACGGATACGGGCGACCGGTTGTCTTGCGATGCTGATTGAGCTGATCGACACCCTCATATAATTTGCGGAACGAACCGGGCTTCCGTCGTACTCGGTCATGTATGATTTCCGGGCCGTCGATGGACACCGTCATCTCATGCACACCAATCTCCACAAGAGCGCCCGCTAGCCGGGAGAGCGTCCATCCGTTGGTAGTTATGCTGCAAAAGAAGCCTCGCTCGACGATGCACCGGCAGAGCTCGATGATTTGCGGGTGTATCAACGGTTCGGTGTAGGCGAGGCCGATCCGGGGCTTTGGGGAGAACGCTGCTGCTTGCTCCAGAACGGTCTCCAGCATTGTCAATGACATGTTGCGGCGATCCTGTCCAATCAGGTGCCGATAAAAAACACTACTGGATTCGTCCAGGCCGACGTCGCACATCTTACAGTGGAGATTGCAGAAATTATTGGCAACCAGCACGAGCCACGCCGGTGCTCGCTTGCAATGCCCGTCCGATCGGGCGTAGTCATCGCCTCTCAGATAGCGGGTTGCCAGGCGCCGGGCGGCGCTAAGAGGGGACATGCTGCTCAGCTCGGTTCTTGGGGGCCGGCTGACGAATAAAGAATGGGTCTACGCGGATTCGTGTGGGTAAGTCCTGACGGAAAAACAGTGTAACTCATTGTGTGGAAAAGGTATCGAGTACTTCATCAGGTTCTGAAAAGTGGTCCATTTTTAGGATAGGCTAACCGAGTGAAAAATTCCCAGTCGATCCGCTCGCTGTTTGCGCTGCCAGGTTTCGTGGTGTGCCGGATTGAAGGGTCTATTCGGTGACCGATACGCCCGCGTCATCCAGCTCAAGAGGCGAAAAAAACAGCTGTGTGCTCTTACTGTGGGCAACGGTGCCGGGGGCGCTATGACAAGCAAGTGTGCCGGGTCCGCGACCTGTCGTTGGCAGGCTGGCGGATCTATCTGGAATACGAGCGTTGGCGCGTCAACTGTCCTGGGTGCGGCGGTGTGCATGTAGAACACCTGGACTGGCTGGCGAACAACTCGCGCTACACCTAGCGTTTTGCGACGCATGTGGGCAAGCTGTGCCGGACAAGGCGGTGGCCGAGATGGAACGTCTGCGCCTCCTAGTTGAAGGGGTCAACAACAAAATCCGTGTGCTGCAACGACGCGCCTACGGCTATCGCGACGAGGAATATCTCAAGCTGAAGATCGTGGCGGCATTCCTTCCGCCATTACCCAGAAATGCCGTCTTCAACCCACACGAATCCGCGTAGACCCTAAAGAATTAATGCCATCAGTAGGCAACCCCACTCGGGCTGCATGGACACGATGGATGATGGCACACGAGCGAATCGTTTGCCACTCGGCTTGACCCGACCCGGCAACAGGGCCGGCGAATCTCCCCACGTGAGCGTCGCGGGCGCCCGGGTAAGATGATACGTTCTAAAAATATGTCTTATCCTCGGAAAGATACTGGACCGCGGTCACCCGATGTCCTGCTGTCGCACGGCTATTTTCTGGCTGAAGACGAGATGGAACGCCGGATCATGAAGCCCTATCCGACGCTAGGGATTCTCTATCTTTCCTCTCATCTCAAGGCCAAGGGATTTTCGGTCGAGACCTTCGACTCAACGTTCGCCTCGTTCTCGGATTTCGAGGACCACCTTCGAGACTCAGCCCCTGGAATGCTGGGCATTTACACGAACTTGATGACCAAAGCGAACGTCCTCCGGATGATTCGGGTGGCGCAAAGAAAGGGCATCCCTGTCGTGCTGGGTGGGCCCGAAGCGGTGAACTATCCGGAGGCGTATCTGCCGGCGGGGGCCGACGCAGTCGTGATCGGGGAAGGTGAACATACGTTGGAGGAGCTTCTTCCGCGTCTCGACGACCGTGCGGCCTGGCGGGACGTGGCCGGCCTAGTGTACCTGGAAGGGAGTGAGGTCGTTCGGAGCGCGCCGCGCCAGAAGATCGCCGACCTGTCGAAGCAGCCATGGCCAGATCGCGAGGCCATCGAGATCCAGCAGTACATCGACGTATGGAGACGGAATCACGGTGGTGGCTCGGTCTCGCTCATCACGGCTCGGGGTTGTCCGTTCACCTGCACCTGGTGCTCACACTCGGTATACGGAAGAAGCCACCGACGCCGGTCGGTGGAGGACGTCGCGAGCGAAGTCGAATGGATCATCGACCGCTACCGCCCGGACCAGCTCTGGTATGCCGACGATGTACTAACGATCAACCGGACCTGGTTTCTTGACTACGCGAGGGAGCTCTCCCGTCGCGGGGTGAGTATCCCGTATGAGGCGATCACTCGCGCTGACTGCCTCGACGAAGAGACCGTCGAGGCCTTGGCTGCAACAGGAGCGTGGAGGATCTGGATTGGTGCCGAGAGCGGATCACAGCGCATCCTCGATGCGATGAGGCGCAAAACCGTCGTCGGGGATGTACGTCGAAAGACTCTCATGCTACAGACCAAAGGGATCAAGGTCGGGATGTTCATTATGTTCGGCTATGAAGGCGAAGAGGAGACCGACCTCCGTGAGACCCTGGAGCACCTCAAGACCACTGCTCCCGACGTTTTCCTGACTACGGTCGCATATCCGATCAAGGGTACCGAATACTACGATGCCGTCCAGGATCGCGTCGGTAGCGACCTGCCATGGGAGCGTCGCTCCGATCGTGACTATCGGATCGCAGGACGCCGGTCGAGACGCTACTACGGCCATGTGACACGGTGGTTCACCAACGAGGTTCGGGCGGCAAGATCACAACGGGACGGCGATCTTTCCCAAGCGTTGTGGTGTCGGGCAAAAGCCCGCGCGGGACGTATCGGTATGGCGCTCACGCGGAACGAGCTGGAGACAGATGCTGGTGGCCGGCCGTGGACCTCGAAGGAGCGGGCGGAGAACGCCTGGTGAGCAAGCCCAAAGTGGTTCTCTACAATCCCGATGCGGTTTTCTATACCATGCCGCTCGGCCTTCTCGCGGTGGCCTCGGCACTCGATACTAAGAAGTACGACGTGGTGATCGTCGACGCCCGGCTGGAGTCCGACGTGGACGAGCGGCTCCGCCGGGAGCTCCCTGGCGCTCTTCTGCTCGGGGTCACCGTTCTTACCGGAGCTCCCATAAGAGATGCCCTCCGGGCTTCGCGATTTGCCAAATCCCTTCGATCCGACCTTCCCGTGGTCTGGGGAGGTTGGCACCCCTCGCTCTTCCCGACAAAGACGCTCGAGGCGGATTGTGTCGACGTCACTGTGCAAGGCCAGGGCGAAAGCTCCCTTGCGGAGGTCAGTCGTCGGCTCGAACGTGGCGAGTCCTTGGAGGGAATACCGGGGACTTGTTTTCGTGAACGTGACCGCGTCATCCAAAACCCGCCGCGGGCGCTCGAGGATATGAACGGCTTTCCCGCTCATCGGTACGAGCTCATCGACGTCGAGCGGTATATGGAGCTCAAGAGTTTTCGGCAGCTCGACTACATTGGGTCGACGGGGTGCAATTTCCGTTGTAATTTCTGTGCGGACCCCTTCGTGTTCGAGCGGAAGTGGAGCGGCCTCGAGCCCAAGCGCATGGGAGAAGAGATCGAGGCCCTTTGGCAGCGTTACTCGTTCCAGGAGCTAGCATTCCAGGACGAAACGTTTTTCACCCACCGCCCCCGGGTGATGCAAATCGCGGACGAGATCTTGACTCGAGAGCTACGATTCCAATGGACGGCAACCATGCGCGCGGACCAGGGCTCGCGGATGCCGGACGAGGAGTTCGCGCTCTGCAAGCGGTCGGGCCTCCGACTGGTTCTCGTGGGCGTCGAGTCGGGCAACCCCGAGATGCTCGAGCAAATCGCGAAGGACATCACCATCGATCAGGTCATCGAGACGGCCGAGAAGTGCGCCCGTCACAGGATCTCGATCCGCTTCCCGTTTATCGTGGGCTTTCCTGATGAATCGGAGGCGAGCGTCACCGATACCCTCGGGCTCATCAAGCGCCTCGAGGCGATGAGTCCGTCGTTTCGCACCGAGCTGTTCTACTACAAGCCCTACCCAGGCTCGCCAATAGCTTCCTCGATTAACGTTCGATGGGGTTTGCCGGACACGTTGGAGCAGTGGGCAGACTTCGACTATGTGGAATCGAGGGGCCCCTGGGTGTCGAATACAAAATATCGCACCATCGAGCGCTTCAAGTTCTACTCGAGATTCGCCTGGAGTGATGCCCCCGGCCCGGCCCGGCGGGCCCTCCGAGCCGTCTCGCGCTGGCGCTGCGACCGTGATTTCTACGGCTTCCCGCTGGAAAAAACGCTTGCCGAAGTCGTACGCCCGCCGAGAAAATTGTCTTGACCGCCGAGCCCTCGACCGGGATTGCGCCACCACCGCCGAGCCCCTGGCTCGGTCTCCGCCTAGCTTTCCTGTGGGTGCAACGACTCTGGTATAGGGGAAAGCTCCGCCGAGCGAGCACGGAATCCTACCGCGGCATCACGCTTCAGGTCCCCCCTGAGGTATTGCGCCCGGTCCTCATGCGAACCGGCGCTCTGCTTGCGGACCTCGTCGAGGAGTTTGCACCGATGGACGCCGCGACCCGCGTTTTCGATCTCGGCTGCGGCAGCGGCATCGGCGCGATTCTCGCGGCTCGACGCGGGGCTCGGGTCGTTGCCGTTGACGTCAACCCCCACGCCGTCGAAGCGGCTATCAACAACGCGGCGCGGAACGGAGTGAGTGGCAGGGTCGACGTGAGACAGGGTGACCTGTTCGTCCCGGTCGGCGGAGACCGCTTTGACGTGGTCCTCTTCAATCCGCCGTATTTCGATGGTGAGCCTAGGAATTGGGCGGAGTCGGCATGGCGCGCTTCCGGGCTTCGCGAACGGTTCGTGGCGCAGCTGCGGGATCATCTCACCGCCCGCGGGTACGTGCTCCTCGTGCTGTCGTCTCACGGCGAGAGCGAGCTGTGGCTCGAGGGCCTTGCTGCAAGCGGTTTCTCAATCGAGCGATTGCTGCGGAGGACGTTTCCCGAAGAGGCGTTGGAGGGCTTCCGGGTATGCCCCAAGGCCTGATCCTTCCCTATCATCTCCCTCTCGAGGGAAACCTCTATGCGGAGGCGAAAGCGAGATGTTCGAGACGCTGAAGCGGACCGCCACGCTCGCAACGGGCAAGATCTACACGCTCCCAATCGTTTTCCTGGAGCCACACGGCGCTTGCAACTGCCGCTGCGTCATGTGCGACATCTGGAAGGGGAACAAGACGGCGCCTCGCTGGACCAGGGAGGATCTCCAACCGATCCAAGAATCACTCAAGCGATTGGAGACCCGCCGGGTCTGTCTCACGGGTGGCGAAGCCTTGATGCACCCCGACTTTTTTGAGTTCTGCCGAGCGATCCGCGGCGCGGGCCCCAAGATCACGTTACTTTCCACTGGACTCCTGCTGGCGTCGAAGGCGGAAGAGCTCACCCGTGCGGTGGACGAAGTCATCCTATCGCTCGATGGTCCGGAAGACGTTCACGTTGCCATTCGACGGGTTCCGCAGGCGTTTGCCAAGCTGCGCCAGGGCGTTCGCGCTCTCAAAGACGAGAGCGCGCGTTTTCCGGTCTCCGCTCGCTGCGTCGTTCAGAAAGACAACTTTCGCTCATGGACCGAGACGGTCCGTGCTGCCCGAGACATCGGGCTCGACCGGATCAGTTTCTTGCCCGCCGATCCTTATTCCGAAGCCTTCAACCGACCCGCTGGCTGGACACAGGAGCGGATCGACGAGGTGGTGCCCGCCGAAGCGGAGCTACCCGCCCTCGAGGCGGAGCTCACCCGTCTTCTTCACGAAGAGAAGGGCTCGATTGCTGCAGGCTTCGTCGTCGAGAAGCCGAAGAAGCTGGCGCGGATCGTCCACTACTACGCCGCCTGCCGGGGGAAAGCAGATTTCCCGCCCGTTCGCTGCAACGCGCCCTGGGTGTCCGCGGTCGTCGAGGCCGACGGAACTGTACGTCCCTGTTTCTTCCACAAGCCGTACGGGGCGCTTGGGAAGAACGGGCTCGATTCCGTTTTGAACCACGCTCCCGCCCTCTCCTTCCGCCGCCGGCTTCAACCAGCCAGCAACGCGCGTTGTAAAACTTGTGTTTGCAGCCTCAACCTCCCTCCTATCCGAAGGGTTTGATTCGCGTGCGGGTGGTAGTCGTGAACTATGCCTGGCCTCCCGTGTACACGGATCCCAATGCATGGTTGGCAGATTTTGACAGGAATTCGAGATTTCTGGAGGCGCTCGTGCGGCATGGCGCCTCTTCGGTAGCGTTCGTGATTGGATTCGGCGACGAAGCGCGTCGGTCCACCGAGAGCCCCGACGCCTTCATGCAGCGGTGAAGGGTCTCGATCCCGACATCGTCCATGTGAATGCCCTCATCTTTCCGATCCACGTAGGAAGGCTTCGTCGAGTCCTTTCCGACGGCGCCGCGCTCATCGTCAGGACCACGGTGGCGCCGGGCCGAAACACGGTCCGCGCCGGTGGGTTCAGCGTTGGGGCCTCTCGAAAGCGGACGCGTTCTTGTTCACGGCTGCTGCCCAGGCCGACGAGTGGCGAGCCGCCGGTATCCTTCGATACCGACAGGGGTGTGTACGAGGTCTTTGAGAGCTCATCCTCGTTCCGACCGCCGAGCTCGGAGTCTGCGAAGCCGGGCTCGCGCTTTCTCTATCTGGGCCGGCTCATTGAGGACAAAGATCCGCTCACCGTCTTGCGCGCGTTCTCCCGGGTGACGGGGCGCCTGCGGGAGGCGCACCTTCGGATGATCTTTCCTGAGAACGGAGGCTTGTTACCCGCGATCCAGAACACGATTCGCGAGCTCGCTCTAGAGACCCGGGTCGAGCTGGTTGGCGCTGTGTCCCATGATCTCGTCGAACGCGAGCTGGGAGAAAACCGACTTTCTCATCTCGGGAAGTCGCCGAGAGGGAAGCGGTTGCGCGGTCCTCAAGGCACTAGCATGTGGTGTGTATCCCTATCGGATATTCCTTCGTTCCGGCGGATTGCCGACGACGGACGATGCGGGAGCTTATGGCGGCTTGGAGATGACGCCGCTCTCGCCGAGGCTCTCCTTGAAGCGCCGCGCCGCCATCCCGGCCGCGCCGCCCTACGCGAGTCCTTCGAGCGACGCTGTAGCTTCGACGCGATTGCACGCGAGGCGATGACAGCCTATCAGAAGGCCTGGTCCAGGCGGGGGGGGGGGGAAGGACCGCCGATGAACGCGAGACCCCGCGTGGCCATGATCCTGGATCCAGGCAATCTGGTCCTGAGGTAGGAGAGGCTCGAGTGGCTTCACGGAATCTCACCTCGGAGAATCGTAGCCAGCTTCTCCGAGTCGATGTTTCCTCCTGAGACGACACACACGAGCTTTCCCCTTCCGGCTTTGCCCGAAAGAGCCGCCGCCACCGGCGCCGCGCCGGCTCCTTCGGCGACGACGCGATTGCGCTCCACCAGGAGGCGGATGGCGTCCGCCGTTTCCCGCAGGCTCACGACGAGGGCGCCATCGAGAAGGCTCCTTACCAGAGGCCACATCTCGGGCAGAATGGTTTTTGCACCGAGCCCGTCTGCGAAGCTCGGCGTGTAGGGAACCTCCTGAATCGAGCCCGCCGCAAGCGACGGAGCCACTGGGGCAGCGGTCTCCACTTCGCAGGCGAGAATCTTCGTGGCGGGTTTGAGGGCGCGGATGGCACATCCGATCCCCGAGCTCAGTCCTCCACTTCCGTAGGGGATGAGGATGGCGTCCACGTCCGGCAAGTCCTCCAGGATCTCGAGGCCGATGGTCCCGTTGCCCGCCATGACGGCGGGGCTGCTCGAAGGGTGGATGAAGAGCCGGTCGGCGAGTGGGGCGTAGTGGTGCGTGGACATCACCTGCCACCACTCCTCGTAGGGAACCTTGATGTAGTCGGCGCCTAGTCGCTCGATAGCGGCGAGCTTGGATTCCGGGGCGTGCTCGGGAACGACGATGGTCGCGGGAATGCCCAATCGGTGCGCGTTCCATGCGACCCCCTGGGCCATGTTCCCCGCGCTCGAGGTGTAAACGCCGTTCGCGAGCTTTGCCTTTTCGATGAGGGCCATGGCGTTACTGGCGCCGCGAATCTTGAAGGCCGATATGGGCTGAAGATTCTCGAGCTTGAGATAAACAGAGCCCGGCGCATCAGCATTGAGGCGGACGAGCGGGGTCCGAATGGCGGATTCGCGGATGCGCTCGCGCGCCTCCTCGATATCCTTCAGCGGGATCGGTTCATGAGGTTCGTGCATCATGCCCTCCGGCGATCATGATGATAGCCTGTCGCGGCTGCCCACGCTCCAGTTCGAAAGTGATAATCTGGCCTATGAACGTCGAAAGCTCTCTGCCCGGCGTCGGCCTGCGTAGACAGTCCTCGTCAGCCCCCCGTCTCCACTTGCGTGGCGGACGGGCGGTCGGTAGATTACAGTCATATTTCTTGTGAGGCACTCGATGATCTCCAGGATCGGTGCGACGGTCACGTTTCTTGTTGTGACCTCGATCGCTGTCGTCGGAGCCCAATCAGAGGCCCGCCCGGCGGGTGCGCCGAGCGCCGAGCAAATCGAGTTCTTTGAGTCCAAGATCCGTCCGCTGCTCGCCAACAACTGCTTCGAGTGTCACAGCGCCCAGGTCGAGACGCCGTTCGGAGGGCTGCGTCTCGACAGCCGAGAGACGCTACTGGCCGGCGGCGATTCCGGGCCGGTCATCGTCCCGGGCGATCCGCTCAGCAGTCCACTCGTGCAGCGCGTGCAGGGACGACCCGTGCTGATGCCACCCACCGGGGCGCTCGATGCGACGGCGATCGCGAGCCTGATCGAGTGGGTCGAGATGGGGGCCCCGTGGCCGGAGGACTCGTTGGCGGCGGCCGACTCGCCCGATCCAACCGAGCCGTTCGATCTCGAAAGGCGTCGGCGCACGCACTGGGCGTGGCAGCCGGTCCGGCAGGTCGAGCCACCGGCGGTGCGCGACGACGCCTGGCCTCGGGACGCGGTCGATCGGTTCATCCTCGCCTCGCTCGAAGCGGCCGGGCTCGATCCAGCGTCCCCCGCCGATCGGCACACGCTCATCCGTCGGCTATCGTTCGACCTGCGTGGGTTGCCACCGACCCCCGCGGAGATTTCGCGGTTCGTCTCCGACACGTCGCCGACCGCCTACGCCGACTTGGTGGACCGGTATCTCGACTCGTCGCACTTCGGCGAGCGCTGGGCGCGTTACTGGATGGACCTGTTCCGTTACGCCGAGTCACACGGCAGCGAGGGAGACCCGGGCATCCCGTTCGCCTGGCGGTATCGCGACTACCTGATTCGCGCGTTCAACGGCGACGTGCCTTACGACCAGCTGATTCGCGAGCACCTGGCCGGGGACCTGCTGCCGAGGCCACGTCTCGACCCCGAGAATCAGCTCAACGAGTCGATCATCGGAACGGCCCACTTCCGGCTCGTCGAACATGGATATCAGCCGGTCGACCCGTGGGAAGACCGGGTCAAGTGGGCGGACAACCAGGTCGACGTGGTGTCGAAGGCTTTTCTCGGGCTCAGCGTTTCGTGTGCGCGGTGCCACGACCACAAGTTCGACGCGATCAGCCAGAAGGACTACTACTCGTTGTTCGGGACGCTCTACGGGGCGAGACCGACGCAGCGGGCCATCGACGATGAGACCCTGCTCGACACCAACAAAGATGCCTTGGCCGCGCTCAAGGTCGACATTCGAGACGGGCTGGCCGAGGCCTGGCTCGAGGCGGCCGACACGGTTCCGACGCGGCTACTCGAGGATCTCGAGTCGGCGGACGCGGCTGCCGGTGAGGCCGAGTCGGCGTCCGCACGCGAGGCGACTCCTGAGCCGCGCGATGGCAGCGCGCTGGGCGCCTGGCGCGAGCTCGCCGAAGTCGAGGACGGTGCCCTGGCGCGCACGTGGCGCGAGCTCGGCGACAGGTGGGAGTCGGAGATCGACGCCCGCGAGCGATTCAATCGCGAGCACTTCGAAACGGCGTGGGACTTCAGCGGGACCGATTATGCCTCTACCGTCGGTCATGGCACGGGCCGGCCGGATGCCCCCTCGCCCCCGGGGGAGTTTGCCATCGAGCGGCACGACGGTCAGCTGCTGAACGGGATCTATCCGGGGGGGGCCTATACCACCTTCTGTCCTCGAAACACGCCGGGGTCATCCAGACGCCACGCTTCACCGTCGACAACGACTTCATCAGCCTCCGGGTGCTTGGTGGGGATCTCAGCTTCGCCTTGCTCGTCATCGAGAACTACGCCGTATCGCGCGGCGGCATCTATAACCTGCGCTACAGCCCCAAGCGGGACGAGATGGTCTGGGTGCAGTGGGACACCAGCTTCTGGAAGGGGTTCACGGCCTACATCGAGTTCGCGACACAGGACGACGTCACACGGTTTGGCTTCGACCGCGAAGACTTCGGGGCCAAGAACCGGCCTACGCGTCGTGGCGATGGGCGCTCGTCGATTGGAGTCAGCCAGGTTCTGCTCCACGACGTCGAGGAGACGCCTCGTGACACCGTCGTGCCGGTTCTCCACTTGCTTCAGGGGAGCGACGTCGAGGCCCCATCCTCGCGCCAGGCGCTCGCGTCGCTTGTCGGCCGGCGGCTGGCCGAGGCGGTGACGGCGTGGCGTGATGGCCGGCTGACCGAGCTTCAGGCCGTGTTTCTCGACGAGTTCGTCCGGGCAGACCTGCTGCCTCGCTCACTCGAACATCTCGTCGCGTTGCGGGCACTGGTCACCCGATATCGGTCGCTCGAGGGAGATGTCCCCGTGGCGCGTCGGGCGCCGGGTGTCGTCGAAGAGGCGGCGCCCGACCAGCCGCTCTTGATCCGCGGCAACCACCAGACCCGCGGAGAGGTGGTCGCTCGGAGCTTTCTGACCGCGCTCGACGACCAACCGTATCCTCCGGAACCCGGCCTGGTGCGGTTGCGTCTGGCTGATGCGATCACCGCTCCGGACAACCCGCTCACGGGGCGGGTGGCGGTCAATCGGCTCTGGCGCTACCTGTTCGGCTATGGCCTGGTCGGTACCGTCGACAATTTCGGTCGGCTTGGCGATGCGCCATCCCATGCGGCGCTGCTCGACCATCTCGCCGGCGCCTTCGTCGACGATGGGTATTCCGTGAAGCAACTGGTCCGCCGACTAGTGCTGACCCGAACCTATCAGATGAGCAGCCAGGCGTCGCCGGCGGCTCTCGAGACCGACCCGTCCAATCGGTTGCTGCAGCATGCCAACCTCAGGCGTCTCGACGCCGAGGCGATCCGCGACTCGATGCTGTCGGTGTCAGGTCGTCTCGACCCGACGATGTATGGCCCGTCGGTGCCGGTCCGAAGAAACAGGAACAACGGCCCGGTCGACGGCGAGGGGCGACGCAGCATCTACCAGGAGATCCGTCGAAACGTCCACAACCCGTTCCTGGAGGCGTTCAACCTGCCGAAGCCGGCAACGACCCGCGGCCAGCGCGATGCGACCAACGTCCCGGCGCAGTCACTCACCCTGCTGAACAGCCCGTTCGTCATTGGCCAGGCGGCCGAATGGGGTCGCCGTCTCGCCGAGGGCGAGGCGGCCACACTCGGCGGACGTCTCGACCACATGTTTCTCAAGGCGCTGGCTCGGCAACCGATCGCCGCGGAGCGAGCTCGGCTGACGGACTATCTCACCAGCGTGGCGTCGCAGCGCGGCACCACCGAGGACCTCCTGCTCTACGACTCCGAGGCGTGGCAGGACGTCGCCCACAGTATGTTCAATTTGAAGGAGTACGTCTTCATCCGATAGAAGGCCGAGGCTTCCAATGTGCTACGACCCACGTCATCATCCGAAACCGCGCCCCTTCCTGACCCGCCGCGAGATGTTGCGGCAGACCTCGACCGGGTTCGGCATGCTCGCCCTGTCGGCGCTCATGGCCGACTCGTCCTACGCCGGACTGGGCCAGGAGCTCGCCGACGGGCCGCTGGCGGCGAAGACGCCGCCCTTGGCGCCCAGGGTGAAGAACGTCATCTTCTGTTACCTGTCGGGGGGGCTCTCGCACGTCGACTCCTTCGATCCCAAACCGCGGCTCGCGGCTGAGGCCGGGGAGCCGATGCCGTTCCAGACCGAACGGACGATGTTCAACGACGACGGCAACATCATGCCGAGTCCCTGGGAGTTCACCCGCTACGGGCAGAGCGGCATCCCGGTGAGCGCGTTGTTCCCGCACATCGGGAGCGTCGCCGACGAGTTGACCGTCATCCGCTCGATGACCGCCCCGTTCATGGAGCACGCCCAGGCGAATTTCTACTTCCATTGCGGCATGCCGTTCATCGGGTTCCCCAGCATGGGCTCCTGGATCACCTACGGGCTCGGCACCGAGAACCAGAATCTCCCGGGATTCGTGGTGCTGGGCAGCGGCGGTGTCCCGATCGGCGGGGTCAACTTGTTCGGCAACGGGTTCCTCCCGGCCATTCATCAAGGTTCGATGATCTACCCGGAGAGGGCCGAGCCGCTCAACAACGTCCGACCAAGCGAGACAGACCGGCAGCAGCGCGACCGGCTGCGTGTCATCGGCGATCTAGACAGCGGGTTTCTCGAGCGGATCGGCGGGGACCGGCAGGTCGAGGCGGCGATCGACAACTATGAGATCGCCTACCGCATGCAGACGGCGGTGCCCGAGCTGGTCGATCTGGCCGGCGAGACCGAGGCGACCAAGAAGCTCTATGGGCTCGATTCGCCGAACACCTCCACGGCCGCCTATGGACGCCAGTGTCTGTTGGCGCGGCGGCTCGTCGAGCGGGGGGTCCGGTTCGTCGAGCTGACCATGGTCCCCATCGAAGGCGAGGGCCAGAGCGGCAACCCCTGGGACCAGCACGGCAAGCTCGAGGAGGGGCACACCGCGAACGCGATGACCGTCGACCAGCCGGTGGCCGGGTTGGTCAAGGATCTCAAGTCGCGCGGGTTGCTCGACGAGACCCTCGTTATCTTCTCGGGCGAGTTCGGACGGACTCCGTTCGCGCAGGGCAGCAACGGGCGCGATCACAACCCCTATGGCTTCAGTCTCTGGCTGGCCGGCGGTGGCCTCAAGAAAGGGTTCATCTACGGCCAGACCGACGAGTATGGCTACCGGGCCGTCGAGAACGCCCATACCGTGCGGGACCTGCATGCCACCGTGCTCACCTTGCTTGGCCTCGACTATCGAGGCTTGACCTACCGGTTCGGCGGGCGCGACATCCGCCTGGCTGACGTCGACGGGCACCCGATCCGCGGCATCCTCGCGTAGCAGGCTGCTCGAGAGCTAAGCGACCGTCGCCAGCACCTTCAAAAGCTTCTGAATATCCGCTCGGTTGTTGAAAAGCGCGATCGACACCCGAATCACCGATTCCTCCTTCTCGCGGAATTTGACGATGATGCCCTCCTTCTTCAAAAGCTTCTTCAATTCGTCAGTCTCTCGTCCGTGAGGGAAGCTGACGATCGGGGAGTTGTTCTTGGGAGGCGTCCAGGGGTCGAATCCGAGACTCGCAAGCCCGTCTCTCAGCTCTCGGGCGAGCGCCACGGTGTGCTTTTCAATGCGGTCAAGGCCGACTTCTTTCAAGTACCCGAGGGCCGCGCTCAGCTGATAGACGGCGTTGTACGCGGGGGCCGCGTACTCGTACTTGCTCGCCGTCGTGCGAAGTCGGTAGTGGTAGTTGTCGAGCGTCTCCTTGGTAGACCCGTGGCCGTAGCGGTCCGGGCGGATCCGATCGAGGAGCTCCTCACGGACGAAGAAAGGCGCGGCGCCGTAGCTCGAGAACAGAAACTTGTACGAGTTGGCGGTGACGAAGTCGACGCCTCCCTCGGAGAGGCTGGTCGGGAAGTTCCCGATGGCCTGGACGCCGTCGGCGTAGAGGAAAGCGCCCTTGCGGTGCGCCAGCTCCGCCAGGCCTCGCACGTCCTCGCGAAAGCCGTTACGATTCGAGACCCAGGCCACCGACACGAGCTTCGTGTTGCCATCGATGCGGGCGTCGAAATCCTCCAAGTCCGAGCGACCGTCTCGCTGAGGCACGATACGGAGCTCGACGCCATTCTCTTTCTCGAGCTCTCGGTACAGGACGAAGCTCGTCACGAATTGGAGCTCGTCGATGACGACGTTGTCGTCGGGTCCGAGATCGAGAGCCCTGGCGACGATGTTCTCACCGTCGCTCGTGGAGTAGAGAAAGGCGATCTCTTGGGGCTTGGCGCCGAATAGCGCGGCAAACCGCTCGCGCGCCTCCTCTCGAATCTGTCCCCTACGGCCTGCGAAAGGCGTGCGTGTGATCTCGTCCGCAAAAGCGACGGCGGCATCCCTCACCGGTATCGGATGGGGTCCGGTGCCGGCACTATTGAGGTAGGTATGCGTGTCGGTGACTGGGAAGTCGTGGCGCACGCCCAGAGGGTCCTCGTCGGAGGGGGCTTCCAGCGCCCGGCTCGCAGGCACAACCGCGAGACTAGCCGCGGTGGTCTTCAAGAAAGTGCGGCGGTCGAGTGAGCTCATGAATTTTCTCCTTTTTGCTCTATCGAATCGATTTTGGCGCCTTGCGATCGGCGGGTAGCAACGTGACGACAGTCAACTTCCAATTGACAACCCCTGAAACCACCGTCTCATAGGCGGTGGTTGCTCACTTTAACATCGAACGTCTGAGAGCGTATCAGCAGGTTTCGGCTCGACCCGCTGGGATGTCGCCCGAATGCGATCCTTACTGTGCCGTCGTTCTAAGTCTCGATCCCGGAAGAGACGGAAGCGTGTCGCCCAACCAAGCGCCGTCCAGCGGGACCCTTCGGACCACTCGGTCAGGGTGGCGATATCTATTTGCCGGCGATACTATCCACTGAAGTTCGGCAAGCCTTCGGACAGACCAGCAGGGTCGTAAACGCTTGACCAATCGACCCGATGTGTAAGGAGCATGGATGATGAGCAGCGTCACATTGAATGTGAACGGCACGATGCACACCGTGGATATCGACCCTTCGACTCCACTGCTCTACGTCCTGCGAAATGATCTCGGCTTGCGGGGCCCGCGGTTTGGTTGCGGACTCGGCCAGTGCGGGGCGTGCGCGGTGATCGTAAACGGTGTGGCGACTCGGTCGTGTATCACGCCGACGTCCCGAGTCCAAGGCGAGATAACCACGCTCGAAGGACTCGCCAAAGACGGCACGCTGGACCCGGTGCAGCAGGCCTGGATCGACGAACAGGTTCCGCAGTGCGGCTTCTGCCAGAACGGGCAGATCATGACGGCCAAGGCGCTTTTGGACCGAAATCCGAATCCGACGGACGCCGAGATACGTCAGGGGATGGCCGGAACCTTGTGCCGGTGCATGACGTATTACCGGGTTCAGGCCGCTATCAAGCGTGTCGCGGGAGGGTCGTCGGCTGGTGACTCGACGACCGAGGGGGAGGTGGTCTGATGACAACCTTCACGAGTATCCCGAAAGAGATCGAGGACGTACTGGAGCAGCGGAGCCCCGCGACCTCCCGGAGGGATTTCCTCAAGACCTCGGGTCTCTTCGTAGTGAGCTTCAGCGCGGCGGCCGTCTCCGGCGCCGGCCCGCTCGTTGCTGCGGGGGGAAAAGGAGCTGCAGCCCAGACGGAGGGCCCGTATCCCGACCCCGACTTCAGGCAACTCGATTCGTGGATCGTCATTCATGAGGACAACACAGCGACCTTCTACGTCGGCAAGACGGATTGCGGCCAGGGGACGGGAACCGCATTTCGCCAGATGATGTGCGACGAGCTGGATGTCGCCTACGACGCCACCCGCCTCATCATGGGTAGCACCGACACCACCCCCGATCAGGGAGGGTCAGGCGGTTCCGATGCCATAGAGAGAGATGGCTTGCCGATGCGGAGGGTGGCCGCCGAGGCCAGGCGCGTCTTGCTGGAACTGGCCTCCGAGCGGTTCGGGGTGCCTGCTGAGCAGCTAGACGTCAGCGAAGCTGTGATCACGCTGAAGTCGGATCCCTCCAGGAGAGTCACCTACGCGGAGCTGATCGATGGGCAGCGGTTCAATGTCACACTGACGGGAAGTGACATCAACGAGACCACCGGTGTAGCCGAGGTCAAGGCGGTGCAGGAGCTCCGCTACGTCGGCCAGTCTCTTCCGCGCTATGACATTCCACCCAAGGTGGACGGGTCGCTGACCTGGGCGGTGGATGTCAAGCTTCCCGGAATGGTTCATGCGCGCAATGTCAGGCCGCCGTTTGTGGGCGCCAAACTCATCAGCATCGACGAGTCCTCCGTTCGGGATCTGCCAGGATTCGTGCGAGTGGTCAGCAAAGGTAACTATGTAGCGGTGCTCTGCGAGCGGGAAGAGCAGGCGATCACAGCCTCCCGACGGCTCCAGGTCGAATGGGAGAAGCCGACGGTGGCGCCGTTCCCGACATCCGAAGAGCTCTACGGGTACATGCGCAGCGCGACGCCCACCTCGAGCTCCGATCCGGATGTGGTGGGGAATCCGGAGGCGGCGCTCGAGGGCGCTGCAGCGGTTCTCGAAGCCGAATACGATTTCCCGTTCCAGGGGCACACCGCGTTCGGTCCCGCTCATGCCCTGGCCGACCCTTCTGACGGTCAGATGACGATTTACTCCAACGACATGAAATCCTACCGCATGCGGAATGGGATCGCCGAGTTCCTTGAGATGCCAAGGGATCGGGTGCGCGTGGTATGGATGGAAGGCTCTCAGGCCTACGGTCGCACGGCCGCAGACGATGCGGGCTTCGAGGCAGCGTTCCTGGCGAAAGAGATCGGCCGGCCGGTTCGGATGCAGTGGATGCGGCACGAGGAGACGGCCTGGGACACGAAGGGTCCCGCTGGTGCGTTCAGAATGCGTGGAGGACTGGACGCCCAGGGCAATCTCGTGGCGTTTGATTACGACGCTCGGAGCGCCGTCTACAACCACCTCAGCTACAACGAGCCCAAGACGGTCTTGATCTCGCAACTGATGGGGAGGAGGCTCGAGACGCCGCACAGCGGCCGCGCGGATTCGCCCTCTGACCTATATGTGATCCCGAACCGGCGCACGGCGGCCCAGGTTGTGCGCCTTCCCGAGATTTGGGAAACGCCACTTCGAACCGGGAACCTTAGGGATCCGAACGGACCGCAGGTGACCTTCGCCTCCGAATCGTTCATAGACGAGCTCGCGGCGGCGGCCCACGCCGATCCGGTCGAGTTCCGACTGAAGCTGCTCACCGCCCGCAACGACGACGACAGCGGGTTCAAACGAGCGCGCTCGATCGCGGTCATCCGCGCGGCTGCGGATACCTACGGCTGGGAAAGGCGCCCCTCGCCGAAACCGCGCGACGCTGGACCGATCTTGACGGGGCGTGGAATGGCGTACTCCCTACGCAACCAGACGGTCCTCGCGGAGATCGCCGAGGTCGAGGTGAATCGCGAAACCGGTCACGTCTGGGTCAAGCGGCTCCTCTGCGCACACGACTGCGGCCTGGTGATCAACCCCGACGGGTTGCGCAACACCATCCAGGGAGGAATGCTCCACGCGCTGAGCCGCGCGCTCCACGAGGAGGTGCGGTTCGACACCGAAAGGGTCACGAGCGTGGATTGGCTTTCTCATCCCAGCCTCACTCATGCTGACACGCCGGCCGCGATCGACGTCGTGATAGTCAACGGAGATCCCAATCCAGACCGGTCCGATCTGCCTCACTATGGAGCCGGCGAGGCCATATGCAAACCGCTGATCGCGGCAGTCGCCAACGCCATCTACGACGCGACCGGCGTTCGTCTTCGCCGGGTTCCCTTCCGAGACGAGCGCGTGCTCGCGGAGCTCAGGGCCGCAGGCGTGTAGGCAAGTCGAGCGGCGTGGTTACCCGCATGCAAGGCCCGTCGTGGGACGGAACGAGTTTGATCGAGGGCGAGCTAGAGCCGGCCAGGCTGGAGCGGGTGCGGGAGCACCTCAGCAAGTAGAGGAAAACCACGCCCGTCGGCGTGCAGGGGGGAATCTCGCGTTCGAGTAACGATCAGGACGTCGGAGCCATCTGCGCCGCATCTGGATGCTCGGTCGACGGTGTCGCCCTTCGCTCGAACGCACCCTCCACGACTGCGGCGCCGACGGAGTCGCCGAAAGTGTTCACCGCCGTGCGAAACCGGTCGAGAAGCCAGTCGACCGCGAGGATGAGGCCGATGTATTCCGTGGGCAGGCCGACTGCGTTCAATACGATGACCATGGTGACCAAGCCCGCTTCGGGAATCCCGGCGGCGCCTATGGCGGCCAAAGTCGCCGTCACGGCGACGACGGTCTGTTGGGCGAGGCTGAGCTCGAACCCGACGGCCTGCGCGATGAAGATCGCCGCCACCGCCTCGTAAAGCGCGGTCCCGTCCATGTTGATCGTCGCACCCACCGGCAGAACGAACTCGACCGATCGCTTGGAAACGCCCGCGTTGCGGGCGGCGCACTTCATCGTGATGGGAAGCGTTGCCGAGGAGCTCGCCGTCGAAAAGGCAGTCAGGAGGGCTTGAGACATCTGAACCATGAAGCGATAGGGGTTGCGCTTGGTGAACACCCAAAGAATCAATGGCAGGGTTACCAAAGCGTGAAAGGCGAGACCCAGGAGGACGGTCCCGAAATAGCCGCCTGTCTGGCCGAGCACTTCGAGGAATCTTCCCTCGGCCCGCGCTTCGCCGAATCGAGCGGTGACGAGGCAGAAGATGCCGATGGGAGCGAGCTTCATTAGCAGAAGAATGAAATTCAAGAGGGCGTCGTTCACCTGAACGATCATCTGGGTAATGGCTTTTACGCGATCGCCCATCGTGGTCAGCATGGCGGCAAAAACGATGGAGAAGAAGATCAGCGGCAGGAGGCTCATCTCAGCCGCGGAGAGAATCAAGTTCCGCGTGAAGAGCATGAGGAGAAGATTCTCGAAAATGTCGCCGATGGAGCTCGGCTCGCTCGTGAGGTGTACGATTTCCTCCCCGGTGAACGTATCCAAATACTCGCGGTCCACCGTACCCACGCCCGGTTCGATGAGATTCACTACGACGAGGCCGACGAGAACGGCGAGCACCGTGGTCACGGCGTAGTAGGTCACGGCGGCGACTCCCGGTTTGCCGAGCTTGCGCACGTCGCCGAGTCCGATAATGCCGCTCATGACGCTCGCCATGACGAGGGGAACCACCATCATCATCAGCAGCCGAAGGAAGATCTCGCCGCCCACCGAAAGCTTCATCGCGAAGTGCGGGAATCCGACCGCCACGATCACCGCGAGGACGATCGCGGCGAGGATATACAGCGTGAGGTGACCGGTGGGACTAGGACTAGGTGTGTCCTTCTGCTCAGCCATGGGTGGGGCTCATCGTAGCAGAACGGAGGCCATCCCAAAGATACGATGTCCAGCGTGTGGGGATCGCGGTACGGTGTTGTTGGGAAACACCCACGTTACAGAAAACTACATCGCTTCCCGCATCGACGTATCGGTCGGCAAACAAGCGGCTTCTGCGGCCAGCCCATTGGCCCAAGTTCCAGGCATGGTGTTTGCTTGCAAAGTATATGCTGCGCCCTACCCCCCTGGGCACCAGGCTTTGGGGGAATCACCATGGACGGGGCAAAAAAATCCAAATCGCTCGAACCCTTCTCTCCCCCTCGCAGATCACCGCGCCGAGTACCAGCTCAATCAGTAACCGTTGCGGCCCTAGATCACGACCTCCCGTTCGCGTATGGGGTCGTGGCCAATATCTCCGATAGCGGCGTGTGCGTGCAGATGGGTGAGATGTCGACTCGGCGTGGTATCCACGTGATGCTGAGTTTTTCCAACGGAGAGATGCTGGACGCGAGCGGGCGCGTAGTCTGGAGCAAACCGCTCAAGGCGGATGGCAGCCAGATGCTCTTTGGAATCGAGTTCACGGGACTACCGGAGGACAAGCGCGAGACACTCCGAACCATACTCGATTCACCAGCCTTCACCTGATTGATTGCCAGGCGATGAGAATCACCCACCCCCGGATTTCTTTCGGGGGTCGAGGGTTATTCTGGGAAGCCCGTACGGAGAAGGTCCTGCCGAGGATCAACCCTCGAAGAGCCGTTTCATCTCCCTGCGAATGTGACGGCGTGCTTCGTCCCGGCTCGAGGGGTTGAGCAATTCGAGCGAGTATCGGAACGTCTCCAGCAAGGATTATTTCGCGATCTCGGGTGGTACCGGATCCCGGGAGGCGACGGGATCAGAAAGGAAGGGGTCGAGCAGAAGCCAGTGAAGAGAGAGGGATTTCGGGCCTCGGCGTTCCCATACCCCAAATGTCATTCCCTCGTGGCCTCCCGCGGGCTGAGCGATGTGGGTCGCGAATAGATAGTCCCAAACGGAGAGTACGACTCCAAAGTTGCTGTTCGATTCGTCTTCGAGGATCGAATGATGGACGCGATGCATATCGGGCGTTACCAGAACGAGCCGTAAGACACGATCGATGGCGGCTGGGTATCGAACGTTGCTGTGAGAGACGAAGGTGAAGACCATCGCCAGAGTTTCATGGAAGAACACCGCGAGAGCGGGTGCTCCCATCGCGACGATCACCGTGAGGTCCGTGGCGAGAACGACAGCGGCCTCGAGGGGGTGAAACCGCACGCCGGTGGAGAAGTCGGCATCCCCATCGGCATGATGGGTACGATGGATGCGCCACATCACCGGGAACTTGTGAAACAGAACGTGTCGACCAAACGCGGTGAGGTCAATAACGAGGAAAGAGAAACCCACAGCGATCCAGTCCGGCGCCGAAGCGTGGTTGAACAAACCCCACCCCCGCTCCGCGGCCAAGAGTGCGGCGGCAATCGCTGTGATCGGCAAGGCGACGCTGGTCAGCGTCGAGTTGATCACACCGAGTCCGATATTCGCGAACCAGCGTTTGCCGAGTAAGAGGGTTGGGCGCCGCCGGGGCGCGATTGCCTCCCAGACGATCACCAAGAGTACCGTCAAGGCGTAGGCGCCAGAGTAGATCGCAGCGGTTTCCCGGAGCATAGTGCCACTCACGACACGACCACGACGGTCAAGGACTGCTAGGCGCGCCGCCGCTTGGCGGGCGAGCGGCGCGATGAAGCCTATTTACGCGTGCGAAGGCGGACCAGCATCGCGGCGGCGGCCAGTCCGGCAACCACCAGTGTCATCGAGCCGGGCTCGGGCATCGGCTGGGGAGGAGTACTGGCTAAAGCGGGCGTCACCACAAATACGAGGGCAGTCAATGTTCCCAAGAGTTTACTGACCATGGTTGGACCTCCGTTTTGTCATAATTAAAGTTCGAGATTCTATTCGCTATTAATGCAATAACTACTCCAAATACGATAAAGGATTGCCTGACAATCGTTTATCGGTAATTGTCGTCCAAAGTAACGGTCTCGATTGTAAGAAATCCCGA
This sequence comes from Candidatus Marinacidobacterales bacterium, assembly GCA_965250115.1. Taxonomy (GTDB): domain Bacteria; phylum Acidobacteriota; class Vicinamibacteria; order Marinacidobacterales; family SMYC01; genus CBDFHB01. The sequence goes on from CBDFNJ010000001.1 coordinate 1,821,711, forward strand.
CGAGTCGATCACGCCGAGTTCCAAGTTCCAGCCAAAACTGCCTGAAAAGACGACGATTTTTCAAAGCGATCCGAGTGTAAGAAAGAACGACAACTTTGGGCGGGTGTGGCTGCGCGCTCCTTTTTCTGGTGATGCTGATGGTCATTGGCGGGATTCCTTTACGGCCGCTTCACACTCTAGCTCTCGGGTCATCAATGTTCGTATTGCCCGCTACGCCCCCATAGGGGCGAGGTGATTTCCAGTTTTTTTGGGATAACCTTATATAATCAGTCCCCGCCAGCGGGGTGCTGAAAGAAGGTTGCAGAGACAGAAAGTACGAGGGGGAAACCGCATGTCATTGAAGAAAGGCCTCAATCGAAGAGCGTTCCTGAAGAACGCGGGAATGACGGCGCTCGTGGGCGCTGCGGGGACCGGGTCCTCCATGGCGACCGGAGCTCCGAGCGTCGCACCCGAACCAGCGGACGGCGTGTTCGATTTCGACACGCCCTACAGCCGTGTCGGTACGAATAGCGTCAAGTGGGACCGCCAGATCGGGCTGTTTGGCAAGGACAACATCGAAGTGGGCATGGGCATCGCGGACATGGATTTCCGAGCGGCGCCGTGCATCGGCAGAGCCCTGGCGGAGCGTTGCAAACACGAGAACTGGGGCTACATGGACAACACGAAGTCGTATATCAAGGCCATCGTCGCCTGGAACCAGCGACGTCTTGGTCTCGAGGTCGACCCCGATACGATCGTGCTGTCCGGCGGCGTTCACCCGGCCCTCACTGCCGCGCTGAAGGCGTTCTCGCCTCCAGGAAGCAAGGCCCTCCTGCTGACCCCCACCTATAACGGCTTTTATTATGACCTCACCGCGAGTTTCACGGTGCCGGCAGACAGTCCGATGAAGCTCGTGAACGGCCGATACTCGATCGATTTCGACGATTTGGAATCGCGCATCAGCGCCGATACCAATACGCTGGTGCTCTGCAACCCGCAGAACCCGACAGGCAACTGCTGGTCGAAGGAGGAGCTGATGAGGCTTGGCAAGCTCTGCCTCGAGCGTCGCGTTGTCGTCCTCTCCGACGAGATCCACTGCGACTTCGTCATGAAGGCGCAGAAGTTCACGCCCTTCGCCAGCCTCCCGGACAAGGACATCGTCAACAACAGCGTCACGTTCAAGGCCATCAGCAAGACGTTCAGCCTAGCAGCCATGAAGAGCGCCTACTTCTTCTCGACCAACCCGGACTATCTTGCAAAGGCGAAAGCCAATGACCGAGCGAGTATCAATACGCTCGGTGTGGTGGCCAACGAGGCCGCCTACAACGAGGGCGAGGCGTGGCTGGATCAACTGCTACCCTATATCGACGGCAACCACGACTACGTCGAAGCCTATATCAGAGACAAGATGCCGCTCGTCAAATACACCAAGGCCCAGGGAACCTATCTCGCATGGTTGGATGTCAGCGAGGTTGGCGAAAAGATCGGCGCGAAGGAGCAGGCCGCCAAAGAGGCGAAGACGCAGGACTCTTCGATGCGGGCCGTCACGCCCGAGAGGATCCTCCTGCGTTGGTTCGTCGAGAACGCGAAGGTCCAACTGAACCCTGGATCGTCTTTCGGCACCGGCGGAGCGGGCCATTTGCGGATGAACCTCGGGACGTCCCGCAAGCTCATCGCGAAGGCCTGCGACAACATGACTGCCGCTTTGGCGAAGCTGTAGCTCGATGGGAGGCTCCGCTCGACCGCTGAGCGTGGCAGGAGAGATTTCAAGGGCGGAGCTGGGGTTCCCAACCAGGGATCCGAAGACCCCAGCTCCAGCCCCGCCCGTGAACCGGCCCGTTTCGATACACAACCCCGGCGCTATCTGTTCCGTACCGGAATGCCGGCGACCCAAAATCAGGGCTAGTTCCATGACAAAGCAAACTTGGTGCCATATATCGATGGCTCGAGCGATTCCGCGGTCTCAGGGCGAAGGCGGCTCGCGCGGCGATGGATCACGACAACTCCTGTATCATCAGACGACCAGGGAGGAATCATGGCTTCCGAAATCGAGCTGGCAACGGGCGTCGTGCTCTTCGTGTTCGGCCTTTCGTTCGTTCTGAATCCCGGCTACTGGGGACCGGCGTTCAAGAAAATGATGGCCGACTCGCAACAAACATTCACGCTTTTCCTCGTGGTGCTCGTCCTCGGAACGATCGTAGTCCGCGGACACAATCTTTGGGTCGCCGATTGGCGGGTGCTCGTGACGATCACGGGCTGGGCGGCACTGCTGAAGAGCATCGCAGTCCTGCTCGTCCCGAGCCTTCTCGCCAGCTACGCCAAGTGGACCGAGCAGAGCGTCGCGTCATGGACTCGATTCGGCGGCGCCCTGTGGTCCGTCGGGGGCGCGCTCGTGATCTATTTCAGCTGTTCTTGAGAGAGAAGTTAGGCAACGAACGCAAAGTCCGATAACAACAAGGGCGGCGGGTAGTAGTAGTGCGCGTCTCAGCGGTTCCCGAGCGCCTGATGTCGCGTCCAGTCTTCTTTCGACAGCTGCTCGCGAAGCTCGAAGTTGAAGCTCGCTCGCCCTCTCGTCTCGATTCGCAGACGATTCGCGTCGCGTCGGTCCGTTTCCGCGATCTCGGCGAAGCTCCAGACCCACTCGTGCTGGTCCGAGCGATAACCGAAACCGGTCTTGGTGAGAGTCATGACTCCATCGCAGCCGCCGAGGGCGTGGTCGTGACGAACCGTGATGACGAGCGGCAGCTTCCTCTCCCAGAATCGCTCCGCGAGTTGCTCCCGAAGCTTCCAGGCGCCGGGATAGGTCGCGTCCAACTTCCCGAGCTCATCGAGCTTCTCTCGTGTGGTTTCGAGATCGCCGCGAGCGAAAGCACGACGCGCGTCGTCCAATAGAGTGGCTTCATCGGGTGCGGGCGGTTCGCCGGGCTGAGGCTCGGGTTTCGGGGGCTTCTGAACGACTCGCCTCGGAGCACGGGTTCGCTCCGGAACGCGCGGTTTGGGTGCGAGCTCACGATCGATGCGGGACATGAGCTCGCGCGCCGCTCCGAAGTCGGGCCGGCGCTCGAGAAGTGTTACGAGCTCCGCCTTGCTTCGCTCGTACTCGCCGCTCTCGAAAGCAAGGTTCGCCGAGTAGAACAGCTCCGCGTCGCTCGGCTCGGCCTCGGGCTCGGGTTCCGGGTCCTTAGGTGAAGACAGAGGCTCTACCGATTCGACCCAGGGGGGTGTCGAATCGGCATCCGCCACCGCGCTCGATGGAGCGGTCTCGTCGCCCCGCGAAGAGAGCCACGCGGCGGCGATCCCGGCGATAACCACGAAAGCAAGGGAAGCCAAAGCAATGGTTCTCGCTTTACCCGTCGGAATCCACCGGCTGACGAAGTCCAGCAACGAAGTCTTTGCGACGGACGAAGGAGTCGTTGACGGGACGCGCGGCGGCACGTCTACTGGCGGCTTCTTGGTCCGCGGCGGCTCGACGACGAGCGCAGGTTCGGGCGCCGCCTCGGAGAGGGGCGCGGGCGGTGGATCGGGTTCGAAGCCTGGTTGAACCGAGTCAGGTAGTACGCTCACGACCTCGGTGACGGGTTCTGGAGCCACCGCCGCGGGCGCGCGTTGCTTCGGCTGCGGAGCCGGCGCCCCCGAACGTTTTGCTTCGAACGTCTCCAAGAGGTCCGCGACGTCGCTCGAAACCGGTGCCGGCGGCGGTGTCGGCGCAGGAGCGGCGGGCACGTCGCGCGCTGGTGGTGGCACCGGCTTGGGCCTTTGGGGCTCGGGGGGCGCGCTCACCGGCTTGGCGACGGGAGGCGCGGGCGCAACAGCGGTCGGCGGCGCCCGCCGCGGAGGTGGCGGCGTGACAACAGGCGGCGGCTTCGGCCGCGGAGGTGGTGGCGGGGCAGCAGTCGGCGGTTTCGGCCGCGGAGTTGGTGGCGGGGCAGCAACGACGGGTACTGGAGGCTTTGCCGCGGCCGGCCTTGTCGGCTCGGGCGGAACAACCGAGGCCTCGATGACGGGAAGCGGCGATGGAATGGACCATTGCAGCTTCGACGAAGGGGTCGGTACCTTAGGGCGTTGTGACTCGAAGGTCTCCAGAAGGCTCTCGACTTCTTTGCGAGTCGAAGTCGCCTGTCCCGGCACCGTCGTTTCAGGCACCACAGGCGGCGGCGGCGCAGGGGCGGCCGGCACGACGGGTGGAGCCGGCGAGGGCGTCGGCGCCGTTGCCTTTTCCACGATCTCTAGAAGCCCCACCGAAAGGAGGGCGTTCAGCGCGTTGACGACGGCGAGACCTGCAGACTTGAAGGGCAAATCCTGTGTCGTGAAACGTTCTCGCTCTCGAGCGAACTTCAGAATCGCGCTCTCCGCCGGTGAGAGTTTCATCGTAAACAGCGGTAGCTCCGACGTCTGTGTGCAGGCGAAAACGCTCTGCGGCCCGCCGGTCAGATGCTCCAGAATCTGGCGCTCGGCGATTCCCCGGCTGCCCTCCAGGATCACGACCGAGGGAGACATCGTGAACGCATGCGCATCGTCGACGTTTGGCTCGAGATCTTCGAATGCGAAAACGCCCTCGGTCCAGCTGAAGAGCGAATAGAGGAGGCCCATCGCCTGGTCCCGGGTCGGAAGTTGCCCGTCGGCGGCGTCCGCGAAGATCGCGACGCCCTTTTTGAAGTGGACGCGCAGCTTCACTCCCTGCTGCGAGAGGTGCAGAATTCCGTTCTTGCGCTCCGCATAGGCATGGCGCATCACGTCAGCGACGCTCGATTGACGCAAGTCTCCACGCACGATGATCCTGACTCGAATTGAAGAGGATTACATTCTATTAACGCGCCTTTGGGGGCTTTTAGCAAGTCCCTCTCCCTCTTTTGGGGGGGAGAGGGACAGCGCCGTTCCACTCGCTACATCAAGTTTTTCGCCGTTCCCACCAGTTTGAGGAACTCAGCTCGGTCGCCGTGCGGATCGTCTCCGCGACTTGCCCGAGCGAGCTCGAGTCGGGTGCTCTTCCCGGCGTCGGGCTCCTTGTATCGAAGCTTGATGGTCAAAAGCTCGTCTCCGCCCGCTGAAAGCGAGCTATCCCGCGCTTCTTGATACTTCAGAGCATCCACGCTCGACCTGTCGAAATCCACACCGACGGGCACGACCTCGTAGAGCGCCGTCACCGTGTGTCCCGCTCCAAGCTCCCCGGCGTCCTTCTTGTCGTCGTTGAAGTCCTCGGCCGCGAGCATTCGGTTTTCGTAGCCGACGAGTCGGTAAGCTGCGACCTTCGCGGGGTTGAATTCCACTTGAGTCTTGACGTCCTTGGCAATGGTCACGAGCGTCGCACCCACCTCGCGGACGAGAACCTTCTCGGCCTCTTGATGCGAGTCGATATAGGCATAGTTGCCGTTCCCCTTGTCGGCCAAAAGCTCCATCGTAGCGTCCTTGAGGTTTCCCATTCCGAATCCGAGGACCGTCAAAAAGACGCCGCTGTCCCGTTTATCCTCGATGAGCTCTTCGAGTCCGCCGCGACTGCTGACTCCCACGTTGAAGTCTCCGTCGGTCGCAAGCACGACGCGGTTGATGCCGCCTTCGATGAAACTCTCGGAGGCGACCTGGTAGGCAAGCTCTATGCCCTGGCTTCCCGCCGTGGATCCACCCGCCCGCAGTCGATCGATCGCACGACGTATCGTGCCCTTTTGCGAGCCCGGCGTCGCGGGAAGCACGAGCCCCGCCGCGCCCGCATAGACGACGATCGCGACGCGGTCCTGAGCGTCGAGTTGACCCGTGAGCAGTCGCATCGATGCCTGCAGCAGCGGAAGCTTGTTCAGCTGATTCATGGAACCCGAGACGTCGAGCAGGAAGACGAGGTTTCTGGGGGGAATCTCGTCCTCGGGAATGCTGCGCCCCTGAACACCGATGTGCACCAGACGGTGCTCGGGCTTCCACGGACAGGGAGCCACCTCGGCCACGACGGAAAACGGATGTTCTCCTCTCGGCTCGGGATAGTCGTAGTCGAAGTAGTTGATGAACTCCTCGGTACGGACGGCGGCGACCGGGGGACGCTGTCCCAACTCGAGAAAACGTCGGACGTTGCTGTAGGACGCCGTATCGACGTCGATCGAGAACGTGGAGAGCGGGTTCAATCGAGCGTCTTTGAACGCGTTCTCGTCGATGGGATCGTAGTCTTCGGTGTTGTGCGCGACGGACGGTACGTAGTCACCGCCCTCGAGAAACATGTTCGCGCCCGGGTAGCCATAGGGCGTCGGCGATTGCGAGGGTGGTGCCGAAATGCGGGCTCGCAAGAGCGAAGGGATGGAAATCGCCGCCATTATTCCGACGAGGCCGCAAATTGTCACCAGGGTCCAAAAAAAGTGTCTCATGTCGACCTCCGAATGAATCGAAAACGGTTTTTGCGGGGGAAACCGCTTCCGTCGTTTGATGCGGAGGTCCTAGAGCAAATCGCGTGCCACCGGATTAGCCGTCGCGTGGCGGTCGACGTGGGAAGAAACTAGATGGTCTCGACGATCTAGCGCTCATGAGGCGAGCGCGGCGAGGCTAGCCCGAGAGCCCGCTCGGCCAGCCCTCGTCGTCATTGTCGAAGAACGATATCAGCTTCGTGACCGTCAGCAGATCGTGGATGCGCTTGTTGAGGTTCAGGAGCTTGAGCTTGCCGTTTTTCTGGGAAAGCGTCGTATAGCAACGCACGATCTCTCCGAGCCCGGCGCTGTCCACGTAAGGCACGCCGGCTAGATTGAGCGCCACCCGAGTCTGGCCGGAGTCGATGAGACTATTGACCTTGTCGCGGAGCATCACATCGCCTTCGCCGATGAGAAGCCTTCCCTTCAGATCGAGAATGGTCACACCCTCTTGCTGTCTTTCTTCGATCTCCATGCAAATTCCTCCGTTGATGTCGTCTCGGCCTTCTGCTACGACGGGCAGGATAGCACGAGATCTTATGGCGACGCGGGGGCAAGGGCAACCGGTTTCGCCCGGCGCTATTCCCTACGGGCTATGGGGAGGCGGCGAGGGAGGCCCCACAGGTCTCCCGCGCCGAGTTGTTGCCTTCCTCGGACTCTTTGACGTCGTCATCCACGTCGACAGTAACCTGGATCTCGCAGTTGGGCGTGAAGCACTCCGGGGGGACACCGATCGGGGAGAGGGTGGCGATCCGGCCGCCCTCGACGCCGGGCGTCGCCAGACGAACCTCACCATCCGGGGAAAAGACGACTCTCGTGGTGGAGTCCCGAGCGGTGCTGGGACCTTGATTCCTTAGCGCGACCACCACGGTCGGCCCCTCCTTGCAGAAACCCGCGGCGGGTACGAGCACGAGGTCCGGGTCTCCGTCCGCGAAGAGATTCGAGACCCCGGGAATGGACTGGCAACCGGTCGTCGCGAGAGCAACCGCCACGAAGAGAAGCACGTACGAAGTTGTCTTCATTAAAGGCTATCGTACCGCAAAGGCTACTCCGATGGCGGCGACTGGGCGAACTTGACGTCGGTCGCGCGAGTGCATACCGTGTCGGGCTTAGCTGACCAGATGTCCACTTCGAGAAACAACCCCCGCCCAAGAAAGGACTCAGCCTTTCGTCTCAGATCGCCATCGGTCTCGGCCTGGGCTTGGCTTGCGGTGTCTTCTTTGGTGAGATCGTCGGTTTCCTTCGTAACGTCCTGGACTCGGGACTAATCTCCAAACCGATGATGAGCAAACTCGGGCTCGCCGTTTTGTTCTCGTGCGTGGTCGTCACGCACTCGGCTCAGGCGGACGACGTGCGCCCGGTGGAGGTTCAGGTCAAAGAGCAGGAACCGGGGCTCTTCCTCGTGCAGTGGATCGTTCCCAAAGTCCTGCCACCTCAGGCGATGCCCAGTCCTTCCCTACCGGAAGAATGCCGCGGCGAGGGCGAGCGCACCGTTCGGGTGCAAGAGAGCGCCTGGATCAACCGGCGCCTGTACCGCTGTTCGGACGGTCTCTACGGAAAGAGCCTCGGCATTCGCTACCCCATCTTCAATCCCTCCCTGACGACGGTGGTGCGGCTCGAGCTTCTATAGGGAGAACGCTACGCGCACTTGCTCGCACCCGACGAAACGTCGTGGGAGGTGCCCGAAGAAACCCTCGGGGCTTTCACCGAAACGCTGCGCGACGCGAGGCGCGCAGTTCTCGAGGGCGTCGACCACTTCGCAACGAGCGGCGTTCATCTCGCCTTCTTGCTGGCGCTATGTCTCGTCGGCGGCCTCGCTTCCGCCATCCGGCTGGCCACCGCCTTCGCGGGAGGCCAGATTCTCGGAATTCTACTTCGAGTGTGGATCGGCCTCTCGCTCGAGGCGAGCCTCTCCGAGACGCTCGTCGCCGTCGCGGTCGTGCTTCTGGCACGACAAGCCATGCTCGCGCCTTCCGAGAGAAGCCCGATTACGGCACTGGTTCTCTCTTCCGGACTGGCGCACGGTGCCGGCGTCGTCGCGCTATTCGCCCCCGCCGATGGTGGATCGCGGTTGCTTCATCAGAGCTTCGTCGTGCTCGGTATGGACGCCTCGCTGGTCTTGTTGGCCGCCCCTACCGTAAAGCTCGCCGACTGGCTTCGCCCGGCGCACCGTGTCGTGGCAGCCTAAGGGATCGGCGGCTGCGCCGTGGCGCTCGGACTCAATCTCTTCGTGCTCGATCCCCTGGCGGCTGGCAGACCCGAGGCGAGCAGCGCCCGGCTGTTCGCCGGCTCCACGGCCACGTCGAGCGCGGCGACGCCCGGCTCGGGCCGCATCGCGCCCGAAGCGAACGATGCCGCCATCCAGAGCTTCGTCGCGGTCACGGCCTTTGAGGTGCGGCACGAGGTCCTCGTCCGACTCGCGGGCGTGGCCGGCCTCCTGGACCTCGAAGCGGGAACGGCAATCGAGATCGATGGGCAGGATTCGGTCAAGAGTCGAGTCCGCGAGCTCGTCGTATCGCAAATTGCGATGGCCATCGACGAAACGACGCGGGAGCCGCTTTCCCAGCGCGTCGACTTCATGACGCTCGACTCTCGTGGCGCCCTTCCCCGACCGGTTCCCGTTTCGGAGTCGGTGGACAAGGCACTCATCGGGGTCAGTGTCGTGTATTTGACGCCGCGCACGCCTGAGAGCGTTTCGCTGAGCTGGTCGTTCGACGCCACGGAGTCGATCCCCACAACCATCACCGATCCCGAGGAGACGAGAACCGTGACGCTCGTTCCTGAAGAGCCTCGGCTCGATTGGACGAACGAGCTCACCGAGGATCCGGTCCCTAGGATCGAGGCCACCGCCATCGATCCGGCGGCCGTGAGACTTCCGCTCGTCGCTCTGCCGTTGCTCCTTGCCTCCGTCGTGCTCGTCGTCAAGGCGCTCCGAGGTCGAAGGCGTGCGGCGTCCTTCGCCCTTGCCCGGGTAACGCTCGCGCTCAGTCTCGTCCTGTCGCCGTTCGGAGAGGTCGCGCTCGCACTCCCCGCGTCGTTTGGCTCCCTCCCCGCAACCGGCGAGGCCAAACGCGTCCTCGCGGGACTTCTACCGAATGTCTATCGAGCCTTCGAGTTTCGCCAGGAGTCCGCCGCCTACGACAGATTGGCGGTCAGCGTCGTCGGTGAGACGCTCACCGAGGTCTATCTCGAGCATCGGCGGGCCCTCGAAATGGAAGAGCGCGGCGGGGCGCGTGCGCGCGTCGAGGCCGTCAACGTCATCGACGTCCGCGACGTCTCTGCCGCGACGGGTGACGGCTTCGAAGCGGAAGCGACTTGGGAAGTCGGTGGGACGGTAACGCACTTCGGCCACCGGCACTTTCGCCAGAACCGCTACGATGCGCGCGTCGTCGTCGTGCCCATCGAAGGAACGTGGAAGATTCGTTCGATCGAGATTCTCGAGGAGGCACGACTTCGGTGAAGGCTCCCTCGCAATCGTCCCAGCGTTGCTCCCCTAAGGGCCGGCGACAAAATAAGTTCCCGTTTTCAAGACGGTCGGATGGTGTAGTTCCATTTGGGTAGAGTCTGGTCCTTTGTAACGGAAAGCGCCTGCATCCGCTCGTCAGTGATTTTGACGCCCTTCGGATAACGACGCCGGATAAGGTGTGCGCGTACTCGCAAACCGGAAGAGGTGGTGGTCGTGCGGATGTATTTGAGGATGGTTTCGTAGCTGTCGAGAGGCCTGCCCGCCCAGTTCTTGCTGACCTCGCTGAACAGACGGTGCTCCACTGGATTCCACTTGGATGTACCGGACGGATAGTGGGCTATGGTGATAGCGATGTCGTGGCGATTGCAAATCCGCGTTTGAAGCCCGTGCTTCCAACCCCGACACCGATAGCCATTGCTGCCCCCGGCGTCTGCCAATATCGCGAGGTCACGGGCTGCAGGATAGCGTCGCCGTCCTTCCGTTCGCCACCACTTCTCGATGGCATTCACGGCGAAGTCCGGGGTGTTGTACGAGGTACCAATGAACACTGTCCCGCGGTTCGCGAGCAGATCGTAGACGCCGTAGGGGATTGCGATGCCGTTCGATTCGGAACGGAAGTCATGGTCTTTGACGAGAGTCGGCTCGCGGTTCCAGGCCTGCCCGCCGTTTTTGAATAATCCCACCAGCTCCCGTTTCTTCGTGTCTACGCTGATGATGGGATGACCAGCTGCGGCAAAACGCTCGCGCAGTTCGGCGATACACGCGAATTGGGTATCGCGATCTTCGGACGTGGCACCGCACAGCTTCTTGTGGTTCACCCGCAACGAGAAGCCGAGCTGTTTGAGCAGTCGACCGACGGTTTTGCTGCTGACGTTCACACCGAGGCTTCTTAGCTCGCAAGCAATCTTGTCGGTGGTCCGCCGCGTCCATTTCACTCCCGTCATCGGATCGCCCGCGGTGTCGTGCTTTATGAGTTCTTCGATCTTGGCGATGACTTCTGGCTTTTTTTTGCACGGCGCGCCGTCCGCCACCCTTTCGCCGAACTCCGTCGAGCTCAACATCTCTCATTAGCAATTCCCTACGACCTCTGGCTACCGTGCTCGGACCCATCCCGAGCAGTTCGGCAATCTGTTGGTCGCCACCGTGACCGAGCTTCATGGCCTCGACTCCCGCGTAGAGACGGCGCTGCTTTTCATCGAGCAGGCTGTAGAAAAGAACGATCGCAGCCTTCAACTCCACGGGGAGCACGCGGACTCCCCCGACCCAGCCCAACGTGGAAGGTGACGCCTCATGTACCTGGCGGGCCGAGAGCTGTTGCTTGCGCGTGCTCACATCGGTGGCCAGATACAGATATCGGCCGAACACCTGCTCGCGCGCCAATCTTTTCTCTCGGACCAGTTTCAACAGAGGAGCCTTGACGTCAACCTGCACCACGTCCTCGAGCTCGTCGACGTAGTAGCCTGCCTCACAGGCCGCGACCAACGCTTTTACCGTCGCAAGCAACGTCCCGTACTTCGAGAACCACACTGAGCGCAACGACCAAAGACCTTTTCGATCGAACTGGGCGATCTCGTCCAACGTGTAGTAGCTACCACGGTGGGAGTAGCTTGTCCGATACGCCAACTCATTGAGCTTTCGGAAGACGGTCGAGTCCACATCGGTACCCAACACTGCCTTCAAATCATCGAGGGTAGCTATTTTGTGCTTCCTCAACAGGCGGTCGAGATCTTCAGACTGATAGCTCGTAGGTCTCATAATAGGAGAAGTGCTCCTTGATAGGCGTAATCCTCCTGCAATGAGGACCGTTTGTCAAACACGCGCTGGTTGCTGAAGACCTACAAATGTTCCGTTTCTAGGGAGCTTGCCAGGCTCTCGTGATGCCAGACGATATCGCGATCACGACCTGAAACAGGAAGAGTCTGCTCAAAACTAGACAGTTATTTTGTCGGCGGCCCTTAGTGCGCCTGCCCGCCCGAGAGGAGAGCCGGCTTTCAAAACCCGGGGCCAAGTGGTAGATTCGCGTGCTCATTTTTCAAAGGAGGACTGCATGCGAATGGTCATCGACTTCCAGTTTCCCCTTGAGCCGTTCAACTCGCTCGTGAGGAAGGGCACCGTCGGCGACGTCATCCAGAAGATTCTGGGTGATATCAAGCCCGAAGCGGCCTACTTCACCGCGCGCGGCGGAAAACGCGGCGGAATCCTCGTGGTGGACGTCGCGGACGCGACGAAGATTCCGTCCATCGCGGAGCCCTTTTTCCTCCACTTCGACGCCAACATCGAATTTCATCCTTGCATGACCCCGGAAGACTTGGGAAAGGCCGGATTGGAAGAGCTCGGCAAAAAGTACGGGTAGACGCGCGCGCTATCGCGCTCGGTCGTCGGAGACGAGCGCCTCGATGAGGTCAGCGCCCCTCGTGGCTGCGTCGTAGCGTGATAGCTCGTCTCGCATCGCGCGGGCCCGGTCTCGATAGCGAGAATCGGCTAGAACCTTCGACACGGCCTGTCGGATCTGCTCGGGCTTTGGTTTCGAGGTCTTCAAGTTGATTCCCACACCGCTCCAGCCGATGCGTGCACAGACCTCGGCCTTGTCCTCGGACTGTCCCGCCGCCACCAGAGGTACGCCGTGGGCCAGGGCGTAGTGCGTGCCTCCATAGCCTCCGTTCGTCACCATCACCGAAACATGGGGCATGACGTGTGCGAAAGAGACGAAAGGCTCGACTCGTACGTTCGCCGGCAAGGATGAGAGTCCTGGAACGTCCGTCGCTTTTCCACCCGTGGTTGCGATGACGAGCACGTCCTGGTCTGCCAGGCCACGGATCGCAGGTATCAGGAGCTCGTCCGCGCTCGTCGCGATCGTACCTTGGGTGAGCAAAATCACTGGGCGGTCGGAACGAAGCTCCTCCCACCATCCGGGCGGCGTGAAGTCGCTGGGAGGGTCCGGAAAAAGTGCCCCGATGAAGTGAACAGGAGCGGGATAGTCGCTCCGGGGATACTCGAAATCGGGAATGGTCGCTTGGAGGAAAAGTTGTGGCCGGCGGATCGGGGCTTCGAAGAGCGGCACCCCGCTCGATGCGATCCCAAGGCCCGCACGGGCCTTCTCGTAGTGATCGTTGACGCCGCGAAAGACGACTCGAGACACGAGCCAGTTGAGTACGACGTTCCTCAGACGGCCCATCGTCGTGCTGGACGGTTCGAGGGCGAGCCCGTCGGGTCCCGCGTCGCGACTGGGAGGGAAGTAGTTGATGACGTTGACAAAGGCTAGCTTCAATCCGAGTTTCTCGGCGAGGAAACCAGCGGCGAAGGCCATCGTATCGCCCACCACCACGTCCGGCCGGTCCAGGTCTGCGATCTCCAGCAGGTCACGACAATGTTGCACGTTGATGTCGATGATGAACTTCAATTCCCCCTTACCCTGCGCGATACCTTTGAGCCGCGCGCGCTCCGGAAAGAGATCGTTAAGATGGTGGTAGTCGATGTCGCGTGCACTCTGGAATGGTAGAAAACGCGCGCCGGCCGCCTCGATTCTCGATTGAAAGCGGGCGCTCGTGTACCAACGCACCTGGTGCCCGCGCTCGACGAGCTTCCGCGCGAGAGGAAGCAACGGGACGACATGCCCGGTAACTGGAGACGTGACGAACAAGAACTTCGATACCCGCATCTCTCTCAGCGCCCGAGGAGGCCGGTCACATCGTCGAACGACGTCCCCGCCACCCGCGCATTATTCCGGCTCGTGAGCTAATCCTCAACCGGAGTGCGTCTATACGGGCGAAACTCACGACCGGAAAGGAGAGAGACAGGCAAGCGCGATCGAGCTAGCCCACGGGCGGTTCTGGTTGCGCGAGCGCGTTCGCGATGCCCCTGAGCCTCGCCTGGATCTTGCGGACGTTCGCCGGACCCATTCTCAGGAGCTGTTTCTGGGCTGGGGTGAGCGATTCAAGCCGGGGATCCGAGTAGGCGTAGTTGACACTCACCGCGTAGACCTCCGCCGGAGTCTCCACCACTGGGGTGTCGAGTAGCACAGCGAAGGCTTTCGTGAGCACGTTCCCGAACGGCTCGTCCAGATAGCCGAGCTCCTCATAGGCTTCATGGACGAGCGGTTCGACCGTTCGATACAAGTCGGTGATTCCCTCGGCGTCCAGGGAAGCGAAGCCGTCGGCGAGGACGTCGTAGCGTCGATAGCTCAGCGGATCGACGTAGAGGCGCGCTCCGCGACGCACGACGTCGAAAGGCTCTTCCGGTCTGAGGTCTCGAAAGTGTCGCGCCGGAGGGTCTCCCTCGGCGATGTTGGCGATCACGACCACCCCTTTACGGATCAGATCGTCACTCAAAAAGTAGGCCGCGAGTCCCGCGTGTGACGACAGTGCTGTCAGGAGCTCGCGCACGAAGCCATCGCTCTCCCCTAGTGACGGAAGCTCCGGTGCTTCGGGCAGGTTTTCCTCGGCTGCTTCGGTCGCGGGTAGCGGAGGAAGCGTTTCCTCGCGAACGTCCCCCCGAATTGTTTCGGGAACATCACCGACACCGGACAGGAATCCGTAGAGAAGGATCGCGACGACGGCGACGAAGGCGAGCGCTCCTCCCACGAGGGGCCACCTCATGCCGCTCGAGCGATCAATAGTCTCGTAGGGAACTCCAATGAGATCGTGCTCACCGGACTCATCGGCCGACCTATCGACCTCGCGATCTTCCCAGTCGATCATCGCTGAATTCCTATGAGTGCATGCTAGTCCGCAGAGCGCGGCTACGCAAAGGCTTACGGCTCGCGCGCGAACGGCCAGTACTCGGCGCCCTCGCCTATTGGGCGGCCGACGCCATCGTCACGAAATACACGAAGTGACGTTGGTGCGCCTTACTTTCCAGATCCGATTTCGCCATCCATAATAGAAGAGACCTCAGTTCACAACTCAATACGGAGCGGTCGCCTCACGCGACCCGAAAACGCACGTGGAGGCCATTTCCATGGACACTCGACACCCCTTTGCACGCATTCGCTTCGCCGTGACGCTCACCCCAATCCTGCTTCTATGGACGCTGCCAGCCTCGGCCCAGACCGTCACCCCAATGGTCGGAAGCCAGGTTACAGACAACCAGCAGATACAGAATGCCGCGCAGGCGGCAGAGGCAGCGGCGACAGCGGCAGCCGTCGGCAAAGAGAACTACCGCGGTGCGAGCGGCTCCATTGCCACGCTGCTCATCTCCTCGGACACTTTGATCTGTTCCAGCTGGATCATTTCGTTTCGCGTCAAGTATCGTGAGATGTCCGTCGCCGCGTCGCGAGGCGCCGATACCGCCGAGCTTCACGCCCTCCAGAAGATGCAGGAGCTCATGGCACTCGTCGAATCGAATTGCGACGACGTACTGCACCCGCCTCACCCGCCTGAAGGCGAAGAAGGAGAGGACGGCCAGAAAGACAGCGATGTCGATGCCCCGAGCTACGCCTACCCAGCATGTCCACAATGCGAGGATCTGATACAGGCCCGCAACCGTAGAAAGTACGAATACGAACGCGACCAGTACTTGCTGAACCGGGCGATGCGAGAGACGGATCGGGTCGAATCCATCTGGAACAACCCCAACCTGTCCCCGGGAGAGAAAGAGTTACTCGCGGCCGGCACGCTGGAAGAGGTCAGCGAAGTCGAAACCGAGCTTTGGTACAAAGTCTACGATGGCGAAGAAGCCCTCGAACGAGCGCAGCGAAGGGTGGAAGAATGCCTCCAGCGCTGCTTCGAGGTGGGCAAGAGGACCTCGTTCTTCCGAGAGAACGCGACGACCATCGGAATCGCGGGCGCTGCCGCCGGTGCGGGTATCGTCTTCGCCGGGCGGGGCGGCGGTGCCTCGGAGGCGGCCGGTGGTCCCGCCGCTGTGACGGTGGGTGCCGCCGATGGCGAAGCGATCGGCACTACGGCCAGCTATATGCAGTGCGGCGGCCGCTACTCTTCCTTCTGGAACGTAGAGTCCGATCCCGGTCAGCATCGCGAGTTCGTCGGCATGCCGAACGCCATGTTCTTCGATGTCGCCATCGCTTCCATCTCTATCACCGCCCCGGCGCCCTTCGTGGAAGTCAACGGAGATATCGCCGAAGACGGCTCGTTCGAGGCCACGGGCATGGGTACGGCGGCTGGTTTTCCCAGCGTCAGTGTGCGTATGACGGGAACGGTCACCAGGTGCACGGACGTCGCGGGTACGCTCAGAGCTACCTACACGATGGGCGTCAACCGTGAGCTCCCGGGAGGCGAAAGCATCAGCTACGACGTGAACGCGAGCAAATAGAGGCGCCGACGATGCCACTGCGCCTTGACGGCGGCGAGATCGGCCGATAGTCTCGAAAGGATACCGCCAAACCCATGAATCCTGACGTAGCCGTAGCCGTTTCGCGCCTCGAGCGGGACGGCGTTCTCTCGCGAGAGCAAGCGTCCGTCGTGCGACCGGTGGCGGAGGGAAAGAAGCTCTCCGCCTACGGCGAGCTACGTTTCCTCCTCTACATTGGTGTCCTTCTGGTCACGGCTGGCGTGGGTATTCTCGTCCGGCAGAACCTCGAGAACGTCGGGCCCTTGACGATCGCGATCGCCATCGGCATCGCGGCGGCTTCCTGCCTGGTCTGGGTCGAGCGGCACGCGCCACCGTTCTCGTGGGGAACCGCGGCCTCGACCCACCTCGCCTTCGACTACGTCCTTCTTCTTGGCGTGTTGCTCGCATCGGCCGACATCGCCTACGTCGAGGCACAGTTCACACCCTTGGGAGAGCACTGGAGCTGGCATCTGTTCTGGATGAGCCTCTTCATGACGGGGCTGGCGCTTCGCTATGACTTGAGGGTCGTGTTCTCGCTGGCGCTTTCGACTTTCGCGGTCTGGCGCGGCATCTCCGCTTCGAGCCTCGGGAGCGACGTCTTCTGGTCGTCCGGAGGACGCACGAATGCTCTGGTCTGCGGCGTCATCTTCATTGTTCTCGGTCTGGCGCTCGACCACTGGAAGTGGAAACCGCACTTCGAGCCGGTTGCGTTTTTCGTCGGATGGTTTCTCGTTCTGATCGCTTTGTTCGCCGGAGCCGCCGAGAGGGACGCCCATACGTTCCGCTTCGCGCTCCTCGTGACCGGAAGCGGTCTCGCGACCTATGCCTATCTCCGCCACAGGTTCTGGCTCTTTGTCATGGGGGTCCTTGCGGCCTACGTCGCTCTGAGCTTACTCGTGGTCGATGTTCTCGATGGAGAAGTGGCGATTTCCCTGTGGTTCTTCACGACTTCCCTGGCTTCCTTGTTCGGCTTGATCCGCGCCCACCGCGCCATCGCGGAGTCGACGCCATGAGCCCCGACGTCGCGAATGCCGAACGGCGGCACGAAGTGCGCAAGGCGGCTCGCGACTGGAAGAAGGCGCTACTCATCGACGAGCCAACCTACCTCGCGGTCGAGACGCGATATCCGGACGATAGGGTTCGTGTGAGGCCCGCGTTTCGCGTCCTCCTTTTCCTCTTCACGGCTTTCGATCTGCTCGCCGCCGCGGGATTGCTCGCAGTTATCGAGGTCGAGGTCGGCCTGATCTGCCTGCTCCTCGGTGCCGGTTCGGCGGTCATGACGGAGATCCAGATCGGCCAATTCCGACGGACGCAAGGCGGCACCGAAGCCGCGACGTCGTTTCTCGCGGTCTGTTTTCTTGTCGCTTTCGTCGTTCAGCTCTTCGAGGATTCTGGCAGCATCCGCGATTTCTTCCGCCTGACGACGTTTCTGGCGGCGCTCGTGTTCGCTCTGGCAGCGTGGCGGTGGGGATTCGAGTGGTATGCAGGCATCGCCACTGCCCTTGGATTCGGATTTCTGGCCCTGTTCCCGGCAGCGCGCGTCTCTTGGATCGCAGCAGCCCTCGTGCTCGTTCTACTCGGCTTCGCGGGCTCGCACTCGACTCGTCTCGCGCCGTCTCACCGTGGCGCCTGCGTCCAATCCCTCGTGATCGCGACGCTCGCTTTCTACGCCGCGGTTCACGTTACCTCTTACGAGGAGGCGCTACTCGAGGAGCTCGAGCGGCCCGGGCCATCGTTTTGGCACCCTTTGAGCGTCGTCGCAACGGCGGCCGTTCCGGTCCTCCTGCTCGCTCTCGGGATCCGCATGCGCTACAAACCCTTTTTGCACATCGGACTCCTCCTGAGCGCCGCCTCGCTCGTGACCCTTCGGCACTACGTCCACGCGGCACCGCTGTGGGTCGTTCTGCTCGCGAGCGGGGGTGGCCTCATCGGTGTGAGCGTTGTCATGCGGCGCTATTTGCGCAACGGACCTTCGGGGCAACGCCACGGCTTTACTGCCGATCCTCTCTACGGGCGATCCGGCACCGAGCTGCTCGAGATGGGAGCCGCGATGACGACCCTCGCTCCTGACGCGGCATCGCCTGGCCGGGAGCCCACCTTCAAGGGCGGCGGTGGAGACTTCGGTGGCGGCGGAACGAGCGGCTCTTACTGAACGGTTCAGAACCGGGAGGGAGCCGGAGCCCTCAGCGCGAGCGCAGGGCGAGGCGAAGCCGAGACCCGAAGCGAGAAGCCGTGGGGGTGGGGCCCCGCGGCACTGATGGAAGAGGCGACCGAGCACTAAGAAGATGACAAGTGCGCTCTGGATGAGATAAAGATGTAGGGATGCGACCTTCGAGGTTACTCGCAACTTACCTACTGTTTCTCGCGGGCACACCTCTTCCGGCACAGGAGCTCTTGCGCGCGGCGCGCGACGGTGAGACCTCTCGCGTGCGATCCGCTCTGGCTTCTGGCGCCGACGTGAATGAGACCGGCCGAGAGGGCTGGACGGCTTTGATGCTGGCGGCTCGCCGCAACAACCCCGAGATCGCGGAAGTCCTCATCGAGGCGGGGGCCAACGTGGCCTATCGAGATCCGACGGGGATGAGCGCGCTGACCGTTGCAAAGGAAGCCTCGGCTGAGCGGATCGTCGACCTCTTGCGGGCGGCGGGAGCGAGCGAGAGTCTGGAGGAGCGGCTCGAGGAGGCCGTCCGCGGGGACGATCCCGCGCAGGTGAAAGCTCTGATTGCGGAGGGCGCCGACGTCGACGCTCTCGAGACCGGCTCCTACCAGACGCCTCTCATGGTCGCCCTCGAGCTTGGTCACCTCGATGTGTTCTTGGCCCTCGTCGAGGCGGGAGCGAGCCCGACGGTAGAGGGAACGGGCATCGAAACGACGGGCGAGAGCGCGCTCCGGCTTGCGGCACGCATCGGAAGCCCGTGGGCCTTTCGACTGCTCGTGGAGAAAGGTGTCGGCCGAGCACGACTGGAAGACGCGCTCCTCGTCGGATGCGCGCACGAAAGCATCGTTCGGATCGCGCTCGAGAACGGCGCTCGTCCGAACGCCAGAGGAACCAACGAGGAAACGGCTCTGCTCTGCGCCGCATCGAAAGGGTCGCGTGCCGCCGTCGAGGTCCTGCTCGGAGCGGGTGCCGATCCCGACGCCGTTTCGGCCGAAGGGGCTACGGCGCTCGCCGCCGCCGAGGCGAAGGGTCACGTGGAAGTCGTGCGTCTTCTGAAACAGGCTAGACGGTGAAGCTTCCCCACCGCTCTCTGCGCTTCGTCTTCTTGGTTCGGAAAATCTCGTAGCCGATCTGACGGCCATCCACCGAGACCAGCATCGCGTTCGAGTGCGCGTCGTAGAATTTTCGAACCCTGCTCCGGTAGGTGAACTTCCCGTTGGCTGAAGATCGAAACTCCGTGCTCGTATCGTAGTCCTCGATGGAAGATTTTCCGATGTGGTTAATTGGACTCGACATGAGCTCGTGTAGGACGACGGTCTTGCCGTGACCTCGAAGCTCGAGCGTGGCGTGATAGGAGTTGTGCATGTCACCGGTGAGAAACGTTACGCCTCTGATGTCGTTTTGGAGAACGAGATCCATGACCGCCTCACGTTGCGGGCGAAACAGAGGAGCGTTCCATTTGTCGTCGGAGTTTCTGGCTTCGCCGGCGAAAGGAACGCTCGTCACGACGAGCTTCACGGCGTCCTTGTGAGCGAGCATCCAATCCGCCAGCTCGGAGAGCTGCTGGGGGCCGACCATGCGCGGGCTCTCCGACGTCGGCCGTGCGTAACGTTGGGTCCTCGTATCGAGAACGAAGACCTCGGTCGTTCCATGGGAGAAGGTGTAGTGGAGTGCCTGGGCTCCATAGGTGTTGGGCTGGCGCGTATGCACGAACTCCCGGTATACCTTCGTTGCCGTCATCTTGAAATCCTTCGGAGTAGCTCCGAGCGCGCTCGTGTCCATATCGTTCGCGAAGTTGTCGAGAATCTCGTGATCGTCAAGGATCATGTAGTGGGGCAGGCGAGTGAGAAAGCTCCTAGTGGCGCGGCTATCCTCCCAGGCATCCAGGTACTTGTCACGATATTCGCTGATGGACGGTGGCTTCCAGGGATTCGGGATGTCGTAGTAGATCTGGTCGCCGCAGTGGATCATGAAGGCGGGATTCTCCTGCCTTGGTGCACAACTCCGATAGAGGCCGATAGCTCGCTTGGCCCCGACTCCCATCATCCGATCATCTCGCTATCAGGCATCCCGAGCGCCGTCATGGTGTTGAGAATCTTGCACCCGATCCTTGCCTCGACTCTCTGTGCCGCCAACCCTCTCGCTCGCATCGCTGAGCCCACGATAGCCTTGTAGCGATGGAACGTTGTCTCGACTTTGCTCCGTTTGCTGTAGCCCGATTCTGTGTGCCACTTTCGTTTGCCGAGCCGAGCTTGTGCTGCAATGTTGCGATTGCGCTGTCGGCTGCTCGCCGGCCCCGATGCGAGCTGGGCGCCCTTGCGCGGCGGTATCAGCACCCTCGGCGAGCGATGAGCGCTGTGATTCTCGATCGCCTCATAGACGCCGCTGGCGTCGTATGCGGTGTCAGCTCTGGCCGATGAGATGGGACTGTCGATCTGTCCGACAAGCGATGCAACCCGCGATGAATCGCGGGCTCTTTTGCTCGTCAGCTCGCCGGCGACGACTTCGCCAGTCTGCTCGTCGACACACAGATGGAGCTTGCGATAGTCCCTGCTCTTTGGTTCTCTGCGCAGCTGGCCGGCGTGGACAGCGAGACCGCTGCTGTCGATCAAGATGTGCAACGGCGTCTTCTGCTTGTCTTGGTAGAAGGGGACCTTACCCAGCTTCGGCTTGCGCCTCGAAATCGTGGTGTGATCGGGCACATCATTGTCTAGCTTCATCAGAGCGAACAACGACCGCAGCAATCCCTCGCTCTGCCTAGATGACAGATGAAACACCATGCCCAGGGTGACAGCCGTCTCGATGGCGTGGTTCGAGTACTTGCGTTGACGGCCCGGTTTCCTCCTCCTCGGCCGGGGCGCGTCCCAGTTCACAAGCTTGCCGGCGGTGAGCGAGATCCAGACGGTCAGGCTCCCACGGTTGCGTAGACCCGCCTCATATTCACGCCAATTCCTCACGCGATAGGCCTTCTTCACATACTTCCGCTGAGTGCGTTTGAAAATGCTCATGGGGAACCTCGAATCCGTGAGTACAGGACAATTGTGGACCGAGATCGCGAGTTGTGCACCAAGGCACTGCCGAAGAGCTTCAAGCCGACGAGATTCGCACGTTCGCGGGCAACAAGAAGACGCCGAGTTGGGTCTTCGTTACGATCGAGGTCTGGTCTCGGCTCTGGCCATCGACGGTGACGGGAAGGCGAAGCTACCGGAACACTCACGCTCTGTTTCGCGACCTTTCGAGGCGGATGAATTTCGAGCGTCTTCCCCTGATCGTCACGGATGGATTTGAATTCTACCAGAAGGTCATCCGTCGCTTCTTCGGGCCAGCGTGTCTTTACGGCCAGGTCCTCAAGACGCGCAGGAACGGTCGTATCATCAAGGTCGAACGGAGAGCGCTGCACGGAGCCGCGTGGCGATTCGCAGATGCGCTCAATAACTCCGAGGACTCCTCAACATTGAACACGTCGTTCATCGAGCGGTTAAATCTGACCATCCGGCAAAGCTCGGCATACCTTTCGAGACGAACGCTTTCCCACGCTCGCTCGACGGAGAGGCTCGATGAGCACCTGGAGTTGCTCCGTTGCTATTACAACTTCGTCCGACCGCACGGAGCTCTGAAGTTCGGACGTGAGATCCGAACTCCGGCTATGCAGGCTGGTCTGACCACGCGACGGCTCACCTTTCGAGACATCTTCTTGGCGACGACGATTCCTTTGTGGTTGCGGATCGAGGTTTTCCTGCTCACTAGGGCGCGCAACCCGGTCTCTTCCTCACCTGTACCACTGCCCGCAGCCGCGTAGCAACACTTGATGGCGGAAGCACCCGCAAACGTGGCACTCGAAAATCGAGATTAGAGACCAAAACCGAAAATGAGGCCTCTTCAGCCCTTCTAGCGCGTCTCTGGTGATACCTACCCTACCAAACCCCGCCAACCGCGCGGAAAATCTCACCCGTCTCTGCAGTGCCACAATTTGCAAGACTGGGTGGCGGATGGTGCAGGTTGGAGCTATCTGGTCTCGGCAAAAGGTGGTCCAGCTTTTGGCGGAAATCCTCAAACAGAAAAGCCAGTGGAGATTCAGGAGGGTTCGAGTTTTTCGACCCGTACACGGGGTTCTTCGAGTTTCGCGATAAGGCTGTTTTCCGCGCTCTCGGGTTTCAACCATGATGCCCACGTCGTTCTATCCGCTTCCCCTACAGTGAGTTAACGGCCTTCGTCACGTGCTGGTCCCCGCACGCCTCATCGACGGGTGGTCGTTCGAGCCGGAATCGAATTTGCTTCAATCAAATTTTCTATACGGCAATCTCAACCTCCTGGACGCTTGAAAGAGGGCCGTGTCGTAAACCCTCCGGAGGCGGCTCCGACCGTTACTCATTGTAGCAAAAGGCTTTACGTCTCATCAGCGAATGTTCGTCGACGGGAACATCTTTCCGGCTATCGCAGTCGGGAGGCTTGAGTGGAGCTTCCGATTCTTGGCTGGAAATTATCAGAAAGAGAGCAAAACAGGCCATCAACGTGCAATTTGGTGCGATTTTGGGGCTTATGGTGTCGTTTTTGCGCTTAATCGCGCAGAGAATGAGAAGACGCTTAACGCCTAGATCGCGCCTGAGGAGAAGGCGAATAGCGGAATTCGAATTGGCCAAACCTCGAATTCATCCAGCGGAGCTTTACGGAGGAAACGAAGATGACTCCGCAGACGGTCCAGTACAAGGAGCTATCCGAGTCTGGAAACCATGACAGGGAATTTGGGCCAGTTTGAGTCTGATTGGTGGAGGCCAGTGTCGGAGAGCAGCTTGCTGCTAACCGAGCCGATTCACGGAGTGGGCGCTGGCAGGCTCACAGCGTTTTGACGAGCACTCGCTGTTTCTCCCAATCGTCGGGAAGCGGATGATGCAAGAGGTAGCTCGAGGTCAGCCCAACGGGCTGGCGACCTTCGACAATGGCGCGGACGATGTCGGGTGCCAGGAAGGCATAGCGGATTGCCTTGCGCACGCGGTCCGTTGGGATGGCGTCTTCGGTTGCAATCTCCTCATAGGTTTTGTCTGCTTTGATTCGGTCGAGCCAGGAGAGGGCGTTTCTGATATTGCGCAGGAGTGTGCGATCGACGGATTTCGTGGGGTTGCCCAGAACGAGCTTGGTCTCGACGCCGCGTCGGCGCAAGCGGAACGGTGCGAGGATGCGGAGTGCATCCTCGCGAATGCGCTCGGGTCCCATAGAGAGGCAAGCAGCGAACGTATTGCGGTCGAGCAGGATGGACACAGAGCCGGGGCTGATGTCGACCTGCCGGATAAGACGGAGCAGGGGGGCTGCCGAGGAACTATCATTATTACTGTTACTGCCATTACTACCGGAGCGCAGCCCGTCTAAAAAGCGACGCACCGAGGCGAACTCTTGCATCGTCGGAGTGTGGATCAACGAGGCCGAGAAGGTCGGGGCATCCACATGCTGTCGGATGAGATGCACGACGGTCTGTTCCAGCATCGGGGCGGGCAGTCGCCAGCCGGAGAGGTCCTTTTGGCCACTGTGCTGGATGAGGCGCCGGGAGACGTAGTAGCGGAGCCGTTGCCCGGTTTTCTTTTTGGTGTGGCTCGGCGTCAGCCGGTCCCCGGTCTCGTCGAAGAGCTTGCCTGCCAGTGGGGAACGGGCTGCACGGCCCTTCGTCGTGCGTCTCCTTGGTTTGGCAGCCCCTGCCTGCAGCTGCGTTTGGACCGCGTCCCAGAGCTCCGGAGCAATGATCGATGGATGCTGGCCCTCGTAGACACGCCTCTGGTGCCGGATGCGGCCGGCGTAGAGAGGATTGGTCAGCAGGCAGTGGAGGTGTCCGCGACGGAACGGCAGCCCGCCCGTTCGGGTTCCATCCGCGGCGAAGCGTTGCTTGGTGCGCAGCCTCAGACGGTCCGCCTCGGCCTTCACCTGCCGGAGCGTTCCGTGCTTCCCGTACAGCGCATAGAGCGTCCGGACCGTTTCGGCCTCAGCCTCGTTGATGCGCAGCGTGCGCTCGTCCTTCTCATAGCCGAGCGGTACGCGGCCGCCCATCCATAGTCCCTTGCGCTTGGAGGCAGCGACCTTATCGCGGATCCGCTCGGCCGTGACCTCGCGTTCGAATTGTGCGAAGGACAGCAGCATATGCAGCGTCAGTCGTCCCATGCTGGTCGCGGTGTTGAAGGACTGGGTCACCGAGACGAAAACCGCGCCGGCCGCCTCGAGCCGCTCGACGAGCTTTGCAAAGTCGGAGAGGGAACGGGTCAGCCGGTCGACCTTGTAGACCACGATCTGGTCGACGAGACCGGCATCGATGTCGGCGAGCAAGCGCTGTAGGCCCGGGCGCTCCAGGGTTCCTCCCGAGAGCCCCGCGTCCTCGTAGACGGTTGGCAGCAGCACCCAGCTCTCCGCTTTCTGGCTCGCGACATACGCGGCACAGGCTTCTCGCTGCGCATCGAGGGAGTTGAACTCCTGTTCGAGACCCTCTTCCGCGCTCTTTCGCGTATAGATGGCGCAGCGGATCTTCTTCATGTTAGGCCTTGCGCTTGGGCGTGAGACCGAAAAAGCGTGGCCCAGACCAGTGGGTGCCGGTGATTCGCTTTGCGATGGTAGTGCGGGACGGATAGGTTTTGCCGTCGAACCGATAGCCGTTGTCGATTACCTCGACCTGGTAGGTCCGGCCATTCCACTCGCGGACGAGATGGGTGCCGGGAGAAACGGACTCTGCGGGAGCACCAGGACTTGGTGTCTCGTTCGCCATGGCAGCCAGAGCGCGCCGGGTTGTGGCCGAAAGCCCGCCATAGGCTCGGCACTGGCGTTTGTGCAAGAGAACGCGGCGCATGAAAACGCGCGAGAGCGAGCGTGGGGGAGCAGCCCCGAAGGCCTGCTCCCAGACCCGCCGTAAGCTGGCGAAGTCCAAACCGTCCAAAACGACGTTCCGGCCAACCCCTGTATCCTGCGGCATCACCGAACGTTCGCTCTTGTGCTCGATAAAGTCCAGTCTAATGAGGGACTTCCGGGTGCGCAGTTCACTGCCCGTAGCTCGCCCCGCAGCCGATTTGAGCCAGCCGTGCGCACCCCCGGTGGGCCTGTCGCTCGCCACCCGCAGTCCAGGGGTCGGAAGACAGCCCTGCGGCGCGAAATACCCTCGATTCTACGCAGATTCCAAGGGCGTCTAAGCTGCTGATTTGTGGTCTATTTCAAAAGGGCCGAGTTTTGGCACAGGACGGGAGAGGTAAGACCTGCTATCGGTCCGGCGGGCGCTCCGGTTCCCGGCGCGGCAGGGGCTGTGGGATCTCGTAAAGAACATTGCTACCACTCATCCCGTCGATGGCTCGGGGCACGAGATCCTCGACCGTAAGGTCGGCCCTACGCACGATGCGGGGCGTGAGCGTCAATACGATATCCGACTCCTCGACCTCGGTCTGGTTAGCGGCGAACATGCGTCCGATGATCGGCACGCTCGCGAGTCCTGGAGTTCCGTTGAGGCTCGTTCTCTCCTCGCTCTGGATCAATCCGGCAAGCAGGCTCGTCTCGCCGTCGCCGAGGCGAATCACGGTACTGACGGAGCGGTTCCCGAAGGTCGGAAGCCCGCCAAAGCCCGTGCCCGAAATCGTGCTCAAGCGGATCTCGAGCGCCAGGCTCACCTCATCGTTGTGGTGAACTCTCGGCGTCACGAGGATGTTCACGCCGATGTTCTCGTACTGGAACGTCGTGACGGGCTGTTGATCGATACCGCCTGCCGCGATGGGTGTGAAGGTCGTTATGGGCACGGGGACCCTCTCTCCGAACTCCGCTTGGGCCGTTTCTCCATCGACCGCACGAAGGTGAGGGTTCGCCAGCACCCGTGTATCGTTGTCCGCCCGTAGCAGCGTGAGCACCGCACCTGGAAGTCCTAGCGCCGTCAGGTTGCTGCTCGAGTAGGGCGTTCCATCGAGCGGTGTCGCTTGTGGTGGAAACACGCTGGTGCGAATTCCGTCGAGCTGACCACCGGAGCGTAGTTGGATGCCGTATTCGTTCATTCGGCTCCGGTCCACCTCGAGTAATTCGACCTCGACGACGACCTCGCTTCGACTCTTGTCGAGTAAGGCGATGATCATCTCTGCGGCGTGGACCCGCTCCGGTGTGTCGACCATCGTGAGCGCGTTGATCGCGCTGAGCGGCGCTACCCGCCGAGCGCTGAGCACGATGCGTAGAAGATCGATAGTCTCCTTGACGTCCGCACTCGAGAGATAAAAGGTCCGTGCGACTTGCTGCTCGTAGTCGCGACGCTTCGCGGCGGTGTCTGGAATGATGGTGATGATGTTGCCGCTTTCGACTCGGTAGAAATTCTTCGTGATGGTGCACAGCGAGTTGAAGGCTTCCTCGAAGGTCGCGTCTTCGAGGTTGATCGAGACCGTCTCGTCCACGAAGTCGGTGTCGAAGACGACGTTGATATCCGCGAGCATGCCGAGCGACATGAGCACGTCTCGCAGGCTGGCGTCCTGAAAGACGAAGCCCGCCGGAGCGGTCGCCCCCGGAGAGATCTGTAGCCTTCCGAACGGGGCATCTCTGACCTGACGCTTCAGGGCTTCGACCGAATGCCGTTCGGCTTCCGCGCCCCGCTCCGCGATGAGGGCCTCGATCTCCTGGAGCTGACGGGCGACGGAAGAGTCCGTCGGGTTCAACGTCAAGGCGATCTCGAGCTCGCTCAGAGCCCCATTGAGATCTCCCGTCGACATCTGACGCGCGGCTTCCAGCGCGTGGGCCGCTGAAGCACGCAACTTCGCTCGCTCGAGGTTCTGCTCGAGCTTAGGATCGTCGGGGTGCTCGGAGAGCGCCTTGGTGTAGAGCGTCACCGCCTGGTCGTAGCGGCCAGCTTGTTCAGCCCTCTCCGCTTCCTGGGGATAGCTCGAGCCGGCGCAGCCGGCGAGGGCCACCACCGCCACGAGAACGCCACCTAGAATCGGGGTTCGCACGCTATTCATGGGTGCTTGCCCTGTTCGCTGTTGATCGATCGACTGCAAGCCCATGAAATCATGAGTATAACAGCCTATTTTTCAACGCCGCTACACTGGAATGATGAAAACCATCCAGAATCAGGCATGCTCCAAGCCAGGGTGCGAGAACTGTGGAAAGCGGGGCATCAACATCGGTGGCCACGGCTGGTTTACCACCAAGTCGGGTCGCCGACGTATGCTCCGCAAAAACTCGATCCGTCGTTGATTCCGCAGTTTAGAGCTGCCAGGATTGGCCGTTTCGCGGCGAACGGATGAGGTGATTCGACGTCATTGTAAACGTCGAAAGGTTCGCTCTTGCGGTCTATTTCAAAAGGGCCGAGTTTTGGCACAGGACGGGGTATACACGCATTCGCGGCGCCCTGTTGAATCTCGGCCATACGGTAGCCAGGAGCACCATTGCCAATATTCTGCGAGAACATGGCATCGAGCCTGCGCCGGAGCGAAGTGAGCGAACGCCATGGCGTACGTTTCTCGCCGCCCATTGGGAAACCGTTGCTGCGACCGACTTCTTCACCGTCGAGGTCGCCACAGTTCGCAGGCTCGTGACCTACTATGTGCTCGTCGTCATCGAGCTGTCTTCGCGAAAAATACACATTGCCGGAATCACTCCGTGGCCAGATGGCCCGTTCACGATGCAGGTCAGTCGGAATCTCACCGACCCATTCGACGGCTTTCTGCGCGGCAAGCGATTCCTCATCCTGGACCGCGACAGGAAGTTCACTACGGAGTTTCGCTATTTGCTCGAGCACGCCGGAACGGACGTCATTCGGCTGCCGCACTGTTCGCCGAATCTGAACGCTTATGTCGAAAGGTTTGTTTTGTCGATCAAGAGCGAGTGCTTGGAGCGGATGATCTTCTTCAGTGAGCCATCGCTGCGTCGTGCCGTCACTGAGTTCATCCATCATCATCACGGAGAGCGCAACCATCAAGGGCTTGGGAACTCGTTGCTCGAAGCGGAAGAATGCGTCGGCAGTCCTCACGGGGAGGTGCGATGTCGTAAGCGATTGGGCGGTTTGCTCAATTATTACCACCGCGCCGCTGCCTTGGTGCACAACTCGCGATCTCGGTCCACAATTGTCCTGTACTCACGGATTCGAGGTTCCCCATGAGCATTTTCAAACGCACTCAGCGGAAGTATGTGAAGAAGGCCTATCGCGTGAGGAATTGGCGTGAATATGAGGCGGGTCTACGCAACCGTGGGAGCCTGACCGTCTGGATCTCGCTCACCGCCGGCAAGCTTGTGAACTGGGACGCGCCCCGGCCGAGGAGGAGGAAACCGGGCCGTCAACGCAAGTACTCGAACCACGCCATCGAGACGGCTGTCACCCTGGGCATGGTGTTTCATCTGTCATCTAGGCAGAGCGAGGGATTGCTGCGATCGTTGTTCGCTCTGATGAAGCTAGACAATGATGTGCCCGATCACACCACGATTTCGAGGCGCAAGGCGAAGCTGGGTAAGGTCCCCTTCTACCAAGACAAGCAGAAGACGCCGTTGCACATCTTGATCGACAGCAGCGGTCTCGCTGTCCACGCCGGCCAGCTGCGCAGAGCACCAAAGAGCAGGGACTATCGCAAGCTCCATCTGTGTGTCGACGAGCAGACTGGCGAAGTCGTCGCCGGCGAGCTGACGAGCAAAAGAGCCCGCGATTCATCGCGGGTTGCATCGCTTGTCGGACAGATCGACAGTCCCATCTCATCGGCCAGAGCTGACACCGCATACGACGCCAGCGGCGTCTATGAGGCGATCGCGAATCACAGCGCTCATCGCTCGCCGAGGGTGCTGATACCGCCGCGCAAGGGCGCCCAGCTCGCATCGGGGCCGGCGAGCAGCCGACAGCGCAATCGCAACATTGCAGCACAAGCTCGGCTCGGCAAACGAAAGTGGCACACAGAATCGGGCTACAGCAACCGGAGCAAAGTCGAGACAACGTTCCATCGCTACAAGGCTATCGTGGGCTCAGCGATGCGAGCGAGAGGGTTGGCGGCACAGAGAGTCGAGGCAAGGATCGGGTGCAAGATTCTGAACACCATGACGGCCCTCGGGATGCCTGATAGCGAGATGATCGGATGATGGGAGTCGGGGCCAAGCGAGCTATCGGCCTCTATCGGAGTTGTGCACCAAGGCAGCTTGCCGGCGGTGAGCGAGATCCAGACGGTCAGGCTCCCACGGTTGCGTAGACCCGCCTCATATTCACGCCAATTCCTCACGCGATAGGCCTTCTTCACATACTTCCGCTGAGTGCGTTTGAAAATGCTCATGGGGAACCTCGAATCCGTGAGTACAGGACAATTGTGGACCGAGATCGCGAGTTGTGCACCAAGGCACGGACGAGCGCCCTTTCGAAGGTGTCGGCTTCGAAACAGGGAGGATACAGCCCGAGAGATATCTCCGCGTCCCAAGAGAGGAACACGAACTTGCCGTCATCGGAGCGCGGCCGCACCGCGAAGTAGTTCTTGTGCGGCCAGTCGTGATTCTGGGCCCAAATGTTGAGAATCATGTAGTCGGTGAAGCCCTCGAGGTCGATCCATTCGATCGCTTGCTCGTAGTCCGCTTCGCTCGC
The DNA here is from genome assembly GCA_965250115.1 of Candidatus Marinacidobacterales bacterium. Taxonomy (GTDB): domain Bacteria; phylum Acidobacteriota; class Vicinamibacteria; order Marinacidobacterales; family SMYC01; genus CBDFHB01. The sequence goes on from CBDFNJ010000001.1 coordinate 1,851,518, forward strand.
GAGGTCTTGGCTTTTCACGAGCTCGCCGAGTCGCATCCATGCATCGAGGCTACCCTCGGCCGCCACCCCGTCGTGGACGATGTCGAACTCGGTCTCGGCCCCGAGGTGGGCTCTCGAGAAATCGCCGTCGATCCGTTCCACGACGTTGTACACGCCCCGGTACTCCATGTTCACGAACAGGCTGTACCAGGAGCCGTGCGACACGAGACCGTCCATGAGCGCGTGCCGTGCGCGTATCAGCTCGTCGCGGACGTAGCTGGCTCGATGCTCCTGCCGGAATGCGTCGTCGTTGCCGGCACGGAGGACGACCCGATCCACACCGTCTGCCTCGTGCGGCACCAAAGGATAGCGGAGCCTTCCGTTCCCGTAAGCGTCGCGAGAAAATACATGCGGTACGACTTCTTGGTCTCGAAATGGCCCAGGCGACCCGTGAAACCGTGGAGCCGCAGACCGATCCCGCTCCCGAGAGCGCGCCTGCCGGTGGGCTCGAGAATCTCGACGTGTCCGCGTCTCTCCGAGGCGGGACCCCGCTCCTCGACACCGAGGTGAAGGCTCTTGAACTCCGCCGGGTCCATGGCGACCGAGAGCACCGGCAACGAGGGCATAGGTCCATCGAGAAAATAGCTGTGCGTCTCAACCTGGCTCACGCGCGCGTCGTCATAGAAAGCTGCCGCGCGCAGGATCTTGTTGCCTCTCTCACCTGGAACGAGAACGATCGGTCCAGGGTAGCGAAGGCTTCCGGCGTCCGGTAGCGATCCGTCTGTGGTGTAGCGTATCTCGTAGCCGTCCACGGGAAGCGATATCGAAACTTCGACTTCCAGTCGTTCGTGGTAAGCCCCGCCTTCGGGATGAAAACGCGGGCGCGAAGGCATCGGAGCCTGGGAGGCGGGACCCTCGTTGCTGGATCCGGGGGTCGGCGTCAGCAGGTAACGAAACTCGCCGGTCGCATCCGGAAGCCGGCCATAGGATCGGTCCTCCGTCTGGGGTAACAGGGCGACTGCGTCCACGGGGCTGCCATCGGGGGCGGTAAGGATGACGGTCTCGCCTCCGCGCGTCAGCTCGAAGTTCGTGTGAAGGTCAACGGGCGAGTCGCCACCGCGGTCCTTGCCCGAGCACTACGCGATCAGGTGACCGCCGGGCGGAAGCCTGCGTGTCGGAAACCGCCATTTGTGCGGTATCGTCGGGTCGTTGGTGAGAGCAAACCCCGTCAAGTCCACGGTTGCGGCGCTCGCGTTGTGAACCTCCACCCACGCGGCCGAGCCCCCATCCTCGTCAACGTTGGTGAGGCGATTCAGCAAGAGGACTTCGTTGATGTAGATCGAGCTCGAGCGGGCGCGTCTCGTCTCGCCGGTTAGAACGCCGAGGACAACCACGACTACGAGCGCGGCGAGCCACGTCAGTATCTTGGTCGCGCGGGACGATCGCAAAGCGAAACTCGTCTCCAGATCACCAGCCGGCGGAGCAGATGGCCAGTGGGCTCACAGCATGTTGTCCAGATTCACATAGGAAATGTCGAAGCTCGGAAGCTTTTTCTGGAGCTCTGACAAAAGAGACTTTGCCCCGCCCGCCTCTTTCGTCGCCACCGTCGCCCGAAACTGTACCTGACCGTCTTCGAGATCCATGCGCTGCACTGTCAACGCGCTCGTTTGCGCCTTGACGAGCTCGACGACATCAGTCTCTTCGGGGTCGAAAAAACGACTCGCGTCACCGGACACGGTCAGGAGAAGATTGTGCGGCGAGGACCGGTTGACGTGGACGGATTGACCGACGATGAAGATCGAGATCACGAGAAGCGACAAAAACGTCAAAAGCCTCAGCTCCGCGCCGAGCGCCACGCCGACACCGATGCAGAAGAAAAGAGGGTCTACGCGGATTCGTGTGGGTAAGTCCTGACGGAAAAACAGTGTAACTCATTGTGTGGAAAAGGTATCGAGTACTTCATCAGGTGCTGAAAAGTGGTCCATTTTTAGGATAGGCTAACCGAGTGAAAAATTCCCAGTCGATCCGCTCGCTGTTTGCGCTGCCAGGTTTCGTGGTTGGTGCCGGATTGAAGGGTCTATTCGGTGACCGATACGCCCGCGTCATCCAGCTCAAGAGGCGAAAAAAACAGCTGTGTGCTCTTACTGTGGGCAACGGTGCCGGGGGCGCTATGACAAGCAAGTGTGCCGGGTCCGCGACCTGTCGTTGGCAGGCTGGCGGATCTATCTGGAATACGAGCGTTGGCGCGTCAACTGTTCTGGGTGCGGCGGTGTGCATGTAGAACACCTAGACTGGCTGGCGAACAACTCGCGCTACACCCAGCGTTTTGCGACGCATGTGGGCAAGCTGTGCCGGGATATGCCGAACAAGGCGGTGGCCGAGATGGAACGTCTGCGCCTCCTAGTTGAAGGGGTCAACAACAAAATCCGTGTGCTGCAACGACGCGCCTACGGCTATCGCGACGAGGAATATCTCAAGCTGAAGATCGTGGCGGCATTCCTTCCGCCATTACCCAGAAATGCCGTCTTCAACCCACACGAATCCGCGTAGACCCATTAGTATTTCCTCGGCGGAGAACTGTCGAGCCTTATGTCCGCAGCCCGCGATAGATTCTAGCCGAGCGCAACTTGCTCGTGCAATGCCACCTGGGAACCCCGCGGGTCCTCGGCGCTTGCCACCCTTCTCAAAGGCGGCCGCAACTAGCGGGTCCACCCCATGGCGTGATGCCGCATGATGACTTGCGTTTCTTTTTCGCCTCCGCGAGGCGCGCGATTCAATTGATCCCCACCTTCCAATGAGTTACGTTCCAAGGCAGGAGCCCTGAAGCAACTGTAGTGTCCAATTCCATCAACAACGACGCTTTGATATGAAGAAAAAGGGAAGCGTACTCGCCGGTGACGTCGGCGGTACCAGAACTGTCTTGAGTCTCTTCAAAGAATCGAAACACGGTCTTGAAGAGCTTCGTGAAGAGACTTTCTCCAATCGGGATCGCGAATCGATTGACGAGATCCTGAAAGAGTTCTTAGGGAAAGAGACCACTCCGCCACAAGCCATCTGCCTCGGTGTCGCAGGTACCGTGAACGATGGTAAGAGCAAAGTGACGAATCTACCCTGGGAGCTCGATGAAAGCGCGTTAGCTCGATCGACTGGCGTGCCGCGGGTCAAATTACTCAACGATCTTGAAGCGTCGGCCTACGGGATGCTCGATCTGGGAGAAGAAGAGCTCTGCATCCTGAACCGAGGTGCCGAACCTGCCGGGAAAGGAAACATCGCGGTGATCGCCGCTGGCACTGGGCTGGGTGAAGCGATCCTTTACTGGGATGGTGAGCAACATCAAGTCGTGGTGTCGGAGGGTGGGCACGCCGACTTTGCGCCGCGAACCGACGAGGAAATCGGGCTCCTGAAATATCTTCGCAAGAAGTACGGCGGTCATGTGAGCTACGAGCGCGTGCTATCCAGTCCAGGGGTCTTCGACATCTATTGTTTTCTGCGGGACACGAGCTTTGCCGAGGAGACTGATTGGATGGCGGCGAGACTGAAAACGGGTGACCCTAGCGCCGTCGTCACCAAGGCGGGCCTCGAGGAGGGAGAGCCTCTCAGTATACGTTCGCTCGCGATGTTCGCGTCTCTATTCGGCGCAGAGGCAGGGAATTTAGCGCTGAGGTGTCTGGCGGTAGGAGGTGTCTACCTCGGCGGTGGGATCGCACCCCAGATCCTTTCAATACTGAATGATGGACACTTCTTAGAGGGCTTTACCAACAAGGGCCGGTTCTCCGACGTAGTCGGGAGCATGCCGGTCTCGGTCGCGCTGAACCCCCGCACAGCGCTCCTCGGCGCCGCATCCTACGCGCTTCGCGTGTGAGCGCGTCTAGTTACGGCATCATGCCCAGGCTCTGCCTGACAACATTAATCTTGGCCCATGCCTCTGGGCTGGACGCCCAGGGAATCGAGGACTACGCCCGGATTCGCGCCGGAAAGCGCGCGGAAGCCTTGCGGATCGATGAGCCGATCGAGCTCGACGGCCGTCTCGACGAGCCCGTGTGGCAGCGCGCCACGCCGGCAGTAGAGTTTTATCAGCAGGCACCCCGCGAGGGAGCGCTGGCGGACTTCCCTACCGAGGTGCGCTTTCTCTACGACGACACCATGCTCTACGTCGGGGCGATACTATACGATGACGAGCCCGACAAGCTCATTGTCAACGAGCTCTCTCGCGACTTCTCCGCCCGAAACAACGATTTTTTCGGGCTCGTGCTGGATCTCTTTCGCGATCGAGAGAACGGCCTCGCTTTCGTATGCAATCCCGGCGGCGCAATGCGAGACACGCAGATCTACGACAACGGAAGACCCGACGCCAACTGGAACGGTGTCTGGGTTTGCAGTACCGAGATTCTCGAGAACGGCTGGAGCGTGGAATATGCCATCCCGTTCAAGGCACTCCGCTTTCCCAAAGGAGAAGTGCAGGAATGGGGTCTCCAGCTGTCCCGGATGGCTCGCCGTATTAACCAGAGGTCTTATTGGTCGCCGGTCCCGAGACCGCACCGCCACAACCGAGTTTCCGACGCAGGAGTCCTGACAGGGATCCGCGCACCAAGCTCCAGAACGAGCCTTCGGGTGAAGCCCTACGCCAAGGCGGGGATCGAGCGGGGGCTGCCCGAAGGTGACGAGTGGAGCGGGGATGGCGGGGTGGATGTCAAATGGGGCCTCACGTCCTCGCTGGCGCTGGACGGAACCTATCGAACCGACTTCTCCCAGGTGGAAGCCGACGCTCAGCAGATTAACCTCACCCGTTTCAGCCTCTTCTTTCCAGAGAAGCGGGAGTTTTTTCTGGAGAACCGGGGAAGTTTTCAAATAGGCCTCGCCTCACCAGGTGGTGAAAACAATCGCCGGGATCTCCTTCCATTCTTTACCCGACGCATCGGTCTTTCTTCACAAGGTCAGCCAATACCCGTTGTGGGCGGCCTGCGCCTGACTGGCCGAGAAGGTCGGTGGGGAATCGGTTTGCTCAACATGCAAACCAGAGATTTTGAGGAGCCGTCCGGAGACGTGCGGCCCGGAGACAATTTCACCGCCATCCGGATGACCCGCACCCTCACGGAGGGAACGGCGTTAGGAGGCTTCTACTTCGGGCGAGAATCCAATGGGATGCCCGCCCACAACCGTGTCGCCGGGTTTGATTGGTTGACCCAAACGAGCTCTGAGCTACGCATCGAGGCCTTCGGGATGCACAGCACGACCGATGCGGAGCCCGGCGACTGGGCTGGACGGGCCGGATTCAGCTACCAAGGCAACACCAACCGCGCTCATTTCTTTCATGTTCACGTCGGCGATGACTTCCGACACGATTTGGGCTTCGTGCGACGAAAAAATATCGGGCTGAGCTTCGGCAAGTACGAGAAGATCTTGCGCCCCCAGTATGGCTCGCGGTGGGTGCGCGAGCATACTTTCGGCGTTGCCCTGGAGGCCGGGCAAGACAGCGGCTACCAGGAATTGCAAACCCGCATCGGCAGCTTGAGATACTCAGTGGAATTTCAAGACGGTGGAATTATCTCGGCTCGTTACGACAACACCCACGATCTCCTGAACGAACCTTTCGACATCTACCCCGGGGTGGCCATTCCGGAAGGCACGTACAACTACGGAGAGCTCGTCCTCGCTTTTCAGTCGAACCCCAGTGCCGCCATTTCGGGAGACTTCCTTTTTGGAAATGGCTCGTTCTGGAGCGGAGAGCGCACTACGATAGGCGGCGGCCTGCGAGTACGTTTCGACGAGCATGTCGCGCTGCTCGGGAGCTTGGAACGGAATAGTGTGGTTCTCCCCGAGGGATCCTTTGTTACCTATCTGGAGACGATGCGGCTCAACTGGTCCTTTACGCCTCGCATGTTCCTCGACGCCTTCGTGCAATACAACTCCGAGGAGAGAACTTGGCTTTCCAACGTTCGCTTCAACCTCATCCACCGTCCCCTGAGCGACATCTACGTGGTCTGGAACGAGACTCGGGGTTCAGATCTGAAGTTCCGCTCCGTGATCGTCAAGTACACCCACATGCTCGCCTTATGAAGAAATGTAACGAGATTTCGCTGAAATCTGGTCCGGGCAAGCTTTCTGTCGCGAATATCCCGCGTCCTCACCGAGACCACCTTGAAACAGAATCATCACTCGTGAGATCGAGCTCCGTAAGAGAGGAGTGAGCACTCGCGATGACCGCAGTGTTCTCCGATGTCAGCTCGTCCCAGAGTTTCTCCGGGTCCGCCTGAAAGATCGTGAAGGCGTCGGCCCGGACCACGTCCCAGTCGCCACGATCTAGCTCGTTCACGAGCTGTCCCGCGGCCCAGCCCGCGTGCCCCAGGTAGAGGTGGAGCTCGTTCCTCTTGACCTTTTCGTCGAGGAGACGGTCGAGCAACTCCTTGTCGCCGCTGAAGTGAACGTCGTCCATCACTTGGCTCGCCGTCTTCCGAGGCTCCGCGCTTCGAAAGAGGTAGAGCAAACCGTCCAGCGCCACCGGTCCGCCGAAGTAAAGGTCGTGATCCTCGGCCTCCTCCGTGCTCAGATCGGGTAATGCTTCCGCCAAAGGGATCTCAGTCGTGCGGTTCACGATCAGACCGAGGGTCCCGTCATTCCCGTGGCGCACCAGTAATACGACGCTGTGCCAAAAGGGCCCTCCGTCGATGGAAGACTTGGCCACGAGAAAAACTCCAGGCGCCGGCGCCGGCGCAGCTTGAGCGGGCGCCGCGAGCAGAAACGCACTCAGGGCAAGGACACCAGGCATCGGTTCCTCTCCTCGGTATGGATTCTACTACCTCCCGTCACAGGCCCTTCGAATCGCGACGAAGGCTGGGACGCTCTTCTTCGTCACCCGCGCGCCACCCTGCCCTTCAGGATGACGCGATCGCGGAAGCGATAAACACACTCGACCGCATCGAGCTGACGGGAGAGCTCCGACGTGAGCTCGCTCATGTGAAGTCGCCGGGAGGGGCCGTCCAGATTGCCGCGCAGCCACGGTGGGGCCAAAGTCTCGAGGTCGTATAGCGCCGCCTCGGGACGGAGAAGCGATACGATCTGCTCGAGAGAGAGCCGAAGCCAATCGATAGCGGAGGCGAGCGAGCCGCCCCAGAGCTCCATCATCGGCATGAAAACGCTCCCGACGGTAACGAGGCTTGCCTCGATCGTGGGAAGCTCGTCTTCCCGGCCGACGGCAAGGGGGTAGCCGCGAACCTCGGCATCGGGTAGCACCTCCCGAGCGCGAGCGACGGCGCGCTCCAGCTTCGTCTCGTTGGGCTCGACGAGACTAACCCGGCCTAATCGCGGATAGGCGCGGCCTATGGCTCGAGCCAGTTTCCCCGTTCCCGCGCCGCCTTCGACGAGATGATCCTCGTAGTCGAGCGGAGAAAGCGCCACGACGAGCTCCTCGTAGTGCTCCGGCTCTCTCGAAGGCCCTGCCGTCCAGGCCGTCTCGTGGAGATCGTACCAATCCGGATGCTCCCAAGGCTCTTCTCGGTGAGTACTCGTAATTTCACTATAGCGCGGCCCTGCTGGTGCTCACTTCCAACTCGAGTAAGGATTCTCGACGAGGCTCTGGTTGAAATAGCGCGCATCCGACGTGACTTCTTCACCGACCCATTCAGGCAACGTAATCGGCTGGTCCTCGGAGTGAAGCTCTACCTCTGCGATCACGAGCCCTTTGTTCTCGCCGTGGAACTCGTCGACTTCCCAAACGAGACCGTCGACCTCAACGACGTGGCGTGTCTTGTCGATCGCGGGCGCGAGCGCGAGACGCTCCAGGATCTCGGTCGCATGCGCGACGGGAATCGGATACTCGTACTCCTGACGCGTCGCTCCGCTGGTTGGTCCCTTGATTGTGAGAAACGCCTCGTCGCCTCCGACGCGCACGCGAACGCTTCGCCTCGGATCCGTGACGAGATAGCCCTGGCGGTAACGCGTGCTCCGCGCGCCCAGTTTGAATCCCAGACTCGTGACGAGAAACTTCCTCTCGATCTCTTGCGGCATAGGAGTGACCTGAACGGGTCCTATGATACCCGGTCGTGTTACGGGCTGGGCCACTGGACGGCTTCCACGCGGCGAATCCCTATGTCATTCTGAACGAAGGTTTTCCATGGATCCTTACCGCGTTCTCGGCGTCGCGACTCATGCCTCCCAGCGGGAGATCAAACGCGCCTACCGAAGGCTCGCGTTTCGCTACCATCCGGATCGCAACCCAGACGATCCGGAGTCCGGGGAGCGCTTCAAGGAACTCGTCACCGCGTATCAGATCCTGTCCAACCGGGCCAAGCGGGCCGACTACGATCGCGATCGGGCGGCTCGGGCCGCTCAGGGAAGAGCCGAGACCTCCTGGGAGCCGCCGCCGAGGCCCCCGCCTCGTGAAGACTGGCAGGAAGTCTTTTCGACGCTCCGGCGTGAGCCGATGCGTTCCGCGACGCCCTTCGACTTCGACGATGCCTATCTAGGCGCTCTCTTCAGCGTTTCCTTCACGCTCGCTTCCAATGTGAGCGATAGCTCAGCGGCAACCTTTGCGATCGCAATCCTCGCGGGGGCGGCTGTCTCGTGGCCGTTCAAGTTCCTCTCGCAGTGGATTGCCAGCATTGGGCTCCCCGTAAGTCCGCTGGCCCTCGAGGTTGTTCGTGCTCGGAGCAGCTTGGCTCGGCGGCATCGCGCCATCTACCTTGTTCGAAGCGACGCCGTTCGACGGAGCGCCCTACGCGTTTCTGGGCGGCGTTCTCGGAGCGGTCCTCGGCGCTGCGATCGGCCGTGTCTTTACCGCCGTGACCGGTCCTGCCTCCGGACTCTTCGCGGGTGCACTGGGAGGTGCGCTCTTCGGCACGACCCTCGGCGCCTTCGCCTGGTTCTGGGGCTCGGTCTTTCGCTATCTCGAATGGCCGGCACGCGACGACAAGAGTGTGCTTGCCTCTGTCGGCATCCTCGCGGCATGCCTCGCGGCATCGCTGGCGGGCGCGCTAGGCGCCTTGCGAGAGCCTTCGACTTGACCTAGCCCGCCGGCACGGGCGGGGGCGGCGGTACCGGAGGAGGCACCGGGCGCGATTTGCCGCGACTCGCTTTCGCGAGAATGACGATCGCTCCGACGGCGAGCCCGAGCAGCACGATGCCGAGTAGCGGCCGGTAGACGATCCAGGCGATCGCGATCGTGGCGAACGAAAAGAAGGCGGCGACGAGGCCCGAGAAGAGTGAAACCCCGGCGCCAAGCAGCGTTCCCACGATGGGGACGACGTCACCGAACACGGCGATGGGTTTGAAGACGAGGCCGAGACCGAGAAACATCATGAAGAAGCCGAGGGCCCGAACGACCCAGGTGACGACGGTGTTCGATCTCTGCGCCGATTCGAACATCGCATCGGCGCTCGCCATCGCTTCTTCCAACAGGAATACCGAGCCGCCTGCCTCGGCTCGATAGGGCTCGAAGCTCGAGCCGACTTGCCGCGCCACGACACTGACGGGGCCGGAACGTAGGACGCGAAAATTCACGCGTAGATCGCCGACCTCCGGGCTCGAAGGATCCCGGCCCAGATAGGCGGCGCCGTCGTGAGCGCCTAGGTTGGGACCGAGGCTGCTCGGCAGGGTCGTGACGGGCAGGGACTCGGTCTTCCTCAACATGGAGATTTGAGAATCGGAAAGCAGATACGCACCGAGTCTCACCTCGCTCGCCATCACCCTACGCGAATCGTAGGGAAAGGCGCGAGGGTTCTCGTGCCCTCCAGGGCTCTGGAATCTCGAAGAGTCGACGAGGGAGGACCGCCAAGCCTTGTCGTACTCGTAGGTGGTCGTGCGCTCTTCGCTTCCTCCGAGCTTCTTTTCGGTCTGGGTGCTCGATTCCTCGACCCACTGATACATCTCGACGTCGCGGACGAGCTGAATCGCGTTTTCGGAGATGCCGAAGGCTTCGTCCGCGAGCACCTCGTCCGTCTTCGTTAAGCCGCTCACGTGGACGAGCTTTTCCTCGTTAGATGCGCTGACGCTGTCGACACTGGCCGAGACCACGACTCCGGCACCTTCCTCGAGGCTCTTAGCGGTGCGAACGGCGCGGCCCTCGTTCCAGAAGAGCAGGGGAAAGGCGACGCCGAACAGAACGACGCCGAACAGGACGGACTTGATGGACTCCGAGAGTCGGGAGCCCCATCCCTGGCGGGTGGTCACCGAAACACGATCGGGTATGTCCAACTCCTTGTTCGAGCCTCTATTTTTTCTTCAGACGGCGCGGTTGGCCCGGAAGCCCGCTCAGCCCTTCAAGTGGCGCTCGAAGAAAGCGAGGGCCTTGGCCCAGGAATCTTTGGCGGGCTCTTCCTGATAGGCGGTCCCGGAAGGATTCGCGAAGGCGTGGTCGGCGCCCTCGTAGACGTGGATCGAGGCGTCCTTCCCGAGTTTCTCGAGTGCCGCTTCGAAGGCGCGAACCGAGTCGAGCGTAATGCCCTGATCTTCGGCCCCGAAGAACCCGAGGATCGGCATTTGAAGCCTTTGAAGCTCACTCTCTTCGGTGACGAGTCTCCCATAAAAGATGACAGTTGCGTCGACGTCCTCGGGGAGAGCGAGGGCGGTTCCGAGTGACCATCCGCCGCCGAAGCACCACCCGATCGTGCCGACCTTCTGTCCATCGCCTTCGAGATAAGCGAAAGCTTGCTTCAAGTTCTCCGTGAGTGCGTCGGACTTTTCCATCGAGCCGCTCATGAGCTGGGCGGCCATATCGCGATCGGAAGCCACCTGGCCGTCGTAAAGGTCGACGGCCAAAGCCTGATAACCCTCACCGGCGAGCTGGTCTGCCATGGAGCGGATGTTGTCGTTCAGACCCCACCACTCGTGAATCACGACGATACCCGGAAGAGGGCCCTCCGCCCCTTCGGGGCGCGCAAGATAACCCTCGACGGCCTCGCCATCGACCGTGGCGTAGGTGACCGTTTCAGTCACGACTGACGTCGCGGGCAAGCCATCTGACACCTGGTTCGAGATCGGTGCGTCATCCGCGTGCTCTCTGGCCATGTCGTCGGTATAGTCCGAGCCTCCCGAGCAGGAAGCGAGAATCCAGAGACTCGCGGATAGCAAAGGGACGTAAGTCTTCATAATGCCCTCCATGCGCGCGCTATTGTAGCCGACAACCGCGAGTTTCGGAGTCATCGTCAGCGCTGGTCGGGGAACCTCGCGAGCGACGGACTTGGCCCGTGGTCATTGAGGCAGCAATGCTCGAGCTCCTCGTGAATCTGAGAGGTCTCGGGCTGGATCGTGACGTGTCGAATTCCGTAGCGATCGCGCAGAAGCGTCGTAGCCGCGCGAAGCACGTCATCGGCGACGTCGGACGAATCGACTTCGCAGTGGCAGCTGAGGGAGATGAAACCCGAGGTCACCGTCCACACGTGAAGATCGTGAACGTCGCGAACGCCAGGAATGTCGACGATGTCCCTTCGAAGTGCGTCCGAATCAACGTCCCGGGGCGAGCTCTCCAAGAGGACGGAGACGGTCTCCCGTACGAGCCTGAAGCCCGAGACGAGGATGAGCGCGGCGATGAGCAAGCTCACGATGGCGTCGATCGGAGTCCAACCCGTCCATCGGATCACGAGCCCTGCAACGAGAACACCTACGGAACCGACGGTGTCGCCGAGCACGTGGAGAAAGGCGCCGCGAATGTTGAGGTTCCCGTGCTGGTGCGCGCCGAGAATACGAAGGACAGCAAGATTCACGATGAGCCCAATGAGAGCGATGACGAGCATGAGTCCGCTCTCGACGTGCTGTGCCTCCCTCAGTCTCCCGATCGCGTGCCAGGACACGAACAGGGCGATGGCGACCAGAACGGAGCCATTGACGAGAGCGGCCAGAATCTCCGCGCGGTGGAATCCGAAAGTGCGGCGCTCGGTATGGGGGTGGCTCGCCATCCACATGGCGACGAGCCCAAGGCCGAGCGCGGCCGCATCGGTGACCATATGGCCCGCGTCGGCGACGAGCGCGAGGCTGTTCGCGAGTATGCCGCCCACGAGCTCGGCGAGCATGAATGTTGACGTGACGAGAAAAGCGAGCACCATGGCCCGCCGGGTCTTCTGCTTCGATGGGCCGTTACGTCGCGCTTCGCTCACAGAGCTCACTTGCTTGCTTACTGGGGCCCGGCCTCGAAGGCGTGCTCGAGACCTTGCTGGAAGAGACTCCGGATGTGACCGTCGCTCAATCGGTAGTAGACGAGCTTTCCGTCGCGACGACTCGCGACGACATGGAGTTGCCGGAGGGTGCGGAGCTGGTGAGACACGGCGGACTCGCTCATCCCCAGGACACTTGCCAGGTCCGACGTGCAGAGCTCGCTCAAAGACAACGCGTGGACGATCCGCACCCGTGTGGCGTCGCCAAGCACTTGGAAGGTCTCTGCGACGATGCGGGCGCTCTCCGCGGTGAGAATCTCATCTCCGATATCCGTCCTGCAGCGGTGGTCACTTACCGTAGTTGCCATAACAATTGAATTCTAATTCAATTGTTCATAAGTAGCAACTTTGTTCTTGACTAAACGTTCAAGAATTGTTAGTCTCTGACTTGCTATGGCGAGACCCCGAGAGTTCGACCGCGACGAGGTCCTCGACCGCGCCGTCGAGGTGTTCTGGATGCGCGGCTATGACCGGACCTCGGTTCAAGACCTGGTGAACTTCATGGGCATCCAGCGCGGTAGCCTCTACGCCGCGTTCGGGGACAAACACCACTTGTTTCTCGAAGCTCTGGATCGCTACGAGGCGCGCTTCTATCAGAACATGCGCGAGCTCCTATCGGCGGCGGGCTCGGCTGAGGACGGCATTCGACGAGTCTTCGAGGCCGTTTTGCTCGATTGTGCCTGCGACGACGGCACCAAGGGCTGCTTCGTTACGAACGCCGCGGTCGCGCTCGCCGACTCCGACCCTGATACCGCGGCACGGGTCCGAACCAACCTCAGACGGGTCGAGGACGCTTTCTTCGAGGCTCTTTCGGGGGAGAGGGCTGATGCCCGCGCTCTGGCCCGATTTCTGACGAACAGCTTTCAAGGCCTTCGGGTGCTTTCCAAGTGTTGCGTGGACCACGACGTCCTTCGGGATGCCGTCGAAGTCACGCTTTCAGTATTGGACCAAAGCTCCATCCATGGAGCCAACTGAGTAGAGAAAGGAGACCCCTCTAATGGGTGACGCGAAGTACATCACGGCCACAGAGCAGAATTTCAAGAGCGAAGTGCTCGAATCCTCGCAGCCAGTCCTCGTGGACTTTTGGGCGGAGTGGTGTGGCCCCTGTAAGATGATCGCGCCCGCCATCGAGGAGCTCGCAACGGAGTTCGATGGCAAGGCCAAGATCGCCAAGGTCAACGTCGACGAGCAGCCTAGCCTCGCGGGAGAGTACGGCGTGCGCTCCATCCCGACATTGCTGTTCTTCCGCGACGGGAAAGTGGTGGAGCAGTTGGTGGGAGCAGCGCCCAAGCAGGCGCTCGCCGACAAGCTGACCAACTTGCTGGCGGTAACTTCCTGAAGGGACCGAAGCGGCGGAGGCGAGACCCTCGCCCCGCCGCTCACTACCCGAAGTCAAATTTGCGGTAAACTTCAGACGTTCCTGCCCTCGTCGTGAGGAGAGAGACGTGACACCATCGAAGCCAACGGACCAGCGGAAGCGACCCATGAGGAGCCTTCGCGTCTCCGTCACCGACCGCTGCAACCTGCGATGTCACTATTGCATGCCGGAGCTCGACTACATCTGGCTGCCGCGCAAAGACCTCCTTACCTTCGAGGAGACCTCGAGGCTCGTCGCGCTCTTCACGCGCGTCGGCGTCGAAAGGGTGCGTCTCACGGGTGGTGAGCCGCTGCTTCGCAAAGACCTCCCAAGCCTCGTCGGGATCCTGACGCGAAACGAGTCACTACGGGAGGTTGCGCTCACGACGAACGGGGTGCTTCTCGCCGATCAAGCGCCGGCACTGAAACGGGCGGGGCTCTCGCGAGTGACGGTCAGCCTCGACACACTCCGACCCGACCGATTCCAGGAGCTCGCCCGGCGCGACCAGCTTTCGAATGTGCTCGAAGGGATCGAAGCAGTCAACCGTCTCTCCATGGAGGATCTCAAAATCGACACCGTCGTCATGCGCGGGGTCAATGACGACGAGATTCCTGAGCTAGTCCGCTTCGGCGAGCAGGTCGGCGCCGAAATTCGTTTCATCGAGTACATGGACGTCGGTGGTGCCACTCAATGGTCGGAGAAGAGCGTTTTCAGCAAGAAGGAGATGCTCGCGTCGCTCGAGGCCGCCTTCGGCGGACCCGTCGAGCCCATCGAGCCCGAGAGCTGGGCTCCCGCGAAACGGTTTCGTCTTCCGAACGGGACCGTCGTCGGCATCATCGCTTCGACGACCGAACCGTTTTGTCGAACCTGCGATCGAAGCCGGCTCACCGCGGACGGCCTCTGGTACCTGTGCCTTTATGCCTCCAAGGGGCTCGACTTGAAGAGCCCGATACGCGGTGGGGCCAGCGACGAAAAGGTTCTGGCGCAGCTCGCATTCACCTGGGGCGCTAGAGACGATCGCGGCGCCGAGCAGCGACTCGAGATCGCCGACCGTCGTGCCCTAGTCGAGGCCGAACGTCTGCGCGAGGATCCCCATCTAGAGATGCATACGCGCGGCGGCTAGGCGCGCGATTCACAAAACGCCGTGCGAGCCAGAGTCAAGCAACGGGCGCAGCCTGCGATGCCGAAGCGAAGTAGCGCTCGAACACCTCCAAGAGCTGGGGGATGCTCTTGGAAGCGTAAACGTCGCACCGCAGCGAGGCGCCTTTAGGCAGGCCCTTCGTGACCCATCCGATAAAAGCCTTCATGCGGTTCAGGACGAGCCTCTCGGGAACGAGCTCCCTCAATCGCGAAACGAAGCCGCCGAAGAGCGCACGATAGTCGTCGAGCGTGGGGTCGGCTACGCTCGCTCCGGCGAGTCCATCCGCGATCTGTCGAAATACCCAGGGGTTAATGAGAGCACCGCGACCGACCATGATCCCATCGACGCCCGTCGCGGCGATCATCTCTCTTGCGCTTTCGAGCGAGCGGACGTCCCCGTTGCCGATGACGGGAATCGCGACGGCCTCTTTGACGGCCCGAATGATGGGCCAGGCAGCCGTGCCTCGATGCCGCTCGCTCCGGCACCTCGGATGCACGGTGATGGCAGCGGCACCCGCGGCCTCGAGAGAGCGGGCGACTTCCGGCGCATTGATGGACGTCTGATCCCAGCCCGAACGGATCTTCACCGTTACCGGGATCTTCGTCCTCGCCGTCATCTTCGAGACGACGGCGCTCGCTAGCTCCCGATCTCGCATGAGCGCGGCGCCCGAACCCGTGCGGGTCACCTTGGGAACCGGGCACCCCATGTTGATGTCGACGACGTCAGCGCCCGTCTCCTCGACCATCACGGCCGCCTCGGCCATCCTATCCGGATCGCATCCGAAGATCTGCACGCCGACGGGCCGCTCGTCTCGGCTGACGGCGGCGAGCTCTTGCGAAAACTCGCTCCCGCGAGTGAGCCCTTCCGAGCTCACCATCTCCGTCACGACGAGCCCGCATCCTCCGATCCCTCTTACGAGACCCCGGAAGGCGCGATCGGTGTGACCCGCGAGTGGCGCGAGTACGAGAGGGGTCTCGATGCGAAGCCTTTCCCCTAGGGTGAGCGGTTTCAGCGTCCGGTCAGACACGCTCCTCCTCGTCGATTCTCTCGTCTTTCGACACCAGATAGAGCTCCCGCGCTCCCGCCGCGCTCGGGGCTCTCTCGGGCACCTCGAGCACTTGCACGCAAAGTTTTCGGTTTCTCAAATTCAGGATGATCTCGTCTCCCACCGCCACGTCGTGTCCCGCGCGGGCGGGCCGTCCATTGAGCAGGACCGCTCCTTCGTCACAGAGCTCCTTTGCCAAGGATCGACGTTTGAGTATTCGCGACTGCTTGAGGAACAGATCGACCCTCATCTTCGTTGACCGCCAGAAGGCTGGCTAGAGCTTGACCTCGATGATCGCCCGCTCGCGAAGCTGCCGGATATATCGCTCCATCTGTCCGCTCATCTTCTCTTCGTAGACCGCGTCGGCGACTTCGCTACGTACCTCATCGAGCGTCTTCGTCACCGCCTCGATCTTCTCCTCCACTCGAAGGATGTAGAATGTCGTCTCCAACCGCATGACCTCACTGACTTCGCCAGGATTGAGAGCGAAGGCGGCCTCGTTCAGAGATTCGGTCAATTCGCCCTCCTCGAAGAAGCCCAGATCGCCGCCCGCGTCACGTGAGGCGGACTCCGAGTGCATCCGAGCGACTTCCGCGAAATCCGCGCCCTGTCGAATGTCCTGAAGTAGTCGTCGCGCTTTCTGTCCCTTGTCGACTTCGTTGGTGTCGTCGAAGCGCACGACGATCTCACGGAGCCGAAGTTTCGACGGCTCGGAATAGTCTTGGATGTTCTGCCGATAGCGATCTTCGATCTCGGGCTCGGAGACGGAAACTTTACTATCGACTTCCATTCGCCGTACCTCTTGTACGAGAATGCCTTCCTCAAAACTCTTCTGCAGCCGATCGATCGACCCTCCCTGCAACTCTACCTGACGCACGAAGTCTTCCTCGGTCTCGAGCTCCATCTGCTCCATCACGCCCGCTTTCCACTCATCGAAAAACCGAGAGGGCACTCGGAGACCGCGGTCCGCCGCGATCTGTAGAACGAGCATGTTGGCAATCATGCTGTCGAGGATCTGGCGCTGCAGCTCTTTGACGATTTTTGGACGCTCTTCCTCGTTCGGCGCCGGACCCATGCGATCGAGCGAAGTTTGAACCTCGGCTTCGAGCTGAGTCTGAGTGATGATCTCGCCATTCACCTTCGCGACGATGCGCTCTATGGTCTCGGGTCCGGCGAGGCTGGTCCAGAGACATGCCAAAGGCAAGAGGATGAAGACCCTCGAATGTTTCATTGACGTTCCTCCAAATCGCGTTCGTCGAGGATCTCGTCCGGCTCCAGGAACGCGAAACTCAAATGGTCTCTGAAAACGCGAACCGGATAGCGATCCCGCAAAGACCCCGTGTAGAAAGAAATCGCCTCGTCGCTCTTCCGCCGCAACAACTCGACGCGTATGACGTCGGCCACCTCTTCTAGCTCCAGCGGCCGAGAGGCAACGAGTCGATCCAAACGAAAGATATGAAAGCCGAAGGCGGTGGCCACCACATCGGAGAGCCGCCCGGGTTTGAGGGTGAAGACTTCGCGCTCCAGGGATGGTGGAAGCTCGCCGTGGCCGAAACTGCCCATCTTGCCGCCGAGGCGCGCTTTCGGGCCGATAGAGACCTCGCGGGCCAGCTCTTCGAAACGAGCCGGTTTCTTGCCGAGCTCCTGTCTGATCTCGCCGGCGAGTGCCTCCTCCTCCACGAGGATCTGCGAGATCTCGGCCGTCTCAGGCCTCGAGTAATAGGCGCGATTCTCCTCGTAGTCGAATGCGATCTCCTCCTCCGTAACCTCCAGAGCGCCGAGCACTTCGGTCTCCAGCAATCTCTCGATGCGTAGCTTCTGTTTCACGCTCTCGGCAAACCCCGCGTCGTCCGAACGCTTGGACGGTGTCGAGTCCTTGGGAGATAGAAGCTGAAGCTCCTGTTCGAGAACCAAGGGCTCGACTTCGATGCCGGCGTCATCCGCAGCGAGCAGAAGCAGTTGCTCCTCGATGAACTGGTCGAGCAAGGCCGCCATGACATCGCCCGGCAGGAATGCCGACTCCTGCTGGGCGGAGGTCGCGACGAATCGGTCGAGCTCGACCAGGGTCACTTTCCTCCCCCCGATCTCCAAAACGACCCGCTCCTGGTGTGGAAGCTCCGGCCCGCAGCCGAAAAGACAGGCCACCAGCACCGTCACCGATAACAATACACGCACAAATTGATTCCGCCCGGGAGGATAGGTCCCCTTAGGACATCTTAGAGTAGGAGGAAAGGCGAAGCAAAACCTCGCGAACCTCGCTCAAGATCTCGGGAGGCTCGGTCCCAGGAAGCGGAACCCTCAACGAGGCCTCCCCTTGGCTTGCGCCAAGGTGGGCACCAGGCACGTTCTGGGCCAAAACTGCCAGCTTTTCAGGGCCGAGGAGGAGCTCTTCACCCAGCCGAAAAACGAGCGCGCCGCGCTCTCGCTCGATAGCCTCGAGGCCGAGCTCGTCCGCAAGAATCTGAAGCCTCGCGTACTCGAAAAACGAAAGTACGGCTTCGGGCAGCGGTCCGTAGCGGTCGCGGGTCTCGTCCTTGAGCACCTCGACCGTCTCCCGCGCGCGCGCCGAGGAGGCGCGTTTGTAGAGGGACATACGCTGATTGATATCGGGGATAAAGTCCTCCGGGATTCGCAGCTCGATCCTCAAATTGAGGCTGGCGCGACGCGCCAAGGGGACGTCCTGTCCCGACATCTCCTGCACGGCCTCGTCCAGCAGGCGACAGTAGAGATCGAAACCCACGGCCTCGATGTGGCCGTGCTGTTCGCCGCCGAGGAGATTGCCGGCGCCTCGGAGCTCGAGGTCCAGGGCAGCGATGCGAAACCCCGCGCCGAGCTCGCTGAACTCGCGAATCGCCGCGAGCCGACGCCTGGCGACCCCGCTCAAGCGTGCCTCCTCCGGCACGAGAAGATAGGCATAGGCCCGTCGATTCGAGCGGCCGACGCGGCCGCGAAGCTGGTAGAGCTGAGACAAGCCGAATCGGTCGGCTCGGTTGACCACGAGCGTATTTACCCGTGGGATATCCAGCCCGTTCTCCACGATCGTTGTGCTCACGAGCACGTCGAAATCGTGTCGAACGAAGCGGAGCATGACATCCTCGAGCTCGTGCTCCTTCATCTGGCCGTGCGCGACCGCGACGCGCGCCTCAGGCACGAGGCGCTGAACGTAGTTGGACATCGAGTAGATCGATCCGATGCGGTTGTGCACGAAGTAGACTTGCCCCCCGCGGCCGAGCTCGTAGCGAATCGCCTCGGCGAGGACTTTAGAGTCGAGCCGAGTGATGTGGGTCTGAATCGCCATCCGATCCTTCGGAGGAGTTTCGATGATGGAAAGGTCTCGAATCCCGGAGAGGGACATGCGCAGTGTACGCGGAATCGGAGTCGCGGTCAGGGTGAGCGAATCGACTCCGTACCGCATTTTTTTCAGGCGCTCCTTGTGCGAAACACCGAATCGCTGCTCCTCGTCGACGACGAGAAGCCCGAGATCGTGAAAGACGACGTCCTTCGAGAGGAGTCGATGCGTTCCGATCACGATGTCGACCTTGCCAGCTTCGAGATCCCCTAGGACTTC
The DNA here is from genome assembly GCA_965250115.1 of Candidatus Marinacidobacterales bacterium. Taxonomy (GTDB): domain Bacteria; phylum Acidobacteriota; class Vicinamibacteria; order Marinacidobacterales; family SMYC01; genus CBDFHB01. The sequence goes on from CBDFNJ010000001.1 coordinate 1,870,751, forward strand.
CTTCTGCTCCTTGCGAGTTCGAAATCGTGACAGCATCTCGACCCGAACCGGGAAAGCCGCGAAGCGCTCGCGAAAGGTTCCGAGATGCTGGAAGCACAGGACCGTGGTCGGTACGAGCACCGCGACCTGTTTTCCGTCGTTCACCGCCTTGAAGGCGGCCCGCATCGCGACTTCCGTCTTGCCGTAGCCGACGTCGCCACAAATGAGTCGGTCCATGGGTGAGGGCGTCTCCATGTCTCGCTTGACGTCCTCTATCGCCTGAAGCTGGTCTGGCGTCTCCTCGAATTCGAAGAGCCCGTCGAACTCGTGTACCCACGCGTGGTCGGAAGGAAAAGCGTGGCCTGCCGCGGCTTTGCGGGCCGCGTAGAGCTTCAAGAGCTCGGTAGCCATGTCGCGCATCGATTTCTTGACACGCTTCTTGACCCGCTCCCAACTGGTGCCGCCGAGCTTGTCGAGCCTCGGACGCGCGGCCTCTGCGCTCGAGTACTTCTCGAGAAGATCGAGGCGGTTCACCGGAACGTAGAGCTTGTCGCCCCCCACATACTCGAGGACCACATATTCGGTCGTTGCGTCAGGCTCCAGTTTCATGAGACCGGTAAAGATGCCGATGCCATGCTCCGTATGAACGACGTAGTCCCCGACTTTGAGGTCGCGAAAGTCCGAGAGGAAACGGCCGACATCGACCCGTCGGCGACGGCCCGGACGTGGCGCTTCGGCAAAGATGTCGCTCGCGGTGAAGACGGCAAGATCGAGCTCTGGGACGACGAACCCCTGAGAGAGACGCCCCGTTTCGAGAATCACCTGGCCTTCGGGGCCGTCGTCGTCCCGAGGCTGGCCGGAGGAGAGCCCCGCCTCCGAAAAAAGCTCGACGTATCGCTCCATCATGCCCTCTGCGGGAACGAAGACCCGCACCTGGCCGAAACGTTCGATGCGCTTGTTGACCTCTTCCACAAACTCGGTTACCCGGCCGCGGTAGGAGGGCATGATCTGTGTCGAGAGGTGTGTGGATTCCGAATACTCGTCCAAGAGCGCCATCTCTTCGAGAGATACCGATCGTTCGGCGATGATGGACTCGAGCTCGCCGAGGTCCATGAGGAGCGCCCGCGGCTCGGCGTAGTCGAAGGGTTCTTCGTCCGCCTCGTCGAAGCTCGAGAGAACACGTTCCCATTCCAGCTCGGCGGCTCTCAGGATCGCCGGCGGCTCTTCTGCCAGGAGCCGTCCCCCTTCGAGAAAATCGATCACGCTCGAGCGGAACGTCTCGAGCCGAGGAAGAACGCAGCCGATGCCGGGCATTGGGAGCAGCTCTTCGATTCCCCGCCCCTCTCCGAGGAGCGAGCGGAGCTCTCGCCGTTGAGCCTCGGCCAGGGGCCACTCGTTCGCCGGCGTGATGCGGATCTCTCCGAGACGGTCCTCGCTACGCTGGCTATCCCTATCGAAGCGTCGAATTTCCTCGAGCTCGTCGTCGAGAAGCTCGAGTCGCACGGGCTCGGCTTCGACGGGCGGGAAGATGTCCAAGATACCCCCCCGACGGGTGAAATCTCCCGGCGTCGTGACCGGGTCTTCGTGGCGAAAGCCGGTCGCGACCAGGTGGCGCTCGAGCTCGCCGGGCTCGACGCGGTCCCCGACCCGAAGGCGCAGGATGGCGTCTTCGAGCAGACGAGGGCTCGCCGTTCGATAGAGAAGTGCCGCGGCCGTAGCCACGACGACGACGTTTTCCATCTCGGCGAGAGCCACGAGAGCACGAAGTCGGGCGGAGGTGACCTCGAGGTGCGGTGCCAGGCCGCGATAGGGATCGAGAGCGAAGGCAGGAAAAGGCAGAACGGGTCGATCGGAGCCCAGCGCTGCGAGAAAAGTCCCGAGGTCGGAGACGGCCGGACCGAGGCGACGTTCGTCGGGGACGACGACGAGAAGTGGCCCCCTGCTCTCCGCCGCGATGGTCGCTGCCGCGAGAGATCGGGCGGGCCCCATCAGGCCGGTGACTCGACCCCGCGGGCCACCCGCGGCGAAGCGCGCCAGCTCGCTGTCTTTCAGGATTCCCTTGAGGGTCGTGTCGGCCCGACGAGTCATTGCGGCCGCTGCGAGAGCCGCGCCACGATTCGCTCGATGATTCCCGAGCTCGAATGGCCAGGCGCGAAAGGCAGCGAGTACACTCGCCCGCCCGCCTGCTCCACGGTGTCACGACCGACGATCTTGTCCTTGGTCCAATCGCCCCCCTTGACGAGAACGTCTGGGAGAATCGCCTCGATGACGGCGGCAGGAGTTTCCTCCTCGAATCCGACGACGTAATCGACCGAACCAAGGGCCGCGAGCACTTCCATGCGCTCGAGCAGCGGCGTAAGAGGCCTTTCCTTGCCTTTGAGCCTTCCAACCGTCTCGTCCGCGTTCACCGCGACCACGAGACAATCACCGAGGGCTCGCGCTTCTCTCAAGTATCTTACGTGGCCGGGATGCAGCATGTCGAAGCAGCCGTTGGTAAAGACGAGCTTCCTTCCCATTGCGTGGAGCTCGTCGCGCTCCCTTCGCATCGCCTCCCTGGTTCGAATCTTTCGGCGGCTCACGACTACTCTCGCCGCATCACGATATTCGGTGTGAACTCCCACCGATGGTTCGGCCGATAGACCCCGACGTCTTTGACTTTCGACTTCATCCGGAACTTGTGCAGAGCGCGATGGTAGTCGAACGGATAGCCGTCTCGCTGGTGGGCGGCCACGTCGAGAAAGTACGTCCCCTCGACGAGTCGGAGCTCGGGAATAACGAATCGGACTTCACCTTCGCCCGTGAAAGAGACAGGGAAGAGCTCCTCCAAGTAGGTATTGGTCCCGTAGCAGCAGACTCCGTCCGCGTCGAAGATCGCGACTCCGAAAACGAAGTCCTTGATGGTCCCCGTCGTGGCGATCCCGAGCCGAACGGCCACGGAGTCACCGGTATTGAACACGTGTTTCGGGGTCCCCTCGGCATCGAGGATCGCGACGTCCTTGATCTCCACTTCGCGAGAGCCCCATCGCCCCTTCTCTCGCTCGAAGGCGGAGATGGGCTCCACTTCGGTCTTGGGCTGCTCGGGCTCCCTCGAGATGTCTCTTTCTCGGAACTCCGCGACCGCCTCGGCCTCGGCCGTGGCCAGAGCCCGTTCCTCGTGCTGGGTGACGCGTGCGAGATAGGCGTCGACGACTTTTTTGGGATCGCCCCGCATTTGGACTCTCGAGCGATCGATCCAGAGCGCCTCGTCCGCCATCTTCTCCACGAGGCCCAGGCTATGGGTCACGAGCAGAATGGTCTTGTTACGGCGGCGAAGCTCACTGATCTTGTCGAGGCACTTGTGCACGAAAGGTTCGTCACCCACGGCGAGGACTTCGTCGATCAGCAAGACGTCGGGGTCGACGTGGATCGCGACGGCGAAGCCCAGCCGCATGTACATTCCCGAAGAATAGGTCTTGACCGGAGCATCGATGAAGTCCTCGAGCTCGGCGAAGTGGACGATCGCGTCGAAACGACTCTGAATCTCCTTCTTCGTGAGGCCGAGCATGATCCCGTTGATGAAGATATTCTCTCGCCCCGTAATCTCGGGATGAAAACCGGCGCCGAGCTCGATCAGAGCGGAGATCCGTCCGTTCACCGCCACCGAGCCCGACGAGGGCTTCGAAATGCCGGCAATGACTTTCAGCAGCGTGCTCTTTCCGGAGCCGTTACGCCCGATGACCGCGAAGGTCGAGCCCTCTCGTACGTTGAAGGTCACGTCGGTCAGCGCGGTGAACCGCTCGTCGGGCTTCAGCTCTTGAAGAAGGCTTCCACCCAGGAGAGCGCTTTTCAGCGTCCGAAATTGCTTCCGGTGACTGTAGCGTTCATAGACCTTGGTGAGGTCCGAGACTCGAATGGCAATGCCCATAGGCGGTCAGACTTCTTCCGCGAAAGTTTCGCGGACGCGGTCGAAGAAATAGTACCCCAAGAAGAAAGTGACGAGAGACGCGGGGATCATGGCGAGGAGCCACGGCCAGTGACCCATAGAGCCCGTGAAGAGTGACTGATGGTAGCCGACGAGTATGTGCGTCATGGGATTGCAATTGAGCCAGCGCTGGATCGATGGCGAGATGGTCAGATAGGAATAGATCACGGGGCTCCCGAAAAACCACAACATCATCAGATTCGCGATGATGTTCTGCACATCTCGAAAGTGGACTGCCAGCGCGGAAATGAAGAGACAGATCCCGAGCGTGAGGATGAGCTGCAAGACCACCACGGCGGGGAAAAAGACGAGCGTGGCCTGAAGCTTCCCGTAGTAGATCAGGAATGCCAGGAGAATCGGAAGCCCGAGAAAGAAGTGGACGAGGTTCGCGAGCACGACCACGATCGGGAGGACTTCCGCCGGAAAGAGGATCTTCTTAATGAGGTTACCGCTCGTGATGAGAACGGTCGTCGACTCGAGTACCGACGAGCTGAACCAGGTCCAGGGCAAAATCCCGGTGAAAAGGAACAGAGCGTAGGGACTCATGCCGAAGGCGCCCCGGGTCGGCATGATGTAGCTGAAGACGAACCAATAAATGAAGAGCTGAAGCAGGGGATTGATGAAAGACCAGAAAAAGCCCAGCACCGAGCCCCGATAGCGGGCCTTCAGCTCGCGCACGACGAGGCTCTGGATCAAAACGCGGTATCGTGCGAGCGAGAGAAGGTTCGAGATCACGACTGGGTAACCGAGGGGTCTACCACCCGGTGGGAACGCCTTCGTTCTTTTCGTCGAGCCAGGCCTTCAACGGGGCGAAGTAGTTCAGTATGGCGGTAGCGTCCATTTCCGTCTCGCCCGTAAGGGCCTCGAGAGCCTCCGGCCACGGCCGAGAAAGACCCATTTGGAGCATGCTGTCCAGCTTCTCACCAGCCTCTCGGCTTCCGTAGATCGTGCACCGGTTGAGCGGCCCCTCGTAGCCCGCAACCTTGCAGAGCGCGCGGTGGAACTGAAACTGAAGAATACTTGCGAGAAAGTAACGTGAGTAGGGGACACTAGCCGCCACGTGATACTTGGCTCCCGGGTCGAAGTCCACGACCTCTCGAGCCACGGGAGCCGCGACTCCTTGATAGCGCTCCCGGAGCTCCCACCAGGACTCGTTGTACCCGTCCGGCGTGACCTCGCCTGAAAAGACTTTCCAGCGCCACCGGTCGACGAGGAGACCGAATGGAAGGAAGGCCACTTTGTCGAGGGCCATGTCGAGGAGAAGGCCGAGGTCCTTCGAGGGGTCGGGCTCCTCGTCAATGAGACCGAGCGACTTCAGATACTGAGGAGTAATCGACAAAGCGAGGGTGTCGCCGATCGCCTCGTGGAACCCGTCGTTGGCGCTTCCCCAGAAGAGCGGAGTCTGCCGGCTGTAAGCTCTTTGATAGAAGTTGTGTCCGAGCTCGTGGTGGATGGTCGAGAAATCTTCCGCATTGATCTCGATGCACATCTTGATACGCAAATCGTCCTTGCCATCGATGGACCAGGCGCTCGCGTGACAGACGACGTCGCGGTCTTGAGGCTGCAGGAAGAGGGACTGGTCCCAGAACGTCGAGGGAAGAGGTTCGAAGCCGAGTGAGAGGAAGAAACGCTCCCCGTAGCGCACCATCTCGAGCGCATCGGTGCCCTTGGCCTTCAGGTTCTTCGTGAGATCGAATCCCGGATCGGTATCTTGGGGCGCTACCAGATCGGAGATGTTGTTCCAGTGCTGCGCCCACATGTTCCCCAAAAGGTGGGCCGGAATCGGCCCCGATTCGGGAACGAGCTCCACGCCGTAAGTTTCTCGAAGCCGGCGACGCACATAGGCATGTAGAGAGACGTAGAGGGGACGCACCTGGAGCCAGAGGCGATCGAGCTCCTGAGCGAAAGCGTCGGGGCTCATGTCGTAGTTCGACCGCCACATCGCACCGAGGTCGTCGAAGCCGAGCTCCTGCGCGCCCTTGTTGCCGAGCTCGACGTAGCGCTCGAAGTCCTGACGCAACGCGGGCGACACCGTGCGCCATCCTTTCCAAACGTCGAGCAGGAGCGCCGGTTCCCGGTTTTCCACGAGCATGCGGCTCATCTCCTGGAGATCCCAGCACTCCTCCGGGTCGGGACAGAACTCGCCCCGGCCGTATGTGCTTTCCATGCGGGCCTGAATCTGGGAAAGCTCGCTCGTCTCCTCCGCGTTCGAGGGAGCGGGCACGGTGAGCGCGAGCCTGAGCAGGAGCAGCTTTCGTTCGAGCTCCGCGGGCAATTCGAGGTCTTTGAAGCGCGACGCTTCGCCCGCGAGCCGGACCGAGATCGCGGTAGCCTTCTCGTTGGCCCTCGCCGAGAGAATCTCCGTGTCTTGGGTGATGAAGTTCGCTTGGACCCAGGCGGCTCGAGAGGAGTGCTCCCATACAGTCTCAAGCTCCGCCTCCGCATTTTCGACGAAGGCTCGGGCGTCCTCGACGCTCGGCTGTGATTGAGCGAAAACGGGCCCGGAAACAACGGCGAGAACGACGAACCAGCACGATGCGCGAATCATGAACGAAACCTCCAAGCGTAAGGATACTGCATTCCTAGTGGTCACTCTTGGTGCTCACTCGCCGCTCGTTCGCTGCCCCTCGCTCCTTGGAATGCCGGCGGAGACCAGATCCAGGCGGGGCTCACGGCTTGTGGTCGCGAGATAGCTAGCGACTCGTTCTCTCGCCTCCGCGATCTCCTGTAGGGAGTCCCCAGTTCGAACAGGGTCTCCGATCACGACCCGGATCGGTCCGGGCTTGGGAAGCCATGTCCCGTCCCGAAGAAAACGTCTCATGCCGGCGAGCGCGACGGGTATCAGGGGGCGACCGGTGTCGGCCGCGAGCTGGAAGGCGCCGAGCCGGAAGGGGCGAATGCCGGTGGCGTAGCTGAAGGTTCCCTCGGGAAACACCACGACGGACCGACCCCCGTCGAGCAGGGCTCTCATCTGAAGGGGACTCGAGGAACTTTCTTCCGTGTCGAATCGCTCAATCACGAGATGGCCGAGGCGTCGAATGAAAGTCGAGACGATGGGCCAGGTGGCGGCCTCGCGTTTCACGACGAAAGCGTAGTCTAGGCTGAACGCCGCCATGAGTGGCAGCGAATCGAGATAGCTGGAATGATTGGCGACGAAAATGAACGGCCCGTCTCTCTCTTCCAGCTTGAGCTTGTCAGTGCCCTCGAGGACATAGTCCACGCCCAAAAGCCGCAGATACCGACGGGTCGCACGTGGAAGGCTTGCACGCCACATGCGGACCGGAATCGGGCTCAGAGCCATGAGCCAGAACGGGATGACAAAGGCCGCGGTCAACGGATAGACGTAGGCGCCGTAGAGAAGGCGCCGGAGGAAGCGCCACACCGAATCGAGCTTTCCGCGCAACGCTCTCACACCCATCCGGAGAAGAAGACCGTAGGGCGTCTTCGGGGGAGTGCCGAGCTCGCCTCGCAGGTAACGGTCACGACAGGCCGTCCTCCGGAGCTTTCCGCTCGACGTCTTGGGTAAGCTCCGCGGGGGAACGAGCACGACGACGTCGGGAGGCGTGCCTATGGCCTCTGTCACCCGGCGTTCGAGGCTCGCCTCGATCCGAAATCGGTCGATCCCCTCTTCGGTCCGCGTTTCGGCAACGACCACGAGCCGTTCCGTACCGCTTGCGGGGTCGGGCGCTCCAAAGGCCGCGACGGAGCCTCGCCGAATCCCGTCGACGTCCGCGGCAGCCATCTCAATCTCTTGTGAAAGCAGGTTTCGACCAGCCCGAATGATGACGTCTTTCGCGCGGCCCGCGATGAAGAGCTCTCCCTCGGCAAAAAAACCGCGGTCGCCGGAGTCGAGGAAGCCATCACCGCGAGCGAGCGAGGTCGTCGCGGTCTCGTTTCGATAGTAGCCTTTCATCGTCGAAGGGCCGCGGAAAATGACGCGACCACAGTGTCGTTCGGGAAGCTCACTGTTGTCGTCGTCGACAATCCGGATCTCGTGGCCAGCCACGGCACGTCCGACCGAGACGAACTGCAGGGAGCCCTCCTGCGAGGCTGGCGCCGGATGCGCGACGTTCGTGAGCTCGAAAGCATCACGCGACACCGCCTCGACGCGAAGCTCGGCCTCGATCGACGATGCGGAGAGCAGAAGCGACGATTCCGCCAGCCCGTAAACGGGAAGCATGCTCGCGGTACGGAACCCATAAGGTCGAAATCGACGTGTGAACCGCGCGATCGTTTCCGGAAGGACTGGCTCCGCACCATTGAGCGCGACGCGCCATGAGCTCAAGTCGAGTCCTTCGAGATCCTCCTCCGAGATCTTTCGGGAGGCGAGCTCGTAGGCGAAGTTGGGTGCGGGAGAAATCGTTCCCCGACGAGTGTGGATGGTCCAGAGCCAGTGCTCTGGACGAGCCAGAAAAGCGAGGGGCGACGAGATAGCGACCGGGATGCCGAAGTAGAGGGGTACGAGCCAGGCACCGATGAGCCCCATGTCGTGATAGAGCGGTAGCCAGCTGACCCCGACGTCGCTCGGCACAATCCGGAGCGCCGCACCGATGGCACGAATGTTCGACAGGAGATTTCCGTGCGACAGCAGGACGCCCTTGGGATCCCCGGTGCTGCCGGAGGTGTATTGGATGAGTGCGGGAGCTTCCTCCGAGACGTCGAAGGTCGAGAAGGATTCCGTCGAAGCGAGCAGCTCATCGACGGTGACGACCTCTCGTAGTCGCGGCACTCGCTCGCGAAGGAGTTCGCCCACGGGGCGCGCTCGAGGGAAGGTGACGAAGCATCGCGCCTTGGCGTTGTCCACGATTCCCGCCTGGCGCCGCGCGTATTCTCCGAGGCGGGACAAGTTCGTGGGTGGATACAGAGGAACGGGCACCGCGCCGGCGAAGAGCGCACCCATGAATGCCGAGAAGAAGTCGGAGCTCGTCGGCAGCATGATCGCGACCTTGTCTGCTCTTCCAATCCCCCGCTCGCGAAGACCACCAGCCACCAGAAGTGCCTCATGGAAAAGCTCCCCGAAGCTGACGCTACGTTCGGGCTGATCGTCCGCCTTCACGAAAAGGTGCGTCGCTTCGGGCGTCGTGGCCGCCCGCTCGGCGAGTACTTCTGACAGACTCCTTGCCGCATGCGGCAACGAGAACCTGTCTGCGAGCTTCACTTCCAGGTGAGCGAGCTCGTCGAAAGACGACTCCTCACAAGAGAGAAACGCAGCCGCCAGCTCGATGGGGGTTTCGGCGCGTCCAAGCGTTGCGTTCGGCGCTTTCGCGCGAAAGCGTTTCTCCAGACGCGAGAGCAGCTCGACCCGCTCCAGACTCCCGAGCCCGAGATCTCGTTCGAGAGAAGCCTCCGGCCGAACGGATGCGAGAGCACGCGTGCCGCCGAGCTCGAGCAGGAGCGCGCGAAGCTCCTCGAGCACGCCCGCTTCGAGTTTCTCGACGGATGGTTCGCTCAAGGCAGTCATCCTAACACCGCGGCTGGCTGCCGTGAGATTGACAGTCCGCGGGCGGGACGATACCCTGAAATCCTCCCAGCTCGTGTGTACGTTTCGTGTTGCTCTACAGCCCGGCTCGCGCTCTGAGATTCTCCAACTACGGGAAGTCGTGACGACTCAACCACCTGCCACGCTGCGAATTCCATTCGTCAGGCGATGCACCATTGATGGAGGTAGCGGGCCTTTGAGTGCCATGCTCCTCGATCTATCCCTTAGAGGCGTCTACGTTGCGACAGGCGCGATTCCCGTCGTCGGGGAGGAGGTGTCGGTTAGATTCGGCGTACCCGGCAACGCCCGAGAGCTTGCCTTGAAGGGCGCCGTTGCCTGGGTTCAGGGAGAGCAAACCCACCCGGTCCATGGCCTGCCTCCAGGGTTCGGTCTGCGATTCGTGAAGCTCGACATCGAAGACGTGCGCCTCATCGCGCGCGCGATCCAAGCCTACTGCCTGTCCAACCCGCTTTATCGACAGTATCTCTGACCTTCAGCCCGCGGACAGCGCCAGGCGCACGGCTTCGCCGGGAGTGGACGCCGTCAAGATTCCCTCGATCTCGAAGCTCTTTAGACTCACGACCGCCTTGCCCAACGAAAGCGCCATCGCGACTTCCGATAGCGTCCCGTGCTTGCCCGGTAGCGCGACGAGCGCGTCCGCCGTCCGCACCAGCAGGAAGTTCCGTAGCTCTCCCATACCGGTCGCGATGGCATAGTCGATATAGGGATTGGCATCCGCACGGGACGTGCCCGGAAGGATGCCGATCGTGGTCCCCTTGGCCGTCTTCGCGCCGCGGGCGGCAGCTTCCATGACGCCGCCGAGCCCGCCGCAGACGAGGATCGCTCCAGCGCTTGCGATGAAAATTCCTACCTGCTCCGCCAGGCGCGTCGCCTCCCCGGAAGCAGCGGAACCACCCACGACGGCAATTTGTTTCTTCATAGAGCGGCCCTCACAGTTGACAACGGAGATCGTATCGCGGAACATATACCAAAATTGGAGCTTATGGCCCATAACAAGTAACCGGGAGGGTCATCCCAAAAAAGCAAGTCACGCTGCTTCGCAACCAGATTACTGGTAGCTCCTCATCCGTTTCGACGGACGTGGATACGATGTTCGTCTGCTTGCTCGTCGAGGAGCGACGTCGTGGATCCTAGTCTTCTTCTGAACGCCAGCTACGAGCCACTGAAGGTCATCACGTGGCAAAAGGCCGTGATCTTGCTCATCAAGGAGAAAGTCGAGGTCATCGCCTCTCACGACCGGACCATCCGGGCAGTCTCCATTACCCTGGAGCTGCCTTCGGTCCTGAGGTTGCTCCGACGCGTACGCGCGGAACGAAAGTTCCATCGTGTTCCGTTCTCGAGGTCGAATATTTACCTTCGCGACAGATATCGATGCCAGTACTGCGCTCGACGGTTCCCGGCTTCCAAGCTCACTTTCGATCACGTTGTCCCCGTTTCGCATGGCGGCCGGAAGGACTGGGAGAACATCGTCACCTGCTGCATCGACTGCAACCGCAAGAAGGGCGGGAAAACACCCGAGCAGGCCGGCTTGCAGCTCGTGCGCCGTCCCAAACGTCCGGCGCATCTGCCGGCCCATGCGATCGTCTACGGCATGTCCGAGGTGCCGCACACCTGGCGCGACTACCTCTTCTGGAATCGCTGAGCCTAACCTTCCTCCAGGAGGCGATCGGATGACGCAGGCCGCCCGATCGCCTTTCCGTGTCAGAGTAGTCTCATGAGTCTCAGGGGCAGCCTCGAGACGATGGGGCTCGGGGATCTGTTGCAGTGGTGTGGGGTGAACTTGAAGACGGGCACGCTTCGCCTGAGGCGCGGCCCGATCGAGAAGCGCCTCTTTTTCAAAGAATGGCGGCTCTTCTCTTCGGTCTCGAGCAACCCAAGGGAGACGCTCGGCCAGTTCCTTATCCGATCGGGCCACATCACCGAGGAAGAGCTCTTCAAGGCCCTGATCGAGCAGGACCGGATCAACGAGCCGCTCGGTCAGATACTCGTGGCCGCCGAAATCATCTCGGAAAACACGCTCGAGGAGCTCCTTCGGATCAAGACCGAAGAAGCGATCTACGATTGCTTTCTCTGGAAAGAGGGTGAGTTCAATTTCGAGGACGGCGAGCTCCCAGAGCGCATTCCGATATCCCTTCCGCTCGACCTGACCGGAGTCATTCTCGAGGGAGCACGACGAACGGACGAGTGGGAGCGAATCCATGAGGTCTTCGGGTCGCGTTTGACGACCTTCGAGGTCAATCACGAGGCCGCACTGGAGGCGACCGATCTCAGCGAGGAGGATGAACGCGTGCTGGAGCTCGTTCAGCGCGGGAAGAACATGGCGGAAATCTCGCTCGAGCTCCACGCGGTGGAGTTTTACGCCGCCTCGCGCTTGCTGGAGCTCTACGAGCGAAAGCTACTTCGGGTCAAGGAGGCCCCTGACGAAATCGATTTCGAACAGCAGGTCTCCGAGCTCCGGGACAAGCTCAAGACCGGGGTCAGCCTCTACAACACGGGGGATTACGCGCCGGCCCTCGAGAACTTCGAGTCGGTGCTCGAAGTCGACTCTCAGAACAAATACGCTCGCTTGTTCGTCCTCAAAATTCAGCGAATCCTCGAAGATCTCGGGAACGTCGCCGGTGAGATCCCGATGGAGGCCGTACCGCGGCTCAAAGTGACCTTGGTGGCTCTGTCGCAGCTCGATCTCGATCCTCAGGACGGTTTCGTGCTTTCTCGAGTGAATGGGGAGTGGGATGTGGCCTCGATCACCATGATCTGTCCGATGGGGGAGCAGGAAGTGTTGATCATCTTCAAGCGGTTGCTCGATCAGGGCCTCATCGAGCTCGTACAGCCCTGATGGCGCTATCATGGCAAAACCTTTGAGAAAGTGACTTCATCTGTCGTGACTCCCAATCGGCCTCATGTCCACGCCGTCAACCCGGCACACGCCGTTCCGGGTGGCCGTGTCGCGATTCTCGGCGAGGGGTTCGACCCAGTGCGAGCGCAGGAGAACCGCGTCTACTTCGGTGACAAACGTGCCCAGGTCACGCGTGTTTCTCGCGACACTCTGAGTGCGATCGTTCCCGATTCCGCGATGCCCGAGGTTCGAGTCGAGATCGGAGACTCGATCAGTGCCCCGCTGCCGGTCTCGATCGCTTCCGTCATAGCAGAAGAGCTTCAGCCCGTTGCTAATCCCGTCTTCGATTCGGAGGGGCGCCTCTACGTGACTTTGAGTGGAAGCCGCGGCGAGAAAGTACCCGTTTCTGTTTTTTGCGTCGAGACCGATGGCGAAATTCGGCCCTTCGCCAGTGAGATCGTAAACGCGACGGGACTCGCCTTCGGACCGGACGGCTACCTCTACGTCTCGAGCCGTGAGGAGGGCGCGATCTATCGCGTCTCCTCGGACCGTGAAGTAGAGCTCGTCGCGGACGAGCTCGGCGTCGCGACAGGGATTGCCTTCGACTCGGATGGAATCCTCTACGTGGGAGACCGACGGGGGACCGTCTACCGGATCGAGCCCAATGGAGAACCGCGCTCGTTCTGCCACTTGGAGCCCTCCGTCGCCGCCTACCATTTGGTCTTCGATCGCGACGGAGATTTGCTCGTCACCGTCCCGACCTTGTCCTCCGTCGACGGCGTCTACCGCGTCAATCGCGCGGGCGACGTCAATCTTTTTGTCGGTGGTTTCGGACGGCCCCAAGGCATGGCCTTCGATGCGGAAGGCGATCTTTACGTGACGGAAGGTCTCGCCGGCGACAGCGGCGTCTATCGCGCCACCCCCGAGGGCTCCGTCGAGCGCGCCATCGCGGCTCCGCCGCTCGTGGGACTCGCGTTCGACGGGCGCGGAAGGGTGGTGCTCGCGGGTACGAGCACGGTCTTCCAATTGGACTGGCGCGCTTAGTCCCCTGGAACAGTGGACTAACCCTTTCTCAACGCGGCACGCGTGAGATCGCCCGCCTTATCTCTTCAGCTCGGCTTCCTTCCGGCTCCAGCACGAGAAAGGCCTCCCCATCCGCGAGCGAGCGCCTGCGCGCTTCCTCGGAAGGCTCGCTCTCGTAACGTGCAAGCTCGCAGCGAGCGAGCTGAAAACTCACGTCGGTGGCGTCTTCGCCTTCTCCAACCGTCCGAAGAGCCTGGCGAAAGCCTTCGCAGCTGTCACGTAGTTCGGCTTCTGAAGGCGGGGGCAAAAGGCTCGCGGCGGAGCCCAGCGTCGTTACCGCCTCGTCCGGCGCTCGGGCCGGCCTCGCTTCCGTGCTCGAGACGCCTGCCGCGGAGGCTCGAGGGGCGTTCTGTGATTCGGCGGCGGGCGCGAATCCCAGTGCCGGAGAGGCCTCGGGGGCTCGCGCGTCCTTCATCGACTTGGCAGCCATCGGAGGCTCCGGCTCGAGCGCCCCTTCGAGCGTAACCCTGTCCGCCGACTCCTCACGGGACTCGGCGGCCGCGCGCCGGGGTGGTTGCGGCGCGGCCGTGCCTTGGTGCACAACTCCGATAGAGGCCGATAGCTCGCTTGGCCCCGACTCCCATCATCCGATCATCTCGCTATCAGGCATCCCGAGCGCCGTCATGGTGTTCAGAATCTTGCACCCGATCCTTGCCTCGACTCTCTGTGCCGCCAACCCTCTCGCTCGCATCGCTGAGCCCACGATAGCCTTGTAGCGATGGAACGTTGTCTCGACTTTGCTCCGTTTGCTGTAGCCCGATTCTGTGTGCCACTTTCGTTTGCCGAGCCGAGCTTGTGCTGCAATGTTGCGATTGCGCTGTCGGCTGCTCGCCGGCCCCGATGCGAGCTGGGCGCCCTTGCGCGGCGGTATCAGCACCCTCGGCGAGCGATGAGCGCTGTGATTCTCGATCGCCTCATAGACGCCGCTGGCGTCGTATGCGGTGTCAGCTCTGGCCGATGAGATGGGACTGTCGATCTGTGCGACAAGCGATGCAACCCGCGATGAATCGCGGGCTCTTTTGCTCGTCAGCTCGCCGGCGACGACTTCGCCAGTCTGCTCGTCGACACACAGATGGAGCTTGCGATAGTCCCTGCTCTTTGGTGCTCTGCGCAGCTGGCCGGCGTGGACAGCGAGACCGCTGCTGTCGATCAAGATGTGCAACGGCGTCTTCTGCTTGTCTTGGTAGAAGGGGACCTTACCCAGCTTCGCCTTGCGCCTCGAAATCGTGGTGTGATCGGGCACATCATTGTCTAGCTTCATCAGAGCGAACAACGACCGCAGCAATCCCTCGCTCTGCCTAGATGACAGATGAAACACCATGCCCAGGGTGACAGCCGTCTCGATGGCGTGGTTCGAGTACTTGCGTTGACGGCCCGGTTTCCTCCTCCTCGGCCGGGGCGCGTCCCAGTTCACAAGCTTGCCGGCGGTGAGCGAGATCCAGACGGTCAGGCTCCCACGGTTGCGTAGACCCGCCTCATATTCACGCCAATTCCTCACGCGATAATAGTGCGAACGCGGAGCCGGGAGTCATTCTGCTCGCCGGATCCGGGGCGAAATCGAATCGAGAACGAAGTCGAGGCCGAGTAGAAGGAGCACGCCCGCACCCGTGTACGCGATGAAAATGCCGAACAGGAAGCTGACGGCTCCGGCAAACGGCCTCTCGCCAGCGAGGAGAACCGCGAGTGGGACGACGGTGAGAGGTATGATCGACGTGCTGTCGAGCAGCGCGATGGGGGCGAGCACGAAAAGTAGTAGACTGGTCATAGCCGTCGTTGCGGGCTCGCCGTGCCCGGCCAGACGCGGTTTCGAACCTCGAGCGCCAGCTCCGCGACTCGAGTTGCCGTCGCGGGGTAGGATGACATCGAAGAGACCAACGGGCTAGACACGGACTCGATGACCACCTTCCTCGATGGATTGCCGAAGGCTGAACTCCACTTTTATATCGAAGGCACGCTAGAGCACGAGTTGACGTTCGAGAGCTCCTAAGCGCAACCGGATGAGCCGGCAGCATCCGTCGACGAGCCGATGGCCGCGTATGAGTTTACCAGCCTCCGGCAGTTCCTCGACGTCTATTACCAGGGCGCTCGTGAACTCGCTCCGAGGCTCGCGGATCGAATTTATGGAAGATAGGATGGCTGAGCGTCGAGGACTTCGAGGAGATGCTCCAACGCCTTTCCGTCGAGGACTAATCTCGCCCCTGCATGGTTGGGGGCGTTTGCTGCGCAGAAGCCCGCCACACCTTTCCTGCCCACACCGAAAGGTTGTCCAGGAGCACGTAGATAAAGGGAAGGATGACGAGCGTCAGGAGCGTCGATGCTGTCAGGCCTCCGATAACGGTGCGCGCGAGAGGAAAGTAATAGAGTCCAGTGACGCCCGCTTTCCCGAGTGCCATGGGCACGAGTGCGAGCACAGCCGTCCCGGCCGTCATGAGGATCGGCCGCAAGCGCTCCCGCCCCCCCAGCTCGATGGCTGTCTCGCGATCATGCCCCTCCCGACGGAGATTGTTGATGTGGTCGATGAGAACGATACCGTTCTTGACGACGATGCCCATGAGCACAAGGACGCCGATTTGCCCCATGAAGTTGAACGGCGTTCTCGTGATCAGAAGAAACCAGGCGACGCCCCAGAAAGCGAACGGGATGGAAAAGAGGATCGCGAAGGGATGGACGAGCGATTCGAACTGCGACGCCATCACGATGTAGATGAGCGCGAGGGCGAGCGCGTAGTTCACGAGCATCTGCTCGAGCTGGCGGTCCCGCTCCTGGATGCGCTCGCCGAAGGACCAGGAATAGCCTACGGGAAAAGCCATCTCGTTCAGGGCCTCCTCGATCCGCTTTCGCGCCCCGGCCCAGTCTTCTCCTTCGTAGCTCGAGCGGATCGAGACCTGAGTCTTCCGGTTCTCGCGCTGGATGGTCTTCGGCTGCTCGACGACCTTGAAATCCGCGAGCGTTCCCAGCGTGACGCCCCTGCCCTCGTCGCCGCTCACGACGAAGTTCTTCAAATCGTCGAGCATCGAGACGTCCTCCTGGGACATCATGAGGAGAAGCTCGACTTCCTTGTCGCCGGCGTCGTAGCGCCTCAGGCGCTGACCACCGAGCGTGAAGGCAAACGCCTCCGAGATGTCCTGCGGTCGGACGCCGTACTTCGACGCGAGCTCGCGGTTGAGCGAGACCTGGATTTCCTGGCGCGCGCTTCCGACCGAGCTCTTCGCGTCCCTCACGCCCTCGACAGCCGCAAGCCGCCTTTGCACGTCCTCTGAAAGGACGGCGAGTCTCTCGATATGCTCCCCGTAGAGACTCACCCCGAAGAATGTGCTGTCACCTCCCGTCTCGGCGCCTTCGTCGTCGAACGTGATCTTGACACCGGCCAACTTCGGAACGCCGTCCCGAATCTGCTCGCGGACCGCCTTCACTTCCTCCTCGCTCACGTGGGCGGCGGCAAATGTGAGCACCGTGCCCGCGTTGTTCTCGGCGTAATGGCTGTAGATCGATTCGAGCGCGAGCTCCTCCTGGTGCTCGAAGAGCCACGCCTCGACCTCTGTCACGGCCATCTCCGCCTCTTCTTTGTAATGGAAATCGGTGAACTCGTAGCCGAGGCGCATCTGTTTCTGGCTGACCCCGGCGAACATGGAGGTCTGGAGTCCGAGCGAGAACGGAAGCGCGATGCTGGCGAGAATCGC
Source organism: Candidatus Marinacidobacterales bacterium (assembly GCA_965250115.1). Taxonomy (GTDB): domain Bacteria; phylum Acidobacteriota; class Vicinamibacteria; order Marinacidobacterales; family SMYC01; genus CBDFHB01. The sequence goes on from CBDFNJ010000001.1 coordinate 1,887,790, forward strand.
GACGGTGATCCCGAAAGTGGCCCAACGATGCCGGAACGTCCAGCGCAGAGTACGGACGTACTGATCCGAAAGCCACTCGGTCCAGCGTGGCGGCGCCGAGTCCTTCCCGCCCAGAAGCTTCGAGGCCATGAGAGGGATGAGCGTCATAGAGATCACGAGCGAGCTGAAGATACAGAAAGAGATGGCCCAGCCGATCTCTTCGAGGTAGACCGTAAGCCAATTGCGCTGGCCGACGATCAATGGAAGGAACACGATCGCGGTCGTGATGGTCGAGGCGAACACGGCACCCCACACCTTGCGGGCGCCGGTGACCGCGGCTTCCTTTGCCTCCGAGCCTTGATTATGCTCGCGGAAGATAGACTCCAACACCACGATCGCGTCATCCACGAGCAGTCCCACGCCCAGCATGAGGCCCATCATGGACAGGACGTTCAACGTCTTGTCGAGAAAGTACAGGCCCACCGCGGTCGCGATGATGGACATCGGGATCGCGAGGCCGACGATGACGGTCGTGTCGATCCGCCGGAGAAAGAAGAAGAGCACGAGCATCGCGAGCGCGCCGCCGAGAAGCCCCTCGGTCATGAGGCCTCGAAGGCCGTTCGTGATCTCGGCCGCCTGGTCGTCGAAGACGAAGAGGTTGATACCCGCGAGCGTCGGATCCTGAGCGATCGGGCCCTCGATGAGCTCCGTCACTTGCTGTGCCGTGTCGACGGTGTTCGCCGTGGCCTCTTTGAAGACAGATAGCGCGACGGCATAGCGCCCGTTCAAATGCCGACCGATGGGAATGGGAGGCTCGCGGTAGGTGATGTCGGCGATGTCGGAGAGCACCAGTCCCCGATCGTTGACGGGAAACTGCTCGATATCCTCGATGTCCTCGAAAGCTCCGAAGCTTCGGATGTGGATGACGCGCCCCTCGCCATCGAGCTTTCCCAGCGAGACATTCCGGTTCGCGACCATGAGTTTCTGCGCGAGGGTCCCCAGATCCACGCCGTGCTCGGCAATCTTGTAGAGCCTCAAGTTGATGCGCACTTCGTTCGGCTCGACGCCGTTCAGCTCGACTTTCGCCACGCCGGGGATCCGCGTGATGGGATTGACGACGCGTTTTTCGAGGAGATCGTAGTTTCCCGAAAGGTCGATCCCAGGCGCGGAGAAGCGTGCCTGCACCACGGGGATCTGCGTCGTGCTGAACGTATTGATAAAGATCTGCTCGATGTCGTCCGGAAGCTCCGGCCGTACTTCGTCGATCTTCTCCGCCGTCTTCATGCGAGCGATATCAACCGTCTCCCCCCAGTCGAAAAAGAGCTGGATGGAGGCCCCGTCGGCGTTGGCCGAGGAGCTCATTTTCGTGACCCCCGGAAGCGTTGCAAGCGCCTCCTCGATGGGTTTGACGATCTGCTCCTCGATTTGCTGCGGGCTCGAATTGGGATAGGGCACGCTCACGAAGACAACCGGGATATCGATATCCGGAAGGAACGCGAGCGGCAGGCGAAAAAAGGAGATCACGCCGAGCACGAGCACACTCACGAGAACCATCGTCGTCGCGATCGGACGCCGGACGGAGATTCCTGCGAGGCCCGTCATGATGCGTACTTCTTGCGATCCAGCACGCAATAGACCGTGGGGATGACTATGAGTGTCAGAAGCGTCGACACCGCGAGCCCCCCGATGACCGTGATCGCCATGGGCTGGCGGATCTCGGCGCCCTCACCGAGGCCGAGCGCCATAGGCACGAGCGCCAGGATCGTCGTGAGGGTCGTCATGAGGATCGGGCGAAGACGGACCCGACCGGCTTCCACGACAGCGTCCTCCCGGGCCATCCCTTGCTCGCGCAGACGGTTGATATAGTCCACGAGCACGATGGCGTTTTTCACGACGATCCCGGCGAGCATCACGGCACCGATGAGCACGATCACACTCACGGTGCTCTCCGTGATGAGAAGTGCCCAAATGACGCCGATGAGCCCGAGCGGAATGGTGAACAAGATGATGAACGGGTGCATCAGCGATTCGAATTTGCTCGCCATGACGAAGTAGACGAGAAAGATTGCGAGACCGATGGCGAGGAAGAGGCTCGAGAACGAGTCTTCGATCTCGAGCTGCTGGCCGGCGAAGCGCGTCGCCACGGAATCGGCGAGCGGAAGCCCGGGGATAGCAGCTTTGATGTCCGACGTAACGCTTCCCAGATCGCGGCCGTCCAGATTTCCCGAAATGACTATGGCGCGGCGCTGCCCTACCCGTCGAATCTCGGAGGGGCCGGCAGTGAGGCGCGTGTCCGCGACCGCCTTCAGCGGCACGGCGCGCCCTTCCGCTTCGTGCACGAGCAGCTCCGAGACTTGTTCTGCGCGCTCGCGGGCGTCTTCCGAGGCCCTGACAACGATATCGATCTTGCGCTCGCCTTCGTTCAGGCGCGTGGCCACGTTGCCCCTGAGCTTCGTCCGAAGCGTCTCGGAGACCTGGTCGACGGAAAGCCCCATTTGCGCCATACGATCGACGGCGAAGAAGACCTGAAGCTCGGGGTTCCCCATCTCCGACGAAGAGCGCACATCCGTGAGCCCGGGTATCGCCTCCATCGCTTCAGCAATCACGGCGGCCGCGGCCTCCAGCTGCTCGACGTTGTCGCCGTAGACCTCGAGCTCCACGGGGCGCTTGAAGCTGAAGTACGACGGCCGATCGAATTGGAACACGAGGCCTGGAAAGCGGCGGAGCTCCTCCCTCAACTGTGCCACCGTTCGGCCTTCCGCTTCGCGATCTTCTTTGTCCGCCATCACGACGTGGATGCGCCCGCGGTTCTCGCCTTTCGCGCTCGCGTCGACGGAGCTCGTGCCCGTCGCGCCCGCCGTCGTCACGACGCGTCCCCCTTTGGCGACGCCCTCGAGCGAGGCCGCATTCGTTCCGACCGTCTCGAGAAGCCGGTCGGTCACGGCGAGTGGCGCCCCCGCGGGAAGCTCGACGTCGAAGTAGAACTCGCCCTGGGTCAGGCTCGGGATGAGCTCGACACCAATGCGCCCGCCGAGAAGAAGCGTTGCGATGAAGACGACCGTCGACGCCACGAGCACGACGGAACGATGGTTCAGCGCGGCCCGGCAGGCACGAGGGTAGAACGCATCGACGGCATTCTCCGCCCGGTGAAAGCCGTTCGTGATCGGAGATACGAGTCTCGAGAAAAAGCGCGCGATATTACCGACACCCTGACTCAGGAAGCCGACGACGCGCGCTGGGCCGCGGTGCCATGCGGTGAGCTCGTCGTCGGCAAGTGGCTCTGGCGTCTCCGTCGCGAGGCGCGCCGCCACCACGGGGATCAAGGCGAGCGAGAACCCGAGCGACGCCAGGATGGAGATCGAGACCGTAAGCGCCTGATCATTGAACAATTGCCCCGCCACGCCTTCGACGAAAACAATCGGGAGAAACACGGCGACCGTCGTCAGTGTCGATGCAATCACCGCCATCGCTACTTCGCTCGTGCCGCGCACTGCCGCGTCGTGTCCGTTGGCACCGGCATCGCGGTGCCGATAAATGGACTCCAGCACCACGATCGAATCGTCGAGAAGCATTCCTACACCAAGGGCGAGCCCTCCGAGAGACATGATGTTCAGCGAGATCCCGACCTGATACATGACAAGAAACGTAGCAACGACCGAAACGGGAATGGCGAGCCCGATGATTCCCGTGGCGCGCGCATCGCGCAGGAAAAGCGCGATGATCAAAACCGCGAGAAGCCCGCCCACCCAGGCGTTCTCGACGACCTCATCTATCGCGCCCTCGATGAAGCTCGACTGATCGAAGAGGACGGCGAGCTCGACCGTTCCCGGAATCTCGTCCGAAAGCGCGTCGAGCCGCTCCCGCACGCTCCGTGCCACCTGCACGGTGTTGGCGTCACCTTCTTTATAGATACGGAGCTCGACCGTCTCATGACCACCGGTGCGGACGATGGACTCCCGTTCCTTGTGACCCCAACGGACGTCGGCGACGTCCCTCAGGAATACGCGCCTGCCGTTTTCATCGACGAGCTGAGTTGCGCCGATGTCGTCCAGGTCTTTGAACTCGTTCAATGTGCGGACGAGGTAGCGCGCTTCGTCCTCGTAGATACTGCCCCCGGCGAGGTTCACATTGCCTGCCGCGAGCGCCGTCGAGACCGCCGCCACATCGACGCCCGAAAGCGCCAGACGATCCTGATCGACGTCGACCTGAATCTCGCGCTCGAGACCGCCTTCGACCTTGACCGCGGCAACCCCGTCGACGGCGTCGAGCTCCTTCTTCAGCTCTTCTTCCGCATATTGTCGAAGCCGGGCGAGATCCATAGAGCCCGTGACGCCCAGCCGCAGAATCGGGTCAGTCGACGGATCGAAGCGAAGGAGCGTCGACTTCTCCGCATCCCGTGGCAGCTGGACGAGGTCCAGCTTCTCTCGCACGTCGAACGCGGCGAAGTCCATGTTGGTGTCCCAGAGGAACTCGAGCGTGACCTCGGACGTTCCGGCGCGCGATCGCGAGGTAAGTCGCTTCACGCCCGAGATGACGCCGACGGCTTCCTCGACGGGCTGGCTCACGAGGCTTTCGACTTCGGCGGGGGCGGCGCCTTGATAGCGCGTCTCGACCGTGAGGCTCGGGTACGAGATGTCGGGAAGAAGATTCAGCGGCAGCCGCGTGAACGACACGATGCCGAAGATGGCAATCGCCACCGTGAACATGGAAACGCTTACTGGCCGCCGGATGCAGAAGTCGACCAGGCGAGACATGTGCTCGAGAGCTCAGCGGGTCAGGATGTCGACCGCTTCCCCGTGCTCGAGTGCCGTGTGGCCAGCGACGATGATCTTCTCTCCCTCCGCAATACCGTTCAGAACTTCGACAGCACCGCTGCGCGTGTAGCCGAGCTCGACCCTACGCCTCTCTGCGCGGTCGTTCACGACGACGAAAATAAACTCCTGCCCGCCCTCTTTGACGACGGCGATCTTCGGAACGAGAACCGTGTCCTCACGGAGGTCCGTCTCGATCTCGGCACGGACGAATGCACCCGGGCGGACGTTGGCGGAGCGGTCGAGGACCTCGACGGTCACTTTGACGGTCCCCGTCTTCGGATCCACGACGGGACTGATGTCACGCACGCGACCAGCGAAGCTCACGTCTTCGGTCGCCGCCTCCGGCACCAACCGCACTGGTTGTCCGACATCGAGCTCGAAAACGTCCTTCTCCGGCAGAAAAAGGCGCACGATGAGCGTGCCAAAGTCAGCCAACGTGAAGAGGTGGTCTCCTGCCTGGATCGCTTTCCCCACGACGATTTCCCTCGCCGTTACGCGTCCAGAGAAAGGTGCTTTGACCACGGTATAGCGGAGCTCGAACTCTGCCGTCTCCAGCCCGGATCGGGCGAGGTCGCGGTCGAAAACGGCTTCCTCGTGCTTGAAGCGCGAGATCACCTTCTGTTCGAAGGATAGCTTCGCTCGATTGAGGTCGGCGTCGGCCTTCTTCAACGTCAGCTCCGCCTTGTCGCGAGCGAGCTTCTTCTCCTCGTCGTCCAACTTGGCGAGGACCTGGTCTTCCTTGAAGAAAGCTCCCTCGCGCGCCATGACCTCGGTTACGACGCCCCTGACCTTCGCCAAAACCTCGGCGGACTGCTCGGCCTCTAGAGTCGACGCTGTGGAGAGCGTCCGGGCCACAGAGCCCCGGATCGCCTCGATGACCTCGACGGGCACCGAAGTCTCGACCCGTGGCTCGGCGAGAACGTCCGCGTTCGCATCTCCTTGCCGGATAACGAAATAGGAGACTGCGACGGCCAGGACGGTGAGGGCAATACCTCCGGCCACAAACGTCAGCTTTCGAGTTCGACTCATAGCCCCTTTGATGGAATACGAACGGTGCGTCCGGCGAGTTCAAGAAATCTGCTGAACTCATGATACGTTGCTGCCGAAGAGGGGACAAATCGCTACTTTTTTCTTGCAGCCTTCTTCGGGCTCGCTCGGTGTGCGACGTCGATGGCCGCTCTCGCCCATTTCTAGAGAGAACTCGACGACGATGCGCACGTAGATACCGTTGATCTCTTGATCGTGCCAGCGCCCCGCACTAGAATAGTTTTCGATATAACGAAGGCTATGCTATGAGAAAAAGCGCACGTTCGAGCGCACGGACCAAGTCGCCCATCCGTCTCACGCCTGCTTTTTTTCATATTCTCCTCGCGGTCGTGGACGAAGCTAGCCACGGCTACGCGATCATGCAGGCGGTCCAGGAACGCACGAGTGGCGCCGTAAAGCTCGGTCCCGGCTCTCTCTACTGGGCCATCAAGCGACTAGTCGATGCCGACCTGTTGGAGGAAGTGCGAGCCCCGTCTGGTGGCGTGGAGGACGAGCGGCGCCGATTCTACGCTCTCACCGTTTTCGGTCGTGACGTGTTGAAGCGAGAAGTCGAGATTCTCGCCGACATCGTCGGATACGCCGAATCCCAGAAATTGATCCGGCGAGCCAAGGTCGTCTAATGGCCGAGCATTGGTTCCGGCACCTCTTGCGCTTTTACCCAGCTTCGTTTCGACGCGAATTCGGCGGGCCGATGATCGAGCTCTTCAACGAGATTCGTACCGACGCGGACCTAGGTACATGGCGCGGCCGGGCTCGATTCACGGGGGTGGTCCTGTGCGATTTCATCGTCACCGCGAGCCGCGCTTGGATGGTCGTCATCACGCGGGCGCGCCCGACCGAAACCACCAAAAGGGACAGGCGCGGATGGCTGGACCGATCCGGGCAAGACTTTCGATACGCTCTCAGGACTCTCGCCAAACGGCCAGGTTTCACGGCAGTGATCGTGACGACCCTATCTCTCGGCATCGGCGCCAACACGGCCATTTTTACGCTCGTCAACGAGATCGTCCTGCGCCCGTTGCCCATCGGCGATCCATCCGAGGTCGTCGACATCTTTGCCGACGTTCAGGGTGGAAACAGCTTCACCGGGTTTTCCTATCCCGATTTCATGGATTACCGCGACCGTAACGGGGTATTGACCGACCTGGCTGTGTTTACGGCTCGGACCGTGAGGCTTCGAGCCGCCGGCGGCGGCGAATCCATCAGCGTGCAATTCGCATCGGTCAACTATTTCGACTTGTTGCAGGTGCGACCCCCTCTCGGGTGAGGGTTTCGGCCGGAAGACGGGATACGGGGCGGTGCCCATGCCGTCGCGATCGTGAGCCACGGCTACTGGCAACGCCGGGCGGGCGGGGACCCGGCGTTTCTCGGATCGACGATTCTCTTGAACGAGACCGTGTTCACCGTCATCGGCATTGCTCCGGAAGGATTTCAGGGAACGTTCACCGGATTCCCGATGGAGATCTGGATCCCGCTCGCGAGCGGGAAGTCGATCCTGCCGAATTTCGATCTGTCCGATCGCGCGGCGCAGGGTTTCGAGCTCATCGGGTGGCTTCGCCCGAACGTATCGGTATCCCAGGCGCAGGCGGCCCTGGCCCTCATCGCCAAAGGGCTCGAGTCCGAGCACCCGGTCGAGAAGCGGGGACACGGGGTCGGAGTCGTACCGACGACCGGCGTCGATCACTCGATGCGGGTTGGGGTGATCGGATTTCTCGGCATATTGATGACCATTACGGGCCTCGTTCTTTTGATCACGTGCTTGAACGTCGGCAGTATGCTGCTCGCGCGTGCCATCGCGCGGCAGAAAGAGATGGCCATTCGCGTCGCCATGGGCGCAAGACGCGGCCGTCTCGTCCGCCAACTGCTCACCGAAGCGCTTGTCCTCTTCACGCTTGGTGGGCTCGGGGGCGCACTCGTCGCCGAGCGATCTGCGAGAGTGCTGCTTCATCTGACGTTCTCCGAGTGGCCCCTCGGCTTTCGCCTCGACCTCGATTGGCGCGTCCTTGCTTTCACGGCTGTCGTCGCCCTCGGCGCGGCTCTGCTCACGGGGCTCTTTCCAGCCCGAGAGGCGCTACGACAAGATCCCATCGGCGCGTTGCGTGTGGGCGGAAACCAGGATACGCGCGCCGCGGGTCGATTGCGGAGCGCGTTCGTCGTGGCCCAAATCGCGGGCGCAGTGGTGCTGCTGACCGCCGCGGGATTGTTCGTACGGTCCTTGTGGGAAGGGGTGCGGATCGATCCAGGCTTCGAAGCCGACCACGTCGCCGTGACCACGATCACCTTGCCCGAAACGGAATACGGCGAGATACGCGGGCGTTTGTTCTTCACGCAGCTACTCGAGCGCGTCACGCGGCTGCCAGACGTGGCATCAGCGTCGGTCGCCATGCGGCGGCCGATCGGCATGTCGCTCAACCCGCTGCGTATCGACGTTCCCGGTTTCGATCCTCCAGGCGATCGACCGGAGCTTTGGGTCGATGCCAACGCGATCGACGAGACGTACCTCGCGACGATGGACATTCCGATCGTAAGAGGTCGCGACTTTCTGCCATCCGATGATCGAGGTCCGCCGGTGGCGATCGTCAACAAAACGATGGCTGCGCGGTTCTGGCGCGATCGCAATCCCATCGGCCAGCAATTCGTCGTCGACGGTAACGCGGTACAGGTCATCGGTGTCGCTGCCGATAGCCGCTACCTGATACAAGACGACGTCCCGACGTCCCACTTCTACCTCCCGTTCGGGCAAAACTATGCGGCGCGGGCGTATCTGCTCGTTCGGTCCGATGCCAACCCCTCGGCGTTGCGGTCGCAGATCTAGCTAGCGATCGATCGCCTCGACCCGAGCTTGCCACCCATCGACCTCGTCACGCCCCGAGAGACAATCGACGCCTCGCTTCTGCCGCAGCGTGTTGCTGCATCGGTCACCGCAACGCTAGGCGTCATCGGATTGCTGCTCGCCGCTCTCGGCGTCTACGGAGTCGTCGTCCACTCCGTGAGCCGCCGCACGAAGGAGATCGGCATCCGCATGGCCCTCGGTAGCAGCGCCAGCGCGGCTGTCGGCCTGGTCTTGCGTACGGAGATGAAGCTCGTGATCGGGGGTATCGTGCCCGGTACGGCGACGTCGCTTGCGGCCGCTCCGTTGCTGCGGGGCTTTCTCGTGGGCGTCCACCCCGCGGATCCCCTCACGATTGGAGCCGTTATCGCAGCGTTTCTCAGCGTCGCATCCATCGCATGTTTCCTACCCGCTCGCCGCGCCACGAAGATAGACCCCACGACGAACTTGCGGTGGGAGTGACTCCGTCGTGAGTTCGCCCTCGAGACTTGCGCCGGTCAGCGGCTGGCTGGCATGAGAGGTTTGAGCTCCTCCTTTTGTGGACATTGCCGATCATGGGGACGAGTGTAGCCCGCACGCGATACACTTGTCGCCGTCATTGGCTAGAAGAATGCACCGTCGAACGATATTCGCTGCCGCAGTGCTGTTTGCCGCCACCTCATCCGCCCAGGACGGCGTGGACGACTACGAATGGAGGACCTATGGAGGCGACCTCGCCAGCACCCGTTACGCACCGCTCGACCAGATCGATCGCTCGAACTTTAACGAGCTGGAGCTCGCCTGGCAATTCAAGACCGATAATCTCGGGCCGCGGCCGGAATCCCGCTTTCAATCGACGCCGCTCGTGGTCGATGGAGCGCTCTATTCGACGGGAGGCAGTCGCCGCACGGTGTTCGCGCTCGATGCCGAGAACGGCGAACTCCTCTGGATACACCGTCTCGATGAAGGCGAGCGAGGCAAGGCCGCGCCACGTCGCCTCTCGGGGCGTGGACTGGCCTATTGGCAGGAAGGGTCGGAGCTGGCTCGCATCGTTTACGTCACGCCGGGCTACCAGATGATCGCGCTCGACGCCGGAACCGGTCGACCCGTCTCGAGCTTCGGCAACGACGGGATCATCGACCTGAAGAAGGGACTCGATCAGGAGCTCGATCCCGTCACCGGGGAGGTCGGACTTCACGCCGCTCCCGTTATCGCCGACGGCGTCATCCTCGTCGGCGCCGCGCATCTGATTGGGGATGCCCCCGCGACCAAGGAGAAGCCCAAAGGTTACTTCCGAGGTTTCGACGCCCGAACCGGCAAGCGTCTCTGGATCTTCCACACGCTCCCTGGGCCGGGCGAGTTCGGTAATGACACTTGGCTGAACGACTCCTGGCAGTACACGGGCAACACGGGAGTGTGGGCACAGGTCACCGTAGACGAAGAGTTGGGCATCGTCTATCTGCCCGTCGAGATGCCGACGGGCGACTACTACGGCGGTCACCGGCACGGAGACAATCTGTTCGCCGATAGCCTCGTTGCGCTCGATCTCCATACGGGTGAGCGGATCTGGCACTTTCAGACCGTTCATCATGATATGTGGGATTGGGACCTGCCGTGCGCGCCGATTCTCGCCGACATCGTCGTCGATGGCCGGCCCATCAAAGCCGTCGCCCAGCCGACCAAACAGGGATTCGTGTTCGTCTTCGACCGGGCAACCGGGGAGCCGGTCTGGCCGATCGAGGAGCGTCCCGTCCCCCAAACGGACGTACCGGGCGAGCGGACCGCACTCACCCAACCGTTTCCGACTAAACCGCCTCCCTTCGAGCGACAGGGCGTGAGTCTCGACGACTTGATCGACTTCACCCCGGAGCTCGCAGCGCAGGCAGCCGCGCTCGTTTCGAGCTACCGGCTCGGTCCGATCTACACGCCGCCGTCACTCGCGAAGGCTCCGGATGGCACCGAGGGAACCCTCATGATGCCGTCAGCCACCGGTGGTGCGAACTGGCCGGGCGGCTCACTCGATCCGGACACCGGCATCCTCTACATCTACTCCAAGACTCAGATTACACGGTTGGCGCTCGAGAACGATCCGCAACGCTCGAACATGGATTTCATTTTGGTGCGCGGTCGGGGCGCCCCGCCGTTGAACATCGACGGCCTGCCGATCGTGAAACTGCCATGGGGACGTATCACCGCGATCGATCTCAACGAGGGCGAAATTGTATGGCAGGTGGCGCACGGAGAGACGCCAGACAACATTCGCGAGCATCCGGCCCTGCAGGGTGTGACGATCCCCCGAACCGGCCAGGTGGGACGCATCGGTACACTCGTCACGAAGACTCTCGTGATCGCCGGCGATGGCACGCTGTTCACGACACCATCCGGTGAGGAGGGCGCCATGCTGCGCGCCTACGATAAGGCGACGGGCGAAGAGGTAGGGCAGGTGCTCATGCCCGGGCCGGAGACAGGCTCTGCGATGACCTACATGTTGAACGGCGCGCAGTACATCGTGCTCGCGACCGGCGGGAGAGCTACCGGGGCACTGGTCGCGTTCAAGCTTCCGTCGTAATCCGGGGGGATGTCCCGCCGGATGTTGAATTTGGGGTAGCGGCGGCTCCTTGGCCGGCCTAAGAATAGGTCTGCCAAACCAACCGTCTCCAGAGGGGGACAAGGAGCCACCATGCCAAGGAAATCAAAGAAGCCAGTAAGAAAGCAAACGCACTCGCCTACGGGCAAGGTAGTTGGCCAAGTCGGTCAGATACTGCTACCGATGATAGCTGGGATCGCGGCCACGAAGGCGGACCTGACGGAATGGGTGTACGAGCAAGGACTGACCGCATTGCACCTACTCCTGAGAGAGGACGCGGAGAAGATCGCGGGGCCGAAGGGCAAGCACGAGAAGGAGCGAACTCATAACCACTGGGGGAGCACGGATGGGGAGCTGAGCTTCGGCGGTCGTCGAATCCAAGTGTCGCGACCTCGAGTTCGTTCGAAGTCGGGCGAGGAGGCGTCGCTTCCACACTTCGAAGCCTTCCGCGAAGAAGACCCGCTTCCGGAGCGAGTGCTGAACCAGATCTTGGTGGGGGTATCGACCCGAAATTACGAATCGAGTCTGGACAAACCCTCGGCGAAGTTGAAGTCTCGTGGCACGAGCAAGAGTGCCGCCAGCCGTCACCTCGTGAGCCAGACGACTAAGAAGCTCGAGGAATACCTATCTCGGAGGCTAGAGGAGTTCGAGCTTGCGGCACTAATGATGGATGGCCTTGAGGTGGCCGGACAGACCGTCGTCGTAACTCTCGGTATCACAATAGATGGAACGAAGGTGCCCTTGGGTATATGGCTGGGCTCGACGGAGAACTCTCGGGTGTGCACCGCGATGTTGCAGAACCTTCTCGAGCGGGGATTGCGGATCGACGAATCGATTCTCTGCGTAGTGGACGGAGGCAAAGGGATCCGCAAAGCACTCGTCGACGTTTTGGGGGATCTCGCGGTTATCCAAAGATGCCAGCTCCACAAACTCCGAAATCTACGCTCGTACCTTCCCAAGTCCCGTCACGCCTACGTGCTCCAGACAATGAAGGAAGCGTACAAATGCAAGAGTGCCGACAAGGCGCGCAAGCGACTTCAGGCATTGGTGTCGTGGCTCGAGCGAAACGGCTACGACGAAGCTGCCGGAAGCCTTCGAGAAGGGATGGAAGAGACCCTCACGGTTGTGAAGCTCGCTCTACCCGAGTTACTTCGCAAATCTCTGGCCACGACAAACGCCATCGAGAATCTCAACGGCACCATCCGCAGAGTCTCGAGAAACGTCAAGCGGTGGAAGAGTCCTTCCATGATTCGCCGATGGACCGCTCTCGGCGTCGTCACGGCGGAGAAAAAGTTTCACCGTATCAAAGGCTATCGCCATATGGGCGCTCTCGTTCACGCGCTTAGAAGCAAACAGAAATCTCTTGACAGCGATGAGGTTGCTGCCTAAGGGCCGGCGACAAAATAAGTTCCCGTTTTCAAGACGGTCGGATGGTGTAGTTCCATTTGGGTAGAGTCTGGTCCTTTGTAACGGAAAGCGCCTGCATCCGCTCGTCAGTGATTTTGACGCCCTTCGGATAACGACGCCGGATAAGGTGTGCGCGTACTCGCAAACCGGAAGAGGTGGTGGTCGTGCGGATGTATTTGAGGATGGTTTCGTAGCTGTCGAGAGGCCTGCCCGCCCAGTTCTTGCTGACCTCGCTGAACAGACGGTGCTCCACTGGATTCCACTTGGATGTACCGGACGGATAGCGGGCTATGGTGATAGCGATGTCGTGGCGATTGCAAATCCGCGTTTGAAGCCCGTGCTTCCAACCCCGACACCGATAGCCATTGCTGCCCCCGGCGTCTGCCAATATCGCGAGGTCACGGGCTGCAGGATAGCGTCGCCGTCCTTCCGTTCGCCACCACTTCTCGATGGCATTCACGGCGAAGTCCGGGGTGTTGTACGAGGTACCAATGAACACTGTCCCGCGGTTCGCGAGCAGATCGTAGACGCCGTAGGGGATTGCGATGCCGTTCGATTCGGAACGGAAGTCATGGTCTTTGACGAGAGTCGGCTCGCGGTTCCAGGCCTGCCCGCCGTTTTTGAATAATCCCACCAGCTCCCGTTTCTTCGTGTCTACGCTGATGATGGGATGACCAGCTGCGGCAAAACGCTCGCGCAGTTCGGCGATACACGCGAATTGGGTATCGCGATCTTCGGACGTGGCACCGCACAGCTTCTTGTGGTTCACCCGCAACGAGAAGCCGAGCTGTTTGAGCAGTCGACCGACGGTTTTGCTGCTGACGTTCACACCGAGGCTTCTTAGCTCGCAAGCAATCTTGTCGGTGGTCCGCCGCGTCCATTTCACTCCCGTCATCGGATCGCCCGCGGTGTCGTGCTTTATGAGTTCTTCGATCTTGGCGATGACTTCTGGCGTTTTTTTTGCACGGCGCGCCGTCCGCCACCCTTTCGCCGAACTCCGTCGAGCTCAACATCTCTCATTAGCAATTCCCTACGACCTCTGGCTACCGTGCTCGGACCCATCCCGAGCAGTTCGGCAATCTGTTGGTCGCCACCGTGACCGAGCTTCATGGCCTCGACTCCCGCGTAGAGACGGCGCTGCTTTTCATCGAGCAGGCTGTAGAAAAGAACGATCGCAGCCTTCAACTCCACGGGGAGCACGCGGACTCCCCCGACCCCGCCCAACGTGGAAGGTGACGCCTCATGTACCTGGCGGGCCGAGAGCTGTTGCTTGCGCGTGCTCACATCGGTGGCCAGATACAGATATCGGCCGAACACCTGCTCGCGCGCCAATCTTTTCTCTCGGACCAGTTTCAACAGAGGAGCCTTGACGTCAACCTGCACCACGTCCTCGAGCTCGTCGACGTAGTAGCCTGCCTCACAGGCCGCGACCAACGCTTTTACCGTCGCAAGCAACGTCCCGTACTTCGAGAACCACACTGAGCGCAACGACCAAAGACCTTTTCGATCGAACTAGGCGATCTCGTCCAACGTGTAGTAGCTACCACGGTGGGAGTAGCTTGTCCGATACGCCAACTCATTGAGCTTTCGGAAGACGGTCGAGTCCACATCGGTACCCAACACTGCATTCAAATCATCGAGGGTAGCTATTTTGTGCTTCCTCAACAGGCGGTCGAGATCTTCAGACTGATAGCTCGTAGGTCTCATAATAGGAGAAGTGCCCCTTGATAGGCGTAATCCTCCTACAATGAGGACCGTTTGTCAAACACGCGCTGGTTGCTGAAGACCTACAAATGTTCCGTTTCTAGGGAGCTTGCCAGGCTCTCGTGATGCCAGACGATATCGCGATCACGACCTGAAACAGGAAGAGTGTGCTCAAAACTAGACAGTTATTTTGTCGGCGGCCCTAAGAGTATTCACAGGTGCCGCCGCTACCCGACCAAATTCAACAGCGGCCGGGACATCCCCTAATCCGGCTCTGATCTAATCGTTGAAACGAAACTCCCGATCGCATAGGCTCTCTGCCTCTGTCGATCGCCTCTGGAGGGCCAACATGAAGGGGAGAGCTTCTCGCGTACTTGCGGCCTTGGCTCTGGCGGCAAACTGGGCATGTCAGCCGGTGCAGGCGCCCGATACCGCTATCGATGAGGCCGGGCCGCCGCCGGGCGCCGTTTGGGAAGGCGAAGCGTTCACCTTTCAACAGATTCGCGACGATATCTACCACGCCGTTGGTACGGGTAACTTGACCATCGGATGCAACGGCAGCGTCATTATTAATGAGAACGACGTGCTCCTGGTGGACTCTCACATGACGCCGGCCGCTTCATGGGCGCTCTTGAAAGAGTTGAAAAGCATCACCGACAAGCCCGTGCGCTACGTCGTGAATACCCATTTCCATTTCGACCACGCGCACGGCAACCAGACATTCGGCGAGGACGTCGAGATCATTGGCCACGAGTTCACCCGCGAGCAGCTAGTATCGGGGGCATCCACGGAAGGTCGCGCCTGGGACGCGTTCGTGGGAGGACTGCCGGAGCGGATCCAGGAAACAGAGAGCAAGCTCCAGATGGCCATCGACGCGACCGATCCGAACGCCGAAGCGGAACTGCGGAAACAAGTCTCGATTCTGAAGAATTATCAAGACGCGACGAATGCGATAGTCCCGACGCCGCCGACGATCACGCTGAGGAAGCGCATGACGCTCACACGCGGAGGCCGGGAGATTCAGCTCCTGTACTTCGGCCGCGGCCATACGGGTGGTGACGTCGTCGTCTACTTGCCGGAAGACAAGGCCATCGTAACCGGTGACCTCTTGACCAACGGCCTCGCCTATATGGGGAACGCCTACTTGAACGAGTGGGCCGACACGCTCGAGGAGGTCAAGAAACTCGACTTCGACGTCGTACTTCCCGGCCATGGCCGTGCGTTCGAGGACATCGAGAAGATCGATCACTTCCAGGCTTATCTGCGCGATTTGTGGCCCAAGATCGTAGCCAAGCACGAGGCGGGCGTCAGTGAGGAAGAAGCAGCCCAAACGATCGATATGACGAACCACGCGGAGCATTTCTCTCAAATCGACGGGCCGGGCGTGCACCCTCACGCCGTGCAGCGCGCCTACGCGCTCCTCAACGGCACCGAGCACTAGCCGGAAGGACGACGATGCGCGTGCATAGGGCCATGTTGGCGCTCACACTCTTGTGCTGCGCCTCCGCATCCATCCTCGCACAGGACAAACGGGCCATGACAGTCGACGATCTCCTCGAGCTCGTGAGGATCGGCGACGTCGCCATGATGCCTGATGGATCCCAGGTCTTCTATTCCGAGCGGCATCTGAACTGGGAGACGAACGAGTACGAAAAGAGTTTCTTCATGATTCCCTCCGAAGGCGGATCACCGATTCCCTTCGTTCGCAAGGACGGCGGTGAGAATTTTTTCATCTCGCCCGATGGGAAATACCTATCCATGTCGCGAAAGGTCGAGGAAAAACCACAGATATTCGTCGTGCCCCTGGACGGTGGCGAAGCACGGCCGTTGACGGAGCACCGCGGAGAAATCACTGATTCATTGAGGTAAACCCCCGGCTCTGCCGGGGTGACTCCCAGAGGTTTGACCGTGTAAGGAAGTAGGAAAGAAAGTCCTCCTTGGAAAGCGCGAACTTCCAAACAAGGAGGACTACCAAGGTGAAAGAATACAAGAGCCTATCCCACACACGATGGGACTGCAAATATCACGTTGTGTTCATCCCGAAGTACCGAAGGAAGAAGATGTATGGTGCAATCAGAACGCATCTGGGAAAGATTCTCCACGAGCTGGCGAAACAAAAAGAGGCCCGGATTCTGGAGGGCCACTTGATGTCGGACCACGTCCACATGTGCATCAGCATCCCACCGAAGTTTGCGGTGTTGAACGTGGTGGGGTTCATCAAAGGCAAGAGTGCGATCTCGGTGGCACGGAACTTCCGCGGACGCAGACGCAACTTCACCGGCGAAAGCTTCTGGGCACGCGGTTACTTCGTGTCGACCGTAGGCTTGGACGAAGAGATGGTCCGCAAGTACATTCGTGACCAAGAGCAGGAGGACCAACGTCTGGACCAGCTGAATATGGACTGGTCGGGCTGGTAGTTGGGGAGCAAGATCGCCCCTTTTAGGGGGCTCATGAACAGCCCCTTCGAGGGGCTCTTGTGAATAGGCCCCCAGCTTTGCCGGGGGTCACTTTAACTACAAATGGTCCGGTGATGGGCAGAGCATCGTGTTCATCGCCAAAGAGGCGATGACCGACGGAGAGGCGAAGGAGTTCGCGCTCGGAGCCGATCCGATATTCGTCAATGAAGGAGCCGATGGCAAGAACCATGGGCGATGGACGCATCTCTGGCACCTTGATATCGCGTCCAAGAAGGTGGCTCGTATTACCGAAGAGGACTTTCTCGTCGGTGGATTCGATGTGTCGAGCGACGGCTCTCGCGTCGTCTTTACGGCTCGACGCGACAACCGCGGGAATTTCCCTTTCTTGTCGGAGCTCTATCTCGTCCGGACGGACGGGAACGCCATGAAACAGCTGACCCGTAACCGAGCTCTCGAGAGGGATCCTGTCTGGGCTCCGGATGGGAAGCGTTTCGTATTTCACGCTTCCGATGCCAAAGAGATGGGGCTGAGTAACGGCTACTTGTGGATACTGAACCCCGACACCGGCGAGCTCGAGAAACTGGAGGGACAAAACACCGGTGAGATCGACCACCTCGTGTGGACACCCGATGGAAAGAGTCTCCTCTTCAACGAAGAGCACGGTACGAACACCAACCTCTACCGGCTCGAGATTGCGTCCGGGAACGTCGAGGCTCTGACCGCACGGACCGGCAGGCAGCGGGTGCTCGCGTATTCACAGGACAGATCCCGGTTCGCCTATACATTCGACGACTTCGATACCCCTGCCGATCTCTATAGCTCTGCTTCGAACGGGACGGGAGTTCGGCTCACACATGCCAATCCCTGGACGGAAGAAGAGATCCTGACGCCGAAGAGTCGGGTCATTCGCTGGGAAAGCACGGACGGCACTCAGATAGAAGGTGTGTTCTTGCTTCCCGGGAACTATCGTGAGGGAACTCGGTTACCTCTCGTCCTCGAAATCCACGGCGGTCCCAGCAGCTCTTGGGCCAACGCATTCAGGCCCGAGTTCATCATCTACACCGGATTGGGGTATGCGGTGCTCGGCCCGAATGTTCGGGGTTCGAGTGGCTACGGTGACGACATTCTACGGGGGTTGATGGGAGACGTTGGCGGCGGTGAATACGACGATGCGATGAAGGGGGTGGACCACGTGATCGAAGCCGGCTATATAGACCCGGAAAAGATGGGTGTAGCCGGCTGGAGTTGGGGCGGTGTCGCCGCAGGATGGGTCATCACGCAGACAAACCGTTTCAAAGCCGCCTCGGTAGGCGCCGGCGTCAGCAATTGGATCGGCGAAAGCGGGCCGGGATTCAACTGGGACGTGGCCAACTGGTACATCGGCGGGAAGCACTGGACCAAACGGGACGAGTGGCGCCGGCGCTCCGCCATCAACTACGTCGAGAACGTCCAGACACCGACCCTGTTCCTGCACGGAGAGAGAGACCAGACGAGCAGCACGAACCAGAGCATGGTGTACTTCGACGCCCTTCAGGATCTGGGCGTGCCGACCCGCTTCATCAAGTTCCCGAGACAGGGACACGGTATCCGCGAACCGAGGCTGTTGCGAATCCGCGTCGTCGAGAAGATACGCTGGATGCAGAAGTACGTCCTGGGTAAAGAATGGACTCCGTGGGAGCGAGTCAAGCGATAAACGTCAACCGGCGGCGTTAGAGGGGAGCTGGACGACCATGAGGACAGCTTGGATTCCACTCCGCGCAAACTCTGCCTTTTCTCGCTTGCAGCCGCGCTCGTCGTTGGCGGGACGAGGTCTTGGCTCGAGTCCCGCGAAAACTCGAAATCCGCCAGCTCGCGTATCGAAACGGGTCAACGAGCGGTGCGGGAGTAGAAGTCCGCTTCGATCTCGTGAACGCGGTTGTCGTGGTCGGGCCAGCCCGCGAGTAGCGCGAGAACGCCGGAGGCGAAGCTCAACCAGTTGATTCGAAAAGCGCCCACCTGCCACTCGCTGATCGAGGAGCCTCGTTCCACTTGGAAGCTGTGGACGATTTCGTGACCGAGGACATGCCGGTCGTCCCGGTGTTCGACGCCGACCCAGATTGTGCCCGGCACGTAGTAGCCGCGTACACGATCGGGAGGGTCTAGATTGTCGAAGACGAGACTTCCGCTGAGGAGGGATCGTTTTGCGTCGAACCGATATGGGTCTCCCGCGAGCAGATAGTAGGTCGAGAAGGCCGTATTGACCGCGTCGATTTGAACGCTCGGAGCCTCGCCGCTCCATTTGATGTGAACGAAGGAGTGCGTGAGCTCCCAGTGCGTCCATAGCGTCTCGTCAAAGACTGGCTCGCCGTTCATCGAACGTCGCGTCAGAAGCGTCGACTTCTGCGCCAACGCCTTTCCGACGAGGGCCCACTCCGGGTTCCGTCCGCCTATCGAATAGCCTGCGTGCGCGACGAGGCCCGACATGCTTCCTTCCTTCAAAGCTTCTTTGATCGCGCGTCGCGGCGGCTCGCGCTCGAGGAGCACTTTGCCCAGGAAGCTGAGCGCGACGTTGAATCCGACTTGTCCCGCGATCAGCTTCGGGTCTCCCCACTGGGCGAGGGCCTTGACAGGAACGCTCAGGCAGAGGAGACCCACCAGCATTGTCGCTCGGCGTCTCCCCATGACGGCCCCCCTCGATGAGCTCGGAGAAGCAATATCGCTGCCATGAGAGGAGCCTGCCCTCAACGAACTCGGTGCCAACGATTTGTATGGAGCCGTCCGATTGGCGGGCCGGAGCGAGCGTAGTGAGAATCCCTCGGAGCGTGTCGTTTTTCCCGGGAAAAAAGGGTACGCCTTTGGGCCGAGATTTCGGCGGAGCGACCCGGACGCGTCGAGGGAGAGTCTCGGTCGCCAGGCGCCCGCCGAATCGAACGCGAAGTGCGATACGATACGGCCGTGGCCGTCGTCCTCTCGGGAAAGTCTCTCACTCTCGACGAGCTCGCTCGTGTGGCTTTCGAGAACGACACCGTGGAGGTCTCGGGCGAGGCCCGGAAACGGGTTCACGACTCGCGGCGGGTCGTCGAGGAGATTCTCGAGGCGGAGCGTGTCGTCTACGGCATCAATACCGGCTTCGGTAACTTCCGAAACGTCGTCATTCCCCGAGAAGATCTGGAAGAGCTCCAGACGAATTTGATCCGGAGTCACTGTGCCGGTGTGGGCGATCCGTTCTCCGAAGAGATCGTCCGCGCGATTCTGCTTCTTCGCATCAACGCTCTGGCTTCCGGTCATTCGGGCATCGACCCTGAGACACTGGACGGGCTCGTTTCGATGCTCAACGCGGGTGTCGTTCCTCTCGTGCCTCAGAAGGACTCGGTGGGTGCGAGCGGCGACTTGGCGCCCCTCGCGCACGTCGCGAGCGTGCTTATTGGAGAGGGCGAGGCACTTTACGAGGGAGTGCCGATGCCCGGCGCGGAAGCGCTCTCGAAGGCCGGGCTCCGGAAGAAGACGCTTCATCCCAAGGACGGACTCGCGCTCATCAATGGAACGCAAGTAATCTCGGCGCTACTAGCTCACGCTGTGATAGGAGCGAGGCGTTTGATCCGCACCGCGGATGTCGTCGGCGCGCTCACCTTGGATGCCCTGCTCGGAACCGACGTAGCCTTCGATCCGAGAATACACGAGGCCCGACCCCATCCCGGCCAGCGATGCGTCGCCCGGAACCTGACGCGGCTTCTCACGGGAAGCGCACTTCGCCGTTCCCACGCGGACTGCGACCGCGTGCAAGATAGCTATTCGCTGCGTTGTATGCCGCAAGTTCATGGTGCGGTACGCGATGCTGTCGACTATGCCGAGCGTGTCCTCCAGATCGAGATCAATAGCGCCACCGACAACCCGATGATCTTCGTCGAAGACAAGGAGGTGATCTCGGGAGGGAACTTTCACGGTCAGCCCGTTGCGCTTGCCGCCGACTTCCTGACCATAGCCCTCGCGGAGCTCGGAGCCATCAGCGAGCGCCGCACGGAGCGTCTCGTCAATCCGGACCTGTCGGGGCTTCCCGCCTTTCTCGTGAAGGAAGGCGGGCTCAACTCCGGATTCATGATCCTGCAAGTGACGGCGGCCGCCCTTGCCTCGGAGAACAAGACCCTCTCGCATCCGGCGAGCGTCGATAGCATTCCGACTTCCGCGAATCAGGAGGATCACGTCAGCATGGGCGTGACGGCGGCGCGCAAGACGAACGAAGTGGCCGGAAACCTCGCCTATATTCTCGCCATCGAGCTTCTCGCAGCCGCGCAGGCCATCGAGTTCAGAAAACCGCTCGAGTCGTCGCCCGCTCTCGAAGCGGTTCACGCCTTGCTGCGGCAGCATGTTCCCTCTTATGAACGGGATCGTGAACATTCCCGCGACATCGCCGCGGCGAGAGCGCTCATCGCGTCGGGTGAGGTATTGCGAGCCGCGGAGAGCGAGCTCGAGGAGATCGAATAGCAAGGAGATTGCGCATGAGTAGCGAGACTAGAACGAAATCGTCCGCGAGGACGATCCGGGCGCCACGGGGCACCGAGCTGACCTGCAAGGCTTGGCCGCAGGAAGCCGCGTACCGAATGATCCAGCACAACCTCGATCCCGAGGTGGCCGAGCGGCCGGAGGAGCTCGTCGTCTATGGTGGCACGGGGAAGGCCGCCCGGAGCTTCGAGGATTTGGATCGCATTCTCGGGGCATTGAAGGAGCTCGACTCCGACGAGACTCTGCTCGTCCAGTCGGGCCGTGCCGTCGGGATTGCCAAGACACACCCCGAGGCGCCGAGGGTCCTCATCTCGAACTCGATGCTCGTGCCCCACTGGGCAACGTGGGGGGAGTTTCGTCGCCTCGAAGCCATGGGGCTGACGATGTACGGACAAATGACGGCGGGAAGCTGGATCTACATCGGGACCCAGGGCATCTTGCAGGGAACTTACGAAACCTTCGGCGCCTGCGCGAGAAGACACTTTGGTGGCAGCATGAAAGGGCGTCTCGTCGTGACGGGTGGGCTCGGCGGTATGGGCGGCGCTCAGCCTCTCGCCGTCACTTTGAACGAGGGAGTCTGCCTCGCCGCCGAAGTCGATCCGGGTCGCGTGAAGAGGCGCCTCGAGACGGGCTATCTGGACCGAGCTTCGGCCTCGCTCGACGAGGCGCTTGCCTGGTGTGACGAAGCGAAGAAGAACGGGGAACCGCTGTCGGTGGCCTTCGTGGGCAATGCCGCCGATCTGCTTTCCGATCTCATTCGGCAAAACCGCGTTCCCGACGTGTTGACGGACCAAACCTCGGCGCATGACGAGCTGAACGGTTACGTGCCGAATCGAATGACTTACGAGGAAGCCCTCGCACTCCGCAAAGCGGACCCGAAGCGCTACAGCGAAGAGTCGATGCGCACCATGACCGAGCACGTCCGCTCGATGCTCGAGCTCCAGAAGCGAGGCGCTCAGACCTTCGACTATGGCAATAACATCCGCGGTCAAGCCATCGAAGCGGGCGTCGAGAACGCGCTCGACATCGTCGGTTTCGTACCGGCTTACATTCGACCTTTGTTCTGCGAGGGCTCCGGTCCGTTTCGCTGGGTCGCACTTTCGGGAGATCCGGAAGACATTCGGCGCACCGATCGCGCCGTGCTCGAGACCTTCCCCGACAACGAGCACCTGGCGCGATGGATACGGCTCGCGGGCGAGCGGGTTCAATTCCAGGGGCTGCCGGCGCGCATCTGCTGGCTCGCCTACGGCGAGCGTGCGAAAATGGGGCTCGTTTTCAACGATCTCGTGGCGCGCGGTGAGGTGAAAGCACCCATCGTGATTGGCCGCGACCATCTCGATTGCGGCTCCGTCGCGTCTCCCTATCGCGAGACGGAAGGTATGAAGGACGGCTCCGACGCGATTGCGGACTGGCCGATTCTGAACGCGCTGCTCAACACGGCCTGCGGAGCGACTTGGGTCAGCGTGCATCATGGAGGCGGTGTGGGGATCGGCTATTCGATACACGCGGGGCAGGTCATCGTCGCCGACGGAACCACCTCCGCGGCGCGACGACTCGAGCGCGTCCTCACCGCCGACCCCGCGATGGGGATTTTCCGCCACGTCGACGCCGGATACGATCGCGCCGTCGAGGTCGGACGTGAGCGTGGCGTAAAGCTCCCCTGATCCAGACGCGGCATGAGGCTGATTCGCAACATCGGAGAGCTCTTCGTTCCCGATGTCGCGACCGCACCGGTCGTCAACGACGTTCCCCTGAGCTCGTTGTGCGACGCGTGGCTTCTGATTGAAGATGGCACCATCGAAGATTTCGGCACCGGTAGCGCGCCCGTATCGGAGGGTGACGCCATCGACGCACAAGGCGGTGCCGTTGTTCCCGGGCTCGTGGATTCGCACAGTCATCTCGTATTCGCGGGCACGAGAGAAGACGAGTTCGTTCTCCGATCGTCGGGCAAGAGCTATCTGGAGATCGCCAAGGCCGGAGGCGGCATCAAGCGCACCGTGGCCGCGGTACGCGAAGCGAGCCTCGACGAGCTGGTGGAGCTGGCGCTGCCGCGACTCGCGCGCATGCTCGCGAACGGTGTGACGACGCTCGAGATCAAGAGCGGCTACGGCCTCACGATTGAGGACGAGATCAAGATGCTCGAGACCGTTCAACGTCTCCACGACCTGCAGCCCATCGATCTCGTCGCCACTTATCTCGGAGCGCATACCTTGCCGCCGGAGTACCGCTCGGACCGCTCCGCCTATGTGGATCTGGTCACGAGCGACGAGCTCATGGGTCGCGTCGCGGAAGAGGGTCTCGCGGAGTTCTGCGACGTTTTCTGTGAAGAGGCGGCCTTTACACTGGAGGAGTCCCGTCGAGTGCTCCAAAAGGGCAAGGACTACGGACTCGCTCCAAAGATTCACGCGGATCAGATTACACAGATGGGAGCTTCCCGATTGGCCGCCGAAGTGGGAGCGGTGACGGCGGAGCATTTGGAGCACATCGACGACTCAGGTGCGAAGGCGCTTCGCGACGGGAAGGTGATCGCGGGTCTCCTGCCGGGCTGCTCGTTCTATCTCGGCATTCCGCAGGCTCCCGCGCGCCGAATACTGCGGGAGGGTATCCCGATCGCGATCGCGACGGACTACAACCCCGGCTCTTCCATGGTGGAGTCTCTTCCGCTCGTGCTCTCGATCGCCTGCACGCAATTGAAGCTCTCACCCTCCGAAGCGCTGATTGGCGCGACGCTCAACGCCGCGGCGGCACTTCGTCGCGATTCGCGAATCGGGCTCGTTGCGAAGGGGATGGAGGCAGATCTCGTCGTGCTCGACGCCCCGAGCGTCGATCGGTGGCTCTACCAGGTCGGACGCAACGCGGTGCGAACCGTTCTCAAGAAGGGACGCGTCGTTTACGAGAAACCATCGGCCAGAGCCATGAAGCCCTGAGCGGGTGAGGGTCCCCGTTGACGTGCCTCAGAAAGCGTATTCGAAGCCGACGAGCGGTGTGATCTTGTCGCGGAGTCCGTTGTCGTCGAGGTTGAAGAGCAAGTTCACGTCGATAAGAAGACTCTGCACCACATTGAGCTTGAAGCCCACGGCGCCGCTGAGCTGATTGTAGGACTCGTTAACGAAGTCCACGGTGGGAAACGTATTGATGCCGTCTCTGGCTTGGAACGTCGTCTGGATGAGGCGCGGAGCGTCGATGAAATAGTTCCCGATCACGTCGAGAACGAAGGTGAACCGGCTGCTCACGCCAAAGTCCGCACCCACGACGTAGTTAACCTGGTCCGGGAGGTCGGCGGACTCGCCCGTGTTCGGATTGCCGGCGAGAACACTCGATCCGTTCCAGAGATAGCCCGCGTTGATGTGGGGTGAAAAGGCTCGTCCGGATCGCGAGAGAACGATGAAAGGCCGGACACCGGCCGCGCCGATGCCGAGCAGGTTCTCTTCGTCGCCCGTCGGCAAGCGCACGTCGAGACCGAATGCAGCGCCGGACTGCCTTGGTGCACAACTCGCGATCTCGGTCCACAATTGTCCTGTACTCACGGATACGAGGTTCCCCATGAGCATTTTCAAACGCACTCAGCGGAAGTATGTGAAGAAGGCCTATCGCGTGAGGAATTGGCGTGAATATGAGGCGGGTCTACGCAACCGTGGGAGCCTGACCGTCTGGATCTCGCTCACCGCCGGCAAGCTTGTGAACTGGGACGCGCCCCGGCCGAGGAGGAGGAAACCGGGCCGTCAACGCAAGTACTCGAACCACGCCATCGAGACGGCTGTCACCCTGGGCATGGTGTTTCATCTGTCATCTAGGCAGAGCGAGGGATTGCTGCGATCGTTGTTCGCTCTGATGAAGCTAGACAATGATGTGCCCGATCACACCACGATTTCGAGGCGCAAGGCGAAGCTGGGTAAGGTCCCCTTCTACCAAGACAAGCAGAAGACGCCGTTGCACATCTTGATCGACAGCAGCGGTCTCGCTGTCCACGCCGGCCAGCTGCGCAGAGCACCAAAGAGCAGGGACTATCGCAAGCTCCATCTGTGTGTCGACGAGCAGACTGGCGAAGTCGTCGCCGGCGAGCTGACGAGCAAAAGAGCCCGCGATTCATCGCGGGTTGCATCGCTTGTCGGACAGATCGACAGTCCCATCTCATCGGCCAGAGCTGACACCGCATACGACGCCAGCGGCGTCTATGAGGCGATCGAGAATCACAGCGCTCATCGCTCGCCGAGGGTGCTGATACCGCCGCGCAAGGGCGCCCAGCTCGCATCGGGGCCGGCGAGCAGCCGACAGCGCAATCGCAACATTGCAGCACAAGCTCGACTCGGCAAACGAAAGTGGCACACAGAATCGGGCTACAGCAAACGGAGCAAAGTCGAGACAACGTTCCATCGCTACAAGGCTATCGTGGGCTCAGCGATGCGAGCGAGAGGGTTGGCGGCACAGAGAGTCGAGGCAAGGATCGGGTGCAAGATTCTGAACACCATGACGGCGCTCGGGATGCCTGATAGCGAGATGATCGGATGATGGGAGTCGGGGCCAAGCGAGCTATCGGCCTCTATCGGAGTTGTGCACCAAGGCAACGGGTCGCCGCTTTCGTTTGCCGCTCTGTGGGAGCACTGGGGCAAGGGCAACAACTCCGTCGAATCCTTCACCATCATCACGACGATGGCCTCTCCAGCCCTCTGTGCCAACATCCTTGAGACAATCCGCTCCTTGAAATTAGTGTCGAGGGCGGAGGAGGATCATAGATGAGTACGTTGATTGAGAGAATGACGTCGGCGGGGTCGGAAGGAGCCCGTAGGGCGACTGGAGATCTCGCCGACCGTGGTGCTGCGGCGGGGGTCCGCGATCTCGAAGTGAGTGAGAAAGCGAAGCGCCGACGTTTCAGCGCTGAATACAAGCTGCGGATCGTTCGCGAGGCGGACGCCTGCAAGGGTGACGGTGATGTGGCGGCGCTTCTACGTCGCGAGGGACTGTACTCGTCGCATCTATCGAGTTGGCGTCGGCAACGGGACGAGATCGCCAAGGCGGGATTGACGTCGAGAAAGCGAGGTCGGAAGGCGAAGGCAGAGGCTCCACGGATCAAGGAGCTCGAGCGCGAGAACGCCCGACTCCAGCGCCGGCTGGCTCGGGTGGAAACGATGCTAGAGATCCAAAAAAAAAGCCTCCGAGCTCCTGGGGATCTCCCTGAACCCGATCGACGACGACGAGAACGATTGATCGTGGCGGCCGAGGAGCTGGCGGGTCGGATTGGACAAACGGCGGAAGCTTGCGAGGCGCTGGGCGTGTCTCGTTCCACGTTGTATCGTCGACGCCGACCGGTGGCGTCCAAGCCGAAGCGCCGTCCTCGGCCGCAGCGAGCCCTCGACACGACCGAGCGCGAGAGGGTCCTCAGTGCATTGCATTGCGAACGGTTCGTCGACAAGGCGCCGGCCCAGGTGTGGGCCACGCTTCTGGACGAGGGAATCTACCACTGTTCGATCCGCACGATGTACCGGATTCTGTCGGAGCACGGAGAGGTGCGTGAGCGCCGGAACCAGCTGCGGCATCCGAACTATCAGAAGCCGGAGCTCGTGGCGGAAGCGCCGAACCAGGTTTGGTCGTGGGACATAACGAAGCTGCGCGGCCCGGTCAAGTGGACCTACTTTTACCTCTACGTGATTCTCGACATCTTCTCCCGGTACGTGACCGGGTGGATGTTGGCTCGGCGAGAAAGCGCCGAGCTCGCCCGTCGTCTCATCAGCGAGAGCTGCCTCAAGCAGAACATCGAAGCCGACCAGCTCACCATCCACGCAGACCGCGGCAGCTCGATGCGAAGCAAGTCCGTCGCCTTGCTCCTGGCCGACCTCGGCATAACCAAGACGCACTCGCGGCCGTACGTCTCGAACGATAATCCCTACTCCGAGTCCCAGTTCAAGACGATGAAGTATTGCCCTGAATTCCCAAGCCGCTTTGGCTGTCTGGAAGACGGCCGCCTGTTCTGCGGCGGTTTCTTCGACTACTACAACAACGCGCACCGGCACTCGGGACTGGGGCTCATGACGCCGGCCGCCGTTCACTACGGTCGCGCCGACGAGCTCAACGCCGCCCGGCGCCAGGTCCTTCTCGAAGCTCATCGGGCTCACCCCGAGCGCTTCGTGCACGGAACACCTCAACCTCCGGTTTTGCCTCGTCAGGTCTGGATCAACCCGCCGCCCGAGAAAACGACGCCACAGGAGGCCCTAGGAGCCACTTTCTCGGGGCGCCCCATACCTGAGCTACCCCCGGATTCAAGCTATCCGGACGCGATCGCGTCGGAACCCAATCGCGACCGCACCGCGCTCACGCCCCGTCCTTCACTGATCGAGGCTCACTAAATGCAGCCTGCGGGTGTCTCAAAGTCGTTGACACGTTCCGCAGAGCTTGCCGACATTCACCATCGACAGCCCGCCATCATCGGTCCCGACCGGTTCGACGACTGGCTCGACCCGACGTCACGGGTGCCGAGACTGCTCGACTTGGTGCGTGAACCCTATGGTGGCCCTTACGAGAAGCGTGCCGTTAGTACCAGAGTGAACAGCGTTCGGAACGACGACCCGGACATTCTTACCCCCAGGTCGGGGATGGAACTCTTTTGACCACGGGGGCAGAAACCATTCGTGTGGTCAAATGGAACCCCTCACTGCTTGTGACATTTGCCTGTTCTTCTCGACCATTTCTTTGTTCCCGGATTTCAAATTCCCTGTTCGGTCATCTTAAATTCCCTGTTAATTCCCTGTTATTCATGATTACCAGCCGAGACCGGATAGCTCCAAACTGCCTCATCCGCCATTCGTGAGTTTTGACATCGACGTTCGCTCTGGGTAACCTGACCCAGAGTTGCGCTGGGAAGTCGTTCAACGGTAGGACACACGGCTCTGGACCGTGGAATCGGGGTTCGAATCCCTGCTTCCCAGCCAATTACCGGTGGACGAAGTCGACGAGACGAGCGACTTGATCAGGAGACGTCCCAGGAAGTACGCCGTGGCCAAGGTTGAAAATGTGTCCCGGGCGGCCCTTCGCTTGCTTGAGCACGCCGCGGACTCTTCGTTCGAGCAGCTCGGGCGGCGCAAAGAGCGTCAGGGGATCGAGATTCCCCTGAACCGCGACGTCGTGTCCGACCTCCGCCCAGGCGCGTCCGAGCTCGACCCGCCAGTCGACACCGACGACGTCCGCACCCGCACTCCGGAGCTCTCTGAGCAGTCCGCCCATCGCCGTTCCAAAGTGGATTCGAGGTACGCCCGATTCGGCAAGTCCCTCTAGAATCGAGCGGCTGTGCGGGAGAGCGAACTCACGATAGTCGTCGGGTGAGAGCGAGCCGGCCCACGAATCGAACAGTTGTACCGCTTGAACGCCCGCCTGGATCTGGGCGGCGAGATAGTCCTTGACCACGATCGCGAGCTTGCTCGCGAGTCGATGCCAGCTATCGGGGTCTTCGTACATCAGTGCCTTGGTCTTCTCGAAACTTCGGCTCGGACCCCCCTCGATGGCGTAGGAAGCGAGAGTGAACGGCGCGCCGGCGAAGCCGATGAGGGGTACGGAGAGCTCTCGTCGAAGGAGCCCGATCGCTTCGAGAGTGAATCCGAGACTCTCCTGAGGTACGACGGGCTTGAGTTTGTCGATGTCGCTCGCCTTGGTGATCGGCTCGTGAATGGAGGGACCCTCACCCTTGATGAAAGAGAAACCAAGCCCCATGGGCTCGAGCGGCACGAGCAAATCCGAGAAAAGGATCGCGGCATCGAGCTCGAATCGCTCAACGGGCTGCGACGTTACCTGGGTAGCCACCTCCGGAGCGCGGCATATCTCGAGTAGTGAGTACTTCTCGCGGACTTTGCGATACTCCGGCAGGAAGCGACCCGCCTGGCGCATCAACCAGACAGGAGTCCGATCCGTGGCTTCCCGTCGGCAGGCTTTCAGAAATCGATCGGCGCGGCTCAACGGGAGGGCTCGCGGAGCCGGATAAGCTGATTGGCAACGAGTGGATAGAGTAGTCGGCAGGTATTGTACTCGGAGATACTGGCGGCTTCGGCCAGCTCTTTTACGCTCCGATTGCCGTCGATCTTGGAAAGCACGATCCACTCGCTCGTGTTCAGCATGATCTGCTTGCCCGTTTGGTTCTCGTCGGGAAGCACGAACTCCGGGATCCAGTCCGTATCGGGAATGTGTTTGGACAATAGCTCCCATTCGTCGCTACGGCGCGCGCCCTCCATGAGCAGGTTGGCGCCACTCAGTCGAACACTGGAAAGCTCGGATGTCACGTCGGGCTCGAACGAGAATTCGCCGTCGCTCCACCGCATGAGCTCGAAAAATGCTTCCTCTCCGGTACTCCCGTCCATCTGGGCGTGAACGACGCTGCCACCCTGGAAGTAGATGGCTGCTCGACGCCGGCCCGCAGGCTCACTCATATCCAACCGACCCGTCTTACGCGAGCTACCCAGGAACTGGACGATATCCGACAAGCCGAAATCTTGGAGTGAGCCCTGCAGCTCCACTTTCGTCTTCTTAGACATACTCGAGCTTATCCTCGTTTTCGGAAAAGCTATCACAGCAAGTGTTTTATCGTCAATAGGTTCTGGGCTTCACTCGCGCAAGAGCTTCTCGAAGATCTCACGCAGCTCCGCTTCGATCGGGACGGGCGAGAGCGTGTCGAGGTTCACAAGGGGAATTATATACTAGTTTACACTTGACGCCTGCCCAGGATCGGTGTATACTACTTCCATAAATAGGAAGTAGATAAATGGCATACAAAGCACCCGGAAAACACTACCGCGATGGACTCTTATTGGTAGAACTAACGCGCCTATTCCCCGACGACGCAGCCGCCGAGAGCTGGTTTACCGAGCAGCGGTGGCCGGATGGCGTATGCTGCCCTCATTGCGGGGGGACCGAGCGCGTCAAGGAGCGCAAGAACAGGAAGCCGTCACCCTACCACTGCGGAGACTGCCGACAGTACTTCAGTGTCAAGACGGGTTCGCTGATGCACAACTCTCCTCTCGGTTACCAAACCTGGGCCATCGCCATTTACCTTCTGACGACCAACCTGAAGGGCGTGTCTTCGATGAAGCTACACCGTGATCTCAAAGTCACACAGAAGACCGCTTGGTTTCTGGCGCACCGGATTCGTGACAACTTCCAAGGGCAACAGAGCACCTTCGCTGGCCCTGTCGAGATCGACGAAACTTTCGTCGGCGGCAAGGCTCGCAACATGCACGCTCACAAGCGCGAGCAGACGATCAAGGGGCGCGGCACCGTAGGCAAGACCGCCGTCATCGGCGCGAAGGACCGTCAGACGAACCGCGTCGCCGCTGCCGTTATCAAGAGCACCGACCAACTAACGCTCCAGGGCTTCGTCACCGCTAACGTCGAGCCTGGCGCGAAGGTCTACACTGACGACCATGGCGGATACGTCGGCCTGCCGAACCATGAGACGGTCCGCCACTCCGTCGCCGAGTACGTCAACGGCCAGGCGCACACGAACGGAATCGAGTCCTTCTGGTCCATGCTGAAACGCGGCCACAAGGGCGTCTACCACAAGATGAGCCCGAAGCACCTCCACCGCTACATCGACGAATTCGCTGGCCGCCACAACCAGCGCGAGGCCGACACCATCGACCAAATGGCCGCCGTCGCGCGCGGGCTAGGTGGAAGGCGGCTTCAGTACAAGGACCTAACAGCATGAGCCCAAAGGATGAGTATTTCGACTGGGTATCTGAGAGGAAAAAGTGCTCGCTCCAATACAAATTTGAAGAGCTGAAGATACATGCAGAAAAGAACGCTGCTACGGCAGGGTTCGAATACCAAACCAACGGCGAGTTCTTCGTTCTTTCACGGAGTGGTAAGCGAGCTCGAAGCGTTACGTTCAATCTCGATCTTACAAAAGATCATGTGGGTCTACGCGGATTCGTGTGGGTAAGTCCTGACGGAAAAACAGTGTAACTCATTGTGTGGAAAAGGTATCGAGTACTTCATCAGGTGCTGAAAAGTGGTCCATTTTTAGGATAGGCTAACCGAGTGAAAAATTCCCAGTCGATCCGCTCGCTGTTTGCGCTGCCAGGTTTCGTGGTGTGCCGGATTGAAGGGTCTATTCGGTGACCGATACGCCCGCGTCATCCAGCTCAAGAGGCGAAAAAAACAGCTGTGTGCTCTTACTGTGGGCAACGGTGCCGGGGGCGCTATGACAAGCAAGTGTGCCTGGTCCGCGACCTGTCGTTGGCAGGCTGGCGGATCTATCTGGAATACGAGCGTTGGCGCGTCAACTGTCCTGGGTGCGGCGGTTTGCATGTAGAACACCTGGACTGGCTGGCGAACAACTCGCGCTACACCTAGCGTTTTGCGACGCATGTGGGCAAGCTGTGCCGGACAAGGCGGTGGCCGAGATGGAACGTCTGCGCCTCCTAGTTGAAGGGGTCAACAACAAAATCCGTGTGCTGCAACGACGCGCCTACGGCTATCGCGACGAGGAATATCTCAAGCTGAAGATCGTGGCGGCATTCCTTCCGCCATTACCCAGAAATGCCGTCTTCAACCCACACGAATCCGCGTAGACCCGATCATGTTTTAGTTAAAAGTACTCCAGCTCACCTTGCCGCATTCAAAATAACACTTGGCCTAAATGATTCTGGTGAGTGTCGATACCGTCTCAACGGAGAAGGCGAGTATAAATGCTGGCAGGTGCTCCACCGCGTATTAGAGCGGGTCTTCTTCCAGCCAGACGATTCTGAGACTTCTGGAACGATTAAACTTACCGGGTTTTGAGTCCCAACTGGTCGAACCGGACGATCTGGACGGGTGACAATCTCGCCGTCATGCGTGGAATGAACAGCGAGTCCGTTGATCTGATTTACCTTGACCCGCCGTTCAACTCGAAGCGGACCTACTCTGCTCCCATCGGCTCGAAAGCGGCGGGGGCTGCGTTTAAGGACACGTGGACGCTCGACGACGTAGACCTCGCATGGCATGGCGAGATTGCCGAACAGAACCCCGCCGTCTACGCCGTAATCGACGCGGCGGGGACAGCCCACGGCAAGGGCATGAAGTCGTACTTGATCATGATCGCGGTGCGGCTGTTGGAAATGCGGCGGCTCTTGAAAACTACTGGCTCGCTGTACCTCCATTGCGACCCGACGGCAGGCCACTATCTTAAAATGCTGCTGGACGCGGTGTTCGAAACGCAGCAGTTCAGGAATGAGATCATCTGGCGTCGCACTGGCGCGCACGGTCGCGCAAAACGTTGGGGAACGATCCACGATACGCTGCTTTTCTATACGATCAATAACTCCTACACTTGGAATCGGGTGCTTGAATCCTACGACGGAGATTACCTGGAGAAGTTTTACAGAAACGAGGACAAGCACGGTAAGTACCAACCCATTTCCCTTACTGGGCCAGGGGCGAGAACAGGGAGTTCTGGACAGCCATGGAGAAACGTTGACCCAAGCACCGGCGGACGGCACTGGGAATTACCGCCCGATCGGGCGATCCCTGAGTGGTTCGAGCATCCCGATAACTACCCGAGTATGGATTGTCAAGAACGGCTCGATGTTTTAGATGCAGCGGAACTTGTCTATTGGCCTCCACGTGGATCGGTCCCACGATTCAAACGCTATGCAAGCGTCGCTGGTGGTAACCCGGTCCAAGACGTCATATGGGAGATTCGACCTCTCGGAGCACATGCGGGCGAACGCATTGGCTACCCAACGCAGAAGCCTCTCGCCTTGCTTGATCGCATCATCAAGGCCAGTTCCAACGAAGGCGACGTCGTGCTAGATCCTTTCGCCGGCTGTGCTACCGCCTGTGTGAGTGCCGAAACTCTCGGGCGACAATGGGTAGGTATCGACCTATCCGAGCTCGCGGCCACACTCGTTAAGACGCGCCTCAAAGAAGCGTTCAAGCTGTTCTACGAGGTGCACCACCGAGACGACATACCGACGCGGACGGACCTTGGCAAGCTCCCGAGCTATCGAACGCACCGGCACCAGCTATTCGGCAAGCAGGAGGGCCGCTGCGGAGGGTGTCGCGTGGTCTTTCCGTTTCGCAACTTCACGGTGGACCACGTCGTGCCACAGCGTCACGGCGGCTCGGACCATATCGATAACTTGCAACTCCTGTGTGGTGCATGCAACTCTGTGAAGGGCGACCGGCCCCCACGTGGCGCTACTAGCCACGCTGAAGGAAAGGGGGATTCTGTGAAACAGAGGGAACCGAAGCCAAAGCGCGGACGTCCACCCAGCGGCAAATACAACGAGCAAATCCACATCGATGCTACGCCAGAGCAAGTAGCGCGGTCGCTATTCGTTGGCAGGCCGAAGTCCTTAGCAGAGTGGAAACGAGAGAAGAAGATCGCGCCGTGAGTCGTTCGTGTAAACTAGTATATAATCCCCATTACGATCACCACAAGACGCGAGGGTGATGACGCTGTTTTAGAGTTCGCGGATACCGGGCATGGAATCCAGGCTGAAAAACGAGAGCGCGTTTTCGACCCCGGTTTCACCACCAAAGGCGTGGGCGTCGGGACGGGGCTGGGCCTTTCCATCAGCTATCGCATCATCCAGGATCATAGCGGCACGATCGATGTTTCGAGCGAGCCGGGCCAAGGCAGCGTGTTCACGATCCGCTTGCCGCTCAGTGCATAGCCGCGATAGTGCGTCTAGTTCAGCTCCACCGTCACCTTCTCGATCGTTCCAGTGAACGCGTTGTCGCCCTCGGCGTAGTCTTCGGTCACTGGAGTGGCCCCGTCCGTACCCACATCGGCGGTCTCGTCAGCAGAAAAGAGGAACGGCGTGGTATTCCCGATCCGGCCCTCAGCCACTTTTTCGCCATTGACAGTAATCGTTCCCGTTCCGCCACCACCGGGTGCTTCGCCTTCATACACGAATTCGTAACGAATCGTCGCCCTACCGGGAGCCACGGGCCCCGCTGCGGTGATGGTGTAGCGCTCCTTGCCGACCCAGTTATGCACGTAGGAAGCCCTGCCGTCCTTCATATAAGGGTCTACGCGGATTCGTGTGGGTTGAAGACGGCATTTCTGGGTAATGGCGGAAGGAATGCCACCACGATCTTCAGCTTGAGATATTCCTCGTCGCGATAGCCATAGGCGCGTCGTTGCAGAACACGGATTTTGTTGTTGACCCCTTCAACTAGGAGGCGCAGACGTTCCATCTCGGCCACCGCCTTGTCCGGCACAGCTTGCCCACATGCGTCGCAAAACGCTAGGTGTAGCGCGAGTTGTTCGCCAGCCAGTCCAGGTGTTCTACATGCAAACCGCCGCACCCAGAACAGTTGACGCGCCAACGCTCGTATTCCAGATAGATCCGCCAGCCTGCCAACGACAGGTCGCGGACCCGGCACACTTGCTTGTCATAGCGCCCCCGGCACCGTTGCCCACAGTAAGAGCACACAGCTGTTTTTTTCGCCTCTTGAGCTGGATGACGCGGGCGTATCGGTCACCGAATAGACCCTTCAATCCTGCACACCACGAAACCTGGCAGCGCAAACAGCGAGCGGATCGACTGGGAATTTTTCACTCGGTTAGCCTATCCTAAAAATGGACCACTTTTCAGCACCTGATGAAGTACTCGATACCTTTTCCACACAATGAGTTACACTGTTTTTCCGTCAGGACTTACCCACACGAATCCGCGTAGACCCTCATATAAAGACTCCAGCCGGCGAAGCGTCCACCCTGAGCCAGAATCACGCCTTCTCCGCCACCTCGCGGGATCTCAACCTCAGCGGTGATCGTGTGTGAGCGATTCTTCACATTGATGAAGGCGCTCTCCGTCATGTGGGTCATGCCCGGATAGACCGTCAGTGAGGGGATGTCCCGCCGGATGTTGAATTTGGGGTAGCGGCGGCTCCTTGGCCGGCCTAAGAATAGGTCTGCCAAACCAACCGTCTCCAGAGGGGGACAAGGAGCCACCATGCCAAGGAAATCAAAGAAGCCAGTAAGAAAGCAAACGCACTCGCCTACGGGCAAGGTAGTTGGCCAAGTCGGTCAGATACTGCTACCGATGATAGCTGGGATCGCGGCCACGAAGGCGGACCTGACGGAATGGGTGTACGAGCAAGGACTGACCGCATTGCACCTACTCCTGAGAGAGGACGCGGAGAAGATCGCGGGGCCGAAGGGCAAGCACGAGAAGGAGCGAACTCATAACCACTGGGGGAGCACGGATGGGGAGCTGAGCTTCGGCGGTCGTCGAATCCAAGTGTCGCGACCTCGAGTTCGTTCGAAGTCGGGCGAGGAGGCGTCGCTTCCACACTTCGAAGCCTTCCGCGAAGAAGACCCGCTTCCGGAGCGAGTGCTGAACCAGATCTTGGTGGGGGTATCGACCCGAAATTACGAATCGAGTCTGGACAAACCCTCGGCGAAGTTGAAGTCTCGTGGCACGAGCAAGAGTGCCGCCAGCCGTCACCTCGTGAGCCAGACGACTAAGAAGCTCGAGGAATACCTATCTCGGAGGCTAGAGGAGTTCGAGCTTGCGGCACTAATGATGGATGGCCTTGAGGTGGCCGGACAGACCGTCGTCGTAACTCTCGGTATCACAATAGATGGAACGAGGGTGCCCTTGGGTATATGGCTGGGCTCGACGGAGAACTCTCGGGTGTGCACCGCGATGTTGCAGAACCTTCTCGAGCTGGGATTGCGGGTCGACGAATCGATTCTCTGCGTAGTAGACGGAGGCAAAGGGATCCGCAAAGCACTCGTCGACGTTTTGGGGGATCTCGCGGTTATCCAAAGATGCCAGCTCCACAAACTCCGAAATCTACGCTCGTACCTTCCCAAGTCCCGTCACGCCTACGTGCTCCAGACAATGAAGGAAGCGTACAAATGCAAGAGTGCCGACAAGGCGCGCAAGCGACTTCAGGCATTGGTGTCGTGGCTCGAGCGAAACGGCTACGACGAAGCTGCCGGAAGCCTTCGAGAAGGGATGGAAGAGACCCTCACGGTTGTGAAGCTCGCTCTACCCGAGTTACTTCGCAAATCTCTGGCCACGACAAACGCCATCGAGAATCTCAACGGCACCATCCGCAGAGTCTCGAGAAACGTCAAGCGGTGGAAGAGTCCTTCCATGATTCGCCGATGGACCGCTCTCGGCGTCGTCACGGCGGAGAAAAAGTTTCACCGTATCAAAGGCTATCGCCATATGGGCGCTCTCGTTCACGCGCTTAGAAGCGAACAGAAATCTCTTGACAGCGATGAGGTTGCTGCCTAAGAGTGTTCACAGGTGCCGCCGCTACCCGACCAAATTCAACAGCGGCCGGGACATCCCCATCTGTGACGTGCGGTCGCCCATCAGGTCCGGCCGGCCGGCAACCGCCGCGTTGAAACGCTCGTAGACGCGATCATCCAGCGGCAGAACGTCGTACTTGATCGCTTCCTCGATGAAGAGGTCCTGCAGTTCCTTTAGCTTGGCGGGGTTGGACGCGGCCAGGTCGTTCGCCTGACTGAAATCCTCGGCAACGTGATACAGCTCCCACGTATCCTGATCGAGCGGTCCGTCCGGTGCCAACGCCCACGGTGTGCGGTGTTTGGTGGCAGCCACCCAGCCGTCATCGTAGATCGCCCGGTTACCAAACATTTCGAAATGCGGGTCTACGCGGATTCGTGTGGGTTGAAAACTGCATTTCTGGGTAATGGCGGAAGGAAAGCCGCCACGATCTTCAGCTTGAGATATTCCTCGTCGCGATAGCCGTAGGCGCGTCGTTGCAGAACACGGATTTTGTTGTTGACCCCTTCAACTAGGCCGAGACTGACTTTGTTCTCCGGATGACAGTAGGAGGCGATACCATCCCAATGGGACTCAATCATACCGGCGAACTTCTGGTACGGATGCAGGCGTTGCCATTTGAGGCTGTCTTTCCAACGAGTGAAAAAGGCGCGAGCGCCGCGTTCGGTGCGGTAATCCCAGAGTTGCCCGAAGGCCTCCTTCAAAATAAAGGCGGTGTTCAGGCGCCGGTTGGCCTGGAGCAACTTTTTGAGTGCGCGGCGACCGTCTAGGCTCAGGTTCTCCCGCCGGGAAAGCAAAGTGTAACGCTGCCCCTTGATGTACGACCGGTCCTTGCCGCTGAGGCGTTTGTACTCACCGCGCCGGACCTCATCGAGGGCCTTTGACAGATGACGCATGATATGAAACTTGTCGAAGATGATCCGCGCATTAGGCGCGTTGTGAATCGCCGAGTTCCGGAAGGGCTTCCACATATCCATGGCGGCCAGCTTGATACGGGCGCTTTTCTTTCCGCCCAGCGCCTTGAAGAACAAATCGATGTCGGTTTCTTTGCGACCCTCACCGCCCACCCAGATGGGACGCGCCCGCTCCAGGTCGCTGACAATGACGCGATAGTTATGTCCCTTGCGGATGGAGATCTCATCGACACCGATGGCCCGAGGCGCCGGTAGCCCCGCCCGGTCGACCTGCTCTTGCATGTAGAGCGTATCCAGAGCCTTCACCGTACCGTGGTGCAGACGTTCCATCTCGGCCACCGCCTTGTTCGGCATATCCCGGCACAGCTTGCCCACATGCGTCGCAAAACGCTGGGTGTAGCGCGAGTTGTTCGCCAGCAAGTCTAGGTGTTCTACATGCACACCGCCGCACCCAGAACAGATGACGCGCCAACGCTCGTATTCCAGATAGATCCGCCAGCCTGCCAACGACAGGTCGCGGACCCGGCACACTTGCTTGTCATAGCGCCCCCGGCACCGTTGCCCACAGTAAGAGCACACAGCTGTTTTTTTCGCCTCTTGAGCTGGATGACGCGGGCGTATCGGTCACCGAATAGACCCTTCAATCCGGCACCAACCACGAAACCTGGCAGCGCAAACAGCGAGCGGATCGACTGGGAATTTTTCACTCGGTTAGCCTATCCTAAAAATGGACCACTTTTCAGCACCTGATGAAGTACTCGATACCTTTTCCACACAATGAGTTACACTGTTTTTCCGTCAGAACTTACCCACACGAATCCGCGTTAACCCCGAAATACTGCCTTGTGTGTCGATCAGCAGCGTCCGGATCGTCGAATGAATAAATCAAGCTGACGCCTTCGAAGGGCTTTTGAACTGCACCATTGACCGACGTCGGAAACGGCAGCCCGGCCGCCTCCATCACGGTTGGCGCAATATCCGTCACGTGATGCCATTGTGTGCGAATTTCGTCTTTTGCCTTGATGCCATCGAGCCAGTGAACGACCAGCGGGTTGCGCGTGCCGCCGTAGTGCGAGGCGACCTGCTTGGTCCACTGGAACGGTGTGTTCGTGGCCACGGCCCAGCCCGCCTGGAAATGAGGGTAGGACGAGGGTCCGCCCCACTCATCCATGTAGGGTAGCTGCTCTTCAACCGTGTATTGCAGGCCATTGAGTGCGACGGTCTCGTTGAAGGTCCCGGCAAGCCCACCTTCGGCGCCGGAGCCGTTGTCACCGAAAATGTAGATGAACAAAGTATTGTCCATCTCACCCATTGCTTCGATGGCATCGACCAGGCGACCTACCTCGTGGTCGGTGTGTTCCGCGAAGGCAGCGAATACCTCCATCTGTAGGGCATAGAGTCGCTGCTCATCGGCTGACAACGTATCCCAATCGGCAATGTCGGCTGGCTTCGACGCCAGCTCGGTGCCTTCAGGCACGACACCCAGCTCTATCTGGCGCGCCAACGTCTGTTCTCGATACACGTCCCAGCCGTCATCAAACTTACCCTTGTACCTGTCGACCCAATCCGCCGGTACCTGATGCGGTGCGTGGGTGGCCCCGGTGGCGAAGTACACGAAGAATGGCTTGTCCGGCGTGAGCGATTGTTGGGAACGCACCCAGGTGATTGCTTGATTGGTCATGTCGGTGGTGAAGTGATAGTCGGGATCGTCGGGCAGATGGACTGGTGCCGTGCCATCGTGAAGGACCGGCGCGAACTGGTTGGTCTCACCCCCGATGAAGCCGTAGAACTTGTCGAAGCCCGAGCTCGTCGGCCAGCGGTCGAACGGGCCCGACACACTCACTTCCCACGGCGCCGTCTCATGGTACTTGCCAAAGGCCGCCGTGCTGTAGCCGTTCAATCGCAGCATCTCGGTGACCGTCGCAACGCTCAGCGGACGCTGACCTCTGTTACCCTGAAATGCGGTTGCCACTTCCATGACCGAGCCCGCGTTGGCGGAGTGATGATTGCGGCCGGTCAGAATTGCCATGCGCGTGGGCGAGCATAGCGCCGTGGTATGAAACTGGTTGAATCGCAATCCATCTCCCGCGAGCCGATCTAACGTCGGTGTCTGGATGGCGCCGCCGAAACCTGTTGCAGCACCGAAACCGATGTCGTCGATGAGCACGATGACAACGTTGGGCGCACCTTCAGGAACGTTTACCGAGAACGGCGGCGGTGCCTCCGCATTGCGCGCGTCCTGCTCGGTGATCTTTGGGAACACGGGGTCGGGAATCGGCAAAACAGTGCGGTCCAAAGCTTGGGTCTCCGTTGGTCCGCCCGCGGGCGCACAGGCTACGACTGCCAGCACCCCGACCACTAGGAAGACGCCAAATAGATACTTCTTCATCTGTGCTCCTTGGCTCTCCCGTCTGCGACGGCAATAGGGCGGGAACGTTACCGTATCGTTGTCGCGAAGTCGAGTGCGGATAAGGAAGTGATTGAAGGATTTGGCTCCCCGGGTTGGATTCGAACCAACAGCCTACGGATTAACAGTCCGCCGCTCCACCGTTGAGCTACCGGGGATCAGAGCCCGGAATTATAGCATGCGGGGAGCGTAGGGGGACAAGACGGCGGGCCGCCGCTAGGTCGACTTCGTCAAATCCTGCAGTACGAGCTTCGCCACCGCCTTCAGCGTGTCGAAGACGCCAATACCTTCGTCGGAAGCGGCGATGGCCTCGAGGACGGGCTCCGCGTTGAAGCAGAGTTTGGCTCTCATCTCCTCGACGGGCACCGCGCTCGGAAGGTCACGCTTGTTGAGCTGCAGCACGTAGGGAATCGCTCGAACATCGTAGCCCTGCGCCTTGAGGTTCTGCTCGAGGTTTCTCAAGCTTTCCACGTTGGCGTCCATGCGCTCTCGCTGGGAATCTGCGACGAAAATCACCCCGTCGACGCCCTTGAGAATGAGCTTCCGAGACGCGTCGTAGAACACCTGGCCAGGCACGGTATAGAGGTGAAAGCGGGTCTTGAAACCTCGTACGTTCCCGAGCTCCAGGGGCAGGAAATCGAAGAACAGCGTACGGTCCGTTTCGGTAGCCAAGGAAATCAACTTTCCCTTGGCGCTGGGGTTCGTCTTCTCGTAGATGAACTGAAGGTTCGTCGTTTTTCCACACAAACCGGGACCGTAATAGACGATCTTGCAGTTGATCTCGCGTGAAGCGTAATTCATTGAGGTAAACCCCCGGCTCTGCCGGGGTGACTCCCAGAGGTTTGACCGTGTAAGGAAGTAGGAAAGAAAGTCCTCCTTGGAAAGCGCGAACTTCCAAACAAGGAGGACTACCAAGGTGAAAGAATACAAGAGCCTATCCCACACACGATGGGACTGCAAATATCACGTTGTGTTCATCCCGAAGTACCGAAGGAAGAAGATGTATGGTGCAATCAGAACGCATCTGGGAAAGATTCTCCACGAGCTGGCGAAACAAAAAGAGGCCCGGATTCTGGAGGGCCACTTGATGTCGGACCACGTCCACATGTGCATCAGCATCCCACCGAAGTTTGCGGTGTTGAACGTGGTGGGGTTCATCAAAGGCAAGAGTGCGATCTCGGTGGCACGGAACTTCCGCGGACGCAGACGCAACTTCACCGGCGAAAGCTTCTGGGCACGCGGTTACTTCGTGTCGACCGTAGGCTTGGACGAAGAGATGGTCCGCAAGTACATTCGTGACCAAGAGCAGGAGGACCAACGTCTGGACCAGCTGAATATGGACTGGTCGGGCTCGTAGTTGGGGAGCAAGATCGACCCCTTTAGGGGGCTCATGAACAGCCCCTTCGAGGGGCTCTTATGAATAGGCCCCCGGCAAAGCCGGGGGTCACTTTAACGGATGAGAGTCATCGCCCGGTGCTACTCACTGAACAAGCTGTCGATGTCTTCGTCGGTGATCTCTGCGAAAGGAGACTCGAAGGTCGACCCCGAAGAAGTCTTCTCTTCCTCGACCTTTTGCATAATGCTATCGAAGACACCGTTGAGATCCTGGGCCGCCTTCTTGACGCGCAACCGAACCAAGCCGAGCGACGAGCGTTCGTCGAAGATCACGACGAGGATAACTCGTAGGCCCACGATCGAGATGTAAATGTTGTCACGCTCGCCCTCGTGAAAAAGGACCGAGAATTCCTTTTCTCCGATGAGCTTCGCGAGAGCGTCCGTCGCCGCGACGTTACCCGCCGTCAGCGAGGCGAGGGAGGTCGTATCCAGATTGTCGATGTTGCCGTGTGCAGCGATCTGCTGACCGTTCTTATCGACGAGGAAGACGAGCTTCGCGTTGGCATCGGTGCGGAGCTTGCTCAGAATCGTCTTGATCTGATTGAACTCCTCGTCATACATCACCACATCAGTGGTCGCCATGACTCTGCTATCCTCCGTCCGAGACCTACACGAGTAAAGGGATGCGCAATGCGGACTTTGATTTACTTAATAGATATAGCGAAAAGACCGAGCTTTGGCAAGCACCTAGGGGAAATCGTCAATACTCCCGCCTCCCCTCCAGAGCCTTCCCCATGGTGACTTCGTCGGCGTAGTCGAGCTCGCTGCCGACGGGAATGCCCATGGCTATCCGCGTCACACGGACACCGAGCGGCTTGATGAGCTTGGAAAGATAGATGGCGGTGGCTTCCCCCTCTAGGTTCGGGTTGGTGGCGAGGATGACTTCCTCGACCTCGCCTTCTCCGAGACGATCGAGAAGCCCCTTGATTCTGAGCTGCTCGGGCCCGATGCCCGAAAGCGGTGACAAGCTCCCCATGAGCACGTGGTAGCGACCCTTGAACTCGTGAGTCTTTTCGATCGCCACAACGTTGGGCGGTTCTTCCACGACGCAGACGATCTTCGAACTTCGCTGTGAACTCGTGCAATAAATGCAGGGGTCTTCGTCGGTCACGTTATTGCACTTCGAGCAGGTGACGATCTTCTCTTTGACGTCCAAAATCGCGCGCGAGAGGTGCTGGGCGTCCACGGCACTCGAGCGCAATATGTGGAACGCGATCCGCTGCGCTGACTTGGCGCCGATAGCTGGAAGCTCCTTCAGCTCCGCGATCAGGCGGGATACGGGCTCAGGATAGTCTTTCACGGCAGGCGTTCAGAACAGACCCGGGATGTTTCCCGCCATGGATCCGAGCTCACGCTGAGCCGCATCGTCGACTTTTCTCGAAGCTTCGTTAACGGCGGCGGTGACGAGGTCCTGGAGCATCTCGACGTCTTCCTTGTCGACGACCTCGGGGTCGATCTTCACTCCCATGACGTTCTTGTTGCCGTTCATCGTGACCGAGACCATTCCGCCCCCGGCGCTGGCTTCGACGACCATATCCTCGAGCTGTTTCTTGAATTTCTCCTGAAGCGCCTGAGCTTGCTTCATGATTTGATTGAGCTTCATCTTCCTGTATAAAAACCTCGCTCACTCGTTCGTTGGCGGTCGAACGGCTTGGATTTCACCCTGAAATGTCTCTAAAAAACGACGGACCATAGGATCCTTCTGCGCTCGCTCCGTCAGATCCGAAGCGGTGTCGGTTTCTCCGGAATGCGTTTCTCGAGACGCCTGCCCATTCTCCAGGATTTCGACACCGACCGAAAGCCTCTTTCCCACCATCTGCGAGACCTGCGCCTCGAGGAGCGCCTTCAACCCTTTCTGCTCGAGCTGCTCCGCCAGAGCCTGCTGCTCCGGCAGGAAGAAAAGCTGCAGACGACGCTCTCCGACTTCGGCGCGGTGGTAACGAGAAACGAGAGCGTGCAGCATGGGCTTTGCGGTCTTGAGCTGCTCGATGAGCCTCGGAACGAGCTCGTCATCCGCCACGGCAGGTGGTGTGCTCTCTCCGAGCGGCGGGATGTCTTCGGTCCAGTTTTCCGGGCTCGCGCTGGCCTTGGCCGGAGATGCGGCCGGTTCCGTGCCGCGGCTCGTCTTGGAGGACGGTGAGGGTGCAGGAGTTGATCCGGCGGGCTCGGGCGGGGGGGATCCGCCCGCGAGCGCCTCGAAACGTGCGAGGAGCTCCTCGAAACCCGCGAGCCTTCGAAGCTGTGAAATCTTCAAAAGCGCCATTTCGAGGTGAAACCGCGGCTCGGGCGCCGTCCGGAGCGCGGTCTCCGCTTGCGTCAAGACGTCGAGGCTGCGCAGGAGGTCCTCTTCCGTGAGCTCCTTCGAGAGCTCCTCGAGATCGGCGATCTCGCCGGGGACCTCGAGAAGCTCGGGAGACTTGGGCGCGACTTGGATGACGAGAACGTCTCTCAAATATTGCATGAGCGCCGAGGTGAAGTAGCGCAGGTCACGGCCACTTCTCACCAGCCCATCCACCGTCTTCAATATCGCGGCCGTATCCCGGTCAAGGATGGCCCTGGTCGTGTCTCGCAATACGTCACGCTCGATCAGCCCGAGGAGCTCGGTGACGTCGCTTTCTTCAACGGTCGTCCCCGTCGCGGCAATGACCTGGTCGAGCGAAGAGATGCCGTCTCTCAAACTTCCCTCGGCCGCCCGGGATATTGCTGCCAGGGCGGCTTCGGCAATCTGGACCCCCTCGGAGCTCGCGATCTTGCGCAGCTGAGCTCCGATCTCCGTGGGCGAAACGGTACGGAACTCGAACTCCTGACAGCGAGACAGAATGGTATCCGGGATCTTGTGGTGCTCGGTCGTGGCGAAGATGAACTTCACGCTCGGAGGCGGCTCCTCCAACGTCTTGAGGAGCGCGTTGAATGCCCCGGTCGAGAGCATATGCACTTCGTCGATGATGTAGATCTTGAATCGGTCCCGCGAGGGCGCGTAACGAGACCCGTCTACGATCTCCCGGACCTGCTCGACGCCGTTGTTGCTGGCGCCGTCGATCTCGAGAACGTCCAGAGAGCGGCCGCGGGCGATCTCCGTGCAGGCTGCACATTCATCACAGGGACGGACC
Organism: Candidatus Marinacidobacterales bacterium; assembly: GCA_965250115.1. GTDB lineage: Bacteria > Acidobacteriota > Vicinamibacteria > Marinacidobacterales > SMYC01 > CBDFHB01. The sequence continues at coordinate 1,932,092 of CBDFNJ010000001.1, forward strand.
GTCGGACCACTAGCGCAATTGAGAGCTTTGGCGAGGATGCGCGCCGTCGTGGTCTTCCCAACGCCCCTCACACCTGCGAAGAGGAACGCGTGCGCTAGCCGGCCTTGCTGGATGGCGTGGGTGAGCGTGCGCGTGACCGTTTCCTGACCGACGAGATCCTCGAAGATCTTCGGCCGATACTTGAGTGCGAGTACTTCGTAAGACATATCTCGGTTCGGCCCCGCCTTCCTGCCATCGCTTCGCTGGAGCCCCGCGGCTCAGGCGATCTGCGGCACAGTCGAGGATTCGCTTACCGCTGCTCCCTTCCGGGCCTGACGGGGTTCACAAGCTCGACTCGCACAGTACCTGAACCGCAGGACACGAACGAAAAACGCTAGGCCCCTCGGGGGCAGGATGGCGGAGGGGGTGGGATTCGAACCCACGGTACCGTTGCCGGTACACTAGCTTTCCGGGCTAGCCAAATAAGCCACTCCTGCACCCCTCCGGGATGCCCATCCCGTGGAAGCCAAGGGAGAATTATAACCCAGTCCCATATACCCGAGTCAGCTACGTTAGAATAAGCGGCGATGAGTCAAGACCCAACGTTTCGCGTTCTGGGAGCGACCCCCTCGAGCCGGAGCGCGCGCTATGAAGCCTACCGCCGGGAGTGGGATCGCCGCGGTGAAAAGCTCGATGCTTCCGATCATCCCGTGCACGTCGACCTCGAGTCGGTCGCGGTCTGCGATCTGCGATGCGGGAGCACGGAGGAGAACCCTCAGGGTTTTTGCCAGATCTGGACCCACGAGCACATTCGCAAGCTGGGCTTCGACGAGCATACCTACAAGCGCGGCTATATGGATCCGAAGCTCTACGAGAGCCTTCTGCAGCAGTGCGCCGACATGGGTGTGAGCTCTATCAAGCTCAATTACCGCGGCGAGCCTTCGCTCCATCCCGAGATCGTCTCCTTCGTGCGCCGCGCGGCCGAGCTCGGTTTTCCCGACATCATGATGAACACCAACGGAAACGGCGGGGCACGCACGAATCCGAGGCTCTTCACAGAGCTCGTCGATGCGGGGATTACCGACTTGATGTTCTCCGTCGACGCCTGTGACCAGGAGAGCTACGATCGACAACGTGTCGGTGGCGAGTGGGACATCCTGCTGCATTCGGTTCGGAGCGCCGTCGAAGCTCGCGCCGAAGGCAAGGGTGCTCCTGACTGTCGCATCCGCGCCTCCGTCGTTCGCACCATTGTCAACGCCTCCGACGTCGATAGCGGGCGGATGGAAAGCTTCTGGAAAGGCGAGATGGGTGTCGACTGGATGTCCATCAGCGAGTGCTATTTCCCGGCGGGCGCTTCTCACGATTGGAAGGCCGCGGAGTGGGAACAGCTCACGGCGCAAGAGTTCCAATGTCCCGATCCGTTCCGACGCATGGTCGTGACCTGGGACGGCAAGCACACCATGCCCTGCTGCCAGGGATTCACGCTCGAGATCGACGGCGGCTCGGTCACTCCAGAGGGTGCCTCCGTTCCTCTAACGATCCAGCAGGCTTGGGCGAGCGAGAACTTCGATCGCCTTCGTCGCGCCCATCGCGAGCGCTCCTGGGATCGTGGAGGTAGCGGCGGCGAGCCCATCTGCCGTAACTGCGCCGTGACCAAGCAACCCACTCCCATCACCGTGACCGTCTGATTGAGCACCGCAACCGCCGGACTCTTCACGTTTCTCGGTCTCTTGGGTCTCGGCCTCGGTGCGGACGTCCTCGTTCGCGGCGCCACCCGGTTCGCCAAGGAGCTCGGACTGAGCCCTCTCATCATCGGACTTACCGTCGTCGCCTACGGAACGTCCGCGCCGGAGATCGCGGCCAGCGTCGTCGCGGCGGTCGAGGGCCATGCAGAAGTGGCGCTCGGAAACGTGATCGGCAGCAATATCGCGAACATCGGGCTGATACTCGGAGCGGCGGCGATCGTAACCCCCCTCCCCGTTGCGCGCTCGATCTTGAACCGCGAACTTCCAATCATGATCGCCGTCAGCTCCCTCCTGTTCTTCTACGCCTTTCGGCTCGAGCTCGACCAATTCGCCGGAGTTTCGTTTCTCGGATTACTGATCATCTTCAATTGGCTATCGTTTCGGTGGGCCAAATCCTCGGCAGCCGAGTCCTCGACGACGACAGCGATCGACAGGAGGGCGCTCGTCCGGAGTCTGGTCACGACCGCTGCCGGTCTCGCCGTACTGCTCGGCGGCGCTCAGCTTCTCGTCAAGGGTGCCGTCACGCTGGCGCGAGTCATGGGGTTGTCCGAGCTGGTCATTGGCATCACGCTCGTTGCCGTTGGAACGTCCCTTCCGGAGCTTGCTACCTCCGTCGTGGCCGGACTGAGAAGGGAAGCCGACCTGGTGGTCGGAAACATCGTGGGCAGCAACCTCTTCAATATCCTAGGGGCCCTCGGTCTTTCCGCCACCATCCGCCCCATTGCGGTCCGTGGCAGCCTTCTTCATTTCGAGCTGCCCATGCTCATGGTGTTCACGCTCTCCATGGCCGCGTTCCTCTATACGGGCCGTAAGCTGGCGCGCTGGGAGGGCTGCTTTCTCCTCCTGACCTACTCTCTCTTCATCACTCTCGTCTTTCTCTGACGAGCTATCGGTCACTTGAAAACGCGCCCATCGCCACCGATCATGGATCCGTGAGCTATCGATCCCAAACCGAGATACTCGGCATCCCTCTCGTCCACGTCGCGAGGGCCCGGATCGTCGACGGCCACGTGCGACGCGGCGTCGCGATTGGATGGATCGCGGTCGGCGATATCTCCTTCGGCATTGTCATTTCCGTCGGTGGCCTCGCTTTCGGAGGCATCGCAATCGGCGGTATCGGTATTGGCATCGTTACCCTTGCCGGACTCGCCGTGGGCGCGGGGATGGCCCTCGGCGGGTTCGCCGTTGGTTTTGTCGCGATGGGTGGATGCGCGATCGCCTGGAAGGCGGCCCTAGGTGGGGCGGCTCTTTCGCCAGGGAGATCGCCGTCGGCGGGTCTGCCATGGCGGAGCACGCGAACGACGACATCGCGCGTCGCTTCTTCGAAGAGACGGCCGCCCGCTACGGGAAAGCCGTCATGGAGCAGGCTCACTGGTTCCTTCTGCTGACGCTACTGCCTTTCATCTTCCGACGCAGAAGGCAAGCGCCCTACGAAGAGCGCTGATCCCTCCTCACTTCTTCGACCACACCGCGCACCGCCTCCACGATGAGCTCGGGCTCGTCGAGCGGGATCCAGTGATCGGCCTTCGTCGCGACACGGTGCCGTCCCCGGGCGCTCAACGCGGTGACTTCCTCCTGGTCGCGACGACGCTCCTCGGTCGGGCTCGCGGCCGTCAGAACGACGAGCGGTTTGTCGGCAAATGACCGACTCTCCGAGAGGACCAGGCGAGCACTCTCTGGCGCGTTTTCGATCTGGCTCGCGAGGGCTTCAAGAGTGTGCCGTCGCACCCAGAACGTACGGAGCGTCGGCCGAAGCGGAGCAGCCACCCGCCCAACGAGGCGCGCCAGGCGTTCGTTGGAGCCAGCACCGCTCGTGAAGCGATAGACGAGGCGCGTGAGGCCGAAAGGTGCGAGCCACGAGGCGCCTCGCGCCATTCGAGCGCCTCGCGCCACGCGGCGCCGCTGCTTCTCGGTGGGGTCGCTCCACTCCCTGGGATGCGGCACGTCGACGAGCACCATCCCCGCCACGTGGTCGGGATGGCTGGCCGCCAATGCCCTAGCGATCCAGCCTCCGTAAGAATGGCCGACTAGAACATAGGGGCTTCGACCGTCGGCATCGAGCAGCCTCGAGAGCTCTTCCGCCATGATGTCGACGCGCCGCGCGTTGGGACCGCGATCGCTCCAGCCGAAGCCCGCGCGGTCGTAGCTCACAACCCGAGTGAAAGACGCCACTTCAGGTTGGATCGAAGACCAGCTCAGCGTCGTCCCCGCCAGTGCCGAGTCGAGGAGGACGGTGGGTCCGCCCTCGCCTGATTCGCGCACGTGAAGCCGATAGCCACCGATGTCGACGAGCTTGCCCGGTGGCCCATGACGTTGCCGCTCGATTCGACAGAGAAGCCTGTGGACGACGACGCCCGTCAACAGGGCGAGAAGCGGCAGCGAGTAGAAGCTCAAGGGCTCGTGGCGTTGCTTCGACGGTTGGGGCAGGTAGCGCAGGAAAGCGGCTTACCATCGGGTCCAGAGATCTCCGGCCCGCCACAGGAGCCACGCAGGCAAGGTCGGTCGAAGATAACGCCCACCGCCATAATGAGCATGACCAACCCCATGACGCCGAGCACCAGAAGAAAGACCGTCATGGATCCATTCTAGTCATGCCGGAAAAGAACTGCTCGAACGCCGGCGTCGTCTTTTCCACGATCTCTCCGCTCTCGGTACGGACGAGGAACAATGCGGTGAGATCCTGCCGTGCCGCGAGCTCGAAGCCATCTTCGGGGCCGAGCACGAGAAGTCCGGACGCCAGGCCATCGGCTCGCATACAGGTTTCGTCGATGACGCTCACCGAGGCGAGATGATGCTCGACGGGCCGGGCGAGTCGCGGGTCGATGAGATGAGAATAGAGCTTGCCTTCGACTTCGTAGAAGTTGCGGTAGTCGCCGGAGGTCGCCATCGAAAGACCACTCAAAGGAACGACACGATACAAAATTCGAGTCCCGGGCACTGGCCTCTCGATGCCGACCCGCCACAATTCGCCCTTCGCGTTCTTCCCGAGGGTGCGTACCTCGCCCCCAACCTCGACCATGTAGCTCCGGATCCCCTTCTCCTCGAGTCGCTCGGCGACTCGATCGACCGCGTAGCCCTTCGCGATGGCGGAGAGGTCGCACTCGATCCCGTCGATGGACTTCGTAATCGTTCGGGCATCGTCGTCGATGAGAAGCTTTCGATAGCCCACACGGGTTCTCACCTCCTCCAGCATGTCCTGCGAGGGCAGAGTGAGCGGGGAGCGTTCGGGGCCGAACCCCCATAGGGCAACGAGCGGGGCGACCGTCACATCGAAAGCTCCTTCCGTGAGCTCGCTGATGCGCTGCGACTCGAGGAAGACGTCGAAAGTCTCCGGCGAGACCGCGATCGACTCGCCAGGCCCGGTTCGATTGAGCCGTGAGAGCTCGGAGTCGTCGAGGTAGTTCGACATTTTGCGATTGGCGTTCTCGAGCGTTTCTTCGATCGTACGGGCGACCGCGATGCGGTCACTTTCGGACAGGGCCTCCGCGATTTGCACCGTATAGGTCGTGCCCATCGTTTCGCCCTGGAATCGCAGAGGTTCCACCTCGCCGCCGGGACGACAGGCCACGAGGCACGAGACGATCCAAGGGAACGTTGACCTAATGAGCGTCATGAAACTAGTGTCCATAATCGCGGCGTGACTGACAAGCCCGCGCAGCGGGACATGCGTCATTGCTGGGATCCCAGGCGACGCGGAGCTAAGTCACTATTCCACCGAATGTTGCGGGCGTCCAAGAAGATGCTGGAAACATGGAGGCGATTTCTTCATACTGAATGGGCTCAACGTACAATCGAGCTTACCGACGCCTGGGAACTTCTTCGGGGTCGTTTCCCAAGCTGCCGGGAATCGTGACATCAGAGTCATCCATGGCCGAGACATCATCCGGGGAACAGCGTGCGCTTCGCTGGTGCCTTGAAAGCACCGACGACGGAGGCAAGAGCCTTGAGCGCGTAACGATCCCCTCGTTACCCTTTCGCATCGGTCGTCTGGAAGAGCTCGATTTGACGCTGCCCTTTCACTCCGTTTCGAAACGGCACGCGGAGATCTATCTCGATGGCGACGACCTCATGCTCCGCGACCTCGGAAGCACGAACGGCACCCTCGTCAACCGGAAACAAGTGACGAGCGCGCTTCTGCAGGAGGGTGACATCCTGCATTTCGCGGAGTTCGAGTTCAGACTGGGGCGCCAGGGATCGGGGGAGGAGAGACACGACGACGACGAGACCGCCGAGCGTGGCACTCTCGCCCTGGGCCGACTCGAGCTCTCGCGGCAGTTCGTGGGTGGCGGACGGGAGCTTGTCGAGCTTCTCGACAAAAGCATGGCCACCGCCGTCTTCCAGCCCATCGTTTCGCTCTATGACCACAACGTCATGGCCTATGAGGTGCTTGGCCGCGGACTTCACGAGAACCTGCCTGCGAATCCCACGGAGCTGTTCCGTGTCGCGGAGGCGGCGGGCCGGGAGGTCGAGCTCAGCCAGCTGTTTCGCAAGAAAGCGATCGAGATCGTGCGGGAAACACGGAGAGATCTTCCGCTGTTGTTCCTCAACACCCATCCTTCCGAGATCGGGGACGACGAGCTTGTGGATTCCTTGCGGCAAGTACGCGACATCGATCCCGACACGCCACTCGCTCTCGAGATTCACGAAGACGCTCTCGGAGACCCTAGATTGCTCGCCGAGCTCAGAGAGCACCTGACGAAGCTGGACATTTTTCTCGCACTCGAAATCATCGGGCTCGGCGAGCGCTTCCTGCAGCTCGCCGAGGTACCTCCCGACTACCTCAAGTTCGATATCAGTCTAGTGAAGGATATCGTCAAAGCTCCCCCATCCAAGCGGCGCCTCCTGGCGATGCTCATGGCCGCGGCGAAGGAAGTCAATGCGAAGCCCATTGCGGAGGGGATCGAGAAAGAGCACGAGGCCGAGGTTTGCGGAACTGTCGGTTTCGATCTCGCCCAGGGCTATCTCTTCAGCAAGCCCCTCACCGTCGAGCAGCTCGAAATCATCGGGGAAGAGACGATCGACGAGGCGTCAGGCATCGGCTAGCGTCTCTCTCGAAATCTCGCGCCCATTCTAGAGGCGCCCCAACCGCTCGGTCAGAAGCTCGAAAAAGCCATCCGCATCCACTTCGTATGCCCACGCGGCGTTGGGCTCCCTGTCCGTGACACCCCAGAAGTCCACCGCGGTCTCTCCCATCGTGAGCTCGGAGGCCGTCTCTACTTCGATATTGACGCGCTTCGTCCGGAACAGATCCGGTTTCAACAGGTAGGCGACGGTGCATGGATCGTGAAGCGGTCCGCCCTCGGTGCCATACTTCTCCGTATCGTATCGACTAAAGAACTCGAGCATCGCTTTCGCGTTGCGGCCGACTCTCGTCCCCAGGGCGCCAATGGCCTCGAGCCTCGGAGGGGTCACGAGGACCTGGTGGGTCACGTCGAGGCCCATCACCACGAGGGGCCTCCCGCAGCCGAAAACGATTTTCGCCGCATGGGGGTCGACGTAGATATTGAACTCCGCTGAGGGCGTCACATTGCCTCCCGCGCGCATGGCGCCCCCCATCAAGACGATCTGATGGATCTTCGAAAGGATACGAGGCACCTTGACCATGGCCGTGGCCACGTTCGTGAGAGGTCCAGTCGGTGCGAGGGTGACGGAGTCATCATCAGCGTCGAGCAAGGATTGGACGAGGAAATCGACTGCATGCTGATCTCGAAGCGCAACTTCGGGCTCGAAGATCTCGGCGCCGTCGATCCCCTCTCGCCCGTGGACGTATTCCGCGGTGACGAGGGGGCGCAATATGGGTCTCGAACAACCGGAGAATACGGGAACCTCCTTCTTTCCCGCGTTCCTTTTCGTGGTTACGAACGCCTATGCTACATTCACCCGGCAGTCTATGGCCAAGAAGAGAGCTCGCATCGTCGTCGTCGGGAGCGCGAACGTCGACCTCACCACTTTTGGCGATACCTTTCCGCGTCCAGGCGAGACGATCTTCGGTGAGCGCTTCGACCTCGGCTTCGGTGGGAAGGGCGCGAATCAAGCCGTCGCCGCCGCATACTGCGGGGCCAAAGCTCACATGGTCGCCAGGGTTGGCGACGATCTCTTCGGGCCCGCGACGATCGGGAACTTCAAGGCACTGGGCATCGGAGCCCGCCACGTCAAACCAGTCAAAGGCGTTTCGAGCGGAGTTGCGCCCATCTTCGTCGAAAAGTCCGGCCAGAACCGAATTCTCGTCGTCAAGGGCGCCAACGATCGCTTGACGCCGAAGGGCGTGAACAAAGCCGCTTCATTGTTGAAGCGCGCCGATATGATCGTGCTGCAGCTCGAAATCCCGATCCGGACCGTCTATCACACGATCCACCTCGCGAAGCGACACGAGATCCCCGTGATCCTCAACCCCGCCCCCGCGGCGCCCCTCGACCTCGAGATGATAAAGAGCGTCGATTACTTCATCCCCAACGAGAGCGAGGCGGAGACCATCACCGGCATACCGGTCGGAACGGTTGACGAAGCAAAGGCCTGCGCGGAATACATGCTTTCGAAGGGATTGAGGCGCGTCATCCTGACGCTCGGCGAGCGCGGCGCGCTCGTTGCCAGCAAGGACGGGATGGCGCTCGTGCCCTCCTTCGAGGTCGAGATGGTCGACTCGACCGGCGCGGGAGATGCATTCATCGGAAGCTTCGCCGTGTTCCTGGGCGAGGGCCTTTCCGAGCCCGAGGCCCTTCGACGGGCCAACCTCTACGCGGCCTTGTCTACAACGGGCGTCGGAACGCAGAAGTCTTTCGCGTCGCGCAAGCGGTTCAACCGGGAGTGGAAGAAGCGAGCTCAGTAACTAGAGTCCAACTCTACAACTTCCGGCTTAGGGCCGGCGACAAAATAAGTTCCCGTTTTCAAGACGGTCGGATGGTGTAGTTCCATTTGGGTAGAGTCTGGTCCTTTGTAACGGAAAGCGCCTGCATCCGCTCGTCAGTGATTTTGACGCCCTTCGGATAACGACGCCGGATAAGGTGTGCGCGTACTCGCAAACCGGAAGAGGTGGTGGTCGTGCGGATGTATTTGAGGATGGTTTCGTAGCTGTCGAGAGGCCTGCCCGCCCAGTTCTTGCTGACCTCGCTGAACAGACGGTGCTCCACTGGATTCCACTTGGATGTACCGGACGGATAGCGGGCTATGGTGATAGCGATGTCGTGGCGATTGCAAATCCGCGTTTGAAGCCCGTGCTTCCAACCCCGACACCGATAGCCATTGCTGCCCCCGGCGTCTGCCAATATCGCGAGGTCACGGGCTGCAGGATAGCGTCGCCGTCCTTCCGTTCGCCACCACTTCTCGATGGCATTCACGGCGAAGTCCGGGGTGTTGTACGAGGTACCAATGAACACTGTCCCGCGGTTCGCGAGCAGATCGTAGACGCCGTAGGGGATTGCGATGCCGTTCGATTCGGAACGGAAGTCATGGTCTTTGACGAGAGTCGGCTCGCGGTTCCAGGCCTGCCCGCCGTTTTTGAATAATCCCACCAGCTCCCGTTTCTTCGTGTCTACGCTGATGATGGGATGACCAGCTGCGGCAAAACGCTCGCGCAGTTCGGCGATACACGCGAATTGGGTATCGCGATCTTCGGACGTGGCACCGCACAGCTTCTTGTGGTTCACCCGCAACGAGAAGCCGAGCTGTTTGAGCAGTCGACCGACGGTTTTGCTGCTGACGTTCACACCGAGGCTTCTTAGCTCGCAAGCAATCTTGTCGGTGGTCCGCCGCGTCCATTTCACTCCCGTCATCGGATCGCCCGCGGTGTCGTGCTTCATGAGTTCTTCGATCTTGGCGATGACTTCTGGCGTTTTTTTTGCACGGCGCGCCGTCCGCCACCCTTTCGCCGAACTCCGTCGAGCTCAACATCTCTCATTAGCAATTCCCTACGACCTCTGGCTACCGTGCTCGGATCCATCCCGAGCAGTTCGGCAATCTGTTGGTCGCCACCGTGACCGAGCTTCATGGCCTCGACTCCCGCGTAGAGACGGCGCTGCTTTTCATCGAGCAGACTGTAGAAAAGAACGATCGCAGCCTTCAACTCCACGGGGAGCACGCGGACTCCCCCGACCCAGCCCAACGTGGAAGGTGACGCCTCATGTACCTGGCGGGCCGAGAGCTGTTGCTTGCGCGTGCTCACATCGGTGGCCAGATACAGATATCGGCCGAACACCTGCTCGCGCGCCAATCTTTTCTCTCGGACCAGTTTCAACAGAGGAGCCTTGACGTCAACCTGCACCACGTCCTCGAGCTCGTCGACGTAGTAGCCTGCCTCACAGGCCGCGACCAACGCTTTTACCGTCGCAAGCAACGTCCCGTACTTCGAGAACCACACTGAGCGCAACGACCAAAGACCTTTTCGATCGAACTGGGCGATCTCGTCCAACGTGTAGTAGCTACCACGGTGGGAGTAGCTTGTCCGATACGCCAACTCATTGAGCTTTCGGAAGACGGTCGAGTCCACATCGGTACCCAACACTGCCTTCAAATCATCGAGGGTAGCTATTTTGTGCTTCCTCAACAGGCGGTCGAGATCTTCAGACTGGATCCGTCCCGCTTCCCGTGGAAATAAGAATGGCGTAACCTCCGGTTAAACAAAACGAGACCGCGCCTGGAAAGGCGAGGAGGAGGATTACGCCATGAAGAAGCCTACCACCATATCGAAGGAGTCTGTAAGCGAGTACCGGGAGTTCGTCCAACTTCGGCTGCGTAAGCGGGTACTGGAGGCAATCGAGGTCGTGCTCGAGGAAGAAGTCGACCAAGCGCTGGGGTGTGGTAGCTACGAGCGTGCGGAAGACCGCCGTGGATATCGCAACGGAGCCGAAACCCGTCGCGTGACGACGTCGGTGGGAACTCGCGAGCTCCGGGTGCCACGAGCCCGCGTGCGAGACGAGGAAACGGGAGAAACGACAGAGTTCAGGAGCGAGCTGTTGCCCCGGTTACGCGCGCCGGACTCGTGAGGTCGACGAGGCGATCTTGGGGACCTACTTGTCGGGCGCGAATAGCCGCCGGATCCGCAAAGCGCTGAAACCACTGCTCGGTGAGGAGCACCTATCGAAGAGCGCGGTGTCTCGCGTGGTTAGCCGGCTGAAGGAGCGCTTCGAGGAATGGCAGAACCGTGCTCTCAGCGAGGAGGTCTACGCGATCGTTTACCTGGACGGCTTCCACCTGAAAGTGCGGATGGCGAAACGTGTGATCAGCGTACCCGTACTGGTCGCGCTCGGGGTCGCGCCAGACGGGCAGAAACGTCTGTTGTCATTGCGTCTGGCGGTGAGCGAAGCCTCGACGCATTGGGGCTCCGTGCTGGAGGGACTCCAGGCTCGAGGACTCCGGGCTCCCAAGCTAGTGATCAGCGACGGCCACAAGGGGCTGACGAAAGCGCTGGAGAAGTGGCCGGGGTGCCGGTTGCAGCGATGTACCGAGCACAAGCGCGCCAACTTGCTCCAACATTGCCCGGCGCACGCACGCCGTGAGCTCCGGCGTGACTACAACCGGATCGTCTACGCCAAGAACGGGATCGATGCTCGCAAAGCCTATGACGAGCTCGTCGCCAAGTGGACGCCTCTCGCGCCGGCCGTCGTCCGAAGCCTAGAGGAGGCCGGTAATCAGCTGCTGACCTTCTATGAATTCCCTCGTGCCATGTGGAAATCGATTCGAACGACCAGTGCTCTGGAGAATCTCAACCGCGAGTTTCGACGCCGGACGAAAACCCAAGCGTCGTTCTCCAGCGAGGAGTCCGCGGTCGCTTTGCTGTTTGGGCTTATCGCCTCTGGCCAGATTCAACTACGACGCATCGACGGCTACCAACGTCTGAGCGAGGTTCTCGAACACGCGGAGGTTGCCGCCTGATCTGATACTCTGATGACGGAGTGGAGGGCGCCGTTCTTTTTCCACGGACCTCGGGACACATCCTTCAGACTGATAGCTCGTAGGTCTCATAATAGGAGAAGTGCTCCTTGATAGGCGTAATCCTCCTACAATGAGGACCGTTTGTCAAACACGCGCTGGTTGCTGAAGACCTACAAATGTTCCGTTTCTAGGGAGCTTGCCAGGCTCTCGTGATGCCAGACGATATCGCGATCACGACCTGAAACAGGAAGAGTGTTCTCAAAACTAGACAGTTATTTTGTCGGCGGCCCTTAGTGCGTGAGCGCGTAAATGATGTAGTTGATCCCGAACTTATAGCCCTCGTTCGTGAGATCGATAGGATACCAGCCTTCGTCCGACCACTCCCAAAAGTCCCCGATGTCGTTGTTGAAGTTTGCGATCACCTGGATCCGCCCCTCGTCGTCACGAAGGCCGTGGAACGTCGGCGGCCCCGCGAAGTCCATGGGAGCCTCCGTGTCGAGGTCCGGTATGTGAAAAAGCTCTGGAAGATAGGCTCGTCGACGGTCAATAGCTCGAAGTGCCGGCCGGGGAGCACCTGTGCCATGCAGCTTTCGAGCGTCTGGCAGTCCCACGGACCGTCGAAGTCGTCGATGATGGCGAATCCGCCTCGAAGGAGATAGCTTCGAAAGTTCTTCGCCTCCTCGGGTGTAATCGTCCAGCTGCCCGGCTCGCTGAAGTAGAGAACCGGGTATCGCATGATGTCCGGGCTGTCCAGACGAACGGCGGTGTGCTTCTCCGACGAGGTATAGACGCCGGTGACCTCGCGCAAGATCCGTAATAGGTTTCGTTCTGCCCTCGGGTAGTCGTGTGCCCACCCCGGCCTCCGGCGGGCACGGTAGGAGTTGAACTGAACTCGCGCGAAGGCGAAGTTGTATCCGGGCGACGGCTCCCGATAGAGCTCTTCGTAGGTAATCTGCGCCAGGACAAAAGGCGCCCCCACCACCGCGAGAACCACCGCCGAAAGGGCCTTCGAACGCATGGTGTAACTCCTGACCCGTGACAGAATAGCGAGGGTTGCCCGAGTTGTCCATTCTCGGGCTTTCCTGAAACGCTTCGGCGTTAGATAATGAGGAGTTTGTGGCTTGGAGGCTGAAACTGCCCATTCGTGTCAACGTCAACGGCCAGCTCGGGTCGGAAGAGGATCGGCTCTTGTCCCCGCGGGATCAGGGGTTCCTGTTCGGCGCGAGCGTCTACGAGACCGTGCGCACCTACGATGGCGCTCCGTTTCTCCTCGAGCGCCACTTGAAGCGTTTGCGGGAATCCGCCGAAGCTCTCGACATCCATTACGAGCTCTCCGATGAACGGCTTGCCAAAAGGGTCCTCGAGACCACCGAAGCGGCGTCCAACGACGAGTCTTCGATCCGCATCGTCGCTTCGGCCGGAGTGGGAGCGATCGACTACCGCGTCGGCTCAGCTCACGAGCCCACGATCGTCGTCATCGTCCGGCCGCTACCATCCTATCCCGAGGGTCTCTATCGCGAGGGCGCGAGCGCCGTCTTCGTCGATATCATGCGCACCGCTCCCGGCAACCTGGACCCACGCATCAAGTCCTCGAGCCTCGTCAACAACCTGATGGCGCTTCGAAAGGCTCACGAGGAGGACGCCTACGAGGCCTTGATGAACAACCCGAGAGGAGAAGTCTGCGAAGGCTCCATGTCCAACGTCTTCGCGGTCAGCCGCGGCATCGTCAGAACACCCCCCCTTTCGGCCGGGATTCTGGAGGGGATCACGAGAGAGCTCCTGCTCGAGATCGCAGGGATAGCCGGAATCGATCTAAGGGAGGAGACGTTGCGGTCCGGCGATCTCCTCGGGGCCGACGAAGTCTTCATCACGGCCTCGGCCCGCGAGATCGTTCCCATCGTACGAATCGACGCACGGGTCATCGGGGACGGGGCGCCGGGGCCGATGACGAAACGGCTCATCGATCTCTATCGAGACAAAGTCCACGCGCTCATGAATGCGACACAAACAAACCCCTGAATGAAAGCCACTTGAGGTCAATTGATGAAAACAGATATCGAGATTTCCCGCTCCATTAGTCCGAAGCCGATTGGCGAGATTGCCGGCAAGCTCGGCCTCGACGAGTCTGAATGGCTTCCCTATGGAAAGTACATCGCGAAGATCGACCGCTCGGTGCTCTCTTCGAAGCGCGGGAAGGACGGAAGGCTCGTTCTCGTCTCGGCCATTACGCCGACCCCGGCAGGTGAGGGGAAGACCACCACCAGCATCGGACTCGCTCAGGGACTGGCAAAGCTCGGGGAGTCGGTCTGTCTCGCCCTCCGCGAGCCTTCCCTCGGGCCCTGTATGGGCATCAAGGGTGGCGCGACGGGAGGCGGCCTGAGTCAGGTCTATCCGATGGAGCGTATCAACCTCCATTTCACGGGTGACTTTCATGCCATTACCTCTGCCCACAACCTTCTGTCGGCCGCGATCGACAACCATCTCCATTTCGGAAACAAGCTCGGCCTCGATCCCCGGTGCACCGTGTGGAAGCGCGTCATCGACATGAACGACCGCTCGCTCCGACACATCACCGCGGGGCTCGGCGGACCCTTGCAGGGCATACCACGCGAGACCGGCTTCGATATCACCGCGGCCTCGGAGATCATGGCGATCTTGTGCCTCGCCGAGAACGAGGAGGGTTTGAGAAAGCGGATCAATCGCATTCTCGTCGGTTTTACCTACGACAAAGTCCCCGTCACGGCGGACAAGCTCGGCGTTACGGGCGCCATGCTCGCTCTTCTGCAGGACGCTCTCCAGCCGAACCTGGTGCAGACGCTCGAAGGCGTGCCCGCTATCATCCATGGCGGGCCGTTCGCCAATATCGCGCACGGCTGCAACAGCGTTCTCGCGACCAAGACCTCGCTCCGCCTCGCCGATTGGACTATCACCGAAGCCGGCTTCGGCTTCGATCTAGGGGCCGAGAAATTTTTCGACATCAAATGCCGTGAGGCCGGTCTCAACCCCGCGGGGGTCGTGCTCGTCGCCACCGTACGTGCGCTCAAGATGCACGGCGGCCGGGAAAAGGACGACCTGAGAACAGCCGATGCATCCGCCGTCGAAAAGGGTCTTCCCAACCTGGAAAAACACGTCGAGAGCCTCGAGCATTTCCAAAAACCCGTCGTGGTCGCGCTCAACCGTTTCGGCGTCGATACGGACGAGGAGATCGCGGTGGTACGCGAACGCTGTGAGAAGCTTGGTGTTCCCTTTGCGCTATCCGATCACCATGCCAAGGGAGGTGACGGCGCGGTGGATCTGGCGCGCGCCGTCATGGAGCACGCGACCGCGAATGGCACGCCGCTCGCCCATTGCTACGAGCTGGATGAGCCGATGCTCGAGAAGATCCGAAAGATCGCACAAAAGATCTACGGTGCCCGAGACGTCGCCTTCACAAAAGAGGCAGAACGAAACCTCGCGGACGTGGAGCGCCTCGGCTACGGCAAACTCCCCGTCTGTATCGCCAAGACCCAGAACTCGCTCTCCGACGATCCCAAGCTTCGCGGCCGCCCGAAAGATTTCGACGTGACGGTGAGCGGTCTTCAGATCAATGCAGGCGCCGGATTCGTCGTCGTCTTGACGGGGGACATCATGCGGATGCCCGGCCTCCCGCGGAAACCCCGTGCCGAGAACGTCGATCTCGTCAACGGAGAGATCGAGGGACTGCAGTAGTCGGTCTCCCCCGAAAAGTAGATCCAAGGACGTGAGGTTAATCTCTTACCGAACGAACGATGGCGCCGGCATCGGGAGGATGGTGGACGAGGACGGCTTCGTCGCCCTGGCAAAGCGTGCGCCCGATCTGCCACGAAGCGTGGTGGGCCTTCTTGAGCTCGGGGAGGAGGGTCTCGCCGCGCGTCCGCGCGGCGACCGAGGGTGCGGATCCGGATGGTCGCCTCGACGAAGTCACCCTTCTTCCCGTCATCCCCGAGCCACCCGCTATCTGGTGCGTCGGAATCAATTACGACGCTCACCGGAAGGAAACGGGCCGGGAGCCAACCGAATATCCGACGCTCTTCATGCGCATCGCGGCGAGTCAGGTGGCGCATCGCGAGGCCATGGTACGACCGAAAGCTTCCACCAAGCTCGACTACGAGGGCGAGCTCGCTGTCATCATTGGCAAGCCCGGCCGTCACATCGCTGAGGGCGAGGCGATGCGCCACGTCGCCGGCTACTCCTGTTACAACGACGGCTCGGTGCGGGACTGGCAGCGACACACGAGCCAGTTCGGCCCGGGCAAGAACTTCTACCGAACGGGAGCTTTTGGTCCCTGGCTCGTCACGGCGGACGAGCTCGAGAACCCCTACGCGCAGATCCTATCGACCCGGGTCAATGGCGACGAGCTCCAGCGTACGTCAATCTCGGACATGACGTTTCGGATCGAGACGCTCATCCACTATCCTTGAAGTCTTGTCCGACCGCGCGATATCCGCCGAATATGGAAAACCGCTCTGTAGGCTTGAATCCGACATTGGCCATGACCTGCCAGGTCGAATCCATTGAGATTCCGAAGCCTCCAATGTCGCCCCGAGCCTGGAGCCACCATCTGCCATTCTCGCCCAAAGGAGTTATAAGACGTGCGCCGAAGATCGGGTCGTAGAATGTGTCTGAACCCTTGAACTCCAATCTCAGTGGGTCTCCCAGACCGACCTTGGTGCTGAGGTCCGTGACCCGGACACCCGCGAAGGCTTCGAGCACGGGAGAGAAACGATACGCGCCGGTGATATCGAGAATGAACTGATCGAGATCCGCGCGCCGAACGAGACCCGTCTCGCGCGAATTGCCGAGTGCGAAGAAAATCGCATCAGCCACTACGCTGAAGCGCTCGGAGCTGCCCCGATAGCCGCCCATGAATCCCATCTGAAGGTTGTCGAGGATGTCACTGAAGGAGACATCGACGGGCTGCTCCACTGGCCCAAATCGAGATTCACCGCCGATCGACGTCGCCAGGCCGTACAAAAAAACGTCGTTTTGCCAGGCGCGGTCGGAGCGCCCCTGAGCTCGTCCCAGCTGAGGAAACAGGGTCACCACTGAAAGAAGTAAAGTCAAGAATCCGATGTGGTTCATCTACAAGTCTCCTTTTCACCAGTGCATCTGTCAGGCCAACGACCCATAATATGCCTCATTCCGTCATTCCGCCGTCGAGGTAAATGGACTCGCCCAGTCGTCTCGGTTGAACGGACCTCTTTACTTCCCGCGAGGAAAGCGCTAGTCTGGCGTCGGATAATACGCCTAGGGGTGGCCGCTCGGCCTGAGAGCAAACCCTCGGAACCTGATCCGGTTGACACCGGCGTAGGGAACGGCAGCTGGCGCTTCCAACATTCCGGAAGAACGGCAATCTCGAGCGAGTGGGTCATCTCAAGCGCAAGGGAGACTGACGATGTTCGCTTCGAGAATCTCCGCCGTCACGATTGTGCTCGTCGCGGCGATCGCATCCATCACCGCCGCGCAAGCGCCGATTCGGGTGCAGGGAGTCGTCCTCGCCCCTACCGGCGAACCGGTTGGGACAGCCCGCATCGAGATCGACGGCCAGGAGCCCCTTGCGACCGACGATAATGGACACTTCCAGATTTTGCTGCCGCCGGGTGAGTGGGAGCTCTGGGTCTCACATCCCGCCTATCGGTCGTTGCGCTACCACGTGAACGTCACGGCTCAAAGTCTCGAGCTCGAGCTCCAACTCGAATGGGTAGCCTCGGTCGAGGAGTCGATTACGGTGGTGGGGATTAGAGCCGGAGAAGACGTTCCGGTGACCAAGCGCAATTTGGACCGCGAGGAGATCGAGAAACGGAGCTACGGACAGGACGTTCCGGAGCTTCTGCAGCACACTCCGTCGATGAACTGGTACTCGGACTCGGGCACCGGATCTAACTACTCTTACTTCAGCATGCGCGGTATCCAACAGACCCGCATCAGCATGACCTTCGACGGCGCGCCGCTCAACGACCCTGCGGAGCACGCTCTGTTCTTCAACAATTTCCACGACTTCCTGAGCGCCGTCGACAGCATTCAGGTCCAACGCGGCGTGGGTACTTCGTCGGTCGGCTCACCCGCTTTCGGCGGCTCGGTGAACTTCGCGAGCTCGCCGCCCTCTCGAGACAACGGCGGGGACGCTCGGTTGGTGCTGGGCTCTTTCGGTACCACCCGCGCCTCGATCGGCTACGAGTCGGGTCTCTTCGACAACGGGCTCTACGTCTCCGGACGGTTCTCCCACGCCGATACCGACGGATATCGTGAGCGCTCTGGTAGCAAGCATCACACCTTCTTCCTGAACTCGGGCTGGCAGGGGGAGCGATCGTCGTTGACGCTGGTCGCGTTCTCGGGCCAGGAGAAATCACAGCTCGCCTATCTCGCCGTCGATCCGGATACCCTGAGCGAGAACCGGCGCTTCAACCCGCTCACCGAGGAAGACCGCGACAACTTCGGCCAGGACTTCGCACAGATCAAATACCTGCGGGAGCTCGACAGTGAGACGTTGCTGACCGCCTCGTTCTATTACAACGGCGCCGGTGGTTGGTTCCAGCTCTGGGACGATCCGGTGGCGCAGAACGACCTGCTGCGATTCGGCATCGACCAGGGGTTTTTCGGCAGCATGGTCACCGTCAGCACTCGCGCCGACAATCTGTCCGCCACTTTCGGCATGCACTACAACGACTTCAGCGGGGATCATTTCCTCGACAGCGATGCCGGCGGTCGGCTCTACAAGAACACCGGCTTCAAGGAAACGGCGAACGCCTTCGGCAAACTGGAGTACGAGCTTGGACAAACGATCCTCTTCGGCGACCTCCACTGGCGCTGGGCAGGTTTCACGTACGAGGGCGATGTCGACTTAGGCTCGGTCGACTGGGCTTTTTTCGACCCCAAGATCGGCGTCAGGCAAACGCTTTCTCCGGGGTTGAGTCTTTACGGATCGATCGGGAGGGCACAGCGCGAGCCGGCGCGTCTCGATCTTCTGCTGGGCGAAGACAACGCAACCGTTCGGCATGACCTCGAAGCGGTGAAACCCGAATCGGTGGTGAACGTCGAAGCGGGTATGAGTTTCAACACGCCCCGGCTCGCGCTTTCGGCCAACCTCTATCTGATGGAGTTCCAAGATGAGATCGCCTTGACCGGCGAGCTGTCGGAGGTCGGCCTGCCGCTACGGCGCAACGTCGATAGCTCGTACCGACGGGGCGTCGAGCTCGACCTCAAGTGGATGCCGATGCCGAACTGGTCGGTGCTACACAGCCTGAACGTGAGCCGCAACCGCATCCGCGAATGGACCCAGTTCTACGATGTTTTCGACGAGCAGGGAGCATGGGTGGGAAGCGAGCCCATCGTCTACCAGAACGTACCGCCGCTGCTGACGCCCTGGCTTTTGCTCAACCTCGGTGTCGAATGGGCGAATCGGGATACCAGCATGGGTCTCATGGGCCGCTTTGTAGCCGAATCTCAGCTCGACAATACCGGACTTTCCCAATTCCAGACACCGTCCTTCACGAACTTGGACCTGCGGGCCTCGCAGAGCCTCGGTCGATGGTTCCATGAAGTCGACGCAGGCGTCACGCTGTTCGTCAACAACCTACTCGATAACCGCGACCAGCTCCCGAGCGGTTACAGCTATCAGTTTCTCGTTCGAGACAGCGCCGGAATGGAACAGCTCGACGGCATCCCTTTCTACTACCCCTTGGCGACCCGCAACTTGATCGTGTCGCTTCAGGTCGGCTTCTGAGCCCGCTCGAGCTCGCCGCAGTCGTCGTCACACTGCTGGCCGTCTATCTGACGACGCGCCAGATCATCTGGTGCTGGCCGCTCGCCATGGTCAGCGTGACGCTCTACGCTATTGTTTTCTACGACGCCCGCTTGTACGCCGATATGGGGCTCCAGGGTTTGTATTTCGGGCTCGCGGTCTATGGCTGGTGGGCCTGGATGCACGGCGGTGCGGGTCACGGCGAGCTCGAGGTCTCGCTGACGCCGAGGAGGATGCGCGGGGTGCTCCTCTTCGTCGCGACGCTCGGCGGGATCCTGCTGGGCCAGACGCTGACCCGCTTCACCAACGCGTCGCTGCCGTTCATGGACTCGATGCTCACCTCGTTCAGCATCGCCGCCCAGTGGATGCAAACCCGAAAGCTTCTCGAATCCTGGCTCGTGTGGCTTGCCGTCGACGTCTTCTACGTCGGCATGTTCTTTTACAAGGAGCTCTACCTCACGGCGGGGCTGTACACCGTCTTTCTCGTGCTCGCCGCAATGGGTTTCGCGGAGTGGCGACGGTCGATGCGCGGCAGCCGTTCTGGGACGCCGGAGTTGGCCTCGTGATCCGAGTAGCGGTGACCGGCTCCGAATGTACCGGCAAGACAACGCTCGCGGAAGCGCTCGCCACCCACTACGGGACCGTCTGGGTGCCGGAGTTTGCACGCCAGTTCGTGATCGGCAAAAGCGCCGCTCCCGAGTACGAAAATGTCGATGCCATCGCGCGCGGCCAAATCGCCCTCGAGGACGAGAGAGCCGGCGAGGCTTCCCACATCCTTATTGAGGATGCCGACCTCTTCAGCACCATTGTCTATAGCCACCACTACTACGGCGATTGCCCGCACTGGATTGAGCTGGCTTTCGACAAACGAGCCGCGGACCTCTACCTCCTGGCCGACATCGATGTCCCCTGGGTCCCCGACGGGGAGCAGCGCGATCGCGGCGACCGACGCGAAGAGATGCACGAGCTTTTCCGTTCGGCCCTGATCGACCGTCGCCTGAAATTCGCCGGGATTCGTGGCTCGCACGGCGAGCGATTGGACGCGGCGGTCTCTGTGATCGACCGACTGATTCGATGACCGGTAAGAAGTTTGGGTCTACGCGGATTCGTGTGGGTAAGTTCTGACGGAAAAACAGTGTAACTCATTGTGTGGAAAAGGTATCGAGTACTTCATCAGGTGCTGAGAAGTGGTCCATTTTTAGGATAGGCTAACCGAGTGAAAAATTCCCAGTCGATCCGCTCGCTGTTTGCGCTGCCAGGTTTCGTGGTGTGCCGGATTGAAGGGTCTATTCGGTGACCGATACGCCCGCGTCATCCAGCTCAAGAGGCGAAAAAAACAGCTGTGTGCTCTTACTGTGGGCAACGGTGCCGGGGGCGCTATGACAAGCAAGTGTGCCGGGTCCGCGACCTGTCGTTGGCAGGCTGGCGGATCTATCTGGAATACGAGCGTTGGCGCGTCAACTGTCCTGGGTGCGGCGGTTTGCATGTAGAACACCTGGACTGGCTGGCGAACAACTCGCGCTACACCTCGTCCTGTGCCAAAACTCGGCCCAGCCGGCATCGACGAAAGAACTGCGCCTCTCGAAATCAGGCGTAACTCTAGCACACGAACAGGTTACGCGGCGGCCACCAACACTTGACTGCGGAAGCACCTTCGAGCGCGCAGCCGGACGGTAAGGTCAGGGCAAGGGCAACAACTCCCTCGAATCCTTCACCATCATCACGACGACGGCCTCCCCAGAGCTTGCCGACATTCACCATCGACAGCCTGCCTTGGTGCACAACTCCGATAGAGGCCGATAGCTCGCTTGGCCCCGACTCCCATCATCCGATCATCTCGCTATCAGGCATCCCGAGCGCCGTCATGGTGTTCAGAATCTTGCACCCGATCCTTGCCTCGACTCTCTGTGCCGCCAACCCTCTCGCTCGCATCGCTGAGCCCACGATAGCCTTGTAGCGATGGAACGTTGTCTCGACTTTGCTCCGGTTGCTGTAGCCCGATTCTGTGTGCCACTTTCGTTTGCCGAGCCGAGCTTGTGCTGCAATGTTGCGATTGCGCTGTCGGCTGCTCGCCGGCCCCGATGCGAGCTGGGCGCCCTTGCGCGGCGGTATCAGCACCCTCGGCGAGCGATGAGCGCTGTGATTCTCGATCGCCTCATAGACGCCGCTGGCGTCGTATGCGGTGTCAGCTCTGGCCGATGAGATGGGACTGTCGATCTGTGCGACAAGCGATGCAACCCGCGATGAATCGCGGGCTCTTTTGCTCGTCAGCTCGCCGGCGACGACTTCGCCAGTCTGCTCGTCGACACACAGATGGAGCTTGCGATAGTCCCTGCTCTTTGGTGCTCTGCGCAGCTGGCCGGCGTGGACAGCGAGACCGCTGCTGTCGATCAAGATGTGCAACGGCGTCTTCTGCTTGTCTTGGTAGAAGGGGACCTTACCCAGCTTCGCCTTGCGCCTCGAAATCGTGGTGTGATCGGGCACATCATTGTCTAGCTTCATCAGAGCGAACAACGATCGCAGCAATCCCTCGCTCTGCCTAGATGACAGATGAAACACCATGCCCAGGGTGACAGCCGTCTCGATGGCGTGGTTCGAGTACTTGCGTTGACGGCCCGGTTTCCTCCTCCTCGGCCGGGGCGCGTCCCAGTTCACAAGCTTGCCGGCGGTGAGCGAGATCCAGACGGTCAGGCTCCCACGGTTGCGTAGACCCGCCTCATATTCACGCCAATTCCTCACGCGATAGGCCTTCTTCACATACTTCCGCTGAGTGCGTTTGAAAATGCTCATGGGGAACCTCGAATCCGTGAGTACAGGACAATTGTGGACCGAGATCGCGAGTTGTGCACCAAGGCAGCCAATAGCCCCCTTCGGAGTAGGCGTCTGAGCGCTCGCGGTCCTCGGCGGATACGGTTGCCAGGTAGGCCTCGGTCGCTGCCTCAGGGTCGAAGGGCTGTGCGACGGCGAGCGTGCGAAATCCGAGCGTCACAAGGAGCAAGAGAAAAGCGTAGCTGCGCATGCGATCCTCCAGAGACGCATTAGACTCGCCGGTTCGAACCCACGTCAAACTCTCGGTGTCTCAACCCGGCATCGCGAAAGTGTGCCAATCTTAGTTGGGAATTGAAACGGCTCCAAACTCCGTGGTTTGATGGCGTTGGACAAAACAAAATCAAGCCGCGAAGAAAGGAGCCGAGATGGGAAGTCTGCTACGTTCGGTCAAGAAACGCAAGAAGTCGCGTCGTTTGGGTGAGGTCGAGATGGTGAGGCACGAGGATTACGGGGAACTCGCGCTGGACGCCAAGGTAGAGATGATCCGTTCGTTGGTCCCCGTCCTGTGCCAAAACTCGGCCCTTTTGAAATAGACGATAAATCAGCAACTTAGTGTCTGTGTTTGCGGCCGTGCCAAGGGCCGAGCGGGAACCAACGACCAAATCATACCGGCATGGTCCCGGCAGACCGGAGACTAATCAAGTTCGGTGCGCGCGGATTAATAAATAGAAGGCACAACCGCACCAGCCCTCGACCCTACCGGGAGCCCTCCCCCTTACATGCCTCCCCACCGGTAGTTGAGGCGCGTGTAGTAGTAGGCGCCATTGAAGCCAAACGGTGAGAACTGGCCATATTGATTGCCGACCGTGTCGGCGCCGAACCTGTTCACGTCGGGGTACGTGCCCAGCACGTTTTCACCGCCGACCACCAGGGTGACGGCATCGCGGAACGGAATGCCGAGTTCGAGGTCAAGCAACGCCTTGCCTGAATAGGCCGGGTACAGCCAGGGCTCCGCCGGTCCGCCAGCGACATCGACGGCATTCCGTCCATCTTCGCTGTCCCAGAACTGGCCGAAGTAGTTCAGCCGGCCCATCAGGCTCCACCGGTCGGCGCGGTGGATGGTGCTGACGTTCCATCGGGTATTCAGCAATCCCCGTTCCAGCGTGTTGATGCGGAATTCATCGATCACGGCGCTCTCGATATTCTTGACTGCTGTGTCCGTGTAGTTGAAGACCGCGCTGACCGTCGTGCGCCCGGCCGCTAGGCTCGAAATCAAGTCGAGACCCTGGGTCGTCGTCGAGAAGTCGTTCAGGAAGAACCGGAACACGGGGAAATTCTGCGCCTCGGGAATCCCTTCATCGAGCAGCGTCAGGATCTCGGGCTCCGACAGTGCGATTTCCTGCGACAAGGCGACACGATCGTCAATATTGATCCGGAAGTAGTCGGCGGTGAAAGTGAATGGGCCTTGCTCGAAGACCACGCCCGCGCTGACGTTGAGTGATTTTTCAGGCTGGAGCTGCCCGCCGCCCCGCGCGACGGCCACCGCGGAGGTAGCCGAGACGACGCCGTTGTTGGTCAACTGCCCGCCGATGAACGCAGTCGTCACGTTGAACGCGTGCTGCTGCCCTGGGGTAGGTGCCCGGAACCCGCTGCTCACGGCGCCACGCAGCGCGAACGCGTCGGTCAGTCCGACGCGCGCCGCGAGCTTACCGTTCGTCGTTGTGCCGAAGTCCTCGAAGTTCTCGAACCGGACGGCCGTGCCGACCGTCCACTGGCCGCCCGGGTCGTTAAACTCGACGTCCCCGTAGACCGCTACGTTGCTGCGGCTCCAGCTGCCCGCCGTCGTGTCAGCTCGATAACCGTTGAAGCCGTTCGACCCGGAGCTAAAGCCCTGGGCGGCATACGGGCCGATCTCCCACGACGGCTGCCCGCCCGCGCCGATCGTGAACTGCTCGTCACGCCACTCCGTGCCGCCCGCAACGTTCACCATGTCGCTGACCGGGTACGAGACGTCGAAGTTGACGTTGACGTCGTGCTGCCGGTAGCTGCCGGGCTTGAACGACGTCGGCGTGTCGTAGCCGAGCGACGCGTTGACCGTATCAAAGATGAACTGATCGACTTGGCTGGTGCCGATGTTGATGCTCGCATCCCCGTCCTGTGCCAAAACTCGGCCCAGCCGGCATCGACGAAAGAACTGCGCCTCTCGAAATCAGGCGGAACTCTAGCACACGAACAGGTTACGCGGCGGCCACCAACACTTGACTGCGGAAGCACCCGCGGAGCTTGAACGAGCCTGAGAGCTGCTGGCTTTCGAGCTTCAAATAGACGTCGGCGCCGCTTCGCTCGCTGAGCTCGTGCGATGGTTCGAGCGGTGTTTCGCGAATATGGGGGCGAATGCGCTTCTCGGCGGCTTCCACCTCAGCGAGAATCTCTTCGTCGCGCATGCCGGCTATTGTAGTTAAAATAGTGGGCCTCAAGGAGGAAGTTGAAGTGTCGAATGCGATTCTCAATGTGCCAGCGCCGCGGAACGAGCCCCTCTATGACTACGCGCCCGGAAGCTCGGAACGGAGCGTGCTCCAAGCCGCCACCAAGGACATGCTCGGCAAAGAAATCGAGATCCCCATCATCGTCGGGGGGAAGGAAATCCGAACCGGCGATTTGGCCGAAATCCGCTGTCCCCACGACCACGGCCATGTCCTGGCCAAATATCACCGGGCCAACACGGAGATCGTCCATCAAGCCGAGAAAGCGGCCGGCGACGCCTGGCACGAGTGGTCCATCACGGACTGGCGGGCGCGCGCGAGCGTCGTGCTGAGAATGGCGGAGCTTCTGTCGACCAAGTACCGGCCGATCGTGAACGCCGCGACGATGCTCGGGCAATCCAAAACCGCGCATCAAGCCGAGATCGACGCCGCGGCTGAGCTCATCGACTTTTATCGCTTCAACGGCCACTACATGCGGGAGATCTATGCCGGGCAGCCCGTCTCGAGCCCGGGCATGTGGAACTACGTCGAGTATCGAGCGCTCGAGGGCTTCGTGCTGGCGATAACACCTTTCAACTTCACGGCCATAGGCGGCAACTTGTCCACGAGCCCCGCGCTCATGGGCAACACGGTACTGTGGAAGCCAGCTTCGACCGCCGTCCTCAGCTCGTACTACCTCATGAAGCTCTTCAAAGAAGCGGGCCTTCCCGACGGCGTCATCAATTTCATCCCGGGCTCCGGTGGCAAAGTCGGTGGGCCGGCAATGGCCATGCCCAGCCTCGCCGGCATCCACTTCACAGGCTCGACCGAAGTCTTCCAGCTGATGTGGTCCACCGTCGGCGAGAACATCAAGAACTACAAGGTCTATCCGCGGATCGTCGGCGAGACCGGCGGCAAGAACTTCGTCTTCGCGCATCCGTCGGCCAATGTCGAAGCGCTCGTGGCCAATACCATCAGGGGCGCGTTCGAATATCAAGGGCAGAAATGCTCGGCGGCGTCCCGGGCTTATATCCCGGAGAGCCTTTGGCACGCGTTCAAAGAGCGCTTCGTCGCCGAAGTTGCGACGATCAAGTCGGGTGACGTTACGGATTTCGGGAACTTCATGGGCGCCGTGATCGACAAACCGGCTTTCGACACCATCACGGAATATGTCGATTACGCGAAAGACTCGTCAGAGGCCGAGTTCATCACGGGTGGAGGCTATGACGGCTCCAAAGGTTACTTCGTCGAGCCCACGACGGTCGTGACCACCAACCCACACTTCAAGCTCATCGAGGAAGAGATCTTCGGCCCGGTGATCACGATCTATGTCTATCCGGACGACAAGTTCGAGGAGACGCTCGAGCTCTGCGACAAGACTTCACCTTACGGTCTCACCGGCGCCATCTTCGCCGACGATCGTGTGGCGATCGAAAAAGCCTTCCTCACGCTACGTCAGAGCGCTGGGAATTTCTACATCAACGACAAGCCGACGGGCGCGGTCGTGGGTCAACAGCCGTTTGGCGGAAGCCGCGCCTCGGGAACGAACGACAAGGCCGGCTCCGCCGGTAACTTGACACGGTGGACGAGCATCCGTACGGTGAAAGAAACGTTCGCCCCGGCGACCGACTACCGTTATCCCTTCTTGAAGAGCGAGTAGTTTAAGGATGAAGTAGAGAAACAATCCGGCGATGACGCCGGCCAAAAAACCCACCATATTGGCCTCCTGGAACGGAAGGACAGGCTTTCTTGATCGTCGATAAGAAATGGATGGAAGCTTTGTTCTTATCCTACAGGGATGTCAGTGTGCGCGCTACCGGTGCGCGGGGTCATCGAAGTGTGTGCTACACACCCGATCTTGAGTTAAAGTCGCCATCACATGCGGTTTCCTCGTGTTCCGGTGTTCTTCGTGCTCGTTCTCTCAGGCCCGCTGTTGTCCCTTCCATAAACTCGAGCTGTATGAGATTGGCGAACTTCCTGCAACCAGAATGCTCTGGTCGTCTTCACGTAGGACGTTTTAAGAGCCGGCGTCGGCTCTACTCAGGGGTAGAGGTGTAAGCTGGTGCGAAGTCCGGCAGCCGTTCCGAGCGGATCGGCTCAAGCAGCGCGTCGAGTGTACTAATGATGGAGACCACCGACCTTTGGAATGGCACTGACTTTGCCCATCGCCGGTAACTCTACCCGGCGAGGCTCGGGCGCGTCCTTCTCAAGCGACAAATGAGTCCGGCACGAATGATAGTAGTCGACGTATTTGCGTAGGATTCGCTTCAGGTGCCGCTCGTCGAGGACAATCACATGGTCGAGACACTCACGTCGAATGGAGCCGAGCATCCTTTCGACAAATGGATTCTGCCACGGGGAGCGCGGTGCGGTAAGGACCTGCTCGATCCCGAGACCGTCGACGCGAGTGTCGAAGTACGCTCCGTAGGTCTGGTCTCGGTCCCGTCCTGTGCCAAAACTCGGCCCTTTTGAAATAGACCACAAATCAGCAGCTTAGACGCTCTTGGAATCCGCGCAGAATCGAGGGTATTTCGCGCCGCAGGGCTGACTTCCGACCCCTGGGCTGCGGGTGGCGAGCGACAGGCCCACCGGGCGTGCGCACGGCTGGCTCAAATCGGCTGCCGGGCGAGCTGCGGGCAGCGGACTTCGCACCCGGAAGTCCCTCATTAGACTGGACTTTATCGAGCACAAGAGCGAACGTTCGGTGATGCCGCAGGATACAGGGGTTGGCCGGAACGTCGTTTTGGACGGTTTGGACTTCGCCAGCTTACAGCGGGTCTGGGAGCAGGCCTTCGGGGCTGCTCCCCCACGCTCGCTCTCGCGTGTTTTCCTGCGCCGCGTTCTTGCGTACGAACGCCAGTGCCGGACCCATGGCTGGCATTCGGCTACAACCCGGCGCGCTCTGGCTGCCATGGCGAACGAGACACCAAGCTCCGGCGCTCCCGCAGAGTCCGTTTCTGCCGGTTGTCCCTTCCATAAACTCGAGCTGTATGAGATTGGCGCACCTCCTGCAACCGGAATGCTTTGGTCGTCTTCATGTAGGACGTTTTAAGAGCCGGCGTCGGCTCTACTCAGGGATAGAGGTGTAAGCTGGTGCGAAGTCCCGCAGCCGTTCCGAGCGGATCGGCTCAAGCAGCGTGTCGAGTGTAATAATGATGGAGACCACCGACCTTTGGGATGGCTCTCACTTTGCCCATCGCCGGTGACTCTACGCGGCGAGGCTCGGGCGCGTCTTTTTCAAGCGACAAATGAGTCCGGCACGAATGATAGTAGTCGACGTATTTGCGTAGGATTCGCTTCAGGTGCTGCTCGTCGAGGACGATCACATGGTCGAGGCACTCGCGTCGAATGGAGCCGATCATCCTTTCGACGAATGGATTCTGCCACGGGGAGCGCGGTGCGGTAAGGACCTGCTCCATTCCGAGACCGTCGACGCGAGTATCGAAGTACGCTTCGTAGGTCTGGTCTCGGTCCCGTACCAGGTACCGAGGCGCCGTGTCCCATGGAAAAGCATCGACCATTTGCTGCGCCGTCCACTCGGCAGAAGGATGTTCGGTGACATTGAAATGAACGATACGGCGACGGTCGTGGCGAAGGACGATGAAGACGAACAGAACTTTGAAGGTTGCGGTCGGCAAAGTGAAAAAGTCAAGCGACACCAAGTTGTTTGCATGATTATCGAGAAAGCTCCGCCAAGTAGGGGACGGTGGGGTGCGATGGCGAACCATATACTTGGAGACGGCGGCCTGGGAAATGGAGATGCCCAGCTTCGCCAGCTCGCCATGCACGCGGGGAGCTCCCCACAGAGAGTTGGCCCTGCTCATGTTCCGAATCAGCTCACGTATTTCGGGAGCGACGCCTGGTCGTCCAGGCCTACGCCGTCGGCTCTTCCAAGTCCAATATCGTCTGAACCCACAACGGTGCCAGCGGACGACCGTCTGAGGTTTCACGATGACGAGGACGCTCTCCCAGTCAGTCCAGATTCTGCGCAACAGCACCCAAAACACGCGGTCGACATTCGAGAGCCGCGTCCGTTTCACGGAACGGCGGAGGACGGCGAGCTGCTGGCGAAGAGCGACATTCTCGAGAGCCAGCTCGCGACGAGCCTTGAAGGCAGAGATGAGAGCGGGAACCAACGACGAAATCATGCCGGCATGGTGCTGGCAGACCGGAGATTAATCAAGTTTGGTGCGCGCGGATGAATAAATAGAAGGCACACCCCGTGAGACGCCAGGCCCCCAAGCCAGTATGCCGGAATGAGGGTAGGGTGCGCGCTGTAGAAGGGCACTCGTCGAATGCGACTTCGATGAGACGCGCTCCGACCAAAACGCCCACCACGATGAAAAGGGTGAGGGTGTATACGTCTCTGGAAGTGAGTCCGAGCCGAAGCCTGTGGCGGCGCAGAAACAGATGCAAATGCAGGAATCCCAGCGAATAGCTAAGCCCATACCACCAGAGATAGACGCCGCCCACTTCGGCAATGATCGGATCGACATTATGAACATAGGGACCGAACATCTTTTAAGCTCCCCGTCCTGTGCCAAAACTCAGCCCTTTTTTTATAGCTGATAAATCAACAGCTTAGTGTCTGTGTTTGCGACTGGGCCAAGGGCCGTAGGCTCTACAATTGTCTTGGGCGGACGGGTCGTCACCATGCAGATGACCACCTAGTCGAGAGCGAATATCGAGGCAATCCGCTATGCTTTCCTGGCACCCGACATCGTCCGTGCCATTGTCGACGGCCGCCAGCCTGTTGGGCTGACCTCAAGCTACCTCTTGCATCATCTGCTCTCCGACCCCGGCCACCACGATAGGCAGATTTCGCTCTCAGCCAAGAGCGGTGCAACAACGCCACGCGCGGTCAAGGCTCCGCGTCGCGGTGGAGCACGAGCTCGTCGAACCAAGCGGTGGCTTGCGAGTCCGTGTTGTCGGTATCGACCATGAGCACGACCCCGGTGACTCGCTCTGCAGGTCGACCGAAGTAGCGCTCGAAATCCGCCGACACGTCGCGCTCTTCCATGAACCACTCGCCGCTATCCACGTCCCCGCTTCTCAAGACGATGGTCGCCGCTTGGTCGCTGTAAGGGCTCGGGTACACGTTCCCGACACTCTCGTTCCCCGCCCACACGTACATGAGAAGCGGCGTCGTGCGCGCGAACGGCGTCCCGTCGAACATGACGGCGACCCTTGCTGCATAGTCGTCGCTTCTCCGCCGCCGCACGTCGTCAATGTGCCCGAGGCTCGTCGACACCCGCCATCGCCACGAAAGGATGAGCTCGCCGGTGACATCGACTCGCCGCCAAAGCGCCGACGCAGAGTTCCGGCTATCGACGCGAAAGAAACGATTCTCGGCCTCGGTTTCGAGCCGAAACGTATTGGAGCGACGCGCCAAGACGCGCTCCATCCACGGCTTCCTCCACCCGTCGTCGAAACCCGAGAACAGATCTTCGCCCGCGCTAGTCGCGGCGAAGGCCGTTATCGAGAGCCCCAAGACGACGCGAGCGAGCCATTCGGACGCCTTCGAGGAGATGCATGTGCGCCTGCGGTACCAGCGCAGAAGCCTAGCGGATGTGGCAACCGACGCAATCTGGGCCAGCGCCTCGCGGCCTAAAGCCTGGGCCTTGACGACGAGCCTACGACGGTCGTCGTCCGAGAGCCTGAGACGCTTGCCCCGAAGCCCGGCTCGGAGCACACGGTTCTCCTCTTGCAGGTAGTCGATCACATCCTGCTGCTGGCGGTTGACCCAGCCAGCCACAACAAGCAGTAGGAATTGCACGTGGTACGTCATCATGGAGCTGAAGATAACACCCTCGGACCAGACGATTGTAAAGCCTACGGCCCTTGGCCCGGTCGCAAACATAGACACTAAGCTGCTGATTTATGGCCTATTTCAAAAGGGCCGAGTTTTGGCACAGGACGGGGTGCCATGCTGCGCGCCTACGATAAGGCGACGGGCGAAGAAGTAGGGCAGGTGTTCATGCCCGGGCCGGAGACCGGCTCTGCGATGACCTACATGTTGAACGGCGCACAGTACATCGTGCTCGCGACCGGCGGGAGAGCTACGGGGGGACTGGTCGCGTTCAAGCTTCCGTCGTAATCCGGCTCTGATCGAATCGTTGAAACGAAACTCCCGATCGCATAGGCTGCCGGTCTCTGTCGATCACGTCTGGAGGGCTAACATGAAGGGGAGAGCTTCTCGCGTACTTGCGGCCTTGGCTCTGGCGGCAAACTGGGCATGTCAGCCGGTGCAGGCGCCCGATACCGCTATCGATAAGGCCGGACCGCCGCCGGGTGCCGTTTGGGACGGCGAAGCGTTCACCTTTCAACAGGTTCGCGACGATATCTACCACGCCGTTGGTACGGGTAACTTGACCATCGGATGCAACGGCAGCGTCATTATTAATGAGGGTCTACGCGGATTCGTGTGGGTAAGTCCTGACGGAAAAACAGTGTAACTCATTGTGTGGAAAAGGTATCGAGTACTTCATCAGGTGCTGAAAAGTGGTCCATTTTTAGGATAGGCTAACCGAGTGAAAAATTCCCAGTCGATCCGCTCGCTGTTTGCGCTGCCAGGTTTCGTGGTGTGCAGGATTGAAGGGTCTATTCGGTGACCGATACGCCCGCGTCATCCAGCTCAAGAGGCGAAAAAAACAGCTGTGTGCTCTTACTGTGGGCAACGGTGCCGGGGGCGCTATGACAAGCAAGTGTGCCGGGTCCGCGACCTGTCGTTGGCAGGCTGGCGGATCTATCTGGAATACGAGCGTTGGCGCGTCAACTGTTCTGGGTGCGGCGGTTTGCATGTAGAACACCTGGACTGGCTGGCGAACAACTCGCGCTACACCTAGCGTTTTGCGACGCATGTGGGCAAGCTGTGCCGGACAAGGCGGTGGCCGAGATGGAACGTCTGCGCCTCCTAGTTGAAGGGGTCAACAACAAAATCCGTGTTCTGCAACGACGCGCCTATGGCTATCGCGACGAGGAATATCTCAAGCTGAAGATCGTGGTGGCATTCCTTCCGCCATTACCCAGAAATGCCGTCTTCAACCCACACGAATCCGCGTAGACCCATTAATGAGAACGACGTGCTCCTGGTGGACTCTCACATGACGCCGGCCGCTTCATGGGCGCTCTTGAAAGAGTTGAAAAGCATCACCGACAAGCCCGTGCGCTACGTCGTGAATACCCATTTCCATTTCGACCACGCGCACGGCAACCAGACATTCGGCGAGGACGTCGAGATCATTGGCCACGAGTTCACCCGCGAGCAGCTAGTATCGGGGGCATCCACGGAAGGTCGCGCCTGGGACGCGTTCGTGGGAGGACTGCCGGAGCGGATCCAGGAAACAGAGAGCAAGCTCCAGATGGCCATCGACGCGACCGATCCGAACGCCGAAGCGGAACTGCGGAAACAAGTCTCGATTCTGAAGAATTATCAAGACGCGACGAATGCGATAGTCCCGACGCCGCCGACGATCACGCTGAGGAAGCGCATGACGCTCACACGCGGAGGCCGGGAGATTCAGCTCCTGTACTTCGGCCGCGGCCATACGGGTGGTGACGTCGTCGTCTACTTGCCGGAAGACAAGGCCATCGTAACCGGTGACCTCTTGACCAACGGCCTCGCCTATATGGGGAACGCCTACTTGAACGAGTGGGCCGACACGCTCGAGGAGGTCAAGAAACTCGACTTCGACGTCGTACTTCCCGGCCATGGCCGTGCGTTCGAGGACATCGAGAAGATCGATCACTTCCAGGCTTATCTGCGCGATTTGTGGCCCAAGATCGTAGCCAAGCACGAGGCGGGCGTCAGTGAGGAAGAAGCAGCCCAAACGATCGATATGACGAACCACGCGGAGCATTTCTCTCAAATCGACGGGCCGGGCGTGCACCCTCACGCCGTGCAGCGCGCCTACGCGCTCCTCAACGGCACCGAGCACTAGCCGGAAGGACGACGATGCGCGTGCATAGGGCCATGTTGGCGCTCACACTCTTGTGCTGCGCCTCCGCATCCATCCTCGCACAGGACAAACGGGCCATGACAGTCGACGATCTCCTCGAGCTCGTGAGGATCGGCGACGTTGCCATGACGCCGGACGGTTCCCGAGTCTTCTATTCCGAGCGGCATCTGGACTGGGAGACGAACAAGTACGAAAAGACTTTCTTCATGATTCCCTCCGAGGGCGGATCACCGGTTCCCTTCGTTCGCAAAGACGGCGGTGAGAATTTTCTCATCTCACCCGATGGGAAATACTTATCCATGTTGCGAAAGGTCGAGGAAAAACCACAGATATTCATCATGCCCCTGGATGGTGGCGAGGCTCGGCCCTTGACGGAGCACCGTGGAGAAATCACCGATTACAAATGGACCGGTGATGCGCAAAGCATCGTGTTTATTGCTAAAGAGACGATGGCCGAGGAAGAGGAGAACGAGTTCGCGCTCGGAGCCGATCCGATATTCGTCAATGAAGGAGCTGATGGCAAGAACCATGGCCGATGGACGCATCTCTGGCACCTTGATATCGCGTCCGAGAAGGTAGCTCGTATTACCGGAGAGGACTTTCTCATCGGCGGATTCGATGTGTCGAGCGGCGGCTCTCGCGTCGTGTTTACGGCTCGACGCGACAACCGCGGGAATTTCCCTTTCTTGTCGGAGCTCTATCTCGTCCGGACGGACGGGAACGACATGAAACCCCTGACCCGCAACCGGGCTCTCGAGAGGGATCCTGTCTGGGCGCCGGATGGGAGGCGTTTCGTATTCCACGCTACCGATGACCAAGAGTTGGGTCTGCGCAACGGCTACTTGTGGATCCTGAACCCCGACACCGGCGAGCTCGAGAAACTGGAGGGACAAAACACCGGTAAGATCGACCACCTCGTCTGGACACCCGATGGAAAGAGTCTCCTCTTCAACGAAGTGCACGGCACGAACACAAACCTCTACCAGCTCGAGATTGCGTCCGGCAAGGTCGAGGCTCGGACGACACGGACCGGTACGCACCGGGTGCTCGCCTATTCACAGGACAGATCTCGGTTCGCCTATACATTCGACGACTTCGATACCCCTGCCGATCTCTATAGCTCTGATTCGAACGGGACGAGCGTTCGGCTCACACATTCCAATCCCTGGACGGAAGAAGAGATCCTGGCGCCGAAGAGTCGGGTCATTCGCTGGGAAAGTACGGACGGCACTCAGATAGAAGGTGTGTTCTTGCTTCCCGGGAACTATCGTGCGGGATCTCGGCTACCTCTCGTCCTCGAAATCCATGGCGGCCCCGCCAGCAATTGGGACAACGCCTTCGAGCCCCGGTTCATCATCTACACCGGATTGGGGTATGCGGTGCTCGGCCCGAATGTTCGGGGTTCGAGTGGCTACGGTGACGACATTCTACGGGGGTTGATGGGAGACGTTGGCGGCGGTGAATACGACGATGCGATGAAGGGGGTGGACCACGTGATCGAAGCCGGCTATATAGACCCGGAAAAGATGGGTGTAGCCGGCTGGAGTTGGGGCGGTGTTGCCGCAGGATGGGTCATCACGCAGACAAACCGTTTCAAAGCCGCCTCCGTGGGTGCCGGCGTCAGCAACTGGATCGGCGAAAGCGGTCCGGGTTTCAACTGGGACGTGGCCAACTGGTACATCGGCGGGAAGCACTGGACCAAACGGGACGAGTGGCGCCGGCGTTCCGCCATCAACTACGTCGAGAACGTCCAGACACCGACCCTGTTCCTGCACGGAGAGAGAGACCAGACGAGCAGCACGAACCAGAGCATGGTGTACTTCGACGCCCTTCAGGATCTGGGCGTGCCGACCCGCTTCATCAAGTTCCCGAGACAGGCACACGGTGTCCGCGAACCGAGGCTGTTGCGAATCCGTGTCGTCGAGGAGATACGCTGGATGCAGAAATACGTCCTGGGTGAAGAATGGACTCCGTGGGAGCGGGTCCAGCGATAAACGTCAACCGGCGGCGTTAGAGGGGAGCTGGACGACCATGAGGACAGCTTGGATTCCACTCCGCGCAAACTCTGCCTTTTCTCGCTTGCAGCCGCGCTCGTCATTGGCGGGACGAGCGTCACTGCGCAGTCGAACCCGCAGGGTCAAGAAACTCATGCGGCTTCCCGATAGTAGTGTCGGAGGAGTCCGCCGAGCCGTTCCCGACAGCGAAGTACTCGCTTGCCGAGAGGCTTTCCGATCTCCGCCGAGGTTTCGCAGCTCGCCGTCGGTCAGACGCAGACGGCCGCGGATCTGATTTCGAAGAATGCGATTCTAGGCCACAAGGTACTCGTTCCGCGAGAGCAACTCTTGGTCAACCAATCCTGTGATGTAGGCCAGCATAGTTTTGGTGGCATCGGTAGGTGCCACCGGCGTCAGCGCGGGTCGCCGTCCGGGCCCAGCCAGGTGAACTGAATGCCGGCTCCGGTTGGGACCAGCATCGCGTTCTCGAATGGGTATGTACTTCCGAACGGTGCGCGGCGAGACGCGGACGCCAAGCTTGACGAGCAGCTCGTGGGCGATCCTCTCTTCGCCCCACGTGATGTTCGCGACCGCCATTTCAGCGATTAGTTTTTTTCAGCTCCTCTGGCAGCATTGGACGTCCTTTTAGCCGAGACTTCCAACGCCAGAACAGCCGAAACCGTCGTGTCCAAAAACACAAAGGCGTTGCCAAGCCCTTGATGGTTGCGCTCTCCATGATAATGATAGATGAACTCGGCGACGGCCCGGCGCACGGGTCTTAGAGTTCGTTTGTATTTTTTGACACGACGACGACGCTGGGATCTCAATACGAAAGCTTGCGGTAGACCTTACCCATCGTTTGGCCGATAGGATGGAGTGTCGGCTCAAGCGCGGAGCCGCGCCGCCACACCAGTGCGATGGTCCGCTTGGGAGGATCGCCGGCGAAGCGACGGATGCGGAGCGTCCCTCGGCGGTTCTCTACATCAATCGCGAGGGATGGGAGAAGGGTTCCGCCAGCGCCGCTCGCCGCCATTTGCGCAAGGGTGGACAGGCTGGTGGCGCGCACCGCCATCTCGTCCGCACCGGCCTTCGAGCAAAACGAGAGCGCTTGATCGCGGAAGCAGTGACCGTCGTCCAGAAGCAGGAGCGCGTGGCCGTCGAGGTCGTGTCCGCGGATGCGTCGATTACCGCGAGCGAGTGGGTGGTCCGGTGGCGCCGCGAACACGAACGGATCGTCGCCGAGCACGACGCGCTCCACGGAACCGATATCCGCTTCCAGCGCCAAGATCGCGCCTTCAATCTTGCCGTCCCGCAGTCGCGCCATCAACGTCTCGGTCTTGTCCTCGATCCACAGCAGAGTGAGCTTCGGGTACGCGGCACGGAGGCGAGGCACCAGATCCGGCAACAGGTACGGACCGATGGTGGGGATGACGCCGAGCCGAAGTGTGCCCAAGAACGGGTCGGCCAGCCGCGTAGCGCTGTCAACGAGCTCCTCCATCGATCTCAGGAGCGTGCGCGCGCGCGCGACGATATCGGTGCCGGCGGGAGTCACGAGCACGTGGCGTCGGTCGCGCTCGAAGACGCGGACCCCGAGGGCGCCCTCCACCTGTGCGATCTGCACCGAGAGCGAAGGCTGAGAAACGTGGCACTCGGTCGCAGCTCTCCGAAAACTCCTTCGCTCCGCCACCGCGACGATGTATTGGAGCTGGCGCACGGTGACAGGATGAGGGCTTAGTATCATGATAGATATACACTATCATAATAATCTAAACAATATCTTGGACGAATCAGCGGATTACTGGCATCCTTGGGTCAGGAAAACGACGAAAGGAGACACCAAGAGATGATGTACCCAAGCCCGAGCATGCTATCCGAACAAGTACGCCGCCGTGTCATCGAGAGCCTGAACGCACGGCTCGCGGACGGACTCGATCTGCACAGCCACATCAAAGTCGCGCACTGGAACATCCGGGGACCTCAGTTCCCGTCGCTCCATCCCCTGTTCGAGACGTTCGCGGTCAGCCTCGCCAACCACAACGATGCCGTTGCCGAGCGCGCGGTCACTCTCGGCGGCCAAGCGTACGGAACCGCCCGGCACGTCGCCGGAGCGTCGGCACTGACCGAATACCCTCGAGACACGACCCGCGATATGGAGCACGTGGAGTTGCTGGCGGATCGGATCGAAGCCTACTTGATCGGTCTACGCGAATCGCGCGAAATTGCCAACGACACAGGCGATACCGATACCGCCGATTTGTTGACCGCCATCATCACCGAGTTCGAGAAGCACGACTGGTTCTTGCGGGCCTCGTTGGACGGCTAGCTAGATCGTCCCCGTCGTGTCCGAAAATGCGAACGGAGCCGAAAGCTCGAATCCTAGAGGCGTTGTCAAATTCGCGGAGACCAGCCGACGCGGCACTGGCTCTGCGATAGGCGACCCCGAGCAGAGCTCTCCTTCAGATCATTCGTTCCGTTCAGCGGGCGCGCGCGAACCCGTCGTGTCCAATAATACAAACGAACTCAATACCTACTCGCCGGGACGTTTCAGGTTAGAGGTGTCTACGCTTGATTGGCCAATGAGAGCTAGAATCCTGGGCCATGAGCACGCCGGTCCAGCTTTGACCTTGTTGGTCGTCGCCATCGCTGGTTGGATCCAGCGTGACCAACAACAGGCCGCTATCGTTTGTGTTTTTGGACACGGACGAGCGTCGCGCTTATTATGACCAGGTGCCGATCGCCCGCTCCACGTCGCGCCCCGACGGTCTCTGGAACACTCGCAGGTCGAACTCCGGCACCACCGCCAGCAGGTGGTCGAAGATGTCTGCCTGGATCGCCTCGTAGGGCTCCAAACCTGATCGCGGCTGAAGACGTAGACCTCGATCGGGAGCCCGTGCTCGGTTGGCGCCAGCTGCCGGACTAGGAACGTCATGTCCTGGTGCACCATCGGGTGGTGGCGGAGGTACGCCACGACATAGGCGCGAAACGTCCCGACGTTCGTCAAATGGCGGCCGTCGGCCAAGCTCGCCGGTTCGACCCCGCGCGCCGCGTTCCAGTTTGCAATCTCCTCTCGCTTGTCCTTCAGATAGTCGGCGATGTACTGAATTTTCGAGAAGCGCGCTGCCTTGGTGCACAACTCCGATAGAGGCCGATAGCTCGCTTGGCCCCGACTCCCATCATCCGATCATCTCGCTATCAGGCATCCCGAGCGCCGTCATGGTGTTGAGAATCTTGCACCCGATCCTTGCCTCGACTCTCTGTGCCGCCAACCCTCTCGCTCGCATCGCTGAGCCCACGATAGCCTTGTAGCGATGGAACGTTGTCTCGACTTTGCTCCGGTTGCTGTAGCCCGATTCTGTGTGCCACTTTCGTTTGCCGAGCCGAGCTTGTGCTGCAATGTTGCGATTGCGCTGTCGGCTGCTCGCCGGCCCCGATGCGAGCTGGGCGCCCTTGCGCGGCGGTATCAGCACCCTCGGCGAGCGATGAGCGCTGTGATTCTCGATCGCCTCATAGACGCCGCTGGCGTCGTATGCGGTGTCAGCTCTGGCCGATGAGATGGGACTGTCGATCTGTCCGACAAGCGATGCAACCCGCGATGAATCGCGGGCTCTTTTGCTCGTCAGCTCGCCGGCGACGACTTCGCCAGTCTGCTCGTCGACACACAGATGGAGCTTGCGATAGTCCCTGCTCTTTGGTGCTCTGCGCAGCTGGCCGGCGTGGACAGCGAGACCGCTGCTGTCGATCAAGATGTGCAACGGCGTCTTCTGCTTGTCTTGGTAGAAGGGGACCTTACCCAGCTTCGCCTTGCGCCTCGAAATCGTGGTGTGATCGGGCACATCATTGTCTAGCTTCATCAGAGCGAACAACGACCGCAGCAATCCCTCGCTCTGCCTAGATGACAGATGAAACACCATGCCCAGGGTGACAGCCGTCTCGATGGCGTGGTTCGAGTACTTGCGTTGACGGCCCGGTTTCCTCCTCCTCGGCCGGGGCGCGTCCCAGTTCACAAGCTTGCCGGCGGTGAGCGAGATCCAGACGGTCAGGCTCCCACGGTTGCGTAGACCCGCCTCATATTCACGCCAATTCCTCACGCGATAGGCCTTCTTCACATACTTCCGCTGAGTGCGTTTGAAAATGCTCATGGGGAACCTCGAATCCGTGAGTACAGGACAATTGTGGACCGAGATCGCGAGTTGTGCACCAAGGCAGCTCACGCCGGCCAAAGCACTCTCGCTCGCCAGCATCGCCGTTGATTTCCGCGTCAGCGAGGTCGTGGACCTCACTCAGGTCGTCACGGGGTTCATCCCGAAGAGCATCTTCCTGCAGTCGCCCTGACCGTTCTTAATCGTTTCGGACGACGACTCCGTTCTTCATCACGAACGACACCTGCTTGAGAGTCAGGATGTCGTCGAGCGGATTTTCCGGCGTGGCGATGAGGTCCGCCGCCATGCCCGGCTGGATGCCTCCACGCTGGTCATCGATGTCGAGGAGCCGCGCCCCGTTCACCGTCATCGCCCGTAAGATGTCCTCGGCCGGAAGCCCGGCTTTGGCCCAGGTGTCGAGAGGTGCGATCGAGAGTTCACCGCGGGTGACGCCCGGACGCTCCATCAAGATATCGGAGCCATAAGCGATCTCGACGCCGATTCGGTGCGCTCGTCGCAATCGATCGAGAGCCACTTCGTAGATCCCGCCTCGAAACGCTTGAGCGGTCGTGTCGGCGAGCTCGCAGCCTACCAGAACTACTCCTTTTTGCTTGGCGAGCTCGAGCAGCTCGTCGTTCATTTCGTAGCCGTGCTCGATGCTGGCGACGCCCCCCTCGATCGCGTTGAGCGCTCCGTTTGCGGTCACGGCATGGGCCGCCACCTTGAGTCCCGCTAGTCGCGCCTGCTCCACGATGAACTCGACGTCCTCCACCGAGTAGATGTAGCGGTAGTCATCCATGACGATCTTGATCCACGACGCTCCGTGGTGGATGTTCATACGGATGGCTTTCAATAGCTCATCGCGGGTGTCG
Source organism: Candidatus Marinacidobacterales bacterium (assembly GCA_965250115.1). Lineage (GTDB taxonomy): Bacteria > Acidobacteriota > Vicinamibacteria > Marinacidobacterales > SMYC01 > CBDFHB01. The sequence continues at coordinate 1,971,636 of CBDFNJ010000001.1, forward strand.
GCGTAGAAATAATCCTGAAGCCCTATGTCGGCTTGCTCGGGGACGAGACGGAACTGCCCTCCGTAAGCTGAGATGATCTTGCCGGAGATGAACGTCGTCGGACCGAGGACTTTGCCGACTTGCCCAGGACCCGGTATGGCGAATTCGGCTACTTGGCCCATGTTGGCAATCGCGGGCGCGTTCAAGAAGCGCACGAGCGCAGTGTCCGCAAAATTTCCGGCGTTTCCCAGATCGCGCACGGTCGTGAATCCGGTCTCGAGCATGGACTGGGCATTGAGAAGACCCTGGATGGCTCGCTCGGCAGTGGACACGTCCGAGTTGTATGACTTGAGGTTCGATATCGGGAATGTGTACGAGGTGGCTAGATGCGTGTGGGAATCGATGAGACCGGGAAGCACCGTCGAGGAAGACAGGTCGATCTCGACTGCACCCTCAGGGATCGCCGGGTTCGCACTCACCGAGAGGATTTTCCCATCCTCGATGACCACGGTCTGTCCCGATTGGGTAGTACCGGACTCTGGATCGACGAGCTTGCCCGCCCTGATGACGGTCACTTGGGCTTGTGCAGCGGCAAGCGTTAGCACGAGGCTGACAACGGCCGAGATCGAAAGAGTTCTGAGAGTCATGATCGATTCCTTTCGGACCTCACTGGAGAAGATGCTGTTTCTATCCAGCTCTCCTCCAGGAAGTAATAATGGGTTAACACAGTGATGGCCGCGTCACCAGGCGCGCTGCGGTGAGCTCGCCGGGCGGTGGCGGCAAGCGGTAGTGATCGGCCGAGCACTGGATCAGCGTGGTTTCACACCAACCTGCTGAGCGCTTCCTGGCAAGGAGCGCAGCCAGGTGGGCCTTCGGGGTACTAGGCCGGCGTCTCGTTGCCAAGTGGCGATCTCCTCGACCGCCCACGTCCCGGCCTCGCTCGTGGCAGCGAAGTACAGATCGAGGAGGGCACCGATTTGCCAGGCCTTTTGCGGGGTACTAGGTCGGATCATTTCTTGAACCACGAAAACCCCGCCGGGACGGAGAGCTCGAGCGACGCGGCGCGCCAGATCGCGGTTCGTCGGTTCATCGAAGTGATGCAACAGTTGGGCGACGAAGACCACGTCCCAGGCTTCGCTGCCCAGGTCTTCCGTCACCGCGTTGCCGGCGCGATGAATCACCCGGTCACCCATCCCTTCTCCATCTAGGATTCCTTTAGCATGCGCCACCGCCTCCGGGAGATCGACAATGATCGCACGAAGAGCCGCGTGTCGGCGACAGAGTGCCACGGAGTAGTAGCCGTGTGAGCCACCGATGTCGAGCATGTCCCGCGCGCCATGGGGCACGGGGGTCCGCCGTGCGACTTCAGGAGCCGAGACTCCCGCCACAGACCGCATACCACGTTGGTACAACTCCCAATCCTTCTCCGAAAGCGACTGATGGACATTGAGCGGCTTTCCCGTCCTCAGGAATTCCCCATAGTATGCGACGAAGTCCCATTCAAGGAACTGCATGAGTAGCTTGTCACGGACCGACTGCGGGCTCGACCGAACGAGCCATTTCCGAGCAACCGTCGTCAAAGTGTACGTTTCGCCGTTGCTCCGAAGGTACCTCGCGCCCACGAGAGCATTCAATAACTTCTTCGTCGCCGCCGGATGCGTCTCGCACCGCTTCGAGACTTCCTCTGCGGTGAGAGCCTCCAAGGCGAGCGCTTCGAAGACGTCCGCATCGACGCCCAGCATGATGGTGCGCGCCAATGTGTACGCCACTTGGGTGTCCAGAAGGGGAGCCGTAACAGACCGAGCTTCATCAGGATCCTCTCGATGATGTTCTCAGGAATCGGACCCAGCCTCATGAAGCCGACTCCCTTGGAGAGATCTTCATGATGCACGGAAGAGTAGCACGCGACGCGTAGCGAGCGCGCCGATTCAGCGCGCCATTAGCGCCTGGCCCGAAACATAGTCGCGGGCTCCACCGCCTGTGGTACGCGGTGCGACCTGATCGTCCGGAGGGACTCGAGAAAGCGTTCGAGAGCTTTCTTGATCTCGGCGATCTGCTCTTCACCTTCCACTACTTGATCGGTGAATCCCAGGAAGGCCTTGACGGTCTCGTCGGAAAGCTCTCCCTTTTTCAACCTCGGCGCACGCCGTGTACAACAGCGTCGTCCCGGTAGTGCCGATAAACAACTCTCTGCGACTGATCAATTGGGCCATGTTAGTCCTCCGAAGGATCAACCTAAAGCTGGATATCGTTCGTGCCAAGGTCGTGGCCTGTTCATAGGCGCGCCAGTTGAAGAATCCCGCTTTCGTCGAACGCAGCACCGACAAACTGGATGGCCATCGGTAGCCCCCCCTCCGTAAATCCGCAGGGGACGGAAACCGCAGGAACGCCGACCAAGTTCGAGAACAGACTGATCCTCGGATGCAGAGCGCTGTCGGGGTCCTCGGAGTCGGTGCGCCGGGTGCTGTAGATGACCCCGGAGGTTTCCGATGCATCGGCGTCCCATGCCGTCCCCATCCAGGCCGGCGTCACGAGCGCTGCGTAACGGTCGAACAACTCGCTTGCATACTGCATCATCTCCACCCGAATCCTCTGCGCCCATCCCACCCTTATAAATGATACGGCCGTCGGTGCTGACGACGTAGAGCCGCTCCGGCCACGCCGCGTAGCACGCCATCGCTGTGTTGTCGATGTCGTCGAGCAGCGTTTCCGTCTCGACATCCATCTGGTCGACGAAGGCGCGTGCGAGCTCCCTGCGCTCTTCGGTGGTCGTGGGCTGAGTGTAGACGATGCCACTCCCCTCGTTGGACTCCAGCTGCCACTCGTCGTCGGGATGGGCTTCTTTGATGTACACGATGACGAAGTTCGCGACGTCGCTATACTTCTTTTCCAGCTCTTCGATCTGCGCCAGCCTGGCGCGAAATGGTGGTCACGTGTAGCTACCGAACGCAAGCACGAGTGGTTTGTCGGCGTAGAGATCCGAGATGCGACGCGTCTGCCCACCCTCGGTCGCAAGTAGCTCGACATTTGGGGCCAAATCTCCGACCTGGAGCAATCCCTCCGAACGGATGTCGTACTCGTTGATACGGATCCAGGCGCGTTTCTGGGCTTCCATGAAGCCCCAACCGCCAAGAGCCGCGACGATCAGCACCGCCAAAATGGCTCCAATCCACTTCTTCATCGTATCCTCCTACCTGATGGCGAGCGGCCGGCCGAGCGATTTATTACTGGCAACGATCGGGGTTCGCTTTTCTCTGCGAGCCCTGCCTTCTCTGCGATGATTCTTTTCTATCCTTGCTTGTTCACGAAGTCGGTGTTTTCGGTCTCGGTGGTCGGATGCGCGGGACCCGATGCTCCTCGATGGCGCGGTTGAGCTCGGCGATCTCGCCGCTGATGACGGCCTTCAGACCATCGAGCCGCTCGTTAAGCTCTCTCGACATCGACGCGACCTGCGCCTGCCGTTGGGCGCTCGGCGCTTCCGTGTAAGGGTCGAGAGCGCGATAGAGACGCGTCAGTCGTTGGTACAAAGGTCTGGTTGCGCCACCAGAGCGCGTCCGTCCCTCGTCGCGCGAGAGCAAGCGCTCGAGCTCCGACACGCTCGTTTTCGCCGCCGCGAACGCGGTCGTGACCGTCTCGGGCGCGTCGTCGAGTGTCGCTTCGAGTCCATCGAGCTGTTCGGTCAAGGCAGCGGCTTGCTCGTGCGCTTCGTGCATTTCCGAAATGAGCCGGCGAAGCTCGAGAAGAGCATCGAGATGCGCTCGGCGTCGCTCGCGCGCACGTTTGGATCGTCGGTCACGATGACCGTACGCTCGGCCGACTCGGAGCCGGCCTCGACCCGCACCGTGTAGGTACCGGGAAGGACTCTCGGTCTGAGAAGATTGATCGCCTCGAGGTTTCCATTCTGCCTCCTGGCTTTGAGACCAGGAGTTGGATTGTTGGAGCCCTCCGTGGGCTCGACCCGGATCGCGTCGTCATATCTCAGATCCCAGTTGGTGCGGTTGAGCCCTATGTGGTTCGAGCCTTCGATCGTGCGGACGACCTGGCCGGTGGCGTCGGTCACGGTCATGTGCACCGCCTCTGGTTCGCTCAAATAGTAGTGGACGAGCGCGCCCGTCGGCGGGTTCTCGGCGAGAAACATCTTGTGGCCGGGGTTGGTCTTGTAGTGGAAGCTGCGGTAGTTGATCGCGTCCCGTATGGGAAAGACATGAAGCTTCGCCGCAAGCACCGCGTCGCTCAAATTCTCGAGCGGCTTCATGTCGTCGAGGACCCAGATGCTGCGGCCGTGTGTTCCTAGAATGAGGTCGTTGTCGCGCGGATGGATCGCGATGTCGTCGACCGGCACCCGGGGAAAGCTCCCGCGCATCTCGTGCCATACCTCGCCGCCGTCGAAAGAAACGTAGACCCCCCGCTCGCCCCCGGCAAACAAAAGCGCACCGTTGTCCGGGTGCTCGCGGATGACGTTCAGCGTGCGGCCTTCGGAGATACCGGTGGTGATGCGTCGCCACGTTTCGCCGTAGTCGTCGCTCGCGAACGCGTAAGTGGCGAAATCGCCATTGCGGTGGCCATCGAGGGTGGCATAGACGCGCCCTTCCGCATGGTGGGATGAAACGACCCGGGTGACGTGCGTTTCTTCGTGTATGCCGTCGTGGTGGATGCCAGGGGGGACGCCGGGCAAGTTGGCCGCGACGTTGTTCCAGCTTTCGCCACAGTCTCGTGAGACTTGAATATTGCCATCATCTGTTCCCACGTAGAGCAGGCCTTGAACGAGAGGAGACTCACTGATGGCTGTGATTGTCGAGACGCCGTTGTTCCGCGACAGAGTGTCGTCGTTCAGCGTTTCGCCCAGGTTCTTGGTCAAGTCGGCGGTACGAGTCCACTCGTCGCCGCGATTCGTCGACTTGAACAGCCGGTTGCCGCCGTAATAGATCGTCTTCGAATCGTGGGGCGAAATAACAATGGGACTGTTCCAGTTGAAACGGTAGGGGGCCTCACCTTCATCGGGCTCGGGCCGGATCGTCTTGATCTCGAGCCGCCTCAGATTGAGGCGGCGCAAGACTCCGTTCTGCGACTCGAAGTAGATCGTCTTTGCGTCGTTGGGATCGACTTGGGTGTAGAAGCCGTCGTCGCCGCCGACGTGCCACCAATCTTCGTTGGAGATGCCTTGCTGGTGGCGGGTTCTAACCGGTCCTCCCCAGTTAGCGTTGTCCTGAAGACCGCCGTAGATATTGTAGGGGGTTTCCATGTCGTAACCGATCTCGTAAAACTGTCCTATCGCGATGGTGTTCACGAAATCCCAGGTGAGACCGCGATCGTAGGAGTAATGGATGCCCCCGTCCGAGCCCAAGAGCAGGTGGTTCGAATCGCGCGGGTTGATCCAAAGAGCATGGTGGTCACCGTGGATGCGGGTGACGTGATCGGTGACGAAGGTTCTTCCGCCATCGTCAGAGTTGTACATGCTGGCACCAAACACCCAGATGCGCTGATCGTTGAGGGGATCGATGCGAATCTCGCTGTAATTCGACGGGCTCGGGTTGGTATCGCTCATCCTCTTCCACGTTTCGCCCTTGTCTTCCGAACGAAAGATGCCACCCTCGGCGTTCTGGATAATCGCGTAGACGATGCGGGGGTCTTTGCGATAGATATCGAGGCCGATCCGGCCGGTGTCGCCTTCAGGGAGGCCGGTGGTGAGCTTCGTCCACGTCACCCCGCCGTCGGTCGTCTTGTACAGGCCGCTTCCGGGACCACCGCCGTTGAAGCCGAACGCGCGTCGGCGCCTCTGGTAGGCCGCGGCGTAGAGCGTGTCCGGACTTTCGGGATCCATCGCAAGGTCGACGAAGCCGGTGTTCTCGGTGATGAACTTGATATTCTTCGAGGTCTTGCCGCCGTCGGTCGTCTTGAAGACGCCCCGTTGCGCGTTCGGCCCCCAGAGATGCCCGAGCGCTGCAACGTAGACGATATCGGGATTCGTAGGGTGGATGTGCACCCGTCCGATATGGTGGGTGTCCTCGAGTCCCATGTTCGTCCACGTTGCGCCACCGTCCATCGACTTGTAGACGCCGTCAGCCCCATGAGGAGCTTTGGCGGTTCGCCGGCTCTCCGGTGCCGGCCCATACGATCGAAGGATCGGACGGTGCGACCGCGATATCGCCGACGCTCGATACCGGTTGGTCGTCGAAAAGCGACTCCCAAGTGGTACCGTTGTTTGTCGTTTTCCAGATTCCGGCGGAGGCCGTTGCCACGAACGCAACCTTCGGGTTCGACTCGACGACCGCGAAATCGTTGATGCGGCCGCCCGTAATCGCCGGACCGATATTGCGCCATTCGAGGTTGTCGAGCACGGAATCAACGGCGTCGTCCCCGAATGCGATTGACGCGCTTACGGCGAGGGCCAGGAACGCATGGAGAAAAAAGCGTCTCATGCTATGTACCTCCCAGATTGAGGCATCCTACCCGACGCGATATGAGAATGTACATGAAGCTTCTGCTGCCGCTCCTGATGACGAAGCCTGTCACCACTGTCGCGGTGATGATGCTCCACGAACGGGGCAGTTCGGCGTTTTAGACCAGTCTTGTCGCCCTCGCCCACCTCTGCTATCGTCCCGGAGTTCGAACGGCTCGCATCGACCCCATTCGAGCGCGGAGGTTCTCATGTCACAACGGAATATCATGGGCGTCCTTTCGATTCTCCTTGCCTTGACCTGCACCACTCGCTCGAGCCTCGCTCAGGACATCGCTCCCGAGCACTACGGAGAGCTGAAATACCGCCACATCGGCCCGGTGGGCAATCGCGTCATCTCGGTGGTCGGGATTCCCGGCGATGATTTGATCTATTACGCCGGCGCCGCTTCGGGAGGCATCTGGAAAACGGAAGACGGCGGAATCAACTGGGAGCCCATCTTCGACGACAAGCCGGTCCATGCCATCGGCTCCCTCGCCATCGCCCCTTCCGATCCCAACATCGTTTGGGCTGGTACCGGTGAGACCTTCATTCGCTCGAACGTCTCGCTGGGAAACGGCGTCTGGAAATCTACCGATGCGGGCAAGAACTGGACATACATGGGGCTCGAGGGCACGGGCCGTATAGGACGCGTCATCATCCACCCCCGGAACCCCGACATCGTCTATGCCGCCGCATTGGGCCATGCTTATGGCCCCCAGCAAGAGCGCGGCATCTATCGCACCCAAGACGAAGGCGAGAATTGGAAGCAGGTTCTCTTCGCCGACGAGAACACCGGGGCGGGCGATCTGATCATGGACCCGAACAACCCTCGCATCCTTTTCGCGGGCATGTGGCAGATTGAGATCAAGACATGGAAGCGACGCAGCGGCGGCCCCGGCAGCGCCATCTACGTATCACGCGACAGCGGTGACACCTGGAAACGTCTCGAAGGGCAGGGCCTTCCCAAAGGGCCGGTGGGAAAGATAGGCCTCTGCATGACATTGGCAGACTCCGATCGCATCTACGCCCTCATCGAGATGTCCGACGGGGTTCCCTGGGAAGGCGAAGGCACGGACAAAGGCGAGCTCTGGCGCTCGGATGATGGAGGAAGAAACTGGAAGCTCGTCTCTTACGACCGGAACCTTGCCGGTCGCAGCGCCTACTACACCCGCTGCATGGTCGCCCCCGATGACGCCGATGAGGCCTATTTCCTGGCCGCTCCGTTCAGCCGCACTCGAGATGGCGGCCCCACGACGGAGCGGGCAAACTCTTCCGGCTCGGGTGGGTTCGCCGCCCCGGGGGGCGATCACCACGATGGTTGGATCGATCCTACGGATGGCGCGCGCATGATCGTCAGCCACGACGGTGGACTTTCCATTTCGGAAAATCGCAGCAAGTCCTGGCTCCGCGTTCAGCTTCCGATCGCTCAGATGTATCACGTGTCCGTCGACAGGCGCGTTCCCTACTACGTCTACGGCAATCGACAGGACGGGCCGTCGACGCGGGGCCCCAGCAACAGTCGCACCTTGGGCGGTCGTCCTTTAGGGGGCATAACGCGCGGGATGTGGCATTCGGTGGGCGGCGGGGAAAGCGGGTTCGCCACACCGGATCCCGTGGACCCGGACATCATCTGGTCGAGCGCCTCCGGCGTCGGTGCCGTGGGTGGCATCATGGTCCGTTATCGGGAAAGCAACCGGCAGCACCGGCAGGTCGAAATTTGGCCGGAAAGCACCGTGGGTTGGGAGGCGGCCGAAGTCAAGTACCGATTCCAGTGGACCTTCCCTGTGCTCATCTCACCGCACGATCACAACACCGTCTACGCCACGAGTCAGCACCTGCACCGCACGACGAACGGCGGCCAGAGCTGGGAGGTCATCAGCCCGGATCTGACGACCGACGATCCGGACAAACAAGGCATCTCCGGCGGGATCACGCCCGAGAACGTCGGCGTCGAGTATTGTTGCGTCATCTATGCTTTCGACGAGTCGCCGGCGCAGCAAGGCGTCTTCTGGGCGGGCTCGAGCGACGGCCTCGTGCATGTGAGTCGTGACGGCGGCGCCAACTGGACGAACGTCACCTCGAACATCCCGGATCTTCCGCCGCTCGGAACGGTGCGAAACATCGATGCCTCCAAGTGGGATCCGGGGAAGGCCTATATCACCGTCGATTTTCATGAGGTGGGCCAGTTCGAGCCCTACGTCTATAAAACCGGGGATTACGGCGCCAGCTGGACGAAGCTCACCAACGGGATCGACGATTTCGTCCTGAGCTATGCACGGAACATTCGCGAGGATCCGGTGCGGCCGGGCCTCCTTTATCTGGGCACAGAGAACAAGCTCTACGTTTCGTTCGACGACGGCGCCAACTGGCAGTCGCTTCAGAACAACCTGCCCGCCACGCCGATGTACTGGATCGAGGTACAGGAGCATTTCAACGATCTCGTGATAGGAACCTATGGACGGGGCTTCTGGATCCTCGACGACATCACGCCGCTGCAGCAGCTCACCGCCGAGGTCACCGCCTCGGAGGCGCATCTGTTCGAGCCGCGCCAGGCTTACCGGTTCCGGCCCATCACCACCCCCATGAGAGACGCGAGCGACTTGACGGCCGGCAAGAACCCTTCCTACGGGGCCTCGCTCAACTATTGGTTGAGGGAAGAGGCGGAGGAGGACGTCGAGGTCAAGCTCATCATCAAGAATCAGGCGGGCGAGACGGTGCGCTCGCTCGATGGCACGAAGGAAGCCGGCATCAATCGCGTCTGGTGGGACCTGCGCGGTGAGCGCAGCACCGAGATCGAGCTGCGCACCAAACCCATTTTCGCTGATTGGCTAGAACTGAACGATGAAGGAACTCGGTCTCATCCCGCAGGGCGCATCTCGGTTCTCCATCCCCCGAGCACCTACAACGTGACACTTCAAGTGGGCGAGGACGAATATACGCAGAATTTGGAGGTGGTGAAGGATCCCCATTCCGCTGGCACCAAAGAAGACATCCGATTGCAGACGGAAATGCTGCTCGAGCTCCGCGAGAACATGAACGCGGTGGCCGGTTCCATCAATCAACTCGAGTGGGTTCGCCGCCAGCTCGGAGACATGCAGGAAGTGGCGACCGCACTGCGGGTCGATACGGAGGCCATGGTCGAGAGCGCAGAGGAGCTGGCGGGGACCTTCGTCACGCTCGAAGGGAAGATGCTTCAGCTCAGGGCAACCGGCACCGGCCAGGACTTCGCCCGCTGGCCGGCCATGCTGGTGGGGAAACTATCCTATCTGGCGAACGCCGTCTCGACGGCCGACTTCCGTCCAACCGATCAACATCACGAGGTGCACGAAAAGTTGAAAGAGAAACTTCTCGAGTACCAGCAAGAGCTCGAAGGGCTGCTGGAGAACGAGCTTCCCGCATTCAATCATACGCTCGACGAGAACGGCCTACCGCGCATCGTCACGGGTGAGGAGACCTCGCCGTAGGGCCGGCGCAAAAAAAAGTTCATACTCACCACGCTATCCCGTAGTCTTCGCCTTGGTTGCTCGCGCCGCCCCACATCGTTCCATGTTCCCGGTCGAAGAAAATGGCGTTGATGGGACCTGAGGTCCTCGGTTGAAAATCGAGCTCGTAGCCCATCGTCGCCAATTCCTCCCGCGCCCATGGAGGGACGGACTCATTGAGCAGCAAACGTCCCGGCTGAGATTCGTGGGCACCGAACGAGCTCTGCATCTGGTAGCTGTTGAAGTTCGCCGCTTCCGCCGTCTGCTGGACGTTCATGCCGAATTCCACCACGTTGAGGAAGAACTGAAGGAGATTTTGATCCTGCGAATCGCCGCCTTGCACTGCGAACGAGAGAAAAGGTTTCCCGTCCTTGAGGGCGAGACTCGGTGTCAAGGTGGCGCGCGGTCGCTTTCCCGGCTCGAGGACGTTGTAGGGGTTGATGCGCGGGTCGAGCACGAAGCTCTGCATCCGCTGGCTCATGCCGATGCCGGTTCGCCCGGCGATGCAGGCAGGGTTCCATCCACCACTCGGTGTGACCGAGACCACCCAGCCTTCCTCGTCGGCGGCTTGAATGGAAGTCGTGCCAGCGTAGAAGCCTTCCTCGAAAAGCTGTTCGTCTTCCTCCGTGGCCAGCGGTTTGCTCTTCCAGGCCTCGAGGTAGTCGAGGTAGGGATTCGTACCGCCCTGATGCGGGTAGGGATCCCCTGGCTTCGCGTCGACATCGTTCTTCTCCCAGTCGATGAGCTTTCTTCTTTCTGCCGCATACTCCTTCGAGAGTAGTCCTTCGATAGGCTCCTTGGGCGCGAAGTACGGACCGCCATAGTAGAAATCCCGGTCGGCGAAGGCGAGACTCATCGCCTGATAGAGCGCGTGTATGTAGCGGCTCGAGTTGTAGCCCATGGACTTCACGTCGATGCCTTCGAGGATGTTGAGCGTTTGATTCAACACCGGTCCCTGGTGTGCAGCCCGCCCTGCTCTTGCGAGCCTCGGGTGAACTCCTCGGCGATGTCCCACTGATAGAAGCGCTCGTAGGCGGCATAGATCGCTTCTTTGCGCGAGGCGCCTTCGGCGCGGGCTTTCTGCTCAGTCTCGACGAGCTTTTCGAGAGTTGCCTTCAAATCAAGCTGCCGGAAGACCTCGCCCGGGTAAGGAGCTTCCCTCTCCTCGCCCAGGTGCGTCAAAAAGATTTCGCGTGAGTAGGGCCACTCCCGAATGCGATCCTTCTCTTGCTCGATGTCGTCCGCAAGCTGGGCTTCGATCGCGTAGCCGTCCGCCATTTCTATGGCCGGGCCGAGAACGTCTTTCAAGCTCAAGGTGCCGTACTCGGCCAGCATCACCATGAGCCCTCCGGGGGTTCCTGGCGTCACGGCCGCGAGCGGACCGTGGGCAGGCGGATAGTCCATGCCCTTGCTCTTGAAGAATTCCGGCGTTGCACCCGTGGGGGCGATCCCGAGAGCGTTGATGCCGATGACCTTCTTTTCCCCGGGATGGTAGATGAGGGTCTGCGTCTCCCCGCCCCAGCTGAGCGCATCGTACATTGTGGCGGTGGCCCCGAGCATGGCGCACGCCGCGTCGACTGCGTTCCCATTTTTCTGGAACATCATCGCGCCCGCGGTGGCGCCGAGAGGCTTTCCGGTAATCGCCGCCCAGTGCCGGCCGTGGAGCACGGGTTTTTGAGTTCGCTGGGCCGCTACCGTCCCGGCGAGAGCTAGTAAGACCGCTGTGAGCCCAAAGAGCTTCCTCGCATACATCGCGTCCTCCTCAGAGAACGCATTGTCTCCGCACTCGCGACGCGAGGCAAATCTTGCCGATTCGGCAAAGGCCGCGAGTTGCTTTTTCATATTATTTGCATTTTTCGACTAATGTCGTTTGCATTTATCCTTAATAAGAACCATAAAGCGTCAATAACGCGATCCTTTTGATAAGGAGCTTCGACATGTTTCGATTCACACTGGCAGCCGCGGCACTCGTTGCGATGACACTCGTCGGATGTGGCAAGTCTGACCCCGCCAAGGAAGGTAACGCCCAGAAGGTCATCGGCATCACCATTATGACCGCAAAGAATCCCTTCTTCGTTCAACTGGCCGACGCGGCGAAGGCCGAAGCGGAAAAGAACGGGTTCAAGGCCATTATCCGTGACGGCGCCAACGACGCCGACAAGCAGGCCTCGCAGATTCAGGACTTCATCGAGCAAGGGGTCGACGCGATTCTGCTCACGCCTTGCAACGCTCAGCTTGCCGGAGCCGCCGTTCAGGAGGCGAACAGGGCCGGCATTCCGGTTTTCACCGCTGACACCGGCGTGATCGACGAAAAAGCACAGGTCGTTTGCCACATCGCCACCGACAACTACGCCGGCGGCAAACAGGCCGGCGTCGCGATGATCGAGGCGCTGGGCGGCAAGGGCGGCAAGATCCTTGTCCTTGACTACAAGGTGGCCCAGTCCTGCCTGCAACGCGTCAAGGGTTTCAAGGAAGTGGTCGACGCCCACAACACCAAGAACCCGTCGGCCAGGATCGTGATCGTCGCCGAACTGCCCGGCGAAGCGTCGCGCGATCCCAGCTCCAAGGCGGCGACCGACGTGCTGGAAAAGAACAAGGATCTGGTGGGGGTCTTCGCGATCAACGATCCGTCGGCGCTCGGTGCCGTGGCCGCGATCGAAGCGGCCGGTTTGCAGAAGCAGGTCAAGGTCATCGGCTTCGACGGTCAACGGATCGGCAAGGAAGCGATCAAGGAAGGCAAGATCTACGCCGACCCGATTCAGTTCCCCGAACAAATGGGCCGGATGTCGGTACAGAAGATGGTCGAGTTCTTCGAGGGCAAGCGACCGGAGAAGCAGATCCTGATTCCTACCGTCCTCTATCGCAAGGCCGATGCCGAAAAAGACCCTGACCTGAAATGATCGAGACGGCGCCAAAGTCCGACGCCCCGTTGCTGGAGATGGCGACCATCGTCAAGTCCTTCCCCGGTGTGCGTGCGGTCAAGGGCGTAGATCTGTCGCTTCGAAAAGGCGAGGTTTTGGCGCTGATCGGCGAGAACGGTGCCGGCAAGAGTACGTTGATCAAGGTGCTCAGCGGCGCCCATCGACCCGACAGCGGATCGATTCGGATCGCCGGTGAGTCGGTCGAGTTTGTCACGCCGCGCGCGTCGATGGAAGCGGGCGTCGGGATCATCTACCAGGAGTTCAATCTGGTGCCGTTTCTTTCTGCCGCGGAGAACATCTTTCTCGGCCGGGAAGTGATGCGCGGGCCGGTGGTCGACAAGGCCGCCGAGAGGCGACAGGCCGCCGCCCTCTTTGAGCGTATCGGCATGCGCATCGATCCCCAGACGCCCTGCCACATGCTCTCGATCGCCGAACAACAGGTCGTCGAGATCGCCAAGGCCTTGGCGACCGATGTACGCATCCTGGTGATGGACGAGCCGAGCGCGACCCTCACGCCGCAGGAAGTGGAGAAACTCTTCCAGATCATCCGCGGTCTGCAAGCCCAGGGCATCGGCATCGTATACATCAGCCATCGTCTCGATGAAATTCTTGAGATTGCCGATCGCGTGATGGTGTTGCGCGACGGGGAACACGTGGAGACCCGGTCGATCGATCAGATCAATCGGCGTCAGATGATCGAGCTGATGGTCGGCCGCACTGTGGAAAACGAATTTCCCAAACGCGATCACTCGATCGGTGCCGTGCGACTTCGCGTCGAGGCATTGTCCGGCGGAGCCATGGTTCAGGATGTCAGCTTCACGGTCTCGGCCGGTGAGGTTCTCTGCATCACCGGGCTCGTGGGGGCCGGTCGGACAGAGACCGCACGGTTGCTGTTCGGTGCCGATCGGGCCGAGTCGGGCACCGTCACACTCGACGGAAAGCCGCTGCGCCTCAGCAGTCCGCGCGCCGCGATCCGCGCGGGGATTTGTTTATTGACCGAAGACCGAAAGGGTCAGGGGCTCGTCTTGACCCATTCCGTACGCGAAAACTTCGGCCTGCCGAATCTCGACCAGTTTGAGCGCGGTGGTGTTTTGCGGCTGGCAAGGGAAAAGCAGGCGTTCGACGAGTTTGTCGATCCGCTCCGGATCAAGATCTCCAGCGTCGAACAGGGTGCCGGGCAGCTCAGCGGTGGCAATCAGCAGAAGTTGGTGCTGGCGAAATGGCTGCAGCGGAACTGCGAAGTGATGGTGATCGACGAGCCCACGCGGGGCATTGATGTCGGCGCCAAGTACGAAATCTATCTATTGATCAATGAACTCGCTGCCGCCGGCAAAGCGATCGTGATGATCAGCTCGGAGCTGCCGGAAGTGCTCGGCATTGCCGATCGTGTGCTGGTCATGCGGCAGGGACGGGTCAGCGGCGAGATCGCTGATCCGCAGAACGCGACGCAGGAACAGATCATGGAACTAGCCGCCCATTGAGAATCGACGTGACCGAGTTCAAACATAGAGCGATGTTCTCCCGATTCATGGTCGACTACGGCATGATCGTGGTGCTCGGGATTCTGGTGGCCGTCTTCAGCGTGCTCACGATCGAGGATCAGCAGAACGTCGGCGCGGTGGCCGGCGCCGAATTGGCCGAAAAGATCAAGGATGCAGACGGTCCCCAGACCGTCGTCATCGTCGCGCCGGGTGATCTGGGGACGTTGCTCATCGATGAACTGACCGAGCAACTCGAAGGCACGGAGCACAAAGTGATCGGCGTGATGCAGGGCACACCGGCCGACGCGGTGGATCAATTTCAGGAGCTGGAAGCGGCCGGTGAGAGAGCCACGATCGTTGCGTGCACACCGCAAACCGCCCGCTGGACGCCAGTGGAGAAGCGCGATCAGCACGCGGCCATCGCCGGCAGCACGGTGCTGACGCCCGATGAATACAAGTGGCCGACTGTTTTGACACGCGGCAACCTGCTCAACGTCGCTCAGCAGATTTCGATCATTGCCATCATCGCGATCGGCATGACGCTGGTCATCGTCACTGCCGGCATCGATCTGTCGGTCGGCAGCCTGATCGCGCTCGCGGCGGTGACGTCGATGATGCTGATCCGAGACGTCGCCGGTGCCGAAGACGCCACCATCACCGGCATGATCCTCTGCGGCCTCGCGGGCGTCGGGGCTTGCGGTCTGATGGGACTGATCTCCGGTTTCTTCGTGGCCGCGTTTCGCTTGCCGGCGTTCATCGTGACGCTGGCGATGATGCTCATGGCGCGGGGCTTGGCGATGATGCTGACCCGCGCCGAATCGATCAACGAAGTGCCCGATGCGTTTGGCTGGCTCGGTGCCGGCCGCACCGTGGGCATTCCCAACTCTGTCATACTGATGTTTGCTCTCTACGGCGCGGCGCACTTTGTGATGTCGCGGACGAAGCTCGGTCGTCACATCTATGCTATCGGCGGCAATGAAGAGGCGGCGAGGCTTTCGGGTGTACCGGTGCAGCGCGTGTTGCTGATCGTCTATACCGCCTGCGGTCTGTTTGCGGGTCTTGGCGGCGTGATCATGGCCTCGAAGCATCAGGGCGTGGAACCGAACGTCGGGGCGATGGCCGAACTAACCGTGATCGCGGCGGTGGTCGTCGGCGGCACGAGCTTGATGGGCGGCCAGGGCAAAATTTTCGGAACGCTGATCGGGGCATTCATCATCGCCGTGATCAAGAACGGCATGAACCAGGTCAATGTCTCTTCGTTCGCTCAGGATTTCGTACTCGGGGCCGTGATTCTCGGTGCGGTTCTCGCCGATCAGTTTCGGAAGGGTCAAGTGAACTGGCAGAACCTCCGGAGTCTGTTTGCGCGTTAACGTTGGAAGGAATACGATTCATGTCCGATCCCTACAGCTGCGAGAAACAATACATCGGCAACTTCGGCTATCCGGTCTGGGAGAACCCGACCGAGCACATGGTCAACGCCGCGTTTGAACACCACGGCCTCCGTTGGAAGTACGTGACGTATGAAGTTCCCGCCGGCAATCTCAAGGCCGCCTTTGAAGGCGTCAAGGCGCTGGGCTACGGCGGCTTCAATTGCACGCTGCCGCACAAGGTGGCGATCATCGAACACCTCGACGGTCTCGGCGAGTCCGCCGAGGTGATGGGCGCGGTCAATTGCGTGGTGAATCGAGACGGCAAGTACATCGGCGAGAACACCGACGGCAAGGGCTTTCTCGAGTCGCTCACACCGGTGGTGGACCCGGCGGGCAAGAAAGTGTTGATCTTCGGCGCGGGCGGCGCGGCGCGGGCGATATCGGTTGAGCTGGCGCTGTCCGGTGCGACGTCGATCACGATCGTCAATCGCTCGGTAGATCGCGGCAAGGAACTGGTCGAACTGATCAACAGCAAAACGCAGGCGCAGGCAACCTACGAGCCGTGGGAAGGCGACTACGCGGTCCACGGCAACGTCGACATCGTTGTCAATTCGACGTCGATCGGCCTGTTTCCGGACACCTCGCGCGTCGCCGTCGATGTTTCGACGCTGCGGGCGGACCTGGTGGTGGCCGACATCATTCCCAATCCGCCGACGACGGCCTTCTTGACCGAGGCCGAGGCGGCCGGATGCACGACGATCGACGGCATGGGGATGCTGGTGAACCAGGGGAAGATCGGGATCAAGTACTGGACCGGCGTGGAGCCGGATGCCTCGGCGATGCGAGCCGCTTTGGAGGAAATTTTCGATTAACTCTTCACTGCCGAGAGGATGCTCAAGACGTTGTTTTTTTCGGTGTCGGTGTCTGGATGCGCGGGATCCGATTCTCCTCGATGGCGCGGTTGAGCTCGGCGATCTCGCCACTGACGACGGCCTTCAGCCGATCGAGCCGCTCGTACAGCTCTCTCGACATCGACGCGATCTGCGCCTGCCGTTGGGCGTTCGGCGCTTCCGTGTAAGTGTCGAGGATGCCATAGAGACGCATCAGTTCCTCGTATAGAGGTCTGGTTGCGCCACCAAAACGCGTCTGTCCCTCGTCGTGCGAGAGCAAGCGCTCGAGCTCCGAAACACTCGTTTTCGCCGCCGCGAAAGCGGTCGCGACCGTCTCGGGCGCGTCGTCGAGTGTCGCTTCGAGCCCATTGAGCTGTTCGGTCAGGGCAGCGGCTTGCTCGTGCGCTTCGTGCATTTCCGAAATGAGCCGGCGAAGCTCGAGAAGAGCATCGAGATGCGATCGGCGTCGCTCGCGCGCACGTTTGGATCGTCGGTCACGATGACCGTGCGCTCGGCCGACTCTGAGCCGGCCTCGACCCGCACCGTGTAGGTACCGGGAAGGACTCTCGGTCTGAGAAGATTGATCGCCTTGAGGTTTCCATTCTGCCTACCCTCTTCGAGACTAAGAGGTGGATTG
Source organism: Candidatus Marinacidobacterales bacterium (assembly GCA_965250115.1). GTDB lineage: Bacteria > Acidobacteriota > Vicinamibacteria > Marinacidobacterales > SMYC01 > CBDFHB01. The sequence continues at coordinate 1,988,835 of CBDFNJ010000001.1, forward strand.
TTGGAGCCCTCCGCGGGCTCGGTCGGGATCCCTTCGTCATATCTCAGATCCCAGTTGGTGCGGTTGAGCCCTACGTTGTTCGAGCCTTCGATTGTACGGACGACCTGGCCGTTGGCGTCGGTCACGGTGACTTTCACCGCCTCTGGTTCGCTCAAATAGTAGTGGATGAGCGCCTGCGGCGGGTTCTTGGCGAGAAACACCTTGTGGCCCGGGTGGCCTTTGTAGTGGAAGAGGCGGTAGTTGATCGCGTCCCGAATGGGAAAGACATGAAGCTTTGCCGCAAGCACCGCGTCGCTCAAATTCTCGAGCGGCTTGATGTCGTCGAGGACCCAGATGCTGCGGCCGTATGTTCCTAGAATGAGGTCGTTGTCGCGCGGATGGATCGCGATGTCGTCGACCGGCACCCGGGGAAAGCTCCCGCGCATCTCGTGCCATAGGTCGCCGCCGTCGAAAGAAACGTAGACCCCCCGCTTGCCCCCGGCAAACAAGAGCGCGCCGTTGTCCGGGTGCTCGCGGATGACGTTCAGCGTGTGGCCTTCGGGGATACCTGTGGTGATGCGTCGCCACGTTTCACCGTAGTCGTCGCTCGCGAAGGCGTAAGTGGCGAAATCGCCATTGCGGTGGCCATCGAGGGTGGCATAGACGCGCCCTTCCGCATGGTGGGATGAAACGACCCGGGTGACGTGCGTTTCTTCGTGTATGCCGTCGTGGTGGATGCCGGGTGGGATGCCGGGCAAGTTGGCCGCGACGTTGTTCCAGCTTTCGCCACCGTCTCGTGAGGCTTGAATGTTGCCATCATCTGTTCCCACGTAGAGCAGGCCTTGAACGAGAGGAGACTCACTGATGGCTGTGATTGTCGAGGCGCCGTTGTTCCGCGACAGAGTGTCGTCGTTCAGCGTTTCGCCCAGGTTCTTGGTCAAGTCGGCGGTACGAGTCCACTCGTCGCCGCGATTCGTCGACTTGAACAGCCGGTTGCCGCCGTAATAGATCGTCTTCGAATCGTGGGGCGAAATAACAATGGGACTGTTCCAGTTGAAACGGTAGGGGGCCTCACCTTCATCGGGCTCGGGCCGGATCGTCTTGATCTCGAGCCGCCTCAGATTGAGGCGGCGCAAGACTCCGTTCTGCGACTCGAAGTAGATCGTCTTTGCGTCGTTGGGATCGACTTGGGTGTAGAAGCCGTCGTCGCCGCCGACGTGCCACCAATCTTCGTTGGAGATGCCTTGCTGGTGGCGGGTTCTAACCGGTCCTCCCCAGTTAGCGTTGTCCTGAAGACCGCCGTAGATATTGTAGGGGGTCTCCATGTCGTAACCGATCTCGTAGAACTGTCCTATCGCGAGGGTGTTCACGAATTCCCAGTTGAGACCGCGATCGTAGGAGTAGTGAATGCCCCCGTCCGAGCCCAAGAGCAAGTGGTTCGAATCGCGCGGGTTGATCCAAAGAGCATGGTGGTCACCGTGGATGCGGGTGACGTGATCGGTGACGAAGGTTCTTCCGCCATCGTCAGAGTTGTACATGCTGGCACCAAACACCCAGATGCGCTGATCGTTGAGGGGATCGATGCGAATCTCGCTGTAATTCGACGGGCTCGGGTTGGTATCGCTCATCCTCTTCCACGTTTCGCCCTTGTCTTCCGAACGAAAGATGCCACCCTCGGCGTTCTGGATAATCGCGTAGACGATGCGGGGGTCTTTGCGATAGATATCGAGGCCGATCCGGCCGGTATCGCCTTCAGGGAGGCCGGTGGTGAGCTTCGTCCACGTCACCCCGCCGTCGGTCGTCTTGTACAGGCCGCTTTCGGGACCCCCGCCGTTGGAGCCGCGCCTCTGGTAGGCCGCGGCGTAGAGCGTGTCCGGGCTTTCGAGATCCATTGCGAGGTCGACGAAGCCGGTGTTATCGCTGATGAACTTGGTATTCTTCCAGGTCTTGCCGCCGTCGGTCGTCTTGAAGACGCCCCGTTGCTCGTTCGGCCCCCTGAGACGCCCGACCGCTGCAACGTAGACGATGTCGGGATTCGTAGGGTGGATGTGCATCCGTCCGATATGGTGGGTGTTCTCGAGTCCCATGTTCGTCCACGTTGCGCCACCGTCCATCGACTTGTAGACGCCGTCGCCCCATGAGGTGCGGTTTCCGGTGCCGGCCCATACGATCGAAGGGTCGGACGGCGCGACCGCGATATCGCCGACGCCCGATACCGGCCGGTCGTCGAAAAGCGGCTCCCAGGTGGTACCGTTGTTTGTCGTCTTCCAGATCCCGGCGGTCTCCGGCGCCACGAAGGCGACGTTCGGGTTCGACTCGACGACCGCGAAATCGACGATGCGTCCGCCAAAAATCGCCGGGCCGATACTGCGCCATTCGAGGTTGTCGAGCACGGAATCAACGGCGTCGTCCCCGAATGCGCCTGACGCGCTCAAGGTGAGGACTAGGAAAGCAAGGAGAAAAAAGCGTCTCATCCTGTATACCTCCCAGTTTGGGGCATCCTACCCGACGTGATAAGAGAATGTCCACGTTCACTCGCGACGCAATACTTAGCTAGAGCATTTTCGCTTGGTCAGCGCTCGAGAGTATTTTTACGGGAATCGGACCTCCATGCCGGCACGTGACACCCCTCCGAGCGGCGGATACCGTTCATCATCGAAGTTCCCCGTAGCCACGCCATCGAAAGTTGTAGCTGTAGTACCTCGTGCGACGCTGTCACCTGAGATCCAATTCTCGCGGACTCTCCAATCGGCGCGCAGGTCTTGAGCATGGGCTGTACAGGGAGGGAAACCTTATGACTCGAAAAGTTCGGATGGGAGGCGATCTCCTTCTAGTCTTGCTTGGCGCCTCGCCGTGCCTCGGGACGCAGAGCGCCGACAAATACCCGACTGTCTTCTACCGAAACGCAGGTGATCACTTGGATGAGATCGTGTGGGTAGAGGGCTCCATACTTCGTACCGAAGAGGCTAGCGAAGGGGTCTACTTGTTGTTCAGCTCGAACGAGAAGTACGTTCGCATCTTCATTCCAGCGGCGAACGTGAAAAACTTCGACGGTAGTATCCAGCACCGCTATGTTGGGAAGAAGCTCAAGGCCGTCGGGAAGGTGATGAAGCACGGCTCCTTGCTCATCATAGGCGTCAACGAGCCCAAGAGAATCGAGATCGTCGAAAAAGACACGACCTGATCACGCGGTTCTGGTCGATAGAGACCTCAGACGGACTCCTTGAACATCTTGAGCAGTGTCCCAGCGTCCGCACGATTCAGAGTGGCGTTGACGGCAACGAGGAAACCGCCGAGCTCGGGTCTTGGCATCGACAACAAAACGCCTTTCGTCCTCAGATTGTCGCGAAACGTTTCCAAGTCGGCTCCACGGACGATCAACTTGAAAATGTTACTGCCGTTGGGGATCTTCTCGACGTCGAAGGAGCTCTCTTGTTTCAATAAGGAGAAAAACTCGTTCGCGGTTTGGATCGCCCTAGCGTAGTCTGTCTCGAAGCGCTCGAAATAATGTAGAGCCACCGCGGCGAATGGCCACGCGCCGGGAAGTCCACCACCGAACATCCGCCGCGTGTGGTACATCCCGTCGATCACTTCGTTCGGACCGGCCAGGATCGCCCCAGAAACCGAGTTGAAATACTTCGAGGTCGATACGTAGACGGTATCGAAGTGGGATGCATGCTCCTTCGGTGAAATTCCAGTGTATCCCGATGCCATATAAAGCCGGGCGCCATCCAGGTGCGTTTTGATGCCGTTGTCTCTGGCGAAAGAACAGATCTTTTTCATTTCCCCGTAGTCGAACATCTCGCCGAGCTTGCGGCGAACGGGCGACTCGATCACGATGGCGCCGACGCCAGTCGTAACCCGCCCCGAGCTCGTGCGTTCGACGACCTGCCTGACCTGCTCGAGCGTGAACGTGGCCGTTTTCGAAACCAGGGGCACGAGGTTGAGCTGGCTCAATCGCTGCGCGCAGTCGCCGGAGTCGTTATAGAGATGGCTGTCATGGGGAACGATGACTCGAGCGCGATCCGCCGCCAATTCCCTCACGGCAATGTGATTGGCGAGAGTGCCAGTCGGGAAATAGATGGCCCGTTCCTTTCCCAGAGCCTTCGCCATCTTGTTTTCGAGCTCCTCGACGACGCCTCCTCGTGAGTAGGAGTCCGCTTCGATGTCCTTTTCTTCGATGATCTTCTGGAGCAGGTCGGCATATTCCTTGGGAGTAAGCGAGAGACCATCACCAAAGAGCTTCACGCGGTTTTCGGCAACCGCAGCGCTCGAAAACCGAGCGCCCAGAAACGGCGTCGCTGTCATCACTTTCATGAAACTTCTGCGACCGGCGGGATCCATTTTGCTACCTCCTCGAAAGACAGAATCTATCATTCCGAGGGCTCGCAACGTGCTAGACTCGCGGACCTGTCACGGGAGATTAGTCGCCATGTGGATTCCGAGTGAGATGTTCCGCCAAGACTGGCTCGTTTCGATTCTCGTCGTCGGCTGCCTCGGACTTGCGGGATGTTCCCCCGAAACGGGGACCGGCACACCCGCCGAGGGGCCAACGCCCCAGGAAAGGGCGCGGGCGCTTCACGCGGAAGTACCCCTCATCGACGGTCACAACGACATCCCGTCGAAGTATCGCACCGAGGTGGCTCGCGCGTTCTCTCGTCTCGACCTTCGCCGGCCGCAGCCACAGCTTCACACCGATATCCCTCGTCTGCGTGAAGGAGGTCTCGGTGGCCAATTCTGGTCCGTCTTCGTGCCTGCCAGCCTGCAAGGCGGGGAAGCCGTTCGCAACACCATGGAGCAGATCGACGTCGTTCATGAGCTCTTGCGCCGTTATCCGGACAGCTTTCAGCTCGCCCTGACTGCCGACGAGGTGGAGCAAGCGTTCCAGGAGAACAAGATCGCATCGATGATAGGCATGGAAGGCGGCCACTCCATCGCCAGCTCGCTGGGCGCGCTCCGAATGTTCCACCCGACTGGGCGTTCGCTACATGACGCTCACGCACAGCGCGAACGTGCCTTGGGCGGATTCGGCGACCGCCGAGCCGCGCGTCGGAGGCCTCACGAAGTTCGGGGAGGAAGTCGTCCGGGAGATGAACTGGCTGGGCATGCTGGTAGACTTGTCGCACACCGCGCCCGCCACGATGCATGATGCGCTGGACGTCACCGAGGCGCCCATCATCTACAGCCACTCCTCCGCTCGCGCTCTCTGCGACCATCCCCGCAACGTGCCGGATGACGTCTTGAAACGCCTGCCCGACAACGGTGGGGTGGTCATGGTCACCTTCGTGGCCTCCTTCATCAGCGAACAATCCCGACAGCATGGGCTCGACCGCGCGGCGGAGGAAGAGCGTCTGATGAGCCAGGGTATGGGGGTCGCGTCTGTGGAGGGCGTACTCGCGACGTGGGACGAGGCGCATCCATTTCCGCTGCCATCGCTCGCCGAAGTCGCCGACCACATCGACCACATTCGGGACGTTGCCGGCGTGGATCACATCGGCATCGGAGGTGATTTCGATGGGACGACCTGCCTGCCGGTTGGATTGGAGGACGTCTCGAAGTACCCGGCCCTGACCGCCGAGCTTCTCGAGAGAGGCTACAGCGACGAGGATGCGAGGAAGATCCTCGGACTCAACGTGTTGCGCGTCATGCGGCAGGCCGAGTCGGTTGCCGAGCGCCTGCAGGCCGAGCGGGGCCCCTCCGAGGCACTCATCGAAGAGATCGACGGCGACTTTCCCGAGGAAGAAACCGACGCGACGGGCGGACGCTAACGGATAAGGGTCTACCTCGCAAGCGGACAGAAGCTATCACATAGAAGGGTAGCCCTAGGGCTCGTTCGAGCCCGCCCAGGCAATTCCGCCTTCGAGGTGGCCAAGGACCAATGGATCGTCGTAGGAGTCTTTCACGTGACCGAGCGCCGTGTAGAATGCGCGCCCGCCGTCGTAGTCGTGATACCACGCGATCGGGTGGTCGCCCATGGCGCCGTCGCCGGCATCGTAGCTCGACTCATCGAGCGCCATCAAGACTTGGACATTTGGGCGTGGGTTCGCATGGAAATTATAGTGCTCGTCGGTGCGCGTCCACCGTTTGGGCAGGTCCTTCGACGCAGGGTGCGAGCGATCTTCGACGATGTAGGTTGCTTCTCGAACCGTCGGGTGGTTTTTGAAGTAAGCGCCCACGAGCTCCCCGTACCACGGCCATGCGTGCTCGGTGTCTGAGGCCGAGTGGATGCCGACGTAGCCCTTACCCGAGCGGATGAATCGCTCGAACGCCGCTTGCTCCTTGACTCCCAGAACATCGCCCGTGGTCAACAGAAAGACCACCACGTCGAAGCGCGCGAGCGCCTCGTCGTTGAATCGAGAGGCGTCTTCGGTCGCCTCGACAGTCCATCCCTCGCGCTCGCCGATTTCCAGGATCGCTACCGTCGCTTCGGGGATGGCCGCGTGGCGGTATTCGTTGTCGCTCCCGTGGTAGGGCGCGGTTTTGCTGTAGATCAACACCGAAAGGCCTTCAGTTGGCGGCGCGAGCATCGCGCAGAGCAGGAACCAAAGCATGGGAGCATTATAAGCGAACATGCGTCAAGGTTGCTTGTGATATCTTCGCGCTTAGTGAGGTAGTCATGGATCGACGTCAGGTTCTGAAATCGATAGGAGTGGCGGCGCTGGCTCAGCTTTCTGCTACCGAGCTGTTTGCGCTCGCGAGCGAGACGCACGCCCAACTTCAAGATCTCGGCGAGATCGATCGCCACATTTTCAAGAGTCTCGATCCGCTTCAGAACGAGACGGTGATCGTCGTCTCCGAGCTCATCATTCCCGAGACCGATACGCCGGGAGCGAAAGCGGCGAAGGTGAACGAGTTCGTCGACGTCATGCTCACGGATTGGTTCAGCGAGGATGAGCGCCGGAGTTTCGAGCGCGGTCTCGCCGGACTCGATAGGAACGGGTCGGACGCTCAGCGGTTTGTCGATCTCGACGAAGCGGCGCAAGTTGCCGCGCTGAGCAAGCTCGAACAGGAAGCTCTCGAGCTCCAGAATCCACGACTACAGATCGGCGGCCCGATGGTGACGTCGGACTCGCCGGCCGCGCAACCTTTTTTCGCAGTGATGAAATGGCTCACACTCTACGGCTACTTCACGTCCAAGGTAGGCATGGAGCAGGAGCTTCAACACGAGGTTTTCCCCGGCTCATACGACGGCTGCGCTCCCGTCAGAAAGATCGAGGTGTAGCGTGGTCGCTCTCGTGCAACGAAGAGAGTACGACGCCATCGTCGTGGGCTCGGGCATCACCGGCGGCTATGCCGCGAAGGAGCTCACCGAAAGAGGACTCGAAACACTCGTTCTGGAAGCGGGTCGGCCCACGAACCCGGCCCAAGACTACGTCGAGCACGTGCAGCCCTGGGATATGAAGTTCCGCGGGTTTCGCAATCGCGCCCGTCAGTCCCGAGACCAGCCGATACAGAAGAACTGCTACGCGTGCACCGAGTGGTCGAGCAAGTTTTTCGTCAACGACCTCGAGAACCCGTATACCTTCCCCAAGGACAAACCGTTCGACTGGATTCGAGGACGTCAAGTCGGAGGGCGCTCGATCACGTGGGGGCGTCAGACGTATCGCTGGAGCGACCTTGACTTCGAAGCCAACGCGAAAGATGGCGTCGGCGTCGATTGGCCCATCCGTTACGAAGACATTGCACCGTGGTACGACTACGTCGAAGAGTTCGTCGGTATCAGCGGTCAGAAAGAGGGCTTGCCTCAGCTTCCCGACGGTAAGTTTCTGCCGCCGATGGAGCTCAATTGCGCGGAGCGTCACGTTCGCGATGTGCTCAAAGGCAAGTTCGCCGATGAGCGCATGCTCACGATTGGCCGCTGCGCCGTGCTCACCGAAGCGCACAACGGACGCGCGCCTTGTCATTATTGCGGGCCGTGCAATCGCGGCTGCATCACGCGGTCGTACTTCTCGAGCTTGAACGCGACGCTCCCGGTCGCACGTGCGACCGGACGGTTGACGCTACGTCCCTATAGCGTCGTGCACAGCGTGATCTATGACGAAGTGAACGATCGCGCCAAGGGGTTCCGCGTCATCGATGCGGTGACGCACGAGAGTTTCGAGGTTTATGGGAAAGTCGTTTTTCTCTGTGCCTCCGCGATAGAGTCGGCGCGCATTCTGCTCAACTCGAAGCCGGCGCGTTTCTCCGACGGCCTCGGCAACTCGTCGGGTGAGGTGGGCCGGAACTTGATGGACCACGTCATGGGCGGCGGCGCCTTTGGGACTATTCCCGGCGACGAAGACAAGACGCACTACGGACGCCGTCCCAACGGTATCTATGTTCCGCGATTCAAAAACGTCAACAGCCAGAGCCCTGATTTTCTCCGTGGCTACGGCTACCAGGGCCGTGGCTCGCGCGAGCGCTGGAAGCACGGTCTCGACAGGCCCGGCTTCGGCGCCGACTTCAAACACGCGCTGCGTGACTACGGACCGTGGAAGCTGACCCTCCTTGGTTTTGGTGAGTGCCTGCCGAGCGCGGGCAACTACGTCGAGATCGATCCTGAGGTCAAAGACAAGTGGGGCGTTCCCGCGATCCGGGTCCACATGACTTACGGTGAGAACGAGCGCGCGCTCATGAAAGACGCAGCCAAGTCCGCCGCCGAAATTCTGGACGCTTCCGGTGCGACCGATATCGAGACGTTCGTTAAGGACAACACGCCCGGGCTCGTCATCCACGAGATGGGAACGGTACGGATGGGACGGGATCCGAAGACGTCGGTGCTCAACGCCCACAATCAAGCGCACGATGTGCCGAACCTCTTCGTTACCGATGGCGCGTGCATGACGTCGTCCTCCTGCGTGAACCCGTCCATCACTTACATGGCGCTCACCGCGCGCGCGTGCGATTACGCCGCGAAGCAGTTGGATTTGGGGAACATTGGGTAATGATGTCGAGTTCGCGTCGGGGGCCGCCGGAGGGGCGACGATCGAAATCTCGCCCGGGCGAGATTCTCTTGCTAATTGTTATTAGCATATTGAAGCTGTCACGGAGCGAACTTCCAGCGCAAAAACCTCGATCCTGATTCCGCTTCTTCCTATCCAGTTGTTTGAAGGTCTCGTAGGCGAGTCGTGCGAGAGCTGATGTCCTGGTTCGTCATACTGAGTCACGTCCTCTGATTCTCCGAGTCTAAAGTTGAGTCTTCAAAGTACCAAGTGCAGCCCACTTGCTTCCCTCGGGTCAAGGGTCGCCCAGGCTGCCTGCCTTTAAAATGCCGGTAGCTACGCTTTATAGTTAGGCCCATGTGGTTGCGGGGTAGTCTTGGCCTCTTTTCCGGCGGGCTGGTATTGATGTCTTCGACGTGTTCTAGCGTCAGTCCGCCGGTAGCCACTTCCAAGTTGGCGCCGCAGCAGTCGCTGGAGGCCATGCAGGTAGCAGAAGGGTTGGAAGTGAGTCTCTTTGCGGCCGAGCCCGAACTGCGAAATCCGACTGCTATCGATGTGGATGCCGAGGGGCGTGTCTGGGTGGCGGAGGCTGTCAACTACCGGCTCTTCAACCAGGATGTTGTCGAGCCGAAGGGTGATCGGATACGGGTATTGGAGGACACGGACGGAGATGGTCGAGCCGACGAGGCCCACACGTTCTACCAGGATCCGAGTCTGCAATCACCCATGTGTGTAGCGGTCTTGGGCGATCGGGTTTATGTGTGCCAATCGCCAGAGCTGTTCTATCTTCAGGACCTGGATGGGGACGGAGTGGCCGACCGCAAAACGGTGGTTCTAGATGGTTTCGGAGGAGTAGACCACGACCATGGCATCCACGGTGTCGTCTTCGGTCCGGATGGTCTTCTATACATGAGCAATGGGGACGAGGGTCTGGATGTCACTGACGGATCGGGTCATCGAATCCGAGTCGGCGGAGAAGGAGAGCCCTACCGTGCTGCCACCGTGCTAAGAAGCGATCTCGAAGGCAAGCATTTGGAGGTCCTGGCAGACGGGATGCGTAACCCTTACGAGCCGGCGGTGGATTCCTTCGGCATCGTTTTCATCTCGGATAATGACGATGATGGCAACCAACAGTGCAGGGTCAACTATGTGATGGAGGGCGGCTATTATGGATACTGGCCCCATCGGATGGGAGATCGGCGTCTGGATGCCGTGCACTGGAACGAAGATCGGCCTGGGGTGATTCCCAAAATGATTCGAACCGGCTTCGGGGCACCGGCCGGCATGGCTGTCTATGAAGGAGATCTGCTTCCTTCCAGGCTACAGGGGACGTTGCTTCACGCTGATGCCGGGCCTGGTGTAGTGCGTGCCTACCGGCCTCAACGGTCGGGTGCCGGGTTTCGCGCGCAGGTCGAGGTCCTGTTGTCGAGTGAGAAGGACGACTGGTTCCGGCCGATCGATGTCGTGGTGGCTCCCGACGGATCCTTGATCGTAGCCGACTGGTTTGATCCCGGAGTAGGTGGGCATCGAATGGACGATGTCGAGGGAGGCCGGCTCTACCGACTGGCGCCTGGGGGCTCGCATTATAAGATGCCGCCCTTGGATCTGGAGAGCCCCGGGGGCCTGCAGGCTGCGCTATCGTCCGCAAACCCTGCCCGGCGCTTTTTGGCTTACCAAACACTCAGTCGTGCGGTGGACGCGGGCCACACCTCGCTGGTTGAGGAGATGTTCAGCAGCGGATCAGCCTGGCTTCGAGCACGCTCTTTGTGGCTCGCGAGCCGGCAGCCGGAGCTGGGAACCCGATTGGCGCTCGAGGCGGCACGGGCCGCTAGCCCAAATCTGCGCACGTTGGCTGTACGGGTGCTCTCCAGACTCGGCGCCGGAGCCCTCAGCCAAGCCCACTGGTTGCGTACTGATGATGATCCAGCGGTACGACGTCAGTTGATCCTGGAACTGAGTCGCATCAGCCCGGAGAATCCCTGGGTGGACGAGTGGCTGCTAGATCTGGCTGCCCAATTCGATGGCCAGGATCGTTATTATCGTGAAGCGCTTGGAATCGGCTTCAAGGGTCGTGAAAAGTGGGCTCTCCGGGCTCTCCTCGACCGGATCGGTACGCGCTGGAACGCTCAGGTGGCGAGCCTGGCCTTCCAACTCCATACGCCAGAGGCGGAAGCGCTGGCAGTCAAAGGCCTGCAATCCCGCACTCGTGTACTGCGCGAATTGGCCGTCAGGACACTGGATGCCATCCAAAGCGTTTCTGCAGGAACTCACCTGATGAAGCAGTTGCACTCTGGCAGGCCTCAGCAACAAGAGTTGGTATTGGACCTGCTGGGCCGGGACGGTGGTCGGGTCTGGGCAGCCACCCTGGAGGGTACGGATATCGAAGAGTTTCTGACCCAGAGCCTGGAGAATCCAACTCTTCAGCAAGCGGCGTTGCGATTCATCACCGGGACCGGTCGCATCCATTTCTTGCCAAGGTTTCTTCAGATCGCCACCGACCTGTCCCTCCCGGAAGAGGAAAGACGACAAGCTGCCCGGGACGCCGCCGATACCATTAATCATCATCAAGGCCTGCTGCAGGAACCCCAAGTAGAGAAGCTGGTCGCTCTTTTGAATGACCCCGACAGCGAGATTCAGGAAAGCGCAGTGCGGATTCTCAATGCCTACGGATACGATCGGGCTTCCGAGCTGCTGCGTATGATCGTAGCGGATTTAGAGCGAGACCCCGGACTCAGACAAGAAACGGTGGAGCTGCTTTCGCGTTCAAAATCGGGTTCTCTGATGTTGCTCAATATGGTCGAGTCGGGCGACCTCCCGGCCGACCTGGAAGCGCTGGTGGCACAGCGTCTCCACAGGAGTGCGCACGAAGATGTACGGCTTTTGGCGGCCGAGAACTTCCCTCAGGAGACGACCCGAGAGGGTAGCCCTCTCCCGCCGGCAGAGACGCTCCTGGCCATGGTCGGGGATCCAGAGCGAGGACGAGCTTTGTTCTATCGCTCCGATGTCGCCCAGTGCTCGAATTGTCATCGCGTTCAGGGAGAGGGTCGGGATATCGGGCCCGATCTGTCCAGCATAGGGCAAAAGTATGGCAAGCAGGAGATGCTGGACTCGATCCTTTATCCTAGTGCGGCCATCGGTCATGAATACCGGGCCTGGGTCCTGAGGACACAAGGACAGGGGTATCTGATCGGTTTCATTAAGGACGATTCGGATTCGTCTTTGGAGTTGATCGACTCCGATGGTCGTGTCTTTGCGGTGAACAAGAGCGAGATCGTAGATCGCTATCCCAGTCGGAGTTCGCTGATGCCTAATGGATTGGTCTCCGGCATGACACCCCAAGAACTCGTAGACGTCGTGGCTTTCCTGCAAGTGCAACGCTGACAGGCTCGCGCAATGATGGAGTTCTGAGTTCCGAGACGAGAGCAGCACCTGGCTAGCAGCTTTGAACGCCCAACTTTCAACCTTCCAACTTTACACTTTTAACACTCCTGCTGCTTCGGCGCGCCCCACACGGTTCCGGGACTGAAGCCAGAGATGACGGCTGATAGGCCTTTGCCTCCGTTCCATAATGGATCGCAATGGATAACCGGCGGGCATGGTTGATCGGGATCATTGCGATCGGGCTCATCTTCCTGGCGGGAACCTGGCTGGTCTTGCGCAGCGCAGTGAGGGCAGGACACTCTCAGAGCCAACGCACCGCCTTGAGCTCGATCACACCGGTAGCCTCTCGTTCCAGGCGTTCAACTCCGCTTCCATCCATTCAGTCGAAGGCGATGCGATCGTTACGTATCAGGAAGCGACCGTCAAAGAGCATGGGGACCCCCACCTCTGCCCAGCCCTGTTGTTCGTGATCGGTCTGCCGGCCACGCACGGCGTGGACGTGAAGGTGGGGCTCGCTGGTGTTCCCAGAGTTCCCCACCTTCGCGAGTGGTTGACCAGCCACCATCCGCTCGTTCACGTCAACTCGAATGCTTCCGCTCAGCAGATGCCCGAGAAGCACAGTGACGTCATTGCAATGCAGCGCGATGTAGTTTCCGGCAGCATTTTCGCGGTCCATCTCAGGCGGAATCATGTCGGGGAGGCCGTCTCTGGCCCCCACGATCTCGCCATCGCATGGCGCAAGCACGTCCGCGTCGTAGATCGCGTAAGCCGAAAGCTGCCTGGGCCAAAGCCCGCGGGCACGGACCCCGAACCTATTCAGCTCGAGAATGTCCAGCGCATAGCGCTGTGCAGAAACGGGGTAGTGATGGTTGACGGCTTCGTTCGAACCACCGTGGCCGATGTGAAATACACCCCGTCGCAGGGGAAACCGTAGCTCGACAGGGACGCCCAAAAAGCTGCGTGCTGTGACGAGGGGCGGAACCGCGCTCAGGAAGAAAAGAGCTACCAGCACGACGCACGAGAGACCGATCCAGCCCGAGGCTTTCCGGGCAGGCCACCATGGACGTTGCTTCCACGGCGACCTGAAGAAGCGCGCGACCGCGAGCACAAACAGCACCCAGAAAACGTACATCCAATAGAAGCCAAACCAGTGCCAACCGGCGCCGGCGATGTGCATCAGGAATAGATACGACGCGACGACGACCACTACGCCCAGCCAATAGACGCGACTGGTCGCCTTGCTGAATCCCACCCAAAAGATGAAGGCGAGCGGGATCAGCAGATGCGCCAAGACCGTGATCGCGATGAGAACGAGCTCCATTTCCAGATGTCCTAGCGCCATAGTACTTTGCTTTTCCGCCTGGCGGCCCTAGAAGGCTTGGTGCAGGAGCCTAGGGCCGATTTTGAAGGCTCCAGGCGAATTCGAAAACTCCACACTGCTCTCGCGCCAGTCTCGACTTTCGGGCGCTTGTGCGTAAACGTCGCCGCCCGTCATCCATAGGTGGGGCACAAGAGGAAAGCCGACAGCAGGGCGCGAGCGATACGGGTCGCCACCTGGCTGGAGCGATTCATGACGAACGTATGCACGCGAATTCGAAAATCAATGTCCACACATTATGTCTGCTGAGGAGCTCGAGTTTGTCTTGAAGGGCGAGCTCGCATAGACGCCTCGTCTCAGTGACGGCTGGCACAGAGGGTGAACGCAGATTGAACGATGTACTCGGGGGTCGATATAATCCGAAAACGATGATTTGGCCGCTTGGTCCCTGTCGAGTCGTTCTCGATCTGCTGGGCGAATGACGTGGGGCGGCGCAACGAATTGCAAAAACCCGGAGAGGCGCATCAATTATGCACGCGACGGCGATAGCCGGGAATCGTTTCCTCAACGCCTCCATGGTAGTCGTACCGGATACGGTGGTTGCGTGAAATTTCGATCGACGCTCGCGGCGGCGCTTTTGCCCGTGGCCGCGGCGGCCGCGACGCAGGATCGTCTTTCCGACTCGGTGGCGGCGGTGGTCGCCGGCTATGAGCATCTACGCGCTTCGGCGGCGGTCAGTGAGACTGCGTTAGGTGAGGTGTTGCTCGGCGAGCTCAACTGCCTTTCGTGCCACACGGTTTCTGACGCCTCGCGCAACGGGATCGCCGACCGCATCACGACGAAGCCGGCACCCGACTTGTCCACTATCGGCCGGCGTGCAACGCCTGGGTGGTTGCTCAGCTTCCTGAGCGATCCACACGGGCAGAAACCAGGCACGACGATGCCGGATCTGTTGCACGACTTCCCGGCCGCAGAGCGTGCGGCCATCGCGGAGCGGCTCGTTCATTTTCTCGTCGACCAGGGCGGCGCCATGCCGTCGCCAAGCTTCGAGCCGTTTCGCTTCAGCGCCACGGTGGAGCGCGGCCGCGCGCTGTTTCATTCCATCGGCTGCGTTGCCTGTCATGCTGGCGAGGGCGAAACGAGTGCTCCGGCAATCCCAGACGTGCCGCTTCCGGACCTCACCGCCAAGACGTCCGTGGCGGCGCTCGCGGAGTTCCTTTTGGATCCTATGAGAGTTCGCCATGGAGGGCGCATGCCGTCCCTCTATCTGACCAAGGCTGAAGCCCAGGACGTCGCCGTTTATCTGCTGCGCAAACAGGAGCCCGACGTCGTGCGCTGCCTCCCGGGGTTCGAGTTCGAGTACTTCGTGGATCCGATGCAAGACGAGGACGCCGAAGAGTTCTTTAGCCGGTCGCCACCCGTCTTGGACACTTTGGATGTCACGGCGTCCGGACGTATCGACGCTTTGTCGCTCGATCTACCGACTCAGGTGCGAAGGGGCAACCACTTGTTTCGCTTTAGTGGGCTGCTCCCGATCGAGGCGGCGGGCCTCTACACGTTCGTGCTCCGATCGGATCGCCCGTCCAGGTCGGAGCTCCTCATCGATGGGCGCGTCGTGGCGACCAAAGATCGCGATACCGGGCGTGAGATTCCCATCGAGTTGGAGCTCGAAGCCGGCGACCACACCGTCGCGATCACGTACTACATCCGCGGCGATACCGAGGAGCCCTATCTCGAGGTGACGATTCAGGGCGCCGTGGCGCGACCGATCTCGATCGATGAAATGGCGGTCTCCAAAGCCGTGCGGCTCGCGCCGCCGAACAGCTCCTTGGCCGTCGACTCACGGCGCTCCCGTGAAGGCCGGCGCGCCTTTCGCGAGCTCGGCTGCGCCTCCTGCCATGCTTTTCCGGCCTCTGTCACCGGCGCCGCGCCACTCACCCGTGCGCGCTCGCTCGACGCGCTCGACCCCGTCACACTGACGGCGGAAGGTCCCATCCACCAGGGCGCCGGCGAACCGCACTACAACTTGGGCGCACATCAACGGCGCGCCCTCGGCGCAGCGCTCACCAATCTCGACGCGTTGACAACGCCGCGCGATGCGCCGGGCCGGATCGTCCACGCGCTCGCCACCTATAACTGCCTGGCGTGCCACCAGCGCGGCGAGGCGGGCGGGCTCGATCCGGTGCGCCGTCGCCATTTCAAAGTGGTCGGCGGGATGGATCTAGGCGACGAAGGCAGGATTCCGCCGCGGCTCACTGGGATCGGCGGCAAGCTGAAGCCCGATGCGTTGGACTCGGTATTGCGGGAAAGCCGACTGCATGTGCGACGCAACTATATGGAAGCGCGCATGCCGCGCTTCGGCGGTAACCTCGTCGGCGGTTTGGCCGCGGCTTTCGAGGGTGTCGATGCCACGCCAGGGGATCTGCAGGAGCCTTCATTGTCTTCCGAGGCGATCGACGACGGTAGAAAACTCGTCGGGTCCGAAGGCATGCGCTGCATCACTTGTCACGATGTCGGCGCCAACTTGGCGCAAGGAATCTCCACGGTCAACCTGGCCTCGGTCTACGACCGTTTGCGACCGGGATGGGTCCGCCAGCTGCTCATCGATCCGCATTCGCTCAACGAGGGCACGCGGATGGTGCCGTATTGGAGCGATGAGATCGTGCTCTTTCCCGGCATCGCCGGCGGCACTGCGGACGGCCAAGTCGATGCCATCTTGAGCTACATGTCGCTCGGCGCGTCGATGCCGGCGCCCGCGGGCACGAATATCGGCGACGCCATGGTGCTCGCGCCGGAAGACGAGCCGATCGTCTTTCGAACTTTCATGACCGGGGTCAGCCCGCGAGCGATCGTCGTGGGTTACCCCGAATCCGTTCACGTGGCGTTCGACGCCAACGTCATTCGACTTGCCAAAGCCTGGCGCGGTGGTTTCTTCGACGCGCAGGGAACGTGGAGCGGTCGCGCCGGTCGCTTTTTCGAGCCCTATGGCGACGATGTCATGCAACTCCCGCCGGGCCCAGCGCTCGCCTTTCTCGATAACGCCGAGGCGCCGTGGCCCCCTGTGATGATGACGGATCGCAATGTGGGAGGACGCTTCATCGGCTACCGTCTCGATGAGGAGCGGCGGCCGGTCTTCATGTACGAGCTCGAGGGCGTCCTCGTCGAGGAGCAGCCGGTTCCGGTCGTCAGCGCTGGCGGCGCAAATCTGTTGCGGCGTTTCTCGCTCGAAGCGGCGAGCCCCTCTGGCCGGCTCTATCTTCTCGTCGCTGAGGGCGAAGAGATCCTCCAAAACGACGATGGGTCGTGGACCCTCGACGGCAGCGCGACGGTGACCCTTCGTGGCAACGCGCCGCTTTTACCCTTCGTTCGCACGTCGCAGGGCGTGCGCCAACTCTTGTTGCCGGTCGAGTTTTTGACCAACCGCAACGTCTTCTTGGAAGTGAAACTCTCATGGTAAAATCGTTGCCGCTGTACCGCTCGAGCATCGGCCTCCTGACCGCCCTCTTCGTGGTTCTGTCCCCTGCTGCAGCACGAGAGAATCAGAGCTCGAGGGCGAGGGAGGAGCAAGAGCGTGCTTTCCTCGAGCGACAACAGGGCTCGCTCCCGGCGCAGATCGAGGCCGAGAGCCGCTATTACAAACTGATGACGATGCCCCTACTGGACGATATGGTGATGGAGGTCAGCGGGCTTTTGAAGCTCGCCGACGACCGCATCATGGTCGCCACACGACGCGGCGAGGTATTCATCGTCGAGAACACGGACGCCGACCCTCCTGCACCGGTTTATAGGCGTTATGCCTTCGGCTTGGCGCAACCGCTCGGCCTGCTCGAGCTGGACGGCTGGATCTATTTTGCCCAACGGGGTGAGCTGTCACGCATGAGGGACAGCGATGGCAACGACACTGCGGATGTCTTCGAGACGGTCACCGACGACTGGGAGCTGAGCGGCAACTACCACGAATACGCCTTCGGCCCACGACAGACCGCGGACGGCAAGCTCTGGGTTTCGCTGAACATCCCTTTCGACCAGGAGCCCTACGGCGCCGCCGACTGGCGGGGGTGGGCTGTGCGGGTGGATCCCAAAACCGGCGCGACGGAATACGTCGCCGCAGGTTTGCGCTCGCCCTCGGGGATCGAAGTGAGCCCGTGGGGCGACGTATTCTACTCCGACAACCAGGGCGAGTGGAACAACGCTTCGAAGCTCTCGCAGATCGAAGTAGGTGACTTCCATGGCCACCCACACGGGACGGCGTCGATCGGTTTGACCGGCTCGCTCGTGGAGCCGATCGAGAAGGGGCTGCCTCGCCGTGGCACCTGGATGAAGGACCTGCACGAGGAGATACCGAGCTATAAGATGCCGTCCGTCTGGTTTCCCTACGTCAAGATGGGGCAATCACCGAGCGGCTTCAAATGGGATACCACTGGCGGCGGGTTCGGCCCCTTCGCCGGGCAGATCTTCATCGGCGACCAGCACCACGCCATGGTGATGCGCGTCTTCCTCGAGGAGATCGACGGCCACTGGCAAGGCGCCGCGTTCAATTTCCGACGCGGCCTGCAAAGCGGCGTCATACGGCTGGCCTTCGGGGCCGATAGCTCGCTTTTCATCGGCATGTCCGCGCGCGGCTGGGGAAGCGTCGGGCCGGATCCGTACGGCTTCCAGCGATTGGTCTGGACCGGTGACATGCCATTCGAAGTCCACGAGATGCACGCACGCCCCGACGGCTTCGAGCTCACCTTCACGAAGCCGGTCGATCCAGCGACGGCCTCCGCCCCGACCTCGTATTTCATGGAAAGCTACACCTACCGGATCAGCGAGGAGTATGGCGGTCCCGAAGAAGACAAACGGACGGTCGCCATCACCTCGGCCGAGGTGGCGCCGGACGGCCGAAGCGTGCGGATCCGCGTCGATCCGATGCGGGCCGGCTACGTTCACGAGTTGCATCTGAACGGCGTTCGTACGCAGGCCGGTGAGCTGCTTGTTCACCCGCAAGCGTATTACACGCTCGTCAACATCCCTCGAGCGCGTCCGTGACACCGAGAACCCGAGCGGAGCGAGCCCGGCCCAAATGGGCCCGTATCGGAAGACGGCCTTTGCGACCGGTGGCCCGATCGAATTAATAATGATGAGAAACAGGACGGAGATGCGTATGGCTCGGTGGCTGGACGGAGAACAAGCAAGTCAGGTCGGCGAACAGGTTGAGGCAGGCAGGGATTCGCCGAGCTTACACTGAGCGCGTCGAGCTCGCGTCGGGGGCCGCGGGAGGGGCGACGATCTAAATCTCGCCCGGGCTAGATTCTCATTGCTAATTGTTATTAGCATATTGACGCCTGTCACGGAGCGAACGCACACATTGTTTCAGAGGTAGGTTCTTTTCTTCGTGAGTGCGCTCATCCCACCCCAGCGTCGAACGAAAATGTGGTCGCCGCTCGCTATCGGCCCGCTCGCTTCTCCCACTCCGTCTTCATGAAAGCGAGTCCGTCGCGGGCCAGCTGCTCTTCGCTCTCGAACATCGGCCGCCAGATCTTGGTCGCCGCTGCGAGGTTCGGGAGGAGCGCACCGAACGCCTCGATCGTGAGCCAGCCGTCGTAACCGATCGCATGAAGGGCATCGAAGCTCTCGGCCCAGCGCACCTGGCCGGCTCCCGGTGTGCCGCGGTCGTTCTCGGAGATGTGCACGTGGGTGATGGAAGCTCCCACGGCGCGGATCGCCGCCGCGGGGTCCTTTTCCTCGATGTGCGCGTGGAAGGTGTCGTAGTGGGCACCCACGTTCGCTGCGCCGATGTCGCTCACATAACGATCGGTATCCGCGGCGGTATTGAGCAGGTAAATCTCGAAGCGGTTCAGGAACTCGAAGGAGAGCGAGATGTCGGCCGTGGCTGCGTGCTCGGCGACGGTTTGCAGGACCTCGACGCTGCGCTTCCACTCGTCGCCCGTCGGGCCGTTCCCGCTGAAGACGCCGAGGGCGGCGTAGAGAGGCCCAGCAAGTATCCGTGAGCCTGCCGCTGCCGTGCAGTCGACCGCGTTCTTCAGTGTGTCCACCGCGGCCGCGCGCACCGCGGGATCCGGCGAAATCGGATCCGCGTCGGGTGCGCAAGCCGCCATGCAGGTGCGTTCCATGCCCAACCCGGAGATCTGCTCCCCCAACTTCGCGAACGCAGCAGGATCGGGCGCGGGCCGGATGATCGGGAGCTCGAGGCCGTCGAAGCCCATGTTCCCCAGTCGCTCGTAGAGCGGAAGGTGCTCCACGGCCGTGGGGTCGTCGGTCCAGAGCATCAGGTTCATGCCGAATTTCACGGATCTCTCCTCGATCGCCAGCGTACCGCGAGAGCGAGCAAGCGTGGCATGATTCGGCGATGCACCCTCTCCTCCTCGCCCTGCGCGTCTCCGCTTACAGCTAGAAGATTCTATCCTAGGACGCAGACAAACACGCGAGGAGTTCTCCCCGAGGGGGTGGACAGAGGCACATGGAGGTTCGGCTGACGACAGCATTATGTCGCGAAGAGAACCGGTACGAAGACCGATTTTTGTCGCCCGACACCTTGTGCATCGCGATTGCACCGCTTCTCGGGGCCGGATACGATCCCCCCGCGCGAGGAGTGAGCGGCATTGAGCATGACGAGTGAGGTTGGCCAGGGTTGACCGCGTGAAACTTGATCTCGTTCGCAATTGTCCAAGCGTTCGACCTGTGTTTTGAATTTTCCCCATATACATTCTCGATAGTTGAGAATTTCGGAGATCCGGGAGATCTGGAATGGCAAGGCTGCGCGTTTTCATGCTGGTCTGGGTTGCCGTGGTCGCGGTGTCAACGCAGGGGCACGCGCAGGGTACTCGTTTCACCACGCTCCCCGAATTCACGGTTGAGCGGGTATTGCCGGCCGAAAACACCCACTCGTATATTGTCCTGACGTTCGACAGCCTCGGCCGCCCGGTGGTCTCCAGGGAACTTGACCATCCGCGCTTGCTCATCGATAACGATGGCGATGGCATCTTCGAATCCGAAAAAGTCTTCTCCGATAGGGTCAGGAATTGCCATGGCCTTTGGTTTGACGCCCGCACGCTCTACGGCGCCTGCGCGCCTGCCGACGTCCCGGCCCAGGACTCGGATAGTGGCGCCCGCAGCCGGTCTGGCTTGTACAAGATGGAGGACACCAACGGCGATGATGCAGCCGACACATTCGAGCAGATCAGCGCCTTCCAGCGCGGTATCGGAGAGCACGGCCCGCATGCTATCCGTCGGGGACCCGACGGAGCGCCCACGATCATGATCGGCAACTATAGTTTTGTGCCCGATGAGATGATCGATGCCTCGTCGCCCTTTCGCAACTACAAAGAGGCGCAATTTCTTCCGGCGTTTCCGGACGCTTGGGGCCTCCGCGATGCCACGAAGGACGGAGCTCACGGCACCGTCGTCCGCCTCGACCGGGACCGGAAACAATACACTCTAGTTTTCGGTGGCCTCCGCAATTCGTACGACCTCGCCTTCAATCTCGCTGGCGAAGCGTTCACTTTCGACAGCGACATGGAGTTGGATCTCAACCTACCTTGGTACCGCGAGGTGCGCTCCATCCATGGCATACCCGGAGGAGACTACGGACACCGCAATGGTTCTGGAAAGTTTCCTCCTTACTATATCGACTCGCTGCCGCCGGTGCGCGACGTCGGCCGGGGCTCGCCGGTGGGGGTGGAGTTCTACCAGCACAATGTCTATCCCGCGGAATTTCACGACGCGTACTTCGAAGGCGACTGGTCGCGGGGCCGCGTGCTGTATACCGCGCTCCGGCGGGATGGGGCCAGTTACAAGGCTCACACCGACCAGGCGGAGTTCGTCCACGGTGAGCCGCTCAACATCACCGACCTCGAAGTGGGGCCGGACGGGATGCTCTATTTCTGCACCGGGGGCCGCGGCACCGGCGGCGGGGTGTATCGCGTTCGCTACCAGTCCCCGACCTCCGCGCCGCGCCGGCCCACGGGCGTGCAAGCGGTTGTGCGCCAACCGCAGCCGCTGTCGAGTTGGGGCTGGGCGGCGCTGGAAGAGACGAAAGCCTCGATGGGCGACGCCTGGGGAAGTGAGTTGGAGCAACTCGCCCGAGACCGCGCCGCGAAAGGCGAAGACCGCGCTCAAGCCATCTACATGCTGCAACGTCACGGCCCCCAGCCTCCCGATGACCTTCTGAGCGCCCTGACCACTGACCATGATGCGCAGGTGCGAGCCGCGGTGGTCTATGTTGCGGGCCAGCAGTTTGGCGACGGGGCCAAGGCCGTCGCGGCAGCTGCGCTCAAGGATGCCGACGCACTCGTCCGCCGCCGCGCAGCCGAAGCGTTGGTCCGCATGGGGCTCTCGGCAGACCGTCCCAGCTTGGCCCCGGTCGCCGACATCTACAACCTGCTGAACGACGCCGATCGTTTCGTCCGCTACGCCGGCCGGGTGGCCCTGGAGCGCACGCCGCGAGCCCAATGGACGGACAGAGTGCTGAACGAGACCGATCCATTAGGCACCATCGAAGGCATGGTCGCGTTGATCAACACCGCGCGTTCTAAGCGCGATCTGGAGCCGGTGTTCGAGAGGCAATTCAGCCTGATGCAGAAGACCGATCTCTCCGTCGACGATAGGTTGCGGCTGCTACGCGCCTTTCAGCTAGCGGCCATCGAGGCGGGCGACAGCGTGCAGCCGGAGCTGCGCCAGCGAGTGTACCGTCTGCTGATCGGACAGTTCCCCGCCCGGGATGAGCGGCTCAACCGCGAGCTGGCAGTGACGCTGGCCTACTCTGGACAGCCGGAAGCCATCGACGCGATTCTGACGGCGATGCCGGCGGGAGACAGCAACCAGCCTTTGCAGATCCACTACGTTTATGCCTTGCGTACGATCCATGATGGGTGGACGCAGGAGCAGAAGGCGCAGTTGACGAACTGGTTCGAAAAGGCGGCCGCGTGGCGCGGCGGAGCCAGCTTCAGAGGCTTCATCAATGCGTTGTTCGATGCCAGTCTGGATTTCTTCGACGAAAAGGAAAAGGAGCTCGCCCATCGACGGATCCCACAGTTTGCGCCGCTGACGGAGGATGAGCTTGCCGCTCGGGCTTCAGCGGAGAGTGCCCAGCCGATGCCTGGCCCGCCCCATCCCGCGAATGAACGCGCGCGGGGCGTCGAGTCGCTCACCCGGCAGGAGATTTACGAGTACCAGCTCTTCGTTCCGACGAGGGAACGCGCCGACGCGGCGGCCGGCCGGGCAATCTTCGAATCGACTTGCGGCGCCTGTCATCGGTTTGGGACAATCGGCGGAGACTTCGGCCAGGACCTGACCACCCTCAAGGGCCGGTTCCAGAAAAAGGATGTACTGGAATCGATCCTGTGGCCATCCAGGACCATCTCCGACCAGTACTTGGGCACGATCATCGAAACCGATCGCGGCATCATCAGTGGCCTGGTGGAGAGGGAAGACAGCGAGACGCTGGTGGTCAGGACGGCGGGGGAAGTAGAGCGTCCAATCGAGATTCCGAAGGCCCGGGTCAAGGAGCGTCGTCTTTCGACCATCTCGCTCATGCCCGAAGGGCTGCTCGATCAGTTCAGTCAACGGGAGATCGCCGACCTGATCGCGTTCCTGCAGGCCGCCCCGCCCAATTAGGTGGCCTAAACGAGCGCGGCACTGATCGGCTTTCCGGGTCCGGGATTCTTGGCCAGGTTCGGTTTGCGCTACACCTTTCGTCGAAGCACCGAGTGGGAGACAGCTTTGACGAACGGCAACTAGTCCCGTTCCAACTTGTTCCGGCTAGACAGAAACTCGTCTGTCCGGTCATTCTCTTGACCGAGTCCGCGAGCGGCTGATATCCTCCCGCCGAAGAAGAGGGCCTCACCATTTGCAGCATCGGCGCCGAACCGTGACTGGGACGTCTTGACGCCGTTCTCGGCCCTGATGCGGGAGATCGCGCCGACGCCGCGAAGCACGGCCTGTACTACAACATGCTCACGTTTCAGCACGTGGTACTCGGACGCTGAGTAGCACCTAAAGGAGGCTTCCATGCGAATGATGATCGCCACCGTCGCCCTGTTCGCGGCCGCCACCACGGCGCCGGCCC
Source organism: Candidatus Marinacidobacterales bacterium (assembly GCA_965250115.1). Classification (GTDB taxonomy): domain Bacteria; phylum Acidobacteriota; class Vicinamibacteria; order Marinacidobacterales; family SMYC01; genus CBDFHB01. Next base: position 2,012,503 of record CBDFNJ010000001.1, read on the forward strand.
AGGAGGACGGGTTCACTTCGATTTTCGATGGGAAGACGCTTGAAGGCTGGGACGGCGACCCCGATTTCTGGCGCGTCGAAGACGGCGCGATCACTGCCGAGACCACGAAGGAAAAGCCGCTTCAAGCCAACACCTTCATCGTCTGGCGCGAGGGCGAGCTGGCCGATTTCGAGCTGAAGATCGAATACCGGATCTTCAGCGGCAACAGCGGCATCCAGTACCGCAGCTTCGAGGTCGAGGGCCAGAAGTGGGTCATCGGCGGCTATCAGGCCGACCTGGATGCCTCCAACGAATGGTCCGGCATCACCTACGGCGAGAAATTCCGGAATATCCTGGCCAAGCGGGGCGAAGAGGTTGTCATCGGCGAGGACGGCGAGCGAGAAGTCGTCGGCTCGGTCGGCGACAGCGAGGAGCTTCGGTCCGGGATCAAGAAGGAGGACTGGAACGAGTATCACATCATCGCGAAGGGGAACCACTTGGTTCAGAAGATCAACAGCGTGGTGATGAGCGAGCTGACCGACAACGACAAAATAGCACGCGCCAGCGGCCTGCTGGCGCTGCAGCTGCACACCGGGGCGCCGATGAAGGTCCAGTTCCGCAACATCCGCGTCAAGCACCTCGGCAAGTAGGGCGGGTACGCTCCGGGTACGTCACCCACTATCACCTGGAGCGGAATCACCAGTCGTTAGACTTACGGTGAGAGCGAGCTCGCGTCGAAGGCCGCCGGAGGGGCGACGACCTAAATCTCGCCCGGTCTAGATTCTCATTGCTAATTGTTATTAGCATATTGAAGCTGTCACGGAGCGAACGCACACATTGTTTCAGTTCAGGACGGAGAGCCAGGAGTCGACGACCTCCGAGGGTTCAAGTGGCGCAGGCTGCCACGGTTGCTTGTGATGCCCTTCGACAGGCGGGCGGCGGTAGATGCGAAATGCGGAGTGAGCAAGAAAGTGGAAGAGGAGTTAGAGTCTCAACAGTAAGATGAGAGGACCTTGCAAATGATCAAAACGCATCGAAATAGTATCGGAAGCGTTGCTTTGCTAACAGGTATCCTGACTTGCCTGATCTGCGGGCAGAGCAGCTATCTTTTCGCTCAGCAGAAGGCGGAGGAAGAGACCTCTGATAAGCCCGTTGAATTGAGAGCGCCATCGGTGACCGAGCAGACCATTACTGTGGATGGGAAATCCATAAACTACACGGCCACCGTAGGCTACATGGTTCAAACGGATGCAGATAGCAAGCCCATTGGCTATTTTTTTTACACTGCATACACCAAGCACGGTGAGGAGTCCGTTTCTCGTCCGTTGACCTTCTGCTTCAACGGCGGACCGGGAACCTCCTCGATCTACATCCACATGCTGACCATCGGGCCCCAAAAGGCCGTGCTTCTGGAAGACGGCAATACTCCGGCACCGCCACCCCGTCTGGTGGACAACGTGGATACATGGCTCGACTTCACCGATCTGGTGTTCATCGATCCCATCGGCACCGGGTTCAGTTTTCCCCATCCGGGAGCGGACACCAAGCAATTCTGGGGTACTGCAGCTGATGCCGAGTCCGTTGGCGATTTCATTCGCATGTACATCACCGAGAACGCTCGCTGGCTGTCGCCGATTTTCGTGGCCGGCGAGAGTTATGGTGGCATCCGCGGGGCCCTGCTTGCGGAAGAGTTACAGAACAGTCGTCGCATCAAATTGAATGTCAACGGTCTCATCTTTATCGCGCCCGCTTACGATTTTCAGAGTCTGGGAACGAGCAGGCACAATCCAATGTACCTCTCACAGTATGTTTCGACGTACGCGACGACCGCCTGGTACCACAAGAAGCTGGACGACGACTTGCAGGCGGATTTCGACCAACTGGTCAAGGAAGTGACGACATGGGCCAGCGAAGATTATCTGGTGGCGCTTGTCAAAGGCGACAAGCTCGAGGAGTCCAAGAAGAAAGAGATCGCCGGCCAGATGGCCCGCTACACGGGACTGTCCGAAGATTACATTCTGCAGAAGAACCTTCGAATCACTTCCCCGGAATTCAGAGAAGAACTTCTGCGCGACAAAGGCATGAGTCTGCACCGGACGGATGCTCGATTCGAACTCGGAGTCTATGATTTGGCGAGGACTCTATCGCCAGTCTTGAACCACTACGTCAGGACCGTCCTCGGGTACGATACGAAAAAACCGTATCTCGTCAGCGGTAATGTTCAGCCATGGGCATGGGGCGGAAAACCTTCTCCGTTCTCGGTCGTTCCCAACCTGAGTGAAGCAATGAAGAACAACAGGAACATGAAGGTCCTCGTCGCTGCGGGATACTACGACCATGCCTGTCCCTTCGCGACCATCGACTATGCGCTCGATCAACTGCTCCTTACCCCTGAGTTGCAACGAAACCTCAGTCGTCGCTACTACCAGGCCGGCCACATGGTCTATACACCTCAGCTCGAGTTGACGAGATTCACCGAAGACGTGAAGGAATTCATCGTGGATGCTGCAACGCCCGGCGCACACGCAGCACCTACGGCGGCCAGCGTGGTCCGAGATCGAGACTGAACGGCGTTCACGACCACGACCGATCGGCTATACTCCGCGCCATGAAATCGAGAAAGTTTGCACCTTTTACCGGCTGGCTGGCGTTAGCCCTCCTCTCTGTCGCTGTTGAAGCTGCCGATGACGACTACGGAAGCCGTGGCAATTTGTGGAAGAACATGACGGCGGAGGAACGCCAGGAGGTAGCGGAGCTCGGCGAGCGTTTCAAGGACATGATCGACGTTGCCCGGAGCGAGCTTCTCATGGTGCGTGAGACCATCCGCTACGCTGAAGCCCGAGGGTTCGAGCAGTGGGATCCGAGCGCCTCGCCGAGCCCCGGCAACCGCTTCTATGCGGTGAACCGTGATCGCTCCATGGTGCTTTGGGTCGTCGGGCAAAAACCTCTTTCCGAGGGGATGCAGCTCATCAACAGCCATATCGACTCGGTCCGGCTCGAGCTTAAACCGCACCCGCTGCGCGAGCGCAACGGCGCCGTCACTCTCGATACGCTCGTCCACGGAGGCCTCAAAGCGTACCAGTGGACCAATGTGCCTCTGGCGCTGACCGGTCGCATCGACAAGAAAGACGGCACCACCGTCTGGGTCGAGCTCGGGCTGAACGACGACGACCCGATTCTGCTCGTGCCCGATCTCGCGCCCCACGTCGATCGCGACTACCGAAGCCGCACACGTGCCGACGCGATCGAGCGCGAAGAGTTGGACCCGATTCTTTCCTCGGCACCGCCGGCGGATGACGCCGACACCGAGGACCGGATGGAGGAAGCGCTACGCCTCCTGCGCGAGCGCTATGGCATCGAAGAGGACGATTGGATCAGCGCCGACATTCAGATCGTGCCGACGACCAAACCGCGCGACGTCGGGCTCGACCGCGCCCTCATCGCAGCCTTCGGCCTCGACGACCGGCTCACCGGAATCGTGAGCCTTTTCGCTCTCGATGCCGTGACCGCCCCGGAAAAAACCGCGATGGCCTATATGGTGACTGACGAAGAGGTGGGGAGCCGTTGGAACATCGGTGTCTCGTCCGAGTGGTTCCCAAAGCTCGTCTCCGAGATGGTGCGCGCCGAGAGAGGCGAAGTGACCGAGCTCGACGTGATGGAGTGTTTCTCCAACACCGATATGATCACCGCGGACACCACCACTGCGACCCACCCTCTGTGGCCTGAGCCGCAGGCTCCCGACAACGCTGCGCTCATCCATCACGGTTTGGTGATCAAGCTGTACGGACCCGGCAGGAGCGCCAACAGCGAGTTCGTCGCGCACCTTCGCAACATCCTCGACGCCGCCAACGTCGGCTGGCAGACCCACACCTACAAAGCCGGCTACGGCGGCGGCACTATCGCCGGCTACTTCGCCGGCTGGAACATGGAAGTCACCGACTGGGGCGTGGGCATTTGGTCGATGCACTCCACCTACGACGTCGCTTCCAAAACCGACATCTGGGCGCTCTACGAGGGGTTCCTCGTCTTCTTCGAGAGATAGCTCACTCCACACTTGCGAAACAGGCAGAAAAATCAGGGGTCTATAGTTTTTATTTCGCGTGGAGGCGTCAATGCTTTATTAACCTGCTTCACGACAAGTTCCTTACCCAGTTCAAAAGTAATTGTCTGTTTAGTATCCTTTGAGGAAGCGCCCACCTTCACCGTATAACTTCCCGCATCTGCAACCCAGGCTGACGCATCTGTATCAAATGAAGCAAGGTCAATTTCACTAATCACAAAGCTTAGCGTTTGAGTTTCTCCAGGTTCCAATAATTTGGTTTTTCCAAAGGCTGCCAATTCTTCTGCGGGCTTATCAAGTTTACCGGCAGGGGCGCTGAGGTATACCTGAACTACTTCGCGACCGGCAACTTCACCCGTGTTTGTTATATCAACAGAAACAGTAAGCTCGTTTTGGAAGTTCTTTGAGCTGATCTGAACATTGTCATACTCAAATTGGGCATATGACAATCCGTACCCAAATTCATAGGCAACGGGAACATCAAATGTATTGTAATACCGGTAGCCTACGTAGATATCTTCTTCGTAAACCAATTCGGCAGGTACAGAGCCGCCTTCATCCGCCCTCTCCGATTCCGGTACTTCCGGTTCAATGCGCAGGAAAGTTTTTGCTGAAGGCACATCCTGGTATGAAACGGGGAATGTGGTGGCAAGCTTACCGGAAGGATTAACCTTGCCACTGATTACGTCAACAATGGAGGTTCCGGCTTCCTGCCTGGGTTGCCATGCCAACAGGATGGCATCCGGAATATCCCTCCAGCTGGTTGTTTCAATGACACCGGCAATGTTGAGGATAACAATGGCCTTTTTGCCTTGGGCCTGGAACGCCTGGGATACGGTTTGAATCAACGATTTTTCAGTATCCGTTAAATTAAAATCCCCTTCTTCTTTCCGATTCTCCAAATCTGAATTTCTGCCGATAGTGATGAGAGCAATATCTGTCTCGTTAGCCATTTTACCGGCCAACTCATCGGAGATAGGCAGTTCCGGCATAAACGAAAATCTTCGTTCGGGCTGCTCAACTCTGCTTTCTTCGATATAACTCAGGTAGTCTTCCTGCAAGGATTCATCAACGGCATATCCTCCGTTTTCCAAACCCTCAACAAGCTCTATATGGTAGGTCGTGACATCAGCACTACCTATTCCTACGGTAATAACTTCATAGGAAGTTTTCCCGAATGCAGCAATCTTCTTGATACCCTCAGCCAGAGGGAGTGCTTTGTTTTCATTTTTCAGCAAAACCATTCCCTCTGTGGCAGCCTGGCGTGCCAGCCGGGCATGCCCTTCGAGATCGGGCTTATTGGTATATTCGTAGCCTTTAAATCTGGGCGTTTCAATTAATATATTCAGAATCCTTTCCGCATTTGTTTCCAAAACTGTCTCATCAAGATTTCCCTCTTTCACTGCACTTACAATGTCTTTTGATTGTTCCGGCCTCCCGGCCATCAGGATATCGTTACCAGCTTTCATCTGGGCCACGACATCGTCTCCGCCTTCCCAGTCGGTCATCACATAACCTTTAAAGCCCCAGTCATCACGTAATATTTTTGTCAAAAGGTCATGGTTCTCAGAAGTATCAGGGCCATTGAGTTTACCCATCGATGACATCACAGCCCAGGGTTGGGCTTTTTCTACTGCTATGCGGAACCCTTCCAGGTAAATTTCCCGCAAAGCTCTTTCACTAACGATGACGTTGCTATTGGTTTTCTGATTGTAGGCTACAAAATGTTTGATGGATGTACCGACACCCTGTGAGTCTATTGCATTTACCATCGCTGCAGCCATTGTTCCCGTGACCAGAGGATCTTCCGAAAAATATTCCAAATTCCTTCCAGCCAACGGATTACGGTGAATGTTCAAGCCAGGGGCCAATAGCACATCTACTCCATACTCGAGAGCCTCATTTCCTAATGCTTGTCCAACAGAGTAGACCAACTCTAAATCCCAGGTCGAAGCCAGCAGGGTGGCAATTGGAAAATCCGTGGAGTAATAAGTTTCAGAGTCGTCGCTTCTGGTTGGACTTATTCTGAGTCCTGAGTGTCCATCAGCTAAAACGATGGCAGGAATACCAAGACGGGAAATTTCATGCGTTCTTCCGGCAGCACCGGGAATAAGTTGAGGCTCTGCACCGGCACCGGCACCGACAACTACCATAGCTTTTTCTTCAAGGGTCATGGCAGCAATGACTTTTTTTACCGGATCTTTCCCCAATTGAGGTACTGAACTGGATTTTTCCTGGATACATGCATGAAAGCAAAGAAGTGGTAATACCATATGGAACAATAAGATGTTCCTTAATTTGTTCTCTTTCATGATTTTCTCTTTTTTCTAAAATGTTGAACAAGCACTAGTCTACTGGATTGCCAAAAACAGTAAACTCGATGATGCCGACAGGAACCTTAGGGGGTGCTCCGGTAATGGTCAGCCTCACATACCGGCACTTTACTGGGTCAATCTCGTCATATTCGACATTTTTCGTTAAGTTGTTTTTTGTCTTATCAAGCGCCGTTTCATAGGTCTCCCCGTCTGATGAAACCTCGATTTTGTACTGGTAAGGACCTGGAACTATACCTTCAGAACGTTTCAGCTTATAGGCCGTAAATATAATCCGCGAAGAATTAATGATGAACTCCTGGTCAGTGTCGAGAAAGCCGAGTTTAATCATCAGCCTGGGTTGAGGATCATTTGCATCTGCCTCCCACCATGTTCTGATGTAGTTGTCGAAGGCATATTGCGCATCACGTCCCGGAGCTTCACTGCTGACAGAATATTCCGTTTTATTTATTGATACAGGGATGACGTCACCAATAGCGTCATCCAGTGCTTGTGTTTTTAATCCGGGCCCCCATTGTGGAGTCTCAGTAGGACCGAGAATATTCATGTTCCCATCTTCATCAAATTCAACAGGGTCCATGCCAATGCGCCTTTCTTCCTTACGACCAGGCAAGTTCTGGTACAGAATGTTGAAAAATGCCCACAATGTGCCGTCCGGGGCATCGATGACACAATGATGTCCAACACCGTTGATCAAGCCTTTGTTGTGCACAAGAATGGGACTGCCCGGGTAGTAGGTGAAAGGACCGAGTGGACTGCTGCTCGTATAGTATCCTACGGCATAGGTTTTCCATTCGGTCCCTCCTGCAGAGTATTGCAGGTAGTAAGTTCCATTGTGTTTGGTCATCCAGGGAGCCTCGATCCAGGAGAGCTTGGAAGACTCGTTGCGATCACCGAAGCGCTCCCAGATATGTGATGGCTCAAAAGGGATAAAGCGCGTGGGGGCGGATTTAAATTTTCTTAAATCGTTCTGGTCAAGCTCTACCCCGTAAATTCCGCCAGCCGAGTAGTACATATAAACACGCTCATCATCATCATCATCATCATCGACGAACATCATGCAGTCGCCTACGATAATGCTTTCGCCTTTTTCATCCTTGAACTCGCCGATGAATTCCCATGGGCCCAGGGGGTGGAGACTGCGGAATAAATCTGGAGAAACGGTGCACATATAGAAATTACCCCTATACTCGGCAACGTCGGGTGCCACTGCGCTTCTGCCCTCGGGAAGGGTTACAGGATGATATTTCCAGTTCACCAGGTCGGAGGAAACCCATGCCATGCCCGCTGTGCCGAACAGATAATACTGTCCATCGTGCCGTACGACCGTGGGATCCGCGACATTCATCCGATCAAATCCATCAGCTGATGAATGGACAGGATATTCCAGGGGAAGCGGGTTCACATAACGCCGTTCCTTGTGTTCCGAATCAATTGGGGATTTAGCCGCCGCAACATGGCACAGGCCCAAAAACATGGATAAAGAAAGGTGTGCACAGAACACTTGTCGAGTAAACATCAGATAGCGTCCTTTCCTTACTGATAAAACGTTCTTGATTTCTTGACGCACCCGACACCTCCCTTAAAACATTTGATCCTTTTATTTACGTCCTCTATCAGCACAAATCAAAAAATGGAAAAGCCGAGCTCAACGCCACCCAGCGTAAAATGCTTCGCCGACGATGGGCCAACTTGATCCGCCGTGTGTTCAAAACCGACCCGTTGATTTGCAATAAATGCGGCGGCCAAATGCGCATCGTTTCTTTCATCACCGAGCCCAGCGTCATCCGGCAGATCTTGGACCATCTCGAAAATCATAACAACCAGGACCCTGTCCCTTCCATTTATTCGTCCGCGCGCGTCGGTCTTGCTCTCTCTCACAAGCGGGCATCAATATCCCGGCTTGATTTGTTCGTTTCTCCGCTCGCTCATCTCGGCTTTCAAAACGCGCCGCTCACTGGCCCTCGAGAATCTCGCTCTGCGCCAGCAACTCGCCGTCCTCCAGCGTTCGGTAAAACGGCCGCGGCTCTCGGATCTGGACCGCAGCTTTTGGGCTTTTGTGAAGAGTCTGGACGGACTGGGACAACGTACGGGTCATCGTGAAGCCCGAGACCGTTGTCCGGTGGCACCGCGCGGGGTTCAGACGACACTGGACTCTGAAGAGTCGGAACGTCGGCCGGGTCGACCGGGCATCGCTCCGGAAGTTCGCGAGCTGATCCGAAACATGAGCCGGTCCAATCCCCTCCGGGGCGACCCCAGAGTGCACGGCGAGCTGATGAAGCTTGGCATATCCATTTCCCAGGCGGCCGTGTCCAAGTACATGGTCCGGCATCGAAAACCACCTTCTCAGACCTGGCGAAGCTTTCTCGACAATCACGTCAAGGACTTGGTGTCCGTCGACTTCTTCACGTTGCCGACCGCCACGTTCCGGGTCCTGTTTGTCGTCATCGTCCTTCGTCACGATCGGCGCCGTATCGTACATTTCAATGTCACGGAACACCCTTCTGCAGAGTGGACTGCACAGCAGATTGTTGACGCCTTTCCGTGGGACACCGCTCCTCGCTACATGCTGCGGGCCCGGGACGGAGTGTACGGCCGATACTTCAAACGCCGCGTCACAGGGCTCGGCATCCAGCAGGTTCCGAGCGTCCCGCGCTCGCCGTGGCAAAGCCCGTACGTGGAACGGGTCATCGGAAGCATTCGTCGCGAGTGTCTCGAGCACGTGATCGTTCTAAACGAGCGGCACCTGAGGCGGATCCTACGCGAATACGTCGACTGCTATCATTCCTGCCGGACTCACTGGATGTGTCCTGAGGTCCGTGGAAAAAGAACGGCGCCCTCCACTCCGTCATCAGAGTATCAGATCAGGCGGCAACCTCCGCGTGTTCGAGAACCTCGCTCAGACGTTGGTAACCGTCGATGCGTCGTAGTTGAATCTGGCCAGAGGCGATAAGCCCAAACAGCAAAGCGACCGCGGACTCCTCGCTGGAGAACGACGCTTGGGTTCTCGTCCGGCGTCGAAACTCGCGGTTGAGATTCTCCAGAGCATTGGTCGTTCGAATCGATTTCCACATGGCACGAGGGAATTCATAGAAGGTCAGCAGCTGATTACCGGCCTCCTCTAGGCTTCGGACGACGGCCGGCGCGAGAGGCGTCCACTTGGCGACGAGCTCGTCATAGGCTTTGCGAGCATCGATCCCGTTCTTGGCGTAGACGATCCGGTTGTAGTCACGCCGGAGCTCACGGCGTGCGTGCGCCGGGCAATGTTGGAGCAAGTTGGCGCGCTTGTGCTCGGTACATCGCTGCAACCGGCACCCCGGCCACTTCTCCAGCGCTTTCGTCAGCCCATTGTGGCCGTCGCTGATCACTAGCTTGGGAGCCCGGAGTCCTCGAGCCTGGAGTCCCTCCAGCACGGAGCCCCAATGCGTCGAGGCTTCGCTCACCGCCAGACGCAATGACAACAGACGTTTCTGCCCGTCTGGCGCGACCCCGAGCGCGACCAGTACGGGTACGCTGATCACACGTTTCGCCATCCGCACTTTCAGGTGGAAGCCGTCCAGGTAAACGATCGCGTAGACCTCCTCGCTGAGAGCACGGTTCTGCCATTCCTCGAAGCGCTCCTTCAGCCGGCTAACCACGCGAGACACCGCGCTCTTCGATAGGTGCTCCTCACCGAGCAGTGGTTTCAGCGCTTTGCGGATCCGGCGGCTATTCGCGCCCGACAAGTAGGTCCCCAAGATCGCCTCGTCGACCTCACGAGTCCGGCGCGCGTACCGGGGCAACAGCTCGCTCCTGAACTCTGTCGTTTCTCCCGTTTCCTCGTCTCGCACGCGGGCTCGTGGCACCCGGAGCTCGCGAGTTCCCACCGACGTCGTCACGCGACGGGTTTCGGCTCCGTTGCGATATCCACGGCGGTCTTCCGCACGCTCGTAGCTACCACACCCCAGCGCTTGGTCGGCTTCTTCTTCGAGCACGACCTCGATTGCCTCCAGTACCCGCTTACGCAGCCGAAGTTGGACGAACTCCCGGTACTCGCTTACAGACTCCTTCGATATGGTGGTAGGCTTCTTCATGGCGTAATCCTCCTCCTCGCCTTTACAGGCGCGGTTTCGTTTTGTTTAACCGGAGGTTACGCCATTCTTATTTCCACGGGAAGCGGGACGGATCCGACTCACTTGTCGCTCGAGAAAGACGCTCCTGATCGACGACCCGTCCAGTCTCGCTCGATGGGGAGAGTGACTGCCGTTGTGAAGGTCGGGAGTCTCCATCATTATTACACTAGACTCGCTGCCTGACTTCGCGGCAAGAAGGTATTCGCCCAACGTTGCTCCCCAGTGATCCGTTAAGATACGCTTGCGACGACCGCGAACAGAACATTCGTGGCTTGTCGGCAGGCTCCTTCGGTCCCGCGCACTCCTGAGAATCGCGCGATCGAGTTTATGGAAGGGACAGGTCAATTATGAAGCAGCTTATGCATGTTACAAAAGAAGTTGTCGCACGGGCCGCAAAGGCTGAGACGCATTACCGAAGAGTAGGGTCACTGCTGGCGTTAATGCTCTTGATGGTTTTTGTGTCAGATACGGTGGTTGCGGCGCAGGAGAGTCTCAATGAGCAAGTGCGTGCTCTGAGGGAGAAGCTGCTTCTTGATCCGTATCGGCCAGGCTATCATTTCGTCATACTCGAGGGGCGAGCTTCGCCTTTTGATCCTAACGGCGCAATCTTCTGGAAAGGCAGATACCATCTTTTCTATATTTTCCAGGACGACCGGGGTCACAACTGGGGACATGCTTCGAGTATAGACCTGATGCACTGGCGTCATCACCCGACGGGACTGGTGACTGGTATGTTCAGCGGAAACTGTTTTCTCAATAAAGACGGCGTGCCGACCATGTGCTACCACGAGACGAATTTGGACCGAGACTTCGTCCAACAGGGCAATGCTGTGGCAGGCAATGCTATGGCAGTTGCGCTAGATGATAATCTGGACACCTGGAAGAAGCTAGATTCAAACCCCATTACTCCGAAAACCGGCCAGGGCGACCCTCATCATGGCAAGTACGGTTCATGGGATCCTTACGGCTGGCTTGAGGGGGATACCTACTACGCTATCTTCGGCGGGAAAAGGCCCGCAATCGTCAAGTCCAAAAGCCTGGAAGGACCGTGGAAGTATGTTGGTGACTTGTTTGCACACACTGTCGGCGATGTGAGCATTAGCGAAGACGTATCCTGCGCCGATTTTTTCAAGCTAGGCAATAAACACATGCTTCTGAGTATCAGTCACAGGCTTGGCGTTCGTTATTATCTAGGCCAATGGAAGAACGAGCAGTTCTATCCTGAATCCCACGAGCAAATGAGCTGGGTTGACAATGCGTTTTTCGCTCCCGAGAGTTTGCTGGACGACAAGGGCCGCCGGATTATGTGGGGCTGGATACGCGACACCAGAAGCAAGAAAGTACACATCGAAAGCGGTTGGCGGGGAACCTTGAGTCTGCCGCGGGTGCTTTGGCTGGCAAAAGACGACACCCTTCGGATGTCACCGCCTGAAGAACTCAAAATGCTGCGATACAATCCGAAAAAGATGAAGAATCTTACTGTCAAAGCCGATTCCGAGTTGCCATTAAACGATATCCGCGGTGACAGCATTGAGATTTCGATAGAGATGGTGCCCGAAGGTGCGCAGCAATTCGGAGTCAAGGTGCGTGCTTCGCCTGATGGCCAGGAAGAGACGCTTGTCTATTTCGATAGAAACGATATGAAGCTCAAGATCGATACCAACAAGTCCAGTCTTGGCGAGGGTCCGAAGTCCGTCGAGGCAGGCCCGCTGCAACTCGAGCCGCGTGAGACACTGAGGCTGAGAGTGTTCGTGGATAAATCCGTTGTGGAAGTTTTTGCAAACGATCGCCAGGCTGTGATACGTCGCATATATCCCACGAAGAAAGACAGTGTCAATGTAGTTGTTTTTTCAAAAGGCGGTTCTGTGGAGATTCCGAAACTTGAGGCGTGGGACATGATGCCGTCGAATCCTTATTAGTCGGTGCAGGCACCGGCAGCGGCCAATACCAGTGATGTCGTAGGGTCCAAAAACTCATGCGGCGTCCCGATGGTAGTATCGGAGGAGTCCACCGAGCCGTTCCCGACAGCGAACGGCCCCTTCTTCAACTCGATTCGTCTGTTCGCTAGCCGGGAACAACAATAGATTGTCCTTGCCTTGGTGATTCCTTTCTTCGTGGAAGGATGTGTCCCGAGGTTCGTGGAAAAAGAACGGCGCCCTCCACTCCGTCATCAGGGTATCAGATCAGGCGGCAACCTCCGCGTGTTCGAGAACCTCGCTCAGACGTTGGTAGCCGTCGATGCGTCGTAGTTGAATCTGGCCAGAGGCGATAAGCCCAGACAGCAAAGCGACCGCGGACTCCTCGCTGGAGAACGACGCTTGGGTTTTCGTCCGGCGTCGAAACTCGCGGTTGAGATTCTCCAGAGCATTGGTCGTTCGAATCGATTTCCACATGGCACGAGGGAATTCGTAGAAGGTCAGCAGCTGATTACCGGCCTCCTCTAGGCTTCGGACGACGGCCGGCGCGAGAGGCGTCCACTTGGCGACGAGCTCGTCATAGGCTTTGCGAGCATCGATCCCGTTCTTGGCGTAGACGATCCGGTTGTAGTCACGCCGGAGCTCACGGCGTGCGTGCGCCGGGCAATGTTGGAGCAAGTTGGCGCGCTTGTGCTCGGTACATCGCTGCAACCGGCACCCCGGCCACTTCTCCAGCGCTTTCGTCAGCCCCTTGTGGCCGTCGCTGATCACTAGCTTGGGAGCCCGGAGTCCTCGAGCCTGGAGTCCCTCCAGCACGGAGCCCCAATGCGTCGAGGCTTCGCTCACCGCCAGACGCAATGACAACAGACGTTTCTGCCCGCCTGGCGCGACCCCGAGCGCGACCAGTACGGGTACGCTGATCACACGTTTCGCCATCCGCACTTTCAGGTGGAAGCCGTCCAGGTAAACGATCGCGTAGACCTCCTCGCTGAGAGCACGGTTCTGCCATTCCTCGAAGCGCTCCTTCAGCCGGCTAACCACGCGAGACACCGCGCTCTTCGATAGGTGCTCCTCACCGAGCAGTGGTTTCAGCGCTTTGCGGATCCGGCGGCTATTCGCGCCCGACAAGTAGGTCCCCAAGATCGCCTCGTCGACCTCACGAGTCCGGCGCGCGTACCGGGGCAACAGCTCGCTCCTGAACTCTGTCGTTTCTCCCGTTTCCTCGTCTCGCACGCGGGCTCGTGGCACCCGGAGCTCGCGAGTTCCCACCGACGTCGTCACGCGACGGGTTTCGGCTCCGTTGCGATATCCACGGCGGTCTTCCGCACGCTCGTAGCTACCACACCCCAGCGCTTGGTTGACTTCTTCCTCGAGCACTACCTCGATTGCCTCCAGTACCCGCTTACGCAGCCGAAGTTGGACGAACTCCCGGTACTCGCTTACAGACTCCTTCGATATGGTGGTAGGCTTCTTCATGGCGTAATCCTCCTCCGCGCCTTTACAGGCGTGGTTTGGTTTTTCTTAACCGGAGGTTACGCCATTCTTATTCCCACGGGAATCGGGACAGATCCTCGTGGAAATGCGCGACATAGTGTTTCAGCGCAAGCCGAAGCGACCTCGTAGGGTCAATAAACTCGAAGGCGCTCCCGCACAGCGGTTTCCAGGACGAGTTCTTGGTAGTCTGATCTGTTGAATTAGAGGTCGCTGTCCAGTATGTACTCCAGTTCTCGAGAGGAGACGCGATGGACTGGACGACAATGCTGGCGTACATCACGGGATCGGTTGATCAGGAGTTACTCCTGCGGAATGAGTACCTCGTCGCCGAGAATCGAATCCTTCGAAATCAGCTCCAGGGTCGTTTGCGCCTGACCGACGGCGACCGGCGAACCCTGGCTGAGATCGGAAAACAACTCGGCAGGCGAGCGCTCGAAGACGTAGCGAGCATCGTGAGGCCTGAGACGATCCTCGGATGGCACCGCAAGCTTGTCGCGAGGAAGTTCGATGGTTCCAAGAATCGCACGTATCCAGGGCGACCACGCGTCGACGAAGGAATCGAGGAGTTGGTTGTAGGCAATCGCAACGGAAAATCGCTCGTGGGGCTACGATCGGATTGCTGGAGCGATGGAAAACCTCGGGTATCGAGTGAGCGACCAGACCGTCGGCAACATCTTGAAACGGCATGGCATCGCGCCCGCGCCGGAGCGACGAAAGACCACCACCTGGACGGAGTTCATCCGCTCGCACATGAACGTCCTCGCGGCGACAGATTTCTTCACCGCGGAGGTGTGGACTCAGGGCGGGTTGGTGACGTACTACGTTTTGTTCTTCATCCACCTGGCTACGCGACGCCTCTACATTGCCGGCATCACGCCGCATCCGCACGAACAGTGGATGACTCAAGTGGCCCGCAACGTGACCATGGCTGATGTCGGCTTTCTGTCCTCGAGCCGATACCTCATTCACGACCGGGACTCCAAGTTCTGCGAGTCGTTCCGGCTCACCATTGAGGCGGTCGCCATCACGCCCGTCAAGCTGCCCGCACGGAGCCCGGATTTGAACTCGTTCGCGGAGCGCTGGGTGAAGTCCGTCAAAGAGGAATGTCTCTCGAAGCTCATTCTGTTCGGCAAGAAATCGCTTCGTCATGCGCTTAGGGAGTACGTCGTCCACCATCGCCACGAGAGGAATCATCAAGGCAAGGAGAATCTACTGGTGTTCCCAGCCAGCGAGCAGTTACATCAGTCCGAAGGCAAGGTACGCTCCCGTGAACGGCTTGGCGGGTTGCTCCGTTTCTACCATCGGGAAGCCGCATGAGTATTTTGACCTCACGAGTAAGATGACGCGTCGAGGTTGTGAGCGATTTCGTCTTGTGATTGAGCTTGGTGGAAGCTACGATAACGAGCCTGGGGAGTTCGCATCGAAAAGCGATTTCGCCATCTTCACCTGGGTTGGACATTCTGGGTTCTAAAAGGAGCATTATGCAGCACTTGCGATTGGCCCTGGTCTCCGGTTTCTTCCTTCTCGTGGGCGTCGCGCCCATCCTCGGCCAGGAACGCGGCTTTGTGGCCGGCAATTTCGGGTTCACCTTTGCAGAGAGAACCGCGGGCTCTTACGGCGCTACCGTAGGATTCAACGTTACGCGTGCCGTTCAGATCGTGGGATTGTACTCCCACATGAACGACACCCTCACGGGTAGTTTTGCGGACTTCCTTCGTATCCTTTCGGTGGCCTCGGGTTTGTCGATCGAAGGAGAGCTTCCCGCCGAATACGGTGCCGGCGGAGTGCGTTTCAACATTGACGCCGAGGATATCTTTTCGGTCTTTCTACAATTCGACGCTGGCGCCGCAAGGGTGGGATCGAATCTGCGGATTACGGACCCGAGCCGGCAAGACGTGACCGACGAAATTGGGGCTGGTGAAAGCCTCGAGGAGACCAGGCCCGCGTTCGGGATCAGCGCGGGCACCCGCGTCGAACTCGGGATCAATCTCGTCGCGGAGGCATCCTTCAAGTGGCTGAACATCAACACTGAGGACGAGCCGCGTCGGATCAACCGCCTCGACTTCGGTATCGGCTTCCGCTTTTAGCGCGATTCGCCAGCTCGGCAATGGCGACGCGTCCCACCGTAGGTATATTGTTTGTCGTCTCAGCGCGCGCTCCTGTGGGATGTTAGCCATGGACCTGTGCTCCGCAAAAAGTCGATCCGCCGTTGATTCCACGGTTTGGACCTGCCAGGATCGGCCGCTCTCCGCCGGTCGGTCCGAGACCGTCGGGATCGTTGTCTCTAACCCGGAAAGGCCCTTTCTTGCGTTTACTCTCGAATGTCGTTTCGGTCGTGCCGGACGCCCTCACGTTCGCTCGGAATCTCCCCCGTTCACGGACCTCGCTCGCTGCCGAGAATCCCTTTCTCCGGAAGCAGCTCACGTTCTACGTAGAGCGGGAGCAGACCCCTCGCCGTACCGATAACGCCACTCGGTTCACGATGGCGACCCTGGCGAGACTGTTCGAGTGGAAAGACGCGCTCGTCGTCATCAAGCCGGACACGCTCATCCGCTGGCACCGGAAGGGCTTTCGCTTATTCTGGCGATGGAAGTCCAGGCCCACGGGCCGTCCGTCCCTCCCGAAGGATTTGCAGAAGCTGGTCGCTCAAATGGCAACGGAGAACATCACCTGGGGAGAAGAGCGCATCGCCAACGAGCTCTTTGTGAAGCTCGGCATCCGCGTGTCGCCTCGCACCGTGAGAAAATACATGCCGACACGAGATGACAGAAGTGCGCGCCCATGCAATTCGTCCCAGTCCTGGGCCACGTTCGTACGAGATCACGCGAAGGCGATCGTGGCCGCCGACTTCTTCACGGTCGTCACAGCTCGGTTTCACTTCCTCTACGTCCTCGTCGTGATGGAGGTGGGCTCGCGCAAGATTGTCCACGTGAACGTGACCGAGCATCCCACCGCAGAGTGGACCCTACAGCAGTTCCGAGAAGCGATACCGTGCGACCATAGCTATCGCTTCCTCATCGTCGACAGGGAGACCAAGTTCTCCGGAGATCTACGCAAATCTGTCCAGGCGATGGGCGTCCGGGCGTTGAGGACGCCCCGGCGCGCGCCTCAAGCGAACTGCTATTGCGAGAGACTGATCGGCACCACTCGTCGAGAGTGCTTGGACTGCCTCATCCCGCTTTCCGAGAATCATCTGAGGCGACTCTTGACAGAATGGCGTGACTATTACAATCGAGCGAGGCCACATTCATCTCTGGGGCCAGGACTGCCGGCCGGTCCCGTCGAGCTTCCCATGAAGACGACCCAGCACCGACATCACTGGCCGGATCGATCCAGTGTCGTCTCGACACCCGTTCTTGGCGGGCTCCACCACGAATACCAACTCACGTCTGCCTTGGTGCACAACTCCGATAGAAGCCGAGAGCTCGCTTGGCCCCGGCTTCCATCATCCGATCATCTCGCTATCAGGCATCCCGAGGGCCGTCATGGTGTTCAGAATCTTGCACCCGATCCTTGCCTCGACTCTCTGTGCCGCCAACCCTCTCGCTCGCATCATTGCGCCCACGATGGCCTTGTAGCGATGGAACGTTGCTTCGACTTTGCTCCGTTTGCTGTAGCCCGATTCTGTATGCCACTTTCGTTTGCCGAGCCGAGCTTGTGCTGAAATGTTGCGATTGCGCTGTCGGCTGCTCGCCGGCCCCGATGCAAGCTGGGCGCCTTTTCGTGGCGGTATCAGCACCCTCGGTGAGCGATGAGCGCGGTGACTCTCGATCGCTTCATAGACGCCGCTGGCGTCGTATGCGGTGTCAGCTCTGGTCGATGAGATGGGACTGTCGATCTGTCCGACAAGCGATGCAACCCGCGATGAATCGCGGGCTCTTTTGCTCGTCAGCTCGCCGGCGACGACTTCGCCAGACTGCTCGTCGACACACAGATGGAGCTTGCGATAGTCCCTGCTCTTTGGTGCTCTGCGCAGCTGGCCGGCGTGGACAGCGAGACCGCTGCTGTCGATCAAGATGTGCAACGGCGTCTTCTGCTTGTCTTGGTAGAAGGGGACCTTACCCAGCTTCGCCTTGCGCCTCGAAATCGTGGTGTGATCGGGCACATCATTGTCTAGCTTCATCAGAGCGAACAACGATCGCAGCAATCCCTCGCTCTGCCTAGATGACAGATGAAACACCATGCCCAGGGTGACAGCCGTCTCGATCGCGTGGTTGGAGTACTTGCGTTGACGGCCCGGTTTCCTCCTCCTCGGCCGGGGCGCGTCCCAGTTCACAAGCTTGCCGTCAGTGAGCGAGATCCAGACTGTCAGGCTGCCGCGGTCGCGTAGACTCGCCTCATATTCACGCCAATTCCTCACGCGATAGGCGTTCTTCACATACTTCTGCTGAGTGCGTTTGAAAATGCTCATGGGGAACCTCGAATCCGCGAGCGCACGACAATTATGGGCCGAGATCGCGAGTTGTGCACCAAGGCAAAGCCTCTCCGGAACGGAAGGCTTCAGGGGTTCGATTGTTTGTGATTCTCTAGAAATGGTAGCAACTGGATAGGGGGATGGCTAGCCTGGATCACTGAGAGCCGTTGAGTCGGCTATCCGCGTCGGCTACAATATCTAGTTCCCTACGTGTGGCGGGGTAGCTCAGGTGGTTAGAGCGAAGGACTCATAACCCTTAGGTCGGCGGTTCAAGTCCGCCCCCCGCTACCATCCCGGATTCGTGCCAAAAACCGGCTGATACAGGGCACTAGACTAGATTCGCGAACTCATGGCGCTCTACGTCACGCTCTTTCTTTCGGCTCTCCTGGCGGTGCTCCTCGTGTATCGCTACGATCTCTACGAGCGCGAGCCCTGGTACATGATTTTGCTCGCCATCGTCCTCGGCGCCGTCGCCATGCGTCTCGTTGGTGCCGTTGAGCTCTTTACGCTGGGTTTCACGGAGACCACAGGGGGGCTGGCCGCGCTTGCGGCCTTCGAGGAGGAGCTCACTCGTTTGGCGGTGGTGTTTGGGATCGCCACGGTCTTCCCCCGCCAGTTCAACGATCCTATGGACGGCCTCGTCTATGGTTCCATCGTCGGCCTCGGAATGGGACTCGAGGAGTCTCTGTATCTTCTCAACCTCCTCGCGGAGCCAAACGTTCTCACCCTCCCGGTGGAGCTCGTGCGCTTGTTCGGTCATCTCATCATGGGAGGGATCGCGGGCTTCGGCGTCGGGATGGCGAGGACGGGGGTCGCTGGCTGAAAGCCTGCGCTCGCCAGGACTTTCGCGGTCGCCTGGGCCCTTCACTTCGTCTGGGATTGGCTTGCTCTCGCGGCGCACGACGGGTCCTCGATGAGCTCCATGCAAACCGTCGCCGCCATTGCGATCATGCTCGGTGGGATCGTCTTTTACGGCATGCTCGTGCAGCTCGGATCGAGCCTCTCGAAAGAACGTTTCGACCCGGAGAGCTCCCGGACACTCTGGGGCTGGCCGTTCAAGAAATGAGATCGTGCTCTGAGGGGAGGGCCCGCATCATTCCCGCGGCCAGCAAAACCAGAATCGGGTCGGTGACCTCGGCGGTTCGACCCGGAAGCATGGGTTGCAATAACTCCATGCCGAAGAGTGCGGTCGCGATCACGACGGTGGCGGTTCGAAGGCGAAGACCACAGCCTGTCGCGAGCCATAGGAGAGCGCCGTAGAAGTAGAGCTTGAGGAAGAGCTGGCTCGAGTTCCAGAACATCGAGCCTGTGAGAAATCCGTGGAACGGAAGAAAATGGAACGACGAGGACGGCTCCAATCTGAATGGCTCTAGCCCCATGAGCACGACGGTCAGGGCGAGCCAGATGGCTGCGGCTCGAGTCTCCAGGTGGCGCGTTCTTGCGCCCCACCAGATCCCGAGAGCGAGGGCGGCGCCGGCGACGTTTCCAGCCGAGAGCGAGTTCCGCACGATCAAAATTTCGCTCGCAAAGATGAAAGCCACGACCGCAAGTAGGCGACGAGGGTCGAACCGACTGCCCGCCACCGTCTCGAAGAGGACAGCGAAGACCAGCCAGCCGGCGGCGTTTCGCATCAAGTCCAGGACACCCAAGCGGGGATATAGCAGGAGCGGCTTCAGACTGTCCTTGATTTCCTGCCAGTCGAGTGCGGGCACGAAGGGAAAGAGGCGATAGGCAATCCAGAGTAAGGCGAGGAGTAGGGGGAAACTAGGCCTCGGAAGAGCCTTCTTCTCGGCGAACGATCGGCTCACGGCGAGCGACGCGATTGCCGTACCGAGCCAGGTTCCCATACCGTTCCAGAGAACGTCGCCGAGGGCGGGAATCCGGCCGCGGATGAGCACCTGTCCGAGCTGGAGCGCGAAACCGAATACCGTGCCGAGAGCAACGACGGCAAGGCTGCGGGTTCGCAGCGCCAGGATCCCTAGAAGGCCGAAGGGCACGAAGAGCACGATATTGCCGAGGACGTCGCCGCGGCTTCCGAGCTCGAACGAGGTCCAGAACTCTGCGAGCCGTTCGGCTCGCGCTCCGGGGCCGATGACGAGACGAAACGGATAAAGCGAGCCGTAGGCGACTACGAAGGCCGTGAGGAGCCACATTGCGAGGAGCCGGTCTCGGCGAAACGACATGAGTCGACGAGTTTACTGCCAGGCAGCCTGTTAAGATAGAGCGCATGGCGGCGGTCGGTAGCAGTTCGCGACGAAAAGAAGGTCCCGAGAAACTGAGGGAACTCGCGCTCGCTATGTCGACGACATCCCGCTGACCAACTTCCTCCACTCCGTCACGCTTCGTTCCTCGATCGCGCGCGGTCGCGTGCAGGAGATTCGCTTCGACGAGAATTTCGACTGGCGCGACGTCGTTGTTGCGACCGCCGAGGACATTCCCGGGGAGAACGCCGTCTTGCTGATCGAGAAGGACCAGCCTCTCCTCGTGGAAAAAGAAGTGCGGCACGCGGAAGAGCCGATTCTAGTCCTGGGGCATCGCGGCGGTGGAAGCCTTCGCTACCGGCAAAAAACCTACGTCCAGGGTGGTCGGAGAGGCGGTTCGGCTCGTCGAGGAAGACGTTTCCCCGATCGACGACTTGCGCTCGACACGAGCCTATCGGCTCGCGGTTTCGCGAAACCTGGTACGTGCCTTCTTGCTCGGCTGACCCTCCGGACTGAGAGACGCGGCAGTGGTCCAGGATGGCCTGGCGGCTCTCTTCGCTTTTCGATCTTGAAGTCGACGGCACTCATGTCGAATTGTTCATCGTGTGCAAGCGGCAGAAATCTATCCCCGAGGGTAGATTTCCGAAAGCTCCACGAGCCGCCACCTCCGCCCAACCAGATGGAGTGCCGCACAAAGGCTCCAGCCCACTTCGAGAGTCTCACTCACTTCCCGCGGCACGTCGATTGGACCGATGCGCTCGGCAGCGGGACCTCGATAGACTCGGAGCCAAATTTTTCCAGGGTCAATTCGGGCAGCGAGGTGGTGGTCGCAGGGGACGAAACTATCGCCGCTCGCCGCTCGCAGGCGCTCGACTGACACTAATGCCTCGAGCTGACGTTTGGCCTTTTTAGCCTGCCGCATTCTCGATTGTCTTCGCATGGCGCGGGCTTCCTCCACTGCCAGAGTCTCGTGATCGAGATAACCCTTGGCGACCAGCCACTGCCGAAGATCGGTGACGACGGATGAGGCCTTCTTCTCCACCTGATCGGTCGTCTGGACGTCCGATTTGAGATAGGCCCCACGAAAGAAGTCGAGCTCGGGCAATAGCTTCTCCGGCCCGAACACTTCGAAGAAGTGGCGCTGCGCCTCTCCTTGCGCGTAGAAGTGTCGCTCGCACTCATCGCGCTCCTCGTCGTCGAGATTTCGGTGACCGTAGTTGTTGATGCAGAGCGCGAGAAAGAAGAGGACTCGCTGAACGATCCGGCTTTGATTCTCGGAAAGTTGCTGGCGCTCCCGGGCAAATTCCTCGAGCGCGCTCTGAATAGTAGGCGATGGGTTCGTGTCGGGCATGGGTTCTCCCCTAACCTGCCCTCACTCTACTCATGGAAGACGAGAAAACGGGCGCTTCGCCTCCCTCGTCCTCGAGAATCTCTCCGAGCCGCGCGTGCCGGCGCCCTAAAGGCCACTCGCTCCGGGATAAGATGCACTCAATGGAGCTCGACGAGATCTCATAGGAGCTTTGACGTTGCAGTTCAATCCCATGACCTTCGAGGACATCCTCGAGCTCGAGCCGAAGTCTCCGGGCCTTCGTATCGAGTACGGTCGCGACCCACTCCAGTTCGGAGAGCTGCGGCTGCCGGACGGTTTGGGGCCACATCCTGTGGCGGTCGTCGTTCACGGTGGGTGCTGGCGCGCGGAGTACGATGTCGCGCACATTGGCAGTTTCAGCGACGGGATCACCTCCGCTGGCATTGCCACCTGGACCCTGGAGTACCGAAGAATCGGGGATACGGGTGGCGGTTGGCCGGGCACGCTTCTCGACGTAGCTCGCGGTGTCGACCACCTCAGAAAAATCGCCAAGGAGCATCCGATCGACCTCGATCGGGTCGTGGCCGTCGGACATTCCGCGGGCGGACAACTCGTTCTCTGGCTCGCGGCGCGCCACAAGCTTCCGGAAACGAGCCCTCTTTTCTCCGCCACGCCTTTTCCGCTGGCGGGGATCGTCTCGCTCGCCGGCGTCGACGACCTCAAGCGCGCCCTCAGGGAAGGCGTCTGTGAGGACATGGCGGCGCAGCTCCTCGGAGGTACCCCCCGGGACGTGCCCGAGCGCTACCGGGACGCCTCCCCCATCGAAAGCTTGCCCTTAGAGGTGCCCCTGCACCTGGTAAGCGGCTCGAGAGACGACATCGTGCCCGCCGCCTTCGGAGAAAACTTCCAGACCGCCGCAGAACGCGCCGGAGACACGGCCGCGTGGACGCTCGTAGAAGGGGCAGGCCACTTCGAGCTCATTGCTCCGACCTCTTCCGCATGGCCAACCGTTCGCAAGGCGGCCGTTTCGCTGGCGAACAGATAGGTTTCCCGGGAAACTTCAGGCGGCGGCTATCTCTTCTTTGGAGATGCGGCCTTCGGCCAAGATGCGGGCCGGCACTTTCTTCAAATCCCAGATCAGTCCGAGCTTCGACAGGAACCACAGACCGTAAAAGGTCAGATCGATCTCCCACCAATAGAAACCTTGACGTGCGGCCGTAGGGTAATGGTGGTGGTTGTTGTGCCATCCCTCACCCATGGTCAGAAGAGCGAGGATCCAGTTGTTACGGCTCGTATCGGTCGTTTCGAAACGACGCCTACCGAAAAGGTGGGAGAGTGAGTTGATAGTGAAAGTGCTATGCGCCAGCACTACCGTCGAGATGCAATATCCCCAAACGAGCATCTGCCAACCGCTCGTTCCGAGGGCAGGCGCTATCGCTTCGATCAAGACGCCTAGTCCGAAACACATGACTCCCAGGAGCGTCGGCACGAGCACGTCGTAGCGGTCCAAGACTCGAAGCTCGGGATACTTGGCCAGGTCGGGCACGAGCCGCGTTCGGGTCTTGTTGTTGGCCTTGTCGAAAACCCAGACGAAGTGGGAGTACCAGAAACCCTTCTGCGTCGGCGAGTGGACGTCGTTCTCCTTGTCGGAGTAGAGATGATGGTGCCTGTGATGGGCCGCCCACCATAAGGGTCCCTTCTGAGTGGAAGAGCTCCCGAGGAGTGCAAAGAGGAACTGAAACCACCGCGACGTCTTGTAAGTGCGGTGTGAGAGGTATCGGTGGTAGAAGCCCGTGATGGCGAACATGCGTGCCCAGTACAGGGCGAAGCAGATAGCTACAGCCACTGGGCTGATGCCTACCCAGAATACGGCCAGGGCGGCGACATGCACACTCAACCAGGGCACCATGGTAATCCAAGAAATGCCACTTTCCTCGGCCGCGGCGTGAGGTTTCGATGATTGCGCGCTCAAGAACGTCTCCTCTGAACAGAAAGAAGGCTGGTTTTCATAAGGCGGCGGGTCAGGGGGCCTTCTTTCAGCGGACTCAGGGTTTCAAAACGCGGGATCTTCCGCGGGACTGCCTTTTGCATACCATGACGAGGCATAGCGTAACATGGAAGCCGCGATGACACCAATAGCGAGCCCGCAGACCCTCCGGTTCAGCACCGAGCCAAAGGGTCTGGAAGGGCTGGTGACGAGCCAGAGCCTGTTCGGAAACCGCAACCCGCTGGAGCTAGAGATCGGAGCCGGCAAGGGCACGTTCCTCGTGAAGGAGTCCGCTCTTCGACCGGAGGTCAACTTCCTCGGAATCGAGTATGCCCGAAGGTATTGGATCTATGCCGCGGACCGGCTATGCCGCGCGGCACGGGATAACGCCCGTGTTGTCCTGGCCGAAGCCTTTGAGTTCATCAACGCTCACCTTGCCGATGACGATTTGAGCGCCGTACACATCTATTTCCCCGACCCGTGGCCGAAGACACGCCACCGGAGACGCCGTCTCCTCCAACGAGACTTCGTGGCACTCCTGACCGACAAGATGAAGCTCGGCGCACGCCTGCAGATCGCGACGGACCACGAGGACTATTTCGCGCACATCGAAAGGGTCATCAAGAGCTCGCCCCTCGTCCAGGCGCCCTTCGAGATCCGTGCCGCGGCCGACGGAGACGAGCTCGTAGGGTCGAATTTCGAGCGAAAGTACCGATTGTCGGGACAGCGCATCTATTCGATCGCCGCTGTGAAGGTGTAGGGACTTCGCGCGTATCGACGGGTTTGCCCCCCCGCTTTCTCGTCACCCGGCAGCGTAGTTTCATTGGTTTGAGTACTTTCGACATTGCAAGACTCTTGCTCTATCTACGCGGAGGCCTTTCACGAGCTGATTCCTCCTTCCACAGCTCGGTCGCGTCTCCGGAGAGTCAGTTATGCACTGGCAGGACCAACAATCTCTCTTTGAAAGAGCGATAGAGCTGCATCGAACGGGGCGAGGCCAAGAGGCGGCCGCCGCCTTCCGCCAGCTGATCGCGTCCGGGAGTCGAGACCCCAAAGCCCTCTCCTACGGCGGGCTGGTCATCGCGTGTGAAGAGGGCGACGTGAAGACCGGGCTCGGGTGGTGCGCGCGCGCCGTCGAGATCGCGTTCTACGATGCCCAAATGTACATCAATCTCGCACGCCTGCACGAGAAGACGGGCTGGAAGAACCAAGCGACCCAGGTGCTGCGAAAAGGACTGCGCATCGACCCGGGCAACGAAAAGCTAATCGTTGAGATCGATCGCGTCAGCCCGCGAACGCCGGACGCGATCCCCGCGCTTGCGCGAGCCCACGTTGTCAACAAGACGATTGGAAAGCTGAGGGCGGGGCTCGCCGACAAAAACCAGCCCGAGGCGAAGACCAAGACCTCTCCGAGTTATTCGTAATTAGCTGTAGGATATCGCCTCGTGTCCCCAAAAGCGGCGAACCAGCGCGATCTGGCCCACGTGATAGCTCTCGTGTTGAATGAGAAAAACCAGAGAGGCCAGCGCCGTGTCGTTTTCCATCCAGGCTCCGCTCTCGGAGTCGCACACTGCTAGACGCGTCAGCGACGGATCACGTAGTCGTAGACCCGCCACTCAGAATCGTCGTCGAGTGTGACGACGATCGTCTCGACGACGGCTTCATGGGCCGCGAAGTCGCCCCGGTAAACCAGCTCGACGAACTGTCCCGCTTCCGTGCCCGGCATCGACGTCCTCTCGTGGGACCGGACGAGGCGTCGCGTCTCGGCCTCACCGAGCGACCCGCGGGACGTCGCCAAGGCCTTGACCCAGAACCCCACTCGCTTGCCGAATCGCGACATGTTCCGACGAAACCGAGGAGACGCCGCGTCCCAGCTTTCTTCGTAGCGACCCTCGTCGATCAGCTCGAGCCAGCGCTCGGCCGCCGAGCGTGAAGAAGCCTGCTCTTGGGCGCTCGTGACCGCGACGAGCGAGATGAACAGCAGAGCGAGGCTCACTCGACCACGGCGGTGATGAAGTCCATCGCCAGGATTTCCTCGCCGAATCCGAGGAAGAACGCGAAGGTCATCACGGTTCCTCCCGGCAGAGTCGTATTCACCAGGGGGCGGCGTTCAGATTCGCGGGAGGCGCACTCAGAACCGCCTCTTGAATCGTCGACAGACCGAGCGACGTGACCCAGAAAACCTGGCCGTCCACGAGGATGGCGAAGTACCAATCGAGGGTCCTCGTCTCGACGCCCGGCAACATGTCCAGTGTGAGGAGCACGGAACCGCTCGTCGAGACCACGTCCGAGGGGGGATGCTGGCCGTTCACTTCCAGACTCACGGAAGTCACCTGGTCGGCACCACAATCTGGAAACTGAATCGCGCCGATGCGGGTGCGCCAGTTGAAGCTTCCGGGAGACTGTACGTATTCGCTCGTGTACCAGAAGGCGCAGTCGGGCGGAACTCCGAGAGATGGATCTCCCCATTCGTCGACACTCATCGTCGAGTAATCGCCCCAGCGGCTCGTCCCCGCCTGCGCCGCGGAGCCCCCCATCAGAATGCTTTCCGTCTGCGGCAGCGTGCCCGCCGGGTCGGTCGAGGATCGTCCCGCGTAGGCGATGCTCGGAAACGTCGTCTCGCTGGAGAGCGAGTAGCCGAGCAGCACGTTCCCGTCCCCATCCATCGCGAGACTACCCATCCAGCGATGTTGGTTGTCGGGCGAATGCGTTCCCGTCTGGAATACGGACGGCGCCCCGAACGGATCGCGAATTTCGGCCCATCGAATCCCGGCGACACCGCCTCCCCCGTCGACGGTGTGGTTGACGAGCAAGGTTTCGTGGGTTTCGAAACTGCGATAAACGGGACGGTACATGGTGAACTGAGACAGCGAGGCAAGCCCCTGCGTCGTTCCGGGCTGGGGTATGCAGCTCGAAAAAAGGAAACACACCGTCGAGTCGAAAGCTACCGTCGATACTTCCGTGAGCGTTACGGACGAGGCGGCGGGTGTGTCGTAATCGACATCCAGACTCCAAAGGTCATAGCGATCGGCGCTTCCTCCCCAGACCTGACTGTCAGCGGGTTGGACGAAGAGGCCGGGCCGTCCGGCGGGAGGCGCGGTGAGCCCCTCGAGATTCGCGGGCTCGACCGCGAAGGGGAACGTCGTCGCTCCGGGCAACAAGCGAAAGCCTATGAACGTCGCGGCAGGATCGCCCTCGAGCATCTTCTCGCGGTCGAAAGAGCCGATAAGTACGTCCACGAAGCTCGGAGAGAACTCGTTGGCTGAATAGAGGTAGCCGCTCGGCCAGACACCGAACTTCGGATAATCGTTCAAGCCTCCGGGCGTAAGGACGAAATCGTAGCGATGGTACGGTCCTGCCGGATCGCCGTCGTTATCCGTCTCGCAACCACCGCCGAAGCCGCTCCAAAGAGAGCTCCCCGGCACCGGGCCGAGCACGATCGCGCCCGTGGACTTGTCGAATATTTGGAGCGAGAGGTTCACCCATTGAACGTAGTGGTTCTTCCCGACATCTCCCTGCATGTCGGGAGGCGCTACGCCATCGACGTTCGAGACTCCCTCCCAGTTCACGAAAGGTGGCGGAGCGGGTGCGAGGCCGACATCCGGGCCACGAGCAATATTCGTGGCTGCCGCGGCGTTACCTTTCACAACCTTCGGAAAGGGTGGCAGTCCCAGGGGATTGACTTCGCGGTATCCCCGTGGCGCCTGCGACCGGACCCGAGAGACCGCGAGCTGGGAAAGGGGAGCGGAGGTATCGGCCTTCGCCGCCTTGACGACGACGAGCCCTTGGGCGTGAGTGGCGACGGCCCACTGAAGAAGAGCGAAGGCTAGAGGATACGAAAAAAGAGGGTTAACGCGGATTCGTGTGGGTAAGTTCTGACGGAAAAACAGTGTAACTCATTGTGTGGAAAAGGTATCGAGTACTTCATCAGGTGCTGAAAAGTGGTCCATTTTTAGGATAGGCTAACCGAGTGAAAAATTCCCAGTCGATCCGCTCGCTGTTTGCGCTGCCAGGTTTCGTGGTTGGTGCCGGATTGAAGGGTCTATTCGGTGACCGATACGCCCGCGTCATCCAGCTCAAGAGGCGAAAAAAACAGCTGTGTGCTCTTACTGTGGGCAACGGTGCCGGGGGCGCTATGACAAGCAAGTGTGCCGGGTCCGCGACCTGTCGTTGGCAGGCTGGCGGATCTATCTGGAATACGAGCGTTGGCGCGTCAACTGTTCTGGGTGCGGCGGTGTGCATGTAGAACACCTAGACTGGCTGGCGAACAACTCGCGCTACACCCAGCGTTTTGCGACGCATGTGGGCAAGCTGTGCCGGGATATGCCGAACAAGGCGGTGGCCGAGATGGAACGTCTGCACCACGGTACGGTGAAGGCTCTGGATACGCTCTACATGCAAGAGCAGGTCGACCGGGCGGGGCTACCGGCGCCTCGGGCCATCGGTGTCGATGAGATCTCCATCCGCAAGGGACATAACTATCGCGTCATTGTCAGCGACCTGGAGCGGGCGCGTCCCATCTGGGTGGGCGGTGAGGGTCGCAAAGAAACCGACATCGATTTGTTCTTCAAGGCGTTGGGCGGAAAGAAAAGCGCCCGTATCAAGCTGGCCGCCATGGATATGTGGAAGCCCTTCCGGAACTCGGTGATTCACAACGCGCCTAATGCGCGGATCATCTTCGACAAGTTTCGTATCATGCGTCATCTGTCAAAGGCCCTCGATGAGGTCCGGCGCGGTGAGTACAAACGCCTCAGCGGCAAGGACCGGTCGTACATCAAGGGGCAGCGTTGCACTTTGCTTTCCCGGCGGGAGAACCTGAGCCTAGACGGTCGCAGCGCACTCAAAAAGTTGCTCCAGGCCAACCGGCGCCTGAACACCGCCTATATTTTGAAGGAGGCCTTCGGGCAACTCTGGGATTACCGCACCGAACGCGGCGCTCGCGCCTTTTTCACTCGTTGGAAAGACAGCCTCAAATGGCAACGCCTGCATCCGTACCAGAAGTTCGCCGGTATGATTGAGTCCCATTGGGATGGTATCGCCTCCTACTGTCATCCGGAGAACAAAGTCAGTCTCGGCCTAGTTGAAGGGGTCAACAACAAAATCCGTGTTCTGCAACGACGCGCCTACGGCTATCGCGACGAGGAATATCTCAAGCTGAAGATCGTGGCGGCTTTCCTTCCGCCATTACCCAGAAATGCAGTTTTCAACCCACACGAATCCGCGTAGACCCAAAAAAGATTGCATTCCGCACGATTGCACCCCCGAAGATGTGGATCCCGGGCACACTATCGGGAGAATCGGCTCTGTGTCAAGGCACCCAACCTCAAACGGTGAAGCAAGGCTCTCCCGAGTCGTCGCGGATCCCGACGTTGCGTAACGCCCACTGGAGCTTGACGGCATCCTCCGAATTGAGTCTCACCCCCAGCTCGTCGGCGGGGAGCGAATACGCATTGACGAGGAGCGCGTTCGCGCGCTCGGCGACCTCCATCGCCCTTTCCAAGAACTCCAGAACCCGCGAGAGCTCGTTGCGGCTGAACGCGATGAACTCCGCGTCGGCCGCGGATTTCGCTTTCGGGACCTCGTTCCCCTCCGCCTCCCAGGGCGCCGCCGAAGCTCGAGACTCGAGCTCTCTCAGCTTCGAAACCACGCTCTTCAATCCACCGGTATTCTCAAACACGACTTCCTCCTGTCCGAGCAAGCAAGTGTAGATCAGATTTCCTGGCGAAGGCTCGCGCGCTGGGACATGATTATGGCGGAGCGCAGACCATTTCAGACAAGAATCTCGCGAGAGAGAGATCTTGGCCAAATCCCGTTACATCCTTCACACGTTCGGACTAGCTCTCGAGATCGAGCGCGGTGATCGTTCGTCTGTCGCGGAGATACATCTTCGTGCCGACGAGCGTCGGCACCGTCCACGCCTTGTTGCTGAGGACGCTTGCCCGCGCGAGCACGTTCAACCCTCCAGCGGTTACCCTTGCCAGCGCTAGAGTGCCGTCTTCGTCAAGGATGACGAGCTTGTCGTCCGCATAGAGAAACGTCGAACGCGAAAACTGTCGGTCGCGCCAGACGACGTCCCCGGTCCTCGCGTCGAGGGCGGTGAGAATCGCGCCTCCGGAGTCGCCGCTCGATCCAATCACGAGATTGCCAAGTCGGATCACTATGCCGATTTGAACGCGCAACCGGGGGCTAAACCAGAGCTCCCGGACGACGGCCCGATCCCCGGCGCGGCTGAGCTCGAGCATGCGAGCGCCACCGTCGTAGGCGGAAGAGACCAAGAGAAGACCGTCTTCACTCCACACGGGCGTGCTGATATTCATGTCGCTGCGTGTGTCGTGCGGGTGGCTCCAAAGAAACCTCCCCGTCGCGGGATCGAGGCCG
The DNA here is from genome assembly GCA_965250115.1 of Candidatus Marinacidobacterales bacterium. Classification (GTDB taxonomy): domain Bacteria; phylum Acidobacteriota; class Vicinamibacteria; order Marinacidobacterales; family SMYC01; genus CBDFHB01. The sequence goes on from CBDFNJ010000001.1 coordinate 2,042,686, forward strand.
TTCACGTCTCGTCCGCCAAACACGACGAGCTGCTCCTCGCCCTCCACGTCGATCAAGATCGGCGACGCGGGGGAGATGTTGAAATCTTCGCTCTTCCACACCACCGAGCCGTCGCTCTGATCGAAGGCCATCACTGCTTGTCCCTCTCCCCCCGCTGTGACGATGACGGTGTCTCCGTATGCGAGCGGGCTACATGCATAGCCGGCCTTGACGGCCGGCCGGAGAAGCGTGGGCGGGGCACCGAACTCTTCGACTAGATCGTGGGACCAGTGGACCTTGCCGGTGCGTTTATCGAGCGCGTAGATATGCTTGTTGGTACCCGCCGTGAAGAGACGGTCGCCCACGATGAGCGGCGTCGCGTGGGGTCCTGCACCGTACTCGAAGTCTAAAGGACGGGACGGATAAGGATGCTCCCAAAGCGTTTGCCCCGTGGTGGCGTCGAGGGCGATGACGATCTCTTCTCCGGTCCACTCATCGGCCCGCTCGGTTCGAGGGCGGTACATCGTATAGAGAACGCCTTGCTCGACGGCGATGGAGGAGTGGCCTTCTCCAAGCGGACGGCTCCAGAGTCGCTCGGGGCCGCCTGCGGGCCAGGTGCTGGCGAGACCGCGCGCGTCGACCATGAAGTTGCGGTGCGGTCCTCCCCACTGGCGCCAGGCATCCTGAGGTCTGGTCTGGCCTCGCGTCGCGATGCCCCAAGAGGCGATGAGGAAGCAGGTAAGCAACCAGGACATCGACCGAAAAAACTGTGTCATCAAAAGATCACGCCATCATACTAGAACTATTGGGGCGCTTCCTCGAAGCGATGAGTTTTCTCCGCGCACTCACGCCTTCCCGTGGGCTAACGGATCGCTGACAATCGCGGACGAGTGATGCGCGAAGGCCAGCGAGGCGCAACGCGCGCGCTACCGCGGCGATCGGCGATAGCCGCCGACGACGGGCGAAAAACTCTAAGATGACTCGTCTTTTTCCCGCTGCGGCGCGCGGAATTGCGCCCGTCGAAATTGTCTGTGGAGGATGCGATGGCTCGTGCATGGAAACCGGTAGCGGTCGGTGTGGTGGTGCTGCTGGCGGGCGCATCGATGGCGGTGAGCACCCAGCAGCCCCCGGCGGACCTGATTTTGTCCAACGGGAAGATCATCACGGTCGATGAGACGTTCTCGATCGCGCAGGCCGTCGCCGTGCGCGGGGATCGGATCGTCGGTGTTGGCACCAACGAGGAGGTCAACCAGCTGGCCGGTTCCAACACCCGGCGGATCGACCTGCGGGGCAAGTCGGTGACGCCGGGCATGATCGACAACCACGCTCACTTCCAGGAGGAGGGCGCCTACTGGACCCTGGAACTTCGCCTGGATGGCATCGAGTCGCGCGCGCAGGCGCTCGAAATGATTCGCGCCCGGGCGCAGGCCAAGGGACCGGGCGAATGGGTATTCACGCTCGGCGGCTGGTCCCCGGACCAGTTCGCCGACGACTCCCGTCCATTCAAGCGTGAAGAACTGGACACAGTCGCGCCTAACAATCCCGTGCTGCTGCAGTTCACGCGCCAGCAAACTTATCTGAACAGCCGCGCCATCGACGCCATCGGCCTGGACGAGCGGACCGACCCCTGGATCATGCGCGACGCCAGCAGACGCCCCACAGGCATCGTGCAGCAGGCCGGAGCGGGTGCGGTAAGGAACGCCGCGGGATTCCTTCGCGAGCTGCCGGAGGAGATGTTCGAGTCCAGCAGCATGCAGATGCTCGAGGACTTCAGCCGGGCGGGTCTGACCTCGTCCGCTGGCGCGTGCCAGTACGCCGACACTTACCGGCAGTGACAGCGTGAGGGGAAGCTCTCGATGCGGTTCTTCTGCTTCCGTACGGCGATCGAGGACGGGCGCACTACCGACAACGTCACCGATACCGAGCCGATGACCCCGCCCGAGACATTCGCGGAGTGGGGCCGGGTGGCGCGGGCCGTGGCGAAGGCGGGGATCCCGATCTTCATTCACACGACCATGGAATGGACGGTCGAAGCCCAGCTCCAGCAGGTCGAGATGCTCGCGAAGGAAATGCCGATCCGGCACCTGCGCTGGGCCTTCGTGCACATGGAGCAGGTCACGCCATCACAGATCGACCGCATGAAGAAGCTCGGCATGTACATCGGCGTGCATCCCCGGACCATCATCTCGGGCGCGTCTTTCAACCGGGACCATGGCGACCGTTCGTACGCGATGCCGCCGCTGAAGGCGATTCAGGACAGCGGCATCCAGTGGGGATTCGGAACCGACGCGTTCGAGGTGAATCAGTACCGCCCGGTCACCACCCTCTGGTGGGCGGTGACCGGCAAGATGGTCGGCGGGAAGGTCGTCAACCACCAGCCGATCAGCCGCGAGGACGCCCTCGTGGCGTACACGAGGAAAACCGCGTATTTCATCTTTCGCGAAAACGACCTCGGCTCGATCCAAATGGGCAAACTCGCCGACCTGGTGGTGATCGACCGCGATTACCTCACCGTGCCAGTGGACGAGATCAAGGAGATCGAGTCGGTGCTGACCATCGTCGGAGGAAAGGTCGTCTACGACGCTGCCGCCGAGACGTCGAGGCGGTAGGTAGATCGAGCCGGACAGGGAGAGGAATCAAATGCGGCGGAAATTGAAGATCGCGGGGTTTTGTGTTCTTGTGCTACTTCTGCTCGCCGTGGCTGCTGTCACAGCACTCGTTGGCATTCGTCCCATTATCGGTCCCCGCGCACGACCACTCACCGAACGACGGTTCGACCCGACGTCGCAACGCGTGGAGCGCGGCCAGTATCTGGCCACATCCGTCAGCGGCTGCGTCCTCTGCCACTCGGAGTTGGACTGGCAGTCGCCGGGCTTTCCCGCAAAGGCGGGAACCGAGGGAGGCGGACGGAGCTGGGCTGAAGAGGGGCTGCCGTGGATCACGGCGCCGAACATCACTCCCGACCTCGACACCGGCGTCGGCCGCTGGAGCGACGATACGCTGGCCCGCGCCATCCGCGAGGGCATTGGCCTCGATGGGCGCGCGCTGTTTCCGCTGATGCCGTATCACCGGTACAAGTACATGTCCGACGAGGATCTGGCGTCCGTCATCGTTTATCTCCGAACGTTGAAGCCATTGCGCCGGACGCTCCCTCCGTCTGACATCCCATTCCCCGTGAACCGCCTGATCAACGGTCTCCCGGAGCCAATCACGACGCCGGTGCCCGACCCGAATCGCGCCAATCCCGTCGCCTACGGCAAGTATCTCGTGGACGTTGCGGTCTGCAGCGATTGCCACACGCCGGCCGACGCAAGGGGCCAGGTGCTTCCAGGCATGAACTTCGCCGGCGGATTCGTGTTGACGGGCCCCTACGGGGAGGTCGCCAGCGTCAACATCACCCCGGCGCCGAGCGGCATTCCGCATTACACGGAGGAGCTGTTCCTCGAGATGATGCGGACCGGCCGGGTCCGGGCGCGGAAGATTCACGACGCCATGCCATGGATCGCGTATGGTAACCAGACCGACGACGATCTGAGAGCGATGTTCGCGTATGTCAAGACGCTCACACCGGTGCAACACCGCGTCGACAACAGTCTGCCGCCGACGGATTGTCCACGCTGTGGCAGGCGCCATGGCGCCGGCAATCAGAATCAGCCGGCGGTCGACTAACTGATTAGCCTAGCGGGCTCGCTGCCTTGCCCCTTCAACAGCTCGGGGGAGACGCGCTGAATCAGTCTGTGAGCATTCTTCGAACACAAATGATGGCGCGTAAGACATTTCTCTTCGTCGCGCTATCGTTCATTTTTTTGGTTGCCTTTCTCTACCTACGCCCCGATAGAGTTCTGGAGACGTGGGAGCCGGGTGAGATCGCCGGGCACCTTTTGGCTTCCGAGGGTTACTCGCTTCATCGTTTCGCCGGCCATCCTGAGGCCTGGGCAAACGCCGAGCCGGGCTATACGTTCCTCCTCGCCGCCTTCCTCAAATGGGTCCCGCGCCCCTACGTCGCTCTCATCGCATTCCAGGTTCTGGGGTGGCTTGCGACGTCGTTCCTCATTGGGCGTCTCTCACATCAATGGCTGGGAGCTCCGGCAGGTCTCGTGACGATCGTCGTCGCCCTATGGCCACCCATTGCCGCATACGCGCTCTCCTATCACCCTCTTTGGCTTCGAGCCGCAGCTCTCGTCGTGGCTCTGCTGGCGGCGACTCGCTACAGCCGATTGCCGGGCCTCTGGCGGGCTGGCGAACTCGGCTTGGCTTTGGGGATCGCCGCGCTCGTGCGGACGACCTTCCTGGTGCTTCCGGTCGTGCTCCTGCCCTGGGCCCTATCGCGCGGCGATCGATCGGAGCGCGTTCGACACGGAGCCTTGGCGGTCACCATCGCGGTCGTCGTCCTCGCGCCCTGGCTCATCCGAAACCGCATTGCCCTGGGTGCCTGGGTACCGGGGACGACAACCTCCGGCTACGCGCTGTTCATGGGGAGCCATCACGGTGCCAATGGCGTGCTCGACGAAGACGCGCTTCATCGCATCGGTCCCCTCCTGCCCCCCGGCTTCTCGTCCCAATCCGAAATCGAGCGAGATCGCAGCCTTCGTCGAAGCGCGCTTTCGCACGCCTTGGACCACCCGCTGGAAGCTACGGGGCTCTACGCCCGGCGACTTCTGTACCTCTGGACCTGGCGTCCAGGCGTGGGCAGGCAGCACCCGGCGAGCTGGACACGAGTTTATGTCGCGCTGTGGATCCTGACGCTTCCGCTCGTCGTGATCGGATGGTGCCGAGCCCGGAAGCGTCCGGAAGCCGAAGCCCCCTCCCTCGCCATCGGCGTCTGGGCGTTCTTGTCTTTGGTCTACGCGTTGTTCGCCGTGAACATGCGATTTCGTTTCGAGAGCGAAGCCCTCCTGATTCCTTATGCGATCGTGGCGCTCGAGGATGGATGGAGTCACTGGAGACTGCGGGGACGTCGCCGCTAAGGCGCAGGACACCACAATTTAACCCCGGCAATAAAAAACGGGTCTACGCGGATTCGTGTGGGTAAGTTCTGACGGAAAAACAGTGTAACTCATTGTGTGGAAAAGGTATCGAGTACTTCATCAGGTGCTGAGAAGTGGTCCATTTTTAGGATAGGCTAACCGAGTGAAAAATTCCCAGTCGATCCGCTCGCTGTTTGCGCTGCCAGGTTTCGTGGTGTGCCGGATTGAAGGGTCTATTCGGTGACCGATACGCCCGCGTCATCCAGCTCAAGAGGCGAAAAAAACAGCTGTGCGCTCTTACTGTGGGCAACGGTGCCGGGGGCGCTATGACAAGCAAGTGTGCCGGGTCCGCGACCTGTCGTTGGCAGGCTGGCGGATCTATCTGGAATACGAGCGTTGGCGCGTCAACTGTCCTGGGTGCGGCGGTTTGCATGTAGAACACCTGGACTGGCTGGCGAACAACTCGCGCTACACCTAGCGTTTTGCGACGCATGTGGGCAAGCTGTGCCGGACAAGGCGGTGGCCGAGATGGAACGTCTGCGCCTCCTAGTTGAAGGGGTCAACAACAAAATCCGTGTGCTGCAACGACGCGCCTACGGCTATCGCGACGAGGAATATCTCAAGCTGAAGATCGTGGCGGCATTCCTTCCGCCATTACCCAGAAATGCCGTCTTCAACCCACACGAATCCGCGTAGACCCAAAAAAACATATAGGAAAAGCTTGACTCTTTGGATTGGGGTGCAGTCAGTACAGGACTAAGATATATTCACGACCGAGTCCAACCGGGCACGCGCATTGACATGACCTCAGGAGGAACCTGATGAAGAAGAAGATCACACGGCGCAAGTTTGTTCAGGGGGCAGCGGCGGCCGCACCCCTCGCCTTCACGCCCATGACGTTCACGAAATCCGCCGCCGCCCAGCCGGGGGGCGATCGGTTCGATGTGCTGGTGATCGGTGCCGGCCACAATAGCCTGGTTACGGCCGCCTATATGGCCAAAGCCGGTTTTCGCACGGTGGTCTTGGAGGGCCGACCGGAGATCGGTGGGGGCGCCAAGCACGCGGAATTGACGTTGCGCGGCTTCAAGCACGACACGTGCTCTGCAAATCACGCGAACTTCCTCAGCAACCCGGCGATGAAGGAGCTAAAGCTCGCGGATTACGGGCTGGAGTACTTCCGGCCCGATCCAATCCGGCACAACCCTTTTCCGGACGGCACTGGCATCACGATATGGAAAGACTTCGATCGCACGTATGAGTCGATTGCGCAGCTCTCGAAAAAAGATGCCGAGACCTATCGGCGGATGGCCGACGAAGCCGACGAGTTCCGGAAAACCCGACCCTCAGGTCGTGAGCGTGGTATCGAGGACAGGCCCATCGGTTGGGAGGGGGATACGCCCGACAGTCCCGCCCCTCCTCCCAGCGGGATGTGGCAGCGCCGGATGGCGATGTCCAAATGGGCGGTGATCCGGCACAACTTCGAGCACGAGCATGTCCAGACCTTCATGATCGGCGGATGGCCGGTGGATTTGAATCAACACAATACCGGGCTTCGAGCCTATCCCACCCGGAATCCCGCCGGACCCGCCACGCCCAAAGGGGGAGCGGGCATGCTACCCATCGCTCTCGCGCGCTGCATCGAAGCGCACGGTGGCGTGATCCTCACCAACAAGCCGACAGTGCAGCTCATCATCGAGGGTGGCCGCTGCGTGGGGGTGGAGTGTGCGGACGGCAGCACCTATCGGGCCTCGAGAGCAGTCGTGTCCACGGTGCACATCAAGCGCCTCGTGGACCTGGCGCCGAAAGGGTTGTGGGGCGAGGACTTCCTCGAAGGGGTGGCGACCTTCAACACCGGCTCTTCGGGGCTCAACACCCTCTACGCTACAACGTCACCGGTCGTCTATCCGGCCCCAGGTGGTGGCACCGTGACGCCCGTGCATTCACGGACTCTGTACAGCCCCGTGCGCGCGCTGCATTTTGACCTGGAGCTGCACACCGGTGAGGTCGATATGGAGGACTGCGTCCTGCATGTCGTGCAGCCCAGCGTCGTGGATGTGACTCGAGCGCCGGAAGGGATGCACACGGTGCGGGTCCTGGGCCGACAGCCTTACAATTTGCTCGATGGAGGCCCTCAGCGGTGGGACGAGATCAAAGAGAAGGTCGCCGATGCGCATCTGAGAGCGCTGCAACGTCACGCTCCCAGTTTAACCGACGACAAGATCCTGGCGCGGTTCGTGATCTCGCCGCTGGATATCGAGCGGATGAACCCGGGGATGTGGCACGGCTCGTGTCACGGTGGCACCGATGGCCCGGCGCAAAGAGGTGCACTGCGGCCGGTCCCCGGCTGGGCGCAACACCGCATGCCGATTCCGGGCCTGTATCAGACCGGCGGCACGACCCATCCCGAAGGCGGAGTAAGGGGACGGCCGGGGCGAAACGCCGCGATGGTGATTCTCAAGGATCTGGGTACAAGCCTCGAACAGGCGACCTCGGAGTGAGGTTGCCGAGAGGGAGTGAGTATTGCTGTTGGGCAGCTACCTGCCGGGTTTGCAGGTCATGAGGGGTGCACCATAAAGGGCGAGTCGGGTAAGAGAGAGAACTAGAGCATTACTTTTCTCAGTTGCTCTTGCAACGGGACCCAGTCTTCGCAAGGAAGCGGCACCGAAATTTTACCAACCTGCATCTTCTGATCCCGGTCATCGCCCCTCAGTCGGAACACCGAAACCTCGACGACGCGCGACTCATCGTCCCGCATGTCGAGCACGATTTCCCTCGCGCTTGCGCCAATGCGACATTGGTAGGCGTTACCATCCCACTCCCACTTGGGGCCGATAGAGGCTCCCAAGGATTCCAATACCGGCATTACCAGGGACACATCCACGCTATGGATTGCGCTCCCGTATTTCTCCCAAAACACCAAGCCTTCATTGATGCGCGCATACTCGCCGATCGCTACCCCGGTATGCGTTTGCGCGTTGAAGTCTGGCTGCCGGTAGCCGAAACGCCTGCGCAGGGTCCTAAACCCTGTCATAAACTCTCGCCGCCCCGTACTCATGGTCTCTCTTTTCCTCGCAACAGGATAGGCGATCTTGCCCTGGGACGCGAGACAGCTAAGGGGAATTCTTCCCGGCATCTGACGCGGCGGTTCGGCGACATGCTGCAGAGCCAGTCGCCACGTCGTCTCCTTTCGTGCTATCGGTCCTCGACCAACTGTTTGAGAGCTGTCAGCCGCTCCTGGAGCTTCGTCCGGGCTCCCCCGGCTTGGACCCTCCCTAGCACATCTGCCGACAAGAACTGCCGGTCGGTGCACTCGAGGATCACCGCGGTTTCTTGAAGCTCTTTCTCCAGCCCCGCCGTCGAGGGCATGAATTGTGACACCACGTCTTCGAGGACGTCCCGAGTAATCTTGTCCTCGCCGGCGAGAAGGGATCGCCTCCAGGCCCGTCCCACCATCCCTTCGATATCGGCTCCCGAAAGCTGTCCGAGCTGGGGGATCGGCGGAACGTCTTCGAGTGCCAGCTTCGCGCCCGCTTTCCTCGCCATCGCCACGCACAGAGCGCGCAACTCCGCTTCCTCTCGAGGATAGAAGAGCGGAACGTGCACTTCGGCCCGCCCTTGCCGCTTGATGTCGATCGGCAGTAGATCCGGTCGACAGGTGAGAAGCATCCAGAGGATCCGACCTCGATAGCGGGTGTCACCCATCTGTGCGGCGATCATCGCGAAGACACGGCTCGAGGTCCCGGAGTCGCCACTCTGACCGCGATTGCCCAGCGCGGCGTCGGCCTCGTCGATGATCACCACCACCGGTCCCATGGCCCGCAACACCGAGAGTACGCGCTCCAGATTGCCTTCGGTCTCGCCAACGTACTTGGATCGAAAATTCTTGAGCATGACGCAGGGGATGCCGATCTCGCCCGTCGTACACTGCGCGAGAAACGACTTCCCCGTTCCCACTGCGCCGCAGAGAAGGTAGCCCATGGGAAGGCTCTGGAGTAATCCGCGCTTGAGAAGCGCCGCATCTTCGCGAAGCCTGCTCTTCGCCGCCTCGTGTCCGATGACCATGTCCAAGCCCCAGCGAGGTTCGATGAACTCGAGGAGGCCCTGGCATTGCCGCTCGATGAGGCGCTTCTTCAGACGTTTGAAAACGCTGTCGTCCAACCGTCGCCCGCCTTCGATCGTCGATTGGATGAGGACGTTGACGTCGGTCAGGGAGATTCCGGCAGTCAGCTTGGCGAGCTCCGGCTCGCCGAAATCCGAAAAATCGCTGAGCTCGCGCGAGCCCGTAGTGAAGCCGATGAACCGGGCCCGCTCCTCCTCATCGGGAAGCGGCACTTCGAACGCCGCGACATGGGGATTGCCCGCGAGGCGCTCGTTCAGCGCGGAGAGTTTTTCGTCCACGAGGACAACGGCCATGTTCAGGTGCTTGACGTGTGGAGACGTGGCCCAGTTGAGCAAGGTAACGACGTGGGTCGAAGCGCCAAGGCTCAGATGGCCCGGTTCTCCACTGGGAAACACGTAAGAAGCATGCTCGATCAGAATCGCAACGCTGAGTCGATCCTCCTCCGTGGCCATCACGTTGCGCTGGATGAAACGGTCGAGCTGAGGTAGCACCTTGCCAGCGTCCTTGGGGAGCGCAGTCAAGTCACCGACTCTCTCGTTGGCCAGCGTCACCATGTTTTTGAGCCGGCCACCGTCGCGGCCGGCAAAAGCTCTCAGGCCTCGACCCAGATCGTAGTGAAGGACCAGGTCCCAGCGGCCGAAGAGCTGTTCGGCGAAATATCGCAACTCTCCCGGATTTGATCGCCGCCGTCAAAGAACACGATCTCGAGGTCGGGCAGGACCTCGAGGAGGCGGTGCGGTCCTTTCGGCCTTGGCTCATGGTGAATCACGTTCGCGTCGCAGAGGACAAGAGACTCGGGCCGACGATGGCCGGGATCTGCTTCAATCACCTCGGGATCGACATGGACTGTCTGAGCCCGATCTATTTCGACGACCGGGTTTGGCAAGCCAATCGGAACGGGAAACCCTACTTGCTGGCCGAGCCGAACGCGCCGGCGGCGAAGAACTTGGATGGCGCCGCGGGTCGCCTCGTGTTGCAACGCCATTCAAGTCAGCCGTTGGCGCTCTGGGCTCGCTAATGTCGATCAAAAAGGATTTGCGCCCGTCTCAGACGAGAGCCCCGGAGAGTGTGGGCGCCAACGAAGCCGCCTCCGGCGAAAAGCAAACCGAATCCGAAGGCGACGCCTGGGCTGCATCGAATGTCGAGCGAATGATCTTCGGGCGGAGTGAGGCGGGTCGTAGAGCTCCGGCGATTCTCGAAACTGGCGCAGGTCCACCGAAGGCTTTTGACGACGACTGGCCTTCCGACTCCGGAAAGGAGTCAAAGGCCGAACCGAGCGTCGAAACGTCGGCTTCGACGAACGAGCCCCCTGCGGAGGAAACCATCAGCCGAGTCGAGCACGCCAAGGCGCTGCTGGCAATCGCTCGGGAACCGAAGTTCCTCAGTATCGCACTACCCGTCCTCGGAGGTCTCGGCATCGCCATCTTGACCGCCTTGATCATGCGATACGTTTGAGCCCCGCCTCTTACTCGTGACGGCGATGGACGATCTGACGATTTCGATCGGCAAGCTCTACTTGGCGACGGCGCCGCCGAGAAACTTCCCGTCGACGCACTGGTCGGAGCGGCAATTGTCCTGAAAAGGCGAGCCCAACTTCACGAGAAGATCCACCGTGTCGGGATAAGGGATGAAGAACCTGGACGGGCCGAAGGCCATATCGGCCATGGAGTCGCCGTCCCCGTTGATGAGATCCACTCGCGCTCCGTGGTCCACGAGGTACTGGACGACCTCGTTGTCGCCCATCGCCGCCGCTCCGTGTAGTGCGGTGAACCCATCTTTTTCCAAGGCGTTGACGTCGTTACCGAGCTCAATGCAGTACTTCACCGCTTCCAGGAAGGAGTCCGGGGCGTTCTCGCTGAAGTTGCCGACCCAGCCGATGCCTGCTGCCACCATCAACGGGGTGACCCCTCCGTCCGTCTTCAGCTTTGGGTCGGCACCACCCGCCACGAGCAACTTCATGGCTTCGACGTCGCTCGACATGGCGGCTCGCCAGAGGGCCGTCGCTCCCCCGTGCGCGACCCATCCCCGGTCGTGCGAGGAGGGGCTGAACCAGAGCTTGCCTCTGACTCGTGCGTTCGGGTCCGCTCCGGCTTCCAGTAGCGATCGAATCAATTCGGAAGAACCGACGACCTGCTGATCCGTTCTCGGATTCGGCGCCCAGGATACCGGTGCGTAGCGCATGTGCACCGCGGCGTAAAGGGGGGTCAGGCCGTCGAGGTTCGCACGTTTCGGATCCGCCCCTTGGTCGAGCAGGTACTTCGCCACGGTGTAGTGACCGTTTCCAATCGCTACCACCATCGGGCTCGAGGCATCTCCCCCACTCACCCGGTCGATGTCGGCACCCGCCTGAAAGAGAGCGCGGACCGACTCCAAGTGGCCTTCGCGAGCGGCAAACAACAGAGCTGTCATCCCACCCATCGCGGAGTTCGCACCGGATTGCGCAGATTTCATGCGGCCCTTTCGCCGATCTTGGGAGTTCGCGTCCGTGTCGCTCCGGTCCTCGTTCAGGGCAAGCACATACGAAGAGAGCTCGGGGTGCGCACCACGCTCGGTGAGCTGTTCGATGACTTCCGAGCGGTTCTCCCAAGCGGCAAACATCAAAGGGGTCTGACCGTGGCGAAACTCCCTGGCATTGACGTCGGCCTTGTGGTCCAGGAGCACTCGCACCGCGTTCACGCTGCCCGACATCGCCGCCGACATCAACGGGCTGGCCCCGGTGTCGGTCGACCGGTTCGGGTTCGCACCGGCTTTCAGTAAGGCCTCGATGAAGGCATCACTCCCGTTCTTGCTCGCCAAATGAAGCGGTGTGATGGCACCGATCCTCGTCGCCGAGCCCACCTTGGCCCCGGCACCGAGAAGAAGTTGACCCATCGCCAGGTCGTCCCGGAACGCGGCCCAGTGGAGCGCCGTCATGCCGTCACCCTGCATCGAATCCACGTCCACGTTTCTCTGCAGCAAGGTCTGCACCCCGGCCACGTCGCCCTGGGACGCCAGGACGGGAAGCTGAACGTTGGTCTCCGTGGCCGAAGCGAGCGCCGCCACGCTCAATCCGATCAAGCTCCTGAAAAGCATTGGGTTCCCCTTCAGATCGCGACTTCGCCCGTGCTGTCACCGATGCTCTCTATGCCGACTCCAAGCTTGCGAAGCATCGTCAGCAAGACGTTCGCCATTGGCGTCGCGTCCGGGCAACGGAGATGCAGATTGCCTTTGAGCAGCCCATTGGCGTGTCCGGCCAGGAACAGGGGAACGCGCAAGTGGTTGTGCACGTCTCCATCCCCCATCGGGCTTCCATAGAGAACCATGGAGTGGTCCAGCAAGTTGCCTTCGCCGTCGGGGGAGTTCTTCAGTTTCTCGAGGAAATAGGCGACATGGTTCACATGGAACTCGTTGAGCTTCGCGAACTCGGCGAGCATGTCCGGCTTGTTCTGGTGATGCGACAGCCTGTGAAAAGGTGTCTTGACGCCGCTTCCCTCGAAGACGCGAGAGCTGACGTCACGGCTCATCTTGAACGCGGAGACGCGCGTAACATCCGTCATGAAAGCCAAGACTTGCAGATCGAGCATGAGCTTGACGTGCTCGGACCAGGTATCCGGGACGCCGATGGGGGCGGACGGAAGCGACTTCGTCTGCTCGGCGGCATCGCGTTGCTCCGCCTGCTCGATCCGCCGCTCGACCTCGCGGACGTTCTCGAGATAGCCGGCGAACCGCGCCTGGTCACTCGGACCGAGATCCCGTCTCAGAGCCGATACCTTGTCCAGAATCCCGTCCAGAATGCTGGCACTGGTCTCACGGCGGCGGAGCCGCTCTTCCGGCGTCGCACCATCACCAAAGAGCCGCTCGAAGACCACCCGCGGGTCCCTCTCCATGGGAAGTGGCGTCGTGGGCGACGACCAAGAAATAGTATTGGCGTAGATGCAGCTATAGCCGTAACCGCAGGCGCCGGTCAGAGAGCCCACGTCCTCGATGCAGAGTTGGATCGACGGCAAGGGCGTGTCCTGACCGGCGTGCCGCGCGTAGATTTGATCCATCGACGTGCCGTTGTAGAAATCCGCACCTTCGGTCCTCTTCGCGTGGGCGCAGGTCAGAAAAGACGCGGAGGAGCGGGTGTGGTCGGCGCCGGCCTCGACCGGCGTTTGGGCCGTTGCCAGGGCGATATCCGTATGGCTGACGATTGTCAGATAGTCCCGGTAGGGCTCGAGTGAGCGGAGGATCGGCGTAATCTTGAAATCGTGGCCCTCTTCCGCGGGAGACCAGTAACATTTGTCGGTACCGTCCCCGGTGCTACCGGCAGAGCCGTGCACCATTTCGAGCGCTGCCAGGCGCGTGCGCGGGACCGCCGCGCTCTTGCTCGTTGCCGCCATCGCCGGCACCATCGAGTCCAGGAACGGGAGGGCCAATGTGACGCCCATCCCGCGAAGCGCCGCCCGTCTGGAAATATGCTTCTTCGTAATGAACACAGTGCTCTCTCCTCCTTGACTCTTACTGCATGGCGGCCGCATCGGTTGCCGCTTCGCTCTCCTCTGCCCTTCTCATCTGGAACGGGGTGCTCTTCACGACACCCAGGACGAAGGACGAGACTCGGTTGTCGTTCTCCACCGCCTCCATCGCAATCGAGCGAACCGCAGGCATGTCGTAGTGCCGAATGACGCGCCCCATGGCGTACATCAGAAGATTCCGCGCGAAGTTCCTCAGAAACAGGGTCTCCGACCCCAGCAAATAGGCGTGCAGATCCCGAGGGCCGCTCACCTCCGTTCCGTCGAACAGCTTGGACGAGGGATCGATATCGAAGCCACTATCCTTGATGCGCCAAGCCCCGACAGCGTCGAAATTCTCGAGCGTGTAGCCAATCGGATCGATCATGTTGTGGCACGACGAGCACGCGGGATTCGCCCGGTGAGCCTCCATGCGCTCGCGTACCGACAGATGCACCTCGCCCGACTCGTTCTCCTTGAGGGGGGGAACGTTGGCGGGAGGCTGCGGAGGCGGTGTCCCGCGGAGAACGCCCATGATCCAAGCACCGCGAATCACGGGCGAGGTCCTCGTGGCGAGAGACGTCAGCGTCAGTATACTTCCGTGTCCCAGGATGCCCCTTCGGTTCTCATCCGGAGTCGTCACACGCCGAAATCGGTTGCCGATAATATTGGGGATTCCGTAGTGCTCCGCCAAACGCTGATCGACAAAGGTGTAGTCCGCCGTCAGGAAATCGAGGATGCTCTTGTCTTCACGAACGATGTGGTCGAAAAAGAGCTCGGTCTCGCGCTGCATCGAGAGAGTCAGATGGTGATCCCAGTCAGGATACTCGTAGACCTCCGGGTGGGCGTCCTTCAAGTTCTGCAGATGCAGCCAATGAGAGGCGAAGTTGGTTGCGAGGGTCTCAGAGCGCGGGTCCGCGAGCATCCGGCGCACTTGTTGCTCCAAGACGTCAGGGTCTCCAAGCTTGCCCTCGCTGGCCACGGTGATGAGCTCGTCGTCGGGGATGCTGCTCCAAAGAAAGAACGACAGCCGCGAAGCAAGCTCCAGGTCGCTGACCCGGTAGTTCTCACCGGGAGCGACGCCGGGAGGCCTGCGCTCGAAGCGAAAGATGAACTCCGGATCGGCAAGAATTCCTTGTAACGCAGTTCTGACTCCGGCGTCGAAGTCCCCGCTCCGCCTCCCGGACTCGTACAAGCTAAGGAGGGCCTTCGAATCCTCGTCCTTCACGGGCCGCCGGAAGGCCGATCGCGCTAGCCGCGAAAGAATCTGCTTGGCACAGGTAAACTCTTCATCGGCAGTGCTGGACTCGGCAGGACGGCAGACGAAAATCTTACGGCGGCTCGGCGTATCGCTCACTCCCGTCACCTTATAGGGACCGGCGATACCGATGTTCCTCAGGTGGGGCAGTCCTGTCAGTCCCTGGACGTTACCCGTCGTGAGGTCCGCCGTCGTTTGGTCGAAAGGCCTGAGAAAATCCTGAACGGGCCCCTCGCCCCTCTGAATGAAAGACGCCGAGATCGTTTGGGGGCCCGCCGGAACCTGAATCGGTGGTGTCCTCAGATCCGCGGTTTGCTTCATCTTCCGATCGACGTCGAAGAGCATCACTCTCTCGCCGTTGAGGGCCACTTCGAGCTGCTCCCCTTCGGCAGGCTTGTTGTCACCGAACAGCTGTCCGAGGCTCCGGAAGTAGAGGCTGATTCTGAAGATGTACTCGCCGTTGGCCGGGAAATTGTGACGCACGGCCATGCCGCCGCGCGTCCCGAAGGGTGTACAGTCCACGTGCCGCATTTGCGAGAAGGCCTGCGGAACGACGTAGGTCTCGACGAGAGGACTGGCATCGGGGTCCCCCACTGCCAGGCGGCTGATTTTTCCGGCCGCGCTGATGTAGCTCTCGAGAAGCGTCGGAGAGACGCTCAAGACGTCCGACATGTTGTCATAGCCCTGTGTCATATCGTCGGGCGGCAAGAGCGACTCGGCGTTCACTTCGAGCTCGAGCAGATCGTGGATCGCGTTGGCGTATTCGGGACGATTGAGCCGGTGCAGACTGGGGCGGCCGGGATTCGTGTCGGCGGCCGCCGCCTCGTCGATGCCTTTCTCCAGATCGTGGACGAAAGCATCCATCTCGGACGCCTCCGGCCGGGGCATTCCCTCTGGCGGCATAAACCCGGCGCGGAGCTTCAGAATGACTTTTTCCAGCAACTCCGCGTGCCGCTCGGGCTCGGCGAGATCTACGTTCTGAAGCGAGAAATTGCCGAGTTTGAGGTCGTCGTTATGGCAGGTGGAGCAGTAATCGCTGACTAGGGCGCGATGTGTCGCGGCAGACGGAGATTTCGTAGCACTCTGGGCAGCCGAAGCCGACAGGATTGCCACGAGCCCAAGGACGAACGTCGTCTTCATGAACCCCGACCCTTCATGCCCTAGATCTATAGTAGACGCGATCCGGATTTGCAACCGCCACGGGAACCGCAGGACACGCCCTATAATAATGTACCATGAGATTGTCAAGGGAGCTGAGGAGCCTGTGGTGGGGCGCGCTTCTAGCCGCAGCCGCCCAGCCTTCGGCAGCTCAGGTCTATGAAGAACCCCTGCCGACCGACCACCCGGTAATCCGTTACTGGCGGACGGATCTCGACGACCCGGTCACGCGCCTCATCAAAAGGTTCGAGAATCGAAAGTTGGAGCTCGATTTCCATGGAGAACAGCTTTCGTACCTGCCGAGCCTCCTCGAGCATCTCGGAGTGAGCGCGGATTCGCAGGTTCTGGTCTTCTCGAAAACCAGCCTTCAAAAGACGGGCATCTCTCCACGTAGTCCCCGTGCCATTTATTTCAGCGACGAAGTTGCAATCGGTTTCGTTCCCGGCAGCAGCGTCATCGAATTGGCGGCCGTCGATCCGAGACAGGGCGTCGTCTTCTACACACTGAACGCCGAGAAACCCGACCGGCCCCGGTTCGCGCGTCCCTCCGTCTGCCTCGAATGTCACCAAGGACCCGCGACCCTCGGCATCCCCGGCATGTATGTGGGCTCGGTGGCAACGAGCCCGTCGGGACGGGCCAACTTCCACCTGGGCACCGTGGTGACGGATCATCGTACGCCTTTCGAAGATCGTTGGGGCGGATGGTACGTCACCGGAACGCATGGCGGACGGGTACACAGAGGAAACGCCGTCGCGTTGGATCCCACGAGCGTCGGGGTCATGGCGACGCAGGAGACGCAAAATCTAACGAGTCTCGTCAAGAAATTCGACACGAGCGGTTATCCAGCCCCGTCGAGCGACATCGTGGCGCTCATGACGCTCGAGCACCAAACTCAGATGACAAATCTCCTTACTCGTCTAAATTGGGAGGCCAGGATAGCCGCCAAGGACGTTACCGCGAGAGACCGCTTGGACGCACGCATCGACGAAGTGGTCCGTTACATGCTCTTCGCCGACGAGATATCACTCGAAGAACCGATCCAAGGCGTATCGTCCTTTACCGAAAGCTTTCCGCGGCGAGGACCGCGAGATGTGAAGGGCCGGTCTCTTCGTGACTTCGACCTTCGAGACCGACTCTTTCAATATCCACTGAGCTATATGGTCTATAGCGCAGCTTTCGACGCCTTGCCGGACAACGTTCGCGAACCGGTGCTCCGACGCATCTATGACGTATTGGCGGGCGAGACGGAAAGCAACTACGCCAACCTCTCCGCCGAAAATCGCACCGCGATTCGGGAGATCCTTCGGGAGACGAAATCGAATTTGCCGGCCTATTGGACGCTGAGTCGATCGCGCACTCATTTACTCCGCTGAAACGAACTCCCGGTGGACGCCGTCGAGAAACGTCCAGAGCGCCTGCGCCGACGCGTCCGCCGCACGCAGGACTTTCTGCCGCGATGCCGAATCGGTCGCTTTCTCACGGAGGATATCGCGCTCCATTTGCCGGTGCACGAGATCCGCTTCCTCGTGCACGGTGAAAAACGAGACCGTTCGCGCGTCGTCGATACCGTAGAACGCCTTCAGGCCTTCGCGTTTCGTCCGCGCGACTTCCGGGATCTGCGACTCGTAGGCGTAGAGGGCGGCGATACCGCTGAGGCAGTCAGGGTCCTGCGTCAGTGATTTGATCGTCGCCACGGACGCCTTCGTTTCCGGAAGCAATTCGGCAGCCTTCACCTCCGCGCGCGCCAGGCCGAGACCCTCCGCGAAGCGCATCCAGAGCTCGGGATGGTTCTCCTCGCCCTTCTCCTCGTCATTCAGGTTCTCCAACAGGAGCTGTCGGACCTTGATGTCGTCGCATCGTGAGTGCGTGGCGCTGACGTAAACTGGAAAATTGCTCACGTGTGCATAGTACTGCTTGGCGTAGTCGGCGAGCATTTCGCATGTGAGCGCTCCTTCGTTCCACGCTTTGTAGAACGGATGCTCGAGCATCGCGTGTTGGGCGATGATCGCGTCGAGCTCTTCGATGAACCCCGCGTCGCCGGCCCTGGGTATGGGATCAAGCATTGAAACCTCCTGGATTGAAAACCGAGCGATTCGTCCACGAAAGCGCGGCCTCGAAAATGAAGAACCCACTCTAACCGAAGCGACATCACTTGACAATCGGCTTTCGCGCGAAGCGTCCGATCCTTGGTCGGCACTCAGAGCGGACTGACGCGCAGGCGGCTCATCGAGCCGCGAATCGTTTCGCGTCACGAGCAGCGTAGTCCGCCACCGAGCCATCCGCGGCGCAGGTCGTTCCCAGCTTGGCGACGACCTCCGCAAGCTTGCCGCCCGGGATGGCGCAGGTGAGCTCGCCATTTGGCATGCCGGTCCGAACCCGGCTGAGCATGCAGCCGACACTCACCGCGACCTGACCTTGTTCCTTGGCGATGGCGACGATGTGGCATTGGGGTTTGCCCTCGAAGCGAAGCTCGGGGAGCGAGTCGTGTAGGATCATGAGCTGCTTGGCGTTGAGTCGGGCAAAGACAACGTCAGGTGCGACCGTCGTTTCCGCGAGCGGTCCGTAGGTGACGTAGTGGTAGCGATTCGTGACCACGGGGATCTGCGGGACGACGTCCATGGTGACCCAACCGCTTTCCAGCAGCGCGGCAACGTCTTCGTTCGCACCCACATCCTCAAGCGTCTTGAAACCATGAGTGACGCTCCCCACGCTGCAATTCGCATGGTCCTCGGCGACGGTAGCAAACGTGGCATCGCCCGCCTTCATCCAGAACACGCACCCCGCGGGAACCTTGCCGGTACGGCCGTCCGAGGTCGGCTCGGGCATCTCGGCTTCGTAGCGCGCGACGCCAACGGGTGGTTCGTTCGAGAAAGTAATCGCCAGCGGCGGATTCTGAAGGCTGAGTCGCTCGCGCAACTCGCGGGCGAGGTCGCTCCAGTGGGTCTCGGTCATCGGCGCGATGATTCCTTTCGTTAGCTCCCAAGCATCTTAGCGCGTCATACTCCCTGTGGCCACGCTAATGGTTTCAACATGTATCGAATTTCATCTCGAGCTCGTAGGGAAGCAGGGCCACGGCTTCGGGTTGTTCCGCTCTCACGGCTCGCAGTAAGCTACGCGCTCGATGCGGCACCCGAAGGGAGTGCTTGTGGACACTTGGGCGGCTCACAGAAGGAGTTCGTATGACACGCGTGTCGAGTATTCTGTTCATTGCGCTTCCGAGTCACCTTTTCTAGGAAACGTTGCCCCGCGATGCCCAAAACGTCTTCTGTGATTCGCGTTGGTTTGAACGCGACCATCCTCGCCGTGACCGAGGAGGCGCCGCGCGTTCTCACGGCGACGCACGAGCGTAGCGCGCTTCCGCCACTTCCCTTCGGCCCTCTAGACCCACTTCAAGATCGAACCCTCGAGCTCGGCCTGCGCGGCTGGGTTCGAGGGCAAACTGGGTTCGAGCTCGGCTACGTCGAGCAGCTCTATACCTTCGGCGATCTCGATCGGGACCCCTACGCGGATGTCGACGGCCGCGTCATATCAGTCGCCTACCTCGCTCTAGTTCGTGAAGCACCGCCTGCGCTCGGGTCGGCGCGCTGGCGGGACGTCTACGCCTTCTTGCCTTGGGAGGACTTCAGAGAAGGTCCGCCCAACCTCGTCACGAAGGATATTCTCCCTGCGCTCGACGCCTGGGCCAAAGGTAGTCCGCCGCGCCAAGAGCGTTACCAGGTTGCCTTCGGCGCGGGTGAGAGCCGCTGGGATCCCGAACGCGTGTTGGAGCGCTATGAGCTCCTGTGGGAATCCGAGCTCCTCGACGGCAAGGAGATGGCCCTCGACCACAGACGGATCCTCGCAACCGCTCTCGGTCGCCTGCGCGCGAAGATTCGCTACCGCCCCGTCGTCTTCGAGCTCATGCCCGAGACGTTCACTCTGCTTCAGCTCCAACGCGTCGTCGAGGCCCTCGCCGGAGTCCGTCTCCACAAGCAGAACTTCCGCAGACTGCTCGAGAACGGTGGACTCGTCGAAGGGACGGGTGAGACGTTTACAGAGACCAGAGGCCGACCCGCCGAGCTCTTCCGATTTCGTCGCCACGTCGTTGGGGAGCGGCCAAGTGCAGGCGTCGCCTACCCCTCGCGTGCTTGACACCCTCAGCTATAGATATTATAATCTATTATACTCAACGTGAGTATTATATATGACAATGTTGTTCTCATGGTGAGCACAACAAGCGAGGACAAGCCGATGACGACGACACAAGCTCGCCCAAGCCTCAATCCCTCGTATGAGCGCCTTCGACCCTTCATTCCCGAGATCGAATGGGCGGTCCACGCACCGCTCATCGAAGCGATCGAAGATTGGAAACGAAAGCGGAACGCGGTGGTACTCGCTCACAACTATCAGAAGCCGGAGATTTTCCACGGCGTCGCCGATCGCTCCGGTGACTCTCTTGCGCTGGCGCGCATGGCCGTAGAGACCACAGCCGACGTCATCGTCCTCGCGGGCGTGCACTTCATGGCCGAGACGGCCAAGCTCCTCAACCCGGCGAAGACCGTACTCATCCCGGACGTCGAGGCGGGCTGCTCCCTCGCGGATTCGATCACCGGGGCGGACGTGCGGCTGCTCCGTGAGCGCTACCCAGGTGTGCCCGTCGTGACCTATGTGAACACGTCAGCCGAGGTCAAAGCCGAGAGCGACCTGTGCTGTACGTCGTCGAACGCTGTCGCCGTCGTCGAGTCGCTAGGCACAGATCGCGTGATCTTTCTGCCGGACGAGTACCTCGGAACATGGGTGAGCCAGCAAACGGACGTGGACGTCATTCTTTGGAAGGGACACTGCGAAGTACACGAGCGTTTCACCGCACGCGAGCTCCAGACAGCTCGTGAACAGCACGAGGGGGTCACGATCCTCGCACACCCAGAGTGTCCGCCCGACGTGCTCGCGGAAGCGGATTTCGTGGGCTCGACCTCGGCGATGAGCGGCTACGTCAGCGACCACCAACCAGCGCGCGTGTTGATGGTGACGGAGTGTTCCATGAGCGACAACGTCGCGGTCGACAACCCCGGTACCGAGTTCGTCCGCCCCTGCAATCTGTGCCCTCACATGAAGAAGATCACGCTCTCGAAGATCCTTCGCTCTCTCGAGACGATGACGCACGTCGTAAACGTCGAGCCCACGGTCGCCGCCAAAGCGCGTCTTGCCGTCGAGCGCATGCTGGCCGTCCAATGAAGGCTTGCGCTCATGACACCGCATGAACTCACGACCTACCCACTGATCGAGCAGGCACTCCGCGAGGACCTGGGTCAGGCCGGCGACATCACGACCGACGCGATCGTCCCGTCCAAGGCACGTGCGGTTGCGACCTTCGTCGCGCGTCGGGACGGGCGCGTAGCCGGCACCTTCATCGCCAAGCGTGTCTTCAAGATGCTGAGTGAGGACGTTTCCTTCGAGACCCTCGTGGAGGACGGCGCCGATGTCGATGCCGGTGAGCCCATCGCGCGCGTCTCCGGGAAGGCTCGCGCCATCTTGACCGGGGAGCGCACGGCTCTGAACTTTCTCGGCCACCTGTCGGGCATCGCCACCCTGACGCGGCGATACAAGAACGCCATCGGCCGCATACCTCCAGAGATCGTCGCCACCCGGAAGACGACCCCCGGGCTGCGCGCTCTCGAGAAGTACTCCGTGCGTTGCGGCGGAGGTGGCACGCACCGCTACGGCCTCTATGACGCGGTACTCATCAAAGACAACCACATCGCCATCGCGGGAGGACTTCGGGAGGCCGTCGAAAGAGCGCGCGCGAACACGGGCGATCTCGTCAAGATCCAAGTCGAGGTGGACACGCTCGCCCAGCTCGAAGAGTTGCTTGCCGTGGGCGCCGACGCCGTTCTGCTCGACAACATGAACCCCGACATGCTCCTTCAAGCCGTAGGTCTCTGCGAGGGCAAGATGCTGACGGAAGCCTCGGGCGGCATCACCCTCGACACGATCCGTGACGTGGCGGACACCGGGGTGGACCAGATCTCCGTGGGAGCCTTGACGCATAGCGCGGCCTCGCTCGACATTGGCCTAGACCTGACAAGCTAGACTCCCCAGAGCGACGCCGGCAGAGCTTGCCTCTCGTCCTTCCCCCGATTTGCCTGTTCGAGCGCAATCCGACTAACATCGCCGACCTCGATCCCTCGCCCTTAGGTGAATACAACCATCCAAGAGGAAAGGTCCAATGCAGAAAGCAAATCGGCGTTTGCTTGTCAGCTCTTTTTGTCTCGGCGCCGTCGTGTGCCTTTTCGCTCCGGCAAGAAGCTCTGGCCAGGGAGAATCGAGATTGGCCGTCAAGCAGATCGAGGTCACTCTGGAGGAGGGAACCGACTTCGCTGCCGCCGTCTCCCCGGACGGAAGGACCATCGTTATCGATCTCCAGGGAACGATCTGGCAGTTGCCGGCGACGGGTGGTACGGCTAAAGCCTTGACCGACGCCTTGGGTGATGCTCGTCAGCCCACGTTCTCGCCCGACGGAAAGCGGATTGCCTTCCAATCCTACCGCACCGGGAACTGGCACTTGTGGGCCGTGTCGGCCGAGGGGACGGACCTGCGCCAACTTACGTTCGGCCCGTTCGATGACCGCGAGCCTCACTGGTCGAACGACGGCTCCAAGATCGTTTTCTCCTCCGACCGGGAAGGCACCTACGACCTCTGGGAACTGGAGTTGGAGGCAGGTCGACTCCACCGTCTCACGACCGGCGCCGGAAACGAGTTCACGCCCGCTTGGTCGCCCGACGACCGGAGGATCGCTTTCGTCTCCGAGCAGGACCTTGTCATCGTGCCGAGTCTCCCTGGGAGTCGAACAACGATCTCCGGGGAAGGCATCTCGGAGTCCCTGCGCTCGGTGCAGGTCCTCTTCCGCGATGGAAAGCAGCGGACCGTTGCGACCGTGACCGGGAACGCCTCGGCTCCGTCATGGAGCCCCGATGGGACGAGGCTCCTTTTCAACGAGATCGAAGCTCTTGAGAGCCGCCTTCTTCTGCTGGATGTGACTGAGAGCGGATCGTCGTCATCGGCGAGCCAACCCAGACTTGTCACTCTCCCCGACGAGGACGTCTTCCCTTTTCGGGCTTCGTGGCTCTCTCCGACAGAGTTTCTTTACACCGCCGATGGAAAGATCAAACGCCGCTCCGTGGATCCGAACGATCCCGAGACCGTGGCTTTCAAGGCGACCGTAACACTGGAAAGACACACCTACAAAAGACGGCGAAGGGACTTCGATTCCACCGATCCCCAACCGGTGCTGGGCATCGTCACGCCCGCTGTCTCTCCCGACGGCAATAACATCGCATTCGTGGCTCTCGGTGATCTCTGGCTCCTTCCGATCGGCGGGAAGCCCGAACGACTCACCGAGGATAGTTTCGTCGAGCTCCATCCGGCCTGGTCATCGGACGGAGAGCGGCTGGTATACGCATGCGACCGCGCGGGGACGGTCGACCTCTGGATCAGGAACCTTCGCACCGGTGAGGACCGACGGCTTACCGACCGCCCTGGCGCTGAGACCTATCCGGCCTGGTCTCCCGACAACTCCCTCGTTGCCTTTTCCGAGGGCGAAGGCGTACTCGAGCTCGTCGACGTCGTCTCCGGAGAGGTGTTCGATCTGCACGCTCCGCTGCGGGGGCCGGGGCGGGCAACCTGGTCTTCCGACGGGACTGTCGTCGCGGTCTCCGCTTTCAACCGGTACTCCTCCCGCTTTCGCGAGGGACGAAACGATATCCTTCTAATTTCTCGTGATGGTTCTCCCGACCGCAGGGTCACCCCATTCCCCCACCGCTCGATCGGATCGAGAGGGACCGACGGTCCGGCCTGGTCTCCCGACGGAAGCATGATGGCTTTCACGAGCGACGGCGCCGTTTGGGTCGTCCCGGTAAGCAAAGCCGGTGAGCCCATTGGGCCGCCGCAACGATTCGCGAACGAGCTGGCGGAGGCGATCTCTTGGACGGGAGACTCACGGGCGATTCTCTTCATGGCCGCCGACCGTCTGCAGCGCGTCTCCCTCGATGACGGTCGCGTGGAGACCTTACCGCTCGAGCTTACCTGGAGGCGGAAGCTTCCCACGGATCGCCTCGTGGTCCATGCCGGCCGCCTCTTCGACGGTCGCTCCGATTCTCTGCGCCGTGACGTGGACATCATTATTGCTGGTCACCGGGTTCAAGACATCACACCCCACCGGTCGGAGCTTCACTCCGGGCGGACCGTGGACAGCTCTCAGGGAACAGTTATTCCCGGGCTCATCGACATGCACGCCCATCAGGAAGCCGGTTTCGGAGAAGTCCTCGGCCCCATCTGGCTGTCCTACGGCATCACGACGGTGAGGGAGCCCGCGGCCAACGCCTACGAGGCGCGAGAGCGTCTGGAGTCCATCTCCTCCGGTAAGCGCATCGGCCCGCGCGAGTTTTTCACCGGCCCAACCTTCGACGGGTCGCGGACGTACTATAAGGGCGCGCTGGCTATGGACGCGGGAGCGCAGTTGGAAGCGGAGCTTCAGCGCGCCCGAAAGCTCGAGTACGACTTCATCAAGACCTACGTGCGGCTTTCCGATCCGGTCCAGAAGCGAATCGTGGAGCGCGCCCACGAGATGGGAATTCCCGTCACTTCGCACGAGCTCTATCCCGCGGCTGCATATGGCACTGACGGGGTCGAGCACTACCGGGGCACGAGTAGGCGCGGCTACTCACCCAAGGCCACTTGGACCTTCCGGACCTACCAGGACGTCATCGAGATCCTCGCCCGCTCGGGAATGGCGACCACTCCCACCATGGGGGTCTTCTCTTTCCCGCTGGCGGCCGTGCGCGAGCCGGCGCTCATCGAGGACCGACGCCTGAATCTTTTTCCTTCCCCGGTCATCGCGTCCACTCGAGCCGCGATGGAGGGCGCCCGGAAAGACAGGGTTTCTGAGGCGAATCGTCTCGAGCGGCTGGGGCGCATCGTGAAAGACTACAGCGAGGCTGGCGTCCGCATCCTCGTTGGCACTGACATTGACCCCTACGCCGTCAGCCTCCATGCGGAGCTTCAACATTTTGTAGAAGAAGCGGGTCTGAGCCCCTTTCAAGCTCTTCAGGCCGCCAGCCTCCATGCTGCAGAGTCACTGGGTGCCGCCGAAGACTTGGGAACTATCGAGCCAGGAAAGCTGGCCGACATCGTCATCGTCGACGGCAATCCTCTCGAGGAAATCCGCGACGCCCGGCGAGTCCGAACGGTAATCAAGAACGGAGTGGTTTACGAGCTACGGGATTTGCTGAAGCGGCCCTGAATCCCCATGTCTCCGAGAGTCGCGTCACCGATAATCCTGAATCGGCTCAGCGGGAGACGACATTTAGTCATCTCGTCGCGAAACTACCACCTGGGCGGACGCGGACTCGTTGGCCAGGGCCAGAGGCTTCACGTACTCCACCACGAAGTGACCCAGGTCCTGCTCGCGAAGCGGAAAGGTCTTGCGGAAGTGCTGCTCGACCGCGTCGCGGTCGAGATTCTGGTAGCGGAAGCCCGGCCAGGCCTCGCGGCTGGCGACCTCCATCGCCTCGAGGGCGGCATCTAGCTCGTCGCCGTCTAGCATCTCGCGAAGCCGCCGCTCGATCTCGAGAAAGGTATACGCGATCATGTTGTCGCTGTACCACTCCCACGGGTTGATCAACGAGTAGTCACCGACGATATGGTGTTCGAGCACCTCCGGATCCTCGAGGTAGTCGTCTCCTTCCCGGCGGTACTTGCGCTCTAGCCAGACCGCCCACTCCTCGGTGGTGTCGCTGAGCCAAGTGTAGAAGGGCGTCACCTCGTAGTACTGCGGAGTGAACGACTGGTAGCCGTCGGCCGCGAGGTCGAACACGACCGGCTGGGCCTCCCAGCCGAATGGCTCGACCAGGGCATGAAACCTCGGCGCCGGATAGTAGACGCGCTCGTTCTCGGCGGCGAGATCGTGCTGGTCGAAGTCGAGCGACATCTGGTAGTGGTGGCCCAGCACGTGGGCCACCAGGCCCAGTTGCACGAACGACGGGTAGTCGATGCCAATGCGATAGATGACCAGCGACTGCGTCTGCACGATCGCCATGGCGTTGGTCCCGTCGTCGACCTCGGGCGTCAGGAGACACGTTTCCTCCGTGGCGATGGTCCGCAGCGTCGGCAGCACGGCCCGGGTGGTGAACGGCCCCCGAAAGAGCCGAGTGACGGCGTCGTAGATCGAGCGCGCCAGATCCTCGGCGAACTCGGCCGAGCGCTCGACCGGGATGATCTCGTGATCGCGAAACACCGCTTCCTGCTGAGAGGCAGCTTCAGGCCCCTTGCCATGGAGCCGCCAGTCGAGGTGGTCGGGAATGCCGTTGTCGTTCGCATCCTGGAAGCTGCCCGGCTCGTCGGGCACGCCGTCGGCGTCCGTATCGGCCCCACCTACGGCGGGATCGTAGGGGCTCGAGTCGTAGACATTGCGCACCCCGTCACCGTCGACATCGATATCGCCCTCGAGGAACTTGCCGTAGTAGTCGCTCACCCGGTAGTCGTGCACTCCATCGCCGTCGCTGTCGCGCGTTGCAAAGACCAGCAGATCGCGGGCGTTTTTGTAGTACTCCTCGAGGTAGCCTCTCTCGCCCTCCGGAGCGGACTCGAGAACGCCCTCGATCCCGGCCAGCTCGGTCTGGGTTGGCGGCGGTGGTGCCGGAGAGTTCCGATAGTAGAGGTAGCGCAGCGAGGAGAGCTGCTCCTCGCGCTGGACTCCGGGCGTCAACTCGGGGGCCGCGTCCTCGGTGTGAAACGACGCGCAGGCCGAGCTCATCGCCACGAACCCGAGTAGAATTGTGTTCCTCGGTGCCAAGGGGCCCTGCTCCCTCAGTTGCTGTTCAACTTGCCGGCTTTCCAGTACGTGGTACCCGAGATATCGGCCTCTGCCATGAACCCCTTCTCGGTGAAGCCGCCGGCGCTTTTGTCACTCGCGACGGCTAAGCCTATCGGAACAAGTAGTTTCGTTCAAGACATCGGTTCCTGATGGAGAGGGGGACTGAACGAGGAAAGCCTCATGGTAACCATTTTCGCGCCTTGTCCGCGCCGTTTGACGGGGGGACTGTTGACCCGTGACAGCAACATGATGTATTGGCACCGTTCATTCATATAGGAGGAACTTAAATGGAAAGCTTGATCATGAACCTTATCGGCGGTGCGGTCGGTGGTAACGTCGCCGGCGCCCTGTTGAAGGATCTTAGCTTAGGCACTTTGTTGAACTCCGTTGTCGGCATCGTGGGCGGCGGTCTGGGAGGACAGATACTCGGCGCCCTCGGCATTCTGGGTGGCGACGGCGGTTCCGCAATGGATATCGGCAACATCATTGGCAACGTCGCCGGGTCCGGTGTCGGTGGGGGAGTCCTCCTCGCCATCATCGGATTCATCAAGAACGCGATGGCGAAGGGCTAATCGGTCTACGAAACCGTCCGCGAGATGATGACTGCCGCCATCGAGGAGCCGAAGGGTCGACTTCTACGAGGTCGACCCTTCGACCTGTCGAGGTTGTGGCGCCCAGATGAAGCTCGTCGCGTCATCCGTAAGATCCTCGGCCCTCTCAATGCGAACGCCAATCGCGGCCGAGCTCCTCCACCTCCATCGACCTGACACGACCGCACCCGTCCCGTCTCCGGCGGCGGCGGAGAACGCCCGCGACAGCCCGAAGTCCAGAATTAAACCCTTACTCTGCTAGTATGGTCTCAATAAGTGGAGGTGGGACCATGAAACGTTGCGCTCCTGTGATTCTGGTCGGCTTGCTCCTCTCCTCGGCGGTCGCTCTCTCACAGTCTCGAGGCGGGATGGGGGGGATGAACGACCGCTTCGAAGCGTCGCCGCCAGCCGTGGGCGAGCTGGCTCCCGATGTCACTGTTTACGACGCGGGGGGCGAACCGTTCGAGCTGCGCGGCTTCGAGGGCAACGTCACCGTTCTCGTCTTCGGCTGTCTCACGTGACCGCCTTTCCTTAGGAACGTCCCCAGTTTGGAGACGGTTTACCGCGACTACGGCCCCAAGGGCGTGAAGTTCTACTACCTTTATAAGTCGCTCGCGCACCCCGAGCTCGACGGCTATGTGACGCCGCTCACGCTCGAGGAAAGGCTGATGCATGTCGCTGAGGCCGAGCGCAGGTTGGGCTCCGAGATTACCTGGCTCGCCGACACGATGGCGAACGACGCTAAACACGCCCTCGGCGATGCTCCCAACCCGGAGTTCCTCTTCGACGAAGAGGGTCGCCTGGTGTCGAAAAGGCTCTGGAGCAATCCGGCCGCGCTGCGTGGCGACCTCGCCAAGCTCGTCGGGCGCGTCGAAACGCCCACGCGCGTTTCCGACCTCGACATGAAGACACCGCCCAAGCGCGAAACCGCGGCGACGGGAGTGGTGCCGCGTCTCGAGGTTCCCTCAAGGATGCAGCCTCTGAAGTCCGAGCCGATCCTCGGTGACCAGGACCAGGACATCCCGTTCTACGTGAAGCTTCGCGCCGAAGCGGATCGGGCGCTCATCGACGAAGGCGAGGGAAAGCTCTACCTGGGCTTCTTTCTGGACCCATTGTACGAAGTCCATTGGAACAACCTCGTCGACCCCGTCCACTTCGAGATCGATCTTCCGGATGGGCTGACGGCCGCGCCATCCTCGGGGAAGGGACCGGACGTCGAAGCGGAAGCAGATGCCGATCCCCGTGAGTTCCTGATCGACGTCGAAGGCGCTACGGATGAGCCCATCGGTCTCCGTGTCCACTATTTCGCCTGTGACAACGCGGAAACGTTCTGTGTCCCGGTCACGCAGCGTTATGCCGTGCACCTTCAGCGCGACCCCGACGGCGGAAGCCGCATGCAAGGGGCCCGCGGCGACATCACGCAGCGCCTCATGGAGCGCGACACCAACGGCGACGGGCGCATCGAGCGGGAAGAGCTTCCTCAGGAAATGCGGGCGCGCTTCGATCGCATGGACGCGAACGGCGACGGTTACATCGACGACGACGAGCTCCAGACCGTGGCGAGCCGGATGGATCGCATGGGCGGGCGCGGAACCGGAGGTCGCGGTGGAGACCCGATGGAGCGCCTACGGCAAATGGACGCCGACGGCGATGGCCATCTCAGCAAAGACGAAGTACCCGAGCGTATGCAGGAGAGGATGTTCTCGCGGATGGACGCGAACGGAGACGGCTTCCTCGACGAGGATGAGCTCGAAGCGATGGCGCAGCGAATGGGCCGAATGCGGCCGAACTAACTAGGAAACGCGGGCCGAAAGGGATGTCATGGGTCCGTTCGCAAAACTCTTCATCGGGTTTCACACCGCCATCTATCGCTTGACCGGCGGCCGTGTGATGGGATCGTTCGGGAGGGCACCCGTCCTCCTCCTGACGACGACGGGACGTAAGAGCGGCAAGAACCGAACGACGCCCCTGCTGTATCTAGAAGAGGGTGGGCTGTACTTCGTCGTCGCCTCGTCCGGAGGGTCGTCGAAGCATCCGGCGTGGTACTTGAATCTTACGGCAAATCCGACGAGCGCGCTTCAGATCCAGGATCGGACGTTGTCCGCCACGGCGGAGACGGTCGCAGGCGATGAGAAGAAGCGTCTATGGATCCGGTTCAACGAGATCTATCCCGATTACGACACCTATCAGAAGAAAACTGAGCGCGACATACCTGTCGTCAAGTTGACGCCACAGAGTTAGTTTCTCTTTGTAGTGCATCCCTTCTTGACAGGCGCGGCCTCGACGTTTATTACGGGTTGCATGAAACGCACGATCACGAAGCTCCTTCTTGCCTTGGGTTTTCTTGCGTCGTCGACCGCGTCATCACGCGAACTCGACGCGGAACTGCTGCGTCACTGGCAGTGGCGTCTGTTGGGACCGTCGACACCCGCGGGGCGCGCGTGGACCGTTGTCGGCGTCGAGAGCGCGCCGAAGACTCTCTATGTCACCACCGCGAGCGGCGGCGTGTGGAAAAGCGTCAACGCAGGCACCACGTTCGAGCCCATCTTCGACGATGCCAGCGTAGCCTCGACTTCGGTCGTCGCTGTTGCCCCGTCGAACTCCGATATCGTTTGGGTCGCCACCGGAGAGCCGGCCAATACTCGTGCCAACTCGTGGGGCGACGGTGTCTACAAATCCGAGAACGGCGGAGAGAGCTTTAGCCACGCGGGACTTTCCGAAACGCGCATGATCGGTCACCTCATCATCCACCCTGAGAACTCTGACATTGTCTACGTCGCCGCGATGGGTCGTCTGTGGGGTCGTAACGAGCAGCGGGGCATCTTCCGGACATCGAACGGCGGGCGCTCGTGGGACAAGGTCCTCTTCATCGATGACACGACCGGGTTCAACGACATCCAGATGGACCCGCAGAATCCGGACGTGCTCTACGCCGGGGCGTGGCAACGCTTCCGATACGGCGGTGGCGACATGGTCGAGTCAGGCGTGGGAAGCGGTCTCTACAAGAGCACTGACGGCGGCGACACTTGGACCGTTCTTTCCAATGGCCTCCCCACGGATCCGATGGGCAAGATTCATATCGCGATCGCACGCGGCAACCCGCGGCTCGTCTACGCCAACATCCTCACGGGCGAGGCTGTGCGGCCGCCACGAACCAGCAGCCAGGGCGGGCTCTTCCGTTCTGCGGACGCGGGGACGTCCTGGGTTCGTGTCAACGATCGGCAAACGAGTTACTACTACGATCGCGTCTACGTTGATCCGAACGATGACGAGACCGTGTGGATGCCGGTGTTCGAGCTCAACGTATCTCGGGATGGCGGACGCACGTTCGAAGAAGTCAACATGCGCCACGTGCACAATGACCTCCATTCGATGTGGATCGATCCCAAGGACTCGGACCATATCGTCCTATCCGGCGACGGCGGCGTGAGCATCACCTACGACGGAGCCGAAACGTGGCAACAAACCGTGCTTCCCATCGGACAGTTCTACGAGACTGCCGTGGACAACGCGGACCCCTACCATGTCTTCGGCGGCATGCAGGACACGGGCCACTGGCGCGCGCCCGTTCGAACTTATGACGAAGAAGGCATCACCGCCCACGATTGGATCAAGCTCCGCTACATCGGCGACGGGATGGCGATCGCGGCAGACCCACGTGACGAGAACATTATTTATATGCAGCAGGAGGTCGGCAATACGTCGCGACTCGATTTGAGGACGTGGGATCGCATCGAGCTACAGCCGCGGGACACCGACGCTCTGCGGGCGCGGGGTGCGACGCACGCGCAACGTTGGGACTGGTCGCCCGCGTTCACGATTTCCCACCACGACCCCGACTACATCTACACCGGCGGCAACTATCTTTTCCGGATTCACGGAGCGTCGGCGCAATGGGAGCTCATCAGTCCCGATTTGACGCGCCAACAGGACACCGCGCCCAGGGGCGCGACCGACGGTTACCACAGCTACGGCGCGTTGTTTTCCGTCGCCGAGTCTCCCGTCGCCGCCAAGATGCTGTGGGCCGGCGCCGACGATGGTCCACTCTGGGTTACCACGAACGGCGGTCGCGATTGGACACGCGTCGATATCCATATCGATGGTCCGGACCTCGGTTCGCCGCCGTCTCCTCCATCACGTTCGGCCCCGATCGCGGATCTTCCCGGTATGCTGCCGCTCGGGAACTGGCCGACTCCGTGCGTGGTCGCCGAGATCGAGCCGTCGCACTTCGACAAGAACACGGCCTACGTTGCCTACGACTGTCACAAGCTCGACGACGAGGCCCCCTATCTCTTCAAGACGATCGACGCGGGGGCGAGCTGGACTTCGGTCCTTGGCGATCTCCCCACGGGCTCGACGTGGGTGGTCAAGGAAGACCCCGCTCACCCCAAGGTTCTCTACGCCGGCACCGAGCTAGGCATCTACGTCACCATCGATGGCGGCGAGCACTGGGAGCGACTGAAAGGCAACCTGCCGCAAGTCGGGACACGTTCGCTCGCTATCCAGGCGCGCGACAAGGACCTCGTCGCAGCGACCTACGGCCGTTCGATCTGGGTCACCGATATCGCACCGTTCGCGGAAATGGCAGATGGGGCGCTCGACGAGCCACTTCACCTTTTTTCTGTTGCACCGGCGACTCTTTTCAAGACCCGCGTGACTTACGGCAACACGATCGAGGAGATGAACGGGGACATGTTCTTCCGCGCTGCCAACCCGCCCGACGGAGCTATCCTCCGATACCACCTCGAGGCTAACGCGTCGGACGTCCGCATCGAAATCCGAGATGTATCGGGAAGTCTCGTTCGTCTCCTCAACGGACCCGCAAGCGCGGGCCTTCACCAGGTGGAGTGGGACCTCAAGACCAACGAGACCGCGGGACGTGAGCGAGAGCGCCGAGCACCGGTCACACCGAGCGAGTGGGAGTTCTCTCAGAAAGTCGCTCCCGGACGCTACGGTGTCCGCGTCATCGCGGACGAGCTGACCGACGAGGGCTTCGTCACGGTGCGCCCACAGCCGCCGATAAAAAGGGCCCACTAAGCGTACTGTCAAGTTGGCGTTGCGCGCTCGTTTTTCCCAATGTCGAGTCCGCGGTCGAGTCCTTTCGCGCTATAGTAGTTTTATCCCAGACCCGCCGCGTTCCGAGGAGTGATGACATGACTGCACGAGTTCTTTCTCTGGGACTGGCTCTGGCGACCCTTCTGGTGGCGGGATGTGGAGACAACGAGGTCGGGCCGCCGCCGCTCGAGACAATTCAAGGGAGCTGGGAGCTCCAGACTATCGAGCGAAATGACGGCACTTTCACCAACATAGTCAACCTCAGCGCTTACACCGCCGTATTCGAGACCGACGGCAGAGTGAGCGCGCGCGCGGACTGCAATAACCGCAACAGCACCTACTCGACGAATGGCGCAAGCCTTACGATCGGAGCTATGGCATGTACGCGGGCTTTCTGCGGAGAGGCCTCGTTCTCCGACGAATACATCGCAGCCCTCGACGGCGCCACGTCGTGGGAGGGCTCGGGAAATGAGCTACGCCTGATATATCCGGGCGGGACGCTGAGCTTCTTAGCCGCGAATTAGCCGCGTCGTGCATGCGCTCTTCGGCGATGAGCCCGCGGTTTCGGGGGGGAGCTCACTGCTGAGGTTTCTTCCAGTGAGGGAGCCGTCCCGGGGTCCACGGAGCGCCAGCGGCGTCGAGCTTCGCTTCCAGCGTCCGAACGTCTTCCGCGATGAGGCCGCGCAGCTGCTCGAGCACGGGCTCGAACGCGTTGCCCGCGATCCTGAAGGCGGCCCGGTGCGTTTCGGTGGGGGCGGAGGTCGATCTCCAGTGACCCGAGACGATGCTTTGGACGCTCTCGACGATCGAAGGTGGTGTGGGCTCGCGCAGCGAGCGGATGGTCTTGTCCCCGTTGAGAGCGACGTCGATTTGGTAGAGACGATCTTCGAGACTCCGCGCTTCATCGAGAAGCACCGTGTCGGCATCGGGGGACTGCAGCAGGGCTTTCTCGATGTGCGCCAGGCGGTTCTCGGTCTCCTCGAGTGCGTGCGCCGCCCCGAGAACGGCGCGCTGGAGCGACGCCGTCTCCCGCTGAAATTTCACAAGCGCCACCCTGTCCTCGGCCGGGAGGCTGGCGGTACCAAGGGCCTCCGCTTCGAAGCGCCGCGGCTCGCCGAGCGGGATGATCTCCCCGTCGACGCGCTTCGACAGAGACACCGCGTAGGTTCCCGGCACCACCATGGGGCCCGCCGGGGGAGTCGCGAAGGGATTGTCGCTCTCTGGCTCCTCTAAGCGCGTGGGAAGCGAATCCGGAAACCGGAAATCCCACGTCACCCTGTGAAACCCTTCCGCCGTGGGGCCGCTCAGCCGGCGAACGACAGTTCCCTCGGCATCGCGAACAGTCAGGTAGACGACCGGATCGTCCTCGCGCTCCTCGGCCCTCAGCTCGTCCCACGGAGGATAGCGGATCGTTCCTCCCTCGCCCTCGATGCGCTTCTCTTCCTCCCGGCGTTTCTTCTTTCGGGTCTGGAGCTCTTCCTTCAGGTAGTACGTAAGCACAGCGCCGACGGGCGGATTCTCCGCGGTGTAGTACGAATGTCCCTGAAACGACTTGCCACGAAGGCCCAGCGGGCGCGATTCCATGAACATCCACGATCGCTTCGGCTGGAAGAGGATGGCTTCCTCTTCGAGTGCTGCCGCGCTCACTCTACGAAGCGGAGAATAGTCGTCGAGGATATAGAAACCACGACCGAAAGTCCCGAGAACCAGGTCGTTTTCCCGGCGCTGGATGGTGAGATCGCGGACGGCGATGGTGGGCAGCCCACCCTCGAGTTTCGTCCAGCGACCCCCGCCGTCGACGGTTACGAACACACCGAACTCGGTCCCGGCGAACAGGAGGTTCGGGTTCTCGTGGTCTTCGGCGAGGGCGTATACCGGACCATTGGCCGGAAGGTTGCCGGAGATCGACGACCAGCTCGCGCCCCTATCCGTGCTCCTGAACACGTAAGGCGCGAAGTCTCCCATTTTGTGGTTGTCGAAGCCGGCATAGACGATATTCTCGTCGCGGAGCGAAGCATCGACGTGGCTCACGTAGGTTCGCTCGGGAACCTCTGGAGGAAGCTCGGTTCGCGCCCAGTGGCTTCCGGCGTCATCCGTCACGTGGATGAGCCCGTCGTCCGTCCCCACGTAGATCAAGCCCTCCATCAGCGGCGACTCCGACAGCGAGACGATGTTGCCGTACATCGACGTGTTCCGGTTCTTCGCCACCGCGTCCACGCTCCACACTTTGCCCATGACCTCGAGCTGGTTCCGATCGAGCGCCGCCGTCAAGTCCGGGCTCACCGCCCGCCAGGAATTCCCCCGGTCGTCGCTGCGGAAGAGCTTGTTGGCGGCGAAGTACAGCCGGGTGTGCGAGTGCGGGCTGATAATGAGGGGGGAGTCCCAGTTCCACTTGAGGCCATCCTCGCCCTCTTCCGGATGCGGCTGGATGACGATGGCTTCGCCGCTCTTGCGGTCGAACCGGACAAGACCACCATTCTGAGACTGGGCATAAAGAATGTTGGGATCTTCGGGGTCCACCACGGTCTCGAATCCGTCGCCGCCCCAGGTCACGAACCAGTCGGAGTTGACGATGCCGTGCGCGGACACCGTTCGCGAGGGTCCACCGAGGCTGAAGTTGTCCTGGGTGCCTCCGTAGACGTTGTAAAAAGGGAAATCGTTGTCGACGCTGACCCGATAGAACTGAGTGAGGGGGAGGTTCGCCTTGAAGTGCCAGCTCGAGCCCCGATCGAAGCTTTCGTAGACGCCGCCGTCGCAACCGACGAGGAGGTAATCCGTGTCCTCGGGGTCGATCCAGAGCGCGTGGTTGTCCACATGCTTGAACGTTTCGCCCGCACGCACGAAAGTCTTGCCCCCGTCCTCGCTCACCATCATGTACGTGTCCATGGAGTAGACTCGGTCGGGGTTCTTCGGGTCCGCCACCAGCTCCTGATAGTACTGCGGGCTTCCGCTGACATGGGGGTTTCGCTTCTCCCAGTTGGAGCCGGCATCGATCGAACGATAGACGCCGGAGGCGTCGGCTTCGGCTTCGATGATCGCGTAGACGACGTCCGGATTGGCAGGCGATTGGGCGAGACCGATCCGCCCCACATCGCCCTTAGGAAGACCACGAGTGAGCTTCTCCCAGTTTTCACCGCCATCGGTCGTCTTGTAAAGGGCCGACTCCGGACCTCCGTCGATTAGCGTCCAAACGTGTCGCCGCCTTTGGTAGGACGCGGCAACGAGAACGTCCGGGTCGCGCGGATCCATGACGAAGTCCGTCACCCCCGTGTTTTCGCTGATCTCGAGCACCAAGGTCCAGGTTTCTCCGCCATCCGCGGTCTTGTAGAGCCCCCGCTCCCCGCCCGCGCGCCAGAGCGGGCCCTGGGAGGCCACGTAGACGGTGTCGGAGTCGCGCGGATCCACCAGAATCTTGGCGATGTGCTCTGAGCTCTGAAGGCCCATGTTCTTCCAGCTCTTGCCCCCGCCTACGGACTTGTAGACGCCGTCGCCGTAAGAAACGCTCCTCTGGCTGTTGTTCTCACCGGTTCCCACCCAGACCACCAACGGGTTGTTCGGATCCATGCGAACGCAGCCGATGGAGTACGAAGGCTGGTCGTCGAAGATCGGGGTCCAGGTCGTTCCCGAGTTCTCCGTTTTCCATACGCCTCCGGAAGCGGCGGCCACGTAGTGGATCTTGCGGTTGTCGGGATGAACGGCGATGTCGACCACCCGTCCCGACGTGACTGCGGGACCGATCGACCGAAAGCGAAGACCGCCGAAAGTCTCGCTCGTCAGCCGGTCGTCCGATTCCTGAGCCGCGGCGGCGAGGCAAGCGAGCGCCAGGACGAGCAGCGCGAATGAGCTTCGTTTCACCATGGGGGGGATTATGGAGGAGTGGCGCTTAGTCGAGCTGTCAGCCATGCTTCCTGCGCCAGAAGTTCATCGTCAAATACACCACACTCAACAGCGCAAGAAAAATCAAAATCGCCCTGAGCTCGTTAGTTGGCAAGTGCGACAAGAACCACAGAATTGCGAGCGCGGAGGCAGCCGGTATGAAATACCCGCCAGGCATTTTGTACGCTCCCTCTATGTCCTGTTTGGCTATCCTGTATTTGATGACCGCTAGAATGACCCCCAGGTAAATCAACAAGAAAGAAGCGCTCGCCAACATCGCGAGTTGCCTAAACTCCCCAGTGCAGGCAAAAAAGCACGCAAGCACGGCGAAGCTGATGATCGCGACATGTGGAGTTGAATAACGTGGATGGATCTTGGCGAGACTCTTTGGCAGTATGACCTCGTCTCTTGCTGCTGCGAAAATGACTCTGGGCATATTGAGGGCAAAACCGCTTAGATTGCCGAACATTGAAAAGCATGCGCCGACAACGACAAGGGTTGCGCCCAACGGCCCGATCATCGTTTTGCCGACTTCGGCGAGCGGGGCTCCCTTGAAATTGGGCAAGGTTGCTCCAAGCACGCCTTGGGCCGTGAGTTGGACAAGTGTGTACAACACCACGACGCTCAGCGCGCTTAACATGATGCCTTTGGGAATCGTTGTTTGCGGCTTCTTGATTTCCCCGCTGACGTTCAACGCAATCTCGATTCCCATGAATGCAAAAAGCAAGATCAAAGACGCTTCGCCGAGGTTCGCCAGCGAAGGCGTGGATGGCCAGGAAAAATTTGAGGGCGAGAACGACAGCCACCCGAAAAGGACGATGAAAAGTAGCGGAGTCAATTTGGCGACGGTGTTGAACTTGACCAGGAACAGGCCTTTCTTGACACCTTTGATGTTTAAATACGCGAAACCGGCAAACATGGCGACGAAGAGCGGCACCCGCAGCCCCTGAGCTTTGAAAACCGGAAAGAAGTACGCCAAGGTGTCAGCCAACGCATTTGCAACAGCCGCGTTGGCCATGATCGCACCGCCAAAGATTAAGACGTTCGTGGTGAGGAAGCCCGCATATTTGCCGAAGGCGACTTCGATATACGCGTAGGCGCCGCCGGTGACAGTGATTCGACTGCCGATTTCGGCGAAGCAGAGCATGATGAGCACGATGAGAACGCCGCATATTGCATATGCGAGGACACTGGCGGTTCCCAATCGTTCGGCAACAATTGCTGGTAGGAGAAAAATACCCGCACCGACGACGATATTGATGGAATTTGAGACCAGGCCCCAAATCCCAATTTCCCTTTTTAGGCCGTCGTTTTCGCTCATCCTAACCTACGCGGGCGATCGCCAGGCCATCAGGTGCATGATGGCAAGCGCGCCTGGGGGCAGGATCATACGTGGAGAACGATCTATTCGCCAGCGCCGCGGGTAGCACGACGGTGCACTTTGCTCTCGTCGCGCCAAAAGGCTCCTGTCTTTCGCGATATGAGGCGCGCCTACCCAGTGCTTACGCGCGTTTCCGCGGCGCGGACCGTGCGAGCGATCTGCGCCGCCATACCGGGATCTAGCCGCCTCCCCGCGCCGCGTGCTCGGCGAGGGCCCGCTTCGCCGCCGCGGCCACGCCAGAGTAAGGGTCGAGCCGAAGGGAGTACTCCCAGTAACGCGTCGCTCCCTCCGAATCGTCGAGCGCCGCTCGAATCCGTCCTGCGTGATACAAGAACTTCGCGTCCTGGATGCCAGGCGCGAGTGCGGTCTTCATCTGCTCCCACGCTTGCTCGGCGTCTCCCGTTCGCAGGAGCGCCCAAGCATGAGCATCGAGGGTGAAGACATCCTGTCGGCGCTCGGACTCCATGCGCGCGATGCGAAGCGCTGCCGCTGGCTCGTTCGCTACATCTGCGTAGTAGAAAACGAGCTCCCGATTGGCGTTGTCGTTGGCCTCCGACTCCATCAAAGCGAGTCGCTCGAACTCGGAAAAGAGGGCCGCGGCTTCGTCGTTTCGTCCGGCGCGGCTCTTGGCTTCGGCGACGTCGTAGAGGTTCTCCGGATGGGGCGCAAGGCGGTAGCGCGTTTCGAAAAGAGCTACTCCTTCGTCCGGTCTGCCCTGAGCCAGCCGGATGCGGCCGAGCTCAGCGAGCGTGTAGTGGTAGTCCGGAAAGAGCTCGAGGGCGCGGCCGGCGGCTTCCTCGGCCGCCTCCCACGCCCCTCTCGATCTTTCGAGATGGGCGATCTGCGTCAGCAACCACGCGCGCTCTTCGTTCTCATTGAAGTAGGTCTGCTCATAGGCGCGCTTCATCCAGTCGATCGCTCCGTCGATATCACCGAAGAGCTCCCTGAGGTAGGCGCCCCGCGTGACGCCAGGTACGTTCCCCGGTCGCAAGTCGAGCATCCACTGTGCGGCCTCTTCGGAGGCGTCGTAGTCACCGAGCTCGACGTGGGCGTCCGTTAGAAGTCCGTAGACCATGACGTCGTCCGGCGCACGACGGTTCAAGGCCTTCGCTTTATCGAGCGCCCGCGCGAACTCGTGCTGGCCAAGCAAGACCCATGCTTGAATCTTCTGGCCTTCGAAGTTTTCGGGGGCGAGTCGGAGCGACATCTCGAGCGCGTCTTTCGCTTGCGCGTAGTAGCCGGCGTCCGCGGTCTCGCGCACGCGCCGAG
This sequence comes from Candidatus Marinacidobacterales bacterium, assembly GCA_965250115.1. Classification (GTDB taxonomy): domain Bacteria; phylum Acidobacteriota; class Vicinamibacteria; order Marinacidobacterales; family SMYC01; genus CBDFHB01. The sequence continues at coordinate 2,081,660 of CBDFNJ010000001.1, forward strand.
CGAGGGCGAGGGCGTTATAGCCTCGCACACCGTCGGGACTTCTTGCGATGGCGGCCTGCGCGGCCTCGATGTTCTTTTCCGCCGGTGTCGGGGATTGCGCGAAGGCGGACGTCGAGGCCACCGCCAGAGCAAGCAGCATTGCCAGTTGAGCTCTCATGCGACGCCCCCTCACAGTACTGGGCCGCCGCCGGGCTCGCCTGGATCCACGTGACGGCGGTTGCGACCATCCGGTGCGGAAGCGAGGTAAGGAAAGACGTTGCGGTACTCGGCATCGTTGACATTGACGCCGTCACCCAGACGTCCATTCAAGTCCTCGGCGAATCCATCGAACGGCGGCGCAAGAACGCCGCCGACGGCCACACGAAGCGTGATGTCCACGACGTCGTCGAAGACGCGCCGGCCGTTTGGAAACCCGGCCCGGTCACCCGCGAGCAGTCCCAACCGGCTGGCCATATCCGGCGGTGTTGCCGAAACGCCGGTGTTCAAGCGCAGCAAATCAGCGATGGGGCCGGCATCGGTTCCCGGCGCGGCAATGGGTGCCGCGTAGGTCACGAGTGGCAGGAGGTCGAAGCGAGGCGCCACCGGTACGGCGAGCGCTCCGCCGTAGAGCGCTTCGACGATCTTCACGATCGGCGGGTCGAGGAAAAAGTCGGCAAACTGTGCGTCCTTTCTCGGCTCGTCCATGCTGAAGCGATCTTTCGAGCCGATGCCGATGACGAGCTCGTTGATGAGTGGGTTTCCCATCCTTTGAACCTGACGCCACGGGCCCTTGTGCTTGGCGTCTTTCGCGGAACGTCGTATCGTCATGCGTCGTCGAGACGTGGTGCCCCAGACGCCGATCGTGGCGTCGGGCGAGTCCGCAGGCTCGATCCAGCCCGTACGAGTGAGCATCTCGATCGGAACCTCTATGGCGATGGAGTTCACCGCGAAGCCGGAAACGGTATCGCTTGCAAAATTCATCGCCGCACTATCTTCGAAGTCGGTGAGTACGCCCGGTACTCCGCTCCCCAAGGTGCGGAAGTTCGCAGTATCGAAGACGGCGCCCAAGTCGATCCAGAACGCGTCGTCGGCGGTGCCTGCCAATAACGAAATGCCGCTCGAGAGGTTATAGGTACCCGCGTTGAACAGAGCTTCGTAGTCCATGCTACGCGGGCCGGCATTGCCGGGCACGACGAAGAATGGAGACTCGTCGTCGTTCACGAGCTCAGTGCGGTCCTTCTTGTTTCTGGGTCTACGCGGATTCGTGTGGGTTGAAGACGGCATTTCTGGATAATGGCGGAAGGAATGCCGCCACGATCTTCAGCTTGAGATATTCCTCGTCGCGATAGCCGTAGGCGCGTCGTTGCAGCACACGGATTTTGTTGTTGACCCCTTCAACTAGGAGGCGCAGACGTTCCATCTCGGCCACCGCCTTGTCCGGCACAGCTTGCCCACATGCGTCGCAAAACGCTAGGTGTAGCGCGAGTTGTTCGCCAGCCAGTCCAGGTGTTCTACATGCACACCGCCGCACCCAGGACAGTTGACGCGCCAACGCTCGTATTCCAGATAGATCCGCCAGCCTGCCAACGACAGGTCGCGGACCCGGCACACTTGCTTGTCATAGCGCCCCCGGCACCGTTGCCCACAGTAAGAGCACACAGCTGTTTTTTTCGCCTCTTGAGCTGGATGATGCGGGCGTATCGGTCACCGAATAGACCCTTCAATCCTGCACACCACGAAACCTGGCAGCGCAAACAGCGAGCGGATCGACTGGGAATTTTTCACTCGGTTAGCCTATCCTAAAAATGGACCACTTTTCAGCACCTGATGAAGTACTCGATACCTTTTCCACACAATGAGTTACACTGTTTTTCCGTCAGGACTTACCCACACGAATCCGCGTAGACCCTTGTTTCTTTTCGATTTTCCCTTGCCCCTCTCTACCATCGTGACGCGGTAGGTCTGGCGCAGGTTGAGCCCGGGATTCGAGAAGTCGCGAATCCGCGGCGGCACAACGAGGGCGCCGGTTTTGGGGTCGAAGGCGCCGGACTCACCGAATCCGGCAACGGCAGTATAGACACCTGGAAGTTGGAACTCCGTCTCGAATCGAAATTGAAACGTCACGTCGGCCTGCGCGTCGTGATTGTTATCGACGTAAATCTCATAGAGAATGCTCGGGTCAAAGGGAAAGAGATTGGGTCCGTTTGCGGGCTCGAGCAATGGATCGACGCCGAGAATCAACGTGACTTTCGAAGGCGGCGTGTCCATCGCTTGGTCGGCCCCGTAGCTGACGAAGGCGTAGACGTCGGTGATGTCCGCCTTGTGGTCGAGCGCGGTGATTGGGGCTTCGCGGTGGCTGGAAGACCACGCCACCGCTGCGGCCACGGCCAACACGACCACCAAGACAAGCAGTTTTGCTTTTGCATTCTTCATATAGCTCTCCTGTTCATTGCATGAACGTTTGTTGATGGTACGCCGCCTGGGCGTTTTTGGATGAGCGATGAAGAAGGAAAGCGGAGCTAAGATCCCAGCAGCACCATGGGGCCTGTAGGCTGTGGTACACCACCTGCAGGTTCCACGGTGACGGCCACCGTCACGGTGCCCTCGAAACCCGGTAGCGGCTCGCCGTCCAACCGAGCGCTTCCGTCTGCCTGCACGTCGAAGACCCCCGCGCTTACGGGCGTACCATCGACGATGAGCCAGATTTGATAAGTCTGCCCCGAAGGAAGAGGGTCGAGGTTTTCGACGTAGAGGAACAAGCGTCCGTTCTGTGAATCGAGAAAGGCGCTCGCGCGGGCGCCGGGCGCCGCCGGCTGACCGTCGAGCGAGACCGCTCGGTTTTGAGGCGAGCTCAAAGCGTCGAAAATCGCCTCGACGCCGGCCAGCTCTTCTTCGAGGCGGATGCGGTCCGACGTCTCGTTCTCGAGCTCGCGTGTGAGGGAACGGGTCTGAATCCAAAGCCCGGTCGCGACAACGAGGCTCGCGGCTGTTGCGAGAGCCGCCCAGTACGTGGAGGCCCGTCCTTTCTGCCCGGAAGTCTTCGCGGGGACCTCCGCGTCGTTGCGCACTTTGATAAAGAGGCGCTCGCGGACCCGTGCCGACGGCGTGATCGGGTCGATGGACAGAGCGAGCTCGTCAGAAACCCTGCGCGCTTCTTGAACGGACGCCTGGCACGCCGCGCAGCCCGAGGCCAGGTGGCACTCGAAGCTCTCCCGCTCGGGCGCGTCCAGAGCGTCGAGCGCGTAGAGCGGCGCGAGGTTTTGGTATTCGTCGTGTCCCGTCATCGGAGCTCTCCGGACGATGCGAGGCTCTGCTTCAGCTTGTCCATGCCCATCTTGATCCGGCTCTTAACGGTTCCCAAAGGCTCGTCCAGGCGCGCGGCCACTTCGCGATGCGTCATTCCCTGGAAAAAACAAAGCTCGACGGCTTGCTGTTGTGCCGGCGGCAGCCCCTCGAGCGCCCGTCGGACGTGCTGTCGCCGCTCGGCAAAATACGCGGAGTCCTCCGGGTTATCGCCGGCCGGTGCCGCTTTTTCGACCGGGTGCGCCTCCACTTCCGGCCGGCGGCGTGCCGATCGAATCCGGTCGAGCGCACGGTTCCGAGTGACCGCAAAGAGCCATGTACTAAAGCGGCCCCGCTCGGGGTCGTATAAGAGCTTCTTTTTCCAAACTTGCCAGAACACGTCTTGGGTGATCTCTTCGGCCTCCTCGCTGCTATCGACGATCCGAAGCGCGAGCGCGTGGACGTAGCCCGCGTAGCGGTCGTAGAGCGATTCGAGAGACGAGACGTTACCGGCCCGTACTTCCGCCAGGAGCTCCCCGTCCGAAACCGGGGACGTTGCCGATGCGGCTAGCTCACTCAAGCACGTTCCCTCAATAGCCCTGATACGCCGTGAGCGCTTTTTTGGATGAGAATTATGACCAGCTATTCGAGCGCAAGGTCACCGGCAGCCACACATCCGGCGGGATCACTTTTCCTGAAACCCGAGGAACTAGTGCGCGTGGCCGCCCGCCGCCGGGTGTTCGTGGGTGATGTTCCACTTCACCTGGCTCTTGTCCACACCGTCCACAACCCCCTCGTCATTGTGCCAGCCGAGCCCGCAGCCGGGACAGACTTCGCTGCCCTCCTGAAGATTGCTGAAGCACGCGCAGTTTGCCTCGTGGAGCGCGCACCACGTGCAAACGGGCTGAACGCAGCAGTTGTAGTCTCCCTTTTCGTTCAGCTCCGCCGTCACCTCCGCGAGAGCGCTTTTGATCCCGTTGAGACGTTCCTCCGGCGCCAGTATCGGTGCAGGCTCAACGACGGGCGCCGCTTCGGGCGCCGTCTCGGGCGCCTGTGCGGTTCCGCAGCCGACGAAGAGAAAGCACAGAAGAATCGAAGTCCTCATTGTGTATACCCCCTTCACGAAGTCTCGAGTAGAGGCTGAATTACTTTCGCGAGCCTCTCGAAACTCTCCGGATGGTATCCCTTCTTCGATACGCGATGCTATCGGGAGGTGACTACGCCTTTCACGCGTCAGGGGGGAGACGCTGCGATGGCCTCGAGGCGAGCGAGGGCGGTATAGGCCGGCTTCGGCTGGCCCCGCACGTCGAGGAGGCCGAAAGAGCTCCAGGGGTTGATGGGCTCCTGCCAGTTGAACCAGATCGTGAGCCGAATCCCTGCTTTGCGGTTCACGGCCAGGGCGCGCGCGAGGAAATCGGCCTGTCCTTCGGGGCCCAGGCCCTCCACTCGATAGCCCCACTCGCTCACGACCACCGGGACCGTGCGTCCTGGCGCGTATTGCGCGATCAGTCGGCGCACGTCCTCGTAGAAGCCTGCTGCAGCCTCGGGGTGGGACGCCCCGTACGGATGCACGGACACGGCGTCCACGACGTCGAGGAGCCCCAGCCCGAAGGTTGCTTCGAGGTAAGCGAGGTCGAAGCTGGCGCCACCGAGGGATGGGCCCAGAATCCACAACTCTGGATCCTCGCGGCGGATCTCTACCGCCGCGGCCCGGACAAGGGCCACGTAGGCCGCCGGGTCAGGCGACCCGGCCCAATACCTCGGCAAGTTCGGCTCGTTCCAGATCTCCCACATGGCGCGCCCTCGGAAGTGCCAGGCCGCGGCACCGGCAAAGGAGGCGAAGGCGTCGCGCCCACTCTCCGTTGAGGGCGGGAAGCCGTTCTCGTACATGTCGTTGCCGTAGTCGAGGATCAGCAGGACCCGGATACCGAAGGGCTCGAAGGAATCGAGGAAGCGATCCCACAATCCGAAATCGTACCGGCCGGGCTCCGTCTCCGCCGCGCTCCAGGCCAGGTCGAGACGGACCCATCGGATCCCCGCGGCGGCCATCATCGCTGCCTGGTCGTGGGCGTCGCGGTAGAACTCGACATTGACTCCAAAATCGTCCTGCGCGTTCGCGCGGGTGTCGAGGATTGCCAGGGAGAGGATCAACCCGGGAAGGATGAGCCTACGTGACATGGTTCTTCTCCGATGCCGCTATTGTCAGTCACAGATAGACATTATGTATTGAGCCTGGGACGCAGACAAACAGGAGCGGAAATTCTCCGCGGGGAAGCGGACATAGTCACGTCGAGGTTCGGCGAACGACAGCAGGCGGTAGGGTCGAGGGCTGGCGCGGTAGATGTAGGTAAGGGGAGTAGCTGTTGCCGGCAACTTTCGCCAAGTGCCGGTGCCTCAGTCCTTACCATGTCCCCGTTTCCAGCCCCCTCCTCATCGCACGCAGCATGCAGATTTCCCGCACTACGCGCTCCTGCACACTTCGCGTCAAGGGTTATGGGGCCGGTGGCCTTCGCCTTGACGTATATCCTTCGTCTCAGCTCCTGCAGACTGACGGATGAGTTTATCGGCTCATCCCTGCCTCGCTTTGTCGAACGAAGGAGTTGTGTGCAGCAGGGCCCCTTTGCTCCGCGGGCGTTACCCCGCTTCAACGCTACTACGGACCCAGCCGCCACCGTCTCGTCTTCAGTCGATTTCCCGGTGGTGCCGGTTATACGACTTACCTTGCTCCAGACATTACTGCCTGGGACGAGGACGGCTTCTCCAGTTGCTTGGCATGTTCTTGTCACCGTGCTGTCCCTACCACCCCGCCAGAGGGATATGCCTCATTAGTTAGCCTGCGATATATCCTGTTGCCTTCGTCCGACAGCAGAAGACTCGGCCTCTGAGGTTTATTTTTGTCGGGGCCACCGTTGGGTTCACTAGCGTTACGGCCCGGTGACTCGCTCACCGCCCTATAGACGGCTTTGTCAGCCAGCTTCATCCGCTTCGTTTCCTCCACTGATGTGACTCAAGCTACGGGACGCTAACTTTTGCCCCGGTGGGGCTGTATCCCACTGAACATGCCAGCCTTCGCTGGACGCACTACTGTCCAAAAAGTCGAGTGAAGCCCAAGAGCTCGAACGCCGAACCTAACGACTGACGATTCCGCTCCAGGTGATAGTGGGTGATGTACGCGGAGATCGCTCGTCTTAGGGAATTCTCACCGAAGTAAGTCACGAGCCTACCGAACGCGGCAACCTCGACGGTGAAGAAGTTGGTCGCGGCGACGGTCCGGCCGAGGGCTTTACCCTTTACTGCGAGCCGACGTCGCTCGCCGTCGGTGAAACGAAGTTTCCTCCCGCGAAGCCGAGCTTAGAGGACTTTGTTCTCCTCGAGCAAGTAGACGATAGCGGCCGGTTGGTCACGCTGGATGCAACCAGCCACGGCGACGACCAAGAACAGTCCAGGGTTGGATCGGCGTGCTCATGACGGAGGATTCTAGCTTCCCCGGCTCACCCAAGCGTAGACGCGACGTCCGAAACGCCCCGGTTGACACCGGTCTCGAGCCCGTAATACCACGGAAACCCAAGCCGCAGGCATCTGGAATCCCCCGCGTTCGGTCGGGTACCATGACTCCCGTTAGGGACCAAATTGCGCCCAAGGGAGACGGCACAGGCCATATACCCATGCCTAAGCCCGGCTATCGGGTCAAGTTTGCTCGACCGCGGCGGGCGAAGCACAAGCAACCGCCGACCGCTACCAGAAGAAGTGACGAGGGTTCCGGCGCGGCGTTCGCGCCTGCGTTGAAACGGAGTTCGGCGATCGCGTAGTTGTTTACGTTGGTTTCGCCATAGTGCGTGAAGTCCGCCGCAAATGAAAAGACGCTTCCGCCCGCGCCATAGGTGACTTCGAGTATCTCGAAGAATCCGGAAGCCCGATTGTCGAGACGGCCCGAGCTTCCAAAAGCCAAGCCGGGACGATCGGGGGCTTGAAAGGGCCAGCGTTCGAAATCGGGATAGAAGCCCGGTTGCAGCGCTTCATCGAACGGAGCAGCGAAGTCAATGAACCAATGGCTGACCGATGTGCCGGGAAGTGCGGGTCCGAAGATGTCGAAACCAATCGAGTTGTCGAAGTTCCGGGACACGTCAAACGTCCATCCCAGTTCAGGGGTCACTGTGTAGTCTTGGAGCCCGCGGGCAACCCAGCTCGTTGGCGAGCTGTCGACGACCGTAAACCGTGTCATCGGGACCCCGGACGCGGTCGACGCCCAAGAAACTGCGAAGATGAATACCAAGCCGAGCACACGAACTCTTGTCATGTTGAACGCTCTCAGTCTCTCCACGCCGAACATAGCATCGAGCGGAACCGGCCGCAATCACGGCCTTGTGCGGCATCGAATACCTACGGATTATTGACCGCCTGGGTTTCGGCTTGCGAGAGAACCGGCGGGAACGGTGGCGGGCGTCGTTCCAAAAGGTATCGAGCTCACAGCGATGGCTGGCTCGATGGGAGCGTAGAGCGCGACGCAAAGAATGAGGATTATAGCTTCCCCGGCTCGCCCAAGCGTAGACGCGACGTCCGAAACGCCTTGGTTGATACGGGTCTCGAGCCTGTTCGTGTTTTTGGACACGACGGTGTCAGGTGTTAGCGCTCCATCGGAACTGAACCGCCCCGGGTTTTCCGGAGACTGTTTTAGTTGAGTCTCGCCATCTCTAGCGAGCCTTCCTGCGACCGATAGTAGTTCATCTCGTACTCGACGGGGGAGACATTTCCGATCGGCTCCAAGAGTCGTTGCGTGTTGTACCAATGGACCCACTCAAGGGTGGCGAACTCAACGTCTTCGAGACCACGCCAGGGCCCACGTCGACGGATCACCTCGGTCTTGTAGAGGCCGATGATGGATTCAGCCAAAGCGTTATCGTAAGAGTCGCCTCGGCTGCCGACGGACGGCTCAATACCCGCCTCGGCGAGCCGCTCGGTGTAACGGATCGAGACGTACTGCACGCCGCGATCGCTGTGATGCACCAATGTATCTTCTGGGTCTAGTCGGCGCTCGTGCAGCGCCTGCTCCAACGCATCGAGAGCGATGCCTGCAGTCAACGATGTCGTCGCTCGCCAACCGACGATGAGTCGAGCGAAGACGTCGATGACGAAGGCGACATACACGAAGCCGCGCCACGTGGCAACGTAGGTCAGGTCCGAGACGCAGAGCTCGTTCGGGCGTGTGGCGTTGAAGTCGCGCTCCACGAGGTCCATCGGGCGAGCGCCGCTCGAATCCGGCTTCGTCGTCTTGAATCGACGTCCACGGACCGCGCCCTGGAGGCCCATTTCACGCATCAGACGGGCCACCGTGCATCGAGCCACGTCGCGGCCCTCACGGCGAAGCTGACGCCAGACCTTGCGCACGCCATACACGTCAAAGTTCTCTTGCCGTACACGACGAATCTCGCCGCAGAGTTGGACGTCGCGCTTCGCTCTCGCTGGCAGGCGGCTTGGGTCCTTCTCTCTCGCTTTCTGCTCGTAATAGGTCGACGGGGCGATCGGGAGCATCCGGCAGATCGGCTCGACCCCGTAACTCTCACGGTTCGCGTCGACGAATAACACCTTCACTTCGGTCGGCGGTCGAGCTCCGCCTGGGAGAAAAACGCCGACGCCTTGCGAAGGATCTCGTTCGCCCGCTTTAGCTCACGGTTCTCTCGCTCAAGCTCCTTCAGCCGCTGACGCTCGTCCGTCGTCAGTCCCGCTCGTTTCCCAGCATCACGCTCTGCTCGCCGCACCCACGTGCGTAGCGTTTCCCGCGTACAGTCAATCTTCGACGCAATCGATGAGATCGCTGACCACTGAGATTCGTGCTGAGCCTGCTGGTCGAAAACCATCCGCACTGCGCGCTCTTTCATCTCCGGTGAATACCTGCTTCGTCTTGTCATGACTCCATCCTCTCAAGAGTTGGAGTCTCCGGGAAACCCGGGGCGGTTCAGAACCCTTGACTGCTAGCTGGCCTGGCATCGAGCTCCCAAGACCCGCGGGTGGCATTGCACGCCGCTCCGTGGGTCGTGCTCCTCATGAAAGGGAGCCTGACGTAGCCCCGCTCGTCAGGGGTCGCGTGAAACGGGAGCTTGACGGCTCGCTACGTCGTGATTCCGCCGTCGACGACCATCGTCGCACCCGTGGCGTAGGCGGATTCGTCAGCGGCGAGATAGACGGCCATCGCCGCGATCTCCTCAGCCGTGCCGAGCCGTCCGAGAGGCTGGCGGCGGATGAAATCCTTTCGTGCTTGCACCGGGTCGTCGAATGCCGCGATGCGCTCGTCGAGTGACGGGGTCTGCACCGTGCCCGGACAAATGCAGTTGCACCGGATGCCAGAACCAACGAAGTCGGCGGCCACGGATTTCGTCAGCCCGATGACGGCGGCCTTGCTCGTCCCGTAGGCGCATCGAAACGGGAAGCCTCTGAGCGACGAAGCCACCGAAGCGACGTTGATGATGGCGCCACCGCCCCGAGCGATCATCCCCGGCAGGAATGCCCGGATCATCCGGAACATGCTCCGAACGTTCAGCTCCATGGTGAAGCTCCAGTCGTCCTCGGAGCAATCGAGGACGGTACCGTGGTGTACGTACCCGGCACAATTGAAGAGAATATCGGGCGCCTCGACCCCCTGTGCGAGCAACGCGATCGCATCCGGGTCGGTCACGTCGAGCGGACGGATGCGAAGGTTGTCGGAGCCCTCGAGCTCTCGAAGCGCGTCAGCATTCACATCGGTCGCGAGTACGCGGGCACCCTCGGCCGCGAACGCGAGCGCGGTCGCCCGTCCGATGCCCTGGGCCGCGGCGGTCAGGACGGCCGTCTTGCCGTGAAGTCGCTCTTTCATACGCAGTAGCATAGCGCCTCCATGTCCGCGGCGCGCGAGACCGGGCGCCGCGCACCGGATCTGCTCGTCGATGTCACCCCCTCCTGTCGTCGCGCTCGACGGCCCATACATGGGTCCGCCTTACATCGTTCACCATGATAATGAGACTCGCTGCGGGCGGGCGATCCGCGTTTTGACTTCTTCCCGAGCATGCGACTAAGCTCTCGACGTGAAAATTCCAAAATGGGTCATCACTTTTACGATTTGGTTCCTCGCCCTGGGCTTGCTCTCCACGGCAACTTCCGCGGTTGCGAGCCAGTCGAGAATGTTCGATTTTATCTATGAGACCGAAGTCCCGGTCCCTGTTGGCACGAAAACGCTAGCGCTTTGGCTACCCTATCCCGCCTCGGACGAGCACCAGAAGATCGAAGGGCTGTCCATCCAGGCGGACTATCCCACCGACGTGCGCAAGGAGCCTAAGTACGCCAACTCGATCCTGTACTTAAAGGCGTCTCCGCCGCGCGACGGCGTCATCTCGCTCACGATGTCGTTTCGGGTCAAGCGTAGCGAGTACGTCCGAAAGGATTTCGCGAGAGTGAAAGCGCAGATCGGAGCGCTCGATCCCGATGTCCGCCGCTGGCTGGAGCCGGATCGACTCGTGCCGATCGATGACTACGTTCGGGGACTGGCCTTGGAAGTGACTCGAGGCAGGACCAGCGTGCTGGAAAAAGCGCAGGCGATCTACGACTACACGGTCGACACGTTGCAATACGACAAGAGCGGCACCGGCTGGGGAAACGGCGACATCTACTACGCTTGCGACGCAAAGCGCGGCAACTGCACCGACTTTCACGCGGTGTTCATCGGGTTCGCCCGCGCGCTGGGCATTCCGGCAAAATTCGCGATCGGGTTCCCCATCCCGCAGGATAGCCGCCATGGTGAGATCTCCGGCTACCATTGCTGGGCGGAGTTCTACGCCCCGGGCTACGGTTGGGTCCCGGTGGATACTTCTGAAGCGAACAAGCATCCCGAAAAGCGCGAGTACTTTTTCGGCGCGCACGACGAGAATCGGGTGGAGCTAACCGTGGGACGGGACATTGCTCTGTCTCCGCCGCAGTCGGGGGAGCTACGCAATTATTTTATCGGGTCTACGCGGATTCGTGTGGGTTGAAGACGGCATTTCTGGGTAATGGCGGAAGGAATGCCGCCACGATCTTCAGCTTGAGATATTCCTCGTCGCGATAGCCGTAGGCGCGTCGTTGCAGCACACGGATTTTGTTGTTGACCCCTTCAACTAGGAGGCGCAGACGTTCCATCTCGGCCACCGCCTTGTCCGGCACAGCTTGCCCACATGCGTCGCAAAACGCTGGGTGTAGCGCGAGTTGTTCGCCAGCCAGTCCAGGTGTTCTACATGCACACCGCCGCACCCAGGACAGTTGACGCGCCAACGCTCGTATTCCAGATAGATCCGCCATCCTGCCAACGACAGGTCGCGGACCCGGCACACTTGCTTGTCATAGCGCCCCCGGCACCGTTGCCCACAGTAAGAGCACACAGCTGTTTTTTTCGCCTCTTGAGCTGGGATGACGCGGGCGTATCGGTCACCGAATAGACCCTTCAATCCGGCACACCACGAAACCTGGCAGCGCAGACAGCGAGCGGATCGACTGGGAATTTTTCACTCGGTTAGCCTATCCTAAAAATGGACCACTTTTCAGCACCTGATGAAGTACTCGATACCTTTTCCACACATTGAGTTACACTGTTTTTCCGTCAGGACTTACCCACACGAATCCGCGTAGACCCATTTTATCTACCCCTACGCGGAAGCCGATGGTCGGCCGGTGAAGTCCCTCACCAAGCGCTTTCGTTTCAAAGATCTTCCCGCAATCGAAAGCGGTGCCGTCAGCGCACCGTCGGCAACTGGTCTAGGCTCTCCGTGATGGCCTGATCCAGGATCGCTTCACGCTGCGGCGAGTTGCTGTCACCGCCCCCTCTCTCATCTCAGCCCGCAGAAACTCCCTAGGTTTTACTCGCGAGCTCACTCAGAGCGCGCGCCACGTAGACTCGGGCCATTTTCTTGCGATAGGCGTGCGTGAGGTCGGTATTGTCCAGAGGCTTCGCGGGACGATAGGCGAGCGACGCGACCTCTTCGATGAGCTCCTCAGTTAGCTTCTCGCCAACCAGAAGCGCCGCCGCTTTCTCCGCCACGACGGGCGCCGATTCGACCGCGGTCAAGACGATACGGGCGCTCTCGACCGTTCCGTCCTTGGCTTTATGAAGCGCTGCCGCCACGTTGACTCTCAATCGCAGCAGGATCTTTTCAACCACTCACAACAACTCTAACACCGGTGCGAATCGGCACGCCACGATGCGTCGATGCCACGATCGCGGTGGCTCCGACTGCTTTCACCACGCAGGATTTCGCCCGGCTCCGCGAGCGCCATCAAGCTTGCCTTTTCTCGAGCCTTCGACCAAGATCGAGCTCATATTCCAAACACGGTCTTCAATCTCGGGCGTCCTTCCCCCCGCGTTCCGAGCGGCGTTTTCCTGGGAAACTCGAAGGGTTTGACGAAAGTGAGGAGGACATGAAGATGAGTGCGTTCTTTCGGGCAGCGATCGCCTGCCTCGTCGCAGTAACGGTGATTCCGGTCCATGCGAGCGCCCAGGGCAAGATTCGCATCGCCATCTGGGACTTCGAGAACCATGCCGAGCGGCACTGGTGGTTCTATAACGACCTCGGCCCCGCGGCCCGGAATCAAATCGACACGGCCTTTTCCGAGAACCCGGTGCTCTTCGAGCGGTTCAGCGTGATCGAGCGGGAAAAACTCGCTATGGTCATGCAGGAGCAGGGACTTTCGAGCTCGGGCGCTCTGGATCAGCAGACGGCCGCCAAAGTCGGACAGATTCTTGGCGTGAAATACATCGTCACCGGCGGTATCGACAAGTTCGCCATCAATACAACCAAGGGTGGATTCGGCGGCATCGGTGGCAAGTACACGACCGCGGAAGCGGAGATCAGCATGCGCTTCATCGACACGACCACCGCGGAGCGCGTGATCGCGATCTCCGCGGAAGACAGCGTCAAGAAGGGCGGCGGCTTCTACAAAGGAGCCAGTCTGAGCCGCGAGGACGAGTGGGGCATTGCCAGTGAGGCCATCGACAAGGCTTCCGAGAAGCTCGTCTCGAAGTTCGCGGAATCCAAGCAGATGGCGAGGCTCTCCCCTGGCGGGGCTATGGGCGGCGCCGAAGGCAAGATTATCAAGGTTGAGGGCACCAAGGCCTGGGTCAACATGGGCTCTATGTCGGGCCTCAAAGTCGGGGACAGCTTTGAGATCATACAGGTCGGTGAAGCGCTCGTCGATCCGGATACGGGCCAGGTGTTGGGCACCGACGAGACGTCGACCGGCCAGGGCCAGATCGTCGAGGTCAAAGATCGCTTCTCGATCATGACCTTCACGGGAGCGGCGCAGGCCTCAGACGTCGTGCGCAAGCGCTAGTCGCTCGGATCGAGTGGACCGGAGCGAAGCTCCGTAAGCGAAACGTGAAGCTGAGATTCGTCTCCGGTCTCCGTCGAGGCGAGGTTTTTACTCTCTCCGGGGCCACGCTCCGTATCGGACGCAGCCGCGACAATGACGTCGTGCTCCCGGACGACTCGAGCGTGCCCCACTCGAGCGGCCACCATGCCGAGCTGTTTCTGGACGGCGGGGCCTGGACGCTCCGCGATCTCGACTCGACCAACGGCACGTTCCTGAACGGTCTTCGGATCACTTGGGAGAAACTCCGTGCCGGTGACGAGATCGGATTCGGGGGCGATGCGCTGCTCGTGGTCGAAGCGGAGAGGCGAGCCTGGTGGCTCAAGCTCGTCGCGGCCGCGGCGGTCGTCGCAGCCCTTGCCGTTTTCGCGACGATTCGGTCGAAGATCGATTTTCAATCCGCGGCGGAGCACATCACACCCTCCGTGTACCTCGTCGCTCTCGAGCGGGATGGGAAGAGAGCTCCAGTGGGCACGGCCTTCGTCGTCGACGCGAGCGGCCTTCTCGCCACCAACGCGCACGTAGCCGAGCTCCTGGAAGGCGAGGAGCGCGCTGTCGTGCTGGGTACGGATCTCCGCGGCGTCGCGCGTGGGGTCGTTCGGAGCTATCTGCATGAGAGTTTCGAGGCGGGAAGTTTCCAAGACGACGTGGCCTTGCTCGAGCTCGAATCGGGACCGCGGCTCTCCCCCGTGACTCTCGCCTCCGATCGCCATCTCGCGAAGCTCGGTCGAGGGGTGTCTCTCGCGACACTTGGTTTTCCCGCCCCCGCGACGAATCCGTCGAATCCCCGCGCGAGACTCCTCGTGGAGGCACTCGCCGATCTCAGGGGCGGAGGCTACCTCGAGCTGGGGCGCGCGGCGCTACCGGGGACGAGCGGGAGCCCCGTTTTCGACCGGGACGGGATCGTCGTGGGGATCGTCGTGGGTCGCGACAAGAAGCTCGCCGGTGACGCGAGCTGGGCCTTGTCGGCCGCCGTGATTCGCGAGCTATTGTCCGAGGTTCAACGAGATCGTCCGATGCGTTCGTTCCAATAGCGGCGGATCCTCTCCCTGACCTTGCTGGCCATCACCCTCGTCCGCTCGTCGAGCTTGTCACGGCCGAAGCGCGTATCGAAGCTGAAGACCTCGGGCGGCGGCATCGCGACGTCTCCGAAGCGCGGCGCCGACACGCGAGCTTCCATCGAGTAGGTACGAATGACGAAGGTCGTGCCGAACTGAGTCTCGCTCCGGGCCTCGATCTCCTCGGCGAAAATCGAGATGAGCACCTCGGCCTCGGATTGCGACGTCCATGACATTCCGTCTCTCTCGATCACGTCGCGGAGTGCGCTCGTTACCGAGGCGCAGGCGTCCGACAGTCCATCGCAAGCGACGTAGACGGGCGGATCCTGTGGCAGAGGCTCGACCGGAAGCGCCTCCGGCTCCTCGGCGACCGGCCGAGTCGGCGCGCTCGACGAAGGCTCGGCTCGCTGTTGAACGCTCGTCGTCGCGGCGGCCGGCGGCGGCGGCGCGTCCCCCGGCTCGGCTCCCTCGGCCCCCTCGATGGCTTCGTTCGACTCAACCGTGGCACTCGACGATGGGTCGAGGCTCGCGGCGGCCGGCTCGCCCGTCGGCGCTTCGACGGCGGCGTCGTCGACCTTCCCTGGGCCGCTTCGAAACACCAGGAAGTAGAAGCCTAGAAGCAGCAGCACGGCGAGTGCTGACAGCCCGACGAAGAGCCCAGTCTTGCTAGCCCGGGAGTCGGGAGGTCTCGGTGGAAGAGGCTGAGCAACCGGGGCGGTCGGACGAGTCGCAACCCGTCTCGTCGTTGCGCCCGTGACCGCGGTCTCGGCGACGGTCGGCACGTCGACCTGAGTGGCGGGGATCGGGGGTGGGAGCGGCGCGACTCCGACCAGCGCTTGTTCGAGACCTTGCGAGAGCTCTTCGGCCGACTGGTAGCGGTTCTCCGGATCTTTTTCGAGCGTTCGCAGGACGACGGCTTCTAGCGCCGGCGAAAGGCCGGCCCTGAGCTGTCTCGGTGGTGCCGGCATCTCGGAGAGATGCTTGACGAGCACTGCGGGTACCGAATTGTCATCGAAGGGCACCTTGCCCACGAGCATCTCGTAGAGAATGATGCCGAGGGAGTAGAGGTCGCTCCGCATGTCCACCTCCATCCCCTTGGCCTGCTCGGGGGACATGTACTGCGGGGTGCCGATTACCGTTCCAGTCGCGGTGAGGGCTGTGGAGTCGGGCTCGAAAGTCTTGGCGATCCCGAAATCGAGAATCTTCGGCACCTCGTTGCCTTCCGAGTCCTCGGTGACCATGATGTCCTGGGGTTTCAGGTCGCGATGGATGACAGCGTTGCGATGCGCGAGCGCGAGGGCGCTGCACATGGCTTTTAGCTGTCGCACGGCGCGGTCCGGATCCATCGGTCCGTCCTCTTTGATCACCTGCTTCAGGCTTCGACCGCCGACGAGCTCCATCGCGATATAGAGCTCGCCCTCCGCGGTCTGCCCGAGATCGTGCACGATGACGATGTTCGGATGGGTCAGGTTCGCGGCCGCGCGCGCCTCACGCTGGAATCGATCCACGATATCGGCCGAAGTGACGAGCTCGGGATTGATGAGCTTGATGGCAACGGGCTTGCCCAGCATGAGGTGGGTACCTTTGTAGACCGCCCCCATGCCGCCTCGTTTGAGAAACCCGTCGATGCGGTACTTCCCCGCAAGCTCCTTGCCGATTACCCTGCTCTCGGAAGCTCTTTCATCACCCATGGGCTCGATGTTACGGCCGAGACGGAAGGGAAATCAACCAACCGAGATGGAAGGGACCGCGGACAGCTCGCGAACCACGTCTCCGAGCAGAAAGATGGAGCCGGCAACGACGACCTCGCCCGTGGGACCGGCGAGCTCGCGCGCGCGCTGAAGGGCCTCGCCCGGGGCGGGGACGGCTTCGGCGGGAGTACCCCGCTCGCGCGCCCAGGAGGCCAGCGACTCCGGTCCGCGAGCCCGTGACAGCAGCGGGCGGGTCGCGACAAAGGCGGTGACGTGCGGGAGTAAGAGCTCTAATATTTGATAGACGGGTTTGTCCTTCATAACGCCGGACAAGAGCACCCGTTTCGCGTGAGGGTGTGCCGAGAGGTAGGACGAGAGTGCCTCGGCCGCCATGACGTTGTGGGCGGCGTCGAGCAAAAGTGGTGGGGTTCCAGGAACACGCTCGAGACGGCCCGGCCAGCTCGTCGTCTCGACGCCGCGTCGGACCCCCTGAACGATGACGGTTCTATCGAGCTCGCCTCCATGAGTGTGGGCAATCTCGAAGGCGCGCACCGCGAGGGCGAGGTTGTCGAGCTGGTGGCGACCCACGAGGGGAAGCGAGAGCGTTCCGTAGTCGTGTAAGGGTGTGATCAAGCGGACATCCTGTCCACCGGCGCGCTCCAGCGCTTCGACTTCGCAATCTTTCAATGCTTCGAACAAGGGCGCCTCCTGTCGCCGTGCTTCGGCGCGCACAACGTCGAGCGCGACCGGGTCGAGGTGGCCAACGACGACGGGGCGTTTCCTCTTGATGATGGCCGCCTTCTCGGCGGCGATCTCTTCGAGGCTATTGCCGAGAAAACGCTCGTGGTCGAGACCGATGGGCGTGATCACCGCGACCGAGGCCGGGAGAATGTTGGTAGCATCCAAGCGTCCTCCCATGCCAACCTCGAAAATCGAAAGCTCGATGCGCCGCTCGGAAAACCACCAGAACGCGCAGGCGGTCAAGGCCTCGAAAAAGGTCGGCTCGCGCGAGCCCGCCGCCGAAGCGACCCGGCCGACAGCTACCGCGAGCTCGTCGCGGGTAATCGGCTGACCTTCAACGTGAAATCGCTCTTCCAGAAACCGTATGTGCGGCGAGGTGTAGCGTCCGGTGCGGTAGCCGCTCGCCCGGGCGACCGACTCTAGAAGCGCTACGGTCGAACCCTTGCCGTTCGTCCCCGCAATCAGAATCGACGGGTAGCGCCGTTCCGGCCTTCCGAGGGATTCAGTGAGGCGATCGATGTTCTCGAGCCCGAATTTGATCCCGAAGCGCTCCCGTCCCTTCAGGTATTCGACGGCCTCCTCGTAGGTCATGACGGGTGTCGAGCGGAAGCGTCGAGGGTCAGCGCGTAACGTCTCCGGCCTCTTCCGGCGCTTTCGCGTGCTGGGCAAGGGAAAGGCTCCGGGAAGAGACCACCGAGCTCCTCTCGCGGCGGGAAGCCGGCTCGGTGAGGAAACGGAGCACCTTGCCGAGCGTCTCCCTCAGATGCTGCCGCTCGACGATCATGTCGAGCATACCGTGCTCGAGCAGATACTCGGAGCGCTGAAATCCTTCGGGAATGGACTGACGAATCGTTTGTTCGATCACGCGCGGACCGGCGAAACCGATGAGGGCTTTCGGCTCCGCGAGATTGACGTCACCGAGCATCGCAAAGCTCGCCGTCACGCCTCCGGTCGTCGGATCGGTCAGGATCGAAACGTAGGGGACCCTCGCCTCGTCCAAACGAGCGAGCGCGGCGGAGATCTTCGCCATTTGCATTAGCGACATAGCCCCCTCTTGCATTCTGGCACCGCCGGAGCGCGAAACGATGATTATGGGGACGCGCTCGTCGAGAGCGAGCTCGATGGCCCGCGTTATTTTCTCGCCAACGACGACCCCCATGCTCCCTCCGATGAAGCCGTACTCCATCGCAGCCAGGATCACTTTGACACCGCTCGCCCTGCCCCGAACCACGAACAGAGCATCATCGAGTCCCGTGAGCTTATTGCCCGCCTCGAGACGGTCTCGATAGCGTTTGGTATCCGTGAATCGCAGAGGGTCGGTCGACCGAATCCTCGAATCGAGCTCCTCGAAGCGCCCGTCGTCCAGGATGGTGCGGGCACGCTCCCTGGCCGTAAGACCCATGTGATAGTTGCACTTGGGACAGACGCTCGCGTTGCGTACGATTTCCTTCTTGTAGAGAACCTCCGAGCACTCCCGGCATCGAGTCCATAGCCCCTCTGGCATACGGCTCTTCTGAGGGGCCAGTGGGGTCTTCTCCTTTTTGAACCAGCTCATGATGGCCGCCCAGATAACGGAAGGGCGCCTCTGCGACGCGTTCGAGCCCGGGAATCGAGAGGCATGGGGCCCGGCCAGGAGCCGGGCCGAGGGCAATCCAGCCCGCGAACACGATGAAATCGAGTGATCACCAAGAAGAGATGGTAGCAGGGGGCTCGGAAGGGGGTCAACCCGGTGGAGGGAGGGCCTCGCGCTGGATCGGCCGGGATCGCCCGCTCCTACGCTCCTTCGTCGGCGAGGTCGTTCGCCTTGCCGAGCATCGTGCAGGCGGCGTCGTAGACCTTGAGCGAGGCTTGTCTCTTCTCCCTAAGCGCCACGATACGCTCCTTGACGTCCGCGAGCTCGCGCTCGATCTCCTCGTCGATTTCCTCGAGCTGCTTCCGCGCCATGGCTAATCTCCGCTCGAAGATTTCCGCTTCTTCGCTCGTGAGGGACATCATGTCTTCGGATGCTTTGGTCAACGATGAGCTCCTTTGTCTAGCTTTGAAGCGGGTATAGGCCGGTCACGAAGCGGGCCAGATCGGGGGATCCGACGGCCGGACGGCGTCTGAGGTAGGTATCGAGATCCTTGAGCATCTCGGCCGCGTCCTGATACCGGTTGTCGGGCTCCTTTTGAAGGGCGCGAGTAATGACGGCCTCGAGCTCGATGGGCACCGCGGGATTTAGCGAGGAGGGGGCCAGAAACCGGGCGTCGCGTACCCGCTCGAGAATGCTCAGCTCCGAGTTGCCGCTGAATAGCATGTGGCCGGGCAGGGCCTCGAAGAAGACCGCTCCGAGCGAAAAGATATCAGATCGCTTGTCCAACGCGCGCCCCCAGGCCTGCTCCGGCGACATATAGAGAAGCTTTCCCCGCAACGAACCGCTATCGGTATGGGTCGCTTTGCTCGCGGCTTTGGCGATGCCGAAGTCGACCAGCTTGACCTCACCCTCGTCAGAAACGAGGATGTTCTGCGGACTGACGTCGCGATGCACGATCTCGAGCTCCCGGCCCTCCGCGTCACGGTGCCGATGGGCGTACTCGAGAGCGGCTCCAACTTTCGAAGCGATGAGCGCCGCCAGATCCACACCCAGGCGCGAGTCGTCGCTGCGCGCCCGAGACAGAATCGTTCTCAAGTCACGACCCTGAACGAACTCCATCGCGATGTAGTAACTGTCCTCGATTTTACCCAGGTCGAAGATCTGCGCAATGTTGGGATGCGACAGAGAAGCCACCATCTTGGCCTCGGCGATGAACATCTCGACGAACTCCTTGTTGGCCGACAGGTGGGGCAGAATGCGCTTGACGGCCACTACTTTCTCGAACCCCTCGACGCCTTTCCGCTTCGCTCGAAAGACTTCGGCCATACCGCCGACGGCCACTCTGTCGAGCAAGTAATAGCTGCCTTGGTGCACAACTCCGATAGAGGCCGATAGCTCGCTTGGCCCCGGCTCCCATCATCCGATCATCTCGCTATCAGGCATCCCGAGCGCCGTCATGGTGTTCAGAATCTTGCACCCGATCCTTGCCTCGACTCTCTGTGCCGCCAACCCTCTCGCTCGCATCGCTGAGCCCACGATAGCCTTGTAGCGATGGAACGTTGTCTCGACTTTGCTCCGGTTGCTGTAGCCCGATTCTGTGTGCCACTTTCGTTTGCCGAGCCGAGCTTGTGCTGCAATGTTGCGATTGCGCTGTCGGCTGCTCGCCGGCCCCGATGCGAGCTGGGCGCCCTTGCGCGGCGGTATCAGCACCCTCGGCGAGCGATGAGCGCTGTGATTCTCGATCGCCTCATAGACGCCGCTGGCGTCGTATGCGGTGTCAGCTCTGGCCGATGAGATGGGACTGTCGATCTGTCCGACAAGCGATGCAACCCGCGATGAATCGCGGGCTCTTTTGCTCGTCAGCTCGCCGGCGACGACTTCGCCAGTCTGCTCGTCGACACACAGATGGAGCTTGCGATAGTCTCTGCTCTTTGGTTCTCTGCGCAGCTGGCCGGCGTGGACAGCGAGACCGCTGCTGTCGATCAAGATGTGCAACGGCGTCTTCTGCTTGTCTTGGTAGAAGGGGACCTTACCCAGCTTCGGCTTGCGCCTCGAAATCGTGGTGTGATCGGGCACATCATTGTCTAGCTTCATCAGAGCGAACAACGATCGCAGCAATCCCTCGCTCTGCCTAGATGACAGATGAAACACCATGCCCAGGGTGACAGCCGTCTCGATGGCGTGGTTCGAGCACTTGCGTTGACGGCCCGGTTTCCTCCTCCTCGGCCGGGGCGCGTCCCAGTTCACAAGCTTGCCGGCGGTGAGCGAGATCCAGACGGTCAGGCTCCCACGGTTGCGTAGACCCGCCTCATATTCACGCCAATTCCTCACGCTATAGGCCTTCTTCACATACTTCCGCTGAGTGCGTTTGAAAATGCTCATGGGGAACCTCGAATCCGTGAGTACAGGACAATTGTGGACCGAGATCGCGAGTTGTGCACCAAGGCAGCGATAATCCCCCTTAGCCTCGATGGCGACGACCCATGCTTACTTCGTACAATACGTGCCTTGCTGTCTCGATGACTCAAAAAGGAGGATGACCCTTGACGATAGAGCGTCACGAAGTAGGACCCCGTATGAGCCAGTGCGTCGTTCACAACGACACTGTCTATCTCGCCGGCCAGATCGATCGCGATGGCTCGCCGACGGTCGGAGAGCAGACGAAGCGCATTCTCGAGGGCATCGATCGACTGCTGGCGACCGCCGGCACCGACAAGTCAAAACTGCTGACCGCCACGATTTGGCTTTCCGACATCCGGTTTTTCTCGGAAATGAACGAGGTATGGGACGCGTGGGTGAGCCCCGGCAATACGCCAGCACGCGCCTGTATCGAGGCCAAGCTCGCAAGGACGAAGTTTCTCGTCGAGATAGGCGTCACGGCGGGGCGCTAGTGTCCCGGCTTTCCAGAGTGGAGAAGTTCCTCGGTGCCGAAGTGGATCGCGGCGAAGCTCACGACGGAGCCTTCGTCGATGTTCCACTGCCCGTAGTGGCGCAGCTCGCCTTTCAGATCCTTCAGCGAAGGCACTGGCTCGAGAGAGCGGAGGAACGTATAGAGGGGCGAGTAACCGCACCAGTTCAGCCCGTCGGCGCCATGATGGACGAGCTCGAAGAAACCACGGGCGTCGAAATCGCAGATGCGCGCAATCCGCGCCTCGTCCCGCGCTCTGACCTCGAGCATGTCTCCCTCGTCCGCCCTCACGGGACGCTCGTGCCCGTAGCGGATGCCCATGTGAGCCATGTCCACCCCGAGCACGAAGCGGAGCTCGGGTCTTTGCTCCGTGAGCTCACCTAGAGCCTCGAACATGCGCCGATTCGACTCCACTGATTCCGGGGGCTTGCCCCCTGTCAAGCTGTCGACGAAGGGCCCACAGAGAATGGGAACGATCCGAAAGGGCCGAGCCAGACGGTACTGCAGAAAGACGACTTGAAGCTCGATCGAGTGCTCCGTCTTGTGACAGAAGTCTTCCTCGAGCAGAGAATCGGAGGCCCGCTCCGTAAGGAATTCGAGGGCCGAGGTGTCTACGGGGACTGTACCGAGCGGAGTGCGAAATGGCTTCTTTGTGACACCGAAACGTTCAGGCATCCCGTAGTGCGACGTTCCGAGGATGACAAAGGTCGGCGTTTCCTCTTCCGTCGACCAGTCCAGCTCGTAGGCGGCCCGGTAGGACGCGACGCCTCCCTCGGGCGAGACGTGGGGTGCGGCAACGGCGAATGGACGCGCCTCTGCGCGCGAAGGGACCTCGCGCAGGTAACCGGCAAAGGTCTCAGTGAGCTCTCGTTTCGTCGCGGGGTAGGCGGAGCCGGCGTGAGACGCCTCGCGGACCGGCGCAGCGCGAAAGCTGTCGTGACTGTCTCTTTTGAGGGCCGCGAAGCGATCGGTGTCGAGGAACCCCGCTTCGTTCAGCAAGCCGACCATCTCGCGGACGTCCTCGCGCGTGACCCGCCCTCCGCCCGATAGGCTCGCGAGGACGGCCTGGGCGTCGAGCTCCGAGTGACCTCCATCGAGGCAGGCAAGCAAGCCGACCCACTCAGGCGGGAAGACGAGGACCTTGTCGCTGTAGCGAAAGGGGTCCCGGATCAGGAGACCTGGTTGCTCGGCGATCGGTGAGGGCATCACGTCGATATCGGCGCGAAGCCTCGGAAGCTTCTGATTCATATCGCTTTGACCCTCTCGCTGGCAGCATTGTAGTATGCTATCGAGGATCGGATCTCGGCCCGAGCGCGATCGCTCACGAAGCTCGAGGGCAATCCCTCACTGAACGGAGAGGTGCTGGAGTGGCTGAACAGGGCTGCCTGCTAAGCAGTTGCACGGGTGCTGAGCCTGTGCCGAGGGTTCGAATCCCTCTCTCTCCGCCACCCCGTCCTGTGCCAAAACTCGGTCCTTTTGAAATGACCACAAATCAGCAGTTTAGTGTCTGTGTTTGCGACCGGGCCAAGGCGGCGCAAGAGTCTCAAGTTCGTTTGTGTTTTTGGACACGACGACATAACGGCCTTGATGAAGGTGCTCCACGACATGCTCTTGCCCCGTTACGGAGCGGCGCGATATCGTGGTCGGCGAGGCTCCTCTTGATGGTGTTGCGTCCGAGTTCATGTCCCGGCGTTCTGGGTGCGTCGGCAGGCGCAGTACGACTTGGCGCAGGAGCGCGCCCGTCAGAGCCAAGCTGTCGCGTGACCCGCCGACGGCTCTGGCTTGTCAAAGAACTCACGAGTAAACAATGACATGGGGTGGATAAGACGGCTCCTCGGAGCGCAATCGTCGATACCGGTATTCGACCGGGACAGTCCACGGCTGAAGACACCGCCACGCCGTCCGTTTGTCTGCCGCGTCGCCTCACGGTCAGAGCGCGGCGTGACGTACACCGTTGAGGTCGATGAGGCCGACACCTGGACATGTACATGTCCGGACTTCACGCATGAACGCGACGTGCCCGGACGGCCCCGCTACTTCTGCAAGCACTGCATCAGCGTGGGCTACATCACGGGACTCAAGAGGCCAAAGCGCTGGCGACGACGGGGTGGAGGGGAGGAGTGGCTGGTCGGCGAGATTCTGACACTTGACGATGGAACATCCCGCATGCAGGTGGACGGGTTTGTGACCAGCCGCGAGCTCTACGAAGTGCACGACATGACCCCAGCTCTGGTCAAGAAATTCCTGCCTACACCGGATGAAGAAGCCGTGTTCCAATCCAGCGACGACGACGGCAAGGACGAGGGCGGATGTTCTCTTTACTCCGAGGTCCGTGTGAATACGGTGCTGAACTCTGTGGAATACCTTGCAGAGCGGCAAGAGACTGAGCGACGAAGGGAAGGTGCGCGGAAGGGCAACGCCAAGCGGGCGGCAACAATGGCCCGAAAACGTGCACTTGAGGAGAAGGCGGAAGCCGAAGCGCGGGTTGCGGTCGGCGGCAGCATTTATCTGGCGCGATGTGTGTATGCCTACGGTTGGCGAGAATACAGCGTGTACGCCAAGGATGCTGAACACGCGCGATTGCTGGTAGAAAAGTGGCTACGGTCCGAGGACGGGCGGAGCGAGACAACAGAGCTGCACGAGGACGCGGTCAGCGAGTACCAATCGGCAATGGAGGACTACCGTGACGAAAAGCGGTCATGGACGCCCGATGAAGAGCTGAGTCGGCCTCGGAAGCCTAAAAAGGACGAGTTTAGACTCAAGCTCCAAGCAGTCACGAAGACCAACCTTGATACAACAGACTACGAAATCGAAACGGTTGATTGGGAGAGCGAAGGCCGGGGTTGGGAGCACGACATCTCGTGAGGTCAAAATACTCGTGCGGCTTCCCGATGGTAGAAACGTAGCAGCCTGCCAAGCCGTTCACGAAAGTGTGCCAATCTTAGTTGGGAATTGAAACGGCTCCTAACCCCGTCCTGTGCCAAAACTCGGCCCTTTCCAAATAGGCCATAAATCAGCAACTTAGTGTCTGTGTTTGCGACCGGGCCAAGGGCCGTGGGCTTTACAATCGTCTTGGGCGGGCGGGTCGTCACCATGCAGATGACCACCTAGTCGAGAGCGAATATCGAAGCGTGTGCCTGAAGCTGTTTTCACGCTACGCCGAGCGGGCCCACCAAGGGGCTACCGTCGCCGGCGACCATCTACGCGGCACGGCAGTAGTAGTTGAGAATGCCCCCATGTCGCTCTCGCGACACGATGGGGCCAGCGTCATTCGCGCTTGCCGGCAGAGGTGTGAGGAGCTCGTTGCCGAGACCTTGGTGGTTCCGTTCTGTGTGATAGTGCACTACGTATTCGGTTACCGCTGTGCGCAGGTGTCGCTCACTGAGAGGTACGAAGCGGTCGAGACACTCTCGACGTATGGAGAGAACGAATCTTTCCGCATATGCGTTCAGATTCGGACTATTAGCGGGAAGGCGAAGGGGCTTCACGCCTGAATCTCTCAACAGCCCACGTACCGCCTCGGTGAATAGCGGGTCCCGGTCGTGGATGAGGTATCGCTTGCCAAGGAGGAACCCATCCCACATGTCCGTGAGGTTTCTTGCCACCTGCTTCATCCACTCCCCGTTGGGGTCCGACGTTATCCCACCGATGCACACGCAGCGAGTGGCGATATCGATGACAAACAGGACATGGTAGCGGACGAGCCCGAACGGGTTTACAACCTCGACGGTGAACAGGTCTGTCGCAGCGATGGCGCCCCAATGAGCCTTGATGAAGGTGCTCCACGACATGCTCTTGCCCCGCTCCGGCGCAGGAGCGATACCGTGCTCGGCAAGGAGCCTCTTGATGGTGTTGCGTCCGAGTTCATGTCCGAGGTTCTTGAGTGCGCCCCGCAGGTGCGTATATCCCCACGTCGGGTTCTCCCGCGCCACGCGTACAATGAGCTCACGGACGTCCTTCGCCGTGGGAGGTCGGCCTGGGCTCCGGTTCTTGCTGCCATCGTACTTGGCTGCAATGAGGTAGCGGTACCAGCGCAGAAGCGTAGCGGGTGTGGCAACGGACGCAATCTGGGCCAGCACCTCGCGGCCTAAAGCCTGGGCCTTGACGGCGAGCCTACGCCGGTCGTCGTCAGAGAGCTTGAGACGCTTGCCCCGAAGCCCGGCTCGGAGCACACGGTTCTCCTCTTGCAGATAGTCGATCACATCCTGCTGCTGGCGGTTGACCCAGCCAGCCACAACGAGCAGTAGGAATTGCACATGGTACGTCATGATGGATCCGAAGATAACACCCTCGGGCCAGACGATTGTAAAGCCTACGGCCCTTGGCCCCGGCGCAAACACAGACACTAAGCTGCTGATTTATGGCCTATTTCAAAAGGGCCGAGTTTTGGCACAGGACGGGGTCATCGCTCTCAGAGTCGAGGGTGTCAGCATTTCCGCGATTTCCAGGATCAAAGGGATTGCCTGGAACACCGTCGCTCGCTGGCTCGAGAAGGCAGCCCAAGTGTGTCGTCGATTCAATCACAGAAGGATCGCCGGCTTCGCTGCCGAAGAGCTTCAAGCCGACGAGATTCGCACGTTCGCGGGCAACAAGAAGACGACGAGTTGGGTCTTCGTTACGATCGAGGTCTGGTCTCGGCTCTGGCCATCGACGGTGACGGGAAGGCGAAGCTACCGGAACACTCACGCTCTGTTTCGCGACCTTTCGAGGCGGATGAATTTCGAGCGTCTTCCCCTGATCGTCACGGATGGATTTGAATTCTACCAGAAGGTCATCCGTCGCTTCTTCGGGCCAGCGTGTCTCTACGGTCAGGTCCTCAAGACGCGCAGGAACGATCGTATCATCAAGGTCGAACGGAGAGCGCTGCACGGAGCCGCGTGGCGATTCGAAGACGCGCTCAATAACTCCGAGGACTCCTCAACATTGAACACGTCGTTCATCGAGCGGTTGAATCTGACCATCCGGCAAAGCTCGGCATACCTTTCGAGACGAACGCTTTCCCACGCTCGCTCGACGGAGAGGCTCGATGAGCACCTGGAGTTGCTCCGTTGCTATTACAACTTCGTCCGACCGCACGGAGCTCTGAAGTTCGGACGTGAGATCCGAACTCCGGCCATGCAAGCCGGTCTGACGACGCGACGGCTCACCTTTCGAGACATCTTCTTGGCGACGACGATTCCTTTGTGGTCGCGGATCGAGGTTTTCCTGCTCACTGGGGCGCGCAACCCGGTCTCTTCCGCACCTGAACCACTGCCCGCAGCCGCGTAGCAACACTTGATGGCGGAAGCACCCGAGTACTCCGTGAGGCCTCGGATCCGGTAGTGTGTGGGAATGGAGGCTTCAATGAGGTTCATACTATTACTAGCAAAACGGGTTGGACCCGCCGCGATCCTTCTCCTAGCAGCCTGCCCGCTCTGGGCGGAGAGCGGCGACGCCTCTGCGGATACTTATGTGCCGGGCACTATCGACAGTTTATCGTGGCGCAACATCGGACCTAATCGCGGCGGACGTTCTATTGCCGTTTCCGGCAACCCGAACCGACCCTTCGAGTACTACTTCGGAGCTACCGGAGGAGGCCTGTGGAAGACGTCGGACGGCGGCAACACCTGGCGGCCGGTCACGGATGGCCAGATACAAAGCTCGTCGGTCGGCGCGGTCGCCGTCGCCCCTTCCAACCCGGACGTCGTCTACATGGGGATGGGAGAGGTGCAACTCCGCGGCAACGTCATGCAGGGCGATGGTGTTCATAAGTCCGTTGATGGAGGTAGGACGTGGACGCATAGCGGGCTTCCGAATTCTCTCGCCATTGGTCGCATCCGGATTCATCCTAGGAATCCGGACCTCGCCTACGCCGCGGTGCTGGGAGACCCCACGGGTCCCAACGAGGATCGCGGAGTATATCGAACACGAGACGGTGGGCGAACCTGGGACAAAGTGCTGTACAAGAGTACCAAGACGGGTGCCGTCGACCTGGCTCTCGATTCGAACAATCCCGACGTCTTGTACGCGTCCCTGTGGCAAGTGTATCGGAACGCCTATCAGCTCTGGAGCGGGGGGCCGGAGTCGGGGCTATGGAAGTCGTCAGACGGCGGTGAGACTTGGAACGAGCTCACCCGGAACCCCGGGCTGCCCGAGGGAACGATCGGCAAAATCGGCGTCGCCGTTTCAGGGGCGGACTCTAGACGTCTCTACGCGATCATCGAAGCCGACGCCGGAGGCCTCTATCGTTCGGATGATGCGGGTGCCACGTGGACGCTCGTCGACAACTCACGGGATCTCTGGCAACGCGCCTTTTATTTCAATCGCGTCACGGCACATCCAAAGGAAGTGGATACCGTCTACGTTCTGAACGCTGAGCTTCTCGAATCGAACGACGGAGGAAAAACGTGGGATTCGATCCGCACTCCCCATGGCGACTACCACGATCTGTGGATCAACCCCGAGAATCCGGAACTAATGGTTTGTGCGAACGACGGCGGAGGCACGGTGACCACCAATCGTGGCAGGAGCTGGACACCGCAAAACTTTCCGACCGCTCAGATGTATCATGTCAATACGACACGGGATTTTCCCTACCACGTCGTGGGCGCCCAACAGGACAACTCAACCGCCGCCGTTTCCAGTCAGCCGGGAGCGTGGTGGGCAAGACCGGGGAGTCCGGCTCAGGGCTCTTTCTACGCCGTGGGCGGAGGCGAGAACGCCTACGTCGCCACCCATCCGGAGAACCCGAACATTTTCTTCGCCGGTGCGACGAACACCTTGACCCGCTTCGACCGGGCTACGGGCGAGGAACGGGACGTCCAGCCCTTTCCCCGGATGTTCATGGGCGAGTCGTCGGACGAGGTGCCGGAGCGGTGGAACTGGGTCTACCCAATCATGATGACACGCAACAAGCATCTCTATGCCGCCTCTCAGCAACTTTGGAGGTCGCTCGATGAAGGGAAGACTTGGGACAAGATCAGCCCGGATCTGACGCGCGCCGATCAGGAGACGATGGGCCCTTCGGGGGGACCTATTGTTCTAGACCAGGACGGCCCGGAAATCTACGCGACCATTTTCGCCGTCGCTCCGTCGGAGGTGGACGCGGATACGATCTGGGTCGGCTCAGACGATGGTCTCGTTCACGTCAGCAACGGCGGGGTCGATTGGATCAACGTCACGCCACCTGACATGGCTGCCAACACGCGAGTCAGCCTGATCGAAGCCTCGCCGCACGACGCTGCAACCGCCTTTGTCGCGGCTAAGCGCAACCAGATGGGAGATCGGGCTCCTCACATCTGGAAGACGCACGACTCCGGGAAGACCTGGAAGCGGATCGTCAATGGAATCCGAGCGGACGATTTTGTTCACGCCATTCGGGAAGACCCCCAACGAGCCGGACTGCTCTACGCCGGGACCGAACATGGCGTGTACGTTTCCTTCGACGAAGGGGATCTCTGGAAGTCGCTTTCCCTAAACTTGCCCGACGTTCAAGTACCGGATCTCGTCGTGGAAGGCCGTGATCTCGTCATCGCAACGCATGGGCGTTCTTTTTATGTGTTGGATGACCTCTCACCCCTCAGGCAAATGGCCCCTGGCCAATCCACTCCTGCCGTTCACCTCTTCAAGCCGTCCGACGCCGTCCGTCGTGCCTATACCGCTAACATCGATTTCTATCTGGAATCCGTGACGGAACCCATTCGTCTGGAGGTTCTCGACGGCAAAGGGGCTTTGGTGCGTGAGCTCCGTGTCAGAGGAACGGACTCCAGAATTCAACCCTCGGCTGGACAGGGCAGTGGGAGACAACGTGGCGGAGGCTCGGGAGTGAAGGCCGGGCTCAATCGGTTACGTTGGGATCTCCGTTGTCCCGGCGCCACGGTCTTCGAAGGCATGATTCTCGAAAGCTCAAACCCAAGGAACGGTCCATGGGCCCCGCCGGGACGGTACGCGGTCAAGCTCACGGTGGGCAATCAAAGCTGGACCCAACCGCTCACCGTTCTCAAAGACCCGCGCCTTGGTCAGGTTACGCAGCAAGATCTGCAAGAGCAATTCACCCTGGCAATGAAAGTTCGAGACCGAGTCAGCGCCGCTAACGAGGCCGTTATCTTGATTAGGAAGTTGAAGACTCAGATGGATGACGATCGAATTACCGGTGAGCCGGAGCTCCAGAAGCCGCTCGCCGAGCTGAAGAACCGCTTGAGCCTCGTGGAAGCCGAGCTCTACCAGGTGAAGAATCAGAGTCCGAAGGACAAAATTGCCTTCCCGATCCGGCTCAACGACCGGCTTGCCGGGCTGTTTGCGCTCGTGCAGGAGGCGGACGGTGCTCCGAACCGGGCTCACTACGAGGTCTTTGAGCAACTTTCATCGGAGCTCGATGGGCACTTGGCCGAGTTGGACCAGCTCCTTGAAAACGACCTCGCGGCAGTCAACGAGCGGCTGTCTGAAAAACGTCTTCGTCTGGTCACAAAATAGGTCCCTTCCGGAGGAATTCGGTACGCTTTCCCAGCACGTCGTTGAGCTTGGGTATACAATCGCCCCCTACGCAAAGCTGGGGGTTGGCGATGAAATCGACATTCGCAGTGACTGCTCTTTTGCCGGCGTTTGTGGCTTACACGACGATCGCCATGGCGCAGTCCAACCATTTCGAGATGATGGACGTCTTTCAGCTCGAGTTTGCCTCCGATCCACAAATCTCGCCTGACGGAAAGCGCATTGTCTATGAGCGCAACTCGATGGACATCATGGAAGACCGTCGGAGAACCGAGCTGTGGACGGTAGACGCCGACGGCAGCAACCACCGCAAGCTGACGGTTAGAGCCGTTGGCGAGTCTTCACCCCGCTGGTCACCCGACGGCTCCATGCTCGCCTACCTGTCCAAAGAGGAAGGCAAGACCCAGATTTTTCTGCGCTGGATGGACACGGGCCAATCGGCGGTTTTAACGCAAGTGCTCGACTCGCCGCGACAAATCGCCTGGTCTCCGGACGGTCAACACATTGCTTTTTCCATGCTCGTGCCCGAGCCGGAGCCTTCGCTGGCCACGCTTCCGGCAAAACCGAAAGGAGCCAAGTGGGCCGACCCGCCCAAGCTGATCGAGCGGGTCCGCAATCGCGCGGACGGCACAGGGTATCTTCCGCATGGATTCAATCATCTCTTCGTTGTTCCCGTCTCTGGAGGCACGGCAAGGCAAGTCACGACGGGCGACTTCCACCATCGCAGCGCGCTCTCCTGGACTCCGGACAGCAAGACGCTCGTCTTCTCGGCGAACCGGAACGAGAACTGGGAGTACGAGTTCAAAAACTCGGAGATCTACTCGGTCTCGCTCGAGGACGGAGAAATCCGGGCGCTGACGGACAAGAACGGCCCTGACGAGAGCCCCGTGGTCTCGCCAGACGGGAACAGCATCGCGTACCTGGGTTACGACGACAAGATCCGAACCTATCAGGTGACCGAGCTTCACATCATGAACATCGACGGCACGGGTAAAGGCCATCTCACCGAATCGCTGGACCGCAGTGCTTCCGATCCGGTCTGGTCGAGCGACGGCCGCGGCCTGTTCTTCCAGTATGACAGCGAAGGCAACACGAAGATCGCCCACGTCACGCTGGACGGTGAAGTGCGCGTTCTTGCACACGACCTCGGAGGTACCTCCTACGGTCGTCCGTATGGCGGCGGCTCGTTCTCTGTAGCGGACAGCGGTGCCTTTGCTTTCACGCTCACGCGGCCGGAGCGCCCGGGCGACGTCGCGCTGGGAACGCTTAGTGGTTCGCGCGTCAAGTATCTCACCGCGCTCAATGACGACCTGCTAGCGCACAAGACAATCGGGGCGGTCGAAGAAATCTGGTTCGACTCATCCTTCGATGGACGGAAGATTCAAGGCTGGATTGTCAAGCCGCCCGACTTCGACCCACAGAACAAGTACCCGTTGATTCTCGAGATCCACGGCGGCCCCATCTCGAACTACGGCGATCGTTTCTCCGCCGAGTTACAGCTTTACGCCACCGCGGGCTACGTTGTCCTCTATACGAATCCACGCGGAAGCACGAGCTACGGCGGAGAGTCCGGCGATCTTCTTTACCACAATTATCCGGGCGAGGATTACGACGACGTGATTTCGGGCGTCGACGCGGTGATCGCCAAGGGATATGTCGACGACTGTAACCTGTTCGTCACAGGTGGGAGCGCGGGTGGCATCCTTACGGCCTGGATCGTGGGCAAGACCAACCGCTTCACTGCCGCGGTAGCAGCAAAGCCGGTCATCAACTGGTACAGCAAGGTTCTGGTCGCGGACAACTACTACGTCTACCACAACTACCGCTACCCCGGCTCACCCTGGGAGAACCCCGAAGCCTACATGAAGTTCTCCCCTATCTCCCTCGTGGGGAATGTGGAGACACCGACGCTGCTTCTGACTGGCGACGCCGACTTGCGCACACCTTTGTCGGAGTCCGAGCAGTTCTTCCATGCGCTGCTGCTGCGGCGGATCGACACCGCGGTCGTGCGCATTCCTGGAGCGTCCCACAACATCGTGGCGCGGCCGAGCCAGCTCATCGCCAAGGTAGCGAACATCATCGCCTGGTTCGAGCGCTACCGCGACGAGGGACCGGGGACGGCGACGACCGAGCAGCCTTAACGGTTTCTTCTCTTAGGTCACGATGTCGATTAGCCCCGCGCAGCATAGGAAACTGGGGTTGTTCAAGGTACCGATAACGTCTCCATGGATTCAGACTGCGAAAGCCTCAGGAAGAAGATGATTGGAAAGCCGTATTCTGGAAAACCGACGAAAGGAGGAAAGGATGCTTAAGAAGCATAAGATCTTGTTGGCATTGGTACTTGTTGGGGGATTAACATTTGTTGGTTTTCTAACGAGCTGCAAGATTTCAGAAGTAGAACCAGAGGAAAAATATGAACCTAGTTGGAAGTCTCTCAAACAACACTCCACTCCAGAATGGTTCAAAGACGCAAAGTTCGGCATATACTTTCACTGGGGAGTCTATTCGGTACCTGCTTATCGTGATGAATGGTATCCGCGGGGAATGTATGCTGCATTTTCAGACGAAGACAAACAGAAACAGTACCATAAAGAGCACTTTGGAGACCCTTCGGAATTCGGATACAAGGATTTCATCCCGATGTTCAAAGCAGAGAAATTTGATGCGGATGAGTGGGCCGAACTGTTCAAGAAGGCCGGGGCAAAGTTTGCCGGCCCAGTCGCAGAACACCATGACGGTTTTGCCATGTGGAACAGTGAACATACAGAGTGGGACGCTGCCGATATGGGGCCGAAGAGAGATATTACAGGTGAGTTAGCAAAGGCTGTTAAAAAACAAGGTATGAAGTTTATTACCTCATTCCACCATGCATATAACTGGAAGTACTATGAGACTTCTTATGAAGGAAATTATGATACTAAAGATCCGAAATATGCTGGTACATACGGTTTATATCCAGAGCCGCACGAACCAGGAGCTCCTGAATCAGAAGAATTCCTAAAGGCCTGGGAAGCAAAGGTAAGAGAGGTCATAGACAAATACGAGCCGGACTTCCTCTGGTTTGACATGGGCTGGGGGGAATCCACGTTCGAGGAGTACAAGAAATCGTTACTTGCCTATTACTACAACAAAGCCGAGGAATCGGGCAAGGAAGTTGTCGTATCCTACAAGAGTCAAGCTCTCCCTCTCGGAGTTGGTGTACTTGATTTCGAGAGTGGAAAACTGGAAACACTAAGCCCATTTGATTGGCTAACCGACACCTCTATGGACAAACGCTCCTGGAGCTATAGACAGAATCCGGATTATAAACCAGTTAATACATTAGTTGATAATTTGGTGGATAGAGTCAGCAAGAACGGTAACACATTGCTCAATATAGGGCCAAGGCCTGATGGAACGATTCCAGAAGAGGTGAAGGAACGGCTGCTTGGCATAGGCAAATGGTTGGAGGTCAATGGTGAAGCGATCTATGGCACCAGACCATGGATAAGCTACGGGGAAGGACCTACAAAAATGAAAGGCGGGACTTCTTGGGAACGGAAGAAAACCGGGTCAGATTATACGGCAAGGGATATAAGGTTTACAACAAAGGAAAATGATTTGTATGCGATCGTCCTTGATTGGCCCGGAGAACAAGTGACGATTGAATCATTGCGTGTTTTATGGAAGTCAGAGATTAAATCTATCAAGATGCTTGGCATTAGTGAAGAACTGGAGTGGTCACTGACTGATGAGGGACTTACAATTGAAACACCTGACACGAAGCCATGTGAACATGCCTACACGTTCAGGATTTATTTATAACGATTTTTGCATAGTCTAACGCTTAGAATAATTGGGATCCGTCCCGCTTCCCGTGGAAATAAGAATGGCGTAACCTCCGGTTAAACAAAACGAAACCGCGCCTGGAAAGGCGAGGAGGAGGATTACGCCATGAAGAAGCCTACCACCATATCGAAGGAGTCTGTAAGCGAGTATCGGGAGTTCGTCCAACTTCGGCTGCGTAAGCGGGTACTGGAGGCAATCGAGGTCGTGCTCGAGGAAGAAGTCGACCAAGCGCTGGGGTGTGGTAGCTACGAGCGTGCGGAAGACCGCCGTGGATATCGCAACGGAGCCGAAACCCGTCGCGTGACGACGTCGGTGGGAACTCGCGAGCTCCGGGTGCCACGAGCCCGCGTGCGAGACGAGGAAACGGGAGAAACGACAGAGTTCAGGAGCGAGCTGTTGCCCCGGTACGCGCGCCGGACTCGTGAGGTCGACGAGGCGATCTTGGGGACCTACTTGTCGGGCGCGAATAGCCGCCGGATCCGCAAAGCGCTGAAACCACTGCTCGGTGAGGAGCACCTATCGAAGAGCGCGGTGTCTCGCGTGGTTAGCCGGCTGAAGGAGCGCTTCGAGGAATGGCAGAACCGTGCTCTCAGCGAGGAGGTCTACGCGATCGTTTACCTGGACGGCTTCCACCTGAAAGTGCGGATGGCGAAACGTGTGATCAGCGTACCCGTACTGGTCGCGCTCGGGGTCGCGCCAGACGGGCAGAAACGTCTGTTGTCATTGCGTCTGGCGGTGAGCGAAGCCTCGACGCATTGGGGCTCCGTGCTGGAGGGACTCCAGGCTCGAGGACTCCGGGCTCCCAAGCTAGTGATCAGCGACGGCCACAAGGGGCTGACGAAAGCGCTGGAGAAGTGGCCGGGGTGCCGGTTGCAGCGATGTACCGAGCACAAGCGCGCCAACTTGCTCCAACATTGCCCGGCGCACGCACGCCGTGAGCTCCGGCGTGACTACAACCGGATCGTCTACGCCAAGAACGGGATCGATGCTCGCAAAGCCTATGATGAGCTCGTCGCCAAGTGGACGCCTCTCGCGCCGGCCGTCGTCCGAAGCCTAGAGGAGGCCGGTAATCAGCTGCTGACCTTCTATGAATTCCCTCGTGCCATGTGGAAATCGATTCGAACGACCAATGCTCTGGAGAATCTCAACCGCGAGTTTCGACGCCGGACGAAAACCCAAGCGTCGTTCTCCAGCGAGGAGTCCGCGGTCGCTTTGCTGTTTGGGCTTATCGCCTCTGGCCAGATTCAACTACGACGCATCGACGGCTACCAACGTCTGAGCGAGGTTCTCGAACACGCGGAGGTTGCCGCCTGATCTGATACTCTGATGACGGAGTGGAGGGCGCCGTTCTTTTTCCACGGACCTCGGGACACATCCAATAATTGGTACGCTTAGAAAAAGTTTGCAATTGGCAAAGTGGAACTAGCCATCGCAACCCCTCAAAAAAAGTGAACCTGTCTGCGAAACGAAGCCAACGCCCGAACGAAAGGGGCTACGATCTAGCCCTCCTAGCAGTCATGTAGGCATCATCAGCCGGCAGTGCCAGATCTGTCCGCAGTCCCAATCGACCAGGTGCTCTCCGACCCAGGAAATAGCGATTCCAACCGCGGGTACCAGCCTGTGCCTTCTATTTATTCATCCGCGTGATGGAGATCACGGATATACTCAGCCAGAACGTGCCCCTGGAGGACGTGCAGTATCTGGCCGGACACTCCAACCCCTCGGGCCACACAGTTCTATGACCGGCGTAGACAGCACGTCACTCGCAAACATCGTGGAGCGTGTCTCGATATGAAAGAAGGACCAGGGAAGAGAGACATCCTTTCGAGGCCTGCTAGCAAGAAAGCCGCTGCACGGCCTCGTTCGGCTCCCCGCAATGAACCCAAGCCGGTGCCGGTTCCTCTGCCCGAAGGTGTCCGCCACCAGCGGGTGGGTGAAACGACGGAACGTTCCACGCCCGCGCATCTCAAGAAACTTAAGCAACTCTTCGAGGCGGCCCCGATCAGCCGCTACCTGGGCATGACACTCAGCTATTGCGAGAACGGCGTGGCGCGCGTGCGTTTGCCGTTTCGGGCCGAGTTCGAAGAAAGTCATGGCGTCATCCACGGGGGTCTCATCGGTCTGCTGGCGGACACGGCGGGTAACTTCGCGGTGGGTTCGGTCTCGCCGGGCTCCACGGTCAAGACGGTGGAGTTCAAGATGAGCTTGCTGGCGGGCGTCCTGTGCCAAAACCCGGCCCTTTCGAAATAGGCCATAAATCAGCAACTTAGTGTCTGTGTTTGCGACCGGGCCAAGGGCCGTGGGCTTTACAATCGTCTTGGGCGAGCGGGTCGTCACCATGCAGATGACCACCTAGTCGAGAGCGAATATCGAAGCGTGTGCCTGAAGCTGTTTTCACGCTACGCCGGTCGAGCCCGCCGAGGGGCTACCGTCGCCGGCGACCATCTACGCGGCACGGCAGTAGTAGTTGAGAATGCCCCCAAGTCGCTCTCGCGACACGATGGGGCCAGCGTCATTCGCGCTTGCCGGCAGAGGTGTGAGGAGCTCGTTGCCGAGACCTTGGTGGTCCCGTTCTGTGTGATAATGCACTACGTATTCGGTTACCGCTGTGCGCAGGTGTCGCTCACTGAGAGGTACGAAGCGGTCGAGACACTCTCGACGTATGGAGAGAACGAATCTTTCCGCATATGCGTTCAGATTCGGACTATTAGCGGGAA
The DNA here is from genome assembly GCA_965250115.1 of Candidatus Marinacidobacterales bacterium. Classification (GTDB taxonomy): domain Bacteria; phylum Acidobacteriota; class Vicinamibacteria; order Marinacidobacterales; family SMYC01; genus CBDFHB01. The sequence goes on from CBDFNJ010000001.1 coordinate 2,118,268, forward strand.
GGCGAAGGGGCTTCACGCCTGAATCTCTCAACAGCCCACGTACCGCCTCGGTGAATAGCGGGTCCCGGTCGTGGATGAGGTATCGCTTGCCAAGGAGGAAACCATCCCACATGTCCGTGAGGTTTCTTGCCACCTGCTTCATCCACTCCCCGTTGGGGTCCGACGTTATCCCACCGATGCACACGCAGCGAGTGGCGATATCGATGACAAACAGAACATGGTAGCGGACGAGCCCGAACGGGTTTACAACCTCGACGGTGAACAGGTCTGTCGCAGCGATGGCGCCCCAATGAGCCTTGATGAAGGTGCTCCACGACATGCTCTTGCCCCGCTCCGGGGCAGGCGCGATACCGTGCTCGGCAAGGAGCCTCTTGATGCTGTTGCGTCCGAATTCATGTCCGAGATTCTTGAGTGCGCCCCGCAGGCGCGTATATCCCCACGTCGGGTTCTCCCGCGCCACGCGTACAATGAGCTCACGGACGTCCTTCGCCGTGGGAGGTCGGCCTGGGCTCCGGTTCTTGCTGCCATCGTACTTGGCTGCAATGAGGTAGCGGTACCAGCGCAGAAGCGTAGCGGGTGTGGCAACGGACGCAATCTGGGCCAGCACCTCGCGGCCTAAAGCCTGGGCCTTGACGGCGAGCCTACGCCGGTCGTCGTCAGAGAGCTTGAGACGCTTGCCCCGAAGCCCGGCTCGGAGTACACGGTTCTCCTCTCGCAAGTAGTCAATCACATCCTGCTGCTGGCGGTTGACCCAGCCAGCCAGAACGAGCAGTAAGAATTGCACAAGGTACGTCATGATGGATCCGAAGATAACACCCTCGAGACAAACGATTGTAAAGCCGACGGCCCTTGACCAGGTCGCAAAATACAGACTCTAAGTTGCTGATTTATGGCCTATTTCAAAAGGGCCGAGTTTTGGCACAGGACGGGGTCGAACGAAACCTGAAGGACCTGTAACTATGGATCTGGGAATAAAAAACAAACGGGCGCTGGTCCTGGCATCGAGCCAGGGTTTGAGACTGGGCATAGCCACGCAGCTCTGCAAGGAAGGTGCAAACGTTTTATTGATCGGTCGCGACGAAACCAAACTCGCCGCTGCCGCGAAAACCCTCACTGATGCCGCAACCGGTTCTGCCGCCTATGCCGTCGTTGATCTTTCCGCTGCGGACGCTGCGGCGCGACTCTATGCTGCCGCACAGGATAAACTGGGCGGTGTCGACATTCTGGTCAATAACACCGGTGACCCGCCACCCAGGTACGGTGGACGCGAGGCCGCCAGCTACATGACCGGCGGATTGATTCGCTGCGACGGAGGATCGATCCGCGGCATTTGATCAGGTGCACAGATGAAACATTTCGATCTCAAAATTACTGGTGGAACGGTCGCGAATTCGACGGATACGTTCAGTGCCGATATCGGAATTCGCGACGGACGAATCGTCGCAATCGGCGACGTTTCCGGTGAGGCGAACGAGATCATCGATGCAACAGGCAAATTCGTCTTACCGGGCGGAATCGAGGCGCATTGTCATATTGAGCAAGAGTCGTCATCCGGGCTGATGACGTCGGACGATTATTATTCCGGGAGCGTTTCCGCGGCGTTCGGTGGCAATACGTGCATCGTCCCGTTTGCAGCACAGCATCGCGGCCAAACACTGAAAGAGGTTCTCGACCTCTATCACGGCCGCGCCGGGCCGAAATCAGTCGTGGACTATTCCTTCCACCTGATCATTTCGGATCCGACCGATGAAGTCCTGTACCAGGAACTGCCGCGAGCTATCGAACAGGGCATTACATCGTTCAAGGTTTATATGACCTACGATCGGCTCATCGTCGATGACAGGCAAATGCTCGATATTCTGACGGTCGCCAAAAAACATGGCGCACTAACGATGATCCATGCAGAGAATAACGCCATGATCAAATGGATGAGCGACAAACTCATCGATGACGGACATGATGCGCCGAAGTACCACGCCCTCAGTCATCCGCGCACCGCCGAATCCGAAGCAATCAACCGGGCAATTGCATTGGCCGGTTTTATTGATACGCCTGTTCTGATCGTGCACGTGTCGACGGAGGCAGGCGCGCGTCTGATTGCCAAAGCCCGTTATGACGGTCAGAAAGTGTTCGGCGAAACCTGCCCGCAATATATATTCCTGAATGCCGAACAAATGGACTTGCCAGGTATGCAAGGCGCGCAGTTGTGTTGCAGTCCGCCGCTGCGGGATCGCGCCTCGCAGGAGGAAATCTGGCGTTGCCTGCAAAACGGTACGTTCCAGGTTTACTCGTCGGACCACGCGCCCTATCGATTTGATGAGACCGGCAAACTGCACGCAGGCCCTGAAGCGGCGTTTCCAAAAATTGCAAACGGTCTGCCCGGCATCGAGATGCGCCTGCCGCTGCTTTTCTCCGAAGGCTTTATAAAGGGCCGAATCTCGCTGAATCATTTCGTTGCGCTCGCAGCTGGCAATGTATCGAAAATTTACGGCCTCGATCATCGCAAGGGTTCGATTACTGAAGGCAAAGACGCCGATGTTGCAATCTGGGATCCCGACGTCGTTCGGGACGTCAAAGCGGAGGATATGCACGACAACACGGCGTACACCCCGTACGAAGGCATGACCATTACCGGCTGGCCGACCACCGTGATTCAAAGGGGCGAAATCATCATTGCCGAGAATTCATTGCGGGCCGAAAGGGGCGCCGGTGAATTCGTACCGCGAAACACGATCGACTGCACCGGAATGCCTGGGCGGCTGGCGCCCGAGCTCGATCCCAACAAGAACTTTGGTGTCGAACTAGATCTCTGATCAATGCCGCGCATCAAGGTCATCAATCCGAATTCAAACGAATCCGTCACCGACGGTCTCAGGGCGTCGCTGACGCGACACTCCGCGGATATCGACTGCGTCACTTTGTCGGAAGGTCCTTTCGGCATCGAATCAGACGCAGACATCGCTACCGTCATCCCGTTGATTAAGGCAGATATAGCGAGCACGGCGGATTACGACGCATATGTCATTGCCTGCTATTCGGATCCGGGCCTCGACGAATGCAGGGAAGCCTTTTCAAAGCCGGTCTTCGGTATTCAGAGAAGCGGCATTGAAAAGGCGATATCGTCGGGCGGACGCTTCGGCGTGCTCGCCTTGTCAGACGAATCGATTGCAAGGCACCTGATTTACATCGACTCGCTGGGATTCGGCGGCCAGCTCGCCGGCGAGTTGCCCCTCGATATCTCGGTCGACGAGTCCGCGAACGAACCGGAAACGCTGGAGAGGATCATTACCCAGGGTCGGCGGCTCGTCGATGAGTTGGGCGCCAACGTAGTCGTGCTCGGCTGTGCAGGAATGGCGGCGCACAAAAATCCCGCAGCGGAGGCACTGCGGGTTCCCGTGATAGAGCCGGTCGAGTCAGCCGTCGAGGCAGCACTCGAGGCAGTCCGATGATTCGGCGTTGTTGACCTGTGCAATGGAGTTGAAATGACAGTGTTGAGCCTGCGACACACGAAGATGCCGTACAAACGTCTACAGGGACGAGGATTTCGACACGTCAGCGTGGATGCGGACGGTCACCATCAACAAAACCTCGGAGACTTGCTCCATCTATCAAGGGTCCGGGAGATTCTCTGGACTCGTCCCTAAAGCCTTGATCTTGGCAAACGAGGGGTGGCAAATGACAACCCAATACAGCGGACCCGCGAAGACACGGGCCGCTGAACAAAGCCTTCGCGATGAATGTGATGGCGCGAGTCACGAAGGCAGGCGGGCTCGAGCCAGGAGTGGCAGGAATGGTGAGAATTGGCGTTGCTCACGCGGCCGTGGCGACTCTCCTCTCGATCTCGGCCTGCGCGCCGCCACCCGACGCAGCCGAGCGCAGCGGCCCGCGGTGGCTCGCCGGCGACCACCACATACACAGCCGCTACAGCGTCGGGTGGGCCAGGGGGACGGATCCGCCTGCGCCCATCGTCGCGGGCGACGCCATCTGCCCCATCCCCATGAACGCTGTGATGGCGCGTCACTACGGGCTCGGCTGGATGGTGGCGACCGACCACGGCGGGCCGAACCACAGCAAGGTGAACCTGGAGCGGGCCTACCTGGAGCTGGTGCAGTCGCGTGAGGTGGTACCCGAAATCATCCAGTTCTTCGGCATGGGGTGCTTCCGCCATCAAGTGTTGCTACGCCGTGTTTAAATGCTAGTGTCAGCTGGCCTGCCTGTGTCGGCGAACGCCATTAATGAGGATGTCGCGTGCACACGAAGGTGTCTCTGAACGTCAGGCACCGTGTGGTCAGCCCAGCCCGCATCGCTGAAAGAACTGCGTCTCTCGAAATCAGGCTCAAACTCTAGCACACGAGCGGGTTACGCGGCAGCCACCAACACTTGATTGCGGAGGCACCCTTTATCGAAGCGTCTCGGATTAGATTTTGTGGAAAATACGGTCCTCAAGCGATGGCTTCTCAGGCGGAACTACCCGTTGGTCGAATAAAGTGTGGCTGGCCCGAGCGGGCGGTTTCAGAGCCCATGATTACGACGGCGAGAAGGCGCAAGCCTGCCTGGGCGTTGCCTTGGTGCACAACTCCGATAGAGGCCGATAGCTCGCTTGGCCCCGACTCCCATCATCCGATCATCTCGCTATCAGGCATCCCGAGCGCCGTCATGGTGTTCAGAATCTTGCACCCGATCCTTGCCTCGACTCTCTGTGCCGCCAACCCTCTCGCTCGCATCGCTGAGCCCACGATAGCCTTGTAGCGATGGAACGTTGTCTCGACTTTGCTCCGTTTGCTGTAGCCCGATTCTGTGTGCCACTTTCGTTTGCCGAGCCGAGCTTGTGCTGCAATGTTGCGATTGCGCTGTCGGCTGCTCGCCGGCCCCGATGCGAGCTGGGCGCCCTTGCGCGGCGGTATCAGCACCCTCGGCGAGCGATGAGCGCTGTGATTCTCGATCGCCTCATAGACGCCGCTGGCGTCGTATGCGGTGTCAGCTCTGGCCGATGAGATGGGACTGTCGATCTGTGCGACAAGCGATGCAACCCGCGATGAATCGCGGGCTCTTTTGCTCGTCAGCTCGCCGGCGACGACTTCGCCAGTCTGCTCGTCGACACACAGATGGAGCTTGCGATAGTCCCTGCTCTTTGGTGCTCTGCGCAGCTGGCCGGCGTGGACAGCGAGACCGCTGCTGTCGATCAAGATGTGCAACGGCGTCTTCTGCTTGTCTTGGTAGAAGGGGACCTTACCCAGCTTCGCCTTGCGCCTCGAAATCGTGGTGTGATCGGGCACATCATTGTCTAGCTTCATCAGAGCGAACAACGATCGCAGCAATCCCTCGCTCTGCCTAGATGACAGATGAAACACCATGCCCAGGGTGACAGCCGTCTCGATGGCGTGGTTCGAGTACTTGCGTTGACGGCCCGGTTTCCTCCTCCTCGGCCGGGGCGCGTCCCAGTTCACAAGCTTGCCGGCGGTGAGCGAGATCCAGACGGTCAGGCTCCCACGGTTGCGTAGACCCGCCTCATATTCACGCCAATTCCTCACGCGATAGGCCTTCTTCACATACTTCCGCTGAGTGCGTTTGAAAATGCTCATGGGGAACCTCGAATCCGTGAGTACAGGACAATTGTGGACCGAGATCGCGAGTTGTGCACCAAGGCACTGGATCGGCGGTGGATCTGAGAAGCCTGAAGCCTTTCGTAACCAGGCAATTCGACCCGCCTTGAGTTCTCGGAGCTCCTAAGCCCGCGCCTGCAGGCTTCGGAAGACCGAACGTTCACGGAATCGTTGACAAGACCTCGTCTGTTCCCGCCCCGCCGATATAAAATAGCCAGGCTCGGCCGCGCTTCCCTCGCTGACACGGGTGCGGCATGTGCCTGCTAGCGCCGTATGAAATTAGAGGAACTCCAGCCGAAGGCTATCTTCGGAGGCATCCTGCTGGACAGCCCCATCACGGTTGTCAGCGTCCAGTGGTATGAAGCGAACGCGCTCGAACTGACCTACGAGACGCTAGATGGCCGGTTGCCAACCAGCTCTTTGCCCGGCATGACGAGCCGTACCGTCGCTTCCATCCGCCCTTTGAGAACAAATCCGACCGGGCAACCGCGCTTCTGAGTGGGGAACCCATAAGGTGACACCGTCATGGCAACGAAACGCTCAATTCTCGCCGGGCTGACAGCGGAGGATCTGCGCGCCAGCATCGACTTCTATGAGCTGGTGGTTGCGGATCGCCGTGTCAAGCAGCAACTCGTTGATGCGCTTGCGAACTCGCGGAAGGCGCGGATCGACGAGATTTTGCAAGACCTCTCTAGAGAGCGCCTGAAGGAGCTGTGTCGAACGTTCGACCTCGATGATTCCGGCAGGAAAAAGGAGGATCTCGTAGCCCGTCTTATCCGACCGGCCGCTGCGTCGAAGAACAACACCGGGAACGTGCCCGCGCCAACCCGTTCCGTGGCAGAGGCGCCAGAACCGCGGAGTGAAGAGCTGAGCGTCGCGCAGCTCGAGCAGTATCTCTGGTCCGCCGCCGACATCCTGCGCGGCTCCATCGACAGCAGCGACTACAAGACCTACATCTTCGGTCTGCTCTTTCTGAAACGGCTATCGGAGCGCTTCGAGGAGGAAGCGGAGAAGCTCATCGCTAAGGGTTTCTCCGAGACGGTGGCATGGAGAGACCCGGACGAGCACGAGTTCTTCGTACCGGACCGTGCGCGGTGGGGCACGATCCAAAAACGGGCGACCAACATCGGGGAGACGCTGAACAAGGCGTGTGTCGCGCTAGAGGAACAGAACGGCGGACTGGAAGGGGTGCTTGCCGGCATCGACTACAACGACGAACACAAGCTCGGCGACGCCCGAAACCGCGACACCGTGCTGGCGCGCCTGGTGCAGCACTTCTCCCAGATTTCCCTCCGCAACGACCGCATGGCCGATCCTGATCTTCTCGGTCGCGCCTACGAGTACCTGATCGAGCAGTTTGCCGACGACGCGGGCAAGAAAGGCGGCGAGTTCTACACGCCGCGGATGGTGGTTAAGCTCATCGTCGCGCTGCTGGCGCCCACCGAACGGATGCGTATCTGCGACCCGACGGCCGGTTCCGGCGGCATGTTGATCGAGTGCGCCCATTACATCGAGCGCAAAGGTGGCAACCCGCGCAACCTGACGCTGCACGGCCAGGAGAAGAATCTGAGCACCTGGGCCATTTGCAAGATGAACATGCTGCTACACGGGCTGCCCGACGCCCGAATCGAGAAGGGCGACACGATTCGGGACCCGAAGCTCGTGGATGAAGGAGAGCTTCTGCTGTATGACCGGGTGATCGCCAATCCGCCGTTCAGCCTCGACGAGTGGGGCCGCGACGTAGCCGAGAACGACGGCTACGGGCGGTTCCGGTTCGGGGTGCCGCCGAGGACGAAGGGCGATCTGGCGTTCGTCCAGCACATGGTGGCGGTGCTGAACGCTTCGGGCCGACTCGGCGTCGTGATGCCGCACGGCGTTCTGTTCCGCGGCAGCGCGGAGGGAAGGATCCGCCAGGGCTTGCTGGAGGAGGATCTCTTCGAGGCGGTCATCGGTCTGGCTCCGGACCTCTTCTACGGCACTGGCATCCCGGCGTCCATCCTGGTGTTGAATCGGAACAAGCTGGCGGCAAGGAAGGGCAAAGTGCTGTTCATCGACGCGTCCGGCGAGTTCGAAGAGGGGAGCAACCAGAACCGCCTGCGCGACCAGGATATCGAGCACATCGCTAAGACGTTCCACGCCTACGCCGACGTCGAGAAGTACGCCCGGGTCGTGCCGCTCGCCGAGATCGAGAAGAACGACTGGAACCTCAACATCAGCCGCTACGTGGACACCTCGGAGGAGGAGAAGCGCATCGACGTCGCCGAGGCGGTGCAAAAGCTCAGAGAGCTGGAGCGCGAGCGCGCAGCGGCAGAGGCGACGATGAACCAGTACCTGGCGGAGCTGGGGTATGAGTAGCGGCTGGGTGCAAAGAACCCTCGCCGAGCTTGCCGTCTACCAAAACGGGCGCGCATTCAAACCGACCGACTGGACAGAGATCGGACTTCCAATTGTCCGTATTGCTCAAATCACTGATCCTAACGCCAAGCCGAACCACTATGACGGCGAGGATGTCGACAATAGGCACATCATTGACAACGGCGATCTGCTGTTTTCCTGGTCGGCGACACTCGCAGTTCTGAAGTGGAACAACGGCCCCGCAATCCTGAACCAGCACATATTCAAGGTTGTGGAGAACGACGGGGTTTGCAGAGACTTTCTACGTCATCTTCTTCATCATTCCCTTCCTGCACTGGCCGAACGCTCACACGGTAGCACGATGAAGCACATTCGTAAGGGAGTGCTTCGAGAGCATCTTGTCTCCATTCCTCCTCTCCCCGAGCAGCGCAAGATTGCCGCCATCCTGTCGTCGGTGGACGATGCCATCGAGAAGATCCAGGCGGTCATCGACCAGGTGCAGGTTGTCAAGCGGGGCCTGATGCAGGAGCTGCTTACTAGGGGCCTGCCTGGGCGGCACACGCGGTTCAAGCAGACGGAGATTGGGGAGATCCCGGAAGACTGGGTAGTAAACCGGATCGGTGAATTGGGGAAGAAGGAGCGGCCGGCAGTAAAGGCAGGGCCATTCGGTTCATCACTAAGAAAGTCGTACTACGCTTCAGAAGGGTATAGAGTTTATGGCCAAGAACAAGTCTTGTCTGGAGACTTGTCGGTCGGGAACTACTATATCGACGAAGAGCGTTTTCAGTCACTCAAGTCTTGCGAGGTCAAGGCGGGTGACATTCTCGTGAGTCTGGTAGGAACCTTCGGCAAGGCAATCGTCGTCCCGTCAGACGCGGAACCAGGAATCATCAATCCGCGCCTTCTTCGATTGTCCCTGGACCCTCAGCTTGTTCTTCCCGAGTTCTTCTGCTTCTGGTTGCACAGCGGTGGTACCCAGAAACTGTTGGTGGATGCAGCCCAAGGTGGCACGATGGGGGTGCTGAACGCGGGCATTGTGAAGAATCTCTCACTGGGAAGACCGTCACTGCCAGAACAGTCTGCAATTGTCGCCGCATTGGCGTCTGTAGAACTGCGTCTGGAAAGTGAAGCGGCAGTGCAGGCCGCTGCATTACGATCCAAAACTGCCCTCATGTACGTCCTCCTCACCGGCGAGCTTCGCGTCACCCCAGACACGGAGGCCGAATGACCCCGAAGGCGACCAGGTGGGACGAGCTGCACCTCGCGGAGAATCCCGCCGTTGAACTGCTGGAGTCCTTCGGCTACACCTACGTTCCGCCCGAAGCCCTTGAAGGCGAACGCCAGAATTTCAAGGAAACTATTCTGACTCTACGTCTCGCGAAGATCCTCAAGCAGCTGAATCCTTGGCTCTCCGAGACGAACGTCGCCAAGGCAGTGAAGACGGTGACACAGATCGCCGCGGCCAGTCTCGCGGAGGCGAACGAGAAAGTCTATACATCGCTCACCTACGGCATCGCGTTGGAGCAGGATCGGGGCGACGGACGGAAAAGCCATACAGTCCGGTTCTTCGACTTCGATCGGCCTGACCGCAACGAATGGATTGTTACCCGTCCTGTGCCAAAACTCGGCCCTTTTGAAATAGGCCATAAATCAGCAGCTTAGAGTCTGTGTTTGCGACCGGGCCAAGGGCCGTAGGCTTTACAATCGTCTGGCCCGAGGGTGTTATCTTCAGATCCATGATGACGTACCACTCGCCGCCGCGAAACGGCCAATCCTGGCAGGTCTAAACCGCGGAATCAATGACGGATCGAGTTTTTGCGGAGCACAAGGGTGCTTGCGCTGTTTACTGTTGGTCATATGTACGCATCCCTTTGCAAAAGAGGCGCTTACTTTCCATTTAGCGCGAAGCGAAGGTCGCGAGCGCTATTTTGGATGTAACTTAATGCAGCGTAAAGTCTTACGTCATCTCACCAACACTTAATGACGGAAGCACCGGTCTCATAATAGGAGAAGTGCTCCTTGATAGGCGTAATCCTCCTGCAATGAGGACCGTTTGTCAAACACGCGCTGGTTGCTGAAGACCTACAAATGTTCCGTTTCTAGGGAGCTTGCCAGGCTCTCGTGATGCCAGACGATATCGCGATCACGACCTGAAACAGGAAGAGTGTGCTCAAAACTAGACAGTTATTTTGTCGGCGGCCCTTAGGCACGAGGAAAGGACGGTCCTCGATCGTGACGGAAACGAGCTCGGGATCTTGGGAAGGGCTCAAATAGGCGAAGCAGGCTTCGGGCTAGGTGTCAGACCTGAAACGACTCACCGCAGCCGCAGCTGCCGGTCGCATTCGGGTTGTTGAACCGGAAGCCCGAGCCCATGATGTCCTCGACGTAGTCGATCTCGGTTCCATCGAGATAGAGGTAGCTCCTCGGATCCACGAAGAGCTTGATGCTACCGTGCTCGAAGACCTCGTCGCCCTCCGCCGCCTCGTCGTCGAGCGCGAGTTGGTACTGGAAGCCGGAGCATCCTCCCCCGGCGACCCGAACGCGCAAACCCGCTTCGGGGCGTCCGTTCTGCTCGAGGAACTCCTGCACCTTGGTGGCGGCGAGCGAACTCAGTGTAAGCACGTGACCTTCTCCATGAAATCTCTCTCGAGCATCAGATGCCCGGGGCTCCCGAGTCAATCCGCTCGGGTGTAAGTCCACTGACTGGAACGGTTCGGGAAACCTGACTAGAATGCTTAGACATTACAAGTATAGACGGCGCGAGAAAGACCTGTCAAGCCGCGCCTAGTTGACAAGCTTGCTCGGCGTTTCCTACCATGAACGATTCGCTGTCTCAGGAAAGGAAAGCATGGAAAGATGGCCCCTCTACGACTTGCACCTGCACACCACGTGCTCGGACGGCACCCTCTCCCCGACGGAGCTGACCCGCCTGGCGAAAGCGCAGGGGCTCAAGGCGTTTGCCGTGACCGATCACGACACCTTGGAGGGTATCCCTGAGGCTGAGTCCGTATCGAAGTCACTCGACATCCATCTCGTCCCTGGTGTGGAAGTCAGCGCCAATTTCGGTGACACCGCGGTTCACGTACTCGGACTCTTCGTAGACTACAAAGAGCCCTGGCTCGAGCGTTTCTTCATCGGGGCGCGACGGCGACGGGTCGATCGCATTCACGTGATCGTCTCAAAGCTCGCGAAGGAAGGCGTAGAAATCGAGCCCGAGGCCGTGTTCGCGCGCTCGCGTCACGGTACCGTAGGCCGCCCTCACGTCGCAGAAGTGCTCGTGGAGAAGGGTGTCGTGAAGACACTCGCTGAAGCTTTCGAGCGTTTCCTCGCCGACGATCGACCAGCCTATGTAGGCTATGACAAAGTGACCCTCGAGGACGCTTGCGATCTCATTCGCCGCGCAAAAGGGGTTGCGTCCCTCGCTCATCCCGTCCACTACGGCAACGATGCGCTCATCCCTGAAATGGTATCGACAGGTCTCCAGGCAATCGAGGTCTATCACAAGGACCACTCCAAAACGAAAGTCGAGGAATACGCGAAGTTGGCCGCCGATCTAGGGCTCCTGGCGACGGGAGGGTCGGACTTCCACAGGCCTGACCGCACCGGCTCGGCGGCTCTGGGATGTCGAGAGATCACCGAGGAGCGCTTTGAAGCACTCCGCGAAGCGGCAGGCTGATGCGAGCGGAGCGAGCACTAAAATAGGAAACATGCAGCACAGAGTCGCTTCCATAGGCGACATCCCCGCGGGCGGGTCGCTCGCCGTAGACGTCGGTGAGAAACGCATCGCCATTTTCCACTACGAAGGCCGCTTCTACGCGCTCGACGAGACCTGCCCTCATCGCGGTGCCCCCTTGCACGAGGGACGTGTCGATCGGGGCATCGTTGTCTGTTCCTGGCACCAATGGCAGTTCGAGCTCGAGACGGGATGTTCTCCCGTAAATCCTCTGTCCAAAGTGCGGACCTATCCTCTTCGGATCGAGGACGGAGGAATCTGGGTCGAAGTTTAGCAGGGTGCTGAAAAAGTCACTAAAGATAGGCGGCCTTGAGGCTATGGCGCGTTGCATCGAGCGTTCGGTCTAGGTCTTCGGTGTCGTGGGCGAGCGACACGAAGAGGGCTTCGAACTGCGAGGGCGGAAGGTGCACGCCGCGATCGAGCATGCTGCGGAAGAAACGGGCGTGGCGCTTGGTGTCGGATCGGGTCGCGCTTTCGAAATCGGTCACGGGGTCTTCTGCGAAGAAGAGCGTCAGCATCGATCCCACTCGGTTGAGCGCAAGCGATAGGCCCATCTCATCGAGGATGCCGCGGAGGCCGTTTTCGAGCTGCGCCGAGCGCTCCTCGAGCCGCTCCCAAGCATTGACGTCCTCTAGAGTCTCGAGCTGGGCGAGTCCCGCCGCCATCGCGAGAGGGTTACCCGAGAGCGTACCGGCCTGGTAGACCGCTCCTTCGGGTGCAATCTGCTCCATGAGATCGCGCCGGCCACCGTAAGCGCCGACCGGCAGGCCTCCGCCGATCACTTTTCCGAGAGTTGTCAAATCCGGCGTGACATCGTAGCGCTCTTGAGCACCGCCCCTCGCGACGCGGAAACCGGTCATGACCTCGTCGAAAACCAGCAGAGCACCCTCTCGGCTGCATACCTCCCGGAGAGTGTCGAGGAAATCGTCAATCGGAGGCACTACCCCCATATTTCCCGCGACGGGCTCGACGATGACTGCCGCGATGGCGTCGTGCTTCTCTTCGAAGATCCGCCTCACCGATTCGATGTCGTTGAAGCGGGCGACGGAGGTCAGCGACGCGAGAGTCTCTGGGACGCCAGGGCTGTCGGGGACGCCCATGGTGAGTGCGCCCGAGCCGGCCTTGATGAGAAACGAATCACCGTGACCGTGGTAGCAGCCCTCGAACTTGATGATGCCGTCGCGCTTCGTCGCAGCGCGAGCCAATCGGATGGCGGAGAGGGTCGCCTCGGTGCCCGAGCTCACCATGCGCACCATCGAGACCGAGGGCACCATCCCGCAGACCTTCTCGGCCATCTCGGTCTCGAGCGCCGTGGGGGCTCCGAAGCTCGTACCTCGAGCGAGGGCCCTTTCGAGGGCCTCGACGACGTTGGGATGGCGGTGACCGAGGATGAGAGGCCCGTAGGCACCGATGTAGTCGATGTACTCGCGTCCGTCCTCGTCGATCATGCGTGAGCCCAGCGCTTCGCGGATGAAGCGCGGCGCGACGTCGATGCCGCGAAACGCCCGCACTGGTGAGTTGACGCCACCAGGCAGAACGCGCCGCGATGCTTCGTAGAGGTCGTCGCTTCGGCTCATGTCAGTTTTTCGAGAAATGACGGACGATGGCTTCGACGAGCCCTGCCGTTGTGAAGCTCGTGGCCTCGATGCGGGGGAAGACCCCGATCTCGCGGAGCGCGGCGCTCGTGATCGGGCCGATGCTCGCCGGCAGCGGCTTTTCTCCCAAGGTCGTCGGGTCGATATCTTCGAAGAAGCCTCGGACGGTCGAGCCGGAGGTGAACGTCACGACGTCCACCTTGCCTTCCGCCACGAGTGCGGCGGCCTGCGCAATTTCCGCTTTCGCCGGAACGGTGCGGTAGATGGCAACGACGTCGACGTCGGCGCCCGCTTCTCTCAGCAGTCGCGGCAGAGCCTCCCGAGCGATGTCGGCCCGGGGAAGGAGAAACTTCTTTCCTGTGAGATCGACTCGGTCGGAGAGTGCGCGATAGACGTCTTCCGCGATGAAACGCTCGGGCACGACCTCTGGAGTGACCCTTCGGCCGACGAGAGCTTCTGCCGTTGCCGGTCCGATGGCTGCGAAGCGAAGCCGCGCGGGAAGCGGTGCCGCGAGGCGGCCGAAAAACGCTTCTACGGCGTTGACGCTAGTGAAGACGATCCAATCGTAGGTCGCGAGACGATCGAGGGCGGCATCGACCGGCCCCCAGTCCTCGAGCGGCACGATTCGGATCGCCGGAGCTTCGACGACTTGCGCCCCGAGCGCCCGGAGCCGTTCCGCTAACGAGCCAGCCTGATGTCGTGGTCGGGTCACGACGATGAGCTTGCCACTGAGCGGCACGTCACCCAAGCGAGGCCTCGACTTCTCGAATGATCTCGGCGGCACCGGCCTCGAGCATCCGCCCTGCCAGCTCGAGACCGAGACTCTCGGCCTCGTCGGGCCTTCCCGAGACCTCGTGTTTCAAATACCTCGCGCCGTCCACGGAACCCACGAACCCCCGCAGCCGAATCACGTCGTCATGGAGCACGGCATAGGCGCCGATTGGCACTTGGCACCCCCCCTCGAGCCGCGCGACAAGGGCTCGCTCGGCAGTGACGGCGCGCTCCGACGCGTAATGGTTCAAACGCTTCAGGCTCTTTCCGAGCGTCTCGTCCGCTTCCCGAATCTCGATCGCCAGGGCACCTTGTCCGACGGCTGGAAGCATCGTCTCGACGGGGATGAGGCTTGTGATGCGGTCGGCAAGGCCCAGTCGCTTGAGCCCCGCGGCGGCGAGCACGATGCCTTCCCAGTCGGATGCGTCGAGCTTCTCGAGCCGGGTGGGCACGTTGCCACGCAGATCCTCGATCTGCAGATCGGGCCTTGCAGCGAGAAGCTGGGATCGGCGCCTTAGACTCCCGGTGGCGAGCCTCGCTCCCTGAGGCAAGGTTTCGATGGACTCCGCCCCATGGCTCACGAAGGCGTCCCTCGGGTCTTTGCGCTCGGTCGTCGCCGCGAGAATCAGGCCTTCGGGGACGCCGGATGGCACGTCCTTCATGCTGTGTACCGCCAGGTCGATACGCTCCTCTAGGAGCGCCTTTTCGATCTCTTTGATGAACAGACCCGAGCCACCCACCTGGCTCAAGGGCCGATCGGTGACCCGGTCTCCCTGGGTCTGAATGATCTCGAGCTCGACGGTCGCGTGGGGAGCGAGAGCTTCCATGATGCCTCGCGCCTGAACGAGCGCGAGCCGACTACCGCGGCTTCCGATGCGGATCGTTCTCATCGAACTGCTCGAGGTCGAAGGCTTTGTAGAGGGTGTCGATCCGCATGCTGCCGAGATCGCCCTCGTCGCTCCACTCGCGGACGTGGGACATCAAGGGATGGAGGATCTTTTTGACTAGACTTTCGGTCAGCAGCTCGAGTTGTTCCCGATCCTCCGGGCAAAAGCGCTTCTGGTGACGGGACACCTCTTGAGCGCGGAGCTCCTCCACCCTTTCGCGGATCTTCTTGATCAATGGGGTCGCCGAGAGTGAGCTCCTCCAGCTGATGAAAAGCTCGAGCTCCTGCTCGACGATCGTCTCGGCCTTGGGAATCTCGGTGCGCCGTTTCTCGATGTTGCGGTCGACGAGCACGTTCAGATCGTCGATAACGTGGAGGAACACTCCATCGAGCTTTCCAATCGCGGCCTCGAAGTCCCGAGGTACGGCGATATCGATGATGTAGATCGGCCGTCCGCCGCGTCGGCCGAGAATCGACTGCATCGTCTTCTGGTCGACGATGGGCGAAGTCGCTCCGGTCGAGCTGATGACGATGGCGGCGGTGGCGAGAGCTTCCTCGATCCGATCGAGCGGCAAGGCTGTTCCACCGAGCGAGCGCGCGAGCCCCTCGGCCTTGCTGAACGTTCGATTCGCGATGGTGAGCTTCTTGACCCCACGCTCGATCATGTGGCGTGCCGTGAGGGCCCCCATTTCACCGACTCCGATGAGGAGCACGGAATGCGTGGCGAGATCCTCGAAAATCTTGCCGGCGAGCTCCGAGGCGGCGCTCGCGACCGAAACGGCGCCCGCGCCGATTTGGGTCTCGTTGCGCACTCGCTTTCCGACGGCCACCGCGGATTGCAGGATCCGGTCGAACACGTACCCGCATGCCTGGCTCTCGAGCGAAAGCTCGTGGGCGCGCCGCACCTGGCCCAGAATTTGAGATTCTCCGAGAATGAGCGAATCGAGCCCAGCCGTCACTCGCAGGAGGTGGCGGACTGACTCGTACTGCGTGAGTGTATAGGCGTAGCCGGGGTGCGCCGCGAGGTCGATGTCCTTCTTCTTGGCGATAAGCTCCCGGATGTACATCTCAGCGGCGCCGTTGTCGTTGGAAAGCCCGTAGAACTCGGTCCGGTTGCACGTCGAGAGCAAGATGGCTTCGGCCAAGGTCTCCCCTTGTTTCGCGCGCTCCAGGATCTCTCGAATCTCGTCCTCGGCGAAGGCGACGCGTTCACGCACTTCAAGCGGTGCGGTGCGATGATTCATGCCGACGACGATCAGATCCATGACGTGCTCAGACGAAGGCGTGGAATCCGGTGAAGACGAGGTTGACGACGACGAGAGAGAAGAGAATGACGGCGAAGCCCGCGATAGAGGTGAAAGCGATCCGTTTCGCGGACCAGCCCCAGAACCGACTCGCTCCCACGGCCAGGCTGTAGATGAGCCAGGCGATGAAGGTGATCATGAGCTTCGGGTCCCAGCTCCAGTACGCTCCGTAGACCCTCCACAAGAGCAGCAGCCCGAAGACCATCGCGACGGTGAGAAAGGCGAGGCCGAGCGTGGCGGAGCGATGCGTGAAGCTCGCCATGACCTCCAGCGAGGGGAGCTGTTTGTAAATGAGCCCGAAGCGCTGCTTCTTGATGTCGTAGAAGAGCATCAGGTAGAGGACGCCATAGACGGCGGAAATCGCCATACCCGAATAGCCGAGCAGCGCCGTGGAAACGTGGACCATGAAGATCGGCTCCCGCAAGAGATCGCTGAAGCCCCGCGGGGGCTCGACCACGGCGGATGAGATGAGCTGAAAGGCGAATACGATGCCGATGATGAAAAACCCGGTCGTACGGACGCCGATGCGCAGCTCGATCAGGAGGTAGAGGACGATCACCGAGAACGCGAGCACCGAGAAGGCTTCGAAGAGCGTCGCAATCGGAAAGTGGTGGTACTCGATCGTGCGGAGGACGAGAAGCAGAGCGTGGAGTCCTACCGTCAAACGCAGCAGGTGGGGCGCCGTCCTCTGCGCGAAAGGATCGTTCCGGAAAAAAAGCAGGGCGTAGTCCGCCCATAGCAGCGCGTAGAGGCTCGGCAGGAGGATCGTAAGCGTGTTGATGGAGGTTCCCATGGCTCTCAACTGACCACTATAGAACCGAGCTCGATCCTTGACAAGAGTGGTAGCATGGCCTGCAACGTTACCTTTCTAAACGAAATAGGAAAACAGCTTTGCGGCGGCGCTTCTGTCTTCTGCTTGTATGTCTTTTCGCTGGCGTGGGCTGCGGTTCGGGGGAGCGGGGCTCGGCCTTGCCCGAAGGCGTGCTCCGAGTCGCAATCCCCACCGAGCCACAGACCCGGAATCGTTTACTCGCCTCCGGACTCGTGACCCACGTCGTCACCGATCAGCTTCACGAGCCGCTGATCCGTCTGAATCCGCGGACGCAGGAGATGGAGCCCGCGCTGGCCGAGTCGTGGGAGATTGTGGAGGACGATTCGGGCGCTCGCATCGTGTTTCACTTGCGAGCGGGTTTGAGGTTCTCGGACGGAGAGCCTTTCACGGCGGAGGACGTCGCTTTCACCTTTCGCGTGCTCCACGACGAGAGCACGGCGAGCCAGCTGACAGAGACGGTGCAGCTCGACGGCGAGCCTTTCGTTCCTGAAGTCCTCGATGCTGCGACGGTAGCCCTCAGGCTTCCGAGGCTGACGGCGACCGTCGAACGAGTTTTCGACAGCATTCGTATTCTGCCCGAGCATCGACTCCGGGCGAGTCTCGACCGGGGCACACTTGCCGCCGATAGCGGCCTCGGCGCGCCTCCCGAGAACGTCGTTGGTCTCGGCCCCTTCGGACTGCGGGAGCACGTGCCGGGACAGCGCATCGTCCTCGAGCGCAACCCGTTCTATTGGAGAACGGGTGGGGGGGACGACGTTTTCCCGAGATTGTCTTCGATCGTTTTCGAGGTCGTGCCCGATGGTAGCGCTCGCCTCCTCCGGCTTCGCTCGGGAGACATCGACCTCCTCGATCCGTTGGCCCCCGATGCTTTCAGGGCGCTCAATGATGCCGAAAGCACGGCTCTCCGGCTCATCGATGCCGGGCCCGGCATGCTCTCCGAGAGGCTGTGGTTCAACTTGAATCCCGCGAGCCCGATCGAAGAGCACAAGAAGCGATGGTTCACGAACGTGCGGTTTCGCCGCGCCGTCTCGCTCTCGATCGATCGCGTGGGAATGGCCCGGGTCGTCTACTCGGGCCTCGCGACGCCTGCGGCGGGGCCGGTCTCTCCGGCAAATACTTTCTGGAAGAACGCCGCAATCTCCCCAGCCGAGCGCGCCGTCGATCGCGCGCGGGAGCTTCTCGCCGAGGCGGGCTTTCGTTGGGACGAAGATGGTCACCTGGTCGATTCGGCGGGAACACCCGTGTGCTTCGATATCATCACCAACGCGGGCCGGGACCATTACCGAAGCGTCGGTGCTTTCATCAAGGAAGACTTGTCTGCCCTCGGCATCCAGGCGCATACGCGTCCCGTCGACGGGAGCAGCCTGCTCGCCCGACTCACCGGGAGCTTCGATTACGACGCGGCCCTTCTCGGCATCGGCCAGACCGATCCGGACCCTTCCGCCGGGATGGCGTTTTGGATGAGTAAAGAGCCTCTCCACCTGTGGCATCCATCTCAGTCCGAGCCGGCAACGGAGTGGGAGGCCCGCATCGACGAGCTCATGATGAAGCAAATGCGCTCGCTCGATCCCGAGCACCGGAAAGCTTGCTTCGACGAGGTCCAGTCCATCGTGGCGGAGCAGCTTCCCGTCATCGATCTCGTCGTGCCGCACGCGCTCCTGGGGGCTCACGAGAGAGTTCTGAACTTGAAGCCGAGTCCGTTTACCCACGCCTTATGGAATAGTTACGAGCTTTCTGCCGGGCTGGGGGAAAATTGACATGTGGGTCGACCCCGTCCTGTGCCAAAACTCGGCCCTTTCGAAATAGACCATAAATCAGCAGCTTAGCGACTGGGTCAAGGGCCCCTAGGCTTTACAGTTACCCCACCCGCGGTCGACCTTCGAGAGCCGCGCCGTTTCACCGTACGGCAGAGGACGGCGAGCTGCTGCCGAAGAGCGACATTGTCAAGAGCCAGTTCGCGACGAGCCTTGAAGGCGGAGATGAGAGCGCGAACAAACGACGAAATCAAGCAGGTATGGTGCCGGCAGACCGGAGACTAATCAAGTTCGGGGCGCCCGGATGAATAAATAGAAGGCACAGCCCGGTCGAGGGCAGAAACAAAAGCCTCCGCATGGTAAAACGCTATTGCAACACAGGCCTTTGAGGTTCACGGGCCCGACCCGCTGGCGCACTACTGATCGACTGGAGAGATTGGAGGGGTATACGGTGATGCGGTCACTGCTTCTCGGCGCGTTGCTCGTATCACCCACGCTTTACAACGGCACCCGTTTTCTACGCCCTTGTGGGCGCGCGGTGCTCTTTCCCGTTCGGTCCCGGCAAAGTCGCTTTCAGTGGCCCTCTTTTGATACTCTTGGAGCCAGTGCTGAGCGTGGAAACGACATCGAAAAGGAAGTCGAATGAGTGCTATATTGAACCGATGGTGTTGCCGGATTTTTATTCTCACATTTGCCGTTTGCCTGTTCCCCCGGTTATCACTGGCAGCTGAAGGGCTGGACAGCGGGGACACCGCGTGGGTCATCGTCTCTTCTACGCTGGTGCTGATGATGACGTTGCCGGGGCTGCTCTTGTTTTATGCTGGTCTCGTCCGCTCGGTCAACGTAATTTCCACGTCAATCCATTGTTACGCGATTGCATGCCTCGCGTCGGTACTATGGTTCGCTGTCGGTTACAGCCTAGCGTTCGGAGACGGAGGGCAGGCCAACGCCTGGATCGGCGGGCTGGAAAAAGCGTTTCTCGCCGGTGTCGGTGCCGATGCCTTAGTCGGAACGATCCCGGAGTCGGTCTTCTTCACGTTTCAGATGACATTCATCATCATTACGCTCGGCTTGATCGCAGGTGCCTACGCGGAACGGATCAAGTTCGCCCATGTGATGCTGTTTAGCGGCTTATGGGGGATTCTAGTTTACTCGCCGGTGACCCATTGGATATGGGGCGGAGGTTTTCTGGCAACGCGCGGCGTGCTCGATTTCGGGGGTGGGCTTGTCGTTCATACCACGGCCGGCGTTTCGGCGATCGTGATCGCCTTGATGCTGGGTAAACGGCGCCGTTTTCCGGATAAGCTAACGCCGCCCCATAATCCCATCTTGACCGTGATCGGCGCTTCACTGCTTTGGGTCGGCTGGTCTGGATTCAACGCTGGAAGCGCGTTGGCAGCGAACGGCAACGCGGGCCTAGCCTTAGGGCCGCCGACAAAATAACTGTCTAGTTTTGAGCACACTCTTCCTGTTTCAGGTCGTGATCGCGATATCGTCTGGCATCACGAGAGCCTGGCAAGCTCCCTAGAAACGGAACATTTGTAGATCTTCAGCAACCAGCGCGTGTTTGACAAACGGTCCTCATTGTAGGAGGATTACGTCTATCAAGGAGCACTTCTCCTATTATGAGACCTACGAGCTATCAGTCTGAAGATCTCGACCGCCTGTTGAGGAAGCACAAAATAGCTACCCTCGATGATTTGAAGGCAGTGTTGGGTACCGATGTGGACTCGACCGTCTTCCGAAAGCTCAATGAGTTGGCGTATCGGACAAGCTACTCCCACCGTGGTAGCTACTACACGTTGGACGAGATCGCCCAGTTCGATCGAAAAGGTCTTTGGTCGTTGCGCTCAGTGTGGTTCTCGAAGTACGGGACGTTGCTTGCGACGGTAAAAGCGTTGGTCGCGGCCTGTGAGGCAGGCTACTACGTCGACGAGCTCGAGGACGTGGTGCAGGTTGACGTCAAGGCTCCTCTGTTGAAGCTGGTCCGAGAGAAAAGATTGGCGCGCGAGCAGGTGTTCGGCCGATATCTGTATCTGGCCACCGATGTGAGCACGCGCAAGCAACAGCTCTCGGCCCGCCAGGTACATGAGGCGTCACCTTCCACGTTGGGCTGGGTCGGGGGAGTCCGCGTGCTCCCCGTGGAGTTGAAGGCTGCGATCGTTCTTTTCTACAGTCTGCTCGATGAAAAGCAGCGCCGTCTCTACGCGGGAGTCGAGGCCATGAAGCTCGGTCACGGTGGCGACCAACAGATTGCCGAACTGCTCGGGATGGGTCCGAGCACGGTAGCCAGAGGTCGTAGGGAATTGCTAATGAGAGATGTTGAGCTCGACGGAGTTCGGCGAAAGGGTGGCGGACGGCGCGCCGTGCAAAAAAAACGCCAGAAGTCATCGCCAAGATCGAAGAACTCATGAAGCACGACACCGCGGGCGATCCGATGACGGGAGTGAAATGGACGCGGCGGACCACCGACAAGATTGCTTGCGAGCTAAGAAGCCTCGGTGTGAACGTCAGCAGCAAAACCGTCGGTCGACTGCTCAAACAGCTCGGCTTCTCGTTGCGGGTGAACCACAAGAAGCTGTGCGGTGCCACGTCCGAAGATCGCGATACCCAATTCGCGTGTATCGCCGAACTGCGCGAGCGTTTTGCCGCAGCTGGTCATCCCATCATCAGCGTAGACACGAAGAAACGGGAGCTGGTGGGATTATTCAAAAACGGCGGGCAGGCCTGGAACCGCGAGCCGACTCTCGTCAAAGACCATGACTTCCGTTCCGAATCGAACGGCATCGCAATCCCCTACGGCGTCTACGATCTGCTCGCGAACCGCGGGACAGTGTTCATTGGTACCTCGTACAACACCCCGGACTTCGCCGTGAATGCCATCGAGAAGTGGTGGCGAACGGAAGGACGGCGACGCTATCCTGCAGCCCGTGACCTCGCGATATTGGCAGACGCCGGGGGCAGCAATGGCTATCGGTGTCGGGGTTGGAAGCACGGGCTTCAAACGCGGATTTGCAATCGCCACGACATCGCTATCACCATAGCCCACTATCCGTCCGGTACATCCAAGTGGAATCCAGTGGAGCACCGTCTGTTCAGCGAGGTCAGCAAGAACTGGGCGGGCAGGCCTCTCGACAGCTACGAAACCATCCTCAAATACATCCGCACGACCACCACCTCTTCCGGTTTGCGAGTACGCGCACACCTTATCCGGCGTCGTTATCCGAAGGGCGTCAAAATCACTGACGAGCGGATGCAGGCGCTTTCCGTTACAAAGGACCAGACTCTACCCAAATGGAACTACACCATCCGACCGTCTTGAAAACGGGAACTTATTTTGTCGCCGGCCCTTAGTGGCGACCCTTATTGCGGCCGCCGCCGCTTCTCTCGTGTGGATGGCTCTGGAGTGGTGCCACTCCGGCAAGCCCAGTCTAATCGCAACGGCAACCGGCACCATAGCGGGACTCGCCACGGTGACGCCGGCAGCGGGTTACGTAGCGCCTGCCGGGGGCCTTGTTTGCGGGATACTGGGCGGTATCCTTTGCTACTATGCGACCCGGTTTGTCCTGGGCCGATTATTAGTGGACGATTCCCTGGATGTATTTGCCGTCCACGGCGTGGGCGGAATACTCGGCACGCTCCTGGTGGCGGTGCTGGGCGCCGAGACGTTTGGCGGATTGGGCCTCGAAAACGGCATCGCTTCTCAGTTTATCTCTCAAGCGACGGGAGTTGTGGCGGTGGTCGTATGGTCGGTGCTGGCAACCTGGTTGATCGTTCTCCTGACGCGTGCGATGGTCGGACTCAGGGTCAGTGAGAAGGAGGAAGCCGAAGGTCTCGATTTCGAGTCCCACGGAGAGCGCGGCTACACCTCGTAGTGGGACCGGTGGGGGACAGCATAAAACAAGGGTGGACTTGCACATTGGGAGGGTAAGCCGCAATGGCTATGCTGCAATCGGCCCGGTTGTCGCTCTCGAGCGGCAGACCTGTCGTCGCCTATATCGCATGGACGGGTGGAACTAGGGAAGGTGCAACTCTTTCAAGCGAGCGGGAAGTCGACTATGTCCGTCTGCGTCCGCATCCGGCCGGTTTCGCTCTTCACTACGACATCTAGGGCGGAGCAAGTAGCCAGTAGCCGAAAAGTCATCCGCGGGGCACGCCTTGGCACGTTCGTTTAACACAATAGGTTCGTTTGGACTGCGAATCGAGAGGAGAAATGTGTCCATGTTCGAGAAGTTAAGGCTATACCTAGTGAGTTTTTCTTTGATCCTGGGTTCTCTGAGTATCGTCCCTGCGGCTCCGGCGCAAGACTCGATATACTCGTTCGGTGGCGATGCGGCATTTGCGAGCAAGTACATCTGGCGGGGTCAGAGGCTGACGAACGACTGGAGTCTCCAGCCGGCCGCGACGGTGGGTATCGGCAACTTCTCGTTCAATGCGTGGGGGAGCTTGGATATCACGGCGGTGAACGAAGGGGATGCGCTTCCCATACCCGAGAATCCGTTCGCGCCTGATGGTGCAAGCGGCTTGAAGGGTAAGTTTTCAGAGATCGACTACACGTTCTCCTACTCTCATTCGCTCGAGTCCGTTTCTATCGATGGAGGAGTCATCTTCTATACTTTTCCCGAGCGGTCCGCCTCGCTGCCCTCGACCACTGAGGTATACGCGGGCGTGACGTTCGACAACATTATGCTGGCGCCCTCGGGAACGTTTTACATCGACGTCAATGAAACCAGACAGGATGGGGGACGCACGGCTTTCTACTTCCTGCTCGCCGCCGGGCATTCCTTCGCCACGAATAGCGATGTGGTCTCGGCCATCGACCTCTCCGCTTCGTTATCCCTGGCCAATACCGGTTTCGGTGAGTACTACTATGGCGCGTCCGAAACGGGCATTCACGATTTCAACCTGACGGTGAGTGTTCCGTTCACACTGAACGATGAGTGGTCGGCGAGCGCCTTTGTTTCTTACAGCGCCCTGCTCGGGGAGTTCCGCTATCTCCAGTATCTAGATCCCCGAGATGTTTACAAGGGTACGGCAGGCGATCCCAAAAACTCAGCCGATACACTCTGGGGCGGAGTCGCCTTTAGTCTAGCCTTCTAGTGCATAGTATCGTAAGTCATGTTAATAGGGTCTACGCGGATTCGTGTGGGTTGAAGACGGCATTTCTGGGTAATGGCGGAAGGAAAGCCGCCACGATCTTCAGCTTGAGATATTCCTCGTCGCGATAGCCGTAGGCGCGTCGTTGCAGCACACGGATTTTGTTGTTGACCTGTGCCTTCTATTTATTGGGTCTACGCGGATTCGTGTGGGTAAGTCCTGACGGAAAAACAGTGCAACTCATTGTGTGGAAAAGGTATCGAGTACTTCATCAGGTGCTGAAAAGTGGTCCATTTTTAGGATAGGCTAACCGAGTGAAAAATTCCCAGTCGATCCGCTCGCTGTTTGCGCTGCCAGGTTTCGTGGTGTGCCGGATTGAAGGGTCTATTCGGTGACCGATACGCCCGCGTCATCCAGCTCAAGAGGCGAAAAAAACAGCTGTGTGCTCTTACTGTGGGCAACGGTGCCGGGGGCGCTATGACAAGCAAGTGTGCCGGGTCCGCGACCTGTCGTTGGCAGGCTGGCGGATCTATCTGGAATACGAGCGTTGGCGCGTCAACTGTCCTGGGTGCGGCGGTTTGCATGTAGAACACCTGGACTGGCTGGCGAACAACTCGCGCTACACCTAGCGTTTTGCGACGCATGTGGGCAAGCTGTGCCGGACAAGGCGGTGGCCGAGATGGAACGTCTGCGCCTCCTAGTTGAAGGGGTCAACAACAAAATCCGTGTTCTGCAACGACGCGCCTACGGCTATCGCGACGAGGAATATCTCAAGCTGAAGATCGTGGCGGCATTCCTTCCGCCATTACCCAGAAATGCCGTCTTCAACCCACACGAATCCGCGTAGACCCTATTTATTCATCCGGGCGCCCCGAACTTGATTAGTCTCCGGTCTGCCGGCACCATACCTGCTTGATTTCGTCGTTTGTTCGCGCTCTCATCTCCGCCTTCAAGGCTCGTCGCGAACTGGCTCTTGACAATATCGCTCTTCGGCGGCAGCTCGCCGTCCTCTGCCGTACGGTGAAACGGCGCGGCTCTCGAAGGTCGACCGCGGGTGGGGTAACTGTAAAGCCTAGGGGCCCTTGGCCCAGTCGCTAAGCTGCTGATTTATGGTCTATTTCGAAAGGGCCGAGTTTTGGCACAGGACGGGGTTTCAAGGCTCGTAGCGAGCTAGCTCTCGACAATGTCGCTCTTCGGTAGCATCTCGCCGTCCTCCGCCGCCGTTCGGTGAAACGGCCGCGGCTGCGTCAGACGACACCTGGTGCCAGCGCGTCATCAGCATCCGGTTATACTCGATAAAATATCCAATACTTTATTCGGTCGAGAACCTCCCTAAATTTGGAGGGTCTACGCGGATTCGTGTGGGTTGAAAACTGCATTTCTGGGTAATGGCGGAAGGAAAGCCGCCACGATCTTCAGCTTGAGATATTCCTCGTCGCGATAGCCGTAGGCGCGTCGTTGCAGAACACGGATTTTGTTGTTGACCCCTTCAACTAGGCCGAGACTGACTTTGTTCTCCGGATGACAGTAGGAGGCGATACCATCCCAGTGGGACTCAATCATACCGGCGAACTTCTGGTACGGATGCAGGCGTTGCCATTTGAGGCTGTCTTTCCAACGAGTGAAAAAGGCGCGAGCGCCGCGTTCGGTGCGGTAATCCCAGAGTTGCCCGAAGGCCTCCTTCAAAATATAGGCGGTGTTCAGGCGCCGGTTGGCCTGGAGCAACTTTTTGAGTGCGCGGCGACCGTCTAGGCTCAGGTTCTCCCGCCGGGAAAGCAAAGTGTAACGCTGCCCCTTGATGTACGACCGGTCCTTGCCGCTGAGGCGTTTGTACTCACCGCGCCGGACCTCATCGAGGGCCTTTGACAGATGACGCATGATATGAAACTTGTCGAAGATGATCCGCGCATTAGGCGCGTTGTGAATCACCGAGTTCCGGAAGGGCTTCCACATATCCATGGCGGCCAGCTTGATACGGGCGCTTTTCTTTCCGCCCAACGCCTTGAAGAACAAATCGATGTCGGTTTCTTTGCGACCCTCACCGCCCACCCAGATGGGACGCGCCCGCTCCAGGTCGCTGACAATGACGCGATAGTTATGTCCCTTGCGGATGGAGATCTCATCGACACCGATGGCCCGAGGCGCCGGTAGCCCCGCCCGGTCGACCTGCTCTTGCATGTAGAGCGTATCCAGAGCCTTCACCGTACCGTGGTGCAGACGTTCCATCTCGGCCACCGCCTTGTTCGGCATATCCCGGCACAGCTTGCCCACATGCGTCGCAAAACGCTGGGTGTAGCGCGAGTTGTTCGCCAGCCAGTCTAGGTGTTCTACATGCACACCGCCGCACCCAGAACAGTTGACGCGCCAACGCTCGTATTCCAGATAGATCCGCCAGCCTGCCAACGACAGGTCGCGGACCCGGCACACTTGCTTGTCATAGCGCCCCCGGCACCGTTGCCCACAGTAAGAGCACACAGCTGTTTTTTTCGCCTCTTGAGCTGGATGACGCGGGCGTATCGGTCACCGAATAGACCCTTCAATCCGGCACCAACCACGAAACCTGGCAGCGCAAACAGCGAGCGGATCGACTGGGAATTTTTCACTCGGTTAGCCTATCCTAAAAATGGACCACTTTTCAGCACCTGATGAAGTACTCGATACCTTTTCCACACAATGAGTTACACTGTTTTTCCGTCAGAACTTACCCACATGAATCCGCGTTAACCCAATTTGGACTTGGGAACACTGTCGACCCCGAACTCCTTGATGGCCTCGTCCTTAAGGTCACTTCGAAGAGGATCCGTCTTGTGATCTTTATTGAGTTTTTTGGAGTTTGAAACCATTTTTCTCTCCATGCGTGAAATCTAACCACTGTTTGCCCAGATGCCCACCGAATCGGCTGCCACGTTGTAAACCGCGCATAGATATTAGGTCAACGTTGCGGATGGCGGTTTTCGAGCACGTTCGAGAGCGGCGCGAAGTCCACGATCCGGAGGCTGCTGACAATCGATGGCTGCGCGAGGCGTTCGAGAATCAGATACGTTTGCATGTTTCTGATCGACTGCTCGGCCAGAACGACGGCCCCATGCTCGAAGCCCTAAAGCGACTCAACGGTGGAACCATTCATCTGCCTAGCCGCCTCAAAGGCCGACCGGATCGAGACCGGCTTGCGCTGTGCTTCGAGCGTTTCAAAGCGGTAGCGTGAGATGCCCGGCTTCCAGCCGTCGCGCATATCCGGCCAAGCCGGCGGCGCTCGTCAGTCGCACCGCGTAATCAACGCTAGATCGACTTTTTGCGGAGCACAATGGCTGTCGCTTTCCTTGACCCCCATCAAGAGCGTCCCCGTGTTCGAGTACCGCGCTCGTGAGGGTGAGTACATCTCTTTCAAGAACGCGTCCGCCGGTCAGCAGGCAACCGCCCTTTTGAAAACGCTCCTCAACCAAGACGGGCCGCCCTTAATCGTCGACCAACCTGAGGAGGATCTCGACAACCCAGTGATGCTCGAGGTTGTTGAGCAGGTATGGCAGGCAAAACAGAATCGGCAGCTCATCTTTGCCAGCCATAATGCCAATCTGGTCGTCAACGGCGACGCAGAACTGGTCGCCTGGTGCGAATACCGAATCGCCGGCGATCAGTCACGGGGAACCATCGCCGGCGAAGGTGCGATCGACGTTCACGAAGTACGTGAGGCGATAAAAGCCATCATGGAGGGAGGCGAAGCTGCATTCAACCTGCGGAAAGAGAAATATGGATTTTAGGTGCAGGAGAGGTCGACTTGTCACCAGCGAGCCCCGGAAGTCTGCAGTGTCCACTCGGACTTTCGTCGAGGTGTTCCAACAGCAGGGCCAACACTCAGCTCAGGGAAGACGGGGGCGATCGCCTTCGGATACTTGGCCCCATAATCGTTGTGAAATTGCTCGCATGCTTCCTCAGGGTACTGTCTGAAGCAATTGAACTCTTGCTGCCACCTTTCAATCACGACCTTAGACTCCTTCAAGGTGTAGAAAATCTCTCCGTTGAGCTCGTTTGTATTTTTGGACACGACGGGGTTCCGGGTTCAGCCACGTGTTCGCGAGTCGGGAAATGATCCAGCATCACACGGTATCTTTGAAGGAGGTGAACTACCAGTTTCCGCTCTATCTGTACCCCGGCGTCGGCAAGGCCGACGCGTCGCTGTTCAGCCGCTGGGCCGAGGGCAAGGACGGCCGCGCGCCAAATCTGGACTCGGGGTTCGTCGAGCATATTGCAGCCACCACCGAACTGCGATTCGTCAGCGACGGTTGCGGCGATCTCCGCGACACCTTCGGTCCCGAGAACATCCTCGCTTGGATCTACGGGGTGTTGCACAGCCCCCGCTACCGAGAGCGCTACGAGGCCCATCTGAAGCTCGACTTCCCCCGCGTGCCGTTGCCCGGAAGTGTCGACCTCCTCCGAAAGCTGGCGGAGGCCGGCCATGACCTGATGGCGTCCTGTGCCAAAACTCGGCCCTTTTGAAATAGGCCATAAATCAGCAGCTTAGTGTCTGTGTTTGCGACCGAGCCAAGGGCCGTAGGCTTTACAATCGTCTGGCCCGAGGGTGTTATCTTCAGATCCATGATGACGTACCACGTGCAATTCCTACTGCTCGTTGTGGCTGGCTGGGTCAACCGCCAGCAGCAGGATGTGATCGACTACCTGCAAGAGGAGAATCGTGTGCTCCGAGCCGGGCTTCGGGGCAAGCGTCTCAGTCTCTCGGACGACGACCGGCGCAGGCTCGCGGTCAAGGCCCAGGCTTTGGGCCGCGAGGCGCTGGCCCAGATTGCGTCCGTTGCCACACCCGCTACGCTTCTGCGCTGGTACCGCCACCTCATCGCAGCCAAGTACGATGGCAGCAAGAACCGGAGTCCAGGCCGACCTCCGACGGCGAAGGGCATCCGTGAGCTCATTGTGCGCGTGGCGCGGGAGTCCGCTACCATGTCCTGTTTGTCATCGATATCGCCACTCGCTGCGTGTGCATCGGTAGGATAACGTCGGACCCCAACGGGGAGTGGATGAAGCAGGTGGCAAGAAACCTCACTGACATGTGGGATGGTTTCCTCCTTGGCAAGCGATACCTCATCCACGACCGGGACCCGCTATTCACCGAGGCGGTACGTGGGCTGTTGAGAGATTCAGGCGTGAAGCCCCTTCGCCTTCCCGCTAATAGTCCGAATCTGAACGCATATGCGGAAAGATTCGTTCTCTCCATACGTCGAGAGTGTCTCGACCGCTTCGTACCTCTCAGTGAGCGACACCTGCGCACAGCGGTAACCGAATACGTAGTGCACTATCACACAGAACGGAACCACCAAGGTCTCGGCAACGAGCTCCTCACACCTCTGCCGGCAAGCGCGAATGACGCTGGCCCCATCGTGTCGCGAGAGCGACTTGGGGGCATTCTCAACTACTACTGCCGTGCCGCGTAGATGGTCGCCGGCGACGGTAGCCCCTCGGCGGGCTCGACCGGCGTAGCGTGGAAACAGCTTCAGGAACACGCTTGGATATTCGCTCTCGACTAGGTGGTCATCTGCATGGTGACGACCCACCCGCCCAAGACGATTGTAAAGCCCACGGCCCTTGGCCCGGTCGCAAACACAGACACTAAGTTGCTGATTTATGGCCTATTTCGAAAGGGCCGAGTTTTGGCACAGGACGGGAGGCTTCCATCGAGCGGACGCAGGTATTCGACGGCATCGAGGCCGTCCCCGAGATCGCGGTGGAAGTCGAATCGTCGAAGCACCCGTCGATAGGGCAGGGCAAAAACCAGCAGCACCGAGGCCGCAAGAAGACCCGGCAACAGCAAGTGCCGGAGCTTGCGCCATCCATCTCGCGAGGTCCATGCGTAGACGGGAACCCACAGCGCGAGAACGAGAGCGAAGTAGAAGAGATAGTACGTGCAAGAGAGCGCTTGCAGGATGAAGAAGAAGCCAAAGAGGAAGGCGTTTTTTCGGTTACGCTCGCCTCGGAACAGCCGATTCAGATAGAGAAGGGCCAGAGGCCACCACTGCAAGCTGATGATCTGCACCCTCGCCGCCTCGTGCAAGCCGTAGGTATGAAAGACGTAGATCGTGCCGGCAAGGACAGCCACGTCCGCGCGACCAAGTACCTCCTTCACGAGGAGATACATCCCCCAAGCGGACATTGCCAGAGTGAGTATCACGACGAGGTTGTACGCCAAGAGGGCGTTGCCTGAAGCGTAGAAGAATGGCGCGGCCAATAGGCCGGGCACGAAGAGGTGCTCGGAGAAAGCCAGTGAGTCCTCTTAGGGGTAAAAGGTATTGGAGTCGAAGAGGCGCCACGGCGCGCGAACGACCTGATGGGCGTTCCAGGCGAGAATCCACGAGCCGATGAGCGGATCGCCATCGTCCATCGCGAGACGGTGGGGCGCCAGCGAGACCGGCGCTGTAGAAACGATCGCGAGCACGGCAAAGAAGAGGAAAACGCACGCGGCTTTGACCATCTTCAATTTCGTCTGTTTATGCATAGCTCGGTTTGATGAGGTCTAGGCCTTGGATCGAGCCATACTACCTTTGCGTGAAGTGATGCCATAATGCGCGCGATGGGAACGGCACGTAGAGGAAAGCTCGTGGGTTGGGTGCTCCTTATGCTGTCGACGGGCACCCTGCTCACGAACGCCTACTATCTGCGTTTCGCGGAGCCCGCCGTCTCGCGGAAGACTGTGGCGGCCGTGCTCCTCGTCGCAACGGCGCTCTTCTTTCTGGCACGCCACTACGGTCTTCCCCGGAACAGGGAGGAGCTCGGGGCGTGGCTCGGCCGTGCGCGCGTGCCGCTGATTCTGGGCGCGATTCTCGTGGTGGCGGCGTCGCTGCGCTATCCAGGGCTCTCGAGCGGACTTCCACAGAGCTACATCCCCGACGAATACGACTACGTTCACCGCTACCTGCAGATGATCAAGCGCGGCGACATGAACCCAGGCTGGTGGCATCATCCGAGCGTCCAGCCCTACGCGAACATCGCGACCTATCTGGCGGTCTACTACCTCGAGGCGGGCAAGGGACGGTGGGAGACGATCCACCAGATGCAGGTCGAGGACATGCTCTTTTGGGGCCGCTTCGCTGCGGGTTTCGTTCCGGGGATGCTGACTGTGATCATGGCCTTTTTCCTCGGGCGATACGCTTTTTCCGAGCGCGTCGGCCTCGTCGCGGTGGTTCTCGTCGCGGTCGTGCCGGGGCTCGTCGAGATCTCTTATCACAACAAGCCCGACGCCCTCCTCGTGTTGTTCTGCACGACGAGCCTGCTGGTAACGCTGAACTACCTCGACCGTGGTGGTCGCTCCTTGGCTTTCGCCGCGGGAGCGGTAGTCGGCCTCACGGTCGCGGTGAAGTACAACGGTGCGCTCGTCCTCCTGCCGTTCCTCGTCGCGGTATCGTTCCGCCACGGCTTCCGCTCCTTGGCTCGGCCGGACCTATACCTCGGGGCCGCCGGCACTATCGTCGGCTTCACCGCGGGCTGTCCCTATTTCTTCGCGGATCTCGCGCGGTTTCTCGATCACGTGGGACACGGCCTCTACGCCTACGGATACCGTGGGCTCGAGGGAGCCGAGGGTGTCGACAATTGGTTTACCCATGCGAGCTATACGGTGCGCTACGGCGCGGGGCTGCTCCCGTTTCTGGCGGGCCTCGCCGGTCTCACCTTCGCGCTCTACCGGATCGATCGGCGCATCGCGGTGTTTCTGATCTACCCGGTGCTCTACTACAGCTTCTACAGCTCCCAGAAAGTGATCTTCGCGGGTAATCTCATGCCCGTCTATCCTTTCTTCGCCATCCTCGCCGGCTTCGGTCTCACCGAAGGCCTGTCCTTTCTCTGGGAGCGCGTCCCTCGTCTCGACAGGGCCCTGCTCCGCCCGGTCATCCTCATCGCGGCGAGCGCAGCGATGCTCTCGTTTCCGGTCTCGATGTCGCGGATGAGAAATCGATCGATCACACTCCCCGACACCGGCTCGATGGCAGCGCAGTGGATCGAGGCGCGCTTGCCTCCCCGAACTCACTTCGGCGTAGAGCGACACACCCCGGTTCTCGATCGCAGTCGGTTTCGCGTCACGGAGCACGCGCGGGCGATCGATATGGGCGTCGAGCACTATCGCGAGGCAGGCGTCCAATACCTCGTCGTGACGTCGACCGCTTACGAGCGCTTCGGACCCGAGCATCGACAAACGAAAAACTACGAAAAGCTGTTCCGCATTTGCCCCACCGTGAAGGAGTTCCTCCCCGAAGAGGGCAAAGTCATGGGACCGACGATTCGCATTCTCCAGATACCAGCCCCGCAAAATCCATGAATCGGAACGTCCGGCCGAGTCAGTTGGAGCCGCCGGACTCGATCCTTTCGAACCTGAGCCGGTCGACGGCGAGGTAGGCTCCGTCGGCGGACCGCACGGGCACGAGCTCAAGAAGGTTCAGCCGCTTCCAAAAGCGCCGATCCGCCGTCATCACCTGCTCGCTCATTTCCCGCGCGGGCAGAAACCCACCCAGCCTCAGCCCATTCAAACGTACTTCGATCGGTATCGGCTCCGTCCCCTCGGGCGCCGCGCACTCGATAATCACGCGAAACGACTCGGGACGGTCGAGCGGCACGAAAAGCCCCGCGCGCTCTCCGCGAGCGAATCGCACCTGGAGTGGACGTCCCGGCCAGTCGTTCAGGCCGCTCCAGCCGTTTCCGATGAAGGGCGGATCGCTCGGCCCGAGGTCGATCACCCCGCTGAGATCGTGCATGCGGTGGTAGAGATACTTTCCGACGAGGATGTCGTATTGCGTCATTGGACGATCGTATCGGAGCGCGAAGAGCCAGTTCATGGGGAACGAGAAGGGATAGCCGATCCAGTCGAAGACGTCCTCGAGCTTCGCCTCGGACGCCGCCTGCCACGACATCGTGTCGTCTACGGGGATCCGTCCCTTCCGATACTGCTCCATGAGAAGCAGGTTGCTTCCGACGAAGAGCGCGACGATCGCGGCGGTAACACCCCGGGGATGCCGCCCAACGAAGTCAGCCGTTCTCTCGATCGCGACCGCGAGGCCGAGTCCGAGTATGAAGAGCAGGGAGTCGAAGCGGCGCGCCCCAAAGGAGCCCCCGCCCCACCAATCGGCCACGGTGGCGTTGATGTACCAGAGCAGGACGAAGATTGAGAGCAATGGGAAGCCACGTTTCGGGTCACGCCGCAGGAACCCGAGATAGCCCACCGCGGCGACGAGAAGAATCGGACTCCAGGAGAACAGCCCGTGTCGAGACGAGAAGAGGATCTCGGACAGGAAAGGGTTGTCCCAACGCATGTAGTCGGCGCCGAGCGGAACGCCGACGTAGAGGCGATCGTAGATTGCCTTCCAACTCAAAAGCTGCGGCACGACACCGACGAGAAGCCCGGCGGAGAAGACCGCTCCACATGACAGGATGGGCCTCCACTCGCGGCGCGGCAGTCGAGTCAGAAGCGTCCACGCCGGCAGCAGACAAAAGACCGCGTTTTGCCAACGCACCGCCGTTGCTAATCCCAGAAGGAGACCGAGCACCACGTAGTCGCGAAGGTCGTCTTCAAGCTCGCTCCAACGCAGCAGAAAAACGCCCACCAGTAGAAACGCGGCCGCGTGGGTATAGATCGCGTGGTAGGCCAGATACCAGGCGAGAAAGCTCCCGAGACCGATGCCCGCGGAGGTCGCGAAGGCGACCCAAGGGGGAAACCACTTTCCCAAGAACCGACCGAGCACGAGGAGCCCGGCCCAGCCGAGCAGGAGGTTCCCGAGCGCGACGGCGTGGAAGAAAGGATCCGAGAACCCGTTGTAGGCGGTCGTGAGCCCGTAGGCATTGCGGAGCGCCGCTCCCGGATATCCCAGGTAAACGAAGGGCACCCACAACACGGGCGCACCCACCGGATAGGTGAAACGAGCTCGACCCGTCTCTCGCACCGACTGGGAGCCGGCGAGATGGTCGATGCCGAGACGCTGGTACTGATTCGCGAGGTCGATGTCTCCGTCGAAGGCGAGCGAGTGCGCGAAGGAGTAGTACCAGAGCCCGTCACCTCGCAGGCGATAGCCCCTCAGGTGCAGGAGGGAAACGAGGAGCACCAACAGAACGAAATAGCCGATTCGCGTGCCGCGCCGCCTCCGGTCGACGGCCAGGAGCACGAGCAGCAGAAGCGCGCGCGCGACGAACCCCGTCGTCGTCACGGGTCCGAGCAGGGACACGCCGCCGCTCAGGACGACGGCGCCGATGTCGAGCGCGAGGAACGCCGAGGCGGCTCGAAGCTGCCTTGGTGCACAACTCCGATAGAGGCCGATAGCTCGCTTGGCCCCGACTCCCATCATCCGATCATCTCGCTATCAGGCATCCCGAGCGCCGTCATGGTGTTGAGAATCTTGCACCCGATCCTTGCCTCGACTCTCTGTGCCGCCAACCCTCTCGCTCGCATCGCTGAGCCCACGATAGCCTTGTAGCGATGGAACGTTGTCTCGACTTTGCTCCGGTTGCTGTAGCCCGATTCTGTGTGCCACTTTCGTTTGCCGAGCCGAGCTTGTGCTGCAATGTTGCGATTGCGCTGTCGGCTGCTCGCCGGCCCCGATGCGAGCTGGGCGCCCTTGCGCGGCGGTATCAGCACCCTCGGCGAGCGATGAGCGCTGTGATTCTCGATCGCCTCATAGACGCCGCTGGCGTCGTATGCGGTGTCAGCTCTGGCCGATGAGATGGGACTGTCGATCTGTCCGACAAGCGATGCAACCCGCGATGAATCGCGGGCTCTTTTGCTCGTCAGCTCGCCGGCGACGACTTCGCCAGTCTGCTCGTCGACACACAGATGGAGCTTGCGATAGTCCCTGCTCTTTGGTGCTCTGCGCAGCTGGCCGGCGTGGACAGCGAGACCGCTGCTGTCGATCAAGATGTGCAACGGCGTCTTCTGCTTGTCTTGGTAGAAGGGGACCTTACCCAGCTTCGCCTTGCGCCTCGAAATCGTGGTGTGATCGGGCACATCATTGTCTAGCTTCATCAGAGCGAACAACGACCGCAGCAATCCCTCGCTCTGCCTAGATGACAGATGAAACACCATGCCCAGGGTGACAGCCGTCTCGATGGCGTGGTTCGAGTACTTGCGTTGACGGCCCGGTTTCCTCCTCCTCGTCCGGGGCGCGTCCCAGTTCACAAGCTTGCCGGCGGTGAGCGAGATCCAGACGGTCAGGCTCCCACGGTTGCGTAGACCCGCCTCATATTCACGCCAATTCCTCACGCGATAGGCCTTCTTCACATACTTCCGCTGAGTGCGCTTGAAAATGCTCATGGGGAACCTCGAATCCGTGAGTACAAGACAATTGTGGACCGAGATCGCGAGTTGTGCACCAAGGCACCTACGTGTTGCTCCTACGAGACCTGTCCTGGGGCCACTCGTGGAGGGCAGGCGGTATTGTCGCACCCTTCTACTTTTTCTTGCGCGTCCCGGCGCGAGCCGTCGGCTTCCTGAACGAGGTAGAACGCCTACCTGGTTTCCTTCCGGTCTGCCCAGCGCGCCGACTCTTCTTGGCGAGCGGCGCAAGATCGTCATCAGAGACCCCACCCATATCGATGTCGACGCCGAAGACCGATGACAGTCTGTCGGATTTGAGCACCCTGCCACTCCGGGACTTGTCTCCAGTCGGTGGCTGGTCGACGGCGGCCTCCACCATCTCGGCTGGGTCGACACCTCGCAAGGTGAACAGCAGCTCCGGCTCGTGGTCGAGGCGTGCGCCTACGCCGTAGAGCGTCGCCGCCACGTGCTTGCACATGGTCGCCCAGTCGGGGCACGAGCAACTC
This sequence comes from Candidatus Marinacidobacterales bacterium, assembly GCA_965250115.1. Classification (GTDB taxonomy): domain Bacteria; phylum Acidobacteriota; class Vicinamibacteria; order Marinacidobacterales; family SMYC01; genus CBDFHB01. The sequence goes on from CBDFNJ010000001.1 coordinate 2,153,997, forward strand.
AGCGAGATCTCCCGAGGGGCAGGAAACAATCCCTCTCCCTTGCAGGTCACGATCTCCATCACGCCCGTGGAGATGGAGCCCTGCAGCAGCTCGACCAGCGAGTCGATTTTGCCTGCACATTGGCCCTTGATGTCGGTCCAGCGCTTCTTCGCCAGGCTTTTGATCTGGGTGTCCACCTCATAGATGTCGGAGCCGCTGACGAGAGATCGCACACGCCCCGCCTCGATCTGAAGATCGATCACCGAACCGTTGTGCACGTAGGTTCGGCCGCGAGGCAGGCGGTTCGAGTAGTCGCTGTACGACTCGAGGTTCTTGCACCAAGCATCACCCCAGAAGGTGGTTGCGATCTTGCGGCCCACGATCTCGATCGGTGAGATCTCGCGTCCGGCTTTTTTCATCTTAGCGACCCTCTTCGCGGCATGACGGCGGCGCGCTGCCACGGAGACGTAAGGGCGCCACGAGTACCAGCCCATGAGCTCACCTCACGCTTTCTTGTGACGAGCGCGTTCGTGCATCTTCTATTCCTCCAAGGCGCTGCTCAAGTCGAGGGACACCATAGAGATCAAATCCTCGTTGCTCATCTCCGTCAAGGCCGACTCCGCACCACCTGAAAGGAGCTTGCCTGCGAGCTTCTGCTTCCCGGAGATCAGTGCGTCGATGCGTTCCTCCACCGTGCCCCGGCAGATGAACTTGTGAACGAGTACGTTCTTCTTCTGGCCGATGCGAAAGGCGCGGTCCGTGGCCTGGTTTTCAACCGCCGGGTTCCACCATCGGTCAAAATGGATGACATGGGACGCCGCAGTCAGATTGAGCCCAGTACCGCCAGCCTTTAGAGAAAGGACCATGAACGGTACCCGGTCGTCCTCCTGAAACCTGTTTACCAGCCCTTGGCGCTTCTTGACCGGCGTTCCGCCATGCAGCACGAGGCCGCCGTGACCGAAGACCTCGGTCAGAAAGCGAGACAGCGGCGCCGTCATCTCGCGGAACTGGGTGAAGACCAGCACCTTATCCTGGCGCGCGGAGATGGACTCGCAAAGCTCGCGCAGCCGGGCGAGCTTGCCGCTGTCTTCGGCCTCGTAGCTTCCGTCGCCGAGCCAATGGGACGGGTGATTGCAGATTTGCTTGAAGCGCATCAGAAAGGCCAGGACCATACCGCGCCGCTCGATGCCTTCCAGCTCCTCGATGACCCTCTTCATCTCATCGACCGACTGCTTGTACAGGGCGGCCTGGCGCTTGCTCAGCAGGCAGTAGGCATTGACCTCGGTCTTGTCGGGCAGATCGGCAATGACTCTTTTGTCGGTCTTGAGCCTTCTTAGAATATACGGTTGCACTAGCCTGCGCAGCGGCGCGTAGCCTCCTTGCTTACCCGACGCCATGGATTTGCACAGGCCATTGAAGGCCTTCGCCGAGCCTAGCAGCCCCGGATTCAGGAAGTCGAAGATCGACCACAGGTCGCCGAGGCGATTCTCCACCGGTGTGCCGGTGAGGGCCAGGCGCCACCGCGAGTCCAGTGCTTTGACCACCCTGGTTTGCTTGGCGCTGGGGTTCTTGATGGCCTGGGCCTCGTCGAGGATTACGTTCCGCCAGGCATGCGACTTCATCCACTCGGTCCGCATGGCGGTGCCGTAGGTGGTGATCACCGCGTCGTGGGCATCCACCTTCTCCTTTGGCAGCTTCTTGAGCTCGGGCGAGGGGATGCGCGACGGGTGGGCGATGAGAAACTTCATCTGGGGCGCGAAGCGTTCAATCTCCAGGCGCCAGTTGTCGACGAGCGAGGCCGGCACGACCAGGAGGTCGGTACCCTTCTCCTTGTTGCGCCGGCTCATGGACAGCACACCGAGCACCTGGATGGTTTTCCCCAGGCCCATATCGTCGGCAAGGCAGCCGCCGAGCTCCAGGCCGCGCAGGGTCCAGAGCCACTCCACACCGAGCTTCTGGTAGGGACGGAGTTCGCCCCGCAAGCCCGCGTCCGAGTCGATCTCGGCCCGGAGCTCAGGCGAGCGCAGCGCGTCGAGCCTTGACGAAAGCCATTTTCCTGCGATGACCTCCGACCATTCCTGTCGAGCGTCCTCGGTGCCGTTCGAGTCGTCGCCATCGAGCTCGGCGCCAGCCAGCATGCGCATGGCCTCGCCGAAGCTGACTCCGCCGGCCTGGGCCTGCTTTTGCACGTCCCGCCACTGTTCGAGAACCGCGCCGAGCTTGTCCCGGTCCACCTCGACCCACTTCCCCTTGACCAGCACCAGACCCTCGCTGGCTTCGAGCAGCATCTCGATCTCCCTCGTCGACAGATTTTTGCCGTCGAGGGTCAGCTTGACGTCGAAGTCCAGGAGCGCGTCCATACCCAGCGTCGACGGCGCCTTGCCGCCCACCAACACGGAAACCTTGGGACGGGGGTGACTCTTGGCTCCCCACCAGTCGGGCATGCGCACAACGAGACCGGCTTGCTCGTACAGTGCGATCTCGCAGAGGAAGTGATGCGCCTCCGCGGGTCTCCAGGACAGGGGGTGGTAGATGTCGCCGGAGTCGACCAGCTCGCGGATGAACGCGCTCTGCCCGGCCGCGCGCGACAAGGGAGAGAGCAGCGCGAGTAGTTTCTGTCGGTTCTTCGCCCCGGCGTAGTCCTTGAGCGCTCGCCCGAGGGGCAGGTGCTGAGGCTTGGCCTCCTTGGAGACCTTGTGAACATAGGTCGCGATGAAGGCGAAGGGATACGAGGGGTCGCGTTTGTTCTCGGCCAGGTGGAAACAGACCCGGCCGACCACGTTCCATACCGAGCCCTGCTTCTTCAGGTATCCCTGGACGCCTAGCTCAAACCGTGCTGCTTCGGTGGTCAGGGCCTTCCCGATGTCGCGCCACAGCTCGCCGAGCATCGAGGGTGTGATCAGCTCGGCGCCCTGCATGGGAGGGGCCGCCTGGGTGAAATCCGAGAGCTCGTCCGGGGCGGGCTCGGGCACGACCAGAGACGTTGGGTCGGTTGGATCCAACCCGCCACAGACCCTGACCACCAAGGCCTTCCCGATGTCGCGCCAGTACGAAAGCGTAGGGTGAAGGTCGGTGCTCAGCTCTCCCACTCCCAGATGTAACACCCCATGCCCGCGCCCCACGTTGAACGCATCGATAATGCGCCGTTGCACTGCGGCGGACAGGCCCGTGCCCTCATCGGGCGAGCCGGGGTGGACGTCAATGCGGCCGCTCGGGGTCAATCCGCAAAGAAGGGTGGCGTTGGCCCCGGTGGCACTATCGTGGAAAAGCTGCCTCATTGGGTGTTGACCCGCGAGTGCAGCCGACTCTTGGCAACGTCGGGCAACCCCGCGAGGAAGATGACTTCCGTTCGGTGATTCACGTAGGCCTGGAACATGAACTCGGTCCAGTAGTCTCTCATCATTATTGATCCGGATTAATCTGGACGGGTACTGAACCGCCCCGGGCTTTCCGGAGACTGTATGAGTTGAGTCTCGCTATCTGGGGCGAGCCTTCCTGCGACCGATAATAGTTCATCGCTCAGGGACATTCGAGAGCCGCGGCCGTTTCACCGAACGGCGGAGGACGGCGAGCTGCTGCCGAAGAGCGACATTTCTCAAGAGTCAGCTCGCGACGAGCCTTGAAGGCAGAGATGAGAGCGCGAACAAACGACGAAATCGTGCCGGCATGGTGCCGGCAGACCGGAGACTAATCAGGTTCGGTGCGCACGGATGAATAAATAGAAGGCACAGCTTCACGCCTGAATCTCTCAACAGCCCACGTACCGCCTCGGTGAATAGCGGGTCCCGGTCGTGGATGAGGTATCGCTTGCCAAGGAGGAAACCATCCCACATGTCCGTGAGGTTTCTTGCCACCTGCTTCATCCACTCCCCGTTGGGGTCCGACGTTATCCCACCGATGCACACGCAGCGAGTGGCGATATCGATGACAAACAGGACATGGTAGCGGACGAGCCCGAACGGGTTCACAACCTCGACGGTGAACAGGTCTGTCGCAGCGATGGCGCCCCAATGAGCCTTGATGAAGGTGCTCCACGACATGCTCCTGCCCCGCTCCGGCGCAGGAGCGATACCGTGCTCGGCGAGGAGCCTCTTGATGGTGTTGCGTCCGAGTTCATGTCCGAGGTTCTTGAGTGCGCCTCGCAGGCGCGTATATCCCCACGTCGGGTTCTCCCGCGCCACGCGCACAATGAGCTCACGGATGTCCTTCGCCGTCGGAGGTCGGCCTGGGCTCCGGTTCTTGCTGCCATCGTACTTGACTGCGATGAGGCAGCGGTACCAACGCAGAAGCGTAGCGGGTGTGGCAACGGACGCAATCTGGGCCAGCGCCTCGCGGCCTAAAGCCTGGGCCTTGACGGCGAGCCTACGACGGTCGTCGTCAGAGAGCTTGAGACGCTTGCCCCGAAGCCCGGCTCGGAGCACACGGTTCTCCTCTTGCAGATAGTCGATCACATCCTGCTGCTGGCGGTTGACCCAGCCAGCCAGAACGAGCAGTAAGAATTGCACATGGTACGTCATGATGGATCCGAAGATAACACCCTCGGGCCAGACGATTGTAAAGCCTACGGTCCTTGACCCGGTCGCAAACACAGACTCTAAGCTGCTGATTTATGGCCTATTTCAAAAGGGCCGAGTTTTGGCACAGGACGGGACGAGGTCGTTGTTGAGATAACGGCGGTAAAGGCCGCGATGCGACCGAGAGTAGAGTGAAGAAAAGAACCGGGGCGCCACTAGTGGCGCCCCGGTTTGGGTCGTCCGTAGAGACCTAGAGGTTTACGTCTTCTCTACCTCCCAACCCTTGTTAAAACGAGAAGCGCACTCCGAGTCTCAGGATACGGGGTGTTTCGATCGACGAAACCTGCAGGAATTGCGGTATGTCGAATTTCAGTGACCTATAGGACGTAACTCGGTTCGTGTTGGTTAGATTAAACACGTCGAGGAGGAGCCCGACCTTCATTCCGTTCTCGAACGGAATCTGCTTTTCCACTCGGAGGTCGAGGTTGTGTCTGAAGTCGAACCGGCGTAAACCCCTTGGCTCCCCAGCCACATCGATGTTGGTCTCCACCACGATATTGGGGTTACCGAGCGGAGCCGGCCTACAACCGCCGCCGCCGCCGCTATGGCTTTTGCCTGCGGAGCCCGTACCGGGGGGGCAGAGTGGGAAATGGCGGACCGTATAGGCTCCGGGAGCCAGGTCGGCCATCAAAGGTTCGAAGATGTGGATGGGAATACCGGTCGCGCCCTGGTAGAAGCCGCTCACGAGAATATCCCAGGGCAAGGTGTAGGTCCCCTGGAGCTTGATCTGGTGGGGAGCGTCCTGGTCCAGCGGTCCTTCCCCATTCGTGAACGTATTGGGGTTGTTGTAGACAAAGTTTTGGAGCGTGGTGCCGACGAAGTTATTGCCGATGTTGCCGTAGGTGTCGCTGTAGTTGTACGCGGCCAGGAGTTGCCAGCCGTCACGAAAGCGCTTATGTGCGACAAGCTCCAATACGTTGTAGTTTCGGTAAAGTTCCCCCGCAAAGGTGGGGTTCGTCAAGTGGATGACGGACTGGGCCCCCAAGAATTCCGGTTTCAGGGCAAAGATGGTAAAAGGCGAGCCGTCGATTTGGTTGACCACGTCAATCGGGCGGTAATCATTAAAAGGGTTTTGTTGGTCTCCTGTTGTCCGCCTTCTAATCGTATCAAAGAGGCTTTTCTCGCGCTTGAAGATTCCTGCCACAGAGACGACGAAGTCCTTGTTCACCTCATGCTCGGCCTTGATGTAAAGCGAATCTATCCAGGAATTTTCCAAGTTGGGATCGATGATGTTCTCTATATCGCTAAAAGTGGGGTTCAAGACACTCCCGATACGCGTTCCCTGCTCCCCGTCCTGGAATACGAGGTCACCATTCATGTCGTTCCATTCGTACCTTTCGTTTCCTCCGATATCGGGTACGGCGACGGAGAGGTCCTGGGTGGCCATCGACTTGTAGAATCGCCCGTAACTGACCTTGATGGAAGTCCTTCGTGCCTCACCCAGCGCATACACCACACCCAGGCGCGGCGAGACGTCACTGAAGTTGAGGAGGTCGTGGGTCTCCGGGAAGGTGGACACGGGGAACCAGCGGCCGCCACCCCGACTCTGCTCGGGAATCCAGCCTTCCGAGGTCTCCCACCGTAGTCCCAGGTTCAGGGTGAGCCGATCTCCAATCGTCCATTGGTCTTGCGCAAACAATGCATAGGTGGTAATGCTCCGGGCTTGACTTGTAAGCGGCAGGTTCTCAAGGCGAACCCGGTAGGCCTCACCAAAGAGAAGTTCTTGCAGGACGTCTTCCCCGCCGGGGTAGATAAACGACCGGTCGCTGTTAGGGTTGTTATTAGAGAAGCCTACCTTGATCTCGTGTGAGCCACCCGCCATCTCGCGGAAGTGCGAGAAATTAAAGCGATATCCCCACGTACACCGGCACTCCAATTTCCTTACACCCTCGACGAGCCCCCCGAATTCCAGCTGTGTACCTTGGTCCCTATAGCCGACTGTGAAGTTAGGGTTGTTGGGATGCTCATCAGTGCCCGACTTCCAGACCTGGTTGTACTGTGCATCAAAAATGGTGTCTTCGTTCACTAGATGCGTCCATTTGGCGTTGAAGAGGTCCCTGGAATTGATGCCTCTTTTCCAGGTCTCCGGGGCGCCGTTGTTCTGAAAACCGCGAACGCCAATCGGAAATGTATCACTGCGATTGCTATAGAAAGAGCCGCTCAGGAGGCTCGGGCCCACCTGCCCGGTGACCTTCAAGAAGGCCTGTGTCTCACTCCTAACGCGTGGCTGGGTGGGGAGAACAGGTTGTAGAGTGTCCTGGGTCAGCCGACGGAGATTGCCGAAGAACCAGACAGAATCTCGCTTGATCGGTCCCCCAAAAGTTCCGCCGTACTCCTGGTCCTTGATTGTGCTCGCTTTTGACCCGAGTTCCTCCTCTAGCTCGGGCGTGAGGTTGCTCGACTCCAACTCCTCGCCAAGGTAGTAATAGTTGACCCCGCCCGAGAAGTCGTTCCCTCCTGACTTGCTCACGAAGTTGAAAACCCCACTCACGGCCTGGCCAAACTCCGCGGGAATACCCCCGGTCGTTATCTGGACTTCCTCTATCATGTCTATCGGGAGATCGGTCGCGAACACGTTGTTCGTGGTGTCCATGGCATTCGCTCCGTCGAGGGTGAAATAGTGCTCCCGGGGCCCGCCCCCGTGAACCGATGTCCCCCCCATGGATTCGTCCTGGACGCCCGGCATCGACTCGATGAGAGCACTAGCACTGCGGTCCAGGGGAATGTTGTCGACGATATTTGTATCCAGCGTGATCATCGTCTGCGAACTCTTGATGTCCACGATTGGCGCTTGTCCGGTGACGGTAACGGACTCCTCCACCCCGCCCGTCGACAGTGTCGCATTCACCTCGATGGCCTGACCTGCACGCAGCTCCACCTGTCGAAAGGTCGTCGTTCGAAATCCTGCCAACTCGACCTTCACGGTGTAGTTTGTCGACGGCTTCAGCAACGGGACACGGTAATTACCCTGATCGGTCGTGGTTCGAACCTCCGTCGCGAGGTTCTGTGGACTCGAGATCGTCACCGTGGCGCCCGGGACGGCAAGCCCCTGATCGTCCACGACCTTGCCGTAGATGATTCCGTCCACCTGCTGCGCAAGGACGGTGCCTGCTCCCATCAGCAATAGGATGGACAGGACAAATCTAAGCGAATTCATTAAGAACCTATTAGACATTTGGTCTTCTCCTTGAGATTGACGGTAAGAACCTGGATACCTTCTCCACGGCTGAAAGCGCGGCGGTACTCCTTTCACTAAATAGTAACGATGTCAGACTGGAAGCTTGTGTTCCTTCCTGGGTTCATCTAAAAGCAATAAAGCAAAGTGTGTGCCAAAACACCCAACACCTAGGGAAGCGTCAAGGTCAATTTCGGCAGCGAGTTGAGAGATATCGCTTGAGCAAAACATTACTGGCTTTGATCCATGGTTCTGGAGATCGATCCAATACCCTGTAGCGTGGGAATCATCCACAACTCCGAAAAGGCATCAGCAACCTCCCGCGGGGAGAACCAATCCGACGATGATGCCGCTGTCAATTGTCCCAAGGCGCACGCTGTGGGTCTTGGCCAACAAGAACGGGTCGTAGATGCGTGCACGGCAACTACAAATGCACTTGTTGACCGTATATCCCATTGCTCCATTCGTTGTCAAGAACCACGAGGCCTTCCGTGTCAACATCCCTGAGACACTCCGCCCCTTGAAATTAGTGTCGAGGGCAGAGGAGGGTCATGGATGAATTTATTGACTGAGAAAGAGAACTCGGCGGGGTCGGAAGGAGCCAGTAGGGGGGAGTGGAGATCACGCCGGCCGCGAGGCGATGGTAGCGGATCCCGAAGTGAGTGAACGTCCGAAGCGTCGACGCTTCACAGCGGAGTACAAGCTGCGGATCGTTCGCGAAGCTGATGCCTGCAAGGGTGACGGGGATATTGCCGCGCTTCTGCGTCGAGAGGGTTTGTACTCCTCACAGCTTTCGGCGTGGCGCCGCCAACGAGACGAGATCGCCAAGGCAGGCCTGGCATTGAGGAAACGGGGGCGGAAGGCAAAGGCAGAGGACCCAAAGCTCAAGGAACTCGAGCGTGAGAATGCGCGCCCGAAGCGTCGTCTCGCTCGGGTGGAAACGATGCTCGAGATCCAAAAAAAAAGCCTCCGAGCTTCTGGGGATCCTGTGCCTTCTATTTATTCATCCGGGCGCCCCGAACTTGATTAGTCTCCGGTCTGCCGGCACCATACCTGCTTGATTTCGTCGTTTGTTTGCGCTCTCATCTCCGCCTTCAAGGCTCGTCGCGAACTGGCTCTTGACAATGTCGCTCTTCGGCAGCAGCTCGCCGTCCTCTGCCGTACGGTGAAACGGCGCGGCTCTCGAAGGTCGACCGCGGGTGGGGTAACTGTAAAGCCTAGGGGCCCTTGGCCCAGTCGCTAAGCTGCTGATTTATGGTCTATTTCGAAAGGGCCGAGTTTTGGCACAGGACGGGAATCGCTTGCCGCGCAGAAAGCCGTCGAATGGGTCGGTGAGATTCCGACCGACCTGCATCATGAACGGGCCATCCGGCCCCGGAGTGATTCCGGCAATGTGCACTTTTCGCGAAGACAGCTCGATGACGACGAGCACATAGTAGGTCACGAGCCTGCGAACTGTGGCGACCTCGACGGTGAAGAAGTCGGTCGCAGCAACGGTTTCCCAATGGGCGGCGAGAAACGTGCGCCATGGCGTTCGCTCACTTCGCTCCGGCGCGGGCTCGATGCTATGTTCTCGCAGAATATTGACGATGGTGCTCCTGGCTACCGTATGGCCGAGATTCGAGAGGGCGCCGCGAATGCGTGTATACCCCCACCTCGGATTCGACTTCGCCATCCCTACGACAAGCTTGCTAATCTCGGCCACGACCCGGGGCCGTCCGGGCTGTTTCCGCCGCTCGCTGTAGTCCCACTTCCGCGCAATCAGCCTTCGGTGCCAAGCCAGCAGGGTTTCCGGTGTGACGATACCGGCGACTTCTGCCAAGAGTTTCCGGCCAAGCGCCTTACCCTTTACCGCGAGCCGACGTCGCTCGTCGTCTGTGAGACGAAGCTTCCTCCCGCAAAGCCGAGCTTTGAGGACTTTGTTCTCCTCGAGCAAGTAGACCATAGCGGCCTGTTGGTCACGCTGGAGCCAACCAGCGATGGCGACGACCAACAAGGTCAAGGGCTGGACCGGCGTGCTCATAACCGAGGATTCTAGCTCCCATTGGCCAATCAAGCGTAGATACGTCTATTCTGAAACGTCCCGACGAGCTGGTCTTGAGTTCGTTTGTATTTTTGGACACGACGCCCTTGAGGAACAGCTTGAACCCTCGCGGCGCATAGGCAAGGTACGTCTCCAGGATCTTCACTGCCGAGAGGATGCTCAAGACGTTGTTTTTTTCGGTGCCGGTGTCTGGATGCGCGGGATCCGATTCTCCTCGATGGCGCGGTTGAGCTCGGCGATCTCGCCAATGACGACGGCCTTCAGCCGATCGAGCCGCTCGTCCAGCTCTCTCGACATCGACACGATCTGCGCCTGCCGTTGGGCGCTCGGCGCTTCCGTGTAGGTGTCGAGGATGCCATAGAGACGCATCAGTCGTTGGTACAAAGGTCCGGATGCGCCACCAAAGGTGAGCGTTCGTCCCCCGTCGCGCGAGAGCAAGCGCTCGAGCTCCGATACGCTCGTTTTCGCCGCCGCGAACGCGGTCGTGACCGTCTCGGGCGCGTCGTCGAGTGCGGCTTCGAGCCCCTCGATCTGTTCGGTCAAGGCAGCGGCTTGCTCGTGCGCTTCGTGCATTTCCGAAATGAGCCGGCGAAGCTCGAGAAGAGCATCGAGATGCGCTCGGCGATCGGCGTCGCTCGCGCGCACGTTTGGATCGTCGGTCACGATGACCGTGCGCTCGGCCGACTCTGAGCCGGCCTCGACCCGCACCGTGTAGGTACCGGGAAGGACTCGCGGTCTGAGAAGATTGATCGCCTCGAGGTTTCCATTCTGCCTACCCTCTTCGAGACCAGGAGGTGGATTGTTGGAGCCCTCCGCGGGCTCGGTCGGGATCCCTTCGTCATATCTCAGATCCCAGTTGGTGCGGTTGAGCCCTACGTGGCTCGAGCCTTCGATTGTACGGACGACCTGGCCGGTGGCGTCGGTCACGGTGACTTTCACCGCCTCTGGTTCGCTCAAATAGTAGTGGATGAGCGCCTGCGGCGGGTTCTTGGCGAGAAACACCTTGTGGCCCGGGTGGCCTTTGTAGTGGAAGAGGCGGTAGTTGATCGCGTCCCGAATGGGAAAGACATGAAGCTTCGCCGCAAGCACCGCGTCGCTCAAATTCTCGAGCGGCTTGATGTCGTCGAGGACCCAGATGCTGCGGCCGTATGTTCCCAGAATGAGGTCGTTGTCGCGCGGATGGATCGCGATGTCGTCGACCGGCACCCGGGGAAAGCTCCCGCGCATCTCGTGCCACAGGTCGCCGCCGTCGAAAGAAACGTAGACCCCCCGCTCGCCCCCGGCAAACAAAAGCGCACCGTTGTCCGGGTGCTCGCGGATGACGTTCAGCGTGTGGCCTTCGGGGATGCCTGTGGTGATGCGTCGCCACGTTTCACCGTAGTCGTCGCTCGCGAAGGCGTAAGTGGCGAAATCGCCATTGCGGTGGCCATCGAGGGTGGCATAGACGCGCCCTTCCGCATGGTGGGATGAAACGACCCGGGTGACGTGCGTTTCTTCGTGTATGCCGTCGTGGTGGATGCCAGGGGGGACGCCGGGCAAGTTGGCCGCGACGTTGTTCCAGCTTTCGCCACAGTCTCGTGAGACTTGAATATTGCCATCATCTGTTCCCACGTAGAGCAGGCCTTGAACGAGAGGAGACTCACTGATGGTTGTGATTGTCGAGGCGCCTCTGTTCCGCGACAGGGTGTCGTCGTTCAACGTTTCGCCCAGGTTCTTGGTCAAGTCGGCGGTACGAGTCCATTCGTCGCCCCGATTCGTCGACTTAAACAGCCGGTTGCCGCCGTAATAGATCGTCTTCGAATCGTGGGGCGAAATAACAATGGGACTGTTCCAGTTGAAACGGTAGGGGGCCTCACCTTCATCGGGCTCGGGCCGGATCGTCTTGATCTCGAGCCGCCTCAGATTGAGGCGGCGCAAGACTCCGTTCTGCGACTCGAAGTAGATCGTCTTTGCGTCGTTGGGATCGACTTGGGTGTAGAAGCCGTCGTCGCCGCCGACGTGCCACCAATCTTCGTTGGAGATGCCTTGCTGGTGGCGGGTTCTAACCGGTCCTCCCCAGTTAGCGTTGTCCTGAAGACCGCCGTAGATATTGTAGGGGGTTTCCATGTCGTAACCGATCTCGTAAAACTGTCCTATCGCGATGGTGTTCACGAAATCCCAGGTGAGACCGCGATCGTAGGAGTAATGGATGCCCCCGTCCGAGCCCAAGAGCAGGTGGTTCGAATCGCGCGGGTTGATCCAAAGAGCATGGTGGTCACCGTGGATGCGGGTGACGTGATCGGTGACGAAGGTTCTTCCGCCATCGTCAGAGTTGTACATGCTGGCACCAAACACCCAGATGCGCTGATCGTTGAGGGGATCGATGCGAATCTCGCTGTAATTCGACGGGCTCGGGTTGGTATCGCTCATCCTCTTCCACGTTTCGCCCTTGTCTTCCGAACGAAAGATGCCACCCTCGGCGTTCTGGATAATCGCGTAGACGATGCGGGGGTCTTTGCGATAGATATCGAGGCCGATCCGGCCGGTGTCGCCTTCAGGGAGGCCGGTGGTGAGCTTCGTCCACGTCACCCCGCCGTCGGTCGTCTTGTACAGGCCGCTTTCGGGACCCCCGCCGCTGGAGCCGCGCCTCTGGTAGGCCGCGGCGTAGAGCGTGTCCGGACTTTCGAGATCTATCGCGAGGTCGATGAAGCCTGTGTCCTGGCTGATGAACGTGGTATTCTTCCAGGTCTTGCCACCGTCCGTCGTCTTGAAGACGCCCCGTTGCTCGTTCGGTCCCCTGGAACCCCCGACCGCTGCAACGTAGACGATGTCGGGATTTGTAGGGTGGATGTGCATCCGTCCGATACGGTGGGTGTCCTCAAGTCCCATGTTCGTCCAGGTCTTGCCACCGTCCATCGACTTGTAGACGCCATCGCCCCGTGAGGTGCGGTTTCCGGTGCCGGCCCATACGATCGAAGGGTCGGACGGCGCGACCGCGATATCGCCGACGCCCGATACCGGCCGGTCGTCGAAAAGCGGCTCCCAGGTGGTACCGTTGTTTGTCGTCTTCCAGATCCCGGCGGTCTCCGGCGCCACGAAGGCGACGTTCGGGTTCGACTCGACGACCGCGAAATCGACGATGCGTCCGCCAAAAATCGCCGGGCCGATACTGCGCCATTCGAGGTTGTCGAGCACGGAATCAACGGCGTCGTCCCCGAATGCGCCTGACGCGCTCAAGGTGAGGACTAGGAAAGCAAGGAGAAAAAAGCGTCTCATCCTGTATACCTCCCAGTTTGGGGCATCCTACCCGACGTGATAACAGAATGTCCACGTTCACTCGCGACGCAATACTTAGCTAGAGCATTTTCGCTTGGTCAGCGCTCGAGAGTATTTTGATGCCTTGGTGCACAACTCGCGATCTCGGTCCACAATTGTCCTGTATTCGCGGATTCGAGGTTCCCTCTGAGCATTTTCAAACGCACTCAGCGGAAGTATGTGAAAAAGGATCGGGTGCAAGATTCTCAACACCATGACGGCGCTCGGGATGCCTGATAGCGAGATGATCGGATGATGGGAGTCGGGGCCAAGCGAGCTCTCGGCCTCTATCGGAGTTGTGCACCAAGGCACCAAAGCAACGCCAGGTGACCTCATACCGCGATCCGAACAACGGCCGAGACGCCGGGGCAAGTCGATGGCATCGATGAGGGCTCCCGGACCGATTGACGCCGCAGGGCTCGGATGCGCGCTGGCCTACGGTGTGCTGGCCTGGTTCGCCCGACAGCCGGGAGAGCCCGCGTTGCCCCTCTTTCTGGGCATCGCTGGCTGGACTTCCCTGCTGACGTTTGGCCTGTACGCCTACCACCGTCGGCGGGCCGAGCCGTTTCCGGTGGGCCGCTTGATCGGCTGGGCCGTGGTCTTCCGCGTGTGCGGCCTGTTCGGCGGCCCGTTCTACGAGGACGACTTCTACCGGTACCTCTGGGACGCCTATCGCTTCGTTCAGGACGGCACCCCCTACGGCGCGGTGCCGGAGGCGTTCTTCACCGACCCCGGCGTGCCGGCGCCGTTCCAGCGGATTCTGGATCAGGTTAACCACCCGGAGCTACCGACCATCTACGGACCGGTGACCCAGCTCCTGTTCCTGGTGGGTTACGGGCTGCGACCCGGCAGCGTTGCGGCGCTGCAGACGACGCTCATCCTCGTCGATCTCATCACCATCGGGCTGCTGCTCCGCTTGGCCCCGGCGCGCGCGGTGCTGCTCTACGCCTGGTGCCCACTGGTGGTCAAGGAGATCGCCTTCACCGCGCATCCCGACGGCGCCGCCGTCTGCCTGCTGCTCGCGGCCATCGTGCTGGCGCGGCGAGACCGCTTGCGGGACGCAGCCGTCTGCCTGGCGTTGAGCGCCGGCGCGAAGGTGCTGGCACTGCTGCTGGCGCCGTTCGTGCTGGCGCGGGGCCGGCCGGTGCACTGGGCCGCGTTTGCGGGCGTACTGGCGCTACTGTACCTTCCCTTCGTCTGGCAGGGCAGCACCGACCTAGCGACGCTGGCGGTGTTCGCGCGGGAGTGGGAGTTCAACGCCGCCCTGTTCGGGCTGTTGACGCCGTTGATACCCGCCCCCGCCGCCAGACTTGTGTGTGGGCTGGCGCTGTGCGGTGGCCTGGTCTGGTACTACTTCCGCTACCGGCGATCCGCGTCCGGCGCCGTCCCCCGCGGTGACTGGATCTATGGTGCGCTACTCGCCCTGTGGCCGGTCGTCAATCCCTGGTACCTGCTCTGGCTGCTTCCCTTTGCGGTGGTCCGTCCGAGCGCGTGGGCCTGGACGGCGTCGGCAGCGGTGCTCCTTGCCTACGTGACCGGGATCAATCTGAACGACCTGCAGGTGCATCCCTTCGGACATCCGTCCTGGGTGCGCCCGGTGGAGTACGGCGTTATCCTGCTGGCGATGGGTTATGACATGATCCGCCGGGTGCGCCTCGGCCCGGGCGACGGCGCGTCCGATGGCGTGGAAGGGCGGTCGCCGTGTACGCACGGATGACGGTCGGTGCGGTCGTGCCGGCGCGGAACGAGGAACGCAACATCGGTCCAGTCGTCGCCGAGCTGCTCGCGTTGCGCGACGGTCAGGGCGCGCGCCTAATCGACGATGTCGTCGTGTGCGACAACGGATCCACGGACGCCACGGCGCTCCGGGCGAGCGAGGCGGGGGCGCGGGTGGTGCGCCAGGACGCACCTGGGTACGGCATCGCCTGCCTGACGGCCCTCGCAGCGCTCCACCCGGTCGATGTCGTGCTCTTCACCGATGGCGACCGGTCGTTCGAGGCGGCGCAGGGCGTCAGGTTGCTGGAGGTGATCGCCGGCGGCTCCGACCTGGCCATTGGATCCCGGGTGCTGGGGCGGATGGAACGGGGCGCCCTGTCAGTTCCGCAGATCGCGGGCAACCGGTTGGCTGGCTGCCTGATCGGCTTGCTGTGGGGGCGCGTCGTGACCGACCTCGGTCCGTACCGCGCCATCCGCGCCGACGCGTTGCGGCGCCTCGACATGCAGGACCGGACCTACGGCTGGACCGTCGAGATGCAGATCAAGGCCATCCAGCACGGCCTGCGGGTCGTCGAAGCGCCGGTGGACGCCTTGCGGCGGCGCTTCGGCCGATCGAAGGTGGGGGGGACGGTTCGCGGGGTCGCTGGCGCCAGCGTCGGGATCTTGTCGATGATCGCCAGGCTCCGCTGGCGCCAGACGCGGGCCGCCCGCTCCTGGCGGCGCCGCCCGCGGGGGAAACCCGGCACGTAGGTAGCAAGCGGAACGGAAGGACAACGATGACACGCACGCCGCACGCGCGAGGAAGATGCGCCTTCGACTCGGTGCTGTCTAGCTTGATTGGTCTCCTGGCGCTGGCCTCGGCGTCCTGTACGTCGCCGCCCGACGATCATTCCTGGGCCGACCACGACGCCGCCAGCAACGAGCGAATCGACCACCGCTACTGGCAGGCGCTCCTGGACATCTATCTGATCACCGATGACCCGTCCGGCGTCAATCTGGTCGATTACCGGGCGTTGCAGGCGAACGTCGCCGACCAGCAGCGTCTCGCCGTTTATCTCGACTACCTCCAGGGGCTCGATCCGAGGCGCTACGCGAAGGCGGAGCAGATGGCGTACTGGATCAATCTCTACAACGCGCTGACCGTGCAGGTGGTCCTGGGCGAGTATCCCGTGGACTCGATCAAGCAGATCCACGAGGGTCTGATCCCCCTTCTGGGGCCGTGGGACGATGTCCACGCGACCGTTGCCGGAAAAGAACTGACCCTGAACAACATCGAGCACGACATCCTGCGGCCCATCTGGCGGGATAACCGGATCCACTACGCCGTGAATTGTGCGGGCATCGGCTGTCCGAATCTGTCCCCGGAGGTCTATACCGCCGCCAACCTGGAGCGTATGCTCGATCAGGGCGCGCGGGAATACGTGAATCACCCGCGCGGCGTCGAGTTTCTGGACGAGGCGTTCGCCGTCGTGTCCAGCATCTACTACTGGTACCATGAGGATTTCGGCGGTTCGGACGCCGGGGTGCTCGCACACCTGCTGAAGTACGCGGACGACGAGCTGGCGGAGCAGCTACGAGGCTTCGACGGGTCGCTAGATCACGAGTACGACTGGAGTCTGAACGCACCGCCCTGCCCATGACGCGTTCGTTCGGAACGCGAACGGCGGGACGGGGAGTCCCGTGAGGCGGTCAGAAGGTATCGAACGCGATACTCAGGCCGAAGCCGAAGATGCGGGACGCAGCGGTGTTCCGGCCGGCCACGACCTGCCCGAAGAACCCGTTCACGCTCACGACGTCGGTGACGTTGGCTAGCAGCCGTCCTCCCACGATGTGGCGGTCCTCCTGCAACTCGGGGAATCGACTCGGCGAGAAGCCGGGGCCGCCGATGTCGATCCCGGACGTGGCGTTGACCAGCCGGTAGTCGACGCTGAGCGTCACCACGTCGCCGACCGGAATGAAGGCGGCCAGGTTGGCGAAGATGTCCGCCGGGATGTCCAGTTCCGAGGTGCGGTACCGGTAGCCGAGCTCCGTGGAGAAGCCGAACCGGCGGGCGAACCGGCCGGCGATGATCGACGCCTCGGCCCCGCTGCCGCCGTCACCGATGGAGTTGAAGTAGCCGGTGTCGTAACGGCCGGCGGCGATCACGGCCCCGCGGAGCGCGACGCTCAGCGCATTGCCGACCAGCTCGTCAACCAAGCGCCACGTCACGGCGATGTTGGAATCTACCAGGCCGCTGAGGCTTTCCTCCGGGGTCGGCCCGACCGGTCCCGGCACGAAGCTCCGGGCCCATCCCGACTGCACGTCGAGAGCCACAGCATCCGTGAGCGCGTAGTTGACGCTGATCCACACGGTGTTCTGCGACAGGTGTGCGCCGGTGGCTTCGAGTGGCCCCTTCACCTGTGTGGTCTGACGGTAGAACTCGGCGGCGTTCTGGTTCACGTACGACAGGTTGATGGTGCCAGTCCCCGGCTCGGCGATCCACGGCGTGCCCTGCGCCAAGGCTGTCTCGGCCATCAAGCACGCCAAGAGCGCAGAGCGGTGCTTGCGCTGTTTACTGTTGGTAATGTGTACGCATCCCTTTGCAAAAAAGGCGCTTACGCTCCATTTAGCGCGCA
This sequence comes from Candidatus Marinacidobacterales bacterium, assembly GCA_965250115.1. Taxonomy (GTDB): domain Bacteria; phylum Acidobacteriota; class Vicinamibacteria; order Marinacidobacterales; family SMYC01; genus CBDFHB01. The sequence continues at coordinate 2,171,394 of CBDFNJ010000001.1, forward strand.
GCGAAGGTCACGAACGCTATTTTGGCTGTAACTTAATGCACCGTAAAGTCTTAGCGTCATCTCACCAACACTTAATAGCGGAAGCACCACACTCGACGCGCTGCTTGAGTCCAACCTGCTCGGGACGGCTGCTGGACTTCGCACCAGCTTACACCTCTACCCCTGAGTAGAGCCGACGCCGGCTCTCAAAACGTCCTACATGAAGACGACCACAACGTTCTGGTTGCAGGCAGTTTGCCAATCACATGCAGCTCAAGTTTATGGAAGGGACAACGCACCCAGACCAGCAACAGATTACACGGGCTCGATGCGGACGATGCGAAGCACATTGGTGGCGTCAGGTGTGCCAAAAGGCACCCCGGCAGTGATGACCACCGTATCGCCCGGCCCGGCGACTTCCTCAAGCGCAGCCGCAGCGACCGCCTTGCGCACCATTTCGTCGAAGTCCCGTACGTCCGCCGTATGTACGCTGTGTACGCCGTAGGTTAGCGACAGACGCCGTGCGGTTGCAAGTTCGGACGTGACGCCCAGAATCGGCTGCTCAGGGCGCTCGCGGGCGGCGCGCAACGTCGTCGACCCGGAGGTCGTGTGGGTTACAATGGCGGCGGCGCCGATGGTGTCGGCCACTTGATGGGCCGCCACCGAGATCGCATCCGCGGAGGTTGCCAGCGGCCGGCGATGGTCGGCGGCCGCAATGTGACGGTGCAGCGGGTCGCGCTCCACCCGTTTAATCACCCGGTCCATGATCTGGACCGTCGCAGTCGGATAGGCGCCGGCTGCGGTTTCCGCCGACAGCATCACCGCATCCGCGCCGTCGTACACCGCCGTCGCTATGTCCGAGACCTCGGCGCGCGTCGGCACCGGCGCCTGGACCATGGACTCCAGCATCTGCGTTGCCACGATCACCGGTTTGCCGGCGTCGCGGCAGGTGCGGATGATGGTCTTCTGCGCGGTCGGCACTTCCTCCGGAGGCATTTCCACGCCGAGATCGCCACGAGCCACCATCACGGCATCGGCGGCGGCGACAATCTCGTCGATACGGTCGAGCGCAGATGGTTTCTCGACTTTGACCAGAACATGGGCGCGGTTGCCGATCAGCCGGCGCGCCTCGACCACATCCTCCGGGCACTGCACGAAGGACAGGGCGATCCATTCGCAACCGAGTTCGAGCGCGAATCTCAGATCGACTAGGTCCTTTTCGGTAAGCGGCGAGATCGGCAGCATCACGCCGGGCAGATTGATGCCCTTGCGGTCGCTGAGCCGGCCGCCGACCAGCACCTGCGTCTCTACTTCTGCATTGGATTTCGAGGTCACATTCAGCCGGAGCCGCCCGTCGTCAAGCAGCATTTCGTCGCCAGGCCGGACAGCGGCGAAGATCTCCGGATGCGGCACGGAAACCCGAACTGAAGTGCCGGGCCGGTCCGAACGGTCGAGTATGAAACGCCGTCCCGGCTCAAGCTCGACGCTCCCGCCTTCGAAGACGCCGACGCGAAGCTTGGGTCCCTGCATGTCGGCCATGATACCTATGGGCCTGAGCGCATCCCGTTCCAACTCGCGCACGATCCGATGGCGCCGGGCGTGGTTCTCGGGTTCGCCATGGCTGAAATTGAAGCGGAAGACATCGACCCCTGCCTCGAACAGTGCATTGATGGCCGTTGCACTTGAGGTCGCCGGCCCCAGCGTCGCGACGATCTTGGCCCTACGTTTACGGCGCATCGTCTCCGGTGCTCCGCAAAAAAAAACTCGATCCGTCGTTGATTCCGCAGTTTAGACCTGCCAGGATTGGCCGTTTCGCGGCGAGTGGTACGTCATCATAGATCTGAAGATAACACCCTCGGGCCAGACGATTGTAAAGCCCACGGCCCTTGGCCCGGTCGCAAACACAGACACTAAGCTGCTGATTTATGGTCTATTTCAAAAGGACCGAGTTTTGGCACAGGACGGGATCGGTCAGCTAGCTTTTCGTCAACTTGACAGCAATGGCACCGCCCGCGTGGGCGGAGGTCATCGGGGAGTGACCGAAATCGTTCGTTCACTCGAAAGTACCCTTCTTGTTCTCGCAGAACATTGGCGATGGTGCTCCTGGCTACCGTATGGCCGAGATTCGAGAGAGCACCGCGAATTCGTGTATACCCCCACCTCGGATTCGACTGCGCCATCCCCACAACGAGCTCGCTAATCTCGGCCATGACCTTCTGTCAAGAGTTTCCGGCCAAGCGCCTTACCCTTTACCGCGAGACGACGTCGCTCGTCCTCCGTGAGGCGAAGCTTCCTCCCGCAAAGCCGAGCCTTGAGGACTCTGTTCTCCTCGAGTAAGTAGATGATAGCGGCCTGTTGGTCACGCTGGAGCCAAGCAGCGATGGCGACGACCAACAAGGTCAAGGGCTGGACCGGCGTGCTCATGACCGAGGATTCTAGCTCCCATTGGCCAATCAAGCGTAGACACCTCTAATCCGAAACGTCCCGGCGAGCCGGCCTTGAGTTCGTTTGTATTTTTGGACACGACGGGGACGCGATTAACCGAGGCCGAGCCGTCCGCGAAAGAGCAGCGCCCACACCAGCAGCCAGAGCGCCACCGCTCCGGCGCTGATGCCGAGCACCCACACCGGATGGTAGGCCAGCGCCAGCGGAATAGCGGCGCTGGTCCACAGCCCGCCGCCCATGAACGGCTCGTGCATGAGCTGTTTGTAGCCGAAGGCGGAGGTGGCGTCGGTGTCGCCTTCGGGATCGACGACGCGCAACAGCAGGAGCCCGGTGGCGGTGACGCCCATCGACTGCCCCATCTCGGCGATCGAGCGCTCGAACCACGAATCCGATGGCAGGAGGCGGCGCGCCAGCCACATCACGCAGAAGACGTTCCACAGCACCCCAGCGACAACCAGAATCGCCAGCGGCACGAGCCCTCCCAGCACCACCTCCACGTTGATAGTCGAGATCGCGGCCACCACGAGGAAGTCCATGGCGGTGCCCGAGAGGCGCTGCATGAGACGATGGTCGAGCGGATTGCGCTGGGTGCAGTTGGCGAAGAAGAGTTGCACCACCAGGCCACCGATCATGGACAGAGGAAAGAGCGGGAAACTTTCGAAGAAGGCGCGGCCGTCGGCGCTCGGCGGTCGCACCAGGAGTTCGACGCGTACCAGGCCGCCGTGGATCAGGTAACCGATGAAGACACCGAGACCGATGATGGCGAGATGGAAGCCGAGACTGTCGATCGACGCCGCCGACACGGTCTGGCTCCCGGCGCTCGGCCGCTCGGTCGGGTCGTAGACACCGACGAGGCTGCTGTCGGGCATGTCCTCGATACGCTTTAGCTGCCGGGTGTAGCCGTGGCGCGCCGCCCAGTTGACCAGCGCCATGCCGACGATGATGGCGAACAGGACGCCACAGGTCGCCGACGTGAGGGCCAAGTCCTGGCCCTCGGACCAAGCATAGGCGTCAAAGACCGGCGCCAGACCGGCGGCGGTGCCGTGACCACCCTCGAAGCCGACCGCAAGGATGGTGCCGATGGCCCCCGGGACGCCAAACATCGGCGTCAGCAGCACAATCGCCACTCCGAGGCCCACGACGTACTGGCCCCAGGCGACGATCTGGCCGTACGCCAGTTGCGGCCCGGCGATCCCCCAAATGCGTCTGATTGGCGGAATGAAGACGCCCAGGAACAGGGCCGAGAAAACGATGTTGATGAGGAATCCCGGTAGCTGATTCCACCCCGCCATCGTCGCTGCGGGGAGGGAGCCACCGATCGTCTGCACGAGCACCAGCCCGAGCAGACCCCCGATCACCGAGGCCGGCAGGTAGAGCTTCTGGAACAGGCGGATCTGGACGCGCAGGAGCTTGCCGACCACCAGCAGGATGCACAGCGCGCTGAAGGAGAGGACGATATTCATAGCATTCGGTGGCGAGTCCTCGAGTCAGTCGTGCCGCCCGGTGCGCCCAAGACGACGAGACTACAGGCTGGGATTTCCATTTTGCCGGGCTGCACCATCGCGAGAATTCCCGTACCGGAAGCGATTTCTTTGACCAGGCAGCTCTTACTTGGACTCGTCCTCGGGCGCGGTGACTGCCGTTACTTTTATCGTGTTGGTCTCTTCGTCAAGCTCCCCAGCGATAACAACTTCGTGACCAAGGTTCTTCTTGGCGTCGTCCTCGCCGACGTCCAGAATGAAGTAGGCGCTGTTGGTTGCCAGTGCCCACTTGGCACCACCCTTCACGCAACTCTCCGCGCATCCTTGGTGCCCAGCCTTCGAAACCTTCGCGTAGTCTTTGCTGCAATGCTCGTCTGCAATCCAGCCGCTCCAGGTGCCATTCTCCTCGGATGCGTTACCAAAGGCCACGAAACCGGAAAGTAATAAAATAGCTACCGCCACGCTTGTCCACTTCATTAATTGTTACCTCCAGGAACCAAACTCCAGCATACTCACACCCGATCACCCTGTCAATAGAGCCAAACCTTAGAGATAGAGGAGTTGTCGCGATCCAACGATCCCGGCAAAGGCTTCCCCAGGTTGGACGCGGCGAGGCGTTGGTGCACGAATCCGTCTTGACTCCGGCAACCGTTTCAACTCAGCTTCTCGATGGTACTTTCGAGTGAACGAACGATTTCGGTCACTCCCCGATGACCTCCGCCCACGCGGGCTGAACCGCCCCGGGTTTCCCGGAGACTGTTTTAGTTGAGTCTCGCCATCTCTAGCGAGCCTTCCTGCGACCGATAGTAGTTCATCTCGTACTCGACGGGGGAGACATTTCCGATCGGCTCCAAGAGTCGTTGCGTGTTGTACCAATGGACCCACTCGAGGGTGGCGAACTCGACGTCCTCAGGACCACGCCAGGGCCCGCGTCGACGGATCACCTCGGTCTTGTAGAGGCCGATGATGGATTCAGCCAAAGCGTTATCGTAAAAGTCGCCTCGGCTGCCGACGGACGGCTCAATACCCGCCTCGGCGAGCCGCTCGGTGTAACGGATCGAGACGTACTGCACGCCGCGATCGCTGTGATGCACCAATGTATCTTCTGGGTCTAGTCGGCGCTCGTGCAGCGCCTGCTCCAACGCATCGAGAGCGATGCCTGCAGTCAACGATGTCGTCGCTCGCCAACCGACGATGAGTCGAGCGAAGACGTCGATGACGAAGGCGACATACACGAAGCCGCGCCACGTGGCAACGTAGGTCAGGTCCGAGACGCAGAGCTCGTTCGGGCGTGTGGCGTTGAAGTCGCGCTCCACGAGGTCCATCGGGCGAGCGCCGCTCGAATCCGGCTTCGTCGTCTTGAATCGACGTCCACGGACCGCGCCCTGGAGGCCCATTTCACGCATCAGACGGGCCACCGTGCATCGAGCCACGTCGCGGCCCTCACGGCGAAGCTGACGCCAGACCTTGCGCACGCCATACACGTCAAAGTTCTCTTGCCGTACACGACGAATCTCGCCGCAGAGTTGGACGTCGCGCTTCGCTCTCGCTGGCAGGCGGCTTGGGTCCTTCTCTCTCGCTTTCTGCTCGTAATAGGTCGACGGGGCGATCGGGAGCATCCGGCAGATCGCGTCCTGTCCAAAAACACAAACGAACTCAAGACTGGCGCGCCGGGACGTTTCGGATCAGAGACGTCTGAGGCTTGGTTGGCCAATGGAAGCTAGAATCCTCGGTCATGAGGAGACAGAGCCAGCCCTGGGCATGGTTGGTCGTCGCCATCGCTGGTTGGATCCAGAGTGACCAACAGGCCGCTATCGTTTGTGTTTTTGGACACGACGCCTACCATAGTCGACTGCTTCTGGCCGGTTTTCTTTTTTGCGGATCACAAGTTCGCCAATCTCATATAGCTCAAGTTTATGGAAGGGAGGGGTGGCGGAGCTGTCAGCCTCCGAAGCGATAGGTCAGTGCCCGTCCTGTGCCAAAACTCGGCCCTTTTGAAATAGACCGCAAATCAGCAGCTTAGAGGCCCTTGGAATCCGCGCAGAATCCAGGGTATTTCGCGCCGCAGGGCTGGCTTCCGACCCCTGGGCTGCGGGTGGCGGGCGACAGGCCCACCGGGGGTGCGCACGGCCGGCTCAAATCGGCTGCGGGGCGAGCTTGCAGGCAACGAACTACGCACCCGGAAGGAATACGTATCCGACCGCGATGCCGGATTCAAGCAGCCCTTGGAAAGGTGCAAACTGCTGACCCGCTGGGCGTTCGAGTATTTTGACCAGACGGGATGTCGTGGCTGTCCGAGTTTTGGCACAGGACGGGATCGACTTTTTGCGGAGCACAACTCCCACAGGAAATGGGGAGAAACAGATAGGCCGCGCCTACGGAGCACCTCGCCAGCCCTCGACCCTACCGGGAACGAAAAAAAGCCCGGGCCGCGTGAGCGACCCGGGCTCTCGGGAAGTATGTAGCCTAGTAGTCGCCCATGCCTTCCATACCCGGCATGCCACCGGGGGGCGCACCGCCAACGGCCTTCTTGTCTTCCTTCTCGGGCAGCTCCGCGACCAGAGCTTCGGTCGTGAGCATGAGCCCCGCGATGGAGGCCGCGTTCTGGAGCGCATAGCGAACGACCTTGGTGGGATCGATGACCCCGGCGTTCACCAGGTTCTCGTACTTGTTCTTGGCCGCGTTGTAGCCCTGCGCGCTCTCGAGCTCCTTCACCTTGTTGACGACGATCGAGCCTTCCTCTCCGGCGTTCTGGGCGATCCATCGCATGGGCTCTTCGACCGCGCGCCCGACGATACCCACACCGATGCGGACGTCATCGCCGAGGCGCTCGTCCTTTTGGAGCCTCTTGAGAATCTTGCTGGCGCGAAGGAGAGCGACCCCGCCTCCGGGAACGATTCCTTCCTCGGCGGCTGCCTTGGTGGCGTGCATCGCGTCCTCGACACGGGCCTTCTTCTCCTTCATCTCGGTCTCGGTGGCAGCGCCGACCTTGATCAGAGCCACGCCGCCGACGAGCTTCGCGAGACGCTCCTGGAGCTTCTCGCGATCGTAGTCGGACGTCGTCTCTTCGACCTGGGTGCGGATCTGCTTGATGCGGCCCTCGATGTCGGACCTCTTCCCGGAGCCTTCGACGATGGTGGTGTCTTCCTTGGTGATGATGATCTTCTTGGCCTTACCGAGGTCCTGCATTTGCAGGTTCTCGAGCTTGATGCCGAGGTCCTCGAAGATCGCCTTGCCACCCGTGAGGATCGCGATGTCCTCCATCATGGCCTTGCGGCGGTCACCGAAGCCAGGAGCCTTGATGGCGACGGCCTTCAGTGTGCCACGGAGCTTGTTGACGACGAGCGTGGCGAGAGCCTCGCCCTCGATGTCCTCGGCCACGATGACCAGCGGCTTGCCGGACTGGGCCACCTTCTCGAGTACGGGGAGGAGATCCTTCATGTTGGAAATCTTCTTCTCGTGAACGAGGATGAGACAGTCTTCGAGCACACATTCCATCCGCTCGGGGTCGGTTACGAAGTAGGGGGAGAGGTAGCCGCGGTCGAACTGCATACCCTCGACGATGTCGAGGGTCGTCTCGAGCGTGCGCGCCTCTTCCACTTGGATGACGCCGTCCTTGCCGACCTTCTCCATCGCCTCCGCGATGATGCTGCCGATGGTGTCGTCGCCGTTGGCGGAGATGGTCCCGACCTGCCCGATCATCTTGCCCCGCACCGGCTTCGAGTTCTTCTGGATCTCGCCGACGATCGCCTCGACGGCGGTGTCGATGCCCCGCTTGAGCTCCATGGGATTGCTGCCGGCGGCAAGATTCCTGAGCCCCTCGCGGTAAATGGACTGTGCCAAGACGGTCGCCGTGGTGGTGCCGTCACCGGCCACGTCGGAGGTCTTGGATGCGACCTCGCGCACCATCTTGGCGCCCAGGTTCTCGATGGGGTCCTCGAGCTCGATCTCCTTGGCAACGGTGACGCCGTCCTTGGTGACCACAGGCGAGCCAAACTTCTTCTCGAGAACGACGTTACGGCCTTTGGGGCCGAGGGTCACCCGCACGGCGGTCGCGAGCTGGTTGACACCGCGGAGGATCCCTTGCCGAGCTTCCTCATGATAAACAATCTGCTTTGCCATTTCTTAAAATACCTCCAAGCTATTCCACGATGCCGAGTACTTCGTCCTCTTTGAGGATGAGGTACTCAGTTCCGTCCAGTTTGACTTCCGAGCCCGAGTACTTGCCGATGAGCACTTTGTCGCCCACCTTCACCTCGAGCGCAACCTTCTTTCCGTCCTTCAAGGTCCGGCCCGATCCGATGGCTACGACCTGGGCCGTCATCGGCTTTTCCTTCGCGGTGTCGGGGATGATGATGGATCCGACTTTCTTCTCGTCTTTCTCCTCGAGCCTCTTTACGACAATGTTGTCCTTTATCGGTTTGATCTTCATTTCTCGATTGCTCCTCCTTGTTATCTAAGACCGGCCGGCGGGGTCGAGCTCCCGACGGCGGTCAACTACTGATGGGAATCTGACGGCTTTTCTCGCTCGCCTTCTTCGGTATGGTCACCGTCAGCAGAATGCCCTTCTTGAAATCGGCCTTTACTTTGTCCGTATCGATGCTCGTCGGGAGCTCGAACGTGCGATGGAACGGGCCGTAGGAACGCTCCATGCGAACGAACTGTTTCTCGTTGATGGCTTCGTTGATCGGGCGCTTGCCTTACAGCGTCACTCGATCGTCGTCGATGTGAAGCTCGATGTCGTCTTGATCTACTTCGGCGAGCTCGGCCTTGAGAACGAGGCTCTTTTCGGCTTCGTAGAGATCCACGGCGGGGGACCATGCCCCTGTGGTCGAGAACTCCCCCTCGGAGCGCGTGCGCGACAGCGTCTGATCGATTAGCCGGTTCATCCGTTCTTGGAGCGCAAGAAGCTCACGCACGGGGTCCCAACGGGCGAGTGGCATGTGTAATTCATCAACCTCGACATATTAGCACTCTACACACCCGAGCGCTAATCGTACGAGATAGTAGTTATTTGGTACTGTCAAGTTTTCCACGGCCTGACGGCCACCCCGTCCTGTGCCAAAACTCGGCCCTTTTGAAATAGACCATAAATCAGCAGCTTAGTGTCTGTGTTTGAGGTTCTTGAGTGCGCCCCGCAGGCGCGTATTTCCCCACGTCGGGTTCTCCTGCGCCACGCGTACAATGAGCTCACGGATGTCCTTTGCCCTCGGAGGTCGGCCTGGGCTCAGGTTCTTGCTGCCATCGTAGTTGGCTGCGATGAGGTAGCGGTTGTCCCTTCCATAAACTCGAGCTGTATGAGATTGGAAAGCTTCCTGCAACCAGGATGCTTTGATCGTCTTCATGTAGGACGTTTTAAGAGCCGGCGTCGGCTCGACTCAGGCGTAGAGGTGTAAGCTGGTGCGAAGTCCGGCAGCCGTTCCGAGCGGGTCGGCTCAAGCAGCGCGTCGAGTGTAACAATGATGGAGACCACCGACCTTTGGAATGGCACTGACTTTGCCCATCGCCGGTGACTCTACCCGGCGAGGCTCGGGCGCGTCCTTCTCAAGCGACAAATGAGTCCGGCACGAATGATAGTAGTCGACGTATTTGCGTAGGATTCGCTTCAGGTGCCGCTCGTCGAGGACGATCACATGGTCGAGACACTCGCGTCGAATGGAGCCGATCATCCTTTCGACGAATGGATTCTGCCACGGGGAGCGCGGTGCGGTAAGGACCTGCTCCATTCCGAGACCATCGACGCGACTATCGAAGTACGCTCCGTAGGTCTGGTCTCGGTCCCGTACCAGGTACCGAGGCGCCGTGTCCCATGGAAAAGCATTGACCATTTGCTGCGCCGTCCACTCGGTAGAAGGATGTTCGGTGACATTGAAATGAGCGATACGGCGACGGTCGTGGCGAAGGACGATGAAGACGAACAGAACTCTGAAGGTTGCGGTCGGCAAAGTGAAAAAGTCGAGCGACACCAAGTCGTTTGCATGATTATCGAGAAAGCTCCGCCAAGTATGGGACGGTGGCATGCGATGGCGAACCATATACTTGGAGACGGCGGCCTGGGAAATGGAGATGCCTAGCTTCGCCAGCTCGCCATGCACGCGGGGAGCTCCCCAGAGAGGGTTGGCCCTGCTCATGTTCCGTATCAGCTCACGTATTTCGGGAGCGACGCCTGGTCGTCCAGGCCTACGCCGTCGGCTCTTCCAAGTCCAATATCGTTTGAACCCACAACGGTGCCAGCGGATGACCGTCTCAGGTTTCACGATGACGAGGACGCTCTCCCAGTCAGTCCAGATTCTGCGCAACAGCACCCAAAACCCGCGGTCGACCTTCGAGAGCCGCGGCCGTTTCACGGAACGGCGGAGGACGGCGAGCTGCTGCCGAAGAGCGACATTCTCGAGAGCCAGCTCGCGATGAGCCTTGAAGGTAGAGATGAGAGCGCGAACCAACGACGAAATCATGCCGGCATGGTGCTGGCAGACCGGAGATTAATCAAGTTTGGTGCGCGCGGATGAATAAATAGAAGGCACAGCCGGCCAGGCCGTCTTGCGGGATAATAGACAGAATCAAGTAGCCCGCGCGCATCGGCTCCGCGCAGGGTTCGAATTGGAGGATTTATGGGGGTCGATCCTTTAAGAACTTCCTCTTTTTCTCGATGGAGTTACTGGAAGACGCCCGTCCTGTTCGGCGTCGGATTTTGTGTTCTGCAAGTCCTGGTCGCTCTTGTCCGGTTCGGCTCCATGGATTCTTGGAATCCAGAGGAGTTGCTGTTTGCGATTCCGGCTTTGTTCTCCGGCTTGGTTCTGTTTTTTCTGGGCGGTGTGCTGGTCGGGTTGCTGGTGCAACGCCTCTTGAGAGGAGTTGTCGGAGCCTCGCGGAGCGTTTTACTGATCGCGCTTGGGGTGGCGACTCCGCTTGCTGTACTGTTCAGCCTCGTCGGCGGATTGCTGGGCCCACATATGGTGGTTATCGGCGTTCTCACTCCGTATCTGCTCCTGGTCGGAATCCCGCTGTTGCTCCGGCAATGCTGGCAGCGTTTCAGAAATCGGCCTCGTCCGAAGGAGTGATCCTGCAGGCTTCGGAGAACCGAACGTTCACAGAATCGTTGAAAGGACCTCGTCTGTCCCCGTCCTGTGCCAAAACTCGGCCCTTTTGAAATAGACCGCAAATCAGCAGCTTAGACGCCCCTGGAATCCGCGCAGAATCCAGGGTATTTCGCGCCAAGGCTGGCTTCCGACCTGTGCCCTCTATTTAATTCATCCGCGGGCACCAGCTCGCAACGAGCCTTGAAGGCAGAGATGAGAGCGCGAACAAACGACGAAATCATGTAGACGTGGTGCTGGCAGACCGGAGACTAATCAAGTTCGGTGCGCGCGGATGAATAAATAGAAAGCACAACCAGATTCCATGGAAGAGAAGCGCGATTGGAAAGAGCCCGAGACCCTTCGTAGGTTTCGGGCTCTTCGCAAGCAAAAATCTGGTCCGAGTCGAGGAGTGGGGCTTACCAGCGCCGCCCGCCGCCACCGCCACCGCGACCGCCACCGCCGCCTTCGGTCCGGGGTTTGGCTTCGTTGACGTTCAATGTACGACCACCGAGATCAGTTCCATTGACGCCACGGATGGCCGCTTGCGCGGCCGAGCTGTCCGACATCTCAACGAAAGCGAAACCACGCGGGCGACCGGTGCCGCGATCCGTGATCACGTTGACGCTACTCACCTCGCCGTAAGTCGCGAAGACGTCTCTGAGCTGTTGCTCGGTGACGTCGAAGGAACAATTGCCTACATAAATCTTACCCATGAAATGAACTCCTGAACGGAAAGGGCCTAAGCGAGGGCTGACGGAGGTCCGGTGGAAGTCACCAGCAAAAAAAACTACGAAGAGCCATCGGATAGCCGACCGCGCCATACTGGACTATTCCCGGGTGCGTGTCAAACCCGGCATGTGCCGTGACTATCCAAGGGCTGTGCTGGTTCAAGTCGCTCCGACGCTCTACCTCGAGGACGACCGAAGACTTCAGATGGGTGTCCCTTCCATAAACTCGAGCTGCATGAGATCGGAACGTGTCAACGACATTGAGACACCCGCGTGTTGCATTTAGTGAGCCTCGATTGGTGTCGCCGGGCTCATGACGACGTCGCGGTCCACGTCCGCTTCGATCGCGAACGCGCCACAAGGAGTGGAAACAGGGGGTAGCTTAGGTATGGACCACCCCGAGCAAGTCGCTGTTTCAGCCTCCTGGTGCGTTGTTTTTTCCGGCGGAGGGTTGATCCAGGCCTGAGGAGGCAAAACGGGAGGTTGAGGGGTTCCGCGAACGAATCGTTCGGGGTGAGCCCGCTGAGCTTGGACGAGGGTCTGGCGTCGAGCCGTGGTGAGTTTTTCCGCGCGCCCATGATGAACGACGGCTGGAGTCATGAGACCGATTCCCGAGTGCCGGTGTTCGTGGTTGTTGTGCCTTCTATTTATTCATCCGGGCGCCCCAAACTTGATTAGTCTCCGGTCTGCCGGCACCATGCCTGCTTGATTTCGTCGTTTGTTCGCGCTCTCATCTCCGCCTTCAAGGCTCGTCGCGAGCTGGCTCTCGACAATGTCGCTCTTCGGCAGCAGCTCGCCGTCCTCCGCCGTTCGGTGAAACGGCCGCGGCTCTCGAACGTCGACCGCGGGTTTTGGGTAACTGTAGAGCCTAAGGGCCCTTGGCCCAGTCGCTAAGCTGCTGATTTATGGGCTATTTCAAAAGGGCTGAGTTTTGGCACAGGACGCGATAGCCCCGACGTGAGAGCAGACGCTCCGCAAGTGCTCCAGCGCCTTGATCGCACCGATCTGTCCCGAAGCAACACCGAGGAGGCCGATGGGCTTTCCTGACAGCACGGAGGGGAAGCCGAGGTTCTCGATGGCCAGCTTGGTCAAGGCAGAGAAGCTCCCGTGGTATTCGGGCGTCGCGAAGACAACGGCGGTGGCGTCGCGCACTGCGTCATGCAGCTGAGTCTGACCCGGAAAGTCGCCGGACATCCCGGGAAATGGCAGGTTTAGCGAAAACGGCTTCAGAGACACGACCTGAACCTTCGGGTGGGTCTCGAGCTCATTTTCGACGAGGGCGAGCGCCTTTGCGGTGTTGTTCGCCGGCCGCGGTGAGCCGGCAATGGTTGCGATTCGTATGGGCCTTTCCATCAAACTCCTCCCTTTTCGGTTATCCGAGCTCCGGAACGTTCTTGGGTGTCACGTCCTGCTCCCACTCTTTGTGAATTCGATCCAGCCGTTCGACGATGTCGGGCCGCTCATGCGCGTGGTTCCTGCGTTCAGGCTGCTCGTCGGCCAGATTCGCTAGGTGAACGGCGTCCAGCACCTTGTGGCGGAGCGCGTATCTGTCGTCCACGAGGAGCTTCCAGTTGGCCTCGCGGACCATCCACGACTGCTCCCATTGCCAGTGCATCACGGAGTACGGGCTCGAAGCCGTTTGATCCTCAACCATAGGCAGGACGCTGTGGCCATCCAACTCGACGCCGGCGGGAACCTTCACGCCACAGAGTTCGAGAACCGTTGGATACCTGTCCCTTCCATAAACTCGAGCTGTATGAGATTGGCGAACTTCCTGCAACCAGGATGCTTTGGTCGTCTTCATGTAGGACGTTTTAAGAGCCGGCGTCGGCTCGACTCAGGCGTAGAGGTGTAAGCTGGTGCGAAGTCCGGCAGCCGTTCCGAGCGGATCGGCTCAAGCAGCGCGTCGAGTGTAATAATGATGGAGACCACCGACCTTTGGAATGGCACTCACTTTGCCCATCGCCGGTGACTCTACCCGGCGAGGCTCGGGCGCGTCCTTCTCAAGCGGGTGCTTCCGCCATTAAGTGTTGGTGAGATAACGCTAAGACTTTACGCTGCATTAAATTACAGCCAAAATAGCGCTCACGACCTTCGCCGCACGATAAATGGAGCGTAAGCGCTTTTTTTTGCAAAGGGATACGTACACATCACCAACAGCAAACAGCGCAAGCACCGTCCTGTACGGGGCATTCGATGTCGAAACGTGTCTTCACGAGGGTCGAGTCCGTGCAGAAGACGAGATCACCGTGGCAACACTTCTGCCAACCCGGCGTCTGCGCGTTCTTGACCTGACTGATGTACCGTACGACGAGAGTGGAGACATTTTCTACTTAGCGAACTCCCATCTGGTATTCGGATCGCGTAGCCATGAAGAGCAGGAGCTGGGCGCGCAGATGAATAAGTAGAAGGCACAGGCGCGCCTCGCGGCTGTGCCTTCTATTTATTCATCCGCCAGCTCATGGGTGTCGGAAGTCAGCCCTGCGGCGCGAAATACCCTGGATTTTGCCCGGATTCCAAGGGCGTCTAAGCTGCTGATTTGTGGGCTATTTCAAAAGGGCCGAGTTTTGGCACAGGACGGGGAACAACGCGTTCTTTCTCAAGCACGTTCACCGAGGCGAACACGAGTTCGCAGGACCTCAACTCCCATGGCTGTCTGCCCGTCAATACGCGATCTTTTTTTGCGGATCACAGGCGCGCCGTCGGGGATTCCGATTGGCGACGCCGAGAAACTGTGCGAGACTGCTTCTTCACGGTGGCTCCTTTGCTGGAAGGTTTGCACCTCGGTTTAGCTCACCGGCGTAGGATTACGCCATGAAGAAGCCTACCTGTGCTCCGCAAAAAGTCGATCCAGCGTTGATTGCGCGTTTTAGACCTGCTATGGTCGGCTGTTTCTGGCCGATCTTCTTTTTTGCGGATCACAACAGGTTTCTGCACAATCTGTCGGTCTGCAAAATGACAGGACTCTACAGGTAAGAATGAGAGAACCTAAAGGAAATATTGGTACGGTATTGGCTTCTGGGCCATTTGGCCGTGTCTTGAAGCCGGTGCGCTTCCAGCGGGCTCAAGCGGGCGCGTGGGATCTCCAGCGGGCGGAGCTGTCGCGTCCTGTGCGGATGAAGGCGGTGGGCCTAGCCGTGGTGGGTCTCTCCCTCGTGCTTCTGCAGTGCTGTGGCGGGGGAACCACTGCGCGCACCGAAGATCCCGGCGAGACCACAACTTCGGCGACCACCGAGGCGGGAACAACCGCCCCGACGACTCCGGCACCGGGTGCTGAGCCGACTATCATCATCGATGCAAGCGCACCAGCAGCGTGGGTGGAGGACTTCAACGGTGTGATGGAAAACTTGAAGGCCCTACTAACCCCAAGTCGTCCGAAGCCTCTGACAATCCGAGCTTGGCTCGACACAGTTGCGCCTCCAGCAGGTTTCCAGAACGGGCAGTATCTCACAAGCAAAGATGGCGAGTTGGTTCTCGCACTAGAGATCAGTTCATGGGAAATTGAGCATCAGCATGATCACCGCCTGTCAGTTATAGCCCACGAATATTTCCACTGGTATCAGCACTCGCTTCACTCAGGGGATATGTTTAGCTTCCAGTGTAAATGGATGATAGAAGGAGCAGCCGGGGCATTTGAATCAATGTACCTTGCTGAATATCACGATATCAATACTTATTTTGAGGACGCTCAGCTGCGACATATTCCATCTGGAGATCCCAACCCAGCTGAGTATGAACTTTACAGCACCTCGGAGACGAATTACGGATATTCGGTATACATGATGCTGATTCTTGCCCAACACACCTCATTTCAGAAAGTCTTTGTGGATTTCTGGGAACAGGCGCCTCAAAGTGCGAATTGGAAAGATACATTCTCGGCCACCTTCGGCATGTCTGTCGATGCCTTTTACGACATTGTGAGAACAAAGCCGGACAAAAGTAGTCTTATTCCCTCCCAAGGCACACTGCTCACCGTTCAGTTCTGACCTGTCGAAAGCGAAGTCCGAGCACGAAATTCTTGACCGCGGCATCTTGGCGCGCGCGGGTGCACGGAGCGGTGCTGCTCACACAGACCTGTCGTCCTGTGCTCTGCTGAACCGCCCCGGGTTTTCCCGGAGAGTGTTTTAGTCTCGCCATCTCTAGCGAGCCTTCCTGCGACCGATAGTAGTTCATTTCGTACTCGACCCGGGGGGACATTTCCGATCGGCTCCAGGAGTCGTTGCGTGTTGTACCAATGCACCCCGTCCTGTGCCAAAATTCGGCCCTTTTGAAATAGACAACAAATCAGCAGCTTAGTGTCTGTGTTTGCGCCCGGGGGATGTGTCCCGAGGTTCGTGGAAAAAGAACGGCGCCCTCCACTCCGTCATCAGGGTATCAGATCAGGCGGCAACCTCCGCGTGTTCGAGAACCTCGCTCAGACGTTGGTAGCCGTCGATGCGCCGTAGTTGAATCTGGCCAGAGGCGATAAGCCCAAACAGCAAAGCGACCGCGGACTCCTCGCTGGAGAACGACGCTTGGGTTTTCGTCCGGCGTCGAAACTCGCGGTTGAGATTCTCCAGAGCATTGGTCGTTCGAATCGATTTCCACATGGCACGAGGGAATTCATAGAAGGTCAGCAGCTGATTACCGGCCTCCTCTAGGCTTCGGACGACGGTCGGCGCGAGAGGCGTCCACTTGGCGATGAGTTCGTCATAGGCTTTGCGAGCATCGATCCCGTCCTGTGCCAAAACTCGGCCCTTTTGAAATAGAGCATAAATCAGTAGCTTAGTGTCTGTGTTTGCGGCCGTGCCAAGGGCCGAGCGCGAACAAACGACGAAATCATGTAGGCATGGTCCCGGCAGACCGGAGACCGATCAAGTTCGGGGCGCGCGGATGAATAAATAGAAGGCACAACCGGGTCATCTCTCGAATGACCGACTCGGTAAAGCCGTGGGTGCGCCGAGCTGTCGCGAGCTTCGACATGGCGATCATTATGCTTTAATGTAAAGGGTGGGAACGTTCGATAGTGCAAACAAGAGATTCTGATGCTGCACATGCTAGCCCACACCACCCGGAGCGCTGTCGCGGCCCTCGTCGTCGCGATGCTCCTGCCTGCCCTGCTACACGCCGAGACGTCCCAGGCACCCGACGGCCTGCTACCGGTCGAGGCCCTTTCGCCGGGATTCCTGGGCATGTATCGCAAGGTCATGGAGATCGAGGACGACATCTCCAAGTATGCCGACAAGTACGACGTTGACCTGACGTTGGCACGCGCCCTGTGCATCCAAGAATCTGGGGGCAACGCGAACCTGAACTCGTGGGCCGGCGCGAAAGGCTACTTCCAGGTCATGCCATCCACATTCCGGACGCTGAAGGTCAAGACGAACATCGAGGCGGGCATCAAGTACTTGTCGCAGATGATCCGGCGGTTCGACCGTGAGGACTACGCGCTTGGCGCATACAACGGTGGGCCGGGGCGGGTCGCCCGCGGCCGTCCTTTGCTCGAAACCCTGCAGTACATCCTGTTCGTAGGCCAGTACCGCAACGTCCTGAAGCTGCACGAGCCGTCGGTCCGGCATCACGCGTCCCAAATGCAGCTTGACGAGGTCCGTGAGGGCGACGACTGGTGGACGATCTCCGAACGGCTTGATGTGTCGGTGTTGCAGCTCCGCATGCACAACCCGTTTCTGGCAACCCGCGCGCTGAGAGTCGGACAACTCGTCGCGTTCCCGCCGACGCCGCGCACGGATCTGTTCGTGTCCAATGGCGAGGGACTTGAGTATCGGACCCGCCACGGAGATAACTACCTGCTCCTGTCGTTCGTCCTCGACGTGGACCGAGACGCGCTGCGCGATCAGAACGGGCTCTGGCGCCTCCAGACACTTCCGGCCGACCAAGTGCTACAGATTCCGCTGACCTGGAAGGGAAAGTACAACGAGTACGAGACGAAGCCGGGTGACACCCTGAGGTCGGTGGCCAAGGTGATGAAGTCTCAGCCGTGGCGGATCATCCGGGACAACAACTTGTTCTGGGACGAGACGCTTCGGCCCGGTATGGTGCTCAAGGTGAGACCATCGCAGCCCAATCCAACCTACGCCACCCACAAGGTGTCGCGCGGCGACACCCTCCTGGGCCTCGCGAGCAAGTACGGCACGAGCGTCCGAGCGATCCAGGCCGCCAACAACATGGGGCGTAAGACCAAAATCCGAATCGGACATCGCCTTCGGGTGCCGACGCGCGCCAAATAGGGGAGCGGGTGCTGTGCAGGCCGTGCGGCAGCAGAAAAGAGGCTGTGCTCCGCAAAAAAGTCGATCCGGCGTTGATTGCGCGTTTTAGACCTGCCATGCTCGGCTGCTTCGTTCCGGTCGCGTCGTGTCCAAAAACACAAACGAACTCAAGATCGGCGCGTGTGCTCCGCAACAAGTCTATCCCAGTGTTGATTGCGCGATTTATGGCTGCCATGCTTGGCGACCAGTTACCTCAGTCCGAGCGCAAGGTGCGCTCCCGTGAACGGCTTGGCGGGCTGCTACGTCTCTAGCATCGGGAAGCCGCATGAGTATTTTGACCTCACGGGGATGCCACGCTCCCGAGCGGAAACCTGGGTCCAGGCCCGGGCCGCACCTGGACCAGAACGTGCTAGCCCGCTGCGCCGCGGTAGCCCCGGCCTCGATTCTAGGTCCTCTAGAGACGAGAGCGCGAACAAACGACGAAATCATGTCGGCATGGTCCCGGCAGACCGGAGACTAGTCAAGTTCGGTGCGCGCGGATGAATAAATAGAAGGCACACCCTCGGCGGGCTCGACCGGCGTAGCGTGGAAACAGCTTCAGGAACATGCTTCGATATTCGCTCTCGACTAGGTGGTCATCTGCATGGTGACGACCCGCCTGCCCAAGACGATTGTAAAGCCCACGGCCCTTGACCCCGTCCTGTGCCAAAACTCGGCTCTTTTGAAATAGGCTACAAATCAGCAACTTAATGTCTGTGTTTGCGACATCCCAAAGGGCCGTAGGCCGGCGCTTGGGGATGTCGTGGCTGTCCGAGTTTTGGCACAGGACGGGTACGGAAGCAGCCGATTGCGGCAGGTCTAAACCGCGCAATCAACGCCGGATCGACTTTTTGCGGAGCACAGGCTTGTCACCGGCTTCGGGAGCTAGTTGCCTTTCGACGGAACTGCCTCCGGCTCTGTGCTTCGCTGAAACGTGTAGCGCAGGCCGACCCTCCCCGACAATCCCGGGCCCGGAAAGCCAATCAGTACCTGGTGCTCACGGTCGGTCAAGTTGTCGATGCGGCCGCGAACCTCCCACCGCTCGGCAAAGTGCCAGGAGCCGGCAAGGCCGAGGAGACCGTATCCGGCGACACGCTCGAGCTCTGGAACCGGGAGCTGTCGATCGAGCGTCTCTGAAACGGTGCGGGCGTCGAACGATAGAGAGAGGTGGCTCGTCGGCCTCCACCGCAGGCGACCGCTGGCCAGCCACCGAGGCCGGCGAAGCAGCGGCATCAATGTCGTCAAGTCCTCGACCTCGTTCCAGGTGACCTGCGCCTGGAAATCGATGCTCGAGGTCGCCTTCCACGTGACTGCCAGCTCAACTCCGCGAGATTCTACGCTCGACCGATTGATGTTCTGGAAGCTCTCGAAGTCGAAGTCAACCAGGTCCCGATAACGGGTATAGAAGAAGTTGATACCGGCCCGGAGACCCTGAACGAGCTGTTGTTCGACACCGACATCCAGACCCCAGGCGGTCTCCGGCCTCAAGTCCGGATTCCCTCCCAGAGCAGGGGGACTGGCGAGCGCGAAGAAACTGGGCAGCTTGAAGGCTCGGGCTACCGAGCCACGGAGCACGGTCGCGTCGTCGTTGAAGCGGTAAGCGATTCCCAGGCGGGGGCTTCCTTCAGCACCGGCGGTCCCGGGAAAATCGAATCGCACACCTGCGTCCAGGACCAGATGGCCGGGCTCCACGATGAGCTCGGCGAACGCACCCGGCGTGGTGCGGCTCGAGTCGTAGTCGCCGCCCAGAAACACCGGCAACTGGAACACGCTCTCGTTCCGTGCGCTCTCGTGATCCAGGTCGACGCCAGCGTTGAGGTGCAGGAGGCGGGTCGTGAGCAGTCCCGTTGCCCATTCCGCACGGGTTCGCATGTAGCGGGTTTTTTCTATCGAGGGAGGCACCAGGAATCCGACGCCGGGGCTCTGGCGGTCGAGGTCGTGTCGGTACAGGCTGGCGCTCAGCTTGTGGCGCCGGCGCGCGGGCTCGCCCAGCCGGAGATCCGCACGCAGACTCATCTCTTCGTGCTCCGATTGCCGTACCTCGCCGGAGCCGAGCAGCGGACCGCCCGAGGCTTCCGGGTAATCGTCGCTCTCCCAGCTCGCCACTCGCGTGCCCAGGCTGAGCCCAGCGCTTTCGCCCAGATTCAAATTCAGGTTCCCGAGAAGGTGCAGTTGCTGGAACCGATCCTCGGCCACCCGGCCCGCCTCTTCTTCCCACTGCACCGCGGCAAAATAATCGCCGCCGGTGAAGCCGTCCGAGAAGGATGCCGCTGTCCGGAACGCAGACCCGTTCCCCGCTTCGATCTCAGCGCGAGCGACGGTTTCGTCACGCTCGCTCCTCTCCGACACCAGGTTGATCACGCCGGCCAGAGCCGCGGAGCCCCGGTAGAAGGACATCGGACCGCGGGCAATCTCGATGCGCTCGATGCCGATCAGGGGCAGGCTCTCAAGGTTGACCGCTCCACCGAACGGGTCGGTGCTGTCGTTGAGCGGCACCCCGTCCAGGAGCACGAGGGTAAAATTCGGATCTCCCCCCCTTATCTGAGCCGTCGTCAAGCCACCGCGTGAGGCGCTCGGAAGAACGAACAGGGCGGGCGCATAGGGGAGCAACTCGCCTACGGTCCGTGCCCCGGAGTCATCGATCATGTCGCGATCGATGACGGTTACCACCTGGGGGGTGGAGGAGAGCGAACGCGCCGATACCGTTATCGTGACGTCGAGCGTTGGCACCTCGGGTTCGCGCTCCTCCTCACTGGAGCGCGCCTCGGGATCGTCCTCTCGTTCCTGTTGCTGAACCGACGCCGCTGCGGGTAGGGCGACGGCGAACATGTACGCCAGGGCCAGCGTGAGCTTCTCCATGCCACCTTAATTATACGGGTCTACGCGGATTCGTGTGGGTTGAAGACGGCATTTCTGGGTAATGGCGGAAGGAATGCCGCCACGATCTTCAGCTTGAGATATTCCTCGTCGCGATAGCCGTAGGCGCGTCGTTGCAGCACACGGATTTTGTTGTTGACCCCTTCAACTAGGAGGCGCAGACGTTCCATCTCGGCCACCGCCTTGTCCGGCACAGCTTGCCCACATGCGTCGCAAAACGCTAGGTGTAGCGCGAGTTGCTCGCCAGCCAGTCCAGGTGTTCTACATGCAAACCGCCGCACCCAGGACAGTTGACGCGCCAACGCTCGTATTCCAGATAGATCCGCCAGCCTGCCAACGACAGGTCGCGGACCCGGCACACTTGCTTGTCATAGCGCCCCCGGCACCGTTGCCCACAGTAAGAGCGCACAGCTGTTTTTTTCGCCTCTTGAGCTGGATGACGCGGGCGTATCGGTCACCGAATAGACCCTTCAATCCGGCACACCACGAAACCTGGCAGCGCAAACAGCGAGCGGATCGACTGGGAATTTTTCACTCGGTTAGCCTATCCTAAAAATGGACCACTTCTCAGCACCTGATGAAGTACTCGATACCTTTTCCACACAATGAGTTACACTGTTTTTCCGTCAGGACTTACCCACACGAATCCGCGTAGACCCAATTATACTTTCCCAGGTTGTGCCTTCTATGTATTCATCCGCGCGCACCGAACTTGACTAGTCTCCGGTCTTCCGGGGCTATGCCGGCATGATTTCGTCGTTTGTTCGCGCTCTCGTCTCTGCCTTCAAAGGCTCGTCGCGAGCTGGCTCTCAAGAATGTCGCTCTTCGCCAGCAGCTCGCCGTCCTCCCCCGTTCGGTGAAACGGCCGCGGCTCTCGAATGTCGACCGCGAGTTTTTGGGTGCTGTTGCGGGTGTTTCCGCCATTAAAGTGTTGATGGGATGACGCTAAGACTTTACGCTGCATTAAATTACAGCCCAAATAGCGCTCACGACCTTCGCCGCGCGCTAAATGGAGCGTAAGGTGCGCTCCCGTGAACGGCTTGGCGGGTTGCTACGTTTCTACCATCGGGAAGCCGCATGAGTATTTTGACCTCACGGCAAAGTCAGTTCCGGAAACATCGTTCGCCACGGATTCTACCGAACCAGGTCCGGGAAACGCCGTCGATACCGGTGCGGCGAGTGCGGAAAGACGTTCTCCTCGACGAAAGGCACGCCCTACTACCGTCTCCAACATCGAAGAGCTACTTTCGATGTGGTCATCGCTCTCAGAGTCGAGGGTGTCAGCATTTCCGCGATTTCCAGGATCAAAGGGGTTGCCTGGAACACCGTCGCCCGCTGGCTCGAGAAGGCAGCCCAAGTGTGTCGTCGATTCAATCACAGAAGGTTCGCTGGCTTCGCTGCCGAAGAGCTTCAAGCCGACGAGATTCGCACGTTCGCGGGCAATAAGAAGACGCCGAGTTGGGTCTTCGTTACAATCGAGGTCTGGTTTCGGCTCTGGCCATCGACGGTGACGGGAAGGCGAAGCTACCGGAACACTCACGCTCTGTTTCGCGACCTTTCGAAGCGGATGAATTTCGGACGTCTTCCCCTGATCGTCACGGATGGATTCGAATTCTACCAGAAGGTCATCCGTCGCTTCTTCGGGCCAGCGTGTCTTTACGGCCAAGTCCTCAAAACTCGCAGGAACGATCGTATCATCAAGGTCGAACGGAGAGCGCTGCACGGAGCCGCGTGGCGATTCGAAGACGCGCTCAATAACTCCGAGGACTCCTCAACATTGAACACGTCGTTCATCGAGCGGTTAAATCTGACCATCCGGCAAAGCTCAGCATACCTTTCGAGACAAACACTTTCCCACGCTCGCTCGACGGAGAGGCTCGATGAGCACTTGGAGTTGCTCCGTTGCTATTACAACTTCGTCCGACCGCACGGAGCTCTGAAGTTCGGACGTGAGATCCGAACTCCGGCTATGCAGGCCGGTCTGACCACGCGACGGCTCACCTTTCGAGACATCTTCTTGGCGACGACGATTCCTTTGTGGTTGCGGATCGAGGTTTTCCTGCTCACTGGGGCGCGCAACCCGGTCTCTTCCGCACCTGTACCACTGCCCGCAGCCGCGTAGCAACACTTGATGGCGGAAGCACCCGCGGGTTGCATCGCTTGTCGGACAGATCGACAGTCCCATCTCATCGGCCAGAGCTGACACCGCATACGACGCCAGCGGCGTCTATGAGGCAATCGAGAATCACAGCCCTCATTGCTCGCCGAGGGTGCTGATACCGCCGCGCAAGGGCGCCCAGCTCGCATCGGGGCCGGCGAGCAGCCGACAGCGCAATCGCAACATTGCAGCACAAGCTCGGCTCGGCAAACGAAAGTGGCACACAGAATCGGGCTACAGAAAACGGAGCAAAGTCGAGACAACGTTCCATCGCTACAAGGCTATCGTGGGCTCAGCGATGCGAGCGAGAGGGTTGGCAGCACAGAGAGTCGAGGCAAGGATCGGGTGCAAGATTCTGAACACCATGACGGCCCTCGGGATGCCTGATAGCGAGATGATCGGATGATGGGAGTCGGGGCCAAGCGAGCTATCGGCCTCTATCGGAGTTGTGCACCAAGGCACTGGATCGACTTTTTGCAGAGCACAGCCGGTTCCAGACGAACCCAGCGTCGTCGTGACACTGTGGGCGGCGGATCGATGCATCACCCTCGGCTCGAGCCGGGGTAACGCGACGCACGTAGATCGTGTAGCGGTCACCGATCTGATGGGCTCTTCTGACCAAACCGCTCGATTCCAACAGCCTCTCGTCGAGCTCCCAATACACT
Source organism: Candidatus Marinacidobacterales bacterium (assembly GCA_965250115.1). GTDB lineage: Bacteria > Acidobacteriota > Vicinamibacteria > Marinacidobacterales > SMYC01 > CBDFHB01. The sequence goes on from CBDFNJ010000001.1 coordinate 2,195,051, forward strand.
TCACGAAGCTCCGGATCGAGCACGAGAATATCCGCGCCGAGGGCATCGAACGCCGAGTGCATTTCGGAAGGCTCGCTCGACAAGAACAACTGGCGTAGCCGCCTGCGGTGTTGTCGAGCTTCGTCGCGTCCCAGAACGCGCACTCCGGTCACGACCCGTCGGCCAGTGAGCGCGGCGATCCATTCCCCGGTCTCGTCTCCGGTCAGGACGACCGTATCCGCGTCAGACTGTTCGAGCATCCAACGCTCGAGACGCCGCACCGATTCGTCCCATTCGTACGTGCTCGGGTAGTAGAGAGGGTCGAACATGGCGGGCCTCCACACGAACGGCGCGCTCTCGGGGAGAAGCACGACGACAACAACGGCGAACGCGAGAGGGCGACTCCCGAGACGCGCGGCCCACCGACGAATACCCTCTCTTTTCGAGGAATCGAGGCCACATTCCACGAGAGTTCGGCACAGCTCGAAAGCACCGACTCCCGCGACGAATGCCGCGTTGAAGCGAACGAGATGAAAGAGCGCGTCGGTATCGGGGAAAGGGTGAACCCGAAACGCGACTGCGCCCGCGGCCCACACCACATACGCTGCAGTGAGCATCGACACGATGCGTAGCTCGGATGCGCCGGCCTGCCGCCACATAACGAACGTGCCGACAGCGGCAAAGACGAACACCAACCGCATATCAAGAGTCACGAAGCCGATATCGAGGAATGCCGTCTTTATCGCGATTACCTCCGCTGCGGTAGGCACGCGGGAAAGCGCCTCGCCATCGGCGTACAGGAACCATCGCCCCACCCACGCCGCCGCGCCGAGAGCAAGAACTACGTATGTGCCGCCGCCGCTTCCTTCCCGGCAACGAGCCCGCGTAAGCACTTCGCCGACGATCACCGAGATCATCGCCCACACGGATACGGCTGCGTCGAGCCACACGAGCGCACCCAGAGCGATGGCGCTCGCGAGCGAGCGCCGACTCCATGCTAGCTCGAGCGAGACCAACGCCAACGCGAGTGCGAGACCGCGTGATGGGGTCGCAAAGAAAACACCGCGATGAAAGAGGGAGAACGGACTATCGGCGTCCACTTGCAGGGACGCCGCGAGCACTGCCGCGAACGTGGTCGACACCGCTACCCAAACGTCCAGTCCCATACGACGAGCGAAGCGATAAACCGCGACGGGCAGAATCACGAACAAAACGACGGGGAACAACGTAAGAAGCGTCCGTGCCCGCACCGGATCTCCGGGTGCGACCCCGTGCCACAGGAGCCCCCACAGAGGTCGCGGGCTCGCGCGATCGACGACCCAGCTTGCGAGCACCTCCCCGCGCGCAGCACTCGCGCTTACCAGACCGTGGTCGAACGACACATCGGTCCCGGGCTGAAGCGCATAAGGTTGCTCGAGCGGGGCCACCGTGAAAATCCACGTCGCGACGCCAAGTGCCGTGACCATGGCGACGCCGGGCCAAGCCGAGCGCGAGCGAAGCGTCCATCCGATCCCAATCAACGCCACGGCGACGACGCCATAGCGAAAGAGAAGAAAACCCGCCACGCCCCGAGCTCAGAAATGCTTCAACACCAGAAGGGTGTAGAGCACGTACGCGTGGTCCACTCGACGCTCCGTGTGAGCGCGCTCGAGTCTTTGCACGCCATCCCAATCGATGAGGTCGGTGAACACGCTTCCACGCCGATTTTCCGAACGAAATACACCGCGCCGGAACCAAAGCTCGAGAGGCACGTTGAACCCCTTCTTGGGAACGCGGGCGAGCGCTTGGGGGTAGTACAGCTTCTCGCTTCGTTTCAACACGACTTTGCCTTCCCGCCGGTTCAACTTCAGCCGGCCGGGAAGTCTCCAACAGAACTCGACGAGCTGGCGATCTAGAAACCGGCCGCGCGCCTCTAGCCTGTTCGCCATGCTCATCCGATCGACTTTCACGAGCATGTCATTCGGCAAATAGAACGTGAGGTCGGCGTAGAGCTAGGCACTGAGATCAGAGTAGCCCAACTCCTCAAGTTTCTCTCATTGGCGCTTTCGTATCGTCCCAACGGCTCGAATTCCTGACTGGCCTTCCAGAGCTCGGGCGAGTAAATCTGTTTCTTAACGTCAGTACAAATGACGCGCTAGCTCGCGTGGTCACGCCACTTCCCCTGATTGGCGCCGTACACGAATCGATTGAGGACCTGTGAGAAGCTGTACTTTCTTTCCGACGCGGGCACGTAGATGAATGTCATGAACGCGTCGAACCCTTCGATGTCGACATCGCGGCTCACGTCGGGGTTTTGCCACAGAGCCGAGATTCCCGAAGCGAAGCTGAGGCGTCTGTTGACGAGCGCGTAGAAGAGCGGTTCGACCCCGAAAGGATCCCGCACCAGCCACAACCGCCGATGGCGGCCGTCCCAAATAGCGAACGCGAAGATACCGTCGAATCGATGCACGCAATCCAAGCCCCATTCGACATAAGCGCGCAGCACCACCTCGGAGTCGGTGCCGGATCGAACGACGTGCCCCTTCCGCGAGCTCCTTCCGGAGCTCCCGGAAGTTGTAAATCTCTCCGTTGTACGTCAGCCACACCTTCCCGTCGAGAGCCACCATCGGCTGGCTGCCGGCAGGGGTTCGGGTCGAGGATGGTCAATCTGTGATGCCCAAATCCCACACCGGGTGCGATTCGGACGCCACGCCCGTCCGGTCCTCGATGACGAAGCGCGTCCGTCATCGCATCCAGGAGATCGGGTGCCGGGGTTTTCTCGGGTTGGTCCCGCTCGTAGAGGCCCACGGTACCGCACACTGTCGAGACTACCTCAGTCCTCGAATCTTTCTTTTCTCAATTCGGCGATCTGATCGCCAAGAAGACCCATGAAAAATGTGAGAAGACCGGAAATAATGACGGTGGCGGCGAGGATCGGGAAACCTTCCTGGTTCCTCAAAGCGATCCATACGCCGTAGACGACGCCGGGCACGATCTGGACGAGGCTCAGCAACGTGAAAAAGCCGAACGCTTCGAACAACACCAGCATGCGCACGAGAAGGGTGAGGGTTCGCCACCCGTCTCGGATCGGCCGCACCGTGGAGGAGCCCGAGCGCGGCGAGGTATCGATCTTCTCGTAGCCGAGCCGGTAGCCTCGTTTCATCATCAAGAGCGTCGTCGTGCTCGACGCCGAGAAGCCGTCGGGCAGCAAATGGAGATATCGTCGAATGACGTCCCGGTGGAAGCAACGCATACCCGAGTTCAAGTCGGGCACGCGATCACGTACGATGATCTCGGTCGCCACTTTGAGCAACCATTTGCCATAGCGGTGTGGAAAGCCGTGCCTCGCATGGCGCCGCCGAACGCCGATCACTGCATCTTTCTTGCCACTCACCACCGATGCGATTACTTTCTTCAAATCTTCGGCGGTGTGCTCACCGTCTGCATCGTACCACGCAATCACATCGCGCGACGCCTTCCGCATCGCGCTTTTCAACGAAGCGCCGTAGCCGCGGTTCCTCTCGTGAGTGATGACATGAACGCCGAGCACGCCGCCAGCGAGCTCGGCGGTGCGGTCTTTGGAACCATCGTCGACGACGAGTATCTCGGCCAACGGAAACGCTGCGCGCACAGCTGCCACCGACTCCTCGATCCCCTCTTCTTCGTTGAAAGCGGGAATGCAGATGCTCAGCTGCTCAGTGTCGCTCACGAGGCGGGCTTTTTCATCAGACCAACTCACCAACTGTTTCCCCTTCGCATGTCTAGATGCGTGAGCTCGACGCATGCGTTCTCGCACCAGCGTAAGAGCTCGGAGCGAGAAGGGTAGTGGGCGATGGCCGGTGCCAGTTGGTCGTGGATCACCAACGCGAACGCCGAGAATCCGAGAGTATAGAGAAACGCCAGGTAGGCGCGCCCATGGGAAGAAACTGTTTGACCGGAAAGAGCCGAGACATGAACGCGTTTAGGCACACGTACGGTCAGCCAAAAACGGCGAGAACGAAGCTGAGCACCCTAACAAACGACGGAGGCCAGAGCTGAGAGAATCTTCGGAGCGGTCTAACGATCGCGAGATAGAGCGCGTTCCCCTCTCGACTGCAAGTCCACAGGTGCATCTTGCCGTGCCGTTCGAGAAGCTCGGCGAGGCGCTCGACTCCCTCCGCGGGGGACGACAAATGGTGGATGACATCCAATGAAATAATCACGTGGAACTACTGGCGGGCAAACGGCGGGGCGAAGAGTGAGCCTTGGACGATGAGAACATTGTGTACTCCACGATCCGGGCGCCGCCTCCTCAGTCGTAGACGTCGGCACCGATGCCGTTACCGTACGTGTGAACGAGCCGGTTGTTTCCGCATCCGATATCGAGCAACTCGCCCCGTATGTAAAGGATGATAGCACAGATTCTCTCTTGAACGAGAGAGGTTAGGTGTAGTTTCTCGTTCGCCTCGGCCGGTAGCAGCACTAACCGGAGCGGGATACCGACGAAATCGTGCGTCGCTTGGAGTAACGCCTTGGCCACGGAACGACATTATACTTAACCCAGAAGCATGATCGGTATCACCGACGACTCACTGGGAACGTACTTTCTCGCTGCCAAGTACTTCTACGTCTTGCTATTCGCGCTTTGGGTGGCGCTCGTCCACCGGTTTCGGCAAGCCTGGATTCTCGTGGGCGGCACCGTGCTCGCGTGCGTCTACGCGTACCTCGTCGTACAGGCCCCGCTCGGGCGACCCTACGCGCTTTACCCGGGAACGGACCGCACCTTCAATGTCGCCATGGTGGCGACAGCGGCGACGGGGCACTCCGCGTTCGAGAGCTATCAAGTCGGGTTCGGCGATCAAGAGCCCCTGTGGCGTTGGTCGATGTCCGTCGTCAGCCTGCGAGATCCCGCGAACGTCGTCTTAGTCTACTCGTTTCTCACCCCCGTAGTCACATTGCTGCTCGCGTTGAGCCTCTACTTCGGTTTGCGCGGGGGGAACGGGGCAAGCGCGTCACGGTGGGAGCTGGCTCTCGTCGTCTACTGCGTGCTGTTGTTGAGCTCCGCTCCGAACGAGCGGTTCGGAGTGTTCGAACCGTTCTGGCCGATGACGTTTCTGCTCAAGCCGAACCACGTCCTTGGGTTCGTCCTCATCCCGTGGTATATGCGTGCGTTCACGAGACGGCGAACCCTGGTTGCTGCCCTTCTGCTAGCTCTTTTGTCGTGGGTGTTCTTGCTCCATTGGGCGTACCTGGGGGTCGGGCTCGCACTCTATCCCGTGACCGCCAAGCTTCTCGGTCGCGCTCCCGAGTGGAAACGCGCGTGGCTCGTCGTGGCGGTTTCGCTCGCTGCAGCTGTTCCGTACATCATCTTCCTGTTCGACAACTTCCCGCCTACTCAGACGACGGTCGGGTTGCACATCTGGTCGAAACAAGCATTTCGTGAGGGCTATTGGAACGTGTTCGCGGTGGGATACGAGCACGGGCTCGTGTTCATCTTGTCACTCGCGGGGCTCTGGGTCATGTTACGTCGCAAGAGTGAGATCGATGTTCTTTGGCTCAGCGTCGTCGCAGGCTCGGCCGTCATTTGGCTTGCCTATCTCCTGGGGTTCGCTGTTGGAAAAACCGTCCAGCCCGAGGAGTTCTACTTTTTCGCGCGTTTCGTTTTGGCGGTGGCCTCGGGAACGGGCGCGTACTTCGTCATCGAGCAAGCTGGAAAGCTGGTGTCGAAGCCGATCGCCGTCGTCCCTCGCGGCGTATGTCTCTTTCTGCTGTTGACTCTCCCTCTCAGTTTTCCGTATTGGTGGAATCCGGCGACGATGGATCGTTACTTCGACCGCTCGCGCCCCCCGATTCCAGACGAAGTGACCCACTTCGCTGCGTGGGTACGCGATGCGACGGACCCGGACGCGGTTTTCGTGGCGGGTCCGCGCACGGCGAGCTGGATAGCCGCGCTTTCCGGCCGTCGGGTACTCCTGGTTGGATCGCTTCGTCCTCCCACCGACTACGAGAGAAGGCGCGATCTCACCGAGCGCATGCTGGAACGTCCGGACCCGGATGGGTTCGAGGCGGCGCACAACGAGTATCACGTCACCCACGTTGTACTCGACTCCGATCTGATGGAAGAGTTCGATGTCGACAGGGCGGCGCTCGCCTCTCTGCCGTGGTTGACAAAGGTGTATGGAAACGACGAGCTGAGTGTATACGAGCTCGACCTCCACTAGGCGGGGCTCTAGTCCCCTGGATCTTTGCTTACTATACAAAGTTAGGCTTTTCGCCAGCCCATCAGATTCATGCACTTAGAAGGGTTTCAGCAAGCTCCGCTTTGTCTAGTTTGTTCTAATACAGGGGACTAGCGCGAGTATCGCTAGGCTGAGACCGATCTGTCCCGATTGAGCCTTCGCCATTTGCGGTGGGTGAAGAAGCGATCGACGAACCATTTGGCATAGCGCGTTTCTTCACCACCGCGTCGGTAGCTCATCCGGCCCCGTCTCGTAGAGGTCGAAGCCTGGGTTGTACGTCGGTGTTCGCTGCCACCCTATCTCGATCGACAGAATGAGCTCGATGGCCTTCGCTTCGAGCACTGTACGCGCGGCCTGCTCGAGGCCATCGGGGTCATCGTCATCGGGATGCGTTCCAACGTATGAAATGAACGGCCGTCCGCCCGCGCTGCTCGACGTGCGGCTGCCGCCGGCTTGCCCAGCCCCTTGGTCTGGCTACTGCCGCGTTCGCTTTGGCTAGCACCCGTTCCTGCCGAGGTGTACCTACTAGTCAGCGAAATGCTGCTTCCCCTACCGTTACCCTCACCGCCGCCTACCGGCGTAGGATCCGCTCCGGCAGGAGCTGAGACAGGGGGTGTCGGCTGCGGTGTGTCGCCGAGCAGGCTCTTCAACGCGTCCTCGTTGTCACCTGGATTGGCCCCATTGTGGGATGTAGGTTCCTTCACACCGAGTCGCTCGAGAGCAACGAATCATGAGCCGCAAGAAAATTGAATACGATCAGCCGGTAAAGGTTGCGATCACTGCTTGACAACGGGCTCTCATTTTCGAACAAGCGGTGCTTCCGCCATTAAGTGTTGGTGAGATGACGCTAAGACTTTACGCTGCGTTAAATTACAGCCAAAATAGCGCTCACGACCTTCGCCGCGCGCTAAATGGAGCGTAAGCGCTTTTTTTTGCAAAGGGATACGTACACATCACCAACAGCAAACAGCGCAAGCACCGCACGTGCTCGATATAATGACCTCGATGAGAAGCGTCGCAGAGGCGTCCCGCTGACCGTGCAGGCGTCCTGGGCCCTGGACGGACCGAAGGCCGCGCTGCTTTACGTCGCGCTGGCGATCCTCAGTTTCATTCCACAGTCGCTTGCTCCACATGACACGGTTGCCTACGCCGGCGACTCCCTCGAGAGCGTCTACCTCGTGGCTTGGAACGTACACGCCGCCTTCGGCGAGGCGGCATTGTTCGAAGCGAACGTGCTGCATCCGCTTGGCTCCGCGCTGGCCTTCACTGATCATCGTCTGCTGCTGTCACTCGCCGTCGCTCCGGTCGTCTGGGCCACCGGCAACCCCGTTCTCGCCTACAACGTCGCGGTCCTCCTCGCCACCCTGCTCGCGGCCTTCGGCGCTCGCCACCTTGCCAGGACCCTCGGACTGTCTCTGGGACCCGCCTGGGTGGCTGGCGCCCTTTACGCGTTTCACACGTACCAGATCAACGAGGCGCCTCGGCTCCACATCATCGCCCACGGCTTTCTGCCCTTTGCAATCACCGAGCTGATTCACTATCTCGAGAAGGGTGATCGGCGCCACGCCTTCACAGCAGCGGGGCTCATGTTGTTGCAGGGGCTCGCATCCAACTATCACCTTCTCTACGGGAGCCTCTTAGGGCCGCCGACAAAATAACTGTCTAGTTTTGAGCAGACTCTTCCTGTTTCAGGTCGTGATCGCGATGTCGTCTGGCATCACGAGAGCCTGGCAAGCTCCCTAGAAACGGAACATTTGTAGATCTTCAGCAACCAGCGCGTGTTTGACAAACGGTCCTCATTGTAGGAGGATTACGCCTATCAAGGAGCACTTCTCCTATTATGAGACCTACGAGCTATCAGTCTGAAGATCTCGACCGCCTGTTGAGGAAGCACAAAATAGCTACCCTCGATGATTTGAAGGCAGTGTTGGGTACCGATGTGGACTCGACCGTCTTCCGAAAGCTCAATGAGTTGGCGTATCGGACAAGCTACTCCCACCGTGGTAGCTACTACACGTTGGACGAGATCGCCCAGTTCGATCGAAAAGGTCTTTGGTCGTTGCGCTCAGTGTGGTTCTCGAAGTACGGGACGTTGCTTGCGACGGTAAAAGCGTTGGTCGCGGCCTGTGAGGCAGGCTACTACGTCGACGAGCTCGAGGACGTGGTGCAGGTTGACGTCAAGGCTCCTCTGTTGAAACTGGTCCGAGAGAAAAGATTGGCGCGCGAGCAGGTGTTCGGCCGATATCTGTATCTGGCCACCGATGTGAGCACGCGCAAGCAACAGCTCTCGGCCCGCCAGGTACATGAGGCGTCACCTTCCACGTTGGGCTGGGTCGGGGGAGTCCGCGTGCTCCCCGTGGAGTTGAAGGCTGCGATCGTTCTTTTCTACAGCCTGCTCGATGAAAAGCAGCGCCGTCTCTACGCGGGAGTCGAGGCCATGAAGCTCGGTCACGGTGGCGACCAACAGATTGCCGAACTGCTCGGGATGGATCCGAGCACGGTAGCCAGAGGTCGTAGGGAATTGCTAATGAGAGATGTTGAGCTCGACGGAGTTCGGCGAAAGGGTGGCGGACGGCGCGCCGTGCAAAAAAAACGCCAGAAGTCATCGCCAAGATCGAAGAACTCATGAAGCACGACACCGCGGGCGATCCGATGACGGGAGTGAAATGGACGCGGCGGACCACCGACAAGATTGCTTGCGAGCTAAGAAGCCTCGGTGTGAACGTCAGCAGCAAAACCGTCGGTCGACTGCTCAAACAGCTCGGCTTCTCGTTGCGGGTGAACCACAAGAAGCTGTGCGGTGCCACGTCCGAAGATCGCGATACCCAATTCGCGTGTATCGCCGAACTGCGCGAGCGTTTTGCCGCAGCTGGTCATCCCATCATCAGCGTAGACACGAAGAAACGGGAGCTGGTGGGATTATTCAAAAACGGCGGGCAGGCCTGGAACCGCGAGCCGACTCTCGTCAAAGACCATGACTTCCGTTCCGAATCGAACGGCATCGCAATCCTGTGCCTTCTATTTATTCATCCGCGCGCACCGAACTTGCTAAGCTGCTGATTTATGGTCTATTTCGAAAGATCCGAGTTTTGGCACAGGACGGGGTTGGCCGCCAACACTTCATTGCGGAAGCACCACTTGATGGCGGAAGCACCCGACAAGGAGCCTGACTCCGGCAATAGAAAGAGGTCATTAGATGGCTAAACGACTATTAGTGAATGGGCTGATCCTCTCGAGCATCTTCTTGATGGCGGCTGGAGCGCGGGCACAGATGGACCTGCCATTCGAGGTCCAGTCCATTACCTCATTCGACGAGCCCTGGGCCCTGGCTTTCCTGCCGGACGGCCGCATGCTGGTGACGGAAAAGAAGGGCAACCTCTTCATAGTCACCCAGAACGGTGAGAAGTCTCGGAACATTGATGGTGTGCCGGACGTCGCTTACGGTGGCCAAGGCGGCTTGGGCGACGTCGCCCTGCATCCGGATTTTATCGAGAACAACGTGATCTACCTGAGCTACGCCGAGTCCGGTGTGGGCGGCCATACCCGAGGCGCAGCCATCGTCCGGGCGGTTCTGAACCAGACCGAGCGCGGCGGAAAACTGTCCGATGTCGAAGTCATCTGGCGCCAGTATCCCAAGGTCCTCGGCTTCGGCCATTACGGGCACCGGCTGTTGTTCGACGACGAAGGGTACCTGTGGATCTCGTCCGGAGACCGCCAGAAATTCACGCCGGCCCAGGACATGCAGGCGAACCTGGGCAAGATCCTGCGATTGCATCAAGATGGTTCGGTTCCGGACGACAATCCTTTCGTCGATTACTACGACGTGAACCCGCTGGTCGACGATGATGGGGTCTATGGGCAAATCTGGTCGCTGGGCCACCGCAATGTGCTCGGGCTGGCAATCGATCTTGAAGGTCGGTTGTGGGAAATCGAAATGGGGCCGAGGGGTGGCGACGAGCTGAACCTGGTCAAGCGTGCAGCGAATTACGGTTATCCGATCGTCTCCGACGGCGATCACTACGACGGGCGTGAGATACCGGACCACGACACGCATCCGGAATTCGAGAAACCGGCGGTTTCGTGGAACCCCGCCATTTCGCCGGATGACCTAATGATTTATGGCGGCGATCTGTTCTCCGACTGGCACGGCGATGCATTCGCGGCCGGGCTCTCGTCCCACGCGATCGTGCGTATCGAGCTCGACGGCGTCGATGCCCGCAACGTCGAGCGTTACGAGATGGGTGCGCGGATTCGCGCCGTCGTCGAGGGGCCGGACGGTGCGATCTGGGTCCTGGAGGACGACGAAGACGAGAGTACAGGACGCTTGCTCAAACTCACACCGAAGAACTGATATCTCACACTTTGCGGGTTGTGCCTTCTATTTATTCATCCGCGCGCCCCGAACTTGATTAATCTCCCGTCCTGTGCCAAAACTCGGCCCTTTTGAAATGACCACAAATCAGCAGTTTAGTTGTGCTCCGCAAAAAGTCCATCCAGCGTTGATTGCGCGCTTTAGACTTGCTATGGTCGGCTGCTTCTGGCCGATCTTCTTTTTTGCGGATTACAACGAGGCATGGCATACTCTTGCAGGCGTATGCATACCTTCGCTGAACGCGTCGTTGGCGCTGCCCGTCTGAAACCAAACATCTACGAGGAGGTCGAGGCGGATCCGAGAGCCACCGCGCAGGCGATGGGTGTGGTTGTCCTCTCGAGCGTGGCCGGCGGTATCGGCCTGGCGGGGGGCCAGGGCGCGGACCTCATTGTCGGCACCCTGGGAGCGCTGCTCGGCTGGCTCATCTGGGCCGTCCTGATCTACGTCCTCGGCACCAAGGTCTTCGCGCAGCCCCAGACGCGCGCCGATGTGGGGGAGTTGCTCCGGACCACCGGGTTCGCGGCGGCCCCAGGCGTGCTGCGCGTGCTTGGCATCTTGCCAGGGCTGCTCGGCGACCTGTTTCTGCTGGCGGTGCCGATCTGGATGCTCGTCGCGATGGTGCTGGCGGTGCGGCAGGCGCTTGATTTCACGACGACATGGCGTGCGGTGGTGGTGTGCGTGGCCGGGTGGGGTGTCATGCTCGTGCTGATCGCCGTGAGCGGCGGCTTCATGAGCCCTGTCGGCCAATAGAGCCGGACGGGGCACGCGGGTGGTCCCTATGCCGCGTCGCGGTGGTAATAACTGAGCAAGCCCCGCGGAAAGTCGAGTTTCTCGACGAGCTTCCGAAAACGGCGACGGGAAAGATACAGCGCTACAAGCTGCGCAAGGGCCAGGAGATGACAAGACCATGACCGATTCGAGCGCCGAAGATCTGCAGTTCAACTACATCGAGCATCTGCAGCTAGAGAAGCTTCTGACAGCGCAGAAGTTCGTGTCGCCGCATCCAGAGGAGAGCGTCTTCGTGATCATGCATCAGAGCTACGAGCTCTGGTTCCGCCAAGTGATCCACGACCTCGAGCGCATCATCGCCATGCTCGAAAGCGACGCCGTCGCGCAAGCGACTTGGCTTATCCAGCGCCTCGGCCGCATTTTTCAAGCGCTCGACACTCAGCTCGGCATATTGGAGATGATGAGCGCCGCCGACTTTCAAGAGTTCCGGTCCTACTTGAAGCAATCGAGTGGCTTGCAGTCGCGGCAGTTTCGACAGATCGAAGTGATGGGCGGCCTATGCGAGACCGTCGGCGAAGCTTATGAAACCCGTGTTCGCGCGCAATGGCCGGGCCTCGTGGAAGAGGTCCCGACGACCCTTCACAGAGCCTTCGTGAAGCTCGTCGAGCGCCAGCCGCTAAGCCTAGTCGAAATCTACGAGCAACGGTGGAAGCAGTTCGAATTGTTCGCTCTCAGTGAAGCATGCGTCGAGCTCGACCGGCAGATCCTTACGTGGCGTTCCAACCACGTGCGCATGGTCGAGCGGATGATTGGCGATCGGGCGATCGGAACGGGTGGTACCGAGGGGAGCCGCTATTTGACCTCGACGACACGCTACCGTTTTTTCCCCGAGCTTTGGGACGTGCGCAATGCTTTGACCGAAGCAAGCGGCGGCCGGACGTCGAGCTCGTCCTGTGCCAAAACTCGGCCCATTTGAGATAGACCATAAATCAGCAGCTTAGTGTCTGTGTTTCCGACTGGGCAGCGAGTTGCGATCTTCTTTATTGCGGACGACAGCCGGTCTGATCTCCACCTTCGGCCAGCCCGGCGCGGATCGCCTATAATCCGGCCATGCGCTCATTGCTGAAGATTGCCCTTGGCATTGCCGCACTAGTCGTGGCGTTCGGGGCCGGGTGGCTCGTCGCGATCACCGGCACCGGTCAAGCCATCCTGTCCATTATCATTATTAGTCCGGGACTGGACTCTAGGGCCCGGACCGCCCTCGAGCACATGCTGGAGAGCGTGGTCAGCGCGCGAGGGAAGGTGCTGAGGACGAACTTCTCGGCGACCAGCCGAGTAACGCGAGCGACCAAGCTGACTCAGGCTGCCTCTCGCCACTCGTATCGATGGTGCAGTCCACCGACTCGCGGCAGTGCGACTACTTTCGCCGTAGGAGACGGTCGGTGCGTAACCGTTCTCAAGCTCGGTGTGTCCTTGTTCAGCCCCAAGTGGCAACGGTCCTCATGATAGTAGCTGATGTAAGCTCGCACGAGCCGGATGAGATGACATGCGCCGAGAACCACGACGTGCTCAAGGAGCTCGCGACGGCAGCTGCCGACCCCGTCCTGTGCCAAAACTCGAACCTTTTGAAATAGACCACAAATCAGCAGCTTAGACGCCCTTGGAATCCGCGCAGAATCCAGGGTATTTCGCGCCGCAGGGCTGGCTTCCGACCCATGGGCTGGCGGATGAATAAATAGAAGGCACACCCCCTTGCGTGAGCGCTTCGAGGATGTGCCGCTCCTCGTCGAGCCCATCCTGAGCCGGCTGGCGACGCGACTCAACCGTCGCATCCGGGGCGTCGAACCTGAAGCAATGAAACTCCTGATCGCGGCACCTTGGCGGGGCAACGTGCGCGAGCTGGAGAATGTACTGGAACGGGCCATGATTCTCACCGAGGGCGAGCGCCTCGGTGTTGCCGATTTGCCGGCGGAGCTCACGAGCAAGCTGGATGGCGCGGGGCCCTCGTCCGATCTTCGGACCGCCGTGCGAACGTTCGAACTCGAGCACATCCGCCGGGTGCTCGTTCAGACGAACGGAAACCGCGAGCAGGCGGCGCGCTTGCTCGGCATCGATCCATCGACTCTCTACCGGAGGCTCAAAGAGCTCGAGGCCTAGCGGCCATTCTTCTGCCAGGAGATCTTGCATGGCTGCAAGACTAAAAACACAAATTCTCTCATTTGCGCAAGAGAGGACATATGACGGCTGGCCCGCTTGAGTCTTGAGAGGTCCAGCCAACACACTTTTTTTCAGCGTCTTACAGGATAAGTTCCTCTCCAAAGTAAATGTGGCATCGTGCTTGTATATGTAATAGGCTTGTCGAGGCGCATGAGTGGCGGGAAAAGAGTACGAGCGAACCAAGGAGCAGATGGATGGCCAGGTGCGTGGTACGCGACGTGGAGTCTCAGATACGTGGGCATCTGGAGATTGGGACGCTCGATCCCGACTTCGTGACGGAGCTCTACTTGCGCGTTTTGGAGGAGCTCCGCTCGCGTCCAACGTCTACTGGAGAGACTTGAACCTGATCGCCGGCTTCGTCCGCGGCCGAGATACAATCGCCCTCTTCGAGCTGCACGAAGAAGAGCATGGAGAGGAAGACGAGCACGCCGAGACGGAGGAGCTCGAGCTCCGGTTCGAAGAGGCCTTCACCTACAAAGGATGGTTCACCGAGCTCGACTACGTCTTCTTACCGTGGTTGCACGGAGGTTTCCGCTACGAGTGGCTGGATCCACCAAGGCCCGGGCGCGAGAGTTTCGAGCGCGTCACCGTGAACGGAACGGCTCTCGTCCGAGCGAATGTGAAGGCCTTGATCGAGTACCAGCGGAACATCGGGGGTGCCGAGGTCGATGATTACATGTTCCTGTGGCGCCTGAGATTTGCTTTCTAGGCACCGGTGACAGGAGACCAGAGATGTCGATGTACTACCACGAAGATCACCCCCACCCTCAAGATCGGAGGACTCCGACCATGACCAAGCTCGCCACCCTCATGCTCCTCGTCCTGCTCGCTCTCGTTGTCCCCCTGCCCGTTTATGCCCAGTGTCCCGCCGGCGCGGTGGCCGCGCCGGCGAGCTTCGACACCATCATCCAGCCCGCCCTGGCCGTAGACACCAATCCGTCGGCGGACGTGGTGGAAGTCTTCCTCACCGCTCGCGAAGCCATGGTGGACTACGGCACCGGCAACCAGACCCCGGCGTGGACCTACAACGGCGTCGTGCCGGGGCCAACGATCGAGGCCGAAGTGGGCAACACCCTGATCGTGAACTTCTGCAACGACCTGCCGGAGGAGACGACCATCCACTGGCATGGCATCGAGACCCCGGCGAACATGGATGGCTCCAACATCTCCCAGCTCACCGTGCCCCCCCGCGGCGGCACCTTCCGCTACGAGCTTCCGCTGCTGGTAGCGGGGACCTTCTGGTACCACCCGCACATCCGAACCGAAAGACAGGTCGAGCGCGGGCTCCACGCCCTTCTGATCGTCCGCGATCCGGTCGAGGACACGTCGCTCGGGCTGCCGACGAGAGAGCACCTCTTCGTGCTCGACGACACGTTGCTCGACGCCTCCGGCCAGGTGGCCCCGTCCCGCACCAGCGGCCAAGACAGGGATACGGTGGCCCTCGAGATTCTCAACGGCCGGGAGGGTAGCCTCCCCCTGTTGAACGGGGTTTCCAGGCCGGTCCTCACCATGGAGAGTGGAGTGCCCCACCGCATCCGCATCCTCAACGCCGCCAACTCGCGCATCATGCGCATGGGCTTCGTCGACACCGTGATGTGGCGCATCGGCGGCGACCAGGGCCTGCTCGAGCGACCGATCGAGATCCAGCCACCGCTCGCCGACACCCCAACGGGTGCGCCGTCGGAAGAGCCCGGATTCTCCGACCCCAACCCCAGCACGGGCCTCTTCATCACCCCGGGCGAGCGGGCCGACGTGGTCCTCGCGTTCTCCGGCTCGGGCTCCCTCGCGTTCCTGTGGCACGACACCCGGCGCGGCCGCCACAGCGTCGAGTTCCACCCCGACCCCACCTGCCCTCCCGAGGACCGCCTTTGCCGACAGGGCGTGTCCCTGGCCCACAACTTGCCCGACGGCACCCTGCCCTGGCTCGTCTACGCCCAGATCGACCTCGTCGGCGAGAACGCCCAAACCTATACCCCGCCAGCGCAGCTCCGAACCATCCCGCGCATCGACACGACCGGCGCGCCGGCGCTGCCGCTGACCTTGGGTCACACCTTTCCCAACTATAACAGCGGCGATCTGAAGGCCTTCCTCCAGGGTCTCGGCAAACCCTTCCCCCTCGTGACGTCCGAGGACGCCCACAAAGTGAGTGCCGGTGGCACCTACGTGTGGGAGGTCAGGAACCTCACCGACGGACTCCACAACTTCCACCTCCACGGCTGGAGCTTCCAGAAGATCGAGACCGAGTGGGTGGATATGGACGATCCCGGGAACCCCTTGAAAAACTTCGTGGTGCCGGCCACCGTCCTGGAGAACAAGGACACCCAGCTCCTGCCAGGGCGCCTTGGCTCCGTCATTGGCCGGAGCTGGACCATCTCGCGCTTCGCCGTCACCTTCATCGACCGCGGCCGCCCGGGTCAGGTGGCGGCGGCGGGCAAAGCGCCCACGGCCCAGCGCTCCGGCGGCTGGCTCATCCACTGCCACATCCTGGAGCACTCCGCCGCCGGCATGATGAGCTTTTTCGAGGTCTCCAACTAAGGGACTCGAAGACGTAGTACATTCCGGTAGCGGCCTCGTAGTGCCTTGGTGCACAACTCGCGATCTCGGTCCACAATTGTCCTGTACTCACGGATACGAGGTTCCCCATGAGCATTTTCAAACGCACTCAGCGGAAGTATGTGAAGAAGGCCTATCGCGTGAGGAATTGGCGTGAATATGAGGCGGGTCTACGCAACCGTGGGAGCCTGACCGTCTGGATCTCGCTCACCGCCGGCAAGCTTGTGAACTGGGACGCGCCCCGGCCGAGGAGGAGGAAACCGGGCCGTCAACGCAAGTACTCGAACCACGCCATCGAGACGGCTGTCACCCTGGGCATGGTGTTTCATCTGTCATCTAGGCAGAGCGAGGGATTGCTGCGATCGTTGTTCGCTCTGATGAAGCTAGACAATGATGTGCCCGATCACACCACGATTTCGAGGCGCAAGGCGAAGCTGGGTAAGGTCCCCTTCTACCAAGACAAGCAGAAGACGCCGTTGCACACCTTGATCGACAGCAGCGGTCTCGCTGTCCACGCCGGCCAGCTGCGCAGAGCACCAAAGAGCAGGGACTATCGCAAGCTCCATCTGTGTGTCGACGAGCAGACTGGCGAAGTCGTCGCCGGCGAGCTGACGAGCAAAAGAGCCCGCGATTCATCGCGGGTTGCATCGCTTGTCGGACAGATCGACAGTCCCATCTCATCGGCCAGAGCCGACACCGCATACGACGCCAGCGGCGTCTATGAGGCGATCGAGAATCACAGCGCTCATCGCTCGCCGAGGGTGCTGATACCGCCGCGCAAGGGCGCCCAGCTCGCATCGGGGCCGGCGAGCAGCCGACAGCGCAATCGCAACATTGCAGCACAAGCTCGGCTCGGCAAACGAAAGTGGCACACAGAATCGGGCTACAGCAACCGGAGCAAAGTCGAGACAACGTTCCATCGCTACAAGGCTATCGTGGGCTCAGCGATGCGAGCGAGAGGGTTGGCGGCACAGAGAGTCGAGGCAAGGATCGGGTGCAAGATTCTGAACACCATGACGGCCCTCGGGATGCCTGATAGCGAGATGATCGGATGATGGGAGTCGGGGCCAAGCGAGCTCTCGGCCTCTATCGGAGTTGTGCACCAAGGCACCAACTTGCTCCAACATTGCCCGGCGCACGCACGCCGCGAGCTCCGGCGTGACTACAACCGGATCGTCTACGCCAAGAACGGGATCGATGCTCGCAAAGCCTATGACGAGCTCGTCGCCAAGTGGACGCCTCTCGCGCCGGCCGTCGTCCGAAGCCTAGAGGAGGCCGGTAATCAGCTGCTGACCTTCTACGAATTCCCTCGTGCCATGTGGAAATCGATTCGAACGACCAATGCTCTGGAGAATCTCAACCGCGAGTTTCGACGCCGGACGAAAACCCAAGCGTCGTTCTCCAGCGAGGAGTCCGCGGTCGCTTTGCTGTTTGGGCTTATCGCCTCTGGCCAGATTCAACTACGACGCATCGACGGCTACCAACGTCTGAGCGAGGTTCTCGAACACGCGGAGGTTGCCGCCTGATCTGATACCTTGATGACGGAGTGGAGGGCGCCGTTCTTTTTCCACGGACCTCGGGACACATCCGGTGCCACGGCTCGTGTGCGCAGAAATGGACATCCCACGATAGAGTATCCAGCCCCCACGCCTTGAGGGGGATGTCCCGGCCGCTGTTGAATTTGGTCGGGTAGCGGCGGCACCTGTGAATACTCTTAGGCAGCAACCTCATCGCTGTCAAGAGATTTCTGTTTGCTTCTAAGCGCGTGAACGAGAGCGCCCATATGGCGATAGCCTTTGATACGGTGAAACTTTTTCTCCGCCGTGACGACGCCGAGAGCGGTCCATCGGCGAATCATGGAAGGACTCTTCCACCGCTTGACGTTTCTCGAGACTCTGCGGATGGTGCCGTTGAGATTCTCGATGGCGTTTGTCGTGGCCAGAGATTTGCGAAGTAACTCGGGTAGAGCGAGCTTCACAACCGTGAGGGTCTCTTCCATCCCTTCTCGAAGGCTTCCGGCAGCTTCGTCGTAGCCGTTTCGCTCGAGCCACGACACCAATGCCTGAAGTCGCTTGCGCGCCTTGTCGGCACTCTTGCATTTGTACGCTTCCTTCATTGTCTGGAGCACGTAGGCGTGACGGGACTTGGGAAGGTACGAGCGTAGATTTCGGAGTTTGTGGAGCTGGCATCTTTGGATAACCGCGAGATCCCCCAAAACGTCGACGAGTGCTTTGCGGATCCCTTTGCCTCCGTCCACTACGCAGAGAATCGATTCGTCGATCCGCAATCCCCGCTCGAGAAGGTTCTGCAACATCGCGGTGCACACCCGAGAGTTCTCCGTCGAGCCCAGCCATATACCCAAGGGCACCTTCGTTCCATCTATTGTGATACCGAGAGTTACGACGACGGTCTGTCCGGCCACCTCAAGGCCATCCATCATTAGTGCCGCAAGCTCGAACTCCTCTAGCCTCCGAGATAGGTATTCCTCGAGCTTCTTAGTCGTCTGGCTCACGAGGTGACGGCTGGCGGCACTCTTGCTCGTGCCACGAGACTTCAACTTCGCCGAGGGTTTGTCCAGACTCGATTCGTAATTTCGGGTCGATACCCCCACCAAGATCTGGTTCAGCACTCGCTCCGGAAGCGGGTCTTCTTCGCGGAAGGCTTCGAAGTGTGGAAGCGACGCCTCCTCGCCCGACTTCGAACGAACTTGAGGTCGCGACACTTGGATTCGACGACCGCCGAAGCTCAGCTCCCCATCCGTGCTCCCCCAGTGGTTATGAGTTCGCTCCTTCTCGTGCTTGCCCTTCGGCCCCGCGATCTTCTCCGCGTCCTCTCTCAGGAGTAGGTGCAATGCGGTCAGTCCTTGCTCGTACACCCATTCCGTCAGGTCCGCCTTCGTGGCCGCGATCCCAGCTATCATCGGTAGCAGTATCTGACCGACTTGGCCAACTACCTTGCCCGTAGGCGAGTGCGTTTGCTTTCTTACTGGCTTCTTTGATTTCCTTGGCATGGTGGCTCCTTGTCCCCCTCTGGAGACGGTTGGTTTGGCAGACCTATTCTTAGGCCGGCCAAGGAGCCGCCGCTACCCCAAATTCAACATCCGGCGGGACATCCCCGCTTGAGCCCGGCTCCCCTTGCCCTCTACGCCAACACCCATGTAGACGAAATTCGGGCGGGAAGCCTCCCTTGGAGCTATCGTCGCTCTTAAGGTAAAAGATTGGCAATTCGCCAGTGGCACGTGGTCAGGATGCTATGGCGCTTCACCGCTAGCCGTAGATGGCGAAACCGAAGTCTAGCCGCCGCACTCGGGCAACCACTCTGCGACGCTGAGATGGATCACTCCGGGAACGCGAACGCTTAGGCATTGTATCGGCCCCGCGACTCCTTCTGGAACGGCGTTAATAGTCCAGCTTCCGGGTTGGAGTCCTGACTTGGTGAAAGATACTATGCCATGAGCACCGGGCTGCACCAAGTTCATTGTCGATATGGAGAATTGGGAATCCCCGGTGTTCCCCGATGAGGAGACCAGATTGCCAGTGAACCTGACTGTCTGAACGTAAGGCTCCTCTCCGACGTTGTCAAAACTGAACGAACCGACCAACGTGGTAGTTCCTGGTGTGGTCGGGGAATTAGTGACTGTCACAGTCACACTGTCGGTAGATTCTGCCCCTGCGTTCCATGCTGTCGCGACATAGGTAACCGTTTCAACGGGTTGTAGTTGAACGCTACCACTCCTTGAGCCGATTGTAGGAGTACCGACCATTTCTCGGAATACCACGCCAACGTCCGGCGAAATAGAGATATGTGAGCTCACGTCAGAATTCCAAGATAACGTCGTAGACTGACCTGTCTCAATAGAGACGGGCGCGGCAGTTAGTTGCACATCAGGTTCCGTGGGTTTGATGTCGGTAAGCTCGCACTGACTCGCAGAGAGCAAAGGTGTAACTAGGGCAAGAATGACAGGTATTACTTTTCTCTGGATTCCCATTTTCGGCTTCCCCAATCTCGAAACCTAACTCTAAACATGTTCCCGGCGCAAGGACCCGAAGGGCCCTGTGCCTTCCATTTATTCATCCGGGCGCGACCCAATTGATCTTTCTCGGAGAACGGCGTCAGTGGGGATGTCCCGGCCGCTGTTGAATTTGGTCGGGTAGCGGCGGCACCTGTGAATACTCTTAGGCAGCAACCTCATCGCTGTCAAGAGATTTCTGTTTGCTTCTAAGCGCGTGAACGAGAGCGCCCATATGGCGATAGCCTTTGATACGGTGAAACTTTTTCTCCGCCGTGACGACGCCGAGAGCGGTCCATCGGCGAATCATGGAAGGACTCTTCCACCGCTTGACGTTTCTCGAGACTCTGCGGATGGTGCCGTTGAGATTCTCGATGGCGTTTGTCGTGGCCAGAGATTTGCGAAGTAACTCGGGTAGAGCGAGCTTCACAACCGTGAGGGTCTCTTCCATCCCTTCTCGAAGGCTTCCGGCAGCTTCGTCGTAGCCGTTTCGCTCGAGCCACGACACCAATGCCTGAAGTCGCTTGCGCGCCTTGTCGGCACTCTTGCATTTGTACGCTTCCTTCATTGTCTGGAGCACGTAGGCGTGACGGGACTTGGGAAGGTACGAGCGTAGATTTCGGAGTTTGTGGAGCTGGCATCTTTGGATAACCGCGAGATCCCCCAAAACGTCGACGAGTGCTTTGCGGATCCCTTTGCCTCCGTCCACTACGCAGAGAATCGATTCGTCGATCCGCAATCCCCGCTCGAGAAGGTTCTGCAACATCGCGGTGCACACCCGAGAGTTCTCCGTCGAGCCCAGCCATATACCCAAGGGCACCTTCGTTCCATCTATTGTGATACCGAGAGTTACGACGACGGTCTGTCCGGCCACCTCAAGGCCATCCATCATTAGTGCCGCAAGCTCGAACTCCTCTAGCCTCCGAGATAGGTATTCCTCGAGCTTCTTAGTCGTCTGGCTCACGAGGTGACGGCTGGCGGCACTCTTGCTCGTGCCACGAGACTTCAACTTCGCCGAGGGTTTGTCCAGACTCGATTCGTAATTTCGGGTCGATACCCCCACCAAGATCTGGTTCAGCACTCGCTCCGGAAGCGGGTCTTCTTCGCGGAAGGCTTCGAAGTGTGGAAGCGACGCCTCCTCGCCCGACTTCGAACGAACTCGAGGTCGCGACACTTGGATTCGACGACCGCCGAAGCTCAGCTCCCCATCCGTGCTCCCCCAGTGGTTATGAGTTCGCTCCTTCTCGTGCTTGCCCTTCGGCCCCGCGATCTTCTCCGTGTCCTCTCTCAGGAGTAGGTGCAATGCGGTCAGTCCTTGCTCGTACTGAACCGCCCCGGGTTTCCCGGAGACTCCAACTCTTGAGAGGATGGAGTCATGACAAGACGAAGCAGGTATTCACCGGAGGTAAAAGAGCGCGCAGTGCGGATGGTTTTCGACCAGCAGGCTCAGCACGAATCTCAGTGGTCAGCGATCTCATCGATTGCGTCGAAGATTGACTGTACGCGGGAAACGCTACGCACGTGGGTGCGGCGAGCAGAGCGTGATGCTGGGAAACGAGCGGGACTGACGACGGACGAGCGTCAGCGGCTGAAGGAGCTTGAGCGAGAGAACCGTGAGCTAAAGCGGGCGAACGAGATCCTTCGCAAGGCGTCGGCGTTTTTCGCCCAGGCGGAGCTCGACCGCCGACCGAGGTGAATGTGTTGTTCGTGGACGCGAACCGTGAAAATTACGGGGTCGAGCCGATCTGCCGGATGCTTCCGATCGCCCCGTCGACCTATTACGAGCAGAAAGCGAGAGAGAAGGACCCAAGCCGCCTGCCAGCGAGAGCGAAGCGCGACGTCCAACTCCGCGGCGAGATTCGTCGTGTACGGCAAGAGAACTTTGACGTGTATGGCGTGCGCAAGGTCTGGCGTCAGCTGTGCCGTGAGGGCCGCGACGTGGCTCGATGCACGGTGGCCCGTCTGATGCGTGAAATGGGTCTCCAGGGCGCGGTCCGTGGACGTCGATTCAAGACGACGAAGCCGGATTCGAGCGGCGCTCGCCCGACGGACCTCGTGGAGCGCGACTTCAACGCCACACGCCCGAACGAGCTCTGGGTCTCGGACCTGACTTACATTGCCACGTGGCGCGGCTTCGTGTATGTCGCCTTCGTCATCGACGTCTTCGCTCGACTCATCGTCGGTTGGCGAGCGACGACATCGTTGACTGCCGGCATCGCTCTCGATGCGTTGGAGCAGGCGCTGCACGAGCGCCGACTAAACCCAGAAGATCCATTGGTGCATCACAGCGATCGCGGCGTGCAGTACGTCTCGATCCGTTATACCGAGCGGCTCGCCGAGGCGGGTATTGAGCCGTCCGTCGGCAGCCGAGGCGACTCTTACGATAACGCTTTGGCTGAATCCATCATCGGCCTCTACAAGACCGAGGTGATCCGTCGACGTGGGCCCTGGCGTGGTCTCGAAGACGTTGAGTTCGCCACCCTCGAGTGGGTCCATTGGTACAACACGCAACGACTCTTGGAGCCGATCGGAAATGTCTCCCCCGTCGAGTACGAGATGAACTACTATCGGTCGCAGGCGTCGACTTCATGGTGATGGAGCACATCGAAGGCGAAACACTGGCTGACCGTCTGAAGAAAGGTGCACTACCCCTCGACCAAGCGCTTCGCCACGCCATCGAGATCGCGGACGCATTGGACAAAGCCCATCGTCAAGGAGTCGTGCATCGGGATCTGAAGCCCGGGAATATCATGTTGACGAAGTCGGGGGCGAAGCTTTTGGATTTCGGCCTCGCGAAGAGGTCAGAACCGGCGGGTTTCGCAGCAGACTCTGAGCTTCCCACGCGGCAAGAGGAGCTGACTCGTGAAGGTGCCCTCCTCGGCACCCTGCAGTACATGTCTCCTGAGCAGCTCGAAGGCAAGGAAGCGGATAGCCGTACGGACATCTTCGCGTTCGGTGCCGTGCTTTACGAAATGCTGACCGCGGAGAAGGCGTTTCAAGGTGAGAGTCAAGCAAGTCTCATCGCCGCGATCATCGAAAAAAGCCCCAGACCACTGAAGTCCGTTCGACCCGCTTTACCCGCGAATCTCGAGTGGCTCGTCGGGCGATGCGTCGCCAAGGACCCAAGTGAGCGGTGGCAGGACGCTCACGACTTGAAGCTCTGCCTCGAGCAGGCTCTCTCGGAGTGGCCGGAAGCGAAAGAGGATGGGTCTGTCTTACGGCGCAGAGGATCCCGGGAGATATACGCCTATGCCGTCGCGGCAGGGGCGGTCTTGTTGGCCGTGGTAGTAGCAGCTCTAATGCGCGCGCCGCCTCAGCAGCCAGCGATGTTGCAGACGTTCGAAGTGTCCCATCCCGATGACGGCGGTTTCGGCACGGGGGAGGCGCCTGCGCTTTCCCCGGACGGTCGACACCTTGCGGTCGTCGTGACTGCGGCATCCGGCAGGACAGCGCTGTGGATCCGTCCCCTGGGAGAGAGCGACGCCCATCCTCTACCGGGAACCGAAGGAGCGACCTTTCCCTTCTGGTCACCGGATAGCCGCTTTCTTGGGTTTTTTGCCGACGGTCAGCTCAAAAAGGTTGATATTGCCGGGGGACCACCTCAGGCTCTCGCACCGGCGACCGATACTCGAGGAGGAGCCTGGAGCTCCGAGGGCGTCATCCTCTTCTCGCCCAATCTAGACGCTCCTCTGTACCGGGTGTCCGATCAAGGTGGCGCGGTTACCCCTGTCACTTCACTCGACCGATCGCGCCAGGAGTTCTCTCACCGACTGCCCAGCTTTTTACCCGATGGGCGCGGGTTTCTGTTCGTGATTCAGTCGGGGACTACAGAAAATGCCGGGCTCGCGATGGGTTCACTCGACGCGGAGCCTGTCCAACGGATTGGCAACATACAGTCCAAGGCTGTGTACGCCGAGCCTGGCTATCTTCTCTATGCCGCCGAGCGGACGCTCGTTGCCCGGCGTTTCGATCCGGATAGCCTCGAGCTCATCGGCGATCCGTACCCGGTCGGAGAGAACGTGGGCGGCCGCGTCGGCATCTTCGCCGAAAAGGCTTTTTCCTTGTCGAGGACTGGAATCCTGGCGCATTGGAGTGGCGGTTCTTTGCTGACCGAGCTCGCGTGGTTCGATCGTAATGGTACGAAGCTCGAGTCCGTCGGCGAGCTAGGTCAGTACGATAGCCTGTCTCTTTCGCCGGACGGCACCCGAGTCGCTTATGAGCGCTGGGACACCCCGGACGGAAGGATCGCCATCTGGATTCATGATCTAGCGCGTAATGTGAACTCTCCGTTCGCGCGACGGAACGACGGGGCGCCCGTCTGGTCGCCAGACGGACAAGCGATCGCATTCGGGTCCATACGCCGAGGTTCCGGGGACCTCTACCGAATGGCCGCCAGGGGCGGCGACACCGAGGAGTTGCTATTGGAATCGGAAGACTTCTTGCTACCTTCGGGCTGGTCCGCGGACGGTCGATTCCTCGTCTTCGTGAACATATCGAGTTCGGACGTCGGCATCTTGCTGGTGAGCGCCCCCGGAGAGGCCAAGCTCCTCCTCCAAAGCGAGTTCGTCGAAAAGGACGGACGCCCGTCCCCGGACGGTCAATGGCTCGCTTACACGTCCAATGAATCGGGCGCATGGGAGGTCCCCGGCTGCAATCCTTTCCCGACGGCGAGGACCGGATGCAGGTGTCTACCGGGGGTGGTTCTCACCCGGAATGGCGCGCGGATGGGAAAGAGCTCTTCTACCTCGCCGCGGATCGTCGACTCATGTCGGTCGTCTTCAACAGCGAGTCCTCTAACAATCCGAGCCCACCGCAGGCGCTGTTCCGCTCGCGCGTCGTAGGTCATGTGTTCAAACGAATCTATGCGGTGAACGGCGACGGAACGAAGTTCCTGATGATTGTGCCCCCGGAAGGCGAAAGCTCCTCTCCGATGACGGTTACGGTCAATTGGGCGAGCGAGCTGCCGCCATAAGAGCTAGATAGTGTGGCACCCACGCCCAAGGACGTCAGAAAGAGAGAGCGTCTTGTTCCCAAGTGTTCCCAAGTCTGGTGAAATCGTGCATTAGAATGCCCGGAAATGGCCTCCCTCCATGTCGTGCTCCTGGAACCCGAGATTCACTGGAACACCGGCAACGCAGGAAGGAGCTGCCTGGCAGCAGGTGCCCAGCTTCACCTGATCGAGCCTCTCGGCTTTTCCATAGAAGAAAAACAGGTTCGGAGGGCGGGTCTCGATTATTGGCCGCGCGTCAAGCCGCACGTTTGGCCCAACTGGGCTTCTTTCGAAGCGCAACTACCGGAGCTGGGAGAGCCCTTCTTCGTCAGCCCGGAAGCGCCTCGTCGCATCTACGACGTGCGGTTCCCCGAGCGCGCGGTCCTGGTATTCGGAAGCGAAAGTGAAGGGCTTCCCGCTGCGATCCGACAGACTTATCGCGATCGGCTGGTCTCGATTCCCATGTTCGATCCCGGGCTTCGATCTCTGAACGTTTCCACGTGTGTGGGGATTGCGCTCTACGAAGTCCTGCGCCAGCGGTCCTTCGGAAAAAAGCAGCGCCAAGACGTAGTCTGATGAGGCCCGCCGACCGTCCGCCCGGGGGTTTACGATCGACGTGATGTCGAGCGAGCTCCTGCGGTACAATCCGTTCGGAAGGAGGTATGGTGGCCGTCAGGACCATGGTTGCAGTCGTCGCCGTCTCCCTGGCTGCGGGGAGCACTTTGGGTCAATTGTCCTCCTTCGACCGCTTCCACGTGGGCGAACCCGCGCTCACCAGCAGGCCCGATTTCATTTTCGCGCGGGTGCAGTTCCAGAGCACGAGGGGGCGTCGAAACCAAGGGTGGGCACACGACTATCCGCGGGCCGAACGGAACCTCCTCAGGATCCTCTCCGAGCTGACGGCCGTGCATACTGAGCCGGCCGCTCACACGATCGTTTCGCTCGAAAGTCCGGAGATCATGAAGTATCCGGTGCTCTACTTCAGCGAGCCGGGAACGTGGGGGCTCACCGAGGCGGAGGCAACGAACTTCCGTGACTACCTGTCTCGCGGCGGATTCGCGATCTTCGACGACTTCGACGGTGCCTGGGACTGGGAGGTCCTTGAGACAAATATGGCCTCCGTGCTTCCCGGCCGGCACTTCGAGCTTCTCGAGGAGTCCGATGCCGTTTACCAGAGTTTCTTCTCGATCGCGGATCTCGACATTATAACCCACCCCATGGGCCACGCCTATCCCCCGCTGTTCTACGGCATTCGAGACGATGCCGGACGTCTCCTGGTCGTGGCGAACTTCAACAACGACATCGGCGACTATTGGGAGTGGTCCGACCAGGGCTGGTATCCCATCGATCTGTCGAACGAAGGCTACAAGCTCGGTGTGAATTACGTGATCTACGCGTTCACACACTAGCGGTCTCGCGAACGCGCGTCACTCCGCCGCCGGCGCGGAGCTCGAAACCAGAGCGCGGACCGCACCGGAAGCGATATTAGGAACGTCGTCCCCAGCCCAGTCGCTCTCGACGGAGGTGACCCCGCCCCACCCGTACGCGAGAGGTTTTGTGAGCCGCGAAGTGCTGTGCTAGCATCAACTTCCGTGCCAGACAATCCTAACGGACCCGACATCCCTAACCGGCCAAGCAGCCATCGTGTGACTAGCTCGGGCATTCCCCTCGAAGAGGTCTACACCGCCGATCACCTGAGGGGGTGGAACGCTCGGCGCGACCTGGGCAAACCCGGTGAGCCGCCGTTCACACGTGGCAATCATCCGCAGGGTTACCGAAGCCGCCTCTGGACCATGCGGCAATACGCGGGCTACGCCACCGCCGAAGAATCGAACCGCCGTTACCGTCACCTCCTCGAGCAGGGGCAAAGCGGGATTTCGGTGGCCTTCGATCTGCCGACGCAGATCGGCTACGACTCCGACCACCGCTTGGCGCGAGGAGAAGTAGGACGCGTGGGCGTCGCGATCGACTCTCTGGAAGACATGGAGACTCTGTTCGACGGCATTCCGTTGGACCGCGTGTCCACGTCGATGACCATCAACGCCACAGCCGCCATCCTTCTGGCACTGTACATCGCGGTGGGTCGCAAGCAGAACGTTCCTTTGGAAAAGCTCTCCGGCACGGTACAAAACGATCTTCTCAAGGAATACACGGCGCGCGGCACCTATATCTATCCGCCCGGCGCGTCCATGCGCATCACCACCGACATCATCGCGTTCTGCGGCCAATCGGCGCCCCGATTCAATCCCATCAGCATCAGCGGCTATCACATCCGCGAGGCGGGTTCGACTGCGGCGCAAGAACTGGCGTTCACGCTCGCCAACGGCATCGAGTACGTCAAGGCAGCGGTCGCGGCGGGCTTGCAGATCGATGACTTCGGCGAAAGGCTGTCTTTCTTTTTCAACTCCCATCGCAATTTCCTCGAGGAAGTCGCGAAGTTCCGCGCCGCCCGTCGACTCTGGGGCAAGATTCTGCGCGAACGCTTCGGCTCCAAGAATCCAAGAGCTCAAATGCTCCGCTTCCACACGCAAACCGCCGGCTCGACGCTCACCGCCCAGCAGCCCAAGGTCAACGTGGTGCGCACGACACTGCAGGCCCTGGCCGCGGTGCTCGGCGGCACGCAGTCGCTTCACTGCAACGCCCTCGACGAAGCGCTTGGACTCCCCACCGAAGAAACAGCAGAACTGGCCCTCCGCACACAGCAGGTCCTGGCTTGCGAGAGCGGCGCCGCGGATACGGCCGATCCATTCGGCGGCTCCTATGCGATCGAATCGCTAACCAACACGGTCCAGGAGCAAGCCGAGAAGCTTCTCGAGGAGATCGACCGCCGTGGCGGGGCACTGCGCGCCATTGAGTCGGGCTGGATCCAAGGGGAGATTCGGAACGCCGCCTATCGATTTCAGAAGGCGCTCGATGCCAAGGAGGCGACAGTCGTCGGAGTGAACGCGTTCACGTCGGATGAAAAGATCCCCGTCGAGGTCTTTTCCATCGATCCGAAAGTGGAAGCGCAACAAACGAAACGGCTTGCCGCCTTGCGAGAACGGCGTGAGCCCAAAAAAGTCGCGAGTGCACTCGAGCGCGTCGAGAGAGCGGCACGAACGGACGACAATCTCATGCCGCCCATCTTGGCGGCGGTCGAGGCCTATGCGACGCTCGGCGAGATCTCGGATCGACTACGCAATGTTTTCGGAGAGCACAAAAGCAACTAGGCTGGGAGACACGCCATGGATTGTCCAATATGCAAGAGAGAACACCTCGAAACTGACACCAGAGCGCTTTCGATTCTGAGCTCCACGCCACGTCGCCTGGAGAAGCTTGTGTCGTCGTTGTCTCCGAACAACGCAGTCGCCCGTCCGGTGCGCGGCAAGTGGTCTGCGAAAGAGATCATCGCCCACCTCAACGATTGCGAGATCATCTATGGCTTCCGCTACCGCAGGATTGCAGCCGAACCCGGGACGCCGCTAGCAGCCTTCGATCAGGAAGTCTGGGCGAAGGAGCTCCACTATCGAAAGCAGCCGCTCAAGCTCACCCTCGAAAGCTTCGTCGCATTACGAAAACACAATCTGGCGTTGCTCAAGGTTCTACCGAAAGGTGTCTGGACACAGGTATCCCCCCACCCGGAGTACGGAACCATCAGCCTCAGGGAAATGGTCGTCCATCTCGCTTATCATGATCGGAATCACACCTCTCAAGTCGAGCGGATCGCCTCCGCACTCGGAAACGGCGCGCGGAAGAAGCAATCCAAGAAGAAAGCGCCCTCTCGCAAGAAAAAAACTAGCAGGAAGTCGCAACGCAAGAAGAGTCCCAAGAAGACCGCTCGAAAGAAGACCAAGCGCGGTCGCCGGTAAGGATTCCGCTTTGAACGAATCGCTGCTCGAGATCCGAGGACTCTCGGTTCGGTTCGACACGCCCGCAGAGCCCCAACGACCGGTTCGCGCCCTCGACGATGTCCATCTGAAGATTGCGCCCGGCGAAACGTTGGGCCTCGTCGGGGAGTCCGGATGCGGGAAATCCACACTAGCCTATAGCCTCCTTCGGCTGGTACCGCCGCCGGGGCAGATCGTGAAGGGCGAAGTGCTTTGGAAGGGCGAGGATCTTCTTCGCTTATCCGACGAGGCGATTCGTCACGTTCGTGGAAAAGAGATCGCGCTAATCTTCCAAGATCCCGCAGCGGCGTTGAACCCCGTTCTCACAATCGATACGCACGTCGCCGAGCCTCTTCAAATCCACCGGGGCAGGGGCCGGAAAGAAGCCTGGCAAGAGGCGGTCGAGCTGCTCGAGGCAGTGGGCATCCCGGATCCCGCGGTGCGAGCAAAGGACTATCCGCATCAAATGAGCGGCGGCATGAAGCAAAGAGTGTCGATCGCAATGGCTATCGCCTGCTCTCCCGATCTCCTCATCGCCGACGAGCCGACCAGTGCGCTCGACGTCACCGTCCAGGCACAGATTCTCGAGCTCCTGGAGCGACTCAAGGAGGAGCTCCACATGGCGATCCTCTTGGTGAGCCACAACCTGGGCGTGGTCGCTCAGCACGCGGATCGTGTGGCCGTGATGTACGCCGGTCGGATCGTCGAAGAGGCTCCGGTGAACTTCATCTTTCGCGATCCCAAGCACCCGTATACCACCGGGCTCCTGCGCTCGCTTCCGGGCGCTTCCGGCTCGACAGAGTCTGCAGACTCAGCACGCTCTACAGGCAAGAAGAAGCTTCAAGGTATCCCGGGGACCGTACCCGATCTCGCCGCGCTCACTCCCGGTTGCGCCTTCGCCCCCCGGTGCCCGTTGGAGTTCGACGCGTGCCGACACCTCGTACCGCCCCTTCTCACCGTGTCCCCCGAACACCTCGCCGCTTGCTACGCGTACCCCGAGATCGCGGCAGCGATTGGGGAGAAAACGTCTGGCGGCCAATGAGCCGAGCGGGCACGGTTGCCGACAACCCCGACAACCTCGTCGAAGGCGTTCTCGAGGTGAGGGACCTCGTGAAGCGTTTCCCGGTTCGACGCGGCCTTCTCAGAAGAACCGTCGCCCAGGTCCATGCGGTCGACGGAGTGAGCTTCTCGATTCGGTCCGGCGAGACCCTTTCGCTGGTGGGTGAATCTGGGTCTGGGAAAACCACTACCGGCCGCTGCGTCTTGAGGCTGGTGGAGCCCACTTCCGGCGAGATTCGCTTCGAAGGCCAGGATGTGCTCTCTCTCGAACGGCGGTCGCTCCGCCAGTTTCGCCGCAAGGCCCAGATCGTCTTCCAGGATTCCTCCGGCGCGTTGGACCCGCGCATGACGGTGGGCTCGATCGTCACCGAGCCCCTCGAGATCCACAAGGTGGGTACTCGGCAAGAACGAACGGAGAGAATGGAGGCGCTGCTACAATTGGTCAGCATCGATCCCAAGGCGGGCTCCCGATACCCTCATGAATTCAGCGGCGGCCAGAGACAAAGAATTGGTATCGCGCGCGCCCTGGCGCTCGATCCAAGCTTCCTCGTCGCGGACGAGCCCGTCAGCTCGCTCGACGTCTCCGTTCAGGCGCAGATCCTCAACCTCTTCGTCGAGCTACAGGAAAAGCTTCGCCTGTCGTATCTTTTCATCGCCCACGACTTGCGCATCGTGCGGCACATCAGCGATCGCGTTGCGGTCATGTACCTCGGGAGGATCGTGGAAACCGCCCCCACCACGCTCCTCTACGAGAATCCCCTTCATCCTTATACCCAGGCCCTTTTGGCCTCCGTTCCCGAGCCGGATCCCCAAAAGGAAAAACCGAGATCTCAGAAAGTGTTACCGGGAAACAAACAGCCGTCACCTCTCCATCCACCCCGGGGCTGCCGATTCCACCCGCGGTGCCCGGTCGTGGTGGATCGCTGCCGGAGCGAAGAGCCGCCACTTGCCGAGATCGGCGAGGGACATTTCGCCGCCTGCCATCTTGTTCCCGCCCCTAGTACGACTTAGCTTTTGATCTCTCGGGAACGAAAAGGTGTGTTAGACTCTGGCCTCGCTGATAATATTTTTTGATGAAGCGCCTCGTTGTCTTCGATCTCGATGAAACGCTCTGGACCTTCCCGGGCGGTTACTGCGCCCAGATGTCTCCGCCGTTCGAGCGAGATGGCGATCGGGTGCGGGACGCGTCGGGGTACGAGCTCACGCTGCGTCCGGATGCGCGCCCCACTCTGGATGCCCTGGAGCAACGCGGCCTGATGATCTCCGTAGCCAGCCGCTCCACACCGGAGACCGCGGGCGAGATTCTGAAGGTGCTGGATCTGCTCCCCCGCTTCATTTGCCCCTGCTTCGCATGGCAAGACAAGGACCTCTCTTTACGCACCGTTCTCGAAGACTTGAAGAAAAAGGGAATAGGCCTCCGGCCTGAGGAAGTTCTATTCGTCGACGACTGGCCATCCAACATTCGTGACGCCGCCAAGCTCGGAATTCCTGGACTCGTCTTCGGTCGAGACATACACAATCTTTCCGAAGTCCTCAACCATCTCAATGGCTCGGGAGACAATCATGCAATTCGATCTCTTTGACTCAGGCTCCAATACGATTCTGGGCTCCCCTACCTACCAGGAGTTCAAGGAACAGCTCATCGCGAGCGGCTGCACGAAGTGCGGCCTCCATGCGGGCAGAACTCAAATCGTCGTCGATCGGGGGAATCCTGCCGCACCGGTCATGGTCGTCGGCGAAGGACCGGGAGAAAAAGAAGATCAGCAGGGTCTCGCGTTCGTCGGGCGAGCGGGGCAAATGTTCGACCAAATCATGAACGCGGTGGGCATCGACACCAACCAGGACATGTTCATTGCCAACGTGGTCAAGTGTCGCCCCCCAGACAACCGCTCGCCGCACGCGGACGAGGCGGCGACCTGTCTCCCCTTCCTGAGACGCCAGATCGAGCTGATGGCCCCACGCATCATCCTGCTTCTGGGTGCGACCGCCTTGAAACACTTCGACAAGTCGAAATCCAATTTTCAGATGTCTGACGAGGCGGGCACATTCTTCACGCTCCCTGACTTCCCCAGCACGCAGTTCATGGTGCTCTATCACCCGGCTGCCTTGCTCTACAACGCCAAGCTGAAGCCCGCCATGTGGCAGCATGCCAAGACACTACGCCGTTATCTGGATCAACATGGACTGTTGGGAAGGGTGGAGAGAAAGCTCAGCGGTGCCCGGTAGGCAGCACTAGGGACGTCGGGCGAGCTCGACGCGGGTCTCGACGATCTTGCCGTCCCGCATCACGACGACCGGGACCTCGTCGCCCGGCTCATGGCGCCGGAGCGCATCCGTGAAATCCTGGAGTGTGTCGATCTCGCGGCCGTTGAAGTAAACGAGAACGTCTCCCGCTTGCAGTCCCGCCTTGTGGGCCGGGCTACCTTCCTGGATGTCGTCGAATCGCACCCCGTCACCCTGGTGCCCGAAATCCGGAACGGAACCGAAGTAAGCTCCGTAACCGCTGCCGCGGCCCCCACGAGGCGCCTGCGCTTCGCGAACGAACGGCGGCCGCTCTGGTAGCGACTGGATGTAGTCGACCATCTGGTAGGCGAGCCGCAGCACCTGCTCCTCGCCGTCCGCGTTGATCCGGTCCCAATCGTCGGACGGCCGGTGGTAATCGGCGTGAAGGTTGGTGAAAAAGAACAAAGAAGGGATTCCCACCCTCACGAACGAGGCATGGTCACTCGCGCTGTAGCCCGAGAAGCTGAAATCGAGTGCGAGATCTTGTCCCTCGACAAGCTCTTCCAGCTTGTGCTGAAACACGATCGAGCTGCCCACACCACCAATCAACAACTTCCCTTCCCGCAGACGACCGATCATGTCCAGATTGATCATGGCGACCGTCCGCTCCAAAGGAAACGACGGCTCGCGTGTGTAGTGGCGCGAACCGAGAAGACCGAGCTCTTCACCAGCAAACGTGGCGAACAAGATTCCCCGTTTGAGACGCCCCTTCTCCTCCGACCAGACGCGCGCCAGCTCCAATACTCCTGCCGTTCCCGACGCGTTGTCGTCCGCACCGTTATGGATCTCACCCTCGCCGTCACGCGCACGTGAATGCCGCCCACCATCGGTGCCGAGGTGATCGTAGTGAGCACCGATGATCAGAATCTCCTCTTCGCCCGACGCCCCCTGCGGAGCAAGATATCCGAGGACGTTCTGGACCTCGCTCTGACTGCGCTGGATGTCGAGGGTAAGACTCACACGGGTACCCTCGATCTCGAAAGAGGCCGGCTCGAGATTGTCGTCGATGTTTTCTTGGACCGCGGAAAGGTCTTTTCCGGATTTCTGAAAGAGCTGCTGTATCACGAACCGCTTCACGTGAATGGCAGGAATGGCCAGATCGTCCGCCCCCAGATCCTGGCCGAACGCCACCAGCTCGTCTGGCTCACCTTGATGGTTGACGGGATCCGTCAGCAGCACCACGGCAGACGCCCCGTGGCTCTTCGCGTTCACGACTTTCGTCACGAAGGTCGCATGGCCTCGTCGCTCATCGAAGGGACCGTCGTGTTGCCCTTCGCGCGGTACGTGACGGAATAGCAAAACGACCTTGCCGCGAACATCTACGCCCGCATAGTCGTCGTAGTCGTGCTCGGGAGCCGTGATCCCGTAACCCACGAAGACGATGGGAGCACTTTCCAGCTCACCCGATCCGGAGAACGTCATCGGCTCGAAGTCTTCATGGAAACGAAGCTTCTCCGTGGTCTCGCCGGTACCGAGCTCCAGCGTGTTCTTGGGTCCGAGGTCCCCGCCCACGGTGACGGAGAACGGTTGAAAGTACGTCCCGTCGTCTCCCGCCGGCGTGAGGCCGAACTTCGCGAACTGAGACGCGATGTAATCTCTGGCCTGCCCGAGCCCCTCGCTGCCGTTTCCACGTCCGCCGAGCTCGTCGGACGATAGATAACGAATGTGCTCGAGGACGGAGCTCCCACTCACCGACTCGGCCTTGGACGGGACGGACGTGGAGCCCACGCCTCGCGTCGAGCTGACTTCGGCAAGAATGGCTAGTGTAGCAATCCCAAGCAACAAGTACCGCTTCTTCAACTTCTTCATCGAATGACTCCGTACCGGCTGGGACGATTAGCGAGCATACACAAGCATTATAGGCAGCCCTTGGGCCGCGTCCAAAGGCGCCGGGGCTCTTCTTTACTCGAGCTGGGCTCGAGCGGCGCTCAGACGCCGGCCGAATCGAAAAGCGGCAGGGGCAGCGGATCGAGCTCGTTCAGCAGCTTCCATCCCCAACTCCTTCGCGTCTCGGGGGGAAGCTCACCGTAGCGTTCGTGATAACGGCGCAGGAAGTCGGCCGTTGCGGCGTTGACGTAGCCTCCACCACGCACCTCGCCGAACTCCTCGCGATAGCGCACCGCGATCTCCTCGAAGAGCCGATCGCGGAGATCCTTGGCGATGATCGAGGCCGCCGCCACCGCCACGTGTACCGTCTCCCCGAAATCATGCGCCTCTAGGTGGGGATATTCTCCCCTCAGCGTGCCGAACACGCGCTGACCGTCCGCAACGATGCGACGGACCGGCGAGGCCGCACCGATGATCTGCCGCGCGCCGCGCCGCTCCAGCTCGTTCAGCAGGCCGCGCGAAGCGTAATCGTCCACCGCGCGATGATCGAAAACCTCCACTCGCACCTCCTCGGCAAGGCGACGGATGTGCCCCGCCAGCGCGGCACGCTTCTCCCTGGCTTCGGGGCCGGCACCGAACTCTTTGGAATCGCAAACACCACGGCGGGTGAGCGCTCCGGCCCGGGGAGGACGAAGGGTGACCCCGGCCACGACCATGGGCCCCAGCACGGGACCTCGACCGGCTTCGTCGATGCCGAGGATCATTGGGCACCATGTTGGCCGATCCGCCCCCGCGCTTGCAACGAAGAAGGAGGCGAGGCAGGATCGCCCCCCGCCCTGTTATGAGGCGTGGGCCAGCTTACTCGTCGACCGCTGGTCCTTAGGATAGAAGAGGGGTTCATGTCGCCGAGGTCTCGAGAAGAAAAAGGCAAGGGGAAGTATAACGTCGTCATCATTGGCGCCGGCACCGCAGGCCTGGTGACCGCGGCCGGCACGGCCGGGCTGGGTGGAAGGGTGGCTCTCGTCGAAGACCACAAGATGGGTGGCGACTGTCTCAATTTCGGCTGTGTGCCTTCCAAGGGGCTCATCGCTTCCGCCAGGCTCATCCAGCACATCCGGCAGGGCGAAGCCCTCGGTCTCCAAAGCATGGAGCCGAGCTTTTCCTTCGAAGAAGTCTTCGCCAGCATGAGGAAGAGGCGCGCGAAAATCGAACCCAATGACTCCGTCGAGCGATTCGAGGGGTTAGGTGTCGACGTCTTCTTGGGCCGAGCCCGCTTCGTGTCACCTCACGAAGTCGACGTCGACGGCACGCGGCTCATGGCCCGCAACTTCGTCATCGCCACCGGCACCCGGGCCTCCGTCCCGCCCATCCCCGGCGTGAACGATATTTCATACTACACGAACGAGACCATCTTCGACGAGATGCCGTCCGCCCCCGAGTCTCTCTTGATTGTCGGTGCCGGGCCGATCGGTTGCGAGCTGAGTCAAGTCATGAACCGCCTCGGAGTCCGGGTGACGCTGGTGGAAACCAGTCCCAGAATTCTTCCCCGAGACGATTCCGACGCGGCAGAGATCATCCAAGCGCGTCTTCGCGAAGAAGGCGTCCGCGTTCTCACCAGATCTCGCGTGACCAAGTTCGAGAATAGGAACGGCAAAACTGCCGCAACCATCGAGGGCCCGGAGGACGCCGAAGCGATGCTGACCGAAGCCGTACTCCTAGCAGCCGGTAGGAGTCCGAACACGGAAGGACTGGATCTTGGAGCCGCGGGCGTAAAACACGGGAAGGCGGGCGTCGAGGTAGACGCCAGCCTGACGACGTCCCAATCGCATATCTTCGCTTGCGGCGACATCGCGGGGCCCTACCGTTTCACGCACACGGCCGATTACCAGGCGCGCATTGTCGTGCGCAACATTCTCCTGCCCTGGCTGAAGACAAAGGGCGACTATCGCTGGGTGCCCTGGACGACCTACACCGATCCCGAGCTGGCCCACGTTGGGCTCAGTGAGGATCAGGCGAAGAAGCAAGGCGTTCCCCATTCCGTCTATCGCTTCGACTGGAGCGATCTCGATCGCGCGATCACCGAGGGCGAGGCCCTCGGGTTCGTGAAGGTCGTGACCCCACCTGGCAAAGATCGAATCCTAGGGGCCACGGTGGTCGGGGTTCATGCCGGCGATGTGCTCCACGAGCTCGTCGTGGCTGCCAAGTACGGAGTGGGGCTCGCTCAACTGTCCTCGACCATTCACGCTTATCCGACTCTTTCCCAGAGCGTTCAACGAGTCGGCGACCTCTACCAAAAGGGTCGCCTCACACCTACCGTCGCCAAGATCTTTCGCTGGCTCTATCGCATCCGAAGGCGATGATGAAAGCACGGGCTGCAGGGACTGGGGGAAAGATCGGCATCGCTCTCTTAGTCGTGGCCGCCCTGCTCTGGCTGCGAACGTTGCCGCTCGCAGATTGGCTAGCGGTCTTCAACGATTGGGTTCAGGGGCTCGGACCGGTGGGCTTACTGGTCTACGCGCTCGCCTACGCCGTGGCCACCGTCTTGTTTCTTCCCGGCTCGCTTCTCACTCTGGCCGCGGGCGCCGCCTTCGGCCTACTA
Source organism: Candidatus Marinacidobacterales bacterium (assembly GCA_965250115.1). Taxonomy (GTDB): domain Bacteria; phylum Acidobacteriota; class Vicinamibacteria; order Marinacidobacterales; family SMYC01; genus CBDFHB01. Next base: position 2,231,731 of record CBDFNJ010000001.1, read on the forward strand.
CCCGGGTTGGGAGCGGTCCTAGTCGGTGCTTCGGTTGGAGCGGCGCTTTCGTTCCTTGTATCCCGCCATCTAGCCCGCCAGCGTGTCGAGGAATGGATCCAATCGAAGCCCCGCTTCTCGGCCGTCGATCGCGCCGTCGCCAAAGAGGGATGGAAGATCGTCTTCCTGACTCGGCTCTCGCCGATCTTCCCCTTCAACGTCCAGAACTACGCCTACGGATTGACGCGGATTTCCTTCTGGCACTACGCGCTGGCTTCGGCCATCGGGATCATCCCGGGGGTCGTTCCTCTACGTCTACCTGGGATCGGTCGGGCGAAGCGGTCTGGAAGCGGCCGCGGGTGGAGGAGACGTCGAGACGCTGCGGTTGGTCCTTCAGATCGTGGGTCTGATAGCCACCGGGGTGGTGACCGTCTACATCACGCGCATCGCCACGAAAGCACTGAAGGAAGCTGGGGTCTAGCGCAGCTAACTGCAGGGTCCCTGAAAAAGTCATCGGCGCCCTGCGCGAGCGGAGCGAGCCCGGCCCGCCGCCGTCCGCAGCGAGCTTGCGAGCGGAGGACAAGCGAGCGAACGAGGAGTGAGCGAGCATTGGTAGGCGAACCGACGAAGGCGCAGTCGCGCCGCCCGCCAAATCAGGTAATTGCTTCAACCGGAGCTAGTCGGGCGGGTTCGCTGTCCCCTGTCGGCCGCCAAATGACGTGGTTGCGTTGATCGGACCTAGTCAGGCGGCGGTGGGGCCCCGCGGCACTAAGGCAGATTTGTCCTATTGCCCTGGTTTGACGCGCACGGGATTCAAGAACGGAATCATCTCGCGAAGCTCCGCACCGACCCGCTCCAAAAGCTGCTCTTGCTCCTGAGCGCGCACCTTGTTGAACGAGGGACGTCCCTTCTCGTTCTCCTCGATCCAACCTTTGGCGTAGGTGCCGTTTTGGATCTCGCACAGCATCTTTTCCATTTCGGCACGCGTCTGGTCGGTGATGATGCGAGGCCCACCCGTGTAGTCACCGTGCTCGGCGGTGTCACTCACAGAGTAACGCATGTAGTTCAGGCCGCCCTGGTACATCAGATCTACGATCAGCTTCAGCTCATGGAGGCATTCGAAGTATGCGATTTCCGGCTGGTAACCCGCCTTCACCAGCGTGTCGAAAGCCGTTTTCACGAGCGCCGAGACGCCACCACACAAGACCGTCTGCTCGCCGAAAAGATCGGTCTCCGTCTCTTCCGCAAACGTGGTCAGAATCACGCCGGCGCGCGTCGCGCCGAGCCCCTTCGCATAAGAAAGTGCCTGCTCCTGCGCCTGGCCGCTCGCGTCCTGGTGAACGGCCAGAAGGGCCGGCGTACCTTGTCCGGCCTGAAAGGTCTCGCGTACGCGATGGCCGGGGGACTTGGGCGCGATCATGCTGACGTCCACGTCCGCCGGAGGCTTGATGGTCTCGAAGCGGATATTGAAACCGTGCGAGAACATGAGCGTCTTGCCGGCTTTCAGGTGAGGCGCGATCTCTTCCCTATATAGTTTCGGCTGAGTCGTGTCCGGCGCTAGGATCATGATCACGTCCGCCCAGGCGGCCACATCGGAGTTCTTGCCGACCTTGAGACCCGCGGCTTCTGCCTTGGCCTTGCTCTTGCTACCAGGGTGGAGACCCACCTGCACCTCCACGCCGCTGTCGTGCAGGTTGAGGGCATGGGCATGGCCTTGCGAGCCGTAGCCGATGATCCCGACCTTCTTTCCCTTGATGAGCGATAGGTCGGCGTCCTTGTCGTAGAAGATAGTTGCCATGAGTTCGCTACTCCTTTTTCTAAGCTGGTTACTAGCTGGTTTCTAAGCTCGTGCCCTCAGTTGGGCAGCTGTTCTTTGGCGGCGTCGGCGCTGCCGTCGGGGCCGGCGGTCGGCTTCTTTTTGAGATCGGGGACGACGGCGTGCACAAACTGAGGCTGTATGCTTGGTGCCTCGGCGCCACGTTTCATCGCGATGGTACCAGCGCGCGCCATTTCGATGATGCCGAAGGGCCGCAGCGCGTCCACCAGGCCTTCGATCTTGTCCTCGCTGCCGGTGATTTCGACAACCATGGCGTCGGTCACCACGTCCACCACGCGAGCGCAAAACACGTTGGCCATCTGGAGCACCTGGACACGCTGCTCGGTATTAGCGCGCACCTTGATGAGCGCCAGATCTCGGAGCACGGCGTCGCCTTCACTCAATCCCTCCACCCGCAGCACGTTCACGAGCTTATAGAGATTGGCTTCCACCAGGCGCGCCGCCGCTTCGTCGGCCTCCATGACGATGGTCATCCTCGAGACGCCGCTCCGATCGGTGTGGCCCACCGATAGCGATTCGATATTGAAGCCACGACGGCGGAACAAGGACACGACGCGGTTCAGCACGCCGGGCTTGTCCTCCACGTAGACCACGAAAGTGCGCAGCGACTTCGTCACGAGTCTCTCACTTCTTGACCGTGCTCGGTCGGGCGGATCATCGCATGGAGATCGGCACCGGCTGGCACCATCGGATAGACGGTGTCTTCCTTCTCGACGCGGAAATCGACCACAACGGTGCCCGACGCATCTCGAACCCGCTGTACGGTCTCCTGGATCTGGTCCCGGCGCTCGACCCGCATCCCGGTGATCCCGTGCGCCTCGGCGAGCTTCACGAAATCAGGGTTCTGCATCGGGGACGCGCTGTATCGGCCACCGTAAAAGAATTCCTGCCACTGGCGAACGAGGCCCAGGTAGCCGTTATTGATGATGGCGATATTGATCTTGATGTTCTCCTGCACGCACGTGGACAGCTCGGCGGCGGTCATCTGGAATCCGCCGTCTCCCGCGATCACCCACACTTCTTCGTCGGGCATGGCCATCTTCGCGCCGATCGCCGCCGGAAGCGCAAAACCCATCGTTCCCAATCCTCCCGAGGTAATGAGCCGGCGCGGGAAGTCGTGCTTGTAGTACTGGGTCTCCCACATCTGATGCTGTCCGACGTCGGTGACGACCAGGGCCTTGCCCTCGGTGTAGATCCAGAGATCGTTGATCACGTGCGCCGCGTAGAGGTGTCCGCTGTCGCCGAGGTGCAGAATGTCCCGCACCGCCGAGTCGCCCTTGAGCTCCTTGATGTGGTCGTGCCACTCGCTGCGGTCGCGCTTCTCCACGCCCGGCAGCAGCACGTTCAACGTCTCGCGCAGATCGCCGACGATACCGACGTCCACAGGAATGTTTTTGTTGATCTCGGAGGGATCGATCTCGACGTGAATCTTCTTGGCGTTAAGAGCATAGGTCTTGGGATTGCCTATCACGCGGTCATCGAATCGCATCCCGAAAGCCAGCAGCAGATCGGACTCCTGGATGGCGGTATTGACCCAAGACTCACCGTGCATCCCCATCATGCCCATATTCAAGGGATGACTGGCGGGAAAACCGCTCAACCCGAGCAGCGTCATCGCCACGGGAATGCGCGTCTTCTCCACGAAGTCCAATAGCACCTGGGATGACCCCGACATCAAGACTCCGTGGCCGGCTAGGATGACGGGCTTCTTCGCGGCATTGATCAGCTCCACCGCTCGCTCGAACTCTTCCGGCAACGCGCGCAAGTCCGGACGATAACCCGGCAAGAGCACCGGCGAGTCGTCCCACTCGAGATCGCACGCGCCCTGCTGCGCATCCTTGGAGATGTCCACGAGAACAGGGCCAGGCCGCCCGGTTTGGGCGATGAAGATCGCCTCTTTGAGCGTCGCCGCGATCTCGTCGGTCTTGGTGACCAGATAGCTGTGTTTGGTGATGGGGAGCATCACACCGGTGACGTCGGTCTCTTGAAACGCGTCCGTGCCGATCGCATGGCTCGGCACTTGCCCGGTGATGCAGAGAACGGGTGACGAGTCCATCATCGCGGTGGCGATGCCGGTCACCAAGTTCGTTGCCCCAGGGCCCGAGGTCGCCATGCACACACCGATTCGGCCCGAGGCACGCGCATAGCCGTCCGCCATGTGCGCCGCCCCCTGTTCGTGTCGGACCAGGACGTGCTTGACCGCAGGGTATTCCGGAAGGGCGTCGTAGGCGGGCAGGATGGCTCCGCCGGGATAGCCGAAAAGGACGTCAATCCCTTGATGGGAAAGGACTTCCCAGATAATCTGCGCTCCAGTTCTTTCCATAGCCGTGTGCCGATTCTTCCCTACCGACCGGTCGGTAAGAATAACCCGGAACTGATACCGCGGTCAAGGGGGTATCTTCCATGATAGCGCGGGGTTCGCTCCGCCGTCAGTGACCTCCGTCGCCTCGTATCCCGCTCAACTCATTCCAGCTGCAGGGTCAGACGACCGGATGGTCACCGTACGGAAGGTGAAACGACCGATTGCCTAGGAATCGTCCGGTTCTGCCGTCTTCGAGATTAGGGGCAGACCCGTCTCGGCAGCGAAGATCTCGCGTAACAGCTCGCGCCAGCTAGCGTACTGGTTCTCCACGGATCCTGTGAGCCGGAGGACGCTTCCTTCCAAATCGACAAGAAGTGGGGCCATGTCGGAGGCCAGAGAAGCTCCAAGCTCGCGCAACTCCGCGATGTGGGATTTCTTCTTTGCTTTTGCTTGCGCTACCGTCTGCGCTTGTCGGGATTGTTCTGGCTGCTCGAACCCACCGAAGACTCCGGGCGTGCCGCAGATGGCGCCTGTTCCTTCCCATGGAAGGACGCCGCTTATCGAAATAATACCAACCGAGGTGCCGCCACCCGACGAGCTCCTTCCGGCACTCTTTAGCCCCTCGCGCTCCCAGTAGTTCTCCGAACGCCAGCCGAGATAGGCCTCTTCCATCTTCCCGTAGAACTCCCCGTAGTGCGTATCCAGCGTGTCGATGAACATGCGATCGCGCTGACGAAGCCGTTCGACGCGAGCCATCATGGGATCGTCTTGGGCGGGCAGCCGCGCTATGGAATAGCGGTCCTTCTTGACCTCGAGATAATCCGGGAACGCGACGGGGGCTAGATCCGTGGCGAACTTGAGCCGAGAAACTGCATCTATCGTCTGAACGTCTTCTTCGTCGAGCTTCTTGCGTTTGGACAGTAAATCGTTCGCGATTTGGTTGTAGAGCTGTTGAAAAGGATCGTCAGTGATTTCTCTTTGGAGATAGGCGCTTACGTCCGCCTTCCCCTTGTATCGCTTGTCGAGCCAGACTTTTCCTCGCGAGTCCACGGCCCGAACCTCGAGCTTCAGCTCGTTGCCGTTCGAAGAAAGGATGGTGCCGGATACGGTGACGTCCACGATGCCAGCCTTCGGTATCAGCCGCACCGCGCCCCAAAAGCCCGCTTTCTGTAGCGTGCGCCCTAAATGGACGGGGACGTAGATGGCCTCCGACTCCCTCACCTCGGCGAAGATTCCCATCGCCTCCAGCTTGCTAAGACCGGAGGCGTCGCCAGGAAGCCCGGGGTCAAAAACCAGAATACCGACATCGACCAGACTCGCTTCAAGAGCGGACGTTTGGGCCTGGACTAGGTCCTTCTCGCTCGCCCATGCCGGATAGGCGGCGACGAGGCTGCTGAACAGGAGTGCCGTCACTGTAGTGGGCAGGCGAGACATCGTGTCTTTTCCCAAGGCAAACACCATGGTAATGCAAATCCCGGTCCACATACAGTAGCTCGCCGAAAGTGTTGAAATTCAAGGGCTAGGCGACGACGGGTTGTGTCTATTGATCGTATCGACCGTATCGTTTTAAGGTCGCGACGACCTGTATCAGTGACTTGGGCTCCTACCAGCGCCGGCCGACGTATTGGGGGGAAGCGATGCGAAGCAGCGGCGACCTAGTGCCTAGACGACGAGCTTCTAGGTCTAGGATCGCGCGAGTAGTCTGCGAAGGGGGCGGAAGCGACGATGGAACCAACCGAACCAGTGCTCCGGATGGTTCCGAATCCATCCGCCAACGATCTCGTTGTGCCGGATCTGGATCTCGGAAACGCGGTCGCTCCCGTTTGTTGATGGCTCCATCCGCAAAGGCGCGACCACGACGTCGTACACCTGGTCCTCTCCGAGCATGGCGTATGCGCTGACCGCGTTCGCCCCGGTCCGCTCTTGTAGCCCTGCGATGGCCCGGACGGTGTAGGCTTCCTTGCCCAAAAATGGAACTGGCGTGCCGTCGGGTCCTGGGTTTTGGTCGACGAGCGCCGCGAGGATTCCGCCACGTCTCAGTACCGAGATGGCTTTCTTTGCCGCGTTTTTCTGATAGATGGTCCGCACGCCCGTGGCTTGCCGTCTCGCATCCAGCCACCGCTCGACGAGCGGATTGTGCTGAGCCTTGACGATGACGTTGAGATCGTCCACCAGGGAGCCGAAGACGGACGCCAATACCTCGAAGTTTCCGAAGTGCGCCAGCACCGCAACACCGCCCGTGCGCCGCATTTCTTCCACGTGCTCACGTCCGTGGAGTCGGTACGGCGGCGCTTTGCGTGGGGAGCGGAGCGAGTCCATCAAATACCTACCCATGTTTCGGTAGAACTCGCGGACCCGACTCTGCGTCTCGTCCTCGCTGCACAAGCCGACGTGGCCGAAATTCGAAAGGACAACGGAGCGTCCCACTTTGAGCGCACAGGCCGTGGAGCCGAGCCAGGAGCCGACGACGAGAGCCCCCTTTCTAGGAAGGACCACGGCCGCGGCCTCGAAAACGCGTAGCGCCGCGTACTCAACGCACCGCTTGGCGGTCATCTGCCCCGGCGCAGAGGAGGGGTACCCTTCGCATGCATCGAGAACGGCTTCATTGGAATCGCTACCTGACAGCGTTTGCAGGTTGGATGTAGCGCCGCCCAGTGCTATCGATTGTACTCGAAACCGCCGGCCGGGGGAATGCGATGAGGCGGAGCCCGTCGGCGAGGCCCGCTTCTCCTTGCTGCCGCGCCTCGGTGACGTTCTTTCGCGGACCCTGCTCGCCTCTCCGTCCGGTTTCAGTCGTTTCAGTCAGAGGCCACTTCCTCCGGAGACTCGATTCTTTGTCTGCCGACATCTTTGCCGCCCACTATCGCCTCCCCGACGTTCAAGAGGTGATCCTTCATTCTTCGGTAGGCGTTGGTAATGTCCATGTAGGAGGTACTGATCAACGGATCAACAGTCTCCTCAGACAATCGGTTCCAGTGGCGGTCTCTCAACGCCCTAATCTTCGCGGTGATCTCACGGCTATCCCGACGTATTCTTGCCAAGTACTCCTCGTGGGCGTCAACTGCGAAGCCTTTATTCACGCTGTCGTAATAAGCGGCGATCACGTCGTGTAACTCCAGCAACTCTTCTTGTTGTGCCCGCGATAGAGCCACGTTAGCTTCTTGTAATCGCAGATAGAGCTTCAAAACGTTGGCGACGTAATCGCTAACCGATTCGAACTCGTCTGCTAGTCGCAGTTGGGATCTCGCCTCCTCAGCGACGTGATGACTCAGATCAACAGACAGTAGGTCGGTCAGAAACCGCGTCACTTCGATTTGAACGTTGTCGATAATCCTCTCTCGCTCGAAAGTCTTGTCGACCAAGTCTCGATGCTCCTTCTTATCGGTAACAATCGTGCGTAAATCATCCAGCATCGCTCTTACGTGTTGATCAGTTCGCGTAATTTCAAAGCCGGATTGTTCGATCGCGATCAAAGGTGAGCTCACCAGGCTGAAATCTAGGTGCGTCAAACGAACTTTTTCTGCCTTGGGCTTGTCCTTGACCAGTCTTCTCAGGGCGTTTGCGATGGTAGTGATGAACGGAATGAACAAGAGTGCCGTCACAATGTTGAATACGGTATGTACCGCAGCAGGGGATGTCAAGAAATTAGTTGAAACCTGCATAAGCGACTCGTGGTCATGTTCCAGATTTACGCCCTGAGCTCACGCGGCCTCGGGCATTTCGGTCTCGCGTTGGATCGCATTGATGGCTGCGACGACTGTGTCAATGGATGCGTAGCCCTTGACTCGTCGGAACCGGCGTTCGCAGTGCAGTAGCACCGCGGCGAGCCAGCGCTGGCGCATTTTGCTGTTCCGATAGCGTTTGATGTTGCGCTCGCAACTGCGAACCATCGAGAACATACTCTCGATGGGATTCGTCGAATGCAGGCTCTTGCGCAGCAGAGCGGGGACCTTTAGCCTGTGGAGGGTCAGCACTTCCTCGAGCGCTTCGAGGAGTGAATCCGCCGCCGACTCGTTGATGCCGCGAAGCCAGCGCTCGAACTCCTGCAACATCTTCTTCGCGTCCTTGTAGCTGTTCTGCTCCAAGGCGGTCGCGAAGAGGTGGTGTGCCCGCTTGCGGTAGCGTTTGGGCAGGTGGCGTTGAATGTTGCGATCCTTGTGCAGCGTACATCGCTGGTGAATGAGTTTCTTGCCGTATCGGCCCTTGAGTGCCTTGATGATCCCGCCGCCGCCGTCGGTAACCCAGATTACCTGCTTGGAAAGCTTCAATCCGCGTCGCTCTAGCTCCTCCAGTAATTCCTCGCAGATCTCGTGGTTCTCCGTCGCTCCTTCCCAGAAGCCCAGTGGGAGCTTTTTCCCCTCACGGTCCACACCGAGCGCGACCACGAATGCCTGACCGCCGCGATGAACCGTGTCTAGGTACATCGCGAACACAGGGAACTCTTCGAGGCTGCGCTCCCGGAACTGCTTCAGCTGTTTCGCCGTGGCCTCGACCAAATGCCGAGACACCGAGCTCGGCGTCACACCGAAGGCTTTGCCGGCCTCCGTCACCGTCTCTTCGTACTTGCGGGAAGACATTCCTCGAAGCACCTTCGACAGGAGTTCCTCCGAGAAGCCTCCTCGATTTTTGAGCTGCTCATACGTTCGCAGCACGACCTCACCCTCCGGGCCGCGCAGCCGAGGGTGCTCGACACACAGCTTCTGGTCACCCACATAGATCGACCCGCGCTGACTCGCCCATTTCATTAGCCCAGACGACGTCGGATGATAGTCCGGCCCGGATCTCTCTTCGCGTTCCATGTACATGAGCGTCTCTGCTACCAGGCGGCCGACATCGAGCATCGCCGCGTCCAGTGCTCGCTTGCCGTGCAGCATCACCTGCACCACTTGATCCGCCCACCACTCTTGCTCCTGCGTGGCCTTCAGCATCACGGTTGCTTTTTTTCTCTTCTTCGTATTTGCTCTCATCGGGTGGCTCCTTTCTTCTTGATCGCCGGCTTTGACACTGACGATTTGAATGGAGTCACTCACCGATTTCAACTAGATTCAGGATATCCTCCCGCAGCAATCCCGGCCGTCATGTAGGGAAAGGTCCCCCCTGGCAGCTGCATGTTTGGATCCACACCTCCCATCACAACGCGGTCTATGAAGGGGAGATACACAGGGAGGAACAGAGCCGTGATCGCAGCCACTCCAGCTACGTTGAACGATATGTGAAAGTAGGCAGTCCGTTTGGCGTTGACATCGTCCGCCCCTAAAGAAGCCAAGTAGGCGGTAATGGTCGTCCCAACATTTGTGCCCAAAACCAAAGCTCCTGCGGTTTGAAAATCGACCACGCCGGTATTGGCGAGAGCGATCGTCATCCCCAGGGTGGCTGACGAAGATTGAACGATGAGGGTCACCACACAGCCTACCAGAGCGGATTTCAAGACACCGAGATAATCGGTGGCCTCGAACATTTGGAACATCGCTGCGAATCCTGGAAGATCTCTCACCGGCTCGAAACCGTCCTTCATGATCTCCAAGCCGAAAAACACCATCCCAATCCCAAGCACCGCCAGGGCTGAGTATCGTAGTTTTTCTGCCTTAATGAACAACCAGCCAAAGGCAGCCAGGCCGAGCATGGGGAGACCGTATTGTCCTATTTTCAAAGCTAGTATCCACCCAGTGATCGTGGTGCCGATATTGGCACCGATGATGACCCCAATGGCCCCGTTGAGCGTCATTAGCTCACTGTTGACCAGGCCGATCACCATCACCGAAGTGACCGAGCTCGACTGAACAAGGGTGGTAACGAATAGCCCTATACCCACTGCCATGAATCGGTTGGAGGTAACCGCGCTGATCATGCGTCTGATGCTGTCGCCGGCAACGACTTGAAGGCCTTGTTGCATGTATTTCATGCCGAGCAGAAAAATGCCGAGACCTCCAACGACGTGAAAGGCCATTTCTGATACCAAACCAACATTCATATGGGCTCTTCGTCTCCATGCGGAAAGATAGGAACGTCAGTCGCGGCTACCCGATGAAACGGGGAAGAATCATCAATGGCACGCCTGCCTCTTGCCTATCTGGACGCCGAAACTAGCACATCCAGGCCAGTGAGGGGAAGTCTTTAACCATGAGGTGGTGTGGTGGCCGAAGCAGTCGGTGAGCACCGATTTCGAAAGCTCAAGCGCCGTCTCCCCCATTCCCGGATCGCAGGAACAATCCCTCACACCGGAGCTTCCAGTCCGGGGCAAAACGAGGGTTTTGGTGACTAACCCAAGATCAACTTCATGCTAAGGGCACCCGATCGAAAAGGTACATACCGAGCGTCGCGGGCACCGTGGTCCATAGGATCCATCCAACCAGGATAATTGGCCAGGGTGGCGTCGCTCGCTCCGCGAACGACATCCACCGCACGCTGAGATCGGGAGCGATGGTCAATGCGCTGAGGCGAAATAGATCCACCGGATTGAGCATCATGAACGAGGTGACGACGCTCAGGCGGGCGCGACCCCCTTCACTGTCATCGGACGTCGCGTCCTTTGAGCCGTCAGATACGACCAGCTCGTCATGGCCGTGATGTCCGATGTTTTCGGGTGCGGGAGGAGCGAGCCCGACGGTTGCCGCCAGCAGGCCAGCATCGAAGGCAAAGACCAGAAGTACCCAAAGGCCGAGACTTGCCGCATACGAGCGTACCCTGCTGCGGCTAATCGAAGCCAGCGCGGCACCGATACCCGGATTCGGAAGAAGCCCAAGGCGATCAGAAGCATGGGGGCGGGTCATGAGGTTCGGTTCTACGGGCACGCCCCCGGGACGGCGCGTCCGTGGCCGCATTCATGCGTTCAAGCGCCGAGACGGCCGCGCGTTAGCTCGCTTCGTCCGCGGACGGCCCGTACATCGCGGGAAGCGGAACGTCGTTTAGCCGCAGATAGACCGAGAGCTGGCCACGGTGATGGATCGAGTGGTTCAAGACGAACGCTCGCAGCGCCGCGACACGTGGTAGATCGAGCAGCACCTCGTCGCCGTGCTTGAGCTTCCACTTGGCGACCATCAGGGCATCGTCCTTCCCCTTCACGATCTCCGCGAACCGCATCACCTTCTTCTGGAAGAGATCGACGATCTCCTGGCGGCTTCCGGGCTCGAGGGGCTTGCGGTTCGGATCGATGCTTCCCATGTCGTAGCTCTCTTCTCCTATGATCGTCTTGGCCCATTCCAGTATCTCCGCCAGGTGACTAGCCAGCCGTCCCAAGGTCATCGACTTCTGGTGAGGCTTCCAGGAAAGCTTGTCGGGAAGTCGGTCCAGAAGTTTCTTGGTCGTTTCGGACTCGAACGAGAACTCCGCCGTCAAGGCGTCGGATAGCAGCATGACTTCATCTCCTCCATGTGATTCAGACAACCGCTTCTAGCATGAACCGTTGGTCGATGTCATGAGCCACGCCACTTCTATTTAGGAGGGTTGGCTGCCTCTTGTCGTCCAACCACATGGGAGCATTTTGAAGCCCTCGTCTCGCGTCAAGTCTAGGAGAGAGTTTGCGAAAGACCCTATGACAGGCGTCAGGTGGTCGGAGACTTTGTTGTTTAGTGTTAACCCACCGGCGTGGCCGATCCCCATGAAACGAACGCCCGTGGAAGGTGTCTTGACGTTTAAACGTTAAAACGTTAAGCCGTTAGACTGTCAACATGAGTGAAGAACCGAAGCGCGCCACGGTCTATTTCGATCCCGAGATCCACCGGGCTCTAAGACTGAAGGCCGCTGAGACCGATCGGCCTATCTCGGACCTGGTGAACGATGCGGTGAAGCTCGCGCTGGCCGAGGACGCCGAAGACCTAGCGACCTTCGAGGATCGCGCCCGCGAGCCCAATCTTCCCTTCGAGAGCGTCGTGAAAGACCTCAAGAGACGTGGAAAGATATAGGGTCTTCATCAAGACCCCGGCTCTCAAGGAAATCGAAACCATCGGCCAAAAAGCCGACCGACAGCGTATCGTGCGTCGGATCCGTGGCCTTGCTGCCAATCCCCGACCTCCAGGATGTGAAAAGCTATCCGGACGGGACAGGTATCGACTTCGTCAAACCAAGTATCGAATCGTGTATTCGATCGAGGACGAGAATCTCGTGGTGTACGTCGTCAAGGTCGGACATCGGAAGGACGTCGTCCGTTGATCGTGACGACAAGCCTAGTTCATCTCATTCCGGCTGCAGGGTCAGGCGATAGGCGGCGAGCTCGTCGACCGCCTCGCGGCTGTAGGCGAGTGGGAAATACTCGTTGTTGGCCCACCGCTCGATTAGGCTGCCATAGAACGGGCTCTCAGGTTGTCCGGACTGGCCGGGCATAGTACTGAATACCGAACGATCCCAGTCGGCTGTGTCCAGGATATGGCGAAAGCTGACCGAGGTGGCGGCAATCGTTCCGAACCCGCCCGACCGCTCGACAGTGGGCAAATCGAACTCGGCCGCGAGCAGATGAGGGAACGTACTCTGCTGAACCCGTCCGTAGCGCCACTCGGCCCAGTCGGATCCCAGCTCTTCCGTCAAACGGTCTACGGTCTTCTTCAGGCCTTCCTCCACCAGCGGCTGGCGCTCGTCCGCTGGGGTCTCCGGATCCCACGCCGCCTCATCGGCCTCGTCGCGCCAAATAAAGTATATGGCCGCGGCAGCGCTCTCCTTCGCGAGGACCGCGTCCCACGTGGCGACCATGTCCCGCGCCCGCTCGACGTCTTCGTCCTCAGACGTCCATCCTTCAAACAACGCGATGTCGGCCTCGCCTCGCAACGAGTGCGCGTCGAGCTGGATCTTCTGGTGGTCCTCGATCGAGTACTTCTGATCCGACTTCAGAAGCTGGCGCATCCGTGCAATCCGCGAGAACTCCACGCCTCGCGCGGAATGAAACATGACCGGCGGCCCCGGGTAGTCCGGCGGATGGGTGTCGTTGTTTGCCGATCCGACCCAGCCCCGCTCCGGATTGAACTCGCGCGGGAGATCGCTTCGGTATCCGCGCCATTGGTACTGCCCAGTACCCGGAACCGGCAGCCTTCCGTTCCAGCCGTCTCGGTCCGGTGTGAGCGCCGAAACTTGGAAAGCGATGTTGCCTTCGGCGTCCCCGCAGATCAGGTTGTGCGTGGGCACCTTCCAGAACATGGCTCGCTCGAAGAACTCGTCACAGCTTTCCGCCTGAGCCTGGCGGAGGCTCCCCAGATACGGGGCGGTTCCCGGATCGTGGGTGATGGAGCGCACCGCGTAGGCACGGTGGTTCTCCGTATCCTCGAAGAAAATCGGGCCGTGGCGGCTGAACTTCATCTCGACCGTGCGCGGCGCCTCACCCTTGACCGGGATCTCCTCGCGCACGATGCGGAGCGGCTCCCAGCCATCCTGCCATTTGACTTGATTCGGGTCCTCCGGATTGACCTCTTCGATGAACACATCGTTCACGTCCACTCCGGCGAAGGTGAAGCCCCACCCGATCCGCTCGTTGTGGCCGGCTTGCACTCCGACGAAGGGCGGCTCGCCCGTCCCGATGATGTTCCATCCGGGTGCGTTGAGGTGCACGTAGTATCGGAGCGACGGGTTCTCGACGCGACGGTGAGGATCGTTGACGACCATCACCTGGCCGGTCGTGGACAGTGCCCCGCTCACGGCCCAGTTGTTACTTCCCACCTCGAGGAGTTGCTCCATCGAAGGAAAGACGGCCGTTCGGCTGGTCGGCAGCAGATCTCGGTACTCCTCCACGATTTCGAGGGCGGGGAGACGTCCCGCCGTCAACGGATCGGCGTCGCCGGCCCGCATCGCGTCAACGATCTCGGGTGGAATGATCGAGACGTCGAGCCCATCGGGAACCACCAGGTCATCCCACGGAAGGGGCGCCGCGCGGCGGTTGGCCTCCTCGACACCGTGCTCGGCCACGGCGAGGGCCAGCCGGATTTCATCCAACGCATCACTGCCGGCGCTTGGGAAATTGAGCCCCGTCCAACGCCGAACGACGGTCTCGGCGGTCCAGAGTCCGGGCTCGACCCCGGTGAGCTTGAACTCGACCGGCAGGTTGTCCGCGTGTTGGTCAATATACGCATTGACGCCGTTTGCGTAGGCGGTGAAGATGCGCTCGCCCTCGGGGTGGTAGCTCGTCCACTCGGAGTCGTCGAAGGGCCCACGATTCATCATCAGCCGTGTGCGTGCGTCATAGTCGAACGCCTCGGGCCCGAAGATCTCGGCGAGCCGTCCTTCCCGCCACCGGCGCCACATCTCCATCTGCCAGAGCCGGTCCTGGGCCATGACGTACCCCTGCGCGAAGAAGAGGTCATCGACGTTCTGGGCGTAAATGTGCGGTATTCCAAACTCGTCGCGCACGACCTCGACGGACTCCTGCAGCCCGGCGAGAATCAGCTCCCCGTCAATCTGGGACAGGGACTCGCGAGCCAGAGACGCGAGATCCTCGGCACTCGCGGTACCTACGCTGCCCGTCTCATTCATGACTCTGTCGCAACCGGTGACCAGAAACGCCACCATGACCACCGCCAAACCCGAAAGACTTCGATGTCCGACTCGCATATGAACCTCCTCCGACGGATCCGGGACCGGGGTCCCAGCCGGACCGAGAGAGTACTGTGTACCACCGAGATCTGTCAATGAAAAGGCTACTTCCCCGTATATTCGAAAATGAAAAGTCCCGTGCCCACGCACGACTCCCCTTGCCCCATGCACGATGGAGCGGAGCGATCGGATGCGTACGCAAGCCCTCGGTGATCGATGTCCACATCGGTGAGCTGGATCGGATTGGGTCGCGCCTGTCCGGGTCCGGGGTTCGCGTTGGTCTTTGGAATGTAGTAACCGACCTCCTTCAAATTGTACGGATCCGAGATGTCGACCACGCGCACGCCCGCATTCAAGTAGGCCACCCAGGCGAGCTTGTCCTCGAATCGATTCAGCTGGCCGTTGACGGTCTCGGCATGCTGATGCGGACCGAAGTTGCCTCCTCGGTCGCAGAAATCGCCGATGGGCACCTGCCAGGTCGCAACCGGCATGGGGTGGCTCTCGTGCGTGATGTCGAACATGTACGCCTTGCTCTTGACACCGCGGGTGCACTCCCGCCCTAGCTCGTCGGTGACGAACGCGTACGTCCTGGGCAGCTCTCCGTCCGCCGCAGTGATGTTGGGCACGGCGTCGTAGACAATCGGGGAGATCGTGTGCGGTCCTCGCGCCGGCGGCGAGGTGTCGTAAGACCAGACCAACGTCGGGTTGGCCGGGTCCGTGATGTCCCAGGCGGCCACGTGGCCGCTGCCCTCGCGGAATCCGCCGTACATCCGGTTGTTCACCTCATCGACGATGGGATGGTGGATGTACTGATCTTCGTAATCCGGCTCCCCGTCTTTCTGGCCCGGCAGCCAGGCCCGGCCGACGAACTGCGGGTTCTTCGGGTCTTTTAGATCCCAGATGTGGACCAACGCCGAGCGGAAACCCGGTTCTTGGGAAGCGGTGTAGTAGAGGCCCGACTCTGGCGACCAATGCCCTTTGTGCACCCGGTTGATGAACTTCCCTCCACACCCGGGCCCACACGAGTTCTCGGGCGTGCCGGTAATCTCCGCCACCAACGAAATCTGTGAAGGATCCGTGTCCCTCGATGTGATGTCGAAGATCTGGAACACCCGATCGTCTTCGGCCTCGGAGTTGCGAACGAGGTAGTCCCTCCCCGGAGGATCCGAGTCGAACTCATAGTCATAGACCACCGACGCCGAGCGGGAGTTCGCGCTGACCTCGTTCGGGATGTGCCAGACGAGCTTCGGGTTCGCCGGATCGGAGATATCGAGAATGGACGTCCCGTTCCACTCGTTCCGTCCGGTGATGGGGTTGAGAGTCACTTCGCGCGTCCGGGTGTTCGGAACGTGGCCGACGTAGACCCAGCTTCCATTGGCCGCATCGGACTTGGTCGTGACCTGCAGCGCCTGACGGCCCTGCATATCGTGATAGCCCACGAGCCGCACGTTCTCCGCCTCGTCCTGAGTCGAGTTCGCGGCAGTGGCCGCCCCGAGAGCGTCCAGCGAAAAATAGGCCGTCACAAAAACAACGGCGAGCAATACTGCGGACTTTCTGACTGACTTCTCTGTCATGGCAATGACCTCCGGTGTCAACTGTTAAGGCGTCACTCCGCCGGCGTGAAGAACAAGAAACCTGTCGACGCCCGTCACTCCCCGGTGTAGTTCCCCCGCCCTGACGTAAAGATCCTGAATCCCTGTTTGACGCGAAACGCCTGTCCGCACACGGGCTCTCCACAACTACCCTCGGGAGGATTCTGGTAGGAGCCGCAAAGCTTTCCGAGCTCCACACAAGCCCGGGCGACCCTCGCCACCTGCTCTTCGACTTCGGGGTGATACTGGTTCGCACCAGGCTCCCCGACGCCGGTCCGGATGCTCAAATCCCCTTGGCCGATCAGCACGCCGCTCAACCCGGGAACCATGAGGATGTCGTAGATCATGTCCACCATCGCGGGCGTTTCGATCATGACGATGGCCATGAGCTCCCCTTGAGGATTCAGAGGCCACACGTCGCCGATCCTCACATAGTCGTTATTCGAAGCAAGGCCCCAGTACCTCCTCGCCGCCCCCGGGTTCCACCCGCGCGTTCCATACGGAAAGCGGAGCTCGTGGGGAGTTATCCGCTGCGGCGGAAGGCGCATGGCGGCGACGAACTTGGCCACCTCGGCTACGGTCTCCGGCATCGGGAGAATGATCCCTCCCACGCCCTGATTCAGGAGTCCCGTTACGAGATGGTTGTACTCCTGGAATCCCTCGAAATCCATGCGGACGATAGGAAACATCGTCGGTTTCGTGGAGCCCTCCGGCTTGAGCTCGTCCATCCTCTCTCGGAGGGCGGGATAGGCAAACGGATTGTGCTCGATACCGGGCAGGTTCACCCAATGCTCGCCGTTGAACGAGGGTAAGTCGGCCTCGAACCGTTCGATGATCGTGTTCAAGTACGGTGTACCGGTCCCATCGGCGTTCCGCTGCGCGGGAACCTCTGTCGGGAACATGTACGCAGCGACCACCGTGGCAGCCACACGAATAAGGTGCAGCTGGGACCTACCGAAGACGAATGTCTTGCCTCTCATCATCACTCCTCCTTCAAGTAAGGTATGGTCCGGACATGATCACTACATCAGTCGCTCCGAACCGGAATACTTGTCCTGCCCACTACATCCGTTTCTTGTAATGCATCGTATCGCCGGGCTGAGAACGGGGAAGGATAGTTCTAGCATCGTG
This sequence comes from Candidatus Marinacidobacterales bacterium, assembly GCA_965250115.1. Lineage (GTDB taxonomy): Bacteria > Acidobacteriota > Vicinamibacteria > Marinacidobacterales > SMYC01 > CBDFHB01. The sequence continues at coordinate 2,249,081 of CBDFNJ010000001.1, forward strand.
GGGCAGCCCAAGCTCCGTCGTAAACATCACCCCTGTGGTGCATTTGTCACACGAAGGCCTACCGTGTCAAGCAGATGGATGTCTCGAGGAGCGCTGGGCGTGAACGAAAGGCTGCCGTTTGACTACGCGCCGCCGTAGATCTTCCCAAAAGCTTGGGACAGCATCATCGCCATGAGAAGACCTCCCATCCCGACGATCAGCACGTCTCGCGTTCGGCGAAGCTGGAACGTACCGACGCGACCGATGAGCAAGTAAGCGATCAGGAAATTGAACGAGCCCCACAGCACGTTGATCATCGCCGAAGACTCTCCCTGGCCGGGCGGTGACGCAAATGGGCTCGGGAACGGATGTCCCGTTACTCCACTGACGAAGTGTGGGATGGCGTTAACAAGAAAGGCACCGCCGAAGAAATAGGCAACATACACGTACCATTTCATTGGGTTCCCCCTCTCGGAAAACGCGAAAATCTAACACAAACAGGCCGCGAGGTCGAACGTGCTGAGCATGCCGACCGCGCGCAAACCAGAGAGGGGTTTGGCGAGGGCAGTCTTTGACAACTCCGAGCGGCGTGACCTACAGTCGCCTCAATCCCGCTTCTGGCTTGGAGGCGCAAGGAGGATTCATGCGACGTGCATCGACGCTGTCATCTTCTCTACTGACTCTGGTCCTGGGATGGTCGTGCTCTTCTCCGGCCGGGGAACCCCCGGCACCCACTACCGGTGCCATTTTGTTCGAGGGCGCTCGGCTCATCGTCGGGGATGGTTCCGTCTTCGAGAACGCCGCGTTCCTCGTCGAGGGCAACCGGTTCGGCCAGGTCGGTCGCGTCGGCGA
>CBDFNJ010000002.1:0-4122366 GCA_965250115.1 Candidatus Marinacidobacterales bacterium
GATTACCGGCCTCCTCTAGGCTTCGGACGACGGCCGGCGCGAGAGGCGTCCACTTGGCGACGAGCTCGTCATAGGCTTTGCGAGCATCGATCCCGTTCTTGGCGTAGACGATCCGGTTGTAGTCACGCCGGAGCTCACGGCGTGCGTGCGCCGGGCAATGTTGGAGCAAGTTGGCGCGCTTGTGCTCGGTACATCGCTGCAACCGGCACCCCGGCCACTTCTCCAGCGCTTTCGTCAGCCCCTTGTGGCCGTCGCTGATCACTAGCTTGGGAGCCCGGAGTCCTCGAGCCTGGAGTCCCTCCGGCACGGAGCCCCAATGCGTCGAGGCTTCGCTCACCGCCAGACGCAATGACAACAGACGTTTCTGCCCGTCTGGCGCGACCCCGAGCGCGACCAGTACGGGTACGCTGATCACACGTTTCGCCATCCGCACTTTCAGGTGGAAGCCGTCCAGGTAAACGATCGCGTAGACCTACTCGCTGAGAGCACGGTTCTGCCATTCCTCGAAGCGCTCCTTCAGCCGGCTAACCACGCGAGACACCGCGCTCTTCGATAGGTGCTCCTCACCGAGCAGTGGTTTCAGCGCTTTGCGGATCCGGCGGCTATTCGCGCCCGACAAGTAGGTCCCCAAGATCGCCTCGTCGACCTCACGAGTCCGGCGCGCGTACCGGGGCAACAGCTCGCTCCTGAACTCTGTCGTTTCTCCCGTTTCCTCGTCTCGCACGCGGGCTCGTGGCACCCGGAGCTCGCGAGTTCCCACCGACGTCGTCACGCGACGGGTTTCGGCTCCGTTGCGATATCCACGGCGGTCTTCCGCACGCTCGTAGCTACCACACCCCAGCGCTTGGTCGACTTCTTCCTCGAGCACGACCTCGATCGCCTCCAGTACCCACTTACGCAGCCGAAGTTGGACGAACTCCCGGTACTCGCTTACAGACTCCTTCGATATGGTGGTAGGCTTCTTCATGGCGTAATCCTCCTCCTCGCCTTTACAGGCGTGGTTTGGTTTTTCTTAACCGGAGGTTACGCCATTCTTATTTCCACGGGAAGCGGGACAGATCCTTGGCAACGGCGCTCGTAGACATCGAACCGCGCTTGAGGAAGGTGGTGGGCTACCGCCATCTTCCCAAACTTCGCGAAGCTCTCAAGCGGGAACTGAAGATCGAGGCGAAGACATCAACCGTATCGAAGAAGAAGGTCGCTTAAACGTGAGCCGTGGAGAGTTTCAACTAAGAATGGGCTTGACTCGAAACGCAGTAGCACCCCACATTGCCGAGTATAAGGGTAATTTTTATGGGTCTACGCGGATTCGTGTGGGTAGGTCCTGACGGAAAAACAGTGTAACTCATTGTGTGGAAAAGGTATCGAGTACTTCATCAGGTGCTGAAAAGTGGTCCATTTTTAGGATAGGCTAACCGAGTGAAAAATTCCCAGTCGATCCGCTCGCTGTTTGCGCTCCAGGTTTCGTGGTGTGCCGGATTGAAGGGTCTATTCGGTGACCGATACGCCCGCGTCATCCAGCTCAAGAGGCGAAAAAAACAGCCGTGTGCTCTTACTGTGGGCAACGGTGCCGGGGGCGCTATGACAAGCAAGTGTGCCGGGTCCGCGACCTGTCGTTGGCAGGCTGGCGGATCTATCTGGAATACGAGCGTTGGCGCGTCAACTGTCCTGGGTGCGGCGGTTTGCATGTAGAACACCTGGACTGGCTGGCGAACAACTCGCGCTACACCTAGCGTTTTGCGACGCATGTGGGCAAGCTGTGCCGGACAAGGCGGTGGCCGAGATGGAACGTCTGCGCCTCCTAGTTGAAGGGGTCAACAACAAAATCCGTGTGCTGCAACGACGCGCCTACGGCTATCGCGACGAGGAATATCTCAAGCTGAAGATCGTGGCGGCATTCCTTCCGCCATTACCCAGAAATGCCGTCTTCAACCCACACGAATCCGCGTAGACCCATTTTTATATGTGCGCCGTTACTGAAGATCTACTCCGCAGTTCCCACCCCATGGGCCCATGGGAATTCATCGGCGAGTTCAAGGATGAAAAAAGGCGCAAGCATTGTCGTCGGCGAGTGCATGATGTTCGTCGATTATGACGAGCGTGTTTATATGTATTACTCGGCTGACGGAGTTTACGGGGTAGAGCCTGACCAGAATGATTTAAGAAAATTTAAATCCGCCCCCACGCACTTTTTCCGTTTTGAGCCATCACATATCTGGGAGCGCTCCGGTGATCGCAACGAGCATTCCAAGCTCTCCTGGATCGAGGCTCCCTGGATGACCAAACACAATGGAACTTACTACCTGCAATACTCTGGTCCAGGGACCCAATGGAAAACCTATGCCGTAGGATACTATACGAGCAGCAGTCCACTCGGTCCTTTCACCTATTACCCGGGCAGTCCCATTCTTGTGCACAACAAAGGCTTAATCAACGGTGTTGGACATCATTCTGTCATCGATGCCCCGGACGGCACATTGTGGGCATTTTTCAATATTCTGTACAAGAACTTGCCGGGTGGTCTGGAAGAAAGGCGCATTGGCATGGACCCTGTTGAATTTGATGAAGATGGGAACATGAATATTCTCGGTCCTACCCGGCGCACGCACGCCGTGAGCTCCGGCGTGACTACAACCGGATCGTCTACGCCAAGAACGGGATCGATGCTCGCAAAGCCTATGACGAGCTCGTCGCCAAATGGACACCTCTCGCGCCGGCCGTCGTCCGAAGCCTAGAGGAGGCCGGTAATCAGCTGCTGACCTTCTACGAATTCCCTCGTGCCATGTGGAAATCGATTCGAACGACCAATGCTCTGGAGAATCTCAACCGCGAGTTTCGACGCCGGACGAAAACCCAAGCGTCGTTCTCCAGCGAGGAGTCCGCGGTCGCTTTGCTGTTTGGGCTTATCGCCTCTGGCCAGATTCAACTACGACGCATCGACGGCTACCAACGTCTGAGCGAGGTTCTCGAACACGCGGAGGTTGCCGCCTGATCTGATACTCTGATGACGGAGTGGAGGGCGCCGTTCTTTTTCCACGGACCTCGGGACACATCCACCATTACCGGAGCACCCCCTAAGGTTCCCGTCGGCATCATCGAGTTTACTGTTATTGGCAATCCAGTAGACTAAGTAAACCGACTCGATCAATTGGTCTGTGGCCAATTGCCCTTAGCCGAAACTCGACGTCGCTCTGTACACGTCCCCGCGGGGAATTATCCTTAGCTTTCTCCGCTGTTCTCCGCGGTGCTGGATAGAATCTCGTATCTGTCTCAGTCTTTCAACGTATCCAGTATGGCCAGTTGCTCCTCCAGCGGCTGTTCGAGGAATGCGTCGAACTCCCGGTAGAATTCATGTTTGTCCTCCATGTCGACGTACTCCGCCAGCGCGGCTTCCCAACCGAGTCTGGACACGGCGGGATAGTACTTGGTGCGTAGCTCCGCGATGCGCTGCGACTCGGATTCGTGGATCATGAAGGCAACAGCCCAGGCCCCGGCCTGATAGCCGAGGTCGCGATAGTACTTCTTGGCTTCATCATCCGCATTGTCGATATCTTCCATCTGCTCGATACCGAACGGATCGGGAACTTCATGAACGACGGCCATCGCACTGGACAGCGTGGTGCGAAGTGTGCCCCATCCCCTCTTTTCGCCCAGGTAACTGGCAAAAAAGGTAGCACCACCCTCCACCATCCAAGTAGGAGTGAACCCAAATGACTTCTGGAAGACGTGCGTGTATTCGTGCAGTGCCCCCTTGGACAAGCCGACGCCTTTCCCTTGCGGGTTGATGTAGATGATCTCGGCGAACGGTGGATCGCCGACGCCGATCGGGACCCCCGACGTGTAGAGTTCACCCTGGCCGGACACCGTTTTCTCGATCAACTCAGCTGCTTGATTCTCTCCCGTTCCGTTCCGGAGACGAGTGTACTGGTCGATGACCCGTTGATGGAATCCTTCGCTATCCACTTCGGGATCCTGTTGTCCCAGAACGTACACGTAAATTCGACCATAGTTTCCGAAATAACGTCGTGCCTCGTCGATACCTTCGCGAATACTAGTGAACAAATCGGAGGCATCCTCTTCGTTGTACAGGTATTGCGGAGGCTCGTACACCGGCCTCCACCACGGAGGGGGCGGATTGCCCTGGGCCTGGACGTGCTGACCCATAGACGCCATGAATACGAGGAACAAGCTGGCGATGCCGGCGATGACGATTCTCATGGATCGACGGGCAGGAGATTTGATTCTCCGTGAGCCTGCCGCGGCGGTCCGGGGTCGGGGGAGTGGCTGGGATAAAGATGTTCGCGGACTCATCCTCGATCTCCCGAGTCACCATCTCCGCCTGCTGAAGAATGCCTGCGGAAACCTTGGCGGTTTAGAGTTAGCAGTGGCCCGGGGACCACCCCGAAGCCGCGTGAACACACTGTGACAGCGGCCCCAGATCTTGTCAAGGCCAAGTGAAGTGGACCCCGTTTTCTAGACCAGGGGTCCCTTCCATAAACTCGAACATCTGAGTTTTGAACTGCTCGGGGACGGATGGAGCTGTCCGAGCAGTGACGACTGCTGCGGTCGTGGTCTCCGCAAGGTCGACCTCGATGACTGACGCGGACGCGATCGGCGGAACAACGCGCCGCTTGTAACAAGACCTTGTTCCCTACCGCGAACTCAAGCAGCGAGGCGAGTGTAATAGTGATGGAGACCCCCGACCTTCGGAACGGCGGTCACTCTCCCCGTCGCCGGCGATTCGACCAGGCGGGGCTTCGGCGCGTCCTTCTCGAGCGACAAATGGGTCCGACAAGAATGGTAGTAGTCGACGTATTCGCGTAGGATTCGCCTTGCGTGCCGCTCGTCCAGAACGATCACGTGGTCCAGACACTCGCGGCGAATGGAGCCGATAACCCGTTCAACGAACGGACTCTGCCACGGCGAACGGGGCGTCGTCAGAACCTCGTCGACGCCGATTCCTGTGACACGCCGGCTGAAGTACGGACCATAGACTCCATCTCCGGGATCCGTCCCGCTTCCCGTGGAAATAAGAATGGCGTAACCTCCGGTTAAACAAAACGAGACCACGCCTGTAAAGGCGAGGAGGAGGATTACGCCATGAAGAAGCCTACCACCATATCGAAGGAGTCTGTAAGCGAGTATCGGGAGTTCGTCCAACTTCGGCTGCGTAAGCGGGTACTGGAGGCAATCGAGGTCGTGCTCGAGGAAGAAGTCGACCAAGCGCTGGGGTGTGGTAGCTACGAGCGTGCGGAAGACCGCCGTGGATATCGCAACGGAGCCGAAACCCGTCGCGTGACGACGTCGGTGGGAACTCGCGAGCTCCGGGTGCCACGAGCCCGCGTGCGAGACGAGGAAACGGGAGAAACGACAGAGTTCAGGAGCGAGCTGTTGCCCCGGTACGCGCGCCGGACTCGTGAGGTCGACGAGGCGATCTTGGGGACCTACTTGTCGGGCGCGAATAGCCGCCGGATCCGCAAAGCGCTGAAACCACTGCTCGGTGAGGAGCACCTATCGAAGAGCGCGGTGTCTCGCGTGGTTAGCCGGCTGAAGGAGCGCTTCGAGGAATGGCAGAACCGTGCTCTCAGCGAGTAGGTCTACGCGATCGTTTACCTGGACGGCTTCCACCTGAAAGTGCGGATGGCGAAACGTGTGATCAGCGTACCCGTACTGGTCGCGCTCGGGGTCGCGCCAGACGGGCAGAAACGTCTGTTGTCATTGCGTCTGGCGGTGAGCGAAGCCTCGACGCATTGGGGCTCCGTGCTGGAGGGACTCCAGGCTCGAGGACTCCGGGCTCCCAAGCTAGTGATCAGCGACGGCCACAAGGGGCTGGCGAAAGCGCTGGAGAAGTGGCCGGGGTGCCGGTTGCAGCGATGTACCGAGCACAAGCGCGCCAACTTGCTCCAACATTGCCCGGCGCACGCACGCCGTGAGCTCCGGCGTGACTACAACCGGATCGTCTACGCCAAGAACGGGATCGATGCTCGCAAAGCCTATGACGAGCTCGTCGCCAAGTGGACGCCTCTCGCGCCGGCCGTCGTCCGAAGCCTAGAGGAGGCCGGTAATCAGCTGCTGACCTTCTATGAATTCCCTCGTGCCATGTGGAAATCGATTCGAACGACCAATGCTCTGGAGAATCTCAACCGCGAGTTTCGACGCCGGACGAAAACCCAAGCGTCGTTCTCCAGCGAGGAGTCCGCGGTCGCTTTGCTGTTTGGGCTTATCGCCTCTGGCCAGATTCAACTACGACGCATCGACGGCTACCAACGTCTGAGCGAGGTTCTCGAACACGCGGAGGTTGCCGCCTGATCTGATACCCTGATGACGGAGTGGAGGGCGCCGTTCTTTTTTCCACGAACCTCGGGACACATCCCCATCTCCGTCTCGCAGCATGAAGCTAGGAGCGCTCTCCCAGGGAAAGGCGTCGACGATCTGCTGCGCGGTCCACTCTGCAGAATGGTGGTCGGTGACATTGAAGTGAACGATCCGTCGCCGATCGTGACGGAGAACGATGAAGACGAAGAGAACTCGAAACGTGGCGGTTGGCAGCGTGAAGAAATCGACGGATACCAAGTCCTTGACATGGTTGTCGAGAAAGCTCCGCCACGTCTGAGACGGTGGTTTTCGATGCCGAATCATGTACTTGGACACCGCGGCCTGGGAAATGGAAATGCCGAGCTTGGTGAGCTCGCCGTGCACACGAGGTCCCCACAGCGGATTGACTCGGCACATGTCGCCGACCAGCTCCCGCACCTCCATGGCAACGCCCGGCCGACCGGGCCGACGTTTCCCACTCTTCCAAGTTCAATAGCGTCGGAACCCAGCCCGGTGCCACCGGACAACGGTCCCCGGTTTCACGATGACGAGCACGTTGTCCAAGTGCGTCCAGACTCTGCGCAACCACACCCAGAAACCGCGGTCGACATTCGATAGTCGCGGTCGCTTCACGGAACGGGATGTGTCCCGAGGTCCGTGGAAAAAGAACGGCGCCCTCCACTCCGTCATCGGAGTATCAGATCAGGCGGCAGCCTCCGTGTGTTCGAGAACCTCGCTCAGACGTTGGTAGCTGTCGATGCGTCGTAGTTGAATCTGGCCAGAGGCGATAAGCCCAAACAGCAAAGCGACCGCGGACTCCTCGCTGGAGAACGACGCTTGGGTTTTCGTCCGGCGTCGAAACTCGCGGTTGAGATTCTCCAGAGCATTGGTCGTTCGAATCGATTTCCACATGGCACGAGGGAATTCATAGAAGGTCAGCAGCTGATTACCGGTCTCCTCTAGGCTTCGGACGACGGCCGGCGCGAGAGGCGTCCACTTGGCGACGAGCTCGTCATAGGCTTTGCGAGCATCGATCCCGTTCTTGGCGTAGACGATCCGGTTGTAGTCACGCCGGAGCTCACGGCGTGCGTGCGCCGGGCAATGTTGGAGCAAGTTGGCGCGCTTGTGCTCGGTACATCGCTGCAACCGGCACCCCGGCCACTTCTCCAGCGCTTTCGTCAGCCCCTTGTGGCCGTCGCTGATCACTAGCTTGGGAGCCCGGAGTCCTCGAGCCTGGAGTCCCTCCAGCACGGAGCCCCAATGCGTCGAGGCTTCGCTCACCGCCAGACGCAATGACAACAGACGTTTCTGCCCGTCTGGCGCGACCCCGAGCGCGACCAGTACGGGTACGCTGATCACACGTTTCGCCATCCGCACTTTCAGGTGGAAGCCGTCCAGGTAAACGATCGCGTAGACCTACTCGCTGAGAGCACGGTTCTGCCATTCCTCGAAGCGCTCCTTCAGCCGGCTAACCACGCGAGACACCGCGCTCTTCGATAGGTGCTCCTCACCGAGCAGTGGTTTCAGCGCTTTGCGGATCCGGCGGCTATTCGCGCCCGACAAGTAGGTCCCCAAGATCGCCTCGTCGACCTCACGAGTCCGGCGCGCGTACCGGGGCAACAGCTCGCTCCTGAACTCTGTCGTTTCTCCCGTTTCCTCGTCTCGCACGCGGGCTCGTGGCACCCGGAGCTCGCGAGTTCCCACCGACGTCGTCACGCGACGGGTTTCGGCTCCGTTGCGATATCCACGGCGGTCTTCCGCACGCTCGTAGCTACCACACCCCAGCGCTTGGTCGACTTCTTCCTCGAGCACGACCTCGATTGCCTCCAGTACCCGCTTACGCAGTCGAAGTTGGACGAACTCCCGATACTCGCTTACAGACTCCTTCGATATGGTGGTAGGCTTCTTCATGGCGTAATCCTCCTCCTCGCCTTTCCAGGCGCGGTCTCGTTTTGTGGGTCTACGCGGATTCGTGTGGGTAAGTCCTGACGGAAAAACAGTGTAACTCATTGTGTGGAAAAGGTATCGAGTACTTCATCAGGTGCTGAGAAGTGGTCCATTTTTAGGATAGGCTAACCGAGTGAAAAATTCCCAGTCGATCCGCTCGCTGTTTGCGCTGCCAGGTTTCGTGGTGTGCCGGATTGAAGGGTCTATTCGGTGACCGATACGCCCGCGTCATCCAGCTCAAGAGGCGAAAAAACAGCTGTGTGCTCTTACTGTGGGCAACGGTGCCGGGGGCGCTATGACAAGCAAGTGTGCCGGGTCCGCGACCCGTCGTTGGCAGGCTGGCGGATCTATCTGGAATACGAGCGTTGGCGCGTCAACTGTCCTGGGTGCGGCGGTTTGCATGTAGAACACCTGGACTGGCTGGCGAACAACTCGCGCTACACCTAGCGTTTTGCGACGCATGTGGGCAAGCTGTGCCGGACAAGGCGGTGGCCGAGATGGAACGTCTGCGCCTCCCAGTTGAAGGGGTCAACAACAAAATCCGTGTGCTGCAACGACGCGCCTACGGCTATCGCGACGAGGAATATCTCAAGCTGAAGATCGTGGCGGCATTCCTTCCGCCATTACCCAGAAATGCCGTCTTCAACCCACACGAATCCGCGTAGACCCCGTTTTGTTTAACCGGAGGTTACGCCATTCTTATTTCCACGGGAAGCGGGACGGATCCCACGGAACGTTGGAGGACGACGAGCTGCTGCCGGAGAGCGAGATTCTCAAGCGCCAGCGAGTGGCGGGTTTTGAAAGCCGAGATGAGCGAGCGTAGAAGCGACCAAATCATGCCGCGATACTGACGCGGGGATGTCCCGCCGGATGTTGAATTTGGGGTAGCGGCGGCTCCTTGGCCGGCCTAAGAATAGGTCTGCCAAACCAACCGTCTCCAGAGGGGGACAAGGAGCCACCATGCCAAGGAAATCAAAGAAGCCAGTAAGAAAGCAAACGCACTCGCCTACGGGCAAGGTAGTTGGCCAAGTCGGTCAGATACTGCTACCGATGATAGCTGGGATCGCGGCCACGAAGGCGGACCTGACGGAATGGGTGTACGAGCAAGGACTGACCGCATTGCACCTACTCCTGAGAGAGGACGCGGAGAAGATCGCGGGGCCGAAGGGCAAGCACGAGAAGGAGCGAACTCATAACCACTGGGGGAGCACGGATGGGGAGCTGAGCTTCGGCGGTCGTCGAATCCAAGTGTCGCGACCTCGAGTTCGTTCGAAGTCGGGCGAGGAGGCGTCGCTTCCACACTTCGAAGCCTTCCGCGAAGAAGACCCGCTTCCGGAGCGAGTGCTGAACCAGATCTTGGTGGGGGTATCGACCCGAAATTACGAATCGAGTCTGGACAAACCCTCGGCGAAGTTGAAGTCTCGTGGCACGAGCAAGAGTGCCGCCAGCCGTCACCTCGTGAGCCAGACGACTAAGAAGCTCGAGGAATACCTATCTCGGAGGCTAGAGGAGTTCGAGCTTGCGGCACTAATGATGGATGGCCTTGAGGTGGCCGGACAGACCGTCGTCGTAACTCTCGGTATCACAATAGATGGAACGAAGGTGCCCTTGGGTATATGGCTGGGCTCGACGGAGAACTCTCGGGTGTGCACCGCGATGTTGCAGAACCTTCTCGAGCGGGGATTGCGGATCGACGAATCGATTCTCTGCGTAGTGGACGGAGGCAAAGGGATCCGCAAAGCACTCGTCGACGTTTTGGGGGATCTCGCGGTTATCCAAAGATGCCAGCTCCACAAACTCCGAAATCTACGCTCGTACCTTCCCAAGTCCCGTCACGCCTACGTGCTCCAGACAATGAAGGAAGCGTACAAATGCAAGAGTGCCGACAAGGCGCGCAAGCGACTTCAGGCATTGGTGTCGTGGCTCGAGCGAAACGGCTACGACGAAGCTGCCGGAAGCCTTCGCGAAGGGATGGAAGAGACCCTCACGGTTGTGAAGCTCGCTCTACCCGAGTTACTTCGCAAATCTCTGGCCACGACAAACGCCATCGAGAATCTCAACGGCACCATCCGCAGAGTCTCGAGAAACGTCAAGCGGTGGAAGAGTCCTTCCATGATTCGCCGATAGACCGCTCTCGGCGTCGTCACGGCGGAGAAAAAGTTTCACCGTATCAAAGGCTATCGCCATATGGGAGCTCTCGTTCACGCGCTTAGAAGCAAACAGAAATCTCTTGACAGCGATGAGGTTGCTGCCTAAGAGTATTCACAGGTGCCGCCGCTACCCGACCAAATTCAACAGCGGCCGGGACATCCCCCGCAACCCGTTCTCGTGCTAGAGTTTGAGCTTGATTTCTAGAGACGCAGTTCTTTCTACGATGCCGGCTGGGCTGACCACGCGGTGCCTGACCTTCAAGGATGTCTTCGTGTGCACGCCGACATGCTTATTTGGCGTGCGCCGACACAGGCAGGCCAACTGACACTAGCATTCAAACGCGGCGTAGCAACACTTGATGGCGGAAGCACCAGAAGGTCTTCGCGACAGCGATACGGAGATGGACTGGAAGATCACGCAGCAGAGACGTAAGGCGGTCGCAGCCAGGAAGAACGCAAGGATTGAGGCCATTCCCTAAACACGGGTCTGGTACTTCCTCGAAAATGGAGTAAAGCAATGGCCACGCGACGGGACGCACCGCTCGACTTCGGAGCCATCACGTTCGAATCTCTTGACGTGGCGGCGATCGCTCACGACTTGCTGGGCTCCGAAGAGCTCGCCCGCAACGGCCGCTCGGCGCGCACGCTGGCGAAGGGTAAAGGAATGACGGCCGTACTCACCGCCGTCCGGGCGGGTGGAGAGATTCACGAACACGTGGCGCCTGGCCCCGTCGTCATCGTGCCGGTCACCGGGGCGGTCACTGTCGAGGGACTCGAGAACCGTCAATCTCTCACGCTGGGCTCGGGCCGGACGCTATTCATCGGACAAGGCAAAAGGCACCGGGTTTCGGCTGCGGAAGATGCCGCGTTCCTCTTGCTTATCGGATTCCAGTCTTGAGGAGACGGTGGAGCGACGGCGGGGGTTGTGCTCCGCAAAAAGTCGATCCGGCGTTGATTGCGCGGGTTAGACCTACCATAGTCGGCTGCTTCTGGCCGGTTTTCTTTTTTGCGGATCACAGCAGACCGGAGACTAATCAAGTTCGGTGCGCGCGGATGAATAAATAGAAGGCACAGGTTCCGACAGCAACCGCCGCGCCGCTGCCAGGAGTCGATCCTTCCAGGCAACGCGTTCCCGCCAGTGGTCGGGGATGGCGTTCAGGCCGTAGAGGGCGCCGGCGAGCTGCCCCGTCACTGCTGCTACCGTATCGGCGTCGTCGGCCAGGTTGGCCGCGAGCAGCACCGCGCCGCGGAAGTCTCCGGTGCGGGCGACTGACCAGATGGCGGCTTCGAGCGTGTGAACGACGTACCCGCTGGAGCGGGTCGTATCCCGTGTCCGTCCTCGCCAGCTGCCGGCTATGACCTGAGTGATTGCCGCCGCTCCCGTGAACCGTCTCGGAGCCAGAACGTCCGAGAACGGTGACCCGGCGATGGCGTCCGCTAGGAGCTCGCCGAACGCCCGGCAGGCGTCCACTGCTTCCTCGGCTCCGTGGGTCGTCCGGGACTAGTCGGCGGCTGCTGCGAGCAGGCGCGGCCGGTCGTGCCTGAACTGGAGCGCAACGGGGGCGAGCCGCATCAGCGAGCCGTTGCCTGCGCTCCAGGGATCGGTCGAACCCGCGACCGGGTCACCCGTCCGTAGGTACCGGGTGAGCGCTTGGCAGGTCGTGTTTCCGATGTCGAAGCAGTCTCCGCTCCACGAGTAGTCTCCGTCTCGCCACCACTTCACGAAACGGTCCATCAGGTCCCGGCAGTCGAGCGTCTTGGATTCCGCCAGGCTGTCGGCAAGGGCCAGCGCCATGGCCGTGTCGTCGGTCCAAGCGCCGGCCGGCAGATCGAACGGGCCGCCACCGACCATGTCTTCTAGACGCGGCTGCGTATCGCGGGAGCAGAATTCGAGCGTCGTGCCGACCGCGTCGCCCACCGTCAGACCGAGGAAGGCCCCGAGCGCCCGGTCGTGGATGTCGTCCGCGGTCCGGGATGGAACCGATGGTGCTTGTGCCGAACACTGCCTCACGTGAGCCAGCTGGGAGTCGTTCTCGATGGTCCATTCGCGGGCGTCGCGCACGCGGCGGATCGCATCGTCCGGTTGCACGCCCAACTCCACCAGCAGGCGGGCTGTGATGGTCCCGGCGCGTCCCAGACCACCCCGGCAGTGGAGCAGCACGTCGAAGCCGAGCCGCAGCCGGTTCCTGATGGACTCGCCGGTGGCCTTCCAGGCGTGCTCGAAGTCCTGTTCCGGTGCCTCTCCGTCGGGAATCGGGGCATGCCACCACTCCATGTGCCGGTCTCGAACCGCCCTCGGGAGATCGTGCACCTTTAGATAGGCGATTTCTTCGTGGATGATCAGGCTGACCACCGCAGTCGCTCCCCAGCGCTGAATCGCGTCGAGGTCGGTGTCGAGATCCCGCTTCCAGGGCCCGGATATTGCGTAGCGATCGATCCTACCGGGGCACTGCGAGAAGCCGATCCGGCCCCGGCCGTCGCCCAGGGTCATCGCCGTGATGCGCAGTGGGTGGCTCTCGCTGGTTCTTGCCGTCGGCATGGACTCTATTCGGTGCTTCCGCCATCAAGAGTGTTGCTACGCCGTGTTTGAATGCTAGTGTCAGCTGGCCTGCCTGTGTCGGCGAACGCCATTAATGAGGATGTCGGCGTGCACACGAAGGTGTCTCTGAACGTCAGGCACCGTGTGGTCAGCCCAGCCCGCATCGCCGAAAGAACTGCGTCTCTCGAAATCAGGCTCAAACTCTAGCACACGAGCGGGTTACGCGGCACCAAAACCAGCGGCCGTTTCACGGAATGGTGGAGGACGGCGAGCTGCTCCCGAAGAGTGACATTCTCGAGAGCTAGCTCGCGACGAACCTTGAAGGCAGAGATGAGAGCGGGAACCAACGACGAAATCATGCCGGCATGGTGCTGGTAGACCGAAGATCAATCAAGTTCGGGACGCGCGGATGAATAAATAGAAGGCACAGCCGAGTTTTGGCACAGGACGGAGTCTTGGCCGTGCACCTAGTAGTGAATCCGACGGCTGTCGAGCGCGAGCGTGAAGGATCCGTTCTCGAGCGAAACCAGCGACGCGGGCTCGATCCTCTCGGTCTTCCTTGACTGCGGCGACGCGCAAGCCGCAACGCAGGCGATCGACAGGCAGAGGGCACATCGCATAGGCAGATCCAACTCCTGTATCAGAAACGAGGGTGATGTGAAAGCGCGGCATGCCAGGGATTAGGATAGAATGTTCTGGGTCTCATGGGTGAGGCTCCGATTTCTTGTGAGGTATCCATGCTCGTTCGTCGTCTCCTTGCGATGACCACTGTTTGTCTCGTACTCCTCGCTTCGGTGGGGATGGCCGTAGCCCAATGGACGGCGGAGAAACCTGGAAGCGATAACATCAAAGTCTTGTCGCACCTGCCTTTGGGGACGCGGACCAGCGTCGCCGACATCGATCTCGAACAGGAGGTGGATCGACCGTACGCCTATGTGGGGCGCACGGAGGGAGAGAAGGGCCTCGACATCATCGATCTGCACGATCCGGAGAACGCGAAACGCATCTACTCGTGGCGGATCGAGGATCAGGACCTTCACATCGGTATGGGCGGTATGGACGTCAAGCACTTCAAGTGGAAGGGGCGCTATTACGTCGTCCAATCCCTTCAGTTCGATCAGGGTGGCCCGAACCCGGACCTCGGTGCGGTCGTCCTCGACGTGACCGGCCTTCCCGATCCGTCCACGGTTAAGGAAGTCGGCCGCATCCGCGAACCGGACTACCCGGGCGGGTTTCACAACATTTTCGTCTACAAGCACAGCAACGGCGCGGTGCTCTTGTTCACAACGCTCTCTGGACCTCAAGCGCACGTCTACGACCTCGGGAGACTAGTGGAAGGCGACGTCAGCAATGCGCTCGTCGCGAAGGTCCCCGTACCCGACGCGGAGAGCGAGAGCGGCAGCTACCACGATTTCTATGCCGGCTTTCATCCGGACAGCGCGGAGGATCGATTCTACGGAGGTGGAACGGGCGGCTACTACGTGTACAACGTCACCGACCTTGAGCAGCCCGAGCTCCTCGTCTCTCTGACGGGCATTCAAGGCGTACGCTACGGTCACACTTTTACCCCGACTCCGGACGGACGCTACGTCATTGCCGAGACCGAGTACCAATACGCACCGCTCCGCATTTTCGACCTCAAGCCCGGTCTCGATGGGGAAGTGGAGACTATCTCGAAGCCGATCGGCGCCTGGACGGCGGACTGGCGAAATCTCGTCCACAACCACGAAGTTCGGTGGCCTTACGTCTTCGTGTCCGGCTATCTCGACGGGCTTCAGGTGTTCTCGATGATGGATCCGGCCAATCCGGTGACCGTCGCCTACTACGATACCTATACCGGGCCGCCGAATACAGACAGCGACGCGGTGTTCAACGGTGCGTTTGGAGTCGACGTTCGGAACGAGGACGGGCTCATCGTCGTGAGCGACATGACAACCGGGTTTTGGGCGTTCCGGATGGTCGGTTTTGCGGGATGGAGAGGCTCGGATTGGGGCATGCCCAATATCTCGAGCGCTCAAGACTGGGAGAACGGTCCCGTCCTGTGCCAAAACTCGGCCCTTTTGAAATAGACCATAAATCAGCAGCTTAGTGTCTGTGTTTGCGCGGTGCTTCCGCAGTCAAATGTTGGCGGCCGCCGCGTAACCCGTTCGCGTGCTGGAGTTTGAGCCTGATTTCGAGAGGCGCAGTTCTTTCGTCGATGCCGGCTGGGCTGACCACGCGGTGCCTGACGTTCAGGAACATCTTCGTGTGCATGCCGACACAGGCAGGCCAAAGCGATCTTCTTTTTTGCGGATCACACCGAGTTTTGGCACAGGACGGGGTTGCTCCGCTTCTACCATCGGGAAGCCGCATGAGTATTTTGACCTAACGACCACGTGCAATTCCTACCGCTCGTTCTGGCTGGCTGGGTCAACCGCCAGCAACAGGATGTGATTGACTAGCTGCGAGAGGAGAACCGTGTGCTCCGAGCCGGGCTTCGGGGCAAACGTCTCTGGCTTTCTTTCGCTTGCATCGTTCTCACATTTTGTATATATGGTATTGTTGGGTTCTATTAGGAGGGAGCGATGAAGAGAATCTTTGGTTTCGCTGCGATCGCAACTCTTATGTTGATAGTGGGTTTCACCCACGCCATCGCCGCGCAGGAATCGGAGGCCGTGCAGGAATCGGAAGCGGTAACCGACGCCGCTGGGGACGCCGCTGAGGCTGCTGGCGAGATGGCGGATTCGCCGGTCGAGGCAGCAGGGGAGATGGCGGACTCGGCTGCCGAATCGGTAGAAGAAATGGCAGAGTCCACCGCTGAAACGGATGAGGCGGCGGCAGCGGAGACCGGGATGAGCCCCGGGCTCATGTTCGGTCTTTTGATCTTGGCGCTGGTTCTGGTGGTGCTTGCGGTGAAGCGGCTGCGCAAAGCTTGAGGTAATCCAACCTTCGCAATCAAGATGGCGCACGGCGACGGGGACAACTAGGCCCACGCCCTCGCCAGACCTGTGCCTTCTATTTATTCATCCGGGCGCCCCGAACTTGATTAGTCTCCGGTCTGCCGGCACCATACCTGCTTGATTTCGTCGTTTGTTCGCGCTCTCATCTCCGCCTTCAAGGCTCGTCGCGAACTGGCTCTTGACAATGTCGCTCTTCGGCGGCAGCTCGCCGTCCTCTGCCGTACGGTGAAACGGCGCGGCTCTCGAAGGTCGACCGCGGGTGGGGTAACTGTAAAGCCTAGGGGCCCTTGGCCCAGTCGCTAAGCTGCTGATTTATGGTCTATTTCGAAAGGGCCGAGTTTTGGCACAGGACGGGATCGGGCGACCGCCTATTTCGGCGCCAATATCTATCTGCGTCCCATCAACAAGCGGGCCTCGCTTCGTGACCACTCTGACAATGGTCGGGTCGGCGTATTCACCCGCCATGATCGGGTTTTGGTAATATCCACTGCCGAGATCTGCACGGGGCTGGTTCTCCGCCTTGACCTGTTCAACTCGTTTCTTTGCTTCTTCCGTCAGTGTTTGAGAATTCAAACTCCCAACCAAGACAAGTATGGATAGGGGGTTGAAACAACGACATTCTTCATTTTCGTGCTCCATCGCGGACGAAAGACGCCCGTTATTCGTATCCGTCGGCTTCCGGACCCCTTGTCGCAGTACTCTCGGCGTTCGGAGGACATTTCTGCGGAGCACAAGCGGTGCCGGCGCACCGAGTGGGCGAGCGTGCAGTCGAGGGAGGTCAGAAGGTGGAAACTCAATAAGAATGAGCCGAACTCAATGCGGCCCAAAAACCAATTGCCTATTTTTTCGGGACTATTTCTAGAAAGTTAGCATAGGTTGCTAAATCGCCTTCAGGAGGAGCCCAACCTTCAGGTGGTTCATCTTCTGGATTACCAGACCTCAAAAAGGCATTAAACTTCTCATGAAATTCCTGCTTGTTCATACCCACATGCTTTTCAAAAGCTCCCCAAAAGCCAAGATCATAATAATCTTGAGGTATATCAATCAACACTGTTTTGTACGAAGTCAAAGATGCAATATATGGTACAGCTAACATGAAAGCCCGACATGGATCAGCATCTGGAGCTCGCTCGGTGTCATATCTGTCGGTATAGGGTCCCATCTTAAAATTTGGGGTACAGCCCTCTCTTTTCTTGCCAGGGGCATCCATAATGCCACGTCTAAACTCTTTATAGATTACTGGATCATCACTGAACATAATGCTAACTTTTACATCTTCCCATTTCCTACCTTCAAAAAAGGATAAGGTGCTCCAGTTCGCCTTATACCATGCATTTTGGAATGCTACTGCCGCTCCCTCTGTCCACCACGGTGGAGCATCCACGGTTGTTTGAGGATTGTCTAGGTCTCCTTGATAATTAAGTCCCCTATCTAAGGCATGAGCTCGTTCGTAATGATGAAAATATTCATGCGCATAATTAAGTGAACGCCTGCCAAAAATTCTGTCTGGGTGCGCTTTAGTATCTTCAGGTGGATGATTAAAAGGATTTTGAATAAAAGCTAAATGTTGAATGCATACACTATAAGGTTCCGTTGTGACTGTTCTGGCTTCCCCAGCATTGGATCCTCCAAGGCAGGTTGCTTTCCTTTGTAATTCGGCAATAGTGAATTCATCTAGTGGAAAATTGATTTCAGACAACCTGTCAAAAACAGGTTTGGCATCCGCTTCTGTGCCATTTCGATTGTAAGCGACGTAGACAAAATTAGGATAGCTGCCTAACACGCTAGTTATAGCGTCTAAGATTTCAAAAAATCTATCTTTGATGTCGATTGGGATATCTAAGCTTCCTAGAAACTCCTGCTTATGTGATTCACTAGGTACGTTGTATCCCATGCTAATTAGTTTTTCTTTCGCGTTCGAAAATTGTGACGTATTTGTTTGAGTAGATGAATCTATCTTGGGAGATGTGTCACTAACCGCTGAACGATCTCCTCCGCTAGGATCCTCACAACAATTCCAGAACACAACTTCTGCTGGTCGATCTTGGGTTTTAGGGCCTCCTTTGTCAGGGCTATCAGGATTGCCAGGTGGGTTTTCAAGCTTGCCTCTTGTTGTTCTTACTTGGCCTTCAATAAGATCTATACCAATAAAAACCAAAGCAAAAGCCAGGAGGGCCACCAATCCAAAACATTTCAAATTCCGGATTTTTTTCATCATGTCCTCCTTTGTAAAGGATTTTAAAAGAAGCATGTCGGGCGGATGCGTACCGGTGCCAATTTTCTCAGCGCGTGCATGAGAGAAATGTCCATGCCGTCCGTGCTGGAGCATAGCAGAAGCCCAAGAGCGGTAGAAGCGACGTGTGGCTAATCCTTCAGGGAAGCAGAAAATAAGTGCAGGCAGAATTCGGGTGTGCCTCCTATAGACTCGTGAGGACCGCGGATCGAGTTTATAAAAGGCACAACGAGCTTCTCGCTGACCGACACCGCGACCGTCAAAAGAAACGCTCCACATGCGGGCTGTTCAGTTCGGCGACCACCAGCGCTGTCGCCTTCCAGCGGACCCGAGCGTTGCCCTCGATCTTCGGAATCTCGATCACGCCGAGCGGGGCATGGAGCTCCACGATGCTGTCGCCCCCGATTTTCTCGAGGATCCTGATGTTCCCGGAGTGCGCAATGCAACTCACGGTACTGTGCCCGTCGATTTTCTGGCCGATCCTGATATCCCCGCTGTGAGCGATGATCGTGACGCCACAATGTTGGTCGATTTTCTCACCGATGAGGACTCCCAGACCGGCCTCGAGACGAGCCTGGCTGTGCTCGGAGATCTTCTGTCCGATCGTGATCATTCCGTCGCACTTCAAGTAGCCCTGCGAGTGCTGCTCGATCTTCTGCCCGATGGTGATCGATCCCGACGCCGTCAGACTGCCGTAGCTGTGTTGGTCGATCTTTTCGGCGACGATGATCGATCCGCCAATCGTCGTGACATCCACGCTGCTGTGCTGGTCGATCTTCTCGATATAGACATCGCCGTCAAAAGGCGCGGAGCAACTATAGTGCGCACCACCGTCGAAGGAGCCCAGGTTTGCAGGCTCTCTGACGACCGTCGACCCATCGCCGTTGTGCGGCTTGCCACCGCGGATCCTTACCCATCGGCTGATCGACGGAATTCCGGAATCGGTCACCGCAAACAACATGTAATAGCCCGGAGGCAGGAGGGCGGCGTCCGTGGGGATACGGGCCGTCAACTCCATGAAACCCTTTTCCAGCCCACCGTCGAACTTCAGCCAAACGGCGCGTTGATCCATGTCCACGGAATGCGTGACCGCGCACGGACGCATGAGGATCAACCGCCCGATTGGCGAATCCGAATTCAGACCGACCGTAACAATCGCGCCGTATTCGGCCTCCCTGGGCCAGTACTTGATCGCCGGCCTCTCCCCACAGCTCAGATAGGGTGGATTGTAGATCTGAATACTCGTGTCGTCAGCGCTCGGCTCACCCTCGACGTTCGGGTTGTTGTACGTACCCGTGTGACTGCCGATGGCAACTCGCGCGTCGGGAAGGAGGACCGCGGTGGAGTGATAGGCGCGCGGTCGCTCCGGGTCCGGGGCGGCCACCGTACGGAATTCCTCGGTCTTGGGGTCGAAGATCTCTGCGAGGAACATGTTGTTCTTGGAGTGTCCCGAAGCTGCCCCTCGACCAATGCCGTTCACGACGAATACTTTGCCGTCAGGCAGCAGGACCAGATCACACAGTAGCCGCGCCGCAGCCGGTTCGCCGATCGTCTTGCGCCACTTGGAGGCCGACGGATCCGCCCGGTCGTACTCGAAAACAAACCCACCCTTGACGGCATCGGCATCGGACTCGGTGTCCAGCATGTTGAAGTCGGTCGACGTGCTTCCTCCGACCACCAAGATTCGGGGTAGATCTCCTTCGAACTGCGGAAGCAGCGCGTGTCCAGTCTGCATCGGGTAACTGAACCGCCCGACCGGATGCGGCGGGCGGAACGTGTCGGGCAGGAACGACATGGACGCAAGGTCGAACAGGCGGCTGTCCTGGTGAATGTGCACGAAGATGTGCCGGCTCCCTGGGAGCAACCGAAGGATCGGGTACTGGTCTGCCGACATGAAGTGCCGAGGCGCCAAGGGGCCAAGCCCGAGGTGGGCCGGGTTGTAGGTCTCCAGCGAGTCGTTCTGAGCCCAGCCTCCGATGACCCATTGCTGCAGATTCGACAAACCGGCCGCGATGAAGGGCGCGCCGTTCGGTAGCGTCAAGACAGTTGGGTAGTAGCGGCCCTCGTGCATGTCGGGCCATCGCTTCCAGACATCGTCGATCGGATCGTAGGTATGCACGTCCTTGTGAGAGCCATTGTCGACCCCGAATAGGATCGCGGCGAACAGCTTGTCCCATTCTTTGGTGAGGTCCGCGGCGCCGGCACCATCCTGACCGCCGGCCGCGAGAATCATGCCGTCCTCGAGTTGGCATTGACCGGCGCAGAACACGTTGCGACCGACCGGCTTCGATGGTTCTGCGACGCCCGTGACGGGGTCCCAGATTTGATAGTCACCCGCGTTCGGGTCGTTGAAGAACAGCTCCAGGCTTTTCTTGTCGTTCACGGCCTTCTTGCTGAATGAGAAGTACAGGACCTTGCCCGTGTGGAGGACGACCGCGTGCACCGCGACGATGTCGAGAATGTCGAGAGGATTGGCCCACGAACCCGCGCTCCGCAGGCACTCCTCGCGTGTCGGAGCGTCCGATCGTAGGATTACCGTGATGTAGAACGGAAAACGCCGCTTCCCGAGAAGGACGGTCATGAGCTTCGCTCCCGGCTTGCCCGAAACGAACCGGTAGGTGAGCGGATCCTCCTTCTCGATCGTGCCGTCCTTCGCTTCGACGCTCGGTGAGCCGAGCACGCCGATGGCGGTCGTCGATAGTTGGAGCCGGATCGTGACGACCTGATTGGCTTCGGCCACCGGTGCTTCGAGCCGTGCGCCGTCACCGTCATAGAGCTCGAGCGAGACGTGGAAGTCGGGCGCCTCGTCGTTCGGGACGTTCGCCAGCTCGACCTTCGAGCGCTGTGCGAACGCGAGAGGGTAGGCCCAACGCGGCAGCGGGAGGGCCGACAGGATACTTCTCTCCGTCATGCGGGGGAACATCGCGGCGAGGTCGGCGAGCGTCTTCTCGACATCGACGAAAGCGCCTTTCGACTCCTGCGGAAGGACCAGGACGGGGCCTGGAATCGCACCCTCGGGAACATCGACCTCGATGATCCGCCCGTCGTCTTTTGGCGTCCCCTCCACGGGCAACCGGGGTGAAAAGACGACCACCGTTCGACCGGTCGGCGTGGGCGCTTCAAGCTGAATCGCCATCCTCGGGCGCGGCGCATCGTCGATCTTTTCGAACGACACGATATCCGACCTCATCGGCAGCGCTTCGAGAAATCGTGAGACCGGATCGAGCCTCGACCACGTCGCTGCGAACTTGTCGAGCAGGGAGACATCGAGGTCCGCACCGGGCGGACGTCCCGGCGGCGAATCGAGGCCGAGCCTCCGTTCATGGCTCTTCGTGAGCGCTGTCCGAGCGACGAAGAGGGTGACCAAAGCGGTCTTTGAAACATCAGGCACGATTCGTTCGATAAGCTCCGCCCGCAGCTCGGGTTCGAAGAACGTGAAAAACGACGCGGCGGCGATGAGATCGACGACGAGAGTGGGATTCATCGGCTCCAGCGAATTCCCCGGCCTCGCGCTGGCCAGACATTCCTCGTAGCCGCGGTCGACGATCTCAGGGGTTGCGAACGATCGGAGTCTGTCCCTCAGGCCGTCCACGTCTCGCCGCACGCCCATCAGCACGTAGCGGCTCTCCCTCGCGAGGCTTCGAAGGTCATCAGCGTGACGGCGAAGCGCAACTGCCAGCTCACCGTGCGGGCTGTCCTTATCGAGCGCGCCCAGGACGTGGCGATACAGGAGATCGGGAAAGAGCGGCGGCACCAGGACCGTCTCGACGGGATGGAACATTCCGGGCATCTGATGCGAAATGTCGAAACCCGTGAACGTAGCGTCGGTGTGATTCTCAGAACCCATGCGACCTCCTGGGAGACGGGCGACGGATGCCATCTCGCGCATAGGAAGGTAACCGACCTGGTTGCGGGGCGCCAACGCTGGGAGTTACCGAGCCCAAGGTCATTAGAAAGATTCTCGACCATCTCCAAAAGCGACAAACCCCGGTAGGGTCGAGGGCTGGCGCGCTAACCCGAAGGCGTGGCCTATCTGTTGCTCCCCGTTTCCTCTGGGAGTGCCTCACTAGCCACACCGTAAGCCCGTTTCCAGCCTGTGCCTTCTATAGACTCGTCCGGACGCGTCAACCTTGATCTTTCTCGCCTGCCGGCGTCCCGGTCATGATTTGGTCGTTTCTCCGCTCGCTCCTCTCGGCTTTCACAACGCGCTCGCTGGCGTTTGAGAATCTTGCTCTGCGGCAGCAGCTCACCGTCCTGAAAAACACGCACCCATCTGTTTTTTGCCCGGTTCGTCTTTGACGATTTCAGAAACGATGGCATTTCACGGGGATAGCGAAATCCATTCCGACTGCGGTGTGTACTCTCGGTAATCGCCATCGCGGTAGACACGTCCGAGCACACTGTCATGCTGGGGGCCAGGGCCGAAATCAGTGGGGTTCCATGCGCTGGCTTTGCCTCGATCTGTGAAGAAATAGACGTAATTCGAGTCGCGAAAGTGCTTCTCGGCAGCGGCCAGAAAATAGGCATGTTCGCGCGGAAAATCGCTATTGATATACACGGCGACACGGGAGCTTCCGTAATTCTGAATCGTTTTGATGTATTCGCATCCAGCGATCGCGGCCTCGATTTGCGCAGCCTCTGCGGCATATCGTTCAGCCTCTACGGCATTTTGTTTTATCGCTTCGGCTTGACGTTCTGCCAGAGCCTTTTCCAAGGCTTCACGCTTCTCTCCTGTGGCTTCAGCCTGCCCTTCAGGATTGCCGCAGGCGACCGAAAGGCAGATTGCGACAGCTGCGCAGATCATTCTGGTCATTTCGAAATCCTCCAACCGCTCGATTGCCCGTTCGGCTTCTCTCCTGAGCCGCTCTTCCTCGTAACGACGACGGCGGCGCTCGTCATCTAGATCTTCCTTCAGTCTTTTTTTCCGAGCCGGATCCGTCTCCTTGTCGTGCGCGTCGTCGAGACGTTTTTCCCGATTCGACTTGGGGACATGGGTGCTGATGTAGGGACCGCCGGTCTCCCTGGCTCCTCCTCCACCCAGGTGGAACTCGATGTTCTTCGTCTTCACCTTGACCAGCGTCACCATGACTGCATCGTCCTTGTAGAGAGCAACGCCAAAGTCTCTGATCCCGCCTCCGACTTTCGGGCAATCCACGGGTCGGGAGGACTCGGGATGAACATCGACTCCGCTCTTGTCGCCGGGCATATCCATCTTGAGGACGACCTCTCTCCCCTCGAAGAAGCTTCTCAGCACCGCTTCGCTTTGACCGCTCGCGGGCGAGTCCGAGGCAAGCAGCAAGGAGATCGAAGCGAAGAGATGAACATACGCTCGTTTCATGGCGGCGTTCCTCCTGACGTGCCTCTCAAAGCCTATACGAGCACGAGCCTCGCTTCCACTTCTAGCCGAATTGCTTCTCCATCACGACCTCTACTTCGTCTCGAACCGCGGCGGTACGATGGATCTTTGGCAGCAGCATCTCGGAAGTGCCGGCACTTCGACGGGCTCTCCGGAACGATTGACCACCGGCATCGGCATGATGGACGCCTTCTTTTCATCCGATTCGCTATCACAGAACCACTAATCCTTGAATATCTTTCTGCCCAATATTACACTTCAACCACGAGTGGCAAGCGCTCAGGAGCAGTCAACACTGCGCGAACGCGAGAAGACATCTGCCATCGGGCGAGGGCAGCAACTATC
Source organism: Candidatus Marinacidobacterales bacterium (assembly GCA_965250115.1). GTDB lineage: Bacteria > Acidobacteriota > Vicinamibacteria > Marinacidobacterales > SMYC01 > CBDFHB01. The sequence goes on from CBDFNJ010000002.1 coordinate 23,825, forward strand.
TCGAAAGGAGAATAGACCATGGCTAGAAGACGCCCTCGCAGAGCAAGTGGCAACAAACGCCAGCCATCGTCTGCGCGGCCAGTCGAGACGGAGCCAGGAACAGGCGGCGGAAAATGGCTGCACATCGCGATCTCTATGAAGCCGTACGTCGTTGTTTTTATAGCTAGTGCCTGTATATTGATCATAGAGATCGTGGCCGCGAGGATCCTCGCCCCGACAATCGGCGTATCGCTTTACACCTGGACCGGCATCATTGGGGTGGTTCTGGCCGGAATTAGCACCGGTAACTATTTGGGAGGTCGAGTGGCGGACCGATTTCCTTCAGGAATAACCCTAGGCATAATTCTGCTGGCAGGCGGTGCATCCAGCATGAGCGTGCTCGCTTTGGTAAATGTCGTTTCGGAGGCATTTGATGCGCTGTCGGCCATACCACGGATCATTTTTGTAACAACCACCCTGTTTTTTTTGCCCAGCTTGATCTTAGGGATGGTGACTCCGGTTGTAATCAAGCTCAGACTTCAGGACTTGGCCAACACCGGCAGCGTGGTGGGGAAGATCTATGCAGTGTCCACTACTGGCAGTATATTTGGGACTTTCATCACTGGCTTCGTGTTGATTCAGTGGATTGGTACAAGAGCGATCCTCTTCTTGGTCGCGCTCGTTTTGATCCTTGCGGCTCTGGCATTCGGTGATCTGTGGAGAGCCAAGGTGCGTAGCTTTTCCTTGATCGCCCTTTTTGTTGCACTAGGGAGCCTTGGGATCGCAAACGGAACCCTCGATTCCGGCTGTGTGCGCGAGAGCAATTACTATTGCATACGGGTGAGCGACGAAATAGCCGAAGGAGGCATGCGAGTGAAAGTGCTCCAACTTGATAAGCTGAGGCACAGTTCCGTCTCTCTGGAAGATCCCACGTTTCTAGAAACCGGCTACCAGAAAGTTCTAGAGGAGATCGAGGGGTTTATAGCTCAACACAATCCCAGCCTTCGGGTTCTGTTCATAGGAGGTGGCGGTTACACGATGCCACGATATATTGAGGCGGTTTATCCTCAAAGTACCGTAGAGGTCATTGAAATCGACCCGGAGATTACCCGCGTGGCGTTCGACTACCTTGGGCTTCGGCCAGACACGCGCATCGAGACGTACAATCAGGATGCGCGGATGGTGGTACCAAAACTCGCGCCTGCGAAATACGACTTGGTTGTCGGCGACACCTTCCACGATATCTCAATTCCATACCATCTCACAACCAGAGAGTTTAACGAGCAGGTCAGGACGCTGCTAAAAGAAAATGGCATCTATGCTGTTAACGTGATTGACAAACTCCACACAGGAAGGTTCCTCAGGACATACGTTCATACCCTCCAGCAGACGTTCCCATTTGTGTATTTGGCTCGCGATGATGCAGGGGTATGGGAGGACGATAGTCGAACCACATTTGTGGTACTGGGAGCCATCCAGGCGCTGTCTCCAACAGACATTGAGGCCGCGACTGTCAGGCGGATTAGGAGCCGACCGGTCAGCCAGTTTATGTCGGAATCTACCTTTAAATCCTGGCTCAACTTGCAGAATTTCGTCCTACTTACGGACGATTACGCTCCCGTGGATAATCTGACCGCTCCTGTTTACTTGGCTAGGAGCAGCTCGAGCGCGGCGGACAAGCATTACAGCGCCGGATTGGAGCTTCAAAATCAACGGAGGTATACGGAAGCCATTGCTGAGTATGACGCAGCAATTCGTCTAAATCCTCAATATCAACCAGCCTACAACAACCGGGGCATCATCTACGACGATCTGGGTGAGCTCAAGCGAGCCATCGTCGACTATGACGAAGCCATTCGCTTGGCCCCCAAAGGCGCCTTGGTTTACAACAATCGGGGCGGTGTCTACTTCAAGCTGGGGCAGTACCAACGTGCCATTCAGGACTATGATGAGGCAATCAGGCTCGCTCCCCAATTAGTCCAGGTTTACATGAACCGGGCGATGGCCTACACGTATCTGGGCGACGACACAGCAGCTGAAAAAGACGTTGAACGGGCAGTCAAAAATGGGGCCAACCGCGCAAGCCTGGAAAGAGTCATTGAGAATCTCAAGGATAGGCGCTGAATCATCTGCAATTATTCCCCCAGACGAGCGGACTCATTCTAGTCTAGTACGGGGCAGCAACAACCAAATCCGAGATGAATCCCCCTCTTTTGCTTCTTTTCTGGGTCTACGCGGATTCGTGTGGGTAAGTCCTGACGGAAAAACAGTGTAACTCATTGTGTGGAAAAAGTATCGAGTACTTCATCAGGTGCTGAAAAGTGGTCCATTTTTAGGATAGGCTAACCGAGTGAAAAATTCCCAGTCGATCCGCTCGCTGTTTGCGCTGCCAGGTTTCGTGGTGTGCCGGATTGAAGGGTCTATTCGGTGACCGATACGCCCGCATCATCCAGCTCAAGAGGCGAAAAAAACAGCTGTGTGCTCTTACTGTGGGCAACGGTGCCGGGGGCGCTATGACAAGCAAGTGTGCCGGGTCCGCGACCTGTCGTTGGCAGGCTGGCGGATCTATCTGGAATACGAGCGTTGGCGCGTCAACTGTCCTGGGTGCGGCGGTTTGCATGTAGAACACCTGGACTGGCTGGCGAACAACTCGCGCTACACCTAGCGTTTTGCGACGCATGTGGGCAAGCTGTGCCGGACAAGGCGGTGGCCGAGATGGAACGTCTGCGCCTCCTAGTTGAAGGGGTCAACAACAAAATCCGTGTTCTGCAACGACGCGCCTACGGCTATCGCGACGAGGAATATCTCAAGCTGAAGATCGTGGCGGCATTCCTTCCGCCATTACCCAGAAATGCCGTCTTCAACCCACACGAATCCGCGTAGACCCTCTTTTCTAATCATATTTGGGAAGTATGGCCAATTGATCGGCAAGAGGTTTTTCCAAGAAGAGGTTAAATTCGGCGGAGAAATCCTCCGATGGCATCCCAAAGGTTTTCTGGAACGCTCCTTCCCACCCAAGTTAGTTGAGACTAGGATAAAAGGTATCTAGCAGCGCGGTTTGGCCTACCTTGTTTAGCAAATAACCAACTGCCCAGGCACCCAAATCACAGGCCGCACCCGAACAATCATTGTCGTAAGTAAGTTCATGTAACTTAGTCCCAGGGCAGGTTTTCTCGATCGTACTCTTGCCCTTTTTCATTTTGTTTTCAAAACTCTGTTCGAGGGAGCTTAAACTACTATTGTCGATCGTGGTCAACTTACCTGAGGCCCACAACTTTCTGGTGGTAGTTTGCGCCATGTAGTAAGCTCCACCTTCTATAAACCATACGAGTCCCGAGAGTACTTTCCTTTCATCTTTATCTCGAGTAAAAATGTGAGCTTGCTGTACTGCGTGGAAGTACTCATGAAATACGCCTTGTTGCTCCCCTCCTGGACTTGAACCAAAAAGTCTATCAAAGCCGAGAGGATACGAAGAAGTATAAAAATGAATACTCCATTCTCGATTACCATTCCAGCCCATGGACCCACTCGCCTCTTACGTGCAATGGCATCAGCGCCCATCTTCCGATAGGACTCAAAGTCATGCTCGTCCCTATGACGACTTAAACATTCAGATTTTTCCCACTGCCCAAGCTGTGAGCGACGTTCGCAGAAGAGTTCAGTAAGCTCCTGGGCGGCCTTTAGATCCGTCCCTAGCACCCAATGCTCGGATCTGTCCCGCTTCCCGTGGAAATAAGAATGGCGTAACCTCCGGTTAAACAAAACGAAACCGCGCCTGTAAAGGGGGATGTCCCGCCGGATGTTGAATTTGGGGTAGCGGCGGCTCCTTGGCCGGCCTAAGAATAGGTCTGCCAAACCAACCGTCTCCAGAGGGGGACAAGGAGCCACCATGCCAAGGAAATCAAAGAAGCCAGTAAGAAAGCAAACGCACTCGCCTACGGGCAAGGTAGTTGGCCAAGTCGGTCAGATACTGCTACCGATGATAGCTGGGATCGCGGCCACGAAGGCGGACCTGACGGAATGGGTGTACGAGCAAGGACTGACCGCATTGCACCTACTCCTGAGAGAGGACGCGGAGAAGATCGCGGGGCCGAAGGGCAAGCACGAGAAGGAGCGAACTCATAACCACTGGGGGAGCACGGATGGGGAGCTGAGCTTCGGCGGTCGTCGAATCCAAGTGTCGCGACCTCGAGTTCGTTCGAAGTCGGGCGAGGAGGCGTCGCTTCCACACTTCGAAGCCTTCCGCGAAGAAGACCCGCTTCCGGAGCGAGTGCTGAACCAGATCTTGGTGGGGGTATCGACCCGAAATTACGAATCGAGTCTGGACAAACCCTCGGCGAAGTTGAAGTCTCGTGGCACGAGCAAGAGTGCCGCCAGCCGTCACCTCGTGAGCCAGACGACTAAGAAGCTCGAGGAATACCTATCTCGGAGGCTAGAGGAGTTCGAGCTTGCGGCACTAATGATGGATGGCCTTGAGGTGGCCGGACAGACCGTCGTCGTAACTCTCGGTATCACAATAGATGGAACGAAGGTGCCCTTGGGTATATGGCTGGGCTCGACGGAGAACTCTCGGGTGTGCACCGCGATGTTGCAGAACCTTCTCGAGCGGGGATTGCGGATCGACGAATCGATTCTCTGCGTAGTGGACGGAGGCAAAGGGATCCGCAAAGCACTCGTCGACGTTTTGGGGGATCTCGCGGTTATCCAAAGATGCCAGCTCCACAAACTCCGAAATCTACGCTCGTACCTTCCCAAGTCCCGTCACGCCTACGTGCTCCAGACAATGAAGGAAGCGTACAAATGCAAGAGTGCCGACAAGGCGCGCAAGCGACTTCAGGCATTGGTGTCGTGGCTCGAGCGAAACGGCTACGACGAAGCTGCCGGAAGCCTTCGAGAAGGGATGGAAGAGGCCCTCACGGTTGTGAAGCTCGCTCTACCCGAGTTACTTCGCAAATCTCTGGCCACGACAAACGCCATCGAGAATCTCAACGGCACCATCCGCAGAGTCTCGAGAAACGTCAAGCGGTGGAAGAGTCCTTCCATGATTCGCCGATGGACCGCTCTCGGCGTCGTCACGGCGGAGAAAAAGTTTCACCGTATCAAAGGCTATCGCCATATGGGCGCTCTCGTTCACGCGCTTAGAAGCAAACAGAAATCTCTTGACAGCGATGAGGTTGCTGCCTAAGAGTATTCACAGGTGCCGCCGCTACCCGACCAAATTCAACAGCGGCCGGGACATCCCCCTGTAAAGGCGAGGGGGAGGATTACGCCATGAAGAAGCCTACCACCATATCGAAGGAGTCTGTAAGCGAGTACCGGGAGTTCGTCCAACTTCGGCTGCGTAAGCGGGTACTGGAGGCAATCGAGGTAGTGCTCGAGGAAGAAGTCAACCAAGCGCTGGGGTGTGGTAGCTACGAGCGTGCGGAAGACCGCCGTGGATATCGCAACGGAGCCGAAACCCGTCGCGTGACGACGTCGGTGGGAACTCGCGAGCTCCGGGTGCCACGAGCCCGTGAACCGCCCCGGGTTTTCCGGAGACTCCAACTCTTGAGAGGATGGAGTCATGACAAGACGAAGCAGGTATTCACCGGAGATGAAAGAGCGCGCAGTGCGGATGGTTTTCGACCAGCAGGCTCAGCACGAATCTCAGTGGTCAGCGATCTCATCGATTGCGTCGAAGATTGACTGTACGCGGGAAACGCTACGCACGTGGGTGCGGCGAGCAGAGCGTGATGCTGGGAAACGAGCGGGACTGACGACGGACGAGCGTCAGCGGCTGAAGGAGCTTGAGCGAGAGAACCGTGAGCTAAAGCGGGCGAACGAGATCCTTCGCAAGGCGTCGGCGTTTTTCGCCCAGGCGGAGCTCGACCGCCGACCGAGGTGAATGTGTTGTTCGTGGACGCGAACCGTGAAAATTACGGGGTCGAGCCGATCTGCCGGATGCTTCCGATCGCCCCGTCGACCTATTACGAGCAGAAAGCGAGAGAGAAGGACCCAAGCCGCCAGCCAGCGAGAGCGAAGCGCGACGTCCAACTCCGCGGCGAGATTCGTCGTGTACGGCAAGAGAACTTTGACGTGTATGGCGTGCGCAAGGTCTGGCGTCAGCTGTGCCGTGAGGGCCGCGACGTGGCTCGATGCACGGTGGCCCGTCTGATGCGTGAAATGGGTCTCCAGGGCGCGGTCCGTGGACGTCGATTCAAGACGACGAAGCCGGATTCGAGCGGCGCTCGCCCGATGGACCTCGTGGAGCGCGACTTCAACGCCACACGCCCGAACGAGCTCTGGGTCTCGGACCTGACCTACATTGCCACGTGGCGCGGCTTCGTGTATGTCGCCTTCGTCATCGACGTCTTCGCTCGACTCATCGTCGGTTGGCGAGCGACGACATCGTTGACTGCCGGCATCGCTCTCGATGCGTTGGAGCAGGCGCTGCACGAGCGCCGACTAAACCCAGAAGATCCATTGGTGCATCACAGCGATCGCGGCGTGCAGTACGTCTCGATCCGTTACACCGAGCGGCTCGCCGAGGCGGGTATTGAGCCGTCCGTCGGCAGCCGAGGCGACTCTTACGATAACGCTTTGGCTGAATCCATCATCGGCCTCTACAAGACCGAGGTGATCCGTCGACGTGGGCCCTGGCGTGGTCTCGAAGACGTTGAGTTCGCCACCCTCGAGTGGGTCCATTGGTACAACACGCAACGACTCTTGGAGCCGATCGGAAATGTCTCCCCCGTCGAGTACGAGATGAACTACTATCGGTCGCAGGAAGGCTCGCTAGAGATGGCGAGACTCAACTAAAACAGTCTCCGGAAAACCCGGGGCGGTTCACCCGCGTGCGAGACGAGGAAACGGGAGAAACGACAGAGTTCAGGAGCGAGCTGTTGCCCCGGTACGCGCGCCGGACTCGTGAGGTCGACGAGGCGATCTTGGGGACCTACTTGTCGGGCGCGAATAGCCGCCGGATCCGCAAAGCGCTGAAACCACTGCTCGGTGAGGAGCACCTATCGAAGAGCGCGGTGTCTCGCGTGGTTAGCCGGCTGAAGGAGCGCTTCGAGGAATGGCAGAACCGTGCTCTCAGCGAGTAGGTCTACGCGATCGTTTACCTGGACGGCTTCCACCTGAAAGTGCGGATGGCGAAACGTGTGATCAGCGTACCCGTACTGGTCGCGCTCGGGGTCGCGCCAGGCGGGCAGAAACGTCTGCTGTCATTGCGTCTGGCGGTGAGCGAAGCCTCGACGCATTGGGGCTCCGTGCTGGAGGGACTCCAGGCTCAAGGACTCCGGGCTCCCAAGCTAGTGATCAGCGACGGCCACAAGGGGCTGACGAAAGCGCTGGAGAAGTGGCCGGGGTGCCGGTTGCAGCGATGTACCGAGCACAAGCGCGCCAACTTGCTCCAACATTGCCCGGCGCACGCACGCCGTGAGCTCCGGCGTGACTACAACCGGATCGTCTACGCCAAGAACGGGATCGATGCTCGCAAAGCCTATGACGAGCTCGTCGCCAAGTGGACGCCTCTCGTGCCGGCCGTCGTCCGAAGCCTAGAGGAGGCCGGTAATCAGCTGCTGACCTTCTATGAATTCCCTCGTGCCATGTGGAAATCGATTCGAACGACCAATGCTCTGGAGAATCTCAACCGCGAGTTTCGACGCCGGACGAAAACCCAAGCGTCGTTCTCCAGCGAGGAGTCCGCGGTCGCTTTGCTGTTTGGGTTTATCGCCTCTGGCCAGATTCAACTACGACGCATCGACGGCTACCAAGGTCTGAGCGAGGTTCTCGAACACGCGGAGGTTGCCGCCTGATCTGATACCCTGATGACGGAGTGGAGGGCGCCGTTCTTTTTCCACGGACCTCGGGACACATCCCAATACTCCAGAGGTCCGTAGTTTCCCCATTCAGCACTTGCTATAAGCAAGGTATTGGTTAAGCCGTTACGCACATCATCAGACAAGTCTGCTGCAAAAAATGTCTCTGGTGGAGCCTCGACAATTTGTCCCCAAGTGTCTGCCACCGTATCTTCATTTGCCGAGCTTTCTGAAGTTGTTTGAATTCCCTCAGTTGTAGCCTCTGAACTAGTATTCTGATCTTGAACTTTGGCTCCCACACAAGAAATCAATAACGTTAATCCAAAGAGTAAAGGTAGTTTTCTCATTCTTGAAAATCCTCCTACTATCTCTGACCTTGCACCAGCTCATCGAGCATCCTGTCCGTGCCATCAATCTTCGCCCTGACTCGCTCCTTTCGTTTTTCATTTCAAGTCATGGTCATCCACTCGAAAAGTCGTCAAGACATGCCTCGCGCTAATCGCGCCGGAAGACAATTCCGTCCTTCATGACGAAGGACACAAGCTTCAGGGCCTGGATGTCCTCGAGGGGGTTCTCCGGCGTGCCTATGAGGTCTGCCGCCATGCCGGGTCGGATGCCGCCACGCTGGTCCTCCACGCCGAGCAACCGCGCCGGCTTGGTGGTCATGGCCTGCAAGATTTCATTGGGCGGGATCCCGGCTGCGGCCCAGGTGTCGATGGCCCAGATGCTGACTTGCCCGCGCGAGAATCCGGGGGCACGCCTTAGGATATCAGAACCATACACCATCTCGACCCCGATGCGATGAGCTCGTTTCAAACGATCAAGGTCCCTCTCGTATACACTGAGGTGGCGTTCTATGTTGTAACGGTCAGGTCCCAGCGCGTGTTCGGTGCCCACGAGAACGATTCCTTTTTGCTTGGCGAGCTCCAGCGCCTCATCGCTCATCGCGTAGCCGTGCTCGATGGAGGCGACACCCCCCTCGATAGCGAGACGCGCTCCCCGTTCGGTCACGGCATGGGCAGCCACCCTGACTCCCGCACTTCGCGCTTCTTCCACCATGAACTGGATGTCCTCCACGGAGAAGACGTAATTGTAGTCATCGATGATGATCTTGATCCACGTCGCTCCGTAGTGGAGGTTCTGGCGGATGGCTTTTCTCATCTCATCGCGCGTGTCGGCGTAGAAATAGTCCTGCATCCCCACGTTGGGAAAGTCGGGATTGACACGGAGCTGCCCTCCGAAAACGGAGATCTCCTTGCCGGAAATGAAAAGCGTCGGACCGAGAACCCTGCCGATTTGCCCGGGAGAAGGTTTGGCGAAGTCAGCTACCTGGCCCATATCGGCAACCGGGGGAGCGCTGAGGAAACGTAAGAGCGCGGCGTCAGCCCAATTCCCGGCGTTTCCCAGATCGCGTATGGTCGTGAATCCGGCTTCCAGCATAGATTGGGCATTCAGTAGACTCAGGATGGCACGCTCGGCGGTGGGGACTTCGATGTTGTACAGGGTGAAGCCCCCCGTGTAGTAATCGAGGTACGCGATGCCAAGATGAGTGTGGCTGTCGAAGAGACCGGGAAGCACCGTCAGGGACGACAGGTCGAGCTTTACCGCGCCGGCGGGGATCGTCGGATTCTCACCCACCTCACGGATCACCCCGTCCTCGATGACGAGGATCTGGTTCGACCGAGCCGTACCCGTCTCGGGATCGACGAGCTTGCCCGCGGTGATGACAGTCACTTGAGCCTCCGCGACCGAGATCCAGAGGGCAAGGGAAGCGACGGTCGAGAATTTGAAGTAAGGTCGCAGCTTCATGTTCGTCTCCTTTTGAAGGGCAGCGTTCAGTATCCACAGGCACCAATCGGTTCGGACTATTGTGAGAGAAAGCGAAGTCCGATGTCTAGTTGGACTTAAGTCCTTCTCGACGCGCGCTTGAAGCCGCATCATGCGCCGGCTCTTGTCGAAGACCCAAGCGTCACCAAACGCGTCGACGAGCTCGCCGCCCCTGGCGAGAGCTTGCATGGCGTTTTGTAGTACGTAGACTGAACCTTCCTGGGAGGGAATCATGCGCGTTCGTCTGCTTCTGCTTTTGCTCGTTTTGTTCGCTGGCTCTGCTCTGGCTGCGCCAGCCAAGAACCGACTCACCGTCGATCGTTACCTGGACTGGGAAGACGTCGCTCGCCCGCAGCTTTCGCCCGACGGCAAACAGATCGTCTACGAGCGCCGTTGGGTCGACGCAATCCACGACCGCTGGGAGACAGCTCTGTGGATCATGAATGCCGACGGCTCCAAGAACCGTTTCCTGGTGGACGGCTCGAGCCCCCGCTGGTCGCCCGACGGAAGCCGCCTCACGTATCTCGCCGACGGGGAGCCCGAGGGCACGCAAATCTTCGTGCGCTGGATGGATGCCGAGGGCGCGGTCAGTCAGGTGACCCGGGTGCGGGAGAAGCCTTCGAACATCGCGTGGTCGCCCGATGAGCGCTCCATTGCGTTCCAGATGGTCGTGCCTCCCGAAAACGAGGGGCGCTGGAACATCGAGATGCCGAAGGCGCCCAGGGGCGCCGAGTGGACCGCCCCACCCAGGATCGTGGAGAGACTCAGCTATCGCCGCGATCGTATCGGTTACTCCCCGGACGGCTTCCGTCATTTGTTCGTCGTGTCCGCTGATGGCGGAACACCACATCAGGTCACGAACGGCGACTGGCATCACGACGATCACCAATGGATGCCCGATGGAGAGTCACTCGTGTTCCGGTCGCTCCGCACCGAGGACGCCGAGCACGCGTGGCGCGAGTCCGAGATCTATTCGGTCGATATCGAGTCAGGTTTCGTGAAGCAGCTCACGAACCGTGCGGGCCCGGACCGCAGCCCCGTTCCGTCCCCCCACGGCCGCTACATCGCTTACCTCGGGCACGACGCAACGAACGATACCTATATCGAACAAGGTCTCTACGTGATGAACGCCGACGGCTCGAATCCTCGGGTCATCGCGAACGAGATGGGCAGTCGACCTATCGATCTCAATTGGACGGAGGATGGAAGCGGCGTATACTTCACGGCCGCCGTCCGTGGGACATCGAATCTGTTTTTTGCCGACCTCGAGGGACAGCATCGTCCCGTAACCGACGGCAACCACATGATGAGAGTGACCGACATCCAGTCGGGGGTGGCGGTGGGCACGCTGACGAGCTCCTACGTGCCGCGAAACCTCGTCGCTTTCGACTTGGATCGGGCGTCGGAGCTCACCACCCTCCACGAGACCAACAGAGGTGTCCTGGCCGAAGCCGAGCTTGGCGAAGTGGAGGAAATCTGGTACGACTCCGTCGACGACTTCCGCATCCAGGGCTGGATCGTCAAGCCACCCGACTTCGATCCATCCAAGAGATATCCCTTGATTCTCCGCATCCATGGCGGCCCGCACTATATGGACCACACGGGCTTCGACTTCAAGGCCCAGAACCACGCCGCGAACGGCTACGTCGTGCTGTATACGAACCCGCGCGGGAGCTCCGGCTACGGTAGCCCCTTCGGCAACGCTATCGAGAACGCCTATCCCGACAAGGACTATAACGACCTGATGATGGGCGTGGATGAGATCCTGTCTCGAGGCTACATCGACGAGCGCAACCTGTTCGTCTACGGCGGGAGCGGTGGCGGCGTCCTGACCGCATGGATCGTAGGTCACACGAACCGTTTTACCGCCGCTGTCTCGAAGGCGCCGGTGACGAACTGGTTGAGCTTCGTCGGTACTACCGACGGATCGGGGTGGTATCGAAATTTCGATGCACTTCCGTGGGACGATCCGAGCGAGTACCTGCGCCGTTCCCCGTTGATGTACGTAGGGAACGTCACGACGCCTACCATGTTGATCACGGGCGAAAAGGATCTCCGGACGCCGATGGAGCAGACGGAGCAATACTACCGGGCTCTCAAGATGCGCAAGATCTCGACCGCGATGATCCGATTGACCGACGGCTGGCACAGCCGAAGCCTCCCGCCGACGAACCTCATGCGCGTCCAGCTCTATCTCAGGAACTGGTTCGAGCGATTCATGGTGAAAGAGGGCGGGGCCACGGAAGAGCCTTGAGTCCAAAACGTCGACAAGAACGGAAACCTCGAAAAAACGACCGCAATCCTAGTTCACGAGATACCATGAATTCGCGCCTCAAAACCGCAGGCCCGCGCTGAACGTGAGCTTCAGGTTGCCTCCCCAGAAGGCGTCCTCTGCGACCGCCTCGCCATCTCGAGTCAACGCGGGGCCGGGATAGCGTAGCAGCAGGCTGGACACGTCGATCCGCACGAGCGTTCGCTCCGTCGGATAGAGCTCGACCCCACCTCCGAGATCCAACGCCAGCACGGTTCTGCCCTCCGCGAGGACGCAGTTGAGCGTCGGAGGAAAGATCGCGATATCACAGGCACTCGGCTCGGGGGCACTCGAGAAACGGACGAAGCCCGGACGGGCCTTCCCAAAGACCGAAAGGCGGTCATAGCGAGGACCGATCTTGACCCCGAAAAGGCCCTCGGACCGAGACTCCGTAACGGGAACCCGCTCGGGAATGTTGGATGGATAGAAGCTCATCTCGGCTTCAATCGCAAAGAGCGGCGTGGCCTGGAAGCCGATTCGCCCTCCGAAGTCGAGATCAGTGGAGTCGAGCTCGTGTTGGAACGTCGTTGCGAGAATCGCCGCGACCTCGAGGCGGTTTTCCTGGGAATGGACCTCGCTCGCGAAGAGGAACAGTAGGGCTGCGAAAACCGTGTTGATGTATTTCATGGTGGTAACTCCAACGGCAGCCCATATTCTAGACGGTTCGAAGCTGATCGTGCAAGACGTCGCGTCGTGAGGGAGTTCCGTGAATTCAATCCAGCGATATCACCAGACGGATGCTTCGTGATGCCGACGTGCGGCAGTGCGGAGGACACGAACGGGCGAGCCGTCATCGACGCCCAGATCGAGCGAGACGAAGCCATGCTCCGCCGACTCGAGAGAGACCACCCGGAGCTGATTCTCCCCGAGGAAACGTTTCACTAGGGCTTATCGAAAAGATGAGTTCCCGAAAACCCCTTCCGTAGGGCGCCGCGTGCACAAGAGGCCCTTCGGGAAGTATCATTGTCCTTCCGTCTCACAACCAAGGAGGGGCCTTTGTCAATGAAACCCAAAACTGTCGTATTGGTCATACTTTTCTGCGCAGCCGCGTCCGTTGCTTACTCCTAAACGGCCATCCCTGTGCAAAACCAACTCCAGGTCGTGGACTCTTCCGGAAGGTTAGTCGGCATCGCCGTCGATATTCTAGGAAGGTTTGATGGGTTGGCTCTTCTTAAGCTAGATACCGGCGCGCGAAGTTGGCTCGTGGTCGCCGAAGGGAACTCGAGGGCGCAACCGTTTTTAGGCGCGCCACGGATTTCGTCTCCGAGACGGGGTAGGCGAGTACCCAGCCGGGCAGCGTGCGCTTAGAATGGTGAAGTCTTTGGGGGTGAAATCATGAAACTCGACCGAAGAGCGTTCCTGGCATCCAGTGCCGCGGGCTTGGCCGCCGCTTCTCGCCCGTTGACGGTTTCGGCCGCCGATGATCCTCTCGGCGTACGGAAGGACTTTCCCGCTGCTACGAACTGCACATACCTCAACACTCCGTTCATCTCGCCGCCACCTCGCTCGGTCGAGGAGGCGGGTGTTGCGTTCCTGCGCGCAAAGACGACCGCTCGCCGCACCCACGGCTCCATGTTCGAGACAACCGATGAAGCGCGCGGCCTGTTCGCATCGCTCTTTGGCGCCAAAACCGAGGAAGTCGCGTTTCTCTTTACCACCAGTGAAGGTGAGAACATCGTGGCGGCAGCGCTCGATTGGAAGGCCGGCGATAACGTCGTTGTCGACGACCTGCACTTCGAGACGACCTACCTCTTGTACAAGACTCTCGAAAAAACGAAGGGCATCGAGGTCCGCGTGGCGCTCTCGGTGGACGGTCGCGCCGACCCGGAACACTTCGAACCTCTCGTCGATGACCGAACGCGGATCGTGTCCGTCTCGTGGGTTTCCCAAAAGAACGGGTTTCGCCATGACCTGAAAGGTCTCGCCGAGCTCGCTCACGCACACGGCGCCTACCTCTACGCCGATGGGATTCAAGCACTCGGCATGTTCCAGACGAACCTCCATGACGAGGGCGTCGACTTCGTGACCTCGGGCACGTACAAGTGGCTTCTCGCGGCATACGGTGTGGCTCCGTTCTACATTCGTGAGGAGCACCTCGAGCGCATCCCCGCCGATCGGTTGGGCTGGCTCTCGATTCAAGAGACGCTTCCCGGGCACGAGTTTCGTCTCCACGAAACGGCGAGGAAGTACGAGTACGCGACGGTTACCTTTGGTTCGCTCTATCAGCTGGTTGCAGCACTGAAGTACCTGACCGATGTCGGTCTCGAGAGCATCGAGGCTCATACGGTGGGTCTAGCGTCCTACTTGCGAGCCGGACTCGTTGACCAGGGCCTCAAGGTGCGAACTCCGGAGGGAAACGCCTCCGCCATCGTGTCCTTTTACCACGGCGCGGACCCGAAGGCGGCGCGGTCGCTATTCGAGAAAGAGAACATCGTGGTCGCCTTTCGCGAGAACGGCACCGAGATACGGGCCGGCGCGGCGCTCTTCAACAACAAGTCGGACATCGACCACTTGCTGGCAACGACGAAGACCCTCGCACCTGCATGAAACGCTACGCTGCCTACGATCCGCCTGAGTACCAAAGTTGGACGCCAAATCTCCGATTTGGGCCCCCCTCCGGCAGTCGAACCTAAGCCTGTCGCAGAGCTACACCCGAGTCGACGTGACGGCTCCTGGCGATATATGCTGCAGCCGAACAGCGTGAAGACATCTGTCCCTGACGATCTGAGGAGTGAGGAGCCGTCTGATGAAACGAGTGATTGTCCGCTACGCGGTGAAATCGGATCGAGCAGAGGAGAACGCGGACTACGTCGGCAAGGTTTTCGCCGCGCTTGCCGCCTCGGCGCCCTTCGTTACATGACTTTCCAGGCCGACGACGGGGTATCCTTTACCCACATCGCGTCCATTGAGACGGAGGATGGTAGTCATCCTCTGGGCGACACTCCGGCGTTCAAGCAGTTCCAAGCGGATCTCAAGGATCGCTGCGAGGTCCCACCCGTGGCGACGACGGTGAACCTGGTATGCAGCTGCCGCTTCATGGCCTGACGGGGGACACCTATGGATTCGCGAGCACCGATCCTGAATGCGGCCGCCGTTGGGCTGCTCTCCGTTCTCATGACGGCTGATACGAGTCTAGGTTCCGCTCCGCAGGACAACCCGCATCGGGTGGTCTACGAGGGCACCGACGGACCCGGCGCTGGCAAACACGTCGTCCTGATCGCCGGCGACCACGAGTATCGGTCCGAAGAGATTCTGCCGGCGCTCGGGCGCATCCTCGCAAGGAACTTCGGGTTCAAGAGCAGCGTCTTCTTCACGCTTGACGACGATGGGTTCATCGAGCCCGGGAGTTCGAAGATTGCGGGCCTCGAGGCGCTACGGACGGCCGACCTGTTGATCATCGGCCTGCGCTTTCAGGACTTTCCAGCCGAGGAGATGCGGTACGTCGTGGACCACGTCGAGCGTGGCGGCCCGGTCATCGGAATCCGGACCTCGACGCACGCGTTTCGGATCGAGGACGGGCCCTTTGTGCAATACACGTGGGACAACGAGGACGAGGACTACGCGGGCGGCTTTGGCCGCCAGGTGCTCGGCGAGACATGGGTCGGACACTACGGCACCAACCACGAGCAGAGTTCGCTGATCGTTCCCGTCGCCGATCAGGCGGGGCACCCGATTCTGCGCGGCGTGCGCGACGTCCACGTCCAATCCGGCGGCTACCGCGCGGACCCGATCTCTGGCTCGGTGACGCTCGCCCGCGGAACGGTGCTCAACGGCACGGAGGCCGATGCTCCGCCGGATTCCAACAAGGAGCAGCTTCCCGTCGCATGGACACGCAGCTATGCCGGTGCAGACGGCGCGGCTGCGCGCGTCTTCACCACGACACACGGTGCGTCCGAGGACTTTCTCAACGCCGGGTTCCGCCGCATGCTGGTCAACGCCGCGCTTTGGGCTGCCGGCCTGGAGGCCGCGATCACCGCAGGCCTCGACGTGTCGCTCGTTGGCCCGTATCATCCGGTCACATACGGTTTCGACGGCTACCGGCGCGGCGTGCGACCCGCCGACCTGGCCGGATGGGACACGCCCATCATGGACCCGACCAAGCCGACCCGGGAGCCAACGGGCGGGCGGAGGTAGACCGAGATGACGGCACAGAACGCCCCCGCGACGATGAGGCCGCTGGCCTGGTTCGCGCGAATCGCCACGATTGGATTCGCCATTGGAGCCACCGCGTGCGGATCCAGCCAGACGACCTTTGAACCAGGCGACCACGTCGTCATCGTCGGCAGCGGTCTGGCCGACGGGATGCAGCACGACGGATGGCTCGAGGCCTATCTACAGTCCGAACTGCCGGATCTCGAGCTCGTCATTCGCAACCACGGCTTTTCCGGCGATCGCATCGACCATCGTCCGCGCGTCGAAGGGTTTCCGACCGCCGACGAATTGCTCGCGACCTCCCAGGCCGACGTAATTCTCGCGATGTTCGGCTACAACGAGTCGTTCGATGGCGACCCGGCGCAGTTCGGCGCCGCGCTCGAGGAGTGGATCGACCACACGCGCGCGCAGAACTACTCCGGCGAGGGGGCACCGCGCGTCGTCTTGTTTTCGCCGATCGCCCACGAGAACCTGAGCAATCCGAATCTGCCGGATGGTCGCGACAACAACTCGCGCCTCGCGGCCTACTCCGAGGCCATGGAGGCCGTCGCGGACGACAGGGACGTGCAGTACGTCGACCTGTTCGGTCCGTCGCAAGCGCTCTACCATGGAGCAGCGTCACCGCTGACCGTCAACGGCGTCCACCTCAACAGCGACGGCAATCGTCAGATTGCCGAGGTGATCGTCGAGTCGTTGCTCGGGAGCCGTCCTGAGATCAACGAGGACCCGCTCGAGTTGGTTCGCCAGGCGGTTCTCGGCAAGAACTGGCACTGGTTCAATCGGTTCCGCGCGACCGACGGCAACGATGTGTGGGGCACCCGGTCGACGCTCAAGTTCACGGACGGACAAACCAACCGCGTCGTGCTCCAAAACGAACTCGCCCAGCTCGACATTATGACCGCCAACCGCGACCGTGTGATCTGGGCCGCCGCGGGTGGCGAGTCGATCGAGCCAGACGATTCCAACGTGCCGGCGCCGATCGAGGTTGTCAGCAACCTCGCCAAGCCCCAGTTCCAGGACGGTGTCAGCAAGACCGGGACGCTCGAGTATCTCAGCGGCGAGGCCGCGATCGAGAAGATGACGCTCGAGGCAGGGATGGAGGCGAACCTGTTCGCCTCGGAGGAAAGGTTTCCGGAGCTCGTCAACCCTGTGCAGCTCGGCGTCGACACCAGAGGCCGGCTCTGGGCCGCGACGTGGGCCACCTACCCCAAATGGGAGCCGATGGGTGAGATGAACGACCGGTTGCTCATTTTCCCAGACGACGACCGCGACGGCGTCGCTGACCGGGCCATCACGTTCGCCTACGTGCACAACCCAACCGGATTCGAGTTCTGGAACGGCGGAGTGGTCGTCGCGTCAGTGCCCGATCTCTGGTTCCTCAAGGACACGGACGGTGACGATGTCGCGGACGTGCGGATTCGGATGATGGGCGCGCTTGGATCAGCCGACACGCACCACTCCGCCAACAATTTCGTCTACGGTCCCGACGGCTTCATCTACTACCAGCGCGGCGTCTTCAATGTCTCCAACGTAGAGTCGCCCTGGGCGGCGAACCAGGAGTCGAATGTCTCCGGGATGTACCGCTTCAACCCGCGCACATTCGAGTTCAGCTTCCACGCCGCGATACGTCCCAACCCGCACGGCATCAGCTTCGACTACTGGGGCTACCACTACGCGACCGACGGCACCGGTGGCTCGACCTATCAGGTCAAACCAACGGGTGACGGTGCCTTCGAGGTGCGCCGATTGCTTCAGCACACGGTTCGGCCCGTTCCCGCGAGCGGGATCCTGTCCAGCGCCCACTTTCCGCAGAGGAATCAGGGCAATTTCATGATCCTCAACGTCATCGCGTTTCTGGGGGTCAAACAGTACCGGCTGACCTTCGAAACCGACACCGGTAACGTGTTCGGTACCGAGACCGCCGACCTGCTGGTGTCCTCCGACCCGAACTTCCGGCCTGTCGACTTCGAGATTGGCGACGACGGCGGGTTGTACGTCGCTGATTGGGCCAACGCGATCATCGGTCACATGCAGCACAACGTCCGCGATCCTGCCCGTGACCGTGCCCACGGCCGGATCTACCGGATCACGGTTCCCGGGAGACCCCTGCAAGATCACGCGGAGATCGACGGGCAGCCCATTCCTGCACTGCTGGCCGCCCTCGAGAGCCCGATCAACGGCATCCGCCATCGCGCCCGCGTCGAGCTGTCGGAGCGAGACAGCGCCGAGGTGATCGCCGCCACCGAGGAGTGGCTGCAGCAGTTCGACGCGACGACCGAGCGAGACGCACACCACATCCTCGAGGCCCTCTGGGTGCACCAGCAGCACAACGTCGTCAACCGCGAGTTGCTGAATCTGGTGCTCTTCTCTCCGTCACCGCATGCGCGGATCGCTGCGGAACGAGTGCAGCAGTTGTGGGACCACAACGCGTCAGAGCCGTTCGATGTCACCGCAAATCTCACTCCCGCAGCCGACGAGAGCGTGGAGCCCGATCCTGACGCGATCGTCATCCGGACCCTCGTCGACCAGATGAAGTTCGACACGGAGTCGTTCACGGTCACGGCCGGGCAGCCGGTCAAGATCTGGTTCGAGAATCCCGACTACTCGCCACACAACTTGATCTTTGGCGAGCCGAACTCTGCCGCGGAGATCGCGGCGGCCGCGAAAGGCCTCGGGCCGCTTGGTTTCGCGCTGGAGTTCCTTCCGGACAGCGACAAGATCATTGCCGCGTCGGAAATGCTGAACTATCGCGAGTACCAGGTGATCGAGTTCACGGCGCCGGCGACGACGGGCGACTACGATTTCCTCTGCACTTTCCCGAATCATTGGCTGACTATGCGAGGCGTCATGCGCGTCCGGGACTAGAAGGTCGTTCTAGAGTGCGAAGAGCCTCTGGAAACTCATGCTATTCGGTGAGAGGTCGCTTCACCTGGCGCTGAAGGAGTACGTCACCCACCATCACCACGAGAGGAATCATCAAGGAACGGGCAATCTAGTGTTATTCCCGGCCAGCGAAAAAGGATGTCGGGCCGAGAGCGCGATTCGATGTCGGAAGCGGCTCGGACCGCCAGAGGAGCACGAGTCATGAGAATGCGAACGGAACGAACACTGTTTGTGTGGGCTTCGACTCTTCTTTTCGCCGGACTCGCTCATGCCGGGCAGGAAGATGAAAACTCTCCCTACGATGTTCTCATCCGCGGGGGACAGATCGTGGACGGGAGCGGCAATCCCTGGTTTCGCGGTGATGTGGGAATCCGCGACGGCCGCATTAAAAGCGTCGGACGATTGGTGGGTGCAAAGGCCTCCCGCATCATCGAAGCCGAGGGCCTGGTGGTGGCGCCGGGATTCATCGACCTGCATACACGCTCCGACTACGCCCTGCTGGCCGACGGGCTGGCACAGAGCAAGGTGCGGGAAGGCGTGACGCTCGACGTGCTGGGAGCTTCCACGACGGTGGCGCCGCGCGACGGCTTGAGCGAACGCATGGGTCGGCGTTTCGTTCTTCCAGGCTCATATTCGCTATCTTCCTCCCTCGATTTCGCTGAAACCGCCGGCGGCATCGAGATCGACTGGACCGACTTCACCGGCTACTTCCAGAGATTGAAGAGGCAAGGGATCTCCATGAACGTGATCTCCCTCGTTTCCGCCGGTCAAGTTCGGCGCGTGGTAATGGGCGACGAGACGCGGCCCGCCACCGAAGTCGAGCTCGAGGGAATGACCAGCCTCGTGGCGCGCTCCATGGAGGAGGGTGCATGGGGGCTCGTGACCCGCTTCGAGAGCGGCGGGCCGGCCCATCCTGATGAGATCCTCGCCATGGCCAGAGTGACCGCTTCGTACAGTGGCAATTACGCCTCGCACCATGGAGGCCAAGGCTTCGAGCATGAACAGGAGATCAACTTCGCGATTCGCGTGGCCGAGGAGGTGCGGATTCCCGTACACCTCTTTCACTTGAAGGTAAGGGGCCGCGACAACTGGGGAACCATAGGCCGTTTTCTCGATCAAATCGAGGCGGCCCGTGCTCGGGGACTCGATATCACGGCGAACCAGTATCCCTATACGGCGCTGTTTCACCGATGGAGCTCTGTCTTCCCGTTGTGGATGAGAGAAGGGGGCCCGGAGAAATTCGCGGAGCGGCTCCGAGATCTTTCGCTGCGGGACAAGACCAAACGGGATCCGGAATTCATCACCTGGTCCAAGGAGCACGGTTGGTGGGAGGGCATCGCGATGGTGCGGGCCAGCACGAGCGAGAACGAGAAGTACGAGGGGATGAGCATCGCCAAGATCGCGGAGCTTCGGGGTGACGCCGACCCGGCCGATACGTACATCCAGCTCATGGCCGAGGAGGGCGACAGGATCTCGGGTATCTTTCATGCCATGTCCGAGGAGGACGTTCGAAAGGTGATGAGAAAGTCCTGGGTGGCGATCGCCAGCGACGCGTCGGCGATCAACCTGGATGCGCCCGGCGTTCCCCATCCACGCAACTACAGCACCAATCCACGGGTGCTCGGTCACTACGTTCGAGACGAGAACGTGCTAGCGCTCGAAGACGCGATAAGGAAGATGAGCTCCCTACCCGCCCAAATTCTCGGATTGCGCGACCGGGGACAGCTCCGGGAAGGCTTTGCCGCCGACGTCGTGGTGTTCGATCCGGAAAAAGTGCGGGGGACCAACTCCTTCGCGAATCCCAAGTCTTATCCCGAGGGCATCCCCTACGTGCTGGTCAACGGGGTGCTCGTCATCGACGGCGGCGAGCACACGGAAGCGCGACCGGGCAAGGTGATTTACGGCAGGGGCTATAAAGGATCAGGCAGGACTTCGTCGAGCGGTAGCTAGGTGCTTCTCCGGGGCCCATTTGATCTTGTGGCCGTCTCACTTGGCGTCCGTGCCATTCGGGCGATGTGGGCGAGCCGCCTGCTCATCGTCCACGCGAACACCGTGGCCCGTTGGCATCGCGACCGATTCCGACGGTACTGGGCAAAAATCTCGCAGCGCCGCCATCCCGGTGTGCTCGCCGCAATTCCAGGAAGTTCTATGCGGATAGCGTGCAAACGCCGCCACCAGATCGCGGAGCGTGGAGAAGTCACTCAAGGCACAGCTAATTCAACATCAACAAAAGGAGCAAAAATCATGAAAGAAAACAGATTAATGATGAACACCATAATTGTTACGATTATTTTTTGCACCCTTTTTTCATTGAGCCTCTATGGACAGGAGAGACTTTCAATGAATAAGGGATGGAGCTTTAAATACATTGCTCCGGATAGTAAAGAAATAGAACCAGTCTTCAACAAGTACTTCTATAAGAATGCTCAGATGAACCCCATAGGTTGGAGCCGGGATGAGCTAATGCAACTTTCTTACGATGATTCTACATGGAGAACAATCAATGTTCCTCACGATTTTGTTATTGAAAGTGTACCGCTTAAAGGTATGACTGATGCAAATCGGGGATTCTTTGAAAGAGGCATAGGGATATACAGGAAGATGTTCGATATTTCCGCATCTGAAAAAGGAAAACGCATCTGGATCAGATTTGAAGGAGTAACTCGTGATGCCCAGGTATTCCTTAATGGATTTAAGTTATTGGAACACAAAAGTGGTTACACCCCCTTCAGAATAGATATAAGTGATGTAGTCCGTTACGGACATCAGAAAAACGTTTTGCTTGTGGTATGCGATTCCCGCCAATGGGAGGGTTGGTGGTATGAAGGAGGCGGTATTTATCGTCCGGTCTATCTGGAAAAGTCAGGAGGCTCTCTTTATTTTGAGCCGGATGGTATAGCAGTTAACCCAATTCTTTCAGCAGGTTATACCTCGGCGAATGTCGAAGTTCACTATACAGTTCAGAACAGGGAAAGAAGAAGCAGGACATTCGCACTCGTAACAAGAATTATCGACCAGGAAGGGGAAGAGGTTAATTCTTCTTCAGCAATATTTGACATTGAACCATGGAGAAAAATAGATCTCCGGATGGCGCTGAAAATAAATTCCCCACAACTTTGGTCCTTGGAAGAGAGGAAACTGTATTTTGTTGAATCTGAGATCAAAGAATCCGGTTTAATTGTTGAAAGAAACAAAACCCGTTTCGGTATCAGACAAATTGTTTTTGATGCTGATAAAGGACTTCTCCTCAATGGCAAACATGTCAAAGTTATGGGAGCAGCCGCACATCAGGATAATGGGAGTGTTGGAGTTGCAGTTCCTGCTGAAATAATACGCTACAGAATACAAACCATGAAGAACTTTGGATTCAATGGTTATCGTAGTGCACATAACGCTGCAGCTTCGGCATTGTTAGATATCTGCGATGAAGAAGGTATGCTGGTCATGAATGAACAGAGAATACCTGAGACCAGCCCCAGGTATCTCGAAGAGATGCGCGAAATTATCAGGAGCTCGAGAAATCATCCATCAGTCTTTATCTATAATCTTGCGAATACAGTGACCCCAGTTGCCGATACCGATTTTTCATTCGTTGAAGGATCGATCTCAACTTTAATGCAGGAAATTGCAAGATTGGATCCACAGAAAAGGGCTGCAACAATGAATGCTAATTTAAGGAAGCCCCATGAAGAAGGTGAAAAGAGTGTAAGCCGTAAAGAATATCTGAGACCTACAGGTCGAATCCTGGATGTTGTCAATTATTACGGTGGTGACAAGTATGCTTATGAAGGCAAACCGATAATCAAGGTTGAAACAGGTGCCGGGAGGTTTACAAGAGGAATTTATGAGACGAACAAGGAAAAGTTGTGGGTCTCTTCGATTCCGAACTGGAGAACCCATGAACGGATAAAACGATTTATGACGACTGACGAGCTCTCGGGGGCATTTGTGTGGACCGCTTTCGATTATCGTGGGGAGCCTACACCATATAGATTCTTCCCAGGAGTCAGCAGTCAATGCGGTTTGCTTGACTTATGCGGATTTCCGAAAGATCTGGCCTACTTTTACCAAGCGGTTCAAACTCATGAACCGGTGCTTCACCTTTTTCCCCATTGGAATTGGAAAGGCAGGGAGGGAGAAATGATAAAGGTTTATACATATTCAAACCTTGAGGAGGTTGAATTATTACAGGACGAGAAAAGTCTGGGTAAACAAATGGTTATGCCTTTCGAAAATCAAAGCTGGGATGTAAAGTACAAACCCGGAACACTGATTGCCAAAGGATACAAAGATGGCAAACTCGTTCTTACCGATAAGGTTGTAACATCAGGAGAACCTTATTCTGTGAGGGTGTCCGGGTATAAAAACAACTTAAAAGCTGATGGAGAAGATGCAGTTACCTTAAAATTTGAAATTCTTGATAAGAACGGTATTGTTTGTCCGAATGCAGACAACATTATTGACATTACAATCAAAGGTAATGGTCATTTACTGGGTGTTGATAATGGCAGTCCCACTAATCTTAATCCGACAAAACTGCCTAAAGTCAGGGCTTTTAGCGGGCTCTGCTCAGCCATTGTACAGTCAAATGAAGAAGCCGGAAGTATAGTTATTACAGCCACTTCAGATGGCCTAAAAACCGGAGTTCTTGAGATAGAAACCATTCCGGCTGAAATTAGGCCTGCCGTGAAATCAGAACTGATGGTAGAGGATTATATGTTCTTCCGGAAACCAGATGGTTGGAGTTTTAAGTGAAAGGACTGCCCAATTCAAGTTTCGGAGATGTTCGGTGATGAAGGCGATCACGCGGAGCTCGCCGCCACACTGACATTTCAAACACTCCAAGACCCACTCCCGCGCTCTTCCAAAGCCTTAGCCTCGCTCTCTCTGAACCGCCCCGGGTTTCCCGGAGACTCCAACTCTTGAGAGGATGGAGTCATGACAAGACGAAGCAGGTATTCACCGGAGGTAAAAGAGCGCGCAGTGCGGATGGTTTTCGACCAGCAGGCTCAGCACGAATCTCAGTGGTCAGCGATCTCATCGATTGCGTCGAAGATTGACTGTACGCGGGAAACGCTACGCACGTGGGTGCGGCGAGCAGAGCGTGATGCTGGGAAACGAGCGGGACTGACGACGGACGAGCGTCAGCGGCTGAAGGAGCTTGAGCGAGAGAACCGTGAGCTAAAGCGGGCGAACGAGATCCTTCGCAAGGCGTCGGCGTTTTTCGCCCAGGCGGAGCTCGACCGCCGACCGAGGTGAATGTGTTGTTCGTGGACGCGAACCGTGAAAATTACGGGGTCGAGCCGATCTGCCGGATGCTTCCGATCGCCCCGTCGACCTATTACGAGCAGAAAGCGAGAGAGAAGGACCCAAGCCGCCTGCCAGCGAGAGCGAAGCGCGACGTCCAACTCCGCGGCGAGATTCGTCGTGTACGGCAAGAGAACTTTGACGTGTATGGCGTGCGCAAGGTCTGGCGTCAGCTGTGCCGTGAGGGCCGCGACGTGGCTCGATGCACGGTGGCCCGTCTGATGCGTGAAATGGGTCTCCAGGGCGCGGTCCGTGGACGTCGATTCAAGACGACGAAGCCGGATTCGAGCGGCGCTCGCCCGACGGACCTCGTGGAGCGCGACTTCAACGCCACACGCCCGAACGAGCTCTGGGTCTCGGACCTGACTTACATTGCCACGTGGCGCGGCTTCGTGTATGTCGCCTTCGTCATCGACGTCTTCGCTCGACTCATCGTCGGTTGGCGAGCGACGACATCGTTGACTGCCGGCATCGCTCTCGATGCGTTGGAGCAGGCGCTGCACGAGCGCCGACTAAACCCAGAAGATCCATTGGTGCATCACAGCGATCGCGGCGTGCAGTACGTCTCGATCCGTTATACCGAGCGGCTCGCCGAGGCGGGTATTGAGCCGTCCGTCGGCAGCCGAGGCGACTCTTACGATAACGCTTTGGCTGAATCCATCATCGGCCTCTACAAGACCGAGGTGATCCGTCGACGTGGGCCCTGGCGTGGTCTCGAAGACGTTGAGTTCGCCACCCTCGAGTGGGTCCATTGGTACAACACGCAACGACTCTTGGAGCCGATCGGAAATGTCTCCCCCGTCGAGTACGAGATGAACTACTATCGGTCGCAGGAAGGCTCGCTAGAGATGGCGAGACTCAACTAAAACAGTCTCCGGAAAACCCGGGGCGGTTCACACCGGTTTTAGCGAAAAATCTGCCTTTTGGGCAGACTCCTTAATAAACCTTGCAATAGTCTCGGGAACGAGGCGTTGCTCCTGAGCCCGGGCGCGGCGCTCGATGAGCATGTCGAGATTCAGCTTCTTCGCGGCCAAGCCTTCCAGTGCCGTCTGACAAATAGACCGGAAATGACCTTCATCCACATCCCTGAGGAGCCGCTCTTCAAGATCGGCGTCGCCCAGCTTGCCCGCGTAGTAGTCTCGCAGCACACGCTCAACGTGGGCCGACGGCAAGACCTCGCCTACCACGTTAAACACCGCGTCGTCATCGAGAGCGTCGCGGATTTCCTGAAGTTTGTCCAAGAGACGTTGAAGCACCCGGCCCTCGATGGTGTTGGTGGCAACGAAGTTGAAGATCAGGCAGTCCTGCCGCTGTCCGTAGCGGTGGATGCGGCCCATGCGCTGTTCAAGCCGGTTCGGGTTCCAAGGGATGTCGTAGTTGAAAAGGATGTGGCAACATTGCAGGTTAATGCCTTCACCGGCCGCCTCCGTCGCCACCAGAACCTGGATGGCGCCTTCGCGGAACTGTTGTTCGGTGTAGAGCCGACTCCCCGGTTCGTCGCGTGAGCCTGGCTTCATGCCGCCGTGGATGCATCCGACGCTGAAGCCCCAGGCTTTCAATTGCTCCATCAAGTAGTCGAGGGTGTCCTTGAACTCTGTGAACAGCAGCAGGCGCTGGTCGGGTCGGTCGAAGAAGCCCTCGTTCTGCATGATTTCTCGAAGGTGTTCGAGCTTCGCCTCGCTGCGCGAATGCTCGACTGCCTTTGCCTCCTCGGCCAGGTCGAGAAGCTCGGCGACTTCTTCACGTACCTGCTCAGCATTTCCCGCCAGCGTGACGGCCTCCAGCATTCTCTCCAGACGTTCACGTTCGGCGTCCTCGAACTCATCGAGTTCTTCCCCGTCCTGTGCCAAAACTCGGCCCTTTTGAAATAGACCACAAATCAGCAGCTTAGACGCCCTTGGATGATGGTGGCGCTCTCCATAATATAGATGAACTCGACGATGGCCCGGCGCGCGGGTCTTAGAGTGCGTTTGTATTCTTGGACACGACGCGCAGACCTACCCGCCAGGTCCGCCCGTTGCGGACGCATTCCGGGCCGACTTCGAAGCTGAGAAGGAAAGGCTTGCGCGAGAGCTCGGGCCCGCGCCGCCCACCTAGGGTGGCCGTTGCTACCGACGAATGATCTGCTGCTTCAGGAGCGCGTCGACGGCGACGACGAGATTCTCGAAAGGCTGCTCCGTACTCGGAGCGGGTTGCAGCCGTCCTTCGCGATCGATTAGGTAGTTGGCGGGGTATCGCGCCGTCGTCTGATAAATCTCGGGGACGTCCCCCTCGATCGTCAGAAGGGGGTAGCTCACCGACAGGACGTTTTCTTCGAAATCGAGCTGCGTTTCGAGGTCCTCTGTGGAGAGGCCGAAGACCATGAATCCCTGTTTCTTGCGTTCCTGATAGAGCTTGTCGAGACCCGGCATTTCCTTGCGGCACGGCGGACACCAGGTCGCCCAAACGTTTACGAGCACGACCTTTCCTCCATGCTCGTCGAGACGATGCGTGTTGCCGTGGATGTCCGCCGTCGAGAAAGGCGGCGCCTCGACGTCACTGAGCTCCAGATTCCGCGCCTGCGTAGCGCGCTCGACGACGCCTCGAATCGGAAGGAACACGAGACCGAGCGACAAAATGCCGAGCATCAGGCCCACCTTGCTCACGGTTGAGAAGGCTCCTTTGCGGTGGTCGGCGAGCGCGAGGACGAGAGTGATGATGCCCGGCAAGGCCATCGCGATCGCGACTATGGAGAGACGGAAGACGAAGTCGGCGTCCCTGTCGGCGCTCGCGCGCGTCAGGCTCCGATAGACGAACAGGCCAAGACCCGCTGCCGCAAAGGGCGACGCGACGCCGGCCCATAGAGTCCGAAAGTACAGCTTCGACATAACGAAGCCATTCTAGCGTGAGACGGTTCGGTAGCGTGCTAGGGTATTGTCAGGTGCTATCAAGTTGAGACGGCGACTGACACAATGAACCGATGAACAGCCAGCCATCCCGCTACCTGTGCCTTCTATTTATTCATCCGGGCGCCCCAAACTTGATTAGTCTCCGATCTGCCGGCACCATGCCTGCTTGATTTCGTCGTTTGTTCGCGCTCTCATCTCCGCCTTCAAGGCTCGTCGCGAGCTGGCTCTCGACAATGTCGCTCTTCGGCAGCAGCTCGCCGTCCTCTGCCGTTCGGTGAAACGGCCGCGGCTCTCGAACGTCGACCGCGGGTTTTGGGTAACTGTAGAGCCTAAGGGCCCTTGGCCCAGTCGCTAAGCTGCTGATTTATGGTCTATTTCAAAAGGGCTGAGTTTTGGCACAGGACGCGGTCGCAGCCGAAGGCCGTAAGGCGATCGTTGAGCTTCGTCGGTACCGAGACCTTCTAAAGATTGTCCTGGGAAACATAACTCGCTCCTGTTCCCCCTTCGAGCAGCGGCTTTGTCCAATCGGCGCCAAAAAGCGCCCGAAGCGCAAACAACAACGACACCGACAGTTGCGAGACCTTGGGACGGATTATAATGACGCAATCGCTGCACGGCATTCCTTCTAGCCCTACGGGTCGCCGGACGTTCAGTGAATGCCGACGGAGGGAGCTTTCGTTTGAGCTTGGGCGAGAGTGTGTGGGAGAGCTATGAACTCGTTTCTAACGAAAGACGTTGCTTTATTGATTCTTCGGTTGGCGGGGATTGCGCTCGCCTATGGACATGGCTGGGGTAAGGTCGAGGAGCTCATCTTCGGTGATCCCACGAGGCGAATCGAGAGCATCGCTCGGTTGGGATTTCCCATGCCGGGCTTTTTTGCTTGGTGTACCGCGCTCGCCGAGTTCGCCGGCGGACTCTTCGTTGCCGCGGGCCTTTTCACCCGTGTGGCCGCCTCGTTCGCGGCCTTCAACATGTTCGTCGCCTCTTTCATGCGGCACAAGTTCCACCTACACCTTCTCGTGGCACTCGGGCTTTACGATCCCTCCGAGGAGACGATCGACAGCTGGAGAAATCCCGAGAGCGCACTCGTCTTTCTGTTGATCATGCTGACCTTGGTCCTAACCGGCCCCGGGCGAGTTTCGCTGGATCACATCATCGGGAAGAGGCACCGCTGAGCCTGTTGATCTCGACCTCTTATCTCTCCTCCCGGTAAGGTTGGCGTCGTTGATGGCGTCGTGTCCAAGAATACAAACGCGTTGCCAAGCCCTTGATGGTTGCACTCTCCACGAGAATGATAGATGAACTCGGTGACGGCCCGGGCGCGGGTCTTAGAGTTCGTTTGTATTGTTGGACACGACGGGCTTCTAAACCAAGGAAACGCACGACCAAGGGCCCTGCAGCCTGCTCCCCTCTCGCCGGCAAGCTCTTCGACGAGACCGGCGACCGGGGCTACACCCACCCACACCAAAAGGTTGCGTCTCACGCGCACGCGAAACGCGTCGTCGAACGGGATGGTGTCCACATCAGAATTATACGTTCAACCCACCGGGCCTCCGGGGAGGTAAGATGTCGGGCAGGTGAAGTCCATGATGCTCGTTTCGTACATGAAGGTCGCCTGGGTCCTGTGTGCGATTCTCCTGCTGCCAGTGACGCCATGGGCGAGCGAGGAGAAGAAGCTCGCGAGCGTCGCCTGCAGCGATACGGTGCTCCTCCGCGTCTCCGACGGCGCATCCAGGCAGGGGAGTATCGCCGTCGTCGAGGTGCGCAGCGAGACGCCACTCGACTCGGTCGATGGATTCGCGGCGGGCGAGACGCTTTTCTTCTGGCATGACGCCGATGCTCTGGTGTTTCAGGCTCTTCTCGGGGTGGATCTTCGCAGGAGCTCCGGCACCATGTCGCTTCGCGCGCGGGTGGCTCCCCTGTTCGGAGAGCCCGTGGATTGTCGGCTGGGGCTTCCGATCGGAAAGGGGGAGTTTCCCGTTCAGCGGCTCGCAGTGGCTCCCAAGTACGTAGAGCTGAGCGCGGACGACCTCGCCCGCTCGCAACGGGAGTCGAGGGAGCTCGACCGCATCTTCTCCTCGACGACCCGGGAGCGATTGTGGCGAGGGGGCTTCCAATCGCCGGTTCCCGGGCGTAAGGCCTCGGGAAGCTTCGGCAAGAGAAGAATCTTTAACAACCAGCCCCGAAGCCCGCATAGCGGGGAAGATTTCTCCGCTCCTACGGGAACGCCGGTCCTGGCTACGGCGCGGGGCCGCGTCGCACTGGCCAAGGACCTCTTCTTTCTCGGCAAAACCGTGATCCTGGACCACGGCTTCGGGTTGTACTCCTTCTACGGTCACCTCAGCTCTTTGGGTGTCGAGCCGGGAACGAACGTCCAGAGTGGTACTGCCATCGGTAAAGTCGGAGCCACCGGAAGGGTCACCGGGCCACACCTGCACTGGGGTGTGCGACTCGGAGATGCCCGAGTCAATCCGATGGAGCTACTCGCGCTCGCCCGTTGACGCGCCGTCAGACGAGGTGGCAAGCTACTTTGTGCGTGCTGCTGATGTCACGAAGCTCCGGCAGGCTGTGCTCCGCAAAAAATCGATCCAGCGTTGATTGCGCGTTCTAGACCTCGTCGTGTCCAAAAATACAAATGCGTTGCCAAGCCCTTGATGGCTGCGCTCTCCATGGTGCTTCCGCAATCAAGTGTTGGTGGCTGCCGCGTAACCCGCTCGTGTGCTAGAGTTTGAGCCTGATTTCGAGAGACGCAGTTCTTTCGGCGATGCGGGCTGGGCTGACCACACGGTGCCTGACGTTCAGGGACACCTTCGTGTGCACGCCGACATCCTTATTAATGGCGTTCGCCGACACAGGCAGGCCAGCTGACATTAGCATTCAAACACGGCGTAGCAACACTTGATGGCGGAAGCACCCTTGTGACATGGCGATCATCCTTGCATGATATCGCAGGCTGTCCTCTCCCTTGACCCTTTGTGCCTACCGAGCTGTTTCAAGATATGAAGCAAAGAGTGGCCGCGCCTGTGCCTTCTATTTAATTCATCCGCGGGCACCAGCTCGCGACGAGCCTTGAAGGCAGAGATGAGAGCGCGAACAAACGACAAAATCATGTAGGCATGGTGCCGGTAGACCGAAGACTAATCAAGTTCTGGGCGCGCGGATGAATGAATAGAAGGCACAGGCGCGAAGCAGCCGAGCATGGCAGGTCTGAACCGCGCAATCAACGCCGGATCGACTTTTTGCGGAGCACTCCTTGATGGTTGCGCTCTCCACGATAATGATAGATGAACTCGGCGATGGCCAGGCGCTCGAGTCTTAGAGTTCGTTTGTATTTTTGGACACGATGCGATCGAAACGGCCCCGGCGCGCCGATCTTGAGTTCGTTTGTGTTTTTGGACACAACGGGTCTCGCCCGATTGTAGTCGCCGTTCGACGCCAACACAGTACGAAAACTATGTATGTGAATCGCACAGTTCAATCTTTGGCAAGTCGGTCTAGGACTTTGCGATACTTGTTAATGAAGTGTGGGACTCGGGGGCCGGCATGGTAGAAGATATCGGAATCGTAGCCGTGTTGCTCATCTAGACCCAGGTCCTTCCTTAATTTGTGGACGCTGTTTCGCTCCACGTCAGCACCTTCATACCTGTAACCTATCTGCGTCCTAAAATCCCGTGAGGTCAAAATACTCATGCGGCTTCCCGACGGGCAGAGACGAGAGCGCGAACAAACGACGAAATCATGCCGGCATGGTCCCGGCAGACCGGAGATCGATCAAGTTCGGGGCGCGCGGATGAATAAATAGAAGGCACAGGGCATAGCCTCCCCTCGCCAGACCCCGATGTACACACATTGGGTAGGCTGGCTCCTGACACTTACCCCACCCCGGCGCGCGGGTCTTGAGTTCGTTTGTGTTTTTGGACACGACGGCGCGCGGATGAATAAATAGAAGGCACAGGCGCTTGGCTCTAGGTTGAGACCCGAACAGGAGCGGGTCTGTGTGGCCCCATGCAGATGACGTGATCGCGCGCTTCGATCTTGTAAGCATTACCTGGGTTGAGCAGTGCCTCGCCGCCGCGTTGTACCCCCAATGCAAGGAACTCTTTTTGTGAAAGATGTGCCTGCAGTTCGGAAAAATCCCAGTTTTGCATTTGTTCAACCGGTATGATGTAGACTTGTTGACCAAATCTGTTCGATAGCAGTTCGTTGACAACCGCCTGCGTTCCAGGATCGCAAACCTCCTGAACCAAAAAGGACGATGCAAGGCTGGCCATGCAGACCACGCTGTCGCATCCCGATCGGCGCATCAGTGCCATACGCTCAGGATCGAGGCATTCGGCGACCGTGAAGATGTCGGGATTGATCGATTCGATAGTAAGCACTGTGGCAAGAGTATGGTCATCGGCGCGCACTTGGTCCACCTCGGAGGCAAGAACGATGGCATAACGTGCCTTGTCGACGCATGCGCGGCGCAGAACACTTTCCCTTGATGGGTTGCCCTTCACAAAACGGACACCTAATTTCCCCAATTCGGACGGCAGTTCGTCGAGGTGGTCGTCGACCAACACTATTACACGGTCCTTGGTCTTGGAGTCCTCCCGCAGCTCCTTGACAATTTCTAGATTCCGACCGGGGCTCTGAAAATTCACTACGAGTACATGTGATTCAATGCAGAGATCTGTCATGCCTTTCAACTCCTTTGACCGCGATTCAATCAACGCGGTTGCCATCACCGACAGCAAGTAGCCAAGGATCCCGATACCGAAAAACATCACTGGAATGGCCACCAAGTAGCGACCGTAGGCGGTCGTTGGGAAATAGTCTCCGTATCCCACAGTAGTCATCGTAACGATCGACCACCAAATAGCATCGTCCCAAGAAAGCTCGGGCTCGACAGTACCCTCAAAAAATTTATAACCGACAGCGCCCAGGGCGATCAGGGCAAAAAACAAGAGGATAACCTTAAGGATTTCGCCGTGCCTTTCCGGCCTGAACCGATAGAACCATTTCATGAACAGCCTGAGCATGGTTATCGAGTCATCCTTCACTGGCGAACGCCGAACTTGCCAATACCGACAAATATAACCGATTTTGAGTTATGATTGCGATGAGTGCGCAAGGTCGTCGTTGAGAACCTGTTTTCTAAGGAGTTGATTCGTTGGAGCTAGTGACCCGCGTGGTCCACCTCATCGGATCCCAGATTCACGGGACTCGAGCGGGCGGGTTCGACTCGACCAGGCACCGTGGCCGCCAGAAACAGACTCGTGCCCACGGACCGGGTAGCACTAGCCAACAGGCCGCGACTACCGACGGGGGCGTCGATCCGCAGCTGACCGAGCTATATTCCAACCTGGAGATGCCCTCTGGCTCCAACCTTGCCACGGTTCGAACGGCATGGAAGCGACTGTTGCGAAAATACCACCCGGATCTGCATTCAAAGGATCCCGAGAAACGAACGAACGCCGATGAACCGGAGAAACGGTTGAAACAATGCCTACGAACAGACTGCGAAAGCGGCGGGAGAGGGCGAAAACAGACAGGAGAAGTAAACATGTCCGAGAACCTAGACTTGGTCAAGGGTTATCTGCTCGACATCGATCTGAACATCGTCAGCGAAGATGAGACCGAGGAGCTGGTAGTCGTGGAGGATGAGGAGAATGGAATTCGAAACTTGGTCATCGACTGCGAGCCACCGATCGTCATCCTCGAACAGCTCATCATGGATGCCCCCAAGGTTCCTGGAGAATTCTTCAAGCGCCTCCTCCAGATGAATCGAACGATGGTACATGGAGCGTTTGTGCTTGACGACGAGGACGGCCGCCGTGTGATTTTTCGCGATACGTTACAACTTGAGAACTTGGATCGTAACGAGTTAGAAGGCTCCATTCGCTCGCTGGAACTTGCCCTGGCCGAAAACGGCACAGAGTTACTGGAATATATCACCGACAGCCGGATGGGAGCTGACCGATGAGTTTTTTCCAAAGAATTTTCAAAAACGTACAGTCCCAGGCACATTCTGTGGTGGACCAGCTTGAGGACCCGATCAAGCTGAGCGAGCAAGGAATTCGTGACCTGAAGAAAGACCTGCTAGATTCCATGCGGAGTTTGGCTCAAGTTAAAGCGATCGCAATTCGTCTGAAAAAGGACTCGGATGACCAAAAAAAGCTTGCTAATGATTACGAGAGAAAAGCCATGCTTCTTCTCCAGAAAATGAAGAGCGGGAATCTGCAAAAATCTGAAGCGGAACGTCTGGCAAGCGAAGCTTTGACCAAGAAGGAAGAGGCGTTACAACGTGCAGACACCCTCAAGAAGGATCACGAGCAGCAGAAAGCCATGGGGGACCAGCTTCAAGCAAAGGTGCAAGCGCTGAAGGAAACGATCACCCGCTACGAGACCGAGTTGGTGACCTTGAAAGCACGTGCCAAGACCGCGACGTCCATGAGGAAAATAAACCAGCAGATGTCGAACGTCGATTCCTCCAATACGATTGCGCTACTGGAAAAGATGAAGGACAAAGTGATCGAGGAGGAGTCGCTTGCCGAGGCCTACGGGGAAATGACCGACGCGGGCGTAACCCTTGACGAGGAGCTCAACAGAACCCTTGCGGAGACCAGCGCGGCGGAGAACAGCGACTCGCTGGCTGAGCTCAAGAAGAAAATGGGCATCTGAGTTTTGCAGCAATCCCCGTCGGAGAGCGAACTCACCAAGCACCGGTACCGAGATCAGCTGATCGCCGCCGCTGTTGCCCGGAACGTTCCCATCGAATCTTGCTCGGCGAACCGCGCGTCACTATCGATTTTCCGGCCGCCGACGCAGAACCCGCTTGGAGCGGGGACCGCTTGAAGAAAACCTTCAAGAGGTGGGATATCATCAAGAATGTCGTCCTTCACACGCCGCCAGTTCCTCCACCTCGCCTCTACCAGCAGCCTTTTGGTAGTCGTCCCTTCGTGCTGGAATGCAGGCACTGTGCCTGCCAAGACCTTCGACATCCCGGGGCGAATCGTCGGAGGAAACCAGCGGGCGGGGCATCTTCTTCGCGAATCTCGTCCCCGCGATCGGTTTCCCGAACCTGAAGCGCATACCTTCGATGTCGCCATCGTCGGGGGAGGCGTTTCGGGACTGTGCGCGGCGTGGAAGCTGAAGAAGGCCGGACTGGACGACTTTATCCTGCTGGAAATGGAGCCCTGGCTTGGCGGCACCGCCGCCTCCGGACGCACAGAGGGCACCGAATTTGCCTGGGCTGCACACTATATTAATGTTCCGCCAGCGGAGGCGGATTGCGTCAAAGAAGTCCTGTCTGACCTCGGGGTAATCGAAGGCTACGACGAGGCCGGCCGGCCGAGAATTCCCGAGGAACATATCCTGCGATGGCCGACCGAACGCCTCTTCATGGACGGAAGATGGATCGAGTGGAATCTGCTCGGCGGAGCATCAGCAGAAGAACAGGAAACCATCCTCGCCTTCGAGGACGACATGCTTTCCTGGACCCTTTACAGAGGTTTCGACGGCCGGCGCGCATTCGCCCTCCCTCTCAGCTACAGCACCACCGACTCCTGCGTTCGTCAACTAGATGACATTTCGATGGAAACCTATGTTCGCGCCAAAGGATGGAATTCGCCGCGGTTAGATTGGATGATCAATTACGCTTGCCGGGACGATTACGGGGGCACGATGGCAACGGTGTCAGCCTGGGCCGGCATTCACTACTTCGCCTGCCGATACTACGACCAGCGGCTGCGGAACGAGTACCCTTCGGATACCTTGACGTGGCCTGCGGGAAACGGATTTCTCGTGCAACGCCTAGCCCAAGACCTGGCAGACTCGCAATACCGACTGCAATGCGCGGCGCTCCGGATCGACAACGATGATGGCGGCGTCCGGGTCGGATACTTCGATACACTCAGTGAGACATATCGCAGTATTTTGGCCAAAACCGTGATCCATGCCTCCAAGCTTCATACCGCGCCCTTCTTGGTCGATGGATTGCCAAGTCCCCAGGTAGCAGCGATAGAATCCTGCGATTACAGCCCATGGCTGACCGCCAGTATCCACGTGAGCGAGCTGCCCACAAACTCCGAGGTTTCGATCGCATGGGACAATGTACTCTACAATAGCCAATCCTTAGGCTACGTTGTCGCTGGTCACCAAACCCGAAGCGACTACAGAGACAACCACCCATCGGTCCTAGTTTATTATCTCCCGTTCGTCGAGGACATCGATCTGGCTCGTCAGAAGCTCTTGGAAGAAGAACATCCTTATTGGGTTAACGTGATCATGCAGGACTTGTTGGTAGCCCATCCAGATCTGGAGCGTGTCGTCAGCCACATCGACATTTACCGGTGGGGTCACGCCATGATCCGACCGGGCCCGGGAGTCATATGGGGACGCGAAAGTTTCATTCGGAGGGAGCCTTTCGGAAACGTGTATTTCGCCTCTTGCGACACGACGGGACTGCCGCTGTTCGAAGAAGCTTGTTTTTCCGGCATCCGGGCGGCCGAACAGGTCCTGGAACGCCTCGGCAGAACATTCGAATCATCAATCAAGAATCTATCCGGAGAGGCGGCACCAGTTCAATGAGCTTCAGCCAGGTACCTGGCGGCGATCTAGAGCTCGACGATGTCGGTTCCCGCGAGGAAAAGATGTCGAGGGTGGGGCTGTTCCTGATACTCGCATCGGTTTTTGTTGCTGCGGCGTGCGGAATCGTTTACGAGTTACTAGTTGGAAGTGTCTCTTCGTATTTCCTGGGAAACAGTGTCGAACAATACTCGCTGACAATTGGATTCTTTCTTTTCGCGATGGGCCTGGGTTCATGGATCTCGCGGGCCGTTCATAGAAAATTGATCCGGCGGCTGGTGGCGTTAGAACTCTGGCTCGGGTTGTTCGGAGGCCTGACAGTTCCAGCTCTGTACCTAGCCCATGCCTACACAAGCGTCTACAAGTACCTGATGCTCGTCATCATCCTGATCATCGGCACGCTCATCGGGCTGGAGATCCCCTTCCTGACGCGAATCCTGCGGAGACACGGATCGTTACGGACGATCCTGTCGAATGTGCTTTCGGTCGATTACGTCGGCGCTCTAGCCGCCGCTGTTCTGTTTCCGTTTTTTTGCTTGCCGGTTCTCGGAGCGCTTCATACATCACTGGTCGCCGGAGCCCTCAACGTTCTTTCCGGTTCGGCAATCCTTATGGCCGCGTGGGCTAAGCTGTCGGTCAGGGACCGGGGACAACTCGTTGCTCAGGGCGTCCTAATTTCCATGGTATTGGCCGGGTTCGCAATTGAGGCCCAACCCCTGATGGAGCGGTGGGAAGATTCTCTCTACGAAGGCCAGGTGGTTTTCAGTACACAGACCGAGTATCAGAAGATTGTGGTTACGCGTTGGAAGAGCGAAACCCAACTCTATTTGAACGAACATCTGCAGTTCTCGTCAGTCGACGAATACCGGTATCACGAAGCGCTGGTTCACCCTGCAATGGCGTTATCGCATAACCGAACTCGGGTTCTCGTCATCGGCGGCGGTGACGGTCTCGCGGTTCGTGAGATCCTCCGGTATGCCGAAGTGGAAGAGATCGAACTCGTGGACCTCGATCCGGCGATGACGACCCTTGCCAAGCGCAATCTTTATTTCACAGACCTGAACCATAATGCCTTGAGCCACTCGCGAGTGAGTGTGACGAACGAGGATGGGTTTACTTTCCTGCAGAGGGAACACGAACCCTATTCTGTCATAATAGTTGATCTGCCGGATCCACGAGAAGAAGAGATCTCAAAACTGTTTTCGGTCGGAGCGTACAGGTTGATTCGGCGGCATCTGGCTCCTGGAGGAGTAGTGGTTGCCCAGGCGACGAGCCCCTACTACACGCGCCGGGCCTACTGGTCGATCGGCGAAACAATCAAGGAAGCGGGCCTCAAGGTGCTCTCTTTTCACGCCTACGTGCCTTCCTTCGGTGAATGGGGCTTTCATCTCGGGTCCGATCAACCGATCGATCCCAGTGAAATCGAGTTTTTGCCCGGGCTGCGTTACCTGCACAAGGAGCTCTTCTTGTCCAACCTGGACTTTGATGCGGACATGTCCCGCGTTGACGTCGAGCCCAACACCTTGGCACGACCGCGTCTGGCGGGGTATTATCGCGAGGATCTCGCTCGATGGTAGTCCGATGCTTTCCGATGGAAAAAAGAATGATGGTATGGGCAAAATGGTTTGGAGGAGCGTCCGGCGATGAGGAATCCGACTCGCTGGTGGACTATAAACTGGGTTCCATGAACGTGGGGTACCTCTTCGACTACGACATGAAGACATGGGAGGTCACAGGGTACAACACCTACGACTACTCCGGATTCGAGACTAAGGAATGGGTAATCGAAACCTCCGACAAGATCGGCTACCTGGAGCGGGCTGATAGTGACGGCAAGATTTCCTGGACGCTGACAGAAAGCATTGCTATCAGCCAGATTGCCGAGGAGGTCATTGAACACACGATCCGACATGAAGATCCACCCAATACCCTGACCCACAATGGGCGGAGCTATCGACTGATGGAGAGCGGCGCGGGCCTGTTCCATGAAGGCGGCGCGGGCCCGGGAAAAAGCTTTATTAGTTGGACCTACTGTGATAATTCAGGGAAGAATGTGTTGTTCGTAACGCAGTACGGAGAGAGGGATTTCAAGTCCGTCGTGGGTGAATATGTGCAAGAGTATCAATTCATGAACATCCTGCCAAGTGGGAATGCGTAGGCACTACCAGGGTCAAAGATGGTCCAAGGAGTTTAGAATGCCCAGACAGACAAACGAGGAACGTTGGGTCCTGGTGGGCGTGGTTGTGGTCGGGATACTGCTCGGTGTCTGGCTCGTCTTCGGCTTGCTGTCGAGGGGCGACCCGCTTCCAAATTTGGTGCAGAAGCTTGCTCAGTATCCCGAGTATTCGATCATCGTGGACGATGTCGAGGACGGGTTTCTGCGAAACAGCCTGACGCTCAAGAGCAGCTTCCAGATCACCGAGCCAATCGGAGAGAGCCCCGACGTGGGAACAGCCACCCAGTTTGATGAACGGCTGGACACGTATTCGATTTCCGACAGGCTGGTAGACCGCTATGAACGATCCATCGGTATGGTAGTGGCTGCAAAGACGGCAGATGGCACCTTGACCGGCTATGACCAAAGCCACCCTCCCTACTATCAGCATGTGGGCCGTAGCCAATACGGGTACTTTGGTTCCGGCGGATTCTGGATCTTTTACGGACAGTACGCGTTCATGAGCACCGCGCTAGGTGGCCACCGGATCAATCGGGGGGACTACGACGCCTACATCGGTACGAGGAACCGCGGACAGTCGTATTACGGCCCTCAGACCGGTGGGCGGCCCACTTTCGGCGCGGACGGTACTGCGACGGCCACAACGCGGCCATCTTTCTCTCAGAGGTATCAGGCCAAACAGGCGCGTTTCCAGGCCAGAGCAACCAGTCGGGCGGCCTCTAGACGGAGCGGCCTGGGAAAATGACCTTCGACCCGACGGCACTCTACCTGATTGGCGAATCCTTCGTTTATATCCTCGAAGCGTTTGTTCTCTTGTGGATCGCGAAGTTCGCTTATTCCAAGCTGTATCGGCGTGTGGAGTTGAATGCCGAGCTCTTCAGTCGGGACAACCAGGCACTCGCAATCTCCACGGCTGGCTTTTACTTCGGAATTCTGATCGCTTTCGGCGGGGCGATTTCGGGCGAATCACAGGGCCTGAGAACGGACGCGGTTATGATCGGTGTCTACGGTCTTTCCGCCATCGCGCTCATGCTTCTGGCCAGCGTCATGTGCGAGAAAATCCTTCTACCGACATTCAACAATACCAAAGAGGTTGTCCAGGATCGCAACCTCGGCGTCGGGTTCGTCGAGGCCGGCGTATACATCGCCAACGGCCTGATTATTCTCGGCGCCTCCGAGGGCGATGTAGCGGGAACTTCTTCAGTGGCGAGCACATTCGGCGTCCTGAGTTCCGGCATGCTTGTCCTGATGGCTTTCTGGCTACTCGCCCAGATGGTGCTGGTGATCGCCGGACGGCTGTATGAGTTCGTGACCCCGTACAGGTTTCTTGAGGAGCTGGAGCGAGATAACGCTGCGGTGGGCCTGGCGTTCGGAGGGGCGCTCATCGGTATCGGCAATATCATCGGTCTGGCGGTAGGCGGCGATTTCACCGGGTGGACCGATAGCCTCATGCGGTTCGCCATCGTTGTGACATTTGGCTTTATAATGTTGTTTTTCGTCCACAAATTCACCGACATCTTGCTGGCGCCCGGCGTCAAACTTGCCAACGAGCAGACGCAGGAACATCCAAATATCGGTGCCGGCCTCCTCGAAGCGTTCGGCTACATCGGTGCTTCGATCTTGATCGTTTGGACCTTATAGCAGCCCCCATATTTCATCTAAGGGCCGGCGACAAAATAAGTTCCCGTTTTCAAGACGGTCGGATGGTGTAGTTCCATTTGGGTAGAGTCTGGTCCTTTGTAACGGAAAGCGCCTGCATCCGCTCGTCAGTGATTTTGACGCCCTTCGGATAACGACGCCGGATAAGGTGTGCGCGTACTCGCAAACCGGAAGAGGTGGTGGTCGTGCGGATGTATTTGAGGATGGTTTCGTAGCTGTCGAGAGGCCTGCCCGCCCAGTTCTTGCTGACCTCGCTGAACAGACGGTGCTCCACTGGATTCCACTTGGATGTACCGGACGGATAGTGGGCTATGGTGATAGCGATGTCGTGGCGATTGCAAATCCGCGTTTGAAGCCCGTGCTTCCAACCCCGACACCGATAGCCATTGCTGCCCCCGGCGTCTGCCAATATCGCGAGGTCACGGGCTGCAGGATAGCGTCGCCGTCCTTCCGTTCGCCACCACTTCTCGATGGCATTCACGGCGAAGTCCGGGGTGTTGTACGAGGTACCAATGAACACTGTCCCGCGGTTCGCGAGCAGATCGTAGACGCCGTAGGGGATTGCGATGCCGTTCGATTCGGAACGGAAGTCATGGTCTTTGACGAGAGTCGGCTCGCGGTTCCAGGCCTGCCCGCCGTTTTTGAATAATCCCACCAGCTCCCGTTTCTTCGTGTCTACGCTGATGATGGGATGACCAGCTGCGGCAAAACGCTCGCGCAGTTCGGCGATACACGCGAATTGGGTATCGCGATCTTCGGACGTGGCACCGCACAGCTTCTTGTGGTTCACCCGCAACGAGAAGCCGAGCTGTTTGAGCAGTCGACCGACGGTTTTGCTGCTGACGTTCACACCGAGGCTTCTTAGCTCGCAAGCAATCTTGTCGGTGGTCCGCCGCGTCCATTTCACTCCCGTCATCGGATCGCCCGCGGTGTCGTGCTTCATGAGTTCTTCGATCTTGGCGATGACTTCTGGCTTTTTTTTGCACGGCGCGCCGTCCGCCACCCTTTCGCCGAACTCCGTCGAGCTCAACATCTCTCATTAGCAATTCCCTACGACCTCTGGCTACCGTGCTCGGACCCATCCCGAGCAGTTCGGCAGTCTGTTGGTCGCCACCGTGACCGAGCTTCATGGCCTCGACTCCCGCGTAGAGACGGCGCTGCTTTTCATCGAGCAGGCTGTAGAAAAGAACGATCGCAGCCTTCAACTCCACGGGGAGCACGCGGACTCCCCCGACCCAGCCCAACGTGGAAGGTGACGCCTCATGTACCTGGCGGGCCGAGAGCTGTTGCTTGCGCGTGCTCACATCGGTGGCCAGATACAGATATCGGCCGAACACCTGCTCGCGCGCCAATCTTTTCTCTCGGACCAGTTTCAACAGAGGAGCCTTGACGTCAACCTGCACCACGTCCTCGAGCTCGTCGACGTAGTAGCCTGCCTCACAGGCCGCGACCAACGCTTTTACCGTCGCAAGCAACGTCCCGTACTTCGAGAACCACACTGAGCGCAACGACCAAAGACCTTTTCGATCGAACTGGGCGATCTCGTCCAACGTGTAGTAGCTACCACGGTGGGAGTAGCTTGTCCGATACGCCAACTCATTGAGCTTTCGGAAGACGGTCGAGTCCACATCGGTACCCAACACTGCCTTCAAATCATCGAGGGTAGCTATTTTGTGCTTCCTCAACAGGCGGTCGAGATCTTCAGACTGGATCCGTCCCGCTTCCCGTGGAAATAAGAATGGCGTAACCTCCGGTTAAACAAAACGAGACCGCGCCTGGAAAGGCGAGGAGGAGGATTACGCCATGAAGAAGCCTACCACCATATCGAAGGAGTCTGTAAGCGAGTACTGGGAGTTCGTCCAACTTCGGCTGCGTAAGCGGGTACTGGAGGCAATCGAGGTCGTGCTCAAGGAAGAAGTCGACCAAGCGCTGGGGTGTGGTAGCTACGAGCGTGCGGAAGACCGCCGTGGATATCGCAACGGAGCCGAAACCCGTCGCGTGACGACGTCGGTGGGAACTCGCGAGCTCCGGGTGCCACGAGCCCGCGTGCGAGACGAGGAAACGGGAGAAACGACAGAGTTCAGGAGTGAGCTGTTGCCCCGGTACGCGCGCCGGACTCGTGAGGTCGACGAGGCGATCTTGGGGACCTACTTGTCGGGCGCGAATAGCCGCCGGATCCGCAAAGCGCTGAAACCACTGCTCGGTGAGGAGCACCTATCGAAGAGCGCGGTGTCTCGCGTGGTTAGCCGGCTGAAGGAGCGCTTCGAGGAATGGCAGAACCGTGCTCTCAGCGAGGAGGTCTACGCGATCGTTTACCTGGACGGCTTCCACCTGAAAGTGCGGATGGCGAAACGTGTGATCAGCGTACCCGTACTGGTCGCGCTCGGGGTCGCGCCAGACGGGCAGAAACGTCTGTTGTCATTGCGTCTGGCGGTGAGCGAAGCCTCGACGCATTGGGGCTCCGTGCTGGAGGGACTCCAGGCTCGAGGACTCCGGGCTCCCAAGCTAGTGATCAGCGACGGCCACAAGGGGCTGACGAAAGCGCTGGAGAAGTGGCCGGGGTGCCGGTTGCAGCGATGTACCGAGCACAAGCGCGCCAACTTGCTCCAACATTGCCCGGCGCACGCACGCCGTGAGCTCCGGCGTGACTACAACCGGATCGTCTACGCCAAGAACGGGATCGATGCTCGCAAAGCCTATGACGAGCTCGTCGCCAAGTGGACGCCTCTCGCGCCGGCCGTCGTCCGAAGCCTAGAGGAGGCCGGTAATCAGCTGCTGACCTTCTACGAATTCCCTCGTGCCATGTGGAAATCGATTCGAACGACCAATGCTCTGGAGAATCTCAACCGCGAGTTTCGACGCCGGACGAAAACCCAAGCGTCGTTCTCCAGCGAGGAGTCCGCGGTCGCTTTGCTGTTTGGGCTTATCGCCTCTGGCCAGATTCAACTACGACGCATCGACGGCTACCAACGTCTGAGCGAGGTTCTCGAACACGCGGAGGTTGCCGCCTGATCTGATACCCTGATGACGGAGTGGAGGGCGCCGTTCTTTTTCCACGGACCTCGGGACACATCCTTCAGACTGATAGCTCGTAGGTCTCATAATAGGAGAAGTGCTCCTTGATAGGCGTAATCCTCCTACAATGAGGACCGTTTGTCAAACACGCGCTGGTTGCTGAAGATCTACAAATGTTCCGTTTCTAGGGAGCTTGCCAGGCTCTCGTGATGCCAGACGATATCGCGATCACGACCTGAAACAGGAAGAGTGTTCTCAAAACTAGACAGTTATTTTGTCGGCGGCCCTAAGGTCTGCTGCAGCGCCGGATCCATCCTCCGTTGCGGCATTGAGCTTGGTCAAACTCCTTCAACGTGCTATTGGGGATTTCTGTCTACGGGAATGCTGGCGCGAGGAGTGCGTGCCAGCGTCCGTACGTCGACTGCTGTAGGATCTAGTTCTGAAACCAACGCGTCCATGACCGTAGATGGATCGATGCTGCCGCAAGCGAAGATGTCTAGTGCGAGGTATTCGTGTTCAGGATAGCTATGAACGGCGGCATGGGATTCCTCCAAAAGGACCATCCCCGTAAATCCCGCGCCACGCTTGACGAAATGATGCTCCACGCTTCTGATGGAGTGAAAGCCTGCCTCG
The DNA here is from genome assembly GCA_965250115.1 of Candidatus Marinacidobacterales bacterium. Lineage (GTDB taxonomy): Bacteria > Acidobacteriota > Vicinamibacteria > Marinacidobacterales > SMYC01 > CBDFHB01. The sequence continues at coordinate 67,028 of CBDFNJ010000002.1, forward strand.
GCCAACGCTTCGTTCAGTACCCGCATGATCCGATCTCCATCACGCAGGAGGCCAGGGGACAACCCCGTCATGTCGGCGATCAGGTGGTGTCCAAGGACTTCTCCAGTCGATTCTCCAAGTTCTGACATCCGATGGTTCATATCACATTTCGTGAGTAGTTTTTCGCCTGTGCTCCGCAAAAATTCGGGTGCTTCCGCAATTAAGTGTTGGCGGCCAACCCCGTCCTGTGCCAAAACTCGGCCCTTTTGAAATAGGTGTGCCTTCTATTTATTCATCCGCGTGATGGAGATCACGGATATACTCAGCCAGAACGTGCCCCTGAAGGACGTGCAGTGTCTGGCCGGACACTCCAACCCCTCGGGCCACACAGATCTATGACGGGCGTAGACAGCACGTCACTCGCAACATCGTGGAGCGTGTCTCGATATGAAAGAAGGACCAGGGAAGAGAGACATCCTTTCGAGGCCTGCTAGCAAGAAAGCCGCTGCACGGCCTCGTTCGGCTCCCCGCAATGAACCCAAGCCGGTGCCGGTTCCTCTGCCCGAAGGTGTCCGCCACCAGCGGGTGGGTGAAACGACGGAACGTTCCACGCCCGCGCATCTCGAAAAACTCAAACAACTCTTCGAGGCGGCTCCGATCAGCCGCTACCTGGGCATGACACTCAGCTATTGCGAGAACGGCGTGGCGCGCGTGCGTTTGCCGTTTCGGGCCGAGTTCGAAGAAAGGCATGGCGTCATCCACGGGGGTCTCATCGGTCTGCTGGCGGACACGGCGGGTAACTTCGCGGTGGGTTCGGTCTCGCCGGGCTCCACGGTCAAGACGGTGGAGTTCAAGATGAGCTTGCTGGCGGGAGTCCAGGAAGACCTGCTCGCCATCGGAGAGGTCGTCCGCAAGGGACGCTCGCTCGCCACCTGCCGGCTCGAGGTCGTTGGGGGCAACGACCATGTGGTGGCCATCGGGCTGGCCACTTATGCCCTCCAGGCTGTTTAGCCATCTGCACCTGCTTGTTGCAGCCCAGGCGGGTCTTGAGTTTGTTTGTGTTTTTGGACACGACGGGCTCGAACAGGCTGGATTCGCCGGCCAGCGGGACGTCGAGATCATAAACGCCGGCGTCACACGCACTGGACGCCACTGGGCAACCGTGTGGCTGCGCAGGCGGTGACAGACTATCTGATCGACGAGTGTTCGGATCTGATGTTAGCGTGAGTCGCACCCCGTGGCGACGGGTGAATCCTCAATCCTGAATCCTCAATCCTTATCCCGCGGCAACAAAGTCCGCGGGTTCTCCACCACCCCCACCGGGCGGCAGTTCGGGCAGTTGTCCGGACCATCGCCCAGATCCGCGCGGGCGTCGTCGAGATACCCCGACAACCGCGCCACCACGTCGGGGTTTCCCGCCGCGACGTCGGTCGTCTCCCCGATGTCCGCTTCCAGATCGTAGAGCACCCCGTCTTTCGCGTCGAGCTTCCATTGCCCCGAGCGGACGGCCCGCAACTCGTAGCCCGCGTAGTAGTAGAACGCGTCGTGCGGCGACTGCGCGCCTTCCTCCCCGAGCAACAACGCCGAGATGTCCTTCCCGTCAATGATCCGCTCAGCCGGAGCCTGGCTCCCCGCCAGTCCGGCGAGGGTCGGCATCAGGTCCATCGTCGTGGCCATCTCGTCGACGACCGTGCCCGCCGACACGAGGCCCGGCCACCACGCCAGCGTCGGCTCCCGCATGCCGCCCTCCCAGGTGCTGCCCTTGCCGCCGCGCAGCGGCGTGTTCACGGAGCCTCGGGATGCGCCGTTGTCCGAGGTGAACAGCACCAGCGTGTCGCCGGCCAGCTCCAGCTCCCGCAACGTGTCGAGGATTCGGCCCACGCTCCAGTCCACCTCCTCGATCTGTGCCCGCGTGCGCCGCTCGACCTCGAAGTCAAAGGGCTCCCGGATCACGCTGTCCCAGCCGATCTGCTCACCTTCCTGAAACCCCAGAAACTCCCTCCGAGCGCCGCGCGGATGGTGGATGAACGCATGAGGTAGATACACGAAGAACGGCCCGTCTTTGTTGCGGCGAATGAAATCCACCGCCGCGTCGGTGAACTGCTGGCAAAGCAGCCCCTGGTCCTCCATGTCCGCTATCCGGCCCACCACCTCGCCGTCGCGCATCAGCGGGAGTGGCGGGAAGTTCCATTTGTCGCTATCGCTGCTGAATCGCGGGTGTTTCGGCCACATGTCGTTCGAGTACGGAATGCCGTAGTACTCGTCGAACCCCTGAGCGGTAGGCAGGAACTCGGGTTGATCCCCGAGGTGCCACTTCCCGAAGCCCCCCGTCGCGTAGCCCGCCTCCTGCAATACCTCCGCGATGGTCACCTCCGACGGATGCAGCCCCCACCGGTCCCCCGGAAACAGTGTGGCGAACTGCGATCCCCACGCCAGTCCCACCCGTTTCGGATAGGAGCCGGTCAAAAGCGCCGCCCGCGACGGCGTACACAACGGAGCCGCCGCGTAGAACGACGTCAGCTTCATCCCCTCGGCCGCCATCCGGTCCAGGTGCGGCGTTCGATTCACCGTCGAGCCGAACGGTCCGATATCCCCGTAGCCCATGTCGTCGATGAAGATCACCACGAAGTTGGGAGGCCGCTCCGGCGCCAGCGCCACCCCGCAAGCGCCCATCACTCCAACCACCAGCAGCAGTCCCCCCAGCATCTTTCTGAATCGCACGATCCTGACTCCACTGTTGTTCGTGATGCTCACGTGACCTCCAGCCAGAACCCGTCCTGTGCCAAAACTCGGCCCTTTTGAAATAGACCATTAATCAGCAGCTTAGTGTCTGAACCGCCCCGGGTTTTCCGGAGACTGTTTTAGTTGAGTCTCGCCATCTCTAGCGAGCCTTCCTGCGACCGATAGTAGTTCATCTCGTACTCGACCGGGGGGACATTTCCGATCGGCTCCAAGAGTTGTTGCGTGTTGTACCAATGCACCCACTCGAGGGTGGCGAACTCGACATCCTCGAGACCACGCCAGGGCCCGCGTCGACGGATCACCTCGGTCTTGTAGAGGCCGATGATGGATTCAGCCAAAGCGTTATCGTAAGAGTCGCCTCGGCTGCCGACGGACGGCTCAATGCCCGCCTCGGCGAGCCGCTCGGTGTAACGGATCGAGACGTACTGCACGCCGCGATCGCTGTGATGCACCAATGGATCTTCTGGGTCTAGTCGGCGCTCGTGCAGCGCCTGCTCCAACGCATCGAGAGCGATGCTGGCAGTCAACGATGTCGTCGCTCGCCAGCCGACGATGAGTCGAGCGAAGACGTCGATGACGAAGGCGACATACACGAAGCCGCGCCACGTGGCAACGTAGGTCAGGTCCGAGACCCAGAGCTCGTTCGGGCGTGTGGCGTTGAAGTCGCGCTCCACGAGGTCCATCGGGCGAGCGCCGCTCGAATCCGGCTTCGTCGTCTTGAATCGACGTCCACGGACCGCGCCCTGGAGACCCATTTCACGCATCAGACGGGCCACCGTGCATCGAGCCACGTCGCGGCCCTCACGGCACAGCTGACGCCAGACCTTGCGCACGCCATACACGTCAAAGTTCTCTTGCCGTACACGACGAATCTCGCCGCGGAGTTGGACGTCGCGCTTCGCCGTCCTGTGCCAAAACTCGGCCCTTTTGAAATAGACCACAAATCAACAGCTTAGACACCCTTGGAATCCGCGCAGAATCGAGGGTATTTCGCGCCGCAGGGCTGACTTCCGACCCCTGGGCTGCGGGTGGCGAGCGACAGGCCTACCGGTGGTGCGCACGGCTGGCTCAAATCGGCTGCGGGGCGAGCTACGGGCAGTGAACTGCGCACCCGGAAGTCTCTGATTAGACTGGACTTTACCTGGCAGAAGAGCGAACGTTCTGTGATGCCGCAGGATACAGGGGTTGGGCGGAACGTCGTTCTGGACGGTTTGGACTTCGCCAGCTTGCGGCGGGTCTGGGAGCAGACCTTTGGGGCAGCTCCGCCACGCTCGCTCTCTCGCGTTTTCATGCGCCGCGTTCTCTTGCACAAACGCCAGTGCCGGACCCATGGCGGGCTTTCGGCCACAACCCGGCGCATTCTGGCCGCCATGGTGAACGGGACACCAGGCATCGCCGCCGCCGCTCCCGCAGAGTCCGTTTCTGCCGGCACCCATCTCGTCCGCGAGTGGAATGGCCGGACCTACCAGGTCGAGGTCGTCCTGTGCCAAAACTCGGCCCTTTTGAAATAGGCCATAAATCAGCAGCTTAGTGTCTGTGTTTGCGACCGGTGTCCTCCGCAAAAAGCCTATCCAGCGTTGATCGAGCGTTTTAGACCCGCTATGTCGGCTGCTTCTGCCGATCTTTTTTTTGCGGATTACAGCTGATTTATGGCCTATTTCAAAAGGGCCGAGTTTTGGCACAGGACGGGATAAGCGTACGGCCTTTCTTCTTCTTAGCCCGATTGCAAGTAGGTTTCCGCTGCTTCGCCCAAGCGTTCGTCGAGCGTCACGAGCTCCCCTTCTAGCTGAACTGCCAACCAAAGGTAAGACGCGTCGTAGCAAGTCAGCTCGGTTTCCTCCGCCAGCTCGATTACCTGGGCGAACGTTACAGCCATCTCCTCGATCTCGAGACGGTTCCACCGCGTGTACGCGTCCAGCGTTTGTTGTCGCGTTTCGGGATGACGGCGCATCTTCTTGAGGCAGACGCTCGCGACCTCAAATGGGAATAGCGCCGGAGCGACCAGTCGACTCCCTGCAAGCCGCTCGGCAACTTCCGGTGCTTCCGGCTCGCCAAACAGGACCGCGGCCAGCGCCGATGCGTCGATGACCTTAACGACCATCCCGGTCTGCCCGGATCATTGCCGCCGACTCAGATGGCGATGAGAGCCCCCGACTCCGATTCTCTTCCAGTAGTTCCTCGACCGTTCGCCTCTTATCCGACACGAGAGTCGACTCCAGAATGCTCATCAACTCGCCTTGTAGAGAGCGGTAGTGCCTGTCCGCCCGCTGCCTTAGCCGCTCCACCCAATCCTCTGGGACGTTTTTGATCGAAAGACTGACTCCCATTGTTTGGCTCCAATCTAACTTTATTATAACCTGGTTTCAGCGCTAATCTTACGCTAATTTTTTATGCCCGTCCTGTTGTGATCCGCAAAAAAGAAGATCGCGTATTGACGGGCAGACAGCCATGGGAGTTGAGGTGTGCCTTCTATTTATTCATCCGCGCCCGTATGGTGCAAATAGTACGTCGAGTTCGAAGTCGGCCTGTGGAGGGTCGATGATCGGATCTGCGCGAAGCGAGGATTCCATGGGCCGCCAGCCGAGGTCAATGCCACGACGATACCCAACCCACGGGGCGGATCGGACGGCACTCGAACGTATCTACTCAGGCAGCCGCACGATAGTCATAACGAAGTAGGCCGCCGAGTCGCTTGCGCGTCGTGTCCGAAAATGCGAACGGAGCGGTGCTTGCGCTGTTTACTGTTGGTGATGTGTACGCATCCCTTTGCAAAAGAGGCGCTTACGCTCCATTTAGCGCGAAGCGAAGGTCACGAGCGCTATTTTGGCTGTAACTTAATGCACCGTAAAGTCTTAGCGTCATCTCACCAACACGTGATGGCGGAAGCACCAGTTCGTTTGTATTTTTGGACACGACGGCGCCGTTCTTTTTCCACGGACCTCGGGACACATCCGTACCGCTGCCTCATCGCAGTCAAGTACGATGAGGCAGCGGTACCAACGCAGAAGCGTAGCGGGTGTGGCGTGGGAGAACCCGACGTGGGGATATACGCGCCTGCGAGGCGCACTCAAGAACCTAGGACATGAACTCGGACGCAACACCATCAAGAGGCTCCTCGCCGAGCACGGTATCGCTCCTGCGCCGGAGCGGGGCAGGAGCATGTCGTGGAGCACCTTCATCAAGGCTCATTGGAGCGCCATCGCTGCGACAGACCTGTTCACCGTCGAGGTTGTGAACCCGTTCGGGCTCGTCCGCTACCATGTCCTGTTTGTCATCGATATCGCCACTCGCTGCGTGTGCATCGGTGGGATAACGTCGGACCCCAACGGGGAGTGGATGAAGCAGGTGGCAAGAAACCTCACTGACATGTGGGATGGTTTCCTCCTTGGCAAGCGATACCTCATCCACGACCGGGACCCCCGCCTCGCCCTCTTTCAAGATGCCCACGATCTCACTTTCCGTAAACCGGGACTTCCGCATAGCCATTCCTTTCCAATCGCCCGAAAGTCCAACATTCTATGGTCTGGCATTAGGGGAAGCTTACAGCTCCAGTCGAAGCGAGGTCGGTTGCGCCTGACCGCGTCGTATCCGAAAATACGAACGGAGCCCGAAAGCTCGAATCCTAGAGCCGTTCTCGAAATTCGCAGAGACCAGCCGACGCCGCACTGGCTCTGTGATAGGCGCTCCCGAGCAGACCTCTCATTCTAGCTCCCATTGCCAACCAAACCTAGACACCTCATAATCCGAAACGTCCCGGCGCGCAGGCCTTGGGTTCGTTTGTATTTTTGGACACGACGGCTAGAGTGGCGGTTCAACAACAGGAAGAACGGCCATATCTTCCGCGATACGTTACGACGCATCATGGCTACCGAAACCCTTACCTACAAGAAACTGACGGCAGCCTAGGAGACGTCGGAAAGTCTAGGCGTTAAAAGGGAACCTCAGGAAACTCAGCCGCAAATTCTCGAGCCTGTTCCACTCGACCCCTTGACGAGTAGTCGGTAATCTTCACAACAAAATCTAGCAAGTGCTTGAGGATTGCTCCATTGCGTAAATCTTCCACCTCATCGGGAAGGTATGGAAATTTGATGTTGAACTCATCTTTAAGTCGATTTCTATGTTTTTGTAGATCCACCCAAAGGTCTAAGCGTGGAGAGTGTGACTCTAGGAATTCAACACTGAACTTGAGCTCTTTTAAGATTTCCTCAAGCTGGCCGTGCATTTCCATGAAGGATTCTCGTGAGCCTAGTAACTGACCCTTTTGGCTCGCCAATCTCTTATTTGGGACCAGCCTATACTTTTGAACAATCTCTCTACACCATGGATGCGTAGTCTGGATAAGTAGAAGCGTTCCGCATCCAACTAGAAGAAAATTCCACCACTGCCATTCGGTCATGGTAGGAAACCACCGCTGCCAGACCTCAACATCATCTAGCATGCCTGGAATTCCGACAACATGCATGAGCAAGGAGAACGCCAGTTTGAAAATGCGAAGCATCCGAGCATGCTATCGGCCACCACTGCGTTAGTCCAGTGGGTGCTTCCGCCATCGAGTGTTGCTACGCCGCGTTTGAATGCTAGTGTCAGTTGGCCTGCCTGTGTCGGCGAACGCCATTAATAAGGATGTCGGCGCGCATACGAAGATGTCTCTGAACGTCAAGCACCGCGTGGTAAGCTCAGCCGGCATCGCCGAAAGAACTGCGTCTCTGGAAATCAGGCTCAAACTCTAGCGCGCGAGCGGGTTACGCGGCAGCCACCAACACTTGATTGCGGAAGCACCGCAGGTAGGCGCGGGCATCGTCCCTGTTTGGAGCTGGTTAGTCAGGCATTTCCAACTGAATTGTTCTTCGGATTTGTGTTCCTGCGAATGACTCTAATGCGTACTTCGCATCCAAAATCCCGACGATTCTGTATCTTCGTCCAGAAGGAATGACAAACTCACTTTCGTAAAGCGATTGATCTGGGTTGTTTGCATCTTCTGAACGCATTCCCGCAATATATGCGCCGCAATTCGGTTTGATCTCCAGGACCGTACAATTTTCACCTGCAAACTCCAACCCCAATGCTACTTCCGGATTCAATGAAGTCGATTGGAACCCGTGTAGCGGGAAGACATCTCCGATCTCTAGATTTATCTTGCCTGCAACATCTGCGGGTATCCTACGCCATACAATTAGATTTTCTGGAGGTGCAGGAGCTTTTAGTAGTGCTACCTGCAAGCGTGCTCCCTCATCACTAAATCCAATGCCTTTTCTCCATAATGCCTTTGACCCGCGAGCGGCTCGACTTGGACCCTTCATGTCTGCCCGTGCAGCGATCCGGTGCGCCGCCGCGTCTATCTCGGCTGGGGTTGGGTCGATCTCTATATCGCCTACTTGTTCGGCCGAGGTCATAGCAAATCGCTCAAGCCTTTCTACTGGATAATTGGTGTGCCGCAGCCGTCCTGCCGACCGTCCCTCCTGCTTCGGTGTCAACGGTGGTGGCTCGGTGGTGTCGTGACGGATTTTTTCATCCATGAGGTGAGCTTATCACGCAGCGCGAGACGGCCGGGTGCTCGCGACGAGTCTTGAAAGCAGGGATGAGAGCGCGAACAAATGACTAAATCGTGCAGGCATGGTGCCGGTAGACTGGAAACTAATCAAGTTCGGGGCGCGCGTCTGAATAAATAGAAGGCACAAGATCATCCGAATGACCGACGATTCTAGCTTCCGTTGGCAAACCAAGCCTAGACACCTCTAATCCGAAACGTCCCGACGCGCGGGTCTTGAGTTCGTTTGTATTATTGGACACGACGGGCACCAGAGACGCGCTAGAAGGGCTGAACGGGCCTCATTTTAGTTTTTCGGGTGCTTGCGCCGTTTGCTGTTGGTGTGAACCGCCCCGGGTTTCCCGGAGACTCCAACTCTTGAGAGGATGGAGTCATGACAAGACGAAGCAGGTATTCACCGGAGGTAAAAGAGCGCGCAGTGCGGATGGTTTTCGACCAGCAGGCTCAGCACGAATCTCAGTGGTCAGCGATCTCATCGATCGCGTCGAAGATTGACTGTACGCGGGAAACGCTACGCACGTGGGTGCGGCGAGCAGAGCGTGATGCTGGGAAACGAGCGGGACTGACGACGGACGAGCGTCAGCGGCTGAAGGAGCTTGAGCGAGAGAACCGTGAGCTAAAGCGGGCGAACGAGATCCTTCGCAAGGCGTCGGCGTTTTTCGCCCAGGCGGAGCTCGACCGCCGACCGAGGTGAATGTGTTGTTCGTGGACGCGAACCGTGAAAATTACGGGGTCGAGCCGATCTGCCGGATGCTTCCGATCGCCCCGTCGACCTATTACGAGCAGAAAGCGAGAGAGAAGGACCCAAGCCGCCAGCCAGCGAGAGCGAAGCGCGACGTCCAACTCCGCGGCGAGATTCGTCGTGTACGGCAAGAGAACTTTGACGTGTATGGCGTGCGCAAGGTCTGGCGTCAACTGTGCCGTGAGGGCCGCGACGTGGCTCGATGCACGGTGGCCCGTCTGATGCGTGAAATGGGTCTCCAGGGCGCGGTCCGTGGACGTCGATTCAAGACGACGAAGCCGGATTCGAGCGGCGCTCGCCCGATGGACCTCGTGGAGCGCGACTTCAACGCCACACGCCCGAACGAGCTCTGGGTCTCGGACCTGACCTACGTTGCCACGTGGCGCGGCTTCGTGTACGTCGCCTTCGTCATCGACGTCTTCGCTCGACTCATCGTCGGTTGGCGAGCGACGACATCGTTGACTGCCGGCATCGCTCTCGATGCGTTGGAGCAGGCGCTGCACGAGCGCCGACTAAACCCAGAAGATCCATTGGTGCATCACAGCGATCGCGGCGTGCAGTACGTCTCGACCCGTTACACCGAGCGGCTCGCCGAGGCGGGTATTGAGCCGTCCGTCGGCAGCCGAGGCGACTCTTACGATAACGCTTTGGCTGAATCCATCATCGGCCTCTACAAGACCGAGGTGATCCGTCGACGTGGGCCCTGGCGTGGTCTCGAAGACGTTGAGTTCGCCACCCTCGAGTGGGTCCATTGGTACAACACGCAACGACTCTTGGAGCCGATCGGAAATGTCGCCCCCGTCGAGTACGAGATGAACTACTATCGGTCGCAGGAAGGCTCGCTAGAGATGGCGAGACTCAACTAAAACAGTCTCCGGGAAACCCGGGGCGGTTCACTCCTCAACTACTGCCACTCGTGGACGAATGAGGGATTTCCTTGCCTCAATCTCTGCGACTGCAGTCTCGAGACCCGGCGATATGGCTGTCAGCTTGATCGAGCCGAGGTCTGTTTTGGATTGGACCAGCGCCATGCACAAGCCGTTGAACGCTTTGCGCTTGCTTGCTTTGTCCGGTTCGAGGCTGCCCGGGTTGCCGTTGCCAACGCCGAGGATCTCGCCGGGTCCGTTGATCTCGAATGTTACCTCGTTGTCCGCAGTGGGTACGGTTCTGCCTTCAGAGTCAACGATCTTCACGGCGACCAGCGAGACGTCCTCGCCGTCAGCGTTTATCGTTGTCCTGTCGGGCAGAAGCACTACCGACGCCGGGTTTCCGGTTGTCTCGACTTTCTTCGTGGCTACGACTTCATCTCCCTTGTAGCACTTGGCGAGGAGGACTCCCGGTTTCCATTTCACGTCCCACTTCGCGTGCGAGGTGGGCACCATCTCCCGAACGCCGTAGGTCTCGCCGTTGAGAAAGAGCTCGACGCGATCGCAGTTGCTGTAGGAGCGCACTTCGATTGTCTCCCCTTCCTCCTTTTCCCCGATCCAGTTCCAGTGCGGGAAGATGTGAAGAACCGTCTCATCGCTCCAATTTGCCTTGTAGTAGTAGTAGTCGTCTTTCGGAAAACCGGAAGTATCCATGAAAGCGAACTGCGCGCTGATGGCGGGCCACTCATAGGGCCACGGCTCGCCGCGGTAATCGAAGCCCGTCCATATGAACGCCCCGGACATAAACGCCCGTTCGGCAGTGGCCGGCCAACCGTGCTCAACATTCGATGCGTAGGAACTCTTGTAGGCTTTCTCCTCATCGTCAATGTAGATACCGCGCGTGGTTCCGGATCCGGTTTCTTCGGTGCAGATCATCGGATGGTCCGGATGCGCCTTGTGGTAGTCGTCGAACATGTTATTGCTGTAGTTGCACCCCTGCACATCCACGGTGAGCGACAAGCCCTTCCCCCACGTGTCGTCATTCCTGCTCATCGCCGCGGTTACCGGGCGCGTGGGGTCGAGTCGTTTGATCGTGTCGTATATGGCTTTCCCCTGTTTAAGACCTACTTCGGTCCCCGATTCCGGCTCCTCGTTGCTCATACTCCAGATGAAGATACTAGGATGATTCCTGTCGCGGAGAACCATGCTTTCGACTTGTGACAGGATTTCCGGCGAATCCCCGAGATGCCGGTTCTCTTCCATCACGAGCATGCCGAGACGATCGCAGGCATCGAGTAGGGCGGGTGTCGGGGGGTTATGGGCGGTTCGGTAGCCGTTTGAGCCGGCCTCTAGCAGCGTCTCGATTCGCCATTCGTTCACCCGATCGGGAAGGGCGACTCCCACGCCGGCGAAGTCCTGATGGTTGCACGTTCCTTTGACCTTCACCGGCTTTCCGTTGAGGAATAATCCGTCATCGGGATCGAAACGCATCGTTCTTACGCCAAACGTCGTGTCGACATTGTCGACGGTTTTCCCGCCACTTCGAACGACTGTGCGGACCTCGTGGAGGTGGGGGGTCTCGAGCGACCAGAGGAGCGGATCCTTCAGCATCACGTTCTGCTCGAACTCGAACTCAGCATACGCATCGATCTCTTTCCTCGTCTCCACCTCTGCCAACTCGTTCCCATCCACATCGACAATCGTGGTGACCAGCGCGCTGCTTCTGGCGCGGCTACTCTCGTTCTTGACGGTCGTTTTGACATTCACCTCTGCGGCATTCTCTTTCACTTCGGGCGTGGTGACGAACGTGCCCCAGTGCGCGACATGCAGCGGATCGAGCTTGGTCAATCTCACGTGCCGGTAAATCCCGCCACCTTCATACCACCAGCCCTCGTTCCTTTCGGCGTCTACCCGAACGACGAGCGTATTGGTCTCTCCGAATTTGGCTGCATCGGTGATGTCGTAGTAGAAACTCACATAGCCGCTCATGTTATTTCCGAGATAGACGCCGTTCAGCCATACGAAGGAGTCCCGATACACGCCCTCGAAGTCTATCCAGAACTGCTTCCCCTCGTCCGAGGCGAGGATCTCAAAGTCCCGCCGGTACCAGCCAACTCCTTTGGGGAGGTAGCCGTGGCTTTTGTCGGCCTGCGGATCGAATGTGCCCTCTACGACGTAGTCATGGGGTATCTCAACAGCGCGCCAAGCTGTTTCGTCAAAACCTGTGGCAACGCCGTCGGGTAATCCGGGACTCACGGGGTCGCCATTGAAGAGAACCGCCGTGCGGATGCCACCCGATCCGTCTGTGTTCTCGACGAGAATTGTCATAAGGTTTGGTCCGTCATCTCGCCACGTATCTGCCAGATCGACCTCGAAGGGGTCGTTCCATCCCTTGTAATGCACGATTCTCCTGCCGTTCAGATAGACGGTTGCGTTGTCGTCGAAGCTCCGGAGGTAGAGCGAACGCTGCGCTTCGGGCATCTCGCCGAGCTCCGCTCTGAACCAAGTGAACCCGACCCGCCCATGAAAGACATCCTGCCCGGCTTCGGCGGTCTCCCAGTCGTCGGTGTTCAGATCAATCGCTGCCATTTCACCTGCAGTCTCTTCGTCCCCATCGACGGCTTTCCACCGCCACTTCTCGATCGCAACACCATCCGGCAAGCGCGAAAAGCCCTCCAAGTCACCACGATGAAACAGCCACCCCTCACGCATCAGATACGTCTCTCTTGCTCCCTCGTTCGTGTCCCCATCCCGTCCTAAACTACTCTTATTCGCAGCACATCCAGAAACCGCCAGTGCGACTAGACACGAAATGTAGGTTCGAACTGCCATATTCATACCTCCCTCTGGCGGTCGTGGAAGAGTATAGCGGATGCGTGGGACTGGACGTCCACAGGAGACGATCGGCTGAATGCATTGGGCCTGCGAGACGAGGGAGTGTAAGATGCACTGTGCATAGGGGGCTTTTCGGTTGTGCCTTCTATTTATTCATCCGGGCGCCCCAAACTTGATTAGTCTCCGGTCTGCCGGCACCATGCCTGCTTGATTTCGTCGTTTGTTCGCGCTCTCATCTCCGCCTTCAAGGCTCGTCGCGAGCTGGCTCTCGACAATGTCGCTCTTCGGCAGCACCTCGCCGTCCTCCGCCGTTCGGTGAAACGGCCGCGGCTCTCGAACGTCGACCGCGGGTTTTGGGTAACTGTAGAGCCTAAGGGCCCTTGGCCCAGTCGCTAAGCTGCTGATTTATGGTCTATTTCAAAAGGGCTGAGTTTTGGCACAGGACGCCCTCGGGCCAGACGATTGTAAAGCCTACGGCCCTTGGCCCAGTCGCAAACACAGACACTGAGCTGCTGATTTATGGTCTATTTCAAAAGGGCCGAGTTTTGGCACAGGCCGGGGTCCGGCGAGGCTCGCGAGCATCCCGTCCTGTGCCAAAACTCAGCCCTTTTTTTATAGCTGATAAATCAACAGCTTAGTGTCTGTGTTTGCGACTGGGCCAAGGGCCGTAGGCTCTACAATTGTCTTGGGCGGACGGGTCGTCACCATGCAGATGACCACCTAGTCGAGAGCGAATATCGAGGCAATCCGCTATGCTTTCCTGGCACCCGACATCGTCCGTGCCATTGTCGACGGCCGCCAGCCTGTTGGGCTGACCTCAAGCTACCTCTTGCATCATCTGCTCTCCGACCCCGGCCACCACGATAGGCAGATTTCGCTCTCAGCCAAGAGCGGTGCAACAACGCCACGCGCGGTCAAGGCTCCGCGTCGCGGTGGAGCACGAGCTCGTCGAACCAAGCGGTGGCTTGCGAGTCCGTGTTGTCGGTATCGACCATGAGCACGACCCCGGTGACTCGCTCTGCAGGTCGACCGAAGTAGCGCTCGAAATCCGCCGACACGTCGCGCTCTTCCATGAACCACTCGCTGCTATCCACGTCCCCGCTTCTCAAGACGATGGTCGCCGCTTGGTCGCTGTAAGGGCTCGGGTACACGTTCCCGACACTCTCGTTCCCCGCCCACACGTACATGAGAAGCGACGTCGTGCGCGCGAACGGCGTCCCGTCGAACATGACGGCGACCCTTGCTGCATAGTCGTCGCTTCTCCGCCGCCGCACGTCGTCAATGTGCCCGAGGCTCGTCGACACCCGCCATCGCCACGAAAGGATGAGCTCGCCGGTGACATCGACTCGCCGCCAAAGCGCCGACGCAGAGTTCCGGCTATCGACGCGAAGGAAACGATTCTCGGCCTCGGTTTCGAGCCGAAACGTATTGGAGCGACGCGCCAAGACGCGCTCCATCCACGGCTTCCTCCACCCGTCGTCGAAACCCGAGAACAGATCTTCGCCCGCGCTCGTCGCGGCGAAGGCCGTTATCGAGAGCCTGTGCCTTCTATTTATTCATCCGCGCGCACCAAACTTGATTAATCTCCGGTCTGCCGGGACCATGCCGGCATGATTTGGTCGTTTGTTCGCGCTCTCGTCTCTAGAGGACCTAGAATCGGGGCCGGGGCTACCGCGGCGCAGCGGGCTGACACGTTCTGGTCCAGGCGCGGCCCGGGCCTGGACCCTGTCGTGTCCAATAATACAAACGAACTCAACACCTACTCGCCGGGACGTTTCAGGTTAGAGGTGTCTACGCTTGATTGGCCAATGAGAGCTAGAATCCTCGGCCATGAGCACGCCGGTCCAGCTTTGACCTTGTTGGTCGTCGCCATCGCTGGTTGGATCCAGCGTGACCAACAACAGGCCGCTATCGTTTGTGTTTTTGGACACGGACGGGCGTCGCGCTTATTATGACCAGGTGCCGATCGCCCGCTCCACGTCGCGCCCCGACGGTCTCTGGAACACTCGCAGGTCGAACTCCGGCACCACCGCCAGCAGGTGGTCGAAGATGTCTGCCTGGATCGCCTCGTAGCGGCTCCAAACCTGATCGCGGCTGAAGACGTAGACCTCGATCGGGAGCCCGTGCTCGGTTGGCGCCAGCTGCCGGACTAGGAACGTCATGTCCTGGTGCACCATCGGGTGGTGGCGGAGGTACGCCACGACATAGGCGCGAAACGTCCCGACGTTCGTCAAATGGCGGCCGTCGGCCAAGCTCGCCGGTTCGACCCCGCGCGCCGCGTTCCAGTTTGCAATCTCCTCTCGCTTGTCCTTCAGATAGTCGGCGATGTACTGAATTTTCGAGAAGCGCGCCAGCATCTCCTCGTCACAGAAGCGAATGGATCCGACGTCGATGTAGAGGGCTCGCTTGATGCGCCGGCCACCCGATTCCGCCATGCCGCGCCAGTTCTTGAACGATTCCGCAATCAGCGCGTAGGTGGGAATCGTGGTGATCGTCTTGTCCCAGTTCTGAACCTTCACCGTCGTCAATCCCACATCGAGCACGTCGCCGTCGGCGCCGTGCTTCGGCATCTCGACCCAATCGCCCCGCGAGACCATTCGGTTCGCCGACAGCTGGATGCCGGCGACGAAGCCAAGAATGGTGTCCTTGAAGACCAGCATCGTCACCGCGCTCATGGCGCCGAGGCCGCTCAACAACAGCAGCGGCGAGCGGCCGAGGACGAGCGCCAGGACGCTGATGGCCGTTACGGCGTACACCACCAGCTTGAGCACCTGGGCGATGCTCCGCACCGGTAGCTCCCGCGGGAGCCGCGAACCCCGGGCGATTTCGATCCCCACGTTCACAACGCTGTCGGCCGCCAGCGCCGCGATGACGATCATGTAGATGAGCGCCCCCTGCCGCACGACGGCTGTCAGCTGGTCGTATCCGGCGAGCACCGGAGTCGCGGAGTGGTAGATCACTAGCGCCGGCACAAGATGTGCCACCCGTTGTAACACGCGGTGCCGCATCACGACGTCGTCCCAACTCGAGGTCGTCCGTCGCGCGAGCCGCGCGATACCGCGAACCACGACTCTCTTGGTGACGCGGTTGGCGGTCAGGGCGACGAACAGGACGAGCAGGACGCCTCCAAGCCGCGTCAGCAGCGTGGCGCCCGCCTCGCTCATCCCCCACTTAAGCAGCCAGTCGTGCAGCGGGCTAAGCACGCAACGTCTCCATCATGCAATTTTACGCCACTATATCTCTTGGTTGGACCGCTCACTAGATGTCGTGGTCTTGTCGTACTCGGCTAGGAAGGTGTCTAGCGCATCCGCAACTTCCTTGCCCCGCGTGTACTCGATAGCTTCTCGGCCCGTCATCTCCTGGGTACGCTTCGGCATTGGCGTGTGCTCGAATGCAACTCCTCACGTGCTGCTCTGACATTCCCCTATTCGTTCATCTCAATTCCCTGTTCTTCCCGAGCGATTCCCTGTTCGCCGATTTCCAATTCCCTGTTCTTTCATCAGAAATTCCCTGTTATTTCGGAACAGGGAATTGCCATCTAACCATTTGAAATATAGAAGGTTACCACGTCAAAAAACGGCCGGATCGGCACAATAATGGCCAAAATTCCCTGTTTTTCCCTGTTATTCATGGTTACCAGCCGAGACCGGATAGCTCCAAACTGCACCATCCGCCACCCAGTCTGGCCAATTGTGGCACTGCAGAGACGGGTGAGATTTTCCGCGCGGTTGGCGGGGTTTTGCAGGATCAGGTGTCACCAGAGACGCGCTAGAAGGGCTGAACGGGCCTCATTTTCTGCATTCGTCTCTAATCCCGATTTTCGAGTGCCACGTTTGCGCCAAATAGGAGAATGGGCGCTGACCGGGGCCGTGCGGCAGCGGAAAAGAGGCCACCCGAGAGGCCCAGAATCGAGGCCGGGGCTACCGAGGCATAGCGGGCTAGCACGTTCTGGTCCAGGTGCGGCCCGGGCCTGGATCCAGGTCTCCGCCCGGGAGCGTAGTATCCCGTTGCTGGATGGTGTTTTCCCTGCGCGTACGGGGAACCCGAATCGCCGACATCGCCTCCGACCCGCCCCAGATCTGGGGCTGGCCACGGGGCGATGACGATCGAAACGGCCCGGAGCGCCAGTCTTGAGTTCGTTCGTATTTTTGGACACGACGGGCGTCACCTTCCACGTTGGGCTGGGTCGGGGGAGTCCGCGTGCTCCCCGTGGAGTTGAAGGCTGCGATCGTTCTTTTCTACAGCCTGCTCGATGAAAAGCAGCGCCGTCTCTACGCGGGAGTCGAGGCCATGAAGCTCGGTCACGGTGGCGACCAACAGATTGCCGAACTGCTCGGGATGGATCCGAGCACGGTAGCCAGAGGTCGTAGGGAATTGCTAATGAGAGATGTTGAGCTCGACGGAGTTCGGCGAAAGGGTGGCGGACGGCGCGCCGTGCAAAAAAAAGCCAGAAGTCATCGCCAAGATCGAAGAACTCATGAAGCACGACACCGCGGGCGATCCGATGACGGGAGTGAAATGGACGCGGCGGACCACCGACAAGATTGCTTGCGAGCTAAGGGCCGGCGACAAAATAAGTTCCCGTTTTCAAGACGGTCGGATGGTGTAGTTCCATTTGGGTAGAGTCTGGTCCTTTGTAACGGAAAGCGCCTGCATCCGCTCGTCAGTGATTTTGACGCCCTTCGGATAACGACGCCGGATAAGGTGTGCGCGTACTCGCAAACCGGAAGAGGTGGTGGTCGTGCGGATGTATTTGAGGATGGTTTCGTAGCTGTCGAGAGGCCTGCCCGCCCAGTTCTTGCTGACCTCGCTGAACAGACGGTGCTCCACTGGATTCCACTTGGATGTACCGGACGGATAGCGGGCTATGGTGATAGCGATGTCGTGGCGATTGCAAATCCGCGTTTGAAGCCCGTGCTTCCAACCCCGACACCGATAGCCATTGCTGCCCCCGGCGTCTGCCAATATCGCGAGGTCACGGGCTGCAGGATAGCGTCGCCGTCCTTCCGTTCGCCACCACTTCTCGATGGCATTCACGGCGAAGTCCGGGGTGTTGTACGAGGTACCAATGAACACTGTCCCGCGGTTCGCGAGCAGATCGTAGACGCCGTAGGGGATTGCGATGCCGTTCGATTCGGAACGGAAGTCATGGTCTTTGACGAGAGTCGGCTCGCGGTTCCAGGCCTGCCCGCCGTTTTTGAATAATCCCACCAGCTCCCGTTTCTTCGTGTCTACGCTGATGATGGGATGACCAGCTGCGGCAAAACGCTCGCGCAGTTCGGCGATACACGCGAATTGGGTATCGCGATCTTCGGACGTGGCACCGCACAGCTTCTTGTGGTTCACCCGCAACGAGAAGCCGAGCTGTTTGAGCAGTCGACCGACGGTTTTGCTGCTGACGTTCACACCGAGGCTTCTTAGCTCGCAAGCAATCTTGTCGGTGGTCCGCCGCGTCCATTTCACTCCCGTCATCGGATCGCCCGCGGTGTCGTGCTTCATGAGTTCTTCGATCTTGGCGATGACTTCTGGCTTTTTTTTGCACGGCGCGCCGTCCGCCACCCTTTCGCCGAACTCCGTCGAGCTCAACATCTCTCATTAGCAATTCCCTACGACCTCTGGCTACCGTGCTCGGACCCATCCCGAGCAGTTCGGCAATCTGTTGGTCGCCACCGTGACCGAGCTTCATGGCCTCGACTCCCGCGTAGAGACGGCGCTGCTTTTCATCGAGCAGGCTGTAGAAAAGAACGATCGCAGCCTTCAACTCCACGGGGAGCACGCGGACTCCCCCGACCCAGCCCAACGTGGAAGGTGACGCCTCATGTACCTGGCGGGCCGAGAGCTGTTGCTTGCGCGTGCTCACATCGGTGGCCAGATACAGATATCGGCCGAACACCTGCTCGCGCGCCAATCTTTTCTCTCGGACCAGTTTCAACAGAGGAGCCTTGACGTCAACCTGCACCACGTCCTCGAGCTCGTCGACGTAGTAGCCTGCCTCACAGGCCGCGACCAACGCTTTTACCGTCGCAAGCAACGTCCCGTACTTCGAGAACCACACTGAGCGCAACGACCAAAGACCTTTTCGATCGAACTGGGCGATCTCGTCCTGTGCCAAAACTCGGCCCTTTTGAAATAGGCCATAAATCAGCAGCTTAGTGTCTGTGTTTGCGCCGGGGCCAACGGCCGTAGGCTTTACAATCGTCTGGCCCGAGGGTGTTATCTTCAGATCCATGATGACGTACCACGTGCAATTCCTACTGCTCGTTCTAGCTGGCTGGGTCAACCGCCAGCAGCAGGATGTGATCGACTACCTGCAAGAGGAGAACCGTGTGCTCCGAGCCGGGCTTCGGGGCAAGCGTCTCAGGCTCTCTGACGACGACCGGCGCAGGCTCGCGGTCAAGGCCCAGGCTTTGGGCAGCGAGGTGCTGGCCCAGATTGCGTCCGTTGCCACACCCGCTACGCTTCTGCGCTGGTACCGCCACCTCATCGCAGCCAGGTACGATGGCAGCAAGAACCGGAGTCCAGGCCGACCTCCGACGGCGAAGGACATCCGTGAGCTCATTGTGCGCGTGGCGCGGGAGAACCCGACGTGGGGATATACGCGCCTGCGAGGCGCACTCAAGAACCTAGGACATGAACTCGGACGCAACACCATCAAGAGGCTCCTCGCCGAGCACGGTATCGCTCCTGCGCCGGAGCGGGGCAGGAGCATGTCGTGGAGCACCTTCATCAAGGCTCATTGGGGCGCCATCGCTGCGACAGACCTGTTCACCGTCGAGGTTGTGAACCCGTTCGGGCTCGTCCGCTACCATGTCCTGTTTGTCATCGATATCGCCACTCGCTGCGTGTGCATCGGTGGGATAACGTCGGACCCCAACGGGGAGTGGATGAAGCAGGTGGCAAGAAACCTCACTGACATGTGGGATGGGTTCCTCCTTGGCAAGCGATACCTCATCCACGACCGGGACCCGCTATTCACCGAGGCGGTACGTGGACTCTTGAGAGATTCAGGCGTGAAGCCCCTTCGCCTTCCCGCTAATAGTCCGAATCTGAACGCATATGCGGAAAGATTCGTTCTCTCCATACGTCGAGAGTGTCTCGACCGCTTCGTACCTCTCAGTGAGCGACACCTGCGGACCGCGATAACCGAATACGTAGTGCACTATCACACAGAACGGAACCACCAAGGTCTCGGCAACGAGCTCCTCACACCTCTGCCGGCAAGCGCGAATGACGCTGGCCCCATCGTGTCGCGAGAGCGACTTGGGGGCATTCTCAACTACTACTGCCGTGCCGCGTAGATGGTCGCCGGCGACGGTAGCCCCTCGGCGGGCTCGACCGGCGTAGCGTGGAAACAGCTTCAGGCACACGCTTCGATATTCGCTCTCGACTAGGTGGTCATCTGCATGGTGACGACCCGCCCGCCCAAGACGATTGTAAAGCCCACGGCCCTTGGCCCGGTCGCAAACACAGACACTAAGTTGCTGATTTATGGCCTATTTCAAAAGGGCCGAGTTTTGGCACAGGACGCGGTAGCCAGAGGTCGTAGGGAATTGCTAATGAGAGATGTTGAGCTCGACGGAGTTCGGCGAAAGGGTGGCGGACGGCGCGCCGTGCAAAAAAAACGCCAGAAGTCATCGCCAAGATCGAAGAACTCATGAAGCACGACACCGCGGGCGATCCGATGACGGGAGTGAAATGGACGCGGCGGACCACCGACAAGATTGCTTGCGAGCTAAGAAGCCTCGGTGTGAACGTCAGCAGCAAAACCGTCGGTCGACTGCTCAAACAGCTCGGCTTCTCGTTGCGGGTGAACCACAAGAAGCTGTGTGGTGCCACGTCCGAAGATCGCGATACCCAATTCGCGTGTATCGCCGAACTGCGCGCGCGTTTTGCCGCAGCTGGTCATCCCATCATCAGCGTAGACACGAAGAAACGGGAGCTGGTGGGATTATTCAAAAACGGCGGGCAGGCCTGGAACCGCGAGCCGACTCTCGTCAAAGACCATGACTTCCGTTCCGAATCGAACGGCATCGCAATCCCCTACGGCATCTACGATCTGCTCGCGAACCGCGGGACAGTGTTCATTGGTACCTCGTACAACACCCCGGACTTCGCCGTGAATGCCATCGAGAAGTGGTGGCGAACGGAAGGACGGCGACGCTATCCTGCAGCCCGTGACCTCGCGATATTGGCAGACGCCGGGGGCAGCAATGGCTATCGGTGTCGGGGTTGGAAGCACGGGCTTCAAACGCGGATTTGCAATCGCCACGACATCGCTATCACCATAGCCCACTATCCGTCCGGTACATCCAAGTGGAATCCAGTGGAGCACCGTCTGTTCAGCGAGGTCAGCAAGAACTGGGCGGGCAGGCCTCTCGACAGCTACGAAACCATCCTCAAATACATCCGCACGACCACCACCTCTTCCGGTTTGCGAGTACGCGCACACCTTATCCGGCGTCGTTATCCGAAGGGCGTCAAAATCACTGACGAGCGGATGCAGGCGCTTTCCGTTACAAAGGACCAGACTCCACCCAAATGGAACTACACCATCCGACCGTCTTGAAAACGGGAACTTATTTTGTCGCCGGCCCTTAGGGCCGCCGACAAAATAACTGTCTAGTTTTGAGCAATTGGGGGAGCTTTTTTGTTTGCGCCCGGCCCGAGGCGGCAGAGTCGTGTTGTGTTTCTGAGTTCCGGACGCAAGAATCGAGGATGTCATCTTAGATGACGATATCGCTTTCCGAGTTGGCGTGGCGCTGCGCTGCGCGTACGTGTACATAATGCACTCACGGCGGCGACAGCCCGAGGTGTTGGCACGCCAGGACGTATTTCGACGAACGAGTTACCCAGGGTTCGAGGGGGTGGAGGATCTCCCGGATGCGTTCTTGGTGACCAAACGGGGCTTTCCCTTCGAGGATCGTCAAGCCGGGGACACGCGCTGGAAAGCCGCGGTTCGGATACAGCCCGCCCTGTCCCCAGAAGGTGAGGCCACGATCAAGCGTGATGCGGATAGGGCCATTCAAAGCTTCGTAGTAAGTGCGCTCGTACTCGATCAGGAGCTTGGGCTCCGAGCGGGCCACCAGGTGCTCCCGTAGGCGCGCCGGAAGAACGCGCGCGAGTCCCACGACGATCTCGTGAAAGGACATCGAAGCGAGCGAGGCGCTAGCCACTATCGGTGCTCTCTCTTTGAAGATCGCGTGATCCTCGCGACGTTTGACTTCGAAAAATAACCTCTTTTCCGGAAACGGGGTGTCGTACCAACGGATGCGGGTCTTCGTGCGCCGCGACGTGCCGTCGAGGTTGGCTCGGAAAGCGCTCAAGGCCGCGTCGTCGAAATAGATGCTGCACACACGCGACGTCGCGCCCGCATAGCTCACGCGGCGGCAATTGACGTCCAGTATGGAGCTAAATTTCCCGGCGTCCACATTTGGAAGTGAGAACTTGACCTCGCGGCGCCCAGGTGCGGCGACGCTCGCGGACTCTAGAGCAAACGACGGCGCTTCAGGGGATCTCATCGGCCTCGACAAACGAGAACTGGAACGCGGGAAGCTTTTTCCGAATGTCGGCCACGAGTTGGGCCACGCCCCGCGGACCCGTGACCGTGACCACGGCCGAAAGCTCTATGCGGAGGCCTTCCTGCTCGAGTCTTCGCACCCGGAACTCTTGGACGACGGGCCGTAGCTGCTCTAGAGCATGCTCCTCAAAGAAACGGTCGGCGTCGCCGGAAACGATGAGAAGGAGCGTCCTGTCTGGCATCTGCGGCCACAACCGTTGGCGCACAACCACGAAGAGGGAGACGAGCACGACGACCGCGACGGCCAGAGGGCCTTGGCGCGCCCCGAGGGCGACACCCACGGCGATGCAAAACAGCAGATAGGCGATCTCGTCCGGCGTCTTGACGGCGGTGCGAAAGCGAATGATCGAAAGTGCACCGATGAGCCCGAGCGACAGAGCGAGTGACGACTCTACGACGACGATGACAAGAACGGTCGTGAGGGTAAACACGGGAAACAGGTTAGCGAAGGCGTGGCGATTCGATGGGACGGAGGCGAAGCGGATATAGAGCCCGCGAATGACGAGCGCAAACAGGCCAGCCAGGATAAGATTCGTGGCGAGACTCACGCCTTGGTTGTAGTCGACGGGCGTGACTCCACCTTGTTCCAGAAGCCAGGATTCCGCATCGCGTGTGAGATCGTCCGCCGCTTTCGCGAGCATACGTTCCGGGTTCGAGACAAGCGCGAGTTCGCCCCAGACCGCCCGGATCCGGTCGGCCCACAGAATATCGGCACTACGATCCTCGGGCGTACGCGTGACGAGCACGAGCGTGACGCGCTCTTCCGACCACGCGCTCAAGTCCACAACGCGCGAGTGCCAGCGGTTGGCGTCGCCGAATCGAAAGATCTCGTCGAAGACCTCGACCGAGTCGTCTTCCGTTTCGACGATGACCCGAAAGGAAACGCGAGCGCGGCGGACGTTCTGCTCGGTGACGAGCGCCGGTGAAACACGGAGAAAAGCCGCACTCGGGAGATCCACCTCGAAACGGCGCTCGGCGGGAAAAGGAAAGACCAAGGCATCACGTGCAGCACCCGAGAGCTTGAGCTGCACGCGTTCCGCCGGAACGCCGCGCTCGACGAGCGATGTCCGAGGTCGGTCACATCCGGAAAGCGCCAGGACGATGAGGATGAATGCCCGGTTCACGAGGTCTCCGAAACAATGCGCAATGCGCTCCATTCTACTCCGTCCCGGGCGCGCGCCTTGAGCTTCCTCCCGCCTTCGAGCGCGATGCTGTCACCGCTTCGCACGTGTTCTGCCCGCTTCGAGACAACCCCGCCGACCGCGCGAGGATCGCTACCATCACGAGTCACATAAATCTCGGCGCCTTGGGTTTGGAGCAGCGTGACCGAGGATGCGGAAATCCTCGTGGGCTCGGGCGGGTCGACCCGAGGATAATAGTCCTCTTGTCTCAAGACTTCGATGAAGTGCGAGACGTTTCCCGTCATCACTTCTTCGACTCTTCTTACCTGTGGCAAGAAAGTGTCGTTCCGCGTCCTTGTCAGCTCGCCGAGCGCTTTGCGTGCATCGCCCCAGCGGGCGGACTCCGCGACCACCGCCGACTCGATGAAAGCCACCAGTCGCCTCCAACGGGCAATCGAGCGCTCTTCGGTGAGCGCGCCCCGGAAACAGTGTTGATAGACTTGATCGGCGAACAGCATCATGAACTCGGGACTCTGTGCGAGCGCGTGCCAGAGCCCGACCATATCCCCCGATCGCGTCGCCGCTGGCCGAGTGAAGAGTTCGTGCACCCATGCCATAGGCGTGGCCCCCGAGAACAACGTGTATTCTGCATCCCACATGAAGAAGCGGAAAGGGCCCGGCGGGTTGTTTCTATTACCCCCATACCAGTTTCGATCGGGTCCCCAGTCGTAGAGTCTCGAGTACCACGCGAGAATGATGTAGTCGGCGAAATGCTCGACGTCCAGATATTGCTGAAGCTCTCGATAATCCTGGAGGACCTGCATATCTTTGTCTTTCAACGGCCCGCGAAGGTACTGCCATCGCCTATCGTCACCGTGCAGCACGCCGTTGTGATTCACAGCCATCCAGTCTGACTTTTCACCGCCCAAATGCGCCGAGGTGAACCATCCGTCCGGACGCTCGGCCGCGTTGTAGAGACCCCAGTAGAAGCCATTCAGATACAGGTGGACGAAGGATCCGTGCGCGCCGAGCCCGGTCATCGCGATCTCTGTATCGCGTAACCACTGATCCCTCGCGTAGGTCGTCTTACCGGCGTCGTAGCCCGCGAAGGAGCGCGTGTGGCCCGAACGCAATACGAGCCGGTCGAACTTGGTCTTGGCCGATTCTCCGTTGAGAGGAGCGTCCTGCATGAGCTTCGTACGGAGCTTGCCGACCCCATACTCGTTCTTGAAAACCAGTTTGAGCGCTCGTTTGACGCCGTAGCCTGCATGCGATTCGATGGCGCAATCCACCTGGAATCCACGATCGGGTGCGTGTGGATAGATGAGCTCTACCGATGCGGGGCCTCTACCGGGCTTCTCCTGGCTCCGGAAATAGACGCCGCTTTCCGAGCGCTTCAGCTCACCGTCATCGGTAAACACTTGGCCGAATAGATCTTGCTTGTCCATCACGATGGAAAGCGACGGAATCGCCTTCATAGCGGATAGGATCTCGCGACGATAATCTGCATGATCCACGATTGCGGGGTCCATCTCGTAGTCGAATTCAGTCAAATCGCCCATGCCGATCCCACCTATCGAGGTCGGAAATCCGCTCGGGTAGCGGGGCTGTCTGACGACGTGCTTCGGAAAAATGTAGGTGTGGGTGTCGACATTACTCGGCGTGAGCCCTGCCTTGTACGCCATCGCGCGCAGCGTCGTCGTGCTCTCGATCCTCACGACCACGGGGTTCTCGTCGCCGAGACCATGCGTCGGGCTCGGTGAGCTTCCATCGGTGGTGTATCGAATATGTGCGCCAGCGGTGCGGGACTGGATGACGACGGCAAAACCCGAGTCATAGAAACCGCGCTCACGATTGAAGCGCGTATCGGCCACGACGCCCTGCGTGGTGGCGCCAACAAGTGACGACAGGACGACGAGAACGAAGGCCATCGTGGCGGGAAGCATCTTTTGCATATCGATCAACCTCGGGAGTTTCGCAGGTTATGTGGCTTCGGTCCAGCACGACTTCCTTGGGGAAGCCAAGGTGAGATAGAATCGCCGGGCAATGTGGCCACAGAATCTAGGATCCGAGTCCACCTTGGTGCTCAACTGCGCCGCAAATATGCTCATCGGCGGAGTTCTCGCGCTCTACATCCGAGAGCTCTATAAGCGCTTCGGCACCTCCATCTCCAACCGTGACAATTTCTCCGGTGTGTTCCCGATGCTCACCATGGTGACGGTCGTCATCATCTTCGTCGTGAAGGCCTCGCTGGCACTTTCCCTGGGATTGGTCGGGGCGCTCTCGATCGTCCGCTTCCGCGCGGCGATCAAGACATCGGAGGAGCTGGTTTATCTCTTTTTGTGCATCGGGGTCGGGCTCGCGCTCGGCGCCGAGCACCGATTGCTCGCCGTGGTCGCCGTGGTCATCGTCACGATCTTCATCGTCGGCCGGAGCGTTCTCGGTTGGGGCGCGTCGCGGCAGAACCTTCTCCTGACCGTCATCGGCGATGCCCAGCGCTTTCTCGAAACCGCCGACGAGGCTAGTGTCGTCGAAGCTCTCGAGCGATTAACGGGAGGGATGACGATTCAGAGATTTGATATCGAGGATGACCAAGTGCAGATTCGAGCCAGGATCGTCCCGGGCAGCTCCAAAGAAACGACCCAGCTGATAACTGAGATCAAGAAGGAGTTCCCCCACCTCCAGGTTTCCTACGTGAACTTGGACTCGCTCGTGTAGGAAGCGGGTGCCACAATTCTAGCGAATCGTTTCGGCCGAGGAAGCGGCTACGGATTCCCGGTAGCGAACAATCCTGTGCTCCGCAAAAACTCGGTCCGTCGTTGATTCTACAGTTTAGACCTGCCAGGATTGGCCGTTTCGCGGCGAACGGATGAGGTGATCCGACGTCATTGTAAACGTGGAAAGGTTCGCTCTTGCGTCTGCTCTCGAATATTGTGCCCGCTTTCGTCAACGCCGTCCTGTGTCAAAACTCGGCCTTTTTGAAATAGACCATAAATCAGCAGCTTAGTGTCTGTGTTTGCGACCGGGCCAAGGGGGGATGTCCCGGCCGCTGTTGAATTTGGTCGGGTAGCGGCGGCACCTGTGAATACTCTTAGGCAGCAAACTCATCGCTGTCAAGAGATTTCTGTTTGCTTCTAAGCGCGTGAACGAGAGCGCCCATATGGCGATAGCCTTTGATACGCCGGAACTCTTTCTGCGCGGTGACGACGCCAAGAGCGGTCCATCGGCGAACCATGGAAGGACTCTTCCAACGCTTGACGTTTCTCGATACTCTGCGAATGGTTTCGTCGTTATCCGAAGGGCGTGTCTTGAAAACGGGAACTTATTTTGTCGCCGGCCCTTAGCTCGCAAGCAATCTTGTCGGTGGTCCGCCGCGTCCATTTCACTCCCGTCATCGGATCGCCCGCGGTGTCGTGCTTCATGAGTTCTTCGATCTTGGCGATGACTTCTGGCGTTTTTTTGCACGGCGCGCCGTCCGCCACCCTTTCGCCGAACTCCGTCGAGCTCAACATCTCTCATTAGCAATTCCCTACGACCTCTGGCTACCGTGCTCGGATCCATCCCGAGCAGTTCGGCAATCTGTTGGTCGCCACCGTGACCGAGCTTCATGGCCTCGACTCCCGCGTAGAGACGGCGCTGCTTTTCATCGAGCAGGCTGTAGAAAAGAACGATCGCAGCCTTCAACTCCACGGGGAGCACGCGGACTCCCCAGACCCCGTCCTGTGCCAAAACTCGGCCCTTTTGAAATAGGCCATAAATCAGCAGCTTAGTGTCTGTGTTTGCGCCGGGGCCAAGGGCCGTAGGCTTTACAATCGTCTGGCCCGAGGGTGTTATCTTCAGATCCATGATGACGTACCACGTGCAATTCCTACTGCTCGTTCTAGCTGGCTGGGTCAACCGCCAGCAGCAGGATGTGATCGACTACCTGCAAGAGGAGGACCGTGTGCTCCGAGCCGGGCTTCGGGGCAAGCGTCTCAGGCTCTCTGACGACGACCGGCGCAGGCTCGCGGTCAAGGCCCAGGCTTTGGGCAGCGAGGCGCTGGCCCAGATTGCGTCCGTTGCCACACCCGCTACGCTTCTGCGCTGGTACCGCCACCTCATCGCAGCCAAGTACGATGGCAGCAAGAACCGGAGTCCAGGCCGACCTCCGACGGCGAAGGACATCCGTGAGCTCATTGTGCGCGTGGCGCGGGAGAACCCGACGTGGGGATATACGCGCCTGCGAGGCGCACTCAAGAACCTAGGACATGAACTCGGACGCAACACCA
Source organism: Candidatus Marinacidobacterales bacterium (assembly GCA_965250115.1). GTDB lineage: Bacteria > Acidobacteriota > Vicinamibacteria > Marinacidobacterales > SMYC01 > CBDFHB01. The sequence goes on from CBDFNJ010000002.1 coordinate 94,706, forward strand.
TCAAGAGGCTCCTCGCCGAGCACGGTATCGCTCCTGCGCCGGAGCGGGGCAGGAGCATGTCGTGGAGCACCTTCATCAAGGCTCATTGGGGCGCCATCGCTGCGACAGACCTGTTCACCGTCGAGGTTGTGAACCCGTTCGGGCTCGTCCGCTACCATGTCCTGTTTGTCATCGATATCGCCACTCGCTGCGTGTGCATCGGTGGGATAACGTCGGACCCCAACGGGGAGTGGATGAAGCAGGTGGCAAGAAACCTCACTGACATGTGGGATGGGTTCCTCCTTGGCAAGCGATACCTCATCCACGACCGGGACCCGCTATTCACCGAGGCGGTACGTGGGCTGTTGAGAGATTCAGGCGTGAAGCCCCTTCGCCTTCCCGCTAATAGTCCGAATCTGAACGCATATGCGGAAAGATTCGTTCTCTCCATACGTCGAGAGTGTCTCGACCGCTTCGTACCTCTCAGTGAGCGACACCTGCGCACAGCGGTAACCGAATACGTAGTGCACTATCACACAGAACGGAACCACCAAGGTCTCGGCAACGAGCTCCTCACACCTCTGCCGGCAAGCGCGAATGACGCTGGCCCCATCGTGTCGCGAGAGCGACTTGGGGGCATTCTCAACTACTACTGCCGTGCCGCGTAGATGGTCGCCGGCGACGGTAGCCCCTCGGCGGGCTCGACCGGCGTAGCGTGAAAACAGCTTCAGGAACACGCTTGGATATTCGCTCTCGACTAGGTGGTCATCTGCATGGTGACGACCCGCCCGCCCAAGACGATTGTAAAGCCCACGGCCCTTGGCCCGGTCGCAAACACAGACACTAAGTTGCTGATTTATGGCCTATTTCAAAAGGGCCGAGTTTTGGCACAGGACGGGGTTGAGAATTAGCGGCGGCGGCGAGCAAGATCGTCATTCACAGCTTCACGAACGCGATAGGCCAACTCGACGACATCTTTGGCAACAGCTACCGCTTCATCGTCGGAGAGCATCTCGATCGACGGCTTATAACGGCCCTCCCGCTCGGACCCGGCCGATGACGTTACGCTTTGCCAGACACGCTCATAGATTGGCTTGCAATAACTTGGTAGGACGGGCTCCGGCACAAAGACAAGACCTTCGTGGCAGGCCTTGATCAGTCGCTCTTGGATGCGTCGCGAGGATCCCAACGGCTGTCCAGAGCTTCCCGTTGGCATAGTTCAAACTACCCATCATTCCTCCTCTGTTCTTTGCCGTCGGCGGGATGTCCGATGTTACCTTATCACGCGTCTCTCCCGGCCCATCGCCCGCGGTGGAGCCCACGGAGACTACTCGGACCTCAACGTCGTCATCGGGTCAACGCGTGTGGCTCGTAGTGCTGGCAGGAGCGTCGCCGCCAGACCGGTACCGCCGAGCAGCAGCGACGCCGCGATGAAGGTCGTCGAGTCGGTCGCGCTTACCTCGTAGAGAAAGCTCGTCAGCAAGCGGGTCGCTGAGATGGCCAAGAATAGACCGGCGCCGAGCCCGGCGAGAACGAGGAGTAATCCTCGTCCCATCACCAGGCGGAGCACCGCGCTTCGATCGGCGCCTAGGGCCATGCGAAGGCCGATCTCCTGGCTCCTCTGTGTCATGTTGTGTGAGACGACCCCGTAGACGCCTATCGTCGCCAGGACGATCGCCACCCCCGCGAACACTCCCAGGACCGCCAGGTTGAATCGGGGTCGGGAAACGTTTTTAGAAATGAGCTCGTCCATCGTTTGGACGTCGCTCATCGGCAGCTCCTCGTCGATCTCCCAAATCGCATCACGGATCGTAGCGACGGCGTCGGCCGGCTCGGAGCGCGTTCTCACGGCCAGCTGCACGAACGACAGCGTAAGGTCCGCCCGCAGCAAAGGCATGAACATCCCTTCTTGCTCTTCGAGCGCCAATCCCACCAGCCGTGCATCGCCCGCTACCCCGACCACGGTGAACCACGGATATTCGGAGTCCGCTCCGCCGAATTTCAAGCGTTTTCCGATGGGATCTTCGCCGGGCCACGCACCCTCAGCGAGCCGGGCATTGACGACGACGTCCGCCGTCTCGGGATAGCGGTCTCGATACGTGAAATCTCGGCCGAGATGGAGTGGAACTCCGAGGACGCGGAAGTAGTCAGGCGTGACGCCGAGAATCATTGGCCACTTCTCTCGCTCGACGATGTCGCCCGATGTGGCTTCGACGCTCATCTGTGCTCTCGCGGAACTTCCCGTCATCGGAGTCCACCCGGAAGCCGCCACGGAGAGGACCTCCGGAAGCGCCCCCACCTGCTCGAGGATGTCGATGAGAGCGCGCTCCGATTCGTGAGGCTCGACATACCGATACCCAGGAAGGGAGATATTCATCGTGAGGACGCCGCCGGCATCGAAGCCGAGATCGACCGACACGAGGCGCACGAAGCTTCGAATCATCAAACCAGCGCCAATCGACAGCGTGAGTGCGAGCGCCACTTGCGCTACCGCCAGCACCGTTCGGAAGCGTCGGCGGCCCGCGGAGGCGGTCATCGTCCTGCCCATCGGCTTCAGCGACCCGTCGAGACCGTAGTGCGAGAGCCCGACCGCAGGAAAGATCCCGGAAAGAAGGCCGGCCGAGATGGAAACGGCCACCGCAAACGCGAGAACCGGTGCATCGACACTCACTTCGTCGATCCGCGGGATCCCCGACGGAGCCAAGACGAGCAGCAGTCGAGTGGCGCCGATGGCGAGAAGGACTCCGAGTGTGCCGCCAACCAGTGACAAGAGCACACTCTCCGTGAGGAGCTGTTTGGCGATCCTCCCACGCGTTGCTCCCATCGCAGCACGGATGGCGAGCTCCTTTTCCCGCGCGACGCCACGAATGAGGAGGAGGTTGGCGACGTTGGCGCAAGCAATAAGGAGAACGAGCGCCACCGCGCCCAGCAACACGAGCAACGTGGTCGCGACCTCACCGACGATCGCCTCTCGCAGCAGGGTGACATCGGCACCCCATCCCATCACGGGCGGACGATTCTCCTCTTCCCAACGTCGAAGAATGGCGTTGACCTCGTCGTCGGCAACGCCGACATCCACGCCCTTGCTGAGGCGAGCCAAAACCCAAAGGCCGACTATCGACTCGCCTCGGAGCGCTTCGGCGCTCATCGGGACCAGTAAGTCGACATCCCTTGGCGTGAGCCCCCTTCCACGTGGCAAAACGCCGACAATCACGTGCTCCACGCCATTGATCCGGAGCTCCCGCCCGAGAACGCTGGGCTCCCCGCCGAAGCGACGCAGCCACAGCGCATAGTCGAGAATGACGACGGGCTGCTCGGTCTTGTGCTCTTCAGGACGAAAGCTTCGCCCCAGTGCCGGCTCGATGCCTAGAAGAGACATCAACTCGGGAAGCACGTGTGCCGCGCTGACCCGTTCTGGAAATTCATCGCCGCTCAAACTCACTTTGCTGTAAACGTATCCCGAGAGTGAGGAAAGGCTCCGGATCTGCTCTTGGATCGACACGATGTCGCGGGACAGCATCATCATTCCCTGAAAGCCCTGCTTCCTGTTGTTCCGCGTGATGCTGACGAGTGTCGCCGGATCCGAGTACGGAAGCGGCTTCAGCAGAATCCCGCTGACGAAGCTCTCTAGCGCCGTCGTCCCACCGATGCCGAGGGCGAGCGTCAGTGTCACCAGGAGGACGAACCCGGGCGCGTTCCGAGCGGTGCGCAAGGTATAATGGATGTCCTGACAGAGTCTCTCCATGGAGACGCCTCCCTGAGCTCGACGAATTCCGTTCCTAATCGCCCTGCACGGCATCGGCAATCGGCGGGCAAGGATATTCTACTACCGACCGATTTCCGAAAAGGAAATCGAGGTTTTGTGGTTGGGTGGATGGGGGTCCGAGCATCAAGTGGCGCGTCCACGCCTGATGCCAACTTGGTGTCAAAACTACCCCGGGAGTCTCGAAACAGCGGAGGCGACGATCACCGCTTCTTCGAGTCTCATGTCGGATTAGGTCCGGTTGGAGTCGGTTGGTTTTCACCCGTTTGCGACTGTTGATCCATAGGCTGTAGGTTCGACTTCGGCACTTCATCGCTCCAAAGCCAGATTCACCTCAACAGCGCAAGCACCGCCAGTTGAGACAGTCGAGCCGGCTGAGCGGCGAGCTAGCGCCAGAATGCTACGGGGACACGAGCAATTCGCGCTTCTGCTCCCGGGCCTTTTTCTTGCCTACCTGCGTGCCGCATTCGGCGCACCGGTACTCGTACAGATCTCCGTCGGGCAGGACGAGAAGGAGCCGTTCGCGCGTAGGGGTGGCGATCCGGCAACTGGGGCAGAAGAGCTCCACCGCGTTGAACTGATCGTAATTAGCGGGTGGTGTCTCCCGACCGTGCATTGAGTGACATTATAGATGAGGGTCCTGACTTCGGTGCCATTCCGGGTGACGCTGGCGGAGATTTTGTCGATAGACAACGGATTCCGAGACCGAGTATATAAAGGATGGCCTATAGGGGGGAGATTAGATCTTTCGGGTCTACGCGGATTCGTGTGGGTTGAAGACGGCATTTCTGGGTAATGGCGGAAGGAATGCCGCCACGATCTTCAGCTTGAGATATTCCTCGTCGCGATAGCCGTAGGCGCGTCGTTGCAGCACACGGATTTTGTTGTTGACCCCTTCAACTAGGAGGCGCAGACGTTCCATCTCGGCCACCGCCTTGTCCGGCACAGCTTGCCCACATGCGTCGCAAAACGCTAGGTGTAGCGGGAGTTGTTCGCCAGCCCGTCCTGTGCCAAAACTCGGCCCTTTTGAAATAGGCAATAAATCAGAAACTTAGTGTCTGTGTTTGCGACCGGGCCAAAGGCCGTGGGCTTTACAATCGTCTTGGGAGGTCTAAACGGTGCAATCAACGCTGGATCGACTTTTTGCGGAGCACAGGTGGCGACGCGGCGACGCTGTTGTCGACAACAAATGAGGACGCGGCCTTCGCGTTGCTGGTTCCGGTGAATGCTCGTTATCTTTAGTCCATCGATTCCTCAGCGAATATCGCCGTTTCGATGTTTTGCTGGGCCATGATCACGGGCCAATAGAAGGGCGTGCCGCGCCAGTCTTGCTCGTCGTGTCCGAAAACGCGAACGGAGCGGCAAGGTCGAATCCTAGAGGCGTTCTCAAAACTCGCGGAGACCAGCCGACGCGGTACTGGCTCTGCGATAGGCGAGCCCGAGCAGACCTCTCCTCCAGACCATCCGTTCCGTCCAACTGGCGCGCCCGAACTCCTATGCAGCGTCGCGGTGGTAATAACTGAGCAAACCGCCCAATCGCTTACGACATCGCACCTTCCCGTGAGGACTGCCGACGCATTCTTCCGCTTCGAGCAACGCGTTCCCGAGCCCTTGACGGTTGCGCTCTCCGTGATAATGATGGATGAACTCAGCGACGGTACGACGCAGCGATTGCTCACTGAAGAAGATCATCCGCTCCAAGCACTCGCTCTTGATCGACAAAACAAACCTTTCGACATAAGCGTTCAGATTCGGCGAACGGTGCGGCAGCCGAATGACGTCCGTTCCGGCGTGCTCGAGCAAATCGCGAAACTCCGTGGTGAACTTCTTGTCGCGGTCCAGGATGAGGAATCGCTTGCCGCGCAGAAAGCCGTCGAATGGGTCGGTGAGATTCCGACCGACCTGCATCATGAACGGGCTATCTGGCTCGGGAGTGATTCCGGCAATGTGTACTTTTCGCGAAGACAGCTCGATGACGACGAGCACATAGTAGGTCACGAGCCTGCGAACTGTGGCGACCTCGACGGTGAAGAAGTCGGTCGCAGCAACGGTTTCCCAATGGGCGGCGAGAAACGTGCGCCATGGCGTTCGCTCACTTCGCTCCGGCGCAGGCTCGATGCCATGTTCTCGCAGAATATTGGCGATGGTGCTCCTGGCTACCGTATGGCCGAGATTCGAGAGGGCGCCGCGAATGCGTGTATACCCCCACTTCGGATTCGACTGCGCCATCCCTACGACGAGCTTGCTAATCTCGGCCATGACCCGGGGCCGTCCGGGCTGTTTCCGCCGCTCGCTGTAGTCCCACTTCCGCGCAATCAGCCTTCGGTGCCAAGCCAGCAGGGTTTCCGGTGTGACGATACCGGCGACTTCTGCCAAGAGTTTCCGGCCAAGCGCCTTACCCTTTACCGCGAGCCGACGTCGCTCGTCGTCTGTGAGACGAAGCTTCCTCCCGCAAAGCCGAGCTTTGAGGACTCTGTTTTCCTCGAGCAAGTAGACCATAGCGGCCTGTTGGTCACGCTGGAGCCAACCAGCGATGGCGACGACTAACAAGGTCAAGGGCTGGACCGGCGTGCTCATGACCGAGGATTCTAGCTCCCATTGGCTAACCAAGCCTAGGCGCCTCTAATACGAAGCGTCCCGGCGAGCTGGTTTTGAGTTCGTTTGTATTTTTGGACACGACGGGTAAGGGAGGGCGACTGGACTATTTGAATCATGTGACGTTGAACACGGGACACGTCCGACGCTCCCCGAGGTCTGAGGTCTGAGGTCTCTGACGAGATCCTGGTCGAGCTTGCCCCTGCCCTGGCCCGAGCTCGGGTGCGGGGACGTGCAAAGCTTCCCAATTTTCCGGGCTACTTCGTCTCGGTGGACCAGGAGTGGATAGGGGGAGCGGCGTTCACGCTTTCCAAACGAAGGCTCCCGGTCGTCCGGTGTGTCGTGGCTACAGACACGGCCTCGGCGTGGCAGGGCCGGGCCTGGCTTGTGGCTCAAGGCGCGGTTGCCGCTCAACATGTGGAGCTCCCCTGGCTCGGGGTGTGGCTTACGCCGGATATGCTGGACGCGCTCAAGGTCTTAGACTGGCTCGATGATGTGCAGCGGAGTATCGCGTGGGCGATCCTCGACGGCGTCCTGTGCCAAAACTCGGCCTTTTTGAAATAGACCATAAATCAGCAGCAACACGCTTCGATATTCGCTCTCAACTAGGTGGTCATCTGCATGGTGACGACCCGCCCAAAGGGTAGCTCTGCTCAATGGTTGTCGCGGGCCCCACCGTCCACGCCGCGTCAACTGCTCGCTTGTAACGTTGAGGGAACAGAAGCCTAGAAACCAAGAGTAGTAGATAGTAACAGCGCTAGATCAACGCGCCCTTCAGAATCTGAAGGAGGACAAGCAGAATCAACGGCGAGAAGCCGATCCCCCCCGCCGACGGTACCAGCCTACGAATCGGTGCCAGAGCCGGCTCGGTCAACATCCGGGTGATGCGAACTACCTTGTTGCTCGGCGGGAGCTGAAGCCAGCTGAGGATCACCGCAACGATGACGACAACGGAGTAGTAGTCGATAAGTTTGGCAATCAGTAGCATGAATGGACCAGAGTTTATCACGCAGGTCAATCACATCCTGCCGCTGGCGGTTGACCCCGTCCTGTGCCAAAACTCGGCCCTTTCGAAATAGACCATAAATCAGCAGCTTAGCGACTGGGCCAAGGGCCCCTAGGCTTTACAGTTACCCCACCCGCGGTCGACCTTCGAGAGCCGCGCCGTTTCACCGTACGGCAGAGGACGGCGAGCTGCTGCCGAAGAGCGACATTGTCAAGAGCCAGTTCGCGACGAGCCTTGAAGGCGGAGATGAGAGCGCGAACAAACGACGAAATCAAGCAGGTATGGTGCCGGCAGACCGGAGACTAATCAAGTTCGGGGCGCCCGGATGAATAAATAGAAGGCACAGGTCTGGCGAGGGCGTGGGCCTAGTTGTCCCCGTCGCCGTGCGCCATCTTGATTGCGAAGGTTGGATTACCTCAAGCTTTGCGCAGCCGCTTCACCGCAAGCACCACCAGAACCAGCGCCAGGATCAAAAGACCGAACATGAGCCCGGGGCTCATCCCGGTCTCCGCTGCCGCCGCCTCATCCGTTTCAGCGGTGGACTCTGCCATTTCTTCTACCGATTCGGCAGCCGAGTCCGCCATCTCCCCTGCTGCCTCGACCGGCGAATCCGCCATCTCGCCAGCAGCCTCAGCGGCGTCCCCAGCGGCGTCGGTTACCGCTTCCGATTCCTGCACGGCCTCCGATTCCTGCGCGGCGATGGCGTGGGTGAAACCCACTATCAACATAAGAGTTGCGATCGCAGCGAAACCAAAGATTCTCTTCATCGCTCCCTCCTAATAGAACCCAACAATGCCATATATACAAAATGTGAGAACGATGCAAGCGAAAGAAAGCCAGAGACGTTTGCCCCGAAGCCCGGCTCGGAGCACACGGTTCTCCTCTCGCAGCTAGTCAATCACATCCTGTTGCTGGCGGTTGACCCAGCCAGCCAGAACGAGCGGTAGGAATTGCACGTGGTCGTTAGGTCAAAATACTCATGCGGCTTCCCGATGGTAGAAACGGAGCAACCCCGTATGGTGCAAATAGTACGTCGAGCTCGACGTCGCGTCTGGTCAATATACTCGAACGCCCAGCGGGTCAGCAGTTTGCACCTTTCCAAAGGCTGCTTGAATCCGCCATCGCGGTCGGATACGTATTCCAGTTCAGCGGAAGGAGTCGCGATGGACTGGAAGACCATGCTGGGCTACGTCTCAGGATCCGTGGATGAGAAATTGCTCCTGCGCAACGGGTATCTTGTGGCCGAGAATCGAGTTCTTCGAAATCAGATCCAGGGTCGCTTGCGCCTGACCGATGCGAAACGTCCCGGCGCGACGGTCTTGAGTCCGTTTGTGTTTTTGGACACGACGGGATGGCGAAGTCGAATCCGAAGTGGGGGTATACACGCATTCGCGGCGCCCTGTTGAATCTCGGCCATACGGTAGCCAGGAGCACCATTGCCAATATTCTGCGAGAACATGGCATCGAGCCTGCGCCGGAGCGAAGTGAGCGAACGCCATGGCGTACGTTTCTCGCCGCCCATTGGAAAACCGTTGCGGCGACCGACTTCTTCACCGTCGAGGTCGCCACAGTTCGCAGGCTCGTGACCTACTATGTGCTCGTCGTCATCGAGCTGTCTTCGCGAAAAGTACACATTGCCGGAATCACTCCGGGGCCAGATGGCCCGTTCATGATGCAGGTCGGTCGGAATCTCACCGACCCCGTCCTGTGCCAAAACTCGGCCCTTTTGAAATAGGCCATAAATCAGCAGCTTAGTGTCTGTGTTTGCGCCGGGGCCAAGGGCCGTGCGCTTTACAATCGTCTAGCCCGAGGGTGTTATCTTCAGATCCATGATGACGTACCACGTGCAATTTCTACTGCTCGTTCTAGCTGGCTGGGTCAACCGCCAGCAGCAGGATGAACCGCCCCGGGTTTCCCGGAGACTCCAACTCTTGAGAGGATGGAGTCATGACAAGACGAAGCAGGTATTCACCGGAGATGAAAGAGCGCGCAGTGCGGATGGTTTTCGACCAGCAGGCTCAGCACGAATCTCAGTGGTCAGCGATCTCATCGATTGCGTCGAAGATTGACTGTACGCGGGAAACGCTACGCACGTGGGTACGGCGAGCAGAGCGTGATGCTGGGAAACGAGCGGGACTGACGACGGACGAGCGTCAGCGGCTGAAGGAGCTTGAGCGAGAGAACCGTGAGCTAAAGCGGGCGAACGAGATCCTTCGCAAGGCGTCGGCGTTTTTCGCCCAGGCGGAGCTCGACCGCCGACCGAGGTGAATGTGTTGTTCGTGGACGCGAACCGTGAAAATTACGGGGTCGAGCCGATCTGCCGGATGCTTCCGATCGCCCCGTCGACCTATTACGAGCAGAAAGCGAGAGAGAAGGACCCAAGCCGCCAGCCAGCGAGAGCGAAGCGCGACGTCCAACTCCGCGGCGAGATTCGTCGTGTACGGCAAGAGAACTTTGACGTGTATGGCGTGCGCAAGGTCTGGCGTCAGCTTCGCCGTGAGGGCCGCGACGTGGCTCGATGCACGGTGGCCCGTCTGATGCGTGAAATGGGTCTCCAGGGCGCGGTCCGTGAACGTCGATTCAAGACGACGAAGCCGGATTCGAGCGGCGCTCGCCCGATGGACCTCGTGGAGCGCGACTTCAACGCCACACGCCCGAACGAGCTCTGGGTCTCGGACCTGACCTACATTGCCACGTGGCGCGGCTTCGTGTATGTCGCCTTCGTCATCGACGTCTTCGCTCGACTCATCGTCGGTTGGCGAGCGACGACATCGTTGACTGCCGGCATCGCTCTCGATGCGTTGGAGCAGGCGCTGCACGAGCGCCGACTAAACCCAGAAGATCCATTGGTGCATCACAGCGATCGCGGCGTGCAGTACGTCTCGACCCGTTACACCGAGCGGCTCGCCGAGGCGGGTATTGAGCCGTCCGTCGGCAGCCGAGGCGACTCTTACGATAACGCTTTGGCTGAATCCATCATCGGCCTCTACAAGACCGAGGTGATCCGTCGACGTGGGCCCTGGCGTGGTCTCGAAGACGTTGAGTTCGCCACCCTCGAGTGGGTCCATTGGTACAACACGCAACGACTCTTGGAGCCGATCGGAAATGTCTCCCCCGTCGAGTACGAGATGAACTACTATCGGTCGCAGGAAGGCTCGCTAGAGATGGCGAGACTCAACTAAAACAGTCTCCGGAAAACCCGGGGCGGTTCAGGATGTGATCGACTACCTGCAAGAGGAGAACCGTGTGCTCCGAGCCTGGCTTCGGGGCAAGCGTCTCAGGCTCTCTGACGACGACCGGCGCAGGCTCGCGGTCAAGGCCCAGGCTTTGGGCCGCGAGGCGCTGGCCCAGATTGCGTCGGTTGCCACACCCGCTACGCTTCTGCGTTGGTACCGCTGCCCGTCGTGTCCAAAAATACGAACGCACTCTAAGACCCGCGCGACGAGCCGTCGTCGAGTTCATCTATCATTATTGTGGAGAGCGCCACCATCAAGGGCTTGGCAACGCGTTTGTGTTTTTGGTGACGACGGGCTCGTTCGCCTACGGCGTCAAAGAGTCCGTGAGTGTGGCCACATACTCGCCGAGTTGGGCCCACAGCGCAGCCAGGTCGATCCCAGACGTGGTCGCTAGAAGGAGAGCGACTCCGACCGCTGCCAGCACCGCCAGTCCGCGCCACCCCGGCGCTGCGCCGAGTACAACACCTGTCGCCACTCCCGAGAGAAACATCGCCATGGACTTGCCCACTTGAGTCGATCGCTGGCAGTCTATACCCATGGTCAGAGCCACGCCAAACTACCCGTCTGGTCAAAATACTCGAACGCCCAGCGGGTCAGCAGTTTGCAACTTTCCAAGGGCCGCTTGAATCCGTCATGCGCCTAGGGAGTACGTCGTCTACCATCAGCACGAGAGGAATCATCAAGGCAAGGAGAATCTGCTGCTGTTCCCAGCCAGCGGACCAGTTACCTCAGTCCGAGCGCAAGGTGCGCTCCCGTGAACGGCTTGGCGGGTTGCTACGTTTCTACCATCGGAAAGCCGCATGAGTATTCCGACCTCACAACCTCTCATCCGAAAAATCCCGGCTCGCCGGGACGTTTCGTAATAAACGTGTCTACGCTTGGTTGGTCAATGGGAGCTAGAATCCTCGGTCATGAGCACGCCGGTCCAGCCCTTGACCTTGTTAGTCGTCGCCATCGCTGGTTGGCTCCAGCGTGACCAACAGGCCGCTATGGCGTCGTGTCCAAAAAAACAAACGAACTCAAGACCCTTGCGCCGCCTTGGCCCGGTCGCAAACATAGACACTAGGCTTCTGATTTATAGTCTATTTCAAAAGGGACGAGTTTTGGCACAGGACGGGATCGACTTTTTGCGGAGCACAGCGGACAGACGAGGTCCTATCAACGATTCTGTGAACGTTCGGTTCTCCGATGCCGGCAGGATCACTCCTTCGGTCGAGGCCGACTTCGGAGGCGCTGCCAGCATTGCCGGATCAACAGCGGGATTCCGACCAGGAGCAGATACGGAGCGAGAACGCCGATAAGCACCATATGTGGGCCGAGCAATCCGCCAACAAGGCTGAACAGTACAGCAAGTGGAGTCGCCACCCCGAGCGCGATCAGTAAAACGCTCCGCCAGGCTCCGACAACTCCTCTCAAGAGGCGTTGCGCCAGCAACCCGACCAGCACACCGCCCAGAAAAAACAGCACCAAGCCGGAGAACAAGGCCGGAATCGCAAACAGCAACTCCTCTGGATTCCAGGCATCCATGGAGCCGAACCGGACAAGAGCGACCAGGATTTGTAGAACACAAAATCCGACGCCGAACAGCACAGGCGTCTTCCAGTAATGCCATCGAGAAGAAGCGGAAGCTCTTAAATGATCGGTCCCCATAGACCCTCCAATTCGAACCCTGCGCGGAGCCGATGCGCGCGGGCTACTTGATTCTGTCTATCATCCCGCAAGACTGCCTGGCCGGGGCTGCGCTACAAGACCGCCGCAGGAGCGCGTAGTAGCGGGAAAGCTGCACGCTGCGTGCGATGTGGCGTGGGCTGGAAACGGACTTACGGTGCGGCTAGTGAGGCACTCCCACAGGAAACGGAGAAAAACAGATAGGCCGCGCCTACGAAGCACCGCGCCAGCCCTCGAACCTACCGGGCGCCAGGGGCGTGCTATTGCATCCCGTCCTGTGCCAAAACTCAGCCCTTTTGAAATAGCCCATAAATCAGCAACTTAGAGTCTGTGTTTGCGGCCGTGCCCAGGGCCGAGCGCGAACAAACGACGAAATCATGCAGGCATAGTCCCGGCAGATCGGAGACCGATCAGGTTCGGGGCGCGCGGATGAATAAATAGAAGGCACACCCAATCTCTAACTTAAAAGTAGTACAATTTATGTGGACAGGTTGGTCTTTGCCGACGGCACCAGCTGGCCCTCGCAACGTTATGATGGGGAGACGAATCCGCACGCTGGTCCTGATGCTGCTAGCATCTGCAGCGGCTTGCAGCGACTTACCGGGAGCGCGCTCTGTTTCCCTTCTCGCTTCTTCTCAGGCTTCCAGGGAAGTGGAGTTGGAAGGAAAGTCCCGAACAGCGTTGGACGGCTTGAGGTGGGTGTCCCTGCTAAAGGTACCGCAGAACGCCGTGCTCCAGTTCTCGATAGCCGTATTAGGCACACCCAGTGCCGGTCTGCCTGCGACAGAGTTCCTGATCGAGATCGAAGTCGATGGCAAGCAGAGCCGTGCGTTCCGCGAGACCCTCGCTGCGTATGGGGGGAATCGTTGGAACGACCGCCTGGTTGATCTCACTCCGTGGGAGGGGAGAGCGGTCTCGCTGATCTTCACGGCGCGGCCTGTGCTGGACGCCTCGGGCGTGGTGCATCGGCAGTCACTGGTTCCGGTTTGGGGCGATCCGGTTCTTGCGAGCGCCCCTGCGAACGCCCGGTTGGGGCAATCGGTCGAGCTCTTCAATGATTGGCATCGCCGACCCGGCCAGACGCACTCAGTAGGCGATACGAAGTTCAGCCACGACCGCGGCTTCTATGAGACCCCTTTCGAAGTGATCCTCACCACCGCCACTCCCGACGCAACGATCGTCTATACCACCGACGGCAGTAAGCCGAGCGTGAGTCATGGAATCGTCGGCAACAAGGTTCTTGTGGATAAAACGACCGTCCTTCGGGCCATGGCATACAAACTTGATGCGACGAGCACGGACGTCGACACCCATACCTATATATTTCCGACCACGGTGAAGAAGCAGGCAACTCTACCATTCGATGATCCGGCCCAGTTTCGCTCCTTCAACATGGCTCCGTATGCAGACCTTGAGATCGATCCCGAGGTTGTGAATACGAGCAACAAGCGGGAGTTCGTGGACGGACTGACATCGATTCCCACCCTCTCCATCGTCATGGACGTGAACCATCTCTTTAATGAGAGCCAAGGGCTCTACGTTGGAAAGGGTCCACTGACCCGTCCCGCCTCTGTTGAGCTCCTCTATCCAAGCAAGTTTTCCGACTTCGAGGGCTTCCAGGTTGATTGCGGAATTAGAATGCACAGTTCGACGCTTCCCAAGGAAAAGCGCTCGTTTCGCCTGGTCTTCAGCAAAGACTTCGGTCCGGGAATGCTGAGATACCCTTTTTTCGAGAGCGCCGTGCAGCATGCCGAATCTGCCGTGAAAGAATTCAACACCCTCGTTCTGCGGGGGGGGGAGGGCAAGAAAACTGGTCGAGAGGCGAGATCAGCGATCAGGCAGTCTATGTCCGCGACCAACATGTTCGGGACTCGCAGCTTTCCTTGAGCGGTAACGCCGCGCGCGGCATTTTCGTGCATCTGTATCTGAACGGGATTTACTGGGGCGTATACAACGCGGTGGAGCGTCCGGATCGGCGTTTTCTCGCTTCGTACTATGGTGGCGACTCGGCTGAAGACTGGTTGGGTATCAATATCGACCGTTTAGGCATAATCGACAGATGGGCTGCCATGCACCGTTATGCGCGTAACCATGACATCTCGGAACCCGCAAAGTACCGGGAGATGAAAACCCTACTGAATACGGCCCTGTTCAGCGACTACATCCTGGTCAATTGGTTTTCCGGTACGGGAGATTGGGGACAAGGAAATTGGTACGGAGGGATTCGGATTCACCCTCCCGGCGCCGGACTGTATTTCTGCTGGGATGCGGAGATGAGCTACGGGCTCTACGACGAAAGATACGGGCATGCGTGGGGGGCTTGGGTTCCGCCAAGTTTCGTGTCGGGCGGGACGTCCGCGCTACACCAACTATGGATGGCTTTGGCGGACAGCCCAGAGTTCCGGCTGGAGTTTGCAGATCGCGTCTATCGTGCCTGCTGCAATGGCGGTCCCCTCGCGGACCATGTAAATAAAACCAATTTCCGAAGGCTAGCGGATTATGTGGAGCCGGCGATGCTTTGTGAGTCGGCCCGTTGGGGCGACGCAGCCCCTGCAAGGGAGAATCGTCCCTTCACGCGGGATGTGCATTGGAAGCAGGCGCGGGACTATGCTCTAGATTTGATGGACGGCAACGTCGAAAGGTTCATTCGAGCGCTACGAGACCATGATTACTACCCCACGCTTGACCCGCCGGTGTTCGAGCGAGCTTCTGACAGCGTCACCATCCGGCGCCCAGCGGGAGCGGAAAAAGTCTACTACGCCCTCGATGGAAGCGACCCACGAAACCCCACGGCGCACAGTTTCAACAAAGCCGTTTCGACGGTTCCTTTCTCTCCCAATCTCAAGGGACGTTCCCGGCGTGGTAACGAGTGGAGTGCTCTGAACGAATACGGAACTTGGGAACGAGAGTAACCGTACAGCGATTCGATATCGGCGAGGTCAGCTTTAGTGGTAACGGCATTGCCGAAGGGGTCACCTATCATGCTAACAGGCGAGAGCTCCATGCATCTATCCGAACGTACCCGATCGTGGTTTCCAGGTCGATTGCGCGGTTGAATCGCACTGTATCTGACTGTCTTCTACCGGGCTCTCTACAACGAGGCCGAGCGTCCAGAAGGATGGTTTACCTCGGAGCATTTGGGCGGTGAGAAGTGAGTCTATCAACACTGTTTCCGGGGCGTGCTCACCGAAGAGTGGTCCATTGCCCGTCCTGTGCCAAAACTCGGCCCTTTTGAAATAGACCACAAATCAACAGCTTAGACGCCCTTGGAATCCGCGCAGAATCCAGAGTATTTCGCGCCGCAGGGCCGACTTCCGACCCATGTGCTGGCGGATGAATAAATAGAAGGCACAGGTATCTGCCCTCGTAGAGGGAAACAGCCTTCGAGGTACAGCCCGGATGGCTGGGGTTGCCAGGATGACGGTGGAGAAGCTCCTACGGGATCTTGGCTACGTCTGTGCTATGTACCAAGACGTAGCGCTACGAAACCTCCCGTGCCGCCGAATCCAGGTCGATGAGATCTGGTCGTTCGTGTACGCCAAGGCGAAGAACGTCACGAAGAAGATCCGGCAGGAGCAGGGTCCGAACGTGGGTGACATTTGGACGTGGACGGCGATTGATGCCGAAACGAAGCTTGTCCCGAGCTGGCTAGTTGGCGGACGAGATGCAGGTTACGCCACTGAGTTTCTACAGGACCTCGCTGGCCGTCTTGCGAACCGCGTGCAGCTCACGAGCGACGGCCACAAGGTCTACCTAACCGCCGTCGAAGATGCTTTCGGTGCTGACATTGATTACGCCATGCTCGTCAAGCACTACGGGAACACGCCAGAAGGCGAGAAGCGATACAGCCCAGCCGTTTGCACGGGTGCGACACAGAAGACTATCACCGGCAACCCCGACGCAGCGCACATCTCCACGAGCTACGTCGAGCGTCAGAATCTCACGATGCGCATGAGCATGCGCCGGTTCACGCGGCTGACGAACGCATTCTCGAAGAAGATCGAGAATCACCGGCACTCTGTCGCGCTCCACTATTTCTATTACAACTTTGTGCGAATCCATTCCTCTCTGCGCGTGACCCCCGCGATGGCGGCTGGCGTCACGAAAAAGCTGTGGAGCATCGAGGATATGGTGGGGCTTCTAGATTGAAACTAGACCACTACCCAGATTCTCCTTGCCTTGATGATTCCTCTCGTGTGTGATGGTAGACGACGTACTCTCTAAGCGCATGACGGAGCGACTTCTCGCCGAACAGGATGAGCTTCGAGAGACATTCCTCTTTGACTGACTTCACCCAGCGCTCCGTGAACGAGTTCAAATTGCAGGAAGCCGGCCTTGGTGTCGCGGTAGCGCCATCTGACTCGCCGATCTCGAACTGATTCGCCGCGCGCCCGCGAGAAACGCTCCCGGCGCGCTCCGGAGCGTCAGGCCACAGAGATTTCACCCGCTCGTCGTGTCCAAAAACACAAACGAACTCAAGACCCTTGCGTCGCCTTGGCCCGGTCGCAAACATAGACACTAAGCTGCTGATTTATGGTCTATTTCAAAAAGCCCGAGTTTTGGCACAGGACGGGGTCGTCGTTTGCGCGTTGTTTCGATTCGTAGAAAAGCGTTTTGGAGCCCGGAGTCCAATGGCAAAACGACCGCAACGTGGTAGATTTAACCTTAGTTATATAAGGGGTTTGTGGCTGATCCCCGGACTCCCCAGATGAGCCTCCGGACCGTGAGTTCACAGGTTCAAATCCTGTCGGGCGCGCTTTTTGTAAACTGATGCGAGATATGTGCCAGGCATTTGAAGGATAGTTCCTCTGTTCCTTCTGCGGAGAAAAAGCGTGAAACGAACAACGCGGCGCGAATTCATGAAACAGGCAGCGGTCGGAGGCTACGCGGCCGGGAGTCTGCCTTTGAATGACTCGACATGGGTGGCGGGGGGCGCGATCGCCTCGGCGATGCCGCCTGATTATGATTTGAACACAGACGCAGTTCTACAGCGCCTCAGTGAAGGCTCCGGCGGCAAAACGCCGACCGTAAAGAATTTCGATCGAGACTGGGTGGAATCACTCTTTAAGCGCGGGCAGCCAGCCGTCTATGGCGAGGAAGGTTTCGATCATATCGGAATGCCAATCGGCGGCTTGACCGCTGGACAATTATACCTGGGAGGCGACGGCAAGCTGTGGCATTGGGACATCTTCAATACAGGCCGCTATACGGAGGTGGTAGATGCCTATCGTTTCCCGACCCGGCAGAATTCACCGATTGAACAGGGATTTGCCGTTCGTATTGCAGCTGATGATAAACAGCAGGTGCGCACGCTCGATCGCCATGGATTCTCGAGTATCAAATTCAAAGGCCAGTATCCCATCGGATATGTCTCGTATGCCGATCCCGGCTCACCAGTCACGGTGGATCTGGAAGCGTTTTCCCCCTTTATCCCGCTGGATTTCGAAGATTCCAGTTTTCCGGCGACCGTCATGAAATACACCGTCAAAAACGCAAGTGACAAAGCCGTAACAGCGGATATTGCAGGCTGGCTGGAGAACGCCGTCTGTACATCGAACATTCGGCGTATTGCTTCCGCCGAGCGAATAAATGAAATCGAGTCTCGCCCTGAAGCGACGTATCTCAAATCGAGTGTGAGGGCGTTGGATATAGCGAGCTTGGAAAGAATTCATGCAACTCCAGAGCACCTTGCGGATCAGCGTGATTACGGTACGATGGCGCTCACGCTTGTAGGATCCTCCGATCCGGCAATTAACGATACCGATGTTGCTCTACCGGCTGGCATCTTCGACGCCGGCTCATCGAGCCAGAATCCTGTGGCAAAATCGCTGGCCGAGCAATTGATTGGTTCGCTGGGCCGCCGACTGACGTTGGAGCCGGGTCAATCGACCGACGTGACGTTTGTTATCAGCTGGTTCTTTCCAAAATCTCGCGTTGAGCGGCATATCGACACTGACGCGACCCGCTGGTACGCGAAACGCTTCAATTCCGCGTGGGACGCGGCGGCGGTGTTGGTGAAGAATCTTGATGCACTCGATGAGCAGACCCAACTATGGAAGGACACCTGGTACGATTCAACGCTGCCGTACTGGTTTCTCGACCGCACCTTCCTGAACACAAGTATCCTTGCCTCCGAAACCTGTTTTCGCTTCACGGACGGCCGCTTTTACGGCGATGAAGGCATTTACTGCTGCCCCGGCACGTGCACGCACGTATGGGGTTACGTGCAGGCGACGGGGCGCCTATTCCCGGAATTGGAGAAATCACTGCGCGAAATGGTCGACTTCAAAAAGAATGTGGCGTTCTTTCCCGAGACCGGTGCGATCAGTTTTCGCGGCGAGTTCGATGAGTGGTTCCCGCTGCCGACGACGGCTGTGGACGGCCAGGCCGGCATTGTCCTTCGCACCTACCGCGAACACCAGATGTCAGCGGACGATGCCTTTCTGCGGCGAAACTACAAAAACGTTAAACGAGCGATGGACTTTTTGATCAGTAAGCATGATCCCAATTTCGATGGAATCCTGGAAGGCGCACAGCACAACACTCTGGACGCCGACTGGTACGGAAAGATTACGTGGCTCAGCCTTTATTACTGTGCGGCGTTGCGGGCCGCGGAGCAAATGGCACTGGAAATGGGCGATACGACGTACGCTAATCATGTTCGCGAGATTGCCGAACGCGGTGGGCACAATATTGCTGAAGAGCTGTTCAACGGCGAATACTTCATCCAGAAACCTGATCCAGACCATCCCGATTCGCCCGGCTCGTTCCATGGCTGCGAGTACAGCCAGCTGCTGGGCCAGGGCTGGGCCCACCAGGTTGGATTAGGGCGCATCATTGACAATGCCAAGGTCAAGACCGCCTTGCGTTCATTGTGGCGCTACAATTTCTCCACCGACGTAGGGCCCTTCCGCGAGCAGAATCCCAAAGGTCGCTGGTACGCCATGCCGGGCGAAGGCGGCCTTATCGCCTGCACCTTTCCAATAGGAGGTTCTGAAGTGCTCGAGCATGGAAATCGGCATTTCGCCGGCTACATGAATGAGTGTCAGAACGGTTATGAATACGGCGCTACCTCGCTGATGATGTGGGAAGGAATGGTGGACTACGCTTTGGCACACACGCGAACCCTGCATGACCGCTACCATGCCTCGCGCCGCAATCCGTGGAACGAGATCGAATGCGGCGAACACTATGCTCGATCCATGGCCAGCTACGGCCTCTTCACGGCCATCTGCGGCTTTGAATATCACGGTCCCAAGGGATACATCGCGTTTTCGCCCCGTCTCAGGCCGGAAGACTTCCGCGCAGCGTTCACTTCTGCCAAAGGCTGGGGATCGTTTTCGCAGAAGCGATCGGATAAATTGCAGACGGAGATAATCGAGGTTAAGTGGGGCCAACTGCGATCAAAAAGCCTGGCCTTCGATCTGCCCAAAGGATCGCGCGCGGAAAAAGTTTCCGTAACAGCGGCGGATCAGAAGTTCGCCGCAACCTGGAGCATGCAAGACAGCCGCGTTATGATCGAGCTGGATCGTGAAATAGATTTGGGCACCGGCGATGCTTTAGCGATCGAGATCGTGCTTGATTAAAGGTTGTTTCAATTCTACCTCAGCAGTCGGCTCCCGACGCAGGCGCTGTCCCTTCCATTTATTCGTCCGCGCGTGTCGCACTTGATTCTTCTCACACGCCGGCGTCAGCATCCCGGTATGATTTGGTCGTTTCTTCGCTCGCTCATCTCTGCATTCAGAACGCGCCGCTCGCTGGCCGTCCTGTCCAAAAATACAAACGAACTGAAGACCCGCGCGCCGGGACGTTTCGGATTAGAGGTGTCTAGGCTTGGTTCGCCACCCGTGGGGCGCTTCTTAGTTTATGGAAGGGACAGGCGCCGGAACGCGCGGTGTCCACGCGCGTGATGTGGGCGCGCATGGTGTCAAGGCGCTTGCTCGCCTTGGCACGGAGTGTTCCTGCGGCGGCCATCTCGAGATCGGTCATGGGGTCGTGCTCCTCGTCCTGTGCCAAAACTCGGCCCTTTTGAAATAGGCCATAAATCAGCAGCTTAGTGTCTGTGTTTGCGCCGGGGCCAAGGGCCGTAGGCTTTACAATCGTCTGGCCCGAGGGTGTTATCTTCAGCTCCATGATGACGTACCACGTGCAATTCCTACTGCTCGTTCTAGCTGGCTGGGGCAACCGCCAGCAGCAGGATGTGATCGACTACCTGCAAGAGGAGAACCGTGTGCTCCGAGCCGGGCTTCGGGGCAAGCGTCTCAGGCTCTCTGACGACGACCGGCGCAGGCTCGCGGTCAAGGCCCAGGCTTTGGGCAGCGAGGCGCTGGCCCAGATTGCGTCCGTTGCCACACCCGCTACGCTTCTGCGCTGGTACCGCCACCTCATCGCAGCCAAGTACGATGGCAGCAAGAACCGGAGTCCAGGCCGACCTCCGACGGCGAAGGACATCCGTGAGCTCATTGTGCGCGTGGCGCGGGAGAACCCGACGTGGGGATATACGCGCCTGCGAGGCGCACTCAAGAACCTAGGACATGAACTCGGACGCAACACCATCAAGAGGCTCCTCGCCGAGCACGGTATCGCTCCTGCGCCGGAGCGGGGCAGGAGCATGTCGTGGAGCACCTTCATCAAGGCTCATTGGGGCGCCATCGCTGCGACAGACCTGTTCACCGTCGAGGTTGTGAACCCGTTCGGGCTCGTCCGCTACCATGTCCTGTTTGTCATCGATATCGCCACTCGCTGCGTGTGCATCGGTGGGATAACGTCGGACCCCAACGGGGAGTGGATGAAGCAGGTGGCAAGAAACCTCACTGACATGTGGGATGGTTTCCTCCTTGGCAAGCGATACCTCATCCACGACCGGGACCCGCTATTCACCGAGGCGGTACGTGGGCTGTTGAGAGATTCAGGCGTGAAGCCCCTTCGCCTTCCCGCTAATAGTCCGAATCTGAACGCATATGCGGAAAGATTCGTTCTCTCCATACGTCGAGAGTGTCTCGACCGCTTCGTACCTCTCAGTGAGCGACACCTGCGCACAGCGGTAACCGAATACGTAGTGCACTATCACACAGAACGGAACCACCAAGGTCTCGGCAACGAGCTCCTCACACCTCTGCCGGCAAGCGCGAATGACGCTGGCCCCATCGTGTCGCGAGAGCGACTTGGGGGCATTCTCAACTGCTACTGCCGTGCCGCGTAGATGGTCGCCGGCGACGGTAGCCCCTCGGCGGGCTCGACCGGCGTAGCGTGGAAACAGCTTCAGGAACACGCTTCGATATTCGCTCTCGACTAGGTGGTCATCTGCATAGTGACGACCTGCCCGCCCAAGACGATTGTAAAGCCCACGGCCCTTGGCCCGGTCGCAAACACAGACACTAAGTTGCTGATTTATGGCCTATTTCAAAAGGGCCGAGTTTTGGCACAGGACGACGTCGCGAGGGACTGTACTCGTCGCATCTATCGAGTTGGCGTCGGCAACGGGACGAGATCGCCAAGGCGGGATTGACGTCGAGAAAGCGAGGTCGGAAGGCGAAGGCAGAGGCTCCACGGATCAAGGAGCTCGAGCGCGAGAACGCCCGACTCCAGCGCCGGCTGGCTCGGGTGGAAACGATGCTAGAGATCCAAAAAAAAGCCTCCGAGCTCCTGGGGATCCCCCTGAACCCGATCGACGACGACGAGAACGATTGATCGTGGCGGCCGAGGAGCTGGCGGGTCGGATTGGACAAACGGCGGAAGCTTGCGAGGCGCTGGGCGTGTCTCGTTCCACGTTGTATCGTCGACGCCGACCGGTGACGTCCAAGCCGAAGCGCCGTCCTCGGCCGCAGCGAGCCCTCGACACGACCGAGCGCGAGAGGGTCCTCAGTGCATTGCATTGCGAACGGTTCGTCGACAAGGCGCCGGCCCAGGTGTGGGCCACGCTTCTGGACGAGGGAATCTACCACTGTTCGATCCGCACGATGTACCGGATTCTGTCGGAGCACGGAGAGGTGCGTGAGCGCCGGAACCAGCTGCGGCATCCGAACTATCAGAAGCCGGAGCTCGTGGCGGAAGCGCCGAACCAGGTTTGGTCGTGGGACATAACGAAGCTGCGCGGCCCGGTCAAGTGGACCTACTTTTACCTCTACGTGATTCTCGACATCTTCTCCCGGTACGTGACCGGGTGGATGTTGGCTCGGCGAGAAAGCGCCGAGCTCGCCCGTCGTCTCATCAGCGAGAGCTGCCTCAAGCAGAACATCGAAGCCGACCAGCTCACCATCCACGCAGACCGCGGCAGCTCGATGCGAAGCAAGTCCGTCGCCTTGCTCCTGGCCGACCTCGGCATAACCAAGACGCACTCGCGGCCGTACGTCTCGAACGATAATCCCTACTCCGAGTCCCAGTTCAAGACGATGAAGTATTGCCCTGAATTCCCAAGCCGCTTTGGCTGTCTGGAAGACGGCCGCCTGTTCTGCGGCGGTTTCTTCGACTACTACAACAACGCGCACCGGCACTCGGGACTGGGGCTCATGACGCCGGCCGCCGTTCACTACGGTCGCGCCGACGAGCTCAACGCCGCCCGGCGCCAGGTCCTTCTCGAAGCTCATCGGGCTCACCCCGAGCGCTTCGTGCACGGAACACCTCAACCTCCGGTTTTGCCTCGTCAGGTCTGGATCAACCCGCCGCCCGAGAAAACGACGCCACAGGAGGCCCTAGGAGCCACTTTCTCGGGGCGCCCCGTACCTGAGCTACCCCCGGATTCAAGCTATCCGGACGCGATCGCGTCGGAACCCAATCGCGACCGCACCGCGCTCACGCCCCGTCCTTCACTGATCGAGGCTCACTAAATGCAGCCTGCGGGTGTCTCAAAGTCGTTGACACGTTCCGCTCCTCACCGAGCAGTGGTTTCAGCGCTTTGCGGATCCGGCGGCTATTCGCGCCCGACAAGTAGGTCCCCAAGATCGCCTCGTCGACCTCACGAGTCCGGCGCGCGTACCGGGGCAACAGCTCGCTCCTGAACTCTGTCGTTTCTCCCGTTTCCTCGTCTCGCACGCGGGCTCGTGGCACCCGGAGCTCGCGAGTTCCCACCGACGTCGTCACGCGACGGGTTTCGGCTCCGTTGCGATATCCACGGCGGTCTTCCGCACGCTCGTAGCTACCACACCCCAGCGCTTGGTCAACTTCTTCCTCGAGCACGACCTCGATTGCCTCCAGTACCCGCTTACGCAGCCGAAGTTGGACGAACTCCCGGTACTCGCTTACAGACTCCTTCGATATGGTGGTAGGCTAGCAGCATCTTTTCTAGTCATATTTTGGGAAGTATGGCCAATTGATCGGCAAGAGGTTTTTCCAAGAAGAGGTTAAATTCGGCGGAGAAATCCTC
Source organism: Candidatus Marinacidobacterales bacterium (assembly GCA_965250115.1). GTDB lineage: Bacteria > Acidobacteriota > Vicinamibacteria > Marinacidobacterales > SMYC01 > CBDFHB01. The sequence continues at coordinate 118,315 of CBDFNJ010000002.1, forward strand.
CGATGACATCCCGAAGGTTTTTTGGAACGCTCCCTCCCACCCAAGTTCGTTGAGACTGGGATAGAAGGTGTCTAGTAGCGCTTCCTGGCCTACCTTGTTTAGCAGATAACCCATTGCCCAGGCACCCAAATCATAGGCCGCACCCGAACAATCATTGTCGTAAGTAAGTTCATGTAACTTGACCCCAGGGCAGTTCTTTTCGATCGTCTTCTTACCCTTCTTCATTTTGTTTTCAAAGGTCTGTTCGAGGGAGCTTAAACTACTACTGTCGATCGTGGTCAACTTACCTGAAGCCCACAACTTTCTGGTAGCAGTTTGCGCCATGTAGTCAGCTCCGCCTTCTATAAACCATACGAGTCCCGAGAGTGCTTTCCTTTCATCATTATCTCGAGCAAAAATGTGAGCTTGCTGTACTGCGTGAAAGTACTCATGAAATACGCCTTTTTGCTCCCCTCCTGGACTTGAACCAAAAAGTCTATCAAAGCCGAGAGGATACGAAGAGGTATAAAAATGAATACCCCATTCTCGATTACCATTCCAGCCCATGGAGCCACTCGCCTTCCTACGTTCAATGGCATCAGCGCCTATCTTCCGATAGGACTCAAAGTCATGCTTGTCCCTGTGACGACTTAAACATTCAGATTTTTCCCACTGCCCAAGCTGTGAGCGACGTTCGCAGAAGAGTTCAGTAAGCTCCTGGGCGGCCTTTAGATCCGTCCCCAGCACCCAATACTCCAGCGGGCCGTAGTTTCCCCATTCAGAAGTTGCTACAAGCAAGGTATTGGTTAAACCGCTACGCACATCATCGGACAAGTCTGCTGCAAAGAATGTCTCTGGTGGAGCCTCGATAATTTGTCCCCAAGTGTCTGCCACCGTATCTTCATTTGCCGAGCTTTCTGAAGTTGTTTGAGTTCCCTCAGCTATAGCCTTTGAACTGGTATCCCGATCTTGAACTTTGATTTCCACACAAGAAATCAATAATGTTAATCCAAAGAGTAAAAGTAGTTTTCTCATTCTTGAAAATCCTCCTACTATTTCTGAACACCTTGACCCCCGACCACTTCCTGGCCATCGTGGTGCGGGGAAGGACGTATCGGAAAGCCTCCCAGAAGTTCAAGGCGGCGATGTCCTGAACCGCCCCTGGTTTTCCGGAGACTGTTTTAGTTGAGTCTCGCCATCTCTAGCGAGCCTTCCTGCGACCGATAGTAGTTCATCTCGTACTCGACGGGGGCGACATTTCCGATCGGCTCCAAGAGTCGTTGCGTGTTGTACCAATGCACCCCGTCCTGTGCCAAAACTCGGCCCTTTTGAAATAGACCATAAATCAGCAGCTTAGTGTCTATGGTGCGCTCCCGTGAACGGCTTGGCGGGTTGCTACGTTTCTACCATAGGGAAGCCGCATGAGTATTTTGACCTTACGGGCACTCCCACAGGAAACGGGGAGAAACAGATAGGCCGCGCCTACGGAGCACCGTGCCAGCCCTCGACCCTACCGCGATGGAGCCTGACCAGAAGCCTGCTGGGCCGGACAGTTCCCCCGCTGATGCCCAGGGTGCCGACTATAATAGTGATGAAGGAGCCTCATCGGTGGGCCTTTTACTGGCCCGGTCGCAAACACAGACACTAAGCTGCTGATTTATGGTCTATTTCGAAAGGGTCGAGTTTTGGCACAGGACGCGGTCAGGTCAGCTGAAAGACAGGATCCGCAAGTTGCTGGCGGAAGAGCCGGTTTAACGGACCGGGAGACCGCCACCGCACTCGGCACATCGTGACCGGTGCGGCCAGGCGACAACAGAAAGCGCCGAACCAGGAGGTTCTGGCTGGCCTCGTCGAGCGGGTGACGTTCCACAACGCCGATAATGGATTCTGCGTTCTGCGCATCAAGGCCCGGGGTCATCGCGATCTTGTGACGGTCGTCGGGCACGCCGCCATCGTTTCGGCCGGGGAGTGGGTCACGGCAGCGGGGGAATGGGTCAACGATCGCACCCACGGCCAGCAATTCAAGGCGGGCTTCATGCGCACCTCGGAGCCATCGTCGATCGACGGCATCGAGAAATACCTTGGCTCCGGCATGATCCACGGCATCGGGCCGGTCTACGCTAGGAAGATGGTCAAGGCGTTTGGCGAGAAGGTATTCGATATCATCGAGGCCGAGCCGGAACGACTGCGCGAGGTGACCGGCATCGGCCGTGTGCGTGCCAAACGCATCACCGACGCCTGGGCGGAACAGAAGATCGTTCGCGAGATCATGGTGTTCCTGCACAGCCATGGCATCGGCACGGCGCGCGCGGTGCGGATCTACAAGACCTACGGCGTGGATGCCGTTCAGGTCATGACCGAGAACCCGTACCGCCTTGCACGAGATATTCGCGGCATCGGGTTCAAGACCGCCGACACGATCGCCATGAAGCTCGGCATCGAGAAAACAGCCATGATCCGGGTTCGCGCGGGGATTTCTCATGCGCTCACCGAGGCGATGGATGACGGTCATTGCGGCCTTCCTGCCGAAGAGCTTTCACCGCTCGCCGTCGAATTGCTGGAAGTGTCAAAGGAGTTGGTTCAAGACGCGCTGGACCTCGAACTGGCAGAAGGCACCGTCGTCGCTGCGGCGGTTGCCGGAACTCCCTGTATATTCCTTGGCGGCCTCTACCGTGCCGAACGGGTGATCGCCGAGAGGGTTCTCCGGATTACGGGCGGCAAGCTTCCTTGGCCGGATATCGATGCCGGCAAGGCGCTACCCTGGGTCGAGGGGAAGACCGGTCTGTCGCTGGCGGCAAGCCAGGCCGAGGCGGTTCGCCTAGCCCTGACCTCCAAGGCATTGGTCATCACCGGCGGGCCGGGCGTGGGCAAAACGACCATCGTCAACGCCATCCTGCGCATCCTGGCCGCCAAGGGCGTGACCCTGCTGCTCTGCGCCCCAACCGGCCGCGCCGCCAAGCGGATGACCGAGGCCACCGGGTTCGAGGCGAAAACGATCCACCGGCTACTCGAAGTCGATCCCAAGGGCGGTGGGTTCAAGCGCAACGGCAACAACCCTCTCGATTGCGGCCTGCTGGTCGTTGACGAGACCTCGATGGTGGACGTCATGCTGATGCAGGCCTTGCTGAAGGCGGTCCCCGACACTGCCGCGCTACTGATCGTGGGAGATATCGACCAACTGCCCTCGGTCGGTCCGGGCCAGGTACTGGCCAGCATCATCGCCTCCGGTGCCGTCTCGGTCGTGCGGCTGACCGAGGTTTTCCGTCAGGCGGCGCGAAGCCGGATCGTCACCAGCGCGCACGGGATCAACCGGGGTTCCATTCCAAATCTTTCGAAGCCCGAGGGCGACAGCGACTTCTACTTCGTGCAGGCGGACAATCCGGAAACCGCGGTGCCGATGATCATCGAATTGGTGAAGACGCGCATCCCAAGGCGCTTCGGGCTCGATCCGATCCGCGACATCCAGGTACTGTGTCCGATGAACCGCGGCGGCGTCGGCGCCCGCTCGCTCAACATCGAGCTGCAGACCGCCCTCAATCCGGCCGGAGAGCGCAAGGTCGAGCGCTTCGGCTGGACCTTCGCGCCCGGCGACAAGGTGATGCAGATCGAAAACGATTATGACAAGGAGGTTTATAACGGTGACATCGGCTATATCGATGATGTCGATCCCGAAGTCGGCGAGCTGACCGCGCATTTCGACGGGCGCGCCGTCGCCTATGGCTTCGGCGAGCCTGACACGCTGGTTCCGGCATACGCTGCAACCATTCACAAGAGCCAGGGTTCGGAGTATCCCGCCGTCGTCATCCCCGTTCTGACCCAGCACTACGTTATGTTGCAGCGGAACCTGCTCTATACCGGCGTGACACGCGGCAAACGTCTGGTTGTGCTGGTCGGCCAGAAGAAGGCTGTGGCCATCGCCGTGCGCAATGTCTCGGGACGGCGGCGGTGGTCGAAACTGGATGAATGGCTCGGCGATGCGGGAAACGGGCTTGCTCTCTCTTCCGGCAGCTGATCCAGGAAGTGCGGTCGCTAGCGGCGTGCGGCGGCGTGCGGCGGTGGTTGCCGGTGGCCCTGCTGGTGGTCAATGGATGGTACTAGATCTGAAGATAGCACCCTCGGGCCAGACGATTGTAAAGCCCACGGCCCTTGGCCCGGTCGCAAACACAGACACTAAGCTGCTGATTTATGGCCTATTTCAAAAGGGCCGAGTTTTGGCACAGGACGGGAGGGCAGCTGACCAGCTTTTGTCTCCCCTCGCTTCGGCGGGGGGAGTGGATTGAAACCAGCGGCAACGTAACCTGCCGGAGCACACCACGGGTCTCCCGTCCTGTGCCAAAACTCAGCCCTTTTGAAATAGACCACAAATCAGCAGCTTAGACGCCCTTGGAATCCGCGCAGAATCGAGGGTATTTCGCGCCGCAGGGCTGGCTTCCGACCCCTGGGCTGCGGGTGGCGAGCGACAGGCCCACCGGCCGACCGGAGACTAATCAAGTTCGGTGCCCGCGGATGAATAAATAGAAGGCACAGGACCTAAAATCGAGGCCGGGGCTACCGCGGCGCAGCGGGCTAGCACGTTCTGGTCCAGGTGCGGCCCGGGCCTGGACCCAGGTTTCCGCTCGGGAGCGTGGCATCCCCTTGCTGGACGGTGTTTTCCCTGCGCGTACGGGGAACTCGAATCGCCGACATCGTCTCCGACCCCGTTCTGTGCCAAAACTCGGCCCTTTTGAAATAGACCACAAATCAGCAGCTTAGACGCCCTTGGAATCCGCGCAGAATCCAGGGTATTTCGCGCCGCAGGGCTGACTTCCGACCCATGGGCTAGCGGATGAATAAATAGAAGGCACAACCGTCTCCAACATCGAAGAGCTACTTTCGATGGGGTCATCGCTCTCAGAGTCGAGGGTGTCAGCATTTCCTCGATTTCCAGGATCAAAGGGATTGCCTGGAACACCGTCGCCCGCTGGCTCGAGAAGGCAGCCCAAGTGTGTCGTCGATTCAATCACACAAGGATCGCCGGCTTCGCTGCCGAAGAGCTTCAAGCCGACGAGATTCGCACGTTCGCGGGCAACAAGAAGACGCCGAGTTGGGTCTTCGTTACGATCGAGGTCTGGTCTCGGCTCTGGCCATCGACGGTGACGGGAAGGCGAAGCTACCGGAACACTCACGCTCTGTTTCGCGACCTTTCGAGGCGGATGAATTTCGAGCGTCTTCCCTTGATCGCCACGGATGGATTCGAATTCTACCAGAAGATCATCCGTCGCTTCTTCGGGCCAGCGTGTCTCTACGGCCAGGTCCTCAAGACGCGCAGGAACGGTCGTATCATCAAGGTCGAACGGAGAGCGCTGCACGGAGCCGCGTGGCGATTCGAAGACGCGCTCAATAACTCCGAGGACTCTTCGACATTGAACACGTCGTTCATCGCGCGGTTAAATCTGACCATCCGGCAAAGCTCGGCATACCTTTCGAGACATCTTCTTGGCGACGACGATTCCTTTGTGGTCGCGGATCGAGGTTTTCCTGCCCACTGGGGCGCGCAACCCCGTCCTGTGCCAAAACTCGAACCTTTTGAAATAGACCATAAACCAACAGCTTAGTGTCTGCGTATTCCCCTCTCACGGCAGATCTAAACCGCGCAATCGACGCTGGATCGACTTTTTGCGGAACACGGGTCTGCCAGACGATCTTCGTCTCCTCGGTGGAGTTCCGCTGGATGAGTTCGAGGTTGGCCAATTCGAAGTCCGCTCGGCCCACTCGAGAGACTCATGAAATTCACGAAATAGGCCGCTCTTTGCCTTCTCCCCACGCGCGATCCAGACGTAGAACGTGGCTTCATTGATGCCCGCGACCTCGTCGTGTCCAAAAATACAAACGAACTCTAAGACCCACGCGCCCGGCCGTCGACGAGTTCATCTATCATTATTATGGAGAGCTCAACCATCAAGGGCTTGGCGACGCGTTTCTGTTTTTGGACACAACGGGTGGCCCGGCATTCGACTCTCGATTATGCCCGATTTGCATCCGCGCCGCCTTTCCTCTAGCATCACACCTTGTTGTAAACGGCATAAAGGGCCGGACGCACATCCCACACTGAATCATTAAACGACGAGGAGGAGATTCCGAAATGAGGAAATACCCCCGCACCGATAATCTTTGGGGCTTTGCTGCAGTTTTGTTCTGCCTGATGGTGCTCGCTCTTGCCATCGCGTGCGGCGGAGGCGGCGACTCGGGTGAGGAAGCTGCCGAGCCAGAATCGATGGAAGAGCCCATGGCTGAAGAAAGTAGTGGCGAGAGCATGGGCGCTCCGCGCATTTTCTTTATCACACCCGAGGACGGCGCCACGGTGACGTCACCGGTGAGCTTCGAGTTCGGCCACGAGAACTTCACCATCGAGCCCAAGGGCGATATTCACGAAGGCGCAGGCCACCATCACATCGGCCTCAACACCGAGTGCCTTCCTGCAGGCGAGGCGATTCCAGAAGCGGACCCGTGGGTTCACTTCGGCGATGGCTCGGCGGTCATCGATATGCAACTGCCGGCGGGTCAGCACATGTTCACGATCCAGGTCGGCGATGGCGAGCACGTTACCCTCGAAGAGCCCGGCCTCTGCCAAAGCATAACGATTACTGTGGAAGAAGGTTAGAACCGCAATATTCGATGTTGGGTGTCCCTCCGCCGACCCTGGCGGAGGGACGATCTCGTCCTGTGCGGTTGTCCCTTCCATAAACTCGAGCTGCGTGAGATTAGCGAGCTGCCTGCAACCAGGATGCTTGGGTCGTCTTCATGTAGGACGTTTCGAGGATCGGCGTCGGCTCTACTCAGGGGTATAGGTGTAAGCTGGCGCGAAGTCCCGTAGCCGTCCCGAGCGGATCGGCTCAAGCAGCGGCGTGTCGAGTGTGATAATGATGGAGACCACCGACCTTTGGAATGGCTCTCACTTTGCCCATCGCCGGTGACTCTACCCGGCGAGGCTCAGGCGCGTCCTTCTCAAGCGACAAATGAGTCCGGCACGAATGATAGTAGTCGACGTATTTGCGTAGGATTCGCTTCAGGTGCTGCTCATCAAGGACGATCACGTGGTCGAGACACTCACGTCGAATGGAGCCGATCATCCTTTCGACGAATGGATTCTGCCACGGGGAGCGCGGTGCGGTAAGGACCTGCTCTATCCCGAGACCGTCGACGCGACTATCGAAGTACGCTCCGTAGGTCTGGTCTCGGTCCCGTCCTGTGCCAAAACTCGGCCCTTTTGAAATCGGCCATAAATCAGCAGCTTAGTGTCTGTGTTTGCGCCGGGGCCAAGAGCCGTGGGCTTTACAATCGTCTAGCCGGAGGGTGTTATCTTCAGATCCATGATGACATATTACCTGCAATTCCTACCTGTGCCTTCTATTTATTCATCCGCGTGATGGAGATCACGGATATACTCAGCCAGAACGTGCCCCTGGAGGACGTGCAGTATCTGGCCGGACACTCCAACCCCTCGGGCCACACAGTTCTATGACCGGCGTAGACAGCACGTCACTCGCAACATCGTGGAGCGTGTCTCGATATGAAAGAAGGACCAAGGAAGAGAGACATCCTTTCGAGGCCTGCTAGCAAGAAAGCCGCTGCACGGCCTCGTTCGGCTCCCCGCAATGAACCCAAGCCGGTGCCGGTTCCTCTGCCCGAAGGTGTCCGCCACCAGCGGGCGGGTGAAACGACGGAACATTCCGCGCATCTCGAAAAACTCAAACAACTCTTCGAGGCGGCTCCGATCAGCCGCTACCTGGGCATGACACTCAGCTATTGCGAGAACGGCGTGGCGCGCGTGCGTTTGCCGTTTCGGGCCGAGTTCGAAGAAAGGCATGGCGTCATCCACGGGGGTCTCATCGGTCTGCTGGCGGACACGGCGGGTAACTTCGCGGTGGGTTCGGTCTCGCCGGGCTCCACGGTCAAGACGGTGGAGTTCAAGATGAGCTTGCTGGCGGGAGTCCAGGAAGACCTGCTCGCCATCGGAGAGGTCGTCCGCAAGGGACGCACGCTCGCCACCTGCCGGCTCGAGGTCGTTGGGGGCAACGACCATGTGGTGGCCATCGGGCTGGCCACTTATTCCCTCCAGGCTGTTTAGCCATCTGCACCTGCTTGTTGCAGCCCAGGCGGGTCTTGAGTTTGTTTGTGTTTTTGGACACGACGCGCCGTTCTTTTTCCACGGACCTCGGGACAGATCCCAGAACGAGCAGTAAGAATTGTACGTGGTACGTCATGATGGCTCCGAAGATAACACCCTCGGGCCAGACGATTGTGAAGCCCACGGCCCTTGACCCGGTCGCAAAACACAGACTCTAAGCTGTTGATTTATGGTGTCCATCATCATTATTGGTCCGGGACTGGACTCTAGGGCCCGGACCGCCCTCGAGCACATGCTGGAGAGCGTGGTCAGCGCGCGAGGGAAGGTGCTGAGGACGAACTTCTCGGCGACCAGCCGAGTAACGCGAGCGACCAAGCTGACTCAGGCTGCCTCTCGCCACTCGTATCGATGGTGCAGTCCACCGACTCGCGGCAGTGCGACTACTTTCGCCGTAGGAGACGGTCGGTGCGTGACCGTTCTCAAGCTCGGTGTGTCCTTGTTCAGCCCCAAGTGGCAACGGTCCTCATGATAGTAGCTGATGTAAGCTCGCACGAGCCGGATGAGATGACATGCGCCGAGAACCACCACGTGCTCAAGGAGCTCGCGACGGCAGCTGCCGACCCACCGCTCCGCGGTTCCGTTTTGCCATGGGCTGCGAAACGAAGTGCGAACGGGTTTTGTGCCCGTTGCCTTGATGAACTCGATGACCGCAGCGTTAAAGATAAAGTCGCGATCGAAGATGAGATATCTCGGAGCGGTGTCGTAGGGAAACGCCTCGCGTAGTTGCTGAATAACCCAAGCAGACGTCGGGTGGAACGTGGCGTTGAAGTGAACGATGTGCCGACGACCGTGCTCGATGACGAAGAAGCCGTACAGCAGCCGGAGCGACGCGGTGGGCACGGTGAACAGATCCATGGCGGCGATATCGTCTTTATGGTTGCGCAAGAAAGCCATCCATCGTTTCAGCTGGTCGGGCTCCGCGGGACGCCGCGGCAGGTATCGCGACACCGTGCTCTCGGAGATGACGAAACCGAGCTTGGTGAGCTCAGCATGGATGCGTGGCGCCCCCCAGCCGTCTTGCGCCATCGTGCGGACGAGGCGACGAATCTCGGCATCAATCCGAGGCCGACCGGGATGGCGGCGCTGCGAGATCTTTGCCCAGTACCGTCGGAATCGGTCGCGATGCCAACGGGCTACGGTGTCCGCGTGGACGATGAGCAGGCGGCTCGCCCACACAGGCCACGAACCTCGAAGGGCAACCCAGAAAGCCCGTTCCGTGTCGTCGAGCGGTGGGCGTGGGCGCTCTTTCTTCAGCGCCGTCACTTGCTGCCGCAAAGCGACGTTCTCCAACACCAGGTCGGCGCGGCGCCGACACATCGCCCGAATGGCACGGACGCCAAGTGAGACGAGGAAGACAACAACGTTGAGCATAGCGGCGGAGTTTCGCCGTCTTCGGCCCGGAATTCAAGCGGAGCGTAAGTCCTTGATTTCGTGGGCGGAGCAGTTTTGACGATGCACAACTGGCCCGGGTCGGTCCGGCCGATGATCTACTACGATCCAAGGACTCTCGAGCCAGACGGCCCATCGGGTGTGCTACACGCAAAAGCTGTTGTCGCCGATGACCAGTCGGTCTTCGTCACGTCCGCGAACCTCACCGAGGCGGCGCTCGACCGCAATATCGAGCTCGGGCTGCTGCTACGCGACCACGCGCTCGCGTTAAGCGTGTCGGCTCACTTTCGAGGTCTGATCGACGGGGGATCACTTCTCCCGTTGCCGATGGCATGAAATGAGACGAAGTATCGCGTGACCAACTGGCACCTGAGGCAAATCCTACGCAAATACGTCGACTACTATCATTCGTGCCGGACTCATTTGTCGCTTGAGAAGGACGCGCCCGAGCCTCGCCGCGTAGAGTCGCCGGCGATGGCGTCGTGTCCAAAAACACAAACGAACTCTAAGACCCGCGCGCCGGTCCGGCGCCGAGTTCATCTATCATTATCGTGGAGAGCGCAACCATCAAGGGCTTGGCAACGCCTTTGTGTTTTTGGACGCGACGCGCTCCAGACTTCACCCCGCGCTTGGTCCGAACCGCACCCCGATCTAACATGCCTGGGTTGCCAGCCGTGCGTCTACGCATGGCATAAAGGAGGTTCTCTTCGATGCACAGCCAAGTGACTCGTTTTGTTGTTCTTGTCGCGATCGCTGCTGTTGCGATGGGCGTCGTGGCGTGGGCTCAGTCTCCCCGCGGCACATCCAAAGCGACCATAGGCGGAAGCGAGGTTTCCGTGGACTACGGTCGGCCGAGTCTCCGGGGACGCGACATGCTCGGCCAAGCCCCCGTGGGTACCGTTTGGCGCACAGGCGCGGATCAATCCACCACGTTCACGACCGGGGCCGACATCACCGTTTCCGGCACTGCGATCGCGAAGGGCGCGTACAGCTGGTTCACGAAACGAGTGAACGAAGACACGTGGCACCTAGTGTTCAACTCCCAGACCGGGCAGTGGGGCACGTCCCACGACGCCAGCCGCGACGTGGGCGAAGCCCAGCTCACGTGGAAGAAGGACGGAGACGCGACGAAACAGTTCACGATCGAGCTGTCCGGCTCCGGCAACAGCGGCGAGATCAAGCTGATGTGGGGGACCAACGTCCTGAGCGCTCCGATCGAGTCCAACTAGCCGCGTTCTCGACTGGAATCCGGAGACGGCGCACTCCGTTTCACTCGCGAAGAGTGGTCGTGACTGGATCCGTGCGGGTGACTCTTGTCGCGGGAACCCCGTCCTGTGCCAAAACTCGGCCCTTTTGAAATAGGCCATAAATCAGAAACTTAGTGTCTGTGTTTGCGACCGGGCCAAGGGCCGTGGTGTGCCTTCTATTTATTCATCCGCGCGCACCGCACTTGATTAGTCTCCGGTCTGCCGGGACCATGCCGGCATGATTTCGTCGTTTGTTCGCGCTCTCGTCTCTGCCCGTCGGGAAGCCGCATGAGTATTTTGACCTCACGGCCATCGAGCTTGCCGTGGCGACGGTTCAGCTTCGCCCACAGCTCGTCATAGCTTGCGGGCCATCGTCCTTTCGCGCGCCACTGCGCAAGCGGCGTCGAGCCCGCAAGGGCACCGGGCTTGCGCTCCAACACGTCGAGGTAGTGCTCAAGCTCGTACAACGACTGGCCCCGTTCGTAGCAGCGCTCGTGTCGTGCCACCACGCGGCCTTCGCGCCACGCTTCGACCGCCAGCGGCAGCAGCTTCACCATCACCCGCTGGCCCGGCTTCAAGGGCGTCGAGTACCAGTTCGTGCCGGCCCGAACGCAGCCTCTCTTGTCCACCGTCGTGAAGCGCTTCTCCTCGAGCTCGAAGCCCTCGTCGGCCATCGGGAGTAGGTGCACTCGCTCGAGCTCCATTGCCCGTCTGGTCAAAATACTCGAACGCCCAGCGGGTCAGCAGTTTGCACGTCTACCATCATCACGAGAGGAATCATCAAGGCAAGGAGAATCTGCTGCTGTTCCCAGCCAGCAACCAGTTACTTCAGTCCGAGCGCAAAGTGCGCTCCCGTGAACGGCTTGGCGGGCTGCTACGTTTCTACCATCGGGAAGCCGCATGAGTATTTTGACCTCACGACCTCTAATCCGAAGCATCCCGGCGAGCCAGTCTTGAGTTCGTTTGTGTTTTTGGACACGACGCGGTCAACGAAGATTCGGCCGATATTTTTCAGCTTGGGCGGCCCGGCATATCTCTGTAGCAGCGACGGCCGCGCGCTCAGCCATGAATTGGCCAATCTGAACTACACTCACGTTCTTCGTTGCCTTGTTGATGAGAATACCCGTGGATAGTCCAACCAACAAAGCCAAGCCCGCCGGGCCGCCGGCAACTCCGACCTGCGAGACCGCCGCGAGCGTGGCACCCGCGCCAATGCCACCTTTGAGATGACCGTCAACGAAGTCGGCATAGTCACCCGTCTGATGTGCCTTGTGAAACGCTTTGGCCAGAGCGACGACCGTGACGATCAGCAGTAATGGATTCGCGCTCATGACCGCGGACACGCCCATCCCGCCGACGAGCTTGGAGAAGCTCTCGGTGTCGGCGCGATTCCAACGCAGCGCCGTAGCGACAACACCAATGACTCCGCAGAGCAACTCGGAGGCATCGTAGCTGTTGAGATCGTAGAACCAGTCTCTCGGGATGCGGAATTGCGATTCCAGAAATCCGGCGACTTGGTCATATGTTGCCTTGTCCCAGTTCGCCAGCGGCAAACCCTTGACAGTCGTCATGTCCCGGAAGATTCCCTGGAGGAATCCCATCGCCTCCTCGATGATGGTGTCCTCGGGCGATGCATCCCGAACCGCCTTAATAGCCCCCGCGATGGTGTGTCCTTCGTCGAATAATCTGTGGTTGCCGCCGCCAATGTGGGTCGCGCGGTACCTGGCATCCATCGCCTTGTCGTAGATGGTCGCCGATCCTTTTACCATGTCTTGCAACAGCCCATTCAGATCGCTGGAGAGAACACTGGCCAACAGCGCCTGCGTTGTCGTCAGCAACCCGTCGGCGATGGAGATTGCCGAATCCCGAACCTTTCTGGATCCGGCCGTTACCCCGTCCAAAACCGCACGGGCCGCTTCCGAGGTCCTCTTCGGGGCGGCCTGAATGGACCCCAACACCGACGATGTCGCGTCCTTGATCTTCAGTGGACCGACCGTGTTCTTGAGCTTCCTCATACGACGCCGTCGTGTCGAGAGCAGTTCGGCAGCTCGCCGAAGAATGGCGGTTATGTGACCGGACTCGAACATTGACGCAAGATGACCTTCACAGAATCGGTCCTTCCGAACGTGCACCGTCAGTAATCTCCCCAGAGTTGACAGTCGGGCGCGTCCAAGCGCTTTGGGGTCGCGATACAGCCGTTCGGCAGTCGATTGCCACGCGACCCAGTTGAAAGGGCGTATGACCCCGGATTCATGGAGAATCTCCAGCACTCGCATCGCACCTGGGTCGAAGGCGTAGAACGGGAAAGTGTCGGGTTCGGAACACCACGAGCCTGCCCGAAAGTCGGGTGCTTCGAGAATGGGCAGTGCTGTCAAGGCCAGGTCCCAATTGGCCTCCTTCTGAGACTCAGGTTTCATCGCTATCCTTCGGTGATGGCTTGAAGGTTGCTGGTTTTCGTTTCGCGGGCGCCGGTGCTTCCGCCATCAAGTGTCGCTACGCGGCTGCGGGCAGTGGTACAGGCGCGGAAGAGACCGGGTTGCGCGCCCCAGTGAGCAGGAAAACCTCGATCCGCAACCACAAAGGAATCGTCGTCGCCAAGAAGATGTCTCGAAAGGTGAGCCGTCGCGTGGTCAGACCGGCCTGCATAGCCGGAGTTCGGATCTCACGTCCGAACTTCAGAGCTCCGTGCGGTCGGACGAAGTTGTAATAGCAACGGAGCAACTCCAAGTGCTCATCGAGCCTCTCCGTCGAGCGAGCGTGGGAAAGTGTTTGTCTCGAAAGGTATGCTGAGCTTTGCCGGATGGTCAGATTTAACCGCTCGATGAACGACGTGTTCAATGTTGAGGAGTCCTCGGAGTTATTGAGCGCGTCTTCGAATCGCCACGCGGCTCCGTGCAGCGCTCTCCGTTCGACCTTGATGATACGATCGTTCCTGCGAGTTTTGAGGACTTGGCCGTAAAGACACGCTGGCCCGAAGAAGCGACGGATGACCTTCTGGTAGAATTCGAATCCATCCGTGACGATCAGGGGAAGACGTCCGAAATTCATCCGCTTCGAAAGGTCGCGAAACAGAGCGTGAGTGTTCCGGTAGCTTCGCCTTCCCGTCACCGTCGATGGCCAGAGCCGAAACCAGACCTCGATTGTAACGAAGACCCAACTCGGCGTCTTCTTATTGCCCGCGAACGTGCGAATCTCGTCGGCTTGAAGCTCTTCGGCAGCGAAGCCAGCGAACCTTCTGTGATTGAATCGACGACACACTTGGGCTGCCTTCTCGAGCCAGCGGGCGACGGTGTTCCAGGCAACCCCTTTGATCCTGGAAATCGCGGAAATGCTGACACCCTCGACTCTGAGAGCGATGACCACATCGAAAGTAGCTCTTCGATGTTGGAGACGGTAGTAGGGCGTGCCTTTCGTCGAGGAGAACGTCTTTCCGCACTCGCCGCACCCGTATCGACGGCGTTTCCCGGACCTCGTTCTGTAGAATCCGTTGTGAATAATGCTTCTGGAACCGACTTTTCCATACGACGGACATGCGAGATTGAGACATCTTCGATTCTTCACTTCGGCTCGGCCCTTACGATGAGAGAACTTTGTCTTCAGAATTCTGGTTCAAACTCTAGCACGCGAGCGGATTACGCGGCGGCCACCAACACTTGATGGCCGAAGCACCTCCTGTGCCAAAACTCGGCCCTTTTGAAATAGACGATAAATCAGCAGCTTAGTGTCTGTGTTTTCGACCGGACAGTGAGCGTGTTACTTCGGCCAACAGCCGGATAGGATCGGGCGTCGTTTGATGCGGGTCGCCTCGACCGTGTAGACCCAGGCGAGTTCCCGGACTCCGTGGACCGTGGCGGGCACCAGCACACGGCGGTACAAGCTGGAACCGCCTGGACGGAAGGGTATTGTCAAGTTGAGGTCTCAAGCTCGAAGCGGGCCGCTAGATGCTGGGGCTTGAGCGCACGGCGTTGCCAACATCTTGAGGTCGGATCGGCCCTGAATGCCTCAACTTGTCAGTACTTCCCCGGCGCACAGCCCGTGTTCCGCGGTCAAAACCGCAACGTCTACCACGCGCGTCTCGTCCCCTACATGTCCGAAGCCGCCGACTGTTTTGGCCGGCAATTAGGTAGATCGCCAGCAGGGATATATCGTGTCTCCATGACCAGCTTCCGGATTTCGGTAACGATTCTCGCTGTGATTCACGCGGTCTTCGCAGGATTCACGGCCCTGGTTGGAGCATTCGCTAACGGTGGAGACGTCTGGCAACGGCTGCTGGTGGTCCTCTTGCACCCTCTTGGCGCCACGGGATTACTTCTGCTCGTGCTGCGGCCCCGCCTCGCCACGACGAAGATCCTCGCCATGATGGCGCTCCTGACTGCGAACGTGATCGCCGACCTGTGGGTTGCGCAGATGATTGCCGCGGGAAGAGTGCGAGGAGATTGGGAGCTTGCGCTGGCATTTTCGGTGGTTCCGGCCATCGGGATTGTCTACGCGTTGGCGCTGCTGCGAACTGCCCGCTAGCGGTCGGGTAAGGCTCAGTCCGGAACCGGAGACGCACAGGAAGTAGCCGTTGTACTTCTGGTCTTCCAGTCAGGTTTTCCAACCGGGCGCATCGCTCGGTCGCGATCGCCTATATCTGGGATGAGCCCGATTACGGGGCCAATGACTCGGATGGCACCAATCTGGCCAAGCCGGCGGCGCTCGTCAGTCGCAACGCGCAATCAACGCTGGATCGACTTTCTGCGGAGCACAGGTTACCCAGCTTCTTCAGAGTATCCTGCGCGGTGTTTCTCGCTTTGATTCGCTCTCCTTCCGCGCCGTCGCGTACGTCGCGTGTTGGTTTCCCGCGACAAGAGTCACCCGCACGGATCCCGTCACGACCACTTCTTCGCGAGTGAAACGGAGTGCGCCGTCTCCGGATTCCAGTCGAGAACGCGGCTAGTTGGACTCGATCGGAGCGCTCAGGACGTTGGTCCCCCACATCAGCTTGATCTCGCCGCTGTTGCCGGAGCCGGACAGCTCGATCGTGAACTGTTCCGTCGCGTCTCCGTCCTTCTTCCACGTGAGCTGGGCTTCGCCCACGTCGCGGCTGGCGTCGTGGGACGTGCCCCACTGCCCGGTCTGGGAGTTGAACACTAGGTGCCACGTGTCTTCGTTCACTCGTTTCGTGAACCAGCTGTACGCGCCCTTCGCGATCGCAGTGCCGGAAACGGTGATGTCGGCCCCGGTCGTGAACGTGGTGGATTGATCCGCGCCTGTGCGCCAAACGGTACCCACGGGGGCTTGGCCGAGCATGTCGCGTCCCCGGAGACTCGGCCGACCGTAGTCCACGGAAACCTCGCTTCCGCCTATGGTCGCTTTGGATGTGCCGCGGGGAGACTGAGCCCACGCCACGACGCCCACCGCAACAGCAGCGATCGCGACAAGAACAACAAAACGAGTCACTTGGCTGTGCATCGAAGAGAACCTCCTATATGCCATGCGTAGACGCACGGCTGGCAACCCAGGCATGTTAGATCGGGGTGCGGTTCGGACCAAGCGCGGGGTGAAGTCTGGAGAGCGTCGTGTCCAAAAACACAAAGGCGTTGCCAAGCCCTTGATGGTTGCGCTCTCCACGACAATGATAGATGAACTCGGCGCCGGACCGGCGCGCGGGTCTTAGAGTTCGTTTGTATTCTTGGACACGACGGCGTTCCAACGCATTCCGGCCAAGCAAGACCATCCTGTTCAGGCACTCCTCTTTGCTCAAGCACACGAAGCGCTCCGCGTGAGGATTGCAGTTCGGAGACTTTGTCGGAATCGGGACAATGTCCACGTCGTTTTCCTTCAGGACTTCTCGAAACTCCGTTGTGTATTTAGAATCTCGGTCGATGATGAGGTGCGAGTAGCCTCGGAGAAAGCTGTCGTCGAACGCGGCAAGGTCGAGCGCTTGTCCCTTCCATAAACTCGAGCTGCATGAGATTGGCGAACTGCCCGCAACCAGGATGTTTTCGTCGTCTTCATGTAGGACGTTTTGAGGGCCGGCGACAGCTCTACTCAGGGTAGAGGTCTGGCGAGGGCGTGGGCCTAGTTGTCCCCGTCGCCGTGCGCCATCTTGATTGCGAAGGTTGGATTACCTCAAGCTTTGCGCAGCCGCTTCACCGCAAGCACCACCAGAACCAGCGCCAAGATCAAAAGACCGAACATGAGCCCGGGGCTCATCCCGGTCTCCGCTGCCGCCGCCTCATCCGTTTCAGCGGTGGACTCTGCCATTTCTTCTACCGATTCGGCAGCCGAGTCCGCCATCTCCCCTGCTGCCTCGACCGGCGAATCCGCCATCTCGCCAGCAGCCTCAGCGGCGTCCCCAGCGGCGTCGGTTACCGCTTCCGATTCCTGCACGGCCTCCGATTCCTGCGCGGCGATGGCGTGGGTGAAACCCACTATCAACATAAGAGTTGCGATCGCAGCGAAACCAAAGATTCTCTTCATCGCTCCCTCCTAATAGAACCCAACAATGCCATATATACAAAATGTGAGAACGATGCAAGCGAAAGAAAGCCAGAGACGTTTGCCCCGAAGCCCGGCTCGGAGCACACGGTTCTCCTCTCGCAGCTAGTCAATCACATCCTGTTGCTGGCGGTTGACCCAGCCAGCCAGAACGAGCGGTAGGAATTGCACGTGGTCGTTAGGTCAAAATACTCATGCGGCTTCCCGATGGTAGAAACGGAGCAACCCCGTATGGTGCAAATAGTACGTCGAGCTCGACGTCGCGTCTGGTCAATATACTCGAACGCCCAGCGGGTCAGCAGTTTGCACCTTTCCAAAGGCTGCTTGAATCCGCCATCGCGGTCGGATACGTATTCCAGTTCAGCGGAAGGAGTCGCGATGGACTGGAAGACCATGCTGGGCTACGTCTCAGGATCCGTGGATGAGAAATTGCTCCTGCGCAACGGCGTCGTGTCCAAAAACACAAACGAACTCAAGACCGGCTGCCGGGACGTTTCGGAATAGACGTGTCTACGCTTGATTGGCCAATGGGAGCTAGAATCCTCGGTCATGAGCACGCCGATCCAGCCCTTGACATTGTTGGTCATCACCATCGCTGGTTGGATCCAGCGTGACCAACAGGCCGCTATGGTCTACTTGCTCGAGGAGAACAAAGTCCTGAAAGCTCGGCTTTGCAGGAGGAAGCTTCGTCTCACAGACGACGAGCGACGGCGGCTGGCGGTAAAGGGTAAGGCGCTTGGCCGGAAACTCTTGGCAGAAGTCGCCGGTATCGTCACACCGGAAACCCTGCTGGCTTGGCACCGAAGGCTGATTGCGCGGAAGTGGGACTACAGCGAGCGGCGGAAACAGCCCGGACGGCCCCGGGTCATGGCCGAGATTAGCAAGCTTGTCGTAGGGATGGCGAAGTCGAATCCGAGGTGGGGATATACACGCATTCGCGGCGCCCTCTCGAATCTCGGCCATACGGTAGCCAGGAGCACCATCGTCAATATTCTGCGAGAACATGGCATCGAGCCTGCGCCGGAGCGAAGTGAGCGAACGCCATGGCGTACGTTTCTCGCCGCCCATTGGGAAACCGTTGCTGCGACCGACTTCTTCACCGTCGAGGTCGCCACAGTTCGTAGGCTCGTGACTTACTATGTGCTCGTCGTCATCGAGCTGTCTTCGCGAAAAGTGCACATTGCCGGAATCACTCCGGGGCCAGATGGCCCGTTCATGATGCAGGTCGGTCGGAATCTCACCGACCCATTCGACGGCTTTCTGCGCGGCAAGCGATTCCTCATCCTGGACCGCGACAAGAAGTTCACCACGGAGTTTCGCGATTTGCTCGAGCACGCCGGAACGGACGTCATTCGGCTGCCGCACCGTTCGCCGAATCTGAACGCTTATGTCGAAAGGTTTGTTTTGTCGATCAAGAGCGAGTGCTTGGAGCGGATGATCTTCTTCAGTGAGCAATCGCTGCGCCGTGCCGTCGCTGAGTTCATCCATCATCATCACGGAGAGCGCAACCATCAAGGGCTCAGGAACGCATTGCTCGAAGCGGAAGAATGCGTCGGCAGTCCTCACGGGAAGGTGCGATGTCGTAAGCGATTGGGCGGTTTGCTCAGCTATTACCACCGCGACGCCGCATAGGAGTTCGGGCGCGCCCGCTGGACGAAACGGATGGTCTGGAGGAGAGGTCTGCTCGGGAGCGCCTATCGCAAAGCCAGTGCCGCGTCGGCTGGTCTCCGCGAATCTCGAGAACGCCTCCAGGATTCGAGCTTTCGGCTCCGTTCGCATTTTCGGACACGACGCGATTGTAAAGCCCACGGCCCTTGGCCCGGTCGCAAACACAGACACGAAACTGCTGATTTATGGCCTATTTCAAAAGGGCCGAGTTTTGGCACAGGACGACCACCGGCAGCAGTCCGTGCCATGAGCTTAGGAAGCTGACCTTGGCGTCACGGTAGCGGCCTCTATCTCGACTTCCCAACCCCCCCGAGACCAATTGACTATGACACGGAACGGCGGTTCTACCCCTCAGCCTCTTTCCACATCCTTTTCTCGAGATCGATCTCGTACTGCGCGATTCCGCGTCTCATTAGCAGTGCTGGTTCCATTCGAATCTTAGCAAAACAATTATGGTAGATGCGGAGTTCGATGTTCCAGCTAGGATCTATCCCCTCTTCTGCTATCAGCCCTTCTCCCATCACAATACTCCCATTAGGGGTTATCACACTGAGCGTACCAATAGCGCTTATCGACGTGTTGTCATCTTGAGTCATCTTTCTCATAGGACCGAACTGAGTGCCTCTGTAAGATGGTTCGATTGACGGATCCTGGGATACGTCCAAAATCACCTGCTCAAGACCGTACATCGCCGTCATAATGTGGTACGGGTCAAGATGCCTAGTACGACCGTTTTCGTAGAGCACTATGATTCCTGGGTAACGACCCTCGGATCTCGATTTTATTTGTTTCGAAGATTTATAAATCTTATCTCTTACGCGAGTTCCTGGTGTTCCCCCCAGAACATTTCCGTAGCCACGTTCCCTAACCAGACGGTACGATTCCAGCTCTTCTTTGTTATCCCTAGTTTCCTTAACCTCGACGATGATTTTCTGACCATCGATCGTCACTTCGTAATCTGGGGTCTTACCATGTTCCTTGGGGACCGGTGTACACTCAATTCTCTCCCGCTTACAGTACTCTTCGAATAGAAGTTCCGAATCGTTTGGTGATTTTGTCTTCTTCATAAGTATGGTTTCGCTCTCCAGATGACCTGCCCCCTTTCTCTGCTGGTGCTTTCGCAATTAAGTGTTGGCGGCTAGCCCCGTCCTGTCCAAAAACACAAACGAACTCGAGATCTGCGTCCCGTGCCGATTCGGATTAGAGGTGGCGGGCTGCTACGTTTCTACCATCTGGAAGCTGCATGAGTATTTTGACCTCACGGTGCGCCGGCACAAACCGGTAAGTCTCGCGGGTGCAAGTCCCGCCTAACCAAGGAGTAGCGAACCAAGTTGGCCCCGAGTCATGCGTTGCTGTCCGCGAGGGCAGGGGCGAAGCGTTGACAGGGCAACGTGTGGGCTGGGTATTGAGCCGCGAAAGGAAAATTGAGTTTGGGGGGCCGACGGCGTCGTATGGCACGGAAGGCAACACGGAACAAGTCGTCATCGCAAGAGTTGTTCCGCCCCTGCGTGGTCTGAGACCCTGCGCACGCACGGAAGAGACATACACGGGAGCCGGGAGGTCCCGCATTTGGCCCTGAGTGGCGTCGGGGTCCGCGCTGTGAATCCGCAAGGAGCACGACAGCGACGAACGGGTGCGGGAAGTCTGACAGGCCCATAGTAGCCGAGAAGCCTTCGAACAAAGACTGGGGAGTACCTCACTCCGCGGAGGAGGTGGAGCGAAGGGGGCTGACCAAGGGAAATCCGCTGCGGCAAATCAGGTCCCGGACTCAGCGCCGGGCAGGGAGTGAATATGGACAACCCTAAACGGGCACGAAGCGGGAAAGCGCGGAAACAGCCAAGGGAGTGCGCCTACGTTCGGTCCCCTGATCTGCGAAATGCGCTGGAGCGGATACGGCAGGTAGCCTGCCGGGATAAGGGAGCACGGTTCACAGGTGCTTCCGCCATCAAGTGTTGCTACGCCGTGTTTGAATGCTAGTGTCAGCTGGCCTGCCTGTGTCGGCGAACGCCACTAATAAGGATGTCGCGTGCACACGAAGGTGTCTCTGAACGTCAGGCACCGTGTGGTCAGCCCAGCTGAACCGCCCCGGGTTTCCCGGAGACTCCAACTCTTGAGAGGATGGAGTCATGACAAGACGAAGCAGGTATTCACCGGAGGTAAAAGAGCGCGCAGTGCGGATGGTTTTCGACCAGCAGGCTCAGCACGAATCTCAGTGGTCAGCGATCTCATCGATTGCGTCGAAGATTGACTGTACGCGGGAAACGCTACGCACGTGGGTGCGGCGAGCAGAGCGTGATGCTGGGAAACGAGCGGGACTGACGACGGACGAGCGTCAGCGGCTGAAGGAGCTTGAGCGAGAGAACCGTGAGCTAAAGCGGGCGAACGAGATCCTTCGCAAGGCGTCGGCGTTTTTCGCCCAGGCGGAGCTCGACCGCCGACCGAGGTGAATGTGTTGTTCGTGGACGCGAACCGTGAAAATTACGGGGTCGAGCCGATCTGCCGGATGCTTCCGATCGCCCCGTCGACCTATTACGAGCAGAAAGCGAGAGAGAAGGACCCAAGCCGCCTGCCAGCGAGAGCGAAGCGCGACGTCCAACTCCGCGGCGAGATTCGTCGTGTACGGCAAGAGAACTTTGACGTGTATGGCGTGCGCAAGGTCTGGCGTCAGCTTCGCCGTGAGGGCCGCGACGTGGCTCGATGCACGGTGGCCCGTCTGATGCGTGAAATGGGTCTCCAGGGCGCGGTCCGTGAACGTCGATTCAAGACGACGAAGCCGGATTCGAGCGGCGCTCGCCCGATGGACCTCGTGGAGCGCGACTTCAACGCCACACGCCCGAACGAGCTCTGGGTCTCGGACCTGACCTACATTGCCACGTGGCGCGGCTTCGTGTATGTCGCCTTCGTCATCGACGTCTTCGCTCGACTCATCGTCGGTTGGCGAGCGACGACATCGTTGACTGCCGGCATCGCTCTCGATGCGTTGGAGCAGGCGCTGCACGAGCGCCGACTAAACCCAGAAGATCCATTGGTGCATCACAGCGATCGCGGCGTGCAGTACGTCTCGACCCGTTACACCGAGCGGCTCGCCGAGGCGGGTATTGAGCCGTCCGTCGGCAGCCGAGGCGACTCTTACGATAACGCTTTGGCTGAATCCATCATCGGCCTCTACAAGACCGAGGTGATCCGTCGACGTGGGCCCTGGCGTGGTCTCGAAGACGTTGAGTTCGCCACCCTCGAGTGGGTCCATTGGTACAACACGCAACGACTCTTGGAGCCGATCGGAAATGTCTCCCCCGTCGAGTACGAGATGAACTACTATCGGTCGCAGGAAGGCTCGCTAGAGATGGCGAGACTCAACTAAAACAGTCTCCGGAAAACCCGGGGCGGTTCACAGCCCGCATCGCTGAAAGAACTGCGTCTCTCGAAATCAGGCTCAAACTCTAGCACACGAGCGGTTTACGCGGCGGCTACCAACACTTGATTGCGGAAGCACCGCACAGGACGGGTTTAAGTTGTTGAACCCCTCCAATATCGGTCGGCCGTAGTCTGGCTTCTTGTTGTCCGGAACGCTGGCGATGATCGCCTTCCCGAGGTCCTCTAGACTCTCGAGGGTAACGACGCCGGCCCATTCGTGGTCGACTCCAGGACTGAGCGTGTAGTGTGCTTTGAGTTGATTCAGAAACTGCTGCTCAATCTGGTCGCTTGTAATGTCGTTGGAGAACACGACATGGTAATTGATGCGTCTGAGTGCGCCCTCGGTTCCGGCGAAGCGCGCAACTCGGAACTCGAGCACGGGAAGGAAGGTGTCAATGTTCTTCAAGCGTCCCTGGCTCCTGAACTCAAGGATCTTGCGGTACCCATCCAGGAACAGGTAGTCGTTGATGCCTATGACAGAGAAGTCCTTGGGAAGCTGCTCAAGTGCCGTGATGAAGCGTTCCCATACGTCACTACCAGAACCGTAGTTGTGATAGAGGGATGCCGGGGTATGCACATGGAGATCCCAGCGTCTCCGCAGAGAGCCACGAGCGTCGTTCACCACTTGCATTGGGTTCTCCTCGCCTTCAAGCCAGGTTGCTGTGCCAGCGTATTCGTTTGTCCTGGATTTCCGTTTTGGCCGTCCAGGTCGGCACCGCGTCGTGTCCAAAAACACAAACGCGTTGCCAAGCCCTTGATGGTTGCGCTCTTCATAATGATGATAGATGAACTCGGCGACGGCCCGGCGCGCGGGTCTTAGAGTTCGTTTGTATTTTTGGACACGACGCGAAGTAGTCCTCACTAGACTCGAGTGCCCTCTCGGCGTGGTCGTGTAACAGCGCTCGAGCTTCGGACTCCGACGGAGTGATCTCGGGTGGGTGCCACGAGCCAAAGGGAGGGAGAAACTCCGCGCCCCATTGAAAATCAAGGACGCGTCGCTCCGGATCGTCCTTGAAGGCGAGCCGTTTCTCCCACGCGTAGAAGAGGCTTCGAGCCAGGGACATCGACGAAATGAGAAGATTGCTAGTCGGCACCGGACGCCTCGCTGTAGTCGCGAAGCATTTTCTTGAGCTCCATCTGGTGAAGCTCTTCTTGCCCAACCATGGTGCGCGCGAACTCCTCCAGGTAGATGCTCGCATCCTCTACCGCTTCGAGGAGGTCGACATAGAGCTTCACAGCGTTCTTCTCGTGGTTCACGCTTTCCTGGAGAATCGCCTTGAGCGAATGCTGAAAGGTCTCTTCGAGGGGCGCCACACTGAGCGATGGGTGGCCACCGAGGCCAGTCAGAATCTCACCTACCTGTTGAGCATGGTCCAAGGACTCGGAAGCCTGTGCCTTCATGAATTCCACGATCGGCAGCCGATTGGGGCCGGTCACCATGAGCGCATAGTGGGTGTAGCGAACGACCCCCGCGAGCTCCTGCTCCAAGATCGAATTTAGTCTTTTGACGGTTTTTTTGGTGTCGAGCTTTTCCATACCTGCACATGCTATCAAGTCGGGGGTCTTCCAAGACAGCCGACCAGCGGGCGGCGGGTGTTTGCTCCGTTTACTGTTGCCGGCTCGTCCACATCGTCGTGCGAGGACGGCTGTGCCTTCTATTTATTCGTCCGCTGTCCGTATGGTGCAAATAGTACGTCGAGCTCGACGTCGGCCTGTAGAGGGTCGATGACCGGATCTGCCCGAAGCGAGGATTCGATGGGCCGCCAGCCGAGGTCAATGCCAGAACGATACGAAACTCACGGGGCGGCTTGGACGGCACTCGAACTTATCTACTCAGGCAACCGCACGATAGTAATAACGAAGTAGGCCACCGCATCCTGTGTCAAAACTCGGCCCTTTTGAAATAGACCACAAATCAGCAGCTTAGACGCCCTTGGAATCCGCGCAGAATCGAGGGTATTTCACGCCGCAGGGCTGGCTTCCGAACCCTGGGCTGCGGGTGGCGAGCGACAGGCCCACCGGGGGTGCGCACGGCTGGCTCAAATCGGCTGCGTGGCGAGCTACGGGCAGTGAACTTCGCACCCGGAAGTCCTTTATTAGACTGGACTTGGTGCTTCCGCCATCAAGTGTTGCTACGCCGTGTTTGAATGCTAATGTCAGCTGGCCTGCCTGTGTCGGCGAACGCCACTAATAGGGATGTCGGCGTGCACACGAAGGTGTCCCTGAACGTCAGGCACCGTGTGGTCAGCCCAGCCCGCATCGCCGAAAGAACTGCGTCTCTCGAAATCAGGCTTAAACTCTAGCACACGAGCGGGTTACGCGGTAGCCACCAACACTTGATTGCGGAAGCACCTTCCATTGGCCAACCAAGCCTCAGACGTCTCTGATCCGAAACGTCCCGGCGCGCCAGTCTTGAGTTCGTTTGTGTTTTTGGACAGAAGGCGCATGAGTATTTTGATCTCACGGTGCGCCGGCACAAACCGGTAAGTCTCGCGGGTGCAAGTCCCGCCTAACCAAGGAGTAGCGAACCAAGTTGGCCCCGAGTCATGCGTTGCTGCCCGCGAGGGCAGGGGCGAAGCGTTGACAGGGCAACGTGTGGGCTGGGTATTGAGCCGCGAAAGGAAAATTGAGTTTGGGGGGCCGACGGCGTCGTATGGCACGGAAGGCAACACGGAACAAGTCGTCATCGCAAGAGCTGTTCCGCCCCTGCGTGGTCTGAGACCCCGCGCACGCACGGAAGAGACATACACGGGAGCCGGGAGGTCCCGCATTTGGCCCTGAGTGGCGTCGGGGTCCGCGCTGTGTGAATCCGCAAGGAGCACGACAGCGACGAACGGGTGCGGGAAGTCTGACAGGCCCATAGTAGCCGAGAAGCCTTCGAACAAAGACTGGGGAGTTGTGCTCCGCAAAAAGTCTATCCAGTGTTGATTGCGCTCGGGACATCTAGGGAGGTCCGGGCCGCACCTGGACCAGAACGTGCTAGGCCAGCTACGCCTCGGTAGCCCCGGCCTCGATTCTGGGCCTCTCGGGTGGCCTCTTTTCCGCTGCCGCACGGCCCCGGTCAGCGCCCATTCTCCTATTTGGCGCAAACGTGGCACTCGAAAATCGGGATTAGAGACGAATGCAGAAAATGAGGCCCGTTCAGCCCTTCTAGCGCGTCTCTGGTGACACCTGATCCTGCAAAACCCCGCCAACCGCGCGGAAAATCTCACCCGTCTCTGCAGTGCCACAATTGGCCAGACTGGGTGGCGGATGGTGCAGTTTGGAGCTATCCGGTCTCGGCTGGTAACCATGAATAACAGGGAAAAACAGGGAATTTTGGCCATTATTGTGCCGATCCGGCCGTTTTTTGACGTGGTAACCTTCTATATTTCAAATGGTTAGATGGCAATTCCCTGTTCCGAAATAACAGGGAATTTCTGATGAAAGAACAGGGAATTGGAAATCGGCGAACAGGGAATCGCTCGGGAAGAACAGGGAATTGAGATGAACGAATAGGGGAATGTCAGAGCAGCACGTGAGGAGTTGCATTCGAGCACACGCCAATGCCGAAGCGTACCCAGGAGATGACGGGCCGAGAAGCTATCGAGTACACGCGGGGCAAGGAAGTTGCGGATGCGCTAGACACCTTCCTAGCCGAGTACGACAAGACCACGACATCTAGTGAGCGGTCCAACCAAGAGATATAGTGGCGTAAAATTGCATGATGGAGACGTTGCGTGCTTAGCCCGCTGCACGACTGGCTGCTTAAGTGGGGGATGAGCGAGGCGGGCGCCACGCTGCTGACGCGGCTTGGAGGCGTCCTGCTCGTCCTGTTCGTCGCCCTGACCGCCAACCGCGTCACCAAGAGAGTCGTGGTTCGCGGTATCGCGCGGCTCGCGCGACGGACGACCTCGAGTTGGGACGACGTCGTGATGCGGCACCGCGTGTTACAACGGGTGGCACATCTTGTGCCGGCGCTAGTGATCTACCACTCCGCGACTCCGGTGCTCGCCGGATACGACCAGCTGACAGCCGTCGTGCGGCAGGGGGCGCTCATCTACATGATCGTCATCGCGGCGCTGGCGGCCGACAGCGTTGTGAACGTGGGGATCGAAATCGCCCGGGGTTCGCGGCTCCCGCGGGAGCTACCGGTGCGGAGCATCGCCCAGGTGCTCAAGCTGGTGGTGTACGCCGTAACGGCCATCAGCGTCCTGGCGCTCGTCCTCGGCCGCTCGCCGCTGCTGTTGTTGAGCGGCCTCGGCGCCATGAGCGCGGTGACGATGCTGGTCTTCAAGGACACCATTCTTGGCTTCGTCGCCGGCATCCAGCTGTCGGCGAACCGAATGGTCTCGCGGGGCGATTGGGTCGAGATGCCGAAGCACGGCGCCGACGGCGACGTGCTCGATGTGGGATTGACGACGGTGAAGGTTCAGAACTGGGACAAGACGATCACCACGATTCCCACCTACGCGCTGATTGCGGAATCGTTCAAGAACTGGCGCGGCATGGCGGAATCGGGTGGCCGGCGCATCAAGCGAGCCCTCTACATCGACGTCGGATCCATTCGCTTCTGTGACGAGGAGATGCTGGCGCGCTTCTCGAAAATTCAGTACATCGCCGACTATCTGAAGGACAAGCGAGAGGAGATTGCAAACTGGAACGCGGCGCGCGGGGTCGAACCGGCGAGCTTGGCCGACGGCCGCCATTTGACGAACGTCGGGACGTTTCGCGCCTATGTCGTGGCGTACCTCCGCCACCACCCGATGGTGCACCAGGACATGACGTTCCTAGTCCGGCAGCTGGCGCCAACCGAGCACGGGCTCCCGATCGAGGTCTACGTCTTCAGCCGCGATCAGGTTTGGAGCCGCTACGAGGCGATCCAGGCAGACATCTTCGACCACCTGCTGGCGGTGGTGCCGGAGTTCGACCTGCGAGTGTTCCAGAGACCGTCGGGGCGCGACGTGGAGCGGGCGATCGGCACCTGGTCATAATAAGCGCGACGCCCGTCCGTGTCCAAAAACACAAACGATAGCGGCCTGTTGTTGGTCACGCTGGATCCAACCAGCGATGGCGACGACCAACAAGGTCAAAGCTGGACCGGCGTGCTCATGGCCGAGGATTCTAGCTCTCATTGGCCAATCAAGCGTAGACACCTCTAACCTGAAACGTCCCGGCGAGTAGGTGTTGAGTTCGTTTGTATTATTGGACACGACAGGGTCCAGGCCCGGGCCGCGCCTGGACCAGAACGTGTCAGCCCGCTGCGCCGCGGTAGCCCCGGCCTCGATTCTAGGTCCTCTAGAGACGAGAGCGCGAACAAACGACCAAATCATGCCGGCATGGTCCCGGCAGACCGGAGATTAATCAAGTTTGGTGCGCGCGGATGAATAAATAGAAGGCACAGGAACCTCGAATCCGTGAGTACAGGACAATTGTGGACCGAGATCGCGAGTTGTGCACCAAGGCAGTTCGTGGACGGAGATTTCATCTACCTCCCGACCGCCATCGCGTCGTTCGCTCGATGGGCGTACGCGGCGATTCTAACCGCGTTCGTCCTTCGTCAGGCTGCCATCCTCCTGGGCGGCAGCGTGCTCAACTGGGGGAAGATCGGCATCGTTTCATCGACGGCAGCCGTCTGGTACGTCGGGATCGTGTACTTGAACTCCGACTTCGCTTTTACCGTGACGAACGTCGTCGCGCACGGGATTCCCTATATGGCTCTCGTGTGGCTCTACGGTCGCCGCCGGTGGGGTGATTAGACGAGCTGGCTTCGACTCGCACACCGACCCGTCGCGGCTGGTCTCTTTGTCGCCCCTTTGCTGGCCCTCGCTTACGTGGAAGAAGGCCTGTGGGATTCGCTCGTCTGGCACGAGCACGGAAACTTCTTCGGAGGCCTCGGTGGCCTGGACCCACCCGGTGCAGCACTCACTCTGATCGTGCCGCTCTTGACCATCCCCCAGGCAACCCACTACATCCTGGATGCCTGGATCTGGAAGTTCGACGGGTCGAATCCGGGGCTTGAGCGCTACTTGTTCGGCGATTCCCGCGCGAGTACGAAAGTGTGACGCGTAGCGAGCGTTAGCGGTCTCGTTGAAGCCCCCCTTTCGAGGCGACTAACCTCAGAGCGAAATAAACTATCGACTGGTCAACGAACGCATGCATTTGGGTAAATGGGCGACTGGCTCTCTTTTTTCTCGAGCGGAGGAATCGGTGACCGCATCGAGAGAACCCGTCGTGTCCAAAAATACAAACAAACTCTAAGACCCACGCGCCGGGCCGTCGCCGAGTTCATCTATCATTATTGTGGAGAGCTCAACCATCAAGGGCTTGGCGACGCGTTTCTGTTTTTGGACACAACGGGGGCGCGCAACCCGGTCTCTTCCGCACCTGTACCACTGCCCGCAGCCGCGTAGCAACACTTGATGGCGGAAGCACCCCGCGTGAGCTCACCTTCCACGCGGATCGCGGCAGCTCGATGCAAAGCAAGCCCGTAGCCTTGCTCCTAGCCGACCTCGGCGTGACCAAGACTCACTCGCGACCTCATGTCTCGAACGACAATCCCTACTCCGAGTCTCAATTCAAGACGCTGAAGTATTGCCCTCAGTTCCCGCAGCGTTTCGGTTCCATCGAGGATGCTCGCCTGTTCTGCCGTAACTTCTTCGGCTACTACAACCACGAACACCGGCACTCGGGAATCGGTCTCATGACTCCAGCCGTCGTTCATCATGGGCGCGCGGAAAAACTCACCACGGCTCGACGCCAGACCCTCGTCCAAGCTCAGCGGGCTCACCCCGAACGATTCGTTCGCGGAACCCCTCAACCTCCCGTTTTGCCTCCTCAGGCCTGGATCAACCCTCCGCCGGAAAAAACAACGCACCAGGAGGCTGAAACAGCGACTTGCTCGGGGTGGTCCATACCTGAGCTACCCCGTCGTGTCTAAAAACACAAACGAACTCAGGACCGGGGCTGTGATCCGCAAGAAAGAAGATCGCGTGTGACCCTGCCCTTTGAGTTATCTCGGCGACGCCGTTACAATCGTCTTGTCAAGGAGGACTTATCCCGATGGGAACCTTTCACAAGGTTGCAGAGGCGAAGGGCCTTGCCCCCGGGAAGGGTATGGCCATCGAGGTTGCGGGAAACAAGATCGCTCTTTTCAACGTAGACGGGACCTGCTACGCGATCGCAGACGCCTGCACGCACCGTGGAGGCCCACTGTCCGAGGGATCACTCGAGGGCAGCACGGTGACCTGTCCGTTGCACGGAGCCGACTTCGATGTCTGCACTGGCGAGAATCTGACACCGCCCGCGCCAGCGGCAGTGACATCCTACAACGTGCGCGTCGAGGGGGACGACGTCGAAGTCGAGATATCCTAGGAAATCATGGATAGATTGATTCAGGAAAAGTGCGTCGCCTGCCGAGGCGACGCGCCAAGGCTCAGCGACTCGGAGATCGCGCACCTGAAGCACGAAACCCCTGAGTGGCAGGTCCTGATTGAGGGGGACATCCCGCGCCTCAACCGCGTCTTCAGCTTCAAGAATTTTGCCGAAGCGCTGGCATTTACGCAGAAGATCGGCGAGCTAGCTGAAAGCGAGGGTCACCATCCAGCGATCCTCACCGAGTGGGGTCGCGTCGCGGTCTCTTGGTGGACCCACAAGATACGAGGCCTACACCGCAACGATTTCATCATGGCCGCCAAGACCGACGCCTTTTTCGCGGCTGTCCTCACCGAAGGGCAATGATCGAGAACCGTAGACGCCGCCTACTCAACTCAGGAGGGCTGGAGAAGACTATTAATGATGATGATGGAGGCCTTAACGTGGGCCTCTCCGTACAATCCGCCACATGACGGCCCATGACACTATCTTTGCAGTTACCCTGAGTCTCATTCTGGCGATGGGCTCTACCGCAGATGCCCAGAGGGTCCCGCCATCGGGCATGGTCGATGACAAGATCGAACCGGCGGTGAAGCGTCACGTGGCGAAGACGCTCACGTTCCGGCATCAGATTCACCAGAACCCGGAGCTCGGCAATCGTGAGTACGAAACGGCAAAGCTCGTAGAAAATCACCTTCGGGCACTCGGCATCGAGGTTCGAAGCGGCATCGCGCACACGGGAGTAGTTGGCATCCTAAAGGGGAACAAGGATGGTCCCACCATCGCAGTCCGCGCGGACATGGACGCGCTCCCCGTTACCGAAGATACGGACTTGCCCTTCAAGTCGACGAAGCGGGGCACCTACAACGGCCAGGACGTCGGCATTATGCATGCCTGTGGGCACGATATTCACACCGCGGTGCAGATGGGGGTGGCTTCGGTTCTCATCGACCTGAAGGCCGACATCCCCGGAACCGTGCTCTTCATTTTTCAACCCGCCGAAGAGGGTCCCCCTCCGGGTGAAGAAGGAGGGGCGGAGCTAATGGTGAGGGAAGGCGTTTTCGACGACCCTCGACCGGAAGCGGTGTTCGGCCTTCACGCGCTGGCGAACCTACCGGTGGGCCAGGTCGGCTTTACAGAAGGCCCCGCCTTGGCTGCAGTGGACCACTTCAAAGCCACGGTGAAGGGGGTTCAGACCCACGGTGCGCAGCCCCATCTGGGTGTCGATGCAATCGTCATGGCTTCCCAGGCGGTTGTGGCCCTTCAGACAATCGCTTCCCGAAACTTGGACCCCTTGCAGCCCGTCGTCGTCACAGTGGGCATGTTCCACAGCGGCGAGCGGTTCAACATCATTCCCGCCGAGGTGCGCCTCGAAGGAACAGTGCGAACCTACGATGCGGGGGTTCGTGACACCGTTGAGCGGAGAATGGGAGAGATTCTGGACGGGATCACGAAGGCGGGCGGTGGGAGCTTCGTCCTAGACTACGGCCGAGGCACGCCAGCCACTATCAACGATCCGGAGCTCACGCAATGGATGGTCCCGTCCGTGAGAGCCATCATGGGCGACGAGGGTGTGGTCGAGCTCAATCCGACGATGGGAGGCGAGGATTTCTCGTACTTCGCAAACGAGGTCCCCGGTTTCTTCTATCGCCTGGGAACCCTCAGGGAAGGGACCGTGTCGGGCCCGCACCATTCGCCGACGTTCCGTGCGGATGACGCCGCCATTCCGATCGGAATGCGGGTAATGTCGAACGTGCTCTTGGACTACATGATTCGCCGTGCGCAGGGTGCGAAGCCTTAGGGGCACGGGGTTGGCCCTGCTCATGTTCCGTATCAGCTCACGTATTTCGGGAGCGATGCCTGGTCGTCTAGGTCTACGTCATCGGCTCTTCCACGCCCAATATCGTCTGAACCCACAACGGTGCCAGCGGACGACCGTCTCAGGTTTCACGATGACATAGAAGGCACAGGCAATTCTCGTGAATTCAAGCGGTTTCTCTCCCTGACCCACGTGCTCTTAGTCGTTGCGATCATCATTTGGGAGGGAAGGCTCCGTCTATACTAGAGTGAGCCATGACGCTCCTGCGACGTCTCGCCATCCGCGCTGCACGAGAACTAGCACGTCGTCCGGAGGTACGAGCTAGAGCCAAAGAGACATTAACCAACGCCACACGTGTGTTTAACGAGGAGGTCAAACCCCGCACCAAGGACGCCTGGCGGGACGCACAGCCAGACATCGAGCACGCCAAGGCCAGACTCAAGCGGTTTGCCCAGAAGCTGCGAGACGAGTACCGTAAGGGACGCGACGGCGAATAGACGTTATCCCGCTGGCGCCGCCGGTCTTGAGTTCGTTTGTGTTTTTGGACACGACGGGTACGTCATGATGGATCAGAAGATAACACCCTCGGGCCAGACGATTGTAAAGCCCACAGCCCTTGGCACCGTCGCAAAACACAGACGCTAAGCTGCTGATTTATCGGCTATTTCAAGAGGGCCGAGTTTTGGCACAGGACGGGGGCGCGCAACCCGGTCTCTTCCGAACCTGTACCACTACCCGCAGCCGCGTAGCAACACTTGATGGCGGAAGCACCTGTCCGTCTTTCTCCCGAAATAGGATGTTGTAGGTCTGGTCGCTACCCTTGCCAGTACCGCGTCAGGTGTAAGCCCCCGTGGCGGCCACCGGCAACACAAGCTCGGGAAGCTCATGGATCGTGACGTTGGGGCAAACCGCGCGCGCGATTTCGCATAGATGGCGATGATGGCCCAGGTATATGACCTGCCCCACCTCGGCCATTTTGGTGAATAGACGAAAAGCCTCCTCAGCGCGGAAGTCATCGAATGTCTCCAAAATGTCGTCGGCTACAAATGGCGCAGGGCCATGCTGGTCGACGAACTCGAAATAGCCGGCGACACGCAACGCGAGGTAGAGCTGGAAGCGCGCACCCTTTGACATCTCGGAAGCGATCTTCGCACCGCCGCTGGCACCGATACCCATGAGCACCTCGCCCTTGTCGGTCAACTGCGCATCCAACCGTGAATAGACGCCGCGGCTGATGGTTCGGAAGGCCTCCGAGGCGTGTTTCATCATCGAACTACGATGTTCGTCCCTATAGGTGCTCAGGGCGCGCTCCGCGGCCTCGATACCAAGCTGTGTCCGGAGGTAAGCGAGTGCCCCTTCCTCGATATCGAGAAGAACCGTGCGACGTTGCTCTTCAAGCCTAGCCACTGCATTGTCACCGCCCACCGCACTGATCGCATCCTCGGCGCGGCCGAGCGCCAGATAGAGATCGTTTGTGCGTCCGGACGCGTCCTTGAGTCGAGCCTTGATCTCGGCGATTTCCCGTTCGAGTTCGTCCGAGTCGGTATTCTCGAGAGTCGATACTGCCTTTTCCAACGATCTCGCCTTCATCGACTCCACCAACTTGGTTTCGCAGTTGGATAGTTCCTTACGAACCGTAGTCCGGCGCGCCACCTTTTTCAGTCTCTCGTCCACCTCCCTGAGGGAATCCACGCCGAATGCCTTGAACATCTCGTCGGTAACGGCGCACAATTCGACGAGGCTATTCTCGTCCTCGGCAATGTCTTTGGCGACGCTTTCTATCTCCTTGAGACATTGGCCGTGCGCCTTTCGATCATGGATTGCCTTGCCGAGACGGTCGTTCAGACCGTCGTTGATTGCGACGACCTGCCCGGCGTCGAAGGTGTCGCCCAACTGCTCGACGAGGGCTTGCACGGCGGCGGTGAAGGCAGCCTGATCCTGCTCCATCTTCTCGATACGATCAGCCATCGCGGCGCGATTCTCGAGAGTCGACTCCAGAACCGCCACGTCTTCGAGAATACGCCGGACCGCTGCAGTGGAAGGCTCCGGATCAGCCCCTCCGACCCAGCAACGGGACAGCGCTACGGTCCAGTCGACATGCCACTTGGCGTTGTCGCGACCCGCCTGTCCCGCATCGCGCCGTCGGCGCTCCAACTCCGCCAGCGTCCGTTCGACCTCTTGTCGCGCGGCCCTCGATGCGATGCGTCGTTCCTTGTCCGACTCGACGACCGCTTGTGCGATCTCGACGAGATCTTCGAGGTTTAACGCCGGGTCATGCGCGACTCGCGCGGTCGTCATGGCTTTCGCAAGCCGCCCGCGATGTCGGATCTCATCCTCCCTCGCGCGCGCGATTTCAGCGTCCTCTCGATCGATGTCTCCCAGCGTCTTGATGACGTCCTTGCGTCGTTCGAGCCAGGTCGTGAGCTTGGGAAGCGTGACGGCGGACGACAGACTTTTGGCACCTGTTCGCGCCATGACCTGAACGGCGGCGGACACCTCGTCCAGGACCTGCCGTTGTTGCTTGCGCGCCAGAGCGAGCTCTCCCGCATTCCGCTCAAGTTCCGAGGTTTTCTCCCGCAGGCCCTCCCTCGCCTGCCTCAACTTGGCCAGTTCCGTTGCGTGCGCGATACGGGCGGCCGTTGCGGCGTCGTCGTCCTTCAGCCGTTCCTCGAAGGTGTCGGCGGAGGCGGCATCGAGTGTCGCTCGATGAATCTGCCACGCCTCATCCCGTAGTGCCCGCAATCGCGCGGCCTCTTCATCGCCGATTACCCCGGGTTCAGATCTCTTTGCCTCCATCAGACCGGAGAACCTGTTCCGGTCGGCCAGGAGACGCGCCTCTTCGCGTTCAAGTAGGTCGATGTCTTTAACGGCTTGGTCGAGAGCGGATCGCCAGACATCCACCTCGCTCGGCTCCGGCACGCTAACCCTCATGAGGACTTCGGGGGCACCATCCCACGGATGAAGCTGAGTCATCTGCGCGTCGAGCACAGCCTTGATATCGTGTCCATCATCATTATTAGTCCGGGACTGGACTCTAGGGCCCGGACCGCCCTCGAGCACATGCTGGAGAGCGTGGTCAGCGCGCGAGGGAAGGTGCTGAGGACGAACTTCTCGGCGACCAGCCGAGTAACGCGAGCGACCAAGCTGACTCAGGCTGCCTCTCGCCACTCGTATCGATGGTGCAGTCCACCGACTCGCGGCAGTGCGACTACTTTCGCCGTAGGAGACGGTCGGTGCGTGACCGTTCTCAAGCTCGGTGTGTCCTTGTTCAGCCCCAAGTGGCAACGGTCCTCATGATAGTAGCTGATGTAAGCTCGCACGAGCCGGATGAGATGACATGCGCCGAGAACCACCACGTGCTCAAGGAGCTCGCGACGGCAGCTGCCGACCCACCGCTCCGCGGTTCCGTTTTGCCATGGGCTGCGAAACGAAGTGCGAACGGGTTTTGTGCCCGTTGCCTTGATGAACTCGATGACCGCAGCGTTAAAGATGAAGTCGCGATCGAAGATGAGATATCTCGGAGCGGTGTCGTAGGGAAACGCCTCGCGTAGTTGCTGAATAACCCAAGCAGACGTCGGGTGGAACGTGGCGTTGAAGTGAACGATGTGCCGACGACCGTGCTCGATGACGAAGAAGCCGTACAGCAGCCGGAGCGACGCGGTGGGCACGGTGAACAGATCCATGGCGGCGATATCGTCTTTATGGTTGCGCAAGAAAGCCATCCATCGTTTCAGCTGGTCGGGCTCCGCGGGACGCCGCGGCAGGTATCGCGACACCGTGCTCTCGGAGATGACGAAACCGAGCTTGGTGAGCTCAGCATGGATGCGTGGCGCCCCCCAGCCGTCTTGCGCCATCGTGCGGACGAGGCGACGAATCTCGGCATCAATCCGAGGCCGACCAGGATGGCGGCGCTGCGAGATCTTTGCCCAGTACCGTCGGAATCGGTCGCGATGCCAACGGGCTACGGTGTCCGCGTGGACGATGAGCAGGCGGCTCGCCCACACGGGCCACGAACCTCGAAGGGCAACCCAGAAAGCCCGTTCCGTGTCGTCGAGCGGTGGGCGTGGGCGCTCTTTCTTCAGCGCCGTCACTTGCTGCCGCAAAGCGACGTTCTCCAACACCAGGTCGGCGCGGCGCCGACACATCGCCCGAATGGCACGGACGCCAAGTGAGACGAGGAAGACAACAACGTTGAGCATAGCGGCGGAGTTTCGCCGTCTTCGGCCCGGAATTCAAGCGGAGCGTAAGTCCTTGATTTCGTGGGCGGAGCAGTTTTGACGATGCACAACGCCCTACTACCGTCTCCAACATCGAAGAGCTACTTTCGATGGGGTCATCGCTCTCAGAGTCGAGGGTGTCAGCATTTCCTCGATTTCCCGGACCGAAGGGCTTGCCTGGAACACCGTCGCCCGCTGGCTCGAGAAGGCAGCCCAAGTGTGTCGTCGATTCAACCACACAAGGATCGCTGGCTTCGCTGCCGAAGAGCTTCAAGCCGACGAGATTCGCACGTTCGCGGGCAACAAGAAGACGACGAGTTGGGTCTTCGTTACGATCGAGGTCTGGTCTCGGCTCTGGCCATCGCCGGTGACGGGAAGGCGAAGCTACCGGAACACTCACGCTCTGTTTCACGACCTTTCGAGGCGGATGAATTTCGAGCATCTTCCCTTGATCGTTACGGATGGATTCGAATTCTACCAGAAGGTCATCCGTCGCTTCTTCGGGCCAGCGTGTCTTTGCGGCCAAGTCCTCAAAACTCGCAGGAACGATCGTATCATCAAGGTCGAACGGAGAGCGCTGCACGGAGCCGCGTGGCGATTCGAAGACGCGCTTAATAACTCCGAGGACTCCTCAACATTGAACACGTCGTTCATCGAGCGGTTAAATCTGACCATCCGGCAAAGCTCGGCATACCTTTCGAGACGAACGCTTTCCCACGCTCGCTCGACGGAGAGGCTCGATGAGCACCTGGAGTTGCTCCGTTGCTATTACAACTTCGTCCGACCGCACGGAGCTCTGAAGTTCGGACGTGAGATCCGAACTCCGGCTATGCAGGCCGGTCTGACCACGCGACGGCTCACCTTTCGAGACATCTTCTTGGCGACGAAGATTCCTTTGTGGTTGCGGATCGAGGTTTTCCTGCTCACTGGGGCGCGCAACCCGGTCTCTTCCACACCTGCACCACTGCCCTCAGCCGCGTAGCAACACTTGATAGCGGAAGCACCGCACAGGACGGGCACCATGCGTCCAAGAGCGAACTAGTACGCGCCGGCCTAAAGGCCTTGATTCAGATGAAGTCTGACGAGCTGCTCCGAACGGCTCAAGCTGTCGAAAAACTCAAGCCAGGGCGGGTGCGTGGTAGACATTAGTGATAATAATAATACGAATGATTATAATAATACAAATGATCAATATCATAATGACGTAAGGGAGCATGCCGATGATAGAGGAATATCAGCTGCATCTTCAGATCAGGCGAGTAGAAAACGGCCAACACCTTGCTACCTCCGATGACCTTCCTGGTCTCGTGGCGCAAGGGAGAACCGTGGCTGAGGCGGTTGAACTTGCCCGAGATGTGGCAAGAAAACTAATCGAATCTTATCGGGAACATGGCGATCTTCTGCCAAAGGGTTTGCGTGCCATGAATACGGAAATCGTTGAGTTGGACGTTCCCGTAGGTGTCTGATGGGTCGGCTGGCAGGTTTTACTTGCCGACAAGTGACACGCAAATTGCGGCGGCTGGGATTTGAGTTTGACCGGCAAGCACGGGGAAGCCACGAGATTTGGTGGAATCCAGCTACCCGGCGGCGAACCACTGTTCCTAATCACCCTGGAGATTTACCGGAAGGAACTTTGTCGGCGATTCTGAAACAAGCGGGTGTAACAGGGGAAGAATTCCTTGGAGCACGTGAATAACTCGGCCGAGTTCATCATTGATCGAGCGGGCCTTGTGCCAGGTGTTCACGCCGCTTCTTTCCGTGGTATTGACACTTGAGTATGAAGCGGCGTGCTATGTAGCACAGCGGAATCAGGCCTCGAATTGTAGTGACGTAGCGGGATGTGAAGTCGGCGGCAGACATCGGGCAACCTTGTCGGGTAGACCCCCACTGCGAGCGAACAAGCTGGACCGTACAGATGAAAGGAATCTGCGGAATGCTGAGCAACATACTCAAAAATATACGACCCCTGCACAAACACCTTTTCCGTCTCAGAGGTACGACCGAGGAAGCCGTTGAGACCGCGCTTCAGCTTTTTGAGGGCAGCGATCGGAGGTGCGGTTTTCTTGGAGGTTCGCCAGTATTTTGAAGAACAAATCGTTGGTGGTGGTTCCGATCGTTGCGTTGATGGCGGGTTTGTACTGGTGGCAGACCGTGCTTGCGGTGCTGCTCGGCATGGTCAAGTTAGTGTTCGGGATCATCCTTTACAACCTGCTGAGGGTGGTCATCCTCGCGGTCCTGTTGGTGTTTGTGGTCAGATACGGTGGTTACTGGCTATGGCGCAAGTTGACGGGCAGGGAAGCGTGACCTTTCCGGATCAGGTCAGGCCCACCGGGTGCTTTTCAGACTGTGCATCGTCAAAACTGCTCCGCCCACGAAATCAAGGACTTACGCTCCGCTTGAATTCCGGGCCGAAGACGGCGAAACTTCGCCGCTATGCTCAACGTTGTTGTCTTCCTCGTCTCACTTGGCGTCCGTGCCATTCGGGCGATGTGTCGGCGCCGCGCCGACCTCGTCCTGTGCCAAAACTCGGCTGTGCCTTCTATTTATTCATCCGCGTGCACGGAACTTGATTAGTCTCCGGTCTGCCAGCTGTGATTCTCAAAAAAGAAGATCGCGTATTGGGTCGGATCGGCCCTGAATGCCTCAACTTGAAAGTACCCCTACGCCCTCAAGGACCTGTCCCGGTGATTCACCAACACGTTTCTACCGATCTTGCTCTCTTTACTATGGTTACTGGAATATTTTTAGGCCCGCCGTGCCGGTCGACTAGTCAACTATCGCGGCTACTTCCAATCAATGCTCAGCGGCTCCTTCACCGGCAAGAGTTCCGCGTCGAGTCCCGCCACCCGCTCACGGAACCGCGCCACCTCCTCCGCGAAGATCCGGTTGGTACGCTCGAGCGCTTGCTTCAGGTCCTCTTCGGCCGCCTGCAGGTGTAGCCGCTCCGCCTCGGTGGGCGCGTCGCGTGACGGGGTGTACGTGTCGAGGGCGCCGTCGCCGGTGAGGTCCAAAAGCTGCGGTAGCACGTCGTCGGGCCAGCTCTCCATCCCCTGAATCCGCTGGGGCCCTCCGTCGAGATAAAAGTTCATCGTGTCTCCGGTGAACAGCACCTCCACGTCGGTGAGCGCCTCCTTGAGGTCGCCACCGGCCGATGCCAGCGCCTTGGCGGTGTTGTCGCTCGCCCCGCGGTTGGCCTGGACTTGTTCGACCACGCGGTCGACGGCGCGCTTCGCGTATCGCAGACGATTGACTGCTTCCGTGGCGACTTCCACGCGCTGGCCCACGGTGATGAGGAAGTCCAGCTTCTCGCGCTGGGCCGCGATCGGGACGTCGAATCTCGGATCCCCGCGGACCTCGACCGCCGCGCACACTTCCTCGCCCGCGAGCTCGATGCGAACGGTGTAGCGGCCGGGGAGCACCTGAGGCCCCGGGTGGAGCGACGGGGCCGAGGTCACTTCCGCAGGAGGCAGGCGAAGCGGGTCCCAACGCAAGTCCCACGCGGTCCGGTTGACGCCAGGCTCGGCGGGACCCTCGAACGTGCGCACCGTGGCACCCGCATCGTCGAGGACTTCGACGCTCACCTTGGTGGTGGCACCATCAGCAGACTCGGCGGTCGGGGCTATAGAGTAGGTCACGAGCGCCCCGTACGGCCGATTCTCCCCGATGAACATCCCATCCCCGTTGCCACGGCTCATGTACCGGCGCCACCGTTGATAGCGAGTGGCCACCGGAACCTCGAACACGTGTAGTGGCCGGTTTGAGATCGCAGGATCGCGCGCCAGCGCGCGCAGCGGCCCCACATCGTCCAGGATGTACACCGAGCGGCCGTGGGTCGCGATCACCAAGTCGTGATCCCGAGGATGCACGACGAGGGCCCGCGTGGGAGCACGCGGCAGTCCGTGACGCCACAGATGCCACTTCTGGCCTCCGTTCAGCGAGACGTACATGCCATGCTCGGTGCCGAGAAACAGCAAATTCGCTTCGACGGGATCCTGCTCGATCACGTGAACGAAGTTGAAGGGCTCGATGTCCGCGGTGACCAGGCTCGTCCACGTGTTGCCGTAATCCATGGTCTTGAAGACGTAGGGCGTGTTGTCGCCCCGACGGTGATCGTCGAAGGTCACGAAGGCCGTGCCGCCCTCAAACTTGGAGGCCTCGATGTGGGGCACCCAAGTGTTCGGACGCACGCCTTCGATCCGTTCCACCACGTTGAGCCAGGTGCCGCCGCCGTCACGCGTCAGCTGCACGTTGCCGTCGTCAGTGCCCACCCAGAGCACCCCGCGCTCGACCGGCGACGGCGCGATGGTGAGGATGGCGGTGTGGTTTTCCGCCTCGGTGTCGTCGCGCGAGAGCCCGCCGGATTGGTCCTGCATCTGCTTCTCGGGGTCGTTGGTGGTGAGGTCTGGGCTCAGGAGGGTCCACGTCGTTCCCATGTCCGTGCTGCCATGGACGAACTGGCTCCCGAAGTAGAGCGATCCGTCGTGGGGATCGATGGCCATCCCCGGGTTCCAGTTGTAGCGGAGATCGATCCCCTCGGGATGGGCGGGCCCGATCGAGTGGCGCTCACCGGTTTGAAGGTCGGATCGGACGATGTAGCCGGCCTCCCTCGTGGAGTAAACGTAGCGCGGGTTTCCGGGAACGGCGAGCGTGGCGAAGCCGTCACCGGATCCCACCTCCTTCCAGTCGGAGAACCGGACGCCGCCGTTGTGCCACACGGAGCTCGGCCCGTGCCACATGCTGTTGTCCTGGAGCCCGCCCATGACGTTGAACGGCGTCGCCAGGTCCACGTTGATCTTGTAGAACTGACCGAGCGGCAGGTTCTCGATGAAGCGCCACGAGGCACCCCGGTCATGTGAAAGGGAGACCCCGCCGTCATTGCCGTCGATCAGGATCTTGCCGTCGAGGCTGACCCAGAGCGCGTGGTGATCCCCGTGCACCCGCCCGTTTTGGAGCCTGCGAAAGTTCTTGCCGCCGTCCTCCGAGAGATTCAACGTCCCCACCAAGTTGTACACACGGTTCTCGTTGACGGGGTCCACCACCAACCTCGCGAAGTAGAACGGGCGTCTCGCGATCGATCGCAAGCCGCCTCTGTCGCTTACGACCTTCCACGTCTCGCCGCGGTCGTCGGAGCGCATCATGACGCTGTGTTTGGCCTCGACCACCGCATAAACCACCTCGGGATTCCCCGGCGCGAAGGCGAGCCCCATGCGACCGAGCTCGCCTTCCGGGAGACCTTCTCTCGGACTCAGCCGCTTCCAGCTCTCGCCACCGTCGTAGGTGACGTGGAGCCCGCTTCCAGCTCCACCCGAGCGGAAAAACCACGGCCAGCGTCGGTGATCCCACATGGCGGCCATGAGGTGATTGGGGCTCGCGGGATCCATGACGAGATCCCCAGCACCGGCGGTCTCGTTCACGTAGAGCACCTTCTCCCACGTGTTGCCGCCGTCGGCGGTCTTGTACACGCCGCGGTCCTCACTCTCCTTCCACGTGTTGCCCAGGGCACCCACGTAGGCCACGTCCGGATTGCTCGGGTGCAACACGATCTCACTGATCGCCCCCGTCGACTCGAGACCCACATGTTGCCAGCTCTTGCCGCCGTCCAGCGACTTGTACACCCCGGTGCCGACCCCAGCCGAGTTGCGGCGGCCGCGCTCACCGGTGCCGATCCAAACGAGCTCGGGCGCCGCCTGGTAGATGGCGACCGCCCCCACCGAGGACGCCGGCAGGCTGTCGGTGAGCGGCGTCCAGGTCACGCCGCCGGAGGTGGATTTCCATAGACCCCCGGTGGCCGCGCCCACATAGATGATGTTGGGGTCGGCGTTCACGGCATCGATCGCGCTGATGCGGCCGCTCATGCCGGAGGGGCCGATGCTCCGCGCTTTCAAACCGGCAAGCCCGGTGATATCTGTCTGGGACCGCGCCGTGGACGCCGCGGCAAGGATGGTTATGAGGAAACCCACCGAAAGGCGAGTGGAATGACCAGTGTGCATCGTGGCCGACTCCTTGTATGGGATTTTGGTAAATGTCGTACAGCGAGCCTGGGCGTTACCGTACGAAATTCTACACCTCACCGCGAGGTAAATGACAGAGATGGCGGTCGTGAGTGTTCCGGAACGGATCTACAGGACAGTGCGGCGGCACCTTCTACGT
This sequence comes from Candidatus Marinacidobacterales bacterium, assembly GCA_965250115.1. Classification (GTDB taxonomy): domain Bacteria; phylum Acidobacteriota; class Vicinamibacteria; order Marinacidobacterales; family SMYC01; genus CBDFHB01. The sequence goes on from CBDFNJ010000002.1 coordinate 160,201, forward strand.
CGGTGGCATCGGACCGAAGAGGCCGCGTTTCTGTACACGGCAACCAATGAAGACCCTTTCAAGTACGTAGAATGGTTCCCGTTCGGGGCGCGCGGATGAATAAATAGAAGGCACAAGTGCCCCTAGCACTGCCAAGCCCGCGCGCAGGCGGCCTTCCCTTTGCGTATCGACAACTTGACGCCTGCCTGTTGGATCAAGAGGAAGTGACACACATCGCGTCCTGTGCCAAAACTCGGCCCCTTTGAAATAAATTATAAATCAGCAGTTTAGTGTCTGTGTTTTCGACCTGGCCAAGGACGGGGATGTCCCGGCCGCTGTTGAATTTGGTCGGGTAGCGGCGGCACCTGCGAATACTCTTAGGGCCGCCGACAAAATAACTGTCTAGTTTTGAGCAGACTCTTCCTGTTTCAGGTCGTGATCGCGATATCGTCTGGCATCACGAGAGCCTGGCAAGCTCCCTAGAAACGGAACATTTGTAGATCTTCAGCAACCAGCGCGTGTTTGACAAACGGTCCTCATTGTAGGAGGATTACGCCTATCAAGGAGCACTTCTCCTATTATGAGACCTACGAGCTATCAGTCTGAAGATCTCGACCGCCTGTTGAGGAAGCACAAAATAGCTACCCTCGATGATTTGAAGGCAGTGTTGGGTACCGATGTGGACTCGACGGTCTTCCGAAAGCTCAATGAGTTGGCGTATCGGACAAGCTACTCCCACCGTGGTAGCTACTACACGTTGGACGAGATCGCCCAGTTCGATCGAAAAGGTCTTTGGTCGTTGCGCTCAGTGTGGTTCTCGAAGTACGGGACGTTGCTTGCGACGGTAAAAGCGTTGGTCGCGGCCTGTGAGGCAGGCTACTACGTCGACGAGCTCGAGGACGTGGTGCAGGTTGACGTCAAGGCTCCTCTGTTGAAACTGGTCCGAGAGAAAAGATTGGCGCGCGAGCAGGTGTTCGGCCGATATCTGTATCTGGCCACCGATGTGAGCACGCGCAAGCAACAGCTCTCGGCCCGCCAGGTACATGAGGCGTCACCTTCCACGTTGGGCTGGGTCGGGGGAGTCCGCGTGCTCCCCGTGGAGTTGAAGGCTGCGATCGTTCTTTTCTACAGCCTGCTCGATGAAAAGCAGCGCCGTCTCTACGCGGGAGTCGAGGCCATGAAGCTCGGTCACGGTGGCGACCAACAGATTGCCGAACTGCTCGGGATGGGTCCGAGCACGGTAGCCAGAGGTCGTAGGGAATTGCTAATGAGAGATGTTGAGCTCGACGGAGTTCGGCGAAAGGGTGGCGGACGGCGCGCCATGCAAAAAAAACGCCAGAAGTCATCGCCAAGATCGAAGAACTCATGAAGCACGACACCGCGGGCGATCCGATGACGGGAGTGAAATGGACGCGGCGGACCACCGACAAGATTGCTTGCGAGCTAAGAAGCCTCGGTGTGAACGTCAGCAGCAAAACCGTCGGTCGACTGCTCAAACAGCTCGGCTTCTCGTTGCGGGTGAACCACAAGAAGCTGTGCGGTGCCACGTCCGAAGATCGCGATACCCAATTCGCGTGTATCGCCGAACTGCGCGAGCGTTTTGCCGCAGCTGGTCATCCCATCATCAGCGTAGACACGAAGAAACGGGAGCTGGTGGGATTATTCAAAAACGGCGGGCAGGCCTGGAACCGCGAGCCGACTCTCGTCAAAGGCCATGACTTCCGTTCCGAATCGAACGGCATCGCAATCCCCTACGGCGTCTACGATCTGCTCGCGAACCGCGGGACAGTGTTCATTGGTACCTCGTACAACACCCCGGACTTCGCCGTGAATGCCATCGAGAAGTGGTGGCGAACGGAAGGACGGCGACGCTATCCTGCAGCCCGTGACCTCGCGATATTGGCAGACGCCGGGGGCAGCAATGGCTATCGGTGTCGGGGTTGGAAGCACGGGCTTCAAACGCGGATTTGCAATCGCCACGACATCGCTATCACCATAGCCCGCTATCCGTCCGGTACATCCAAGTGGAATCCAGTGGAGCACCGTCTGTTCAGCGAGGTCAGCAAGAACTGGGCGGGCAGGCCTCTCGACAGCTACGAAACCATCCTCAAATACATCCGCACGACCACCACCTCTTCCGGTTTGCGAGTACGCGCACACCTTATCCGGCGTCGTTATCCGAAGGGCGTCAAAATCACTGACGAGCGGATGCAGGCGCTTTCCGTTACAAAGGACCAGACTCTACCCAAATGGAACTACACCATCCGACCGTCTTGAAAACGGGAACTTATTTTGTCGCCGGCCCTTAGGCAGCAACCTCATCGCTGTCAAGAGATTTCTGTTTGCTTCTAAGCGCGTGAACGAGAGCGCCCATATGGCGATAGCCTTTGATACGGTGAAACTTTTTCTCCGCCGTGACGACGCCGAGAGCGGTCCATCGGCGAATCATGGAAGGACTCTTCCACCGCTTGACGTTTCTCGAGACTCTGCGGATGGTGCCGTTGAGATTCTCGATGGCGTTTGTCGTGGCCAGAGATTTGCGAAGTAACTCGGGTAGAGCGAGCTTCACAACCGTGAGGGTCTCTTCCATCCCTTCTCGAAGGCTTCCGGCAGCTTCGTCGTAGCCGTTTCGCTCGAGCCACGACACCAATGCCTGAAGTCGCTTGCGCGCCTTGTCGGCACTCTTGCATTTGTACGCTTCCTTCATTGTCTGGAGCACGTAGGCGTGACGGGACTTGGGAAGGTACGAGCGTAGATTTCGGAGTTTGTGGAGCTGGCATCTTTGGATAACCGCGAGATCCCCCAAAACGTCGACGAGTGCTTTGCGGATCCCTTTGCCTCCGTCCACTACGCAGAGAATCGATTCGTCGATCCGCAATCCCCGCTCGAGAAGGTTCTGCAACATCGCGGTGCACATCCGAGAGTTCTCCGTCGAGCCCAGCCATATACCCAAGGGCACCTTCGTTCCATCTATTGTGATACCGAGAGTTACGACGACGGTCTGTCCGGCCACCTCAAGGCCATCCATCATTAGTGCCGCAAGCTCGAACTCCTCTAGCCTCCGAGATAGGTATTCCTCGAGCTTCTTAGTCGTCTGGCTCACGAGGTGACGGCTGGCGGCACTCTTGCTCGTGCCACGAGACTTCAACTTCGCCGAGGGTTTGTCCAGACTCGATTCGTAATTTCGGGTCGATACCCCCATCAAGATCTGGTTCAGCACTCGCTCCGGAAGCGGGTCTTCTTCGCGGAAGGCTTCGAAGTGTGGAAGCGACGCCTCCTCGCCCGACTTCGAACGAACTCGAGGTCGCGACACTTGGATTCGACGACCGCCGAAGCTCAGCTCCCCATCCGTGCTCCCCCAGTGGTTATGAGTTCGCTCCTTCTCGTGCTTGCCCTTCGGCCCCGCGATCTTCTCCGCGTCCTCTCTCAGGAGTAGGTGCAATGCGGTCAGTCCTTGCTCGTACACCCATTCCGTCAGGTCCGCCTTCGTGGCCGCGATCCCAGCTATCATCGGTAGCAGTATCTGACCGACTTGGCCAACTACCTTGCCCGTAGGCGAGTGCGTTTGCTTTCTTACTGGCTTCTTTGATTTCCTTGGCATGGTGGCTCCTTGTCCCCCTCTGGAGACGGTTGGTTTGGCAGACCTATTCTTAGGCCGGCCAAGGAGCCGCCGCTACCCCAAATTCAACATCCGGCGGGACATCCCCCCAAGGACGGTAGGCGTTACAATCCCGTGTCAGCCTGCTCGCTTGTAATGTTGCCAGTGGATCAGGTTTTGGCGCACGACGGGCTCTTCGACCGCGCGCCCGACGATACCCACACCGATGCGGACGTCATCGCCGAGGCGCTCGTCCTTTTGGAGCCTCTTGAGAATCTTGCTGGCGCGAAGGAGAGCGACCCCGCCTCCGGGAACGATTCCTTCCTCGGCGGCTGCCTTGGTGGCGTGCATCGCGTCCTCGACACGGGCCTTCTTCTCCTTCATCTCGGTCTCGGTGGCAGCGCCGACCTTGATCAGAGCCACGCCGCCGACGAGCTTCGCGAGACGCTCCTGGAGCTTCTCGCGATCGTAGTCGGACGTCGTCTCTTCGACCTGGGTGCGGATCTGCTTGATGCGGCCCTCGATGTCGGACCTCTTCCCGGAGCCTTCGACGATGGTGGTGTCTTCCTTGGTGATGATGATCTTCTTGGCCTTACCGAGGTCCTGCATTTGCAGGTTCTCGAGCTTGATGCCGAGGTCCTCGAAGATCGCCTTGCCACCCGTGAGGATCGCGATGTCCTCCATCATGGCCTTGCGGCGGTCACCGAAGCCAGGAGCCTTGATGGCGACGGCCTTCAGTGTGCCACGGAGCTTGTTGACGACGAGCGTGGCGAGAGCCTCGCCCTCGATGTCCTCGGCCACGATGACCAGCGGCTTGCCGGACTGGGCCACCTTCTCGAGTACGGGGAGGAGATCCTTCATGTTGGAAATCTTCTTCTCGTGAACGAGGATGAGACAGTCTTCGAGCACACATTCCATCCGCTCGGGGTCGGTCACGAAGTAGGGGGAGAGGTAGCCGCGGTCGAACTGCATACCCTCGACGATGTCGAGGGTCGTCTCGAGCGTGCGCGCCTCTTCCACTTGGATGACGCCGTCCTTGCCGACCTTCTCCATCGCCTCCGCGATGATGCTGCCGATGGTGTCGTCGCCGTTGGCGGAGATGGTCCCGACCTGCCCGATCATCTTGCCCCGCACCGGCTTCGAGTTCTTCTGGATCTCGCCGACGATCGCCTCGACGGCGGTGTCGATGCCCCGCTTGAGCTCCATGGGATTGCTGCCGGCGGCAAGATTCCTGAGCCCCTCGCGGTAAATGGACTGTGCCAAGACGGTCGCCGTGGTGGTGCCGTCACCGGCCACGTCGGAGGTCTTGGATGCGACCTCGCGCACCATCTTGGCGCCCAGGTTCTCGATGGGGTCCTCGAGCTCGATCTCCTTGGCAACGGTGACGCCGTCCTTGGTGACCACAGGCGAGCCAAACTTCTTCTCGAGAACGACGTTACGGCCTTTGGGGCCGAGGGTTACGCGCACGGCGGTCGCGAGCTGGTTGACACCGCGGAGAATCCCCTGCCGTGCTTCCTCATGATAAACAATCTGCTTTGCCATTTCTTAAAATACCTCCAAGCTATTCCACGATGCCGAGTACTTCGTCCTCTTTAAGGATGAGGTACTCAGTTCCGTCCAGTTTCACTTCCGAGCCCGAGTACTTGCCGATGAGCACTCTGTCGCCCACCTTCACCTCGAGCGCAACCTTCTTTCCGTCCTTCAAGGTCCGGCCCGATCCGATAGCTATGACTTCGGCCGTCATCGGCTTTTCCTTCGCGGTGTCGGGGATGATGATGGATCCGACTTTCTTCTCATCGCTCTCCTCGAGCCTCTTTACGACAATGTTGTCCTTTATCGGTTTGATCTTCATTTCTCGATTACTCCTCCTTGTTTTTCAGGACCTGTCGGCGGGGTCGAGCTCCCGACGGCGGTCAACTACTGATGGGAATCTGACGGCTTTTCTCGCTCGCCTTCTTCGGTATGGTCACCGTCAGCAGAATGCCCTTCTTGAAATCGGCCTTTACTCTGTCCGTTTCGATGCTCGTCGGGAGCTCGAACGTGCGATGGAACGGGCCGTAGGAACGCTCCATGCGAACGAACTGTTTCTCGTTGATGGCTTCGTTGACCGGGCGCTTGCCTTACAGCGTCACTCGATCGTCGTCGATGTGAAGCTCGATGTCGTCTTGATCTACTTCGGCGAGCTCGGCCTTGAGAACGAGCCTCTTTTCGGCTTCGTAGAGATCCACGGCGGGGGACCATGCCCCTGTGGTCGAGAACTCCCCCTCGGAGCGCGTGCGCGACAGCGTCTGATCGATTAGCCGGTTCATCCGTTCTTGGAGCGCAAGAAGCTCACGCACGGGGTCCCAATGGGCGAGTGGCATGTGTAATTCATCAACCTCGACATATTAGCACTCTACACACCCGAGCGCTAATCGTACGAGATAGTTGTGCCTTCTATTTATTCATCCGCCAGCCCATGGGTCGGAAGTCGGCCCTGCGGCGCGAAATACTCTGGATTCTGCGCGGATTCCAAGGGCGTCTAAGCTGCTGATTTGTGGTCTATTACAAAAGGGCCGAGTTTTGGCACAGGACGGGGTTGCGCAGATGATTGCCGCGGGAAGAGTGCGAGGAGATTGGGAGCTTGCGCTGGCATTTTCGGTGGTTCCGGCCATCGGGATTGTCTACGCGTTGGCGCTGCTGCGAACTGCCCGCTAGCGGTCGGGTAAGGCTCCGTCCGGAACCGGAGACGCACAGGAAGTAGCCGTTGTACTTCTGGTCTTCCAGTCAGGTTTTCCAACCGGGCGCATCGCTCGGTCGCGATCGCCTATATCTGGGATGAGCCCGATTACGGAGCCAATGACTCGGATGGCACCAATCCGGCCAAGCCGGCGGCGCTCGTCAGTCGCAACGCGCAATCAACGCTGGATCGACTTTCTGCGGAGCACAGCTGAGTTTTGGCACAGGACGACCAACGCAGAAGCGTAGCGGGTGTGGCAACGGACGCAATCTGGGCCAGCGCCTCGCGGCCCAAAGCCTGGGCCTTGACCGCGAGCCTGCGCCGATCGTCGTCAGAGAGCCTGAGACGCTTGCCCCGAAGCCCGGCTCGGAGCACACGGTTCTCCTCTTGCAGGTAGTCGATCACATCCTGCTGCTGGCGGTTGACCCAGCCAGCTAGAACGAGCAGTAGGAATTGCACGTGGTACGTCATCATGGACCTGAAGATAACACCCTCGGGCTAGACGATTGTAAAGCGCACGGCCCTTGGCCCCGGCGCAAACACAGACACTAAGCTGCTAATTTATGGCTTATTTCAAAAGGGCCGAGTTTTGGCACAGGATGGGACCGTCTACGCCAAGAACGGCATCGATGCTCGCAAAGCCTATGACGAGCTCGTCGCCAAGTGGACGCCTCTCGCGCCGGCCGTCGTCCGAAGCCTAGAGGAGGCCGGTAATCAGCTGCTGACCTTCTATGAATTCCCTCGTGCCATGTGGAAATCGATTCGAACGACCAATGCTCTGGAGAATCTCAACCGCGAGTTTCGACGCCGGACGAAAACCCAAGCGTCGTTCTCCAGCGAGGAGTCCGCGGTCGCTTTGCTGTTTGGGCTTATCGCCTCTGGCCAGATTCAACTACGACGCATCGACGGCTACCAACGTCTGAGCGAGGTTCTCGAACACGCGGAGGTTGCCGCCTGATCTGATACTCTGATGACGGAGTGGATGGCGCCGTTCTTTTTCCACGAACCTCGGGACACATCGGATATCTCCCATTACCCGAACTAGGAGGATTTTGGCTTCCATTGCCAACCAAGCCTAGACACCTCTGATCCGAAACGGCCCGGCGCCTCGGTCTTGAGTTCTTTTGTGTTTTTGAACACGACGCGATAGGTGTATTGGATGCGGCGATCTCGGGATAAGCTGCTTGTTGAGAAATCGCTAGACGCATGTCTGGCTGCACTTGAAATTTATAACAAGCCAAATTTTAGGTATCGCGAAGAAGCCTTTTCCATCCTCATGCTGAACGCTTGGGAACTCCTTTTGAAGGCTCGTGTAATCCAACATAATAACGGCATGCTGCGTGCTATCGAGATTTGGGAACCAAGAATCAACAAAGATGGTGGCAAGAGCAAGAGGCAGCAAAAGAAATTGAACCGGTCCGGCAATCCGATAACTATTGGAATCGACCGTGCTGCTGCGCTAGTGCGGAATTACGGAAGCAATGGGATAGACCAACATTGTGTAGAAAACCTTAGCCTACTCCGAGAAATTCGTGATAACTCAGTGCACTTGCACAATGTATCGGCTGGACTTGGAAAGCGGATGCAGGAGGTAGGGTCCGCCGCGCTGAAAAACTTTGTTGCCGCTACTGAAAAATGGTTCGGTGTTGACCTTGATCATTACAACTTCTATTTGATGCCCTTAGCCTTCCATTCTCCATCGGAGGTTATCGAGAGCCTGCGGAGTGATAAGCATCCTAAAGCTGTTCGGAAACTATTGGACTGCATCGCAGAGGCGGAACGCGACAATCCTTCGGATCAAAGTGCAACCTTCAATGTTACGATGCAGGTTCAATTTAAATTTGTTCGTACTTCTGGGGACGAGGCGCTTCCTGTACGCATAACGCGCGATGACCCAGACGCAGTTGCAGTGACAGTTACCGAAGATGACATCCGCAAGCACTTTCCCTGGGACTATGCCGAACTGACTCAAAGCCTGAAATCGCGCTATGCCGATTTTTTACAAAACAACACCTATCACGCGGTACGAAAACCGTTGGAAGATGATGAGAGGTTTTGTCGCGTGCGTTATCTTGACCCCTCAAAGCCAAGCAAAGGATCGAGGAAGAGATTCTACAGTCCTGGTATTCTGAGAGAATTCGATCAGCATTACACCAAAAAGTGAAAGAGGACTCGCAGTTTCGCTGAACCGAGCTGGTGGACGTGGCTCGACTTCCGTGAAAAAAGAAGGGCGCTGTCCCGGTAGGGTCGAGGGCTGGCGCGGTGCTCCGTAGGCGCGGCCTATCTGTTTCTCCCCGTCCTGTGCCAAAACTCGGCCCTCTTGAAATAGCCCATAAATCAACAGCTTAGAGTTTGTGTTTGTGACCGTGCCAAGGGCCGAGCGCGAACAAACGACGAAATCATGTAGGCATGGTCCCGGCAGACCGGAGACCGATCAAGTTCGGGGCGCGCGGATGAAGAAATAGAAGGCACAGCGGAACGGGCCTCATTTTCTGTATTCGTCTCTAATCTCGATTTTCGAGTGCCACGTTTGCGCCCAGTAGGAGAACGGGCACTGACCGGGCCGTGCGGCGGCGGAAAAGAGGCCGCCCGAGGGGTCCAGAATCAAGGCCAGGGCTACCGCGGCCTCGATTCTAGGTCCTCTAGAGACGAGAGCGCGAACAAACGACGAAATCATGCCGACATGGTCCCGGCAGACCGGAGACTAATCAAGTTCGGGGCGCGCGGATGAATATATAGAAGGCACACCCGTCATCCAGCGCGACATGATACCTTATTAAATCGTTGAATTCCCTGCACACAAATGCAGTTGCAGCAGATCGAGCAATTGACACACCTAGCGTTTTCGCTCTGCCCACCGACAAGAGAGTAACCACCACCGTGATGGCGAAGAATATGACCTCAGACGAACTCCGCGCCAAGCTTGAGGAGGTCGACCGAGATCAACTCATGTCCCTCATCACTCAGCTTGCTGATGAAGATGACGGAATCCGGGACCGCGCGGAAGCTCTCGCTCTTCGCGGAGAACCCACGGCTCATGCCGACACACTGAAGCAGCGACTTGAGCGCTGGAAACGGGCTAGACACTTCATTTCCTACAGCGAGAGCACCGCCTTCGCCCGGCAGTTGGACATCTGGCTCGATGAGCTGGAGGAAGAGCTACTCGCGGTAAATCCCGAGGCGACCTGGGAACTTGCTGACGCCTTTCTTCGCTCGGATCGCCAGGTCTTCGACCGCGCCGATGACTCGAACGGAGCAATCGGCGATGCCTATCGTCGGTCTTGCGGCCTCTGGCTGCGGGCTGCCGCAAAACTTGGGGCTTCCCCGGCCTGGGTGGACCGTCTCCACAGCTTGCACTCTGACAATGACTACGGCGTTCGAGATGCGTTGCTGGACGGTGCGGGGACGCTGCTTTCGGAGCTTGAGCTACGACGGTTGGCGAAAATCTACGAACAAGAGTTCCGGACAGAGGCCAAGCGAACGACTGAAGAACCCTCGCGCTCGCTCGCACCTGCTGCAGCGATGGGACAGGTGGCACTCGCAGCAGGTGATGCGGAACTCTACGAGCGCTCGGTTCGACTTCACTCGCCGCAGCCCAATACTCTCCAGGCTCAGGAGATCGCGAAACAGTATGTTCGCTTCGGCCCCGTCGACAAGGCCCTGCCGTGGCTCACCGGTGCCGCGACGGTCGGATCCGACGTCGACCGACTTGGTCTGCTCGCGGAAGCGTACGGGAAGCTGGGCAACCGCTCCCGCCTCCTTGAAGTGCGGTGCCAACTTTGGGAGAACACGCTCTCCGCTGAGGCTCTTCGTGAGTACATCGAGTTACTTCCGCCGTCCGAACGCTATGAGGCACGCCGACACGCCATCGAGAAAGCGTCCCACAGTGACGACGTCGTCTTGGGAACCACACTGCTGCTGAGCCTCGGCGAGTCCGCGAACGCCTCGGCTGTGGCGTGGAGGCTGCGCGACAGGCTGGTCGACGCGTACTACACCCATCTCATTGATCTGGCGAAACAGTTCGAGGCGGCAGAGTGTGCACTAGGCGCCGTGCTCTGCCTGCGGGCGTTGATTGATCAAATTCTCGCGGCGGGGCAAACCAAGACCTATCGCTATGCCAAGCGATACCTTGATCGCCTTGTCGCACTGGATGGCTGCGTGAGGGACTACCGTGAGGTACCCGACCACCGAGGGTATCTGGAGCACTTGCGAGAAACGCATAGCCGCAAACGGAGCTTCTGGAAGCTCGTCGACGGGTGACCGCCGTCCTGTGCCAAAACTCGGCTGTTGTGCTCCGCAAAAATTCGATCCAGCGTTGATTGCGCGGTTTAGAGCTGTCATGCTCCGCTGCTTCGTGATGGTTGACCCGACGACGCCACCGGCGTCTTAGAAGCGGTGAGTGATAGTCTATTTCAAAGAGCCGAATTTTGGCACAGGACGGCGTCGGCCGGGCGAGGGAAAGACGGGAAGCAGCTAGCTCCTCTCTTCTGGCGTCTGCTCGGGTCCTCACTTGGTGCGGGAAGCCGGATCGTGGCTACAATGGATGTCGTGGCCGATCCCAACCGGAGACTCGAAGCGAACGCCCCCGGGCCTTGGTTCGTCGATGATTCCTGCATCGATTGTGACGCCTGCCGACAGATTGCACCCCGCGTCTTTGCAGAAGGCCATGGGCATGCCATCGTCTCGCAACAACCCGTACATGGCGCTGTAGATGCATTCCGCGCTCTGGTCGCGTGCCCCGTCGCGGCCATCGGTCGGGAGGACTCGGGACCCTTTCCCGATGGGCTCTTTCCGCAGCTCCTAGAAGACGGTGTCTTCTACGCGGGCTTCAACTCCAGGGACTCGTATGGTGCCAACAGCTTCTTCGTTCAACGACACGCAGGTAACCTTCTAGTCGATTCGCCTCGCTGGGCCAAGCTTCTGGTTCGCGAGATCGAGAAAAGAGGAGGTCTTTCCGACATCTTGCTATCCCACCAGGATGACGTCGCGGATGCGGATCGGTATCAGGAGCATTTCGGCGCTCGAGTATGGATTCACGAGGGCGATCGCTGCGCCGCTCATTTCGCCACCGATGTGCTCGAAGGAGACGAGCCGCGAGAGATTCGCCCCGGTCTTCTGGCGATTCCCATTCCCGGTCACACGCGTGGAAGCGTTGTCTATCTTCTCGAGGAGAAGTTCCTCTTCACCGGGGACTCGCTCTATTGGAGCCGCAAGAGACAGGAGCTGACCGCTTCGAAGAGCTGCTGCTGGTACTCTTGGAAGAAACAGGTCGAGTCTCTGGCGCGGCTTGCCGACTACCGCTTCGAGTGGGTGCTTGCCGGCCACGGGGATCGTGTTCGACTGTCGCACGACCGCACGCGCGAGAGCTTGCTGGCGCTGACCCGTCAGTACTCTCGCGTGTGAATCATCGCCCGCCCGCGGCACTCGCTACCGAGCATGAATCTGTTCGTGCGCGCAACGTAGCAACCCCGTCGTGTCCAAAAATACAAACGAACTCTAAGACCCACGCGCCGGGCCGTCGCCGAGTTCATCTACCATTATCATGGAGAGCTCAACCATCAAGGGCTTGGCAACGCGTTTGTGTTTTTGGACACGACGGGCTTGCCGATGCGCACGAAGCCGTTGACGCGGCTGTGGCTGCCACATACGGTTGGTCGGCGGACATCTCCGACGACAAGGTCCTCCGCGAGTTACTGGCGCTGAACGGCGGCGGGACGGCAAATGGTTGACTTGGTGGATTCTTGGTCTGTCTTGCTCGGCTGGCCGGCGGTGGGGCTGAGCGTACTGGTGGCCGCGTTCGGATTGGTCCGCAGACGTCCAAGGCCGCTGCTGGTGGCCGCGGTTGCGACCCGATGGAACCACAGAGCGCTGGGCGCGGCGCTGGTTGCAGCGAATGCCGCGTTCTTTGGGTGGCTGGCCGTCACGATATTCGGCTGAGTCCGGTCCGCAGACGCGTCCTGTCCAAAAATACAACCGAACTCAAGATCAGACCCAAAATGACCCCGAATTGCCTGCCTTGGTGCACAACTCGCGATCTCGGTCCACAATTGTCCTGTACTCACGGATTCGAGGTTCCCCATGAGCATTTTCAAACGCACTCAGCGGAAGTATGTGAAGAAGGCCTATCGCGTGAGGAATTGGCGTGAATATGAGGCGGGTCTACGCAACCGTGGGAGCCTGACCGTCTGGATCTCGCTCACCGCCGGCAAGCTTGTGAACTGGGACGCGCCCCGGCCGAGGAGGAGGAAACCGGGCCGTCAACGCAAGTACTCGAACCACGCCATCGAGACGGCTGTCACCCTGGGCATGGTGTTTCATCTGTCATCTAGGCAGAGCGAGGGATTGCTGCGGTCGTTGTTCGCTCTGATGAAGCTAGACAATGATGTGCCCGATCACACTACGATTTCGAGGCGCAAGGCGAAGCTGGGTAAGGTCCCCTTCTACCAAGACAAGCAGAAGACGCCGTTGCACATCTTGATCGACAGCAGCGGTCTCGCTGTCCACGCCGGCCAGCTGCGCAGAGCACCAAAGAGCAGGGACTATCGCAAGCTCCATCTGTGTGTCGACGAGCAGACTGGCGAAGTCGTCGCCGGCGAGCTGACGAGCAAAAGAGCCCGCGATTCATCGCGGGTTGCATCGCTTGTCGGACAGATCGACAGTCCCATCTCATCGGCCAGAGCCGACACCGCATACGACGCCAGCGGCGTCTATGAGGCGATCGAGAATCACAGCGCTCATCGCTCGCCGAGGGTGCTGATACCGCCGCGCAAGGGCGCCCAGCTCGCATCGGGGCCGGCGAGCAGCCGACAGCGCAATCGCAACATTGCAGCACAAGCTCGGCTCGGCAAACGAAAGTGGCACACAGAATCGGGCTACAGCAACCGGAGCAAAGTCGAGACAACGTTCCATCGCTACAAGGCTATCGTGGGCTCAGCGATGCGAGCGAGAGGGTTGGCGGCACAGAGAGTCGAGGCAAGGATCGGGTGCAAGATTCTGAACACCATGACGGCCCTCGGGATGCCTGATAGCGAGATGATCGGATGATGGGAGTCGGGGCCAAGCGAGCTATCGGCCTCTATCGGAGTTGTGCACCAAGGCAGGACGACGTGGCACTCTTCATCTCTCCCGATGACGATTTCCCCGAGCGGTGGAACTGGAGTTTTCGTGGGATGCCCTGGCCCGGAGATCTGAGCGAGAATCAGAGGCTCTATCGCCGGCATGGACATGAGCTTCCCCATGTCCACCAGCTCGGTGGGCCTTCGCTTCGAAGATGTCATCTTTTCAAATATCGTCTCATATTCGAGGGGGCGTGGCCACGAGATGAAATCAGACGGCCCCTCACCCACCCGCCTGCGGTGGGCAGCCTTCATCAGTGCCGCGGGGCCCCACCCTCTTTGCAACGTGCCTGGCCTCCGGCCAGGCTAGCCCTCCGCTCGGCAGGCTCGCTGCGGAAGGCGGCACGGCTTCTCGCTTCGGGTCTCGCTGCGCTCGCCCTGCGCTCGGGCTGAGGGCTCCTCCCCGCTCGCGGGGGAGGGAGAGGTCAGGGCTTTTTCTGAAGCTGGGCGGCGACGGCCTTGGTGGCCTTGGCCACGGCCTCCGGGTCACCGAGGTAGTAGTGGCGGATGGGTGTCAGGTCGTCTTCGAGCTCGTAGACGAGCGGGACGCCGGTGGGAATGTTCAATTCCGCGATCGAGTCTTCCGAGATCTCGTCCAGAAACTTCACGAGCGCCCTCAAGCTGTTCCCGTGGGCGGCGATGAGCACCCGCTTTCCCGCGCGCACGTCCGGGGCGATGGTATCTCGCCAATAGGGCAAGAAACGTTCCACCGTATCCTTCAGGCACTCGGAAAGTGGAAGGTCGCTAGGATCGAGTGAGCCGTAGCGAGGGTCCTTGCCCGGGAAGCGTTCGTCGTCGGCCGTGATCGCGGGCGGTCGCGTCGCATAGCTTCGCCGCCAGATCTGCACTTGCTCGAGTCCGTGGCGTTCGGTCGTCTCCCGCTTCTTCAAACCCTGAAGCGCGCCGTAATGTCTCTCGTTCAATCGCCAACTCCGATGAACCGGGATCCACATCAGGTCCATCTCGTCGAGCGCGATCCAGAGCGTCCGGATGGCACGTTTTAGAACGGATGTATAGGCAAGGTCGAAAGTATATCCCTCGCCTGCCAGAGTTCGGGCCGCCTCGCGAGCTTCCGACATCCCCTTTTCGCTCAGGTCGACGTCCGTCCAGCCCGTGAACCGGTTCTCGTGGTTCCAGGTGCTCTGGCCGTGACGAAGAAGTACGAGCTTGAGCATAGAGCCTGGCGTCAGGCCGAAACCGGCGCGGCCGAGCGCACTTCGTCGGAGACCTCGCCCGCGAACTTCTCGAAATTCTCGTCGAACATGCGGGCGAGTTTTCGGGCCTGGGCGTCGTAGGCTTCGGGATCGGACCAAGTCGCTCGTGGGTCCAGAACTTCGATCGGCACATCGGGGCACGAGCGCGGAACGTGGATACCGAACACGGGATGCTCTTTGGTCTCAACGCCGTCCAGAGCGCCCGACAAAGCCGCCCTGACCATCGCGCGAGTGTAAGGGATTCTCATCCTCGAGCCCTCGCCGTAGGGACCACCGGTCCATCCGGTATTGATGAGCCAGACGCTCACGTTGTGCTTGGCAATTTTCTCACCGAGCATCTCCGCGTAGACGGCGGGTTTTCGTGTCATGAAGGGCGCCCCGAAACAGGCACTGAAAGTGGCCTGCGGCTCTGTGATGCCTCGCTCCGTGCCCGCGACCTTCGCCGTATAGCCGGAAAGAAAATGGTACATCGCCTGTGCGGACGTCAGCTTCGCGATCGGCGGAAGCACCCCGAAAGCATCGGCGGTCAGCATGAGGACGGTCTTGGGCTGGCCGCCGACCCCGCTCGGCGCGACGTTGGGAATGGAGTTGATGGGATAGGACGCTCTCGTGTTCTCGGTGAAGATTTCGTTGTCCAGGTCGAGCCGTCGCGTCGCAGAATCAACTACGACGTTCTCAAGGATCGTGCCGAACATGCGGGTAGTCTCGTAGATCTCCGGCTCTCCCTCCTTCGAGAGCCGAATCACTTTCGCGTAGCAGCCTCCCTCGAAGTTGAAAACTCCCTTTTCGCTCCATCCGTGCTCGTCGTCCCCGATGAGCTTGCGCTCGGGATCGGCGGAGAGTGTTGTCTTGCCGGTGCCCGAGAGGCCGAAAAAAATCGCGAGGTCGTCTTCGTCCTTTCCGTAGTTCGCCGAACAGTGCATCGGCAGAACGCCCTTGGGCGGCATCAAGTAGGTCAGCACCCCGAAGATCGCTTTCTTGACCTCTCCCGCATAGTCGGTACCACCGATAATGACTTCGTTGCGATCGAAGTTGATAACGACGAAGACCTCGGAGCGAGTACTATCCACCTCCGGTACGGCTTTGAAGAGCGGCGCGTCGATGACGGTGAACTGGGGGACGTGCTCCTTCAGCTTCAGTCGATCGTGCTCGCGAATGAACATGTTGCGCGCGAAGAGGTTGTGCCAGGCGCGCGTATTGATGACTCGGATGGGAACACGAAAATCCGGATGGGCGGCGACGTAGCAATCCTGGACGAAGAGGTCGCGACCCTCTAGGTAGGCGGTGAGACGCGCCCTCAGCTTTGCGTAGGACTCCGGGGTGAAGGCTTTCGCCACGTCCCACCAAATGTGCTTTTCGCTGACCGGCTCGCGGACGATGTACTTGTCGTTGGGAGATCGCCCGGTGTACTGGCCGGTGTGCACAACAAGAGGTCCCCGATGCGCTATGAGACCTTCACGCCGTTCAATAGCGCGCTCGTAAAGGGCGGCGGTCGAGAGATTCCACCAAACGGCATTGGGGTTGACGATCCCATGATGTTCCAAGTCGTAACGGCTACCCATATCCCCCTGTTTTGCCACCTCTAGGTTTCCCTCTCGTAAACTTCGAGCCGCGACTTCGCCGGCTAGATAGGCCGCACCCTTCCTTCAATGCGCCACGAAATCGACCCACAGCGGAGTCGCGGGACAATCTACACCAGAGTGCAGCACCGACTCCAACGCGCCGACTCCGTCCGCGCTCCGATTGTCACTCCATTGGAAAGGTGAACCGCTCCGGATTTTCCCGCTCGATACCGACGAGCTCGTAGCGAGAGCCTGCCCGACGCAAATAGATGCGTATGGGTTTGTTCCAGTGGGGATGCTCCTCGTTGAGCGAGTGGACCTCTGCCACAAGGAACGAGGCAGACCCCAGGCTCGCGGGCAGCTCGGGCGCGGCTCGGACGAGGTCAGGATCGAGCCGAGCGGCGCAGTGAGATCGGTGTCGTTGTCATAGGTGAACCAGCGCGCGCGGTAGTCCGTCTTCGCCATAACGAAGCCGTATCTCTCGGAGAAGTTCGTAAAAGAAAGTGCCTCTCCATCGATTCTGAACTCGTCGAGGGGGTTGATCGCGTTGATACCGAATCGCCCACACTTCATCTGACGCTCGACGAGCGTTTCCAGAAAATAGGCTGGGTCTTCGGGACGCGAGTATTCCCCCGTTTCGACGATCGCCGCGAGCCCCTCGGGAGTGAACGACATCAAAATCTTGGCCGCCCAGAAGGCGTCGCGGGCGGTCATGCGCCAGAAGGCCGGATTGGGATAGTCGTTTCGCCAGCCGGCCGGATCGAATCGCTCCGACTCGAACCGACCTACGGCTTGGTAATCGGGGAAATCGGGCCATTCGACCTTCCGATAGTCTGGAACCCGGAAGCCGAATCCAAGGAGGTTTCGCTTCATCTCCTTGAAGTCCATCGAGTACTGAAAACTCAATGCCGCGCGCTGCATGTCCACCGAGCCGCTCCCGAAAGTGGAGCCGAAGTCCATGAGGAAGTGTTTCACGATGTGCCGGCCGTTCTCCACGACCCAGGTATCCTGAGTGTTCTGCGCCCGGGTGTCATCGTGATTCGTCCATGCCGCGATTAAGCGGAGCCCGCGAAGCTCGCGACGATCTTCGTGGGGGATGATGTCGTTGGGATCGTCGCTGCGTGTCTCGAAATAGCGAAACGGCCCGATGGGAACGCCTGGGATGTACTTGCTCGCCGTAACCCGCATCGTGCCGTCGGCGAGACGAGGCACGCGCCGGATCATTCGATTGAAGCGAAATCTCGTCAGAGCCATCTTGTCGCCGAAACTATCCTCGACCTCCGTGCCGGGCTCGATGGCGAAGCGGTCGGGATGCACGCGTACGATGTAGTTTTCGGGCACGTTGTAGCCGAGCGCGTAGTAGACCTTCGTCGCGATAACTTCGGCGGCCGAGGCGAGCTCGGGAACCTCGATCGGGTCGAGCTTGATTACATAGCGGTCACCCTTCTCGTCGTAGATCTGAAAACCGGGCGTGAGGCCCTGGCTCTTGCCCCGAAACACGGTCCAGGTCTCGCTGGGATCCGGGCCCTGGCCCCGATTGGGACCGCGCACGAGCTCGTCGATGCTCATGGGCTCGCGCCCGTGTCGATTCGTGAACCAGCTGCTGTCGGGCACCTCGTCGCGCGTATTGACGTTCGACGCCTCGCTGCCGATCGGCGAAGCTCCCCAATCTTTGAAGACGTGACCCAGACGATCGTAGAGATCGGAGAGCTCGATCTCGGCGGGTTTTTCCGGCGTGTCGACGAACTCGTCGTCTCGAGCTAGGGGATCGTCGGGATAGAACTTCTGCGCCTCGAGTGCGACGGGCAAAAGCAACGTGACGACGAAGGGAGCGAGAAGATGTCGTTTCATCATCGTCACTCCTCAGAAGGACGGCCCGCCACTGATGTGGAACTTGAATCCCTCGGTGCTCTTGGCCAGATCGAAGCGAAGAACGAAATTCTCCTGGGCGTGCGCCCGGAGGCCGAAGCCATAGCCCGTGTGCATCTTGTCGAAATTGAAATCGTCGACGTCGTGGAAGACCTTCCCGGCATCGAAGAAGAGCGTGAAATCGAGGTACTCCCATACCTCCCAGCGGTACTCGGCGCTGACGAGAAGATTCCGCGTATCCCGAAAGCGGAACTCGCGGAATCCCCGTACGTCCTTGGCCCCTCCCAGCGTCTCCATGAGGTAGAAAGGGATTTCATCATCGTCGTCCGTAATCGTGTGAGACGTACGGAGGCGAAGGGCCAGAATCCGATTCCGCGATCCGAGCGGGACGTATCCCTTGATGTCTCCGATTACGCGGCTGAAGTCGTAGACGCTCAGCCCGGTGTCTTCGTAGTATTGGGCCGTCACGCGCGCGACGATGCCAACCGGAGGGTCCTCCCACTTGTCGCGAATGTCGAACTCCACCCAGCCGCCGGACATCAAGAACTGGGTTTGGGGATCGCCGAAGCCGGGAACCGTCTCCGGGTCGAAGACTTCGTCCAGCGAGCGATCGTCGTCCCCCGAGTCGGTGCGCGCCTGCAGGAATCCCGCTTCGGCCCCCAGAGACAAGAGCCCCCGCGGATTGAGCCAGAAGTAAGCCGTCGCTCTCTGGTCGTTGAGCAAATAGGTCGAACGACCGTCGAGACTCGAGTCGTTTCCCAATCCGTAGAATCGGAGCGAGGTCAAGTCGCGATACTCGCCTCGAAGTTTGAACTCGATTCTCCTGCCGACCTGGGGGAGGGGGATGACGAACTCCGCATCGGCCGTCGTATATCCACGCGTCGAGTACCGTCCGTTGGCCTGAAACTGAAAGTACTGATTCTCGAGCCCGTGGATATAGCCGCCACCGAGGACGAAGCCAGAGCCCGAGGGCATGCCCCCGATCACGGGACGAATGCCGTGGAAGCCCTTCACGAGAATGTTCGAGGGAAACTTCGCCTTCTCCAACCCCCGGGCACGCGACTCGGCGGAAGAAACCTCGTACGGAGCGAGGCTTTCGGCTTTCTCTCGACGTCGGCTCAGCAGGAGCTCTCGGCGGCTCGAGGCCGTTTCCTCTTGCCCTTCGACCACCGATCCGAAGGAGCTCGTGATGAGCAAGAGCATCACGAGTGAGAATCTCGTCACAGGTCGTTTCTCGTTTATGCTCGACATCGACTCCGCCCCCGCTTCACTGGCCCGACGCGAGCTCCCCCACCAGGCGCCGGACGGTCGGATCCTCCGGCACCAGTTCGACCAGCTTCCGTGCGAATTCTAGCGCTTCACGCTTCGCGCCGCGCTCATAGTTCGTGGTCACCAGCACGTAGAGCAGCTCCCGGTCGTAGGGATGCCGCTCGTATGCGGCTTCGAGCACCTCGAGCGCTCTCTCGACCTCTCCAGTATTCTGGAGGGCCACTCCATAGACGTAACTGTACCTCGGTTGTTCCGGCGTGAGTTCCGCCGCGCGCCGAAGCTCCTCGAGAGCTTCTTCCGTGCGCTTCAATCGCACGAGGACGAGACCGAGTGCATGGCGCAGATCCCCGTCCGAAGAGACCGCTTCGAGCCCGTCGCGCAGAACGCGCTCGCCCTCTTCGTCGCGGCCGCGAAGCCGGTAAAGGTCCGCGAGGTTGACGTAGGCACGAGCGAACTCAGAATCGAGCGCGAGCGCTCGACGGTAGGCCTGCTCGGCTTCGTCGAGCTCGCCCAGTTGAGCGTGGAGAAGTCCGAGATTGATGTGCGACTCGGGCCAGTCGGCGGTTCTGTGCTGCGCCTCGCGATACTCGTCGAGCACCTCCATCAATCGTTCCCATTGTCCGGGGGTGAAGGTCACCTGAGGCACGCCGGCTAGAACCCGCGCCGCTTCGATGCGCACCCCCCGGATCGGATCCGAAACCAGCGGCATCACCAGGCGGTGGCGCACTTCCGGAGCCAGGATCTCGGCCGACTCGAGGGCGCCTAGGCGCACGAAGGGATCTTCGCTCGAAAACGCGGCAGCGAGCGTATCGGTAGTCCTGGACGAAGGTTGGCGTGCGAGCAGCGTCAGCGCCGTGCCCCGAACGATCCCCGGCGCTTCCACGTCACGCGCGAGGCCCGACAAGGCCTCTCCCGCCCCGGGCCCAGCGAGACGACCGGCCTGCAACGCCTCGCCGTAGTGTGGGGCTCGCTCGCCTCCGTACCAGCGAGCGATGGCGTCCGCCGCCCAGTCCGTCGTTTGGTTCTGGTGACAGCGACTGCAGGCGTCCGGCGTGCCCAAGCGGGCGCTCAGATCGGGCCGCGGTACGCGGAAGCTATGATCTCGCCGAAGGTCCACGACCATAAAGCTTTGTTCCGGCATGTGGCAGGACACGCAGCGCGCTCCGTCGGTGCCGACCTCATGAAAATGATGCGCTGCCGTATCGAATTTGTCGGGCGCATGACACCCCGCGCACTGCGAATTGACTTCGCCGCGGACGCGCAATCCGTGCGGATCGTGACAGTCGTGACAGGTCACCCCCCGGTCATACATCTTGCTCTGCAGAAACGACCCATAGACGTAGACCTCTTCCAGGACCTGACCGTCGGGGTAATAAAGATGCTCGTCGAGCATCGCCACGCGGTGGGTATCGAGAATCGACTTGCCGTGAACGTAGTCCGCTTGCTGTGACGATCGCCGGGCGTGGCAGCGCGCGCAGGCCTCGACTTCTCGGCGGTTCGAGCGAGGCGGTGTCCGCGACGCGAGACCGGTCTCGGGATCGATGATCCAGACCGCTCCATCGCCGTCCCCGAGGTTCACGATGAGGCCCGAGCCTTCGAGATTCGAATCCCGCTCATCCTTTTCTTTCTCGCCCCATGCAACGTGGCTAGATCCGGGACCGTGACAGGCTTCGCAGGAGACGTCGATCTCGAACCAGCTCGTCTCGTAGCGATCGGCCTCGCCGCCGACAGAGGGGCGATAGTTCTTTTGGAGCGCCGTCGAGTGACACTCGGCACACATGAAGTTCCAGTTCTGGAACCGCTTCGTCCAGTGCAGTGGGTCGCGAAAGTCGATCTGTTCGTCGGGATAGACGTGAAACCAGCGCTGACCACCTTCGGATACCGGCCTCGAGTCCCAAGCCTGGCCGAGCGCTTGAAACCGCCCCCCGGGAAACTCGACGAGATACTGTTGGAGCGGAAAGACACCGAAGGTGTAAGCGATCTCGTAGTCTCGAAGTTCTCCATCGGGTCCGTCGGTTCGAACAACGAACTTCCCATCATTCTCGAAGAAGGAGCTCGTCACGCCGGCGTAGACGAGCTCTCGGCCCGAGAAGTCACCGAGAACTGTCTCGGCCGTCGCTTCCTGCATCGCGAGGTCGTGGTGTGAGCCCCGCCATAGATCCGTCTGGGACTCGTGACATCGTGCACAGGCTTCGACGCCGACGTAGTGTGGCGGGGGCGGACGAGCGTCGGTTTCATCACCGGGACCCGAGGAGCAGGCCACGACCGAGACAAGCGCTAACGCGTGATACCAGCGAGGCACGGCGCGGCATGATAGCATCCTCCGCTCACAACGGCCTCGAGCGGCCACAAGAACACTGAACCCGTGGAGATCCTCTACAGGCTGTTAGCCAAGGCCGTCGACGTCGCCCCCGGCGAGCGCCGCCGCGTGGGTAGCATGTTCGCTCTACTGGGGCTCGTCATCACGACGAGCTACATCCTGAAGCCCGTCCGGTCCTCGCTCTTTCTGAGTCAGTTCGGCTCCGAGCGGCTGCCTTACGTGTATATGCTCGTCGCCGTCGTTCTGGGAGTGGTGGCCGCTCTGTTCGCAAGATGAGCTCCCCTCGTCAATCAGGCTCGCCTCTTCGAGGGCGCGGCCTATGTCTTCGCGTCGAATCTCGTCGTCTTCTGGGTGCTGATCGTCTTTGAGTGGCGATGGGTCGGCTTCGCCTTCTACGTCTGGGTGAGCATTTTCACGGCGCTCATGCCGTCACTTTTTTGGCTGCTGGCGAACTACGTCTTCTATGCGAACGAGGGGCGACGACTGTTTCCCGTCGTCATGGTGCCTTGGTGCACAACTCGCGATCTCGGTCCACAATTGTCCTGTACTCACGGATTCGAGGTTCCCCATGAGCATTTTCAAACGCACTCAGCGAAAGTATGTGAAGAAGGCCTATCGCGTGAGGAATTGGCGTGAATATGAGGCGGGTCTACGCAACCGTGGGAGCCTGACCGTCTGGATCTCGCTCACCGCCGGCAAGCTTGTGAACTGGGACGCGCCCCGGCCGAGGAGGAGGAAACCGGGCCGTCAACGCAAGTACTCGAACCACGCCATCGAGACGGCTGTCACCCTGGGCAGGGTGTTTCATCTGTCATCTAGGCAGAGCGAGGGATTGCTGCGATCGTTGTTCGCTCTGATGAAGCTAGACAATGATGTGCCCGATCACACCACGATTTCGAGGCGCAAGGCGAAGCTGGGTAAGGTCCCCTTCTACCAAGACAAGCAGAAGACGCCGTTGCACATCTTGATCGACAGCAGCGGTCTCGCTGTCCACGCCGGCCAGCTGCGCAGAGCACCAAAGAGCAGGGACTATCGCAAGCTCCATCTGTGTGTCGACGAGCAGACTGGCGAAGTCGTCGCCGGCGAGCTGACGAGCAAAAGAGCCCGCGATTCATCGCGGGTTGCATCGCTTGTCGGACAGATCGACAGTCCCATCTCATCGGCCAGAGCTGACACCGCATACGACGCCAGCGGCGTCTATGAGGCGATCGAGAATCACAGCGCTCATCGCTCGCCGAGGGTGCTGATACCGCCGCGCAAGGGCGCCCAGCTCGCATCGGGGCCGGCGAGCAGCCGACAGCGCAATCGCAACATTGCAGCACAAGCTCGGCTCGGCAAACGAAAGTGGCACACAGAATCGGGATGTGTCCCGAGGTCCGTGGAAAAAGAACGGCGCCCTCCACTCCGTCATCAGAGTATCAGATCAGGCGGCGACCTCCGCGTGTTCGAGAACCTCGCTCAGACGTTGGTAACCGTCGATGCGTCGTAGTTGAATCTGGCCAGAGGCGATAAGCCCAAACAGCAAAGCGACCGCGGACTCCTCGCTGGAGAACGACGCTTGGGTTTTCGTCCGGCGTCGAAACTCGCGGTTGAGATTCTCCAGAGCATTGGTCGTTCGAATCGATTTCCACATGGCACGAGGGAATTCATAGAAGGTCAGCAGCTGACTACCGGCCTCCTCTAGGCTTCGGACGACGGCCGGCGCGAGAGGCGTCCACTTGGCGACGAGCTCGTCATAGGCTTTGCGAGCATCGATCCCGTTCTTGGCGTAGACGATCCGGTTGTAGTCACGCCGGAAGCTCACGGCGTGCGTGCGCCGGGACAATGTTCGAGCAAGTTGGCGCGCTTGTGCTCGGTACATCGCTGCAACCGGCACCCCGGCCACTTCTCCAGCGCTTTCGTCAGCCCCTTGTGGCCGTCGCTGATCACTAGCTTGGGAGCCCGGAGTCCTCGAGCCTGGAGTCCCTCCAGCACGGAGCCCCAATGCGTCGAGGCTTCGCTCACCGCCAGACGCAATGACAACAGACGTTTCTGCCCGTCTGGCGCGACCCCGAGCGCGACCAGTACGGGTACGCTGATCACACGTTTCGCCATCCGCACTTTCAGGTGGAAGCCGTCCAGGTAAACGATCGCGTAGACCTCCTCGCTGAGAGCACGGTTCTGCCATTCCTCGAAGCGCTCCTTCAGCCGGCTAACCACGCGAGACACCGCGCTCTTCGATAGGTGCTCCTCACCGAGCAGTGGTTTCAGCGCTTTGCGGATCCGGCGGCTATTCGCGCCCGACAAGTAGGTCCCCAAGATCGCCTCGTCGACCTCACGAGTCCGGCGCGCGTACCGGGGCAACAGCTCGCTCCTGAACTCTGTCGTTTCTCCCGTTTCCTCGTCTCGCACGCGGGCTCGTGGCACCCGGAGCTCGCGAGTTCCCACCGACGTCGTCACGCGACGGGTTTCGGCTCCGTTGCGATATCCACGGCGGTCTTCCGCACGCTCGTAGCTACCACACCCCAGCGCTTGGTCGACTTCTTCCTCGAGCACGACCTCGATTGCCTCCAGTACCCGCTTACGCGGCCGAAGTTGGACGAACTCCCGATACTCGCTTACAGACTCCTTCGATATGGTGGTAGGCTTCTTCATGGCGTAATCCTCCTCCTCGCCTTTACAGGCGCGGTTTCGTTTTGTTTAACCGGAGGTTACGCCATTCTTATTTCCACGGGAAGCGGGACGGATCCCAGAATCGGGCTACAGCAAACGGAGCAAAGTCGAGACAACGTTCCATCGCTACAAGGCTATCGTGGGCTCAGCGATGCGAGTGAGAGGGTTGGCGGCACATAGAGTCGAGGCAAGGATCGGGTGCAAGATTCTGAACACCATGACGGCGCTCGGGATGCCTGATAGCGAGATGATCGGATGATGGGAGTCGGGGCCAAGCGAGCTATCGGCCTCTATCGGAGTTGTGCACCAAGGCATCGACATTCCGGAGAAACTCTACTCCAAGGAGTACGCTCGCGAGAGAATCAAACTCATCGACGGGGAGAAGGCGTTTCAGGACATGCCTCCGTGGGGCGATCCGACGAACATGAAGAAGGTGCACCCGGAGTCTCCGACGCGCTTCGCTGCCGAGACTGCGAACGCGCTCGCAGGGAACGATCCGATGTTTCTTGCGAACAGTCAGGATACGACCTGCCTGAACGTGATGGACGGCGAGGGGAACGTCTTTTCGATGACCGAAAGTGACGGTCACCTCACGACACCTCTCATCCCCGGCTGGGGGTTTGGTGTCGGCAGCCGCGGCAGGCAGTTCAACCTCGACCCCGAGCTCGCGAACGTCGTGGCGCCCGGCAAGCGGCCGCGAAACACCAATACTCCGTTCATCATCATGAAGGACGGCAAGCCGTTGCTCGGACTGTCGCTGGCCGGTGGAGACATGCAAGCGCAGGCTCTGATGCAGATCTTCCTCAACGTCGCGGAATGGGGAATGACCCCACAGCAAGCCATGGATCATCCCCGGTTCGGGAGCTACAACTTCCCGGGAACCGGCCGCGAAGTGAACAGCGGTCCCGGTCGCTTGAACCTGGAGGGACGGATTCCGGCCGAGACCTTCGAGGCGCTGGGCAAGCTGGGTCACAAAGTGGAGAGCTGGGGACTCTGGAGCTACGCCTCAGGGGATGGGACCATCACCTATCGGGACCCGCTGACCGGTTTCATCATGGCAGCCGCCGATCCCCGCCGCGAGATGTATGCGCTGGGGTATTGACCGGAACGCCGCACTCAGAGGCCAGGGAACTTACCCCCAGTCCAACGGCGCGACTTCCGTCCGGACGCAGTTCAGGATGGCGGCTAGCGAACGAGCTCCGTCTCCTGAAACTGCGCGTACCATCCGAACCAGAAGGCCCGGCGCGCCGGCACCCGCGGCAAGCGAGCAAGCGAGGGGTCATCACTCACCAAAGCGTCCTCGGTGACGCTCCAGCGCTTGCCTTCGGCATCCCGGAGCGCGCCATCTTTCATCTGCTGGACGAAGCGTCGCTTTGAGGCATCGTAGACCCGGTTGGCGCCTTTCTTGCTCGTGACCACGACGAGGTCGTGGCCGGCAAAGGAAATGTGATGGATGCGGTTTTTCTTTTTCTTCAGGAACTTCGCCGAAAGGGCGAGGGGCTTCCGCTCAGCGTCCGAGGACGCTCCTTTCGCGCGGAGCAGCAGGGTCAGCACCTCGTCCTTGTTCTTGAGACGCTTGTCCGTCTTCGGAACTTCGAACATCAGGCGGTCGGTCCGGAAGTAGCCCCGGTAGGCGGCACCTTCGGAGTAGTCGCGCTCGAAGCCGGTCTCGATGGATAGCACCACGGTGTCGGGGTGGAGGGTGCGCCACTCCTTCCAGATCGTCGTCACGACCGGGTAGAACTCGAGCTCCAGGTCCTGACCCACCAGCTCGCCTATCACTGGCTTGCCCTCCACCGTCGACCAGAGACTCTTCGACTCCTTGTCGAACATGAGCTTGTTCGAGCGATAGAGGAGCCCGCTGGTTCCCAAAGTACGGTGCTGTCCCCCGACCTCGGCGCCATAAGGGATAACGGTTCCGCAGAGCGTGCAGTAGACGATTGCCAGCTCAATCCCGCCGATTCGGTCGCGGGCCATCTCGTGCCAGGCCAGGATTCGCTTGGGGTAGGCTCGCGCTTCGCCGTTTAGAGTCATTCCGAAAATGACATCGTCGTCGTCGAGGTAGCTCGCTTCGGAAGCGGGAACGTGCTCGGGGTGATCGAGAGGAGGAATGGCGTTCACCTTGACACCGCCCCAGTCCACTTCGTCGAGACGGATCAGGCTCTGGGCTCCGGGCGGAAAAAACTCCGCCATCCGCGGGTCGAGCTGGCGGTAGAGCCACGACTTGAAGAGTACGTAATCCGGATGGGGCTCGTAGGGACGATTCCACATCCATTTTCGCCAACGGTTGAGATTGTCACCGAAACCCTGGCCGGTTTGCTTCTCGAGGAAGCGGATCAATCTCGCTCTCGCCTGGGCCGCCGGGGAGCGAGCCGCGGGTGCTGAAGGCAGGTCGGGCGCCTGGGTAGTGCCGAAGCGCTGGTCCGAACCGCTCGGGTCCGGCCCCGATTCCGTTGGAAAACCGCCGCTCCGCCGTCGTCGCGAACTCGGCAGAAAACGCGCGATGTCGATGAAAAGGCCAGTGTATCCATCCTTCCACGCTTCTGCGATCTTCGCGAGCGCCGCCTCCCCTTCCTCGCTCTTCTGGCTCGCGGCCTGCATGAAGAGCTCGATATCCGGCGGTTGCTGGGCCGTCTCGGAGGACGCCGCCGTTGAAGCAACGAGCAAGGTGACTGCGACCGCACGGGTGGTGGGCTTGCGGATAAGCAGAAATATCATGTGACGGATGTGCTCCATGACCAATTCGATAGTAACCGGCGGACCGGATATGAAAACCACCGGCCCAACAGAGGCTCCGGCCCACGCCGATGCGACCGGAGCCTCGGATTTAGGGCGCGTCAGGAGGAAGCCGGCCGGGACGAGCGCAGCGACTCGATATATCCGTTGGCCTTCTTCATCGCCGCGTCGATCTTCTCGAACAACTCCTTTCCCTGAGCGTTGAGCTTCTCGGCGTCGGGTTTCAGGCTCGAGATGCCGGTCGCATTCAGGTCGTGCCCGAGATACGTCCACTGATCTTTCATGCTCGCCACGAAGGGCTCGTAGACATCTCCGGCCTCGTCGACCGAGTCGAGGACGCCGTCGAAATCGCCGCGCGCTTCCGTAGATCCGGGCTTTCGATCTGCTCGAGGCTCGCGCTCCAGCCGGCGAAATAAGCGTCGGCCTGAACCTTCATCTCCTCCAGCTTCTTCCGTACCTCCTTCCGACGCTTCTCGGTCTTCTCCATTTCGCCTTCCACGCCTTTGTAGGCCTTGCGGACGTCCTTGACATCGTCAGCGAAGATGGCGTTATAGGTGTCGAGCGTCTTGCCGATCTGCCCCCGAGCCGCAACCGCCTCTTTGACCACCTCCTCGGCCTTTTTAATAAGGTTATCCGTCTGCTTCAGCCCTTCGGGATCCGAGCCGAAGATCTGCGCTCCCGCACTTCGCGGCGACAGAGCCGTCGCGACCAAAAGCGCCAGCCCGAATGAGCCGGCACCCCATGTTTTGAAACATCTCATCCTTCCCGCCCCTTTCTTGACGCGCTGAGGACCCAGTGACCTGCCGACCACGAAGCTGGCCAGCCCCTTCGGCAGCTCACATCCGCGAGACTATCGCAGGAACGTTGGAGCGGCAACTCGTAAAGTACCCGCCGGCCCTCAAAACACCGCCGTCGCCGACCCCGGCCAGCAGGTGAGGCCCGACGCTGTGCTAGGATCGCCAGGCTGTCTCCCTACCCAAAAGATAAGATGAGACAAGAAGAGACAAGATGCCTATTGACAACGACATCCGCCACGATTGGTCGGTAGACGAAGTACGGACGATCTACGGTCAGCCCGTCATGGAGCTGCTCTATCAGGCCGCCTCGCTCCACCGACGGTTTCACGACCCTTCGGAGGTCCAGGTCTGCTCCCTTCTCTCGGTCAAGACGGGGGGTTGTCCAGAGGACTGCGCCTATTGCCCCCAGTCGAGCCGGTACGAGACCGATGTGAAATCCCATCCTCTTCTTTCTCTGGATGAAGTCCTCGACGCCGCCCAAAGAGCGAAGGCGTCCGGCTCGACGCGCTTTTGCATGGGCGCCGCTTGGCGCGAAGTGCGCGATAACGAGGACTTCGAAGCCATTCTGGGGATGGTCCACGCGGTTCGGGAGCTCGAGCTGGAGGTCTGCTGCACGCTCGGGATGCTGCAACCCGAGCAAGCCCGCCGCCTCAAGGATGCCGGGCTGACCGCCTACAACCACAACTTGGACACCAGTGAATCCTTCTATCCCGAGATCATCAGCACCCGCAGCTATCAGGAAAGACTCGATACACTAAAGGCAGTTCGCGACGCGGGCTTGACGGTTTGCTGTGGCGGCATCGTCGGCATGGGAGAAAGCGAGCCCGATCGCATCGAGATGCTACAGACCCTGGCGACCCTCGAGCCGCACCCCGAGTCCGTGCCCATCAACCTGCTGGTCGCGGTAGAAGGGACGCCGCTTGCGCACTCCAGGCCGGTACCGACCTGGGACATGATCAGGATGATCGCAACGGCAAGGATCCTTATGCCGTCGTCCATGGTGAGGCTTTCCGCGGGGCGCTTACATATGTCCCGCGAAGCCCAGGCCCTGTGCTTTCTCGCCGGCGCAAACTCCATCTTCGCCGGTGAGAAACTGCTGACGACGCCCAATCCGTCACGAAGTGATGATGATTCCCTGTTCGATCTGCTTGGCCTGAAGGCCAAGCCAGCTTTCGATCACCTCGTGGAAGCTTCTCGGCCTGGTGTAAGAGATGCCGGACGCTGATTTAGACATCCACCTGAGGAGAGCGATCGAGGAGAGGAAGGCCAAAAACGCTCTGCGGGCCCTGACCCTGCCCGGCGACCGCATCGATTTCTGCTCCAACGACTACCTCGGCTTCGCACGTTCCCCTCGCCTTCGCAGCATGGTGCAGCAACGCCATGCCCGTCGCGGAAACGACTTCCTGGGTTCTACCGGATCGCGTCTGATCAGCGGGAATTCCGAGCTCTGCGAATCGGTGGAAGAACGGATTGCTGATTTTCACGGGGCCGAAGCCGGCCTGATCTTCAACTCCGGCTACGATGCTAACCTCGGCTTGATCTCCTCCGTTCCGCAACGCTCGGATACGGTCCTCTACGACGAGCTCGTGCACGCCTCGATCCGCGACGGCCTCCGCTTGACATTCGCCAGGTCCTACTCGTTTCGCCACAACGATATCGATGACTTGAAGCAAAAGATGGGTCTGGGTCGAGGGCAAGTCTTCGTCGCCGTCGAGTCGATCTACTCGATGGATGGCGACGCCGCGCCCTTATCGGAGATGGCAAGGCTCTGCCGGGAGTACGGTTGTCACTTGATCGTGGACGAGGCGCACGCGACGGGAATCTTCGGCCCCGCTGGGCGCGGCAGGACCGCCGAGCTCGACCTCACGGACCAGGTCTTCGCCCGCGTGCACACCTTCGGGAAAGCATTGGGAAGCCATGGCGCCATCGTCCTCGGTTCCGACACCCTTCGGACGTTCCTCATCAACTTTGCGCGCTCGTTCATCTACACTACTTTCTTGCCCCCCCACAGTCTTCTAGCCGTGGAGTCCGCTTACGAAATGCTCGGCGAATCCCAAGAGCTCATCGAGAAACTGCACCGCAACATCCGGCTGTTTCGTTCGGGGATGCCGGCGGAGCTCGGCAGGTCCTTCATCGAGAGCGATAGCCCCATCCAGTGCATCCTGATTTCGGGGAACGACTGCGTCAAACAGGCGGCCGGCTACTTGAGCGGCGAAGGCTTCGACGTGCGGCCCATCCTGTCCCCGACGGTGCCGCGGGGCAAAGAGCGTTTGAGAGTTTGCCTTCATGCCTTCAACACAGCGAACGACATTCAACGCCTGACCGAGCTCCTGGGAACCTGCCTCCAGGACTCCGAGCGGGCGGCGGTGGCCGAGTCATGAGACCGATCTTCGTTACCGGAATCGGGACGGAGGTGGGCAAGACGGTCGTCTCCGCCATTCTCGTCGAAGCGTTGTGTGCGGACTACTGGAAACCCATTCAGGCCGGCGATCTGGATGAGACGGACACCGATCGGGTGAGGAAGCTCGTCACCAACAAGCTCTCGTATCTTCATCCCGAGACCATCCGCTTGCGGACACCCGCATCCCCGCACGCCGCTGCCAGATTGGAAGGACGGAAGATCGATCTCGATATGTTCGAGCTTCCCCCCGCCATTCATGGAAGGCCTCTGGTCATCGAAGGCGCCGGTGGGGTGCTCGTGCCGCTCGACGAAGGCCACTCGATGGTGGATCTCATCGAGAAGCTTCACTGCGAGACCGTCGTTGTCTCGAGAAACTACCTGGGAAGCATCAACCACACACTCTTGACCATCGAAGCTCTGCAACGGCGCGGAATCGACATACTCGGACTCGTTTTCAATGGCGAGGGCAACTCCGATACCGAGTCGTTGATCCTCAGCAAGACCGGCGTCGCACCCGTGGGACACGTTCAATGGGAGACGACGCTCACCCCGGAGCTCATTCGACGTTACGCAGATGAATTCGCGCCCGCATTGGCCCGCCACGGTCGGCGGCCGGCGGTCGGGACATAGGGTATCGGGCGCATCAGGCGCACTAGGCTTTCATCACTTCTGGACAAAATGAATCTGGTCGAGCGCGATCGCCGGACGATCTGGCACCCTTACACCCAGATGAAAACGGCAGATCCCCCGATTGCCATCGCACGCGCCGAAGGCGCCTTGCTCTTCGACGAGCACGGCCGCGCCTATATCGATGCCATCTCGTCATGGTGGGTCTGCCTACACGGGCATTCCCATCCCCACATCGCCAAGAAGATTCAAGAACAGCTGGCGCGGTTGGACCACGTCATCTTCGCCGGGTTCACTCACGCCCC
This sequence comes from Candidatus Marinacidobacterales bacterium, assembly GCA_965250115.1. GTDB lineage: Bacteria > Acidobacteriota > Vicinamibacteria > Marinacidobacterales > SMYC01 > CBDFHB01. The sequence continues at coordinate 191,364 of CBDFNJ010000002.1, forward strand.
TGCGGTGGAGCTGGCGGAACGCCTGCTCCAGAGAATGCCCGAGAACCATGCCAAGGTGTTCTTCTCGGACAACGGATCCACAGCGGTCGAGGTGGGCATCAAGATGGCGATTCAGTACTGGGTGAATCGCGGTACGGAGAAACGGCGCATCATTGCTCTGGAGAACGGCTATCACGGGGATACCTTCGGAGCTATGTCAGCGAGCGGCAGAGGTGCCTTTGTCCAACCCTTCGTACCCTTTCTGTTCGATGTGAGCCACCTTCCGACACCCACCGCTGGCCGTGAAGAAGAAACGCGGGACGCGTTGAAGGAGGCACTGAGCACGGGAGACGTCGCTGCCTTCATCTTCGAGCCCTTGGTGCAAGGCGCCGGAGGCATGGTCATGTATGCCCCGGATGTCCTGAAGGATCTGCTCACTCTATGCAGACAACAAGGCGTCGTTACGATTGCAGACGAAGTAATGACCGGCTTCGGACGGTGCGGACGCTTCCTGGCGGTCGACCACCAAGATGTGCCCGCAGATATTGTCTGCCTGTCCAAAGGGCTCACAGGCGGTACGCTCCCGATGGGAGCTACGAGCTGCTCGGGTGACGTCTACGAGGCGTTCCACTCGGACGACAGGATGCACACGTTTTTCCACGGGCACTCCTTTACGGCCAATCCCGTCGGCTGTGCGACCGCTCTCGCAAGTCTCGACCTTCTGGAGCGCGACGACTGTTGGGACAACATTCGACGCATCGAGGCGCGTCACCAGGAGCAGATCGACTCTTTCCGGAATCATCGCTTGGTGCGAGACGCGCGTCAGACCGGCACCATTCTGGCCGTGGAGATCGACACTGGAAGCGAGACCTCCTATTTCAACGAGACCCGCGACCAGCTCTATCGTTTCTTTCTCGAAAAGGGCGTTCTACTCCGCCCGCTCGGCAACGTGGTCTACGTTATGCCCCCGTACTGCATTTCCAACGATCAACTCGACACGGTCTACCAGAGTATGCACGGTGCGCTCGATGCGCTGGCCCAGCGGGGCATCTAGTCCACTAGGTCTGGACGCCTCTTGCAGTCGGGCCTTGTGCGCGCCACCAAGCCCTAGCTACACTCTCCACCGGAGGCTGCAGTGAGTCAGATCGTCATCAGGGGGATGGGCTCGATTTCTCCTCTTGGTTGCTCAAGTGAGGAGGTTTGGCAGAGCTACCAGTCTCCCTCGAGCTGCATCGCTTCTCGAGAATTCAACGGCAACCCCACTCCGGTCGCCGCCCTCGACGAGCGAGCCGAGTCCTGCCTCGAGGAGCTTCGGCAAGAAAGGGAGCCCTACCAGGGGCTCGACAGAACTGTCGCCATGGCGATCTTCGCCAGCCGCCAGGCCGTTGCTCAATCCGGCTGGAACACGCGGCTCGACGTCGGCATCAACATCGGCTCCTCTCGGGGAGCCACGTCGCTTCTCGAGAGCTCTCATGGCTTTTTCTTGACCCATCCTCACAGCCGCGTCCCCACCCTCACCTCACCCTTGACCACCCTTGGCAATCTTTCTTCTTGGGTCGCCCAAGACTTGCACAGTGACGGTGTCGTCATCAGTCATTCCGTGACCTGCAGTACGGCACTCCAGAGTCTAGTCAACGCCATCGCTTGGCTGCAGTCGCGCATGGCGAACCGCTTCATCGTCGGCGGGACCGAGGCGCCGCTTACTGCTTTCACCGTGGCGCAGATGAAAGCCTTGCGTATCTACTCCAACCACGTTGATGAAAAATATCCCAGCCGCCCGCTCGAGAACGGCGCCTCCCGAAACTCTATGGTTCTCGGCGAAGGTGCGGCAGCCTTTTGCGTCGATCGAGGAGAGGACGAATCGAAACCTCTGGCGGTCGTCGATAGTGTCGGCTATGCAAACGAAAAGCTTTCCCACAACGCATCTCTATCGGAAGGGGGGGAGTGCCTCTACCACTCGATGAAAATGGCGCTCGACGCTTTGGACAGAAAGAAAAGGGTCGACGCGATCGTCTTGCACGCCCCCGCTACGTTGAAGGGCGATCGCTCGGAGCTGAACGCGGTGCACAAGCTCTTCGGTGAAAGCATGCCCTATCTCTTCTCCAACAAGTGGAAGATTGGTCATACCCTCGGCGCTTCCGGCGCCCTGAGCATGGAGCTCGCGATCCTGATGCTACAGCACCAGAGGTGCTTACCCTTTCCCTATCCGGTTTTTCTCAACAGGAATCCGGGAGAGCTCGACACGATCATGGTCAACGCTTCCGGTTTCGGCGGCAATGCCGTGAGTGTGATCGTGAGTCGCCCGGACGATTCGCGGTGAGTCTGGGAACTCCTCTCATCGTCCCCCATTCCGACGAGGGCGTGATGCAGCATCGTTTGGACCGGCGCGCTTTGACGGGAGCGAGGTTGGCGCTGGACGCCACATCCGGTGCGGCGGTGCGCGCCGCGCTCACGTCAGCCTGCCCCACCGAACCGTAGCAGGTTGTCGTTCAACATTATTAGAGTCACCTGCTGTCGCAGGGCCAGGTTCTCCATCACGAGATCGGCTCGGCGCTGCCTTGGTGCACAACTCCGATAGAGGCCGATAGCTCGCTTGGCCCCGACTCCCATCATCCGATCATCTCGCTATCAGGCATCCCGAGGGCCGTCATGGTGTTCAGAATCTTGCACCCGATCCTTGCCTCGACTCTCTGTGCCGCCAACCCTCTCGCTCGCATCGCTGAGCCCACGATAGCCTTGTAGCGATGGAACGTTGTCTCGACTTTGCTCCGTTTGCTGTAGCCCGATTCTGTGTGCCACTTTCGTTTGCCGAGCCGAGCTTGTGCTGCAATGTTGCGATTGCGCTGTCGGCTGCTCGCCGGCCCCGATGCGAGCTGGGCGCCCTTGCGCGGCGGTATCAGCACCCTCGGCGAGCGATGAGCGCTGTGATTCGCGATCGCCTCATAGACGCCGCTGGCGTCGTATGCGGTGTCGGCTCTGGCCGATGAGATGGGACTGTCGATCTGTCCGACAAGCGATGCAACCCGCGATGAATCGCGGGCTCTTTTGCTCGTCAGCTCGCCGGCGACGACTTCGCCAGTCTGCTCGTCGACACACAGATGGAGCTTGCGATAGTCCCTGCTCTTTGGTGCTCTGCGCAGCTGGCCGGCGTGGACAGCGAGACCGCTGCTGTCGATCAAGATGTGCAACGGCGTCTTCTGCTTGTCTTGGTAGAAGGGGACCTTACCCAGCTTCGCCTTGCGCCTCGAAATCGTAGTGTGATCGGGCACATCATTGTCTAGCTTCATCAGAGCGAACAACGACCGCAGCAATCCCTCGCTCTGCCTAGATGACAGATGAAACACCATGCCCAGGGTGACAGCCGTCTCGATGGCGTGGTTCGAGTACTTGCGTTGACGGCCCGGTTTCCTCCTCCTCGGCCGGGGCGCGTCCCAGTTCACAAGCTTGCCGGCGGTGAGCGAGATCCAGACGGTCAGGCTCCCACGGTTGCGTAGACCCGCCTCATATTCACGCCAATTCCTCACGCGATAGGCCTTCTTCACATACTTCCGCTGAGTGCGTTTGAAAATGCTCATGGGGAACCTCGAATCCGTGAGTACAGGACAATTGTGGACCGAGATCGCGAGTTGTGCACCAAGGCAACGTCGTCCTGGACGAGGATGCTGCGTCGCGTGTCCACGCGAAGATTCTCTATACGGATTACCAGCCCGAGCTTCTGGATCTCGGTAGTACCAACGGCACGTTTCTCAACGGCAAGCCAATCCACCGCGCCTTCCTGAGGCACGGTGACGGATACAGGTGGGATCGAGCGTGTTCGAGGTGTCGGTTGGAAGCGAGGAGCTAGGGCCTCATGGATCCAAAGAAGCCCGTGGTTCTCTCGAGCGCTTCGAATCCCTGGTCCGGAAGTCCAGAGATGGAGCTCCATCTCCACAGCAATCGAGCGCGATCTCGGGACAGCTATCGGAAATCCGACTGACCTCACTCCTTCAGATTATCGAGTCGGACAAGAGCACGGGGACGCTGGTGGTGATCTCGGGAGGACGGGAGGGCAAGCTCTATATCCACCAGGGTGCCGTTCGTCACGCCACTTTGGGGCGTGCTCGAGGCGCGAAAGCCTTGTACCGACTGATGGTTCTACAAGACGGGCGCTTCGAGCTCTTCATTCCAGGACGCAGCCCGGAGTACGACACGGTCGATGGTACTTTTCAGAGACACCTCTTGGAGGCGATGCGACAGAAAGACGAGCTCTCCCTTTGCATGCAGAGCTTGCCGTCTTCGAGCGCTTCGCTTGCCCTCAATCCCGACAAGCACATCGTTCCGGCCAAAGTCCCTCCTTCCGTTTTCGACGTATTGGCGGCCGTCGATCGATTCAAGACGGTGGAGCAGGTCTTCGAGCAGTGTCAGCTTCCGGATTTCGAGATCGGCCGCATTCTCCACGTGCTACTGAAACACAATGTGTTGAAAGCGGAGACCAAAGGCGCGGCGCCAGAACGGAGTCTCGGCGCCAAAGTTACCAACGCAGGCTCTTCGTGAGCCTACCCTCGTCAACGAGGCTCACGGTGACTTCGATCGCGCCATGGAGTTGTGACTCCTTCCAGGTTCCGGAGATCTCGTAGAGGACGGTCGTCGATTGGGGCGCAACCTCGCTCGACTGAATTGGAACGGGCTGACCCTTTCCCGTGGCTTTATCCCCAACAACGTTGACGAGCTCCAGCTCTCGTAACGCGATGGGACGGTAGCCCTCGTTGAAGACGCTGACCCGAATCGTATAGGGCTCGCCCGGCATCGCATCTTTGGGATCGAGCTCGATGATGGTACGAAGGGTCCACCGTTTCCTTGACGGCGAAACGGTCTTCCATCTCGAAGCCGAGGAGTCGCTCGGAGTCGGGCTCTTCGCTCGTGAACGCCGTTTCGCTCTCGACGTAGCGTCGAAATGGCTCAACGGTCGGTCGCATCGTTTCGGCCTGCGCCCTTTCGACGCGGGCCCTTGCGCCATCGAGTCCACTGCGCGCCGCTGCGTTTCCCGGATCGAGTTCCAGGGCGCCCTCGAAGAGCGTGATGGCCTCCTCGTAGGCTCCTTGGCTGACGAGTCGTTTGGCCTTGGTGATGCGATCGCGAGACAGCACGGCGCGACGCTGTTCGACTTCCTTGATTCGAAGCTGCTCGCCGAGCGCACGCAGGCGATCGTTTTTGGGCTCGAGCAGCTCCGCTCGCTGGATGAGGACGCGAGCCCTCCTCAGGTCGCCTGCGCCAATGGCGAGAGCTCCATCCGCGATGAGCGCTGAAAGCTCCTCGTTTTGGGAAGGCGGGGGAGCGGAGCGAGGCTCGGGCCGCGCCTCGGTCGGCTGGGGTGCTATCGGAACGCTGGTGGTGGTCGTCGTCTCGGAGGCCGAGCTCGATGGCTCCTTGAAGAGCGAGAGATAGGACCCGAGGCCGGCCGCGACGATGCACGTGAGAACCGCGGCGAAGGCCGGCCAGTACTCGAGTGCGGATCGAGAGCGGCTCCTTCGACGGCCGTTCGAGGCGCGTTTTCTGGATGCCGTCGTCGGCCGCTTGGCAATGTGGGTCGGAACGGCGATTCGCCTCGTCGGCCGCTGGGATGAAGGCCGCTTCCTCGGCGCCGGCTCGACCGACTTCGATCGCATCGTTTCGTCCTCGGGCTCGGGGACGCCCGAATCGTGCTCCAAGACTAGACAGATGCGCTGTTTTTCCAGCTCCGATTCGTAGGCATGCAGGAACGCTTCGATCGCTCTCGCCATGTCCCCGGCGGTCGCGTAGCGTTCACTGGGATCCTTCGCCAGCGCTCCTTCCACGATCTGCTGGAGCCAGGGCAAGCTCCTATTGTCCGGGAATCTGAGCCTGGGAGTCGACTTCGTGAGGGTCTTGAAGAAAATGGTCTCGATGTTGTCACCCGAGAAGAGGAGCTGGTTGGTCACTAACTCGAACAGGACGACACCGATGCTGAAGACATCCGCTCTACCGTCGACCGCGTGTCCACGGAGTTGCTCGGGTGCGATGTAACCGGCTGTCCCGACGACGATCCCGGCCTGGGTCTGGCTCGATTGGGTCCAGCGTGCGACACCGAAATCCATAATCTTCGCCGTCCCGTCACGGGCGACGAAGATGTTCGCTGGTTTGATGTCGCGATGCACGATGCCGTTTGCGTTTGCATGGGCGAGTCCGTGACAGACCTGAACGACGATTCCGAGCTTTCTTGCGAGAGTAGGTTGCTCCTTTTCGACGAGCTGGTCGAGATCGCAGCCGTCGAGAAGCTCCATCGCGATGAAGGGGGAGCCGCGGTCGTCGTACCCGAGATCGTGCACGGTCACGATGTTCGGATGATGCAGTTGGGCGACGGCCTTGGCCTCTTTCTCGAAGCGTAGTTGCATCGAGGAGTCGTGCAGTGACGGTCCCGCCATCACCTTGATGGCCACGTCGCGCTCGAGCGAGGGATCGCGCGCGAGAAACACCATTCCCACGCTGCCGCTTCCGAGCAAGTCGCGGATGACGTACTTCCCCAGTTTTGGCGGCAGGGGGGGCATCGAAGCAGACTTGTCCTGCGTCATCGTTGTCGGAGAGGTGGAAAAGCAAGAAATGTGCCGCGAAAAAGGCCCTCAAAGTGCTGTTGCACCCGTGCGGATGTGGGTCGAAACCACTACAGACGCGCATCAAGAAATGAAATCCGTGAGGAAAGACGAACGTATCGAAACGACCACACGGAGCGTTCATGTCATTGCAACCAGGTATGATCGGAGCTAGAAGCGAAACCGCGCGCCTGGCATGTCGCTTGCTCCTTGATAGGTGCCAACATGAACACATGGAGAGTCGCGCCCTTGCTTTTCCTGACATCGGGAGTCGGGCTGGCTCGGGCACAGGCTCCCGAGATTCAGCACGTTCCGATCCCCTGCGTGGCTCCGGGCGCCTATCCTGTCATCGACGCAGTCATCCTGCCGGGCGCCGACATCAGAACCGCCAAGGTCTACTTCCGTTCGAACAAGTACTCCAAATTCTACTACCTGGAAATGGCGTTTGACGGCACCGCCTTCTCGACCGCTTTGCCCAAACCGAGCCTCGAGACCGAAGAGTTCGTGTACTACATCGAAGCCGTCGATGTTACCTTCAACAACAGCATCGGAGACGAGCACGTCGCCGAAATTCGAGAAAGTTGTCAGGCGGAGGGGCCATCGCTCGACGAGGCACCGGAGCTCCTCGTCGGCGCGACCGAGTCAGGCGTATCCGCCTCGCCGCCCGGGTTCCAAACGGTGGGGATCGTTGGGTCCATCACTTCTGCGGGGGTCGTTTCAGCTCTGAGTGGCGGTTCTGGAATCGGTGCGGCGGTCGTAGTCGGAGGAGTGGCCGCCGCGGGCGGCGTGGTCGTGGCGGCCGCTAACACGAAAGAGCTGGCCGTGTCGGAGCCCGAACCTTCCGCTCCGGTCTCCGCCTTACCCCCATTGGCGCCCCCCCCGCCCTCGGCTCCGGTGCCGCCAGAGGGGCCGGGCACTCCTTCGCCGCCGAATCCGACGGAACCTGAAGCTTCCGAGCCGAACCCGCCGGAGGAGCCAGTTCCATCGTCACCCGTCCGGGCGTGTTTCACGGGGATTTTTCCGGGTGGATCCTGCAATCTAAAGCTCGAGTCGTCCTGCTCGACCGGGCCGATTACGTCCTATCGGTGGGCCATCGACGCGAGCCCTGCGCTCGGTGGCTCGTCGGTGAGCACCGAGGCCAGCGTCAATCGGAATTTCCCAGGGTGTGCGGGGGAAGAGGTCGCCGTGTCGCTGACCGTTGGCGACGGATCCGGTAGCAGCGATAGCCGCTCCGATTCGATCCAACTGCCGGTGAGCCACAAAGCGGACTCCGACTCCGCACCAGTCCATACGTCCGCCACCAGCCTCCTGAGAGGCGACGGAATCGCCGGCAGGGTCGTTCTCAACGATGCGAGGCTCGATGCTACCCAGAGCATGGTCCCGTTCCGCCACGACTTCCTCGCAGGCCGCGGGGAGAATCACATCGAAGCCTTTCTCAGCTCGCCGACCGCCGGAGCGGTATGGGAGTTCGATTTTTCCAGCGCGCGGCACTTCGTTCCCGGCAGCTTGCGCTCCGCCGCCGGTCAGACTCTGTTGTTGTCGAGCCATCGCATCGTCTTTCGACTGAACGGCACGCCTGAAGAACGGCTGAGGTTTTCGTTCGAGCTCGACCCTTGATTACCTAGTGCACTAGGGTCAGCGCGCGGCTTTCGCCGACGCTAGCCTTTCTTGGATACGGTCGAAGGCGACCTGAGCGTAGAGCCTAGTCTTGGGATCCCCGGCACCTCGGAGCCGCTCGAGCACCGGGAGATTGTCGGCCTTCCCCAGGCTCCCGATAGCCTCGATCGCGTTGAGCCTCGCGAGCGCGTCCTCGTCCTCGACATGTTCGACGACGGGAGTCAGGTCTTCGTGCCGACCGACTTGGCCCACGGCAAAGAGTGCGCATGCGCGTATCCACGACGAGCGATGCCGTGTCAGCTCTTTCAGGACTTTTATGGGACTTCTCGAGGGCAGCTCGTAGACGGTGCTACCGTGCTCTGCGATGACGCGAGGATTCTCGTGCTCGAAGAGCGGTAGAACGCCGCCGAGCATCGTCGGGTCGACTCGGACCTCGAGGGCCTCGATGGCACTCGATCGAACGTAGGGGTCCGGATGGTTGAGGTTGCTGAGGATCAGCCGCATTCCCGGCTCACCCATGAAAGCGGAACGAAGCACCTGATGCGCATTGCGCTTGGCCCGTAGAACCCTCTGATAAATCGAGTCCTTGAGTAGGAGGATCGAGCGATCCTCGGGAAGCCGGCGCAAGGCATCAAACCTCACGAGGTCGTAATAGGCCTCCTCCGCTTCCAGAGATAGCACCGGAAGCAGCGCTTGCCGCGCTCTCACCGTACCAATGCGACTGAGCGCTCGAATAACGTAACGCCGCCCCTCGAGATCGCAGCTCCAAAGGGCCAGAGTGAGAACGTCGATCGCCGCTTCGCCGCGGCTCTCCAGCGCTCGCGCGGCCAGATGGCGCGTCGCTCCGTCGCCGTCCTCCAGATAGTGAACGAGCTTTTCCTGGGCCGAGCGCTCGCCCGACTTGGCGAGCGCGAGGAAGACGTGGCGTTGTTCGAAACGATCCTCTTCGCTCTCACCATTCGTGGCGAGAGGCTGCGCGCGAGCACGAACATCCAGCCCCGTGACCTCGTTCGCCGTTCGGGGCTCTGCGATCTCTTCGGGGTTGAAAATGCCGCTCTGGGCGAGAGACGCCATGCCGCTCGCGCGCACGCGCGGGTCGAGATCGACGAGTGACTCGACCTCGTTCATGTCGTGCTGCCCGTGGACCATTTTGCCGAGCGCCGCCATCATGCCCGCGCGGACCTCCGGGTCGGTCTCCTGCTTGTGTCGCTCGACGAGTAGCGAGGCCGCCTCGGGTGCCTTGAGCTCGGAAGCGACTTCGACGGCGAGCAGTCGCACCGAAGCTTCGTCGTTGTCGAGAGCGCGCCGCAAGGTCGAGACGCTTGCCGGCACTTGCTCATGGGGCGCCAACACGTGCATGGCTATGGAGGGGAAAGCGAAGCGGAACCGGCTCTTCTCCTTCAGGACGAGAACGAGACTATCCAGATAATCGTCCTTGAGCCGCACGGTCATCATCAGGAAAAAGAACGAAAGGACCAGGGCGCCGGCAATGACGTAGTGAATCGGTACTTTCGTTCCGGCCATCAAGAACGCGCCCCCGAGGAGAACCCCAAAGGGCTCGATGACCGTTTCCTTGAAGGCCTTCGCGCGGCCACGTCGCTCGCCGGGGATCGCGTTGAAAATAAGATCAGTGGAGGTGCGCACGAGCGAGATCCTCAACACTTTTTGAACGGCGCGAGCGCCGAGCACCGCGAAGAAAAACGCCGAAGACGCCATGCCGCCGCCCGCAAACCATGCGATGCCGGTGGCAAGGAAGCCCAGAACGAAAGTAACCGGCATCATCCATTGACCTCGTGTGACCCCGAGCGCTGCAATGACCCGATGGGTCGCGACAAACTGCACGAGCGTTCCGATGCCGATCACGGCACCATTGAGCACTGCGTAGAACGTCGTCAGCGACTCCAATTGCACGTCGCCGGTCGCAGTCGTGAATTGAATGTGGGCCGCCTTGCCCATCATGAAGTCCAGCACCTGCGCCAGGAGCGCCAGGATCAACAGGCACAAAGACAAGGTGCGAAGCAGGCGCGAGCGAAAGGAGATATCGATGTCTCCCGAGAGGCCTTTCCAAACTTCCGCGAGCTTCGGTGCGGGTTGCCGCCGTATTCGAAGGCGGTTCCCGAAGCTGTGCGAGACCATCTGGACCGGGACGAGACTCGCTACGAGGAGAACGCCCGCGAGTGACAGTAGCGTTTCGGTGGCGATCCATCTGGGAAGCAAAGAGGCGCTCAGCGACGCGGCGAGCCCTCCGACCAAGCTGAAACCGAGCAGCACGGGGAAGAGCCTCTTGGCCTGGCGAATATCGAGAAGGTCCCCGGCAAGCAACCAAAACTGCAAGAACACGAGGCTCTTCATCAAGTAGCAGGCGATATAGAGGAGGCGGTATGCGACGTCGGGCGCCCGGGCTGCCCGAGGTGCTACGAACAGTAGCCCGAGGGCGAATATCGCGAGGACTAGGCTGAACAGTTTCGTGCGGTCGAGCCGATCGATGAACGGGATAACGAACAGCCCGACGAAAATCAGGGCCGCCGCGCTACCGAGGTAGACCTGCGGCAGTGCGTCAGGTCCGACATGGGCAATGAGGAGCGCGGTGGCGCTGATATCGAACAGGCTGTGGGCTGCCGCGACGAAAAAATGAGCAAGCCCCAAGAGGAGCGTCAGCCGGCGATCGGCTTCGAGAACGTTGAGCGCCTTAGCGAGTCTCAAGGCCCAGCTTTTGTGCCTCCTCCACCAATTCTCGATAGCGTTTGTCGGACAGACGAAGTCTTCTCGTGAACTCTCGAAACACCTCGAAGGCAATATCCGGGTAGTCCTGCACCGCGGCTCGAAAATCGTTCTTGTGCAGAACGAGGAGACTGGTATTGTGTTCGGCTCTCGCCTCCGCGGAGCGCGGTAGATCGTCGATGATCGCCATCTCGCCGAAGTATCCGCCTTCCTCGATGATGTCGAGCTCCGTCACCTGTCCGCCTACCTCCTGGTGTACGCTGACTTTCCCCGAGCGAACGAGATACATCTCGTCTCCCAGATCGTCCTCGGAAAAAATAGTCTCGCCGGCACGATGCGTCTTCTCCTGAATGAAATCGGAGAGTCGTTTGAGGCCCTCCCCGGGGACGTCCTTGAACAAAGAGGTACGCTTCAGAGCGAGAATGATCTCCATCACGGAAAGCATCGGTGTTTTTGGCGCTCCTCGCCGGACCCCAGTTGCCGGTCAGTGGCGAGCATTATACCCGGAGGACGGTGGGCCGTGCGCCGTGGCGGTGCCCAGGCGTCTCGCCGGGCGAGCTTTTGGACCGTCCGAGCGGCGAGCGGGGTGACGCAACGTTGCGCAATTACTACACGTCTGTAGGGCTTTACCCCCGAGAGTCTCGATCGCGCCTCGGCAGAATTGTGCGACCATCCCAACTCGTTCATTTTATGAGAGTTTCGGCGGTCAGAATTTCTGTTGGAAAGGCACGGCCCTTGCTTGTCAGAACCTTGGTCAAATCGGATAAGGGGGGTCTGCTCGACACCATGGATGAGATGTTGAATGGCTCTGTTGCGCCCGGCGCGAGCGGCGAGTCGGTTGATGGCGTCGAGCCGGACGCGCGCGAGCCCGTGCCGGCCGTGATCGGTAACGTCTTCGAGACGGCCAAGGCAATGCAAAAGGCGGAAGCCAAGCCTTCCCGAATCTACACTGGCGGCCACTATCACGTACCCGCCTACCGCGACCTGTCGGGCGAGATCCGCGACATGCTTCACGAGAACCGGTCGCTCGCGTTGCTCTATGTCGACGCCTCACACCTCGCGCAGGTGGAGCACGATTATGGAGCTGGCATCTACGATCAGGTCAGAAGCATCCTCACGAATCTGATCCTCGACATGCGGGGAGTCGAGACGAGACGCGACGACCTCGTGACGGTGAACGAGACCCATGGCGACGTGTTTCTCATCTTCCTTTCGAAAAAGCGCGAAGAGCGTCCATTCGGTCAGGGCGATCTGGAGACGATGGCGGATCGTATCCATAGCTATCTGACCCGCCGCCTGTCGCGAATGACGAGCTCCTATCTGAAGGGCCGCTCGAAGCTCGGGATAGGCTACAGCCTCGTGCTGCACAACCCGCTGATCAAGGAAGACCGACTTGTTCTGCAGCTCATCGAAGACGCCAAGCGAATGGCGGAGTTTCAGGACTACCGCATGCAGGTCAAGAGCAAGGAACTGCTGCAGGAGATCATTCTCCGAGAGGACGTGCGCACCGTTTTCCAACCGATCATCGATTTGAATTCGAGGGAAACCTTGGGCTACGAGGGTCTGACCCGCGGTCCCCAGGGAACCGAATACGAGAGCCCCTACATGCTTTTCGACGTCGCCAACGAGTCGGATCTCCTGTTCGAGCTCGACAGACTTTGTCGACGAAGCGCGCTCACCTCTGCCTCCCGGCTGAAGGGCGACACGAAGGTCTTCGTGAACCTGTTGCCGACGACGATTCGTGATCCCGAGTTCCAGGGCGAGCGGATGCTCGCGTTTCTGGAAGAGAACAATCTTTCGCCATCACGAATCGTTCTCGAGATCACGGAGCGATTGGCGATCGAGAACTACGACCTCTTCCTCGAAGCGATGAAGGTCTTCACCGACCTCGGGTTCTCGATTGCGATAGACGATATGGGCTCGGGCTACTCGGGGCTCGAAAAGATCGTTCACATGAACCCCCAATATCTGAAGTTCGACTTGATGATGGTTCGCGACATCGATACGAGCTTCGTCAAACGAGAGATGCTCAAGGCGATCCACTCACTCGCCTCGAACGTCGGGGGGCACGTCATCGCCGAAGGGATCGAAACGGTGGAGGAGCTGGAGACTCTGCTCGAGCTCGGGATTCCCTATGGCCAGGGCTTCCTGTTCGCCAGGCCGACGGCCGAGTTCGTCGAAGTCCCCACGGTGGGCCACCGAACCGTTGCCGAAGTGCCCGGCCTCATCGTCGATTGAGCACTACGAACAAGACATGGCTAGTTCCTGGGCGCCTGCTCCGCCTCCTCCAGTATCTCCTCCTTTTCCGCATCGTTCTCAGATGAGCGCTCGGAGAGATCCCTGAGCGTTTCGTAGGGGATGGCCAGCGAGACTTCCACTTCGTGGTCGACTTGGCCGATCTGAATCGAATCGACGATAGCGCTCATCTGCGGGTTCGCGTTCTGTTGCAGGCGTCCCAGAGCGACCAGTCCTCGTACGACATCGGCGAGCTCCAGAGCGGATTTCGGATCGGAAGCTTTGCCCCGGCCCCGAAGATGGAGCTCGGCGTCGAGTCTTCCTGAGATGGAGAATGCTTGAAGGGGTGGTAGCCGACTCCCCGCGCCCGAGCTCAAAACGCTCCCGAGCATACCCTCCGGGGATCCGGCAAGCCAAAAGGACTCACCCCAACGTTCGGTCAGGCTCTTTCCGGCGGAAGTGCTTCTTCCCGACCCGGCGTCGAGCATCGCGCGGACGAAGCTTGGCTCGCCCAGGAGCAGCGTAGATTCGTCACCGAAAGCGAGGGCGCGCTCGCCCCGCTCGGCCGACACCATCCGATAGATAGTCGTTCCGTGATGGTCTTCCTCTCCCAGCTCTCCTCTTTGCGCCAGAGTGGCGACGATCCGCGCAGCGTCGAAGGAACCGCTGATCGCGACGCCCCAGCGCTCCTTCCTGTCTCGGGTCGATTCGCCAGCCTCGGCGCTCTTCGCGACGCAGAAGGTCGCCGCGCTCAGATCCGAACGAGGATCGAGGCCGGTTGCCTCACGAATCTCTTCGATTGCCCGGAAGCTCTCGTGCTTCTCCATCCGCTGCTCCCAATCAGCGCCGAGTGGGCTCGAGAACACGGACTGGAGGTCCACGTGACCTACCATGCTCGCCGCGTCGGGTACCCAGGCCAACGTCGCTGGAAGAGCCGGCGCCTGCGCTTCGGCGCCGCGGCTCGTCAAGTGAGCCATGCCGCCGATGCCCAGCCCACCGATCACGAGCACGATTGTCAGGGCCCAAATCCATCGAGACTGTTTCATCACGATCTCCTATCGAGCGTCGTCGCTCGCGCAATAGTAAGAACGGAGAGCATGGAGCTTTGGTTCCATTATCGGGTAATCCGAGCCGGGAGGCTAGACTTCTTTGCTTCGGAAAACGTGAGCGGCGACGGCGTGGGTCATAACGGCGACGAGCAGCAGTGCCAGCGCGGCGCCGAGCGGTGTGCCCCGCTCCGAAAGCAGTGATGCGAAGGCGCCCTGGAGGTTTTCGTGCGGCACGAGAGCATGGAGATAGTGGGCGATGGTGAAGTAGCGGACGACGCCCGGTACTAAGGTCGCCGCCCCCTGCCAGCCGAAGACGAAAAAGAGGCCGATGAGCAGGGGCCTTTTGAACACGACTCCGGTCACGGCAAACAAACCGTTATAGGCGAGAGCTCCGAGGATCGCGGCCAGAATGTCCTGGACGAGACTGGGAAAGCGCACTCCGAGCTCCTCCCATCCCAGAGGCGCGAGAATCAAGTAGAACGACACGACGAGGGGAGGAAGGAACAGAATCATGACGAGGGTGAAGCTTCCCAGCATCTTGCCGCTGAGAAAGGCGACGCGGGATAACGGGCGTGTCACGAAGTAACGCATCGTCCCTGCTTCGATATCGTCGCTGATGACGCCACTCGCGTAGAAAAGCGCCAGCATCGGCAGGACGAACTGGAAGCCCACCGTGGCGGTTGCAACCGAGAAGACCCCCCACCCCGACGTGGGTACCGTCACACCGACAAGAAGAAGCACTCGATAGACGGTGGCGACGAATATGGGTCCCGTCGCGAGGAGAGCCATGGCGAGCGTCCGACCTGTCCATAGCTGCTGATCCACGGTCCATTGCGCGACGAGAAGCACCGATCGTAGTGGACGAAACATGAAATCAGGCCCCGACGACGTAGTGGAACACGGCTTCCAGGTTATCGTCGGGTGAGGTGATCTCCTCGATGACCACCTCCTGCTCCAGCGCGAGCTCCGATAGAATCGCGTAGAAGCGATCTGGTTCTCTCGTCTCCAGTCTCACCTGTCGGGACTCTTCAGAGAAGGATATGGAATCGAGACCTTCCGCATCGAAGAGACGGCGCGCGAGCTCCCGAGGCTCGGGAGTCGAGACCCAGATGCGATGCGGATGCGCATCCATGAGCCGCCGGATCTCGTGGATGTTCCCGTTCGCGAGAACGCGGCCCGTTGCCATGAGGACGACCTCACGGGTCATCAGCTCGACTTCGTGCAGGATGTGACTGGAGACGACGACCGTCCTTCCCTCAGAGCCCCAGCGCCGAATCCAGTCGATGACCTCGCGTCGTCCGACCGGGTCGAGCCCCGTGAGCGGCTCGTCCAAGACCAGGATGTCCGGCTGGTGTGCGACGGCTTGGGCGATGCGAAGGCGCTGCTTCATACCTCGACTGAAAGCGCTCACGCGCGCGTTCCCGGTCGTTCCGAGTCCGACGTCCTCCAGTGAGGCTTCTGCCTGTTCCCGGGCGGCAGATGGGCCGAGACCCCGCAGCCGCAACAGGTAGGTGAGCCAATCCGATGCGCTTGCCTTGGCTTGGAGCTCCTCCTCTTCTGGAACGACGCCGAGTCGTTCGTACGTTCGCGGATTGGCGAATGGCGATTCGCCGAGTACGGTGACCGCCCCAGAGCTCGGACGTAGCACCCCCGTGACGAGCTTCAGCAGCGTCGACTTCCCGGCGCCATTAGGGCCGAGGAGTGCCGTGACCCCAGGCGAGAAGGCGAGGCTGACCCGGCTCAAACCGAGGACGCTTCCATACCAGCGAGAGACGTCAGCGAGCTCGATGCCGTTCAAGATACGACCTCGGGAGAGCTCAAGCGCTGACCGAGCACCAGCAGAGATGCGAGAATCACCGCCGCCATGACGATAACGGATACCAGGGGAGTGCTGCCCGACTCGACCGTTCCGAAGAACAGGTGTCCCGAATCGACGGCCGCCCCGGTGACGCTGAGGAAGGTGGGTGCGAAACCCACCTGCAGGCGAGCGAGCGCGCCGCGGACAACGACCTCGCTTCCGAGCGCGAGGGCAACGAAACCGGCGCCCGCCACGCGACCGCTTCGTGAAAGGCTGGATACTGCTAGCACGGCGAGTCCGAAGTAGAGCGTGAGCCAGAGGCTATAGGCGAGGATCGAGACCGGCAACCATGGGGTTCCCCGAAGCAATTGAAGGTCTCCAGATAGCGCTAGATGCAATCCGAGAAGAAAGAGGGCGGGAAGGAGCGTGACGAATCCAATCGAGCAGAGAATCGGGAGCGCCTTTCCCAGGACGTAGTCCCGGACCGAGATCGGTTTCGACAGATACAGCAGAAGGGCACCCGAAGACACGTCACTGGCGATGGCGGGCGCACCGGCGTAGAGGCTCACGAGAATGACAGGCAGGAGATAGATCTGTTGCGTCAGAAACTGAAACCATGTGAGAGCGGTCACGCCGAAAAAGTCGGAGGCTTGCGGAAACTGCAGCGTCCCGTATATCTGAATGGCTCGGGCGACGACGGGAATCCAGCTCGCAGCCAGGAGCAACAGAAACGCTCGCCTCTTCAGTAGCTGAGCGAATTGCGTCCGAGCGATGGCCCAGCTTTTTGCGAGTGGCGAGGTACGTGGACCCTCGTGTCGCCGATAGGAGAGATCGTGGAGCGGCATGGGGCTAGGAGCTCGGCGCTACGTCTCGAACGGCGCGCAGGAACTGCTCTTCGAGGCTCTTTTCGAAACGCCTCATGTGCCGTATCTCTGCTTGCGAGGACCGGGCGCTCTCGAAGAGAACTCGGGTCCCGGGTCCCTGGAGCGCGAGCAGTATCAAACCATGGGGATCCTCGCTGGCCTCAATCCCCCGCTTGGAGAGAGCCTGCTTGAAGGCGCCGGGTGTCTTTTCTCGAACGCGAATCTCGTAGACCCAGCCCGGATGCTCTCTTAGAACGTCCAAGCGTCCTTCCAAGATCAATCGGCCTCGATTCAAAAGAAGGACGGAATCGCAAACTTCCTCGACGTCATGGAGCAAGTGCGTCGAAAGCATGACGGAGACACCGCGCGC
Organism: Candidatus Marinacidobacterales bacterium; assembly: GCA_965250115.1. Lineage (GTDB taxonomy): Bacteria > Acidobacteriota > Vicinamibacteria > Marinacidobacterales > SMYC01 > CBDFHB01. The sequence goes on from CBDFNJ010000002.1 coordinate 208,580, forward strand.
GGCAACCTGGCGCACCAGATCGAGCATTTGCCGACGACCGACGGGGTCGAGGCCACTCGTAGGCTCGTCGAGAAGCACGAGATCCGGATCATGAACGAGAGCCATCGCGAGCTTCGAGCGTTGCTGCATTCCCGTCGAGAACTCTTCGACCGGTCTATAGCGAGCCTCGCCAAGCCCGACGAACCACAAGACCTCGTGCGCCCGAGCGAGCGCAGCGGTTCGCGGCAGGCCGCCCAGCTCGCCGGCGAGCGCTACAGTTTCTACGGAGCTCAAGCCCCTTACCACGATCGCTCTCTCCGGAAGATAGCCGATGCGCTCTCGAGCCCGATGGGGAGCACTGCCTATCGAAGTGCCCAATACCTCGACGCTGCCTCGAGAAGGTTTCAAGAATCCCAGAAGCGTCTTGAGAAGGGTGGTCTTTCCGGCTCCGTTCGGACCTAGCAGCCCGACCGTGCCTGGCTGAACGTCGAGTCGAAGCGACGACAAGGCTTCGACGCTCCCGTAGGAGACGCTCAGATCGTGAGCTCGGATGACGGACATGGGTTTGTGCTTGGGGCTACGTCGACCAGCTACTCGAAGTTCCCCTCTCCTAAGGCAGATGTTTCGGCTGCTGTTCCCGCAGGGTGCAGATGGCTACTTCAGCACCCTGCTAGGGCCGCCAAACGATATCACTTCGATGGGCGGCGCCGGAAACCCGTGGCGCTCGGAACGGAGTGTCCATAGAATGGTCCCAGCGAGGAGGGATAGAGATGTGGACACTCTCCAGGGAACCGGGTGCTATCCGTATTCGCAACCTCGTCGAGTTCATACTGATTTTTGTGCTCGGCTATATCGCGTTCCAGGTGGCTCCGAACGTTGCCTTGCGGGTCAATTTCCTCAGCGAGCTCGAAGTCATGGCGAACGCTCCCTTCGAGGAGAGCGCGGCGACAATCCGTCGCCGGGTGCTCGAGACGGCGGAGGGCTATGGTATCGTCCTGGACTCTGACAGGCTTTTCGTCGAGCGAAACCGGGAGCAGAACAAGACCATTATCGATATCACTTACCAGCTTCACGTCAATTTCTACCCGCGTTTCGTATACGTGTGGAACGTCCACGACCGGGCCGAAGCGCTTCTGTTCTGACACCCCTTCGACGAAACGAGCGGCCTAACGTCTTGTCCAGGCTAAGTGCGTTTGGTGCAGGGCCTCGAGAAGAGCATCGAACAAGCCATCTCGAGCTCACCACCGGTGGAGGAGTGTCTCACTCGGATTCGAGATGAAGGCTACGAGCTTTCCCTCGTGCTCCAGGCGACCCTCGCTTTTGCGCCCCGAGGCGAGCTCGACCAGGCGCAGGTGGAAGAGATCGCCGGCATTGGGCCTGAGTTCGAGCAAGACTTCGAGATGAGCACCCTCGACAAGAAGTTTTTGCGCTCACTGAAAATCGCCGTCGACGAGGAATAGGACCGCTCGACCCCGCTCAATCTCCCAGGATTCTCTCAAAGACATCGGTGCCCGCGTATCGGGCCACGTCGGAAAGCTCTTCCTCGATGCGGAGCAGCTGGTTATATTTCGCGACTCGATCGCTCCGGCTCGCCGAACCCGTCTTGATTTGACCACTACCGGTCGCCACCGCCAGGTCGGAGATGGTCGTGTCTTCGGTCTCTCCCGAGCGGTGTGAGATCACGGAGGTGAGCCCGCTGCGGTGCGCGAGCTCGACGACTTCGAGAGTCTCCGTGAGCGTGCCGATCTGGTTCAGCTTGATGAGAATCGAGTTGGCGATCCCTTTTTCGATGCCTTTTCGGAGTCGCGTCTCGTTCGTGGCGAAGAGATCGTCTCCGACGAGCTGTACTTCTTCCCCAAGGGCCTCGGTAAGCTTTTCCCATCCGTTCCAGTCGTTCTCGTCCAGACCGTCCTCGATGGAGATGACCGGATAGCGCTCGACCCACTGGCAGTAGCGTTCGATGAGCGCGTCGGCGGAGAGTCGCGTGCCGCCCGATTTCTTCAGAACGTACTCGCCGTTTTGGAAGAGCTCGCTCGCGGCGACGTCGAGCGCGAGAAAGATATCCTCGCCCGGGTGGTAACCGGCCTTCTCGGTGGCCTCGAGCAGCAGCTCCAGCGCTTCCTCGTTGGTTTCCACATTGGGCGCGAAGCCTCCTTCGTCACCCACTGCCGTCGCGAGTCCCCTGTCGATCAGGATCGATTTCAGTGCATGAAAAGTCTCGACCCCGGCGCGAAGCGCCTCTGAGAAGCTCGGAAGCCCGGCCGGAACGATCATGAACTCCTGGATATCCAGCGTATTGTCGGCATGAGCCCCACCGTTCAGAACGTTCATCAACGGCACGGGCAGTACGCAGGCCATGGGGCCACCCAGGTAGCGGTATAGTGGAAGCCCTAGGCTCTCGGCTGCCGCTTTGGCGACGGCCAGCGACACCGCGAGGATCGCATTAGCGCCGAGACGACTCTTATTCGGGGTCCCGTCGAGCTCGAGAAGGAGACGATCGATGAGAATCTGCTCGACCGCGTCCTCTCCCACGAGCTCGGGCGCGATCTCGTCGACGACGTTCGCCACGGCCCGCGCGACGCCCTTCCCGATGAACCGGGCTGGGTCTTCGTCCCGGAGCTCCGCGGCTTCGTGCTCGCCGGTGGAAGCGCCGGAAGGCACCGCGGCTCGGCCCTGGGAGCCGTCTTCGAGAGTCGCCTCTGCCTCGACGGTGGGGTTGCCGCGTGAGTCGAGAATCTGGCGCGCCTCGATATCCACGATGGTTGTCATGTCGCTCCTTTCACTCGGTGGGGCTCTTCGGTTCAAAATGTGATCAAGATCACTTAGTTAGGTGACCGTTGGCCCCCCTGATTGACAGGTCAAATCACCTGTGGTAACTAATGAGTAGCATTTTGGGGTTATTTTGGCTGGATGGCAATGGGGGTGTCTCGTGTGATGGGGTTTGTCATTGCTCTTATTTCCCTTCCCCACCGTCAGCGCGGGTCTAAACGCTCCTGAAGGGAACGCCGTCGTGGTGAAGGCCCGAAACGTATTAACATCGACGGTCATCATTCTTGCCTGTGCGCTCAGCGCGCGGGGGGCGTCCCAGGACTCTATACAGGCTTTCTCGGAGCTCGAAGGGGTCGTCCGGGATCATGGAGGGCGACCGCTCGGAGGCGCTATCGTATCCGTCTTCGGAAGGAATTTGTACGAAGGCGCGATCACGGCGGTAACCGACGCCGAGGGACGCTTCCAGGTCGCGGAGGTGCCTCCCGGACTCTACCGACTTCGCGCGTATTTGGAGGGCTTCTTTCCTTCGCCTTACGCCAAAGTCGTGATCGAGGAGGGCGTAGAGCGGGTCAGCGCCATTCTGATGAGCCTTGCTTCGCTGGATTCCGAAGAGCTCGTTCAGAACACGGACGAAAAGCGGACGGTTGCGGAGTTCCGCTGGCTTCTCCAGCGCGGTGAGAGAAACATCCTCAAGGAGGAGGAACGCTACGCGGGGCTCGTGGAACGCGAATCGACGGACCTGCCCTCGTCTAACGATACTCGAGTCGCGGTCAGTGGCGAGCTTGGGATTCGAGCGGCGGCCTTCGAACAGGGGCTGGACGAGTTCCCTGGCGGCGGTGCCGGGCTCGATGCCAACCTTGCCTACGCTCGTTTGTTCATTCCGACTGACGACGACGGCCACTGGCTGGTCAGCGCCCAGGTTCTCGAGTCGGCCCTGTCGTCGTGGGCGGGTAGAGCTGAGTTCGTTTCGGGTGACGTGGCCGGGCACAGGCTGACGGGGGGCGTTACCTACGGCAGCTACCTCTACGGTGATCTGGACGATTTCCGACCGCCTGAAGCGGCGCTCACAAACGGCGTGCTCGGCCAGCGCTCCACGGAATGGTTTGGCACCGTGTACGGCGCCGACTCGTTTCTCGTGGGGTCGGCCTCGATTCAGGGACGCCTCGCCTTCAAGTATTTCGATTACTTGAGCACACCCGGTTACTTCGCACCCCAACTTTCTGTCGCCTACCCCCTGGGTGAGGGTGAAAAGACTTTGATCCGGGGCGTAGTCGATTATCGGGTGCAGGCTCCAGGCGGAGAAGACATCGGGTTGCTTTCGAACGTCGCCTTTTCGGACGTCTACGGACCCTTACCTGAGACTCGCGCGATGCGCGCGGAGCGTACGGCGAGAGTCCAGCTCGGCCTCGAGCGACAGGTCTCGAAGTCGACGCGACTGGGCGTAAGGCTCTTTCAAGAGAAAGCGAGCGACCAGCTCGTCAAGGCGTTCATGATGGATCGGCCGGGGACGACGGGCAGCGCCGGCCACTATGTCGTTGCCAACCAGGGTGATTTCGAGAGTCGCGGTTTGGGGCTCTCTGTTTCCCAGCGCTTCGGCGCCACGGAGGGTACGGTCGGCTATACCTACGGGATGGCTCGTTCTCTGGCGGCACACTTGAGCGGCCGAGGAATTCTCGGCGAACAGGAAATTCACGACGTGACGACCTTAGTCGCTACGTCGATCGACCGCACGAGGACACGGCTTCAGGCCGCGCTCCGCGTGACGAGTCATCCCACCTTTGTACCCGGCCTGGAGGGCTTCGCCACCGGTTCGACCGTCGAGTCTCGCTTCAATTTCCAGGTGTATCAGCTGCTTCCGTTCGTGGGGTGGAATGGCACACAATGGGAAGTCATGATGGCCGTCAGAAACCTGTTCTACGAGGATATCGAAGGGGCTTCGATTCTCGACGAGATGGCGGTCATCGACGCTCCTAGGCGGGTTCTCGGCGGCGTCACCGTTCGATTCTAACCTCCCTTTTCCTCGAACCCTTCCGCCAAGTCGATCGCCGAGGCACGTGCTAAGATAGAGCCGATCCGAAAATTCGGATCCAAGATCCAGTATTTCGGATTCGCGGTCGTTCCGCGACAGAGCGTTCGCTGTAACTGACTGTCGTTCAGTGGTTTCTGTCACTTGCTGCTGGCTCCGTCACGGTATAGAAATTGCTTTAGCTATTCTGCACTCTTAGCAAGGTGCTGAAGGTTTGAGCGAGACTTGAGGTGCGAAAGGAGCACAGGTGACGCGCAGGGCTGGATCCAGAGCTTGGAAGATCGGCGTCGTCCTGACGATGAGCTCGATCTTGCTCGCCCTGGCGATTCACAATATCCAGCAGAAATCTCGCTTCCACCACCTGGATGACGGGGCGTTCTGGGAGGACCAGCAAGGCCGCGTCTATGCGACGCGCGTCGACCCCGGCGGCCCGGCAGCGAAGGCGGGTGTTACCCTCGGGGACGTTTTGGTGTTCGTCGGCGACGAGCCCATCGAGAACGCAGCGCGAGTGCGCGCGATTCTGGACGGCGCGCTCGACGGTGAGGTTCTCAGCTATCAGATTCTGCGCGAGGACGAACGCCGCGCTCTGGCTTTGACGGTAGCGCCTCTACCCCAAGGAAACGTTCCCGTCTACTACTTCCTCGCCGCGGTAGGGATTTTCTCGCTCGCGGTAGGCACGATGGTCTACATCCGTCGCCGTGGCGTGGCGGCGACCGCTCACTTCTATTTCCTGTGCGTGTTCTGGTTTCTCGCCTATGGATTTTCTTTTACCGGAGAGCTGGACAAGTGGGACCGAGTTTTCTTTTGGATGGATCGTGTCGGTATACTCTTCTTCCCGCCCGTCTTCCTGCACTTCGCCCTGTGTTTTCCGACGAGACAACCGATCGTTCAGAAGCGTGGCTGGATTCTGACGGCGTTGTACTTGCCGGGGGCTGCGTTTCTCTATTTGAGCTTGACGGCTGAATTCGCGTTTTTTTCGCCGATTGCATGGGGGGGTCGTTTCTTCACCGATGCGAACGCCTTTCTCAATCGAATCGTGCCCGCTTACGTCGCGCTGGCCTCCCTCGCGGCCTTTGCGGCCTTCGTGGCCTCTCATCGCCGAGCGAGGAGTATCACAGTCAAGAAGCAGACGAGGTGGATCGTCTGGGGCACCGGATTCGGCACTCTTCCCTTCGCGCTGTTCTACGCGGTGCCCTACCTTTTCGGGATCACGCCGGGACTGGAGATGGAGCTCTCCGTGGTTCCACTCGCTCTGATCCCGCTCTCCTTCGCCTATGCCATCGTGAAGTACCGTCTGATGGACGTCGAGGTCCTCTTCAAGCGGGGCATGGTCTTCACTTTGGCGACGGCGGTTGTCGGAGGTCTCTACCTTGCGATTTTTCTGGCCGGCGCTCATTACCTAGTTGGGGACGGGCGCAGCACCATTCTCGCTCTCCTGTCTGCGATCGTCGTCGTTTTGCTCTTCACTCCGATCAAGAGTCGAATTCAGGTCGGGATCGATAGACTCTTCTATCGTGAGCGGTACGACTATCGCCGAGCGCTCTTGGCATTCTCCCGTGACTTGAACGCCCACCTCGATCTGGACCATCTCTCCTCGCGGCTCGTCGAGCGCATCGTCGACACCTTCGAAGTGGAGAAGGTCGCACTGCTTGTTCCAGCGAAAGACGGCGACCTGCGGGTCCAGGCAGGTCAAGGCCTCTCCGAGGGGGAGTGGTCCTCGGTGCACTTGCTCGATGATTCGCCGCTCCATCGGCGTCTTTCGAGCGGCGAGGCGATTTTCTACGGCGACTTCGATTGGGAGCAGGCGCGAAGCCTCAGCAAGAGCACCGCCGAGGATGCGCTCGCGATCGAGGGGCTGCAATACGCCATACCTTGCCGATCGCATGGCCGGGTCGTCGGCGTCGTCCTTCTCGGCAGGCGCTGGGATCAGAGCGCGCTCTCGAGCGAGGACATGGACCTGCTCACGATGCTATCGGGGCAGGCGGCGACGGCGCTCGAGAACGCTCGCCTCTATCGATCGCTCGAGCGCAAGGCGGCGGAGTTCGAAACGCTGAAGGAGCACAGCGAGAACACCATCGAGTCACTGGAGGCCGGAATCTTGGTGCTCGACCTCGACTCCAAGGTGGTTCGCTTCAATCGAGCGCTCGAGACGCTCTACGGGTTGCCGCGAAGCGAGGCGCTCGGCCGATCCTTTGGCGAGCTCTTCCCCGCGTCGTTGTGCGACATGCTCGAAGCTTCGATGGGCAGCGCTTGGTGGACGCGCGCGGAAACGAGTGGCATCTCGCGCGCAAACCTCGCCAATCTCTCCGGGGAAGAGAAAGTCGTCAAGTTACAAGTCGCACCCTTCGTCACGGACAAGGGCGAGCCGGAAGGGACGATCGTCATCTTCGAGGATATTTCGCTTCGTGTCGAGCTCGAAACACAGCTACAGCTCAGAGAGAAGATGGCCTCCCTGGGACTTCTGGCGGCGGGTGTGGCCCATGAGGTCAATACGCCTCTTACGGGTATCAGCAGCTTCACCCAAATGCTTCGGGAGCACGTTGACCCGGATGACCCGAAGGCCAAGCTCCTCGAGAAAATCGAGCGTCAGACGGAGCGCGCCTCGAAGATCGTCAACAATCTGTTGAACTTCTCGCGGCAAGGTCGCTCGACTTTCGTGCCGATTATCGTGAACGACGTAATTCGGGACGTCCTGTCGCTGCTCGATCACCAGCTCACAAGGGCACGGGTCAAGGTCAGGCTTGAGCTGACCGAGGGCTTGCCCGAGATTCTCGGGGACGAGAACAAATTACAGCAAGTGTTCCTCAACCTGATTCTGAACGCTCAGGACGCGATGGCGTCCGGCGGATGGTTGACCATCGGCGCGAGTCACGCCAACGGCACCGTTCGTGTCGAAGTCGCCGACACCGGGCAAGGAATCAGTCAGGAGGACGTCAAACGCATTTACGACCCCTTCTTCACCACCAAGCGCGCAGGTGCCAGCGGAACCGGCCTGGGGCTTTCCATCACCTATGGGATCATCCAGGAGCACTCCGGAAGAATCAGCGTTGAGAGCTCCGTCGACCAGGGCACGAGCTTCCAGCTGCGGTTCCCGGTCTATGAATCCCTGAAGTCTGCCCGCTCGGTTGGGCCCGGGTGAGCGACTGTTCTGTTTGTCGCGGCGATTCGAGCTTGAATCGCAAGATCTACGGCCTCGGCCGGCCGGCCTCGACAAGACCCGGCGCAGCGACCAAATGAATCTGTGGCCTCCGGCATGATGGAAAAAGGAACCGTTCTCGTTATCGACGACGAAGAAGTGATGCGAGAGATCCTCGAATCGCTTTTGCGCGGCGACGGTTACCGGGTGAAGCTCGCCACGACGGGTGACGAAGGGCTCGAGATTGCGAATCGCGAGCCCATCGACCTCGCTATCGTGGACGTCATGCTTCCGGACCAATCGGGAATCGAGGTCCTCGAGAAGCTCAAGAGATCCGAGCCGGAGACGGTCGCCGTCATGATTACGGCGTTTGCCTCGGTCCAGACCGCCATCGAAGCGATGAAGCGCGGTGCTTTCGACTACGTCACCAAACCCTTCAAGAACGACGAGGTGAAGGCCGTCGTCGCGAACGGCATGAAGCAGCGCCGGCTCGTCGACGAGAATCGCTCGTTGAAGAAAGCACTGTCGGATCGCCAGCGATTCGACGTGCTAGTGGGGAAGTCGCCCCGGATGCAGGAGGTTTACTCTCTCATCCAGCAAGTGGCGCCCTCGAAGAGCACGGTGCTGATCAACGGAGAGAGCGGTACCGGCAAGGAGCTCGTGGCCAAGGCGATTCACTCAAACTCCGCGCGCAGCTCGAAACAATTCGTGACCGTGAATTCAGGGAGCCTTCCCCCCGATCTCCTGGAGAGCAATCTCTTCGGACACGTCAAGGGAGCCTTCACGGGTGCGGTGAGCCCGAAGAAGGGCCTGTTCGAGATCGCCGCCGACGGCAGCATTTTTCTCGACGAGATTGGGACTGTTCCTCTGGAAACGCAATCGAAGCTGCTTCGCGTGATTCAGGAGAAGGAGTTCATGAGGCTCGGCGGCGTGGACACTATCCGAGTCGACGTGCGCATCATCGCCGCGACCAATAGCGACCTGAAGGGGTTGGTCGAAGCGGGCACGTTTCGAGAGGACCTCTATTACCGACTCAACGTCATCAATCTCAATCTTCCGTCCCTGCGACACCGCAAAGAAGACATCCCTCTGCTCGCTCAACACTTCTTGAAGAAGTACGGAGAGGAGAACGGCCGTGGCGCGATAGGGATCTCGTCCGAAGCCGCTCAGTCGCTCATGGAGTACGATTGGCCCGGGAATGTCCGCGAGCTGGAGAATATCATCGAACGTGCCGTCGTCCTCGCCGATGGACACTTGGTCGAGCAGCGCCTCATCCCGGAGCATGTCCGGTCGGGGCCCACGTTCCGACTGCCTCAGGTCGTCGTACCCGAAGAGGGCATCTCGTTCCGCGACGTGATCACGGGCTTCGAAAAACGGCTCATCGAGTCGAGCCTCGAGACCTCGGGTGGGGTGCAGAAGAAGGCAGCGCAGCTCCTGGGCTTGAAGCCGACGACCCTGAACGAAATGATCAAGCGCTACAATATCTCGCTCGAGAGAAAAGAACCTTCTTCGACGCGCTAGTGCCTTGCCTCAGTCCGAAAGCATCCGCGTCCTGTGCCAAAACTCGGCCTTTTTGAAATAGACCATAAATCAGCAGCTTAGTGTCTGTGTTTGCGACCGGGCCAAGGGCCGTGGGCTTTACAATCGTCTAGCCCGAGGGTGTTATCTTCAGATCCATGATGACGTATTACGTGCAATTCCTACCGCTCGTTCTGACTGGGTCAACCGCCAGCGGCAGGATGTGATTGACCTGCGTGATAAACTCTGGTCCATTCATGCTACTGATTGCCAAACTTATCGACTACTACTCCGTTGTCGTCATCGTCGCGGTGATCCTCAGCTGGCTTCAGCTCCCGCCGAGCAACCAGGTAGTTCGCATCACCCGGATGTTGACCGAGCCGGCTCTGGCACCGATTCGTAGGCTGGTGCCGTCGGCGGGGGGGATCGACTTCTCGCCGTTGATTCTGCTTGCCCTCCTTCAGATTCTGAAGGGCGCGTTGATCTAGCGCTGTTACTATACACTACTCTTGGTTGTCGACACGTTCCGCATCGAGGTTGAGAGCCTCCACACGCGGTAGAAAGAGATCAAAGGCGGACCTCAAGGTACCGCCAAAGCACCGCAAACGCCGCTCTGGGAGTACTACCAGCCGATCCTTGAGGCCCTCGTAGATCTCGACGGGGCTGCCAGGATCGCTGAAATTGAGTCAGCTGTCGGACTTCTGATGAAGGATCGTCTTGTTGAAGGCGACCTGAGCATTAGGGCCAACGGTAGAGCGCGCTGGCAGGTTATGATTCGCAGAGCCAGAAAACACATGGTGAAGGAAGGCCTTCTCGACAGCGATACGGGGATGGACTGGAAGATCACGCAGCAGGGACGCAAGGCGGCCGCAGCCAGGAAGAACGCAAAGGATTGAGGCCATTCCCTACGAACGTTCGAGCGGGTCCTCTCTGAAGACTGTATGGCTGAGGCTTCGGCATTGACGCGGCCGGATGGGCGACACCTGGAATCGGGCTCTAATGGTACCTGTGTCGCGCCGTGTATGAGGCCGGCGACGTCATCCGACCTCTTGCCCTAGCAATCTGTGAGTATCGGATAGACAATGGCCAACCCATTCTTCGATCACCCTATCCTGAATTCGCCCTACGAGTGCCCACAGCGGCACTGGGAGTTGGACTCCGAGGGGCAGCCGACGCATCAGGTCTTGGACCGCCGTCGGCGCGCCGAGTTCATCACGCCGATTCCAAAGCCGAAGAAGCGGAAGGACCGACAGCAGGCCGAGATAGTCTTCGACGAGGGGAAAGGCCTCTCCACCAAGGAACAGCAATACGATCCGACCTCCATCATCAATGAAGTGCGTCAGAACGTAAACCAGTGGCGGGCCTGGCCCAACCCCAACCAGTGGCAAGTCAGCCCGGAAACCGCGCGCCTGCTCCAGCACTGGCGGCACCACCCGTTCGGCAGCATCCGCCCGTTCTTCTGTCAGGTGGAAGCCGTCGAAACCGCGATCTGGCTGACCGAGGTCGCGCCACAATCCAAGGGCGGTAAACGGTTGCTCAACCACTTGGCCAGAGCCAACAAGGACGCCAATCCCGAACTGATGCGCCTCGCGCTGAAGCTGGCCACCGGAGCCGGTAAGACAACTGTCATGGCCATGCTGATCGCGTGGCAGACCATCAATGCGGTGCGCCGCCCCGGCAGCAAGTCCTTCACCCGAGGCTTCCTGGTCGTCGCACCAGGTCTGACCATCAAGGATCGGCTCCGCGTCCTCCAGCCGAACGACCCGGACAGTTACTACGCCAGCCGAGAGCTCGTGCCGCACGACCTGCTCGATGACGTGAACTGCGCCAAGATCGTTATCACCAATTACCACGCCTTCAAGTTACGCGAGCGCATCGAGCTGTCTGCCGGCGGACGCGCGTTGCTCAGGGGCCGCACCGGCGACGAGCTGAACACCACTGAAACCGAAGGGCAGATGCTCCAGCGAGTCATGCCTGACCTGATGGGCATCAAGAACATCCTGGTGCTCAACGACGAGGCGCACCATTGCTACCGCGAGAAGCCACCGGAGCCGGACGATGCGCATCTGAAGGGCGACGACAGAAAGGAGGCCGAAAAGAACAACGAAGCGGCCCGACTCTGGATCTCCGGTCTCGAAGCTGTGAATCGTAAGCTCGGCCTCTCCCGTGTGATCGACCTGTCCGCCACGCCATTCTTCCTGGGCGGGTCCGGCTATGCCGAGGGCACGCTCTTCCCATGGACGATGAGCGACTTCTCGCTGATGGACGCCATTGAGTGCGGCATCGTGAAACTGCCACGCGTCCCGGTCGCACAGAACATCCCCGGCGACGAAATGCCCGTCTATCGCGACCTTTGGAAAAACATCCGCAATAAGATGCCTAAGAAGGGGCGCAGCCAGGGCGGAGAGCTTGATCCGCTCAAACTGCCCACTCGACTGCAAACCGCTCTTGCGGCGCTCTACGGGCACTACGAGAAGACCTTCACGCTGTGGGAGGCAGGGGGCATTCGTGTGCCGCCCTGCTTCATCATCGTTTGCCAAAACACCTCGATCTCGAAGCTGGTCTATGACTTCATTTCCGGCTTTCACCGGAAGAACGAAGACGGGACCACCACACTGGAAAACGGTCGCCTGGCCCTCTTCCGCAATTTTGACGAAACCACGGGGAATCCGCTCGCGCGTCCGAACACGTTGCTGATCGACAGTGAGCAGCTGGAAGCCGGCGACCCCCTCGACGACAAGTTTCGCGGCATGGCGGCCGATGAGATTGCACGCTTCCGCCGCGAGATCATCGAGCGTACTGGGGATGCCCGTGCAGGGGACAACATTAGTGATCAGGAGTTACTGCGTGAGGTCATGAACACCGTGGGTAAGCACGGACAACTCGGCGGCTCCGTCCGCTGTGTCGTCTCCGTGTCCATGCTGACGGAAGGCTGGGATGCGAACACCGTCACCCATGTCCTCGGAATCCGCGCTTTTGGCACCCAGCTACTCTGCGAACAGGTCATCGGACGCGCGCTGCGCCGCCAATCCTACGACCTCAATGACGAGGGTCTCTTCAACGTCGAATACGCAGACATTTTCGGCGTTCCCTTCGACTTCACGGCCAAGCCCGTTATCGCGCCCCCGCAGCCGCCGCGTGAGACGGTTCAAGTCAAAGCCATGCGCCCGGAGCGAGACGGCCTCGAAATCCAGTTCCCTCGTGTCGAAGGCTACCGCGTCGAACTGCCCGAGGAGCGCCTCACGGCCACCTTCAGCGCCGATTCCATTCTCGAACTCAGCCCCGATCTGGTTGGCCCGTCCATCACACGGGATTCGGGCATCATCGGCGAAAGCGTGGACCTGAACCTGGAGCATCTAGGCGACATGCGGCCGTCCACGCTGCTCTTCCACGTCACCCAACGTCTGCTCTACACGAAATGGCGCGATCCGGGGGAAGAGCCGAAGCTCTATCTGTTCGGTCAGCTCAAACGCATCACGAAGCAGTGGCTCGACACCTGTCTCGTCTGCAAGGGCGGCACTTATCCCGCCCAACTGATGTATCAGGAGCTGGCCGACATGGCGTGCAACCGCATCACCGCCGGCATCACCAACGAGCTGGAAGACCACCGCCCCATCAAAGCCCTGCTCGACCCCTACAATCCCACCGGCTCCACGGCCCACGTCAGATTCAACACGTCCCGAGCGGACCGCTGGGACACCAGTGGTCCACCGCCCAAGAACCACGTCAACTGGGTGGTGCTCGACAGCGACTGGGAAGCCGAGTTCTGCCGCGTCGCCGAGTCGCATCCGAAGGTCGTGGCCTACACGAAGAACCGCAACCTTGGCCTCGAAGTGCCGTATCGTTACGGCTCCGAGGTTCGGAGGTATCTGCCCGACTTCATCGTCTTGGTGGACGACGGCCACGGCCCCGACGATCTGCTGCACCTGGTCGTCGAGATCAAGGGCTACCGGCGCGAGGACGTGAAGGAAAAGAAGTCCACGATGGATACCTACTGGGTGCCCGGCGTGAATAACCTCAAGACGTATGGACGCTGGGCGTTCGCCGAGTTCACCGAGGTCTACGCGATCGAGGCCGACTTCGCGGCGAAGGTCGGAGGCAAGTTTGACAAGATGATCGCTACCGCGACGGCACGTCGGGTCACTGAGGGCAGCTAGCTATGGCCAAGACGCGTGGCACTCGCAAGACCGTCAAAACGATCACGCACGACGAGACCAAGCGGAAGAACATCCCCTCTGCCGAGCATCAGTCCGTGCTCCGACCAGACGATGCCAAGTCACGGCCGGTGAAGTATCCACGGAACACCGATCTCGACCCCCAACTCGTCTGGCGTGGTAAGGATGAGCAGGACTGGAGCGATCTCGTTGTCTACGCCCCGCCGCTCTACATTCAGGAAAAGGTTCATCCGAAAGTGTTGGTCGACGATCTCCTTCGGCAGACGAAAGAAGCACAAGCGGCGGCCCCCGGAGCACAGAGCGACCTCTTCGCCGACTTCAACGGCATCCCCGAGGGCGTGGATAGAACTGAGTTCTACCAGCACGACCAGAACTGGTCCAACCGGATGATTCTTGGCGACTCGCTCCAGGTCATGGCGAGCTTGGCCGAGCGCGAGGGCCTGCGCGGTAAAGTGCAATGCATCTACCTCGACCCTCCCTACGGCATCAAGTTCAACAGCAACTTTCAGTGGTCGACCACGAGTCGCGACGTGAGAGACGGCAAGGCGGACCACATTACCCGCGAGCCAGAGCAGGTCAAGGCGTTCCGTGACACCTGGCGGGATGGGATTCACTCGTATCTGACGTATTTGCGGGACCGGCTGACAGTGGTCCGGGATCTGCTGACGGAAAACGGCTCGATCTTCGTGCAGATTGGTGACGAGAACGTTCATCGCGTGAGATCCCTCTTGGACGAGGTGTTCGGCGAAACAAACTTTTGTTCGTTGATCGCTTTCGAGACAACTACAGGCCAGACGTCTGCATACTTAGCGCAGAACAACGATTTCCTTCTGTGGTATGCCAAAGACTTTTCAAAGGCTAAGTTCCGCCCATTAACTCGACCTAAACTTGCAGGTCTGGAAGGAGGAACCGGATATAAGTTTGTCCAGACGTCTGAACTAGCCGAGAAGGCGTTTGAAGGTTTGTGTGGACCCGGCGAGAAGTTGTTCATGAAGGGTGACGCGACATCGCAGCGTCAAGGCCGTCCATCGGGCGAAGGATCTGCTATGCACTTTCCTGTAGCGTGCCAAGGACAACGATTCGTTCCACGCGGAGGACGTGGATGGTCAACCACCGAGCCCGGAATGGAACGTTTACGGAAAGCTGATCGCATTCTGCCGAATGGTATCAACCTTGCGTATCGAAGGTTCCTTGAGGATTCGCCAGTGCGCCCAATCATTGCGTCCTGGAGGGACACCGGCAGTGGCTTCATGTCTGACAAGGTCTATGTGGTTCAAACAAACGCAAAGGTTATCGAGCGCTGCATCCTCATGACGACCGACCCCGGCGACCTCGTACTCGACCCGACTTGCGGTTCGGGCACCACCGCCACCGTCGCTGAGCAATGGGGACGCCGCTGGGTCACGATAGACACCTCGCGCGTGGCACTGGCGCTAGCCCGTGCCCGCATCATGGCCGCGCGTTACCCGTTCTACCTACTGGCCGATTCCCGCGAAGGCAAGCTCAAGGAAGCTAAGGTCACACGCACCACGCCTAGTTTGCAATCCGTGCACGGGAATATCCGCCATGGCTTCGTCTATGAGCGCGTACCCCACATCACGCTCAAGTCCATTGCCCGCAACGCGGAGATCGATGTCATCTGGGACAAGTGGCAGGCGACGCTGGAACCGTTGCGCGAGTTGCTGAACGCCGCGCTCAAGAAGACCTGGCAGGAGTGGGAGATTCCGCGTGCGGCCGACGCCAACTGGCCAGACGCGACGAAGAAGCTACATGCCGACTGGTGGCAGGCTCGCATCTCCCGGCAGCAAGAGATCGACGCTTCCATCGCCGCCAAGGCCGAGTTTGAGTATCTCCACGACAAGCCCTACGAGAACAAGAAGACCGTCCGCGTGGCCGGCCCTTTCACGGTTGAGAGCCTAAGCCCCCACCGTGTCCTCGGTGTGGATGAGAACGATGAGTTGATCGACACTTTCAGGGAGGACAGTCCCACAATAGGCGCCAAGCAGTCGTTTCCTCTGATGACTCTGGAGAACTTGAAGACTGCCGGCGTGCAACAGGCACACAAGGACGACCGGATCACCTTCACCGCTCTGATTCCGTGGCCGGGAGAACTGGTCTGCGCCGAGGGCCGATATCTGGAGGGCACGACCGGGAAGCGGGCTGCCATCTTCATCGGCCCTGAGTTTGGCACCGTCCAGCGCGCCGATCTCGTCGCTGCTGCCCGTGAAGCCGGCGACGCCGACTTCGATGTGCTGATCTCCTGCGCCTTCAACTACGAGGCGCACGCCACGGAGTTCAACAAGCTGGGACGCATCCCCGTGCTCAAAGCTCGCATGAACGCGGACCTGCACATGGCAGAGAACCTCAAGAACACCGGCAAAGGGAACCTCTTCGTCATCTTCGGCGAGCCAGACATTGAACCCCTGCTGGAACCGGACGGCCAGCTACGCGTGAAGGTGAAAGGCGTCGATGTCTTTGACCCCAGCACCGGCGAAGTCCGTAGCGACAACGCCGACGGTATCGCTTGCTGGTTAATCGACACTGATTACAACGAGGAAAGCTTCTTCGTCCGCCACGCTTACTTCCTCGGCGCCAGCGACCCCTACAAAGCCCTCAGGTCTACTCTCAAGGCTGAAATCAACCGGGAGGCTTGGGAGACGCTGCACAGCGACACCTCCCGGCCGTTCGACAAACCAAAATCCGGGCGGATCGCCGTGAAGGTGATCAATCACCTTGGCGATGAAGTGATGAAGGTGTTCAAGGTTTAGTGCCGATGGACTTCCGTATCGCCGACACCTTCACAGACAGTCTCGCCAGATTAACTAGCAAGGAGCAGAAGGCCGTCAAGACGACGGCCTTCGACTTGCAGCTCAACCCCGTCCTGTGCCAAAACTCGGCTCTTTTGAAATAGACCATAAATCAGCAGCTTAGACGTCACCGGAGTTCAGCTTGCGCCAAACTGTGCATAAATGCCGTCCTCGCACGACGACGTGGACGAGCCGGCAACAGTAGACGGAGCAACCACCCATAATCCCGTATAGAATACGCCTATCGTCGAAATTTGAGGAGTTGATGTCCGTCGCTGTCGCAAGCGGTACGGGCGGAAGCGGAGAAGGACGTGAAGGGAGCAGGGACGTGAAGAAGAGTGGTCGGAGACGTGCCGCTGGGCTGCTAGCAGCACTTGTGCTTTCCTGGCTGCCCATCGAAGCGGAGGCACGCAGCGCCGCCCAGGACGATCGGCAGGACCAGATCGAGGCGCTGAGCCGGGTGCTCGGGATGACCACGGCGGAGATCGAGGCGATGGATCTGTCCTCCGAGGAGATGCAGTTTTTGCTGGAGGGCTATACCGAGGAGACGGTCGTCGTCGGTACTCGTGCGCAGCCGCGGACGGTCGCCGAGTCACCGGTTCCGGTCGATGTTCTCTCCTCCTTCGATATCACCAGGCAGGGCGCCGTCAACCTGCAGGAGCAGCTTAGGACGATCGTCCCGTCGTTCAACATCAACACACAGCCGATAAGCGACGCCTCGACGGTCGTTCGGCCGGCAATGCTACGCAACCTCGCGCCGGACCATACGCTCGTCCTGATCAACGGCAAGCGCCGCCACCGCTCGTCGATCATTGACTGGCACGGCGGCAACGGCGTCGCCTTCGGGTCACAGGGCCCCGATATCTCGGCCATTCCGTCGATTGCGTTACGGCAGGTCGAGGTGCTGCGCGACGGCGCGGCGGCGCAGTACGGCTCGGACGCGATCGCCGGCGTGATGAACTTCCAGCTCAAGGATGCTCCATCGGGGGGCACACTCACGTTCAACACCGGCACTTTCGGCTCGGGCGACGGCGAAGCCTTTAACGTCGCCGGAAATGTTGGGCTGCCGCTTGGCGCCACCGGCTTCGCCAACCTCAGCTTGGAGTATGGCAGCTCGAATCCGACCAATCGGAGCGCGCCTCGCAGCGATGCGATCGCGCTGCGGGCGGCCGGGAATTCGGACATCGCCTCCGACACGCCTCAGGTCTGGGGCTCGCCGCGGGTCGACGACGACCTGAAGCTGTTCGGGAACTTCGGCTACACCGCCGCCAACGGAGTGCAGTTCTACAGCCACACAAACTACGCCAGCAAAAAAGTGACGGGGGGATTCTTCTTCCGGAACCCGAACACGCGGGGCGGTGTCTTCAGCATCGACGGCGGCAAGACGCTGCTGATCGGCGACGCGCTCATGGCGGCAGGCACCGACTCGGCGAACTGCCCCACGGTCGCAATCACCGACCACGTCGCCGACCCGGCCTCCCTGGAGCAGGTGTTCGACGACCCGAACTGCTTCTCGTTCAGGGAGCGGTTTCCAGGCGGTTTCACCCCGAACTTCGGTGGCGAAGCGACGGACGTGTCACTCGTCGTCGGCGTCCGTGGCTTCACTGCGGCCGGCTTCGTCTGGGACGTGAGCGGCTCGGTCGGGGCTCACGAGACTGGTCTGTTCATCTCCGACACCGTCAACGCCTCGCTCGGTCCCGACACGCCGACCGGGTTCGATCTCGGTAGCAACCGGCAGCGGGAGGTCGGCGTCAACTTCGATGTCTCCTACGCCGCTACCGAGATGGTCAACCTCGCCGTTGGCGCGGAATGGCGTGACGAGCAGTACCAGACTACCGAGGGTCATCCGACATCGTGGACAGTCGGTCCCTATGGACGCGGGCAGGGCTTCTCGGCTGGTTCCAACGGCTTCTTCGGCTACGGGCCGCTCGCCGCGGGCACCTGGAACCGGAGCAACGTCGCGGTCTACGGCGATCTGGAGCTGAACGACCCAGACGACGGCTGGACCCTCGGAGCCGCAGTCCGGGTCGAGAACTTCGAAGATTTCGGCACGACGACGAACGGTAAGGTCTCCGGCCGGCTCGGCTTCGTGCGCGCCAGCGTGAGCAGTGGCTTCCGCGCGCCGACCCCAGGCCAGCAGAACGGGTTCAACATTGCGACCATCTTCGACCCGGCGCTCGGCGATCTAGTGAACAACGGCACCATCCCGTCGAACTCCCCGGTGGCGGCACTTCGCGGCGGTGTGCCTCTGCGTCCCGAAACGTCGATCAACTACACAGCCGGAGTGGTTTTCGATACCGGGCTGTTCAATTTCACGGCCGACTACTTCCGCATCGACGTCTCGGACCGGATCGGCATCACGAGCAACTTCACTCTCGAGAATGACGAGATCGACGCGCTGCTGGCGCAGGGTGTGGACGCCGCACGCGACCTGAAACGATTCAGGTTCTTCACCAACGCGTTCGCCACCCGGTCGCAGGGCATCGACCTAGTCTCGACCTTCACGCCGATCGCCCTGCGGGGCAACACCGTCATCAGCGCCGTCTTCAACTACACCGACACCAAGGTGACCAACAACGACCAGGGACTGCTCAACGACCGGCGGCTCACCGAGTTCGCCTACGCGCTGCCACGGACCCGCTGGAATATCGGCCTCACCCAGCGGATGGGGCGCATGAGCTTCCTCGGCCGGGTCAACTACTACGGCGGCTGGTACGACTACGACAGCGGATTCGCCAGGCTCTACACGCCATCGGGCGGTATCGACAACGGCTTCTTCGGAGGCAAGCCGGTCGTCGATCTGGAGTTGACCATTGATGCCGGCGCGCCGACCTTGAGCTCGTTTGTATTTTTGGACACGATGCGCTCGCGACATTCGCCGCGCGCTAAATGGAGCGTAAGCGCTTTTTTTCGCAAAGGGATACGTACACATCACCAACAGTAAACAGCGCAAGCACCCGTCGCTTCGCCGAAAGACGCCCCGGCTCGATAGGTCACATAACCCTTCGCTGGAAGTGTGCAGGAGCGCGTAGTGCGGGAAGGCCGCACGCTGCGTGCGATGTGGCGTGGGCTGGAAACGGACTTACGGTGCGGCTAGTGAGCCACTCCCACAGGAAACGGGGAGAAACAGATAGGCCGCGCCTACGGAGCACCGCGCCAGCCCTCGACCCTACCGGGCGGAAGCACCCATTGTCCAAGTTCGGACACTGTTGATATAGGATACTGAGTACAGAGACACTCGCAGATGTACAGCAAGGCACGGCGCTCGGCAGATGTTCTTGTAGCCGCGGCTGTAGTGCTGGTCGCCCTGGCGCCAGCATCCAGCGTCGCAAGTATAGAGGCCGCGGAGCTGTCTGGAACGGTGACCGACGCGACCGGTCTCACGCTGACCGGCGTCGTCGTGGAGGCGCGGCCCGCGGGGGCTGTTGCGCCGGTCCAGACGGCCTTGACCGACCGTACCGGCATGTTCACGCTGAGCGCGCTTGAGCCCGGCCCTTGCGATGTGACCTTCACGCTACCTGGGTTCAATGAGGTCGTGCGCGCGGGTATGGAAATCAGGCCCGGTGGCGCGACCACCCTCGATGTCGAAATGAAGGTTGGGATCGAGGAGCAGGTCGTGGTTATCGGGAGCCGCGCTCAGATGCGGACTCTGGTCCCATCATTCAACATCGCCACGCACCCGATCAATGACGCGGCGACGCTCGTGCGGCCGGCTAGTCTACGCAATCTTGCGCGCGACCAGACGGGCTTCTACATGATGCAGCAGGTCGGGCTCAACTGGGCCCCGTTGATAGCGTTGCTCGGTAACAGCAACGACCGGGCCAGCCGCTGTGATGAGTTCATCAACCCCCGTTTCACGGAGGTCCCCGGCTGCACCGATCCCAACCGCGGGTCGGGCGCGGGTTGGAAGACCACATACGACCGCGCCGAGGGGATGTTCGCGGGGCTGGCGGCCGGCTACCGTTTCGGTCCGCGGCTGCGGGTCGAGGTGGAGTGGTTCTATCGGGAGTCCGAGTACGACCAGACCTCGCCGGTGACGAGCGCGACCGGCGACACTTTCGCGAAGCTTGGCGGAGAGATCCAGCGCGCCGAGGACCGAATCGGTAGCATCTCGTCGCAGAACGTCTTCGCCAACGTGTACGTCGACTTCCCAGGCCGGACTCGTCTGACGCCGTACGTTGGAGTGGGAGTCGGCATCGGGCTGACCGAGCTGGATTACGGCGACCTGTGGGCGCGGAACCCCGACCCTGACGCCATCGGTACGGCCGCTGGTCTGCCGAACGAGGAGGAAATCCGCCGAAACCTCGCCGGCACCACCACCAGCAAGCAGGCGGAGCTGCGTGATAAGCTAGCTGGGTACCAATTGCTGGTCGGCGTCGACCACGCCACGTCGAAAAGGATGTCACTCGGTATCAAGGCCCGCTGGGTCGGCTTTGGACGGTTCGCCGCCGCCGACATTGAGTGGGAGCGTCTGCGGAGCCACGCATCAGAACTGCGTCGCGACGGCAGCGAGCCCGTGACGTTCCGCATTCGAACCGGCGACCCTCTTTCGTTCGTTAGCGTGAGCCTCTCGATGCGGTACGATTTCTAAAACAACAACCTGTGCCTTCTATTTATTCATCCGCGCGCACCGAACTTGATTAGTCTCCGGTCTGCCGGCACCATGCCTACATGATCGACGTGTTCCGGTTCGACAGTGCCCGCCGATCCTGCCAGGCGCCACGCTCCCGGTCTTGCGATGGCGCGTCACCCCTCCCGGCACGCACGAAATCCCGAGACCGATACCCGTTCGCGAAGGCGTCGTGTCCAAAAACACGAACGAACTCAAGACCTGCATCAGCCAGAGCGTTTCGTATAGACGCGTCTACGCTTGCTTCGCCAAGGGAAGATGGAATGCTTGGTCATGAGCACGCCGATCCAACCCTGGACGTTCTTGGTCGTCGCGGTAGAAGTATTTGAATGCTAGTGTTAGTTGGCTCGGGTGTGTCGGCGAACGCCATCGCTATTAGTAAGGATGTCGGCGTACACACGAAGATGCCTGTCCTTTCCATAAACTCGAGCTGTATGAGATTGGCGAACTTCCTGCAACCAGGATGCTTTGGTCGTCTTCATGTAGGACGTTTCGAGGATCGGCGTCGGCTCTACTCAGGGGTATAGGTGTAAGCTGGCGCGAAGTCCCGTAGCCGTCCCGAGCGGATCGGCTCAAGCGGCGTGTCGAGTGTAATAATGATGGAGACCACCGACCTTTGGAATGGCTCTCACTTTGCCCATCGCCGGTGACTCTACCCGGCGAGGCTCAGGCGCGTCCTTCTCAAGCGACAAATGAGTCCGGCACGAATGATAGTAGTCGACGTATTTGCGTAGGATTCGCCTCAGGTGCCGCTCATCAAGGACGATCACGTGGTCGAGACACTCACGTCGAATGGAGCCGATCATCCTTTCGACGAATGGATTCTGCCACGGGGAGCGCGGTGCGGTAAGGACCTGCTCGATCCCGAGACCGTCGACGCGAGTATCGAAGTACGCTCCGTAGGTCTGGTCTCGATCCCGTACCAGGTACCGAGGCGCCGTGTCCCATGGAAAAGCATCGACCATTTGCTGCGCCGTCCACTCGGCAGAAGGATGTTCGGTGACATTGAAATGAACGATACGGCGACGGTCGTGGCGAAGGACGATGAAGACGAACAGAACTCTGAAGGTTGCGGTCGGCAAAGTGAAAAAATCGAGCGACACCAAGTTGTTTGCATGATTATCGAGAAAGCTCCGCCAAGTATGGGACGGCGGGATGCGATGGCGAACCCGTCGTGTCCAAAAGTACAAACGAACTCAAGATCAGCACGCCGGGACGTTTCGGAATAGACGTGTATAGGCTTGGTTGGCCAATGGGAGCTAGAATCCTAGGTCATGAGGACGCCGCTCCAGCCCTTGACACTGTTGATGGTTGCCGTCGCTGGTTGGATCCAGCGCGACCAACAGGCCGCTATCGTCTACTTACTCGAGGAGAATAGAGTCCTCAAGGCTCGGCTCTGCGGGAGGAAGCTTCGCCTCACAGACGCCGAGCGACGCCGGCTGGCGGTAAAGGGTAAGGGGTGCTTCCGCCATCAAGTGTTGGTGAGATGACGCTAAAACTTTACGGTGCATTAAGTTACAGCCAAAATAGCGCTCGTGACCTTCGCTTCGCGCCAAATGGAGCGTAAGCGCCTCTTTTGCAAAGGGATGGGTACACATCACCAACAGTAAACAGCGCAAGCACCTTAAATTACAGTCAAAATAGCGCTCGTGACCTTCGCTGTGCGCTAAATGGAGCGTAAGCGCCTCTCTTGCAAAGGGATGGGTACACATCACCAACAGTAAACAGCGCAAGCACCTAGCTATGATTCCGAAACGTCCCGGCGCGTGGGTCTTGAGTTCGTTTGTATTTTTGGACAGGACGCGGAGCACGCACCCAGACCAGCAACAGATTACACGGGCTCGATGCGGACGATGCGAAGCACATTGGTGGCGTCAGGTGTGCCAAAAGGCACCCCGGCAGTGATGACCACCGTATCGCCCGGCCCGGCGACTTCCTCAAGCGCAGCCGCAGCGACCGCCTTGCGCACCATTTCGTCGAAGTCCCGTACGTCCGCCGTATGCACGCTGTGTACGCCGTAGGTTAGCGACAGACGCCGTGCGGTTGCAAGTTCGGACGTGACGCCCAGAATCGGCTGCTCAGGGCGCTCGCGGGCGGCGCGCAACGTCGTCGACCCGGAGGTCGTGTAGGTTACAATGGCGGCGGCGCCGATGGTGTCGGCCACTTGATGGGCCGCCACCGAGATCGCATCCGCGGAGGTTGCCAGCGGCCGGCGATGGTCGGCGGCCGCAATGTGACGGTGCAGCGGGTCGCGCTCCACCCGTTTAATCACCCGGTCCATGATCTGGA
The DNA here is from genome assembly GCA_965250115.1 of Candidatus Marinacidobacterales bacterium. Lineage (GTDB taxonomy): Bacteria > Acidobacteriota > Vicinamibacteria > Marinacidobacterales > SMYC01 > CBDFHB01. The sequence continues at coordinate 231,909 of CBDFNJ010000002.1, forward strand.
CCGCCGCAGTCGGATAGGCGCCGACTGCGGTTTCCGCCGACAGCATCACCGCATCCGCGCCGTCGTACACCGCCGTCGCTATGTCCGAGACCTCGGCGCGCGTCGGCACCGGCGCCTGGACCATGGACTCCAGCATCTGCGTTGCCACGATCACCGGTTTGCCGGCGTCGCGGCAGGTGCGGATGATGGTCTTCTGCGCGATCGGCACTTCCTCCGGAGGCATTTCCACGCCGAGATCGCCACGAGCCACCATCACGGCATCGGCGGCGGCGACAATCTCGTCGATACGGTCGAGCGCAGATGGTTTCTCGACTTTGACCAGAACATGGGCGCGGTTGCCGATCAGCCGGCGCGCCTCGACCACATCCTCCGGGCACTGCACGAAGGACAGGGCGATCCATTCGCAACCGAGTTCGAGTGCGAATCTCAGATCGACTAGGTCCTTTTCGGTAAGCGGCGAGATCGGCAGCATCACGCCGGGCAGATTGATGCCCTTGCGGTCGCTGAGCCGGCCGCCGACCAGCACCTGCGTCTCTACTTCTGCATTGGATTTCGAGGTCACATTCAGCCGGAGCCGCCCGTCGTCAAGCAGCATTTCGTCGCCAGGCCGGACAGCGGCGAAGATCTCCGGATGCGGCACGGAAACCCGAACGGCGGTGCCGGGCCGGTCCGAACAGTCGAGCATGAAACGCCGTCCCGGCTCAAGCTCGACGCTCCCGCCTTCGAAGACGCCGACGCGAAGCTTGGGTCCCTGCATGTCGGCCATGACGCCTATGGGCCTGAGCGCATCCCGTTCCAACTCGCGCACGATCCGATGGCGCCGGGCGTGGTTCTCGGGTTCGCCATGGCTGAAATTGAAGCGGAAGACATCGACCCCTGCCTCGAACAGTGCATTGATGGCCGTTGCACTTGAGGTCGCCGGCCCCAGCGTCGCGACGATCTTGGCCCTACGTTTGCGGCGCATCGTCTCCGGTGCTCCGCAAAAACTCGATCCGTCGTTGATTCCGCAGTTTAGACCTGCCAGGATTGGCCGTTCCGCGGCGAGTGGTACGTCATTATGGGTCTGAAGATAACACTCTCGGGCCAGACGATTGTAAAGCCCACGGTGCTTGCGCTGTTTACTGTTGGTGATGTGTACGCATCCCTTTGCAAAAAAGGCGCTTACGCTCCATTTAGCGCGCAGCGAAGGTCACGAGCGCTATTTTAGCTGTAACTTAATGCACTGTAAAGTCTTAGCGTCATCTCACCAACATTTGATGGCGGAAGCACCGTTCGGGCGCGCCAGTTGGACGGAAAGGATGGTCTGCAGGAGAGGTCTGCTCGGGGTCGCCTATCGCAGAGCCAGTACCGCGTCGGCTGGTCTCCGCGAGTTTTGAGAACGCCTCTAGGATTCGACCTTGCCGCTCCGTTCGCGTTTTCGGACACGACGGGGAAGTCTGCTACGAAGGGTCAAGGAACGCAAGAAGACGCGTCGTCTAGGTGAAGTAGAGGTCATGGAGCAAGAGGGATACGGGGAGCTCGAGGTGGACTCGAAGGTCGAGATGATCCGCGCACTGGTGCCTCTCGGCCTGATGCATGTTCACGAGTTGCTGGACGCCGAGGTCAGTGAGCTTGCGGGAGAGCGATACGTTCGGAAATCGGAGACGGTGCAGGGACGACGTCACGGGACGAATCCGGGCACGGTGAAACTCGCGGGTCAGCGAGTTCCGATCCGCGTTCCCCGTGTTCGCGGCCGCGACGGAGAGATCCCGTTGAGCTCGTACGAGAGTCTGAGTCACCGCGGAGAGGTGGACGAGTTGCTTCTACGAAGAGTGCTGTACGGGATCTCGTGCCGGAACTATGAGTCGGTGCCTTGGTGCACAACTCCGATAGAGGCCGATAGCTCGCTTGGCCCCGACTCCCATCATCCGATCATCTCGCTATCAGGCATCCCGAGGGCCGTCATGGTGTTCAGAATCTTGCACCCGATCCTTGCCTCGACTCTCTGTGCCGCCAACCCTCTCGCTCGCATCGCTGAGCCCACGATAGCCTTGTAGCGATGGAACGTTGTCTCGACTTTGCTCCGTTTGCTGTAGCCCGATTCTGTGTGCCACTTTCGTTTGCCGAGCCGAGCTTGTGCTGCAATGTTGCGATTGCGCTGTCGGCTGCTCGCCGGCCCCGATGCGAGCTGGGCGCCCTTGCGCGGTGGTATCAGTACCCTCGGCGAGCGATGAGCGCTGTGATTCGCGATCGCCTCATAGACGCCGCTGGCGTCGTATGCGGTGTCAGCTCTGGCCGATGAGATGGGACTGTCGATCTGTGCGACAAGCGATGCAACCCGCGATGAATCGCGGGCTCTTTTGCTCGTCAGCTCGCCGGCGACGACTTCGCCAGTCTGCTCGTCGATACACAGATGGAGCTTGCGATAGTCCCTGCTCTTTGGTGCTCTGCGCAGCTGGCCGGCGTGGACAGCGAGACCGCTGCTGTCGATCAAGATGTGCAACGGCGTCTTCTGCTTGTCTTGGTAGAAGGGGACCTTACCCAGCTTCGCCTTGCGCCTCGAAATCGTGGTGTGATCGGGCACATCATTGTCTAGCTTCATCAGAGCGAACAACGACCGCAGCAATCCCTCGCTCTGCCTAGATGACAGATGAAACACCATGCCCAGGGTGACAGCCGTCTCGATGGCGTGGTTCGAGTACTTGCGTTGACGGCCCGGTTTCCTCCTCCTTGGCCGGGGCGCGTCCCAGTTCACAAGCTTGCCGGCGGTGAGCGAGATCCAGACGGTCAGGCTCCCGCGGTTGCGTAGACCCGCCTCATATTCACGCCAATTCCTCACGCGATAGGCCTTCTTCACATACTTCCGCTGAGTGCGTTTGAAAATGCTCATGGGGAACCTCGAATCCGTGAGTACAGGACAATTGTGGACCGAGATCGCGAGTTGTGCACCAAGGCAGCGTGCGGACAAAGCTCAACGGATCGCACTGGAAACGATTATCTCCGGCGAGACCTGCGAGCCACTGAGCAATGTCTTTTCCGTATTCGCGTCCGCATGCTCGGAATTCTGCGAGACATTGTTTTTGCCGATTGATCTCGATGCCAATATGGAGCTCCGAACCGCAAGGGTCGACATACCCGGCATCTTGAAGAGCAGCGGCAAACCGATTGTCAACGAATTCAATGGTGAACCGTTCCACATTGCCTTGGCACGTCCGAGTGGCAGTTTCGAGTTTAGTTACGCAGAGATCGGAATGGGGACGACCTCAGTGACAGGCGACATGGAGATGGCGTTCGAAGATTCATGGGCGCACTACTGTGTTCACCACTTCAACCAGGATGGTCTGGTCCGTGAAAGATCGAGGCTCACGGCATGGCTTGACGCCTGACCTCCGACAAGGCCAGCCATGAGTACGGTTCCCATCGACGCCACACTGGAGGCAGTGATCAGGCGCGATCGCTTGGTCGTGATTACAGCGCTTGTTGCGGTCATCACTTTGTCGTGGGCGTATTTACTGGCCGGCGCCGGCATGGGCATGTCGGGGTTGGAGATGACCCGCATGTCGCAGCTCGGGATGGCGTGGGGCGTGTCCGAAGGGGGCACGTCTGGCACGGCGATGATGACGCCTGCAGCCTGGATGCCCGGCTATGCAGTCCTGATGTTCTTCATGTGGTGGATCATGATGGTGGCGATGATGCTGCCCAGTGCGGCGCCGATGATCCTCACGTTTGCGACGGTCAATCGCAAACAGCGCGACACCGGCCATCCCCGGGTCGCGACGGGTCTATTCGCGCTTGGCTATCTCGTCGCCTGGGCTGGCTTCAGCCTGGTCGCAGTGATCCTGCAGTGGGGGTTCGAGCGGACCGGTATCCTTTCACCGGTGCTCGTCGCGACCAATGCGATCTTCGGCGGCGTCCTGCTGCTCGCCGCGGGCCTCTACCAACTCACCCCGATCAAACACGCCTGTCTTCGCCACTGCCGATCACCGCTTGATTTCCTCGGTACCCGTTGGCGGCGCGGCGCGCATGGTGCGCTACACATGGGACTTTTGCACGGCGCGTTCTGTATCGGCTGCTGCTGGTTCCTGATGGGGCTGATGTTTTTCGGCGGCGTGATGAATCTCTACTGGATCGCTGGCCTCGCGCTGTTCGTATTGTTCGAAAAAACCGTCCCCTCCGGCCACTGGCTCGGCTACGCGACCGGGGTCATTTTGCTCGTCTGGGGTACCGGAACCCTGGCGCTCCTGTTCTGAGAGGGGCATGTAGGCATCACGCCGTTCGTCCAGAACCGGTCCGTCTTGGAGTCAACGACGCATCCCTCACTACGTGCGCCGTGGAGCTCCCGGCGACAGAAGGTACGACGGCGTCGATTTGACGGGCACGCTCCTCCGGAACGAACCGAGTGCGCGTGAGAGCCTCGCCGACCGTTTCATCACTGAGGTCACGATTTGCATATCGAACCAGCGCCGATCTATGGTCCGGGTCAGAACAGAGGGATGGATACAATGGGAACCATGGAACCCGATACGTTTGTGCTACCCGCTCCCGCCGGCGACGAAACGATGAATCAGCTCGACTCGCCCAGCTTCCAGTACCTCACCGATCACTTCGCGATCGCCGCGGACTTCGAGCGTTTCGATCAAAAGCTCGACATCTACAACCGCGCCCATTGGGATCCTGCGATCGATCCGAAGGACTTTTTCACCAGCTACAACATGGGGGAGTGCGTCTTCCGCAAGAGTGAAGGGTTCACTCAATGGGATTTCGCACTGCGAAACGCAAGTTGGCACTTGGCTGATTGGACAGCCGAGCTCAAGGAACCGACCGAGGATCGGCGCGAAGGCTTCTCGGACTATTACACCCTGCATCGGCCGGGGGCACGGGACCGGGCTCCGGTGACGACCCCCGAAGAGACTACGGAGCGAATCAAAAAAGCCGCCCGGTTCCTCGGCTCCGATCTAGTTGGCGTGTGTGAAATCGATGAGCGCTGGGTCTATTCAAGAAACTACAGTCGCATCACCAAAGAGTCGAAGCCCCTCGAACTACCCGAGGGCATGGACTGCGCGATCGTCACCGCGGTTCCGATGGACTTCGAATTGAGCAAGACGTACCCTTCATCCCTCGGCGGCAGCGCGACGGGCATGGGCTACACTCATGATCTCATCGGGGTGATCGCCTTGGCCCAGTTCATTCGCAATCTAGGGTATCGGGCGATCGCATCGCTCAACGACACGGCCCTGAGCATCCCGATGGCGATCCAGGCCGGACTGGGAGAATACGGGAAGCTCGGCCTGCTGATCACCAAAGAGTATGGTCCTCGGGTTCGCATCGGAAAGGTTTTCACTGACCTTCCCCTCGTTTCCGATCGACCGATCGAATTCGGCGTGAAGCCGTTTTGCGATATCTGCCAGCGGTGTTCCCGCGCTTGTCCGGTGAGCGCCATTCCCCTGGACGAACCCCAGATCGAGCCACCCAACCACTCGAGCCACTCGAAGATCACCAAATGGACGGTCGATGCGGAAAAGTGCTTCGGCTATTGGGTCCAGACCAACACGGAGTGCGCGATCTGCATTCGAGTTTGCCCCTACAACAAGGACTACTCGAAGTGGTGGGCTCGAGCCGGCCGTTGGCTGGCGGGGACGTTCTTGCGCAAGCTGATGCTCCGGCTCGATATTCTGTTGGGTTTCGGCCAACGGGTGAAGCCCGTTGGCTGGTGGGGCAACGGTCGACATTGATGACCCGAGCCGGGAGTGTCAGCGACCTGTCCCTTCCATAAACTCGAACATCCGAGTTTTGAACTGCTCGGGGACTGACGGAGCTGTCCGAGCAGTGACGACTGCTGCGGTCGTGGTTTCCGCGAGGTCAACCTTGATGACTGACGCGGACGCGATCGGCGGAACAACGCGCCGCTTGTAACAAGACCTTGTTCCTTACCGCGAACTCAAGCAGCGAGGCGAGTGTAATAGTGATGGAGACCCCCGACCTTCGGAACGGCGGTCACTCTCCCCGTCGCCGGCGACTCGACCAGGCGGGGCTTCGGCGCGTCCTTCTCGAGCGACAGTGAGTCCGGCAAGAATGATAGTAGTCGACGTATTCGCGTAGGATTCGCCTTACGTGCCGCTCGTCTAGAACGATCACGTGGTCGAGACAGTCGCGGCGAATGGAGCCGATGACCCGTTCAACGAACGGACTCTGCCACGGCGAACGGGGCGCCGTCAGAACCTGCTGGACACCAAGTCCCGCGACGTGCCGGTTGAAGTATCGGCCGTAGATGCGATCTCGATCCCGCAGCAGGTACCGAGGCGCCGTGTCCGATGGAAACGCATCGACCATTTGTTGCGCCGTCCACTCTGCAGAAGGATGGTCCGTGACATTGAAATGAGCAATCCGGCGACGATCGTGACGGAGAACGATGAAGACGAACAAGACCCGGAAGGTTGCAGTCGGCAAAGTGAAGAAGTCGACGGACACCAGGTCGAGGGTAAATGATTATCGAGAAAGCTCCGCCACGTCTGGGACGGAGGCTTGCGATGCCGAACCATCTACTTGGACACGGCGGCCTGGGAAATGTGTATGCCAAGCTTCGTGAGTTCGCCGTGCAGGCGGGGCGCTCCCCACAGCGGATTGGCTCGACACATGTCCCGGATCAGTTCGCGCACTTCCAGAGCGACGCCCGGTCGACCAGGCCCACGTCGGCGGCTCTTCCATGTCCAGTAGCGCTTGAACCCGGAGCGGTGCCACCGGACAACCGTCTCGGGTTTCACGATGAGGAGAACGCTGTCCCAGTCCGTCCAGGTTCGGCGCAAGAGCACCCAGAAGCCCCGGTCGACATTCGAGAGCCGCGGCCGCTTCGCCGAACGCTTCAGGACGGCGAGCTGCTGCCGGAGAGCGAGATTCTCAAGCGCCAGCGAGCGGCGCGTTGTGAAAGCCGAGATGAACGAGCGGAGAAACAACCAAATCATGACCGGATAGTGATGCCGGCAGGCGAGAAAGATCAACGTTGACGCGTCCGGACGAGTTTATAGAAGGCACAGGGCGAAAAAGCTAACGTGAGGAACTAGAGTACTTTAAATGGTGGAGGCGGCGGGAATCGAACCCGCGTCCGAAGATCTTAACCCGCAGCTTCTACATGCTTATCCGGTTCCTTTTAATCTCACCCCCGTGAGTTAGGAACCAGCAAGGAGCTCACCGGGGCCAGCCTCTTTGTTTCGCCGTCCAACCGAGGCGCTTTGAACGGCTAGCCTGTCTTAAATGACGCCCTTTCCGATCTCCAACAGGCGAGAGCCGGAAGGACGTAGCCGGATTTTAAGCGGCTAGGGCCAATTCGTGATTGGCAGTTGTGTTTTGTTCCCCACCGTTTAACGAGTGATGAGAAGCTCGGCATGCCACTACAGACTCAAATATCTCCGTCGAACCCAGGGCGCCCCCTCCTTTCCAAGTCATTTTCTATGATTATTTTACGCCGACTCGGCGGCTCCGCGCAAACCCCGCGGTCCGGCGCATTACGACTTGACGGTAGACACCGGCAAGGTCTTTGTTTATATTGACTTATACGGGGCAGTGTCACATAACGGCGCACCCAAAGGTGGGCAAGTGCGCATCTAGGACTGCCTCGCGGCAGCGTGGAGCTGTTTCCAGGAGCGGGACTTAGGGCCGGCGACAAAATAAGTTCCCGTTTTCAAGACGGTCGGATGGTGTAGTTCCATTTGGGTAGAGTCTGGTCCTTTGTAACGGAAAGCGCCTGCATCCGCTCGTCAGTGATTTTGACGCCCTTCGGATAACGACGCCGGATAAGGTGTGCGCGTACTCGCAAACCGGAAGAGGTGGTGGTCGTGCGGATGTATTTGAGGATGGTTTCGTAGCTGTCGAGAGGCCTGCCCGCCCAGTTCTTGCTGACCTCGCTGAACAGACGGTGCTCCACTGGATTCCACTTGGATGTACCGGACGGATAGTGGGCTATGGTGATAGCGATGTCGTGGCGATTGCAAATCCGCGTTTGAAGCCCGTGCTTCCAACCCCGACACCGATAGCCATTGCTGCCCCCGGCGTCTGCCAATATCGCGAGGTCACGGGCTGCAGGATAGCGTCGCCGTCCTTCCGTTCGCCACCACTTCTCGATGGCATTCACGGCGAAGTCCGGGGTGTTGTACGAGGTACCAATGAACACTGTCCCGCGGTTCGCGAGCAGATCGTAGACGCCGTAGGGGATTGCGATGCCGTTCGATTCGGAACGGAAGTCATGGCCTTTGACGAGAGTCGGCTCGCGGTTCCAGGCCTGCCCGCCGTTTTTGAATAATCCCACCAGCTCCCGTTTCTTCGTGTCTACGCTGATGATGGGATGACCAGCTGCGGCAAAACGCGCGCGCAGTTCGGCGATACACGCGAATTGGGTATCGCGATCTTCGGACGTGGCACCGCACAGCTTCTTGTGGTTCACCCGCAACGAGAAGCCGAGCTGTTTGAGCAGTCGACCGACGGTTTTGCTGCTGACGTTCACACCGAGGCTTCTTAGCTCGCAAGCAATCTTGTCGGTGGTCCGCCGCGTCCATTTCACTCCCGTCATCGGATCGCCCGCGGTGTCGTGCTTCATGAGTTCTTCGATCTTGGCGATGACTTCTGGCGTTTTTTTTGCACGGCGCGCCGTCCGCCACCCTTTCGCCGAACTCCGTCGAGCTCAACATCTCTCATTAGCAATTCCCTACGACCTCTGGCTACCGTGCTCGGACCCATCCCGAGCAGTTCGGCAATCTGTTGGTCGCCACCGTGACCGAGCTTCATGGCCTCGACTCCCGCGTAGAGACGGCGCTGCTTTTCATCGAGCAGGCTGTAGAAAAGAACGATCGCAGCCTTCAACTCCACGGGGAGCACGCGGACTCCCCCGACCCAGCCCAACGTGGAAGGTGACGCCTCATGTACCTGGCGGGCCGAGAGCTGTTGCTTGCGCGTGCTCACATCGGTGGCCAGATACAGATATCGGCCGAACACCTGCTCGCGCGCCAATCTTTTCTCTCGGACCAGTTTCAACAGAGGAGCCTTGACGTCAACCTGCACCACGTCCTCGAGCTCGTCGACGTAGTAGCCTGCCTCACAGGCCGCGACCAACGCTTTTACCGTCGCAAGCAACGTCCCGTACTTCGAGAACCACACTGAGCGCAACGACCAAAGACCTTTTCGATCGAACTGGGCGATCTCGTCCAACGTGTAGTAGCTACCACGGTGGGAGTAGCTTGTCCGATACGCCAACTCATTGAGCTTTCGGAAGACGGTCGAGTCCACATCGGTACCCAACACTGCCTTCAAATCATCGAGGGTAGCTATTTTGTGCTTCCTCAACAGGCGGTCGAGATCTTCAGACTGATAGCTCGTAGGTCTCATAATAGGAGAAGTGCTCCTTGATAGGCGTAATCCTCCTACAATGAGGACCGTTTGTCAAACACGCGCTGGTTGCTGAAGACCTACAAATGTTCCGTTTCTAGGGAGCTTGCCAGGCATCTCGTGATGCCAGACGATATCGCGATCACGACCTGAAACAGGAAGAGTGTGCTCAAAACTAGACAGTTATTTTGTCGGCGGCCCTTAGGGAAACGCGTCCCATGGGATCTGTCCCGATTCCCGTGGAAATAAGAATGGCGTAACCTCCGGTTAAGAAAAACCAAACCACGCCTGTAAAGGCGAGGAGGAGGATTACGCCATGAAGAAGCCTACCACCATATCGAAGGAGTCTGTAAGCGAGTATCGGGAGTTCGTCCAACTTCGGCTGCGTAAGCGGGTACTGGAGGCAATCGAGGTCGTGCTCGAGGAAGAAGTCGACCAAGCGCTGGGGTGTGGTAGCTACGAGCGTGCGGAAGACCGCCGTGGATATCGCAACGGAGCCGAAACCCGTCGCGTGACGACGTCGGTGGGAACTCGCGAGCTCCGGGTGCCACGAGCCCGCGTGCGAGACGAGGAAACGGGAGAAACGACAGAGTTCAGGAGCGAGCTGTTGCCCCGGTACGCGCGCCGGACTCGTGAGGTCGACGAGGCGATCTTGGGGACCTACTTGTCGGGCGCGAATAGCCGCCGGATCCGCAAAGCGCTGAAACCACTGCTCGGTGAGGAGCACCTATCGAAGAGCGCGGTGTCTCGCGTGGTTAGCCGGCTGAAGGAGCGCTTCGAGGAATGGCAGAACCGTGCTCTCAGCGAGGAGGTCTACGCGATCGTTTACCTGGACGGCTTCCACCTGAAAGTGCGGATGGCGAAACGTGTGATCAGCGTACCCGTACTGGTCGCGCTCGGGGTCGCGCCAGACGGGCAGAAACGTCTGTTGTCATTGCGTCTGGCGGTGAGCGAAGCCTCGACGCATTGGGGCTCCGTGCTGGAGGGACTCCAGGCTCGAGGACTCCGGGCTCCCAAGCTAGTGATCAGCGACGGCCACAAGGGGCTGACGAAAGCGCTGGAGAAGTGGCCGGGGTGCCGGTTGCAGCGATGTACCGAGCACAAGCGCGCCAACTTGCTCCAACATTGCCCGGCGCACGCACGCCGTGAGCTCCGGCGTGACTACAACCGGATCGTCTACGCCAAGAACGGGATCGATGCTCGCAAAGCCTATGACGAGCTCGTCGCCAAGTGGACGCCTCTCGCGCCGGCCGTCGTCCGAAGCCTAGAGGAGGCCGGTAATCAGCTGCTGACCTTCTACGAATTCCCTCGTGCCATGTGGAAATCGATTCGAACGACCAATGCTCTGGAGAATCTCAACCGCGAGTTTCGACGCCGGACGAAAACCCAAGCGTCGTTCTCCAGCGAGGAGTCCGCGGTCGCTTTGCTGTTTGGGCTTATCGCCTCTGGCCAGATTCAACTACGACGCATCGACGGCTACCAACGTCTGAGCGAGGTTCTCGAACACGCGGAGGTTGCCGCCTGATCTGATACCCTGATGACGGAGTGGAGGGCGCCGTTCTTTTTCCACGAACCTCGGGACACATCCGTCCCATGAATCAAGATCAACTTCGGGCGAAATCGTTAGCACTCTTTCATGCGCTCGTCTCGAGCTGGGCGAACGGGCTTCGCAAAGAAGTCACGGGGCTCCAGGACGAGGTGATCGGCAAGCTCGACGGGCTTCAAGAGCGCATGTCCAAGTACGAAGAGAATATCGATGAGGACCGTATTCTCGCATTCGCCAATGAGGCTATGAACTTGGTGGGTGGAGGCTTTGGCGGCGGTGATACGCTGAAGAAGGTCCGTCAGTCGCTCACGCAGATCGACGCCGGAACTTCTCTCACGGAAGTTCTGACGCTGCTCCTCGACGAGCTCGCGCAATTCGCTCCCCGGGTCGCTCTGTTCATTGTGAAGGGCGGCTCCTGCATCGGGTGGAACGGCAAGGGGTTCGACGACACTCCGGGCTTTAACAACGAGGCCATCAAGCGCATCTCCGTACCCACGAGTGCCGACACCGTCTTCAGCGCGGCAATCAACTCACGCACGAGCTTCGTCGGCGAGAGCACGAAACAGCGCGACAACGTGCAGCTCCTTTCCCGCATCGGGAACGTTCTGCCTTCCGCGGTTTTCGCCACGCCGCTCATCCTGCGGGATCGGATCGCCGCCGTCGTTTATGCGGACAGCGGTGACGGGGCCGATCAGTTGCAGGAGGCCGAGGCTCTCGAGATTCTCACCGCCTATGCTTCGAAGCAGCTCGACGCACTGAGCGCCCAGAAGACTTCGAGGACCGGCGAGCATGCCGCCGCGCCCGCACCGACTCGCGCTCCGACACCGCAAGCCGCGGCTCCGAGCTTCGACGCGCCCGAGGACGAGCAGGGCACGGTCATGTTCAACGCGGGCGACATAAATCTTTCGAACCTGGGCCCTTCGCGCGCGGCGACCGAGGCCTCACCAGCCGCTTCGACCCCCGCTACCGCCGAGCCGAACCTCGACGCGCTCGACCCGGACACGCGCAAGAAGCACGAGGATGCCATGCGCTTTGCGAGGCTTCTAGTCTCCGAGATCAAGCTTTACAACGAAGCGAAAGTGCAACAGGGTCGGTCAAGCCGCGGGCTCTATGACCTCTTGCGGGACGACATCGAGCGGAGTCGACAGCTCTATCGCGAGCGCGTTCCTGAGCCGATACGGCAGAGCACGAACTACTTCAACGGGGAGCTTGTGCGCATCCTTGCCGACGGCGACGAAGGTGCGATGGGGAAATCTCTGCCGATAGGCTGAAAACCCGCCAGGCCGCCTCCTGAGTTCTCTGTTAGAATTGAGGGTCTACGCGGATTCGTGTGGGTAAGTCCTGACGGAAAAACAGTGTAACTCATTGTGTGGAAAAGGTATCGAGTACTTCATCAGGTGCTGAAAAGTGGTCCATTTTTAGGATAGGCTAACCGAGTGAAAAATTCCCAGTCGATCCGCTCGCTGTTTGCGCTGCCAGGTTTCGTGGTGTGCCGGATTGAAGGGTCTATTCGGTGACCGATACGCCCGCGTCATCCAGCTCAAGAGGCGAAAAAAACAGCTGTGTGCTCTTACTGTGGGCAACGGTGCCGGGGGCGCTATGACAAGCAAGTGTGCCGGGTCCGCGACCTGTCGTTGGCAGGCTGGCGGATCTATCTGGAATACGAGCGTTGGCGCGTCAACTGCTCTGGGTGCGGCGGTGTGCATGTAGAACACCTGGACTGGCTGGCGAACAACTCGCGCTACACCTAGCGTTTTGCGACGCATGTGGGCAAGCTGTGCCGGACAAGGCGGTGGCCGAGATGGAACGTCTGCGCCTCCTAGTTGAAGGGGTCAACAACAAAATCCGTGTGCTGCAACGACGCGCCTACGGCTATCGCGACGAGGAATATCTCAAGCTGAAGATCGTGGCGGCATTCCTTCCGCCATTACCCAGAAATGCCGTCTTCAACCCACACGAATCCGCGTAGACCCAGAATTGAGATACATCCTAAATTAGGGTTTCGGTCCTCGTCGACGCGGGACGAAACCAGAGGACTGGCTCCGGCGGGCACCAAGAATGTATCAGGGTTCGAGGCGAGCGCTCTTTCCAGCCGCCCTTCTTGTGTTCGGCAGCTATCTTCTCGGCCTGCTGGTGGCCGCGCCCAAGTCGCCGGTTGCAACGGAGGAAGCCGCGCCGGCGGTCTCGACCAGGGTGCCCTGGGAGCCATTGAGCCGGCCCTCCCCGGAGCTATTGCACGTCTCGACCTTGCTGAGCTCGGGAGCCAAGCAGAAACCACAACAGAGAGTACAGCTCGAGGCCCTTAGTAACGATACGACGCGGCCTGCCATAACGAGAGGATTGGCGGCCTTTGCTCTCGGGATCTCCTATTCGGCACAACGGAATAGCACCAAAGCGATCGAGAGCTTTAGAGCGCCCGAGATCGGAGCCACCGAGCTTGGCGGTTACGCCCTTCACTACCTGGCTCGAGATCTCGAATCCAGGGACCCGGGCGCTGCCCTCGATGCGCTCGGGCAGTTGGAGTCTCGATTTCCCGAATTCGCTCAAATCGATGCTGCCCGTCTGCGCTACGCTCGACTTCTGAACTCGAAGGGCAAGCGTGACGAAGCCGTTCGCATCCTGAAACGAGCGGCTCGAAGCAATGACGAGAAGCTCCGTGGCGACGCGTTGGACGAGGTCTCGAAGGTGCTCGTCCAACGCGGTCGCTATCAGGAGGCGGTGGAAGCGCTCGAGACCCTCTACTACGAGCTCCCACGCCACGCGAGAGCTTCGAACGGCGGCGCGCGTCTGACGCGTGTCCGCAAAAAGCTTCCCGAGCCCCCCCGGCTCACTTGTATGAGCTTCAGTTCAAACGGGCGGAGCTCCTCATGGAAAAGGGGCGCTACCGTGACGCCTACAACAACTTCGCCTCCATTCTGAAACGTTACGCAAAGGTTGCGGACACGGACCTCGTCCGTCTGAGGATGGCCACTTGCCAGTATCGACGAAGGCAGCTCACCGCCTCCCTCGCCAACTTCAAGAAAGTGAAGAAAGAGGAGCTGGTCCCCGAATCGCTCTTCTATCAGTCCGAGGTTGCGAGGAGAAAACGCCGAAAAGATTATCCGACTAGAGTCGCAGAGCTCGTGAACCGCTTTCCCAAGAGCCGCTGGACGGAAGCCGGGTTGTTCAGCCTCGCCGACTATCATGCGTCGAACGACGAGCCTGATGCCGCCTACGCTCGCTATCGTCACATCGTCGCGCACTTTCCCCGCGGAGAGCACTATGTGGAGGCCCGGTGGAAGGTCTTGTTCGAGCTCTTTCGCTCGGGCCGATACGAGGAAGCCGCGTTCGGCTTCGAGGAGACGGCGCGAGAACAGCCGGGCGCGGACGAGCTTCCGCGTTTTCTCTATTGGGCTGGACGTGCTTACCAGGAGGCGGCACGTTTCGACCGAGCCGAGCCTCTCTTCCGGCAGGTGTTGCTCGGTTACCAGAACACCTACTACGGCCGTCGGGCCCTCGAGCACTTGTCGCAGTTGAAGGGCCAGCGCGCCTCTCTTGCCGCCATCGAAGCGGCTCGCAAAGGGATCGACCTGGGCGATGCCCTTGCCGTGCAACGGGGCGACATCCAGAGACGCATCGCTCAGCTTCTCGCCGTCGGCCTCGTCGAGAGCGCACTCGGAGAAGCGAAGACTGCGGTTCAAGGAAAGCGCGACGACGCCGCCTTTCTCGCCATGGCCGCTTGGATTCACTCCGATCAGAAGCGGAACTTGCAGGCTATCATCACCATCCGGAAGGCCTTTCCTTTTTACGTCTCCGCCACCGGCGATCTCTTGCCGCGCCCAATCTGGGAGCTTTTCTATCCCCTCTCTTACCGGGAGCCCCTCGAACGTCTGTCGGCGCAACGCGGGCTCAACCCCTACCTCGTGGCGGCGCTCATCCGACAGGAGTCCACCTTCAACCCACGTGTGCGATCGAGAGCCGGGGCACGCGGGCTCATGCAGATCATGCCTTCGACGGGCCGCAACCTCGCACGCCAGGAACGGCGCAAATACAAGCTGGCGGATCTCTACAATCCCGAGATCAACATTCTCTATGGAACTCGTTACTTGAAGGAAGTCCTCGAACGTTTCAACGGCCGAGTGGACTACGCGCTCGCGAGCTATAACGCGGGCCCCCACCGTGTGAAGGGCTGGACCGGGATGGACATGACGATCGACCCCGAGGTATTCATCGAGGACATTCCTTTCGACGAGACCCGTGGCTACGTAAAGTTGGTGCTCCGAAACGAGATGCTGTATCGTCGCCTCTACGCTGTGGCGGAGGTAAAGGCGGCGGCAGAATAGCTCCCTCTCGCGAGTTCCTCCGTCGAGTGAGGAACGGCACATGCGAACATCTCGGTCGAGACCCAAAGCGTCTTCGAAAGCCCTCCAGTTCACCGAATCCGTTATTCGCGAGATGACTCGCCTCGCGGCCAAGCACGAAGCGATCAATCTGGCTCAAGGTTTCCCCGACTTCGCGGCGCCGAACGAGATCAAAGAGGCGGCCGTCGAAGCGATACGTAGGGACGTGAACCAATACGCAATTACGTGGGGGGCGAAATCGTTTCGAAACGCTATCGCGAGCCGTTATCGGAAAGTCTATGGCATGGACGTGGACCCCGAGCGGCACGTGACGGTGACCTGCGGTTCGACGGAGGCCATGATGGCGACGATGCTCGCGGTCGTCGACCCCGGCGACGAGGTGATCGTCTTCGAGCCTTTCTACGAGAACTATGGACCGGACGCGATTCTTTCGGGCGCGGTGCCCAGCTACGTGAAGCTGCGCGAACCGGATTGGAGTTTCGATCTGGCAGAGCTGGAGAGCACTTTCAATGACCGCACCCGAGCTATCATTATTAATACTCCGAACAACCCGACGGGCAAGGTATTCGGCCTGGAGGAGCTCGAGCACATCGCCCGTCTGTGCGTGAGCTGGGATGTCATCGCGGTCACAGACGAGATCTACGAGTACATCGTCTTCGGAAGGAAGCACATCCCGCTCGCGAGCCTGGATGGGATGGCGGAGAGAACGGTCACGATCAACAGCCTGTCGAAAACGTACTCGTTAACGGGCTGGCGCGTCGGCTGGGCGGTCGCCTCCGAGGAGATGGCGAACGCCATCCGGAAGGTACACGACTTTCTCACCGTGGGCGCCGCGGCTCCGCTTCAAGAGGCGGCGGCCGCCGCTCTCGCCCTTCCGGAGTCTTACTACGAGAAGCTCGCCGAAGACTATCGAGGGCGTCGTGACGTGCTTCTCGAAAGTCTGGAGGAAGCCGGATTCCGCTGTTTCACACCCGACGGGGCCTACTACATCATGACGGACATCTCTCGCTTCGGTTTTTCGGATGACGTGAACTTCGCGAGACACCTCATCGAGACCGCGGGCGTGGCCACCGTTCCCGGTTCTAGTTTCTACCATCAGCCCGAAGACGGCGCACAGAAGCTGCGGTTCACGTTCTGCAAGAAGCGAGAGACCCTCGACGCCGCCGGTGAGAGGCTCCGAAAGCTCCGGGGGACGACGTGAGGCTCGCCGCCACTTTGGCGTTCGTCCTCCTCCTGCTCCCGTCGGACAGTGCCGACGTTGCGCATCAGGACGCGCTCGACCTCCTCGCTGCGGGCAACTTCGAAGCCGCCGAAGCGGCAGCGCGTAAGGCCATCGAGGATTCGCTCCGCTTCGACCCGCAACGAGAGATCGGATCGCGTCCCGCGAAAGGACTCTTGTTCGAGGACATGATCCTCGAGGCGCGTCTCGTCTATCGAGAGCGACGGGCCCGCTATTTTCGGACACTCGGTGATGCGCTCGCGGGGCGGGAGCAATGGCGTGCTTCGCGTAAAGCCTACTCACGAGCAGTCGGCATGGCACCCGGTCACGAGCTGTGGTCGCTCATGGCGGACGATGTCGACCTCGAGCCGTCGGAGCGTCTCGAGCTCTTGCTGCAGGCCTATCTGGCCGCGGCTGGACCGGACCGCGCTTCGCTGGAGGAGACTCTGCTCGAGACGGGCGCCTTTCGCTCGCGTGACGCTCTGAAGGCGAGCCTCGACCAGCGTCGAATCGCGACGCTTCAATCGGAGTTCGAAGACCTCGAGCTCGTGCCGGGAGCCTTTCCGAGTTTGCAACTAGCCACCAATACCGGGAACCTGGTTACGGCCGATCTCTTTCGAGCGGGGAGCCTTCTCGTCACCTACTTCCCCGTCGACGCTTGTGGCCGCTGCAGCGAGGAGCTCGACGGTTTGACCGTACCCGTGCTCGAGTCGCGGCGCGCGGGGCTTACCATTGAGGTAGCCGCTTTCGTGCCCGAGACCGATCTCCCCATAGCTCGTCGGATCGTCAGGCTTCTCGGGATGAAGGTCGGTGTCGCTCGCTCCGAGGGCTTGCCGCCCACGTTGAGCTATTTGGAGCGTGGAGAGATTCGAGTCGTGGCCCGTGGCGGCTTGACGCAGATTCGCATCGAAATGTCTCCGGACCTCACAGGCCCCGATATCCGGCGGCGAGTGGACGCCATCTTTCAATTCCTGAACGAGCCCGGCCTTCCGACGGAAGAGAAGCCGGAAGAGGCAAGTGTTCCGCTCGTCACGCTCGAGCGCCGCACCAATGAACAACGCGCGCTCTTCGAGTGGATCGACAAAATCGAGTGGCTCGAGGCGGGTCCCGCGCCCCTCGAAGATCTGTACCGCTCTCTCAACTCCCTGACGCAGCGCGTTGTGCGCGGCTCCGAACGCCGGGAGCTCGGCCTCGAGATCCTGGCACGTCTGTCTCGCCTTCGGGGAGCGAACGGCGCGAAACTGACGGCTCTGGGCTCCGTCGGTAATCGGTTGGGTGACCGTCTTCTCGAACGGGCCAAAGAGCTCGATAACGCCGTCCGACGAAGTGCCTCCGGAGAGCGAGGCGTGCTCTTCGTCGACGTGGGCTCCGTCGAGGAGGGCGAAGCCGGCGCCCGAATATATCTGCAACGCGTGTTTCAAACGCCGGGCGGGAGCAGGCACATCGAGTTCGCTCTCCGGGACATCGGTACCGACGTCGAGATCGTCTGGGCCGCTCCCCAAGAAAATGAGCTCCTTGGTGTCGAGGCGATTGCCGGTGGGGGCGTATTTCACTATCGCGCCGACGATGAGTGCCCGCGAGGGCTTCGCTTTCTGCGCGACGAAAGCGTCGCCTATGAATCGTGCGAAGCGATGGTGTTCGGCGACGAGATCGTCGAGCTACGCCGTGCAGTCGTCGACGACATTCCGGGCGCGCCGATGTTCTACAGCTACGATGTCGTGTGCGGCGCCGAGCCGACGTCACTCGAGCTCGGGCTTCGTCAATTTGCCGAAGGCCAATTCAAGAAGGCTTCCGCCGCCTTCGAGAAGGCCTTGTCCGAAGTGGATCCCGTGGCACCCTACGACGCCTCGGACGTTCTCTATAACCTCGCCCGCACCTTGGAAAAGCAGGGCAAGCGGCAGGACGCCTTGGCGGCCTACCGAAGTCTGGGCGACGTCCGCTACCAGGAAACCGTCGACGAGCAGGCGAGCCGCATCGAGAGCGGCCGCTAACCCAAAAGAGAACGATCAGGTCGTGATCGACGTAGTCACCGAGATCGATGCCCTAGCCCGCTCACCGTGATCTAGGCGGGAGCTCATCCGCGTCCTTGACTGGTTCGAAGAATTGAGGCGCCTCGTTCCGATGGAGTAAGGGGCGTAAGCCCGCCGAAGCCGCATGAAAATCGGCGGCAAAGGCGGATGCTATACTTCATTTTTCCGCCATGAACGAGCTCAAACGGCTGATTCCCTACGTCACTCGCTATCCGAGGCCCATGGTCTTCGGCATGGCCGCGCTCGTCCTCACGAAGGCGGCGGCCGTTCTCGCGCCTCAGGTCCTTCGCGCAACGGTCGACGACCTCACCGTCGAGGTCACCCGCGAGAAACTCGCCTTTTACGCCGGTCTCATCGTCGCGATCGCCCTCACCGAAGGTTTTTTTCGGTTCTGGATGCGCCGCCTGCTCATCGGTGTTTCGCGCCACGTCGAGTACGATCTGAGGGGCGACTTCCTGGCGCACCTCCAGAAAATGAGCCCGTCGTTCTTTCAGCGGTGGAGGACGGGCGACTTGATGTCCCGCGCGTCGAACGATATCACCGCGGTGCGGATGGTTCTCGGCCCCGGCATCATGTACCCCGCGGAGACCGTCGTGGTCACCATTGGGTCACTCGCATTCATGCTCGCCATTAGCTGGGAGTTGACCGTCGTCTCGCTCGCGGTCATGCCCCTCGTCTCGATTCTGGTCAAGAAGTTCGGGGCAGTGATCCACAAGCGATTCGAGTCGATTCAGGAGAAGATGAGCGATCTTTCGGCACTGGCACAGGAGAACCTGGCCGGTGCCCGAGTCGTACGGGCCTACGCCCAGGAGGAGCACCAGAACGAGACGTTTCGTTCGGAGAACGAGCAATATTTCGAGCACAACATGGGGCTCGTCAGAATCTGGGGTGCGTTCTTTCCGCTTCTCTCGTCACTCATCGGATTCGGTACGGTTGTCGTGCTTTGGTGGGGCGGCCGTATGGTCGTCGCGGGGAGCGTCACACTCGGTGAGTTCGTTGCTTTCTTTGCCTATCTGGGAATGTTGACCTGGCCGATGATTGCCTTCGGATGGGTGGTCAATATCTACCAGCGGGGCGCGGCTTCCATGAAGCGCTTGACGACAATCCTGGACGAGGAGCCCGAGCTGGTGACCGAGATGATGGACGCGAGCGAGGATGCCGCTCTCGATGTGAAAGGCCGTGTCGAGTTTCGTAACGTCTCGTTCGAGTATGAGAACAACGGTACGGGTGATCCCATTCTGAGTGAGATCGATCTCGTGATCGAACCTGGACAGACGGTTGCTTTCGTGGGGCGCACCGGTGCGGGTAAGAGCACTCTGACGCGCCTCGTCCCTCGGCTCTACGACGTGAGCGAGGGGGCGGTTCTCGTCGACGGCCGTGACGTGAGGGGACTGCTTCTGCAGACGTTGAGAAGCGCTGTGGGCTTCGTTCCTCAGGAGAGCTTTCTGTTCTCGGAATCGATCCGCGACAACATCGCTTTCGGGAACGTGGAAGCCGACGACGAAGCGGTCGAAGCTACCGCGCGACTGGCCGGCCTCGACTCGGATATCTCCGAGTTCGCCAAAGGTTACAAAACGATGGTCGGCGAGAGGGGAATTACGCTTTCCGGCGGACAGCGCCAGAGGACGACGATTGCACGCGCCCTGCTCGTCGAACCGCCGATTTTGATCCTCGACGATGTCCTCTCCTCTGTCGATACGGAGACGGAGGAGAAAATCTTGTCTCAGTTGATTGGCGTGATGAAGGGGCGCACCACGCTTCTCGTCTCGCATCGGATCAGCACCGTGAAGAACGCGGACATCATCTGTGTTCTCGATCACGGGCGTATCGCTGAACGTGGAAGCCACGACCAGCTTCTGGCCCACGACGGTCTCTACGCGAGCCTCTATCGAAAGCAGCTTCTGGAAGAAGAGCTGGAGCGGATCTAGGCGTGAGTGAGACACATCACGAGGAGGACACGCTCGGCAAGGTCTATGACGGCCGCTTGATGCGGCGTCTGCTTGGCTACTTGAAGCCCTACAAGCTCACCGTCGTCGTCTCTTTGTTTCTCGTAATCACCGTCTCGGCTCTCAAGCTCGTCGGGCCATTTCTGACCAAGATCGCCATCGACAATTACATCGCGAACCGCAATGTGGCCGGTCTCGACGCGCTCGCGGCTATATACGTTCTGACCCTGGTGCTCCAGTTTGTCATCTCCTACGGCCAGATCTACATCATGAACATGGCGGGTCAGCGAGTCATGTACGACATGAGACGAGAGATCTTCGGCCATCTGCAAGAGCTCCATCCAGGCTTTCTCGATCGAAACTCGGTGGGGAGGCTCGTCACTCGCGTTACGACCGACGTCGACGCGCTGAACGAGCTCTTCACGTCTGGCGTCGTTACGATATTCGGCGACATCTTCATGCTCCTCGGCATCATGATGGTGCTGATCTATCTGGACTGGCGTCTCGCCCTGGTGACCTTCACCGTGCTTCCCGCGCTCTTTGCCGTGACGCTCGTCTTCAAGCGGCGGGTGCGTGTGGTATATCGCAGGGTCCGCACACGGATCGCGATGCTCAACGCTTTCATCCAGGAGAACATCGTCGGCATGCAGGTGGTTCAGCTCTTCGGGCAGGAACCGCGGAAGTTTCGCCAGTACAGCGAGCTCAACCGACAGCACACCGAGGCCAACCTCGAATCCATCCTGCACTATTCCCTCTTCTATCCGACGGTCGAGGTCCTGAGCTCCGTCGCGATCGCGCTCATCATCTGGTACGGAGGCGGGCAGATTCTTCTGGGCGCACTCACTCTGGGCGGGCTCGTCGCTTTCGTGCAATATTCGGAGAAGTTCTTCCGCCCCATCAGCGATCTCTCGGAGAAGTTCAACATCCTCCAGGGCGCGATGGCGTCTTCGGAGCGGATATTCAAGCTTCTCGATACCGAGGTCGCCGTCGCGTCTCCGGCCGACGCGAAGCTGCCGGAACGCGCCGACGGAAGTCTCCGCTTCGACAACGTCTGGTTCGCCTATACGGACGAGGACTGGGTGCTCGAGGACGTCGATCTCGCCGTTCGTCCGGGCGAGACGGTAGCAGTCGTCGGGCACACCGGTGCGGGCAAGTCGACCTTGACGAGTCTGCTCATGCGGTTTTACGACGTGACGCGTGGCAGCGTGCTCGTCGAGGGTCTCGACGTGAGGGAGTGGGAGCTCTCCGCGCTGCGCCGGCAGTTCGGCATGGTGCTGCAAGACGTCCATCTGTTCTCGGGCAGCATCGCCGGCAATATCCGTCTCGGAGATCGTGAGATTACGGACGAAGCCGTCGCGGATGCCGCGGCAGCCGTCAATCTCGACAGTTGGGTCGCGACGCTGGCGAAGGGACTGGACGAGCCCGTGAAGGAGCGAGGCTCTTCGATGTCCGCGGGGCAGAAGCAGCTCGTCTCCTTCGCACGCGCTCTGGTGCACGATCCCAGGATTCTCATCCTCGACGAGGCCACCTCGAACGTGGACACCCATACCGAGCTTCTGATTCGCGAAGCCCTCGAGCGGCTCCTCGAGAATCGCACCAGCATCGTCATCGCTCACCGGCTCTCGACCATCCAGAGGGCGGACCGGATCGTCGTGCTTCACAAAGGACACATCCGAGAGGTGGGAACCCACCGCGAGCTTCTGGACCGCCAGGGCATCTATCACCGTCTCTATCAGCTCCAATACAAGGAACAGGAGATCTCGGTCCCGACTGCAGCGAGCTCGCGCCCCGAACGAAACCTTTGATCGGTCCGAGAGGCCGAGATAAGATGGCGCCCGCCGGGGGGTCGAGACGGGAGCCCCTATCAACAATGAAGGGAAATCAAGGCGAGGCCGAGACACCGCCGGAGGTCGGCTCCGAGCCTTCCTCCGAGGACATCAGCTTCGGCCGCACTCTCATTCAGTTTTTCGTCATTCCGGCCCTCGTCGTCGCGCTCTGTGTCGGGCTGTTCTTCTTCTTCGCCTGGCTCGTCTCGGACGAGAAAACGAGTGTGGACTATCTCCACGAAGTCCGCGTCGGAAGCGCTAACCGGCGTTGGCAGGCGGCTTTCGAGCTCTCGAAGATCATCACGATGGATGCGGAGCGGAGCCGGATGGAGGGTGTCGTACCGGAGATGATCGGAGCCTTCGAGAGCGCGGACGACGACGATCCTCGCGTGCGACACTATTTGGCGTTGTCGCTCGGCCACTTGGGGGACGATGCGGCGGGCCCGGCGCTCATCGAGGCCCTTTCGGATCCCGACGCGACGACTCGGCTCTATGCGAGCTGGGCGCTGGGCAATATCGGCGAGTCGCGCGCCGTCGAACCTCTTCTCGGGCTCGTCGGGGACGACGACTTCGGGGTGCGCAAGATGGCCGTCTACGCTTTGGGCGCTATCGGAGACAATCGGGCCGTTGCCCGGCTCGAGGCGGCTCTGGGGGACCCGCAGCGCGACGTGGCCTGGAACGCGGCGGTGTCTCTCGCCAAGCTCGGCAGCCCGTCCGGAGAGGCGCTACTGCTGCAAATGCTGGATCGGGAGTTTCTCGACAAAATCAGCGATATGAACGAGTCCCAGAAGCTTCTGGCGATGGAGAGTGCGATTCGGGCGGCCTCGCTCTTGAGCAGCCCGAAGCTCCGCGAGCGACTCCACGAGATCGGGGACTCGGATCCCAATCTGAGCCTCCGCGGCGTGGCCAAAGAGGCCCTTGCCACGGAGGAGAAAAGCGAAAAATTGGTCCAGCCGTAGAGATCAGACGTCTTAGACAAGATTCGTTCGCGTCTTGACACCTTTTGAGCCGGGCGACTAGAATACAAGATTGTGTCAATGGCCCTCGGTAGAGTCGAAGAAACCCTCGAGCGGTCGCCTTCACGTGGGCAATCGCGAATAACTCGAAATTTTGGACGTCCCCAATGAGCAAGGCTGAGTCTGGGTAGAGGTATGGCTGAAGAGACGAAAGCGACGAAAGCTTCCGAAGGCGGTGACGAGAAACCCGCGCCAAAGAAGGCTGCGAAGAAGACCAAAAAAGACGTGAGCCGGCGCGATTTCAACTTGCTTGCTTTGGCGTGGACGTTCTTCGCGGCCTCGGCCGCGGCTGGGATGGGCGCGATGGGCCGTTTCATGTTCCCCAACGTGCTGACCGAGCCTCCCTCGAGCTTCAAGGTGGGCTTCCCGAGCGACTTCGCAGTCGGCGTCGTCGATGTGCGGTTCAAAGAGAAGTTTCGGATCTGGGTCGTCCGCAGCGAACAGGAAATGTACGCTCTCTCCGCGATATGCACGCATCTCGGTTGCACGCCGAACTGGCTCGAAGCGGAGAACAAGTTCAAGTGCCCCTGTCACGGAAGTGGCTTCTACATGACGGGCCGCAACTTCGAGGGGCCGGCGCCTCGGCCGCTCGAGCGAGTCAAGATCAGCCTCGCCGATGACGGTCAGGTGCTCATCGACAAAGGCAGGATGTTCAAATATGAAGCGGGTCAGTGGTCGGATCCCGAGTCCTTTTTGAGACTGGGTTAGTCGAGAAGGAGTTGAATCGGTGCAGAAGGTTCTGAGCGTATTTAATAGCGCGTGGGACGCCGTGACCGAATCGCAGGTCTGGAAGTCGATCTTCCGGCACGGCGCCGTCAGCAGCAATCGAAACCGCGTGCTGGTCATGATGTCGAACGTCTTTCTTCACCTTCATCCGGTGAAATCGCGCAAGGCGGGTATCAAGCTTCGATACACCTGGTGCATGGGCGGCATCACGTTTTTCTTGTTTCTCGTGCTGACCTTCACGGGTCTATTGCTCATGTTCTACTACCGGCCGACGGTCGAGTACGCCTATGCCGACATCGTCGACCTCGGCGAGCACGTGCCGCTCGGCGTGATGCGGGAGCTCCATCGCTGGGGCGCCCATGTCATGGTGATTACCGTCTGGCTCCACATGTTCCGCGTCTTCATGACGGGCTCCTACAAGCCGCCCCGCGAGTTCAACTGGGGCGTCGGGGTGGTCTTGCTCGTCCTGACTCTTCTCTTGTCCTTTACCGGCTATCTCCTTCCTTGGGATCAGCTCGCTATCTGGGCGATCACCGTGGGGTCGAACATGGCGCGGGCAACACCTCTGGTGGGAACGGAGGGTCCGCTGTCCGCGGCGCTGAAAATAGGGGATATCAATCTCATCAACTCCGGCAGTGACGCGCGCTTCATACTCTTGGGCGCGAGGAGCGTCGGAGAGAATACTCTGCTTCGCTTCTACGTCCTTCACTGTGTCGGCCTTCCCTTGGCTGCCGCCTTCCTCATGGCGGTGCACTTCTGGCGGGTGCGCAAGGACGGCGGCATTTCCGGACCGATGTGATTGAATTCGAACGACCTTTCTCCTTGACGGTTCATCGACTTCTGGACTCAACGGCAGGCTGAGCGTATGGACTTCAAAAACATCATCAATTGGCTCTCGGGACCGACGGTTCTCTTCACTCTCGCGACCCTTGGCTTTCTCTTGTCACTTCGCTATCCGAAGGTTTGGTCGAAGAGGAACGCGGTCATCATGTTCGGTGTGATGACCGTCTTCTATGTCTGGAGCATGTTCGACGGGAACTTTTTTCTCATCGTGGCGAAGCCGGACAACGTTCCGATCACCATCGTGCTCTACCTCGTTGCGTTCCTGACTTGGTACGCGATGCATCAAGGGGTGGAGAACGACAAACGCATCGCGAATGGCGAGCCGCCGCTCGAAAAGCAGGAGGAGGACAAGGTCTGGGTCTGGCCGGATCTCGTCTATACAGAGCTTCTCTGCATGATCGTTCTGAGCATCGTGCTGATGGCGTGGTCGATTTTGCTCCCCGCACCGCTCGAGCAGCCCGCCAATCCAGCCGATTCGCCCAACCCCTCGAAGGCACCCTGGTACTTTCTCGGGCTGCAAGAGATGCTCGTCTACTTCGATCCGTGGCTCGCTGGCGTAGTTTTCCCGACGCTCATCATCGTGGGTCTCATGGCCATTCCCTACATCGATAAGAACCCGAAGGGTAACGGCTACTTCACGTTCAAAGAGCGCCGAGTCGAGATCGGGATCTTTCTTTACGGCTTTGTCGTTCTCTGGATTCTGATGGTCGTCTCGGGAACGTTTCTCCGGGGACCCAACTGGAACTTCTTCGGTCCTTATGAGCTCTGGGACCCGCACCGGGTCGAGCCGCTTCTGAACGTCAACGTTTCCGATTTCTTCTGGGTAAAGCTCCTGAGCCGACCGCTGCCATCGAATGCACTGGTCCGGGAGTTTATCGGAATCATCGTGGTTCTGTTCTACATCGGTGTGCTTCCCGTCTTGCTATCGATGCCCAAGGAGAAGCTTCCCGGCTTTCTCAAGTGGGCCAGCCTTAACGGTTACTACGAGAAGATGGGGCCGGCACGATACTACCTGGGGGTGAGTCTCTTTCTGCTGATGCTGAGCCTCCCCATCAAGATGTACTTACGCTGGTTCTTCAACATGAAGTACGTCGTGGCGTTCCCGGAAATCTTTTTCAATATTTGAGCTAGGGCAGTCGGAGTTCAATTGTGGCAAAAGCAGCGCCTGGACACGCACACAACATTAGTGGGCTCAACCTCCTCTTCGCCGTTTCGGCTATCGCACTGTTTGTAACCACGGTCTGGATGGTTTGGGACGACTACTCCCGCGAGTGGAAAGTCTACCAGCGCGAGTTTTTCGATCTGGAACGCCAGACGACGCGCCAGCAGATCGAACAGGCCGAGGCGAACGTCAATCAACGCGAGCTCCAGCGCGTCGTAGCGGAGCTCCAGACCGCGGCGGAAGAGCTCGAGGCTCGACAGGGCGAGCTCTCGGAGCTTCAGGGCCAACTCGTCGTCTTAGAAGATCAGTGGACGCTCGCCGACGTCCGCGAGCGTGAGCTCAAGGCCATCTACGACTCCAAGAAGTTCTTTTTCGAAGAGTTCGAAGAGCGCGGTCACGCCCCCTTGGGAAAACGCGTCAGCGCGGAGGAGTTCGAGGCGCTCGAGACGGAGTTCTTCTCGGCTCGGGAGAGCCGGATTTCGACCGAGTTCGAGCGCGACGCTATCCAAAGGAGCATTCGCGATCTAGAGGCTCGGGCGGCGGCGCTCAATAGTGAGAAGGACGGATTGACGCAGGAGGCGACCCTTCTGACGCGGAAGCTCGACTCGCTAGCGCAGAATCTTCCCAACACGTTCCGCAACTTGCCGATGGTGGATTTCATCGATCCGTCGATCGAGATTCAGCAGGTTCTCGTCGCGAACGTCACGGAGGAGTTGAACTTCACCAGCGTTCCTCGGATCGATCGATGCAAAACGTGCCACATGGGGATCGACAACCCCGCTTACGCGGAGGCACCGCAGCCGTTTCGTACACACCCCAACTTGGATCTCTACGTAGCGGCGGAATCGTTGCACCCGCGTGACACCTTTGGATGTACTTCATGTCACGAAGGGCGTGGAAGGTCGACGACATTCCTCGGCGTGACACACATGCCGCAGAACGAAGAGCAGCGGCACGAGTGGGAAGAGAACTACGGCTGGAAAGAGGACCACTACTGGGATAAACCGATGTACCCGAGCGGATTCGCCGAGGCGGGATGCATCAAGTGCCACGAGAGTCAGACGCTGCTACCGGGCGCGGAGAACTTCAACGAGAGTCGTGCGCTTTTTGAAGTCGCAGGCTGCTGGGGCTGCCACAATACCGATGGTTTCGAGGACCGTCGAGAGGTGGGACCGAAGCTCGAGCACATCGTCTCGAAGACGACTCCCGAGTGGGCAGCACGCTGGGTCACGGATCCGAAGCGCTTCAAACAATCCACATATATGCCGCGCTTCTGGAATCTTCACAACAATCTGGATTCCGAGCTCGGCGCCCGCAATCAGACCGAAGTGGCTTCGATCGTTTCCTACCTCTTCGACAAAGCGAAGCCCCTCGAATACGGTCCCGTGCCCGCCGGCTCCGCTGAGAGCGGCGAGGCGCTCGTCGAGGTCGTGGGTTGTCTCGGTTGTCATATCGTGGAAGAGAGCAATTACACCGAAGTCGACTGGCACCGGACCCGCGGCCCGAGCCTTGCGGGTGTAGGCACCAAGGTAAATCGAGAGTTCCTCTTCAATTGGGTGAGGGACCCGAAGCACTACTGGGAAGAGACCTTCATGCCGGACCTCCGTCTGACGGACCGCGAGGCGGCGGACATCACCGCTTATCTCATGAGTCTTCGAAACGAAGGATTCGAACAGCTTGCGGTTCCTCAGGCCGACGACTCGGCGCTCGATGAAATCACGCTCGAGTTCCTAAGTGGCAATCTGCCTCTCGCTCAGGCGACTGAGGAGCTCGGCAGGATGTCGCGCGACGAGAAGACGCTCTACGCCGGCGAGAGGCTCATCCTTCGCTACGGCTGTTTCGGCTGTCACGACATCGAGGGTTTCGAGAACGCGCAGAAAATCGGCGTGGACCTCTCGACTTGGGGCTCCAAGATGGTGAGCAGGCTCGATTTCGGCTACGTCGAGGACGTCGAGCACACCCGCCACGCCTGGCTCGAGCAGAAACTTCGCGAGCCGCGCGCCTATGACGTCGGCAAGGTCAAGAGCCCGCCCGAGAAGCTCCGCATGGGCTACTTCGGTTTTACCGAGGACGAGATCGATGGCCTCGCGCGAAGGGTCCTGGGACAGGTCAGCTTGGAGCTCCCGAAGGATGGGGTCAAGAGCCTCAGCGGCAGCGAAGCTTACGCCGAGAGGGGTCGCCGCTTGATCCACGAGTACAACTGCCGCGGCTGTCACCTCGTGGATGGTTTCGGCGGCGGCATCTACGAGACCATCGAGGACACCGGTCTCAGGCCGCCTAACCTCAACACTCAGGGCGCACGGACGCAGGCCGGGTGGCTCTTCGACTTCTTCAAGGCTCCGGTTGAGGTGCGCTTCTGGCTGGACGTGCGCATGCCGACGTTCCACTTCTCCGACGAGGACGCCAATACGCTCGTCGAGGGCTTCATGGCCATGGATGGTACGCAGCCATTCGAGACCGAGGAGGAACAGCGCGCCGATACGCAGACGCTTCGTACCGGAGACGATCTCCTCGTACGTCTACAGTGCGAGCGCTGCCACCTTGCCTCCGCGGCGGGATCGATGGAGGCCTCTCAGCTCGCTCCGAGCTTTCGGCTCACGGGCGAGCGGCTTCGAGAGGAGTGGGTCGTGGACTGGATGAAGGATCCGCAGTCCATCTCCCCCGGAACGCAGATGCCCCAGTTCTGGCCCATAGACGACGACGGCAATTTCATTACTCCGCTCCCGGATACGCTTGGGGGAGATTCCGAGGCGCAGATGCGCGCGGTTGCCGCCTATCTCATGCGCTACACGCGCTAGTGTCTCGTCTTGGAAGTGATGTTAGCATCGAGAGCGTCGCGGCGCCCGGATCGCAAGGCGCGGCAAGGGCGAAATACCTGGCGTATTCAACCGAGGCGCAGCGCAGCGAGGCGGGATGCATCGGCGCTCGAATGCAACATGACTTCCGGGACGGGACACTAGCTAGCCGAGGAGATTTGCTCTGATAACAATAGGAATTACCTTTCAGGCTGGTCGCGCCGATTCGTCCGGTGGCGGCCAGCTTTCTTTGTGAGGACACCGCATGGCAGAGAATAGCGAGATCAAACCCGATGTGAAACATGGCATGGCCATGGCGCTCTCCCTTTGGGCTATCGTCTCGTCTCGGTCGTCTATTTCTTCAAGTACGGCATGCCCGAGCTCGCGGCGGAACGCACGTCGCTAGACACGCTGTACTACGTCATTCTCGCGATCACGGGCGTCGCCTATGTCATCGTGCAGGGTCTGCTCGGATTCTATATTTGGCGCTTCCGCTACAACGAGAGTACCGAGGGGAGTTATTGGCACCACAGCCACAAGATGGAGGTGGCCTGGACCATCGGTACGGCGGCGGTCCTCATTCCCCTCGTGTTTGCCGGGCTGGTGATCTGGGACGACGTCCAAGCCGCGCCGCCGGACGACGCTATCGTCGTCGAGGCCGTGGGCGCGCAGTTCCAGTGGGATTTCCGCTATCCCGGGCCCGACGGCCAGTTCGCCGAATTTCGACCGGAGCTCTACTCCCTCCAGAACCCGCTCGGAGTGGACTTCGACGACGCTGCGGCGGCGGACGATTTCTCGAGAACTAACCAGCTAGTTCTGCCGGTGAATCGGGTGGCGCACATTCGCCTCCGCTCCAAGGACGTCCTACACGCATTCTTTCTTCCCAACTTCCGCGTGAAACAAGACTTGGTCCCGGGCATGCAGACGGGGGTGACCTTTACCCCGGTGAAGATCGGCGAGTACGAGATCGCCTGCGCCGAGCTTTGTGGGTTGGGGCACTACCGAATGCGCGCCTTCCTTTCGATCCGGAGCGAAGCCGACTACGAGGCTTGGTTGCAAGAACAGGCCGACGCCGAAGCAGAAGTGGCGCCGGGGGCGGACAACTAGTCGAGTTCTCACCGAAACTGCTTACTCAAGGAGAAACGGCATGAGCGAAGGTCACGACGACCACGGCCATGGCAAGCAGAGTTTCATCAGTACCTATATTTTCAGCTTCGATCACAAGATGATCGGCAAGCAGTATCTGACGCTGGCTATGGGGATGGCCGTCGTCGGTGGCGTACTGGCGATGCTCCTTCGCCTGCAGCTCGGATGGCCCGGAATGCACGCGACGTTCTGGGAGAAGCTCTTCCCGGCGGGCATGGCAAGCGGCGTCATGACGCCGGAGTTCTACGTGATGCTCTTCACCATGCACGGCACCATCATGGTGTTCTTCGTGCTGTCGCTGGCTCCCGTCAGCGGCTTTGGCAACTTCCTCATACCGCTGCAAATCGGTGCGAGGGACATGGCTTTCCCGTTCCTGAACATGCTCTCGTTCTGGACGGCGCTTCCCGGCGCGATCATCATCCTCATCTCGTTCCTCGTCGAAGGCGGCGCGGCAGCGGCCGGCTGGACCGCCTATCCTCCCCTGTCGGCGCTTCGCTCCGCCATGCCAGGCTCCGGGACAGGGCAGACGCTTTGGCTCGTGGGTATGACGTTCTTCATCGCCTCGTTCACGATGGGCGGCCTCAACTTCGTGGTAACGATCATCAACTTGCGGACGAAGGGTCTCGACATGATGAAGCTCCCGCTCACGACTTGGGCCCAGTTCGTCGTCGGCGTGCTCGGACTTCTCAGCTTTCCCGCCCTCGCCGCGGCCGTGATCCTGTTGATGTTCGACCGCTCGCTTGGTACGAGCTTCTACCTGCCCGCCGGTATCTTCATCGGCGACAAGCTCTTCGCGCACGAGGGCGGCGCGCCCCTGCTCTGGCAGCACTTGTTCTGGTTCCTCGGTCATCCCGAGGTCTACATCATCATGCTCCCCGCGATGGGCTTTACTTCCGACATTATCTCGACGTTCTCGCGGAGGCCCATCTTCGGCTACCGTGCGATGGTTTACGCCATCCTCGCCATCGGAGCTTTGAGCTTCATCGTCTGGGGCCATCACATGTTCCTCTCGGGCATGAGCCCGTTCCTGGGGACGGCCTTCACGATGACCACCCTGATGATCGCGGTGCCATCGGCGGTGAAAACATTCAACTGGTTGGCGACCTTGTGGAGAGCGAAGATACGCTTCAAGACCCCGATGCTCTTCGCAATCGGTATCGTGTCGCTTTTCGTGACGGGCGGCTTGACGGGAATATTTCTGGGAACGAGCGCCGTCGACATTCCGCTGCACGACACCTTTTTCGTCGTAGCCCATTTCCACTTCATCATGGCTGGAGCGGGGCTCTTCGGCGCGCTCGCGGCCGTCTACTATTGGTTCCCGAAGATGTTCGGCCGGTTCATGCACGAGGGACTCGGCAAGGTCCACTTCTGGCTCACGTTCCTCGCGTACTACGGAACGTTCTTCCCCATGCACTACCTGGGTATCGCCGGGATGATGCGGCGCATCTATGACCCCAATACCTACGACTACCTGAAGCCGCTACAACCCGTCAATACGTTCATCTCGGTCGCCGCCTTCGTGCTCGGCGCGGCTCAGATCCTCTTTCTTGTCAACTACTTCTGGAGCATGTTCAAGGGCAAACGGTGCGAGGCGTTAAATCCCTGGCAGGCGAACGGGCTCGAGTGGTCGGCTCCGTCGCCCCCAGGTCACGGCAATTGGGAAGGAGATCTTCCCGAGGTGCACCGGTGGCCTTATGACTACAACCATCCCGACGAGAAGGACGGTGACTTCACACCGCAGTGGAAGTCACCCGCTCAGGTGAAGGCGGGGGGATAGAAAGCCCGTGCTGCCCGCGAGAGGAAACGTGCACGCGTCTTCGACGAGCTTTTGCGCATCGAAACGTTCGGAGCAGATCATGGACAGGGTGCGCGATTACCTCCATCTCGTGAAGCCCAGACTCACCTCGATGGTCGTTCTGTCGGGCGTCGTTGGCTATTGGCTCGGTGCGAGTGTCATCGAGCTTTCCGACCTGTTCTGGTTCACGCTCGGCACCTTTTTTGTCGTAGGCGGCGCGAACGCCATCAACCAGATCATGGAGCGGGAATCCGATGGCCGCATGGAGCGCACGGCCCATCGTCCTCTTCCCACCGGGCGGATCCAGCTCGGCGAGGCCGTTGCGGTTGCCGCCGGGCTTTCCGTCGCCGGCATCGGCGTGCTGCTCGTCCATAGCGGTGTGCTGCCCGCGCTACTCGGACTCGGAGCGCTTCTCATCTACGTTCTCGTCTATACACCCCTGAAAGCGCGCTCGACCTGGTCCACTCCGACTGGAGCCGTGGCGGGCGCGGTTCCGCCGCTCATGGGCTACAGCGCTGCCTCCGGCGGGCTCGGGCCGCTCGCATGGTGCTTGTTCGGACTTCTTTTCTTGTGGCAGTTCCCGCATACCTGGGCGATCGCCGCAGCCTATCGTGATGACTACGCGCGCGTTGGCCATCGGGCGCTTCCTGCCGCCGTCCGGCTCCAGACGATCGTGATGACGATCGCGCTCGTGGCGGTGAGCTTCGCTCCCGCTTCGCTGGGCCTTGCGGGCTGGCTCTATCCGATCGGTACGGCCCTGCTCGGGTCGGTTCTCATCGTAGCCGCGGTCCGATTCGGGGGCGGCGTCGTGCGCCGGCGCGCCATCGAGCTCCTCGCCGCGACGCTCTTCTACTTGCCCCTCGTCCTCGCGCTCCTTGCCCTGGACGGAAAGGTTTCCTGAGATGTCCCAGACCTTGACGGTGTCGAAGACCGGCCACACGGGTTCCGGCGGTGAAGACATCATCGACAAAGGCTACGGCGACTACGGATCCGGCGGCGACGCAACCCGACGCGTCGAGACCGCCAAGTTCGGTCTATGGGTCGCCCTCGGCTCGGTCACCATGCTCTTCGCCGCCTTTACGAGCGCCTATATTGTTCGAAGCGCTGGTTCCGACTGGGTTCCGCTCGATCCACCGCCGGTGCTGTGGTTGAACACCGTCGTGATCGTCCTTTCCAGCGTGACGATGCAGTTGGCGCGGCGAGCCTTCCGTGATTGGCGACCCGTTGCCTTTCGAAAGTGGATGTTCGCGACAGCGGTAATCGGTACGCTCTTTCTGGCCGGCCAGGTGTTCGCTTGGAATCAGCTCGCGTCGCAGGGGATTTACGTTTCGAGCCATCCACACAGCTCGTTCTTCTACGTTCTGAGCGGCGTCCACGCGGTGCACTTGCTCGTCGGCGTATTGGCTCTGTTCTACGTGCTCGCCCTCGCGACGCGCTATCGCTTGACGCCGGGAGAGTCGGCCTCGCCGGTCGTCGCGGCGACGTATTGGCACTTCGTGGGCGCGATCTGGATTTACCTCTTGGTCGTCTTGTTCTACATGTAGCGGGGAAGGTTTGCTCTCGGCCGAAGGCCGAGAGCGAAACGCAGTGTTAGGAGGAATCATGACGGATACCGGGGCTGCGGGGGTGATGGAAGGACCCTGGAGGGGTCCCTTCGACGTCCCCTGGCAGAAGCTGATGATGTGGATCTTCATCGTCACGGATGCCCTGCTCTTCGCCGGCCTTCTCGTGGGTTATGGCGTGATGCGAAGCGCGACCGAAGTCTGGCCCGACCAGAACATTGCCTTCGACATGAACTACATCACGTTGATGACCTTCACGCTCATCACCAGTAGCGCCACCATGGCTTGCGCGGTTGCCGCTGCCACCGTCGGCAACAAGAAACACGTCACGATGTTCTTGTGGTTGACGATCCTCGGAGGGGCGGCCTTTCTGGGAATGCAGGTCTACGAGTGGACTCACTTCATCCACGAGGGCGCCCGGCTCACGAGCAACCCC
Source organism: Candidatus Marinacidobacterales bacterium (assembly GCA_965250115.1). Taxonomy (GTDB): domain Bacteria; phylum Acidobacteriota; class Vicinamibacteria; order Marinacidobacterales; family SMYC01; genus CBDFHB01. The sequence continues at coordinate 265,648 of CBDFNJ010000002.1, forward strand.
TGGGGGGTTCCCCAGTTCGGCGCCTGCTTTTTTATCATCACCGGCTTCCATGGGATGCACGTCACGACGGGCGTCACCGTGCTGCTGATCGTCGCGATCCGCTCCGCCATGGGGAAGTATTCCGCCCAGGGCGTCGAGAACGCGGGTCTGTACTGGCATTTCGTCGACCTCGTTTGGGTCTTCGTCTTCGCGCTCTTCTATCTCGTGTAACGGCGGAAAGAGGGAACAGTCCATGTCGGAATCGGAACATTCGGCAAGTCACGGTTACAAGGGCTACTGGATGATTTGGGTCATTCTTCTGGTGGCGACGGTCACGATGATCTTCATCGGCGAGTCCCAGATGTCGACCGCTCCCCAGGTTGTGCTGCTCCTGATGGGCTCGTCCATCAAAGCCACCCTTATCATCTTTTTCTACATGCACTTACGCTTCGAGAAAATGGGGCTGATCATGATCGTGATGGTGGGTATCTTCGTCACCAGCCTTCTCATGTTCGCGATTCCGGCCTACGACGGCACACAGATTCTCGAGAACAGTCTGTACAAATGAGCCCGAGAACCTTTCTGACGTCGTTCGTTGTCGTCGCGGCTCTACTCGCCTTGCACCCAGAGTTTGCCTCGGCCCAGTGCGCGATGTGTCGCGCCGCTCTCGAGCAGAACGGTGGTCAGGTCGCAGCCGGCTTCAACCGTGGGATCCTGTTCCTGCTCGGAATGCCCTACCTCGTTTTCGGAGCGATCGGAGCGTTGTGGGCCTGGAAACGGAGAAAGGCCGCGGGCGAGGAAGGCTCCCTGTGACAGAGAAGCCCTTTTTGAGCGATATCAAAACGCTTCGCGAGCGTGCAAGGCGGCACATCGAGAAGGGCGCTGTCACCGAAGGCTACGGTGCCGATCGCGAAACGGTTATTCGCATTTTGAACGAAGCGCTGGCGACTGAAATAGTTTGCGTTCTCCGATACAAGAGACACTATTTCATGGCGTCGGGCATCAACGCTCAGGGAGCGGCGACCGAGTTTCTCGAGCATGCGAATGAAGAGCAACAGCACGCCGATCAGATCGCGGAACGGATCGTGCAACTGGGCGGGGAGCCGAATTTCTCGCCAGACGGTCTCTCCAGCCGTAGTCATGCCGAGTACGTCGAGGGCGAGACCCTGGTCGACATGATCGAGGAGGAGCTCGTCGCGGAGCGAATTGCCATCGATAGCTACCGGGAGATGGTGGCCTATCTGGGAAACGACGATCCGACGACTCGCCGAATGCTTGAAGACATCCTGGCCATGGAGGAGCGTCACGCCGATGATCTCGCGAGTCTCCTGGAAGAGATGGGCTCCTCCAACTAGCACTAGCGCCGACCCTCTTCCGAGGCGAGCGTAATACGTTGAAGGCGAAGCTCGCCCGCGCTGCCTGGCTTCTTCTCGGCTACACCGTCCTCGTCATCCTCTGGGGTGCCTACGTGCGCGCGACGGGCGCGGGCGCGGGCTGCGGCAATCACTGGCCGCTGTGCAACGGGGAGGTCATCCCTCGAGCCCCACGTCTCGACACGCTGGTGGAGCTCAGTCACCGTCTTTCGAGCGGGCTGCTGGGAATCTTCGTGGCTGCGCTGGTCGTGACCGCGTTCCGCGTTTTTCCCAAGGGACACGGAGCCCGGAAGGGAGCGTTATGGACGGCGTTCTTCGTCGTCACCGAATCTCTACTGGGCGCGGGATTGGTTCGCTTCGAGTGGGTCGTCGCGAACGACTCCGAGGCACGTGTCTACGTGATGGGCTTCCACCTCGTCAATACGTTTCTCCTGCTTGCCGCCTTGACGATCACGGCCTGGTTCGCGGAGGCCGAGCGCGACCTGACTCTTTCGAAGCGCCGCGAGTTGTGGCTCCCGCTAGGCCTCGTCACGCTCGCCGTGCTCTTGGTGGGCTCGAGCGGCGCCATCACGGCCCTCGGCGATACGCTCGTCTTGACGGCCGGCCTCCGGCCCGAGGATTCTCCCGTCGTGGCCCGACTCGTGGCTTCACGTTTCTATCACCCGACCATGGCCATTGCGACGTTCGTCGGGCTGGCCATCGTCGTGTGGCGATTCGCGAGCTCCGCAACGCGCTCCTGCGGACGCGCCATCGTGGGCCTTTTCGCGATCCAGCTCGCGCTCGGTGCCCTCAACGTGTATTTGCAGGCACCGGTCTGGTTGCAGATCCTACACCTGCTCCTGTCGGACGGTATCTGGATCGCCCTCGTGTTGTTCACCCTCACATGTCTTACCTCTCCCCCGCCAGGGGGAGGAGCCTTCAGCCCGAGCGCAGGGCGAGCGTAGCGAGTGCCCGAGCGAGAAGCCGTGCCGCCTTCCGCAGCGAGCCTGCCGAGCGGAGGGCTAGCCCGGCCAGAGGCCGGGCGCGTTGCAAAGAAGGTGGGGCCCCGCGAGTCAGCGGCGCGCGGGTGAGGGGATCTGCCTTCCTGAGGTGAGGGGTGTCTATTACTCGGCGGTGAAGGCGAAGTTCGCTTCGACCCCGCCCTCGGCGATTACGGTGACGTTCATCTCCTTCGTGCCCAGGCGCTCGTGCCATGCTTCCACGACGTAGTCCCCCGCGGGGACGCCCTCGAGCGAGAAAGAGCCGTCGGGTCCTGTCACGGCAAAGAAGGGATGGTCGACGACGCCGGCGTAGCTGTTCATCCACTTGTGCACGTCGCACTTGAAAGGGACCATGACCTCCGGTTTGTCGAAGACCCTCTCGGTCGTGAGCCCCTTGACGGGCTGGCCGATATTGAACTCTTTGTTGTTCTTCGGCATCGCGTGGATGTTGTGGAGCGTCTCGTCGCTGTTTCTGATCTGAAGCGTCTGGCCCGCCTGAATGCCGAGTACGTGGGGCACGTAAAGGCAGCCCGTCTGGTCGATCAAGACCGGCTCGCTCGGTACGGGATAGGTATAGCCGAGCCCGCTCTTTACGTAAACGAAGGCATTTGCGAGACCACCGTCGTCTCCGACGACGAAGAACTCGGTCATCACGGCCGAGCTGTGCAGGCGATCGCAATTCGGATCCGCAGCCATCTGGATGGTGTCTCCCGCCGGAGCATCGCCGTCGAGAGATACTTTACCGTTGACCGTTCCCAATGAGCCGGGGTCCACTGGCGCCGAGCTTGCCGGGGCAGGGGCGGCCGGTTCTTCACCGCCGCCGCCGCCACAGGCCGCGAGGAGCGCGAGAACTACGATGGGCACGATCAACGCGAGAGATTTCTTCATTCGGTTCCTCCGATTGTCAGCCATTACAATGGCGTCCGTCCTACTTCCCTTCGGCTCAAACGCTATAGACTACACATTTGTCGAAGGTGGACGCAAGCGCGACGACTTCGCCTTGATGGGCTTAGCCACCTGGAGTTCTTCTGGATAGAGCTGTCTCACGAGGCTCGGGGATGTCCCGCCGGATGTTGAATTTGGGGTAGCCAAAGAAGCCAGTAAGAAAGCAAACGCACTCGCCTACGGGCAAGGTAGTTGGCCAAGTCGGTCAGATACTGCTACCGATGATAGCTGGGATCGCGGCCACGAAGGCGGACCTGACGGAATGGGTGTACGAGCAAGGACTGACCGCATTGCACCTACTCCTGAGAGAGGACGCGGAGAAGATCGCGGGGCCGAAGGGCAAGCACGAGAAGGAGCGAACTCATAACCACTGGGGGAGCACGGATGGGGAGCTGAGCTTCGGCGGTCGTCGAATCCAAGTGTCGCGACCTCGAGTTCGTTCGAAGTCGGGCGAGGAGGCGTCGCTTCCACACTTCGAAGCCTTCCGCGAAGAAGACCCGCTTCCGGAGCGAGTGCTGAACCAGATCTTGGTGGGGGTATCGACCCGAAATTACGAATCGAGTCTGGACAAACCCTCGGCGAAGTTGAAGTCTCGTGGCACGAGCAAGAGTGCCGCCAGCCGTCACCTCGTGAGCCAGACGACTAAGAAGCTCGAGGAATACCTATCTCGGAGGCTAGAGGAGTTCGAGCTTGCGGCACTAATGATGGATGGCCTTGAGGTGGCCGGACAGACCGTCGTCGTAACTCTCGGTATCACAATAGATGGAACGAAGGTGCCCTTGGGTATATGGCTGGGCTCGACGGAGAACTCTCGGATGTGCACCGCGATGTTGCAGAACCTTCTCGAGCGGGGATTGCGGATCGACGAATCGATTCTCTGCGTAGTGGACGGAGGCAAAGGGATCCGCAAAGCACTCGTCGACGTTTTGGGGGATCTCGCGGTTATCCAAAGATGCCAGCTCCACAAACTCCGAAATCTACGCTCGTACCTTCCCAAGTCCCGTCACGCCTACGTGCTCCAGACAATGAAGGAAGCGTACAAATGCAAGAGTGCCGACAAGGCGCGCAAGCGACTTCAGGCATTGGTGTCGTGGCTCGAGCGAAACGGCTACGACGAAGCTGCCGGAAGCCTTCGAGAAGGGATGGAAGAGACCCTCACGGTTGTGAAGCTCGCTCTACCCGAGTTACTTCGCAAATCTCTGGCCACGACAAACGCCATCGAGAATCTCAACGGCACCATCCGCAGAGTCTCGAGAAACGTCAAGCGGTGGAAGAGTCCTTCCATGATTCGCCGATGGACCGCTCTCGGCGTCGTCACGGCGGAGAAAAAGTTTCACCGTATCAAAGGCTATCGCCATATGGGCGCTCTCGTTCACGCGCTTAGAAGCAAACAGAAATCTCTTGACAGCGATGAGGTTGCTGCCTAAGAGTATTCACAGGTGCCGCCGCTACCCGACCAAATTCAACAGCGGCCGGGACATCCCCCGAGGCTCGACTCGCGTTGATAAAAGCCCTCGGTGTGGAACGAGTCAGCCAGTCGAAACTTGCGGTAGTCCAGATGATGGCAGAGCTCGTGGAGCAGCGTACGGAGAAAGGTTTTGAACTTAACGACTTGCGCTCGTTGGGCCGTCCGCATCCAGAGCGAAACGCGGTAGCGACCCGAATTGTCTGCCTCGTAGAGCCCGTGAAGCTCTCCAGTTTGGGAAGAGGGTCTTCGCTTGAGCACGCGCAGCTTTAGCGGGGGAACGCCGAAGGCTTCCGTGAGCCCGTCCAGCAGAGTCTGAGCCGAGTGCTCCGTGGGCGCGCGTTTGCCGCCCTCGAGCGCCGCGGCGAGAGCGAGCACTCTGTCTCGCAGCAGAGAAGGACGGTAGAGCTCGAGCGCCCCGATTCGATTGCTCTCGTCGTAGATTCGCTGCTGTGCTCGAGTCAGGCGTTGACAGTAGGAAAAGGGCAACGTGAGGAAAGCTCAAGGATGCGGCTCGGTCGTCAGCGACTGGCGACCGTCAAAACCGGCCTCGAGCTCGTGCCAGTGCTCCACCTCCGATTCACCGAGCTTCCAGCACAAGAGGACTTCGCGGCCCTCCCAAATCGTGGGGAAATCGATGAGACCAGACTCCAAGTCCTTGAGTTCGCAGCCTTCCTGGCAGATCTCCTCGAGCGTCTCCCGAAACTCGGAGAGCGCCTCGATGTAGGCAGGCGCGACGGGTATACCTCCGCGAAGCGTGATCTCCTCGGAGGTTGGGCTGGCGAAATCCCACATTTTGAGCTTCGTATAGACCGCGCGAAGCGATCTGAGCCTCCCGCTCAAAAAGGGAATGAGCTCGTTGGCTTCGTGAACGGTGAAGCAACGTCTCTCCATCGCGACTCAGTGTAGCCAAAATCACAGCGCCGAACAAATCGATGTGAAGCCCTGTGCTAGACTACGCTTGATCCGTGCCGGATGCTACGCCGCCCTCACTGCCGGCGCGGAGGGAGATCACTTTGAGACAGGTCAACCGTTGTCGTGCTTTATCTCCGCGCTGGATCGCAACTTCGCTCTTGGCGCTGTCCCTCACGAGTCCAGCTCCCGCGGGCCTGGCCCAGGACCGCGAACAGGAGGAGCGCTTCCAGTTTCGCGCCACCGTCCAAGCCATCAACTTGAGCGTCGTCGTTACGGACAAGAAAGGGCGGTTCATACCCGATTTGACCGAGGTCGACTTCGAAGTCCTGGAGGACGGAATACCGCAGGAAATCGGCTTTTTCACGGCCGAGGTCACGCCCGTCACGCTGTTACTGCTTCTGGACGCATCGACCAGCGTGCGCCCGAGTGTCGACGGAATCAAGGAAGCCGCCTCGAACTTCGTGGGCAAGTTGTGGGACGGCGATAAAGCGATCGTTGCCGATTTCAACGAGCGTATTCGCTTCAGCTCTCGTTTTTCCGGCGACGTGGATCGTCTGATACAGACGATCCAGTCTCTCTATCCCTCCGGTTGGACGGCGCTCTATGACGCCGTTCTTCTTTCCCTCGACAAAGTTTCCGAGGCCGAGGGACGCAAAGCGCTGCTGGTCTTTACCGACGGCGACGACTCGCGCTCGGCCGGGCAGGGAAGCGAGGCAAACTCCAAGCAGGCCATCGAGGGCGCGAAGTTCTCGGAGGTCACCATCTATAGCGTCGGGTTCGAGGGCCGTCGCATGGCGGGAGCTAAGGGGGTGAACAAGGGATTCCTGAAGAAACTGTCCGAGGAGACGGGCGGTCGTTCGTTCTTTCCAGACGGTATCGGGGAGCTGAACAACGACTTCGATGCAATTCAAAACGAGCTCCACAGCCAGTATCGCCTCGCCTATGCCCCGAAGAATCTGGAACCGAACGGCGAGTGGCGCGCAATCGACGTCCGAATCAAGAATCGGGACGATCTCGTCGTACGCACGAGAAAAGGGTACTACGCCTACACTCCCGCTCCGGCGATGTAGATCCGTTCAACGATAGGGTTTTTTCGAGTAGCGTCGGGCGAGCTCGTTGGTCGACTCGTCGACGTCGAGAGTGAGAGCGCGGCGGTAATCCCACTCTGCTGCCTTCCTCCTGCCGAGGGCGTCGGACGCCATACCCCGGCGCAAGAAAATCCGGGCCTTGATGTGGTCCGGTACCCATGGAGCTCCGAGCGCGCGGTCGAGCTCCATGCTTGCTCTTGCGAAGTCCTTTGCGAAGAGGTAGCTCTCGGCCAGCTTCAAGCGCAGCATCGAGGTCTCGATACGGTCGTAGTGGGGCAAACCCTCTGCCTGACTCGCGAGCATCGTCTCGAACACTCGCCGTGCCGCGCCGAAATCTCGCCTCAGCAGATGTACGCTACCGGTCTCGAAGGGCAGAAGTGGGTTCCTGGGGAATTCGGCTTCGAGCTCCCGGAGCGTGCCGAGAGCGTCTCGATAGCTCTTTTCCCGCTGATACATGACGTTCAAGGACAGTCGAGCCACCCAACGAGTGCGCCGGCCCTCCTCGACGGCGCGCTTCACGAGTTTCAACCCTTGGGTCTTCGAGCCGCGAATGCCGACGAGAAACCCCGCGATGCGCAGCGTCTTCGGGAGAGTGGCCACCGTGTACTCGTAGATCCCGAGAAGGAGGTAAGCGTCCGCGTAGCTGGGATCGAGCTCGAGCAGTTGCAGGTGAAAGGTCTTGGCCCTCTTTCCAGCTCGATAGGAGCGATAGTAATTGTGTGCGATGACGGCATGGTAGGCGCTCAACAGTCCTTCCGCCGCACCCAGAAAGAAGAGCGCCTCGAGATGTTTCGGAGTCGCCGCCAAGAGCGCTTCGGACCGCGCGGTCGCCTCCCCGAGGAGTCGAAAGAACTCGCGCTCGAGCTCCGGTTTCGGCGGCGCTATTCTCTTTCTGGACCAGTAGTTGCCCGTGCGGAACGTGGTTCCCAGCATGCCGCCCCGTCGCGCAAACTCCTCCATCCACAGCGCGCTCGCTTTGTAGTAGGGGCCCGCGGGCGATTCGGGCGCTCGCCGGTCGAGCTCCGAAAAGATCCTTCGAGCCTCGGCGAACTCCAGATTGTAGAGGTGTGACCGCCCCTGCTCCTCGAGCGCGGTCGGGTTCACGCTTCCGATCGCCAGGAACAAAACGAGCGCGACGTTCATCTACCCACTTCGACTGTAGCAAACATCGCCGCATGTTAGAATCATTGCCGCATGGACGAGAAGCTCGAGACGAAGCTCGTCGCGCGGCGCTCGATCTATCGCGGCCGGATCGTCCACCTGGACGTGGACCGTGTCATCGAGCCCTCGGGTCAGGAAGTCGAGCGCGAGGTCATCCGTCATGGCGGTGCGGCGGTCCTGCTCGCGGTCACGAACGAAGGTCGGGTCGTGCTCGTTCGACAGTATCGCTACGCATCCGGTGAGCTCATGCTGGAAGTGCCAGCCGGTACCATCGAGCCGGGCGAATCGCCAGATGAGACCGCGAGGCGAGAGTTGGTCGAAGAGACGGGCTACTACCCCAATCGCCTGGAGAAGCTGACGGAATTCTTTCCCTCCCCCGGTATCTTGACTGAGCTGATGCATCTGTATCTCGCGACCGATCTCGACGAGCGTGAGGCTTCCCCGGACGACGACGAGAACCTCGAGCTCGTCGAGCTGTCCATCAACGACGCCCTGGCGCTCCAGGTCGGCAAAGACCTTCGGGACGCGAAGACGATTATCGCCCTCTCCTATCTCCGAACCCTTCCTGTTTTCGCGTCCTCCCGGAAGCCTTGAAGAAATCGGTCTTCGCGGCGCTGGTCGTCGTCGGCCTCGCGCTCTCCCTTCTCCTTCGGTTTGGTGTGCGACTACCCTTGTTCGAGGGCGCCTTCAAGCTCGATAACCCTCGGCTTCTCGTCTCACTGCCCAGCTTTCTCCTCGTCGTCTTCGCCCTCGTCGCGGCATTCTCCATTGCGCTCCTTCTGTCGAGGGGGGCCAGCCTATGGGAGGCGTGTCTTTCCTTCGCACCCGCCAGTCTCGCGCTCGCGGTCTTCGTTCCCGGAGTCTTCAGCATCGCTCCCTTCACGGCGTCGTTCTCGGGGCGATTGCTCGATGTCCTGCTCGTGGCATGCCTCGTCGTGGCCGTGTGGCGGATTCTGGAGAAACGCCCTCTCTCCATTGCGCCAAGCGCTGGACTCGTGGCGATAGCAGCCTTTGGTCTCTACGTGTTGGTTGGATGGAAAATGGGGCACGACGTCGGCCTGTCCGGAGACGAGCCTCACTACCTTCTTGTCGTGGAGAGCCTTCTGCGCGACGGCGATCTCGCCGTCGCCAACAACTACCGTGAGGAGCACTACGCGAGTTTCTACAGTGGCAAGATAGGACCCCACCTCGCGAGGGGAACACCCTATTCGGTACACGGCATCGGCCTTCCGCTCTTGCTCCTGCCGGGCTACGCACTCTTCGGCTTGACTGGAGTGCTCCTGACCGAAGCGCTGCTCTCGGCGCTCATCCTCCACGGAATCTTCAGAATCGTGAGGACGAGTCTAAAGAGCGCTGATGCCGGGCTCCTGGCGGTACTGGTCTTCGGCTGCACGGCGCCGGGGCTCTTTCTTTCTGTGTCGGCCTATCCAGAACTGCCGGCCACGCTCGTCGTCGTCCTCGTTGTCGCACGCCTCGTGAGAGCGGACCCCGAGGTCTCGTGGCGTGTGTTTGCCTGGGCCGGCCTCGTCGGCTCTCTGCCTTTCTTCCACATGAAGTTCGTCCCGCTCGCCCTGGTGCTCTGGGGCGCGATGGCTCACCGTTGGGGACGGAGGTGCGCCGTTCTGCTCGGAGCCGGAGTCCTCGTTTCAGCTCTGGCCCTTTTTGGCTTTTTCTACTCGACCTCGGGAAGCATCGATCCGACGGCGTCCTACGGCCGCCAGAGGATCTTCTTCGATCGCATTCCGGTCGGTCTCCTCGGGTTGCTCTTCGATCAGGAGTTCGGGCTCTTGATCGCATCCCCGGTGTATCTTCTCGGACTTTGCGGGCTCGTCGCCCTTTCACGTCGTCACCCGTTTCTCGGGATCGTGACCACGGCTACGCTTGCGGCGGTGTCGCTTCCTGGAGCGGCCCATCCACTCTGGTCCGGTGGAAACTCACCGCCGGCCCGGTTTCTGTTTCCGGCGCTTCCCCTGCTCGCGGTCGCCGCCGCGGCTTACGTCGCTACACCCGGTGCTCGCTTCGGTCTCGGCTCGTGGAGGCGCTCTCTGTTCGCTCTGAGCGTCGCTCTTGCGGGCGCGATGCTCGTCCTGCCTGGACAACCCTTGTATCTGAACGCGCGCGATGGGACCGGACGCATTTGGGAAGCACTGTCGAGCTCCTGGGACGTGGCGGCTTATCTGCCTTCCGTCGTCCGAGGTGACCCGCGGTCGCTCGTGTGGTCGGCGGCGGCGGCGGGTTTCGTCGTTTTCGCCCTCGCCATGGATTGGCTTGGACGTCGATTCGTCGTCCCATCTTTCGTGACCTTCGTGCTCGCTCTGGCCTGGATACAGGATCTATCGGGAGTTCGGATCGAGCGGAACCTGGAAGGTCGATGGACCTCGTCGTTCCTGCTCGGAGCCGAGCACGCAAAAGGCTCCCGTTTCCTCGTATTGCCTGAGCGTGAGAGCCTGGGACTCGACGAAGTCCTCGAGCGCGTCACCCTGCCTATCGGGCCGAGGTCCCCCGACGGCGACCCGAGTCATTGGTGGAGTCGTCGTTACCGCCTCCCTGCCGGAGAGCTCGAGATTGTCGGCGTATCGCCGGATGGTCTCGCGCTTTGTAACGGAGGCGGCTGTTTCGCAGAGAGCGAGACCAGATTTTTCTCGAGGGTTGGGTTGGCCCAGTTTCATCTGCGGGCGCGAGCGCTCCTTGGGCCCGTGCGAGTGAGGCTCGTTCGGCCTCTGCCGACGCTCGCCGAGGCTCTTCAGAGCCTTCGCTCTCCCAGTGGTGCGAGACTCCATGCCCTCGACGACGAAGTCTATCTCGATCCGAGCGGCTTCTGGGTCAAGGGTGCGTCGCGAGCTCGTTTCGTTCTTGAAACGCCGAATCGATGCGCGAAGGGTTGTGCCCTCCAGTTGGAAGGGGGGGGCATCGATAACTGGGTTACCGTCACGACCGAGTCGGGAAGCGATCGCCTTCGCCTTCGCGCCCGCGAAAAGAAAATCGTTCCGATCCGCCCAGAAACAGCGCTCACCGGGCTCGAGCTCGCGAGCGAAGGGAGCTTCCGTCCGAGCGAGCTCGACAGGAGCTCCTTCGACCACCGAGCGCTCGGAGTGCTTGTGCGCCCTTTTGACTTGAGCCGGTAGGGTTCCGGATAATAGTCATATAGACAATCCGCGCCCGCAATTTGGATAGCGCCGGCTAACGTCACCTAAGGTAACTGAATTCTACGTGTCGTCGAACAATCGTTTCTTCTCCGGTCCCTCGCCAAGGCTATTCGGCCATCGGGGCGCGAGTGCGAGTGCCCCCGAGAATACCCTCGAGTCATTTCGCCTCGCTTGCGAGCAAGGCGCGTCCTATATCGAGCTCGACGTGCATTTGAGCTCGGATGGTGAGGTCGTCGTGATTCACGACCACTCCGTATCGCGGACGACCGGTCGCCGCGGCAGAGTCGAAAACATGACGCTCGGCGAGCTTCGGAAGCTCGACGCGGGTTACAAATTCACGGGAGACCACGGGCGGACATTTCCCTATCGGGATAGAGGCATCACGATCTCGACCCTGGACGAAGTGCTCGAGGCCTTTCCCGACCTTGGGATCGTAATCGAGCTCAAACGCACCCGCGAGCAACTCGTCATGGCTATGGCTCAGAAACTCCGCGCGCAGGACGCCGAGGCTCGGGTCATCGTCGCGTCGCACGAGCACCGTCTGATTGCCGGGTTTCGCGAACAAGCGCCTTTGGTCGCGACCAGCTTCAGCAAGGACGAGGTACGCGATTTCATCGGGCGGGTGCGAAGTGGCTCGCTCCAGGGTTATCGACCGCCGGGTGTCGCGTTCCAGGTTCCCGAGTACAAGGGACTGAGGCGCGTCGTCTCGAAACCGGTGATCGATGCCGTGCACCGCTTCGACGTCGAAGTGCACGTTTGGACCGTGAACGAGCCCGTACACATTTCCCGCCTGCTCGATTGGGGCGTTGACGGCATCATGACCGACGATCCGGCCCGTGCAGTCAGAAACGTCGACGCCCTTCGGGGGCTCGTTCTAGCTCGAGATACCAGTCATGCGCTTTGAGCCTTTTCGTCGCCTTGCCGCCTTCCTCTTCTTGTTCGCATTGGGTCTCAGTGGAGCGTCCTGTAACAAGAATCCTGGCCCACAGGTGGGAGAGGCCGTGCCCGATTTCGAGCTTCCCGATTTGGACGGCCGTTTGAAACGACTGGCGGAGCTCCGTGGACAAGTCGTCGTCCTCAACTATTGGGCCACCTGGTGTCCTCCCTGCGTCGACGAGATGCCCTCTCTCGAGAAGCTCCACCAGGCGCTCGCCGACGAGGGACTGGCAGTAGTGGCGATCTCGGTGGATGAGCGCTTCAGCGATATCGCAGACTTCGTGAAGTCTTACGATCTGACCTTCACGATCCTTCATGACAACGGGCGAAAGGTCGCTCGCGCTTATAGAGCGTTCAAGTATCCGGAGACCTACATCATCGATCGGGACGGCCGCCTGAAATCCAAGGTTATCGGGCCTAGAGACTGGGTGGCGCCCACTGTCATTCGAGACCTCGTCGAGCTCCTCAAGCGAAACCGAGAGCCCGGTACGCAGGAGGAGCCCGAGAGGGAGAGCTGAGCGAGGCTAGCCAGGTCATGCACATCGGTCGACACATCGTTCAGAAGTTGGTGCTCGAGTTCGGTGAGCCCGAAGTCGAGCGATGGGATGTCGCTCTGACGAAACCCGAGCTGGACGTGGTGTTGAAACATCGGGGGCTCGGACGCGCCCATGACATTAGCCTGCTCATTTTGGACGGCGATCGCATCGCCGTGATTCGCAAGCCGGGCTATCCCGAGGGCGGCTATCGAATTCCGTCCGGAGGTATCCATCCTGAGGAGTCCTTCGTTGACGGCGCGACCCGGGAAGCTCTGGAAGAGACCGGCCTCACGGTCAGGATCGAGGATTATCTCTTGCAGGTTCACGTGACGTTCAGCTGCGGCGACGAGAGCGCGAAATGGACCACGCACGTCATGTTGGCTCATCCCGTGGCTGGCCACCTCGAGCCCCTCGATACCGCGGAAATAGAAGGAGCCCGGTGGGTCGACTGGGTCGAGCTCACGGAGCGCCTCAACCCCGTGCTCGTGGGCGCTGAGGGCGGTGGCCTGAAGTACCGCGCACGGCTCCATCAGAGGCTTCGCGAGCTCGTTCACCAGATTAGCGGATCGAGTCGGGCCCCTTCGTCTTCTTGAGGCGGAAAGGCGAGGGGCTCGTCGAGGGCAAGATGTCGCCAGCTTCCGATCTTCGTCGCGCCGAGCGACTTCGTCGTTCCGGCAAGCTCGACAAGGCCATCGAGCTCGTACGCGGAGCGCTCGCGCAGGACGGCCTGGACTTCGAGGCGCGCCACAAGCTCGCCGAGTTCCTCTTGGAGTCGGGCAACAGGGACGGAGCGATCTCGGAATACGTGAAGCTCCAGGAGTTTCTGACAGCCGAGGGCGACCTCCTCGGCGCCATCGCTTGTGGCCTCAAAGTCGTCGAGCTCGATCCCAAGTTCGACAATCCGCTCGCCTATGTAGCCAAAGTCAAAGTCGAGAGCCTGCGAGAAGAGCAAAAGCGCAAAGCCGCGGAGACCGTTCCCATTCGCCCCATCACGCCTCTCGACGACATCCCGCTACTGTCTGAACTGACGCCGGAGGAGCTCGCAAGTGTCGCCGGGACCATGCAACGGCACGAGTATCAGGACGGCGACGTCATCTTTTCGGAGGGCGACGCGGGCTCCTCGCTCTATTTCGTGAACCGGGGGGCTCCTGGAGGTCAAGGCCGAAAGTAGCAAGCTCAGTGTGGTGAAGCAGGGTCAGTGCTTCGGCGAGTTCTCTTTCCTGACCGGCCAGCCGAGAACCGCGAGCGTACGCGCGATCGACGCCAGCGAGCTTCTCGAGCTCTCAGCGGCAGGCATGAGGGGCGCGGTCGAAAACCACCCCCGACTCAGGGACGTCCTCTTTTCGATGTATCGGGAGCGCGCCCTCGTCAACGTCTTGTCGCTCTCGCCTCTTTTTCAAGTGCTGCCCTCGAAGGATCGCGCGAGACTCGCGCCGCGGTTCAAACTCGTGACGTTAAGGCGGGGCGATGCGGTGTTCCAGGAAGGTGAGCAAGGTGGTGCCCTCTATCTGATCAAGGACGGTGCCATGGAGGTACGGGCCACCATCGATGGCTACTCCCTGCGTCTCGCGACGCTGACGAAGCATCAGTTCTTCGGGGAAGTCTCGTTTCTCACCGGTGTCCCGCGCACGGCGACCATCCACGCGCTGGAGGATTCGGAGCTGATGAAAATCGAGGAGGGCGAGCTGCGCGAGCTCCTCCGCCATCATCCTTACATGAAGGAGGTTCTGTCGCGGTATCACCTTGATCGGGTGACGGCGACGGCGGAGACGCTTAAAGCTTTTATGAAGAGCGATCGGGTCGAGGGTATCGTCAGCTGAACGAAGCCGATTTTTTCGGCACCACTGCTAGAGGTCGTCCTCGTCGACGTCGTCGCCCAGCATATCTTCCTCGAGGGGCTCGGGAAGCTCGTCCGGGGTGAACGCTTCCACGGCACCCACGTCCATTTCCTGAATCGCGATTGCGGCCGGCTTGCGCGACTTCGTTTGCACTTTAGGAGCAGCACCCTGCATGAGCTGACGGGCGCGCTGAGCGGCGATATTGACTCTCATGAACATTCCGGCATCGTCTACATCCAACGTGGGTTCCTCCTCGAATTAGAAAACTCCCAATTATAGCACGCCGAAGGGAGGTCCGACCGACCGAAGCAGTTGGTCCCTCGGAGAGACACTTTGTGGTATTGTGACCATCGAAGGCTGACCAATTCGAAGCTCGGCCTCGAGGAAGAGCGCTGAAACTGGCCGGTTTCGCGCGGGCTCCCTTGGAAAAGGGAGTCGGGGAGGATTTCATGCACTCGGAAGTAGGCCAGCGTATCCGTGGGCTGCGTCAGAAAAAGGGGATGCTCCAGGAGGAGCTGGCGCGTAAGGCCGGCTTGTCACCCTCGGCGCTCTCGAACTTCGAACAGGGGCGCCGCCGGACGTCCCTCGACTGGCTCCGGAAGATAAGTCTGGCGCTCGGAGTTCAGATGTCGGATTTGATTCCGGAGAGCAGGACCAGAAAGCCGCTCGCCGAGTCGAAGGATGAGGAGAAACTCCTGAGCCACTGGCGGAAGATCGGCAATCCCGACCTTCAGGACCAGCTCTTGGAAGTCGTCGAGACCTCGGCGAGCGCGGGTGCCCGAGCCGCGAAGACTCGCTAGTCGTTCGTAACGACCCCTCACCCACCGCGCTGCGAGCGGGCTGAAGGCTCCTCCCCAGAGGGGAGAGGGTTAGCTGGTAGTGGCCTCGGATAGACGGTTAGCTCTTCGGTAGGCCGTATAGGCTGCGACGAAGTGGCATATCGCCCCGAGCGCGCCACCGGTGCCGATCCATAGACCGGGCGTCACGATGAGCCAGAACAGCGCCCGGAAGAACTCACCGTTGTAGATCTGCCCGACGCCAGGAATCAGGAAGCTCAGGACCGCGGCAAGGCCCGGATCCTTCACCTGCGCCTCAGTTCAGAAAGCCGCGGGTGAATACTTCCGTCAGCTCGTGCGCGAGCTGTTCCTCGGTCAAAGCACCATCCACTTTGTACCACTGGTATATCCAATTGAGCGCGCCCAGCAAAAAGAACGTCGCCGCCGTCGGGTCTAGCTCCTTGCGCGCCTTCCCGTCCTTCTGCAGTTGCCTAAGCAACGTTCTCACGTAGTCGATGTACTTCTTCTTCCGCTGCAGGATCTTTTCGCGATAGACGCCGGTGAGTGCGGTCCGCTCGTGCAGGACGATCGTGACTTCTCTGGGCCGAGTGAGCACCATGTGGACGTGGAGGCGAATGAGCTCGTAGAGAAGCTCCTTGGGATCCTTCAGTTTCGCCAGCGGCTCGACGACCGTCTCGTCGAGGAGGTCCAATCCGTAGTCAGTAATCAAGTAGAGCAGGTGCTCCTTGCTTTCGACGAAGTAGTAGAGGCCTGCCTTCGTGATGCCGACCTCGTCCGCGATGTCGCTCATCGACGTCGAGTCGTAGCCCTTCACGCAGAACAAGTGGGCCGCTTTCGCGAGAATCTGATCGCGCCGGTCGTTCAGAGGTGGTCGTCCCGCCTTGCCGCTTTCCGCTTTCTTGTTGACCACCAGCTCTCCTCGTCCCGTGGATTCTGTCAGGCCGAGGCTTCCCAGGCAAACCCCACCTGCGTTACCGGCGGCGCCGACGCCCGGCCGGCTGACAGAGATCCGGTCCACTGAATCGTGAGGCTATTAGTACTACGAGGTAGCCTCGAAGATTTCTTGCTCGAGAGCCCGGCGCCGCGCCTCGTCGAGACCGAGTGCCGACGCCAGGTTTTCGAGCCAGGCCTTTTCGAGTTCGGTTGTCTCGGAGTCCGCAAGAACCACAAGGGCACCGAATCGAAAGAGCATCTCCTTTTCGTCCGGGTCCGCGACGCCGGCGCCGAGCTCGTTCGGCGACGGCGGGAGCACCATGTCCTTGTGGATCTGCTTGATTTGACCCGGGGCGAGGCCCGATTCACCGAGGCGGTTCTCGATGAGTTTTTTCTCCTCCGCGTGCATCTCCCCGTCGGCGAGGGCGCCGGCTACCATCGTCCTCACGATCCCGAACAACAAAGCTCGAGGGACCTCGGGCTCGGCTGCGACGGCCCGGGGGATCGGCGGGGGAGGTGGCACCGTGGTTCCAGGAACGGGCGGTATCGGTGGCAATGGCGGCGGCACCTTCGGTGTCTGTGAAGACGACGTTCCCATCTTGTCGGCTGCGAGGGTTCCGGCAATAGCGGCGCCGCCGAGCAGCACGAGATTCTTTCCGCCGATCGCTCGCACGAAGGGGCGCGCGTTGAAGCCGGTGGAGCTCTTGATTAGATCCGAAACGAGGCGATCCAGAAAAGCCATATTGCGTTCTTCCTCAGGGTACGACTACGCTAGCAATCCACGTATCATACCGTCGAGGGACGAGCTCAGCGGTACTCATTCGTTCGCGAGTCGGTAGTCAAAGCGCTCGACCTCGAAGTCGCGCATTTCGACGTGGAATTCGATGGGCTCACAGCAGTTCTGGCAGTCCTCGACGAAATGCTGCCGGCCGCGCTCGGTGCTGATGCTTACGGCGGAGTGCTGCAGGCATGCGGGACAACAAAACGTCACGACTTCTTCCATTGATTCCGTTTCGGGAGAATAGAGGCAGTGAGACCACAATACAAGAGGGCCCCTTCGAGACGAGGCGCTCCTTGATCGTTCGCCTTGCCTACGATGTCACCGGCGAGGGCGAGCCTCTCTTGCTATTGCACGGCCTCGGGGCTCATCGCGGTAGTTGGGACGACGTCCTTGCTCGTCTCGCCACCGAGTACCGAGTCTACCGGGCCGACCTCAAGGGGTTCGGCAGCTCGCCGAAGCCTCTCGACGAGCGATACGCGCTTCTCGATCAAGTTGCCTGTGTGCGGGAGCTCATCGCCGAGCTCGACGTCGCGAGACTCGCTTTGATCGGCCACTCGCTCGGCGGTGCGGTGAGCCTCGTTCTCGCTGCGCAGGAGCCTTCCCTCGTGTCCCGCCTCGTGCTCCTCGGCGCTCCCGCCTATGCCTCCGACATCCCTCTCGCCCTCCGGCTCGCTCGCCATCGTCCGATGCAGTGGTTGTTGAAAAAGGCCCCAGTGAGTTGGCTTTTGCCTTTCGTTCTCTATCGCGTCTACAGGAATTGGAGCGTGCTGACGCCGGAGCGTATTCGCTCGTACCGCGAGCCACTGGATTCCGCGGGCGCCCGTCACGCCGTTATCCAGACGGCACTGCGGGCCTCTCGAGATGAAGTCGAGAAGCTATCCGAACAGCATAGAAAGGTGACGTCGCCGACCCTTCTCGTCTGGGGTGCTCGAGACAGCATCATTCCAGTCTCTACCGGGACGCGGCTGGCCGAGGAGCTCCCGAACGCGCGGCTGGTTGCGATCCCGCGCTGCGGACACGTACCGCAAGAGGAGCGGCCTGACGACACCGCGGAGGCGATCCTCTCGTTCCTGTCCGGGACTCAGAAGCTGTAATTCTCATGTATGATCTCCGTGAGAGCGTCCAAGCATGACCTCCACCGCTCGCTGGACGCGCATGCGAACCGGGCTGGTGAAGCTCGGGTTGTTGGCCATTCTCGGCGGAGGCTTTTCCGCGGCGATCGCGCAATACGGCGGCGGCTGGCGGAACCGCGTGGCACCCAGGTTCGCCGAGCCGAACGCCCCATCGAACGGCTCTTTCACGTTCTGCCGCATCCTTTACGAGAGCGTGCGGGATGAGGCTTCCGGCTCCGGCTGGAGCACGGACTATCCGTATTCAGATATCAATTTCATGACGCGGTTTTCGCAGCTGACCAAAGCCGAGATCCGCCGCGATGGGGACGGGATGCCGGAGCACGTCGTGGTGACGCTCCTGGGCGATACGATCTACGACTATCCGTTCGTCTTCATGTCAGACGTCGGTACCGTCGGGTTCACTCCGATCGAAGTCGAGCGGCTCCGTGATTATCTCTCGAAAGGCGGCATCCTTTACGTGGACGACTTCTGGGGAGAAGCCGCGTGGGAGCATTGGAAGCACCAAATCGGGATAGTCCTTCCACACGATGATTACCCCATTGTCGACATCCCTTCGGATCACACGATCTTTCGCACCTTCTTTACCATCCGTGAAATCCCTCAGATCCCCTCCATCCGCCACTGGCGGCGCTCGGGACGAAGAAGCACGTCAGAGAGAGGACGTGAGACTGCGGCGCCTCATTTCCGAGGCATCTTCGACGCGAACGGGCGTTTGATGGTCATCATGACGCACAATACCGACATCGCCGATGGATGGGAGCGGGAGGCGTATTGGGACGAATACTTCTATCGTTTTTCGGTGAAGGCCTATCCGGTCGGCGTCAACATTGCGATCTATGCGATGACCCACTGACCTTCGAACCTATTGGCGCGAAGTTCCCGAGAAGAGAACGTGGCTCGGTAGCTTGCGTTCGAGGAAGCGCTCCATGCTTCGAGAAGCTTCCATGATGGGCTCGAGGTCGATGCCGGTCTCGATACCCATCTCCTCACACATGTTCACGAGATCCTCGGTCGGGATGTTGCCGGTCGCGGTCGTGATGACCGGGCAACCGCCGAGTCCGCCGATGGCGGCGTCGAAGGTGTCGATGCCCTCTTGCATGCCGGCAAGCACGTTCGCGAGACCGAGACCGCGCGTGTTGTGGATGTGAAGAGAGAGGACGACGTTCGGGTCGAGAGACGCGCGTAGCTGCGCGATGAGCCGCTCGACCTGTGCCGGGTTCGCGAGCCCCACGGTATCGGCGATCGCGATCTCACGGACGCCCATCGTCTGAAACGTCTTGGCGAGCTCGAGGACGCGGGATTCGGGAATCGTCCCTTCGAAGGGGCAGCCGAAAGCGACGCCGATCGCGACCTCCACGGGAATCTCGGCTTCCGCCGCAACACCCACGATGGCTTCGCAGGCGGCGACGGAGTCCGCGACCGCCATCCGCACGTTTCTTTGATTGTAGGTCTCACTCGCGCAGACGACGAGTCGCATCGCGTCGACCCGGGACGCGAGCGCGCGCTTCGCGCCTTTCTCGTTGGGGATGAGCGCCGTATAGGCGATCCCGGGCGCACGCTCGATCCGGGCCATCACATCGGAGGCGTCCGCCATCTGGGGCACGGCTTTCGGGCTCACGAAGGACGTCGTCTCGATCTTGCGAACACCGCTTCGCGAGACCGCGTCGATCACAGCTATCTTGAGCTCCGTTGGAATGAAGGCCTGCTCCATCTGAAAGCCGTCGCGGGGTCCGACTTCGACGACATGGATCCTGGAGGGGACGTTCATCGACCCATGTTAGCATTCCGCCGTGAAGGAACAACGGTCCGGTCCGCTGAGCGGTCTGCGGGTTCTCGAGATGGGGCAGCTCCTCGCGGGACCTTTCGCCTCGGCCTTCCTGGCGTGGTTCGGGGCGGAGGTCATCAAAGTAGAGCCTCCCGGAACTGGCGATCCACTTCGCTACTGGCGGCGCTTGCACGAGGGTACCTCGCTCTGGTGGACCATCATGGGCCGCAACAAGAAGAGCGTCACTCTGAATCTCAGGACGGCGAAAGGTCAGGACTTGGCTCGGCGTCTCGCGAGCCGCGCCGATGCCGTCATCGAGAATTTCAAGCCTGGAACATTGGAGAAGTGGGGCCTTGGCTACGAGGAACTGAAGAAGGACAACCCGGGCCTCGTTCTCGTCCGCGTGTCGGGCTGGGGGCAAACGGGTCCAATGAGCGCGAAGCCCGGATATGCCTCGGTCGCGGAGGGCGTCGGCGGCATGCGCTACGTCACCGGCTATCCCGAGCAGCCTCCGGTTCGGGCCAACCTTAGCCTGGGGGACACGATTGCCGGACTCGACGCCGCGCTCGGTCTTCTGACCGCGCTCTACAACCGGGACCACGAGGGGAAGGGACGCGGCCAAGTCGTGGACGTCGCCATCTACGAGGCGGTGTTCAACATGATGGAGAGCGCGCTCCCCGAATACGATCTGAAAGGCGAGATTCGCGAGCCGCAGGGCTCGAAGTTGAGCGGCATCGTTCCCTCCAATACCTACCGCTGCGGCGACGGGCGCCACATCATTATCGGCGGTAACGGTGACAGCATCTTCAAGCGTCTGATGACGGCGGCGGGGCGTGAGGATTTGGCGAACGACGAGCGACTAGCTCACAACGACGGGCGCGTGCTTCACGAAAAGACGATCGATGACGCGATCGCGGCCTGGACGGCGGCGCAGACTTTCGAGGAGACCCTCGTGGCGCTCGAAGCCGCCCAGGTGCCCGCCGGTCCCATCTACAGCATCGAGGACATCGCCAAGGACCCACACTATCAAGCACGCGGCATGTTCGAGGAAGCGACATTGTCCGACGGGACGAAAGTGAAGCTCCCGACTCTCGCGCCCAAGCTCGACGAAACTCCCGGCGGCACCCGCTGGATCGGACCCAAGCTCGGCGCACACAACGAGGAGATCTATACGGATCTCTTGGGCCTGAGTCCCGAGGAGCTCGCGGCGCTACGCGATGAAGGGATCGTCTGAGCTCTCGTGATGATACAGGGCCACTAGGTGGCGGGAAACCCAGGGTCGGTCTTGATGCGCTCGATCTGCCTCGCGTGACGTCGCTCGTGCCAGCCGGTCACGAGAACCCATTGGTAGGTATTGAAGTTGCCGAAGAGCGGATGCCGATAGGTCAGGCCGGAAAGGTCGAACGCTGACAAGGCTTCGAAGCTCGTCAAGAGAGCCAGCCGGGACGCCTGGAGCCGCGGGAGTGCTTCCGCTGTGGCGAGCTCCGACTTTGGCATGACGATCTCGGGAGCCTCAGCCTTGCCACCGTCGGCTCTTGCCACCGCACGATCGATCGAATCGATCACAGAACCGTTGGGATCGGGATCCGGCGGTGGAGACAGCTCTTGCGCCTTTCGGAGCATGCGCGCCAAGAGTTTGACGCAAGCCTCCTCCGTCAGCACGAGATGATGGAGGACATCTTCGATGGACCAGGTACCCGGCGCCGGCCGGTAGGACAGTTGAGCACTCCCGAGACCTTCGAGAGCGCCGAGAAGCTCGCGCCTTGCAATCGCGATGCGCGCCGCGATCTCTTCGGTTTTCGGTGACCTTAGTTTCGGCATTGTGAGCGCCCCGGAGATCGGAACTATACTAGGTCCCTTTTCGGAGGTACCAGTGATGCTAACGACGAAAGCACTTATCGCTACCACCGCCTTCGCTATAGCAGTTGGACTGAGCTTGTCGGCAGCCGTCGCACAGCAGTCGGAGCCGGATGACGACGTGAGGACTCTCGTCAGCCGTTTGGATCTCGACCACTACAAGGCGACGCTCAAAGGCCTGACGCAATTCGGCGATCGCCAGCAGGGCACGAAACGCAATCGCGACGCCGTCGATTGGATCGAAGCACGGTTGAAAGCCTTTGGTTGCACGACCACCGAGCGTCTCGACTACGTGTTCGACCCACCTCCCCGGGAGCGCCGCAGGCGGCCCCAAGGGGAGTTGAACCCATCGGGTGGAACCCCGACCGGCGGGCGAATTGGCCGTAATGGTTCGGGCCCAGGAGGAGCCTCCATCTACGGTTACCGAGCGCGAACCGGCGGGAGCACCGATCCGATGGTGCAACCGGACGAGGTGCTGCGCGAGCTGAACCGTGAGCCCGCGACGAACGGTCCGCGCCAGGAGGTGTATTGCACGAAGATCGGAACGACGCATCCCGATGAGATGTACATCCTCGGGGGCCACATGGACGGCCACGGCAGGGGTGAGGCGGCGAATGACGATGGCTCGGGGACGGCGCTCATCATGGAGCTCGCGCGCGTCTTCAACGCGCCGGACGTCGTGACGGAGCGTTCGATCCGTTTCGCCCTGTGGAACAACGAGGAAACGGGCCTCAATGGCGCCCAAGCCTACGTCGAGCAGCGCGGAGAGCTGCAGGGGAAGGAGGATCCCCCCGGCTCGGGCCGGTACCCGGAGCCGAGATGGTTGGGCATGATCCAGCACGACATGATGCTCTTCGACCACGGCGCTCCGAGAGCCGACGGCACCGTGAGCCGCGATCAGCGGCCGGAGGCGGACGTAAACATCGAGTTTCAGTCGACGGCGGACTTGGCGGATGAGGCCCGGGATCTCGCGTTCTTCTTCAAGGCGGCGAACGACGCCTACGCGACCGACTATCCCGCGACGGTCGGACCGCACATGACGGCCACGGATTCCACGTCGTTCATGAACTTCGTGCCTTCGATCAGTCTGCGTGAGAGCGAGCGCGGCGCCCAGATCCAGGCGGGTTGGGATCCTCACTGGCACCAGCCGACGGATCTCTATTCCACCTTTTCCGATGACGATTTTCGCCTCGGCTTGAATGCCGGGCAGACGACGCTCGCGGCTATCGCGCAGCTCGCGGGCGCGAAGATCTCCCGCTGACCTTCAACCTCCGCCCTCACGAGCGCGTCAAGTGCTTCACGATCTTCTGACCGTGAAAGCGCCCGTTCTCGATGAAGATCTTGTTGGTCTGCCGGCCCGCCACGATCCCGCCGGCGAGGTAAATGCCGGAGACGTTCGTCTCGCAAGTCTCAGGATCGACCTCGGGCTTGCCGCTCCCACGATCGATTCGGATCCCCATCGAGTCCAGAAACCCGTAGTCCGGCTGGTAGCCGGTGAGCGCGAGCACGGCGTCGTTCGCGATATTGAATCGTTTGCCCTTGCGCTTCAAACGGAGCTTGTCCGGAAGAATCTCTTCGACCTCGGTCTCGAGATAGGCGGGGATCTCTTTCCGCTCGATGCGATTGAGGATATCCGGTCGAACCCAGTACTTGATGTGGGTCGAGAGCTCCTGGCTGCGGTGGATCAGCGTCACCTCGACGCCGGAGCGATAGAGCTCGAGCGCCGTTTCGGCCGCGGAGTTGGCGCCGCCGATGACGGCCGTCCTCAGGCCGTAGTAAGGATGCGGCTCCGTGAAGTAGTGCGAGACCTTCGGGAGATCCTCACCGGGAACCCCGAGAAGGTTCGGGTTGTCGTAGTAACCCGTCGCGACGACGAGCTTTTTCGCCGTAATGGCTTCGGGCTCTCCGACTTGCCCCCGCTGGTAGGAGCTCTTCAGCTCGAAGTGGCCATTTACGGCCCGCGCTTGCTCGACACGCTCGTAGAGCCGAGTCTGGAGGCGGAAGTGCTCCGTCACGAGCCGGTAGTACTTGAGAGCTTCCAGCCGGTTTGGTTTTTCCCGGGAGCATACGAGAGGGAGTTCCCCGATCTCGAGAAGGCCCGGTGTCGTAAAGAACACCATATTGACGGGAAACCGTCGTATGGCGTCGACGAGAGAGCCCTTCTCGATGATGATGTAGGAGAGTCCGTTGCGGGTACATTCGATGGCGGTCGCGAGCCCGCTCGGTCCTCCTCCAATAATGGCGACGTCGAAATCCGGCATGGGATCAGGGGATCTTCTCGACGCGGACTCGCCGAAGGGCGACCCGTGCCAGAGGCGTTTCTCCGTCGATTGGCACGGCCTCGATCGCTTGAACGACGTTCATGCCGTCGACGACGTGGCCGAAGACCGTATAGTTATTATCGAGCGACGAGGCGATCCCCGTCACGATGAAGAAGGACGTATCGGCGCTCGCGGGGTCATCTCCGTGTGCCATGGAAAGAATCCCCGGAACGTGGAGGGTCGAGTTGAACTCGGGCTCGAGGCTCGTAACGTACTTCATGACGCGGTCCGGCACGGGCTCACTCCGCGTATCGAGCCAGCCAGTCTGGATCACGAAACCCGGAACGATGCGGTGAAACGAAACACCATCGTAGGCACCGATCTGAGCGAGCCGCAAGAAATTTCGTACGTGGTTCGGGGCTCGGTCAGGGAACAGTTCGAGGGTGATGTCGCCGAATGAGCTCTCGAGAACCGCTCGGTAAGTCGAGATCTCCTCCACCGATTCCGTCGAGAACGGCGGAATCTCCGGTGGCGGGCGATCGCGCAAGGTGATGTCGAGGATCTCGACGCGCTCGAGCGCCTTGCCGTTCTCGTCTGCCGGAATCTCCGAGATCTTCCGCACCACCCGCATTCCCTCGACGACGCGGGCGAATACCGTGTACTGTCCGTCGAGGGACGCCTGCTTGGTGACGACGACGAAAAACTGAGACCCGGCGCTGTCCGGCCGGCCCGGGATCTGTACGGCCGAAACCGCCCCCGCCGCATGCTTCTCGTCGTTGAGCTCTCTCGCGAGCAGGCCCAGCCCGCTGGTTCCGTAGTCTTGCCGAGCGTCGGGATCCTTCGTCTTGGGATCGCCACCCTGGATGATGCCGTACTTGATCACGCGGTGGAACGACGTATGGTCGTAGGCGTCCTCTTCGACCATCTTGATGAAATAGCCGACGTGGTTCGGCGCTTTCTCAGGCAGGAGATCGAGCACGATCTCGCCCACCGTGGTCTCGAGGTGTGCGCGTTTCTGCATCTCCTCGAGAGCCTTGGGCGTCTCGAAAAGGCCTTGCGAGACGGAGAGCGCAAAGATGACTACGAGCTTCATGACTCCTCCCGAAACGGTATTATATAAGAAGCCCTCCAGACGCCCTTCTCGGGAAAACAAGGAGATTCGTTGAGCAAGAAGCAGAACGGGACTGTCCCACGCATCGATTTCGGGACCTACCAATTGCCGAACGGCCTGAGAATCATTCTCCACGAGGACCACAAGCTGCCCGTCGCTCACGTGAACCTTTGGTATCACGTGGGCTCGAAGAACGAAGACGCTGGCAAGACGGGATTCGCCCACCTTTTCGAGCACATGATGTTCGAGGGCTCCCGGAACGTGAAGGGCGAGTACGTGTCCTTGATGGAGCGTGCGGGAGCGAATATCTCTCAGGGTGGGATCAATGGCACGACGAACTTCGACCGCACAAACTACTTCGAGACGGTGCCTTCCGGATCGCTCGAGCTGGTGCTCTGGGCCGAATCGGACCGCATGGGCTACCTCCTCGACGCCGTCAACCAGGAGAACTTCGATAACCAGCGGGACGTCGTCAAGAACGAGCGTCGCCAGAGCATGGACAACGTACCCTACGGAACGGCGATCGAGGTCGTCTTCCAGAACCTCTTTCCCAAAGGGCATCCCTACTCCTGGCACATCATCGGGAGCATGGAGCATCTGGAGAACGCTACGCTCGAGGACGTCCACGCTTTCTTCCGCCGTTTCTACGTACCGAACAATTGCGTGCTCACCGTGGCCGGCGACTTCGATCCGGACGAGGCGAAGAGCCTCATCGAGCACTACTTCGCGCCGCTGAAACCGGGGCCGCCACTCGCGAGACCGGAGCGCCATGAGATCTCTCTTTCGACGAATCGGCGCATCACCGTTCGCGACCGCGTGCCTCAAGAGCGGCTCTACATGGCCTGGCCCGGGGTCGCCTTCTTCGAGCCGGACGACGCCGCGCTCGACCTCGTCACCAACATTCTCACCGACGGGAAGAACTCGAGGCTCTACAAACGTCTCGTCTACGACGAACAGGTCGCTTCCGACGTCAGCGCGTTCAACTACAGCCTCGAGATCGCGGGCCTCGTAGGAATCGTCGCGACGGCAAGGCCCGAGGTCCCCCTCGTACGGGTCGAGGAGCTCCTCGACGAGGAGATTCGTCGCCTCGCGAAAGAGGGCCCGACCGAAGAAGAGATCGAGCGCATCAAAGCGGGCCAGGAGTATGACTTTCTTTCGGGGCTCGAGCGTATCGGTGGCTTCGGTGGCAAGGCCGACCGCCTCGCTATGTATCAGACATTTCTCGGCTCGCCCGATCGCTTTCGGGATGACTACGAGCGCTACCAGAGTCTGAAGGCAAAGGATCTGCGCCGCGCGGCCAAGCACTTCTTGGTGCAGCCCCGGCTCACCGTCTCCTTCGTGCCCGAGTTGTCTCGCGTCGAAGCGCGAGAAGAGCCCGATCGCTCGACCGCGCCCGCGCTCAAGCCGAGTCGTCATTTTCGGGTTCCGGAAGTGAAGACTGTCACCTTGGGAAACGGTCTGAAGCTCCACGTCGTCGAGCGGCACGATATTCCCAAAGTGGCGACGGTCCTCATGGTGAAAGTGGGTGCGACCGCGGAGCCTTACGAGAGAAGCGGTCTCGCGGCGATGACGGCGGAGATGCTCGAGGAGGGCACCGCGACGAGGACATCGCTCCAGATCGAGGCCGAGCTCGATCGGATGGGCAGCCACCTCTCTACCGGGGGGAGCCGCGAGTGGAGCGCGGTATCGCTCGACTCGTTGAAGCGTCACTTGCCCGAGTCATTGGAGCTGATGTCGGACGTGCTGCTTCATCCGAGCTTTCCAGGGGAAGAGCTCGAGCGGCTCCGCAAACAGAGGCTGGACGCGATCCTTCAAGATCGCGTGAGCTCGGGCTCTATCGCGGGCAAGGCGGTCCGGAAGTCGCTGTTTGGCGCCCGCCACCCCTACGGTTGGCCTATCGGGGGGAATGAATCCTCCATTCGCGACATGAAGCGGGCCGAGCTCGAGCAGTTCTACTTCCGGCACTTCGCACCCGAGAACAGCGCGCTCATCATGGTGGGCGACATCGACCTGGCCGAAGCGGAGAATGCGGTGGAGCGGGTCCTGGGGCACTGGTCGGTCGACTCGTTCGGAAGCGTCGAGGTGCCTCCCGTGTCACCTCCGTCGCGTGCGACTTGTTTCGTGGACCGACCGGGCGCGGCGCAATCGGAGCTTCGCCTGGCGATGCCCGCGCCGCCGCGCAGAACGGAGGACTATATCGTCCTCGAGGTCCTGAACAACGTCCTCGGCGGTGGCTTCTCTGGAAGGCTGAATTTGAATCTCCGCGAAGACAAGGGCTATACTTACGGAGCCTTCTCCTCGATCCGATACGGAAATCTCTTCGGGTTGTTCCTGGGCTCGACGCCGGTCGAGAGCTCGGTAACCAAACCGGCGCTGACGGAGCTTATCGGCGAGTTCGAGGCACTGCACTCCTGGAGCCGTCCGGTAACCGACGACGAGCTCGCGCACGCGAAGGAGAGTCTAGTGCGAGGCTTCGCCCAACGCTTCGAGACCATGTCCCAGGTCGCTTCCGAGATCGCCGAGCTCGAAGGCTCCGGCCTCTCGGTGGAGGAGCTCGAGCGGTATGCGGACGTCGTCGAGGCGGTGACGCAGGCCGAGCTGAAGAGAGCTGCGGAGCGCTACCTCGACACTTCGAAGGCGGTCATCATCGTCGTTGGGGATGGCGAGAAGGTTGCCGAGCAGGTCGCCTCAATCGGCTTCGGTCCGCTGAAGAAGCTCGACGCGGACGGCGAGCTGGTTACCTAATAGCCGACTCTGCTTTCCGGGATTCGCATCGAAGAACCGCCCTGCACCGGGGGTTCGCTCGTTCATATAGAAGACTCGAAGGCGCGATCCTATAAGATGATGCGCTTGAAACACCAAAACCTGTCGGCTCGCGCGCTCGGGCTCGCTCTTGGCCTCTCCGCATTCTGGG
The DNA here is from genome assembly GCA_965250115.1 of Candidatus Marinacidobacterales bacterium. Classification (GTDB taxonomy): domain Bacteria; phylum Acidobacteriota; class Vicinamibacteria; order Marinacidobacterales; family SMYC01; genus CBDFHB01. The sequence goes on from CBDFNJ010000002.1 coordinate 293,562, forward strand.
GCGGCAATCCCGTCGCCGTCAAGGTCGGGCTGATGGACGCGCCGCCCCTCAGACTCGGGTGGATGCGCTTCGTGCTCGGCGCAGTCGTCGTGCTTGCTTTTGCGCGTTTCCGAGGTGAATCGCTGCGCGTCGAGAAGCACGAGAGGAAAACGCTTCTCGGACTCGGTACGCTCTTTGCGGCTCAGCTCGCGCTTCTGAACCTCGGTCAAGACCGCACATCATCGGGTCACGCCGCCGTGATCCTGAGCGCTTATCCTCTTTGGACCGCCCTCTTCGCCCACTTTTTCGTTCCCGGAGATCGGCTCACGGCTAGGCGAGGCCTTGGTGCTCTCGTCGCCTATGCAGGTGTGATCGTGGTGTTCAGCGCTAGCGTACGGGGCAGCGGATCCGTGCGCGGCGATCTGCTGCTCGCGATCTCGTGCGTTTTGCTCGGTGCACGGCAGATCGTACTTTCGCGCTCCGCGCAACGGATTCCGATCGTCAAGCTCCTCCTCGCGCAGGCGGGAGTGGGTACCGTTAGCTTCATCGTCGCGAGCGTTCTCTTGGAGACCGAACCCACGAATTGGGCCCCACGGCTTTCGATCGCCCTCCTCTATCAGGGCGTTCTCATCGCCGGCGTTGCTTTTCTTCTGCAGACGTGGCTTCTGAAGCACTATCCGCCGTCACGCGTGACGAACGTCTATCTCACGCAGCCCGTGATCGGCGTGTTGTTGAGTTGGGCGATTCTGAGAGAGCAGGTTGGACCGGAGCTCTACTTCGGTGCCATCCTCGTCGTAGCCGGCTCGTTTCTCGTTCAGCGACGGGCTTGAATCTCAGCCGTAACTGACTATTCCGAGATAGAGCGTGTTCAGCGCGATGGTGAAGAGAACGCCGAATACGCGTCCGAAGAAGACCCATGCGACGACGATGCCCATCATGGCAAACCCTCCTTGATGGAACATCTCCATGAACCTGCGAGCTCCGTTCTCAGACATGAAGATGGTGACACCGGCATTGCCATCGAGCGGTGGGACCGGCAGCAGATTGAACGTGCCCAGGATGAAGTTGAGCATGAAGAGAACGCTCAAGACCGTCGCGACGAGAGAGCCGATGCCTCCCGCGCTCACCGCCTCGGTCACGTGCGTGAAGCTCACCGTCTCCGGGGGCTGAAAGAAATCCACGCCGAGGCCGATGCGAATCCCGAGCGCGGCGATGAGCATCAAGGAGAAGTTTGCCGCCGGACCCGCCACGGCCATCCTCGCCGCCCGGTGCGGATGCTCGTAGGCCCAACGTGGATTGTAAGGAGCGCTCGCCCAGCCCATCATCCAGCCTCCCATGAGGTAGGACAGAATCGGAACGACGACCATGCCGAAGGGCTCCCGCTGAATATGCGGTATCGGGTTGAGCGTGATTTGACCGCTAGCGGTCGGGTCCCCGCCGAGTTTGGCGACGAGAGCATGGGCACCCTCGTGGCACGTCGTGGAAAACAGAAACACGACGAACCAAATCAGCCCGAGAGTAATGGTGTCGATTGAGACGTCTGGCATCATCCTGGGGTCAGTCCTGAACAACTTGACTTGGGTAGAAAAGTAACGCCAAAGTCAAGTTGTTCAGGGCTGACCCCGTATATATCATACCGACCATCATTGGAAGGCTCCGCGACGGACTGAGGCCGGGAAGGCGGTTTGCCCAGCAGAAGTGCGTGTAATACAATGCATATGGCTAACGCCTTCGTGCGACATGCTTTGCGAGCGTCGTCCTCGTGGAAGGCACAAAAACCAGCCGGTTCCGAGGGATTGCTCGTTTGGGTCGACCGTTACATGAGCGGGAAATCGTAAGAAGTCAGAAAGCCCTGATTCGAGGAAGGTGACCATTGGCAAATCGTAGTCGACAGACGTTCATCAAACGTCAAAAAGAGCGGGCCCGCCAGGAAAAAGCCCGCATCAAGTCCGAAAAGCGTTCTCAGCGCAACTCGGAGAAAGTCAAACCGGAAGGGTACGGAGAGGATCCGGATATCGCTGGTATGGTACCGGGACCACAGCTTCAGGCCTGGGAAATGATGGACGTACTGACTGACGACGAGATACTCGCTCTCGAACAGGAAGCGGAAGAAGCTGCCAAGAAGGCAGCCAAAGAAGCCGAGTAAGGCGCTCGTCTCCTCTCAGGAACCCTCGTCGATCCGCACATGAACGGTCCGGATGACGACCGGATTTTTCATGCCTCCCATCTTCATCGTGAGCGTCATAATCATCGTCTGACCCTCGGGCGACAGATCGTACTTACGTTGCATCTTGCAGCGCTCCATCTTCTCTTCGATGTGAATCGCACTGCCGCTCATCTCCGCGACCGTCTCTAGCTCGGCGCCGTTCGGCAGCTGTCTCTTGTGCTTCTCGCCATCGAGGTAGAAGATCTCCACCCGCTCGCCGGTGTCGACCCGGAACTCGTTGCCCTCGAGCTCCGCATCCAACGATTCCGGTATGCGGCCCATCTGAGGTTGACGTCCACGCTCTCCGCGTTGGCCTCCGCCGCCTCCGCCGCCTCCTCCTGGGGGCATTCCGCCGCCTCCGCCCCCGGGTTGCATCCCACCGCCCCGGCCTCCCCGCTGCTCGCGCATCTGCTGCATGGCGGCCTCCATTTTTTCTTCAGCGTCATCGCTCCGTTCGGGATCGCGCTCCCAGCTACCCGCGAGCGTCGGAGTTTGCTGGGCCCAGCTCGGCGCGGTGAAAAGAAGGGCAGTCATGAGGGTCGTTCGAATCATTGCGTCCTCCGCGGTGGTTGTCTCAGAACTCTAGCGCAAGAAAATTCGGGATGCCGCACTGCCCGGTTGGTAAGAACCTCTCGGTGGGTTGATGCAGTGCGGCATCCTTGTCGCCGCGACTCAAAGGGAATCGGGGTTTTGGTTTCGGTGGCGCTCGCGTCTTTCTTCCATTTGCTGCCGGCGCTGTTCCATCTTGGCTTTGCGCGCGGCTTTCGCTTCCGCGAGCGTTTGTCGTTGTTCGTCCGTCAAGACGTCTTCGATCCTCTGCTGTATCTGCTTCCGCTCGATGGCGGCCGCTGCCTCGGCTTCACCGAGTTGAAACGCGAGATTCTGGATCTCGCCGTCGTCCGCGAGGGTTTCGACGGCATCGTTGAGCGCCTTGCGGCTCTCTGCGACACGCTTCATGTTTCCCGTCGCGCGCATCTCCTCGAAGATCGCACGCACATCGTCGCGCTGCGCGTCCGAGAGGTCGAGGCCCCTTAGCGCTCGCATGTCGCCGCCCCGGCCCCCAGGGCCTCTGTGACCGCGACCTTCACCCGGCTGCGCCAGGCCCAGGCAGGGCAGCGCGAACAGGCTACCGACGACAGCGATCCAGACTAACTTCTGACCAACGTTTTTCTTTTGCATCATCTTCCTTCTCCCTGGCTCCACATCCGGCCTTTCACGGTTCAATACTAGCGAATCGCGAGCCCCGAGTTATCAAGTTGGTGAAAAGGATTTGTTAAGGATGTAAAAGCTCAGGAGATGGACCCCGCGGCTGTTCTAGAATGGGGCATGGGAAGCTTCAAGAGGTTGAGGGCCTACATTTTGCCCCTCGGCCTCCTCGCGCTCCTGAGTATTCTGGCTTCGCTCCAGTACCGCTGGACGGGCCAGATCAGCGCCGCGGAGAGGGAGCGCGTGCAGGCGAGTCTGCGATCCTCGACGTTCCGTTTTATCGAGAGACGTGAACGAGGAGCTCATCGGTCTGCTCCGCACTTTCCATGTGGAGAGCGAACGGGATCTCGGCGCGAACTTGTCCGCGCGACTGGATCGATGGCGCGCAGAGTCGGGCTATCCCGATCTCGCGCATCATATCTACGTCCTTCGCCTTGACGAGGGTGGGGCCGCCTTGCTCGAGCTTCAAGGTAGTGAGCTTCGTTCGATGACGTGGCCGGACGAGCTCTCGAAGCTACGCGCTCAGATCGAGTCCGTCGAAGGCCATGCCGCGGATGGGCCCAGGCGGCACCCGGCCTTCCTGCCGGTGCTCCTGGACGAACCTCCAGGTCTCGGTGTTCCCATCGGGTCACCAAGAGACGGTTGGTCCCGGGCGGCTCCTCGATACGTCCTCGTCCTGTTACGTGAAGACGTTCTGCGAGAGGACTGGTTCCCCGAGCTCGAGGCCCGGCACTTCGGCCCCGAGTTCGACGTCGTCGTCCTCAATCGAGACGGTGGGATCGTCTTCGCGTCATCCGGGGTCGAGGCGTCTGAGTTGGTTGCTTCGGCAGACGCCGAAGCGCCGCTGTTCTCGCCTCGTGGCTTCCTAGGGGAGGTGCCTTCCGGAGACGACCCAGCGTCCCGGCGCCGGCGAGCGGGATCGCGGGAGCGGCGGCGGCCCCCCGCGGGATTTCGTGGGTCCTTTCGAGACACTGGACGGGAGCTCATGGAAGGCCGATGGCGCCTGTTCGTCCGACACGGAGCCGGCTCCCTCGATGCGGCGGTCGCAACAGCACGGTACCGGAATCTAGCGGTGAGCTTTGCGGTGATGGGGCTCCTCGCGGCGAGTGTCGTTCTCGCCAGCATTTCTTCACGGAGGGCGCCGGAGCTCACCGCGCGCAAGATGGAGTTCGTCGCCGGCGTGTCGCACGAGCTGCGAACGCCCGTCGCCGTCATTCGCTCGGCGGGGCAGAACTTGGCGGATGGTTCCGTCTCCGAGCCATTGCGGGTCGCGCACTATGGGCGCGTCATCGAGTCGGAGGGGCGGCGACTCGAGGATCTTCTCGAGCAAGTACTAGAGCTTGCCGGGATCCAGTCGCTCAAGCGGCGTTACCAGTCGGGCTCCGTCTCCGCTCGCGAGATTGTGAGCCAGGCGATCTCGGACTGCGAAAGCGTAGCGCATGACAGGGGCGTAGAGGTGGCCGTCGAAACGGGCGAGGCGGACCTGCGCGTTCGCGGCGATCGGGAAGCTCTCAGGCGAGCGATCGCCAACCTGGTGAGCAACGCGATCAAGCACGGCGGACAAGCGGACGGCGTGGAAGTGCACGTCTCGAGTCGACCGGAGCATCGCGTCGCGATTCAGGTCGTGGACCACGGCCCCGGCATTCCCGGCCAGGAGCGCGAACATCTGTTCGAGGCCTTCTATCGGGGAAGCAGAGCTCAGGACGACCAAGTTGCCGGGAGCGGCCTCGGTCTCAGTCTCGTCGATCACATCGTACGCGAGCACGGTGGCACCATCGAAGTGCAATCGAGCCCCGGCGCGGGCGCGAGCTTCACTCTCGTGCTGCCCGCTGCCGCGGAGCATGCGACGTGACCGCGGCTCGACGCATCCTCCTCGTCGAGGACGAGCCCGGGCTCGTGATGACCTTGACGGATCGATTGAAGAGTGAAGGTTACCGGGTCGAAGCGGCGCGGGAAGGGGACGGGGCGCTCGAGATGGCGACGGCCGAGCCCTTCGATGTCATTCTGCTCGACGTCATGTTGCCGGGGCGAAGCGGCTTCGACGTTTGTCGTGAGCTCCGAGCCCGTGGTGTCGACACGCCGATTCTATTCCTCACCGCACGAGGCGAGATCGCCGACAAAGTCGTGGGACTGAAGCTCGGCGCGGACGACTACCTCACTAAACCGTTCGACATGATGGAGCTCATGGCTCGTGTCGAGGCTCTTCTGCGTCGAAAACCGCTGCCTAAGAGATCTGGACCGGATCGCTATAGCTTCGGCGACGTCGTTGTAAACTTTCGCAAGGTGGAAGTCCTTCGTGGAGGCGAGCCAATCGAATTGTCCGCCTTGGAGTTCAAGCTCCTTCGATACTTCATCGAAAATCGCGAGGCGACCCTGAGTCGCGACGAGCTGCTGAGTCGTGTTTGGGGCTACGACCAGATGCCCTACTCGCGAACCGTGGACGTGCACGTGTCCGAACTCCGGCAGAAGATCGAGCCCAAGCCCTCCCGTCCAGAGTACATCGTGACGGTCCATCGACTCGGATACAAGTTTCTGGGCTGACCCCAGGCATCGTCGCCAATCTAATTTCCTAAGTTTCCACCGAGAACGGCGCGGCCCGGGCTAACGCCTTCCACCAGCTCCCCATCCCTGAGAACGAACGTCCCGTCGACGAGCACGTGGATTATCCCTTGCGAGGGGGTGTCTCCTTTCGTGTAGGTCGACAGATCGAGGACCGTGGCGGGATCGAAGATCGCGAGGTCGGCGTCGGCGCCTACTTGGACCCGGCCTTTTTTTCTCATGGCCGGAGCTGCGCCTTCGACCCTCTGCGCCGGAAGGATCGTCATCTTGCCAATCGCATCCATCAGGCCCAGCGCCTGGCGCTCGCGCACGTAGCGGCCGAGCACGCGCGCATAGGTGCCGGCGCCCCGCGGGTGAGCGGGTCCATAGAGGAAGGGGATGCCGTCGCTCGCAACGATGACGTCCGGCTGTGCTGTAATCCATTCGTTGGTCGTTTCGTTGCGCCCGTGGATGATGACCCACCCGCCTTCGGCACGGTACTTCGTGAACGTCTCCGTCGTGAGCCGCTCGCCCGTCAGCGGCCATTGGAGCCTTTGATACTCCGCATCCGTGAGGTCTTGCCAAGAGTCGAAGAGGGCCGATTGGATGAGGGTCGAGCCGGCGGTATACGGGTAGGCTTCCGTCGTGACGTCGAGCCCCCGCTCGCGCGCCCCGCGGATCATCCACAATGTGACCTTCACAAGCTCGTCGGAGCTGCTGTTGAGGTGGACGATGTGCGCCGCGACGCCGGTGGACGCTGCGTTCGAGAGGACTTCTTGAAACGCGCCCAACGTTCCGCCGGAGTTTTCTCCGCGGACGTGAATGTAAATAGGAACGCCGCGCTCGGCGGCGAGCTCGAACATTTGAAGGATCTCGATACGCGAGGCGCCCGGGGTGTAGGTCAAGCCGAATCCGATCCCGAGCGCACCTTCGTCCAATCCTGCGGCCAGCATCACGCGGAGCTGTCGGCTCTCGTCGTCCGTGGCCTCCTTGTAAGCGTGTTGGCCATCGTTGAGCTTCGACTGCTCGTCCGGTGGAAGCGTCGGGAGATGCTTGAGAGCGACGCCGTCCATGAGCTTGGCGCGCGCAGGCCAATGCCCCACGGTCGCGCCATAGTGGATGAGAGCACCTTCGCGCGAAGCGAGCCAGTCGCCCATCGGATAAACGCCGACTTCCATCTCGAGCGCCGTCGTGACCCCGTCGGCAGCTTGAAGGCGATTGCTGACCGGGTCCTGGCCGTGGGCGTGGAGATCGATGAATCCCGGCGCCACGACGAGCCCCGCGGCATCGATGACTTCGCGGCCCTCGAGCGGCGATTCGGAGATGGTGGTGATCGTGCCGTCCGCAATACCGACGTTTCGAACTGCGTCGAGCCCCGTCTCCGGATCCATCAGGCGTCCACCCTCGATGACGACGTCGAGCTCCTGGGCGGTCGTGAGCGACGCTAGAAACAGAGCGATGATCCACTTGGTCATGGAGTCGAAGGATAGGAGCAAACCCGGGCGAGTGCAACGTCATTCGCGGCGGAACCTACGACGCCGAGCGACTTATGTTCGGCTCGGACTGGCCGGTCTGCACACTGGCAGCGCCCTATGCCGAAGTGTTATTACTCGTCGAGGAGTGGGTGAAGGCTTTTCACCGAAGAGCAATCGGCCATCCTCGGCGACAACGGCGCCCGTTTCTACGGGCTTCGCGAGTAAAACCATGAAGAAACTGATCATCGTCGCGGGTCTCTTCGCCCTTGCCTGCGAGCACGAGGACGAAGTTGTGAGCTTCGGAGACGACGTTTCTTTCTTGCGGCAGTACACGGACGTGGTCGTCCTTTCCGACGGTGAATCCCAGCTGGCGGTGGTGCCGCTCTACCAGGGCCGGGTGATGACGAGCACCGCTGGCGGTCCCGACGGTGCGAGCTACGGCTGGATCCACCGGAAAGCCATCGCCTCCAGCGACCGGCAGCCGCACATCGACGTGTTCGGTGGAGAAGATCGCTTCTGGCTCGGCCCGGAGGGCGGGCAGTTCTCCATCTTCTTCGCACGCGGCGACCCCTTCGATCTGGAGCACTGGCAAGTGCCGGAGCCCATCGACTGGGGCGGTTGGGAACTCGCCAGCCAGGCCGAGGGCGAAGCTCGCTTCACAAAAGGGATGACCCTCGTCAACTACTCGGGGACCCGGTTGCAGCTCGGTGTGGAGCGATCCGTGCGGCTTCTGAGCCGGCCCGAGGGTCTCGATCTGGACGCGATACACGACAGCCGATTCGTCGCCTTCGAATCGATCAATACGATCACCAACACCGGACCGGACCCATGGACGAAGGAGTCCGGGCTTCTCTCGGTGTGGATTCTCGGCATGTTCAACCCGTCTCCCGAAACGACCGTCGTGATTCCGTTCCGGCCAGGATCGGAGGCTTCGCTCGGGTCCATCGTCAACGACGCCTATTTTGGCATGGTTCCTGCCGAGCGCCTGGTCGTGCGGGATGACGCGCTCTTCTTCCGGGGAGATGGTCTCTACCGGAGCAAGATCGGCATCGCCCCCGCCCGGGCACGACCCGTGATGGGGAGCTACGACGAGAGCCGACGCCTTCTCACCCTGGTGCATTACACGTTGCCGGACAATGCGACTGACTACGTCAACTCCATGTGGGGGATTCAGGACGAGCCCTACCGGGGCGATGCGGTGAACAGCTACAACGATGGGCCGCCGGAGCCTGGTGCGCCGCCCCTTGGACCGTTTTACGAGCTCGAGTCCTCCTCTCCGGCGGCCGCGCTCGAGCCGGGAGGAAGACTCACCCACGTCCACCGAACGGTCCACATCGAAGGGCCGGAGGACGAGCTTGACGCCGTGGCCCGGACGGCGCTCGGCGTCGCACTCGAGGCGATCAAGGCCGCCTTTCCATAGAGAGAGGGTGCGGTGGAGCCATTCGAGCGCGTTGAGATCGGACAGACGGGGCTCACCGTTCCCCGGCTCGGACTGGGCGGCGCCCCGCTCGGTGGCCTCTACGAGAGCGTTCCCGAGGAAGAGGCGCGCAACGCTGTGGACACCGCCTATCGTGCCGGGATTCGCTTCTACGACACGTCACCCTACTACGGTCATGGACGATGTGAGGAGCGTTTCGGTCGCTATCTGGCAAGCCACCCCCGCGGGGATTACGTCCTGTCCAGCAAGGTGGGACGTGTGCTAATCCCCTGTGATCGCGTCTCCATCGAGGATAATCAGTTTCGCGACGCCACCGGGTACAACCCGGTATTCGATTTCACCCGGGACGGCGTCATGCGCTCGTTCGAGAGCAGCCTGGAACGGCTGCGGGTCGATCGTCTCGACATCGTGCACATCCACGACCCGGACGCTCACTACGAGCAGGCCCTCCTGGAAGCCTATCAGGCGGTGGCGAGGCTGAAGGAGCAAGGACGGGTCCGGGCCGTCGGCGTCGGCATGAACCAATGGGAAGCCCTTCGCGACTTTGCCCGGGATGCAGATTTCGACTGCCTCCTGGTGGCCGGGCGATACACGCTTCTGGATCAAAGCGCGCTGGCCGAGCTCATGCCGCTCTGCTCGGAGCGAGGAGTGAGTGTCATTATCGGTGGACCCTACAACAGCGGGATCCTCGCCACCGGGAGTCAGCGCCGCACCCACTTCGACTACGAGCCCGCCGCCGCGGACATGCTCGAGAAGACACAACGCCTGGAAGCCGTCTGCGCCCGGCACGGAGTACCTCTCAAGGCGGCGGCGCTTCAGTTCCCGTTCGGCCACCCAGCCGTTGTTGCCGTCATACCTGGGGCTCGAAGTGCATCCGAGGTCGAAGAGAACGTCGCGATGATGTCCCACCCCATCCCGACCGATCTATGGAGGGAGCTTCAGGGAGAGGGACTGTTGGCTGCCGACACTCCGTTGCCCTGGTGGGTCGAATCATCCGATCCGCATTCGTGATCCAACTCACCAACCTTTGTGTGGCGAATTCGTAGTTTGTCGCATAAATCGGCGGATATAGGTTTCTGGGCTGACCGTAGGCGTCAACGCCAATCAGGGGCGATGGATGGCTCTCCAGATCCGGCCTGTCACGGAGTCGGACACGTAGAGCGAACCGTCGGGTCCCTCGGCTACGCCCGTGGGGCGGAAGCGCGCGTCTCTCGGGCTCTCGAGCACGTCGGCGCCCGTGAACCCGTCAGCAAAGACCTCCCACTCGCCCGAGGGGGCGCCGTCGTTCATGGGAACGAAAACGATGTTGTAGCCTCCCTGCGGTAGCGGGGCACGATTCCATGACCCGTGGAAGGCGATGAAGGCGCCGCCGCGATAGCGCTCGGGAAACTGGTCGCCGTCATAGAAAATGAGATCGTTGGGACCCCAGTGTCCAGGGAAAGTGGCGAGCGGCTCTGGAGCCAATGTCACAGTCGCCCAACTTTTTCCCGTCGCCCCCGTACTCGGGTGCGAGGATCTTCTGTCCCTGCGCGTCGTCGTAGCAATAGGGCCACATGAAGTCGGCGCCATCCTCGAGCTTCAAGAGCTCCTCGGCCGGATTCTCTGCGTTGTACTCTGCGTCGAAGTGTTCGGGCCAGAGCGTCTCGAGCTGATCGCGCCAGTGCTGCACGACGTAGACGGCCTTCGAAGTCTCGTGCCAGGCGATCGCCACCGAGTTTCTGATGCCGTTCGAATAGCGATAGCCGTCGTCCTTCTGGGTCTGGCCCGCTCGATTCGTCTCGAAACGCCAGATCGAAGCCTGCCATTCCCTCTGTGGGCAGGGGTTCTGACCCGGTGAGCCCTTCGTGCGTACCTCCTGCTGGCAGGCGTTGGACGGTGCGCCGACGTTCACGAAGAGATGGCCCTGATCGTTGAAGGCAAATGGCTTCACCGCGTGTGTGCTCTGTTCGGGAAAGCCGTCGATGAACGTCTCGAGCTCACCTTCGGGCACGAGCGCGCCCGGGGTCATCTCGTAACGAAGAATCGAGCTATTGGTCCCGAAATACAGGTAGCCGTCGTGAATTTCGATGGCGGTTCCGTAGTGATCCCCGAATTGCTCGCGGACGTCGGCGCGGCCGTCACCGTCGGTGTCGCGCAGCGCCACCACGCCCCCCGCTCCCTCCGACGAGCGAAGCGCCACGTAGATGTCCCCGTTGTCGTGGACCCAGAGGTGCCGCGCCCGACCGATCTCGTCGGCCACGACGATGGCGCAAAAACCGTTGGGCAGGGCGATACCGCCGTTGTCCGGATCGCAGCTCAGCGATACCACATCGGCGTGGTTCTCGGTTGTTTCCGCGGATTCTGGTGCATCCGGTCCGGAATGCTCGGACGCACAGGCGCCGAGGAACAGGACCAGGAAGACGATAGCGAGGCGGCGGTGTAACATGAAGCATCTCCTTGATTTCGGGTCATTGATACCGCGCTCGGGTCGGGCCGTCAACGTCGAAAGAGTCGAATTCGAGCCGTCAAAAAGTTCGCCTCGAGGTCTGCTATGCTCCAAGCGTGACGGAGCTCGCGGGCTCGTGAGCGCGGGTCTCGAATTAAGGAGAGACGACATGTCCGCATATCTTATCGTTCGCGTTCAGATCACAAATCCGGATGCCTATGCGGCCTACAAGAAGCTCGCGGCTCCCGCCATCGAGCAATACGGCGGCCGCTACCTCGCCCGCGGTGGACGTACCGTCACACTGGAAGGGCCGGAGGAGCGGGGACGCATCGTGGTCGTCGAGTTTCCGAGCGTCGAGCAAGCTCAAACGTTCTACCGCTCGCCCGAGTATCAGAAGGCCATCGAGGTGCGCACGGGGGCTGCAAACGGACAGTTCGTCGTCGTCGAAGGCGCCTAGCGAATGGCCGTCGAGCCATGATGGGTCGCAAGGGTGTCGCGGTCCTCACCCTTTTTCTCGCTGTCATCCTGGTCGCGCTCTACCTCCACGGGGCGAATCTGGAGGAACGGGCTTATTCGGATAAGCTCGAAGACTACGAGAAGGGGGAGTCCGTATACGCGAACGTCGCGCGCAAGAGCGGCGGCGATCAACTGTTTCTGGAACCTGACTGCCAGACCGTCGATTTCCTCTTGTTCACGTCGCCGGGCTCAGAAGAGACCAATCAGGTAATTTGGACCTGCGCCCAGAATCGAACCGCGACTACCGTCACGACGACGGCAGAAGCCATGCTGATGATCGGGGCCGGCGAGCTTCCCGATGCGACTGAATCCTTGGGGTTCGTGGCCCTGGGCCAGCTAGGCGACTCCGCGCTCGAGCTCTCTGCCGAGAAATGCGAGGGCTACGCGGCTCTCTTTCGAAAGCTCAGCCCCGATCCGGATGCGATACCGCCCGCTCCTACGATCCGGCCCCGCTGCGAGCCCTCCGGCTCGACTGTTCGATTGCATCTCGACATGACTACACTTCCGCCGCTGCGAGTGCTGCGCCGATGATCCCGGCCCGATTGCGTAGCTCGGCGGGAACGATCTCGCAGGGCACGGACAGATATCGGCTGAACTTCTCGAACTTCTTGCTCGCGCCGCCTCCGACGATGACTAGCTCGGGCCAGAAGTAGGCGTGCATGCGATTCAGGTAGACGTTCACCCGCCGGCCCCACTCCTTCCAGCTCAAGTCCTTTTCGACGCGCACTTTCTCCGAGGCCCAACGCTCCGCCTCGCGACCGTCGAGCTCGAGGTGGCCGAGCTCAGTGTTCGGCACGAGCTTCCCGTCGACGAAGAGAGCCGTTCCGATGCCGGTTCCGAAGGCGAGCATCAAGACGACGCCGCTTCGGCCTCTTCCAGCGCCGAAGCGCATTTCGGCGAGGCCCGCCGCGTCGGCGTCGTTCACCATCGTGAAGGAGCACCCGGTAGATTTCTCGAAGATCTCGGCCGCGGGCGCGCCGATCCACTTCTTCGAGACGTTGGCCGCCGTGCGTACGACGCCCGAGTCGACGATCCCCGGAAATCCACAACCCACAGGACCTTTCCAATCGAAGTGTCGTACGATCCCGACGACTACCGAGGCGACCGACTCCGGGGTCGAGGGACTGGGAGTCGAAATGCGTTGACGCTCGGCGACGAGATCACCTTTACTCATATCGACCGGAGCTCCCTTGATTCCGGTCCCACCGATGTCGATCCCCAGGACTTTCACGTATGACGGATTAAATCACGGGTAGTGCTCCCATCACCAGAATCGAGAGCGTCCGAGACCTGGGCCCGTCGAGCTCCACGAGAAACAGCCGCTGCCACTCCCCGAGCTCTGCGACGCCTTCGGAAATATTCAACGTCTCGGAGGCGCCGAGCAGGAGCGCTCGAGCGTGGGCGTCGCCGTTCGGCTTCTCGTCCGGAGCCATCCGCTGGAAGCGCCGTGCGTCGAGGTCGTTGTGCCGATAGGCGTCGTCGCGGGGCGCCCAGGACTCCAGACGATCCTCGAAGTCCCGCATCAGAAGGTCCTCGTTCTCGTTGAGAACGACGGCGGTGGTGGTGTGTTTGGTGTGAACGTTGACGACGCCGTAGGCGACGCCAGAGCGCCGCACCCGCTCCCGGACGAGCTCGGTGATGTCGATGAACTGAACCCGTTGTCGAGTCACGAGATCGACGCGATCGTGACAGAGCTTGAGGTCCGCTTCGGTTCTTTCGTGCGTGAACTGTGGAAGTCTCATGCGGACCAGACTACCGATCCCCGCCCGCTCTGAAATGAGGGAAATGTGAGGGTGCCCTGAGATTGGGGTCAGTCCTGAGCAACTTGACTCGGGTAGAAAAGTAACACCCGAGTCAAGTTGTTCAGGACTGACCCCCGCCGCGCTTCTAGAAGCTCACCACCAATGCGACGGAGAAAAACGTGTCCAACTCGTCCGCAGGAACGGGCACGAGTATATCGAGCGTGTTCCCTGGCGGAAACTCCAAGGGCGCCTCGATGAAGGACGGCTGGTTGTCGAATAGAAACTGAAGACTTACTTTGAGCGCCAAGCGCGCGTTCATCGCCACGGCGAGCGCAGTCAAGGAATCGAGCCGGAAGTCAGCGGTCTCATTCAGGTTCTCGTCCGCGATCGTTACATTGGTCAGAGTCGTATTCCCCGTAAGCTTTCTCATGAAGTCCGAGGAGAGTCGCATGCCGGCGAAGGTCTCGACCTCCGCGACCGTTCCCTCCTCTCGAGTGACACTGAGACCGTAGTCGGTGCGCCACCGGGTCGAGTCGACGTCGTACCAGATGTTACCGACGCCACCCGCGCCAAAAGTTCGATTGCGGATGCCCGCGAACTCGTTGCGGCTCCAGCCCCCCGTGCCGTAGAGGAAGAATCGGTCGGTCAGGTTCCGATCGTATTTCCCTCGCGCGAGGTAGTTCTCGGCCGTGACGTCCTTGACGACGCTCTTTTGAACCTCGAAGTCGTCGCGTGACGATCCGACCGGCGTCCTCGTGATGACACCGGTCTCGGTTCGGAGCCCGGCAACCTCGATCAGAAGTCTCGCATTGTCCCAGTCATGTGAAAGATCGTTGCGGAAGCCGAAGGTGCTCGTCTGTGAGTTGCCAGAGGTAAGAACGAGGGATAGCTCGGCCTTGTCCGCCCAACCGAGCTTCTTCTCTTCTTTGTCTTGGGCGACGGCCGCCGTCGAAGCCAGGCTGCCGCAGAAGAGCACCATGACCGAAAAGGCACGTAGTTTCATTCAAAAGTCTCCAGAAGGGGTCCCGCAAGAAGTTGTGTCGGGCCGTTAGTTTACGGGCAAAGGCGCGCTATTCACCACCGTTTTGCGCGGTCCGCGTCCGATGGCGTCCGGTGAGCCCCCACACCAGGCCGACGCCGAACAGGAAGCCCTCGAAGCCACTGATGACCCCACGCGTCCAAATCCCTGGGTGACTTTCGCCGAGGAGGCGGGCAAGAGGCTCGAGCCGAACCTGCGATCCGGGGAAGCTATGTGCCATGAGGTCAATGCTCATGGCGCCCAGGTGATGGCCCGTCACGGCAAGAAGCAGACAGGCCAACGCGCCTACAAGACCGGCCGCGGCCGCCGCAGCGAGGCGAGCCCAACCGCGCGGCGTCGCCATGCCGCCCTGGCTCAGAGGGGTTCCCAGAGCGTATCCCGCTCCCATCGCCGCACCGATCACCAGTCCCTCGAAGCCGCCCGCGACGGGCGACAAATCGCGTCCGAACAACCCCTCCACCGTGAAACGTCCGACAAAATGAGCCAACCCTCCCACGAGCCCGCCACCCATCGCCCCAAGGGTCACGAGTGCCACGCCTCTGTAGGAGCGGACGAGCGCCTTGGCCCAAGCGAGTCCCCCTCCCACACCGAAAGCACCGAGCGCTCCCACGACGAGACCGACGAGCGGAAGCGCAACCAGAACGCTCGAAGTGGCGGTCGCGCCCGGTCCCCCCATGAGCACGAGCCCGCCGAGAAACCCGCCCACGAGTCCGCTCGCCGCCCCCCCGAGGGTCGCGCCGATCCAGCGGCGCCGGACGAGTCCGCTGCTGTCTCGAGTGCGCAGCCCGACGAGCGCCCGAATCGCTCCCACAGAAGTCAGGGAGGCGGGCCCGACCTCGGCCAGGCTCCACCGAACATCTCTAACGATGGCGCGAGCCACCGGGTGGCCTTCGAGACGCCGCAATGCTTCCTCGCCACCGAGACGGAGCACCGTCTCGGCCGCTTCCCGCAACTCCTCCTCCTCTTCCTCCGTCGCCGGCATCTCCGCTCCGAGGAGACGCGAGACCGCCTGCTCGAGCTCCCCGTTCTCCGCCCCGAGCTCATCGGGCTCCTCGATGACGTCGGTATAGACGAAACGGTAGCCGTGACGCGAAACGGTACGAATGAAACGAGGTTCCTTCGCCCGATCGCCGAGACTCTTTCGCAGAATCCGGACCGCTTGCGTCAGAGCCCCATCGGTTACGATGACGTCGCTCCAAACGAAGTCGAAGATCTCGTCTTTGGACACGGCCTCGCTTCTCCGCGCGACGAGCAAGAGGAGCAGGTCGAAGTATCTCGGAATGAGCGGGACTTCCTTGTCGCCGCGCAGCAGCAGGCGTCTCGAGGGCGATAGCGTGAACGGGCCGAAGCGGAAGCGTGGCAGCCTCACGAAAGCTCCAGAATACTCAGGCACGCGATGAGGAGATCTTGACGCTCCGCGTGAACGACGGTGGAAAGTCGCAACGGCTGATCGGCTCGTCGCGTACGGAGTCCAGCGATGCCCTCCGGAAGCAATCGTCCTTGAAGCCCTTCGACCGCTTCAGCGACGACGCGCGCGGGCGAGCGTCGCTGGGCTTCCTCCAGGCGTGGCCAGCTCTCGAAGAAGCGTTCCAGATACTCTTCGACGAACCGGATCTCGCTCTCGCCGATCAGCGCAAACAGACGCGCCACACTGCGCTCGAACTGCTCGAAAGCGCGATAGGGAAGCTCGCGACCGACGTTCCGCTCGAATGTGATTAGCGCGCGCTCCATGGAGGCGACTTTCAGCGGAACGAGCCAAGCTTCTCGAACGGCTTTGAGCTTGAGCTCTCGGGGGTAACCTTCGCCAGGCTCAGTCAGCGGCGGCTCCCCCAAAGGCTCCCCGGTGAGGAAGGTATGACGCTCGAGATCGTCGGCGATGTCCGATAAATAGTCCGCCGCTCGATAGTATCGGTTCGTGAGGGTGACGGCGACCACGCCTTCGGCTAGTCGCTTGAGCTCGCTCGTCTCCGACAGGTTGCCAATGGCGAAGAGGCGATCGACTTGAGAACGAAAGCTGCCCGCGTCAGAGAACGTCTGATTCCGCGCCGGACTCGAGCCGGTGTGACGTTCGAAGTGCAGGAGGCTCTCCGCGATCTCACGCTCATGGAGCTTCTTGCGTAGGGCGGCGGTGAGCTTCGAGATCAAGCCCATAGGGCTTCTATGATCGCACAAGACGCGGTTCTGACTCCCCTCCCGCCAAAAAAAGGCCCCGGCAGAAGCCGGGGCGGCATTCGTAGGAGTCAGCTTGTCAGAGCTCTAGTCGCCGACGCGCAGGCGGTTCTCGACGGAGAAGACGCCGAAGGTCGATCGGGCGATGTGCTCGGCTTTTCGCTTCTCGACCTTGCTTTGCACCGCGCCGGTGAGGGCGACGTGGCCCCGCTCGACGATGATGTGAATCGGCGGGTTTGCCCTGAAAGCGAGCGACCGGAAAACGGAATCGCCGTAGATCCGATAGGCGAGCGTCGAGCGAAGTCTCTGGTCCTCGATGCTCGTCGGAAGCGCCGCGATCTCGTTCGTCACGCTCTGTACCCCCATGACCTTCGAGGCCCGTGTCACGATCGCGTCCGACTTGAACGGCATCGTTACCCGGCCCATAAGGACCACATGACCCTTGTTGACGGACAAATTGACGTCGTCGTAGACCGTGAAGAAAGAGTAACGCCGCACGGTCTTGGCGACCTCTTCCGCGACCTTCTCGTCGCTCTCGCCGAAGGCGATCTCGAGGTTGTCTTCCACGGCCGACACTCCATCGACGTCCATAGCGCGCGCGATGGCCTCGCTCTTGGCCCAGACGCTCGGCACTTTCCCGAATAGCCAGGGGCCGTTGTCCCGCGTGACGTCACTGATCTTGTCGGCGACCTTGGTCTGAAGATCGGCGTCTCGCTCCGCGTCGGCGAAAGCTACCAGAGGTAGACAGGTCAGAATAAGAATGATCAAAAAAAATCTTGCTTTCATCGTAGTCCTCCTTTAGGGCTCGCTCCTAGAAAGAGCAAGGTCGATGCCAATGGAGTCGATATAGGATAAGTGGTGTGCCGTTCGAGTTTTAGCGTTGTTGGGCCGGAGTACCGACCGGTCGGACGCTGTCCTCGGTCGAGGTCACAGTGGCTCGACGTCGTACAACTCGAGACCAGGAGCTTTTTCGAGGGCGTAGTTGAGGTTCCACTCGGAGTCGGTGAGCACGACGGGTTGTCCGTTTCGATCTTCGAGGACGCCGTAGCCGTGCGTCGAGCGAAGCCACTCGAGCGCCTCGGGCTTGCCGCCGACCCAGCGGGCCCGCGTGAAGCGCACCTTTTCGAAGTGCGCGTTCACGTTGTACTCGTTTCGGAGCCGCTCCTTGAGCACTTCGAATTGAAGCATGCCGACCGCGCCGAGATAAGGGTTCTGTCGACCGTGGCCGGGAGTGAAAAACAGCTGGATAACGCCCTCTTGCGCGAGCTGCTCGAGACCCGAGTCGAGCGCCTTGCGCTTTAGCGGGTCCGCGAGGCGAAGCTGGCCGAAGTGCTCCGGCGCGAAGCGGGGAATACCGGCGAATCTGAGAACTCCGTCTGCGGCTAGAGTGTCACCCACGCGGAGCTTCCCCGTGTTGTAGATGCCGACGATGTCCCCAGGCCAGGCCTCTTCAACGAGCGAGCGCTCCTGGGCGAGGAAGCTGTGGGGCTTCGAAAGCCGCAGCACCTCTCCGGAGTGACCGATGACCGCGTCCATGCCCCGCTGGAACTTTCCGCTGACGACCCGCAGGAAAGCGATGCCGTCTCGGTGGCGTGGGTTCATGTTCGCCTGGATCTTGAAGACGAAGCCGGTGAATCGCTCGCTCTCCGGGTCGATCATCTCGCCGTCCTCGGTTTTTCTGGGGCCGGGCCCGGCCGCGTGGTCGGCCAGGTAGCGAAGGAGCTCCTCGACGCCGAAATTGTTCATCGCTGAGCCCCAGAACAGTGGGCTGACCTCGCCAGAGAGAAACCGTGCGTGGTCGAACTTGTCGCCGACGTGCTCGATGAGCTCGAGCTCCTCATGTATGTGCTCGAAGGTCGCCTTGCCCAGCAGGGCTTCCGCCTCGTTCCACGGCATCCGCTCGGCCTTCACGATCTCACTCCCACGACGGTCGCCCTCGTAGAGGAGGACGTCACGGGTCCGCAGGTCCACGACGCCCTTGAAGCCACCCGCCATACCCAGCGGCCAGTTGAGCGGCGCGACTTCGAGATCGAGTGTTTCACGAACTTGGTCGACGAGCTCGAGAGGGTCTAGGCCGTGACGATCGAGCTTGTTCATGAAGGTGACGACGGGGAGCTGCCTCATGCGGCAGACCTCGAACAGCTTGCGCGTTCGTGTCTCGACTCCCCTCGCGTGGTCCATGAGCATCACCGCGGAATCGACCGCCGCTAACGTCCGGAACGTATCCTCGGAGAAGTCGGCGTGACCGGGAGTGTCGACGAGGTTGAGCGCCCTGCTCATGTAGTCGAACTGCAGAACGGAGGATGTGACGGAAATGCCGCGCTCCTGTTCGATCTTCATCCAGTCGGAAATCGTTTTTCGCGACTCGCGCTTGGCCTTCACCGACCCCGCCAGGTGGATTGCTTTGGCATAGAGGAGGACCTTCTCCGTGAGTGTCGTCTTGCCGGCGTCGGGGTGAGAGATGATGGCGAAAGTCCGTCGCCGCCGTATTTCGTCTTGGAACTTCATGATTCGGTGGGCCGGCTCGACGTCAGACGCGTCGCGCCGAACAGAGAATGGAGATGCCGAAAGGAAGGCTCGTTCGATCGATGGCGTGCCGCTCGAAAGAGAAGAGTTTCTCGAGGACCGCCTCGATGGAGCCGGGCAGCCTCATGTCGAAGTCGCTCTTCCCGGCCTCGGCGTCCGCTGGAAAGACTCGCCGAAAGAGGCGAACGGCGGCGATGGGCGGAAAGAGCAACTTGTTGAAGTAGGTCGCATAGTCGATCTCGAAGCCGGAGCCCCGCACGAGCCCCTTGAGGGGACCCTTTCGGTAGCGGCGTTTGTGGTGGCTCACTTCGTCCTGGAGTCCAAAGAGAAACTGGAATGCCGGCACGGTGACGAGGAGCCTGCCCATGGGGCGCAGCACGCGATGGAGCTCTTCGAGCACCCGCGTATCCGCGTCGATGTGCTCGAGCACGTCGAAGATAAAAACTGCGTCGAAGGTCCCGTTCTTGAACGGGAGCGCGGTCGCGTCGGCCTGGGCGGGGAGAGAGATCTCGCGGCAACGCGGATCGATTGGAGCGAGGTCGATGGCGACCAGGCGTGCACGCCGGGACAGCATCTCGGCTTCTTTGGTGAAGCCAACACCCACCGTCAGAGCAAGTTTGGAATCGCCGGCAAAGCGTTCGACGGCCGTTTCGAGAATCTCGCGTCTGGCCTTGTACCACCAGTGCTCGCCCTCGAGGTGAGCCATGGCGTCGCGGAATTCTTGCTTCATCGTCGTAAGTGCAAACGCTGAAGTATAGCGCGCCTGCGACTAGGCAAAAAGAGAGCGGGACGCCTCGTCGCTTGGGTTGGGGGGCGGGCGTCCCGCTCGGCAAGCGCCAGGAGAGAACTTGGCCTACATGCTCGGGAGCTCCAGATTGAGCTTGACCTTCTTGCCTCCGCTCTCGAGCACGGTGATGGGATGACTGCCATCGACGCGCAGCGAGCGTCTCGCTTCGTCGAGGGAGTAGTTATTTGCGGGTTTTCCATCGAGCTCGACGATAATCTGACCTCGTTTGAGGCCGGCGAAATAGGCGGGGGAGTTCGACTTGACCTCATGCACTCGGAACCGCTCTGTGGTCTGCGGGTCGGCAGTGATGCTCAAACCGCTGCGGAAACGTCTCTCGAGGTCTTTCTTGTCGGCGGAATGGGCGAGAGCTTCCTTTAGCTCGATCTTGCGACCCTCGACCATCTCGGCGAGGACGTCGTTGAGAAGCTGCATGCCCCCGGCCCGATTTGTCTGGATGATGCTGGGAATCTGCACCGTCTTGGCTTCTCGGACGAGGTTCGCGATCGCGTGGTTCACCACCATGATCTCCAGAGCAGCGACGCGACCACCTTCTTTCCTCTTCACCAGCGTCTGAGTGATGACACCGCGAAGGACGTCTGACAATACGCTTCGGATCTGTGCCTGTTCGTTGGCCGGAAACTGATCGACGATGCGATCGACGGTAGAGACGGCGGAGTTGGTGTGCAAGGTCGCGAAGACGAGGTGGCCGGTATTGGCCGTCTCCAGCGCCAATGAGATCGTCTCGAGGTCCCGCATCTCGCCGACGAGTACGATGTCGGGGTCTTCCCGCAAGGCTGACTTCGGGCCGCGGGCGAAGCTCTTGGTATGTCCGCCGATCTCACGCTGGTTTACGAGGCACTGGTCGCTTCGGTGCAGGAACTCGATCGGATCTTCGAGCGTGATGATGTGGCTCTTGCGGGTCTTATTGATGTAGTCGACCATCGAGGCGAGGGTCGTCGACTTTCCGCAGCCGGTCGGTCCGGTCAGGAGAACCAGACCTTTCGGAATCTCGCAGAGCTGCTTGACGACTTCCGGCAGGCCAAGCTGCTCGATGGTCAGAATCTGCGACGGGATCTGCCGAAACGCGGCGCCGACTCCGTTGTGATCCCGATACATGTTCACGCGAAACCGGGCCACTTCGGGAACCATATAGGCGAAGTCCGCGTCGCTCGTATTCACGAACTCGTCGCGATGCCGTTCGGTGAGGACGGGCTTTATGAGCTCGAAAACCTGTTGAGTCCCGAGCACGGGTCCATCCGTCACCTCTTGCATGTCGCCGTTGATGCGCCAGCGGGGCCTGTGATGCGCGCACAAGTGCAAGTCCGATGCACCTTCTGCGACCATTTGTTTCAGCAGCTCGTCGAGCTCCGGCGAGCGCGGCTTGTCCTTTTCGGCCTCGGCGAGACCCTGGGGAATTGCGTGAAGTCCGGAGTGCGTCTGCATCACGTCGTTGAAGAAGGGCAGATCAGTACGAACGGTATTGAGCTCCATGCTAGGGACGTGCTGTCGGACGGCGCTCACGACGCTCGTCGAGGGGTCATCGACCACTCCAAGCGTCAGAACGTTGCCGTCGACCTCGAGCGGCAGGACACGATGTCGCTGGCAGAATTCTTTGGGCAGGAGCCGGAGAACCTCCGCTTCGGGCGAGCCCTTGCGCATGTCGTACTGGGGAAGCGGGATTTGAACCGAGACTTCGTCCAGCCGGTGTGCGAGCCCCTGGGAAAGACCGAGGCCGAACTTCGGGATCTTCTGGAACATCGTGTCGAAACCCTTGGAGCTGAATTTGAGGGCGGTGAGGTCGGTAAGCGCCACGACCGAGGCGGTGCGCTTTTTTCCGAGAAGAAGGTGCCTTGGTGCACAACTCCGATAGAGGCCGATAGCTCGCTTGGCCCCGACTCCCATCATCCGATCATCTCGCTATCAGGCATCCCGAGCGCCGTCATGGTGTTCAGAATCTTGCACCCGATCCTTGCCTCGACTCTCTGTGCCGCCAACCCTCTCGCTCGCATCGCTGAGCCCACGATAGCCTTGTAGCGATGGAACGTTGTCTCGACTTTGCTCCGGTTGCTGTAGCCCGATTCTGTGTGCCACTTTCGTTTGCCGAGCCGAGCTTGTGCTGCAATGTTGCGATTGCGCTGTCGGCTGCTCGCCGGCCCCGATGCGAGCTGGGCGCCCTTGCGCGGCGGTATCAGCACCCTCGGCGAGCGATGAGCGCTGTGATTCTCGATCGCCTCATAGACGCCGCTGGCGTCGTATGCGGTGTCAGCTCTGGCCGATGAGATGGGACTGTCGATCTGTGCGACAAGCGATGCAACCCGCGATGAATCGCGGGCTCTTTTGCTCGTCAGCTCGCCGGCGACGACTTCGCCACTCTGCTCGTCGACACACAGATGGAGCTTGCGATAGTCCCTGCTCTTTGGTGCTCTGCGCAGCTGGCCGGCGTGGACAGCGAGACCGCTGCTGTCGATCAAGGTGTGCAACGGCGTCTTCTGCTTGTCTTGGTAGAAGGGGACCTTACCCAGCTTCGCCTTGCGCCTCGAAATCGTGGTGTGATCGGGCACATCATTGTCTAGCTTCATCAGAGCGAACAACGATCGCAGCAATCCCTCGCTCTGCCTAGATGACAGATGAAACACCATGCCCAGGGTGACAGCCGTCTCGATGGCGTGGTTCGAGTACTTGCGTTGACGGCCCGGTTTCCTCCTCCTCGGCCGGGGCGCGTCCCAGTTCACAAGCTTGCCGGCGGTGAGCGAGATCCAGACGGTCAGGCTCCCACGGTTGCGTAGACCCGCCTCATATTCACGCCAATTCCTCACGCGATAGGCCTTCTTCACATACTTCCGCTGAGTGCGTTTGAAAATGCTCATGGGGAACCTCGAATCCGTGAGTACAGGACAATTGTGGACCGAGATCGCGAGTTGTGCACCAAGGCAACGTTGAGCTGGAAGTCTACGAGCTGTTGGAGCAGGTCGACAATCTAAGACAGCGAGCCAAGGTGCAGGCGGCGATCATCGGGTTACTCGTGCGTGTGTTGGGGTTCCGCGGGGGAAAACTCGACGGCGATCGCCTTCCGGATGGTGAGACCAAGTCGGCGGTGCTCCGGGCGATCGCGTCGGCGACTGGTGTTCTGTCGTTAAGCACCGTGCTCAGAATCGTGGGCGTCTCGACGGCGCGTTATCACGCGTGGAGGCGCAAGGAAGACGGCTGCGGACTCGACGATCAACCGAGCTGTCCGAAGTCCTTCCCCAGCCAGCTCACGCGCGACGAAGTCTCCACGATGAGAGATTTCGTCGAGTCCGAGAGCTATCGCCACATCGCCGTCCAGAACTTAGCGCTTTACGCGCAGCGGCTTGGCAAGCTCTTCGCCTCGGCAAGTACGTGGTACAAGATGATCCGCAGGCGCGGGTGGAAACGTCCTCGAAGGCGGGTGCATCCGGCGAAGCCCAAGACAGGCCTCAGGGCGACACGCCCCAACGAGTACTGGCAAATCGACGCGACCGTGATCCGGCTGACGACCGGCATCCGAATCTATCTGCAGGCGGTCATCGATAATTTCAGCCGAAGAATTCTTGCCTGGCGGGTGAGCGACACGCTGCGCTCGGCAACCACCCGGGAGCTCCTCATCGAGGCGTCAAAGGGCCTTCCGGACGACTCAGCGACCGCGAACGTACTTGTCGTCACCGACGGCGGTTCGGAGAACTTTGGCGAGGTCGACCAGCTGCTCCTGGATTCAAGTTCTCTGCATCGTGTGCTCGCGCAGATCGACATCATCTCCTCGAACTCCTTGATCGAGGCGTTCTGGCGACAATTGAAACACGCGTGGCTCTTCCTGAACACCCTCGACAGTGCGGCGGCGGTGCGGCGTCTCGTCGCGTTCTACGTGCGTGAGCACAATGAAAAGATCCCGCGCACCGTTCTCGGAGGTCGTACGCCGGATGAGGTGTACTTCGGCCGCGAGGAGAATGTGCCGGATCGGCTCTCCGAGCAACGCAAGACAGCGCAGCGGGTCAGGAGCGCGGCAAATCGAGCAGCGAACTGCCATCGCTGCGAATCCTCACGCGCTGGCCCTGCTGTCCGGAGTGCCGCCAGGCCAGGGGCTCGTCGAAAACCTACTCGGAAATCTGCATGATGTTTGTGTGAGCAGCACAGCTACCAGGGTGTTGACGCAGAGGCGTCCTGCGACATCTTGGAAAAGCAATGGTTTTGTGAGTGCGAGCCCAGTCGCGAGTACTGCACGACTCCGATCTCGTACGACACGTCAAGCTTAACGAACGACCTAAGAGAGCCGTAGATGCTTGGCGGGCTGGAAGGGACGGGAGAAGTTGAGAGGGAGTCAAGAAACGAAACACGTTCCCGCACACTTCCCGCACGATCTGCCCCGATACGGGCCACTACTCAAGAAGCCAGCAGCTCTCTTGACGGCGTAACTCTTTTGGATGGGAAATTTGGAAATGGTGGCGGGGGCGGGATTTGAACCCGCGACCTTTGGGTTATGAGCCCAACGAGCTACCGGACTGCTCCACCCCGCGTCAATGCAGGCGACGTATTATCGGTCTAACGTGTGTGGATGTCAAGATTTGGGGAAATTGCTAGCCGAGCTCGCGCTCTAGGAAGTCGGTGATGGCGCTCGCGATACCGGGTTTGCCGATAAGCTGCTCGGAGACGCCGGCTTTCGAGACGATGTAGGCGGTTTGCTCGCCGTTTGGGCCGGTCTCTTCGCCCCGGTTCGCGACGACGGCGAGGTGGCCCTTCGCGACGCGGCGCTTGGCGATCTCGATGAGCTCGTCGTGGTCGATGTTCTCGTTGTACTTGAAGGAGACCATGGGCAGTTTGGCGTACTTGTTGCGGACAAGGTCGATGACTTTCTCGGTCGGGGCGAGCTCGATGCTCTTGAGCGCGCCGCCCGCGGGGATCTTGCCTTCGGCTACCTCTTTCGGCTTGTAGTCGGCGACGGCGGCGGAGAAGATGCCGGCGGTGAACTCGCGCGCACCGACTACGCTCATCACGGCGTCCCGATACTCCTCGAAGCTGCGAATCCTGGCGCAGGGAATGTAGTCGGGGGGCGTGAGCCCGGTCTCGCCGAGGATGAGATGGACTTTGGCGCCGCGAAGCGTTAGCTCGTCGGCGATTTCTGTCCCGAGCCGACCGGTGAAGCGATTGGTGATGCGGCGTACATTGTCGACGAGGGTCGGCGTGGGGCCGCCAGTCACGAGCAGCGATCGTCCCTTGAGCGGGGACGTACTGAGGGCCGCGCAGACCTCGGCGACGAGCGTGCTCGTCTCGGGAATGTTGTGCTTTCCGTAGTCCTCTCGGGGCGGGATAATCCTCAGGCCCATTCCGTCGAGCTTTTGCAGTGAGGCGGTCAGGATGGAGTTGTGCATGTCGCCGTGCATAGTCGGTGCGACGAGCACGCTTGTCTCGCCTCGTTCCATGCGGCGGATAGCGGTCGCGAGCGTCGAGGTCAGCATGCCGTCCGCGATCCCCAGTGCAACCTTATTAATAGTGTTGTAGGTGGCGGGAGCGACGAGATAACCGTCGAAACGATTGGCGTCGCTCAAATGCTCGGCGGCGGGCGTCAAACGGGTGACGACGGGGTTGGCCGTGGACCACTCGAGCGAATCTTCGGTGGTATAGCGAAGCGCTTCCTTGGAACAGAACGCGACGACGTCGGCACCTTGTTTGCGGAGGGCACGAGCGATGAAAGGGGCCTTGATCGCGGCGATACCGCCCGTGACCATGAGCGCGACGCGCTTGCCTTCGAGATGACGGCCCTGGTGGCGCACGTCGTGGTCGCCCATGCCGGAGGCGGGCGGCGGTGAGAAATCCCAAGCTTTCATCGAGCGCTGGCCTCCGTTCGGGGGAACAACTCAGCCGATGCGGTCGACGTCCGTTCGAGGCGGCTCGTCCGGCTCGCTCGGTCGATAAATCTCCGATGCGAGATGCTCGAGTTTCTTAGCGTCCTCATCGGTGTCGGCCACGAAGGCAACGCCTACATGATACCTCGCATCCTCGCTGCTGGCCTCTTCGAGCCGGACAACTCGGCCTCTCAAGAAGACGTTCTGGTGCTCCTGAGGAAGGTGGATGTCGATTTCGAGCTCGGTTCCCACGTTGAAGGGGATCTGGCTCTCCACGAGCGCACCGTTCCTCGAGAGATTACGGGCCTGGCTTCGTAGCTCGCGGCGTTCGTCTTGCCGGTGCTCCCGGAAGACGAGAACATTTCTCGCATCGAGGCGCGGCGATCGGCGTTTCTCCTCGGCGTGAAGCGTGATCTTGTTCTTGCCCTCGTGCCTCGATCTATAGAGCGCCAGGTCTGCCATGCGCACGAGTCCTTCCGCGGAGTTCGAGTCGGCGGGATAGAGGGCGATGCCTCCGCTCACCGATAGCGAGACGTGTGCGTTAGCGACGAGCTCGCTTGAGCTCCCGCCTCAGGCTGACGTCGAAGAACTGGCGATTGTAGAGGCTCGTCAGCCCGTCGGTGATGGCGCTTCTCTCGGTCTTGAGATAGGTGGCCATTTCGATGAGCTTCGGATTGCGAAGCTCTGGCTTCGAGGTCTGGAAATAGTCGAGCGCGGCGAGCTGTAACGTCGCCTCTCGTCCCAGCTTGGACGTCAGCGCCTCGCGGTGTTTCAGGATCGCTCGAAAGTGCCCACGAGCGACGGGCTCCCGGTACTCGAGCTGGGTGAGCAGGCGGACGAGCGCAGCGAAAGAGATCGTGTCGGAGCCCAAGAGCTCATCCAGATCCGCCCCAGGAGAGTTGCCCGCTTTTTCGAGCAGCCGTACCAAATGCTGCCGGGTATCCCCCCGCGTCGGCAGCGATGACATAAGCGCCTCCAAACAAAGCTAAAAATAGAATAAATCCAACTAGTTACAGAGGTTGGGGCGCCTGACGATCGTTGGACCGAGTCGAACACCAAGCACGCCGTACTAGCAGAGGAGGCCCTCCGCTTCAAATAGCTAGTCGCTCTCGATGAGAAGCTCGATCAGGCTCACGTGGAAGAGCTCTTTCTGCCCGGCGAGCTGCAGAAACCAGACGATCGGAACGAGGCAGACCACGTGGAAGACGCCAATCATGACGAAGAGCGGCGTCACAGTCAGCGGCACATCGGAAGCGTTGGCGAGATACAAGATGACCGAGCCTATGTAGGTCCCGAGGATCAGATAGCCGTATATGAGGGCGGCCAGCCGGCCGAGCTTGGCGAAGTGCCAAATCAGGTAGGCGAGAACGAGATAAATAATAAGGTCGACGGCGAGCTCCCAAATCGAGTGATCGGCGAGAGGGCTGAGCCGAATCGCCGCATCCCACTCCCGGTACTTCTTGATGGACTCGAGAAATCCTGCGAGTACGAAATATAGCGTCACCAGATAGATCACCAGAGGGCGCTCGACGATTGGACCGATTGGCATGGGTATGTTCCTATCATTATAGGATATAATTTCCGTACTGGTCATCCCTGAGATATCATCGGTTGGAGTGAGTTTGCTCTTGACCCCCTGGAGTCTTGCCCTGGTCTTCGCGGCGGGGACGCGCGTCCTCGTGATGCCGTTCGAGAACCTCTCGGACGATGCGTGCACGATTGGAAGGGAAGTGCCTTCGAGGAGGCAATCTCGTCCCATCTCGAGGCGGCGGGCCATGAGGTCGTGGACGTTCAGACGCGCAACCGCCATCTCGTCAATCAAGGTTTCGATCCAGCGCAGCCCGTGACGCGGGCGACCGCCATCTCGTCAATCAAGGTTTCGATCCAGCGCAGCCCGTGACGCGGGCGACCGCCATCGTGCTCGCGCGAGACCTCCGGGCGGGTCGGCTCGTTGTCGGCAGCTTTCAGTCGAGTGAGGATCGGCTCCAAGCCACGGCGCGCGTCGTCGATCTGTCGGAAGGGGTAACGATTGGAGTCGTCGAGGACTTCGCGAAACGCGATGAGCTCACGAGCCTCGCCAATCAGATCGCGAAGAACATATTCCGACTCGAGCGGGACCGGGTGCCCACGGGATTCGACGAGAGCGTCGAGAGGCGCGCGAAGCTCGCGCCGGCCGCTCTCGAGGCGAGCGCCCACGCGCGTCTGAGCATCGAGCGAGACGAGCAGCGAGAACACCTCGAACAAGCCGTTGCTATCGAGCCTCGTTACCTCGAAGCCCGTGTCATGTTGGGAAGCCTCTTGCTCGAGGAGGGCAAGGCGAGGGAAGCGATCGACGTGCTCGTTGCAGCAAGAGACGGTGGTGGGAGTGACGCGAAAGCGTACTTCGGTCTCGGTGTCGCCTACCTTTCCGTCGGTGAGCCCACGGCAGCTTACGAGATCTTTCAGAATTTGACCGAGCTCGATGACAAAAGAGCCGCAGCCCACAACAATCTCGGCGTGGCCGCCATGCGGTTGGGCTTGCTGGATGAATCCATCAAGGCCTTCGAGTGCGCCGTCGAGCGCGGCGGCGTTGGAGCGAGCTACTTTTTCAACCTGGGCTTCGCGTCGTGGCGGGCAGGCAAGGGTGCTCGGGCGCTCGAGCTCTTCGAAAAAGTGGCGGAGGCGCGTCCTTTGGACGGTGAAGCTTACTTCATGCTCGCGGCGGCGGCGGCGTCCCAGGCGGAGCCCGAAAAAGCAGAAACGATGCACGCCACATCCTTGCTGCTCTCTCCCAACCTGGCCGATGTGGATGCCGCGACGGTCGAGGGGTGGGAGCGCGTGGTTTTCGCGGAGGAGGAGAGTCGCGATATCGACTCGGTGGTAGCGCTCGAGGAGGACGTCGCCGCTTTGGTGGAGATTCTCGATGCTCGCGAGTACCGCGCGACGGGCCGACTCGATGACGCGGTCTTGTTGCTTCAAAAGAGGGTCTACGCGGATTCGTGTGGGTAAGTTCTGACGGAAAAACAGTGTAACTCATTGTGTGGAAAAGGTATCGAGTACTTCATCAGGTGCTGAAAAGTGGTCCATTTTTAGGATAGGCTAACCGAGTGAAAAATTCCCAGTCGATCCGCTCGCTGTTTGCGCTGCCAGGTTTCGTGGTGTGCCGGATTGAAGGGTCTATTCGGTGACCGATACGCCCGCGTCATCCAGCTCAAGAGGCGAAAAAAACAGCTGTGTGCTCTTACTGTGGGCAACGATGCCGGGGGCGCTATGACAAGCAAGTGTGCCGGGTCCGCGACCTGTCGTTGGCAGGCTGGCGGATCTATCTGGAATACGAGCGTTGGCGCGTCAACTGTCCTGGGTGCGGCGGTTTGCATGTAGAACACCTGGACTGGCTGGCGAACAACTCGCGCTACACCTAGCGTTTTGCGACGCATGTGGGCAAGCTGTGCCGGACAAGGCGGTGGCCGAGATGGAACGTCTGACCCTGCCCGGGTTTTGTGGACACCAACCGAGGCGCGACAATGCGCCTGGAGGCGTCCATGGGAAAGCGACGACGAAGGAAGTTCACGGGGGAGTTCAAGAAGGAAGCGGTCCGGCTGTTCAAAGCGGGCGAGCGCAGCATCGGCCAGGTCGCTAAGGAACTGGACCTGACGGAATCAGCCCTTCGAAACTGGGTGAAACAATACGAGGTTGATCACGGTGAAGGTCCACGCGAGGCTCTGACGACGGCGGAACGTGATGAGCTCCGTTCGCTGCGACGTCGAGTACGCACGTTGGAGCAAGAGCGAGAAATATTAAAAAAGGCGGCGGCCTTCTTCGCGAAGGAAAGCGAATGAGATTCAAGTTCATTCACGCGGAGCGGGCCAACTATCCGGTGCGGGTGATGTGCCGAGTCCTGAGGGTATCGACCAGAGGCTACTACGCTCAGATGAAGCGCGCGCCCAGCAGGCGACAGTGTGAGGATGGGAAGCTGAAGCTGCGCATCCAAGCGATCCACGCCCATAGCCGTGGTACCTACGGCAGGGAGCGTGTACGTCGCCAGCTTGACGGGGAGAACGTCGAGGTGGGCAAGCAGCGAGTGGCACGGCTGATGCGTGAGATGGGCCTGCAGGGCCTGCCCAGCAAGCGTTTTCGCCGCACGACCGACAGCAAGCACGATCGCCCTATCGCGCCCAACGTGCTCGGCCGGCACTTCGAAGCCGAACGAGCGAACCAGTTCTGGGTGACGGACATAACCTTCATCCGGACTTGGGAAGGCTGGCTCTACTTGGCGGTCATCCTCGATCTGTTCTCGCGTCGTGTCGTCGGCTGGGCGATGCAGTCCCACCTGCGCGCAGAGCTTGCTCTCGAGGCGCTTCACATGGCCTTGGGGCGCCATCTGCCTGGAAGTGGCTTGGTGCATCATTCAGACCGTGGTACTCAATACGCGGCTGCGTCTTACCAGGCCGTGCTCGATGAGCCGCAAGGGTAATTGCTGGGACAACGCCGTGAGCGAAAGCTTCTTCGGTACGCTCAAGACCGAGCTCGTCAACCGGCGGAGCTGGCCAACCCGGCGGAGCGCCAAAGACGCCGTCGCCAGCTACATCGAAGGCTTCTACAACCCGCATCGACTTCACTCGTCGCTCGGCTACGTGAGCCCGATGCTGTTCGAGCAATTACACGCTCTTAAATCTGCTGATGCGAGATGATCAACCCGTCCACTTTTCCCGGGCAAGGTCACCTGGACTGGCTGGCGAACAACTCGCGCTACACCTAGCGTTTTGCGACGCATGTGGGCAAGCTGTGCCGGACAAGGCGGTGGCCGAGATGGAACGTCTGCGCCTCCTAGTTGAAGGGGTCAACAACAAAATCCGTGTGCTGCAACGACGCGCCTACGGCTATCGCGACGAGGAATATCTCAAGCTGAAGATCGTGGCGGCATTCCTTCCGCCATTACCCAGAAATGCCGTCTTCAACCCACACGAATCCGCGTAGACCCTCAAAAGAGTCTGTATCGGGATCCGAGCGCGAATGAGCTCAGGCGAGAGCTTGCGGATGTGCTCCAGGAGGCGGGGGAGCTCGACCGGGCGGCCACCGAGCTTGCCATCGTCTTGTGGAACGAGCCGACGTGTGATGCCCACGTGGAACTGGCTCAGATCTTCGTCGAGCTGGACGAGCCGGGCAGAGCTCGTGAGCAAATCGAGATGGCGCTCGCGCCCGATCACGGCGGGGCTTTGTTGCTTAGCGACGCCTTACCGGTCGCGGTGCCGTAGTAGCACTTCCGCCCTTTCCATGTCTTGAGCTAGGATGGCGGTCATGAGGGGCTTTCGTTGGCTCGGTTCGCTCGCGCTGGTTTTGCTGGGCGCCGGGCTCCTTTTTGCCGAGGGCTCGCTGGAAGCCAAACTCGGCGAGCTCAGGGAGCGCTATGAAAAGGGCTCCGAGACCCCGAAGGACTTCGCGATCGAGGAGACGGAAGCCAATGGCTTTCTCCGTGGCTCGCGGGAGCTTCCCAAAGGTGTCGAAAACCCGTGGATCCGGTTCGAGGAGAACGTGGCCATCGTCGGCGCGATGGTCGACCTCGATCAGCTTCGCGGCGAGCTCCCGGATTCAATGGTCTTCCAGCTTCTTTCGGGTCGGGTGCCCGTCGAGGTGACGACCCGCGTGTCGGGCACCCAGGGCGAGGGACAGCTCGAGCTCGAGCGCGTGCTGATGTCCGGGATCGAGCTCCCGACGAGCCTCATCGAATCGCTCGCGAGCAAACATGATACGAGCGCGTTTCTGCCACCCGGGTTCCGTCTCGGCGCGCCCTTCGCTCTGCCCTACGATCTCGAGAGCATTCGCTGTCAGCCCGGTTCGGTGCTCGTTCGGCAGCGCGCCACCTCCCCCGACGAGTAGAATCCCAGGGTAGCCGGCATCGGCTCACCCGAGGACATGCTCGATATCACGACGCCAATCCAATACGTCAAGGGTGTCGGCCCGCGCAAAGCGGCCGCGCTCGAAAAGATGGGGATCACGACGGTCTACGACCTCTTGCTCTATCTTCCGTTTCGCTACGAGGACCGGAGCCTCAGGGCGAAGGTGGCGGAGATCGAGCCGGGTCAGGAGGCGACGGTCGATGTGAAGGTCGTATCGTTGCGCGTTCGCAAGACACGGCGGGCCAACTTCAAGGTCGTGGAGCTTCTCGCCAAAGACGAGACGGGTCAGCTCAAGGCGGTCTGGTTCAACCAGGAATACTTGAAGGACACGTTGCTTCCCGGAAAACAGGTTCTGTTGTTCGGAAAGTTCGAGCGGACGGGATTCGGACTGCTGCCCGAAGTCAAGAGCCCGCACTACGAGCTCGTGGAAGAGGGTCAAGAGGAGACGACTCATGCCGGACGCATCGTGCCCGTCTACGAACGTATTGGTGCGGTCAGCCCCAAGATTCTGAGGCGGGTGATTCATTTTCTAGTTGTGGGGATGCCGCGGAACGTACCGGAGGTGCTTCCGCAAACGGTTTGTGAGAGCCGCGGGCTTCCGTCGAGAGAGGATGCCCTGACTCGCGTGCACTTTCCAGCGGAGGACGAGCCCCTCGAGCACTACAATACCTTCCGCGCTCCCGCCCAGAAGAGACTCATCTTCGAGGAGTTCTTCGTCTTCTTTCTGGCGGTCGAGCTGCGGCGGGCCGCGGACACCCAGCTGCGCAAGCAGCGTCCGTTCCCGGTGGACGATCGCATTCGGGAGATCGTGCGCAAGATCCTGCCGTTTCGGTTGACGGAGGCGCAGCGGGACGTCTCGAAGACGATCGCCGACGAGCTCGGAAGCGATGTGCCGATGCGGCGTCTCGTGCAGGGCGACGTCGGATCGGGGAAAACCATCGTGGCGGTGCTTTCCGCGGTGATCGTCATGGAGCATGGCGCGCAAGCGGCCTTCATGGTTCCGACGGAGCTTCTGGCCGAGCAGCACTTTGCCAACGTGCGTCGGCTCGTCGAACCGGCCGGGTATCGAGTCGCGCTTCTCAGCTCCAAGCTCAAGAAGGGGGAGCGCGAGGAGCTGAGAGAGGCGATCGCGCGGGGCGAGGTGGACTTGGCGGTCGGGACGCACGCTCTCGTGCAAGAAGGTGTCACGTTCAAGGAGCTCGGGTTGGCGATCATCGACGAGCAGCATCGGTTCGGAGTGCTGCAAAGAGCCGAGCTCAGGGAGAAGGGTGTTAGGTGCGATCTTCTCGTGATGACGGCGACGCCGATCCCTCGTAGCCTCATGATGGCGATCCATGGGGATCTCGACCACTCGGAGATTTCCGAGCTCCCGCCGGGGCGGCAGCCGATCCGGACCCTTCGATGCGATGAAGGGGAGCTCAAGAGCGTCTTTCGAACGATGGAGCAGGAGATCGCGCAAGGCCATCAGGTTTACTTCGTTTGCCCGCTCGTCGAGGAGTCGGAGAAGATGGACGTCAAGGCGGCCGTCGCCCGATTCGATTCGCTCGCGAAGGGCGCGTTCAAGCACCGGCGGGTGGCGCTCGTGCACGGGCGGATGCCGTCCGGCGATCGTGAGGAGGTCATGGAGGCTTTCGGCGAGGGGAGGGTGGACGTGCTCGTGGCCACGACCGTCGTCGAGGTCGGGGTAGACGTCCCAAACGCCACCGTCATGGTGATAGAGCACGCGGAGCGGTTCGGCCTTTCGCAACTGCACCAGCTAAGGGGACGGGTCGGACGCGGCTCGGCGCCGTCCACGACCGTGCTGGTCACGTATCCGCCGCTGACTCCGGAGGCGGAGATGCGACTCGGCGCGATGGTCGAGACGCAGGACGGCTTCGTCATTGCCGAGCGGGATCTCGCGATCCGCGGGCCCGGCGACTACTTCGGCACCCGGCAGTCTGGCGCTCCGCTCTTCCGCATTGCCGACATCCTGCGCGATCGGGAGATCCGCGACGACGCCAAAGCTGAAGCAAAGCGCTTCATCGCTTCGCCCGAGCGCGACACCCCGGACGGAAAACTCCTCTTGCATCACGCCATCGAGCTTTGGGGCGAGCGCTTCGGCCTCGCCGCCGCAGGCTGATGGGGAATTGGGGTCAGTCCTGAACAACTTGACTTCTTTTCGTAAGTGATTGTGAAGTAAAGTGTTGCAAGTGTGTAACTTGCCAGAAGAAGTCAAGTTGTTCAGGACTGACCCCGAATGAGGATTGGGGGCGCGAATGAGGATTGGGGGCGGGGAGTTTCGAGGGCGGGTGCTGAAGGGGCCGCCGGGGCTAAAGACGCGGCCCACGAGCGCGCGGCTCAAGAAGAGCCTGTTCGATGTTCTCTCGAGCCGGCTCGCGGGTGCGCGCGTGCTCGACCTCTACGCGGGGGTAGGGGCTCTCGGCCTCGAAGCTTTGTCGCGCGGAGCGACGTCGGTGGTCTTCGTCGAGCGGCGTCGGCAAGCC
This sequence comes from Candidatus Marinacidobacterales bacterium, assembly GCA_965250115.1. Taxonomy (GTDB): domain Bacteria; phylum Acidobacteriota; class Vicinamibacteria; order Marinacidobacterales; family SMYC01; genus CBDFHB01. The sequence continues at coordinate 327,822 of CBDFNJ010000002.1, forward strand.
GCGGCGGCGATTCGCGACAACGTCGAGGCCTTTGGGCTCACGGAGCGAGCGTCGCTCGTGGGGAAAGACGTCTGGTCCGCGCTTTCCCGCCTCGCGGCGGACCTCGAGCGCTTCGATATCATCTTCGCGGACCCGCCCTATCGCTCCTCCGAGCCCGAGAAGCTTCTGCGTTTTCTCGGCGAGGAAGCCCTCCTCGCGTCCGACGGCATCGTCGTCATCGAGCACTACCACAAGAACGAGCTCGATGCCGGCTACGGCCGGCTCGAGCGCTCGCGTGAGCTCAAAGCGGGTGAGAGCCGGCTGACTTTCTACGCTCCCACGTGCTAGGCTGAGCCACCATGCCACCCCGTCGCGTCGCCATCTACCCGGGCTCTTTCGATCCCCTGACTATGGGGCACGTCGACATCATCGCGCGCGGCAGTGCCCTTTTCGATGGCATCATCGTCGGCGTGTTGCACAACGTCGACAAGAAGGCCATGTTCACGGTTGACGAACGACTGACGATGATCCGGGAGACGTTCCGCGAGCGAGAAAACGTCGAGGCCGATGCCTTCAGCGGCCTCTTGGTGGACTACGCCAAGAGCTGCAAAGCTTCAACAATCGTGCGCGGAATTCGAGCGATCTCGGACTTCGAGTATGAATTTCAAATGGCCTTGATGAACCGGCGCCTCGCTCCGGACATCGAAACGGTTTTCATGATGCCCGCGGAAGAGTATTCCTACGTGAGCTCGCGCCTCGTGAAGGAAGTCGCGACTCTCGGGGGCAACATCACCGGGCTAGTGCCCAAGGGGGTCGAAGCGCTACTCCTCGAGAAGCTTCCGGAGTCCGGTAGATCGCGGAAGTGACAAAAACCATGGGGCGACGGCTCGCCCGTCGCGTCGAGCAGATTCAGCCATCACCCACCATGGCCGTGATGGCGGAAGCGATGCGGCTCCGTGCCGCCGGAGAGGACGTCGTCGACTTCTCCGCGGGCCAGCCCGACTTTCCGACGCCCGAGCACATCAAAGAGGCCGGCCGGCGTGCAATCGCGGATAACTTCACCCGTTACACGGCGAATTCCGGCACCCCTGAGCTGCGACAGGCCATCGCCGATCGCTATCGAGAGGACTACGGCCTCGAGTTCGAGAGCTCGGGTATCATTGTGACGGGAGGCGGCAAACACGCGCTCCTCAACCTCATGCTCGCCATCGTCGAGGCGGGGGACGAGGTGGTTATTCCCACTCCCTATTGGGCGACCTTCGCGGAGCAGGTACGGCTCGCGGGCGGGGATCCCATCCTCGTCGCAACCTCCGAGAACGAGGGCTTCGCCGTGACCGCTCGATCCATGGTTCCCGCGCTCTCCGAGCGAACTCGAATCCTCCTCCTCAACGTTCCCGCAAATCCAACTGGGGCCATGGCCACCGGCGACGAGATTCTTGCGCTCGCCGACCTCGTGAAGGATCGAGACCTATTTCTGCTCTGGGACGACACCTACGCGCGCCTCTTGTTCCAACCGGCGCCGGCGCGACAGCTGCGGCAGGTGCAAGAGGCTCTTCACGATCGCTTCATCATCGCCGGAACGGCCTCGAAGGCCTACGCGATGACGGGTTGGCGCATCGGTTGGGCAATGGGCTCGAGAGAGCTCATCGACGCCTGCGCGACGCTCCAAAGCCAGATGACGTCGAATGCCAGCTCTATCTCGCAAAAGGCGGCGCTCGCCGCGCTCAGCTCGGACCAGAGCGCCCTCGCCGAGATGGTGGCGGAGTATCGGTGGCGTGCGCGTCGCTTGCGTGAGGGGCTGCTCGAGATTCCCGGCCTTCGCTGCACTGAGCCTGGCGGTGGTTTCTACCTGTTTCCGAACGTCTCCGCCTACCTGTCCGATGCGGGTACCGCCACCGATCTCGCGGGCGAGTTGCTCGAGAGCGAACGCGTGGCCGTCGTGCCGGGCCTGGCGTTCGGCCTCGACGGTCATCTCCGCGTCAGTTTCGCGGCGTCGCGCGAGCATATCGAGGAGGGCATCCGCCGCCTCCAGCGTTTCTTCTCTTCAAGAGCTTCGACGGAAGCATAGTGGAACGACTCTCGGCAGTTCTCGTCAACCTTCAGAATCCCCGCGAGAAGTTCTGGGGGATGCTCATGTCCGTCCAGGCGAATGGTCTCACCGTATGCGGTATCGACCTCAATTCCTTCGAAGACTGGTCTCGTTCCGTCGCCCGCGGGGAGACCGAGATGGGGCTTTCCACGGTTTTCTTCCCCATCCACCGGGTCGAGCGCGTGAACAAGGACGAGACGATCGGTGGCGCCCGATCGCTCGCCGACGTCTTCGAGTCGCGCACCGGGACGGACATCTGGACGCACCTCGGCATCAAGCCAGGCCTTCCTTCCGCTGAGCCTCAGGCGGCGGAGCGCTCGAGCGGAGAGTGGATGACGCTCGCTCAAGCGGAGCGCGACTACATCGAGCGCGTTCTAGAGGATTGTGAGTGGGACCGAACTGCCGCCGCGCGGATTCTGGGTATCTCCGAGGAGCATCTGGCCGAGAGGATCGACCCTGCCGGATGAGCCAGCAAGCCGCTATATCTAGCGTTCGACCTGCTCTCTGACCACAACATCTTGACTCCGACTCTCCCCGAGTGCTATCGTCTGGGGCTTCTAAGACGATTTCGAGGAGGAAAACCAGCATGTTCCATCGGGGGTCCGTAGGTGCTTGTCTGCTCGTTTGCTTCGCCTGGGGAGCTTCCGTTTCGGCGCAAGGGGTCTATTTCCCGGGTGCCGGAGCTGCGAATCGGTCCATGGGGGGCGTTCGGGAGCAATCGCAGCGACAGCGGCCTCGCCGCCGCGCCCGCCTTCGGGGTCGTGAGCCGACCGGAAAACTCGAGCTATACCTACGGCCTCGGTATCTACTCGGTGGTCGGTCGTAGCATCGACTTCCCGGGCAGCGAGTTCAACCCGGTCTTGAAGCCTTGGGATCCGCCCAACTCGTTCGGCTTCGGCCCGGTCTCGTCCCGCCTCTCCGGTCTTCGCATCGACCCGATGATGTCGAAGCAGATCTCGGAGAATCTTGCCGTCGGTATTGGCGGACAAGTGAGCCAGCTCTCGCTGAGCGTCGACCCCGCTTTCTTCGCGGAGCGCAACGGGAACGGGTTGTTTCCGCCCGCGACGCAGGGCCGGTCCTACTGGGGCGGTGGCTTTCAAGCCGGTATCTACTTCACGCCCAACGACCTCTGGAACTTCGGTGCATCCTATAAGAGTCCTCAGTGGTTTGAGTCCTTCGACTACAACTCGAAAGACGAGATCGGCAATGCTCGAAGCCTCTCCATCGAGCTCGAATTTCCCTCTGTGCTCTCGCTCGGTACGGCCTACAAAGGGCTCGAAGATACGATCGTCGCCTTCGACCTTCGCTACTTCGCCTACGCCAACACGAAGCTCTTCGGGGACGAGCCCGGCGAAGGCGGACTCGGGTGGGGCAACGTGTGGGCGATGGCCATCGGTGCTGAGCGCAGCGTGTCAGAAATGATCAAAGTGCAAGGCGGATTCACAATGAACGGGAATCCGATTCCCAACGCCGCGACCCTCATAAACATTCAGCTTCCCGCGATCAACAAGTTCGCGATCTCAGGCGGCGTCGCGGTCGCTCTCACCGACGATGTCGATATCGTCGGGAGCACGGTCTACGGGCTGCGCCACACGAACACCGGATCGATCCTCGAGATCCCGGGTACGACCATCGAGCTCATACAGGACCTCTGGACGTTCAGCCTCGGGTTCAACTTCAAACTCTAGCAGGGTTGGCGCAGGCTCCAAGTGGTTGCTACACTAGTCTGTTTTGTGGCCTCGTGCCGACGTCTGGCCCACCACGCGACACCACATCCCGTCCCGCCGGCCATCGGTGCGGCGGCACTGATTGACTGAGCAGGAGAATCATGAGCACCAGCCCCACCAGGCCGCCCGAGGGCGGCCGTATCGAAATCGAGAACGGCAAACTCAAAGTTCCCAATGACCCCGTCATTCCCTTTATCGAGGGTGACGGTACCGGCCGCGACATCTGGCGCGCGAGCCAGCGCGTCTTCGACGCCGCTGTCGAGAAAGCCTACGGCGGCAAGCGCAAACTCCACTGGTACGAGGTCCTTGCGGGAGAGAAGGCCTTCAATGCAACGGGTAATTGGCTTCCCGAAGAAACGCTGAAAGCGTTCCGGGACTACTTCGTCGGTATCAAAGGCCCTCTCACGACGCCGGTGGGCGGCGGGATCCGCTCGCTGAACGTCGCGCTTCGTCAGGAGCTCGACCTCTATGTGTGCCTGCGACCGGTGAAGTATTACCCGGGTGTGCCGAGCCCCGTGAAGAAGCCCGAGGACGTCGACATGGTCATCTTCCGAGAGAACACGGAAGATATCTACGCGGGCATCGAGTATCTCTCCGAGTCGGAGGAGTCGGAGAAACTCATCGGCTTCCTCCAGAAGGAGATGGGCGTCAAGAAAATCCGTTTCCCCAAGACCAGTGGGATCGGCATCAAGCCGATCAGCAGAGAGGGAACGGAGCGACTCGTGCGCGCCGCCATCCATTATGCTCTCGAGAAGGAGCGCAAGAGCCTGACGCTCGTCCACAAGGGCAACATCATGAAGTTCACCGAGGGCGCCTTCCGCGACTGGGGCTACGCTCTTGCGGCGAGGGAGTTCCGCGCGGAGACCGTCAGCGAGCGCGAGAGCTGGATCCTCGGCAATCGCGAAGACAATCCCGATGTCTCCATCGAGGACAACGCCCGGGCGGTCGAGCCCGGTTACGACCTCATGGTCGAGGACCGCCAGGCCGAGGTGAGAGCGGAGGTCGAAGCCTGCATGAAGCAGCTCTGGGACAGCCACGGCAGCGGCCAATGGAAGAAGAAGCTTCTCGTCAAGGACACCATCGCCGACATCACGCTCCAGCAAGTGCTGACCCGCGCTTCGAGCTTCGACGTCATCGCGACGATGAACCTCAACGGGGACTACCTGTCCGACGCCCTCGCCGCTCAGATCGGCGGCATTGGAATCGCTCCCGGCGGAAACATCAACTACGTCACCGGTCACGCGATCTTCGAGGCGACTCACGGCACCGCGCCCAAGTACGCCGACAAGGACATGGTCAATCCGGGCTCCGTGATCCTCTCCGGTCTGCTCATGTTTCAGTACATGAAGTGGAACGAGGCGGCGGAGCTGATCGAGTCGAGCCTCGAGAAAGCCATTTCGCAGAAACGCGTAACCTATGATTTTCATCGCCTGATGGAGGGCGCGACGAAGCTCAAGACATCCGAGTTCGCCAAGGCGATGATCGAGAATATGTAAGGAGAAGGCCATGGCTAGAAACAAGGTCACGGTCGTCGGCGCCGGCAACGTGGGTGCGACGGCAGCGCAACGCATCGCCGACGCTGAGCTTGCTGATGTCGTAATGATCGACATCGTCGAAGGCATTCCCCAGGGCAAGGGTCTCGACATGCTTGAGGCTTGTCCGATCAGCGGCTCGGACGTCCGCATTCAGGGTACGAACGAGTACCGGGACACCGCTGGGTCGGACATCGTCGTGATCACGGCCGGGCTTCCTCGGAAGTCCGGCATGAGCCGCGACGACCTGCTCCAGAAGAACTACCAGATCGTCAAGAGTGTCACGGAGGAAGTCGCGAAACATTCACCGGATTCGATTCTCATCGTGGTTTCGAATCCTCTGGATGCGATGGTCCAAACGTCCTACAAGGTCAGCGGCTTTCCGAAGAGTCGCGTGATGGGAATGGCCGGCGTTCTGGATTCGGCTCGGATGCGAACCTTCGTCGCGATGGAGCTCGATGTTTCCGTCGACAACGTCCACGCCTTCGTGCTGGGTGGACACGGCGACGACATGGTTCCGCTGCCGCGCTACTCCACAGTTTCGGGTATTCCGCTGCCCGACTTGCTCTCCCAGGAACGCATCGACGCGATCGTGGATAGAACGCGGAAGGGCGGCGGCGAGATCGTGAGCCATCTGAAGACAGGCTCCGCCTATTACGCACCCTCAGCCGCGATCGTGGAGATGGTCGACGCGATCCTCAAAGACAAGAAGAAGATTCTTCCGGTGGCTGCCTACCTCGAGGGTGAGTACGGTATCAATGGGCTCTACATGGGCGTTCCGGCCAAGCTTGGTGCGAAGGGTGTCGAGGACATCATCGAGATTGCTCTGACCAACGAGGAGCGGACTGCTCTCCAGAAATCGGCCGGCTCGGTTCAGGAACTCGTGGGCAAGATCGGTGTTTGAGGCAGCTCATCTATGAACGTTCACGAGTATCAAGCCAAGGCCCTCCTTGCCCGCTTTGGCGTGCCCGTGCCACGCGGGGTCAAGGCCGAGAGCCTCGAGGAGGCGGCCACCGCCGCCGCCGAGCTCGGCTATCCCGTGGTCGTCAAGGCGCAAGTCCATGCGGGTGGCCGCGGCAAGGCGGGGGGCGTCAAGCTGGCCAAGAGCGAATCGGAGCTCCGGGATGTCGCGGACCAAATCCTGGGCATGACGCTCGTCACGCCGCAGACGGGAGCCGAAGGCAAGCTCGTAAGGAAGCTCCTCGTCGAAGAGGGCGTCAGTATCGAGAGGGAGCTCTACATCAGCTTCCTCGTCGATCGCGCTATCGGTTGGCCGGTCTGTATCGCGAGCAGCGCCGGCGGGATGGAGATCGAGCAAGTCGCCGAAGAGACTCCGGAGCAGATCCTGAGGGCCGAGATCGATCCCGCGATCGGTTTGAGGTCCTACCAGGCGCGCGAGCTCGCTTACGGACTCGGACTGGAAGGCGAGGTGCACAAGAAGGCGGTCAGGTTCCTGATGGGGCTCTATGCCGCCTTTCGAGGGCTCGATGCCTCTCAAGTCGAGATCAATCCCTGCCTGATCACGAAGGAGGGTGACGTTCTTGCGCTCGATGCGAAAGTCAATCTCGACGACAACGCGCTGTTTCGCCACAAAGACCTCGTCGAGCTCCGTGATAGCGACGAGGAATCACCTCTCGAAGTCGAGGCCTCGCATCACGGTCTCAACTACATCAAGCTCGACGGCAGCGTCGGATGTATGGTGAACGGCGCGGGTCTTGCCATGGCGACGATGGACATCATCAAACTCGCGGGCGGCGCGCCTGCGAACTTTCTCGACGTGGGTGGAGGCGCGAGCCCTGACCAGATCAAGAACGCGTTTCGCATTCTGATGTCGGACGAGCAAGTCAAGGGGGTGCTCATCAACATCTTCGGTGGAATCTTGCGCGTGGATCGACTCGCGGAAGGTCTCATCGCCGCCGTGAGAGAGCTCGACGTCAAAGTGCCCATCGTGATTCGGGCCGAAGGGACCAACGTGGACATCGGGAAGAAGATGCTCGCGGAATCGGGTTTGAATTTTCTCACCGCGGACAGCATGCAGGAGGCGGCGGAGAAGATCGTGGCGGAGCTTGGGGGCGCGGCGTGAGCGTGCTCGTCGACCGCGATACCCGGCTCCTCGTACAGGGAATCACGGGCAAAGAGGGCGAGTTCCATACCAAGGGGGCCATCGACTACGGTACGAAGGTCGTCGCTGGCGTGACTCCGGGCAAAGCTGGGCAGAGCGTCGAAGGTGTGCCGGTCTTCAATACCGTTCGCGACGCCGTCGCTGAGACCGGTGCGAACGCGACGGTAATCTTCGTGCCGCCGCCCTTCGCGGCCGACGCGATTCTCGAAGCCGTGGATGCTGAGATCCCACTCGTCGTTTGCATCACCGAGGGGGTACCGGCTCTCGACATGGTCGAGGTAATGCTTGTCGTGGGGCGGAGCTCTTCGAGGCTCATCGGTCCCAACTGCCCCGGAGTCATCTCGCCGGGTAAGGCCAAGATCGGGATCATGCCGGGTCACATCCACAGGGAAGGCGCAGTCGGCGTCGTTTCGCGAAGCGGTACTTTGACCTACGAAGCGGTACACCAGCTCAGCGAGCGCGGACTGGGGCAGTCGACTTGCATCGGCATCGGTGGCGATCCGGTGGTTGGCACGACCTTCGTCGACGCGCTCCAGCTCTTTGAGAACGACGAGGGCACCCAAGCCGTGGTAATGATTGGTGAGATCGGAGGCTCGGCCGAAGAGACGGCGGCGGCCTTCATCGAAGACAAGATGACGAAACCTGTGGTCTCCTTCATCGCAGGTCAGACCGCGCCGCCCGGACGGCGTATGGGCCACGCGGGTGCCATCATCATGGGCGGCAAGGGAACCGCCGCCGATAAGATGGCAACGCTCGAGACCGCTGGGGTCACCGTCGTCAAGAGCCCCGCGGATATGGGCGAGGCCATGGCCGGTTTGCTTGGCTAGAAAGACTAGAGAGGTAGAGGACGTGAGCCAGAGAACGCTATCCATCATCAAACCCGACGGGCTACGTCAGGGAGTCGCCGGCAAGGTCATCGCGCGGTTGGAGGAGGCCGGGTTCAAGATCCTCGGCCTGCGCATGATTCGAATGTCGACAAAACAGGCCGAGGGCTTCTACGCGATGCACAAAGAGAGGCCGTTCTTCTCGAGCCTGACGGACTTCATGTCGTCGGGACCCGCCATCGTCCTCGTGCTTGAGAAAGACAATGCCATCGAGGAACTCAGGAAGCTTATGGGGGCGACGGACCCGGCAAAGGCCGACGAGGGGACGATTCGGAAGGACTACGCGACCTCGGTGGAGGCGAACATCATCCACGGGTCCGACTCGCCCGAATCGGCAGCCGCCGAGATCCCGTTCTTCTTTACGACACTCCAGCTCCAATCCTGACGGTCGGGGACTTCTGTGCCATCCATCAAACCTGACAAGTGGATTCGGAGGATGGCTCTCGAGTACGGGATGATCGAGCCCTTCGTCGATCATCAAGTGCGAGAGAATGTCATCTCCTACGGGCTCTCGTCCTATGGCTACGACATTCGGGTCTCCGACGAGTTCAAGATCTTCACCAACGTGCACACGGCGCTGGTCGATCCGAAGAACTTCGACCCCAAGAGCTTCGTCGACTACAAGGGCGAGGTCTGTGTGATCCCGCCGAACTCATTCGCTCTCTCGAATACCGTCGAGAATTTTCGCATCCCGCGGAACACCTACGCGGTCTGCATCGGGAAGTCCACCTACGCCCGGTGCGGCATCATCATCAACGTGACGGGCTTCGACGCCGAGTGGGAGGGCAACGCGACGCTCGAGATCTCCAATACGACACCACTCCCCTGCCGTATCTACGCCAACGAAGGGATCGCCCAGGTGCTCTTTTTCGAGAGCGACGAGGACTGCGACGTTTCCTACAAGGACAAGTTGGGGAAGTACCAGGGGCAAGCGCACATTACACTTCCGAAGTTGGAGGAGGGTGAGGAGTGAAGCTCATCGAGGGCAAGAGATTGAAGGAGAGGCTCGAGCAGAGCCCGCCGCTCGTGGAGCACTTCGTGGATCCAGAGACGCAGATTCAGATGAACGGCGTCGACTTCACACTGCGCGAGGTGGCGCGTTTCAGTGATGAGCCCGGCGCTATCGACTTCGACAACTCCGAGCGCCGGACCCCCGAGACGGCCGTCATCGAGCCCGACGACTACGGTTGGTGGAAGCTTCCGCCCGGCTCTTACTGGGTCGTTTACAACGAGGTCGTCAATATCCCCCCCGACATGTTCGGCATGGCCCGCACTCGTTCGAGCCTCCTCCGAAGCGGCGCGCAGATCGGCACCGCCCTTTGGGACTCGGGCTACTCCGGCCGGAGCGGCTCAGTGCTCGTCGTCCACCACCCGGCGGGCATCCATCTCAAGAGAAACGCCCGCGTCCTTCAGCTCGTCTTCTTCGAGCTCGACGCCCCAGCAGCCAAGGCCTACGCCGGCCAGTACCAGAACGAAAACAAGTAGCACAGCGTTAGACTTCGCCGAGGACGCTACTGAGCCAGCTCAGAGGATGTTGAAGTTGACGACGATGTCCACGATGACGTCCACGGGCTGCCCCTTGAACTTTCCGGGGATGAACTTCCACAGGGCCACCGCGTCGATCGCCTTGCGGTCCAGGTCCGACGTCAAGCTTCGGACAACTCGGACCGGCCTCACCGTACCATCCTTGAGGATGATGACTTCGACGACGACCTCACCTTCGACTTTGCGCGCGAGCGCGTCGTTCGTGAAGGTTGGCGTGACTTGCTTCAAGATCACCGGGCTCGTGACGCCGCTTCCCATCCGATAGGCACCACCGCCGTAGCCGCCGCCGGTGCCCTCACCGATTCCCGAGCCCTGTCCTTCGCCGATGCCCGTTCCCTCGCCGGTGCCGGAGCCCCCACCCCTGCCCGAGCCAGCGGATTCGAGAAGCTGGTCGAGACCGTCGAGAAGTCCCTTTTGGTCGATATCATCGGGTGCCTGAGCTACGACCGGGGCTATGACCTCGTGAATCTCATCTTCCTCTTCGACGTCCTCTTCTTCCTCTTCCTCGGGCTCAGGCTCGTCCGGATCGTTGTAGATGAGCTCCTCTTCCGGGACCTCGAGCTTGACGGCAATCGTGGCGGCGTCGTCACCTTGAAGCTCCTGGATCGAGGGGGGGTCGAGAGATCCTTCGCCGCCGCCACCACCACCACCGCCGGGTCCCTCCTCCACTACGAAAATGAGACCCGGCAAGTCCGGATTCCGCTCGAGAGACTCGGGCATCAAGGCGGACAGGACGAGGAAGGCCGTGCAAACGCTCAAGTAGCCGACGAGGGTCCAGATGGTCGTACGGAGTTTTCGGTCGGAATCATAAAACGGTGGTTTGACTTCGTCTCCGCTCAGCGCGCTGACGATATCGTCGTTTCTGAAGTTCTCGCGGAACCACTGGACCCACCGTTGCATGAGTCTCAATTGTCCTCTGAAGGTGACGTCGACGCAAGGGAAGCCGATCGCGCGGCAATTTGATTGGACCTCACCTCCTGCGACGGATACACTCCGCTTCCGAGCATGTCGGACGCTGGAACTCAACCCATCGAGCTTACGCTCCGCGACGCGATTGCCTGGATTCGCTTCGACTTACCGGGTGAGCGCGTCAACAAGCTCTCCCGTGCCGTCCTCGAGTATTTCGCAGAGCTTGTCTCGGAGCTCGAGTCCCGGACCGATGTGAAGGGCGCGATACTTACCTCTGGAAAGGACGGGATTTTCCTCGCCGGAGCGGACGTCTCCGAGATTCGGGACATCACGGATTCCGACCGGGCTGCGTCCGCCGTGCACTCAGGACAGGCGATCATGGACAGAGTGGCGCGGCTCCCGTTCCCCGTCATCGCGGCCATCGGCGGCGTTTGCCTCGGCGGCGGCACCGAGCTCGCGCTCGCCTGTGACGCTCGTGTCGGGTCGGACCATCCGCGTTTTCAAATCGGTCTACCCGAGGTGAACCTGGGCTTGATACCAGCCTGGGGTGGCACGACGCGCTTGCCTCGTCTCGTCGGCCTTCGAGCGGCCCTCGATGTGATTCTCAAGGGCCGCGGCCTCGATGCGCGGCGCGCGGCGCGTATCGGCCTCGTCGATCGAGCGGTGTCCCACGCCGAGCTCGAGCGACGCGCGCTCGAGCTCTTGCACGAGTTCGTTCAGGGTCGTCGTCCGAAGCGCCGACGGTTCTCGCTTCGCGACTGGATGCTCGAGGGAAACCCCCTCGGCCGCGCGCTCCTCTTTTCACAGGCGAGAAAACGCGTGCTCGCCGAAACCAAAGGACACTACCCCGCGCCGCTCGCAGCCATTGGCATTCTTCGCCGCGGCCGGCGCTCCGAGAAGCGCTCCTTCGAGCTCGAAGCCGAGAAGCTCCGCGAGCTCCTGCCAGGCACGGTTGCGAAGAGCCTCGTGCATCTCTTTTTTCTCAACGAGCAGGCGAAGAAAGACAGCGGCGTCTCTCGCAAGGACGTCGAGACGAAACCCGTCGAGACGGCCGGGCTTCTCGGGGCGGGCACGATGGGAGGCGGCATCGCACGATTGCTCGCATCGCGCGACATCTCGGTCCGGCTCAAGGACGTGAGCCCGGAGGCTCTCGGGGCCGGGCTTCGAGCGGCTCGCGACGTCTTCGAGCAGCGCCGAAAACGCCGTATGACGCTCTGGGAGCTCGAGCAAAAGATGGCGCTCATCACGCCGACGCTCGACTGGAGCGGCTTCCGGCGAGCGCAACTCGTGATCGAGGCGATCGTCGAGGACCTCGAGATCAAAAAGAACGTGCTGCGCGATTTGGAGCCGGTGGTCTCCGAGAACTGCGTCATCGCGACCAATACTTCGACGTTGTCCGTCACTGACATGCAGGGAGCTCTTGGCCATCCCGAGCGCATGGCGGGATTCCACTTCTTCAATCCTGTCGACCGCATGCCGTTGATCGAAGTCGTCCGTGGCGCCGAGACCGACGATTCGACGGTCTCCTCGCTGGTGGCTTTCGCGAAACGTCTCGGTAAGACGCCGGTCGTCGTGAACGACGGCCCCGGGTTTCTCGTCAACCGAATCCTCGGCCCCTATCTCAACGAGGCGTCCTATCTCCTGCTCGAGACCGGCGACGTCGGCGCCATCGATCGGGTTTTCGTCGACTTCGGCATGCCGATGGGACCTCTCCGGTTGCTCGACGAAGTGGGTATCGACGTCGCTCAAAAGGCAGGGAAGGTGCTCGCAGCCGCCTTCGGCGAGCGGACCGTCGCCTCGGGTGTTCTCGATCGAATGGTCGAGGCCGGTCGGTTGGGTAAGAAATCGGGGCGGGGCTTCTATCGGCACGAGGGCAAGAAGTCCGTGGCGGATCCCGAGGTCGTGGCCTTGGTCGGGGCTCGGGACGGCAAGCTCGTGAACGACGAAGCCCTCGAGCGCGCGGTCGGTCTGATGGTGGCCGAAGCGGCTCGCTGCCTCGACGAGGGAATCGTTCGAAGCGCGGGCGAGCTCGATCTGGCGATGGTGATGGGGACGGGATTTCCGCCGTTCCGCGGAGGCCTGCTCCGTCACGCCGACCAGATCGGTGTCACGCGCGTGCGGGAGCAGCTTGAAAAGCTCCAGGCGGCTCACGGCGAGCGCTTCGCGGTCCCCGAGGCCCTCGTCTCGCTCTCCGCCTTCTATAATTGAATCACAAGTCAAAAGTGTGGAACCATTGCGGGGGAGAAACACCACGGCGTCTCGGGGGAAAATTTCCACAGGGCAGGGTAAACGGCAGGGATAAAAGCCGTTATGTTTTGGGCGTCATCCTCGGACTAGTGGCATGTGGGTTGCATCTTACGGTGGTCAGACTCGCGGAGGTTGACCATGGCAGAGACGATTCCAAAAGTTCAGTGGTCCGTAACCGAGGAGTACACCGAGCGGCTTTTCTACTGGGAGTACCTGGTGAAGACGTGGCTCGTACCTGGTCTCTCCGTGCTTCAGGAGCCCGGATCCGAAACGGCCTCCTTCCAGAGCTCTCCCTTGGGCCACGTCTCGCACGAGCGCGGCTGGCTCATGGAGCCCGAGACGATCGTCGAGCAGTAGCGCTCGCCCGTCAGCGACGGATTCGATAGAGGCGATCCGTTCGCTCTGCCCGGACGAGCTCGATCAACCCTTCTTCACTCGCTTCTCGAAGCTGTCGCCGTATTCGCGGTCCCAGGCGTGCCTCGTGCGCGAGCACGAAACGAACGCCGTCCTCGGAGAGACTCTCGAGCCCCTGGGAGAGATTTCCTCGCATGACGCGCCGGAACGACTGCTTGTAGCTCTCGGGAACGAAGCCGCTATATCCGTTGACCAACGCCCTTCGATGGAAGATGGAGCGATATACGTAAAGGGCGTTGTCCTGGAAATGCTCTGGCGGCGGCATGGGTAGCTCGATGAGCGCCCCCACTTCGTCGAGCGACTGGACCGCGGTATAGATCGGAGGCGTCGCGGGAACGTCCATGCTGAGGGGGAGCGGCCCCCCGAAGCATTCAAGCGCGGCAACGACGAAGAGCAGGCTCTTCAGGGCACGGCTCTTCACACAAGCGGCTCCGAGTGCAGCCAGCATGGCCACGCCGAGCAGGAAGAGCACCCCTGCTCGAGATGGAACGCGGAGCGCGCGGTAGGGAGCAAGGGTCTCGTACAAGAGCGTGAAGAGGCCCGCCTTCGGTCCGAGCGACAAGACGAAGCCGACCAGCGCGACCGCAAGCCAACACCATCTTTCGCGCTTCGAGCGTGCGGTCGCGATGGCCACAAGGGCGAGGCCGAGCGCGACGAAACCGGCGAACAGAGGCTCACTCGCTTTCGGAAGCCAGAAATGGACGGGCGAGAAGCTCGAGGCATAGTCGAGGGGTCCCGCCGAGAATCTTGCCGCGGCCTCCAGGGAGCGGACACTGCCGGATTGAAGCTTCTCGAGGTACGGCCAGGCGAGAGGAAGCGTGAGGAGTGCGCCGAGCGTTCCCGCCGAGACGAGTCGCGCGACGGCGGGGGCTCGATCGCCCCGAGCGAGCGCGGCAATCGCGAACAGGCCGACGAAGGGAGCTGCCGTTGCCGCATAGACGAAGTAGTACACGCTCGAGCCGAATGTCGCGGGAAGCGTCAGCGCGAGAGCCACGATCCAGCGGAGACCGTTGCGGCTCGCGACCCGTCTCACCAGGTAGAGGCTCAACGGGATCCCGAAAGCCAGCTGGAGCTGAAGGTGGGGCACGTGCGCCCATCGGTAGGGCCCGTAGGTGAAAACGAGCGCCGCGAGGAGGGCCGCGAAGCGATTGGACGTCAGATCGTAGGCGAGCAGGAAGGCCGCGAAGGCGGTCGTCACGATCGCGCCAAGCCATGCGGCGTTGAACAAGAGAGTGGGGTTGTCGGTGAAGAGCGCGACCGGCGCCGCAAAGACGGCAGCGCTCAAGAGGTTCTCAGAATAGGCGAGCGTTCCCTCCTCGGGGAAAAAGATGTTCGCGTCGAAGACGCGGAGCGGGTCCTTGCCGAGTTGATAGAGGTCCCAGGACAGGACCCAGGTATTGAGGAGCGCGTCAGGGCTGTCTAGCCGGTTGGCGCGGCTGGGATCCAGAATCAGCGGGTAGGTATAGACGAGGCTCGCCAGCGAGAAGAGGACCAGAGCCAGAACGACATCTTTATAGCGCAACCTTTCCGGCACAACGGTCACCATTATTCTTGCTTCAGGCGTGAATCCACAAGCATTCGTCCATCACGAACCGCTCGCCGTCGGGCGCGAGGTGGTCATAGCTCAGGCAACGGGTGCCGACGCACTAGCGATGCCATGACCCTACCTGCGAGAATGGAGTAACGACATGGTTCCCTGTGAATCTTGCGGCAAACAGCACGTCCCGACCCGGAACGGGCTCTGCCCCCACTGCGGTGCTCCGGCAACCGGACGTGTCACTGGAGGTGGAGGCGGAGTGGCTCCCTCGTCGTCCAACGCTCCTGCTCTCGAGTTCTTCCTGAACGCCCAGTGGCTCGTCTTCATGGGCGTCACGTTCTACTGGCTCGCAACCTATAGCGGGCCCTACCGAGCTGTCTCGGAATGGCAGATCGGGATGTGGGGCTCCTACCATCCCGCGCTCTCGCTAGTCGCGCTGAACCTCCCCGTGATCCTCGTCATCCAGCTCGTGCGCAAGCTTCTCGGGATGGGTCCGGCGCCGAGGACGCTCTGCGAGATGTTCCCCATTGGTGACGACCGGGTCCGCGTCTTCGTCATGCCCGTCGGGATCTTCACGTTGCTCGTCTCCATCGGCGCCTGGTTCACATGGACGGGAGTCCGCGCGGGAGACCTTCGTCCTGTCGCGGCGTCCGATCTCCTCGATGGCCGCGTCACGGATCCCGTTCTGTATGCCGAGCTGCGCGGTTGGCCCGACGAGAGGGTCGTCTCGATCCAGGAAGGAAGCGCCGCGCCCCTTCTCTACGTGCCCGTCCACGCCACCGCGACCGAGGGAGTGGTCGCCGCGGTGATCGCGGTACAGGAGAATCAGTTTGACCTCTACGTTGTCGCTCAGAGCGACGACGGAGAAGTCCTCGTGCGGGGTCTCGCCGAGCGCGACGACGTTCCCGGTGACGTTCGATTGTACCTCGGGGAGCAGGGGGTGGTCTTTGCCGCGCGCGTGTGGCTGATTCGGCCCAAGGTCGACCCCGAGCAAAGGAAGATCGTAGGCTATCTCGCCGCCGGCCTGGGCGTCGTTCTCGCGGGCGTATACTACGTCCTGGGCCGTCGCTCGCTAGCCTAGGCTTGTGCCTGCCGCTGTTGGCGATCGCGGCGCCCTTATTCTTGCTTCGAGCGTGAACCCACAAGCATTCGCCCATCAAATTTGTTATCGTTCAGCGATTTGCTAGGCAGGAAACACATGACTCCCACGGCTGGAAAGCGATGGACTGCGCCCGTGCTCGCGATCCTGGTACTCGGGGTATTCGGAGCCTTAGAGCTTAGGGCGCAAGACTGGATCGCATTCGAGACCATCGAGCAATCCGCCCTTCCAATTGTCCGGGCCAGGCTGAACGGCAGTGACGGGCATCGCCTCGTGCTCGACGTGGGTGTCAACGCCCTGATTCTGGACACGACGATCGTCGACGGAATGGGATTGAAGCTCGCGAATGCTGGAGGCGTCGAGACCATCGACCTCTACGGCGAAGAGGAACAGGTGCCCGTGGCGTTTCTCCAGCAGCTCAAATTCGGAGACGCCTCCTTCGAGATGGTGAAGACGCTTCTCGTGGAGGGCGAAGATGGGACCGGAAGCGGAGGTCTTAGAAGCTACGGCCGGATAGGGCGCGACATCCTGGAGCCGTTGCGGATGACGGTTCACTACCCGCGGAAACTCTTCTTCATGGAGCCAGCACCCCAGGGCGACATCCCACCGGGCGGCGTGTTCTACGAGACCGTGGGACGCTTCCTGCTCGTTCCGGTGCGGCTCGAGCGGGAGGATGTCCGGCTCGAGGTGCGATTCGTCCTCGACGCGGGCACTTCCAGCTCGCTCCTCGATCGCAAATGGGCTGAGGAGAACGGTCTCGCAGAAAAGAAGGCAGCTCACGCCGCGGTGACGGCGCTCGAGGTCGGAGGATTTCGCGCCGCAGGGGCGGCCCTGCTTCTAGGTTTGATGAACGAGCTTCCTTACGAGGGCCAACCGGTCGGCGTCATCGGCGCCGATCTCTTGACCCAGGTTTCGGTCACCTACGACTTCTCCCGGGATCTGGTTTGGCTCGTCGCAGTTGCGGCGGAAGGAGAGAAAGAACCGTCTTGATTCACAGCTACCGGGACAAGAGACCACGCATCGACGAGACCGCCTTCATAGCCGAGAGCGCCCATGTTATTGGGGATGTGAGCATCGGCCCCGATTCGAGCGTCTGGTTCGGCTGCGTGCTCCGAGGTGACGTCCATTACATCACCATTGGCGCTCGCACCAACGTTCAAGACCTCTCCGTCATCCACGTCAATCACGGCGCCAATCCGACGGTGCTCGAAGACGAGGTCACCGTGGGGCATCGAGTCATCCTCCATGGCTGCCGCGTGAAGTCGGGTGCCCTTGTCGGGATGGGCGCGACTCTCCTCGACGACGTCGTCGTCGAAGAGCAGGCTCTCGTCGCCGCGGGCTCGGTCGTGAGCCCCGGCACGGTCATCCCCGCCAGAAAGTTGGCGCGCGGCGTGCCCGCGAGAGTGGTCCGAGATCTGACGGACGAAGAGGTGGCGTCTTTCGCGCGGGCCGCCGAGAGTTACCGCGAGTTGAAAGACGAGTATCGCGCCCAGGGGAGCTCCGAGTGAGCGGCCGGAAGCGAACCCACAAGTGTGGCGAGCTCGGACTCGACGCGGTCGGGCAGGACGTTGTCCTCATGGGATGGGTCGAAACCGTGCGGGATCTCGGAGGCCTCATTTTCATCGACCTTCGCGACCGCGAGGGGGTGACTCAAATCCTCGTAAATCCCGAGGCGGGTGCGGCGGTGGTTGAAACGGCGAAGCGGATTGGATCGGAGTGGGTCATTGCCGTCGGGGGCGAGGTTCTGGAGCGCACGAAGGAGACCGTCAATCCGAACATCGCGACCGGCCAGATCGAAGTAGGTGCCTCCGAGCTCGAGGTCCTCTCCGAAGCCAAGACTCCGCCGTTTGAAATCGAGGAGGACTCGAAGGCGAGCGAAGATCTGCGCCTTCGCTATCGTTACCTCGATTTGAGGCGGGGCTCGGTCCGGCGTCGACTCGAGATTCGCAGCCAGATCAGCTTCGCTGCTCGGCGTCACTTTCAGGAGGAGGGCTTTTTCGAGATCGAAACACCCTACCTCACCAAGTCGACGCCGGAAGGCGCGCGGGATTACCTCGTGCCGAGCCGTGTCCACAAGGGCTCCTTCTATGCGCTGCCGCAGTCACCACAGCTCTTCAAGCAACTCTTGATGATCGCCGGGATGGAGAAGTACTTCCAGATCGTGCGGTGTTTTCGAGACGAGGATCTGCGGGCGGACCGCCAGCCCGAGTTCACCCAAATTGATATTGAGATGTCCTTCATCGATCGCGAAGAAATCTTCGCCCTGGTGGAGGGCTTCTTCGTCGATATGTTGGAAGCCGTCGATATAGAGGTCGATGCACCGTTCCTGCGCCTGACCTATGACGAGGCCATTGCTCGCTTCGGCACGGACAAGCCGGACACGCGCTTCGGCTGCGAGATCGTCGACCTGTCCGCGCAGGCAGCAGGCTCGGGTTACGCGGTCTTCGAGGGTATCGTCGAGAAGGGCGGCGCGGTGCGAGCGCTCTTGTTCCGCGGCTGCGCCAGGTACTCGCGCAAGGACCTCGATCAGCTCGAGGCCCGGGCAAAAGAGCTCGGTGCTGCCGGGCTTGGCTGGGCACGATGGACGGACGAAGAGATCAAGTCACCGCTGCTGAGAAATCTGAAGAAAGAACGTCTCGAAAACTTCTTCCAAACGGCGGGCGGAGGCAGGGACGACCTCCTCCTCGTTGTCGCTGGCGAGCCGGTACTGGCTTCGACGGTGCTCGGCACTCTCCGCCTTGAGCTCGCCAAACGCGAGGGACTGATCCCGAGCGGACGTGACATGAGCTTGCTCTGGGTCACAGACTTTCCCTATTTCGCCTTCTCCAAGAGCGAAGGCCGCTGGGAAGCGATGCATCATCCATTTACCTCGCCACATCCCGACGATTTGGATCTCCTCGACGGCAATCAGGCGAAGGTTCGCTCGCTCGCCTACGACGTCGTCGCGAACGGTTACGAGCTCGGGGGCGGAAGCATAAGGATCCATCGCGTCGACGTGCAGGAGAGGGTTTTCCAGGCTCTCGGTTTGACGGAAGACGCTGCGAAGGAGAAGTTCGGCTTCTTTCTCGAGGCGCTTCAATACGGAGCGCCGCCTCACGGCGGGATCGCGCTCGGGCTCGACCGCATCGCGATGCTCGCAGCCGGGGCGACGAGCATTCGTGGTGTCATCGCCTTTCCCAAGACGACCTCCGCCTACGATCTGATGACGGGCTCCCCGTCCGACGTGACGCCCGAGCAGCTTTCCGAGCTCGGAATCGGGCTCACCACGGCCAAGAAGGAGCGTCAGAGCTGATTCGTCAGTTTGACGACCGATAAGGCCTGTGCTACTTTCGAGTTGAATATGCAACACAAACAGTCGTGTTTGCCCTCGGTGCCGCCCTGCACAGGGTGTGTCCACACCTCCGTCACTCCCATCGCATAATTGAATAGCAGGCAGGGCGCTCTGGCGTGTTGGTATCCGCGATCCCGCTTTCTCAGGGCGCGGCCGGCGCGGCGGTCCCTATGAAGAAAATTGCCGTCCCAGAAAAAAACCGGCTCTCGCTCTTCGGCATTCACGACGAGAACCTCAAATCGATCGAGAAGTCTCTCGGCGTCCAGATCGTAACGCGGGGTGACGAGCTTCTCGTTGAGGGCGATCCGAAGCAAGTCGCGATACTCGAGCGCATTTTTCAACAGTTCTCCGAGCTGGTGGAAGACGGTTACCGCGTGACCGCGGGCGATCTGCGTGCCGCCCTCAGGCTCTTGCGTCAGGATCCGGAGGTCTCGCTGAGAGATTTCTTCGTGCACGCCGTCATCCATCTTTCCAAGAGCAAGAGGGTGGCTCCTCGGAGTGTCAATCAGCTCGCTTATATCCAAGCGATCGAAGAGAACGATATCGTTCTGGGAATCGGGCCAGCGGGCACGGGAAAGACCTATCTCGCCGTCGCCATGGCGGTCGCTGCCCTCCACGAGAAGAAAGTCAATCGCATCATTCTCGCGCGTCCGGCCGTCGAAGCTGGCGAGAAACTCGGCTTTCTTCCGGGCGACCTGCAGGAAAAGATCGATCCTTATCTGCGCCCGCTATACGACGCGCTATACGACATGATGGATGCCGAGAAGGTCGTGCGACTCATCGAGCGTGGCTCTATCGAGATTGCGCCCATTGCCTTCATGCGCGGCCGCACCCTAAACGACAGTTTCGTGATCATGGACGAGGCTCAGAATACGACGTCGGAGCAGATGAAGATGTTTCTGACCCGAATCGGGTTCGGGTCGAAGGCCGTCGTCACGGGCGACGTGACGCAGATCGATCTGCCCCCCGGAAAGATCAGTGGGCTCGTCGAGGGCATGGAGATCGTAAGCGGCATCGCCGGCATCGGCACCGTATACTTCGATGACACCGACGTGGTGCGACATCCGCTGGTGCAATCCATCATTCGGGCCTACGGTCGGCAGAAGCGCAAGGCTCTACCGCTGGTCGTATCTCCGAAAGAGCGAAGCAACTAGCAGGCGACCGAGCAGTAATAGACGTATGGAAAGAGAAAACTCGACCAAGCCGAAGAACGAGCCCAACCGACGTGGTCGTCGGGGGTGGCGCAAGCGCGACCTCTTCGACCTCGCTTATGCCACGACGTGGCCGTGGGCGGTTCTCTTCTGCGTCGCTCTCACCGCCTTGCTGACGCCGGGCCTCACCCTTCGTGTGAAGCAATATCAGCTTGGGCAGATCTCCGCCACGACCATTCGCGCTCCCTACGATTTCAGCTACGAAGACGAGGTGACAACCGAGTCTCGGCGCTCCGATGCGGCCGCTAGCGTCCTCGAGGTCTACAACTTCAAAGGGGCGGCGATGACCGATGCTCGGAACCGCATCGTGGCGGGGTTCGACTACGGGCGTACCGCAATTTCTGTCGAGAACGAGGGTGACGGATCCGCCGAGGAAGGCCACGCGGTAGAGCTCCTGCAACCGCGAGCCGAGGTGATGACCGCGCTCCAGGACCGACTCGGAGTCACTCTGAACGATGAAGAGCTCGATCTGCTTCGCGACGTCCGATTCGCCCCCGAGATCGAGCAAGTTCTCACCCGCGCCGTGACGGCGGTTCTCTCTCGCGACATCGTTGCCAGCAAAGAGAGGCTTCTCGCTTCGGGCCGCCCCATCGGTCGCTGGGACGAGATCACCAAGGCGACGCAGACGAGGCGGGATTTCTCCGCCGTGCTGTCGACGGAGGAGGCGCGCGAGCTCCTCGTCGTGCAAGTGGCCAATCTCTCGGATTTGAGGCAGCCGGAACGACGCAAGCTCTCAGGTCTGGGCTCTCGTTTCATCGAGCCAACCCTCACGTTCGACTTCGCTGAGACCGAACGCCGCCGCGCCGTCGCTCGTGAAGACGTGGACCCCGTTTACTTCGTCGTCAGGAAGGGCAAGACGATCGTGCGGGCCGGCGATGAGATCACCGACAACGTCGTGGAGCAGCTGGACTATCTCGCGGGCCTGCAGAACCGGCGGTGGGGATTCGCCGGAGCATTCGGAGCGCTCGTGCTCGCTGCGCTCCTCCTCGTCATCCAATGGAAATTGCTACGACCTGCTCGAATCGGGGAGGCGTGGCGCCGGCAGAGCTACGCGATGGTGGGCATCGTCGTCATCGGCCATCTCGCCCTGGCCCGAGTCGGGTTCTTCCTCGCGCGAGTCTTCTCGGAGCAAGTAGTCACGGCACCCTTCAACAATACCGCGTCCTATTTCTATGTCATGCCTTTCGCGAGCGTCGCGGTGCTCATCTTGATGCTCGAGCACACTCCTACCGCTCTGCTCGCCTCGACGCTATTCAGTATCGCGCTCGGGGTGATGACGGGAAACGTGCAGCTCGCGATTTTCGCTCTCATTTCCTGCCTCGCTGCCATCCTCGGCCTGTTTCAATACAAACGCCGTACCGCTTTGTTCACGCTCGGCCTTTTCGTTGGCAGTGTCAACTTCGTCGTCGTACTCGCTTTCGATCTTCTGACGGGAAGGTACTTTCCCCCTAGTACTTTCGGCTTCGACCTGCTGTGCGCCTTCCTCGGGGGTGCCGGTGTTTCGGTGATCGTCTCGTTCCTGCTTCCGGCCTTTGAGGCCTTGTTTCATCGCACGACCGACATCCGACTCCTGGAGCTCGCGAACAACAACGTTCCCGTGTTGCGACAGCTCGCCTTGGAGGCGCCGGGGACCTATCACCACAGCATCGTCGTCGGGTCGCTCGCGGAAGGGGCCGCGGAAGCGATTGGCGCCAACGCGGTCTTCTGCCGAACCGCTGCGATGTATCACGACATCGGCAAGCTCACCAAGGTGAGCTACTTCGTCGAGAATCAGATGGGGGCGAACAAGCACGACAACTTGTCGCCCCGGATGAGTGCCCTCATCATTGCGAGCCACGTCAAAGAGGGCGTCGAGATGGCCAAGGAGATAGATCTGCCTCAGGAGATCATCGACATCATCCCTCAGCATCACGGAACCAAGCTAATCACCTACTTTTACGAGAAGGCTAGAGTCCGCCAGGATCCGGATTTGGGGGAAGTGACCGAAGAGGAGTATCGTTATCCTGGGCCCAAGCCTCAGACGAAGGAAGCGGGCATCATCATGATTGCGGACGCGGTGGAAGCCGCTTCGAGAACTTTGGATGAGCCCAGTCCGGCGCGGCTCAAGGGAATGATTCGGCAGATCATCGACTACATCTTTCTCGATGGTCAGCTCAACGAATGTGATCTCACGCTTCGCGACCTCGAGAAGATCGCGCAGAGTTTTCTCAGGGTGCTCATGGGCATTCACCATCAGCGCGTGAGCTACCCCGGCTTCGATTTCGAGAAGCAGGTGGAGACGGTGGTGGTTCAAGACCGGCGATGAACGAGGATCCCGACGAAAAGCCTCCGCCCAGACCCAAAAACAACGCGGGGCTGTCGGTCCGCAATCTCCAGAGACGGCATCCGGTCGATAGCAAAGAGCTGCGTTCGTTTCTCCGGGACGTCGCCGCATCGACGGACGCGGGAGGCCAGGCGGTGACGGTCGCTCTCGTAGGGGACGAGCGAATCCAGGCTCTCAACCGCGACTTCCGTGGCTACGACAAGCCTACCGACGTTCTGGCATTCACGTCAGGGGATGCGGTCGAGCCGAATGGCCAACCCTATCTGGGCGATATCGTGATCTCAGTCGAGACCGCGGACCGGCAGGCGCGGCGGCGGGGAAGCGAGCTTCGCCGCGAGTTGAAAGTGCTCACCCTGCATGGCTTCCTGCATTTGCTCGGCTACGATCACGCGACCGACGATGGCGAGATGAGGCGCATCGAGTACCGATTGCGGCGTCGATTGGGGATCACGCGCCCAGTCGAACGGAGAGGACGGAGATCGTGATATCACCCGGACTGGCGGGCACCGCGATCGCGCTTCTTGTGCTGCACGTTCTGTTTCTAACTCTGATCGACGTGGCCTTCGACTATTTCAGCAAGATCTCGATACGAACCTATCGGGAAGAGATCTGGAAGACCGAGCAACTGACGAGGGCCATCGAGGACCCGATGAGCTTCTTGCTTCCGATGCGCATCGGACTTCAGGGTTCCTTCATCGCTATCACCGTACTCGTGACGATGCTCTATATGTCTTCAGAAGTGTCTCAACCCTTGGTGATGGCTTTCGTGACGATGCTCGTCGTATTCCTCGTTTTTCGGGAGGCGATTCCCAATATCATCGCGCGGAAGAATCCGGAGAAGGTCCTTCTTGCTCTCATGCCCGCCTACCGTCTCTATGGGAAGCTCGTCACACCCATTAGCCGGCCGATCGCGCAACTGGTGGGGGTCTTCGTCGAGAACGGCAAGGGTGGGGAAGAGGCAGTCACCGATGAGGATGTGCAAGCCTATATCGAAGCCGGCGAGGACGAAGGTATTCTCGAAGGTGACGAGGGCAAGATGGTGCAGTCGATCGTCGCACTGGACGAGAAAGTGGCGCGAGAGATCATGACGCCGCGGCCGGAGATCGTGGCTATTCGAGCGATTGCGACCATGGGAGAGCTCAGGATGCTCTTCGAGAAGGAAAAGTACTCGAGAGTTCCCGTCTTTCGTGAGAGCCTGGACCACATTGAGGGTCTCGTTTATGCCATCGACCTCGTGGCCACGCTCGGGACCGAGCGCGGTGCGAGCTTCGAGTCGCTCGTACGTCCGGTTCGCTTCATTCCGGAATCGAAGGGCGTCGCCCAGCTCTTGAAGGAATTTCAGCGCAGCAATCAAACGCTCGCCATCGTCGTCGATGAGTACGGCGGCACGTCGGGTCTCGTCACCGTCGAAGACATTCTCGAGGAGATCGTGGGAGAGATTCACGACGAGTTCGACGAGGTGGACGACGAAATCATCAAAGAGACCGAGGGCGTTCTTCTCGTGAGTGGTCGGGCGGACATCGACGAAGTTCAGGAAGAGCTTCAATTCTCCGTAACGGAGGGAAGCTTCGAGACCGTATCCGGCTATGTTCTCGACGCCATCGGGCGCATTCCCACTGCCGGGGAAGTCATCCACCACAACGGGATCCGAATCGAGGTCGTCGATGTCGACGGCCAGCGAATTAACAAGGTGAGGCTTCGTTTACTTTCAGAAACACCTTAGGGGATGAGAAGCGGATTCGTGAGCATCGTCGGAAGGCCGAACGTCGGCAAATCCACGCTCATCAATCGGCTCGTCGGGCAAAAGGTCGCTATCGTAACTGCGAAACCACAGACCACTCGGAATCGTATCCTCGCGATTGCGAACTCACCGACCGCTCAGATGGTGTTCTTCGATACCCCCGGGATTCACAGACCTGAGGGGAGAATGAACCGACTGATGGTCGATGCCGCCATTCGGAGTTTGAAGCGGGTCGACCTCGCCTTGCTGCTCGTGGACATGACTAAACGCTATGGCGCGGGCGACGAATTCGTGCTTTCGACGGTTCGCGAGGCCGGGCTTCCGGTTGTGCTGGGCATCAACAAGATCGACTGTGCACCGAAGCCTGAGATCCTTCCATTGATCGACCTCTATCAACAGAAGCACGACTTTCCCGAGATCGTACCGATCTCGGCGATGACGGGAGACAACGTGGATCGGCTTCAGGAGGTGCTCGAAGCACATCTTCCCGAGGGTGAGCCGCTCTATCCGGAGGAGACGCTGACGGATCTTCCCGAACGTTTTTTCGTATCTGAGATAATCCGGGAAAAGATTCTGACCTTCACTCGGGACGAGGTGCCCTATTCGACCGCGGTGGTCGTCGAGGAGTGGCAGGACGCGGATGCACTTACCCGCATCGAAGCATCGATCCTCGTCGAGCGCGACTCGCAGCGCGGCATCCTCGTAGGCCGTGGTGGTCGCATGCTGAAGAAGATCGGTGTCGCCGCGAGGATGGATATCGAAGAGTTCTTGGGAATGAAGGTCTATCTCGGCTTGTTCGTCAAAGTGCGGGCCGAATGGCGCGAGAACAAGCGCTTCCTGGGCGAGATGGGAATCGACCCTTCTTGATCTTCCCCCTCCCCATAGACCGTGTGGTTTTCACCCCGATCGGCTGCGGGAGCCGAAGGCCGAACGCCAGTAAATTGAACAAAATAAGCCAGAAATAGCCATGGATAGCTGCACGCCTGGGGAAGATGTGCTAGTCTATTCAACGAAACGATGACCGACTCGATCCCGATAGGACCGATAGGCCGGATAGGTTTGACCGATGCCGTTGACGAGGACACCTCTTCTTGCCGAGACCGTGCGCAAGCTGGTCGCGCGGGGGGCCTATGTCAACGCCTACAACATCCTTAGCCGTCTCCACCCCTCCGACATCGCGGGCATTCTCGGTGAGCTCTCCGAGCACCTGAGGCGCGACACTTTCAAAATCGTCCTCCAGCGCAACATCTCGCTCGCGAGCGAAGCTCTTTCTGAACTCGGTCCCGGGCGCGGCACCGCCATTCTCGCGGATATGTCGTCCCAGGAGATCTCCGAGCTTCTGCAAGAGCTCGATCCGGACGATGCGGCTGATTTTGTGGCGCGGCTTCCCGAAGGGCTCCAGGAAGAAATTCTTGGAGCGATGCGCAAGAAGGAGGCTTCCGAGGTCGAAGACCTGCTGCAGTATCCCGAGGAGACGGCGGGGCGCATCATGAGCCCGAAGGTTTTCTCGCTCGAGGAGGAGACGACGGTCGCGGAGGCGATCAAGGAGCTCCAGGATGCGGGCGACCTCGAAATGGTCTTCTATATTTATGTGGTCGACGAGCACGGAAATCTCGTCGGCGTGCTGTCGCTCCGGCAGCTCATTCTCAAACGTCCCGAGATCCGGCTCAAGGACATCATGGAGACGGATGTCATCCGGGTCACGACAGACACCGATCAGGAAGAAGTCTCGCAGCTCGTGGCCTCTTACAACATCCTGGCCATTCCCGTCGTCGACGCCCAGAACAAGCTTGTCGGTGTCATCACGGTCGATGACGTTATCGACGTGATCAAGCAGGAGGCGACGGAAGACATGTATCTCCTCGCGGGCCTCGACACCGAGGAGCGCGTGTTCACGCCCCCGGGTACGTCGATTCGCAAGCGAATTCCCTGGCTCGTGGTGAATCTCTTCACGGCTTTTCTCGCCGCCTTCGTCGTCAGTCAGTTCGAGGGCACCATCAGCCAGTTCGCGATACTGGCGGTCTTCATGCCCGTCGTACCGCTACTCGCCGGCAACGCCGGCAATCAAACGATGACGGTCATGGTCCGGGGCATTGCCCTCGGAGAGCTCAGCTGGGCGAACAGCCGGAAGGCACTTATCAAAGAGGTGACGGTCGGCGTCGCGAACGGATTCGTCATGGGAACCCTGGTGGGAATCGCCGCCTTTCTGTGGAAGGGAAATCTCTGGCTCGGGCTCATTCTCGCCTTGGCGATGGTCGGCACGCTCCTCGTTGCCGCGATCATGGGTACCTTGGTCCCCCTTTTTCTCCGGTGGATGAAAGTGGACCCCGCGCTCGCGTCCTCGGTCTTCGTCACGACCGCGACGGATGTCGCGGGTTTCCTTCTCTTCCTTGGATTGGGGGCCTCGCTACTCTCGCGTTTGCCTTGAGCTTGCTACGTCTTTAGCCAATGCCTCTTCGGCGCGCGTCATCGATCGTGCTCCGAACCTACCGCGTCGGCGAGGCCGACAAACTGGTTGTCTTTTTCTCGCTTCAGTACGGAAAGCTGCGTGGCATGGCCCGCGCTGCCCGGCGACCGCGATCGCGTTTCGGAGGGAGCCTCGAGATTGGCACGGAGGTCGAGCTGACGTTCTTCGAGAAAGAGGGCCGCGAGCTCGTGAGCGTCGACCGCTGTGATATAGTCCGCTCCAGATTTTCGCAATTGGGAGAGCCCATTCTCGCGTCGGCCCTCGCCTACGTGACCGATCTCGTGGATGGTTTTTTCCAAGAGCGAGAGCCGAACCCCCGAGTCTACCGTCTGTTGCGGGCCTCGGTGGGAGCGCTGGCCTTGCGGCGAAATCCTGAGAGCCTGGCTCGTTACTTCGAGGCCTGGCTGCTCCGACTCGGCGGTCACTATCCGAGGCGGCGGACGTGCCCCGACTGCGGAAGGCCGCTCGCGGAGCTCGGAGCCTACTACGTGCTCGACGAGCAACGTCTCGGGTGCCAGAGCTGTTTGAGCCAAGGACTTCCCATTTCGCGGGAGTCTCTCGCGTTCATCGAGGACGTTTGGCGGGAGCCGCCCGAGGGGGTGAAGCCACCGATCTCGAAGGTCGTGCGCGAGCTGGCGGTACTGCACTATCGGATCATTCAGCAACAGTTGGAGAAGGATTTGAAGTCACATCAGGTTTTGCAAGACTTGCTGCACGAGGAGGGGAGATGACTCTTCAAGAGCTCATTTTTACCTTGACGAAGTTCTGGGCAAATCGCGGTGTGTTGGTGCACCAACCCTACGATTTGGAGATGGGTGCAGGCACGATGCATCCCGAGACCTTCTTGAGGGTGTTGGGGCCGAACCCTTGGAAAGTGGCCTATGTACAGCCCTCCCGCCGCCCCGCCGATGGACGTTATGGCGAGAACCCCAACCGACTCTACAAACATCATCAACTCCAGCTGATCCTGAAGCCATCTCCCCATGACATTCAAGATCAGTACCTTCAGAGCCTCGAGGCCTGCGGCATCGATCCCAGACAGCACGATATCCGCTTCGAGGAAGACAATTGGGAGTCTCCCACGCTCGGTGCCTGGGGCATCGGATGGCAAGTGCTGCTCGACGGCCTCGAGATCACGCAATTCACCTACTTTCAACAAGCGGGCGGGATCGAGCTCGCTCCCATTTCCGTCGAGCTCACCTACGGTCTCGAGCGCCTCGACATGTACCTGCAAGGCGTCGATGACGTCTACGATCTGGAGTGGGCGCCGGGCGTCTCCTATGGGGAGGTCCGGCGTCGTGACGAGATCGAAGGGTCGGAGTTCAGCTTCAACGCCGCTGATGTCGAGCTCACCAGGCGGCACTTCGAGGACAGCCGGCAGGAGAGTTTGAGGCTCTTCCAGAAGGGACTCCTCCTTCCGGCCTACGAGTATTGCTTGAAGTGCTCTCATTTGTTCAATATCCTCGACGCGCGAGGAGCGGTTTCGGTCAGCGAGCGCACGTCCCACATTCTCAAAGTTCGAGAGCTGGCCTGCGCCGTCGCGGAGGCCTACGTCGCGGCAATTTCCGAGAAGGAAGCCACCGCATGACGAAGCTTTCTTTCCTCTGGGAGATTGGCTGCGAAGAGATTCCCGCCTCTTGGCTTCCCTCTCTCATAGAACAGCTCCGAGAAAGGTTCGAAAAAGAGCTCGCCGAGGCGGGGTTTCCGGCCACTCAGGTCGTCTCTTCCGGAACGCTTCGACGGCTCGTCGTGCACGTCGACAAGCTCCCCAGAAAGCAGGAAGACCGCACTGTACAAGTCACGGGGCCTCCGCTCCGGATCGCGAGAGACGAGAGCGGCCATTGGAGCAGGGCGGCTCTGGGCTTCGCCAAGAAAAACGGCATCGACGCGAAAGCTCTCTCTGTCCTGGCGACGCCGAAGGGTGACTACGTCGGTTTCGAGCAAGAGATCAAGGGCCTCGAGACCCTAGCTCTTCTTCCTCAGATCATGGCGAGAACTCTTCGCGGTTTGAATTTTCCGAAATTCATGCACTGGGACGCGACTCTCGACGATGGCAAAGGGGACTTTCCCTTCGGGAGACCCATCCGATGGATGGTGGCGTTGTTCGGAACCAAGGTCGTTCCGTTCTCGATCCATGTCGTGGGCTCGCCGCTAGTCAGAAGCGATCGCAAGAGCCGCGGCCACCGCTTTCTGGCACCGAAGGGGCGCCGAGCGGGGGCGCCCTTCACGGTGTCCTCGTTCCGCGATCTCGAGAAGAAGCTCAGGAAGCATTTCGTAATCTTGAGCCCCAAGGCTCGGCGCGTCCGGCTCGAGCGGGAGCTTGCGAAGCTCGAAAAACGGGCGGGCGCGAAGCGTGCTCCAGGGCTCTCCACGGACCTCGTCGCGGAGCTCGTCGAGTGGCCGGGCGCGGTTCTGGGTCGCTACCCGGACGAGTTTCTCGAGCTGCCCGAAGAAGTCCGGCACACCGTCTTGATCCATCATCAACATTACTTCCCTCTGTCGAGCAAGCCAGGCTTCATCGCCGTTACCAACATGCCCTCGGACCCGAAGGGTTTCGTCCGTCAGGGGGCCGAGCGGGTGGTCGTCGCCCGTCTCCGTGACGCGATGTTCTTCTGGAAGGACGACCTCGGAAAGCCGCTCGCCAGTCGGCAAGAGCAGCTCGAAGGCGTCGTGTTCCACCAGAAGCTTGGAAGCTATCGGCGCAAGACGGAGCGAGTCGTGCGGCTCGCGGCCTGGATTGCGTCACGCTCGGGAGCGCGTGAAGCGCCTGTCCGCCGCGCCGCCGAGCTTGCCAAGTGCGATCTCGTCACCGGAATGGTCCGAGAGTTCCCCGAGCTCCAGGGTGTTATGGGCGGCCTCTATGCCCGGGAGCAGGGCGAGCCCGAAGCCGTGTGGCGAGCGGTCTATTCCCACTATCAACCGCTCGGACTCGCTGACGACGATGCCTTCCCGAGAAACCGCGAAGGCGCGGTCGTCTCTCTCGCCGACAAGCTCGATACGCTCGCGGGCATGTTCTCTGCCGGCATCGTACCGACCGGCTCCAGGGATCCGTTCGGTCTACGCCGCGCCGCTCTCGGCGCCATTCGAATCCTGCTGGAGAGCGAATCGCGGCTGGAAATGACGTTCGACATTTCGCCGGCGGAGCTGCTCTCGCAGGCGCTCTCGGTGGTCTCCGAACAGCAAGGAGAGGCGGACGCAAAGGCCGAGAGTGCGCTTCGCGAATTCTTGATCGAGCGGCTCCGCTTCGTCTTCTCGCGACACTATCGATACGACGAGATTAACGCCGTTCTTACGGAGGGCGCGCTCGGCCGGCCGGTGAGAGACCTCGACAGGCGGCTTGCCGCGCTCTTCGCTCTCCGCGGGAGTGAGGACTTCGAAGCACTGTCGGTCGCCTTCAAGCGGGTCGGAAATATCCTGTCCGGTCAGGCGGCAGGCGAAGTCGATCCGGACGCGCTCTTCGAGAAGGAAGAGAAGGCTCTTCATCAGGCGCTCGAGGCCGCAGAGCCCGAAGCGAAGCAGCGCATCGAGAAGGGCCACTACGAGGAGGCGCTCGTTCTGCTGTCACCGATGCGCGACCAGGTCGACCGCTTCTTCGACGAAGTCATGGTCATGGCCGAGGACGAGAAACTGCGACGGAATCGTATGGCGCTGCTCTCGCGACTCCGAGATCTGTTCTCTGAAGTCGCCGATCTCTCCCAGATCGTCGCCGCGGATGACGTCTGAGGTATTGCCTTGGCCAAGATTCGTCTGATGCCCGCGGCCCTTCAGAATCAGATCGCAGCAGGAGAAGTGGTAGAGCGTCCGGCGTCGGTCGTAAAGGAGCTTGTCGAGAACTCGCTGGACGCGGGTGCGCGCGCCATCTTCGTCCTGATCGAAAAGAGCGGAAAGGACCGCATCCGCGTCGTGGACGACGGCATCGGGATGGATCCCGAAGATGCACGCCTTGCGCTCGAACGCCACGCCACCAGCAAGTTGTTTGCGGCGGAGGAGCTCAACCAGATCTCGTCCCTCGGTTTCCGAGGGGAGGCGCTTCCCTCGATAGCATCGGTTTCCCACTTCACGCTCTCGACTCGCGAAACATCTTCCGATACCGGTTATGAGATCGTGATCGAGGGTGGTGAGCTCCTTCGCGAATCGGAGGCGGGCGTTCCTCCCGGAGCGATCATTGATGTTCGTCGTCTGTTCTACAACGTGCCCGCCCGGCGGAAGTTTCTTCGCTCTGATGTGACCGAGGCTTCACACGTCGCGGCTCAGGTCTCGAATCTCGCCGCGTGCTATCCGGATGTTCACTTTCGTCTCGAGCACGGCAAACGGACGGTCCTCGAGGCGCCTGCGGTAGGCACGCGCCGAGAGCGCCTCTATCAGATCGAGAAGGGCTGGGCGGAAAGCGCCATCTCCGTTTCCGACGACGCCTCCAGTGTCGGAGTCGAAATCTGGCTGGCCCCCCCCGCGGCAGGACGCGGGGCCGCATCGAGGATCCATCTCTTCGTCAACGGGAGGGCGGTCAAGGACCGCGTTCTTCATCACGCCGTCATGGAGGCCTATCGTCAGGTCTCCTCGAGGTCGGGTACGCCGCTCGTCTATCTGTTCCTCGAGCTCGGGCCGGGTGAAGTCGACGTCAACGTGCACCCCGCCAAGACGGAAGTGCGCTTCGTGGATCAACAGGAAGTACATCGCAAGATTTTCTCCGCGGTGAAGAACGCTCTGACGAGCGATACTCGCGCGCCCGAGGTGTTTTTCGACCGGGAGCGCAGCGGCGCCGTGGCTGCGAGCCGCGAGGCGCCCTGGATCGGTTCGTCCTCGACACGCTTCGCCCGTGAGCCGTCGCCTTCGCTTCCTTCACTCTCTGGAACAGCCATGGCGGAAGCGCTTCTCGGTGAGGCGAGCCTTCGGGAGTCGGCTCCAGCTTTCGTGGAGTTCGCCGAAGCCCCCCCACGACCGGTCGGGCAATTTCGCCATAGCTACATTCTGGCGACCGACGCGGAGAGCGTGTGGCTCGTCGACCAGCACGCCGCGCACGAGAGAATCCTCTATGAAGACCTCGTGGAACGGCAAGACGAGGTCGGGCAGCAACTCCTCTTGACTCCGGTGCCTCTCGAGCTGCCTCCTGCGGAGAGCGTCACGATGGAGGAAGAGCTCTCGCAGTTCCTCTCTTTCGGTTATGACATCGAGCCTTTCGGCACGGATAGCTGGGTCGTGCGCGCCGTGCCGGGCTCGCTCACCGGTCTCGATCCAATCCGGCTCGTACGCGCGGCGCTGGGCGAGAGGGAGCGTGACTGCCGAAGCTCGACGGTTCGGGAGGCTCACCATCGAATCGCCGCGAGGCTGGCTTGCCATGCGGCGATCAAGGTAAATTTCGAGCTCGGCCCGGAGAAGATGCACTACCTGGTCGCGGAGCTCTGGCGCGCGCGTCAACCCTCCGTCTGTCCTCACGGAAGGCCGACGACTCTGAGAATCGGTCGCGAGCAAGTCGAGCGCAACTTCGGCAGGATCTGAGCGTGACGAAGAGGAAGGTCAATTGGCTCGGCTGGAGTCGGTACTACGCGGGGCGCGGCTTCGAGCTCTTCGGCCTCGTTCTGGTCACCTGGGCGATGTTCTTGTTCTTCGGGACCAGCGCGATGCGCCCGATGCTCGCGATGACCGGTAGCGGCTTGGTGTTCTTCTTCGTCGGTTGGCTCCTCGCCCGACAACATCCGGAAGGAAAGAAGAAATGAGAGTCGCCTCAGTGGAGGCCCCCTTGAGTTGACGGCCCCTCACTCCGGTTCGCTTCGCGAACCGACCTTCATCAGTGCCGCGGGGCCCACCTTTCATTGCAACGCGCCCGGCCTTCGGCCGGGCTAGCCCTCCGCTCGGCAGGCTCGCTGCGGAAGGCGGCGCGGCTTCTCGCTTCTCGCTTCGCGCTGGCGCGCTGCGCTCGGGCTAAGGGCTTCTCCCCAGGGGGAAGAGGGTGATGACTTGTCATTCGTCGATAACCTTGATCAGGACTCGCTTCGGTCTTCGTCTGTCGAACTCGCCGTAGAAGATCTGCTCCCAGGGTCCGAAGTCGAGCTTGCCCTCCGTGATCGCCACGACGACTTCACGACCCATGACCTGTCGCTTGTGATGGGCGTCTCCGTTGTCTTCGCCGGTGCGGTTGTGGTGATAGCGCTCGGGACTCGCGTCGAATGGAGCGAGCGACTCGAGCCACTTCTTGTAGTCCTCGTGCAGACCAGGCTCGTCGTCGTTGATGAACACGGAGGCGGTGATGTGCATGGCGTTGACCAGGCACAGACCCTCGCGAATACCACTCTCCCCGACGGCGTGTGCCACCTCGCCCGTTATATTCACGAAATCCATACGCTCGGGAACGGTAAAGGTGAGCGTCTTGCGAAGGCTCTTCACCGAGTCGTCGTCCTCAGCCGCCGATGCCGTCGGCGGTGAAGAAGGCGAGGACCGAGTCGAGCTCCTGGCTCAGCTTGTCGACGCGGCTGTGAAGCAGGTCGCGAATGGAGAGAAGCCCGAGCACTTTGTTGTCGCCGTCCACGACCGGCAAGTGCCGGAAGTGGAGGTCGCTCATGATCAGAAGCGCTTCTCCCATCGTCATGTCCTGTCTCGCCGAGACACAGTTGGGCGTCATGACGTCCGAAACGAGAGTCGTCTTCGCGTCCTTTCTTGCGAGCACGACGCGGATCATCAAGTCGCGCTCCGTGAAGATCCCTGCGAGCTCGTCGTTGTCGGTGACGGCCACTGCGCCGACGCGCTGCTCGTTCATCAAGTTCACAGCGTCGAAAACGCTGGTCTCGGGAACGACCGTTGCCGCGGGAACCGAAGCGATTTTCAATAAATCCATAGCACCCCCTATAGGTAGGAAATCCCAGACGGCGAGGTCGGTAGCGTCTCCGCGGCGGCCGAAGAAGCCCACCTCGGTGCCACCAGTCTCCGTGCCGATCGGTAAATTTTCCGATCCTCGCTGGAGATTCTATCAGATGACAGCCGGGGGACAGGGAGCAGAATGTTGAGAAAACCGCAACTTGTTGATATCGCTTCCATTAACGTACTTCAATTCACGCGACCCGCCTTGAGGTTTGATCGAGGAACGAATGTTGACCCATATGGGAGTCCGCTTTTTGCTTGTGCGCCGGTTGTTACCTCTGTTGCTAGTCTGGATTGGAGCCCGGTCGGCTGAAGCCCTGCCCGCCTTCGCTCGTCGCTACAACCTTCCTTGCTACTTTTGCCACGACGGCTATCCGAAGCTGAGCGTGCTCGGCGAGCAGTTCAAGGAGCGAGGCTATCGGCTCGAGGACGATGCGACCGAGCTTTCCGATTGGTTCGCCTCGGTGCCCGTGAGCGTTCGAGCGACGATGAGCCAGAGCTTCGAAGAGGAGGGAGACGCCCGGACCCAGGGCGTGCTCAAGATCGGGACCGCGGGTCAGCTCGGAAGCAGGGCTTCCTATTGGCTCGACGACAACTACACGCTCGAGGACGATGGGTTCCATCGTTCCGGGCTAGACAATGCTTTTCTCAGAGTAGAGGTCCTGTCAGAGGAGCTCTACGTCCGCGGCGGACGGATCGAGCTCGACCTTCCCTTCACTCAAACACGGTCACCTCAGCTCTTTCGCTACGAGATCTATTTCGCCAATACGGGCTTCGAGACGGACAACGTCGGCACCCATCAGGACGGCTTCGAGTTGGGCGGCTTTCTCGACGACGCGACACGCTGGTCTCTCGCTATCGTCAAGGGGCAGAACAGCGACGCGCAGAAAACGCTCTCTGAGTCGGCCGGAAACTTCGATGCCAACCTCTTCGGTCGTTTGATGCGCCGCTTCGGAGAGGGCAGGGCTGGCGCTTACCTGTACTGGGGCTGTAACACTCTCGCCCGACAGATCGCCGAGCCCGATGGGATCGCGCCGAACGTTCTCGAGTGGGACGACGGCCTTTTCCGCTTCGGCGCCGACGGCTCGCTCTATGTCGGACGCTCCCACCTGTACAGCACCTTTCTCTACGGAATAAATTCCAACTCGTTCGCCGACGTGGCCAATCCCGAGGGGACCAATGAGGCTCTGTCGTTTTTCGGAGGCTTCGTCCAGGCGGATGTCGCTGTCCGGGACCAAATCGTGATCTCGGGCCGACTCGACCTGCTCCGGCAACCCCCTCCCGGGACGAGGGACCCGTCGAAGACATTCATCGGCTTCTATCCCGGATTGAAGCTCTGGCTGCATCCGCGGATACGCTTGGCCTTTGAGTTGGGATTCCGCAACCAGAATCGCGCGACTCGGGGCCTGATTTTCGTCGAGCTCGTTCTCTAGTCGACCCTCACCCGACCTCGCTTCCGCTCGGCCACCCTCTCCCGCACGCGGGAGAGGGGTCATCGGATTCAAGGAGCAGCCCGCCCAAGGTACAATCTGCTTACTATGGAAGTAGACGTTCTCGCTTTTGGTCCACATCCGGATGACGTCGAGCTCACGATGGGCGGTACGCTGCTCAAGCTTCACGCTCAGGGCTACCGGACCGGTATCATCGATCTCACCGATGGCGAGATGGGTACGCGCGGGACCCGCGAGCTGCGTGCCGAAGAGGCGCGAAAGGCCGCGGAGATTCTCAAGGTCTCGGTGCGTCGGAGTCTGGACCTCGGTGACGGTCGCCTGGTGCTGGATGTCGCCTCGAAACGGGCGGTGGTCGAAGCGATACGAGAGCACAAGCCTCGTCTCGTCTTCACGAACTTCCCCGAGAACAACCACCCGGACCACACGTGCTCGGGACCTCTCGTTGCCGAGGCGTCGTACCTCGCGGGACTCGAGAAATACGAGGCCTCGGGCAAGCCGCACCGGCCCCATCGCGTCCTCTACTACTTGGTGCCGCACAAGCTCGCCCCTTCGTTCGTAATCGACGTCACGGAATTCTACGAAGAGAAGATGCGGGCGGTGCGTGCCTACGCGTCTCAGCTTCACAGCGACCAAGCGGAATCGGAACCGGCGACCTTCATCAGCCGGCCGGGATTTCTCCGACGGGTGGAAGCCATAGACAGCTATCACGGCGCGCTCATTGACGTAGACTACGGCGAAGCCTTTCACGTTAGGGAAGCCATGAAGCTGGAAGACCCGGTCGCGATCTTCGACCAGCCCTTTACTCGCATCACGTGAAACGATGAATATCGCCATCGTTTGCTATCCGACTCTCGGGGGGAGCGGTGTCGTCGCTTCAGAGCTGGCATTAGGTCTCGCTCACCGTGGCCACACGGTTCACATCGTGAGCTACTCGGTCCCGTTTCGACTCAGTGGCTTCAATCCGAACATTCGAGTCCACGAGGTCGAGGTCGCGACCTACCCGCTGTTCAAGTACCCGCCTTACACATTGGGTCTCGCGACGAAGCTCGCGCAGGTGGCCTCTGACGAGAGACTCGACATCATTCACGCCCATTATGCGGTGCCTCATGCCGTCAGCGCGTTTCTAGCCAAGGAGATTCTCGGCGAGGTTGCACCCAAGATCGTGACCACGTTGCACGGCACGGACATCACCCTCGTCGGCGCGGACGAATCGTTCCACCGCGTGACGAAGTTCGCCATCGAAGTATCAGACGGTGTTACCGCCGTATCGAACTACCTGAAGGACCGGACGATTCGAGAGTTCTCCCTCGAGCGGCCCATCGAAGTGATCTACAACTTCATCGATACGACGCGCGACGTGGACGACAGCGAATGCACGCGCACGCGCTGGGCCCCAGGCGGCGAGAAAATCCTCATGCACGCGTCCAACTTTCGCACCGTCAAACGGCCAAGCGACGTCATCCGCGTGTTCGACCTGGTCCAGAAACAAGTTCCCGCGAAGCTCTTGCTGGTAGGAGAAGGCCCTGAGAGGCTGTTCGTCCAGCAGCTCGCGAAGGAGCTCGGCTTGACCCCGCACGTCCATTTTCTCGGAGAGCAGGCCTATCTGGAGAGTCTCTTGAGCTGCGCGGATCTGTTTCTTCTCCCGAGCGAGCAAGAGAGCTTCGGCCTGGTCGCGCTCGAAGCGATGAGCTGTGGCGTCCCCGTGATCGGGAGTCGAGTCGGCGGACTGCCGGAAGTCGTGGCGGATGGCGTGACAGGTTATCTCTTCCCGGTCGGTGAGGTGCGTGAGATGGCGGCGGCGTCGGTCGATCTCCTCACCTCAGACAAACACGCCGTGTTTTCCGCGAAAGCCCGGGCAAGAGCCCGAAACGAGTTCGACGGCGAGAAGATCATTCCTCAGTACGAGGCGCTCTACCGGAGGCTCGTCGAATCGTCGAGCTGAGTGCCGCGCGTCTCACTGGCGCTCAGGACTCGGTGTCGACGACGTGAATGGTGTCCACCTCGAGCCAACCTCGGAACTTTAGCGGCCCGCCGCGCACGAGCTCGATCCGCTCCAGACCTTCCAGTCGATACAGTTTGCCGCGAGAGTAGATCATCGGCTGTTTTCCCTCACGAACGCAGCGCTCTGCGCAGCGGAGGTGCAAGTCTCCTTGCTTGCCTCCGGTGACGCCGCAGTCCTCGTCGGTAAGGAATCCACTCCATTGACGTACCCGAGGAGGCTCCCGAAGCCGACGGGCTCTGGCGGCGTCGTCCGTCAGACCGGCCGATCGGTCCAATCCTTCCGCGGATAGGCCGACGGTTGCAGGCGTCCCCGAGAAGTCGAACCGGAGCAGTTCCGTCGATCCTGAGGCGACGACGATCGACTTCTCCTGCACGCGACCTCGTCCTGCATCGAGCGTAATGACGTGGCGGCCCGGAGCGATGCGATCGAAAACGCCGGGTGCGCTACCGATGAGCCGTCCATCGAGGAGAACTCGCGCGCGTGCGTTGGTCCGGACGCTCAGGGTTGCGAGCGGGGTTTCTTCGTCGACGGTTTTGACTTCATTCGCGGCTGGGGTCGGCACTTCCATCGGCTCGGTAGCCGACTCGTTGCTCGGTACTTCGGGAAGGTCCTCTTCAGTCTCGAGAGCCGTGACAGCGGGCTCGAGCGTCTCGTTGGTTGGCATGACCTGGGCCGGGTGCCCCCCGGGCCATAGCACATAGATCCCCGCGAGCATCGCAAGAAGCACGCTTCCCGCCATGGCGAGCCGGAACTCGCGGTTGCGAAGCTTGCGGACCCATGGCGGAAGCTTCAACGTCGGGGTCGCCGCGCGTCGAATATCAGCGGCGTGCAGGGTCACGGTCGCAGGCTGGTCGGAGGAGCGCTGGAACGCCTCGCCGAGCTCGCCCGCCGTGTCGAAGCGCTGGCGCGGGTCGCGTGCCATCGCCTTGCGCAATACACCGTTGACGGCCGGCGGCAGGGCCACGCCTCTAGGGGGAATGGGAAGCGGATCGGTGAGGTGCTTCATGAGAATGCCCACGGCCGTCTCCGCGCTGAAGGGCACGTGGCCGGCGAGCATCTGGTAGATCATGACCCCGAGCGAGTAGACGTCTGAGCGGTGATCGATCTTGTCTCCTTTGCACTGCTCCGGTGACATGAACTCCGGCGTACCCACGATGAGGCCCGAGCCCGTCGTGATCTCCTCGCGCCTGAAAGGCTTTGCGATGCCGAAGTCGAACACGTGACACCTCAGGTCCGGCGTCACCAGGATGTTCGAAGGCTTGATGTCGCGATGAACGACCCCCGCTTTGTGAGCGGCATCGAGCGCATCGACAACTTGTTTCACGACCTTGACGACTCGATTCAACGGCCAGGGCCGACCGGAGAGCTGGCTCCTCAGCGTCGTGCCATCCGACATGTACTTCATGACGAGATAGGGCCGGCCGTTGTGCTCTCCCGCGTCGTAAATCGGGAGGATATGGGGGTGGTCCAATCGGCCGAGAAGCTCCGCTTCCTGCTTGAACCGCCGAACCCAATCGAGATCGTGGCTAACCTCTTGAAGGAGGATTTTGATCGCGACTTTTCGCTTGAGCGCCGGGTGAAAGGCTTTGTAGACCTCGGCCGTGCCCCCTCGTCCCAGCAGGGAGAGAATCTTGTAGCTTCCGAATTGGTGTCCTACGAGCTCCAACGAGCCTCCTCGACCTTACTCAGACCGTGATGGGAGTTGCCCCTCAGGCTAGTTTCTCGGGCGACAAAACGCAAGTCTGGGATCGCACGTCTTTCTTAATAGCAAGTCGTTGTATTTGCTCGCGCTCCCTTGCCGTTTCGAGCTCATGCGCCACGACAAGTGTGGGTAAAAAGACCCATAGTAACGTGGTGAAAAGCCCCCACTCATTTTTGGGGCCGGCGACGAGATTCGTGCTCGGGTGTTACCATGAAAGCAAAGGCCTCCAAAGACTTTCCAATGCGCCTGCTGTCAAGATACGAAGTCCTCGAAGAGATCGGCCGTGGCAACATGGGCGTGGTCTACAAGGCCAAGGACCCTGCCATCGATCGGACCGTAGCAGTCAAAATCGTAAGGCTCGGCTTTTCCCTCGACGACGAAAGGCGCGGGGCCTTCATCGAGCGGTTTCGGCGCGAAGCACAAATCGTGGGAAGGCTCACCCATCCTCATATCGTAGCTGTCCACGACGTCGGGGTAGGGGACGAGCCCTTCATCGTGATGGAATACTTTCAGGGTCAAAGCCTCTCCCGTCTTCTGGGCAAGAGGCTTTTCGATCTGGAGGAGGCTTGCCTCATCGTTCGTCAGCTCGCGAGCGCCCTGGGCTACGCCCATCGGCTGGGCGTCGTGCATCGGGACGTGAAACCTGCGAACGTGCTCTATGCACCGGGGCCGCTCATCAAACTGGTTGACTTCGGCATCGCCAAGATCGACGCTCCCGAGCTCACCGCGACAGGGGAGGTCATCGGCACGCCGACCTACATGTCGCCCGAGATTTTCTCCGGGGATCCCGTGGACGGTCGCTCGGATTTGTTCTCTCTGGGAGTCATCCTCTACCAGCTCTTGACGGGGCTTGGCCCCTTCGAAGCGGATGCCGTAAGTCGAACGATCTATCGCATCCTTCACGAGGAGCCGAAGCCGCCGTCCTCGATTCGGCCTGGGCTTCCATCGGACTGGGACTATGTTTGCAACAAGTTGCTCGCCAAGGACCCGGCGGGGCGATACGGTTCGGCGGAGCGCCTCATCGAGGATCTCGACGCGCTCGCTCGCGGCGACCTGGAGCGGACCGAGCAGGCGGTTGGTGACCTGCCCACGACTCCCCTCGAGATTCCCGGAAGTGCCCGCTGGACGCGAGCGGTCCCGTTCGCAATTGCGGTGGCCCTGCTGGCTCTCGTCTCTGGGCGCGTCGGCATCGAGCGCGAGGAGCTCGGGGGAGCTCCGACCGCGACAACCGAGACGACGGCGACAACTGAAACGGGGGCCGAGACGGTTCCGGAGACCGCCGGGGGTACTTCTCGGGAGACCCCACCCGTCGCGCCTTCGCTGAGCTTTGTTGCGCGCCACGAACATCGAGTCGGGCACTGTACCGGGGACCTCGTCCTCAGCGAGACTGGAATCGTTTTTGAGACCTCGCGGCATGGGCGATGGCGATGGCGCCCCGACGAAATCGGGACTTTGAGACGGCCGGAACGCGATGAGCTCGAGCTCGAGGCGTTTTCGCGGGAACGAGGAGAGAGAAACGAGCTCTCTACTTTTAGGTTCACGCTCCTCCGCCCGCCGATCGGTGCAGAAGACTTCCGGCGTTACGACAACTGGCTCCGCACGACCCGGAAATAGCGGACCGTATCAGTGAAAATGGGACCGTAGGTACCACATCATCTGTTACAGTCCACTAGCAGGATGCTCGAGAAGTCATACGCAGACGGGCTAGCGGAGCTCGAGCGCGAGGTGACGATGTGTCGTGATTGCGCCCGACTCGTGGAACATCGCGAGCGAGTCGCGGCACGCAAGACGAAGCGCTTCGCCCACGAGCCCTATTGGGGCAAAGCGGTGCCCGCGTTCGGAGATCCGAAGGCTCGACTCCTCGTCGTGGGGCTCGCGCCCGCCGCTCACGGAGCCAACCGAACGGGCAGGATGTTTACCGGAGATCGGAGCGGAGATTGGTTGTACGAGGCCATGCACCGATTCGGGTTCGCGAGCCAGCCTAGCTCCGCCGCGATCGGCGACGGTCTCGAACTGGATGCGGCCTACGTCACCGCGGTGGCTCGCTGTGCCCCGCCCGACAACAAGCCGAGCCCGTCGGAGCTTCTCACTTGCCGTCGATACCTCGTCCGCGAGCTCGAGTTGTTTCGAAGGCTCGCGGTCGTTCTCGTGTTGGGCAAGATCGGTTTCGATGGATTCTTGCTTGCCTGGCAAGCAGCGAACCGAGAGCTGGCGCGACCGAGACCCAGGTTCTCCCACGGTGCCGAGAGCCCGTTACCCGGAGGTATCGCCCTGCTATCGAGCTATCACCCGAGTCAGCAGAACACCTTCACCGGCAGACTCACTCGGCCGATGTTTCACGCGGTATTCGAAAGGGCCCGGCACCTCGTCGACGCGGCCACGATGGCCGGATTGCGACATCCGCGTCGTAAACGATAGACTGAGTCATTCCCGATGAGTGAAAGCCCCCCGCAATGGGTCGAACCTCGCGCGGACCGCGAGGCCCGGCTCGCTCTGGATTTCATCCCCGGAGCGACGAAGAGCTCCCGTCTATGGTTCTTCCTGCACGGGCTCAACTCGAACCGCCGCGGCGAGAAGGCGCTCTATTTCGCCCGGCAGATAGCCCGTCGGGGCGAAGCCTTCGCAAGCCTCGATATGACGGGCCACGGTGACTCTGAAGGCGATCTGCATGGGCTTTCCTTGTCACGCAACCTTTCCGACGTCGACCGCGGGCTGGACTTCGTCGAGGAGCTCGCCGGTCCATTTTCCTCCGTGGTACTGATCGGCTCTTCCGTGGGGGGGATGACTGCGTTCTGGTACGCCGCCCAACACCCGGCCAGGATCTCGTGCAACGTCGTCATCGCTCCAGCCTTCGAAATGGCGGGACGGCTCCTTCTGTCGCTCGGGCGTGCCAGGGCCCAGGAGTGGAGGACAAAGAAGGTCATCCGTATCCAAACGGGCTTCGCTGAGTTCGATCTCGGCTACCAGCTCGTGGAGGACGAATCACGCTACCCGACGGTCAGCTTGATGCGTCGTCTCAAGACGCCGAGCCTCATTCTCCACGGCTCCGACGACGAAGTGGTGCCTTGCCAGCTCTCGAGGCAATTCGTCGATCGTATCGAGCAGGTGAATCTGGCCGAGATTCCAGGCGGCGACCACCGGCTGACCGCGCACAAAGAGCGGCTCTTCGAGCTGATGTGGGATTTCGTCGGACCCGCGCTAGACGCCGATTGACTTCGACGCCCGCGCGTCAAACAGCTTGGAGCGCGTAGGTCGCGAGGCCGATGGCGACCACCCGGTCGTTGCCCTCGACGACCTCGAGTCGACAAGTAGCGAGGGTGCGGCCTTTCCGCACGACCTCTCCAATGGCAAGCAAATCTCCCTGGACGCCGGCGAGCAGGCTCAACTTGAACTCCACCGTCTTCACGGTCGAGCCCGGAGACACCGAGCCTACCGCGAAGTTCCCAGCCGTGTCACCGAGCAAGCCGATGAGGCCACCATGGATGACTCCATGGCCCTCCTCGAAGTCTTTGCGGAAGGGCAGCCTTACGCGCGCGACGCCGTTCTCGCAATAGCCGAGGCTCATGCCCAGGTATCGACTGATGGGCGCCGAGTCGAACAGCAGCTTGAGCTTGTCGAGGTGTGCCGAACGCTCGTTGCTTTCCCCTGTCCGGGGGGTGCGAACGCCTTCCGGCAATGGCACCGCTACAAGCTTCGGTGGTTCCTCTGGAGCTGCGGCGCGTTTGGCGGCTTTCGACCTCGAGGAGGCTTTGCGGGCCACTGGTTTGCGGGCGACGACCTTTTTCTTACTCTTGGGCCTGGTCGTCGAGCGTTTCTTGGCCTTGGCCGCGGTCGTCTTCTTCTTCGACTTCACGGACTTCGGCTTGGAATGCCTCGTCGCCTTCTTCTTCGTCTTAGCGCTTGCGCGCGCCGACTTCTTCTTCTTTTTTCGTTTTGCCATCCGAGCTCAATACCGGTTTCTAGAACAGGAACCACCCGCATCGTTGAGGCGAGATGCCGGTCGCGCGCGCCCGTTGTACTTCGGAATCCAC
Source organism: Candidatus Marinacidobacterales bacterium (assembly GCA_965250115.1). Classification (GTDB taxonomy): domain Bacteria; phylum Acidobacteriota; class Vicinamibacteria; order Marinacidobacterales; family SMYC01; genus CBDFHB01. The sequence continues at coordinate 371,017 of CBDFNJ010000002.1, forward strand.
ATTGGTTACGTCACATTTCTCGGGTTTGGCCGGCGAGCGATCCGCATAAGCCTAATGATTCTCACTAGATGCCACTGGGCGAGTCTACACGGCTAGTTTAACACAGGCAGTGGTCGCCCAAAGTCTAAATAAATATATAAGGTTAGTGGCTTTTCTCAACGATTTATTTGCCTCCGCTCCTGGCCGCGAGATAGACTTTCTTGCTCCTGGAGCACGACGATATTAGCAATGTGTTGATAATATTGGGTTTAGGTGCATTCCTCGCTCCGAAACGAATAAAAGGTGAACGATGGCTAGTGAGAACGTTTATGACGTAGCGATCCTAGGAAGCGGTCCCGGCGGTTATGTAGCGGCGATTCGCGCAGGACAGTTGGGATTGAAGACGCTGGTCATCGAGAAAGACCCCCACTTCGGGGGAACGTGCCTGCACGTCGGCTGCATTCCGAGCAAGGCGTTGCTCCACACTGCGGACCTTCTCGATCGAATCCGGCAAGCTGGTGAACATGGCGTGATCGTCGAAGGGTTTCGGCTGGATTGGGCGACGATGATCAAGCATAAAAACAAGATCGTCAAGAAGAATGCTGCGGGAGTCGCCTACCTTCTAAGAAAGAATCTGGTCGAGACCCTTCAAGGTTACGGCAGACTGGCTGGGCCGGGTAAGATCCAAGTCGAGACGTCGGAGGGTTCGCGAGCGGTCCAGGCGAATCATATTATCGTCGCGACGGGCTCGGAGCCAAGGTCGCTACCCGGCCTTCAGATCGACGGCCAGTCGGTCGTGACCAATACGGAAATGTTGTCCCTGTCGGCTCAACCGGAGCGCATTGCGGTCATCGGTGCTGGCGCCGTCGGGGTCGAGTTCGCGTCGATGTTCCATAGCTTCGGAACGAAGGTCACTTTGATCGAGGTCCTACCCGTGGTCCTTCCTGTCGAGGACGATGAGATCTCTCGAGTTTTGGCTCGATCTTTTCAGAAGCGAGGCATCGAGACACTCACGGGCACGCGAGTGGAGTCCGCTTCGAGAATCGGCGACGAGCTCGAGGTTCACTTCACGCTTCCCGACGGTACCAAGGACAAAAGAAGTGTGAACAAGCTCCTCGTCGCCGTAGGCCGCAAACCACGAACCACAGGCATTGGGCTCGAAACGGTGGGGATCGAGATCGACAAGAACAAGGGCGGCGCGATTCCCGTGGACGGCTTCATGGAGACGAAGGCGAAGAGCGTCTTCGCGATCGGGGACGTCGTCGCCACCCAGCAGCTCGCCCACGTCGCCTCCGCCGAGGGCATCCACGCCGTCGAGAAGATCGCGGGCAAGAACGTCCCAGAGCTAGACCATGAGCACATGCCGGGCGCGACCTATTGCTCTCCCGAGGTCGCGAGCGTCGGATTGACCGAGGCGAAGGCAAAAGAGCGCGGCTACGAAGTTCGGGTGGGGAGGTTTCCCTTCACGGCGAGCGGCAAGGCGAAGATCCTCGGCGAGGTGGAAGGCTTCGTAAAGATCGTGAGCGAGGCGAAGTATGACGAGTTGCTCGGCGTCCACATCATCGGTCCGCACGCGACGGATCTCATCGCGGAAGCCGTTGTGGCGCTCGAGCTCGAGTCGACCGCCGAGGCGCTCATGCGGGCCGTACACGCCCACCCAACGCTGTCCGAGGCGGTCATGGAAGCGGCACATGACGCCGTCGGTCAGGCCATTCATGCTTGAAACCTGCCTTCGGGTCGACTTGGGGTTGCGAGCCTTCGACGACGTCTTGGCACTCCAGCGCCGTCTTGTGGCCGAGCGTCAAGAGGGAAGGCTTCCCGACCTTTTGCTCTTCGTCGAGCACCCGAAGACCTATACCATCGGAAGGAGCGGTAAGCGAGAGCACCTCCTCGAGACCGAGGAGAGGCTCCAGGAGCTAGGAGCGAGCTTCATCGAAACGGATCGCGGCGGTGATATCACCTTTCACGGCCCAGGACAGATCGTCGGTTATCCTATCCTTGATCTCGCTCGCTGGAGGAAAGACGTGCACGCTTACTTGCGCGCTCTCGAGGAGGTTCTCATCCGCTCCCTCGCGGAGCTCGACATCGAGGCTCACCGGGAAGAAGGGCTTACCGGGGTATGGCATCCACAGGGAAAACTCGCGACCATTGGCGTGCGCGTTTCGCGGTGGGTGACGTCCCATGGATTCGCTCTGAACGTATCGAGCCAGCGTGACGGCTTCAAACACATCATTCCATGTGGTATCGTCGGTCGCGGTGTGAGCGCTGTCGAAGAAGTTCTAGGAGTGCCGGTCGCTCTCCGCGACGTGCGCGACAGTATCTCTCGCGCCTTCGGTCGAGTTTTCTCTCGACGGCTGCTCACGTATGACGAGGCCGGGCTCGAGGCTCGGGTTCCCTGATGCGACTCGGAAAGCGTCAGCTCCATGAGCTTCTCTTCTATATGATGCTCACTCGAAAGCTCGAGGAGACGCTCGCACGCCTACACCGGGAAAAGGAGCTCACGGTACCCCTAGGGCTTCGCGTTGGGTTGGAGGCCGTGTCGGTCGGCGCCGGATTCGTGCCGACGCCGCAGGACACCCTCGCGAGCTCGCTTCCCTCGGTCGGCGCCATGCTGTTGCGTGGAGTCAAGCCCGTCGAAATTCTGTTGCAGTTTCTTGGGATGGCCGAGTCACCGAGCCGAGGTCGGGACGGGTTACGGCACTTCGGCGATCTTTCGCGAGGGATCGTAGCGACGACGGGTCATTCAGCGACGCATCTAGGAGTGATGGCGGGATTGGCCTTTTCGTACAGTCTTCAGAAACAGCAGAGGGTGGCGCTCGCGCTCGTTTCCGAAGAGGCGGTCGCAACGGGTGACTTTCACGAAGCGCTGAACTTTGCCGCGGTCAGGAAGGCGCCACTCGTGGTCCTGGTGGTGCGGTTTCCCGGCACGAGCACGAATACCGGAATCCCCGCGGGGCCTGAAGTGACGCAGCTCTACGAGCGCGCCACCGGTTACGGTGTCGCGAGCCTGCCGGTCGACGGCGCCGACTTGCTTCAGGTCGTGCAGGTCGTCGAAACGGCCATGGAGCGTGCCAAGGCCGGCGACGGCCCGACACTCGTCGAGGCTCCGGTTCGGAGCGCTAGGCGCTATTTCGGAAACGAAAGCGCGGTGCCTTCGCCCTTCATCGAGTCGGGTAAAGTGAGTGATGTCGCTGAAGGAGAGACGGACGTCGACGCCGATCCCGCGTGGCGATTCGAGAAGTTCCTCGTTCAGCAGGACTGGCTCGGAGAGGCGGACCGATCTCAGCTAGCGGCACGGGCGGACGAGGCGGTCTCGGATGCCCTTCGTGCCGCGGACGGCGCCACACTGCCCTCCGTAGACTAGCGAGCCGGAATGACCGAAGTCACTTATCTCGAAGCGATTCGCCAGGCGATGTGGGACGAGATGGAGCGTGATGCCAGCGTAATCCTCATGGGCGAGGACGTCGGGATCTACGGCGGTGCTTTCAAAGTAACGGCCGGTTTCCTCGACAAATTCGGCAAGGACCGCGTGATCGACACCCCAATCAGCGAAGAGGGTTTTACCGGAGTTGCTATCGGAGCGGCCTTCAACGGCCTGAAGCCCATCGTGGAGTTCCAGTTCATTGATTTCATCGCGAATGCCTTCAACATGATCACGAATTTCGCCGCCAAGAGTCGATACCGTTGGGGCGCGGCTGTTCCGATCGTGCTTCGTGGACCGGCGGGCGGCGGTGTTCGGGCGGGTCCGTTTCACTCGCAGAACCCGGAGATGCACTTCGTGCACACACCCGGGATCAAGGTCGTCGCGCCGGCGACCGTAGCCGACGCTAGGGGTCTCATGAAGGCGGCGATTCGAGACGAGGATCCCGTTCTCTACCTCGAACACAAGAAGCTCTATCGTCACGTCAAAACGTCGTCCGGGGAGCTCGATGCCTACGACGACGTGGTGCCGATCGGAAAAGCGGCGATCCGGAGACGCGGCAGAGACATCGTGCTCGTGACCTACGGTGCGATGCTCTATACGGCGCTCGAAGCGGCGGCGGAACTGAAAAAGGAAGACATCGAGATCGAGGTGATCGATCTCAGGAGCCTCGTGCCGCTCGACGAGGACTGTGTTCTCGAAGCCGTGAGGCGGATCAATAAGGTGATGGTACTTCACGAGGATACGCGTACCGGAGGTATCGGGGGTGAGATCGCGGCGCTTGTCGCCGAGCAGGCGTTCGACGATCTGGATGGACCGATCGTTCGGATTACTGCGCCAGATACACCCGTGCCCTACGCCTCGACGCTCGAGGATGCTTTCATCCCGCAGGTGGCGGACGTCGTGAAGGCCTCGAGAGAATTGAAAGCGTTTTGAATCGAGGAGCGAAGGCCAGCGAGGGAGGCAGAGCCGTCAGCGCGAGCGGAGGGCTAGCCCGGCGAGAAGCCGGGCGCGTTGCAAGGAAGGTGGGGCCCCGCGGCATTAATGGACGAGCCGACCGAGCACTAAAGAAGGAATAGCGACTCATGACCGATGTGATCATGCCGCAGATGGGCGAGAGTATCGCCGAGGGCACCGTCATCCAGTGGTACAAGAAAGTCGGCGATCCCGTCGAGAGAGACGAGCCTTTGTTCGAGATCTCGACTGACAAGGTCGACACGGAGATCCCGTCTCCCGTGGCGGGCGTACTCGCCGAAATCAAGGTCCGGGAGGGAGAGACGGTTCCCATCAACACGGTCGTTGCCGTGATCGGGAGCGTGGCGGAGGCCGCCTCCGCTCCGCCAGTTGTACCTGAGCCCGCGGCTGTCCGGGAAGCAGCCATCGAGGTCGAGCCCGAGGCCCCTTCGACACAGCCGATGACTGCGGTGGTGGCAGAAAAGGAGATCACGGCCGAGGGCGGGCCCCGCAACTCGCCGCTCGTGCGACGCATGGCGCGCGAGCACGGAATCGATCTCTCTAGGCTGACGGGGACAGGCCACGGAGGACGCATCACGAAGCAGGACGTCCTGTCCTTTCTCGGGGGCGCGAAGCAGGAAGAAGCGCTGCCGGCGGTCGAAGGTCTCGAAGCCCCCGCTCCCACGCCAGCTCCCACTCCGCCCGACCCCGTCGCGCCTTCGGTTGCTCCTTCTCCTCTGCCTTCTCCTAAGGCGCCGCTTCCCGCACCCGCTCCATCCGGTTACAGCGGGCGCATCGAGATTGAGCCGATGAGCAACATCCGGAAGTCGATCGCCGAGCACATGATCGTCTCCCGTCGCACGTCGGCTCACGTCACCACGGTCTTCGAGGCCGACGTCTCGCGTATCGTCCGGACTCGGGAGGAGCTCAAGCACGTCTTCCAGAGGGACGAGGGCGTCAAGCTTACCTATACACCGTTCTTCGTGAGCGCTCTCCTCGGAGCCCTCAAGAGTTTTCCGCTTCTCAACTCGTCGCTCGACGGTGACCGCATCGTCTATCACAAGGATCTGAACATCGGCATTGCCGTTGCGCTCGAGCGCGGACTCATCGTACCGGTCGTCAAAAACGCCGACGAAAGGAGCTTCCTGGGCCTCGCGCGCGCCGTGAGCGATTTGGCCGATCGCGCTCGAACGAGGAAACTCAAACCGGACGACGTCCAGGGTGGAACGTTCACCGTTACGAATCCAGGGCCCTATGGCGGTCTTTTCGGCACCCCGATCATCAACCAGCCGCAGGTGGCGATCCTCGCTCTGGGTGGAATCCATAAACGTCCCGTCGTGGTGAACGAGGGCATCGCCGTGAGGTCCATGGTCTACCTGGCGCTCTCGTTCGATCACCGTTTGATCGACGGGGCCCTCGCCGATCAGTTCATGGCGGATTTCAAGCGACGGCTCGAGAACTGGGACGAAAAAATCACGTGAACGCTCACGCGATAGAATGAACCATGGCGATCGCAACCCCTTCTCCGAGGCCCGACTGGCTCCGGGTACGTCTTCCCAGCGGCGAGAACTACTTTCGTCTCAAGAGCATCATGCGCGGGCTCGAGCTCCATACGGTGTGCGAAGAGGCGCGCTGCCCCAACCTGGCGGAATGCTGGGGACAGGGGACGGCGACCTTCATGATTCTGGGGGACGTCTGCACCCGCTCCTGCGGATTCTGTGCCGTCAAGACCGGCCTGCCCCTGTTTGTCGACCGCGAGGAACCGGCGCGGGTCGCGAAGGCGGTCGAGGTGATGCATCTGCGACACGCCGTGATCACCTCGGTCAATCGCGACGAGCTGCCGGACGGCGGGGCTTCGATCTTCGCGGAAACGATCGAGGCGGTTCGAGAGCGGAACCCGGAAACCGCCATCGAGGTGCTGATACCGGACTTCAAAGGCTCGCGCGATGCGCTCGAGACCGTCCTTGCCAAAAAGCCCGAGATCTTGAACCACAACGTCGAGACGGTTCCGCGGCTATACAAGAAGGCCCGCCCCGGCGCGAGCTACCCGCAGTCCGTCGAGCTTCTTCGCCGTAGCAAGGAGATCGACGCGAGCGTCGTCAGCAAGACCGGCATCATGCTCGGTCTCGGCGAGCGCCCCGAGGAAGTCGAGGCGCTCATGCGGGATCTCGTGGCGGTCCGCGTGGACGTCTTCACCATGGGGCAGTACCTTCAGCCGACGAAGGATCATCTACCCGTCGAGCGCTTCGTGCATCCCGACGAGTTTCGAGAGTTTGGCGAGCTGGGGAAGACTCTAGGATTCCGCCACGTCGAGTCCGGGCCCCTCGTTCGAAGCTCCTACCATGCCGCGAACCAAATTCCTTGAGTACTAGTTGTCATAGGCTTCTCGGCCCAGCGTACCGCCTCCCGCCGTCATCAAGTAGCCCACCCTGCTCAGAGCTGGAAAGTGAGATCTGATCTCGGTCCGATCTGTTACGCCGCAGCCTTTCTCGCAAGACTCACCAAAGACAAGCCGAAGGGCAGTGAGACGTACCGTACGATCCCGGCTTCGAGGAGGAGCGGTGTACCGAGGAGCCTATCGAAGACCCACGGCACTCGCTCGACTTCGGAGCTCGAGCGTCGGGGGGGGAAGAGTCTTTCCGCGAGCCGGCGCGCGAGTGCAACGGGGAAGAGAAAACAGTTTGCGAAAGTCACGACGACGGGCTCGAGTCGTGCGGCCCGAAGCTTGGCTACGAGCTCTTTCTTTTCGTAGCGCTGGCGCGTATGGACGGCCTCGTCGTGGCGACTCCGCAGTTTGTCGTAGGCTGGCACACGAACGAGAAAGCTCCCCCCGGGGCGAAGGACGCGAGCGATTTCGGCGAGCGCCACCGCATCGTCAGTCACGTTCGCATGGTAGAGCACGTCGAACGACGTGATGAGGTCGAAGCTGTCGTCACGGAAAGGCAGAGCTGTGACGGAGCCCTGCACGAGTGACTTGCCCTTTCCTCGCCGGGCCCACCCGAGCGCCTCCCCGGAGGCGTCCATTCCCGCCACGGCGCCCAAAGTCGCGAGGGCCTCGATCATCCCGCCGGTGCCGCAGCCGGCGTCTAGGACCCTTAGTCCGGAGCACTTTGAAAGGTGACGCTCGAGAAGTGCCATCGAAATGGCGCGCATCCCGCGGAACCACCAGAGATCGTTCTCGAGCTCGTAGAGCCGTTCGTACTCCTTCAGCTCCATCGAGGCAGTCTATCACTGCGATCAGTACAGAACCCGGAAGCGAATCGTTCCGGGCACCTGCCGGAGCTTCTCGATGACGGCAGGCTGGTATTTCTTGCTGACGTCCGTGATGACGTAGCCGACACGCTCGTTGGTCTTCAAGTATTGCCCGAGAATGTTGATCTTGTGCTCGGCCATCACTAGGTTGATGGCCGCGAGTACGCCGGGCTCGTTCCGATGAAGGTGGATGAACCGGTGGGCACGCCTCAAGTCGGGTAGACGGACGTTGGGGAAGTTGACGCTCCCGATCGAGTTTCCCGTATTGATGAAGGAAATGAGAGCTCCCGAAACGTAGTCCGCGATATTCTGCTGAGCCTCTCGCGTGCTCCCGCCGATGTGAGGCGTGAGGATGACGTTTTCGAGGCCATGCAGCGGCGTCCCGAAGGCGCTCCCGTTGCTGGAAGGCTCCTCCGGGAACACATCCACAGCGGCTCCGCCGACTCTTCCGCTCTCGACCGCTCTCGCGAGTGCCTTTTCGTCCACCACAAAGCCTCGCGACAGATTCAGGAAAAGAGCGCCCTCCTTCATGAGTCGGAACTGGCGATCCGAGAACAAATTGTTGTTGTGCGGGTTGTCATCGACGTGCACGCTCACGATATCCACTCGCTTGAGAAGCTCTCGAAGCGAGTCGCACTTCGTTGCGTTACCCAGAGGGAGCTTTTCGACGATGTCGTGGTAATAGACATCGAGACCGAGTCCCTCGGCGAGCACCGAGAGCTGGGATCCGATATTGCCGTAACCGACGATACCGAGTTTCTTTCCTCGGACCTCGAAGGAGCCCTCGGCGGATTTTTCCCAGATGCCTTGATGCAGCCGCCGCGACCGCTCGGGTACCCGTCTGGCCAACATGACGATCTCGCCGATCGCGAGCTCCACCACGCTTCTAGTATTCGCATAGGGCGCGTTGAAAACGATGGCGCCGTGATCGGAGCAGGCCTCTAGGTCGACTTGGTTGGTGCCGATGCAGAATGCCCCGACTCCCCTGAGACTATCGGCCTTATCGAGCACCCGACGCGTCACTTGCGTGCTGGAGCGAATTCCGAGGAGGGTGACGCCTTCGAGCTCGCGGATGAGCTCATCCTCGCTCAAGCTCGTGCGGAGCGTTCGCACTGAATAGCCCTCTTTGTCGAAATGCTCTTCCGCCGCCGGATGGATGCCCTCGACGAGGAGCACACGAATGCGCGTCTTGGGGTAGGAGATCGACATCGGGAACTGGTGTAGATAGAGGAGCTCGTCGAGGCTCGGGAGAACGTGATCGGCAATCTCGACGACCGCCTCGCGGCGAACGTTCTCGGTGAAGGCGTAAAACCGCGTCGCGAATCCGGCTTCGCGCATCTTCACGTCGCTATAACCGTCACCGACCGCGTAGACGTCGCCCTCGAGGTGCCAGTTCTTGAGAACGCGCGCCTTGCCGCCCCGATGGATGAGGGGATTTCTGGAATCGAAACCGACGATGAACCCCTCGTCGTCCAGAAGGAACGAGTTTGCGAAGACGTTCTTCCGGGGGATGCCGAGGCTCTCGACCACCGGCAAGACGAATTCGTAAAATCCGTTGGAGGCGACGAAGATGCGGTCTCGGTACTTCTTGAAGAAAGCTCGATTGCGCTTGATGGAAGGCGTCAACGAGCGTTTCAAGACGCGGATGAGGCTCTCGAGGTGCTTTTGGTGGGCGTTCAAGAGCTCGATGCGGAGCGCGATGCCTTCGGCCATCGACATCTGCCCGTTAGCGGTGAGCTCCGTAATGTGCTCGACTTCCGCGATCCGTGCCGCTCGTTTGGGGTGGTGTTTCAGCGAGATGCGCGCGAGCTCGGGAAGCGACTCGACTTGAACCAGGGTGGAATCGAAATCGAATACGTAGTAGGCGGGCGTCTCGGCCTTTTGATGTGTCACAAGTAGATTTCCAGGAACTCCAAGATCTTTTCGACATAGGCCCAGGCAGCTTCCGGATGGAGATCGTGCCGGTAGGTAGCGCGAGCCTCGGAACGCTTGAACATGAGCTCGACCAAGGGGTATTTCGGCCTGTTACGGAGGGCGTTCGTGAAGGGTTGCTTCGCGCTGTAGGGAACGAGCGGGTAGTCCTCTCCATGAAAGGTGAGAAGGGGAGTCTGGATCTGATCCACGAGATGACTCGGGGACAGACTCCGGTAGAGCTCGAGGTTTCCGGCGAGGGGTCCGATCTCGCGCTCGAGGTAACTCCTTCCCTCCGCGTTCGTCTCTCGATAGAGCAGTTCCAAATCGGGCATCCCGACGGCTTCGATGGCGCAGGCGAAGAGGTCGGGGTGGCGCGCGATCGCTGCGAGCGTCAGAAAGCCCCCGTAACTCACGCCCCAGATTCCGGCGCGGTCGCTTCCAATCTCCGGGCGGTCCCGAACGAGGCGCGTGCCCACGATTAGATCCTGCAGATCTCCGCGGCCCCAGTCGCGGTCGTTCAGACGTTCGAACTCGACTCCGAAGCCGCTCGAGCCACGCACGTTCGGCGCGAAGACTGCGTAGCCGCGTTGTACGAGGAGCTGCGCGAAGGGATGCCAGCCGTTGGCCCACTGGGAAGTTGGTCCGCCGTGCGGTCGAACGAGCAGTGGGACCGGGCTCTCGGCGCTCGCTTCCTCAGGCAGGTAGAAGTAGCTAGTAATCTCACGACCGTCGAAGCTGCGAAAGCGGACGAGCTCGGGGCGCGCCATTCTTCGGACGTCCAGATCGGGTGGAAGCGTGTCGCTCACGCGTTCTCTGCCGCCTTCGACGAGGTAGGCCCAGATGTCGCGCGGGTAGTTCCACGCTTCGAACAAGGCGAGCACCGCGGAGCCATCGGGCCGCCACACCGGATGGCGATGCACTCCATTGCGCAAGGTCAAGGTGCGCTCGCTCGCCTTCTCGAAGTCGTGGAGCTTGAGCTTCATGTCGCCGTCGCGGTTCTCGATGTAGGCGAGGTAGCGCCCGTCGGGGCTATAGACGGGCTCGGTTAGCTCGAAGTCGGATGTAACCACGAGCTGCGGAACACCGCCTTGGGGAGGCACCCAAAAGATGGACTTTCTTCCCGGCTCCTCGGAGACAAAGACGAGATGGCTCCCGTCGGGCGACCACCTCGCGCCGAAGGCGTCGCCGCCGAAGCTTTCCGGAAGGGGGCGGTGGAGCTCTCCGGTCTCGACGGTCACGATGCCGATGCGCCGATCCGCATGATGACCCGCGTCGAGCGTCACGGCGATCCGTTTGCCGTCAGGCGACCAGCGGGGGTCTTCTTCGTCGAAGGGCTCCTCGGAGAGCGCCCTTGCTTCGCCCCCCCTTGCGGGAATCGTCCAGAGATCCCAGCCGGTCTCGGCATCCGCGCGCGCGGCGAGAAAGGCGATGTGTTTCCCGTCGGGAGAAAAACGCGGCCTTCGATCCTGGCCGGCGTGGCGCGTGAGACGTCTGGGATTCTCGCCGTTCGGATCCGAAACGTAGATGTGCCAATCGCCGCGGCGACCCGACGCGAAGGCGATCGCATCGCCACTCGGTGACCAATCCACCTCGCGCTCGGCGATCCCCGTGCTCGTCGCAATGACGTGTCCGGCCTCACCGTTTCCTGGAGCGAACCAGATGGTTTCCTTGCCGAGTACGGACATCGAGACCGCGACCTGCTTTCCGTCGGGCGCGACGGCGAAGTCGGAGATGACCGGAGTCCGCAGGATGTGGGGAATGGTCAGAAGCTGGTCGGGCTGGATTTGGAGAAGGAGCGCCAAGCCGAGTAGCGTAACGTGCACAACGAGATTCTACTTCAGAGATCGAAGAACCTCGCGCGCCACGCTCCCAGGCGTCCGCTCACTCGTGTCGACGGTGATCTCGGCCTCGCGATACAGGCGCTCGCGGTCGCGAAGCAAGAGCCTGAGCTCGGCGAGCGGATCGGCTCGGCCGGCCATGGGTCGACGATCGCCCTGCGCCGCGACTCTGGAAAGGTGAAGCTCGGGTCGGGCCTGCAGCCAGACCGTGACCGCGCTGCCGCTCAGCAGATCGAACGTCCCGCGATCGGTCACGAGGCTTCCGCCGGTGGCGAGCACCGCGGCTCTTCCCGTCGATACGAATCGGCTGAGGACTTCGCGCTCGAGCCTGCGGTAGTAGCCCTCTCCGTGAAGGGCGAAAATCTCCTCGCGCCCGAGGCCGGCCTCGTTCTCGATCAAGGAGTCCAGTTCGACGAAGGGCCGCGCTAGAAGCCGGGCGAGCTCGGGTCCAACTGTGCTCTTGCCCGCGCCGCGCAGACCGATCAATGCCACGAGCTGTCGCCGAGAATCCGGTCGGACGACCTCCTCGATCGGAACCGCGAGCGCGCGAGTCAGCTCGTAGAGCCTGGCAATGGAGATGTTGCCCCGGCCCGCCTCGAGCAGCGAGACGTAGCGTGGCGACAGCCCAGCAAGCTTGGCCAGTCGATCCTGGCTCAGACCGCGCAGAAGGCGACGCGCACGGAGCTTCTGCCCCAACTCTCTCAGATAGCTTCCAGTATCCACTCTTAGTGCTCACTCGCCTCTTCCATCAGTGTCGCGGGGCCCCACCTTCTTTTGCAACGCGCCCGACCTCTGGCCGGGCTAGCCCTCCGCTCGGCAAGCTCGCTGCGGAAGGCGGCACGACTCCTCGCTTCGGAGCTCGGCTTCGCCTCGCCCTGCGCTCGCGCTGACGGCTCCGGCTCGTTCGCCCTCTCCATCATGCACTATAATACCTATTAGTATGCTTAGGCAAGTAGTATAATGCATATTCACAGTCCACGGAGGGATTGATGGAACCCATTCAGTTCGAGACACATCCGAGCCGGTATCGGCACTGGAGGCTCGAGACGGACGGCGAGGTCGCGACGCTCACCATGGATACCCAGGAGGACGGCGGTCTTCGTCCCGGCTATCAGCTCAAGCTCAATAGCTACGACCTCGGAGTGGACATCGAGCTCGCGGACGCCGTCGAGCGGTTGCGCTTCGAGCACCCGGAGGTCAAGGCCGTCGTGATCGCGAGTGGCAAGGATCGCATCTTTTCCGCGGGCGCCAACATTTATATGTTGGCGGGCTCGACGCACTCATTCAAAGTCAATTTCTGCAAGTTCACGAACGAAACCCGCATCGGAATCGAGGAAGCGAGCCGCGAGTCCGGTCAGAAGTATTTGGCCGCTTTGAACGGGATCACCTCGGGCGGCGGGTACGAGCTAGCACTCGCCGCCGACGAGATCCTGCTCGTCGATGATGGCAACGCGGCCGTGGCGCTTCCCGAGGCGCCCCTACTTGCGGTTCTGCCGGGAACGGGAGGACTGACCCGCCTCGTGGACAAACGGATGGTGCGCCGGGACCGGGCAGACGTTTTCTCGACTCTCGTCGAAGGCATCAAAGGAAAGCGCGCCAAGGAGTGGAAGCTGGTCGACGAGGTCGTCTCCCGAACGAAGTTCGACGCGAAGATCGCGGAGCGTGCGCAAGCGCTCGCCGCGACGTCGAAGCGTCACGGGAAGGGAGACGGTGTCGAACTAGCGCCGCTTGTGGCCACGCGGACCGAAACGAAGCTCGACTATCCGCACGTGAGCGTCACGATCGACCCGGCGAAGCGCTGCGCCGATATCGTGGTCCGAGGACCGGGCGACGGCGAGCTCGATACTGTCGAGGCTATCCACGCGAAGGGCGTCGACTTCTGGCCGCTCGCCATGGCGCGCGAGCTCGACGATGCTCTGCTCCATCTGCGATTCAACCACAGCCGCGTCGGTCTTTTCCTCCTCCGCACCGAAGGTGATCCCGAGAAAGTTCTCGAAGTCGACGCCACCCTCGATCGGCTCTCGGACGAATGGCTCCTGCGAGAGATCCTTCTCAAAATGCGCCGCGTCTTCAAACGATTGGACCAAACCGCGCGTAGCCTCTTCGCCTTCATCGAGCCCGGGTCCTGTTTCTCGGGAAGCCTCCTCGAGCTCGCGCTTGCCGCCGATCGAAGCTACATGCTTGAGGATCCGGAGCGGCCGGTTGCGATCGGCGCTGGTCCACTCAACGAGAAGTGGTTTCCAATGGGAAACGGCCTCTCGCGTCTCGAAACGCGCTTTCTTGGCGAGCGTGAGACCCTCGAGAAAGTTCGTGCACACCGTGGGCTCATAGATACGGAAGAGGCCCTAGACCTCGGACTCGTGACTTTCGCTCCCGACGAGCTGGACTGGGACGACGAGGTGCGTATTGCTTGCGAAGAGCGCTGCGGGTTTTCTCCCGATGCGATGACCGGAATGGAGGCGTCGCTCCGTTTCGCAGGACCGGAGACGATGGAGACGAAGATTTTCGGCCGCCTCACCGCCTGGCAGAACTGGATTTTTCAACGTCCCAATGCCGTGGGTGAGAAGGGCGCGCTCACGCTCTACGGCAAGCAGAGCTTGCCTGAATTCGACTGGAGGAGGACCTAGCGACCATGGAGCTTCACGAGAAGATTCCGAACAACGTCAACCTCTCCGCCGATCCGAAGCTCAAGAGAGCTCTGGAGAAGTGGCAACCGCACTTCATCGACTGGTGGATGGAGATGGGCCCCGAGGGATTCCAGAAGAACGATGTCTTCCTTCGGACCGCCATCTCGGTGGAGCCGAGCGGGTGGGCCCACTACGACTACGTCAAGATGCCGGACTACCGATGGGGGATCTTCCTCGTCCCCCACGCGCCCGATCGCAAGATCGGCTTCGGGGACAACGAGGGCGAGCCGGTCTGGCAAGAGGTGCCGGGGGAGTTCCGCACTCAGTTGCGTCGGCTCATCGTCACCCAGGGCGACACCGAGCCCGCGAGTGTCGAGCAGCAGCGTCAGCTGGGAAAAACCGCTCCGAGCCTCTACGATCTGCGCAACCTGTTCCAAGTCAACGTCGAGGAGGGACGCCACCTCTGGGCGATGGTCTATCTTCTGCACTCGTACTTCGGCCGCGACGGCCGCGAGGAGGCGGAGGAGCTCCTCGAGCGTCGCTCCGGCAACGAAGACAAGCCGCGCATTCTCGCGGCCTTCAACGAGCCCTGCGACGACTGGCTGAACTACTACATGTTCACCATGTTCGCGGACCGCGACGGGAAGTATCAGCTCCTCGCCCTTGCGGAGAGCGGATTCGATCCGCTGGCTCGAACGACGAAGTTCATGCTCACCGAAGAAGCCTTCCACATGTCGGTCGGTGAGACGGGCGTCGGACGTATCATCGAGCGAACGGCAGGCTTGATGAGGGAACATCGTACAGACGACGTGCGCAAGCACGGCGGGATGGACCTCCCCACTATTCAGAAGTATCTGAACTTTTGGGCGAGCGCTTCCATCGACCTCTTCGGTGGTGAGATCTCGACGAACGCCGCGCAGTACTTCGCGGCCGGCCTCAAGGGACGGAATCACGAAGAGAGCTACCAGGAGCACGAGGCGCTTCAGGGCGCCTACAAGATGACTGTGCCCGAGGACGGAGGGCTCGTAGAGAAGGAAGTGCCTTTGCGCAACGTCATGAACGAGATTCTGCGTGACGACTATCTGGCCGACTGCCAGCGCGGTGTCGATCGTTGGAACAAAGTCCTCCACGAGGCCGGGATTCCCGATCGCTTGACGATGCCCAATCGGCGCTTTCATCGCGAAATCGGTATCTACGCCGGGCTTCACTGCACCCCGGAGGGAAGTCTGATAACCGAGGAAGGGTGGAGTCGGAAGCGGAACGAGTGGCTGCCGTCGGACAACGACCAAGCCTACTTGAAGACGCTGATGTACAACGTCGACGAGCCAGGGAAGATCGCGAACTGGATCGCGCCACCGAAACAAGGGGTCAAGGGCCGGCCGTTCGACTTCGAATACGTCCGGAAAAGCTAGGTTGGGCTAAATTGACTGACATGGCAAAGAACATCGTCCTCGCCGGCGCCGTTAGAACACCCATTGGAAAATTCGGTGGCGCGATGAAATCACTCCAGGCGGCGGACCTCGGGGTAGTGGCAGCCAAGGGCGCGCTCGCAAAGAGCGGCGTTCCCGCCGAGGCCGTCGATGAAGTGATTTTCGGCAACGGCCGGCAGGCGGGAGTCCGGCCGAACGTCGCCCGGCAAGTGTCCTACCGTTCGGGACTCGGAGAGAGAGTTCCCGCCTATACCATCAACAAAGCCTGTGGATCGAGCCTGAAGGCCATCATCAACGCCTATGGCGCTATTGCACTCGGCGACGCCGACGTCATTCTGGCTGGTGGCGCCGAGAGCATGAGTAACACCCCTTATCTCCTGCTTGACGCCCGCTGGGGACAGAAGCTCGGACATTCCGAAGTCGTCGACGGCATGTATCGTGACGGCTTCCTCTGCCCGCTCTGTAACGAGCTCATGGGAGCGACGGCGGAGAACCTCGTGGATCTGCACGGCATTTCCCGCGAGGAGTGCGATCGCTACGCGATGGAGACCCAGCATCGGTGCGAGAAAGCGCGGAAGAGCGGAAGGTTCGACGATGAGATCGTTCCCGTGGAAGTCGCTGGGCGCAAGGGAGAGATTCAGGTTATCGAAAAAGACGAGCACCCCCGCGGCGGGATGACGATGGAGAGTCTCCGAAAGCTCCCGCCGGTTTTTCGAAAGGATGGTGTCGTCCATGCCGGCAACTCGTCCGGCATCACCGATGGCGCGGCCGCCGTGATGGTGTTGGGCGAAGACCGGGCCGAGGCCCTCGGCGTCGAGCCCATGGCGCGTGTCGCCGGCTACGCTTCGGCTGGCGTCGATCCCGCCATCATGGGGGTCGGTCCGGTTCCCGCGATCCGCAAGTTGCTCGACAGAACCGGACTCTCGCTCGAGGACATCGACCTCATCGAGCTGAACGAGGCTTTCGCCGCCCAGGTGATTGCGTGCCACCGAGAGCTCGGCTTCGACCTCTCTCGCATCAACGTCAATGGCGGTGCCATCGCGCTCGGCCATCCCATCGGAGCGACCGGAGCTCGCATCGTCGTGACGCTCGTGCACGAGATGCGCAGGCGAAAGGTGAAGCGTGGACTCGCGACTCTCTGCATCAGCGGCGGTATGGGTCTGGCTCTACTCCTCGAAGCGTTGTAGTTCTCACGCGTAGGATTACATCCCGACTGGGGTACGTCGTACTTCCTGACACGAATGGCGCGCGCCGAGGTCGCGCGAGATCTCATTTTTACGGGCCGTTTGATCGACGCCGAGAAAGCTCGGGAGCTAGGCTTGGTGAACTGGGTCGTTGCTCTAGAGGAGCTCGATGCGTTCGCCCGGAGACGGATCGAAGAGCTGCTGGACGCGGCGCCGCTATCGATTCGAACCGCCAAGGAAACGATCGCGCGCGCCGAGATCGCCACCCTGGGAGAGATTCTGGATGTCGAGGAGCGAGCTCAGCTCGCCTGCTTCCGAACCGAGGACGCCCTCGAGGGCGTTCGCGCTTTCGGTGATAAACGACGTCCCTCGTTCAAGGGGAGATAGCCGTTCCGCTCGTGCACCGGCCTTTTAGATCTGCATCGCCTTCGCAAACGCCAGCTGGACGACTTCCTCGGAATCGATGTCGGAGACGAGCACGCAGGTGACCTCGCCCTCCTGCCAGAAGACGAGCGTGATCTCGTTCACGCGGTAGATGTAGAAGTCGATTTCGTTATGGGTACGGAGCTCACGCTCGCCGGAAAGCTCGGAAACGTGTCCGGGGTACATCTGGCAGATCAGCCGACGCCCGTCGGGGCTCTGGTAAACGAAGAAGGCGCTCCGGCGGCCAGCGACTTCATGCACGCGGCCGCCGCGCACAGCGTAGTTCATCATCGCGAGATCGAAGACGCGGGTGTCGAATGAGATGCTCTGATCCTCGAAGAACTGCTCCATTTCCTCGGTGCTGGAGGTCTCGAGCTCGAGCTCCATCCTGCCCGTGCGATAGAGTCGGTAGTCTTCCGCGACGGCGGTGGGGATGTCCTCCACGTCCCCGAAGAAAAACAACCAGGCCGCTGCTGCCACCGCGGCTACCATCGCCGCCGCTCCGGCCCGCCAGATCCATCGAGCCGTCGGGGAGGTCGCGGCGGCCCGCGTGCCGCCGTCTTCCAGGTCGAGCATCTCATCGATGCGGTCTCGCAGCTCGTCTGGAACGTCTTCTTTCGGAGCCCGTTTGGCGACGTCCTGCTTTATCCACCGCAGCGTCTCGAGCTCCTGCCGGCAACGTTCGCAGGTGGCGACGTGCGCTTCCACGCGCGTACGCAGCTCGTCTCCGACCCGGCCGTCGAGGAGTTCCTGCAGCTCGTCGTCGTAGTGAGAAGTGTGCTCGGTCATTCGTCTGTCAGCTCGACCTCGTGTAACCCGACCGCCTTGCGTAGTCCTGTAACGAAACAAACAGCATCTTCCGCGCCCGGAAGAGCCGAGAGCGTACCGTTCCCAGAGGGCAGTCCAATACCTCGGACGCCTCTTCGTAGGAGAGCTCCTCCACGTCGACGAGCCATAGAGCGGCCCGAAAGCCGTCCGGCAGTTGTTCGAGACACGCGACGATTTCCGGGCTCGCGTCCGCGAAACTCAAGTTCCGCAGAAGTTCCACTTCCGCATCGTGCTCTTTCGTGCCCAGCCGCCGATCGAAACGCTCGTCGATGGCGACGAGCTCGGGCTCTCTCTGAACTTTGCGGTAGCGGTTGCAAAAAACCGAGTACAAGATCTTGAACAACCAGGCCTTGGAGTTAGTTCCCGTTTGAAAATTTTAGAACGTGCGATAGGCGCGCAAGAACGTCTCTTGAGCGAGGTCTTTGGCTTCGTCACGATTGCGGGACAATCGCAGGGCGTAGTTGTAGACGGGCTTCATCAACGGAAGCGCGATTGTTTCGAAGCGAGACCGCTTGTCCATCGAAGATCCCGACCGCGACGTGCTCATGATACGAACCCGGGTGTCGTGGGCGGCATTATAGTCGAGAGCCGACAGATTTTTGCTGAAAATCGCCATCGATCGCAGCCCGACGGCCAAAAAAAGTTTGGGTTTTATTTGAGCTCCGGAACTTTCCCTGTGAGCGAAGTGTTCTCCTTCACAAGTAGCTCTTTCTCGAGCATGGAAAGGAGTCCAATTATGGGACGTATCATGTCTGTCTGCGCACTGATTCTGTTCGTGGTCGTCGTCGCTGGATTCGTGGCCGGCCCTTCTGCCGAGGGGCATGGAAAGCGATGCGAGGTGAGAATCACCAACATCACCAAAGCCCAGACGTTCACCCCGATTCTGGTGGCTAGTCACAAACGGGGCGTCAAGATTTTCGAGCTCGGTGAGCCGGCGAGCTCGGAGCTGAAAATTCTGGCGGAGGAGGGGATGACCGGGCCTCTCGAGACCTTGCTCCTCGGCACGAACGGCGTGAGGGACGTGACGAACTCTGGGGGGCTGCTCGGTCCTGGGGATTCGGTAATAGTGGACGTGGAGTGCAGGGGCCGGTCCGACCGCGTCAGCGTCGCCGCGATGCTCATTCCCACAAACGATGCTTCCATGGCGGTCCAGGGCGTGCGCGCTCGCAAGGGCAAGAAGGTGACAGTGCGCGCGACGGCCTACGACGCCGGCACCGAGTTCAACGACGAGCTTTGCGCCTCGATTCCGGGACCTTTCTGCGGCGGTGGAGCCGGAGGCACCGACGAGGGGGGTGACGTTCACGTTCACAACGGCATCCACGGAGTCGTCGGGGGCGACCTGGACGAGGCGGAGTTCGACTGGCGCAATCCCGTGGCCCAGATCGAGATCCGACGCCCGTAGGCGAGACCAAAGTACCGACCAGCACGGCCGGCCTCCGGGGACGGAGGTCGGCCAATGCTTTCTGGTTTACTCACCCTACTGTCGCCAGGGCTCGTCTACCTTCGTGGTGTAGCTTCGCTAACTGCGACGAACGAGAATTTCTATGCCACAATTCGAGACGGTCGTCCGCAATGTATGTCCCGAAGCTGTTCAGACACCTCTTCGCCGCTGGCGCGGGTGGTTTGGGTTTTGCTACTGCCTTCGCCGCGACTCGGCCCACGCTTGGTGGTTGGGCAATCCCGTCGGCGATCATCGGGTTGTTCGTCGCCTGGACTCTGGGGGAGGGCGTCATCAACAAAGTCGACTTCTGGCTCCGACGTACGACCAAGGACGGACGATGGCTCGCATCGCACGAAGGTCGGGAGTGGCTGAAGACGCCCGAAGGCAGGGCGTGGGAGCAGAACGACTGACCGGTTGCCAAACGTCCCGGCCTCCCCCATTTCTGGATCCCATCACCAAGCCCGAACCATGTCGAGCATGAGCCCGGGGGGGATTCTGAGCAGCGCACCCAGAAGATCGTAGCAGATCCCCAGACCTGGGGCCGCGGGCGGTGATTTCGCATCGGTGCGTTTCCTGCTAAACTCAATAGAAGAGTGCATTGTTCGTAAGGGTCCCTCCACCCGCCTCGTCCTTATCGCTAACGATTAGGAGAGGACGAACATGCATATCCAAATGGCGACGTGGATCCTAGCGCTCTTCGGCACCGCGCTGCTGTCGGGCGCCCAAACAGGGAAAGAAAAGGGCGGCGACGCGTTCATCATGATCGGAACGTGTCAACGACTTTGAGACACCCGCAGGCTGCATTTAGTGAGCCTCGATCAGTGAAGGACGGGGCGTGAGCGCGGTGCGGTCGCGATTGGGTTCCGACGCGATCGCGTCCGGATAGCTTGAATCCGGGGGTAGCTCAGGTATGGGGCGCCCCGAGAAAGTGGCTCCTAGGGCCTCCTGTGGCGTCGTTTTCTCGGGCGGCGGGTTGATCCAGACCTGACGAGGCAAAACCGGAGGTTGAGGTGTTCCGTGCACGAAGCGCTCGGGGTGAGCCCGATGAGCTTCGAGAAGGACCTGGCGCCGGGCGGCGTTGAGCTCGTCGGCGCGACCGTAGTGAACGGCGGCCGGCGTCATGAGCCCCAGTCCCGAGTGCCGGTGCGCGTTGTTGTAGTAGTCGAAGAAACCGCCGCAGAACAGGCGGCCGTCTTCCAGACAGCCAAAGCGGCTTGGGAATTCAGGGCAATACTTCATCGTCTTGAACTGGGACTCGGAGTAGGGATTATCGTTCGAGACGTACGGCCGCGAGTGCGTCTTGGTTATGCCGAGGTCGGCCAGGAGCAAGGCGACGGACTTGCTTCGCATCGAGCTGCCGCGGTCTGCGTGGATGGTGAGCTGGTCGGCTTCGATGTTCTGCTTGAGGCAGCTCTCGCTGATGAGACGACGGGCGAGCTCGGCGCTTTCTCGCCGAGCCAACATCCACCCGGTCACGTACCGGGAGAAGATGTCGAGAATCACGTAGAGGTAAAAGTAGGTCCACTTGACCGGGCCGCGCAGCTTCGTTATGTCCCACGACCAAACCTGGTTCGGCGCTTCCGCCACGAGCTCCGGCTTCTGATAGTTCGGATGCCGCAGCTGGTTCCGGCGCTCACGCACCTCTCCGTGCTCCGACAGAATCCGGTACATCGTGCGGATCGAACAGTGGTAGATTCCCTCGTCCAGAAGCGTGGCCCACACCTGGGCCGGCGCCTTGTCGACGAACCGTTCGCAATGCAATGCACTGAGGACCCTCTCGCGCTCGGTCGTGTCGAGGGCTCGCTGCGGCCGAGGACGGCGCTTCGGCTTGGACGTCACCGGTCGGCGTCGACGATACAACGTGGAACGAGACACGCCCAGCGCCTCGCAAGCTTCCGCCGTTTGTCCAATCCGACCCGTCAGCTCCTCGGCCGCCACGATCAATCGTTCTCGTCGTCGTCGATCGGGTTCAGGGGGATCCCCAGGAGCTCGGAGGCTTTTTTTTGGATCTCTAGCATCGTTTCCACCCGAGCCAGCCGGCGCTGGAGTCGGGCGTTCTCGCGCTCGAGCTCCTTGATCCGTGGAGCCTCTGCCTTCGCCTTCCGACCTCGCTTTCTCGACGTCAATCCCGCCTTGGCGATCTCGTCCCGTTGCCGACGCCAACTCGATAGATGCGACGAGTACAGTCCCTCGCGACGTAGAAGCGCCGCCACATCACCGTCACCCTTGCAGGCGTCCGCCTCGCGAACGATCCGCAGCTTGTATTCAGCGCTGAAACGTCGGCGCTTCGCTTTCTCACTCACTTCGGGATCGCGGACCCCCGCCGCAGCACCACGGTCGGCGAGATCTCCAGTCGCCCTACGGGCTCCTTCCGACCCCGCCGACGTCATTCTCTCAATCAACGTACTCATCTATGATCCTCCTCCGCCCTCGACACTAATTTCAAGGAGCGGATTGTCTCAAGGATGTTGGCACAGAGGGGGATCGCGGAAGAGGACAGCTCTGCCTACGTGGTCGAGCCCGGCGAAACTCTGGGTGAGGCGATGGCGAAAAAAGCCCTCGTGCAGAGCGCAGCCGAAGAAGAGAAGGGCGTCTGCGTGCAGGAAGAGCTAGTGCACAAGCCGGAGGGCACCGTCGCTTGCAAATGCTACGAGCACACCGAGTGCAAGGGCACGGAGTCGCGTGAATGCAAGCGTCACTGCCGCAAGGACCTTTGTAAGTGTTGCTCGATTTGACCCGCTGACCTGAAAGAGTCCGCCGAGATACTTCGTCGCGAAGGAAATCTTCGACCGATAGGGCCGATCTAAGCCCCTGGGGCCTCATTCCGGCGATCGACGAATCGCGGCCAAGCGTGCTCGTAGTCGCGTGGTTGTGGTGCGCGTTAGAGAATGATGACACCGGTGTCGAGCAAATGAGCGAGTCCGCCCTCGAGAGCGGGGTGAAAGCGGTCGAAGTACTCCGCTCGACCTTGATCGATGCTCAAAAGGAGCAGTAGTCGCGGCTCCGATGATGGCCTGTCGCTATCGGGACGCTTCCGCGGACGGCCAAGAGCCCAAGAAGTATTCTCGGGTGCATCTTCATGTCGATATGCGACTTATAGCGTCTCGGAGTGTCCATTTCTCCACGTCGTCCTGGGTTGCCAAGACTCAATCTATCCGATACTCTGGTAAGTACACACGACAGCGCAATCACTTTCTGCGTCCGGGCCAAGGCGAAGACCGGCGGGGAGAAGCCTATCTCGTGCAGTACGGCGAGCTCACCGGACTCCATAACCGTCGATTCCTCCATAGCTATTTCGAGCACAAGGTCCACTGGGATCGGGACGACAGCTTTCCGATCTCCCTGCTGGTGGTCGACATAGATTTGTTCAAGGCGATCAATGACACCTATGGTCACGAGGCGGGAGACGAGGCTCTCAAGTTCGTCGCAACGCTCATCACAGAAGTCGCCGGCGAGAACGGCTATCCGGAACGTTTCCGCGGAGATTGCGCCAGGCAAAGCTTGGAGAAAGGGGAAGCCATGTAACAGGGCATGTCGGAAACTTTCTAGTGGAACCCAGCAGGTGAGAGTCCTGCGCCGGGAAAGGCTAGCCACCGCCCGGAACCGAGTGTTGCGTAGCTGGTCGCGAGGCCAGCGACGAAGCGTACACAGGGAGGGTGCAGGCCGCGCGATTGAGCCTCGAAAGGAAACAAGGGTTGCGGAGCCGACGTCGTTTTCTGAGCGGAAGGCAGCATCACCCGCGCCGTACTGGCAAGGAGCGAGTGGTCCGCCGGGGTCGAAGAGCGTGGCATGTACGCAAGGGTTCCCCAGGAACCTGGGAGGTCTCGTACTCTCCATCCGAAGAATGCGGGTTGTGGGCACCGCAGAACAAATAGCCCAGGCCCAGCGAGCGTGGCGCCCATGCCCGTTGGGAGCGAACTAAAGAGGCGTCGGGTGGAACCGCCAAAGCGAAGGCAACGAAGCGAGTCGGGGAGGCGAGAAGTCGGAGCCTGTGCATAGTACCGGAGAAGTGGGGGAACTCACTCCAGAGGACCCCATGGAGGGAAGGCGGCAGGCCAATCTACGGAACTTCAGGAGGGACAGATGGCGCGGAGTTTGAGCCGCGAGGTCATCTCAACGAAACGAGAGAAGATAGCGAAACTGGCGAGGGAAAAACCGAAACTGGTGCTTACCACACTGGCCCACAACATCGACGTGGGCTGGTTACGTGAGGCCTACCGTCGCACCCGCAAAGACGGGGCCGTGGGAGTGGATGGTGTAACGTCGGCGCAATACGAAACCAACCTGGAAGAGAACCTGACGAGCTTGCTCGAGAGGTTCAAAACGGGAAAGTATCGAGCGCCGGCGGTACGCCGCATCCACATTCCCAAAGAAGGTGCAGGCAATAAGACCCGGCCCATTGGCATACCGACACTGGAGGATAAGGTACTTCAGCGAGCGGTGGTCATGGTCCTGGAATCCGTATACGAGGAGGACTTCTTGGACTGCTCGTATGGGTTCCGTCCAGGTCGCAGCCAGCACCAGGCAATCGATGCGTTGTGGCGGGGGCTGATGGACAACGGAGGGGGCTGGGTCATCGACCTAGATATCCAGAGCTTCTTCGACAGTGTCGACCGAGCCCAGCTGAGGAGCTTTCTGGACCAGCGGGTGCGCGACGGTGTGATACGCCGCGCGATCGGGAAGTGGTTGAAAGCCGGAGTAATGGAAGAAGATGTGGTCTGGTATCTGGAACAAGGAACTCCCCAAGGCGGAGTGGTCAGCCCCCTGCTCTCTAACATCTTCCTACACGATGTTCTGGACATCTGGTTTCATCAGATGGTCCAACCGCGCATGAAGGGACGCTCGTTTATGGTGCGTTACGCCGATGATGCGGTACTGGGCTTCGCAAGAGAGGATGATGTGAGAAGGGTGCTCGCCGTACTACCAAAGCGATTTGGCAAGTTCGGTCTGACCCTCCACCCGGACAAGACACGGCTGGTGGATTTTCGCCGCCCGCGTCGGGACTCTAAACCGACACCGGGCCAAAGCTTCGACATGCTCGGCTTCACCCACTACTGGGGCAAGTCTCGAAAGGGGCAATGGGTGGTGAAACGGAAAACGGCCAAAGGCCGCTTCAGCCGTGCGGTAATGCGCATCGGCCGCTGGTGCCGGACCAACCGGCACTTGTCCGTGGCGGAACAACAGATGGCACTCAACCGGAAGCTACGCGGTCACTACAACTACTATGGAGTGACCGGTAATGCGCGTGCTCTGTCCAACTTTCGCCGGATGGTGGAACGCCTCTGGCGTAAATGGCTGAGTCGCCGCTCCCGTAAGGCGCATCTGGACTGGGCCGCGTTCCGACGCCTCCTCCGTCACTATCCACTCACCCCACCCCGCGTCGCTCACAGTGTCTATTGCCGCGCAACGAATCCGTAGACTAGAGGAGCCGGATGCGCTAGTCGCGCACGTCCGGATCTGTGGGAGCCCCGGGTGCGGTAACCGCCCGGGGCCACCCGGCCGAGTTCATGGTGCTGCTGCCGAACACGGAGCTCGACACTGCCGTTCAACAAGCCCATCAGCTCAGCCAGCTGACGAAGGAGCGTGAGTTCAAGCTGCCCACCGGCAAGGGAGAGCTCCACATCTCGCTGAGCATCGGCGTCGCCTCGGCGCGTGACGACGCTGCGAGCGGTCACGACCTCATTCGAAAAGCGGACACGGCGCTCTACGCTTCGAAGAAGATGGGCCGGAACCGAGTGTCGGTGGCGAAGGAAGCCGACCCACACAAGACCTTCCAGAAGACGGCGTTCCATCGGTTGGACGACGCGGAGATCACAGGGCGCAGCTCCGAGCTCGACGCTGTCTCGGAATCGCTCGGCGCACTGAGCCAGGGCACTTCCGGATTCCTCCTGCTCGAGGGCACACCTGGCATCGGCAAGTCGACGCTCATCGAGGCGGTTCGTCAGAGCTTGGACGGTACTGAAGCGTTCCAAGTCGTGAAGACGTCAGGGCAAGGGGAAGAGGGCTATAGACCCTACTACCTCACTGGGCAGATCCTTTTGTCCCTTCTCAATCGCAGGACGGACAAGGGAGCGTCACTGCTCGATACCCTCAGCGACAACGAGCTCCACTACCTCGGGCAGGTGCTCCCCAAGTTGGACGCGGGCACGACAGAGGTCGAGGAGAGCGAGGGGCGTCGACGCGAAGGCATTTTCGTCACCGTCGTGCAGTCGCTCGTGAAGCTTCTGGGCGGGAAACCCTTGGTGCTGCTGATCGATGATTTGCAGTTCGTGGACGAGGGCAGTCTCGTTCTCCTTCGGGTGCTGTTCTCGCGCAAGGATACGAGCATCTTCGTCTGCGCCGCCGTCACCGAGAGCGTAGCGCTGGCGACGGATGGCGGCCTGCCCCCGTGGCAACGATTCCTCGCGAGCCGAAGCGAGGACATCATCGTCGAAAGGCAGCACATTGGACCCCTGTCCAACGCGGACATCAAGAACCACCTTTCGAACGTTTTTCCCGGTCTCGAGCTCCCCGACGGCTTCGACGAAGAGCTCGCCAGTATCACGCAAGGCAATCCGCTGTTTCTCGGGGAGATCGTCCGCAAGCTCGTTTTGGACCAAAAAACTCGTGCTTTCGGGTCAGCGTTGGACGGTGGAGCGTCCCGAGGAGGGCTACCTTCCGCGCTCGCTGGAGGAGATCGTCGCCGAGAAGATCGCGGCCCTAGACGAAGAGGGCAGGAAAGTCCTCGAGCACGTATCGACCTTGGGAGAAAGCGTCCCACTCAGCATGGTCACCGGAGCATCCGAGATTTCCGAGAATAGAGTCCTCGACTTCCTCGATCGCGCCGAGACCCTGGGCTTGCTTCGCTCGGACTTCGATATCAACGACGAAACGATGCGGTTTCTGTCGAAGCGGGTCCTCGAGATCGTCTATCGGTCGATTACCCACACACGGCGTCAAGAGCTCCACGAGCGCGTCGGTGACTACAAGGAAGAGCTCTTTCAGGAGCGTCTCGCCCCATCGGCTTCGATTCTCGCCTATCACTACCAACGTTCGGCGAATCAAGAGAAAGCGCGCCGCTACGATCAACTCCGCATCGACTTCTCCCAGAAGACCTTCAATCGAGATGAAGCGGAAGGTTACTCAGGCGAGCCGCTAACGGAAGACGACGAGGATCTGCGCGACGACAAGCTTTCCGCGCAAGCGATTGGCCGGCTTCCCAATATGTGTCGGACCTTGTTGACGACGGTCCGGAGCATCCAGCTCTACCCTCCCGACAGCAAGCCGATTCAAAAGGCGCATCAAGCTTCCCTGAGCGCGATCGAGGGAGTTCTCGAGCTATCGGAGCACGCCGACCTGGCCCGGTCCCAAGGTATCCTCCTCGCCAACGGTCACAAGGTGGATATCAGTGAGTTTCGGCTCCTCGCTATCTCTTACATCGAGCTCCTCGATCGCGTCGAGCTCGAGAGTATCGAGTTCCGCAAGGGATTGACTACCGACGAGCTCAAAGCGTTGCTCGGGCACCTCGGTCAGATGAGGCCGGAGGAAATCGTTGCCGGCTACTGGAAGAGTTTCGCATCGGAGGCACACCTCGACCACATCGTTCTCAGGCAGATGCGTTACTCGGAGGTGCGTCGTCGCAAAGCGAAGGGCGCGCCCTCCTCCGTAGAGGAAACAGAGCTTCTTCCCGAGGACGCAAGCAAAATCCCTCAGATTCTTCGCGCGATCCTCGGTGCGGCCAAGAACATCAAGCTCTATCCGCTTGGCAGCCGCCCGGTCTCGGACTCGATAAGCCAATTGCACCAAGAGCTACAAGACCTTCTGGCGAACCGTTCCGTGGTCACCTTCGCCGGAGCCAATGACTCTCTCATCGTGAACGGGGCGCGTTTGTCCACGGCTGGCTTCGAAGTCCTGGCCGAGAATTTCTTGAGTTTCATGGTCGACTCCGAGCTTACGAGCCTCACGTTTCTGAAGCAGGTTAGCCGGGAAGACCTCGAAGCTTTCGTGGGGGCTCTCAAGGATCTTCCCCCGGAGCTCGAACCGTCCTTCTGGAGAGATGTGCGGGAGCGGAGTCAGCTTCATGGAATCGCCTTCAACGACCGTCGCTACTCGACCACGCGCATACAGAGCGTGATCGAGGCTGTCGAAACCGATCCGGAGCTCGAGACGGAAGAAGAGGCCGATGCGATCGCGGCGCTGTCGGATGAGCCGGCAGAGGCGCTCCTCGAGAGCCTGCCGAGCGTTGGCAAGGAGCTCCTAGTCAAGGGAGAGCACGAGCTCGCTCGGAAAGTGCTTCGACGCTTGTTCACCGACTACGTGGAGCAGGACGTAGGGGTTCGCGAGAAGATCGTCCGCTCGTGCGGCGAGCTCCTGGAAGCCCTCGTTCAAGCCCTGCAACATCAGTTCGCCTCGCTCTCCGCCGAGTTCCTCTTGCGTGCGTTGCATGACGAAGAAGACGATCATTTTCTCGGGGAGATCGCGAACACTCTCTATCAGATGACGGGAAGCGTGCTTCAGTTCGCAGACTTCTCGCTCGCGAGCCGAATCTTCGGGGAGCTTCGCGAGAGGCAGCACTCGCTCATGAAGTCGACAACCTTGACAGGGCGCGGTCTCGCGGTCTTGAATCGCAAGCTCGATTCCTCGACGAGATCCCTCTTGATGGAAGAGCTCCGATCGCTTGACCCGAGTCGTCAAGAGCAGTCCGCGCTGGTGCTCGAGAGCATGGGAAAGCCCGCGATCCCGCTCCTGATGGAAGTCATCAAGCAAGAGAAGGATTTCAGGACTCGACACCTCGCGGCGGGACTTCTCGCAAAAATGGGACGCGAGGCCGCCGAGCGGATCAAACGAGAGGTCGTGCTCGAAGTCACGTCGGAACAACGCTTCCGTCTCCTGGAGGTGGTCGACGTCGTCACACACGACCTGAAGACGGAGCTCGCCTTCTGTCTTTCCGACGTGAATCCGAAAGTACGGCGTGCCGCGTTCCGCCTCTCGGAGCGTCTCAACGATAAACAAGTGCTGGAGCTCCTCGTTGATTTTGCCGGACATCAGGATATCGGAGTCGCTAAGGGCGCCATTCGCAGCCTCGCCAATTTGCACTCACCTCATGCCGTGGGCGCACTCGTCTCGGCGCTCGAGGTATCGAAAGATCCCGAAAGGTCGATCGCCTGCGCCCAGGCTTTGGCTCAACTCGGAGACGCCGTTGCGGTGCCCGCTCTCGAGCGTGTGCTCTCGGCCCGGAAGTTCCCTCTCTTCGGAGCCAAGCGCTGGGACGATCAAGTTCGAGCGACGGCCGCCTTCGCCCTGCGGAACGTGTCAACGACTTTGAGACACCCGCAGGCTGCATTTAGTGAGCCTCGATCAGTGAAGGACGGGGCGTGAGCGCGGTGCGGTCGCGATTGGGTTCCGACGCGATCGCGTCCGGATAGCTTGAATCCGGGGGTAGCTCAGGTACGGGGCGCCCCGAGAAAGTGGCTCCTAGGGCCTCCTGTGGCGTCGTTTTCTCGGGCGGCGGGCTGGTCCAGACCTGACGAGGCAAAACCGGAGGTTGAGGTGTTCCGTGCACGAAGCGCTCGGGGTGAGCCCGATGAGCTTCGAGAAGGACCTGGCGCCGGGCGGCGTTGAGCTCGTCGGCGCGACCGTAGTGAACGGCGGCCGGCGTCAT
Organism: Candidatus Marinacidobacterales bacterium; assembly: GCA_965250115.1. Classification (GTDB taxonomy): domain Bacteria; phylum Acidobacteriota; class Vicinamibacteria; order Marinacidobacterales; family SMYC01; genus CBDFHB01. Next base: position 399,948 of record CBDFNJ010000002.1, read on the forward strand.
GAGCCCCAGTCCCGAGTGCCGGTGCGCGTTGTTGTAGTAGTCGAAGAAACCGCCGCAGAACAGGCGGCCGTCTTCCAGACAGCCAAAGCGGCTTGGGAATTCAGGGCAATACTTCATCGTCTTGAACTGGGACTCGGAGTAGGGATTATCGTTCGAGACGTACGGCCGCGAGTGCGTCTTGGTTATGCCGAGGTCGGCCAGGAGCAAGGCGACGGACTTGCTTCGCATCGAGCTGCCGCGGTCTGCGTGGATGGTGAGCTGGTCGGCTTCGATGTTCTGCTTGAGGCAGCTCTCGCTGATGAGACGACGGGCGAGCTCGGCGCTTTCTCGCCGAGCCAACATCCACCCGGTCACGTACCGGGAGAAGATGTCGAGAATCACGTAGAGGTAAAAGTAGGTCCACTTGACCGGGCCGCGCAGCTTCGTTATGTCCCACGACCAAACCTGGTTCGGCGCTTCCGCCACGAGCTCCGGCTTCTGATAGTTCGGATGCCGCAGCTGGTTCCGGCGCTCACGCACCTCTCCGTGCTCCGACAGAATCCGGTACATCGTGCGGATCGAACAGTGGTAGATTCCCTCGTCCAGAAGCGTGGCCCACACCTGGGCCGGCGCCTTGTCGACGAACCGTTCGCAATGCAATGCACTGAGGACCCTCTCGCGCTCGGTCGTGTCGAGGGCTCGCTGCGGCCGAGGACGGCGCTTCGGCTTGGACGTCACCGGTCGGCGTCGACGATACAACGTGGAACGAGACACGCCCAGCGCCTCGCAAGCTTCCGCCGTTTGTCCAATCCGACCCGCCAGCTCCTCGGCCGCCACGATCAATCGTTCTCGTCGTCGTCGATCGGGTTCAGGGAGATCCCCAGGAGCTCGGAGGCTTTTTTTTGGATCTCTAGCATCGTTTCCACCCGAGCCAGCCGGTGCTGGAGTCGGGCGTTCTCGCGCTCGAGCTCCTTGATCCGTGGAGCCTCTGCCTTCGCCTTCCGACCTCGCTTTCTCGACGTCAATCCCGCCTTGGCGATCTCGTCCCGTTGCCGACGCCAACTCGATAGATGCGACGAGTACAGTCCCTCGCGACGTAGAAGCGCCGCCACATCACCGTCACCCTTGCAGGCGTCCGCCTCGCGAACGATCCGCAGCTTGTATTCAGCGCTGAAACGTCGGCGCTTCGCTTTCTCACTCACTTCGGGATCGCGGACCCCCGCCGCAGCACCACGGTCGGCGAGATCTCCAGTCGCCCTACGGGCTCCTTCCGACCCCGCCGACGTCATTCTCTCAATCAACGTACTCATCTATGATCCTCCTCCGCCCGCGACACTAATTTCAAGGAGCGGATTGTCTCAAGGATGTTGGCACAGAGGGCTGGCTCAAATCGGTGGCAACCGGGCCAAAGCCGTCCTCGCCAAAGTCGCCGATGACGCGGACCCGCGTATCCGGCAGATTGCGGCCTCCGGTGTGACGGACAAGGCACGTCAACCGTTCGCCCTCGAAGAGCCTGACAAAGACGAAACGCGTAGCGACGACGAAGGCGAAGACGTCGCCTGACTGAGTGGGGTCAGTCCTGAACTTCTGGCATCTTTCTGAAAACCCCTTTCCTTTCAGGCCGTTGCAAGACTAACCACTTGGGAAAGAAGTCAAGTAGTTCAGGACTGACCCCAAGCGCGTCTGATCTGAGCCTACCGACCGAAAGGCCTAGCTGAGAAAACCGGCGCCCAGCGGCGGAGCTGCAATGCTTCCGTTTTGACAGATCGCGATTCGTCATGATACGAATCGCACAAGTCGGAGGGGGCACGGAGAACATGGGGATCGAGCTGTCCCGGCGTCAGGTTTTTTCAGACCGGCGCCGCGGCTCTTGCGACGACGGCATTCGGCTTTGATCTGGGTGCCGCGACGCTCCGCGCCCGCGAGCTCAAGATCGCGCGCACGACACAAACGAAGAGCGTTTGCCCCTATTGTGCCGTCGGCTGCAGCGTCGTCATCCACACCCTTGGCGATGCCGCTCAGAACGTGAAGCCGAGCGTCGTTCACATCGAAGGCGATACGGACAGCCCGATCAACCGAGGAACGCTCTGCTCGAAGGGCATCTCGCTCAAACAATACGTCGACAACGACCGCTGGCTCACCAAACCTCTCTATCGTGCTCCGGGCGCGAGCGCCTGGAAGCCCATCTCGTGGGACGAAGCCATCCGTCGCATGGCGCGCCGCATCAAGGACACACGCGACGCCGGATTCGAGGAAGAAGACGCCGCCGGCCGGACGGTGAATCGACTGGAGAACCTGGCGCTCATCGGCGGCTGCACCGACACGAACGAGATCAACTTTCTGCTGGGAAAGTTTCGCTTCGGTCTCGGCATTCTCACCTACGAGAATCAAGCCCGGCTTTGACACGGCCCCACGGTGGCCAGTCTGGCCGCCACCTTCGGCCGAGGGGCCATGACCAACGGTTGGACCGACGTTGCCAATGCCGATGTCATCCTCGTCATGGGAGGCAACCCCGCGGAAAACCATCCGGTGGGTTTTCGCTTCGCTATGGAGGCTCGAAGGCGGCGCAGAGCAAAGCTCGTCTGCATCGATCCGCGGTTCAACCGAACGGCTGCCGTTGCGGATGCCTACGTGCCGATCCGGGCGGTTTCATCCACTACACGCTCGACAAGGGCCTCCATCACGCGGACTACGTCAAGCAGCACACCAATGCGGCCTTCGTCGTTTCCGAAGGCTTCGATTTCGAGGGCGGCCTCTTTTCGGGATGGGACGCCTCGACGAGGAGCTACGACAAATCGACGTGGCAGTACGAGCGCGACGCGCGCGGTTTTGCGCGGGTCGATGAGAGCCTCGAGCACCCGCGGTCGGTGTTTCGACTCTTGAGGAAGCACTACGCTCGCTATACGCCGGCGCAAGTCGCGTCGATTTGCGGATGCACGTCTGCCGAGTTCGAACGGGCTGCCGAGATCATCTGCTCGACGGGGCGGGCAGGCCGCTCCGGCACCATCCTCTACGCGCTCGGTTGGACGCAGCACTCCCACTCGGTTCAGCTCATCCACGCCGCGGCGATGCTGCAGCTTCTGCTCGGGAACATCGGGATGCCCGGGGGTGGTGTCAACGCGCAGAGAGGGCATTCGAACATCCAGGGGGCGACCGACATGGGTGCCTGGAACATGCTCCCGGGCTACGTCAAGGTGCCGCGTACCGAGTGGCAGGGACTTTCGGACTACCTTCGAGGCCAACTCGCCGAAACCGCTTCGACCGAACGCTCTCAACTACTGGAGCAACACGGGCAAGTTTCTCGTGAGCCTGCTCAAGTCCTACTACGGCACGAAGGCAACCCCGTCGAACGACTTCGGTTACGACAATCTACCGAAAATCGGCGAGGGCAAAAACTACGGCTGGGGGTTCTTCTTCGATCGCATGAACGAGGTCGAGATCGAGGGTCTGATCTCCTTCGGCATGAATCCGGTCGCCAACGGTCCCAATTCCTCGAAGATGCTTTCGGCACTCGCGAAGCTGAAATGGCTCATGGTCGTCGAGAACTTCGAGACCGAGACCGCCGCGTTTTGGAAAGCGCGGGAGCTCGCCGACTATCCGAACGCGGCCGCAGCCCCCGACATCGATACCGAGGTCTTCTTGCTACCGGCCGCTTGCTTTGCCGAGAAAGACGGCACCTTCGTGAACTCCTCACGCTGGCTTCAATGGAAGAACAAAGCGCTCCCGCCGCCGGGCCAAGCCAAAGCCGACCAGGAGATCATCGTGCGGCTCTTCCTCGCCGTGCGAAAGCTCTACGAGGAAGAGGGAGGCGCTGCTCCCGATCCTCTCTTGTCTGTCACCTGGGACTACGGGAATCCCGTCTCTCCGGATCTCGAAGAAGTCGCCCGCGAGGTCAACGGACAGGACATTGCGACCGGACGCCAGCTCTCCGGCTTCTCTGAGCTGAAAGACGATGGCTCTACGCGATGCGGCAACTGGCTCTACTCCGGCTCGTATACCGAGGCGGGAAACTTGATGGCGCGTCGCGGTCAGGAGGATCCGACCGGTCTCGGACTCTATTCCAATTGGAGCTGGAGCTGGCCGGCAAATCGTCGCATCCTTTATAATCGTGCCTCCGCCGACGCGAACGGCACGCCCTGGGACGATACCCGGGCACCGATGCGCTTTCGAGACGGCCGCTACGAAGGCGACGTACCCGATTACAAGTCCGACGCGCCGCCCGACGCCTTGGGCTCCTTCATCATGCTTCCCGAGTGGGTGGCGAAGCTCTTCGCGTCCGACTTCGTCGAAGGCCCCTTTCCGGAGCACTACGAGCCGGCCGAGTCCCCCGTCGATAACGCCATGCATCCGGCGGTCGGCAGCAACCCACTTGCGACGGTGTTTCACGGCGCGCTCGATCCCCTTGGAACCGCGGAGCAATACCCCTACGTCGCACTGACCTATCGCCTCACGGAGCACTTTCACTTTTGGACGAAGCACGTGAGCACCAACTCGCTCCTACAGTCGACCTTCTTCGTAGAAGTCCCCGAAGCCCTTGCGCGAGAGAAGAACCTTCGCTCCGGAGATCTCGTCCGGGTCACTTCGGCACGGGGCGTCGTCGAGGGCCCGGCCATGGTCACGAAGCGCATTCGACCCCTCACGGTCTCGGGTCGCACTGTCTATCAGGTCGGCCTCCCGATCCATTGGGGATTTCTCGGACGTGTAAAAGGCCCGCTCGTCAACAATTTGACTCCGTCCGTTCTCGACCCGAACTCCGGCACTCCCGAGTACAAGGGATTCCTCGTCAATATGGAGAAGATCTGAGCGAGTCATGACCATCGTTGCCAAGCTGATCGACACCACGACGTGCATTGGATGCAAGGCTTGCGAGGCCGCGTGCCAGGAGTGGAACGACCAGGGTTTGACTGTGGGAACCTATGACGGCTCCTACCAGACGCTTCCCGACCTTCAGTTCGACTTCTGGAATCTCATCAAGTTCAACGAAGTCGAGCACGACGATTACGGCTTCGCGTGGAACATGGCGAAGTACCAGTGCATGCACTGCGTCGATGCCGGATGTCTCGAAGCCTGTCCCGCGCCCGGCGCGATCTTCCGCTGGGAGAACGGCACCGTCGACTTCGACCACGACAAGTGTATCGGATGCGGCTATTGCATCACCGGTTGCCCTTTCGACGTGCCCAAGCTCAGCCCGATCACCCAGAAAGTCTACAAGTGCAATCTCTGTTCGGATCGCACCGCTGTCGGCCTCGAGCCCGCGTGCATCAAGGCTTGTCCCACCAACTGTCTGACTTTTGGCGCACGGGACGATCTCGTCCAGATTGCATCCGACCGAGTCGAGGAGCTCCACGAGGTTGGAAAGCAACATGCTGGTGTCTACAACCCCGAGGGTGTCTCGGGAACGAACGTGATCTATGTGCTCGGCGACGCTTCCGACCCCGAGAGCTACGGTCTTCCGAGAGCGCCCACAATTCCGTGGACGGTGCGTGCCTGGAAGGGGCCCGCAAAGTGGTTCGGTAACGCACTCTTCATCGGCGGCATTCTCGGAACGCTGGTTCACTACCTTCGCTTCGGTCCCAAGACCCATGACTAGACTCGAGCGATTTTCCTTCAGTGAGCGGGTCGCGCATTGGATGACGGCCTTGTCCTTCCTTTATGCGGCACTCACCGGTCTGTCCCTGTGGTCGCATCGTCTCTATTGGCTCGCCTCCGTATTCGGAGGCGGCGAGACCGTGCGGCGCTGGCACCCGTGGGGCGGTATCGTTTTCGCATTGGCCCTCGGTGTCTTGTTCCGCAACTGGGCGCGAGAGATGAAGCTCGACGCGGACGATCGTCGCTGGCTCCGGAAGGCCCATCGCTACGCCGTGCATGACGAGCGGGGACTACCCGAGGCGGGTCGCTTCAACGCCGGCCAGAAGACCCTCTTTTGGTTCCAAACGATTGTCACCCTCGCGCTCTTTGTGAGCGGCGTCGTACTCTGGTGGCCCAAGGCGACGGCCCGCGGCTTGCGGCTGGCATCCGTCCTCGTCCACCCGGTCGCGGCGTCACTCTCAATCGCCGGCATCATTCTCCACATTTATATGGGAACGGCCGCCGTACCGGGCGCCTTTCGCGGCATGCTTCACGGTTGGGTGGCACCCGAGTGGGCTCGGTCGCATCATCCCAAGTGGTTTCGGCAAATCGGCAAGAGCTGAGCTATGTTGGGAGATGCGAAATCACCTGGTTAGTACATCGAGATTCGTAGCTCCCGCACTTCTAGGTTTCCTTCTGGCCTGCGGCGACGGGTCGCCCTCCGCTCCCGATCCCCCGCGACCGGCGGCCGACGCCAATCTGGCGGTATTCACCGACGGCCAGGGCTTCGAGACGACGGACGTACGCGACGTCGATGGCGAGGTGGTGCGCTTCGACCTCGACTCGGGCTCCCTGGTCTGGGCCGCGAGCGGAGAGGCCTTTCCAGACTGGGTTGTCGAAGGGAACTTCCTGGGAGCGAGCCAGACCTATCGAGTTCGTTTCGGAAACGACGGAGACGTGCGTCGAGCCTACTTCACGGAGACGGGCCGAGGGACGATCTGCGACCTTGCCATTTCAGGCGGTCTCCTCCAGATCGCTCCGACCAATATCTTGCCACCCTAATCGTTTGACTCCGCGCAGCCCGAAGAGGACCTTTGAGCTGTCTGCCGCAGAAGGAATCCGTATGATTGCTCGTCTGAGAGACTCGAACGTCATGCCTCTAGCATTGGCGTTGCAAGGGCTTCTGCTCAGCATCGCGACGCTATTTCTCGCCTCCGGATTGAGCCCGCTGGACGGAAGCTCGATCCGCGGAGGGTTCGGCGCCGCGAGGACCCAAGACGGACCGGTCGAGCAGGATCATCGAGTAGGCGGCTCCTCTATAGCGAGCTTGCCTCGAACGGGAGAGCTCCCTCGGGACCTGTTCCCACAGAGACTTCCCGTGCCCCGTCTACCCGAGCGAGAGGAGCCGAATCGGCCGCCACAGCCTGCTCCCGAGCCCGAGGGCTTCGACGGTGTGCCCGTTCCTGAGGGAAGAAAACTTGCGAGCCTGAGAGTGGCCGACATCGCTCTTGCCGGGCTCATTCCCACAAGCATGACCGTCCCGATTCCGGAAGCCCCCGATCGCCTCGATGGGCACTCGCTCACGGGCGCCTCGCGGGGTTGGCTCACGGGAAGCTCGAGAGGTCGCGGGTCTCGGCCGGGACGAAACCCCGGTGGCCGTGGCGGTGGAGTTCGGGGAATCGGTGGAGCCGGCGGCTATTGCCCGACGCCGACCGGCGCGGTTGGACGTCCCGTGGGCGGGCGCGGTCGCGGCGGGACCACGTCAGGCGGTTCCGGCGGAACCACGTCCGCGGGCTCCGGCAGCTCTGGGGGCACCAAAGGCACGCCCACCTCACGACCGGGCGGAAGCAAGAGCGGCGGAAGTGGCGGCTCCCGAGGCAAGGGCGGCAAAGGCAAGTAACATCCCGATGGATTCGGGAGCGTTTCAGAAGTTTTGCCAGAAGCGTGCCGAGCGAGCCCGCAACCTTTGCGGCACCCGTGCTGAGGCCGCGGAGGCACTCACCTTTCTCGCGAAGGTTGCCGAGCTTCAGGCTTCGACGAGCCTATCGCTCGCTTCGCTAGTGGCTCTCCTCCGCTCGAACGGGCCGGTGCTGCTCCGGCGAGCGGTGGACGCGATGAACGAGGCCGCCGGCCGGGAGGCCATTGGGCGATATCGCTCTCGGGAAGACACCGGCTCACCGAGGAGCTTCTTCGCGCGAGTCCTCCTCCAGCCCGAGATGGCGCAGCGCGAGAACGCCGAATCCCTTTCCCACCCCGGACGGTGCCCCCGATGCGGACACCTTCCGCAACTCGGTTGCTTGCATGCCCTGGGCGATGGACGTCAGTTGAGCCTGCAGTGCTCGCTCTGCTTTTTCGAGTGGCCGCACCCTCGTGGACGCTGCGCCGCTTGCGGAGAGGAGCAACAGGACAAAATCACCTTCTACGCGGCTTCGGAGATTCCCAACGTCGAGGTGCAGACTTGTAGCGAGTGTCGAGGCTACCTACATCTCGTCGACCCGACCCGCGATGCGCAGGTCGTACCGGAAGTCGAAGAGGTGGGTGCCATCGCTCTCGACGTTTGGGCTCGCGGGAAGGGGTTTTCGAAGATTCAGCCGAATCTCGTCGGTATCTGAGACTCAGCCTCCGCGGTCGATGGCGAAATCGATTTCGACATCGGCGAGGACGTTGATCGGTTCGCCGTCGACCGTCGCTGGCTCGAACGTCCAGTTTTGGACCGCCTCGATCGCGGCGCTGTCCAGTCCCACCTCGAGACTCTCGTGGACACGGATCGGTCCCACCGTTCCGTCTTTCCGAATGATGACTTTGAGAACGACGCGTCCTTCGACGCCACGTTTGAAGGCGCGTTCGGTATAGAGAGGTGGAACCTCATTTACGACCTTCGGCGGGTCTAGGTGCTCCGATCCGAGCAGTCCGGGTCTTTCCGTTACGATCACTCGCGCGACGCTCGGTTGGCTCGCAATGCGGATGATCTGTGCCAGATACGTCCTTTTCCGATTTTCCGCCCAGTCCAGAGCCGTACGGCGCTCCCGGTCGAGGAGGTCGAGTCCCGCACCGGCCATCAAGAGCCGGCGAGTCCCTTCCACGCGCCCCCGCTTCACGGCGACGATCAGCGCTGTCTCGCCGTCCGTGTTCTGCAAGTCGAGCTTCGCTCCCGCCCCCACGAGGAGGGTCACCAACTCGGGACCATCCCCGCGCGCCGCATACATGAGTGGCGTCCAGCCCTTACGATCGTAGCCGTCGATATCGACGGCGGGATTGCTGAGGAGCCGCTCGACATTCGAGAAGTCCTTGTTGCGGACTTCCCGATGGAGCCTTTCGTCGAGATCTTCGGACGCAGCGGTAAGCAGAGCGCTCAAAAAGACCGCGGTCACGAGCATCTCCTATCATCCTAGCGCTCGGTCACGCCGGCTTCAACAAACCCCGCTTGTAGCGAGTCGTTGTTCGTCAGCTCCGGCAATCGTTGAAGGGCTCATGAAGGAAATTGTCGGCAGGGCGGCTTACTCGAGGCGAATACGGCGGACGCGCGCGGCGAGGCTACGAGGGTCTCGCTCGGAAGCGCGACCGATGGCCGACCAGCGAAGCTCGACCCTCTCGACCCGCCTCAGAGCCGGTCGAGCGGGCAGCTCGAATCGTAGCTCCTGCCAGCCCTCGGACAACGTTCTCTCACCCAGCTGGGCTCCGTCGAGACGGGCTTCGACGCGCTGGGTGAGCCCGTCGAGCGGCGAGGCCTCCAGGATGAGCTCGGAATCGCGGTCGCGGGGTCGATGGAACAAGAGCGTCGCGCGCTCCCGATGCGCCCAGCGGAATCCGTCGTTACCCTCGAGCTCCGGGCGAAGCCAGCCGCTCTCGAAGTGCTGGCGGGAGTGGGCGGAGCCCGCCTCGATGACCGCGGGGTCCGGCGGCAGTCCGTCGGATAGAGTCTTCAAAACGACGATGGCCTCGTCCTCGAAAACTCGCTCGACGGCAAGCACTTCTTCGATGAACCGGATGACGCCACGTTTGCCATAGCTCTTGTCGATCACGAAGATGCCGAGATCCAGGAACCGCGCGACAGCGGGCGCTGTCTCCGACTCACGAGCGACGAGCTCGGGAGTCAACGCGAGCCTGCCCTTGCGTAGATCGATCAAGGGCCTTACGAAAGGCAGGCCGAAGTAATACTCGCTCTTCTCCCGAGGCACTCTCGCCGCCGTCCCGATGATGACGGGCTTGCCGTGGACTCTCTGGTGGAACATGAGCTCCGCTGGATCTTGCTCGATGCCGGGGATCTCGACGACCGCGAGCGGCTTCGGCAGCCGCGCGATCTCAGCGTAGATGGGGTGCGTTTCCGGCGAGAACAGGGGTATTGGTGTGGCGAGGTACTCCGCCACGAGAATCGCGCCCGCGAGTATCGCGGCGCCGATACCGACCGCTGGCCGGCGCCAGCGCCGCGCTCCTTCGGTCCATGCGAGCCCGAACAATACGGCGAGCGACATCATCACAAGGACGGCGAATCTCGAGGGAGCGCGGAGGTTATCGAGGACGGGAGTGTGGCTGATGAGCCAGAAGGGAAGGGGGATGCCGGTGTCGAGCCCACCGATCCGAAGCGAGCTTCCCAGGCTGAGAGCGAAGAACGCGGAAGCCGCGATGGTCCACAGGCGGCTCTTGCGGAATCCGAGCAGCGCTCCCCCGAGCAACAGGTAGCCTGGGAAGACACTAGCCTCCGTGAGGTTCTCGCCGAAGCTCCGGCCGAGGCTAGCGCCGAGCACCGTCTGGCTCGGCGTGGGAAAGATGAAGCCCGCGACGTCGGCGACGTAGCGATCCGCGCCTGGATAGGCTTCGTAAGTCCAGCTCGAGAGATCGGCGGCCATCTGGGCCGCTAGAGGTGCCATGAGAGCGGCGACACCAAAACCGACAAACAGGATGCGTGGCACGAGCCTCCGCCAGTCCGAAAATCGGACTACGAGATAAAGGAGCGTGAACAGGAAGAGAAACGGTAGATAGGAGAGGGCCGTGTAGCCGCAGGCGGCGGCGACACAGGCGGTCGCCGCGAGGCGCCACGGAGACGTGCGCTCACCGTCCGCTAGCTTCATCAGAAGGAGCACGTAGAGCGGAATCCACTCCGTTCCGAGAAGGTCGTAATGGCCCGATAGCCTCGCCAAACGGTAAGGACAAAAGGCGAGCACCATGCCCGCTAGAAACGCTCCCGCACGGTTGGCGCCGGTGTAGCGAGCGAGAGCGTACATGGCGAGCGCGGTGGCGACGAACGTCCAGAGGACGATCAGATTGGGAGCGGCGACGTCGCCAACGAGCGCGCGGAGCGGCACGTGCACCACCCCCTGGAGAAAGGAAAGTGTGTGGAGCGCGAGACCGATCCCGATCGGGTGGAAAATTGCGCTCGTCTCGAAAGGGTCGTTGCCGGAGGACAGCGCTCTTTCCACCCACCAATAGCCCCAGAGATAGCTCTTGGCGTCGCCGCCCGCCTCTCCCACGTGAAGGGTGTCGAGATGAAAGAGGAGCGGGTAGGTGAACAGGAGAGTGAGCGCCGAGTAGGAGAGAACGAGGAGACAAGCCAAGAGGGCTCGCCTCGACCTCACGGGGAACTCGTCCCGTTGTTCCGATTGCGCCGTTTTTGCCGGAAGTACTCGACCTGGTACTTGCGAACGGCGGCGGAGTGCTCTCGCAGTGTCTTCGAGAAGTGGTGGGTGCCGTCGTTCTTGGAGACGAAGTAGAAATAGCTGCTCTCTGCGGGGTGGAGTACCGCATCGATGGCGGCCTCTCCCGGCGAGGCGATCGGGCCCGGTGGTAGACCGGCGAATCGATAGGTGTTGTAGGGAGAGTCGATCTCGAGGTCGACGCGACGCAAGTTACCGTCGAAGCGGCTCTCGAGCTTGAGCGCATAGATGATGGTAGGGTCCGAACCGAGTGGCATACCGCGTTTCAACCGGTTCCAGAACACCGAGCCGATCAGCGGCCGCTCTTGTGTGGCTCCAGTCTCCTTTTCGATCACGGATGCCAGCGTCACGACTTCTCGCGGCGTCAACCCGAGCTCACGGCTCCTCGCACGCCGGTCGTCGTCGAACAGAGCGCGAAACTGCGCGGCCATGGTGCGCGCGATCTCCAAAGGCTCGGGGTCCCGGGTGAAGTGGTACGTGGTCGGGAAGAGGTAGCCTTCCAGATTGGTGGCGTCGGGATCGAGCGTCGCGATGTGGCTCGCCTCCGAGTAGGCGCGCACGAGAGCGTCGCGATCGGCAACCCCTTGTCCACTCAAGTGCTCCGCCGTCTCCACGAGGGTCAGGCCCTCGGGCACCGTCACGGCGAAGGTATAGATGTCGCCCGCGACGAGCCGATCCAGCACGCTCAGCGAGGACGAGGGCTCCGAGAAGCGATACTCGCCGGCCTGAATGCTTCCCGTTTCGTCGCGAAATCGAAGCGCTGCTACGAAGAGCCGGGCGTCGCGGATCACGCCGAGTAGCTCGAGCTCTGACGCGACTTGGGTCCCGCTAGCCCCTCGTTCCGCCGTGTAGAAGACCTCCTCGTCGTCGAAGCCCCGATAGGGCTCTCGCGCCAGCTCGTAGGCTCTGTAGCCGAGAGCGCCGAGCCCGATCAGAAGCAGGACCGAAAGACCGAGGACGTACTTCAGCAGTCGCATCGGTCTCGATTAGCCTTGGGCGCGCCTCTCGCGCCGGTCGTCGAGATAGCTTTGAAGAATGATGGCGGCCGCCGCGCGGTCGATTTTCGCCCGGCGTGCACCGGGCGAGACCTTCGCCTCTCGGAGGGCGATCTCCGCATCCACAGTCGTGAACCGCTCGTCCCAGGTCGTTACCGGGATCTCCGTCTCCGCGGCGAGGGCGGTCGCGAAACGAGAGACCTTGAGTGCCTGGGGCCCCGCCGATCCGTCGAGAGAGTAGGGCATCCCCACCAGGATCCTCGTGACCGTCTCGCGTCGAGCCAAATCCAGCAGGTGCGCGATATCCTTGCGGTTGCCGCGACGTTGAAGCGTCTCGGTTGGCGAGGCGATCGTCGCGCTTTCATCGGACAGAGCAATTCCGATACGCTTGTCGCCGACATCCAATCCCATGAAACGCATAATTCTAGAAGGTTCGAGGAAAGTATAGACGTCGCCTTCAAAAGGGGTCAAGCCAGAGAGACGCGCGATGGAATGGGTGCATTTGGGCTTCGAGGGGCTTGCGGTCGACAGTGGATCCGAGACGCTCTCGCTCTCGCTCGCGCTGTCCGTCATGACGGGCCGGCCTTTTGCCTGGAATGGATTCCGGAGGCGCGGCTCTCCCGCCGGTTTCCGCTCCGACGAAGAAAAGATGGTCGCCCTCTTCGCGGAGATTTCGAACGCTACTTCGGCTGGAGGGACTATGGGCGAGACCGAGCTTCGTTTCGAGCCGTCGGACCGTCGGGCGGGCTCATATCGTTCCGAGCTCGGTGGAGCCGAGCCCATCGTGCCGTGGGTTCAGGCGGCGGTCGTTAGCGCGAGCTTTGCGGCGGGGGATTCCGAGATCGTGCTCGAGGGCTCGACCCACGCGGCGGAGCAGGCGACCTTCGAGATTCTCAGCACGACGTGGGTCCATCTCATGAACCTGCTTGGAATCGAGGTCGAGCTCGCGCTCGAGGGTGCGGGTTTCGTCCCGAAAGGCGGGGGATTGATTCGAGCCCGCGTTAAAGGGGGGCGCGAGGGATTCCGAGCGGTCGAGCTGCTCGAGAAGGCTCCTCTTGTGGGCTTGCGCATTCTCTCCGCCGGGGTGTCGCTTCCGAGTCACGTGCAGCAGCGACAAGCCGCGCGTGCGCGCTCCGGCGTTCAGATCGCGGGGGTCGATCCGTCGGTCCAGCTCTTGAAGCTGAAGGCAAAGGCTGCGGGCAGCACCGTCGCCATAACGGGTTTTTTCGGCGAATTACCGCTCACGGTGGGAACGGTTTCCGGACGCGGCATCTCGGCAGAGGCCGTCGGAGAGCAGGCGGCTCGAGAGTTTCGTGCGCTCCTGAGCCACCGCGCCGCCGTGCCGCCCGGGCTCGTCATCTCGCTCGTGGCGCCCCTCGCTCTCTCCGAAGGAGCTTCGGCGATCTCGACGAGCGCGCTTCACCCGAGAGCTCCGGAGGCGGTCGCGATCGCGAGCGCTTTTACCGGTCGTCGCATCGACATCGATGGGAAAGTCGGAGAGCCCGCGCGACTCGACTTCCGATTTTGATGTTGCAAAGGTCGGTTCGGAGCCCCATACTGAAAGGCACTTAGCCGCAATAAGCTGAGGTCTGTCTTGAGATTGAGGCATCCCAACCTCCGCCTTTTCGCACTTTCGGTGCTCTGCATCGCGTCGGCCGTGGGCCGAACGAGCGGATCGGAGCCGACTCCCGACGACGTTGACGTCGAGCGGAGGCTCGTCGCCGAGGAGGCGAAGCTCGATCTCTTGAATGAGAAGCTCCTCTCTCTCGACCATGAGCTCGCGAAGCTCGATGACAAGCAGACGACACTTCTCGGAGAGCTCCACAAACTGGACATACAGATTCGGGTCGCGTCCGAGCAGCTCGACCTCTTGAAGCTTCAGCTCAAGCGGGCGTACCGGGATATCGACGAAAATCTGAAGCGGATTCAAGCGCTCGAAGACGAGGTCGAGTCCCTGAAGCCATACCTGTCGAGTCGCTCCGTAAGCCTCTACAAGCTCGGACGGCTCAGCTACCTGCGGCTGCTCTTGTCCGTGGAAGAGCCATCCGAGCTGACCCGCGCCTTCCGTTACATTTCCCGGCTCGCTCGCGAAGATGGGGCGAAGATGCGCCAATTTTTCGAGGACGAAATCGCGCTCCGGGAGACCAAAGCCGAGCTACTCCTGCAAACCGAGCGCATGCTGGCCACTCGGAATCAGCTAGAGACGACGACGGCAAACCTGAAATCGCGTCGTGACAGCCGGGAGACGCTCCTCGAGGAGGTCGCGGAGCGACAGGAAATGGCGGGAACGCTCGCGTTCGAGCTCGAGGGCTCGCGAGAGAAGCTTGGGGAGCTTGTCCAATCCCTCGTGCTCGGTGAGGTGGTGGATGCGGACACCGTGCATCTTACGATGCGAGTCTTCGCCGGAGAGGTCGGCTGGCCCGTCGAGGGAGAGCTCGACGGCCGTTTCGGCACCCAACTGCATCCCCGTTTCAAGACCGTCACCGTGCGAAACGGTATCGAGATCGACGCATCCGCCGGCACTTCTATCAATAGCGTCTACGAAGGAGATGTCGTCTTCGCCTCCTGGTTCGAGGGATACGGCAAGCTTCTCATTGTCAGGCATCCCGGGGGCGTTCATAGCCTCTACGGCTATCTCGCGGACTTCCGCGTAGAAGAGGGCGACTGGGTCGAAAAGGGGACCGCCGTCGGATGGGTCGGGGATACGGGCTCGTTCACCGGCCCGAAGCTCTATTTCGAGCTTCGCGTGGATGGAAAGCCCGTCGACCCCGAGGACTGGCTCGACCCCACCCGTAGCCTCGCGCGCGGAAATTGACCGGACTCCCCGAGCACGGCAGAATAGAAGGCAAGAGACTCTCCTATGAAGAAAATACGCGCCAAACATCTCATTCTCGGTTTCTCCGGGCCCTTCGTCCTTTACGCCATTCTCGGCGGTTTTCTGGGCAGGGCGCTGGCTAAAGACAGCGCCTACCGCTACCTCTCCGTGTTTCAGGACGTCGTTACGCTGATCATGAACAGCTACGTGACGCCGCCCGAGATGGAGCAGGTTATGGACGGCGCCATCCGCGGGATGATGGATGCGCTCGACACGGATAGCTGCTACCTATCGCCGGAGGAGTTTCAGGCCTATCGTGATCCCGACGCGCAAACGAAGGCGGGCATCGGTGTCGAGGTGACGAAGCGGTACTACCTCCAAATCGTCGGAGTGGGCCCGGGCTCTCCTGCCGATCAAGCGGGCTTGAAACCGGGCGATCTGATTAAGTCGATTGAAGGCGGCAATACCCGGGAGCTGAACGTCATCGTCGGCGAGTCGAAGCTCATGGGACCCGCGGGCTCGGAAGTCACTCTCGATGTCATTCGTGGAGGTAGCCCGGAGCCTATCGAAGTCAAAGTGCGCCGTCGCGACGTTGTTACTTCATCCGTCACGTTCGAGCTTCTGGAAGATGGCACGGGCTACATCAGCATTGCCTCGTTTCGCGCCGGGACCGATACCGACGTCAAGCGTAGCATCGAGATTCTCAAGGGACAGGGTGCGGATAAGATCGTCCTCGACGTCCGCAATAGCTTCGGTCGTCTCGCCGAGGACGGCGCCAAAGTCGCCGAGCTCTTCATTTCCGGTGGCATTGCCGCGAGACTGCAGTCACGCAAAGGTGAAACGACGGACGTGACCCTCGCGAGCGATCAGGTCGCCTTCGCCGGCCCCGTCGCCCTACTCATCAACCGTGGAAGCTCCGGTGCCGCCGAGATCGTGGCGAGCGGGTTTCGCTCCGCCGATCGGGGCAAGCTGGTCGGAGTGTCGACCTCGGGTCGGGCCGCGGTTCAGAAGGCCCTTCCCCTCGGAGACGGCGCTGGCCTCGTGCTCTCGGTAGGGCAGTACTGGACCCCCGACGGCAAGCCCCTTCTCGGCGAAGGACTCGAACCTACCGTCGAAGTGGGGCGTAGCTCCAACGAGGACGACCCCGTTCTGGAAAAGGCGATCGACCTCCTGAACGCGGAAGCGCTGAAAAAAGCCGCCTAGATTCAGCGTCCACGCCTACTCAATCACGAAATCCACTTCCTCCGTCAGCACTTGCTGGTTCGTGTGGTCCTTGACCTTGATCTTCAGCGTGTATTGCCCGGGCTCCTTGAAGTTCGCGACATTCAGCGGCATATCGACAATCGTGAGCGCAACCAGAGGTGACTGCGCCATGAAGGGCGTTTCCGCCGTCATGCCGCGCGCTTTGCCTTCACGAAAGAAGGTGGCCTGGAACGTTAGGTTCGGTTGCCCGTTGTCGAGACCGTAGTTGTAGGCGTTGAATACGCCGGAAAGCTGATTCTCGTGTGTATAGACCAACTCCCGCTTGGGATAGAAGTGATAGCCTCCTAACATGAAGGCTTCGCCGATTGCGCCTTTGACTTCGCCGGTCTTCTCGGCCTTCGAGAACATGACGATCGAGGATAGCTTGAACTCTCCGTCTGCGAAGTTGGGGGCCTCGATGTCGACGATCTTCGACCCAAGGGTCTGAGAGCCATCAAGCACTCCGATGTACAGTTTGTAGGCTCCCGGCGCGACTTGAATCGGTAGCTCGACGCCGAGGTGGCCCCTCGCGCCTTCCGTGGGATCGGCCGTCTGTTCGAATCGGCTGAGGGCAATCCCGCCGGCGTCGTGTAGCACGTAAAAAATCGTCGTCTGGCCGCCGGAGAAGCCTTCTCCGAAAACGATATCCATGGGCACGTAGACCTCGCCCTCCGAGGCCTGGAAGAAGGCGGCCTTGATCTCGAAGGGTAGCGCGTCGCTCGTCGCTCCCGTGTCGACGAGGGCCTTCAAGAGCTGCTCCGGCGTGCCACCAGGACGGCCAGCATCGGGCTTTCTGAGACGGCCGTTGTCGTCCCGCGCGTAGTCGACGGCTCGGTTCGTAATGCCGCTTTCCTTGATTTTCTCGAGAGCTTCGCGAACGGTCTGTTCGTCGTCGAACTTATGACCGATCTGCGCTCCCGGGCGGAACTGAACCGTCAGCCCGTCGGGGATGCCGAGCTCAGCATTGGGCTCGTAAATCCAGGAGAGCCTCATGATATTGCCACCCCCAGATCGCTCCTCGTAGTCCGGGGGCCCCAGGAGGAGAAAGACCTCGCCGTATTCGGATTCTGACCCGTTGCTTCGATCCGAGCCGAAGCGGGCGTCCGCGTCATCGACGGCCTTCTCGTACATCTCCCGAAACTGGTTCTCGGGCGTCGTCGGGTCGTGGTCGCGGCGCATCCAGAAGAGCTCCTTGAACAGCTTGCGGTCGTCCTTGTCGATCTGCTGGAACAGCGCCTTCTCGTGCTCGGTAATCAACGGACCGACTTCCTTTTCCATCCACTTCTCGTCGCTACCGCTGAGCTTGTCTTGAGCGAGGGCCGAGGCTGCGAGCAGCAAGGCCCCGACAAGGACGGCGGGCCGCAATACTTTCTCAAACATCGAGCTATTCCTTCCTACCCGAGACGGGTCGCCGTTCCCACGATTCCGGGAGGATAGCGCTTTTCTCGAGGTCTTGGCAAACCGGAGTTTCAGAGCCTCGGAGGGCCCCATGCTATACTACCGAGGGGTCCCGGATGAAGGCTGTGAGCTTCGCTCGTTGGGCTCGTCTCGCCTGTGTCGTGGGGCTCGCGGCTAGTTGCAGCTCCACCTCGCAACAGTTCAAGTACACTCCGGATGAGGTCATCGCTGACCTGAAATCTCGTGTTCCCGGCGACGTCGTCCAGAAAATCGTCGTTCCTTACGACATCAACGACGAGATACGGGAGCTCGCCCGCGACTCGGTCGGCAACCTGCGGTCAGAGCCGGAGAAGACACGCGCGATTGTCAACGCCATCATCTCGCACACCGGCATGTCCATCACCTACGACTGGCTCTCGAACAAGACGGCCCAGCAGGTTTACTACGAGGGCAAGGGCAATTGCCTTGCCTATACCAACCTCTTTATCGGCATGGCACGGGAGGTCGGTATCGACGCCGTTTACGTGGACGTGACGACCGTCGAGCGGGTCTCGAAGGAGGCCGAGGTCATCGTCAACAACGGCCATGTCACCGGCGGGGTAAGGCGAGGACCCGATGTCGTCATGATCGACTTCACGAGCACGCCGGAACGGGAGTACCGGGGCGCCAAAGTGCTCGACGACTTCGAGGCGATCGCCAACTATTACAACAACCAGGGATTCCTCTACGGCTATTACGCCGAGACGGCGGGCGACATGGGCGACAATTTCGACCCTCAGGCCGCCGAGCTCGAGATGTACCAGATGGCACTCGACATTTTTCCCAACTTCCATCGGGCCCGGAACAATCTGGGCGTCGCACTCAGGCGCCGCGGTCGGGTGAACGAGGCGATCGAGCAGTACAACCTCGCACTCGAAGCGGACCCCAAGTTCGCGGAGGCGCGCTCGAATTTGGGTGCCGCCTACTACTCGATGGGCCGTGTCGACGATGCGATCGCGTCTATCGAGCTCGCCGCCAAGGCCGGTGGCTCGAATGGCTACTACAACCACCACGTCGGCGTCATCCAGTTCCAGCAGGGCGACTACAAGGAGGCGATGCGCCACTTCAAAAAGGCGATCTCACGCGATTCGAGCCTCGCCGATGCGCGCTATTACCTCGGCGAGTGCTACTTGAAGCTGGGCGACCGCAAAAAGGCCATCGAGGCCTACGAAAAGACCCTGGAGGTCGACCCGAACTATCTTTCCGCCCGAGCCAAGCTAGACGTCTTAAACGCCGAAACCCATCTCCAGTAAATGGGGTCAGTCCTGAACTTCTTGACTTTCTTGTTACTTTTCGTAACAGAGTCCCCGGTTCCATCTGCGCACGGGAGGGCCACGGCCGATTCACAAGCTCGAAGGTAATACGACAGGGCTGAAAGCCCAGCAGCGCCGACGCCTGGAGAAACTCTTCCAGCGCCGACTCCCGCCCCGTTCGCTCGTGACCCAGGACTTCGCCCGCCACCTCACCGAGATCTCCCGGGAAATCCGCCGGCAGGTCGGCGTGCTCGTCAACCGAAAGGGTGAAGTCGAGTGGGTGGTCGTGGGCGACGCCAAGCAGATCGTCTTGCCCGATTTGAAGCGTCTCCGTGTCGCGGAGCGCCGCTTTCGTGGCTTGCGTTGCCTCCACACGCACCTGGCGCAAGAGCCTCTCACGCGCGACGACCTTACGGATTTGGCGCTGCTTCGTCTCGACGCTATGTCCGCCATCGAAGCCCAAGAGGATGGTCTGCCCGGCCTCGTGCAGACCGCCTACGTCTCGCCGAACAGCAATGGCGCGGCGCACGAAGCATGGGAGCTGATGGAGCCCGAGCTTCCGAGCCAGATCGAGATCGATTTTCTGGAGTTCATTAGCGCGCTCGAGAACGAGTTCGCCAACAAACGCGGCGAGCACCACCGTTTCGACCGACGCGACCGCGCCATCCTCGTCGGAGTCACGACGGGCAGCGTCGAAGAGGAGCGCGAGCGGCTTCAGGAGCTAACCGAGCTCGCTCGCTTCTCGGACGTCGTCGTGCTCGACTCCATTGTCCAACGGCGAGCCAAGCTCGATCCGCGCTACCTCATGGGCAAGGGCAAGATCGAGGAGCTCGTCATCGGGAGCCTTCAGGAAGGCGCGGACGTCATTATCTTCGATCAGAACCTGACCCCGGCGCAGGTCCGCTCCATCTCGGCCGCGACGGATTTGAAGATCCTCGACCGCACGCAGCTGATCCTCGACATCTTCGCCCGGCGCGCGCAGAGTCGCGAAGGCAAGCTCCAGGTGGAGCTTGCCCAGCTTCGTTACATGCTCCCGCGCCTCACCGAGATGGATACGGCGCTGTCGCGGCTCACGGGCGGGATCGGGGGGCGTGGTCCCGGTGAGACCAAGCTCGAAATCGACCGTCGCCGCGCGCGCGACCGCATCACTCGTCTTCAAAAGGAGATTGAGGCTGTCCGCCGCAAGCGAAGCGAGCGCCGGAAGCGGCGCGTCGACCGGGGCCTGCCCATCGTCACCCTCGTCGGCTACACGAATGCTGGCAAGTCCAGCCTCTTGAATCGGCTCACCGAGAGTAGCGTGGCCGCCGGGAGCCGCATGTTCGAGACGCTGGATCCGACGAGCCGGCGTCTGAGGCTTCCAGTCGAGCGAGACGTGCTCCTTGCAGACACGGTGGGATTCATACGCGATCTGCCGCCGGAGCTCATCGACGCCTTCCGCGCCACCCTGGAGGAGATCGAGACCTCGTCGCTGATCCTCCACGTCGTGGATGCTTCCCAGGCCGAGTACCCGGAGCGCATGGACTCGGTCAAGAAGATTCTCGAAGAGCTCGAGCTTTCCGACATCCCTCGACTCCTCGTCTTCAACAAGAAAGACCGTCTCTCCGCCCACGAGCGAGCCCGGTTCGAAGCAAGGCCCGAATCGGTCGCGGTCTCCGCGCTCACCGGGAAGGGTTGCGATGCGCTCGTCGAGCGCATCGGGGAGCTATTGTCTAGTCGTGCAGCTCATCATAGAGATGACGATAGCTCTCGTAACGAGACTCTGAGACCTCTGCCGACTTCATCGCTTCTTTAACGGCGCAGTACGGCTCCGCGGTGTGACTGCACGTTGCGAAGTGGCACTTGCCGAGAAACGGCCGCATCTCGAGAAAGCAGCGCGCAAGCTCGAGGCGCGGCACGTGCCGGACCGACAGCTCCCGCACACCGGGAGTGTCGACGAGCTCGCCACCGAAATCCAGAGGAAAGAGAGTCGACGCGGACGTCGTGTGGCGGCCTTTCCCGCGCCGATCCACCGCGCCACTCGAGAGCTCGAGCCCCGGCTGTAGGGCCGCGGCGAGCTTCGTCTTGCCCACTCCCGAGTGTCCCGCGAGCGCCGAGCGCTTGCCCGTCAGAAGCTCTTGCAGCTCGGGGAGCCCCGCGCCGCTCTTCGCGCAGGTCATGACGATCGGATAGCCAAGACTCGCATAAACCGATAGCTCGGCCCGTGCCCCGCCGCGCGCGCTTTCGTCTCCGAGGTCGATCTTGTTCAGACAGAGCGCGGGAGCGATGCCGGCATGATGGGCGATGACGAGATATCGGTCAATCAGGCCGGTTTTGAACGGTGGCCGGTCGAGCGCGGAGACGATGACGAGTTGGTCGACGTTGGCCGCGAGTATTTGAAGTTTCGGTCTCTGGCCGCCGAGCTGGCGCACGAGCATTGTGCGCCTTTCTCGGACGGCATGGATGACGCCTTTTTCGACGTCCTCGTGTCCATCGAGCGACGTGAGCTCAACGTCGTCTCCGACCGCGATTTGGGTCTTTACGCCGGAGCGAGCCGCTCTTTCGAAAAGACGGCCACGCAGGTAGCACTCGTAGACTTCATCTCCCACGCGCACGGAGACGGCTTTGCCCAGAATTCTGAAGACGGTTCCAACGAGTGTTGCGGTGGGCTCGATCACGTTTGGTGTGGCTCTACCGCGGAGCATGCTATATTCGTCTCGAATCTTCTGTCAACGTAGCGCGTGTCGAAACCACCTCTCATCTTCTTTAGTTGCGGCGAGGCCTCCGGCGATCTCTATGTTTCAGAGCTCCTGAGCGAGCTGTCGCGGCGGTCCCCGGGTCTGAAGTCCTTTGGCCTCGGTGGAATGCGCTGCGCCGCGGCCGGGGGAGAGCTCGTCGTTCCGCTCGACGATGTCTCGGTCATCGGCCTCGTGGAGGTCGTATCGAAGGCTCCCGGCCTCAGGCGTGCGATGGGACGACTATGCGCCGCGGCCGAGCGGCGCCGGCCGGCCGCGGCCGTGCTCGTGGATTTCTCCGGCTTCAACCTCAGGCTCGCGAAGCGGCTCTACGCGCTCGGAATTCCGATCCTCTATTACGTCAGTCCACAAGTATGGGCGTGGCGTCGCGGTCGGCTACGCACCATTCAGGACGTAGTCGACCAAATGCTCGTCATTTTTCCTTTCGAAGAGGTGTTCTATCGGGAGCATAGCATCGAAGCGCACTACGTCGGTCATCCGTTGGTGGATTTGGTGCGGGCCGAGCGCAACCGAGAGCAGTTTTGTCGCGATCTCGCCCTCGATGCCGAACGAACTATCGTCGCCCTGCTGCCCGGCAGTCGCCGGAGCGAGATCGAACGACACGTGCCCGTACTCCGGGACGCGATCGTGGAGTTGAAGCGTCAGAGACCAGAGCTCCAGTTCCTCGTGAGCCGGGCGTCCACCATCACTCCGGCCCTATTGACGGCTGCGCTCGGTGACGAGAACGAATCGGTTCGCATCGTGGGCGAAAGCACTTACGACATCCTCGCCCACGCGGCTGTCGCCGTCGTTGCCTCGGGCACCGCGGCCGTCGAGGCTGCCATTGCTGAAACGCCCATGGTAGTTATCTACCGAGTCGGTTGGGCGAGCTACCTCTTGGGTAAGCCTTTCGTGAACCTGCCGCACTACTCGATGGTGAATCTCATTGCGGGCCGCACGCTCGTCCCCGAGCTGTTCCAAGGCGACGTGACCGCTTCATCTGTCGTCTCGAACGTGACCCGGCTCATCGATGACGCGGCCTACCGCGAGGACATGGTGAAAGGTCTGCGAGACGTGAAGGCGAAGCTCGGGTCGGGTGGCGCGTCGGGGCGCGCGGCCGAGGCGGTTTTGACCTTCTTGAGCCGGCGCAGCCGCGGCGGCGCGCAGGCCAAGCTATCATAGAAGTATCGAAACCCAAGGAGGCAACCGACATGCGACCCATCTCGATCCGCCTGGCGTTGCTCGTGGCGATCGCTCTGCTCTGGCCGCGCGGCGGCGCCGAGGCCGGCACGGTTCTCGCGATGAACCTCGAGCAGATGACCGACCGGGCGGACATGATTTTCGTGGGCCGTGTGGTGGGACAGCGCGCCGATTGGAGCGCGGACCGCACGCGCATCTATACCTACGTCACGTTCGAAGTCGACCGCTACCTCAAGGGGGGCGCGAGCGGGTCCCGCCAGACTACGGTGCGCCTGCTCGGAGGGCGGGTTGGACCCTACCTGGCCAAAGTAGCGGGGATGCCGCAATTCGCTGAGGGTGAGGATGTGTTGCTGTTTTGCGCGGGTGCGGCTGCGCGGATGCCGACCGTGCTCGGGATGTCCCTCGGGAAGTTCACCATCGCGACCAACGGGGCAGGGGAGAGGTTCGTCAGGCGCGACATCTCGACTTTGATGCTCGCCAACTATCGCACCGATTCCCGCGAGCCCGGTGACCCCGTCAACCGATATCTCCTCGCGGACGTCGAGGGACGCATCCATGGCCATCTACGCTGAGGTTTCCAACATGAGAACGCTCATTCTCGCCACGATAGGACTTCTCGCTTTCGCTGAAGGGGCGGCGCCGTACCTGTTCTTGACGAGCGAAGCCCCGAGCGGGGCCAAGGTGAATTTGACGTGGAACACCGGCACCGCAGTTCCGTACTTCGTGAACGAGAAGGAGCCTCTGGACTTTTCGTTACAGGACGGCCTCGACGGAATCAACGCGTCGTTTCAGACCTGGCAGGACGTCGAAACCTCGAGCCTCACCTTCGAGTTCGCCGGGCTCACGGACGCCGAGCCTTTCGAGTTCTTCGACGACCAGAGCACGATCGGGTTTATTTCGGACCCAGAACTCGAGGGATCCGGTGTGCTCGGCGCGACGCTCCAGGTCATCAACGTTTTCAGCGGGGACATCGTCGAGGCGGATATCTTCTTCAGCAACTTTTTCGTCTGGTCGGTCGATCCGAATGGCGAGCCGAATACTTTCGATCTCGTCTCCGTGGCCACCCACGAGATCGGCCACTTTCTCGGTCTCGACCACTCGAGTGTCGGCTTCTCGGAGTCGGCGAATTTCCGTCGGAGTCCCGTATCGGGCTCTGCCATCATGTACCCGTTCGCCTTCGGTCCCGGGAACGTCGAGGGGAGAACTCTCGAGGTGGATGACGAAGCGGGGGTCTCGCTGCTCTATCCCGCGCCGGGGTTTCTCCGGGCTACGGGGAGCTTGTCGGGGCGCGTCACCAAGGCCGGACAAGGCGTCGGCTTCGCCCACGTCGTCGTCTTCAATCCTTTCAGCGGCCGCACCATTGGTACCTTCGCCGACGAATCAGGCGACTACATCATCGAGGGTTTGAGTCCGGGTCCCCACGTCGTTCGAGTCAATCCGATCACCGATCCGGCGTCTCCATCGGACTTTTCGTTCTCCGATCGGAACACCGACGTCGACTATCGCGACGAGATCTACCAGAGTGGGAGTGCCGAGGTCCTGGCGGGCTCGGAGACGAGAGGAATCGACGTCGAGGTTCAGCCGTGAAGGCCCATCGGCTCATCGTTGCGACGGCATTCGTCCTTTGGAGCGCCGCGCTCGCGACAGCACAGTCGCCCTACCGTGTGAACCCCGTTGCGCCCGGGCAGAAGAGCCCCGAGCGTCTCGAAGCCTCGGGTTTCGTGGGAGGGATGTCGATAAGCCACGCTCTGGGCACCGCCTCGAACATCTACATGACGGTCACGGGGAGTGCGCAGAACGGGAGCTTTGGGAAGCTCTATGGGCTGCGGGCTAGCTGGGCTTTTGCCGAGAACCTCGCGGCCGAGTTCAATTTCTCCAGCGGTAGGACCCCTTATACCTTCGACGTCGATGATGGAGAGCTCGGCAAGGTGAGCCTCGGCGAGCAATTCAACGCGAAGCAAACCGTCATGGGCGGAAACGTGGTCTTCCAATACCCGCTCGAGCTCGGTCTCGTTCCCTACGCGACCGCCGGCGCGGGCTACATGAAGACCACACCGTCGAATCCCATCGGCGACACCGTGGACCTCTCCGCCGTCGACATCAATTTCGGCGGAGGCGTGAAGTACTTCTTTACCACGCCGCGTTGGCTAGGGCTGCGTTTCGACCTGCGCTACCACACGGCCACCGACGGGTTGAGTTTTGCCGGAGGCGACTCCTCACCCAGAGGCACCGAGTTCACCGTCGGCGCCATCGCACGCTTCTTCTAACAAACCCTCTCCCCTCTGGGGAAAGGTTAGGTGAGGGGTCACCAGGTACAGACGCCAAAGCTTGACAGCCCCAAACCCCTAGTCTACGCTAAATCTTTTCGCCCCTCTTGGGACGCCCGCCTACCGAAGCCGGTGTAGCTCAGTGGTAGAGCAGCTGATTCGTAATCAGCAGGTCGGAAGTTCAAATCTTCTCGCCGGCTCCACACAACTTGTTGCTGATCCGGAGCTTCCCGATTCGTTGAATCCATAACATGGCCGGCTTCCGGTGAAGTGGCACCTTCTGTGGCACCTGGAGCGGGCTGGTGCCACTTATCAGCATCGTGATTCGCCAGCATGTTCTCCGGGAGCCAGTGGTAGTAGTAGTCCCACGTGGTCGTTACCTTCTCGTGAGCGAGCTGTTTGCTGACGAATCCGATCTCTTGTCGCTCCACTTGAAGGCTATGGGTCGCGAATGTGTGACGTACGGAGTTCGGTCCTTTGGCAACCCTTCCGTCTCGTCTAACGCACGGCCTTGACTCGGCCTCTCATCGTCAGCGGGTCCGGCGCGCGAGCGGGCGTCCGCCTGGCCCGGTCGCAGGGCATACCGTTGCCCACCCGGAGAACGGGTCCCATCCCCAAGCGGAGGACCCGTCTCCGAAACCGCGTTGATTTTTCATGATCCGAGACATGCGGGCCAGCGCGCGGCAGGACCCTCCAGACCGCCTCGCCCTTCGTGTGACGCGGACGCGGACGCGGACGCGGATGCTTACACCTGCCAGCTCGCTTTCATCACCGAGCGCAGCACGATTAGAAAGATCGGGTCTACGCGGATTCGTGTGGGTAAGTCCTAACGGAAAAACAGTGTAACTCATTGTGTGGAAAAGGTATCGCGTACTTCATCAGGCGCTGAAAAGTGGTCCATTTTTAGGATAGGCTAACCGAGTGAAAAATTCCCAGTCGATCCGCTCGCTGTTTGCGCTGCCAGGTTTCGTGGTGTGCCGGATTGAAGGGTCTATTCGGTGACCGATACGCCCGCGTCATCCAGCTCAAGAGGCGAAAAAAACAGCTGTGTGCTCTTACTGTGGGCAACGGTGCCGGGGGCGCTATGACAAGCAAGTGTGCCGGGTCCGCGACCTGTCGTTGGCAGGCTGGCGGATCTATCTGGAATACGAGCGTTGGCGCGTCAACTGTCCTGGGTGCGGCGGTTTGCATGTAGAACACCTGGACTGGCTGGCGAACAACTCGCGCTACACCTAGCGTTTTGCGACGCATGTGGGCAAGCTGTGCCGGACAAGGCGGTGGCCGAGATGGAACGTCTGCGCCTCCTAGTTGAAGGGGTCAACAACAAAATCCGTGTTCTGCAACGACGCGCCTACGGCTATCGCGACGAGGAATATCTCAAGCTGAAGATCGTGGCGGCATTCCTTCCGCCATTACCCAGAAATGCCGTCTTCAACCCACACGAATCCGCGTAGACCCGAAAGATCTTGACGCATTTGGAGGCGACGCGACCTACCGACTCTCGCGCTCCTCTCTAGCTCATGCAGCCGTTCCCCAAAACCCCGTGGTTGTCTCCCGTCAAGAACGTCCCGAATTCTGCCTGCTCGCTCACCAATCTCCTCAAAAAGAGGCGGTCTGAACCGGTTTCAGGCGCCCCTATCCTCTGATATCCTCGACGAGCCTCAGCAACCCGGATTAGCCCACGCAAGCCGAGGAAATTGAAGGGACACGCTTCACGATGCGCTATGGAATTTCCTATCCCTTTGGGAGACCCGGCACTTCGACTGCGCTGACCGACGATAGATAAATCAGTGCAGTTGAGCGGCGCGCCCTTAGGCCACCCGCACCGCCTTGACCAAGGGCCCGCCTGCTCTATACCAAGGACCTAAGAACTACGTCACGTCCGCTCCTGTGGAGGCCGCCCCGGATAGCATCGGTGAGTTGTGGTTCGACGACGCGGCAGCGATGGACCACGCGATGAACTCGCCGGAGATGGTCGCCGGCTTCGAGGACGCGAAGCAGTTCGCAGATCTGGACCGAACGTTGGGCCTGACGGATGACGGTTGACGAGAAGCCGATAATGGACTGATCTTCCGTTTCCCCCATCTCTCCCCGACCCAGGTTGATTAGAGGGGACTGGGGGGGCACCAGCTAATGTCTACGTTCGCCGACTACCCAGAGGTTGGCGCTCGAGCGAATGAACAGCTGGCCCTGTGACACCGCCACCGAGCTGAGGCAGTACGGCGTGCAGCCGTCGTCGAACGAGTTTGACGCGAGGATCTCGAATTCCGGCCCGGTCCGGTACACGGTCCACAGGCCCTCCTCCTCGGTCGAGACGTAGATCTTGCCGTCGGCGAGGATGGGAGACGAGCTGTAGGTGCCGCTCGGCAAACGCTCGGGGCCGTAGACGACCTCGCCCGTGTCGAGCCTCAGACAGTAGGCCACGCCGCGGTCGGTCACGACGTAGACATACTCGCCGGCGCTCACCGGCGTCGGCACGTCGGGGCCTCGGTCGAACTCCCACGCGACGTGCGTGTCGCCGATGTCACCGCTGCCGCCCGGCCGGATCGCGACCATGGGCCGCACCCGACTCGGCGCGACGATCAGATCGCCCATGATCGTCGGCGAGGCGATGATCCGGTAGGCCCCGTTGTTCTGGGGATTGAGGACGTTCGCGCGCCAGAGTTCTCGGCCGGTGTCGGGATCGTGCCCGGTGACCGCATCCCCGCCGGTGATGACGAGTTCCGTCTTGCCGTCGTACTCGAGCCACGTCGGCGTCGTGTAAGAATCCGGAGACTCGCGCCGTGCCGTCGTCGGCCGCTCGATGTACCACAGCGTCTCGCCGGTCATCTTGTCGACCTTGACCACGTACGACGGATCGTCGGTCCGCATACCGTGGAGCACCTGCAGGTAAAGCGCGTCCCCCTGCAGGAGCGGCGACGAGGCGTATCCCCAGTTGAGCCCGAACCGATAGTAATCGTCCGAGATGTTGCGCGACCAGATCTCGTTGCCCTCGAAGTTGAACGCCTTCAGGGCGCCGACGCCGGTCATCACCCAGACACGTTCGCCGTCGGTCACGGGCGACGGCGACGACATGTTCTGCTTGCGCTGCATGTTGTTGCCGTCGGCGATGGGTCGCTTCCAGGCCACGTCCTGCGTCCGGCGGTCGACCGCCCAGAGTTCAAGACTGCCCGAGGCCGTCTCCGTGGCGACATTGAGGAACACCAGGTCGTCCCAGATGATCGGTGTCGATCCGCTATAGGCTGGCAGCGGGAGCCGCCACGCGATGTTCTCGGTGTCGAACTCATCGCAGTTCGGCGGATGCGTTGGGACCGCAACCGATCGGCCGAAGCCGCGCCCCCGCTGCCGCTGGCCTCCCTGCAAGTTCGGGCTGGCCTGGACGCTACGGGGGCCGCTCTCGGGCACCCCGGACACCCTGGGCTCGTCTTCGTCCAGGCACGTGGCGCTCCAGCTCACCGGCAGTCTGGTCTCGGTGCTGACGCTGTTGCGGGTCGGGCCGCGCCAGTGTGGCCAGTTGTCGGCCAGAAGCGACGATCGGGCCGCGACCGTCAGGATACAGGTCACCCAGAGTAATCTCCGCATGTCGGGAACTCCCTTCGATGGTTAGCGTAACTGGAGATACGAACAGGTTCAACACGATGTCAACTCTATCGGTGTCAGGCGTAAACGTGCCGGGTAGTCCCTCGTTCGGGGGGGTGCACCCGAGCCGCGACGAGTGCAAGGCCGGGCTAAGCCTCGCTCCGGCTTGGCACGTTCTTGGGGATTCCTCGACAGAGCGCTCAGCCTGCGGCGACGGTGGAGTCAAGCCCATTCTTAGTTGAAACTCTCCACGGCTCACGTTTAAGCGACCTTCTTCTTCGATACGGTTGATGTCTTCGCCTCGATCTTCAGTTCCCGCTTGAGAGCTTCGCGAAGCTTGGGAAGATGGCGGTAGCCCACCACCTTCCTCAAGCGCGGTTCGATGTCTACGAGCGCCGTTGCCAACCAGCGCTGGCGTTGGCTCGAGTTCTTCCAGTGGTCGACCTTCGCGCAGCGTTCCTCGACGAGAGCATTGACGGACTCAAGGCAGTTCGTCGTCTTGAACGAACGGCCCAGCACCGCGTGTACGCCGAGTCGATGCAACGTCAGCGTCTCCTCAAGGCCTTCCTCCAGGCTGCCAGCTGCGGATTGGTTCCGCTCTTCTAACTCACCGTGGAGTTGCTCGAGCGCAGTGAGGGCCTCTTCGTACTCCGGCCTGTTGTAGGCCCACTGGAGCCGCTTGCGCCATGACGCCTGCTCGCCCTTGGACAGGTAGCTCACTACGTTTTCACGTTTGTGCCACTGGCAGCGTTGTATCAGGGCCCGCTTATGGAATGCCTTCTTGACTGCCGCTTGGAGACCCTTGCCGCCGTCGATGATCACCAGCAGACCCTGGGAGATATCGAGTCCCCGCTCGAGCAGTGAACGCAGGAACGGCGTCAACACCTGCGCGTTCTCCGTGTCCGTCTCCACGAAGCCCAAGAAGCGGTTTTCCCCGCAAAGCGTGATGCCCAGAGCCACGACCATCGTTGCCTCGGCGAATGTCTTCCCATCCAGAAACAGCGCCACCACATCCTCGCCGGTCAGATCTCGTTCCTGCATCTCCCGCAGCTTCGCAGCGCTCGCTTGCACGAACCCTCGGGACACCGTTGAGCTCGACAGCCCGATGGCGCCCGGAATCGCTTCCGCTGCCGCCTCGTAGTTGCGACAAGAGATTCCGTAGAGAACTCGTTTCAGCAGAAGATCATTCACCTCACCGCCGTGGCTCACCGCCTCGTAGCAGCGAAGCGGAATCTCTCCTCCCTCGATGCTCCGAACCCGTGGCACACGGATCGGTACTCGCTGGCCGCCAAGCCCTACCGTGCCCGGGTTGCTTCCGTGACGGCGACCGCGCTCCAGCTCGTCCTTGCGAGAGTATCGCTCTCCCGCCAACGCCTTCACTTCGTCGTCGAGCAACTCGTGAACGTGCATTAGACCAAGGGGGACCAACGAACGGATCATCTCTACCTTGGCGTCCAGCGCGAGTTCCCCGTAATCCTCGTGCCTCACCATCTCGACCTCACCCAAACGACGCGACTTCTTGCGTTTCTTGACCGAACGTAGCAGACTTCCCATCTTGGCTCCTTTCTTCGCGGCTTGATTTTGTTTTGTCCAACGCCATCAAACCACGGGGTTTGGAGCCGTTTCAATTCCCAACTAAGATTGGCACACTTTCCGACGGTGACATAGGAAAGCAAGTGAACCGCCCCGGGTTTCCCGGAGACTCCATCCTCTCAAGAGTTGGAGTCTCCGGGAAACCCGGGGCGGTTCACTCCGGCCAACTGGGAACCGGCGGCGGCTCCTTCGAGATCAAGACCGTCAACGGCTCGGTCCGGATACAGAGAAGAGTCTCAGATGCCGGACGCCACCCTTTCTGAGCGACGATCGCGAATCGCTGATTTCGATGCGCTCTGACCAGCCACGCTTTGGCGTATGCTCGATTTCGTCACGCCTAGATGACAATTGTGAACGGGGAGCTGTATAACTTCGGCTGGAGCAGACGGCCGGCACGTACGATTCGTACCACGAATCAGATCCACGTTATCCTCAATGACGCCGGCCGCAGCTCAGCAGCACGTTATCACAGGCTGTTTGCTCCGCAACGGTCAAGCTTCGTGAGGATCTCGCGTCAATACCGTTGCCAGAACCGCCGCGATCAGCCTACGCCGAGAATGCCTTTCTCTGATTGGCAGATTAATGTGCGCCCACGTGTGCGGATAGTGTATGCGAATGCGGTCGTGTAAACGCGTCAGTGCGATCTAGCAAGCGCGGCCGATATTTAGGTAGGGGAGAATCGCCCGAAAACCTGCGGTCTTGACGCCTCGGTCGACCTCGAAACTGTAGGTTTTCGTTCATTCGCCCCCGCTGGTACCAAGTTATCGGCTAAGATTGCACGTGGGAGCGGTCAAGGAGGAGTCGTCATGGAAGATCTGGACCCAGTTGTTCTTCAAGAGCTGATTGCCAACTACGCGGCGCGCATGATCGGTGTTCTCGTCCTGCTCTTCGTTGCTTGGCTGGTCTCGACTTGGGTGAGACGCATCACCGTTCGCGGCCTCGAGAAGGCGAGTTTCGATCCGACGCTCACCAAGTTCTTCGGGAGCGCGGCGAGGTGGGCCGTCCTGCTTCTCGCCGGGCTGGCCTGCCTCGGCGTTTTCGGCGTGCAGACGACGAGCTTCGCTGCGCTGATTGGCGCGGGCGGCATCGCCATTGGGCTTGCCTTTCAAGGAACGCTCTCCAATTTCGCGGCGGGGCTCATGTTGCTCATCTTTCGTCCTTTCAAAGTGGGCCAGTCCGTCTCCGTCGCGGGCCAGAAGGGGAAAGTGGAAGAGATCGCCCTTTTTACAACGATCCTGGATACCGCAGACAATCGACGCTTCGTCATTCCGAACGGATCGGTCTTCGGCACCACCATCGAGAACGTCTCGCACCATCCGATCCGCCGAGCCGATGTGGATGTGGGCGTCGACTACTCAGCCAGTATCGATCGGACCCGAGAGGTTCTCGAAAAGGCGACAAAAGCTGTTCCGGGTAGGCTCGTCGAGCGGGAGCCGCAGGTGGTACTAGTAGGTCTCGGTGCCTCCTCAGTGGACTGGCAGGTACAGGTCTGGGCGGAGTCCACGGACTTCTCGACCGTCAAGCAAGCTGCGATCCGGGCCGTAAAGCTGGCCCTCGACGAGGCTGGAATCGGAATCCCTTTTCCGCAAATGGACGTGCATCTCGCCCGAGACACCGCGAGCGCCTAGTGAACCCAGACGACATCATCGATAGAAGCGGTTCCCCTGGCGCGCGTGGAAGCCTTTCACCCTCGAAAGGCACTTCGTTACGCGCGCGAGGGCATTGTCAAGTTAGCGCTTGGTCGAGGAAACCGACCCCAATACGGGGTGCTCAAGCGGAACTTTGTTCCTCATATCGACATTGTTGCATTTTCCGACTTCTAGCCGAGCCGGTGCGACGCTGTTCACGATGGAGCACGATCTGCTGCGAAGGCTCTAGAGCAATTTTTCGACGAGATGGGCCAAATGTCCGAAGCGCGGGGGAGCCTTTCTTGTCTGACCTGACCGCATTCGCTGCAAAAACGATCACGGTATCGTTCATTTCGGACTCCTTCGTGTTTTCGTTGGATCACGAATCCTACCGACTCTGGCACTTGGATGCCGACCGAGTCAGCGGAGGAGTCCATCCCATCACTTGATGGCGGAAGCACCCCACTTGCATCACTTACGGCTTTTCAGCCGGTCCCGCCATTCTCGCCGGCCCGGAGGTTCCACACACTAAGTGCGAACGCTCACTGTCTCAAAGTCGTTGACACGTTCCGCTGTGCAGGGCCAGTGTTTTCCTACGTGAACATCTCCTGAAAGGTAGACAATGGAGCTCGGGGTAAAACCCATGCGGCTGGCAGTTTACTTACTTTTCATCCTGGCAGGTGTGGGTGTGATTCTTGCCTTCTCTTACCGACGTTGGCAGGAGCTCACAGAGCGGGAGAGATTTCTGCTTGGCATGAAGGAAGCCTCGATCGCCAACAACATGCGCCCCGGCGAGAGATTAAAACTCAAGCTGCTGCGCTCCGCGTGATTACCGTCAATCCGCACCGGTTGCGATATCTCCTCCCTACCTGGGGATGTCCCGCCGGATGTTGAATTTGGGGTAGCGGCGGCTCCTTGGCCGGCCTAAGAATAGGTCTGCCAAACCAACCGTCTCCAGAGGGGGACAAGGAGCCACCATGCCAAGGAAATCAAAGAAGCCAGTAAGAAAGCAAACGCACTCGCCTACGGGCAAGGTAGTTGGCCAAGTCGGTCAGATACTGCTACCGATGATAGCTGGGATCGCGGCCACGAAGGCGGACCTGACGGAATGGGTGTACGAGCAAGGACTGACCGCATTGCACCTACTCCTGAGAGAGGACGCGGAGAAGATCGCGGGGCCGAAGGGCAAGCACGAGAAGGAGCGAACTCATAACCACTGGGGGAGCACGGATGGGGAGCTGAGCTTCGGCGGTCGTCGAATCCAAGTGTCGCGACCTCGAGTTCGTTCGAAGTCGGGCGAGGAGGTGTCGCTTCCACACTTCGAAGCCTTCCGCGAAGAAGACCCGCTTCCGGAGCGAGTGCTGAACCAGATCTTGGTGGGGGTATCGACCCGAAATTACGAATCGAGTCTGGACAAACCCTCGGCGAAGTTGAAGTCTCGTGGCACGAGCAAGAGTGCCGCCAGCCGTCACCTCGTGAGCCAGACGACTAAGAAGCTCGAGGAATACCTATCTCGGAGGCTAGAGGAGTTCGAGCTTGCGGCACTAATGATGGATGGCCTTGAGGTGGCCGGACAGACCGTCGTCGTAACTCTCGGTATCACAATAGATGGAACGAAGGTGCCCTTGGGTATATGGCTGGGCTCGACGGAGAACTCTCGGGTGTGCACCGCGATGTTGCAGAACCTTCTCGAGCGGGGATTGCGGATCGACGAATCGATTCTCTGCGTAGTGGACGGAGGCAAAGGGATCCGCAAAGCACTCGTCGACGTTTTGGGGGATCTCGCGGTTATCCAAAGATGCCAGCTCCACAAACTCCGAAATCTACGCTCGTACCTTCCCAAGTCCCGTCACGCCTACGTGCTCCAGACAATGAAGGAAGCGTACAAATGCAAGAGTGCCGACAAGGCGCGCAAGCGACTTCAGGCATTGGTGTCGTGGCTCGAGCGAAACGGCTACGACGAAGCTGCCGGAAGCCTTCGAGAAGGGATGGAAGAGACCCTCACGGTTGTGAAGCTCGCTCTACCCGAGTTACTTCGCAAATCTCTGGCCACGACAAACGCCATCGAGAATCTCAACGGCACCATCCGCAGAGTCTCGAGAAACGTCAAGCGGTGGAAGAGTCCTTCCATGATTCGCCGATGGACCGCTCTCGGCGTCGTCACGGCGGAGAAAAAGTTTCACCGTATCAAAGGCTATCGCCATATGGGCGCTCTCGTTCACGCGCTTAGAAGCAAACAGAAATCTCTTGACAGCGATGAGGTTGCTGCCTAAGAGTATTCACAGGTGCCGCCGCTACCCGACCAAATTCAACAGCGGCCGGGACATCCCCCCCTACCTTGTGCCCCAGCTCTTCTTCCGAAGCGTGACGACCGCCCAAGGTAGCATGACCAACGAGGCAACGATCCACATTGGGAGCATCGGCACCAAGGAAAAGAACCCCACCTTCTTTGCCGGGGGTAGCTGGAACGCCCAGTAGAAGCTCTGGTGCAGCAGGACAACTGAACCGCCCCGGGTTTCCCGGAGACTCCAACTCTTGAGAGGATGGAGTCATGACAAGACGAAGCAGGTATTCACCGGAGGTAAAAGAGCGCGCAGTGCGGATGGTTTTCGACCAGCAGGCTCAGCACGAATCTCAGTGGTCAGCGATCTCATCGATTGCGTCGAAGATTGACTGTACGCGGGAAACGCTACGCACGTGGGTGCGGCGAGCAGAGCGTGATGCTGGGAAACGAGCGGGACTGACGACGGACGAGCGTCAGCGGCTGAAGGAGCTTGAGCGAGAGAACCGTGAGCTAAAGCGGGCGAACGAGATCCTTCGCAAGGCGTCGGCGTTTTTCGCCCAGGCGGAGCTCGACCGCCGACCGAGGTGAATGTGTTGTTCGTGGACGCGAACCGTGAAAATTACGGAGTCGAGCCGATCTGCCGGATGCTTCCGATCGCCCCGTCGACCTATTACGAGCAGAAAGCGAGAGAGAAGGACCCAAGCCGCCAGCCAGCGAGAGCGAAGCGCGACGTCCAACTCCGCGGCGAGATTCGTCGTGTACGGCAAGAGAACTTTGACGTGTATGGCGTGCGCAAGGTCTGGCGTCAGCTGTGCCGTGAGGGCCGCGACGTGGCTCGATGCACGGTGGCCCGTCTGATGCGTGAAATGGGTCTCCAGGGCGCGGTCCGTGAACGTCGATTCAAGACGACGAAGCCGGATTCGAGCGGTGCTCGCCCGATGGACCTCGTGGAGCGCGACTTCAACGCCACACGCCCGAACGAGCTCTGGGTCTCGGACCTGACCTACATTGCCACGTGGCGCGGCTTCGTGTATGTCGCCTTCGTCATCGACGTCTTCGCTCGACTCATCGTCGGTTGGCGAGCGACGACATCGTTGACTGCCGGCATCGCTCTCGATGCGTTGGAGCAGGCGCTGCACGAGCGCCGACTAAACCCAGAAGATCCATTGGTGCATCACAGCGATCGCGGCGTGCAGTACGTCTCGATCCGTTACACCGAGCGGCTCGCCGAGGCGGGTATTGAGCCGTCCGTCGGCAGCCGAGGCGACTCTTACGATAACGCTTTGGCTGAATCCATCATCGGCCTCTACAAGACCGAGGTGATCCGTCGACGTGGGCCCTGGCGTGGTCTCGAAGACGTTGAGTTCGCCACCCTCGAGTGGGTCCATTGGTACAACACGCAACGACTCTTGGAGCCGATCGGAAATGTCTCCCCCGTCGAGTACGAGATGAACTACTATCGGTCGCAGGAAGGCTCGCTAGAGATGGCGAGACTCAACTAAAACAGTCTCCGGAAAACCCGGGGCGGTTCAGGACGTCCAGAAGATCCCAAATAGTGCTCACCCTGCATTCGGACGCTGGCAAGCAGGTAATGCTATCCGACTCTCCCTTTTCGAAAGTGGTTGCGCAGGCGGCGAACCATTGCTTGCGACTGTTCGGTGAACTCTCGGCCTGGGGTAACGATGGGAATTCTCCCAGCCACATCAACGAATCCTTGCTGGTTCATCTCCTCAGCGAGCTCATCGATCAACGCACTCCCTAGCCCTCGGCCCCTGAACGACGGGTAGATCCACCAAGTCGGAAGGGCAGCTTGCTTCGCTCCCGTCCAGGAGACCAATCCGACGGGACTATCCGACTCCATGTTGATGATCACGTACACGTGTACAGACGAGCGGTTCTCTTCCCAATGAATGAGCAAGCCTCTCAATTCGTGTTCGTGGCCCACGACCATCTTTCTTACACACTCAAGAGTTGTCTCACCGAGCTCAAGTCTCGATACCAATCGAACGCTCTGGTTTCGCATCGCCGTCAAGCCGCCAAATCTTCTCGTGGACACGGCCGAATCCGCAGAAGAAGTTCCTGCGTTATACACAAACGGAGGCTTCGCAATATCACTTAGTGTAGTAATCGGCGTTCTTCTGTGCGAAGTCTTTCCACTTGTCTGGCAGCTCGTCCTCAGGGAAGATGGCAGTTACCGGGCAGACCCGCTCACAGGCGTCGCAGTCAATGCAGGCTTCAGGATCGGATGTGTCCCGAGGTCCGTGGAAAAAGAACGGCGCCCTCCACTCCGTCATCAGAGTATCAGATCAGGCGGCAACCTCCGCGTGTTCGAGAACCTCGCTCAGACGTTGGTAGCCGTCGATGCGTCGTAGCTGAATCTGGCCAGAGGCGATAAGCCCAAACAGCAAAGCGACCGCGGACTCCTCAGAGGGAATTTGCGCCTCCCGTACCTGATGGCCGTGCCCGGAGTGGATCACGAATCCAGTAGGTCTCTTGACAGCTAGAGGGAAGGTTGTCGCCGTCGATATGCATCGGCCCAGGATGATCTGCAACTCTTGCAAGGTCACCGCCGCATGACGACTTTAGCGGAAATTCCACGCCCTGGTGCAACAACACCGTCACGTCTCCTCGTGCCTGCACGCGAGGGACGCCGGAGGAAGGGGGCGCTGCCAACCTTGCGCGGTACGGCCTCTGAGATTAGGATTAATCAAGATACAAATCAAGCCTAAAGAGTACCGCGTGAAGATAGCAATCCCGCCACTCGGACTTGTTGTGATGTTCGGTTGGACGGCGATCGCCCACAGTGACATGTACGAAGCCATAATCACACGGGAAAAAGAAAACCTCTACAAAATCGAGCACACGCACCCCACCGTTTACGTCAAAACCGTGTCATGCGATGAGGACGTTACTGTCGAAGAGGCTACCTTCGATACCTATAGCTACAAGCTCCACTTTGAGAGAGGCGGAAAAAGCTGCGACATAGACGAAATCATTGACCTAGATCGGCCGTCCCGTGAGCGTCATGAAACCTCTCGTAGCGCTCAAGAGGCCGCGTTCTGATTCCTTCGTCGAAACCTCTTTGTTGTTGTCACTCCCAAAAAGATCCTGACTGAGGCTATCGGGGTCGCTGACTGTTAATGCGACGTCGATTTTGGATTTCGGCGCTCTGCCTTTTCGCCTCGAGTTTCATTTTTCTTCGTCTCCAGTTTCCGCTTCGATGAGGCGGGGCAGGGATTCTTCCTCACTCTCTCTCTGTCCCGCATCGCTGACATCGGTACTCGACGAACTTCTCCTTCAAGGAGACGTACGCCTCCCGCTGTGTTCGCTACTCTAACTTGGCCCATTTCGCTCATTAGATTTGGCCCACCTGCATCGGATCGATAGCCTTGAGCGGGCGTAAGCCCGGAGAGGAGGCATCGGTTGGAAAGGGGCGCCAAAGTGCGATTGTTCGAGCAGATGCGTCGGGAGTACGAACACGGAGTTGGGACGATAGTAGGGGTAGCGAGGAAGTTCGGAGTGCACCGCCGGATGGTGCGTGATGCGGTTAAGAGCGCGCTGCCGCCGGAACGTAAGCGGACGCCACGAGAGAGCCCGAAGCTCGGCCCGGTCCGGGATTTCATCGACGCGATCCTCGAGTCCGACAGACACGAACCACGCAAGCAGCGTCACACCGCGCGTCGCATCTGGGATCGACTGCGAGAGAGCTACCCGAATCACGAAGTAGGCGAATCGACGGTTCGCCGGTACGTTGGACGGCGCAAGCGTGAGCTCGGCTTGAAGCATGCGGAGGTGTTCATCCCGCAAAGCTACGCGTGGGGCGATGAAGCTCAGGTGGACTGGTACGAGTCGCACGCCCGGATCGGTGGCGAGCTGACGAAGGTGCAAACGTTGGTGGTACGGAGCATGGCCGGCGGGGGCGCATTCCATCGAGGCTATCCCCGCGCGACGCAGCAGGCGTTCTTCGAGGCGCAGGAGAAGGCGTTCGAGTTCTTCGGTGGCGTGTTTCGTCGAATGCGCTACGACAACCTGACCCTTGCGGTTTCCAAGATCTTGCGAGGCTACCAACGTCGTCAGACTGAAGCTTTCGTGGCGTTTCGCTCGCACTGGGGATTCGACTCCGAGTTCTGCAATCCGGCTCGAGGAAACGAGAAAGGCGGTGTAGAAAGCGAGGTGGGCTACTTCCGCCGCAACCACTGGACGCCGGTACCGGAGTTCGATGATTGGGATGAGCTCAACGCGTACTTGCGTGGTCGCTGCCTCGAAGAGAACACGCGCCACATCGCTGGCAAGGAACACGCGGTGGGCGCGGCAATGGAGCTCGAGCGAGTGCACCTACTCCCGATGGCCGACGAGGGCTTCGAGCTCGAGGAGAAGCGCTTCACGACGGTGGACAAGAGAGGCTGCGTTCGGGCCGGCACGAACTGGTACTCGACGCCCTTGAAGCCGGGCCAGCGGGTGATGGTGAAGCTGCTGCCGCTGGCCGTCGAGGCGTGGCGGGACGGCCGCGTGATGGCACAGCACGAGCGCTGCTACGACCGGAACCGGTCGCTTTACGAGCTCGAGCACTATCTCGATGTCTTGGAGCGTAAGCCCGGTGCCCTTGCGGGCTCGACGCCGCTTGCGCAGTGGCGCGCGAAAGGACGATGGCCCGCAAGCTATGACGAGCTGTGGGCGAAGCTGAACCGTCGCCACGGCAAGCTCGATGGCACGCGCCAGATGGTGGAGCTCATCCAGCTAGGGCGCAAGCACGGATACGACAAGCTTCGTGAGACCGTCGCCCACGCCCTCGAGCTCGGGTGCACCGATCTCGAAGCGCTTCGCCATCTCCTCGATACCGCGTCGCTACAACGGAACCCCGAGCGTAGCCTGGACGATGTCGAGCTTGGACACCTTGCGCGCTACGAACGAGCTGCGCCGGGCGTGAGCCACTACAACGAGCTGATCACGGAGGTGAACCCGTGAGCGGGCGAAGCGTCGAGCTCGGCACCATCCGTCAGCATTGCAAGACGCTGCGCATGCCGACCGTGGCGAGCCAGTTCCAGAAGCTGGCGGAGCAAGCATGGTGCGACAAGCAAAGCCACGTCCGGTATCTCGACGTCCTGCTCAGCGCCGAGGTCGAGGAACGCGAACACCGAGCGGTTCAGAGACGATTGAAGGAAGCACAACTACCGCGGACGAAGACCGTTGACGAGTTCGACTTCTCACAGTCGCCCAAGGTCTCGGGCCGCCGGATAAAAGAGCTCGCGGAGGGTCACTACATCGACCGAGCGCAGCCGGTCATCTTCCTCGGCGACGCGGGCACCGGCAAGACCCACCTGGCGAGCGCGTTGTGTGTGGCCGCATGCCAACAACGTCGCCGCGTCCGCTTCACCACCGCATCGAAACTCGTCAACGAGCTCGTCGAGGCGCGGCAGGAACACGAGCTGTCGCGCATCATCCGACGCTATGCCCGCTTCGAGTTGCTGTGCATCGACGAGCTTGGTTACGTCCCGCTCGCCGACGTCGGTGCCGAGCTGTTGTTCCAGGTGATCTCGGAGCGAAGCGAGACCGCCGCGCTCGTGATCACGACGAATCTCCCGTTCTCCGAATGGACTCAGGTGTTCACCAACGCCCGACTCTGCAAGGCGCTGCTCGATCGTGTCACGGACCAGGCGCACATCCTCGAGACCGGCTCCGAGTCCTACCGCTTCCGCCGCACCGTCCGCAGCAAGAACGCGGTTCCAAAGGCATGAGAGCTGTGTTTTCACTCGGGGCGGCCTGCACGTTCGTTCCGGCCGCAGGATAAGGGAAAGGGACTTTTTTACGTTCGTTCTTTAAGAATCAATAACTTAAGGTGGGCCATTTTAGATGAGCGAAATGGGCCAGGCCGAGTGGACAAAAACACCCGCCATCGGTGTTTGAGCTGCACAGACTCTAAGGCTTTGCAGTCAGCTTCGCCGACAGCTTTCAAGACGTCGAAAGTCTGCGGCCTCTCGCCGAACTGTGGCGGGTTCTTCCAGTTGACGCCGACCATCACCTGCCTTGCTGTCGAATTCTCGCCGGTCACCACGGTTGTCGCTTTCGAGCTTTCGCCTTTGGCTTTTTAACGATCTTGGGTGGGTGCCCCTTTCAGCGGAGCCTCGCACTCCACGTGGCGTGGCACGCGATCCGGGGCGAGGCCGTGGTGCCCCGAGCAATTCCCAAAAGACATGTTATTATCCGCTGGCTGCGCAAACGATAGTTTGTCGTGGCTTCCAATTGGGCTATCACATCGCAGCTGGTAGTGGCCACTGGCAGTTTTGCATACCGGCCTCCACCAGTTTTAGGGATGGAAAGGTGCACCCGACCCGCTGAGGACGGATTCCAACGGATTAAGACGACCATGCAAGACTTGCGAAACGAAGGTTCGATGATCAAAGGGGCCCTGCGTCATTTCTCGCGAATCGCGAGCAGATACCAAGAACTCAGAATGACCGATATCGCCCCGGTGCTTGCCATCCGGGAAAGGCTCAAAGGCATGAATGCCGTAGCTGCCGCAGACGTTGGTTGCGGAACCGGACGTTACAGTCTGTGCGCGCTCGAGACTGTTCCCAACATAGGGCAGCTTTACTGCTTTGACGCCAACGACAAGATGCTGGCTGAAATGGAGAACAGCGAGAACTGCCAGGCAATCGTATCGCGCGCTGAGCATCTACCCCTATTAAGGGGGATGTCCCGGCCGCTGTTGAATTTGGTCGGGTAGCGGCGGCACCTGTGAATACTCTTAGGCAGCAACCTCATCGCTGTCAAGAGATTTCTGTTTGCTTCTAAGCGCGTGAACGAGAGCGCCCATATGGCGATAGCCTTTGATACGGTGAAACTTTTTCTCCGCCGTGACGACGCCGAGAGCGGTCCATCGGCGAATCATGGAAGGACTCTTCCACCGCTTGACGTTTCTCGAGACTCTGCGGATGGTGCCGTTGAGATTCTCGATGGCGTTTGTCGTGGCCAGAGATTTGCGAAGTAACTCGGGTAGAGCGAGCTTCACAACCGTGAGGGTCTCTTCCATCCCTTCTCGAAGGCTTCCGGCAGCTTCGTCGTAGCCGTTTCGCTCGAGCCACGACACCAATGCCTGAAGTCGCCTGCGCGCCTTGTCGGCACTCTTGCATTTGTACGCTTCCTTCATTGTCTGGAGCACGTAGGCGTGACGGGACTTGGGAAGGTACGAGCGTAGACTTCGGAGTTTGTGGAGCTGGCATCTTTGGATAACCGCGAGATCCCCCAAAACGTCGACGAGTGCTTTGCGGATCCCTTTGCCTCCGTCCACTACGCAGAGAATCGATTCGTCGATCCGCAATCCCCGCTCGAGAAGGTTCTGCAACATCGCGGTGCACACCCGAGAGTTCTCCGTCGAGCCCAGCCATATACCCAAGGGCACCTTCGTTCCATCTATTGTGATACCGAGAGTTACGACGACGGTCTGTCCGGCCACCTCAAGGCCATCCATCATTAGTGCCGCAAGCTCGAACTCCTCTAGCCTCCGAGATAGGTATTCCTCGAGCTTCTTAGTCGTCTGGCTCACGAGGTGACGGCTGGCGGCACTCTTGCTCGTGCCACGAGACTTCAACTTCGCCGAGGGTTTGTCCAGACTCGATTCGTAATTTCGGGTCGATACCCCCACCAAGATCTGGTTCAGCACTCGCTCCGGAAGCGGGTCTTCTTCGCGGAAGGCTTCGAAGTGTGGAAGCGACGCCTCCTCGCCCGACTTCGAACGAACTCGAGGTCGCGACACTTGGATTCGACGACCGCCGAAGCTCAGCTCCCCATCCGTGCTCCCCCAGTGGTTATGAGTTCGCTCCTTCTCGTGCTTGCCCTTCGGCCCCGCGATCTTCTCCGCGTCCTCTCTCAGGAGTAGGTGCAATGCGGTCAGTCCTTGCTCGTACACCCATTCCGTCAGGTCCGCCTTCGTGGCCGCGATCCCAGCTATCATCGGTAGCAGTATCTGACCGACTTGGCCAACTACCTTGCCCGTAGGCGAGTGCGTTTGCTTTCTTACTGGCTTCTTTGATTTCCTTGGCATGGTGGCTCCTTGTCCCCCTCTGGAGACGGTTGGTTTGGCAGACCTATTCTTAGGCCGGCCAAGGAGCCGCCGCTACCCCAAATTCAACATCCGGCGGGACATCCCCCTATTAAGTGGTGCTCTTGATTGTCTGTTCACTTTCAACGCCGTCCACCACTTCCAGTTACCCCTCTTTGCGAAGGAAGCCTCGCGAGTGTTAATGGGAGGCGGATTTTTGTTCATCTATACCCGGCTGAGACAGCAAAACGCCGGGCATATTTGGGGACGATACTTTCCTCACTTCTTCGAGAAAGAGACGCGACTCTACGATTTAGACGCTATCGTTTCATCAATCGGGCGAGTAAGCACGATGAAGGTCAACGAGGTGATAACCTTCACTCACAAAAGGGTTTCGACCCTTGCTCGCCTCAGAGAGTTGGCGAGGGAGAAACACTACTCAACGTTCGATTTCTACTCCAGTAGTGAGTTCAAACGCGCATTGGCTCAGTTTGAGCGGAACCTTCGGGAACGTTTCGAGGACCTGAATGATATCCCGTGGGTCGATGAGAATACCCTGCTCATCATTAGGAAAGCGGACATGTGTGCGTGAGCTACGTCTAGCTCATCCCTCCGGAGCGCAGGCACTGTCGAGGAGACACCTCTCGATCGAACCCGCGGCCACCATGCGTGTTGCACGGGCCACCCGCGCAATCGGCGGTACCCGAAACGAGGGTCCCGTCGTCCTGAAGTAACGCTAGGTTAGCGGAGACGATAGACGCCATCCGTCGGGGGAGCACAGTCGGAGCTACGAGCGCTCCCAGTGGAATCCAGCTTCTGGGCGATCTCCCGATGGGTCTCGACATCGTCGGTCCCGCTTCCGCCAAGCACGGCCATCTAACTCGTCTCCGCGCCCGATGTTTCCAGGGCCAAGTGTCCTGCGCCGAGCGCCATCAACGATGCACCATGAACCCCGATTGTTGTTTGCTGACGCGGAGCACAGCCGGCACAAACTCGTAAGGGTAGATTCCAATGAGCTCCCAACGGAGCCCTTACCCGCCCCCCTCAGGATATGTTATGGGTCAAGAACCGAGCCCCGTCTCAACACAGGCGGCGATTCCCGTGTCGATTCTACGGGCACGCCCCGGTGCGGCTCCAAGGAGATCTCAGCGGAGAGTGAACGTGTAGTACGTGACGGTGATATTCTCCGCGGCTTCGCCCGTGTCTGATGCGTCATCCGAGCCGCCGATCCTGAGCCCTGCGCGGAGCTGATCAAACTTGCCCCTCGGCAGCGTGATGTGCTGGCGTGCTACCGGCATGGTCTTGTTGAGCTCATGCAGGACGAACTTGGTCCACCCGCCGCCTGGAATAGATGAGCGGCCCTCAATCTTGACGTCAATCCCGCCCGTCACGTCGAGCCGGACGACGCTGATAATGATAACTTTGTCTGTGTCACCGCCGACAGGGATCCATCCATCCTCCTTCCCAGTGTCCCCGACTTCGGTGAAGACAAATCGAGTGGAGTCCAGGTCGTATGAGTCGAACAGTTTCTTGGTCTTGCTCTCCGCCGAAGCAAGTCCAGTGGACACCAGGGAGACGACTGCAGCAAGCAGGGATACCCGGAGCTGCCATCTATGTCGTATCGCTCACCTCCAAGGGATCGAACCTCTCTTGCTCTATTTTGCCTCATGGGCTAGCGATTGGAGTCTCCCCAATCTAACGCCCCGACGCGAAAGAACTCATCTTTCTGGCGGTTCAATGACCTCCGGGAAAAACAGGCGAAGGATGCGAAGTGATTATAGCCGAGTGCGTGCAAGACACCGAGTGCTATGTCCTTACGGCTGGGGTACTGCAAGCTACGATCATGAGAAGCCGCTACACGAGAGCGGGCAGAGCTGGATGTGTCCCGAGGTCCGTGGAAAAAGAACGGCGCCCTCCACTCCGTCATCAGAGTATCAGATCAGGCGGCAACCTCCGCGTGTTCGAGAACCTCGCTCAGACGTTGGTAGCCGTCGATGCGTCGTAGTTGAATCTGGCCAGAGGCGATAAGCCCAAACAGCAAAGCGACCGCGGACTCCTCGCTGGAGAACGACGCTTGGGTTTTCGTCCGGCGTCGAAACTCGCGGTTGAGATTCTCCAGAGCATTGGTCGTTCGAATCGATTTCCACATGGCACGAGGGAATTCATAGAAGGTCAGCAGCTGATTACCGGCCTCCTCTAGGCTTCGGACGACGGCCGGCGCGAGAGGCGTCCACTTGGCGACGAGCTCGTCATAGGCTTTGCGAGCATCGATCCCGTTCTTGGCGTAGACGATCCGGTTGTAGTCACGCCGGAGCTCACGGCGTGCGTGCGCCGGGCAATGTTGGAGCAAGTTGGCGCGCTTGTGCTCGGTACATCGCTGCAACCGGCACCCCGGCCACTTCTCCAGCGCTTTCGTCAGCC
This sequence comes from Candidatus Marinacidobacterales bacterium, assembly GCA_965250115.1. GTDB lineage: Bacteria > Acidobacteriota > Vicinamibacteria > Marinacidobacterales > SMYC01 > CBDFHB01. Next base: position 444,609 of record CBDFNJ010000002.1, read on the forward strand.
CCTTGTGGCCGTCGCTGATCACTAGCTTGGGAGCCCGGAGTCCTCGAGCCTGGAGTCCCTCCAGCACGGAGCCCCAATGCGTCGAGGCTTCGCTCACCGCCAAACGCAATGACAACAGACGTTTCTGCCCGTCTGGCGCGACCCCGAGCGCGACCAGTACGGGTACGCTGATCACACGTTTCGCCATCCGCACTTTCAGGTGGAAGCCGTCCAGGTAAACGATCGCGTAGACCTCCTCGCTGAGAGCACGGTTCTGCCATTCCTCGAAGCGCTCCTTCAGCCGGCTAACCACGCGAGACACCGCGCTCTTCGATAGGTGCTCCTCACCGAGCAGTGGTTTCAGCGCTTTGCGGATCCGGCGGCTATTCGCGCCCGACAAGTAGGTCCCCAAGATCGCCTCGTCGACCTCACGAGTCCGGCGCGCGTACCGGGGCAACAGCTCGCTCCTGAACTCTGTCGTTTCTCCCGTTTCCTCGTCTCGCACGCGGGCTCGTGGCACCCGGAGCTCGCGAGTTCCCACCGACGTCGTCACGCGACGGGTTTCGGCTCCGTTGCGATATCCACGGCGGTCTTCCGCACGCTCGTAGCTACCACACCCCAGCGCTTGGTCGACTTCTTCCTCGAGCACGACCTCGATCGTCTCCAGTACCCGCTTACGCAGCCGAAGTTGGACGAACTCCCGATACTCGCTTACAGACTCCTTCGATATGGTGGTAGGCTTCTTCATGGCGTAATCCTCCTCCTCGCCTTTCCAGGCGCGGTTTCGTTTTGTTTAACCGGAGGTTACGCCATTCTTATTTCCACGGGAAGCGGGACGGATCCAATCCCAAGGTGGCCGATGCTTCTACTGCTGCATGCTCATAGAGCTCCAGCGGAAAACGCAAACAGGTCTGAAGTCAGGGGTCCGGAGTGGAACCGACAGAAACGAGAATTCTAAAGGTGCTCGTGAATTATTGGGATGGCAAGACACCCAAATATCCGAACGGCCCGATGCCGCCGCCTGGAGACTGGGTCGCCGAGACCACCTTCGCCCAAAAACTGGGATACGAGGTTCGTGGTAGTAAAGTCTTAGATAACCAATTCCGAGCGGCCGTTGAATCACTCAAGAAGCAGGACTTCATACGCCGCGCCTGGACCTCGTCGGAGTCCGGTCGGTGGCAGATTCGACCAACCACTAAGGGCCGCCGACAAAATAACTGTCTAGTTTTGAGCACACTCTTCCTGTTTCAGGTCGTGATCGCGATGTCGTCTGGCATCACGAGAGCCTGGCAAGCTCCCTAGAAACGGAACATTTGTAGGTCTTCAGCAACCAGCGCGTGTTTGGCAAACGGTCCTCATTTTAGGAGGATTACGCCTATCAAGGAGCACTTCTCCTATTATGAGACCTACGAGCTATCAGTCTGAAGATCTCGACCGCCTGTTGAGGAAGCACAAAATAGCTACCCTCGATGATTTGAAGGCAGTGTTGGGTACCGATGTGGACTCGACCGTCTTCCGAAAGCTCAATGAGTTGGCGTATCGGACAAGGATCCGTCCCGCTTCCCGTGGAAATAAGAATGGCGTAACCTCCGGTTAAACAAAACGAAACCGCGCCTGGAAAGGCGAGGAGGAGGATTACGCCATGAAGAAGCCTACCACCATATCGAAGGAGTCTGTAAGCGAGTATCGGGAGTTCGTCCAACTTCGGCTGCGTAAGCGGGTACTGGAGGCGATCGAGGTCGTGCTCGAGGAAGAAGTCGACCAAGCGCTGGGGTGTGGTAGCTACGAGCGTGCGGAAAACCGCCGTGGATATCGCAACGGAGCCGAAACCCGTCGCGTGACGACGTCGGTGGGAACTCGCGAGCTCCGGGTGCCACGAGCCCGCGTGCGAGACGAGGAAACGGGAGAAACGACAGAGTTCAGGAGCGAGCTGTTGCCCCGGTACGCGCGCCGGACTCGTGAGGTCGACGAGGCGATCTTGGGGACCTACTTGTCGGGCGCGAATAGCCGCAGGATCCGCAAAGCGCTGAAACCACTGCTCGGTGAGGAGCACCTATCGAAGAGCGCGGTGTCTCGCGTGGTTAGCCGGCTGAAGGAGCGCTTCGAGGAATGGCAGAACCGTGCTCTCAGCGAGGAGGTCGAGTCAAGCCCATTCTTAGTTGAAACTCTCCACGGCTCACGTTTAAGCGACCTTCTTCTTCGATACGGTTGATGTCTTCGCCTCGATCTTCAGTTCCCGCTTGAGAGCTTCGCGAAGCTTGGGAAGATGGCGGTAGCCCACCACCTTCCTCAAGCGCGGTTCGATGTCTACGAGCGCCGTTGCCAACCAGCGCTGGCGTTGGCTCGAGTTCTTCCAGTGGTCGACCTTCGCGCAGCGTTCCTCGACGAGAGCATTGACGGACTCAAGGCAGTTCGTCGTCTTGAACGAACGGCCCAGCACCGCGTGTACGCCGAGTCGATGCAACGTCAGCGTCTCCTCAAGGCCTTCCTCCAGGCTGCCAGCTGCGGATTGGTTCCGCTCTTCTAACTCACCGTGGAGTTGCTCGAGCGCAGTGAGGGCCTCTTCGTACTCCGGCCTGTTGTAGGCCCACTGGAGCCGCTTGCGCCATGACGCCTGCTCGCCCTTGGACAGGTAGCTCACTACGTTTTCACGTTTGTGCCACTGGCAGCGTTGTATCAGGGCCCGCTTACGGAATGCCTTCTTGACTGCCGCTTGGAGACCCTTGCCGCCGTCGATGATCACCAGCAGACCCTGGGAGATATCGAGTCCCCGCTCGAGCAGTGAACGCAGGAACGGCGTCAACACCTGCGCGTTCTCCGTGTCCGTCTCCACGAAGCCCAAGAAGCGGTTTTCCCCGCAAAGCGTGATGCCCAGAGCCACGACCATCGTTGCCTCGGCGAATGTCTTCCCATCCAGAAACAGCGCCACCACATCCTCGCCGGTCAGATCTCGTTCCTGCATCTCCCGCAGCTTCGCAGCGCTCGCTTGCACGAACCCTCGGGACACCGTTGAGCTCGACAGTCCGATGGCGCCCGGAATCGCTTCCGCTGCCGCCTCGTAGTTGCGACAAGAGATTCCGTAGAGAACTCGTTTCAGCAGAAGATCATTCACCTCACCGCCGTGGCTCACCGCCTCGTAGCAGCGAAGCGGAATCTCTCCTCCCTCGATGCTCCGAACCCGTGGCACACGGATCGGTACCCGCTGGCCGCCAAGCCCTACCGTGCCCGGGTTGCTTCCGTGACGGCGACCGCGCTCCAGCTCGTCCTTGCGAGAGTATCGCTCTCCCGCCAACGCCTTCACTTCGTCGTCGAGCAACTCGTGAACGTGCATTAGACCAAGGGGGACCAACGAACGGATCATCTCTACCTTGGCGTCCAGCGCGAGTTCCCCGTAATCCTCGTGCCTCACCATCTCGACCTCACCCAAACGACGCGACTTCTTGCGTTTCTTGACCGAACGTAGCAGACTTCCCATCTCGGCTCCTTTCTTCGCGGCTTGATTTCGTTTTGTCCAACGCCATCAAACCACGGGGTTTGGAGCCGTTTCAATTCCGGGTTAACGCGGATTCGTGTGGGTAAGTTCTGACGGAAAAACAGTGTAACTCATTGTGTGGAAAAGGTATCGAGTACTTCATCAGGTGCTGAAAAGTGGTCCATTTTTAGGATAGGCTAACCGAGTGAAAAATTCCCAGTCAATCCGCTCGCTGTTTGCGCTGCCAGGTTTCGTGGTTGGTGCCGGATTGAAGGGTCTATTCGGTGACCGATACGCCCGCGTCATCCAGCTCAAGAGGCGAAAAAAACAGCTGTGTGCTCTTACTGTGGGCAACGGTGCCGGGGGCGCTATGACAAGCAAGTGTGCCGGGTCCGCGACCTGTCGTTGGCAGGCTGGCAGATCTATCTGGAATACGAGCGTTGGCGCGTCAACTGTTCTGGGTGCGGCGGTGTGCATGTAGAACACCTAGACTGGCTGGCGAACAACTCGCGCTACACCCAGCGTTTTGCGACGCATGTGGGCAAGCTGTGCCGGGATATGCCGAACAAGGCGGTGGCCGAGATGGAACGTCTGCACCACGGTACGGTGAAGGCTCTGGATACGCTCTACACGCAAGAGCAGGTCGACCGGGCGGGGCTACCGGCGCCTCGGGCCATCGGTGTCGATGAGATCTCCATCCGCAAGGGACATAACTATCGCGTCATTGTCAGCGACCTGGAGCGGGCGCGTCCCATCTGGGTGGGCGGTGAGGGTCGCAAAGAAACCGACATCGATTTGTTCTTCAAGGCGCTGGGCGGAAAGAAAAGCGCCCGTATCAAGCTGGCCGCCATGGATATGTGGAAGCCCTTCCGGAACTCGGTGATTCACAACGCGCCTAATGCGCGGATCATCTTCGACAAGTTTCATATCATGCGTCATCTGTCAAAGGCCCTCGATGAGGTCCGGCGCGGTGAGTACAAACGCCTCAGCGGCAAGGACCGGTCGTACATCAAGGGGCAGCGTTACACTTTGCTTTCCCGGCGGGAGAACCTGAGCCTAGACGGTCGCCGCGCACTCAAAAAGTTGCTCCAGGCCAACCGGCGCCTGAACACCGCCTATATTTTGAAGGAGGCCTTCGGGCAACTCTGGGATTACCGCACCGAACGCGGCGCTCGCGCCTTTTTCACTCGTTGGAAAGACAGCCTCAAATGGCAACGCCTGCATCCGTACCAGAAGTTCGCCGGTATGATTGAGTCCCATTGGGATGGTATCGCCTCCTACTGTCATCCGGAGAACAAAGTCAGTCTCGGCCTAGTTGAAGGGGTCAACAACAAAATCCGTGTTCTGCAACGACGCGCCTACGGCTATCGCGACGAGGAATATCTCAAGCTGAAGATCGTGGCGGCTTTCCTTCTGCCATTACCCAGAAATGCCGTCTTCAACCCACACGAATCCGCGTAGACCCTCAATTCCCAACTAAGATTGGCACACTTTCAGGAGGTCTACGCGATCGTTTACCTGGACGGCTTCCACCTGAAAGTGCGGATGGCGAAACGTGTGAACAGCGTACCCGTACTGGTCGCGCTCGGGGTCGCGCCAGACGGGCAGAAACGTCTGTTGTCATTGCGTCTGGCGGTGAGCGAAGCCTCGACGCATTGGGGCTCCGTGCTGGAGGGACTCCAGGCTCGAGGACTCCGGGCTCCCAAGCTAGTGATCAGCGACGGCCACAAGGGGCTGGCGAAAGCGCTGGAGAAGTGGCCGGGGTGCCGGTTGCAGCGATGTACCGAGCACAAGCGCGCCAACTTGCTCCAACATTGCCCGGCGCACGCACGCCGTGAGCTCCGGCGTGACTACAACCGGATCGTCTACGCCAAGAACGGATCGATGCTCGCAAAGCCTATGACGAGCTCGTCGCCAAGTGGACGCCTCTCGCGCCGGCCGTCGTCCGAAGCCTAGAGGAGGCCGGTAATCAGCTGCTGACCTTCTATGAATTCCCTCGTGCCATGTGGAAATCGATTCGAACGACCAATGCTCTGGAGAATCTCAACCGCGAGTTTCGACGCCGGACGAAAACCCAAGCGTCGTTCTCCAGCGAGGAGTCCGCGGTCGCTTTGCTGTTTGGGCTTATCGCCTCTGGCCAGATTCAACTACGACGCATCGACGGCTACCAACGTCTGAGCGAGGTTCTCGAACACGCGGAGGTTGCCGCCTGATCTGATACCCTGATGACGGAGTGGAGGGCGCCGTTCTTTTTCCACGAACCTCGGGACACATCCTCGGACAAGCTACTCCCACCGTGGTAGCTACTACACGTTGGACGAGATCGCCCAGTTCGATCGAAAAGGTCTTTGGTCGTTGCGCTCAGTGTGGTTCTCGAAGTACGGGACGTTGCTTGCGACGGTAAAAGCGTTGGTCGCGGCCTGTGAGGCAGGCTACTACGTCGACGAGCTCGAGGACGTGGTGCAGGTTGACGTCAAGGCTCCTCTGTTGAAACTGGTCCGAGAGAAAAGATTGGCGCGCGAGCAGGTGTTCGGCCGATATCTGTATCTGGCCACCGATGTGAGCACGCGCAAGCAACAGCTCTCGGCCCGCCAGGTACATGAGGCGTCACCTTCCACGTTGGGCTGGGTCGGGGGAGTCCGCGTGCTCCCCGTGGAGTTGAAGGCTGCGATCGTTCTTTTCTACAGCCTGCTCGATGAAAAGCAGCGCCGTCTCTACGCGGGAGTCGAGGCCATGAAGCTCGGTCACGGTGGCAACCAACAGATTGCCGAACTGCTCGGGATGGGTCCGAGCACGGTAGCCAGAGGTCGTAGGGAATTGCTAATGAGAGATGTTGAGCTCGACGGAGTTCGGCGAAAGGGTGGCGGACGGCGCGCCGTGCAAAAAAAAGCCAGAAGTCATCGCCAAGATCGAAGAACTCATGAAGCACGACACCGCGGGCGATCCGATGACGGGAGTGAAATGGACGCGGCGGACCACCGACAAGATTGCTTGCGAGCTAAGAAGCCTCGGTGTGAACGTCAGCAGCAAAACCGTCGGTCGACTGCTCAAACAGCTCGGCTTCTCGTTGCGGGTGAACCACAAGAAGCTGTGCGGTGCCACGTCCGAAGATCGCGATACCCAATTCGCGTGTATCGCCGAACTGCGCGCGCGTTTTGCCGCAGCTGGTCATCCCATCATCAGCGTAGACACGAAGAAACGGGAGCTGGTGGGATTATTCAAAAACGGCGGGCAGGCCTGGAACCGCGAGCCGACTCTCGTCAAAGACCATGACTTCCGTTCCGAATCGAACGGCATCGCAATCCCCTACGGCGTCTACGATCTGCTCGCGAACCGCGGGACAGTGTTCATTGGTACCTCGTACAACACCCCGGACTTCGCCGTGAATGCCATCGAGAAGTGGTGGCGAACGGAAGGACGGCGACGCTATCCTGCAGCCCGTGACCTCGCGATATTGGCAGACGCCGGGGGCAGCAATGGCTGTCGGTGTCGGGGTTGGAAGCACGGGCTTCAAACGCGGATTTGCAATCGCCACGACATCGCTATCACCATAGCCCACTATCCGTCCGGTACATCCAAGTGGAATCCAGTGGAGCACCGTCTGTTCAACGAGATCAGCAAGAACTGGGCGGGCAGGCCTCTCGACAGCTACGAAACCATCCTCAAATACATCCGCACGACCACCACCTCTTCCGGTTTGCGAGTACGCGCACACCTTATCCGGCGTCGTTATCCGAAGGGCGTCAAAATCACTGACGAGCGGATGCAGGCGCTTTCCGTTACAAAGGACCAGACTCTACCCAAATGGAACTACACCATCCGACCGTCTTGAAAACGGGAACTTATTTTGTCGCCGGCCCTTAGGTTTATTCTTCTACGGTGATTGTGATGGTCTCGCAGAGGCCGGGCTCGTCCAGGGTCCGGTGCTCGCCGTCTCCGAGCTGGAGCGCGAGCGTGTGCTCACCGGGAGTAAGTTGCATTTCAATGACCGCGGAACCGTCCCCGAAGTGAACCCAAGGGGCGGCCTCGGGAATGAGCTCGCCGACGGGCAGGCATTCCGTATCGACACCGATGTGATGGTGTCCGGCGCCCGCGTGGACGTCGCCCTTCGGCTCGATGGTGATGTTCTCGGAGCCGAACTCGAAGGCGACCGGTGACGCGATAACCGCCCCTTGCTCCGGCTGGATGAACCAGACGCGCGGCGCGCCCGATCCCTCCATCTCCATCTCGTGCTCCGCCTCTTCCGTCGCGGCCTCTTCACCGTCTCCTCCACCCGAAGAGCAGGCTATCGCGAAGCCCATCGCGAAAAGACAAGTCAATCCGATTGCGCAGATTCGAAACCAGGCTGCCGAATGGCAGTGATTTTTCGACATTTCTCGACTCTCCTCATGGTCAGCGTTGTGCGCCGTCCGCCTCCGTGCTGGCATCGGCGGCTGCGCAAGAAGGTCCGATACTAGGGCAAAAACGCTCTTCCCACAAGGCCGTCGGGGCCATTCGTGGCGACAAACCTCTGCGGCGCGCGAGTGGGGCCGTCTAGCCGAGCTCTTCGGCGGACTTACCGAGAAATTGACGTCGTGTGATAGAAAGCTCACGTTCGTTCGATGACATAATCTCACCCCAGGACGGTGGCGATGAAACGCGTCTCTGAGCTCTGGAAGAAAGCGCTCGCGCGTATCCGTTTTGCCTACTCGCAGCGTCTGGAGCATCGATTCGATCGGCGCTTCGGCGTCGAGACCATGGAGGAGCTGCTTCCGGAGGAGCTTCACTCGGACGATGAGGTTGCGATGCAAGCCGCCCGTTACCAGCCCACGAGCTCGCTCGCCTTTGAGGAGATGATGCAAGCGGTTGACGAGAGACACGAGGACTTCGTATTTCTCGACGTCGGCTCGGGCAAGGGTAAAGCTCTCATGCTCGCCTCGATGTACCGCTTCAAGAGAATCATCGGGGTCGAGTTGTCTCGACGGCTTCACAATATCGCCGAGGTCAATCTTGCCTCGTTTCTCGAGAGGGCAGGCGGCGCGAACGTGTTTGAGCTTCGGTGTCAGGATGCGGCCGAGCTCGACTGGCCGACCTGTGATCTGTTCATCTTTCTCTTCAATCCGTTCGGACGGCAGAAGCTCGAGACCGTGTTCGCGAGTCTTGCTCGTTCCCAGAGCGTCACTCCACGCCGTCTCATCGTGCTCTGCCGGCGGTCCGGGGCCTTCGACGTGCTCGAGCGCCATAGCTTCTTGCGGGAGGTTCACCGGACGCCGATCTTCCGAGTCTACTCCTCGCTATCTTGCGAGGCCGGCGAGCGCGTGCTAGCTTTTGAGTGAGTTATGACGCATTTGCAGCGGTTCCGGCTATCCCCCCGATGGCTCGTGCTGCTCGTCGCGTTTGCGGCGACCGCGGTCACGACGGCGGCGCTTTTACCTCACGACGACTCCGAAGAGCGAAGCTGTCTCGTTTGCAAAGCGAGTCAGCAGCCCGTGTCTGAGCTCGCATCGCTCTCGGATTCCGCGCCCCCGATTGTACCCATCTCGCTCGCACCCGTTCATACCTCGGGTCTGTCCTCGCCGCCTGACATCGAGTCCGGCCCGCCCCGCGCGCCTCCCGCCTGAAATCGGTCGTCTCTTGGGCCCTTTTCGCGAGGGCCGTATGGCATGGTTTCCGGATGAGGAAGGATTAGTTTGAAGGAGACAACGCTCGCCATCCTGTTGATGGCTGCAAGCGTGCAAGGGCAAGAGCTCGGCGCTGTCAGTGGCGTCGTTACCTTCGAGGAAACAGGCGAGCCCGTCCATGGGGCGGTGGTTCTGCTCATCGGTCTCGGGAGGTTCGAGACGACAGACGGCAAGGGCCGCTTCGCCATCGAAGACGTGCCCGGGGGCAGTTACTTCCTGCTCGTCGAGCGCGAGCATCTCACCGCGGATCGGACGAGCGTCACCGTCGTCGCGGAGCAGACCGTGGAGCTAGCCGTTACCTTGTCGCTTTCGCCGATTCACGAACAGCTGACGGTCACGACGAGCGCACGGGGCCACTCGACGGCGCTGGAACAGTTCAACGCTGTGACGTCTCTAGACTCATTCGAGCTCGCCAAGGACATGACGGGCAACATCGGCGAGGCGCTTCAGAACGAAGCGGGAGTTTCGAAGCGGAGCTTCGGTCCGGCGGCGAGCCGACCCGTCATTCGTGGCTTCGACGGGGATCGCGTTCTGATCATGCAGGACGGCATGCGAACGGGGGATCTCTCCAGTCAGTCAGGGGATCACAGCGTCACGATCGACCCGGCGAACCTCGAGAGGATCGAGATCATCAAGGGACCCGCGACGCTGCTATACGGCACTAACGCCGTCGGCGGCGTCGTGAATACCATCACGCCCCAGGACAGCCTCCGACGTTCACAGCCGCAGGGGATGCGGGGCCAGGCGGTGCTCGACGCCGGAACCGCTAACGAGCAGCTCGGAGGCAACGCCAACCTTCGTTACGGAAGTGGCCGATGGATGTTCTGGGGCGGTGGCGGTGCCCGGCGCACCGCCGACTACGGCACGCCCGAGGGCAAAGTGGAGAACTCGGCTAGTCAGCTTGCTAACGCCAGCATTGGCATGGGCTACTATGGGAGCCGGGCCTACGCGAGCGCCGGATACGCGATCGAAGACGGGCGTTTCGGCGTTCCCGGCTCCGCCGAGCTCCAGGGGCGCATGGGGGGGGAGGGAGAGTTCTTCGTCGATAACGACCAGAGACGGCAGAATCTCCGGCTCGACCTCGGGCTGAAAGGCTTCAGCAATCCGGTTGTGGAATCCGCGCGAGTCATCCTTCAGTTCATCGACTACCAGCACGATGAAGTCGAGATAGAAGGCGGCGTAGAAGCCATTGGAACGTCTTTCAATAATGATATTTTTCTGGTTCGCGCCGAGGTCGAGCAGCAGCACGGCTCGACCTCGAGCGGGCGCTTCGGCTTCTGGGCGAAGAATCGCGACTACGTCGTGACGGGGGAAGAAGCGCTGGCACCACCCACCGTGCACACCGCTCTTGCGGGGTTCTTCTATGAGGAGCTTGCACTCGGTAGCGCGACGACGGCCTCCGTCGGTGGACGGGTCGAGCACAACGACTACGATCCCAGTGCGCGCGAGGAGGTCGGCGATGGTGTTCCCGCCGCGATCCCGCGTTCCTTCACGGGGCTCTCCGGATCCGCAGGCCTTCGCTACGACCTCGGTGACGCCGCGGCGCTCGTGGGCAACTTCACGAGCTCCTACCGAGCCCCCGCCCTGGAGGAGCTCTACAATTACGGGCCCCACCTTGGAAATCTCGCCTTCGAAGTCGGCAATCCGAACCTCGAGCGAGAGAAGATCAACGGTCTCGACATTGGAATCAAGGGACGAGGGAGCGGGATCGACGCCGATTTCAACGTGTTCTACTACGACATCAACAATTTCGTTTTCGCCTCGATCCAGGACGAGATCGTGGATGGGTTCCGCCTCTCGGAGTTCGAACAAGGGGATAGCCGTTTCGTCGGCTTCGACGCCCAGGCTAACTCGAGGCTCACGGACCACGTTTGGTTGAAGGCCGGGTTCGGGTTCGTCGATGCAAAGTTGTCGGAGGAGAACGAGAACCTGCCTCGTATTCCGCCTTTTCATGGGCGTGTGGAAGTCGAGATCCTACACGACGCTCTCACGGTCTCTCCCGAGATCGTTTGGTCCGCGACGCAGAACAAGACCTTTCGGGGCGAGACCCCGACGGACGGCTATGTCGTCTTCAATGTCAAGGCGCAGTACACTTTGGCCCGGACGCATCAGGCGCACATCTTTGCCGTGAACGCCTATAACTTGACGAACTTGCTTTATAGGATGCATACGAACTTCATCAAGGATTTCGCCCCCGAGATCGGGCGCGGGATCAAGTTCACTTACTCGCTTCGATTTTTTTGATTGGAAAGGGAGAACCATGAGGAGACTAGGAATTGCTATGACGGGAGCGCTCTTGCTGAGCGCGCTCCAGGCGAGTGGAGCCCCGCGGCCCAATTTTACGGGGACCTAGGTGCTCGACGTAGAGAAGAGCGACCAAGCCATCGAGAGTGTTCGGGCGGGGATCGGCGACAAGCTCGCAAAGGGCAAAAAACAAATGTTTCAGCGTTATCTGGCGGACGTGCTCGTTGGGCTCGCGGAGGATGCGGAAGAGCTGGAGATCGAGCTCACCGAGAAGGACCTCACGATGTTCGATCGCGCCGACAACGTCAATATCTACTACATCGACGGCGAGAAACACGTCCGTGAGGAGCAGGATCTCGGCATCATCGAGACGGTCACCTCATGGAGCGGTGACCAGCTCGTCATCTCCTCCAAGGGCAAAGAAGTGGGTAGCGCGGTCGAGGTCTTGGCGATGGTGGGCAGGCAGCTCGTCATCTCGATTACGATCAAGGCGAAGAACTTCCCGAACGAGATCGTCGCTCGCTTCTACTACAATCGAACGGATTGATCCTCGAGCAGTTTCTCTGGTGTGTGTGCGGGGGCTCCGAAACTCGCCGAGGCCGCCTGGTATATTACGGCGGTCGCCGCCACCGACAACGATATTGGAGTTTAGGAGGTCCCTTGTCATTTTCTAAAGGTCGAACTCTGGTTGTTGCTTTGTTGCTGTTTCTCGCCTTCGGCGGCTGTCGAGAGATTCGGGTTCCTCCCGTTTCCTCGACGCCCACGGGTGTCGAGCACGTCGGCAAGTTCGTGTGGCTCGATCTGGTGAGCGAAGACGTCGAAGCCTCCAAACAGTTCTATGGCGACCTCTTTGGCTGGACCTTCGAGTCCGTTGGGGAGGGAGATGCCTATACGCTCATCCGCCACGGCGGAAAAGCCATGGGCGGCATCATCTACAGCGACCGTCTGACCGACGTCTCAGAGTCGCGGTGGGTCAGCTATCTCTCCGTCGCGGACGTCGACGCTTCGGCGAATCTCGTTCGAGAGCGAGGCGGACGCGTTCACGTCGCTCCGACGGACGTTCCCGATCGCGGCCGCCTCGCGGTCGTTGCCGATCCTCATGGGGCGATCGTGGCGCTTCTCCGAGCTTCGACGGGGGATCCTGAGGATAGGGAGCTCGCGCTGAACCAGTGGATGTGGATCGAGCTCTGGACCACCGATACCGACGAGGGATTCGAGTTCTATCGAGAGCTAGTGGGATATGACCGCGAGGCCTGGGGCGAAGTCGGCGGAAGTGAGTACTGGCTCATGCGTTCCGGCGAGAGCTACCGAGCGGGTATGGTGCGCTTGCCGACCCGCGACGTCACGCCGAACTGGCTTCCCTACGTCCTCGTCGACGACCCGGCCGCCGCTGCTTCGAAAGCGGAATCCATGGGAGGGCGAATTCTAGTCTCGTCGGAAGCAATCACGGAGCACGGTGCCGCCATCCTATTGGAGCCATCCGGGGCCGCCTTTGGCGTTCACCGCCAAGCGGCGCGCTCGGCTTCGAGCGCGTCGCCCGCTAGGACAGGCAGGCAGTAGTAGCCGTATTTGCGTTCATGCGCAGGCTTGAAGACTTCGAGGATTGGATCGAAGTCGAAGAGCGCCCGTGCCCGCTCGCGATCCCAGAGAATCGGATCGAAGGGGGAGAGCAGGACGCCTTCGTCGGCCCGTGGCCGCACCCGCCGCAAACGCGCCGCGAGCTCCAGGTCTTCGGGACGAACCCAGCCGGCACGCTCCTTGCGCGCGGCGGTCACGACGGCGCAGGAGACGACGTCTCCCCGATCCTCGAGGTCGCGAAGACAGGTGGCGATCTGCTTTCGACGACCCTTGAGTCGCCACGTGTCGGCGAGAGTGCGCGTCTCCGCCCAACCGTGTCCCTCCAATGTTTTGAGGAGCAGGGTTTCGATGGCTTCCCGCTCCAGAACTTTCGATTGGCGTGAGACTGCGGGGATGACGCGCTCCGCGAGATCAAAGTAGCGATGGAACTGACGGCGCTCTCGTATCGCGAGATCTCCGGCCGTCCAAAGACAGCGTAGAAGCTGCCGCGTGAGATTGGCCCCCCAGTCGTTTCGAGGCGAGTCGTCATGGAAGTCCTTGGAGCGAAGCGGTCCCTCCTCGCGAATTCTCCCCAATATCGCGTTCGCCTGGCGTCGGTTGTCCGCCACGACGGTGCCCCACCACGGGTCCCGGCGCCGGTACCCCTTCCGGCGAAAACCGAGAACCGGATAGAGCTCGATGGGAATCCAGCTCGCCTCGTGCGCCCAATACTCGAAGATGGGAGCGCCTCCGGTCAGGAGAGATTCGACGATCTCGGGATCGAGGCCGGGGAGGCGCGAAAGTAGAACGAGCGCATGGCTCCTGGCGCCGGCGGCCGAGATCGTGTCGAGCTGGAGATAGCCGAAGCGTTGGATCACGCGGTGGCACCTGCGGCGCTGAGCGGCCGAGCCTCTTCCAGCTCGTCTCGGAAGCCCTGTCCAGTCGGGCTTCAACAGGCCGGCTCGCGCGAGGGCGAGCCGACGGGCGTCGGCGGACGTCAGCATCTCGGGGGTCTTCATCTGGGTGTTGGCCATATTACTTGACGCGTCGGTTACACTGTCCTCTTCTACTTGAACGGAGGAGGTACATTATGGCTATCCGACTCGGGGACACCGCCCCGGATTTCGAGGTCGAAACGACCGAGGGCAAGATCAAGTTTCACGACTGGATGGAGGACGGTTGGGCGATTTTGTTCTCCCATCCAAAGGACTTCACACCCGTCTGTACGACGGAGCTCGGCGCGGTCGCCAAGCTCAAGGGTGAGTTCGAGAAACGGCACGTGAAAGTCGTCGGCCTGAGCGTCGACAAACTCGGGGATCACGAGAAGTGGGCCAAAGACATCGCAGAGACCCAGGGCACCGCTCTCAACTTCCCGCTCATCGACGATCACGACCGCAAAGTTTCCGACCGCTACGACATGATCCACCCGAATGCGGACAACACCCAGACCGTACGATCCGTGTTCGTCGTCGGACCCGACAAGAAGGTCAAGCTCACCATCACCTATCCGGCGAGCACCGGCCGCAACTTCGACGAGATCCTGCGGGTCGTCGACTCACTCCAGCTCACCGCGGATTATCAGGTCGCGACACCGGTGAACTGGAAGGACGGCGAAGACGTCATCATCGTCCCGGCGGTGAGCAACGAAGAGGCGAAGGGCAAGTTTCCGAAGGGATTCAAAGAGATCAAGCCCTATCTGCGGGTAACGCCGCAGCCGAATCGATAGCTAGTCGCTTTTCACGAGGGGGGAGGGAGACCTTCACGACGTAGACGGTGAGTTTCTCGTCGTTGATTCCATAGACGATTTGGTAATAACCTTGCCTCACGCGTTCTAATATTGTCCAAAGCGAAGCCCGTACCAGGTGGATCACGCAAGTTATCTCTGATGGCCGAACCTGAGCTCATCCCTCATTCCAGCTACGAGGAGCTCCCTGTCGAGGAGATGCGGCGTCGAGCGTCCGAGCTCTACGCGCAGCTGAAGCGCCGTCGTACGGTGCGGGATTTCTCCGGTCGGCCGGTGCCACGGGAAGTCATCGAGGACTGTCTCCGCACGGCCGGAACGGCGCCCAGTGGTGCGAACCAACAACCGTGGCACTTCGCGGTCGTCTCCGACCGGGAAATCAAGAAGAAGATCCGCAAGGGTACGGAGGAGGAAGAGCACGAGTTCTACAGCGGCCGGGCGCCGGATCCGTGGCTCGAGGCTCTGTCGCATCTCGGGACGGACGAGCACAAACTCTTTCTCGAGATCGCCCCTTATCTGATCGTCGTCTTCGCTCAGCGCCACGGTCTTCGCCCCGACGGAAGCACGTTCAAGCATTACTACGTGACGGAGTCCGTCGGTCTCGCGACCGGAATGCTCATCGCGGCCATCCACAACGCGGGGCTCGTGTCTCTGACCCACACCCCGAGCCCGATGGGGTTTCTGAACGAGGTCCTCGATCGACCGAAGCGCGAGAGGCCGTTTCTGATCCTGGTCGCCGGCTACCCCGCCGACGACGTGAAAGTCCCCAGGATCACGAAGAAGCGCCTGGACGAGATCGCTTCGTTTCACTAATCGCACGGTATGGCCTGGATCCGCGTCATCGACGAAGACGAAGCCTCGGGTCGTTTGAAACAGCTCTACGAAAAGTACGAGGAGCCCTCGGGCGGTGTCGACAACATCCTCAAGATCCACAGCCTCAATCCGCCTTCGCTTCTGGCCCACTTCGATCTCTACGCCACCGTTATGCGAGGCAAGTCCGACTTGAGCCTCGCCCAGCGGGAGATGATCGCGGTCGTCTCTTCCTCGGCCAATAAGTGCCACTACTGAATGAAGCACCACGGGGCGGGACTCCGTAGGCTGACCGGTGACGAGGTGCTCGTTGCGAAGTTGCTCGAGAACTGGCGAGAGGCCGAGCTTTCCGATGCCGACCGTGCGATGCTCGACTACGCCGAGAAGCTCACGCTGACGCCCTGGAAGATGGTGAGAGACGACGTTGAGGCGCTGCGTGCCGCCGGCTTCGGCGACGCCGCGGTTCTGGACATCAACCAGGTTACCGGTTACTACGCTTTCGTGAACCGGCTGGCGCAGGGGCTCGGCGTCGAGCTAGAGCGCTTCCACCGGGACGAAGGTTAGCTGACGGCCTGAGCCCGGTAGTCGCCAGTGACGCCCGCCCCTTCCGCGACGGGTACTTTGTTCACGTGCCAGCACGCGGGGCAGGCCACGGGACAAAGCTCCTCGGATTCGCCCGCGAGCCGCTGAAAAATCACATCGAAGGATGCCGCGCAGCCCTTGCACTGGTGTCGGTTGACCGCTTCACCGTTCGTTCCCCCGGAGCTCGGGGCGGTGGGTGATTCCGCCGTCGCTGCGGGCGCGGTCGAGGCCTCGTGGATCGCCTGTTTGAGACTCGTCGTGAACTCGCTTGCGGGTACGACGAGGCTGAGGCCTTTGTGGCGGGGCTCCGGACCGTCGATGTCGATCGACCACTGGTTGGCGAGCAAGACGAGGGAGACGTTCCAACTTTCCTCGGCGGGGCGCTCAGCGAGTACCGTCCTGACGGACGACTCCACGCTGTCTTTTTGATCTTTGGCGCATCCGGCAATCATGATATTCAGGCTCATTCTTCGTTCACCTCGGCCGTGCGGATCACGATGTTGGAAGAGCGTTTACAGCCCGGCGCCGAAGGGCGGGCTACTCCTCCAAGAGTCGCTATTCAGTTGTCGCTGGGCTGGATCAATTGTACTAGACGATTCGGCTCTTGGCGACGCCGATTTTAGGAGGCTCCGCAGGTGTCGGTGACGCGTTTGACCTGAGCCCGCAGCGATTCGATGCTCGTTTGTCCGGTGGTCGTTTGAATCTTGGCGGCCGCCTCGTCGAGCCTGCGGTAGACGTCGGGAGCGGCCTTTTTCACGACCTCGCAATCGGTCGCATTGCGGATCACCTCGTTGGCCGCCGTGGTCGCTTCTCTCATAAGGCGCGTATCGGTTGCCTTGGTGCACAACTCCGATAGAGGCCGATAGCTCGCTTGGCCCCGACTCCCATCATCCGATCATCTCGCTATCAGGCATCCCGAGCGCCGTCATCGTGTTGAGAATCTTGCACCCGATCCTTGCCTCGACTCTCTGTGCCGCCAACCCTCTCGCTCGCATCGCTGAGCCCACGATAGCCTTGTAGCGATGGAACGTTGTCTCGACTTTGCTCCGTTTGCTGTAGCCCGATTCTGTGTACCACTTTCGTTTGCCGAGCCGAGCTTGTGCTGCAATGTTGCGATTGCGCTGTCGGCTGCTCGCCGGCCCCGATGCGAGCTGGGCGCCCTTGCGCGGCGGTATCAGCACCCTCGGCGAGCGATGAGCGCTGTGATTCTCGATCGCCTCATAGACGCCGCTGGCGTCGTATGCGGTGTCGGCTCTGGCCGATGAGATGGGACTGTCGATCTGTCCGACAAGCGATGCAACCCGCGATGAATCGCGGGCTCTTTTGCTCGTCAGCTCGCCGGCGACGACTTCGCCAGTCTGCTCGTCGACACACAGATGGAGCTTGCGATAGTCCCTGCTCTTTGGTGCTCTGCGCAGCTGGCCGGCGTGGACAGCGAGACCGCTGCTGTCGATCAAGATGTGCAACGGCGTCTTCTGCTTGTCTTGGTAGAAGGGGACCTTACCCAGCTTCGCCTTGCGCCTCGAAATCGTGGTGTGATCGGGCACATCATTGTCTAGCTTCATCAGAGCGAACAACGACCGCAGCAATCCCTCGCTCTGCCTAGATGACAGATGAAACACCATGCCCAGGGTGACAGCCGTCTCGATGGCGTGGTTCGAGTACTTGCGTTGACGGCCCGGTTTCCTCCTCCTCGGCCGGGGCGCGTCCCAGTTCACAAGCTTGCCGGCGGTGAGCGAGATCCAGACGGTCAGGCTCCCACGGTTGCGTAGACCCGCCTCATATTCACGCCAATTCCTCACGCGATAGGCCTTCTTCACATACTTCCGCTGAGTGCGTTTGAAAATGCTCATGGGGAACCTCGAATCCGTGAGTACAGGACAATTGTGGACCGAGATCGCGAGTTGTGCACCAAGGCAACCAGGCGCTAGACATCCAGATGTTGAGGGCGGTGAACGCAAGAAAGTGGTGAGTCCTGCCGTGAAACGAGAGGCTGCGACGTGGCTGGTCGGCGAGTACGAGGTCAGTCAGCGTCGAGCGTGCAGGACATTGGGGCTAGGCCTCTCGACGTGCCGGTACGTGAGTCGGGGAGTTGATGGTGGTGAGGTACGCAAGCGTCTCGTGGAGCTTGCTGAGGAGCGCCCGCGGTTCGGCTACCGCCGCCTGTGGCTACTTCTACGGCGAGAAGGCCATGAGGTGAACCCGAAGCGGATCTACCGCCTGTACCGCCTGGAAGGTCTGAAACTGCGACCCAAGAAGCGCAAGCGTGTGAGCCGCCATCCTCGGCAAAAGCTCGTCGAGCCCAAGCAGGTCAACGACCGCTGGTCGATGGATTTCATGAGTGACCAGCTGGCGCATGGCCGACGATTTCGGATTCTGGACGTGGTCGACGATTGTAGTCGAGAAGCTCTGGCTAGCGACGCTGAGTACTCCCTCCCGGGTGTTGGCGTCGTGGACGTACTAGAAGCGATCGCAGCGCTGCGGGGTTACCCGAAGCAAATCGTGATCGACAACGGCCCCGAGTTCACGGGTCGAGTTCTCGATGCGTGGGCCTATGACAAGGGTGTCGAGCTTCGATTCATCGAACCGGGCAAGCCGACGCAGAACGCTTTCGTCGAAAGTTTCAACGGCCGGTTCCGCGACGAGTGTCTCAATCAGCACTGGTTCGTCACCCTGGCGGACGCCCAGCGCATCATCGAACATTGGCGCCAGGACTACAACACGATTCGACCTCACAGCTCACTCGGCAACCTTACGCCGGTTGAGTTCGCTCGTGGTCGAGTCGCCTAGAGGCCAGAATCTCGGCAAGGATTTGATTCGGCGGTGTACCAAAGACTGGGGGCAGGTCAATGCGACGGTGAATCAACCTGATATCCGCGTGTTGGTTAACGCCTGACATGCCTTCGTCGCGGAGCTGCCTCTGACCGCACAGGCGATCGCCCAAACAAAACCGCTCAATTCTCGCGCGATCGCCGTGGTGATCTTGCCTTGGTGTTTGCCCGCTCGAAGTAGAGCACGGTAACTGTGTTAGCTACTCTAACTTGGCCCATTTCGCTCATTAGATTTGGCCCACCTGCATCGGATCGATAGCCTTGAGCGGGCGTAAGCCCGGAGAGGAGGCATCGGTTGGAAAGGGGCGCCAAAGTGCGATTGTTCGAGCAGATGCGTCGGGAGTACGAACACGGAGTTGGGACGATAGTAGGGGTAGCGAGGAAGTTCGGAGTGCACCGCCGGATGGTGCGTGATGCGGTTAAGAGCGCGCTGCCGCCGGAACGTAAGCGGACGCCACGAGAGAGCCCGAAGCTCGGCCCGGTCCGGGATTTCATCGACGCGATCCTCGAGTCCGACAGACACGAACCACGCAAGCAGCGTCACACCGCGCGTCGCATCTGGGATCGACTGCGAGAGAGCTACCCGAATCACGAAGTAGGCGAATCGACGGTTCGCCGGTACGTTGGACGGCGCAAGCGTGAGCTCGGCTTGAAGCATGCGGAGGTGTTCATCCCGCAAAGCTACGCGTGGGGCGATGAAGCTCAGGTGGACTGGTACGAGTCGCACGCCCGGATCGGTGGCGAGCTGACGAAGGTGCAAACGTTGGTGGTACGGAGCATGGCCGGCGGGGGCGCATTCCATCGAGGCTATCCCCGCGCGACGCAGCAGGCGTTCTTCGAGGCGCAGGAGAAGGCGTTCGAGTTCTTCGGTGGCGTGTTTCGTCGAATGCGCTACGACAACCTGACCCTTGCGGTTTCCAAGATCTTGCGAGGCTACCAACGTCGTCAGACTGAAGCTTTCGTGGCGTTTCGCTCGCACTGGGGATTCGACTCCGAGTTCTGCAATCCGGCTCGAGGAAACGAGAAAGGCGGTGTAGAAAGCGAGGTGGGCTACTTCCGCCGCAACCACTGGACGCCGGTACCGGAGTTCGATGATTGGGATGAGCTCAACGCGTACTTGCGTGGTCGCTGCCTCGAAGAGAACAAGCGCCACATCGCTGGCAAGGAACACGCGGTGGGCGCGGCAATGGAGCTCGAGCGAGTGCACCTACTCCCGATGGCCGACGAGGGCTTCGAGCTCGAGGAGAAGCGCTTCACGACGGTGGACAAGAGAGGCTGCGTTCGGGCCGGCACGAACTGGTACTCGACGCCCTTGAAGCCGGGCCAGCGGGTGATGGTGAAGCTGCTGCCGCTGGCCGTCGAGGCGTGGCGGGACGGCCGCGTGATGGCACAGCACGAGCGCTGCTACGACCGGAACCGGTCGCTTTACGAGCTCGAGTACTATCTCGATGTCTTGGAGCGTAAGCCCGGTGCCCTTGCGGGCTCGACGCCGCTCGCGCAGTGGCGCGCGAAAGGACGATGGCCCGCAAGCTATGACGAGCTGTGGGCGAAGCTGAACCGTCGCCACGGCAAGCTCGATGGCACGCGCCAGATGGTGGAGCTCATCCAGCTAGGGCGCAAGCACGGATACGACAAGCTTCGTGAGACCGTCGCCCACGCCCTCGAGCTCGGGTGCACCGATCTCGAAGCGCTTCGCCATCTCCTCGATACCGCGTCGCTACAACGGAACCCCGAGCGTAGCCTGGACGATGTCGAGCTTGGACACCTTGCGCGCTACGAACGAGCTGCGCCGGGCGTGAGTCACTACAACGAGCTGATCACGGAGGTGAACCCGTGAGCGGGCGAAGCGTCGAGGTCGGCACCATCCGTCAGCACTGCAAGACGCTGCGCATGCCGACAGTGGCGAGCCAGTTCCAGAAGCTGGCGGAGCAAGCATGGTGCGACAAGCAAAGCCACGTCCGCTACCTCGACGTCCTGCTCAGCGCCGAGGTCGAGGAACGCGAACACCGAGCGGTTCAGAGACGATTGAGAGAAGCACAGCTACCGCGGACGAAGACCGTTGACGAGTTCGACTTCTCACAGTCGCCCAAGGTCTCGGCTCGCCGGATAAAAGAGCTCGCGGAGGGTCACTACATCGACCAAACGCAGCCGGTCATCTTCCTCGGCGACGCGGGGACGGGTAAGACCCACCTGGCGAGAGCGTTGTGTGTGGCCGCGTGTCAGCAACGTCGCCGGGTCCGCTTCACCACCGCATCGAGACTCGTCAACGAGCTCGTCGAGGCGAGACAAGAGCACGAGCTGTCGCGCATCATCCGACGCTATGCCCGCTTCGAGTTGCTGTGCATCGACGAGCTTGGTTACGTCCCGCTCGCCGACGTCGGCGCCGAGCTGTTGTTCCAGGTGATCTCGGAGCGAAGCGAGACCGCCGCGCTCGTGATCACGACGAATCTCCCGTTCTCCGAATGGACTCAGGTGTTCACGAACGCCCGGCTGTGCAAGGCGCTGCTCGATCGTGTCACGGACCAGGCGCACATCCTCGAGACCGGCTCCGAGTCCTACCGCTTCCGCCGCACCGTCCGCAGCAAGAACGCGGTTCCAAAGGCATGAGAGCTGTGTTTTCACTCGGGGCGGCCTGCACGTTCGTTCCGGCCGCAGGATAAGGGAAAGGGACTTTGTTACGTTCGTTCTTTAAGAATCAATAACTTAAGGTGGGCCATTTTAGATGAGCGAAATGGGCCAGGCCGAGTGGAAAAAAACAGTAACGGTGGCACAGACGCTTCTGAGCCTTCCAGCCGATCGACTGTGCCTCCTGGCTCGCCTTCTCCGCTTTCTTCATCAGGTGTTGGCTCCGCCGATCTGGAAACCGGTAGCACCACGCCGCTTCGACCAACAGACGCCGAACGCGACCGTTTCCGGTTTTTGTGATTCCTCCTCGCTTGGCTTTGCCGCCGCTCGAGTGTTCAGAGGGAACCAAGCCGAGGTAGCCCATCAACTGACGCGGCGATTCGAATCGGCTGATGTCGCCGAGCTCGGTGACCACCGACATCGCCGTCACAGAGTTGACGCCACGAAGCGCCATCAACGAATCCACTACCGGCCTCAGGCTCCAACCCTCCCTCCAATGCCCTCAGAAGCTCTTGGTCGAAGCCATCTCACCCGAGCCTCCGCTTGTTTCACGGCGTCCACGTACTCTTCCAGGACAATCTGCTGGACCGGAAAATCCATCTTGACATCCGCCAGCCATCGATAGAACCGCTGCGTCCATTTGCACTTGCCCGCCGTGTACCTCTTGCCGTGGCGCAGGAGAAACGCACCGAGACGTTGTTTCAGCTGGAGCTCCACTCGCTTCATCTCTTCACGGGCACGGCTCAGATCGCGCATCGCTTCTTGCTCACCGTCCGGTACCCACACCCGCGTCAGCTCTCCAGAGCGAAACAACGATGCCAACTTCACCGCGTCCCGCCGGTCCGTCTTCACCCTATCTCCAGGTTTCTTCAGAATCTTCGACGGCGCCACCACGTCACAATCGTGGCCCCTCTCCTTGACCCAACGGTACAGCTCGTAGCCGCACGGACCCGCCTCATAGAAAAATCCAAGAGCTTCCCCGTTCGGCGACAGCTTGCCGATCAACTTCAGTATCGACCTCTTGTTGTTCGCTATGATCCCCAGCGACTTCGGCTTACTCCGCCCCGGCAACGCCACCGCTACCGCGATCGTGTCCTTGTGAACATCCAGTCCAACGTATCCGCTATACTCTTCCACGGCCTGTCCTCCTTGCTTATGGCTCTGGGCCTTCGTCTTCTTCGAGCCGAAAGCTTAATCCACCTTCTCAAGGTTGGGCAGGCTCAATACATAATGTCTATCTGTTAGCACGACCATGAGAAGCCCCACGAGAGAGACTGCTCCGCTGGGAACGTAGGCGCTCTCGACCGCGGGCAATAGTTGGCGGACGACCTCCAGAGCATTCCTGGCGCTATCGACGTCGTACGCGTTCGGTAAGCTCATCGGTTGGAGCGCTTCGGCCGGGTCTTGTCCTTCGTACGTGTCGGGCATCGGCTGCTCGCGTGGCTGGAACTTGGCAAACACCACCCCGCACCGAACACATTCCGGGAAGCCGGTCGGCTGCTCGTGACCGCACTTGGGACAGCTCACTACGGTATCGCTCATGATGGAAACCTCGCGGCATGGTGCCGGACGCGACTAAGAGAGGTGGGAGAGTGGATCGGGGCGGTGCGCCGTCACGACCGGGCGCCTGCGAACTTTTCGTTTTTCGGGAATTTGAGCTCTTTGAAACATGCTCCCATGACGGGAGGCGGGGTCAACCTAGGGAGAACGCTCCTGGTATGATGCCGTCGACGAACCGTAAGTTTCTGAAGGAGACAATGCTGAAGACGGGCAGCCATCTAGGGCCGTACGAGATCATCTCACCGATCGGCGCCGTTCTCGACTGGACGGAAGAGCTGAGGCGGCTGGATCCCGTGTCGCACTGAGTGATGCGCTTGTTTGTTTGCCTGGTTATGGCGGCGGTACTCGCCGGATGCGATGCGCCCGCGCTCAAGCCACCCAACATCATCCTCGTCATGACCGACGACCAGGGGATCGGGGATTTGGGTGTCATGGGGAACCCCGTGATCGACACCCCGAACCTCGACCGCCTCGCCGCCGAGGGGGCGCAGATGACGACGTTCTACGTCAGCCCCGTGTGCGCGCCGACGCGCGCGAGCTTGATGACGGGCCGCTACAATTATCGTACGCGCGTCGTCGACACCTACATTGGACGGGCGATGATGGAGCCCGAAGAAATCACGCTCGCGGAAGTGCTGCGCGACGCGGGCTATGCGACCGGGCTGTTCGGTAAGTGGCATCTCGGGGACAACTACCCGATGCGGCCACAAGATCAAGGCTTCGAAGAAGTGCTCATGCACCGAGGGGGCGGTATTGGCCAGCCCTCGGATCCACCTGCGGGCGAGAACAGGTACACTGATCCGGTGTTGTTCGAGAACGGTGTCGAGAAGAGCTTCGAAGGGTACTGTGCGGATCTCTATTTCGACCACGCGATGGCGTGGCTAGAGCGCGAGCACCGTGCCCGCCGGCCCTTCTTCGCTTACATCTCGAGCAACACCCCTCACAGTCCCTATCACGATGTGCCCGAAGAGCTGTATCGCAAGTACCGAGAGCGTGACCTGTCAGAGGTCATGCTGAGAGGTGGCGACGATCCCGATACGCTCGCGCGCATCTTCGCGATGGTCGAGAACATCGACCAGAACATGGGCCGCTTGCACGATCGGCTCGGCACGCTCGGCATCGCCGAGAACACCATCGTCATCTTCCTCACCGACAACGGGCCGAACACGATGCGCTATGTCGGCGATCTGCGAGGCATGAAGGGGCAGGTTCATAGCGGCGGCATACGGACGAGCTTCTTTTGGCGCTGGCCCGCACGTGTCGAAGCCGGACGCAGGATCGACACCATGGCGGCGCACATCGACGTCATGCCCACGTTGCTCGAAGCGGCGGGAGTTGCGTCACTGGCAGGCATGGACGGTGTGAGCTTCTTGCCGGAGCTCGAGGGAGATGTCCGCGAGCGAGACGATCGTACGCTTTTCATCCAAACGCACCGTGGCGATGTGCCGCAGCTGTATCACCACGTGTCCATCCACACCGAGCGATGGAAGCTGGTCAACGCCAGCGGGTTCGGTCTTGACGAGATGGCAGGGGAGCCGCGGTGGGAGCTCTATGACGTGAGCGTCGACCCCGGTGAAAGCAATAATCTCGTGGAGCAGAATCCGGAGCGGCTCGCTCTGTTGAAACAGCAGTACGAAGAGTGGTTCCGGGACGTGAGTGCGACGCGGGAAGACAACTACGCACCACCGCGCATCGTCCTCGGCTCGTCCCACGAGCCGGTCTCGGTTCTCACGCGACAGGACTGGCGCCATTTTCAGAACCGGCCTTGGGCGCCACGATCGAACGGGATTTGGAAGATCCATGCCGAGCAAGGCGGGGCGTACCGTGTGACAGTGCTTCTAAAGACTCAACCAGAGTCGGTGGAGCTACGCTGGGGCGATCGCTCGTGGACGGAGAGCGTTCCCGATGGCGCAACCGAGGTCGTGTTCGATGTCGATGAGGTCCGGGCAGGCCCCGCCGATCTCGTGGCGGTCGTCCTGGAGGGTGACGCCGAATACGGGCCGTGGCAGTTGAACGTAATGAGGAGGTAGTCAGCGCGCCTTGACCTCCTCGAGAGCGCCTACAAGCACCGGCAGCTCGTAGGGGTCGAGCTTGCCAGCGTTGAAGCGGTGGAGGAGATCGAGGAGGCGCATCGGGAAGGCTCCAGCACGCCGGAGCGGGTGTTCACCTCCCCACCGGTAACTACATGGACGAGTCGAGGGCACGGAAGGCGATGACCCGTGTGCTCAAACGCGCCGGGCTTCCGACCGAGTTCACCCCACACAGTCTGAGACACACCTTCGCCTCCGTCTGTTATCAGAAGCTGTGAGCACGTACTACGTCTCGCGAATGCTGGGGCACTCGAGCATCCGCACCACGTGCGACGTCTACGGTCACTTCCTCCCCCGCGATGACCGCTCCCAGGTCGATCGTCTCGACGTTCAAAAAACGAGATGCGACCAAAAGACCGTTTCTGGTGACCAATCGAGAAAGGTGAAGCCCGTAACTTCTTCGAAACGCTGGAGCCGGCGAGATTTGAACCTCCGACCTGCTGATTACGAAGAGGCGAAGAGGGTCGCCTGAGGGCGCGGAAGGGCGGTTTTCCCTTTCCGTACAAGAAGATCGGCTGACCTCGTGTTCCCCGGTGACCCTCATTAACCGTGCCTGAGTGCCACTGAGGTGCCACAAAGATTTGCCCCCTCGAGAAAGCCACGGACCTCAAGCCTTCCAGGCGCGCTCTTTCCAAGCGATGGCGCGAGCTCATCTACCGCATCTACGAGATCGACCCTTTAACCTGTCGGCAATGTGGCGCCCCAATGAAGATTCTCGCTTTCATCACCAAGCCCTCCGTCATCCGCCGAATCTTCGATCATCTCGACGCCAGGAGTCGACAACGAGCTCCCCCTGCCTACTCGACTCGAGTCCACTAAACCCAACGACTCATGCCGACACTCGACGTCTGCCTACCAGCCGTCGACACCGAATCCACCAACCTGAACTCGAGCTTTCCTCTACCTCGAGCCTACACCAGTAAGCTCGACTTTCGCTCCATCACCCTTTCGCGAAGCCCTTCAGGTGCATTTCTAGGCGCCACTGAGTTACGATCTCCTATCAGTCGATTGGACCACTGGGATGCAACTCTGCCGTCAGAATATGTCAAACAAGGGAAGACGCCGGTCCCGGACGACCCAACCGAACCTGCCTACCGCCCGCAATAGAAGCCGCGGCTGCGCCAGGCAGTAGCAGCGCAGCCGGGAACCCTCCGAAATTGCTGCGCTGGCCAGGAACGCTGCAGTCGCAGCCCGACTCCTGATCGGTATTGCTGACACGCGTGGAGGCGTCACCATCCTGTGTGCCGCCCGCGTCTATTGGATCAGACTCCATCTGCTCCGTGCCGTTAGGCGGATCAGTCGAGTCCATGGCGCTTCCTGCGTCGGCTCCCATCATCATATCCGGGCCAGGTTCACCACCTCGCGGAGGCGGCTGGTCACCAAACGCGAACGAATAGACCTGTGCGTCTCCCGTGATCTCAAAACGAATCCGCGTTTCATGTCCCACGCACCTGTCGTAATTGTAGTCGTTCATCCAGGTGAGACCGGAATCCACCCCGCTAGCCGTCATGGGTTCGCTCTCAGCGATCACAGCACCATTGGCATCAAGCAACGTCACCTTGACGCTGCCGCCCGCCTCGATGTCGGCCGTGACTTCAAGGTTGCTGCCCCGGCAGACCACCGGGACCGTATTGACCTCCGCGGGTGCGTCAGAAGCTGGCTCATAGCCCGCCCAGTGATCGGGTTTGATGGTGGCCAGGCCCAAGAACCCTTTTCGCCAATCGAAAAAGTACCAATCGCCAGCGCCGTAATAGATGCGCACCTCGTCCTCCAGAAACACCGGCGCCGACGCGAATATCACCCCGAAGTCATGGGCCATTTTTCCGAATTCGGGGGGAGTGGGACCGCTCGTGCCGTTTGGAATGAAGGGGGTGCCCGGCTCGATCCGGTGCCAGGTTGTGCCGTCCGGGCTCCAGGTTAACTCAACATGCTGCGTGACATTATCCATCACCGCCTGATCTGGCGTGGCTCCCTCTGGGAAATGCATGGATCCCAAAAGCCCAATGTAGATGCCCCCGGTCGGGAACACGATCATGTCATGAGCCTGCTCCAACGGGTCCTCGCTCGCAGCAAAGACCTCAGTGTGCTTCGTCCAGGTCAAGAAATCTTTCGACTCGGTGAACGTTACCACGCGTCCCTGCGGTCCCTTCTCGCGCGTGTAGCCCATGTACCTCCGCGTTCGTTCATCCCAAAAAGCGTTGTTGTGCGTGTCACCTGGGGACTCAATGGTGGCCGCGTTTACCCAGTCTGACCAGTTCACACCATCGGGAGAGTAAGCGATGGTCATGTCCTTGGTGCCGCGGAAGTCAAAGCTTGAGAAGAACGCCTTGTAGCGCTTCTTAGGGTCTGCATCATGGGGATCGACGAAAATGCCCACACCGTGAGGTTCATGCATCACAAAGTTGTTGGCAGTGTTGCCTTCAAACTCGAGCAGATTCAGATCAGGTTTTTCCCAAACCAGGCCGTCTGCGCTGGTGGCGTACAGCAGTGAGCTCACCCGATCATTGGGCCTCTTCCTCATGTAGTCGGTGTCCGTAGGGTTTCGCTCCGCCTCCGGCGTCGACGTCGTCCGCATATCTACGGTGAAGGGGTTGTACCAACACTTGTAAACACCTTGGTCAAACACGACGGTCGCGTAAACGTTGTCGAACCGAACCTCCCACGGCTTGTCCTCCCCAAACAGTGGCTCCGGATGTTTGTCGATTTCTCCGACTGTCAGCTTCGCCCCCGTCTCGGACTCCACAAACCCGAGGAGCATGTACCGTTCATAATCAGGCGTTTGCGCGAAGGCGCTCTCGATAGTGAACGCGCCTACGAGCAGGGCCGAACAGGCGCGTCGAACGATGGTATGCATGTTCACTAGTACCCCCTTCTTGCGCTCGCTTGGCCAACGCTTGGACGGCCTCAAGCACCTGCCTTAACGGGCGTTCCTCAAGGAATTTCACGCACGCAGGCAGGCTAGCACATCCCTTCGTTTCTGTTTCGGGTCGCCACGGGCTCACCCCGCGTCGGATGTTCGATTTGGCGCTACGAGCAGTCGTGCGCGCTCAGCCAGACCGGATCATCCTGGCTCGTCACCTCGCGGGGACCTGCTGACTATCTATTAGCTACAGCCCTACTTCTGTTGCCGTAAGGTCAAGAAACTCATGCGGCCGCCCGGTAGTAGTATTTCAGCAGTCCGCCGAGCCTTTCGCGGCAGCGAACTGACCCGTGTGCCGGATTCGGTTGCTCGACTGAGGGAAATAGCAATAGATTGCCCTTGCCTTGGTGATTCCTTTCTTCGTAGAAATGAGCGACATAGTGTTTCAGCGCGAGCCGAAGCGACCTCTCCCCGAAGAGGATGAGCTTCGACAGGCACTCGTCCTTTGCCGATCTCACCCAGCGCTCCGCGAATGAATTCAGATTCGGGCTTCTTGCGGGCAGTTTGACGGTCTTGATACCCACGGCTTCGACGGTCAGCTGAAACGCCTCGCAGAACTTGGAGTCCCGGTCATGGATCAAGTAACGGCTCGAAGAGAGAAACCCGACATCCGCCATGGTCACATTCCGGGCCACCTGAGTCATCCACTGCCCGTCGGGATACGGTGTGATGCCGGCAATATGAACGCGCCGGGTAGCCAGGTGTATGAAGAACAACACGTAGTAGGTGACGAGCCCGGTCTTGGTCCACACTTCAGCGGTGAAGAAATCCGTCGCCGCAAGGACGTCCATGTGCGAGCGGATGAACTCCTTCCACGTCGGGGTCTTTCGGCGCTCCGGCGCGGGCGCGATGCCATGCCGTTTCAAGATGTTGCCGACGGTCTGGTCGCTCACTCGATACCCGAGGTTTGCCATCGCTCCAGCAATCCGATCGTAGCCCCACGAGCGATTTTCCGTTGCGATGCCTACAACCAACTCCTCGATTCCTTCGTCGACGCGTGGTCGCCCTGGATACGTGCGATTCTTGGAACCATCGAACTTCCTCGCGACAAGCTTGCGGTGCCATCCGAGGATCGTCTCAGGTCTTACGATACTCGCCACCTCTTCGAGCGCTCGCTTGCCGAGCTGTTTCCTGATCTCGGCCAGGGTTCGGCGCTCACCGTCAGCCAGGCTCAAACGACCCCGGAGCCGATTCCGCAGAATGCGATTCTCGGCGACGAGGTACTCATTCCGCAGGAGTAACTCCTGATCAACCGATCCCGTGATGTACGCCAGCATTGTCGTCCAGTCCATCGCGTCTCCTCTCGAGAACTGGAGTACATACTGGACAGCGACCTCTAATTCAACAGATCAGACTACCAAGAACTCGCCCCGGAAACCGCTGTGCGGGAGCGCCTTCGAGTTTATTGACCCTACGAGCACAACTTCGTGAGCTTCACGCACGCGCGTCGTGTGATTCGCCGGTGGATTGGCTGGTACAACACGGCGCGACCGCATCAAGTCTCGACTACAGGAGCCCCGCCGAGTTTCGGGCGGAAAAAGATCAATTAGTGGCTTGACTTTTGGGGAGCACTACACCAGTCCCTTGTCTTGTTGGCATTGGCCAGCGTATTGTGTGAGATGCCTCCGCGTATGCGCATGTGGTAGAGCTTGCTCTGTTGCGCTCGTACGCAGGCTTCGATATCGCGGAGACTTTCTTGGCAAGTGAGTTGGGCGAACGCCATGCAATGAAACTGATCGAGACAGGAGAAGGATATGATTTTGTGATTGCCGTAATAACGTTGGACACATCGTCGAAAGATGTGCATCGGAAAATGCTCCATCACTTGAGAGAAAATGAGACTGTCCGTGAACATGCGCTACGATCCTCGGCAGGCCAAAGAAGCTTCGAGGGCGGCAGTTAGCGGCAGGGAAATTCAAGTCGGTGACAGGCATAAATGAGTTCATTTTGAATAACAATGGGCTACAGACACATTTAACTCAAACGTTGGGACAGCAGTGAGGCTACATATGAATCCAAAATCGGCGTTACTGATCGGCGCTATTCTCTGCTCAGCAGTTCAATCGGGATTCGCCGGTTGGACAGAAGCGGACCTCGATGGTCTCAAGTGGCGCGAAGTTGGCCCCTACCGTGGCGGTCGTTCCGCAGCCGTCGAAGGTATTCCACAAAATCGCGATGTCTATTACTTCGGAGCCACTGGTGGCGGTGTGTGGAAATCCGTCAATCGTGGTGCGAGTTGGGAGAACATTTCAGACGGGTACTTTGGGGGTTCCATAGGTTCCGTCGCCGTATCTGCCTGGGATCCGAATGTCATCTACGTCGGTACTGGTGAAAAAACTGTCCGCGGCAACACTTCCAGTGGAAACGGGATATGGAAGTCCACCGATGCCGGTCGTACCTGGAATCACGTTGGCTTGGAGGGCAGCCATCATATCCCGAGGATTCGGATTCACCCGCGTGATCCAGATATCGTGTACGTCGCCGCATTGGGACACTTGCATGGCCCGAATGAACAACGCGGTGTGTTCCGGTCAATCGACGGCGGAGCGAGCTGGGAGAAAGTGCTGTACGTGAATGACAGCGCTGGCGCGGTCGACCTTGTGATGGATCCCACCAACCCACGGGTACTATATGCCAGCACCTGGAGAGTTCGAAGAACGTCCTATACCATCGATTCTGGTGGCGAAGGTTCGGGCCTGTGGAAGACGACCGACGGCGGAAATAGCTGGCAGTTACTGTCCAGCAATGATGGGATGCCCGAGCCACCCCTTGGCATTTCTGGCATCGCCGTGTCACCAAGAAACCCGGACCGGCTTTACGCAATCATCGAAGCTGAATCGGGCGGCGTGTTTCGTTCCGACGATGCCGGGGAGACATGGGAAAGCGTCAATCAAGAGCGACGATTGCGCAACCGACCATACTACTACTATCGAATCTACGTTGATCCGAAAAACCCGGATGCTGTCTATATATTAAATACTCGGTTCTACAGATCAACAGATGGAGGAAAGAATT
The DNA here is from genome assembly GCA_965250115.1 of Candidatus Marinacidobacterales bacterium. GTDB lineage: Bacteria > Acidobacteriota > Vicinamibacteria > Marinacidobacterales > SMYC01 > CBDFHB01. The sequence goes on from CBDFNJ010000002.1 coordinate 475,695, forward strand.
TCTCGGTAATTGATACTCCCCACGGCGACGAGCACGATTTGTGGATTGACCCGAATGACCCGCACCGTATGATCGAAGCCAACGATGGCGGGGCGAATATCAGTTTCGACGGCGGACAAACATGGTCGGCCCAAGACAATCAGCCGACCGCTCAAATGTATCGCGTGTCAACAGACAACGCGTTTCCCTATCGGCTCCTTGGTGGTCAACAGGACAATACCTCTTTGCGGATCCGCTCAAGATCGGCAACAGGCTCTGCTATTGGCGTGCGAGACTGGGAACCGACTGCCGGCGGAGAAAGCGGTACTGTCGTGGCCAAGCCGGATGATCCGGATATTGTATTTGGCGGAAATTTCGCCGGGAACCTAGAACGAATGGATCATCGAACAGGCGACGTGCGCTCAATCCACATCTGGCCCGACCTCCCCTACGGGTGGCTCGGAGAGGAGCTCAAATACCGATTTAACTGGAACTTTCCAATGGTGTTCTCGAACCATAGTCCAAATGTGCTCTATGCGGCGGCCAATGTCTTGTTCAGGACAAGCGACGAAGGTCAGACCTGGACCACGATTAGTCCTGATCTCACGCGAAATCCGGTTCGCAATGACAGCTGGGGCAGGAATGTTTACGCATCTGGTGAGCGACTTGCCGCCACCATTCTTGCCCTCGCTGAATCGCGGACGGAGCCCGGCGTCATCTGGACAGGTTCCGATGATGGGTTGGTGCACTTGACCCTCGATGATGGTGCCAACTGGACTGATGTGACGCCCAAGGGACTGCCGCAGGAAGTTCAGATCAACTCAATTGACGCGCACCCTTTTGAGGCGGACGGGCTATACGTTGCGGCGACAGCGTATGAAGTGGATGATTTTCGGCCTTACCTGTATGTCACCCATAACTATGGGAAAAGTTGGAGAAAAATAGTTGACGGGATTCCTGACAACCATTTTACTCGGGTGATCCGCGCCGACCCTGTGAGGCAGGGCCTTCTTTTCGCCGGTACGGAGAGTGGCCTCTATATCTCCTATGACGACGGCGAAAACTGGCGTGCTCTACAACTTAATCTTCCCATCTCACCTATCACCGACCTGGCCATCAAGGACGGAAATCTTGTGGTAGCAACACAAGGCAGAGGATACTGGATATTAGATGATCTTACGTTTTTGCGACAGCTTAATGGAGATGTATTTTCCGCCGATGCTCGGCTGTTCAATCCGATGCCAACATACCGCGTACTCACCGGGTCAGAAGATTCGCCTAAAAACATGGGACAGAATCCACCCGCTGGTGTAGTTCTGCGCTACTGGCTGCGCGAAACACTACCACCCGAGAGCTTATTGCAGTTGAGAATTGAGCGCGAGGATAGTGAGGTTATTCGCACATTCACACGCAAGGTCAGTGGTATTGCCGCCTCGACGGCGTCTCGACCACTCAGTGATGATGACCGATTGTTGAGTGCTGAGAAAGGCCTGAATACGGTTGTGTGGGACATGCGATGGCCAAGCGCTGAATCGCTTAAGGATATGATCTTGTTTCACAGCTCTGCCCTCGCCGGACCCACGGCTGTACCGGGCCAGTATGTAGCTAGGCTTACGGTCGGTGAATGGGAGCAGCAAGTGCCATTGACAATTCGCGCAGATCCTCGTTCGACCAACTCACCAGAGGACTACCAGGCACAATTTGATTTTTTGTTGCATCTAAATCATAAGTTGACGCAGGCACACAAGGCCTTAGGCCAAATTCGAAGTTTGAAGTCCCAACTTGCCGCGGCCACAGATCGTACATCACACGATTCAGCTTATGCTGAGCTGACCTCAGCGGGTAAGGCTATGCTGGAACTGCTAACGCAATTTGAAGAGAGTTTGTATCAAACAAAAATGGAATTTCGCACGGATCAGCTAGACAGATTTTTGCGCAATCGGCTCAATGACAAACTTGCAGGATTAATCGGATTGGTGGCGATGAGCGATCACCCCCCCACCGAGTCGGCTATTAAGGTTCGCGACCAATTGGTATCGGCGATTGACCAGGAGTTGGAAGGTCTCGATCGCCTCATTGACAACGATCTTGCCGATTACAATGACCGGGCGACAAGCATGAGGCGGCAAGTGATAATGGTGAACGAATCTCATTAGGATCTTCTGAAATATGTAGTATTCACGTCGGTCTGCCAGACCAATAATCGTTGATATCGGGGTAACGACATTGAGCAAAAACATTCTGCGATTTGATCGAAGGGCTTTTCCGTCGTCTATGAGCCAAAACTCGGTCACGAGCTCGACCACGACGCCTTGACCGACCCGCTCAAGTTTTTAGCTCGAGTGCTCATCCACACCCCGTAAGGTCAAGAAACTCATGCGGCCGCCCGGTAGTAGTATTTCAGCAGTCCGCCGAGCCTTTCGCGGCAGCGAACTGACCCGTGTGCCGGATTCGGCTGCTCGACTGAGGGAAATAGCAATAGATTGCCCTTGCCTTGGTGATTCCTTTCTTCGTGGAAATGAGCGACATAGTGTTTCAGCGCGAGCCGAAGCGACCTCTCCCCGAAGAGGATGAGCTTCGACAGGCACTCGTCCTTTGCCGATCTCACCCAGCGCTCCGCGAATGAATTCAGATTCGGGCTTCTTGCGGGCAGCTTGACGGTCTGGATGCCCACGGCTTCGACGGTCAGCTGAAACGCCTCGCAGAACTTGGAGTCCCGGTCATGGATCAAGTAACGGCTCGAAGAGAGAAACCCGACATCCGCCATGGTCACATTCCGGGCCACCTGAGTCATCCACTGCCCGTCGGGATACGGTGTGATGCCGGCAATATGAACGCGCCGGGTAGCCAGGTGTATGAAGAACAACACGTAGTAGGTGACGAGCCCGGTCTTGGTCCACACTTCAGCGGTGAAGAAATCCGTCGCCGCAAGGACGTCCATGTGCGAGCGGATGAACTCCTTCCACGTCGGGGTCTTTCGGCGCTCCGGCGCGGGCGCGATGCCATGCCGTTTCAAGATGTTGCCGACGGTCTGGTCGCTCACTCGATACCCGAGGTTTGCCATCGCTCCAGCAATCCGATCGTAGCCCCACGAGCGATTTTCCGTTGCGATGCCTACAACCAACTCCTCGATTCCTTCGTCGACGCGTGGTCGCCCTGGATACGTGCGATTCTTGGAACCATCGAACTTCCTCGCGACAAGCTTGCGGTGCCATCCGAGGATCGTCTCAGGTCTTACGATACTCGCCACCTCTTCGAGCGCTCGCTTGCCGAGCTGTTTCCCGATCTCGGCCAGGGTTCGGCGCTCACCGTCAGCCAGGCTCAAACGACCCCGGAGCCGATTCCGCAGAATGCGATTCTCGGCGACGAGGTACTCATTCCGCAGGAGTAACTCCTGATCAACCGATCCCGTGATGTACGCCAGCATTGTCGTCCAGTCCATCGCGTCTCCTCTCGAGAACTGGAGTACATACTGGACAGCGACCTCTAATTCAACAGATCAGACTCCAAAGAACTCGCACCGGAAACCGCTGTGCGGGAGCGCCTTCGAGTTTATTGACCCTACGGGATGAACTCTATTCGACCGAACGCGTCCCCATGAAGACGAGCGTACTTTGCGAGACCAGCAGCCTTTTCCGTTGCGATGCGTACAACCAGCTCCTCGATTCCATCGTCGACACGTGGTCGCCCTGGATTCGTGCGATTCTTGGAACCATCGAACTTCCTCGCGACGAGCTTGCGGTGCCATCCGAGGATCGTCTCAGGTCTTACGATACTCGCCACCTCTTCGAGCGCTCGCTTGCCGAGCCGTTTCCCGATCTCGGCCAGGGTTCGGCGCTCACCGTCAGCCAGGCTCAAACGACCCCGGAGCCGATTCCGCAGAATGCGATTCTCGGCCACGAGGTACTCATTGCGCAGCAGCAGTTCCTGATCAACCGATCCGGTGATGTACGCCAGCATTGTCGTCCAGTCCATCGCGTCTCCTCTCGAGAACTGGAGTACATACTGGACACCGACCTCTAGTTCAACAGATCAAACTACCAAGAACTCGCCCCGGAAACCGCTGTGCGGGAGCGCCTTCGAGTTTATTGACCCTACGGGCTTGCCCTTCGGATGAAAGTGATCGGTCTCCCCGTCGGCGACTGGCGCGACGCCTTCGGACCGACACGAGAACGTCACCCACATCGCAGCGATGAGCACGATGCACCAAGCAGTCTTAGGGACCCGTTTCATAGTGAGTTTCTCCTCGCGATCGTATGGAGCCTCGCCAGCCCGCTGCGCGACAGAGAACACTGGCGTCGGCGGGGTATGACCGTCCCCGCAAAAAGGGTGTAGCCTAGCACACCCTCCCTCGCGCAAAACCTCGAAAAAAATACCAGGTGTGGGCCGCGTTTCACGGCGGTGGCAACTTCATCGCGCCAAATTCGAAACTACGGATACAATATCCTTTTCGATGGCCGTCTCTGCCCTCGGGGGTCCGCGCGTTCACGCGGCGCACTTTCCGACCTACAGATTCGTAGTCTGTCGGTCAAGTGTCGGCTTTGTCTGCCAGGGACTTTGTCTGGACTTGGAGTTTGCTCGGACTCCATCCTGAGCCAGGTCGCGGTTCGAATCCCGCACCTTGAGGCCGTCGCCAGGTCAAACGGGCGAGACGGAAGGGGCCTGGTCTCGGTGCAGTGCGGGGCCGACGTTAGCAGTTTGTTAGCAAAAGCAATTCGGACGGCGCGTAACTCGTTGACGCTATTGGATCGCGTCGAGTGTGGTGCCGAAGGGGGGATTCGAACCCCCACGGGTCGCCCCACACGCCCCTCAAGCGTGCGTGTCTACCAGTTCCACCACTTCGGCACTTGGGTAGGCGCGGTGAAAGAATCGACATTATAGAGATGTCGGTTGGAGGCCGCAAGGTTTCAGAAATCCTTACTGTGGAGGGGGTTCGCTCGCTTCGCTCTCGGCCGGGGCCTCGATGGGGGCGGTCTCGGGCACCACGGTGCCGCCCGAGATAACGGGCCGCAGGTAGCCCAGCGTGAGGGACGTGATCATGAAGCTCGCGGCGGTGGCGGCGGTGATTTTCGAGAGCAGCGTCGCGGTGCCGCGTGCGCCGAAGGCGGTCTGCGATCCCCCGCCACCGAAGGCGCTCGCGAGGTCTTGACCTTTGCCCTGCTGGGCGAGCACGATGAGGATGAGGAACAGCGACACGATGATGTGCAGGATGGTGAACAGAATCGTCATTGGTTTCTCCGCTCGAAGCCACAGATGCGCGCGAAGGACTCTGCCTTCAGGCTCGCGCCCCCGACGAGGGCGCCATCGATATCGGCCTCGGCCATTAGATCGTCTACATTATCCGGTTTTACGCTCCCGCCGTAAAGGATGAGGACCTGGGCCGCCGCGTCGCTGCTGAAAAGCCTGGCGAGCTGGCCTCGAATCGATTGATGCACTTCCTCGGCTTGCTCGGGGGTCGCGGTGCGGCCGGTCCCAATCGCCCAGATCGGCTCGTAGGCGATTACGAGTCGTTCGAGCTGGGTCTCGGCCAAATCCTTGAGTGCTTCTTTGACCTGGCGATCGACTACGACATAGGTGACGCCGCGATCGCGCTCGGCGCCAGTCTCGCCCACGCAAAGTATCGGGATGAGATCGTGGGTCAGGGCTGCCACCACTTTGCGATTGGCGCTCTTGTCCGTTTCGCCGAACAGCTGGCGCCTTTCGGAGTGTGCAACGATGGCATAGTCGCAGCCCGTATCCTTGACCATGTCGGGTGAGATCTCGCCCGTGAAGGCGCCCTTCTCCTCCCAGTAAAGGTCCTGAGCACCGAGGCGAATGGCGGTGCCTTTGACCTCGGAGCGAACCGCAGCGATTGCAGTAAACGGAGGCGCCATCACGATATCGACGTCGCTCATCTCACGACAGCTCTCGACGACACGGCGCGCGAGCTCTGTCGCGTCTGCGATGGTCATGTGCATCTTCCAGTTGGCGGCAATGAGGGGTCTACGCATCGGTCAAGACCTCGACTCCCGGTAGCGTCTCGCCCGCGAGAAACTCGAGCGAGGCGCCGCCACCGGTGGAAATGTGCGTGATGTGATCGGCCACACCGGCCTGGACTACCGCGGCAACGGAATCCCCGCCCCCCACGACACTCGTCGCCTCGCTCTCGGCAAGGATCTTGGCGAGCTGGATGGTCCCCTGCGCGAAGAGCTCCATCTCGAACACGCCCATTGGACCGTTCCAGATCACCATCTTCGCGCCGCGGATGTAGTCTCCATAGGTCGCGACGGTCTTCGGCCCAATGTCGAGCCCCATCCAGCCCTCGGGTACTTCGGAGATCGGGAGCGTTTTCCGTTCGGCCGCCGCGTCGAAGCCCGCCGCCACGACGTGATCCCGCGGCAGGACGAGCTTGTCGCCCGCTTCGGCCAAGAGCTCTTTGGCGAGATCGATCTTGTTCTCTTCTACCAACGAGGTCCCCGTATCGAATCCCCGGGCGCGCAGGAACGTATAGGCCATGCCACCGCCAATCAGAAGGCAGTCGACTTTGCCGAGTAGCGAGCGCACGACGTCGATCTTGCCCGAGACCTTCGCGCCTCCGAGCAGTCCGACGAAAGGTTTGGGCGGTGAAGAAAGCGCCATATCAAGATAGAGGAGCTCTTTTTCCATTAACAAGCCAGCGGCCGCTTTTGGGAAGTGCTTGACCATACCGACGGTCGAGGCATGGGTACGATGCGCGGTTCCGAAGGCGTCGTTCACGTAGAGCTCGGAGGACGTTGCGAGCCGCCGCGCGAAGGTTGCGTCGTTCACCTCTTCGCCCGAATCGAAGCGCAGGTTCTCGAGAAGAAGCACGCCGCCTTCCGGTAACGACTTCACTTCCTCGTCCACTTCTTCTCCGATGCTCTCTCCGCAGAATCGAACCTCTCTTGCGAGTTGCTTGGCGAGTCTCTCTGCCACGGGGCGCAAGCTCATCTCGGGAACGCGCTTACCCCTGGGCCGGCCGAGGTGCGAGCCGAGCACGAGCTTCGCGCTGCGCGAGAGCGCGTAGCGAAGCGTCGGCAGGGTGGCGCGGATACGCGTGTCATCCTGAACGACGCCATCAGCGAGCGGTACGTTGAAATCGACGCGGACGAAGACACGGCGCCCTGCCACATCGAGATCAACCATGCCCAGCTTCTCCATTCGCTCCTTGAACAAAACCAGGATTATAGCGCAGTGGGGCTATGTTATACTGCTCCCTGATCTCAGGCTCAGGTGACCCGATTGGCGGGTGAAAAGGGAATGGGGTTCGAAACCCCAGCGGCCCACGCCACTGTAATCGGGGAGCCAAAGCCCACGCCATAGAACGGCAAGCCACTCTCGGTCGTGCACCGAGGGGAAGGCGGGCAGCGGCGCTCGATCCGACAGCCAGGAAACCTGCCCGAGCCTAGAAGTCGGAGCGCTCTTCGATGGGAGGAGTCCGGTTTCGAGCCAGCGAGCTACTACCTTTCTGTCTTCGAGACCCCTTGGCTCCGCATTCGAGACTTGGAGGTCTCCAATGCGCACCTTGTTGTGTCTATCCGTGTCTTTGCTTCTGAGTGCGAGTCTGTTCGCGGACTCGCTCGAGGTTCGAGTTACCGATCCGCTGGAGGCGGCCATACCCAATGCCTTGGTCCGCGTGGCACGCGGCGATGGCCGTTTCAGCGCGGATGCCGAGGCCGACGGGCTGGGATTGGCCCGCTTCGGTGCGCTCGCTCCGGGGGACTACCTGGTGACGGCGCGGGCCCCGGGATTCGCCCGCAGTCTCGCTGTCGGCGTCCGTCTCGATCTCGACGATTCGAAATCCGTCACGATTCGACTCGAGATCGCGGCGGTCTCGGAGTCGGTGGTGGTCACGAGCACGGCCGCGGCCGAGAGCCTTCGCGACATCTCGAAAACGATGAGTGTCGTCGAGAGCGAGGAGATCGAGGCCCGCAACGAATACTTCCTGCCGGAGGCGCTCTGCACGGTTCCCGGCCTCCGCGTACAGCAGCTCGGAGGACCAGGCGGCTTCACCGGCATCAAGACCCGCGGGCTCAGGAACGAAGATACCGCGATTCTGATCGACGGGGCGCGGTTGCGAGACCCCGCCGCGCCCCAGGGCGACGCGTCTACCTATCTCGAGACCCTGATGGCGACCGACGTCGATCGCGTGGAGATTCTCCGGGGGACGGGCTCGACGCTCTATGGAACGAACGCGGGAGGCGGCGTCATTAATATTGTTACCGCCCCAGGCGGGGGACCCCCTCGGGGGAGCTTTCTCGTGGAGGGTGGCGGTCTCGGCACGTTCCGGGGCGCTGCGCAAACGACGGGCGGCTCGGGAGAGCGTTTTCTTTACAGTGTCGGCGTCACCCATTTGAACGTGAGCGATGGCGTGGATGGCGACGACTCCGTCCGGAATACGAGCGTTCAGGGGCGTGTTGGCCTCAAGCTTTCGAGAACCGCGGGACTTTCGTTCCGATTCTACGGCGCGGACGCGCGCGCCGATCTCAACGAGACTCCCGAGGCCCTCGGTGAGCTGCCCTCGGGGGTGATCGATGCCGTGCCCGGCGGGAACTTTATACCGGCCAGAAACGACCCGGACAACTTTCGCGAGTCGGTCTTCTACTCGAGCTTGATTCACTTCGATCAGCGTCCTCGTCCTGGCTTTGGCTATAGCCTTCGATACCACGGCCTTCTGACCGATCGGAGCTTCGTGGATGGGCCCGAGGGCGCCTCGCCCTTCGAGCCCCTCGCGCAGTCCCGTTCCGAGTTCGAGGGAGACATCCATACGCTAACCGCGCGCACCGACTTCGAGTGGGGCTCTCACCAGCTCCTCGACGCTGGCTACGAGCTCGAGCGCGAGTCCCTCGTGAACCGGACGCTACCCGCCGATCCGTCCGAGAACTCTTCGACCGACGTCTTTCAGACGAGCCATGCATTTTTCCTTCAGGATCAAGTCTCGCTTCTCGATGGCTCGCTTTCCGTGACGGGCGCCGTGCGGGCGCAGCTCTTCTCGCTTCAGACCCCGACGTTCTCGCCGGGTGAAAGCGCGCCGTACCAGAAAGACGCGATCACCGCGCCCGACGACGCGGTGACGGGGGATATCTCGGCCGTCTACGGCTTCGCCGGAAGCGGAACCCGACTTCGCGCCCACTTCGGGACCGGCTACCGCGCACCCTCGCTCTTCGAGCGCTTCGGAACGTCGTTCTCGACCTTTGGCTACTTCGTCTACGGCGACCCGCGTCTCAGTCCAGAGCGGACGAAAACGTTCGACGTCGGTATCGAGCGGGACTTCTTCTCGAACCGCGCCCGTTTCGCCGCGACCTTCTTCCGGACGCGTCTGTCGGAGATCATCATCTTCGACTTCTCCGGAGCTATCGATCCGGCAACGGATCCGTTCGGCCGGGTGGGTGGTTACTTTATGACGGACGGCGGTGTGACTCAGGGAGTGGAGCTCGTCGCGAGTCTCGCGCCCTCGCGAGGTCTAAGGCTCGATGCGTCCTACACTTTCACAGATGCCGAGCCGCCGACGGGAGTTAGCGAAGATCAGACCCAGGCCTTCGCCGTCCCGCGACACCAGTTCTCCGTCGTCCTAACTCAGGATATCGGCGATCGCATTACGGTGGCGTTCGACATGGTTGCTTCCAGCAGCTACCTTGCCCCGATATTCGATGCGACCACTTTCACGACCCGCGTCTACCGCTTCGAGGGCTACGCCAAGAGCGACGTCGTCGCAAGCTATCGTCTTGCGCCCTTGCGCGTGTTCGCGAAAGTCGAGAACCTGTTCGATCAAGCCATTTTCGAGAGCGGTTTCAAAACGCCGGGCCGCTACGCCCTCGCGGGTGTAGCCTTCGAGTTCTAATGTTGCGTCTCGTCACAACGCTCGTTTTGTTCGCGGCGGCGGCCATTGCCTGGCCCGCTCCTCAGAGGATCATCTCGCTTTCTCCCAGCGTGACGGAGATCCTATGGGGCATCGGCGCTTTCGATCGCGTCGTGGCGGTGTCGACCTTTTGTGAGTATCCGGAGGAGGTTAAGGGTTTGCCGCGCGTCGGCGGCTGGACCAATACGAACCTCGAGCAGGTCGTGGGGCTCGCTCCCGACATCGTTATCCTTACGGACGCACAAGCGCCCCTCGTGGAGGGGCGCCTGCAGGCACTCGGGTTCGAGACCCTGGCGGTCGGGAGCCAGTCTCTCGCGGATATCTTTGCGGCCATCGAGTCGATTGGAGCCGCCGTCGGCTCCCCCGAAGGCGCGGCTGCTCTCTCGTCGGAAATGCACGCGGAGCTCGATGCCATCTCCAAGCGGACGGCCGGGCGCGGCCGCCCGAGCGTCCTGTGCGTCGTCGACAGGCTTCCGGGCACGCTGAGGGACCTCTACGTCGCGACGGAAGGGAGCTACCTTACGGACCTGGTGCGTATCGCCGGCGGCGATCCCATCACACCGCCCGCGCCGCACAACTACGCGCAGATCAGCACCGAAGCGCTGGTATCTTTCGATCCCGAGGTCGTCTTGGACATGGTGCAGGCCCTGGCCATTCCCGTCGCGGTGGGCACGAGCGATCTCGCCGAAGACCCCAAAGCGGTCTGGCAGACGGTGCCGATCCGCGCGTCGCGAAACCACCGGGTGTATCCATTTCTCGACAAGCGACTCGTGCATCCCTCACAGTTCGCCGTAAGGGCGGCGCGCGAGATGGCAAGGCGCCTTCACCCCGAAGCCTTCGGGGAGGAGACGCGGTGAGCGAGATTCTGCTTCAGGCCGAGAACCTGGTGTTTTCCTACGGGGCGACGCCTGTCATTCGCGACGTCTCCGTCGCCGTGCCTAGCGGATCGTTTTGTGGGCTCATCGGCCCGAACGGCTGTGGGAAGTCGACGCTTCTCCGACTACTCTCTGGTGTCCTCGAGCCGGCACACGGACACGTTCGGCTCGAGGGACGGCCTCTCCAGTCGATCCTTCCGCGCGAGCGCGCGAAGGCGGTAGCCTACGTACCGCAGCAGCAGTCTCGCATTTTTCCTTTCACCGCGATCGAAGTCGTCTTGACGGGCAGGAGCCCCTATACGTCGCGGTTTCGCTTCGAGAACGAGCGAGACCGGACCCTCGCTCTTCAGGCGCTCGAGTCCGTCGGCGCCGAGCATTTGGCGATGCGGCCGATCACGGAGCTTTCGGGCGGGGAGCAGCAGCTCGTTTCCGTCGCGCGCGCCCTCGCACAGCAGGCGAGGCTTCTTCTCCTGGACGAGCCTGCGGCGGCTCTCGACTTGAAGCATCGCGCCCGTCTGCTAGCGGCGCTCGGGCGGCTTCGGGAGACAAGCGGTCTCACGACGCTCATCGTGACGCACGACCTGCAGATGCTCGACGACGGCTTCGACCGCGTGTTTGCCATGCGTGAAGGACGGCTCGAGGCCGAGGGCGCGCCATCGGAGGTTCTCCGCGAGGACGTGCTCGCCGCGGTATACGATGACGCCAGGGTGCGAGCGCATCGCCAGGGCGGACGGACCTTCGTCTGGTCGGAAGGATGATGTCGGCAGCGCCCGTCGCAACGAGCGCCCGTCTTTCTGGCGCGCTTCTCGTGTTCTTCGTCCTGCTGGCGTTGGTGGTCGCCCTTTCTCTCTCGTCGGGCTACCATGCCATCGGTTGGTCCGACCTTCGAACGGACGAGACTGCGCGGACCATCTTCTTTCGACTTCGAGTGCCCAGGGTCGTGCTCGGCATGCTCGTTGGCGGCTCGCTCGGATCGATCGGCGCCGCGCTCCAAGCGCTATTTCGGAATCCCTTGGCTGAGCCCTTCACCCTCGGCGTGTCGGGCGGAGGGGCGCTGGGCGCGAGCATTGCCATCGCTTTTGGCTTTGGGGCGAACGTCGCGGGAGTTCCCATCGTCTTCGTCGCGGCATTTCTCGGCTCGATCGTCTTCGTGACGATCGTCTATCGGCTGGCCTCGGCCGGCGCGGTGGTCATGCCGGGTGCGCTTCTTCTCGCCGGGGTGGTGCTGAATCTCATCGCGGGCGCAGGGGTCCTGATGATTCAGTTCCTCACGGACTACACCCGCGCGCTCCAGATCCTCCGTTGGATGGTCGGGAGTCTCGACGTCGTGGGGATGGACCTCATTGTGCGGATGCTCGTTTTCGTCGTTCCGGGGATGTGCTTGCTGTTCTTCACGATCAAAGACCTGCATCTCATCGCGATGGACGAAGAGTCGGCTCAGGCTTTGGGGGTCGACGTGCGGCGAACCGAGCGCATGGTCTACATCGCCTCGTCACTCGTCGTGGGCGTAACGGTGGCCGTCGCGGGCCCGATTGGCTTCGTCGGTCTCATCGTGCCCCACGCCGTGCGGCTTTTTTTCGGTGAGGATTTGCGAATCGTCATCCCGTGTTCCATGTTATTGGGGGCGTCGTTTCTCGTGCTCGCCGATACTCTCGCGCGGACCCTTCTGGGCGCGAGCGAGCTTCCGGTCGGAGCGGTGACGGCGCTCGTGGGAGGTCCGTTGTTTCTCGTTTTGCTAGGGAGAAAGCGTCGCTACGCGGCGATGTGAGTTTACCGAACGAAGAGAGAGCGAGCATTGAGAAATGAGTATATCCACGAAGACTGGTGACAAGGGGAAGACGGGCCTCGTCGGTGGCGGGCGCGTTTCCAAAGCCGACGCCCGGGTCGAAGCCTATGGCACCCTGGACGAGCTTGGTTCGACGATGGGGTTTGCGCGCTCGATTTGCGAGCACGAAACCGTCTGCGAGGCGACGAAGGCGATCCAGAAAGAGCTCTTCACTGTGAGTGCCGCTCTCGCGACTGCGGGTGAGGTCAAGGAAGCCAACCGGGTGACCCGCGAGATGGTCGAGGGTCTGACGAAGCAAGTCCATGAGATCGAATCCATCGAGGGACTCCTGGGCGACTGGGCCTTGCCGGGAGAGCACCCCGCATCGGCCGCCTTCGACGTCGCGCGCACGGTGTGCCGGCGCGCGGAACGTGCGGTGGTCCATCTCGCGGATTCGGGCGAGGCGGTGGACGAGCTCATCGTCGTCTACGTCAATCGCTTGTCGGATCTCCTCTGGCTTTTCGGACGTCTCGTCGAGAAAGAAGCCGGTATCGATGCCAAGCTTCGGGACGACGATCGCGGGGGCGCCAATTGGTCTCGAGCCTGGTAGAGGACCTCCGCACCCGCATCGAGCCGGTTAGCGCCGAGCACGTCCGAGCCGCCCGCGATCGGCAAGCGAGGCTCACGAAGCCGCCCGGCAGTCTCGGCCGTCTCGAAGACGTCGCGGTCCGCCTCGCTGGCATCCAGCGCAGGGATCGTCCCACGACCGACGGTCGAAGAATCGTCGTCTTTGCGGCGGACCATGGCGTGAGTGCGGAGGGGGTGAGCCCCTATCCTTCCGAAGTGACGGGACAGATGGTGCTCAACTTTCTCGCTGGCGGCGCGGCGATCAATGCCTTCGCCGAGTCGGCTGGGGCGGAGGTCGTCGTGGTGGATGCTGGAGTGGCTCATCTACCCGCGGTCGCATCGACGAGCGTCGAGCTCGTTCGAAGCCCCGTCGCGCGGGGCACGCGCAACCTGGCTCGCGAGCCGGCGATGTCCGAGGCGGAGCTCCGAGAGGCGCTCGCGTTGGGCGCGGGGCAAGCGCGTCGCGCCGCCCAGGCCGACATGGCCCTCGTCGGTCTCGGCGAGATGGGTATCGGCAACACGACCGCGGCGAGCGCGATCACGGCGGTGCTGACGGGTCGCTCCGTGGAGAGCGTGACTGGCCGCGGGACCGGGCTCGACACGGCCGGGCTCGCGCGCAAGGTCGAGGTCATACGGCGTGCGCTCGCGCTGCACGAGGCGGCCGCGAAGGATCCTCTCCACGTCCTGCGCTCGGTCGGCGGCCTCGAGATCGCCGCGCTCACTGGCTTTTGCCTCGCAGCAGCGGCGGAGCGCCTCGCGATCCTCGTCGACGGCTTCATCACCACCGCCGCTTTTGCCCTCGCCTTCGCGATCCAGCCGCTCGTGAAGGACTACGCTTTCGTTTCGCACCTCTCGCCGGAGCCCGGACATCAGGCTCTTCTCGACTACCTCGAAGCCGAGCCCCTGCTCGATCTGGGTCTTCGACTAGGGGAGGGTACGGGTGCCGCGCTCGCGATGTCGCTCCTCCTGGCCGCGGCCACCGCCCACAACCAGATGGCGACGTTTGAGAGCGCCGGCGTCTCCGACCGTTCAGCAGAGTGAGTCGAATCCTGGCCGCGGTCGCATTTCTGACGAGAGTGCCCCTGCGCCGTCCGTTCGAAGGGGCAGACGTCGGCCGCGCGACGCTCGTCTTTCCGCTCGTCGGCGCCGCCATCGGCGCTTTGCTTTACGGCGCGTCGGTGCTCGTCGCCTCTCGTCTCCCCACGCTCTTGGCAGCCACGATTCTGGTCGCGCTCTCCGCTTGGGTGACGCGGGCGCTTCACCTCGACGGCCTTGGCGACCTCGTCGATGGTCTCGGAGGCGGAGGCTCTCGAGATGATGCCCTCCGGATCATGCGAGACTCGCGCATCGGAGCTTTCGGTGCCGTGGCACTCGTGCTGTTGATTCTGATCAAGGTGGCCGCACTAGACGCGATCCTGTCTCGGGACGTGTCCTTGCCGACGCTCGTGCTCACGCCCGCGCTCGCTCGTTGGGCGAGCGTGCCCATGAGCTACTGGCTTCCCTATGCCCGGGCCGAAGGCGGCCTAGGAAGCGCTCTCGCCGATCACGTGGGTTTTACGGAGCTGCTCGGTGCGACACTGATTTCTCTCGCGCTAGTGGCCGTGCTCGCGCCACGGCTCGGGGGGGCGCTATGCGCGGCAGTCCTCGTGACGAGTCTCGTTATGGGAGCGATCGTGATGCGTCGCCTCGGCGGGGTCACGGGCGACGTGCTCGGAGCGAACGTCGAGCTCTCGGAGGCTGCAGCCTTCGTCGTCGCGGTTTTGGTGACGACGCCATGATCGAGACTCTCGCTCGGCCCGAAGGAGTGAGCATCCGTGTTCTGCTCGTGCGCCACGGGGAGCCTGAGAGCTCGAGTCGAGGACGGTGCTACGGCAAGCTGAACGTGGGTCTGTCCGACGGCGGTCGTCGGCAGATGACGCGCCTCGCTCGGAGTCTCGAAGGGATGGAGCTCGAGGCCATCTACGCGAGTCCCCGGGAGCGCGCTCTCGAAAGCGCGGACATTGTCGCTCGGACCTTCGGTCTCGAGCCTCGCGTGGACGGACGCCTGAGCGAGATGGACTTCGGCCGTATCGAAGGCATGCGTTACGACGACGTCGCGAGGGAGCATCCGGAGCTCTACGAGCGGTGGATGCATCGGCCGACGGACGTGAAGTTCCCCGAGGGCGAGAGCTTCGCCGAGATGCGAGTACGCGTGCTAGCTGCTTTCACCGAGCTCGGCTCTCGTCATCACGACCGAACGGTCGCCATCGTGTCGCACGGTGGTGTCAACCGGATAGTCCTCGCGGACGCACTCGGTCTTCCCGACGACGCGATCTTCCGATTGGGTCAAACCTATGCGGGGTTGAGCGTGGTGGACTATTACGGAGCGGAGTGCGTCGTGCGACTTCTCAACGGTGTCGTTCCATGATGAAGCTCGTTCTCGGAGGCGCCAAGAGTGGCAAGAGCCGCTTCGCACAGTCGCTTTGTCGTGACCGGGAGAACGTCGTCTTCGTGGCGACGGCTTCCGTGGGAGACGATCCCGAGATGGCGGCCCGGATCGAGAGGCATCGAAGGGAACGGCCGAGCGAGTGGCACACGGTCGAAACACATCTCGACGTCGTTTCCGCCGTGAAGACGCAGCCGTCCGATGCAACGGTCTTGCTCGACTGCGTCACGGTGTGGCTATCCAACTTGATGTTCGAGCACCGGGAGCTCCTTCGGGAGGAGCGGGAAAGACGGATCCTGGAAGACGTCTCGTCTTTGATATCCGAGTCGCGAAGGCTAGAGGTCGTCGTGGTGAGCAACGACGTGGGGGGCGGGGTCGTGCCCGAAACGCGGGTGGGTCGCGAATTTCGAGACCTTCAAGGGCTCGTCAATCAGAAGCTCGCTCGTGATGCGGAACGCTCCTGGCTCGTCGTCGCGGGACTACCGATGGAGCTATCGAAGGACTAGCCATCTCCCGAGACGTGATCGAGTCCGTCCGTGTCGAGGTCCATGTCCTCGTTGCGTCGTCGCTTGGGAGGCGGAGGGATGGGAGGGTCCTGGGGTCCCGGAAACGCTGGCGCGCTCAGAGGATCGTCGGTTACGAACTGCGGTGCCTCACCAACGTGGGTGGGGTCGGGGACGACAAGAGCTTCCATCCCGGAAGGGGGGGGGCTGGACGGTCTCGAAAGGCGCCGGCTCCGCGGGCAGGACGACCGCCTCGACCATCGGTAGCGCCTCGGCTTCCACGATGACTTCGTCCGCTTTCACGTTCTCGAAGCTCTCGTCTCCGTAGGTGAGATCGCCGAACGAGGTCATCTCCTCGTCGGCACCTTCGAGTGGCTCGCTCGGTGTCGGAGCCGGTGGCGACACAGAGGGTAACGTGGTTGGACCGCTCGATGGCGGCGCCTGGTCGAGATCGTTCCCCATGGCGAGCGCTTCGAATCCCGACGGAACGAAGTCTGCGTAGGAATCTTCTACGTTCAACTGCGTCGAGGCGGGTGACGGCGCCGCTACCGGAGCTTTGGGTGCGCTTGAAGGCTTCGGTGCGGGTGTCGGGACGGAGTCCTCTCCATCCAGGATCGCTTCCAACATGTCGCTCGTCGTCGGTTCGGGCTTTGGCGCTGGATCGGCGACCGACTCCGGTGGCTCGAAGGAGGGATGGCTCATGTAGAGCTGGGTGTTTGCGAGGTTCTCCGGGATCGGTCTCGGCGCCTGGGCTCGCGGCGTCGGCGTCGGTGCCGGCGGTGGCTCCGGCGTCCGCGGCTCCGAAAACGCCGGCGGCTCCAGCGCGACCTGAGTTTGAGCGAGGTTCTCGGGGATCGGCCTGGGCGGTGCCTGCGCTTCGGGTTGCCCAGGAGCCTCAACGGTTGGCTGTGTTTGAACGAGATCCTGCGGAACCGCCTTGGGTGCGGGCTCCTCGGTTTTCGCACGTGTAGGAGTCTCGATGTCCATCGCGACTTGCGTTTGGGCGAGGGCCGGATCCGGCACCGCGGGTTTCGGGATTTCTGGCTCCGTTGCAGCCGTCGCGATCGGTTCGGGGACGGGCTCCGTTGCTTCGAGCTCGGCAAGCTCGATCCAACCGAGGCAGCGAAACGCCCAGAGGTATCGGCAGGCCTCGAAGTCGGGTAGCGTCGCGTGCTTGCAGATGTGCTTGATGGAAACGGGCTCCTCCAGCATCTCGAGGAGCTCCATCACACTCCCTTCGATCTGGATCGTGTCGGACTCGGTTCGGCCCGCCTCGACGAGTTGATACACCGACTCGAGGCTGCCGATGCCTTTGGAGACCCGGCGCCAGCTCTCGACGTTTTGGACTCCGTCAACGATGAGCTGCGCCACGGGCATATCCAGAGTGATCGTCTCTTTGCGCGAAGGCTCCTCTTCCTTGAAGCGATACCAGGTCTCGGTTCGGCGGAACAGGCCCAGGATCACGGCGCGCACTTGCTCGACGACCGCGGGCACGAGCTCCTTCGGGTCGAGCGCGCCCTCTTCGACGAGCAAGGCCCCGAGCCGCTTCCCAGGCTCGACGAGCTTGAACACTCGTGTGTAGTCCATCAGAGAGATCTGCCCCGTACGCAGCAGGAATTGCCCGAGACCGTCGTCGGCAGACGAGGATTCCGCAAAAATGATGCGACCATCCTTGATGAAGACGGTCTTGTCACCCTTGGGATTCGAGAAGTGCAGGCGTCCCGTCTTGCCGGCGCGACTAATCGCCAGCAGGAGATCGGGCAGATCGTGCTCGTCGTTCCAGCAGTTCAAAACCCCTTCGAAGGGGATCTGCTCGCTTGGGGGCATGGATCTCCTTGCTGTTGAACTGGGCTTTCAGTTGGGGCGGCACAAAATTATTATACGGTACCGATCGAAGGGTTGAAAGCGCGGCCGCGCGTCCGATCAGGAGACGCCGAGGAGGACGTCTAGATTCAAGGGGATACGGAGTGTGAAGGTCGTGCCCTTTCCCACCGTGCTCGTGACGTCGATTTTTCCGCGGTGGTCCTGGATGAACTGGTAGCAGATCGAAAGCCCGAGCCCGGTGCCCACGCCGACGCCCTTGGTGGTGAATCCAGGGTCGAAGATCTTCTTCAGGTTCTCTTCCCCGATCCCGACGCCGTCGTCGGTGACGCGGACGAAGGCCATGCCGTCTTCGACGCCGGTGCGGATGGTGATGGTGCCTTTCTCTTTGATGGCCTGGCGGGCGTTGTTCATCAAGTTCAAGAAGACCTGATTCAACCGGCTCGGGTAGACGGAGATGGGGGGGACCTGGCCGAATTCCTTGGCAACCTCGATGTGGTGTTTGATCTCGTGGTGGACGAGCGTGAGGCTGTCCTCCAGGCCCTCGTGGATGTCGACTTTCTTGAGCTCCGCTTCGTCGAGGCGGGCGAAGCTTCTGAGTCGTCGCACGATCTCCCCGACGCGCGACGAGGCTGTTTGGATGACCTTGTTCGAGCTATCGATGACCTCGAAGAGGCTATTGAGCTTCGCATCGGCCTCGAAGGCTTCGGCATCCTTGGCCTTCAGATGCGCTTTCATCTTCTCGACGCCGCGCGACAGCGTGTCGTGCATGCTGGTCATGGCACCGACGGGGGTGTTGATCTCGTGAGCGATTCCCGCGACGAGACTGCCGAGCGACGCCATTTTTTCGGACTGCACGAGCTGGGCTTGAGCTTGTCTAAGTTCCTGGTTCATGTCCGCGAGCTCGGTCAATGCTTTCTTGATAGCGGTCATGTCGCGGCCCATGGTGCCGAAGAGCTCGAGCTCCCCTCGTTCGTTGTGGATGGGAAAGACGCTGATGTCGATCGGAATTCGCTCGCCATCCTTGGTGATGCCGTAGGCTTCGCCGCGGTAGCTCCCGTCGGTCGCTATGGCCTGTTTGATTTGATCGGCTTTGTCAGCGCCCAGGAAATCGAAAGCCGATTTGCCCACCACCTCTTCGTCGGTGAAGCCGGTTCTCCTCCGATGCGCGGGGTTGCGCTCGATGATGTGGCCGTTTTGATCTATGACGACGATGACGTCGATGGAGTGGATGAAGACTTCACGGTAGATGCGAAGTTTTTCCTCGATCTGTTTTCGACGCGTGATGTCGAGGAAGCCTCCGAGAACGACTTTCTCGCCCCCGATCTCCGACACCGCGACGGAGAACATCGTCCAGATCTTCGCGTCATCGGCGCGCTTGATGCGAACTTCGAGGTCCTTGACGAACCCCTCCTTCTCGAGGCGCTCCACGACTTGGCGGCGGTCGTCGGGATCCGCGTAGAAATCGACGGTCGAGCGGCCCTTGATCTCGGCGGTGGAGAGACCCACCAGATCGGCCAAGTGTCGATTGGCGTAGAGGACCTCTCCGTCGCTCAAGCGGCTGATGATGTAGGGTACGGGGGCCGTCTCGACGAGACGGGTCAGTTGCTCTTCCGCTTCGCGCTGCCAGCGATGCAGGCGAGCGAACTCCATCGCTTGATGGATCGTGATCTCCATCTCTTCCAGACTGACCGGCTTGATCACGAAGCGCTGCGCTCCCTGCACGATGGCTTCGACGGCGAGAGGGATGGAGGGGTGGGCGTCAGGAGCACGAAGGGAAGATCTGGATCGATCGCCTGGACCCCGCTCAAGACCTCGAGCCCGTTCATGTCCGGCATGTTGAGGTCGCAGAGCACGATGTCAGGCCGCTCGGAACGGATCTCGGCGAGCCCCGCCTCGCCGGAAGGGGAGGAGCGGACCGAAAAGCCCCGCTCCGCGAGGTTGGCTGCCAGCGCTACGCGCTGCTCCTCGTCGTCCTCGATGTAGAGAACGTGGATCTCCGCCATCAACTCAGAGGTTAGCAGACCCCGATACGATCGAGAAACGGCCTCCCATCTGGATGAGAGGGGCTACAACCCTTTCGAGGCGATCAGATGGATGAGATCCTTGACCCGGCAGGAGAAGCCCCACTCGTTGTCGTACCAGGAGAGCACTTTCACGGCGTTTCCGCCTACGACCTTCGTGAAGGGCCCGTCGACGATCGACGAGTTGGGGTTTCCGCGGAAGTCGGAGGAGACGAGCTCCTCGTTCGAAAAAGCGAGAATGCCCTCGAGCTCGCCCTTCGCGGCGTTCTCGAGGGCAGCGTTGACGTCGTCGGCGCTCGCGTCTTTCTCGAGCACCGCTGTCAAGTCCGTGAGCGAGACGTTCGGTGTGGGCACACGAACGGAGATTCCGTCGAGACGGCCTTCGAGCTCGGGGAGGACGCGGGCCACGGCGACGGCGGCGCCCGTCGTCGTAGGGATCATCGAGAGAGCTGCCGCGCGCGCGCGACGGAGGTCCTTGTGCGGCAAGTCGAGGAGCTTCTGATCGTTGGTGTAGGAGTGGATCGTCGTCATCAGGCCTTTCGCGATCCCGAACTCATCATGGAGTACTTTGGCGAGGGGCGCGAGGCAGTTGGTCGTGCAGGAGGCGTTCGAAAGGACATGGTGCTTCGAGGCGTCGTAGACAGTGTGGTTCACGCCCATGACGATCGTCAGGTCCTCGCCCTTGGCGGGGGCGGAGATGATGACTTTCTTCGCACCGGCGTCGAGGTGCTTCGAGGCATCCTCGCGCTTCGTGAAGAGCCCCGTCGATTCAACCACGATGTCGACCCCCAGGTCCTTCCAGGGCAAACTCGCGGGATCGCGCTGCTTGAGAACTTTGAAGCTCTCGGTGCCGGCGGTGATGCTATCGCCCTCCGCGCGGACGTCCACGTCGAGGTTCCCGAGCACGGAGTCGTATTTCAGCAGATGAGCCAGCGTTGCTGCGTCGGTGATGTCGTTCGCGGCTACGATATCGATCTCGGCATCGCCGAGAGCCGCCCGAAAAATATTCCGCCCGATGCGGCCGAAACCATTGATCCCAACCTTGATTGCCATGTCTGTAAGCTCCTCGAATCTCGAAAGTGCGGTGGTGCGCGATGGATGGCGTTCGAGAGTATATGGCGCAGCCCAAAGGAGGGTCAAGTTTGCCATAAACGCCTTGTTTTCAGTAGATTCTGACTATATAGTCGGCCGCGGCCCCGATGTATCTTCTTTATAGCCTGTTCTTCGCGGCCGCCCTCGTCGTGGGGGCGCCCTATTTCGTGTACCGTAGCCTACGGAGCGAGGGGTACGGCTCGGCCTGGCTCGCGAGGTTCCGGGTGCCCGCGGTCAATCCTGAGGGCAAGCCCTCGATTTGGGTTCACGCCGTGTCCGTGGGGGAAGTCATCGCCGCCGCGACGCTCCTTCCGAAGTTGCGAGAGGCATTTCCAGAAAAACGGATCGCGCTGTCCGTAACGACAGTGACAGGGCGACGGATCGCCGAGGAGAAGCTGCGAAGCGCGGCGACGGACGTCTTCTACTGCCCCTTCGATTTCGCGACGCTCGTGCGCCGGGTCATCGGCCGGGTGAAGCCCGTAGCGCTCGTCGTGATCGAAACTGAGATTTGGCCGACTCTCTTCAGGGAGGTACGTCGGGCCGGCGGCGCGACGTTCCTCGTGAATGGCCGCATCTCCGATCGTTCCTATCCTCGTTATCGGCGCATCCGTTGGTTTCTAAGGACCTTTCTCGCGGAGCTCGACTGTCTGTGCATGCAAAACACGCTCTATGCCGAGAGGATCCGAGCGATGGGGGCGCCCGAAGAGCGCGTGCGGGTCACCGGTAGCTTGAAGTTCGACGCATCACCTTACCTGCCGCGCGAGGGACGAGGGAGAGTTCTTCCGGAGCGCCGGCGGATTTGGATCGGGGGAAGCACTCTCGATTCCGAGGAGAAGATTCTTCTCTCCGTCTTCGCGCGACTACGTCAGAAGAGCCCCGAGCTTTTGTTGGTGCTCGCACCGAGGCATCCAAACCGCTTCGAGGAGGTGGTCGCGCTCTCCGAGCGATGGGGCTTCGAGGTCGCGCGACGCTCCGAAGCCGGGAGCCCCTCCGAGAGCGTCGAGGTGTTCGTCCTCGACACGCTCGGGGAGCTCGCGGGGCTCTTTGCGGAAGCGGACTACGTCTTCGTAGGGGGAAGCCTCGTGGATTGGGGCGGTCACAACATCATCGAGCCCGCCGCCGAGGGCAAGCCGGTCTTGTTCGGTCCGCACATGCAGAACTTTCCCGACATCGCCCGCTCCTTCTTGGAGGCCGACGCGGCCATCGAGGTCGCGAACGAGGAAGAGCTCCTCGGCGCAATGGAAGATCTCGTGAGCCGGCCCGAGCGATGCCGCGCGCTCGGCGAGAACGCGCTGCGCGTCATCGAGGAGAATCGTGGTGCGACGGACCGGACCATCGCGGCCATGAAAGAGCACATGACTCCGTGAGGCGCGCACTGCTCCCGTTGACGCTCCCACTTTCGTGGATCTATGACATGGGCCTTCGCTACCGGAACCGGCGCTACGATTCGGGGGCCGCTCCAGTTCGAAAGCTGACGGTTCCGGTTGTGAGCGTCGGAAACCTGACCGTGGGTGGAAGTGGCAAGACGCCCTTCGTCGCAGCGCTCGCCAGACGGCTCCTCGAGCGCGGCCGCCGCGTCGCCGTAGTCTCCAGAGGCTACGGGCGTAGGGGCCGGGCGGACTACGTTCTCGTCTCCGACGGCCGCGACGTTCTCGCCACGGCCGCCGAAGCGGGAGACGAGCCTTTCGAGCTCGCGACTCACGTTTCCGGTCTCGTCGTGGCGGTGGGAGCGGAGCGGTTCGAGGTAGGCCAACGTGTCGTGCAAGCGCAAGAGCCGGATGTCATCCTGCTCGACGATGGTTTTCAGCACCGCCGTCTTCATCGCGATCTCGATCTCGTCTGCTTCGACGACACCGAGCCCAAGGCCTTTCTCCGACTGCTTCCCGCGGGGAGGCTTCGCGAGCCGCTGACGAGCCTCGAGCGGGCCGACGCCGTGGTCTGGACGCGTTGGCGAGACGCCACGACCGCGCTCCACACGGCGCTTCCCGCGATCCGCGCCGTTACTGCGGTTTCGGGATTCACGCGGCTCGACGGTGCCGCGGAGCGTGTGGGCGCCGACAATTTCGACAAGACTCGGGTCGGGGTCGCGGTGGGTCTCGCTCGTCCGGAGCGGGTTCTCGAAACCCTACGCGCGCAGGTCGTCTGCTTCGAGACCCGACGCGATCACTTCGACTGGACGCGACGGGCGCTTGCCAAGGTTGCCGAGAAGGCTCGTTCACGAGGTGCCGAAGCCCTTTTGACGACAGGCAAGGACGCGGCCAAAATCCTGCCTTTTCTTCGCGGGAGACCCCCGTTGGCTTTGCCCGTCTACGAGATCGGGGTCGAAACCGAGATCCTGGATCCCGAGGTCATCGACGCTCTCCTGGCTCGTGTGCTTTCCGGATGAGTTCCGTGTATGATCTTCTGTTTTAGGTTTCCGGATGAAACACCGCATCGAATACGGGTCGGCTCTCATCGCGAGCGCCGTTCTGCGTCTGCTCCCGCGACGGGCCCGCCTTTCGTGCGGTCGTGCTCTCGGTAGCCTCGTATTTTTCCTGGATCGGCGCCACCAGGCCATTACGTTCGAGAACGTCAGAGCCGCTTTCGGAGACAAAAAGACCGACCCGGAGAAGCGCGCGATCGCCCGTGGCGCCTTCCGCCACTTTGCCGCGATGCTGATCGAGCTCATCACCCTCGGGCGCCCGAGCTGGGCGGAGCTCGAGCGCATGATCGAGGTCGAAGGTGTCGAGCGCTTCGAGAAAGCCCGAGCGCGCGGCAAGGGCGTCATTCTCGTCGCGGCGCACTTCGGTAACTGGGAGCTCCATGCTATCGCGCATGGGTATCTTCTCGGCCGCATCTTTCTCGTGGCGCGGTCGCAGGACAATCGGTATCTGAACGACTGGCTCGAGCGGGTTCGCGGGATTTGCGGCAACGAGGTCGTCTACAAGCATCGCGCGTTGCGCCAAATGGTGAAGCTGATGAAAGCGGGCGAGACCGTCGCTTTCGTCTCGGATCAGAACGTGCATCTCGACGATGCCGTCTTCGTCGATTTCTTCGGGCGCAAAGCGGCGACGACGCGGGTACCGAGCTGGTTCGCTCTCAAGACGGGCGCGGCGCTCGTACCGGTGTTCTGCTATCCGCTCCCGGATGGCCGCTACCGCGCCATCTACGAGGAGCCTCTCGACAGCGCCCGCTTCGCGGGCTTGGAGCACGAGGCCGCGCTCATGGCGATGACGCAGGAGCTCGCGAGCATTCAAGAGCGCTACATTCGAGAGCGCCCCGACATCTGGCTCTGGATGCACCGGCGCTGGCGTACCCGGCCTCCCGAGGAGGCGAAGGCGTCGTCGAGCGAAGCCAAGAACGAAGATCTGGGCGAGCCTGCCGCCTTGTCCGAGGCCCGATGAGCCGCGAGTCCATCCTCGTCTACGGGCCGAGTTGGATCGGCGACGCGGTCATGTCGCTCGGTGCGATCCGAAGTTTGAAGGCCGCACACCCCGACGCCACGATCACCGTTCTGAGCCGTCCCGGAGTGGAGGAGCTCTACGCGTCGTGCGAGGCCGTCGATCGAACGTGGAGCTATCACTCCAAGGGCGAGGATCGAGGGTGGTCGGGCCTGCTACGCGTCGCGGCGGGGCTGAGACGCGAGCGTTTCGACGCGTGCCTCGTGCTCCCCAACGCGTTTCGCGCCGCCGCTCTCGCCTTTGCCGCGCGTATTCCTGAAAGATGGGGCTACGCCACCGAGAGTCGGGGCTTTCTTTTTACGAAGTCGGTACCGCCGGCGCCGCGCCCGTTCGGCCGGCACCAGACGTACTTCTACCTCGATCTCGTGGCGGGCCTGGGCATCCCGACTGGAGAGCCGGACTCGAGCCTCGAGTGCCCGCGCGAGATGCGAGACCGGGGACGACGCCTGCTCCTGGATGCCGGCTGGGACGGACAGCGGAGGCTCATCGCGGTCCATCCCGGAGCGACGAATAGTCGAGCGAAGCTTTGGGCGCCCGACCGATACGCGGAAGTGGCGGGCCGTCTCGCCGCGGCCAACGAAGGCCTCGTCGTCGTACTCGGAGGGCCGGCCGAGTCCGCGATCGCGTCGGAAGTGCTCGAGAAAGTTGACGAGCCCGCCTTTATGCTGCAGGGGCGAACGAGCCTCGGCGATCTCATGGGAGTGCTGATGGAAGCCGCCGTCCTTCTGACCAACGACTCGGGCCCGATGCACCTGGCCGCCGCGCTCTCCGTTCCGACGGTGGCCATCTTCGGACCGACGGATCCAGTGGAGACGGGGCCCTCGAGCCCGTGGGCTCGCGTGGTTCGAGAGAGAGTCGAATGCTCTCCCTGTCTCTATCGTGACTGCCCCATCGATCATCGCTGCATGGAGGGCGTGGAGCCCGCGCGAGTCTTCGAAGAGGCGCGCGCTCTCATGGCCGAACGCCCCATGGGAGTTACCTGAGTTTCATGAGCAAGAGTCCAGCTATCTTTCTCGACCGCGACGGGACTATGAACGAGGCGGTAGGCTACGTGAATCACTCGAGCCGCTTCAGCTTGTTTCCGTGGACGGTCGCCGCCGTTCGCACGATCAAAGAGGGAGGCTATCTCGCCGTCGTGGCCACGAATCAGTCCGGGGTGGGCCGCGGGTACTTTCCGGCATCGTTGCTCGACGAGGTGCACCATTCGCTCCGCTCGACGTTGAAGGAGGGCGGAGCGGAGCTCGACGGGCTCTATGCCTGTCTGCACGGGCCCAAAGATGCCTGCGGGTGTCGAAAGCCGCAGCCGGGCATGCTGCTCGAAGCGGCGGAGGATCTCGGAATCGATCTGTCGCGCTCATGGATGGTTGGCGACACCTACCGCGATCTCGAGGCGGGCTGGAATGCCGGCGCCCGAGCGGCTCTCGTTCGAACCGGCTCAGGTGAGGGTAGCTGGGAGTACAACCGCGAAGCCTGGCCGCGACAGCCCGACCTCGTCGGGCCCGATCTCTATCGCGTCGTTTGCGCCATTCTCTGGGGAGCGCTCGATTGAAGAACGGACCCGATCGCGAGCGCCTCCTGGCCCTCATCGATGCTTTCGAACGAGTCCGCGTGTTGGCGGTCGTCGACCTGGTGGCGGACGAGTACATCTACGGGCGGACCTCGCGAGTCAGCCGCGAAGCTCCCGTCCTGATTCTCGACTACGACGACTCGAGAATTGTGCCGGGTGGCGGCGCCAACGCGGTTCACAATATCGCGGCGCTCGGTGGTCGCCCCGAGGCCGTAGGCGTCGTTGGGACGGATAGCGCCGGGCGCGAGCTCTTGGCCCAGCTCAGAAAGAAGAAAGTCGGTGTCACCGGGATCCGGCGGGCGAGCGGCTATCAGACTCCGACGAAAACGCGCATCCTGGCGGGAGGCGTTCACTCCGCGAAACAGCAGGTCGTGCGCATCGATCGGAAGACGCGAGTCGAGGCGAGCCGCGAGAACGAGAAACACTTCGAGAGGGCGATCCGCGAATTTCTGCCGAAAGCGGGCGTCGTCATGGTTTCGGACTACGATTACGGGTCGATGACGCCCGAGCTCGGAAACTCACTCGCGCGTCGCGCGGCGGCGCTCCGCAAAGCCTCCGTGCTCGACTCTCGCTTTTCCCTGCTCTCCTACTCGGGATTCACCTCGGCGACGCCGAACGAGCCCGAAGTCGAAGCGGCTCTCGGCGTCCGCATCGGTCACGACCGGGAGAGCCTCGAGCGCTCGGGGCGGAAGCTGCTCGGAAAGCTTCGAGCTTCATCGGTCTTGCTGACGCGCGGTCGTGACGGGATGGCTCTGTTCGAGCCGCGAAAGAGGACGAGATTCATTCCGATTCACGGGACGGACGAGGTGTCCGATGTCACCGGGGCGGGGGACACGGTCATCAGTGCCTATACCCTGGCGATCGGCGCGGGCGCTTCGTTCTACGAAGCGGCGGTACTCGCGAACGTCGCCGGCGGCATCGTCGTCATGAAGCGCGGTACGGCCACCGTCTCGCGTGAGGAGCTAGCGGAAGCCGTTCGACATTCCGGGAACGATTGACGTGGGGGCCATCGTCGATCTGGATGGGGCCGTCGCGCTCATTCGTGACGCTCGGGAGCGAGGAGAGCGTATCGTTCTCGCGAACGGCCACTTCGACCTGCTGCACGTCGGGCACGTGCGTTATCTCGAGGGAGCCCGGGCCGCGGGGGATTTCCTCGTCGTGGGTGTGAACGGCGATGCGGTCACGGAGCGTCTCAAAGGTGCGGGTCGCCCGATTCTGCCCGCGGCCGATCGCGCGGAGATCGTGTCCGCGCTCGAGGTGGTGGACCTCGTGGTCGTCTTCGACGAGGGCGACGTGGCGAGTCTTCTCGAGAAGCTTCGTCCCGACGTCCACTGCAAGGGGACGGATTACACGGAAGACACGGTTCCGGAGCGCGACGTCATGCGACAGCTCGGCGGCGAGACCCGCATCGTCGGGGATCCGAAGGACCACTCCACCCGGGACTTGATTGCCACCGTGCTCGAACGCTTCGGTTCTTAACCTCTCCCCGGAAGGGGGATGATAAAAAAAATGACTACCGGGGGAGTAGCCCTTTCACGCGTCGATCGCGGTCTCAGTTACGAGACTTTAACCTCGATCTGACGTGGCTTGGCCTCTTCCGCTTTCGGAAGCTGAAGCGTGAGCACGCCTTCCTTGTACTCGGCGTGGATCTTCTTCACGTCGACGGTATTGGGAAGGCTGAACGAACGGCTGAACGAGCCATAGGCACGCTCGGACCGGACGTAGCCGTCTTCCTTGACCTCTTCATTGCGCTCTTTCGTGCCACGGATGGTGAGGACGTTGTTCTCGACGTGGACGTCGATGTCCTCCTTCTTGATGCCGGGAACCTCGGCGTGAATCACCACGTCGCTGCCCTTGTCGTAGATATCAACGACCGGGCTGAAGGCACCGAGAAAGTCCCCGTTCTCCTCTCGCTGGGAGCCGAAGAGACGATTGAGGTCATTGGAAAGGCCATTGAACTCTTTCCAGAAAGGTTCGCTCACAACTAGATTCATTGTTTTTCTCCTGTTTTCGTGAAAACTCGTTTCGGCTTGCTTCACAACGCTCATCCTCATTACCTCACTACTATAGAGAGCAAAGGTAGGTTTGCCAACTAATAATTAGTTATATAACAATAGATTTAGTGATATTATATTAGTATATTACACTGATATTATTAACCTAGCCACAATCTGAACCGTGATAGACTTGGCGCCGTGATTCCGGCTCGAGTGCTGGCTCGGTGGCGCGTTCCGGTGGGTTGGGCGGTGGGGCTCGCGGCGCTGTATCTGGCCCGACCCTCCAACGCTTTTTATACGTCCGGGGTTTTGCTGGCGCTCGTCGGTGAGTCCCTCCGACTCTGGGCCTCCGGTCACCTCGACAAGGACCAGGCGCTCACTCGAACTGGGCCCTACCGATGGACACGTAACCCACTCTATTTCGGGAGTCTTTTCGCTGGCCTGGGCTTCGCACTCGCAACTGGACGGCCGGTGCTCGTGGTCGTCGTTGGGCTTCTGTTCGTGTTGGTATATGTGCCTGTGATGAAACGCGAGGCGAGGCGATTGAGCGAGCGGCACGCCGAAGACTACGCGGAGTTCGCGGCCCGTGTGCCGTTGTTCTGGCCGAGACTTCCCGGTAGCGAGAACGGTGCAGGAGCCTTCGCGTGGTTCCGTGTGCTTGAAAACCGCGAGCATTGGAGCCTTTTAGGGCTGGTGCTCGTGGCTCTCGCGCTCGGCGCTAAACTGTTGTTTTTGTCAGGTTTACTCGGTTGACGCGTGAGGGGCGAAGGGGCCGGGGATCACCTTTTGACGGTTCCCCATCTGCTCGTCGTAGTAGCGCCGATAGAGGATGTCCCACTCTTCGCTGCCCTCGGGAATGTCGCGAGATTGGCTCTCGATCTTGTATCGAACAGCCTCGTCGATGACCTCGTCGTCCCTGAGCTCTTCCTGGATGACGCGCGCCACTTCCATACGAATGTCACTATCGTCGTCGAAGAACTCGATCTGGGCATCGTTCCGCAAGTAGTCCATGATGAGATTGGCGAGGTGATTGATCTTGGCGTTCGAGAGTCTCATCGGGTTCCTTAGAGGATGACTTTTCGCTCCCGGGCCAGTTTCTTCTTGATCATCTTGAACATCTCGCGGTATTCGACGTTGGTGCGACGCATCTCTTCGGCATGCTCGGTCAAGATTTCCCGGACCTCGTCGTTCAGTCGGTCCTCAACGAGGAGCTCCTCGGTCATGATGCCGATAATGGCCTGCATCGTATGATTCTGGTCCTCCGCGTCGACGAGCTCTTTGTCCTGTAGCTCCTTGGTGATGCGGTACGCGATAAATTCGACCTGATTCCTCGTCAGCCTCATAGAACAGAAAAGCGTATCACACGGCCCGGCCGAACCTCAAGAAAAGCTGGAGGTTTTTATGCGGTTCAGCCCGTTAATGCTCGCTTTGATGCTCCACGCCGTCCACGGATGGGCCCTTCGACACCGAGCATTGACAAGCCGCTCGGAGCGTCGCTATACTCGATTGCTTTCCAGCAGGGTGGGCCCGACGGGTGCACCCTACGCCCGAGCGGGGTCGTAGTTCAGCTGGTTAGAACGCCGGCCTGTCACGCCGGAGGTCGCGAGTTCGAATCTCGTCGGCCCCGCCACCGTTTTTCCAGTGGCGTTGTCACTCTCGTAGCAGCTCATCAACGCGACCGCGAGATGTGAGCGCGCGTAGCGCGCTCACATCTCAGGCATCTTTGCAGTTCCGGCCGCGCGTAGCGCGGCCTAGCGCTCCGCTCGACTTCGCTCGCTGCGCAAGGCGGCGAAGGAGCCCTGTTTTTGTCCACTCGGCCTGGCCCATTTCGCTCATCTAAAATGGCCCACCTTAAGTTATTGGGGTCTACGCGGATTCGTGTGGGTTGAAAACTGCATTTCTGGGTAATGGCGGAAGGAAAGCCGCCACGATCTTCAGCTTGAGATATTCCTCGTCGCGATAGCCGTAGGCGCGTCGTTGCAGAACACGGATTTTGTTGTTGACCCCTTCAACTAGGCCGAGACTGACTTTGTTCTCCGGATGACAGTAGGAGGCGATACCATCCCAATGGGACTCAATCATACCGGCGAACTTCTGGTACGGATGCAGGCGTTGCCATTTGAGGCTGTCTTTCCAACGAGTGAAAAAGGCGCGAGCGCCGCGTTCGGTGCGGTAATCCCAGAGTTGCCCGAAGGCCTCTTTCAAAATATAGGCGGTGTTCAGGTGCCTTGGTGCACAACTCGCGATCTCGGTCCACAATTGTCCTGTACTCACGGATTCGAGGTTCCCCATGAGCATTTTCAAACGCACTCAGCGGAAGTATGTGAAGAAGGCCTATCGCGTGAGGAATTGGCGTGAATATGAGGCGGGTCTACGCAACCGTGGGAGCCTGACCGTCTGGATCTCGCTCACCGCCGGCAAGCTTGTGAACTGGGACGCGCCCCGGCCGAGGAGGAGGAAACCGGGCCGTCAACGCAAGTACTCGAACCACGCCATCGAGACGGCTGTCACCCTGGGCATGGTGTTTCATCTGTCATCTAGGCAGAGCGAGGGATTGCTGCGGTCGTTGTTCGCTCTGATGAAGCTAGACAATGATGTGCCCGATCACACTACGATTTCGAGGCGCAAGGCGAAGCTGGGTAAGGTCCCCTTCTACCAAGACAAGCAGAAGACGCCGTTGCACATCTTGATCGACAGCAGCGGTCTCGCTGTCCACGCCGGCCAGCTGCGCAGAGCACCAAAGAGCAGGGACTATCGCAAGCTCCATCTGTGTGTCGACGAGCAGACTGGCGAAGTCGTCGCCGGCGAGCTGACGAGCAAAAGAGCCCGCGATTCATCGCGGGTTGCATCGCTTGTCGGACAGATCGACAGTCCCATCTCATCGGCCAGAGCTGACACCGCATACGACGCCAGCGGCGTCTATGAGGCGATCGAGAATCACAGCGCTCATCGCTCGCCGAGGGTGCTGATACCGCCGCGCAAGGGCGCCCAGCTCGCATCGGGGCCGGCGAGCAGCCGACAGCGCAATCGCAACATTGCAGCACAAGCTCGGCTCGGCAAACGAAAGTGGCACACAGAATCGGGCTACAGCAACCGGAGCAAAGTCGAGACAACGTTCCATCGCTACAAGGCTATCGTGGGCTCAGCGATGCGAGCGAGAGGGTTGGCGGCACAGAGAGTCGAGGCAAGGATCGGGTGCAAGATTCTCAACACGATGACGGCGCTCGGGATGCCTGATAGCGAGATGATCGGATGATGGGAGTCGGGGCCAAGCGAGCTATCGGCCTCTATCGGAGTTGTGCACCAAGGCAGCAGCTCGCCGTCCTCCGCCGTTCGGTGAAACGGCCGCGGCTCTCGAACGTCGACCGCGGGTTTTGGGTAACTGTAGAGCCTAAGGGCCCTTGGCCCAGTCGCTAAGCTGCTGATTTATGGTCTATTTCAAAAGGGCTGAGTTTTGGCACAGGACGCGGTCAATGACAGAGTGGCGTCCGTGCACGACGGCATCGCAGGTGAGGTCGATGCTCACCTGTTCATCGCGCTGTCGTTCCACCGCCGCTGATAGGTGTCCCACATTGCCTCAAAGGCATCTGTGATCTGCATCAGAACCGCGGGTGCATTCTTTGCGCCGTCCTTGAAGGACGCACCCGACAGGTAGCAAGCGGCTTCGTCGATAAATAAGTACCGATCATGCAGTCCGTCCGACACACGCACGGCAACGGGTCTGCCGGACTGTTGCGCGAAGGAGTCGACGGCCGGCAGCAGTGTGGCTCGTTTCTTCGGGCCTCCAAGAAGGCGAATAGATACCCCTTCCGCGACGTACGGGAGATATCGGGAGACGAACTCTGCGTCGAGGTACGGATCGACGAAAAACACATCGGTCCTGGCGGTCTCGATCACCTTTCGCAACTCGTCGAAGTACTCGAAGACCTGCCCCTCCGCGACTACCACACTGCCGCGACCCAGTTCCGCGCGGAGGTCCGACTTTGCCTGCTGCAAGATGAGCTTGAGAGTGGCGAGAGCCTCGTTGCAGAAAACGTAACCGTCAAACGGAATATTCTTCAGGACAGAACTAACCCTTGGCGTGTACGCGATGTCCCAGCGCTTTATCGCTGCCGCTGCTCTCCCGAGCCAAGCCAAGTGCTTGTCGCTTTCACTGTCGCTTACGAATTCCTCTATCGTCGGCGCCATACGAAGGATGTCCTCGACCTCGGGGAGTAGACGTTCCGCCTGTGCTCGAGTGAGCCTAAGATTCAAGCGGGGATTCGCTTCCAGCAGTTCCTGAATGGCCTTTCCTGGCTCGCGGTTTTCCATTGATCCCTCCGGCGGAAGCTGCGCTCTGAGGCGCGCTGGCGACAGCCGAATTCTCCCACGCGGGTGCGCTCACGTTCAAACAGCGACTGCGAACGCGCGTGATCCCAGAACAAGGTCGAGGCGGCGGCGTTGGCTGATGGACAACTGGGCGGCGCACCTGGATGGCGAGGGCCGGTGATGCGGCGCAGCGCGATACGCGTCTGGTCAAAATACTCGAACGCCCAGCGGGTCAGCAGTTTGCACCTTTCCAAAGGCTGCTTGAATCCGCCATCGCGGTCGGATACGTATTCCCGTCCTGTGCCAAAACTCGGCTGTCCCTTCCATAAACTCGAGCTGTATGGGATTGGCGAACTTCCTGCAACCAGGATGCTTTGGTCGTCTTCATGTAGGACGTTTTAAGAGCCGGCGTCGGCTCTACTCAGGGGTAGAGGTGTAAGCTGGTGCGAAGTCCGGCAGCCGTTCCGAGCGGGTCGGCTCAAGCAGCGCGTCGAGTATAATTTTGCGGAAGCACCGTTATTCGGCCGTCACGATCCTCTCCGGCAGCTCTAAGGGAGCTGGCTCGGACGCAAAGGTCAGCTTGCCGTCATCCACGTCAACGAGCAGTGTCTGGCGCCCTCACTGAGCTCGAACGGGATGTTCTTGTCGGCGAGGCGCCGCTCGAGCCGCCTCAGCTGAATGTCCACGATGGATACCAGCTGCTCGCGATCGAGCGCGTGAAAGACGACGACCTCATCGACGCGGTTCAAGAACTCCGGGCGGAACGCCTGCTTGAGCTGACGTGTCACCTCTGCCTTCATTGACTCGTAGGCATCGGCATCCGTCGAGCCTTCGAATCCGAGGATATCGGAGTTCCCGATGTTCGAGGTCATGATGAGTACAGTGTTGCGAAAGTCGACCGCGCGCCCTTGCGAGTCTGTCAAGCGACCCTCGTCGAGAATCTGTAGGAGAAGGTTGAATACGTCCGGATGCGCTTTCTCGATCTCGTCAAACAATACGACGGAGAACGGCTTGCGCCGGATGGCTTCGGTGAGTTGGCCTCCTTCTTCGTAGCCCACATAGCCCGGCGGAGCACCAATGAGCCGTGCGACCGCATGTTTCTCCATGTACTCACTCATGTCGATCCGGATGAGCGATTTCTCGTCGTTGAAAAGATACGCAGCCAGCGTGCGCGCCAGTTCCGTCTTCCCCACGCCGGTGGGACCGAGAAAAATGAAGCTCCCGATGGGACGGTTGGGGTCCTGGATGCCGGCGCGTGCCCGAACGACTGCGTCCGACACGGTGTGCCTTCTATTTATTCATCCGCGTGATGGATATCACGGATATACTCAGCCAGAACGTGCCCCTGGAGGACGTGCAGTATCTGGCCGGACACTCCAACCCCTCGGGCCACACAGTTCTATGACCGGCGTAGACAGCACGTCACTCGCAAACATCGTGGAGCGTGTCTCGATATGAAAGAAGGACCAGGGAAGAGAGACATCCTTTCGAGGCCTGCTAGCAAGAAATCCGCTGCACGGCCTCGTTCGGCTCCCCGCAATGAACCCAAGCCGGTGCCGGTTCCTCTGCCCGAAGGTGTCCGCCACCAGCGTGTGGGTGAAACGACGGAACGTTCCACGCCCGCGCATCTCAAGAAACTTAAGCAACTCTTCGAGGCGGCCCCGATCAGCCGCTATCTGGGCATGACACTCAGATATTGCGAGAACGGCGTGGCGCGCGTGCGTTTGCCGTTTCGGGCCGAGTTCGAAGAAAGGCATGGCGTCATCCACGGGGGTCTCATCGGTCTGCTGGCGGACACGGCGGGTAACTTCGCGGTGGGTTCGGTCTCGCCGGGCTCCACGGTCAAGACGGTGGAGTTCAAGATGAGCTTGCTGGCGGGAGTCCAGGAAGACCTGCTCGCCACCGGAGAGGTCGTCCGCAAGGGACGCACGCTCGCCACCTGCCGGCTCGAGGTCGTTGGGGGCAACGACCATGTGGTGGCCATCGGGCTGGCCACTTATTCCCTCCAGGCTGTTTAGCCATCTGCACCTGCTTGTTGCAGCCCAGGCGGGTCTTGAGTGCGTTTGTGTTTTTGGACACGACGGGGTCGTACGGACACGCCCGGGAGCTTGGCGCTGGCTGCGCACGTCCTGCTGCGCGGTCGAGACCCTCAAATAGGCGATGGTTTTCACAGCCTGACCATGGAATACGGCTTCGGGCATTTTATCTCACAGATATGGAACATGGAATGCGTCGCGTTCCATACCACTAAACTGTCCGGTCAGAACATCCGTTTGTTCCTGACAGAACCCTGCCGGTCTCTGGATTTGAACCGCCCCGGGTTTCCCGGAGACTCCAACTCTTGAGAGGATGGAGTCATGACAAGACGAAGCAGGTATTCACCGGAGATGAAAGAGCGCGCAGTGCGGATGGTTTTCGACCAGCAGGCTCAGCACGAATCCCAGTGGTCAGCGATCTCATCGATTGCGTCGAAGATTGACTGTACGCGGGAAACGCTACGCACGTGGGTGCGGCGAGCAGAGCGTGATGCTGGGAAACGAGCGGGACTGACGACGGACGAGCGTCAGCGGCTGAAGGAGCTTGAGCGAGAGAACCGTGAGCTAAAGCGGGCGAACGAGATCCTTCGCAAGGCGTCGGCGTTTTTCGCCCAGGCGGAGCTCGACCGCCGACCGAGGTGAATGTGTTGTTCGTGGACGCGAACCGTGAAAATTACGGGGTCGAGCCGATCTGCCGGATGCTTCCGATCGCCCCGTCGACCTATTACGAGCAGAAAGCGAGAGAGAAGGACCCAAGCCGCCAGCCAGCGAGAGCGAAGCGCGACGTCCAACTCCGCGGCGAGATTCGTCGTGTACGGCAAGAGAACTTTGACGTGTATGGCGTGCGCAAGGTCTGGCGTCAACTGTGCCGTGAGGGCCGCGACGTGGCTCGATGCACGGTGGCCCGTCTGATGCGTGAAATGGGTCTCCAGGGCGCGGTCCGTGGACGTCGATTCAAGACGACGAAGCCGGATTCGAGCGGCGCTCGCCCGATGGACCTCGTGGAGCGCGACTTCAACGCCACACGCCCGAACGAGCTCTGGGTCTCGGACCTGACCTACATTGCCACGTGGCGCGGCTTCGTGTATGTCGCCTTCGTCATCGACGTCTTCGCTCGACTCATCGTCGGTTGGCGAGCGACGACATCGTTGACTGCCGGCATCGCTCTCGATGCGTTGGAGCAGGCGCTGCACGAGCGCCGACTAAACCCAGAAGATCCATTGGTGCATCACAGCGATCGCGGCGTGCAGTACGTCTCGATCCGTTACACCGAGCGGCTCGCCGAGGCGGGTATTGAGCCGTCCGTCGGCAGCCGAGGCGACTCTTACGATAACGCTTTGGCTGAATCCATCATCGGCCTCTACAAGACCGAGGTGATCCGTCGACGCGGGCCCTGGCGTGGTCTCGAAGACGTTGAGTTCGCCACCCTCGAGTGGGTCCATTGGTACAACACGCAACGACTCTTGGATCCGATCGGAAATGTCTCCCCCGTCGAGTACGAGATGAACTACTATCGGTCGCAGGAAGGCTCGCTAGAGATGGCGAGACTCAACTAAAACAGTCTCCGGGAAACCCGGGGCGGTTCAGAAATCGATAGCCGTGGTAGCTTGGCGCATCGGTCTTCATTCGACCATTCTGTCAGTCACCACCTCAACTTAACAATACGTGTCGGGCTTATGCTTCGATACTGAGCCTGCCCTGTCGCTGTGAACGGGGCTCTCGAATGACGATTTCCACATCACGCCCAAGTGCCGTCAACAGGCGTAGGAGGCGCTCAATGGAATACTTCCGAAAGCTTCCCCGTAGGAGGCGCGAAACATCAGGTTGGGACAGTCCAAGCAACTTCGCCGCCTCTACCTGCTTGAATCCGCGCTGACGAACGATCTTGTCAATACGGGTGACGAGTTCTGCTTTTAACAGGTGAGCCTCGGCGTCAGGACGCCCCAGGTCCGCGAACACGTTGCCGCTGCCACGTTCGATCTTCTTTTTTCCGTATTCATTTTTTTCTATCTTCATTGGCTTTTTCTGCTTTTATTCTTGTTTTTGCTGTGTAGTGTTGCTCCGCTGCCTTCAGCCTGTCCTTGACCAGATCGATCTCCTGCTTTGGTGTCGCGATGCCCCGCCTGGCTTTCTTTTGGAAGGCATGCAGGACATAAACGGCGGCCTTGAACCGCACCGTGTACACCACCCGGTAGGTATCGCCGTCGTGACGTGAGACGACCTCTAGGACATGGGCCCCCAACCCCTTGAGCGGTTTGGCGTCGCGGTGTTTGAGTCCGGCCTGGGCCTGATATAGAGCAAAGCCGGCCTGATCCTGCACGACAGCTGGAAACTTCTTCAGGTCTCCCTTGCTTGAGCCGACCCATTCGACAGGCTTCAGCACCTCTTTGGGCATATCAAAATATAGCGGTTTATCCATATTTGCTGCAAGCGTCATTCTGACGCCAGGTGCGCCAATGCAGCTTGCAACCCCGTCCTGTGCCAAAACTCGGCTCTTTTGAAATAGGCTTACAAATCAGCAACTTAGTGTCTGTGTTTGCGACATCCCCAAGGGCCGTAGACCGGCGCTTGGGGATGTCGTGGCTGTCCGAGTTTTGGCACAGGACGGGGAACTCGAATCGCCGACATCGCCTCCGACCCCCAGATCAGGGGCTCGCCACGGGTTGATGACGATCGAAATGGCCCCGGCGTGACGATCTTGAGTTCGTTTGTGTTTTTGGACACGACGGGACTCTGTTCTCCTCAAGCAAGTAGACGATAGCCGCCTGTTGGTCACGGTGGCCCCAACACCAACCATGTCAAAGGCTGGATCGGCGTCCTCATGAGGACGGGCACGAAACCGGAATCTAGAGCGTTTCGGTCACTCGGAGCTTGCCTTCGGATAGATCTTCTCGCCGTCGTAGTCTCTCATCCCGCAGAAACCGATGACCTCGAACCCATTTTCTTTCAGCAAGGCCGCGGCACGCGCGGCTCGTCCTCCGCCGTTTCAGGCGGTGAGGATGGGTTTGTCCTTCGGTAGCTCGTCGAGCCGATCGGCAAGTTGGCCGATGGGGATGTTAGTGTAGCCTTCGACCGTACCCAACTCCTCCAACTCTTCGGGGTTTCGTACATCGAGGAGAAAGACCTTCGCGTCATTCAGCGCTGCCGCGAGCTCCTCGCCTTTGAGCTGTGGTGCTTCGTCGATCGCGTCGGTCGCTGATTCAGCCGGCTCAACCGGCGCCGATGAGGAAGCGGGCTCCTCTTGTCCCCCGCCGTCCCCACCACCGCAGGCGAACAGCGCCGTCGCGGCTGTCGCGGGGAGCCAATAGAGTCGTTTCATGGTCACCTCCACCGCGACCTATAGCACATCTAGGCGTTCGGCTGCCGCTGGCACCGCGGGCACAGATACCGTGAGGAATAGACGCTTGAGGTCCAGACCCGGATATTCGAAAACAGTCGCACGAGCGAGCCCCTCCACGTTCCTAAGACACCGGTGGCGTCGTCGGGTCGACCAGCACGAAGCAGCCGAGCATGTCAGGTCTAAACCTAGCAATCAACGCCCCGCTCCGAGCAGTACGACGTGCGGGTGTAGCAATGCCTGCGGGCACTCAATCAGCTCCTGCTTGGCTACCAAATCTTCATCTTCGACTTCGCCTTCTATGGACGCTTGCCGAATCCGAGCTGATCGAGCATGGCGTACATACGCGCTCCTTG
Source organism: Candidatus Marinacidobacterales bacterium (assembly GCA_965250115.1). GTDB lineage: Bacteria > Acidobacteriota > Vicinamibacteria > Marinacidobacterales > SMYC01 > CBDFHB01. The sequence continues at coordinate 513,703 of CBDFNJ010000002.1, forward strand.
ACGAACAGGCATTTTTACTCTTCGCGAGGAGTACGGAGACGGCGAGACCGCTCGCCACGATCACAACGACGGTCGTAGGCTATGTTCTCGACGGCTACCATTGCGATTAGCCATCTGCTGTCGCTGTTCTCCGCAAGAAGTCGATCCAGCAAGGGAGCGAGGGTCAAAGAGGTGTGTCGGAAACGAGACCTATAAGCGCAGCAAGCGTCGTTGATTCGAAAGTCATCGAGAGCATCTTCCTCGCGTCCTTGTTCGCAGCCTCGGTGATAGCCTCCTCGCATTCCTATACGGCTTGCTGCCCGCATGACACCACGTAGATATGTTGTACGCCGTCAAAAGGATCTTCTCTCTGTCCCACTCTCGTCATGCCGAGCTTGGTCACGAGGTGCAGACTGGCCTTGTTCCGGAGCGCGACGCGACCTACGACCTGTCTCTGCTTAAGTGGTCCGCACGCGATCGCGATGAGCTTTCGGGCCGCCTTTAGTGCGATCCCTCTTTGGCGCACTTCGGGCGCAATAGCGATGACAAGTTCCAAGCCTAGGTTCTCCTCCCACTTCGGACACTGGAGCTTCGCGTAGCCGACCACCGTTGTGGTTTCGTTATCCTCGATTGCAACGAGACCGTACCCCTGCCGTTGGAACTCTGTAATGTCATCCTCGAGGCACGAGGCCTGGCCAAGGTGCTTCATCACGTCTGGATCGGCGTCCAGCCGACTTTTGGCGCTACGGTCGGCAAGTGTGAACGGTCTCAAGAGAATCTTGTCGACGGCGACAGGAAAGACACCTGTTATCTTCGCGCCTTGCAGGTCCGGGGATAGCATGAGCGTCTAGCGGGCCAACGGTGCCCACCGCCAATTTCGGTCAAGTCCTAATTTTCCTGTCAAATCTCCGCATGGTTCCCCGAGCTCGGTTAAGCAGCTGATTCCTCCGACGTGAGTTGCGGAAGGAGCTCATTGCGAAGCTCCTCGACTTGCCTGGTCGTGAAGACATCCATCCTCACACCGCGCCATTTCCCGGCGACGCCAACAGAACGGCAAAAGAAAGTTTCATCGCGGCCTCCTCGGTGAAAAAGTGAGGGATCACCTTCGTCCGACGTTTGTGCTCTCCGAAGGTGCGCTCAAGCAGGTTCGCTGTTCGAAGCCCGTCGTGTCCAAAAACACAAACGATAGCGGCCTGTTGGTCACGCTGGAGCCAACCAGCGATGGCGACGACCAACCATGTCCAGGGCTGGCTTTGCCTCCTCATGACCGAGGATTCTAGCTTCCATTGGCCAACCAAGCCTCAGACGTCTCTGATCCGAAACGTCCCGACGCGCTAGCCTTGAGTTCGTTTGTGTTTTTGGACAGGACGGAGACGGATAGGTTTTGCCATCGAACCGATAGCCGCTGTCGAGTATCTCGACCTCGTCCTGTGCCAAAACTCGGCTTTTTTTAAATAGACCATAAATCAGCAGCTTAGTGTCTGTGTTTCCGACCTGTGCTCCGCAAGAAGTCAATCCAGAGGTACGCGATCTTCTTTTTTGCGGGTCACAACCTCGAGAACTTCTTTCGCCAGCTAGCGGCTTCTTCTGGACTTCGCTTGTCTATCGCCGAAATCGCCACCTCAATGTGAGTTTCGATTCCTTCTCTTACACGAAGCCGATGCGCCTGCTTGAGAAAGGTGTGGTAATCTCGCGACTCAAACGATCGGATAAGTAGTTCACGCTTTTCGAAGGGCAAGCGGACGTCGTACGTGTCCACCCCAACCATTGCAAGTAACTCTCCAGCCCGGCCAGCAGAATAGGCCTTCTTCGCTGCGGTATCGATTTCATTTTGCGTGATCTTGATTCTCGCCTTCTTCGCCTTGCGAAGAGCCTTCGCCAGATCACCCTTTTGAAGGAGATGTTCCACTTCAGAGCAGGTCGAAGCACGCTCGACGATACGGCTACGAAAGTCCTTCATTTACGCGTCAAGCGAGACAATGAAGAGTTGCACAGTCGCGCGAGACATTGCGATATAGGCGTTAACCGCAGACCCAATTGACCTTTGCATCGCGTCGGTACGACGCGTGATTACGATGACGACCTTGCGTTCGTGGCCCCTGATGCGCGATGCATTGGTGACAACGATGCCGCTCTCCGCCAGGTCACTGGTGACTCGGAGTTGCCGGTCCTGGAGGTTCTGCAAGAGATCCTCTGGATTTGTTTCGAGGGTCACAATTCCGATCTCTCGGGGTTCGTAGTTTTTCAGTAGTCCTCTCAGGAGGCTGGAGAGTCGGCCCTGGAGATCTCTGTGCCGAATCTTCTCTCGGTGAACCTCGCCTGCCTCAAAGACTGGCGCTGGAGCAAACGGCTTAGCCGGCAGGGATTCGGAGAGTACGTCGGGTGCTTCCGCCATCAAGTGTTGCTACGCGGCTGCGGGCAGTGGTACAGGTGCGGAAGAGACCGGGTTGCGCGCCCTAGTGAGCAGGAAAACCTCGATCCGCAACCACAAAGGAATCGTTGTCGCCAAGAAGATGTCTCGAAAGGTGAGCCGTCGCGTCGTCAGACCAGCCTGCATAGCCGGAGTTCGGATCTCACGTCCGAACTTCAGAGCTCCGTGCGGTCGGACGAAGTTGTAATAGCAACGGAGCAACTCCAGGTGCTCATCGAGCCTCTCCGTCGAGCGAGCGTGGGAAAGCGTTCGTCTCGAAAGGTATGCCGAGCTTTGCCGGATGGTCAGATTCAACCGCTCGATGAACGACGTGTTCAATGTTGAGGAGTCCTCGGAGTTATTGAGCGCGTCTTCGAATCGCCACGCGGCTCCGTGCAGCGCTCTCCGTTCGACCTTGATGATACGATCGTTCCTGCGAGTTTTGAGGACTTGGCCGTAAAGACACGCTGGCCCGAAGAAGCGACGGATGACCTTCTGGTAGAATTTGAATCCATCCGTAACGATCAAGGGAAGATGCTCGAAATTCATCCGCCTCGAAAGGTCGTGAAACAGAGCGTGAGTGTTCCGGTAGCTTCGCCTTCCCGTCACCGTCGATGGCCAGAGCCGAGACCAGACCTCGATCGTAACGAAGACCCAACTCGGCGTCTTCTTGTTGCCCGCGAACGTGCGAATCTCGTCGGCTTGAAGCTCTTCGGCAGCGAAGCCGGCGATCCTTGTGTGGTTGAATTGACGACACACTTGGGCTGCCTTCTCGAGCCAGCGGGCGACGGTGTTCCAGGCAATCCCTTCGATCCGGGAAATCGCGGAAATGCTGACACCCTCGACTCTGAGAGCGATGACCACATCGAAAGTAGCTCTTCGATGTTGGAGACGGTAGTAGGGCGTGCCTTTCGTCGAGGAGAACGTCTTTCCGCACTCGCCGCACCGGTATCGACGGCGTTTCCCGGACCTGGTTCGGTAGAATCCGTGGCGAACGATGTTTCCGGAACTGACTTTGCCCCGCAACGGACATGCGGGATTGAGACATCTGCTATTCTTCACTTCGGCTCGGCCCTGACGATGAGAGAACTGTGTCTTCAGAATTCTGGTTCAAACTCTAGCACGCGAACGGGTTACGCGGCAGCCACCAACACTTCATGGCGGAAGCACCCATCGAGCCACGTCGCGGCCCTCACGGCACAGCTGACGCCAGACCTTGCGCACGCCATACACGTCAAAGTTCTCTTGCCGTACACGACGAATCTCGCCGCGGAGTTGGACGTCGCGCTTCGCTCTCGCTGGCTGGCGGCTTGGGTCCTTCTCTCGCGCTTTCTGCTCGTAATAGGTCGACGGGGCGATCGGGAGCATCCGGCAGATCGGCTCGACCCCGTAATTTTCACGGTTCGCGTCCACGAACAACACATTCACCTCGGTCGGCGGTCGAGCTCCGCCTGGGCGAAAAACGCCGACGCCTTGCGAAGGATCTCGTTCGCCCGCTTTAGCTCACGGTTCTCTCGCTCAAGCTCCTTCAGCCGCTGACGCTCGTCCGTCGTCAGTCCCGCTCGTTTCCCAGCATCACGCTCTGCTCGCCGCACCCACGTGCGTAGCGTTTCCCGCGTACAGTCAATCTTCGACGCAATCGATGAGATCGCTGACCACTGAGATTCGTGCTGAGCCTGCTGGTCGAAAACCATCCGCACTGCGCGCTCTTTCATCTCCGGTGAATACCTGCTTCGTCTTGTCATGACTCCATCCTCTCAAGAGTTGGAGTCTCCGGGAAACCCGGGGCGGTTCAGTCACGCTGGAGCCAACCAGCGATGGCGACGACCAACAAGGTTCAGGGCTGGCTCTGCCTCCTCATGACCGAGGATTCTAGCTTCCATTGGCCAACCAAGCCTCAGACGTCTCTGATCCGAAACGTCCCGGCGCGCCAGTCTTGAGTTCGTTTGTGTTTTTGGACAAGACAGGACAGGACAGGACGGGATGGTATCGCCTCCTACTGTCATCCGGAGAACAAAGTCAGTCTCGGCCGGTGCTTCCGTAATCAAGTGTTGGTGGCTGCCGCGTAACCCGCTCGTGTGCTAGAGTTTGAGCCTGATTTCGAGAGACGCAGTTCTTTCGGCGATGCGGGCTGGGCTGACCACACGGTGCATGACGTTCAGGGACACCTTCGTGTGCACGCCGATGTCCTTATTAATGGCGTTCGCCGACACAGGCAGGCCAGCTGACATTAGCATTCAAACACGGCGTAGCAACACTTGATGGCGGAAGCACCCTGCGAGGAGGTCCAATTGGCGAATGAGCTAGCGAAAAAGGAATGCGTACCCTGCCGGGGCGGGGTGCCGCCGGTCCGAGGTCCCGCGCTAAAAGGACTCCAGCGGAAGCTCGGTGGCAACTGGCGAGCCGTTGAACAACATCATTTGGAGAAAGAGTTTCGATTCAAAGACTTCCGGGAGGCCCTCGCATTCACCAACCGAGTCGGAGAGCTGGCTGAAGCCCAGGGACACCACCCAGATATCCACCTGGCATGGGGTATGGTTAGACTCACGATCTGGACTCACAAGATCGATGGCCTGACGGAAAGCGACTTCATCCTGGCCGCCAAGGTCGATGAGCTCTCGGCGGCCGCCAACACTTGATTGCAGAATCACCGCTGGCCCGAGTGGTGGAACTGGAAGGAAGCCGATCGCACCAAGCTGACCGAGGAGACGAGGAGGGCGGCCCTGGTCGTCGAAGCGCTGCCACCGGTTGGTCGAGATGAGCTAGAGACCGCCGTGGCCGAGCTCGCCGGGCTCATCGGACGACACTGCGTGGGTAAGACGGTCACCGCGATCCTCGATCGGGACCATCGCGAAACGGGAGTCGATTCCTGAGATGAGCAAACACCACTCGAAATGCACGACGTGCCGACACCCTTGTGCCACCGACGAGGACGCCCGGTTCGAAATCAGCGAAGATTTCCGCCGCTTCAATCAAAGAGAGGACATCTTCAGCCGTTCCTTCTGGGATTCCACCATTCGGTCGAAAGACACCGATAAGTTCTATCAATCCTATCGTCTCCCCTTGGAGGAATGGCGTCACGTCGATGGCTATCACCAAAAGGACTTCGCCCTCCGTAATGCAGGTTGGCACGTCGCAGACTTCTTCGCCGAGAGGCTTCTTCACGAAGATCGACGCGAGGGTTTTCTCGACTATCTGGCCGCACACCGTGAGGGCGCGAGCGAGCAGCGCGAGATCCGCGACCCGGAGGAGATGAGTCGGGAGATCAAGAAGGTCGCCAAGCTAATGGGGGCCGATCTGACAGGTATCACCTATTACGACGAACGATGGGTCTATAGCCACAAATATAGCCGGGCCACCGAGGGCGAGACGCCCATGGATCTCCCGGAGGGGATGACCTCGGTCATCGTGGTGGTGCATGAGATGGATCATGACCTCCTCAAGACCGTCCCCTCGGCTCTCAGCGGGACCGCGACCGGGGTCGGCTATTCTAAAGACGCGGTGACTTTGCTGGCGCTCGCGCAATACATCCGCAACCTGGGGTATCGGGCCTACGCCAGTATGAACGACACTGCGGCTAGCATTCCTTACGCGATCAAGGCGGGACTCGGCGAATACGGCCGCCACGGTCTGCTCATCACCGAAGAGCTGGGACCGCGCTTACGGATCGGAAAGGTGTTTACCGATCTACCGCTCGGTCACGACCGACCGAAGAGGTTCGGTGTAAAAGAGTTCTGCAACACATGCCGACGCTGCAGCGCGGAGTGTCCCCCTCAGGCGATTACCTGGGACGACCCATCGAAGCGGATATACAACCGATCCAACATCCGCGGCGTCAAGAAGTGGACCACCGACGCCGAAAAATGCTTCAGCTTTTGGGTGAAGCAAGTCACCGATTGTTCCATTTGCTTGAGAGTCTGTCCTTACAACCGGGGCTACCCGCGTTGGGTGAACAAGATCCGCTTCCGGCTCATGGGGTCGTTTCTGAGACGACCCATGCTCTGGCTGGATACGCTCTTGGCCGGCGGCGCGCGGCGTGCGCCGAGATGGTGGTGGAGCAAGCCCGCCTAATCGAGCGTCATGAACAAGTTGTTCAAGGATTCGGCCAAGGTCGGGTGCGCAAAGGTGCCTTCCTTGATGGCGGTGAACGGCAACTTTCCCATCATCGCGACCTGCAGCACCGACATGACCTCTCCGCCGGTGCTTCCGCCATTAAGTGTTGGTAAGATGACGCTAAGACTTTACGCTGCATTAAATTACAGCCAAAATAGCGCTCGCGACCTTCGCCGCGCGCTAAATGGAGCGTAAGCGATTTTTTTGAAAAGGGATACGTACACATCACCAACAGCAAACAGCGCAAGCACCCGTCGACTGCTCGCTTGTAACGTTACCAGCGGATCAAGTTTCGGCACAGGACGCCATCGCATGTAATAATGATGTCGGCGTGCACACGAAGATGTTGCTGAACGTCAGGCACCGCCTGGTCAGCCCAGTCTGCATCGCCGAAAGAACTGTGTCCCTTTGAAATCAGGCTCAAACTCTAGCACGTGAGCGGGTTACGCGGCGGCCACCAACACTTGATTTCAGAAGCACCCGTGTCGAGGTGGAGCGGGTTTAGCTTGTGAAATTCCCAAGCCATTCTCTATTACTGCCCGGTCTTCTCGTCGCGCTCTCCCAGTCTGTCGCCGGACGCGAGAATTTTCCCGGCCGTATCGGTGGCGAAGGCCGCATCGGCCAAGCGGCACCCCCCTTCGAGCTAAAAGCGTGGCTGAACGCGGATCCGCTGGAGCCGGCCGACTTGAAGGGAAATGTACTACTCGTCCGTTGGTGGACGGACACTTGTCCCTTTTGCTCCACGACGGCGCCCGTGCTGCGGGAGCTCAACCGCAAGTACCGAGGTCGGGGCCTCCGGGTCATCGGCATCTTTCACCCCAAGCCGCCCGGGGATAGGAGCGTCGAACGGCTGCGGCGGGCGACCGAGCGCTTCGGCTTCACCTTCCCGGTGGCCCTCGACGCGGATTGGATAGCGCTCCACCGCTGGTGGCTCGACCACGAGGTACAGGCGTGGACCTCCGTTTCCTTCCTCGTCGACAAGCAGGGTGTCGTCCGCTACGTCCACCCCGGCGGCGAGTACCATCTGGGAGAAGCTGGACTCCACTGGCGGAACCACGAAAGCTGCCATCGGGAATACCGCGAGATAGAAGACACCATTCTCAAGCTCCTCGACAACTAATCCCCACGAGGAGCAACGCCGCCAGGGCGAAAAAGGACGAGGGATTTTACGGTAGAATTAGCGGGTTCGGGCACTCAACGCCTCGATTTTGGCTCGGGAAAGACACGGATGATGAAAAAGACCGTGTTTTTGGTTTCAGCAGCAACGTGGGTCGTCACTGGTCTCGCGGCCGCCCAACCGGACTTCGACGCCGTGGAAATGACGGCGTATCCGGTCGTGGGCCAGGTGTCCTACGTCGAAGGCGCCGGCGGGAACATCGGGCTCTTCGTCGGTGAGGACGGCGTGTTCTTGATCGATGATCAATATGCTCCGTTGACTGACAAGATTGTCGCCGCAGTGCGAACCGTTTCCGACAAACCGATTCGCTTTCTCGTCAACACTCACATGCATCCGGATCACACCGGCGGCAATGAGAATTTTGGAAAAATGGGAACGCACATATTCGGTCACGACAACGTCCGGGCGCAGATGGCCAAGGCCGGTTACGACCAAGACCCGCCGCTCGTTACTTACGGCGACGACATGTCGTTCCATATCAACGGCGAGACCGTGTACGTGTTCAAGACACCGGACGCGCACACGAACAACGATTCCTACATCGTGTTCAAGGACTCGAACGCCGTCCATACCGGCGATATCTACCGAACGACGGGTGCTTCCGCCATCAAGTGTTGCTACGCGGCTGCGGGCAGTGGTACAGGTGCGGAAGAGACCGGGTTGCGCGCCCCAGTGAGCAGGAAAACCTCGATCCGCGACCACAAAGGAATCGTCGTCGCCAAAAAGATGTCTCGAAAGGTGAGCCGTCGCGTGGTCAGACCGGCTTGCATGGCCGGAGTTCGGATCTCACGTCCGAACTTCAGAGCTCCGTGCGGTCGGACGAAGTTGTAATAGCAACGGAGCAACTCCAGGTGCTCATCGAGCCTCTCCGTCGAGCGAGCGTGGGAAAGCGTTCGTCTCGAAAGGTATGCCGAGCTTTGCCGGATGGTCAGATTCAACCGCTCGATGAACGACGTGTTCAATGTTGAGGAGTCCTCGGAGTTATTGAGCGCGTCTTCGAATCGCCACGCGGCTCCGTGCAGCGCTCTGCGTTCGACCTTGATGATACGACCGTTCCTGCGCGTCTTGAGGACCTGGCCGTAAAGACGCGCTGGCCCGAAGAAGCGACGGATGACCTTCTGGTAGAATTCGAATCCATCCGTGACGATCAGGGGAAGACGTCCGAAATTCATCCGCTTCGAAAGGTCGCGAAACAGAGCGTGAGTGTTCCGGTAGCTTCGCCTTCCCGTCACCGTCGATGGCCAGAGCCGAGACCAGACCTCGATCGTAACGAAGACCCAACTCGGCGTCTTCTTGTTGCCCGCGAACGTGCGAATCTCGTCGGCTTGAAGCTCTTCGGCAGCGAAGCCGGCGATCCTTGTTTGGTTGAATCGACGACACACCTGGGCTGCCTTCTCGAGCCAGCGGGCGACGGTGTTCCAGGCAATCCCTTCGATCCGGGAAATCGCGGAAATGCTGACACCCTCGACTCTGAGAGCGATGACCACATCGAAAGTAGCTCTTCGATGTTGGAGACGGTAGTAGGGCGTGCCTTTCGTCGAGGAGAACGTCTTTCCGCACTCGCCGCACCGGTATCGACGGCGTTTCCCGGACCTGGTTTGGTAGAATCCGTGGCGAACGATGTTTCCGGAACTGACTTTGCCCCGCAACGGACATGCGAGATTGAGACATCTGCGATTCTTCACTTTGGCTCGGCCCTGACGATGAGAGAACTGTGTCTTCGGAATTCTGGTTCAAACTCTAGCACGCAGACCGGCTAGGAGCTGGCCGCCAACACTTAATTGCGGAAGCACCGCAGCCACCAACACTTAATTGCGGAAGCACCGTCTGTGTTTGTGGCCGTGCCCAGGGCCGGGCGCGAACGAACGACGAAATCATGCAGGCATGGTGCCGGCATGATTTCGTCGTTCGTTCGCGCTCTCGTCTCTGCCTTCAAGGCTCGTCGCGAACTGGCTCTCGAGAATGTCGCTCTTCGCCAGCAGCTCGCCGTCCTCCGCCGTTCCGTGAAACAGCCGCGGCTCTCGAATGTCGACCGCGAGTTTTGGGTGCTGTTGCGGGTGCTTCCGCCATTAAGTATTGGTAAGATGACGCTAAGACTTTACGCTGCATTAAATTACAGCCAAAATAGCGCTCGCGACCTTCGCCGCGCGCTAAATGGAGCGTAAGCGGCTTTTTTGCAAAGGGATACGTACACATCACCAACAGCAAACAGCGCAAGCACCGGATTTCCCAATTGACATGTGTACCGGTATGCGGTACACTCCTTCGTGATCCGAAGGTTTCGCCATCGTGGCCTGAAGCGCATGTACGAGCGTGGCGATCCGAGCCGAGTGGGTCCCGACCTGGCGGACCGCGTCGCGCTCGCCTTGGCGGACCTTGACGATGCCCGCAAGCCCTCGGACCTCGACCTGCCCGGCTACCGGCTTCACCCGCTGAAGGGCGGACTGAAGGGGTACTGGAGCATCTCGATTTCCGGCAACTGGCGGGTGATCTTCCGCTTCGAAGATGGCGATGCCTACGACGTCGACCTGAGCGACTACCACTAACAGGAGACAGCAACATGGCGATGGGCAATCCCCCGCATCCCGGACGCAGCATCCGCAAGAACTGCCTGGGCCCGCTCGGTTTGAACGTGACCGAAGCGGCGAAGGTGCTGGGTGTCGCCCGTCACACCCTCTCGCGGGTTCTGAACGGTCACGCGGCCATCTCGCCGGAGATGGCCATTCGGCTTGAGAAGGCGGGCTGGTCCAATGCCGAGTTCTGGCTGCGCCGACAGACCACTTGGGATCTGGTCCAGGCGCGCAAGGACGAAGACCGGATCAACGTCGAGCGATACCAGCCGCATCCGTCGGTGTGATGAACCCGTCCTGTGCCAAAACTCGGCCACTTTGAAATAGACCATAAATCAGCAGCTTAGCGTCTGTGTTTGCGACCGGGCCAAGGGCCGTGGGCTTTACAATCGTCTGGCCCGAAGGTGCTCTCTTCAGATCCTGTGCCTTCTATTTAATTCATCCGCGGGCACCAGCTCGCGACGAGCCTTGAAGGCAGAGATGAGAGCGCGAACAAACGACAAAATCATGTAGGCATGGTGCCGGTAGACCGAAGACTAATCAAGTTCTGGGCGCGCGGATGAATAAATAGAAGGCACAGGATAGCCTGGTTTCTGGAGGTCGAGGATTTCGGGAATGTCCGGCGACAGGGCCAGCCCCGCTGTGGCAAGCCAGCCCGCCTGTAGATGAGAAGTGATTAGGTTCTTGTTGGTGATGTCGAGTGCTGGCGGGCGAACCGCACCGGCCACCATGTCGATGCGCCGCTCGAAAAAATACTGATCATGCGGCGACTGGGCCGCACAGTAAGTGAAGATCAAGGCCGTCTGTCCTGACCGTCCCGCACGGCCCGCACGCTGCACATAATTGGCGGGCGTAGGCGGCACATTGCGCAGGTAGACCGTATTCAACGCCGAGATATCGACCCCCAGTTCCATGGTCGGCGTACAGAACAACGCTGGGAGAAACTGTTTCGATTCCCCGCTGGCCTTGATTTCGGCCTCGCACTCCGCGATCCGTGCTCGGTCGTCGGCTTCGAAGCGGAAACGCCATTCCCGCCATTCCCGTTGCTTATGGTTCACCTGGGCCGTATGCTCCCGGCTCTCCATGCCGAACAACGAGCTGGTGTTTGCCTCGAGATCGTCGGCAACTCTGGTATAGAGGCCGTGGAAGTAAGGATTGCCGACAGCCGCTGCGCTCCGAGTGGCTTCACCTGCAATCAGTCGAATGGCTGAGGGTGATAGACGCCACCCTTGAAGTTCGCCTTCACTGGCCGTCAAAGTCACAAGCCCTTCTCCGGCCAGAATAGCAAGGAGATTGGTAAGGAAGGTGATGTAGTCGTCCCCACCAAGCTTGATACCGATGATGCTCTCATGGTTAATGAGGCGCGCTATGCGCGAACGCGGCCCCGCGCGAAGGATCATCCGTTCTTCACGCAGACTGGTAACTTTCTTGCCAGGGGCTTTCAGGAAGAGGGTGGTACGCTCCCGCGTTGTTTCCTTGTCATCGATGCTCCAGGGAGCTCGCAGGACCGACCGCGATCTCTGGGCAACGGTGTCCAGAACGGCAAGATCGAGAGCCTCGGTATCGACAGCTAAGCCTTCGAGCATGGCCGTTAGCAAAATCCTGATGACCTTCTTGCGAGCGTCATGATCCAGAGAGTCGAGCTCAGGCAGAATAGCCGCGAGTCTCCCCACGTCCGCGGCCACGTCGTCGAGCCCAACGAAATCCACCTCGATCAACTTCAGCACGGAGAGGTTCGGATTAGTGAAACGCCAGCCCCGACGCAAATCAATCCAAACGCGGTGCGCGAGCACTTTGGCCAACGCCCGCTCAGCGTCGCTGCGGACCACGGCCCCAGCCTCGGGACTCAACATCCAGTGCACCCGCAGCGCCGTGTTCGCACCCGTAAAACCCAAGGCCCGCTGAACACGGAAGCCAAATTCGTCATCCCGCAGACCATCCTCACCGGCATCGAGAACAGCCCGCAGGATGGCTCCACGCAGAAGAGTCACGAACAGAAAATCGTTGAAATGCCCCACTTGAAGCGCCGCGTCCTGGCGGTTGTCGGTGAACCCAAGCAGCTTCCGCTTGTCCTCGGGAACCGCATTGTTGGGTTGGTTCAACCACTCGAGAGCGCTCGAGACGAGAAGCGTGGTCGCCGAGCTTCGCCCTTCGGCGGTAAGGCCCGCAAGCTTGCTGCGCTCGCGCATGCGGCTTTGCGGTTCGTCGAGACAGCAGGCACAAAAGCCGAATTTGCCTGGGATGAACCAGAAGGGCTCACCGTCGTCGTCGGGATGACCGCTACCCGCGACTCTCACCTTCCTCGGCACGCGGTTTTTCCGGCACGGCCGCAGTTTGAGTAGCTCCTTGCGCTCTTCCGTCCAGCCTTCCGGAAAGTTCTCGAGCGTGCCGTCGAACCGGTAGTCCGGATCCCCGAGACCGGCCGGCGTCAGATACCCGGCAACTTCCGTATCGTCGTCTCTCTCGATTGGGATGTCTTCGATGTTGCGCGGCAGGAAGAGGACACCATCCTCCTGCTCCGTTCTCGTCACCACGTAGTACTCCTGACCGCACTGGCGGCAGAAGCGAATGGGATAGAGCCGGGTTCCAGGAGCATCGGGATCCTCGAGTTGTCCTTCGAGCAGAACGGTTCGCTCCTTCAAACGCAATGTTGCGAAGATGCCACCCGCTCCCGCGATGAAACGATGCAGCTTGAAGGCCATAAACGCATGTTCGCCACTACCACCCCGGTCCTTATCAGGGAGGCTGACGCGAGTCAGGAAGTTCTCCAGCACCTCACCGCAGCGCTTGGGGTCGATTCCGCTATCCTGGGCAAGCAACTTGGTAGCTTCGACAAAGGTTATTGGCCGTCGCCGCTTGAGAATCTGGCCATCCTCCAGACCGAGCACCAGTTCCACCCAAACTGCCAGCGGATGAGTGACGAGCTCTGCATCGGTCAGCCGTTCGGGAAGGTCTCTCTCGAGTGCATTCGCAAGCTTCGGGACAACGTCTGCGCGCGCCAGACGCTCGTCCGTGGCCCGGCGCAGCGACTCGTCGATCACTCCGTCCGGGCCGATCGCGGTTCCAAACAGACGTGAAACCACCTTCGAGACTTCCAAGGCCCGGCTGGCACCACTGCCTTCGCTGGACATCGTCGCAGAAGTCCCAATACAGAGTGGAGCCTTGTTAGGCGTACAGCGATCGCGTAGCCGACGAACAAGAATGGCAACGTCAGCGCCCTGGCGGCCGCGGTAGGTATGCAACTCGTCCAGGACGATGAACTCAAGCCCCCTCGCGTTCGCCATGACTTGAGAATCGACGGGGTCTTGCCGAGTCAGCAAAAGCTCCGCCATCATGAAGTTGGTTAAGAGAATATCCGGCGGATTGTCCGCAACCCGCTGGCGTTCCTCCTGGTTCTCCTGTCCGGTGTAACGCCGGACCACCGGCCTGAGATTCTCCGAAAGGCCTGACTGGTCGATGAATTTGTTGATTTCCTTGACCTGGCTGTTAGCGAGTGCGTTCATCGGATACACGATGATCGCCCGTGTCCTCGGCGCATCGCCAGCCTTCCGCGCACGGATAATGGCATCCACGATCGGAACGAAAAAACAGAGGGATTTGCCCGAGCCGGTCCCCGTGGTCACAACGAAACTCTGTCCCGCCCGCGCTTTGGCGAAGGCCTGTCCCTGGTGCCTGTAAAATGGAAGCCGCTTCGACCCGAACGGGAAAACCTGGGCCGTTTCCGAGCAAACGTCGCCGGAGTTGACGAGATCGTCGGCGGTTGGCCCCGCTTCGTATCGCGGATTCAGGGAAAGAAGAGCGTCCGGCCAGAAACGGCCTTCCTTATACTCGCGTTCAATCGCCTCACGTAGGTCGGGCGCCCTAATTGTGCTGAAAGACTGAGAAAATCGAGCGTAGCTCTCGACAATGTGGCGATCAAATGGAAAGGCCTTCATGTAGCGCTCTGAATTCGTGTCCGGGAAATGTCTCCGAGGGCATCAAGTTTTCGCCGGGTGCCGTCACTGATTCTTAACGGATGGAGCCTACCATGATCAGGTGAATCAGGCGGTCCGATTCCACATCACGCTGACGCCCACGACGGCCATGCTTGCCAACATAACAATGTGGTCACGGAATCCGCACGGAGCTCGCGGCCACGAGCCGCATCAATCGGCATCTGAGCGACGCCACTTCCGGGACATCGCCCCGGTGAGAACTACTTCCGGCTGCTCGTGACACTTCCCTTCAATGGACGGTGGGCTTGTCCACGGCGATAGTGGAAAGGGTCTGTTGGCGGGCGTGCTTGCAGGCAATCATCATCCGAAACGTCTCGGCACGCAGATCTTGAGTTCGCTTGTGTTTTTGGACACGACGAGCTCAGCATGGTCTTCCAGTTCATCGCGACTCCTTCCGCTGAACTGGAATACGTATCCGACCGCGATGCCGGATTCAAGCAGCCGTTGGAAAGCTGCAAACTGCTGACCCGCTGGGCGTTCGAATATTTTGACCAGACGAGCTCAGCATGGTCTTCCAGTCCATCGCGACTCCTTCCGCTGAACTGGAATACGTATCCGACCGCGATGCCGGATTCAAGCAGCCGTTGGAAAGCTGCAAACTGCTGACCCGCTGGGCGCTCAAGTATTTTGACCAGACGGGCATAGTGGCAATTCTCGTGAATTCAAGCGCTTTCTCTCCGTGACCCACGTGCTCTTAGTCGTTGCGATCATCATTTGGGAAGGAAGGCTCCGTCTATACTAGAGTGAGCCATGACCCTCCTGCGACGTCTCGCCATCCGCGCTGCACGAGAACTAGCACGTCGTCCGGAGGTACGAGCTAAAGCCAAAGAGACATTAACCAACGCCACACGTGTGTTTAACGAGGAGGTCAAACCTCGCTCCAAGGACGCCTGGCGGGACGCACAGCCAGACATCGAGCACGCCAAGGCCAGACTCAAGCGGTTTACCCAGAAGCTGCGAGACAAGTACCGTAAGGGACGCGACGGCAAATAGACGTTATCCCGCTGGCGCCGCCGGTCTTGAGTTCGTTTGTGTTTTTGGACACGACGCGTCCCATCCCGGCATTGCCATCGAACTCGAGACCAACCATCGCGGCGTCGATCCAGTGCGGTGCGACTTCGATGTCTGGCTCGCCTATACCGGTGAGACCGCTGCAGCCCGGCCCTGCCTTGGTGCACAACTCGCGATCTCGGTCCACAATTGTCCTGTACTTACGGATTCGAGGTTCCCCATGAGCATTTTCAAACGCACTCAGCGGAAGTATGTGAAGAAGGCCTATCGCGTGAGGAATTGGCGTGAATATGAGGCGGGTCTACGCAACCGTGGGAGCCTGACCGTCTGGATCTCGCTCACCGCCGGCAAGCTTGTGAACTGGGACGCGCACCGGCCGAGGAGGAGGAAACCGGGCCGTCAACGCAAGTACTCGAACCACGCCATCGAGACGGCTGTCACCCTGGGCATGGTGTTTCATCTGTCATCTAGGCAGAGCGAGGGATTGCTGCGATCGTTGTTCGCTCTGATGAAGCTAGACAATGATGTGCCCGATCACACCACGATCTCGAGGCGCAAGGCGAAGCTGGGTAAGGTCCCCTTCTACCAAGACAAGCAGAAGACGCCGTTGCACATCTTGATCGACAGCAGCGGTCTCGCTGTCCACGCCGGCCAGCTGCGCAGAGCACCAAAGAGCAGGGACTATCGCAAGCTCCATCTGTGTGTCGACGAGCAGACTGGCGAAGTCGTCGCCGGCGAGCTGACGAGCAAAAGAGCCCGCGATTCATCGCGGGTTGCATCGCTTGTCGCACAGATCGACAGTCCCATCTCATCGGCCAGAGCTGACACCGCATACGACGCCGGCGGCGTCTATGAGGCAATCGAGAATCACAGCGCTCATTGCTCGCCGAGGGTGCTGATACTGCCGCGCAAGGGCGCCCAGCTCGCATCGGGGCCGGCGAGCAGCCGACAGCGCAATCGCAACATTGCAGCACAAGCTCGGCTCGGCAAACGAAAGTGGCACACAGAATCGGGCTACAGCAAACGGAGCAAAGTCGAGACAACGTTCCATCGCTACAAGGCTATCGTGGGCTCAGCGATGCGAGCGAGAGGGTTGGCGGCACAGAGAGTCGAGGCAAGGATCGGGTGCAAGATTCTCAACACGATGACGGCGCTCGGGATGCCTGATAGCGAGATGATCGGATGATGGGAGTCGGGGCCAAGCGAGCTATCGGCCTCTATCGGAGTTGTGCACCAAGGCAGAAGTTCAGCGCAGAAGAGGCCAAGCCGCGGACCAAAGCAGAAACGATCGCCTACCTTAAATCACAGGGAGAGGCTTTCGCGTCGTTCCTCAAGGGCCTGTCGGATGAGTTTCTTGCGGAACCCGTCGCGATGCCCCCCGGCGCGGAGCCTGCGACCAAGACGCGTTTCGAGATGCTCCTGTCGCCAAAGGAGCACGAGATGCACCACCGCGGTCAACTCATGCTGCTTCAGCGCATGATCGGTCTGGTGCCGCATCTCACCCGACAGATGCAGGAGCGCATGGCGCAGCACTCGCCGGCGGCGAAGACTACGTTGTAGATCGCTCGATCTTTAATCTTTAGGAAAATCAAAATCTCATTTCTGATGCGTGCCAGAGCAAGCACCACAATCATGCAGGGAGGGAACCCCGTCCTGTGCGGTGCTTCCGCAATCAAGTGTTGGCGACGGATGCTTAACCCGTTCGTGTACTAGAGTTTGAGCCTGATTTCGAGAGACTCAGTTCTTTCGGCGATGCCGGCTGGGCTGACGATGCGGTGCCTTACATTCAAGGACATCTTCGTGTGCACGCCGACATCCTTATTAATGGCGTTCGCAGACACAGGCAGGACAACTAACACTGGTATTCAAACGCGGCGTAGCAACACTTGATAGCGGAAGCACCGCACAGGACGCGGCTGTGATCCGAGTTGACAAGGCGTTGACCGCTGTTTGGAGCCTTCGGCAGGACAATGCTGGCGGCGGCTAGAGGTGTTTTTCTGGAAGACGCATGGTGGACAACCTTACGCCGGAACAACGCAGCTTTACGATGTCCCGCATCCGAAGCAGGGACACGAAGCCGGAACTGACGATTCGCCGGCTTGTGCATGCGCGCGGGCTACGGTTCCGCACGCACAAGAACGGACTTCCAGGACGGCCTGATCTCGTGTTTGTGCGTGCGAAGGTTGCGGTATTCGTCGACGGTGACTTCTGGCACGGCTGGCAGTTCCCCCGCTGGAGGCACAAACTCGGCCCCTATTGGAGGAAAAAGATCGAGGGCAACCGCTGCAGGGATCGGCGAACCTCCAATAAGCTCCGAGGGGAGGGATGGCTAGTCATCCGCATCTGGGAACATGACGTGAAGCGGGATGCAGAATCCAGCGTGGACCGCATCGAAGAAGCGGTCAGAAAGAGGCGAACGGTGTTTCGGGTGAGACGATGAGCTACTGGATATTCAAGGTTTCAGACCAAGGCGGTTACCCAGACAGTCCTGGCGCACAGTATGTCTATGACAACACTCATTCGGTAAGAGTACAGGGAGGCGACGAGTTTATCTATCTCAAGAAAAGCGGCACCCAATATGGTTTGGCCGGCGCTGGACGCGTGTCGAGGGTGATTCAGCGATCAGCCGGTGAACGTGAACGGCGAAGCCCGAAGGTCAGGCGACTGTTCACGGCGCATCTTGCGGACGTTGTATGGTTTCCGAAACCATTTGACCTTTCGACGCGCACCAAGGCTGGCAGACATAATCGGTTGTCAACGGGACTCCCCGAAGACCTGAACAGCATCGGCTGGTCGATTTCGATGCGTCGACTAGAACGTGACCTGTTTGTCCGTCTCCTCGACGCAGCTTTGGATTCCGCTTTTCGAGCAAAGGCCTCGGCGGTCCAGATGAATGAGGCCGATTGGCAAGTGGATGATGCATGGTCCCTTGTGAAGCGTCGTAGCCGTATGCGCGCGTTCCGCGCAATCGTTCTCTCGCGCCACGAGTACACCTGCGTCGTTTGTGGGACTCAACTTCCGTCGGTGCTCAATGCTGCTCATATCCGAAGCTATGCATCCGATAAAAGCCAGAGGGCAAATCCCGCGAATGGCATATGTCTGTGCTCGTATTGTCACGCAGCCTATGATTCTGGCGATATCGCTATCCTTCCCGATGGAGAGGTGAGATGTTGTGGCGATATTCGCGACGGGATCGCACTCAGGCACTTTCAGGCTCTCCCGCAGGAAAAGCGTCGGCATTGGTTGCTAGGCGTTGATAAAGGGCTCCTCTCCGATCGGGTTGCCGCAAAATGAGCTGTGATCCGCAAGAGAGGAGATCGCGTCCTGTGCCAAAACTCGGCCCTTTTGAAATAAACGATAAATCAACAGCTTAGAGTCTGTGTTTGCGACCGTGCCAAGGGCCGTAGGCTCTACAATCGCGTCGTGTCCGAAAATACGAACAGAGCCCGACAGCCCGAATCCTCGAGGCGTTCTCGAAATTCGCGGAGACCAGCCGACGGGGCACTGACTCTGTGATCGGTGCTCCCGAACAGACCTCTCAGTCTAGCTCCCATTGCCAACCAAGCCTAGACACCTCTCATCCGAAACGCCCCGGCGCGCCGGTCTTGAGTCCGTTTGTATTTTTGGACACGACGGGATAGTGCTGTGGTCGCGGCTGGCTCGGCCCAGCGCTGCAGATAACGCGCAACTACGGAGCGGCCATGAACATCGTATACATCGTCTTACTCCCCTTCGCTACCTCGTCAGAATGAACCGCCGATAGAGCGGCTGGACCGGACGCGCGTTGATCGGATATAGGGCCGCGAAGGCATCGACCTGTGCCTGCGAAACTGCAATTGCCTCGGTAAGCACCACCCAGTTGACCACCTCAGAGCAGGGTGGCGTCGTCAGGGAGCCGGCGTACCGGAAGTAGCTCCGGCCTCCGGGCAGGAAGGCGTTCGGATCGAGGTCGACCAGCGGTGTGGGCGCCTGATCGACGCCTGGTATGGCATCCCAGATGCTCTGGACGGCCGAGTGCACGCCGCCGACGTCCATGAAGACCCCGATCACCGCAAGATCACCCTCCTCGGCCTGATGCACAAAGTGGACCTCCAACGGGTACTCTTCCCCATCGACTGTGTGTTCGCTCGGCAGATGGAAGTGGAACTGCAAGAGCGAGAATTGCCGGCCCTGCAGAGTGATGGAACTCCCGGCGTCTATGTTGACCTGGATGGTATGTCCGTTATCCACGACCTCGCCCGCCGCGGGTTGCCACTGGATTTCGAGTCCCCCTCCGCCTGCCGGGATCGCATCCGTCAGATCGATCGGAGATTGCTGGACCCCGCTGTCACAGACCGCGAAGGACGAATCCAGCCCACCCCATTGGTACGGTCCGGTGTCGCCTTCGTAGCTCCAGTGAACCTCGCCGGTCGCTGCGCCCTGCGCGCGCTCCGCGTCCATCTGGTCCTCTGCATCCCCCTGGCTCAGTGCATCCGCCCGGCAGGCGTATTGTGTGCCAGCGAGGAAGACAACCGCGAGTACCTGCAGGAATGAATGACGATACTTCACGTTTCTCCTCCTCTCGGGTTTCGACGGTCCGCTGCGAACCGGCCTGACCAAAGAAACGCTCGGCGACCGCATCTTGACCAAGATCTGCGGTGCCGCCCAGCGGTGTGGTCCATGACCAGCCCCCTTGTGGCGAGGTATCAAGGGTCACCCAGTTTTCCCCAGTTGGGTGCTTCCGCCATCAAGTGTTGCTACGTCGT
Organism: Candidatus Marinacidobacterales bacterium; assembly: GCA_965250115.1. Taxonomy (GTDB): domain Bacteria; phylum Acidobacteriota; class Vicinamibacteria; order Marinacidobacterales; family SMYC01; genus CBDFHB01. The sequence continues at coordinate 533,703 of CBDFNJ010000002.1, forward strand.
GTTTGAATGCTAGTGTCAGCTGGCCTGCCTGTGTCGGCGAACGCCATTAATAGGGATGCCGGCGTGCACATGAAGGTGTCTCTGAACGTCAGGCACCGTGTGGTCAGCCCAGCCCGTATCGCCGAAAGAACTGCGTCTCTCGAAATCAGGCTCAAACTCTAGCACACGAGCGGGTTACGCGGCAGTCACCAACACTTGATGGCGGAAGCACCCGCTCCCGAGCAGACCTCTCATTCTAGCTCCCATTGCCAACCAAGCATAGATACCTCTCATCCGAAACGCCCACGGCACGCCGGTCCTGAGTTCGTTTGTGTTTTTGGACACGACGTCGTCTTCTCTCAAGGCGCACGCCGCTCGACCGGGGACGGAAGAGAACGGCCGCTCCATGGTACGGGCTCGACCTGCCCTACGCGTTTCGCGGTTGTCCGATTTCTGTAGCTTCCGCGATGTCGCAACAGGCGGAGCAACGCCAGTTCCTGGTACCAGAGCGACAACTGCCATGCGTCGGAGACAGCCGCCCTGCCGGCCGACCCGAACGCGACGTTCCTGCGTTTCTCGTTCGCGTGGACGAATCCGTTCCGAAGCTTCGCCAGCGCTTCACACGAGTCCGACTTGTCGTTCTTTTCGGCGAACGCGGTCAGCGCCGCGTACCGCGATGGAATGTCCGCTGGGACATCCAGCGCCTCCAGCAGGGGGCGAAGTTTCTTCGCCGCACTGAGTCGGTCGTGTTCTTGCGCTGACATCGATCGAAATCGACCGACGACGATGAGTGCGCTCAGGAGATCGAGCGCAGCCATGCCAAGAACGAGCGATCCCTCTTTGCCGCTCGAATTCGTGTTGCAGTGGCGGTACCAATGCAGCGCCAGGACCAACGACTCGCGGAGTCTCTCGTCATTGTGAACCCGACAGAACGGGTCGAACAGCTCACTAAGGAGTTCGCCATGCCTCTCGTCAAACCACGAGTGCGGTTGTCGCCACCTGTCGACGACCGGTGACCCGAAGTGCCGCCACACGATCTCACCATCGATACCGCGCCCCCACCGAATCGGGAGACTGCACGCAGCGCCGCGCGCGAAGGACAGGAAGACCCTCAGCGATTCGAGGATCTTCTCTGCCTGCTGTACGGCGAAAGCCGAGCCGTCGATTCTCGTCAACTGTCCGACATGCGTGAAGGAGTATCCGCCGGTAGCCTTCAGACGCTCGTAACGGTCGCGGGATTCCGGCAAGGCGACGAGACCGACGCGCCAACCATCGTGCATGAGGTCGACTGTTGCGCACGTGACCGACTGAACCAGCTTGGTCGACGAGCCTGTAGGGGTAACTCCCCCCAACAGTCGTTCGGTACCGTTGACACCGGCGATCGCCGTCGGGTCTCCGTGAGCGGCGGACAACCCGGGCGTGATGAAGTCGGTGAAATTGACGACCTGGAATCCCACGGAGAGGAGATTCTGTTGACGATCCAATTCCATCGCACTCGCGAAGGCACGGATTCTGCTGGTCAAGCCCAGACTCATCGAGTGAGCGAGGACGTTCTCCGTCCTGAAGCCTGGCAGGTCCACGGTCAAGGAATTGAAATCGACGCCGGGAAACGGTTCTGTGATCTCGATGTCGAACTCGATGCCCGGTGATGGCAGCCATCGCAAACGGGCCGAGCCGCTTCCTTCGACGCAACGATCGCCCCGCCGAATGCGAAACCTGCCCTCGTGCAGCGGGATCGGTTCGTTCACGTCGCTCTGTGGATACTGCTGGAACATGATTCGCCTCGATGTCGGTGTTTAGTGCGCCCCTCGGGCGCATCGAAAGTGTTACGCAGTTGTTCGGCTACGCACTAGGGCCTGATCGTGCCCATCGTGTCCAAAAACACAAACGAACTCAAGATCGGTGCGCCGGGACGTTTCGGATGAGACGTGTCTAGGCTCGGTTGGCAATAGGAGCTAGAATGAGAGGTCTGCTCGGGAGCGCCTATCGCAGAGCCAGTGCCCCGTCGGCTGGTCTCTGCGAATTTCGAGAACGCCTCTAGGATTCGAGCTTTCTGGCTCCGTCCGCATTTTCGGACACGACGCAACCGAGTCTCCTCTCGCAGGTAGTACAGACACTAAGCTGCTGATTAATGGTCTATTTCAAAAGGGCCGAGTTTTGGCACAGGAGGTGCTTCCGCCATCAAGTGTTGGTGGCCGCCGCGTAACCCGCTCGCGTGCTAGAGTTTGAGCCAGAATTCCGAAGACACAGTTCTCTCCTCGTCAGGGCCAATCCGAAGTGAAGAATAGCAGATGTCGCAATCCCGCATGTGCGTTGCGGGGCAAAGTCAGTTCCGGAAACATCGTTCGCCACGGATTCTACCGAACCAGGTCCGGGAAACGCCGTCGATACCGGTGCGGCGAGTGCGGAAAGACGTTCTCCTCGACGAAAGGCACGCCCTACTACCGTCTCCAACATCGAAGAGCTACTTTCGACGGGGTCATCGCTCTCAGAGTCGAGGGTGTCAGCATTTCCTCGATTTCCCGGATCGAAGGGATTGCCTGGAACACCGTCGCCCGCTGGCTTGAGAAGGCAGCCCAAGTGTGTCGTCGATTCAACCACACAAGGATCGCTGGCTTCGCTGCCGAAGAGCTTCAAGCCGACGAGATTCGCACGTTCGCGGGCAACAAGAAGACGCCGAGTTGGGTCTTCGTTACGATCGAGGTCTGGTCTCGGCTCTGGCCATCGACGGTGACGGGAAGGCGAAGCTACCGGAACACTCACGCTCTGTTTCACGACCTTTCGAGGCGGATGAATTTCGAGCGTCTTCCCTTGATCGTTACGGATGGATTTGAATTCTACCAGAAGGTCATCCGTCGCTTCTTCGGGCCAGCGTGTCTTTACGGCCAAGTCCTCAAAACTCGCAGGAACGGTCGTATCATCAAGGTCGAACGGAGAGCGCTGCACGGAGCCGCGTGGCGATTCGAAGACGCGCTCAATAACTCCGAGGACTCCTCAACATTGAACACGTCGTTCATCGAGCGGTTGAATCTGACCATCCGGCAAAGCTCGGCGTACCTTTCGAGACGAACGCTTTCCCACGCTCGCTCGACGGAGAGGCTCGATGAGCCCATGGAATTGCTCCGTTGCTATTACAACTTCGTCCGACCGCACGGAGCTCTGAAGTTCGGACGTGAGATCCGAACTCCGGCTATGCAGGCCGGTCTGACCACGCGACGGCTCACCTTTCGAGACATCTTCTTGGCGACGAAGATTCCTTTGTGGTTGCGGATCGAGGTTTTCCTGCTCACTGGGGCGCGCAACCCGGTCTCTTCCGCACCTGTACCACTGCCCGCAGCCGCGTAGCAACACTTGATGGCGGAAGCACCATTCGTTGGAGGAAGCTGGCATCGAATCCAAGAAAGGGAAATGGCGGCTCTCGGTGAAGCTGTTACCCGATGCGTTCGATGGATCCGTGAGTGACGTCGTTCGGGAAATAGCCGAGCAAGCCATAAAAGATCATGGCTGACCTAGACGAGGACGACGTCGAGTCGTGATGAACGAGGCGAACCGGAGAGCATGGCTTCGCGTCTCCGTAATCTCGTCGCTTCATACTTACCCATCTTTCCGCTTGTGCCTTCTATTTATTCATCCGGGCGCCCCGAACTTGATTAGTCTCCGGTCTGCCGGCACCATACCTGCTTGATTTCGTCGTTTGTTCGCGCTCTCATCTCTGCCTTCAGGGCTCGTCGCGAACTGGCTCTTGACAATGTCGCTCTTCGGCAGCAGCTCGCCGTCCTCTGCCGTCCGGTGAAACGGCGCGGCTCTCGAAGGTCGGCCGCTGGTGGGGTAACTGTAAAGCTTAGGGGCCCTTGGCCCAGCCGCTAAGCTGCTGATTTATGGTCTATTTCGAAAGGGCTGAGTTTTGGCACAGGACGGGGTTTCCGGTGTGACGATACCGGCGACTTCTGCCAAGAGTTTCCGGTCAAGCGCCTTACCCTTCACCGCCAGCCGACGTCGCTCGTCGTCTGTGAGACGAAGCTTCCTCCCGCAAAGCCGAGCTTTGAGGACTTTGTTCGGTATTGTCAAATTGAGCTGGTGACTGACAGAATGGTCCAATGAAGACCGATGCGCCAAGCTACCACGGCTATCGATTTCCACCGGAAATCATCAGCCACGCCGTCTGGCTCTACCACCGATTCTGCGTGAGCTTTCGAAACGTCGAAGAGTTGCTCGCTCAGCGAGGCATCACGGTTTCTTACGAAGCGGTCCGACTGTGGTGCATTAAGTTCGGGCCGGAATACGCTCGGCGACTGAAGCGTCGGCAGGGTCGTCTCGGTGACACATGGCACCTGGACGAGGTCTTCATAAAGATACAAGGTGAACGCCAATACCTCTGGCGCGCGGTAGACCAAGATGGTGATGTAATCGATATCCTCGTCCAGCCTCGCCGTGATCAGAAAGCCGCCAAACGATTCTTCCGCAAGCTGTTGAAGGGGCAAGGCCGTCCGCCCTGGCAGCTGGTCACCGACAAACTGAGAAGCTACAGCGCCGCTCACCGCGAGGTCATGCCGTCCGTCGTCCACGACACTGACCAGTACAGAAACAACCTAGCCGAAGTCTCGCACGAACCGACGCGACAACGGGAACGACAGATGCGGAAGTTTAAAGCTCCTGGGCAGGCGCAACGATTCTTGACCGTGCATGGACTCGTGCAAAATCTCTTTCGCGTCGGACGGCATTTGTTGCAAGCGCATCATCATCGGGAGCTACGAGACCGCGCTTTCATCGTCTGGCAGGAGGTAACCTGTGCCGTCCGATGAGAGCAAAGGAAGTCAGCTCGACGCGATAGGTTCGCTCGCTCAACGTCAACTTGACAATACCGTCTGGAGTCCCTCCAGCATGGAGCCCCAATGCGTCGAGGCTTCGCTCACCGCCAGACGCAATGACAACAGACGTTTCTGCCCGTCTGGCGTGACCCCGTCGTGTGCCAAAACTCGGCTCTTTTGAAATAGACCACAAATCAGCGGCTTAGACGCCCTTGGAATCCGCGCAGAATCGAGGGTATTTCACGCCGCAGGGCTGGCTTCCGACCCCTGGGCTGCGGGTGGCGAGCGACAGGCCCACCCGGGGGTGCGCACGGCTGGCTCAAATCGGCTGCGGGGCGAGCTACGGGCAGTGATCTTCGCACCCGTAAGTCCCTAATTAGACTGAACTTTATCGAGCACAAGAGCGAACGTTCGGTGATGCCGCAGGATACAGGGGTTGGCCGGAACGTCGTTTTGGACGATTTGGACTTCGCCAGCTTACGGCGGGTCTGGGAGCAGGCCTTCGGGGCTGCTCCCTGTGCCTTCTATTTAATTCATCCGCGGGCACCAGCTCGCGACGAGCCTTGAAGGCAGAGATGAGAGCGCGAACAAATGACGAAATCATGTAGGCGTGGTGCCGGTAGACCGAAAACTAATCAAGTTCGGGGCGCGCGGATGAATAAATAGAAGGCACAACTTCCAGCTGCTCGTGACACTTCCCTTCAATGGACGGTGGGTTTGCCCACGGCGATAGTGGAAAGGGTCTGTTGGCGGGCGCGCTTGCAGGCAAGTATTACTGCGTGCAGTTCTTTCTCTGCGATGTGTGAGAGCTTCCCAACGTCCTTGAGAATTCCCCTAAGGTCCCTCTCTGACGCCGACTCTCTCTCCAGGAGATCGATGATACCGCGGGTCACGGCATAGATCTTGCCGAGGTTGTCCAGAGCCTCGTTGGCCCGTTCGGGCAGATCCATGAGCTCCACGTCACCGAACAGTCCGTCGATGAAGCCTTCAAGCTCCTCGGTGCGGGTCCGGCACAAGCGGCGAATGTCATCCGTATCCGGCTTAGCCTCCATCCGTGTCAAACGGAACGGCTTGGTTGCCGATTGATGCCTTGCCAGTTCGTTCCAAAGCCCCATCAGGGACTCGAATAGCTCATTGGCTGCGCCGACATTGTCGAACCCCGGCAACTCACCTTCCCAACAGCTCTCTATAGCTCGGAGTGGCGATGCGTCGAGCTTGGGCGTCGCGATGTTGCCGAGGAGTCGTGTGCGGATGACATGGAATGACGTCGGGCACGCATAACGTTCCAATAGAGCGCGAACGGCCTTGTCGCCAGCGTATCGGAGGGAACGTTTCTTCATGCTCGATCCAATATTCTCACGATTGACCTGCTTGACCAATCCGCTCCCTGGATGAAGTGATTGTCCATCAGTAAATTCCCGGCATCTTTGGATTGGCCGCGACTACGGTTCGCAGCGTCTCGATCACCGTCGCGTCCCGCGACGATAGCAGTCCGTTGGTCACGCTGGATCCAACCAGCGATGGCGACCATCAACCATGTCAAGGGCTGGACCGGCGTGCTCATGACCGAGGATTCTAGCTTCCATTGGCCAACCAAGCCTAGACACCTTTAATCCGAAACGTCCCGGCGCGGTGCTTCCGCCATCAAGTGTTGCTACGCGGCTGCGGGCAGTGGTACAGGTGCGGAAGAGACCGGGTTGCGCGCCCCAGTGAGCAGGAAAACCTCGATCCGCAACCACAAAGGAATCTTCGTCGCCAAGAAGATGTCTCGAAAGGTGAGCCGTCGAATGGTCAGACCGGCCTGCATAGCCGGAGTTCGGATCTCACGTCCGAACTTCAGAGCTCCGTGCGGTCGGACGAAGTTGTAATAGCAACGGAGCAACTCCAGGTGCTCATCGAGCCTCTCCGTCGAGCGAGCGTGGGAAAGCGTTCGTCTCGAAAGGTATGCCGAGCTTTGCCGGATGGTCAGATTCAACCGCTCGATGAACGACGTGTTCAATGTTGAGGAGTCCTCGGAGTTATTGAGCGCGTCTTCGAATCGCCACGCGGCTCCGTGCAGCGCTCTGCGTTCGACCTTGATGATACGATCGTTCCTGCGAGTTTTGAGGACTTGGCCGTAAAGACACGCTGGCCCGAAGAAGCGACGGATGACCTTCTGGTAGAATTCAAATCCATCCGTAACGATCAAGGGAAGACGCTCGAAATTCATCCGCCTCGAAAGGTCGTGAAACAGAGCGTGAGTGTTCCGGTAGCTTCGCCTTCCCGTCACCGTCGATGGCCAGAGCCGAGACCAGACCTCGATCGTAACGAAGACCCAACTCGGCGTCTTCTTGTTGCCCGCGAACGTGCGAATCTCGTCGGCTTGAAGCTCTTCGGCAGCGAAGCCAGCGATCCTTGTGTGGTTGAATCCACGACACACTTGGGCTGCCTTCTCAAGCCAGCGGGCGACGGTGTTCCAGGCAATCCCTTCGATCCGGGAAATCGAGGAAATGCTGACACCCTCGACTCTGAGAGCGATGACCCCGTCGAAAGTAGCTCTTCGATGTTGGAGACGGTAGTAGGGCGTGCCTTTCGTCGAGGAGAACGTCTTTCCGCACTCGCCGCACCGGTATCGACGGCGTTTCCCGGACCTGGTTCGGTAGAATCCGTGGCGAACGATGTTTCCGGAACTGACTTTGCCCCGCAACGCACATGCGGGATTGGGACATCTGCTATTCTTCACTTCGGATTGGCCCTGACGATGAGAGAACTGTGTCTTCGGAATTCTGGCTCAAACTCTAGCACGCGAGCGGGTTACGCGGCGGCCACCAACACTTGATGGCGGAAGCACCTCGTAGTTGAATCTGGCCAGAGGCGATAAGCCCAAACAGCAAAGCGACCGCGGACTCCTCGCTGGAGAACGACGCTTGGGTTTTCGTCCGGCGTCGGAACTCGCGGTTGAGATTCTCCAGAGCATTGGTCGTTCGAATCGATTTCCACATGGCACGAGGGAATTCATAGAAGGTCAGCAGCTGATTACCGGCCTCCTCTAGGCTTCGGACGACGGCCGGCGCGAGAGGCGTCCACTTGGCGACGAGCTCGTCATAGGCTTTGCGAGCATCGATCCCGTTCTTGGCGTAGACGATCCGGTTGTAGTCACGCCGGAGCTCACGGCGTGCGTGCGCCGGGCAATGTTGGAGCAAGTTGGCGCGCTTGTGCTCGGTACATCGCTGCAACCGGCACCCCGGCCACTTCTCCAGCGCTTTCGTCAGCCCCTTGTGGCCGTCGCTGATCACTAGCTTGGGAGCCCGGAGTCCTCGAGCCTGGAGTCCCTCCAGCACGGAGCCCCAATGCGTCGAGGCTTCGCTCACCGCCAGACGCAATGACAACAGACGTTTCTGCCCGTCTGGCGCGACCCCGAGCGCGACCAGTACGGGTACGCTGATCACACGTTTCGCCATCCGCACTTTCAGGTGGAAGCCGTCCAGGTAAACGATCGCGTAGACCTCCTCGCTGAGAGCACGGTTCTGCCATTCCTCGAAGCGCTCCTTCAGCCGGCTAACCACGCGAGACACCGCGCTCTTCGATAGGTGCTCCTCACCGAGCAGTGGTTTCAGCGCTTTGCGGATCCGGCGGCTATTCGCGCCCGACAAGTAGGTCCCCAAGATCGCCTCGTCGACCTCACGAGTCCGGCGCGCGTACCGGGGCAACAGCTCGCTCCTGAACTCTGTCGTTTCTCCCGTTTCCTCGTCTCGCACGCGGGCTCGTGGCACCCGGAGCTCGCGAGTTCCCACCGACGTCGTCACGCGACGGGTTTCGGCTCCGTTGCGATATCCACGGCGGTCTTCCGCACGCTCGTAGCTACCACACCCCAGCGCTTGGTCGACTTCTTCCTCGAGCACGACCTCGATTGCCTCCAGTACCCGCTTACGCAGCCGAAGTTGGACGAACTCCCGATACTCGCTTACAGACTCCTTCGATATGGTGGTAGGCTTCTTCATGGCGTAATCCTCCTCCTCGCCTTTACAGGCGCGGTTTCGTTTTGTTTAACCGGAGGTTACGCCATTCTTATTTCCACGGGAAGCGGGACAGATCCTGCTACGCCGCGTTTGAATGCTAGTTTCAGTTGGCCTGCCTGTGTCGGCGCACACCAAATAAGTATGTCGGCGTGCACACGGAGACATCCTTGAAGGTCAGGCACCGCGTGGTCAGCCGAGCCGGCATCGCCGAAAGAACTGCGTCTCTCGAAATCAGGCTCAAACTCTAGCACGAGAACGGGTTACGTGGCAGCCACCAACACTTGCTTGCGGAAGCACCGCACAGGACGGGTTCCCCCTTTCTTGATACATGCTCTTCGTTCATGGACATTGAAGGGGCACGCGGATCCGGTGGACTACCGGTGCGTTGAAATGCGCCGACAAGAAAACTGTGCCGCGGGCTCGTCCACCCGCTTTCCAGTCTGGGTAGTCCAAAAGAATGTTTGAGAGCTGCATATCCGTGGTTGTCTTCGTTTGCAGATCAATGAAACCAACACCCTTTACTTGAAGGTCACCATCCTGGCGCCCAGCTGCCGTAGAATCTCGACATCGTTGACAATAATCAAAAGTGAAGTAAACGATATGAGCGTGTTCAGTAGCAAAGTAACTTACATCCCCGTCTATGAGATCGCAGAGTGCGAATCCCTGCGACTCCAATAACTCCTCTATCGTTTCACCATGTACTTGCGCAACAGCTTCAAAGATGTGAGTGTTGTCAAGTTCAACTGGAACGCGAATCTCATCCAATAATTCCGTCAAATTTCTTTTCATGACCACTTGACGTGTTTGTGTTTGACGTTTCATTTCCGCAACTAATTCTGACGCCAAACCCCTCGTATAGTCACCTTTCTCCCAGAAGTCTTTATCTTCCGATACTAAATATACGTCGTCCTCCGACAACAGATCCAAGCAGTGGGCCCAAATCAAACCGTCACGGAATTGCTCTTTGTTTTTCGAAGGCGGAATTCCTCTTAGCAATTTTTCCATGGAGGAGCGGGCGGCTTTTAGATTTAATGGAATTTGGAGTATTGGAACATCGAAGTCTGGAATAATATTTTTGACGGACTGTCGGATTTCTTCTTCCACCGGCACATGTATGGGCTGCATTTTGCCGAACAACTGGAGCAATTGGCGGTGGCCGTCCTCTATCTGTTTTTTCAATTCGAGCATGCGTTTCGTTAGTATTTCCTCTACTTCCAACTGCACTATTTCTGGTATCGCGATAGTAGCATCATGTCGGCGTGCGAAATGTCGAACTGCTGCACCATTTTGAGACCGGAGGCCTACTTGGGAAACCCAGACATTTGCGTCGAACAATATGAACATTGTAAATCCTTAGTTTGAAGGTGCAGGCGATGCTGAAGATACCGAAACGGCTGTACTCTCTGTCGTCCATTGTCTGTTGGCGGAGATACGTCGAATTCTCGGCCTGTTTGCTCGCCTCATCTCACCATCCTAATGCTAGATACGTCACGAATGAGCTGCGCACCTCGGTGACATGATTGCGCGAGACGATTGGCGCGCCGGCTCCATCCGAAGGTTAGACCTCACCGATCATGGCACCTTCGGCCCGGCCAGCGCGATTCTGCACATTGCATCCAAGAGCAGAATGGTCAGCAAAGAATTCTTCTCGGTTCCGAAGCGTGCTATTTCGCCATGGAGAATACCGTGACGATTCAGAGCAGACGGAGCACGGCCAGCGTCAAAGCTGTACGGAGCGTAGATCTGCTTCGACAAGGCGGCCATCAGCAGGTCGGAGTGGTCAGCCCGGACTTCTCGATGCCGGAGCGCGGCATCTTTGACCAGGACTGTCGCCTGCCTTCCAAGCCGAGGGACAACCAAATCCTGGTTTTTTCTGAAGTATGCGGCAGCTAAACCTTCCACCATGGGCAACAGAGCAGAAATGGTCAAAGAGTGTTTGCGGTCTTTGTACGCCGCGATGGCTGCTCTAACAAGAGGCTGCCTTTCCTTCACATATGCGACGCCCCACCAGCCCTTTGTGACGCGCTGTGAACCGCCCCGGGTTTTCCGGAGACTGTTTTAGTTGAGTCTCGCCATCTCCAGCGAGCCTTCCTGCGACCGATAGTTGTGATCCGCAAAAAAGAAGATCGCGTATTGGGTCGGATCGGCCCTGAATGCCTCAACTTGAAAGTACCCCTACGCCCTCAAGGACCTGTCCCGATGATTCACCAACACGTTTCCCAAGATCTTGCTCTCTTTACTATGGTTACGGGAATATTTATGGGCCCGCCGTGCCGGTCGACTAGTCAACTATCGCGGCTACTTCCAATCAATGCTCAGCGGCTCCTTCGCCGGGAAAAGCTCCACGTCCCCCGAGGCCACCCGCTCCCGGAACCGCGCCACCTTCTCCGCGAAGATCCGGTTAGTACGCTCGAGCGCTTGCTTCAGGTCCTCTTCGGCCGCCCGCAGGTGTAGCCGCTCGGCCTCGGTCGGCGCCTCGCGTGACGGGGTGAACGTGGTTCTGCACATTGGACAGTCGCCAATGATGTAGTCGAGTTGCGGCAGCACCTCGCCCGGCCACGCGCGGAAGCCCTGAATTCGCTGCGCTCCCCCTTCAGTATAAAAGTTCATCGCGTCTCCCGTGAACAGTTCCTCCACCACGATGAGCGCCCCCTCGAGGTCGTCGCCGGCCGATGCCAGCTCCTGGGCGGTGGGGGCGGTCGCCCCGCGGTTGGCTTGGACCTGCTTCACCGCGCGGCCGACGGCGCGCCTCGCGTCTCGTAGACGATCCACTGCTTCGGCGGCGACTTCCTGGCGCTGGCCCACGGTCATGATGAAATCCAGCCTCTCACGCTGCGCCGCCATTGGGACCTGAAAGCGCGGATCCTCCAGGACCTCGACCGCTGCGCTCGCTTCCTGGTCCTCGAACGTCATCCGGACGGTGTAGCAGCCGGGCAGCACCTGCGGCCCCCGTACGAACGACTGGACCGCTGCGCCTTCCTCATGAACAAGGGGGCGGCGGAACCCGTCGTGACGGAGGTCCCACGCGGTCCGGTTGACGCCAGGCTTGGCCGGAGCCTCGAGCGTGCGAATCGCGGCACCCGCCTCGTCGAGGATTTCGATGGTTACCTTGGCGGTGACTCTTACCGCGGGCTCGGCGGAAATCGAGTAGGTCAGGAGCGCGCCGTAGGGCCGATTCTCCCCAGTGAACGTCCCGTTGCCGTCATTCATCTCCCTGAGCCACGGATGATAGCGAATGGCCACCGGAGGGTCGAACAAGTGTAGTGGCCTGGTTGCGATCGCGGCATCGCGCGCCAGCGCGCGCAGCGGCCCCACGTCGTCCAGGATGTACACCGAGCGCCCGTGGGTCGCGATCACCAGGTCGTGATCCCTCGGATGCACGACGAGGGCCCGCGTGGGAGCACGCGGGAGTCCGTGACGCCACAAATGCCACTTCTTGCCTCCGTTCAGCGAGACGTACATGCCGTGCTCGCTGCCCAGGAACAGCAGATTCGCCTCGACGGGGTCCTGCTCGATCACGTGAACGAAGTTGAATGGCTCGATGTCCGCGGTGACCAGGCTGGTCCAGGTGGTGCCGTAATCCATGGTCTTGAAGACGTAGGGCGTGTTGTCGCCCCGACGGTGATCGTCGAAGGTCACGAAGGCCGTGCCGCCCTCGAACTTTGAGGCCTCGATGTGCGGCACCCAGCTGTTCGGGCGCACGCCGCGGATCCGCTCCACCACGTTGACCCAGGTGCCACCGCCGTCGCGCGTCAGCTGCACGTTGCCGTCGTCGGTGCCGACCCAGAGCACCCCGCGCTCGACCGGCGACGGCGCGATGGTGAGGATGGTGGTGTGATTCTCCGCTTCGGTGTCGTCACGCGTGAGCCCGCCGGATTGATCCGCCATCTGCTTCTCGGGGTCGTTGGTGGTGAGGTCTGAGCTGATGAGGGTCCAGGTCGTTCCCATGTCCGTGCTGCGATGGACGAACTGGCTCCCGAAATAGAGCGCCCCGTCGTGGGGGTCGATCGCCATCCCTGGGTTCCAGCTGAACCGGAGCTTGGTCGCCTGAGGATGGGCCGGCACGATGGACTTGCGCTCGCCGGTTTGAAGATCGGACCGGATGATGCGGCCGGCCTCCCTCGTGGTGTAGACGTAGCGCGGATCGTTGGGCTCGGCGAGCACGGCCATGCCATCACCGGATCCGATGATCCTCCAGTCGGAGAACCGGATGCCGCCGTTGTGCCACACGGAGCTCGGCCCGTGCCAACTGCTCTGGTCCTGGAGCCCGCCCATGACGTTGAACGGGGTCGCCAGGTCCACGTTGACGTGGTAGAACTGGCCGAGCGGCAGGTTCTCGATGAAGCGCCAGGTGGCGCCGCGATCGCGCGAGAGGTAGACCCCGCCGTCGTTGCCGTCGATCAGGAACTTGCCGTCGGGGCTCACCCAGAGCGCGTGGTGATCCCCGTGCACCCGGGTCTGGATCCGGCGAAAGTTTTTGCCGCCGTCCTCCGAGAGATGGATCGTCCCGTGCAAGTTGTACACGCGGTCCTCGTTGGTGGGGTCCACCCGGACCTGCGCGTAGTAGAACGGCCGCCAGGCGATCGGCGACCGATAGCCGCCCTTGTCATTCACGACCTTCCACGTGTCGCCGCAGTCGTCGGAGCGCAGCAACACGCTACGTTTCGCCTCGACCACGGCATAAACCACCTTGGGGTTTCCCCGCGCGAAGTCGAGCCCCATGCGGCCGAGCTCGCCCTCGGGAAGGCCTTCTTCGGCACTCAGCTGCTTCCAGCTCTCTCCCCCGTCGTACGTGACGTGGAGCCCGCTCCCCAGTCCACCCGAACGGAAAAACCACGGCCACCGCCGGTGATCCCACATGGCCGCAATCAAGTGATTCGGATTCGCGGGATCCATGACCAGGTCCCCCGCACCCGTGGTCTCGTTCACGTAGAGCACCTTCTCCCAGCTCTTGCCCCCGTCCGTCGTCTTGTAAACCCCCCGCTCTGGGCCCTCCTTCCAGGTATTGCCGAGAGCACCCACATAGGCAAGCTCCGGATTGCTCGGATGAAGCACGATCGCGTCGATAGCGCCGGTTGACTCGAGCCCCACGTGTTGCCAGCTCCTGCCGCCGTTCAACGACTTGTACACCCCGGTGCCGACCCCAGCCGAGCTGCGACGGTTGCGCTCCCCGGTGCCGATCCAAACCAGCTCGGGGGCCGCCTGGTAGATGGCGACCGCCCCCACCGAGGACGCCGGCAGGCTGTCGGTGAGCGGCGTCCAAGTTGCGCCGCCGGAGGTGGACTTCCATAGACCCCCGGTGGCCGCGCCCACGTAGATGATGTTGGGGTCGGCGTTCACGGCATCGATCGCGCTGATGCGGCCGCTCATGCCGGAGGGGCCGATGCTCCGCGCTTTCAAACCGGCAAGCCCGGTGATATCTGTCTGGGACCGCGTCGTGGACGCCGCGGCCAGGATGATCATGAGGAAAACCACCGAAAGGCGAGTGGAATGACCAGTGTGCATCGTTGCCAACTCCTTGTATGGGATTTTGGTAAATGTCTTACAGCGAGCCTGGGCGTTACCGCACGAAATTCTACACCTCACCGCGAGGTAAATGACAGAGATGGCGGTCGTGAGTGTTCCGGAACGGATCTACAGGACAGTGCGGCGGCACCTTCTACGTCGGCGGCATCGGACCGAAGAGGCCGCGTTTCTGTACACGGCGACCAATAAGGACGTCTTCAAGTACGTAGAATGGTTCCCGTTCGGGGCGCGCGGATGAATAAATAGAAGGCACACCCTCCTCTGCCCTCGACACTAATTTCAAGGGGCGGAGTGTCTCAGGGATGTTGACACGGAGGGCACGGGCATGCCCCAGCCTAGGCCACCGTGGTGACCGGCTCATCTGACACGCGGATTGATGCTACAGCCCCCTTCCCGACAGCACACTAAGATTATAATTCGGCCATGCGCTTCATTGCTCAAGATTACCGTTGGCATTGCTTCACTAGTCGTCGAGACACGGAGCTACCGAGCCCTGGCGCGCGGTGTGCTTCGCACATTCCGATATGAGCGGGATCTCCCAGTTCGAAGCGGTGCAGTACTGGGGCCTCCGGGCGGCAAAGTCCGTGCTCCGCGACCTCCGGAGCTGACGCCCGTGCATCGTTGGCTCGTCTCCCCCGGCTTCGACCTCTCACTGATCATTGGTCCACCGCTTCTCGCAGTCGCTCTGGCGCTCGGGTCCCGACCGGCCGAGTTGCCAGGCTGGGGATGGCTGATCTTCGTCGTCTTCATCGATGTCGCCCACGTCTACTCTTCTCTCTACCGCACTTACTTCGATCCGACAGAGCTCTCTCGCCGACGGAGCCTGTACGTTCTGACTCCGCTCGCCTGCCTGTCGGTTGGCGTCGTGCTCTACAGTCTCGGCGAGCTGGTGTTCTGGCGCATTCTCGCCTACGTTGCCATCTTCCACTTCGTGCGACAACAGTACGGCTTCGTCATGGTCTACCGGCATCGGATGGGAGAGCGCTCGCGGTGGGACCTCTATCTCGACAAGGCGGCCATCTATGCAACCATGCTCTACCCTCTGGCCTTCTGGCACGCATACCCGGACCGGGAGTTTGCCTGGTTCGTGGACGGAGATTTCATCTACCTCCCGACCGCCATCGCGTCGTTCGCTCGATGGGCGTACGCGGCGATTCTAACCGCGTTCGTCCTTCGTCAGGCTGCCATCCTCCTGGGCGGCAGCGTGCTCAACTGGGGGAAGATCGGCATCGTTTCATCGACGGCAGCCGTCTGGTACGTCGGGATCGTGTACTTGAACTCCGACTTCGCTTTTACCGTGACGAACGTCGTCGCGCACGGGATTCCCTATATGGCTCTCGTGTGGCTCTACGGTCGCCGCCGGTGGGGTGATTCGACGAGCTGGCTTCGACTCGCACACCGGCCCGTCGCGGCTGGTCTCTTTGTCGCCCCTTTGCTGGCCCTCGCTTACGTGGAAGAAGGCCTGTGGGATTCGCTCGTCTGGCACGAGCACGGAAACTTCTTCGGAGGCCTCGGTGGCCTGGACCCACCCGGTGCAGCACTCACTCTGATCGTGCCGCTCTTGACCATCCCCCAGGCAACCCACTACATCCTGGATGCCTGGATCTGGAAGTTCGACGGGTCGAATCCGGGGCTTGAGCGCTACTTGTTCGGCGATTCCCGCGCGAGTACGAAAGTGTGACGCGTAGCGAGCGTTAGCGGTCTCGTTGAAGCCCCCCTTTCGAGGCGACTAACCTCAGAGCGAAATAAACTATCGACTGGTCAACGAACGCATGCATTTGGGTAAATGGGCGACTGGCTCTCTTTTTCTCGAGCGGAGGAATCGGTGACCGCATCGAGAGAACCCGTCCTGTGCCAAAACTCGCCCCTCTTGAAATAGACCACAAATCAGCAGCTTAGACGCCCTTGGAATCCGCCGACCCTTGGGCTGCGGGGCGAGCTGCGGGCAGTGAGCTTCGCACCCGGAAGTCCCGCATTAGACTGGACTTTATCGAGCACAAGAGCGAACGTTCGGTGATGCCGCAGGATACAGGGGTTGGCCGGAACGTCGTTTTGGACGGTTTGGACTTCGCCAGCTTACGGCGGGTCTGGGCGCAGGCCTTCGGGGCTGCTCCCCCAAGCTCGCTCTCTCGCGTTTTCATGCGCCGCGTTCTTGCGTACGAACGCCAGTGCCGGACTCATGGCTGGCATTCGGCCACAACCCGGCGCGCTCTGGCTGCCATGGCGAACGAGACACCAGGCAACGGCGCCGCCGCTCCCGCAGGGTCCGTTTCTGCCGGCACCCATCTCGTCCGCGAGTGGAATGGCCGGACCTACCAGGTCGAGGTACTCGACAACGGCTATCGGTTCGATGGCAAAACCTATCCGTCCCTCACTACCATCGCAAAGCGAATCACCGGCACCCACTGGTCAGGACCACGCTTTTTCGGTCTGACGCCCAAGCGCAAGGCCTAACATGAAGAAGATCCGCTGTGCCATCTATACGCGAAAGAGTGCGGAAGAGGGTCTCGACCAGGAGTTCAACTCCCTCGATGCGCAGCGAGAAGCCTGCGCCGCGTATGTCGCGAGCCAGAAAGCGGAGGGCTGGGTGCTGCTGCCAACCGTCTACGAAGACGGAGGAATCTCGGGAGGAACCCTGGAGCGCCCGGGCCTGCAGCGCTTGCTCGCCGACATCGATGCCGGTCTCGTCGAGCAGATCGTGGTCTACAAGGTCGACCGGCTGACCCGTTCCCTCTCCGACTTTGCGAAGCTCGTCGAACGGCTCGAGGCGGCCGGCGCGGTTTTCGTCTCGGTGACCCAGTCCTTCAACACCGCGACCAGCATGGGACGACTGACGCTGCATATGCTGCTGTCCTTCGCACAATTCGAACGCGAGGTCACGGCCGAGCGGATCCGCGATAAGGTCGCTGCCTCCAAGCGCAAGGGACTATGGATGGGCGGCCGTGTACCGCTCGGCTATGAGAAGGACGAGCGCACGCTGCGCATCAACGAGGCTGAGGCCGAAACGGTCCGGACGCTCTATGCGCTGTACGGGAAGCACGGAACGCTCCGGCAGGTGAAGGTCGAGGCGGACCGTCTGAGACTGCGCACCAAGCAACGCTTCGCCGCGGATGGAACCCGGACAGGCGGGCTGCCGTTCCGTCGCGGACACCTCCACTGCCTGCTGACCAATCCTCTCTACGCCGGCCGCATCCGGCACCAGAGGCGTGTCTACGAGGGCCAGCATCCATCGATCATTGCTCCGGAGCTCTGGGACGCGGTCCAAACGCAGCTGCAGGCAGGGGCTGCCAAACCAAGGAGACGCACGACGAAGGGCCGTGCAGCCCGTTCCCCACTGGCAGGCAAGCTCTTCGATGAGACCGGGGACCGGCTGACGCCGAGCCACACCAAAAAGAAAAACGGGCAACGGCTCCGCTACTACGTCTCCCGGCGCCTCATCCAGCACAGTGGCCAAAAGGACCTCTCCGGCTGGCGACTGCCCGCCCCGATGCTGGAACAGACCGTCGTGCATCTCATCCGACAGCATGTGGAGACCACGACCTTCTCGGCCTCGTTGATCCACACTCCGACGATGCAAGAGCTCGCCTCGGTGCGTCGCTTTTTAGACGGGCTGTGTTCCGTTAGTAATGATGATAGTGCCGCGGTAGCCCCCCTGCTCCGTCTTATCCGGCGGGTCGACATCAGCCCCGGCTCTGTGTCCATCCTGCTCGACCGCAATACGTTCGCTGCTTGCCTCTCTATGGGGCCCGAGCGCATTCGCGAGGATGCACTCCGCATCCTCGCACCGTTCCGCTTGCGTCGACGCGGCGTCGAGACCAAGCTCGTTCTGGGCAACCCCACGAAATCCGTCGATCGCACACTCCTGCGCAATATCAGAAACGCCCTCTCCTGGCTCGACCGAATCAAAGCAGGCAAAACCTATGAGGAGATTGCAACCGAAGACGCCATCCCAACGGACCGCGTGCGCAAGGCAATCCGCTATGCCTTCCTGGCACCCGACATCGTCCGCGCCATTGTCGAAGGTCGCCAGCCCGTTGGGCTGACCTCGAGCTACCTCTTGCATCATCCGCTTCCCGACGATTGGGAGAAACAGCGAGTGCTCGTCGCAACGCTGTGAGCCTGCAAGCGCCCACTTCGTGAATGGCCTCGGTTAGCAGCAAGCTGCTCTCCGACACGGGCCTCCACCAATCAGCCTCAAACTGGCCCAAATTCCCTGTCATGGTTTCCAGACTCGGATAGCTCCTTGTACTCGACCGTCTGCGGAGTCATCTTCGTTTCCTCCGTAAAACTCCGCTGGATGAATTCGAGGTTTGGCCAATTCGAATTCCGCTATTCGCCTTCTCCTCAGGCGCGATCTAGGCGTTGAGCGTCTTCTCATTGTCTGCACGATTAAGCGCAAAAACGGCACGATAAGCCCAAAAATCGCCCCAAATTGCACGCTAAGGGCCTGTTTTGCGCTCTTTCTGATCGTTTCCAGCCAAGAATCGGAAGCTCCACTCGAGCCTCCCGACTGCGATAGCCGGAAAGATGTTCCCGTCGACGAACATTCGCTGATGAAACGTAAAGCCTTTTTCGACAATGAGTAACGGTCGGAGCCGCCTCCGGAGGGTTTACGACACGGCCCTCTTTCAAGCGTCCAGGAGGTTGAGATTGCCGTACAAGAAATTTGATTGAAGCAAATTCGATTCCGGCTCGGAACGAGCACCCGTCGATGAGATGTGCGGGGACCAGCACGTGGTGGCTTCCTTTAAGTCACTGTACAAAAACAGGATAGAACGCTGTGGGCATCAGGGCTTCTCTGAGTTTTCGCTACATTGCCCCAACCACGCGCACGGCCAAAATTCGATCATGACTCCCAAAATTGCCAAAATGCCTTTTGCCGAGACCGGATGGCTCGAGACTGCACCATCCGCCACCCAGTCTGGCCAATTGTGGCACTGCAGAGACGGGTGAGATTTTCCGCGCGGTTGGCGGGGTTTTGCAGGATCAGGTGTCACCAGAGACGCGCTAGAAGGGCTGAACGGGCCTCATTTTCTGCATTCGTCTCTAATCCCGATTTTCGAGTGCCACGTTTGCGCCAAATAGGAGAATGGGCGCTGACCGGGGCCGTGCGGCAGCGGAAAAGAGGCCACCCGAGAGGCCCAGAATCGAGGCCGGGGCTACCGAGGCATAGCGGGCTAGCACGTTCTGGTCCAGGTGCGGCCCGGGCCTGGATCCAGGTCTCCGCCCGGGAGCGTGGTATCCCGTTGCTGGATGGTGTTTTCCCTGCGCGTACGGGGAACCCGAATCGCCGACATCGCCTCCGACCCGCCCCAGATCTGGGGCTCGCCACGGGGCGATGACGATCGAAACGGCCCGGAGCGCCAGTCTTGAGTTCGTTCGTATTTTTGGACACGACGGGCTGGTGCCAGCACTCCCCATGTCCCGACCACTCGGGGTTCCAGGGTCAGAAAAATGGCGCGGAGATTGTCGGCGAGGTGAAACTCGATGGCCGGACCGGGGTTCGTCCCGAAGTGGCTCAGGAGGAACGCCCACGTCGCTCCAAAGAGAACCAGCTGGCCTGACAAACCGCGCAATCAACGCTGGATCGACTTTTTGCGGAGCACAACCGTCCGAGAGCTATATGACCGCTTCGGCTACCCGTTTGCCGCGCCTGCGAATTGGATCTTCGCCCGGCGCTTTGGCGTTTCGCCGGAGAAGTTTGACCGCGTCCTGTGCCAAAACTCGGCCCTCTTGAAATAGACCACAAATCAGCAGCTTAGACGCCCTTGGAATCCGCCGACGCTTGGGCTGCGGGGCGAGCTACGGGCGGTGAGCTTCGCACCCGGAAATCCCTCATTAGACTGGACTTTATCGAGCAGAAGAGCGAACGTTCGGTGATGCCGCAGGACACAGGGGTTGGCCGGAACGTCGTTTTGGACGGTTTGGACTTCGCCAGCTTACGGCGGGTCTGGGAGCAAACCTTTGGGGCTACTCCGCGTCCTGTGCCAAAACTCGGCCCTTTTGAAATAGGCCATAAATCAGCCACTTAGAGTCTGTGTTTTGCGACTAGGTCAAGGGCCGTGGGCTTTACAATCGTCTGGCCCGAGGGTGTTATCTTCGGATCCATCATGACGTACCATGTGCAATTCTTACTGCTCGTTCTGGCTGGGTCAACCGCCAGCAGCAGGACGTGGTTGACTACCTGCGAGAGGAGAACCGTGTGCTCCGAGCCGGGTTCGGGGCAAACGTCTCAGGCTCTCTGACGACGACCGGCGCAGGCTCGCCGTCAAGGCCCAGGCCTTGGGCCGCTGGGTGCTGGCCGAGATTGCGTCCGTTGCCACACCCGCTACGCTGTTGCGCTGGTACCGCTACCTCATCGCAGCCAAGTACGATGGCACCAAGAACCGGAGTCCAGGCCGACCTCCCACGGCGAAGGACGTCCGTGAGCTCATGGTACGTGTGGCGCGGGAGAACCTGACATGGGGATATCCGCGCCTGCAGGGCGCACTCAAGAACCTCGGATATGAACTCGGACGCAACACCATCAAGGGGGCCCTCGCCGAGCACGGTATCGCGCCTGCCCCGGAGCGGAGCAAGAGTATGCCGTGGAGCACCTTCATCAAGGCTCATGGGGGCGCTATCGCTGCGACAGATTCAGGAACACGCTTGGATATTCGCCCTCGCCTAGGTGGTCTTCTGCATGGTGACGACCCGTCCGCCCAAGACGATTGTAGAGCCTGCGGCCCTTGGCACGGTCGCAAACACAGACACTAAGCTGCTGATTTATGGCCTATTTCAAAAGGGCCGAGTTTTGGCACAGGACGAGCACGTTCTGGTCCATGTGCGGCCCGGGCCTGGATCCAGGTCTCCGCCCGGGAGCGTGGCATCCCGTTGCTGGACCGTGTTTTCCCTGCGCGTACGGGGAACCCGAATCGCCGACATCGCCTCCGACACGCCCCAGATCTGGGGCTCGCCATGGGTCGATGACGATCGAAACGGCCCGGCGCGCCAGTCTTGAGTTCGTTTGTGTTTTTGGACAGGGCGCGGAAAGGCGTTGAGGGACTTCTATCAGAAGCTGTTCGGTTGGAAGATCTGTCCTTCACTTTGTCTATTCATGAGTCTCAAGTCCTCGCCTACTCGCTCCAACGGACCCTAGTTCCCGAGCTCGTCAGAAGGTGGGACACCAACTGGTCGAGCATCATGCCCCTCCCCCGCACTCTCCACAGCGCTTGCGGATTCATCGGGCCGTGGCGGTAGTGCTCGCGACGGTGCAGACGGCGCCTCTTTCTCCGGGGAAGATTCCTTGGCTTCGTCATAAGGAAGTCTGGGAGCCTTTGGTACATACGGCACAAGACCTTCCATCACTTGACGATAGAAGCGTTCCACACCGTCCGCAATACCAGCGAGGACATGTACACCAGTCCGCCCACGTTTGGTCGCCAAGCCCTTAGTCCAGCTGAGTATAAAGACACGAGGCTGCACGTCTCCGGGGATCGCCACTCGATCAGAACTCACCATGAGCGGCATGTGCCCGTCTTGAAGGGCGTCAACCAACGCTTCTGAGTACAGCCCCCGTTTATTCCAATCCACACGCACGCGCAACCCGTGGAGGAGGTCGTCGGTGTCAAGCTGCCGCAGCAGCCAGGTAAGCCGAGTCTTCGTTCTACCTTCCCTCGGCGCCGGGAAACTGACCGGTGCTTCCGCCATGAAGTGTTGGTGGCTGCCGCGTAACCCGTTCGCGGCTAGAGTTTGAACCAGAATTCTGAAGACACAGTTCTCTCATCGTAAGGGCCGAGCCGAAGTGAAGAATAGCAGATGTCTCAATCCCGCATGTCCGTCGTATGGAACAGTCGGTTCCAGAAGCATTATTCACAACGGATTCTACAGAACGAGGTCCGGGAAACGCCGTCGATACCGGTGCGGCGAGTGCGGAAAGACGTTCTCTTCGACGACAGGCACGCCCTACTACCGTCTCCAACATCGAAGAGCTACTTTCGATGGGGTCATCGCTCTCAGAGTCGAGGGTGTCAGCATTTCTGCGATTTCCCGGATCAAAGGGATTGCCTGGAACACCGTCGCCCGCTGGCTCGAGAAGGCAGCCCAAGTGTGTCGTCGATTCAATCACACAAGGATCGCCGGCTTCGCTGCCGAAGAGCTTCAAGCCGACGAGATTCGCACGTTCGCGGGCAACAAGAAGACGCCGAGTTGGGTCTTCGTTACGATCGAGGTCTGGTCTCGGCTCTGGCCATCGACGGTGACGGGAAGGCGAAGCTACCGGAACACTCACGCTCTGTTTCGCGACCTTTCGAGGCGGATGAATTTCGAGCGTCTTCCCTTGATCGCCACGGATGGATTCGAATTCTACCAGAAGATCATCCGTCGCTTCTTCGGGCCAGCGTGTCTCTACGGCCAGGTCCTCAAGACGCGCAGGAACGGTCGTATCATCAAGGTCGAACGGAGAGCGCTGCACGGAGCCGCGTGGCGATTCGAAGACGCGCTCAATAACTCCGAGGACTCTTCGACATTGAACACGTCGTTCATCGCGCGGTTAAATCTGACCATCCGGCAAAGCTCGGCATACCTTTCGAGACGAACGCTTTCCCACGCTCGCTCGACGGAGAGGCTCGATGGGCACCTGGAATTGCTCCGTTACTATTACAACTTCGTCCGACCGCACGGAGCTCTGAAGTTCGGACGTGAGATCCGAACTCCGGCTATGCAGGCCGGTCTGACCATTCGACGGCTCACCTTTCGAGACATCTTCTTGGCGACGACGATTCCTTTGTGGTCGCGGATCGAGGTTTTCCTGCTCACTGGGGCGCGCACCCCGGTCTCTTCCGCACCTGAACCACTGCCCGCAGCCGCGTAGCAACACTTGATGGCGGAAGCACCGAGAGGCCCAGAATCGAGGCCGGGGCTACCGAGGCATAGCGGGATAGCACGTTCTGGTCCAGGTGCGGCCCGGGCCTGGATCCAGGTCTCCGCCCGGCAGGGGGATGTCCCGGCCGCTGTTGAATTTGGTCGGGTAGCGGCGGCACCTGTGAATACTCTTAGGCAGCAACCTCATCGCTGTCAAGAGATTTCTGTTTGCTTCTAAGCGCGTGAACGAGAGCGCCCATATGGCGATAGCCTTTGATACGGTGAAACTTTTTCTCCGCCGTGACGACGCCGAGAGCGGTCCATCGGCGAATCATGGAAGGACTCTTCCACCGCTTGACGTTTCTCGAGACTCTGCGGATGGTGCCGTTGAGATTCTCGATGGCGTTTGTCGTGGCCAGAGATTTGCGAAGTAACTCGGGTAGAGCGAGCTTCACAACCGTGAGGGTCTCTTCCATCCCTTCTCGAAGGCTTCCGGCAGCTTCGTCGTAGCCGTTTCGCTCGAGCCACGACACCAATGCCTGAAGTCGCTTGCGCGCCTTGTCGGCACTCTTGCATTTGTACGCTTCCTTCATTGTCTGGAGCACGTAGGCGTGACGGGACTTGGGAAGGTACGAGCGTAGATTTCGGAGTTTGTGGAGCTGGCATCTTTGGATAACCGCGAGATCCCCCAAAACGTCGACGAGTGCTTTGCGGATCCCTTTGCCTCCGTCCACTACGCAGAGAATCGATTCGTCGATCCGCAATCCCCGCTCGAGAAGGTTCTGCAACATCGCGGTGCACACCCGAGAGTTCTCCGTCGAGCCCAGCCATATACCCAAGGGCACCTTCGTTCCATCTATTGTGATACCGAGAGTTACGACGACGGTCTGTCCGGCCACCTCAAGGCCATCCATCATTAGTGCCGCAAGCTCGAACTCCTCTAGCCTCCGAGATAGGTATTCCTCGAGCTTCTTAGTCGTCTGGCTCACGAGGTGACGGCTGGCGGCACTCTTGCTCGTGCCACGAGACTTCAACTTCGCCGAGGGTTTGTCCAGACTCGATTCGTAATTTCGGGTCGATACCCCCACCAAGATCTGGTTCAGCACTCGCTCCGGAAGCGGGTCTTCTTCGCGGAAGGCTTCGAAGTGTGGAAGCGACGCCTCCTCGCCCGACTTCGAACGAACTCGAGGTCGCGACACTTGGATTCGACGACCGCCGAAGCTCAGCTCCCCATCCGTGCTCCCCCAGTGGTTATGAGTTCGCTCCTTCTCGTGCTTGCCCTTCGGCCCCGCGATCTTCTCCGCGTCCTCTCTCAGGAGTAGGTGCAATGCGGTCAGTCCTTGCTCGTACACCCATTCCGTCAGGTCCGCCTTCGTGGCCGCGATCCCAGCTATCATCGGTAGCAGTATCTGACCGACTTGGCCAACTACCTTGCCCGTAGGCGAGTGCGTTTGCTTTCTTACTGGCTTCTTTGATTTCCTTGGCATGGTGGCTCCTTGTCCCCCTCTGGAGACGGTTGGTTTGGCAGACCTATTCTTAGGCCGGCCAAGGAGCCGCCGCTACCCCAAATTCAACATCCGGCGGGACATCCCCCCCGGCAGCGTGGCATCCCGTTGCTGAACAGTGTTTTTCCTGCGCGTGCGGAGAACCCGAATCGCCGACATCGCCTCCGACACGCCCCTGATCTCGAGCTCGCCACGAGGCGATGACGATCGAAACGGCCCGGCGCGCCAGTCTTGAGTTCGTTTGTGTTTTTGGACACGACGGGCAACAGCTACGTAGAGAGCTTCAACTGTAAGCTACGCGACGAACTGCTCACCGGAAACGATTTGGTTTAAACCGGCTCCGCTCCGCGGGCTTCAACCAGCCCTTGTCAGCACCGAGTTACTGAGATACAACGTGGTACTAACCGTGGGGTCAGGTCAAGGTCACTTCGGTGTTATCGCAAATCTGTTGAGCTCTGCTCGTACTGGTGCGCACGTTCACAATGCGCGCTGCCCTCCGTGTTCGGGACACATCCCGGGAGCGCGGATGATGCTTCAGTACGCACTCGAGCGTAAGGTCACGGAGGCGTTGGGTCGCAGCTACTACGAGAACGCGCCGGCCACGACGAAAGAGAAGGGACGCCGCAACGGGTATGAGTCCGTCGTAGACCTGCGCACTCAGATCGCGCTTGCCTCCGAGGAAGACTATGCTGTGCTGGCCGATCACGGTATTTTCAGTATCGACGGCACAAACCGACTCGCGCAAAACTAGTTCAACCGATGGCTCGATATGAATGACCGAAGCAATGGCTGACAAGAACCGCACCCCCGAACAAAAGGCGCGCGACACCATTGACCAGCTGATGGACGAGGCTGGCTGGAAGGTGCAGTCGAAAAACGAGATAGACTTTAGCGCTGGCTTCGGCATCGCCATCCGCGAATACCAGACCGATGTCGGTCCCGCCGACTACGTTCTGTTCATCGACAAGAACCCGGTCGGCGTCATCGAGGCAAAACCCGAGGACTGGGGCCAGAAGATCACGACGGTTGAAGATCAGTCTGCTGGCTACGCGGCCGCAAAGCTGAAATGGCTCAACAACAAGGAGCCGCTTCCCTTCATCTACGAGAGCACGGGCGTCGTGACGCGCTTCACCGATACCCGCGACCCGAAGCCCCGCTCGCGCGAGGTCTTTAATTTCCACCGCCCTGAAACGCTGGCCGGGTGGTTCACACAACCCGCACCGCTGCGCGCACGGCTACGCACCATGCCCAGCCTCAACCCCTCAGGCCTCAGGGCGTGCCAGATCACAGCGATTGAAGGGCTCGAAGAGTCGCTGCGGGACGACCGCCCGCGGGCCCTCATCCAGATGGCGACCGGGTCCGGCAAGACATACGCCGCCATCACATCGATCTATCGTCTGCTGAAGCACGCTGACGCCAAACGGATCCTGTTCTTGGTGGACACCAGGAATCTCGGTTAACAGGCCGAGCAGGAATTTATGGCCTGCGTGCCTAGTGACGACAACCGTAAATTTACGGAGCTGTACAACGTGCAGCGGCTGAAATCCTCCTTCGTTGCCAAGGACAGCCAGGTCTGTATCAGCACCATCCAGCGTATGTACTCGCTGTTGAAGGACCAGGAGTTGGATGAAGCCGTGGAGCAGATCAACCCGGCGGAGATGGTGCAGCCCAAACAACCGATGCCGGTCGTCTATAACGGCAAGATTCCACTTGAGTTTTTTGACTTCATCATCATCGACGAATGCCACCGCTCAATTTACAACCTCTGGCGCCAGGTCCTTGAATATTTCGACGCCTATCTCATCGGCCTCACCGCCACGCCGGACAACCGCACTTATGGGTTCTTCAAGAAGAACGTCGTCAGCGAGTATGCCCATGAGCAAGCCGTCGCGGACGGCGTCAATGTCGGCAACGAAATTTATGTCATCGACACGGAGAAAACCAAGCATGGCGGCCAACTCAAGGAGGACCAGAAGGTCGAGAAGCGCGAGCGCCTGACACGCCGAAAGCGCTGGGAGATCCAGGATGAGGACGTCACCTATGCCGCCCGGCAACTCGACAGAGACATCGTCAACCCTGATCAGATCCGCACTGTCGTCCGCACCTTTCGCGACAAGCTGTCGGAGATATTCCCCGGCCGCGGCGAAGTCCCAAAGACGCTTGTTTTTGCCAAAACCGACAGCCACGCCGACGACATCATCCAGACCGTGCGCGAGGAATTTGCTGAACGCAGCGAGTTCTGCAGGAAGATCACCTACAAGGTCGAAGAAGATCCGAAATCCGTCCTCGCCCAGTTCCGAAACGACTACTACCCGCGTATCGCTGTAACCGTGGATATGATCGCCACGGGCACCGACGTCAAGCCGCTCGAATGCTTACTCTTCATGCGTGACGTGAGGAGCCGCAACTATTTCGAGCAGATGAAAGGCCGCGGCACCCGCACACTCGACCATGATGACCTCAAGAAGGTCTCGCCCTCAGTCGCCTGTGGCAAGACGCATTATGTGATTGTCGACGCCGTCGGTGTGACGAAATCGCTCAAAACCGCCAGCCAGCCGCTCATCACAAAGCCTTCCGTGCCCCTCAAGGATCTGGCCATGGGCGTGATGATGGGTGCCCGTGACGAAGACACTGTGAGCTCCCTCGCTGGCCGCCTCGCCCGCCTCGACCGGCAGCTCGACCACCAGGAGCAGGAGCGTATACGGGCGAAGGCCGGCGGCGTAGAACTCGCCAAGATCATAGGCAATCTGCTGGCAGCCATCGATCCTGATCGCGTTGAAGCCAGTGCCCGCGCGACCGAGCCGATCGCAGAGGGCGCTGAGCTGACACCGGGCGCGCGCGAAAAGGCTCAGGACAAGCTGGTCAGTGATGCGGCGACCGTCTTCAACGGCGAGCTGATTGAGTTGATTGACTCCATCCGCCGTGACAAAGAACAGACCATCGACCATGAGGGCCTCGACACCGTGCTCCGGGCCGAATGGGATGGCGACGCCAAGGAGAATGCAGAGGCGATGGCACAGGACTTCCAGCAATATCTGGAAGCCAACTGCGACGAAATCGAAGCCCTGACCATCTTCTACGCCCAGCCGCATCGGCGCAGACAGCTGACTTACGCGATGATCCGCGAGGTGTTTGACAGGCTGAAGAACGATAAACCCCGCCTCGCCCCATTGCGAGTTTGGCAGGCCTATGCCCTGCTCGACGACTACAAGGGTCGGCAACCCGCCAGCGATCTGACAGCGCTCGTGGCGCTGATCCGCCGCGTCTGCGGCATTGATGCGAAGGTCTCGCCCTATTCAGAAACCGTGCGTCGCAACTTCCAGAACTGGACCATGACGCGACATAGTGGCAGCGGACAGAAATTCAATGAGGAGCAGATGTCATGGCTGCGCATGATTCGCGACCACATTATCAGCTCCTTTCATATGGACAGCGACGACCTCGACATGGCTCCGTTCGATGCCAAGGGCGGTATGGGGCAGATGTACAAGCTTTTCGGGGATCGGATGGATGATGTGATTGACGAACTTAACGAGGCATTGACGGCATAACGTGAGAGAAGAACTACCCAAAACCTGGGTCTACGCTCGCCTTGATCAGGTAGCCACAGTTGTTGCTGGTAATCCTGCACCTCAAGGAAACGAATATTTTGACGGCGGTACCCATAACTTCGTCCGAGTGCATGATATGGGAGAAAATTGCAACAGTACCTTTTTAAGTAAAACACGTGACCTCATTAACGACAAAGCGGCGACAAAGTTACGCTTATTTCCTTCAGGAAGCATTTTATTTACAAAAAGCGGCGCTTCGACATTACTAAATCAAAGAGCAATTCTCGCAAAAGATAGTTATGTCGTAAGTCATATCGCGATAGCGATACCATTTAGTGGCGTAGAAAATAAGTGGATATTCCACTTCCTCAAATTGGTTGATTTCGGGACGCTAGCTCATGCCACCAACATGCCTTCGCTCCCTCTTTCCCGTGCAAAAACAATTGAAATTCCGGTAGCACCAGCTAACGAGCAAGTCCGAACGGTAGAAACAATCGAAACGCTCTCCTCCGATCTGGACAAGGGCATCGAGAGCCTGAAGACGGCGCGCACACAATTGGCAACCTACCGCCAAGCCGTCCTCAAGCACGCCTTCGAAGGCAAGCTAACGGCCCAATGGCGCTCAGAGAACAAAGACAAGCTTAAGACGCCTGAGCAATTGCTCGCTCGCATCAAACAGGAGCGGGCGTCGCGCTACGAGCGGCAACTCCAGGAGTGGAAGACCGCTGTCAAAGAATGGGAGGCGAAGGGACGAAACAGCAAGAAACCTCCCAAGCCACGGAAGCCCAAGGATGTGAGCCCCGTTCTAAACGTAGGCTCACTTGTTGTCCTTCCGACGGCCTGGAGATGGACCACTGTATCGGAAATAGCGGACCTGGTAGCGGACGGAACCCATCACACTCCTGACTATGCCAGCAGTGGTATACCCTTCATCTCCGTCAAGAATGTGCGGCACGGAAGAGTGAGTTTTGATGACTGTAAGTTCATTTCCTGGGACGACCACGAAGCACTTACTCAGCGTTGTCACCCCGAGCTCGGTGATCTCCTCATTACCAAGAGTGGCACTATTGGGCGATTGGCCATAGTACCAGACAGAGAGTTCAGTCTCTTCGTCAGTGTCGCTCTAGTCAAGATACAGAGTGCTCGTGCACACGTTTCGTCCAGATGGCTGCGGTATGCATTCGAGCATCACATCATGGGCCTGAACATCGATCAGCAGATAAAGGGTGGACTCCTCAAGAACTATCACCTGGAAGACTTACGTTTGGCTAGGTTGCCACTTTGTGGTGTCCGCGAGCAGGAGGAGTTGGTTCGCTTGATCGACGAAAGGCTCTCTGTCCTTGAGCAATTGGACTCAACACTTGAGCTACAGCTGGTATGTGCCAATGCTCTCCGCCAGTCGATTCTGAAGAAAGCCTTCTCCGGTCAACTTGTCGCCCAGGACCAGCACGACGAACCGGCGTCGATTCTACTGAACAAGATCAAGGCCGAAAGAGAGAAGACTGTGAAGAACAAGACCCCAAATAAGAAAAATAAAAGGGAGACTACCGCGTGAACACAGCCCCTATTGTTTCCAAAGTCTGGAGCTTCTGTACCACGCTCCGTGATGACGGGGTCAGCTATGGCGACTACCTGGAGCAACTCACCTATCTGATCTTTCTCAAGATGGCCGATGAGTACGGCAACCCGCCTTACAATCGGAATGTCGGCGTCCCCGCAGAATACAACTGGCAAAGCCTGAAATCGAAGAGGGGCTCAGAACTCGAATATCACTACATTGCCCTGCTTCACAAGCTCGGCATCAAGACGGGCATGCTGGGGCAGATCTTCACCAAGGCCCAGAACAAGATCCAGGACCCGGCGAAACTGTATCGCCTTATCGACATGGTCGACGATACCGAGTGGGTCACCATGAGTGCCGACATCAAGGGCGATATCTACGAGAACTTGCTGGAGCGAAACGCCGAGGACACCAAATCAGGTGCCGGCCAGTATTTCACGCCGCGCGCGCTCATCCGTGCCATGGTCGAATGTGTACGGCCCGAACCGGGCATGCTCATCGCCGACCCTGCCTGTGGCACAGGCGGTTTCTTCCTGGCCGCCTACGACTTCATTACCGATCATGACAACTTCAAGCTCGACAAGAAACAGAAGGCGTTCCTGAAGCACGAGGCGTTTCATGGCTACGAGATCGTCGCCAACACGCGCCGCCTGTGCCTGATGAACATGTTCTTGCACAACATCGGTGAGATCGATGGCGGCGCGCCCATATCGCCGAATGACTCGCTTGTGGCGGATGCTGGCAAGCGCTTTGACTATGTGCTCGCGAACCCGCCTTTCGGCAAGAAGAGTTCTATGAGTTTTACAAATGAGGAGGGCGAGCAGAAAAAGGACGACCTGACCTACAACCGACGGGATTTCTGGGCGACGACGTCAAACAAACAGCTCAATTTCGTGCAGCACATTCGCACGATGCTCAAGACCACGGGCCGCGCTGCCGTCGTAGTGCCGGACAACGTGCTGTTTGAAGGCGGCGCCGGAGAGACGATCCGAAAGAAGCTGCTGGACAACACTGACTTGCACACGATCCTGCGCCTTCCGACCGGCGTGTTCTACGCTCAAGGGGTCAAGGCGAACGTCATTTTCTTCGACAACCGGGAGGCCAGCCCCGATCCTTGGACGAAGCAAATTTGGTACTACGACTACCGTACTAACATCCACCACACGCTAAAGAAGAAGCCCATGCGCTTTGACGATCTCGTGGACTTCGTCAACTGCTACAACCCGCAGAACCGGCACAAGCGCAAGGCGACCTGGGACGAGAAGGATAGACCGGAAGGCCGTTGGCGCAGCTACAGCTACAAGGAGCTTAGAGCGCGCGACAAGACAAACCTCGACATCTTCTGGCTCAAGGACAAGAGCCTGACGGATCTGGAAAACTTGCCGGAGCCCGACGACCTTGCCGAAGAGATCATCGAAACTCTCGCGGCTGGCTTGAATAGTTTTCGCGAGGTGCTCGCCGGTTTGCGGCAAGGTTCACCGGGTGACGAGCGACGCCCCAGACGGTGCACGCGATGAGCGCCGCAACGGTGTGCCTTCTATTTATTCATCCGCGCGTACCGAACTTGATAAGTCTCCGGTCTGCCCGGACCATGCCGGCATGATTTCGTCGCTTGTTCGCGCTCTCGTCTCTAGAGGACCTAGAATCGAGGCCGGGGCTACCGCGGCGCAGCGGGCTAGCACGTTCTGGTCCAGGTGCGGCCCGGGCCTGGACCCAGGTTTCCGCTCGGGAGCGTGGCATCCCGTCGTGTGCCAAAACTCGGCCCTTTTGAAATAGACCACAAATCAGCAGCTTAGACGCCCTTGGAATCCGCGGGTGCTTCCGCCATTAAGTGTTGGTGAGATGACGCTAAGGCTTTACGGTGCATTAAATTACAGCCAAAATAGCGCTCGTGACCTTCGCTGCGCGATAAATGGAGCGTAAACGCTTTTTTTGCAAAGGGATGCGTACACATCACCAACAGTAAACAGCGCAAGCACCTCCTGTGCCAAAACTCGGCCCCTTTGAAATAGGCCATAAATCAGCAACTTAGTGTCTGTGTTTGCGACCGGGCCAAGGGCCGTGGGCTTTACAATCGTCTTGGGCGGGCGGGTCGTCACCATGCAGATGACCACCTAGTCGAGAGACTACCTCCGACTGATGGAAAGCCATAAATCCTTCAGAATAAGACCCTTCCACGCCCCATGTGGAAATCGCTG
The DNA here is from genome assembly GCA_965250115.1 of Candidatus Marinacidobacterales bacterium. Lineage (GTDB taxonomy): Bacteria > Acidobacteriota > Vicinamibacteria > Marinacidobacterales > SMYC01 > CBDFHB01. Next base: position 565,670 of record CBDFNJ010000002.1, read on the forward strand.
TGGGAAACTCAGGCTCGGGATGCCAGATCCGCGCAAGTCCCGGCCCTCATTGAACTTTATCGAAGCGTCTCGGATTAGATTTTGTGGAAAATACGGTCCTCAAGCGATGGCTTCTCAGGCGAAACTACCCGTTGGTCGAATAAAGTGTGGCTGGCCCGAGCGGGCGGTTTCAGAGCCCATGATTACGACGGCGAGAAGGCGCAAGCCTGCCTGGGCGTCCTGTGCCAAAACTCGGCCCTTTTGAAATAGGCCATAAATCAGCAACTTAGTGTCTGTGTTTGCGACCGGGCCAAGGGCCGTGGGCTTTACAATCGTCTTGGGCGGGCGGGTCGTCACCATGCAGATGACCTGTGCCTTCTATTTAATTGGGTCTACGCGGATTCGTGTGGGTAAGTCCTGACGGAAAAACAGTGTAACTCATTGTGTGGAAAAGGTATCGAGTACTTCATCAGGTGCTGAGAAGTGGTCCATTTTTAGGATAGGCTAACCGAGTGAAAAATTCCCAGTCGATCCGCTCGCTGTTTGCGCTGCCAGGTTTCGTGGTGTGCCGGATTGAAGGGTCTATTCGGTGACCGATACGCCCGCGTCATCCAGCTCAAGAGGCGAAAAAAACAGCTGTGTGCTCTTACTGTGGGCAACGGTGCCGGGGGCGCTATGACAAGCAAGTGTGCCGGGTCCGCGACCTGTCGTTGGCAGGCTGGCGGATCTATCTGGAATACGAGCGTTGGCGCGTCAACTGTCCTGGGTGCGGCGGTTTGCATGTAGAACACCTGGACTGGCTGGCGAACAACTCGCGCTACACCTAGCGTTTTGCGACGCATGTGGGCAAGCTGTGCCGGACAAGGCGGTGGCCGAGATGGAACGTCTGCGCCTCCTAGTTGAAGGGGTCAACAACAAAATCCGTGTGCTGCAACGACGCGCCTACGGCTATCGCGACGAGGAATATCTCAAGCTGAAGATCGTGGCGGCATTCCTTCCGCCATTACCCAGAAATGCCGTCTTCAACCCACACGAATCCGCGTAGACCCATTTAATTCATCCGCGGGCACCAGCTCGCAACGAGCCTTGAAGGCAGAGATGAGAGCGCGAACAAACGACGAAATCATGTAGACGTGGTGCTGGCAGACCGGAGACTAATCAAGTTCGGTGCGCGCGGATGAATAAATAGAAGGCACAACCAGATTCCATGGAAGAGAAGCGCGATTGGAAAGAGCCCGAGACCCTTCGTAGATCTCGGGCTCTTCGCAAGCAAAAATCTGGTCCGAGTCGAGGAGTGGGGCTTACCAGCGCCGCCCGCCGCCACCGCCACCGCCACCTTCGGTCCGGGGTTTGGCTTCGTTGACGTTCAATGTACGACCACCGAGATCAGTTCCATTGACGCCACGGATGGCCGCTTGCGCGGCCGAGCTGTCCGACATCTCAACGAAAGCGAAACCACGCGGGCGACCGGTGTCGCGATCGGTGATCACGTTGACGCTACTCACCTCGCCGTAAGTCGCGAAGACGTCTCTGAGCTGTTGCTCGGTGACGTCGAAGGAACAATTGCCTACATAAATCTTACCCATGAAATGAACTCCTGAACGGAAAGGGCCTAAGCGAGGGCTGACGGAGGTGTGGTGGAAGTCACCAGCAAAAAAATCTACGAAGAGCCATCGGATAGCCGAAGGCGCCATGCTGGACTATTCCCTGGTGCGTGTCAAACCCGGCATGTGCCGTGACTATCCAAGGGCTGTGCTGGTTCAAGTCGCTCCGACGCCGTCGTGTCCAAAAACACGAATGAACTCAAGACCTGCATCAGCCGGAGCGTTTCGGATAGACGCGTCTACGCTTGCTTCGCCAAGGGAAGCTGGAATGCTCGGTCATGAGCACGCCGATCCAACCCTGGGACGTTCTTGGTCGTCGCGGTAGAGGTATTTGAATGCTAGTGTCAGTTGGCCCGGGTGTGTCGGCGAACGCCATCGCCATTAATGAAGGATGTCGGCGTGCACACAGACACGTCTCTGAACGTCAGGGACCGCGTGGTCAGCCCAACCGGCATCGCCGAAAGAACGGCGTCTCTCGAAATCAGGCTCAAACTCCAGCTCGCAAGCGGGTTACGCGGCGGCCGCATCGGCGAGCGCGTGATCTTAATTCCCTGTTCTTCCAGAGCGATTCCCTGTTCGCCTATTTCAAATTCCCTGTTCGGTCATCTCAAATTCCCTGTTATTTCGGAACAGGGAATTGCCATCTAACCATTTGAACCGCCCCGGGTTTCCCGGAGACTCCAACTCTTGAGAGGATGGAGTCATGACAAGACGAAGCAGGTATTCACCGGAGGTAAAAGAGCGCGCAGTGCGGATGGTTTTCGACCAGCAGGCTCAGCACGAATCTCAGTGGTCAGCGATCTCATCGATCGCGTCGAAGATTGACTGTACGCGGGAAACGCTACGCACGTGGGTGCGGCGAGCAGAGCGTGATGCTGGGAAACGAGCGGGACTGACGACGGACGAGCGTCAGCGGCTGAAGGAGCTTGAGCGAGAGAACCGTGAGCTAAAGCGGGCGAACGAGATCCTTCGCAAGGCGTCGGCGTTTTTCGCCCAGGCGGAGCTCGACCGCCGACCGAGGTGAATGTGTTGTTCGTGGACGCGAACCGTGAAAATTACGGGGTCGAGCCGATCTGCCGGATGCTTCCGATCGCCCCGTCGACCTATTACGAGCAGAAAGCGAGAGAGAAGGACCCAAGCCGCCAGCCAGCGAGAGCGAAGCGCGACGTCCAACTCCGCGGCGAGATTCGTCGTGTACGGCAAGAGAACTTTGACGTGTATGGCGTGCGCAAGGTCTGGCGCCAGCTTCGCCGTGAGGGCCGCGACGTGGCTCGATGCACGGTGGCCCGTCTGATGCGTGAAATGGGTCTCCAGGGCGCGGTCCGTGGACGTCGATTCAAGACGACGAAGCCGGATTCGAGCGGCGCTCGCCCGATGGACCTCGTGGAGCGCGACTTCAACGCCACACGCCCGAACGAGCTCTGGGTCTCGGACCTGACCTACGTTGCCACGTGGCGCGGCTTCGTGTATGTCGCCTTCGTCATCGACGTCTTCGCTCGACTCATCGTCGGTTGGCGAGCGACGACATCGTTGACTGCCGGCATCGCTCTCGATGCGTTGGAGCAGGCGCTGCACGAGCGCCGACTAGACCCAGAAGATCCATTGGTGCATCACAGCGATCGCGGCGTGCAGTACGTCTCGATCCGTTACACCGAGCGGCTCGCGGAGGCGGGCATTGAGCCGTCCGTCGGCAGCCGAGGCGACTCTTACGATAACGCTTTGGCTGAATCCATCATCGGCCTCTACAAGACCGAGGTGATCCGTCGACGCGGGCCCTGGCGTGGTCTCGAGGATGTCGAGTTCGCCACCCTCGAGTGGGTGCATTGGTACAACACGCAACGACTCTTGGAGCCGATCGGAAATGTCTCCCCTGTCGAGTACGAGATGAACTACTATCGGTCGCAGGAAGGCTCGCTAGAGATGGCGAGACTCAACTAAAACAGTCTCCGGAAAACCCGGGGCGGTTCAATTTGAGATACAGATGGTTACCACGTCAAAAACGCTCCGATCAGCCTCAATAATGGCTAAATTCCCTGTTTTTCCCTGTTCTTGATGGTTTCCAGCCGAGACCGGATAGCTCCAAACTGCGCCATCCGCCACCCCGTCCTGTGCCAAAACTCGGCCCTTTTGAAATAGACCGCAAATCAGCAGCTTAGACGCCCTTGGAATCCGCGCAGAATCCAGGGTATTTCGCGCCGCAGGGCTGGCTTCCGACCCCTGGGCTGCGGGTGGCGGGCGACAGGCCCACCGGGGGTGCGCACGGCCGGCTCAAATCGGCTGCGGGGCGAGCTTGCAGGCAACGAACTACGCACCCGGAAGGAATACGTATCCGACCACGATGGCGGATTCAAGCAGCCTTTGGAAAGGTGCAAACTGCTGACGCGCTGGGCGTTCGAGTATTTTAACCAGACGGGATGTCGTGGCTGTCCGAGTTTTGGCACAGGACGGGGTCTTCATATTTGGTGCGCTCGCTTGGAAGCGATGGGGAGGTCAATAGTGATTAAGAGCTCGATCCCTTATCATCCAGATCATCGAACTCCTTTTCGATTTCCTCGAGCTGATCCTCCTCCATCCCGAGGTGGTGGCCCACCTCGTGCAAGACGGTGTCCCGAACTTCTCTGATCAGGCTCGCGCGATCGGACGAGATATTCTCCAAATTTCTCTGATAAAGGACAATCCGGTCGGGAAGACCCCACTCACTATTCTGAATCGTATCGCCTTGATAGAAGCCGAGGAGGTCGTGCTCGATGTCTGCCTCTTGAAGAAGGTCTCGACACGGCGCCGCCTCCACCGCGACCTCCACGTTCTGCAGATAGCTTGCGAACTCGGTCGGCAACGACGCCAAGACCCCTTCCACCACACTCTCGAACTCTGAACGCTCCAGGCGACAAGGGAGGACGTACTCCGGGTCGAGCTCAGCGGCGCGAGCAAAAGAGCGATCGGCTTCGGGAATACGGTCTAACTGAGTGAGGACGAGGCCGAGCGCGTAGTGAGACCGCGCGCTTTCCGGCACCCTACCGACCGCTTCTTTCGCGGACTGCAGCGCGTCACTAAATTGTCCCCGGTCCAAGAACCGGGCGATGCGTTCCATCGGATCCTCGGTCATCCTGCCTTTATAGTACGGTCGCTCCGAGATCGTCGCGAGTCCGGAATATTCCGTTCGAAACGGGCCCGACAAACGAGCATCGCGTCGTGTCCAAAAAATACAAACGAACTCAAGACCCGCGGGCCGGGCCGTTCCCTCCGGTCCTAAGAGGCGTCCTGTCCAAAAACACAAACGAACTCAAGACTTGCGCGCCGGGACGTTTCAGATCAGAGACGTCTGAGGCTTAGTTGGCCAATGGAAGCCAGAATCCTAAATCATGAGGAGGCAGAGCCAGCCCTGGACATGGTTGGTCGTCGCCATCCCTTGTGCCTTCTATTTATTCATCCGCGTGCACGGAACTTGATTAGTCTCCGGTCTGCCAGCTGTGATTCTCAAAAAAGAAGATCGCGTATTGGGTCGGATCGGCCCTGAATGCCTCAACTTGAAAGTACCCCTACGCCCTCAAGGACCTGTCCCGGTGATTCACCAACACGTTTCTACCGATCTTGCTCTCTTTACGATGGTTACTGGAATATTTTTAGGCCCGCCGTGCCGGTCGACTAGTCAACTATCGCGGCTACTTCCAATCAATGCTCAGCGGCTCCTTCACCGGCAAGAGTTCCGCGTCGAGTCCCGCCACCCGCTCACGGAACCGCGCCACCTCCTCCGCGAAGATCCGGTTGGTACGCTCGAGCGCTTGCTTCAGGTCCTCTTCGGCCGCCTGCAGGTGTAGCCGCTCCGCCTCGGTGGGCGCGTCGCGTGACGGGGTGTACGTGTCGAGGGCGCCGTCGCCGGTGAGGTCCAAAAGCTGCGGTAGCACGTCGTCGGGCCAGCTCTCCATCCCCTGAATCCGCTGGGGCCCTCCGTCGAGGTAAAAGTTCATCGTGTCTCCGGTGAACAGCACCTCCACGTCGGTGAGCGCCTCCTTGAGGTCGCCACCGGCCGATGCCAGCGCCTTGGCGGTGTTGTCGCTCGCCCCGCGGTTGGCCTGGACTTGTTCGACCACGCGGTCGACGGCGCGCTTCGCGTATCGCAGACGATTGACTGCTTCCGTGGCGACTTCCACGCGCTGGCCCACGGTGATGAGGAAGTCCAGCTTCTCGCGCTGGGCCGCGATCGGGACGTCGAATCTCGGATCCCCGCGGACCTCGACCGCCGCGCACACTTCCTCGCCCGCGAGCTCGATGCGAACGGTGTAGCGGCCAGCCAGCACCTGAGGCCCCGGGTGGAGCGACGGGGCCGATGTCACTTCCGCAGGAGGCAGGCGGATCGGGTTCCGACGCAAGTCCCACGCGGTCCGGTTGACGCCAGGCTCGGCGGGACCCTCGAACGTACGCACCGTGGCACCCGCATCGTCGAGGACTTCGACGCTCACCTTGGTGGTGGCACCATCAGCAGACTCGGCGGTCGGGGCTATAGAGTAGGTCACGAGCGCCCCGTACGGCCGATTCTCCCCGATGAACATCCCATCCCCGTTGCCACGGCTCATGTACCGGCGCCACCGTTGATAGCGAGTGGCCACCGGAACCTCGAACACGTGTAGTGGCCGGTTTGAGATCGCAGGATCGCGCGCCAGCGCGCGCAGCGGCCCCACATCGTCCAGGATGTACACCGAGCGGCCGTGGGTCGCGATCACCAAGTCGTGATCCCGAGGATGCACGACGAGGGCCCGCGTGGGAGCACGCGGCAGGCCGTGACGCCATAGATGCCACTTCTTGCCTCCGTTCAGCGAGACGTACATGCCGTATTCGGTCCCCAGGAACAGCAGATTCGCCTCGACGGGATCCTGCTCGATCGCATGAACGAAGTTGAATGGCTCGATGTCCGCGGTGACGAGGCTCGTCCAGGTGGTGCCGTAATCCATGGTCTTGAAGACGTAGGGCGTGTTGTCGCCCCGACGGTGATCGTCGAAGGTCACGAAGGCCGTCCCGCCCTCGAACTTGGAGGCCTCGATGTGCGACACCCAACTGTTCGGGCGCAGGCCGCGGATCCGCTCCACCACGTTGAGCCAGGTGCCGCCGCCGTCACGCGTCAGCTGCACGTTGCCGTCGTCGGTGCCGACCCAGAGCACCCCGCGCTCGACCGGCGACGGCGCGATGGTGAGGATGGCGGTGTGGTTTTCCGCTTCGGTGTCGTCGCGCGAGAGCCCGCCGGATTGGTCCTGCATCTGCTTCTCGGGGTCGTTGGTGGTGAGGTCTGGGCTCAAGAGGGTCCACGTCGTTCCCATGTCCGTGCTGCCATGGACGAACTGGCTCCCGAAGTAGAGCGATCCGTCGTGGGGATCGATGGCCATCCCCGGGTTCCAGTTGTAGCGGAGATCGATCCCCTCGGGATGGGCGGGCCCGATCGAGTGGCGCTCACCGGTTTGAAGATCGGATCGGGCGATGTAGCCGGCCTCCCTCGTGGAGTAAACGTAGCGCGGGTTTCCGGGAACGGCGAGCGTGGCGAAGCCGTCACCGGATCCCACCTCCTTCCAGTCGGAAAACCGGATGCCGCCGTTGTGCCACACGGAGCTCGGCCCGTGCCACATGCTGTTGTCCTGGAGCCCGCCCATGACGTTGAACGGCGTCGCCAGGTCCACGTTGATCTTGTAGAACTGACCGAGCGGCAGGTTCTCGATGAAGCGCCACGAGGCACCCCGGTCATGTGAAAGGGAGACCCCGCCGTCATTGCCGTCGATCAGGATCTTGCCGTCGAGGCTCACCCAGAGCGCGTGGTGATCCCCGTGCACCCGCCCGTTTTGGAGCCTGCGAAAGTTCTTGCCGCCGTCCTCCGAGAGATTCAACGTCCCCACCAAGTTGTACACACGGTTCTCGTTGACGGGGTCCACCACCAACCTCGCGAAGTAGAACGGGCGTCTCGCGATCGATCGCAAGCCGCCTCTGTCGCTTACGACCTTCCACGTCTCGCCGCGGTCGTCGGAGCGCATCATGACGCTGTGTTTGGCCTCGACCACCGCATAAACCACCTCGGGATTCCCCGGTGCGAAGGCGAGCCCCATGCGACCGAGCTCGCCTTCCGGGAGACCTTCTCTCGGACTCAGCCGCTTCCAGCTCTCGCCACCGTCGTAGGTAACGTGGAGCCCGCTTCCCGCTCCACCCGAGCGGAAAAACCACGGCCACCGCCGGTGATCCCACATGGCGGCCATGAGGTGATTGGGGTTGGCCGGATCCATCGCCAAATCGCCCGCACCGGTGGTCTCGTTCACGTAGAGCACCTTTTCCCAGCTTTTGCCCCCGTCGGTGGTCTTGTACACGCCGCGGTCCTCGCTCTCCTTCCACGTATTGCCCAGGGCGCCCACGTAGGCCACGTCCGGATTGCTCGGGTGCAACACGATCTCACTGATCGCCCCCGTCGACTCGAGACCCACATGTTGCCAGCTCTTGCCGCCGTCCAGCGACTTGTACACTCCGGTGCCGACCCCAGCCGAGTTGCGGCGGCCGCGCTCACCGGTGCCGATCCAAACGAGCTCGGGCGCCGCCTGGTAGATGGCGACCGCCCCCACCGAGGACGCCGGCAGGCTGTCGGTGAGCGGCGTCCAAGTTGCGCCGCCGGAGGTGGACTTCCATAGACCCCCGGTGGCCGCGCCCACATAGATGATGTTGGGGTCGGCGTTCACGGCATCGATCGCGCTGATGCGGCCGCTCATGCCGGAGGGGCCGATGCTCCGCGCTTTCAAACCGGCAAGCCCGGTGATATCTGTCTGGGACCGCGCCGTGGACGCCGCGGCAAGGATGGTTATGAGGAAACCCACCGAAAGGCGAGTGGAATGACCAGTGTGCATCGTGGCCGACTCCTTGTATGGGATTTTGGTAAATGTCGTACAGCGAGCCTGGGCGTTACCGTACGAAATTCTACACCTCACCGCGAGGTAAATGACAGAGATGGCGGTCGTGAGTGTTCCGGAACGGATCTACAGGACAGTGCGGCGGCACCTTCTACGTCGGTGGCATCGGACCGAAGACGCCGCGTTTCTGTACACGGCAACCAATGAGGACCCTTTCAAGTACGTAGAATGGTTCCCGTTCGGGGCGCGCGGATGAATAAATAGAAGGCACAAGAAGATTCACCGCGGCGAGGGCGCTGCGCGAGCGGCACAGGGTTGCGAACGAATGCGACAGCGTCCGGGACAATAGACCGGATATTCGAGAACGATCGCAAGAGTGAGCCTCTCCCTCTTACCATGTCAGTTTCCAACAGGAAGTCGTATGGTCCCCGTCCTTGAAAGCGGGAAGCTCACAGACTTCAGGGTTCTTCTCGCTGGCTGAGACGGGTCATCCGCACCAGGTGAAGTTGGCCAGTTTGGAACTGGTCGGTTGGCTCATTCATTCATCTTCTCGAACCGTGTTTTGGCTATTTCGCTTTCCTCTGGCAGTCTGAGCAGTCGTGCCCTGCCCCGTTTGGTCCATACGCCCATTGTCGGGCGGTGTGAATATAATAGTAGCGAAGCGTTTCTCAGGAGCTTCCCCTCCCGCTTGTCGCCCCCGCCTCTGCGGGAACCGTCGCTCAAGCAGCCACATAGCACTCTTTATCGAAGGCGGGCGAGTCTCTGTTGCTATCGTAGCGGACGTGAATTTTCCATTCCCCAGCTTCCCATTCACCACTTGCCCGCCCTTGTATCTGATGGTTTGGCGAACGATCCTCGTCTCCTCGGTCGCGCTCCTGTATCAGTGCCGTGTTCGATCCTGGACCCGCGCTGCTTCTCTTCGGTCATCGCTTTCCTCCCTTTGGTTAAGCGCACGGCAGCATTCGTGAAACCCAGCACGAGCTAGCCCACCCTGGGAACCTTTCCGGCGGTTCCATCCTGTTAGGTCGTTTCATTTTCAAAGGACTTGGGAGATTTCTCCCGCTCGGCCATCATTGCATCGGTCCGTTAGGTAGGCCATCTGCGCCAACCTGGTCACGGGATCGTCGAATCTGCGTACCAACGCGATTGGAGCTTGGCCCGCGAACCAGTCACGGACGGTCATCCCCGGTAACATCCTCGAATCACTGATGGTCTTCGCCACTCTCAGCTTTCCAGGCGTCAAACTGCCCCGTATCTCGCTCTCTTGTCCGCCTCTCGTATCGCTCGGTCGTGGTGACCCACCTCCCATCCGTTTTCTGCACCTGGCGTCTCTTCACGTCCGGCAGTTCCAAAACAGCCTTCCGCACAAAATCCCAGAGCAGGTTGTCGCAATCGCTCTCGCTATGCCCAGCTGCCTCCCACTCTCGCTGCTGATTCGCCAGGAAGTCGGAAAACGCCTGCAACGCAGTTTCCCTCGACTCCGGTAACGTCCTCTTACCCATTGCTTGCTCCTCTCCGCAGGGGTCGGGCACAGAATCGACTCTCCACCCCCATCCACCGGGCGCGCCGCACTTTTCAACCCCTCAGCCCAGAGGCCCGACCCCTCAGCCTCTAAGAACCAGTCTCGGTAGCAGCCGAGAAGCAATGTGAACCGCCCCGGGTTTCCCGGAGACTGTTTTAGTTGAGTCTCGCCATCTCTAGCGAGCCTTCCTGCGACCGATAGTAGTTCATCTCGTACTCGACAGGGGAGACATTTCCGATCGGCTCCAAGAGTCGTTGCGTGTTGTACCAATGCACCCACTCGAGGGTGGCGAACTCGACATCCTCGAGACCACGCCAGGGCCCGCGTCGACGGATCACCTCGGTCTTGTAGAGGCCGATGATGGATTCAGCCAAAGCGTTATCGTAAGAGTCGCCTCGGCTGCCGACGGACGGCTCAATGCCCGCCTCCGCGAGCCGCTCGGTGTAACGGATCGAGACGTACTGCACGCCGCGATCGCTGTGATGCACCAATGGATCTTCTGGGTCTAGTCGGCGCTCGTGCAGCGCCTGCTCCAACGCATCGAGAGCGATGCCGGCAGTCAACGATGTCGTCGCTCGCCAACCGACGATGAGTCGAGCGAAGACGTCGATGACGAAGGCGACATACACGAAGCCGCGCCACGTGGCAACGTAGGTCAGGTCCGAGACCCAGAGCTCGTTCGGGCGTGTGGCGTTGAAGTCGCGCTCCACGAGGTCCATCGGGCGAGCGCCGCTCGAATCCGGCTTCGTCGTCTTGAATCGACGTCCACGGACCGCGCCCTGGAGACCCATTTCACGCATCAGACGGGCCACCGTGCATCGAGCCACGTCGCGGCCCTCACGGCGAAGCTGACGCCAGACCTTGCGCACGCCATACACGTCAAAGTTCTCTTGCCGTACACGACGAATCTCGCCGCGGAGTTGGACGTCGCGCTTCGCTCTCGCTGGCTGGCGGCTTGGGTCCTTCTCTCTCGCTTTCTGCTCGTAATAGGTCGACGGGGCGATCGGAAGCATCCGGCAGATCGGCTCGACCCCGTAATTTTCACGGTTCGCGTCCACGAACAACACATTCACCTCGGTCGGCGGTCGAGCTCCGCCTGGGCGAAAAACGCCGACGCCTTGCGAAGGATCTCGTTCGCCCGCTTTAGCTCACGGTTCTCTCGCTCAAGCTCCTTCAGCCGCTGACGCTCGTCCGTCGTCAGTCCCGCTCGTTTCCCAGCATCACGCTCTGCTCGCCGTACCCACGTGCGTAGCGTTTCCCGCGTACAGTCAATCTTCGACGCAATCGATGAGATCGCTGACCACTGAGATTCGTGCTGAGCCTGCTGGTCGAAAACCATCCGCACTGCGCGCTCTTTCATCTCCGGTGAATACCTGCTTCGTCTTGTCATGACTCCATCCTCTCAAGAGTTGGAGTCTCCGGGAAACCCGGGGCGGTTCACGACAGTCCCATCTCATCGGCCAGAGCTGACACCGCATACGACGCCAGCGGCGTCTATGAGGCGATCGAGAATCACAGCGCTCATCGCTCGCCGAGGGTGCTGATACCGCCGCGCAAGGGCGCCCAGCTCGCATCGGGGCCGGCGAGCAGCCGACAGCGCAATCGCAACATTGCAGCACAAGCTCGGCTCGGCAAACGAAAGTGGCACACAGAATCGGGCTACAGCAACCGGAGCAAAGTCGAGACAACGTTCCATCGCTACAAGGCTATCGTGGGCTCAGCGATGCGAGCGAGAGGGTTGGCGGCACAGAGAGTCGAGGCAAGGATCGGGTGCAAGATTCTCAACACGATGACGGCGCTCGGGATGCCTGATAGCGAGATGATCGGATGATGGGAGTCGGGGCCAAGCGAGCTATCGGCCTCTATCGGAGTTGTGCACCAAGGCACTTGCGAGCTGGAGTTTGAGCCTGATTTCGAGAGACGCCGTTCTCTCGGCGATGCCGGTTGGGCTGACCACGCGGTCCCTGACGTTCAGAGACGTGTCTGTGTGCACGCCGACATCCTTCATTAATGGCGATGGCGTTCGCCGACACACCCGGGCCAACTGACACTAGCATTCAAATACCTCTACCGCGACGACCAAGAACGTCCCAGGGTTGGATCGGCGTGCTCATGACCGAGCATTCCAGCTTCCCTTGGCGAAGCAAGCGTAGACGCGTCTATCCGAAACGCTCCGGCTGATGCAGGTCTTGAGTTCATTCGTGTTTTTGGACACGACGGCGTCGGAGCGACTTGAACCAGCACAGCCCTTGGATAGTCACGGCACATGCCGGGTTTGACACGCACCAGGGAATAGTCCAGCATGGCGCCTTCGGCTATCCGATGGCTCTTCGTAGATTTTTTTGCTGGTGACTTCCACCACACCTCCGTCAGCCCTCGCTTAGGCCCTTTCCGTTCAGGAGTTCATTTCATGGGTAAGATTTATGTAGGCAATTGTTCCTTCGACGTCACCGAGCAACAGCTCAGAGACGTCTTCGCGACTTACGGCGAGGTGAGTAGCGTCAACGTGATCACCGATCGCGACACCGGTCGCCCGCGTGGTTTCGCTTTCGTTGAGATGTCGGACAGCTCGGCCGCGCAAGCGGCCATCCGTGGCGTCAATGGAACTGATCTCGGTGGTCGTACATTGAACGTCAACGAAGCCAAACCCCGGACCGAAGGTGGCGGTGGCGGTGGCGGCGGGCGGCGCTGGTAAGCCCCACTCCTCGACTCGGACCAGATTTTTGCTTGCGAAGAGCCCGAGATCTACGAAGGGTCTCGGGCTCTTTCCAATCGCGCTTCTCTTCCATGGAATCTGGTTGTGCCTTCTATTTATTCATCCGCGCGCACCGAACTTGATTAGTCTCCGGTCTGCCAGCACCACGTCTACATGATTTCGTCGTTTGTTCGCGCTCTCATCTCTGCCTTCAAGGCTCGTTGCGAGCTGGTGCCCGCGGATGAATTAAATAGAAGGCACAGGAGGGCGCCGTTCTTTTTCCACGGACCTCGGGACACATCCTTCAGACTGATAGCTCGTAGGTCTCATAATAGGAGAAGTGCTCCTTGATAGGCGTAATCCTCCTACAATGAGGACCGTTTGTCAAACACGCGCTGGTTGCTGAAGATCTACAAATGTTCCGTTTCTAGGGAGCTTGCCAGGCTCTCGTGATGCCAGACGATATCGCGATCACGACCTGAAACAGGAAGAGTGTTCTCAAAACTAGACAGTTATTTTGTCGGCGGCCCTAAGGCTGTCGTGCTGAACGAGAAGAACCTAAGGAAATCGCAGTCTAACGTTTGTGAGGACTCGAGAGTGCCAATGTTGAAACTACTCTCAGCTATCACCCTGCTTAAATCGAAAACTGGCGCCACTGCGCCAGCAGGTGGCTTGCAGTGAGTCATCGCCAAGAAGGCGGCTGCAACGATCACATTCTTTTTTCGGCATTCGCTCATCCAACCTAAGTGGCGTTTCTTAAGCGGCCTAGTCTCAATCTTCGGCATTCGGGCGTCAAGTATACCAATACTAGTTCGCCAATCTCATGCAAGCTCGAGTTTATGGAAGGGACAGGATGCCACGCTCCCGAGCGGAAACCTGGGTCCAGGCCCGGGCCGCACCTGGACCAGAACGTGCTAGCCCGCTGCGCCGCGGTAGCCCCGGCCTCGATTCTAGGTCCTCTAGAGACGAGAGCGCGAACAAACGACGAAATCATGCCGGCATGGTCCCGGCAGACCGGAGACTAATCAAGTTCGGTGCGCGCGGATGAATAAATAGAAGGCACACCCCGAGCGCCCGGTCGTGGATGTCGTCCGCGGTCCGGGATGGAACCGATGGTGCTTGTGCCGAACACTGCCTCACGTGAGCCAGCTGGGAGTCGTTCTCGATGGTCCATTCGCGGGCGTCGCGCACGCGGCGGATCGCATCGTCCGGTTGCACGCCCAACTCCACCAGCAGGCGGGCTGTGATGGTCCCGGCGCGTCCCAGACCACCCCGGCAGTGGAGCAGCACGTCGAAGCCGAGCCGCAGCCGGTTCCTGATGGACTCGCCGGTGGCCTTCCAGGCGTGCTCGAAGTCCTGTTCCGGTGCCTCTCCGTCGGGAATCGGGGCATGCCACCACTCCATGTGCCGGTCTCGAACCGCCCTCGGGAGATCGTGCACCTTTAGATAGGCGATTTCTTCGTGGATGATCAGGCTGACCACCGCAGTCGCTCCCCAGCGCTGAATCGCGTCGAGGTCGGTGTCGAGATCCCGCTTCCAGGGCCCGGATATTGCGTAGCGATCGATCCTACCGGGGCACTGCGAGAAGCCGATCCGGCCCCGGCCGTCGCCCAGGGTCATCGCCGTGATGCGCAGTGGGTGGCTCTCGCTGGTTCTTGCCGTCGGCATGGACTCTATTCGGTGCTTCCGCCATCAAGAGTGTTGCTACGCCGTGTTTGAATGCTAGTGTCAGCTGGCCTGCCTGTGTCGGCGAACGCCATTAATGAGGATGTCGGCGTGCACACGAAGGTGTCTCTGAACGTCAGGCACCGTGTGGTCAGCCCAGCCCGCATCGCCGAAAGAACTGCGTCTCTCGAAATCAGGCTCAAACTCTAGCACACGAGCGGGTTACGCGGCACCAAAACCAGCGGCCGTTTCACGGAATGGTGGAGGACGGCGAGCTGCTCCCGAAGAGTGACATTCTCGAGAGCTAGCTCGCGACGAACCTTGAAGGCAGAGATGAGAGCGGGAACCAACGACGAAATCATGCCGGCATGGTGCTGGTAGACCGAAGATCAATCAAGTTCGGGACGCGCGGATGAATAAATAGAAGGCACACCCGCCTGGGCTGCAACAAGCAGGTGCAGATGGCTAAACAGCCTGGAGGGAATAAGTGGCCAGCCCGATGGCCACCACATGGTCGTTGCCCCCAACGACCTCGAGCCGGCAGGTGGCGAGCGTACGTCCCTTGCGGACGACCTCTCCGATGGCGAGCAGGTCTTCCTGGACTCCCGCCAGCAAGCTCATCTTGAACTCCACCGTCTTGACCCTGGAGCCCGGCGAGACCGAACCCACCGCGAAGTTACCCGCCGTGTCCGCCAGCAGACCGGTGAGACCCCCGTGGATGACGCCATGCCTTTCTTCGAACTTGGCCCGAAACGGCAAACGCACGCGCGCCACGCCGTTCTCGCAATAGCTGAGTGTCATGCCCAGGTAGCGGCTGATCGGAGCCGCCTCGAAGAGTTGTTTGAGTTTTTCGAGATGCGCGGGCGTGGAACGTTCCGTCGTTTCACCCACCCGCTGGTGGCGGACACCTTCGGGCAGAGGAACCGGCACCGGCTTGGGTTCATTGCGGGGAGCCGAACGAGGCCGTGCAGCGGCTTTCTTGCTAGCAGGCCTCGAAAGGATGTCTCTCTTCCTTGGTCCTTCTTTCATATCGAGACACGCTCCACGATGTTGCGAGTGACGTGCTGTCTACGCCGGTCATAGAACTGTGTGGCCCGAGGAGTTGGAGTGTCCGGCCAGATACTGCACGTCCTCCAGGGGCACGTTCTGGCTGAGTATATCCGTGATCTCCATCACGCGGATGAATAAATAGAAGGCACAGCCGGCAGAAACGGACCCTGCGGGAGCGGCGGCGCCGTTGCCTGGTGTCCCGTTCACCATGGCAGCCAGAATGCGCCGGGTTGCAGCCGAATGCCCGCCATGGGTCCGGCACTGGCGTTCGTGCAAGAGAACGCGGCGCAGGAAAACGCGCGAGAGCGAGCTTGGAGGAGCAGCCCCAAAGGTTTGCTCCCAGACCCGCCGTAAGCTGGCGAAGTCCAAACCGTCCAAAACGACGTTCCGGCCAACCCCTGTATCCTGCGGCATCACCGAACGTTCGCTCTTGTCCTCGATAAAGTCCAGTCTAATGAGTGACTTCCGGGTGCGCAGTCCGCTGCTCGTAGCTCGCCACGCAGCCCAAGGGTCGGCGGATTCCAAGGGCGTCTAAGCTGCTGATTTGTGGTCTATTTCAAGAGGGCCGAGTTTTGGCACAGGACGGGACCGAGACCAGACCTACGGAGCGTACTTCGATAGTCGCGTCGACGGTCTCGGGATAGAGCAGGTCCTTACCGCACCGCGCTCCCCGTGGCAGAATCCATTCGTCGAAAGGATGATCGGCTCCATTCGACGTGAGTGTCTCGACCACGTGATCGTCCTTGATGAGCGGCACCTGAAGCGAATCCTACGCAAATACGTCGACTACTATCATTCGTGCCGGACTCATTTGTCGCTTGAGAAGGACGCGCCCGAGCCTCGCCGGGTAGAGCCACCGGCGATGGGCAAAGTGAGAGCCATTCCAAAGGTCGGTGGTCTCCATCATTAAGTACACTCGACGCGCTGCTTGAGCCGATCCGCTCGGAACGGCTGCCGGACTTCGCACCAGCTTACACCTCTATCCCTGAGTAGAGCCGACGCCGGCTCTTAAAACGTCCTACATGAAGACGACCAAAGCATTCCGGTTGCAGGAAGTTCGCCAATCTCATACAGCTCGAGTTTATGGAAGGGACAAGTCGAACGAACCCCGTCCTGTGCCAAAACTCGGCCCTTTCGAAATAGACCATAAATCAGCAGCTTAGCAAGTTCGGTGCGCGCGGATGAATAAATAGAAGGCACAGGTCGGAAGCCAGCCCTGCGGCGCGAAATACCCTCGATTCTGCGCGGATTCCAAGGGCGTCTAAGCCGCTGATTTGTGGTCTATTTCAAAAGGGCCGAGTTTTGGCACAGGATGCGGTGGCCTACTTCGTTATTACTATCGTGCGGTTGCCTGAGTAGATAAGTTCGAGTGCCGTCCAAGCCGCCCCGTGAGTTTCGTATCGTTCTGGCATTGACCTCGGCTGGCGGCCCATCGAATCCTCGCTTCGGGCAGATCCGGTCATCGACCCTCTACAGGCCGACGTCGAGCTCGACGTACTATTTGCACCATACGGACAGCGGACGAATAAATAGAAGGCACAGGTCGTAAGTCAGCCCTGCGGCCGAAATACCTTCGATTCTGCGCGGATTCCAAGGGCGTCTAAGCTGCTGATTTGTGGTCTATTTCAAAAGGGCCGAGTTTTGGCACAGGACGGGATAGCGCGTCTGCGGGCAGAGGGCCTGCTGGCACTCAACGACACTCGAGCATTGGAAACATAAATCCTCAGCCAGTCGCGCGTAGCGCAGCTGGCCGTCCGTCAGAACGACCAACCCTGCTGCTCCATGAATCCTTCGGCGTCAGTACACTCGATTCCGAAATGGGCACAAACATTTGGGATCTTCGCCGCGTTCTTCTTCATTGCTTCCTCTGTCACTGCCACACCGTTTCTGACCTTGGCTGCAGCGATGACAAATGGATCCGCTACCGGCCTACCGCGCAACGTCTGCTCTTTCTTGACGAGATATTGGAAGTGAGGGACTGCGAATATATCCTTGACGAAATCCGTTTCCGCGCCGTTGGGTGTGTGGAAAATCGACTTGTTTGCCTTGACCCAATCTTTCACATGCTGGCTCACGACCTGTCGATCCAGTTCCCTTCTTACTTCGCGAACCGAGACAATTGTTCCCCCGGACGTCGCCTCGTCGAACTTTGTCCAAAACGTGGGGAACCTCTCTGGAAAGTAGTGGTTTAGCACCCGAAAACTGCTACTATCGAATATGTAGACGGTCACTTGGTCGCCTTGCCGAGCATGAAATGCTCTAGGCCACTCACGCTCGGCACCTTAACGTTCAAGTAGTCGGCGAGTTGGTCTCGATTAAACCGGCCTTGGTGGTACTTGCGAAACACGAGATTCAAGTATCGGTCACCAAGGTAGGTAGCCTGAGTCGCGTAGTAGTTCCCGCTGCCCTTTCTTTGTGCCTTACGTGCCTTCTTCTGGGCTCTGTACTCCTCGTTCCACTCGTCCGCTTTCTGGCGATAAAAATCAGCTGATACGAGGCCTCTGTCAAGAAACTTGCGGAGTACGACCTCCCGACTTACCCAATAGCGATCGGCAAGCGACGCAATGTCCTCATCGTCTACGCGTTCCGGCCGAAGCCATTGCTGGAGGCCTTGTGACGGAACCAAGAACTCGCTAGCGAATTGATTGCAGAACACTTCCACACGGCGCGGTAGGCCCCTAAGAATTTCTATGTACCGATCGTCCATTCTCGTGACCCCGCTAAATTGGAGAAGAACATGTCCCAGTTCATGAAACAGCGTGAAGATCTGGCGCCGCGTTGACGAACCGTTGTTAAGATAGATAAGCGGGAACTCGTCGTGCATGAGCGAGAAGCCAGAGATGTCGTCGGTCGTGAAGGAACGTTTGAACACGAAAACCCCGTGTTCCTGGACGAGCGAGCGCCACTCCTTTAAGGCGTCCTCGTCAGATTTCCAATTCGTTTGGTCGGAAATCTCAACTCCCAGGTATGCGCGAAAGGCGTTAGCCGTAGGGCGCGCTGCCGTAGCATGCGCCTTTACGTCTGCGAAGATCTTCTCCTCAGCTGGATTTATCCCTTCGTTCAGTTCGATGAGCGACAGCTGCATCGCGGCTGCTTCGCGAAGCGCATAGAAGACGTCGGGCTCCAATTCCTCGATCTCGGATTCCGGTAGCGTACGAAATTCGGAGGTCAGGTCGGGTTCGCTTGGTGGCTGGGGGAAAAAAAAGACGGCGAGCGGCCGTTTGTAGAGTTGGTAGGCTAACTTTTCCAGTTGAGCATACGTGGGCGCACCGTCACCGGCTTCCCAAGCCACCACAATACCGGAGTCGTAGCCGAATCTGGCGGCGATCTCTTGGATCGTGTATCCCGCACGTTCTCTCGCCCATTTCAGGACGGCGGGATTTATCCCCGTAACTGGTTTTCCCACGTGTGGCGTCTCCGACTAGTCGCTCAGCGGCGCGATCGTGCCGTACATGAGCCCACCGTACTCGCCGTGCTGCCAGCTGCCAGCGTACCGTTCCGCGTAAAACATGACCCGCGCCGTGAAGGTACCGTCGAGCCCTGGGATGACCATGTCCGTAATGGTGACTATGGGGGTATCACCCACCCACCGGATGGGCACGACGACCGGCAGCGTCATGTCGACACTCCCGTAGGTCATGTGAACGTCGAACCGCCACCGGTGCTCGCCGACCTTTGCCACTCTGGTGATCTCGTAGCGTTCCGGCTTGTCGTCGCGACGCTCACGGCCTTTGAGCGTGTAGTGGCCGGTAAGCACCACGTTCTGCATCCGCTCGGCGAACCCCCGCTCGAGTTCCGAGAGTGACTCCAGGGGGATGGCTTGACCGGTGCCGGTGATCGCGACGAGCCACCCGGCCCCGAACGCCACGACTAGTGCGGCAATGCCAAGGGCAATCTTCAGCAATGAGCGCATGGCCGGATTATAGGCGATCCCGTCGTGTCCAAAAACACAAACGAACTCAAGACCGGCTCGCCGGGACGTTTTGGAATAGACGTATCTACGCTTGGTTAGCCAATGGGAGCTAGAATCCTCGGTCATGAGCACGCCGGTCCAGCCCTTGACCTTGTTAGTCGTCGCCATCGCTGGTTGGCTCCAGCGTGACCAACAGGCTGCTATGGTCTACTTGCTCGAGGAGAACAGAGTCCTCAAAGCTCGGCTTCGCGGGAAGAAGCTTAGCCTGACGGACGACGAGCGACGTCGGCTCGCGGTAAAGGGTAAGGCGAAGGCCTGGATCCAGGCCTGGGGAAAGATGGACATCAAGGAGGCCCGGGCCGCACCTGGACCAGAACGTGCTAGGGCAGCTACGCCGCGGTAGCCTCGGCCTCGATTCTGGTCTCTCGGGTGGCCTCTTTTCCGCCGCCGGACGGCCTTGTCAGCGGCCCACCACCTTATTTGGCGCAAACGTGGCACTCGAAAATCGGGATTAGAGACGAATGCCGAAAATGAGGCCCGTTCAGCCCTTCTAGCGCGTCTCTGGTGCCACCTGATCCCGCAAACCCCGCCAACCGCGCGGAAAATCTCACGCGTCTCTGCAGTGCCACAATTGGCCAGACTGGGTGGCGGATGGCGCAGTTTGGAGCTATCCGGTCTCGGCTGGAAACCCTAAAACAAAGAAGTGACTCGACCTCGGCGGGGACTTTCGGCGTTATCTAAAATGGCTAGTACTCGACGATTGAATGCCGGTCCAGGTCGGACTGTACCCTTCGCAGATGATGGACATGAGAGAGGCAATTGTTACAGTTTTTACAGTATCCTCTATGAGGTTGGCGGTGTGCGCTCCAAAAATACGATATAAAGCGAATCCGGTGGTCCCATGTAGCTGCCTGAAAGAGGGCCGTGTCGTAAACCCTCCGGCGGCGCTGACGGCCGTTAGTTATTGTTACTAAAAGGGTTACGACTCATAGGCGAACGTTTCGTCGACGGGAATACCTTTCCGGCTATCGCTGGGGAGGCTCGAGTGGGGGCGAGTGGAGCTTCCGGTTCTTGGCTGGAAACGATCAGAAAGAGCGCAAAACAGGCCCTTAGCGTGCAACTTGGGGCGATTTTGGGGCTTATCGTGCCGTTTTTCCACTTAATCGCGCAGACAATGAGAAGACGCTCTACGCCTAGATCGCGCCTGAGGAGAGGGCGAATAGCGGAATTCGAATTGGCCAAACCTCGAATTCATCCAGCGAAGCTTTACGGAGGAGACGAAGAAGATGACTCCGCCAGACGGTGCAGTACAAGGAGCTATCCGCATATCGGATTGCCTTGCGCACGCGTGCCGTTGGGATGGCGTCTTCGGTGGCAATCTGCTCATAGGTTTTGCCTGCTTTGATCCGGTCGAGCCAGGAGAGGGCGTTGGCGATATTGCGCAGGAGTGTGCGGTCGACGGATTTCGTGGGGTTGCCCAGAACGAGCTTGGTCTCGACGCCGCGTCGACGCAAGCGGAACGGTGCGAGGATGCGGAGTGCATCCTCGCGAATGCGGTCGGGCCCCATAGAGAGGCAAGCAGCGCACGTATTGCGGTCGAGGAGGATAGACACAGAGCCGGGGCTGATATCGACCCGCCGGATGAGACGGAGCAGGGGGGCTGCCGAGGCACTATCATTCTTGCTACCGGAACACAGCCCGTCAAAAAAACGACGCACCGAGGCGAGCTCTTGCATCGTCGGAGCATGGGTCAGCGAGGCCGAGAAGGTCGTGGCATCCACATGCTGTCGGATGAGATGCACGACGGTCTGTTCCAGCATCGGGGCGGGCAGTCGCCAGCCGGAGAGGTCCTTTTGGCCACTGTGCTGGATGAGGCGCCGGGAGACGTAGTAGCGGAGCCGTTGCCCGTTTTTCTTTTTGGTGTGGCTCGGCGTCAGCCGGTCCCCGGTGTCCTCGAAGAGCTTGCCGGCCAGTGGGAAGAGGCTGTGTCGGGCTTGGAGACCATGGCCTCTCGCCCGCACCAGCCGCTCACCGCGAGGTCATGCCATCCGTCGTCCAATGTGGAGTTTACAGCCGCCGCTAACACTTGCGATTCTTTTCTCAGGCCGCGTTTGATCGTCTGGAAGTATGAGACCTGCTGGTGTGGCGTCCGTAAGGGTGCAACGGTAAACTGGGTCAGTGATCGAAAACAGGCGAAGGCGTGTGTTCGTTTTGAAAATGAAAGATTTACTGGAGCATCATCATGGCAGGTAGGAAAACGAAACTCACGCCTGAGCGGCAGGAGAAGATTCTCGATTGCGTTCGAATTGGCATGAGCAATAAGGCCGCTGCTCAGATGGCTGGCATCTCCGAGAAGACACTCTACAACTGGATCGAGTGTGGAGAGAAGGACACGAGCGGTCCATTTTTTGATTTTTGGGAGTCTCTCCAGGCGGCCACGGTACAATTCGAGCTCTCGAACTGCAGAATCATTCACAGGAGCGCGACCGAGGAGACGAGGATCGTTCGCCAAACCATCAGATACAAGAGCGGGCAAGCGGTGAATGGGAAGCTGGGGGCTGGAAAATTCAAGTCTGCTACGATAGTGATAGAGACTCGCCCACCTTCGACAAAGAGTGCTATGTGGCTGCTTGAGCGACGGTTCCCGAAGAAGTGGGGGCGGCAAGCGGGAGGGGACGTTCGGCGGGAGCGACAAGCGAGAGGGGAAGCTCCTGAGAAACCACGCGCTACTATTATATTCACACGGCCCGACAATGAGAGTATGGACCAAACGGAGAAGGGCACGACTGCTCAGACTGCCAGAGGAAAACGGAGTAGCTAAAACACGGTTCGAGAAGGTGAATGAATGAGCCAACCAACCAGTTTCAAACTGGCCAACTTCACCTGGTGCAGATGACCCGTCTCAGCCAGCAAGAAGAGCCCTGAAGTCGGTGAGCTTCCCGCTTTCAAGGACGGGGACCATACGATTTCCTGCTTGAAACTGACATGGTAGGAGGGGGAGGCTCGCTCTTGCGATTGTTCTCGAATATCCGGTCTATTGTCCTGGACGCTGTCGCATTCGTTCGCAACCCCGTCCTGTGCCAAAACTCGGCCCTTTAGAAATAGACCACAAATCATCAGCATAGACGCCCTTGGAATCCGCGCAGAATCCAGGGTATTTCGCGCCGCAGGGCTGACTTCCGACCCATGGGCTGGCGGATGAATAAATAGAAGGCACACCCGCGTCGCAAGCCGGACGGAACGGATGGTCCGGAGGAAGGCTGTGCTCGGGCCCGCCTATCGCAGAGCCAATGCCGCGTCGGCGGGTCTCCACGAATTTCGAAAACACCTCTAGGATTCCAGCTTTCGGCTCCGTTCGCGGTTTTGGACACGACGCTGATTAGGCATAGTGGCCTCCTATTAACTCCTCTGTTAGAATAGTTTAGGGGAGGCAGCCCGAGGGTGAGCGGCACTAAGGAAACGAGCGCCAAGGCGATCGTCGAGAAACTGACCTAGGCCGACAGACCGGAGATTAATCGCGTTCGGTGCGCGCGGATGAATAAATAGAAGGCACAGCCGAGTTTTGGCACAGGACGCGGTCAAACCTCTGCGAGTCACCCCGGCAGAGCCGGGGGTTTACCTGTGATAATTACAGCCAAAATAGCGCTCGCGACCTTCGCCGCGCGCAAATGGAGCGTAAGCGATTTTTTTGCAAAGGGATACGTACACATCACCAACAGCAAACAGCGCAAGCACCGTGCCATGGCGGCATTCTTGCACACGTGAGCGTGGTTTGCCTATAGTGCTGTCGCGTGCTCCATACCGCGCTAGGAGGAAACCATCTAAATGAGCAAAGATAACTGGAGTGATCTTGCGTCGGCGCTCAACTCCAAGCTAAAACTGCAAGCCACACCTATTGCCATCACCTTTTCCAACGACTTCCAAGGAGTTCCGCCATTCGAGGGACCGACCCCGGCGCCGATGCCCGATGGGCGGACTGGCAAGGTCCCTGCGGGCTGCGTTTTCTGGATGAAGGCAACGGACCGTACGTTCAGCACCGTCGCCGAAGATCACGGCAATTGCAGTGTCGGAAGCTTGACGCACGGCCTCAAGACAATGGACGAAGTAGCCGGCAATAGCGACGTGGCTGCGCTCCTAGATAGCGGATGGGTCACGATGGATGTCGTCCCGCAAATCCCGGTGGTCAAGACCAAGTACCGCTACATTACCTACGGACCGCTCGTGGAGAGCTCGGATCCGGACGTGGTCGTCGTTCGCCTCAACGCAACACAACTTATGGTCCTTCATGACGCAATCCCCGGTCTTCGCTTCGAGGGAAAACCCCAGTGTCACATCGTCGCCATCGCCAAGGAGCAAGGTGAAATCGCGGCCAGTGTCGGGTGCATGCTAAGCCGGGTCCGTACAGGGATGTCACCCAGCGAAGTGACGTGCGCGATCCCGGCCTCCAAGCTGGGCGACGTCATCGAGGCGCTCGATTCCACTTGCGTGGCGAACGGCAAGGTGGCAACGTACGCTGCAGAAGATGGGAAGCGATTCGCCTAGGACCCTAAGTCGGTCAAACCCCGTGAGGTCAAAATACTCATGCGCGTCGTGTCCAAAAATACAAACGAACTCAAGACCGGCTTGCCGGGACGTTTCGGAATAGACGTGTCTATGCTTGGTTCGCAGCACTTGAATGACCGGGTTGATTTCTACGGGATTGCAGGCTAGCGTAATCTCTAAATAGATAGCGAGGAGAGGCGAGACAAATGCAGCCACTTTACGATCCCGAGGGTGTTCGGCCTATGTGGGAGGAGCTTGTCCAATGCGGGGTCGAGCCCGTGCAAACAAGAGAGAACGTCGACGAGGCCTTGAAGAGGTCTGGGACAACGCTCGTGGTGGTGAACTCGGTTTGTGGATGTGCTGCCGGCTCGGCGCGCCCGGGTGTGACTCGCGCCCTGCAACACAGCACAATTCCCGATCACCTCACGACGGTCTTCGCCGGCGTGGACCGTGAGGCCACGGAGCGCGCCAGAGAGCACATGGTCGGCGTTGCTCCGAGCTCACCTTCGGTGGCTCTTTTCAAAGACGGCGAGCTCGTGCACATGCTTGAGCGACGACATATAGAGATGATGAACGACGAGATGGTGGCGCAGAACTTGACCGAGGTTTTCGACAAGTACTGCTCTCGACAGGGACCGTCCGTCCTCAGAGAAGAGTACGAGAAGGTGGTGCACGCGCGGCAGTGTGGCTCCTCGGTGCCGTTGTTCGATCCCCTCTCAAACCACTAGCAGGCGCTCTTCTCCCCGGCAAAGTCCAGTCCCGTCTCGGCCTCGGGGGCCGTTCCCCTCCCGTCCTGTGCCAAAACTCAGCCCTTTTGAAATAGACCATAAATCAGCAGCTTAGCGACTGGGCCAAGGGCCCTTAGGCTCTACAGCTACCCAAAACCCGCGGTCGACGTTCGAGAGCCGCGGCCGTTTCACCGAACGGCGGAGGACGGCGAGCTGCTGCCGAAGAGCGACATTGTCGAGAGCCAGCTCGCGACGAGCCTTGAAGGCGGAGATGAGAGCGCGAACAAACGACGAAATCAAGCAGGCATGGTGCCGGCAGACCGGAGACTAATCAAGTTTGGGGCGCCCGGATGAATAAATAGAAGGCACAGGTAGCTTGAGGTCAGCCCACCAGGCTGGCGGCCGTCGACAATGGCACGGACGATGTCGGGTACCAGGAAAGCATAGCGGATTGCCTCGATATTCGCTCTCGATTAGGTGGTCATCTGCATGGTGACGACCCGCCCTTCCAAGACGATTGTAAAGCCTACGGCCCTTGGCCCGGTCGCAAACACAGACACTAAGCTGCTGATTTATGGTCTATTTAAAAAGGGCCGAGTTTTGGCACAGGACGGGATCGCAAGACTAATCAGAGGTGTCGTTGCAGCCGCAACGGTGATACCCAGGATGCCGCCGACGATACCAAGCAGCAGGCTCTCTGTGAGAAGCTGCTGAAACAGGCGGCGACGCGAACAGCCAAGCACGAGTCGCGTCGCAAACTCTCGAGAGCGTGAGAGCGAGCGAGCAAGCTGGAGGTTGCTGACGTTTGCTGCGGCGATGAGGAGAACGAAGATGCTGGCGCCCTGCAGTAGGAGGAGCGGCGACGACAGCGCTCCAAAGGTCTCCTCGTCGAGGGCGCGCAAGTATACTGTACGACCCTTGTTCGCGTCAGGATAGACCTCGGCGAGGCGACCAGCTACGGTCTCCATTTCGGCCTGTGCGCCCGCCACCTTGATGCCGTCCTTCAGCCGCGCCACGACCGTTAAGTATCGTTGTGCGCGCCAACTCCGGATCTGCTCCGTGCTGAATGCCAAGGGCGCGAGAATGTCTATCTTCGTGTTCAGAAAGAAGAAGCCGGGCGGAAGTACGCCGACAATCTCTGCGCTCCTGCCGCTTAGCACGATCCGTCGCCCTGGAACCTCCATATCGGAGCCAAAGCGACGTTGCCATAGGCCGTGGCTAATGAGAACCCACAGCGGCCCGTCGCGACCGTCATTCTCTACGTGCTCCGGTCGGAGTCCCCGACCCACAATCGGACGTACGCCTAGTGTTTCCAGAAAACTAGGGGTCGCGCCAAATGCACTTAGGCGTTCCGCAGCCCCGCCATCGTCAGGCTCTAGATTGTAGAACTGCTCCGTATAGGCACCCATCTTCTCGAAGACATTGTTCTCGGACTTCCAGTCATGATAATTTGCAGGCGAAACTAGGCTTCGCGACAAACCGAGGCGTTCCACGCGGCCCCAGACCATGACTAGTCTCTCCGGCTTATCGTACGGCAGTGGCTCGAAAAGCACGGCGCTCAAGAAAGCTAACACTGCGGTGTTCGCGCCGATGCCCACCGCGATTGCTGCGATGCTGGCTGCAGCGATGCCGGGCCGACGACTCACTGAATACAACCAGTGTCGAATATCAGCCACAGACGTATCGTCCTCCTGTCCCTTCCACAAACTCGGGTGCTCCCCGGATGTGCGCCGTACATCCTCTGGATGGTAGAGTGAGGATGAGGAAGCGAGACGACCATTGGCCCAGCAGACGGGCGAGGCTGCAGCCGACCATCGGCGGGAACTTGCGCCGTGACCAACCCCACGCGCGCCTCGACACCCGCCGTTCTGTTCCTCGACGCCGAGCCTCACGGACACGTGGCTGCTATATACCCTTTCGCCCTTTCCTATGCGAACGAGAACAACCAGCACCGGTACGTAGCCACCGATCGAATCACCCGAATCGCCGCGCACGGCCCAGACTCCGGCTGCGGCACTTCCCCAATGGTGTCCAACACGACTCCACGATAACCGGCATGGCGAACACTCCCTATCGAATGCCGGTCATTATGCCGCTGCACGACATAGAAGTGCCCAAGCATCTCGATCTCTACAAACGTAAGGGCCCCGGCACTATCACGATTACGCGCCTAAATGCTAGGCAACTGTTCGTCGCTAGGCTCACTGCCACATCCCCGCCAACCACCGCCCAACTACGTAAGCGCCGAGACATCATGGTATCCTTTGCGGCACACCAACACTGCCCTGATTGTCAGAAGCCGATTGTCTTGGACAAAGACAACGAACCTACATGCACCGATTGTCGACTGGTCCTGTATCCACCACCCAGCGCATATCTAACGCACCTCGCCCACAGCTACCTGGATGCGGCGCGCGATGTCCGCTCTAGATCCGCTTGGTCCTCGCAACTGACACGGATCTTCTTGGCTCACCATTCCGCCGAACTGTATCTGAAGGCGTTAGGGGCATACTCCGCATTTGCGAACGACAGCCGCGAAGAATACCTCTTTGGCAATACGTTCAGATACACCCAGCACGACCTGCAACCTTTGCTCCACCAGGTTTATCCCGCCACGAGAGCGCGCCTGTATACGTGCTTAAATGGCAAAGGGCACTCCGCAGACGACCTTGTAAATTCGCTTCCCAAGAGCACATCCGAACTGTTTCGCTACGGCGTGCTCCTGCGGGACGCGACACGCCGTGAGGTAAGGACCACCGTCGGTGGCGACGTAGTGATGGGAAAGACCAATTTGACCACTCTACTGGATGACCTGTGCGTCCTACTGGACGCATTCACGACGGCGGAGTTGAATTTGCTGCAATGCAGTGGTGACTAAACCTAGCGTCACCACAAAGCTGCCTTGGTGCACAACTCCGATAGAGGCCGATAGCTCGCTTGGCCCCGACTCCCATCATCCGATCATCTCGCTATCAGGCATCCCGAGGGCCGTCATGGTGTTCAGAATCTTGCACCCGATCCTTGCCTCGACTCTCTGTGCCGCCAACCCTCTCGCTCGCATCGCTGAGCCCACGATAGCCTTGTAGCGATGGAACGTTGTCTCGACTTTGCTCCGTTTGCTGTAGCCCGATTCTGTGTGCCACTTTCGTTTGCCGAGCCGAGCTTGTGCTGCAATGTTGCGATTGCGCTGTCGGCTGCTCGCCGGCCCCGATGCGAGCTGGGCGCCCTTGCGCGGCGGTATCAGCACCCTCGGCGAGCGATGAGCGCTGTGATTCTCGATCGCCTCATAGACGCCGCTGGCGTCGTATGCGGTGTCAGCTCTGGCCGATGAGATGGGACTGTCGATCTGTGCGACAAGCGATGCAACCCGCGATGAATCGCGGGCTCTTTTGCTCGTCAGCTCGCCGGCGACGACTTCGCCAGTCTGCTCGTCGACACACAGATGGAGCTTGCGATAGTCCCTGCTCTTTGGTGCTCTGCGCAGCTGGCCGGCGTGGACAGCGAGACCGCTGCTGTCGATCAAGATGTGCAACGGCGTCTTCTGCTTGTCTTGGTAGAAGGGGACCTTACCCAGCTTCGCCTTGCGCCTCGAAATCGTGGTGTGATCGGGCACATCATTGTCTAGCTTCATCAGAGCGAACAACGACCGCAGCAATCCCTCGCTCTGCCTAGATGACAGATGAAACACCATGCCCAGGGTGACAGCCGTCTCGATGGCGTGGTTCGAGTACTTGCGTTGACGGCCCGGTTTCCTCCTCCTCGGCCGGGGCGCGTCCCAGTTCACAAGCTTGCCGGCGGTGAGCGAGATCCAGACGGTCAGGCTCCCACGGTTGCGTAGACCCGCCTCATATTCACGCCAATTCCTCACGCGATAGGCCTTCTTCACATACTTCCGCTGAGTGCGTTTGAAAATGCTCATGGGGAACCTCGAATCCGTGAGTACAGGACAATTGTGGACCGAGATCGCGAGTTGTGCACCAAGGCAGCAGACCGGAGACTAATCAAGTTCGGTGCGCGCGGATGAACAAATAGAAGGCACAGCCGAGTTTTGGCACACGACGGGCTTCACATAGGCTCGTTGGCTCATCGTTCGAGGCTTCCTTGCCCCGTTCCTCGCGCGCGAGCAGTCACTGCCCGCCGCTGGCCAGGGCACATTTACATACACACAGATAGTGTGTATCATCAGGGAGTCAGAGTTGCATTTCGTGAGGCCCCCAATGAACCGACGGCTCAACATCACCCTGCCAGAAGAGACGGTCAGCATGCTTGATCGCACTGTGTCTCGAGGCCAGCGCTCCCGTTTGATTGACGAAGCCGTGAGACGCTTCATCAATGAGCAGGGGAGAGCGAATCTTCGAAAGCAGCTCGAGCTAGGTGCGAAAGCTCGGTCCGAGCGTGACCGGGAGATCGCTGAAGAATGGTTCGTCCTTCCTGACTAACCCTCATGATTCGACCAAAGAGGGGAGACATCTATCTGGTCAATTTCGACCCGACTATTGGCGCTGAGATCCGGAAGACGCGCCCGGCGCTAGTCTTGCAAAACGATATCGCCAACAAGTCCAGCCCGGTCACAATTGTGGCTGCCATCAGTTCCAAGTTCGATGACCTTCTGTATCCCACGGAGGTCTTGATATCCGCTAAGGCACGGACAGGTCTCGCTGTGGATTCCGTAGTGCTTCTGAATCAGATTCGGACGGTCGACAAGAGAAGGCTGGTAAAGCAACTCGGCAGACTGTCGAAAGCGAAGATGGAGGAAGTCAACCGGGCTCTGCGAATTAGCGTGGGCCTCGTGACCCTTTGACGGAGCGTTGTGCCTTCTATTTATTCATCCGTGCGCACGGATGAATAAATAGAAGGCGCACCCTTGGTGGGCCCGCTCGGCGTAGCGTGAAAACAGCTTCAGGCACACGCTTCGATATTCGCTCTCGACTAGGTGGTCATCTGCATGGTGACGACCCGCCCGCCCAAGACGATTGTAAAGCCCACGGCCCTTGGTCCGGTCGCAAACACAGATGCGTATTCCGGGCATCGCGATCACCTGTTCCAGCGCAAGCCGATCACTCATCGAAGCGTTGACGTGTAGGTAAGCCTCCTTTCCGTTGTTTCAGACCGTATCTCAGCCACGGGTGCGACGACAAGGATCGGTTGGGCGGTGCCGTAGGGAGCGGGCTTAATGAACGCCGCGAAGCGACCTTCCCGCTCCCGGAGGCAGCGCTCAACCGATCCTTGGGTGCTCATGCATCCCCCGTGGTCATCTCCGGTGCGGTTTTGGTTTTACGAAGCGAAGCACCCTTGAGTGTGATTCGGTGAGCTCGGTGGAGGACGCGGTCGCAAAGCGCATCGGCGTGGTTGGGGTCGCCGATGGCGGTGTGCCTGTGCCTTCTATTTATTCATCCGCGCGCACCGAACTTGATTGCTCTTCGGTCTACCGGCACCATGCCTACATGATTTTGTCGTTGGTTCGCGCTCTCATCTCTGCCTTCAAGGCTCGTCGCGAACTGGTGCTCGCGGATGAATTAAATAGAAGGCACAACCGCGCCAGCCCTCGACCCTACCGGGAATCATCAAGGCAAGGAGAATCTGCTGCTGTTCCCAGCCAGCGACCAGTTACCTCAGTCCGAGCGCAAGGTGCGCTCCCGTGAACGGGTATTGTCAAATTGAGCTGGTGACTGACAGAATGGTCCAATGAAGACCGATGCGCCAAGCTACCACGGCTATCGATTTCCACCGGAAATCATCAGCCACGCCGTCTGGCTCTACCACCGATTCTGCGTGAGCTTTCGAAACGTCGAAGAGTTGCTCGCTCAGCGAGGCATCACGGTTTCTTACGAAGCGGTCCGACTGTGGTGCATTAAGTTCGGGCCGGAATACGCTCGGCGACTGAAGCGTCGGCAGGGTCGTCTCGGTGACACATGGCACCTGGACGAGGTCTTCATAAAGATACAAGGTGAACGCCAATACCTCTGGCGCGCGGTAGACCAAGATGGTGATGTAATCGATATCCTCGTCCAGCCTCGCCGTGATCAGAAAGCCGCCAAACGATTCTTCCGCAAGCTGTTGAAGGGGCAAGGCCGTCCGCCCTGGCAGCTGGTCACCGACAAACTGAGAAGCTACAGCGCCGCTCACCGCGAGGTCATGCCGTCCGTCGTCCACGACACTGACCAGTACAAAAACAACCTAGCCGAAGTCTCGCACGAACCGACGCGACAACGGGAACGACAGATGCGGAAGTTTAAAGCTCCTGGGCAGGCGCAACGATTCTTGACCGTGCATGGACTCGTGCAAAATCTCTTTCGCGTCGGACGGCATTTGTTGCAAGCGCATCATCATCGGGAGCTACGAGACCGCGCTTTCGTCGTCTGGCAGGAGGTAACCTGTGCCGTCCGATGAGAGCAAAGGAAGTCAGCTCGACGCGATGGGTTCGCTCGCTCAACGTCAACTTGACAATACCTCCTCATCTGGCCCGCCGGCGACGCGGCCGCTCCTGCTGGGGCCACACTTTCAAAGGATGGCAACTCTGCGCTCGCACGCAATACGACGATCCCGTACATCGGCGGAATGTCACCAGAGCTCAAGCTCGGCACGACGGCTACCGTTTCGACGAAGCTGAAGTACACGATCTTTTCGTCGTTGCCCACCGAGCTTAGAGGGAAGTTCGTCTCGCTCGGTGCTGCGCTCCGCTCGGCTACCGCCTCTTTGGGCCAGCTCGAGCTCGATGATGGAGGCACCGCGGGTATCACCAAATCCGCGTTTCACGACGGCGGCAATGCGTGGGAGTGGATTGCCTTCTCACACAAGTTCACGGCGGACGCGACCAAGCTCGACGTTTCGCTCGTTGCAGATATCGGCGGTCAAGGCGCCGCAGAAGTTACCGCTCTATTCGATGCGCTCACGCTCATCCTTGGGCCCAGCCCGCCGGCGTCCTTCATTCCAACGCCTTCGACTGAGGGGGCACTTGTTTTTCCGGTTCCCGGCGCGGCGGCGACGGCAACAGACAAGTTCCGTTTTCTTGGAGGCCGGCCTTTCTTGGTGCGCAACGTTACGCTACGCGCGAAGACGGCGCCAACAGGCGCGGCGCTGATCGCCGACGTGAATCACTGGGATGGCTCGGCCTTTCAGTCCATGTTTTCTTCGACGAAACCTCAAATCGCGGCGGCCGCAAAAAACGGCGGCAAGAACCCGGACGGAACCTATCGATATCGATGCTTCGACTCGCAGAAGGATGCGGGCTCGGAGACGGACGCTCTACTCTCGGTCGATATCGACCAGGTGGGCTCTACGGTAGCAGGGTCGGACATCGAAATCCTCGTGCGGGTGTTGCAGTTTCAAGACCCGCTTGCGGGGTTAAAGAGTTTCTAGGGCAGATCATAGGCGTGAGGTGAAGCGATAGAGTAGCCAAGGCAGTTTGCTTGTAGCCATCGCTGGCTGGCCGGTCGGCGGCGGCGAAAGCCCAAAGAAAAGGGCCTGGTTCCTGGTGCACCAGTCAGGAGTCGGGCCCTTTTTCTTTGGCATCGAAGGTGAAGAGCGATGGATGGAATCGCGAATGAAGCGGTGCGTGAGGATGGACGAATGGTGCTGCGGGTGAAAACGGGGAGCCTGTGGCGGAGAGGGCGATGATGGAGATGGACGGTTGGCAAATTCTCATCGCCATCGGCGGGCCGCTGGCGGCGCTGGTGTCGTTCGCGGGAATGGCCTGGAGGACGTGGGTCGTGCCGATGCGCCGCGCCCACGAGCTCGACGTGAAGGCTCGGGAGGAGATCGCTATCTGGCGCGCTCTCGTGGACCGGAGATTCGAGGCCATCGATGCACGGCTGGACCGGCACGAGAAGCGCGACGATCGGATGTTCGCCGCACTCGACAGAATCAACGGACAGCTCCAGGACATCCTGGAGCGGCTGTCCAACATCGAAGGGCGGCTGAAGGGGTAAATCACCAAACAGGAGGAACCAAAAATGAATAGACAGAGGTTGGAGACGGGCACGGACCGCGCTCTCACGTGGCTCGTAGCGAGGCCGCGCACGGCGTGGGTGCTGGGCGTCCTAGCTATCGTGCTCTTCGTTGCCGGCGTCATCGTCGGCGCCCGGGTCTGGTAGCGATGCTCCAAGCATTGTTTGGAGGAAAGGCCGTCCTGACGGCGGCGGAGGGGGTCGCCAAGATCATCGACCGCTTCGTCGAGACGGATGATGAAAAGCAGGCGGCCGAGACGATCAAGGCGAAGCTCATGCTGCAACCGTCGCTCGCGCAGGTCGAACTCAACAAGATCGAAGCGAGTCATCGAAGCATCTTCGTTGCGGGCTGGCGTCCTTTCATCGGCTGGGTGTGCGGCTTTGGTCTCGCCTGGCACTACATTTTCCGCGACGTGGCGATGTGGGCGTGCAGCATGTGGTGGCCTGACGTGGTGCCTCCAGAGCTGCTCGGCACAGGGGAGCTGATATCGATCGTCTTGGGGATGCTCGGGCTCGGAGTCTTCAGGACCGCCGAGAAAGTCGCTGGTAGAGCCAAGTGAGCCGCGTCTTGAAAGCACCGGGCGCGCCTTTGTACTGGCGCGACGCCGCCGGCGAGCAAGTGCTCGTCTGCCGAGAGTGCGAGCGGATGACCGGGGACCCGGCGGCATCGTGTCGCGTCACGAATGTCCGCGTCCAAGGGGTTGTGCACGCATTCTGCGAGCGTTGCGGCGTGAAACAGAGGCTCAACGGCTTCGAGCTGGCCACGGAGGGGACACCATGAGTGACGGCATTGGCACCGAGCGTGTCTTCCCGTGGCCGGGGACGGACTTGGATAAGGGACCGTCGCCTCACCTGTCATGGAGCGAGCTCGGCTGTCGCGACGGTACACCCTACCCGGAGGAGTGGAGACGCACCCGCGCTGTCTTGCTCGCTCAAGTGTTCGAAGAGATCCGGGCAGAGGTTGGCGGCCCCATCCGGGTCAGCTCCGCCTACCGGACGCGAGGGTACAACGCGCGGGTCGGCGGCTCCCGGTACAGCCAGCATGTCGAAGGGCGCGCTCTCGACCTCGCCGTCCCCCGCAAGCTCATCCCGAGGGAGTTCCTCGGAATCATCCTGGATGTCGCCCGAAGTCCTAGCTCTCTTCTCCGAGGCCTCGGCGTCTATCCGTCTTTCATCCACATCGATATACGGCCCTCACAGCGATTGGTCCGCTGGCAAGGAAAACGCCTGCAAGCCGAGCTGGTGAGGACCGCTTGAACCTAAAAGGAGGTTGTACATGAGAGGAAAACTGAAACGCCTGGTGAAATTGATGTTCGTCATTATCGCGGGGCTCACGTGCACCGCGGGCAACGCCGCAGCGGCGGAAGACCCATCCGTCCAAGCCGGGCCGCTCGACTTCCACGTCGTTCCCGCTATCGGCGCCGGGGTGTTCGTCGAAGACTCGGACGCCGAAAGCTCCATCACGAACAACGGCTACTTTCTGGTGCGCATTCCGGCCTTCGTCTTTCCGCGGCTCAATGACGCCTCGGCCGGTGTTCAGGTCGAGCTCAGCAATGCCCCGAGGCTCCGAGGCGTCGATTACTCAGTTCTGAGCTACGCAAGGATCAAGCTCGCGGGCAACACCTACACGGGCGCGAACGTCCGGCTGTTCCATGGCGCAGCTAAAGCAGGGGCGGAGTTTTCCTTGCGCGCCATGCCCGTCGTCGGACTTCGTTTGCTGAGCGTAGCGAATCGCATACCGATCTTTTTCGAGGTCGAGTTTTTCGGAGACCGCCGTCCCGTCAAGGCGGCGCTCATTCTCACGTGGAAATAAGGGAGTAACAAAATGAATTCACTCATCCGTATCGCGTTCGTTAGCGTGCTCATCTCATTAGGAGCTTGTACCGAGGTAAGTCAGGTCGTCTCGCCATCGCCGGTCGATGTCAGCGTTTCCGGCCCGGCCTCGACCACCGGGGAGACGCCGACACCGGCCTCGGGTGGGACCATCACCCTGGAGCCATCGAGCATCGAGGTTCAGGTCGGGAAGAATGTCGCGGTCATGGTCATCGTTCGGGACGCCAATGGCGTCGAGGTGCCGAGCGAGAACATCTCCGTCTCCATCATCGACAAGGCGTTCGTCCGGCTCGTCGAGATCGACAACCGCGTGATTACCTTTGGTGGTCTCGCGGCGGGACAGACATCCATCCTCATTAGCGCTTCAGGACTTCAGGCATCGCTAGACGTGACGGTTGTTAGTTAGAACCAAGTGAGATGCCCCGACGTTTCGGGCATAAGCGGTTCTACCGTCGCCACGTGGCGGACGGACAGATGCTGGTCTGTCTCCAGTGCGAGCGGGACACCGACGAGAAGTTCCCACCGGGGTACGTCGCTATCGTCTTCCCCAGCCGTCGAGAGCCGCCAGTTCGGGGTGCGCGACGAGGTTCGGCGGCTCCGTAAAGATCCGCTCGTCGTAATCGACGTTGAACCGATACGAATAGGTGTTCTTTTCCCGGTTCGTCCTCTCCCAGTTTACGACAGTCGGCATCTGAATCCCGTCGACGTCCGTGTACCCACCGAGCGTGTATGCCTCTTCACGCGCGTAGTCTTTCGCGGGATGTCTAGGCCGAGGTGGAGAGCTGACCGTCCGAAACACTACGATTCGGATGGGGAGATGTGTCTCGCGGTCCAGGTAGTACTCGACGCGGTGGATGGTCTGTGTGTCCATGGTGGCGTCGGTCTCGGGCAGTCTGGTTTCAACGATGTCCACCTCCACGCGACCGACGCGCCCCGGACGTGTGGCCACCGGCTCGGGCTGCAGGAAGGCCGTTTCCAGCAAGTAGAAGAACTGGCCTCTCAGCATGCGGTAGACAAACTCGTCGACGAAGCTCTGACGACCCGGCAAGCGACCCTGGTTCCCCCAGCCCACGCGTCGCTCAACGTCGATGATTGTTAGGCGCCAGAGCGCGCCGGGTTGCTTGTCCTCGCCGGCTTGCCAGTACCGAGACGGGAAGACGTAGAGTTGTTGACCGGTCCCATCGGTGAGGTCGGGACGGGGGCTGTTGACGAAAGCAGTGTGGATCGTCACCACGAGATTACGAACCGCCAGAAGCCTGTCACGGCCACCTTTGGCCTGCACCGCTTGATTCCACAGCGCTTCCGCTTCGGCCTTCGTGTCAGAACCAGCGGTGGGCTGCGACGCAGCAAACGCCGTCACAAAGAGTACAATCAGGGAAAGAGTTTGAAGCACCTGCGAACGTTGCTGCTGCATAATGGTTGAGAGGGACCAGCGCCTCCTGTACTTTTACAAAGAAAGATTTTACTTGACCTGGAAGAGCGGTACTAGCAACCAGACAACAACGACGATTCGAACGAGGAGCACAACTAACCGTGACGAAATTAGCAGCGGGGCCCCCACAGCCACGACAGCACCGATGATCGACAAAGCAATCGACCCGAGAAAATGGGCCGGGCTAAAGTAACGATAGCCTGCTACTTCGGTTCCGAATACATAGCTAGTTGGATCGCGCAGATAAAAAAGAAGATCGGAGATGTCCGCCAAAGTGAAAACCGCTACCACGACTAGGCATAGTACGTTCGCAAGCTTCACCCCCGTGTTAACGAGCCTTCGTCCGTTTGTCATCATCTTGGATACTGAACCCGCAGCACCAGGTCGTGCCCTTGATGCCTGAATGCGTCTACAAATGACGGTATCTCGCCACATAGAAAGATGCGCCGGCGGCGAGTTGCCCTTCGTCTACTGCGCCCGGTGCGGCACCAAAGATCGGCTCGTCGTGAAGCTGATTAAAGGTGGGTGAGATAGATCGGCACTTTCCGGTACTGCATAGGTCGCAACGCCGTCATCATCGAAGTTCAATACTGCTCAACACCGCACTGCAGAGCGACGACGCACCTTTGCTCGGCTTCCCTTCAGTGAGGTACTTTTTGAGCGGCAATTCATCTACACTAAACTCGAATACCATCCCCCGCTCTTTATCTAATAGACGCAAAAAGCCACCATCCTCATACCCCAAAGCAAACTCTGTTTCTGGGTAAACTGACAAGACGTCACAATATTCTTGACCTACACTGGTACCCCTACTCGTCCTAAAGACAGAAGAGTAAAACGACAAACTACTAACAATCCCATTGTTCATTCTAAGAAAAATAGATCGTTGACCTATTGAAAGTCTTAGTCCGTTTTCATACATGCCTGGATCATGCAAGGGCAACTCGAAAGACTCAATACGAGACTGACCAAAAGTCTTTCGCAGATCATTCTCTTGAAGTCCAATTATATTGCGATAAGAATCAACTTCATATTTATACTCGCCACCCTCTTGCCCACTGCTGGCTGTACTCAGAAATAAAGTGAAAATAAGAAGTAATGAGCGAAACAAATCAGTCATTTTTTGTGAATCCATCCCTTTCCTATATCACGGAAAAGACCGCCCCCTTGACATCCCGAGCGGCGCCGTGAAAGGGTCAGCGACCCCCAAACGAGGAGAAATCCGGCTCAAGACGTCGGCAAGGTTTTCGCTTTCCACCGGACCTCGCCGATGACCGGGGCGTCTTTGGGCCACGGTGCCGACGGCCAGTCAGGGTGATCGCTCGTGAGCAGCCAGTTGCCGTCCTCGTCCTTTCCCGCGCGCTTGGCGACCAGCCCCTCGTCCGTGCGCACCACGAACAGATGCCCGAGGCGCCGACGGCGCTGGGCACGATTCACGAGGATAGAGCAACCGTCTTCCAGAGTCGGTTCCATCGACTCGCCCATCACTCTGATCACGCTGCACTGGTTCGGTTCGAGCGCATGACGGTCGAGCCAGTCGCGACGGAACCACAACGACCCCGTCACCGTCTCGGTGTCCACCTGAGCGCCGCCTCCCGCCGCAGCCGCCAGCTCGCGCACCTCGACCGGCCGGGCTCCCGGCACGTCGTCGTCGCCGGCAGCGGACGCCGCCGGATGCGCCAGAGCGCCGTCGTCGGTGAGCTCATCCTCCCGTGGGGGAAGGCGCGACAACAGATCGTTCAGCGTCTCTTGCAACGCCGTCTCGCGTTGTGTGATCTCATCACGCAGAACCGCTACCCATGCGAGCGGCAAGTCCTGTGGCTTGGTTGAGCTCGAGTCATCGCGCGGCGGTCCCACGTTGAGCTCGAGTTTGAGAGCGTCGCAAATCTCGATCAGCCGCCCGAGCCTTGGTTCTTGTCCCTTCAGAACATATCGAAATGCGTTAACCGGCAACCCGGCTTCACGGGCCGCTCGAGAGGGGTTCAGCCGTTGGCACTTCATCTGCTGCCGAATTATGGCTACGACTTCCTGAGTGCGCATAGACTCATTTTAACACAAATAATCTATATATTAAAATAGAAAATACTTGAAAACGATCCCTTTTTGGATTATACGTTCCCTTACACTGCAAGGGGCCCTTTTCAAGGGAAGACCGTCGAGAAAGAAGTTTGCGATCTCCACCCAATGAAGCGAAGGGGTTACTCGCGGTGCGTGGTGAAAACGTTCAAATCAAGCGGAGGGGTGTTCGCTCTCTTTTAAGTTAGAAGGCTAGTGGAGTCGGGTAGTTGCAGCTACCCGACTCCGGTGAATCCAGGAAAACCAACCATGGCCAAACACAGTAAGGTCTCGCTAGCTTCCCGCATATTATCCCCTTTTGCTCGCGCGGGTTCAACGCCAGCCGGAGACCTCCGGAAGTAGGAGGTCACAATTGTCAAGAAAAGAAATCCCAACAACCGATCTCGAGGATTTCGCGCTCTCAGGTGAAGAGCCGACGCCAGAGTTTCGGCTACACCTATTTAGGCAGCTCAGCGCATTGCTCTATCGCGGCGTTGTTTTGATTGCGTGTTCTTTCAAGCGGAAGCAGGTACAACAACGGCACCACGATAGTTTATTGAAGCCCACTGAAGCCGCGAAGCGCCTTGGTGTCTCGCGGCAATATTTCTATGACCACGAAGAAACACTACCGTTCACGTTTCGTCTACCGAGCGGTGCACTGCGCATTTCGGAAAACGGGATGGAACGTTGGGCTGCGAATCGACTGAGTGAGCCTACCAACTGTCTTTACACGAACAAGAAAGAGAGGTGAGAAATGCGTGGATTTGGAGGTGTTTATAAACGGACAGGAACGAAGTACTGGTGGATCCGATACAGCATTCACGGCGAGCCTCAGTACGAGAGCTCGAAATCGACAAAGAAATCGGACGCGAAACGACTCCTGAAGAAAAGGCTACAGGAAGCCGAACGCTATGCTGAGGCACCTAAGAGAATGACGATGGCCGACGCTTTACGTGACTATGCTGACGACGTTGAACTTCGCGAACTGCGAAGCGCCAAACAGATCAAGCGGTGTTGCCTGCGTGTGCAAGAGCGTATCGGCTCTATGCTTCTTCGGGAAGCAACAACAAAAGCGCTCCGCTCCCTCCAAAAGCAACTCCGGGACGATGGCTACTCGCCTGCGTCGACGAATCAATACGTCACCACAGCCGGGGCAGCTCTTAAGCTCGCTGTTACGAATGGATATATCGTTGGCACTCCCGTCAT
Source organism: Candidatus Marinacidobacterales bacterium (assembly GCA_965250115.1). Taxonomy (GTDB): domain Bacteria; phylum Acidobacteriota; class Vicinamibacteria; order Marinacidobacterales; family SMYC01; genus CBDFHB01. The sequence goes on from CBDFNJ010000002.1 coordinate 604,712, forward strand.
GCCAAAGCAACTAAAGTGAACCGCCCCGGGTTTTCCGGAGACTGTTTTAGTTGAGTCTCGCCATCTCTAGCGAGCCTTCCTGCGACCGATAGTAGTTCATCTCGTACTCGACGGGGGAGACATTTCCGATCGGCTCCAAGAGTCGTTGCGTGTTGTACCAATGGACCCACTCGAGGGTGGCGAACTCAACGTCTTCGAGACCACGCCAGGGCCCACGTCGACGGATCACCTCGGTCTTGTAGAGGCCGATGATGGATTCAGCCAAAGCGTTATCGTAAGAGTCGCCTCGGCTGCCGACGGACGGCTCAATACCCGCCTCGGCGAGCCGCTCGGTGTAACGGGTCGAGACGTACTGCACGCCGCGATCGCTGTGATGCACCAATGGATCTTCTGGGTTTAGTCGGCGCTCGTGCAGCGCCTGCTCCAACGCATCGAGAGCGATGCCGGCAGTCAACGATGTCGTCGCTCGCCAACCGACGATGAGTCGAGCGAAGACGTCGATGACGAAGGCGACGTACACGAAGCCGCGCCACGTGGCAATGTAGGTCAGGTCCGAGACCCAGAGCTCGTTCGGGCGTGTGGCGTTGAAGTCGCGCTCCACGAGGTCCATCGGGCGAGCGCCGCTCGAATCCGGCTTCGTCGTCTTGAATCGACGTCCACGGACCGCGCCCTGGAGACCCATTTCACGCATCAGACGGGCCACCGTGCATCGAGCCACGTCGCGGCCCTCACGGCACAGCTGACGCCAGACCTTGCGCACGCCATACACGTCAAAGTTCTCTTGCCGTACACGACGAATCTCGCCGCGGAGTTGGACGTCGCGCTTCGCTCTCGCTGGCTGGCGGCTTGGGTCCTTCTCTCTCGCTTTCTGCTCGTAATAGGTCGACGGGGCGATCGGAAGCATCCGGCAGATCGGCTCGACCCCGTAATTTTCACGGTTCGCGTCCACGAACAACACATTCACCTCGGTCGGCGGTCGAGCTCCGCCTGGGCGAAAAACGCCGACGCCTTGCGAAGGATCTCGTTCGCCCGCTTTAGCTCACGGTTCTCTCGCTCAAGCTCCTTCAGCCGCTGACGCTCGTCCGTCGTCAGTCCCGCTCGTTTCCCAGCATCACGCTCTGCTCGCCGCACCCACGTGCGTAGCGTTTCCCGCGTACAGTCAATCTTCGACGCAATCGATGAGATCGCTGACCACTGAGATTCGTGCTGAGCCTGCTGGTCGAAAACCATCCGCACTGCGCGCTCTTTTACCTCCGGTGAATACCTGCTTCGTCTTGCCATGACTCCATCCTCTCAAGAGTTGGAGTCTCCGGGAAACCCGGGGCGGTTCAAAAGTGTCCCAAGCCACGACAAGGTTTCCTTGAACACGACGACTTCCTGGCGATCGCTCAACACCTGCCAACGTGGGCAGTCGATCCATGGGAGATGTTTTATAGAACGGGATGGCGTCGAAGTGAAGTGCTGGAGCTCACATGGGATGAGGTCGACTTCAAAGGCCGATCCGTTAGGCTCGACCCAGATCGAAACAAGATTGGAGAACCCAGACCGTGGCCGATCAATGTTTTCTTAGAGGAGCTGATCAAAGGGCGACTCAAGTCTAGAGTCGTTGGCCTTCCTTATGTCTTTCACCGAAGTGGTAAAAGGATTACGAAAAGCACGTGGAGGAGCCATTTCATTGCTGCCTGTCGCGAGACGTCCAGAAGTTTCTACACCCATGATTGCCGGCGAACCGCAGCTAGAAATCTTGAGCGTGCAGGGGTCCCCCGCGCCGTAGCGATGAAGCTGCTCGGACACAAAACGGAAGAAATGTTTAAGAGGTATCGCATCGTTGACGAACAGGACCTCGAAGACGCAACCAACAAACTCGAAGCTTACTTTCAGAAAATGGACAACACCTTCGGGGATCGCGTGGTCTCTATTCGATGAGCGCTCAGAAAAAGTCGCAATTTTTTACTTGACAGGCCACATCGCGGTGTACGACCATCACCCATCATGAAAGGCGAAGAGCTCCGACGACTCATGAAACAAATTGGCGACAATGCTGATCAGCTTGCCGAGCGTCTCGGTGTTCACCGTTCGACCGTTTTCAGATGGCTGGCGAACGAGTTCCCGATTCCGGTTGCAACCGGAAAGCTCGTTCGAATACTCGCCAAGCAAAAGAGGGGGGCGGCCGCGTGAGAAAAGCCGCTCTCGAACATGGACAGAACGCGTACAGCATTCCTAGAATTCTAGCTGTAAACTGTTACAACAACACACCCTCATACAATATCTACTCATATTTGGGAAGTATGGCTAATTGTTCGGCAAGAGGTTTTTCCAAGAAGAGGTCAAATTCAGCGGAGAAATCCTCCGATGACATCCCGAAGGTTTTTTGGAACGCTCCTTCCCACCCAAGTTCGTTGAGACTGGGATAGAAGGTGTCTAGTAGCGCTTCCTGGCCTACCTTGTTTAGCAGATAAGCATATGCCCAGGCACCCAAATCATAGGCCGCACCCGAACAATCATTGTCGAAAGTAAGTTCATGTAGCTTAGTCCCAGGGCAGTGTTCTTCGATCGTATTCTTGCCGCTTTTCATTTTGTTTTCAAAACTCTGTTCGAAGGAGCTTAAACCACTATTGTCGATCGTGGTCAACTTCCCTGAGGCCCACAACTTTCTTACAGTAGTTTGCGCCATGTACTCAGCTCCACCCTCACTAGACCAGACAGGTCCCAGGAGTGCACGCCTTTCGTCCGGATCGTTTGATTGAAGGTGAGCATGCTGTACGGCGTGAAAGTACTCATGAAATACGCTTTTTTGCTCCCCTCCTGGACTTGAACCAAACAGTTTGTCAAAGCCGAGAGGATACGAAGAAATAAACAAATGAATACCCCATCCACGCTTGCCATTACGTCCCATGGACCCACCCGCCTTCTCACGTACAATGGCGTCAGCGCCTTTCTGCCGATAGTACTCAAATCGATGTTTTTCGTTAGGGTCCAGGTTCTCACTTAGGCATTGAGACTTTTCAGAATCCCCACGCTGCGAGCGACGTTCACAGAATAGTTCAGTAAGGTCCTTGGCAGCCTCTAGATCCGTTCCTAGCACCCAATACTCCAGAGGTCCGTAGTTTCCCCATTCAGCCGTTGCTACAAGCAATGTATTGGTTAAACCGCTACGTACATCGTCAGACAAGTCTTCTGCAAAGAATGTCTCTGGTGGAGCCTCGATAATTTGTCCCCAAGTGTCTGCTACCGTATCTTCATTCGCCGAGCTTTCTTCTGAAGGAAGGTCCTGATCTTGAACGTTGGCACCTACACAAGAAATTAATAATGTTAATCCAAAGAATAAAAGTAGTTTCTTCATTGTCGAAAAGCCTCCTATGCACAGCGCATCTTACACTCCCTCGGAAAGTGCGCCAATCTTAGTTGGGAATTGAAACGGCTCCAAACTCCGTGGTTTGATGGCGTTGGACAAAACAAAATCAAGCCACGAAGCGAACCGCCCCGGGTTTCCCGGAGACTCCAACTCTTGAGAGGATGGAGTCATGACAAGACGAAGCAGGTATTCACCGGAGATGAAAGAGCGCGCAGTGCGGATGGTTTTCGTCCAGCAGACTCAGCACGAATCTCAGTGGTCAGAGATCTCATCGATTGCGTCGAAGATTGACTGTACGCGGGAAACGCTACGCACGTGGGTGCGGCGAGCAGAGCGTGATGCTGGGAAACGAGCGGGTGTGCCTTCTATTTATTCATCCGCGCGCACCGAACTTGCTAAGCTGCTGATTTATGGTCTATTTCGAAAGATCCGAGTTTTGGCACAGGACGGGGTGCAGATCATATTGGTCAACCGATATGGGGAAGCCGGATGGGGGGCTGTGCGGGAAACGCTCAGAAAGAACCCGTCCGTGTGGTCGCTGGCACATCGCGGGAGGGCCGTTGAAATGATCGCTCCCCCTCCTCCTACTCTCGGAGGACTCCTCAAGCTGGCTCAGGAGCAAGCGCGGCGCGCGGCTCAGGGGGATTCTGACTCGTGACCCCCGTCGATCACCAGACTCTTCAATGACCACAACTGGGGAAAACTGGGTGACCCTTGATACCTCGCCACAAGGGGGCTGGTCATGGACCACACCGCTGGGCGGCACCGCAGATCTTGGTCAAGATGCGGTCGCCGAGCGTTTCTTTGGTCAGGCCGGTTCGCAGCGGACCGTCGAAACCCGAGAGGAGGAGAAACGTGAAGTATCGTCATTCATTCCTGCAGGTACTCGCGGTTGTCTTCCTCGCTGGCACACAATACGCCTGCCGGGCGGATGCACCGAGCCAGGGGGATGCAGAGGACCAGATGGACGCGGAGCGCGCGCAGGGCGCAGCGACCGGCGAGGTTCACTGGAGCTACGAAGGCGACACCGGACCGTACCAATGGGGTGGGCTGGATTCGTCCTTCGCGGTCTGTGACAGCGGGGTCCAGCAATCTCCGATCGATCTGACGGATGCGATCTCGGCAGGCGGAGGGGGACTCGAAATCCAGTGGCAACCCGCGGCGGGCGAGGTCGTGGATAACGGACATACCATCCAGGTCAACATAGACGCCTGGAGTTCCATCACTCTGCAGGGCCGGCAATTCTCGCTCTTGCAGTTCCACTTCCATCTGCCGAGCGAACACACAGTCGATGGGGAAGAGTACCCGTTGGAGGTCCACTTTGTGCATCAGGCCGAGGAGGGTGATCTTGCGGTGATCGGGGTCTTCATGGACGTCGGCGGCGTGCACTCGGCCGTCCAGAGCATCTGGGATGCCATACCAGGCGTCGATCAGGCGCCCACACCGCTGGTCGACCTCGATCCGAACGCCTTCCTGCCCGGAGGCCGGAGCTACTTCCGGTACGCCGGCTCCCTGACGACGCCACCCTGCTCTGAGGTGGTCAACTGGGTGGTGCTTACCGAGGCAATTGCAGTTTCGCAGGCACAGGTCGATGCCTTCGCGGCCCTATATCCGATCAACGCGCGTCCGGTCCAGCCACTCTATCGGCGGTTCATTCTGACGAGGTAGCGAAGGGGAGTAAGACGATGTATACGATGTTCATGGCCGCTCCGTAGTTGCGCGTTATCTGCAGTGCTGGGCCGAGCCAGCCGCGACCACAGCACTATCCCGTCGTGTCCAAAAATACAAACGGACTCAAGACCGGCGCGCCGGGGCGTTTCGGATGAGAGGTGTCTAGGCTTGGTTGGCAATGGGAGCTAGACTGAGAGGTCTGTTCGGGAGCACCGATCACAGAGTCAGTGCCCCGTCGGCTGGTCTCCGCGAATTTCGAGAACGCCTCGAGGATTCGGGCTGTCGGGCTCTGTTCGTATTTTCGGACACGACGCGATTGTAGAGCCTACGGCCCTTGGCACGGTCGCAAACACAGACTCTAAGCTGTTGATTTATCGTTTATTGAACCGCCCCGGGTTTCCCGGAGACTCCAACTCTTGAGAGGATGGAGTCATGACAAGACGAAGCAGGTATTCACCGGAGGTAAAAGAGCGCGCAGTGCGGATGGTTTTCGACCAGCAGGCTCAGCACGAATCTCAGTGGTCAGCGATCTCATCGATTGCGTCGAAGATTGACTGTACGCGGGAAACGCTACGCACGTGGGTGCGGCGAGCAGAGCGTGATGCTGGGAAACGAGCGGGACTGACGACGGACGAGCGTCAGCGGCTGAAGGAGCTTGAGCGAGAGAACCGTGAGCTAAAGCGGGCGAACGAGATCCTTCGCAAGGCGTCGGCGTTTTTCGCCCAGGCGGAGCTCGACCGCCGACCGAGGTGAATGTGTTGTTCGTGGACGCGAACCGTGAAAATTACGGGGTCGAGCCGATCTGCCGGATGCTTCCGATCGCCCCGTCGACCTATTACGAGCAGAAAGCGAGAGAGAAGGACCCAAGCCGCCAGCCAGCGAGAGCGAAGCGCGACGTCCAACTCCGCGGCGAGATTCGTCGTGTACGGCAAGAGAACTTTGACGTGTATGGCGTGCGCAAGGTCTGGCGTCAGCTGTGCCGTGAGGGCCGCGACGTGGCTCGATGCACGGTGGCCCGTCTGATGCGTGAAATGGGTCTCCAGGGCGCGGTCCGTGGACGTCGATTCAAGACGACGAAGCCGGATTCGAGCGGCGCTCGCCCGATGGACCTCGTGGAGCGCGACTTCAACGCCACACGCCCGAACGAGCTCTGGGTCTCGGACCTGACCTACATTGCCACGTGGCGCGGCTTCGTGTATGTCGCCTTCGTCATCGACGTCTTCGCTCGACTCATCGTCGGTTGGCGAGCGACGACATCGTTGACTGCCGGCATCGCTCTCGATGCGTTGGAGCAGGCGCTGCACGAGCGCCGACTAAACCCAGAAGATCCATTGGTGCATCACAGCGATCGCGGCGTGCAGTACGTCTCGACCCGTTACACCGAGCGGCTCGCCGAGGCGGGTATTGAGCCGTCCGTCGGCAGCCGAGGCGACTCTTACGATAACGCTTTGGCTGAATCCATCATCGGCCTCTACAAGACCGAGGTGATCCGTCGACGTGGGCCCTGGCGTGGTCTCGAAGACGTTGAGTTCGCCACCCTCGAGTGGGTCCATTGGTACAACACGCAACGACTCTTGGAGCCGATCGGAAATGTCTCCCCCGTCCTGTGCCAAAACTCGGCCCTTTTGAAATAGGCCATAAATCAGCAACTTAGTGTCTGTGTTTGCGACCGGGCCAAAGGCCGTGGGCTTTACAATCGTCTTGGGAGGTCTAAACGGTGCAATCAACGCTGGATCGACTTTTTGCGGAGCACAGGTCATCTGCATGGTGACGGCCCGCCCAAAGGGTAGCTCTGCTCAATGGTTGTCGCGGGTCCCGCCGTCCACGCCGCATCGACTGCTCGCTTGTAACGTTGCCAGTGGATCAAGTTTCGGCACAGGACGCCATCGCATGTAATAATGATGTCGGCGTGCACACGAAGATGTTGCTGAACGTCAGGCACCGCCTGGTCAGCCCAGTCTGCATCGCCGAAAGAACTGTGTCCCTTCGAAATCAGGCTCAAACTCTAGCACGTGAGCGGGTTACGCGGCGGCCACCAACACTTGATTTCAGAAGCACCCGTGTCGAAGTGGAGCGGGTTTAGCTTGTGAAATTCCCAAGCCATTCTCTATTACTGCCCGGTCTTCTCGTCGCGCTCTCCCAGTCTGTCGCCGGACGCGAGAATTTTCCCGGCCGTATCGGTGGCGAAGGCCGCATCGGCCAAGCGGCACCCCCCTTCGAGCTAAAAGCGTGGTTGAACGCGGATCCGCTGGAGCCGGCCGACTTGAAGGGAAATGTACTACTCGTCCGTTGGTGGACGGACACTTGTCCCTTTTGCTCCACGACGGCGCCCGTGCTGCGGGAGCTCAACCGCAAGTACCGAGGTCGGGGCCTCCGGGTCATCGGCATCTTTCACCCCAAGCCGCCCGGGGATAGGAGCGTCGAACGGCTGCGGCGGGCGACCGAGCGCTTCGGCTTCACCTTCCCGGTGGCCCTCGACGCGGATTGGATAGCGCTCCACCGCTGGTGGCTCGACCACGAGGTACAGGCGTGGACCTCCGTTTCCTTCCTCGTCGACAAGCAGGGTGTCGTCCGCTACGTCCACCCCGGCGGCGAGTACCATCTGGGAGAAGCTGGACTCCACTGGCGGAACCACGAAAGCTGCCATCGGGAATACCGCGAGATAGAAGACACCATTCTCAAGCTCCTCGACAACTAATCCCCACGAGGAGCAACGCCGCCAGGGCGAAAAAGGACGAGGGATTTTACGGTAGAATTAGCGGGTTCGGGCACTCAACGCCTCGATTTTGGCTCGGGAAAGACACGGATGATGAAAAAGACCGTGTTTTTGGTTTCAGCAGCAACGTGGGTCGTCACTGGTCTCGCGGCCGCCCAACCGGACTTCGACGCCGTGGAAATGACGGCGTATCCGGTCGTGGGCCAGGTGTCCTACGTCGAAGGCGCCGGCGGGAACATCGGGCTCTTCGTCGGTGAGGACGGCGTGTTCTTGATCGATGATCAATATGCTCCGTTGACTGACAAGATTGTCGCCGCAGTGCGAACCGTTTCCGACAAACCGATTCGCTTTCTCGTCAACACTCACATGCATCCGGATCACACCGGCGGCAATGAGAATTTTGGAAAAATGGGAACGCACATATTCGGTCACGACAACGTCCGGGCGCAGATGGCCAAGGCCGGTTACGACCAAGACCCGCCGCTCGCTACTTACGGCGACGACATGTCGTTCCATATCAACGGCGAGACCGTGTACGTGTTCAAGACACCGGACGCGCACACGAACAACGATTCCTACATCGTGTTCAAGGACTCGAACGCCGTCCATACCGGCGATATCTACCGAACGACGAGCTACCGCTACATCGACACTGCCAACGGCGGCACGTTTCTCGGTACGATCAAAGCGCTCGACCTTCTCGTCGAGGTTTCGAACGCCGACACCAAGATCATCCCGGGCCACGGTGTGACGTCCAACGTCGAAGAAGTAAGAGCGTGGCGCAACATGCTCTTGGTCATCCGGGATCGGGTTCAGTCGGCCATCGCCGACGGCAAGACGCTGGAACAGATACAAGCTGCAGGGCTGACGAAAGAATACGACGAGCGCTGGGATAGCGGCCGGCGTATCAGCGGCGCAGCTGCCATGCTCGAATCCGCGTACAAAGATCTCGCACCGTGAGCTTGATAGCGGCTGTACTCATTGCTTCCGGTTTGGGTTTTGACGCCCCAGCGGAGTGGGTGTCGAAGCCGTTGTCTTCTTCGATGCGCGTCGCCGTTTGGGAGCTCACCGGCGACGACGCTCCTGCCGAAGTCGTGATCTTCTATTTCGGTGAGGGATCTGGAGGCGGTGTCGAAGCCAACCTCGCACGTTGGTTCGGCCAGTTCGAGCAACCGGACGGCTCGAGCACGCGCGACAGAGCGACCATCACCGAGCGCACCGTGAACGGACTCGAGCTCACCGTCGCAGACATGCGCGGGACGTTCCTCGCTCCGGTAAGGCCCGGAGCGCCACAGCGCAACAACCGTCCTGGATACCGGATGATCGGCGCCGTTGCCGAAGGAGGCACGGGCCCGTGGTACATCCGCGTGCTCGGCCCCGAAGCGACGATGGCGAAATGGGAAGCGAGCGTCGAGGATTTTCTCTCCTCGCTCCGCCTCGAATAGACGCTAAGGCGGAACGAGGCGCTCGAGCTCATTATCTTGGGGGGCAGTCAGCTAGTTTTTCGTCAACATCGCCTGGACATACCTGTGCTGTGATCCGCAAAAGAGAAGATCGCGTATTGACGGGCAGACAGCTATGGGAGTTGAGGTCCTGCGAACTCGTCTTCGCCTCGGTGGAGGTTCTGCACTCTGTCGCTGCCGGGCCACCGACGCAATAACGTGCTTGAGAAAGAACGCTTTGTTCCCCGTCCTGTGCCAAAACTCGGCCCTTTTGAAATAGACCGTAAAGATCGCGAAGCTTGCCCCAATCGTCGAGGGCAAGCTGGACGTGACGAAGATCGAGGCCATCGACTTGATAATCTGGCGCGGGAGTTTCGGACACAACGGATTATCTTTGAAACCGCGCGGGAACGTTTACGACCAAATGCAGGAGAGCTGGCGTCGGCAGGCAGAAAGTAGCCGCCCGCGTCATTCCGGAAGGCCGCGTCGTACTCGGTAGCGGCTGACACCGGGGCGCGTTCGCGAGTCCGCGCGGGCTCGGTCCAGCACCTGGCCCCAGTCCTGCTTCCGCTGCGGTCGATCGTCCACCGTGTGGTCCTCCATCCCCTGGCGGTCCGCCGACGCATCCCATGCCGCTACCCGGGCACGCCAAGCCCCACGATTCGCCCAGCCCTTCCAAGTGTTCAGGCTAGGTGAAAGCTCCGCAGCCGCCGCCGCCGCCGCCCGCAACGTACGGTTCGGGCCCATACTACGATAGACGATGAACGCCGCCCACGCCTTCGCACTCTCACCATCTTGTTGATCCCACATATCCATGTGGCGAGTATAAGCGCACGCGTCGCGAGCGAGAAGTTAACTTCAGAGTGATTTCATGCCTAGCGTTATCGTGTTCGGCTGGGTTGAAGTCTTCGCCCATGTGGCAACCCGTAACGATTGGCTGCCTTACCATGCACCGATGGTAACGATGCTCCCCGATGGGAGAGAGGACTGGCGCTTAGCGCATATTACAGCCGATGTCTTTCGGGAGCCTGACCCGGTGCTCCTCTGGCGCCCCGTCGCGTCTTACCCGTCTGGTCAAAATACTCGAACGCCCAGCGAGTCAGCAGTTTGCACCTTTCCAAGGGCCGTTTGAATCCGCCATCAAGGCAAGGAGAATCTCCTGCTGTTCCCAGCCAGCGCCTACGGAGCACCGCGCCAGCCCTCGACCCTACCGGGGTTGCTCTGTTTCTACCATCGGGAAGCCGCATGAGTATTTTGACCTCACGCCATCGAATCCTCGCTTCGCGCAGATCCGGTCATCGACCCTCCACAGGCCGACGTCGAGCTCGACGTACTATTTGCACCATACGGGCACGGGGTCGCATCACCGTGCCCGTCTCAGCCCCGTTTGTGTGAAATCGCTGCCGTCCAGGTCTGTTTGGAACTGAAAATCGGTCTGGGTCAGCACCGTGCTTTTCCCGGTCAAATGATTCACCATCGTCATCTTGCTGGCCCGCCAGTAACGATCCAGGTACTGCGCGTAGTTGTCCAGGGTGAGCGTTTTCAGATGGGCGTCCTTGCGGTCGTAGTACTCAACTTTCCGGATGCGACGCTCGTCCTGGTCGCGCCAGACCAGCTGACGGCGATAGCTCGACTTCTTGTCCACGGGGAAGCGCTCAGTGACCGTGCATGTTGAATCGCCGCACGGCTCGTCGCCCAGGTACCGGTAGGTGAATTTCTCCACTTCCTGGGCGGTCATGTCATCATACGCAAACTCGCTGCCCATGAAGGAGCCGGACCGGTTCGCCGAGCTGATGCGCTTGACGCGTTTCAGCGCGGGGAGATAGAGCCATTGATCGTCAGCGTCCTCCCGGTGGGCGTGAATGAGGAACGCCGTTCCTTGGACATCGCGTGACTCATCGAACACGAACAGGCTCTTGTCCCCGTCGTCGGACACCTCGAGAACCTGGACCCGGAGCTGACGTCGGCTCTCCTGCCCCTGCTTGTTGCGCAGCACCATGACCTGCTGGGCCGTAAAGTTGACGAACCCTTCCTCGCGCGCCTGGGCATCCTGCGCGATCTTCAGCCCGGCTTCCTCGGGCGTGTCGTTTGCCGCGTGAGTGGGCACCGGTGCGCCCAGCCCCGTCACAATGGCCAGCGACAGCGCGCATAACAGTAACAGCAGTCGTGCGGGAAGGCGTGCAGGCATCATGAACCTCCCTGGTCGATGGCAATCAGCGAAGTCGATATCACAGACACACAATACCCCGAGTCTCGCCATAGAGAATGCCCGCCAAGCGGACCGATGTCAAGAATCGAGCCGTGGGCCGGCACGTGCTGTGCAGGTCGCGGGCATCAATGAAGCCACGTTCTACGCCTGGATCGCGCGTGGGGAGAAGGCAAAGAGCGGCCTATTTCGTGAATTTCATGAGTCTCTCAAGTGGGCCGAGCGGACTTCGAATTGGCCAACCTCGAACTCATCCAGCGGAACTCCACCGAGGAGACGAAGATCGTCTGGCAGACCCGTGCTCCGCAAAAAGTCGATCCAGCGTCGATTGCGCGGTTTAGATCTGCCGTGAGAGGGGAATACGCAGACACTAAGCTGTTGATTTATGGTCTATTTCAAAAGGGCCGAGTTTTGGCACAGGACGGGGTGGCCGTCAGGCCGTGGAAAACTTGACAGTACCCATCGGCCCTGAGTTCGGCATCGGAAGGTGCTTCCGCACCTACGCTACCTCACAACCTCGCTCACCACCTTCCCCTCGATCACCGTTCCCACACAATGGCTCGTGTACTCGAAGGGGTCCCCGTCGTAGAGTGCAACGTCACCGTCTTTTCCCGCTTCCAGTGAGCCCACGCGGTCGTCGATCCCCAAGAGGCGAGCGGCATCAATGGTGATGGTGGCGAACGCCTCCTCAAAGGAGAGCCCGTTGGCTGCCGCCACCGCTGCCTCGAAGAGGACTACGCGCGTCTTTGGCACGTATGACTCGTATCCACTCTGGAGGGCAAAGAGGATGTTCGCGGCCTTCAAACGCGACGCCGCTTCCATGGTGAGGTTCTCGGTCTCGCCACCGGCACGATACATCGTGGGGTGCAGGATGACCGGGTAGCCGGATGCTCGGATCTGCTCGCTGACCAAGTAGCTTTCCGCGGCACCGTCCAAGACCAGCCGGAGGTCGAACTCCTTGGCAAGGCGGATGGCGGTCAAGATATCTTGAGACCGGTGCGCGGTGACGAGAATGGGGAGCTCGCGGCGTAACATCTTGGCGAAGACTTCGAGCCTCAGGTCGCGGTCAGGCTTGTTCTCGTCGTCACTCGCCTGCTTGTCGAGATAGCCTTGCGCCTTGACGAGTTCGGTTCGCAACATGGCGACCATCTTAGCGCGCGTACCCGGTGCCTTTTGGTCCTCCGCCCGGGCGCTGTCACCGAGCGTCGCGGCCACCATGGCGTCGGGAACCAGAACGGCTTCTTCGACGTTCGCGCCTCTGGTCTTTACGATCATCGTCCGGCCCGAGATTAGGGCTCCTGGAGCATGGCCAGTATGGATGGTGGTGATCCCGAACTCCCGAAGCCACTCCACTAATCGCTCGCGCGCGTCGTAGGCGTCCATCGCCCGAAGCTCAGGCTGCATCGGTGCGGAAGGCTCGAGCTGCTCCTGGTCGTGCGGTTGATTGAGATAGCCGGCTATACCTACCACGGTGTGAGCATCGATGAGACCAGGGGTCACGACCTTCGCGGTAAGCACGCGAAAGCCATCGGGGATGCTGACCGAAGACGCGGGGCCCACGCGGTCGATCTTGCCCTCACGAATAAGCACCACGCCGTCTTTGATCGGAGCGCCGGCCATGGTATGAACCGTCTCCCCACGGACGGCGACTTGCGCCACTAGAACCGAGGGGACAAAGAAGACGACTGACAGGATGGAAACCAAAACAACGCTCTTTCGTCGCATCATCGTCCCTCGTCCAAGAGCTCTTGGAAGACCAGAGGTTGATCGTGACCCGCACCGTATCCGCCCACCGCGTACAAGCGATCCTGTGGAGTACTGCGATCGAAGACCATCTCGCCTTCCACCCATGTTTGAAGGACCTTGGTGTAAACGCTCAATGGATCTCCGGAAAGAACGACAAAATCGGCGTCCTTGCCGCGCTCGAGAGAGCCGATGCGATCCTCAAGCTCCAACATCCGTGCGCCCGCCATGGTCAGTCCATAGATCGCGCCGGCGCGACTCATTCCCGCGCGCACCGCAAGTGCTGCCGAACGTAGGAAGAGCCGCGAATCGGTGATGCTGTCATCGGTGTGAAAACCAACCACGGCACCTGCTTTCTCTAGCGCTGCGCCGTTACCCTGCGAGAATTGTCCGTCCTTGGCCTCGATCTTTCCGCCAGGACTGTCGATGGTAATGATCGATACCGGCGCTCCGGCAGCAGCGATCTCTTCCGTGACCTTATGGGCGTCGCTCGCGTGTTGGAGCACGACGCGAAACCCGAACTCTTCCGCGAGTCTAAGGACGGTCAAAATGTCGTCGTAACGATGCGTGTGGTGGTGTACTATCCGCTTTCCTTCGAGAATTTCGACAAGAGCCTCCATCCGAAGGTCGCGAGGCGGCATCTTTTCCGGGTCACCGTCGGCGCGACGAATTTTTTCACGGTACTCCTGTGCCTTGACGTACTGCTCTCTTACCAACGCCGCCGACTTGGCTCTGGTGCCCGGAAACGGAGGGTCCCTTCGCGAGTTCGTGCCGTTCGCCATCTTCATTCCCGACGCGATGCTCCCGTCCTCTCTGCGCACCAAGAAGTCGTCGATGATGCGCCCCTCCCGAAGTTTGAGGTAGAGAGTTTGTCCGCTCATCAAATGCCCGGAGCCCGGCATGATATTGGCAGTGGTGATGCCGCCCGCCTGCGCCTTTTGCACCCTCGCGTCGCGCATATTGAGTGAGTCCAGCACGCGCGTGTCCGGTTGGATCGGCGCGCTGCGGTCCGCTCCCCGTGGTCCGGCAATATGGCTATGGGTATCGACCAGACCCGGCATAATGACCAAGCCCGCGACGTCGTGCCGCTCCGCGTCCGACGGGATATCGACTGAATCGAGGGGACCGACGGCAACGATCTTGCCTTGATGAATGACCAGGACGCCGCTCTCGATGTCGACACTTCCGTCCGGGCTTACCGGAATGATCCGGGCGCCGACGAACGCCAGGAGAGTCTCCTGGGTGAGCGCCGGTTTTGCGAGTGCGACAAGAAAGAACAAGATTGCGATGCGCTTGAACAAATCCTACCTCCTCACGTCAGGTCTAGTGACAGAACCTCATCAGGAGATTCTATTCGAGTCCCTCATGTTCGGTCCACATGATGGTAACTTTGAGCTACGCGCAAAAGTCGGGGTTCAGTGCCGCGCCTCCCATGAACTCGCTCAGCGCGGTCTCCTCGTCCTGTGCCAAAACTCGGCCCTTTTGAAATAGGCCATAAATCAGCAGCTTAGGGCCGGCGACAAAATAAGTTCCCGTTTTCAAGACGGTCGGATGGTGTAGTTCCATTTGGGTAGAGTCTGGTCCTTTGTAACGGAAAGCGCCTGCATCCGCTCGTCAGTGATTTTGACGCCCTTCGGATAACGACGCCGGATAAGGTGTGCGCGTACTCGCAAACCGGAAGAGGTGGTGCCTTGGTGCACAACTCCGATAGAGGCCGATAGCTCGCTTGGCCCCGACTCCCATCATCCGATCATCTCGCTATCAGGCATCCCGAGCGCCGTCATGGTGTTCAGAATCTTGCACCCGATCCTTGCCTCGACTCTCTGTGCCGCCAACCCTCTCGCTCGCATCGCTGAGCCCACGATAGCCTTGTAGCGATGGAACGTTGTCTCGACTTTGCTCCGGTTGCTGTAGCCCGATTCTGTGTGCCACTTTCGTTTGCCGAGCCGAGCTTGTGCTGCAATGTTGCGATTGCGCTGTCGGCTGCTCGCCGGCCCCGATGCGAGCTGGGCGCCCTTGCGCGGCGGTATCAGCACCCTCGGCGAGCGATGAGCGCTGTGATTCGCGATCGCCTCATAGACGCCGCTGGCGTCGTATGCGGTGTCAGCTCTGGCCGATGAGATGGGACTGTCGATCTGTCCGACAAGCGATGCAACCCGCGATGAATCGCGGGCTCTTTTGCTCGTCAGCTCGCCGGCGACGACTTCGCCAGTCTGCTCGTCGACACACAGATGGAGCTTGCGATAGTCCCTGCTCTTTGGTGCTCTGCGCAGCTGGCCGGCGTGGACAGCGAGACCGCTGCTGTCGATCAAGATGTGCAACGGCGTCTTCTGCTTGTCTTGGTAGAAGGGGACCTTACCCAGCTTCGCCTTGCGCCTCGAAATCGTGGTGTGATCGGGCACATCATTGTCTAGCTTCATCAGAGCGAACAACGACCGCAGCAATCCCTCGCTCTGCCTAGATGACAGATGAAACACCATGCCCAGGGTGACAGCCGTCTCGATGGCGTGGTTCGAGTACTTGCGTTGACGGCCCGGCTTCCTCCTCCTCGGCCGGGGCGCGTCCCAGTTCACAAGCTTGCCGGCGGTGAGCGAGATCCAGACGGTCAGGCTCCCACGGTTGCGTAGACCCGCCTCATATTCACGCCAATTCCTCACGCGATAGGCCTTCTTCACATACTTCCGCTGAGTGCGTTTGAAAATGCTCATGGGGAACCTCGAATCCGTGAGTACAGGACAATTGTGGACCGAGATCGCGAGTTGTGCACCAAGGCAGACCCTTGCCGGTATCGACATGAATCGGCTCGTTTTCCGCGGCGACCGTCGCGCGCTAGCCGAGCTTCTGGCCGACGCTGAGTTTTCCTCGACCGTCAATCGTCTGCTGGCCGAGCTGAAACCTCACAACGCGCGCAAAGAGCTTCTCACCAAGGCGCTCAAGATTTCTCGCGGCATGATGCCGACGCTCTATCAGGTGGTCGATCACTGCGCCCGTACGCTCGAGCTGACGTCCGACATCGAGGTCTACGTCAATCAGGACAGCCACTTCAATGCGGCCTGCTACCCGCCTGCCAAGGACAAGGTGCTCCTGATGCTGACGAGCTCGCTTCTCGAGAAGTTCTCGGGAGAGGAGCTGACTTTCGTCATTGGGCACGAGCTCGGCCACTATCTTTTCGAGCACACTCGTTTCCCCGGCGACTACATTCTTCAGAACAACGGCGGCCAGCTGGCCCCTCTCCATGCAATGAAATTGTACGCGTGGATTCGGAACGCGGAAATTACCGCCGATCGAGTGGGCATGGTTTGCTGCCGCAACTTCGACGTCGCGGCCAATACGTTCTTCAAGCTGTCTTCGGGCATCACCTCGTCCGTTTTCCAGTTCAGCGTGAAGGAGTACCTGGCACAGCTCGATAATCTTCGAAGCGAGGTAGCCTCGCAGGAGTCCGATCCCGAGGACTGGTTCAGCGCACATCCCTTCAATCCCATGCGGCTGAAGGCGCTCGAAGTCTTCACCAAGGGCCAGCCGTACCGCGAGCTGATCGGCTCCAACGGAGGAACCCTCACTGCCGACGAAGTCGCCGATCAAGTGACCGAGCTCATGAGCATCATGGAGCCGACATACCTGACCGACACCGGCGACGTCGGCGACAAGGCGCGCGCCTATCTGCTGAAAGCAGGGTTTCTCGTGGCGGCCGCGAACGGAGTCATCGAGCGTTCCGAGGTCGAGGCACTCGCGAGTTTGGCGGAGCCCGCCGTCTCACCGGATGAGATTCGTGAAGTCTTCAACCAGCCCGTCGAGGTGGTTCGCGAACAGGTAATTGAGCTTTCCAAGGACATCGCCCACATGATGACCGGCGTCGAGAAGCTTCAGCTGATGCGGGACATGGTTGTGATTTCCTACGCGGACGGATCGATCGACCAGCAGGAAATGGATTGCCTCGTTTGGCTCTGCGAGAACGTCGGAGTCGACCCGGGGTTCATCCAGCAGATCCTCACTAGCGCGGCCCGCGGGGTGGATTAGTACATCTCTTAGTGCTCGGTCGCCTCTTCGGCTCCGTCGCTGGCCCTCGCTCTTCGCTCGGGTCTTCTACGGCCCATTCGGGCCGGGCTCGCGGCAGATGAATTGGATACCGCTCGCGTAGCCTTCATGATGATTCTCTACAGCTTCTCGACTCGTACCCTGAGGGCGGCGAGCGTTTGCCTGGATGACGAGAGCGATTCCTCGACGTCGGTCAGGCGGTCTCGTTCCGAGCGAACGAAACGGGTATAGGGTGCGATCGCCTCTCGAATGCGCGCGACGCTTCCCGACATCTCACTCTGGAACTGCTGGCGCAGGGAGCCTGCTAGCTGTTCTCGTACCTCGGCCACTTTGCGCGTGAGCTCCGCTTTGGCGCGGCGCTTCTTCGCGGGAAGTACGAGCAGGCCGATAACTGAGATGGCGCCAGCCGCCAGGATTCCCGTCACGTCCGCAGCCGTCGTTGTCGCGATGAGACTGACCATCGTGCCCGGCCCGACTGCCCCCATTTCGAGCAGAGCGGTACCCGCCACGGCAGCTCGAACGGAGTCAGCGAGTCGGCTCGACTCGAGGTCGCGGTCGTAGCCGTCGATGGCCCGCCGGCTGGCCGTTCCCACCGTCTCCAAGAGCCGTTTGCGATCTTGATCGAAGCTCCTGGCGAGTGCCCCGACCATTCGGTCTTGGTGCGCGGAGCGCCTCTTTTCGAGATGGGCCACGACAGCTTTCCACTGGCGGAGCTCGCTATCGACCATCCAGTCGGTCACGCCCTCGACACGTTTCTCGACGACCCGAGGCAGATCCGCGACGACTTTCTTCTCGAAATCACTCTTCACCTTCGCCTTGTTCACCAGATCGAAAACTCGTCCGAGCCTCAGGGTTTCTTCGAAGAACTCGGCTCCGCGGCTCTCGAAGTCCAGGAGCGCATTGTCGATATCCGAAAGCCGGTAGGCGAAGTCCCGTGTCTGGTCCTCCACATAGAGTCGAAGCTGCGCTTCGACGTCGTCCAGCATGTTCAAGTCGTCTCGCAGCAGGTCGAGCTCTTTTGTGATGACGTCACCGTATTTGGAAGCCAGAGAGCTGCCCACGCCAATCAGATTCAGGAGCTTGAGACGTACACGTTCGCGGTCGTCGAGCCTGCGCACCACGTAGTCCTCGAGCGCACGAAAGCGGCTCCGGTCGAAGAGAGATGGATCCGCGGCCGTCTTGCCTTTGAGCGCTTGCCGTGCCGAGACGGGAAAGATCTCGGCTCGCTCGAAAGCAGCTTCGTCGCGTGTACGCGAACGAAATCGACGACCTCGAGCACTGCTTCCGGCGTTTCCAGGATATCGATTTTGTTCACGACGACGACGACCTTCTTGCCCCAGTCACGGATGCCTTCGAGGAAAGCCCGCTCGCTCTCGGTAAAGGGGCGATCCGCCGAGGTGACGAAGAGCACCATGTCAGAGCGGGGCACGAAATCCCGGGTGATGGCTTCGTGCTCTCGGTGGATCGCGTTCGTCCCTGGCGTATCGACGATATTGACGCTTTCGAGAACTTCGATCGGCGCCCGGATGGACTCGAAGCCCTCGCTCCGTTTCTCGTGTTGCTCCGTTTCGCCATGCTCGATCCGCGTGATGCCTTGGGTGGTGGGGGTGACTCCTTCCTCGAGAAGGCTCCTTCCGAGCAGAGCGTTGATGAAGGCGCTCTTGCCTGCGTTGAACTCACCTGCCACGACGAGCGCGCGACGCTCATCGGCGAGAAGGCGCCCTTCGGATGCATCGAGGATTCTGGTAAGGGCCATCGGTGACGAAGAAGTCTAACCCAAACCAAGACAGGACGAGGTCGCTCGATTATAGGGAACGCCGCCTTCTCGCCGCCCGCTCCACGAAAGGCTCGCAAAAGGTGAGGCTATTGACCTCCTCGATGCCGAGGCCGCGGCCCCCGGCCAGCCCCTCGAATGCGGCGCCGATGCCTTCCAGGACGGCGTTCAAACCGAGCCCGGCCTCGAACCACTCACGGACTTTCGAAAAGTCGGACGGGGACAACGTGCCGGGGCGTCCTTTGAAGCGAAAGAACTCCCGCTCGATGTGATCGCAATAGGAAGCGAGCTCCTCAACCTTCATAGCAAGAGCCGCTCCTCGATGACTGCTCGGGTGGGGATTGCCCCGAGCCCGAAGCCCTCGACCGAGATCGCGGCCGCCGAGGCCGCGAATCGCGCCGCCGCGGCAACGGCCTCGCCCCTGCGCAGGGACACCAGAAAGGCGGCCACGAAAACGTCGCCCGCACCCGTGGGGTCCACTTCACGAGCCGGGACCGCGGGAAAATCATAGACGTCGCCCCAGGAATAGACGCGGCAGCCGCGAGCACCCTTCGTCACGACGAAAGCTTTCCCCGGGAAGTCTTCGGCGAGCGCTTCCGGCACGACAGCGTCGTCCTCGCTCATGCATACGAAATCCGCCGCCGCCAGACTCGACTCGCCGCCTTCCCAATCTCGCAACGAGACGTCTCCCGCCTCGTCCCACTCACGGAACAAGCCCTGAGGGGCGACGCCGACGAGCCCGCGGGGAGCGAGCTTTTCGAATGGGGGCACGAGCTCGTGCACGATGGGGCAGTAGAGAATCGCGGCGTCGGAGGCGAGGTAGGGGAGGATGCCCTCGAGGTGCTTCGCTTCGATCGGCTCCGCCAGGCTTCGAACCGTTTGTCTTCGTCGCTCGCCATCGTAGAGGTTCTCGAAGCTGGTCGTCCGCTCGGACTCGGAGTATAGGACCGCGATTCCATCGAGCGCGTCCCAAAAGGGAAAGTCCTCACTCAACGAGGTGACGATGGCGGACCGGAGCCCGAGTCGCCGGGCCGTGACCGCTGCGTAGGCGGCAGCTCCCCCCAACGCTCGTTCGTCACCGAGACGATCGATTGCCAGATGGCCGATGGTGACGAGCTCCAACAGCTCCTTCGTCTGTCCCCGAAACTTCATGACTGATAGGATGATGCGATCAAATGGTTTGGACGTCCCTCATCGCCCAGGGCAAACGAAGGCTTCTGATGTCGCTCTCCGCGGCGATACTTTTCGGCCTCGTCTACGTACATTTCGCGCGATTCTACCAGGACCGCGTCTCGGAGTGGATTCTGATCCTGATCGCGGCCCCGCTCGCTCTGAATCTGGTTCGAACGGCGGTGGCTCTCGTCTATCAGCTCGGCCGCCATCCGTTCTCGGTGCTCGACCTGGGGCTGTCCTCGGACCAAGCGTCTCCGGGAGGCAGCTTCGAGCTCGAGATCCGGGCCGAGCCCAAACGAAGCGTTTCCTTCGCGCGCATCGAAGCGGAGCTCCGATGCACGCAGCACAAGAGCACCGAGCGTGGCAAACAGATCGCGATGTTGCATCAGCAGAATGTAGTCCTGGCAAAAGACGTAGCGCTCGAGCCCGGCGCGAGACAGACCTTCCGTGGCACCCTCAGAATTTCTGCTGGTTCGCCCTATTCGTTCCGCTCGATGGAAGGGAAGATCCGTTGGGCGATTCACGTGCGGGTCGAGGTCTCCGAATGGGGCGAGCTTCGGGACGAGCTCGAAGTTACGGTGGCGCCAGGGTAACGATGACTAGCAGGATCCGCGTCGCGCTCGTGTTCAACCCGACGTCAGGCAGGGGCAGGCCGAAACGGGACCTGCTGCCACGAGTCGTCGAGTCCATGGCTCGCTTCGGGATGGTCACGGAGCCTCACGCAACGGAGCGGCCGGGGCATGCCACGGAGCTCGCACGGGCGGCCGTACGGTCCGGCTGCGAGCGCGTCGTCGCCTGGGGCGGCGATGGCACGCTGAACGAAGTCGCCCAGGGGCTCGTGGGCTCCTCCGTGCCGCTCGGCGTCTTTCCGGGCGGCACCGTCAACGTCTTCGCCCGCGAGACGGGCATTCCTTTGAAGCTCGAACCTGCGATCGAAACCTTGGCCACGGGTCGCGCTCGTTTGATTCCGGTCGGAATCGCTGGCGAGCAGGTCTTTCTGCTTATGGCCGGTCTTGGGATCGACGGCGAGGTCGTCTACCGTCTGAAAGCCGGTTTCAAGGACGCGCTGGGCGCACTCGCGTTCTGGCTGGACGGGTTCAAGATGCTTGCGAGCTATCCGATGCTCCCACTTCGAATTCGCTTCGACGGAAAAGAGATCGTGGGAACGGGAGTCGTCGCGGGAAAGCTCGCGCGCTACGGTCCCCGATATTTCGTCACGCCCGACGCGAAGCTCGGGGAGCCGAAACTCGATGTCATCGTGTTCCAGGGCAATAATCGCCGCGCCTACCTCCGTTACCTTTTCGGCGTGCTGACTCGGATCCATGTGAGATTTGGCGACGTGGCTCACTTCAAGACCAGTGCGCTCGAGGTCAAGCTTGCAGGGTCCGACGGCCAAGTGCGGATGCAGCTCGACGGAGAACCCGCTGGCTACGCGCCCGTCCAGCTCGGAGTTCGCGACAGCGCGCTATGGGTCGTCTTGCCCGACACCCCCGATCGTCCCCATTAAATTGGCTTGCCACCGAGAGCGGCTGTAAGGTTCGCTCAGGAGACTGACCATGACGAAGATCGTTTCTGCAGCTGTCGTGCTCACGGCCGTGTTGGCGGCTCTTGCCACAGGAGCGGACAAACCAGTCGTTGGCAGGTCGGTCGTCGCAACCGAGTACGGCATCGTGGCTGCGAGCCAGCCGCTCGCCGCCCGCGCCGGAGTGCAAATTCTCGAGCGGGGCGGCAATGCCATCGATGCCGCGATCGCCGCCAATGCCACCATCGGTTTGATGGAGCCGACCGGAAACGGAATTGGGGGCGATCTCTTCGCCATCATCTATGTGGCCGAGACCGATCAAGTCTACGGGCTGAACTCGAGCGGATGGGCGCCGGCAGGTCTCGATGTCGAATTGCTGGCCACCCAGGGCATCGAAACGATGCCGCGGCGCGGGATCTACACCGTCACGGTTCCCGGTGTCGTGGCGGGACGGGATGCCTTGAGGCGCCGATTCGGCATGCTGCCATTCTCGGAGATCCTAGCGCCAGCCATTCACTACGCCGACAACGGGTTTCCTCTGTCAGAGGTTGTCGCCAGGATCTGGGGGCAGTCGGAAGAAATGCTCGCGAGTCATCCCAACTCCAAGGCGACCTTTCTAATCGACGGGCGTTCGCCAAGGGCGGGGGAAGTGTTCCGAAATCCCGATCTTGCGGCGAGCTTGCGCCGGATCGCGGAGCAGGGAAGGGATGGTTACTATCGAGGTGCGACGGCGGCGGCGATTCTGGCCATCTCGAAAGAGAGTGGTGGCGTTTTCGAGGCGGCCGATCTCGCGGAGTTCGAGCCTGAATGGGTCGATCCGATCGAGACGACCTACCGTGGCTGGAGCGTCTACGAGATCGGACCCAACACGCAGGGTATCGCGGCGCTCATGATGTTGAACTTGATGGAGCGTTTCCCGCTCGGAGAGTACGGATTTCACAGTGCCGAAGCTCTCCACGTGATGGTGGAAGCGAAGAAGCTTGCCTATGCCGATATGCTCCGCTATGTAGGCGACCCGCGGTTCTCGCCCATTCCG
Source organism: Candidatus Marinacidobacterales bacterium (assembly GCA_965250115.1). Lineage (GTDB taxonomy): Bacteria > Acidobacteriota > Vicinamibacteria > Marinacidobacterales > SMYC01 > CBDFHB01. The sequence continues at coordinate 627,385 of CBDFNJ010000002.1, forward strand.
GTGCCGGCAATGCTCGACAAGGAGCACGGGGCGAGTCGGGCGCGCAAGATCGACCCCGCGATGGCGCAGTGCTCGGTCACTCCTTCGGAATTCAAAAGCGTGACGGATGCCGAAGGCGGGGACACGATTTACATGACGGCCATCGACAAGGATGGCAACATCGTTTCTCTCATTCAGAGCAACTACTCAGGCTTCGGCTCTGGGCTCGTACCGCCAGGGGCCGGGTTCATGCTTCACAACCGCGGCGCCCTCTTCACCATGGAGCCGGGCCAGCCCAATACTCTCGAGCCGCGCAAGCGGCCCCTGCACACGATCATCCCCGCCTTCATGGAGAAAGACGACGTTCGGATTGGCTTCGGGATCATGGGCGGTTGGAACCAGGCTCAGGCCCACGCGCAATTCATTGCCAATACCGCCGACTACGGCATGAACATTCAGGAGGCGCTCGAGGCCGGACGTTTCACGAAGGGGAGCTTCGATGGATGTGACGTCAGGATGGAATCCCTGATTCCTGCCGACGTGCGGGCCAAGCTGAGCGAGCTCGGTCACGAGATCGAAGTCGTCGCGTCGCGAAGCGGTAGCTTCGGGTTCGGTCAGGCTGTCATGTCGGATGGATCGGGCGTCCACTACGGCGGCTCGGAGCCGCGACACGACGGCGCCGCAATCCCCGAGGCCCCACCGGTTTTCTCGAAAAACGAGTGACAGGGGTTTACTCGTGGATCTGCTCGGCTAGGTAGCGTTCCCTTCCGACCTCTTCAACGAGGTGGAGCTGTGCTTCGAGCCAGTCGATTCCCTCTTCCTCGTCCGTCAGGATGCCTTCAAGGAGCTCGCGCGTTCCGTTGTCGGCTTTGTCGCGACAAAGCGCGATACACTTGTTGAGTCTCTCGACGGCCTCCAGCTCGAGCGCGAGATCGAGCCTGTGCTGCTCCACGGGCTCCTCACCAACACGTACCGCGTTCAACCGTTGCATGTTGGGAACGCCGTCGAGGAAGAGGATGCGATCGATGACGACATCGGCATGCTTCATCTCCTCGACGGACTCCTCGCGTTTCTTGCTCGCGAGACTCTTGTAGCCCCAGTTTTCGCACATCTTCGCGTGGACGAAGTACTGATTGATGGCGGTGAGCTCTGCAGTCAAGAGGTCGTTCAGAGCTTCGATGATTTGTGCGTTGCCTTTCATGTCCTCTCCTATACGGGGACTCATACTAACCCCAAAGCCAAATCGGCTGGCATCAGGCAGAGGACGGCGCCGAAGGGCTGGTGAGCGGGGGAGCCTTGGGACCCGGGAGGTCAGGCGGTGCGGACGTGCTCCGCGGGCGAGCGCTTGGATTTTTGTCGCTCGGTGGAGACGAGTCGTTCGATCGTGGTGCGGCATCCACCGCAGAAACGTCCGGCGGCACAGCCCTCTGCTACCTCGGAAGTCGAGCAGGCGCCTTTTTGCAGGAGGTCTCGAATCGCCCGGTCCGTCACGCCCCGACAGTGGCAAACGATCATGGGATCAGCATAGCACTGTTGAAAGTGAAAACCAATATCAAAATGGTCACGAGCCGTACTCTTTCCAAGTCGAAGGCGCAAGGCGATGGCGTATCGCCGTAAGTTATTGAAACTATGTGGACACGGCTCGCCATGGCATGTCCAAGACCGAGATTTCGACTGCGCCAGAGCCTTGCACTCCTCTGCTAGACTCCGCCCGTCCCCTCGAAACGGTCCTCTTCACTGGCGAACAGAACGTTGAAGCTCGTCAAGCTTCCGTAGCAGTCCGTGATGTAGCCTTGGAGCTTGAGCTTCACATCCGAAGGCAGCTCGGCGCCGTTGATTTGCTGCTCGAGGACCCGGAGGCGGTTTCGGATCGCCACGACTTTCTGAAACAGCGCGTCGATGGGCATGGTCTTCTCCTGAAGACCAGGTTTACCTGGGCGGAGCACCATCTCGCCTCCGCGCCACTTTTCCGCGGGCGCTACCGGGGTGATACCCGATTCCTCTCGGATGACGCGGCGGAGCAAGGACTCTAGCTCACCTTGATTCACGTCCTCGAACTTCGTCATCGGTTTTGGGCTCCTTGGCTCTGGCTCCGGGGTCTTCGGGCTTTGGCTCGTCTGGTGTGGCGCGCGCCCCCGGAAGTTGTGCTGGCTGCCGCACGTGTCGCAGTGGACCCGCTGCGCAACCACGTCGCTGCCGATCAGCGTGACCGTGTGCGCCCGAAACGACTTGCAGGGCCGACACCAGTCTTCGATCCGGTGGCCGACGCGCAGATTCTTGGTCTCGGAAGCGTCCATCGAGATCATCGAGCATAGCACGGGCCGGACACTAGATCGGTTCGCGGCGGAAAGGATAGGAGATGAGCACGCCTCCCGCGATGATGACGGCCATCCCCAGGAACGCCCAGGCGTCCGGGAAGTCGCCGAGCATGGCATAACCGAGGACGGTGGCCGCGACGATCTCCACATAACCGAAGGGAGCGATGCGGGACGCGGGAGCGAGCTCGAAGGCTTTTACGATGAGAAAGTGGCCCGAGGCGGCGAGCAAGCCGATCGCAGCCATGAGCGCCCAATCGGACCGTTGCGGCATCACCCAGAAGAAAGGCGCGGCGACGCTCAGGAGCAGCGCGCCCACAACTGCCGAGTAGACGAGCGTGACGAGCGGGGGAGAGCTGCCGGCGACTTTCCTCGTGGTGACCATATAGAGCGCGAAGCTGATGCCTGCGAGCAGGGCGAGGCCGCCCGCCCACTGAAAGGCCCCCGATCCCGGACGTAGGATGAAGAGCACGCCACTGAGGCCGACGAGAACCGCGATCCATTGGATACGGTGGACCCGCTCTCCGAGGAGGATCGGCGAGAGTGCCGTCACGATCAGCGGATAAGACATGAGTAACGCCAGCGCGTCCGCGATCGGCATCCGGGCGATGGCTGCGAAGAACAGAAGCGTGGCCGACATTTGAAAGGCTCCGCGGGCCAGTTGGAGTCCAGGGCGAGTCGGCCAGAGATGACCGCGGTGTCGCCACAAGACGACGGGCAAGACGAAGAGGAGTTGAAAGACGAACCGGGCCCAGGCGATCTGTGCAACGGGATAGTCCGCGCTCAAGTACTTCGCGATCGCGTCCAACCCGGGCACGAGCGTGAAGCCCGTGACAACGAGGGCGACCGCCTTCAGGTAGGCGCGGCGACCTTCGAACGAGCTATCCAGCGACGTCTTCCGGAGGGTGCCACTTCAAGGTGGCGAGGTCGCTCAAAGAGAGTTTTGAGTCGACGTCCAGGCACACGGCGCGCTGGCGCTCCGCCTGCTCACGGAAGACGCCATTCGAGCTCGCGGTATCGATGGCGTAGAGCCTCCCTCCGATCTCGATGACGAGCAGGTGTACCCGAGAGATGCCCCGATCGGAAAGCACGTGCCCCGCGTCGCATCGACGCGAGCGACCAAGGAGAATGCCTGCCTGGGCGGCGCGCCTTCCCACCACGACGGTAGCCAGGCCCCGGGTCGAGGTGATTCTGAGCTCGCCGAGCGGCTCGTCGTCCTCGTCCAGCAGCTCGTGAACGGCCATCTGGGGGCCGGCGAGGCTGTGCACGAGCGTGGGCGCCTCTTGGAGTCGAGGCAGCTCGTCGACTTCCCACGCGCGGTCGCTATCCGCCTCCCACTCTCGCGACTGCTCATCCGTTTCGACCTCGTCGAGGAAGAGCCGGTCCGGGATCTTCTCCCAACCGCTGTCGGCGTCCTCGGGCCAAGGCGGGTCGGATTCCTCGACGGGAAAAAACACTACGGTGTAAAACCCCAGGCGAACGAAGGCCGGCCCGTCGGCCTCGATCGCGCGAAGCCTCTTGCCGCGCTCATCGAGAAAACCCGTTGCGGTGCGCAAGTCGAGCAGACGGTAGCGGGGCCGCGGTCCCTGTTTGGGAAACAGGAGCAGAGCGAGGTGCCGTAGTGACACCGACGCGTCTCCGCGGAGACACAGATCGGCTTGGGAGTGGCGCCCGAGGATCGCGGTGCTGACGGTGTCGGATTTCGAAGCAAGAAACGCCGCGCCGTGAACGGTCTCGCCGTCCAGGGCCACCAGGGCCACGCCTCCTCGGGTCTGGCCCGAGCACCATTCGCGAATTTTTCGTAGTGCTTCGAGAACAAATCCCGAACGGATAGCTGGATCTTCGAAGGTGCCGCGGACACCGACTCGAGGGGCGACCCGATGAAGGTCTTGTCGTTGGCTCCAGATTCCCGATCGCTCTTCTGCCAGATGATCCGTGATTCGTCGCTCACGTCTCTAGTCTCAATACTTCCAGCTTCACGTCCGCCCCTTCGGGTGCGGTCTTTTCGATGTGCGCCTCCATCGGCGATGTCGCATGTCGCGCGCACGATATCCTCGATCCCCCGGCTGCGCAACGCGATTGGTGTAAGCTTTCGACCGCTCATGAAAAGGGAGGAGCGCATCGTCACCGTCTTGAGGACGTTGTCCCGAGAGACGCGAAAGGGCAGCTATCGGGAGGCTCCGGTCTATCAGGGTCCCTTCGGGCGCGACCGATCGCCTTTCCTCGAGCTCGTCTCGTGCCTCATCAGCCAGAGGGTTCGAGACCAACAGACGACCAAAGTCTGCGCGGAGCTCTTCTCCATAGCGAGAACGCCGGAAGAGATTCTTGGCGTATCCACGAAACGACTCGAAAAGATGCTTTATGGCGCGGGCTTCTATCGTCAGAAGGCACGCCAGATTCACGCGCTCGCGCGCGCCGTCCTGGAGCGTGACGGCCTCGTGCCGAGGACGAAGGACTCGCTCACCGAGCTCCCTGGCATCGGGCCCAAATGCGCCAACCTCGTTCTCGCCAACTGCTTCGGCAAGGGAGCCATCGCGGTCGACACCCACGTCCACCGGATCTCCAATCGGCTCGACTGGGTGCGCACAGCGACGCCGGAGAAGACCGAAAAAGCCCTGACCCCGCTCGTCCCCCGAGCGTGGCGGCGTCGCGTCAACGTGCTGCTCGTCGCGCACGGCCAGCTCGTGTGCCGCCCCATTGGACCCAAGTGCGAAGAGTGCACCGTCATCGACTACTGCCGCCGACGAGGCCTAGGGACTCGGCGCCGCCGCAAGTAGCACGAAGCCGGTGTGCCCGGTGGCTCGCAGCTCGCGCGCGAGCCGTTCCGCCCCATCGCGCTCGAAGAAAGCTCCAACCCACACGCGATGGTAGAGCGTCCCGCTCTCCTCGTGCCTCGAGACGATGGCGGGGGAGAAGCCTTCGGACTGCACGAGGGTGAGCAGCTCCTGAGCGCGAGCGCTGGTCGTGAACGAGCCGAGCTGGACTCGCCAGCGGCGCTCGGCGAGAGGACCTTTGAGGCCGATGACTTGGATGCGGACATGCGTGACGCCGCGATTCACGAGATCGATTTCCCGCGCCGCCGCGAACGAGAGGTCGATGATGCGGCCTCTTACGAAGGGACCACGATCATTGATGATGACATCGACGTGGCGGTTCGTGTCCAGATCTGTAACACGCACGAGCGAACCGAAAGGAAGCGATCGATGCGCGGCCGTGAGCCTCTCCGGGTCCATGAGCTCACCGCTCGCCGTCGCTCTGCCCGCTTCCTCCACGCCATACCAGGAGGCGAGTCCCTCCTCAGCGTGGACCGGGGGCGTCTCGGGCACGACGACTGGAGGTCGACGCCCGGAACATGCTGCGACGAGCAGGAATGCCGCGGCGGCAAGGTGCAGGCGATGTCCCATGTGAACGGGATTATAACGAGAAAAGAGAGTGGGGTCTCGGGATCGTGTAGCGCTGCGAGGGGGATTTGCGAGACGAGGGGGAAGGGCGGATGTTTTGCACCCGCCCTCCCGCTAACGGGAGCTAGTCGTACTTGTGGGTCGCCTGAATGCGACCGTTCCGACCGAAAATCTTGATCTGACCGGGATTGGCCTTTTTGGCCAACCGCCGGCCTCTCTTCACCGCGATGGCTTTGGTCCGGTGGGAGCTCGCGGGGCGTCGAACGCCCTTCTTGCATACTTCCCAGGTACCGTCTGTGCGGTTCGGCTTCACTTGAATCTCTATACGTTTCTTCGCAGCCATGTTACCTCCGACGATGCGGGAACGACTCGAGGCGACGCATCGCCGAAGCGCATGCGGGCCTGTCCGTCGTTCCTCTCGTGATGGTTTTCCGGGCGCGCGACACGACTTGTGGCCGAGTGCCCGGACGCTTCTCTGGTGTTGCGGTCTAAGTTGTTTTGGTACTTAACTCACGATACCGAGTGAAATGGCGCCCGTCAAACCACTTACCCCCTATTTGCACTCAGGGAGGGAGGGGCCTGCTCAACGCTTGCGGTAACGCCCCGGGGCGCTCTCCGAAGCGCCCTTCGGGATGCTGAGGTTGTTCCAGTCCGCGGCCTGGAAGTGCTTCGCGAGAAGGACGATCTGTCCCACGTGATAGGAGGTGTGAACGATTTGCCGCTGGATGGCCTCCGGCACCGTGTGCTCTTCACCGCGGACGCTGACCGTCCTGTCGAGATCTGACGGGGTCAGGTCTTCGAGGGTCTCGAGGGCCCGCGACCAGCCTCGCTCCCAGATCGCCGTAAGCTCGGCGCGCGTGGTCGAGCCCGCCTCGAACTCGCGGTCCCGGTGGCGGTCAGGCTTCTCACCGTCGCTCGTCAGAAAGTCGGTCCAACGCGAGACGAAGTTCCCACTCAAGTGCTGGACGAGGACGGCGATCGAATTGGACTCCTCGTCGATGTCGCGATGCAAGTCCTCGTCGTCGACCTGTCCGAAGGCGTCCTCGGCGAGCTTCTTCATGCGGCGGAGCTCGAACAGAGCTGTGTCGAGATAGTGTCTCGCTAGGTCCATCGGTTACGCTTGAATGTATCGTGGGACCGAAAGCCGAGCAACTCGATATCGCGGGTCCGGCGGGGCGACTCGAGGCCGTTCTCATGACGCCGGAATCCGAGCCCGTGGCGACAGCCCTGCTCTGCCATGCCCATCCTCTCCATGGCGGCATGATGCACTTCAAGCTCCTGTTTCACGTCGCCAAGGCATTTCAGGATGCGGGCTTCGCGGTCTTGCGTTTCAACTTTCGCGGGGTTGGTCGTAGCGAAGGCCGACACGACCATGGGACAGGTGAGCAGGACGACGTCCGTGCGGCCCTCGGGGAGCTGAAAGGGCTCTACCCTCGCCCTCCCCTCGTCCTGGGTGGGTATTCCTTCGGCTCGGTGATGGCGCTTCGAGTGGGCCCGGCGGATGAGCGCGTCAAAGCCCTTCTCGCGGTGGGCTTTCCTGTCGACGTGCTATCTTCCGGAAAACCGTTCGAACGCGGGAGCAAGCCGAAGCTCTTCGTGCAGGGTGACCGAGACGAGTTCGGCTCTGCGGACTCCATAGCGCGTTTTGTCTCCGAGCAGCCGGAGCCGACACGCCTCGTCGTCGTTCCCGATGCGGACCACTTTTTTGCGGGTAGGCTCGACGCTGTGAGCGAGGCGGTATCGGGCTGGCTGGCGGCACATCCTTGGATATAATTCAGTGAGTTTCACGGGGTAACTCAATGACTCGAAACCAAAGTCATCTATTCGGGCGTCGGCAATTCATGCGGACGGCGGGTACCCTCTCGACCGCGTGGCTTCTGCCGCGCCCCGTTTGGCCGCAAGCGCGCAGCATCGAGGGCAAAGAGGACCTGGTCGTGTTGAACGATCGGCCCGTCAACGCGGAAACGCCGATTGCGCTTCTCGACGACAAGGTGACGCAGAATCGGCACCACTTCATTCGCAACAACGGCCTCGTGCCGGAACGTGCCACCCGAGGAGATCTCTCGGGCTGGACACTGACGCTCGACGGTGAAGTCGACAAGCCGCGAAGATTCTCGCTCACGGATCTGCAGTCGTCCTATCCCAACCTCGAAGCCCAGCTCGTCATGGAGTGCGGCGGCAACGGCCGGTCGGGGTTTCGACCCCCGGCTAGCGGGAACCAGTGGAAGCTCGGCGCGGTCGGCTGCGCGATGTACAAAGGGGTGCAGCTCAAGGACGTTCTCGAAGACGCGGGCGTCAGGGGCTCTGCGGTCTACGTGGCGTACTACGGTGAGGACCCTCACCTGAGTGGGGATCCGAAGGAGTTTCCCATCTCGCGAGGAGTACCCATCAAAAAGGCGTTGGACGAGCACACGCTTCTAGCATGGGAGATGAACGGCGAGCCTCTTCCGCCGCATCACGGCTTTCCGCTTCGGCTCATCGCGTCCGGCTATCCCGCGTCCGTTAATGGCAAGTGGCTCACGCGGCTCTGGGTACGTGATCGAATTCATGATGGTCCCAAGATGGGTGGGTTCTCGTACCGCGTGCCCCGCTACCCGGTGGCGCCCGGTACGGACGTCCCGGAAGAAGACATGGAGATCATCGAGGCGATGCCCGTGAAGTCTCTCATCGCGCGCCCCACCACCGGGGTCGACCACGCGCTCGGGAGGCCGCTCGCTCTGACAGGTCACGCTTGGTGCGGCGACGGGCCCGTCTCCGCGATGCACGTGAGCATCGACTTCGGCGCGACCTGGACCGAAGCCGAGCTTGAGCTGCCGCGCAATGCTTTCGCTTGGCAGCACTGGAACGCCGAGCTCCGTTTTCCGAAGAAGGGTCACTATGAGGTTTGGGCCCGGGCGACGGATCACGCGAGCCGCCGCCAGCCCATGGTCGTGCCGGGTTGGAACCCACGCGGCTATCTCAACAACGCGATGCATCGAGTTGCTGTGAGGGTCGCGTGACCCGGATCTTGGCTATCTTGCTACTCGTGGCGGGATCGACCGCCTCGGCTCAAGAAGATGACGTTCACTTGAAACCGGGCGAGGGCCGCGAGACGGTGGTTCAAATATGTACGTTCTGCCATACCGCCGAGATCATCGTACAGTCCCACATGAGCCGGAAAACGTGGGAGACGACGCTCACGTGGATGGAGGAGACCCAAGGACTCGCACCGCTCGACCCCGAAGAACGCGCGGTCATCCTCGACTATCTCGAAGCGACGCAGGGCGTCGACCTCGACGAATCGGACGGTGCGGATAGTCCATGGGCGCACCCGTTGTACCGTCCGAATCCTCTCTGGTAATGGAAGTCTTCAATCGAGCGCTCGCGCTCTCGCGGCTGGATGACGACGACGAGCGTTTGCAGGAGCTTCTTCTCGAGTTCCAAAAGAGCGCTCCGGTGACGCTCAAGTCACTCGAAAAGGCCATACGGAAGAGGAAAGCGGGTCTCGCCGAAGGTCTGGCGGAGGAAGTTCTCGAAACGTCCCAGCTCATCGGCGCGGAGGGTCTCGAAGAGCTTGCCGAACACATGATCGAAGCCGCCCGCGCGGGGGATTACGAAAGACTCGGGACCGAGGTCGCGCACATGGGCATGGAGCTCGACTGGCTCCTTCGTGTTCTCGACGAGAATCGCTGTTCCGGGAATTTGTAGCCTTGGATCCAGCTCCCGCTTGGCTGGTCATTCGATCCTGCACCTGCGCCGTTGTGATAATCGAGGACGTGTTCACCACTTCTTTTTGCTTTCTCAGAATCGCTCGTGCTAGGTTTCGACGCCCATTGAGGTCCGTATTCGGGCAACTAGATGCCAGATATTGAGTGCGCGCGCGGCGCTCCCGCATGATTTTTTCCTATACCTCACTAAGGGCCGCCGACAAAATAACTGTCTAGTTTTGAGAACACTCTTCCTGTTTCAGGTCGTGATCGCGATATCGTCTGGCATCACGAGAGCCTGGCAAGCTCCCTAGAAACGGAACATTTGTAGGTCTTCAGCAACCAGCGCGTGTTTGACAAACGGTCCTCATTGCAGGAGGATTACGCCTATCAAGGAGCACTTCTCCTATTATGAGACCTACGAGCTATCAGTCTGAAGATCTCGACCGCCTGTTGAGGAAGCACAAAATAGCTACCCTCGATGATTTGAAGGCAGTGTTGGGTACCGATGTGGACTCGACCGTCTTCCGAAAGCTCAATGAGTTGGCGTATCGGACAAGCTACTCCCACCGTGGTAGCTACTACACGTTGGACGAGATCGCCCAGTTCGATCGAAAAGGTCTTTGGTCGTTGCGCTCAGTGTGGTTCTCGAAGTACGGGACGTTGCTTGCGACGGTAAAAGCGTTGGTCGCGGCCTGTGAGGCAGGCTACTACGTCGACGAGCTCGAGGACGTGGTGCAGGTTGACGTCAAGGCTCCTCTGTTGAAACTGGTCCGAGAGAAAAGATTGGCGCGCGAGCAGGTGTTCGGCCGATATCTGTATCTGGCCACCGATGTGAGCACGCGCAAGCAACAGCTCTCGGCCCGCCAGGTACATGAGGCGTCACCTTCCACGTTGGGCTGGGTCGGGGGAGTCCGCGTGCTCCCCGTGGAGTTGAAGGCTGCGATCGTTCTTTTCTACAGCCTGCTCGATGAAAAGCAGCGCCGTCTCTACGCGGGAGTCGAGGCCATGAAGCTCGGTCACGGTGGCGACCAACAGATTGCCGAACTGCTCGGGATGGATCCGAGCACGGTAGCCAGAGGTCGTAGGGAATTGCTAATGAGAGATGTTGAGCTCGACGGAGTTCGGCGAAAGGGTGGCGGACGGCGCGCCGTGCAAAAAAAACGCCAGAAGTCATCGCCAAGATCGAAGAACTCATGAAGCACGACACCGCGGGCGATCCGATGACGGGAGTGAAATGGACGCGGCGGACCACCGACAAGATTGCTTGCGAGCTAAGAAGCCTCGGTGTGAACGTCAGCAGCAAAACCGTCGGTCGACTGCTCAAACAGCTCGGCTTCTCGTTGCGGGTGAACCACAAGAAGCTGTGCGGTGCCACGTCCGAAGATCGCGATACCCAATTCGCGTGTATCGCCGAACTGCGCGAGCGTTTTGCCGCAGCTGGTCATCCCATCATCAGCGTAGACACGAAGAAACGGGAGCTGGTGGGATTATTCAAAAACGGCGGGCAGGCCTGGAACCGCGAGCCGACTCTCGTCAAAGACCATGACTTCCGTTCCGAATCGAACGGCATCGCAATCCCCTACGGCGTCTACGATCTGCTCGCGAATCGCGGGACAGTGTTCATTGGTACCTCGTACAACACCCCGGACTTCGCCGTGAATGCCATCGAGAAGTGGTGGCGAACGGAAGGACGGCGACGCTATCCTGCAGCCCGTGACCTCGCGATATTGGCAGACGCCGGGGGCAGCAATGGCTATCGGTGTCGGGGTTGGAAGCACGGGCTTCAAACGCGGATTTGCAATCGCCACGACATCGCTATCACCATAGCCCGCTATCCGTCCGGTACATCCAAGTGGAATCCAGTGGAGCACCGTCTGTTCAGCGAGGTCAGCAAGAACTGGGCGGGCAGGCCTCTCGACAGCTACGAAACCATCCTCAAATACATCCGCACGACCACCACCTCTTCCGGTTTGCGAGTACGCGCACACCTTATCCGGCGTCGTTATCCGAAGGGCGTCAAAATCACTGACGAGCGGATGCAGGCGCTTTCCGTTACAAAGGACCAGACTCTACCCAAATGGAACTACACCATCCGACCGTCTTGAAAACGGGAACTTATTTTGTCGCCGGCCCTAAGGAGAATCGCATGGCGAAACTGGAGAATCGTGGAGTCGGACGAATCACGCGTCGCGAGGCACTCGCGCTTGGCGCGGCGGGTGCGGGACTCGGGATCTCCTCGATGCTGGGAGGGACGCTTGTGAGCGCGCAGACTCGACCCAAGGTATTGCCGCCTCCTCGGGACCCGAATTCTCCAGGGCCCCCCACCTGGAAGACGGAATTCAGGGAACTTGCGCCCAACTTTTTTGCCTATATCCAGGGCGATGGGCCGCCGAACAATGGCAGTGGCATCAGCACCGCCTGCGTCTTGGTCGGTGCCGACGACCTGATGGTATTCGATGCCTTGGGCGGACCGCTCATGGCTGAGGCTTTCATCAGGGCAATTCGGGGAAGGATCGGGCACAAGCCGTTCGGTCGCCTGGTCTATACGCACCACCACCGCGACCACGTCGACGGCGGCCAGTATTTCATGGACCCACCTATCGAGGTCGTGGCGGCCCCATACTGCCGCCAGCGCGTCGTCGAGATGGCGGCAAGTGCCGCCGGGGGGCCGCCCGATCCGGCCTATGGTGACATCAGCCCGACCTTCCCGAGGCAAGAGGGCCGAGCGTTGGGTGGGGAGAAACGCAATCTGTGTGTCCCGACGACGACCATCACCGACCGGGCAACGTACTACATCGGCGATACGGTCGTGGAACTCATCCACCCTGGCGTCTGCCATACGTGGGGGGATCTGCTCGTGTATCTGCCTGAGTTCAAGACTCTGTTTATGGGCGACATCGGGTCCTTCCATATGGCGCCATTTAGTCACAATGGCCACATCACCAAATGGATAGCGGTTCTCGAGAACATCCTGGATATGGATGTCGAGACGATCATACCGGGCCACGGACCCGTCGCCGGCAAGCAGGAAGTAGCGGAAATGGTCGAGTACTTCCGCCTCCTCGAGCGCGAAGCAAGGAAGCGCTTCGACTCCGGGATGAGCGCCGGGAAAGCCGCGGCCGAGATCAGGATGGGCAAGTTCGACAACTGGATGGGCTCGGAGCGAATCCTCCTGAACCTCTACCGGCTCTATAGCGAGTTCAACGGCACTCTGACGCCTATCGTGGACGTTACGGGGTTGCGAGCGGCAGCCGCCGAGTACAACACGATCATGAGGGCGTCTACGCCCAACGCAGCGCTTCGACCCCCGGTTGGACTCGACCTGACTCACGGTTGAGCGGCAACTCAAGCGCCTTCCACTCATGACGCGTCGGCCGAGCGAAGGGGAGTGAGACCTTATGTCCAAGCAATCAAGCCGATTGAGCCGTCGGTGCAGGTCATGGGTAATGGGCGTGCTTTTAGCCGCTGTGCTCGGAAGCTGCCAACCTGCCCAGAGACGTGACGCGGAGCCGCCAGCCGCGATGCCTCCCGCATCACGGATCACGCGCGTTCAGATCGACAGCGTCGAGCCCGCGTTCGAGGGGCTCGAGTTCGGTAGCGTGGGTCGATACGAGGTGGTGCTCGGGCGCGCGTTCGGCGAGCTCGATCCCGCGGATCCGAACAACGCGGTGATCGTGAACCTCGATCGGGCACCTTGCAACGCGCGCGGCCTAGTGGAGTATTCGGCGGACTTCCGCATCCTCAAGCCCGTCGACATGACGCGTGGCAACGGTGCAATCTTCTACGACGTACCGAACCGCGGGTACCAGCGTGCCTTCAACCTCGTCCAGGACTTCGGGAGACCGTATGGCGGTTGGCCTGTCACAGCCGCGGACGTTGGGGACGGCTTCCAGATGGAGCTGGGCTATACCCTGGTCTGGAGTGGTTGGCAGGCCGACGTTCCTGCGGGAGACCAACGTCTCACCGCCCAGCTCCCAATCGCGACGCAGCCGGACGGCACCCCTATCCGGGGCTTTAGAACGGTAGAGCTCAACGGCGACTCGCCCGCGCGCTCGAGAGGAATCGAGGGGGGCACATACCCCGTGGTCGGGGAGAGCATGTCCGAGGCGAAGCTGTACCGGCGAGCGAACCCGCATGCGACACCCAAGTTGCTTCCCCGCGAGTCCTGGTCCTTTGCGACATGCGATGAATCCGCTCCGGCGGTCGGCAGCAATGTCGACGTTTGTCTTCCGGCCGGGTTCTCGCCAGATGCCCTCTACTATCTCGTCGCCGAGCTGAAGGACCCGATCGTGATGGGGATCGGGTTTGCCGCTGTGCGCGACTTTGCCTCGTTCTTGAGGTACGACTCGACGGAGCACAATCCGCTCGTGTCGCACTTCGGCGGGTCGGGAAGCGCCCGCAACGTGATCGCCACGGCCATCGTGTTTGGCAAGTCTCAGCCCGGCCGATTTGTCAGAGATTTCATCTACTATGGGTTCAATCGGGACCCGATGGGGCGAGTCGTGTTCGAAGGAGCTATTCCTGCCACCGCGGGGGCGCGCGGAACGTTCACAAATTTTGAGTTCGGGAGCCCGGGACGATTCGTGCGGAACGTGTCGGACCACTACTACCCCGGCGACCAGTTCCCCTTCGCCTACGAGACGCTGACCGATCCGGTCACCGGTCGCGTCGATGGCCTATTGGCGCGCTGCCGCCTCACACAGACCTGCCCGAAGGTCATGCAGTTCGATAGCGCCAATGAGATGTGGTCCGCTCGTGGATCGCTCGTCACGACCGACCCGCTAGGGATGACCGATGTGCCGATTCCGGACAACGTGCGGATCTACCAGTTCGCCAGCACGCAGCACCGAGCGGGCACCGGAGAAGAGACCCTCGACGAGTTAGAGGCCATGCGCGACGATGGTGTGTGCCAATACCTCCCCAATCGCTCGCCGTTCCGCGAGGCCCATCGCGCGCTGATCGTCGCGATGCACCAGTGGGTCACGACCGGCACCCTCCCCCCGTCGAGTCAGTATTCCAAGCTGGCGGATGGCACCCTGGTACCTGCACTCCCCCGGGCGTCGCGGGAATTTCCGTCGATCCCTGGCGTTCCTGCCTTGGGGAAGGTCAACGACCTCTTCGTGAATGACTATCGCGCACATCCATCGCAGCATGCGATGCACGAGTACACGGTCCTCGTTCCCAAAGTGGACGCCGACGGGAACGACCTCGCCGGTATCCGCTCTACGCAGATTCAAGTGCCGCTCGGGACCTATACTGGCTGGAACACGCGTCGGGCCGGCCATATCGAGTACGAAGGCTGCAGTACGACGGGCTCCTATTTCCCCTTTACGAAGACCGCCGCCGAGCGGGGCTCGGATCCCCGGCTGTCGCTCGAAGAACGCTATGGCGCGTCTGCGAACTACGTGGCGCAGGTACGTGCGGCCGTCGAGAGGCTGCAAGAGGCGGGGTTGCTGCTCGCGCGCGATGCCGAGCGACTCATCCGCGAAGCGGAACAACAAGATCTCGGCTCGGCGGTCTCATTAGTAAAGCACTAGCTGCAGCCGTATTCGCGCGTCGCGAACGCCCGATGGGAAGATATGCCCAGATTATCCGGGCATACGCAGAGTGTGACGTTTCAGCTCGTCATAGTCGCTGGCGAGGAGGTCTTCGAGGCTTCGATCGAAGGAGTTGCGGTATCCTCGACCGCGCTCGAAGGCCCGATATGTCCGGATTGGACAGAAGAGAAGGCCGAGGCTCATGAATACCATCCGGTCGATCCAATACAGAAGATACCAGCCGCAGCCGCCGCTGCTCAGCTCCCACGCGGCAATCTCCAGCTCTCCTCGCCAATCTGTATCGTAGCCACTGAGCACGTGGTGAATGTCATGGATCATCAGCGACTTCTTGAAGCCGTAGATGGGAAAGACCGGGACGAAGTAACCCCACATGGGCACCTTGACCCAGTTGCCTCGGTAGAGCTCTTCGCGGGGAGTGTCCGGCGCCACGAACCCTCGCTCCACCAGATACGCCCGCAGCGCTTCTTCTGTCGTCATTGTCCTGAATTTGGTATCTATCCATTAGTATCCAGGACGACGATGGTTTCATCAAGCGACTCTCGATGCGTCTAGTGTCTCGTCTCGGAAGTATCGAGGTGACGGGAGTCGAGGGGCTGTTGGCTCGAGGTATAACGCCGATCCGGTCTCTCGAGGCAGTTGCGAAAACGCTGATGGAGAAGTGAGACTATGATGTCAGGAGAGATGTTACAGGCGAGGCCGAGATGAACCTCTCGTACTTCCTTATGGTGGGCTTCGCGGTTGTATCCCTCTTGCTGATCGCATTGTCTGTGACCTACTTGCGTCTCCGAGCTATCAAAAACAAAGAGAGCAAGCTGCTGACGGACGTCACTGAGAGGCTGCAGCGCCAGAAGGAGGCCACGGAAGTAGCGCGAGCCGAGGCAGAGCGGTACCGCGCCGAGGCACAAAAGCAAAGCGCCCGGGCCGAGACCGCACGAAAAACGGTTGAGACTCAGGTGACGAAGCTTCAGGAGCTCGATAAGGCCAAGTCACGGTTTTTCGCCAACGTGTCACACGATTGTCGGACGCCTCTCATGCTCACGATTGGGCCGCTCGAGGACCTCCGAGATGGGCTTCACGGGCCCATACCATCTCAGATCTCTCGGGAGATTCGGGTAGCCATTCGCAACGCCCACAGACTCCTGCATCTGATCAACGAGATGCTCGATGTGGTCAAGATCGAAGCGGGGCAGATTGGCCTTCGCCCACGGAGAGTAGACCTCGTTCGCTTCATCGACGACATCGTTGACTCGTTTTCGATTCTGGCAGAGCGCAAGCGCATGCACCTTCGCGTGGAGACCCCGCCCGGCTCGCTCGAGGTGAGTTTCGATCGGAACGTCCTCGAGAAGATCGTCGTGAATTTGGTGGCAAACGCCCTTAAATTCACGCCCGATGGTGGCACTGTTCACGTGACGGCCGAGCTGATAGACGAGGTCGAAAGCGACGGTGAATCGGGCAAGGGGTTGAGAATAACGGTTCGGGATAGCGGGCCTGGAATCCCAGCCGAGGAGATTCCAAACATTTTCGAGCGTTTTTACCGAGCCGGTAAATCGCGGCGCCTCCATCCGGGAAGCGGCATCGGTTTGTCGCTGACCAAAGATCTGGCGGAGCTACACGGTGGACGCATTGACGCTCAAAGTGAGGAAGGATTCGGGTCCAAGTTTGTGGTGACCATACCGGTGCAGGCGGGAGACGGGCAGGCTAGCGAAGAGATGGCCGGTGTGGGCGTGCCACCTCCTCCGGGAGAGGGCACGGTGGCGGCTTTCGAGGTGGAAGTGGATGCCGAGCAGGATTCGGCCGAGCATCCCGAATCGCCCCTCGATGAAGAGGATGTGACCACGGTGCTGGTCGTGGAGGGCGACAAGGAAATGCGCAGCTACCTCCGCAAACACTTGGCTCAGCAGTATCGTGTTTTGGAGGCCGCGGACGGAGAGCAGGGCCTAGATATGGTCAAGCGGTGGCTTCCGGACCTCATCGTTAGCGACGTGGTCATGCCGCGACTGGATGGGCACGCGCTAAGCCAAGCCGTCATTCAGGATCCGGAGGTCAGCTACATTCCGGTGATTCTCTTGACCGCTGGCCGCGGACAACGATCACAAGATCGAGGGCCTGGAATCGGGTGCGCTGGATTATCTGGTCAAACCGATCGAAATGAAGGAGCTGCAGGCGAAAATCAAGAACTTGCTGGACTCACGTCGGCGACTGCTGGAGAGAATGCGCCCGGTGGGAACGTCGGCCGCCAAGGCGTTACGCGCGAGCCCGGTAGAGGTCGTCTCGGCCGATGAAGTGTTGTTGGAACGGATTAAATCCGTCATCGAGACTCACCTCGACGACGAGGACTTCAGCGTACAAACGCTGGCAGACAAAGTGGGTCTGAGCCGCGGCCACCTGCACCGCCGCCTAACGGAGTTGCTGAAGCAGGCGCCCACCGACGTCATCCGCACGATTCGGCTCGAGCGGGCGGCAAGCCTCCTGGAGGGTAAGGTGGGGTCGGTGAGTGAGGTCGCTTATGCGACCGGGTTCAAGAGCGTGGCCCACTTCTCGAAGTGCTTCAAGGACAGCTACGGGCATTCCCCGTCGCAGCACGTCGGGACTTCTTCCGGCGCGGGCTGAGTCGTCCCGCCCGTACCCCCCTTCCACCCTCTTTGTCCCACGGTCACAAAACACACGCTTGCCGGTCATTTCTGACCTATTGAATGAAGTTTAGTACGCGGGTGTTAACACCCTCCCGAGAAACCGAGATACCTTCGCGCTCGTGGCCGAGGGCCACAAAGGAGGTAATTCAATGAAGAAGGTCAATCAAGTTAGCTGGCCGATCGTGCTGCTGTTTCTCGTTGTGCTCGTCGGCCTGAGTGCAGGTGCGGCCGCCCAGTTGCCGGACCCGGGCGTCACGATCGACGCTGAACACGTAGCGGTCCTCATCACCGATCCCCAAAACGATTTCTTGAGTCCCGAAGGGGTGACGTGGGGAGTGGTAGGGGAGAGCGTGAAAGCACACAACACAGTCGCCAACATCGAGACGATGATGAAGACGGCCAAGGAGGCCGGAATACCGCTTTTCGTCTCGCCCCACTACTACTATCCGACGGATCAAGGTTGGAAATTCGAAGGTGCTCTCGAGACCTTGATGCACAAGATCGGGATGTTCAATCGCGAGGGTTCGCTGAGCCTAGAGGGATTCGATGGATCGGGCGCGGATTGGCTGGGGCAGTACAAAGCTCTCATCGAGGACGGAAAGACCATCATCGCCAGCCCTCACAAAGTCTACGGGCCGGAAACCAACGATCTCGTTCTGCAATTGCGCAAGAGGGGCATCAACCAGGTCGTCCTGGGAGGTATGTCGGCGAATCTCTGCGTGGAGTCGCACCACCGTGAGCTCCTGGAGCAGGGTTTCGAGGTCGCCGTCGTCAAGGATGCGACCGCGGCAGCCAGAGTGGAAGAGGGAAACGGTTATGATGCGGCCTTGATCAATTTCCGTTACTTGGCGAGTGCCGTTTGGACCACCGAGGAAGCGAAGGCCGTCGATCCGAGCACAGAGGAGTAGGAGAAGGGAAACCGTCGAGGATCGACAAATGGGACCGCGTGAATACGGAAGCTCGGCCGAGCTCGAAGTCAAGGTCGAGAAGCTGCGGTGGCTTCTGTACGACATGAAAGAGGTCGTGGTCTGTTTCTCCGGAGGGGTCGACTCCAGCTACTTGCTGGCCGAGGCTGTGGGGACCTTGGGCGGAAACGCTCTGGCGTTGACGGCCGTTTCCCCCAGCCTTGCCCCCGAAGAGGGAGCGGACGCAGAGCGGCTGGCCGAGAAGCTCGGCGCACGTCACATCCTGGTCGAGACGAACGAGCTCGATGACCCGCGCTACGCCGCGAACCCGGTGAATCGTTGTTACTTCTGTAAAACCGAAATGTACGGTAAGGCGGTGGAGGAAGCATATCGCCAAGGGATCGCTCACGTGCTGGACGGCTTCAACGCGGACGATCGTCGCGACTGGCGTCCCGGCCGCCAGGCTGCCCGGGAGCGGGGCGTAGGTTCCCCCCTCGACGAGCTGGGATTCACCAAGGCGGACGTTCGCGCTGCGGCTCACCATATCGGCCTGCCGGTCTGGGACAAGCCCGCTCTGGCCTGTCTCTCCAGCCGATTCCCCTACGGCACCGAGATAACACCGGAACGACTTTCGCAAGTGGCGCGCTGCGAGCGCGTACTCAGGGAGCTGAAGTTCAGAGTCTATCGAGTTCGTTACCACGGTTCTCTCGCCCGCATCGAAGTGGGGAGTGAGGAGCTCGAACGGCTGCTCGAACCAAGCCTGCGCCAGGAGATCGACCGGCGCTTTCGAGAGGCGGGGTTTTCCTACGTCGCCGTCGATCTTCAAGGCTACCGAACCGGTTCCTTGAACGAATTAGTGGAGGTGCAACTGAATGCACGTAGCGGGATGGGCCCGGTGCCCGCCGTACAGCTGGTGCCGATAACGCTGCATCGAACAGAAAGCTAGCAGAGTCCCAAGAGGAGGGCTTCGATGAGAATCGAACAGTCAACGTCGTCTACCGCCGGCGAACTTTGGGGGGCCATCGAGAGCCCTGTAAAGCAAGCGAGTGCCTTGGAAAAAGCCGCTCAGGAGCTGGCGAAGGAGTTTCACACGCGTTTCGTCGAGTCCGTTGTGGTGGCCCGCGTATTCGTTACGGTTCCCTTCGAATCGTTGCCCGCATCCAACAAGGAATTCGTTCAGGGCCTCGCCGAGTCCGCGGGGGGCGCGGCCGAGCTGAAGCCGGCAACGCCGGTGCTGTCGTTGATCGGGACCCATGGCCACGAGGGCGATTGGAACGATCGCAAGAAATCCGGGTCTACGCGGATTCGTGTGGGTAAGTCCTGACGGAAAAACAGTGTAACTCATTGTGTGGAAAAGGTATCGAGTACTTCATCAGGTGCTGAAAAGTGGTCCATTTTTAGGATAGGCTAACCGAGTGAAAAATTCCCAGTCGATCCGCTCGCTGTTTGCGCTGCCAGGTTTCGTGGTGTGCCGGATTGAAGGGTCTATTCGGTGACCGATACGCCCGCGTCATCCAGCTCAAGAGGCGAAAAAAACAGCTGTGCGCTCTTACTGTGGGCAACGGTGCCGGGGGCGCTATGACAAGCAAGTGTGCCGGGTCCGCGACCTGTCGTTGGCAGGCTGGCGGATCTATCTGGAATACGAGCGTTGGCGCGTCAACTGTCCTGGGTGCGGCGGTGTGCATGTAGAACACCTGGACTGGCTGGCGAACAACTCGCGCTACACCTAGCGTTTTGCGACGCATGTGGGCAAGCTGTGCCGGGATATGCCGAACAAGGCGGTGGCCGAGATGGAACGTCTGCGCCTCCTAGTTGAAGGGGTCAACAACAAAATCCGTGTGCTGCAACGACGCGCCTACGGCTATCGCGACGAGGAATATCTCAAGCTGAAGATCGTGGCGGCATTCCTTCCGCCATTACCCAGAAATGCCGTCTTCAACCCACACGAATCCGCGTAGACCCAGAAATCCAAGGGTCATGTGGGCATTCCGCTCATCTCCGCCGCATTTGTCGGCGCGATTCCGATGATCGCTCGGCTGATCAAGGAGCTCGGCGTACCTTTGGAGTGGGTGGATCGACACGACTCGGAAATGATCATCCGAACAATGGGTACCTCGGCGGGATTGTTCTTCGTCGATGATGCCGGAGAGGCGACCGATCACCAGGGGAGGAAGATCATCGCCGCTCAAGATTTCGTGTCCTCCTATGACGTGAAGAGTGTCTTCGGCATTGGAGGAGCGTATACCAGCGGTCAGATTCTGGTCGTCGTCGTTTTTTGCCGCGACACTCTGTCACGGGCGACGGCGGAGCGGTTCTTGGCGCTGACAAATCTTTTCAGGGTCTACGCGGATTCGTGTGGGTTGAAAACTGCATTTCTGGGTAATGGCGGAAGGAAAGCCGCCACGATCTTCAGCTTGAGATATTCCTCGTCGCGATAGCCGTAGGCGCGTCGTTGCAGAACACGGATTTTGTTGTTGACCCCTTCAACTAGGCCGAGACTGACTTTGTTCTCCGGATGACAGTAGGAGGCGATACCATCCCAATGGGACTCAATCATACCGGCGAACTTCTGGTACGGATGCAGGCGTTGCCATTTGAGGCTGTCTTTCCAACGAGTGAAAAAGGCGCGAGCGCCGCGTTCGGTGCGGTAATCCCAGAGTTGCCCGAAGGCCTCCTTCAAAATAAAGGCGGTGTTCAGGCGCCGGTTGGCCTGGAGCAACTTTTTGAGTGCGCGGCGACCGTCTAGGCTCAGGTTCTCCCGCCGGGAAAGCAAAGTGTAACGCTGCCCCTTGATGTACGACCGGTCCTTGCCGCTGAGGCGTTTGTACTCACCGCGCCGGACCTCATCGAGGGCCTTTGACAGATGACGCATGATATGAAACTTGTCGAAGATGATCCGCGCATTAGGCGCGTTGTGAATCACCGAGTTCCGGAAGGGCTTCCACATATCCATGGCGGCCAGCTTGATACGGGCGCTTTTCTTTCCGCCCAACGCCTTGAAGAACAAATCGATGTCGGTTTCTTTGCGACCCTCACCGCCCACCCAGATGGGACGCGCCCGCTCCAGGTCGCTGACAATGACGCGATAGTTATGTCCCTTGCGGATGGAGATCTCATCGACACCGATGGCCCGAGGCGCCGGTAGCCCCGCCCGGTCGACCTGCTCTTGCATGTAGAGCGTATCCAGAGCCTTCACCGTACCGTGGTGCAGACGTTCCATCTCGGCCACCGCCTTGTTCGGCATATCCCGGCACAGCTTGCCCACATGCGTCGCAAAACGCTGGGTGTAGCGCGAGTTGTTCGCCAGCCAGTCCAGGTGTTCTACATGCAAACCGCCGCACCCAGGACAGTTGACGCGCCAACGCTCGTATTCCAGATAGATCCGCCAGCCTGCCAACGACAGGTCGCGGACCCGGCACACTTGCTTGTCATAGCGCCCCCGGCACCGTTGCCCACAGCAAGAGCACACAGCTGTTTTTTTCGCCTCTTGAGCTGGATGACGCGGGCGTATCGGTCACCGAATAGACCCTTCAATCCGGCACCAACCACGAAACCTGGCAGCGCAAACAGCGAGCGGATCGACTGGGAATTTTTCACTCGGTTAGCCTATCCTAAAAATGGACCACTTCTCAGCACCTGATGAAGTACTCGATACCTTTTCCACACAATGAGTTACACTGTTTTTCCGTCAGAACTTACCCACACGAATCCGCGTTAACCCAGTAAAATTGGATGGCTTCTTGGAGTGTTTTTGGTTCTTGCTCTCTCATGTGGAGAGTATCGCACGCCCCACTGTATTAGTCAAGTATATCATTACCAAAGCAAAGTGTAACGCTGCCCCTTGATGTACGACCGGTCCTTGCCGCTGAGGCGTTTGTACTCACCGCGCCGGACCTCATCGAGGGCCTTTGACAGATGAGGGGATGTCCCGGCCGCTGTTGAATTTGGTCGGGTAGCGGCGGCACCTGTGAATACTCTTAGGCAGCAACCTCATCGCTGTCAAGAGATTTCTGTTTGCTTCTAAGCGCGTGAACGAGAGCGCCCATATGGCGATAGCCTTTGATACGGTGAAACTTTTTCTCCGCCGTGACGACGCCGAGAGCGGTCCATCGGCGAATCATGGAAGGACTCTTCCACCGCTTGACGTTTCTCGAGACTCTGCGGATGGTGCCGTTGAGATTCTCGATGGCGTTTGTCGTGGCCAGAGATTTGCGAAGTAACTCGGGTAGAGCGAGCTTCACAACCGTGAGGGTCTCTTCCATCCCTTCTCGAAGGCTTCCGGCAGCTTCGTCGTAGCCGTTTCGCTCGAGCCACGACACCAATGCCTGAAGTCGCTTGCGCGCCTTGTCGGCACTCTTGCATTTGTACGCTTCCTTCATTGTCTGGAGCACGTAGGCGTGACGGGACTTGGGAAGGTACGAGCGTAGATTTCGGAGTTTGTGGAGCTGGCATCTTTGGATAACCGCGAGATCCCCCAAAACGTCGACGAGTGCTTTGCGGATCCCTTTGCCTCCGTCCACTACGCAGAGAATCGATTCGTCGATCCGCAATCCCCGCTCGAGAAGGTTCTGCAACATCGCGGTGCACACCCGAGAGTTCTCCGTCGAGCCCAGCCATATACCCAAGGGCACCTTCGTTCCATCTATTGTGATACCGAGAGTTACGACGACGGTCTGTCCGGCCACCTCAAGGCCATCCATCATTAGTGCCGCAAGCTCGAACTCCTCTAGCCTCCGAGATAGGTATTCCTCGAGCTTCTTAGTCGTCTGGCTCACGAGGTGACGGCTGGCGGCACTCTTGCTCGTGCCACGAGACTTCAACTTCGCCGAGGGTTTGTCCAGACTCGATTCGTAATTTCGGGTCGATACCCCCACCAAGATCTGGTTCAGCACTCGCTCCGGAAGCGGGTCTTCTTCGCGGAAGGCTTCGAAGTGTGGAAGCGACGCCTCCTCGCCCGACTTCGAACGAACTCGAGGTCGCGACACTTGGATTCGACGACCGCCGAAGCTCAGCTCCCCATCCGTGCTCCCCCAGTGGTTATGAGTTCGCTCCTTCTCGTGCTTGCCCTTCGGCCCCGCGATCTTCTCCGCGTCCTCTCTCAGGAGTAGGTGCAATGCGGTCAGTCCTTGCTCGTACACCCATTCCGTCAGGTCCGCCTTCGTGGCCGCGATCCCAGCTATCATCGGTAGCAGTATCTGACCGACTTGGCCAACTACCTTGCCCGTAGGCGAGTGCGTTTGCTTTCTTACTGGCTTCTTTGATTTCTGAACCGCCCCGGGTTTTCCGGAGACTGTTTTAGTTGAGTCTCGCCATCTCTAGCGAGCCTTCCTGCGACCGATAGTAGTTCATCTCGTACTCGACGGGGGCGACATTTCCGATCGGCTCCAAGAGTCGTTGCGTGTTGTACCAATGGACCCACTCGAGGGTGGCGAACTCAACGTCTTCGAGACCACGCCAGGGCCCACGTCGACGGATCACCTCGGTCTTGTAGAGGCCGATGATGGATTCAGCCAAAGCGTTATCGTAAGAGTCGCCTCGGCTGCCGACGGACGGCTCAATACCCGCCTCGGCGAGCCGCTCGGTGTAACGGGTCGAGACGTACTGCACGCCGCGATCGCTGTGATGCACCAATGGATCTTCTGGGTTTAGTCGGCGCTCGTGCAGCGCCTGCTCCAACGCATCGAGAGCGATGCCGGCAGTCAACGATGTCGTCGCTCGCCAACCGACGATGAGTCGAGCGAAGACGTCGATGACGAAGGCGACATACACGAAGCCGCGCCACGTGGCAATGTAGGTCAGGTCCGAGACCCAGAGCTCGTTCGGGCGTGTGGCGTTGAAGTCGCGCTCCACGAGGTCCATCGGGCGAGCGCCGCTCGAATCCGGCTTCGTCGTCTTGAATCGACGTCCACGGACCGCGCCCTGGAGACCCATTTCACGCATCAGACGGGCCACCGTGCATCGAGCCACGTCGCGGCCCTCACGGCACAGCTGACGCCAGACCTTGCGCACGCCATACACGTCAAAGTTCTCTTGCCGTACACGACGAATCTCGCCGCGGAGTTGGACGTCGCGCTTCGCTCTCGCTGGCTGGCGGCTTGGGTCCTTCTCTCTCGCTTTCTGCTCGTAATAGGTCGACGGGGCGATCGGAAGCATCCGGCAGATCGGCTCGACCCCGTAATTTTCACGGTTCGCGTCCACGAACAACACATTCACCTCGGTCGGCGGTCGAGCTCCGCCTGGGCGAAAAACGCCGACGCCTTGCGAAGGATCTCGTTCGCCCGCTTTAGCTCACGGTTCTCTCGCTCAAGCTCCTTCAGCCGCTGACGCTCGTCCGTCGTCAGTCCCGCTCGTTTCCCAGCATCACGCTCTGCTCGCCGCACCCACGTGCGTAGCGTTTCCCGCGTACAGTCAATCTTCGACGCAATCGATGAGATCGCTGACCACTGAGATTCGTGCTGAGCCTGCTGGTCGAAAACCATCCGCACTGCGCGCTCTTTTACCTCCGGTGAATACCTGCTTCGTCTTGTCATGACTCCATCCTCTCAAGAGTTGGAGTCTCCGGGAAACCCGGGGCGGTTCAACCGCCTTGTCCGGCACAGCTTGCCCACATGCGTCGCAAAACGCTAGGTGTAGCGCGAGTTGTTCGCCAGCCAGTCCAGGTGTTCTACATGCAAACCGCCGCACCCAGAACAGTTGACGCGCCAACGCTCGTATTCCAGATAGATCCGCCAGCCTGCCAACGACAGGTCGCGGACCCGGCACACTTGCTTGTCATAGCGCCCCCGGCACCGTTGCCCACAGTAAGAGCACACAGCTGTTTTTTCGCCTCTTGAGCTGGATGACGCGGGCGTATCGGTCACCGAATAGACCCTTCAATCCGGCACACCACGAAACCTGGCAGCGCAAACAGCGAGCGGATCGACTGGGAATTTTTCACTCGGTTAGCCTATCCTAAAAATGGACCACTTTTCAGCACCTGATGAAGTACTCGATACTTTTTCCACACAATGAGTTACACTGTTTTTCCGTCAGAACTTACCCACACGAATCCGCGTTAACCCTCTTTTCATTAGTCAGACGAGCGCGCTCGCGGAGCCCGCGAAGGTCTTTGTCAACGGCTAACCCGTCCACCGAGCAAAGCCAGGAACCCCGGCAGAAACGCCAGGGTCCAGCTGAGAAAATGGTGAAGGTAGTTTGGCCCTCCAGGCTCTTGGTTCAACCAGATGCCGGAGATCGCGTAGAAAGCGAGGCCTGAAGTAACCGCAGCGATCGCCCCCCGCAGGAGGGAGTTTCCGATTCCCGCTGCTCGACTCGCGCGATGGGTCAGGAGGTGAGCGTCGAGAAGGGCAAAGCCGATCCAAAAGGCCATCCAGAGCGGAAACATGGCGGCCATGCCAACGAAGGAAGCCAGCCCGTAAAAACCCGCCGCCGCACCGAAACCGATGGCCGCACCCCCGATCGCGCCCGGGATGAGACGCTTGCGAAGAAACCCGAGATACGAGCCAAGGACGGAGCAGAGCAGCGTGCCGTGAATGAGCCCGTAGGTAGGTCGATGCTCCAAACTGAAGTGAGCCCAAATGAAGTCACCGAGCGTGCTGACCCCGGCCAGGAGAAGCGCCCCCTGGAGCGCGTTTACCGATCCCGTCATGACCGCGAGGTAACACTCGACGCTCGCAGCCTGTTCTCGATTCCGAGTTGCGAGAGAAAGACGATAGCTGCTCGATAGATTTGCTTACAAGGATTCATGATTCACCTCTTGTACCGTGGGAGGCCATCTTCTCATCTGCAAAGCCGGCATCGTATGGCACGAAGGTTTTTAGGGCAACCCGCGCCGATGCCATCCGATTCCGCGACGCCGCAGTCAAGGTAACGACATCTTCGTAAGACGTCTCGAAGAGCTGACACGAGGGTGACCCCGCCCGGGCTTTGTGGATGCCAACCTTGGCAAAGCCTTTGAGGCGCCGGCGCGCTAGACTCGCTCCGACCGATGACGCTGCTTACTTGCGCCGACCTGTCCCTCGAGCTCGGGGACCAGCCTATTCTGCGCCGCGCCGGCTTCTCCCTTCAACGGGGCGAGCGCGTGGCGCTCATCGGTCGCAACGGAGCCGGGAAGTCGACGCTCCTCCGGCTCATCAACGGAGAGCTGAAGCCCGACGGGGGCACCATTCAGCGAAAACCGGGTCTCGGGATCAGCCGACTCGAGCAAACCTTGCCGGAAGCCCTCGACGTGACCGTCTCCCAATACGTGGCCTCGGGATTTGCGCCACTCCAGGCGCTCGTCGACCGGTACCACCAGCAGACCACCGAGGCCCTGGACGCGGCGGGCCTGCGAGAGATCGAAGATCTCCAACGCCGCATCGAGGCCGAGGGAGGCTGGAGCCTGGACCAGCGCCTCGAGAACATCCTCACCGAGTGGAGCCTGCCGCGGGAGCGCGCAATGAGCGATCTCTCGGGCGGCTGGCGCCGTCGCGCGGCGCTCGCGCGAGCGCTGGTCTCGGGTCCCGAGCTTCTGCTGCTCGACGAGCCCACCAATCATCTCGACGTGAGCACCATCGAATGGATGGAGGAGCGACTCCGGGGTTTCGCGGGGTCGCTTGTCTTCGTGACTCACGATCGAGCGTTTCTCGAACGTCTCGCCACCCGCATCGTCGAGCTCGACCGGACCGCCCTCACGAGCTGGCCCGGCGACTACGCCAACTTCCTCAGACGCAAAGAAGAATCCCTCCAAGCCGAGTCGCGCGCGAACGCTCTTTTCGACCAACGCCTTGAACAGGAAGAGGTCTGGGTCCGGCAGGGAATCCGGGCGCGGCGCACCCGCAACGAGGGCCGAGTCCGGGCGCTCGAGGCGATGCGCGAGGCCTACGCCGCGCGGCTGGCACCGGAAGGCAAAACACGCATGAGCATCGAAGCTGCCGAGTCCTCCGGGCGTCGGGTCGTGGAGCTCCAAGACGTCTCCCATGCCTATGGCCCGACGCCCCTGTTCGAGAATCTGTCGCTCAAACTAATGCGCGGCGACCGCCTGGGCATCGTGGGAAACAACGGAGTCGGCAAGTCCACTCTGCTTCGCATCATGTTGGGAGAGCTCAAGCCTCGAGGGGGACGAGTCGAGCTCGGAGTCAAGCTCGAGATCGCCTACTTCGACCAGCTGCGCCGAGACTTCGACCCCGAAAAGACCGTGGCCGAGATCGTGGCGGATGGCAACGACTTCGTGACCATCAACGGAAAAAACCGGCACGTCATCGGCTACCTGAAGGGTTTTCTCTTCAGCCCCCAGCGCGCGATGACCAGGGTCGGCGCCTTGTCCGGAGGCGAGCGCAACCGCATCCTTCTCGCTCGCCTCTTCGCGCGCCCGTCGAACCTCCTCGTGCTCGACGAGCCGACGAACGATCTCGACCTCGAAACGCTGGAGGTTCTCGAGGATCAGCTCATGGACTACGACGGAACGCTCCTGCTCGTGAGCCACGACCGCGCCTTTCTCGACAACGTCGTGACGAGCGCTCTGGTGTTTGAGGACGACGCGTTGAATCGCTACCCCGGCGGCTATAGCGACTGGCTGCGCAAGGGAAAACGGCTCGCGGTGAAGGAGGATTCCCTTCGCGTCTCGAGCGCCAAGCCCTCGTCGAAGCCGCAGCCCAAACCGCGCGGCGCGACGAAAAAGCTCAGCTACAAGTTGCAGCTCGAGCTCGACGCGCTCCCCGGCCGCATCGACACCCTCGAGGAGAAGGTCGCGGTGCTCGAGCGGCGCGCGGCGGCTCCGGATTTCTACGCGCAGCCGTTCGAGAAAGTCGAGCCCGTCCTGAAGGAGCTCGGGGCCGCCAAAGAGGAACTAGAGGCAGCGCTCGAACGATGGATGGAGCTCGACGGCTAGAGAGGTGTCCTTCGCGTGGGTTGACCGTTCCTCAGAGGGGAGAGCGCAATTGGGCGCGCTAGTTGCCGATGACGACTTCCGAGAAGTCGTGCCGCAGGATGGCTTCGCGAATCTCTGCGGCCGATTCTTCCGCTTCCGTCATCTGGCTGGCTAGAATCGCTTCTTTCATGCAAACGAGACAGGTCGAGGCGTGCTCGTCGATGTAGCAGTCGAGAAGGCTCGAATGATCGTCGGAAGCACTATCGCAACCGCATAGGCACGGTTGCTGCGCGAGCACTCCGGGAATGTCTTTGGCGATCCGATAGGTATTCGCGATGCCCTCGTTTTGGAAACGGCTCGGCGGCAGGGTCACGGGAAACGGCCGGGCTTCTTCCTCGGAGTCGTGGTAGCGAAACGGTTTCGTGATGGCGGGGGTCGTCGGAGCGCTCTGGAGCTCGGCGGACGCCATTGGCGTGCTCGTCGTCGAAACACCCGAATCTCGCTCGCCCAAGCTCGCGTAGAGGAAAACGCCAGCACCCAGGATCAGCAGCGCGATCGCGACGTAGCGGCCCGCGTTGGCTGCGCCAGAAGACGAGTCGCTCGCCGTCGTCGGAGCTTCGGGCTCGGACGTGTTCGGTTTCTTCTTCTTCTTCTTCTTCTTGTTGTTCTTCTTGGCCATAGAGGTTCATTATAGCCAATCCAAGCCCTCGGTGAGCTCGATATGGCTGCCCCAGATAGATCCGTCGGCGCGACTCCTTCATGATGAGTGAAGGCGTGCCCGGAAATCCAGGGGGTTAGAAGATGCTGCGGATCGTCATCATCCTGTGCATCCTGCTTCTGGCCTTGTTCTTTCTCTTCCCGGAGCAGATGGAGCAGATCACGGAGGACGGCACCGAACAGATCTCGGATGTCGTCGAGGAGGTCACCGACCGCGTCGGCGACCTCGGAGGTGAGTCCCACGTGTCCATCGTTCCTGCCGGTACGACCAATCTAGAGCTTTCGTTGATCGAAGCCGCCGAGAGAGGCGCCGTGGGCGACGTCCGGGACCTGCTGGCTCGGGGTGCCAACGTCAACGGCCGTCGGACGGACGGAGCGTCGGCGCTCGTCGTCGCGGCGGAAGCTGGCCACCTTTCCGTCGTAACCTTGCTCGTCGGTGAAGGTGCTCAGGTCGATTCCAGGGACAGTCGTGGCCGCTCGGCGCTGATGAGGGCCACGGCCCAGGGTCGCACCGGCATCGTGCGCGAGCTCGTCCGGGCGGGGGCCGATCCGAATCTCGGATCGAAAAGTGGAAATTTTCCGCTCCTCGAAGCGGCACTCTTCGGAGACGCCGACGTTCGAGCGCGCGCCGAGAACGACTGGACGGCACTCAAAGCCGCGGAAGATCGGGGCCACTCCGACATCGCCGCGATGCTTCGCTCCGCGGGGGGAACCCTTTGACTTTCGCTTAGCGTCGCGCGCCGCGACGCTCTAGAATAAAGGACTCAATCGAACGCACGACGAAGGTCTCAAAAAGACGATATCCCGCTGTCGGGGATGCTCAATGCCTGGAAGCTCGGCATCGAGTTTCCCAACATCCTCCTCGCCGTTTGTAGAACGGGGAAGACGGGGGTCCTGCGATTTCACGGCGCCTCGGCGGAGAAGTCGCTCGTCATCAAAGAAGGCCGGATCCTATTCGCCCGCTCGAGCGCGACCGACGACCGTCTCGGCCCGTACCTCTTGCACGCCGGCAAAATTCGCTTCGATCACCTGATCGAGATGAGCCGTTACATCTCGCCAACTAAGCGCTTCGGAACGGTACTCGTGGAGAATGGAGTGCTCAAAGGGGAAGAGCTGGCCGAAGGTGTCATCGGTCAGGTCCGCGCGATCGTGATGAGCCTGTTCCAATGGAGCGAGGGGGAATATAGCTTCGGCGAGCAGGAGCTCGACAAAGAGACCATCACCTTGCGGATGCCTACCGCAAAGCTCGTCGTCGATGGCGTGCGGCAGGTGAAGAGCTGGCATCGCGTCACGGGCGGCATCGGCTCCCTCGACGCGGTGTACCAAACGACGGAGCGGGGTGGACAGGCGAGCGATCATCGCGACCTCGCCCCAGCCGTAATGGAGCTTCTGAGTGACCTCAGGGGTCCAAAAACGATCGCGGAAGCTTGCGCGGGCTCGGATCTGACAGATTTCGAAGTCTGCCAAGTTCTGTGGGCCTTCTCCTGTCTCGACTGGATCGGCCCGGTGACCGAGCGACTGGCCCCCGCCTGAGCGGCCGGCCAGGACCCGTTTGCATGAGCCGGGGCTCTACCGTTACCATCCGGCCCAGCGGTCGCCTCTCGCTGGCACGCCCCTGCGGCTCTCCATCGTTGCCGATCGACCGGAAAGACGCGCTCCGGCGATTCTCGCAGTGCCAGTCCTGAGGCGAGCTCGCAAAGGAGGGAATCATGCGGAATATTAGAATGCTTATTCTCGCTCCGATAACGGCCTTGCTCGTGTCCTGCGCCCCGCCTGAGCACGGCGTCCTCAATGCTTTTATCAGCGCCGTTCAAGCGGGCAACGCGGACGCGGTCGCCGCCGTTTCGGTCGCGAAGTTCCCCGGCAAAGTGTCGTCCTGGGAGATCGTCGAGCTCGGTCCCGAATCGACTAAGCCGTTTGGGCTCACCGGGCTCTACGAGGAGCTCGACTCTCTGAAGGAGGAGTTCGAAGACAAGATCGCAGAAAACGACGCCTTCCTGCAGGAGAATGAAGCCGCCTATTTGGAGTACAAGCCGAAGTTCGACAACGACCCCGAACAAGAATTCAAGGGAAAACTCGGTGAGTTCCACGAGGAGTGGTCCCCTCGCCTGAAGAAGCAGACCGAGCTGGATCGGGCGATCCGGGACAAGGGAGATGACATCGACGCCTTGAAGAAGGAGGCCGGCCTCTCCATCAACACGCCGGGTATGAGCTCCAAATATGACGGCGACGTCAAGGAGAAGGAGGCGCGCCTCAAGATCGACGGCAAGGACTTCACCGTCACGCTGAAGCAGTACTCGCTCGTCAACATCGACAACAAGGTCGAGCCAATGTCTCGCTGGGTCATTACCGATATCCAGGAAGCCAGCTAGACGAACGCAGCCAGAAGGCTCACTTCGCGACTCCGAGTCTGGCGCCGACGGTAGCGAGAATGATCCCGCCGAGCGAGAACTAGTGTCTGATGCATGGACGGGATGTCAATCGCTTCAGATCGCGGGTAGGTGGCGGTCGACTCGGGGCGTGCGGCCTCGGGCCGCACGTTTTCTCACGTAGGCCTTGAAAACTTCGTCGTAGACGGCGACGGCCTCGTAGCAGCCCTGTAGGACGGACTCCGCGCTCCGGAGACACGACATCTCGCTCCACTTCGGGATGTATCGACCGTCCCGGCTGTAGACGCGACGTTGGTCGACGTAGTCGAGGACGAGCCGACCGAGCTCGAAGTCGATGCGATCGCTTGGCGAGCTCTGGAGCTTGCGCATAAGATCTAGGCATCGCGCAACGGCGCTTCTCAGCTGGGTAAAGCGGGATCCGTAGTGCGTCATGACATCCCCGAGCGCCGTCTCGAGCTCGTCTTCCGTCATGTCCTCGATTTTGGTCGGCGCATCTCTCTGGGCGGCCCGCATCCCGGTGAGGCGGGAGGCCCGTAACGAAGACGGATGCGTTCCACCGCCCTCGATGAGGTCGAGCGCATGGTCCGAGGCGACCGCGAAGCCAAGGGACTCACCCTGAGCCGCTTTCATGGTCGCGACCCCGATCACACGACCCTCCCGATTGATGACGGGTCCGCCGCTGTTTCCGGGATTGATGGCGGCATCGGTTTGCACGAGCGTTCCCGTGTCGTAGGGGCGCACGGCGCTCACGATGCCGCGGGTGACGCTGCTGTCGAGCACGCCGAGGGGAGAGCCGATCACGAGCACCTCTTGCCCCACTTTGACTCCTTCGACCCGCGTGAAAGACAGGCCGGCGTGCTCGGCCATGGGTGCGTTGGTTCGAATGAGCGCGAGATCGTAGTCCTCCGAGACTCGCTCGACTCGGCCATCCATGACGCTTCCGTTGCGAAGCTTGATCTCGACGGAGGCA
The DNA here is from genome assembly GCA_965250115.1 of Candidatus Marinacidobacterales bacterium. Classification (GTDB taxonomy): domain Bacteria; phylum Acidobacteriota; class Vicinamibacteria; order Marinacidobacterales; family SMYC01; genus CBDFHB01. The sequence goes on from CBDFNJ010000002.1 coordinate 659,789, forward strand.
TCGCTGCCGACGACGTGATAGTTCGTGATGATGGTCTGCCCATCGACGAAGAAGCCACTGCCGGTACCGATGCTCGATACGATGGAAACGACGTCTGGAAGAACTGCCTCGATCATGTCTTCGAGCGAACGGGCCTCCCCGGCCGGCTGTTCTGCAGCGAGGCTGTCGGCCGCGGTGGCGGTTTCCGACGGGCCAGTTGGTTCGGCTTCGCCGTCAGGCCAAAGCACCCAGGCGAGTGAGAGGCCAAGGACGACCGCCAGGGCTCCGGCCGTCGCCTTCCAGATGGTCTCGCTGGACGGGCCCGTGACCGGGCGTCCGACAGTCGATGTCGAATCGCGCCGACGTCCACACCGGCAGGAGAGGATCGACTGTGGGATCGTTCTTCGACAGTTGGGGCAAACCCAACCGTTCGAGGAAACGGGCATGGGATCTCCTATTGGGTAGGGTTACTTCCATGTTACGGGAGAGATCCGCTTTTCTCAATGAGCAGCACCCTGCTAGCTACCACTTTCGGTACGGATGTATTTCTTCAGATAGATCAAGTAAGCGAGGTAGGGGACGAACAGCGCCGCGATCCAAACCGCCATCTCGGTCCCATTAATTGTTTGAAACTGCCGTAGGGCCTCGAGCTGCGCGTCGGAGTATCCCATATGCTCGTACATTTCGATCGGCTCGATGCGGAGAAACGTCACCGTGCTCGAGACGAAAAAAAACAGCGACGAGAGGAAGACGATCCACCAGCTCGTTTGCTTCAGCTTGTAGAGTCCCCAGGCCGCATAGGCCCATAGTCCGGCGACAACCCAGTAGAGGACGAGGCCGGTGCCGCCCGAGACCATGCGACCGAACAACGGCATGGCGCCGTTGACCGCGACCGGAGAGGCGAACATGATCCTCGAGATCTTTCTCGGACTCGGATTCCTGCTACTCGCCGCCCTGTCGCTGGTGGGCCAGGCCATGTCGGCTCGAGTCCTCGAACAAGAGCCCAGCTATCGCATGGCCATTCCTTCGGTGCTTCTCTACGTCCTGCTCGCGGGCGCGATGATTTGGATCGGCTTCGGTTCGATGGGGGCCCGCCGATGGGCGCGAAACCTCATGTTGATCTTCGGGTGGAGTTGGCTCGTGACCGGCGTCCTGTCGCTCGTCCTGGTAGCCTATACCGTCCCGAAGGTTCTCGCTCAGCTACCAGAAACGTCCGAGCTACCCGAAGGAGCCGGCGCCATCATCCTCGGTGGAACGCTCGCCGTATTGGCCCTATTTTTCGTGTTCCTGCCGGCGATCCTGGTCTTGTTCTACCGCAGCCGACACGTTCAGGCGACGTGTGAAGCCCATCATCCCGAGCCGGATTGGACGGAGGCATGTCCTCTCTCGGTGCTCACGCTCGCCCTGTGGCTTCTCATCGGCGCGCTCTTATCCCGAAGGCCACGAGCGCCGATCGGCGATCTTTGAATTCGCCCATCGCGGGGCGAAGGTGGGAATCCTGTCCGGGGGCGCCGTAGGGATTCGTGCTCATTCTTGTTTCCTTGGGTCTCTCATCGAGGCTAACGACCACTTGGCGAGCTGTCAACGTGCTTGCCCGCGCGAGCCGCGCCGTTCTACCATGCGCTCGATGGTAGAAGACACGAGTACCGGCGCCGTCGACCTTTCGGGCGAAAAGATTCACTGGGATCTCGAAGGTGGGATGAGCTATGGCAGCTATCTCGCGCTCGAAAAGATCCTGAACGCCCAATCGCCCCGCTCCGAACACCACGACGAAATGCTATTCATCGTCATCCACCAGGTCTCCGAGCTCTGGATGAAGCTCTCCCTTCATGAGCTCGAGGCCGTCGTCGCTCAGATTCAGAAGGACCAGCTTGGTCCTGCTTTCAAGATGCTGGCCCGAGTTTCCCGAATCCAGGGCCAGCTCATCATGTCGTGGGATGTTCTCGCCACGCTGACACCCTTCGACTACAGCTCGTTCCGGGATGCCCTCGGCAGGAGCTCCGGATTTCAGTCATACCAGTACCGGACTCTCGAGTTCTTGCTCGGTAACAAGAACAGGGAAATGATCGAAGTTCATCGTGCGGATGCCGCCGTCCATGACGAGCTGACGCGCGTTCTCGAGCGACCGAGCGTCTACGATGAAACGCTGCGGTTGCTATCTCGGCGGGGTTTCAAAATCGCCGCCGAACGAGTCGAAAGAGACTGGAGCGAGCCTTACCACGCTCACGAGAGCGTTGAGTCCGCATGGCTCGAAGTCTACCGGGATGTCGCGAAACATTGGGACCTCTACGAGCTTGCCGAGAAGCTCGTAGATCTCGAGCACAAATTTCAGCAGTGGCGCTTCAGTCACATGAAGACCGTCGAGCGTATCATCGGCTACAAGAGAGGTACAGGCGGCTCTTCGGGCGTCAACTATCTGCAAAAGGCATTGAGCTTGAAGTTCTTTCCCGAGCTCTGGTCGGTGCGGACGTCTATTTGATGCAGGATCGAGACGAGATCGCTTCCTGGGATCGTGATGATCCCCTACGTCCGTTCCGCGACGAGTTTCTCGTTCCCGAGGATCTCGTCTATCTGAACGGGAACTCACTCGGCGTGCTCCCGCGCAGGACCCGAGCACGGCTCAGCGAGCTTGTAGAACAGGAATGGGGCGTCGATCTGATTCGAAGCTGGAACGCCCATGATTGGATCCGCTACCCTCGGCGGGTCGGTGATCGCATCGCCCGGATCGTCGGCGCAGAGCCCGGCGAAGTGGTCGCTGCCGACTCGACTTCGGTGAACCTCTTCAAGCTGCTCGGAGCCGCCGTCCGGCTGAGGCCAGGTCGGAGCGTTATTCTCTCGGAGCGCGAGAACTTCCCGACCGACCTCTATGTGGCCCAGGGCTTGTGTGAGCTTCTGGGTCTCGAGCTGAGGATGGTCGACCGCCTTGAGCTTCGAGACGGCATAGACGACGAAGTGGCCGTCGTTTCCCTGACGCACGTCGACTTCCGAACCGGTGAGCTCCACGACATGGCGGAGCTGACGCGACTCGCGCACGATCGTGGCGCTTTGATCCTCTGGGACTTGAGCCATAGTGCGGGAGCTCTTCCACTGTACATGAACCGGGCTGGGTGCGACTTCGCCGTCGGCTGTGGTTACAAATACTTGAACGGAGGACCAGGCGCTCCGGCGTTCTTGTTCGTGGCGCGAGAGCATCAGGACTCGATCCGGCCGCCCCTGAGCGGGTGGATGGGTCACGAGGCGCCCTTCGCTTTCGACACCGACTATCGCCCCGCGCCCGGGGTCGAAAGGCACCTAGCCGGGACGCCGTCGGTCCTGGCAATGGCGGCGCTCGAAGTGGGTGTCGAGATCACGGCGCGCGCCGACCTGAACCTGCTCCGCAAGAAGTCGCGGCGGATGGGCGATCTGTTTCTCGACCTCGTGGGGGAACGGTGTCAAGGGCACGGTCTGATTCCCGCATGTCCGCTCGATAGCGCTGCCCGGGGAAGCCAAGTTTCACTGAGTCATCCCGAGGGCTATGCGATCATGCAGGCGCTGATCGCGCGGGGCGTGATTGGAGACTTCCGAACACCGGATATCCTTCGCTTCGGTTTCACGCCTCTGTACTCGCGTTACGTCGACGTCTGGGAGGCGGTTGACCGACTGCAATCTATTCTGAAGACCGAGGAGTGGAAGCGCCCTGAGTTTCAGACTCGGCAGCTCGCGACCTGATTTCATGATGGATCTATCCGTTCTCGTCCTCGCTTCGGAGCCCGAGATTTACTCGGCCCCGATCAAAGATAGATTTCCCAACGCGAAGGTGGTCGCTTGCGGCGATTACGAATCTTTGACCCCGACGATCGCGTCGCACTCGTTCAATGTCGCGCTCGTCAGCAGGCTGGGAAAGCCCTTTCCGCGGGAAGCCCTGCTGGATGCTCCCTCACTGAAATGGGTCCAGTGTGCTTCCGCCGGTGTGGATTATCTGCTGCCCCTGAACGAGCGCGTTCAGGTGACGTCCGCATCAGGAATCCACGATGGGGTGCTATCGGACTACATCCTTTCTGCAGTACTGATGTTCAACCTCCACTTCCCGCTCTTCATTCGCCAGCAGCTCGAACGTGTGTGGCAGCCCCGCGAGCTGGTGCCCATGGAGGGACAGACCCTCGTCGTCCTGGGGCTCGGCAGTATCGGCCGGATCACCGCGCGAAAAGCGAAGAAGCTCGGGATGCGGATCATCGGCGTCAAGGCCAGGCCGACAGGCACCGAGGATGGCATCGACGAAGTCGTGGGGCCCCAGGAACTGGTCGACGTCGTCACCCGGGCGGACGCGTTAGCTGTTTGTGTTCCAAAGACCGCCGAAACCCGAGGTCTCGTCGGTCGAAATGTACTGATGAACATGAAGCGCGGCGCGATTCTCGTAAACGTGTCGCGAGGAGGTATCGTCGACGAAGCGGTGCTGCTCGAGGCGCTGAATCAGGGCGCGCTCGGAGGGGCGGTCCTCGATGGCTTCAACGAGGAGCCGCTTCCGAGAACGAGCCCTCTCTGGAGCACCCCAGGCGTCGTCATCACGCCTCACACCGGCGACGTCTTTGGATGGCGCGGGATGGTCGCGGATCTATTCTGCGATAACCTCGCCCGTTTCCTCTCGGATGAGCCCTTGCACAACCTGGTGGACCCGAATCGAGGCTACTAGATTCTCGAGATGGTAGAGGCGGACATCGTGCATATGGGCGAACTGGCGCGCGACGTCACGAATTTCTTCACGTTCAGCTCCGAAGGAAGGGATAGCGATAGTCGGTAGCCGGCACGAAGGTCTCTTTCACGGTGCGGATGCTGGTCCAACGCATGAGATTACCGGCGGAGCCGGCCTTGTCGTTGGTGCCCGACGCTCGACTCCCGCCGAAGGGTTGCTGTCCCACGACGGCACCGGTGGGCTTGTCGTTGATATAGAAGTTGCCTGCGGTCTGTCGAAGCGCTCGATAGGCCGTCTCTATTGCGATGCGGTCGTTCGCGAAAATCCCGCCGGTCAATCCGTAGGGAGAGGTCTCGTTACAAATTGACAGCGTCGCCTCGTACTCGTCGTCGGGGTAGACGTAGATCGTCAGTACCGGGCCAAAGATCTCCTCTTCCATGAGCCGGAACTTGGGGTTGGTCGTGACGACGGTCGTCGGCTCGATGAAGTAGCCCTTCGATGCGTCGTAGCCGCCGCCGGTCACGAGCTCCGCATCCGGAGAGGTTTTCGCATAGTCGATGAACTCGGTGATGCTGTCGAAGGCGGCCTTGTCGATTACGGCGCCCATGAAATTTCCGTAGTCGGCGCCGTCGCCCATCTTGACGGTCCCGACTTCGGCGACCCAGCGGTCCTTGAACTCAGCCCACATGCTCTTCGGAATATAGGCGCGCGAGGCCGCCGAGCATTTCTGGCCCTGATACTCGAAGGCGCCGCGAAGCGTATTCGCGACGACCGCGTCCAGCTCAGCGGAGGGATGTACGAAGATGTAGTTCTTGCCACCCGTCTCACCGACGATGCGTGGGTAAACTTTGTAATTTTTGATGTTGCTACCGACCGTCGCCCACATGTTCTGGAAAACTTCGGTCGAGCCGGTGAAGTGGATCCCGGCCAGCGTCGGCAGGCTCATGACGGGACCGCCGACCTTGCCACCCGAGCCCGGGATGAAGTTGATGACGCCGGGCGGCAGTCCCGCTTCCTTGAAAAGCTCCATCAAGTAGTGGGAAGACAAGACCGCCGTCGATGCCGGCTTCCAAAGCACGGTATTACCCATGATCGCGGGGCTGGTGGGTAGGTTCCCCGCGATGGACGTAAAGTTGAACGGCGTGACGGCGAAGACAAATCCCTCGAGCGCACGGTACTCGACGTAGTTCCAAATTCCGGCCGCGGATTCTGGTTGTGCGGAGTAGATCTCCTTCATATAGGACGCATTGAATCGATAGAAGTCGATCAGCTCACAAGCCGCGTCGATCTCGGCCTGATGTGCAATCTTCGATTGACCGAGCATGGTTGCGGCGTTCAACGTCATGCGGTACTTCGTCGCGAGCAGCTCGGCCATCTTCAAGAAGATGCTCGCCCGGGCGCGCCAATCCATGACCGACCACTCGTGCCACGCCTCGGCGGCCGCTTTTTCCGCTTGGACGAGGACCTCGGGAGTGGCCTTGTGGTAGCGCCCGAGAACGTGACCGTGGTCGTGCGGGCTGCGGCACTCACCGAGGTCGCCCGTCTCGACGGCCTTCCCGCCCACAACGATGGGGATCTCGACCTCCTTCGATAGCATGTCCTTGACGGCTGCCTGCAGCGCCTCGCGCTCTTTGCTTCCCGCTGCGTAGCCGAGCACGGGCTCGTTCGTGGGGTCTGGGACGCTGACAACGGCATTCGACACGGCAATCTCTCCTTGAATAATGTTGGCATCTCGGCTCGATTTGGCCCGGGGCCCCACATTGTACACGCCGTTTCCTCGACGCTCCACACGGGTAGAATAGGGTCATGGACGATCACGACATTCTCGACGAGGTCGAATCGGCGGAAAGCCGTATTCGGTCTCACATCCGTCAGACGCCTTTGGAGCACTCGCCTTTTCTCAGTGAGGAGAGCGGTGCGGAGGTATTCCTCAAGCTCGAGAACCAGCAGGCGAGTGGGTCCTTCAAGCTTCGAGGCGCCATGAATAAGCTGCTATCCCTCTCGGACGCGGAGCGCGCTCACCCTGTCGTCACGGCGTCGTCGGGTAATCACGCTGCAGCTATTGCCTATGCGCTCCATGAGCTCGGCGGCGAGGGCATCATCTATCTGCCCGAGTCGGCTTCCAAGGCGAAGATCGAGGCGTTGAAGCCCTATGGAGTCGAGCTCCGATTCGTCGGCAGCGACTGCGTATTGGGTGAGCTCGAAGCGAAGCGGGTGGCCACGGAGGAAGGCTTGACGTTCGTTTCTCCCTATAGCGACCCGGGAATTATCGGCGGCCAAGGAACCGTAGCCTTGGAGCTCGAGCGCCAGCTCGAGGCTTTCGACGCGGTCTTCGTTCCAGTGGGCGGCGGTGGCCTCGTAAGCGGGATCGCCGGGTATCTCGAGGCAAGGAGACCGTCGACGAGGATCGTGGGTTGCCAGCCGGAGAACTCAGCCGTGATGTTCGAGTCGGTGCGGGCGGGTCGTATCCTCGAGCTCGAGTCCAAACCGACGCTCGCCGATGGCACCGCAGGAGGTATCGAACCGCAGGCGATCACGTTTCCGATCTGTCAGAGACTGGTCGACGACTTCGTTCTCTCGAACGAAGAGGAGATCGCGAGTGCGATGCGAACGGTCATCGAGCGGCACTCGATGCTGATCGAGGGCGCGGCCGCGCTCCCCTTCGCAGCGCTGATGAAACGGCGGGAGGAGTTTCGAGGCAAGACCGTCGTGCTGATCTTGAGCGGCAAAAAAGTCAATTACGACACTTTGAAGCGGATATTGTCTTGACGAGGGGCGTCTCGCTGTTGGTTTCGATGCTGATCGTGGCGACGCATTCCTTGTCGACCGAACCTCTCGCCGCCCCCGTCAAGGGAGTCACGATCTCGACGCATCGAGGAGGGCGCGACTGGGCGTCTGACGACATGGTGACGGCGCTGAAAGAGATCAAAGCGATTGGAGCGAACTGGGTCGCCATCCACCCTTACGGCCGCGTTGGCGCGGACGGAAGTGTGCAGACCCGATACGATCCGACGGCTTCCCCGCCACCTTACGTGACGAGACCCATCCGCGAAGCGAAGGCAACGGGCTTGAAGATTCTCATCAAACCCCACTTGGCCTATTGGGGCTCTCCATTTTCATGGCGCGGCGAGATCGCGTTCGAAACCGAAGCTGAATGGGAGCGGTTCTGGTCCGACTATGAGTCCTTCATCGTGGAGCTCGCCTCCTGGAGCCGCAACGCTGACGCATTCGTCATAGGGACCGAGCTCCGGGGAACGCTAACGCAGGAGGAGCGATGGCGTCATTTGATAGGACGGCTACGCGAAGTCACGGACGCTCCTTTGACCTACGCAGCCAATTGGGACGACTTTCGGGACGTCACGTTCTGGGACGCGCTCGACGTTATCGGAATTCAGGCCTACTTTCCCCTGACGGACGGGACCGATTTGAGTGAGGCGGCCATGCGCCGCGGCTGGGAGCGTTGGATGGGCGAGCTCGCTGCCTTCTCGCTGCGCGAGGAAAAGCCATTGGTGTTCACCGAGCTCGGCTATAACCAGGCCTATCACGCGCCGGTTCGTCCCTGGAATTATCGAACGGACGACGACGGCGCCAAGACCACCCAGGAGCTCTGCATGAGAGTCGCGCTTGAGTCGATCGAAAAGGAGCCCGCGGTCCTCGGTGTGTTTCTTTGGAAGTGGTTTCTACCGCCGCGGCGGGTGGGGAGGAACTTCCAGCTCGCGACGCCTGGAGTAGAGCGGGTGATCCGGGACCGCTGGCTCCAGTAGGTCACCCACACCCGCTGTAGTGAATTGCCATCATCGGATGCGGGCGGCCGCACGGACGCGCGGCGAAGCTCCTTTCCTGGAACGACTTGCTCGGATCCCGCGAACTGGCTCGATTGGCCTTTTCCTTGCGAGAGTTCTTGGTCATGGAACCGGCTTCCGCCGAAACGCTCGATTCCGAGCTGCCCGACGAGTCGTTCGAAGGTGATCTCGGCCTCGGTACCCTGCCGGGACTCGTTCGTCGCCTGCACGAAGATCGCCGGTCGGGCATCCTCCGTCTCCTGGTCGCCGGCGCGGAACGCCGCGTCTTTTACAAGTGGGGCTCGGTCATTTTCGCGAGCTCCGACCGAAAGGACGATCGTCTCGACCAGTGCCTTCTGAAAGAGGGAAAGGTCAGCTCGAGCACGCTCCTGCTCGCCTACGAGAGTCAGAAGGAGACGGGACGACGATTCGGGGAGTGTCTTGTCGAGATGGGGGCTTTGAGCGAAGGAGAGCTCCTCGCAGCGGTGGAGCGACAGGTACGGGCCATCGTCACCTTTCTGTTCTCGATGACTAAGGGCCACTATCGCTTCGAGCCCACGGACGAACCGGTCGACGACGACCTGATGTTGGATTTACCGATGGACGAGATCCTTCTCGACGGCGTTCGGTCGATTTCCGATCCGATCGCGTTGCGAATCGGGGTAGGCACGATGACCCACTACCTGCACCCGGGACGCGACCGGCGCGGCGCGATGCCCAGTGTCAACGCGGCGGAAGGTTTCGTCCTCTCCCGTGTCGACGGCCGGACGATGATCGTGGACCATCTGTCCCTGTCTCCAATGAGCGACCTCGAGACTCTCCAAAGTGTTTGCGCCCTGCTTTCCGTCGGAATCGTGGAAGCGAGAGCCGATGCCCTTCCCGCGGAGCCTCCTCCGATCTCGGACGAAACAAGCCCCAAGAGTCGTCCGGAAAGAGCTCAATCGACCGCGCGGCCTCCCGAGCAAGTCAGGGGCATTGAGACGACCCGAGAGCTCTCCGCCGACGAGAAACGTGAGACCGCCGCCGAGCGTTACGCGGTAGGGAGGCGTCTATTCCTCGAAAAGCAATACCACGAGGCGATCGGCGTTCTGATGGAGGCTGTGCGACTCGACCACACGAAGGGCAGTTATCAGCGCCTCCTGGGAGAGGCCTATGCCATGAATCCCAAATGGAAAGCCATGGCTATCGAGCACCTTCGTCAGGCCGTCTCTATCGATGCCTCCGATATCCGGGCTCACTGGCTTCTCGGTGTTCTCCTAGAGGAGCGCAATCGAGCGGATGAGGCCCGGTCGCATTTCGAGGCCGTGGTTTCCCTCGAGCCGGGTCACGAAGGAGCCGAGTCCAAATTGGCTCGCGGTGGTGTGGTGTCTCGCCTGACGGGGTTGTTTCGCCGCTAGCCCGAGAAGCGATCTTCGAGATAGGCAAAGACCGCCCGCATCCCCATGGCCTCACCGCCCTCGGGCCTTCCCGGCTTTGCGCTCTGATTCCAGGCCATGACGTCGATGTGTGCCCATGGGATTCCGTTCCCGACGAATTGCTGGAGAAAGAGGGCCGCCGTGATGGCACCTCTGAGCGGAGATTCGGCCGAGTTGGTGATATCGGCGACCTTGCCGTCGATCATGGAGCGATAGGCTTGCCACAGAGGCATGCGCCAGAGCGGATCCGACTCCCGCGACGCCGCGCTTAGAAGGCCAGAGGCCATGTCCTCGTCGTTGCAAAAAAGCGCGGGAAGCTCCGAGCCGAGGGCGACTCTCGCGGCGCCGGTCAGAGTCGCGAAGTCTAGGATGAGGTCGGGAGCCTCGCTCGAGGCCTCGGCGAGTGCGTCGGAGAGAATGACGCGGCCCTCCGCGTCGGTATGTCCGATCTCGATGGTGATGCCCTTACGCGTGCTCACGACATCCAGTGGACGAAGGGCCGATCCGGATACACTGTTCTCCACGGCGGGAACGAGCACCCGTAGTCGAACGGGTAGCTTCGCGTCCATGATCATGCTCGCCACGCCGAGTACGTGCGCGCCGCCACCCATGCCCTTCTTCATGAGCTTCATGTTGGCCGCGGGCTTGAGATCCAGACCACCGCTGTCGAAGCAAACACCCTTGCCGACGAGAGTGACTTTGGGGTGAGCGGGATCGCCCCAACGGAGGTCGATCAGGCGGGGCCCGCGATCTTCGGCCGCCGCGCGGCCCACCGCGTGGATCGCGGGGTAGCCTTCCTTCTGGAGATCGTCACCGACGAGCAGACGGGTCGAAGCGCCATGGTAATCAGCGAGCTCGGTCGCCGCCTGGGCGAGCTGCGCGGGGCCCATGTCCGAAGCGGGCGAATTGATGAGATCGCGGACGAGATAGGTCGCGCGCGCGGTCGACTCCACGCCTTGGCGCTGACACTTCGGCGGCCAGGCAAGCCGGGCCAGGTCTTTGCCCTTCGGTTTGCGGAAGCGATCGAATCGATAGGTTCCCAGGGCCCACCCGAGCGTCGCCGCCTTCGCATCGTCGGGGGAGACATCCTCCGAGACGTGATACGCGAGCGCGGGGAGCGTTTCCGGAAGCCCGCTCCAATCCCACGGGCTTGGGCTCTCGCTGAGACCGAGGATGACCTCGCGGAGGGTGCCGTCTTCGGCTGGCAGGAGGCAGGCTTTGCCAGGCTCCGTCTCGTATTGCGTGGAGCGAATCCACGCCTTGGCGAGCGGCGGCAGTGTTTCGAGCTGTGACTTCCAACCATCGGTTCGGGCGGGTCGGATTGGAATCGAGTTTTCGTCGCGCTCGTCGAGAAGGTAGGCCATTGCTTTCTCCCTCACCCGGCCTCGCTACGCTCGGCCACCCTCTCCCAGAGGGAGAGGGGCACTATGGAATGTCTTCATTAAGGGCCGCCGACAAAATAACTGTCTAGTTTTGAGCACACTCTTCCTGTTTCAGGTCGTGATCGCGATATCGTCTGGCATCACGAGAGCCTGGCAAGCTCCCTAGAAACGGAACATTTGTAGGTCTTCAGCAACCAGCGCGTGTTTGACAAACGGTCCTCATTGCAGGAGGATTACGCCTATCAAGGAGCACTTCTCCTATTATGAGACCTACGAGCTATCAGTCTGAAGATCTCGACCGCCTGTTGAGGAAGCACAAAATAGCTACCCTCGATGATTTGAAGGCAGTGTTGGGTACCGATGTGGACTCGACCGTCTTCCGAAAGCTCAATGAGTTGGCGTATCGGACAAGCTACTCCCACCGTGGTAGCTACTACACGTTGGACGAGATCGCCCAGTTCGATCGAAAAGGTCTTTGGTCGTTGCGCTCAGTGTGGTTCTCGAAGTACGGGACGTTGCTTGCGACGGTAAAAGCGTTGGTCGCGGCCTGTGAGGCAGGCTACTACGTCGACGAGCTCGAGGACGTGGTGCAGGTTGACGTCAAGGCTCCTCTGTTGAAACTGGTCCGAGAGAAAAGATTGGCGCGCGAGCAGGTGTTCGGCCGATATCTGTATCTGGCCACCGATGTGAGCACGCGCAAGCAACAGCTCTCGGCCCGCCAGGTACATGAGGCGTCACCTTCCACGTTGGGCGGGGTCGGGGGAGTCCGCGTGCTCCCCGTGGAGTTGAAGGCTGCGATCGTTCTTTTCTACAGCCTGCTCGATGAAAAGCAGCGCCGTCTCTACGCGGGAGTCGAGGCCATGAAGCTCGGTCACGGTGGCGACCAACAGATTGCCGAACTGCTCGGGATGGGTCCGAGCACGGTAGCCAGAGGTCGTAGGGAATTGCTAATGAGAGATGTTGAGCTCGACGGAGTTCGGCGAAAGGGTGGCGGACGGCGCGCCGTGCAAAAAAAAGCCAGAAGTCATCGCCAAGATCGAAGAACTCATGAAGCACGACACCGCGGGCGATCCGATGACGGGAGTGAAATGGACGCGGCGGACCACCGACAAGATTGCTTGCGAGCTAAGAAGCCTCGGTGTGAACGTCAGCAGCAAAACCGTCGGTCGACTGCTCAAACAGCTCGGCTTCTCGTTGCGGGTGAACCACAAGAAGCTGTGCGGTGCCACGTCCGAAGATCGCGATACCCAATTCGCGTGTATCGCCGAACTGCGCGCGCGTTTTGCCGCAGCTGGTCATCCCATCATCAGCGTAGACACGAAGAAACGGGAGCTGGTGGGATTATTCAAAAACGGCGGGCAGGCCTGGAACCGCGAGCCGACTCTCGTCAAAGACCATGACTTCCGTTCCGAATCGAACGGCATCGCAATCCCCTACGGCGTCTACGATCTGCTCGCGAACCGCGGGACAGTGTTCATTGGTACCTCGTACAACACCCCGGACTTCGCCGTGAATGCCATCGAGAAGTGGTGGCGAACGGAAGGACGGCGACGCTATCCTGCAGCCCGTGACCTCGCGATATTGGCAGACGCCGGGGGCAGCAATGGCTATCGGTGTCGGGGTTGGAAGCACGGGCTTCAAACGCGGATTTGCAATCGCCACGACATCGCTATCACCATAGCCCGCTATCCGTCCGGTACATCCAAGTGGAATCCAGTGGAGCACCGTCTGTTCAGCGAGGTCAGCAAGAACTGGGCGGGCAGGCCTCTCGACAGCTACGAAACCATCCTCAAATACATCCGCACGACCACCACCTCTTCCGGTTTGCGAGTACGCGCACACCTTATCCGGCGTCGTTATCCGAAGGGCGTCAAAATCACTGACGAGCGGATGCAGGCGCTTTCCGTTACAAAGGACCAGACTCTACCCAAATGGAACTACACCATCCGACCGTCTTGAAAACGGGAACTTATTTTGTCGCCGGCCCTTAGCTTGAATCGTGAGCGGTAATAGGTGAGCTCCGCGATCGAGGCTTGCACGTCGTAGTAGGCGTCGTGTTTGTCTCCCAGGATCGCGTCCTGGCCTTTGTAGAGATTTCTTATCAGCTCGGTGTGTCCCAATTTCTTGAATCGCTCGCCGCGATGGTGATACTGCCACTCGATCTTGAACGTGGTCACGTCGAAGAGCCGGTAGCTCAAATGTTTCAGGAAGCTCGGCAAGTACTTTCGGGCGAGAAAGAAATCGGCGTAGACGCTATTGCCGGCGAGCACGGGCCGAACGCGAACGTCGTCGGCACGACATTCCGGAAACGACTCTAGGTAGGCATTCAAATATCCGTCGATCTCCTCGGCCCTGCGCCCCTCCCGTCGGCAGCGCTCGAGCAGGGGTTTGAAGTGCTCCTGGACGTGGTCGGAGATTTCGCCGTCGGGCGGCGGCGTCAGAAAGGCGGAGAAACCGTCCTTTCTCAGAAGCTCGGGCGGAATCCTCTGCGCGGCGCTCTTGATCGGTCGCAGCTCGTCGTCCGTAACGATGACCGCAACTTCGAGGAGCTTGGCACGGTCGAGGTCGAGTTGCGTGTACTCCGTATCGAACCAGCAATAGAGCAAACGATGTTCCGGCATCCCAACTTTCTCTCTCTAGTGCTCGGTCGCCTCTTCGGCTCCCTCGCGGCCGCGCTCCTCGCGCGGCCTCCCCGGCCCGGGCTCGCGGCAGATGTTTCGGTTACCGCTCGCGCAGGGTGCAGATGACATTCTGAAAACCTGCTGGTCGCGTTTTCCGCACATCAGGAGGGCTTGGAGCTTTCTTCTCGAGCATGTTGGGGCGCCGCGCCCGGAGATGCGTGAGGCGTATTGGCCGTGATGAGGACGACCGAGACGAGCATCCCGATGACACCTAGCCAGAGCATCGGCGTCGCCCGAAGCTGACCACCGGAAGACCAAATCGTATAGAGCGCAGTGACCGTCACCGCGCCGCCGAAGACGACGGGCATGACGGCGTGGGGGATGCGCGCGCCGCCGCTAAACATACACAGCGTCAAAGTGAAAGCGCCCAGCGCGCCGAGAGTGCCCGCGGCGAGCCCCCAGAGACCTCCTCGACTCATGACATCGAAGCTGTCGCCCTTGTACAACATGCCGAGGATGCCGCCGCCGATGGCGATCACGAGATAGGCGATACCTATACCGACGTAAGGCTTGAACGGGGACAAGTCGGAGTCGGCGAGTCGCGCTTTACCGAGGATCGGACCATAGAGACCCCAGCAAAGCGCCGTGCCGAGTGCGAAAAGGAACGGCAAATAGTTCTTCATGTGAGCTCCTCGGGAGTTCTGCGAATCGCTCAATATACCTCAATCGTCCGTGACTTCGAGCTTCGCCCGCCCTCGAGTCCGATCGGCGATCTTTTTCGTGACGTCGGGGAGGTCTTCGCTCGGGACGCTCACGAGGGGCTCGGCCGAGGTTCCATAGTCGGCCGACTCGACCACAATCCGGAGCTCCGTCAGCAAACCGCGCGCCTGGCGTTCGTCCGCGAAATCGACGGTGAGGCGCGCGCGAACCAGCGGTGTGGATTCGACCGAGTGGAGCACGTCCATCACACCACTCGCCGCGGCGCTATAAGCGCGTGCGAGCCCACCAGCACCGAGTTTGACTCCGCCGAAATAGCGGACGACGACCAAGACGACGTCGCCCACGTTCTTGTGCTGGAGCACGTTGAGGATTGGGTTGCCGGCCGTGCCCGAAGGCTCTCCGTCGTCATCGACGCGGATTCTCGGGCTCGAGTCAGGATGTCCGAGGAGATAGGCCCAGCAGTGGTGGGTTGCGTCTGGAAACTCCCGACGGAGCGTCGCGAGGATCGAGGTAACTTCCTCGGCTGAGCTGGCTCGGCTCGCGATCCCGATGAAGCGGCTGTTCTTGATCTCCTGCTCGAAACGCGCCGGCGCGGCCGGAACTCGATAACGCATGAGAAAGACTAGCAGGTGGTGGCCGCGCCCCGCGATCCTCTATATTGGTCTAGAGGAGAAAACCGATGAAAACCCGGGGCGCGCCGATTTCCGAAGCTGAAGCGGGTCGAGGCGCGGCCCTGGGCGAGACCTAAAGGACGTTACTATGGCTAGAATCGAAAGCGACTCGCTGGGCAATATCGAGGTTCCTGACGAACGCCTCTGGGGAGTGCAGACCGAGCGTTCTCGTCGTAACTTCCGAATTTCCGACGAGCGCATGCCCCGCGAGTTGATTCAGGCTCTCGTTCTCGTGAAGAAGGCCTGTGCTCTCGTGAATCGGGACCTGGGGCGACTCGACGAGGCCAAGGCCGACGCGATCGTGCGGGCGGCGGAAGAGGTGCTCGCCGGTGAGCACCGTGACGAGTTTCCGCTGTTGGTCTGGCAGACGGGAAGCGGGACGCAGACGAATATGAACGTGAACGAGGTGCTCGCCAATCGGGGGAGCGAGCTCCTCGGCGGCGAACGGGGCGCTGAGAGGCTCCTCCATCCGAACGACGACGTGAATCGAGGGCAGTCCTCGAATGACGTTTTTCCGACTGCGATGCACGTCGCTTCCGTGGAATCGACCCGTGCCCATTTGCTTCCCGCGGTCGAGGCGCTCCGCGATCGTTTGGCCGAGAAAGCGGAGTCCTTTGCCGATATCGTCAAGATCGGCCGGACTCATTTGCAGGATGCAACACCTCTGACGCTCGGACAGGAGCTGTCCGGCTACGTCGCGCAACTCGAGCACGGGCTTGGTCACCTTCGAGACGCGCTCCCTCACCTCGAGGAGCTCGCGATTGGCGGCACGGCCGTCGGAACCGGGTTGAACACGCACCCCGACTTCGGCTCGAAGACGGCGGCCACGCTCGCAGAGCTGACCGGCTATCCCTTCGTCAGCGCTCCGAACAAGTTCGAGGCCCTAGCCGCTAGCGACGCCCTGGTGCACGCCCATGGGGCCCTGAAGACCCTCGCGGCTTCTCTCATGAAGATCGCCAACGATCTCCGTTGGCTCGGTTCGGGACCGCGAGCCGGTTTCGGCGAGCTCGTACTGCCCGCGAACGAGCCCGGGAGCTCCATCATGCCCGGCAAAGTGAACCCGACGCAGGCCGAGGCCATGACGATGGTCGCGGCTCAAGTCTTCGGAAACGACGTCGCGATCAACGTCGGCGGCGCTTCCGGCAACTTCGAGCTGAACGTCTTTCGACCCTTGATTGTCTACAACTTTTTGCAAAGCGCTCGGTTGATGGCCGACGCCTGTCGGAGCTTTCGCGAGCACCTGGTGGATGGCCTCGAACCCAACCGCGAGCGCATCGCCCATCACCTCGAAAGCTCGCTGATGCTGGTGACGGCGCTCGCGCCGCATATCGGCTACGACAAGGCAGCCGCCATTGCGAAGAAGGCGCACACGCAGGGAACGACGCTTCGAGAGGCTGCGATCGCTCTCGGCTTCGTGACCGGGAAAGACTTCGACCTTTGGGTGAAGCCGGAAGACATGACGGGTCCGTCTTCTTAGTGCATAACTGTACGTAGACAGACGGTTTCTTGACCGCTTTCGGAGGACGGGCGTCAGTCCTTCGAGGAGGAGCGGTACCGAATGACTTTTCTGAGAGACGAGAGGTGTAGCTCGGACCAGACCGCACCGGCGCGGCTTTCGAGCACTGCGATCACCGCTCCCGCGACATCTTCGGGGGTCAATACTTCGTCTTCCCCCTCGCCCGGCTCGAAGGAAAGGGTGTCGTAGAAGCCGGTTTGAACCGGCCCGGGGTGGATGACCGAGACCCCTATACCGCTTTTTCCTGCCTCGTCGCGAAGGGCGCGGGCAAGCGCGCCGAGCGCCGACTTCGTGGCCGAGTAGATCGCCCCGCGGCGACCCGGCTCGAGCCCGGCCTCTGAACCGATGAAGACGATGTCGCCATGGCCACGTCGTTTCATAAAGGGTAGAAACGCTCGGGCCAGGAAGACTTGGCTCGTCAGGTTGAGGTCGACGAGCTCCCGGATCTGTGGGTAGGAAAACTCCTCGAGGGCGCCGAAACGCCCCTGACCGGCGCACAGGACGAGCGCATCGGTGTCCGGGTAGTCCTTCTGGAGTTTTGGCAGGCGGACTTCGAGCTCGGTCAGGTCCGAAAGGTCGAGGCTCACGGACGAGCGACGCGATACTTCGATCACGTCGTGGGACCGCGAGCGAAGCGCTTCGACGATGGCGCGTCCGATTCCCGCGCTGGCGCCCGTGACGAGCACGTGCCTTCCGGTCATGCGGGCCCTTCGACCTCGATGGGGTGGGAGAACAAGCGCTCCCTCGGGACGTGGGCTAGGAGCTCCTCGGTGCAGAATTGGTCCATTTCCTTCTCGAGCTCTCCAGTGAAGGAGACCATACCATTTCGTTCCTCGAGAGGCCCCGCGAACAATCGCTCCTCGGGATAGAGTTTCACCATTTTCTGGAAATAGTCTCGAGGCAAGCGAAACGGGCCGAGATTCACGGAATGGATGGCGTCGGTCGGCACGGAGGCGAAGACCTCGGTAAAAAGGTGACGATAGTGCTCTCGATAGGTCGGCGTGAAGAGGAGCGGGTCGAATCTGAGACCGAGCTTCCAGCCGCTTGAGGCGAGCTTCGTCGCCGCGTCGATGCGTGCCGCGTTCGGCGGCACACCGTGCTCGAGGAGCTCGGACGCGCATGCCGGAGTGAAGCTGAAGGCCACCACACAATTCGAAATGGGCTCGCGATCGAGCAGGGGCCGAATGGTAGCGCTCTTGGTGCGCAGCTCGAGCACGGCGAGGGGGTTGGCCTCGAAGAAAGGAAGGAAGGCGTCGATGAAACCGGTTACGGAGTCGAGCGCGAGACTATCCCCGTCGTAGCCGGAGAAAAAATAGACTTGCTCGCCGGGGTGGAGCGCAAGCGTTCCGACCATCGCGTCTTGAAAGTCCTCGAAGTTGACGAAGACGACGTAGTGCGCCGATCGGAACATCCCCTGGAGAAAACAGTAGCGGCAATCATAGAGGCAGTTGAGAACGTGAGAGAAGTAGTAATTGTGAGAGCCCCCAATCCCATAAGGCGCGGGCAGTAGGGGCCGACCGTGTTTGCGGGCCAGGATGAGGGAGGGTTTCGTCTTCTGCAGGCGAAAGCTCTGCTGGTTACGGTTGAAGACTTCGCCGTAGCGCTCAATGGGCACCCTCACGGCTTTCGGAAACCGGTCGCAGATGTCGCGAGCACGCGGATGGCTTCGAAGGTCGTTTTCGAGGTAGAGGGTATCGATCACGAAGAGCCCAACATGGTTCGCACGATGACGGAAAGCCCCGCGAGGGCCGATGCCGTCAAGAGCGCGGGACGGGTGTAGCCGCGATCGAGAATCGGGGCGATTCGGCCCGAGAACAGGAAACCTAACAGGACTCCAGGGAAGAGAAGGAGCGCGGAACGCATCTCCTCCTGCCCGAAACGACCGACGAAGGCCAGCGCGGACAACGAGACCATGAGCCCCACGATGAAGAAGCTCGAAAGCGTGCCGCGGAGCCGCGGTCCTTCGGCATCGTGATAAAGCACGGCAACGGCAGGTCCGCCAATGGATGTCGTCGTTGCCATGAAGCCCGACAGGGTTCCGGCGCCGAGCAGAACTGCCCGGCCGCGCTCAGGGCGGATGCCCGAGCCGATGAGAACGACGGCCAGGAGCACCATGAGCCCCACTAGAAGGGTCGTCGCTTGTTGTGGAGCGAGCGCCACTGCGACTGCCCCGAGGGCCGTTCCGGGAAGCCGACCCGCGAGCGCCCATCCGACTCCACGTAGATCGATCGCGCGATGCTCTCGGAAGGCGACGAGGATCGTGAGGAGGAGCGCCGCGCAGAGGAGCGGACCCGGTATGAGCTCTGGATCGATGAGGACCAGAATGGGAGCGGCCAGCATGCCGAGCCCAAAGCCAACGGAGCCCTGCAACGCGGAGCCCACCGTCACGATGAGCGGGACGGTGAGGATTTGGATCGGGGTCAATAGAGACTCTGTTTGATGGCGAGCTCGCGGAGCTTGTCTTCGAGCTGGTTCAGTGCATCGACCCCGCTCCTTGCCTCTCGGAACATGTCGGGGTCCCGGGTGCCCTTCGGTGCCAGCGCTTTCCACCGCGTCAGTAGCCGCTCCAATCTTCGGCGTTGGGTAACGCTGAAGCGCCACTTTGATGAGAAAGCCGCGAGCCCCTCGGCTTCGAATGAACCGAACCCCTTCTCCTTCGCGAGTGTCTCGAGCTCTGAGGCGAGCTTTTCGATCGCGCCGAGCTGGTTCGAGACGATCTCCCGAATACGATCTCGCGTAAGCTCCGAGGCTTTCGACTCGCGATTGTCGCTGACGATCTTGAAACATTGGACGAGCTCACCGGTGGAAAACACGCTGGCCGTCGGATAGAAGCCAGCGGCTTCCATGTCGTAAACGGCCTCGGAATCGAAGACGATCTCGGTTCGCTCGACCGTGATCACCTCCGCCTTATCGGCGCTTCCCGAGAGCTGAGGAGGGAACCAACACTTACCGGTCGCTTCGTCTCGAATCGTATGCGCGACCAAGAGCTTTCCTGGCGTGAACGTCCGGTGCCCCCCGATCCCGACGTTGACCCACACGGGGTTGGGCTTTTCCTCCGTTTTCGCGTGGAGATAGGCCGTCGCCGCGGCCGAGGCGCGCTTGCCCATGCCGGACACGACGAGACTCGCATTATCCGAAGAGTAGATGGGAAAGGAACCCTCCCGGCGGGTCATGCGGAAGCGTTCTACGATCGGCGTGGCTTCGGCCGTCAGTGCCGTGACGAATCGGATCATCGCTCGAAGCTGCCATTGTACCTCGCGCGCGATGATCCGGTTCGACACCGCTGCTCGAATTGCACCGCCGAAGTCGGTCGATTTCACGACCGCACGGATTTAGAATGTCTCGTCAGTAGTCGACGGGTGCATGGCCTCGATTCGTTTGGTTTGGGAACGGAGATGATGGAGTAAAATGAGTGATTCCAAAGCAATCGTTCTAGCAGTAATCACGCTATGTCTTGGACCGAGTTGCAGTATGGGTAAACAAGAACAACCCAGCCTGCAGGGCAAGCAAGGATCGCGAATTACGAAAGAGGCCTTCGGAACGATGCCGGATGGGACCGCTGTCGATCTCTACACCTTGAACAACGCCAACGGGCTCGAAGCCAGGGTCACCAACTATGGCGGAATCGTGGTGTCACTCAACGTTCCGGATCGACAGGGGAAGGTGTCGGATGTTGTGTTGGGATTTGATACCTTCGAATCCTATCGTGGAACCCATCCCTATTTCGGTGCGCTCATCGGGCGATACGGCAATCGAATCGGTAGGGCAAAGCTCGTCCTCGATGGTGTTGAGTACACCTTGGCCGCGAACAACGGCGAGAACCATCTCCACGGAGGTCTTCGGGGGTTCGACAAGGTCGTTTGGAAGGCCGAGGTAGTCGAGGACGATGGCGGTCCGTCGCTCAGACTCGAGTATCTGAGCAAAGATATGGAAGAGGGATATCCGGGTAACCTTTCCGTCGAGGTCGAGTACAGATTAACCGATGACAATGGGCTCCGAATCGACTACCGAGCCACGACGGACAAGAAGACGGTCGTCAATTTGACCCATCATTCATATTTTAATCTCAAGGATGCCGGTGCGAGTGACATTCTTGGACACGAAATGATGATCGCCGGGGATCGATTCACGCCGGTCGATGAGGGGCTGATTCCAAGTGGAGAAGTGAGAAGCGTGGGGGGCACCCCGTTGGACTTTCGGCAGCCTGTGGCCATCGGAGCCCGTATCGACCAAGACGACCCGCAATTGAAATTCGGAGGTGGCTACGATCACAACTGGGTGCTGAATAGCCAGGACGGTTCTTTGGCCTTGGCCGCTCGTGTCTACGAGCCTACGACCGGGCGGGTCATCGAGGTGTACACCACCGAGCCGGGTCTCCAGTTCTACTCCGGGAATTTCCTCGACGGAAGCCAAGTCGGGAAAGGCGGTCTAGGCTACGGGCATCGCTCCGGGTTTTGTCTGGAAACGCAGCATTTTCCCGACTCTCCCAATAAGCCCGATTTCCCATCGACGGTCCTGGAGCCGGGAGCGGAGTACACACACACGACCATTTACAAATTCTCCGCCAGCAATAGGGGAGCCTCCTCGGGGAGCGGGCAGGGGAACGACTGAGGCAGACGGGAACAAAGATTACAACCCACGACGACGTCTCTCCGCGATCGACTGCCACTCGCCTCTCGAATCGAAAAAAGGTATTATCCCGTCGCCTAGAACCCGACTATTCCACCCGTCCACGGGTGCGGGGCTACTTTATTAGAAGCCTGGTTAGTGAAGGCTGAAAAGGGGTATCGAATGTCAAGGAGAAACACGAGGCCGGAGATTCACCTGATTGCTTGGGTAGGCGTTCTCATTCTTGCCGGCTTTCTATCGCCAGGCTACGCCCAAGAGATTGATTCTGACGTATACAGCGAACTACGGTATCGACACATTGGTCCTCAGGGCAACCGAGTGGTTGCCGTCGTCGGCGTACCGGGGGATCCCAATATCGTTTACACCGGTGCGGCTTCAGGCGGAGTATGGAAATCCATTGACGGAGGTGTCAACTGGGAGCCCATTTTTGATGACCAGGAGGTGTCCTCGATCGGGTCTCTGGCGATTGCGCCCTCCGACCCCAACGTCGTCTGGGCGGGAACCGGCGAGACATTTCTCCGCAATAACATCTCGATCGGAAATGGCATCTACAAGTCCACCGATGCGGGCAAGACGTGGAAACATATGGGGTTGGAAAAGACGGGCAGGATTGGCAGGATTGTGATCCACCCAAGTGATCCCGACATTGTTCTTGCTGCGGCGATGGGACATTGTCACGGTCCCCAGCCCGAGCGTGGGATCTACCGCACTAAGGATGGGGGTGAGACCTGGGACAAGGTGCTCTTCGTCGACGAGAACACCGGTGGCGCGGATATCGCCATGGACCCCAACAATCCGCGGATCCTCTTCGCGAGCATGTGGCAAGTTCTGGTCACAACCTGGGGTGTCCTCAGCGGCGGACCGGGAAGCGGTCTCCACAAGTCCACGGACGGCGGAGCAACGTGGACGCCCCTCCGCGGCCATGGACTTCCGGCCACAACCCTGGGGAAGATCGCGGTCGCCGTGGCTCCCAGCAATTCCGATCGGGTCTATGCCACGATCGAAACCGGGGACGGCGTGCCTCAGGAGGGAAAGAACATCGGCAACGGCTCCCTTTGGAGGTCCGAGGATGGCGGTGAGGAGTGGAAACTGATCAGTTATGACCACAGTCTCAACGAGCGAGCTCATTACTACGGGCGTATGGCGGTGGCACCGGACAATGCCGACGACGTCTACTTTGTAGGGGGTACACTCGTCCGTTCGATCGATGGCGGTGTGAGCGCGGAAGGGCTCCGGGGGGGTGACAATCACGACATGTGGATCGATCCGACCGATCCCGATCGGATGATCTTGGGTGCCGATCCGGGCCCCGTCCTTACCACCAACCGTGGTCGGACCTGGAGCAACAGAAGCCTTCCCATCGCCCAGATGTATCATGTAGAAGTCGACAACAAAATTCCCTACTTCGTCTACGGTAACCGCCAGGATGGCCCCTCGTTCCGAGGCCCAAGCAATCCACTGGGTGGCGGGATCACGGCGGGTCTGTGGCGATACGTGGGCGGCAATGAGAGTGGCTGGGCCGTTCCCGACCCGGTAGACGACAACATTGTCTGGTCGGGCGGCTATGACGGTGCCATCGACCGATTCGATCTCGACACGGGCCATGCGCAGTCCGTCAAGGTCTGGCCGGAGACCTCCATTGGCTTTTCAGCTGGCGACATGAAATATCGTTTTAATTGGACCTTTCCCATCGCCATTTCGCCGCACGATCACAACAGAGTTTATGTTGGCAGCCAATACGTTCACCAGACGACGGACGGTGGCCGTAACTGGAAGGTCATTAGTCCGGACCTGAGCACGGACGATGAGACTCTTCTCGAGAATTCAGATGGCTCCAAGTCTCCCAGTGTCGGCGTCGAATTCGAATTTGGCTCTGTCGTCTTTGCCATCGCCGAGTCACCTCTGGAAGAGGGGCTTATCTGGGCGGGCACGAATGATGGGAACGTCCAGGTGACCCGGGACGGGGGCGCCAATTGGACCAACGTCACTGGCAATATCCCCGGTTTGCCGGCCTGGGGCACGGTCAGCAACATAGAACCTTCCCGGTATGATGCTGGCAGCAGCTACATTACGGTGAACTTGCATCACGTGAACAATCGCGATCCTCATGTTTACAAGACAACGGACTATGGGAAGAGCTGGAAATCCATTAGCTCGGATATTCCCAGGAGCGTATTCAGCTATGCCCGCTGTGTGCGTGAAGATCCGGTACGGAAAGGGCTGCTCTATCTCGGGACGGAAAACGCGCTATATGTTTCCTTTAATGACGGAGACAACTGGATTCCTCTACAAAACAACATGCCACACACGCCGGTGCACTCGATGGTCGTTCAAGAGCATTTCAATGACCTGGTGGTAGGCACCTATGGGCGAGGCTTCTGGATTATGGATGACATCACCCCCCTCCAGCAGCTCACGTCGGAGGTTGTCGATTCCGAGGTCCATCTTTTCGCTGCGCGGCCGGCATACCGTTTCCGGAATGTCGGTCGTCGAATGTCCGTTTACAATGCGCAGACCATAGGACAAGGCCCTCCCTACGGTGCTTCCATCAATTACTATCTGAAGTCCGCTCCGACCGATGACGTCACCATCACCATCCTTGATGAAAAGGGTCAGACAATAAAAACGCTCCAAGGATCCAAGGAGCCCGGTATCAACCGGGTGATGTGGGACCTGAGGCATGAGTCATCCAGGAGCGCCATGTTGAGAACCAACCACGACTATGGCCCTCATGTGGAGCTCGACTCACGTACGCAAACGCGACCCCTGCCCGCGGGCGGGTCGATCAGCCCACAAGCGGTACCGGGGATTTACACAGTAAAACTAAGTGTCGAGGGCCAGGAACTCAGTCAGCAGCTCACCGTGAAGAAGGATCCCAACTCGGCCGGCAGTGAGGCGGACATTCAGGCTCAAGTGAAGATGTCGCTCGAGCTTCGCGAAGACGTCAACTCCATTATGGATATGATCGACAACATTGAAACAATCCGAGGGCAGATTTACGATCTCACGATACTCCTCGAGGAGGACGAAAACGCTGGCGAGGTCATTGGTGCAGCGGAGGAGCTCGACAACAAGCTGAAAGCCGTGGAAGAAAACCTCTTTCAAATGAAGCAGACGCCAGGTGCAGACTTTTGGCGTTGGAAGACGAGGCTCTTGGGGCGGTTCCTCGTGCTTGCTTCAGAGGTAGGAAGCTCGTGGGGAGGCGCCGGCAATGACTTCGCACCGACCACTGCGCAAGTCGAGGTACATGAACTCTTGAAGAAGCGATTGACGACCCACCAGGATCGACTGAACGAGCTGCTCGACAAGGACGTCCCTGCTTTCACCGATCTGCTGAGGGAGAAGAATCTGCCAACGATCTTTCTGGTACCAACCTAGGGAGCAGAGAAATCAATGAGAGGTCCTGCAATACGAGCCCAGTGCCTTTGCTCTTTGTTGCTAGTTGCCCTCAGCGCCTGCAGCGAAAGCGACCGGCCCATATTGGATTTGGTCATCGAGAACGGGCATGTCGTCGACGGTACGGGCAGTCCCTGGTTTGCCGCTGACGTCGGCATTGTCGACGGCAAAATAGCCAATGTCGGCGATCTGGCAACCATCAGCCGAGAGCGCACCATCGATGCCACTGGCCTCGTCGTCTCCCCGGGCTTCGTCGATATCCACAATCACTCCGACGATCAGCTGCTGGAAATGCCCCTCGCCGAAAACTACATCCGGCAGGGCTCCACCACATTGGTCATCGGCAACTGCGGTCACTCGACCGTGCCGCGCGAGGAATGGCCGACGTTCGAGAAATATTTCGGCCACCTCGAAGAAGATGGCACTACGGTCAACGTCGCAGCCCTCATGGGACACGGTGATCTGAGAAGCTACGTCGTCGGCGAGGATGATCGGGCACCCACCGCCGAGGAGCTCGACAGGATGAAATCCGTCCTCGACGGTGCCATGGAGGATGGCGCTTTCGGCATGTCGACCGGTCTGGCTTACGCGCCGGGAATGTTCGCCAAAACCGATGAGCTCATCGAGCTGTGCAAGGTCGTCGCCCAATATGATGGCCTCTACGCCACGCACATCCGTACCGAGGGTTCCAGTTCCACCTGGGAAAAGTCCGTCCTCGAAGCGATCGAAACCGCGGAACACTGCGGGGCTCATCTGCAGGTCTCCCATCAGGAGAGCCATTACCCGAACTGGGGCGATATAGAAAAGATTATCAAACTGCTCGAAGCGGCCCGTGCCCGAGGCATGGACGTCAGCACCGACCTGCCGCCCTACCTAGCGGGCTCGACCACGATTTATCAGATTCTGCCCAACTGGGCGCTGGATGGAGGCGACCCCGAAGTCTTGAGAAGGGTACAGGATCCCGAAGAGAGGAAAAAGATCCGACACTACGTCTATGAGGAGAAGGAATCACACACCACTCCGCCCGTCGCCCTTCTCGGAGACGGGCATGCCGATAAGATCTGGGTTAGTGGCAAACACATCGCTCAAATCGCCGACGAACGCGGACTCGACCACCTGGACACCGTCTTTCAGCTCATCATTGAAAACAAAGGTGGCGTGAGCATCGTGATGGAGCAGCACTATGAAGACGACATCCGCAAGTTGGTCAGCCACCCGCTCTCCATGATCGAATCGGATGGCCGCATATACAAGGTCGGCGACGGCGTGCCCCATCCCCGCAGCTATGGCGTCTTCCCCATCACTTTTCGCAAGTACGTGCGCGGAGAAACCCGAGCGGAAGAACCCAAAGAGGTGGGCAAAACCATCCTCACGTTGCAGGAGGCGGTCAGAAAAATCACGTCATTCCCGGCAACCAAGCTGGGCATCCAGGACCGGGGTCTGATTCGCGAGAATATGTGGGCCGATATTACCATCTTTGATCTCGAAGGCATCACCGACCAGGCCACCTACGCCGATCCCCACCAGTTCCCCCGGGGCATCCCCTACGTCATCGTCAACGGCGAAGTCGCGGTGGAGAACGAAGAGCTCACCGGCGCGCGCCCTGGCCGCATTTTGAGACGCTCAAGATAAACCGAACGGAATAGGAGAAATTCCCATGAGCTCACTGGACCGCCGTAGCTTCCTCACGACGACTGCTGCCGGGCTAGCCGCGCTCCCGCCCGTCCGCGGCATGACGCTTCCCGCCGAGGAGGATCCGCTCGGCGTGCGCGCCGATTTTCCAATCACCCGGAACCTGACGTTTCTCGCCACCTCGTGGATCGGCCCGATGCCCCGGGTTGTGAGAGACGTCGCCGTCGAGTACGTCGACGAAAAGATGTACTGGGCGGATAGCCGGTTTCGATTGGAGAAGAAAGAGATGACGCGTACCGCCTTTGCGGAGCTCTTCGGCGCCAAGCCGGAGGAGGTGGCGCTTCTCGCTGGGACGGGCGATGCCGAGAACATCGTCACCCGCGGCCTCGATCTGAAGGCTGGCGACAACGTCGTCATCGACGACCTACACTTTACTTCGAGCATCGTCCTGTACCGTCATCTCGAGAAGGACAAGGGTGTCGAGCTTCGCGTCGTTCCCGAGAAGAACGGCAGCTCGCCGCTCGAGGATTTCGAGGCGCGCATCGACGAGAAAACTCGCCTCGTTTCCGTGGCGTGGGTGTCGAACCGCAACGGCTATCGACACGACCTCCGCGCATTGGCTGAGCTCGCTCATGCGAAGGGTGCCCTCCTGTTTACCGACGCCGTCCAAGCCATCGGCACCTTTCCCGCCAACCTCAACGAGCTAGGCGTGGACTTTCTCGTTGCTGGTGCCTACAAGTGGCTGTTCGCCAACTTTGGAGTGGCGCCGTTTTTCATCCGTGAGGAGCACCTCGATCGCATTCCCCCCGACCGCTACGGCCACGGCTCGGTCGCGGAGACGCTCACGGGCGAGGGCTGGTCCGGCTCACACCGGGTGGGGCTTCCCCGCGAGCTCGGCTTCCGCCACAAGACCAGCGTAACTAAGTACGAGCACTCCTCACTCGCCTTCAGCCCGGTCGCCCAGCTCAACGCCTCCCTCGGCTATCTGAAGAACGTCGGTCTTTCCAAGATCGAAAAGCACGCCGTGGGGCTCGCCCACGAGTTCCGTGAGGGCGCCGCCAAGTTGGGATACGAGGCGTGGACGCCTGAAGGCAACCAGTCACCCATCGTGAGTATCATTCATGGACGAGACCCCGACCATCTGAAACGGATTCTGAAGGAAGAATCGATTGTGATCACCTTCAAGGGGACGAACCAGCCAGTGCTGCGAGTGGCCGTCTCCCTGTTCAACAACCGCGCTGATATCCAGCGAATCCTGAAGGTGCTCGAAACGGTCGCCTGACCGCTCGACGAACCACGTGACGCGCCTCGCGCTAATCGAACCGGTACACGACTCCGTCCTTCATGACGAAGGACACGCTTTTTAGTGCCGCGATATCCTCGAGAGGGTTCTCCGGGGTGGCGATGATGTCTGCCGCCATCCCGGGTCGGATGGCGCCACGCCGGTCCGCCACGTCGAGCAACCGCGCGGGGTTTACGATCATGGCTCGGAGTATGTCCTCGGGGGGGATCCCGGCTGCGGCCCAAGTGTCTACGACCCCGATGGCCGTTTCTCCCTTCGTGAATCCGGAGGTGAGCCGTAGGATATCGGCGCCAAAGGCCATCTCGACCCCGATGCGGTAGGCTCGTCTCAAACGATCGACGTGCCTGTCGTATTCCCCGGCGTGGAAGTCCCTGTTATGGGTGTCAGGTCCTAGCCCGTACTCGCAGCCCACTAGAACAATTCCGGCTTGCTTGGTTAACTCCAGCACCTCATCGCTCATCCTGTACCCGTGCTCGATAGAGTCGGCACCCCCCTCGATAGCGAGACGCGCTCCCACTTCCGTCAAGGCATGGGCAGCCAGCTTGGCACCGGCCGCGTGCGATTCTTTTACCATGAACTTGATGTCCTCCACGGAGTAGAGGTATGGGTGGTCATCGATGATGATCTTGGTCCACGTCGCTCCGTAGTGGATGTTCTCTCGGATGGCTTTGCGTAACTCATCGTGGCTGTCGGCGTAGTAGTAATCGACCAGCCCCATGTCGGGAATCTCGGGGTTGACACGGAACTGCCCACCGAAAGGGGCGAGGATCTTGCCGGAAGTAAACAGCGTCGGACCGAGCACCCTGCCCGTTCGGCCCGGAGCAGAGGTGGTGGAGGTTTCTATCGGGCCCCTGTATGGAGCTGGCGGAGAATTGAGGAAGCGCAACAGCGCGGTGTCAGCCCAATTCCCGGAGTTTCCCAGATCGCGTATGGTCGTAAATCCGGCATACAGAAAAGATTGGGCACTGAGCAGGCTCTGGATAGCACGCTCGGCGGTGGAAAAGTTGACGTTGTACTCTGTGAGGGACGAATCGTCGGCGTCGTAAGCGGACCCGACATGAGTGTGGCTTTCGAAGAGTCCAGGAAGCACCGTCAGGGAGGACAGGTCGAGCTCGGCGGCACCGGCGGGGATCGTTGGATTCTCACCCACCGCACGAATCGTCCCGTCCTCGACGACGATGGTCTGGTCCGATTGGGACGTACCCGTCTCGGGATCGACGAGCTCGCCCGCGCGAATGACGATGACTTGAGCTTCCGTGGCCGGAAGGCAAAGAGCAAGGGTCACAGCGGTCAAGATTCCTAAAACAAGTCGCAGGTTCATCTTGGGTTCCTTTCAAGACTCCGTCGGGGATGTCTTCTTTTAAAAGTTCCGAAACGTCTACTCTCTATCATTCCGTTGGACCGTATCAATTGGGTAGGACAGAATGTCAAGTGCCAAGCGCTTCACGAAAGACGCGCAGAAAGTTCCCCCCCAGCAACTTCTCGATCTGCGAGTCCGTATAGCCTCGCTTCTCGAGGCCGTCGGCGAGGACCAGCATCCGCATGGGGGTGTTCAACTCCGGGATCACGACGTGTTGCGGCACCGTTTCCGAAAACCCGCCCTCGATCTCTTCTGGAGCGGTGGCCTGCGAGTAGCGCAGTCGTTCCTCGAGCTTGGTGTTGTCCAGCGCCTCCATCGAATGGTCGCTTCCGAAACCGACGTGATCGATCCCTGCTATCCGCACCGCGTGTTGGATGTTGTCGAGCGCAGCGTCGAGGGTTGCAGTATCGGCTCGCGTCAGCCATTCGCTGATGTTGAAGATGCCGACCACACCTCCCTTATCCGCCAGCGCCCGCATCTGCTCATCGGTACGATTGCGCAGTGAACGGTACAGGGCCCGGCACCCGGTGTGCGTAAAAACGCACGGCCGGCTGGAGATCTCGATGGCATCTAGCGTGGTCTCGTCCCCGCAGTGGGATAGGTCGATCAGCATACCTAGCTCGTTGCACCGCTTGACCACCTCGACTCCGAAATGACTCAGGGTGCCGTCATTTCGGTCCCGGTAGCCGCTGCCTACTTGATTCCTGGTGTCGTGAGTCAGTTGCAGAACCCGCAGTCCAAGCTCGAAAAACGTGCGCACCATCGCCAACTCGCGATCCAGGATGCTGGCATCCTGTGAAAGGTAGACGATGGCAAACTTCCCGCTTCGCTTCGCCTCCTCGATGTCCCGGGCAGAAAGGGCTCGCACCAAAACGTCGTGGTGTTTATCCAGTTCCTCGTTCCACCGAGCAATGTGTCGCACCATAGCTTCCAACGAGCGTCCGCACGCGTTGATGGAAATGTCCCAAAAGGCCGCCGTTTGACCGGATGCCTGGATGGCTTCGAGCGTGGCGACGGGGAGGGTGGCGGAATTGTCCTGCGTGTACAACAGCGAGTCGATTGTGATCGTGGAAGCAAAAAGCTGGCGGGGCCGGCCCGATATCTCCGGCTCCGCGTCCGCCAGCCTCTGCGCTTCCTGCCCGGAGGTGCTTGCGGCTGCCAACGTGGAAATCGAAGCCGCCGTTTTCACAAATTCCCTTCGATTGACCCGCATCGCAGGCCTTCTCTTTATGAGAGGTTGATTCGCTTGCCCCACGGTCTTTCGCGCTGTCTTCTTCCCTCTGCGACGTCGAAACGCCTTCTGGAAACCAATCGGCCGCCGTCAATCCTACGTCGCGATCGACGGGGCGTCAAATGATCGTTCAAGAAGTCTTGGTCGCGATCTGCATCGAGAAGGGAAAGTCCATGCGTGGTACCGCCGTGAGGGCTGCGGAGAAAGCCTGGAGCTTTGCCAAGGCCGCTGGCGCGGAGGCTTCAAGGTCTCTCCCGGTGAACTCGAGCTGCACCCTCTGACCTGGACATCCGGCGTCGAAAAGCAGGGATTCCACACCCGCTATGCCCGTGGGGGGCCCTTGCAACTCGCCCTAAATCCCGCCTTGGTAGGTGTCACCCTTGTTCACGCGGATCACGGCCGGCTCGTACGCGTATTTGGTGGTTTCCACGGTGAACTCTCGCTCCTGCGGCTTCGACACGCCCGGGGCGACCACGAAGCCGAGGGTTCCCGTTGCAGCCATCGCCAAGCAAAAGACCAGCCCGTAGACGATATGGCCTCGCGTCCCTGCCGTTGCGTTTGTGAGGTTAAATAGGGGAGTCCTCAGCGCGTCAAAGTGAAATCGACGGTGGTCGCGCCCTTGACCACGACGTCTTCGGTCTGTTTCTTCAGGCGCTCGTGCCAGGCCGTCAGCTTGTAGGTACCATCGGGAACGTCTTCGATGGTGAAGTTCCCTTCACCGTCGCTAACGGCGAAGTAGGGAGTCTCCACCGCGACCACGTAGCCAATCATTCCGGGATGAGGTTTGCAGAGCATGACCGCGGCACACGGTTCGCCGAACGTATACGGCCGCGTCTCGTCGGTCGGCCAGTACCCGAGGTCGAACTTGTCCGCGCACTCGTCTGGTGTGAATACGTTGTGAGCGACCGGATCACTGTTGAGAAATTCCACGGTGGTGCCCACCACCACCGGGAGGATCTTCGGAAGGAAGGCCATTCCTCTTTGGACCATTACCACCGGCTCCTTCGGCGGCGGGAAGGTCTTGCCTTCTATCTTCTCGATGTAGACGACCGCGTCGGCGTGGCTTCTCAGGCCCTCCAGCGTCACCTTTCCGCTGATCGGGCCCGCCAGCATCGTCGAGGAGACACCGAGTGACACCGCCGTCATCGCCAGGTTGCGGATGTGCTTCCGCCACATGTCATTTGCTCCTTTTTTTGGAGCTCCTTAGGTCTCTTCCTGTGACGGTTGCGGCCGCCACCGAAAGGACTCGATTACTTTCGCCGGGGCTGGGTCTTATCGACGAGCCGCCGGCGTCTAGAAGGCAAATCTCAGCCGCCATAGGAGCAGGTAGTCATCGACTTCGTGACCCCCGATGTTCCGCTGGTACTCGATCAAAGCCTTCACATTCGCTCGGACGAGAGCTGTTCCGTTTACGGTGACGCGCTCGAAGCTCTCGCTGTCGTGCTCCGATGGGTCCAGCCTCTCGTAACGGAAAGCTCCGTGCAACCACGGTAAGAAGACGTAGTCGAGCTCGGTAAACCATCCTTTGTAGTTGAAGCCCTCTTCGTCATGGAGCTCGAATGGCTGACTTACAGAAATTGTTTCGTAAATGGCGAGTGTATCTCGGCCGCGGGCGAACCCAGCGATCAGATTCAAGTCTCTCCAGTAGATGTTGACGTCGAAGCCGGCACGGTAAAAGTCCTTGTTCTCGACGAAGAGACCACTGTTCTCATCGGTGCCGCGGAACAGGATGCCTTCTCCGTCGCCGCGATAACCGAACGCGCCGACCCGCAAAGATGTCTCGCGCCAGTTCTTCGAGGACTCGACGTAGTCCTCGCCGTCGAGTGAAAGCCCTCCGAACTTGTACCCCACACGCCCGAAGAAATCCTTGGAGCGGTTCGCGTCCGCCGTCTCTTCGCCGGGTCCCATGCCGTTCGAGATGCCTACCGAGTAATCGAGCCGGCTCTTGACGATCCCATAGACTTCGATGCCGTCTACTCCCGCCGGCAAGGCAATGCCGTCGCCGCCGCCCCCATGGCCTCCCCCGTGCCCGAAACCGGCTACCTCATCGCTCCCGTGAAAACCGATGGGGTTGAACCCCAACATGGAAGCGGGAGCGCTCTCGGTAAGAAGATAGCCGTGACTGAACTGCTGAGTCATCTCGGGCGTGAGCCGGCCGAGCTTCGCGTTGAACGCGGTTCCCGATCCGAAGGGGCCGTTGAAGCGCAACTCGGCATGCTCGATTCCGACGTTGACCTCGGTCTGGCCATGCTCGGTCCCGAACTTGAAGCCCACGGCGGTGAGAAACGACATGGTCTCCCCAAAGGTGCCTCCGGCGAGAAGCTCGACGGACTCAGGGAAGCGAAAGTCATGCCCGGTTTCGTCCGGAAAATCGCTGATCTGATCGTCGACTTCTTCCTCTTCTTCCGCGACTTGGAGAGTGACGCCGGTGAGCTGAACGTCGACGGAGAGCGGCACGGTGCCGGGAATGTCCGAAGGCCAAACGGCGTCGGGCCAGACGCGCTTGTACGCATCCACACCGAGCGGGACCGGCACTTCTTTGACCAAGTCTTCCGTTTCTCCCGGCATACGGTAGCCCCGGAGACGGTACGCATTGCCGAAGGGATTCAACTTTGGATAGGCGATGTGACACGTTTGACAGCTCGTCTGGTGCTTCCGTGCGAAGGCTGGAATAGCCCAGGCGTCCGTACCGACAAGCACGGTAAAGAGCGCAGCGATCAGCGCTCCCGATACGAGGCTTCTCTTACCCATCTTGCTCACTTCCTTGTTCCTGCCCGCGGGATGATATTTCCGAGAGGGTGCGGGCAATCACCCTCCGGATGACATCCAATCCTATTACAAATACAAGTACGATGCCACATGAACTCGGGAGAGGAACTTATCCTGTAAGACGCTGAAAAAAAGTGTGTTGGCTGGACCTCTCAAGACTCAAGCGGGCCAGCCGTCATATGTCCTCTCTTGCGCAAATGAGAGAATTTGTGTTTTTAGTCTTGCAGCCCTGCAAGATCTCCTGGCAGAAGAATGGCCGCTAGGCCTCGAGCTCTTTGAGCCTCCGGTAGAGAGTCGATGGATCGATGCCGAGCAAGCGCGCCGCCTGCTCGCGGTTTCCGTTCGTCTGAACGAGCACCCGGCGGATGTGCTCGAGTTCGAACGTTCGCACGGCGGTCCGAAGATCGGACGAGGGCCCCGCGCCATCCAGCTTGCTCGTGAGCTCCGCCGGCAAATCGGCAACACCGAGGCGCTCGCCCTCGGTGAGAATCATGGCCCGTTCCAGTACATTCTCCAGCTCGCGCACGTTGCCCCGCCAAGGTGCCGCGATCAGGAGTTTCATTGCTTCAGGTTCGACGCCCCGGATGCGACGGTTGAGTCGCGTCGCCAGCCGGCTCAGGATGGGCTCGACGAGGAGCGGCACATCCTCGAAGCGCTCACGCAAGGGGGGGAGGTGGATCTCGATCACTCGGATTCGATAGTAGAGGTCTTCGCGGAAGCGTCCCTCCTCCACCTCTTCTTCCAGATTTCGATTCGTGGACGCAACGAGGCGGCCGGTGTAGCTTACCGGCCGCGTACCTCCGACTGGTAGGAACTCCTTCCTCTCGATTGCCCTGAGGAGCTTCGCTTGGAGCGACGTTGGAAGCTCGGCGATCTCATCGAGGAATAGTGTCCCGTCTCCGGCGAGCTGGAACAGACCCGGTTTATCTTTCATCGCGCCGGTGAAGGCACCGCGAACGTGGCCGAAGAGCTCGCTCTCGATGAGCTCATGTGGCAAGGCGGCACAATCGATCGCCATGAATGGAGCGTCGTCCGCTTTCGAAGACTCGTGGAGGAGACGCGCTACGAGCTCCTTGCCGGTGCCGCTCTCGCCAGTGATCAGCACGGAGCTACCGGTCGGCGCGACTTTCTCGATAATCTCTCGAAGCTCGACGATAGCCGCGGACTGGCCGACGAGCTGGGAGCCCGTGCTCACGTCACGCAACGCTCGCCTGAGATACACGACCTCGTCCCGGAGTCGGCGATGGCTCAGGCAACGTTCGATCTTGCCCAGCACGTCATCCGGTACCACCGGCTTGAGGAGATAGTCTGCGGCACCTGCGCGGAAGGCCTGGACCGCGGTCTCCAGAGTTCCGTAAGCCGTGACCACGAGCACGGAACTGGGCGAGCATTGTTGTGAAAGCCGCTCGACCACTTCGAGGCCGGAGATGCCTGGCATTATGAGGTCACAGAGGACGACATCGAAGCACTCGGCTTTGGCCAGTCGGAGACCGTTCTCACCGTTGTCCGCGGTCTCGCAGCTATAGCCCTGTTGACGAAGGAGGCTCGCGAGATCCTCTCGGAACAGATCCTCGTCGTCGATAATGAGGATCTGACCGCTCATCGGCCGTCTGCCTCTCGCGAATCCGAATCTTTGGTCGTCGCGTCCGCTGCCGGGAGGAGCACGGTGAAGCGCGAGCCCTTGCCGGGCTCACTCTGGACCTCGATGCGGCCTCCGTGGGCATGCACGAGGCTCTGTGAAATCGCCAGACCGATGCCGATGCCTAGGGGCTTCGTCGTGGCGAATGCTTCGAATAAACGGTCCTCCATCGACGATGCGATACCCTCACCGAAGTCCTCGACCTCCACAGCAACTTCCCCATTGCTGGCGAAGGCACGCACGGTCACCTGCCCACCTTTTCTGGTCGCCTCCGCGGCGTTGATCAAGAGGTTCAGATAAGCCTGAAGGATTTGATCTCGCACGGCGTTCACTAACAAACAGGAGCTTGACGGCCGCCACTCGAAGTGCGTCTTCGCCGCGCGCGGATCCAGCCTGATCACACTCAAGGCCTCGTCGACCGCCGCCGTCACGTCCCAGGTAGTGCGTGCCTGTGCGGGCGCTTTCGAAAACTGCGACACCGTATGTACGATCCGACCGATCCGTGAAAGCTGTCCGCGCAGAACGCCGACGCTCTCCCGCAGAAACTCCGGATCGTCGCTGCGTTCCATCCGCGACAGGCGGCTCGAGAGCGAAGCAAGGGGGTTATTGATCTCGTGGGCAACGGCGGCGGCCATCTTGCCCAGGTCAGACAACTTGCCGGCATGCACCGCCTTGGCCTCGAGCGCCTTTTGTGCGGTCATGTCCTGGACGAGCTTAACGACCTGTCGCACCCGTCCATCCGAGTCGAGGACCGGCCAGGTGGTGTGACGGAGGTGACGCACCTTTCCGGGCGAGAGCTCGACGACTCTTTCCGTCTCCATCGGGCTTCCACTTCGGGCGGTCTCGGCAACGAGACTGCCGCAGCCGTTCCCCTCTTCGGAGGCATCACAGGCTTCTCCGATGGCCGACGGGTTGAGGTCGAGCCATTCAGCGGCCCGACCGCTGTACCACCGGAGAGTGAGGTCGGGGTCGATGAGCACCACGCCGATCCCGGCCGAGTGGATCACGCCTTCGAGGCGTCGCCGCTCGAGCGCCTCGGTCCGCACCGCTTCTTCGAGCTCGTCTTCGCTGCGCCGGAGCCGGTCGGCAATGATGGTCGTGAGGTAAGCCACCAGGTTGAGGGTGGCGAGGAACGGAATCATCCGCCTCAATACGAAGACCGGATCGAGAGACGCGTGGAGCATCCCCTCCTCGGCGTGGGCGTGCTCCCCTTCTGCGTGACTGTGAGGGAACACCGAAATGGTCACGTGGGGAACGAGTCGAAAATATTCGGCAGCGGCGAGAAAGCACGTCAGCGTACAAGCAACAGTGGTGACAAAGAGCGCTTTTCGCCGGGGGAGAAAAATCCCGGCGATGATCACGTGGAGGATGTAAACCTGATAGAAGGGGTTCTCGATCCCGCCGGACGCATTGAGCCAGCCCGTTAGGACCAGTAGATCCACCGAGGCTTGGAGCACGATCTCCTTTTCCAGATCTTGAGCCCATCGCAGCCGTCGGGCAAACCAGATGTTCGCCCCTATCAGGGCGACCCACCAGGCGAGAAGAGAGGGGAGTGCGGCATGGGGTAGAATCTCCGAAAGGAAGACGGCGATGAAGATGAGGGCGAGGCTTACTGCAGCGGCGACCCACCTCATCTGCACGAACCACTGAGCATGGCGACGTACACGGTCGCCGCGCGCGGGAAGAGAAAGGGCATCCGACGTCTGCGGGAAAGTGGGCTCACGACGAGCGCCGAGGAACCAAACGACCAAAATGGCCACGGCGAGCGAGGCCAGAAGGCTCTGCACCAGCTGGGAGAGATGCAAATCTGGCGCGGAATCGAGAACGGCAGGGTCGAAGAAAAGATAGGAAGCGACGCCCAGCAACAACCCCGCCAGAGCGATGGGGAGAGCGGCTTTGAGATAGCCGCGGCGGCCGGAGACGTGGCCCGACCTGTCGGGTTCCCGGTGGTCGAAGTCGTTCACCCGGCGGATTTCGTCTTGCTGCGGTTGCACGCGGGCCACTCGACGAGATGATATCAGGAATCAGCGCAAGAATCTGATATGCAACTCGAAGGTGGACGTCCCATGGGCAAAGAGCACGCCGAGATGGAGAGCTTGCCCCGAGTGGCAGCGACCGTCGAGCTCGCGCGCTTCCACGTCGGATCCACTCTCGTCCTGTTCTTCGCCTCCGGTTTTGCGGGTCTCGTGTACGAAGTCCTGTGGATGAAGGAGCTCGGACTCCTCTTCGGCAACACGTCCCAGGCCGCGGCCACCACCTTGGCCGCGTTCTTCCTCGGCCTCGTTGCCGGAGCGCGCTTCTGGGGAAGGCGCGCCGGTGGCCTAAGCAAACCGCTCGCGGCCTACGCGCTTCTGGAAGCCGGGGTGAGCCTGAGCGCGCTGGCGTACTTTCTCCTGCTCGATCTGTATCACGCCGTGTATGCGCCGCTGTTTCAGGCCTTGGGGGATCAGCCGGCTCTCTTCTTGGCGGTGAAGTTTCTATTGGCGATGGTCGTACTGTTTCCGCCGTCTTTCTTCATGGGCGGAACGCTGCCCATGATGAGCCAACACCTCGTCCGGAGTCCGGAAACGCTCGGCCGGATGGCGTCGGTCCTCTATGCCGTCAATACTTTGGGTGCCGCTTTCGGCGCCTTCGCGGCCGGTTTCGTTTTGCCCCGCGAGCTGGGTTTCGCGAGATCCTATGTCGTCGCCATGGCAGTGACGGCCGCCGTCGCCGTTCTCGCTTGGGCTCTGAGCTCAACGACGGCCGCCACCGAAAGCGCTCCACCGGAGCGAGCGGTGGACGCCGAAGAGATCGTCTCGGATTTGTCCCGAGAGGGCATTCGGGCGCTGGCGTTTTTCTCCGGATTTGCCGCCTTGAGCCTCGAAGTGCTCTGGACACGGATGTTCGCCCAGGTGTTCCAGAACTCGGTGTACACCTTTTCGACGATCCTGGTGACCTTTCTTCTCGCCCTTGCGCTCGGAGCGGCCTTGGCGAGCTGGCTCATTCGACGAGGTCGGGAGCCGATCTTTCTACTCTTCGCTATTCTGACTGCCTCCGCGCTTCTCGTCGCCACAACGCCCTTCGTTTTCAACTGGATGACGAACGGGCTGGAGTATTTCGGGGGAGGGTCGAGCTTTGGCGGCTACATCATCGGCTCGTTCTGGTGCGCCGCTTCCGTGATGCTGGTCCCCGGTATTCTTCTCGGAACCCTCTTTCCCTACCTGCTGCGCTTGGCCGAGCCCTTTTCGAGAGATGCCGGGCGGACCGTGGGCGACCTCGCGGCGATCAATACGGTAGGCGCCGTCGTTGGATCACTCGTGGCCGGCTTCGTCCTCTTGGATCTCTTTGGTCTCTGGGCGAGCATCCGACTCGTGGCGGCTGCTTACTTCTGCGCGGCCCTTCTCGTGGCACACAAGGTGGAGATCGAAAGGAAGCTCGTCCGGACCGTTCCTCTCGGTGGTCTCTTGCTTCTCGTGTCCTTTCTCGATCCTTCACGGCTGCCGATCGTGAAGGTCGATCCGCTCGAGAAGGGGGAGAGCATTCTCGAGGTCTGGGAGGGGAGTGCCGGAATCATCTCCGTCATCCGGCAGCCCGCATCCATCGCCATCAAGATGGACAACGACTACTCGCTCGGCGGCAGCGGCGCGTCGGTGTACGAAGAGGGGCAGACGCACCTTCCCTTGCTCCTCCACCCCCAACCCGATTCCATTTTCTTTCTCGGTATGGGAACGGGCATTACTGCAGGGGCCGCCCTCGTACATCCAGTCGAGCGTGTCGTGGTCAGCGAGCTCGGGGCCGACGTCGTCGAGGCGGCGCGCACGTATTTCGAGCCCTATGTGCACGGGCTTTTCGAGGACCCGAGGGCCCGTGTGGTGGCGGAGGACGGCCGCAACTATCTGTTGGGGACGTCGGAGCGGTTCGACGTCATCGTGGCCGACCTGTTCATGCCGTGGAAGGCGGGCGTTGGCAGCCTGTACAGCTTGGAGCACTACGAGGTCGCGCGAGACCGGCTGAAGGATGGAGGACTCTATGTGCAGTGGCTTCCGCTCTACCAAATGTCCCGGGAGGAGCTCGGGGTGGTCGCCCGCACGATGTGTGAAGTTTTTCCGCTGGTGACTCTTTGGCGCGGAACCATCGCTCCCGGCTGGGAGACGGTCGCGCTCGTGGGCCATCGGGATGCCGCACCGCTCGACCGCGACGCCATCGAGCGCCGATTGGCAGAATCTGGCAACATCGCACTCGAGGCGCAGCGCGTCGACTCCGGAGACGGTACCGATGCCGACGTTGCTCGCTTTGCCTTCCGCGACGTCCTGCTACAGTACTCGGGAAACCTCAGCGCAGCGGAAAAGCTTTTTCGAGCCTACCCGGTGAATACGGACGACCGTCCTTTCATCGAGTACAACGCCCCGGTCACGCATCGGCGGGGTCGGGCCAACGAGACTTCGTGGCTCGTTGGGAAGGAGCTCGTCGAGCTTCTCGCCGAGCTTTGGATCGCCGCGCCGCCGGAGAACGACCCGTACCTGCGCGAGATGTCACCTACGGAGCTCGGCCACGTGCGAGCTGGCCTCAGCCTCCATGTCGCCCAGGTGCTCGATCATGCGGGCGATGGCGGTGGAGCGTTCCGCGCGTTGGAAGAGTTCAACCGCCTTTATGCCACTGGAGATGCTACCAGCGGTGCGGGCGAGCTCGAGCAGAACAGAGACGAGCTCCAGGAGCTGATCCAAGGATACGAGGAGAGGGTTCGTGCCTTGCGCGAGCACCTTGATGAGCTCGACGAGGGCACTGCGCGAACCCCCGAGCAAACTCAGCAGGAACATTGAGCCGTCGCCGTACGACGTCCGAGAAATCGCGCTCGAGAGCCGTCAAAGCTAGCGACGACGGAACCAGCCCGCTTGCTGCCATGACTGTGCTTCCAGAGCCGGCGTTTCGTATTCTCGAGCTCGTCGTTTACTTCCTGCTCGCTCTCATCATTACTTGGCCTGTAGCGCGGCACATCGCCAGCGGAATCCCGATGGGCACGGAAACGGTTGCCACCGTTCCTCTATTCAACCTTTGGACGCTTTGGTGGAACGCAGACCGCCTCGGAGCCCTGCATCAAGGCTACTGGGACGCGCAGATCTTCTATCCGCTCGAGGGCGTCTTCGCGTTCTCCGAGCCTCAGCCCCTGACCGGCTTCGTTGCGGCTTTCGTTTCCAGTCCAACGGGCTCCCATGTGCTCGCCTACAACGCCGTGGTGCTAGCGGCGCTGACGCTGAACGGCTGGATGGCATGCCAGCTACTGCGTGCCGTCCGAATGAGTTGGTTGGCCGCTCTCACCGGTGGAGCGATGGTCTCATGTCTGCCCTTCATCCAGCAGGAGCTCGGGGTGCTGCAACTCGTGTCTCTTGGAGGTGTCCTCGCGACGCTTCACGCGATCGTGCGCATCGCCGAAAGACCGAGCCTGCGCCGAGGCGTGGCCCTCGCCGTGGCTTTCGCGGCGACGAGCTTGATGTGTGGATACTACGCGTTGTCTCTCAGTGTCCTCGTTCTTCTCGGTGGTGGCTGGCTCCTGGCCGATCGACTGAAGGAATGGGAGACGTGGAAAGCGCTGGGTGTAGCACTTTTCGTGGGGCTCGCCATCCTCGTGCCCGTCACTGGTCAGCAGCTTCGGATCGCGGAACGTTACGAGCTCGAGCGTTCGGCTTCCACGGCAAGCAGGTTCTCGGCTTCCTGGGAGCACTATGGTCAGACACCCTGGCCTCAGCTCGTGCCCGCGCCCGGAGTCGATACCGCGAAGCGACCGGGAGAACGTGCCTTTTGGCCCGGCACGGTGAAAGTCTGTCTCGCCCTCGCCGGCATCGTCTGGGGACTCGGCTGGGGTCGGATCTGTCCCGCTTCCCGTGGAAATAAGAATGGCGTAACCTCCGGTTAAACAAAACGAAACCGCGCCTGTAAAGGCGAGGAGGAGGATTACGCCATGAAGAAGCCTACCACCATATCGAAGGAGTCTGTAAGCGAGTATCGGGAGTTCGTCCAACTTCGGCTGCGTAAGCGGGTACTGGAGGCAATCGAGGTCGTGCTCGAGGAAGAAGTCGACCAAGCGCTGGGGTGTGGTAGCTACGAGCGTGCGGAAGACCGCCGTGGATATCGCAACGGAGCCGAAACCCGTCGCGTGACGACGTCGGTGGGAACTCGCGAGCTCCGGGTGCCACGAGCCCGCGTGCGAGACGAGGAAACGGGAGAAACGACAGAGTTCAGGAGCGAGCTGTTGCCCCGGTACGCGCGCCGGACTCGTGAGGTCGACGAGGCGATCTTGGGGACCTACTTGTCGGGCGCGAATAGCCGCCGGATCCGCAAAGCGCTGAAACCACTGCTCGGTGAGGAGCACCTATCGAAGAGCGCGGTGTCTCGCGTGGTTAGCCGGCTGAAGGAGCGCTTCGAGGAATGGCAGAAC
Organism: Candidatus Marinacidobacterales bacterium; assembly: GCA_965250115.1. Classification (GTDB taxonomy): domain Bacteria; phylum Acidobacteriota; class Vicinamibacteria; order Marinacidobacterales; family SMYC01; genus CBDFHB01. The sequence continues at coordinate 700,918 of CBDFNJ010000002.1, forward strand.
CGTGCTCTCAGCGAGGAGGTCTACGCGATCGTTTACCTGGACGGCTTCCACCTGAAAGTGCGGATGGCGAAACGTGTGATCAGCGTACCCGTACTGGTCGCGCTCGGGGTCGCGCCAGACGGGCAGAAACGTCTGTTGTCATTGCGTCTGGCGGTGAGCGAAGCCTCGACGCATTGGGGCTCCGTGCTGGAGGGACTCCAGGCTCGAGGACTCCGGGCTCCCAAGCTAGTGATCAGCGACGGCCACAAGGGGCTGACGAAAGCGCTGGAGAAGTGGCCGGGGTGCCGGTTGCAGCGATGTACCGAGCACAAGCGCGCCAACTTGCTCCAACATTGCCCGGCGCACGCACGCCGTGAGCTCCGGCGTGACTACAACCGGATCGTCTACGCCAAGAACGGGATCGATGCTCGCAAAGCCTATGACGAGCTCGTCGCCAAGTGGACGCCTCTCGCGCCGGCCGTCGTCCGAAGCCTAGAGGAGGCCGGTAATCAGCTGCTGACCTTCTATGAATTCCCTCGTGCCATGTGGAAATCGATTCGAACGACCAATGCTCTGGAGAATCTCAACCGCGAGTTTCGACGCCGGACGAAAACCCAAGCGTCGTTCTCCAGCGAGGAGTCCGCGGTCGCTTCGCTGTTTGGGCTTATCGCCTCTGGCCAGATTCAACTACGACGCATCGACGGCTACCAACGTCTGAGCGAGGTTCTCGAACACGCGGAGGTTGCCGCCTGATCTGATACCCTGATGACGGAGTGGAGGGCGCCGTTCTTTTTCCACGGACCTCGGGACACATCCTCTGGGGTCCACGGCGGTGGACGGCCTTTTGCACCACCGTGCTCGTGCTGGGCTTTTGGCTGTCTCTCGGCCCCGGTGACGGCGGTCCTTCGCTGCACGGTCTCCTGGTTTCGGTCGTTCCCGGCTACGCTCAGCTGCGGAGTCCCTTCCGCTTCGCCGTATTCGTGGAGCTCATGGTCGCGCTTCTCGCCGCGGGTGGTTTGGCCTTCTTCCACGCGCGCGCACGCCTCCCGCTCGTTTGGGTGCTTCCGCAACCGAGTGTTGGCGGCCGGTCCCTAACCCGTTCGCGTGCTAGAGTTTGAGCTTGACATCGAGAGACGTAGTTCTTTCGTCGACAAGGCCCCCGCGAAGTGAAGAATCTGAGTTGTCCCCACCCGGAATGTCCAGCGCACGAAACAGGTGATTCAGGAAAAATCGTCCGCCACGGTTTCTACACAACGAGGTCCGGGAAACGGCGTCGATACCGGTGCGTAGGGTGCGGAAAAACGTTCTCTTCGACAAAAGGCACCCCCTACTACCGCCTGCAGCATCGTCGTAGTACGTTCGATGAAGTCGTCACCCTCCGCGTTGAGGGCATGAGTATCTCCTCGATCGCTCGGGTCGAAGGAATTGCCTGGAACACCGTCGCTCGCTGGCTCGAGAGAGCAGCCCAAGTGTGTCGTCGATTCAACCACAGGAGGATCGCCGGGTTCGCCGTCGAGGAGCTCCAGGCGGACGAGATTCGCTCCTTCGTAGGGGCGAAAGCGCGGCCAATGTGGATTTTCGCGGCGATCGAAGTCTGGTCTCGTCTCTGGCCTTCGACCGTCGTGGGGCGACGAAGCTATCGGAACACCTTGGCGCTCGTTCGCGACGTCTCGAAGCGAATGGACTTCGCGAGACTTCCCCTGTTCGTCACCGACGGATTCGATTTCTACGAGAAAGTCGTCCGTCGAGTCTTTGGGGCAGCTTGTCTCTATGGCCAGGTCCTCAAGACGCGAAGGAATGATCGTATCGTCAAGGTCGAACGTAAAGCGCTGCTGGGAGCCGCGTGGCGCTTCGAAGAAGCGCTCACCGAGTCTGAAGACTCCTCCACCCTGAACACCTCATTCATCGAGCGGCTGAATCTGACTATTCGGCAAGCTTCGGCATACCTGCCGCGGCGAACGCTCTCCCACGCTCGCTCGAAGGATAAGCTCGAGGGGTACCTCGAGTTGCTGCGCTGCTACTACAATTTCGTTCGGCCGCATCGGGCTCTGAGGTTCGGGCGGGAAACCAGGACGCCGGCGATGCAGGCCGGCATCACGACGCGGCGGCTGACGTTCAGGGAGGTGTTCGCGTGCACGATAACATTATGGGTCTACGCGGATTCGTGTGGGTAAGTCCTGACGGAAAAACAGTGTAACTCATTGTGTGGAAAAGGTATCGAGTACTTCATCAGGTGCTGAAAAGTGGTCCATTTTTAGGATAGGCTAACCGAGTGAAAAATTCCCAGTCGATCCGCTCGCTGTTTGCGCTGCCAGGTTTCGTGGTGTGCCGGATTGAAGGGTCTATTCGGTGACCGATACGCCCGCGTCATCCAGCTCAAGAGGCGAAAAAAACAGCTGTGTGCTCTTACTGTGGGCAACGGCGCCGGGGGCGCTATGACAAGCAAGTGTGCCGGGTCCGCGACCTGTCGTTGGCAGGCTGGCGGATCTATCTGGAATACGAGCGTTGGCGCGTCAACTGTCCTGGGTGCGGCGGTTTGCATGTAGAACGCCTGGACTGGCTGGCGAACAACTCGCGCTACACCTAGCGTTTTGCGACGCATGTGGGCAAGCTGTGCCGGACAAGGCGGTGGCCGAGATGGAACGTCTGCGCCTCCTAGTTGAAGGGGTCAACAACAAAATCCGTGTTCTGCAACGACGCGCCTACGGCTATCGCGACGAGGAATATCTCAAGCTGAAGATCGTGGCGGCATTCCTTCCGCCATTACCCAGAAATGCCGTCTTCAACCCACACGAATCCGCGTAGACCCAACATTATTATTAACGGAGATCGTCATGATTGCGTTCCGCGTCTCCCGTACCCGAGCAACTGAGACCAACGTTCAAACGGCTCTGGCGGCCTGACAACAATTGATGGCGGAAGCACCCCCTAAGTTTAAAGGTTTGAGCTCGGCCGTGAGGAAAACCGTGTTGAGGCCAGCCACCCGACGCCACCGCCGGAACTTGCTTTAGCAGGGCGGAAAGCCGGCGCAGATGGTGAAGGTGGGCACCCGGCTCCCGATCTCTTTCCGCCGCGTGGCATTGATTTAGATAATCAGAACGTTCAAACGACTACTCACCGCAGAAGTCCGAAGCCAAGGGCCGCTAACCCAAGAATACCTGAGACCGGAGAGCACCGTGCGTGTCAAACGTCGACTCTGAAGTAGCGGGAAGCTATTGATTCGTTCCTGATCAAGCGTCGGTGTCTTCACTCCGGCTCCGAAAGGGCAGTGATGTTCCGGGATCAAGCGGTGGATGGACGGGCAGCATGACCGCGCACGATGTCCCATGCCCCGTCTCGCTCTCGAACTCGATCCTGCCACGGTGTGCTGCGACGATGTTTTGAACGATGCTGAGCCCGAGGCCCATTCCGTTCTTCTTGGTCGAGAAGAGAGGGTTGAACATCTTTGCGCGGACGTCGTCGCTCATCCCCACGCCAGTATCCACGAATGCTATCTGGATCTCGTTTCCATGTGTACTGGTTCGAACCGTGAGTGTCCCGCCGCTGGACATCGCCTCCAGCGCGTTGAGACCCAGATTCAGAAAGACGTGCATAAGTTGGTCGTTGACCTCGACTGTTGGGGAAAGGTCATCGGCCAGCTCCAGGCGTATCTCGCTCTTCTTGGCGGCGCTGTGGAGCCGTAGCATGATCATGGCATCAGTGACGATGGCATTGACCTGGCGCGGGGTCCATTCCTCCGTGGCTGGCCTCGCAAGGTGTTCAATACCTCGCAATGTCTGCGAGATACGACCGATGTGGCTTTGCAGAAGTTGGGTACTCTCCGCCACGAAACCGAGATCGTGACTCTTCTCCAGGAGGCGTAGCCTGACCGACATCGACGCCAACGGATTGCCGATCTCGTGTGCGACGCCCGCTGTGATTCCACCCAGCACCGCCAGTCTTGAGGCTGCCAGCAGTTCCGCCTGCATGGTCTTTCGCTCGGTGATGTCCCGGGCCACGTGGACCGACCCCGTGATGCCGCCCGATTCGTCGCGCAGCGGAGTGACCGTCAGCTCGTAGACGCTACCGAGCTCGGGGCTGTCGATCTCGGCCGAGACCTCACGGTCCTCTTCAACCATTCTCGGATACAGGCATTGTTGGCAGCCTTGAAAGGCCTCGGAGCATTTCATACCGGTCACTGCGTCTGGATCGATACCGACGTATTTGGCCATAGCCCGATTGGCGGCCACGATGCGGAACTTGTCATCGGTGAGAAACACCAGGTCTGAGATGGCGTCGAAGGTGCGAACCCACTCCCGTGACCGCGCCAGAGCCTCTCGGCCCTCGTGCAAACGCTGGAGCAGGGAGTTGAACTCGGTTGCCACCCGACCCAGCTCGTCGTCGGAACGGAGGGCCACTCGCTTCTCCAGATCCCCCACGTTTCGAATCTCTTCTATCTCACCGCTGAACTGGACCAGCGGCGTTACCACGTGCAGCGAGAGAAGCACCAGAACATAACCGCTCAAGCACAAGGCCACCAGCAAGATCACAACGGCCTCCCACCGTGCCACTCGCATGGCCTCTTCCGCTTGCGCAGCCACCTCCGCGAATTGCAGCTCCGCCTGGTGGTGCATTTCCTCCGTCATCGTCACAATGCGCACCGCTGCGCTGTCGGCCTGCTGTATCAGACCAGAGGCCAGCGGATCACGGATCGGGTCCGGCAAGCTCGCGATGGCCGTGGTTGTCTGATACAGCTCCGATGCGGTCTTGCTAATCGCGGCGAGCAAAGCGTCTTCTGTTACAGACGAGCCAGCCCCAGTTCCTGATCCCACCTCTCCAGGCTCTGGCGCACTTTCCCGAGTTTCGGCCAGGAGCTCGCTGGAGAACTCCACTTCCTCATGGTCCTGCACGAAAGCCCGGACCTCAGCGACCAGAGCCATGGCGTCCCGGTGAAGCAAGTCGTAGTGCCCGAACTTGCTGTTGTCACCCGCCACTACATAATCGTTGATGGCCACCGTCTGGCGAAATGTGGCGACGAGGCTATTGATGAGATCAACGTGGTGGCTGTGAGCGACGCTCGCCCGCCGCTGGATCTCGCTCGTGACGGTAAGCCAGATCAGCAGGCCGGCTAGCGCGCCAATACTGGCCACGAGACCCGTCAAGGCGACGCGAAACTTGCGCCGAATGCTCGAACGCTGAGGCTGTTCAGTCACGCCGGAGTTCTCTACGACATCGTCTGTTGGCGTCTCCCCATCGTCTCAGTACTCGAGTAGGAGATACTTCATGATGGCCAGATTCTTCTTGGCGGAATAGGCGATCGCGGACGCCACACTCTCGGCACCGTCAGGGACAAAACCGAACGCTCCATGATTGATGTCCTTGCTGCTGCCGACTGTGAAGGGGTCGGTCATGGTCTTCCCCGTGAACTGTTCTCGAAACCTCTCGGTGACAATGGCCGCGGTTCCTCTCTCCCGGGACCTCTGAATGCGGTAGTCGAGGATCGCCCCCTCCAGCGCAAAGGCCCAGACCACCTCGACAGCCCCGTACCTCCCGCGCTCGGAGTGCGGGCGAACGATGCCGATGACTTGCTTGCCATCCAGAACCTCATAGAAGGTGTGCTCGCCCCGCTCGTCAAAGTCGAGCTTTTGACCCAGAAACTCCACCAACCTAGCCATCCCCTCCGGGTTGCGATTGACGTTCACGATCCGCGACCGGTAACCGGTGGCGGTGGGAAACAATTCGAAAATTTGCCGATCCGGATTGCGCAGGATGCAGAGGGCCCCGTGGGCCGGAGATGGGGGTCCGGCCAGTGCCAGTCCCCCGATCAGGCAGCTCTTGATGAGGATCTGAGTCGATCCTCGGCTGCGCCGTAAGCTTTGAAGGAGGACAGCCATCACATTGACTCAGCCGTTCAAACTGGAGCAACCGAAACCGGCATTGACCCGCTATTCTACAGCCGGGAGGCCTTTCACCAGTAGATATATAGTTGCACGGCGATACTATCCTGTTCGGGCCCGCCCTTCGAATGAAGATCCCGTTCAACAGCCACGCTCAGGGTGGTGGCGGACGTCGCTCTGTAGGCCAAGCCTAACACGCCTAGGGTTCGCCGGGTCAAGCTGGAACCAGTCGACCTGGTGGCGGCATCCTCCCTGGTGAAATGCACTTGAGCGATCAAATCCATCCGATAAGGCACAAGAATGAAGTCGAGCTCGACGAAAGCGTTTCGTATGTCTCGGCCGCCATCCTCTCCAGATGCAAACTCGCTCTTTAGCGTCAAGGGGCCGTGCAGGTACCGAACGTCGAGTCCGACACGCCATCGAGTCATGACCTTCGCCTGGTCGGGCACTACTTCCGCGACCAAGGTTTCACCGGTCCGGATCGAGGTTCCGGGCGCCGGAACGGCGCCCCTTTTCCCGGCCATCTCTTCGCCCAGCTGACCGGCGTGTTCCTTCACGTTCCCGTAGAGGCCCGAAAGGCCGATGAAGAAGTTGCCCGTTTCCGGTGTTCCAACCCGAGCACTGGTCAGGTAGGACCCGCTTTCGCGGGTCAGTTCCATGCCGGAACCCGTCGTCAGTGACGCCTCGTAATCGAAGCTCGGCAGCTGGCCGTACAGCGAGAGGCCCCAGTCCTTCTTGAAACCCACGTTCCGCATGGACTGCAGCTGAAATAGGCTGCCATGGGTGTCGACGACCGGTTCGAGTCCAAATGGCAAATCGAAATGGCCAAGCTTGAAGTTCATCCTTCCCCGGAACCACCTGGTGAGCCTGAGAGTCGCCTCGTGCCACTCCAGTTCCCAGTCATCCTCGCCCTCGGTCCAGGGCGCCGGCTGCCACTGATTCCAACGGTACGCCATGCGTAGCTGCAGATTAACCGTCGCCCAGTCGCCGGTCTCAGAGGTGAAGCGCTTCATGAGGTCGAACCCAATCGAGTTCGCATTCATCCGGTTGGCACCGGAGAACTGCCCCTCCGAGCGCAAGTACCGCCCTCCTGCAACGATCTCCTTCTTGAAAATCAGATTGCGACCGAGCGAATTCCACGGGATGGCCTTCCGGGACGCCTTATCAACCACCAAGCGAGTCGGAGCAACAGAGAGGAAGGCGAAAGCACCCTGTTCCGGCGTGGTAGCTGGCCCGCCCCCCTGAGCGTGAACAGGCGCCAACCCGGACAGAACAACTGTGACCAAAGAAGCCGCGATCGAGAGGGGACGGCGGTAATTCACCTGACCACCTCGTGCGCCTCCGGCCAGCTTCGGCAAATGATGGGAAATTTGACGGGCCCCGTGAGCAAAAACTCGTGATTTCATTTTCGCGAGACCGTCTCGGCTGTCGGATGGGTCCGCAAAGTTAGCACATTCGAAGTAATGGGGGAAAGGGTATATGCGCTGGTAGCGAAGCCTGGTCCTCGAGGAGATACACGACGGGCGTCGAATTGGCAGATGTTCGTGGCTTCTTCCATCGAACAGACGACGGGGGCGCTCGCCACCGCGCTCGCTCTCAGCTCTGGAACCCCGAGCTCGGGGCCGACGTCGTCGAGGCGGCGCGCACGTATTTCGAGCCCTATGTGCACGGGCTTTTCGAGGACCCGAGGGCTAGTGTGGTGGCGGAGGACGGCCGCAACTATCTGTTAGGGACATCGGAGCGGTTCGACGTCATCGTGGCCGACCTGTTCATGCCGTGGAAGGCGGGCGTAGGCAGCCTGTACAGCTTGGAGCACTACGAGGTCGCGCGAGACCGGCTGAAGGATGGAGGACTCTATGTGCAGTGGTTTCCACTCTACCAAATGTCCCAGGAGGAGCTCGGGGTGGTCGCCCGCACGATGTGTGAAGTTTTTGCGCTGGTGACCCTTTGGCGCGGAACCATCGCTCCCGGCTGGGAGACGGTCGCGCTGGTGGGCCATCGGGATGTGGCGCCGCTCGACCGCGACGCCATCGAGCGCCGCTTGACAGAGTCTGGAAACATCGCACTAAAGGAGCAGCGCGTCGCCTCCGGAGACGCTGCCGATGCGGAGGTCCCTCCCCTTGGATTCCGCGACATTTTGCTGCAGTACTCGGGAAACCTCATGGCGGCGGAAGGGCTTCTTCGAACCTACCCGGTGAATACGGATGATCGCCCTTTCATCGAGTACAACGCCCCGGTCACGCATCGGCGGGGTCGGGCCAACGAGGCTTCGTGGCTCGTTGGGAAGGAGCTCGTCGAGCTTCTCGCCGAGCTTTGGATCGCCGCGCCGCCAGAAAACGACCCGTACCTGCGCGAGCTGTCACCAATGGAGCTCGGCCACGTGCGAGCTGGCCTGAGCCTTCATGTCGCCCGAGTGCTCGATCATGCGGGCGATGGCGGTGGAGCGTTCCGTGCGATGGAAGAGTTCAACCGCCTTTACGCCACTGGAGATGCTACCAGCGGTGCGGGCGAGCTCGAGCAGAACAGAGAGGAGCTGCAGGGGCTGATCCAAGGATACGAGGAGAGGGTTCGTGCCTTGCGCGAGCACCTTGATGAGCTCGACGAGGGCACGGCGCGAACGCCCGAGCAAACCCGGCAGGAACATTGAGCCGTCGCCGCACGAGGTCCGAAAAATCGGGCTCGAGAGTCGTCAAAGCTGGCCGCGACGACGGAGCCAGCCCACTTCCTGCCGGGACTGTTGTTCCAGAGCCGGCGTTTCGTATTCTCGAGCTCGCCGTCTACTTCTTGCTCGCTCTCATCTTTACCTGGCCTCTGGCACGGCACATCGCCAGCGGAATCCCGATGGGCACGGAAACGGTTGCCACCGGGCGTTGGTGCACGAATCGCTCTTGACTCCGGCAACCGCTTCGACTCAGCTTCTCGATACATCCAAGATCGAGGAGATGAGCCCATGGCCGCGCGCAAGTCCAGCAGAGTGAACCGCAAATACAAGACGAAGTATCGGGTGACCAATTGGCCGGAATACGAGCGTGGCCTCAAAAGCCGTGGCGACATCACCGTCTGGTTTTCCGAGGAGGCGCGCGACGCTTGGACGCCACCGAACAACGGCCACCGCGGTGGGCAGGCGCGCTACTCGAATCTCGCAATTCTGACGGCGTTAACCTTGCGCATGGTCTTCCGCCTGCCCCTGCGACAGACCGAGGGATTCCTGGACTCGTTGTTGCGGCTGATGGAGCTCGACTTGAAAGCACCGGACCATACGACGCTGTCGCGGCCGAACAAGGACGTCGATGTGCCCGCGCCGACGAGGGTGCACGATGGCCCGATTCATCTGATCGTCGATTCCACGGGATTGAAGCTGTCGGGTGCCGGTGAGTGGCACGCCCACATGTACAAGAGCTCGAAGGCATGTCGGGTGTGGCGGAAGCTGCATGTCGGCGTAGATGACGACGGCTTCATCGTAACGGCGAAGCTCACGAAGAGCAGCGAGGACGATCCGTCCGCTGTCCCGTGTCTGCTCGAACAGGTCGACTCTTCGATCCGACGTTTCACAGCCGATGGGGCCTACGATACTCGGTCGGTGTACGAGCTGCTCGGTGAGGTCGGCACCGCGGACATCAAGATGGTGATCCCACCCCGACGAGGGGCGGTGCCTTCGGAGGGCGCCGAGGGCACATGGGCGCAGCGGAACGCGACCCTCGAGACGATTCAGAAAGTCGGGCGCCAAGGATGGCAGCGGGAGTCACGGTATCGACGACAGGGCGCCGTCGAGAATCTGTTCTTCAGGTACAAGCGGACGCTCGGAGACAGCCTTCGCGCGTGCGACTACGAATCGCAGAAGCGGGAGGCGATGATCGGGTGCAACGTATTGAACCGGAGGGCTGAGCTTGGCAAGCCTGAGTCCCAAGCGATCGTCGAGGAGTAAATTGAACCGCCGAAAGTGCAGATCTGCGCCCGCACCGATTCATGCAACAACGCCAGATGTCAAAGCAATTGAGGCGTTTCTTCGAGTCATCAATGCCCTGGAAAACATACGAGAAGCCATGGCACTTCAACTGAAATTCAAGCAGGCCCAAAATGTGACAGAAGCCCAGGCGCTTCTGTCAGCGGCTTCGGCTGAACTGAGTGATGCCATCCAAGTTCTTGAGGAAGATCACTTGCATCCAAATCGAAGGGGCTTCGATTCTCGACGAGATGGCGGTCATCGACGCTCCTCGGCGCGTCCTCGGTGGCGTCAGCGTTCGATTCTAACCTCCCTGTTCCTCAAACCCTTCTGACGCAAGTCGAGCGCCGAGGTCGTGCTAAGGTAGAGCGGATCCGAAAATCCGGATCGAAGATCCAGTGTCTCGGATTTGCGGTTCGTGCCGCGGCAGAGCGTTGGCTGTAACTGGCTGTCGTTCAGTGGTTTCTGTCATTTGCTGCTGGCTCCGTCACGGTATAGAAATTGCTTTAGCTATTCTGGAGAAAATTGAAAAGGGCTCTGGAACACACAGAAAAGGCGTCACATATCAGACCTGATAAAGCCAAAAATACGCATCTAAACAGAGCTCTTAAAGCAGAAAAGAAAGCAAGTTCCGATATGGTTAAATCATAAGGCACCAGAATTATGGCAATCTGGCTTAGTCTGGGTGGCTCTTCAGGGTTTAGCGTGGGTAAATCTATCTGCCAATGGTTGAGGCTATGTCCCTAGAGAGGAAGTAGAAGTAAAATGTGTAACCCGATCCGTCGTTCTGTTCGTAGTGCTTCTGTTCTCTTCTCCTTCGGCCTGATGGCCGCTCTCGGTGTGTCCACCGAGGCAGCAGCGCAGATTGCTTTCTCCGAAGTGAGCGCCGCCAAGGGGATCAAAGGAGATACCTACCGCGCCGGCTCGGACCACGGGCTCGGCCCGAGCTGGATCGACTACAACGATGACGGCCTCCCCGACCTGTTCCTGACGAACGGCATCGGCCTCACCGCGCACCTGTTCCGCAACGACGGCGGCGGGAACTTCACGCGCGTCGACGACCTGCTTCCGGCCCTCCCGAACGTCGACCTGATGGAGGCCACGTTCGGCGACTACGACGACGACGGTGACCCCGACATCTACATCTCCACCGACAACGGCATTACCGGAGTCGGGAACACCGGCCCTCCGAACATCCTGCTGCGGAACCTGTGGGTGGAGAATGGGGGCGCCGAGAGCACGCCGCTCTTCGAGGACGTGGCGGCCGCAGCCGGCGTGGACGACCTCTCTAGCCCGCTGGCCAGCCCCCCGGCCTACCGATCGACCGGCGCCTCCTTCCTCGACTACGACCGCGACGGGTTCCTCGACCTCTACGTCTGCCACTGGCCGCGAGGCGGGGGCGGAGACCCGGCCATCCGCGACCGCCTCTACCACAACAATGGCGATGGCACCTTCGAAGACGTGACCGCGTCCGGTGGTGTGGACAGCGGCACCGACCGCGACGCCTTCCGTCCCTGCCTCGCGACCGTCGCTGCGCACCTCGACCAGGACCTCTGGCCGGACCTGTGGGTCGGCAACACCACTGATCTCGAGTACAACGAAGACAAGATCTTCCAGAACCGGGGCGACGGCACCTTCGTCGATCGCACGGCGGACTCGGTGGGCGTCGGGGACGACTCGGGCGGCGCGATGGGCATCGCCGTGGCCGACATCGAGTTGGACGGCGACTGGGACGTCTACATCACGGACATCGGGGGCCAGGCACACGACACGGGAGCCACCCGCGTCGGCAATCCGCTCCACCTCGGCACCGGCAATGGCATCGTCTTCCAGGACGACACCGCCCAGCCGGCGGGCATCGTGGCCGATAGCTCCTGGGGTGTGAACTTCCTCGACGTCGACAACGACGGCTACGAGGATCTCTATGTCGGCATGATGGCTGCACCGGACCTCTTTTTCCGCAACGACAAGGACGGAACCTTCACGGACATCTCCGTCGCCGCCGGGTTCACGCTGAACGAGATCGCCCGCGGCAGCGCGCTCGCGGACTTCGACATGGACGGCGACCTCGACATTGCGATGGTCCCGCAAGACGGAGAGCTCGTCCTCTACGAGAACCAGACCACCGGCGCGGGCAACTGGCTGCAGCTGAAGCTGCGGGGCGCCGGTCCGACCGCGAACGGCAGCAACCGGGATGCGATCGGCGCCCTCGTGGTCGTGGAGGCGCGCGGTCTCACGATGATGCGCCAGGTGACCAGCGGCACCGGCCACGGCCAGGACTCCGGCGTGTTGCACTTCGGCCTCGACGCGGCGGCGACCGCGGACGTGGTCACCGTCTATTGGCCCAGCGGCCGCATCGACGAGTGGACCGGCCAGGCCGCGAACGTGCGGCTGACGATCAACGAGGATACCTCTGGACCGCGGATCACCGGCCCCTCGCCGGGCGGGCTGCTGGCGGGAGCGAGCACCACCTTCGACTGGGTCGACGGCGGAAGCGGAGCGACGGACTATAGCCTCGAGCTCGGAACGTCCATCGGCGCCTCGGACCTCTTCGACAGCGGAGCCCTCGGCACCGACACGGCCGTGAACGCGACGGGCTTTCCCGCCGACGGCACTACGGTCTACGCGACCTTGAACTTCGACATCAGCGGTACACCGGGCTCGGTGAGCTACGAGTTCACGGCGGCGCTGACGGATAGGAAGTAGTATCCCGCCAACGTGTGTCACACCAGGGAAGAATTCTACGCTTTGAGCCGTGGGTGAGGGAATTAGGGCGCCCGACGAGCGGTGCGAGTTTCGGATACGGGTGTAGCTCAGTCGTGTTCGACCTTGATGGTTGGATTCGGGACAGACGGGTGGTGTTCGGGGACGGTCGAGATTCGAATCACACCGAGATTTCGGTAGGTGGAGCTCTGGGTGCGGCGGTGTTGTGGTTCCGGTGGTGGAGGATCTTTCGGATCGCGGCGGGCTCAGTGATGAAAGCGAGGATCTTCATTTCGCCACCGCATCGAGTACAAGTCAGGGGGTGTGGCATTGTGCCGTTAGGCCTGGCTGGAATCCAGACAATCGGACCCGGGATAATCCCCGAATACGAGCGCTGTAACTCCTTGCCCAAGCGCCACGACCCTCCACAACGGAGTCTCCCACAATGACCACGGCCAAGCTGTCCGCTTTCGCACTGCTCGTGGTGACCTGCACGGCAGTAGGCGCCGGTGGCGAAACGGTGCAGGCTCCGGCCACCGCGACCGCTTCGACCGACGACGTGATAACGGTCGCCGCCGATCAGGCCCACCGCGACCTGTTCATCGAAGACCGCTACCCGTCGGCCCAGAAATGCCGCACCTGCCACACCGAGCACTACCAGGAGTGGTCGATCTCGCAGCATGCCTACGCCCAGTTGAGCCCGGTGTTCAACGCCATGCAGGCCAAGATCTTTCAACTCACCAACGGCACCAACGGTGACTTCTGCATCCGCTGCCATACGCCAGTCGGAATGAACATCGGCGAGCCGGTGTTCATGAGCAACCTGGATCGAAACCCGGTCTCGCGCGAGGGGGTTACTTGCGTCGTTTGCCATCGGATGAATCGAGCCTACGGTAAAGTCAGCGGACGGCTGGCTCTGATCGAAGGCGATATCCATACGCCGGTGCGCGGCCCGACCGGCAACGAAGAGCTCAAGCGGGTGCTCGAAAACCCCGATCTCTACAAAGTCGTGACGCGTCGCGAGGAGCAGGGCCGGCGGATTCATGCCGACGTCGTCCCATTCTTCGAGCTGACCAGTCCCGGCTTCTGCGGCGGCTGCCATGACGTCAACCTGGTCAACGGCTTTCGCCTCGAGGAAGCGTTCAGTGAATACAAAATCTCCCCGGCGGCGAAACGCGGCGACACTTGCCAAGACTGCCACATGGGCAAAGCGCCGGGCTTGCCGTCGGGCTACCGGCAAGCGCCGGCGGCGGTCATCGGTGGTGTCCCCACCCGAGTGCGCAAACGCACCAACCACTCCTGGGTCGGCCCGGACCACTCGGTGATCCACCCGGCGCTTTTCCCGCACAACCCCGGGACGCAGAAGTTGGCCACCCTAAGAGAGTGGCTCCTGTTCGACGACGACGCCGGCTGGGGAACAGACGCGCTCGAAGACAACGTCGCTAGTGGTCAGACGTTTCCCGAGCGCTGGTCCGATGCCGAAGACCGCTACGAAGCCCGCGAATTGCTCGACCAACAACATCGACGGTTGGCCGAGATCGGCCTTGAGCGAGCTAAGCTTTTGCGCGTCGGCTATCTCCTCGGCAAAGTCGTCGTCGAGCCGGTCGACAACAAGAGCCTGCGCTTTCGGGTCCAGGTCAAGAACGGCACCGACGGCCATAACGTCCCGACCGGCTTCAGCGCCGAGCGACTTGTCTTTCTCCAGGTGCGCGTTACCGATGCCGCAGGCGAAGTCGTTTTCCAGTCGGGCGATCTCGATCCCAATGGTGACGTCCGTGACTCGCACTCGACCTACGTCCATAAGGGCCGGCTGCCGTTGGACAAGCAGCTGTTCAGCCTGCAGTCGCGCTTCTTGACCCGCAACATACGCGGCGGCGAGCGCGAGCAGGTCCTGCCTATCAACCAATCGCTCGATCCGCTCCCCTTCATTCGACCCGAGGTGCGCTCGACCATTCTTCTCGGCCGCCCGCTCGAAGCCCGTATCCATAAGAAGGGGATCGAGCCCTTGGGCGATCGCTGGGCCCAATACGAGGTCAAGCACAAAGCGCTTACTGGCGACGGACCGTATCAGATCAACGTCAAGCTCATCGCCGGCATGGTACCGATCAACCTCATTCATGAGATTCAAGACGTCGGCTTCGATTACGGCCTAAGCGCCAAGACCATCGCCGACCGGATTCTCAAAGGGCACATCGTTCTCTGGGAGCGCGACCTGACCACCGACTCCGGGGCACGTGGTGAGGAAGGGTAGAGAAGTGCGCGCCCTCCTAGCCACCGTCGTCACCGCCGGCCTTTCTCTTTCCTCTGCCTTCGCCGGCGAGACGGCCGATGTCTCGTCACAGCCGATTCCACTTCAGACCGAACAAAGCCCGAACCGGCCGAAGCCGATTGTGGAGCTCGGCAATCCGTTTCTCGCGCAAGGCCTCATCGGGCCGGGCTTCACGCTCCCGACCGGCGCCACCTGGCAACCGGCGCTCCTCGTCTTCGGCTCCTATCGCTCGGCGATGCAAACGTTCGACACCGAGGGCGGTAACGTCTCCGAGTGGTCGAATCGCCTCGATCTGTTCGCCAATCTCACCCTCACTGGAACCGAGCGGGTGCTCCTCGGACTTCGGCCGCTGGATCGAACCTCTCTTGAAGAAGCACTCATCGACGGCGAAGACGGCCTTTCCACCGGCTATCAGTTCGGTGAATCCGAAGCCGATGGCTGGCGCGAGAACTGGAACCTGCGAGTACAAACCCTGTTCTTCGAAGGCGACTTCGGCGAGATCTTCCCGGGCCTCGATCGCGCCGACAACCGCCCGCTCGACATTGGCTTCTCGGTCGGACGCCAGCCCTTGTTCTTTCAAGAGGGCCTTTTAATCGACGATTCGGTCGACGCGTTTGGCATCACCCGCAACACCCTGCGCCCGTCGGGCACCTCCAACGTTCGCCTGACCGGCCTGTTCGGCTGGGGCAACCTTCACCGGGACAACGGCCTAGAGGATCGGAAAGCGTCGCTCTACGGTGTATTCACTGAAGTCGACATGCCGACGAGCACCCTCAACTTCGACCTGGCCTACGTTCATGGCCGCGACTCGAGCCTCCACGGCGGCTTCAGCGCGGTGCAACGCATCGCTCAGATCAATACGGCCCTGCGCGCCCTTTTCTCGTTCCCGTTCGATAAGGAGGTAGCGCGTTCCTTCCTCGACGACCCGGGGGTAACCGTCGGTCGCGGCACGCTCCTGTTTGCCGAACTTTCCTGGACGCCGACTGCGACGCATGATCTTCTCTACCTGAACGGCTTCGGAGCCTTTGGCAACTACTCAGCCATCGCCCGCGACCCGCTGAATGGGGGTGGTCTCGCCCGGACCGGGATTCTCTTCGCCTCCGCCGGCGTTGGTGACATTGGTGCCGCCCTCGACGCCCGGCCGCATGCTAGCTTCGGCGGCGCCATCGGCTACCAGAAGCTGTTTCATGGCGGCCGCCGGCAACTGGTGGGAGAGCTCGGCCTGCGCTCCGAAACGTCCGATAACCGGGATAGACGCGATCGCGGGACGACGGCCGCTGCTTTAGGGGCTCGCTATCAACAGGCCCTCGGCCGCCGGTTCATCGTCCGCGTGGACGGTTTCACCACTCGGGAGGAGCGCTTCGGCGGATATACGCTGAGTGAGGGATTCACGATCCGCAAGTTCCACTTCGGCGGCCGCCTGGAGCTCCTGGTCAAGTTTTAAATGCGCTTCGTGTATGATTCTCGATTCCGTGCCCCACCAAGACCGCGGCCCGCGCCGCAGGCGGATTCCAAACGTGGCTAGGCTTGTCGCCGCTCCCCTCATCCTCGTCATGATGGGTACATCCTTCGCCGCCAACGATCCGAAGAAGGTCGTTGGCCCGGAGCAGTGTGTCGAGTGCCACACGATGGAGCTCCCGGTGCTCGAGCGGAGCCATCACTACCGTGGCTTCTTCACCATGCACCGCCAGCTCGAAGCCAAGGAGATCGGCAAGCGCCTCGGCATCCGCCGGGTCAAGCGTGACCCGCTCTGTCAGAGCTGTCACTACACCGCGAAAGAGGTCGACGGCAAGGTCAAACCGATCTCGGGCGTGAGTTGTGAGTCCTGTCACGGCGCGGCTCGCGACTGGCTCGAAGTCCACAGCGACTTCGGCGAGGCCGAGACCGAGTCGGAAGCACATCAGCGCCGCGACAACAGCGCCGAGGCAGGGATGACCGCGCCGTTTCGCGTCTACGGCCAGGTCAGCAAGTGCTACGGCTGCCACACCGTCGCCGACGAGCGGCTGGTGAACATCGGTGGACACCCGTCTGGAAGCGCCTTCGAGTTGGTGGCTTGGACCCAAGGCGAGATCCGTCACAACTACTTCTACTCGAAAGACAAGAAGAATCGCGAAGCGTCAGCGGAGCGCAAGCGGGTGCTCTACATGCTCGGTCGCGCGCTCGAGCTCGAGCACGCTTTGCGGGCATTGGCCAAGGCGTCGCACGACGGCGAATACGGCCGGGCCATGCACGAGCGCGCCAAGAAAGCGATCGAAGCGCTGCGCTTGGTGCACAAGCGAGCCCCACTGAAAGAGCTCGAAAAGATGCTGCAACTGGTCGACGGCCTGACCATCGAGCTCGGTCAGGGGGAGACTCTGGTTGCGGCGGCGGACAGGCTGCAGCCGCTTGCCCGCCACTTGGGCGAGCATACCGACGGCGCCCTTCTCGCTCCGATCGACGACCTGCTCCCGAAGCGCTCCTCATACCGCGGCAAAGCCCTTCCGTAGCAGGCTGAAACGCGAACTGCCTGCGCTTTGCACACCTCATCAAGCGCCGACCCTTTCAAGCCGATACCTCTCAGTAAGAAAGGTCGATTCCTGTGTCCTCGCCTGAACAGTCGGCAAAGCCTGCCGGCGTTGAAAACCCGAGTGTCCCCGCCGTCGGTACGGTTCTAGAAAACCGCTATGAGCTGTTGCAGCTCGTCGGTCATGGCGGCATGGGCGCGGTCTACCGGGTGCAAGACCGGACGGAGGATCGTACGCTCGCGCTCAAGCTCGTGAGGTCAAAATACTCATGCGGATTTCCGGTGGTAGAAACGGAGCAACCCGCCAAGCCGTTCACGGGAGCACACCTTGCCCTCGGACTGATATAACTGCTCGCTGGCTGGGAACAGCAGCAGATTCTCTTTGCCTTGATGATTCCTCTCGTGGTGATGGTGGACGACGTACTCCCTAAGCGCATGAGGACACGTGCCAAAAACTCGAGGGGATCGGTCAAGGGGTCGGCGTCGAGCTCGTGTCCGGCTTTGGGCTCGTAGACGAGCAGTGCGGAGGCGCGGTCGAATCGCAATCGGGAGAGGTTGACGGGCGCGCGCATGAGATAGCACGCAAACTTGTGGAGTCCTTCGGTATCGGCGGGGTAGACGGTGGTGTGGTTGTGGACGGAGAAGCCGAAGTGATTCCAACAATGCACCCCGACCGCAAACGCAAGAAGTTAAGCTGACGCATCCGTGTCATCCCCTGAGCGGCGCGCCACTTAAGTTCATCCGGGGGCCCAACTACGAGTCGGGACTGGGTCATGGTCGAGTTGGGTGGCGAAGAAAGAAGGCTGCCGCTCGATTGGACCTCTCTCGCGCCTGTCGATCCCTACCAGTTTCTGGCGAATCCGCCGCTTCTGAGGGTGGACTCGCTCGTAGAGCTCACGGAGTGGCTGTCGGCTCGTCGGGATGAAAGGCCGAAGCGACGCATCACGGGTAAGAGCAAAAGCAGCCAGATTCCAGCCCTTCCAGATGTAGTAGATGGCCGGGTAGACCAGCAGCACCACGATGACCGATGTCACCATGCCTCCCACCATCGGAGTGGCAATACGTTTCATCACGTCCGCCCCCGAACCGTGACTCCACATGATGGGAAGGAGCCCCGCCATGATCACGCTCGCCGTCATGATCTTGGGTCGGACCCGGCTCACCGCTCCGTCTACCGGGGATTGATCGGGACCTCCAGCCGGCGACGGTGTTATAAGTGTCCCGCTCATGAGCGAGAAGCCGTCCGACGCGAAGGGTCTGCCTCCCGACGACCACGACGGTCTCTCAGACCTCGTGTGCAAAATGGAACCTGTTGTTCTCAATTCGGAGAATATGGTCGCCCGAACGTGGGACGGCAGAATACTGATGGGACAAGATGCTGACTCGGACTCAGATTCGGATTCCGACGATGACGATTCCGACAGCGATTCCGACAGCGTCTCGGACTGACAGGTAGTCGCCCGTATTTCTCCGGAACCCCGCCCCACTGGCCCCATCACCTAACGGTCACGACGGCGTACTAACTGCAGGTATTACCTCTCCCACGACAGGGGGAAAGGTCGCCCGCCTTCGAATGGCGTCCGCGGGCGGCTGAGGGGTCGTTTCCAGAATGCTCGACACCTCCTTGCCTGTCCTCTGCCGTAATGGGGAGGTTCTTGAGCCTCCGCCCACAAAGCCACCTCTCGAGGGAGGACCCGCATGACCGATTTCGTCTTTACCCGCTATGGGCTCCATGGCGGAGACTCCTGCACTCGTTCGCCCTCGGGACGTCTGTCCGGCCCCCTATCGCTCGCGCAATCCCCGCACCACGTCCCTCTACCAGCTGGTCGACAGCTACTACGAAACCGTCAAGGGCGTGTGGGAGGAGCGGTTCGAAAGACGCTACGGTTTCTGGTGCGGCTTCTACGAGAATGCCGTCAACCGGTATCTCGATTGTGGACTTTTTCGAATCAGGTTTTGCCAGCGTCAGGTGCACGAAGTGTCCGAGCGAGTTCCTGGTGGCCTTCTCCTGCAAAGGTAGAGGACTCTGCCCGTCATGTGGAGCGAAACGAGCGGCCATCTTCTCCATGCTGCTGCACGAAAGTATTCTCGGCGACGTCCCTCACGCTCAATGGGTTTTCTCTCTGCCCAAAATGCTCCGGCTCTATTTCCTCTACCACCGCGAGCTTCTGGGAGAGCTGGCCCGACTCGCCTACGAGACCGTCCGCGAGATGATGGCCGCCGCCGTCGACGAGCCCTACGCTCGCCCCGGTATGGTTGCCGTCATCCAGACCTTTGGTTCTTCTCTTCGATGGAACCCGCACGTCCATGCCATCGTCACTCGCGGAGTTTTCCTCGGTGATGGATCGTGGCAACCCATCCCCTACGTCGATTGTCATAAGGCCGAGCTCGTCTTTCGGCACAAAATTCTGAGACTCCTCCGAGACCGCGAGCTCATCTCCGAAGAGCGTATCGACCTGCTCCTGTCGTGGCGGAATTCCGGCTTCAGCGTTCACAACCACACCACCGTCTATCCTAACGACACCGAAGGGCTCCACCGGCTCGCCTGCTACCTGCTTCGCTCCCCGGTGAACCTGTCCCGCCTTCGCTATCATCAAGACTCCCGGCTCATCCTCTACGAGCCCAAAGCCGGTCACGAGGTCGACGATGAAGCCCGTCTCGACCCCTTGGAGTTTCTGGCTCGAGTTCTTATCCACATCCCTCAGCCCAACAAGCATCTCGTCCATTTCTACGGCGTCTACGCCAATCGCGTTCGGGCAATGTGCTGCGGTGCTCGCGCGAGCGGCAAAGCTGATATGCAAGACGAGCCTACCCCTCCCCGACGCGCTCTTAGAAAACGCTGGGCCCAGCTCATCTACCGGATCTACGAGGTCGACCCTTTGACCTGTCGGCAATGTGGCGCCCAAATGCGCATCGTCGCTTTCATCAACGAGCCTTCCGTCATCCGCAAGATCTTGGCTCACCTCAATCAGAAACTTTCCCGACAGAGAGCGCCGCCACAGCCCGCTGTGCCAAACATTCACTGAGCCACCCCATTGCACGCTCCCCGTGTGCCCCAAACCCGGGAAACAGCCCCGCTCCGCTTCCACTCCACCATCCGGGTCTGGCCATCAGAGCGTTAGCCCAACCTCGACGTCGCTTTGTACACATCCCCTGGTAGAATTCTCCTTAACTTGCTCCGCGTCCCAGGATAGAATCGCCTATCTGTAAACCCTCTTCTTTCGCTTGATGACGTCCTCGCGTAAGTCTTTGATTTCACGGGCGGATGACTTTTGATAAACGACAACCTGAATCCGGGTTCCAACTATGGGAAGGGCGGTCCGGGTCACATCCGCTTAAACATCGGCTCGTCGAGAAAGCTCGTCAAGGAAGCACTGGACCAGGTCGCCGGAGCGGTCAACAACGCCCAATCATCGGACTGCCTCGAATGCTGCCTCGACGGCTGACTCGACCGGCTCTATCACGGGAACCCGCAGTGCCTCCGCTGCGGGATTTTTGTGCGCCGCCATTCCTGCACAGCCGAGCACGACTACGTTGGCGCCCAACTCATCGACGAGCCGCCGACCCTGGGTAATGATCCTCTCCAGCGTTTCCGGTTCGTTCGCGGACTCGTCGACCGAGATATCGAGGGGCAACTCGCCGGCGAGCTGGCCGCCGAATCCCAGCGAGTCGATGTAAATCAGGTGCCTTGCAATCGATTCGTCTGACAAGGCGAGCACGCCGAAGCGTCCGCCCGACGATATCGCCTTTTCAATGCCGCTTCTCTGAATACCGAAGACCGGCTTTGAAAAGGCTTCCCTGCATTCGTCGAGGCCCGGATCCGAATAGCAGGCAATGACATATGCGTCGTAATCCGTCGTGCTCGCTATATCTGCCTTAATCAACGGGATGACGGTAGCGATGTCTGCGTCTGATTCGATGCCGAAAGGACCTTCCGACAAAGTGACGCAGTCGATATCCGCGGAGTGTCGCGTCAGCGACGCCCTGAGACCGTCGGTGACGGATTCGTTTGAATTCGGATTGATGACCTTGATGCGCGGCATTGATCAGAGATCTAGTTCGACACCAAAGTTCTTGTTGGGATCGAGCTCGGGCGCCAGCCGCCCAGGCATTCCGGTGCAGTCGATCGTGTTTCGCGGTACGAATTCACCGGCGCCCCTTTCGGCCCGCAATGAATTCTCGGCAATGATGATTTCGCCCCTTTGAATCACGGTGGTCGGCCAGCCGGTAATGGTCATGCCTTCGTACGGGGTGTACGCCGTGTTGTCGTGCATATCCTCCGCTTTGACGTCCCGAACGACGTCGGGATCCCAGATTGCAACATCGGCGTCTTTGCCTTCAGTAATCGAACCCTTGCGATGATCGAGGCCGTAAATTTTCGATACATTGCCAGCTGCGAGCGCAACGAAATGATTCAGCGAGATTCGGCCCTTTATAAAGCCTTCGGAGAAAAGCAGCGGCAGGCGCATCTCGATGCCGGGCAGACCGTTTGCAATTTTTGGAAACGCCGCTTCAGGGCCTGCGTGCAGTTTGCCGGTCTCATCAAATCGATAGGGCGCGTGGTCCGACGAGTAAACCTGGAACGTACCGTTTTGCAGGCAACGCCAGATTTCCTCCTGCGAGGCGCGATCCCGCAGCGGCGGACTGCAACACAACTGCGCGCCTTGCATACCTGGCAAGTCCATTTGTTCGGCATTCAGGAATATATATTGCGGGCAGGTTTCGCCGAACACTTTCTGACCGTCATAACGGGCTTTGGCAATCAGACGCGCGCCTGCCTCCGTCGACACGTGCACGATCAGAACAGGCGTATCAATAAAACCGGCCAATGCGATTGCGCGGTTGATTGCTTCGGATTCGGCGGTGCGCGGATGACTGAGGGCGTGGTATTTCGGCGCATCATGTCCGTCATCGATGAGTTTGTCGCTCATCCATTTGATCATGGCGTTATTTCCTGCATGGGTCATCGTTAGTGCGCCATGTTTTTTGGCGACCGTCAGAATATCGAGCATTTGCCCGTCATCGACGATGAGCCGATCGTAGGTCATATAAACCTTGAACGATGTAATGCCCTGTTCGATGGCTCGCGGCAGTTCCTGGTACAGGACTTCATCGGTCGGATCCGAAATGATCAGGTGGAAGGAATAGTCCACGACCGATTTCGGCCCGGCGCGGCCGTGATAGAGGTCGAGAACCTCTTTCAGTGTTTGGCCGCGATGCTGTGCTGCAAACGGGACGATGCACGTATTGCCACCGAACGCCGCGGAAACGCTCCCGGAATAATAATCGTCCGACGTCATCAGCCCGGATGACGACTCTTGCTCAATATGACAATGCGCCTCGATTCCGCCCGGTAAGACGAATTTGCCTGTTGCATCGATGATCTCGTTCGCCTCACCGGAAACATCGCCGATTGCGACGATTCGTCCGTCGCGAATTCCGATATCGGCACTGAACGTATCCGTCGAATTCGCGACCGTTCCACCAGTAATTTTGAGATCGAAATGTTTCATCTGTGCACCTGATCAAATGCCGCGGATCGATCCTCCGTCGCAGCGAATCAATCCGCCGGTCATGTAGCTGGCGGCCTCGCTGCACAAAAACGCGCCGACATTTCCGAAGTCCTCCACAGTGCCGTAGCGGCCTGCCGGTATCAACGATTGCTCGGCAGCGGAAACGTCCTCGATGCTTCTGCCGGTCCTTTCGGCCGCGGCGGCATCCAGTTGCTTCAGCCGTTCAGTGCGGATTCGGCCCGGCAATAGCATGTTGACGGTGATGCCATCTGCCGCAATTTCGTTGGACAACGATTTACTCCAACCGACCAGCGAGGACCGGATTGTATTTGACATCGCCAGGTTGGAAATCGGCTGCACGACGCCAGACGAAGCTACGGTCAGCACGCGGCCCCAGCCGCTTTTCTTCATGTCAGCAACGCACAAGTTGGTGATTTCAATAATCCTGATGAGCATCGTATCGATCTGCTTGCGCCACGAATCAGTATCCGGCGCGTCCACCGTACCTGGGGGCGGGCCACCGGTGTTATTGACCAGAATGTCGACACGGCCCAGTTTATCCTGTGCGGAGGCATGGAGTCGCGCCGCAGCGTCCGCAGCGGAAAGATCAACGACGGCATAGGTGGCAGAACCGGTTGTGGCATCAGTGAGGGTTTTCGCGGCAGCGGCGAGGTTGGTTTCGTCGCGACCGATTAATAAAACTGGGTCTACGCGGATTCGTGTGGGTAAGTCCTGACGGAAAAACAGTGTAACTCATTGTGTGGAAAAGGTATCGAGTACTTCATCAGGTGCTGAAAAGTGGTCCATTTTTAGGATAGGCTAACCGAGTGAAAAATTCCCAGTCGATCCGCTCGCTGTTTGCGCTGCCAGGTTTCGTGGTGTGCCGGATTGAAGGGTCTATTCGGTGACCGATACGCCCGCGTCATCCAGCTCAAGAGGCGAAAAAAACAGCTGTGTGCTCTTACTGTGGGCAACGGTGCCGGGGGCGCTATGACAAGCAAGTGTGCCGGGTCCGCGACCTGTCGTTGGCAGGCTGGCGGATCTATCTGGAATACGAGCGTTGGCGCGTCAACTGTCCTGGGTGCGGCGGTTTGCATGTAGAACACCTGGACTGGCTGGCGAACAACTCGCGCTACACCTAGCGTTTTGCGACGCATGTGGGCAAGCTGTGCCGGACAAGGCGGTGGCCGAGATGGAACGTCTGCGCCTCCTAGTTGAAGGGGTCAACAACAAAATCCGTGTGCTGCAACGACGCGCCTACGGCTATCGCGACGAGGAATATCTCAAGCTGAAGATCGTGGCGGCATTCCTTCCGCCATTACCCAGAAATGCCGTCTTCAACCCACACGAATCCGCGTAGACCCATAAAACGTTTGCACCCTCCTTGCAGAGCTGCGTAGCTATGCCCAGTCCCAAACCCTGGCTCGATGCCAGGACCAGCGCCCGTTTGTTTTTTATTCCCAGATCCATAGTTACAGGTCCTTCAGGTTTAGTTCGACCCTGTCAGTAAGACGGGTCAATTCGTTCAAATCAATGGAATTCAGCTTCGGACCGGGTGACCGGACGCGTGCCGAGGAGATGACCCCGCGCCGCCGCAAAACCTCCTTCCGTAGTGCCAGTCCGAAACCGGGCTGTTGTTCATGCCGCACCAGAGGCAGGTATGCGTCGAAGAGATCTTCGGCTTTGTCCGGCTCACCGGCATGATGAAGTGCGACGACCTCGACCAGCATTTCCGGGTACGCGAAGCCGGTCATCGCTCCGTCGGCGCCGCGGGCCAGTTCCTGTGGCAGGTAAAGGCCACCGTTGCCAACCAGCAACGAAACCCGTCGCAGTCCTTGAGCCGATGCGTCACGGACCCTGGAGATCTTGTTGAGTCCCGGCCAGTCTTCATGCTTCAGCATTACCATTTGATCGAAGTCCCGGACCATCCTGTTAAACAACGGCACGGAGATGTCTGAACGGGTGGCGAAAGGATAGTCCTGGTAGCAGACCGGGACGTCGCTTCCCAATTCGGCAAATACCTGCTCGAAGTAGTTATATATCTTTTCCTCGATGGCAAGACCGGTCAGCGGCGCAATCATGACGCCGGCAGCGCCATTGTCCATACTCACCTTTGACAGGCGAACCAGGTTGTGGAGGCCCGGATTCGAGACGCCGACGACGATCGGAACCTGCCCGTTTACACGCGCAAGCATATGCGCAAGAAACGCCTCCGACTCATCACCTGACATTTTCTGTGCCTCGCCCATCATGCCGAGAACGGTGATACCGGATACTCCTTTATCCAGATAAAAGTCAGCAAGCCGGTCCGCACTGTCAAAATCGATTTCGCCCGTGTCGGTGAATGGCGTTGCAGCAATGATAAAGACGCCGCTGGCAGATTCGTCTAGCCTGTGTGTTCCCATATGCAGTGTCTTCCTCTTACGTTTCTGAAGTTTTGATGTACTGCCGGGTCCGGTCGATGACCTCGGTGGCATACCGGTTTTCGCCGGATAGGTAGTCCTGCATCAGTTTGATGAACACGCCGCTCAGCAACAACAACGCCACGAGATTCGGTAACGCGCTCGCCGCAACCGATATGTTCGCCAGAGCCCAAAGCTGATCGACGTTTGTGATACCTGCGAAGACAACACCGGGCAGAAAATATGTCCATCTGATGTAGCGAAACGCGCTCTCCCCGAAAAGGCTGACCATCGCCGTTTCAAAATAAATGAAAAATCCGATTTGCGTCGAAAGGCAAAAAGTCAGAATTGCAACGGAAATGAAGGCGTTTGCGACATCGGAAGAGTAGTGACTCGCAAAAGCATCGAGTAGCAGTTCGATGCCGGTTATGCCGTTCGACAGCACGCCGGTCGACAAAATGACGATTGCGGTAGTGCTGCAGACAACCGTGGTATCGACAAAGACTTCGGCCGCGCCCCAGAGTCCCTGTTTGAACGGGTGCGTCGTATCCGCATTGGCGTGCACCATTGGTGCGGTTCCGAGGCCCGCCTCATTGGACAACATGCCGCGTGCCATGCCCATTTGAATCGCGGACATAACCGCGGCGCCCGCGAACCCGCCCAGGGCGGGCGCTGGTGACATGGCGTAACGAAATATGTCGCCAAACGCTGCGGGAATTGCGGATCCGTTGCCAACAAGAATCAACAGGCTACCAAGCAGGTACATGACGGTCATAAAAGGCACCAGGGCTTCACAAACGCGACCGATGCGCCGCACGCCGCCAATCGCAACGGTTGCGGTGACGATTGCCATCGCCGCGGTGACAAGGTAGGGGTTGACGCCGTAGCTCGCGTGAAACGCCCGACCGACAGTGTGCGACTGCAATAATGAAGAGCTGAAGAAAGCGTTAAACGCAACACCAATCGCGAACAATACGGCGAGGGACTTCCAGCCCAGCGCTTTCCTGATGTAGTACATCGGACCACCGTGGATATGGCCATTGTCATCCACGTCGCGATAGTGCACGGCAATGGTGACTTCCGCTGCTTTGGTGATCATGCCGAAGAATGCCAGCACCCACATCCAGAATATTGCGCCTGGACCACCTATCGACAGGGCGGTTGCCACACCGGCCATATTGCCCATGCCGACGGTTCCGGCGAGCGATGTCGAAGTCGCCTGAAACGGCGTCATCTTTTCCTTGTCACTGTCGCCGCGACGCTCGAACATGCGCCCAAACGTGTTCCGCATGATGTAGGCAAATCTTGCGACCTGGAAAAATCGCGCTTGCACCGTCAGGTAGACAGATACGAAGGCGATGAAAATCATCGTCCACGGACCCCACACAAAGTCGCTGATACTGGTGACGAACGCCAGAAACGCTTCGTACAAAATGCTTCCCCCCGGCCCCGGTTGTTCTCTCCCTACGGATATCGATATCCGAGCGTGACTGGGAACGCATAGATTTGGGATGCCTTGCGGCCGCGCTGGTCGCTTGGCGATCGCATACACGCCTCCGCTCGCACGGTTATTCTATACTCTTCCCGTATACTTATAGTCATACGGGCGATTAGCCTGTACCGGGAGATCGAAGATGACTCGACACGTACTGACGATCCTCTGTGTGCTCGGGCTGACCCTCCCCGCGGGCGTATCCGCTCAGGACCGGACCGTTCTGATCCGAAACGGGCGAGTGATGGACGGCTCCGGGAACCCGTGGATCTACGCGGACGTGCTGATCAGGGGCGACCGGATCGACGCGGTCGGCGACCTCGGCGACGTCAGGGCACACAAGGTGATCGACGCGACGGGGCTGTACGTCACGCCGGGCTTCATCGACACGCACTCCCACGCCGGCCCCGGACTTGCCACCGAGGGGCTGAGCCACGGTGAACCACTCCTTGCGATGGGCCTCACGACGATCTTCGCCAATCACGACGGCAGCGGTCCGGTGGATATCGCTCAGCAGCGCGACGCGCTTCTGGAGCACGGTCTCGGGGTCAACGTCGCGCAGCTCGTCCCGCACGGCTCGATCCGGGAGACGGTGCTCGGCACCCAGGACCGTTCCGCCACCCCGGCGGAGCTCCAGCGCATGAAGGGCATGGTGAGTACCGCGATGGAGGAGGGTGCGTGGGGGCTCTCCTCCGCTACGTTCGACGTGCCCGCGAATTACGCTCCGCCCGCGGAGCTCGAAGAACTCGCGAAGGTGGTCGAACCCTTCGGTGGCGCGTACACGAGCCACATCCGGGACGAGTCGACGTACAGTGTCGGCGTCATCGCCGCGGTGGACGAGGTCATCAACGTCGGCCGGGTAGCGGGAATCCCGGTGGTGCTGACGCACGTGAAAGCGCTCGGCCCGTTCGTATGGGGGTACGGCGCTGCGATCGTGCAGCGCGTCGAGCTCGCCCGGGAGGAAGGCGTGCAGGTCTTCGCGGATCAGTATCCGTACACAGCGTCGGCGACGGCGCTCGAGTCAGCGCTTCTGCCTCCCTGGTCACGTGCAGGAGGCCGGGACTCGCTCTTGGCACGCATGAGCGATGCGGAGACGATGGCGCGCATCAGCGAGGCCATGGTTGAGAACCTCGCGAGGCGCGGCGGGCCCGCCCGCATCCAGTTCCGCCGGTACCTGGCCGACGAGTCGATCGAGGGCCGGCTCTTGAGTGACCTCGCCGAGGAACGCGGACGGGACCCTCTCGACGTCGCCATCGACCTGATAAAGGATGGGCGGGCGCTCATCGTCTCGTACAACATGATCGACAAGGATGTCGAGACGCTCATGGTGCAGCCGTGGACGATGACGTCCTCGGACGGCGACTTAGTGCCCATGAACGTCGGCGTTCCTCACCCGCGCACCTACGGTACGTTCGCTCGGAAGATCCGGCTCTACGTGAAAGAGAAGGGAACCGTGACGCTGGAGCACGCGATCCGGAGTATGACGTCACTCCCCGCCCAGGTGTTTGGTATGCCGAACCGCGGGATTCTCCGGGCCGGTGCGGCGGCTGACGTGGTGGTCTTCGACCTCGAGGCGGTTCGGGACATGGCGGAGTACATCGACCCTCACCATTACTCGGAGGGGATGGTGCACGTGTTCGTAAACGGCGAGGCCGCGATCAGAGCCGGCGAGTTCACTGGCGAGTGCCCGGGGCGGGTACTGCAAAAGGGGCGATAGTGGCTCATACGCCACGCCTTTGCAGCGGAGGCCAACCACGGTTTTGGGGCCGACCGCGGTCCTTCCGGTCAGTCTGGGAACGTGACAAAGCAACGCCAGAGCCGTATAACATTAGGTGCAGCCGACGAGCGGCCCACCATAATTAGTGAATAACGTGAGCGCTAATCGCAGCTGACCATTGTCGGTTAGGTCGCATAACAACGTCAGCTCTTTTGAGCGCCGACATCCAACAAGCGTGGAACCGCTTTCTTCAAAAAAAAAGGTCGCCTGGAATTAACGACTTGTATTGCTGGATGGGGGCAAGACCCCCTAGGCGGGATTTAGAACTCTAAGGCTCGGAGGGACCAGTCTCGGGGAGTGCTATTTCGTTTTCACCGGCGCCGACCCAGGTCGCGTTAACGAGATGCCCGAGGAGGTTGGTCGACGAGCGCACCATATCGAGCGGCCTTTCGACGCCGAGCACGAGAGCGACACCTTCGAGCGGAAGTCCGAGTGCAGCAAGAATGATCGTCATGTTCACGAAGCTTGCCGCGGGCACTGATGCGACCGCGAGCGCCGACAGCATCGCCGTCACGATGAGCGTTACGTAATCCTGACCACCCAGCGTCACACCGTAGACCTGAGCGATGAACAGTACCGAGATCGCTTGATAGATCGCACTACCGTCGCGTCCGATCGCCGCACCCAAAGGAAGAACGAAGCTGGCCACGCGGGACGAGAGGCCCATGTCCTTTTGCATCGTCGACATCGACACCGGAAGAGCGGCCGCGGTCGAGCACGTCGCGAACGCGATGAGAAGCGGCGGCTTCGCCGCTTCTCCGAACCGTTTCACACTTTGCCGAGCGGCGAGTTTGAGCATCATCCCGTAGACGACAACGATGTGAACCACGAGCGCGAGAACGACGACGCCGACATAGGCCGAAAGACTCCACAAAACGGAGAGCCCAGAACGGCCGACCACCGCGGCCATCAAACCGAAGATGCCGAACGGTGCGAGCTCGAGGATCCAGCCGGTCAACTTGAATAGCGTCTCGGCCAGACTGCGAGCGAAATCGACCAACGGTTTGCGACGTGCTTCCGGTAGGGCGCTCGCGGCCAGACCGATGAGGATCGAGACCAGCAGTACCTGCAAGACATTGCCTTCGACCGCGGCGCGAAGGGGATTCTCGGGAACGATGTCGACAAGGGTGTCCACGATGGAGGGACGCGGCGCATTCGGATCCACTTCCGAAACCGGCTGACCCTCGAGGAATCCGGCCCTCGCTTCGGCCGAGAGCGTCGCACCAGGCCTCGCGACCGCGCCGATGACGATTCCGATCAGTAGCGCGACGAAGAGACTTACGACGATGAACCCGAACGCACGAAGCCCCATCCGCCCGATCGCCGCCCGTCCCGGAAGCCCTGCGATCGCCATAATGAGCGACGACGCGATCAGCGGCACGATGATCATGCGGATCAACTTGATAAAGAGCGTCCCCAATGGCTCGAGAACCGCAGCGTCTTCGCCAAAGTAAGCCCCAACGGCGACCCCCGCAAGCAGGCCGATCGCAACCCGGTCATGAATTTTCATAGCGGTCGGGACGTTAACACAGTTGGTGCAGGAAGGTCCGGAGCGGCGTGGGAGCGCAAGAGCCGGTTCGCTCTGGCCGACCCCGTCGATGATAGGCGGCGCCCACCGCCCACGGACTCATCACGAAGTCCGGGTAGGGGATGCCATGAGCGCTCCCCGTGTGCCCCCAATCTGCGAAACCGCACCCCCGCGACAGGGAGGACGTGCCTTTTGGCCCGGCACGGTGAAAGTCTGTCTCGCCCTTGCCGGCATCGTCTGGGGATTCGGTTGGGGTCCGAGGCGGTGGACGGGCTTTTGCACCACGGTGCTCGTGCTGGGCTTTTGGCTGTCTTTCGGCCCTGGTGACGGCGGTCCCTCGCTGCACCGCCTCCCGCTCGTTTGGAGGAGCCTGGCGGTTCTTTTGCTGGGTGCACTGGCGGCGATGGAGATTCGGCCGACGCAACAGCATCTTCTACCGATACCGAACCTGGAGGCCCAGCTACCATGGCTCGCCTGGGTCGAATCCGAAACCAGTCCGGGGGATGCGCTCGCCTATCCTACCCTTCCCACAAGGGCGCGGCGTCGAGGACTACATGGAAACGACGCAATGGATGTTTTGGCAGATGCGTCACCGACGCCCCATGGTGAACGGCTACTCGGGGTTCTTCCCTAGACGGTTCCGGGAGCTCAAAGCGGCTCTCGAACATTTTCCGGATGCCCGCAGTTTGGAGCATCTTGCCAAACGCGGTGTGCGCTACTGCGTCGTCCTGCGAGGGGTGTACCCGGAGGACGACATCGAGGCCGTCGCCATATCGACCCATCGATTGCGCCGCGTCTTTGGTGACGATGTGGCCAAGTTGGATGTCTACGAGCTCGTGGGCACTCCCCAGGCGGCGCTCGATGACCTCCGCACCATTCCTTTGCAAGGAGTTCCGCGTAGGTTTTGACGTCACCGACCGCACGGGCACACAGTTCCTTCCAAATAGTTACGGTTCGCAGTTCGCTGATTTCGACGACGACGGCGATTTGGATCTTTACATGATGGGGGCCCACGGGAATCCGAACGAACTCTGGCGGAATGAGGGAGACGGAACGTTCGCCCACGTTCACGACATTGTGCAAGACGAAGTTCTCTACCAATCGTCCACGACGCTATCACTCGGCGGGCAAGCGGCGGACTACGACAATGATGGTGATCTAGACCTGCTCTTTCAGGATCAAGCGGGTCCCATTGGACGAATGCTCTTCCGGAACGATGGCGACTGGCTGTTTACTCACGCATCGACGAACGGAAACCAGTGGTTGTACCATCGCCTCAAAGGCACCGAAAAAAAAACCTCCGGTATCGGAGCTCAAGTCTACGCAACGATTCAACAAGGCACGCCCCGGGAGCGAACCCTCAGGCGCGATACCTTTCTGATGGTGGGCACGTTTCATCAGGACGACTTGCCGGTTCACATTGGTTTGAGAGCGGCCGAGGTAGTGGATGAACTGCGAATTGTCTGGCCTAACGGCGTGACTCAGGTGCTCACGAACGTTTCAGCCGGTCAGTATCTGGAAGTAACGATTCCTCCCTCCGAAACCGTTTCCGGGGACGTCCGCTCGTATTCGATACGAAAGGAAGGTGGATCGCCTCCAGGTCCCTTCAAGTAATGCTCCAACCACCGCAGCGTCCTCGAGCTGCGGTCGAGCCGTGAAGCGGCTCGGGTCCCTCGGATGCCCAGGCAAGGAAGTGCGCCTTGAGTTCACCGGGAGACCTTGAATTCAGAGAATGAGTTACGGGGACCCGCTGCCTTTGGGGAGGTCGTTTAACTGTTGACGGATTGCCTCCTGATCGGGGTCCATCTGCAAGGAGCGCTCGAGTATCTCCCTGGCCTTTTCTACTTGTTCAGTTCGCTGGTAACAATCCCCTAGAATGTTGAGCAGCGTCGTGTCGGGAGGACGAATCGTCATGGCCTTTTCTAGATGCCGTTGACTGCTGGCGTAATCGTTCTTCAAGTAATGAGCGAAACCGAGACCGGCGGCGACTTCGAACTGGGTCGAGAAGCTATCCGCCATCGGCTGAAGAAGCTCCAAGACGCGGTCAGCCTGACCTGCGCGCAGAAGCACTCCCGAAAGCTTCCAACGCGCGCTCGGAAGCTTCGGGTTGTTCGCTGCCACGGCCGCCTCGAGCTCGCGCGTCGCTTCGTCGAAACGCTCCAGCGCCAGGAGCTGCTCTCCCCGCTCCAGGTGCACGAGCCCGGGCGCGAGCGGGTTGACGCCGCGACGATAAACGATGCCAGGCCTGGGAATCCCCGATCGGGGAGAGATGGTGAATGTGGCTCTTCGCGCCGCCGCGACGGTCCCGGCAGGGTCCAGTAGCTCTACCACGACTTCGTAGTTCCCGCCCGTCGCTTTCAACAGAGTCAATTCCTCGACGACGGGTCCCGTCCCGTAGTCGGCGAGCTTTGTTTCGCGCGAATCGACGATCTCTTCTCCGTTGAGCCAGGCAACCCGCAATCCGAAGTTGGGACTCGCGCCCTGCACCTGTGTGAAAACCTGCACCGTCTCGCCGATCGCAAAAAGACCTCCCGCCGCCGGCTGCACGCGCTGCCCTTCCACCCGGAACGCGCGGTGATCGCCCGGTGGTACGTCGGCCGCGATAGAGATCTTCCCGTAGCCCAGAACCACTTCGCTGAGCATGGGCTGCCCATTGGTCAGCGGCTCGACGGTTAGCTCCCGCTCCGCGACCGTGAACTGCTTGAGCACTCGATTGCGGATGATCACGCTCACCTTGTATTGCCCGTCGACGATGGGGAAATTATCCTGATAGGAGATCGGCGAGGATTGGACTTGGTGGATCACGTCCGACGACAACTCCACGGGGACTACTTTGCTGCGCTCCAGAATCAGACGCCCCTTCATGTCCCGAACTTCCAAACCGACGTCCAGGGTCGTGTAGTACTTGTTTTGCTCTTCGTCCATCTCCATGCTGAAGTTTTCCGGGTCGAGCTCGATGCTGTAATGGACGAAGGCGGTATCCTGTGGCCCGAAGAGCACCGCGAAGAAATTTCGACTCGGGACGAAGTTGAACGAATACTCGGCCGAGACCATGTCTCCGTATCGGAGATAGGCGTCCGTGTAGTCATTGCGAATCGCTCGCTTGGGAGACTCCTCCACCCTGGCCAACATCAAGTCGGTACCCAACGATGCCCGCCCGCTCAGGAAGTCGGGGGGGTCGGCGGGATCAAAAGACAACGAAGCGCCCGCCAGCTCGGGGTTGATGCCCTCAAGGATCTCGACAGCCCTAGTGTTATCGACTCCGGAGACTTCGGTGCTCCTGATGAGAGCCGTGGGTCCGTCCATGAGGGGGTTGTAGATTACATACTGGCCCATATCTCTTCGCTTGAAAAACAACAAGTAGAAGAACGGAGGCAATCCCGTTCGCAGTTCGGCTTGGTAAAACCACAGCTCGCTCTCGATCAGATCGTTGTACCCGTCGAAGCGCTGTACCTCCCTGGGCTCGCCCAGGATGATGTAGTACCTCCCCCGGTCGGTCTTCCAACCGGGAATATACGTCTCGCGACCCAGGAACTTGTTCGCGTGCGCGAGCCGGCGATAGTGCTCCTCCTTGAACTCGTTGACCGGGGTAGCGCGAACGGAGTCTCGCTTTCTCCAGAAAGCGTCGATGAAAAGCTCGCGCTCCTCGATGGTCTCGAGCCCGAGGAAAACCTCTCGTTCTCTTTCGGTGATGATATAAACGACGTGTTCTTCCAACCAGGTTTCGTGCTCGGGCGGGAGGTTCTTCTCGCCTTGGCTGGCGGAAGCAACGCCGACAAAAGCCACGAGAAGGAGTGACGCGCGGCTAACTCCGATTGGCTGTCTGTTCTTGTAGCTCATTTTCTTCCCTATAACTCTATAGCTCAGAATGAGACGGGATGCCAGCCTCCCGTCGCGGAAGTCAAGTTGCATTCTAGCGCCGATGCATCCCGCCTCGCTGCGTCGCGCCCGGTATTTCTCCCTCGCGCCTATGATAAACTCGACGCGATGTTGTCGCGAACTCGGGAGCTAAGGGCTTCAGATATAACGGGTTATGACTGGATCCCCATGGGTGGGTAAATGAGCCCAGCGGCCAACCGCAAACGGATCCTTACCGGCCTTTCGTTCGTTCTCGCGATCTCCGGAACCGCTGGGGCCGAGGGGCAGACTCGAGAGCTCCTGGGACGCTTCCGGCTTCCCTATGAGGCGGAGTTCGTGGGCTCCGAGACGAGCGGCGCGTGCCACACCTTGCACGTTCAATGGCAGAGAACCCACAACATGGCCCTGACCGGCCGCAGCGTCAATTTGGAGACTCGCGAGACGTGGTTCTCTCCCGCTCGCCTCGAAAAACCAACCGTAGACGAGGAGGGAGAGGCCGGCAAGTTACGGTATCGACGTACCGCGGAGGGGGTGGTGCTCGAAGCGGCAGCGGATCGAGATTTCCGGAACATACGCGACCAGGTAGAGGTGGCGGTCGTTTTCGGCTCGGGGGCCAGGAGGACGAGCCCGATTAGCGTCGAGAAGGGAAAGTCGATCCGAGATCTGCGATTGGCTTATACGTCCGCTTACTCATCTCTTTTGGGGAGGTGCTGTACCGTCTCGAGGACTACGAGGAAGCCTTCTCCTGGCTGCGCCGGGGCCTCGCCTTCAGCCCGCGTGTCACGTCGCCTGTCCCGTTACCACTGATTCTTCGCCCGCAAGCCAAGGCCGCCGAGATGTTCCGGCGATCGGGGAAAGTGGACGAGGCCATCCAGGTGCTTCAGCACATCACCACCAACTTTCCCCTTTTTGCCCCAGCCCATATCCAGCTCGGACAGTTGCACGAGTCGCAGGGGAGCCTGGACGAGGCCGTCAGCCGTTACCGAAGGGCCGTCGAGGCCCAACCAGAGCTGGCATTCGCGCACGTGCGAGTTGGGGCATGGCTCATCTCTAGCGGAGAGCTCAGTGAGGTGTGTTCGCTACTCTAACTTGGCCCATTTCGCTCATTAGATTTGGCCCACCTGCATCGGATCGATAGCCTTGAGCGGGCGTAAGCCCGGAGAGGAGGCATCGGTTGGAAAGGGGCGCCAAAGTGCGATTGTTCGAGCAGATGCGTCGGGAGTACGAACACGGAGTTGGGACGATAGTAGGGGTAGCGAGGAAGTTCGGAGTGCACCGCCGGATGGTGCGTGATGCGGTTAAGAGCGCGCTGCCGCCGGAACGTAAGCGGACGCCACGAGAGAGCCCGAAGCTCGGCCCGGTCCGGGATTTCATCGACGCGATCCTCGAGTCCGACAGACACGAACCACGCAAGCAGCGTCACACCGCGCGTCGCATCTGGGATCGACTGCGAGAGAGCTACCCGAATCACGAAGTAGGCGAATCGACGGTTCGCCGGTACGTTGGACGGCGCAAGCGTGAGCTCGGCTTGAAGCATGCGGAGGTGTTCATCCCGCAAAGCTACGCGTGGGGCGATGAAGCTCAGGTGGACTGGTACGAGTCGCACGCCCGGATCGGTGGCGAGCTGACGAAGGTGCAAACGTTGGTGGTACGGAGCATGGCCGGCGGGGGCGCATTCCATCGAGGCTATCCCCGCGCGACGCAGCAGGCGTTCTTCGAGGCGCAGGAGAAGGCGTTCGAGTTCTTCGGTGGCGTGTTTCGTCGAATGCGCTACGACAACCTGACCCTTGCGGTTTCCAAGATCTTGCGAGGCTACCAACGTCGTCAGACTGAAGCTTTCGTGGCGTTTCGCTCGCACTGGGGATTCGACTCCGAGTTCTGCAATCCGGCTCGAGGAAACGAGAAAGGCGGTGTAGAAAGCGAGGTGGGCTACTTCCGCCGCAACCACTGGACGCCGGTACCGGAGTTCGATGATTGGGATGAGCTCAACGCGTACTTGCGTGGTCGCTGCCTCGAAGAGAACACGCGCCACATCGCTGGCAAGGAACACGCGGTGGGCGCGGCAATGGAGCTCGAGCGAGTGCACCTACTCCCGATGGCCGACGAGGGCTTCGAGCTCGAGAAGAAGCGCTGCACGACGGTGGACAAGAGAGGCTGCGTTCGGGCCGGCACGAACTGGTACTCGACGCCCTTGAAGCCGGGCCAGCGGGTGATGGTGAAGCTGCTGCCACTGGCCGTCGAGGCGTGGCGGGACGGCCGCGTGATGGCACAGCACGAGCGCTGCTACGACCGGAACCGGTCGCTTTACGAGCTCGAGCACTATCTCGATGTCTTGGAGCGTAAGCCCGGTGCCCTTGCGGGCTCGACGCCGCTCGCGCAGTGGCGCGCGAAAGGACGATGGCCCGCAAGCTATGACGAGCTGTGGGCGAAGCTGAACCGTCGCCACGGCAAGCTCGATGGCACGCGCCAGATGGTGGAGCTCATCCAGCTAGGGCGCAAGCACGGATACGACAAGCTTCGTGAGACCGTCGCCCACGCCCTCGAGCTCGGGTGCACCGATCTCGAAGCGCTTCGCCATCTCCTCGATACCGCGTCGCTACAACGGAACCCCGAGCGTAGCCTGGACGATGTCGAGCTTGGACACCTTGCGCGCTACGAACGAGCTGCGCCGGGCGTGAGTCACTACAACGAGCTGATCACGGAGGTGAACCCGTGAGCGGGCGAAGCGTCGAGCTCGGCACCATCCGTCAGCACTGCAAGACGCTGCGCATGCCGACCGTGGCGAGCCAGTTCCAGAAGCTAGCGGAGCAAGCGCGGCGCGACAAGCAAAGCCACGTCCGCTACCTCGACGTGCTGCTCAGCGCCGAGGTCGAGGAACGCGAACACCGAGCGGTTCAGAGACGATTGAAAGAAGCACAGCTACCGCGGACGAAGACCGTTGACGAGTTCGACTTCTCACAGTCGCCCAAGGTCTCGGGCCGCCGGATAAAAGAGCTCGCGGAGGGTCACTACATCGACCGAGCGCAGCCGGTCATCTTCCTCGGCGACGCGGGGACGGGTAAGACCCACCTGGCGAGCGCGTTGTGTGTGGCCGCGTGTCAGCAACGTCGCCGGGTCCGCTTCACCACCGCATCGAGACTCGTCAACGAGCTCGTCGAGGCGCGGCAGGAACACGAGCTGTCCCGCATCATCCGACGCTATGCCCGCTTCGAGTTGCTGTGCATCGACGAGCTTGGTTACGTCCCGCTCGCCGACGTCGGCGCCGAGCTGTTGTTCCAGGTGATCTCGGAGCGAAGCGAGACCGCCGCGCTCGTGATCACGACGAATCTCCCGTTCTCCGAATGGACCCAGGTGTTCACCAACGCCCGGCTGTGCAAGGCGCTGCTCGATCGTGTCACGGACCAGGCGCATATCCTCGAGACCGGCTCCGAGTCCTACCGCTTCCGCCGCACCGTCCGCAGCAAGAACGCGGTTCCAAAGGCATGAGAGCTGTGTTTTCACTCGGGGCGGCCTGCACGTTCGTTCCGGCCGCAGGATAAGGGAAAGGGACTTTGTTACGTCCGTTCTTTAAGAATCAATAACTTAAGGTGGGCCATTTTAGATGAGCGAAATGGGCCAGGCCGAGTGGACAAAAACATGAGGCTACGGAGCATCTACAAGAGGCCCTCGCGATCGATCCGAGCCATGTCGAAGCGCGCGAACTATTGGCGAAAGCCTGGAGATGGAGTGCCCGGCCGCACGAGGCTCTCGAGCATTACCGGGAGGCGCTGCGTCTTTCCCCCGACTGGCTTCCCGCGCTTGCGGGCGCGGCCCGGGTTTTGGCCACCTATCCCGACCCTTGCGTACGCGACCCGGAAGAAGCGGTTCGCCTCGCCGAGCGCGCCGCGGGGCAGACCGGCTACCAGCAACCGACTATCCTGGACACCCTGGCCGCCGCCTACGCGGCCTCGGGAGATTTCGAGACCGCCGTTAAGGCTGCCGAGAAAGCCCTGGCGCTCGCCGAGAACGCGGGCGCGCAGGAGCTGGCGGCAGAGATACGGGAGCGCCTGCGGTTATACCGGCAAGGGCAGCCCTTTTTGGCAGAGGAACGCCGTTGAGCTTGGCAGCCTAAGGGCCGGCGACAAAATAAGTTCCCGTTTTCAAGACGGTCGGATGGTGTAGTTCCATTTGGGTAGAGTCTGGTCCTTTGTAACGGAAAGCGCCTGCATCCGCTCGTCAGTGATTTTGACGCCCTTCGGATAACGACGCCGGATAAGGTGTGCGCGTACTCGCAAACCGGAAGAGGTGGTGGTCGTGCGGATGTATTTGAGGATGGTTTCGTAGCTGTCGAGAGGCCTGCCCGCCCAGTTCTTGCTGACCTCGCTGAACAGACGGTGCTCCACTGGATTCCACTTGGATGTACCGGACGGATAGTGGGCTATGGTGATAGCGATGTCGTGGCGATTGCAAATCCGCGTTTGAAGCCCGTGCTTCCAACCCCGACACCGATAGCCATTGCTGCCCCCGGCGTCTGCCAATATCGCGAGGTCACGGGCTGCAGGATAGCGTCGCCGTCCTTCCGTTCGCCACCACTTCTCGATGGCATTCACGGCGAAGTCCGGGGTGTTGTACGAGGTACCAATGAACACTGTCCCGCGGTTCGCGAGCAGATCGTAGACGCCGTAGGGGATTGCGATGCCGTTCGATTCGGAACGGAAGTCATGGTCTTTGACGAGAGTCGGCTCGCGGTTCCAGGCCTGCCCGCCGTTTTTGAATAATCCCACCAGCTCCCGTTTCTTCGTGTCTACGCTGATGATGGGATGACCAGCTGCGGCAAAACGCTCGCGCAGTTCGGCGATACACGCGAATTGGGTATCGCGATCTTCGGACGTGGCACCGCACAGCTTCTTGTGGTTCACCCGCAACGAGAAGCCGAGCTGTTTGAGCAGTCGACCGACGGTTTTGCTGCTGACGTTCACACCGAGGCTTCTTAGCTCGCAAGCAATCTTGTCGGTGGTCCGCCGCGTCCATTTTACTCCCGTCATCGGATCGCCCGCGGTGTCGTGCTTCATGAGTTCTTCGATCTTGGCGATGACTTCTGGCTTTTTTTTGCACGGCGCGCCGTCCGCCACCCTTTCGCCGAACTCCGTCGAGCTCAACATCTCTCATTAGCAATTCCCTACGACCTCTGGCTACCGTGCTCGGATCCATCCCGAGCAGTTCGGCAATCTGTTGGTCGCCACCGTGACCGAGCTTCATGGCCTCGACTCCCGCGTAGAGACGGCGCTGCTTTTCATCGAGCAGGCTGTAGAAAAGAACGATCGCAGCCTTCAACTCCACGGGGAGCACGCGGACTCCCCCGACCCAGCCCAACGTGGAAGGTGACGCCTCATGTACCTGGCGGGCCGAGAGCTGTTGCTTGCGCGTGCTCACATCGGTGGCCAGATACAGATATCGGCCGAACACCTGCTCGCGCGCCAATCTTTTCTCTCGGACCAGTTTCAACAGAGGAGCCTTGACGTCAACCTGCACCACGTCCTCGAGCTCGTCGACGTAGTAGCCTGCCTCACAGGCCGCGACCAACGCTTTTACCGTCGCAAGCAACGTCCCGTACTTCGAGAACCACACTGAGCGCAACGACCAAAGACCTTTTCGATCGAACTGGGCGATCTCGTCCAACGTGTAGTAGCTACCACGGTGGGAGTAGCTTGTCCGATACGCCAACTCATTGAGCTTTCGGAAGACGGTCGAGTCCACATCGGTACCCAACACTGCCTTCAAATCATCGAGGGTAGCTATTTTGTGCTTCCTCAACAGGCGGTCGAGATCTTCAGACTGATAGCTCGTAGGTCTCATAATAGGAGAAGTGCTCCTTGATAGGCGTAATCCTCCTGCAATGAGGACCGTTTGTCAAACACGCGCTGGTTGCTGAAGACCTACAAATGTTCCGTTTCTAGGGAGCTTGCCAGGCTCTCGTGATGCCAGACGATATCGCGATCACGACCTGAAACAGGAAGAGTGTTCTCAAAACTAGACAGTTATTTTGTCGGCGGCCCCTAGGCAGCAACCTCATCGCTGTCAAGAGATTTCTGTTTGCTTCTAAGCGCGTGAACGAGAGCGCCCATATGGCGATAGCCTTTGATACGGTGAAACTTTTTCTCCGCCGTGACGACGCCGAGAG
This sequence comes from Candidatus Marinacidobacterales bacterium, assembly GCA_965250115.1. Lineage (GTDB taxonomy): Bacteria > Acidobacteriota > Vicinamibacteria > Marinacidobacterales > SMYC01 > CBDFHB01. Next base: position 740,921 of record CBDFNJ010000002.1, read on the forward strand.
CGGTCCATCGGCGAATCATGGAAGGACTCTTCCACCGCTTGACGTTTCTCGAGACTCTGCGGATGGTGCCGTTGAGATTCTCGATGGCGTTTGTCGTGGCCAGAGATTTGCGAAGTAACTCGGGTAGAGCGAGCTTCACAACCGTGAGGGTCTCTTCCATCCCTTCTCGAAGGCTTCCGGCAGCTTCGTCGTAGCCGTTTCGCTCGAGCCACGACACCAATGCCTGAAGTCGCTTGCGCGCCTTGTCGGCACTCTTGCATTTGTACGCTTCCTTCATTGTCTGGAGCACGTAGGCGTGACGGGACTTGGGAAGGTACGAGCGTAGATTTCGGAGTTTGTGGAGCTGGCATCTTTGGATAACCGCGAGATCCCCCAAAACGTCGACGAGTGCTTTGCGGATCCCTTTGCCTCCGTCCACTACGCAGAGAATCGATTCGTCGATCCGCAATCCCCGCTCGAGAAGGTTCTGCAACATCGCGGTGCACACCCGAGAGTTCTCCGTCGAGCCCAGCCATATACCCAAGGGCACCTTCGTTCCATCTATTGTGATACCGAGAGTTACGACGACGGTCTGTCCGGCCACCTCAAGGCCATCCATCATTAGTGCCGCAAGCTCGAACTCCTCTAGCCTCCGAGATAGGTATTCCTCGAGCTTCTTAGTCGTCTGGCTCACGAGGTGACGGCTGGCGGCACTCTTGCTCGTGCCACGAGACTTCAACTTCGCCGAGGGTTTGTCCAGACTCGATTCGTAATTTCGGGTCGATACCCCCACCAAGATCTGGTTCAGCACTCGCTCCGGAAGCGGGTCTTCTTCGCGGAAGGCTTCGAAGTGTGGAAGCGACGCCTCCTCGCCCGACTTCGAACGGACTCGAGGTCGCGACACTTGGATTCGACGACCGCCGAAGCTCAGCTCCCCATCCGTGCTCCCCCAGTGGTTATGAGTTCGCTCCTTCTCGTGCTTGCCCTTCGGCCCCGCGATCTTCTCCGCGTCCTCTCTCAGGAGTAGGTGCAATGCGGTCAGTCCTTGCTCGTACACCCATTCCGTCAGGTCCGCCTTCGTGGCCGCGATCCCAGCTATCATCGGTAGCAGTATCTGACCGACTTGGCCAACTACCTTGCCCGTAGGCGAGTGCGTTTGCTTTCTTACTGGCTTCTTTGATTTCCTTGGCATGGTGGCTCCTTGTCCCCCTCTGGAGACGGTTGGTTTGGCAGACCTATTCTTAGGCCGGCCAAGGAGCCGCCGCTACCCCAAATTCAACATCCGGCGGGACATCCCCGATGAGCCAGATAGCAGTGAACCATTTGTCGAGTCCGATGGGGCTATCCTCAAAGATGGTCCCGACCTTGACGGAGAATTGCCGACGCTGATGCTTCGTGCGGCACTGCCAGCGACGCTGGTTCTTTAGGTAGGCGACAGAGGTACTCCCGCAATGTGGGCACGTCACGCCATTGGGCCAGCGAGCCGCCACGAGCGTTTCCTGGCATACGTCAAGATCAGAGTAAAATTGGATGGCTTCTTGGAGTGTTTTTGGTTCTTGCTCTCTCATGTGGAGAGTATCGCACGCCCCACTGTATTAGTCAAGTATATCATTACCCTATTTTGTGCTTCCTCAACAGGCGGTCGAGATCTTCAGACTGATAGCTCGTAGGTCTCATAATAAGAGAAGTGCTCCTTGATAGGCGTAATCTTCCTACAATGAGGACCGTTTGTCAAACACGCGCTGGTTGCTGAAGATCTACAAATGTTCCGTTTCTAGGGAGCTTGCCAGGCTCTCGTGATGCCAAACGATATCGCGATCACGACCTGAAACAGGAAGAGTGTTCTCAAAACTAGACAGTTATTTTGTCGGCGGCCCTAAGTGGCTACTCTCGCTACTTAGGTGACTCGCGGTTCTTTTCGAGATGCGACCTAACCAGGTTCAGGTTTTTTTGTGCTTCGACGTGGCCGGGTTGGATCGAAAGCGCCCGTTCATAGTGGGCCGCGGCCTCGACCAGAATCCCTTGTCGGGCGAGAGCGTTGCCGAGGCTCAAGTGCGCCAGAAACGAGTCGGGCTTGATTGACACGGCCTGACGATAGTGACCGATCGCTTCTTCGCCGTTACCCTGGAGCAACAGGGCCTTGCCCAAGTTGTGGTGCACATCAGCGAAGTCTGGCCAGGCCCGCAGGGCACTACGAAAATGCCGGATCGCTTCCTCGCTGTCCCCCTGCATCAACAGTGCGACACCGAGATTGTTGTGCGCTAGAGCCAGGTCCGGATCGACGCGCAAGGCGTAACGAAAGAGCTTCATCGCCTCGGCCGTCTTACCCTGCGCCAGAAGTACGTGGCCCAGGTTGTTGTGCGCTAGGGCAAAGTCTGGTTTGATCTCGACGGCGCGACGATAATGTCGAATCGCCTCCTCTCCCTTACCTCGAGCCGAGAGCATGTTGGCCAAGCTATAGCGTGCTTGGGCATCTCCGGGAGTGGTGCGAATTCGATATTTGTGGCCGTCGAGGCGCGCCCGATGATCCTTTATCGCAAAATCGCGTTTCAGAATCGCCAGCTCGGCGCTATCGGTAGGCACCAGCTGAAGCCACAAGTCCCCCATCTCATCCGAGGATTGCGGACCGAATACCACACGCCGGGGAGGATGGTGCGGGTTGAACACATTGTCGGAGGAGTTGTCGTAGGTGTATTCCATTTCGAGCTTGGTGCCCCGGGGTAAGAAGACCGGCTCGGCGAATCGATACTCGTCCTGCCAGTTGAAATCCCAGTCCTTGATACGGATGAGCCACCTCGTCGTACCATCGGCAAGCTTGGCATAGCCTTTCATGTCCCGTGCCAGGTAATGGGCATGCGGGTACACGCCGACTACCTCCACGTCGACTGGCAACTCGAAGGAGTCTTGGATCGTATAGTCTTTCTTCCCGGCAGGAATGTCGATGGTATGGGAGCCAAGCCTGAGTCCGAGAGGAATGCGCGTGGGTGCCTTCTCGGTGAAGTAGAATCCTACCGCGCAGCGAACCACCTCTGGCTTGCCGCTCGGCAGAAGGTGCAATTTCAGGAGAAGGTCGCTGCCTGCCTCCAAGCGCCAGGCCATGCCCTCGGGGGCGGCCATGGGGACCTTGCCCGGTGTCCAGCCCAAGAATTGGCCGTCGGGGCTACTGGCGTCTCCGGAATACATGCCCTCATAGCCCGGCTCGGGATCTTGTTCATCGAGATATCGGGTCGAGCGCGTTTCATCAATTTGCATTACGACGTGATGGACGATTCGCGGATTCCCTCCTCGAAATTCGAGGGCTCTCACGTATTTCCTGGTCGGTATCGGTATGGGGATCACGAAGCTGCGAAACACATCCCGATCCCCGGCCGGCAGGGTGTAAGGCTCAGCCATTTCGATCACCAGATCCGGTTCGCCGAATTGCCAGCCCTCGGTAAACTGCGCCGGCGGGGGCAACTCATCCAGGTCTCCCTCCAGGGCGCCGTCCTCGACCCACTTGCGGAAGGTGGCGATTTGGTCGGACGTGAGGCGGCGCTGGCCCTGGAATTCGCCGTATCCTTCTTCGGGCAGCCAAGGTGGCATGAACCGACTTTCGGTGACGACCGCAATCTGTTGAGCCCGTTTGCGCACATCTTGGTAGCTCAACAAGCTGAATGGTGCCGGCTCACCGGGGCGATGACAAGCCGCACAGTTTTCAAACACGATCGGCGCAATATCCTTGTTGAACGTCAACCTGTTTGAAGAGCCTGGAAGGCTCCCGTCCTGAGATCGCACTCCTGTCGTGGCGCCGAGTACAACGACGCTTGGGAAGATGAGTATTGCGAGGGCCAAGTGGGCCGAGCGGGTCATTGCAAATCCGAGATAAAGCAGCCCACGGCAGGGGTCATGGCGCGGTCCACCGGCCTCCCCTCGAGGATCGCTTGGAGGGCTTGCTCGAGATCGTTTTGGGTCGGTGTCGCCCGTGCCTTGCCAAAATCGACGTAGCGGTCATCAATACGGCCGCGATAGACCATCCGCCTAGCGGGCACGAAGACGGCGGCCTCCGGGGTCACCTTGACCTGGGTCTTTTTGACCAGCCGGTGATGCGGATCGCGCAGAACACTAAAGGAGTAACCGTATTCCTTCACATGCTCACGAATGGCTTTCACCGATTCGTCCGGATCGGGATACACGAGCCAGAACCGGACGTTGTCAGACTTGAACTTCGCATGCAGCCGTAGGACTTCAGGTGCGTAACGGTTCGAGATCGGACAATCGGTACGGGTGAAGAGAAAGACGGTCGCTTTGGCATCCGTCTGCTTGAGGGGGTCGACCTGTCGACCCTGCAAATCGAGCAAGGACAACTGTGTGGATAACCCTGCCTCTCCGAAGCGCAGCAGCACCGCCGCCACGGCCAAAAAGACCGTTACCATCCGCCGAGTCGTCCGTCCGCTCGGTAACACGCCTTCGACTTCTAATCCTTTAAAGGCAGTGGGTTACGGGAACACCCTGCCGAAAATTCTAACGGCCTGCAGACTCCCCCATTATACTCACCGCTCTCCGAAACCTAATGAAATCTGATCAGGTCCAGGTTCCTGCTTCACAAAGGATGGTTTCACTCCAGCGCGTGCTGGAGCCAGAGCCTCCCTCTCCACAGGCTTCAGTTCCGGTGGAGCTCACCGTACGTAAAAGATTCCTCGCCGCATTCTCGTCTCGGTCGAGCGTCGTGCCACAGGCTTCACACTGGAAGCTCCGTTCGCTCAAACGAAGCTCTTCCTTCACCTCGCCGCACGACGAGCACATCTTCGACGAGGGAAACCAGCGGTCCGCCACCTCGATGTGATTCCCTTTGAGCGCCGCTTTGTACTCGAGCTGCCGGCGGAGCTCGTAGAATCCTATGTCGGCGATGGCGCGCGCGAGGTATCGGTTCGACAACATGCCCTTCACGTTCAAATCCTCGAGCGCGATCGCTGCTTGGCTCTCGCAACGCTGAGGTATCTGTTCGAGCTCTACCGACAGGCTCACAAACCACTGGTCCGCCGTGCGTGACACCGTAGCCGAGACCAGCCTGCCACGAAATCGAAGCTCTTCTCGCATCCGCACCCACCCGAGCTTCGGGATCCAGATACGCTTGCCGTCGAGCTTCACGTGGTCGTTGCCGATGTAGAAGCTGTCGTGTACCCCCTTCCTCTTGAATCGCGGGTAGCGCCCTCTCTTGGCGAAGAAGTTTCGGAACGCCGCTTGGAGGTGAAGAAACGGTTGTTGCGCCGCATATTTCGTGACTTCAAAAACCCACGAAAACTCCTCGGCCTTGATGGCGTTGAATTGTTTCTTGAGCGCCACTCCTGAGGGGTTTCCGCCCGCTTCATATTCTTGACGCCATCGCTTGAGGGCCCAATTCCAAACGAAGCGAGCGACACCGCAAGTGCGTCGCAGGTAGACTTCTTGTTCAAAACCGAGCAAAAAAAAACGGGGCGCCAGCTGGCGCCCCGTTTCGAGTCGGTGCTTCGAGACTAGAGCTTACGTCTTTCCAAACTTCTAACCCTGGTCAAAAATTGAAGCGCAGTCCCAATCTTACAATACGGGGATTTTCGAACGTCCCTGGTACCAGGAAATTGGAGTTATCCAGTTGAATTGACTTAAAGGATGTAACCCGGCTGATGTTGCCTAGATTGAAGACATCCACGATGAGCCCCAGTTTCATTCCGTCCCCGAATGGAAATTGCTTTTCCACTCGGAGGTCGATCTTGTGTCTGAAGTCGTGGCGGAAGGTACCGGCTTGCACTACAGCGGTATCGACTTGGCCCTCCACCACGATTCCGGCAATACCAAGCGGAGGCTGCTGGCAACCGCCACCACCGCCGCCGTCTCCTTTCGCTCCGCCAGCACTACCGGAGGGGCAGAGCGGGTAGAAGCGCTGTTTGTAGGTTCCCTGAATGGATTGGTCACTCGAGGGTAACTTGATGGGGAAACCGGTCTGGGCCTGGTAGAAGCCGCTCAGGAGAACATCGTAGGGCAACGTGTAGGTCCCCTGGAGCTTGAACTGGTGGGGAGCGTCCAGGGCGAGAGGGCCAACAGCTCTGACGAACTCATTGGGGGTATCGTATATCCGGTTGTAGCTCGTGGTGCCTTGGAAGTCATTGGCGATGTTGCCGTTGCCATTGCCCCAGTTGTAGGAGACATACGCTTGCCAGCCGTCACGAAAGCGCCTTCGTAGAGCAAACTCAACTCCCTCGTAGTCTCGGAAAAGTTCGTCCGCAAAGGAGGGGTTGGTCAAGATCGTTCTACTCTGGGCTCCCCGGAATTCCGGCCGCAGGGCATAGATGATGTCAGGCTCGCCGGTGAACTGGTTGGTCACGTTAACCGTGCGGAAATCGTTAAACGGGTTGTCTTGGTCTCCTGCCGTCCGAATAACCGTCGTCTCCAAGATGTTACGCTCGCGCTTGACGGTTGCTTGCACCGAGACCACCATGTTGCTACTCACCTCGTGCTCGACGGTGAAGTGAAACGAATCCACGTAGGAATCTGTCAAGTCGGGGTCGGCGAGGTCCGAACGATCATTAATAGCGGGGTTCAATTGACTCCCGATAAGGTCTCCCTCCTCACCTTCCTGGAATTGGAGGTCACCATTAACGTCGTTCCATTCGTAGGTCTCGCTTCCTCCTGAAGAGGGTGCGACGCTACTGAGATCCTGGGTTAGGAGGGCCTTGAAGTGTCGCCCGTAGTAGCCCTTGACAGAAGTCCTTTTTTGCTCACCCAGCGCATACACAAAGCCAAGGCGCGGCGCCCAGGTGCTAAAGGTGACGACGTCGCGAGTCTCCTGCAAGGTGACCACGGGGAACCAGCGGCCGCCACCCCGAGACTGCGGGGGGAGCCAGCCTTCCGAGTTTACGTGGCGTACTCCCACGTTCAGGGTGAGCCGATCTCCGATCGTCCATTGGTCCTGCAAGAAGAACGCATAGCGGTTAATATTCCTGGATTGAGTGTTCGGATACCACTGCTTGGTTATACGAAAGGCCGCTCCGTTCGAAAGCTGTTGTCGGGTGTCGAGATTATTGGGGTAAGAAAACGTCCGCTCGGAGTTAGGGCGATCCACGAAGAACCCGGCCTTGAACTCGTGTGAGCCACTCGCGTTCTCCATGAAGTGCGAGACATTAGCGCCTGTTCCCCACGTACACCGGCAAAGCATATGGTATAGGTCCCCGGTGAGCCCCCCGAATTGCAACCCGGTCACGCCGTCCGACCAGCCAAGCATGTTGTCAGGGTTGTTGACCTGATTGTGTTGGAACTCCTTCCACTGCCGGTTGTACTGTGCGTCCAGAATGGTATCGTCGCCGATTAGGTGCGTGAAACCCATATTGAAGATCTTCTGGATCCGTTTTTGGGTCTGCCAGGTCTCCGGGGCGTCGGCGTTGCTGAAACTGGTCACGTTGGACGGATACCTATCTTGGTTCCGAGTTGTGAGCGAGCCGTATAACCGGCTGGCCGAGGCCAGCTGACCCGTGATCTTGAGGAAGCCATGGGTCTGATTGGTCTCGAATGGCTGGGTGGGGATGAGGGGTTGTTGCACCTCCACGTTCAGCCGACGGATATTGCCGAAGAACCAGACAGTATCTCGCTTGATCGGTCCCCCGAACGTCCCGCCAAAGTCCTGGTCCTTTTTCACACTCGTTCCGACACCCCCAGCTTGCTCCTTTTCCTCTTGCGTGAGGTTTTCCGACTCCAAGCTATCGCCCTGGTAATAAATGTACGCTGAACCGGAGAGGTCGTTTCCTCCTGACTTGGTCACGAAGTTGAAAACCCCACCATGGGACATGCCAAACTCGGCCGTTTGACCCGTGGTCGTTACCTGGACTTCCTCGATCATGTCGATCGGGATTTCCGTCAAGATGTAGCCGACCGTGGTGTCATTGGCGACCGCTCCATCGATGGTGTACAGGTTGCCCCGGGGGTCGCTCCCGAGAACCGATTGTGCCGGAGCGAAACCATACTCAGTATCGATGATGCCCGCCATCGACGTGAGGAGATCGTCGTAATCGCGTCCCAGGGGGAGGTTCTCGATCCGGTCCTGCTCGAGCGTCCGCATCGCCTGCGAGCTCTTGACGTCGACCAGCGGCGATTCTCCAACGACGGTCACGCTCTCCTGCACCGAGGACGGGGACAGCATCGCATCGATCGCAATGTCCTGCCCTGCCCGCAGGATGACCTCTGCAAAGGTAGCGGTTTGGAATCCCGCCAACTCGATCATCACCGTGTAGTTGGACGAGGGCGCTAGCCTCCGAACACGGTAGGTACCCTGTACGGTGGTTGTTCGAACTTCCGTCGAGATGTGCTGCGGACTCGTGACGGTCACCGTAGCCCCGGGTACTGCAAGCCCCTGAGCATCCTGGACCTTACCGTAGATTGATCCGGTGATTGCCTGCGAGAAAGCCATTCCCGCGGCCAGAAAAAGTACCAATGGCACCACCATCAATACGCGTAGTGTTGTCGATTCCCGTAACATCAATTTGCCTCCATGCTAGATATTTCAACCAAAACGAATTCCCTAACAAGATGGGGGAATGCAAGTTGTGTTCCATGGCTAGCTACTGGAAAGGTAACCAATAAGTCTTTCTAAATGAGTGAATTAGCGGGCAGGTGCTTTTTAGGTGTTCTTCCGTAATCCAACACTTTGGATCCTGCTTTAACCAACCGGACGGTAAGTCTGGACCCTCGATCAGATAATCTTATATCTGAGAATAGCTTAGAGGGACGAGCGACTGACGAATCCATGTTCGGAATCCCGGATCGGATATCGACGAATTGGATCTCTAACCAAACCAGCCGGAGTTGCCATTAACCGGCGATAAATGAGGATTTTCGACATTACTTGGCATCGTCACAAGCAGGTGGTTTGACCTCACGGTGAGGTGTAGAATTCCGTCCGGTAACGCCCAGGGGCCGTACGGAATTTTGCCAAAGTCCAATACTAGGGAGACGGACGCCATGCACACGGATCTTTCCACTCGCCTTTCGGTGGGTTTCCTCATGATCATCCTTGCCGCGGCGTCCACGGCACGGTCCCAGACGGACATCACCGGGCTTGCCGGTTTGAAAGCGCGGAGCATCGGCCCCTCCGGCGTGAGCGGCCGCATCAGCGCGATTGATGCCGTGAACGCCGACCCCAACATCATCTACGTGGGCGCGGCCACCGGGGGTCTGTGGAAGCCCACCTCCGGCGGCGTGACCTGGACGCCGCTCACCGACAGCCTGCCGGCGTCCTCGGTGGGGGCGGTCGCGATCTACCAGGCGGCGCCCGAGCTCGTTTGGATCGGCCCCGGGGAGTGGAATCGCCGCAACTCGGCGGGGGTCGGCACCGGGGTGTACAAGTCGCTGGACGGCGGCAAGAGCTGGCAACACGTGGGGCTCGAGTCGAGCGGAGCGATCGACGCGATCGTGTTGCACCCAAGCAATCCGGAGCTCGCCTACGTCGCCGCCCTCGGCAATACCTGGAAGGAGAGCCCAGAGCGGGGGGTGTACAAGACGACCGACGGGGGCAAGAGCTGGGAGCAGGTGCTCTACGTGAACGAGACCACGGGTGCCGGGGACCTGGTCATGGATCCCGGGAGCCCGAATCACCTGATTGCCGCCATGTGGGATCACCGGCGGTGGCCGTGGGTTTTTCGCTCGGGTGGACCGGGAAGCGGGCTCCACGTCACGTACGACGGGGGAGAGAGCTGGAAGCAGCTGAGTGCCAACGAAGGCCTCCCCGAGGGCGAGCTTGGCCGCATGGGGCTCGACTTCGCGCGGGGAAACCCCAAGGTGATCTACGCCGCGGTTGTCGGAGCGCAGCGTGATGCTGCGCTCCGACAACCGCGGCGACACCTGGAAGGTCGTGAACGACGCGTTCACGACCTTCCACGTTCACGGAAGCGGTGTCGCTGAAAGGATCGCCGGGCGGCCGTTCCAGGTGCGGGTGGACCCCACCAACGAGGACCGCCTGTACAACTTGAACGGGACGATTGATCGGTCGGAAGACGGCGGCAAGGTCTTTCGCCCAATCGTCGGCTTGGAGTGGATGCACGGGGATCACCACGCGCTCTGGGTGAGTTCCAACGGCAAGATCCTGATCGATGGTAACGACGCAGGGGTCTACCACTCGCGCGATCGCGGTGCCACCTGGCGCTTTATTCAGAACCTGCCGCTCGGCCAGTTTTACCACGTCAACGTGGACCTGGCGACGCCGTTCAACGTCATGGGCGGGCTCCAGGACAACAACATGTGGCACGGACCGAGCTCCGTGTGGCACAACGGCGGCATCCGCTTCTACGACTGGAAGAACATTGGATCCGGCGATGGCTTCGCCGCGCTCGCCGCGCCCAACGACTCGCGCTACGTCTACACCGCGGGGGAAGGCGGCCGCCTCATCCGGTCCGATCTGCAAACCGGCGAGCTCCAGCCCATCCGGCCGGCCCATCCCGAGGCGATCGAGCTCCGGTTCAACTGGAACGCCGGGATGGCGATCGACCCGCAAGACGGGGCGCTCTACATCGGGAGCCAGTTCGTCCATCGCAGCACGGACATGGGAAGGACCTGGACCCTTATCAGCCCAGACCTCACGACCAACGACCCCGAGAAGCAGATGGCGGACCAATCCGGTGGGCTCACGATCGGCGACAGCGAAGCGGAAAACCACACCGCCATCCTCACCATCGCGCCGTCGCCGGTCGAGCGCGGGGTGCTCTGGGTCGGCACCGACGACGGCAACGTGCAGCTGACGCGTGACGGCGGCGGCACCTGGGTCAACGTGGTGGAGCGGATCCGCGGCCTGCGCCCGAACAGTTGGGTGTCGCACATCGAGGCCTCCAAGTTCGAGGGCGGGACGGCCTTCGTGACCTTCGACGATCACCGTCGGGGCGACAACACGCCCTACGTCTTCAAGACCATGGATTACGGCACCACCTGGACGAGCCTCGTCACCGCGGACATCGAGCCATTCAACTTCGTTCATGCGATCGAGCAGGATCCCGTCGAGGCGAATCTGCTGTTCCTGGGGACCGAATACGGCATGTACGTCTCGCTGAACGGAGGCCAGAAGTGGCATCTATGGCGTCACGGACTCCCGCGTGTTCCGACGCGGGCCCTCGTCGTGCATCCGAGGGATCACGACCTGGTGATCGCGACCCACGGCCGCTCGGTGTACATCTTGGACGACGTGGGGCCGCTGCGCGCGCTGGCGCGCGATCCCGCGCTCGCAACCAGATCGCTGCACTTGTTCGACGTTCCGGTAGCCATTCGCTATCAGGTGGCTCAGCCGGATGGGATGCAGGCCACGGGGAACGGGATGTTCATTGGGGAAAATCGGTCCTGCGGGGCGCTCGTGACCTACTCCATTCCCGCCGAGTCCGCGGTAAGCGACACCGGCAAGGTGACCATCGAAGTCCTGGACGAGGCAGGTGCCACGATTCGCACGTTCGAGGCTCCGGCCAAGCCTGGCGTCAACCGGACCGCGTGGAACCTCCGTCACGACACGTTCCGCCAGCCCCGTAGCAGTAGCATTATCGGGCCGCGCCCGGCGCACCTACCCGGGCCGCAGGTGCTGCCCGGCCGTTACACGGTTCGGGTGAGGTTCGAGGGGCAGGAAGCGAGCGCGGCGGTCGAGGTCCTGGAGGATCCGCGCTTTCAGGTCCCGATGGCGGTGCAGCGCGAGAGGCTGGACTACGTCATGACCGTGGGACAGCGTTTGGAAGTCGCCGCGGAAGCGGTGGATCGTCTCCGGGACGCGAGGCGCGACGTCGACCGCGTGGTGGAGCAGGTCGAAGCCAACCGCGGGGCGAGCGACAGCACTGCCCAGGCGCTGGCATCGGCCGGTAGCGACCTCAAGAAGGCGCTCACCAGCGCGGAGGAACTGTTCACTGGACCGCACGGGGTTCAGGGGCTGGTGAGTTGGCCGGGCGAGGTGCTGCCGCAGCTCGATTACCTCATCGGTGGCATCCACGGCACGCTCAGCACCGCACGCGAGGCACCGACCGAGGCCGAGCGGCTGTACCTACAGGCGGCCGAAGAGGACCTGAGCCAAGCGCTCGAGCGCACCAACCGCATCTTCGCGGAGGAGGTGGCGCGGTTCCGGGAGCGGGTGGCGGCGGGGCTCAACGTGGAGCTCTTCCCGGCGAAGGAACCGCTGAGCGTCGATTGGAGGTAGCCGCGATAGTGTTGACTAGCACAGAGTTTAAGGAGACGGAGACCATGCACACGGATCTTTCCACTCGCCTTTCGGTGGGTTTCCTCATGATCATCCTTGCCGCGGCGTCCACGGCACGGTCCCAGACGGACATCACCGGGCTTGCCGGTTTGAAAGCGCGGAGCATCGGCCCCTCCGGCATGAGCGGCCGCATCAGCGCGATCGATGCCGTGAACGCCGACCCCAACATCATCTACGTGGGCGCGGCCACCGGGGGTCTGTGGAAGTCCACCTCCGGCGGCGTGACCTGGACGCCGCTCACCGACAGCCTGCCGGCGTCCTCGGTGGGGGCGGTCGCGATCTACCAGGCGGCGCCCGAGCTCGTTTGGATCGGCACCGGTGAGCGCGGCCGCCGCAACTCGGCCGGGGTCGGCACCGGTGTGTACAAGTCGCTGGACGGCGGCAAGAGCTGGCAACATGTGGGTCTCGAGTCGACGGGGGCGATCAGTGAGATCGTGTTGCACCCGAGCAATCCGGACGTGGCCTACGTGGGCGCCCTGGGCAACACGTGGAAGGAGAGTGAGGACCGCGGCGTGTACAAGACCGCCGACGGCGGCAACACGTGGGAGAAGGTGCTCTACGTGAACGAGACCGCCGGTGCTGGGGATCTCGTCATGGATCCCGCGAGCCCCAATCACCTCATGGCCGCCATGTGGGATCACCGGCGGTGGCCGTGGTTTTTCCGCTCGGGTGGAGCGGGAAGCGGGCTCCACGTTACCTACGACGGTGGCGAGAGCTGGAAGCGGCTGAGTCCGAGAGAAGGTCTCCCGGAAGGCGAGCTCGGTCGCATGGGGCTCGCCTTCGCACCGGGGAATCCCGAGGTGGTTTATGCGGTGGTCGAGGCCAAACACAGCGTCATGATGCGCTCCGACGACCGCGGCGAGACGTGGAAGGTCGTAAGCGACAGAGGCGGCTTGCGATCGATCGCGAGACGCCCGTTCTACTTCGCGAGGTTGGTGGTGGACCCCGTCAACGAGAACCGTGTGTACAACTTGGTGGGGACGTTGAATCTCTCGGAGGACGGCGGCAAGAACTTTCGCAGGCTCCAAAACGGGCGGGTGCACGGGGATCACCACGCGCTCTGGGTCAGCCTCGACGGCAAGATCCTGATCGACGGCAATGACGGCGGGGTCTCCCTTTCACATGACCGGGGTGCCTCGTGGCGCTTCATCGAGAACCTGCCGCTCGGTCAGTTCTACAAGATCAACGTGGACCTGGCGATGCCGTTCAACGTCATGGGCGGGCTCCAGGACAACAGCATGTGGCACGGGCCGAGCTCCGTGTGGCACAACGGCGGCATCCGGTTTTCCGACTGGAAGGAGGTGGGATCCGGTGACGGCTTCGCCACGCTCGCCGTTCCAGGAAATCCGCGCTACGTTTACTCCACGAGGGAGGCCGGCTACATCGCCCGATCCGATCTTCAAACCGGTGAGCGCCACTCGATCGGGCCCGCCCATCCCGAGGGGATCGATCTCCGCTACAACTGGAACCCGGGGATGGCCATCGATCCCCACGACGGATCGCTCTACTTCGGGAGCCAGTTCGTCCATGGCAGCACGGACATGGGAACGACGTGGACCCTCTTGAGCCCAGACCTCACCACCAACGACCCCGAGAAGCAGATGCAGGACCAATCCGGCGGGCTCTCGCGCGACGACACCGAAGCGGAAAACCACACCGCCATCCTCACCATCGCGCCGTCGCCGGTCGAGCGCGGGGTGCTCTGGGTCGGCACCGACGACGGCAACGTGCAGCTGACGCGTGACGGCGGCGGCACCTGGCTCAACGTGGTGGAGCGGATCCGCGGCCTGCGCCCGAACAGTTGGGTGTCGCACATCGAGGCCTCCAAGTTCGAGGGCGGGACGGCCTTCGTGACCTTCGACGATCACCGTCGGGGCGACAACACGCCCTACGTCTTCAAGACCATGGATTACGGCACCACCTGGACGAGCCTCGTCACCGCGGACATCGAGCCATTCAACTTCGTTCATGCGATCGAGCAGGATCCCGTCGAGGCGAATCTGCTGTTCCTGGGGACCGAATACGGCATGTACGTCTCGCTGAACGGAGGCCAGAAGTGGCATCTATGGCGTCACGGCCTGCCGCGTGCTCCCACGCGGGCCCTCGTCGTGCATCCGAGGGATCACGACCTGGTGATCGCGACCCACGGCCGCTCGGTGTACATCCTGGACGATGTGGGGCCGCTGCGCGCGCTGGCGCGCGATCCGGCGATCTCAAACCGGCCACTACACGTGTTCGAGGTTCCGGTGGCCACTCGCTATCAACGGTGGCGTCGGTACATGAGCCGCGGCAACGGGGATGGGATGTTCATCGGGGAGAATCGGCCGTACGGGGCGCTCGTGACCTACTCAATTTCTAACGAGTCCGCAGCAAGCGACACCGCGAAGGTGACCATCGAAGTCCTCGACGAGGCGGGTGCCACGGTGCGCACGTTCGAGGGTCCCGCCGAGCCTGGCGTCAACCGGACCGCGTGGGACTTGCGTCGGGAACCAATCCGCCTGCCTCCTGCGGAAGTGACCTCGGGCCCGTCGCTCCACCCGGGGCCTCGGGTGCTGGCTGGCCGCTACACCGTTCGCATCGAGCTCGCGGGCGAGGAAGCGCGAGCGGCGGTCGAGGTCCGCGAGGATCCGAGATTCGACGTCCCGATCGCGGCCCAGCGCGAGAAGCTGGACTTCCTCATCACCGTGGGCCAGCGCGTGGAAGTCGCCACGGAAGCAGTCAATCGTCTGCGATACGCGAAGCGCGCCGTCGACCGCGTGGTCGAACAAGTCCAGGCCAACCGCGGTGCGAGCGACGGCACCGCCAAGGCGCTGGCATCGGCCGGTGGCGACCTCAAGGAGGCGCTCACCGACGTGGAGGTGCTGTTCACCGGAGACACGATGAACTTTTACCTCGACGGAGGGCCCCAGCGGATTCAGGGGATGGAGAGCTGGCCCGACGACGTGCTACCGCAGCTTTTGGACCTCACCGGCGACGGCGCCCTCTACACGTACACCCCGTCACGCGACGCGCCCACCGAGGCGGAGCGGCTGCATCTTCAGGCGGCCGAAGAGGATCTGAAGCGAGCCGTCGAGCGAACGAATCGGATCTTCGCGGAGGAGGTGGCGCGGTTCCGGGAGCCCGTGGCGGCGGGGCTCAACGCGGAGCTCTTCCCGGCGAAGGAGCCGCTGAGCGTCGATTGGAGGTAGCCGCGATTGGGCTGACTAGCACAGGGTTCAGGCCGTTCCTATACCATCCTTAATGTGAGTCCAGGGAGACGGACACCGATGCACACTGGTCCTTACACTCGCCTTGCCTTGGTTTTCCTCACGACCATCCTTGCCGCGGCGTCCACGGCGCGGTCCCAGACGGACATCACCGGGCTTGCCGGTTTGAAAGCGCGGAGCGTCGGCCCCTCCGGCATGGGCGGCCGCATCAGTGCGATCGATGCCGTGAACGCCGACCCCAACATCATCTACGTGGGCGCGGCCACCGGGGGTCTATGGAAGTCCACCTCCGGCGGCGTGGCTTGGACGCCGCTCACCGACAGCCTGCCGGCGTCCTCGGTGGGGGCGGTCGCCATCTACCAGGCGGCGCCCGAGCTCGTTTGGATCGGTACTGGCGAAGGGGGTCGCCGCAACTCGGCTGGGGTCGGCACCGGGGTGTACAAGTCGCTGGACGGCGGCAAGAGCTGGCATCACGTGGGGCTCGAGTCGACCGGGGCGATAAACGAGATCGTGTTGCACCCGAGCAATCCGGAGCTCGCCTACGTCGCCGCCCTCGGCAATACCTGGAAGGAGAGCCCAGAGCGGGGGGTGTACAAGACCACCGACGGCGGCAAGAGCTGGGAGCAGGTGCTCTACGTGAACGAGACCACGGGTGCCGCGGACCTGGTCATGGATCCGGCGAGCCCGAATCACCTCATTGCGGCTATGTGGGACCACCGGCGGTGGCCGTGGTTTTTCCGCTCGGGTGGACCGGGGAGCGGGCTCTACGTCACGTATGACGGGGGAGAGAGCTGGAAGCAGCTCAGTGCCAACGAAGGCCTTCCCGAGGGCGAGCTCGGCCGCATGAGGCTCGACTTCGCGCGGGGAAACCCCAAGGTGGTTTATGCCGTGGTCGAGGCGCAACGCAGCGTGATGCTGCGCTCCGACGACCGCGGTAACACGTGGGAGGTCGTGAACGACCAGGCCGGCATGCGCTCGATCGCGAGACGCCCGTTTTACTTCTCGAGGGTGCGGGTGGACCCCACCAACGAGAACCGCGTGTACAACTTGGTGGGGTCGATGGATCTCTCGGAGGACGGCGGCAAGAACTTTCGCGTGCTCATGAGGCGGACGCACGGGGATCACCACGCGCTGTGGGTGAGCCCCGACGGCAAAATCCTGATCGACGGCAACGACGGCGGGGTCTATCTCTCGCCGGATCGCGGCGCCACCTGGCGCTTCATCGAGAACCTGCCGCTCGCTCAGTTCTACAAGATCAGCGTGGACCTGGCGACGCCGTTCAACATCATGGGCGGGCTCCAGGACAACGACATGTGGCACGGGCCGAGCTCCGTGTGGCACGACGGCGGCATCCGCTTCTCCGACTGGAAGGAGGTGGGATACGGCGACGGTTTCACGGTGCTCGCCGAGCCCACCAATCCGCGCTACCTCTACGCCACGAGAGAGGCCGGCTTCATCGTCCGGTCCGATCTTCAAACCGGCGAGCGCAAGTCCATCAAGCCGGCCCATCCCGAGGCAACCAAGCTCCGGTTCAACTGGAACCCTGGGATGGAGATCGACCCCCACGACGGGGCGCTCTACCTCGGGAGCCAGTTCGTCCATCGCAGCACGGACATGGGAAGGACCTGGACGATCATCAGCCCAGACCTCACCACCAACGATCCCGAGAAGCAGATGGCGGACCAATCCGGCGGGCTCTCGCGCGACGACACCGAGGCGGAGAACCACACCACCATCCTCACCATCGCGCCGTCGCCCGCCGAGCGCGGGGTGCTCTGGGTGGGCACCGACGACGGCAACGTGCAGCTGACGCGCGACGGCGGCGGCACCTGGGTCAACGTGGTGGAGCGAATCCGGGGCCTGCGCCCGAACAGCTGGGTGTCGCACATCGAGGCCTCCAAGTTCGAGAGCGGGACGGCCTTCGTGACCTTCGACGGTCACCGTCGGGGCGACAACACGCCCTACGTCTTCAAGACCATGGATTACGGCACCACCTGGAGGAGCCTGGTCACCGCGGACATCGAGCCATTTAACTTCGTTCATGTGATCGAGCAGGATCCCGTCGAGGCGAATCTGCTGTTCCTGGGGACCGAGCACGGCATGTTCGTCTCGCTGAACGGAGGTCAGAAGTGGCATCTATGGCGTCACGGCCTGCCGCGTGCTCCCACGCGGGCCCTCGTCGTGCATCCGAGGGATCACGACCTGGTGATCGCGACCCACGGCCGCTCGGCGTATATTCTGGACGACGTGGGGCCGCTGCGCGCGCTGGCGCGCGATCCCGCGCTCGCAAACAGGCCACTGCACGTGTTCGACCCACCGGCGGCCATTCGCTATCATCCGTGGCTCAGGTGGATGGGTCGCGGATCCGCGGACGCGATGTTCATCGGGGAGAATCGGCCCTACGGGGCGCTCGTGACCTACTCCATTTCCACCGAGTCCGCGGTAAGCAACACTGCGAACGCGATCATCGAAGTCCTCGACAAGGCGGGTGCCACGATTCGCACGTTCGAGGCTCCGGCGAAGCCGGGTATCAACCGGACCGCGTGGGACCTCCGTCACGACGGGTTCCGCCGCCCCCTTGTTCAGGAGGAAGGCGCAACGGAGCCGTCGTTCGTACGCGGGCCGGAGGTGCTGCCCGGTCGTTACACCGTCCGGGTGACGTTCGAGGGGCAGCAAGCGAGCGCGGGGGTCGAGGTCTGGGAGGATCCGCGCTTCGAGGTCCCGATGGCGGCGCAGCGTGAGAGGCTGGAGTTCAACATGACCGTGGGCCAGCGTCTGGAAGTCGCCGCGGAAGCGGTGGATCGTCTACGAGACGCGAGGCGCGCCGTCGACCGCGCGGTGGAGCAGGTCGAAGCCAACCGCGGGGCGACCGACGGCACCGCCCAGGCGCTGGCATCGGCCGGTAGCGACCTCAAGAACGCGCTCACGGACGTGGAGGTCCTGTTCACCGGAGACACGATGAACTTTTTTGTCGACAGAGGACCGGAGCGAATCCAGGGGATGGAGAGCTGGCCGGACGAGGTGCTGTCGCAGCTCGGCTATCTCACCGGCGACCTCAACAGCACGTTCACCCCGCCACGCGAGGCGCCGACCGAGGCCGAGCGGCTACACCTGCGGGCGGCCGAACAGGACCTGAGCCAAGCGCTCGAGCGTACCAACCGGATCTTCGCGGAGGAGGTGGCGCGGTTCCGGGAGCGGGTGGCGTCGGGGCTCAGCGCGGAGCTCTTCCCGGCGAAGGAGCCGCTGAGCGTCGATTGGAGGCAGCCGCGATAGCTGCCGACGCAAGCTGATCTTCCGGTCGATTCGTCGGAGCGGAGAGGGATCGCAATTGAGGGGCGCGTCGACCAACCGCTCGCCGGCAGGTGTCATAGAGCAGTTGCCTGAAGTCCTGGTCTCGCATACCATCGGCGGGCTATACGGTCGAGCCGAGATGAATTGGCGCGATCGATAGTCAGGAGGTCTTTCGTGAGATTCAAGCAAGCTCTATGTCGGGTCGCGACAGCGGTAATTTGCGTTGCGGCCATGGGATGCGAACAGCCGGCAATGGAGGAAGCGACGGCTGCCGGTGGGGAGGAGACGAGCATCCCGGAGTATAAAGTCGATCCCTTCTGGCCGAAGCCGCTGCCCAATGACTGGCTCATTGGAGAGATAGCCGGGCTAGCGGTCGACTCGCGCGATCACGTCTGGGTCTTTCACCGTCCGGGGAGCTTGACTTCGGACGAGCTGGGCGCGGCGCAAGATCCGCCCATCTCGGTTTGTTGCAAGCCGGCTCCATGGATCGTGGAGTTCGATGAGGAAGGCAATCTCATTCAGTCTTGGGGTGGTCCCGGGTCCGGCTACGACTGGCCTGTCACCGAGCACGGACTCTTCGTCGACCATAAGGGTAACGTCTGGATAGGCGGGGAAAACCGGGACGACCATCAAGTGCTGAAGTTCAGCTCCGATGGCACCTTCCTTCTCCAGATCGGACAGTCTGGAAAGACCGGCGGAAACAACCATAAGGAATTTCTTGGACATCCCACCGACATGGAGGTCGATCCCCAGACCAACGAAGTCTACGTTTCAGACGGTTACTTGAATAGACGCGTGATCGTGTTCGACGCGGATACGGGGGAGTACAAGCGTCACTGGGGAGCTTACGGCAACGAGCCGGAGGATTTCGCGCCCGGCATCTACTACGGCGGGGGGAGGTACTTGAAGACGGGACCTGACGGAGAGCCGGCCGATGCCGGTCTCACGCCGCCCATAGCGCCCGGGAGACGTACCCCAGGTTCTGAAACCACCTACAATCCGAACGACCCCCCCGCACAGCAGTTCAACATCGTCCATGGGGCTCGCGTCACGAACGACGGGCTCGTGTACGTGGCAGATCGCACCAACAACCGTATTCAGGTCTTCCAAAGAGACGGCACCTTCGTGAAGGAGGTCGTCATCGCCAAC
Organism: Candidatus Marinacidobacterales bacterium; assembly: GCA_965250115.1. GTDB lineage: Bacteria > Acidobacteriota > Vicinamibacteria > Marinacidobacterales > SMYC01 > CBDFHB01. The sequence continues at coordinate 760,766 of CBDFNJ010000002.1, forward strand.
AAGACGATGGGGGAAGGATCGGCCTGGGATGTGGATGTTTCACCGGATGAGGAGCAGGCCTTTCTATATGTCGCCGATGGAACCAACCAGCGGATCTGGATCCTGCGACGAGAAGACCTGGAGATTCTCGGTCACTTCGGCCGCCGAGGCCATGGCGCCGGCGAATTCCACTGGGTGCACCGTTTGGCCGTCGACTCCCACGGCAACATCTACACCGGCGAGGTGAGCCGAGGGCGGCGCCTCCAGAAGTTTGTTCTAGAGAAGAAAGAGGCGAGCTAGGACGCTAGCGCTGAAGCGGGCGTACCTCGACTCCGGCCTCTTCGAAGACTCTCCGAATGGCGCGGGCGTTCTCGACGGCCGAGGGGTTGTCACCGTGCAGGCAAAGTGTATCGGCGGTGAGCTCCACACGGGATCCGTCGTGGGCGGTCAGCACGTGGTCGCGAGCAACGCTGAGCGATTGGCGGGCCGACCGCTCGGCGTCGGTCAGTACGGAGCCAGCAATGCGTCTCGATTGAAGCGTTCCGTCGGGGTTGTAGACCCGATCGGCAAAGGCTTCCCCGGCAAAGCGCAGCCCTTCCGCCTCCGCCGCCTCCCGCATGACGGGCGACGTCGCGAGGCCCACCATGATCAGATCTCGGCCGACTCGAGAAATTCCCCGGGCTATCGCCCTGGCGAGCTCAGGCTCGCTAGCGGCCTGGTTGTACAGGGCCCCGTGAACCTTGACATGAACGAGGTCCGCGCCGTGAGAGCGAGCGAAGGCGGCGAGCGCGCCCACTTGGTAGATGACGTCCGCTTCGATCTCCTCGGGGATGGCCTGGATCGGTCTTCTACCGAAGCCTCGCAGATCGAGGTGCCCGGGATGCGCCCCCACGGCCACGCCATGTTTCTTTGCCAACCTCACGGTACGGTCGATGGACTGCGGGTCGCCGGCGTGAAAGCCGCAAGCGATGTTCGCCGAGCTAACGAGAGGCATCAGCTCGTCGTCGGCCCCGGTGCGGTACGTCCCGAAGCTCTCTCCCATGTCACAGTTCAGATCGATCTGCATGGCGCGTCACCTGGGCTGGATTCTACATCAGGTGAGCCGCCGCGAGAGTCCGGAGAGCGGTAAGCAACGAGACGGGGCGCAATCACCCAGACGCTTCCCGAGCTCCGCAGCCGCCATCGACGAAGCCGGGTGGGTTACTGGCTCGATGTTGTGACTCGTCCCCGGCCCGTGACCAGCCGGGGAAGGTTGTGCTCCGCGAGGGTCCGGTTGAATGTCGGAAGCTCGTTCTGCAGGAGCCCCTGAAGCTCGTGCTCGTACTTTTGAAGTCGCGCCTTGAGCAACTGCTGGACCTCTCGCTGCTGGTCGTTCGGCGGAAAGTCATCCACCGCCACCCCATTTGCCAGGTAAGCGATGTGGCTTGCGAGCCTGATGGGGTAGCGGAGGCTGTCCGAGCCCGTGCCCGTGATCTTCAATTGAATCAGCTTCTCCTCGAGAGTGATGAATTTGCCGGACAGCTCATCGGCGTCCGAAACGATGGTCTCAGCGTCACCGAGCCCAGTCAATACCTCCTTTAAATCCAGGAGCTGGCGGCGGATCCATTCGATGCGGTTGATGGCCTCGGCGGCCCTGTTTAAGTCGTCCCGGAGCTCGCGCACCATCTCGGTTTGAGCCTGGATATCCTGCACCGTCCCTTTGGTGTGCGGATCTTTGAGGACCTGGAGCTTCTGGCTGTACTCCTTGCCGCCCACCTGCAGGGTCACGGTATACGTGCCGGGGGGCTCCAGAACGGAGATCCGGCGGCCAGCGCGCCGCCAGCGCTCGGGGCCGAGATCGACCCAGTCGGCGTAGAGTGGCTTCGTCCTGAGCTTGATCTGGGTCGAGGGCTCGCCCTCGAAGTCCCACCAGACGCGGTTGATGCCGGTGTCCGTCCCGCCCTCGAGCGTTCTTATCGTCTCACCCGCGGCGTTTTTGATCTCGAGTTGAATGCTCCTTTCAGGCGCTTCGGTCCCCTCCGGCGCTTTAGACAGCCAATAGTGAATGGAGGCTCCTTCCGGCGGCTCCCTCCCCGAGGCCGCGTCGTAGCGCATCCTCATGGAGCCTCCGGTGGTCGGCCGAAACCGGTAGGCCGGCCGCGGGTCGAAAAGGTGGGCTTCCGAGGACGCCACGTCCGAGGTGAGCTGTTGGAGCGGCGTGATGTCGTCCAGGATCCAGAAGCCCCGGCCGTAGGTGCCGACCACGAGATCGTTGAAATGCTCCTGCACTACGAGCCCGTATACCGGCGTTGCGGGCAGGTTGTTTTGTAGCGACTGCCAGTGCGCACCGTCGTCGAACGAGACATAGAGCGCGTTCTCGGTACCCAGGTAGAGGAGCCCGGGCCGTACCGGATCCTCGTGGATGGAGCGGGTGTAGCTCAAGGGACTATCCGCGATGCCGTTCGTGATCTTTTCCCAGTCTTCTCCGTAGTTGTCTGTCTTGTACACGTGGGGCTCGAAGTTGCCCTGCTGGTGATGCTCGATGGCGACATAGGCCTTCGCCGCATCCCACCTCGATGCGTCGATGCCCCGCACCACACCGTCCGGTGGCAGATCCGGAATGCGGCTCGTGACGTTCGTCCAGTTTCGGCCACCGTCGCGACTCACCTGAACCAGTCCGTCGTTGGTCCCGGCCCAGAACACGCCCTGTTCGACCGGCGACTCGTCGAACGCGTAGATCACGCAACAGTACTCGACGCCGACGTTGTCCGGCGTCAGGCCCCCGGAGATACCCTGCCTCGACTTGTCGTTCGTGGTGAGGTCCGGACTGAGGACCTCCCAGCTCTGTCCGTCGTTTTGGGTTCGATGAACATACTGGCTGGTGACGTAGATGGTTTTGTTGTCATGGGGAGAGATGAGCAGGGGAAAGGTCCATTGGAATCGGTACTTGAGCTCGGCGGCGGGCCACCCCGTGGTGCCCTGCGGCCAGACCTCCAAGTAACGGTACCGTCCGTTGGTCTCGTCGTAGCGCTCCACGATCCCGCCCCCGGAGCCGGAGCCGGAGCCACTCGACCAGATGATGTTCGGGTCGGTGGGATCCGGAGTCGCAAAGCCGCTCTCTTGGCCGCCGACTCCATGCCACACGAATCGGGGCATTTCCCGGCCACGAAACCTACGGTGGATCTCGCTTCTGCTGGGACCGCGCGTCGACGGACCGTCCTGCCGGTTGCCCAGGACGTTGTAGGGGATCGCAGTGTCCACGGTCACGTGGTACATCTGGGCGATGGGGAGCTGGATGATATGCCAGGTCTCGGCCCGGTTTACCGAAACCGCCGTAGCGTAGTCGAAGGCGGCGATCATCCGGTCCCCGTTGGTCGGATCTATCCACATATCGTGGTGGTCGTCGCCGGGGCGCTGCCTCCCCCTGAGCGGGGCGGCGGTTCGCCCGCCGTCCTTCGTGCGAAAGATCGAGCCGGTCAAGAATAAAGCCTCATCCGGGTCGTCCGGTGTCACGAAACAGTTGTTGTAGTAGTGGGTCCGCCCACCCAGGTTGTGGTTGTGAGTGATGAGCTGCCAGTTCTTGCCACCGTCGTCCGAGCGCCATAGCTCGCCGCTCTCTGTCTCCTGCCCATTCCGGGGCACGCCGTCGCCCGTCTCAATCAAGGCGTAGACCCGATTCGAGTCCGCGGGAGTCATGCAGAGGCCAACCTTTCCCACCGGCAGCTTTGGTAAACCGTTCCCCTCGAGCTTGGTCCAGGTGTCGCCGCCATCTCGCGACATGTGGATCCCGCTGCCGGGTCCACCGCTCTCGCGGCCCCAGGTGTGGATCTCGATCTGCCACATCCCCGCGAAGAGGATCCGAGGGTTGTTCAGATCCATCTCCAGGCTGGAGGCACCGGTGTTCTCGTCCACGAAGAGCACGTGCTCCCAGGTCTCACCGCCGTCCTCGGTGCGGAAGACCCCTCGCTCGGCCTGCGGGCCGTGCGAGTGTCCCAGCGCTGCCACATAGACGATGTCCGCGTTGTTCGGGTGGATGATGATCCGCGAGGTGCGACTCGGCCCGGCGAGACCCATGTGGTGCCACGTTTCACCGCCGTCGGTGGACTTGTAGACGCCGGTGCCGAGGGAGACGTTTGAGCGGATGTGGGTCTCGCCCGTGCCCGCCCAGACGATATTGGGATCCGACGGCGCCACCGCGAGCGCCCCGATGGAGTGGTCGGGCTGGTCGTCGAAGACAGGGCGCCAGTGTATGCCCGCGTCCTCCGACTTCCAGATACCGCCTGAAGCGGCGCCGGCGTAATAGGTCAGCGGATCCCCGGGCACACCCGCCACGGAGGCCACCCGGTTCCCCACTGGGCCAATGAAGCGGTAAGGGAGATTCTCATAGTGCTCGGGGGAAACCTCCAGTCGAGCTTGTGCGGCGGTCGTCGGGGTCAGGGCCAGGAGGATCGAGAGCACCGCGAGGGCGGCCACGTAATCCAACGGACGTCGGGGTAGGTTCGGCATGGTAACGTCTCCAATTCGTAGTTGGTAAGAAACTCCATCACCGCGCGCTCACGCTCACACTTCGTTCACGCGCTCGTTCGGCCATCGCCGGGCTCGCACCCGGACAACCGGCGAGGCAGTTTAATCCGGGTAGCTCGGCTGCGCCATCGGAGTCCGGCCAATGGCCGCTCCGTTTAGAGGAGCGGGACAGAGGTTATCTAAACTAAGATGGTCACCAGGAAGGGGGCTCCTTCCGCATGCTGAGTGCACAGTCTGACGCTACCCTCATAACTCTATAATCCTGACAAAGGAGAGACATTATGAAACGGCTCAAAGCCTCTCTGGGGACTACCTCACTGATCCTTATAGTCGGTCTGGCTGCTACCGCTCAGCCTGCTGGCCTGGGAGCGCAAACAACCGATATCTCCGGTCTGTGGGAAGTATCCACAGTGCTGTTTGGCGAGACATGGAGGGTTGAACGCTTTACCCTTCAGGTCACTGGCGAACGAGCCACCGGTTTCGCTATCAATGGTTCGGGTAGGAAGCTAAGCCTAGAAGGAAAAGTCGTCGGAGAGAAAATCGAGTTTGAATTGCGGTCGCCGGACGACACTGACGCCGTTGCCTACGTGGGAACGATTCACAACGGTACGATGTCCGGCACGGTGAGCATTTCTGGACAGCAATACGAGTGGACAGCCCGGCGGGCTGCAACCCGTCCCTCGGACGCCCCCCGCCTGCACCACTTCGTACCGAAGGAGTTCCATCGAGTCTTTTCCGGTGCGATCCCCCCCGTGCTGCGGATCTTCCCCGGCGACACCGTCCGCACCCAGACGGTGGATTCAGGCGGACGGGATGAACGTTCCGTCCCGCGCTCCTTAGGGGGTAATCCCCAAACCGGGCCTTTCTATATAGAGGGCGCACTGCCAGGCGATACGCTGATGGTGCGCTTCAATCGGGTGCGCCTGAACCGCGATTCGGCCCGCAGTGGGGGGCGCATTATCAGCAACGCCCTGACTCCCGGTTACCTGCAAAGGGTCGATCCCGTGACTGATTTCGACAGTAACTGGCGACTGGATCCGGAACGTGGAGTGGCGGTTCTGGCCAAGCCCACGCCGCGACTGAAAAATTTTGTGGTGCCCCTGCAACCGATGCTTGGATGTGTGGGCGTGGCACCAACCCGCGGTCAAGCGATCACTACTGGTGACTCCGGTCCTCACGGCGGGAATATGGACTACAACCAGATCGGGGAGGGCGCGACCGTCTATTTGCCCGTGTTTCAGCCCGGCGCGCTGTTCTTTTTGGGTGATGGCCATGCTATCCAGGGAGACGGAGAATTGACCGGCTCTGCGCTGGAGACCTCTTTGGAAGTCGAGTTCACAGTGGACGTGCTAGCGGGAAAATCTATCGGCACGCCACGGGCTGAAAATGATGACTTTTTGATGGCCATCGGCATCGGAGGGTCACTTAACCAGGCCGTGCAGCGCGCTACCTCCGAATTGGCAGGTTGGCTTCAGAATGACTACAAACTGAATGCTGCAGAAGTCGCCATGGTTCTCGGCACCTCGATGCGCTACGACCTGGCTGAGCTCGTGGGCAGGCAGGTGAGCATTGTGGCCAAGATCGGCAAACCCCTTCTCACTCAACTGAGCCAGGAATAGTGCCTCAACCCCGAGTGTGACGATGTCGAAAGAGAGCTCCAGGCGCTACCTCGATCCGTCCCGGTCCACGCCGTCCGCGTCATCCGTTTGAAGTCTCTGGTTCAACGCCGGAAGATCGTTGTTCATCAGGGACTCGAGCTGCGAAAGGTGCTCGTCGAGCTCGGCGGAGAGCTCCTCGAACACTTTGTAAGCGCCGTCGGTCGGTTTGGCGTCGCCGTTTTCGACGCTCCGCCTCAAGGACGCGAGACGGTTGAGTCGGATGGGGAAGTTTAGTGGGTCCTGACGGGGCTGGTTTTTTACCTGATAGAGCTCGTGCTCGATCTCCGAGAGCTTGTCGATGAGATCGCGGCCCGCGGTTTGGAGCGGGGGATTCGCCGAGGCCTCGAGTCTCTCTTCCAGCTGATCGCGGACGCTCCGGATCTCGATCACGGCGTCGTTGGCCGCGCTCGTCTTGTCCCGAATCTTGCTCGCGAGCTGGAACTGCTCCTCCAAATCCGCATGGGTGACGCCTTTGAGACGCGGATCTATGATGATCTCGAGCTCGGCAACTTCCGAAAGCCCGCTGGCCGTGACCCGGGCTTGGTAGCGTCCCGGTGCCTTGGTGCACAACTCCGATAGAGGCCGATAGCTCGCTTGGCCCCGACTCCCATCATCCGATCATCTCGCTATCAGGCATCCCGAGCGCCGTCATGGTGTTCAGAATCTTGCACCCGATCCTTGCCTCGACTCTCTGTGCCGCCAACCCTCTCGCTCGCATCGCTGAGCCCACGATAGCCTTGTAGCGATGGAACGTTGTCTCGACTTTGCTCCGTTTGCTGTAGCCCGATTCTGTGTGCCACTTTCGTTTGCCGAGCCGAGCTTGTGCTGCAATGTTGCGATTGCGCTGTCGGCTGCTCGCCGGCCCCGATGCGAGCTGGGCGCCCTTGCGCGGCGGTATCAGCACCCTCGGCGAGCGATGAGCGCTGTGATTCGCGATCGCCTCATAGACGCCGCTGGCGTCGTATGCGGTGTCAGCTCTGGCCGATGAGATGGGACTGTCGATCTGTCCGACAAGCGATGCAACCCGCGATGAATCGCGGGCTCTTTTGCTCGTCAGCTCGCCGGCGACGACTTCGCCAGTCTGCTCGTCGACACACAGATGGAGCTTGCGATAGTCCCTGCTCTTTGGTGCTCTGCGCAGCTGGCCGGCGTGGACAGCGAGACCGCTGCTGTCGATCAAGATGTGCAACGGCGTCTTCTGCTTGTCTTGGTAGAAGGGGACCTTACCCAGCTTCGCCTTGCGCCTCGAAATCGTGGTGTGATCGGGCACATCATTGTCTAGCTTCATCAGAGCGAACAACGACCGCAGCAATCCCTCGCTCTGCCTAGATGACAGATGAAACACCATGCCCAGGGTGACAGCCGTCTCGATGGCGTGGTTCGAGTACTTGCGTTGACGGCCCGGCTTCCTCCTCCTCGGCCGGGGCGCGTCCCAGTTCACAAGCTTGCCGGCGGTGAGCGAGATCCAGACGGTCAGGCTCCCACGGTTGCGTAGACCCGCCTCATATTCACGCCAATTCCTCACGCGATAGGCCTTCTTCACATACTTCCGCTGAGTGCGTTTGAAAATGCTCATGGGGAACCTCGAATCCGTGAGTACAGGACAATTGTGGACCGAGATCGCGAGTTGTGCACCAAGGCAGCGGGCTGCTACGTTTCTACCATCGGGAAGCCGCATGAGTATTTTGACCTCACGATCGCCGAGTGTGCAATTTACGCCCGCCGCTAGTAGCTCATCTCACGGCGAAGGTCAAGTCTACGCTCAAGGCTGCCGTCAGCGCATTCTGTCATTACTCGCACGAACGATACACGTATAGTTCCGGTAGGCTCCAACCTGGAAGCGCGTAGTCGTAACGCTGGCCACCCACCCTGAATCGCAGCTGCCCCGCCTGCTCGGGCTCAAAGCGAAGCACGAAAGCCGCCTCGGAAGGATTCTCGACCAGAGCTCGTAGCAGTTCTAATTTCGTGGCCAAATCGTTTCGGTAAGGAAAAGGGCGCCACGTACCGCCTCCCGTCCGGGCTCTAGCAACGAGGTGACGGGGAAACCTCTCGTAGGGAAACCCGAGGGTGATTCGTACCGCCGCGACGGGCTCGGTCCGACCGAGATTCAACGTAAAGTTATCGCCGGGTATTTGGCGGTTCGTCTCCCATTTCGTGCGGGGATCGCGATCGATGGCCCATTCGAGCGGGGCCGCGCTCGATCCTCGAAGCGTCCAGTCTTGCGGTGTGATTTCATCTCCGGGAATGCAGAGGTCTTCGGGTACGGTAGGGTCACCGTCCAGAGTGTAAACGTGCTCACCGCCGAAGCCGAATCGCTCGTAGTCAGGGCCTTCGAGTTGCGGGAACACTCCCGCGAGCCGCATCTCGTCTCTCATCGTCTTGAGAGCGGCAAGCTTCCGACCTCGTTCCGGCTCGGGCCAAAGCCGGGGGTGGACCACGATGGTCCTGACTCCCAACCAGCGAAGCAATCCGAGGGAGTCGCGATCCGGAAAATCGCGGAGCTGCCACGCCAAGTACTCCATCGCCGGAGGGTAGAAGGACGTTCGCCCGAAGACGATGGGTCTCCAATGGTAGGTCGAGTAGAACATGTAGGCCGCATAGAAACGATGCTTGCGAAGGGGATAGATGGGAAGCTCGACGACCGGACCGTCCAGATCTTCCGGTGCCTCCTCCGCCAACCAACGGTAGACCTCGGGCACGTCGGCACCGGTCGGCACGCCCACACCTCTGATGCCGCCCGAGAAGTGCTCGAAGGGTAGTACGATCAAGAATGCGATCAGCGACAAGGAAGCCGTCCTGGCGCCGACCCGACTGGCCGAGCGGAGCAATGCGGCCGCTCCATAGGCACCGATGGCGGCCACCGCGAAGTTCACGAGAATTGCGATGCGCTCCGGTGAGCGCAGGCCGCGGAAAAGAGGCACGTAGTCGTAGAGAACGGCGTACACTCCCGTCCCCAAGGCGCGCCCGCCGACGTAGACAACTGGACCCAGCGAAACGATGACGCCGACGAGACCCGTCAGCAAGGAAAGCCAGAGAAACGACCGTCCCCCGGGGCTTTCCTTCGCGCGGGACACTCCAGCAATCAATCCGAGCAGCATCAGAAAAAGCGCCCCGAAACCGATGAAGTGGTGCGTCGCACTCGGCTTATCGATCCAAAAGGAGAATGGCGTTCCTTCGGGGGGGGTGACGTAGTCGAGCAGATCCAACCCTTTCGCCAGCGACCTCTGATAACCTAAAGCCGGGAACATCTTCAGGTACGGCAGCGCGAAGAGGACGAGCACACTCCCCGCGGCAACCAACGCGCCGCCCACCTTACCGACCTCGCGAACCGCATGCGATCGTTTCGCCCACAGAAAAACACCTGGGATCCACAACAACAGCATCATCGAGAAGTAGATCAAAGAGTAGGTGGAAGACAGACCTTGTAGGAGAAAAAACAATCCGAACAAGGCGGCGTCCTTCCAGAGACCGGAGCGGAAAGTGCGATAGAGGAAGAGGATGGCCAGCGGCCACCATTGGATGCTCAACACCTGGACTCGCGGAACCTCATGCAGCGTGTAGCTGTGAAACGCGTACAGCATTCCACCAATAAGTGCCGCGTCGCGGTGGCCTATCATCTCGCGAAGCAACAAGAACATGGCCCAACCCGAAAGTGCGAGCGCAAGGAGCACGGCGATGTTTTGTGCCAACAGGGCGTTTCCGCTCACAAGATAAATCGGCCCGACCATCAAGGCCTCGACCGTCAGGTGCTCGGAAAAAGCCAGTGAGGTTGGATAGGGGTAGAAGGCGTTCGAGTCGAACAGTCGAAACGGGTTCGTCGTGAGCTGATGCGCGACCCAAGCCAGGATCCACGAGATGTGAAGCGGATCGCCTTCGTTCGCAGCTTGGCTGGCCGGGCTCAGCGATAGAGGGGCGGTAAAGATGAACGCGATGGCGAGGAAGAAACAAAATGCGAGCAGCGCTTCCCGCATTTCCGGAGCCGCAACACGCGACCGGAGGTTCAATAGCCGCTCCCTCCACTGGAGATGCCCCAGTGGTAGTTGAAGGTTAGCCATAGGGGCTCCTAAAGCCAGGTTCAAATAGAATCCGACAGATGGCAAACAAAGAAAGGAGCCACCACGATGGGAAAAGTAGCAAAGTATAAACCGCGAGACTAGTCCGGCGCTGAAAGAGTTCTTGGAGTACTGTCAAGTTTTCCACGGCCTGAGGATCTGTCCCGATTCTTGTGGAAATAAGAATGGCGTAACCTCCGGTTAAGCAAAACCAAACCACGCCTGTAAAGGCGAGGAGGAGGATTACGCCATGAAGAAGCCTACCACCATATCGAAGGAGTCTGTAAGCGAGTACCGGGAGTTCGTCCAACTTCGGCTACGTAAGCGGGTACTGGAGGCGATCGAGGTCGTGCTCGAGGAAGAAGTCGACCAAGCGCTGCCTGATTGGGGGAATAGACAAGCCTGGAGTCCCGCCAGCACGAGCAAAGATGGGAGCCAACACGTCGAAAGTCCCTGCCTCATTCCGACCGCCTTTTTGCCGATTGCTGCAGAGTCTCTAGCTCTCGCGGCAAGATGGCAAAAAGCACGACCATCACGACCGTGTTGACCACCGCCAGGAGGAGGGTAAGATCGAAACTGGCCGCCATACGCAGCTCTGATAGGCCCGAGGCAAGGCGCTCCAAGAGCATGTAGCGAGTACCGTACAAGCGTCCCAGACCGGAATGCAGGAGAAGATTCAAGGTGTAGCTCGTCATGGCCCCGGTACAGAGGATCTTCAATCCTCGCGATCCCAGACCGATGCCGAAAAGAAGCGGGAACGTAACGTGCGGATGATTTTCGAAAACGCCAACCGAGAATGTGGCATAGGCAAGAAAAACGGTAGCGCTGGAGAGCAGTGCCGGGAGGGTTCCGGGAAACCGATACTGCTGCCAGCAAATCCATGCCAAGACTAAAGCAAAGATCGCGGTTCCGACAGAGCCTGCCGCGAAAGAGACGTCGCTGAGCAAAAGACGGGAAACGGGGCCAGCGATCGAATCCGTTACCACCGTTGCCAAGTTCGCCAGGTGGCCATAGATCCACCAAGGGTTGGGGTACCCGCTCGATAGATTTCCAGGAACGAGTTGACGAACGATCTGCACGACCATGGCGGGGAGGGTCCCTGCGATAGTGAAAGGGAGTAGAACGATCAGCGTCACACCTGTGCCTTCTATTTATTCATCCGCGCGCACCAAACTTGATTAATCTTCGGTCTGCCAGCACCATGCCGGCATGATTTCGTCGTTGGTTCCCGCTCTCATCTCTGCCTTCAAGGCTCGTCGCAAGCTGGCTCTTGAGAATGTCGCTCTTCGGCAGCAGCTCGCCGTCCTCCGCCGTTCCGTGAAACGGCCGCGGCTCTCGAAGGTCGACCGTGGGTTTTGGGTGCTGTTGCGCAGAATCTGGACTGACTGGGAGAGCGTCCTCGTCATCGTGAAACCTGAGACGGTCGTCCGCTGGCACCGTTGTGGGTTCAGACGATATTGGGCGTGGAAGAGTCGACGGCGTAGGCCTGGACGACCAGGCGTCGCTCCCGAAATACGTGAGCTGATTCGGAACATGAGCAGGGCCAACCCTCTGTGGGGAGCTCCCCGCGTGCATGGCGAGCTGGCAAAGCTGGGCATCTCCATTTCCCAGGCAGCCGTCTCCAAGTATATGGTTCGCCATCGCACGCCACCGTCCCCTTGTGCCTTCTATTTATTCATCCGCTAGCCCATGGGTCGGAAGTCAGCCCTGCGGCGCGAAATACCCTGGATTCTGCGCGGATTCCAAGGGCGTCTATGCTGATGATTTGTGGTCTATTTCTAAAGGGCCGAGTTTTGGCACAGGACGGGGTGGCGGATGGGACAGTTTGGAGCTATCCGGTCTCGGCTGGAAACCCTTAAAAACAGGGCCTGGATCGTGCGTGGGGAGAAGGCAAGAGCGGCTATTTCGTCAATTTTATCAATTAAAAACGTGGTCTGGTGAAAACATTCCTAAAAAGCTAACCTACAGCGAAACTAATGGTCCGATCAAGAGGCTGATCGACAGGGAACGACCGACGCATCAACGCCTACGAACGGGTGCAACCCAACCTCCTTGACGCCTGAAAGACGCCGTTGTCGTAAATCTTTCGGCGGCGGCTCCGCCCGTGCTGTGCGCACCAGAAAATGATTTCTGGAATTCCTATAGATCGAGATGACCGAATCTCCTCTCGCAGGTAGTACAGACACTAAGCTGCTGATTTATGGTCTATTTCAAAAGGGCCGAGTTTTGGCACAGGACGGGTTATTGAACTTGCTCCTCTTCTCGGCCATTATCTCAGCTCACTCCTGCTTTGTAGTTGTCACTGTTTTCGGGGAGCACGTCATCGGGGATAGCTCTCCTCCAGAGAGGGACAGAAAGGAGGCGGGCTCGCGCGAAAAAAACCTCCCACATCGCGGTGGCTCTTGCGGTCGGATCGCCGGGCGCTTCTTCAATCAAACGCAGCACCATCACCACGCGGTGCGCATCGGGGTCAGGCCGGGCGTCGATTTCGACGACATCCGGAACGTAGCTGCGCCACAAGCTCGGCTGCAAGAGTGTTCGCCACAACTCAGCCTGGGCAAGGACTTTGCCGCCGATGTCTCCCCCCACGAAGCTCGCCAACGAGATGTAGGTTGGACGCTGCTTTATGAAAAAATTACTCTCGACTCTGAGATCGTGTCCGGGAGTGCTCAAGGGCTCGTCGTCGTTCTGCGGCCGGAGAGCAACCTCTCGCGTTACCAGGCCATACTGATCGTAGATGAAGAGATCGCTGTAGTAGCCCATCGAACCAATGCCACCGAACACGAGACTATCGCCAGGTAGCGAGATACGCTTCAAGGCCAACGCTTCATCGCGCCTGCGCAGCATGCTTATATTATTGGCCGACCAGAGCGACGCTTCGCTCCGGGGGGGAAGCCGATGTGTGATAGCGAAACCAGAACTTATACCGGATCGACTCCGGAACGAGATGTACATCCCATCCCGGAAGAGCGCCGGTGACCAGCGTTAAAGCGACGGCGCCCGCAACGAACGCGAGCGAGCGGCTGGTCGCCATCGAATGCCCCGCAAGCCACTCGAGCAGGAGCCCTAAGAGGATGGTACCGAACGCAAGTCCGGGAACGAGAAAGCGTCCCATCGCGAGATAGTCGCCTCCGACCACGATCGCGTACGCGGGAAACGCCAACGCCATGAGGACCCCCGGCAAAAGCCGGGTGCCCCTCGATCTAATCGTCACGTAGATCGCAGGGAGAACGAGAAACGGGGTAAGAAACGTCAGAAAAAAGGTTGCCACGTAGCGAAAACCTCGCAGCGCGACCGCCGGGCTGAATTTGACCTTGGTGTAAACGGGATGCGGAAACGGTAGCCCATAGTATTCGTAGCGCAACACGAAATAAGCGGAAAAAATGACCAAAACGATCGCCAGTTGTTGAGCTATCGCACGACGGCGGCCTGCGCGAAAAACCAACGCAAGTCCGGCCAGAACGAGCACCCAAGCGATGCCCTCGGTTCTCAATAGGCAGAGCGCAAGCCCGGCGACGACGGACGCCACGGGCCGGACGTTCTCGTTCGCGATCCACAGGTCGAAGAGGAGGAAGACGGTGAGCGCGAACGCCATCGTTTCGAGACCACTCGTCGCCCAGACGGCGAAAGGAGGAAACAAAGCCAAGGTGAGGGTTGCGAGGAAGGAAACGCTTCGTTCGACCTGGAGACGCAATACCAAAAAACGATAGACGAGAGCCAAAAGTGCGACTCCGCATAGAATCGATATGGCTGGCATCCATAACGTTGGGTCTGCTCCGAGGAGCTCGATGAGTGCCGTGGGTACAATCCAGAGGAAATTGCTGAAACCCTCGACCGGGGAATGTTCGCCGAGGTTGTAGCGAAGACCGTGGCCAGCCGCCCAGTTGCTTGCGTAGCGAAACGAGATAAACGCGTCGTCACAGACCCACCAGAAATGTCGGGCCAGCAAAACAAAGGGAATCCCCAGAGCGAAGAGAGCAGCGCCGTCACTTCGCTTGACTCGCATTGCCCTAGGCGTCCGCACGTCCGTCGCGCTCATCAGTTGTACACGTAGCCGGGGCTTTCGAGCTGTTTGCGAGTGGCCTCGTCGAGCTCAATGCACTCCGATGTGCATCGGACGCTCGCCACAGTCTCCAGGTAGTTGCCGAGCAGCTCTCGCGGCGCAACGTGCGCGACACGCTGGTCGTGCAACGTGTTGTGATTGAGCGCCTGGTCGCGAAGCTGGAGCGTTGCCGCAAGGATGAGAATCGCCACGACAGCGACACGAGCCCAGAGGCCGCGCCGCCACAATGTTGCCAAGACCAAACCACCTAGCAGGCAGGCAATCGGTGCGTAGAACAGATCTTCTTTCGCGTGTAAGAAGATCATGGGAAACAGCGCCGGATCCTTGAACACCAACATCGCGACGTAAGTCAGGCCGCCCGCCGAGAGGATCTTGCGGTGATATGACAATGAAACAACGCTTCGCGCTACGAGCCCGAAACCAACAACGGACAAGGTAACGTAGAGAGGATAGCCGTTTCGCAGGATGCGCACCGTGTCGCGCATTTGATTTCGCAAAAACAGGAACGTCGCCGGCGGATCGTAGGCCTGTCGGTCGAGCAATATACTCGATTTCTGGACGGCTTGGATCGCGTAGGGAGCGTAGTAGAAAACGAACGCACCGGCGAAACCGAGAGAGAGGCCAGCGACGAACCGGCGACAAAGCTCGCGCTCGTCGTGACTCCCCCGCCACAGGAACAACGCCATAAATGTAGAAAAAATAGAAATCTGCACAAGTGAGGTGGGATAAGTCAGCGCCGCTAGCATAGAGAAAACGGCGAAGATGGCGAGGCCTTGCCTCGAATGGATGAAGTCGCGGTGCGCGATGAGAAAGTAGAGCCAAAACAGGACCACGAAAGCACCGAGGGTACCGGGCGCGTGCACCCGATGCGCATGATGCCAGATGGATATCTCGAAGACGAGGAGCAAAACACTAAAACACGCCACTCGAACGTCGTCCCAAATCGTGCGCGCGATGAGAAAGACCAGAACCATCAGCGCGGCGGAGAGCGCCACCGAAAGGAACTCGATGAGGAATCTGATGTCGCCATGCACAAACGTGGTCGCAAACGTCATGATGTAGAAAAGAGGAGGGTAGGGAGCGCCGTAGTTGACTCCGAAGTGAGGGCGGACATGGCCGTCGTCAAAAGGATCGCTCGAGCTCGAATACCGATGCAGCTCGTCGAATGTCAAGTCTAGGCTTCTGAGCCACTCCACCTGCGGAAGATGATTGGCGATATCTGGTGGCGCGTGGTTCGGGAAGAAGATCAAGATGCTCTGCGCGAAAATTACGAGTATGAACGCCCTCGAGACAAACGCCGCCTCGGACTCGGCTAATGAGCTCCGGCGCAGCAATAACAGCCACAAGCCGTAGCCCATCGGAAAGACGACCCACAAGCGAGCAAGCGCCATCCCCGACATGGCCGGCGCGAGGTGCGTCAACGCCGCGCTCAGCCCGGCTGCGACCATCGCCCCGACCACCGCCATACGAAACGAGGCTCTGGTTGCGCTCAGAAACAAGAAACACAATAAAGGGAGCAAGGCTGCGGCGATGAGTGGCGCGCTCATCGGAACCAGGCGCACGCCCTGAGACAACGGTTCGACTTCGATCCAATCCAAGCCGACACCAATAGTCTCCGGAAGGTGACTCGGTGGCTCCCTGCCGGCGTGCGTGCGCAACCCGATGACCAGTGGGCCCTGTTCAGCGACGCTCTGCGGTACGATGGCTTGAATCCCCGCCCAGGGGTATGAAGTCTCTCCGAACACGAATTCTTCGAGCAGAACTCCGTTTACCGTGAGTTCCACGCTACCACTGAGACCAAAGCGGTGACAGCGAATGCGCAGGCGTAGAGGTGAACGCCGCGCGTGGTACGGCAATCGGATTTCCGCGTTGTCGAGCGCGATACGGCCGTAGAATTGGATGACTTCCACGCTTCCGTCGGGATATCGGATCGGGCCGTCCATACGGTTGCGCTTCTCGAACGCTTCCGGATTGCCGAGGAAGTCCCCGTCCTGTGCCAAAACTCAGCCCTTTTGAAATAGCCCATAAATCAGCAGCTTAGCGACTGGGCCAAGGGCCCTTAGGCTCTACAGTTACCCAAAACCCGCGGTCGACGTTCGAGAGCCGCGGCCGTTTCACCGAACGGCGGAGGACGGCGAGCTGCTGCCGAAGAGCGACATTGTCGAGAGCCAGCTCGCGACGAGCCTTGAAGGCGGAGATGAGAGCGCGAACAAACGACGAAATCAAGCAGGCATGGTGCCGGCAGACCGGAGACTAATCAAGTTTGGGGCGCCCGGATGAATAAATAGAAGGTACACCCTGGATCCGGGCCTGGGGCAAGATGGAAATCCAGTAGGCCAGGGCCGCACCTGGACCAGAACGTGCTAGGCGAGCTACGCTGCGGTATCCCCGGCCTCGATTCTGGGCCTCTCGGGTGGCCTCTTTTCCGCTGCCGCACGGCCCCGGTCAGCGCCCATTCTCCTATTTGGCGCAAACGTGGCACTCGAAAATCGGGATTAGAGACGAATGCAGAAAATGAGGCCCGTTCAGCCCTTCTAGCGCGTCTCTGGTGACACCTGATCCTGCAAAACCCCGCCAACCGCGCGGAAAATCTCACCCGTCTCTGCAGTGCCACAATTGGCCAGACTGGGTGGCGGATGGTGCAGTCTCGAGCCATCCGGTCTCGGCAAAAGGCATTTTGGCAATTTTGGGAGTCATGATCGAACTTTTGGCCGTGCGCGTGGTTGGGGCAATGTAGCGAAAACTCAGAGAAGCCCTGATGCCCACAGCGTTCTATCCTGTTTTTGTACAGTGACTTAAAGGAAGCCACCACGTGCTGGTCCCCGCACATCTCATCGACGGGTGCTCGTTCCGAGCCGGAATCGAATTTGCTTCAATCAAATTTCTTGTACGGCAATCTCAACCTCCTGGACGCTTGAAAGAGGGCCGTGTCGTAAACCCTCCGGAGGCGGCTCCGACCGTTACTCATTGTCGCAAAAGGCTTTACGTCTCGTCAGCGAATGTTCGTCGACGGGAACATCTTTCCCACTATCGCAGTCGGGAGGCTCGAATGGAGCTTCCGATTCTTGGCTGGAAACGATCAGAAACAGAGCAAAATAGGTCCTTAGCGTGCAATTTGGGGCGATTTTTGGGGCTTATCGTGCCGTTTTTGCGCTTAATCGTGCAGACAATGAGAAGACGCTCAACGCCTAGATCGCGCCTGAGGAGAAGGCGAATAGCGGAATTCGAATTGGCCAAACCTCGAATTCATCCAGCGGAGTTTTACGGAGGAAACGAAGATGACTCCGCAGACGGTCGAGTACAAGGAGCTATCCGAGTCTGGAAACCATGACAGGGAATTTGGGCCAGTTTGAGGCTGATTGGTGGAGGCCCGTGTCGGAGAGCAGCTTGCTGCTAACCGAGGCCATTCACGAAGTGGGCGCTTGCAGGCTCACAGCGTTGCGACGAGCACTCGCTGTTTCTCCCAATCGTCGGGAAGCGGATGATGCAAGAGGTAGCTCGAGGTCAGCCCAACGGGCTGGCGACCTTCGACAATGGCGCGGACGATGTCGGGTGCCAGGAAGGCATAGCGGATTGCCTTGCGCACGCGGTCCGTTGGGATGGCGTCTTCGGTTGCAATCTCCTCATAGGTTTTGCCTGCTTTGATTCGGTCGAGCCAGGAGAGGGCGTTTCTGATATTGCGCAGGAGTGTGCGATCGACGGATTTCGTGGGGTTGCCCAGAACGAGCTTGGTCTCGACGCCGCGTCGACGCAAGCGGAACGGTGCGAGGATGCGGAGTGCATCCTCGCGAATGCGCTCGGGTCCCATAGAGAGGCAAGCAGCGAACGCATTGCGGTCGAGCAGGATGGACACAGAGCCGGGGCTGATATCG
Organism: Candidatus Marinacidobacterales bacterium; assembly: GCA_965250115.1. Classification (GTDB taxonomy): domain Bacteria; phylum Acidobacteriota; class Vicinamibacteria; order Marinacidobacterales; family SMYC01; genus CBDFHB01. Next base: position 778,893 of record CBDFNJ010000002.1, read on the forward strand.
ACCCGCCGGATGAGACGGAGCAGGGGGGCTACCGCGGCACTATCATCATTACTAACGGAACACAGCCCGTCTAAAAAGCGACGCACCGAGGCGAGCTCTTGCATCGTCGGAGTGTGGATCAACGAGGCCGAGAAGGTCGTGGTCTCCACATGCTGTCGGATGAGATGCACGACGGTCTGTTCCAGCATCGGGGCGGGCAGTCGCCAGCCGGAGAGGTCCTTTTGGCCACTGTGCTGGATGAGGCGCCGGGAGACGTAGTAGCGGAGCCGTTGCCCGTTTTTCTTTTTGGTGTGGCTCGGCGTCAGCCGGTCCCCGGTCTCATCGAAGAGCTTGCCTGCCAGTGGGGAACGGGCTGCACGGCCCTTCGTCGTGCGTCTCCTTGGTTTGGCAGCCCCTGCCTGCAGCTGCGTTTGGACCGCGTCCCAGAGCTCCGGAGCAATGATCGATGGATGCTGGCCCTCGTAGACACGCCTCTGGTGCCGGATGCGGCCGGCGTAGAGAGGATTGGTCAGCAGGCAGTGGAGGTGTCCGCGACGGAACGGCAGCCCGCCTGTCCGGGTTCCATCCGCGGCGAAGCGTTGCTTGGTGCGCAGTCTCAGACGGTCCGCCTCGACCTTCACCTGCCGGAGCGTTCCGTGCTTCCGGTACAGCGCATAGAGCGTCCGGACCGTTTCGGCCTCAGCCTCGTTGATGCGCAGCGTGCGCTCGTCCTTCTCATAGCCGAGCGGTACGCGGCCGCCCATCCATAGTCCCTTGCGCTTGGAGGCAGCGACCTTATCGCGGATCCGCTCGGCCGTGACCTCGCGTTCGAATTGTGCGAAGGACAGCAGCATATGCAGCGTCAGTCGTCCCATGCTGGTCGCGGTGTTGAAGGACTGGGTCACCGAGACGAAAACCGCGCCGGCCGCCTCGAGCCGTTCGACGAGCTTCGCAAAGTCGGAGAGGGAACGGGTCAGCCGGTCGACCTTGTAGACCACGATCTGCTCGACGAGACCGGCATCGATGTCGGCGAGCAAGCGCTGCAGGCCCGGGCGCTCCAGGGTTCCTCCCGAGATTCCTCCGTCTTCGTAGACGGTTGGCAGCAGCACCCAGCCCTCCGCTTTCTGGCTCGCGACATACGCGGCGCAGGCTTCTCGCTGCGCATCGAGGGAGTTGAACTCCTGGTCGAGACCCTCTTCCGCACTCTTTCGCGTATAGATGGCACAGCGGATCTTCTTCATGTTAGGCCTTGCGCTTGGGCGTCAGACCGAAAAAGCGTGGTCCTGACCAGTGGGTGCCGGTGATTCGCTTTGCGATGGTAGTGAGGGACGGATAGGTTTTGCCATCGAACCGATAGGCGTTGTCGAGTACCTCGACCTGGTAGGTCCGGCCATTCCACTCGCGGACGAGATGGGTGCCGGGAGAAACGGACCCTGCGGGAGCGGCGGCGCCGTTGCCTGGTGTCCCGTTCGCCATGGCAGCCAGAGCGCGCCGGGTTGTGGCCGAATGCCAGCCATGGGTCCGGCACTGGCGTTCGTACGCAAGAACGCGGCGCATGAAAACGCGCGAGAGCGAGCGTGGCGGAGCAGCCCCAAAGGTTTGCTCCCAGACCCGCCGTAAGCTGGCGAAGTCCGAACCGTCCAGAACGACGTTCCGGCCAACCCCCTGTATCCTGCGGCATCACCGAACGTTCGCTCTTGTGCTCGATAAAGTCCAGTCTAATGAGGGACTTCCGGGCGCGAAGTTCACTGCCCGTAGCTCGCCCCGCAGCCGATTTGAGCCAGCCGTGCGCACCCCCGGTGGGCCTGTCGCTCGCCACCCGCAGCCCAGGGGTCGGAAGCCAGCCCTGCGGCGCGAAATACCCTCGATTCTGCGCGGATTCCAAGGGCGTCTAAGCTGCTGATTTGTGGTCTATTTCAAATGGGCCGAGTTTTGGCACAGGACGGGGGCCTGCGTTCGGGATCGCCGGGGCAAACGGCGCTGCCACGTTATGGCGCGTGACGCGCCAATGAGCGAGCGCGCCGGTTCAGCGCGCCATTAGCGCTCGGCCCGAAAAATTGTCGCGGGCTCCACCGCCTGTGGTACACGGTGCGCCCTGATCGTCCGGATGGACTCGAGAAAGCGTTCGAGAGCTTTCTTGATCTCGGCGATCCGCTCTTCACCTTCCACGACTTGATCGGTGAATGCCAGGAAGGCCTTGACGGTCTCGTCGGAAACCTCTCCCTTTTCTTCAACCTCGGCGCACGCCGTGTACAACAGCGTCGTCCCGGCAGCGCCGATAAATAACTCTCTGCGACTGATCAATTCCATGTGAAGTCCTCCGAAGGATCAACCCAAAGCTGGATGTTGTTCGTGCCACGTAGTGGCCTGTTCATAGGCACGCGCCAGTTGAAGAATCCCGCTTTCGTCGAACGCAGCACCGACAAACTGGATGGCCATCGGTAGCCCCCCCTTCGTAAATCCGCAGGGGACGGAAACCGCAGGAACGCCGACCAGGTTCGAGAACAGACTGATCCTCGGATGCAGAGCGCTGTCGGGGTCCTCGGGGTCGGTGCGCCGGGTACGGTAGATGACCCCGGACGTTTCCGATGCATCGGCGTCCCAGGCCGTCCCCATCCAGGCCGGCGTCACGAGCGCTGAATAACGGTCGAACAACTCGCTTGCATACTGCATCATCTCGACCCGAATCCTCTGCGCCTTTACATAGTCGATTGCAGGAACCATGCGGGCAGCGGCCCACCTGTTGATGTGATCCTTCCTGAGCAATTCGTTGACTCTCGGCGACTTGATCAAGGGCTCGAAGTAGCTGGCCTCTTCGATGCCGACCAACCGTGAGACCTCGCTGTACGGAAGATCCCTGAGCTCCGTTTCTTCGAGGACGAGCCCGAGGCTTTCCAGGACCTCCAGAGGGGCATTGAGTATCTGTCTCAACTCAGGGTCCTCGGGCATGTCGAACTCGTCGCGCAGGACTCCGATCTTTTTCCCGCGGATCTCCGCTTGCGGCGGGATTTCGAACGGAGCATCCACCGCCGTCGGGTCGAGAGGATCCGCTCCCATGACGTGCCGGAGCACGGTGGCGCAATCGTCGACGTAGCGACACATGGGACCGGGCTTGTCCATCGTCCAGCCGGCCACCATTACGCCGTATCGGCTCACGCGCCCGTAGGTCGGGCGCAGTCCGACGACCCCATTGACGCTCGCAGGCGAAATGATCGACCCCTCGGTCTCGGTCCCGATCGAGAACCCAACCAGCCCGGCCGCCGTGGCCGCACCGGGTCCCGCCGAGGAACCACTGCTGGAGCGACTCGTATCCCAGGGACACCGGGTGGTACCGCGGAACCATTTGGCGCCATAGGCCAGCTCACCGGTCGCAAGCTTCGCGATGAGCACAGCCCCGGCGTCATATAGCTTCCGCACCACCGTGGCGTCGTAGTCAAACGTCTGCCCGCCAAACGCGGGCGATCCCCATTGCGTCGGTATCCCGTTGGTGGCAAACAGATCCTTTACACCCCACGGGATTCCGTGCAGCGGTCCGCGGTAGCGGCCACTCATAATCTCCGCTTCCGCGGCGCGTGCTTGCTGGACGGCCAATTCCTCGGTCAGCGTGACGACCGCGAGAAGTTGTGGGTCGAGTGTTTTGGCGTGATCGATGTAGGCAGCCGTCAACTCGAGCGGAGAGATCTCCCGGCTGCGTAACATTCGGCCTAACTCGGCCACCGAGTCAAAGAGAATGGCTTCTTCCATCAGAGCCTCCGGTGGCAACAAGATCGGGCAGCGCAGTCCTTCTTCCAGCCCCAGACTCTTCGTGCGTAAAGGATTTTTTGAACTACATACACGTGCCGATGAACTGTGTCAAACGGACCTGCGCCCGACCGATGACGTTCGGGTGTTGTTTGCGCCTTCCCTCGCAGTAACCCATCATACGTTTCAGCCGCCGCAATAAGGCGATTCCTGAGGGTGCGGACATGAACAGGAACAGGCGAGACTTTCTGGAAACCGCGGGCACGGTTGTTTTCGGCCTAACAGCCTTCGGCCGCAGTTCTGTCGCCAAGAGCGTCAGACGTCCCAACGTTGTTTTTATCCTGACCGACGACCAAGGCACACTCGACGCCCACTGCTTCGGGTCGACGGACCTGCACACGCCGGCTATCGACAAAATCGCAGTCAGCGGTGTGCGTTTCACCCAAGCCTACGCACATACGGTCTGTTGTCCCGCCCGGGCCATGCTCATGACGGGCCGGCATCCGCAGCGATCGAATGTGAACTCGTGGACACAGGGAAGGACGTACGGTCCAGGGCTACGAAATATGTTCCTGAGCGAGGTCACTATCGCCGAGGTCCTTCAGGCGGCTGGTTACCGTACGGGGCTTTTCGGAAAGTGGCATTTGGGCGCGCATCCAGATCACGGGCCGACCAGGCAGGGCTTCGAGGAGTTCTTCGGCATCCGTGACGGATTCATCGACAACTATATCCACTATCAGCTGCACGGCGCCGGGTTTCACGATCTCTACGAAGGAACCAAAGAAGTGTTTCATCGTGACCACTATTTCCCCGACCTGATGACCGAACGCGCGCTTTCATTCATCGAGAGGAACCAGGACGTTCCATTTTTTCTCTATTTTGCGCTCAACATCCCGCACTACCCCGAGCAGTCTCTAGCTCGCCACGGCGAACGATACGAGCATCTACCTGAGCCTCGGAGGTCGTACGCGGCGATGATTTCGACGACCGATGAGTACATAGGCCGCGTGCTGACGCAGCTCGAGGCACTGGAACTTCTGAACGACACGATCATCGTTTTTATGAGTGACAATGGACACTCAGACGAGGATCTCCGGATCACCGTCGACGGTCACCTGAGCGGGTACCCACGCGGCCACGACTATGGCGCCCATGGTGGTGGCGGCAACACCGGGCCGTGGATTGGCGCGAAGGGCAGCTTCCTCGAAGGAGGCATCCGCGTTCCTGGTATTCTCAGCTATCCTGGGAAGCTTCCGAGGGGGATTGTCCGCGACCAGGCTGTCACGGTCATGGACTGGTATCCAACGGTTCTCGAACTCTGTGGCGTGAAGGTTCCCGCCGGCGTCGAGTTGGATGGCCACAGCGTCCTGCCTATGGTTGAGGATCAAACGGCTTCGAGCCCGTACTCCGTGATGCACTGGCAATGGGAGCAGTCGTGGATGGTCCGCGAGGCCAACTGGAAGCTCCTCGTGGACGACAGATACGCGCTCCGCCATAAAGTGCTGGACGCCGTTCACCTAGCGAATCTGGCCGACGAGCAGCCTGAACGCAGGAACCACGCGCATGAGCGGCCCGACATCGTCGAACGGCTGGATCGAATTCACAAAGAGTGGGAGCAGGACGTGACACCCAAGAACGTTCCGGAGCTCGGATAACCGAAAAGGGAGGAGTTTGATGGAAAGGCCCATACGAATCGCAACCATTGCCGGCTCACCGCGGCCGGCGAACAACACCCGTCGTGTCCAAAAATACAAACGACCTCAAGACCGGCGCGCCGGATCGGAGGTGGATCTGAGAAGCCTGAAGCCTTTCGTAACCAGCCATTCGACCCCGAATAGTCTTCTTATCCACCCCATGTCGCTATGTTCTCTTGAGTTATTTGGACACGGCAGCCCCAGGACCCACCGGCCATGGCTCATGCTATTATCACGCGCTTAATGAGAGTTTCGAGGGTCGTTTTCTTCTCTATTTGTTGTGCCTCGTCGGCCTCGGCGTGGGATCGCGTGGGACATCTCGTCGTGGATGCTATCGCGTGGGAGCACATGAGCGAACCCACACGCGAGCGGGCAGTCGAGATTCTTCGCTCCGCGCCGAGAGACGCCGGCCTTGCGCTATCGGGGCTCGGCCCGCGAGAGCTCTTCGTCCGTAGCGGATACTGGCCCGACGTCGTGCGCGATGAGGCGTGGCCGGTGCGCAAAGCGAAATACGATCACCCGACGTGGCACTACGTCAATCATTTCTGGCGAGAAGACGGTACGTCGCTACCGGAGATGGGGCTGAACGGTGAGCTCCTCGAACGACTTGAGGCACTCGCGGGCGCGATTCCCGACGCTGTCGAACTCGCGTGGTTGCTCCACCTCGTCGGTGACGTTCATCAACCCCTCCACTCGAGCGCGCGGGTCACCAACGCCGAACCGCACGGCGATCGCGGAGGGAACGATTTCGCGCTCGACGACCCGGAGTCGTCGGGGAACTTACACGCGTTTTGGGACTCGATACAGATGCGCGCACGCCGCAAGCGTCACGGCGAAGGCTATCCGGCATGGATCGACCGGATCGCGGGCGAGATCTCAACGCTTCATTCACGCGCAACGCTCGCGAGCGAGATTAGCGTTCAAGGATTCACCGACTGGTCCAAAGCCGGCGCCAAGCTTGCAAGGACGCGCTTGTACCCGTCGTATCTTGTTCGAGATGCGCGGCCGCCGAAGCAGTATCAGGACGAAGCCCAAGAGGTCGCCGATCGGCAGATGGCGCTCGCCGGGTACCGTCTCGCGGCGCTTCTGAATGAGCTCCTTCGCTAGGGTCGAACGGCTTGCGGCGCGGATGGAACCTCCCCAGAAAGAAAGAGCCACGGTGGTGGGCGAGGAGTTGGACCAGCTGTCTCGGGAAGGTGCCCGTCGAATGCTGATGCAGGCGCTGGATTGGGAAGTGGCTGATTACATTGAGCGCGACGAAGATGCTCGCGACGAGGGGCATGCGCTTGTTGTCCGGAACGATGTTGGACTGGAGCGCGCTTACCGGTGAGTCGGTCATTCCGGCCTCCTGAGTCTTCTCGCAGGATCCAACCCGATCCTGCGACCGACCCAAACCCGCACTAAGCCATGGGCCGAGCCAACCTCAGCCGTGAACTCCAGGCCTAGCTATGATTCCGAAACGTCCCCGACGCGTGGATCTTGAGTTCGTTTGTGTTTTTGGACACGAGTGCGTCCAGCGAAGGCTGGCATGTTCAGTGGGAGAGAGTCCCACCAGGGTAAAAGTTAGCACCTGTGCTCCGCAAAAAGTCTATCCAGCGTTGATTGCGCGTTTTAGACTTGCTATGGCCGGCTGCTTCTGGCCGATCTTCTTTTTTGCGGATCACAGGGGTCAGGTCATCCTGCCATGATAAGTCCCGCCCCAAGGGTAAGGACTTCAAAAAACGATGAATCTCGAAATCCTCGAAGCTGACTTGAACAACTTCAAGCATGCCGAGGCGGTTCGGCAGTTGGTGGACGAGTATGCGCGGCTACCGATCGGCCAGGGAACTCCGCTGGCGGCCAGGGTGTTGGAGCAACTCGTACCCGGACTAAAGAGACACCCGGGGACGCTGGTTTTTCTCGCTTGGTTGGACCGCCGCGCGGTGGGGGGCACGGTTTGCATGACTGGTTTCTCCACGTTCACCGCCAAACCTCTGATCAACATTCACGATCTGGCCGTTACCGCCGGCTGCCGCGGACGGGGCGTCGGGCGTCTGTTGCTCAAAGCGGTCGAAGCCAAAGCCCGCGAATTGGGCTGCGGAAAAGTGACTCTGGAGGTGCGCGAAGATAACGCTCCGGCGCGGCAGCTTTACCAGCGCTTTGGTTTTCGCGACGGGGAGAGTGGCCCGGCGACTTTTTTTCTGGTCAAGACCTTGTAAGGTGAAAAGAGGGATACCCGTCTGGTCAAAATACTCGAACGTCTAGCGGGTCAGCAGTTTGCACCTTTCCAAAAGCCGCTTGAATCCGCCATCGCGGTCGGATACGTATTCCAGTTCAGCGGAAGGAGTCGCGATGGACTGGAAGAGCATGCTGAGCTACATCTCAGGGTCCGTGGATGAGGAGTTGCTCCTGCGCAACGGTACTGTCAAGTTGACGAAAAGCTAGCTGACCGACCCCCAAGATACTGGGCTCGAGTCCGTCGTGAGCCCGCCATGTTGGGCATCAGGAACGGCTGTCAGCCTCAACTTGACAGTACCAGCTCATCGTAGGGATGGCGAAGTCGAATCCGAGGTGGGGGTATACACGCATTCGCGGCGCCCTCTCGAATCTCGGCCATACCGTAGCCAGGAGCACCATCGCCAATATTCTGCGAGAACATGGCATCGAGCCTGCGCCGGAGCGAAGTGAGCGAACGCCATGGCGCACGTTTCTCGCCGCCCATTGGGAAACCGTTGCTGCGACCGACTTCTTCACCGTCGAGGTCGCCACAGTTCGCAGGCTCGTGACCTACTATGTGCTCGTCGTCATCGAGCTGTCTTCGCGAAAAGTGCACATTGCCGGAATAACTCCGGGGCCGGATGGCCCGTTCATGATGCAGGTCGGTCGGAATCTCACCGACCCATTCGACGGCTTTCTGCGCGGCAAGCGATTCCTCATCCTGGACCGCGACAAGAAGTTCACCACGGAGTTTCGCGATCTGCTCGAGCACGCCGGAACGGACGTCATTCGGCTGCCGCACCGTTCGCCGAATCTGAACGCTTATGTCGAAAGATTTGTTTTGTCGATCAAGAGCGAGTGCTTGGAGCGGATGATCTTCTTCAGTGAGCCATCGCTGCGTCGTACCGTCACTGAGTTCATCCATCATTATCACGGAGAGCGCAACCATCAAGGGCTCGGGAACGCGTTGCTCGAAGCGGAAGAATGCGTCGGCAGTCCTCACGGGAAGGTGCGATGTCGTAAGCGATTGGGCGGCTTGCTCAGCTATTACCACCGCGACGCCGCATAGGAATTCGGACGCGCCAGTTGGACGGAACGGATGGTCTGGAGGAGAGGTCTGCTCGGGGTCGCCTATCGCAGAGCCAGTGCCGCGTCGGCTGGTCTCCGCGAGTTTTGAGAACGCCTCTAGGATTCGACCTTGCCGCTCCGTTCGCGTTTTCGGACAGGACGGGTCTATGGGCAAATCTGGTCGCTGGGCCACCGCAATGTGCTCGGGCTGGCAATCGATCTTGAAGGTCGGTTGTGGGAAATCGAAATGGGGCCGAGGGGTGGCGACGAGCTGAACCTGGTCAAGCGTGCAGCGAATTACGGTTATCCGATCGTCTCCGACGGCGATCACTACGACGGGCGTGAGATACCGGACCACGACACGCATCCGGAATTCGAGAAACCGGCGGTTTCGTGGAACCCCGCCATTTCGCCGGATGACCTAATGATTTATGGCGGCGATCTGTTCTCCGACTGGCACGGCGATGCATTCGCGGCCGGGCTCTCGTCCCACGCGATCGTGCGTATCGAGCTCGACGGCGTCGATGCCCGCAACGTCGAGCGTTACGAGATGGGTGCGCGGATTCGCGCCGTCGTCGAGGGGCCGGACGGTGCGATCTGGGTCCTGGAGGACGACGAAGACGAGAGTACAGGACGCTTGCTCAAACTCACACCGAAGAACTGATTGAACCGCCCCGGGTTTTCCGGAGACTGTTTTAGTTGAGTCTCGCCATCTCTAGCGAGCCTTCCTGCGACCGATAGTAGTTCATCTCGTACTCGACGGGGCGACATTTCCGATCGGCTCCAAGAGTCGTTGCGTGTTGTACCAATGCACCCACTCGAGGGTGGCGAACTCGACGTCCTCAGGACCACGCCAGGGCCCACGTCGACGGATCACCTCGGTCTTGTAGAGGCCGATGATGGATTCAGCCAAAGCGTTATCGTAAGAGTCACCTCGGCTGCCGACTGACGGCTCAATACCCGCCTCGGCGAGCCGCTCGGTGTAACGGGTCGAGACGTACTGCACGCCGCGATCGCTGTGATGCACCAATGGATATTCTGGGTTTAGTCGGCGCTCGTGCAGCGCCTGCTCCAACGCATCGAGAGCGATGCCGGCAGTCAACGATGTCGTCTCTCGCCAACCGACGATGAGTCGAGCGAAGACGTCGATGACGAAGGCGACATACACGAAGCCGCGCCACGTGGCAACGTAGGTCAGGTCCGAGACCCCGTCCTGTGCCAAAACTCGGCCCTTTTGAAATAGAGCATGAATCAGTAGCTTAGTGTCTGTGTTTGCGGCCGTGCCAAGGGCCGAGCGCGAACAAACGACGAAATCATGTAGGCATGGTCCCGGCAGACCGGAGACCGATCAAGTTCGGGGCGCGCGGATGAATAAATAGAAGGCACAACCCGGCACGGAGGAACTGAACCCGACATACTAACCACATGAGGAGTTCCCTGTGCCTTCTATTTATTCATCCGCTAGCCCATGGGTCGGAAGTCAGCCCTGCGGCGCGAAATACCCTGGATTCTGCGCGGATTCCAAGGGCGTCTATGTTGATGATTTGTGGTCTATTTCAAAAGGGCCGAGTTTTGGCACAGGACGGGGTCTTACGCCTGTGCTCCGCAAAAAGTCTATCCAGCGTTGATTGCGCGGTTTAGACCTGCTATGGCTTCTTCCGGCCGGTCTTCTTTTTTGCGGAGCACAGGGGTGACGCGCGATCGCAAGACCGGGAGCGTGGCGCCTGGCAGGATCGGCGGGCACTGTCGAACCGGAACACGTCGATCATGTATGCATGGTGCCGGCAGACCGGAGACTAATTAAGTTCGGTGCGCGCGGATGAATAAATAGAAGGCACAGGGTGCATTGGTACAACACGCAACGACTCTTGGAGCCGATCGGAAATGTCCCCCCGGTCGAGTACGAGATGAACTACTATCGGTCGCAAGAAGGCTCGCTGGAGATGGCGAGACTCAACTAAAACAGTCTCCGGAAAACCCGGAGCGGTTCACTATTTCAAAAGGGCCGAGTTTTGGCACAGGACGAGGTGCCCAACGGCGTGGGACCCCGCTCTCACGGTCGGCTCGTCATCACAGCGTAGAACTGGATTCGTTTCTCGAACTCACGAAGGATAGAATTGCCTATTCGTTTCAACTACCCATGGCTGAACCCAGCAATATTCCGAGAGCGCGGCGCATGGCGTTCATCGCCGTCTCGCTCGGAGCAAGCCTGTTCGTGTCACTCGTCCTGTTCGAGTTTGGAGCTCGGATCATCGAAAGCCAACGAAGCGACAGACCCCAACGGCGGGAACGGTTGGATCTATTGACAACCAATCCCAACGGGACCGGCTCCTACAGACTCAAACCAGACATCGACTTGGTCACACGCATCGACGGGCGAGAGGTCCGCATCCGAACCAACCGTCACGGCATGCATTGGCGCGACGTGACCATCCGAAAGAACGATGGACGGCGTCGGATCGCCTTCCTGGGAGACTCGTTCACGTTTGGTTCATGGGCGGATGGCTACGAAGAGAGTTTTGTGGGCACGTTCGACAAGAACGTTTCACCGGAGCGCTGGGAGGTATTGAACTTCGGTGTCGGCGGCTACGGCCTTGCCGAAGAAGAGCTGCTTCTTCGGGAGCAGGTGTTGGATTTCTCTCCAAGTTACGTCATCGTCGTCGTGTTCGCGGGAAACGATTTCCGAGACACCTATCTCGGCATCGACAAGGAGTCGATCGTCGACGGCGCCGCCGAGCTCCAAGACACAAAGGTACGAGCTCTTGTTCCGGCCGAAGCTCTCGTCAATGATACGACGGTGTCCGCTCCTTGTGCACTTGCGCCGGGACCGCAGCGGTGGCTCCAGGGGCTCAGCTCTTTTCGCTTGATGTCCCCGTGGCTCGGGCTTGAGAACCTGTGTATCGAGTTCGCCGTGAATCGGAATTTCACCATGTATACGTTCTGGTCCCAATACCCGTATCCCGAACCGGCGCTTGCAGCCAAGGATGCGGTTGTCGCGACGCTGGCGCGCATGGATTCCCTTCTGTGGGAACATCGTGCCCACCTTGCCATCGTCACCCTCCCCATGTCGGAGCAGGTCCACGCACGGGCGGAAACCGGATCCGACTACGATATCGGCTTCCCGCAGGCGTACCTTCAGGTATTTGCGCGCGACCGGGATATCCCCTATCTCGACCTGCTCCCGATTCTACGCGCACATGTCAGGGACACCAACGAGCGTTTGTTTGTGGCCGGGGACACCCACCTCAACAATCGGGGGCACGAGATCGTCGGTCAACGCATGGCAGACTGGTTTCGCTGCTGCGTGAAGAATCGGAAGCGCCTCTCGAAGGAATCGAGAACGCGTGTGACGGTTCTCAACGACGAGAGCTGAACGCGTGCTCGTGCGTAGGACGGGGACCTGTGCCTTCTATTTATTCATCCGCGCGCACCAAACTTGATTAATCTCCGGTCTGCCAGCACCATGCCGGCATGATTTCGTCGTTGGTTCCCGCTCTCATCTCTGCCTTCAAGGCTCGTCGCGAGCTGGCTCTCGAGAATGTCGCTCTTCGGCAGCAGCTTGCCGTCCTCCGCCGTTCCGTGAAACGGCCGCGGCTCTCGAAGGTCGACCGCGTGTTTTGGGTGCTGTTGCGCAGAATCTGGACTGACTGGGAGGGTGTCCTCGTCACCGTGAAACCTGAGACGGTCGTCCGCTGGCACCGTTGTGGGTTCAGACGATATTGGACTTGGAAGAGCCGACGGCGTAGGCCTGGACGACCAGGCGTCGCTCCCGAAATACGTGAGCTGATACGGAATATGAGCAGGGCCAACCCTCTCTGGGGAGCTCCCCGCGTGCATGGCGAGCTGGCGAAGCTGGGCATCTCCATTTCCCAGGCTGCCGTCTCCAAGTATATGGTTCGCCATCGCATGCCACCGTCCCATACTTGGCGGAGCTTTCTCGATAATCATGCAAACGACTTGGTGTCACTCGACTTTTTCACTTTACCGACTGCAACCTTCAGAGTTCTGTTCGTCTTCATTGTCCTTCGCCACGACCGTCGCCGTATCGTTCATTTCAATGTCACCGAACATCCTTCCGCCGAGTGGACGGCACAGCAAATGGTCGATGCTTTTCCATGGGATACAGCGCCTCGGTACCTGGTACGGGACCGAGACCAGACCTACGGAGCGTACTTCGACACTCGCGTCGACGGTCTCGGGATCGAGCAGGTCCTTACCGCACCGCGCTCCCCGTGGCAGAATCCATTCGTCGAAAGGATGATCGGCTCCATTCGACGTGAGTGTCTCGACCATGTGATTGTCCTCGACGAGCGGCACCTGAAGCGAATCCTACGCAAATACGTCGACTACTATCATTCGTGCCGGACTCATTTGTCGCTTGAGAAGGACGCGCCCGAGCCTCGCCGGGTAGAGTTACCGGCGATGGGCAAAGTCAGTGCCATTTCAAAGGTCGGTGGTCTCCATCATCATTACACTCGACGCGCTGCTTGAGCCGGTCCGCTCGGAACGGCTGCCGGACTTCGCACCAGCTTACACCTCTACCCCTGAGTAGAGCCGACGCCGGCTCTTAAAACGTCCTACATGAAGACGACCAAAGCATCCTGGTTGCAGGAAGTTCGCCAATCTCATACAGCTCGAGTTTATGGAAGGGACAGGTCCTTTTGGCCACTGTGCTGGATGAGGCGCCGGGAGACGTAGTAGCGGAGCCGTTGCCCGTTTTTCTTTTTGGTGTGGCTCGGCGTCAGCCGGTCGCCGGTCTCGTCGAAGAGCTTGCCTGCCAGTGGGGAGGGGGCTGCACGGCCCTTCGTCGTGCGTCTCCTTGGTTTGGCAGCCCCTGCCTGCAGCTGCGTTTGGACCGCGTCCCAGAGCTCCGGAGCAATGATCGATGGATGCTGGCCCTCGTAGACACGCCTCTGGTGCCGGATGCGGCCGGCGTAGAGAGGATTGGTCAGCAGGCAGTGGAGGTGTCCGCGGCGGAACGGCAGCCCGCCTGTCCGGGCTCCATCCGCGGCGAAGCGTTGCTTGGTGCGCAGTCTCAGACGGTCCGCCTCGGCCTTCACCTGCCGGAGCGTTCCGTGCTTCCCGTACAGCGCATAGAGCGTCCGGACCGTTTCGGCCTCAGCCTCGTTGATGCGCAGCGTGCGCTCGTCCTTCTCATAGCCGAGCGGTACGCGGCCGCCCATCCATAGTCCCTTGCGCTTGGAGGCAGCGACCTTATCGCGGATCCGCTCGGCCGTGACCTCCCGCTCGAATTGAGCGAAGGACAGCAGCATATGCAGCGTCAGTCGTCCCATGCTGGTCGCGGTGTTGAAGGACTGGGTCACCGAGACGAAAACCGCGCAGGCTGCCTCGAGCCGCTCGACGAGCTTTGCAAAGTCGGAGAGGGAACGGGTCAGCCGGTCGACCTTGTAGACCACGATCTGCTCGACGAGACCGGCGTCGATGTCGTCGAGCAAGCGCTGCAGGCCCGGGCGCTCCAGGGTTCCTCCCGAGAGCCCCGCGTCCTCGTAGACGGTTGGCAGCAGCACCCAGCCCTCCGCTTTCTGGCTCGCGACATACGCGGCGCAGGCTTCTCGCTGCGCATCGAGGGAGTTGAACTCCTGTTCGAGACCCCGTCTGGTCAAAATACTCGAACACCCAGCGGGTCAGCAGTTTGCACCTTTCCAAAGGCCGCTTGAATTTTCCATCGCGGTAGGATACGTGTTCCGATTCAGCGGAAGGAGTATCGGAATTTCGGCCTAGGCAGCAAACCCATGCGAGGCTCAAGAAATGGATCGAGCAGAAGAAAATAACCTTTTGCGTCTCTTGGATCGCCGTATCGTTGTCGCCGCGTCGAGCCTCGTCGCACTTCTCGCCTTTGGCTACGCAGCGCGGCAGATGGCGTCCCGCATAGCCCCGCCGCTCGATTTCGACATGGGCCCGAGCACAGGCCGCTACCTCGACGGATTCACCGAGAGCGAGGAGCGGCTGCCGGTAACGTTCCGTTGGACGCGCGAACAAGCTGCCATCGCCTTGCCCGTCGAAGGCGCCGGAAGCGAAGTGCGATTGAAGCTGCGGCTCGCCCGCTTCTTGCCGGGTAGCGCCCAGGTCCGTCTCTTTGTGGACGGCGTGATCGCGGGGACATTCTCCGTACGCTCGGGACGCTTTCGCACCGTGGAGCGTTCGATCGCGCTACCCACTGGATCGTCGACGCTATCTTTCCTCGTTCAAGACCCCGACCCCGAACGCCTCGGGATCGCCATCGACTGGATACGCATCGAGAACGTTCGTTGGCGTCTGCCGCGCGGCGCCCTAGCACCGCCGTTGCTTCTCTCCGGGGTCTTCGTGCTCGCGCTCGCAATGGGCTTTTCACTGCCGCGCGCGCTCGCGATCGGCGCATGCCTCGCTTGCGCCCAGGCTATATGGTTTGCGCGAGACCCTTTCGCGATGGCCCACGTCCATCACGAAATCACCGCCGTCGCACTTGCGACGACAGCTCTTCTCGCCGCCGCTTTAAGGAGCGCTCGCCTGGTACCGCTACTCTATCTGCTGGGGCTTCTGATGAAGTCTGCCGTGTTGTTCCACCCGAGCTACTTCTACCCTGATGTGCGCGTTCACCGACGCTATCTCGAGGTCATGCGGACGGGCGAAGGCAGTCTCGTCGAACGCGGTATCGCGGCTCAGAAAGCGTCAGGCACGGCCTACCCGCGCCGCATCGCGGGGCGGGATTACGCGGTTCCTTATTCTCCGATTTTCTACGTGCCTTTTCTCGGCATCGAACGGGATGCGCGCGGCATCGAGTCGATCATGAAACACGTGGGACTACTGCTCGCGGCGCTCGAGCTGCCGCTCGTGTTTCTTCTGGCGCGCTATTTGTTCGACGAGAGGGTCGCAACCTGGGCCGCATTTCTCACCGTGTTTCTTCCGCCCATAATGAGCCGCGTTCTCTACGCGCAGTGGCCGACGCTCGCGGGACATCTGCTCGATATCCTTGCCATATTCTTTGCTGCACGGATGGTCCGACAGCCAGGCAATATGCGAGCGCTCGCGCTCTACGGCGTCGGCGGCTTTTTCTCTTCTCTCGTCTATGTTTCGAGCCTCATCAACTTGAGCCTGTTGACCTCGTTTCTCGCCGCTTCTGATTGGCGGCGCGCGCCCCGGCTCCTGGCCATGTGGACTGCCATCGGCCTAGCGACGTTCGTGCTCCTCTACCTTCCTTTCGGCACGAGCCTCTTCAAGGAAATCATCCCGACCCTGGCAGAGGGATCCGGTCCAGGCGCTCCACCCGGGATCGGCGCGGTGGCAGCGCTCTGCAAGATCCATATGTTCTACGGGTTCGGATTTCCCACGCTTGCCATAGCGGGCTTTCTATTGGCGCGAAACAAACCGGAAACGTTTCGAATCCTCGCCGTCTACGCGGCCACTTTCATAGCACTCGTCGGCCTTCGAACCCTTTCGGGAACGTTCAAAGATCTGAAAGAGCTCGTATTCATCGGACCGTTCGTCGCAACGACAGCGGGCCTGTCGCTCGTTGCGCTAGCGAGCCGCGGACGTTCCGGAAAGTTCGCTGCGATCGCGGTCGCCGTCGGTCTCGCCGGCTTTGGTCTCGCGAGACTCGGCGAATACGCCACGCTTCACACGACACTTGCCGCTTTGGAGTGAAATCAATACGATTGGACGGCTGTCCCTTCCATTTAATCGATCCGAATGGATTTAGAGCCCGACCTCGGTAGGGTCTAGGGCTGGCGCGGTGCAAGAAGGATGCGAATCGATGGCTGAAAGCGGCACACCATCCCGTCCTGTGCCAAAACTCGAACTTTTTGAAATAGACGATAAATCAGCAGCTTAGTGTCTGTGTTTGCGACCGGGCCAAGGGCCGTAGGCTCTACAATCGTCTTGGGCGGACGGGTCGTCACCATGCAGACGACCACCTAGTCGAGAGCGAATATCCAAGCGTGTTCCTGAAGCTGTATTTCCACGCTACACCGGTCGAGTCCACCGAGAGGCTACCGTCGCCGACGACAATCTACGCGGCACGGTAGTAGTACTTGAGAATGCCCCCAAGTAGCTCTCGCGACACGATGGGGCCAGCGTCATTCGCGTTTGCCGGCAGAGGTGTGAGGAGCTCGTTGCCGAGACCTTGGTGGTTCCGTTCTGTGTGATAGTGCACTACGTTATTCGGTTACCGCTGTGCGCAGGTGTCGCTCACTGAGAGGTACGAAGCGGTCGAGACACTCTCGACGTATGGAGAGAACGAATCTTTCCGCGTATGCGTTCAGATTCGGACTATTGGCGGGAAAGCGCAGGGGCTTCACGCCTGAATCTCTCAACAGCCCACGTACCGCCTCGGTGAATAGTGGGTCCCGGTCGTGGATGAGGTATCGCTTGCCAAGGAGGAAACCATCCCACATGTCAGTGAGGTTTCTTGCCACCTGCTTCATCCACTCCCCGTTTGGGTCCGACGTTATCCCACCGATGCACACGCAGCGAGTGGCGATATCGATGACAAACAGGACATGGTAGCGGACGAGCCCGAACGGGTTCACAACCTCGACGGTGAACAGGTCTGTCGCAGCGATGGCGCTCCAATGAGCCTTGATGAAGGTGCTCCACGACATGCTCTTGCCCCGCTCCGGGGCAGGCGAGATACCGTGCTCGGCAAGGAGCCTCTTGATGGTGTTGCGTCCGAGTTCATGTCCTAGGTTCTTGAGTGCGCCTCGCAGGCGCGTATATCCCCACGTCGGGTTCTCCCGCGCCACGCGTACAATGAGCTCACGGACGTCCTTCGCCGTGGGAGGTCGGCCTGGGCTCCGGTTCTTGCTGCCATCGTACTTGGCTGCGATGAGGCAGCGGTACCAGCGCAGAAGCGTAGCGGATGTGGCAACGGACGCAATCTGGGCCAGCACCTCGCGGCCTAAAGCCTGGGCCTTGACGGCGAGCCTACGCCGGTCGTCGTCAGAGAGCTTGAGACGCTTGCCCCGAAGCCCGGCTCGGAGCACACGGTTCTCCTCTCGCAAGTAGTCAATCACATCCCGTCCTGCGGAACGTGTCAACGACTTTGAGACACCCGCAGGCTGCATTTAGTGAGCCTCGATCAGTGAAGGACGGGGCGTGAGCGCGGTGCGGTCGCGATTGGGTTCCGACGCGATCGCGTCCGGATAGCTTGAATCCGGGGGTAGCTCAGGTACGGGGCGCCCCGAGAAAGTGGCTCCTAGGGCCTCCTGTGGCGTCGTTTTCTCGGGCGGCGGGTTGATCCAGACCTGACGAGGCAAAACCGGAGGTTGAGGTGTTCCGTGCACGAAGCGCTCGGGGTGAGCCCGATGAGCTTCGAGAAGGACCTGGCGCCGGGCGGCGTTGAGCTCGTCGGCGCGACCGTAGTGAACGGCGGCCGGCGTCATGAGCCCCAGTCCCGAGTGCCGGTGCGCGTTGTTGTAGTAGTCGAAGAAACCGCCGCAGAACAGGCGGCCGTCTTCCAGACAGCCAAAGCGGCTTGGGAATTCAGGGCAATACTTCATCGTCTTGAACTGGGACTCGGAGTAGGGATTATCGTTCGAGACGTACGGCCGCGAGTGCGTCTTGGTTATGCCGAGGTCGGCCAGGAGCAAGGCGACGGACTTGCTTCGCATCGAGCTGCCGCGGTCTGCGTGGATGGTGAGCTGGTCGGCTTCGATGTTCTGCTTGAGGCAGCTCTCGCTGATGAGACGACGGGCGAGCTCGGCGCTTTCTCGCCGAGCCAACGTCCACCCGGTCACGTACCGGGAGAAGATGTCGAGAATCACGTAGAGGTAAAAGTAGGTCCACTTGACCGGGCCGCGCAGCTTCGTTATGTCCCACGACCAAACCTGGTTCGGCGCTTCCGCCACGAGCTCCGGCTTCTGATAGTTCGGATGCCGCAGCTGGTTCCGGCGCTCACGCACCTCTCCGTGCTCCGACAGAATCCGGTACATCGTGCGGATCGAACAGTGGTAGATTCCCTCGTCCAGAAGCGTGGCCCACACCTGGGCCGGCGCCTTGTCGACGAACCGTTCGCAATGCAATGCACTGAGGACCCTCTCGCGCTCGGTCGTGTCGAGGGCTCGCTGCGGCCGAGGACGGCGCTTCGGCTTGGACGCCACCGGTCGGCGTCGACGATACAACGTGGAACGAGACACGCCCAGCGCCTCGCAAGCTTCCGCCGTTTGTCCAATCCGACCCGCCAGCTCCTCGGCCGCCACGATCAATCGTTCTCGTCGTCGTCGATCGGGTTCAGGGGGATCCCCAGGAGCTCGGAGGCTTTTTTTTTGGATCTCTAGCATCGTTTCCACCCGAGCCAGCCGGTGCTGGAGTCGGGCGTTCTCGCGCTCGAGCTCCTTGATCCGTGGAGCCTCTGCCTTCGCCTTCCGACCTCGCTTTCTCGACGTCAATCCCGCCTTGGCGATCTCGTCCCGTTGCCGACGCCAACTCGATAGATGCGACGAGTACAGTCCCTCGCGACGTAGAAGCGCCGCCACATCACCGTCACCCTTGCAGGCGTCCGCCTCGCGAACGATCCGCAGCTTGTATTCAGCGCTGAAACGTCGGCGCTTCGCTTTCTCACTCACTTCGGGATCGCGGACCCCCGCCGCAGCACCACGGTCGGCGAGATCTCCAGTCGCCCTACGGGCTCCCTCCGACCCCGCCGACGTCATTCTCTCAATCAACGTACTCATCTATGATCCTCCTCCGCCCTCGACATTAATTTCAAGGAGCGGATTGTCTCAAGGATGTTGGCACAGAGGGCTGTGCGGTGCTTCCGCAGTCAAATGTTGGCGCCTGCCGTGTAACCCTTTCGCCTGCTAGAGTTTGAGCCTGATTTCGAGAGGCGCAGTTCTTTCGTCGATGCCGGCTGGACCGAGTTTTGGCACAGGACGGGACCAGAACGTGCTAGCCCGCTGCGCCGCGGTAGCCCCAGCCTCGATTCTAGGTCCTCTAGAGACGAGAGCGCGAACAAACGACGAAATCATGCCGGCATGGTCCCGGCAGACCGGAGACTAATCAAGTTCGGTGCGCGCGGATGAATAAATAGAAGGCACAACCACGCTTCCGTGGAACCGCGTCGGCGAGGCGGGCACTGGCGGGGCTACGGGAGGGAGAACGCCGGGTCCTGGCGTTGGGCTCGGGACCGTACTTTCTTCAGGCGTTGTCGGAGGTCAAAAGAGCTCCATCTCCGACCCCGGGGAGCAAGCGAGTTCAGGACATCAACAAGGCCTCAAGACCCATTTTACGAGCATCGCCCTCCCGATTCTGTCGCAGCGAGTTGCGATCTTCTTTTTTGCGGACGACACCCAGACCGCGTGGCTGATAATCTCAGGCGGAAATCGATATCCGTGGTAGCTCGGCGTGTCGCTTTTCATCGGCCAAGTCTGCCACTCACCCCCTGAGCCTGACAGTACCATCTAGTGGGCTCGGTTAATCTCGTTCCCAAGTCCCGTATTCGTTCAGAGCACTCCACTCGTTGCCACGCCGTGAACGTCCCTTGAGATTAGGAGAGAAAGGAACCGTCGAAACGGCTTCGCCGAAACGGTGTGCCGTGGGGTTTCGTGGGTCGCTTCCATCAAGGGTGTAGTAGACCTTTTCCGCTCCTGCTGGGCGTCGGATGGTGATGCTGTCAGAAGCTCGCTCGAACACAGGTGGGTCGATCGTGGGATAGTAATCATGGTCTCGGAGCGCTCGAATGAACCTTTCGACGTTTCCGTCCATCAAATCTAGAACATAGTCCCGCGCCTGCCTCCAATGCACATCCCGCGTGCGGGGACGATTCTCCCTTGCAGGGGCTGCGTCGCCCCAACGGGCCGACTCACAAAGCATCGCCGGCTCCACATATCCCGCTAGCCTTCGGAAATTGGTTTTGTTTACATGGTCCGCGAGGGGGCCGCCATTGTAACAGGCACGATAGACGCGATCCGCGAACTCCAGCCGGAACTCTGGGCTGTCCGCCAAAGCCATCCATAGTTGGTGTAGCACGGACGTCCCGCCCGACACGAAACTTGGTGGAACCCAGGCCCCCACATGCCCGACTTTGTCGTAGAGCCCGTAGCTTACCTCCGAATCCCAGCAGAAGTACAGTCCGGCACCGGGAGGGTGAAGCCGAATCCCTCCGTACCAATTATTTCGCCCCCAATCCCCTGTGCCGGAAAACCAATTCAGAAGGATGTAGTCGCTAAACTGGGCTGTATTCAATAGGGTTTTCATCTTTCGGTACTTTGCGGGCTTCGAGAGGTCATGCTTACGCGCATAACGGTACATGGTGATAGACCAGCGCGGGTGGTTCGGCTTGCCGACTACGCCGGAATGGTTGATAGCAAACCAGTCAGCCGAGTCACCACCATAGTATGAAGCGAGAAAACGCCGATCCGGACGCTCCACCGCGTTATATACGCCCCAGTAAATCCCGTTCAGGTAGAGATGCACAAAAATGCCGCGTGCGGCGTTGCCGCTCAAAGAAAGCTGTGAGTCCCGAACGTGTTGGTCGCGGACATAGACCGGCGACTCGTTCTCTCCCAACGAGGTGAACCTGACTCTCGACCAGTTTTCATCCCCCCCTCCCCGAAGAACGATGGTATTGAACTCTTTCACTGCAGATTCGGCATGATGCACGGCGCTCTCGAAAAAAGGGTATCTCAACATTCCCGGACCGAAGTCTTTGTTGAAGACCAGGCGAAACGAGTTCTTTTCCTTGGGAAGCCACCAACTATGCGCTCTAATTCCGCAATCGACCTGGAAACCCTCGAAGTCGGAAAACTTGCTGGGGTAGAGGAGCTCAACCGAGGCGGGAAGGGTTTTTCTAGAGTAGAGCCCTTGGCTCCCATTAAAGAGATGGTCCATGTCCATGACGATGGAGAGGGTGGGAATTGATGTCAGTCCTTCCACGAACTCCCGCTGGTTGCTCGTATTCACGACATCGGGATCGATCTCGAGGTCGAGATCTGCGTACGGAGCCATGTTGAAGGAGCGAAACGGAGCCGGATAATCGAAGGGCAGAGTCGTCTGCTCCTTCACCGTGGCCGGAAATATATAGGTATGGGTGTCGACGTTCGTGCTCCTCGCACCAGGTTTGTACGCCATGGCCCGAAGGACGGTCGTTTTATCCACAAGAACCTTGTTGCCGACGATTCCATGACTTACGCTCGGCTTACTGCCGTCGGTGGTATAGAAGATCGTTGCGCCGGGAGTGGCGGTGGTGAGGATCACTTCGAAAGGGGTTTCATAGAAGCCGCGGTCGTGGCTGAACTTCGTATCGCCTACTGAGTCCATCCGGCCGGGTCGGCGATGCCAATCATTGAAGAGCTCGACCGATTGCCCCGACCGGGCGTTCGCAGGCGCGCTCGCAAGAACCGGATCGCCCCAAACCGGAACCAGTGATTGCGGATGAGCGCCGCTCGAAGCCTCCAGCAAAGGCCGCGCCATGAATACCAGCGAGACCGCCCTCCCCTCCCACGGAGTGAGATCAACCATGCGGTCGTTCCAACGATTCCCCTCCTGTGCAGCAAGGGTCTCGCGGAACGCACGGCTCCGCTTGCCATCGACTTGGATCTCGATCAGGAACTCTGTCGCAGGCAGAGCGGCACTGGGTGTGCCTAATGCGGCCATCGAGAACTGGAGCACGGCGTTCTGCGGTACCTTTAGCGGGGACACCCACCTCGATCCACCCAACGCTGTTCGGGACTCTCCTTCCAACTCCACCTCCCTGGAAGGTTGAGAGGGAGCGAGAAGGGAAACAGAACGCGCTCTCGATGAGTCGCTGCAAGCTGCGCCAAATGCTAGCAGCATCAGGACAAGCGTGCCGATTCGTCTCCCCACCATAGTGTTGTAAGTCTATCAGCTTAGAATGCGTTCGAGGACGGGAGAAACGCGCTTTTGGTGTGGCTCGATTGCCCTGATGATTTGGCGCGCGGTATACGTCAGATTTTGGAGGACCCGGCCCTGGCCCAGCGGCTCAGCGCTGCTGGTCGTGAGAGTTATGCAGGCTGGTCTGACGACGCGACGGCTCACCTTTCGAGACATCTTCTTGGCAACGACGATTCCTTTGTGGTCGCGGATCGAGGTTTTCCTGCTCACTGGGGCGCGCAACCCGGTCTCTTCCGAACCTGTACCACTGCCCGCAGCCGCGTAGCAACACTTGATGGCGGAAGCACCCCGCCATCAGCGTGGCCACCACGCGTGGTTCGAGCGCATCGCCACAGATCAAACGATGCGCCCCGAGCTGCCAAACGCGTCGTGTCCAAAAACACGAACGGAGCCGAAAGCTCGAATCCTAGAGGCGTTGTCGAAATTCGCGGAGACCAGCCGACGAGGCACTGGCTCTGCGATAGGCGAGCCCGAGCAGAGCTTTCCTCCAGAGTATCCGTTCCGTCCGGCTAGCGCGCCTATTCGCAGGCTGGTGCCGCCGGCGGGGACTTCTCGGCGCTGATTCTGCTGCTCCTTCTTCAAATTCCGGGGGCGCATTCATCTAGCGCCCGTTGCTATCTACTACACCTGGTCTCTAGGCTTCTGTTCCCTCTTGGTCCGTCCTGGAGCGCTTGATGGCAACGAACGAAGCGTCCCCCGGAGTTGTGCAACAGCACCCATCAAAACGCGTAACGCAGGGACAGTCGAAGACCGTGGTTCCTCAACTTCGCCCGTGTCGGGGCCAGATCGAGCGCCAACGGTTTCCTGCTTCCATCGCGCCATTCGACCCGACCCATGCCTTCGCCTGTCTCTATGACACCGTAATCCGTGTAACGCCAGGCGAGATCGAGCGTCGTTCACTCGCTTCCCAACGACATCCCCAGCCCGGCTGTCAGCATCCAAGTCAAACCATTCCGGCTGGTGCCCGGAACGAAGGTCGTCGTCTTCGGGAACGTCATGCGCGTCTCACCGATTGCAACTCGAGCGGCACCGATGCCTCCGCCGACGAATGGGCTGAGCAGACCGAGCTTGCGTAAACCCGATTCCGGGAGATCGACATAAGCGGCCAGCATACCGGACAGAGAGGATAGATCCGCAGAAACCGATTGCAGGCGTTCGGGGTCTAGGAAGTTGGCGCGACCATCGAAAGTCAATCGCGGCCAGTATTCAACGAATGCCTCCAGTCTCAAGGCAGGAGCAACAGCGTAACCTAGCCCAAGCTCCAGGCCTGCGGCCGTGCCGAAGTCCCCAACCGAACGGAGCGGCGCGCCGTCGCCGCCCGTGCCACAGCCGTAAAGAGCAGCCGGGAGAACGCTAGAACAGTTGTGCCTTCTATTTATTCATCCGCGCGCACCGAACTTGATTAGTCTCCGGTCTGCCGGGACCATGCCGGCATGATTTGGTCGTTTGTTCGCGCTCTCGTCTCTAGAGGAGTGCTTCCGCCATTAGGTGTTGGTGAGATGACGCTAAGACGTTATGCTGCATTAAATTACAGCCAAAATAGCGCTCGCAACCTTCGCCGCGCACTAAATGGAGCGTAAGCTCTTTTTTTGCAAAGAGATACGTACACATCACCAACAGTAAACAGCGCAAGCACCCCAATAGTCCGAATCTGAACGCATACACGGAAAGATTCGTTCTCTCCATACGTCGAGAGTGTCTCGACCGCTTCGTACCTCTCAGTGAGCGACACCTGCGGACAGCGGTAACCGAATACGTAGTGCACTATCACACAGAACGGAACCACCAAGGTCTCGGCAACGAGTTCCTCACACCTCTGCCGGCAAGCGCGAATGACACTGGCCCCATCGTGTCGCGAGAGCGACTTGGGGGCATTCTCAACTACTACTGCCGTGCCGCGTAGATGGTCGCCGGCGACGGTAGCCCCTCGGCGGGCTCGACCGGCGTAGCGTGGAAACAGCTTCAGGAACATGCTTCGATATTCGCTCTCGACTAGGTGGTCATCTGCATGGTGACGACCCGCCCGCCCAAGACGATTGTAAAGCCCACGGCCCTTGGCCCGGTCGCAAACACAGACACTAAGTTGCTGATTTATGGTGTGCCTTCTATTTATTCATCCGGGCGCCCCAAACTTGATTAGTCTCCGGTCTGCCGGCACCATGCCTGCTTGATTTCGTCGTTTGTTCGCGCTCTCATCTCCGCCTTCAAGGCTCGTCGCGAGCTGGCTCTCGACAATGTCGCTCTTCGGCAGCAGCTCGCCGTCCTCCGCCGTTCGGTGAAACGGCCGCGGCTCTCGAACGTCGACCGCGGGTTTTGGGTAACTGTAGAGCCTAAGGGCCCTTGGCCCAGTCGCTAAGCTGCTGATTTATGGTCTATTTCAAAAGGGCTGAGTTTTGGCACAGGACGCGCTCTTCGATGACTTCCATAAGGTCGCGTCTGTCCGCGTCCTTGAGCGGATGAAGGAGCCAGTCATCGATGGCGAGCAGGTCGAGTTTGGCGAACCGGCTCACAACCCGCGCGTAGGAGCCGTCACCCCGTGCGACGGCAAGGTCGTGAACGAGACGAGATGCGCGGACGTAGTAGCCGGTGAAGCCGCGGCGACAAGCCCGCTCGACGAAGGCGCATGCGAGAAACGACTTGCCGATCCCCGTCGGTCCGGTGATGAGGAGGTTGTGTTGCTCGGTGATCCAACGGCCGCTTCCCAGGGTGAGGATCTGCTGGCGATTCAAACCGCGCGGTGCCTGGAAGTTTACGTTCTCCAAAGAAGCGGGATAGCGGAGCTTGGCGGCTTTCAGGCGTCGTGACAGTCTGCGGCGTTCGCGGTCGGTCCACTCCGCATCGACCAGGAGGCCAACGCGCTCTTCGAAGCTCAGCTCGTCGTATTCGCTCGAGCTCAGCTGGGTGCCGAATGCAGCCACCAGGCCGAACAACTTCATGGCGTTCATTTTCTCGATCGTTTCCTGGGTCAGCATGGCGCCTCTCCCGCGTCGTAGTAGTTCGCTCCACGGATGTTTTCGTGTCCCGGGCGCGGCCTCGATTCGGTGTCCTCTTCGAGTACGACCCGATCGAGGCCGGCCGAGAGGATGTTCTTCACCGTGCGATAGCTATAAGAGCTCAGCGCCAAGGCGCGCACGCACGCGGCTTCGAGCCTCTCACCGCTGAAGCGTCGGCCCAGCCGCATCAAGCCCAAGCTCGAGCGGAAGCCTTGTTCGGGGTGGTGCCGGCGTTTGAGGATCTCGGTGACGAGTCTGCCCGTCGCAGGGCCATTACCGCTCGCCCATTGAGTCAAACGCGACGGCGTCCACTCCAGGTGTTCACGGTGAGAGTGAGGCATGTGCTCAGCCTCGGTGACGAGCTCTCCCTTGGCTTTTCTCCGCCGATGCGAGGCGACACGCTTTTCCTTGAACACCACCTCCACCATCGACGCTGTCGTACGCACCTCGACGGCCTCGCCAATCAGCTGATAGGGAACGCTGTAGTGAGAGCCGTCCACCTCGACGTGGTAGTCGATGTTCACCTTGCACGGCTTCCACCGCGCGAGCTCGTAGCGCTCGACGGGCAACGGCCTCAGCGCAGGCCGGTCCACACGCTCGTATAGCTCGCGACGACTCACACCGAGTTTTTGCATCGGACGCGCGTTCAGCCTCTCCAGCTGCTCCCGGATCGCTTCGTTCAGCTCCGACAAACTGAAGAACGTATGGTGGCGTAGCACCGCCAGAATCCAACGCTGCGCCACCTGAACCGCCGATTCCACCTTCGCCTTGTCCTTAGGCTTGGCCACGCGGGCCGGGATCACCACCGCCCCGTAGTGCGACGACAGCTCTTTGTACGTCCGGTTGATTCCAGGCTCGTATCGGTCCGCCCAATCCACTCCGCTCTTCAGGTTGTCCGGAACCCAGATCTTGCTGCTGCCCTTGAAGTACGTCGCCATTCCCTCGTGAGCCTTGACCCACGACTCGATCGATTGGTCCTCCGTCGCTTCCGCGTACGCGTAGTTGCTCGCTCCTAGAGCCGCCACGAACAGCTCCACAGGCTGAAGCTCGCCTGTCTTGGGATCGACGATATGGGGCCTCTTGCCAGAGAAGTCCACGAACGTCTTCTCGCCCGCTTGGTAGCATTGACGCATCGTCGGATTCAGTTTCTTCCTCCAACGCTGGTACAGCTCGCAGTAACGGCTGTAGCGATACGCCCGCGGATTATCCTCTGCGTACTCCACCCACAGCTGTAATAGCGTTAGCTCGCGATGCCTCTACAGCTCCTCGTACACCCCGGCGAAGTCCGGAACCTCTCGCTCAGACGACCCCGGCGCTCGGGGAAACAGAACTTCCTCGAGCTTCGCGTCACTGAACTCCTCCGGTAACGGCCATCCAAGGCTCTTCGCCGCCGCCTTCGCAAGGTACTCGCTCACCGTCGCGGCTCCAACATGCACCGCTCGGGCAATCGTCCGGTGGGTGAGACCTCGCTCGTGCCTCAGTCTCAGAATCTCTCGTATCTTTCGCATCGATAACCTCTTAGCTGCCATTGCTAGGTCGTCCTCCTTGTGAACGACCTAGACTGCCTCAAAATCGTGCTATCGATGAGCGACCTCCCCGCAAAACTCGCGTGATCGCCATCCCCAGAATCCCCGATCGCCTTGCCCGGAATCCGTGATCGGAATGCCCGGAATCAGCGATCGCGTTGGTCTGGAATACGTGATCGCCTTACGTCGGAATCAGTGATCGCGTTGCCCCGGAATACGCAATCACATCCTGCTGCTGGCGGTTGACCCAGCCAGCCACAACGAGCAGTAGGAATTGCGCGTGGTACGTCATCATGGAGCTGAAGATAACACCCTCGGGCCAGACGATTGTAAAGCCTACGGCCCTTGGCCCCGGCGCAAACACAGACACTAAGCTGCTGATTTATGGCCTATTTCAAAAGGGCCGAGTTTTGGCACAGGACGCCTTCTACGTTCGACTGCTTCTGGCTAATCTTCTTTTTTTCGGATCACAGGTTGAAATTGCCGTATAGAAAATCTGATTAAAACAAGCCCAGACGTCGCTCGGCGTCCGTCAGGCGAAGCTTCTTCCCGCGAAGCCGAGCTTTGAGGACTCTGTTCTCCTCAAGCAAGTAGACCATAGCGGCCTGTTGGTCACGCTGGAGCCAACCAACGATGGCGACGACCAACAAGGTCAAGGGCTGGACCGGCGTGCTCATGACCGAGGATTCTAGCTCCCATTGGCCAACCAAGCGTAGACACGTTTATTACGAAACGTCCCGGCGCGGCGAGCCGGTCTTGAGTTCGTTTGTGTTTTTGGACACGACGGGAGAGACTCTTCCCGCTGCGAGGGAGTCAGCCGGTCGTGGTTCACTGCCGCAGATTCGAATGACGACTACATCTAACTTGTGAGGATGCGCGGAAGTTCCGCGTCGACCGCGAACAGGCTGGTCCGGTGATGATAGACGAAAGACGTGCAGTAGCAACAGCGGGCGCGCCGGAGTATCTTCGACAATGAAGTGGGCGAGGTGGTTTCTCCCGATGTTGTGCTTCGTTCCGTGCTGCGCTTCTCCTCCGGAGAATCCCTCCCTACCCGTGCTCTTCGCGCGGCAGGTCGACGAAGCAGAAAAAGACTACGACGAGACGCTTTTTCGCTCCTATCGTAAGGACGGATTACTGTCAGCACCGGTCACTTTTGGGAAGGAGACCCGTCGCTCTCTCACGCCTCCCGTCCCTTCGCGACTGACCTTCACAGTGCCGATTCCTGTTGAGCCTCTGCTGAGTTTCTCCATTGGCGTTTCCACCTTCGGAGAGCAAACACTCGTCCGGCCCGTCCGCTTCACCATCTATGTGGACGAAGACATCGCCTTCAAGAAGACGGTGCGGGACCAACCGAATGTCTGGCTCCCTCGTACGGTGGACTTGTCCGAGTGGTCGGGAAGAACAGTTCGCCTCGGTTTCGAAATTGTCTTGCGCGGAACGAGCCTTAAGAACGATGGCGTCGCATTCTTGCCGGCTTGGGGGAATCCGGTGCTGGATGGATCTCCGGCGAATGAGGACGGAATGAATCTGGTGCTGATATCGGTGGATTGCCTTCGTGCCGACCATGTCAGCACCTACGGGTACACAAGGAACACCACCCCCAATATCGATCGCTTCGGCACCGAAGGAGTTATATTCCGTAACGCCGCCAGCGTCTCCTCCTGGACGCTCCCCACTCACATGTCCATGATGACTGGGCTGATGCCATCCCTTCACGGAGTTAGTAAAAAATACAAGCTGAGCTCTTCCGTTCCCTACCTTCCCGAGATACTCGCGGACAACGGCTACCAGACGCTAGGCGTTGCTGCCGGGGGCTACCTCTCGCAGGAGTGGGGCTTCGAGCGTGGCTTCGATGTTTATCGCATGCTCATCGAGCGTCGCTCCAGCGAGATTGTCGATGCGGCGCTCAAGCTGGCACGAGGGAATCGAAGCGCAAAGAAATTCTTGTTCGTGCACCTGTTCGATGCTCACTGGCCGTATTTTCCGCCGCCAGGCTTCTACGATCGGTTTGACGAGCGCCCGCCGGATATCTCCGATATCCTGACCAAGGTGCGTGACGGACTGCCGCCCTCTGGGGCAGAGGAGATCCATCAACTTGTAAATCTATACGATGGGGAGATCGCGTACCTCGACCAGGAGCTGGGAAGATTCTTTGCCGGACTCAAGGAAGCAGGCATCTACCACCGGTCCTTGATCATTCTCACCGCCGACCACGGCGAATCTTTCTACGAACACAATGCATGGGAACACACTATTTCACTTTTCGAGGAGGTCACGCACATTCCGTTGATCGTGAAATGGCCTGGGGAGTCTCCCACCGGAACCGTCGAGTCCTTGGTGAGTCAGCTCAACATCTTCCCCTCCCTGCTCGAGGAAGCAGGACTCGTTCCCCCATACGACTACGTCTCGCTCGCCCGATTCCTTGGAGAAAGTCCGGCACCTTCTAAGAACGCTCTTAGCGAGATTACCAGGGACGCTAAAGAAGGTCAGGGAGCGGCGATGAAGATTGCTGTCAAGGATAACCGGCTCAAGTACATTCTGACGCTTTCCGGAGAGGCCGAAGACGAACTGTTCGTCTCGGAGGTGGTGAAGGAGGAACTCTACGATCTCATCGAGGACCCTGGCGAGCAGAAGAACCTGCTCCCCGAGACGACCACTGATATCGGCCCGTTGCGGCGCGATGCCCGCTTTTTACTGGAAAAGGCCCGGACCCTACAGGCCAAGCGACGGGGCCAGGAAGTCGTTCTGGATGAAGAGCTCTTGGAGCGCCTCAAGGCCCTGGGCTATATCAATTAGTCATGCGCGCTCTGCCGGATCTGTCCCGATTCCCGTGGAAATAAGAATGGCGTAACCTCCGGCTAAGAAAAACCGGGTCTACGCGGATTCGTGTGGGTAAGTCCTGACGGAAAAACAGTGTAACTCATTGTGTGGAAAAGGTATCGAGTACTTCATCAGGTGCTGAGAAGTGGTCCATTTTTAGGATAGGCTAACCGAGTGAAAAATTCCCAGTCGATCCGCTCGCTGTTTGCGCTGCCAGGTTTCGTGGTGTGCCGGATTGAAGGGTCTATTCGGTGACCGATACGCCCGCGTCATCCAGCTCAAGAGGCGAAAAAAACAGCTGTGTGCTCTTACTGTGGGCAACGGTGCCGGGGGCGCTATGACAAGCAAGTGTGCCGGGTCCGCGACCTGTCGTTGGCAGGCTGGCGGATCTATCTGGAATACGAGCGTTGGCGCGTCAACTGTCCCGGGTGCGGCGGTTTGCATGTAGAACACCTGGACTGGCTGGCGAACAACTCGCGCTACACCTAGCGTTTTGCGACGCATGTGGGCAAGCTGTGCCGGACAAGGCGGTGGCCGAGATGGAACGTCTGCGCCTCCTAGTTGAAGGGGTCAACAACAAAATCCGTGTGCTGCAACGACGCGCCTACGGCTATCGCGACAAGGAATATCTCAAGCTGAAGATCGTGGCGGCATTCCTTCCGCCATTACCCAGAAATGCCGTCTTCAACCCCGTTGTGTCCAAAAACACAAACGAACTCAAGACCCGCCTGGGCTGCAACAAGCAGGTGCAGATGGCTAAACAGCCTGGAGGGAATAAGTGGCCAGCCCGATGGCCGCCCGTCGTGTCCAAAAATACAAACGAACTCAAGACCAGCTTGCCGGGACGTTTCGGAATAGACGTATCTACGCTTGATTGGCCAATGGGAGCTAGAATCCTCGGTCATGAGCACGCCGGTCCAGCCATTGACCTTGTTGGTCGTCGCCATCGCTGGTTGGATCCAGCGTGACCAACAGGCCGCTATGGTCTACTTGCTCGAGGAGAACAAAGTCCTCAAAGCTCGGCTTTGCGGGAGGAAGCTTCGTCTCACAGACGACGAGCGACGTCGGCTCGCGGTAAAGGGTAAGGCGCTTGGCCGGAAACTCTTGGCAGAAGTCGCCGGTATCGTCACACCGGAAACCCTGCTGGCTTGGCACCGAAGGCTGATTGCGCGGAAGTGGGACTACAGCGAGCGGCGGAAACAGCCCGGACGGCCCCGGGTCATGGCCGAGATTAGCAAGCTCGTCGTAGGGATGGCGCAGTCGAATCCGAAGTGGGGGTATACACGCATTCGCGGCGCCCTCTCGAATCTCGGCCATACGGTAGCCAGGAGCACCATCGCCAATATTCTGCGAGAACATGGCATCGAGCCTGCGCCGGAGCGAAGTGAGCGAACGCCATGGCGCACGTTTCTCGCCGCCCATTGGGAAACCGTTGCTGCGACCGACTTCTTCACCGTCGAGGTCGCCACAGTTCGCAGGCTCGTGACCTACTATGTGCTCGTCGTCATCGAGCTGTCTTCGCGAAAAGTGCACATTGCCGGAATCACTCCCGAGCCAGATGGCCCGTTCATGATGCAGGTCGGTCGGAATCTCACCGACCCATTCGACGGCTTTCTGCGCGGCAAGCGATTCCTCATCCTGGACCGCGACAAGAAGTTCACCACGGAGTTTCGCGATTTGCTCGAGCACGCCGGAACGGACGTCATTCGGCTGCCGCACCGTTCGCCGAATCTGAACGCTTATGTCGAAAGGTTTGTTTTGTCGATCAAGAGCGAGTGCTTGGAGCGGATGATCTTCTTCAGTGAGCAATCGCTGCGCCGTACCGTCGCTGAGTTCATCCATCATTATCACGGAGAGCGCAACCGTCAAGGGCTCGGGAACGCGTTGCTCGAAGCGGAAGAATGCGTCGGCAGTCCTCACGGGAAGGTGCGATGTCGTAAGCGATTGGGCGGCTTGCTCAGCTATTACCACCGCGACGCCGCATAAGAGTTCTGGCGCGCCAGTTGGACGGAACGGATGGTCTGCAGGAGAGGTCTGCTCGGGGTCGCCTATAGCAGAGCCAGTGCCGCGTCGGCTGGTCTCCGCGAGTTTTGAGAACGCCCGTCGTGTCCAAAAATACAAACGAATTCTAAGACCCGAGCGCCGGGCCGTCGCCGAGTTCATCTATCATTATCATGGAGAGCGCAACCATCAAGGGCTTGGCAACGCGTTTGTGTTATTGGACACGACGGGCTTGAGCGCACGGCGTTGCCAACATCTTGAGGTTGGATCGGCCCTGAATGCCTCAACTTGACAGTACCGGCGCGAGAGTTTGAGCCCTCGGCCCAGACGATCCGGAACTGGGTGAACCAGGCGGATCTCGACGAGGGTCGCAGGCAGAACGGTCTGACGAGTGAGGAGCGTGCGGAGCTCCGCCGCCTGCGACGCGAGAACCGTCAGCTCCCCCGCGTAGCTTCCCCTACCGCTCGACTCGTTTCTAGACCCCGAGTGGGACACGGCGAGTACTTACGATACAACGTGGTACTAACCGTCGGGTCAGCTCAGGACCTTGTCGAACCCGCGCAGTATTTGCTTCAAATCATCGTTACTAAGACGTTTCAAGCAATCACCAACCGGTGCTTGCGCTGTTTGCTGTTGGTGATGTATACGTATCCTTTTGCAAAAAAAGCGCTTACGCTCCATTTAGCGCGCGGCCAAGGTCGTGAGCGCTATTTTTGCTGTAATTTAATGCAGTGTAAAGTCTTAGCGTCATCTTACCAACACTTAATGGCGGAAGCACCGCACAGGATGGGGGTTCGCTAGAATCCATTCTACTTGAAATACACTGACCCGAAACGGACGATCATCGCCATCGTGCTCCTGCCGGTCCTCGTTGCCGGGTTTTCCCCGTATCTGGCCTACCGCGAGCCCGGGGTCGCACTCGTCGACTTCGAGCGCCGCTACGAGTCCGCTTTCATCTCCGGTTTTCACGACCACGAGAGAAGCGACGGTCGCGGCTTCCGGTGGACGGCCCGGGACGCGTTTATTTCTCTCGAGAACCTGCCGGCGGGAAGCCACATGCGTATCGAGGCCAGAGTGAAAGGACTCCGGCCAAGAGGGATTCCTCTTCCGCGCATTCGCTTCACCGCCAACGGCGCAACGGTCTTCGAGACGCTGTGCGACCCCGGCCTGGTCACCTACCGATTCAGTGTGCCGCTTCGTGGAAGAAGCCTTCGTCTCGGTATCCACCCCGAGATCTGGGTCCCTACAGACCACGGTCGCGAGGACGCCAGGGTTCTGGGAATCCAGGTCTTCTCGGTGCGGGCGGAGCCGCAAGGCGGAACGGCCATCGCCACCCAACCGGTGCTTTGGATGATCCTTGCCGCTTCAGCGCTCGTCGCAGCGGGTCTCGTCGCCGGACTTTCCCTGCCTGTCTCTTCCATCGCCACAACACTCGCGGCGGCCGGATTTGCCCAACTGCTTTCGGCAGACAGCGTTCGGTATCTCCCCTATGCCCAGAGCGTTGCTCTACTGGCCACGGCGTGCCTGGTGCTGTCTCTACTGCTGAGAGTCCTTCTCGCTCGGCTGGATTGGCTCGACGCGGGGGAACGGCCGCTGGCCATCGCTTTCCTGGTGGGAAGCTTCCTTTTCAAGATGGCCGTCGTCTTCTTTCCACTGTTCGTGAGCTCGGACGGGGACTTCCACGCCAACCGTCTGATCAACGTCCTCGACGGTGACTTCCACACGACCTCTGTCTCGCAGCACGATCCACCGTTTCGTATTCCCTATCCCGTGTCTCTCTACCTGCTGGCCGCTCCATGGGCCGCGGCAGGACTCGACAAAGTTGCGGTTATCAAAGCCCTGTGTGTCGTTTTCGATCTCGCCACGGGCCTCGTGCTCATCAACCTCGCCCGAAGATTTCTGAACGATTTCCGGGCCGGTGTCCTGGCGGCCTTGTTGTATCAGCTCGTTCCGATCAACTGGCTCGTTTTCTCGGCCGGCAACTTCACCAACATTTTCGGCGTCGCCGCGACCGTTTGTTTCGCGGGGTGTCTGCTCGGCGCCTATACCAGCGCCGGCCGAATCGCACTGGTCGGAACGTTTCTCTTTTCCACTCTGGCCCTCACCGCACACTTCGGCACCTTCCTCTTCGCAATCGTTCTATGGCCTCTGCTCCTGGTGATGGTTCCCTTGATGGCACCGGGGATCTCCGCCGGAAGAACCCGGCCCGTCACGATCGTGGTCGCGGTAAGTATGGCCGTTGCGCTCCTCTACTACGCCGGGTACTGGGATCTGGTGGCAAGTCAGTGGGAGCGAGCCCTCGCTCGCGACTACATGTCGGGCCAAGAGAACCTCGACGGTCCAGCGGCCAAGCTCGGCTTCAACCTGCCCTTCTACCGGGAGCAGCTCGGGCTCGTGTTCGCGGCGGCGGCGCTTGTCGGGGCAATTCCGGTGCTGCGACGGCCTTCGGCGTCACCACTTCATGCCGCCTGTCTCGCGTGGACCGCAGCGACACTCTTGTTTTTCCTTGCGGATCTGTTCACCGCGGTGGAGGTACGTTACGTGCTCCAGGCCACTCCGATGATAGCGATCTTCGCCGGGAGCTACCTTTCGGGTGCTGTCGAGCGAGGCAAGTTCGGGAAGCTGGCGGCCGTGGTGGTGCTGATCTACCTCGGCACGGTGGCCGTCGACATCGCCTACCAAAGCGCAGTCATCCGCTACCATTGAAACGGATTCAATTGGCGCGGTCGGTTGTGATCCGCAAAAAAGAAGATCGGCTGGAAGCAGCCGACCATAGCAGGTCCAAAACGCGCAATCAACGCTGGATGGACTTTTTGCGGAGCACAGGTGTTCGAACGGATTCATGACCTCAAAACTGCTCATGCGAGATAATCAAACTGTCCACTTTTCCTGGGCAAGGTCAGTCGTCGTCATCGGATTCTCCACGAGCTTCACCTCGCGCTATTTCGTCGAGCATACCCGCTTTCGCTTACTGCCGTGGATCGATGCCTTGGTGCACAACTCCGATAGAGGCCGAGAGCTCGCTTGGCCCCGACTCCCATCATCCGGTCATCTCGCTATCAGGCATCCCGAGCGCCGTCATGGCGTTGAGAATCTTGCACCCGATCCTTGCCTCGACTCCCTGTGCCGCCAACCCTCTCGCTCGCATCGCTGAGCCCACGATAGCCTTGTAGCGATGGAACGTTGTCTCGACTTTGCTCCGTTTGCTGTAGCCCGATTCTGTGTGCCACTTTCGTTTGCCGAGCCGAGCTTGTGCTGCAATGTTGCGATTGCGCTGTCGGCTGCTCGCCGGCAATCAGCTACTGACCTTCTACGAATTCCCTCGTGCCATGTGGAAATCGATTCGAACGACCAATGCTCTGGAGAATCTCAACCGCGAGTTTCGACGCCGGACGAAAACCCAAGCGTCGTTCTCCAGCGAGGAGTCCGCGGTCGCTTTGCTGTTTGGGTTCATCGCCTCTGGCCAGATTCAACTACGACGCATCGACGGCTACCAAGGTCTGAGCGAGGTTCTCGAACACGCGGAGGTTGCCGCCTGATATGATGCCCTGATGACGGAGTGGAGGGCGCTGTTCTTTTTCCACGGACCTCGGGACACATCCCCATTCGGATGTGTCCCGAGGTCCGTGGAAAAGGAACGGCACCCGGTCCTGTGCCAAAACTCAGCCCTTTTGAAATAGACCATAAATCAGCAGCTTAGTGTCTGTGTTTGCGACCGGTGTGCTCCGCAAAAAGTCGATCCAGCGTTAATTGCGCCGGGGACATCTAAGGAGGCCCAGGCCCAGACAGACCTGGAACAGAACGTGCTAGGGAAGCTGCGCTGCGGTGACCCGGCCTCGTTTCCGAGCCCCTCGGGCAGCCTCTTTTCCGACGCTGCACGGCCCGGTCAGTGCCCGTTCTCCTACTGGGCGCAAACGTGGCACTCGAAAATCGCGATTAGAGACGAATCCCAAAAATGAGGCCCGTTCGGCTGTGCATCGTCAAAACTGCTCCGCCCACGAAATCAAGGACTTACGCTCCGCTTGAATTCCGGGCCGAAGACGGCGAAACTCCGCCGC
This sequence comes from Candidatus Marinacidobacterales bacterium, assembly GCA_965250115.1. Lineage (GTDB taxonomy): Bacteria > Acidobacteriota > Vicinamibacteria > Marinacidobacterales > SMYC01 > CBDFHB01. The sequence goes on from CBDFNJ010000002.1 coordinate 814,814, forward strand.
TATGCTCAACGTTGTTGTCTTCCTCGTCTCACTTGGCGTCCGTGCCATTCGGGCGATGTGTCGGCGCCGCGCCGACCTGGTGTTGGAGAACGTCGCTTTGCGGCAGCAAGTGACGGCGCTGAAGAAAGAGCGCCCACGCCCACCGCTCGACGACACGGAACGGGCTTTCTGGGTTGCCCTTCGAGGTTCGTGGCCTGTGTGGGCGAGCCGCCTGCTCATCGTCCACGCGGACACCGTAGCCCGTTGGCATCGCGACCGATTCCGACGGTACTGGGCAAAGATCTCGCAGCGCCGCCATCCCGGTCGGCCTCGGATTGATGCCGAGATTCGTCGCCTCGTCCGCACGATGGCGCAAGACGGCTGGGGGGCGCCACGCATCCATGCTGAGCTCACCAAGCTCGGTTTCGTCATCTCCGAGAGCACGGTGTCGCGATACCTGCCGCGGCGTCCCGCGGAGCCCGACCAGCTGAAACGATGGATGGCTTTCTTGCGCAACCATAAAGACGATATCGCCGCCATGGATCTGTTCACCGTGCCCACCGCGTCGCTCCGGCTGCTGTACGGCTTCTTCGTCATCGAGCACGGTCGTCGGCACATCGTTCACTTCAACGCCACGTTCCACCCGACGTCTGCTTGGGTTATTCAGCAACTACGCGAGGCGTTTCCCTACGACACCGCTCCGAGATATCTCATCTTCGATCGCGACTTTATCTTTAACGCTGCGGTCATCGAGTTCATCAAGGCAACGGGCACAAAACCCGTTCGCACTTCGTTTCGCAGCCCATGGCAAAACGGAACCGCGGAGCGGTGGGTCGGCAGCTGCCGTCGCGAGCTCCTTGAGCACGTGGTGGTTCTCGGCGCATGTCATCTCATCCGGCTCGTGCGAGCTTACATCAGCTACTATCATGAGGACCGTTGCCACTTGGGGCTGAACAAGGACACACCGAGCTTGAGAACGGTCACGCACCGACCGTCTCCTACGGCGAAAGTAGTCGCACTGCCGCGAGTCGGTGGACTGCACCATCGATACGAGTGGCGAGAGGCAGCCTGAGTCAGCTTGGTCGCTCGCGTTACTCGGCTGGTCGCCGAGAAGTTCGTCCTCAGCACCTTCCCTCGCGCGCTGACCACGCTCTCCAGCATGTGCTCGAGGGCGGTCCGGGCCCTAGAGTCCAGTCCCGGACCAATAATGATGATGGACAAGGTCCGGGCGCACCTGGACCAGAACATGCTAGCCCGCTACGCTGCGGTAACCCCGGTCTCGATTCTGGGCTTCTCAGGGTGGCCTCTTTTCCGCCGCCGCACGGTCCCCGAACAGTGCCCGCTCCCCCGTTTGGCGCAAACGTGGCACTCGAAAATCGAGATTAGAGACCAATACCGGTGCTTGCGCTGTTTGCTGTTGGTGATGTGTACGTATCCCTTTGCAAAAAAAGAGCTTACACTCCATTTAGCGTGCGGCGAAGGTCGCGAGCGCTATTTTGGCTGTAATTTAATGCAGCGTAAAGTCTTAGCGTCATCTCACCAACACTTAATGGTGGAAGCACCTCGAAGCGCGGGCGTCCTGCGAAGCAGACCCTTGCTGTGATGCGAGGATCATCCCGTCATGCCCCGACGCACGACCGGGAAACACGTTTAAGCTTTGCCTGATATAATCTGGATAATGAGCATTAAGGTCGAGTACAGGGATGGGGTCTTCACGCCGCTGGAGGAAGTGAGCGACGCCGCTTCGGGAAAGGTCTACCGAGTCTTTTCAGAGGATGAGCTGAAGCGGCTCACCGAGGACCTGCCGTGGCTGAAGGCCTCGGAGCGGAGCTTCGAGTTCTGGGAGAACAAGGAGGATGCCGTCTACGACAGTTTATAGACAGGGCGACATCGTACTGGTCTCCTTCCCCTTCACCGACCTCACGTCGTCCAAGAGACGCCCCGCGCTGATCCTTTCCCCTGATTCCTTCAATGCTGCCGGGGAAGACCTCGTACTGGCGGCAATAACCTCACATATCACGGATGACCCGAACGCAATCCAACTCTCCGACACCGACTTTGCCCAAGGCCGACTTCCAAAGAAGTCGATCGTCAAGACGACTAAGCTGTTCACAATGCACTCGTCGCTCATCGTGAAGAGGGTCTGCGCGCTCAAAAGGGAGAAGACGGAAGAAGCCCTTCGGTCGGTGCGGGTGTTTTTTCATGAGTGAAACGAGCTCTCTCAAGCCTTCCTGGACTCAACGTAAGAGACTAACACTGTCACATGCATGTAGTTCAACATCGCCAGTGCTGGCAGGAACGAGAACGCCGAGGAGCGGGATTGGCAACCTTCGACGACGGGCGGCCAGCGTTTGCGCATGACACCTGGGCTTACGAAAAAGGCGTCGAGCTTCGATTCATCGAGCCCGGCAAACCGCGTCGTGTCCAAAAACACAAACGAACTCAAGACCCGCGCGCCGGGACGTTTCGGATTAGACGTGTCTAGGCTGGGTTAGCCAATGGAAGCCAGAATCCTCGGTAGCCTAGGCCGACCTCCGACGGCGAAGGAACATCCGTGAGCTCATTGTACGCGTGGCGCGGGAAAACCCGACGCGGGGATATACGCGCCTGCGGGGCGCACTCAAGAATCTCAAACACAGACACCAAGCTGCTGATTTATGGTCTAGTTCAAAAGGGCCGAGTTTTGGCACAGGACGGGGTCGGCTAAAATGGAAGTCCAAAATTGAAGGTTTGCCGCCTCAACATTAAAAACTTTGGGTCTACGCGGATTCGTGTGGGTAAGTCCTGACGGAAAAACAGTGTAACTCATTGTGTGGAAAAGGTATCGAGTACTTCATCAGGTGCTGAAAAGTGGTCCATTTTTAGGATAGGCTAACCGAGTGAAAAATTCCCAGTCGATCCGCTCGCTGTTTGCGCTGCCAGGTTTCGTGGTGTGCCGGATTGAAGGGTCTATTCGGTGACCGATACGCCCGCGTCATCCAGCTCAAGAGGCGAAAAAAACAGCTGTGTGCTCTTACTGTGGGCAACGGCGCCGGGGGCGCTATGACAAGCAAGTGTGCCGGGTCCGCGACCTGTCGTTGGCAGGCTGGCGGATCTATCTGGAATACGAGCGTTGGCGCGTCAACTGTCCTGGGTGCGGCGGTTTGCATGTAGAACACCTGGACTGGCTGGCGAACAACTCGCGCTACACCTAGCGTTTTGCGACGCATGTGGGCAAGCTGTGCCGGACAAGGCGGTGGCCGAGATGGAACGTCTGCGCCTCCTAGTTGAAGGGGTCAACAACAAAATCCGTGTGCTGCAACGACGCGCCTACGGCTATCGCGACGAGGAATATCTCAAGCTGAAGATCGTGGCGGCATTCCTTCCGCCATTACCCAGAAATGCCGTCTTCAACCCACACGAATCCGCGTAGACCCAAAACTTTCGGGGGATCAAGATGGCCACCGTGCTGCTGCCCAGGCATGCGGTGTTGATCGGCGACAACAACACGGGCAAGACGACCCTCCTTGAGGCCCTTGACCTCGTGCTCGGGCCGGATCGCCTGAACCGTCAGCCTCCCATCGATGAGCACGACTTCTTCCGAGGCAATTACCTTGCCGAAGACGTTGAAGCTGCTGGCGTGGCGGTAGAAGATGTGGGCACTGATGCAGAAGTGGGCACTACGCAGGCGGCGCCTGCCGCCGCTGATGACGGTGTGACCGATGTTGTGGAAGCTATTACAGGAGAAGCCCCTCGTATTGAGATTGAGGTGACCATCGCGGAACTGACCGATGAGCAGAAGGGTAGGTTTGGCGACTACATCGAGTTTTGGGATTCCACCACCGACACCTTCTACGACGAGCCGAATGTGGCGGGTGTCGACGCCGCGACGATCACCGAGGCGCTGCGCGTTACTTTCCATGGGTGGTACAACCCGGACGAGGATGACTTCGAGGGCAAGACCTACTTCACCCGCAGCCTTACCGAGAGCGACAACCCTGTTTGGTTCTCGAAGAAAGACAAGCAGGTGTGCGGCTTCCTGTATCTGCGATCACTGCGCACGGGCTCGCGCGCCCTGAGCCTGGAGCGGGGCAGCCTACTGGACGTCATCCTGCGCCTGAAAGAGGTCAGGCCGCAGATGTGGGAAGGCACGATCAGCACGCTCGCCGACTACTCAGTCGCGAGCGATCCGGATCTCGGTATCTCCGGCGTGCTGGAGAGCATCAACACCGCCCTCAAGAAGTACGTCCCGAAAGAGTGGGGGATCGAACCCCTGTCCATCATCATTATTAGTCCGGGACTGGACTCTAGGCCTGGACCGCGTCCTGTGCCAAAACTCAGCCCTTTTGAAATAGACCATAAATCAGCAGCTTAGCGACTGGGCCAAGGGCCCTTAGGCTCTACAGTTACCCAAAACCCGCGGTCGACGTTCGAGAGCCGCGGCCGTTTCACCGAACGGCGGAGGACGGCGAGCTGCTGCCGAAGAGCGACATTGTCGAGAGCCAGCTCGCGACGAGCCTTGAAGGCGGAGATGAGAGCGCGAACAAACGACGAAATCAAGCAGGCATGGTGCCGGCAGACCGGAGACTAATCAAGTTTGGGGCGCCCGGATGAATAAATAGAAGGCACAGGAGAACATTGCGAACGTGTTGAAGGCTCAAGACGAACTCCACGATGCGGCGACGCGGTTAAAGGCGAGGCCGTAGCCCACGGATTAGCTCACTGTGTGCTGCGGTCTGGAATCTGTCAGCAATCAGTGAACGTCAGCAGAAGCTCAAGGCCATCAAGAAACGAGGCGGGGAGCCACGATGAACGGGATGCTCGCGAGCCTCGCCGGACCCTGGTTGAGGCCCCATCCGAGACAATTTAAGGACATCAAGGGGTTGTGCTCCGCAAAAAGTCGATCCGGCGTTGATTGCGCGTTTTGGACCTGCTATGTTCGGCTGCTTCTGGCCGATCTTCTTTTTTGCCTTTTTTGCGGATCACAGCCAACGGAATCGTCGCACCCAAAGGATGACCGGAAACCGGACGTGGCTGCCCTCCGCTCCGTCGGCTTCAACCAGCTGTGCCTTCTATTTATTCATCCGCGCGCACCGAACTTGATTAGTCTTCGGTCTACCGGCACCATGTCTACATGATTTCGTCATTTGTTCGCGCTCTCATCTCTGCCTTCAAGGCTCGTCGCGAGCTGGTGCCCGCGGATGAATTAAATAGAAGGCACAGGCCCGCTCCGAGCTTGAGACCTCAACTTGACAGTATCCTTGTGAGAGCTGAATTCGACGTCGAAAAAGCCGCGGACCAGACCCGCTGTCGAGGGTACTTCCGCCATCAAGTGTTGGCGGCCGCCGCGTAACCCCCGCGCGTGAGCATGTTCCGCCTGTCACATCTCGAAGATCGTGTTCCCATCGTCGTCTCGACGGACAAACAACGTCCCAAGGTCATGTTTCACCCCGCACTCCGGACAGGTCGTCGTCGACGCTTGTTCCAGGTAGTCGGCATCGAAATCATCGAGCGCTAGGTTGATCGACCCGCGATACCAGTCCTTGTAGACGTGTCCGCAGTCCGGACAGGTAACCGTGATCTCTTCCACGGGCATCGTCATGCGCTACTCCTCGCTACTGCTCCGCCGCGATCTCGCCGTAGAACCCTGGAATGCTCCGACGCATGAACAGCCCGTTCTCCGTCGTGGTCCAGGGTGCTTCTGCCATCAAGTGTTGCTACGCCGCTAGAGGTATTTGAATGCTAGTGTCAGCTGGCCTGCGTGTGCCAGCGAACGCCATCGCGTCTAATAAGGATATCGACATGCACACGGACAAATCCCTAGCGTCAGGCACCGCGTGGTTAGCCCAGCCTGCATCGTCGAAAGAACTGCGTCTCTCGAACCAGGCTCAAACTTTAGCACGTGAGCGGGTCTCGCGACAGCGGCCAACACTTGATTGCCGAAGCACCAAAATCAGCGAGAAGGACGCAGCGAAACGGTCTTAAGCACCGATTCGAACTTAGTCGTCGGCGTCTCCTTGCCGCTTTTCTTCGGGGCGCGCGGATGAATAAATAGAAGGCACAGGGCGCTGGCAGGCTCACAGCGTTTTGACGAGCACTCGCTGTTTCTCCCAATCGTCGGGAAGCGGATGATGCAAGAGGTAGCTCGAGGTCAACCCAACGGGCTGGCGGCCTTCGGCAATGGCGCGGACGATGTCGGGTGCCAGGAAGGCATAACGGATTGCCTTGCGCACGCGGTCCGTTGGGATGGCGTGTTCGGTTGCAATCTGCTCATAGGTTTTGCCTGCTTTGATTCGGTCGAGCCAGGAGAGGGCGTTGGCGATATTGCGCAGGAGTGTGCGGTCGACGGATTTCGTGGGGTTGCCCAGAACGAGCTTGGTTTCGACGCCGCGTCGACGCAAGCGGAACGGTGCGAGGATGCGGAGTGCATCCTCGCGAATGCGCTCGGGCCCCATAGAGAGGCAAGCAGCGAACGTATTGCGGTCGAGTAGGATGGACACAGAGCCGGGGCTGATGTCGACCCGCCGGATAAGACGGAGCAGGGGGGCTGCCGAGGCACTATCATCATTACTACCGGAACACAGCCCGTCTAAAAAGCGACGCACCGAGGCGAGCTCTTGCATCGTCGGAGTGTGGATCAACGAGGCCGAGAAGGTCGTGGCATCCACATGTTGTCGGATGAGATGCACGACGGTCTGTTCCAGCATCGGGGCGGGCAGTCGCCAGCCGGAGAGGTCCTTTTGGCCACTGTGCTGGATGAGGCGCCGGGAGACGTAGTAGCGGAGCCGTTGCCCGTTTTTCTTTTTGGTGTGGCTCGGCGTCAGCCGGTCCCCGGTCTCGTCGAAGAGCTTGCCTGCCAGTGGGGAACGGGCTGCACGGCCCTTCGTCGTGCGTCTCCTTGGTTTGGCAGCCTGTGCCTTCTATTTATTCATCCGCGCGCCCCGAACTTGATCGGTCTCCGGTCTCCCGGGACCATGCCTGCATGATCTCGTCGTTTGTTCGCGCTCGGCCCTTGGCACGGCCGCAAACACAGACACTAAGTTGCTGATTTATGGGCTATTTCAAAAGGGCCGACTTTTGGCACAGGACGAGGTGGTCATCTGCATGGTGACGACCCGCCCGCCCAAGACGATTGTAAAGCCCACGGCCCTTGGCCCGGTCGCAAACACAGACACTAAGTTTCTGATTTATGGCCTATTTCAAAAGGGCCGAGTTTTGGCACAGGACGCCATGCCGGCATGATTTCGTCGTTGGTTCCTGCTCTCATCTCTGTCTTCAGGGCTCGTCGCAAGCACCGATCGGTCGGCACCGCAGCCGCGTCGTGACAGTGGCTCTCCCCTCCGTACATCGGCCGTCTCCGCCACTTTGACTTAGGGGCCGCAGACTTGCCTGGCTCACGCCAGCCCACTTCCCGACCGCCTAACGACGTCGGCCGAGTGTGCGGAGTCCCTTATCCGCATCACATCGCCGAGCGTGATCCCTTCCTTGACCGTGAGAATCAACCCGATTGTCAATACTGGTAGGTTGTGCAGAAGGTGTGCAGCGATCGCCGCTGCCACGGTAGGCTCCGCCTCCACTGCATAGACCTGTGTAAGGGCAAGCCGGTAGGCTTCATGGAATCCCCCCACCATGCCGGGAGTCGGGATCGAAACACCGACGGTGAGGAACGCAATCACGAGGAAGCTGGCATGGACCGGCAACTCGACGTCGAAGGCGCGGTAGCTGCAGTGTATGCCCAAAGCTATAGCGAACCACACGAGCAAAGATTGACCAAAGATCGCACCGAGATGTGCTGGTGAAGCCTTAAGCACTGCGAGCCCATCTCCGAATGATCGAAGTATGCGAGTGGCGACCGACGCAGGGCGGGCCGGGAGTCGACGCAACAAGCCCCGCACGAATCGCATCGTTAGCTCATTTTGAAGTTGAAACGCAAACAACAGTCCGCCTAAGACCATGGCGAACAAACCGGCAATCGCGCCCGCCACTTTCAAGACCCCTATTAGAGGTCCGATCTGCTGCACCGACGGCGTTGGGAGAACGTATAGGTACAAGCTGAACAGAAGGAGCACTGTCACCAGATCTACTAATCGTTCTAAAACGATTGACGCAAAAGCAGTTGGGAAGGGCACACAATGGTGGCGCCCGATCAAATATGGCCGCAGAAACTCGGCAGCTCGTGGAATGAAAAGTGCTGCCATGAAGCCTACGAACGTGGCTGAAACGAGGCGGCCTAAAGGGACTTGGACCACAGGCTTTAGCAGGTAACCCCAGCGCCACGCTCGGACTAAGAACGTGAGGAGCGATGCCAGGACAACGCCGAGCAGATAGCCCCGGTGTGCACCGCGGTACCTGTCTGCCAGCGCAGTCCATTCGATGCCGCGGAAAAAGAGGAACAGTAGCACCGCCATGGCCGCGATTCCTAGTACCCAGCGGCCGGATCGTTGCACCTGGCCTAACCTCACCGGCACCTCCACGCATCAGGAGAGTCGACTGTCAAGAACGGAAAGTCGGCGTGTTCGCGTCGTGTCCAAAAATACAAACGAACTCTAAGACCCACGCGCCGGGACGTCACCGAGTTCGTCTATCATTCATCATGGAGAGCGCAACCATTAAGGGCTTGGCAACGCGTTTGTGTTTTTGGACACGACGGGCACCTGAAGCGAATCCTACGCAAATACGTCGACTATTATCATTCGTGCCGGACTCATTTGTCGCTTGAGAAGGACGCGCCCGAGCCTCGCCGGGTAGAGTCACCGGCGATGGGCAAAGTCAGTGCCATTCCAAAGGTTGGTGGTCTCCATCATTGTTACACTCGACGCGCTGCTTGAGCCGATCCGCTCGGAACGGCTGCCGGACTTCGCACCAGCTTACACCTCTACGCCTGAGTCGAGCCGACGCCGGCTCTTAAAACGTCCTACATGAAGACGACCAAAGCATCCTGGTTGCAGGAAGTTCGCCAATTTCATACAGCTCGAGTTTATGGAAGGGACAGGATCAACTGGCAGCAGATTGACGATATCGGCCGACGATCTGGGACCGGCCCTGACCCCGTCCTGTGCCAAAACTCGGCTGTGCCTTCTATTTATTCATCCGCCAGCCCATGGGTCGGAAGTCGGCCCTGCGGCGCGAAATACCCTCGATTCTGCGCGGATTCCAAGGGCGTCTAAGCTGCTGATTTGTGGTCTATTTCAAAAGGGCCGAGTTTTGGCACAGGACGGGGTTGAACGTATAATTCTGATGTAGACACCATCCGGTTTGACGACGCGTTTCGCGTGCGCGTGAGACGCAACCTTTTGGTGTGGGTGGGTGTCAGCCGGTCGCCGGTCTCGTCGAAGAGCTTGCCGGCGATAGGGGAGCGGGCAAGCAAATCCGCAGTTTTGCGCGGGATCGCGTCGGCGACCGGGATACTGTCGTTGGGCTCCGCAACCACAAAGGAATCGCCGTCGCCAAGAATCGGACATGACGGGGGTCGGTCAGCTAGTTTTTCGTCAACTTGACAGTACCATCCAAACTACCCGATCATGATTATGGTTGACGTAACGCATATTTCAAGGCATGATTGATAGTGATCGTCAGCTATCGTGGCAGGCGAACCGGGAACTTTGCCGCCGGAAAGCCGGTGAAGGCTTTCTCTGGCATCGAGCGCGCTGCCCGGCTGAAGCTCGACCGTCTTGAGGCGGCCTCGTCACTCAAAGACCTTGCTGCATTGCTCGGCAACCGTCTTGAGGTCTTGAAAGGGGAGCGCAAAGGGCAGTACAGCATCCGTATCAACAGCCAATGGCGGATTTGCTTCGAATGGCCCCACGGATCCTCAGGGCCTCTGAATGTGGAAATTATCGACTATCACTAGGAGAAGGAAGTCATGGCCGTTCCCGCGATCCACCCAGGTGAACACCTCGCGGAAGAGCTAACCGAACTCAGTATGAGCGCCGCCGCACTCGCCCGACAGATCCAAGTACCCACCAACCGCATCACCGAGATTCTCAATGGGCAGCGCTCCATCACCGGCGACACGGCGCTGCGTTTGGCCCATTTCTTTGGCACCAGTGCGGAATTCTGGCTGAATCTGCAAAAGCTCTACGAGCTGCGGCAGGCCGAAAAGAAGGCCGGCAAGCTCATTCGAGCTTTGCCAACTCTCAAGACTAGCGAGCATTCGCACGCCTGACAACAGCGAGCTCTTGTCAGTAGGTGTGACGTTGGTTGTCGTCCGCAAAGATGATGGTGAAGGATTCGAGGGAGTCGTCGCCCTTGCCTGTCCATCATCATTATTAGTCCGGGACTGGACTCTAGGGCCCGGACCGCCCTCAAGCCCATGCTGGAGAGCGTGGTCAGCGCGCGAGGGAAGGTGCTGAGGACGAACTTCTCGGCGACCAGCCGAGTAACGCGAGCGACCAAGCTGACTCAGGCTGCCTCTCGCCACTCGTATCGATGGTGCAGTCCACCGACTCGCGGCAGTGCGACTACTTTCGCCGTAGGAGACGGTCGGTGCGTGACCGCTCTCAAGCTCGGTGTGTCCTTGTTCAGCCCCAAGTGGCAACGGTCCTCATGATAGTAGCTGATGTAAGCTCGCACGAGCCGGATGAGATGACATGCGCCGAGAACCACCACGTGCTCAAGGAGCTCGCGACGGCAGCTGCCGACCCCGTCCTGTGCCAAAACTCGGATCTTTCGAAATAGACCATAAATCAGCAGCTTAGCAAGTTCGGTGCGCGCGGATGAATAAATAGAAGGCACAGGTATCGTTCGGCCGGCGATCAACGCAGCGCCGACTGGCCGGGAGATCAATGACCGAATAGAAGCCCGCTCGTCAAATTGACCCGTCACAGTGGTGCTTCCGCAGTCAAATGTTGGCTCCTGCCGTGTAACCCGTTCGCGTGCTAGAGTTTGAGCCTAATTTCTAGAGGCGCAGTTCTTTCGTCGATGTCGGCTGGGCCGAATTTTGGCACAGGACGGGAACCAACGACGAAATCATGCCGGCATGGTGCTGGTAGACCGAAGATCAATCAAGTTCGGGACGCGCGGATGAATAAATAGAAGGCACAGGGACTGGAAGAGACCTTGACGTTGCATCGTCTCGGCGTGTACGGGGTGCTCGGTCACTCGCTAAAGACGACGAACTGCCTCGAGTCCGTCAATGCGCTTGTCGAGGAACGTTGCGCGAAAGTCGATCGCTGGATAACTTCGAACCAACGCCAACGCTGGCTCGCGACCGCGCTCGCCGACATCGAGCCGCGCCTCCGGAAAGTGATGGGCTATCGACACCTTCCAAAGCTGCGCGAAGCACTCAAGCGTGAACTGAAGATCGAGACTGCGAAGAAGAATACGCCGAAGAAAAAAGTTGCTTAAACAGTCGGGGGCCGTGGAAAGTTTCAACTAAGAATGGGCCTGACTCGAATGTGCCAATTCGCACCGGCAGAAGCATCCACCCCATTCAAAGCATTGCCACTGCTGAGACCAGCAGCTAACCTATAACGTCGGTCGCCAAGCTCATCATTTCAACGTCCAATATACGCGAAAAGAACGAGGAGCAGGATCAACGCGACCGGTGGGATCCAAAGATAAGGGATCCATTTTCCCAGCGGTGCTTGCTTCTCCGGGTTCTCGAGTGGCTCCATCGGCTGTGCATCGTCAAAACTGCTCCGCGCACGAAATCAAGAACTTACGCTCCGCTTGAATTCCGGGCCGAAGACGGCGAAACTCCGCCGCTATGCTCGACGTTGTTGTCTTCCTCGTCTCACTTGGCGTACGTGCCATTCGGGCGATGTGTCGGCGCCGCGCCGACCTCGTCGTGTGCCAAAACCTGATCCACTGGCAACATTACAAGCGAGCAGGCTGACACGGGATTGTAACGCGTTTAGTCCAAATACTCGAACGCCCAACGGGTCAGCAGTTTGCACCTTTCCAAAGGCCCGAGGTGGTGAGTTCGTTCGTATTTTCGGACACGACGGGGGCTTCCGGGTGCGCAGTCCGCTGCCCGCAACTCGCCCCGCAGCCCAAGGGTCGGCGGATTCCAAGGGCGTCTAAGTTGCTGATTTGTGGTCTATTTCAAGAGGGCCGAGTTTTGGCACAGGACGGGGTCGGCAGCTGCCGTCGCGAGCTCCTTGAGCACGTCGTGGTTCTCAGCGCATGTCATCTCATCCGGCTCGTGCGAGCTTACATCAGCTACTATCATGAGGACCGTTGCCACTTGGGGCTGAACAAGGACACACCGAGCTTGAGAGCGGTCACGCACCGACCGTCTCCTACGGCGAAAGCAGTCGCACTGCCGCGAGTCGGTGGACTGCACCATCGATACGAGTGGCGAGAGGCAGCCTGAGTCAGCTTGGTCGCTCGCGTTACTCGGCTGGTCGCCGAGAAGTTCGTCCTCAGCACCTTCCCTCGCGCGCTGACCACGCTCTCCAGCATGGGCTCGAGGGCGGTCCGGGCCTAGATCCAGTCCCGGACAAATAATGATGATGGACAGGAGGGTGCTTCTAAGCGCCGCTGGGGTTTGCTGGAATCAGCTATTCAATCAAGTGTCGGCTTTTGCTTCTTCGCACTCGTCAATCGCCGATTCGACCGTTTCGCGAAAGTCAGTCCAGGTCCGGCACCTACAGGCCTCCGATTTTAACCTTTCAGTTTCGATCCCTACTTCAACTGCCGCTTCGAGCAATTCCATTATGTAACCCTCATTTACGTAAACCCGTCTTCGAAGAATCCCACGGACATAGTAAAGATCAGGTAGATACGGCTTCGTCTTTGAAAGCTGCTTAACCCGACAGATTCCTGACACCTTTGACCAGGCCTTGTTGACGGACTCTTCTGAACCGCCCCGGGTTTCCCGGAGACTCCAACTCTTGAGAGGATGGAGTCATGACAAGACGAAGCAGGTATTCACCGGAGATGAAAGAGCGCGCAGTGCGGATGGTTTTCGACCAGCAGGCTCAGCACGAATCTCAGTGGTCAGCGATCTCATCGATCGCGTCGAAGATTGACTGTACGCGGGAAACGCTACGCACGTGGGTGCGGCGAGCAGAGCGTGATGCTGGGAAACGAGCGGGACTGACGACGGACGAGCGTCAGCGGCTGAAGGAGCTTGAGCGAGAGAACCGTGAGCTAAAGCGGGCGAACGAGATCCTTCGCAAGGCGTCGGCGTTTTTCGCCCAGGCGGAGCTCGACCGCCGACCGAGGTGAATGTGTTGTTCGTGGACGCGAACCGTGAAAATTACGGGGTCGAGCCGATCTGCCGGATGCTTCCGATCGCCCCGTCGACCTATTACGAGCAGAAAGCGAGAGAGAAGGACCCAAGCCGCCAGCCAGCGAGAGCGAAGCGCGACGTCCAACTCCGCGGCGAGATTCGTCGTGTACGGCAAGAGAACTTTGACGTGTATGGCGTGCGCAAGGTCTGGCGTCAGCTGTGCCGTGAGGGCCGCGACGTGGCTCGATGCACGGTGGCCCGTCTGATGCGTGAAATGGGTCTCCAGGGCGCGGTCCGTGGACGTCGATTCAAGACGACGAAGCCGGATTCGAGCGGCGCTCGCCCGATGGACCTCGTGGAGCGCGACTTCAACGCCACACGCCCGAACGAGCTCTGGGTCTCGGACCTGACCTACATTGCCACGTGGCGCGGCTTCGTGTATGTCGCCTTCGTCATCGACGTCTTCGCTCGACTCATCGTCGGTTGGCGAGCGACGACATCGTTGACTGCCGGCATCGCTCTCGATGCGTTGGAGCAGGCGCTGCACGAGCGCCGACTAGACCCAGAAGATCCATTGGTGCATCACAGCGATCGCGGCGTGCAGTACGTCTCGACCCGTTACACCGAGCGGCTCGCGGAGGCGGGCATTGAGCCGTCCGTCGGCAGCCGAGGCGACTCTTACGATAACGCTTTGGCTGAATCCATCATCGGCCTCTACAAGACCGAGGTGATCCGTCGACGCGGGCCCTGGCGTGGTCTCGAGGATGTCGAGTTCGCCACCCTCGAGTGGGTGCATTGGTACAACACGCAACGACTCTTGGAGCCGATCGGAAATGTCTCCCCTGTCGAGTACGAGATGAACTACTATCGGTCGCAGGAAGGCTCGCTAGAGATGGCGAGACTCAACTAAAACAGTCTCCGGGAAACCCGGGGCGGTTCACTTCTGTAGCAGTCCCATCTTTGAACTCAAGATACTGATCTCCTGCGGTTTGCATCGCATCCAACACTTCATCTACAGAGAACTTCCTCAGAGTTTTCTTGAGTTCTTGGAGACCAACCTCATTCAGGCTGAAACCCGGAACAATATTGTTTGACCAGAATTCAGCGACTCGGTCCGCTGCCTCATCTTTTAGACTGGAGAGTTCCTCTTTCCAGGGTGCTTCCGCCATCAAGTGTTGCTACGCGGCTGCGGGCAGTGGTTCAGGTGCGGAAGAGATCGGGTTGCGCGCCCCAGTGAGCAGGAAAACCTCGACCCGCGACCACAAAGGAATCGTCGTCGCCAAGAAGATGTCTCGAAAGGTGAGCCGTCGCGTGGTCAGACCGGCCTGCATAGCCGGAGTTCGGATCTCACGCCCGAACTTCAGAGCTCCGTGCGGTCGGACGAAGTTGTAATAGCAACGGAGCAACTCCAGGTGCTCATCGAGTCTCTCCGTCGAGCGAGCGTGGGAAAGCGTTCGTCTCGAAAGGTATGCCGAGCTTTGCCGGATGGTCAGATTCAACCGCTCGATGAACGACGTGTTCAATGTCGAAGAGTCCTCGGAGTTATTGAGCGCGTCTTCGAATCGCCACGCGGCTCCGTGCAGCGCTCTCCGTTCGACCTTGATGATACGATCGTTCCTGCGAGTTTTGAGGACTTGGCCGTAAAGACACGCTGGCCCGAAGAAGCGACGGATGACCTTCTGGTAGAATTCGAATCCATCCGTAACGATCAAGGGAAGATGCTCGAAATTTATCCGCCTCGAAAGGTCGTGAAACAGAGCGTGAGTGTTCCGGTAGCTTCGCCTTCCCGTCACCGTCGATGGCCAGAGCCGAGACCAGACCTCGATCGTAACGAAGACCCAACTCGGCGTCTTCTTGTTGCCCGCGAACGTGCGAATCTCGTCGGCTTGAAGCTCTTCGGCAGCGAAGCCAGCGATCCTTGTGTGGTTGAATCGACGACACACTTGGGCTGCCTTCTCAAGCCAGCGGGCGACGGTGTTCCAGGCAATCCCTTCGATCCTGGAAATCGAGGAAATGCTGACACCCTCGACTCTGAGAGCGATGACCCCGTCGAAAGTAGCTCTTCGATGTTGGAGACGGTAGTAGGGCGTGCCTTTCGTCGAGGAAAACGTCTTTCCGCACTCGCCGCACCGGTATCGACGGCGTTTCCCGGACCTCGTCCTGTGCCAAAACTCGGCCCTTTTGAAATAGACCATAAATCAGAAGCTTAGTGTCTGTGTTTGCGATCGGTCCAAGGGCCGAGACTTTACAATCGTCTGGCCCGAGGGCGTCCTGTGCCAAAACTCAGCCCTTTTGAAATAGGCCATAAATCAGCAACTTAGAGTCTGTGTTTGCGGCCGTGCCCAGGGCCGAGCGCGAACAAACGACGGAATCATGCTGGCATAGTCCCGGCAGATCGGAGACCGATCAGGTTCGGGTCGGCGCGGATGAATAAATAGAAGGCACAGGTTGCTTCCACCTGGATCCAGCCGTCCGATGGCGTCCCCGTGCAGGCCGCTATCCGTATCTCCCCGTTCCAGTTGATACCCGTCCAGTACTCAATCTGCTCCCGCCACCACGCCGCCCCCCCGGGCCTCGGGCGTGACCGCCAGCCCGCCGGGGGACCGCCTCCGCGCGCCGCGGGTGGCACGCGCGGGCGCCGATACATGAACCGCGCCCCCAAGCCGTCCCGGCAGTCGCGAGAAACCGACGACGTATTGTAAGTACTCCCGCGCCGCCCAGTCGCTACCCGATCGGGAGAATTCGGAAGGAAAAAGGCAGAACGCGGCCGAGAACCGGGCCGCCCAGAGGACGCCACCGCGTGGCGGCTTACTCGAACTCGGTGAGTGACAGCACCAGCCGCACCAGATCCACCTGCCCGGAGATCGACTGTCTCCGGTAGATCTGCTTCAGGTGCCAGGTGATGGCGCCTGGGGTGCGCCCCGTGGCCTCGGCCATCTCCCGCACGCTCTTGCCTTCGGCCAGCCCGACCGCGATCCGACTCTCCACCGGGGTCAGCCCCAGGGTCCTGGTCACCAGGTCGGGGTCGATCCGATGCTGGCTCCTCGGTTCGACAATCAGGACCAGCGCGGCCACGTAGCGCGCGCCGTAGTCCGGTTGGGGCACCGCGACGGGTTTGACATGCACCACGAACGGCGGGGCACCGGCCGCGCGGGCCAGCAGCATCGACCCGCTGACCGGGACGGCCCCGGCGGTCGGCAGCGCGCCGGCCACGAGCCGTTCAAGACGGCGCTGATCGGCCGGCTGCCGCGCCCGCAGCACCCCCTCCCGGTCCGACAACCCCTGGCCACGTCGCAGGAGGCGACGGGCGCGGTCATTGACCTCCAGGATCTGCCCGCGCCGGTCCAGGTGGATGACCCCAATCCGGGGATTCTCCAGCAGGGCGGCCGCGGTCGTGGCCCGCGCCCCGGCCTGGACCAGCGCCTGCCGGACACACACAAAGTGCCGGATCTGGGGCAGCAGCCTCTGCAGCAGCGCGATCGTCGCCGACCCCCAGCCCTCCGAGGCCACCGGATCGCCGAGACCCCAGGTTATGTGGGAGCGATCCGGCCCGTCCAGGCGCACGTTCAGGCCCTGCTGATAGTGGCCCCGACGCAAGAGGTCGTTGTAGCTCGGTGAGGTTTTCAACTCCTCGGCCGTGTACATATCAGGGATGGGCACCACCTGACTGTCGGGCAGTTGCCGCAGGCGCGGCACCGCTTCGTCGATGGGATGGTAGACCTGGAGGTACTCGCGTTCCAGGTCTGCCTGGCGCTCCCCCCGAGCGTACACTCCGACGAACATGGCCCGGATGTCGTCGGGCGGGCCTTCTCCGATCAAGAGGCAATTACCCGTGATGCCGCAGGCTTCGTCAATCAGGGCGGAGGTCACTGGCCAGTGGCGATCGTCGAGCGTGGCCTGGTACAACGACGCCAGGATCCGCGCGAACGCGTCTTGGTCGCTCACGGCGAGTCTTCCCTTCAGCCAGGCCAGGATGAACAGCACCTGTGACGCTGTTGATGTCCTGGAGCGGTCGCGTGCGCGCTCCAGAATGCGGCTTTTCCGCGGCGAATTGCCGGGAGGGCGCGAATAGCCAGCAGTGTATTGTAAGCACTCCCGCGCCGCCTAGTCACTACCCGATCGGGAGAATTCGGAAGGAAACAATACAGGAAGCGGCCGAGGCGGGCGAGCTTCCAGACGACGAGCACGTCGCCCGCTCGGCGCGCGCGCATGCAGCTGTCGAGTCCCGGGCGGTCGTCGCGGGCACCGGTCGCGACGTCGTGGTAGACGTTGACGGCGGCGACGCCCGCGGCCTGCAGCGCATCGCGCGGCAGGTCCAGCGACTGGGAGCCGTCCGCCTTGGAGACGCGGGCGTAGCCGATCCGCATGTGTCGTAAACGGTCGTGTACGATACGCGGGAAAGGACGCCTCCCGGCGCGCACCGCGGTGTGTCGTATCCCGTCCTGTGCCAAAACTCAGCCCTTTTGAAATAGACCATAAATCAGCAGCTTAGCGACTGGGCCAAGGGCCCTTAGGCTCTAGAGTTACCCAAAACCCGCGGTCGACGTTCGAGAGCCGCGGCCGTTTCACCGAACGGCGGAGGACGGCGAGCTGCTGCCGAAGAGCGACATTGTCGAGAGCCAGCTCGCGACGAGCCTTGAAGGCGGAGATGAGAGCGCGAACAAACGACGAAATCAAGCAGGCATGGTGCCGGCAGACCGGAGACTAATCAAGTTTGGGGCGCCCGGATGAATAAATAGAAGGCACACCACGGCCCTTGGCCCGGTCGCAAACACAGACACTAAGTTGCTGATTTATGGCCTATTTCAAAAGGGCCGAGTTTTGGCACAGGACGCCGTCCAGTCGGTCAGCCGCTCCAGTAGTCTCTGCTCCTCTGCCGTCGGTCGTCGTCCGACTTACGAACTCTTTTTGCCACTGCGCTTGTAATTCTCCAGCGCTCGGCGCGCCGCCTCGTCCACCTCTGCCGGCGACGGCCCCACCCCGTTGGGCCGGATGCCTTCGGCCGGCTGGATGAATCGCTCTAACTGCTTCTGGAGCTCCGCACGGCGCTCAGGAACGAGGTGCGGGTACTGCTTGGCGAAGTGATCGTACGTCTGCTTGTCGTCGGCCGTCAGCTTTCGGCCCTTCGTCTTGGCCTTCTCGGCCTTGGCGAAGATCGCCAGCGCCTGCTTCCGTAGATTGATCTCAACGCTTGCGTTGATCTCGGCCTGGCTAGGAGAAGTCGCAGGGTCGCCGATTTCCCGCACGTCCATGACGAAGCGGTCGTACTTCTTGTCCGTCTTTTGTGGCGTCTTACGCTTCGCCATCTGATGGACCCCTTTCTTGTGCCGGGCGTCCACCTGTGCTGCGATCCGCAGGGCTGCCGCGTTGATTTCCGCCGGACTAGGGTGGTTTGGGTCCACCGGCACGATGGCGTCCAACGGCTGGATGAAGCGCCCGAACCGGCGCGCTCGCCACTCCTCGCGATTTTCCTTGAAGTCCTTGATCAGACGTTTGGACAGTGCCATGATGGCATTATGGCGTGTCGGCCAGACGTTTCGCAACCCCTACGGCCTGGTACGCGCGCTCGTCCGCGATTCTGATCGTCGCCAGGCTGGTCCGTTTGCCGCCGTCGCCGAAATCGGACACAAACTGCTCGGCCAGTTTCGTCCCTATGTCCGAGCTTCTCAAAAGTGCGAACAGCCGGTCGACCGACTCAACGCCGGTGAACTTTCCTCGATATCCGGAGTTCACCGTCATCGCATGGAGCCGCGACAAATAGGCCTGCTCCACAAGATCCTTGCCGTACTGATCAGCCATCAGTCCACCATCCATATGCTTCGCGGAGCATTATCTCGTATTTCTGAGCGTAGCTGTATCCATCGAACGTCCGTTCGGTCGTTCTCCTGAATTCGGTGCTTCCGCAGTCAAATGTTGGCGCCTGCCGTATAACCCGTTCGCGTGCTAGAGTTTGAGCCTGATTTCGAGAGGCGCAGTTCTTTCGTCGATGTTGGCTGGGCCGAGTTTTGGCACAGGACGGGATACAAAAGAGGCTCTATAGCCCGAATCCGTGGCTGCCGAACGCGAAGGTCACGCCCACGCCGATGAGAAGCGACTTGGCGGTGTTCCGCCCGCCGACCACCCATCCGGCGAATACGTTCAGGCTGATGGTATCGGTGACGTTGATGAGCAACCGCCCGCCCACGAGGTGGACATCCTTCTCAAGCGCAGGAAATCGGCTCGGAGAGAAGCCAGGGCCTCCGATATCAATGCCGTCCAGCGCGTTGACTAGCCGGTAATCTGCACCGAGAGTCAGCACATCGTTGAGTGGAAAGAACGCGGACAGGCTGAAGAATACGTCCGCCGGGATGTCCACTTCGCCCCGTGTGCCGCCGATAGCCTCCTCGTTGATTTCCGTGCTCGTGCGGTTTCGGTAGCCGAACTCCGTGGAAAATCCAACGTGCTGCCAGAGCGCTCTGGAGCACTCTCCGACTATCGAAAGCTCGCACGTGCCCGCCTTCGTCGGCGGAGCGAGCGAACGAAGAGTGATCGCTGCATGACTGGAGTGGTATGCTTCGCTTTCGATGATGAAGAGGGTTTACTGCTCGGTCGCTTTTGTCTCGGTTTCCCTGTTGTTCAGCTGTCGTATCGACGTGGTCGACCGGAACGCACCGTTCGACTTCATCGCTCGATACGACGAGATCGGTTTCGCCGAGTCGCCTCTGCGACGCCCACCGATTGAAGGTGTTGCCTGGCGCGGTGCCACTGGTCTTGCCGCGCAATCGACCGCATCGATGCTCGACAGATTCGAGAACGACGAGATTCACATCGCGGCCAACCCTGACTTGAAGAAGCTCGAAATCCGACTGGACCTGCGCGACGCCATTTTTGCCCCAGTGCCTACCCGCATCGAGGCGGATCTCGTGCTCGGCAACGACCCATACCTGAGCTTCGGTTATGGTGTCGACCCCAGCAATTGGGATGTGCCGGGAGAGGCGTTCTTCGAAGCCAGCA
Organism: Candidatus Marinacidobacterales bacterium; assembly: GCA_965250115.1. GTDB lineage: Bacteria > Acidobacteriota > Vicinamibacteria > Marinacidobacterales > SMYC01 > CBDFHB01. The sequence goes on from CBDFNJ010000002.1 coordinate 834,942, forward strand.
TCCGAACGGAGGCGGGAGAGCGGCGCCTGTTCTCGAAGGCCCTCGATCCACAACGAAGGCGGCGCCATCGACGATGGTTCGACGATCAATTGAGTCTTCGTGACTATGGTGGAGAACGGGTAACCATATCGCTGCAGACGAGAGCCGTGGGGCCCCAAAACCGATCGACCTCGTGGTCGACACCACGAGTGATCTATCCACGCAAAAAAGGGGAGAAGAATGTGATCCTCATCTCCCTGGATACGCTGCGAGCGGATCACCTCAACTGCTACGGATACACCGCGAGAGAGACGAGTCCGAATATCGATGAATTCGCGAGAGACGGCACGCGGTTCGCAACGGTCATCAGTTCATCACCCTGGACCACACCATCTCACATGTCTATCCTGACATCTCTTTATCCCTCCTACCACGGTGTCAATGGTCCTTTTGCAATACGATGAGGCGGCTGAACATGAAGGTGCCCACTATCGCGGAAAGGCTTCGGGCGGCGGGCTACGTCACCGCAGCTTTCACCGGCCGTGGTTCGATCAGCGCCCGCTACGGCTTCTCGAAGGGCTTCGATCGATACCATGAGACCGAGCGGATTCGAGCCAACGATCTCGACCGAATCTACGAGAAAACGTCCGCATGGCTTGAGGCAAACAGTCAATTCAAGTTTTTTCTCTTCTTCCATACCTACGAGGTTCATCGCCCGAACACGCACGACGTCTTCGAGGAGGCGCAAACCTCTCGCAGCAGGAAGGTACGTGACGTCGCTGGTTACGATAGCGATCTCAGGTATACGGACGCCTACATTGACCGGCTGATGGAGAAACTGAAATCGCTCGGGATATACGATGAGAGCATCATCATTCTCCTAAGCGACCACGGGGAGAACTTGCACGACCGGATGGTAGAGATACAACCGATCGGGCATGGGTACCACGTCTATGACGAATTGCTGAAAGTCCCCCTGATCTTTGTGATGCCCGGGGAGGTGCTGCGCGGACAAGTCGTGGAGCGACAGGTCAGCTTGGTCGACGTCATGCCAACGATTCTCGACCTCTTGAGCATAGAGAACCCGGACTTCATGCAAGGGGAGAGCCTCGCGCCCTACCTGTATGGCGAGCGCGATAGTTCGCGAGCGATGCCGGACACGAGCATGGCTTTCTCGGAAGCTACTGCCTTTGGCCCGGAGAGAATTGCTCTGCGAAGCGAAGGCTTCAAGTACATTTTCATTCCAGACCTCGCCTACGACGAGAACCGGAAGATGGGTGATTGGGACTGGAGCGAGCTAGATCCGCGAGAGCTATTCGATCTGGAAGCCGACCCTTCGGAGAGGAACAACCTCGAGCTCGGTCCTCAGAGCGCTCAGGAATATAGAAGGCGAATCCGAGAGTTCCATCAGCGCATCGTCGACTTCAGGGCGGCAGGAGAGCAATTCGTTCGGCTAAGGGACGCCGGCGACGAGTTCACCTTGGATGAGAACTTGCTCGAAAACCTCAGAGCCTTGGGCTATATAGAATAGCGTGCTCCGGGCATTGGAGCCTCACAGCCGAGGTCGGTTCTTCACCGACGCTCCTGGCCACCAAGACCCGGTAGGGTCGAGGACTGGCGCGGTGCTCCGTAGGCGCGGCCTATCTGTTTCTCCTCGTTTCCTGTGGGAGTGCCCGCCGTGTCCAAAAATACGAACGAACTCAAGACTGGCGCTCCGGGCCGTTTCGATCGTCATCGCCCCGTGGCGAGCCCCAGATCTGGGGCGGGTCGGAGGCGATGTCGGCGATTCGGGTTCCCCGTACGCGCAGGGAAAACACCATCCAGCAACGGGATACCACGCTCCCGGGCGGAGACCTGGATCCAGGCCCGGGCCGCACCTGGACCAGAACGTGCTAGCCCGCTATGCCTCGGTAGCCCCGGCCTCGATTCTGGGCCTCTCGGGTGGCCTCTTTTCCGCTGCCGCACGGCCCCGGTCAGCGCCCATTCTCCTATTTGGCGCAAACGTGGCACTCGAAAATCGGGATTAGAGACGAATGCAGAAAATGAGGCCCGTTCAGCCCTTCTAGCGCGTCTCTGGTGACACCTGATCCTGCAAAACCCCGCCAACCGCGCGGAAAATCTCACCCGTCTCTGCAGTGCCACAATTGGCCAGACTGGGTGGCGGATGGTGCAGTCTCGAGCCATCCGGTCTCGGCAAAAGGCATTTTGGCAATTTTGGGAGTCATGATCGAATTTTGGCCGTGCGCGTGGTTGGGGCAATGTAGCGAAAACTCAGAGAAGCCCTGATGCCCACAGCGTTCTATCCTGTTTTTGTACAGTGACTTAAAGGAAGCCACCACGTGCTGGTCCCCGCACATCTCATCGACGGGTGCTCGTTCCGAGCCGGAATCGAATTTGCTTCAATCAAATTTCTTGTACGGCAATCTCAACCTCCTGGACGCTTGAAAGAGGGCCGTGTCGTAAACCCTCCGGAGGCGGCTCCGACCGTTACTCATTGTCGCAAAAGGCTTTACGTCTCGTCAGCGAATGTTCGTCGACGGGAACATCTTTCCCACTATCGCAGTCGGGAGGCTCGAATGGAGCTTCCGATTCTTGGCTGGAAACGATCAGAAACAGAGCAAAATAGGTCCTTAGCGTGCAATTTGGGGCGATTTTTGGGCTTATCGGGACGTTTTTGCGCTTAATCGTGCAGACAATGAGAAGACGCTTAACGCCTAGATCGCGCCTGAGGAGAAGGCGAATAGCGAAATTCGAATTGGCCAAACCTCGAATTCATCCAGCGGAGTTTTATGGAGGAAACGAAGATGACTCCGCAGACGGTCCAGTACAAGGAGCTATCCGAGTCTGGAAACCATGACAGGGAATTTGGGCCGGTTTGAGTCTGATTGGTGGAGGCCAGTGTCGGAGAGCAGCTTGCTGCTAACCGAGCCGATTCACGGAGTGGGCGCTGGCAGGCTCACAGCGTTGCGACGAGCACTCGCTGTTTCTCCCAATCGTCGGGAAGCGGATGATGCAAGAGGTAGCTCGAGGTCAGCCCAACGGGCTGGCGGCCTTCGACAATGGCGCGGACGATGTCGGGTGCCAGGAAGGCATAACGGATTGCCTTGCGCACGCGGTCCGTTGGGATGGCGTCTTCGGTTGCAATCTGCTCATAGGTTTTGCCTGCTTTGATTCGGTCGAGCCAGGAGAGGGCGTTTCTGATATTGCGCAGGAGTGTGCGATCGACGGATTTCGTGGGGTTGCCCAGAACGAGCTTGGTCTCGACGCCGCGTCGACGCAAGCGGAACGGTGCGAGGATGCGGAGTGCATCCTCGCGAATGCGCTCGGGCCCCATAGAGAGGCAAGCAGCGAACGTATTGCGGTCGAGGAGGATGGACACAGAGCCGGGGCTGATATCGACCCGCCGGATAAGACGGAGCAGGGGGGCTGCCGAGGCACTATCATTATTACTAACGGAACACAGCCCGTCTAAAAAGCGACGCACCGAGGCGAGCTCTTGCATCGTCGGAGTGTGGATCAACGAGGCCGAGAAGGTCGTGGTCTCCACATGCTGTCGGATGAGATGCACGACGGTCTGTTCCAGCATCGGGGCGGGCAGCCGCCAGCCGGAGAGGTCCTTTTGGCCACTGTGCTGGATGAGGCGCCGGGAGACGTAGTAGCGGAGCCGTTGCCCGTTTTTCTTTTTGGTGTGGCTCGGCGTCAGCCGGTCCCCGGTCTCGTCGAAGAGCTTGCCTGCCAGTGGGGAGGGGGCTGCACGGCCCTTCGTCGTGCGTCTCCTTGGTTTGGCAGCCCCTGCCTGCAGCTGCGCCTGGACCGCGTCCCAGAGCTCCGGAGCAATGATCGATGGATGCTGGCCCTCGTAGACACGCCTCTGGTGCCGGATGCGGCCGGCGTAGAGAGGATTGGTCAGCAGGCAGTGGAGGTGCCCGCGACGGAACGGCAGCCCGCCTGTCCGGGTTCCATCCGCGGCGAAGCGTTGCTTGGTGCGCAGTCTCAGACGGTCCGCATCGGCCTTCACCTGCCGGAGCGTTCCGTGCTTCCGGTACAGCGCATAGAGCGTCCGGACCGTTTCAGCCTCAGCCTCGTTGATGCGCAGCGTGCGCTCGTCCTTCTCATAGCCGAGCGGTACGCGACCGCCCATCCATAGTCCCTTGCGCTTGGAGGCAGCGACCTTATCGCGGATCCGCTCGGCCGTGACCTCCCGCTCGAATTGTGCGAAGGACAGCAGCATATGCAGCGTCAGTCGTCCCATGCTGGTCGCGGTGTTGAAGGACTGAGTCACCGAGACGAAAACCGCGCCGGCCGCCTCGAGCCGTTCGACGAGCTTCGCAAAGTCGGAGAGGGAACGGGTCAGCCGGTCGACCTTGTAGACCACGATCTGCTCGACGAGACCGGCATCGATGTCGGCGAGCAAGCGCTGCAGGCCTGGGCGCTCCAGGGTTCCTCCCGAGAGCCCCGCGTCCTCGTAGACGGTTGGCAGCAGCACCCAGCCCTCCGCTTTCTGGCTCGCGACATATGCGGCGCAGGCTTCTCGCTGTGCATCGAGGGAGTTGAACTCCTGTTCGAGACCCTCTTCCGCACTCTTTCGCGTATAGATGGCACAGCGGATCTTCTTCATGTTAGGCCTTGCGCTTGGGCGTCAGACCGAAAAAGCGTGGTCCTGACCAGTGGGTGCCGGTGATTCGCTTTGCGATGGTAGTGAGGGACGGATAGGTTTTGCCGTCGAACCGATAGCCGTTGTCGATTACCTCGACCTGGTAGGTCCGGCCATTCCACTCGCGGACGAGATGGGTGCCGGGAGAAACGGACTCTGCGGGAGCGCCGGAGCTTGGTGTCTCGTTCGCCATGGCAGCCAGAGCGCGCCGGGTTGTGGCCGAATGCCCGCCATGGGTCCGGCACTGGCGTTCGTACGCAAGAACGCGGCGCATGAAAACGCGCGAGAGCGAGCTTGGCGAAGCAGCCCCAAAGGTTTGGTCCCAGACCCGCCGTAAGCTGGCGAAGTCCAAACCGTCCAAAACGACGTTCCGGCCAACCCCTGTATCCTGCGGCATCACCGAACGTTCGCTCTTCTGCTCGATAAAGTCCAGTCTAATGAGGGACTTCCGGGTGCGAAGTCCGCTGCCCGCAGCTCGCCACGCAGCCCAAGGGTCGGCGGATTCCAAGGGCGTCTAAGCTGCTGATTTGTGGTCTATTTCAAGAGGGCCGAGTTTTGGCACAGAACGGGAGACTAATCAAGTTCGGTGGGCGCGGATGAATAAATAGAAGGCACAGCGTCTAAGCTGCTGATTTGTGGTCTATTTCAAAAGGTTCGAGTTTTGGCACAGGACGGGATTGAGACATCTGCTATTCTTCACTTCGGCTCGGCCCTGACGATGAGAGAACTGTGTCTTCAGAATTCTGGTTCAAACTCTAGCACGCGAGCGGGTTACGCGGTGGCTACCAACACTTGATGGCGGAAGCACCGGCGCGTCGGAATCGAACTGGCGGAGGGCACGAGTGTAAACCAGACGGGGATTGAGGCTCAAGCTGTGCTCGGCAAAAGCACGGAGAAGAAGTTGTCCGCAACGTCCATGCCGCTCGGCGGGAAAATGGAGACACGGCGCATGAAGACGTTGTTGATTTTCTCAAGTACTACGGCTCGGGCGTTCCGGCCCTGCCGAGACGCGTGATTTTGCCTGGAAAAAGGACGGGGCGAGCTTCGGACCGAGCGGGAGATTCAAGGCGTACCTCTGCTCGTTCAGCTTGACTTGCAAAAGATCTTCGAGGAGGCCAGAGTCCGGTGATGCATCGTGAGGATAAGGATTGACTGACGGTTTCCAGAGAACGCTGGACCACATACGGTCCATCGCCGATTCCGAAGCTGAAAAGGGACGCCTCTTCGAGCGGCTGATGAAGACGTACTTCATCAAGGATCCGCTCTACAAGGAGCGTTTCTCTGAGGTTTGGCTATGGTCCGAATGGGCAGATCTGTGGCCGGATTTCGAGGGTACCGATACCGGTATCGACCTAGTCGCCGAGGAGCGTCAGGGCGGTTACTGCGCCATTCAGTGCAAGTGCTACGCGCCTGGCACTCAGATTTCGAAGCCTCATCTCGATTCGTTCATCTCCGCATCGGCCCGTGACCCCTTCACCGCCCGTATCGTGGTCGATACCGGCGACGGATGGGGGCCGAACGCGGTCAAGACCATTACTCCACTGAAGCCCGCATGCACCGTGCTTCGCTTCGGCGATCTCGCTAGTCGGCCGTTCGACTGGCCCGACCTCGTCCACGATGAACCGGAAGACCTTTCCTTTAGGCACGAGCCGTTCAGCCTGCGCCCCCATCAGACGGTCGCGTTCGACGACGTGACCGGCGGATTCAAAGATGACGATCGCGGCAAGCTGATCATGGCGTGCGGTACGGGCAAGACCTTTGCAGCGCTACGCATAGCGGAAGCCGTTGCGGGTATCGGGGGGCGGGTGCTCTATCTGGTGCCGTCGATATCGCTGTTCCAGCAATCGATGCGGGAATGGGCGACGCAACGGTCGATCCCGCATCGCTATATCGGGATCTGCTCCGATACACGCGCCGGACGAAACGACGAAGACGCCTCGCTTCAGGAGCTTGAAATCCCGGTCACCACGGACCCTAAGGCGATCTCCCAGGCGCTCAGGGGAGCGAGTCTGGACGCGATGACGGTGGTCTTTTGCACCTACCACTCGCTCGGTATCGTGGAAGACGCACAAGACGACGGAGCGCCGGCATTCGACATTGTTCTCTGTGACGAAGCGCACAGAACGACCGGCGTGGAGCGTCCCGGCGACAGGACGTCACCGTTCGTGCTGGTTCACGACGCCCAAAGAATTCGGGCTGCGAAGCGCCTCTACATGACCGCCACCCCGCGTCTCTATACGGAAGGCGCGAAGGCGAAAGCAGCAAGCCACGATGTCGAAGTGTTCTCCATGGACGATCCGGCGACCTATGGGCCGGAGCTTCACCGCCTTCCCTTTTCCAGGGCGGTCGAGCAGAACCTGTTGTCCGACTACAAGGTTGTGGTCCTCGCCATGTCTGAGCAACACGTCGATGCCGCGTTGCAGGCACATCTGGCGTCGGGCGACAGCGAGATCAACATCACCGACGCGGCGAAGATCGTCGGTTGCTGGCGCGCGTTGCAGAACCCGGAGAACAAGCGTCTCAGCGACGCACCTATCGAGCATCTAACCCGCGCGATCGCGTTCACGAACACGATCGTCTCCTCGAAGCGGCTGGAAGCGCATTGGGACAGTATCGTCGGGCACGCCATCGATTTGTTGCCCGAGGCGGAGCGGCCGGACGCGTTCCGCTGCAAAACGCGCCACGTCGATGGACAGCATCACGCGCTTGAGCGTAAGGCCCGTATCGAATGGCTCAAGGCCGATTCCGAGGGAACCTGCCGCATTCTCTCGAACGCCCGGTGCCTATCCGAGGGAATCGACGTGCCGGCGCTCGACGCGGTGCTCTTCATGAACCCGAAAAACTCGCAGGTCGACATCGTGCAGGCCGTCGGCCGCGTCATGCGTAAGGCCGAGGGCAAGCAGTACGGCTACATTGTGCTTCCGGTCGCCGTGCCGGCGGGCGTCGACCCGGCCGCGGCTCTCGACGACAACGAACGGTTCGCCGTGGTCTGGAGCGTCTTGCGGGCGCTACGCTCGCACGATGACAGGTTCGATGCCGAGATCAACAAGATCGACCTCAATGACACGCCGACCGATCGGATCATCTTCAGCGGTGATGGGCTCGACGGAAAGGGCACCCCCGAACTGCCCTTTCCGCCGCTCGACCTGCCACCCGGCGCTATATTCGCCAAGGTCGTCGAGAGATGCGGGGACCGAAAATACTGGGAGACCTGGGCCAGGGACGTTGCAGATATCTTCTCGCGGCTCGTCCACTGGATCGAGGCTCTTCTGGCCAGTCCGGATAACGAAACCCTGCGCGAATGGTTCGACGCTTTCCACGAGGAGCTCAAGGTCTCGATCAACGCCTCGATCAGCCGGGATAACGCCATCGAAATGATGGCGCAGCACACCTTGACGCGGCCGGTCTTCGAAGCGCTGTTCGAACAGTACGATTTCGCCGACGGCAACCCGGTGGCGCAGGCGCTGGACTCCCTGGGGCAGGATTTCAGAGAGTTCGGTCTCGAGAACGAAACCCGAGATCTCGAGCGCTTCTACGAAAGCGTCCGCATGCGCGCCCGCGGCCTCGACAACAGCGAAGCGCGACAGCACGTGCTGATGGAACTCTACGAAAAGTTCTTCTCCACGGCCCTCAAGAAGGACGCAGACCGCCTCGGCATCGTCTACACACCGGTAGAAGTCGTGGATTTCATCGTGAACAGCGCCGACCACGTGGTGCGCCAGGAGTTCGGCCGCAGCTTGAGCGACGAGGGCGTTCATGTCCTCGACCCGTTCACCGGCACCGGTATCTTCCTCGTCCGGCTGCTCCAGTCCGCGCTGATCCTGGACTCCGATCTCGCAAGGAAGTACCACAGAGAGCTTCATGCCAACGAGATCGTCCTGCTCGCCTACTACATCGCGGCCATCCACATTGAAGAGGCGTTTCACGGCCGGCGCGGTCCCGACAGCACCTATGAGCCCTTCGACGGCATCGTACTGACCGATACCTTCAACCTGCACACGGACAGGACCGGCTTCCTGATGACATGGCTTCCGGACAACAGCGAACGCGTCGAGCGCCAGCAGAAACTACCGATTCAGGTCATCGTCGGCAATCCACCCTGGTCGGGAAAACAGAAAAGCTCGGGGGACAACAACCCGACCATCGACTATCCCGAGCTCGAGAAGCGCGTCGGCGAAACCTATGCCGCACGCTCCAAGGCGACGCTGAAGAATAGTCTCTATGACACTTATAAGATGGCGATCCGCTGGGCGTCGGACCGGATCGGCGACCAGGGCGTCGTTGCCTTGGTCTCCAACGGCTCCTGGATAGACGGCAATGTGGATTCGGGCGTTCGCGCTTGCCTGGCCGAGGAGTTCAGCTCGATTCAAGTCCTGAACCTCCGGGGCAATGCAAGAACATCAGGCGAGTTGCGGCGTTCGGAAGGCGATAACGTATTCGGCCAAGGCTCCCGGGCACCGGTCGCAATCACGATTCTGGTCCGCAACCCTGATGCCGCTCACGATGGCTGTCGCATCCTCTACCGCGATATCGGTGACTATCTGAAGCGCGAGGAGAAACTGGCGATCCTGCACAAGGCGGGCTCTATCGCAGGTATTGAGGACTGGCGGACGATCACACCCGACCGGCATCACGACTGGATCGGCCAGCGCAGCGATGCGTTCCAAAGGCTCTATCCGATGGGGTCGAAGGGCGCGAAGGCCGGCAAGACGGACGATGCGATCTTTGAGCTCTATTCAAGAGGGCTAGCAACAAGCAGAGACGCGTACATCTACAACTTCTCCCGTGATGCCTGTGCTGAAAATGCCCGCAAGATGGTGGACGACTATCTCGGCGCCATGCAGGAATTGAAGGAAGCCCAGGTCCAGGATCATGCATCGCACGTGGAGGACATCACGCACCGGCATTCCTCGAATGTTCGGTGGGATCGAGAACTCAAGAACAATTTAAAGCGAAGAAAGTCGATTGCTTACCAACGGGAAAACATCGACCCGATTCAATATCGGCCTTTCGTAAAACAACATTGCTATGTTGAATATGTACTTGTAAACAACAAGTATCAAATGGATCGGATTTTCCCGAACCGCGCGAGCGAGAACCGCGCGATCTGCGTTCCGGGCGTGGGGTCGACTAAGCCATTCTCTGCCCTCGTGGTCGATACGATGCCAGATCTCAATCTTCTTCCAGCTGGAGGCCAGTGTTTCCCACGATATAGGTATCAGAGGTACGCGGATCCACAGGGCGAGCTACCGGGAATCAAATCGGATCTGGAGCGCAACGACAACATCTCCGACACGGCCATGCGCGCCTTCCGCGTACGCTACAACGACAACACAGTCACCAAGGATGGGATTTTCGATTACGTCTACGGCGTTCTGCATGCGCCCAGCTACCGGAAGCGCTTCGTCAACGATCTGGTAAATGAATTGCCGCGCATTCCCTTCGCGCCCGATTTTCACGTCTTTGCCAAGGCCGGGCGTGAGCTCGCGGAACTTCACCTAGGTTACGAGACCTGTGAGGAATATCCGCTTGACGTTACCTTCGCACAGCTAGGAGAACCGCGCCCGGAGCATTTCCATATCGGTGAGCGGGCGATGCGATATTCCGATGACGATAGGACGGTCCTCATCGTCAACGACCATCTCCGGCTCGGCAGGATCCCGCCAGAGGCGCACCAGTACCAGGTCAACGGGCGGACGCCGCTAGAGTGGTTCATTGACCGCTACCGAATCACGCAGGACAAGGAAAGCGGCATCGTTAACGACCCCAATGCTTGGTTCGACGATCCACGTGAGCTGATCGCGGTGATCCGCCGCATCGTCCACGTCAGCGTGGAATCAACGCGCATCGTTGAGGGCTTGCCCGAACCGATCTTGGAGAGCGTTGGTGCATGAATCAGTTCGGGATACGCACGGAACCGTTTGGCGGCCCAACTTACTCCCCGACGGTCGCTTGGGATTCAGGCTTGTCCATCTCAGCCATCCGGTTCAATACATTGCACCCGATCCTTGCCTCCCGCTTCTGCGATTCGTAGTCGCGATCCGCTTACGCCGGCGATGTTGGCGTACGCACGCACAAAGGCCACGGTCGTCTTGTAAAGGGCGGCTCAACCGGCTCGCACAGCAGGCACGCCTTTCGATCATCTGGGGCCGAGCCGACCGCGAAACAGCAGCTGTGCCTTCTATTTATTCATCCGCCCGGCAGTTATAGGCGCGGCTATTTCATAGAATCCGTGGCGCCACGGCCCCATGCCGGATGTAGGCTGGGCGGACCAAGCGGTGCCTGACGTTCCTCTGCACGCCGACATCATTATTATTGGTAAGGGGCGATGCCGTTCGCGACCGATGGAGGCCAAGAGCGAGCGTGGCCGCCGCCGCGGGTTGGCTTGCAGCGTGGCCTGCCTTAAAGCGTCGCGACGAGGGCGCGCTGCTCCTCGTCGTGTCCAAAAAACACAAACGAACTCAAGACCCGCACGCCGGGATGTTTCGGATTCGAGGTGTCTAGGCTTGGTTCGCCAATGGAAGCTAGAATCCTCGGCCATGAGGACTCCGAACCACGCGGGAGGCAGCTTCGCTCAAGCCTTGGCGGACCCTGGTTGAGGCTCAATTCGAGAGCAAGATAAGGGCATCAAGGAGGCCTAGGCGCACCTGGACCAGAACGTGCTAGCCCGCCCCGGCGCGGTAGCCCCGGCCTCAATTCTGGGCCTCTCGGGTTGCTTCTTTTCTCGCCGCCCGCATAGCCCGGTCAGCGCCCGTTTTCCCCTTTAGCGCAAACGTGGCACTCGAAAATCGAGATTAGAGACGAATACCGAAAATGAGGTCCGTTCCGCCCTTCTAGCGCGTCTCTGGTGCTACCTCGTCCTGTGCCAAAACTCAGCCCTCTTGAAATAGACCATAAATCAGCAACTTAGCGTCTGTGTTTTAGACCGTAGCAAGGGCCGTGGGCTCTACAATCGTCTGACCCGAGGGCGTCCTGTGCGGTGCTTCCGCAATCAAGTGTTGGTGGCTGCCGCGTAACCCGCTCGTGTGCTAGAGTTTGAGCCTGATTTCGAGAGACGCAGTTCTTTCAGCGATGCGGGCTGGGCTGACCACACGGTGCCTGACGTTCAGAGACACCTTCGTGTGCACGCGACATCTTTATTAATGGCGTTCGCCGACACAGGCAGGCCAGCTGACACTAGCATTCAAACACGGCGTAGCAACACTTGATGGCGGAAGCACCGCACAGGACGGGAGGAAGCTTCACCTCATGGACGACGAGCGCCGTCGGCTCGCGGTAAAGGGTAAGGCGCTTGGCCAGAAACTCTTGGCAGAAGTCGCCGGTATCGTCACACCGGAAACTCTGCTGGCTTGGCACCGACGGGACGGAAGGCTTTCAGCTGCACGAAGGTCTCCTCTCCTTCAGTCTCCATCTTCTTTCTGCATGGCTCGTTCTCCCATGCGCTCTCATTCGCTGAGCACACGCACAACCGCCTCGGGGTCGCGGTCGATGACGGTTAACAAGACGCGGGCGGCACGATCTGGAACACGGCGCCCCTGTTCCCAATCCTGTACGGCACGCGCGTCGAGGCCGAATCGGTCCGCGAACTTCTGGCGACTCAACTTCATACGCTTCCGTAGCGCACGAATATGCTCTGCGGCGGGATCGTCGACAATGCGGCGCGGCAGGTCCACTTCGCCACGCACATGGGCAAGAACCTCGCCCAATGCTGCCTCTACCTCCCGGCCCATCCGGGTTCGTTCCTTCGTCATCGGTGCGCCTCCTCTTTCTTGATCGCGGCCACCAGCCGCGACAGGGTTTTCCTGTCTGCTTGAGTCAGGTCATCACGGTCGGCCTTCGCATAGACTGTCAGCATGTAGATTGCCGCCGGTCCCGCGTGATGGAAGTAAATTGTCCGGATTCCACCTCGCTTTCCTCGTCCCGACCCTGTCCAACGTAACTTGCGAATACCTCCCGTTCCCCGGAGCAAGGGCGCTCTGTCGGGATCGGCAACGATTGCCGCTTCCATTTTCTGGCGGTCCGCTTCCGACATGAGCTTGCGAACGGCGCGCTCGTAGGTTCTGGTGGCGAAGATTCGCACAGGCCTAAAATTATGCGGCATTGCCGCATAGTAATCAAGAGTGGTCTCACTTTGGTGAAGTAGGATCCTTCCCGGTTTCTGTGGGGTGCTTGCGCTTTTTGCTGTTGGTGATGTGTACGCATCCCTTTGCAAAAAAGGGGCTTACGCTCCATTTAGCACGTAGCGAAGGTCGTGAGCCCTATTTTGGCTGTAATTTAATGCACCGTAAAGTCTTAGCGTCATCTCATCAACACTTAATGACGGAAGCACCCAGACCGGAGACGAATCAAGTTCGGGGCGCGCGGATGAATAAATAGAAGGCACAGGCGAGTACATTATCTAGGAGACAAGAGACTCTGCGGGAACTTGAGACAACGTGAGGTGGAATTCGGCTTAACGAACTGACGTGATTTACGTTAGTCTGCTTCGGGAGGTTTGCGGTGCTTCCGCCATCAAGTGTTGGTAGCTGCCGCGTAACCCGCTCGCGTGCTAGAGTTTGAGCCTGATTTCGAGAGACGCAGTTCATTCGGCGATGCGGGCTGAGCTGACCACGCGGTGCGTGACGTTCAGAGACACCTTCGTGTGCACGCCGACATCCTTGTTAGTGGCGTTCGCCGACACAGGCAGGCCAGCTGACACTAGCATTCAAACACGGCGTAGCAACACTTGATGGCGGAAGCACCAATCATGGAAAAACTGCGGAAGAGCCTCATGTGCTTCCATCTTGGCGACTACGCGATTCTGGAAACGCAGCTCACGACTGCACGGTCAGCCGTCAGGGAAAGAAAGTAGAGGGGGTGGGACCATGAAAATTGGGCACATAGAGATCAGGAACTTTCGCGGCATCAAATCCCTGTCATGGCACGTCAACAGCGAGTTCGCTTGCCTTATCGGTCCCGGCGATACCTGCAAGACAACGATCCTCACGGCTCTCGATTACACCCTGTCTCCACGCACGAGCCTCACACTCGATGATTCCGACTTCTTCGATCAACAAACAGAGGAGCAGATCATCATCCAGGTCACTCTCCACGAATGGGACGAGACGCGAGCCGTGATTCAATCGCTCTTCCAGGAACGCAAGTTCGCGCAATACAAGTGCGGACTCGGTCAGAATGGTCCTGTGCCGGAGCCGGCCAAAGATGCGCCAGTAGCGCTGTCGGTCTCCCTTCGCGTAGACAAGAACCTTGAGCCCAAATGGTCGGTCATCAAAGGGCGGGACGAGGTCGAGGACCAGGACCGCAGGCCGATCTATGCGACCGACCGCGCAATGCTCGGATTAAGCCGTCTCGATCTGTTCTCCGACTACCACTTTACCTGGGGACGCAACACGATCTTGACCCGCCTGAGCACCGAGGCGGAAGGCAACCTAAATGCTGTGCTGTCTGAACTAGCGCGAGAGATGCGGCAGACAAATATCTCCGGCTATGCGAGCATTGCGGAATGCCAGACAGTCGCCGATAGTGTCAGGACCGAAGCTTGCGATACCGGTGTTGTGCTTAAGGTGCTGTCTCCAAAAGTTGACATTCAGCGCCAGTCTGTCGGTAGTGGTGCTCTCTCGCTGCACGAAGACAACGTGCCTCTGCGTAACAAGGGCAGCGGTTCGAAACGTTTGATCGGCGTGGCAATGCAAATGAAGCTCCAGGGCGGCAAGAACGTGTCGCTCATAGACGAGATCGAAATGGGGTTGGAGCCGCACCGAATCCGCGGATTGATCTACAAAATCAGGAACTCTTCCCAACAGATCTTTGCAACTACACACTCGCCTGTCGTCATAAGGGAACTCGACGTATCGGCCCACGAGCTCTACGTCTGCAAGCGGGGCGCAACGGGCGCTATCACCGTACAAAGTCTTGGTACTGTCTCCGACATACAAGCAGCCGTCCGTGCGAACGCCGAGGCGTTCCTTGGCAGCAAAATCGTCGTCTGCGAAGGACCGACCGAGATCGGCTGTCTGCGCGCCTACGACGTTCACCGGCTCGACGCCAGTGCCCCACCGGTCTGGAGCCTCTCCACGTCGTACTTCAACTGCGGTGGCGCGAGTAAGATCAAACCCGTCTGTCCGCAACTTATCCAGCTCGGCTACGAGATCGGTGTTCTCTGCGACAACGATGCGGCTGATCAACTCAGCGAAGCGGACGTGCAAAATCTGCGCGCAGCCGGCGCACATGTCTGCCAGTGGGAACGGGGCAGATCAACCGAAGAGCAGCTCGTGACGGAGCTGCCGTGGGGCCAGGTTCTGTCACTCCTGCGTCTCATCGGCGATGTCCACGACACGATCGAGTATGCGACGATACTTGACGCGATACGAAAGGATGGACGGCTTGCTGCACTCGGCCTTGGCTCGGATCCTTTAGGCTGGGCCGAAGGCCCTCTAATCAGACAGGTCATCGGAAAACTCGCGAAGAACAGCAACTGGATGAAGCGTATTGACTACTCGCGGAAAGTCTTTGCTTTCGCGTTTCCTCACCTTCCTGCCCGGGGCGTCCTGATGTCCCGGCTCGATGCGCTTTGGCGATGGATTCAAAATGAGTGAAGAGGTCTATGGCGCCATTGCCGAAGCCGATTCCGGTTTCGTAGAATCGCCCGCCGGTTGTGGCAAGACCGAAGCAATTGTGAGGACCGTCGGCGGCTATTGTACCGACATGCAGCTTGTCCTCACGCATACCCATGCTGGCGTTGATGCGCTCCGGCAACGGTTCCGACAGCACGGCGTGCCCGTCGCGAGATACCACATTGACACAATTGCCGGCTGGTCCTGGGGCTGGGTCAGAAAATATCCGACCAACGCCCGGTATGAAGGTACGACCGATATCGCCAACTGGTACAAAGTCTACGCAGCGATGACCGCCCTCCTTGATAAGGATTTTGTCACGCGCGGCATCCTCAATTCTTACGCTGGAATTATCGTCGACGAGTACCAGGACTGCACGCTGCCTATGCATGCGCTGATCGCACGGCTAAACACACTTCTGCCATGCCGCGTTCTTGGCGATGAATTACAAGGCATATTCGATTTCGACAATGAGCCGCTCGTCGGCTGGGCCGATGTGAGGGCGGAATTCCGGCAAGACCTCGGGATGCTCGATACTCCCCACCGCTGGATAAGGGCGAAAAACCGTGACCTCGGCCAGTGGTTGCTCGACAATCGCGACGCCTTTCGCGCGGGCCGTGAGCCGAATTACACAGGCTCGCCCATCAGCATGCGATCTATCCACTTTGCCGACCTGGCGCAACAACTGGTGCTTCCGCCATCAACTGTTACTCAGGCGGCCAGAAGCTCGTCCACGATCGGGGTGGTCGGCAGCCGGCTCGGCACGGCGCACGTGATCGCGCCGATGCTTACTAATAAGGATGGGGGCAGACACACGAATACCTCGCGGAAAGTGAGTCGCCGGGTGGCGAGTCCGGCCTGCATCGCCGGAGTCCGGGTCTCACGCCCGAACTTCAGAGCACTGTGCAGGCGGACGAAGTTGTAGTGACAACGCAGCAGCTCGAGATGTTCTTCGAGCTTCTCCTCCGAGCGAGCATGGGAGAGCGTTCGCCGAGACAGATAGGCCGAGCCCTGTCGGATGGTCAGATTCATCCGTTCAATGAACGACGTGTTCAATGTTGACGAGTCCTCGGAGTTATTGAGCACTTCTTCGAACCGCCACGACGCTCCCATCAGCTCTCTTCGTTCGACCTTCACGATACGATTGTTTCTTCGCGTCTTGAGCACCTGGCCGTACAGAGCCGCTGGACCAAAGACGCGACGGACGACCTTCTCGTAGAAATCAAATCCGTCCGTAACGATAAGCGGGAACTTCAGAAAATCCATTCGGCTCGACACGTCACGAATGAGGGCCAAAGTGTTTCGGTAGCTTCGGCGTCCGACGACGGTCGAAGGCCAGAGACGGGACCAGACTTCGATCGCCGCGAAGACCCAAGTGGGGCTGCTCTTGCTGCCGATGAACGTGTAGAGCTCATCCGCTTGAAGCTCTTCGACAGCGACTCCCGTGATCGTCTCGCGATTGAAACGACGGCACACTTGGGCTGCCCTCTCGAGCCAGCGCGCGACGGTGTTCCAGGCAATCCCCTCGACCCGAGCAATCGCGGAAATGCTGACACCCTCGACTCTGAGAGCGACGACCGTATCAAACGTAGCTCTTCGATGCTGGAGACGGAGTAGGGCGTGCCTTTCGTCGAAGAGAACGTCTTTCCGCACTCGACGCACCGGTATCGACGGCGTTTCCCGGACCTCGTTCGGTAGAAACCGTAGCGGATGATGCCCCCGGAACCGACTTTTCCGTGCAACGGACACTCGGAGTTGAGACAGCTGAGCTTCTTCACTTCGCGGGACCTTGTCGACGAAAGAACTGCGTCTTCAGAAATCGGGCTCAAACTCTACCACGCACGTGGGTTAGGCGCCGGCCGCCAACACTTGATAGCGGAAGCACCGGTCCATCGGGCGAGCGCCGCTCGAATCCGGCTTCGTCGTCTTGAATCGACGTCCACGGACCGCGCCCTGGAGACCCATTTCACGCATCAGACGGGCCACCGTGCATCGAGCCACGTCGCGGCCCTCACGGCGAAGCTGGCGCCAGACCTTGCGCACGCCATACACGTCAAAGTTCTCTTGCCGTACACGACGAATCTCGCCGCGGAGTTGGACGTCGCGCTTCGCTCTCGCTGGCTGGCGGCTTGGGTCCTTCTCTCTCGCTTTCTGCTCGTAATAGGTCGACGGGGCGATCGGAAGCATCCGGCAGATCGGCTCGACCCCGTAATTTTCACGGTTCGCGTCCACGAACAACACATTCACCTCGGTCGGCGGTCGAGCTCCGCCTGGGCGAAAAACGCCGACGCCTTGCGAAGGATCTCGTTCGCCCGCTTTAGCTCACGGTTCTCTCGCTCAAGCTCCTTCAGCCGCTGACGCTCGTCCGTCGTCAGTCCCGCTCGTTTCCCAGCATCACGCTCTGCTCGCCGCACCCACGTGCGTAGCGTTTCCCGCGTACAGTCAATCTTCGACGCAATCGATGAGATCGCTGACCACTGAGATTCGTGCTGAGCCTGCTGGTCGAAAACCATCCGCACTGCGCGCTCTTTTACCTCCGGTGAATACCTGCTTCGTCTTGTCATGACTCCATCCTCTCAAGAGTTGGAGTCTCCGGGAAACCCGGGGCGGTTCACGGATGAATAAATAGAAGGCACAGCCGAGTTTTGGCACAGGACGGGGTTTCCGGTGTGACGATACCGGCGACTTCTGCCAAGAGTTTCCGGTCAAGCGCCTTACCCTTCACCGCCAGCCGACGTCGCTCGTCGTCTGTGAGACGAAGCTTCCTCCCGCAAAGCCGAGCGTTGAGGACTTTGTTCTCCTCAAGCAAGTAGACCATAGCGGCCTGTTGGTCACGTTGGAGCCAACCAGCGATGGCGACGACCAACAAGGTCAAGGGCTGGACCGGCGTGCTCATGACCGAGGATTCTAGCTCCCATTGGCCAATCAAGCGTAGATACGTCTATTACGAAACGTCCCGGCGAGCTGGTCTTGAGTTCGTTTGTATTTTTGGACACGACGCCCTCGCGGCCGATCCTGACGTTGATGCCGTCTACGTGTCGACGCCTCATCCCTTCCACAAGGACAACAGCATCTTGCTCCTCGAGCAGGGCAAGGCCGTCCTGTGCGAGAAGCCCTTCACCATGAACGCCGAGCAGGCTCAGACCGTCATCGGCGTGGCTCGCAAGCAAGGAATGTTCTTGATGGAAGCGATGTGGACGCGCTACATCCCCGCCGTGGTCCGTGCGCGCGAACTCATTGCCGAGGGCGCGATCGGTGACGTGTGAATGGTGCAGGCCGACTTCGGCTTCCGTGCCAGCATGAACCCCGAGTCACGACTCTTCAACAAGGCCCTTGGTGGAGGCGCCCTCCTCGACGTCGGTATCTATGTCCTGTTCTGGGAAGAACCTACGGAGTTTCGCAGGCCTCTCATGGCTCTCTGCTCGTCAATACACGATCTTCTTTTTGCGGATCACAGGTAGTAACTACTGTGTTGGTACTTTACACGCTGGCTAAGGCAGGAGAGACTTCCTTGATCCGTCCAGTGGCACAATCATAGACAAAGCCGCGGACTTGATCCTTGTAGCAGATAAAGGGATTGGCCTGAACGCGGGACATGGATTGACGAACATCCTGTTCTAGATCCCTGAACGCCTCCAACGCAAAGGATGGGCGCAAGCCGGTATCAGCTTCGATGGAGTCCTTAACGTCGTCATCACGGAAGGTGAGCATCCCGCAGTCTGTGTGGTGAATCAGCATGATTGCTTGAGTGCCCAACAGTCGTTGGGAAATTACTAGTGACCGGATGGCATCGTCGCTTACGACGCCGCCCGCATTGCGTATCACGTGAGCGTCGCCTTCCTGAAGACCCAGGATCTGGTGAAGATCCAGGCGTGCGTCCATACAGGCCAAGACAGCCAGCTTACGTTCCGGAGGCAGTGGTAGGTCGCCTTTGTCGAAACTTTGTGCATAGCGGGCGTTATCGTTAAGCACTTCGTCAATCACACTCATTTGACCTCCTTGCAACGTTCTCAAACTGGATCCCAAGATGGCACTCCGTTCGAAGCTGCGACCGGTTCCTTCTACTGCGATGGCCCAGCTTTATCAACTTGGTTGGGACCGAGCAGTCCTCTCCTTCAAGACGAACACCGGCGGGGCTCGACCGAATCGGCGAGGTACTGTCAAGTTGGTGTCATTGTAGCCAGACTGGTGGGGAACGTGGGATGCAGAATGGTCATTAGCAGTGCCTCCTTCAACGAGCAGGGGTTAACGTCATCACCACAACCCGGTGGTATACTGCCAGCGTGCCAAAAGCCGATGCACTAATTCAAGCGGGTGGGACCATAGTAGCAGCGATCGTGCTCACGGTGGGAGCACTGCTGGCCGCAGCATCCTTTGAACCGAAGTTCGTACGGTGGGGAAACTTCGTAGCCAACATTGAGCACCTGATTTTGGTCGGGGAGCAAGATGACGGTTCGGGCTGTTCGGTGATCCTTACCACAACGGTCCAGCGGGTGTTTGAAACATCAGACGGAACCATAAGGACAGGATTAGCAGGACACACGGTGGAGAGTGACGCTGAGTGCGAAGCAATCCGAAGAGCCGTTCAGGCATACACCATTGACGCAAGGAGCCAATCAGATGACCAAGAGTGAAAAGGATCGTCTTAATTGTGTTCGCTTGGTGTTCCGAGTTGCAGCCGACCTTGAGAGTCAGACTCCAGAATCAGCCCTTGGTGGTTGCGCTCTCCATGAAAATGATAGATGAATTCGGCGACGGCCTGGCGCGCGGGTCTTAGAGTTCGTTTGTATTTTTGGACACGACGGACACGACGGACACGACGGACACGGCGCCTCGGTACTTGGTACGGGACCGAGACCAGACCTACGGAGCGTGCTTCGATATTCGCGTCGACGCGTCGTTCCGAATGCTGTTCACTCCGATGCTAACGGCACGTTTTCCGTATGGGCCGCCATAGGGTCCACGCATGTGTCTGCCCGGTGCCGAAGTGACTGATACAATGGGCCGATGCGAGGTGCTTCCGCCATCAAGTGTTGGTGGCTGCCGCGTAACCCGTTCGCGTGCTAGAGTTTGAACCAGAATTCTGAAGACACAGTTCTCTCATCGTCAGGGCCGAGCCGAAGTGAAGAATCGCAGATGTCTCAATCCCGCATGTCCGTTGCGGGGCAAAGTCAGTTCCGGAAACATCGTTCGCCACGGATTCTACCGAACCAGGTCCGGGAAACGCCGTCGATACCGGTGCGGCGAGTGCGGAAAGACGTTCTCCTCGACGAAAGGCACGCCCTACTACCGTCTCCAACATCGAAGAGCTACTTTCGATGTGGTCATCGCTCTCAGAGTCGAGGGTGTCAGCATTTCCGCGATTTCCCGGATCGAAGGGATTGCCTGGAACACCGTCGCCCGCTGGCTCGAGAAGGCAGCCCAAGTGTGTCGTCAATTCAACCACACAAGGATCGCCGGCTTCGCTGCCGAAGAGCTTCAAGCCGACGAGATTCGCACGTTCGCGGGCAACAAGAAGACGCCGAGTTGGGTCTTCGTTACGATCGAGGTCTGGTCTCGGCTCTGGCCATCGACGGTGACGGGAAGGCGAAGCTACCGGAACACTCACGCTCTGTTTCACGACCTTTCTAGGCGGATGAATTTCGAGCGTCTTCCCTTGATCGTTACGGATGGATTCGAATTCTACCAGAAGGTCATCCGTCGCTTCTTCGGGCCAGCGTGTCTCTACGGCCAAGTCCTCAAAACTCGCAGGAACGATCGTATCATCAAGGTCGAACGGAGAGCGCTGCACGGAGCCGCGTGGCGATTCGAAGACGCGCTCAATAACTCCGAGGACTCTTCGACATTGAACACGTCGTTCATCGAGCGGTTGAATCTGACCATCCGGCAAAGCTCGGCATACCTTTCGAGACGAACGCTTTCCCACGCTCGCTCGACGGAGAGGCTCGATGAGCACCTGGAGTTGCTCCGTTGCTATTACAACTTCGTCCGACCGCACGGAGCTCTGAAGTTCGGACGTGAGATCCGAACTCCGGCTATGCAGGCTGGTCTGACGACGCGACGGCTCACCTTTCGAGACATCTTCTTGGCGACAACGATTCCTTTGTGGTTGCGGATCGAGGTTTTCCTGCTCACTAGGGCGCGCAACCCGGTCTCTTCCGCACCTGTACCACTGCCCGCAGCCGCGTAGCAACACTTGATGGCGGAAGCACCGGTTTTCGTCTCTAATCTCGATTTTCGAGTGCCACGTTTGCGCCAAAGGGGAGAGCGGGCCGCTGACAGGGCCGTGCAGCGCCGGAAAAGAGGCCACCCGAGGGGTCCAGAATCGAGGCCAGGGCTACCGTGGCGTAGCCGGCTAGCACGTTCTGGTCCAGGTGCGCCTAGGCCTCCTTGATGTCCTTATCTTGTCTCGAATTGGGCCTCAACCAGGGTCCGCCAAAGCTTGAGCAAAGCTTCTTCCCGCGAAGCCGAGCTTTGAGGACTTTGTTCTTCTCAAGCAAGTAGACGATAGCGGCCTGTTGGTCACGCTGGACCCAACCAGCGATGACGACCACCAACCATATCAAAGGCTGGATCGGCGTTCTCATGACCGAGGATTTCAGCTTCCATTGGCTAACCAAGCCTAAACACCTCTAATCCGAAACGTCCCGGCGCGCGGGTCCTAAGTTGGTTTGTGTTTTTGGACACGACGGCTTCGACGCCCAGCCGCGAACCGGGTGATGGACGTCAAACTCATAGGAAAGCTTGGGCTGCCCGCGATGGCGCTGGATCCAGCGATGTCGCCAAATGGCGTCGTCGTTCAGCGCGACGCGTTGAAAGAACCAATCCCAAGATAGAGCAAGCCGAGATATCCCCTCGAGACAAAGAATCGAGGCCAACACAGTAACGACCCAGAAGATTCTTCGTTTTGTTGCCGGCTTGATAGATTGAGTGCTCACGGAGGGTCAACCTGCCGGGATGGTAGCACAGGTAAATCTCTGGCTTCAGGATTCCGCGGGCACTTGCAGAATTCGGATTGTCGGGCCGATGGAGCGCCCGTCGACGGCAGTGAACTCTTTCACCAACGGGCAAATGGCGAAGAGTTTCTCGTACGCCTTCGTTTGACGGTGCTCGGGTCCGAATCGGGCGTACAACGCGGAGGAGGTCACGAGATACTGGACGCCTTCCGACCGGTAGTTCGCGACCGCGCGCGTGATGAGCCGGGCCTCTATCGTGACCCGGAAGCGTTTGGGGTCGATGGCGGCTGTCTGGCGCTCGATGGCGAAGTGGGTATTGGGAGGTATGTGCGCGTCGACCCAGAGTCGTGCCATATCGCCGGTATTTGGGCGGTTCCATTCGACGTTGTGACGGACTGTAGCGGACAAAGGAGCCCAAAGGCTCAGAGTCAACAGGACGGCCACACCAACGGGTCTCATGAGCGCGGAGACCGCTTTTCCTGTAGGGAGTCGAGTCAACGCTGACGCGGCGACCTGAATGCCAACCACCGCGAACACGGCGATGAACGGATAGACGCACATCAGATTTCCGGGAAAGTTCATGAGTTGCGAGCTGTAGTAGCCGTAGTACAGCACGGGGAAGCTCAAGAAGACGATCATTCGGTTGTCGAGTCGGGTGAGCAAGAAAGCGAGTCCGACGAGAGCCGCGAAAAACGCGAGAGCACCCGTGCCGTATACCACGGCGTAGTGCGCGTGGAAATACCAGTTGTCGACTCCCGAGGCGCCAGGCCAGCCGGCGTGGCCATAGTTGTAGAGCGCGTCGGCGACGTGATCGATGAACCGCGCGAAATCACTGAACCAGTAGGGACAGCCGATGAAAAACCCCGCTACCGAGCCGGTTGCTCCGAGATAAAGATCGGGTGCTTTGAGGAAACGAGAGCGGTGCGTCAGGATGACGGCCAGTAGGAAGGTGAGCACGACGAACCCGCCGTTGTACTTGGCGGCTGCCGTCAAACCGAAGGCGATCCCGCAGAGGAATGCCAGCGTTTTCCCACCGTAATCCATGTAGTAGAGGATCAGCAGGATGCTGAATGGCGCCATCAGCGCGAGTAGCGGATCCGGCTTGTTGTACTGGGACCACTCGACGGCACCAGGGAAGACCGCCATCAGCGCTGCCGCCATCAATCCGACGCCGCTTCCGAACATGCGGCGGCCGAGAAAAAACGTTACCAGGACCGCCAGCGTTCCCGGCACGACTCCCGCACCGAACCGCCCCCAGTAGAGAAAGTCCTCCACCGCCAGCTCTTGGACACTGTGCCAGCGTCCGCTGGAAACCTGCGCCACGAAGACGATCAAATACACGCCGACATTCACGTAAGCCTGCATGCTGGGATGAATCCACCAACGCGGGTTGAAATCTCCGCGCTTGATCATCTGCAGGTATGAGTGAACGTAATCGTACTCGTCGGAGATGAAGCTTTGAGGCAGCCCGTAGGTAATGCCCCAGAGCCGAAGGCCGAAAGCGACGCCCAGGATCATCACGAGTACAATCCAAACGCTATGACGACGCGCGAAAGCCCACATCGGTCTCCACCCGACGCGGAGCCCTACACGGTCGGTCCAAAAGGCCGCGCCTCCTAAGGCGACCGAGACCAGAAGCAGCGTCTTTCGAGAGATCGCGGGTTCGAACAGCTGGAGGTAGTAGGCATTGGTGAGGATGTTCGACACCGCCTGCGCCAACAGGAACCAGCGCATCGCAGGCCACCAGCGGGGGAGCGCCAGAAGTTCTTCGGGAGTTTCCTTAGTGTCGCTCAAATTGGATGTCTCGGGCGCAGATGCTAACACGTTGGAAAAAGTCCACGCAATTTGACTAGAACGGCAAGCTCGGATAGGTGTAGCGGTAAGACACCCACCGGTTCTACGCGAACGTTTACCCCGAACATCTCGATCCGTATGTGACGGCCGTTACCGGCCTGGATCGGATGGCCGAGCCAAATGGGGATTGTCCGCTTGCCTTCGGCGAAGAAAGCCGAGCTGACGCCGTAGGAGAATCTTTCATCAGCGTGACCCCCATCTCGACGCCATCACGGGGCGTTGTTGCACCGCTCTGGCTGAGAGCGAAATCCGCCTATGGTGGTGGCCGAGGTATGTTTCGAGCATGAAGTATCCCAAGCGCTGCCAGTACAAGCACGCGAAGCAGAAGAAGTACCACGTTCGCAACTGGGCGGAATACAACGAAGGGCTGCGCCGCCGGGGCGATTTGACAGTCTGGTTTGACGAGGAGGCAATCGCGAACTGGAAGGCCGACAAGACCGGTAAGCCTGGCGGTCAACGGGTCTATTCAGACATGGCGATTGAAACGGGCCTGGTTGTCCGGATGGTGTACAAGCTCGCCTACCGACAAACCGAAGGCTTCTTGCACTCGATCGCCTCGCTTCTCGGGCTCGGTATCGAGATCCCGGACTACTCGACGTTGTGTCGGCGCTCGAGGTTGCTCCGCAAGAAGCTGCGGATTCCGAAAGCCGCGAGCACTCAACCCATCCACCTGATGATCGATAGCACGGGCTTGAGGATTCATGTTGGAAACGCTCGCAAACCGCCAAAGCAGCGCGCATGGCGCAAGTTGCACATCGCCGTTGATCGCGAGACAGGGAACATTGTTGCGTCCGAACTGACGGCGTCACGAGATCGCGAAGCCTTGAAGGCAGAGATGAGAGCGGGAACCAACGACGAAATCATGCCGGCATGGTGCCGGCATGATTTCGTCGTTGGTTCCCGCTCTCGTCTCTAGAGGACCTAGAATCGAGGCTGGGGCTACCGCGGCGCAGCGGGCTAGCACGTTCTGGTCCAGGTGCAGCCCGGGCCTGGACCCAGGTTTCCGCTCGGGAGCGTGGCATGCCCTTGCTGGACGGTGTTTTCCCTGCGCGTACGGAGAACTCGAATCGCCGACATCGCCTCCGACCCCCAGATCTGGGGCTCGCCACGGGTTGATGACGATCGAAACGGCCCCGGCGCGCCGATCTTGAGTTCGTTTGTGTTTTTTGACACAACGAGATAGGCCGCGCCTACAGAGCACCGCGCCAGCCCTCGACTCTACCGCGCTTCTCCGTACTGCCTTCCTAGAGGTCGATGTCGACACCGACTGGGCAGTGGTCGGAGCCCCGCTCGTTGGGCCAGATGAAGGCGTCCTTCAATCGTTCCATCGCGCTCGGCGACGCGAGGATGTAGTCGATCCGCCACCCGACGTTCCGCTCGCGCGCGCCGCCCCACTGCCGCCACCAAGTGTAATGGTCCGGCTGGTCGGGATGCAGGGCGCGAAAGGTGTCCACCCAGCCCGCTTCGAGCCAGCGGTCGAGCTCGACCCGCTCCTCGGGGAGGAACCCGCTGTTCTTGACATTGGATTTCGGGCGAGCGAGGTCGATCTCGCGGTGCGCGGTGTTGAAATCCCCGATCACGAGCACTGGACATCGGCGCCGCAGTTGCTGCGCCCGGTCGAACACAGCCCGATAGAAGTCGAGTTTGTAGCCGACACGGCTGTTGTCCCGGTCCTTCCCGCTTCCCTTGGGAAAATAGCCGTTTACAACCGCGAACCTCCCGCGATCGGTCCGGAAGTGAGCAGCGATGAACCGGCCCTCGATATCGAACCGAGGCTCTCCGAGGGAGGTCTCCACTAGAACGGGCTGGAACTTCGAGTAGATTCCGACACCACTGTATCCCCGGCGCTCGGCTACCGCGAACACGGCGTGCCAGTCGGTCGGCGTCCGTGCCGCGAGAGGGATCTCCTCGGGCAGCGCGCGGACCTCTTGGACGCCGAGGATGTCGGCTCCAGACCGGTCCAAAAAGTCCACGAACCCGCGCCGCACGCAAGCGCGAATCCCATTTACGTTCCAGCTCACGACCCGCATCGGTTCTTTCTCCGCCACACCAGCCACTAGACGTTCGTCAGGCCGCTCTTAGTAGATGGTCTCGTTGGTGGGGGCAGATCAATTGAGGTTGCCGTCTGGAGAGCAGATTGAAACTCAAGCGCGCGCAAAACAGCGTCCCGCTGCGTCGTGCTCCGCCTGCGAAGCGGCTTCAACACGGTCGACTATGTTGAAACGGTCAGAAGTGACGCCCATCTCGCAAACCCGGTACGGTTCACAATTCAGGCCGCCACGTAATCTGTCCACAGAACACGCCGAACGAGATGTTTAGTCCTCGTCGAGCCGATTGAAGGCTATTACCGCCTGGCCTATCGCGGTCAGCCATTCATTGGAGTGTTCGAGTAGATCGTCGACCTTCGGCTTTCTCCCGTCGACGACCACGCGCCATGTCCAATAGTTGCCGTCCTTCTTCACCGTCGCTCCGCGAACGAGCCGGGCCACGGCCTCCAGGTAATCCACCCCTACTTGCGGATCGCCGCTTTGCTTCGCGTAATCGACCACGTAGTTCGTGTTGAGATCTCCATTCGGAAACAACGTGCCGAAGTTAACCTTGATTCCATCGCTCCGATGCCAGTTCAGGATGTACGAGGCGCGTGACAAGGTGACTTCGAAATCGTCGTCCTGGGCCTCGTAGCTCTGGAAGAATGCCCGCACGCACAACGGCAGTGTCGGATCGACTTGTTCGATCTGTTCGTAGAACTCCTTCTCCGTGATCTGCGTCCTGGCTCTTACACCACCTGACGCTGGCGACGGGTCTTCCACCACGACCTCCGCGTCGGCCCGTCGCACGACAGCACGTTCGATTTCGATCGTCTTGGCGAGTACCCTCGGCTCTACGATGACCCCGCCCGCCGAGCCCTCCGGCATGTCGAAGATGGCCAACTCCACGAGCCCGAACGTGATTCGAATGCCGGCGGACTGGTTGAGATAATCCGCGATGCGTTCAACCCCTTCGCGTATGCCGTCGCCCACCACGATCAGGAGAAAGCGGCCGCTGGTAAGGCTACGCGCGACGTCGTCCACGAAGGTCGCTTCGTCAAGCGTATCGTGCTGCGCCCGCACGATATCGAACAACGCGTTGGTGTTTCCGGAACGTCTTGCAGCCCGGCAAACGGCATCGTTCAGCTCATCGTACGACCAGCGACTGATCTCCTTCGCGTAGTCGAGAATCTGGGAGACAGCACCGCGCCGTGCCTCCGGGTTACGCCACAGCTTGCACTCAACGATGGACAATCGACCCTCCTCGCTCATGTAGGCGAGGTCGATCGGCCCGGCCACGGTTGGCAGCTCGCGACAAAGCGGTGTAGCAGGAGCGAACGCAGGATCGATTTCTCCGATGGGGAGGATTTCAGGCGTCTCGAACAGAAGCCGTTGAAGCCAGTCCTCGTCATACCCGTTACCGCCGGACCTGATCTCCAGTCGACGCCGGTGCAACGGAACCGCGCGGCTTCCCTTAAGTTTTGGAAGGTAGACTGTCTGACCGTATCTGGAGCGGTTAGACATGCTCGATTCTCCTTTCTGTAGCGGCAGTCCCGGTTAGTCCGGCGCAGTCGAGACATTGTAGCCACACTGCGAGGCACACGAACTAGACAACACGAGGTATTCTGCGCCGCTGCGAGCCCGTCCTGTGCCAAAACTCGAACCTTTGGTGCTTCGGCTACCCCGTCCTGTGCCAAAACTCGGCCCTTTCGAAATAGACCATAAATCAGCAGCTTAGCGACTGGGCCAAGGGCCCCTAGGCTTTACAGTTACCCCACCCGCGGTCGACCTTCGAGAGCCGCGCCGTTTCACCGGACGGCAGAGGACGGCGAGCTGCTGCCGAAGAGCGACATTGTCAAGAGCCAGTTCGCGACGAGCCTTGAAGGCGGAGATGAGAGCGCGAACAAACGACGAAATCAAGCAGGTATGGTGCCGGCAGACCGGAGACTAATCAAGTTCGGGGCGCCCGGATGAATAAATAGAAGGCACACCCGCGATCTCCTCCGCGTCCTCTCTGAGCAGTAGGTGCAGAGCTGTCAGTCCTTGCTCGTACACCCATTCCGTCAGATCCGCCTTCGTGGCCGCGATCCCAGCTATCATCGGTAGCAGTATCTGACCGACTTGGCCAACTACCTTGCCCGTAGGCGAGTGCGTTTGCTTTCTTACTGGCTTCTTTGATTTCCTAGGCATTGGTGGCTCCTTGTCCCCCTCTGGAGACGGTTTATTGGCAGACCTATTCTTAGGCCGGCCAAGGAGCCGCCGCTACCCCAAATTCAACATCCGGCGGGACATCCCCCGAATGAGAGGTGTCAGTTCGAGGTTTGGCCAATTCGAATTCCCGCTTTTGGCCTTCTCGCCAGGCGCGATCTAGGCGTAGGGCGTCCTTCTCATTGGCTGGGCGATTGGGTGGAAAAACGGCCCGATCAGCCCAGAAATGGCTGTCCCTTCCATAAACTCGAGCTGCATGAGATTGGCGAACTGCTCGCAACCAGGATGCTTTGGCCGTCTTCATGTAGGACGTTTTGAGGGCTGGCATCGGCTCTACTCAGGGGTAGAGGTGGAACCTGGTGCGAAGTCCCGCGGCCGTTCCGAGTGAATCGCACTCAAGCCACGCGTCGAGTGTAATTAATGATAGAGACCTGTGACCCGCAAAAAAGAAGATCGGCCAGAAGCAGCAGACCGTACGCCATCGGTCCATCCCCGAAACCCGATCAACTTACCTCGAACTTAAATTGAACTCGATAGATGCCTACGCCCTGTGATATGCCTCCACCAATCCACACCTCATAGCGCCCGGATCGGTTGAGTTTCTTCTTCGTGCGCACGGTCCCTCTGCCCATGTCGCCTTCTATTTTTTTCCCGTCGGGAGCCACGACCGTTGTGTGGAGCAACGCGAGTCCGAGCTGTTTCTCGACGTTAATGGTTAATTCACCTGACTGCTCGATCTCAAGTAGATAGACATCGTTGAAGGCACCGGCTGTGCTCTTGTCAAGCATAGCGGGCATGAGCACATCACCTGCGCCCAAGCGCCCCGTCGTCGAGAAGCCGTGGCTTTCGATCATCTGGTGTTCGTCACTCTCACGATGGTTCGCGGAACTTTCCCTTCGGAGAAACTGCGCGTATTCCGTCCACTCACGGGCGCTCTCGATGTATTGGTTCCTGTCTCTCCACTGGTTTATCGTCGCTTGGTAGTCCTGGATCGCAAGAGCGAACGCCAGCTTCACATCTGCCCATTCGTCGCCGGTCGACTTGATGTAGCTCCTTACTGTAGGCATCGTTTCGACAAGCTTCTCGTTAAACTGCTCCCGTAAGAGACCGATCTCAAGTGAAGCTTGAAACTCCTCGATTGCGGCGACCCTCTGTGCCAACATCCTTGAGACAATCCGCTCCTTGAAATTAGTGTCGAGGGCGGAGGAGGATCATAGATGAGTACGTTGATTGAGAGAATGACGTCGGCGGGGTCGGAAGGAGCCCGTAGGGCGACTGGAGATCTCGCCGACCGTGGTGCTGCGGCGGGGGTCCGCGATCCCGAAGTGAGTGAGAAAGCGAAGCGCCGACGTTTCAGCGCTGAATACAAGCTGCGGATCGTTCGCGAGGCGGACGCCTGCAAGGGTGACGGTGATGTGGCGGCGCTTCTACGTCGCGAGGGACTGTACTCGTCGCATCTATCGAGTTGGCGTCGGCAACGGGACGAGATCGCCAAGGCGGGATTGACGTCGAGAAAGCGAGGTCGGAAGGCGAAGGCAGAGGCTCCACGGATCAAGGAGCTCGAGCGCGAGAACGCCCGACTCCAGCACCGGCTGGCTCGGGTGGAAACGATGCTAGAGATCCAAAAAAAAGCCTCCGAGCTCCTGGGGATCCCCCTGAACCCGATCGACGACGACGAGAACGATTGATCGTGGCGGCCGAGGAGCTGGCGGGTCGGATTGGACAAACGGCGGAAGCTTGCGAGGCGCTGGGCGTGTCTCGTTCCACGTTGTATCGTCGACGCCGACCGGTGGCGTCCAAGCCGAAGCGCCGTCCTCGGCCGCAGCGAGCCCTCGACACGACCGAGCGCGAGAGGGTCCTCAGTGCATTGCATTGCGAACGGTTCGTCGACAAGGCGCCGGCCCAGGTGTGGGCCACGCTTCTGGACGAGGGAATCTACCACTGTTCGATCCTCACGATGTACCGGATTCTGTCGGAGCACGGAGAGGTGCGTGAGCGCCGGAACCAGCTGCGGCATCCGAACTATCAGAAGCCGGAGCTCGTGGCGGAAGCGCCGAACCAGGTTTGGTCGTGGGACATAACGAAGCTGCGCGGCCCGGTCAAGTGGACCTACTTTTACCTCTACGTGATTCTCGACATCTTCTCCCGGTACGTGACCGGGTGGATGTTGGCTCGGCGAGAAAGCGCCGAGCTCGCCCGTCGTCTCATCAGCGAGAGCTGCCTCAAGCAGAACATCGAAGCCGACCAGCTCACCATCCACGCAGACCGCGGCAGCTCGATGCGAAGCAAGTCCGTCGCCTTGCTCCTGGCCGACCTCGGCATAACCAAGACGCACTCGCGGCCGTACGTCTCGAACGATAATCCCTACTCCGAGTCCCAGTTCAAGACGATGAAGTATTGCCCTGAATTCCCAAGCCGCTTTGGCTGTCTGGAAGACGGCCGCCTGTTCTGCGGCGGTTTCTTCGACTACTACAACAACGCGCACCGGCACTCGGGACTGGGGCTCATGACGCCGGCCGCCGTTCACTACGGTCGCGCCGACGAGCTCAACGCCGCCCGGCGCCAGGTCCTTCTCGAAGCTCATCGGGCTCACCCCGAGCGCTTCGTGCACGGAACACCTCAACCTCCGGTTTTGCCTCGTCAGGTCTGGATCAACCCGCCGCCCGAGAAAACGACGCCACAGGAGGCCCTAGGAGCCACTTTCTCGGGGCGCCCCGTACCTGAGCTACCCCCGGATTCAAGCTATCCGGACGCGATCGCGTCGGAACCCAATCGCGACCGCACCGCGCTCACGCCCCGTCCTTCACTGATCGAGGCTCACTAAATGCAGCCTGCGGGTGTCTCAAAGTCGTTGACACGTTCCGTCCGGCAGGATGCCGAAGGCGAGTGGGACTGACTGCGTAAGCGCAACCAACCCTGAGCGTAGTGTGCCCCCCTCGCGGTTGGAGGTAGGAGTGGGGAGGAAGGGTGAGCCCCAGATTTGGCAAGAATCAGTCTGATTATCGATAATTACAGAAACGATGTTGCCCGACTTTCCTAATCTGAAAAAACGTCTGCTTCGGCTGGTTCAGTTTTGTGGGTCTACGCGGATTCGTGTGGGTAAGTCCTGACGGAAAAACAGTGTAACTCATTGTGTGGAAAAGGTATCGAGTACTTCATCAGGTGCTGAAAAGTGGTCCATTTTTAGGATAGGCTGACCGAGTGAAAAATTCCCAGTCGATCCGCTCGCTGTTTGCGCTGCCAGGTTTCGTGGTGTGCCGCATTGAAGGATCTATTCGGTGACCGATACGCCCGCGTCATCCAGCTCAAGAGGCGAAAAAAACAGCTGTGTGCTCTTACTGTGGGCAACGGTGCCGGGGGCGCTATGACAAGCAAGTGTGCCGGGTCCGCGACCTGTCGTTGGCAGGCTGGCGGATCTATCTGGAATACGAGCGTTGGCGCGTCAACTGTCCTGGGTGCGGCGGTTTGCATGTAGAACACCTGGACTGGCTGGCGAACAACTCGCGCTACACCTAGCGTTTTGCGACGCATGTGGGCAAGCTGTGCCGGACAAGGCGGTGGCCGAGATGGAACGTCTGCGCCTCCTAGTTGAAGGGGTCAACAACAAAATCCGTGTGCTGCAACGACGCGCCTACGGCTATCGCGACGAGGAATATCTCAAGCTGAAGATCGTGGCGGCATTCCTTCCGCCATTACCCAGAAATGCCGTCTTCAACCCACACGAATCCGCGTAGACCCAGTTTTGTTAAGTCCTGTTGGGTGAACTTTTTCCACCCACTGTGGTAGCCGTTGGAAGGCGTTCGATAGCCTAACGACATTGGAAGAGATCAACAAGCTCACTTTTGTCTAGACTCAGCCAATTTGAAGCGCTGGCTCTTGGAGCCGGCCCCACCCGGTGTGAGGATCGTTGAATCTTTTGAGTGTCGGTGGGCAGGGTGTTACATTCGGTATGGACCTGATATGAACCACAGCGAGATCGCCAGCTTCATTTGGAGCGTGGCGGATTTGATCCGCGACACCTTCAAGCGAGGCAAGTACCAGGACGTGATCCTGCCTTTTTTTGAGAGCCAAGAAGGAAATGGGGATGAAACTTAGGGGAGTGGTGCTTTCGATGTTACTAGTCGGTGGCGGATTGGTCGTGCCCGTACAGGCACAGGAGGACGAAGACGCACTCCTACAAGATTTTGTCGATCTTGTCGAGAGGGCGCCGAAAGAGGAGGTGCGGAAAGCCGCCGAGCAGGGAGACGCCAGCGCGCAGCTTATGCTCGGGCTTATGTACTACAACGGCATAGGCGTCACACAGGATTTATTCGAGGCGGCGTTCTGGTTGCGGAGAGCCGCCGAGCAGGGAGACGCCGGCGCGCAGCGTTTGCTCGGGTTGATATACCGCGATGGTGACGGCGTCCCAAAAGATTTAGTTAAGGCGGCCGTTTGGATTCGGAAAGCCGCTGAGCAGGGAGACGCGCTCGGGCAGCACGTGCTCGGGTTGATGTACTACGCCGGCTCCGGCGTCAGAGAAAGTTTGGTCGAGGCGGCGTCCTGGTTTCGGAAAGCCGCCGAGCAGGGCAACCCCCAAGCGCAGCTGATGCTCGATTCCATTTTAGAGGGGCGCGGCGTTCCGTAGGACTACATCGAAGCCCCCCCAGGAGCGCGCCTTGGCCTACCGGCCGCCGTCGCCAGAGGCTAGATTCCTGAGATCCAGACCCAGAGTCCAGACCTGTACCTTCTATTTATTCATCCGCGCGCACAGGATCGGAGCACACGGTTCTCCTCTCGCAGGTAGTCGATCACATCCTGCTCCTGGCGGTTGAGCCAGCCAGCCAGAACGAGGAGTAGGAATTGCACGCCCTTGGCCCGGGCGCAAACACAGACACTAAGCTGCTGATATTATGGTCTGTTTCAAAAGGCCGAGTTTTGGCACAGGACGGGGCAGCTCGCCGGCGCCCTCTACGGCCTGAACGCCATCCCCGACCACTGGCGGGAACGCGTTGCCTGGAAGGATCGACTCCTGGCAGCGGCGCGGCGGTTGCTTTCGGAACCCCTTGCCAACCGGTAGAAGTTGGGTGGGTAGCCGAAGCACGGCTCTTGACCCGGTCGCAAACACAGACACTAAGCTGCTGATATTATGGTCTGTTTCAAAAGGCCGAGTTTTGGCACAGGACGGGCTTCCCGTTTGAAGCCGATATCTCAGTCGGGTCGATGCCGTCCCGTCATGGCCCTGCCAACCAGACTCCAGTTCGCGATCGCCGATTCTCCAGCGGACGAACCAGCATGTGGGAATTCCGCGTGTCTGCCAAGCAACAGCACGTCAATCAGGTACGAAATCAACCGCGCGTCCCTGTCGTCATCCGTCTCCTCGTACTGCCGACGGTCTCGATTCACGTCCGCCTGAATCATCCTCCAGACGTCCCCGTCTGCGGCGAAACGTACGACGTAAATGCAGAACCCGGTCCAACTCCGATGGAAGAACAACGCGTCATCGTTCCAGTAGATGAACCACTTGTCTTCCATGACCTCGGGTATCACTCCCTGGCGGATATGATCCATTTCCTTCCGCGAGAACTCTCTGTCGAGTGTGACGGACGCTCTGCGCGCAGGCAGATCCTTGGTCTTCCATGCGCTCGGGACCGCTATTTTCACGTGCGTCCTCTTTTCGCTCCTTCCCATCCCGTGTCGATTTTACCCGTCCCGAGACGTCCCAGTCCAAAGGTGCAAACTACTGACCCGCTGGGCGTTCGAGTATTTTGACCAGACGAGGTCGGAAGTCAGCCCTGCGGCGCGAAATACCCTCGATTCTGCGCGGATTCCAAGGGCGTCTAAGCTGCTGATTTGTGGTCTATTTCAAAAGGGCCGAATTTTGGCACAGAACGGGGTGGCCGTCAGGCCCTGGAAAACTTGACAGCAATGGCACCGCCCGCGTGGGCGGAGGTCATCGGGGAGTGACCGAAATCGTTCGTTCACTCGAAAGTACCCATCGGCCCCGAGTTCGGCATCGGAAGGTGCTTCCGCACCTACGCTACCTCACGACCTCGCTCACCACCTCCCCCTCGATCACCGTTCCCACACAATGGCTCGTGTACTCGAAGGGGTCCCCGTCGTAGAGTGCAACGTCACCGTCTTTTCCCGCTTCCAGTGAGCCCACGCGGTCGTCGATCCCCAAGAGGCGAGCGGCATCAATGGTGATGGTGGCGAACGCCTCCTCAAAGGAGAGCCCGTTGGCTGCCGCCACCGCTGCCTCGAAGAGGACTACGCGCGTCTTTGGCACGTATGACTCGTATCCACTCTGGAGGGCAAAGAGGATGTTCGCGGCCTTCAAACGCGACGCCGCTTCCATGGTGAGGTTCTCGGTCTCGCCACCGGCACGATACATCGTGGGGTGCAGGATGACCGGGTAGCCGGATGCTCGGATCTGCCCGCTGACCAAGTAGCTTTCCGCGGCACCGTCCAAGACCAGCCGGAGGTCGAACTCCTTGGCAAGGCGGATGGCGGTCAAGATATCTTGAGACCGGTGCGCGGTGACGAGAATGGGGAGCTCGCGGCGTAACATCTTGGCGAAGACTTCGAGCCTCAGGTCGCGGTCAGGCTTGTTCTCGTCGTCACTCGCCTGCTTGTCGAGATAGCCTTGCGCCTTGATGAACTCGGTTCGCAACATGGCGACCATCTTAGCGCGCGTACCCGGTGCCTTTTGGTCCTCCGCCCGGGCGCTGTCACCGAGCGTCGCGGCCACCATGGCGTCGGGAACCAGAACGGCTTCTTCGACGTTCGCGCCTCTGGTCTTTACGATCATCGTCCGGCCCGAGATTAGGGCTCCTGGAGCATGGCCAGTATGGATGGTGGTGATCCCGAACTCCCGAAGCCACTCCACTAATCGCTCGCGCGCGTCGTAGGCGTCCATCGCCCGAAGCTCAGGCTGCATCGGTGCGGAAGGCTCGAGCTGCTCCTGGTCGTGCGGTTGATTGAGATAGCCGGCTATACCTACCACGGTGTGAGCATCGATGAGACCAGGGGTCACGACCTTCGCGGTAAGCACGCGAAAGCCATCGGGGATGCTGACCGAAGACGCGGGGCCCACGCGGTCGATCTTGCCCTCACGAATAAGCACCACGCCGTCCTTGATCGGAGCGCCGGCCATGGTATGAACCGTCTCCCCACGGACGGCGACTTGCGCCACTAGAACCGAGGGGACAAAGAGGACGACTGACAGGATGGAAACCAAAACAACGCTCTTTCGTCGCATCATCGTCCCTCGTCCAAGAGCTCTTGGAAGACCAGAGGTTGATCGTGACCCGCACCGTATCCGCCCACCGCGTACAAGCGATCCTGTGGAGTACTGTGATCGAAGACTATCTCGCCTTCCACCCATGTTTGGAGGACCTTGGTGTAAACGCTCAATGGATCTCCGGAAAGAACGACAAAATCGGCGTCCTTGCCGCGCTCGAGAGAGCCGATGCGATCCTCAAGCTCCAACATCCGTGCGCCCGCCATGGTCAGTCCATAGATCGCGCCGGCGCGACTCATTCCCGCGCGCACCGCAAGTGCTGCCGAACGTAGGAAGAGCCGCGAATCGGTGATGCTGTCATCGGTGTGAAAACCAACCACGGCACCTGCTTTCTCTAGCGCTGCGCCGTTACCCTGCGAGAATTGTCCGTCCTTGGCCTCGATCTTCCCGCCCGGACTGTCGATGGTAATGATCGATACCGGCGCTCCGGCAGCAGCGATCTCTTCCGTGACCTTATGGGCGTCGCTCGCGTGTTGGAGCACGACGCGAAACCCGAACTCTTCCGCGAGTCTAAGGACGGTCAAAATGTCGTCGTAACGATGTGTGTGGTGGTGCACTATCCGCTTTCCTTCGAGGATTTCGACAAGAGCCTCCATGCGTAGGTCGCGGGGCGGCATCTTTTCCGGGTCACCGTCGGCGCGACGAATTTTTTCACGGTACTCCTGTGCCTTGACGTACTGCTCTCTTACCAACGCCGCCGACTTGGCTCTGGTGCCCGGAAACGGAGGGTCCCTTCGCGAGTTCGTGCCGTTCGCCATCTTCATTCCCGACGCGATGCTCCCGTCCTCTCTGCGAATCAAGAAGTCGTCGATGATACGCCCCTCCCGAAGTTTGAGGTAGAGAGTTTGTCCGCTCATCAAATGCCCGGAGCCCGGCATGATATTGGCAGTGGTGATGCCGCCCGCCTGCGCCTTTTGCACCCTCGCGTCGCGCATATTGAGTGAGTCCAGCACGCGCGCGTCCGGTTGGATCGGCGCGCTGCGGTCCGCTCCCCGTGGTCCGGCGATATGGCTATGGGTATCGACCAGACCCGGCATAATGACCAAGCCCGCGACATCGTGCCGCTCCGCGTCCGACGGGATATCGACTGAATCGAGGGGACCGACGGCAACGATCTTGCCTTGATGAATGACCAGGACGCCGCTCTCGATGTCGACACTTCCGTCCGGGCTTACCGGAATGATCCGGGCGCCGACGAACGCCAGGAGAGTCTCCTGGGTGAGCGCCGGTTTTGCGAGTGCGACAAGAAAGAACAAGATTGCGATGCGCTTGAACAAATCCTACCTCCTCACGTCAGGTCTAGTGACAGAACTTCATCAGGAAATTCTATTCGAGTCACTCATGTTCGGTCCACATGATGGTAACTTTGAGCTACGCGCAAAAGTCGGGGTTCAGTGCCACGCCTCCCATGAACTCGCTCAGCGCGGTCTCCTCGTCGCCAACCGAGTAGGCGAGTAGGCCCAGGTTGATGTGGGTATTCGGACCCCGTCCTGTGCCAAAACTCAGCCCTTTTGAAATAGACCACAAATCAGCAGCTTAGACGCCCTTGGAATCCGCGCAGAATCGAGGGTATTTCGCGCCGCAGGGCTGGCTTCCGACCCCTGGGCTGCGGGTGGCGAGCGACAGGCCCACCGGCCGACCGGAGACTAATCAAGTTCGGTGCCCGCGGATGAATAAATAGAAGGCACAGGAGTAGCTGTTGCCGGCGGCTTTCGCCAAGTGCCGGTTGTGATCCGCAAAAAAGAAGATCGACCAGAAGCACCCGACCATAAGCAGGTCTAAAACGCGCAATCAACGCTGGATCGACTTTTTGCGGAGCACAGCTCTCTGTTGGGTGTCTTGGTCATTTCTCCGCCGTTTCAGGCATGCGGAATCAATCATCGCCGCGTCGGCCATCACTCTGGACCCATCACCAAGTCCTCTAGAATCGCCACCCCGCCGCCGTGCTCGGTCGCTGCCACGGCATTCGCGAAGCGCGTATCAGCCGTCGCCAGCGTGGCGCCGATGCGATGCGCGAGCGCCAAGTAAACGCAATCGTAGACCGGCCTGTCGAGCGCAAGTGCAAGGCGGACCGCGTCCGCACAAATGAGCTCGTCATCGGACCAGCGGATCGGCATTTCACGAACGGCAGCAGCCAGCACCCCGGCCTCGCCATGCCCAATCTCGCCCAGCCGGGCCTTGCGCCACAGCGCATTGGCGATCTCAGATACCATCAGGCGCGGTGCGTGCAGGTCATGGTCGCCTTCGAGCAGCCGCTCCGCCGATGCAGATCCCTCTTCCTCGACCAGCCACTTGACCGCAACGCTGGCGTCCACGACCAAGCGCATTAGACAATCCGATGTCCGCTCTCGCGATCTTCCCGGATGAGAATTTCAGAGGGTGTCTGTACGCGACCCTTGGTGCCGCGCCGCAGTTTTACAGCTAGCTCTTGGAAGGACTTCCGCTTCATCGCCATATCGTCTTCGGCAGCGGCGGAGAGAATGTGCCGCGCCTCGCTCTCCAAGGAACGATTGTTCGCGGCGGCGCGCCGCTTGAGACGCTGCACTACGTGGTCATCGAGTTGCCGCACGTTGACTGTTGCCATGGCTTTCTCCAGAACTTAATGCTATCAAAATGTTATCACAACACAGCGGCAGGTACAAAAACCAGCCGCCCGCGTCTTCAATTGCTGGTATGGGATCCCGGTAGGGTCGAGGGCTGGCACGGTGCTCCTGTGCCTTCTATTTAATTCATCCGCGGGCACCAGCTCGCAACGAGCGTTGAAGGCAGAGATGAGCGCGGGAACCAACGACGAAATCATGCAGGCATAGTGCTGGCAGACCGGAGACTAATCAAGTTCGGGGCGCGCGCATGAATAAATAGAAGGCACAACCAGATTCCATGGAAGAGAAGCGCGATTGGAAAGAGCCCGAGACCCTTCGTAGGTCTCGGGCTTTTCGCAAGCAAAAATCTGGTCCGAGTCGAGGAGTGGGGCTTACCAGCGCCGCCCGCCGCCGCCTTCGGTCCGGGGTTTGGCTTCGTTGACGTTCAATGTACGACCACCGAGATCAGTTCCATTGACGCCACGGATGGCCGCTTGCGCGGCCGAGCTGTCCGACATCTCAACGAAAGCGAAACCACGCGGGCGACCGGTGTCGCGATCGGTGATCACGTTGACGCTACTCACCTCGCCGTAAGTCCCGAAGACGTCTCTGAGCTGTTGCTCGGTGACGTCGAAGGAACAATTGCCTACATAAATCTTACCCATGAAATGAACTCCTGAACGGAAAGGGCCTAAGCGAGGGCTGACGGAGGTATGGTGGAAGTCACCAGCAAAAAAAACTACGAAGAGCCGTCGGATAGCCGACGGCGCCATACTGGACTATTCCCGGGTGCGTGTCAAACCCGGCATGTGCCGTGACTATCCAAGGGCTGTGCTGGTTCAAGTCGCTCCGACGCTATACCTCGAGGACGACCGAGGACTTCAGATGGGTGTCCCTTCCATAAACTCGAGCTGCATGAGATTGGCGAACTCCTCGTGTCCGAAAACGCGAACGGAGCCGAAACCTCGAATCCTAGAGGTGTTCTCGAAACGCAATAACGTGCTGGAGAAAGATCTCGCTCCTCCCGCGCAGCCCCGCTTTGCGGGCCGCCAATCCAAGTGTCGTCGACCTCGACCGCTGGGCGTCCTGTGCCAAAACTCGGCCCTTTTGAAATAGACCACAAATCAGCAGCTTAGACGCCCTTGGAATCCGCGTAGAAGCGAGGGTATTTCGCGCCGCAGGGCTGGCTTCCGACCCCTGGGCTGCGGGTGGCGAGCGACAGGCCCACCGGGGGTGCACACGGCTGGCTCAAATCGGCTGCGGGGCGAGCTACGGGCAGCGGACTTCGCACCCGGAAGTCCCTCATTAGACTGGACTTTATCGAGCACAAGAGCGAACGTTCGGTGATGCCACAGGATACGGGGGTTGGCCGGAACGTCGTTTTGGACGGTTTGGACTTCGCCAGCTTACAGCGGGTCTGGGAGCAGGCCTTCGGGGCTGCTCCCCCACGCTCGCTCTCTCGCGTTTTCCTGTGCCGTGTTCTGGCGTACGAACGCCAGTGCCGGACTCATGGCGGGCTTTCGGCCGCAACCCGGCGCGCTCTGGCCGCCATGGCGAACGGGACGCCAGGCAACGGCGCCGCCGCTCCCGCAGGGTCCGTTTCTGCCGGCACCCATCTCGTCCGCGAGTGGAATGGCCGGACCTACCAGGTCGAGGTAATCGACAACGGCTATCGGTTCGATGGCAAAACCTATCCGTCCCTCACTACCATCGCAAAGCGAATCACCGGCACCCACTGGTCAGGACCACGCTTTTTCGGTCTGACGCCCAAGCGCAAGGCCTAACATGAAGAAGATCCGTTGCGCCATCTATACGCGAAAGAGCGCGGAAGAGGGTCTCGAACAGGAGTTCAACTCCCTCGATGCGCAGCGAGAGGCCTGCGCCGCATATGTCGCGAGCCAGAAAGCGGAGGGCTGGGTGCTGCTGCCAACTGTCTACGAGGACGCGGGGCTCTCGGGAGGAACCCTGGAGCGCCCGGGCCTGCAGCGCTTGCTCGCCGACATCGATGCCGGTCTCGTCGACCAGATCGTGGTCTACAAGGTCGACCGGCTGACCCGTTCCCTCTCCGACTTTGCAAAGCTCGTCGAGCGGCTCGAGGCGGCCGGCGCGGTTTTCGTCTCGGTGACTCAGTCCTTCAACACCGCGACCAGCATGGGACGACTGACGCTGCATATGCTGCTGTCCTTCGCACAATTCGAACGCGAGGTCACGGCTGAGCGGATCCGCGATAAGGTCGCTGCCTCCAAGCGCAAGGGACTATGGATGGGCGGTCGCGTACCGCTCGGCTATGAGAAGGACGAGCGCACGCTGCGCATCAACGAGGCTGAGGCCGAAACGGTCCGGACGCTCTATGCGCTGTACCGGAAGCACGGAACGCTCCGGCAGGTGAAGGCCGAGGCGGACCGTCTGAGACTGCGCACCAAGCAACGCTTCGCCGCGGATGGAACCCGAACGGGCGGGCTGCCGTTCCGTCGCGGACACCTCCACTGCCTGCTGACCAATCCTCTCTACGCCGGCCGCATCCGGCACCAGAGGCGTGTCTACGAGGGCCAGCATCCATCGATCATCGCTCCGGAACTCTGGGAAGAGGTCCAAACGCAGCTGCAG
This sequence comes from Candidatus Marinacidobacterales bacterium, assembly GCA_965250115.1. Taxonomy (GTDB): domain Bacteria; phylum Acidobacteriota; class Vicinamibacteria; order Marinacidobacterales; family SMYC01; genus CBDFHB01. The sequence continues at coordinate 875,701 of CBDFNJ010000002.1, forward strand.
GCAGGGGCTGCCAAACCAAGGAGACGCACGACGAAGGGCCGTGCAGCCCCCTCCCCACTGGCAGGCAAGCTCTTCGACGAGACCGGGGACCGGCTGACGCCGAGCCACACCAAAAAGAAAAACGGGCAACGGCTCCGCTACTACGTCTCCCGGCGCCTCATCCAGCACAGTGGCCAAAAGGACCTCTCCGGCTGGCGGCTGCCCGCCCCGATGCTGGAACAGACCGTCGTGCATCTCATCCGACAGCATGTGGATGCCACGACCTTCTCGGCCTCGTTGCTCCACACTCCGACGATGCAAGAGCTCGCTTCGGTGCGTCGCTTTTTAGACGGGCTGTGTTCCGGTAGTAATAATGATAGTGCCTCGGCAGCCCCCCTGCTCCGTCTTATCCGGCGGGTCGATATCAGCCCCGGCTCTGTGTCCATCCTCCTCGACCGCAATACGTTCGCTGCTTGCCTCTCTATGGGGCCCGAGCGCATTCGCGAGGATGCACTCCGCATCCTCGCACCGTTCCGCTTGCGTCGACGCGGCGTCGAGACCAAGCTCGTTCTGGGCAACCCCACGAAATCCGTCGATCGCACACTCCTGCGCAATATCAGAAACGCCCTCTCCTGGCTCGACCGAATCAAAGCAGGCAAAACCTATGAGCAGATTGCAACCGAAGACGCCATCCCAACGGACCGCGTGCGCAAGGCAATCCGTTATGCCTTCCTGGCACCCGACATCGTCCGCGCCATTGTCGAAGGCCGCCAGCCCGTTGGGCTGACCTCGAGCTACCTCTTGCATCATCCGCTTCCCGACGATTGGGAGAAACAGCGAGTGCTCGTCGCAACGCTGTGAGCCTGCCAGCGCCCACTCCGTGAATCGGCTCGGTTAGCAGCAAGCTGCTCTCCGACACTGGCCTCCACCAATCAGACTCAAACCGGCCCAAATTCCCTGTCATGGTTTCCAGACTCGGATAGCTCCTTGTACTGGACCGTCTGCGGAGTCATCTTCGTTTCCTCCATAAAACTCCGCTGGATGAATTCGAGGTTTGGCCAATTCGAATTTCGCTATTCGCCTTCTCCTCAGGCGCGATCTAGGCGTTAAGCGTCTTCTCATTGTCTGCACGATTAAGCGCAAAAACGTCCCGATAAGCCCAAAAATCGCCCCAAATTGCACGCTAAGGGCCTGTTTTGCGCTCTTTCTGATCGTTTCCAGCCAAGAATCGGAAGCTCCACTCGAGCCTCCCGACTGCGATAGCCGGAAAGATGTTCCCGTCGACGAACATTCGCTGATGAGACGTAAAGCCTTTTTCGACAATGAGTAACGGTCTGAGCCGCCTCCGGAGGGTTTACGACACGGCCCTCTTTCAAGCGTCCAGGAGGTTGAGATTGCCGTATAGAAAAGTTGATTGAAGCCAATTAAAATTCCGGCTCGAACGACCACCCGTCGATGGTACGTGCGGGGACCAGCACGTGACGAAGGCCGTTAAATCACTGTAGAGGAAGAGGATGGAACAAAATGGGCATCATGGTTGAAACCCGAGAGGGCGTAAAACAGCCTTCTCGCAAAACCTGTGCGTACGCGTCAAGAAACTCAAGAAACTCAAGAAATGCGCGAAACTCGAAACCTCCTGAATCTCCATTTACTTTTCTTTTTGAGGATTTCCGCCAAAAGCTGGACCACCTTTTACCGAGACCGGATAGCTCCAACCTGCACCATCCGCCACCCAGTCTGCCCAATTGTGGCACTGCAGAGACGGGTGAGATTTTCCGCGCGGTTGGCGGGGTTTTGCAGGATCAGGTGTCACCAGAGACGCGCTAGAAGGGCTGAACTGGCCTCATTTTCGGTTTTGGGGTGCTTCCGCCATTAAGTGTTGGTGAGATGACGCTAAGACTTTACGGTGCATTACATTACAGCCAAAATAGCGTTCGTGACCTTCGCTGCACGCTAAATGGAGCGTAAGCGTCTTTTTTGCAAAGGGATGCGTACTTATCACCAACAGCAAACAGCGCAAGCACCGCACAAGACGGGCTTGTCAGCCATTCCCGCAGTGGCTTGGAAATGAACTCTGGAGCCATTATCCGATCGTGCATCAGCCGTCCAGGATATCCTTCAACGTCTTGTCGGCTGGCGGTTGGTCCGCCCGCGGTGTGAACTCCGGAGGGGTAAACAGAGGGTTTCCTGGGGACCACAGTTCCAAGCTTTCAGCGTGTTCCTCAAAATACTCTGGGTCGGTGGTCACTCGCAGACGCTCGGTCATTCCCGGGGCCAAAAGGCCGTATTCTCGACGTCCCATGGGCTGGACATCGGTCCCTGGCGGCATCAGGTCAGATGACCCGATAATCCTGTCGAGGTCCTCCGTGGTGACAGGTGATGGCGTGCGTGCCGGCATAGCGAGGTCGCTCTCTGTCACCGCATCGATATCGAACCCCTGCCCCTCGGCTTCTCGCGTCTGTTGCTCGATCGTGTCCACCACACGGGCGCGTTCCGCGTCTTCGCGCCCGCTGCCCGAGAACACGGCAGCGGATATGGTGCGCGGCAATTGCGCCAGAATCGGCTGCAAGCGGCCGACCACGGATTCGAAAAGGCCGATGCGGTTTCTCAGTGCCCGATAAACGTCGGTTTCGACCGTGCCCGCATAGTGCAGGTTGACGATCCGGATGATTTCGTGCTGCTGGCCGAGGCGGTCGATGCGCTGTTCCACCCGCATGGGGTTCCACGGCATGTCGTAGTTGATCAGGGCGCCACAGAATTGGAAATTCAGGCCCTCGGAGGCGGCGTCCGTACACAACAGAATATCGGCCTCGCCGTCGCGAAACCGCCGTTTGGCATGGTCGCGGCCAATCCGGCGCCAGGAGCCGTCGGCGGATGGGATTTCTCCACCGCGCCCCGAGAAGCATATCAACCTTTGACCAGCGTCCTTCAGAAGCTCTTCACGCAGGAAATCCATGGTGTCGGTGTACTGAGTGAAGACCATCGCCTGTTGGTAGCCGTCCTGGTGAAGCTCGGCGAGGGTGCTCTTCAGGCTTTCGAGCTTGCTGTCCGGTGGCAGTTGGCCGATGTGGACAAGGAGGCTTTGAATATCAGCCTTCTCTTCGGCGGCGAGGGCCTCGCGTTCGAGTGCCGCTAGCTCCTCGGCATCCGGGACTTCATCCAGGGCTTCATCGTCCGGCGCGTCTTCGTCCAGATCCATCAAGTGCGACTGGTTGCCAGCAGCTATGGCGTCGAGATGGTTTTGAAGCGTATGGCGCAGGGCGCTAAAACTACTGGCGAGTCGACGGCGGTAGATGGTCATGACAAATCCCACCGCTGTACGCTCGTTGGCGCTGGCCTGGTTGTAAGTGCTGGCGATGTAATCTTCGACCGCATCATAGAGTGCCCGCTCTGCGGAAGTCATCTCGAGGAAGTGATCCTCGACCCGTCGGTCAGCGATCGGTGTGGTCAACATGCCTGCCTTGAAATACCGCCTCAGCAGCTCGCGAGTGTGCCGTGAGACCAGCCTGCGGAGCGGCGTGTTGGCCCGCATGAGCTTGATCGCCGCCCTGCGCTCCGTTGTTTCCAGCTGTCGGCGCGGGATGCTGGCGTCGTCGCGTAGTGCACGGAGGACCTTCTTGACCTTCAGGCGTGACAGGTCGACGAGACATTGCGCGTCCTCCGTCTTGACTTTGCCGTAGACGCGTTCGACCGACTGAAACAGACGTGCCATGCGGTCCAACGCATCTGATGACGGGTTCGGCTGCTCCATGTCATCGAAAAAGTCGAGAAACGCCTTGGCCGTCCACTCCGGCGGCAGACCGAGCAGGTTCAACAGGTCCCAGACCTCGACGGGATGCACCTGCATCGGCGTCCCCGTCAGCAGTACCAAGCCTTGCGTGCGGTCCTTCAGTCCCTGCATCAGCTGGAGAAGCTTGTTTGACCCGCCCTCCTGCTGGCTTCCCGCGGCGCGCCGCCGCGCATGGTGGGCTTCGTCGAGCACCACCAGGTCCCAGGGTTCGGCTTCCTCCAGAAGCGCCGCCGCGCGGTCGCTCCGGCGCATCAGGTGGCTCGATGCAATCACCACGGGTTCACGATGCCAATGATGAGGACCGACAACACGTTCGTTGTGTCCACGCCATGCCGGCGAGGGATACCAGACCAGTTTTCGCCCATCGTAGATCGGCCAATTGAGATTGAACTTCTCGCGGAGTTCGACCTGCCATTGTTTGAGGACGGCTTTGGGCGCCAGGATCAGGACCCGTTTGGCCCGTCCGGCAAGCCACGCCTGGCGCAGCAACAGGCCTGCCTGTGCCTTCTATTTATTCATCCGGGCGCCCCAAACTTGATTAGTCTCCGGTCTGCCGGCACCATGCCTGCTTGATTTCGTCGTTTGTTCGCGCTCTCATCTCCGCCTTCAAGGCTCGTCGCGAGCTGGCTCTCGACAATGTCGCTCTTCGGCAGCAGCTCGCCGTCCTCCGCCGTTCGGTGAAACGGCCGCGGCTCTCGAACGTCGACCGCGGGTTTTGGGTAACTGTAGAGCCTAAGGGCCCTTGGCCCAGTCGCTAAGCTGCTGATTTATGGTCTATTTCAAAAGGGCTGAGTTTTGGCACAGGACGACGAAGAAAGCGCCTTAGTCCTTCGAGCGTGCGGCAATGGCTCGAGACCGCTTTCTAATCGATTCCGGAATCGGCCAGTGAACCCGGCCCTCCTTATCACGGATGCGCACGACGAGCTCGGCCTCTCGCGCTGAACTCAAAAAGAGTGCTTCGCCCGACGCTGAGACCAGAGAAAAGACGACCCAAAAAACATCGTAGTCGTAGTCACGCGGTATGACGCCTGCGAGCCCCTTCAGCTTGCGCAGCTTAGGAACGCTCGTCCCTCTCGATCGCAACGAGGGAGCAGAAGTCTCCCGCTCCCTTTTCGGTCGAAGCAGAGACAACCAATCCCGGGGTATGACACCCGAGCCTTCACGCGGGTCGATCTCCACCAAGATCACAGTGTCACCGGCGGCTTCGGCTTCGGCGACGAGTGCTAGAGTCTCTTCCACACTCAGCCAGTTCCTAACCTGGGCGAGCCGCGCCGTCGCTCGGATCACCTCCGGCGTCAACCATGTAGCGCGCAGTTTGTAGTTGTAGGAGTTGTGCCTTCTATTTATTCATCCGCGTGATGGAGATCACGGATATACTCAGCCAGAACGTGCCCCTGGAGGACGTGCAGTATCTGGCCGGACACTCCAACCCCTCGGGCCACACAGTTCTATGATCGGCGTAGACAGCACGTCACTCGTAAACATCGTGGAGCGTGTCTCGATATGAAAGAAGGACCAGGGAAGAGAGACATCCTTTCGAGGCCTGATAGCAAGAAAGCCGCTGCACGGCCTCGTTCGGCTCCCCGCAATGAACCCAAGCCGGTGCCGGTTCCTCTGCCCGAAGGTGTCCGCCACCAGCGGGTGGGTGAAACGACGGAACGTTCCACGCCCGCGCATCTCAAGAAACTTAAGCAACTCTTCGAGGCGGCCCCGATCAGCCGCTACCTGGGCATGACACTCAGCTATTGCGAGAACGGCGTGGCGCGCGTGCGTTTGCCGTTTCGGGCCGAGTTCGAAGAAAGTCATGGCGTCATCCACGGGGGTCTCATCGGTCTGCTGGCGGACACGGCGGGTAACTTCGCGGTGGGTTCGGTCTCGCCGGGCTCCACGGTCAAGACGGTGGAGTTCAAGATGAGCTTGCTGGCGGGAGTCCAGGAAGACCTGCTCGCCACCGGAGAGGTCGTCCGCAAGGGACGCACGCTCGCCACCTGCCGGCTCGAGGTCGTTGGGGGCAACGACCATGTGGTGGCCATCGGGCTGGCCACTTATTCCCTCCAGGCTGTTTAGCCATCTGCACCTGCTTGTTGCAGCCCAGGCGGGTCTTGAGTGCGTTTGTGTTTTTGGACACGACGGCGTTCAGGGTATGCCCGTGGTCGAGCGTTCGGAGATGGCGGTGGCTCATTGCGGCGCGCAACGTGCGGCGCTACGTTGATAGTATGCTGATCGGGCGCAAGGGCTGCGGGGGTTGCACGAGCGCGATGTCGTTCGCACCGAACTGGTGCCCGCAGCACTCAACATGGCCATAGGACAGCGAGGTTCGTCGAATGAAATTCGTGTTGATTTCCACATGTCTTTTTCTCAGGGTCTACGCGGATTCGTGTGGGTTGAAGACGGCATTTCTGGGTAATGGCGGAAGGAATGCCGCCACGATCTTCAGCTTGAGATATTCCTCGTCGCGATAGCCGTAGGCGCGTCGTTGCAGCACACGGATTTTGTTGTTGACCCCTTCAACTAGGAGGCGCAGACGTTCCATCTCGGCCACCGCCTTGTCCGGCACAGCTTGCCCACATGCGTCGCAAAACGCTAGGTGTAGCGCGAGTTGTTCGCCAGCCAGTCCAGGTGTTCTACATGCAAACCGCCGCACCCAGGACAGTTGACGCGCCAACGCTCGTATTCCAGATAGATCCGCCAGCCTGCCAACGACAGGTCGCGGACCCGGCACACTTGCTTGTCATAGCGCCCCCGGCACCGTTGCCCACAGTAAGAGCACACAGCTGTTTTTTTCGCCTCTTGAGCTGGATGACGCGGGCGTATCGGTCACCGAATAGACCCTTCAATCCGGCACACCACGAAACCTGGCAGCGCAAACAGCGAGCGGATCGACTGGGAATTTTTCACTCGGTTAGCCTATCCTAAAAATGGACCACTTTTCAGCACCTGATGAAGTACTCGATACCTTTTCCACACAATGAGTTACACTGTTTTTCCGTCAGGACTTACCCACACGAATCCGCGTAGACCCTTTTCTCATTGCGACCATGGGCCACTGCGCCGCAGGGGAGCGCATGAACGAAGGCTATTTGAGGCGACTGTTGTCGAACCCGCCACGGAATCAGGAAAAATTGAAGGCGGAGACCCTCCATGGTTGCGTCTACATACCGGCCAAGGGCTTCGTGCAAAGACTCGTGGTGGGAGTCGAGAAGACGGGGGAGAGTTGTTCGGTAACGGTGAATCCGGACAATACCGTGGAAGTCAGTTTTCTGGGAGACGGCGTCATCCCGGTGGTGAGCACGAGTACGGAGGGGTTCGTTACCGATATTTTTGTCGCGGAACTGGGGAACGACGAGGTTCTCATTGTCCAGCATCATCAGGGCGAAGTCGTGTCGATCACCCAGACCATCTATGACGAGAATGGCGATGTGGTGTATGGCCGCTCCGGAGTGGGTGAATTCATCAGAGAGTGTAATTTCGTAATGACGAGCTCCGAGAGATCGGTGGGCAGCAAGAGCTGCAGCAAATAGGGTCCGAGGATCGGCTTCGGCACTGTGCGGGCTGTGCCTTCTATTTAGGGTCTACGCGGATTCGTGTGGGTTGAAAACTGCATTTCTGGGTAATGGCGGAAGGAAAGCCGCCACGATCTTCAGCTTGAGATATTCCTCGTCGCGATAGCCGTAGGCGCGTCGTTGCAGAACACGGATTTTGTTGTTGACCTCTTCAACTAGGCCGAGACTGACTTTGTTCTCCGGATGACAGTAGGAGGCGATACCATCCCGTCCTGTCCAAAAACACAAACGAACTCAAGACTGGCGCGCCGGGACGTTTCGGATCAGAGACGTCTGAGGCTTGGTTGGCCAATGGAAGCTAGAATCCTCGGTCATGAGGAGGCAGAGCCAGCCCTGAACCTTGTTGGTCGTCGCCATCGCTGGTTGACTCCAGCGTGACCAACAGGCCGCTATCGTTTGTGTTTTTGGACACGACGGGGGTCGGGAGGATAGGATTTGAGCTTGTGGCCTTCAAGTTATGAGTCACTCCGTTCGCAACCACCTTCGCCTTGAGATCGATTCCTACGACAAGACCATTCGCCAGTTTATCCCGGGCTACGAGGAAGGATTGACATGGGCTGGCGGATGAATAAATAGAAGGCACAGGAGTGATGTCGTGAACCGCCCCGGGTTTCCCGGAGACTCCAACTCTTGAGAGGATGGAGTCATGACAAGACGAAGCAGGTATTCACCGGAGGTAAAAGAGCGCGCAGTGCGGATGGTTTTCGACCAGCAGGCTCAGCACGAATCTCAGTGGTCAGCGATCTCATCGATTGCGTCGAAGATTGACTGTACGCGGGAAACGCTACGCACGTGGGTGCGGCGAGCAGAGCGTGATGCTGGGAAACGAGCGGGACTGACGACGGACGAGCGTCAGCGGCTGAAGGAGCTTGAGCGAGAGAACCGTGAGCTAAAGCGGGCGAACGAGATCCTTCGCAAGGCGTCGGCGTTTTTCGCCCAGGCGGAGCTCGACCGCCGACCGAGGTGAATGTGTTGTTCGTGGACGCGAACCGTGAAAATTACGGGGTCGAGCCGATCTGCCGGATGCTTCCGATCGCCCCGTCGACCTATTACGAGCAGAAAGCGAGAGAGAAGGACCCAAGCCGCCTGCCAGCGAGAGCGAAGCGCGACGTCCAACTCCGCGGCGAGATTCGTCGTGTACGGCAAGAGAACTTTGACGTGTATGGCGTGCGCAAGGTCTGGCGTCAGCTGTGCCGTGAGGGCCGCGACGTGGCTCGATGCACGGTGGCCCGTCTGATGCGTGAAATGGGTCTCCAGGGCGCGGTCCGTGAACGTCGATTCAAGACGACGAAGCCGGATTCGAGCGGCGCTCGCCCGATGGACCTCGTGGAGCGCGACTTCAACGCCACACGCCCGAACGAGCTCTGGGTCTCGGACCTGACCTACATTGCCACGTGGCGCGGCTTCGTGTATGTCGCCTTCGTCATCGACGTCTTCGCTCGACTCATCGTCGGTTGGCGAGCGACGACATCGTTGACTGCCGGCATCGCTCTCGATGCGTTGGAGCAGGCGCTGCACGAGCGCCGACTAAACCCAGAAGATCCATTGGTGCATCACAGCGATCGCGGCGTGCAGTACGTCTCGATCCGTTACACCGAGCGGCTCGCCGAGGCGGGTATTGAGCCGTCCGTCGGCAGCCGAGGCGACTCTTACGATAACGCTTTGGCTGAATCCATCATCGGCCTCTACAAGACCGAGGTGATCCGTCGACGTGGGCCCTGGCGTGGTCTCGAAGACGTTGAGTTCGCCACCCTTGAGTGGGTCCATTGGTACAACACGCAACGACTCTTGGAGCCGATCGGAAATGTCTCCCCCGTCGAGTACGAGATGAACTACTATCGGTCGCAGGAAGGCTCGCTAGAGATGGCGAGACTCAACTAAAACAGTCTCCGGAAAACCCGGGGCGGTTCAGTCGACGTGAAGCGCCATCGGCTGTCCGTCGCGAGGTCGGAGTGGAAGGGCCTGGTGACCGCGACCAAAGGGGGCCGAACTCGACATGTGCTGCTGACGGGATGGTTGGAGGCAGCCCTCCGCCAGGCTCGGCACTTGTGCAGTCCGGGGTCACTTCAGGAGCGCACCCGCGGCGTCCAGCAGACATGGCGAGGAGCTGGCCCCGAAGACCGAAGCCGAGCAACTCGGCGTCGCCCTTTCCACCAGACAGCTAGCCCGCACGGTAATTATCGCCCGTCTATTGGGCGGTTTATCGTGCGCACGCCGGCCGGCGCCGGGCCCGCAGATCGACCGTCAGAACATGGCCTGGCGTCGCGTTCGAGGGCCTGGCACGCGACGTCCTGACCGATGCTTCTCACGCTTCAACGACCGTTACTTCCAGTCGTCGATCAACGGCCTGAAGCGCTTGCTGGAGTCTGTCCATGCGGGAGGCGTGGTGAACATTGAGAATGCGGTCAACCTGGGGCATGTGCCAACCAAGCCGCCGCCCAAGTTCAGCCTTGGTGATTCTCTTCTCTCGCATCGCGTTATATAGCTCGACCTTTGGCACGGCCAATGGTGGGACATCGACCATTACCCTTCCCTTTGAGGGCTGTGGCAGCCGTTGGCGGTCTCTCATGTACGCATCGATCACGGTCAGAAGGGCGTCAGACGCCCGCATCAGAGCTTCTTCCCACGTTTCCCCAAAAGTATGCGCCTCCGGGAAATCTGGAAAGTCCACGAGTACATGTCTACCCTCCGTCGTCAACCTCACCGGGTAGTGCAACATTCGTTTCCGTCTCCTTCTCCGTCCGTCAATGTCGTGGCTGACTAGACGTCGCGAGCACTTCAAGATGTCGCCCTGAACCAAACACCGAGGTCTACCAACCGTTAGGCTGTCGAGCTGACGGCCTAAGGTCGTCCCTTCAACCCGAGATCTTTCTTGATCGCTTCCATGGTTCCGACCGGCATGTCCTTCTTGCCGTGCATCGGGAGGATCGACTTCTGTTGGCCCAAGCGAACAACTAGGTGCCCGCCGTGTCCACTCTCAAACGTGCATCCCTGCTTCGTAAGCCAAGCCTTGAACTGTCGAGGAGTCATAGAACGTCCTTCCGTTTCTATATCCGTTAGCCATCTCTTTCCTCCTGCGACCTGTTCGGCTCTTGGCTTTGGCCCTTCGCTCTTGGCTCTTGCAACTCTAGCTGGTCTTCTGGCTTTCTTGGCTTTGGTCGTAGCTAGATGATAACAACAAATATGTTCGTTTTGCAACACACATGTTGTGTTTATCCTCTCTCGTTCGGACAACCCGCGGCAGGCGAGTTGAAGTCCATATAACAGGCCAGTGCCGCTCTTGTGGCCCGTAAAGGTGCACCAGGTGGCCAGCTTGGCTTCGTGTTCGAGGGCCTACCCCGTCCTGTGCCAAAACTCGGCTCTTTTGAAATAGACCATAAATCAGCAGCTTAGACGTCACCGGAGTTCAGCTTGCGCCAAACTGTGCATAAATGCCGTCCTCGCACGACGACGTGGACGAGCCGGCAACAGTAGACGGAGCAACCACCCATAATCCCGTATAGAATACGCCTATCGTCGAAATTTGAGGAGTTGATGTCCGTCGCTGTCGCAAGCGGTACGGGCGGAAGCGGAGAAGGACGTGAAGGGAGCAGGGACGTGAAGAAGAGTGGTCGGAGACGTGCCGCTGGGCTGCTAGCAGCACTTGTGCTTTCCTGGCTGCCCATCGAAGCGGAGGCACGCAGCGCCGCCCAGGACGATCGGCAGGACCAGATCGAGGCGCTGAGCCGGGTGCTCGGGATGACCACGGCGGAGATCGAGGCGATGGATCTGTCCTCCGAGGAGATGCAGTTTTTGCTGGAGGGCTATACCGAGGAGACGGTCGTCGTCGGTACTCGTGCGCAGCCGCGGACGGTCGCCGAGTCACCGGTTCCGGTCGATGTTCTCTCCTCCTTCGATATCACCAGGCAGGGCGCCGTCAACCTGCAGGAGCAGCTTAGGACGATCGTCCCGTCGTTCAACATCAACACACAGCCGATAAGCGACGCCTCGACGGTCGTTCGGCCGGCAATGCTACGCAACCTCGCGCCGGACCATACGCTCGTCCTGATCAACGGCAAGCGCCGCCACCGCTCGTCGATCATTGACTGGCACGGCGGCAACGGCGTCGCCTTCGGGTCACAGGGCCCCGATATCTCGGCCATTCCGTCGATTGCGTTACGGCAGGTCGAGGTGCTGCGCGACGGCGCGGCGGCGCAGTACGGCTCGGACGCGATCGCCGGCGTGATGAACTTCCAGCTCAAGGATGCTCCATCGGGGGGCACACTCACGTTCAACACCGGCACTTTCGGCTCGGGCGACGGCGAAGCCTTTAACGTCGCCGGAAATGTTGGGCTGCCGCTTGGCGCCACCGGCTTCGCCAACCTCAGCTTGGAGTATGGCAGCTCGAATCCGACCAATCGGAGCGCGCCTCGCAGCGATGCGATCGCGCTGCGGGCGGCCGGGAATTCGGACATCGCCTCCGACACGCCTCAGGTCTGGGGCTCGCCGCGGGTCGACGACGACCTGAAGCTGTTCGGGAACTTCGGCTACACCGCCGCCAACGGAGTGCAGTTCTACAGCCACACAAACTACGCCAGCAAAAAAGTGACGGGGGGATTCTTCTTCCGGAACCCGAACACGCGGGGCGGTGTCTTCAGCATCGACGGCGGCAAGACGCTGCTGATCGGCGACGCGCTCATGGCGGCAGGCACCGACTCGGCGAACTGCCCCACGGTCGCAATCACCGACCACGTCGCCGACCCGGCCTCCCTGGAGCAGGTGTTCGACGACCCGAACTGCTTCTCGTTCAGGGAGCGGTTTCCAGGCGGTTTCACCCCGAACTTCGGTGGCGAAGCGACGGACGTGTCACTCGTCGTCGGCGTCCGTGGCTTCACTGCGGCCGGCTTCGTCTGGGACGTGAGCGGCTCGGTCGGGGCTCACGAGACTGGTCTGTTCATCTCCGACACCGTCAACGCCTCGCTCGGTCCCGACACGCCGACCGGGTTCGATCTCGGTAGCAACCGGCAGCGGGAGGTCGGCGTCAACTTCGATGTCTCCTACGCCGCTACCGAGATGGTCAACCTCGCCGTTGGCGCGGAATGGCGTGACGAGCAGTACCAGACTACCGAGGGTCATCCGACATCGTGGACAGTCGGTCCCTATGGACGCGGGCAGGGCTTCTCGGCTGGTTCCAACGGCTTCTTCGGCTACGGGCCGCTCGCCGCGGGCACCTGGAACCGGAGCAACGTCGCGGTCTACGGCGATCTGGAGCTGAACGACCCAGACGACGGCTGGACCCTCGGAGCCGCAGTCCGGGTCGAGAACTTCGAAGATTTCGGCACGACGACGAACGGTAAGGTCTCCGGCCGGCTCGGCTTCGTGCGCGCCAGCGTGAGCAGTGGCTTCCGCGCGCCGACCCCAGGCCAGCAGAACGGGTTCAACATTGCGACCATCTTCGACCCGGCGCTCGGCGATCTAGTGAACAACGGCACCATCCCGTCGAACTCCCCGGTGGCGGCACTTCGCGGCGGTGTGCCTCTGCGTCCCGAAACGTCGATCAACTACACAGCCGGAGTGGTTTTCGATACCGGGCTGTTCAATTTCACGGCCGACTACTTCCGCATCGACGTCTCGGACCGGATCGGCATCACGAGCAACTTCACTCTCGAGAATGACGAGATCGACGCGCTACTGGCGCAGGGTGTGGACGCCGCACGCGACCTGAAACGATTCAGGTTCTTCACCAACGCGTTCGCCACCCGGTCGCAGGGCATCGACCTAGTCTCGACCTTCACGCCGATCGCCCTGCGGGGCAACACCGTCATCAGCGCCGTCTTCAACTACACCGACACCAAGGTGACCAACAACGACCAGGGACTGCTCAACGACCGGCGGCTCACCGAGTTCGCCTACGCGCTGCCACGGACCCGCTGGAATATCGGCCTCACCCAGCGGATGGGGCGCATGAGCTTCCTCGGCCGGGTCAACTACTACGGCGGCTGGTACGACTACGACAGCGGATTCGCCAGGCTCTACACGCCATCGGGCGGCATCGACAACGGCTTCTTCGGAGGCAAGCCGGTCGTCGATCTGGAGTTGACCATTGACGCCGGCGCCAGCGCGACGGTGACGGTTGGTGCCCAGAACGCGTTCAACACCTACCCGGACGAGAGTGCGCGCGCGATGTCCGTCGGCGAGAAGTACAGCGAGTACACGCCATGGGGCTTCAACGGCGCCTACTACTACGTGCGACTCGGGTACGGATGGGGCAGTTAGTCAACCGTCCCGGCGCGCCGACCTTGAGCTCGTTTGTGTTTTTGGACACGATGCGCTCGCGACATTCGCCGCGCGCTAAATGGAGCGTAAGCGCTTTTTTTCGCAAAGGGATACGTACACATCACCAACAGTAAACAGCGCAAGCACCCGTCGCTTCGCCGAAAGACGCCCCGGCTCGATAGGTCACATAACCCTTCGCTGGAAGTGTGCAGGAGCGCGTAGTGCGGGAAGGCCGCACGCTGCGTGCGATGTGGCGTGGGCTGGAAACGGACTTACGGTGCGGCTAGTGAGCCACTCCCACAGGTGCTTCCGCCATCAAGTGTTGGTGAGATCACGCTAAGATTCTACGGTGCATTAAGTTACAGCCAAAATAGCGCTCGTGACCTTCGCTGCGCGCTAAATAGAGTGTAAGCGCCTCTTTTGCAAAGGGATGCGTACACATCACCAACAGTAAACAGCGCAAGCACCTCCTGTGCCAAAACTCGGCCCTTTTGAAATAGCCCACAAATCAGCAGCTTAGACGCCCTTGGAATCCGCGCAAAATCCAGGGTATTTCGCGCCGCAGGGCTGACTTCCGACACCCATGAGCTGGCGGATGAATAAATAGGGGTCTACGCGGATTCGTGTGGGTAAGTCCTGACGGAAAAACAGTGTAACTCATTGTGTGGAAAAGGTATCGAGTACTTCATCAGGTGCTGAGAAGTGGTCCATTTTTAGGATAGGCTAACCGAGTGAAAAATTCCCAGTCGATCCGCTCGCTGTTTGCGCTGCCAGGTTTCGTGGTGTGCCGGATTGAAGGGTCTATTCGGTGACCGATACGCCCGCGTCATCCAGCTCAAGAGGCGAAAAAAACAGCTGTGTGCTCTTACTGTGGGCAACGGTGCCGGGGGCGCTATGACAAGCAAGTGTGCCGGGTCCGCGACCTGTCGTTGGCAGGCTGGCGGATCTATCTGGAATACGAGCGTTGGCGCGTCAACTGTCCTGGGTGCGGCGGTTTGCATGTAGAACACCTGGACTGGCTGGCGAACAACTCGCGCTACACCTAGCGTTTTGCGACGCATGTGGGCAAGCTGTGCCGGACAAGGCGGTGGCCGAGATGGAACGTCTGCGCCTCCTAGTTGAAGGGGTCAACAACAAAATCCGTGTGCTGCAACGACGCGCCTACGGCTATCGCGACGAGGAATATCTCAAGCTGAAGATCGTGGCGGCATTCCTTCCGCCATTACCCAGAAATGCCGTCTTCAACCCACACGAATCCGCGTAGACCCATAAATAGAAGGCACACCTACGCCGTCGGCTCTTCCAAGTCCAATATCGTCTGAACCCACAACGGTGCCAGCGGACGACCGTCTCAGGGTTCACGATGACGAGGACACTCTCCCAGTCAGTCCAGATTCTGCGCAACAGCACCCAAAACCCGCGGTCGACCTTCGAGAGCCGCGGCCGTTTCATGGAACGGCGGAGGACGGCGAGCTGCTGCCGAAGAGCGACATTCTCGAGAGCCAGCTCGCGACGAGCCTTGAAGGCAGAGATGAGAGCGGGAACCAACGACGAAATCATGCCGGCATGGTGCCGGCAGACCGGAGACTAATCAAGTTCCGTGCGCGCGGATGAATAAATGGAAGGCACAGGCCAGCGTCATTCGCGCTTGCCGGCAGAGGTGTGAGGAGCTCGTTGCCGAGACCTTGGTGGTTCCGTTCTGTGTGATAGTGCACTACGTATTCGGTTACCGCTGTGCGCAGGTGTCGCTCACTGAGAGGTACGAAGCGGTCGAGACACTCTCGACGTATGGAGAGAACGAATCTTTCCGCGTATGCGTTCAGATTCGGACTATTGGCGGGAAGGCGCAGGGGCTTCACGCCTGAATCTCTCAAGAGCCCACGTACCGCCTCGGTGAATAGCGGGTCCCGGTCGTGGATGAGGTATCGCTTGCCAAGGAGGAAACCATCCCACATGTCAGTGAGGTTTCTTGCCACCTGCTTCATCCACTCCCCGTTGGGGTCCGACGTTATCCCACCGATGCACACGCAGCGAGTGGCGATATCGATGACAAACAGGACATGGTAGCGGACGAGCCCGAACGGGTTCACAACCTCGACGGTGAACAGGTCTGTCGCAGCGATGGCGCCCCAATGAGCCTTGATGAAGGTGCTCCACGACATGCTCTTGCCCCGCTCCGGAGCAGGAGCGATACCGTGCTCGGCGAGGAGCCTCTTGATGGTGTTGCGTCCGAGTTCATGTCCGAGGTTCTTGAGTGCGCCCCGCAGGCGCGTATATCCCCACGTCGGGTTCTCTCGCGCCACGCGCACAATGAGTTCACGGATATCCTTCGCCGTCGGAGGTCGGCCTGGGCTCCGGTTCTTGCTGCCATCGTACTTGGCTGCGATGAGGCAGCGGTACCAGCGCAGAAGCGTAGCGGGTGTGGCAACGGACGCAATCTGGGCCAGCGCCTCGCGGCCTAAAGCCTGGGCCTTGACGGCGAGCCTACGACGGTCGTCGTCAGAGAGCTTGAGACGCTTGCCCCGAAGCCCGGCTCGGAGCACACGGTTCTCCTCTTGCAGGTAGTCGATCACATCCTGCTGCTGGCGGTTGACCCAGCCAGCCACAACGAGCAGTAGGAATTGCGCGTGGTACGTCATCATGGAGCTGAAGATAACACCCTCGGGCCAGACGATTGTAAAGCCTACGGCCCTTGGCCTCGGCGCAAACACAAACACTAAGCTGCTGATTTATGGCCTATTTCAAAAGGGCCGAGTTTTGGCACAGGACGCGATTGGGAAGGCTACCGCGACGATGGCCCTGGAGAAGATCGCGACGGCGGAGGATGTGGCGAACGCCATCGTATTCTTCTCCTCTTCCGCGCTGGCCGGCCACCTCAGCGGCAGCATTCTTCCGATCGCGGGCGGCATGGAGGGCCGCTGGTTGCACCCCTAAACCAGGCCGAAGACGCGATCCAGCCGTTACGTGAGCTTTTCGTCGCCGGCCATACTAACATTCGCACATGGTCGAGTCGTTGCGATCGCCGATCGCCGCCAGTCGCAACGAAATGGTGGCGTCTCTTTCGTGAGCCACGGCAAACGTCTCACACGCCGCTTCTTCCGTCGGGACCCCGAGACCCTCGCACGGGCATTGCTAGGTCAGGTGCTCGTGCGGCGCCTTCCCAACGGCAAGGAGCTCTCCGGTCGCATCGTCGAGGTCGAGGCCTACCTCGGTATCGAGGACAAGGCGGCCCACAGCTACGGCGGACGCAGAACGAAACGAAATGAATCGATGTGGTTAGACGGCGGCCACGCCTACGTCTACTTCACTTACGGCATGCACTTCTGCATCAACGTCGTTGCGAATCGAGCGGAGGTCCCCACGGCATGCTTGATCCGTGCCCTGGAGCCGCTGGAAGGGATCGAACACATGAGACGTCAGCGCGCGAAAAAGGTTCAAGAGTCGCGTCTAGATGACACAAACCTCTGCTCGGGTCCGGCGAAACTCACCGAGTCCCTGGGCATCGACCGAAAGCTCGACAGGATCGACCTCGTGACCAGCGAGCAGGTCTTCCTAGTGCGAGGCCGCAGCGTCCGAGACGCGAGCGTCGAGGTCGCTCCAAGGGTTGGCATCGCCTACGCGAAGGAAGTGTGGGCGTCCAAGCCGCTCCGATTCTTCGTGAGAGGCAACCCCCACGTGAGCCGTTAGAAAAAGCAAAAGGGTGCTTGCGCGGTATTGTCAAATTGAGCTGGTGACTGACAGAATGGTCCAATGAAGACCGATGCGCCAAGCTACCACGGCTATCGATTTCCACCGGAAATCATCAGCCACGCCGTCTGGCTCTACCACCGATTCTGCGTGAGCTTTCGAAACGTCGAAGAGTTGCTCGCTCAGCGAGGCATCACGGTTTCTTACGAAGCGGTCCGACTGTGGTGCATTAAGTTCGGGCCGGAATACGCTCGACGACTGAAGCGTCGGCAGGGTCGTCTCGGTGACACATGGCACCTGGACGAGGTCTTCATAAAGATACAAGGTGAACGCCAATACCTCTGGCGCGCGGTAGACCAAGATGGTGATGTAATCGATATCCTCGTCCAGCCTCGCCGTGATCAGAAAGCCGCCAAACGATTCTTCCGCAAGCTGTTGAAGGGGCAAGGCCGTCCGCCCTGGCAGCTGGTCACCGACAAACTGAGAAGCTACAGCGCCGCTCACCGCGAGGTCATGCCGTCCGTCGTCCACGACACTGACCAGTACAGAAACAACCTAGCCGAAGTCTCGCACGAACCGACGCGACAACGGGAACGACAGATGCGGAAGTTTAAAGCTCCTGGGCAGGCGCAACGATTCTTGACCGTGCATGGACTCGTGCAAAATCTCTTTCGCGTCGGACGGCATTTGTTGCAAGCGCATCATCATCGGGAGCTACGAGACCGCGCTTTCATCGTCTGGCAGGAGGTAACCTGTGCCGTCCGATGAGAGCAAAGGAAGTCAGCTCGACGCGATAGGTTCGCTCGCTCAACGTCAACTTGACAATACCTTTTGGCTATTTCGCTTTCCTCTGGCAGTCTGAGCAGTCGTGCCCTGCCCCGTTTGGTCCATACGCCCATTGTCGGGCGGTGTGAATATAATAGTAGCGAAGCGTTTCTCAGGAGCTTCCCCTCCCGCTTGTCGCCCCCGCCTCTGCGGGAACCGTCGCTCAAGCAGCCACATAGCACTCTTTATCGAAGGCGGGCGAGTCTCTGTTGCTATCGTAGCGGACGTGAATTTTCCATTCCCCAGCTTCCCATTCACCACTTGCCCGCCCTTGTATCTGATGGTTTGGCGAACGATCCTCGTCTCCTCGGTCGCGCTCCTGCATCAGTACCGTGTTCGATCCTGGACCCGCGCTGCTTCTCTTCGGTCATCGCTTTCCTCCCTTTGGTTAAGCGCACGGCAGCATTCGTGAAACCCAGCACGAGCTAGCCCACCCTGGGAACCTTTCCGGCGGTTCCATCCTGTTAGGTCGTTTCATTTTCAAAGGACTTGGGAGATTTCTCCCGCTCGGCCATCATTGCATCGGTCCGTTAGGTAGGCCATCTGCGCCAACCCGGTCACTGGATCGTCGAATCTGCGTACCAACGCGATTGGAGCTTGGCCCGCGAACCAGTCACGGACGGTCATCCCCGGTAACATCCTCGAATCACTGATGGTCTTCGCCACTCTCAGCTTTCCAGGCGTCAAACTGCCCCGTATCTCGCTCTCTTGTCCGCCTCTCGTATCGCTCGGTGCCTCACTTGCAGCCTCCGCCAAGGAACCAGTGCAGTGCCACTTATCCATTCAAGACCCCTCACCGCCCGCCGCTCTCCGAATTCGCCGAGCTTCCATATGCTCCTCCTCCCCAGTCCAGTACCGAGTGGATACCGAACCTTCGCGATATGTTCGAAAAGGGCTGGGAGTAACGCGAGGTCGGCTGCGTGTCCTTCATCATTATTATAGTCGGCACCCTGGGCGTCAGCGAGGGAACTGTCCGGCGCAGCAGGGTTCTGGCCAGGCTCCTTCGTTGTCCCCCTCCCGTCGTGATTCGACCACGGGCGCCCCACGATCGGCGGAGCGGGGCGTGCCACCACAACACCCGAGCGACTGGCTGTCGCGCGAGCTTCATACATCCCGGTAGGAACAATTCAGCCTCGCCAATGTGCTGCGGGCGGATTCTCAATGAGCTCCCGCAGCGTTGCTATGGTCAGGGTGATGTCGTTCCTCAGCTTTTTCATCACCGCATGTTTTCTGGCGGCTTTTAATTTTTTCTGCAGCTCTTCAAGTATCGCCCACAATTCTTTCTTTCGCGCAACCCAATGAGCGTAGACGACCTTCTCTTCCTTCGTCATAGGACCGACAATCTGCACGGTACGAGCCTCGATGTCGAGCTCGATATGATCGGGATGCGGCAGCGGCGGCTCGGCATCGGTGATGCCGAGCCGTTCTCGGCGCTCGAGCTCCTCTTCCCAAGTGAGCTTGTAGTCCATGGCCGTTTTGAAGAACCCGTCGTGCTCCTCCGTCTTCTCTTGCTCGATCGTGCTCAGCATCTCGGTGAAGAGCCGTTGGGGGCGAGGCTTGCCCTTGGCGGCCTCGACGGCCAGTGTGCGGATGACGGCCTGCGCCATCGGCATGGTGACAGTGCGGTCTCCCTCGCCCACGGTGATGTCGCGATAGGCTTCTTCGAGCACGATGGCCTTCAGCCACTCTTCAGGCCGCGCTGGTTTGCCGGACTTCGCACCCCTCGGCCGGCCGGCCGGATTCCCGGACTCGCCTTTCTTGAAGCGGTGCTCCTCTGGCGGCTTGCCGAAGCCAACGTTGTAGTCGTGGGGGCGAGCGCGCAGACGGGCCTTGCGGTCGTTGCTCACTCCGCCGCCTCCAGACACCGGGCCCCCACCGGCTGACGGCGTTGTTGCACCGCTCTGGCTGAGAGCGAAATCCGCCTATGGTGGTGGCCGAGGTATGTTCGAGCATGAAGTATCCCAAGCGCTGCCAGTACAAGCACGCGAAGCAGAAGAAGTACCACGTTCGCAACTGGGCGGAATACAACGAAGGGCTGCGCCGCCGGGGCGATTTGACAGTCTGGTTTGACGAGGAGGCAATCGCGAACTGGAAGGCCGACAAGACCGGTGAGCCTGGCGGTCAACGGGTCTATTCAGACATGGCGATTGAAACGGGCCTGGTTGTCCGGATGGTGTACAAGCTCGCCTACCGACAAACCGAAGGCTTCTTGCACTCGATCGCCTCGCTTCTCGGGCTCGGTATCGAGATCCCGGACTACTCGACGTTGTGTCGGCGCTCGAGGTTGCTCCGCAAGAAGCTGCGGATTCCGAAAGCCGCGAGCACTCAACCCATCCACCTGATGATCGATAGCACGGGCTTGAGGATTCATGTTGGAAACGCTCGCAAACCGCCAAAGCAGCGCGCATGGCGCAAGTTGCACATCGCCGTTGATCGCGAGACAGGGAACATTGTTGCGTCCGAACTGACGGCGTCACGAGCTTGCGACGCAACCCGAGTCCCCGCTTTGCTAACACAGATTCAAGCACCTCTAGTGTCGGTGGCGGCGGACAGTGCATACGACAAGGAAGCGGTCTACGAAGCCATCGAAGCGCACAGTCCTGGACGAAGGACGCGCGTGGTGATTCCGCCGCAACGAAACGCGACGCTCAGTCAGAATTCGAACACCGCCATGCAGGAGCGCGATCGCCATATTCGTGCAATCGAAAGACACGGCCGACGTGAATGGTACAAGCTCTCAGGCTACACCAAGCGAAGCATGGTGGAGAACGCGGTCTATCGTTACAAGGCGATCATCGGGCCGGAGATGCGGGCTCGAACGTTGGCGAGGCAACGAGTTGAACACCGAATTGGGTGCAAGATACTCAACAAGATGGCTGCGCTCGGGATGCCCGATACGTACTGCGCCGGGTGACTCTGCAACCGGCACAGGGAGGTCAGCGATTTGCTCCGGGCCGTGCAACAACGCCGGTCCGACAGCCACGCCGTCCCGGTTCACGAAGCGGATCAGCCCCAGCTGCGTGCCGCCCGCTACCGGTGCCCGGCCCAGCAGCTCCGATTCCGGCCCGCCGCCGTCGTCGGTGACGTCGGCAATGTAGGGAGGCAGCCAGTCGCCGCGGCCCCGATTGCGATGGAAATAGAATCCGCCGCTCAGTGAGGTGACGTCGCTGAACGACCAGTCCGCCTTCAGGTAGGCGAACGTGTTGTTCCGCCGCGTCTGCCAGCCGGGCCGGTAGAACTGGTTCAGGTATGGGACGCCGGGCCACTCGCCGACCAGTCGGTCCCAACGCGGGTTGGCCTGGAAGTCGGCATCGCTGTAGAGCCGCTGGTAGGTGTCCTCGTGGATGCTGTCGTACGAGATGTAGCTGGTGAGATCGAGACGCCCGTGCGACGAGACCAGCTTGGCGGCGACGTGCTCCCGCTCGTTCCGCGCCGATCCCTGCACCCAGTCGGTCGCCTCCTGGCGGACCGCGGCGATCCAGGCGCGGGTCTCACGGCCGAACAGCGGCCCGGTATCGAACCGCATGGAGAACCGCTTGCCGTCGTTCTCGCCGATGGTGGTCGACGCGGTGTAGGTCCGCTCCGCCGCCGGATCGTCCGTGATGAAGTTGAAGGTGCCGCCCAGCGCTTCGACCGACCGGGAGACGATGTCAGCCGTCCCCTGCGACACCTCGACACCTCCAAGGTTCATCGGGTCGATGAACCGATTCGCCTTAGAGCCGCTCCAGTAGTCGGACGTGCCGTTCGGGAATCCGTCGATGGTGGTGCCGATCTGCGCTTCGTTGATGGTCACCTGGAAGCCGCGCACGGCGACATTGCTCGACCAGTCATCGAAGCCGTACGCGTCCCCCTCCTGGATGGATACTCCGGGGAGGTTGTCCACCATCGACGTGACGCTGGTGATGTTTGACTGCTGCAGCATCATCGGTTCGGCGACGACGTTGCGCGCAAAGATCTGGGGCTCCTCGGCGATGACGCTGACCGTTTCGAGCAGGCGGGAGATCTGCAGCGTGATCGAGACCGATGCGGTGGCGCCCGCCTGGACGGAGACCGGGGCTTCCGCCGTTTCGAAGCCCTGCAGCACCGCCGTGACGACATAGTCACCTGCCGCCAGACCGGCGGCGGTGTAGGCGCCGTCCACGCCGGTGACGTGTTCCTGGCGCACGCCGGGACCCGCCACCGTCACAACGACGCTGGGCAACGGGCTGCCGTTAGCGTCGACGACCAACAAATCGCTATCGTTTGTGTTCTTGGACACGACGAGGTCGTGAGCGCTATTTTGGATGTAACTTAATGCACCGTAACGTCTTAGCGTCATCTCACCAACACTTAATAGCGGAAGCACTGCACAGGACGGGGAGAAACAGATAGGCCGCGCCTACGGAGCACCGCGCCAGCCCTCGACCCTACCGGGAGCCCTCCCCCCTACATGCCTCCCCACCGGTAGTTGAGGCGCGTGTAGTAGTAGGCGCCATTGAAGCCAAACGGTGAGAACTGGCCGTATTGATTGCCGACCGTGTCAGTGCCGAACCTGTTCACGTCGGGGTACGTGCCCAGTACGTTTTCACCGCCGACCACCAGGGTGACGGCATCGCCGAACGGAATGCCGAGTTCGAGGTCGAGCAACGCCTTGCCTGAATAGGCCGGGTACAGCCAGGGCTCCGCCGGTCCGCCAGCGACATCGACGGCATTCCGTCCATCTTCGCTGTCCCAGAACCGGCCGAAGTAGTTCAGCCGGCCCATCAGGCTCCACCGGTCGGCGCGGTGGATGGTGCTGACGTTCCATCGGGTATTCGGCAATCCCCGTTCCAGCGTGTTGATGCGGAATTCATCGATCACGGCGCTCTCGATATTCTTGACTGCTGTGTCCGTGTAGTTGAAGACCGCGCTGACCGTCGTGCGCCCGACCGCCAGGCTCGAAATCAAGTCGAGACCCTGGGTCGTCGTCGAGAAGTCGTTCAGGAAGAACCGGAACACGGGGAAATTCCGCGCCTCGGGAATCCCTTCATCGAGCAGCGTCAGGATCTCGGGCTCAGACAGCGCGATTTCCTGCGACAGGGCGACACGATCGGCAATATTGATCCGGAAGTAGTCGGCGGTGAAAGTGAATGGGCCTCGCTCGAAGACCACGCCCGCGCTGACGTTGAGTGATTTTTCAGGCTGGAGCTGCCCGCCGCCCCGCGCGACGGCCACCGCGGAGGTAGCCGGGACGACGCCGTTGTTGGTCAACTGCCCGCCGATGAACGCAGTCGTCACGTTGAACGCGTGCTGCTGCCCTGGGGTCGGTGCCCGGAACCCGCTGCTCACGGCGCCACGCAGCGCGAACGCGTCGGTCAGTCCGACGCGCGCCGCGAGCTTGCCGTTCGTCGTTGTGCCGAAGTCCTCGAAGTTCTCGAACCGGACGGCCGTGCCGACCGTCCACTGGCCGCCCGGGTCGTTAAACTCGACGTCCCCGTAGACCGCCACGTTGCTGCGGTTCCAGCTGCCCGCCGTCGTGTCAGCTCGGTAACCGTTGAAGCCGTTCGACCCGGAGCTAAAGCCCTGGGCGGCATACGGGCCGATCTCCCACGACGGCTGCCCGCCCGCGCCGATCGTGAACTGCTCGTCACGCCACTCCGTGCCGCCCGCAACGTTCACCATGTCGCTGACCGGGTACGAGACGTCGAAGTTGACGTTGACGTCGTGCTGCCGGTAGCTGCCGGGCTTGAACGACGTTGGCGTGTCGTAGCCGAGCGACGCGTTGACCGTATCAAAGATGAACTGATCGACTTGGCTGGTGCCGATGTTGATGCTCGCGTCCCAGTTGAGGCCGGTGCTTGAGAGCCGGCGCAGGCCGGCGACTACCGAATGGTCGATGAGGTCGCCGCCGAACTGCGGCGTGAACCCGCCGGGGAACCGGCTGTGGAGCGTGAAGCAGTTCGGGTTGGCCTCGACCTGCTGGAGGGCGGCCGCATCGGGGACGTTGCCGATGATCGGGACCGCGGGGCAGCCGCCGGCGCCCTTGACGCCGGTCTCGGCCCAGACCCGATCGCCGACGAGCAGGGTCGGGAGGCCGTCGACCACGGGGCCGCGGAAGACCCCGCCGCGGGTATGCGGGTTCCGGAAGTAGAAGCCGCCAGTCACCGTGCGGCTCGCGTAGTTGGTGTGGCCGTAAAATTGCAATTGGTTCGCGAACAGATGACCGAAGTTGACGAACAGCTTCAGGTCGTCCTCGAGTTTCGGTGATCCCCAGACCTGGGCCGGGTTGCGCAGGTTCGTATTGCCGGCCTCGATGATGTTCTGCGCATCCGTGCGCTGAATGCTGCGGTTGGTCGGTCCGGCGTTGCCGTACTCTAGGCTGAGGTTCACGAACCCGGTCCTGCCGAGCGGCAGTCCGGCATTCGCGGCGACCGTGAACGCCTGCCCCCGGCCGCCGATCCCGTTGCAGGAATGCTTGATGTCGCCGATGATGCCCTCCCCGCAGGTGGACAGGCTACCCGGGTTCGCATCGAGGTAGGCGCCTGTGCGGAACTCCAGGCTGCCGCCCGAACGGGCATCCTTGAGCTGGAAGTTCATGACGCCGGCAATGGCATCCGAGCCGTATTGCGCCGCTGCGCCGTCGCGCAGCACCTCGGCCTGCCGAATCGCAATCGAGGGGATGACGGAGAGATCCGGTCCCTGCGAACCATCCGCGATGCCGTTGCCGAGCCAGGTGATGACCGCCGCGCGGTGGCGGCGCTTGCCGTTGACTAGGATCAGCGTGTGATCCGGCGCCAAATTGCGCAGGGACGCTGGCCGGACGATGGTCGCCGCGTCGCTGATCGGTTGAATGCTGATGTTGAACGAGGGGACGACGGTCCGCATCTGCTCGCCCAGGTCCGTACTGCCCTGGCTGGCGAAATCCTCGCTTCGGATGACGTCGACCGGCACGGCCGAGTCGGTCACCGACCGCGGCTGGGCACGGGTCCCGACAACGACCACCAGTTCTTCGAATCCCCCGACCTCCATCACCACGTTGATGGAGGCCGTGGCACTGGCGCTCACCTCCACCACCTGCGCGGGCGCGGTGAAGCCGGAGAGGGTGAACGTCACGTCGTACATCCCCGGGGCGAGACCGCTGAACGTGAACTGGCCAGTCCCGTCGGTGACGGTCACCTGCCCGCTGCCCGCCGCGTCCCGCGCTTCCACGGTGACGCCGGGGAGAATGCTGCCCGTGGCGTCGGTAACCGTCCCGGAGATCGTCGTGTCCTGGGCGTTGGCAACGCCGGGCGCGTACACGACGGCAACGAAACCCAGCACCAGCAAAAGGAAAGTCGGTCTGTGATTGCAAAGTGTCAACATTTGTCGCTCCATTTGTCGCTAGAAGGTGCTTCCGCCATCAAGTGTTGGTGAGATGACGTTAAGACTTTATGGTACATTAAGTTACACTCAAAATAGTGCTCGTTACCTTTGCTGCGCGCTAAATGGAGCGTAAGCGCCTCTTTTGCAAGGGGATGCATACACATCACCAACACTTAATGGCGGAAGCACCCGGTAGCCGCGCATACTCATCCACCAACTGCCGAACCGCCTCGGCATGCTTGAAGTTGTTCAAGTCAGCTTCGAGGATTTCGAGATTCATCGTTTTTTGAAGTCCTTACCCTTGGGGCGGGACTTATCATGGCAGGATGACCTGACCCCACGGTTAGTACCACGTTGTATCTCAGTCATTCGGTGCTGACAAGGGCTGGTTGAAGCCGGCGGGGCAAAGCCGGTTTCAACCAAATCGTTTCAAGTTTCGTGTCTGTCTTTCTCCTGAAATAGGATGTTGTAGGTCTGGTCGCCACCTTGCCTATGGCGGTGCTTCCGCCATCAAGTGTTGCTACGCCGTGTTTGAATGCTAGTGTCAGCTGGTCTGCCTGTGTCGGCGAACGCCATTAATAAGGATGTCGACGTGCACACGAAGGCGTCCCTGAACGTCAGGCACCGTATGGTCAGCCCAGCCCGTATCGCCGAAAGAACTGCGTCTCTTGAAATCAGGCTCAAACTCTAGCACACGAGCGGGTTACGCGGCAGCCACCAACACTTAATTGCGGAAGCACCGCCAAAATAGCGCTCGTGACCTTCGCTACGCGCTAAATGGAGCGTAAGCGCCTCTTTTGCAAAGGGATGCGTACACATCACCAACAGTAAACAGCGCAAGCACCTCAGCGTTACCGATATCAGCCGAGTCCTTGCGGAACGGGCCAAGGCAGCCGCAGCCGAATTCGGGACCGACAGCCATCCAAGAGACGGACAGGCCGGCCATAACGGGCCGGAACAGGACGGCGCCACGGGCTTACCCCCCCATCGTCCCCGCCATCCGATTCTAAAGCCACCGCGCATCCCGCCGACAGCTGCTCGATGCGCTCCCGCTCCTCCTGGGCCCGGCACCTCGAGCCCCGCCGCTCAAGCAGCTCCACTCCTCCAATCAGGGCAGGTCGAAGCGGTCCAGCGTCATCACCTTGGTCCATGCCGCGATGAAGTCGTGCACGAAGTCCTCCCGCGCGTCGTCGGCCGCGTAGAACTCGGCAACCGCGCGCAGCTCGGAGTTGGAGCCGAAGATCAAGTCCACCGGCGTCGCCGTCCACCGGAGATCGCCGGTGCCGCGATCGCGACCTTCGTAGACGCCCTCGGTGGACGACTTGGTCCACAACGTCGACATGTCAGTCAGGTTGACGAAGAAGTCGTTGCTCAGGGTGCCGGGGCGGTCGGTGAACACGCCGTGCGCAGAGCCGCCCGCATTGGCGTTCAGGCTTCGCATGCCGCCGACCAACACCGTCATCTCCGGAGCGGTCAGGTTGAGCAGGGCCGCCTTCTCCACCAGCATCTCCGCCGGGGATCGGCTGTTGCCGCCGGCGAAGTAGTTTCGGAAGCCGTCCGCAGCCGGCTCGAGCAGCGCGAACGACTCTATGTCGGTCTGTTCCGGCAAGGAGTCCATGCGGCCAGGCGCGAAGGGCACGTCCACGTGGGCGCGCCCGCCTCTCGCAGCGGCTCGCTCGATGGCCGCGGCACCGCCGAGAACGATCACGTCCGCCAGGGAGACCCGCTTGTCGCCAGTCTGCACGTCGTTGAATCGACTCCGGATACCGTCCAGGGTCTCCAACACGCGGCCCAGCTCAGCAGGGTCGTTCGCGGTCCAGTCTCGCTGGGGCGCGAGTCGGATTCGCGCTCCGTTGGCGCCGCCGCGCATATCGGTGCCTCGGAACGTGGATGCCGAGGCCCACGCGGTCCTGACCAGCTCCGCGGTAGACAACCCCGAGTCCAGGATCTGCGCTTTCAGAACGGCCGCGTCACGGGCATCGATCAGTGTGTGGTCGACTTCCGGAATCGGATCCTGCCAGGTGAATTC
Organism: Candidatus Marinacidobacterales bacterium; assembly: GCA_965250115.1. GTDB lineage: Bacteria > Acidobacteriota > Vicinamibacteria > Marinacidobacterales > SMYC01 > CBDFHB01. The sequence continues at coordinate 903,149 of CBDFNJ010000002.1, forward strand.
CCGGTCCGGCGCCAGATCACCGAGGTAGCGCGATGTCGGACCCATGTCGCGGTGCGTCAGTTTGAACCAGGCGCGGGCGAAAGCGTCCTCGAACTCGTCCAGGTTCTCAAGCCAGCGCAACGTGATCTCGCGGTAGGCTGGGTCGACCCTCAGCGCAAGGTCCGTGGTGAGCATCATCGGCGCGTGTCGCTTAGACGGATCGTGGGCATCCGGAACCAAGTCCGCCGCGGCACCGCCGGCGGGCCGCCACTGGACTGCACCACCGGGGCTGCGAGTCTGCTCCCATTCATAGCCGTACAGGTTCTCGAGGAAATTATGCGTCCAGGCGGCGGGGTTCACCGTCCACGCGCCCTCCAAGCCGGTAGTGATCGTGTCCTCGCCGTGGCCGACGCCGTAGCTGTTCTGCCAGCCGAATCCCTGCGCCTCGATATCGCCGCCTTCCGGCTCGACGCCTACGTACCGGGACGCATCAGCCGCGCCATGGGCCTTGCCGAAAGTGTGACCACCGGCAATCAGCGCCAGCGTCTCCTCGTCGTTCATCCCCATGCGTCCGAAGGCCTCACGGATGGCGTGCGCGGCCGCCTGCGGATCCGAATTACCCCCAGGGCCCTCCGGATTGACGTAGATCAGGCCCATTTGGGTCGCACCGAAGGGTCGGTGCAGCTCCCCGTCCGCGTTGCGCCGGTCGGCGGCGAGCCACTCCCCCTCGGGTCCCCAGTTCACGTCCTTGGGCTGCCAGGCATCGGTCCGGCCACCAGCGAAGCCCAGGGTCTCGAAGCCCATGGACTCCATGGCGACGGTGCCGGCCAGGACCACCAGGTCCGCCCAGGAGATTTTGCGCCCGTATTTCTGCTTGAGCGGCCAGAGCAATCGCGTGGCCTTGTCCAGGTTCGCGTTGTCGGGCCAACTGTTGAGCGGTGCGAGGCGCTGCAGACCGCCGTCACCGCCACCCCGGCCATCGATGGTCCGATAGGTGCCCGCGCTGTGCCAGGACATGCGAATGAAGAACGGGCCGTAGTGACCGTAGTCCGCCGGCCACCAGTCCTGGGAAGTGGTCATCAGTTCCGTCAGATCGGCCTTCAGCGCATCGAGGTCGAGGCTTTCAAACGCCTCCCGGTAGTTGAAGTCCTCCCCCAGGGGATTGGATTCCCGCGACGCCTCGCGCAATGGATCGAGGCTCAGCCGGTTCGGCCACCAGTAGTCGTTGTCCGGTGCGCCGCTCTGGGCAACGGCTGGGCGGACCGGCAGGACCGCAGCTATCCCAACTGCCAGCACGGCAATTGCAAGTATGGTTCGTCTAAGCATCGGCTTCCCCTCTGTCTCCTTCGTTCTCGCTACCACGCGTATCGCGGCAGCCGGGGCAGTACCCCCAGTAGATGACCTCGGCCTCTTCGATGTCGAAGCCGTGAGCGACTTCGGCGGTGAGACAGGGCGCCTCACCGACAGCGCAGTCGATATCGACCGTGACGCCGCAAGTGCGACAGACGAGGTGGTGGTGATTGTCGCCGACTCGATTCTCGTACCGCGGGTGCTACCGCCATCAAGTGTTGCTACGCCGTGTTTGAATGCTAATGTCAGCTGGCCTGCCTGTGTCGGCGAACGCCATTAATAAAGATGTCGCGTGCACACGAAGGTGTCTCTGAACGTCAGGCACCGTGTGGTCAGCCCAGCCCGCATCGCTGAAAGAACTGCATCTCTCGAAATCAGGCTCGAACTCTAGCACACGAGCGGGTTACGCGGCAGCCACCAACACTTGATTGCGGAAGCACCGCAAGGAGAATCTGCTGCTGTTCCCAACCAGCGACCCGTTACCTCAGTCCGAGCGCAAGGTGCGCTCCCGTGAACGGCTTGGCGGGTTACTACGTTTCTACCATCGGGAAGCCGCATGAGTATTTTGACCTCACGGCTTCGGATTAGAGATGTCTAGGCTTGGTTGGCCAATGGAAGCTAAAATCCTCGGCCATGTGGACGCCGTTCCAGCTGTGCTCCGCAAAAGGTTTATCCAGCATTAATTGCGCTCCGTTCGCGTTTTCGGACACGACGGCTTTGACGACGCGAGGCTCCAGCTATGGTGATCGGAATAAGGTAATGAGGTCCCCGATATCCAGAGCGCTGGTCAGGGAGGACCCTTGGACACAAATACAAAACTGGGTCTACGCGGATTCGTGTGGGTAAGTCCTGACGGAAAAACAGTGTAACTCATTGTGTGGAAAAGGTATCGAGTACTTCATCAGGTGCTGAAAAGTGGTCCATTTTTAGGATAGGCTAACCGAGTGAAAAATTCCCAGTCGATCCGCTCGCTGTTTGCGCTGCCAGGTTTCGTGGTGTGCCGGATTGAAGGGTCTATTCGGTGACCGATACGCCCGCGTCATCCAGCTCAAGAGGCGAAAAAACAGCTGTGTGCTCTTACTGTGGGCAACGGTGCCGGGGGCGCTATGACAAGCAAGTGTGCCGGGTCCGCGACCTGTCGTTGGCAGGCTGGCGGATCTATCTGGAATACGAGCGTTGGCGCGTCAACTGTCCTGGGTGCGGCGGTTTGCATGTAGAACACCTGGACTGGCTGGCGAACAACTCGCGCTACACCTAGCGTTTTGCGACGCATGTGGGCAAGCTGTGCCGGACAAGGCGGTGGCCGAGATGGAACGTCTGCGCCTCCTAGTTGAAGGGGTCAACAACAAAATCCGTGTGCTGCAACGACGCGCCTACGGCTATCGCGACGAGGAATATCTCAAGCTGAAGATCGTGGCGGCATTCCTTCCGCCATTACCCAGAAATGCCGTCTTCAACCCACACGAATCCGCGTAGACCCACAAAACTAGATAATGCGATTCGGGAAGCCCAGACAATCGTGGCTGATACGGGCTATCCACCCGCCCTGATCGACGAACGACTCGACACCCGACTGAGATATCGGCTTCAAACGGGAAGCCGCATGAATATTTTGACCTCACGACGACGGGCGAGACTCAACTAAAACAGTCTCCGGAAAACCTGGGGCGGTTCACTACTGGAACGTCTACTAACCTGTGACGGCCTTGTAGAGCAGGCCGAAGACGGAAGTCGCCAGGATGGCGATCAGTGGCCAAATCACCCGCTGTAGAATATCGATCCGCGCGGTTTGGGTTTTGATTTCAGATTCTATACGGGTCAGGCGGGTGTCCAGTTCGGCCCTGAACTCGGTGAGCTGAGCACCAATGGCGGCGATGACGTTCTGACCGGCCTGGTTGCGAACTTCCTCGACGGCGGCATGAGCCAAGTCGGGGTCCGGCTCGGGGCTGCGCAGGGCGCGATAGAGGGCATCGGTAACAGGCTCAGAGGCCATAATCAGCCTTCACTTTAGCATGTTCCGCTTTCCAGAGCGAGAGCACCCCGTCCTGTGCGGTGCTTCCGCCATTAAGTGTTGGTGAGATGACGCTAAGACTTTACGCTGCATTAAATTACAGCCAAAATAGCGCTCACGACCTTCGCCGCGTTCTAAATGGAGCGTAAGCGACTTTTTTGCAAAGGGATGCGTACAAATCACCAACACTTAATGGCGGAAGCACCTTTCAAAGAGCCGCCCATGGTCGGTATGACGTAAATATCGGAATTGCCGTCATAGTTTCCGCTAAACGCTATCTGGGATCCGTTCTGTGAGAACCGGGGAAAGGATTCCTCTCCTTTTGGCGAGCTGAGGACATGAGCGAGGCCGCCCGCTTTATCGACGACCCAGATATCCCCCGCATAGACAAAGCAGATATGGCTTTGCGAAACGTCGGGGTAGCGGAGCATCCGCCCGTCCACTTGTCCGAGGGCCAGGCTTGCACTGCAAGCCGTAGCGACCGTCATCAGGATCACCAGGGACGTCCTCATGATTTTGTCCTCCTTTGCGTTCGTCGGAACGCGCACAGAATTACCACAAAAGACTGGCCATAGAAAAGAGGGTCTACGCGGATTCGTGTGGGTTGAAGACGGCATTTCTGGGTAATGGCGGAAGGAATGCCGCCACGATCTTCAGCTTGAGATATTCCTCGTCGCGATAGCCGTAGGCGCGTCGTTGCAGCACACGGATTTTGTTGTTGACCCCTTCAACTAGGAGGCGCAGACGTTCCATCTCGGCCACCGCCTTGTCCGGCACAGCTTGCCCACATGCGTCGCAAAACGCTAGGTGTAGCGCGAGTTGTTCGCCAGCCAGTCCAGGTGTTCTACATGCAAACCGCCGCACCCAGGACAGTTGACGCGCCAACGCTCGTATTCCAGATAGATCCGCCAGCCTGCCAACGACAGGTCGCGGACCCGGCACACTTGCTTGTCATAGCGCCCCCGGCACCGTTGCCCACAGTAAGAGCACACAGCTGTTTTTTTCGCCTCTTGAGCTGGATGACGCGGGCGTATCGGTCACCGAATAGATCCTTCAATGCGGCACACCACGAAACCTGGCAGCGCAAACAGCGAGCGGATCGACTGGGAATTTTTCACTCGGTCAGCCTATCCTAAAAATGGACCACTTTTCAGCACCTGATGAAGTACTCGATACCTTTTCCACACAATGAGTTACACTGTTTTTCCGTCAGGACTTACCCACACGAATCCGCGTAGACCCAGAAAAGAGGAGCCCAACGGCGAGATTCAACTCCCCAAGCACCGTCGTTCCTAGAGCGACTTGGGAAAACGCTGACTGGATAGTACCTTCCCCATGGTGTATGGTTCTCCTCTTCTGTCCCCATGATGGGGACCGCTTAGAGACAGGGAGGATTCAATGAAGGCGACCGTGCGAACACGGCGTGTTTTCTCAATAGTTCTGCTTTCATCTTTCACATTTTTCGCGGCAAACGTGAGCGGAGAACAGGCCGCATCTCGGATGGACCCTGTCGAGCCGGCTGTGGATCCTGCTCTCTACCAGGCCATGGAGTACCGCTCGATTGGTCCTTCCAGGGGAGGCCGCTCTCCCGCAGTAGCGGGCGTTCGCGGAGAACTCTTCACTTTTTATATGGGAACCTCTGGTGGTGGAGTCTGGAAGACTACGGATGCCGGAGGAACATGGGCCAACATTTCAGATGGCTATTTCAATTGTTCATCCATTGGCTCGATCGCCGTGGCAAACTCTGACCCGAACGTTGTCTACGTTGGAACGGGTGAGCCGAACTTGCGCGGTGACGTGCAGTCAGGAGTAGGAGTCTATAAGTCTGAGGATGCAGGGAAAACCTGGAAGCACATTGGACTGGAGGACACGAGGCATATTGGCCGGATTCGCATTCATCCCCAAAAGCCTGACCTCGTCTATGTGGCTGCCTTAGGGCATGCGTTTGGTCCCAATGAAGAGAGGGGAGTTTATCGTTCCAAAGATGGTGGAGACACCTGGGAAAAGGTGCTTTACGTAAGCGATCGATCCGGAGCGGTTGACCTGGCTATGGATGTCAACAACCCCCGCAACCTCTATGCCGGATTCTGGCAAGTCATCCGCAAGCCCTGGATACTGATCAGCGGTGGTGAGGAAAGCGGATTCCTTTACAAGAGCACGGACGGAGGTGATACCTGGTCAGAACTCAAAGACGGACTTCCGAAAGGTGTCAAAGGGAGGATCGGTGTTGATGTTTCACCCGTCAATTCAGAAAGGATCTACGTCAAAATAGAAGCCGAGGACGGCGGAGTGTATCGGTCCGACGATGGAGGCAAAACGTTTGTTCATGTAAACAAAGAGTATAAAGTTCGAGATCGACCATTCTACTACACACATATTTTTGCCGATCCGGTCGATGAAGACACGGTCTATGTGCTGACTAGGAATTTCAGCAAGTCAGTGGATGGGGGAAAAACCTATGAAACGATAAGGCTTCCGCATGGGGATGCCCATGACCTCTGGATCAACCCCGATCATCCGAATATCTGGATCAATGGAAATGACGGAGGAGCAACAATATCGCTCAACAGTGGCGAAACCTGGTCCACCCAAATGAATCAGACGACGGCGGAGTTCTACCGTGTTGCCACGGATAATCAATTTCCCTACCGGGTCTATGGCTGTCAACAGGATAACTCCTCGATTTCTGTCCCCAGCACTGAACCCGGCAGGCGATCACTTCCAGATATGTACTCCGTTGGAGGTGGGGAGCAGGGATATGTTGCGGTAGATCCGAGAGACTCGAACATCGTCTATGCCACGGAGCACGTGGGGATCATCACGAGATACGATCACCGAACCGGTCAAACCAGAGAACTCAGGACCTACCCAGAGCTTCCGGAAGGCCTAGCGGCCGCGGAGCTGAAATACCGATTCCAGATGAACGCTCCCGTCCGCGTCTCACCTCATGATCCCAACGTGCTCTATCATGTTTCTCAGCACGTCCACAGATCAACCAACGAAGGCCAGAGCTGGGAGATCATCAGCCCTGACCTGACTCGAAACGACAAGAGCAAGCAGAAGCACACGGGCGGTCCGATTACTCTGGACCACACCGGCCCGGAAGTCTATGGCACTATCTTTGCCTTCCAGGAATCTCCGCGTGCGCCTGGGCTACTTTGGGCAGGCTCAGACGATGGTCTGGTCCATTTTTCTCGTGATGGAGGCGCCAATTGGGAGAACATCACCCCGGAGGGAATGCCTGAATGGGGAACGGTAAACGCGATCGAGCCTTCTGCCCACGATCCAGGCCGGGCTTTTGTAGTGGTGCACAAGTACCGCGAAGACGATTTTGCGCCTTACATTTTCAGAACCAATGATTACGGCAAGAACTGGTCTCTAATAACGGCTAACAACGGTATTCCCTCCGACCACTTTGTCAGGGTTGTTCGTGAGGATCCTGATCGTAAAGGGCTCCTTTATGCCGGCACTGAGTTTGGAATGCATATTTCCTTCGATGATGGAAACACTTGGCAGTCTTTTCAATTGAATCTGCCTGTTGTTCAGATTGCCGATATGGTGATCAAGGAGCAAGATCTGGTTGTTGCGACCCACGGCCGCTCATTCTGGGTTCTTGATGATCTCACGCCACTTCATCAGATAACCGAGGACGTGGCAAAGTCAGCGGCTTTTCTTTTTACGCCCAAGGACGCATACCGTGTAGAAGGGCGCGGCATGGAGGGAGCAAGAGTATTTTATTACCTGGCGAGTGAGCCTGAAGGAGAGGTCAAACTGGAATTCCTGGATTCCGACGACAACGTAATCCAAACGTTCTCGAGCGAAGACGAAACGGCCATAACGGCAACGGCTGGCATGAATCGTTTTGTTTGGGATTTGCGCTACCCAGGAGCAGACCTCGTTCCGGACACGAGTTTTTTCGACGGAAACGAGGGCCCGAGAGCGGTTCCTGGAACTTACAGGGTAAGAATCACCACGGGACAGTGGACACAGACCGAGTCTTCTGAGCTAAGGAAGGACCCGCGCCTTTCGACGACTCAAGAAGACTATCAAAAACAGTTTGATCTAGCGATAGAGATTCGCGACAGGCTGACGGAGCTCAACAACGCTATCAGGAAGATCCGATATGTGCGCCATCAGGTGCGGAACCTAACGAGCACGTTGAAAGAGGCTGGGTATGGAGATGAGATCGCCCAGGCGTCCGATGAGTTGAGCGAGAAACTCACGTCGGTCGAACAGCAGCTGATACAAACAGAGTACGAGAAGGGTGCCGACATGATGATCAATTTGCCGCCTCGGTTGGATACTCGCTTCTCTTATGTCTTAGGAGTTGTCCTCGGTGCAGAGGCTCGGCCAACGGACGGTTCCTACGAGAGTTTTGAGGATCTCGAACGAAAACTCGCGGAGCACCTTGACAAACTCCAGGAGATTTTTGATGAAGACGTGGTCGCCTTCAATGAGATCGTCCAGGAGGAGAATATTTCACCAATAATCATGCCGACAAAGAAATAGCCCTATCCTGAACGAACGAACGAACGAACGGTCGCCGAGCCTAGAGCACCTCGAACTTCTGGAGGCGCCGCTGCATGTGCACTTCGCCGGTGTAGATGCTGCCTTTGGAGTCCACGGCAAATTTGTGCAGCCAGTGGAATTCACCAGCGCCGCGGCCTCGGCGGCCGAAGGAGTCGAGAACCTCCATGTCGCTTCGTCGCAGGATCCAGACGACCTGACTGTTCCCATCGGCGACATAGAGAAAGGTCTGCTCCTCATCTGTTGAGAAATCAATATCCCAGACGGTTCCGTTCGCGGACCCACGCCGGGTCTCTGGCATGATGAAATGCTCTTCCACGTAGGTGCCATCCTTCTGGAAGATCTGGATACGGCTGTTACCGCGATCCGCTACATACACGAGTCCGTCCATGGAGATTAGAATCGCGTGCACAGAATCGGTGTAGTGCTCTGTGACGGGAGCGTCTAGATCGTACCGGAGTATCGGGGCTTCGTCCGGCACTTTGCCGTAGGCGGCCCAATGCCGCTTGTACTCCGCGGTCTCCGCATCGAACACGATCACGCGCTTGTTCAAGTAGCCGTCGGACACGAAGACCTCGTTCGTCTCGGGATCGACTGCGATGTCTGCAGGGTGTCCCAGGAACTCCGTGCTGTTGTTGCCGCCGGTCCTGCCCGCCTTGCCGATCTGCATGAGGAACTTGCCGTCGTTGGTGAATTTCAGCACCATGTGATCTCGGCACCGCGGGTTGTCCTCCCCGTGTACCCTGTGGTCCAACAACGTTTCTGGGTCGCCGATGCCTTCGCCGCCTAGCCAGACGTTGTCGTTGTGGTCGACGAAGATGCCGTGCTCGGTGCCGGGCCAATCGTAGCCCTCCCCCGGGCCACCCCAAGAGTCGAGAAGGTTGCCCTCCGCATCGAAAACCAGGACCGGAGGAGCTGGCCTGCAGCACAGCGACATGGGCGGATCGTGCATCAAGCCGAGCTCGCCCCCAGTCAGGCTTCCGGGCCGCTGAAGGGCAAAGATTCGGTCCTGCGAGTCGACCGCTACCCCGGCTATTCGCCCGATGAGCCAGTCGTTCGGCAGCGTCTTCGGCCAGAGAGGCTCGACTTGGAACTGCGGGGTTCCCATGCCATCGCTGGTGGCAGTTGTTGCGTCCTCGGTCACCGACCCAGCCTGGCTGCATCCAATAGCCGCCACGCATACGAATAGTGCTGCGGCTCGGTAGAACAATTGCGTGAGGTTCATGCGATAAGCTCCTGTTTTGCGATCGACCTTAACGAACGCGGAGGGCATTTTATCCAGGTGGAACGTGCGGCACAAGCGGGGCCAGAGTGAGCTCGAAGCAGCCTGGAGCCGATGGGGTGATTCGCTTGAAGTCAGTGTATTCACACTCTAGGATGGACTACGGATCTCGGCCTTCGCCTGGCTCCGCTCTGAAATGAGTTCTCCGATGCGAACGCCTCGATTTTTCCTACGATCGACCGGCTTCCTCCTGGTGTTCGCGCTGCCCACAGTTGCCTGGACGCAGTCCGAAAAGCAAGACTACGGCAAGCTGTCCTATGCTCTGCACCGCGTCGCAAAAGCGTCGGAAAGGCAAGAGCTGGCCTTTGCACGGGGTCTCCGGTATCTGGATTCGAACACCCGCATGGTAACGGCAGTGATCGTCCTTTCCCCCAGCGCGACGGCGAGCGACCTTGCCGGGGTGGTTCGCGACGCAGGAGGAAGAATCGAAGGCCAGTTCCGAGAACTGGTGAAGGTGGGATTGCCGGCGAGCGCGCTGCGCGGGGTGGCGAGCCACGCCGCAGTGGCGAGAATGCGGCCGCCTTACTACCCGAGCCCCAAGGAAATCACGAGCGAAGGAGCGCCGGTGATCGGAGCTGACGACTTCATCAGGCGAATGGGCGTGGACGGAAGCGGGGTCGTCGTCGGTGTGCTGGACATGAGCTTTCAGAATGCCGAGGAGCTGATCGGGAGCGAGCTTCCCGCGGAAAGCTCCGCCACGCCCTTCGTCCTAGACAACTTGGACGAGTTCGACAGCCCGCACGGCACGGCCTGCGCGGAGATCGTTCACGACATCGCGCCCGGGGCGGAGCTGTATCTCGCCGCCTTCGAGGACCTCGTTTCGTGGGGCGAGCAACTGGACCAGCTCATTGGAGCGAGGGTAGACATCATCAGCCACTCCATAGGATTCGACAACATCTTTCCTCCCGACGGAGATCACATCATCGCTGAAATAGTGGACGAGATCGCCGCCTCCGGAATCCTCTTCGTGACCGCAGCAGGCAACGAAGCCGAGCGTTACTATCAGGGAACCTGGCAGGACGTCGACCAGGATGGGTTCCTCGAGTTCGGCGACCAGCATCTGTTCGGGGCGTCCATAAGTGTGAACCCGCACCAAACTACCGAGGTGAGGCTACGCTGGGACGATCCGTTTGGTGCGAGTGAGCACGACTACGATCTCTTTGTGGTCAAGCCGGGCTTCGTCAGAAACTGGGATATTTCAGAGGACAATCCCGATATCGTGGCCAGCAGCCGCGATGTTCAGGCCGGAGTCCAAGATCCACTGGAGCTGCTCAGCTTCGAATCCGAGGAAGAGGTTCTCTACGCGATCGTGCGTCACGATCCCGCGAGCCCTCTGAACTCCTCTCAGACGTTCTACCTCTGGGCCAGCAACGATATCTCTGCGAACTTGGCGAGGCCAGCTGGCACGCTCACCCTGCCCGCTGATGCTAGGGGAGCGTTGAGCGTGGGAGCCATAACCTGGGACTCTCTCGAGGTCCAATCCTTCAGCTCTCGCGGGCCCACAGCCGACGGTCGCATGAAACCGGATTTGGTTGCCCCTGACCTGGTCTCCACCGTTTCCTTCGGCAAAGGACAGTTTTCCGGCACCTCTGCCTCGACCCCTCACGTGGCCGGGGCGGCGGCGCTCGTTCTCTCCGCGAACCCGTTTATGGATGTCGCCTCGCTGCGCGCCGCGCTCGAGGCGGCCACGAACCTGCTGGGCCGGGAGACAACGAACAATGACATCGGCCTCGGGCTCATCGATCTTCGACAGCTTCGCTGAGCCGCCGGCTTCCTGCGAGGCCCGCATCACCGCCGACTAGCTTCCAGATAAAGATGCCCAAATTCCCTGGCCCCGGAAGACGAGCCGGCGAAAATATATGGCTCGCGGCTCGTCTCCCGCCCGTATTGCTCGGCAATCGCACGGACGGCTGCCTCGGCATCTCGATGAGCGAGAATCGCGATCGTGCCACCACTACCTCCACCCGTTATCTTGGCGCCAAAGATCCCCTGAGTTGGTCCGGCGGCCCGCGACAACTCGACCAGGCGATCCGTCCCTTCTGAGCCCAAGCCACAAGCCGAATAGCTCGCGTGGGATTGATACATCAACTCGCCGAGCATAGGTGCATGGGCCGTTGCATCGCCCGACAGCAAGCGGGCAAAGGCTTGGACTCGGAAGTTCTCGTAAACGGGATGAGTGGTCGGTCGGCGAACTCGGTAAGTTGCCTCGGGGTCCACTTCGGTCACTGCATCTTCCGTATCCCCATATCGCTCGATGTAGCGAGCTCCCAGCATGGCTTCCGGCAAATGGTGCAGGTACTTTTGCTCGAGCTCGGAGGGGGTCAGGTTCGCGAGATAGCCTCCCCAGTCCTTACCAGCGATCTCTTTCAAGATTCGGTAACCCATGAACGTCCCTACGCGCACCGACCCGTAGTCGGCGCCTGAAACCGCGTGATAGATTCCTGAGTCGATACCCCAAAATGCCAGCTCTTCCGGAACGGCCACCGTTTCTTGAACCTCTGCCGGTTGGCACAACAGAGCCAGAAAGCGGTTCGCTTCGCCGTAGACGGAGCTCATCTGGTCCATGATGCCGCAGGGTGCGCCCGCGACTAAGGTCTCTACCTTCTGGCACAAAAGAGCCAGCTCGCGTTCCTCGAGCCCGATGTCGAAGGAGGCATCCAGGGCCATCATCGCTGCCACTTCCAGCGCCGCCGATGAAGCCACTCCCTTGCCTTCGGGCAGGCTCGATTGAATGAAGAGCCGGGCTCCCTCCGGGAACACCACGGCCTTCTCCCGCATGAGCACGAGAAAAGCTCCCGCCACGTAGGCAGCCCAAGACTTGTCCGGATCGCGCCGAAAGTAGTTTCTCGCCTCATCATAGGTGATGGGGTTTCCGTCGGCCTCGAAGTCATCGAACGGCATGGTGAAAACCGATGCGGCGTCGTCTCGTTCCTCACTCGAGGTGACGATGGTCAGCAGCCGGGCCGTGTCCCGTTGCAAAGCGGCCAAGGTCGCTTCCCGAGTGGTGAGTTGTAGGACGAGTGAGCCGGAATAATCGGCGATCCCACCCATCACATCTAGCCGACCGGGGGCTCGCGTTAGGACCATCGATGCCCTGGGGTTCCAAATCCGAAGCAGTCTCGAATCCGCGACTCCGCTCGGTGCATGGAGGGCTTGGACGAATTGGGCCACATCGGGCCAATCGGCAACCTTTTCGCTCATAGTCTCGGACATCCGCGTCGTTCTCTCAGCCCTGCAACAACCCCCGCTCGCGCAGCGCCCTCTGGAACAGCGGCTCGATTTGGGCCCGGATTTCGAGGTTGGCATAACCGACCCAGGTCACGTCTGCCGTTACGTTCAAGGGTGCCGATAGGGGGCCGCCCCCGGCGTCGGTCACGACGACTCCCAGCTCCCGCGCGATGAGCTCGGTGCAAAGGTCATAGGGGTGACAACAGATGCCCAGGGAAAGTCCCTGCTTGGCTAGGAGCGGCTCCAGGAGGGGTCGTATATCGGCGGTGAATCGATCGTGCCCGGACATCAATTCGTAGAGTTGTCCACCGCTGCAGATGTATTGATCCTCGAAACAGTGGGCTTTCCCTCGTTGCACCGGTCCGAGCGCTCCGAGGACGATTTCCTCGTCGATGGCTGCCAGCTCTTGCCGCATGCCGGGAAAGAAGCGGGAGATCATGGCGAATCCGTGAGCGATGGTCGTGGCACGGGATGGTCTCAGATCAAGAGCGCGTCTCTCTCCAGTCAAACGGTCATATCGCTCCGCACCGGCTCCTTTCCCTTCGATGGCCCAGACCACGTCCGACAAATGCTGCTTGATGAGTGGAATCTCGGTTTGCACCGCCAGCACGATGTCATCGAGATTCGTGCTCTCGCCTTGATTGGGGGCAACACCGGTCAGCACCCACGAGCTTCGTTTTTGATACATGATCCCCCGAGTGCCGTCGATCGGGTCGATGATGATGCGCCAAACCGCCTCGTTCTCGGCTACGCCGTCAGGCAAAACCATCTTGCCGCCGTGCGCCAACCCCTCGCCGACGAGCACGATGGGAACCTTGGAGGCGATGACCTCGGTGAAATAATCGACAAGCCTTCTTTCGCTCACGCGGTCGATAGCATAAATCGTGTCCCCTTCTCCGTCCGCGCTGACAGCAGCCAAGTCGTCCAAGCTGGTGCGCTCGCAGGTCGCGACGACCTCGCCGCGGATCATCTCGTGCAATCGCCGGATGGGCTCGAGCAGTTCGGTAACGTCCGTCATCTCGATAGATGTCGGTAGTGCAGGTCCGGCAAAGCCCTCAATTCGGCTGCCTTTTCTTCGGGAACGGTGTCACTCAAGAAATTTCCGCCGCCGATTTCCGGTCCGGCGAGGTACTTCAGCAACTTGGGTTTTCTCAGGGGTGGATGAAACTCGATGTGAAAATGAAAGCCACGGTAATCCCCGCCGTCCGTGGGGGCTTGATGGAGCGGCATGACGTAGGGGAAACGCATTTGCCATAGGTTGTCGAACTTGATGAGGATGCGTCGGAGGGCGTCCGCAAAATCGCAGACCTCGGCATCGGTCAGCGAAGCGACGCTTTGGTGTGCGGCTCGCGGGGCCACGAAGACCTCGTAGGCGTAGCGACCGAAGAATGGAATGAAGGCAACGGCCTCGTTGTTCTCATATACGATCCGCCGCCCATCGGCCAACTCCTGCGCCAAGATGTCTTGAAACAACACCCGCCCCGTTTCCAGAAAGTGGCGCTCGCTGACTCTTGCTTCCGTCTCGATGGTCTTGAATACGAAATTGGTCGCGTAGATCTGGCCGTGTGGATGGGGATTGGAGACTCCAACCACCTCCCCTTTGTTCTCGAACATCAATGCATGGTGGATCTCCGGCCGGCTTTCCAGATCGACGTATTCCTTTTGCCACGTGCCGACCAAGGCCTCCACTTCTTCTTGTTCCATCTCGGCCAGCGTCAGGTCGTGCCGGGGGCCGTAGCAAACGATGCGGGCAATTCCGGTGGCGGGTCGGCGTCGGTAGATTCCCAAGGATTCGGCCGATTCGGAAAGCTCGGCAGGAGCATCAAAAGCCACACAGGGATGATCGTTGTCGAATACGAACGCCTGCTTGTACTGGGGGTTGCGCTTGCCACTGACGCGCCGGTTACCTGGACAGAAGTAACAATCGGAAGCATATCTCGGAAGAGGAGTTTCTTCGCCCGACACGGTCTCGCCAATCCATGGTCTGTCCTGTCGGTGTGCCGCCACGATGACCCACTCTTCACGAAGGGGGTGCCATCTTTGCTCCCATCTTCCTTCTCTCACGCTCATCGGTTTGACGAAGAACTTGTAGATGGTCGTCCGCCCGCTGGTATCAAAAAAATGTCCTCAATGGAGAGAAGTAAGCCAAGACCAGAACAACCACCGCCACCACGATCAAGGAGAGCACGACGTCGGTCCGATTCCAGGTCGCGCGCGATTTTGCTTTGTCCGCCGAGACGGTGGTGGCGTAAGTAAGCCCACGAATACTCTCCTCAGGCGGTGGCGGTGTAACTGCGCTGGCAACGAACAACAAAAAAACGCAGAAGAGAAACAAGAAGATCGCGAAATGGAGGAAATTAATATCAGCAAACGTATAGAGCCAGCCACTCAAGGCTTCCTTGTTGATCTCAGCGATCAGTCGACCCATACCGAGCAGGAAACCGCCCACGAGCGTGACGAGAGCACCGAAGGCATTGATGCGCTTCGAGAACAAGCCGAGAAAGAAGACGGCCGCTATCGGTGGCGCAATGTAGGCTTGAACGCTCTGAAGATAATGATAAAGCTCGCCGGAGAGGAGTCTGAGTACAGGAATCCAAGCGACTCCCGTGATGACCAAGACTGCGGTTGCCACCCTACCCACAAAAACGAGCGTTCGTTCCGAGGCGTCCGGCCGAAGCTTCTGGTAGATATCCATGGTGAACAAGGTGGAGGAGGAGTTGAAAACGGCGGCCAATGAGCTCATGAGTGCCGCCACGAGTCCGCCCGCCACCAGACCTCTCAGACCCACTGGCAGCAGTGTAGCCACCATGACGGGAAAGGCTTGATCGGGCTCGGCCAAGTCGAGCTGGCCGCTCTTCGCGAGAGCATAGGCGATGACGCCGGGGATTAGAAATATGAAAAAGGGAGTGAGCTTCAAGTAGGCGGCAAAAATCGTGCCGCGCCGAGCTTCTGACTCGTTCTTCGCGGCGAGCACCCGCTGTACGATGTATTGATCCGTGCACCAATACCAGAGGCCGACAATGGGCGGAGCAAAGACCATGCCGGTCCAAGGGAAATCCGGGTGATCGGCGGGCAGAAACATGTTCAGATGGTCCGGACCGGCGAGGGCCATGAGCTGGCCAATCCCTCCCAGCTTGATCAAACCGAATACGGTGACCGTGAGGGAACCGGCAAGGAGGACGATCGCTTGAAGGGCTTCGGTATAGAGCACCGCACGCAGTCCGCCCATGATCGTATACGCTCCCGTCAAGAGCACGACGAAGAGCGCGCCGGTCCAGAAGTCGATACCCATGAGGACTTGAAAGACGACGGCGCCGGCGTAGATCGTGACGGAGATCTTCGTCAGGACGTAGGCGATGAGTGTAGTGACGGAAAGCAGCCAACGTGCCGCAGGGCTGTACCGCTTCTCCAGGAACTCGGGCATGGTAAACACCCGGCTCCGCATATAGAAAGGCACAAACACCCAGCCGAGCAGGAGAACGAGCCACGAGTGAAGCTCGTAGTGACCCATCGCCACGCCCGATTTGGCTCCGGTTCCGGCGAGTCCGACGATGTGCTCCGAGCCGATGTTCGACGCGAAGATGGAAGCTCCAATCACGAACCAGCCAACGTGACGCCCGGCCAAGAAGTATTCCGTGGAAGACTCCGTCTTTTTCCGGATGACCCACCAGGCAATACCCCCAAGTACGAGAAAGTAGATTCCGACGACGACCCAATCAAGACTGCTAAAAATCGACATCAAATAATCTCATCTGCTCTGTAATCGCCCGCGAGTTCAGCCGATCTACAAAACGGGGAATTGGTTTGGATGGATACGGGCCTTTCCAAAAAAAAGAGGCACTACATAACGGGATGCGCAGCCTAACCTTCACGACACTTCATACCGAACGAGCTCGCAAGACAAAGACTCTAGCGCGAGAAGGTTTCCCCCTTGGGACGGCTCAACGCTACTGCCAAAATCGTGAGCTGTCAAACCGTGTGGATGTTTGGACACGACGCCGAAGCGGTCGCCCGCCGTGAGGTCGGTGACCATGGCCGACTCGGCGATGCCGAGGACGTCAATGCCGTGTCGAATCGGATCATCGTTCGGAGCTGCTATTGTAGTTCGCGAGCGAGGGGAGCCTGCTTTCGTAGAAGCTCGCTTCCTCGTGCTTGCCTCGCCGTCTCGCACCGCGCGCGTATAGCTGGATCTTCCGTTGAAGCTCCGCCCGAGCGGCCTCGCGGTCGCCCGTTTGGAGCTCCGGATCGCACAGAATCTTCTCCAACGCTCTGATCCGGAATCGGTCCATTCCCCAGAAACGTCGCGAGAGCTGGTCCTCGTGGCCGCCATACTTGACGATCAGCGGTTCGTCGAGATAGAGAACGGGATGGAGCGCCGTGACTCGAAGCCACATGTCGTAGTCCTCGCAAGCGGGCAAGCTTTCGTCGAAGAGCCCGACGCTCTCGAAAAGGCTCCGGCGTATAAGCGCCGAAGAAGGGGAGACCACACAAAGCGGCAGGCAGCGTTTGAAGATGGATCCGCCGTACTTCTTGTGTTTGTTCATCGGGTTCACGCGTCGTCCACGACGGATCCAGATCTCGTCGGTGTGACATAGCGGCCTATCGGGAAAGCGAGTCATCTCCGCAAGTTGCTTTTCCAGCTTGTTCGGAAGCCACTCGTCGTCCGAGTCGAGAAAGGCGATCACATCTCCACTCGACGAACGGATGCCCCGGTTGCGCGCGGCGCTCACTCCGCGGTTGTCTTGCTCGATGACGCGCGCCTCAGGGTAGTCACGGCGAACGAGGGCCGAGGTTGTGTCCGTGGACCCGTCATCCACCACCAGGATCTCGTCGGGAGGCCGAGTCTGAGCCACGACGGACCCGAGTGCGCGGTCGATGGAGGCGGAGCGATTGAAAGTCGGAACGACGACGGAAACCGCCGTCTCAGGGTGAGACACTTCCGTCCGAATGAACCGTGAATGTGAAGGCGGAGTCGCCCCAGACCCGCAGCTCGAGTCGCTCGGTCAGCACCGTCCCGTTGGCCACGACGGAGACCGTTTCGCAGCCCTCGGGCGCGCCCAGTCGAATGACCTGGCGGCCGATCGGCACCTCTTCGAAGAGCACCGCCCACGAACCGGGACTCGACGATGGCACACTCGCCTGCGCGAATCCCCACCAACTCGGGTGAATGCGCGCCCGCGCGGCGCAACCGATCAAAGGCGTCGCCCCATCGGCCCCCGTAGCAGAGAGGGCCGCGGCAACGTAGTGGATCTCGACCGTCGTCGATACCGGAGACGGACCGGTAGGGAGACCATCGCCACCGCTGCATCCAGACACCAGAAGGAGGGTCGAGATCCATGTCAGGCGTGTCACCGTAGTAGTGTATCTCGGAACTTGAGTAGCGCTATGGTTGTAAAACGACGCGGGGCCACAAATAGGGAAGGGTCTGCTTGCCGCCCCACTGGAACACTCCCCAGCCGAGCCCGCTCTCGCTGATGTACGCGCCCGCGCGGGCGTCCGCCTGGTCGCCATCATAGGCAGCTACCGGGCCGGAACGCGTTGCGATAGACTCCTCGTCACCCAAGTCATGGCGATCGCAATCGAATCGAAGGTCGAGGCCTTCCTTCGCCGACATCCCGTGGGGAGGCTCGCCACCGCGGATGCCAATGGGCGTCCCTCGGTGGTGCCCATCTGTTTCGTCCTGATGCAGGGGCGTTTCTATTCGCCTATCGATGACAAACGAAAGCGCGTGTCCTGGGGGCGCTTGAAGCGGCTCCGCAACGTCGAGGAAAACGCTGAGGTCTCCCTGCTCGTCGACGAGTACTCCGACGATTGGAGCTCGCTCGGCTACGTCCTCATCCGCGGGAAGGCCGATAGTCTGCTTCCCCGTGGTCGCTTCGCCAAAGAGCATGGCAGTGCCATCGAGTGTCTGAGGGAGAAATATCCTCCCTACGCGGGATCGCGCATCGCGGAGAGACCTCTCATCCGGGTCGTGCCCGACAGCATGACGTGCTGGACCGCAACGGATGGAAACGTCTTGCTGTAGCCCTTTCCCCACGCTCGCAACCCGCCGCGAAAGCGCGATAGCAACGTATCTGTCCTGAAAACAAGGCGCTTGCGGCGTTTTCTCGTTCCGGCTCGAATTGGCGCGCAGTTTGCTACCCTTTAGGGTCGGATGTGTTTGACCATCGATAGGGGGCGTTTGTTCCGATGAGCGACAGCGGGGGCACCTTCAATACCCGGGCGGCGCGCGCCATGCGGGCGGCCTACGAGGGCCAGAAGACCGGCGCTTTGATCTGCGAGACCGAGGAGGCGAAACGACTCGTCTTCTTCGAGTCCGGTCAACTTGTCGGAGCGAAATCGGACCTCGTCAGAGATCGGCTCGGTGAAGTTCTGGTCCGCGAGAAGCGAATTACCGCCGAGCAGCTCGGGAGGCCACAGGCTTCATTCGCTCGGGTCACAGGCTCGGTCAAATTCTCGTCGAGCTCGATTATCTGAGGGGAGGCGAGATCGAGAAGTTCGTCCGGGTCCAGATTCTCGACATCGCCGGTGCGATTCTGCTGAGTACTCCGGAGAGGCTCGTTTTCTCGGAGCAAGTACCCATTCAGGCCATCACACTGTCGCCCGTGAGCATCGGGGATGTTTTTCTCCACGTCGTAAAACGCCTGCCCGACGTCGACATTTACCGAGAGAACGTTCTCATCGACGACTACGTTCTGGCTCAGACGTCGGATGCGCTCGGTATCGCGCCGGGCATGGAGCTCAGCGAGGACGAGGCCTTTGTGCTCGACCTCGTCGACTCCAGCAACAGCGTAGGTGAGATTCTCCAGAAGTCGCCTCTGGGAGACGAGAGGACGGTACGGGTGCTGATCGCACTGCATCAGTCGGGTATCGTCGAGCTTCGGGACAAGAAGGCAAGCGAGCGTCCCGCTCCGGGCCCGCGTCCTACTCCGCAGGCCGCGGCGGCCGCGGATCCCTTCGAAAAGGAGCTCGCCTCGGTCTATAGCGAGATGCAGTGCCAGAACCACTGGCAAGTTCTGGGCCTCTCACGAGGCGCCGGCTATAGCGATGTCGAGCGAGCTCACAAGGAGCTCTCGGCGAAGTTCGATCCCGCGAAATACGAGCATATCCCCGACGGGGACTTTCAGGAGAAGCTCTCCTCCGTGTACGCCCGTCTGAAGGAAGCCTTCGTGACGCTCTCGTCACAAACCTCGACGAACGTCTACGACCAGCTCGTGGAGCGTGAGTCTCAGTATCAGGAGACCCAAAAGAAATGGGAGGTTGTTGTCGCCGAGCCCCAACAGCCCGAGGATTGGGACCGAGAGCGCGACCCAGAGGAGGCAGCGCGCCTCTTTAAAAGAGCGCAGCGTTGTTTCAAAGAACGAGATTTCTGGCGGGCGATCGAGCTCTGTCGCACCTCGATCGAGCTCGACCAGGAGAACTATCCCGACCGGTTTCACCTGCTCGGGCGGACTCTGTCGGAGAATCCGCGTTGGCGTCTGGATGCGGAGAAGAACCTCAAGATCGCGATCAAGCTCGAACCGTGGGAGACTCGCCATCTGGTGTCTCTTGGACAGCTCTACGAGAAGGCGGGCATGACCGCGCGAGCCCAGAGAGCCTACGACGAAGTTAAAGTGGGTCTACGCGGATTCGTGTGGGTAAGTCCTGACGGAAAAACAGTGTAACTCATTGTGTGGAAAAGGTATCGAGTACTTCATCAGGTGCTGAAAAGTGGTCCATTTTTAGGATAGGCTAACCGAGTGAAAAATTCCCAGTCGATCCGCTCGCTGTTTGCGCTGCCAGGTTTCGTGGTGTGCCGGATTGAAGGGTGTATTCGATGACCGATACGCCCGCGTCATCCAGCTCAAGAGGCGAAAAAAAACAGCTGTGTGCTCTTACTGTGGGCAACGGTGCCGGGGGCGCTATGACAAGCAAGTGTGCCGGGTCCGCGACCTGTCGTTGGCAGGCTGGCGGATCTATCTGGAATACGAGCGTTGGCGCGTCAACTGTCCTGGGTGCGGCGGTTTGCATGTAGAACACCTGGACTGGCTGGCGAACAACTCGCGCTACACCTAGCGTTTTGCGACGCATGTGGGCAAGCTGTGCCGGACAAGGCGGTGGCCGAGATGGAACGTCTGCGCCTCCTAGTTGAAGGGGTCAACAACAAAATCCGTGTGCTGCAACGACGCGCCTACGGCTATCGCGACGAGGAATATCTCAAGCTGAAGATCGTGGCGGCATTCCTTCCGCCATTACCCAGAAATGCCGTCTTCAACCCACACGAATCCGCGTAGACCCGTTAAAGTGATGGATCCGGACTTCGAGATCCTCGAAGTCAAAGTGGCCGACGGCAAGGCCGGCGAGGAAAGCAAGAGAGTCGGCTAGGCCTTCGCTTCCTTGATTGTCTTCGTCAGAGCGGGGACGATCTCGAAGAGGTCGGCAACCACACCGACGTCGGCTACCCCGAAAATCGGAGCATCGGAATCCTTGTTGATGGCCACGATGTAGCCGGAGCTCTTCATGCCTACGACGTGTTGGATCGCGCCCGAGATGCCACAGGCGATGTAGAGCTTCGGCTTGACGCTAACGCCACTACTTCCGATCTGATGTTCGTGGGGGAGCCAACCCGCATCGGTGACGGCACGCGAGGCGCCGAGCTGAGCACCGAGTGATTCGGCGAGATCGCGGATGACGCCGATCTTCTCCGGCGCCGCGACTCCGCGGCCCACGGCGACGATGACCGAGGCATCCGAAAGATCCAAACCGCCGGACTCACCTTTGCGCGTCTCAACGTAGCGAGCGCGAAGCTTCTCCAGTTTCACCTCGGCAGCCAACTTGCGAACGCTTCCCGACGTCTCGTGCTCGTGGGGCGCGGAGACGCCCTTGTCGATGGTCGCAATGACGGGGCTCGCGTTCTCGATACTCACCCTGTGCACGAACTTTCCATTGAAGGCTTTTCGCGTGATACGCGCCTGGCCTCCCTCGAGCTCGACCGCGGAGCAGCCACTTGCGAGCGGTACTCCCAGACGCGCGGCTAGAGGTGGCGCTACGTCCCATCCGTCCGGAGTGTTCCCGATGAGCAGGAGGTCCGGAGATTCATCCCGAAGCACGGGCTCGAGCGCTCGTCGGTAACCGTCACTCGAATAGCTCTCCACCGCCTTGCCTTCGACATAGAGGACTTCCGAGGCACCGCGCTTCGCGAGTGTCTGCGCGAGCTCCTCGACGTTCTTGCCGAGGATGAGCGTTTTGACTTCGGCGTCGTCGCTCATACGATGGGCGAGCCCGAGAAGCTCGAAGGAGATTTCTTTGAGAGCGCTGCCGTCGTGCTCCGCCAGCGTGATGATCTTGATGCTCATGTTTTAGATCACGCCGGTCTTTTCGTGCATGCGACCTACGAGCTCCCGCGCAATCTCGTCGGGCGAACCGGAGAGAATCTCCGCTCTCTTACCCCTGACAGGCGGCGCGAGGCTCACCGACTTGAGTCGAGCGCCCAGGCCTCCGACCTCGGACGGCTCGAGGCCGAGGTCGGCGAGGGACAATCTCTTCACGGGTTTCTTCTTCGCGGCCATGATGCCCTTGAGACTGGCGTAGCGAGGTACGTTGATCCCGGTTTGCACGGTCACGACTGCGGGCAGCGTCAGATCGACGACCTGAAGCTCGTTGTTTCCGAGCTCACGCTCAACGCGCAGTGTCGTGTCGTCTCGAAACGTCAGGCTCATCACCGCGGATGCCGAAGGCCAGTCGAGAAGCCCGGCGACGAGACCGCCGATCTGGGTATGGTTGTCATCGTCGGCCTGAAGACCGGCCACGATGAGGGAAAAGTCCTCGTCCGCTATGGCCGCCTGGATGATACGCGCCAGCGAGAGAGGATCGGCACCCGCGATGGCATCGTCCTGCACGTGGATGGCGCGATCCGCCCCCGTCGCCAGGCACGTGCGCAAAACCGAGCTTGCCCCGGCCGGGCCCACCGTCAGCGCCACGACCTCGTTGAGTTTGCCGGAGTCCTTGAACGTGAGAAGCGCTTCGAGGCCATAGCGGTCATAATCGTTGATGGCGAATGATAGATTGCTCTCGTCGACCCAGGTGCCGTCCGAGTTGATGCGAAAAACGGAGTTAGCGTCAGGAACTTGCTTCACAAGGATCAGACCCTTCATCGAACCTCCTCGACCAACGGGCAAGCTTATCAAAATCGGGGTCAGGCTCGAACTCTTGAACAACTAACGTAACTCGCTGCAGAGGAATGGCTTCCAAGAAACGCGGAGTTAAAGAGTCAAAGACTGGCCCCGGTCGGTTTGTCGTGGCGGGTATCGTCTTGTTTGCCGCGGTCCTCGCGGTCGTCGCGACGATAGGCCATCCCCGGGTGCGGATGCGGCCTCACGGGCCGGCGACCCGGGCCCGACTCGCCGTGCTTCCCTTCGAGAACCTGACTGGAAGAGCGAGCTTCGAGCTCCTCGCGAGCGACGTGACGAAGTCGGTCACGGAGAGTCTCGAGAGCGCGGCGGGCAACCGCTTCGAGGTCGTGCCTCGGGAGGCGAGTCTGTTCTACAAGGACCTTGTGCGAGGCATCGCTCCTGTGGCGGAAGCGCTCGGATGCGACTACGTTATCGACGGCCGGATAGATGCGCTCGAGGGCACGATCCTGATCGACCTCTACCTGTTCAAAGCCGGTGATAACCCGAAGCTCTGGCCTGACCGTCTGGAGTGGGAGGCATCCCGAATCGACGCCATCCCAGGCGAGATCGCGCACCGAATCCAGAGTAGGCTCGTCGATGTCGAACCCGAGGGACCACGCCCGTGATCAGGCGACCTCGACCTTTTCCTCCACGATCCGGCCGTCGAAGAGCGAGATGTTTCGCTCGGCGTAGTCCGCGTAGCGGGGATCGTGCGTGACCATACAGATCGTCGCACCACCACTATGGAGCTCGCGAAGAAGATCCATCACTGCCGCACCGTTCGTGGAGTCCAGGTTTCCCGTCGGCTCGTCGGCCAGCAGAATCGAGGGCTCACCCACGACGGCCCGCGCCACCGCGACGCGCTGTTGCTGACCGCCGGAGAGCTGCGAAGGAAAATGCTTCGTTCGGTGTGCCATCCCCACCTTCTCGAGCGCGTCGTTCACGCGCTGTTTGCGCTCCGCGGAGGGCATGCCGCGGTAGGTGAGGGGGAGCTCTACGTTCTCGTACACGGTGAGGTCTCCGATCAAGTTGAACGCCTGGAAAACGAAGCCGACTTCGCGATTTCGAATGCGTGCGCGCTGCGAGAGGTTCAGATCGTCGGCGGACTGGTCGTTGAGAATGTAGGTGCCGCTCGTCGGGGTGTCGAGCAGGCCGAGAATCGAGAGAAGCGTCGACTTTCCGCAACCGGAAGGTCCCGAGATTGATACGTACTCGCCCTTGTTGATGTCGAGATGGATGCCCGCGAGCGCGTGGGTCTCGACTTCATCGGTATAGAAGACCTTCGTCACGCCTTCGAGGTGAATGAGTGCAGTCTCGTCAGCCATTTTCTTCCCTTTCTCCATTCAACCCTGTTAGTTTAAACGAATTCGATCGTAGGCGTCCCATGTCGAGGTATCGGACAGAATGACTTCGTCGCCCTCGACAAGACCCTGAATGACTTCTATCGTATTGACCGAGCTGCGGCCCAGCTTCACCTGAGCTCGTGCCGCGGTCTCTCCATCCGCGAGCAGCTTGAACAGGCCGATCGTGCTCTCCGCCTGGCCGTAGGCGGGGCGCCCGACGTAGAGCACGTCATGGAGCCGTTCGAGCTCGATCGTCCCGTCGACGCTCAAGTCGGGCCGCGCGCCCTTCGGTAGCTTGCCAACGAGGGCCACGTCGACGGTGACCGTGCCCTCCCGGACCGCGGGATCGATACGAATCACTTTCCCGTCGATTAATCCGTTGCGGGTGTCGATGATGGCTTTTTGTCCCACTTCGATATCCTTGGCTTGTGTCTCCGCGATGCGAAGCTGGGCTTTGAGCTTGTCCGGCTGAGCGACCCGTGCGAGGTTGGCGCCGGGCATCACTTCCTGCCCGACTTCCACCGCGAGCTCCTGGAGGACACCGTCGATACCGGCGCGAACCGTCAGAGCCTTCTTCTGGCTCAGCCTCAAATCGTAGAGCGCGCGAAACTGCTCCACCGTCGCTCGCTTGGCGGTAAGCCGCGCCTGGACGGACTCGGCCGCGATCTGGAGTCGCTGTTGCTCGAGCTCGTCGCGGGTCCGATACTCCTCGGCCCGGACCTTGGAGCGCTTGAATTTGAGATCTCCGATGAGCTTTTCCGCGTGGAGGCGCTCGTCGGCCTGTGCTTGCAGGCTCGCCTGATGGTACTCAGAGGCGACACTCGCGGCGGCGGCCCGCTGGCTCAGTAGATTGCTTTGGAGCCGAACCTTGAGCTCGGCGAGCTCGGCTTGGTGCGCTTTCAGCTGAAACTCCGCGTCGCGGAGCTCTTGCTCGAGCTCGGGGTTGCTCAGCTCCAGGACGATCGTATCCGGCTCGACCAGAGTTCCCGGAAGGATCACGCGTCGTTCCACCCGACCCGCCGTACGCGACGCAACCCATCGAATGGCTTCAGGAACGACTGCAAGCGTTCCCGGTCCACGGACTTGACGAATCATCTCTCCGCGTTTGACGGAATCCATCCAAACGGTGGCCCGATTTACTTTCGGAGCGGAGGGCTCGAGGCGGGACAGTCCGTAGCTGATGGCGGCGATCCCGGCTAGCAACGACCCGGCGACGATCGCGGCCCGGATGCGCTTTTTCCGAGCCACCCCTTCCCGCTTGACGTCCAATATGCTTTCTCTCCACTTAGTGCTCGGTCGCCTCTTCGGCTCCCTCGCTGGCCCTCGCTCCTCGCTCGGACCTTCTACGGCCCATCTCCCGGCGGGCAGCCCTTCGTGGGCAGCCCCGGAACATCTCATCCTTCGCAGCAGCCCGATGCGGACGATTCGGGCCGGGCTCGCGCCTTTCTTGCAACGCGCCTGGCTTCGCCAGGCTAGCACTCCGCTCGACAGGCTCGCTGCGCGAGGCGGTCGCGCAGGGTTCAGATGACTCTTTCAGCACCCTGCTAGTCCCCATTATCTACATATGCGTAAACGGTACCATTTGTTCCATACAAACGGGCCGTTTTTTCAAGCAATTGAAAACAGGTCAGTTACGGACCGGGCTGGAGCCTCAGCGACGGAGCCCCTGTACGCTTTCGGGACGGAGAGGCCCCAGTGTCGGACAAGAGCTAGACGGAATCAAGTGGCTCGAGGTTGCGACGCGTCTATTGGCTTCGACGTCGGCTCCTCGAGCCGGACCGCCGCCGCCGGCCGTGTTTCTCGGGAGGACGGCTTGTCTGTAGCTGTCCCTCGTCTTCCTCTGTGTCGAGGGCTTCCGGCTTGGGCTGGTTGCTCAGAATCAAGTGGGCAATGAGAAGGTCCCGATCCGGATGGCTGCTAATGGCCTCAGCAACCGACTTTAGAGCTTCGACGTCCTCGGGGACGACAACCTTGGCCTTCTCGGATATCTCCGCGACGAGTCGCTCGGTCCTACGCGCACGGACTTCATCGTCCGTGGGTGTCGAGCGCTCGACGAGATCGAGGTGGTAGCGATTGGCGCAGCGGTTGAAGCTGACCAGATCCGTTGCTCCGACGAGGGAGATGACCTCGCCACCGCGACCGATGCGCCCGGTGCGTCCCGCCCGATGGATATAGGCCTCGGGCGAGTCGGGGGTCGAGTAGATGAAGACATGAGAGAGTTCTTCGATATCGATCCCGCGCGCCGCGACGTCCGTGGCCACAAGATGGTGAATCTTGCCAGCTTTGAAACCGGCCATGACCTGCTCGCGTTTCCGCTGGGTCAGATCGCTGGAGATCATCGCGACCGGAAGCCCGCGACGAGACAGAAAGTTGGCGACACCGCGCACCTCCTCTCGCGTATTGCAGAAGATCATCGAGGAAGTCGGCTGGTCATGCTCGATGAGTTTCGCGAGCACGTCGTCTTTGTGCATCTTGGGAGCGATGAGGTAGGTATGCCGGACTTCCTTGACGTAGGCGAAGTCCTCCGACAGCAGCACCCAGCGAGGCTCGTTCAAATAGTGATAGATGAGCCCGCGAATCCCGAGCGGGATGGTCGCTGAGAACAGTGCAGTCTGCCGCTTCTCCGGCATGAAGCGCATGATCTCGCTCATCTCTTGAGCGAAGCCCATATCGAGCATGCGATCCGCCTCGTCGAGAACGAGCCGCGTCACGGCGCCGAGCTTCAGGCAGCCGCGCTTGAGCAAATCGAGGACCCGCCCGGGGGTCCCGACGACGACGTGCGCCCCCTCTTCGATGCCCTTTATCTGAGCGTCGATGGAGTCGCCCCCGTAGATCGCGAGGACCTTGACGCCCCGGCCCGCTCCGATCTTCTCGACCTCCTCCTTCACCTGGAGCGCAAGTTCCCGCGTGGGCGTGAGAGCCATGGCTTGGACTTCTCCACGATCCAGGTCGATGCCTTCGACGATAGGTATTCCGAGCGCCCCCGTCTTGCCGGTGCCGGTCCGCGACTGGACGACGAGATCGTGTCCTTCCAGGGTGAGGGGTATCGTCTCGTTCTGTACGGCGGTGGGGCTTTCGTATCCCATCTTCCGGAGCGCTTCGAGGGTGGCCTCGGACAGACCGAGGCTAGCGAAATCAGCTTGTTGTGACATGTTGTTGGCTTCTTTTTCCGTCTCTTGTAGGTTAGACGCATTCTATCACGCCCAGGACGGGAGAATCGGACCCACAGCCGGGTCTGGGGCTCTAGCGTTGATGGAAGAGGGCCACGTCGGCGCCGGCCAGATCCTGGTCGGTGAACCTAGCTATGAGTTTCCGCTGCTACCGAAATCCAGCTAGTCAGCTGTTGCCGCTCCAAGACGTTTTCCGGGGCGGGCCCCATCGCGGTAGATGACGTCGAAGGCCCCGCCGGCCGCGTTGGGAAGCACCTGGACCAGTCGCTCGTACTGCTCCAGCACCTTGGGAACATAGTCACGGGTCTCGGAGGCGGTTTTGTGACTTCGAGCCCGGTACAGTCCAGCGTTGATGGGGCCGCCGTTGTATTCGGCCAGAGCCAAGGTGACGTCGTTGTAGGTCGTCAGGAGCACCTCGAGGTAGAGCGCTGCCATCTCCGTGTTTCGATGAGAGTCGTAGAGCATCTCGTCGCTGTATTCCCAGCCGAGCATGCTGGCTAGCATGCGTCCAGTCGATGGCCAAATCTGATAGAGACCGCGGGCGTCCGCTGGGCTGCGGGCTTTTGTCTCGAATCCGCTCTCCACAATCCCGATGGACAAAAGAAGGACCGGGTCCACCGAAGGGTACTTGTCCGTTGCCGACATCATCAGCTCGGCGTAGCGATAGGCTTCGCCCAGGCTGATACCGTCGTTGACTTTCAGAATCTCGTCTCGCGCGCCCAATAGAAGTTGTTGCCTGCTCGAATCGAAGTCAATGCCCGCCTTCAGCTCTTGCAATCCCGCCTGCATCTCGCCGCGCGTCTGATGGAGCGTCGACTCTAGCGCGGTGGCTCGCTGGTAGGTGTGGAAGGCGAAGCCCGCCGCCAGCACGAAGAGCACGCAAAGGCAGAAGAGAGTCGCCGACTGCCAGGCATGGCTCTGGCTCGCGGGAGAGCTTTTCCGTTGCGGGGCCGGCCGGAGACGCTCCGTTGGCCGCCGCTCCTTCGGCCTCTTGTCCGGCAGATCGAGTATCTCTCCACGCGCTTCCTTAAGGTTGGGCATTGGGGGCCTCCCTCGTTGATGGCTCCGTCGCAGCAGCTGCGAGCATGAACTTCCAGTATGAGGGGGAGAAATTCCGGGCGCAACAGCCTTATCTGCAGAACGAAAACTGGATACGTCGATTCGACGCTGACGCCGCCCGAGCGCCTACAGTCAGTTCTGAGGCGCCGGCCACGTCGCGCCGCGTGTCGGCTGAAAGGGTCCATGGTTCGTGTCGCTCCACGCTCGACGGGGTTTGCACCCGCCGTGTGGGGACGTCCCCTCAGCTAGTCGATTTGAGGCCTCAAACTCCCTTTGTAATCAAACAGATGCGAGATTCCAAATGGTACGCACCTTGCATTTTTTCATGCGATGTTCCAGAAGGCCGTGCCATGGGTGTGTCTCGTCGCGGCTTTCGGGCTCGCGAGGATGGGGGCTGCCGCCCAGCTCAAAGGCGTGCAGTCGGGCACGGTCACTATCACGGGCGGCACGACGAGCGTGACCGACACCCTTTCGCCGGCTGTCGTCCCCGCGAAAAGCTTTCTCGTCTTCGGTATCAGCGGCAGCAACAACGCGCCGAACAATATCCAAGTCAGTGGACAGCTCACGAACTCCACGACCGTCACGTTCAGACGGATTGGCAGCGCCGGTAGCATCACCGTTCATTGGTACGTCGCCGAGTTTCTTAGCGGCGTGAACGTCCAGCGCGGCACCCAGCAATTGCCGGGCGCTGCGAATCCGGCCGATACCGACGTCGCGATCTCCACGGTCGATTTGACGAAGAGCTTTCCCCTTATCAGCTTCCGCACCGATGGCACTGGCTACGACAGCAACGACTCCATCCGCGCCAAGCTGACGACGACAACGAACCTGCGCCTGTTTGCCCAGGATGCGGGCCTCACCGCGTTTGTAGAGTGGCAGGTGGTGGAGTACGTCGATGCCAACGTGCAGACCGGGGACGTGCACTTCAACTCAGGGGATACGTCGCAACCGGCATCCCTCGCTCCCGCGGTGATCACGGCGAAATCCTGGCTCGTCTTCAGCCACGAATCCGTCACCGGGCCTCCCGATATCGGTCGCACGCTCGTGCGCGGCGTCGTGACCGACGGTAGCAACCTGACCTTCGACCGCAACAACACCGGCTCCAGCATCGATCTCACGTGGTATCTCGTCGAGTTCACCGATGCCGCGACGGTACAGCACAACACCGAGCCCTTCACCACCACCGAGCTTCAAAGGAACGTGACACTCGGCTCGCCCGCGAACGCGGGCTCGTCGATTGCCGCGGGTGGCTACCATGGTCGTGGTGGTCGGTCTTCCTTCGCGACCGATGACGACGCCGGGGTCGGTTGGTTCACGTTGGATCTGACGAGCAACACCAACCTCCAGATCACGAGGGGTACGACGGGTGGAGATACCGCCACCGCCGACATCGGCTGGTTCGTCGTCGACTTCGTTGCCAACAGTTGCGCGCCCTTGAACGTGAGCGAGACCGGAAACAGCATCACCGTTACCGCCCCCGCTGATTTCGAGATGATGTTCCACACCGCCGCCGGTGGAAGCATTCGAGAGATGTACGACCTTCAGGAAGATCCCGGAAAAGCGAACGACCTTGCCGGCGCCCTCATTGGAAGCGGGAGCTCGATGGGTCTTCACAACGCCGGGATGCGAATCGGCGCCCCGCACTTCAACGCCGGCGAAGATCCGGGAGGTTATCTGGAGCTACTCGAGGCAACGCCCACCCGGGTCAAGGTGCGACAGCTCTCGGACTACTCCGACGTGAATGTGCGCCTCCCCGGAGTCGAGGCAGAAGGCGACTACACCGTTCTACCTTCCGGCAAGATAGGCTTGCGGTGGACACGCAAGACGACCACGTCCGTGACCTACGTGCTCGAGTACGTCGAGGCGTTCATGCATCAGACGTCGAGCGGGCCGCTGAGCGGACGGGTCGTTTCGAGCGAGACGAGCCTGGTCTCTCCCGGCGCGGGGGGCGACGATTTTCTCCTGGGGGTCATCGACAACGCCGGGCCTCCGCCCGCCCGCACCGACTTTTTGTTCGTCATTCATGAAGACTGGGATACCGTGAACGGCTACTCGGAAACGGCCGACACCACGAACTGGTTCTTTCAAGCAGGCGCCGAGCGCGTCAACCCCGGCTGGGTCGAATCGACCGGTCAGGCTCTCGGTGCGGGTGACGTCGAGACGTGGAACGTCCTCACGTACTTCCGTCCTCGGACACTCTTGAACAACGCGGAGCCAGCCGTCACCGCGCGCAGTGCCGACTATCGTGTGCCCGATCGGCTCACCATCGGGATCGGAGGCAATTGGACGCACGCGAGCGAGAACACGGGCGCCGGTGACGACTTCAACGAGTCGGAAGTCGCCTACGTGATGGAAGCGGATCCTTCGATGGACCCCACCCTCCGTGTCGACATCGATGGCGGCGGGGGGGCTACGCGCTACGCGCCGTTCTTCAAGATCCGCGAGTGGCGCTCGCTTCAATCGCCCACGGTGACGCTTCAAGCCAGTCCGCTAGCCCAAGGGGTCGACTTCCAGTCCGACGTCAAGCCCGTGTCGCGAAGTTACTTTGCCGATGAGCTTCTGTGGCACTCCACCGCGCAAAACGCCGCCGCGTGGACGACCACTCCAGACGTGGGCACCGGCGGTTTTGCGAGCGGCGCCATTACCTACGTTCCAGGCCGGTACGGCAACGGCGTCAACATGCCCGCGAACTCGGAAACCCTGAGCTTCCCCACGAGCAACTTCGACAAGTTCCAGGGAGCCGTCGAATTCTGGTTCCAGCCCACCTACGCTCACGACGACGGCGTCGGGAGAGATATCGGCGGCTTCTTCTTCGACGCGAGCAATGCCTGGTTCCTCCAGAAGACGGTCACCGACAACCGCCTCCACTTCCGTATCGTTGCCAGCGGGGTGTCGTCGGACCTGTGGGTCGATCCCGCGGACTACGAGTGGCAGGCTGCTGAGTGGGTACACTTGCGCATCGAGTGGGACGAGACCGCGGGGCTCGGGACTCAACAGCGGCTCTACATCAACGGCGTCGAGCCTCTTCACACGGGTGCTGCGAGCGACTACGTCGCCGCGAACCTTACCGTCGCCGGAAGCTTCAATCTCGGTAACAACACGAACGGGAGCGGCAACTTCGGCCCCGGGATCTACGACGAGATCCGAAGCTACGGGGGCTCGACGGTGTCGCCCGACGCAATTGCCCACGGTGGACTCACGTCCGATACCAACGAATACCTCGCGAGTAGTGCGCAGAACTACACATTTAAATTCAACGCCGTCGATGGGAATAGCCGCGGAAGATATCTCTATTTCGGCACCGACTCGCAGTTCCACGGTCTGAATGTCGCCCTCGCGACACGGGGCGTGGGAACGGCCACGCTGGTGTGGGAGTACTGGGACGGCACCCAATGGGCCGGCCTCGCGGGCTTCGGATTTACCGACGAGACGATGGACTTCACCGCGGACGGCACGATTTACTGGACCGATCCCACCGGCTGGGCGACGTATTCGGTCAACGGCAGCCCTGACCTCTATTACGTGAGAGTCAATGCGACGGCGGTCGCCTATAGCACGCTTCCCATCGAAGGGTTGATCAAGACCGACATCCTGTTGTTCCAGTGCTGCGGCGATGTCACTGCCAACGCTCAGAGGTTCGAGTTCGCCCTCCCGATACCCACGGTGGTCGAGCTGATCGGATTCGACGCGGCGGGGGTGGACGGTGAGGTCGAGCTCCGCTGGGAGACGGGCTCGGAGCTGAACAACCTCGGCTTTCATTTGTATCGGGCGCCGTCAGCCTTTGGTCCTTACGAGCGCATCACGTCCAATCTGATTCCGGGACTCGGCTCGTCACCGTCCGGCGGTCGCTATCGTTATCTCGATTCCAATCTCGTGAACGGGGTGACGTACTTCTATGAGCTCGAGGACGTCGAGACGACTGGTGCAACCGAGCGGCACGGGCCCGTCGCAGCGACTCCGGAAGCGGGGGTGTCTTTGCCTGGCGACGTCGCGGAAGAAAGAGATAGTGCTTCGCGAATCAGCTACGACACCCCAGAATCGAGCTCGTTGCGAGTGTTACCGACGAAGCGCGGCGTGGTTCTGGAGCTCGACACGACCGGTTTCGTTGCCGTACCGCAAGACGATGGCACCGTGCGCCTTGTCGTTCCAGGACTGGACGAGCACGGAACATCGCTTCCGTCGAAACGGACCTGGGTCGACGCTCTCGCAGGCCGGAACGTCGAGATCGTTTCGGTGCACGCTCTCGACGTCGAGGCTTTCGACGGGCTGCGTCCAGCCTCGGCGGCGACACCCGAGCTCGTCGTGTCTTCGGAGGGCACGGTACGCGTGCGACGACAACGGCAAGTACAGCGTATCTATCGAAGCGAAAGAGCGCGCCTCGTGACGGTCGCGTACCAGGGTAAGGAGAAAAAGGCTCTGGTCGAGCTATCGCCCTTCAGTTGGGACGGCTCGCGGCTTTGGCTGGCGCGAAAGCTTCGAGTGCGACTCGCGTTTCAGGGACGCGAGATCCAATCCAAGGATCGATCGCATCGCAGGCGCGGGGTCACGGCTCATCTCGTAACCGGTGAGCGGGGCCTCTACGCGGTCCCCTTGCAGGAGCTTCTCGGACGACAACGCAGCCGGACGTCGAGGCTTCGGCTGAGCCGTCAAGGAAGCTCGGTGCCGTACCACATCGAGGGCAACACATTCTATTTCTGGAGCGATGGAGAACGAGTCAATCCCTACGCACGAGAAGCGGTTTACGAGCTCGAGCTCGGTGTCTCCGGTGAGTCGATGGAAGTAGTCGACTCGGCGACGAGCCCACGCGGCACGTTTCACTGGCACGCCGTCGAGCGTGAAGCGACTCGCTATTATCAGGCGGCGCTCATGAATGCACCAGATGTGTGGCTCTGGGAACTGCTGTTCGCGACCGAAAGGAAAAGCTTTGGGTTCGACGCCCACCATCTTGCCTCCGTGTCCGAGTCGAGCTTTGGCTGCAGGGCACGAGTGACATCTCCGCTGTGGTCGACCATCACCTTCGTGTCTATGTGAACGGAACCTTCGTCACCGAAGCGCTTTGGGACGGAAAAAATGCTCATCAACTCGAGGCCGAAATTGCGCCGGGTGTTCTTCGGGAAGGGGAGAACGCGCTCGAACTCGAGAACGTGGGCGACACCGGGGCCGCCTACTCGATGATCATGCTGGACCGGTTCCGTCTCGAGTATCCGCGCGCGTGGTCTGCTCTCGACGACGCGGTCCACGTCATCGAGCTCGGCGGCGGTGCGCCGCGTTGGGTCACGTCGGATGGTCTCCAGCACGAAGGCCGCTACGAGGCGATCGCGAGCGTGATGCGACCAGGATTGAGAACACCGAGCGCGAGCGGATTGAGGAGGGCCTACCCCCGGGCCGATTATCTCGTCATCGGACCCACTGCGTTTCTGAATGCAGCGTCTTCGCTGCTCGCACATCGGCAGGAGCAAGGCCTTCGCGTACGGACGGCCTCCGTCGAAGAGATCGCCTCGGAGTTCGGCTACGGTGAGCTGTCGCCTGACGCGGTGCGGGATTTCATCGAATACGCCTACCACGAGTGGCGCTCGCCGTCGCTTCGCTACGTTTTGCTCCTCGGCGATGCCACCTACGATTTCAAGGATGCTCTCGGAACCGGAGTGACCAACCAGGTGCCGCCCTTTATGACCAAGACGAGCTACCTGTGGACCGCGTCCGATCCGACTTACGCCGCGGTGAACGGCGACGACTTGCTGCCCGACGTCGCCATCGGACGGCTTCCGGCCCAAACGGCCGACGAGCTGCGCGTCATGATCGACAAGATAATCGTCTTCGAGACGGGCAAGAGTTCGGGAGACGCTCCGTTCGTCCTCATCGCGGACGACGCCGACGAGGCGGGGAACTTCGCGCGAGACGCCGACGAGATCGCGTCGACGCTTTTTTGCGACGCGGCCCACGACGAAGATTTACCTCAGCGAGCTCGGCTCGACCTCGACGCGTGCGTCGATCGTCCAGAACTTCGACGACGGAGCGTCGCTGGTGAGCTATCTCGGCCACGGCGCGATCCATTTGTGGGCCGACGAGAATCTACTCAACGCGGGTGACGTGGGCGCGCTTGCACCGCAGTCGCGACAGCCGTTGCTCCTGACGATGAACTGCCTGAACGGCTACTTCCACTTCCCGTATTTCGACTCGCTTGCCGAAGCGCTATTGAAGGCCGAAGGCAAGGGTGCCATCGCGGCCTTTTCTCCCAGCGGGCTGAGCTTGAACGCGCCCGCACATCGCTACCACAAGGCCCTCCTCCGAGAGCTTTTGAGCGGCGAGCACAACCGACTAGGCGACGCGGTCCTCGAGGCCCAAAAGCGCTACGCCGACACCGGCGCCTTTCCAGAGCTACTCAGCATTTACCACCTCTTCGGCGACCCCGCTCTCCGGCTCGACTTTGTCCCACAGAACTAAAAAGAGCTCCGCCACGTGTTGCACGTAAAGGGATCGTAGGCGTCGTCGGTCACGGTTCCAGCAGCAGCTCCGGCAAGAACCTCGTCAAGAACGGGACGTAGGTTACGAGGAGCACGGCGACGGCTCGTATGGCGAGGAACGGAAGCGCCGCGCGATAGACGTCGGGCAGAGGCTGTCTGAATCGGTAGGAGGCGAGGAAGAGGTTCATTCCGACGGGCGGCGTCAGATAGCCGAGCTCGAGGTTCGTGAGAAAAATGATGCCGAGGTGAAAGGGGTCGATGCCGAAAAAGAGCCCGAGGGGTGTGATGAGAGGCACGACGACGACGATCGCGGAGTATATGTCCATGAGACAGCCGACGACGAGGAGAAACAGATTCAGCAGAAGCAGAAAGAAGAGGGGCGAGGTGACGAAACCCTGAACCCAGTCGAGGGCGCCCTGGGGAACGTCGGCGAAGACGAGATAGTTCGTGAGACCGAGGGCGACGCCCAGAATGACGAGCACGCCACCGATGAGAGTCGCGGCGTCTCCTCCGACTCGCAGTAGATCGCGTTTCACACTCAAGTCCCGATGCACGAAGAACTCGAGGACGAACGCGTAGAGCACTGTCACCGCGGCGGCCTCGACGAGGGTCGCGAACCCGCCGAGAATGCTTCCGAGCACGACGACCGGGATCGCGACTTCCCACTTCGCTTCCCAGAGCGCGGAGAGCACGCGACGAGCGTCGAAGGCTACGCGCTCCATGTGCGTGCGCCGCGCGGCGTAGAGGGCTAGAAGCGCGACGAGCACGATCTCGAGCATGGCGGGAGCGAAGCCTGCGACGAAGAGTCGAGGGATCTCGACATCGGCGACGAGCCCGTAAAGGATCACCGCGAGCGAGGGCGGGAAGAGCAGCCCGAGTGAGCCCGCGGAGGTGAGCAGGCCTGTCACGAGCTTTGGGGCGTAGTTTTCCTGAAGGAGCATGGGGAAGAGAAGTCCACCCATCGCGAGGATGGTCACGCCGCTTCCTCCGGTGAAGCTCGTGAAAAAGGCGCAGACGACTACCGCGACGATCGCGATGCCCCCCGGCAGCCAGCCTACAAGCGCTCGAAAGAGGTGGACGAGACGTCGAGGGGTTCCTCCCTCGGCGAGGATGAAGCCTGCGAGCGTGAAGAGCGGAATCGTCGGCAGGATCGGCTTGACGGCGAGGTTGTAGGTCTCGGTGGCGATCGCGGAAACGGGGAAGTAGTCGTGCCACAGGAGAACGGCGGCGACACCTCCGATGACGACGACGATAGGAGCGCCCAGAGCCGTCGCGATGAGGAGCGCCCCCAGTATCAGAAGATACAAGACCGAGTCTTGAAGCGTGTCGGACGAGTACATCAGAAGTGGAATCGCGACGAAGGCCGCCGCCGCGACTCGACCGCGCCAGTTCGTCGCCGCGCGAAACAGAATCCGCCATCCCATCAGCCCGAATCCGAGGGGCAGAGCGATCTGCGCGATCCAAACCGGGAGTCCAAAGGCGAGCGCTCTGCCCCCCTCGCGCTCGACCGATAGGAGCACCAAGCCGCCGTAGGTCAAAACGGAGCAAACGGCGAAGCCGATGCCCCCGACGACAAGGTCCACGTGGCACTTCGCGCGGTCGGAGAAAATGCGTGTGCCCGCGGCAAGAGAAAGGAGCTCACCTCGCCTCGCCGCAACGGCGGCCCCCATGAGGCCCACCCAGAGGGCGAGGTGCTGAACCCAGATCGTCGAGCCGGGAATGCCGCTTGGGTAGACGCGTCGAACGAGAACCTCGGCGAGCGGCAGTGAAGCCATAACGAGCAAGGCGGCAACCAAGAAGCCACTCTCCGAAGCGTGCAGCTTCTCCAGAAGCTTCGATGTCGTCTTGCTCTCGCTCAGGGTTGGTTAGCCTGCTCGGCCCGGTATTGGTCGCGCAATGTCTGGACCTGGTCGAAGATCTCGCGTGGCACGAGATTCTCGCGCACACGAGGATAGGCTTTCTCGGCGACGCCACGCCATTCACTCCGCACGGCGTCACTCACGGGGACGATCTCGAGACCGCGCTTAACCATGGCTTCGAGAGACTTCTGCTCCTGCTCGCGATTGGAGCGCTGGAGCTCCTCACCCACGTGACGTGTAATTTTGAGAACCTCGCTCTTCTGAGCCTCGGTCAAACGATTCCATCCTTGCTTGTGCATCACCACCGCGCCTTGAAGTGGAGCCCATTTCATGTCCGTCATGTATGACGCCTGGCGATAGTACTGCGATCCTTCCGCGAGGATGATGGGCATATAGACGGAGTCGATGAGCCCGGTTTGCAGACCCGTCATCATGTCGACGGCGGAGATCGGCACCGGGTTGAAACCCGCCCACTTGAAAATGTCGATGGTGCGGCTCTCGGTGTGAGAGCCCGCGAGCTTCATGGTCGTGAGATCGGCGGGCGTTTTCATGGGCTTTTTGGTGAAGAAGTAGACCCAGCCCACGTCCGACCAGGCGAGCACGATGAACCCCCTTTCCATCAGTTTCTCTTCGAGAATGGGGTTGACGGTTCGGCGTACGTAATCCCACTCCTCGTAGCTCTCGAACATCATCGGGAGCATGAGCGCGTAGGCGCGCGAGTCGATCTCCGCAAGCCCCGCGTTCGAGATCGCGGCTCCCTGGAGCTGGCCGATCCGCATCTTGCGGATCATCTCCGCTTCGTCGCCGACCGAGCCTCCGGGGTAGACGCGCAGATGTAGATCGCCGTGAGTAGCCTGAGACCAATCCGCTCCCATCTTCCGGAGAATGAGCTCCCACGATGAGCCTTTCGGGGCGAGCGTCCCGAGTCTCAGGACGACTCGAGCTTCGAGGCTCGTGGTCGCAAGGCACGAGACGGCGACCATCAACGATGCCAGCCGCATATGTTCCATCATCTCAAGTTTCGCCGTCGAGAAACAGCTCGTCGACTTGCTCCCTGAGCCAAAGGGCTCTTCGGCGCGCCAGGATGTTGAGCAACCGCTTTTCGGGATAGCGCTCGATGTCGAAGGCGATCGTCTGATCCACGAGCTCGAGAAACTCCGCGCGGTTCTGCTCTGAGACCGAAACGCTCTCCGCCCAGCTCAACCAAATCGAGGGCCGTTTTCCAGGACCCAGCGCGAGCGCGCGTTTGTAATGCATGCGGGCGCGCTCGATCGAGCCACCGACCCGTGCTACCTCATACGACATCAGGAACTCGTGAATCGTTCCTTCTTCGAAATCTTCATCGAGCTCGAAGGCCCGATTCAGGAGCGCTCCAACGATGGCCACGTCGGCCGTCGACTCCGGGTCGTCCTTGGCATTGCCGATCGCGGCCCCAAGCGCTGCCGCGGTCCAGACCGCGAAGGGCACGTCCGAGACCTCTAACTCTCGGGCCGTCACCTCCGGCTCTAACTGAAGCCGTGCGCCCAGTCCCGGATGATCGATCTGGAGCCCCCGAAGTCCGAATCGATAGGCGCGCCGATAGAGGCGCGCCGCGCGACGACGCACCGCGTCTGCGCGCTCGAACTCCTCGTAGGGGATCTCGCGAGCTTGCGGTTCTACGAAGCCATAGGCGTAGAGCGAGAACGACTTCGTCGCCATCAGCAGAAGCTCGGGATGCTCTGGGTAGGATTCGAGAAGCGTCTCCACCGTCTTCAGATTGAATGGAAGCGCGTCGCCGACGAGCTCGGGATCTTCGTCGGAGAGGTAGACTTGGTCTGCCTCGCTCAGCACTTCCGCCAAGCTATCCACTGCACGTCTCTTCAGCGAGCATCCAGCGAGGAGGCTCGTTGCTACGAGGACGACGAGCAGTCTCACAATGCGAACCGCCAAAATGGCCACGAGGCCATGCATCGTACCCTGGCCTCGCGCCGCTGTAAAACCAGGGGGCTCAACCGTCCACCGCCTCGTTGTGCCGCTGTAGATCGTGTCCAGCGTAGTAGCCGAGGTCGATGTTCTTCAGCGCTTTGACCATATGGGTGATCTGGCCGACGTGGTAAGAGAAATGCTCTACGACGTGCACGAGGATCCTGACGCCATCGACGTCATACCCCTGAATCCGGCGGGTCTCCAGCAACCTATCGGGGTCGAGCCCCTCGATCACTTCCGCGGCCTCCCTCAGAGTTTGCTCTAGTCGGGCGAGGAGGTCTGACGAGAGGTACGGTCCGTCCTCCGCGAACTCCTTGCTGCGTTCCCGCGAGTCCGCAGCACCGCCGAGCCCCAAAATTACCCATTGAAGGACGTTGCCATTCAAGTGCAGGAGTAGATTAGCCACGCTGTTCGTTTGGGGGTTCACGCGATGCCACAGCTCCGCCTCACTGAGCTCGGGCACCGCTTTCTGGAGTCGAGGCCAGAATTCCTCCAGAAGGTGGCGTCTGGACTCATCGAGCAGCGCTTTTCCGACCGTCATTCCTCGACCTCCAGCTTCACCCTATGCAGGGCTGGCCGTTTGATGCAAGGATCTTTCTCACCTCTCCCATCTGGGGAGGAGCCTTCAGCCAAGAGCGCAGCGCGCTAGCGCGAAGCGAGAAGCCGTGCCGCCTTCCGCAGCGAGCCTGCCGAGCGGAGGGCTAGCCCGGCCAGAGGCCGGGCGCGTTGCAAAGAAGGTGGGGCCCCGCGGCACTGATTGAGGTCGCCCGCCTTCGCCAAATGCTTCGGCGGGCGGGTGAGGGGTCAGCCTTGCGAGGGAGAAAAGTATTTCTCGAGCAGTGCTTGGGTGCCCTCGGGAGGTTGTGGACGGCTGATGAGAAAACCCTGAAAGCCGTCGCAGCCCGACAGCAGTGCGAGCTGCTCCTCGGTCTCGACCCCCTCTGCGACGACGTCGAGGCGCAGACTGTGTCCGAGGCCGATGATGGCTTCTGCCACGGTGCGGTTGTCTTCGTTGGTTGCGATGTCGTGAACGAAAGAACGGTCGATCTTCAGGCAGTCCAACGGAAAGCTAGTCAAGTACGCGAGCGAGGAATATCCGGTACCGAAATCGTCGATGGCAATGCGAACACCCAGGCCCTTGAGCTCCTCGAAAATGGCGCGAGTGCGCTCCGTGTCTTTCATCAAGAGGCTCTCGGTGATCTCGAGCTCCAGGTCCGTCGCGGAAAGCCCCGTCTCCTGAAGGACTCTCTTCACGACAGCAACGAGATCCGAACCCTCGAACTGACGCGCGGACAAGTTTACCGAGACCCGAAGGCCCCGGTAACCCAGGTCCTGCCACGCGCGCGCCTGCCGGCAGGACGTCTCGAGAACCCACTCTCCGACCCCCTTGATGAGTCCCGAGGCCTCCAGGAAAGGCATGAACTTGCCTGGAGGCACGAGACCGACCTTCGGATGGTTCCAGCGAATGAGTGCTTCGACAGCCACTAGCTTGCTGCGATCCAGCGTTAGTTGAGGCTGGAAGAAGACCAGGTACTCGTCACGCTCGAGCGCGTGTCGAATCCCGCTCTCGAAACGAAGCCGTTGGAGAACGCCCGAGCGTGACTCTTCTCCGTCGTCGTCATAGACCGCGAAGCTGTCACGGCCGTTCTGTTTCGCCCGGTACATCGCGCGATCTGCACGACGCAAGAGCTCCCCCGTAGTGTCCCCGTGCTCCGGGTAGTACGAGATCCCGATACTCCCGCTCGCCGCAATCTCGTACTCGTTGAGGCGTGCCGGTGGCACCAGAGCCTCCAGGAGTCGCTGCGCCGTCGCGATGACCTCGGACTCGGTCTCGACGTCTTCGAGAACAATAGCGAACTCATCGCCGCCTAGTCTGGCGACGGTATCCACTTCGCGCAGGTTGTCCTGGAGACGCTGCCCAACGACTTTGAGCAGTCGGTCCCCCGTATCGTAGCCAAGGGAATCGTTTACGGTTTTGAACCGGTCCAGGTCGAGCAGTAGCACGGCAAGCCTGGTTTTTCTTCGCTTCGCTTGCGCGAGCGCATGCGTGAGGCGCTCCTGCAACAAGCTTCGATTCGCCAGTCCGGTAACAGGGTCGTGATGGGAGAGAAAGACCAGACGGTCTTCGGAGAGCTTCCTCTCGATCGCGTAGCACAGCGCGCGCCGCAGAACGTAGGCATCGGTCTTCGGCTTGGCAAGGTAGTCCTGAGCCCCGTACTTCGAGATCTGGGCAGCTAGCTCTTCGTCGTCTCGCTCGCCCAGAGCGACGAGCGCCATGCGCGGGTCCGCTTCGCGTAGTTGATGCAATGCATGGAGGCTGCGTCCCGAGCCGTGATCCACGTCCACGAAGGCCGCACGAAAGGAGGACTTCGTGATGAGCTCGAGTGCCTTTTCGACACTCTCTACCCTCACGGAGTCCGCCGCGCCGTCGAGGCCGTGGGACAGCTTGGAAACGAGCTCGTCCGCGGCCGCGTCGTCAGAGTGGACGAGGAGAACGGGAAGATCCCGTGACGGCTCGGACGGAAGTGCGCTCTGTCGCGTTCGGTATCTCTCGATGGCCCTGCTGAGCGTCCTGGCGAGCTCGTGTAGAGACCAAGGTTTGGGCACGACCTCGTCGACGAGGGGGTCTCCGTTCCCCTGGCTCGGGAGGTCGAGGTGAGAAGCCCCGGTGACGATGAGGTAGGACGCATCGGGCCATTTGGGTCGCAATAATTGGATCAAGGAGAGGCCGTTCAACGTCGGCATCCGCAGGTCCGCCGCGATGACCGCATAGCGCTGCTCGCTCGCTTTCGTCAGTGCTTCACCGCCGCCATCGGCCGTGTCGACACGAAAACCGAGCTCGCGGGCGGCGCCCGCGAAGGCCTCACGGGCCTCTCGCTCATCATCGACGTAAAGTATTCTCTCTATTGATCTTGTAGTCGACCTGCGGTCTGCGAGCATGTGTTTTCGTGATTGGGGCGCACTCCGACGGTTGCGTCGGACGCGGATCCTGGTCATCCTATCGGCCAAACGGCCGAAGACTTTAGGATCCCCTTGGGGGAGAGGTAAGATTGAGGCCCGATTCGGAGCTATTGAGTAGCGGCCAATCCCGAACGGCGCAGGACGCGTACCTGGCCGCGGTCGATCCGGATGAGACCCTGCCTTTGGAACTGATTGAGAAGAGAGCAAACCGTCTCGCGGCTGCTCCCGATCAAGTTCGCGATCTCGGTTTGGTTGAGCGGAAACGTCAGGCTTCCCGTGGGCTCGTTCGTTTCCACGGCGAGGAGGTGGGCGAGCCGCTGGGGAACGCTCTGGAACGCCAGTCGTGCCGTCGCTGCCTCCGCTTCCAAATGAATCATTTGGGTATAGGCGAGCAAGTTCACGGCGAGCCTGGGGTTTCGAGACATGGCGCGGCGTATCGCCGTCAGGGGCAAGAGTGTGTATTCTGTGTCTTCGAGAGCCTGGGCGAGCGAGGCCGCCTCGTAAGGCTCCGCGAAGGGTCCGCAACATTCTCCGGGACCCACGAGAGACACGATGAGCTCTTTGCCCTCCTGGGAGTGGCGCACGAGCTTCAAGCTTCCGCTTTGGACGAAATAGAGCTGGGTAAGCTCCTCACCAGCGCAGTACAGGACCTGATGACGCCGCGCCCAGTATTTCGTGCCGGAAGCGAAGAGCTCCTCGAGCTCGGCGACAGATAGCGCCTGAAAAAGCGCGGAAGGGACTGGAACCGCCGCGGCGTCCACTCGCGCCGGATCCTTACGCAGGCTGCCTCTTACCAAGGTCGCCATCGCTACCCTCCTCAAAGAAATCGAGCTAGTGTCCCTGTGATGCAGATTACGGTCTGAAGGGGATCGGGGCTGTGAACCAGTTAACGTCGCGCGATTTTTGTTTGTTGCGCGAGAAATCGTCGAATAGAAAAGAGGGTCTACGCGGATTCGTGTGGGTAAGTCCTGACGGAAAAACAGTGTAACTCATTGTGTGGAAAAGGTATCGAGTACTTCATCAGGTGCTGAAAAGTGGTCCATTTTTAGGATAGGCTAACCGAGTGAAAAATTCCCAGTCGATCCGCTCGCTGTTTGCGCTGCCAGGTTTCGTGGTGTGCCGGATTGAAGGGTCTATTCGGTGACCGATACGCCCGCGTCATCCAGCTCAAGAGGCGAAAAAAACAGCTGTGTGCTCTTACTGTGGGCAACGGTGCCGGGGGCGCTATGACAAGCAAGTGTGCCGGGTCCGCGACCTGCCGTTGGCAGGCTGGCGGATCTATCTGGAATACGAGCGTTGGCGCGTCAACTGTCCTGGGTGCGGCGGTTTGCATGTAGAACACCTGGACTGACTGGCGAACAACTCGCGCTACACCTAGCGTTTTGCGACGCATGTGGGCAAGCTGTGCCGGACAAGGCGGTGGCCGAGATAGAACGTCTGCGCCTCCTAGTTGAAGGGGTCAACAACAAAATCCGTGTGCTGCAACGACGCGCCTACGGCTATCGCGACGAGGAATATCTCAAGCTGAAGATCGTGGCGGCATTCCTTCCG
Source organism: Candidatus Marinacidobacterales bacterium (assembly GCA_965250115.1). Taxonomy (GTDB): domain Bacteria; phylum Acidobacteriota; class Vicinamibacteria; order Marinacidobacterales; family SMYC01; genus CBDFHB01. The sequence goes on from CBDFNJ010000002.1 coordinate 946,049, forward strand.
CCATTACCCAGAAATGCCGTCTTCAACCCACACGAATCCGCGTAGACCCAGAAAAGAAACGGTAGGGCTCCGCTGTTGTGTCGGGCGCGCCGACTTGGTATCCTCCCCAGTCTTTTGGGGTATTTCCGCATCACAATAGAAGGAGCGAGAGAGTGACGACGGCCGTTGCCCTGGACCAGCTGTGCATCAGCACCATCCGCACGCTGGCCATCGACGCGGTGCAAGAAGCGAAGTCCGGGCATCCCGGCCTTCCCCTCGGGGCGGCGCCCATGGCCTACGTTCTTTGGCAAAACCATTTGAGGCACAACCCGAGCGATCCACTTTGGCCCGATCGGGACCGCTTCGTTCTATCAGCGGGCCATGGGTCGATGCTCCTTTACTGCCTCTTGCATCTCACGGGATACGACGTGACGATGGAGGATCTGAAGAGCTTCCGACAGTGGGGGAGCTCGACCCCGGGGCACCCGGAATCGTTCGAGACCGCAGGCGTCGAAGCTACGACAGGCCCACTCGGCCAAGGAACCGCGAACGCTGTCGGTATGGCGATGGCCGAGCGGGCGCTGGCCCATCGATTCAACCGCCCGGACTTTGCCCTCGTCGATCACCATACCTATGCACTCGTGTCCGACGGCGACTTGATGGAGGGCGTTTCGGCTGAGGCGGCATCGATTGCGGGCCACCTGCGGCTCGGGAAACTCATTTATCTCTACGACTGCAACGATGTCACGCTCGATGGAGTCGCGTCCTTGACCTTCTCCACCGAGGACGTTCAGCGACGCTACGAGGCCTATGGATGGCAAGTCCTGCGTGTCCGGGACGGGGACCATGACCTCGATGAGATCGACCAAGTCATTCGAGAAGCGAAGTCGGATACGAGCCGCCCTTCGATCATCATCGTCCATACGACTATCGGGTTCGGCTCCCCCAACAAGCACGGCACCGCTTCTGCTCATGGCTCACCCCTCGGAGTCGAAGAAGTCGCCTTGACGAAGAAAGCGCTCGGGTGGAGCTGGGAGCAACCCTTTCACGTTCCCGAAGAAGCAAAGGAGCACTTCGGGCGCGCTCTCGAAAAAGCTCGTGCCCTCCAAGCGGAATCGGGCGCTCGGCTCTCCTCTTATCGAGAATCCCATCCTGAGCTCGCCTCTGAATGGCACCGGCGTTTCCGAGGCGAGCTGCCGGACGGCTGGGACGAAGGGCTTCCGGTCTTCGAGGCGGGAGTCGAGCTCGCTACGCGGGAGTCGTCGGGAAAGGTGCTGAACGAGGTGGCGGCGCGCGTGCCCGAGCTCCTCGGTGGCGACGCGGACCTATCCTCCTCGACGAAGACGGCCCTCAAGGACATGGGCTCGTTCGACGGTCAAACCGGGGCCGGCCGCAACATCCATTTCGGCGTGCGTGAGCACGCGATGGGAAGCATCATCAACGGCATGGCATATCACGGCGGGGTAAGGGGATATTGTTCCACCTTCTTCGTGTTCTCCGACTATATGCGTCCTTCCATTCGCTTGGCGGCACTGAGCAGGCTGCCGGCCGTTTATGTCTGGACCCATGACTCGATCGGCGTCGGGGAGGACGGCCCGACCCACCAGCCGGTCGAGCACCTGATGGCTCTCAGAACCATACCCAATCTCCACATCGTTCGGCCCGCCGACGCCAACGAGACTACCGAAGCCTGGCGATGGGCGATGAATCGCAAGGACGGTCCGACCGCGCTCGTGCTCACGCGTCAGAAGATTGTGACCTTCGACCGGTCGGGACGCGGTAGCGCGAAGGACTTGTCCAAGGGAGCTTACGTACTGGCCGACAGCAACGAAGGCACAGCGCAGGCCATCATCATCGCGACGGGCTCGGAAGTCACACTGGCGCTCGAGGCGCAGGAGCTATTGGCCAAGGAAGGAGTCGGCTGCCGAGTTGTGTCGATGCCGTGCTGGGAGCTCTTCGAAGCGCAGGACGCAAACTATCGCGAGTCCGTGCTGCCCGAAGCGCTGGAAGCGCGTGTCGCAGTCGAAGCCGGCGTGAGTTTCGGCTGGGAGCGCTTCGTGGGCCGCAAAGGCAGGATCATAGGGCTCGATCGCTTCGGAGCCTCCGCTCCCGGCGCGGTCAACTTCGAAAAGTTCGGTTTCACGGCTGAAAACGTCGCTGCCGTAGTCAAGAGCTTGTTCTGAACGGCGCAGGCCAGTCACTCATGCTTCCCACCGACGAGGAAGGGCACACGAGCCTCCTCGAGGTCAAAAACCTCTCCAAGCGCTTCGGCGATCGAGAAGCGGTGCGCGGCGTGTCGTTCGGCATTTCGCGAGGCCAGATCGTCGGGCTCCTCGGCCCCAATGGAGCCGGCAAGACGACCACCATTGGAATGATCGCCGGGGTGGTGCCCCCGTCCGGAGGTGCTATCAGCGTCGGAGGCTCCGACGTCGCTTCGGCCCGCGCTCGCATCGGGCTCGTGCCGCAACGTATCGCGCTCTATCCGACCCTATCGGCGAGGGAGAACCTTCAGTTCTTCGGCGAGGTTCACGGAATGTCTCGGACCAGGTTGGACGAGAGAATCGAAGTTCTTCTGACGCTCGCCGGGCTCGCCTCGAGACAGTCCGAGAGTGTGGATAATTTTTCCGGCGGCATGAAGCGTCGGCTCAATCTCGTTTGCGGCCTCGTGCACGAACCCGACGTGGTGCTCCTCGACGAGCCCACGGTGGGCGTGGACCCTCAGTCCCGTGAGCGTATCTATGATGCCGTCAAGGAGCTCTGCGCGCGGGGGCTCGCCATGCTTCTGACGACTCACTACCTGGAAGAGGCGGAACGTCTCTGCGATCGGCTCGCCGTAATGGACGAGGGCCGGATCGTGGCCGAAGGAACGATCGACGAGCTCATTCACGACTATGACGAAGCTCCCTCCGTCGAGGTCGAGCTCGAGAGAGCTCCGGGCGATCGCGTCCGGTCCGAGCTCGAGGCGCATCAAGCGCATAAGCTAGGGGACTGTCGCTATCATGTCGTCGCGACCTCTCCCGAGAAGTGGCTGCCCGAGCTTCTCTCCCACCTGGCCGCGGAGGGTAACGCGGTGCGTGACCTGAAGGTCCATCGCCCCAATCTGGGCGATGTTTTCTTGAGGTTGACGGGCAAAGAACTTCGCGACTGACGCGTCCGGGCGAGCGGGCCGGAGCCCTCAGCCCGAGCGTAGGGCGAGACGAAGCCGAGTCCCGAAGCGAGAAGCCGTGCCGCCTTCCGCAGCGAGCCTGCCGAGCGGAGGGCTAGCCCGACCGGAGGCCGGGCGCGTTGCAAAGAAAGTGGGGCCCCGCGGCATTGATGGAAGAGGTGAGGGAGCAGCGCTTAGACAGGCCGGGCCAAATCCTCGTGGTGCTCTCGCATCCACTCGCGGACGGCCGCGGCGGCGACCTTCTCGACCTGGCGAATGCGCTCTCTGGACAAACCGAGCGCCGCCCCAATCTCTTCGAGCGTGCATTCTTTCGGGTAGCCTATGCCGTGCCGCATCGCGAGGATTACCCTCTGGCGCCGTGGAAGCTCATGCAACACGGCTTCCACGACCCGTCGCCTTTCTGACTCGATTGCTACCGCCAAAGGCGTCGGTGTCGCCCGATCGGCGAGCGTATCGGCGAGAGTTCGGTTGGTGGACGCGATGGGGGCATCGATTCGCTCCAGAGGTGCGATGGCCGGTAACAACTCCCGGATCTTCTCCAAGGGAACCTTCATTGCGGCCGCGATGTCTTCCGCCTGCGCCGCACGCCCAAGTCTCTCCGAGAGCTCTCCGCGCAGCGCGATGGTTTGTCGAACCTCGGGGATTCGGTTCACGGGGATCCGGATGGTTCGAGATTTCTCAGCGAGGGCGCGACGAATCCCTTGCTGGATCCAATGGGTCGCGAAGGTCGAGAAGCGTGCCCCCACAAGAGGATCGTAGCGATCGGCGGCGCGCATCAAACCGAGGTTGCCCTCCTGGATCAGGTCGATGAAATCGAAGCCGCGTCCGCGGAACTTCTTCGCCACCCAAACCACGAGGCGCAAGTTGTGCTGGACGAGACGCCGCCGTGCGTCGTCCATGGCCGCGAAAGCTCTCGCAAGCTCCGGACTCGAGTCGGCGCTCTCACGCGCGAGCCTCTCGACCCGTGTGAGTCGGCGTCTCGTGGAAGCTGTGATCGGGCGCCGGTGGGGAGCGATAGCCTCTCGAGTCGTAACACCTCGCATGAGGCGAAGCAGCTGACGCCTGGCGGCCCAGAGCGAAAGACCGAGGCTGCGCTCCTCCTTCGCCGAGAGGAGCTTGTGCTGACCGGCGAGGCGCATGAAATATCCGAGATCACTCTGGGAGACTTCCGTGTTGTCCTCGATCGACTCGTCGGAAGCAACTTCGCTCCTGCCCAGCGGAGCCACGCGCTCTTGCACTTGGTAGGCAAATGGGGAGAGGTAGTCGAGATCGAATTTGGTGATCATAGGGCACCGCCTTTCGTGCCGGAGAGCGGGAGCGGCACCATCTCCAACATCGAGTGACGCGCATCGCGCTCCGGCTGGAGAAGAAGCGAGAGCGGCATGTTGTCGAGCAGTTTCTGGACGTGATAGTTCACCGTGCTCCAGACCGGTCTCAATCCACAGTCTTTGTTGTGGACGCACCGGCTCTCCTCACCCGTGTAGCGTTGGCAGATCGCTGCATGAGTGAGGAAGCTTCCCAGCACACGGACCGCGTCTCCGACCGTGACGTGAGCGGGGTCGCGAAGGAGTCGAAAACCACCCTTCAAGCCACGTACGGACTCGGCGAGGCCGGCCTTCGACAACAGATAGAGGAGCTTTTCCGCGTAGGCGATGGAAATCCCCTCGTTGGCCGCCACTTCCCGCACGGTGACGGGCCGCGGCTCGGAGTGATGACGCGCGAGCTGTAGGAGACATCGGAGACCGTATTCCTCTTGGGCTGTGATCTTCATGACTCCGAAGCTCCCTCGAGTTGATTGTGCAAAAACCTGACTTTTTTGTCAAGTATTTGATGAACATATCGAAGCCGGGCTCTGCTATACTCCGCGGTCACCGTGGGGCGCCAGTTGCTCGGACTCATCACTTTAATTAAGAAGGACTTACGACTCCTGTTGCGGGACCGTACCGCGTTGCTGCTGCTACTCGCCGCCCCCATCATCGTCATCTCGACGGCGGGCTTCTCTCTCTCGACTCTCTATCGCAGCTCGAGCCATCTTTTTCTGGTCGCGAAGGAAGACCGCGGCGCCGTAGCCGGTGAGCTCGTGCAAGCGCTGATGGAAGCCCCGGAGCTCGAGGTGATGCTCGTGGACCGCGATGCGGGTCTCGAGCTGGTCGCGGACACTCCTCGGGCAGGGGCCTTGCTCGTCATCCCGGAAGGGTTCAGCGACGCCGTCGAGGCTGGACGACCTGCCGAGCTCCTTTTGTCCGTCGATCCGGTGAAACGCCTCGAAGTGCTCAAGATTCGCTCCGCTGTCGAGCGTGCGCGCGGGGGGCTCGTAGCCACCCGCGTCGCGGCCAGGATCGCCGTCGTTCAGGTGCTGACCTACGCGGGAGACGTGGACTTCGAAGCTGTGGGCGACGACTCGGTGGAGCTCGCCGGGCGCCTGCTCGACCGGACCGTAAATCTCACGGAGTCGAGCGTGTTCGGCGGTCCGACGGAGTTCAACGTCTTCGACCAGAACGTTCCGGGGTTTAGCGTCACGTTCCTCATGCTGGGCATGCTCTTCGGCATCGGCCTCGGACTTCTCGATGAGCGCGAGTGGGGTATGCTGTACCGTCTCGCCGCGAGCCCGCTCGCGCCCTGGAGCGTTGTCGTCGGCAAGGTTGCCTCGAGGTTCGTGGTCGGCGTCGCCCAAATGACTCTGCTCTTCTTGTTCGGGAGAGTGGCATTCGGAATCTCGCTGGGTCCTTCGCTCCTCGCGCTCGCGCTGGTCGTCGCCGGGATTACATTCGCCTCCGCGTCGCTCGGGTTGCTCGCCTCGGCGCTTGCTCCGAGCCGCGATGCCGTCCTCCCGATGGGCACCATCGCGGTCGTCGCCATGGCGGCGATCGGGGGCTGCTGGTGGCCCATCACCATCGAGCCGATCTGGCTCCAGAAGTTGGCCCACGTGTTTCCGACGGCCTGGGCGATGGAGGCTTTCAACGATCTGATGCTTCGTCGAAGAGGCCTGGTGGACGTCATGCCGGCCGTTCTCGCCCTCGTGGGCTTCGGCAGTCTCTTCCTCGTCGCGGGCGCGCGACTGCACCGCAGGCAAGAGAGGAGCTCATGAGCACTGTTGCGCTCGCAGTGCTGACGGCACAACTTTCTGCGGGGGCCATCGTCGCGAGGGTGAAAGAGGGCGAGCTCGCGATACGCGACCTAAGTGCGACCGTTCAAATGCAAATTGTCGAGGGGACGAAAACGAAGTCCCGGAAATTCCGCCTCCTCTTCGTTCGGGACGGCGTCGACTACCGAATTCTGATTCGGCTCGACGAGCCGATGGCGATGGCGGGGACGGCTTTCCTCGTGCACGCGGAGCGGGGCAAAAGAAATCGCCATTGGGCCTACTTTCCCGACCTCGATCTCGTGCGAAGCATCCCCGGGAAGACCCAGGACGATCCGTTCCTCGGATCGGACCTCACCTACGCGGATCTCGCGGGTGGAGCGCACCTAGACGATCTGCATCACCGTATCGAGGGCGAAGACGCGGTCGCTGGAGACGACTGCTTCGTAATGGAGGGCGTTCCACGCCACGAGATCGTATACGGGAAGCTCCGGGGATGGGTTCGCAAGTCCGACTTCGTCACCGTGAAAGCCCAATTTTTCGATCGGGACGGGAATTTGATCAAGGAAGCGGTACTCTCCGATGTAAGAGAGCTCGAAAAGGGCCTGCGTTTCGCGCATCGGACCGAAATGACGCGCGCCTCGGGTGACGGCAGGACCGTTCTGACCTTCGAGAACGTCGAAGTGAATCGGGGTTTGAGTGAAGAGGATTTCACCGAGGCGGCACTCTCGAGAAAGTAAAATGCCACGATGAGAATTGCAGGCGTCGGCAAGGCGTTCCCGCAGCACTATTATCCGCAGGAGGCGCTCTCAGAAGCGCTCAAGAAACACTGGGCTAAACGCCACTTCAATCTGGAGAGGCTCGAGCAGCTTCATCGCAACGTGCTCGTGGGCGGCAGGCACCTCGCCCTGCCGCTCGAGGACTACGAGCGGCTCGACTGCTTCACGGACGCGAACGATGCCTTCATCCGTGTCGCCGTCGACGTCGGGGCACGCGCTATCGAAGACGCGCTTCAGGTGACGGGGCTAGACGTCAAGGACGTGAACCACGTTTTCTTTGTCTCGACGACGGGGATCGCAACGCCCTCGATCGACGCGCGCATCGCGAATCGCCTGGGGTTCCGGAGCGATATCAAGCGGACACCCATCTTCGGGCTCGGATGCGTGGCTGGCGCCGTCGGGATTACACGCGCGGCCGACTACGTGCGTGCCTATCCCGACCAGGTCGCAGTGCTCGTCTCGGTCGAGCTCTGCAGCCTGACGCTTCAGCGCCAGGACCTCTCCGTCCAAAATATAATCGCCACCGGATTGTTTGGTGACGCCGGCGCGGCGGTCGTAGTCCTAGGCGAGGAGCGGGCCGCTCGAGGTCCACAGATTTGCGCGAGTCGCTCCGTTTTCTATCGCGACACCGAGCGAGTGATGGGGTGGGATATCGCGGCTGAAGGTTTCAAGGTCGTGCTCTCCGCGGAGATCCCGGAGCTCGTCCAGCGCGAGATCCGAGCTGACGTGGACCGGTTCCTGGCGGACCAGGATCTCGATCTGGGAGATATCGGAAGCTTCGTTTGCCATCCGGGAGGACCGAAAGTCCTGGACTCGTTTCGCAACGCTCTCGAGCTTTCGGAGGATGCGCTCGCCTTGACGTGGGAGAGCCTCGGCAAGGTCGGAAACGTATCCTCGGCCTCGGTCCTCATGGTCCTCAAGGATACGATCGAGCGTCGCCCTCCCGAGCCTGGAAGCCGCGGGCTTCTCATGGCGATGGGGCCGGGCTTCTGCTCCGAGTTGGTGCTTCTTTCGTGGTAGCCCCCTACCTGGCTGTTCTCCTGTTACTCGCCGCCGAAAGAGTCTTCGAGCTCTTCTTGAGTCGTCGTCACGCGCGCTGGGCATTCGAGCGCGGCGGCGTCGAGTATGGTCAGCGGCACTTCGGCGCCATGAAGCTCTTGCATACGGTGTTCCTGTTTTCCTGTGCGCTCGAGGTCTTCGCTCTCGAAAGGCCTTTCGTGAGAGGTCTCGCGATACCGATGTTCTCCGTAGCGATCCTCGCGCAGGCTCTTCGCTACTGGGCCATCGCAACGCTCGGCAAACGCTGGAACGTACGGGTCATCGTTGTTCCAGACCTTCCTGCGGTCGTCGATGGTCCCTATCGTTTCCTGCGCCACCCCAACTACCTCGCGGTGATCCTCGAGGGATTCGCCGTACCACTCATCCATTCTGCTTTCTTGACGGCTATTGGCTTCAGCCTGCTGAACGCCTACCTGCTTCGAGAGCGGATCCGCTGCGAGGAGCAGGCGCTCGCCGAGCATGCTCAGTATTGGACGCGTCTGGGAGACCGTCGCCGCTTCGTACCTTCTGCGGGCCATGGACCGTAGTCGCATTCTGGAGGGCGTCACGGGCGTCCTCGAAGAGCACCTGTCGATTCGGGACGTGACCGAATCGACCCACCTCTTCGACGATCTGCGTCTCGACTCCATCAAACAGCTCACGCTCGTCGTCGAGCTCGAGAATCGTTTTCAGTTCTGCTTCGACGAGGGCGACGAGACGAAGATCGAGACCATCGGCGACGTGGTGGATGTCGTTTCGAGAAGGCTCGGCGAAGAGTGAGCGAGCCGAAAACACTTCCTGGGTGTCTGGATCGCGCGGCGCGAACGGACGAGGGAGTGCATTTCCTCGACCGCGGGTGCGCGACGTTCTTTTCCTATCGCGACTTGGCTAAGCGTGGGCGAAGAGTCGCGGCGAGTCTTCGCGAACTGGGTGTGGGGCCCTCGGAGCGCGTTGCCATTGTCGCTTCGACGGGCATCGATTTCTATGATGCCTTTTTGGGTACGTCCTACGCGGGTGCGGTACCGGCGCCGCTTCCGCCGCCCCCACGCTTCGGCGCGAAGGGTGACTGGGAAGTCACGACATCTCATTGCCTCCGCGCGGCAGACGTCCGACTGGTGCTCGCAGGCCGTGCTTCGCGATACGGGCGGGCGTTGGAGCGGGCCGCTCCACAGCACCGCTGCCATCGAATCGACGATCTTCCGGCAGGATCGCCGGAAACGATCGAAGTAGACGAAGATGCCCTCGCGCTGGTTCAATTTTCTTCGGGTACGACCTGCTCTCCTAAACCCGTCGCGCTCACTCACCGCCAGGTTCTCGCGAACGTGCGACGGATCCTGGGCGTTTTTCTCGAGGCCTATCCCGAGCACACCGGTGTCCGCCACGCTGGTGTGTCCTGGCTTCCTCTGTATCACGACATGGGGCTGGTCGGTGTGATGCTCGCCGCCCTTGTCCGTCCCGGTCCACTCGTGCTCATGACGCCGGATACCTTCGTTGCTAGGCCCGAGCTATGGCTTCGCGCGATCTCCGACTATCGCGCGACGGTCAGCGCGTCGCCCAATTTCGGTTACGAGCACGTTCTCTCGAACGTCCGCGACGAGGATCTCGAAGGCCTTGATCTTTCGAGCTGGCGGCTCGCGCTCGATGGAGCCGAGCTCGTGACCTCCGCGACCCTGCGACGTTTCTACGAACGCTTTCGCGCATTCGGTCTGCGTAAAGAGGCTCTGACGCCCGTCTACGGCCTCGCAGAGGCCTCGCTCGCGGTGACCTTCTCAGATCCGCGTCGCCCCTTCTCCGTGGGCTCGTTTGATCGAGAAGCTCTCTTCGAGCGTGGGATGGCGGTGTCGTCGCCGGGCGGGCACGAGGTTGTGAGCTGCGGCGCCCCCCTTCGGGATTTCACGATCCAAATTATCGACGATCAGCACGTTCCGCTGGACGAAGGTCGGGTCGGGCACGTTCTCGTTCGTGGACCGTCCATCATGAGCGGCTATCTCGATCAGCCGGAAGCGACTCGGAGCGTGCTCGTGGACGGATGGCTCGATACAGGTGATCGTGGCTTTGTCCTGAAGGGCGAGCTGTACCTCTGCGGGCGATACAAGGACACCATCGTCGTGAACGGAAGAAACCACGCTCCGGAGGTCTTCGAGCGGGCGCTCGACGGTGTGGAGGGCGTTCGGCCGGGGTGCGTCGCGGCCGTGACGCTCGTTAACGACGAGGGTGAGCGCCTCGCGATGCTTGTTGAGCTTCGGGCTCCGGCGAGTGAATCGGAGCGGTTGTCCATCGCCGATGTCGTTCGCTCTCGCGTCGCCTTGGAGACAGGTCTCGTTCCCGAGAAAGTCCTCCTGCTTCGAGCGGGCGAGCTACCGCGGACTTCGAGCGGCAAGGTCCGGCGGGCCGAGGCCGCGCGGCGGTGGCTCGGGCAAGAGAATACGCTCTAGCCGCAGGGTACTGGCATTAGCGAGGGTGGTGGTCGGCAGTCGACCGGATCGTGAGGTCGCACTATGATGGTTTCTATGCGAGCTCAACTTGCCGATGCCCGAAGCCTCGTCGTGAAGATCGGGACATCGTCGCTTCTCGACGAGCGTGGCATGCTCGACTTACCCGTGATCGCGAGGCAGCTTCGTGACCTCGCGGCCCTCCACCGGAAGGGCGTAAGGGTGGTTGTCGTGTCCTCGGGTGCGGTCGGCGCGGGTGCGGTACGTCTCGGCTTCGAGAAACGGCCGACCACGATTCCCGAGCTCCAAGCGACAGCGGCCGTGGGACAGTCAGTCCTCATGAATACCTACAACACCCTGCTCGTTCAGGAGGGCTACGCGGTAGCTCAGCTTCTCCTCACCCACGAAGACTTCAAAAACCGTCATCGCTACCTCAACATGCGAAACACTCTCGCGGCGCTCCACGATAAAGCCATCCTGCCGGTCATCAACGAGAACGATACCGTCGCGACCGAGGAGATCCGATTCGGCGACAACGACATGCTGGCCGCGCTCGTCGCGGGCCTCCTCGATGCCGACCTCACCATCCTGTTGTCTGACGTGGATGGATTTTTCCTGGACGGAGAGCTCATCGATGAGGTCGATTCCATCACCGATGCGATCGAGGCCGCCGCCGGGCCCGGCTCGGGAGCAGGACGCGGGGGCATGATCACCAAGCTCGATGCAGCGGCTCGCATTACTCGCCACGGCGGCCATGTCGTGATCGCGAACGGCAAGCGGCACGGTGTCGTGGATATCCTCCGAGGAGACGCCGTCGGGACGCTCTTCCGAGCGCGTGGAGACCTGGATTCTCGTGAGCGCTGGGTCCACGGGCTCGTCGAGGCGGGAAAGCTTTCTATCGACGCGGGCGGCGAGCGCGCGATTCGAGATCAGGGCCGAAGCCTTCTTCCAGTGGGGATCACCGCCTGCGAGGGAACCTTCGAGAACGGGGACGCGGTGCTCGTGGTCGGGCCGAGCGGCCCCGTCGCGAAAGGGCTCGTCAACTATCGCGCGAGCGAGGTGCGGAGCATCCTCGGCAAGAGAACGGGGGAGATCGCCGCCGTTCTCGGCAAAAAGGAGTTCGACGAAGTCATTCACCGGGATAACCTGGTGCTCCTGCGATGAGAGAGTTGGCAGAAAGGGCCCGGCGCGCCGCGCGTGAGCTGCGAAAGCGGACGCGGGCAGAGAAGGATGAGATGCTACGCGAAATGGCGGAACGTCTCCGCTCTCATCGCGAAGACATCGAAGCCGCCAACGAGCGAGACCGCGACGCCAACCTAGAACCAGCCAAGAAGGACCGGCTTCGCGTCGACGTCGAGGCGATCGCGAAGAGCCTTCGGTCGGTCGCGGAGCTTCCCGACCCGGTCGGGCGCGTCGAGGAGCGAGCTGCGCAAGGGGACTTCGCGCTGTCCCGGGTGCGCGTCGCCATCGGCGTCATTCTCATGATCTTCGAATCCCGCCCCAACGTGACACCCGAGGCCGGCGGGCTCTGTCTCAAGTCGGGGAACGCCGCACTCCTGAAGGGCGGCTCCGAGGCGCTCCGAACGAACGAAGCCATGATGCGTGCCATGGAAGGGGCCTATCCGCCCGGCACGATCCAACTCGTCGGCGGCGGGCACGAGGACATCTCTGCCCTCCTCGAGATGGATGACGTCATCGATCTCGTCATTCCCCGAGGCGGTGAAGGTCTTATCCGAGCGGTCACCGAACAGTCCAAGATCCCCGTGCTCAAACACTATCGCGGGAACTGCCACGTCTATGTGGATGCCACCGCGGATCTCGACATGGCATTCAGGATACTCGAGAACGCCAAGTGTCAGCGTCCCGCGACTTGCAACGCCGCCGAGAAGGTCGTCGTCCACGCGGCGGTCGCGGGGCGATTCGTCCCCCGTCTCGCCGAGCTCGGCGTGGCGCTCCGAGGTGACGAGCGTGCCCGCGCCTTGCTCGAGATGACGCCTGCCACGGACACGGACTGGTACGAAGAGTACCTCGACAGGATTCTGGGCGTGAAGATCGTCGAGAGCCTCGACGAAGCCATCGAGCACGTCGAGCGCTATGGTTCGCACCATACCGACGCCATCGTGACCGCCGACGCCGCCGCGGCGCGTCGTTTCCTCGACGAGGTCGACTCCGCCACCGTGCTATGGAACGCCTCCACGCGTCTCGCCGATGGCGGGGTCTTCGGACTCGGTGCCGAAGTGGGCATCTCGACGGACAAGCTCCACGCGCGCGGTCCGATGGGCCTCGAAGAGCTCACCACCTATAAGTGGGTTGTCGAAGGGAAGGGCACGCTCCGGGACTAGACACTAGATACCCAGGCCCTCTCCCCAGAGGGGCTCTTGCGAGACGATGACCCCTCACCCACCGCGCTGCGCGCGGCACCCCTGGGGAGAGGATTATTCGCTCCCGACGCAGATCAGTTGGTCGTCGCTTCTGAGGAAGATCTGCCCGTTCGAGGAGACGGGCGACGCCAGAAACCGCGCGGGTATCGTATTGCGAGCTAGAATATCCAGCTCTCTCGACGCCCGGAGAACGATCATCTCGCCGGTCTCGCTCAGGAAATAGACCTTCCCGTCTCCGGCGATGGGAGCCACCGTAAACACGCCGCCGGTGCGTCCCTGAAACAGCCGCGCTCCCGTCTCGGCATCGGCGGCCTGAAGGACTCCGGCGTCGCTCGCGAGGTAGACGACACCGTCGTAGTGGACGACTGAGGAAACATAGGGCGCGCCGGTAGGCACGCGCCATAGGAGGTGCTCGGTTCCCGCGATGTCACCGCGTCCGCCCGGACGTATCGCCATGTAGGGTCCGCTTCGATAACCGCGGCTCGTATAGATGACGCCGTCGGAAAAAGACGGTACCGTGATCGGGAACCGATTCGGCTCCACGAGGTACCACAGTCGCTCGCCCGTGTTTGGGTCGTAGCCTTCGAGGCGCTCGCTCGAGTTCACGACAAGCTCATCTCCCTCGGGTCCCGCGACGACGGTGGGAGTGCTGTAGGAGTGCAGTCCCTGGCCGCGGTCCGCCTTCCACTGCTCCTCGCCGGTACGCTTGTCCAGCGCGAGAAGGTAGGACGCGGGCTCGTGGTCGCAAAGAAGAATCAACGAGTCCTTGTAGATGGTCGGGGAGCTGGAGTGCCCCCAGGTGATCTGGTAGGGGCCGTAGTCTCGTCCCAGGTTTTTATGCCAGACGAGCTTTCCATCGAGACCGAGCGCGGCGATCTGTCCGGTCCCGAACCAGGCGTAGACACGCTCGCCATCCGTGACCGGGCTCGGGTTGGCGAGATTGATCTTGCGATGGACGGATGGCAGCTCTCCGCTCGCGGACTCGGCCGGAATCCGATGCTGCCACAGGCGCCGTCCGTCGGCACGATGATAGGCCTCGACCAAAAAAACGACATCCTCGGCCGATCCGTCGATCGAGAGCTCCTCCGGGGCATCGGCTGCACGGCCCAGCGTCGGGTGGTTGCCCTCACGGACTCTGCCCCTTCCCGCTTGCGAGGTCACGAAGATGCGGTCGCCGAAGACGATGGGAGTCGATAGGCCGAGCCCACCGAGACGTGCCTTCCAAGCGACGTTCTCGTCTTCGCTCCACGAGAGGGGAAGATCGCTCTCGGAGCTCACGCCGTTGCCGTGAGGACCGCGCCACGTCGGCCAGTTCTCCGCGACGGCGGACGTAACCGGGCACAACACGACGAGCAAGACCGAAACCACGAAACTCCGCATTGATCGCCCTCCGGGTTTGGCTTCGACCATTGTAACCTCCGAGGTGCCAGATCCCATCCCAACGCCCTGCGCAGCTCGAGCTAATGGGTCACGCTGGGAATCTCGACGGTGACGATCGTGCCGCGGCCGAGCGCGCTTTCGATATCGATCGTGCCTCCGTGCGCCTCGAAGATCTTTCTGGAAACCGAGAGCCCGAGTCCACTTCGATTCGGTTTGGTCGAGAAGAACGGCTCGAAAATGTGAGGCATGTCTTCCGGAGAAATGCCCTCGCCCTCGTCCCGTACCGTCAGTCGAAGTCTTCGCCCGCAAGCGCTCGCCGAGGACTCGAGCGCCATCGAGACCAATCTTCCCCCAGAACGGCACGCCTCGACGGCGTTACTGCCGAGATTCAAGATTGCCTGGTGGAGAGATATCTCGTTCCCTGTAACGTCGGTGCTCGCGGGGTCCAAGTCCTGATCGACTTCGAGCTCGGCATGCTCCACTCGAAGCCAGGTCGCGATCTCTTCGACGATCGCCGTCACGCGAACGGTTTCCCGCCTCTGCTCGATTGGAGCCAGACGAGAGTTGACTCTTTGGGAGATCGCGTGAGCACGCTCGGCTGCGCGACGGGCTTGCTTTATGGGGTCTACGCGGATTCGTGTGGGTTGAAAACTGCATTTCTGGGTAATGGCGGAAGGAAAGCCGCCACGATCTTCAGCTTGAGATATTCCTCGTCGCGATAGCCGTAGGCGCGTCGTTGCAGAACACGGATTTTGTTGTTGACCCCTTCAACTAGGCCGAGACTGACTTTGTTCTCCGGATGACAGTAGGAGGCGATACCATCCCAATGGGACTCAATCATACCGGCGAACTTCTGGTACGGATGCAGGCGTTGCCATTTGAGGCTGTCTTTCCAACGAGTGAAAAAGGCGCGAGCGCCGCGTTCGGTGCGGTAATCCCAGAGTTGCCCGAAGGCCTCCTTCAAAATAAAGGCGGTGTTCAGGCGCCGGTTGGCCTGGAGCAACTTTTTGAGTGCGCGGCGACCGTCTAGGCTCAGGTTCTCCCGCCGGGAAAGCAAAGTGTAACGCTGCCCCTTGATGCACGACCGGTCCTTGCCGCTGAGGCGTTTGTACTCACCGCGCCGGACCTCATCGAGGGCCTTTGACAGATGACGCATGATATGAAACTTGTCGAAGATGATCCGCGCATTAGGCGCGTTGTGAATCACCGAGTTCCGGAAGGGCTTCCACATATCCATGGCGGCCAGCTTGATACGGGCGCTTTTCTTTCCGCCCAGCGCCTTGAAGAACAAATCGATGTCGGTTTCTTTGCGACCCTCACCGCCCACCCAGATGGGACGCGCCCGCTCCAGGTCGCTGACAATGACGCGATAGTTATGTCCCTTGCGGATGGAGATCTCATCGACACCGATGGCCCGAGGCGCCGGTAGCCCCGCCCGGTCGACCTGCTCTTGCATGTAGAGCGTATCCAGAGCCTTCACCGTACCGTGGTGCAGACGTTCCATCTCGGCCACCGCCTTGTTCGGCATATCCCTGCACAGCTTGCCCACATGCGTCGCAAAACGCTGGGTGTAGCGCGAGTTGTTCGCCAGCCAGTCTTAGGTGTTCTGCATGCACACCGCCGCACCCAGAACAGTTGACGCGCCAACGCTCGTATTCCAGATAGATCCGCCAGCCTGCCAACGACAGGTCGCGGACCCGGCACACTTGCTTGTCATAGCGCCCCCGGCACCGTTGCCCACAGTAAGAGCACACAGCTGTTTTTTTCGCCCCTTGAGCTGGATGACGCGGGCGTATCGGTCACCGAATAGACCCTTCAATCCGGCACACCACGAAACCTGGCAGCGCAAACAGCGAGCGGATCGACTGGGAATTTTTCACTCGGTTAGCCTATCCTAAAAATGGACCACTTCTCAGCACCTGATGAAGTACTCGATACCTTTTCCACACAATGAGTTACACTGTTTTTCCGTCAGAACTTACCCACACGAATCCGCGTTAACCCGCTTTATGTAACGAGCAGCGGAGCTCTGTGTCTGGAGCCGTCCTTCGGCGAGCTCGGTATACGTAAGGATCGGCGCGAGAAGGTTGTCGATGCCGTGCAGCAGTCCAAACGAGCTCGCCGCCAGCGCCTCGCGGCGATTGCGACGGACGATGTCCGACGTCAGTGCAGGTTCGTCTTGGATGAGCTCGGCGACGACGGTGAAACGGGGGAGGCGTCGATCGACGCGCCCTACCCCATCGGCAGGGTGGTCCCTGTGTGCGATCAGATGCTGGCGCGAAGCCAAGAGCCGGCCACTCGCTGTGCGAAGCATCGTTTCGCCGTTCCAAACTCCTTCACGGAGCGCTGTCGGGAGCGCCTCTCTGTGGATGCGCTCACTCTCCGGCTCGCCGTAGAGGTCGGAAAGGAGCCAATCTCTCACGATTGGCGCCTGATACGCTCCGAGAAGGCGCCGGCCGGCTTCGTTGAGGAAAAGAAGTCGCCCGTCCGAATCGAACGTGGCGACGATCGCACGGATGGTCTCGACGATATCGACTACAATGCTCTGCCACGGGCTCGAGCCCTCTAGATCTTTATTTGAGCGCATCAGCGAGACTAGGCGCTTCAACCGTCGAAAGCGCGTGGAGACGAAAAGTTGGCCCGCGGCCGCTCTTCCCAGTTGCCGCGTCCCAGATGCCGTTACGATCCGCGGGCCAAGTGTATCTTCGCGCGGTCCGCGCCGCTTTGGGAGTAACTTGCCGTTGCGTAACCGTTACGGACGCCGGTAAAGTGTTGTCGAAACGAGCATTCCGGACCGAGTCGATTATGGACGAACCTTCTGAAAAAGTGACGGGCGGCGAGGCGGCGGCCCCCACATCGCAACGAGCCGTACGTGACGAGCTCGAGGCCCTGCTTGCGAGTCGGACTCTCTCGCAATCGGAGAGCTTGAAAAGGTTTATCCGCCACGTCGTCGAAGCCGAGCTCGAGGGACGCGGCGATGAGCTCAAGGAATTTATCTTGGGCTCCGAAGTGTTTGGCCGTGGCGTCGACTACGACCCCCGCATCGATCCCATTGTCCGGGTGCAGGCGACGCGACTCCGAGGAAAACTTGCCGAGTATTACCAGGACGAGGGTTTGGAGGCTCCAGTGGCGATCGAGCTACCCAAGGGAAGCTACGTCCCTCGATTCCGGGAGCGTCGATCCGGCGCCGACGAGAAGAGGGCCGCGCAAACGGGCCCGTCGGGTCCGAAGTCGAGGTCGGCGACTTCGTGGCTTGTGTGGGCCCTAGGCGCAGCCACGTTGCTGCTTGCACTCGTCGGGCTCTGGTGGTTGCGCAGCTCTGATTCTGCGAGCGATGTGGAGGTCCGATCGGTTGCCGTTCTACCCTTCTCGGACATGAGCCCCGATGGCGATCATCAGTTCTATGGGGATGGCCTCGCGGACGAGATCACGACCACGCTCGCGAGTCTCGGGGGGGTCGAGGTCGCTCCGCGAACCTCCACTTTTCGGTTCAAAGAATCGAGTGAGGATTTGAAGACCATCGGAAGCGAGCTCTCTGTCGACGCCGTGCTCCAGGGAAGCGTGCGGCGATTCGACGACCGGTTGCGGGTTTCCGTTCAGCTCATCCGCGTCGATGACGGAAAGCAGATTTGGTCCGAGAACTACGATCGCGCCGACGTCGAGGCCTTCGCGGTCCATGACGAAATTGCCGGAAGCGTCGCCCATGCCGTGCGGGGCAGCCTGGTCGAAGCGGCTTCTCGACCGGCGGACTCCGTTCCCGCGGGTGGAGCTTACGAGGACTACCTGAGGGGTCGCTTCGAGCGCGAGCGCAATACACCCGCCGCCCTCGAGCGCAGCATTACGCTCTTCGAGGGCGCGCTCGACAAGGATCCTGACTACGCTCCCGCTTACGCAGGCCTCGTTCAGGCCTATGCTTTGAGCTCATTGTGGGGTCTGAGTTCGCCGGGGCAGACGCGCGGGGCGGCACGTGAAGCGGCGGAGCACGCCGTGGCTCTCGACTCGGATCATCCCGAGGCCTTCGCGGCGGCCGCAGCCTACGAGCTCCTATACGAGTGGAACGTCGGTGAAGCGGAGTCGATTCTCGACCTTGGGCTCCGGCGTAGTCCCGAGAGCGTCGAGCTCCTCTTGATGCGAGCTTTGGCGCATGCGTCTCGCGGACGACTCGCTGCGGCGCGCGAAGACATCGACGAGGCCGTGAGGCACTCGCCGAATCATCCCCTCGCGCATCACTTGCGTGCCTCGATGGACTTTCACTCGGGAGCCTACGTCCAAGCCGCGGAAGAATGCCGGTCGCTGCTGGAATGGGCGCCGGACTACCCTCTGAGCTGGCTGCTGCTCTCACGTAGCCAGGCGCGCCTCGGCAGGTTCGGCGAAGCCAGCGAAACGCTGGACACCTTTGAACGACTCGCGGGGGAGGGCGCGCTCGTAGTCTCGCACCGTGCGGTTCTGCGAGCGCTGGAGAACCGCGTGGACGACGCCCGTGCGCTCCTGCAACAGATCGATGCCCTCGGCCGTGATAGCTACGTGCCGCCGATGTTGAGGGCCAGGGCTCGTGCCTCTCTCGGTGAAACCGAGCTTGCGCTCGGCGATATCGAGCGTGCCTACGAGGAGCGCTCGCTTTCCTTGCTATGGCTCTCCGTCGACCCGGATTTCGCATCGCTCGGCGACGAACCACGCTTCCAGGCGATTGCGGGCCGTTTTACCGTCGACTGAGAGGCGAGAGATCGTTTTGCCGAACCCAAAATTTATGGAGGTAGCCCTGAAGGAGGCCTACCTGGGACTCGAGAGGGGCGACGGCGGTCCTTTTGGCGCCTGCATCGTTCGCGGCGGCAAGGTGATCGCGAAGGGACACAACGAAGTTCTGAAAACGTCGGACCCGACTCGCCACGCGGAGGTCTGCGCGATCCAGCGTGCCTCTCGGAAGATTGGCAATCCCCACTTCGCGCGCTGCGATATCTATTCGACGACCGAGCCTTGCGTCATGTGTTTCGCGGCGATCAACTGGGCCCAGATCCGGCAGGTCTATTTCGGGACGAGTGTTCGCGACGTCCGGCGACTCGGATTCAACGAGCTCGTCATTTCCAATCGGCGCCTCAAGAGTCTCGGGGGCGGCCGAATCGAGATCGTCCCTCGATTCATGAAGACAGAGTGCCAGGAGCTTCTCGATTTCTGGCGCCGGCTTCCCGATAAGAAGACGTACTAGCATCGTGCTACATTACGCAGATGAGCGATTCGCAAAGGTCATGAACTTGAAAAATCACCCTTACGCAAACTTCATCCACGAAGTGTCGAAACCTGCCCGCTACATGGGTGGAGAGCACTTCTCTGTCTCCAAGGACTGGAACGAGCTTGCGGCCACCATGGTCCTCGCCTTTCCCGAGGTCTATGACATCGGGATGAGCCATCAGGGCACCAAGATCCTCTACTCCATCATTAATAAAGAACCGGGTCTCTGCCTCGAGAGAGCTTTTTGTCCGTGGTTCGACATGGAGAAGAAGCTGCGAGAAGAGACGCTGCCGCTCGTGAGCCTCGAGACCCACCGCCCCCTTGCGGACTTCGACATCGTCGGCTTCTCCCTGCAGTACGAGCTCACGTTTACGAATGTTCTGACCATGCTGGAGCTTGGGGGAGTCCCACTCCACAATCGGGAGCGCTCTCTCGACGACCCCCTCGTGGTCGCTGGTGGGCCGGTCGCGACGCAGCCGGAGCCCATGGCGAACTTCATTGACGTGTTTCTCGTCGGGGACGGGGAGGAGCGCCTTCCGAGACTCATGCGTCACTACACGGCCCTCAAGCGCGAGGGGCAGATCGATCGCACGCAAATCCTCGTCGAGCTCGCCAAAGAGGGCGGAGTCTATTGTCCCGAGCTCTACGAACGGGACCTGTGCCCCCGCTCGGGGTTGGTTCACGTTGCGAAGCCGCGTTACGAGGGCGTGCCGGAGCGCGTCGAGCGCGCCTACCTCGACGACATCAATCGCTATCCTTATCCCGACGACTCGCCCGTTCCCGTGGCGGAGGCGATCTTCGACCGAATGGCCATCGAGATCGCCCGCGGCTGCACCGAAGGATGTCGTTTTTGTCAGGCGGGGATGATTTACCGGCCGGTTCGCGAGCGTGATCCCGAGCAGGTCGTCGACACACTTGTCTCGGCTCTGGAGAAGGGCGGCTACGATGAAGGCGCGCTTACCTCGCTTTCGACTGCCGATTATTCCTGTATCTCGCCCCTGGTGAAGCAGGTGATGAAGCGCTTGCGTCCCAAGAAGGTCGCACTCGGGATCTCGAGTCTGAGGGCCTATGGATTGGACGAGGACCTGCTGGACGATATCGCGAGCGTCAAGGCGACGGGGCTCACTTTCGCTCCGGAAGCCGGCACTCAGAGGATGCGCGACGTCGTCAACAAGAACATCACCGAAGACGACATTTTTACGACTTGCCACCGGGTGTTCTCGCGCGGCTGGAGCAAGATCAAGCTCTACTTCATGATCGGCCTGCCTACGGAAGAAGACGCCGACGTCATGGGCATCGCGAAGATGGGGAGCGAGGCGCGGGAGATCGGGCGCGAGTACCACAAGAAGAAAGTCAATGTTACGGTTTCGGTCTCTAGTCACATTCCCAAGCCGCACACGCCCTTTCAGTGGTGTGCACAGGATTCCATGGAGGAGACCGAGCGCAAGCAATTCATCCTGCGTGCCGAGGCGAAGCGCTGTGGATTCAAGCTGCGGACGCACGATCAGAGGGTCAGCCACCTGGAAGGTCTGATTGCACGTGGTGACGTGCGGACCGGCGTGTGGATCGAGCGAGCCTGGCGAGAGGGTGCTCGCTTCGATGCATGGGACGAGCATCTTCGTTGGGATGTCTGGCTCGAGACACTGGAGTCTTGGGAGCGGGAACTCGGCGTTTCTCGTGACACTTTCCTCGGGACCATTCCGATCGACGGTCGGCTGCCCTGGGATCACATCGACGTGGGACTTGCAGACGGCTTTCTTGCCAGGGAGTACCGGCGCGCGCTGAAGGGACGTTTCTCGCCGCCTTGCGGCAAACCCGTCGAAGCCAAAGTCCATCACACGAACCTCGAAGACGCGCATGCCGACGAGCGGAAGCTCGTGTGCTATCACTGCGGCGTGGCTTGCGACATGACCGAGATGCGCGACGAGCGGATCTTCTTTCTGGACAAGATGGGCGCCAAGGAGCCACCGAAACCGCAAATCGGACCAAACCCCAACCTGAACGCTCGTGAGCGCGTCGAGCGGGGTCTGGCGCCGCACGACTTCGAGCAGGGAAGGCCGCATCGGTACCGGCTTCGCTACAGCAAGACGGGCTCCATGAGTCTTCGCGGCCACCTGGACATGATTCGTATTCTTCCTCGAGTGTTTCGGCGGGCGGGACTCGCGCTGTACTACACGGAGGGCTTTTCCCCGAGACCGCAGCTTACCTTCGGCCCCGCTTTGGCGCTCGGCATGCATTCTCTCGCGGAGCTCGTCGACTTCTACTTGACGCAAGACGTCGAGGAGGTTCGATTACTCGATGCGCTTTCGCGGGCGAGTGAGGAAGGGCTCGACTTCGTCGAGGTCCGCTGCCTGCCGGAGTCCGAGCCAGGTCTTACGAAGCGCATCGATGCGATCGAGTACCAGGTCTCGCTGCCGGAAGACCGAGGTGGCGCCTACCGCGCGCGGCTCAAGAGGTTCGAGGCTTCGGACGAGTGCCTCGTCACCGTAACGCGCAAGCACAAGAGTCGAACCTTGGACGCAAAACCCATCGTCCTGACCGCCGAGCTTGACTCTCCCTCCACGCTCACGCTGCGCGTGACGGATTCGAGCGGCACGGCATCCCTCCGCCCAGCCGAGCTCGTGAAG
Source organism: Candidatus Marinacidobacterales bacterium (assembly GCA_965250115.1). Lineage (GTDB taxonomy): Bacteria > Acidobacteriota > Vicinamibacteria > Marinacidobacterales > SMYC01 > CBDFHB01. The sequence continues at coordinate 968,139 of CBDFNJ010000002.1, forward strand.
ACGATCCTGGGTCTCGATCTGCCGCCTCAGGCGTTTCTCAGGACCCTCGTTCTGTCCAAAGACGGTCGGGATCCGATGGAGCTCACGAGCTCGCGCGGGGCCGAGCTTCTCGGTACGAGCTCTCTGTAGCGAAAGCCTCGAGGCTTCCCTAGGGCACACCGAGGTCGCGGGTTTGTTCACCGCTCCCGCTCAAGTCGTACTGAAGTTGCTCGATCACGATCCCGTCAGCCGCGGGTGGGCGGAGCTCGGTAAAGGTAAACGTCATCTCCTCGACTTCGATCGTCACCTCACCTTCGGGGGGCATCTGGAGCTCCCTCTCATGAACGTCGAGCGCAGTCTGCACTGTGACGACGACAGTGGCGAAGCCTGCCGCGACGCACTCGACATCCGCGGGGCAGCGGGAGTCACTGGTGACGAGGTTGAAACGCAATAGCGGGACCGCGGTCTCGGTGACGACACCCACCGTGTCTCCGACCCGCAAGCCGAACAGGTCACCCTCATTGACGAAGTAATCGGCGTCTGGAGCGCTCACGTTGTTGCTCGGGGTGCATGCCACGAGAAGAGCGACGTAGGTGACGAGGATTCCGGTTGACTTGAACGGCACGTCCTTCTCCTTTGCACCGATGCTAGTACGAATCGGAAGGCTTGGCAAACTAATTTAGTGTAAGAGAATTCTGGCACACGGGTTGCAATCACAACCGAATAGCAGCTCGGAACTCTTCCGATCTAGTGAAAGCTGTTCCGCTCTGGAACGATTCGATTCAGAGTGGAACAGATCAGAGCTGGGGGGATAGCGGTTCACTCGATTATGACGAGTCACGGGTCACGGAAAGGGTCGAAAGCGGTGCGCCGGCACCCGCGCCGTTTTTGGCCTTTTTAGTGAAATGTGCCGGGGGGTTCAACTTGGGAGCGACGCCATGAACCCCCGGCACACCTTGCCGAGCTTGCCCTGTAATTCATTGAGGTAAACCCCCGGCTCTGCCGGGGTGACTCCCAGAGGTTTGACAGTGTAAGGAAGTAGGAAAGAAAGTCCTCCTTGGAAAGCGCGAACTTCCAAACAAGGAGGACTACCAAGGTGAAAGAATACAGGGTCTACGCGGATTCGTGTGGGTAAGTCCTGACGGAAAAACAGTGTAACTCATTGTGTGAAAAAGGTATCGAGTACTTCATCAGGTTCTGAAAAGTGGTCCATTTTTAGGATAGGCTAACCGAGTGAAAAATTCCCAGTCGATCCGCTCGCTGTTTGCGCTGCCAGGTTTCGTGGTGTGCCGGATTGAAGGGTCTATTCGGTGACCGATACGCCCGCGTCATCCAGCTCAAGAGGCGAAAAAAACAGCTGTGTGCTCTTACTGTGGGCAACGGTGCCGGGGGCGCTATGACAAGCAAGTGTGCCTGGTCCGCGACCTGTCGTTGGCAGGCTGGCGAACAACTCCCGCTACACCTAGCGTTTTGCGACGCATGTGGGCAAGCTGTGCCGGACAAGGCGGTGGCCGAGATGGAACGTCTGCGCCTCCTAGTTGAAGGGGTCAACAACAAAATCCGTGTGCTGCAACGACGCGCCTACGGCTATCGCGACGAGGAATATCTCAAGCTGAAGATCGTGGCGGCATTCCTTCCGCCATTACCCAGAAATGCCGTCTTCAACCCACACGAATCCGCGTAGACCCCACTTTGCTTTCCCGGCGGGAGAACCTGAGCCTAGACGGTCGCCGCGCACTCAAAAAGTTGCTCCAGGCCAACCGGCGCCTGAACACCGCCTTTATTTTGAAGGAGGCCTTCGGGCAACTCTGGGATTACCGCACCGAACGCGGCGCTCGCGCCTTTTTCACTCGTTGGAAAGACAGCCTCAAATGGCAACGCCTGCATCTGTACCAGAAGTTCGCCGGTATGATTGAGTCCCATTGGGATGGTATCGCCTCCTACTGTCATCCGGAGAACAAAGTCAGTCTCGGCCTAGTTGAAGGGGTCAACAACAAAATCCGTGTTCTGCAACGACGCGCCTACGGCTATCGCGACGAGGAATATCTCAAGCTGAAGATCGTGGCGGCTTTCCTTCCGCCATTACCCAGAAATGCAGTTTTCAACCCACACGAATCCGCGTAGACCCGCGCTATTTAACCGCTTGCCAGTCGCCCGAGACCGAGAATCCGTCAGCGGTACCGCTATAAGTACCTCCCATCCACTCGCCGCTGGGATGGTACAGGCCTTTGATCGAGAGTCCTTTCCCGGACATCTCGATCGAGCCGTTTTGTGCCGTGCCGAACAAGGAGCCGCCGGAAGAACATCCCACGGGACCCCCGCTGCTGCAGCTCAAGCTACAGCCGGCGCCCCCTTTCGAGGTCCTAATCGTGTAGGTGAAGTCCCCGACGAAGTCTTCTCTCCAGCCGATGAGATCGAAGGTCACATCCGCGGTACCGCGGCAGCCGAAATCCGAGTTTGTAAAGTTCGCGCGCCCTGCCCAACGACCGCTGAGGAGCTCGTCCGGCCACGTAGGCGCCGTCGGCCCTAGTGACAAGGTCGAGATCGGCCAGGCACAGATGGTGCCGGCATAGGCGCTGTCGGCGGTGACCCTTCCGGCCACGGGGCAGTCCTCCCCCGGGGAAGTCGCCAGATTTCCCGAGACTTCGAGCTGTTGGTCGACGTTCTCGGCGATGAAGTACTTTCCGTTGACACTCACGTTGCCGTTCGTCGTGTACGTGGTCCCGCCTTCGTTATAGCTACAGCCCTTGTAGACTTCTTTCACTTCACTGAGCCCGACCTCGCCGATAAAAGGCAGGCTCGTCGGCAATTGCGTCATCTCCATGTATCCCCCGGCAGGACAGCTCACGCGGAAGGTTCCCGCGCTCGACCGTCTGGGGTTCTCCGAAGCGAACCCGACCGGCGGGACACCCACCGCTTGGCGGAGCGCTTGCAGCGTCAACGCCGCGAGTTGGCCGGCCACCGCCTCCGCGAACTCGGGTGTCAGAGGTGCTGCTTCGGGCGCGGGCGTGGTTTGTACCAGCTCCGGGCTCACCGACGTGGACGGTGAGTCATCGCCGCCGCAGGCGAAAATCATGACCGCCACGAAAAGCATCGTGACGCATAGACGAAGAAGAGACGTGGGAGGTGCGATCGCGGAGTGTTCCATGGCTAGACCCCTTGTTCCAGGCCGCGTGGGACGCGCCGTGAGGAAGGTGAAATGGATTGTTTGGCTTTGAATTAGTCTACCACGATCGGACGCGTTGATAAATCCTCGCCACCGCATTGGGAACAGGACAAGGGGTCGACCAAGGCGTTGTCGCGAGGTCCGCCTTTCGCGCATTCTAGACAAGATCTGAGTTATTCTCGGAGCATGACGAAGCCAAGACGGGAGTTTCTGAAGACGCTGGGTGCGCTCGCGATCGTCGAGCCGGCCCTCCGTGAACGGGAAGGGGTGGCCGCCAAACAAGTTGCTCGCGACGAAGATTTCTGGTTTGCGGTGCGGCGGGCGTACGACATCACCCCGAGCTTCATCCATCTCGAGAGTGGCTGGTATTCCGCCCTCGCGCGGGACGTCCTGAACGCGCAATTCCAGAACATGGCTCGTCTCAACGAGGTCTCGTCCTTCTATTTGCGGCGGATGCACGACGAGGAGAAGGTCGAGATCAAAAAGGCGATGGGGCGTCTCGCGGGCCTGTCGCCGGACGAGTTCGTGATTTGCCGCAACACGACGGAGGCGCTCGATACGGTAATTCTCGGGCTCCACCTCGAGCCCGGCGATGAGATCCTATGGTGCGAGCGCGAGTACCCCAGCATGAAAGACGCGCTCGAGCAGCGCGCCGAGCGGGACGGGACCGTCAACAAAGTCATCAAGGTGCCGCTCGTCCCCGACACGGACGGCGAAGTCGTCGAGCTCTACAGAAGAGCGATTGGTCCGAGAACGAAAGCGATCCTCGTGTCCCACATGATCTATCTCACCGGTCAAGTGCTTCCGGTGCGCGACATCTGCGACATGGCCCATGAGAGGGGAGTCGAAGTCATCGTCGACGCGGCGCACTCGTTCGCCCATCTCGACTTCGAGATTCCCGATCTCCACTGTGACTATCTCGGGACGAGCCTTCATAAGTGGCTCGGGGCTCCGCTGGGCACAGGCTTGATGTACGTGCGCAAAGACAAGATTGCCAAAGTGTGGCCGCTCTTTGCCGATCGCATCTATCCCAAGGACGACATTCGCAAGTTCGAGCATATCGGGACGCACCCGGTGGCAGTCGAGCAGACGCTTCTGAAGGCTATCCAGTTCCACGAGAGCATCGGCGCCGAGCGCAAGGAGGAGAGACTACGCTACCTCAAGAACTACTGGGTGGAGCGAGTCGCGGATCTGCTGAAGGTCACTATCAATACACCGATGAGAGACCATCAATCCTGTGGCATCGCGAACGTCGCGATCGAAGGGATGGAGCCGAAGGCGGTTGCCGACTATTTCTATGACGAGCACCGGGTCTTCACCGTCGTAATCGAGCAGGGCGTTCGGGTGTCGCCGAACCTATTCACGAGCCTGGACGATCTCGACGCCCTCGTGACGGCGATTCGAGAGCTTTCGGTCTAGCCGCAGAACCTACAGCCAGCGCCGGACCGCGTTTTTGTAGCTCAGATACTGCTCACCGAACGCGCGTTTCAGATACGCCTCCTCGCGCGCAATGACCTGCCGCGTCATGACCAGGATCGCCGGAGCGAGCAGAAAAACCACCCAGAGATTGTTCGTCCACAGACCGACGGCCAGGTGGAGCGTGCTCAGTGAAACGTAGAGCGGGTTTGCGGGTGAAGCGGTACGGACCGCTCCGCACGATCCGGGAGCTCGGTTGATCGGGCCGGATCGTCGTTTTGTGTCGCGTGAGCTCGCGAAACCCCGCGAACGCGATCGCGAATCCCACGACGACGAAAGCGATGCCGAATGGCGCCGCAAGCCCCTGCGGAACGACGGCGATAGGCCACACGCGCTGAAGCGTGAGACCCAGGATGATGAAACCGACGTAGATGAAAGGTGGCGGAAACCGGACGCCGGGATGATCCTGGCTCATGCCCTACTCATAACACAGCGTGGGACAATTGGCGCAGGTACTGTCAAGTTGGTGTCCGATCTGCGAGGTTTGACCTCAATATGGGGTCGCACGAACATGGAGCTCTCACGCTGTTTTTGTCCACTCGGCCTGGCCCATTTCGCTCATCTAAAATGGCCCACCTTAAGTTATTGATTCTTAAAGAACGAACGTAACAAAGTCCCTTTCCCTTATCCTGCGGCCGGAACGAACGTGCAGGCCGCCCCGAGTGAAAACACAGCTCTCATGCCTTTGGAACCGCGTTCTTGCTGCGGACGGTGCGGCGGAAGCGGTAGGACTCGGAGCCGGTCTCGAGGATGTGCGCCTGGTCCGTGACACGATCGAGCAGCGCCTTGCAGAGTCGGGCGTTGGTGAACACCTGAGTCCATTCGGAGAACGGGAGATTCGTCGTGATCACGAGCGCGGCGGTCTCGCTGCGCTCCGAGATCACCTGGAACAACAGCTCGGCGCCGACATCGGCGAGGGGCACGTAGCCGAGCTCATCGATGCACAGCAGCTCGAAGCGGGCGTAGCGGCGGATGATGCGGGACAGCTCGTGTTCCTGTCGCGCCTCGACGAGCTCGTTGACGAGTTTCGATGCGGTGGTGAAGCGGACGCGGCGACGTTGTTGGCATGCGGCCACACACAACGCGCTCGCCAGGTGGGTCTTACCCGTCCCCGCGTCGCCGAGGAAGATGACCGGCTGCGCTCGGTCGATGTAGTGACCCTCCGCGAGCTCTTTTATCCGGCGGCCCGAGACCTTGGGCGACTGTGAGAAGTCGAACTCGTCAACGGTCTTCGTCCGCGGTAGCTGTGCTTCTTTCAATCGTCTCTGAACCGCTCGGTGTTCGCGTTCCTCGACCTCGGCGCTGAGCAGGACGTCGAGATACCGGACGTGGCTTTGCTTGTCGTACCATGCTTGCTCCGCCAGCTTCTGGAACTGGCTCGCCACGGTCGGCATGCGCAGCGTCTTGCAATGCTGACGGATGGTGCCGAGCTCGACGCTTCGCCCGCTCACGGGTTCACCTCCGTGATCAGCTCGTTGTAGTGACTCACGCCCGGCGCAGCTCGTTCGTAGCGCGCAAGGTGTCCAAGCTCGACATCGTCCAGGCTACGCTCGGGGTTCCGTTGTAGCGACGCGGTATCGAGGAGATGGCGAAGCGCTTCGAGATCGGTGCACCCGAGCTCGAGGGCGTGGGCGACGGTCTCACGAAGCTTGTCGTATCCGTGCTTGCGCCCTAGCTGGATGAGCTCCACCATCTGGCGCGTGCCATCGAGCTTGCCGTGGCGACGGTTCAGCTTCGCCCACAGCTCGTCATAGCTTGCGGGCCATCGTCCTTTCGCGCGCCACTGCGCGAGCGGCGTCGAGCCCGCAAGGGCACCGGGCTTACGCCCGCTCAAGGCTATCGATCCGATGCAGGTGGGCCAAGTTAGAGTAGCGAACACACACGCGAATCAGTACCTTCGCTGTGGTCTGGGGCTGGAATTCGTGAAAGTGGCCGCCGAGGCGCTCGAGAAGATCGAGCAGTTTATCGACCGTTTCGTCGAGCTTGGCGGACAAGCTCTAGTAGTGGGCGTCGCCGCACGGTTGGCGACGCCCCCCGAAGCGTCGGAACTATCGGAAGCGGATCAGAAGCGAAGTGTGAGGCCAGCCGTGAGCTCGAATTGGTGCGCGAAGTCCGCTTCGCCCACGACGTAGCAGGCCCAGGGCCAGTAGGGGCTGCACCAGATCCCGGCCGCGTCGCTCTTGATGTAGGTCGGTGTCCAGCGACCCATGAGCTTCAGCTCGACCGTTTCGCCCGCGTAGAGCTTGACACCGCCGCCCCACGTGCTCGACAAGCGAGTCTCGCCGTCGATGGAGCTGCCCATGATGTCGCCGGGGCTGTAGTGCGTCGCGCCCACGCCTCCGAACATAAAGGGCCGGGGTCCGCCATAGTCCTCGCCAAAGTTGTAGACGACGAGGCCATGGTAGTTGTTGACCTTCATGTCGGCGAACTCGGTCTTCGTCGTGCTACTGGCTTCGATGGCGCTCTCGTGCGTGGTGTAGAGGAACTCGAACGATACGCTTTCAGTGGCGAAGACACCGAAGGTGAAGCCGTAGGACGTTCCATTCGTTGCATTGATCTTGTCGTAGCGTTCCCCCTCGAACTGGACGGGATCGATCGTGAATCCTTCACTCAACGTATATCCGCCGAAGCCACTGATCTCGATCTTCTTTGTTTTGAGCCTGCGCGGACCCGGCGACGAGCAAAGTCGCCGCGACCGCAGTCAAATATCCATTTGCGTGACACGAGTTTCAACCTCCTGGCGCGTCCTGCGCGATTGCCGCCGGCGCGCCGTCCTTCGTTCAAGTACCAACTACACGCGAATCCTTATTCTATGGCGCGCGTCGCTCGGTCGCAAAAAAATGCACTCGAGGTTCGACGGATTGCCGGCGGCTCCACAGTGCTAGAATGACCGTTCCAAGAAGGAGCTTGACAGAATGAAAAAATTGATTTGGATAATTTCCGCCATATCGTCGGCCGCGCCTTTCGCGGCGTCGGCGCAGCAACAAGGGTTCATCGAGCTTCTTCGCTCCGATGTCCGGGCCGACAAGGTCGCGATCTTGACCGAATCGATGGAGCTCACGGAGAGCCAGGCCGAGTCCTTTTGGCCGATCCATCGCGAGTACGAGCTCGAGCTGTCCAAGCTCGGCGACCGCCGCCTTGCGATGCTACGTAGCTATGCGGAACCCTACGAGAGCTTGAGCAACGAAACCGCTGAACCGCCCCGGGTTTTCCGGAGACTGTTTTAGTTGAGTCTCGCCATCTCTAGCGAGCCTTCCTGCGACCGATAGTAGTTCATCTCGTACTCGACCGGGGGGACATTTCCGATCGGCTCCAAGAGTCGTTGCGTGTTGTACCAATGGACCCACTCGAGGGTGGCGAACTCGACATCCTCGAGACCACGCCAGGGCCCGCGTCGACGGATCACCTCGGTCTTGTAGAGGCCGATGATGGATTCAGCCAAAGCGTTATCGTAAGAGTCGCCTCGGCTGCCGACGGACGGCTCAATACCCGCCTCGGCGAGCCGCTCGGTGTAACGGATCGAGACGTACTGCACGCCGCGATCGCTGTGATGCACCAATGGATCTTCTGGGTTTAGTCGGCGCTCGTGCAGCGCCTGCTCCAACGCATCGAGAGCGATGCCGGCAGTCAACGATGTCGTCGCTCGCCAACCGACGATGAGTCGAGCGAAGACGTCGATGACGAAGGCGACATACACGAAGCCGCGCCACGTGGCAATGTAGGTCAGGTCCGAGACCCAGAGCTCGTTCGGGCGTGTGGCGTTGAAGTCGCGCTCCACGAGGTCCATCGGGCGAGCGCCGCTCGAATCCGGCTTCGTCGTCTTGAATCGACGTCCACGGACCGCGCCCTGGAGACCCATTTCACGCATCAGACGGGCCACCGTGCATCGAGCCACGTCGCGGCCCTCACGGCACAGCTGGCGCCAGACCTTGCGCACGCCATACACGTCAAAGTTCTCTTGCCGTACACGACGAATCTCGCCGCGGAGTTGGACGTCGCGCTTCGCTCTCGCTGGCTGGCGGCTTGGGTCCTTCTCTCTCGCTTTCTGCTCGTAATAGGTCGACGGGGCGATCGGAAGCATCCGGCAGATCGGCTCGACCCCGTAATTTTCACGGTTCGCGTCCACGAACAACACATTCACCTCGGTCGGCGGTCGAGCTCCGCCTGGGCGAAAAACGCCGACGCCTTGCGAAGGATCTCGTTCGCCCGCTTTAGCTCACGGTTCTCTCGCTCAAGCTCCTTCAGCCGCTGACGCTCGTCCGTCGTCAGTCCCGCTCGTTTCCCAGCATCACGCTCTGCTCGCCGCACCCACGTGCGTAGCGTTTCCCGCGTACAGTCAATCTTCGACGCAATCGATGAGATCGCTGACCACTGAGATTCGTGCTGAGCCTGCTGGTCGAAAACCATCCGCACTGCGCGCTCTTTCATCTCCGGTGAATACCTGCTTCGTCTTGTCATGACTCCATCCTCTCAAGAGTTGGAGTCTCCGGGAAACCCGGGGCAGTTCACCGCCGGGGAGATCGCAGAAGATTGGTTCAAGCTTCAGGAAGACCACACGAAGCTGAAAAAGAAATACGGGTTAACGCGGATTCGTGTGGGTAAGTTCTGACGGAAAAACAGTGTAACTCATTGTGTGGAAAAGGTATCGAGTACTTCATCAGGTGCTGAAAAGTGGTCCATTTTTAGGATAGGCTAACCGAGTGAAAAATTCCCAGTCGATCCGCTCGCTGTTTGCGCTGCCAGGTTTCGTGGTTGGTGCCGGATTGAAGGGTCTATTCGGTGACCGATACGCCCGCGTCATCCAGCTCAAGAGGCGAAAAAAACAGCTGTGTGCTCTTACTGTGGGCAACGGTGCCGGGGGCGCTATGACAAGCAAGTGTGCCGGGTCCGCGACCTGTCGTTGGCAGGCTGGCGGATCTATCTGGAATACGAGCGTTGGCGCGTCAACTGTTCTGGGTGCGGCGGTGTGCATGTAGAACACCTAGACTGGCTGGCGAACAACTCGCGCTACACCCAGCGTTTTGCGACGCATGTGGGCAAGCTGTGCAGGGATATGCCGAACAAGGCGGTGGCCGAGATGGAACGTCTGCACCACGGTACGGTGAAGGCTCTGGATACGCTCTACACGCAAGAGCAGGTCGACCGGGCGGGGCTACCGGCGCCTCGGGCCATCGGTGTCGATGAGATCTCCATCCGCAAGGGACATAACTATCGCGTCATTGTCAGCGACCTGGAGCGGGCGCGTCCCATCTGGGTGGGCGGTGAGGGTCGCAAAGAAACCGACATCGATTTGTTCTTCAAGGCGCTGGGCGGAAAGAAAAGCGCCCGTATCAAGCTGGCCGCCATGGATATGTGGAAGCCCTTCCGGAACTCGGTGATTCACAACGCGCCTAATGCGCGGATCATCTTCGACAAGTTTCATATCATGCGTCATCTGTCAAAGGCCCTCGATGAGGTCCGGCGCGGTGAGTACAAACGCCTCAGCGGCAAGGACCGGTCGTACATCAAGGGGCAGCGTTACACTTTGCTTTCCCGGCGGGAGAACCTGAGCCTAGACGGTCGCCGCGCACTCAAAAAGTTGCTCCAGGCCAACCGGCGCCTGAACACCGCCTTTATTTTGAAGGAGGCCTTCGGGCAACTCTGGGATTACCGCACCGAACGCGGCGCTCGCGCCTTTTTCACTCGTTGGAAAGACAGCCTCAAATGGCAACGCCTGCATCCGTACCAGAAGTTCGCCGGTATGATTGAGTCCCATTGGGATGGTATCGCCTCCTACTGTCATCCGGAGAACAAAGTCAGTCTCGGCCTAGTTGAAGGGGTCAACAACAAAATCCGTGTTCTGCAACGACGCGCCTACGGCTATCGCGACGAGGAATATCTCAAGCTGAAGATCGTGGCGGCTTTCCTTCCGCCATTACCCAGAAATGCAGTTTTCAACCCACACGAATCCGCGTAGACCCAGAAATACTTCCAGAGGGTCGAAAAAGCCCTATCCGCGACGGTCGCCGCCCGGTTCATCCAGGTCGAGCACCAGATTCAACTTCTCGTCGAGCTCGGTCTGGCCTCCGAGGTCCCGCTCGTCAAGCCGGTCGCGAGGTAAAGAGAAAGGGTGAACCCGCGAGTGCGGGTTCACCCTCCGGTTTGTGCCCGGCTTCTTGTCAGTGCCAGGTGATCTCGCCCTTCATTTCCTCTGTCGCTTGCGCGCGCTCCCCGGCGTTGTACTTGGCGGCAAGCGGCTCGGCGTCGCGGAAATTGATTCGACCGACGCGGCCGGTTCCCTCGTGCCTCAAGTAAATAGGGTCTACGCGGATTCGTGTGGGTAAGTCCTGACGGAAAAACAGTGTAACTCATTGTGTGGAAAAGGTATCGAGTACTTCATCAGGTGCTGAAAAGTGGTCCATTTTTAGGATAGGCTAACCGAGTGAAAAATTCCCAGTCGATCCGCTCGCTGTTTGCGCTGCCAGGTTTCGTGGTGTGCCGGATTGAAGGGTCTATTCGGTGACCGATACGCCCGCGTCATCCAGCTCAAGAGGCGAAAAAAACAGCTGTGTGCTCTTACTGTGGGCAACGGCGCCGGGGGCGCTATGACAAGCAAGTGTGCCGGGTCCGCGACCTGTCGTTGGCAGGCTGGCGGATCTATCTGGAATACGAGCGTTGGCGCGTCAACTGTCCTGGGTGCGGCGGTTTGCATGTAGAACGCCTGGACTGGCTGGCGAACAACTCGCGCTACACCTAGCGTTTTGCGACGCATGTGGGCAAGCTGTGCCGGACAAGGCGGTGGCCGAGATGGAACGTCTGCGCCTCCTAGTTGAAGGGGTCAACAACAAAATCCGTGTGCTGCAACGACGCGCCTACGGCTATCGCGACGAGGAATATCTCAAGCTGAAGATCGTGGCGGCATTCCTTCCGCCATTACCCAGAAATGCCGTCTTCAACCCACACGAATCCGCGTAGACCCAGTAAATATTGACCGCGGGAAACTTGTGCGGAAGTGCGGCCGCCTCCAGCGCTGCAATCGGCGCGAAATCCTCGAACTCGCGGATCCCCATCGTGAGTCGAATTTCGGCATCCATGCCGTCGCCGTCGCTGGAGTCGTTCAAATTGACCGTGCACTTCTGACCCGCCTGGACCATCGCGTCCATCTTCTTTTGAAGGGCCGTGTGGTAGGTGCGCATTCGAGCCTTCTGAGCGAAGGCGGTTCCACTCAGCCCGAGGGCGAACAGAACCGTGAACAACGAAATCCATTGGATTCGACGTTTCATCTTGTCTCTCTCCTCTCTGGAAAATCAGCTTGGGTTGAACGTTGACGTGTTACGTGCCGCATCCGTCGCCTATCGGAGCGAGACTTGGGCGTTTCGACTCTTGATGTGGAACGTAGAGATTAAAGAAAGTATAGCAAAAGACGCTTCGGTTTCGCGGCCTTTCCCAGGGTCGCTCTTGCGGAGGAGATCCAGACACGAACCATCCCCAACCGAAGCGCAGGGAAGGATTTGTCGGCGCGCGCCCGCTCGAGCCGAGCGAAGAGCTAGTCCGGGCTTGCCTTTTTGAGCTGCTCCACCCGTAGGATTCCGATATGGCGGAGCAGGTGGCCGTGGTCGGCGCCGATGCCTTTGAAGAGATACAGTTCGGTCTCCTCGAACAGCTCCGTGAGCCCCTCGTCATCGAGTGCGAGCGCCTGCTGGAGGCTGGCTCTTCGATCGCGATCGCGAGCGGCGCCGAGGAGCTGTCTCGGCCGTAGTATGCCGGCGCGACGCACAGCTTCGACGCGCGACGAGGGGAGTGTCGTGAGATCCTCTAGCTCGAGCTGGACGGAGCCAACGTTCACCATTTGAGAAAAAAACGTGACCGTTCCCCAGAACATGATGTGCAGAGGGAGCGTTGCGGCGAATCGTGAAAAACTCCATGGAATCCGGTTCTCGAGAGGTTGAGACCGATCCTTCGAAGTTTCCCACGTCTCGTTGCCGTGGAACAGGAAGGATAGGGCGGCATAGGCAGCGAAGGCGTCCGCGGCGAGCGCGGGGAAGCCCAGGAAGCCGAGCACGGGCATCTCGAAGAGCTTGAGCTCCTCGAGCCCGCGGACGGTGTAGATCCACTTCTGGGGTGCGTAAAAATTGAAGCTTTCCCACACGATGCCGCAAAGAAGCCCCGAAACGAGCAGGCGCAGGAGCAGTCCCCAGTTTCCTTGCGAGAGCTCCCACAGAACGGAGCGGGCGCCCCTTCGGTAGTTCCATGGGTCGATGAGAAAGGTGACGCTTCCCCATACGAGTGGAGCCAAGTAGTGGGAAAACAGGAGCGAGAGCACGATCAAGACGAGACCTCCGCCCTGAACCGCATAGCTGACCCATCCGGGTAGCTCCCTCGGCTCCGCTCGAATGGAGCGGGCGAAGCTGAAGGCCGTGAGCACCTCATAGGTCTCGAAGAGACCGAAGAAGACAGTCGAGAAGCAGGCAATGGCGAAGAGGCCGCCCGCGAGAAGATCGGAGGCCTGTTCCGCGGCGAAGACACCAACGTAGTACCAGTTCTGGTATCGGAGGTTGAGGAGCTCGAAGAAGAACCAGAACGTAATGGACCACAGGAAAATCGGAAAGAAGTGCCGCCGACCCGTAGTCAGGAGTGAGCCTCCCTGGCGGAGCGCAACGACGCCGTCGAGAACGAGGATATAGCTCCACCAGGCGTAGGCATAGAACGGCTGAGCGATGGGGCCCACGTCTTTCCACAACCCCCAAATCGCGATCAGCAGCCCAGCGGCTCCGAGCGCGACCGAGACCTTGCCACGAGTCGGGATGTCCATCCCTATATACTAAGATGCCAACCCATTGGTTGGAGGTGCGAAGGCCTCAAGGTATATTGGACGCCACAGCACGGTGCCGAAGAAGCCACCAGCACTCTGCGCGACTGGAGCCTGTACAATGTGCTGCCGCGGCATAGTGGAAGAGGCGACCGAGCACTAATTTAAAGGAGGTCCCCGATGGAATTGAAAGCGCTCGTGACGCTGCTCGGCGCAGGATGGTTGCTCGGAGGCATCGCGCAGGCAGAGGAGATCTACAAGGCGAAGATCACTACTGGCGGTGCCCTTCGGGCCGTTGCTTCCGAGCTCACGCTGACGGTCGAGAACTATACGACCGAGGAAGAGGCGACGAAGCTCCAGCAGATCCTTGAAGAGGAGGGCGCCGATGCGGCGATCGCGGCCTTGAGGGAGTTCGATCGGGGTATGGCCCGGATCGAGGGCACCGTTCCTCGGCGCATTGTCCACGTTCGAGTTCACGAGGGGGAGAACGGGCGCCAGGTCATCATCATTACTGATCAACCGCTCTACGGTCCTGGCCAGGTGCCCGACCCCGACCTGCCCAGGAGAGACGCCGTCGGCTTCATCCAACTACAAATGAACAACCAGGGCCAGGGACGCGGCCGTATGGCGGAAGCGACCGGGATGCGCGTCACGGACTCCGGCGTGTTCCAGGTCCGGAACGTGTCAACGACTTTGAGACACCCGCAGGCTGCATTTAGTGAGCCTCGATCAGTGAAGGACGAGGCGTGAGCGCGGTGCGGTCGCGATTGGGTTCCGACGCGATCGCGTCCGGATAGCTTGAATCCGGGGGTAGCTCAGGTACGGGGCGCCCCGAGAAAGTGGCTCCTAGGGCCTCCTGTGGCGTCGTTTTCTCGGGCGGCGGGTTGATCCAGACCTGACGAGGCAAAACCGGAGGTTGAGGTGTTCCGTGCACGAAGCGCTCGGGGTGAGCCCGATGAGCTTCGAGAAGGACCTGGCGCCGGGCGGCGTTGAGCTCGTCGGCGCGACCGTAGTGAACGGCGGCCGGCGTCATGAGCCCCAGTCCCGAGTGCCGGTGCGCGTTGTTGTAGTAGTCGAAGAAACCGCCGCAGAACAGGCGGCCGTCTTCCAGACAGCCAAAGCGGCTTGGGAATTCAGGGCAATACTTCATCGTCTTGAACTGGGACTCGGAGTAGGGATTATCGTTCGAGACGTACGGCCGCGAGTGCGTCTTGGTTATGCCGAGGTCGGCCAGGAGCAAGGCGACGGACTTGCTTCGCATCGAGCTGCCGCGGTCTGCGTGGATGGTGAGCTGGTCGGCTTCGATGTTCTGCTTGAGGCAGCTCTCGCTGATGAGACGACGGGCGAGCTCGGCGCTTTCTCGCCGAGCCAACATCCACCCGGTCACGTACCGGGAGAAGATGTCGAGAATCACGTAGAGGTAAAAGTAGGTCCACTTGACCGGGCCGCGCAGCTTCGTTATGTCCCACGACCAAACCTGGTTCGGCGCTTCCGCCACGAGCTCCGGCTTCTGATAGTTCGGATGCCGCAGCTGGTTCCGGCGCTCACGCACCTCTCCGTGCTCCGACAGAATCCGGTACATCGTGCGGATCGAACAGTGGTAGATTCCCTCGTCCAGAAGCGTGGCCCACACCTGGGCCGGCGCCTTGTCGACGAACCGTTCGCAATGCAATGCACTGAGGACCCTCTCGCGCTCGGTCGTGTCGAGGGCTCGCTGCGGCCGAGTACGGCGCTTCGGCTTGGACGTCACCGGTCGGCGTCGACGATACAACGTGGAACGAGACACGCCCAGCGCCTCGCAAGCTTCCGCCGTTTGTCCAATCCGACCCGCCAGCTCCTCGGCCGCCACGATCAATCGTTCTCGTCGTCGTCGATCGGGTTCAGGGAGATCCCCAGGAGCTCGGAGGCTTTTTTTTGGATCTCTAGCATCGTTTCCACCCGAGCCAGCCGGCGCTGGAGTCGGGCGTTCTCGCGCTCGAGCTCCTTGATCCGTGGAGCCTCTGCCTTCGCCTTCCGACCTCGCTTTCTCGACGTCAATCCCGCCTTGGCGATCTCGTCCCGTTGCCGACGCCAACTCGATAGATGCGACGAGTACAGTCCCTCGCGACGTAGAAGCGCCGCCACATCACCGTCACCCTTGCAGGCGTCCGCCTCGCGAACGATCCGCAGCTTGTATTCAGCGCTGAAACGTCGGCGCTTCGCTTTCTCACTCACTTCGAGATCGCGGACCCCCGCCGCAGCACCACGGTCGGCGAGATCTCCAGTCGCCCTACGGGCTCCTTCCGACCCCGCCGACGTCATTCTCTCAATCAACGTACTCATCTATGATCCTCCTCCGCCCTCGACACTAATTTCAAGGAGCGGATTGTCTCAAGGATGTTGGCACAGAGGGGTCGAAGCCTCTCGTGCAACTCCGGTGGAGATCGAAGAGGCTCGTCGAGTCAAGTGAGCTCGTTCTCGAGATAGGCGAGATAGGGTCCCACGTCCGAACTGGCTTCCGGAGAGACAACATTGGTCGGGCTCGAGCGCCGTACAGACAATCTCATCGCTCTCTACCTCCTGCTCACGGCGATGCTCGTCGTCGTTTCCCGATGGAGCCTTCCGAGCTACCACCTCTTCGCGGCGCTCCATCTCGCGCTGGCGGGCGCCGTTTACGCTCTGAGGCATCTTCCGCAAGAGCTTCCGCCCGTCGCTCGGTTCTTTCGTGACTGGTATCCCGCGATCGCGTTCCCGTTCCTCTACAAGGAAGTCGAGATCTTCGCGGGCGCGTTCGGGAACTGGGCGCTGACCGAGCTGCTGCAATCGCTGGAGGTAACGCTTTTCGCGGGGCATCCGAGCATTTACCTGAGCGAGCGACTGTCGTGGGTTCCGCTCTCCGAATACCTTCACTTTTGCTATTTCGCCTACGTTCTCTTGTTTCCGATCATCGGCGGAGATTGGTACTTCACGGGGAAGAAGACCTGGTTTCGAGAGCTCTTGTTTCTGCTCTCGATCACCTACGCGGTGAGCTATCTCTTCTACATTCTCTATCCCGTGGACAGTCCCTTTTATGGGTCTACGCGGATTCGTGTGGGTTGAAAACTGCATTTCTGGGTAATGGCGGAAGGAAAGCCGCCACGATCTTCAGCTTGAGATATTCCTCGTCGCGATAGCCGTAGGCGCGTCGTTGCAGAACACGGATTTTGTTGTTGACCCCTTCAACTAGGCCGAGACCGACTTTGTTCTCCGGATGACAGTAGGAGGCGATACCATCCCAATGGGACTCAATCATACCGGCGAACTTCTGGTACGGATGCAGGCGTTGCCATTTGAGGCTGTCTTTCCAACGAGTGAAAAAGGCGCGAGCGCCGCGTTCGGTGCGGTAATCCCAGAGTTGCCCGAAGGCCTCCTTCAAAATATAGGCGGTGTTCAGGCGCCGGTTGGCCTGGAGCAACTTTTTGAGTGCGCGGCGACCGTCTAGGCTCAGGTTCTCCCGCCGGGAAAGCAAAGTGTAACGCTGCCCCTTGATGTACGACCGGTCCTTGCCGCTGAGGCGTTTGTACTCACCGCGCCGGACCTCATCGAGGGCCTTTGACAGATGACGCATGATATGAAACTTGTCGAAGATGATCCGCGCATTAGGCGCGTTGTGAATCACCGAGTTCCGGAAGGGCTTCCACATATCCATGGCGGCCAGCTTGATACGGGCGCTTTTCTTTCCGCCCAGCGCCTTGAAGAACAAATCGATGTCGGTTTCTTTGCGACCCTCACCGCCCACCCAGATGGGACGCGCCCGCTCCAGGTCGCTGACAATGACGCGATAGTTATGTCCCTTGCGGATGGAGATCTCATCGACACCGATGGCCCGAGGCGCCGGTAGCCCCGCCTGGTCGACCTGCTCTTGCATGTAGAGCGTATCCAGAGCCTTCACCGTACCGTGGTGCAGACGTTCCATCTCGGCCACCGCCTTGTTCGGCATATCCCGGCACAGCTTGCCCACATGCGTCGCAAAACGCTGGGTGTAGCGCGAGTTGTTCGCCAGCCAGTCTAGGTGTTCTACATGCACACCGCCGCACCCAGAACAGTTGACGCGCCAACGCTCGTATTCCAGATAGATCCGCCAGCCTGCCAACGACAGGTCGCGGACCCGGCACACTTGCTTGTCATAGCGCCCCCGGCACCGTTGCCCACAGTAAGAGCACACAGCTGTTTTTTTCGCCTCTTGAGCTGGATGACGCGGGCGTATCGGTCACCGAATAGACCCTTCAATCCGGCACCAACCACGAAACCTGGCAGCGCAAACAGCGAGCGGATCGACTGGGAATTTTTCACTCGGTTAGCCTATCCTAAAAATGGACCACTTTTCAGCACCTGATGAAGTACTCGATACCTTTTCCACACAATGAGTTACACTGTTTTTCCGTCAGAACTTACCCACACGAATCCGCGTTAACCCCCTTTTATCTTGTACCCCCTCCTGGCGAGCCACTCGCGGGTCATACTTTTTACGATCTAGTGCACTTCGTTTCGGATAGAGGTGGCGCCCGCGGGGGGGCTTTCCCGAGCTCGCACGTCTCGGTCTCGACGGTTATCTTGCTCGTTACGCTCGAGCATCAGCCGCGCTGGCTCGTGTGGCTCCTCCCCGTCTATCTGGGGCTCGTCCTCGCAACCATATACGGCCGGTTCCACTACGTCCTCGATATCGTAGCGGGACTTCTGCTCGCTCTCGTCATTGTCGCGGGCTACCGGTTCCTCGGCAGAAACGAGGCAGAATCAAAAACGAACGCGGCCGCCCACGCCCTTGGCTAGCGCCATTTTGTAGAGAAACTGCGCCGACGCGAGATCCTCGACGGCGAGCCCGAGGGACTTGAACAGGGTGATCTCTTCCGGAAAGCTTCGGCCGAGCTGCTCGCCGATGAGAAGCTCGCCAATCTCCGCGCGAATGTGCGCGGGTCCGATGGCCCCTTCTTTGGCGGCAAAGAGGTAGTCCCCCGACTCGTTCAGGGTCGATTCGCGCCGATCGACGAAGAGGGTGGCGGCGACCATCGTGGCCGTGTCGATCTCGCGCGCCGCGGGAATACTCGAACCCACGGCATTGATGTGAGCGCCCTGCTTCAGCCATTCACGTTTCAAAACGGGTTCGCGCGAGTTCGTGGCGGTCACGATCACGTCCGCGTCGCGCACGGCACTCGCGACGTCCTTTGCGGGCTCGATCGGAAAGCTAACTCGGCCTTTCAGAGAGGCCGCGAAGCGCTCCGCGTTCTCAGGCTGCCGACTCGCGACTCGCGCACGCTCGAAGCTCGCGACCGAGGCCATGGCTTCCAAATGAGCCTTGGCCTGCACCCCGGTACCCACGATGGCGAGGTCCTTGGCGCCGTCCCGTGCGAGGATCTTCGTCGCGACGCCCGAAACGGCGGCCGTTCGGATTGCGGTAATGGCGGAGGCATTGAACACTCCGAGAAGCTCTCCCGTCTCGGCGCTGTGTAGCAGTACTGCTCCCTGGTGAGCGTCGAGCCCGCGCTTCGGATTCTCCGGAAAGATGCACACTTCCTTGAGCGCGTAGGCCGGGTTCCCACCGCCGCGGTAGGCCGGCATGAGGCCCAGATAGTGACCCGTTTGCGGAGGCTTGATGACGAAGCGCAGGGGATTGTGCGCTTCGTTTCTGGCGAGCGCCGCGAGAGCTTCCGACATCAGCTCGATACATTCGTTCATCGGGAGGAGCTCTTCGACCTCCTCGTGGCTGAGAACTACGATCTCCATGGCCGCTCCTCTCTCTGGAACCGGCGGCCTGCTAGCGTTACTTCAGCGCTGCGCTCGAGCTTCCGGGTCTCCATGGGTCGGTCGATGAGGATAGCACAGCACCAGCAGGGTGCCGAGGCCGTGTCGCCTTTCCGCAACAAGCCCGCTGTAGCCTTGGCACTAGAAGTGTCGAACGTTTCGGTTATGATGAGCATCGTGACGTTCCCACGTCTGCTCTGGCTCACGTTTCTACACTCGCAATACCGGCTCGCGGAGCAGCCTTAGCCTTCCAACGTGCGACGCCCCGAGATCTTCGTTCTGTCTTCGCTCCTCCTGATGGCAGGCCTCGCCGAGGCACAGTCACCCTCGATCGAGCTCTATACCGTCGGCGTCGGGGACGCTCTGTTCAACAAGTTCGGTCACGCAGCGTTGTGCGTCGTGGGGCCCGAGCATCCCGGGGGGGGCACCTGCTACAACTATGGCAGCGCGGATTTTTCTCGGCCGATCGGTCTGTCCTGGGGGGTCTTTCGCGGCCGGGCCGAGTTCTGGGTCGCGGTATCGGACCTGATCACCATGATCGACGGATTCGAGAGTCAAGATCGGACCATCTACAGGCAGGTCCTGCCGCTCGATAAAGAAAGTGCAGAGCAGCTCGCGAGCAACCTCGCGATGGACGCCGCGCCGGAGAATCGCATCTATATCTACAACCACTATCTCGAGAACTGCTCGACGAGGCCACGCGACCTCATCGATAGCGCGACGGGGGGCGCACTTCGTGAAGACGACGTGCCGTTTGGTACGTTTCGGGAGCTAGCGCTCCCGGGCCTCGCCTCGTTTCACTGGACTCTCGTCCCCGCGACAGACTGGATCATGGGCCGATGGGTCGACGGTCCCATCGGAACCTACGAAGCCATGTTTCTGCCTCGTATGTTGCGCGACGCGGTGGAACAACGTTTGGACGCGGAACCCTCCATCGTCTACGAGCGGAGAGCTCCCTTGGAACCGCCCGACGTCACCGGCGCGCGCGAGACGTTCTGGATCGTCGTCACGGTTTTTGTGTTCTTGGTGGGTATCGGCATCGTGCTCGGTCCGCCGCTCGTTTCGAGTCGCGCCCAGAGGCTCGCCGCCCTGGCCCTAGCTCTCCCCGGGCTTCTGCTTCTCTTCGCGGCGGCCGTATCGGGCTTGCCGGAGCTGAGGGTGAACGAACTCCTGCTCGTGCTCGTCCCTCTAGACCTGCTGTTGCTCTCGACCCGCGACCGCCTCGTTCGTTTCTATGCTTCACTCCGATTGCTCGAGCTGATCGCGGTCGCGCTGCTCCGCTTCACCGGGACGCTCGTGCAGCCCCTGTGGCCGTTCTGGCTGCTCGCCTTCGGGGTTATCGCGGCCGTCGCACTGAAAACTCGTAAAGCCTAAGCTGACGCGCAAGTCGGCGAAGACGACCCTTCGTCCTGAACCTCTCCCCAGCGGGTTCATGAGCCCCTCTGGGGAGAGGTCGGCGTTCTCGGGTATGTGCTCGAGCCGCGATAGCTCGCAAGGCAGGTCCCGAGCTTCGAAGAGGCGGAGTCGGTTCCGGTAACGCTCCACCTGCCGTTCCTGCTCGTCGTTCATCGTACGAATGCCGAGCTGCGTGACGCTCGCGACGTGTCCCATCTCCAGGATGATTCTCCTCGAGCAGCAACTCGAGGCGGGCGCGGTAGTCATGGAAGCTCGCGTGCCACGTGGTCCCGGGTTTCAAATCTCCGATGTCGACGACGCTGCGGGTCAAGTCGACACCGCTCTCACTCGTCGCGTTGTAGCAACGGCCGTCATATGCCTCTCGGATGCACATGGGGGCTTCCGCGCAGCCTTTGAGAAAAGTAGATTGCGAATCGTCCGGCAGCCCCAGAAACACCCGGGGTGTGCGTGCGTCCTCGGGCCGAGTGAAGCGGCCGGCAAAGGGAATGGGAGCGTCCAGGGGCGGTTTATGCGGGATCGCAAGTCTCGGTCCGCATGCTATAATAATCTTCTTCCAGAACAATTCGAGCAAATTTCCCGTGGAGGCTAACCGCCGATGGCGTATTTCGACCTGAATCCTCTGCTCGCTAAGATGCTGGACGTCGCGCCCGACATCTCGGACTTGAATCTGTCAGTGGGGAAACCACCGCAGGTCGAGGTACAGGGTAAGCTCCGCAGCGTGCCCTACGCGGGTGTCGAGAAGCTGTCTCCGTACCACACGGAGCTCATCGCGATGCGTTTGTTGCGAGGCAAGCTCGACCTGACCGAGAAGCTTCTGCGAACCGGCTCGGTCGACCTGTCCTACTCGCTCGCAAAGAGAACCCGGTTTCGCGTGAACGTCTTCTCTCAACGAGGTTCCTACTCGGTCGTGCTCCGCGTCATCGCGACCGAGATCCCGACCATCGAAGGCCTGGGATTACCCGAGCAGATCAACGAGATCACTCAGGAGCGCACTGGTATCGTCCTCGTGACCGGTCCCACCGGATCGGGAAAGTCGACGACTCTAGCGGCCGTCATCAACAAGATGAACCGCGAACAGTCGATGCACATCATCACCATCGAGGATCCGATCGAGTATTTGCATCCCTCTCTCGAGGCGACTATCAACTAGAGGGAAGTCGGGGCCGATACCGAGACTTTCGCGCTCGCACTTCGTGCCGCCTTGAGGCAGGCACCCAAGGTCATCCTCGTCGGCGAGATGCGTGACGTCGAGACCATCTCGACGGCACTGGAGGCTGCGGAGACGGGCCATCTCGTTCTCTCGACGCTGCACAACATCAATGCCTCCAAGACTATCGATCGTATCGTCGGCGTATTCCCGAAGAACGAGGAGCGGCAGATCCGAACGCGCTTCTCCCAGTCGTTCAAATGGATCGTCAGTCAGCGTTTGGTACCCAAGAAGAGCGGAGAGCGCACGGCCGTCTGCGAAATTCTTCGCGGCACCGCGCGAACTCGAGACTATATCCGGGAGGGCGAGAAAGAGGGGAAGAGCCTCCTCGACGCTATGGAGGACGGCGCGCTCGAAGGCATGCAGAGCTTTGACTCCGAGCTCAAGAAGCTGATCGAGTCGGGTGAGCTTGACGTCGAGACCGCGCTCTCCTATTCGACGAACTCTGCCAACTTGAAGCTGAAGCTCGCGATGGAGTCGGGCGGGCAAACGGCCGAGGGCTCTCCGAAAGTCTCTCGAGCCCCGGCGATGAGCAACGAAATGGACAACCTAATCGAGAGGTAGGCGTGCAAACCAGCTGCCCGAAATGCTCCAATCGACTCGCCATCGACCACGCCAAGGTTCCGGCGACGCCGTTCATGCTCAAGTGTCCCAAGTGTCAGGGTACGATCAAGCTTCCCGGAAGAGGTAATGCCCAGGCAGCACCTCCCGCGACAGCTCCTTCGCAGGGAACGCAAAGTACTCCCCCTCCTGCTTCCGCGCCGCAGCAGAGGCCGCCCGCGGCGGCGTCGAGTCCGGTGCCCGCCGCGCCGGCGCCGCCAGGCTCGGCGGGAAGCGCTCTGGTCTCGTTTCCCGCCCCGGATCAGAACAACCAGATGGCCGCCGTCCTGACACGACTCGGTTTCGCGGTCGAGTCTCTAGAACCGGCTCAAGAGAAGATGCTGCGACTCCAGCAGGGCGAGTACCACTTCGTCGTCACCAGCCGAAACGGCGTTTCGGAAGAGCTCAACGTCTACCAGGCCGTTCTGACTCTCCCTCCCGAGATTCGGCGCCGTCTGTTCCTCATGGTCGTCGGGGACGAGTTCAAGACCGGCGAAGGGACGCAGGCCTTCGCCGTTTTGGCCGACCTCGTTGTGCATCCCCACGATGCGACGAGCTACGATCGACTCGTCGCACATACGGTAGGAGAGCGGCGCCGACTCTATAAAACCGGGTCTACGCGGATTCGTGTGGGTAAGTCCTGACGGAAAAACAGTGTAACTCATTGTGTGGAAAAAGTATCGAGTACTTCATCAGGTGCTGAAAAGTGGTCCATTTTTAGGATAGGCTAACCGAGTGAAAAATTCCCAGTCGATCCGCTCGCTGTTTGCGCTGCCAGGTTTCGTGGTGTGCCGGATTGAAGGGTCTATTCGGTGACCGATACGCCCGCGTCATCCAGCTCAAGAGGCGAAAAAACAGCTGTGTGCTCTTACTGTGGGCAACGGTGCCGGGGGCGCTATGACAAGCAAGTGTGCCGGGTCCGCGACCTGTCGTTGGCAGGCTGGCGGATCTATCTGGAATACGAGCGTTGGCGCGTCAACTGTCCTGGGTGCGGCGGTTTGCATGTAGAACACCTGGACTGGCTGGCGAACAACTCGCGCTACACCTAGCGTTTTGCGACGCATGTGGGCAAGCTGTGCCGGACAAGGCGGTGGCCGAGATGGAACGTCTGCGCCTCCTAGTTGAAGGGGTCAACAACAAAATCCGTGTGCTGCAACGACGCGCCTACGGCTATCGCGACGAGGAATATCTCAAGCTGAAGATCGTGGCGGCATTCCTTCCGCCATTACCCAGAAATGCCGTCTTCAACCCACACGAATCCGCGTAGACCCATAAAACCTACTGGGACGCCGAAGACAGGAAGCTCGAGGGGCTCCTCTAACCTCCGAGCAAGGATTCGTCCCTCCCCTCGACCCTTAGCCCCCGATCCGAATCCCCGTTCCGCAAAAAGGGCGTAGTATGTGCGGAAGCCATGAACGTCCACCTCGTCGACGCGACCTACGAGCTCTTCCGCGCCTATTTCGGTGATCCGAAGAGAACATCGCCTTCGGGCAGGGAAGTCGGCGCTTGCTCCGGGCTGACGCGCAGCCTGCTCTCGCTTCTTCGCGACGAGGGCGTGACTCACGTCGCCTGTGCCTTCGACCACGTGATCGAGTCCTTCCGCAACGATCTCTTCGAGGGTTACAAGACCGGCGAAGGCGTACCCGATGATCTGCTGGGCCAGTTCGGTTTGGCGGAGGACGCAACCCGGGCTCTCGGCCTCGTGACGTGGTCGATGGTAGAGTTCGAAGCCGACGACGCGATCGCTACCGCGGCAGCTCGCTTCGCCGGGGATCGGTCCGTGAACAAGGTGGTCATCGCCTCGCCGGACAAGGATCTGACCCAGTGCGTGCGCGGCGATCGCGTGGTGTGCTGGGACCGCATGCGGAAGATCGTCTTGAACGAGCCCGCGGTTCTCGCGAAGTTCGGCGTTCCGCCGCGATCGATTCCGGATTTTCTCGCGCTCGTCGGTGATTCGGCGGATGGCATTCCAGGACTCCTTGGTTGGGGAAAGAAGACGGCGGCCATTGTGCTGGCTCGTTACGGGCAGATCGAAGAGATCCCCGACAGTGCGAGAGATTGGGACGTGAAACCCCGGCGCGCCGACGACCTCGCCGCGACGCTGAGAGAGCAGCGCGACGACGCGCTGCTCTACAAGAAGCTCGCCACTCTACCCTTGGACGTGCCTTTGACAGAAGATCTCAAGGACCTGCGCTGGCAGGGTGTAAGGCGCGATCGGTTCGAGGAGCTTTGTCTCGAGTTGGGAGAGCGAGACCTGGCCGAGCGCGTGCCGGCATTCTCTTAGTCTCTCAAGACTCTCGCGTTTCGTCGCGCCCGTCGACAGAAGCACTCTCCTGCGACAATTTCAACGGCCTCTGAGGCTGCCGGGCCTACTCGAGAGCGGGCGCGAGAAGCTTATCGAGCCTCTCGTGATCTCCCTGGAGCGCGACGCGCTGCATGTAGTGGTGCAGGCTTCGAATGCCCCCGAGCTCCTCGCCACCGCCCGCGCGACCCGGCCCGCCGTGAACGAGGTGCGGCATCACGACGCCGTGACCCGTCGACTCGGGGACCGCCTTCCTGTTCATCACCATGAGGCGTCCGTGGTAAGGGGCGAGGCCGAAAGTGGTCTTGGCAGCGAAGTCGTCGTCGTCGGTGTAGATCGTTCCGACGAGACTGCCGCCGCCTCGCCGGGCTAACTCGATGGCGTGCTCGGTATCGCGGTAGCCCACGATCGTGGCCGCGGGGCCGAAGACTTCGACGTCGTGAATCTCGCGGGCCTTGTCACCGTCGCGGCAGAGCAGGAGGACAGGTTCCATGAAGGCCCCGCCCTCGGGCACGAAATCGTCACGCGCGGGGTTGCCGTAGACGATCTCCGACTCGGAGGCGATGGTCTCGAGTCCCGCGCGAGCGGCGAGCACCGCATCCTCGTCCACGAGTGGGCCCATGCGCGCGCCGTCCTGACTCGGATCCCCCACGGCGATCTTGGACAGGCGGTTCTGGAGGGCTTCGACCACATCATCCGTGCGTGCTTCGGGGACGAGGACTCGCCGAATCGCGGTGCACTTCTGTCCGGCCTTCACGGTCATCTCGGCGGCGACTTCCTTCTCGAAAGCGGCGAAGGTCTCGGAGCCCGGCTCGACGTCGGGTCCGAGAAGAACGCAATTCAAGGAGTCGGCCTCGATGTTCACGCGGACCGCGTTCCTCACGACGTTCGCGTGCGATCGGATCCTCGCTCCCGTCGATGCGGAGCCCGTGAAAGAGATGAGGTCCTGGCAAGTCAAATGATCGAGGAGGTCGCCGACGGAACCGCAGATGAGCTGGAGCGCGCCTTCGGGCACGGCCCCGGAGCCGATGAGGATATCGACCATGCGGTAGGCTAGCCATGCCGAGGGCGTCGCGGGCTTGACGATGCTCGGCATGCCAGCGAGAACCGCGGGCGCGAGCTTTTCCAACATGCCCCACGAGGGAAAATTGTAGGCGTTGATCTGAACGGCAACGCCTTCGAGCGGGACGTAGACGTGACGGCCTACGAAGTTCCCGTCCTTCGAAAGCCGCGCCGCGTCGCCATCGACGAGGAAACCCGCGTTGGGAAGCTGCCTCTTTCCGAGGCTTGCGTAGAAGGCCAGTGTGCCGATACCGCCGTCCACGTCCAAGAGGGCGTCCGTCCTGGTCGCGCCGTAGCTCGCCGCAATCGAATGAAGCTCGTCGAGGTGCTCGTTCAACACTCCCGCCATCTGCTTCACAACGGCGGCGCGCTCGGGGAAGCTCATTCGTCGGAGGCTCGGTCCGCCTAGGGCCCGGCCATAGTCGAGCATGGCTTGGAAATCGATGCCCTCGCTGGATAGCTCTGCGATCGGCTCTCCGGTCACGGCATGACGGAGCGTCCGGGGCCTGCCCGTTCCCGCTTCCCACTCGCCGGCCGCAAAACTCTTTAGTGTCAACATGGCGACATTATATCGATCCCGGGCGAGGCTATAATCGCCACGAGGAAGCGCTTTGCCGTGTCTCTGGCGCTGTCGCGCCGCGATCGCCCCGAAGAGCTCGTGCTCGTCGAGCGCAATCCGAAACTCCGTTACTTCGGGGGATTCCTCGCGTTCCCCGGAGGCAAGATCGATCCTGAGGACGAGGCCGTGCGGGTGTCGGGGCTCGAAGATCCGGAGATGGCCCGCTTCATCGTGGCCGGTGCGCGGGAGGTCTTCGAGGAGACCGGGATCTGGCTAGGTAAGGGCGGCGAGAGCCCGTCGCGCGACGAGCTCGTCTCGGATCGGCGTCGCCTGCTTGCGGAGGAGATCTCTTTCGAGGCGCTCCTGGAACACCGTGGCCAGCATCTCGACAGCCGCGACTTGGTGTCGCTTTGCCGGATCACAACCCCCCCCTTTCTCCCCAATACGTTTCGACACGTGGTTTCTTCGTGGGCTCGTGCCGAACGACACCACCGTGGATATTTGGGAGGGTGAGCTCGTTGCCGGAGGCTTCGCGGACCCATCGAGAACGCTCGCGCGCTGGCGGGCGGGGGACGTTCGTATCGCTCCGCCGATGGTCGTCCTGCTCGACGAGTGGTCGAAGGGGCCGGATCGTCTCGAAGAACGCGTCTTCGAGCTCACGGAAGCCTATCGGAGGGGCAAGCTTCACCGAATCTACTTCTCGCCCGGCATTCTTCTCGTACCGCTCGAGACTCCGACACAGCCACCCGCCACGCACACCAATACCTGCGTCGTGGGCGAGAGCAAGCTCTTCGTCGTCGACCCTTCACCGATCGACCGTGAGGAGCAATCACGCTTTTGGGCGTTCTTGGAAGACTTGATCTCGGAGGGTCGCCGTCTCGAGGGGATTCTCTTGACGCACTACCACCCAGATCACGTGGGCGCGCTCGACGAGATGGTGCGGCGATTCGACGTGCCGGTTTACGCGCACGCGGACTGCGCGACGCATCTGCCTTCGGTTCGTTTCGAGAGGATGCTCGAGCACGGCGACGAGCTCGAGCTCGGGGCGGCGCCGGACGGGAGCGAAGGCTGGAAGCTCACGGCGTACCACGTTCCGGGCCACGCGGAAGGCCATCTCGCGTTTCAAGAATCGCGCTACGGCGCCATCATCGTAGGTGATCTCGTATCGACCCTATCTTCGATCTTGATCGACCCATGCGACGGCCATCTCGCGACCTACCTCGACTCGCTCCGGTTTCTCGAGACGGTCACCCGGGGAGCCCTCTATCCGGGTCACGGACCCCCGACTCCGAACGGAAAGACCGTCATTCGTCAATCCCTCGAGCACCGCGCCGAGCGGGAAGCGCAGCTCCTCGACGCGCTGACGTCGGAGCCCCAGAGCACCAAAGAGCTCCTCGACAAGATTTATGCCGACGTCGACCCGAAGATGCACCCCCTCGCCGAACGCTCCCTCCTCTCCGGGCTGAGGAAGCTCGAGGAAGAGGGCCTGGGGTCAGTCCTTAACAACTTGACTTGGGTGAGTAGAAAAGTAACAAAAGAGTCCAAGAGTTAAAGACTGGCCCCATCTTCTGCGTAGAAAAGTAACGGCTAAGTCAAGTTGTTAAGGACTGACCCCAACGCGATTCGCGGCGATCCAGACCGAGTCGATGGTGCGCAGGTTTTCGATGTCGTCGAGGGGGTTTTCGTTTAGAACGATGAAGTCGGCCCACTTGCCGCTCTCGAGCGTGCCAAGCTCGTCGAAGCCCAGGCAGCGGGCGGCGTCGCCCGTGGCGGACATGAGAATCTGCTTCGGGGTGAGACCGGCTTCGGCCATCAAGGTGGCCTCCATGTGCTCGAAGTAGCCCTGGAAGCGAGCCGGTGGTCCGGTATCAGTGCCGAACGCGATGGTGGCGCCACCGTCAGCGACCTTCTTTAGATTGACCTTGGCGACCTCGAGCGCTTTCTTGATGGCCTGAGCGCCTTCGTTCTCCCGAACGCTCCTCATGCGCTCCTCGTCCTTCAGCTGCTCGAGCACCGCCGGATCGGCGTCCTTCAGAAAGAAAGGATCCTCGAAAAAGCCAGGAACACTTTCGTAGACGAACACGGAGACTTCTCGCGTCAACGTCGGACAGTAGCAGACGTCCTTTTCCTTCATCAGCTCGATCACGTCGTCGTCGACCGTCTGGTCACGAACGCTGTGGGCGACGAAATCAGTCCCCGCCTCGAGTAGCCCCTTGGCGTCCTCGAGATAAAAGAGATGCGTGGCCACGGGTTTGCCCTGCTCATGGGAGCGCTCGATGACGGCTCGGTAGAGCTCGGGCGACATCTTCGTCGTCGTTCCCAGGTTGTCGTCGACGCGAATCTTGATGAAGTCGACGCCGAGCGCCACGTTCTTGTCGACGACCGCCTGGACCTCTTCGACCGTCTCACCGGTGACGACCTCTCCGGCGACGAAGAGCCGCGCTCGGTCGAGACTGGCGTCTTCCGCGTCTCGGAAGCGAACGCCCTCTTCACGGTCGCCACCGAGCGACGCGGCCGTCGTGATCCCGTAGCGCGCGTAGAGACCGAGCTGCCGCAAGATGTTCTCTTCATCATAGTGCCCACTCTCGAGGCCGAGGACATCGCTGATGTGCGCATGGGTATTGATGAGACCGGGTACGATCGTCTTGCCCGAGACGTCGATGCGCTCCGCGCCCGGCGGGATCTCGACGGCACCTGCCGAGCCCGCCGCGACGACACGACCGTCGCGCACGACGAGAACCGCGTCTTCGACAACGTCCGCGCCCGTGCCATCGAAGAGACGCGCACCCACGAAGGCGACACTCCCGTTGTCCTCAGGGGGCGTGTCCGACGGCGCGCAACCCCAGTACGAGAAGCAAAAAGTCAAGGTAACGAGAGCTCGCTTCATTTCCCCTCCTGACCTCGCCTAGCGGCGAGAGTGGTCAATGTAACCCATGAGCGCGGTCGCTCGCGAGCCGTGGGGCTCGATATCCAACGCATCCGTTTCTTTTCTGGACGCTCCCGGAGTTCTGGTAGGATCTGGGCATCATGAAGCACTATGGTGGCCACTCCATGGCGCGCCCCCTTCGTCGCGTCGTCGTGTGTCGACCCGAGGCGGCCGGATGGGGCGCCGCGAACGAGCGTTGGGAGGAACTCGGTTACTTTCACGCTCCGCGACTCGGGGAGGGCAGTTCGCAGCACGCTCGACTCGTCGAGATTCTGGAAGAGTGTCACGCGGAGGTCATCGAGCTCCCTGCGGGAGGCGAGATGACGCCCGACGCCGTCTATGCGCACGATGCCTCGTTTCAGACGGACCACGGCATGATTCTCATGCACATGGGCAAAACCAATCGCCGAGGTGAGCCGTCGCAGCATGAGAGGCTCTTCGAGTCGCTCGAGATTCCGATGCTCGGCCGCATCGAGCCGCGAGGACTGACCGAGGGTGGCGACATAGTTTGGCTCGACGATAAGACGGTTCTCGTCGGCGAGGGCCATCGAACGAACGCCGAGGGCATCGCCCAGCTTCACGATCTGTTTTCGCCCCACAGTGTAGAGGTTCTCACCGCGCCACTACCCTACGGTCCAGGTCCCGACGCCTGTCTCCACCTCATGTCGCTCATCAGCATCCTCGATGAACACACTGCGCTCGTGGACTTGCCGTGGCTGTCCGTGTCGACGGTACGGGAGCTCGAGCGCCGCGACTTTCGCCTGATCTCGATGGATTCGAAGGAGCGAGACACGATGGCCTGTAACGTGCTCGCGCTCGGCAACGGGAGACTCCTGGCCATCGAGGAGAACGTGGCCACGAACCAACGATTGCGCGAGGAGGGTTTCGAGGTCTTTACCTATCCAGGCTCGGAGATCAGTCAGAACGGCTCGGGAGGGCCGACCTGTCTGACCCGGCCTATTCTGAGAGGCTAAGAATGCCCAAACCCGTGAAAGTTCTGCTCGTCCTCGCTGTTGTCGGAGTTCTCGCCTATATCGTTACCTCGACGTCGGAGTCGAATAACGTGAGCTGCGAAGTCTGCATTGAGTTCAAAGGACGCGAAGCCTGCCGTACCGCGCGCGGTACCGTCCAGGACGAAGCCATCATTGCTGCTCGCGACAACGCCTGTGCCCAGATCGTGAACGGCCGCACGGAGAACATCCTGTGCAGCGGGAGCGCTCCGGTAAGCATCCGCTGCGAATAGTTCTAGTCGCAGCCATATCCGATCGCGTTTCCCCCTCGATGTCAGACCCGTAAAGGAGCGCGCCCGAGACCCGGCCAGATTCGAAAGACCCCGAGCGCCATCCGCACCGCGATCCAGAGCGCCGTCGCCCACCAGATGTCGGCGAGGGTTCCGCTCGGCGCGATCGCGGCGAGAGCAGCCAGTCCCGCGCCGGTCGAGACGAGCATGGCGTTTCTGAGAAAGGAGAAGTCCGCGGCGCCCTTGTGGATGCCGTCGCTGACGAAGGCGAGAGCGTTCAGGGGCTGGGTCAGGGCGCAGACGATCCAGGCGGGGTGGAACACCTCGCGGGAGGTCTCGGGTACGAGCACGAAGGCTACGAGATCCTCGAGCACCAAGAGCACGAGCGTGAGAACGAGTCCAGTTGAAAATCCCCAAAGACTCGCGATGCGCGCGACCTTTCGAGCCGTTTTCTTTCGGTCACCTCCGAGGAAGACGCCAACCAGGCTGTGAGAGCTCGCCGCAAAGGCGTCGAGCACGAAGGCCGTCAGCAACCAGACCTGCCGGATGGCCTGGTGCGCGGCGCCTGCGTCGGGTCCCATCGAGAGCGCGACTCGGGTGGCGATGAGCATAAAAAGAAGAAGTGCCCCCGTACGCGTCACCATGTCCCGACCGATGATCAATAGGGACGCCGCTCCGGACCAGCTACGTGGGCGCTCGAGCTCGTGGAACCTCGCGACCGAGTACATGGCTGCGAGGGCGCCGATGAGCTGGCTCGCGATCGTCGCCCAGGCCGCACCCGCAATGCCGAGCGCGGGAATCGGCCCTGCGCCGAAGATCAGGATCGAGTCGAGAGCCACATTGACGGCGCTCGCGCCCAAGGCGATGCGAAGCGGCGTTCGCATATTTGTTCGCCCCCGGAGGGCTCCGAAACAGGTGAGAAGCACGAGTCCCGCGGGGGCGCCCAGAGCACGGACGCGAAGATAGACCGCCGTGCTCTCGCGGACGAGCGCGTCCGCGAACAACCAGAGGATCGAACCGACGCCGATACCAAGCGCCACCGAGACCACGAGGGCGATGTTCACGGCTTCACGCTGAGAGGCAGGCTCTCTGGCACTCCACGACTGCGCGACCTGAGTTTGCGTACCGATACCGAGAAAGTTGAAAACCCAGAGAAGGCTCGAGAGCACGGCCGTTGCCGAGCCGAGGGCGGCCGTGTGGGCGGCGCCGAGCCTTCCGACGAAGGCGGTGTCTACGAGGCCGGCCAGGGGCTCGACGATGAGCGACACCATGACCGGAAAAGAGAGCGCGAGGAGTGTTCGGTGGGGAGAGTCGAGGAAACGCTTCTCGGTGGTCACTTCAAGAGCTTACTCACATAGGTCATCCGCGCAAGGTGATGACCCGGACCGGCGCTCCACGCAGTCGTTCCACGACCGAGGGGAAGGCCTCGACCTCGACGGCGTTTTGGAACTTCCGTTCGAACCAACGCATCGAGTCCATGATGCGAAGTATAAGCGTAGCGCGGTCAGGAGGATAATGTCCGGGGACAAATGTCTGTGGACAAAAGCCGGCGCCCATTCGACGAGCATCCGGGCGGCTTAGCCTTTCAGCCGTCCTCGTCGGTGGAGTAGCGCGAGCCCGAAGCCGAGACTCAGGAGGGTGGTCGCGGTGGGCTCGGGGACGGCCGTGCGTCGCCGCACAAAGAAACCCGCGTTTCCAGCGAAGGTGAGGTCGATCGCCAGTTGCCCCTCGGGCGTGAGCTGAATCTGCCGGTACCGCCAGGAACCGGATGGTTGCGCCTCATCGAGCTGGAACGTGTTCAGGAGATCGTCCCGCAGAGAGAGCGCCTTCAGCTCTCCCGCAGTATCGATAGCGACCTCAATCGGCTGGATGATTCCGCCTTCGGAAGCGGGGCTCCAACGGGCCGTTGCCCGCGCCTTGCCTACGGTCGCGAACCCGAGCGCGAGCGAAACGAAGTCGGCTCCCGTCACCAGACGGTTGCGATGGGACAGGTCGGCGTCGTCGCTGAATCGCAGCTCGCCTGTCACGGTGGAGCCCGGGTCGCAATCGCCCGACGCGCAGACCCCCGAAAAGTCGAAGACTGCCGTCGCTTCCGAGCGCGGGGCGGCTAGGAAGAGAAGCAGCATGCTGCCGAGAACCCGGGAGCATATCGCCGTCCTCATAGTGGCCTCCATCGCCGGTCGGGGGAGAACATCTTACAGCAGTCGACCACGCGCTGGGGAGCCGTCAAATTCTCCGGGTGCAAACCGTCGGTAGTCTAGCGTCCCTTAGGGCCGGCGACAAAATAAGTTCCCGTTTTCAAGACGGTCGGATGGTGTAGTTCCATTTGGGTAGAGTCTGGTCCTTTGTAACGGAAAGCGCCTGCATCCGCTCGTCAGTGATTTTGACGCCCTTCGGATAACGACGCCGGATAAGGTGTGCGCGTACTCGCAAACCGGAAGAGGTGGTGGTCGTGCGGATGTATTTGAGGATGGTTTCGTAGCTGTCGAGAGGCCTGCCCGCCCAGTTCTTGCTGACCTCGCTGAACAGACGGTGCTCCACTGGATTCCACTTGGATGTACCGGACGGATAGTGGGCTATGGTGATAGCGATGTCGTGGCGATTGCAAATCCGCGTTTGAAGCCCGTGCTTCCAACCCCGACACCGACAGCCATTGCTGCCCCCGGCGTCTGCCAATATCGCGAGGTCACGGGCTGCAGGATAGCGTCGCCGTCCTTCCGTTCGCCACCACTTCTCGATGGCATTCACGGCGAAGTCCGGGGTGTTGTACGAGGTACCAATGAACACTGTCCCGCGGTTCGCGAGCAGATCGTAGACGCCGTAGGGGATTGCGATGCCGTTCGATTCGGAACGGAAGTCATGGCCTTTGACGAGAGTCGGCTCGCGGTTCCAGGCCTGCCCGCCGTTTTTGAATAATCCCACCAGCTCCCGTTTCTTCGTGTCTACGCTGATGACGGGATGACCAGCTGCGGCAAAACGCTCGCGCAGTTCGGCGATACACGCGAATTGGGTATCGCGATCTTCGGACGTGGCACCGCACAGCTTCTTGTGGTTCACCCGCAACGAGAAGCCGAGCTGTTTGAGCAGTCGACCGACGGTTTTGCTGCTGACGTTCACACCGAGGCTTCTTAGCTCGCAAGCAATCTTGTCGGTGGTCCGCCGCGTCCATTTCACTCCCGTCATCGGATCGCCCGCGGTGTCGTGCTTCATGAGTTCTTCGATCTTGGCGATGACTTCTGGCTTTTTTTTGCACGGCGCGCCGTCCGCCACCCTTTCGCCGAACTCCGTCGAGCTCAACATCTCTCATTAGCAATTCCCTACGACCTCTGGCTACCGTGCTCGGATCCATCCCGAGCAGTTCGGCAATCTGTTGGTCGCCACCGTGACCGAGCTTCATGGCCTCGACTCCCGCGTAGAGACGGCGCTGCTTTTCATCGAGCAGGCTGTAGAAAAGAACGATCGCAGCCTTCAACTCCACGGGGAGCACGCGGACTCCCCCGACCCAGCCCAACGTGGAAGGTGACGCCTCATGTATCTGGCGGGCCGAGAGCTGTTGCTTGCGCGTGCTCACATCGGTGGCCAGATACAGATATCGGCCGAACACCTGCTCGCGCGCCAATCTTTTCTCTCGGACCAGTTTCAACAGAGGAGCCTTGACGTCAACCTGCACCACGTCCTCGAGCTCGTCGACGTAGTAGCCTGCCTCACAGGCCGCGACCAACGCTTTTACCGTCGCAAGCAACGTCCCGTACTTCGAGAACCACACTGAGCGCAACGACCAAAGACCTTTTCGATCGAACTGGGCGATCTCGTCCAACGTGTAGTAGCTACCACGGTGGGAGTAGCTTGTCCGATACGCCAACTCATTGAGCTTTCGGAAGACGGTCGAGTCCACATCGGTACCCAACACTGCCTTCAAATCATCGAGGGTAGCTATTTTGTGCTTCCTCAACAGGCGGTCGAGATCTTCAGACTGATAGCTCGTAGGTCTCATAATAGGAGAAGTGCTCCTTGATAGGCGTAATCCTCCTGCAATGAGGACCGTTTGTCAAACACGCGCTGGTTGCTGAAGACCTACAAATGTTCCGTTTCTAGGGAGCTTGCCAGGCTCTCGTGATGCCAGACGATATCGCGATCACGACCTGAAACAGGAAGAGTGTGCTCAAAACTAGACAGTTATTTTGTCGGCGGCCCTTAGGGGAGGATTTCCGTTCGTCGACGACATGATAGGATTGGCGGCCGGTTGCGTAAGGTGATGGCTGTGATTCGATGTGCAACGGTCTCTTTGAGCCTGGTTTGGGTCTTTTTGACCTCCACCGGCGCTCAGGCCTGGGACTACTTTGGGCATCACGTCGTCGGCGTCGTGGCGTGGGACCAGATGGACGGGGCGACGCGGCGAGCCGTCGTGGATCTTCTGCTCGAAGCGCCTCCCGATGCGGACCTCGCGAGTCTCCTGCCGCCCGGCCCTCGTTCGATGGAGGTGCGCCGGCGCGAGCTATTTCTGAAGGTCAACGCGTGGGCCGACCTCATCCGTGACGATCTGTTTCCGGATCGCAAAGAGCGCTACGACCATCCCGCTTGGCACTACGTCAACCGGTTCTGGAAGAGCACAGCCGAAGGGCCAGTCGCGCTCGAGGAGCGCGGGACCATGGGGGATCTCGTCGTGACGCTCGAGCGGCTTCGGGGCTCGCTCGTGGCTCGCTCGATGCCGGCCGCCGAGCGTGCGATCGATCTCGCTTGGGTGCTCCACCTCGTCGGAGACGTGCATCAGCCCCTTCATTCGAGCGGCCGTGTGACGGAGCTGGAGCCCAAGGGAGATCGGGGAGGGAACGACTTCCTTCTCGATGATCTGAAGGCGCCGAACGTCCACGCCTATTGGGACGTCATTCTTCGCAGAGCCAGGCGCCAGCATCATAGCGAGGGCTCCTTCGCCTGGGCCTCGCGCGTAGCGCGCGAGATTCAACAGCTCCATCCACCCGACGCGTTGCGCGACGCCATATCCATCGACGACGTGGACTCTTGGTCGAAGGAGGGGGTGGAGGTCGCGATGCGGGCGGCCTATCCCGACTACCTGAACAGGAACGCCGCCCCGCCGCGCCGCTATCAGGACGAAGTTTTCGAGCAGGCCGCACGCCAGGCGGCCTTGGCGGGCTACCGTCTCGAGCGGCTGCTCGATCAGTCCTTCTCCGGAATGTTGCATTTGCCCGCGCTCCCAGGTGCACCCGGAGCTGAGCCCGAGATGGGCGCATCGAGGAGCAGGTTCTCGCGGAGGCCGGACTCCTGAAAGAGGCCGGTTTCGACGCGGCCTTTCTCGAGCACTTCGGCGCCGCGCCCTTCTTCAAGGACGATCACACCAAACCAGCCGCCTGAGCGAAGGCGAGGAGCTCGCCGGCCGACTGGAAGCGCTCCGACGGGGCCTTGGCGAGACAGTGGAGCACGAGCTCTTCAAGAGCGTCGGGAATGTCGGGCACGAGAGGCTTCAAGGGCGGCGCCGGTGTGTGCTTGTGGTGCTCCATCATCTCGCCCTCGGCGAACACGGGCCTCCCCGAAAGCAGCTCGAAGAGCGTCGCGCCGAACGAATAGATGTCGCTGCGAGCGTCCGACGGCTCGCAGCGGGCCTGTTCGGGAGCGATGTATTTGGGTGTGCCTCCGAAGGAGCTGCTCGAGCTCTCGTCTCCATCGCTTGGGGCGGGCTCCGCGAGCCCGAAGTCGAGAATCTTCACTCGGGTCTCTTTCGTCACGAGGATATTCGAGGGTTTGAGGTCTCGGTGAATGATGCCGCGATGGTGGGCGTGATCCAATCCTTGGCAGGCCGACACGACGAGGTGCATAACGTCCGGGACGGTGAGCCTTTGGCGCTGGCGGAGCAGCTTTGCGTAGCTGTTCCCGTCGACGAGCTCCATACAGATGAAGGCGCGACCGTGCTGAACCCCAAGGTCGTAGACTGTAATAATGTTGGGATGGTTGAGCGCCGCCGCCGCCCTGGCCTCCTGGAGCAGGTCATCGCGAGCGCTCGTGTCGCGGGCGAGGCGGTCTGAGAGGACCTTGTAGGCTACGGGTCGGCCTAACAGTCGATCGAAGGCCCGATAGACCCTCCCCCATCCCTCCCTTGCCGAGTAGCTCGCCGATCTCGTAGCGCTCACCGTTCAGCGACGCGCTTGCGTCTGGCGCGGGGGCGTCGAGCGTGAGGCTGAAGGAGCGCTCGCGCTCCCTCTCTTGTTCGATCTTTCGAACGAGTCGAGTGTGACGCAGATCGATGTCGCGATAGTTGTAGGAGATCGACATCATTCTGCGCAAGAGCTCTTCCGCTTTGACGAGTTCCCCGACGTCTTCGAGAGCCTCTGCTAAAGGGAGCCACAGGTCGAGGGTCTCCGGGCCCATGGTCTCAGTGGCGAGCACCGTCTTGAGGTTTTCGATCGCGATGGAGCTCCAACCTCGTCGGATGAAGGCGTTCGCGAGAATGGCGACGGCATCGCGATAGTGCCCGTCATCTTCCGGCACGCGCTGAAGATATTGAAGCATCTCGCGTTCGAGGTTCGCTTCGGCGGCCGTCTGAGCGGCTTCGTAGAAACGCTCGGCCTCGGCGAAAAGCCGGGCCGCTCTTCCGAACGCGCTCGCCGCCCTGGAGGTGAGGCCGGCCCTGGCCGCCGCTTCCGCCGCGCGTGGCCAAGCTTCGAGGATCTCGTAGCAGTCGCAGGCTCGCTCGAATCTTTCGAGACTGTCGAACAGCTCGGCCGCCCGCGACATGTCGCCGGCCCGCGCGAGAGCTTCCGCCGCTTCTTCGTTCTGGCCCTTGTCGAGGAAGTGCTCAGCCTCGAGCTGTGAGGCTTTCTTCTCGTCGCCGGAGCGACGAAACATCTCAGCGGCTTTCGCGACCTGTCGAGCGCTCGAGTAGAGCTCGGCAGCTCGAGCGTAGTCTTCCATCCCTGCGGCGCGTTCGGCGGCGCCCTCGAACTGCTCGGCGCGCTCCAAGACTTCGATCGCGCTTCGGTATTCGTTCGCTTTGTCGAAGAAGTGCGCCGCCCCTTTGGCGACGTAGTCGAGCTCTTCCTGCTGGGCTGGTGGAAGATATTGGGGACCGGTTTTGAGCTCCTGGACGCGATGCTCGAAGAGCCGTACCGCGCGGAGATACTCTCCGGCGTTGCCAAAGCTACGCGCCGCTTCACGGATCCGTCCGGACCGTTCGTGGATCTCCGCTGCGCGCACGAGATCGCCCGCCTTCTCGAAAGACGCTGCTGCCCTCGAGAACTGTCCCGCTTTGGCGAAGAGCTCTCCTGCCCGCTCGAGTTCTCCGGCCTCGTCCAGAAGGTTGGCGGCCTGCTCGTTCAAGCCTTCCCCTTCGTGGAGATCGGCGGCCCGCTCGAGCGCTCCGGCATCCGCGAAGGCCCCGGCGGCGTCGAGAACGAACCCGGCCTGAAGGAAAGCTTCGGCCGCCTCGAGATCGTGGCCGATGGAGCGCAGGAGCGTGGCGGCGCGGTGAGGGTCGCCCGCTTTGACGTAGAGCCTAGCGGCCATCTCTTCGCGTCCTACTTCGAGAGCGACCTCGATTCCCCGATCGAAGGCCCGTGCTCGCTCGTAGCACTCGATTGCGCGGTAGGCCTCTCCGGCGAGCACGTATTGCTCAGCCGCAGTGAGCCAGTCGCCGATTTTGGCCGCACGCTCTGCGGCGCTCCGAGGGTCTCGTCGCAGCATTTCCGATCGCTCGATTGTGAATGGAGTCTCTATCCTTAATATAGAGACCAGTCCTCAAAAAAACGAGAGCTGCCCTCCGTCGTCTGACGTCGCGCGCTCGACGGTGCGTGAGGGGAAAAGGGCCGCCGCGGCGTCTGGCGGCAGCGAGCCGTCGTCCATAACGACGATCCGGTCCGGCGTTTCGACGAGAAGGGGGATGGTCCCACGGACCAGACGCCCGTCCTCGAGGAACGAGTAGTGGAGGTTGCGATGGACCGTGCCACTCGGGAGGTTCGCTTCGAGCCAGTCATCTTCGACCGATGGCTCGACCGATAGGCGTCGGGTGTCGATGACGAGCGGGCGGGGAGCCACGAGCGGATCGAGCAGCCTGCGGTAGCTCGGAGCGACGCGCTCCTCGTGATACTCGCGGGGCTCGTGGGAACGCAATATGCGGAGCCGGTGCCCTTCCCACTCAGTCTCGTCCACCTCCGCGTCGAGAGCCGTGACGAAAGCGTCTCGAAGACTCTCGGGCAGCAGACGAAACAAGGTCTGCTGCTCCGATATCGAGCCGCCGCTGAGCACGGTCGATAGGACGAGCCGTCGGCGGGCCCGAGTCAGGGCGACGTAGAGCAGGCGTTTTTCTTCCTCTTCGGAGCGGCTCGGCTCGTGCTCGATGGAAGCTTCTGGAGAGGCCGCGAGCGCGGTGACCTCGATACGCCCGTCGGCGAGCTCTCGAATCCGTGGCAGTGACGTGTCGCGCCGCGTGCTCTGGTGCAAATTCACGACGAAGACCGTGTCGAACTCCAGACCCTTCGAGGCGTGCACCGTCATCAGATTGACCGCGTCGACGGCCTCGAGAACGGCGGGAGAATCTTCCTGGCTGGAAGCGCTTTCGAGGAAATCTCCAAGGCGAGACATCGTGAGATAGCCTCGGTTCTCGGCTCGACGAACGAGCTCGAGCGCCTTCTTGAGGTTCTCCCAGCTCTGGTCCTCGGAGACGAACCAGGCGGCGTAGCCGGCGTCATCCAAGATGTCGTCCAGAAGCTCGGCGGTAGGAAGGCGGTCGACTTTCTCGAGCCATCGGGGCACGAGCCGACTCGCTCTGGCGATCGCCGCGCGGTCGGCCTTCGTCAAGGGGAGACCTTCGGCGACCAGACCCTTGGCGAGCCAGCGAGAGATCGGCGAGCTCGATGAGGCACTCCTACGCTGTTGGGAGAGTCTGAACAGCGCATCGTCGGACACGCCGACCAGGCGGGAACGCGCCAACTCGCTCGCTCGAAGCTCGGAAGCCGGCTCGGCCAGAAAACGGACGAGTGCTTTCAAATCTCGAATCTCGGGCGAGTCGAAGAACCCTAGGCCTCGATAGACATAGGCGGGCACGCCGCGGTCGGAAAGCGCCAGCTCGTAGGCTCGGTAAGAGGCTCGACTCCGAAACAGGATCGCAATGTCGCGAGGCCTCCTGCCTTCCTCCTCGAGGACGCGCACCACCTCGTCCGCCACCTGGTTGGCGACGTCTGCGAGCTCGCGACCGACGGCGAGAGCGACCGGACTGGACGACGTCTTCTCTTCAGTAATCGGGAAGTGGTCGCTGTCGCGGTACTGGAACGACCACTCCAGATCGCCGCGTACCTTCGGAAGTCCGGCAAACATGGAGTTCAGGAAGGAGAGAAGCTTGCCGCTCGCGCGGAAGCTGTGCCGGAGCGTGAGCCTTTGCCCTCCTCCATGGCGAATGCGAAGAAGCTGCCGCGACGCCTTCTCCATGACCTCGACCCGCGCGTCCCTGAAGCCGTAAATTGATTGCTTGCGATCGCCGACGATGAAGAGGCTCGGCTCGCGAATCCGACCCTCACCACGGCCATGAGCTTGCTGCGCGAGAATCGCGTCCTGCACGAGTCCCGATCCTTCACCCCATGACCCGATGAGTGCCTCTACCAGGCGCCATTGCACGTCGTTCGTGTCTTGAAACTCGTCGATCAAGAGGTGATGGTAGCGGGCCTCGAGACGAAATCGGCTCTGCGCGAACTCGCCTCGTTTCTCCAGGAGATCGACGGCGCGCACGAGGATATCGGTGAAGTCGAGCCCGGCTCGCACCCTTTTGAGCTCTTGGAAACGTTCCGAGCCGAAGCGATAGAGCTCGAGCACTCGCGAAATCGCGTAGAAGTCTTTCTCACGTATCCACTGACGATAGGCCCGAGCCACCACCGGGGCGAGACCGAGGACCCGGTCGCGGTGGCCTTCGTAGGCACTCGGAGTCGCGAAGCGGCTCTTCGTCGCGTGGGGGCCAATCTTCTGTCGTGGCTCGTGGTTTCGGGTCAAGAAGTAGGAAGCGACTTCCTCGATGTCGGCGGCCGTTGCCTGGCCGGGATCGGCGGCGCGGCGGAGCGCGAAGGCAAAGGCCGCAAAGGCCGGGGGCGCTTCATCGGGCCCCGTGGCGAGGAACGATTCGACGCCTTCCTCTCCCCGGAGAGCACTTCTCAGAGTCTCCGAGAGTCTCTTCAAGCTCTTCCCGAGACTCACGCCTTTGGGTATCACCCGCTCGACGTAGCGCGACAGGAGCTCGGAGCGCACGAGCCGAGTCTCGAGAAAATTGCGAAGACCACGCCTGAGCGCCTCCTCGCCGAAGCGCGCCACGAGAAATCGAATGTCGGTCGCCCCCCCTCGGCGCGCCTCGGCCAGGGCGTCGTCGATCGCCTCTTCGAGAAGACGTTTGCTCTCGACCTCGTCGAGCAATCTGAGATCGGGGTCGAGACCCGCCTCGAGTGGGAACTCCCGCAAGAGCCCCAAACAGAAGGCATCGATGGTGGTGACGTGGATTTCGAAGAGACGCTCCCGGATCTCTTTCCAAAGATCGGAGCGTCGCCGGATCTCTTGAACGATTCGAGTTTTCATCTCGCCCGCGGCCTTGCGCGTGAAGGTAATCGCGAGAATGTGGCGCGGGATCGTGCCCTCTTCGACGAGACGGACGAAGCGTTCGACGAGGACACGCGTCTTGCCGGTACCGGCTGAAGCTTCGAGGGCGACGTTCAGCGCGGGATCGGACGCCAAGGCCCGCGCTCGTCGGTCGACGAAGGTCTCGCTCACCTCTCGGCCTCCTGAATCTCCTTTCGGCAGAGGCCGACGTAGCCACAGCTGAAGCAAAGCTGCTCCTTGGCGGGACGCGGTCCGAAGCGCCCCTTCTGGATCGCGCCATAGGCTTCGAGCATTTTCTCGCTCGCCCTTTCGAAGTCCGTTCGCGAGGTCGCTTTTCGGTCGCGAAAGCCGAGATAGGCCGCTTCGCGCACTGGTGCGCCGAGCTCCTGTGACAGGCACATGGCGTAGAGCGGTACTTGCAGCGTGACGCCGACTTCGGGCGCACGTCCGCTCTTGTAGTCGAAGACGTGGAGATAACCCTCGTGATCGACGTCGGCGCGATCGACGCGCCCCTTGATCCGCACGAACCAGGGTGTTTCACCGGAGGGACCCCTCGAGAATTTCAAGGCAGTCTGGAAACCATGCTCCACCAGCCTGCGCTTCAATGGGCCGCGGGACATCTCCCGCCTCAGCAGCCACTCAATGGCGCCGGGCTCTCCGACCCCTCCGAAGAGCCAAGCGAGCTCGAGGCGGCGATGCTCCGGAGGTATCTTCTCCTTAGCCACGCGGCGAAAGAGCGCGAGCGCTTCCTCGTAGGAATCGGGCTCGATCGGCCTTGGCACGTCTCGGCCCCGGTCCCACTCTTCGAACCCCGTTTGCAGCAGGTCGTGGAGGATTCGACCGCGCTCGAGCGGCGTGAGGGCCTCGTCGACGTCCTCTTCGAGCCCGAGGAGATAGCGGGAGAAGTACTTGAAGGGGCAGCGGAGATAGAGCTCGACGGCGGTGGGGGACAGGGGCTCTCGTACCTTCAGCGGGCCCGACACGTCGCCGGCCCGTCTCTCCATCCGCTCGAGCTCGGGCTCGACCAGTCCGCGCCTCAGCGCTTCACTCTTCGTCACGACGGTCGTCTCGAGAAGTGAAGTCAGCCGCTCCGGCGAGAGGGGATTTCGGTCCAGCCAAGAGTCGAGCTCTTCGAGAAAAGGCGAGGTCACGGTCGGTAGCTCGTCCTCCAATTGATGGCGAAAGAGCACCAGCTCCCGGCCGCTCAGATCGAGAAGGGCCTGAAAGCTCGAGCGCTCTCCCGCAAGGAGCTCCTTGTCCGACGGCCAGCCGAACTCTCGCAGCAGCCACGAGGGATAGAAGATGTTGCGCTCGCCCCGGCGAGGCCACTCTCCCTCGTTCAAGCCGAGCAGAATGACGAGATCGAAAGCGCCGAAACCAGCGGAGCTCGCATCGACGATCGTCACGCCTCCGGCACCGCTGCGGCGCGCAAAGGTATGGGACTCGATCGCGCGGCGGAGTTTCTGGCGGAAGGACGCGAAGTCGATGGGTCGGTCGGAGACCCGCTGCGCCGCTTCACTCAACCGATCGAGGATCGATGTCATGGCGCCCCGCGCGCGGGCGTGCTCCGAGCCCTGGATCTTCGCGTCATAACGATCGAGGAAGGACCTCAAGCAGCCGATTTTGACGGTGAGGGGCTCTTCCTTGAGAAGAGGCTCGAGTGCTTCGCGCGCTTCGATGAGCGCCGCGAGTGCGGGAAGAACGAGCTCCGCATCGTCGCGCATCTCGAGACCGCGAAGTTTCGGCTGCGTCGGTGGGCGACGCTTGCGCTCGTAGAGAGACTTGAACCGTCTCAAGCCTCCGGGCTCTCGATAGCGGAGGGTGAGCTCGTCGAAGGCGGCGACCTCGGCGACGCCGACGTCATCGAAACGAAAGAAGGGACTTCTCAGAAGGGCCAGCGCGGACGCACGGTCGGCGTCCGTTTCCGCGAGCTCGAGAATGAGATCGAAAGCGGCGACGTAGGGGGCGGTGGCGAGTGGAAAACTGTCTTGAAGCTCGAAGGGAATTCCCGCTTCTCCGAAAACCCTTTTTGCCAGGTAGAGGTACGGAAGAGGACGGGGCACGACCACGGCGACGCGGTGAAGCTCTCCGAGGCGACCTTCACCCTCGAGGACTTTCAAGAGCCGCGCCACGCTCACGAGCGACTCCTCGCGATCCCGTGACTCGAAGTGGAGTGCGGGTCCGTTCATTGGGGCGATGAGCCGCGGGGAGTGCTCGCCCGGCTCCGGCGTGACCACCTCGAGGTGCTCCGGGCCGGTCGCTTTCGAAAGGGAGTCGAGCGCGGCTGGAGTCAGGGTGTCTCCTCCGAGGACGAGTACGTGGTCGTAGGGAAGCGTCGCGTCTCTGAGGAGTCTCCGTGCTCCGGGGAGGTCGACGCGATCGAGCCTCGCGAGCGCTTCCCGATAGGCCTCGAGGCTCTTTCGGAGAAAACGCGTTTGCGCGGCCATCCTTTCCGCCCCCTCGTCACCGGGCGCCTCGAGCTCTTCGAGAGCACAAGACGCGAAGTCGTCGAGGCGATCCTCGGAAGCGCCGCTGTGCAAGGTGTCATAGAAGTCCAGGACTCGTGTCGCGAGCCCGCCCCGAAGCGCGAAGGGTGGCTCGAGGCCCGACTCGACCGTCTGTCGAAAGGATTGTTCGAGGAGGGCTTCGCGAAGGAGCGGGTCGACGAGCCGATCGGTGACTTCCTGAAGCAAGGTCGTTTCCGTCGCGACGTTGGGGATGAGGCTCGCGCCAGAGTCGGCGAGAAGAGCATCCTCGAGCTGAGCCCGAAAGAGATGGACGGCCGCGGCGGTTGGAGCCAGGACGAGTGTGTGTGCGAGCGCGAGCGGGCCGGATTGGGCCCGCTCGCGGAGCGCTCGGACGGCGTAGTCGCCCACGCCTCGCCACCCAGAACGGGGCACCAACGTGGGTTTTGGCATGGCTTCGCCCCCATTCTATCCGTCTAGGCAGCCTATCCACCCGATTCCGCGTCTATCCGATCCGTTAGCCTCACGGCTCCGATCCGAATGCCTACGAAATCCATAAATCATTGAATGAGAGCATGTTCTCGTTATCGGTGCTCATGGAATGGGCCTTGCAGCTCTGACTGGCGTTCGAGGAAAGGAGAGTGGACCCATGAGCACAACCATAGCACCGG
The DNA here is from genome assembly GCA_965250115.1 of Candidatus Marinacidobacterales bacterium. Classification (GTDB taxonomy): domain Bacteria; phylum Acidobacteriota; class Vicinamibacteria; order Marinacidobacterales; family SMYC01; genus CBDFHB01. Next base: position 1,012,334 of record CBDFNJ010000002.1, read on the forward strand.
CGAACCTGGCCGTGACGGCCAAATCGGAAATGACGCGAGATCTGGGAAGCCTCTTGTCGGGCGTGGAAAAACGCCTGCTGGTATGGATGGCGCAGCGCATGCCGGCCGCCATCAACGCCGACCATCTGACGGCGTTGGGCCTTCTGGGCATGCTCGGGGCGGGACTGAGCTTGTGGGCCGCCAGCGAGGAGCCTCTGGCCTTGATCGGCGTACCGGTTTTCCTTGCCGTCAACTGGTTCGGCGACAGCCTCGACGGAACGCTCGCGCGAGTGAGGCAGCATCTACGACCGAAGTACGGCTACTACGTCGATCACGTGGTCGACGTCTTCGGGTCGTTCTTTCTCATCGCCGGACTCGCGCTCTCGGGCTATATGAGCCCCGCGGTCGCCGCCGGCGTCATGGTCGTGTACTTGATGGTGGCGTCCGAAATCTATCTGGCGGCCTACGCGGTGGGGACGTTCCGGATCCACTTCATGAAGGTCGGGCCGACGGAGCTTCGGATCCTGTTCGGATTGGGCGTGCTCTATCTGTTGCACAGCCCCTACGCGACCGTTTTCGGCAAGCAGTATCTTCTCTTCGACGTGGCCGGAGTTTGCGCGATCGTCGGGCTCCTGGTGACCATGCTCGTGTCCGTCGCTCGGAACACGCTGCACCTCTATCGCAAGGAGCCGCTTCCTTGAGACGACACAAGCCATTGATATTGCGCTGGCTCAAGTTCAGCACCGTCGGCTGGATGGGGGTGGGCGTCCAACTCACGATGCTCACCCTCCTCGCGGGCAAGCTAGAGCTCCACTATCTCGTCGCGACGGCTTTCGCCGTGGAGTCGGCCATTATCCACAATTTCTTTTGGCACGAGCGCTGGACGTGGCGTGACAGAAAGCTCATAGGCGCAGCTGGCCGGCTCGAGAGGTTGCTCCGATTCAATTTCGGTTCCGGCCTGATCTCGATCACGGGGAACGTCGCCTTCATGTCCATCTTCGTCGGCCAGCTCGGGCTGCACTACCTGGTTGGAAACCTCGCCTCGGTTGCTTCCTGCGCCATTCTGAATTTTCTCGTCAGCGATCGATTGGTTTTTCTGGCACTTGAATCCGACCCGCCGCTCTCCAGAACGTGATCAGTTCCGCTACAGATCATTGACCGAAGTCCATGTGAACACCTACATTCTCGGGCTCGAAGCTCTGAGCGGCCACCTGACCGTATAGGTCAGGTGCGTCCCGCGCTTCAGCCCTGTCCAGAAAGAGCTGTCCTGAATTGTTCCATGCCCCTTGCGGTTGGGTCCGCACTGTCTATAAGGTGGGGTGGCGTCCTACCATGAGTGACAAAGCTACCCTTGCTGATCTGAAAATCGACCGGAGCAACGACGAAGGCGCGTCGCGAGGTCGGCTTTGGCTCCTTGGCCTCGCGGCACTGGTCGGTCTGGGCGTCGCGGCTTACTTTTTCGCCGGTCCCCGCGCTAGGGAAGTCGTAGTCGGTGTCGCGCGGATCAGTACGGCCGGCTCCGCCACGGTTTTGAACGCGTCAGGCTACGTCACCGCTCGCCGCCGGGCGACCGTGTCTTCGAAGGTCACGGCCAGAGTGCTCGAGGTGCTGATCGAAGAGGGCATGGAAGTCAAAGAGGGCCAGATCGTGGCGCGTCTCGACGACTCCAACGTCGGGGCTAGTTTCCGCCTCGCCGAAGCCGAATTTCGGGCCGCTCGGACCTCACTCGAGGAGACGCGGGTTCAGCTCGCAGAGTCCAAGCTTCGCCTCGATCGGACCAAGGCATTGGTGGCGGACGACGTGGTCAGTCAAGCAGAGCTCGACCGCGTCCAGGCGGAGACCGACTCCATCGAGGCACGCCTCGAGCGTCAGCGAGAAGACGAAGCGGTTGCCGATCGCCGCGTCGCCGTCTGGAAGCAGCAGCTCGAAGACACCGTGATCCGAGCTCCGTTCGACGGGATCGTGACAACGAAAAACGCGCAACCCGGGGAGATGATCTCGCCCGTGAGCGCTGGGGGTGGGTTCACGCGAACGGGCATCGGAACGATCGTCGACATGAGCTCTCTGGAGATCGAGGTCGACGTCAACGAGAGCTACATCAACCGCGTGCGATCCGGCCAGGAAGTCGAGGCGGCCCTCGACGCCTATCCCGAGTGGAAGATCCCCTGCCACGTCATCGCCATCGTGCCGACCGCCGATCGGGATCGGGCGACCGTGCGGGTGCGCATTGGCTTCGAGGCCCTGGATCCCCGTATCCTGCCGGATATGGGCGTCAAAGTCGCGTTTCGTGACGATCAGCCGGAACAAGAGGGACGGCGCGCCGTAGCTATATCTAAGAAAGCGATCCGCGAGGATTCGGGAAGAGACATCGTGTTCGTCGTGACCGGAGAGAGCGTCGAGAGGCGGGCGGTGAATGTCGCCTCGACGGAGGGTGACCAAGCCCTGATTCTCGCCGGTCTCGACGGCGGGGAACAGGTCGTCGTCGAGGGTCCCGAGGATCTCACGGACGGCGACCGGGTGGAGGTTACAAGTCGATGAGCTCTGCGAACGGTACGCTCGTGCGGGTCGAGGGAGTCAGCAAGATCTTTCGGAGAGGATCGGAGGAAATTCGCGTGCTCGAAGCGCTGGACCTGACCGTTCCGGAGGGCGATTTTCTGGCGCTGATGGGGCCTTCGGGCTCGGGCAAGACCACTCTCTTGAACCTGGTGGGAGGGCTCGACCGCCCGACCGAGGGTGGCGTTACCGTACAAGGCGATCGCATCGATCGCCTGTCTCGAGGCAGACTCGCGGCCTGGCGCTCCCGCCACGTCGGCCTCGTGTTTCAGTTCTATAACCTCCTGCCCGTGTTGTCGGCGGAGCGGAACATCGAGCTCCCGCTCTTGTTGACGTCTTTGTCCCGAAGCCAGAGGCGTGAGCACGTGGAAACGGCACTCTCGGTGGTGGGACTGACACATCGCAGGAAGCACTACCCGCGAGAGCTCTCCGGCGGAGAGCAGCAGCGCGTCGGTATCGCGCGCGGCATCGTCACCGATCCGACGCTTCTTCTCTGCGACGAGCCGACCGGCGATCTCGATCGAAAGTCGGGAGACGAGATTCTCGATCTTCTACAGGCCCTGAACCGCGAGCACGGCAAGACCATCGTGATGGTCACCCACGATCCTCACGCCGCGTCGCGAGCGAGTCGCACGCTCTACATGAGCGAGGGAAAGCTGTGCGAGAAGCCAGCCGAATGAAATTCCTGCGATTGGTCTGGGCGAATCTCAAGCGGAAGAAAGTCCGCACTGTCCTAACGCTTCTCTCGATCCTCGTCGCGTTCCTGCTGCTCGGTTATCTCTCGGCCATCCGTCAAGCCTTCAACGCGGGTGTCGACGTTGCCGGCGCCGACCGGCTCATCGTCCGTCACAAGGTCTCGATCATTCAATTTCTCCCGGAAAGCTACGAGGCGGAGATCGAGCAGATCCCGGGTGTCGCGGAGGCCGCTCACGCAACCTGGTTCGGTGGGATCTACCAGAAGCCATCGAACTTCTTTCCGCAAATGCCGGTCAAGCCGGAGGAGTACCTCTCGCTCTATCCGGAATACATTCTCCCGGAAGACCAGAAACAGGCGTGGTTCCGAACCCGAACCGGCGCGGTCGCGGGTCGGGCGATCGCCGACCGTTTTGGCTGGAAGGTTGGAGACAAGATCCCGATTCAGGCAACGGTCTGGACGCACAGCGGAGGCCAGAAGACTTGGGAGTTCGATCTCGTCGGAATCTACGACGGCGCGGAAAAGGGAACCGATACGACCCAGTTTCTTTTCGATTTCGACTATTTCGACGAGGCGCGGGACTTCGGCCGGGGGAACGTCGGCTGGTACTACGTGCGCGTCGGGGATCCTGACCAAGCGGTCGAGATCGCCAAACGCATCGACGCGGCCTTCGCGAACTCGCCAGCGGAAACGAAGGCAGAGACAGAGGGTGCTTTCGTCCAGGGCTTTGCCGATCAAATCGGCAGCATCGGTAAGATCATGATGGCGATCTTGAGCGCCGTCTTCTTCACGATTCTCCTCGTGGCGGGCAATACGATGGCCCAGTCAGTGCGCGAGCGCACCGGAGAGCTCGCGGTGCTCAAAGCTGTGGGGTTCTCCGACGGATTGGTTCTGAGGCTCGTTCTCGCGGAGTCCATCGTCGTTGCGAGTATCGGTGGATTCCTCGGACTCGGTCTCGCGTGGTTTCTGATCTCGCTCGGGGATCCGACCTCGGGCGCACTCCCCATTTTTTTCCTTCCGACCGACGACCTCATCGTAGGAGTCGCTCTCGTCGTGGCGCTTGGTCTGGCGACGGGGCTACCCCCCGCACTCTCGGCAGGCCGTTTGCGCATCGCCGAAGCGCTGAGGAGACTTTGACGCATGCGCTTCCTCTCGCAGATTTTCGCCGTGACGGAGTTCAACGTTCGAACGCTCCCCGAGCGCAAGGGCGCCTCGGCGGCGGCTCTCTTCGGTATCGCCGGCGTCGTCGCGGTTCTCGTGGGCGTGCTTTCCATCGCTCAAGGATTCCGCCACGCGATGAGTGTCTCCGGCAAGCCGGACACGGCGGTCGTGTTGAGAAGCGGCGCGGACACGGAGATGATGAGTGGCCTTTCGCGAGATATCACGCGTATCGTCGCGGACAGCGAGGGCGTTGCTAGGAACGCGTCCGGACCGATGGCTTCCGCCGAGCTCTTCGTCATCATCAATCTCCCGAAAGTGGGCACGGGAAAAGACGCCAACGTCCCGTTGCGCGGTGTCGAGCGGGCGGCATTCGATGTCCGGGACGACATTGCCATCATCGAGGGACGCCCCTTCGAGTGGGGCAAGAACGAGGTCATTGTAGGCGTGGGGGCCAATCGCGAGTTCGTCGGTCTCGATTTGGGGGCGACGATTCCCGTGGGGCGGGAATCTTGGAACGTCGTCGGTCTCTTCTCGTCGAACGGTGGCATCGCGGAGTCTGAGATATGGACCGACGCCGGCGTCTTGCAGCCCGCCTACCGCCGCGGCAACTCGTTCCAAGCTGTCTATGCCAAGCTCGAAAGCCCGGGCGCGTTCCAGGATTTCAAGGATCGGTTGACGACGGATCCGCGCCTCAACGTGAAAGTCGTTAGACAGACCGACTACTACGCCGAGCAGTCGACGACGATCTACAACATGATTACCGGGCTCGGCACGCTCGTCGCGGGTCTCATGGGCGTGGGAGCCGTCTTCGGTGCGCTGAATACCATGTATAGCGCGGTGTCGTCACGGACGCGCGAGATCGCGACCCTTCGAGCGCTCGGCTTCTCAGGGGGTCCGGTCGTCGTCTCGGTGCTTCTGGAAGCTCTGGTGCTCGCGCTCGTCGGAGGAGTCATCGGCGCGGGACTCGCCTACTTCGTCTTCGATGGGTTCCGTGCCGCTACGATCAACTGGCAGAGCTTCTCGCAGGTAGCCTTCGCCTTCGACGTGACCCCCGGACTTCTCGTCGAGGGAATTGTCTACGCGGCTCTCATCGGTCTCGTCGGCGGTCTCTTCCCGGCGATTCGTGCCGCGCGGCTCCCCATCGCCACCGCCCTCCGCGAGGCGTAGTCGGGGAACGAGGCTGTGGATGACGCCTTCGACTTGGAAGGCTACCTGGAGCGCGTCGGCTTCGACGGCCCCATCGATGCGAGCCCCGACGTTCTCGCGGATCTGCACGAGGCTCATCTTGCCGCCATCGTTTTCGAGAACCTCGACATCCTTGTCGGAAAACCAATCGATCTCGATCTGGAGGCTCTCCAGAGAAAACCGTGACCTCGCTTGCCGCTCGCGTGCGTGCGGGTGGCGCGGGGATCCGGCCCCGCACCCACAGGCTGCTTCGCGTCGAGTTTCCCGCCGGCGCGCTCGTGGCCGACGTCGGATTCGGAGGCGACGGTCCCCTGAGACCGCTGCCGCTCGACGAAGGCTCGGAGCTTTGGGCGGGCTCAGCGGGCCATCGGCTCCGCCGGGATGAAGGGGTATGGGTACTCGAGGGTAACGTGACCGCCGAGTGGAGCGATCTCTACGCCTTCAGCCTCGAGCCCCACTACCCCGTGGATTTCGAGATGGCGAACCACTTCACGAGCACCTATCCGCGCTCGCCCTTCGTCCAGAGCCTCACCGCGCAGCGCATCCGGGCGAAGGAGAGGGCCATCCTACGCAACAGGGACTTCACCCTCATTGCGGCTGGCACCGGCCACAGCGAAACGGTCCGCGATCCCGACCATCTTCTCGCGGTATTGGATGAGTACTTCGGACTATCGTTCCCGGCGGGAACGCGCTTCCTGAAACCGAACTTCTGACGTTCGGGTGGGAGTCTCTGAGACCGGAGCCAGAAGGACGAGCTCGATGGAATTGCGCTCGAGGCGGCCCGTTGACCATGAGTGATGGCTTAGCAAGAACGCTCTCGCCATGGGGGAGAGCGTTCTTGTTGGGGCCTCCGCTCTACAAAGCCACCCTTCGAGGGAGGACCCGCATGACGGATTTCGTTTCTACCCGCTATGGGCTCCATGGCGGCGACTTCCGCATGTCTCCGCCAACGGAGACATCTGTCCGGCCCCCTATTCTTGGGCAACGCAACGGTATACTTGCGTCTTCCCCCACGAAAACCCTCCGCCCTCACCGCCTTGTCTTGCTACGTACCCTTTTCTAATGTCACCGATACCGAATAACGTGACGTCACCTCGGTCAAGCTGGAGAAATCGTAGCGGAACGACACGGGCAGGTCCTTGAAATGTCCTATCATTCTATCCTTCGGAGGGGATCGATGGCTCGTGCCGGCCGGGGGAGGTATTGGCAAGCTGTTCCGCCGTCGAGGCCACGCACTGGACGTGGAGGTCCAGGTGTTCAAGACGGTCGTTCATCCGGAGAGGCTGCCGCACTCCGATTGGATTCTACGTCTATATCTACAGGTTTTGTTTTTGCGCTAGGAATCGGCATCTTGCCGAGCTCGGCCCTATAGAAAAAAGCAAGAGGAGGAAGAGGATGAAGCGGGTTCTCATGATGCGAACAGCAGCCGTTGCAATCTTGATCGCAGCCGCGACGAGTGCGTTGGGTCAAACGAATCATGGCGCTGAGGAGAGATCGCGGGGTGTCGCGATCGCACCACCGATGTTCATGGAGAGCGAGAAGCCGCTCGACAGCGGCATCGGACCGGCGTCCTTCGGCCAAGCGGCTACGGCTCGTCACATGGAGACCACCTGGACTTGGGCGGGCGGGATCTACTTGCACGCCGTCGGGATCTCAGGACAGCAGGTCGTCGGAGACGTCGAGATCGACCTTGATGTCAGCTTCTCCGATCTCTTCGGCGCGCTCGAGAGCGCGTTCTCGGGGCACTTCGAAGGGCGCAACGGCGATTTCGGCTTAGGTGTCGACTATATGAGAGTCAAAGTCGGCCAAGACGGCGTCGTGATCGGGCCTGCTCCCGAATCCATACTGGAGGTTACGGGCGCCGGCGCGTTGACAACCTCGGCGTTCGAGTTTTTTGGGACCTATCGGATCGGTGACCACCAATCCGGTCCGGGCGCCCTCGATGCCATGGCCGGGGGCCGATACAAGAGCCTGGAGACTACCGTGGACATCACCGGTCTCCCTATGCCTGTTGGCGGGCGCTTCGAGGAAAGCTGGTGGGATGTGCTCTTCGGCGGTCGCTGGCTGCGACAGGCGGGAGACCGCGCCCTTCTGATCTTCCGGGCGGACCTGGGTTCGGACGCGTGGAACGTTCAGGCGGGAGTAGGAATCAAAGTTTGGCGCAGCCTCGATGTGCTCGTCGAGTACCGACATCTGAAGTACAACCGAAGCACGGGTTCGGGCGGCGATCGCTTCGTCTACGACGCCAGCGAATCCGGTCCGTTGTTCGGCATGGGTTTCCACTTCTGAGGATTTAGCATAGAAACAGAAGTGAATCTGTCTGGTCCGTTCGTTGGATTCGTCTTCGATTTCTGAACAACTCAAATACTGAATCGGAATCATGTTTCGGTGCGCTTTCAACATCGATGAATTTGGCCGCCATTGCGGTTCTGCAAAAATGACTAACGATGACGACAGGCAACAGACGACCCAAAGCGGACAGCACAAGGTCGTGTACTCCGTTTTTGGAGCTGGAATATTCACTGTGGGGAACCTACCAATGAAAGAGAAGCTCAATTTTCGCAGACTGCTTCTGGTAACAGGTCTGTTCATCGTGTTGTTAGCACAGGGATGTGGTGACTTGCATAATTCAGCGACGGTGATCGAAGTCAACACCGTAGATGAATTTGTTACAGAGAATCGAGACGCGGTCATTTTGGATGTTCGAAGACCGACCGAATACGAGGAGTCCCATATTCCCGGTTCGGTTAATGTACCTGTGCAGGTCGAGTCATTCGAGGAATTGGTGGCTAAACTCGACCCGAGAAAAAAGTACATCGTGCACTGCACCAGTAACCATTTTATTGGACGAAGCAGCCGTGCATTGAAATCAATGCAAAATCTGGGTTTCAAGCATTTATATAGCCTAAAGGGTGGGTATGATGCGTGGCGGGACGCGGAACTACCATTGACTGAAACAGTAGACTAGCTTCGCTCGCCTACGCCCAAATGTGGGCACCTGGCCGCTTTTGCGCCCGCTAACATTTTTGGTTGTATGTTGGCGCAATGTGATGACGCAGTTTGATCAATTAAGTACCTAGCGAAATGCGATTAGCGAGGGTCATTATGAAGAGAATATTTATTGTAGGGCTCATTCTGGTGGTTTTACAGTTTGTATCCGGCTGCGGAAAGCCGCAGGGGCAGTCTCAGGTTCAAACACCAGCCAAGAAACCCAATATCCTGATCATTGTCGCTGACGACATGGGTTACTCGGATGTTGGCGCTTTCGGCTGCGAGATTGCGACACCGACTCTGGATAAATTTGCCGACGAGGGGCTACGTCTGACCAACTTCCATGTATTGCCAAGCTGTTCGCCAACACGATCGGTGCTGCTCTCCGGGATGGACAACCATTTGGCGGGTATTGGCACGATGGGAGAGTTCCTAACGCCAGAAACGGAGGGCCACCCGGGATACGCCGGGTATCTAAACTTCGAGGTCGCCGCCCTACCAGAAGTACTGAGAGCAGACGGCTACCGTACCTAGATGGCCGGTAAATGGCACCTCGGCCATGAACCGGAAACGCGGCCTCATGCCCGGGGTTTCCAGGAGACTTTTGCGCTCCTGCCCGGTGGAGGCAGCCATTGGAGTGACCGCAGGCCTCTGTCGCCGCCACAAACGATGATATACAGCCGCAACGGCCAGACCGTGGAATCGTTGCCGGAAGATTTTTAGGGTCTACGCGGATTCGTGTGGGTTGAAGACGGCATTTCTGGGTAATGGCGGAAGGAATGCCGCCACGATCTTCAGCTTGAGATATTCCTCGTCGCGATAGCCGTAGGCGCGTCGTTGCAGAACACGGATTTTGTTGTTGACCCCTTCAACTAGGAGGCGCAGACGTTCCATCTCGGCCACCGCCTTGTCCGGCACAGCTTGCCCACATGCGTCGCAAAACGCTAGGTGTAGCGCGAGTTGTTCGCCAGCCAGTCCAGGTGTTCTACATGCAAACCGCCGCACCCAGGACAGTTGACGCGCCAACGCTCGTATTCCAGATAGATCCGCCAGCCTGCCAACGACAGGTCGCGGACCCGGCACACTTGCTTGTCATAGCGCCCCCGGCACCGTTGCCCACAGTAAGAGCACACAGCTGTTTTTTTCGCCTCTTGAGCTGGATGACGCGGGCGTATCGGTCACCGAATAGACCCTTCAATCCGGCACACCACGAAACCTGGCAGCGCAAACAGCGAGCGGATCGACTGGGAATTTTTCACTCGGTTAGCCTATCCTAAAAATGGACCACTTTTCAGCACCTGATGAAGTACTCGATACCTTTTCCACACAATGAGTTACACTGTTTTTCCGTCAGGACTTACCCACACGAATCCGCGTAGACCCGATTTTTATTCGACCCAGTACTACACCGATATCCTGTTGGAGTTTCTCGAGGGTGATCACGGCGACGACAGCCCGTTTTTTGCCTACCTGTCTTACACGGCGACACACGACCCGCTTCATACGCCAAAGGAATACATCGATAAGTACCTCGGGATGTACGATTCGGGCTGGGACGATTTACGCCAACAGCGACTCCAGGCATGTCACGCGCTTTTAAGTGAGATGGATAAACCTAGCCAGAATGGCCTCTTTGGATGCACCGAATTTGGCGCCAGAATCCTAAGTTAAGCAGATGATCCGTACTCCCCAATCATCTCCGAGCAGGTTGTTTCGGGGCCGCGGGAGCTTCCGGTGCCGTTCGTTCTGCCCTACAGCGAGGAGCAGGTCGCCGAGCGCAATACGTACTCGGTAAGCGCCCGCATCGAGCGAGGGACGACCCTTCTTTACGTCACCACGACCTCCAATACCGTGATCACTCGCGGGAATCCGGACCGGACGACGGTCGAGGTCGAGCAGGTCAACTAAGTTGGTCCGCGGTCGGCGGGCTACACCCTTCCCGCACGCGCTTCGACCCTGGTGTTTTTGTCCACTCGGCCTGGCCCACTTCGCTCATCTGAAATGGCCCACCTTAAGTTATTGATTCTTAAAGAACGAACGTAAAAAAAGCCCCTTTCCCTTATCCTGCGGCCGAAACGAACGTGCAGGCCGCCCGGAGTCGAAACACAGCTCTCATGCCTTTGGAGCCTTGTTCTTGCTGCGGACGGTGCGGCGGAAGCGGTAGGACTCGGTTCCTGTCTCGAGGATGTGCGCCTGGTCGGTCACACGATCGAGCAGCGCCTTGCAGAGTCGGGCGTTGGTGAACACCTGGGTCCATTCGGAGAACGGGAGATTCGTCGTGATCACGAGCGCGGCGGTCTCGCTGCGCTCCGAGATCACCTGGAACAACAGCTCGGCGCCGACATCGGCGAGGGGCACGTAGCCGAGCTCATCGATGCACAGCAGCTCGAAGCGGGCGTAGCGGCGGATGATGCGGGACAGCTCGTGTTCCTGTCGCGCCTCGACGAGCTCGTTGACGAGTTTCGAGGCGGTGGTGAAGCGGACGCGGCGACGTTGTTGGCATGCGGCCACACACAACGCGCTCGCCAGGTGGGTCTTACCCGTCCCCGCGTCGCCGAGGAAGATGACCGGCTGCGCTCGGTCGATGTAGTGACCCTCCGCGAGCTCTTTTATCCGGCGGCCCGAGACCTTGGGCGACTGTGAGAAGTCGAACTCGTCAACGGTCTTCGTCCGCGGTAGCTGTGCTTCTTTCAATCGTCTCTGAACCGCTCGGTGTTCGCGTTCCTCGACCTCGGCGCTGAGCAGGACGTCGAGATACCGGACGTGGCTTTGCTTGTCGCACCATGCTTGCTCCGCCAGCTTCTGGAACTGGCTCGCCACGGTCGGCATGCGCAGCGTCTTGCAATGCTGACGGATGGTGCCGAGCTCGACGCTTCGCCCGCTCACGGGTTCACCTCCGTGATCAGCTCGTTGTAGTGGCTCACGCCCGGCGCAGCTCGTTCGTAGCGCGCAAGGTGTCCAAGCTCGACATCGTCCAGGCTACGCTCGGGGTTCCGTTGTAGCGACGCGGTATCGAGGAGATGGCGAAGCGCTTCGAGATCGGTGCACCCGAGCTCGAGGGCGTGGGCGACGGTCTCACGAAGCTTGTCGTATCCGTGCTTGCGCCCTAGCTGGATGAGCTCCACCATCTGGCGCGTGCCATCGAGCTTGCCGTGGCGACGGTTCAGCTTCGCCCACAGCTCGTCATAAAACGCTACGAAGCGCTCCGTCTGGTGGCGCTGGTAACCCCGAAGGATCTTGCGAACCGCCAACGTCAGATTGTCGTAGCGCATCCGACGGAACACCCCACCGAAGAACTCGAACGCCTTCTCCTGAGCCTCGAAGAACGCTTGCTGCGTTGCGCGGGGATAGCCTCGATGGAACGCGCCACCGCCGGCCATGCTCCGTACCACGAGCGTGTGCACCTTCGTCAGCTCGCCACCGATCCGGGCGTGCGACTCGTACCAGTCCACCTGAGCTTCATCGCCCCAGACATAGCTCTGCGGGATGAACACCTCCGCGTGCTTCAAGCCGAGCTCACGTTTCCGGCGGGATACGTAACGGCGAACCGTCGATTCGCCCACCTCGTGATTCGGGTACCTCTCTCGCAATCGATCCCGGATACGACGCGCGGTGTGACGCTGCTTGCGTGGCTCGTGTCTGTCGGCGTCGAGGATCGCGTCGATGAAATCGCGGACCGGGCCGAGCTTCGGGCTCTCTCGCGGCGTGGGCTTTCTCTCCGGCGGCATCGCGCTACGCAATGCGTCACGCACCATCCGGCGGTGGACTCCGAACTTCTTCGCTACCCCAACTATCGTCCCGACTCCGTGTTCGTACTCTCGACGCATCTGCTCGAACAATCGCACTTTGGCGCACCTTTCCAACCGATGCCTCCTCTCCGGGCGTTCGCCCGGTGAAGGCTATCGGTCCGATACAGGCGGGCCAAATCTAATGAGCGAAATGGGCCAATTTAGAGTAGCGAACACACCTGGTTTCGTCCTCGTCACGGAGGCGCGCTGGCCTAACCTCCCGGGCGGATTAAGAACGATGATGGAGTCGTTCGGGGTTTATCAACGGATCGACTTGTCAGAGGTCGCGGGCCGCCCTAATGTAGGAGCGGACCAGGAGGGTTGTCATGAGAGATCCGATCAACTCGATGGTGGAAGCATTCGAGAAAGGGCGTGTCTCGCGCCGCGAGCTGGTGGGCGCGCTCGCCGGCCTCGTCGCGGCCGCCAAAGCCAGCGCCGAGCCGTCATCGGCAACGTTTCAAGCCGTGGGGCTCAATCACATCGCGCTCGGTGTCCCCGACATCCCGCGCTCGCGGGACTTCTACGTGAAGCATCTCGGACTCGAGGTAACGAGCGAGTCCTCCAGCTCGTGCTTCATGACTTGCGGCGAGAATTTCGTGGCATTGTTCCGCTCTTCGGAGCCGCGAATGGCCCACTACTGCTATGCGGTAGCGGATTACGACGTCCGCGATGCGGAGGCGAAGCTGAAGGAGCAGAACCTCTCGCCACGGGTCCATGATCGCCGGATCTACTTCGATGACCCCGACGGGCTCGAGGTCCAGCTGTCGGCCGCCGGGCATCGAGCATAGCTGGTCTTTGCGATACTAATAGACGACTCTCAACCATCCAGACGGGTACGTCCCCAGCACCCGTGGCCGAGGAGGCAGGAATGATCCGCGTGGATGGCGGGGCCGACGAGCCGGTGACACTAGTGTTTACGGCTGGCTTTTCAACGCCCTGCCAGGTGTCGGAGACAGGAAGGCGGCACGTAGCACGAAAAGAGCGCGACGGTTGCGACGAATAGGCTCACCGCAAGATAGGTCCATGGATCTGCGGGGGCGACCTCGTACAAATGCGCTTCGAGCAACCCGGCCGCTAGCGACGCGGCCAGCCCGAACGCTATCCCGGGCACCACCGTAGGAGACTCCCCCTTTGGGAGCACACTCGATGATAGAGAGAGGCAGCTCCGCGACGAAGGTATGTCAGGCGTTAACCAACACGCGGATATCAGGTTGATTCACCGTCGCTTGAAGCTGCTCGTGCCCTGACCAGATGAGTGTGGGAGGTCCGATGAAGTAAAGAGATCGTGCTTGGGCTTGAGGTCTCAATACATATCAGGAAGTTCTATCCTGAGTCGCGGCACATCACGAGCAGAATTCTCCCGAGTTGAGTTGAACAGAAGGCGGTCCGAGCCCCGGCAAGTCCATCTCGTGAGCGACGGAATCGAGAGCGTGCGCGTCGGAGATGACGACGCGGGCCGACAAGCGTGGCGAGCGCTATATTCCTCAACTGGAACTCATCGAAGGCGAGGAAGATCTCCGCGCCGATAACTCCTCCGACGAGATCGAGAGCACCAAGGCTTCAAGGAGCACCCATTGAAAAATGAAAATGTCAGCCCGCTTGCTCGAGAGGCCGGACGTCGCGCTCGATCTCGGCGGCCTTCACTCTCTCCGTTTCTTCCAAGTCGTAATCCATCTGAAGCCCGAGCCAAAACCGACTCGACGTTCCGAAGTAGCGTGACAGTCTCAGCGCTGTATCCGGCGTGACCGAGCGCTTGCCGAGAACGATCTCGTTGATGCGTCTCGGCGGAACACCAATTTCTCTGGCGAGACGGTTCTGACTCATTTGCAGAGGCTCGAGGAACTCTTCCAAGAGCACCTCACCCGGATGAACGTTCGGCAGTTTCTTGGCCATATGATCTCCGTTACCGATGGTAGTCGGCAATTTCAACGTCGTAAGCGTCTCCCCGCGACCAACGGAAGCAGACTCGCCATTGTTGGTTGATGCGAATGCTGTGCTGATCCTTGCGTTTGCCTTTCAAGCGTCCCAGTCGATTCGCTGGCGGGACACGAAGGTCCGTCACGTCTCGCGCGTTGTTCAGCATCCTCAGCTTTCGTCTCGCAGCCGGCTGAATGTCGGACGGTAATCGCTTCGACCACTCGCCGAGCCAAATCCTCTCGGTGTCGCCGTCCCGAAAGGATTTGATCACGTGAGGTATTATAACGTATCGCGTTATGTAACGCCAAGCGTTATACGCCGAGCAGATGACGGACGAGGCCTGATTCCACCGGAGGGCATCACCGCGCTCGGCTTTGCCCTACCCTGGCGGGCGCAAAACGGCCTCGTGATCGGCTGTCCTTGACGATCTGACGTGCGCAAAGCTATACCGTGGAAACGGAGGGGATCCAAGAGCGACTCGGTCCTGCGGAAGGCGCGATGGGGCCCGACGACCTTGCGTTCGACGCCGAGGGGAAACTGATCGCTTGTCGAGCAGAAAGCCGTCGAACGGGTCGGTGAGATCCCGATCCGCAACGCCCCGCGGTGAAGCGGGTCTCGAGCCCGTTCGTATTTTTGGACACCATGCCCAGCGCGCGCATCCTCTTTGAACGACGCGACTAGCTGACTGGGGCGCGTGGTTCCGTTCTCGTTGACGTGGCAGCGAACCGCTTCACAAAAGATACAAAATCACGCGGTTTGAGCGCGCGGCTGTAGTAATACCCCTGCACTTCGTCGCAACCATGACTTCGGAGGAACTCCAACTCGTCAGCGGTTTCCACGCCTTCCGCAACCACCTTCTTTCCCAAAGCATGCGCAAGCTCGATGATAGAGCGCACGATGGCGGCCGCCTCCCGGCTCGCGTGAATACGCCTGACAAAGGAACGGTCGATTTTCAATGTGTCGAAGCGAAATCGCTGCAGATAGCTCAACGAAGAGAAGCCGGTTCCGAAGTCATCGATCGCGAGATTAACACCCATTGCTCGCAGCTTCTGTGTAAGTTGCGTCGTCTCCGCGGACTCGTCTGCGAGGAGGCTCTCGGTGACCTCTAGCTCCAGTCGTCCCGATGAAATTGCCTGTCGCTCCAAAGCTTTCCGCAAGTCCTGAAGAAAGTCGGGATTTTGAAATTGGCGAAGCGAAACATTGACCGACACCTCGTCGACGTCCAAACCTTCGTCGTACCACGAATGCTAGCGCGATAACGCCTCTTCGATAACCCAGGAGCCGATTTCCGTGATGAGACCAGTTCCTTCAGCAAGCGGAACAAACTTGTCCGGAGTGAGGAGTCCTCGCTCTGGATGCTCCCAGCGGAGTAGCGCCTCAGCCGATACGACCCGCTCTTGTCCCAAGTCGACTATGGGCTGAAAGACGAGAAATAACTCCTGTCGTTCGAGAGCTCGGCAGAGATCTTGCTCGAGCGTCATTCGCTTCAAGCTGTCGGCATTCATTGCTTCCTCGAAACACACAAGCTGCGCGCCGCCCCTTTCTTTACCGCGGTACATTGCGGTATCGGCGTTCTTTAAAAGCTCCGCCGCCGTGCTACCGTCCTGTGGATAGAACGCGACGCCGAGGCTCGTGGACGTGAAATACTCCCGACCGTCTATGAAGAACGGCTGAGCGAGCCGCTTCGGTATGGCCCTGGCTAGGTTGACGACCTTGGTCGGTGTCGCAGCACCAACTAGCACGATGGTGAATTCATCTCCGCCCAACCTCGCAACCGTATCGGTTTCACGCACCGACGATGTCAAACGTTCCGCGATCCGTCTCAAGAGCTCGTCGCCAAAGCTATGTCCTAGCGTGTCGTTCGCATGTTTGAAGCGGTCGACGTCGAGAAACAGGACGGCCACGAGGGATTTAGCGCGTCGCGCGTGTACGATCTCTCGTTGTAAGCGATCTCCAAACAGCTGTCGGTTGGGTAACTTTGTGAGATCGTCGTAGTGGGCGCGGTGGTAGAGCTCTCTTTCTCGGTCCCTAGCCCGGAACGCGACGGCAAGCCGGCCTGCGAAGTCCCGAACGGCGGACCGATCGACGGAGTCACTTTGTTCGTGATCGTCAAACCCTAGGGCTAGAGCCCCATACAACTTGTCATCGAATATGACGGGAAAGACGAACGCCGCGTCGTGACCGTGCTCCGCCAAGACGTCGAGCGCCGGCATCGTGCGTTCGTCGAGCCGCACAGCAAAACCCTGATCGTGCAGAAAGAGAAGACTGCGCTCCGGGGCAGATACCACGAGTCGCTCCTCACGAATCTCATGCGGAGCGTCGCCGCGCTTCAATGTATGAGACCGAGCTTGATGCGATGTATTACGGTCGAAAACAACAACGGCCGCAGAATCCGCATCGAAACGATCGATGAGCTGACCAAGCAATGCTTCGAGAATCGGAGCCGTCTCGGACCGGGCGATGATGAGTCGGTCGATGTGAGAAAGGGCCGCCAGCGTGGTGAATTGGAGCTCCAAGCGCCTGCCCATATTGTTCAGTGAGTCAGCGAGCTCCTCGAACTCATCCCCGCTCACGACGCGCACTGGAGTCGAAAAATCCCTCTGAGCAAGTCGACGATTGCCTGCAATCAATTCCTCGATGGGCACGAGTACACGACGGATCTGACTCACGCTGAGAAGCAATACGAGCATTATCGACAACAAGAAGGCGGCCGGGAGAATGTTCCTGGACGCGTTCGCCGTGCCCAAATGAGTATCCATCGGCTGACTCGCGTAGACGTGCCAGGAAGGCGTTCGAAACCGGGGTCTCAGAAACAGCGTCCAATGAGTTGCAATGTGTTTCTGACCGCCGTGATCGAAATCGATCGCTTCGGAGTCGGAAAGAGAGCTCCGGTTGTCAAGCTGCTCGAGAACTCCATCGGGCAATGGATTCTGACAATGAAGTTCTCTCCGTCGATCATCGAGAAGGCATAGGTTCGAAAACTCCGAAAAATCTCGGGGCGACAACACGAAATCGTTCCTGATGGTAGCTTCTAGTATTCCCGCGGTCAGATCCTGCGGCTCAATCGCCCGCCTAGCCAGGATTTGCGCAGCCCCACTGGGTCCGGAAACGGTCGAAACAGCAATGCGACCATTCTGCAGGTGTCGGATGTCATCTGCGCTGAGCCTTGAACCGTTCGGTCTATGCCCCGTACGCGGGGCGTCAGACGTCGTATCGAAGTCGAAAGGCGTTACCTCGACGCTCTCGAAACGATCGGCAAATTGCTCGTGTAATCGAGACGCACCGTTTGCCGCAATGTCGTTGGCAGCGACGGCGAGACTGTCCTCGACCAGAATCAAACGATGGTAGATCGATTGACCGTAGGACTTGCAGGCGTCTCTCAAGCGCCGAGAACTTCCCTCTCTTATGACGTCGCTTACCTGTCGAAGAGAGAGGACTGCGGTCGCCAGAACGGGGACGAGAGCCGAGACGACGAAGAGTGCGAAAACGCGTCGTGCGACACGACTTCGTAGCGCGCTTCTATCGAGCTTTCTAAGACTCACATGCGCCGACGTGAAGTTAGTGGGTCAGTAGATGGACGCGAGGCCGACGTAGCCGCCGTCGTTCGCGCAGATGATGTCATCGTGGCTGGCTGGGGCGCTGAGTGGATCCCGACTTAATCCGTCCGCACCTCTACTGTAGAGATCGAAATCCGAATTCAGTGGAACCATGAAGCGGTCCTTCCGCAACTTGCCGTTACCCTTCTGGGTCTGCACGTTCCGGTATTGATACGCGTTACCCCACGGATCGTTGAGGTTTTCGGGTCTACGCGGATTCGTGTGGGTTGAAGACGGCATTTCTGGGTAATGGCGGAAGGAATGCCGCCACGATCTTCAGCTTGAGATATTCCTCGTCGCGATAGCCGTAGGCGCGTCGTTGCAGCACACGGATTTTGTTGTTGATCCCTTCAACTAGGAGGCGCAGACGTTCCATCTCGGCCACCGCCTTGTCCGGCACAGCTTGCCCACATGCGTCGCAAAACGCTAGGTGTAGCGCGAGTTGTTCGCCAGCCAGTCCAGGTGTTCTACATGCAAACCGCCGCACCCAGGACAGTTGACGCGCCAACGCTCGTATTCCAGATAGATCCGCCAGCCTGCCAACGACAGGTCGCGGACCCGGCACACTTGCTTGTCATAGCGCCCCCGGCACCGTTGCCCACAGTAAGAGCGCACAGCTGTTTTTTTCGCCTCTTGAGCTGGATGACGCGGGCGTATCGGTCACCGAATAGACCCTTCAATCCGGCACACCACGAAACCTGGCAGTGCAAACAGCGAGCGGATCGACTGGGAATTTTGCACTCGGTTAGCCTATCCTAAAAATGGACCACTTCTCAGCACCTGATGAAGTACTCGATACCTTTTCCACACAATGAGTTACACTGTTTTTCCGTCAGGACTTACCCACACGAATCCGCGTAGACCCAGGTTTTCTAATCCCACTTCTGCAAGTGCGTCCGGCCACCGCTGATTCGTCGTGTAGTACAACACCAATTCGGCATCGATCGTTTTGATGTCTCCGATGGCGTGTGTGATCTTGGCTTGATAGTACGCGTTCCTACCGGCCGTCACGGCGATCGTCGCGACAATCCCCAGTATTGCCACTACGATCAGTATCTCAACGAGCGTGAACCCAACCTCTCTGGCGAGCTGCCATCTCGATAGCGCGGATTTCATGACGTAGGTTTCCATATCGTGCGATTCTGATTCGCCAAAGCGATGCTTCGACCCGCCGGGTTGAAGACGAATGAAAAACGATACAGCTCTCCCGCGAGATTGACATAGTCAATGGAATATTGAATTTCGTTCGTGCCAACGACGGTTTCCTCCACCGCCGCGATGACGTAGGACTCGGAGTTATCTCCCCCAATCCCAAACACGACCAGGCCGTCTCCCCTCAATTCGAAGTAACGGTCCGCGTAACGCCGGTCGTTGACCGCGGTCCAGACGCCGACTAGCGAATCGGGAACGGTGCGCTCGGGACGTTTGCAAGTGAAAAGCAGTGAGGATGCGAACACAAGTAGCGCCAAACTTTTCACAGCCCACGAGACGATCCGAGGTTCTGTCAAAGCCATTCCACCCGCAGCGACTTTTGCAAATATTGGGCCATTCGGACCGACCTGAACACTAAGTCGCTCCCTTAGTTCAGGTTAGAGCGCAGATCGTTTTGTGGTCGACCGTCAAAGGGCGGGCTTGGCACCACAGAGCCTGGGGGGTATTCGCAACACTCGGTCGTTCCCCTAGTTCTGACCTCTAGCCAGGCGGCTCCGAGTGCGGAAGGACGAGCTCGATGGTATTGCGCTTGAGAGCTTCGCGCGACCGCGGCGACGTGAGCGTTTTCAACTCGCGATAACGACATTCAACGTAGCCGCTGATTTCGGCAAGCACATCGTCGCGCTTGGCAGGATGGCACATCATCTCGGTCTCGCCTTCCGGTAGTCTCTCGAAGATCGTCGACAAGGCCGCCTCATCCACACAATCCGCTCCATGGAAGGAGCCCTCGAAGTGGTCCGCGGTGTGGATGCGCTCGAGGCGCAGACGCTCGCGGGTGGCGGCGTCTGGTGCGCGGACGGGCAGACCGCGCTGTCCGGCTTCTTCGATCACGGCCCGCAGGATGCCGGGAAGAGCGTGCACATGGTGATGGCCGTCGATGTGGCTGGGTGCGCGGCCGACGGCTTCCGCGAAGCGCGCGAGCTGGGCCCGGAGCTCCTCTCGGACGTCGCCCGCGCTCGCGTGCTCGTGCACGCCCGTCTCCAGTCTTCGGAACCGACCGTTCTCGTCCACGAGCTCTTCGAGCGGCTCGGTGGGACCGACCGGGCGGGCGAAGGTGAGAACAAAATGAAGTCCCGCTGCGAGTGAGCGGTGCTCGCTCGCCCAGTGCAGGGCCTCTCGCGCGGCCGGCGCGTTGACCATGAGCGAGGTCGCGGTGACGATACCGCGCTCGTGAGCCTCGACGATACCCGCGTTGACGCCCGGGCTAAGGCCAAAGTCGTCCGCGGTGACGATGAGTCGCCTCATGGAGGCCGATTCTATAGGATCTTCTCCATGCGAAACGCGTTCTCGGTATTCCTGTGCCTCGGGGTTGCGGCGAGCAGCGGAAATCTGCTCTATCTTGGCGCGCTTTTCTGCATCGAAGACTCCGGGCAGCCGAGACACGGTATAATTCGGCCAGGGAGACCTCACGATACAGAAGACTAGGAGTGTCTTGTGCGCGTCGCAGCCGTGATTGCTGTCTGGATGCTTTCTGCGCTCGTTATGGCAGATGAGCCATCTGCTGAGGAGTCGTCTACGGCAACTGGCGTACCACCGACCGTAACTGCGACGAACACACTAGAACCGACTGCAACAAACGAGCCGCAGGGCTGCACGGTCCCAGACGGTGCGGATGTCTGGCACGCGCCGACCGACCACGGGCATGGTGACGCACCGCAGCAATGGGTTGACGACTGGAGTTGCGCGCAGTTCGGGCATCAAGTCATCTACGGCGGTGACGAGCAGACGCCGGACGAGAATCTGAACAAGCACCAGGCGTTCAAGGGCTATGGCTGGACGGCGACGGCGGACAACGGCGTGCCGGTTGATCTCTACTTGCGGTTGCACATGCAGACCAACCCGCTGGGACGGGCGGCGCGGTACCACAGCTACGAACTCTACGCAGGCATCACCGGGGATGTCGTCGCCTTCTGGCAGGGCTGGCTCGATTTCGGGACGTCGCCGGATGCGCGGGACTCCTTTGCCGACGACTACCTCTGGGTTATCATCCCGCGGTACGTCCCCGCCAACCACATGGTCGGCTTCGACCCCGCCAGTAATCCGTACTACGAGCCGAGCTATTCGGGGCGTGAGTTCTGGTACTCGCAATTGGCGACGGATGGCGGCTGGGAGCCGGTCATTATTGTCGATGTCTACGATCCGACCACCTACTACAGCGATGGGGAATCAACCGATCCGCAGACGTGGCAGACCACGGGTGACTACGGACTGGACCGGAGAGTTTCGCTACGCTGGATAGCCGGTGGCTCGACGGTCGTAACGGCAGCCGGGCAGTCTTATCTGAATCGCAACATGGACGACCCACGCGGCTGGTTCTGCGCTACCCCGACGGGGACGATCACCTCGGCCGGCTTGGAGGTCTGCGCGGCGGGCAACCTGCCGCAATACATTGCGCAAGCCATGCCGACGATAGGCGATACCGGCGAGCGAGCGGAGTACCGCAACGAGTGGGCGTGCCCGACATGCTCGCTCCCGAACTAGCGGGGGACGAAGGTGAGAAGGAAGAAGTCCCACTGCGAGTGAGGGTGCTCGCTCGCCTAAGGGCCGCCGACAAAATAACTGTCTAGTTTTGAGCAGACTCTTCCTGTTTCAGGTCGTGATCGCGATATCGTCTGGCATCACGAGAGCCTGGCAAGCTCCCTAGAAACGGAACATTTGTAGGTCTTCAGCAACCAGCGCGTGTTTGACAAACGGTCCTCATTGTAGGAGGATTACGTCTATCAAGGAGCACTTCTCCTATTATGAGACCTACGAGCTATCAGTCTGAAGATCTCGACCGCCTGTTGAGGAAGCACAAAATAGCTACCCTCGATGATTTGAAGGCAGTGTTGGGTACCGATGTGGACTCGACCGTCTTCCGAAAGCTCAATGAGTTGGCGTATCGGACAAGCTACTCCCACCGTGGTAGCTACTACACGTTGGACGAGATCGCCCAGTTCGATCGAAAAGGTCTTTGGTCGTTGCGCTCAGTGTGGTTCTCGAAGTACGGGACGTTGCTTGCGACGGTAAAAGCGTTGGTCGCGGCCTGTGAGGCAGGCTACTACGTCGACGAGCTCGAGGACGTGGTGCAGGTTGACGTCAAGGCTCCTCTGTTGAAACTGGTCCGAGAGAAAAGATTGGCGCGCGAGCAGGTGTTCGGCCGATATCTGTATCTGGCCACCGATGTGAGCACGCGCAAGCAACAGCTCTCGGCCCGCCAGATACATGAGGCGTCACCTTCCACGTTGGGCTGGGTCGGGGGAGTCCGCGTGCTCCCCGTGGAGTTGAAGGCTGCGATCGTTCTTTTCTACGGCCTGCTCGATGAAAAGCAGCGCCGTCTCTACGCGGGAGTCGAGGCCATGAAGCTCGGTCACGGTGGCGACCAACAGATTGCCGAACTGCTCGGGATGGATCCGAGCACGGTAGCCAGAGGTCGTAGGGAATTGCTAATGAGAGATGTTGAGCTCGACGGAGTTCGGCGAAAGGGTGGCGGACGGCGCGCCGTGCAAAAAAAACGCCAGAAGTCATCGCCAAGATCGAAGAACTCATAAAGCACGACACCGCGGGCGATCCGATGACGGGAGTGAAATGGACGCGGCGGACCACCGACAAGATTGCTTGCGAGCTAAGAAGCCTCGGTGTGAACGTCAGCAGCAAAACCGTCGGTCGACTGCTCAAACAGCTCGGCTTCTCGTTGCGGGTGAACCACAAGAAGCTGTGTGGTGCCACGTCCGAAGATCGCGATACCCAATTCGCGTGTATCGCCGAACTGCGCGAGCGTTTTGCCGCAGCTGGTCATCCCATCATCAGCGTAGACACGAAGAAACGGGAGCTGGTGGGATTATTCAAAAACGGCGGGCAGGCCTGGAACCGCGAGCCGACTCTCGTCAAAGATCATGACTTCCGTTCCGAATCGAACGGCATCGCAATCCCCTACGGCGTCTACGATCTGCTCGCGAACCGCGGGACAGTGTTCATTGGTACCTCGTACAACACCCCGGACTTCGCCGTGAATGCCATCGAGAAGTGGTGGCGAACGGAAGGACGGCGACGCTATCCTGCAGCCCGTGACCTCGCGATATTGGCAGACGCCGGGGGCAGCAATGGCTATCGGTGTCGGGGTTGGAAGCACGGGCTTCAAACGCGGATTTGCAATCGCCACGACATCGCTATCACCATAGCCCACTATCCGTCCGGTACATCCAAGTGGAATCCAGTGGAGCACCGTCTGTTCAGCGAGGTCAGCAAGAACTGGGCGGGCAGGCCTCTCGACAGCTACGAAACCATCCTCAAATACATCCGCACGACCACCACCTCTTCCGGTTTGCGAGTACGCGCACACCTTATCCGGCGTCGTTATCCGAAGGGCGTCAAAATCACTGACGAGCGGATGCAGGCGCTTTCCGTTACAAAGGACCAGACTCTACCCAAATGGAACTACACCATCCGACCGTCTTGAAAACGGGAACTTATTTTGTCGCCGGCCCTAAGGCCAAAGTCGTCCGCAGTGACGATGAGTTCTTTCAGGGAGAACCCTTCGGGACTGCGGCCATCGCGAACCGGCTGCAGGAGGCTGCACCTATGCCGCTCCTCATGGCGTCCGACTACGAGTGGGGCGCGGCGATGCGTGTCGAGGGCGCGAGCCAATTTCCCACGGCCATGGCGCTCGGCGCGGGAGGCACAGTAGCGGACGGCGAGCTTCCGGTGGCTCTGTCGGCGGAGTATCCTTTGTCACGAGGATTGAGAGTCGAAGCGCGACGCATGAAGCTCGAGTACATGAGGGATCCCGCGGAGGTAGGTTTGTCGGGGCGAGGCCTCGAGAAGGCCGTCGACCTGGTTCGCGATGCTATCGACGACGGTGCGAGTCCGGGCGCCATGGTGCTCGTCGGGAGACGCGGCAAGATCGCGCTCGAGGAAGCGCTGGGTCGCACGAGCTATGACGAGGAAGCCGCTCGCGTCACGACCGATACCATCTACGACCTGGCGTCGCTCACGAAGGTCATCGTCACGACGACCATCTCGATGATTCTCTACGAGCGGGGGCTGCTCAAGCTCGACAGTCCGGTTGAAAGCTACGTACCCGAGTTTCGCGGCGGCCAGAAAGACGACGTGCTCGTCAGGGATCTTCTGGCCAACTCGGGAGGGCTTCTCTGGTGGACCGAGCTCTACTTGAAGCACGAGGGCAAGAACCCGAAAGCGGCGAGGCGCGGCTACCTCGAGACGATCTACGAGCTGCCTCTCGATTACCCGCCTCGGTCCAAGATGGTCTATACCGACCTGGGTCTTCTCCTGCTCGGAGAGATCCTCGAGCGCGTGACGGGCAAGACGCTGGACGTCCTCGCTCGGGACGAGATTTTCGAGCCGCTCGGCATGGTGGACGTGATGTATCGGCCGCCCGAGCCCCTCCGCTCTCGCATCGCGCCGACGGAGAGGGACCCATGGAGGGGCGGGGTCGTCCAGGGAGACGTGCACGACGAGAACGCCTTCGGACTCGGGGGGGTGGCGCCTCACGCCGGGCTCTTCGCGACGGCCCGCGGACTCGCCCCATTCGCTCAGATGATGCTGAACGGCGGCGCTTACAACGGAAGAAGGCTTCTCAAAGCCGAAACCATCGCGCTCTTCACGTCACGAGCGAACCTCGTTCCAGGTAGCAGCCGTGCTCTCGGTTGGGACACACCGTCCGAGCCGAGCTCCGCGGGAAGGTATTTCTCCGACTCTTCGTACGGTCACACCGGTTTCACGGGGACTTCCATATGGATCGATCCCCAACGAGAGCTTTTCGCCATTCTCCTCACGAATCGCGTTCATCCGACGCGCGAAAACCGGAAGATCTACGAATTGCGCCCGAGCTTTCACGACGCGGTGATGCAAGCCATCGACGACGTCCCGATCGAGCCCCGTTCGAGCGTCGACTCCGGCCCCCAAGTCCGGTAGTCAGGATAGGGAGGTCGCTCGGCCGCGGGGCTGACGGTTTCAGTGGTTATTCTGGGACCCGAAGCCCGCCGAGTCGAGAATTCGCTTCAAATTGTTGAAGTGCGGTCCGTGGACGTCCGTGAACTCGAGTCCATGCGGAACTTCGGATCGCCGCTCGAGCGCGTCGCGGGCGTTTCGTTCCAGACGATCTTCGCGTCGGCTTCGAGCACCGCCCCTCCGAAGAAGCTCATGCGGAACTGATAGTTCCTGCCGGGCCGAAGCACGGCGTTAGTCATGATACAGGCACCGGCCTCAGAGAGATCTTTGACGACGCCATAGGCGACGGGAAGATTCTCCTCGAGCAGTGCAACGGTTACGGAGCTCGATGGTAAGAAACGTCCAGCACGCCTGGACACGAAGTCGCGGTCCACGTTGCAATTCCTCGCAACAGCGGGCCCCTCGTCCTGGCACCTAGCGAACGACGAACCGCTAGTTCGAATGCGTTTGTCGATACGTCAGGTTTAGTTCAATGAGAGACGGAAAGGCTTGATTGCCTTGGCGGGATTAATCTAGTGTAAAGTCCACGAAAAAGCAACTACCGACGTCGGAAAGGACGAAAACCCATGAGTTCGAAACCGCCGGAGGCTCCCTTGAGAACCTTGATGGGGCCCGGCCCACTCGATATCCACCCCCGCGTGTACCGTGCGCTCGCGTCCCCGGTCATCGGGCATCTGGATCCCGCCTACATGGCGGCCATGGATCGGATCCGCAAGCTGCTTCAGACCGTCTTTCAGACCGAGAACCACCTCACCCATGCGAGCCCTGGTACCGGGACGTCGAGCATGGAGACTTGCGTCGCGAACTTGATCGAGCCCGGCGATCGAGTTCTATCGTGCGTCCATGGGTATTTCGGAGATCGCATTCGCCAGATGGCGGAGCGTCAGGATGCCGAGATCACCGTGATCGAAGGCGAGTGGGGTAAACCGACGGATCCCCAGCGAATCGAGGCAGAGCTCAAGCAGGCAAACTACAAAGTTCTGACGGTAGTGCACGCGGAGACCTCCACCGGCGTGCTCCAGCCCATGGCCGAGGTCGTCCGCCTCGCGCGAGAGCACGATACGATGATTCTGCTCGACTGCGTGACGTCGCTCGGAGGGGTCGAGGTGAAAATCGACGAGTGGGGTATCGACGCTGCCTATAGCTGTTCACAGAAGTGCATCGGCAGCCCTCCCGGTCTCGCCCCGGTGACCTTCAGTCCGCGGGCCGTCGAGGCCATCAAGAAGCGAAAGTACCGCGCTCGAAGCTTTTACCTCGACGTACTTCTGCTCGACCAGTATTGGAGCGATCGCGTATACCACCACACGAGCTCGAGCACTCTGAACTACGGCCTGCTCGAAGCCCTAATCCTGATCGAGGAGGAGGATCTTCAGAATCGTTTGGCCCGGCATCTTCAGAACCATCGAGCTCTCGTAGCGGGTGTCGAAGCGATGGGGCTAGAGATGTTCGTCGCCGCCGAGTACCGTCTGCCGTCACTCAATACGATCCGGATTCCTGACGGCGTCGATGACGCGCAGGTGCGGGGCTACTTGCTAGAGAGGTTCAACCTCGAGATCGGTGGCGGGCTCGGTGTCACCAAGGGCAGGGCCTGGAGAGTCGGCTTGATGGGCTACTCGTCCTCGCCCGAGCGGATCCTGTTCTTCTTGTCGTGCATTAGCCACGCTCTCGCAGAGCAAGGCGTCTCGACGGACCTCGAAGCGGCCTTGTCCGCCGCGATGGAGGCACTGGACTAGAGCGACTTCACTTCGAGTCCGGCCCGTTCCGCGACGGCCGAGATGCGCTTGCGGTGATCTTCTTCACGGTAGGCTTCGCCGTAAACGAAGCGTCGTATTCCGGCGTTCACGAGGACACGAAAACACGACCAGCATGGGCTCGTGGTCGTATAGATGAATGCCCCTTCGACCCGCACTCCGCGTCGCGCGGCCTGGGCGAGGGCGTTCATCTCCGCGTGAATGGTTCTCACACAGTGCCCGTCCACCATATCGTGACCGACCTCGTCGCAGTGCGGTAGGCCGCGAATCGATCCGTTATAGCCTGTAGCGGCGACCTGGCGATCTACGACGATGACGGCAAACACGTGCTTGCGGTCGCAGGTCGCGCGAAGGGAAGCGGCCCTGGCGAATCCCATGAAGTAGATGTCCCAATCCGGTCTCACCTGCACCCTCACTCGCTGTCGAAGCGATGCTGCAGCTCAACGTATTTGCGGTATTGAGTTCTGATAGCCGATTCCTCCTCGGTCGTGTCGGGGGGACTTCCGAGCGCCTTTAGCAGGCGTTGTACCGCCTTCTTCCTGTCCTCGGGAGACACCGTGAGCGCTTCGTCGGGTATCCGATCGTTCGGCTGGTAGCGACGTTTCAAGTCGAGGTAGGTCGCGTATTGTTCGAGCCTTTCGCTCTTCGCAATGAGGATGTCCTTGCCGTCCTCACGGATACAGCCCGCCCGGCGCAGCCGGTCGAGAACGTCCTGCACTTCGTAAGGGGGAAGCCGTGCCTGAGCCGTGATGGCTACGTGGACGCGGGATGCGTCCACGCGCACGAAGTCCCCTTCGCGGCGCCCCTTGGGTGCTAGCCATCGGAGTATCTCGATCGCGCGTCCGACGCCACTCTCCGCGAGAAGGTTCTGGAGGCGGAAGTCCAGCTCCCTTACCCGAGCCGCGAGCGCACGCATGATTCGGACCGCGATCTCGGAGCTCCCACGAATCATCGCCTCGAAAGTCGAGGCATCGACCTCGATGAGCTCACATTCCTCGACGACCTGGGCGTTGGCGGAGCGAGGAAGTCCTTCGAGTAGCGCCATCTCACCGAAGAAGTCGCCCGCCCCGAGGGTCGCGAGCGCGACCTCGTCCTTCCCGACCCGCCGATAGATACGAATCTGGCCGCTACGGATGACGTACATGCGTGAGCCGGGGTCGTTCTCTTCGAAGAGGATTTTTCCGGAGGAGTAGGTTCGCCTGACCTCGGACGAGCTCGTGCGATCTTTCATTTGGTTACTGAATGGTTTGAGTGTACCGGACGGGACCCCCGGGGACAACGGAGCGAACGGGTCGCTCTCGTCTACGTAGCCCCGAGCACGATCACCCGAAGATCATTCGCGATCGCGATCGGTTGGGAAGTCGCAATCTCCGCCACGGCGAGAAGCGAGAGCCCGGCCGCGGTAGTGATTAGAAGCTGACGTCCCACTGGAATCTCACCCTTACGTCGTCGAGTCGCCCGTCGGGCTGGTCGAGCGTCAGGCGCGAGAGGTCGACGGTCAGCTTGTTGTCGTGTCCGGAGAAGAACCAGTTCGCTCCGAACGTGAGCTCGCGGCGATCGTCGTCGGGTCGTGAGGTGTCGTCATCGACCCAGGCATAGCGTACCGCCAGCTCGAGCGGCTTCAGCACGTGATCCGAGCCCGCCTCGGGAATGTAGCCGGCCTGCAGATACGTACCGCGCAGGTCGGTGACGCGATGATTGACCGTGTCGTCGACGTCCTTCCAATGAAGCTCGTGCTGAAATGAGAAGCCGCGATACTTGAAGGCCACTTCCTCGAGAAACTGCGTCACTTCGTACTGGCCTGCGGCACCGTTCTCGAAGTTTCCGAGCTGACCTCCTCCCGAACCGGAGAAGCGCGTATAAGGACTCTTGTTGCCGATCGCGCCGAAGGAGAGCGTGGCGGCGGGCCTCTCCGTGTACTCGACGTCCGTTTGCGAAAAGCGCAAATCGCGCCCCAGGAACTGCCACTGATAGCGGGCCACCCACATCATCGAGCCGTCGTCATTCGACGCTCGGGCGCCGTTTCCGTTGAACATGCCGAACATATACCAGGAATCAGCGAGTTTCTTGCCGCGCCAGAGGTGTCCGGCCAGCATGATCCCAGGTTGCCGATCCACGGTGAACTCGCGGTTGACGATGGAGCGCTCCACGAACTGCTGCTTACCTGAAGAGTCGACGCGCTCGCGGTTATAGGTGGCCTTCCACTGGCCCAGGCGCAATTGGAGCCACGGATTAGGGGACAGGGTGAAGTGAAAATCAAGTAGCCGAGAGTTCACGAAGTCGAACTCGAGGTAGTACTTGAGCCAGCTTCGATAGGCATTGCCACCGGCCTTCAGGCGGGCGCGGCGGATGTCGATGGAGCTTTGCGGCGGAGCTCCGAATCCTTCGGCCGTCGTGGGGTCGCTATCGAAGGGATGGGAGTAGCGAAACTGACCTCGAAACCAAAGGTGGAGGCGATTGTTGCCGTCCGGCGTCGAGACGTCGAGGCCGAGGTTGCCCAACACCGCGTTCACCGGAGGTGCTTCTTCATCCGGCTGATCAGATTTCGATATCGGTGCCGGAGGTTGCGGCTGACTCGCAAGAGCCGCGAGAAGCCACAGGCTGGTGGTTGCGCTCCACATCGGAACCTAGGATATCTCGCTTGCGTGAATTCTCCAGCGGTGTATGGTATCCGACGAGCTGTGATGATGAGGGTAAGAAGACTAGTCCTTTCTTTGGCTTCGTTCACGTTTCTCGCGCTAGGGCACAGTGTTGCGCAGTCGGGCCAAGATGTGCGGCCGGGCGCCGAGATCGAGCTCCAAACTGAGCCCCGTCAGGAGCGCCGGTAGCGATACCGGCCTCCGACATCCCGTCCCGGGCGGACGAGGTTTCTGCGGATCTCCGCCGTATCGAAGCCCTGGTCGATCCGGCCGACGAGATCGAGGCGCTCCGCACCGAGATCGATGCGAGGAAGGACGTCGTCGTCACCCTGCACGGCGAGCTCGACGCGTTGGATTCCGACCGGGTGTCCGCGCGCATGCTCGAGGACCACAGACTCAAATGGGTCAAGCTCCGAGCTCAACTCGACGCCTGGATGGCGGGGTTGCAGGAGGGTTGGAAGCTGCTCCAGGGGGAGCGTGAGAGGCTCGGGGAGACCGAGGTTCAGTGGGAGGTGACTAGAGAAGTCGCAGCGAGCCAGGATTTCTCGGCGGAACTGCTCCAGCGCATCGACGCAATCCTGGAGAGGCTGCGCGCGGTCGAGGCCATCAGTCGCGAACGAAGCAACGACCTGGCTTCGGTGATCGATCGGGTCTCCCGAGGGCAAGAGGTAGCAGCTGAGGCGCTCGAGACTGTGGATGCGATGGCCGCGGTGGTCCGCGAGCGTTGGCTCGACCGCGACGAGCCGCCGCTGTGGGAGCTGGCTCCCCTCGAACACTCCTCATCGCTCTTCGGAGAGGCTCGGGAGGCCTACCTCTACTGGACCGCGTCCGTGGCCGAAGCCATTCGTGAAAGGCCGGAGCGCTTCCTGTTGTCTGCTGCCGTCTTCTTCCTCGCGTTGACTCTCGCTCAGCTCGTCCGGCGCCGTAGTCAATCATGGCCGACGGATGACGCCGAGATTGCTGCGGCGCGGTTCGTTGTGTCTCGGCCCGCTGCAGCGGCGCTCGCCTTCACGCTCGTTACTCTGGTCTATATCGTTGGCGAAGTGCCCGGCTCCGTCCGCGATCTAGTGGGAGTTCTCGGGATCCTCGCCGTGGTTCCCCTCGGCGTCGGGCTGCTGCCGGCACCGGCACATCCCGCTCTCTATGGGACTGTGACGCTCTACGTCCTCAATCGGCTGTGGGCGCTGGCCCCGGATGGCTCGCTGCTACGGCGACTCCTGCTGCTCTTCGTCATCGCCGGCGCGCTTGCGGGCGCTCTCCTTCTCCTGAGGTACTGGCGATCCCGCGGAATCTCGAAGCGGAGCAGGTGGTGGCGTCTCTCGACCGCTGCCATCTACCTATCGGCTACGTTTCTTTCGGTCTCTCTTCTCGCCGCGCTTGGCGGATGGTCGACGCTCGCGCAGCTTCTTACGTCGGCGACCATCGATAGTGCATTCTCCGCGGTCGCCTGGTCGGTCGTCGCCATCGCGATGGCGGGTCTGTTGCGACTTCCGCCGCGGAGTGCCATCGGCCGCACGTTCACGAGCATCTCACGGCACGAGCCTGCATTCCGGCAAGCGGGCCTCCTGGTCGTTATCGCACTCGCAGCGACGCGATGGGCCGACACGGTGCTGCACAACTTTCAGGTCTACGAGCCGATTCGGCAAGCTTGGGAAGGCGTGATGGCCACCGCGCTCGCGCGAGGCACTCTGGACGTTCGCGTGGGTGACGTCCTGGTGGCGCTCCTGGTCCTCGTGGTGACCTACTTCATCTCGCGGATCATGCCCTTTGTCCTCAAAGAGGAAGTGCTTCCGCGCGCAGGATTCACGTCGAGTGCCGCCCATTCGATCGTAACACTCGTCAATTACGTCATCATCGCCTTCGGGGTCGTCCTCGCGGCCTCGACCATCGGGTTTAGCGGAACGCAGCTCACCGTCGTTTTTGGAGCTCTGGGTGTCGGCATCGGTTTCGGACTCCAAACGGTGGTCGCCAATTTTGTATCCGGACTGATTCTCATTTTCGAACGACCGGTCAAAGTTGGGGACACCGTTCGAACCGCGAATCACTTCGGCGTGATCACGGACATCGGGATTCGGGCGAGTACCATCCGCTCGTTCGATGGGGCCGATGTCGTCGTGCCCAACGGCGACCTCGTCT
This sequence comes from Candidatus Marinacidobacterales bacterium, assembly GCA_965250115.1. Taxonomy (GTDB): domain Bacteria; phylum Acidobacteriota; class Vicinamibacteria; order Marinacidobacterales; family SMYC01; genus CBDFHB01. Next base: position 1,043,885 of record CBDFNJ010000002.1, read on the forward strand.
CCAAGGAGGTGATCAATTGGACGAGAAGCGATCGGATGCGCCGGGTAGAGGCGACGGTGAAGCTATCTCTGGTCACGGACCCCAAGAAAGTTCTAGAGCGGTTGAACAAAGTCGCCGCAGATCATCCCTTGGTGGCGGACCCCCCGCCGCCCTCGTCCTTCATGACCGGAATCGGCGACGGCTCGCTCGACTTCCGCTTGTTCGCATGGACCCGGGTCGAGAACTTTCTCACCGTCTCCAGCGACCTCAACGTCGCGATCCACGAGGCCATTCGTGAGATGGGCTTCGAGATCGCGGTACCCAGACGAGAGGTCAGAATCTCCAGCGGGGAGGGAGCGACCAACCTCGACCCGCCTCAGGACTGACGGCTCGATCCGGCCTTGAAGAGCGCTTCGGTTCCGGTACCCCAATTCAACAACCAGCCGAGGGCATCCGCCATCGAGGAATCGACCTTGGTCACCTTGTTACGGTGGAGGATCTGCAGGAAGCCGATGCCGGGGGTCGGTGCCAGGGGCACGAAGACCGTGACCTGATCGTTGGGAAGCGCCTCGACGATGGCGACGAGCATGCGCGTGTCTGGCATGACCTCGAGAAGAGCGGGTTGGAGGTGTTCTGAAGCGCCCTTGCCCGAGATCCACGTGGAGAGGCTCTTCAACACCTTGTAAGGGGGGAAGTGCTCGAGAGACCTTCGCTCGAACCACCGCCCGAATCGACGCGCTGAGACGGTTCTTGCCGCCATCCCGACGAGGAAGCAGAGCGCGATCAGGATTCCGGCTGCCGCGAACCGGTGGGCCCATGGGCCGGGGACGAAGCGTTCTGGCATGACGTCGAGAATCGGTTGGGTCAACGCCATGAGCATGTCGAAGAGCTGGCCCAGCATCAGGTAGGCGATGAGGAACGGTAGGAGAATGAAGAAGCCTTCGAGGAACAGGGTTCCGAGAGACAATCGACTGGGCCTTTGGGTTGTCATCGCTAGCGACCTCCAGTTGCGGCGATCATCGGCACTACTGCGGACGGCGTAGTGGGATCGGCACAACCAAGCCTATCCGCAACAACCCGTCGGGCGCGCCTTCGGGCCTGATGACGTTGAAGTAGGAATGGACGGACACGGCGACGGCGTTGGAGCCGATCTCGAAACCCTTGCCGAGCCTCCCACCGATGGGGATGAGCCAGCGTTGACCCGACGACGCGTTCCAGTTTGCTGTAATGATGGGGTTGTAAGTGAGGTACCACCCGCCTCCGAGTTGGCGCCGGACCAGGGCTCTCACGAGCAATTGGTGCACGTCCCTACGTTCAGAATCTTCCGCGAAGGAACCAAAATTCACAACCACCGCGCCCAGGTTCCAAGGCCCGGGGCGGTAGGCAATGCGGAACGCCGGGCCCGCCGACCACTTGCCGCTCCCGAGTGCCGCGTCGGTCGCGATCGGAAACGTGATCGCAGGTCCGAAGCCCCACACGAACTCGTCCGACCGAGTGGGGGGCGTGAAAAAGACCGCGTCCGTCAAGTCACCGAGGCCGAACACCGGCTCGCTTGGAACGGGTTCGGGGTTACCCGGACGTCCCGGAACCCCGCCGGGCGCGTTCGCGACCACCGCGAGAGTGAGGTTGATCAATCTCCATCTCTCTCCGAGGGGGAAAGCAACGAGAGGAAGGTAGCGGCTGATGACGGCATCTCCGTTGCCGGCTCCGTAATCGAAGTCGACTTCGATGGGCAAGGCGAATTCCGTGGTGGGGGATTCGCGGTCGAGATCGTGGTCTTGCGTCGATCCGAGGCTCGAGGCGAGCAGGAGTAACGCGGCGAGCAAGCCGCAGTCGCGAGCCGTTCTGATTCTCTGAGGTTTCTCGACCGTCTCGCTTGCGGCAAACCGTCGCGTCGTTCTGTCCATTGCCCGTCCCAATCGCCGCTCGAAGGACCGTCTAACGCACCCCTTCCGCGGACGGTGCATGAGCGCGCCGTCCGCGGAACGGGTTGTCAGCTGGCTCTGGTCGGCGAGCCGTTACTTGTCGCCTGCGCCTTTGGTGATCGCTTCCATCACGCGATCGAGGCTGAAGCTACCGGGCTTCTGGCGCGGTGGAAAATCGCGAAAGCTCTGCAGCCATCGGCCGACATAGAAGCCGGCGGGCGCGAACATGTACATGTGCTCGAATTGCCATTGGGGGTAGCCGATGCCTTCATGGAAAGCGCGCTCGAATGGATCGGTGTGCAGATTCCCGATCATCGGCATACGCAGTTGCTCGTATGGCTGAGACCAGACGTGCATTCCGTGGGCGTTTTGCCTCAGGAATGTGATCTTCCAGTTGTTGTAGCGCAGAGCGGCGACGTTGCCGTCGTCGGTCCAATAGAGGAACTCCTGGCGCGGCCACTCGGCCTCTCCCTTGAGCGCGGGCAGCAGGTTGTAGCCGTCGAGGTGGACCTTGTAGGTCATGTCGCCGACAGTCTTGCCTTTCAGCAGATCCTCCTTGACGTTGGGATCGCGCGCCGCCGCGAGCAGCGTGGCCAGCATGTCTTCGTGCGCACCGATCTGGTTGTTGACCGTGCCGGGCTTAATCACGCCGGGCCAGCGGATCGCGGTCGGCACACGGAAGCCGCCTTCCCACTGCGTGGCCTTCTCGCCAGCGAACATCGTCGTGCCGCCGTCGGGCCAGGTGGACACTTCGGCACCGTTGTCGGTCGAATACATGACGATGGTGTTGTCTTCCACGCCCAACTCCTCGAGCTTGGCGAGCAACTGGCCCACCATCGCGTCATGTTCGACCATGCCGTCGGGATAAACGCCGAGACCGGTCTTGCCCTCGGACTCGGGCTTGAGGTGCGTCCAGACGTGCATCCGCGTGCTGTTCCACCAGACAAAGAACGGCTTGTCGGCCTCGACCGCTCTGTCCATGAAGCCGAGCGCCGCGGTCGTGACTTCCTCGTCCACCGTCTCCATGCGCTTTTTGGTCAGCGGGCCGGTGTCTTCGATACGGCCGTCTGCCTAGGAGTGGATCACGCCTCGCGGGCCGAATCGCTCGCTGAATTTCGTCCCGTCGGCGCGCTCCAAATCCCTCGGATAGTCCGGAAGCTCTGGCTCCTCCTCCGCGTTCAGGTGGTAGAGGTTGCCGAAGACTCGTCGAACCCGTGATTGGTCGGCAGCATCTCGTCGCGGTCCCCGAGGTGGTTCTTGCCGAACTGGCCGGTCATGTAGCCGTGCTCCTTGAGCAACCCGGCGATGGTCGGGTCTTCCTTCTTCATGCCTTCCGGCGCGCCGGGGAGACCGACCTTGGTCAGGCCGGTGCGCATCGGCGACTGGCCGGTGATGAAGGCGGCGCGGCCGGCGGTGCAGCTCTGCTGGCCGTACCAGTCGGTAAACACAGCGCCTTCGGCAGCGATGCGGTCGATGTTCGGCGTCCTGTAGCCCATCATGCCCATGTTGTAGGCAGAGACGTTGAACTGGCCGATGTCGTCACCCCAGATGATCAGGATGTTCGGTTTGTTCTGCGCTGTTGCGGCGGTGGCGAACAAAAGTAACGCGATTGCGGCCGCTAGCCGAGCGCAACCCTCTTTTATGGTCATCGATTTCCTCTCTTTCTGTAGTGTTGCAGACGAGATTGCAAGATGAATGCCTATCCGACGGGCATCGTGTAGGTAACGTTGAAGCGGTACGAGTTCTTGACGGCGGAGCCGAGCCAGTCTTTGTAGATCACACTCGTCTGGTACTCCCCGTAAATATTCCAGCTACCCTTCTTCATGACGAGGACCTTGCCGAAGCGAACCCCGAGCGGCAAGTAGAGCTTCTTGGAGTCCCAGTCATAGAGGGCGACCATGTCCCCGTTGCCGACGTACCACCCGCCGCCGAGTTGGAAGTTCAAAAACGGCGCGATGCCGGGTGGGTTGGTGTCCGACTTGCCCGGGGGAAGCGCGGTGGGGTCGATGGCCCGCCACGTCTGGGTGAAGAGCAAGCCGTAGTACCAGGGACCACTGCTGTTCACGACGGCGGCGGCAAAGCCGTAGCCCCACTCGTCGCGGGCGACATCCTTATTGCCCGGCAAGGTGACGAGCGGGCCGATACCCGTCCGTCCCGATCCCCAGTCGAGAGCGCTGGGCAATGATGAGCGCGAAGATCTCGGTGTTGCCGAGGCCCGATTGACCCTGCGCGTTCTTGTAGTGACGCAGAGTCACCCGGGGAAGGATCGTGAAACTCTTGAGAGGCACCGGCGCCACGATGCGCGCCTGCAGGTAGTCGGTCGAGCCGGCTGGACGCGTCTGTCCGTTGTCCAGCGTGTCCTGATGGTAGTCGGGCATGACCTGGTAGGCGAATTGGAAGCTCCACTGCGTGGCGGTGGAGTCGAGGGCTTTGTTCAGGGCGTCCTGCGCATCCTCTGAGGGGGCCTCGGCTGACTGGCTCTCCTTCGCTTCGGGCGCGTCGCCGGCGTCGTCGTCGGCGAGCAGCAGCACGGGAGCCAGAATCAGTGCGAGCGCCATCGTCCCGGCGAGGCGACAGGCACGGGTCTTTTCCTTCACTTTCATGGGATACTCCTTAATCAGCGTCAGCTCGTCACCGCGACCTTCGCATCGTGTTTGAACAGCGCGCGAGTCTTGTCCCAGAACTCCCCACCGAGAACGAAGAAGCTGGCGATGAAGAGGAGGTCCAGAGACGCGTTCCAGCCCCAACCCGTCTCGAGCCCGACCACCAGTTCGAAGTAGGGCTCCAACCACGCATAGAGCAGCGGGACAGAGAACATCATCAGCCCGACATGATAGCGCGTCGGGCTCACCCGGTCGGCGGGGAGGAGTCGTGCGAGCTGCGCAAGAAGTCGGCGTTTCACGATTTCGAATCCGGGTTTCCCCATGATCGCGACGGCGGCGAACATGCCGACTTCCGGAAGACCGACGGCGAAGAACCCGGACAGCGTGGTCTTCCACTCCGCGGACAGATTGGAAGCGACGACCAGGGGAACCATGACAAAAGGGCTCGAGAAGCTGACCGCGAAGACGATGACGCCGAGACGAAAACGCCCGCCGGACTGGTGTTGTCCGCTCATCCGAAGGTCGCTGCTAGTCATTCACGGAGTTCCTCTAAGGCGTGTACCAGATGGGGCGGCGATGGGAGCCGAGAGCGCCGCGACACGTGCGGTCAATAGAATTCGTTTCATTTCACGTACCCTATACGAAACGTAGCTATTCCATCGGGTCGTCAGAAGGGACCAACGAATGCGGCTCGAATCGCTCCGCCACCTCGAGCTCTCCGAGAATTTGGGCAGCTCCCTTCATAGCGCGAAACGTTCCCGACGCGAGTAACGCCTCTAGCGATTAGCGCTCTCGCCAATAGGCGAGCCACCCGACGACGTTGTCGTCGTTCAAGTCCTGCACGACGAGCCTTCGGCAAGGGCGCATCCCTTTCTCCGCGATCAAACGTGTTGAGCGATTGGATCATTTCCTGACGTTTTTCTTCCGGCACTCTCACTCTGAGCCAAAGCCCTTGCATTCGATTACGCTCTCCCCACGACTTCCCCGCGTTGTTTTTCTGAATGCCCAATACGCAGCATCCTTGCCAAAAATCCGTGAGTCGGCGTCATCCCGGCCAAGCTATTGACTCATATGTGCTTGGAACTCATCGGACGTTGAGAGCGATAGTGTCGAGTTCTGCGTCGAATACCGTGTCCACCACATTTCCGCTGGCAGAAGGACCGCAGCGGGGAATCCGGGCATCAATTCGAGCTACCTCCAATTCAGCGCGAGCGTTTTTCGCTGGTGAGCTTGGCGCTGGTGATTTGAGTGGCTGGAAGTTTCAGCCTCCGAACAGCACGATGTCGAAGATTCGATAGAGGATCGCGAGGACCGTCATGCCAGTGAAAGCGACGAAGCTCGTCCAGCCAACCCAGGCGTCGAACGGGCGAGGATAGAAATCGCGATCGTCCTTTGGAATCACGGTGAAGCAATAGTAGAGGTTCAGGGCGTAGATCACGGGGGCGATGAAGAACGCCAGAGCCGAAGCGACGAGCACCAGCCAGACCGGACGTTGGCTACTCGCCAGGATCGCCACGGCGGTCACGAGAGAATAGAACATCGTAATGCGATAGATGTTGTACTCCGAGTACCACTGCGAGCGATGCTCGGGGGTCAGATCTTCGCGGTCGATACCTCGAAGCGATGCGGTACGGCGAAAGAGGTTGCGGGCGCAGGCGGCGACGACGCGGGGCCAGCCGTCGAAGTAATTGAAGGCCGTCGAGAACGTCGCGGCAAAGGCGCCCGCTAGAAACACGAGCATCATCCAGGCGCCCGCGCTTTGAGTGAAAATCTGCGCGATCTCTCCCATGACTGCGTTGCCCTTGACCTCACTCGGGTACATCCAGACGGCCGCCAGAAGAAGGAAAATGCAGGCGACGACGAAGGAGATGACGTGCCCCATGCGAAAATCCCAGAGGCCGATGCGAAACCACCGCCGGCAATACTCTCGGGTCTGCGGCGGAAGCATTTTGGCGTCCACGGTGAGGTCTTGTCGGGTCGAGCTCCATGGATCGAAGGCGGGGGCCTGACCTGTCGCCTCGAGATGGTCGCGAATCTTTCCCATACCGACCTTCTTGGCCTTGCCCCACTCGGAAGCTTGCAGGGACACGTCGATACCTGTCGGAAGCAGGCCGAGGAACGCGGCGACGATGAGCCAGGACCCTTGAGGGAGCTCGAAGATGAAGAAGTGCCCGAGGTTTCCAAAGGGAGCCGGCTTGACCAGGTAGACGCCGACGGCGGAAAGCACGAGGATCCCCGCCGCGATTTTCGTGACGGCTTCGATCGTCTTGTAACGCCCGGTGAGGATGACGGTGACGGAGAGCAGCGAGAGCGCGAGACCGAAGATCCAGTTGGGAACCTCGAGGCCGAGGTAACGCACGGTGAAGTAGTAGGTGACCGCGGCGGCGGCGGCGAGCCGGCCCGCCTGGCCGATGGCGCATTGAATCAGCGTCGCCACGAGGACGTACCAGAGCGGCCACTTCTTCCAGGCCGTTGCATAGGCGTCGAGCATGCTCCGGCCCGTCGCGTTGGTGAACCGGAAAGCCATCTCGAAGCCGTAGTACTTGAACACGTAGGACACGAGCACGCACCAGAGCAAGGCGTATTCGAACCTGCCGCCGGCGACGGGTGCCGTGACGAGGTGGCTCGTGCCAATGCCCGTCATCATCAGGATCATGCCCGGTCCGAAGTGCCTCAAGAGGGAGAGCGGACGCATCGAAGGAAGGGTCAGATTGTCGAGGACGTCGTCTTTGTTCAGCATGTGATTGAGAGGCTCCTACATCAAGGGTTCTTTTATACGGAAGGCCGAGTGAATTCAATGGGCATCGAAAAAGGAGTACAATGCACGAAGAGGAGCTCGAAGGTTCAACACGTTGTCAGGAAACAATTTAACGCCGTTTGCAGGGGAAGAGGAAAGATGGCTACCGTTGGCGAGCTAAGAGTGACCCGGACGAAGGCTTCACGTCTCTCCCAGGTCGATTTCGACAGCATTCCTTTCGGGAGGGTCTTCAGCGACCACATGTTGGTGGCGGATTATCTCGATTCCGGCTGGGAGCCGCCCGAGATCGTGCCCTTCCAGACATTCACCTTGTCTCCCTGTACGACCGCGCTTCACTATGGGCAATCCATTTTCGAAGGCATGAAAGCCTATCGAAACGTGCAAGGACGGCCGGTGCTCTTCCGACTGAAGGACAACTTCGCGCGCATGAACCGCTCCGGGGAGCGCATGGTGATGCCGGCGATACCCGAAGAGGTTTTCGTCGATGGCGTGAAGGAGCTCGTAGGCCTCGATGCCGACTGGATCCCGAACAAAGAGGGCGGCGCGCTATATATTCGCCCGCTGATGTTCGCGAACGACGACTTCATCGGAGTCAAGCCGTCGGATGCCTACAAGTTCGTCATCTTCACGTGTCCCGTTGGCGCTTATTACGATGAACCAGTGAGATTATGGGTCACGCGGGAATACGTCCGCGCCGCGGAGGGCGGAACGGGCGAAGCGAAAACGGCTGGCAACTACGCGTCGAGCTACTATGCGGCGAAGCAGGCGCTCGCCCGCGGCTATCATAACGTGCTCTGGCTCGACGGGAAGGAGCACCGTTACATCGAAGAGTGCGGCACGATGAATGTTTTCTTCGTGATCGATGGCGTTGCCGTCACGCCGGAGCTCTCGGGTACGATCCTCAGAGGGATCACGCGTGACAGCGCCATTACTCTTCTGAAAGACATGGGCGTGAAGGTCGAGGAGCGACGGGTCTCGATCGAAGAGCTCGTGGAGGCGCATGCCGCCGGCACGCTCCAGGAGGCTTTCGGAGCGGGAACGGCCGCGACGATCACGCCGGTCATCAAGATCGGAAGCGAAGAGACCGTCATCGACCTGCCGCCCGACGCGGAGCGTGAGATCGGCCCCAAGCTCTTGAAACAGCTCACGGACATTCGTCTCGGCCGCGCCGAGGACAAGCACGGTTGGGTAGACGAGGTCGTTTAGCGCTAGCTCGAGGCCATTCTCGAAGCGGAGCGTCCGAAGCTAGGCGCGAAGCATTCCTGCTGTACTGACGCTGCTGTATAATTCCACCTCATGGAGGAAGCGTGGCTCCAGTCCGATGGCGACACCGACGACTTTGACGACTTCGAGGAGGAGGACGACGACGAAGAAGACGACGAACAGCAGACCGGTGACGGCGAAGATGAATGGGACGAAGAAGACGAAGAAGACGACGATGACTGGGGCGACGACGAGGCGACCTGAGCCTCCTGCGATCGCATGCGCGTTCTTGTTTTGGAGGGTGGGGGCATGCGTGGCGTCTATACCTCCGGAGTTCTGGAGGCCTTCGCCGAGGCTGGGCTCAGCTTCCCGCACATCGTAGCCTGTTCGGCGGGAGCTTGTGCGGCCGCCTCCTATCTTGCGGGACAGCCTGAGCGAAATCGTCGCGTGTACCTCGACTTTCTCGATGGCGACAAACTCGTGCGCTTCCGGCGGTTTCTCGTGGGAGGTGACGTCATGGATGTCGATTACCTGACGGACGAGGTGACCGTTTCGTTGTGCCCTCTCGATCTGGAAGCGATTCGGCGAAACGTCTGCAAACTGCACATCGCCGTGACGGACTGGGACACCGGCGACGTGCGCTATCTCGACAGCCACCGAGATGACCTACTGACCGCGTTTCGCGCGACCTGCGCGCTGCCGCTTTTCTATCGGGGCAAGGTCTTCTACCAGGAGCGCCGCTACGTCGATGGAGGGGTCGCCGATCCCGTCGGTATTGTGAAGGCCATCGAGCTTGGGGCGCGAGAGGTGCTCGTCGTGCTGACGAGCTCCATCGAGGCACGTGCGCGGAGCAAATCTCGAATCTCCGGGTCGACTCGTTTGTTCTCTAGAAGCCCGGCGATACGGCGAGCCCTCGCCGACCGCTACCGCCGCTACGGCGACGCGGCGGCTCTCATCGACTCGCCTCCGCCCGGCGTGAAAATTCACGTCATCCGCCCGAGTCGCCTCCTCCCCGTCAAGCGCACCACCACCAAACGATCCATCCTCGAGCAAGGCCTCGACCTCGGCTACGAAGACGGCAAGACCTGGGGTCAGTCCTTAACAACTTGACTCTCGAGGCTAAGCCCTTGCACCTAAGTTATTTAGGAGTATTGACTTGCGAAAGAAAGTCAAGTTGTTAAGGACTGACCCCAGGGAAAGTCGCAGCCCTGTAGACGATCCGCCCTCCGAGAACGGTCATCCCGACTTTGATCTCGGCGATGCGAGATTCCGGAATCTTGAAGAGGTTCTCGGAGAGGACCACCAAATCCGCGAGCGCGCCCACCGCGATCTCTCCGCGGGTATATGCGCGAACGGCGTCTTCGACGCTCAGTCGTTCCTCCGAATCCCACCCGCCCTCGGGACGGCCATCGAGATTCTCCCGCGTGACCACCGCGTAGATCCCGGAAAGTGGATCCAACGTGCCATAGGGCCATCCGCTGCCGAAAACGAGCCGAGCGTCCGAACCGAGAAGGCTTCTGGCCGGGAACGCTCGTCCTTCAGTGGGCATCCAGTCCGGGGATGCGGACCAAGGCGAAAGCCGAATAACGTTGCCCCCTCATTCGACGGAAGGATGCGCAGATCGATCGCCGCGGCACCCGCGATCGATTCCGCTGTGCGAATGCTGGTGATGCCGAATCGGTGAAGGTAGTCGACCGCCCTCACGAGTGCTCTCGCTTCGGCATCGTTTCCGTAGACCACATCGTGCGCTAAGCCTCTTCGATTCGTCCACGACGAGCGACCATCCTGCGAGGCGAGCACGACGGGTCGATCGGAGACTACGGCCTCGAGCTCGCTCCGACGGTCCTCCTCGAAGATGTGATAGCGCCATCCGTATCCACGAATGACCTCGAGCTCTGGATGGATTGTCGCGTAGACGCGAACGATCTCGAGAAGCTCGCCGTGGGTCTCGGCATCCCCGAGCCAAACCTCGTCGAGCGAGCGTGCCCCGGCCAGAAGCTCGACGTCGTCGTCATGGAAGGCAGGCAGCAGGAGACGGCCGTCGAGATCGATGATGCGGGTTGCCGCTCCGATGTAAGGCTCGACTTCGGCTCGAGTCCCGACCCCGACGATCCTCTCACCACGGATCGCAACGTCTTCGGCCGTGGCACCGTTCCGAAAGACGAGGTCGGCCGGGGGGAGAGGGCTCGTACAGGCCGAAAGGCCGAAAATCCAGAGAGACCACAATGCTCTTTCGCTCATCTTGTCTGTCGCGCGAGCCTCGGGAAGGGGAAGCGAAGTCTATAATGTGGACCTTGGTTCCATCAAGCTCGGGCGTCTTCTACCTGAACGGGAAACCTTTGCCGCTCGGTGGAGATTCACTCATCGGCGCGCGTCTGTTGCGCGAGTTCGATCCCCGTGCCCGAATCCCGGGGCCGAACGAGCCGCCCTACCTCTTCTGCGCCAACGGCACCTGCCGAGACTGCAATGTCTCGATCGATGGACTGCCGGACCTTCCGTCGTGCCGGCTTCCACTCGCGGCCGGGCTGTCGCTCTCGGGCGTCGGCGAGGGCGCGCTGCCCTCCAGAATCGTCGCTCCGGCAGGTGAGCCTATCCAGTGCGACGTGCTCGTCGTCGGGGCGGGCGAAGCGGGCGAAGCAGCTGCGGCCGCAGCCCGTAGGAAACGCGCCCGGGTCCTCCACGTCGAAGCGCGTCGCGTCGATCGGGAAGATGTGCGCTCCCCCTGCCCGGTCGCGGTCGAGGGTTTTGACCTCGTCGTCTTCGACAAGGGCCAGAAGCGGTCCGTCACGGCCCGCACCATCGTCTTGGCGACCGGGTGGCGTGACGCTTTCCCGACGTTTCCCGGCTCGACCAGGCTGGGCATCATTCCTATGGATCTCCTCGAGCGTTACATGGCTCACGGGTTTCTTCCTGGAGAGACCGTGCTTCTAGTCGGGCGTGACCTCCGCTCCCCGAAGCTCCGGACCGATCTCGTTCGTCTGGGGGCCAAGCGCATCGAGCTCGCGTCTTCGCCATTGGGGCCATCTGGCATCGATGATTTCGAGATCGTCGCGGCCGGGGGTCGACGAGAACCCTCCCTGTCGCTCGCCAAGGCTCTCGGCTGTCGCACCTACTACAACCACGACCTCCGCCAGGAACGACTCGACGTCACGGCCGATGGCCGAACGTCGGTAGGGGCCGTTTTCGGCGCCGGCGGGGCTGTCGGAACGGATGGTGACGAGGTCGGACGAGCCGCAGCACGTTGCCCGTGACGTGCTAGAGTAGATGCGGAAATGAGCTATCGAGACATCACGCAAATCGTTACCGCGCAAGAGGCGATAGAAGGAGCGGGAGTGCGTATCCGGCGGAGCATCGGAACGCCCACCCTCGACTATCACGATCCGTTTCTTCTCCTCGACGAGTTCAAGTCCGAAGATGGAGCTGACTACATCGCGGGCTTTCCAGATCATCCCCACCGCGGCTTCGAGACCGTAACCTACATGCTCGCGGGCGCCATGCGTCACGAGGACCACAAGGGCAATCGCGGTGAGCTCGGTCCGGGGTCGGTTCAGTGGATGACCGCGGGGCGCGGCATCGTGCACTCGGAAATGCCGATGCAGCGCGACGGCCTCATGTGGGGGTTTCAACTCTGGGTCAATCTCGCCGCCAAGGACAAGATGACGGCCCCGCGCTATCAGGACATCTCGGCGGATCTAATTCATTGAGGTAAACCCCCGACTCTGCCGGGGTGACTCCCAGAGGTTTGACCGTGTAAGGAAGTAGGAAAGAAAGTCCTCCTTGGAAAGCGCGAACTTCCAAACAAGGAGGACTACCAAGGTGAAAGAATACAAGAGCCTATCCCACACACGATGGGACTGCAAATATCACGTTGTGTTCATCCCGAAGTACCGAAGGAAGAAGATGTATGGTGCAATCAGAACGCATCTGGGAAAGATTCTCCACGAGCTGGCGAAACAAAAAGAGGCCCGGATTCTGGAGGGCCACTTGATGTCGGACCACGTCCACATGTGCATCAGCATCCCACCGAAGTTTGCGGTGTTGAACGTGGTGGGGTTCATCAAAGGCAAGAGTGCGATCTCGGTGGCACGGAACTTCCGCGGACGCAGACGCAACTTCACCGGCGAAAGCTTCTGGGCACGCGGTTACTTCGTGTCGACCGTAGGCTTGGACGAAGAGATGGTCCGCAAGTACATTCGTGACCAAGAGCAGGAGGACCAACGTCTGGACCAGCTGAATATGGACTGGTCGGGCTGGTAGTTGGGGAGCAAGATCGACCCCTTTAGGGGGCTCATGAACAGCCCCTTCGAGGGGCTCTTATGAATAGGCCCCCGGCTTTGCCGGGGGTCACTTTAACTCCCACCGTGAAGGCGCCTGATGGTGCGACGATTCGCATCATCGCGGGTGAGGCCGAGGGAGCGAGCGGGCCGGTGACGGGCATCAACACGTCGCCGCTCTATCTCGACGTCGAGATGGGCCCGGACGCCGAGCACCTCCGTCCGCTCCCCGTCGAGCACAACGCGTTCTGCTACGTCTTCGAGGGTGAAGGCGCCATTGGTGGCAAAGTGCTCGGAGCGGGTCAATTGGCGGCTCTGACGCGCGGTACGAGCGAGGCAGTTCGCTTCGTCACGACGAAGGAATCCATGCGTCTTTTGCTGCTCGCTGCTCGACCGCTCGAGGAGCCCGTCGCGCGCCAGGGCCCCTTCGTCATGAACACGCGGGAAGAGATCATGAAGGCATTCGAGGACTATCGTCAAGGCACGTTGCTCGACTGACGCCGGGCGCGGTCAAGGCATGGGCAAAGCCGGTTGACAATGCCTCATTCCTGAGCTAATTTGCTAATCGGTCGGTAAGTATGGGTAACAGTCGCGTTTCTGTATGTTTAGGAGAGAAGCTAGCATGACAGATTCGAACCGTGTCATCATTTTCGATACCACTTTGAGGGACGGTGAGCAGTCGCCCGGCGCGAGCATGGACCTATCCGGCAAGCTCACGATTGCGACGGCGCTCGCCGAGCTCGGGGTGGATGTCATCGAGGCGGGGTTTCCGATCGCATCCAATGGCGACTTCGAAGCGGTTCGGGGAGTCGCGCGAAAGATCGAAGGACCGATTGTCGCGGGCCTCGCACGTTGCCACGAGCTCGATATCAACCGTGCCTGGGAGGCGTTGAAAGAGGCGCCGAAGGCACGGATCCACGTGTTTCTCGCGACGAGCGCGATCCATCGGGAGTTCAAGCTTGCGATGGCGAAAGAAGAAATCGTGCGGAGAGCCGTCGAGAGCGTGAAGCTCGCGAGAGAGCTGTGCGACGACGTCGAGTTCTCTCCTGAGGACGCGGCCCGTACCGAGCTCGACTTTCTCGCCGAGGTCGTGGAAAAGGTCATCGAAGCGGGCGCCGGCACGGTTAACATTCCCGATACGGTCGGTTACGCGATGCCAACCGAGTTCTCCGACTGCATTCGCTACTTGAAGGAGAAGGTTTCCAACATCGGGCGCGCGGTCATCAGTGTTCACTGCCACAACGACCTGGGACTCGCGGTCGCCAATAGCCTAGCCGCCTTGGGGGCCGGCGCCCGGCAGATAGAGTGCACCATCAACGGCATTGGTGAGCGCGCAGGTAATTGCTCGCTCGAAGAGGTCGTCATGACGCTCAAGACGCGCTCGGAGTTGTTCGGTCTCGAGACCGGTATCGACACGACCCGGATCGTTCCGACGAGCCGTTTGCTCTGCCAGACGACGGGGCTCGTCGTGCAGCGCAACAAGGCGATCGTCGGGCAGAACGCCTTCGCGCACGAGGCGGGCATCCACCAACACGGCGTCATCCAGCATCGAGCGACCTACGAGATCATGAAACCGGAGGACGTCGGGCTTTCGAGCAACGCTCTCGTCCTCGGAAAGCACAGCGGACGCCACGCGCTGAAGAAACGGATCGAGGAGCTCGGCTACAAGCCGAGCAAGGACGAGATGGATCTTATCTTCGTCGAGTTCAAGGCTCTCGCGGACACGAAGAAAGAAGTACTCGACGACGATCTCGAGACCCTGATGCATGGAGCGAAGCACGACGACGTCGAGACTTGGGAGCTCGTTGATCTTTTTGTGAGCTCGGGGACGGATGCCGCCTCGACTGCCACCGTTTGTCTCCGACATCTAAGCGGCCGCACCGTAAAGGAGGCGGCCTGTGGCGATGGGCCTATCGAAGCGATTTTCCGTGCGATGGGCCGGGCCGGCGGTACGGAGCTTTCGATCACCGACATCCAGCTCCGAGCCTTGACTTCTGGGCTCGGCGGAAAAGGGGAAGTCATCGTAGAAGTCGAGGAACTCGGTCAACGACACCGTGGACGGGCCGTCGGGAACGACACGATGCGGGCGGCAGCGGACGCCTTCCTTAGCGTGATCAACCGCGTCTTGGCGTTGCGGCACGAGCAGAAGGAGCTCGTGGACGTCTTCGGCAAGTAGCCTCGGCGATGCCCCAAACCCTCTTCGACAAACTCTGGGACCGGCATGTCGTCCAGGCCGCCACGGAGGACCACCCCGCTGTCGTCTACATAGATCTCCATTTGATCCACGAAGTGACGTCGCCGCAGGCTTTCGAGGACCTTCGCGGCCGCAGGCTCAAAGTGCGGCGCCCCGATCGCACACTCGCCACCATGGATCATTCGACGCCCACGCTCTTTGACGGCACGACGCCGCTCTACGTGAACGAACAGACGAAGAAACAAGTCGCGGCTCTGGAACACAATTGCGCGGAGTTCGGAATCGAGCTCTTCGCCCTCGGGGATGCGCGCCAGGGGATCGTGCACGTCATCGGCCCCGAGCTGGGGCTGACTCAGCCCGGGATGACGATTGTCTGCGGAGACTCTCACACGGCGACTCACGGTGCCTTCGGTGCCTGGGCCTTCGGCATAGGAACCACCGAGGTCTCCCACGTGCTCGCGACGCAGTGTCTTTTGCAGAACAAGCCAAAGAGCTTCGAGGTTCGACTGGACGGAAAGCTCTCGCCGGGTGTCACCGCGAAAGACTTGATCCTCGCCGTCATCCACGAGATCGGGGTCGACGGAGGGCGCGGGCACGTCATCGAATATACCGGCTCCTGCGCCGCATCGCTCGGCATGGAAGAGCGTATGACGATCTGCAACATGTCGATCGAGGGTGGAGCGCGCGCAGGATTAATGGGGCCCGACCAGACGACGTTCTCCTATCTCGAAGGACGCCCCTTCGCGCCGAGCGGAGACGCTTGGGAGCACGCGGTCGAGGATTGGCGCCGCCTGCCCACCGATCCCGACGCGAGCTACGACAAGTGCTTCGTCCTCGACGCGTCATCCGTGGAGCCGATGGTCACCTACGGAACGAACCCCGGGATGTCCGTGCCGGTGAGCGGATCGATTCCGGAGACGAGACGTTCTCCCGCCGTGGACCAAGCTCTCGCCTATATGCGTGTCGAGCGCGGTGAGAGGCTTCTCGGCAAGCCGGTGGACGTCGTCTTCATTGGTAGCTGCACCAACTCGCGACTCTCTGACTTGCGCCAGGCGGCTTCGGTGATGAAGGGAAGGAAAGTCCCGGCCGGTGTTCGGGTCCTCGTCGTTCCCGGTTCGCAGCAGGTCAAACGGGACGCGGTGGCCGAGGGCCTGGACCGTATCTTCGTTGCCGCCGGTGCGGAGTGGCGCGAACCAGGCTGCTCGATGTGTATCGCCATGAACGGCGATCAGCTCGAGCCAGGACAGCTCGCCGTAAGCACGAGCAATCGGAACTTCGAGGGTCGACAGGGGAAGGGGAGCCGCACGGTTCTCGCTAGCCCTCTTACCGCGGCGGCGGCCGCCGTGACGGGTAAGATTGCGGACGCTCGTGAGTTGTTGGACTGAGCCGATGGAGCCACTTCGCGTCGTAACCTCGAAAACGGTCGTTCTCGGAATCGACAACATCGACACCGATCAGATCATTCCGGCGCGCTTTCTCACGGGCACGACGAAAGAGGGCTTCGGAGAGAACCTCTTTGCCGACTGGCGTCGTGACGAAGCCGGAGACCTGAAGCCGGACTTCGTCCTGAATCGCCCCGAGGCAAAGGGTGCGGCGATCCTCGTCGCGGGGGAGAACTTCGGCTGCGGCTCGTCCCGCGAGCACGCGCCCTGGGCGCTCCGAGCCTTCGGCTTCCGTGCCGTCATCAGCTCGACGATCGCGGACATCTTCAAGCACAATGCGGTGAAGAACGGTCTTCTTCCTGTGGAAGTCGACCGAGAGATTCAGGAGGTGTTGCTTGCGCATCCAGGTTGGACGCTCACCATCGATCTCGAGAAGAAGATGGTCCTCCTTCCCGATGGGCGACAGGCCTCGTTTCACCTCGACCGCTTCGCTCGCTACTGTCTGCTCAACGGAATCGATCAGCTCGACTTTCTCCTTCAGCAGCAAGCTGCCATCGAGAGTTTCGAATCTCGAGCCGGACTTTGATACGGTGGCGCAGTACAGGCCGCGCCAAAGGTGACGAGAATGACCGAGAATCAAAGCCTGACCCGGGTCGACCGGCGCTCGCTCCTCGAGAACTATGGAAGAGTTCGTTCGGAGAGCGAGGCCCTGGCCGCCCCGATCACGGCCGAGGACGCTCAAATCCAATCGATGCCCGACGTGAGTCCCACGAAGTGGCATCTCGGGCACACCACTTGGTTCTTCGAGACTTTTCTGCTCTCCGAGGAAGCGTCCTACCAGCCCTATCGCGAAGAGCTCAAGATTCTGTTCAATTCCTACTACAATGCCGTCGGTGAGCAGCATCCGCGACCGCAGCGCGGCCTCGTGTCGCGACCCACGCTCGACGAAGTCATCGACTATCGTCACCACCTGGACGCCTTGGTTCGAGATTTCTTCCGGTCGGCGAGCGAGAAGCGGTTCGACGAGGCCGCGGGCGTCATCCGAGTCGGGCTCAATCACGAGCAGCAGCATCAAGAGCTCATGATGACTGACATCTTGCACGTCTTATCGTCGAATCCATTGAAGCCCGCCTATCGGGATTCGGAGCGTCCGGCCTCGCCCTTGCCGGCTCCGCTCGCTTGGCACGCCTATGACGAGGGTATTTGCTGGATCGGTGCCGAAAAAGATAGCTTCGCCTACGATAACGAGTACCCACGTCACCGACAGTTCGTTCACGGATTCGAGCTTGCCTCACGTGTCGTGACCAACTCCGAGTACATGGAGTTCGTCTCGGGTGGTGGCTACGAGCGTCCGGAGCTTTGGCTGAGCGACGGCTGGGCCACGGTCCGAGCCGAGAGCTGGTGCGCTCCCTTGTATTGGGAGCGTCGACAGGGAACTTGGTGGCAGATGACGCTCCACGGGATGAAGCCGGTCGATCCCAACGCGCCCGTGTGCCACGTGAGCTACTACGAGGCGGACGCCTTCGCCCGCTGGTGCGGCGCTAGGCTCCCGACCGAGCTCGAGTGGGAGGTTGCCGCTTCGAACGTTGCAGTCGAGGGGAACCTACAGGAGAGCGATTTCGTCGTAGCCTTCGCTCCTGATGAGGGCGATCTCGTGGGCGGACCCACTCAGATGTTCGGTGACGTCTGGGAGTGGACCCACAGTGCCTATCTGCCCTATCCGGGCTACCGCGTCAGCGAGGGCGCGCTGGGCGAGTACAACGGCAAGTTCATGTGTAATCAGATGGTGCTTCGGGGTAGCTCCTTCGCCACACCGCGCGACCACCTACGAAAGAGCTATCGCAACTTCTCCTATCCCCACTCTCGCTGGCAGTTCACGGGCCTGAGGCTTGCCCGAGATCTCGCGTGAGCCCGGCCCGCAAGGCCAAGAAGCGCTGCGCCTGGGCCGAGCAGGGCAAAAGCGACCTCTACATCGCCTACCACGACGAGGAGTGGGGCGTGCCGGTCCACGACGACAGGACGCACTTCGAGTTTCTCGTGCTCGAAGGCGCTCAGGCCGGACTGTCCTGGGCGACGATCCTCAACAAGCGCGAAGGCTATCGTAAGGCCTTTGCCGGCTTCGAGCCCGCCAAAGTGGCCCGTTTCAGAAACGAGAAGATCGAGAGGCTTCTCGAGAACAAGGGCATCGTCCGCAATCGGCTCAAGATCGTGAGCGCCGTAGAGAACGCGCACGTGTTTCTGGAGGTTCAGCGAGAGCTCGGCAGCTTCGACACCTACATCTGGAGTTTCGTCGGTGGCAAGCCCAAGGTGAATCGAAGGCGTCGCATGAAGGACATCCCGCCACGAACACGCGAGTCGGACGCCTTGAGCAAGGATCTGAAGAAACGCGGATTCAAGTTCGTCGGCAGTACGATCATTTACGCCCACATGCAGGCCGTCGGCCTCGTCAACGACCACGTCGTGGACTGCTTTCGGTATGGCGTCAGTCGGTGACGGAGGCCCACTCCGAGTACACCATCGCGCTGGCCTCGCGGAAAAAGCCCAGCTCTCTCAGCAGCGGAGCGTGGGGGCTCTCCGCCGTCGGCGTGTTGTCGATGGCGTGGAGGCGCAGCCGGTTGGGTCGGCGACGAGGCAAATTCTTCAGCGTTTCGAAGGCGGCGCGAGCCACGCCCAGGTCCTCGCAGGGCGCAAACGTCAGGAGACTCCGGCCACCCTTCTCGAGGAACATCGCCAACTCACCCTTATTAAGGATGACCCATGCCCCCGGGATGCGTCGAGGTCGCGCTTTACGCTCCGCAGTCGTCGGCCAGGGGAGCATTGCGCCGTAGGGGTTGGCGGGATCGACGGCGAGCAAGGCGCGCAGTCGGTTGTCCGCGGCGTCCTCCCTTGCGCCACGCAGTCGTTCGATGGCGCCCGCGAGCGCGAACTGGGATCCGGCGAGACCCTCGACAAAGTGGCCCCGGCGCACGCCTCCGCGCTCCTCCATCTCGCGCAGCACCCGATAGATACTCTGGTAGCCGCCTGGCGCTTCCTCGAAGAGTGCGACGGCCCGGCTGACGATGCCGTGTCGCTCGAGGTAGGTCGTGATGCGGGCGTGAACGCGTTCCGTCTCGCTGACATCGGCTCCGAAGAGACCGCGCACCAGTGACCACCGACCTCCCGCATAGCTCACGACCTCGCTTCGGCGTCGACGTTTCGTCTTGCCCAGATCCCGTAGCGGGAAGAACGTGTCATTGGTGATTTGCCCCCCCCAAACGAGATTCAATAACGATTCGGTCAGCTCCGAGAGACTCGTATCGCCGGCGGCCGACGCGAGCTCCAGCGTGAAGGAGGCCCCACGGCGCTCGAGATGATCGAGAATCGCGACCTTGAGATCGTTTCGAGGCTCGTAGGCCAGAGGTGGGTCGAGGAGCAGCGGCGCCCGCTCCCTTCGCACCAGGGCCACCCGCCCGTCCCTCGACCCGAGCGCTCCACGGCCGACCCACACGACGGAGCCGGACGAAGACAGCTCGTCGAGCATCTCGGGGCGGAAGTCCTTGACGCGCCGCGGCAAGATGCTCTCGATGAGCGAGGACCATGGAAGTGGCATTCCCTCGAGACGAGCGACGACCTCCTCCAGGCGCTTCACACCTCGAAGGTCCTCGTCGAGTCCATGCCACTCCGGCAAGAATCGACCGAGGACACTCGCTTCGACCGGCGCCACCTCTTTCCTGAGCTTTCCGAGCGTGCGCCGCTTGAGCCGCCGCAGCACAGAAGGGTCACACCATTCGGGGGTCACGCCTAGAGGACGGATCTCACCGCGGAGCAAACGGCCGTCAGCCTCGAAGTGCAACAGTCCTCGCTCGACGAGTGCTGGAGCGAGACCGAATCGCTTCGCCGGAGCGTCCGTCAAGAACGGCCCGTGGGTTCGTGCGAACCGAAGAAGGAGCTCTTCGACCGGCTCCTCCACGGGGCCGAGCACGCTGTCGGGAAGTCCGGCGGGCGGCACCACACCGAGAGCATCCCGGTAGAGTCCCGCGTCGGTCACCGCGATGAACCGTCTTTCACCGGCGACGTTGATTGGAACCGTGCGCATCTGAGACTCGAGGCTGCGTATCCAGGAATCGGAATCGGGGTCTTCAGTGGTTCGTTCTCGAATCTCGGACTCGGAAAGATCGCCGATGCGACGCAGCAAGTCTTCGAGCTCATCTGGGCTCCGAGCCCTCCAATCGTCCGTGAGGCCCGCGAGCTCGGCCTCGACCTCTTCGAGCACCTCTCGGTCTATGAGCTCTCGGAGCTCGGCCTGTCCGAGCAGGTCACGAAGCAGATTGCGATCGAGCGTAAGCGCCTGCGCTTTCCGCTCCGCGAGCGGCGCATCCTGCTCGTAGAGGTAGTTCGCGACGTAGGCGAAGGTGAGCGAGCGCGCGAAGGGCGATGCCGATGCCGTCTCTACTTCACGGATCTGAACCTCGCGAGTCTGTAGCCCCCGGAGAACTTCTTTGAGAGCCGGTAGATCAAAGACGTCCTTCAAGCATTGCCGGTAGGTCTCGAGGACGATGGGAAACGACGGGAATCGGCTCACGGCCGAAAGCAAGCTCTTCGCGCGGAGCCGCTGCTGCCACAGCGGTGTCCGACCGTCCGCTCGCCGTCGGGGGAGGAGCAGGGCTCTCGCCGCGTTCTCCCTAAACGTGCTCGCGAAGAGCGCCGAGTGCGAGAGCTCTTCGACGACGCGATCTTCGACTTCCTCTGGATCGGGCAGCAAGAGTGAGAGGTCAGGAAGCTCCTCTGCATCGGCGAATCGAAACACGATACCGTCGTCGGTATACATAGTCTCGACCTCGTAGCCGGCGCGCGTGCTGAGCGCGTTCTGGACGGCGAGCGCCCAAGGAGCATGGACGCGCGCGCCGAAGGGCGTCAGGATGCAAATACGCCAGTCGCCAAGCTCGTCCGGGAAACGCTCGACGGTCACACTGCGATCGGTCGGTAGCGTGCCGCTGTGCTCCCGCTGCTCTTCGATGTAGCGCGCGAGGTTCGAGGCCGCGTCTTCGTCGAGGGGCGCATGGGCGGAAAGCCAATCCCGGGCCTGCTCGGGCGGGAGCTCGCCAACCTCACGCGCGAACGCGCCCAAGGCACGCCCGAGCTCGATGGGTCTTCCGGGACCGTCACCCCGCCAGAACGGCATCTTCCCCGGCTCTCCCGGAGCGGGAGTCACGATCACGCGGTCCCGGGTAATGGCCTCGACTCTCCACGACGAGGCACCCAGCAGAAAGACTTCGCCCCTCCTCGTCTCGTAGACCATCTCCTCGTCGAGCTCACCGACTCTCGGCCCGTCCTCGCCGAGGTGAACGCCGTAGAGCCCCCGGTCGGGAATCGTTCCCGCGTTCAGGAGCGCGACCATCTTCGAGCCCTTGCGCGCCGTAAGGATGTCCCCCTTTCGGTCCCAAGCGAGACGGGGCCTCAAGTCGGCGAAGTCACCGGACGGGTAGTGGCCTGCGAGCATCTCGACGACGGCGAGCAACGCGCGTCCCGGGAGAGCGTGCGGTAAGAAGCCGAACGGTGCACGAGCGCCTCGAGCTCCGAGATCGTCCGAGGACGGTCGACGCAGATCGCGACTAGTTGTTGGGCGAGAACGTCCAGAGGGTTTTCCGGTATGGCGATGGACTCGAGCTCTCCCTCGAGCATGCGAGACGCTACAACGGCGCACTCGAGAAGGTCGCCGCGAAACTTGGGGTAGATCTTGCCGAAGCTCTTCTCTCCGACGCCATGCCCCGCGCGTCCGATGCGCTGGAGGCCCCTCGCTACGGAGCCGGGCGACTCCACGAGCACGACGAGATCGACGGCGCCCATGTCGATACCGAGCTCGAGGGAGCTGGTGGCGACGATCCCTTTGAGCTCGCCCGCTTTCAGGGCTTCCTCGATCTCGTTTCGCTTCGAGTGAGAGATGCTTCCATGGTGGGCACGAACGAGCGGTGCCTCGGCGAGCTCGTTCAGACGCTGAGACAGTCGTTCCGCGAGACCGCGACTATTGACGAAGACGATCGTGGCGCGATGTCGCTGCACGAGCTCGAGAAGCTCGGGGTAGATCATCGACCAAACGGAGCCGGGCTCCCGCGCGGACGGCATTTCTGAGCCTGGGGCCGTACCGCCCAAATCGGGGTCTCTCGTCGGTACGTGCTCCATATCTGGAACCGGGACGCGGATCTCGAGCTCGACGTGAGCGGGCTCGCTCGCGTCGACGATCGTGACTCCGCGATCGTCCCCGAGAAAACGGGCGACGTCGCTTGAGGGCCGTACCGTCGCCGACAGGCCGATGCGCTGGGGATCCTTTTCGGCGAGCTCCGAGAGCCGTTCTAGCGAGAGTGCGAGGTGGACTCCCCTCTTCACGGGCGCGAGTGAATGGATCTCGTCCACGATGACCGTCTCGACGTTTCGCAGGGTCGTTGCCGCCTGGGAGCCAAGAATCAGATAGAGCGATTCCGGAGTCGTCACCAGAATGTCAGCGGGGGTTATGAGCTGTCGGCGCCTTTCTCTGGAGGGCGTGTCCCCCGTGCGGATGTCCACGCCCAGTTCCCTGAGCGCGAGGCCCTCGGACTCCGCGTGGCGCCGGATTCCGGTGAGGGGTGCCCGGAGATTTCTTTCGATGTCGTAAGCGAGCGCCTTGAGCGGGGAGATGTAGAGAATACGGACGCCGGGCGCTGAGTCGGGCGCGAGGCGTGTCAGGTCGTCGATCGCCCAAAGAAAGGCCGCGAGGGTCTTCCCGCTGCCAGTCGGGGAGAGCAGGAGGGAGTGCTCGCCGCGCGCGAGGTGAGGCCAGCCCTCGCGCTGCACCCGGGTCGGTTCGGAGAAGTTGGCTTCGAACCAGCGGCGGACGAACGGTTGGAAGAGCTCCATCAGCGTAATACGACTTAGCGAATTGTACGGCGGGCGGTCAGAGGATTAAACTTAGAGTTCGGGCTTCGAAGGAACCACCTCAAGGAAATGTCATGATCAGCGTCAGTGCGGCAGAAAAAGCGCAGAAGCTCGATGAGATTCTGTTCCACCTTCAAGAGAAAGGCGAGGCTAGCGACTGGCAGCTTCTGTCGTCCTTCGCGAGGGTTGTCTTCGGATCGTTGCCCGGGTGGATGGCCCAGGGTCTGGACTCCTCCAATCTGGCGGATCGTGTCTGGGACAACTATCACTTTTTCGTAAAGGAGCTTCCGCCCCCGACTCAGCTGTACCGAGGGCTTCCCGGTTTGCACGTCGTCGTGC
Organism: Candidatus Marinacidobacterales bacterium; assembly: GCA_965250115.1. Classification (GTDB taxonomy): domain Bacteria; phylum Acidobacteriota; class Vicinamibacteria; order Marinacidobacterales; family SMYC01; genus CBDFHB01. Next base: position 1,067,430 of record CBDFNJ010000002.1, read on the forward strand.
GGAGCTCCGTGGCGGACGAATCGCTCCATACCGTGCGCGGCAAGACGATTCCGATGGACACCACGATCGTCGAGACCCATACGCCGGACGCCCCCTTCATCTTCGGCAGCCTCAAGAACTATTTCCGCAAAGCAGGACTCCGCGTGTTCTCCGCAATTCATCCGATCCTCGCCGTGCGTCGGCAATGGGAACGGGTCGTCTGGATCGGCGATGCGCACGACGAGGGCGACAAGGAGCTGCTTCGCCTGTTTCGGATCGAGTACATCGAATCCAAGGATCGCCTGCGACGGGTCCAGCACGAGATTTTCTGCGTCCTGAAGTGTCTCTTCCTTGCGCTCGAGGACTTCGACGAGATGACCAATACCGTCAAGGCCGTGACCCCCAGGTTGTCGTCGACCAATACCGCGGACCTCGAAGCGGCGCGCTCGTTCCTCCAATGGCTCGCCGACGAGAACTACATTTTCATGGGCATTGCCAGCTATCGCATGGGTCCAGATGGGGCCCCGAATCGCCTGCCCGACAGCTCGCTCGGCGCGTTTCGCGATCCGGCGCTGCTTCCGGTCGTGTTTCCAGGCTTGCTCGAGGAGGTCGAGCGCCATCTGGTCCCGACCGACGACGACAAACGCGTCATCGATATCGACTACTGCAGCAACGCTTCCGCCATCTACCATCTCGAGCCCATCGACGACATCGTGATCCGACACTTCGACGACGAGGGGAACCTGAAGCAGGAGACACTGCTTCTCGGCCGGTTCTCACAGGGCTCGTTCTCCCAGCGGGCCGCGGACGTGCCCCTGCTCCGGGAAAAGCAGCGCTGGCTCATCGAGCACAGCGGTGACGCGCCGATGTCCTTCGCCTTCCGTCAAGTCCGGGCGCTGTTCAACCGCTTTCCCCGTCGCGAACTCTTCTACGCTCCCGTCGAGGCGCTGAAGCCCTTCATGGACCGAATCGTCCAAATGACGGGCGACGACGAAATGGCGATACACCATCGCCCCGGACCCGGATACGCAGCGATCTACGTTGCTTTTGCGCGTATTCGCTACTCGTACCAGTTCGAGAAGGACATGCGGCGAGCGCTCACGGAGAAATTTGGTCCCGTTACCTTCACGGCGTCGCAGGATGCCAGTGGTGCCCAGGTCTTGATTTTCTACCTTGACCTCGAACGTCTCGAGCACCCCATCGAGGAGGACGACGTGAGGCAGCTCGCGGAATCTCTGATTACGACCTGGTCGGACTCCGTTTCCAGCGCGCTGACGTCCCACTTCGGCGAGCGCGAGGGACGAAGGCTCTTCTTGCGCTGGGTGACTTCGCAGACGAGGAGTGGAATCTATCGCGAGTCCACCTCACCTGAGGAAGTTCCCTTCGACCTGGAGCACCTGGAGGTGCTGGAAGCGCGGCTGGCGTTGGACGTCGTGCGTCGAGGTCCCGAGCACGCGACCTTGAAGATCTACTCGCCCAAGCTGCTTGGTTTCATCGATACCTTGACCACTTTGAGAAACCTCGGGCTCGGCGTGACGGGCGAGCTACATATCCCCATACAGCTACCCGACGGGCACCGCGCGAACATGTACCGCTACGAGATTGAGGATAGCGCGGCGCGTATTGCCGCGCTCGAGGAAGGCAAGGAACGTATCGCAGAAGCCATCCGTGCGGTCGACGAGGAGCGAGGAAGCGATGGCCCGCTCAATCGCCTGATTGTCACGGCGGGCCTCACGTGGCGAGAGGTCGAGGTACTGCGCACGTTCCGCAATCTCCTGCAGCAGCTCCGTCCCCACTACAACGTCGAGACGGTAAACGGGGTCATCCTCCAGAACGCCAGGGTCGCGACCGCTCTGTTCCGGGGGTTCGAGGCCAGGTTCGATCCCGAACTGGACTCCGGGCGCGACGAACGAGAGCGTCGGGTTCTGGAGGAGCTCGAAAACGCCCTCGGAGCCGTTCGAAGTCTCGTGAACGACGAGGTGCTCCGAGCGCTCGCCAACGTAATCGGCGCGACCGTGAGAACCAACTTCTACCAGAGTCCCGAGCGTCCGGTCGTATCCGTGAAAATCGAGAGTGCGCGCGTCGAGAGCATGCCCTCGCCGCGGCCCCTGTTCGAGATCTACGTACATTCGCCTCGGCTCGAGGGTGTTCACCTTCGTGGCGGTCGCGTCGCACGGGGAGGCATCCGGTGGAGTGATCGACACGACGATTTCCGCACCGAGATCCTCGGGTTGATGAAGACCCAAACGCTAAAGAACTCGATCATCATCCCGGTGGGCTCGAAGGGAGGCTTCGTCCTCAAGGGAGAGCTGCCGCCGCGCTCGGCGCTCGACGCGCACCTCGCCGAGCGTTATCGCGAGTTCATTTCCGGCCTGCTCGACGTGACCGACAACATGGTGGACGGGGAAGTGCTCCATCCGCCCGAGGTCATGCGGCACGACGAAGACGACCCCTACCTCGTCGTCGCCGCCGACAAGGGGACGGCGCACCTTTCGGATACGGCGAACGCCGTCGCCAAGCACTACGGGTTCTGGCTCGGTGACGCTTTCGCCTCCGGTGGGAGCGTTGGATACGACCACAAGAAAGTCGGGATCACCGCCCGGGGAGCTTGGGAGTGCATCAAGCATCATTTCAGAAACATCGGTATCGATGTCACGAAGGACCCGTTCACGGTGGTAGGCATAGGGGATATGGGCGGGGACGTCTTCGGGAACGGGATGCTGCGCTCACGCTCCACCCGTCTCGTGGCGGCATTCAACCACGTGCACATCTTCATCGACCCCAATCCGGACCCTGAGGCGAGCTTTGCCGAGAGGAAGCGCCTGTTCGGGCTGCCGCGCTCGAGCTGGCTCGACTACGATGCGTCCACCATCAGTCGTGGAGGCGGCGTCTACGAGCGCTCCGCAAAGAGTGTTCCCGTGACGCCGGAAGCGCGGGCTCTGTTCGACATTCAAGAGAGTAAGGTGAGCGGCGAGGAGATGATTCGTCGCATGTTGAAGGCCAAAGTCGACCTTCTCTACAACGGTGGCATCGGGACCTACGTAAAGGCTTCGAGTGAGGACGACGTGGACGTGGGGGACCGCGCCAACGATCGCCTGCGCGTGGATGCCGACAAGCTTCGAGCGCGGATCATCGGAGAGGGTGGCAACCTCGGCCTTACTCAAAAGGCCCGACTCGAGTATTGGGCGGGCGGAGGTCTCATCAACACCGACGCGGTTGACAATTCAGGCGGCGTCGATATGTCTGACCACGAAGTCAATCTGAAGATCCTGATGGACATGCTCGTGAAAAAAGGAGCGCTCGAGAACCGCGAGGAGCGCAACCGGATCTTGCTGGAGATGACGGAAGACGTCGCGACGCTCGTTCTCGCCGACAATGATGCCCAGGCTCTCGCGCTGACGCTCGACGGAATGAGGAGCCAGGCTCGCTACGACGAGCTCGTGGCGCTCGTGTACGAGCTCATCACCAGTGGGATCATGAGTCGCGCGGATGACGACGTCCCCTCGCGCAAGGAGCTTCTCGAAAGCCCGCATCGCGAGCGGGGCCTTCCGAGACCGCTGCTTGCCCTCGTACTCGGTCATGTGAAGATTTGGGCGTTCAGGAAGCTCTTGGAGACGGATTTCCCCAATAGCGGTGAAGCCACCTTGTTTCTCGAGAATTACTTTCCCGCTCGGTTACGGGAGGCTTTTGCCGAATCCTTCGTCGAGCATCCTCTGAAGCGCGAGATCATCGCGACCGCGGCCGTGAATTATCTCGTGAACCACGCGGGTGTAGACTTCATTTCGCGTTTGACTAAATCAACCGGTGCCGGGATCGGTGGCTTGATGAGGGCCTACGTTCGTTGTGCGCAGCACGCAAAGGCAGAGGAAGTGCGTGAGGCGATTCTGTCCTCGGACCGGGAAGTGTCAGAGAAACATCAAACTCTCCTCGAGCTCGAAGACGCGCTCGAGTCGTCGACGAGGGCGGCTCTCGACGGAAGTGGTTCCGATCCGGCGGAAGCGGTGGCGGGCGTTAGAAAGAGCTTCGGCCTCCAATCTCGCGACGTATCGGAGGCGTAAAAAACGCCTCTCCCGGCGGTACGCGAAAAAAAATCTGTCGGCTGAGCTCCTGCAAGTTATCGGAGATGCGGGGGAAACCGGCGCGATCCCGGGCGATTTCCCGGGGGTTCCCACCACCGTTAGAAACGAAACACGGTACACCGAAGTGAAACATAGGGACTTAAGTGACGTGGATCACATCGTCGTGCCGGCTGTCAAAGCTCGTCGCCCGTTCCAGTTTGGAACAGAGAAGGTATGTCCCCACGATCAAAAAGCGAGAGACCGTGGGCAAGAAGCTGCCTTGGTGCACAACTCCGATAGAGGCCGATAGCTCGCTTAGCCCCGACTCCCATCATCCGATCATCTCGCTATCAGGCATCCCGAGCGCCGTCATGGTGTTGAGAATCTTGCACCCGATCCTTGCCTCGACTCTCTGTGCCGCCAACCCTCTCGCTCGCATCGCTGAGCCCACGATAGCCTTGTAGCGATGGAACGTTGTCTCGACTTTGCTCCGTTTGCTGTAGCCCGATTCTGTGTGCCACTTTCGTTTGCCGAGCCGAGCTTGTGCTGCAATGTTGCGATTGCGCTGTCGGCTGCTCGCCGGCCCCGATGCGAGCTGGGCGCCCTTGCGCGGCGGTATCAGCACCCTCGGCGAGCGATGAGCGCTGTGATTCTCGATCGCCTCATAGACGCCGCTGGCGTCGTATGCGGTGTCAGCTCTGGCCGATGAGATGGGACTGTCGATCTGTCCGACAAGCGATGCAACCCGCGATGAATCGCGGGCTCTTTTGCTCGTCAGCTCGCCGGCGACGACTTCGCCAGTCTGCTCGTCGACACACAGATGGAGCTTGCGATAGTCCCTGCTCTTTGGTGCTCTGCGCAGCTGGCCGGCGTGGACAGCGAGACCGCTGCTGTCGATCAAGATGTGCAACGGCGTCTTCTGCTTGTCTTGGTAGAAGGGGACCTTACCCAGCTTCGCCTTGCGCCTCGAAATCGTGGTGTGATCGGGCACATCATTGTCTAGCTTCATCAGAGCGAACAACGACCGCAGCAATCCCTCGCTCTGCCTAGATGACAGATGAAACACCATGCCCAGGGTGACAGCCGTCTCGATGGCGTGGTTCGAGTACTTGCGTTGACGGCCCGGTTTCCTCCTCCTCGGCCGGGGCGCGTCCCAGTTCACAAGCTTGCCGGCGGTGAGCGAGATCCAGACGGTCAGGCTCCCACGGTTGCGTAGACCCGCCTCATATTCACGCCAATTCCTCACGCGATAGGCCTTCTTCACATACTTCCGCTGAGTGCGTTTGAAAATGCTCATGGGGAACCTCGAATCCGTGAGTACAGGACAATTGTGGACCGAGATCGCGAGTTGTGTACCAAGGCAGCAAGAAGCCCATCTTTCCACCGTTCGTCGTTCTGCTTCGGCCCCGGGCTGTGTTAGTCTCGCCGCCGTGACCACGCCGGATCCGCCTCCCGAAGAAGAAGATTTTGCCCAGATGCTGGAGGAATCTCTTCAGCCGAAGTCCTACCGAGAGGGGGACGAGGTCGCCGGAAAGGTGGTCGCGCTCGGCGCCGACGTGGCTTTCGTGGACGTAGGCGGGAAGGGTGAAGCGACCATCGACCTCGAGGAATTGACCGAGCCTGATGGCACGGTTCAGGTCTCGGTGGGCGATACCGTCAAAGCACTCGTGGTCTCGACCTCCGGGGGGCTCAAGCTTTCGCACAAGCTCGCGCGACACGCCGCCACCCGGGAGGCACTCAGAGGGGCCTTCGAGTCCGGACTTCCTGTCGAGGGCCGCGTCGAGGAAGTCATCAAGGGAGGTTTCGAGATCCGATTCTCCAGCCAGCGTGCCTTCTGCCCCATCTCTCAAATCGACACGGGATATACGGAGGATCCGGCGATCCATCTGGGCAAGGTCTACGCGTTCCACGTCGTCGAGTACAAACAAGAAGGCAAGAACATCGTCGTCTCCAGACGCGCGCTTCTCGAGGAAGAAGAGCAGGAGCGTGCCGAGGAAGTGAGGAAGCTCATCATCCGTGACGCCGTTCTTCCCGGACGCGTTGTGTCGGTGCGCGAGTACGGCGCGTTCGTCGATCTCGGCGGGGGCATTCAGGGTCTTCTACATGTCTCCGAGATGGGCTGGTCTCGGGTCACGGATCCAGCGACGGTCGTGAAACCGGGAGACGAGATAACCGTCAAAGTGCTGAAGCTGGATGAGGAGACGGGGAGGATCTCCCTCGGGCTGAAGCAGCTTCAAGCCGATCCCTGGTCCACGGTGGAGAGCGCCTATGAAGTTGGCCAGGTCCTGATGGGGCGTGTCACGCGCGCAGCCGACTTTGGCGCCTTCATCGAGCTGACACCGGGCGTTGAGGGCCTGGCGCACGTATCCACGTTCCCGCCCACGGGCAGGGCGGACGGATGGAAAGCTTCAGTTGCCCCTGACGAGCGGGTGGCGGTCGAGATTTTGAGCATCGATCTAGAGCGAAAGAGAATTGGAGTGACGGTCGTCGAGGAAGGCTCCGCCAGGGCCGAGCGTGCGGACTCGATACGACCAGGGGCTCGCGTCAGCGGCAAGGTCGAGCGCCACGAGAGCTACGGCGTGTTCGTCTACCTCGCGCCCGCTAGCACAGGCCTCATTCCGCTCGAAGAGACCGGCGTCGAAAGAGACGGCGACCTCCGTAGAGCGTTTCCGGTGGGAAGCGACGTGGAAGTCATCGTCCTCGAGGTCGACCCCTCCGGACGTCGCATCCGGCTGAGTCGCAAAGCGGTTCTCGAAGCGACGGAGACCCAGGAGGCTCGCGATTACGCGGCGCGCGAAGACGAGGCCCAGGCACAAAGCGGCGGGTTCGGCTCGCTCGCCGACACCCTTCGCAAGGCGATGCAGAAGGGCGACAAGTAGATCGCAACCTGTCCTACCGTACGTCGCGAGCGTCGGAAACCCTTACTCCAGAGAGACAAGCCGTAACCCGTTGATTACACTTGAAAACCACGTGGTATGGTCCTGAATTCAGTGGCTTCGTCGGCTTCCCTTACAGCCAAATGCCGGCTCCAGCGAGATGACCTTACACTTAGGGCCGCCGACAAAATAACTGTCTAGTTTTGAGCACACTCTTCCTGTTTCAGGTCGTGATCGCGATATCGTCTGGCATCACGAGAGCCTGGCAAGCTCCCTAGAAACGGAACATTTGTAGATCTTCAGCAACCAGCGCGTGTTTGACAAACGGTCCTCATTGCAGGAGGATTACGCCTATCAAGGAGCACTTCTCCTATTATGAGACCTACGAGCTATCAGTCTGAAGATCTCGACCGCCTGTTGAGGAAGCACAAAATAGCTACCCTCGATGATTTGAAGGCAGTGTTGGGTACCGATGTGGACTCGACCGTCTTCCGAAAGCTCAATGAGTTGGCGTATCGGACAAGCTACTCCCACCGTGGTAGCTACTACACGTTGGACGAGATCGCCCAGTTCGATCGAAAAGGTCTTTGGTCGTTGCGCTCAGTGTGGTTCTCGAAGTACGGGACGTTGCTTGCGACGGTAAAAGCGTTGGTCGCGGCCTGTGAGGCAGGCTACTACGTCGACGAGCTCGAGGACGTGGTGCAGGTTGACGTCAAGGCTCCTCTGTTGAAACTGGTCCGAGAGAAAAGATTGGCGCGCGAGCAGGTGTTCGGCCGATATCTGTATCTGGCCACCGATGTGAGCACGCGCAAGCAACAGCTCTCGGCCCGCCAGATACATGAGGCGTCACCTTCCACGTTGGGCTGGGTCGGGGGAGTCCGCGTGCTCCCCGTGGAGTTGAAGGCTGCGATCGTTCTTTTCTACAGCCTGCTCGATGAAAAGCAGCGCCGTCTCTACGCGGGAGTCGAGGCCATGAAGCTCGGTCACGGTGGCGACCAACAGATTGCCGAACTGCTCGGGATGGGTCCGAGCACGGTAGCCAGAGGTCGTAGGGAATTGCTAATGAGAGATGTTGAGCTCGACGGAGTTCGGCGAAAGGGTGGCGGACGGCGCGCCGTGCAAAAAAAAGCCAGAAGTCATCGCCAAGATCGAAGAACTCATGAAGCACGACACCGCGGGCGATCCGATGACGGGAGTGAAATGGACGCGGCGGACCACCGACAAGATTGCTTGCGAGCTAAGAAGCCTCGGTGTGAACGTCAGCAGCAAAACCGTCGGTCGACTGCTCAAACAGCTCGGCTTCTCGTTGCGGGTGAACCACAAGAAGCTGTGCGGTGCCACGTCCGAAGATCGCGATACCCAATTCGCGTGTATCGCCGAACTGCGCGAGCGTTTTGCCGCAGCTGGTCATCCCATCATCAGCGTAGACACGAAGAAACGGGAGCTGGTGGGATTATTCAAAAACGGCGGGCAGGCCTGGAACCGCGAGCCGACTCTCGTCAAAGACCATGACTTCCGTTCCGAATCGAACGGCATCGCAATCCCCTACGGCGTCTACGATCTGCTCGCGAACCGCGGGACAGTGTTCATTGGTACCTCGTACAACACCCCGGACTTCGCCGTGAATGCCATCGAGAAGTGGTGGCGAACGGAAGGACGGCGACGCTATCCTGCAGCCCGTGACCTCGCGATATTGGCAGACGCCGGGGGCAGCGATGGCTATCGGTGTCGGGGTTGGAAGCACGGGCTTCAAACGCGGATTTGCAATCGCCACGACATCGCTATCACCATAGCCCACTATCCGTCCGGTACATCCAAGTGGAATCCAGTGGAGCACCGTCTGTTCAGCGAGGTCAGCAAGAACTGGGCGGGCAGGCCTCTCGACAGCTACGAAACCATCCTCAAATACATCCGCACGACCGCCACCTCTTCCGGTTTGCGAGTACGCGCACACCTTATCCGGCGTCGTTATCCGAAGGGCGTCAAAATCACTGACGAGCGGATGCAGGCGCTTTCCGTTACAAAGGACCAGACTCTACCCAAATGGAACTACACCATCCGACCGTCTTGAAAACGGGAACTTATTTTGTCGCCGGCCCTTAGTCTCATGAAATGAATGCTTTAAGTGAATTCGGGCATACTTCGATTTGTGGTTCGGATCTTGCGCATCAATGCGAGCAGTTGGTTCGCAACACTTTTTTCGCAAGAGGGGGATTGAGACTAATGACTAGATACGGACGCGTTGTGCTGGGTGTGCTCTTGGCGCTGGCTTTGGCGGGACCCACCAGTGCCGGAACAATCTTGCTGTCTGGGGACACGAACATCATTAACCCCCTCGTTGGCTCGTTCGGTCAGCCCATCAATGCGGGCAACCAACAGTTTTTCCAAAACGTTCTCGGGGCAGGCTCGACTGTGCTCGTTCTCGAGACGACCGGGGGCTCGCTCTCAGTCGACAACGCCGACGGGGACGTCAACGATTTCTATAACACACTCGGAGGCGTGACGTCCTCGATCCACTCGGGAGCGGTGTCTGCGGGAGACTTGGCTGGAGTCGATCTGTTCGTGAGCTCCCTCCCGAACGCCTTCGCCCAGTCTGAGATCGACGCTCTGAGCGCGTTCCTCTCGAGCGGACGAACCGTCGTCTTCACCGGCGAAAACTCGAGTAGTGACTTTACCGCCTCCAACGCCGCGATCAACGCGGCTCTGGTTGCGCTCGGAAGCGGCATGGCCATCGTTCCCGACAACCTGTACGCGGGTTTCAATAATGCAGAAGTCCTCGTCGATCCCTTCACAGCTGGGGTCGCGTCGTTTCGATTCGCAGCGACGTCGCGGGTATCTGGGGGAACGGTGGTTTTCAATGCGCTCGAATTCGAGCCTTTCGTCGCGTACGAATCGAGCAGAGTTCCCGCACCCGCACCCGCCACCCTCTTTCTCCTCGGGGCTGGTCTCGTGGGAGTCTGGCAGCGTCGTCGTTTGAGCTAAGCGACACCACGACGATCTTCGAAGCCCCTCTTCCGGGAACTGGGAGAGGGGCTTCTTGCTTTTCGAGACCCCTCCGTCTCCTGCATGTATACCGGCCGTCGTCCGTGACGAGTTCTTCGTCGCGATCGATCAACTCACCGCATTTGGCGCGACGGGTCCCGTCGCGCCCTCATAGTCCGGCCCCGCGGGGAGAACCGAGGCGTTTCACTGCATGGCGGCGAGATTATATAGTCCGCCTGCAATGAGGCGTTTCCTTACGATGATGACGTTGGGCGGGCTCCTGGCCTGCGGCGGTGGGACTCCCGATGAGCCCGCGGGTGCCCGGGAAGCCAAGCGGGAGCTGAGAGACCTGGCACTCGCTCGGGTCGAGGCGGGGATGCTGGCGCGCACGGATGGCTACGTCTACGCTGTGGACGTCGCTCTCCTCATGATCTTCGCCGCGATCGAGGGGGACCGGGAGCTTTACGCGCCGCTGCGGGATTACGCCCTGGAGCACTTCGTGCTGGATCTCCCCGACGACGACTATACGCGTGGCTTCGTCCTGTGGCGTTACTTCGAAGGGCGCGAGCCAGACGCTTCCGGTACGACGGAAGCGCTTCGGCTATCGGAAGGGTTGTGGAGAGGAGCCGAGGCCTTCGGCACGGCCGAAGATCGCGAGTGGGCGCTCGAGATTCTGGAGGGCTACGTTCGTCACCAGGCCGTGGAAAAAGGTGTGTGGCTCATTCGCAACTACTTCAACCTGGGAACGCGCGCTTTCGCCAACAACTCGTTTCTCGTGGACTACGCGCCGGACTACGTCGCCGAGGTCGCGGAGGCTACGGGGGACCCAGAGCTGGCAGCGGTCGCGGAGAAATCCTACGCCCTCATCGAGCGAGCCCAGTCGCCGTCGAGGCTTCTGTACGACATGGTGCAGCCCGAGGTCTCGACGCTTCTCGATGATGAGCGGGTGGTGATTTTTTCTCCGAACGACGCCATTCAAGTGTCGAACTCGTCGACGGTGGCGGCTTGGGCCGTGAGGGGCCGGCCCGCGGTCGCGCGCGGCGTCATGGAGTTTTGTTTCGAGCAGATGCCGCGCTTGAGGGGGACTTACTACGGTCGAACCGGGGAAGTCGCTCGCGAAAAGCGGCCGGGCATCGAAGCCTGGGCTTCGCTCGTACGGATCGCCGTCGCGCTCGACGATCGCGAAGCGCTCGGTGAGTTCTACGTCTATCTGGTAAGCAACGCGGGACGAAAGTGGGGTATCCCCAAGGACGCCTGGCTCTACGTCACGGCCGAGCTTCTTCTCGGTTTGCAAGCGGTGGCTCCATCGTGAAGTTCGCCAGCGAAGAGGTCGCGCACTACCATGCGATCGTCTCTCTGGGCCGAGCCATGCGCCTCGAGAGCGAGGGTTTCATGGCCCTCGAGGGCGGCGACGCGTTGAGAGACTGTCTGAAGAGCGGTCTGATGAGCTACCGCTTCCGGGTCTGGCGAAAGCGCTGAGATAGCATGAGGATCATGACTCGCTTTCTGACCCCTGCGCTCTTTTTCCTCTACTTCAACGCCTTCTTCACGTTCGAAAACGTGCCCTCGATGCCGTCCATTCGTTTCGTGCCGCGGCTTTCGGTCGAAGTCATGGTCATGGTCGCGGCCCTCGGTCTGCTTGCGGCGCTCGGGAAGAGCTTGCCGCGATGGACGAAGCTCGTCTTGGCCGTCGTCTTGTACCTGGCCATGACGGTCCGTTATCTGGAGGTAACGGCTCTCGGCGTACTGGGTCGTCCGTTCGATTTGCATGGGGACTTTCCCCATTTGCACCGCGTTGTCGAGATGTTCTGGGAGGTGCTGTCGCTCTCCATGGGTCTCGCCGTCGTTACGGGGTTTCTCCTCGTCTCGGGGATTGGTATCGGGCTCAATTGGGCGGGGCTCTCGGTTTTGGAGCGAGCCATGGCAGACCCGCGAATGCGAGCCGTCGCTTTCGTCGCGGCCCCCATTTGCCTCGTCCTCTACCTCGCGGGAGTGACGAAGCCATTCGCTTATCCCGTCAGCGCGATGGCCGCGAGCCAGCTCGAGAACTTGCGCGCGGGAGATGAAGAAGCCCTGGCCGCGGTCGATCTTCCAGAGCTCGAGCTTCAGACCGGCCTGCCGGGTCTTCTCGGCGCGAACGTGTTTGTCATTTTCTTGGAGTCCTACGGGGTGACGCTGCTCGAAGACTCCCACCACTTCGACACGATCGGACCGAGGTATCGGAAGCTCGAGCAGAGCCTCGCGGCCGCCGGCTATGCGTTCCGATCGAGCCAGATCCAATCCCCGACCTTCGGCGGCGGTTCCTGGCGCGCCCACGCGACGCTCCTGAGCGGCGTCGACGTCACCACCGAGCACATCTATGACGTACTCCTCGCATCCGACCGTGGATCCCTCGTGCGGCTCCTGCAAAACGAGGGCTATCGAAGCGTGGCAGCCGAGCCCGGTATCAAGTGGTATTGGCCCGATGGACTGTTCTACGGTTTCGACGAGGTCTACGACTTCGAGAAGCTCGACTGGCGGGGCCCCGCCATGGGCTGGTGGAAGGTCCCCGATCAATTCACGCTGTACCGTATCTATGAGGATGAGATTCGAGGCGCGAAGCAGCCGCTATTTGCGAAGTTCTCACTCGTCATGACTCACATCCCCTACTATCCTGTGCCGACCTACGTCGACGACTGGACTCGCTTCAACGACGGCACGGCCTATGCGAGGGGTTTGAAGTCGGTTGCCCACGATGCCTATCGCGACCTCACCGAGCTCTCTTCGTGGTACCTGGGAGCCTTTGGTTACGAGCTCGACGTCCTGGAAGGCTTCCTTGTGAAGTACGTCCCAGAGAACTCCCTCGTGATCATCCTGGGAGACCATCAGCCGCCCAAGCTCGCGACGCACGATAACAACAGCTGGGCCGTTCCCATGCACGTCTTGAGCAAGCGGGCGACACTCGTCGAGCGGTTCGAGTCGCTCGGCTTCGAAGAGGGGCTCGTACCTCTTACACCGAGCTCGTTCGCCATGTCAGATTTTCTCGAAGCCTTCGCTCGGCTTTTTGGACGCGAATCGTGATCGCGAGAGCGCTGACGGCGACGCGCATCGATCGGGAAGCGAGCGCCATCGCGCTCGCGGGTCTCGTCGCCTTGCTGGCGGTCGGTCTCGGTCGACCCCAGTGGCTCCTGGGCGCGCTGACGGTTTGGAGCTACACGGTCGCGCTTCTGTTTCGAGCGGGATCGGACCGGCTCGGCTTACCTACGCTCGTGACCCTCACGCGTGGTCTCCTGCTCGCGATGGTGGCGGGATTCGTCTTGTGGCGCGGCCCGGTCGCGCTCGCGGCGCTCGCCTATACGGTGGCGGTTGTTCTAGACGATCTGGATGGGAGGCTTGCTCGGAAGCTGAGGCAGGCGACGCCCTTCGGCGCGAAGCTAGACATGGAGCTCGATGCCGCTGGCATTCTCATCGCGAGCACGCTGGGCATCCTTTATGGAAAGCTCCCCGCCTGGTATCTCGCGATCGGTCTCGCGCGCTATTTGTTCGTTCTCACGCAGGCGGCCCGGCGGCGTTCGGGCAAGACTTCGCGCGAGCTCGATCCGAGCCGGCTTCGACGGCTGTTTGCGGGCTTTTCGATGGGTTTTCTGGCGGTGGCGCTCTGGCCGTTTGTTCCTGCGGCTTTGACGATGAAGGCTGCATTCGTCATCGGCGGGGCGAGCCTGATGATGTTTGCGCGTGACTTCCGGTTTACGTTGAGCACCACGACCCAATGAGCCAGCACCGGCTCGTCAAAATAGGTCTCTGGCTCGCCGCCTTCCTCATTCTGTTCTGGGCCCTCCGAAGCGTTTCGCTCGGAGATGCCTTCGCGGCTCTCGGCCGCATCTCTTTCGCGGCTCTCGTTTCGATCGTCGCCGTCAATCTCGCCGTGCTCGTGCTCTTCACGATGAGGTGGTGGATTATTCTGAGGGCTTTGGAGCATCCCATCCCGCTTCTATCGGCCGCGCTCTATCGGCTCGCCGCTTTCGGGTTCAGCTACTTCACTCCGGGGCCCCAGTTCGGCGGCGAGCCTATCCAAGCGCTTCTCGCGGAAAAGCGAGCCGGTCTGTCTCGTAGCGTGGCCGTGACCTCGTTGCTGCTCGATCGATTGCTCGAGCTCACGGTCAACTTCGCATTTCTGGCCGCGGCCGCTCTCTTCCTTCTTCGGCGGGGCGAAGCGCTCTTCGTGGGAGTCCTGTTCGCCGCGCCGGCTGCGGACCTCTTCGCGCTCTCGCGGGGCCGGCGGCCATTGACATATCTCTTCGACCGCCTGCGGGGATCGCGCGTTCCGAACGCCCACGACTTGCTGAGCTCGAGCGAGAGCGAGGCGGGGCGGTTCTGCAACCGACGTCCTCGCGCGCTAGCGCTAGCACTTGCTGCGTCCCTCGCGAGCTGGTTCGTGATTCTCTTCGAGTACTGGCTGGTGGCACATTCGCTCGGCATGCTACTCGAGTTCGAACAGGTTGTGCTCGGTGTCACCGCGGCCCGCATCGCCTACCTCTTGTTCCTTCCCGCGGCGGTTGGTGTGCTCGAGGCGGGCCAGCTCACGGCGGTCGCGGCGATGGGCTTTGCACCAGCGCTCGGCATCAGCTTGAGCCTCGTCGTTCGCGCGCGCGACGTCGTTCTCGGCACCTTCGGCGTCGCAGTGGGGATGAAGGCTTTGCTAGGCTCGGGAGAGGTCGGCCAAGAACCCTGAAACCTTCTCCATGGAGGTCTTCCACGTAGGGTGGTCTCGAAAAGCCTCGAGAGACGCGAGGCTCATGCGCGCGAGAAGGTCGGGGTCGTCCATGACGCGCTCGAGCTGGCGGCCAAGACTCACCGTGTCGCCAGGCTGCACGAGAAAACCCGTCGACTCGTGACGCACCATCTCGTCGGTGGCTCCGGCAGTGTTCGCGATCACGGGAAGGCCAAAGCTCATGGCTTCCAGGTAGACGATGCCGAAGCCCTCGTAGCTCGAGGGCACGACGAGGAGCTGGCACTTCGCGTATTTCTCGGTCAAGAGGCTCCCGCCGAACGTTCCGTGTAGCGTGAGGCGTTCCGCCAGGTCGAGCGTCCTCGCCCGGCGCCGGATGTCCGCCACGTAGTCGGGATCCCGCTCGAGGCTTCCCACGACATCGAGGTGCCAGTCGCGGTCGCGAAGCGGGGCGAGCGCCGTCAGAAGATCGTGAAGTCCTTTACGCCGGATCAAGTTGCCAACGAAAAGAAGCCGGAGCGGGCCTTTCGCCCGCGCCCGTCGGTCGACGGTCTCGGTCGTGACTTCCGTTCCCCCGGCCAGCCGATCCCCGCCCGGCGTCGCCACGACCGAGCGGGTCTTCTTCTGCAACAAGTATTCGACGGACTCACGCGTCGTCTCGCTGTTGAAGACGAAGGCATCTATTGTCTCGAGGTAGGCTTTCTCCACCCTCCGATAGAGCTCGTTCTGCCACCGGGGTCGATCTTCGCTCGAGCGCAGGTGGTGCACGATGCTCACGAGCTTGGTGGAGGCGTTTCGATTGATCCGGAAAAGGGAAGGGTGAGCGAGCTCGTCCTGCAGCATGACGGCGAAAGACGAGTCTCTCAGCCTTCGCTTCAGGGACGGGGAGACGTTCTCGAGCAGATCCATCGCGTAGCCTCGGTTTGGCAGCGAGATGACGTCGACGACGTGCTCTTTTCGCTGGAGATGCTCGGCCAGCATCCGATCGTAGAGGTTGCCGCCGGACACGACGTCGAGACTACCGTAGACGATGAGACCGATGCGCACGAGTTGAAGCAGTATAGGAGTACGGCGAAGGTGGTTCAAGGTTGGCAAGTCCCTCTCCCCCAAACGGGGGGGGGTCCTCAAGCGTCCTTGCTGGGTGGAAGGCCAGAGAGAAGGATCTTGCTCAAGGTCTCGACCGTCCCGGAGTCGACGCTGGGGCTCGAGGGAAGGCTTTCTCCTGACTGGTTGTCCATATCCAGGATCGCTCTGCCGAGCGCATCGATGTCGTTGGCCTCGGACTCCACGTGGTCGACGAGCTGCATGATCGCCTGACGCAAGTGTTCGCTCAGGTCCTGCGCGCCGAGGTGGTTCGGGGACAGCTTGAGCGCGTTGCCCACGAGGAGGAGACTCCCGGCGAGATCTCCGTGAGCGAATCGCGCCGTCGCGTCATCGTAGATCTAGTTCGCGCGGTTCTCGTTTCGCTCCGCGGCGCTCGTCTTCGTTCCCGGGATGGTGATCGTCTTGTCGGAGCTATCGTCTCGTTGCGCCTCTTCGACGATTTGCCGCAGGCGCCCGAGCTCCAGTCCCGCCCCTTGGTGAAGTCTCACGAGCGCCATATAGCTGAGGTCGTCGCGCTCGGCGGTCTGAAGAAGAACCCTTTCTTCCGGCGTGGAGCCTCGTTGCGACAGGAGCTCTCGATGTTCCGCTCGAAGTCGCGCGAGCTCGCGTGCCGCGTCGCGGGCCTGCTCTCGAAGCTCGATCTTGTGCGACTCCAGGTGCGATCGGAAATTGCGGAGCTCCTCGAGCAGGTCCTCCATGCTCCCGTAGCGATCTTCTTTGGATTTTCGGAGCGCTTTCGCCACGATGGTCTCGAGCTCTTGGGGAAGCGAGGGCTGGACGTCTTTGAGGGGCGTCGGCTCACCCGCTACGATCCGATCGAAAACAGCCTGAACGCTCTTGGCGGCAAAAGCCTTCTCCCCTGTAAGGAGCTCGTAGAGGAGCGCCCCCAGCGCGAAGATATCCGCGCGCGGATCGGCGGTCTCTCCCGTCACCTGCTCCGGTGACATATAGTGAGGCGTTCCGAGGAGCTGGCCTACCTCGGTCAACGTGGACTGTGCCATATGGGCCAGGCCAAAATCCAAGAGCTTGATCTCGCCCTCGTCGGTCACGAAAACGTTTCGCGGTTTGATGTCCCGATGGACGATGCCTTTCCGGTGCGCGTGGGCGAGACCCTCCGCGATCTCTGAAATGATGTGCACCTTCAGCTCGAGCGAGAGCTTCTGCTTGGACTCGAGCTTTTCCGTCAGGTCCTCGCCCCGAAGCAGCTCCATGACGATATAGAGCCGTCCATCGTCCTGTCCCAAATCGTAGACGGTGACGATGTTGCGGTGGCGCAGCGACGCGACGACCTTCGCCTCACGGAAGAAGCGCAGGAGAGACTGGTCTCCGGAGTCCGTGTGGCGTTGCACTTTGAGAGCGACTTCGCGCTCGAGCACCGTATCGACGGCCCGATAGACGACGCCCATCCCGCGCCGACCGATCGTTTCCAGGATCGAGTACTTGCCGATGCTTTTCACGGGTAGAGCGCTCCCCAAGGTACCATTTGAGTCGGGTGTTCAGATGTAACAGGTGAGCTCGGCTCGAGTCAAGCGACGCTCGTCCTCATGGCCAAGCGGCACCAGGCTTCGATTTCATTCTCACGAGCACGACCTCGAGCTCGCCGAGCGGACGCTCGAAGATTCCCCTCAAGGCCATGCCGGATGGAGCTATCCAAACCCTGTGGGTGACGTCGTCGGCGTCGAGCTCGTAGACCGCGGCCTGGACCAATCCGTGCGGGCCCTCGATTTCTTCGTCCTCGAGACGCCGATAGCGGTGGGAGCTTCGCGCACCATCGAAGTCGGGAAGTTTCAGGGTGATCGCGTCCACGCTACTATGCTGTTTGGGACCGAGCCTGAGCCGTTTTACGGCCAAGCTAGTGAAGAGCGGGGAGTCGAAATCGACGATCGTCCCGGCGTGACGGCCGAGCTCGTGTTTCTTGGTCTTCCGCCCCTGGCCCTTGACTTCGACCCGCCAATTGTCGCCCTTTCGTTCGAGCTTCAGCTTGGTCACGATACCGCCTCGAACGGCGCTTATTTCGAGCTTCCTCGGTTCGAGCGACGGCTCGAGCTCGTACCGAAGCTCGTGACGGACTGGCTCCGGATAGTAGATCGTGCGCGTCGTTTCGATAACGAGTCGTTTCCCCCGATACACGCGGAACTGCTCCTGCCCGATTCGCTCTCCCTCGAGGCGATATTCGAGCTCTCCGCTGGATACCGGAATGGGATCTTTGGCGGATACGACACTCGCCGCCGGAGCGAGCGTGATCCCGAGAGCGAGGCAAACGAGAATTCGAGACATCGCTAGACCCTCCTCGGATTCGTTTTTTTGAAGACTTCACTATTATCAGGGTTAGACGGACGCGGCACAAGGATCTACCGCCGTCATGGGCGTTTGAGTGGCGGGCTCTGTCGGGCTAAGCGTACAATGCCGCGCGCATGCCGAAAGCAATTCCCAAGTTCATTGGCGCGCGGGTAACTCGCCGGGAGGACCCGGAGCTCGTCACCGGGCGAGGTCGATACGTGGCTGATATCCCTCTGCCGGACGGACTGACGATGGCCTTCGTCCGCAGTCCCTACGGACACGCGAAGGTTACGAGAGTCGATACGTCGCCGGCGCTTGCCATGAAGGGTGTTGTCACCGTGCTCACCGGGACCGACATCCATCCTCATCTCGCCAAGCCGTTCTCGGTTGCGACCGGGGTGGACGGCGGATCGTTCGAAAGGCTCCACCTTCCGGATCGCTATCCGCTCGCGACGGATCGAGTGCGTTGCATCGGAGAGCCCGTTGCGGTCGTGATTGCCGTCGATCCCTACGTTGCGACAGACGGCGTCGAGGCCGTCGTCGTCGACTACGAGCCTCTACCTGCCGTCACGACCCCGGAGGCAGCGCTCGCCGAGGCGGCGCCTCTGCTCTACGAGGACACGACCGACAACATCGCTTTCGTCTGGAAACTGACGGGGGGAGACGTTGAGCGTGCTTTCGCGAAGGCCGATTGCGTCTCAGAAATCGAAATTTCGATTCAGCGGCTCGTCCCCAATGCCGTGGAGCCGCGGGCGGCGGCCGCGAGCTATGACGGAGACGAGTGGGTGCTCTGGTCCTCGACCCAGATCCCCCACATGCTGCGCGATGCGGTGACGAAAATGCTGGGCGTCGACAAGACTGCGCTGCGGGTCATTGCTCCGGAGGTCGGCGGCGGTTTCGGTGCCAAAGCCAACATCTATACGGAGGAGGTGCTTGCGGCTTATCTCGCGCGACGCCTGCGGTGTTCGATCCGCTGGGTGGCCACGCGGAGCGAAGACTTCCTCGTGACGAGCCACGGCCGAGATCAGCTTGGCGCGGTTCGTCTCGCTGCCGATGAGTCGGGGCGAATCCTCGGAGCTGAGCTTCGTATCACGATGGACGTCGGAGCGCACTACAGCCGGGTAACACCCATCATCCCCGCATTGACGGGCGCGATGATGACCGGCGCCTACGACATTCCCAACGTGCTCTGCGAGGCAAGGGGCGTCTATACCAACAAAACGATGACTGAGCCATACCGCGGAGCCGGGAGGCCCGAAGCTGCTTACTTCATTGAGCGCGCAGTGGACGCCCTGTCGCAGAAAATGGGTCTGGATCCCCTCGAGCTGCGCCGTCGTAATTTCGTCCCGCCCGATCGCTTTCCCTACGAGACGGCGACGGGGCTGACCTACGACTCGGGAGACTACGCGCGCGCTCTCGACGAGCTTCTGAAATACGTGGATGTGCGGGCGCTCCGGCTGGAGCAGGAGCGCCGCCGTCGAGACGGCGGAAAGCTCCTCGGCGTCGGGATGGCGAGCTACGTGGAGATCTGCGGCTTCGGCCCCTGGGAGATGGGTACGGTTCGCATCGCACCCGACGGACGAGTCGCGGTGCTTACGGGGACGTCGCCCACGGGTCAAGGTCACGAGACGAGCTGGTCCCAAATCGTCGCCGAGACCCTCCAGGTGCCTTTCGAAGGCATCACCGTCCTGCACGGCGACACCGGAACCGTTCCCAAAGGCCTCGGAACCTTCGGGAGTCGCAGCGCTCCGGTCGGAGGCGCGGCGGTGCTCGAAAGCTCGGAGCGCGTGCGCGACGGGGCGAAGGAGATCGCGGCACACTTGCTCGAAGCCTCCGCGCCCGACATCGCTCTCGAGGAGGGACGCTTTCACGTCGTCGGTGTCCCGTCGCGTTCGGTTGGATGGAAAGAGGTCGTCGCCGCCGCTCATGCGGAGGAGACCCCCCTCGATCTTCGGGGGAAGCTGGACGTCGAAAGCGAGTTCAAACCATCGGGTGAGACATATCCGTTCGGAGTGCACGCTGCGGTCGTCGAGATCGATCCGAGCACGGGAGAGATCGAGATCGTTCGATTCGTGACGGTGGACGACTGCGGCCGAGCCATCAATCCGCTTCTCGTGGAAGGTCAAGTCCACGGTGGTATCGCCCAGGGCGTGGGACAGGCGCTGTGGGAGAGAGCCGTCTACGACGAAGATGGCAATCTTCTTACGGGCAACCTCATGGAATACGCGGTCCCGCGCGCCGATTTGTTGCCGAGCTTCGACACGCATCGCACCGAAACCCCCACGCGTCTCAACCCGCTCGGGGTCAAAGGGATCGGCGAGGCCGCGACGATTGGCTCGACCCCCGCCGTCGTCAACGCGGTCGTCGACGCGGTCGCCCATCTAGGGGTTCGTCACATCGACACACCGCTGACGCCGGAGAAAATCTGGAAGATTTTATCGTAGCAGCCGCTGATACCGCGTCCAGTCGTCGTCGCCCAGGGGTTCATCGAGCTCGAAGCGGTAGATTTTGTTCTTCCCGAGAGAGAGAACGCTCTTCTCGAAAGTCTCGATGTATATCCTGTCGGAATCCGGGCGTTCGAGCACGCGAACTTCGTCGACCTCCCACACCCAATCGTGCGACTCCGAAACGAAGCGCACGCCGAGCGTCGCCAGGCTGAGCTCACCATCGCAGCCCCCAATGCGGTGCTTGTGTCGTGCTCTGAAAAGGAGGGGAAGCTCTTTCGGGTCTACGCGGATTCGTGTGGGTAAGTCCTGACGGAAAAACAGTGTAACTCATTGTGTGGAAAAGGTATCGAGTACTTCATCAGGTGCTGAAAAGTGGTCCATTTTTAGGATAGGCTAACCGAGTGAAAAATTCCCAGTCGATCCGCTCGCTGTTTGCGCTGCCAGGTTTCGTGGTGTGCCGGATTGAAGGGTCTATTCGGTGACCGATACGCCCGCGTCATCCAGCTCAAGAGGCGAAAAAAACAGCTGTGTGCTCTTACTGTGGGCAACGGTGCCGGGGGCGCTATGACAAGCAAGTGTGCCGGGTCCGCGACCTGTCGTTGGCAGGCTGGCGGATCTATCTGGAATACGAGCGTTGGCGCGTCAACTGTCCTGGGTGCGGCGGTGTGCATGTAGAACACCTGGACTGGCTGGCGAACAACTCGCGCTACACCTAGCGTTTTGCGACGCATGTGGGCAAGCTGTGCCGGACAAGGCGGTGGCCGAGATGGAGCGTCTGCGCCTCCTAGTTGAAGGGGTCAACAACAAAATCCGTGTTCTGCAACGACGCGCCTACGGCTATCGCGACGAGGAATATCTCAAGCTGAAGATCGTGGCGGCATTCCTTCCGCCATTACCCAGAAATGCCGTCTTCAACCCACACGAATCCGCGTAGACCCGCTCTTTCTGCCAGATCTGATCGGTGACTCGGAGGTGGAGCTCGGATGCGCCTACAAACCTTGGGTCGACACGGAATAGTTGCTCGAGGAGCGCCTGACTCTTCTCCAGCTCTCCTTGCTCGAGAGCCACGCGCGCTTCGTAGAAGAGCTCCGCTTCTGAGGGGACCCTCGTCTCGAGTGGAGCGGGTGCCGGCTGCGGCTTGGGCCCTTTTGGTCTCGGCGCGGCCTCGACGGGAGGGCGCGGTCTCGGTATGGCCTCGACCGGAGGGCGTGGCCTTGGAGCCCTGGGCTGCGCTCTCTCCTGACGTGAAGGTCTCGGAGTTGCCGAAACCCTCGGGCTCTCCGTCTGCTGGATGACCTCGTCTGGCGACGGGCTCGGTTCGTCCGGCGGCCCGGACATCGGTTCCGACGGGTCGGTCTCGAAAACCCCGCTCTCCGCGGTGACGGGTGAGACCGGGCTGGAATCCGTGGTGGCCTCGTGCCCGGTGAGTACCAGTCGAAACACGAGCAGCGCGCCGACAACGAGCGCGATGGCTACCGTGAGCCAGCGGTCCTGCTGATCGCGGTTCGGGAGTTTCGAGAGCCCGACACCCCGCGCGCGATCGTCGAGGGCGCGCTGCACGAGCTCCGAGGTTTCGAAACGATCCTCCGGGCGTTTGTTCAAGCCGTGTACAACGATGGCGGCGAGGCCGGGGTCGATGGTCGGGTCGAGCCGATCGGGTGATACCGGCGAGTCGTGAAGGATAGCGTGAGCGATGGCAGCGAAGGAGTCGCCCGTAAAGGGAAGCCGCCCCGTCAACATCCGATAGAGGACGACGAAGAAGGAGAACAGATCGGTTCGCTGGTCGACTTTGGCTTTCGAGAGCTGTTCGGGAGCCATGTAATAAGGACTGCCGAGAACGTCATCTCCCGAGGTCAGCTCGGAGCCGACGACGTGCGCGATTCCGAAGTCCATGATTTTTCCGTGAAAATCGGACGTCACGAGAATGTTTCCGGGCTTGATGTCGCGGTGTACGATGCCGTGTGCGTGAGCGTAGCTGAGCGCTTCGAGAACGTCCCGGGCGACGCGCAGAGCCTGATCGACGGTGAGTCTCTGCTCGTCGAGAACCTCCCTCAGCGTCGTGCCCTTCAGGTACTCCATGACTATGAAGGGCGTGCCGTCATCGGTGTGCCCAACGTCGTAGACCGCGGCAATGGAGTGATGCTGGAGCTGGCCGGCGGCGCTCGCCTCTCGGTAGAAACGCTCGCGGTATTTCTCCTGCTGGGCGGGCATGAGATAGGTTGCCGTCTGAATGAGCTTGATTGCGACTGGGCGATCGATGGCCGGATCGCGAGCCAGCAGTACCGCCCCCATGGAGCCCCGGCCGATGACTTCTTGAATTTCGAAACGTCCCAGCTTTTCCGGGATCGCGCCTCGAGGAAACAGCGCCTGAACCGAGGAGGGACCCGTGGGGCCAGCGCGTGTATCGGACAGGTCGTCTACAGATGCCGTCGCTTCGATCTCCCCTGCGACTTCCAGAACTCCGGCGGAAATGAGGGTCTCGAGAGCTCGCAACGTTTCCTCCGGGCCCTCGGAGGAATGCTCGAGAAGCTGCTCCACGCTGGTCGGCTCTCCGACTCGAGAGCGCATCAGATCGAGAAGAGTGGTTTCTTTGGTCGAAAGCGTCGATTCTTGGAACGGGGTCGCGGGCCGCCTGACCCAGCGCACGATGCTCTCAGAGTCGCGTCCGAACGACACGAGCATGCTTTGCGTCGTGTCCTCGTCCTCACGATGTGGTCCTTGCACGGGCTTCGCTATGTGTTTCTTCCAAAGGCGGAGGAAGCGCGGCGCCGAGACAGGGGGAGCTCGGACGACGTTTCGGCTCTGTTTTCAGGTGACTACTCCAGATTACGTAGGAAATCGGCGCTCGTCAACGCGCGCTTTCCCGCTCCGTCAAGGAGTTGGCAGGTAGAGGCCGGCCCCGGGGCCGACCGGCAGGCCCAAGAGAATCCACACGCTGAGAAGGATCGACCAAACGATCGTGAAGACGATCGTATAGGGCAGCATGAGGGCGATGACCGAGCCCATGCCGGCCTTGCGATCGTATCTGGCGACGAAGGCGACGATCAGGGCGAAGTAGGACATCATCGGAGCGATAATGTTGGTGACGGAGTCCCCAACGCGATAGGCCGTTTGCACGAGCTCGGGGCTGTAGCCGAGCAGCATGAACATGGGGACGAAGACCGGAGCCATGATCGTCCACTTGGCGGAAGCGCTTCCCATGAACAGATTGATGAACATGGTCAGCAGGATGAAGCTCAGCATGAGAGGAATGGGCCCGAGCCCGAGCGCCTTCAACCCTTCGGCACCTTTCACGGCGAAGATCTGTCCCAGGTTGGCCCAGTTGAAAAAAGAAACGAACTGGGCAGCGAAGAATACCAATACCGTGTAAGTTCCGAGCGTCGAGATCGCCTTTCCCATGCCCTCGACGACGTCGGTATCGTTGTCGATCGTTCCGGCACCCTTTCCATAGGCGATACTCACGAACAACGAGCCCAGGAAAATGAAGGCGACGATTCCAGAGAGAAACGGCGAGCGCAAGAGTCCGCCAGTCTCGGGGTTTCGAAGGAACCCCGCGCCCGGGAGGAGGTCCCAGCTCGTGGGGACGGTGCCCCACAATAGGAAGACGCCGAACAGCAGCGAGGCCACGAACGCCCACTTGAGACCGCGCTCCTCCTCCACGCTCAGCGTCGTCATCCCTTCACTCGATGGAGCTTCACCGGTGTAGCGGCCGAGCCTCGGTTGAACGACTCTCTCCGTGACCCACGTTCCCGCAAAGGCGATGAACAATGTCGAGGTCGCCATGAAGTAGTAGTTCGCCGCGGCACTCACGCTGTAGTCGGGATCGACGATCTTGGCCGCCTCCTCCGAGATCCCCGCCAGCAATGGGTCGACCGTCCCGAGAAGCAGGTTGGCGCTATAGCCTCCTGAAACTCCCGCAAACGCGGCCGCGAGTCCAACGAGGGGGTGGCGGCCCGCCGAGTGAAAAATGATCGCTGCGAGCGGGACGAGAAGGACGTAGCCGATCTCACTCGCCATGTTGGACAGCACACCGGCGAGGACGATAGCGAAGGTCAGAAGCCGGGGGGGCGCCGATCAGCCCGCTGCTCTCGGCGAGACCGATCCCCAGCATCGCGACGAAGACGGTACCGAGCGGCGCGAAGCTCGTGAAGTTCGTCACCATGCTCGTCAGAATCCGGTGCAGACCGGCCAGGTTGAGAAGGCTAACCGGACGAACGGTCTCGCCCGTGCTAGGGTGGGTCACAAAGACGTCGAAGCTCGCGAAAATCCCTGAGAGGACGACGACTGCGAGGGCGAAGATCGCGAAGAGACTCGCCGGGTGTGGCAGATAGTTTCCGACGCGCTCGACGAAATCGAGGAACGCTGCGACATAGCCGGCAGCTTTCGAGCGGCGGTTCGTCATGAGCCTTGGTAGCGTCGCTTGATGCTCGGGATCAGGTACTCCTCGAAAGCGCGCTCGACGTCGAACTCCGGCTGCCACTTCCAATCTTGATGCGCCGCGGTGTCGTCGAGATCGGCCGGCCAGGTCTCAACGATGGCCTCGCGCTTCGAATCGGGCTTGAAGGTGATGTTCGCTTTCGGAAAAGCTTCGACGACAAGGTCTCGAATCTCTGCCGCGGAGAGGCTAAAACTGGTCACGTTGTAGACGAGAGGCTGCAGCGACTCCTTTGGGGCCGCCGCGAGCTGGAGCAGGGCATGGCTAGCGTCGGGCATGGCCATGAAGGGGATGCGTACGTCCGGGCTGACGAAGCAGCGATAGGGCACGTCCTTCGCGGCCGCATGGAGCATCTCGGGCGCGTAGTCGCTCGTACCGCCACTGGGAACGGTGACGGCGCTGATCAGCCCTGGAAATCGAACGCCTCGAAAATCGATCATGACCGGCTCTTCGGCCGAGAGCTGTTTGTAGTGCTGGCTCAAGTAGCGGCCGAGGATCTCGCAGTAGAGCTTGTTGCAGCCGTACATCGTCGTGGGATTCATCCACTCCCACTCGCGGACCCTCGAGTAGCGCGCCTTGGCCTCGGGGGTGGGGAGACCATAGACGGCGATGGAGCTCGGGAAGAGGAACTGGACCGGCTCGCCCCGCCACTGCGACTGTTCGGAGGCGAGCCTCAGAAGGGCGAGGGTGCCCTCGACGTTGACTCGGTGCGCCGTTTCCGGCGTGAACTCCGAGCGCGTCGAAAGGAGCGCCGCGAGGTGAAAGATGGTCTCGATCTCGTACTCCGCGACGAGCCTCTCCAAGAGGCTCTGATCGAGAATGTCGCCCTGGATGTGGGTGTGCTCGCCGGGTAATGTGTATGGCAGCGGCGCCAAATCGAGCGTGAGAATGGGGCGAGTCGTCGTTTCCGCGAGCCGCTGCGCGAGCGAGGTTCCGACTTCGCCAGAAGCTCCCGTGACGAGGCTGACTTTCTTGCGCATGGACGGAGATGGTATTCGCTTTCTCTCGATGAGCTCAAGCGAGGCGAGCGGAAAGCCACCGGCCGACGTCTCCGATCTCCTCTGCCGAGACACTGTGGGGCATTGCATAGGTGTGCCACTCGACGTCGTAGCCGTTCTCCCCGAGCGTCTCGACGGTCGCTTCCGCGAGAGAAAGGGGAACGACGGGATCGAAGCTTCCGTGTCCCATGAAGATAGGAACGGTACGGTTGGCCTCGGTGCTTTCCGAGGCGATGGGCTCTCTGAGCGGGTGATAGCAAGACAGCGCCAAAATGCCCCCAAGTCTTCCCCTCTCCCTTTGGGAGAGGCTGGGCGCGCCGCGCGAAGCGCGAGCGCGACCGGGTGAGGGTCCGGGCACCCCTGCATAGAGCGCGATAGCACCACCCTGCGAGAATCCCGCGACGACGATCTTGTCGCTGGGCACGCCCGCGTCGAGCTCGTGAGTGACCCATGCCTCGAGCTGCAGGCGCGAGGCTTCCAGATCCTCACGATCGACATGACGCTCGAGCTCCAGAGTCTTGATGTCGTACCACGCCCTCATGACCATGCCGCCGTTGATGGTTACGGGGCGCTTAGGCGCGTGAGGGAAGACGAATCTCACGCCGGCCGAAGGCGGTAGCCGAAGCTCGGGGACGATGGACTCGAAGTCGTGACCGTCCGCGCCGAGGCCGTGCAGCCAGATCACGGAAGCTTTCACCTCGCCGGGCGGATCGATCTCGACCGCGGGTAGGAGCTCTTCCGTCATACTTTCAGCGCGTCCTCTTGAAGGACCATCGCGAGCTTGTCGAGAAACAGCGCGGCGTCGCCTTCGGAAAAGACGAGAGGTGGTTTGAGCTTGATGACGTTCTCGAGCGGTCCGTCGGTGCTGCTCAAAACGCCTTCCTCCTTCATGCGATTGACGAGATAGGTCGCCTCCTCCGCGGCGGGCTCGAGGCTCTCGCGGTCGCGGACCATTTCGAATCCTAGGAAGAGACCGCGCCCGCGCAGGTCACCCAAGATCGGATGCCGCGTTGCCAGATCGCGGAGGCCCTCGAGAGGTATCGCTCCCATCCGCTCGGCGTTCTCGCGCAAGCCCTCGCTCTCGACCACGCCCAGGACGCTCGATCCGACCGCGCACGACACCGGGTTTCCGCCGAAGGTATTGAAATACTCCATTCCGGTCTGGAACGACGACGCGATCTCGCGCGTCGTCACGACCGCTCCCAGGGGATGACCGTTGCCGATAGGCTTTCCCATTGGCACGATGTCGGGGACCGCATCCTGGGTCTCGAAGGCCCAAAAGCGCGAGCCGACTCTTCCAAAGCCCACCTGTACTTCATCCGCGATGACGACCCCACCCGCTCCGCGTACGGTCGCGTAGAGTTCCCTTAAATAGTGTTGCGGCAGCACGATTTGACCTCCGCAGCTCATGATCGACTCACCGATGAAGGCGCCTATGGGCCGATTCTCACGGGCGAGTTTCTCGATCGAAGCCGTTGCGGCCTGGACATAACGCTTTCCATAGCCGGGCTCAGAGGCGCGAAATCGGCCGCGATAGCCGTCGGGCACGTCGAGCTTGTGCACGTGGGCCGCGGCGCCGCTGCCTCCCCGGCCGTCGAACTTGTAGGGGCTGACCTCGATGAGCGACGTCAAGTTTCCGTGGTAGGCACCTTCGAGCACCAGCGTATCGAGCCGACCGGTATGCGCTCGGGCAAGCCTCAGAGCGAGGTCGTTCGCCTCGCTACCAGAGTTCACGAAGAAACAAACCCGGAGTGGGTCGGGAAGCGTTGCCGTGAGCCGTTCGGCGTAGCGCACGATGTTGGGATGGAGATAGCGCGTGTTCGTATTGAGCACCGCCATCTGCTGTGACGCTGCCCGGACGACGCGAGGGTGACAATGGCCGACGTGGCAGACGTTGTTGACCATATCGAGGTAAGGCCGTCCCTCCGTGTCGTAGAGATAGGATTTCCAACCGCGAGCGATATGGAGAGGCGTCTCGTAGGCAAGACTCAGCGTGCCCGAGAGATGTTCCCGCCGGCCGCTTTCGACTTGGGTCACTTCTGTCGAGCGAGAAGTCGCCCAGGGCAAACGCAGAAGGCGGCTCGGATCCGGCGACAGCCCGAGCCAGAGCCGGCGTTCGGAGGGCGCAGCCACGCCCGGATAGTCGCCTTCCTTGTCGAGAAGGTCCAGGATGATTTGAAAGTGGAGGTGGGGAGGCCAGTTGCCGTTAATTGGGTAGTTGCCGACTTTCGCGAGGGCGGTGCCCTGGCGGACGGGTTGCCCCTTCTCCGAATCGGAGATTGAATCTTCCGATAGGTGTCCGTAGAGAGTCCAGAAGCGATCGCCGTCGCCAGTCTCGTGCTCGAGCAGAATCGTGGGACCGTAGTCCAGGGGGGCGTCGTTGAGAGCGAAGCTGTGCACCGTACCGTCGAGGGGTGCATGCACCGGCGTGCCCGCCTCGACCCAGAGGTCGACGGCGAGATGCACGCTACGCGGCTCGTTTCCCTCAACCGGTCCGGGTCTGAACCCGGCGCTCGCGTAGAGCGGTCGCGCTTCCCCGTAGCCTCCCGCGCCCACACGGGCGCCCGCTGCCTTCACCGCACGGAACAGGTGTACCGTGAACCCCTCGGCGTCTTCCAGGACATCGAGACCACCGAGCTCTTGGCTTCCCACGCTGAGGTCGAGCAGATGAACCCTTTCCTTCGAAAGGTCGAAAGGGAGCACGTTTCCGGATTCGCTCGCGTGATCGTCGAGCCACTGGGTGACGGCTTTGGCTCGGGGATGCGCGGTCATGCCGCAGGCGTCGCGAAAACGATAGTACGCGAGACGGGGGCACTCCACGCGGAGTCGATCCAGGAGATTCCAGGCGGGGTTCTCGCTCACGCGCAGGTAGTTCTTCTCGGGCTCTTCGCGAAACTGCCGCGCCGAGATCGAGACGCTCATCGCCAGGCGTGTCGCGACGAGAGGATAGACGAGTGAGAGCTCGAGCTCGCTCAGAGGACGCGCCTCGTGATATCCGGCCACGACGGCGGAAGCCGCACGGAACGGGTCCCTCTTGTCGAGCATGCAATAGGCCGCCGCATTGGCTAGCTCGCAGACGATGGCGGACTCGATGATATCGCCGAAATCCAGGATACCCGCGGCCTCGCCGTCCAGGACCAGGACGTTGTGGTCGTTTCCGTCGTTGTGGATCACGCCCGAAGGCAGTGACGAAAGTTCGGGAGCGACCTCCGTTTCGTAAAGGGAGAGGTAATAGCTCAAAAGCTCGCGCCGTCCCTCGTTCTCGACGAGCGCGATGCCGTCGTACAGAATCTCGGGAGCGCTCTCCGCCCGCCACATGAGCTTGCGCCTTTTTGAGTCGTGACGGAGACCTTCGAGCGCTCGATCGAGCCTTCCCATGAAACGTCCCACGCTCCGCAACAACGACTCCGGGTGCGGCTTCGAAAGCGCGAGCGGCCGGCCGGGGAGATAGTTGAATAATCTACAGGGGTAAGACGGCCCGTCGTCTCCCTCGACCTCGGTCATCGTGCCGCCTTCGCTGAGCTCTCGGAGTTGCAGGATCACGATCTCCGGGTCGCGATGGGCGACGTGTCGAAGCGCTTCGTTCTGGAGCTCGAGGACCGATCGGGGCTCCTCCGTATTGCTAAACTTGAGGACGAGCTCAGTGCCCTCCCGGTTTCTGAGGTGGAAGTTCTGATCGCGCTCGCTTGGCAGTTCCTCTAGGACTTCGACCTCGAGGCCGTAGAGTTGCCGGGCGACGTCGACGGCCCGTTCCGCGCTGAAGCGGGGGCGATTCTGGCTCAACACGCGCGGATTCTATCACGCGCTACTTCAGCAACTTCTTCAGCCAGCTGAGCTTTCCCCCGCCGTAGGGCGGGTAGCGGATGGGGGGGTCGAAGACGAGCGAGCCTCTCACCACCGATTTCTTGTGGGAGAAGAGATCGAAGGTGAATCGGCCGTGGTATCGCCCGATGCCGCTCGAGCCTCGGCCTCCGAAGGGCAGATTCGGGTTCGAGAACTGCAGCAGCGTATCGTTGATGGCGCCGCCGCCGAAGGGAATCTCCTCGAAGACCCGCTCCTGGTTCTTCCGGTCGTTGGAAAAGAAGTAGAGAGCGAGGGGACTTCTGCCGAGGCTCGTCTTCGCGATGGCCTCGTCCAGCCTGTCGTAGGTCAGCACGGGGAGAATCGGTCCGAAGATCTCTTCGGAGAGCATCGTGGAGCCCTCGGGGACGGATTCGATGACGGTTGGCGCGATATAGAGGTGGTCTCGATCCGATTGGCCTCCAATGACGACGTGTCCGTCGCTCAGGTACGAGGTGAGCCGGTCGAAGTGACGGCGGTTGATGATGCGGCCGAAGTCCGCGCTCTCCGCGGGGTCCTCACCAAAGGAGCGCTCGATGTTCTTCGCCAGCCCGGACAGCAAATCTTCTTGCATCGCGGTCGGCACCAGAACGTAGTCTGGAGCGATGCACGTCTGGCCCGCGTTCAGAAACTTGCCCCAAGCGATGCGACGCGCCGCCCGGTGGAGGTCGACGTCTTCGTCGAGGATCGCGGGACTCTTCCCGCCGAGCTCGAGCGTCACTGGCGTCAAGTGCTTCGCGGCTGCTGCGGCGACGATCTTCCCGACGGTTTCGCTTCCGGTGAAGAAGATGTGATCGAAGCGCTCTTCCAGCAGCGCGGAGCCCGTTTCGACCCCACCCGTCGCGGTGCTGACGAGCTCCGGCGGGAAGTACTTGCGGACCAATCTGGACACGAGCCGCGAGGTCTCGCCCGCCCACTCCGACGGCTTGAGGAAGGCGCAATTCCCTGCGGCCAGCGCGCCGGCCAGGGGAGCCATCATCAGCTGGAAGGGGTAGTTCCAGGGGCCCATGACGAGCACGACTCCGACAGGCTCGGAGTGGACGTAGCTCGTTGCCGGAAACAGCACGAGCGGCGTCGGCACGCGCAGGCGCTCCATCCAGACGTGCAGGTATTTGAGCGCGAAGCGTGCTTCCGAAAGGACGAAACCTGTCTCTGAAGCATAGGCCTCGAATTTGGGTTTGCCGAGGTCCGCCCGCAGGACCTCGTGGACGTCTTCGAGGTTGTCCGTGACGAGCGCCACGAGAGCCTCGAGCTGCTCGCGGCGAAAGCTGGCCGAGCGCGTCAGGCCGCTCGAAAAAAACCGCCGCTGTGCTTCCAGCGTGGCGGCGAGGTCGGATGAGTCGAACGTGTCGATGGGACGATCGTTCAGCCGGGGCTCGTCCTGTCGGTCGCTCATTCGATCTCGAGCTCCGCGACGAGCGGCAGGTGATCGGACGCGCGTTTCGCCAGCCGGGCGCGGGCACGGTAGGCGTGGCTCAGGCGCAGGTCGCCTCGGACGTAGAGTGCATCGAGAGGTCGGAGCGGTCCCCAGGCTGGAAACGTCGGGATGGGCCGCTCAACTCCGCGAAAGCCAGCGGGAACCAGGAGCTTCTTGCCGAGGGTTCCCCAAATGTCGTTGAAGTCCCCGGCGACGAGCGTAGGTGTCTGGCGGTGAAGTCCGACGAAAGGGTGGCTCTCCAGAAACCGCCGTAGCTGGATCTTCCGTTCGATCCCGGAAAGTCCCAGGTGCAAGTTGTAGACGTGCAGCGTGCGCGTGTGCTTGCCCGGCATGCCAGTGAGACGCACGCGGTAGCGGGCGTGGAGCACGCTCCGTTTCTTCTTGGGAGAGATCGTCAAATCGATGTTCGTGGTCTCCGTGAGGGGAAAGCGGCTGAGCATGGCGTTCCCATAGGCGCCGCCGCCGCGAATTCTGACGTTGGGGAAATAGGTCCGATGCCGGAACCCCAGGAAATCACCGAGAAGATCCACCTGTTTGTCGGCGTTCGTCCTTCTCGCGTGCTGATCGACTTCTTGCAGAAGCACCAGATCGGGCTCGTAGCGGGCGATCACCCGCGCGACACGCATCGGGTCGTAGCGTCGGTCGACGCCTCCGATGCATTTGTGGATGTTGTAGGTGAGAACTCGCAGATGCACAAGAATCGAGAAGCTCAGTTAGTGAGCGATGATAGCACGACTGAAACCCTAACTCTGATATGATTCCCGCCTGTACACTTTGGGTTAGGGAGCGTCGGAAATACATGCCGCTGTCGGGAAACACCGGAGAGCTGTCTCTCGCGGATCTGATCCTCGTCAAGGCCATGGATTCGCGCAGCTATCGTTTGTCGCTTTCGGGTCCTTCCGGGGACGGGTTGATGTTCATCGAAGCGGGTCGCATCGTGCACGCGGCCTACGGCGAGCTGCCTCCTCAGGATGCTGCCTACCTGCTCGTGACGGAACAGGACGTCGAATTCCTGGTGGAGTCGGACGCCGAGGTCTCCGCCCACACGCTGGAGCTCGGGCCTCAAGAGTTGCTGATGGAGGCGATGAGACGCCTGGACGAAGGACAGCTTCGCAAGCCCCGGACTGTACAGTTTCCCATGACGGACTCTGTAACGAGCCATCGCCGCGAGCCACCGCGTCCACGCTCGTTCGAGGCGCGCAAGAGTCCCGAGGCCGAGGCGCTTCGTAGGGCAATGGGCCGTGTGCTTTTCGCCGACCTGGGCGCGAGCCCGAGTCGTTTCGAAAAGAGCCAGGTTCCCATCGCGATCCTCACGCTCTTGGCCGTGGTCGCTCTTGGCCTCGTTGCCACGTGGCGGCTCGGCTGGCTCGAAACGATCGAGTACCGGGAGCCGGTGCAGATTTCGGATCTTGAGGGGCCCCGGGACGTACTGCCCATGCTCCTCTCCGGCTTGCCGGCCGCCGTTCCCGACCGGCAAATATCCTATCTGCCGACCATTCTCTTGCGCATCCTCGTCGGTCCGGACGGCCGCGTACAAGAAGCCGTCGTGACTCGCTCGAATGCGGAGCTCTCAGACTTCGAGAGCGCCGCGCTCGAAGCCGTCAAGGAATACCGGTTTTCTCCGGCTCGAAGGGAGGACGTGATCGTTCCCGTCTGGTTGAATTGGCCCGTGACCTTCGCCGCGCGTGCCACTCGCCGGGCGGAACCCGTGCCCGTGGAAGCTGCCTACTTCAAAGCGCCTCGGGACCGATTGCCTGCGCTCGTCGAGGGAGACCAGCCCGTGACCCCCTTCCCGGAAAGCCGAGCACGGCCCGTCATAATCTGTCGTTTGTTGGTAGACGAGAATGGTCGGGTCTCCGAGGCTTCCGTCCTCGACCCCCGTGAAGATCGGAAGGCCTACGAAGAGGCCGCACTGGAAACGGTGAAGGGATATCGCTTCACTCCAGGTGAGCGAGAAGGCATCAAAGTGCCGGCAAGCGTGACATGGAAAATCGAGTTCCAGTAGTATCGACGCGGGCTATCGTCTTCTTCGGCGTTCTCTTGTGCCTGTGCGCGGCGGAGGCGGCTAGGGGGCAGACTCCGCTTCGGGTCGTCAGCTCTGGCTTCTTACGTGAGACGCTCCAGGCGCGCCTCTTCGCGGCGCTTTCAGAAGCGCACTCCGATCTCTCGCTCGATTGGAGGGATGCCGGTTCGCGGGGCGCCCTGTGCGATCTGTTCGAGGGCGGCGCGGACGTCGCCGTGACGATTCAAAGGGTGCGTCCGGACGAGATCCGGCTCGCCGAACGGCTCGAGCTCGAGCTGCACGAGCATGCCGTCGCACTCGACCTGCTCGCGCTCGTCGTCCATCCGGACAATGCCGTCGAATCGGAGAGCGAGGTTCTAGCACGCGTCGCTGCCGAGCGTGGCGGGATCGGATTGGTCAGCGTGACGAGGGATCGAAGTGCGGTACGGACTGTTCCCATCGAGGTCGAGCCCAATGTGGTCAGAACGAGTGGGCCGCTTGCGCGGACCCTCTGGGCCTATTCCCTCGGAGCTTCGGAAGTCTGCGCTCGCTCCTCGATTTCTTGCGTCTTCAGGAAGGGCGACGAGTCCTCGAGGACGCGGGGCTTCACCCGCTCCTTGCCGCGACCCATCGGGGTCCGGAGCGCGAGACGGTGCGTGCCTTCCTGACCCGGGTAACCTTCGGCTTCGAGGGGTTCCGCTTGAGAGCGGCGGCGCGGCAGGTGCTGGATGGTTTCGCGAAGAGCTTGAAAAGCCCGCGCCAATCGGTCTGGATCGTCGGACACGTCGAGCCGACCGAGTCCGTCGACCAGGACGACCTCTCGCTCCTCCGCGCCCGCGAAATCGCCAACTATCTCCAGCAGAAGGGCATCGATCCCTCTAGAATGACGGTGGAAGGAGTCGGAGCGTCTGAGCCTCTGACCGATCATCGAACACTGGAGGGGCGGCGTGAGAGCCGCCGGGCCGAAATTTGGGTTCTGCCTCAGCGCTGAGTTTCCAGGAGAGCGGCGAAAAAGCCTTTCTGCTAACGCGTCAATGGCGCGACACTCCCGATGGCGTCGAGCTCGTCTTCTGGGCTCGCGGTGAATCGGGGCTGCTGCGCCTGCGCGTCGACGGGCAAGAAGCCGTGTGTTTCGTTCCGCGCGGCCAAACGGAACCCCGGAGCCTCGAGGCGACGGCCCGTCCACTCGAGCTCGCGACGCTCGCAGGCGCCCCGGTCGACGGGCTCTATTTTCGAAACCAGAGGACGCTCGCGGAGACTAGAAGAGCGCTCCGCGAGTCTGGATCGCTTGTCTACGAGTCCGACATCAAACCCTCGGACCGTTTCTTGATGGAGCGATTCGTAACCGGTGGCTTCGAGGTTCACGGACCCGTCGTCGAGCACGAGGGGTTTCGCGAGTATCGAAATCCACGTGTCGTGGCGTCGGAGTTCAGGCCGAGGCTCCGCGTCGTTTCGATCGATATCGAGACCGCGGGCTTCGATGGGGAGTTGTACTCGATCTGCGCTTCGAGCGGGGCCGAGGCGCGAGTCTTTCTGCTACGTTCGGAAGACTGGACCGAATCGGTCCACGGGGATCGAATCAACGAGCAGGCCGAGCACGTGGAGCTCACCGTCCATCACGACCAGGGAACGCTGCTGGAAAAGTTCTTCTCGTGGCTTCGCGCCGACGACCCCGACGTTCTCATCGGCTGGAACGTCATCGATTTCGACCTCCACTTCCTCGAGCGCGCCTGCCGTAGGCTCAATCTCGCCTTCGCTGCCGGGCGCGGTCGCGATCGGGCGACGCTCCTGTCGCCCTCGAAGAGCAGCGGGAAGCGGGTCGCCCGCATTCCGGGCCGCGCGGTCCTCGACGGCATCGACACCTTGAGAAACGCGACGTGGCATTTCGAGGACTTCGGTCTCGAGGCCGTATCTCGAGAGCTTCTGGGAAGGGGAAAGCGCATCGCGGCTCACGAGGACCGCGTCGCGGAGATCCAAAGGCTCTATCACGAAAAGCCCTGGGAGCTCGTGAGGTACAACGTCGAGGATTGCCGGCTCGTCGAGGCGATCTTCGAAAAGACCAGGCTCATCGACTTCGTGCTTGAGCGCTCGAGATTGACGGGGCTAGCGCTCGATCGGGTCGGCGGCTCCGTCGCCGCCTTCGACAATCTGTATCTGCCGCGGCTTCACCGTCGGGGACGGGTCGCGCGAGACGTCGAGGAGCGGCCCATCTCGGATATGAGCCCCGGCGGATTCGTGATGGATTCGAGGCCGGGGCTCTTCGACAACGTTCTGGTGCTCGACTTCAAGAGCCTGTATCCGAGCATCATCCGAACGTTTCGTGTCGATCCCCTCGGTCTCGAGGCCGCGGGAGAGGACGCCATCCCAGGCTTCCGAGGAGCGCTCTTTTCTCGTGAGGAGCACATACTGCCGGAGCTCATCGAAGAGCTCTGGCAGGCCCGGGACGAGGCCAAGCGCGAGGGGAACGAGCCACTTTCGAGGACGATCAAGATTCTCATGAACTCGTTCTACGGCGTGCTCGGAACGCCGGGCTGTCGTTTCTTCGAGCCGCGCCTCGTGTCGAGCGTTACCCTTCGTGGGCACGAGATCATCACCCATAGCCGCACTTTCCTGGAGGATGAGGGACATGCTGTCATCTACGGAGATACCGATTCGCTCTTCGTCCTGCTCGGTAACGGTCCAAGCGAAAGCGAATGCGACGCGACCGGCAGAGAGCTTGCCTTCGGGTTGAATCGTTTTTGGACGGACCGTGTTCGGCGCGAGCTCGACTTGGACTCGTTCCTCGAGCTTCAGTTCGAGCGGCACTATCTACGCTTCTTCATGCCGACGATCCGCGGCTCCGAGCTTGGCAGCAAGAAGCGCTACGCGGGGCTCGTTAGGCGTGACGGCAAGCTCGAGCTCCAGTTCACGGGGCTAGAGGCCGTCCGCTCCGACTGGACGCCCCTCGCGCGGGAGTTTCAGCGCGAGCTATACCGGCGGATCTTCCACGACGAGCCCTATGAGGACTACATACGCCGGACGGCCGACGATCTGTTCGCGGGCCGTCGCGACCGCGATCTCGTGTACCGGAAGCGTCTCCGGCGCCGGCTCGAAGACTATGCGAAGAACGTGCCTCCGCATGCCCAGGCGGCTCGCAAGTCGAGCTCGCCTGGACGGTGGATCCGCTACGTCGTCACCATCAACGGACCCGAGCCTCTGGACAACAATCCGTCACACCTCGACTATCAGCACTATCTCGACCGGCAGATCGCCCCCGCGGCGGACGCCCTGCTTCACGTGAAGGGGACTTCGGTCGCAAAGATCCTGGACCAACAGTTGAGCCTGTTCTGAGCTCACGCGGCCACGCGGAAGATGGCCAAGCGCCATTCAGGCGCGCCCGCGGTGCGCTCGAGAGGGATTTCAGCCACGGGCAGAAGGCTCTCGATGCTTGCGGAGTGATCGGGAGTCAAGAGGACGAGCAGCGCTCCCGGTTTGGCGCGCTCCGCGAGCAGCGTCCCTAGCCGGTCCTCGTTTCCGTCTGGATAATTGAAAAAGGCATCGATCGCTTCGACACCCACCCCGAGCTTCTCATAGGTCGCGGCCTCGAGGTAGTCGCCCTGGCAGACGCACCACGATCCGGCCAGTCCGCGCTCCGTCGCCCGCTTCAAGTTTTTCTTGGCGAGATCGGCGAGATCGGGATGGCTCTCGACACCAAAGACTGTGATGTCGGGAACTTCCGCCGCCAGCGATGCTACGAGGCGTCCGTCTCCCATTCCGGCGTCGAGAACTCTCGCGCCGCAGCGAAGTCCCTTCGCGACGTCGAGATGGCTCAGGGCGCGAGTCGCGGAGAGGAGCACGTCGAAGGGCGTGGCGAGCCAGATGCCGGTTCCGGTGAGCTGCAGGGGCTGTCCTCCGAAGGTCCGCTTCTCGGACTCCTCGAAGAGGGGCAAAAGCTCTGAGGCTTCGAAGGGTGAGTCGTTCATGATTGCGATAAGAGGCTGCGGCGGTCTATCGTTCTCCTCGTGCCTTTCTCGACGAAAGCCCGTCCCCGAACCGCGTTCGAGGTCCGGCGCCGCGAGCAAGAGGCCATCTATCGATGCTACGTGCAGAACTTGAAGTGGGTCAACAACTGGATCTCGCCGACGGGAATCCGGAGGAAAAGAAATATCTAGAATTGGAAGCTTCGCCTTACTTTGTGCACTGGCCGGGTGTGGTGCGGAGACGCCGCTTCAGTCACCCGCCGACCCCATCGAATCCCAGCTGGCGAAGTATACGACCGTTCGATTGACGACGGACCTCGAGTTACTTTCGGAGAGCGAGCGCGCGATGCTTCCGAGTTTGATCCGAGCAGCACGGGCCATGGAATCGGCGTTCTGGCGACAGGCGTTTGGTGACGAGGGAGAGCTGATGTCCCAGCTCGACAGCGAGTCGGCCCGACGATTCGCCGAAATAAACTACGGACCCTGGGACAGACTCTCCGACAACGAGCCCTTCGTCGAGGGGTTCGGGCCCAAGCCCCTGGGAGCGCGTTTCTATCCCAGCGACGTGACGAAGGAGGCGCTCGAAGAAGCGGCCGCGACGAACCCGTCGCTGACGAGCCTCTATACGATGGTAGAGCGCAACGAGCAGGGAGAGCTCGAAGCGACACCCTACTCGGTTGCCTTTAAGGAGTCCTTCGGCGTGGCGGCCAACGAGCTTCGGGCCGCGGCGGAGCTGGCCGAGGAGCCCGGTTTGAAGCGTTATCTCGAGCTCCGAGCCAAGGCACTCCTCTCCGACGACTATCGTGAGAGCGACATGGCCTGGATGGACATGAAAGACAACGGGCTCGATATCGTCATTGGGCCCATCGAGACCTACGAAGACCAGCTATTCGGCTACAAGGCCGCGAACGAGGCCTTCGTTCTCGTGAAGGATCGAGATTGGAGTCGAAGGCTCGCGCGCTACGCGACGTTGCTCGGTGAGCTTCAGCGGGCGCTGCCGGTCGAGAAGGACTACAAGAAGGAGACTCCCGGGCTCAAGTCGGACCTCAACGCTTACGACGCCATCTATTACGCGGGCGACGCCAATGCGGGGGCGAAGGCCATTGCCGTCAACCTTCCGAACGACGAGGAAGTCCAGCTCCAGAAGGGAACCCGCAGGCTCCAGCTCAAGAACGCCATGCGGGCCAAGTTCGACACGATCCTGCTGCCGATTTCGCAGCGTCTCATCGACGAGAGCCAGAGAGACCACATCGACTTCGACGCTTTCTTCGCGAACGTGATGTTCCACGAGGTTGCCCACGGTTTGGGCATCAAGAGGACCCTCGACGGCTCGGGAACGGTGCGCAACGCGTTGCAGGAGAGGGCGTCGGCGGTCGAGGAGGCCAAAGCGGACGTGCTTGGGCTGTTCATGCTTTCCGAGCTGCACCAGCAGGGCGAGCTCGATGACTCGACGAATCTCGACGACAACTACGTGACGTTTCTCGCTTCGATCTTTCGCTCGGTTCGATTCGGGACTACTGACGCCCATGGCCGCGCGAACCTCATGCAGCTCAACTTTCTCGAAGAGAAAGGCGCATTCAGCTACGATGCCGAGTCCGAGACTTACAAAGTGGACTCGGAGCGCATGAAGAGCGCCATTCGAGACCTCGCGGGCGTCATTCTGAAG
The DNA here is from genome assembly GCA_965250115.1 of Candidatus Marinacidobacterales bacterium. Lineage (GTDB taxonomy): Bacteria > Acidobacteriota > Vicinamibacteria > Marinacidobacterales > SMYC01 > CBDFHB01. Next base: position 1,106,202 of record CBDFNJ010000002.1, read on the forward strand.
TTCCAGGGAGACGGGGACTACGACGGCCTCGGCGAGTTCAACGCGAAGTATCAGGTAGTGACATCGGTGCTGGAAGCCAACCTCGAGAGGCTGGCGAGAGAGGGGATCCCGGTGGACGTCGTGTTCGAGCAGGGCCTCGACGTCCTGGGGCTGTGATGGGGTCAGTCCTGAACAACTTGACTTGGATGTTACTTTTCTACCCAAGTCAAGTTGTTCAGGACTGACCCCAGCGGATCACGGGGACGGCGTCCTCAGTGATCGCTCGGCTCTTCGCCTCGCTCGCGCAGGGCGCAGATGACTTTTTCGCGCCCTGCTAGTAACGTAGCGGTCGGGACGGAAGTCAGAGGAGGAGCCGTGGCGGATACAGAGAGCGTCAAACACATCCGTTGGGACGATTTACCGAAAGAAAAGCTCAGCAACTACATCGGTCGCCGCATGATCACCGGTGACAAAGCGATGGTGACGCACGTTTACCTGAAGAAGGGTGCGATCGTACCGATGCATCATCATGTGAACGAGCAGCTCACCTATGTCCTCGAGGGGGCGCTCAAGTTCTGGGTCGGAACCGAGGACGCCGAGGCGATCGTCGTCCGGGCCGGTGAAGTGCTGGTGCTTCCCTCGAACGTCCCTCACAAGGCCGAGGCGCTCGAAGACACGCTCGACGTAGATTTCTTCACGCCGCCTCGTCAGGACTGGCTCGACGGGACCGACGACTACCTGCGTCAGCAGTAATCGAGGTGCCCTCGAGCTTCCCGAGCTCGTCTCGAAGGCGTGCCCAGATCCGGCGATTCAGCGCGCGGTCATCGACCGTTCGCTTGGCCTCCAGGTAGCGACGAAAACGTGACATGGTGGGATTGTCATCCATTTGTCTGGGCGACGTCAGATAGTATAGAAAACCAGGGTGAAAGATGTGCTGAGTCCGATTCTCGCCGATTTCCGCGAGCGTCTGAAGGGCAAGGGGCGGGGGGAGCGCGGGCGACCCTTCGTGACGCTCGCCTACGCTCAGAGCCTCGACGGGAGCATCGCCGGCAAGAAGAATCGTCGGCTCGGTCTCAGCTGTACATCCTCGCTGCAGCTCACCCACGAGCTCCGAGTAGAACACGACGCCATCCTGGTCGGTGTCGGGACGGTTCTCGCCGACAACCCGCGTCTGAACGTAAGGCTCACGAACGGACCCGACCCCCAGCCGATTGTCGTCGATAGCCGACTCCGCTTGCCGTTGGACGCTCATCTACTCCAGGCGGGTCGAGGCGCGTGGGTCGCCTCGACCGAGGCAGCGCAGGTGGACGAGGAACGTGCCATCCGTGCCCGAGGCGCCGAGGTTCTCAGGTTGCGCGCGGCACCGAACGGCTGGGTCGACTTGGAAGCGCTCTTGGAGACGGCCCATGCCAGGGGCATCGAGCACCTTCTCGTAGAGGGCGGAGCGCGCATCCTGACGAGCTTTCTCGAGTCCCGTCTCGTCGATTACGTCGTCGTCACCATTTCTCCCCAGTTCATTGGCGGCGTGCCGGTGTTGCGACAGCACGAGCTTTCTACGTTTCCCAGGTTGAGCCCGTGGCGTTTCGAGCGTGTCGGGGAAGATCTGGTTCTCGCTGGCGAGCTGCGCTGGTCCGACGCATGAAGTCGCTCTCTCTCTATTTCACCGAGCCCCGGCGCGTCGAGATTCGAGAGGAGGCGATCGACCGGCCGGGGTCGGGCGAAGTGCTCGCGCGAACGCTCGTCTCCGCGATCAGCGCTGGAACGGAGCTCCTCATCTATCGGGGCGAGCTCGAGGAAGGCACGGTGTTGGGCGACAGCCTGCCCGCGCTGTCCGAAACGTTTCGCTATCCCATGCCCTACGGATACGCTTCTGTCGGGGAGGTCGTCGAGGTGGGGCAGGGTGTGGTCGAATCCTGGCGCGGCCGCCACGTCTTCGCCTTCGAGCCTCATCGAAGTCACTTCGTCACGGGGACGAGTGCGCTCTTTCCGCTACCCGACGGGATGGAGCCGGAGCGCGGGGCGTTGATCCCTACCGTGGAAACGGCGGTCAATCTCGTCCTCGATGCAGCGCCTCTCGTCGGCGAGCGGGTCCTCGTGGTGGGCCAGGGTGCCCTGGGCATCGCTCTGACCGCCGTCCTGGCGCGGTTTCCACTGGCGAGACTCTGGACGACGGACCGCTTCGAAACGCGGCGCGACCTATCCTTTCGCATGGGAGCGGAACGATCCTTCGCCCCTGACGAGCTTCCCGAAGGAGACTTCGATCTCGTCTTCGAGCTGTCCGGCTCGCCTCGAGCTCTCGATGCCGCGCTCGCCGCCGGCGGGTTCGAATCCCGCATCGTCATCGGGTCGTGGTACGGCAACAAGCGGGCCGAGGTCGATTTGGGAACTCACTTCCATCGCAACCGGCTCCGCATCGTTGGGAGCCAGGTGAGCCACCTCGGTGCGTCTCTGAGCTCCCGTTGGAGCAAGGGGCGACGACTCCGGACCGCGTGCCAATTCCTTGAAGCCTTGCCCCTATCCGAGCTCATCTCGCACCGTTTCGCGATCGAGGACGCAGGTCAAGCCTATCGGCTCTTGGACGAGAGCCCTTCGGATTGCCTACAAGTCCTGCTGGCCTATACTTGAGACCGCAATGGCCACGTATCGAGTCGGCGTGAACCGGGCGTTCGTCGCCCGCCACTACCTCGTGGGAGGAAACTTCGGCGGTGAAGGAGAGCTCCACTCCCACGACTATCGGATCGAGGTCGTCGTGGAGGGAGACACACTCGACCAACACGGCTTCCTCGTCGACATTGCCAAGCTCAAGGACGAGGTCGGCCGGCTCGTCGACCACTTGGAGAATCGCACGCTGAACGAGCTTCCCGAGTTCGAGGGGGTGAACCCCGGCTGCGAGGCCTTTGCTCGGGTGATAGCGGAGAGCCTTCGAGAGCATTTCGGTCGGGAGCCCGTCTCGGCCCTTATGGTGAAAATCTGGGAGAACGAGGAGACCTGGGCAAGCTACCGGCTGCCCTGAGTTCGAGAAACCATGGCGAAAAAGACGAAGACCAAGAAGAACAAGGAAAGTCCAGAGACCTTCAACTTTCAGGCGGAAGTCCAGCAGCTCCTCGAGCTGATGGTCCACTCTCTCTACTCGCACAAGGAGATCTTTCTCCGCGAGCTCATCTCCAACGCCTCGGACGCGCTCGATCGCCTTCGATTCGAAGCTCTAACCCATCCGGAGCTCATCGGCGAAGAGGGCGGGCTCCAAATTCGACTGGAGGCCGACGCGAAGGAACGGACGCTGGCCATTCACGACAACGGCATCGGCATGAATCGACAGGAGCTCATCGAGAACATCGGTACGATCGCGAAGTCGGGAACCCGTGAGCTCGTGGAGAAGCTACGAAAGGACGAGGCTCGCGAGAACCTCGGGGAGCTCATTGGACAGTTCGGGGTCGGTTTCTACTCTTCCTTCATGGTGGCGGAGCGCGTCGTTTTGATGACCCGCCGCGTCGGTGACTCCGGCGCCCTCCGCTGGGAGTCGAAAGGAGACGGAAAGTTCGAGATCTTGCCGGTCGAGCGTGATGTCGCTGGGACGTCGATCACTCTATATCTCAAGAGTGCCGACGAGGAGACGGGGCTCGACGACTTCACCGACGAGCAGGTGATTACGCGGACCGTGAAGCGTTACTCGGACTTCATCGCCTATCCCATCATCTTGAAATCGGCCGGGGAAGACACGACGCTCAACTCGATGAAGCCGATCTGGGAGCGCGCGAGCTCCGAAGTGAGTGACGAGGACTATTCGGAGTTTTATAAGCACATCTCACACGATTGGCGCGACCCGCTCGAGAAGATTCTGCAGCGGGCGGAGGGCGCGATCGAGTACCGGGCCCTCCTGTTCATTCCGGGCGAGGCCCCCTTCGACCTCTACTACGTCGGCTACGAGCCTGGACTGAGACTCTATGTCAAGCATGTGCAGATCATGGAGCGCTCGGCGGATCTCCTGCCTCGCTACTTGCGGTTCATTCAGGGCGTTGTGGACTCACCCGACCTGCCCTTGAATGTCTCGCGGGAGATGCTGCAGGACGACCGTCAGATTCGCCAGATTCGAAAGGGGCTTCTCAAGAAGATCCTCGACAGCCTGCGATCGATGAGGGAGAGCGACGAGGAAAAGTACCTGAAGTTCTGGAGGCAGTTCGGCAAGGCCTTGAAGGAAGGGGTGGCGGAGGATCTCGAGAATAAAGACAAGCTCGTCGAGCTCTTGCTCTTTGCTTCTTCCAATGACGCCGAGAAGCTGGCGTCCCTCGCAGATTACGTGTTGCGAATGAAGGAGGGGCAGGAGGCGATTTACTATCTGAGCGGTGAGTCCCGCGCCGCTATAGAGAGCTCGCCTCACCTCGAGGCATTCCAGGCCCGAGGCATCGAGGTCCTGTACCTCACCGATCCGGTCGACGAGATCCTCGTCCAAGTCCTTACCGACTACGAGGAGAAGAAGCTCCAGTCGGCGGCGAAGGGCGAAGTCGACCTCGGTTCGGAGGAAGAGCGTCAAGAGAAGAAGAAGGAGCTGGACTCTAAAGCGAAGGATTTCGCGGCTTTGATGGAGAGGATTCAAAAGGTGCTCGACGACCGGGTCAAGGAAGTCCGCCTCTCGGCGCGTCTCACGGATTCGCCGGCCTGTCTCGTGGGCGGCGAGGAGGACGTGAGCCCTCGTCTCGAGAAACTCCTGCGCCAGCAGGGCGACGTCCCTACCCAGCGACGTATCCTCGAGCTGAATCCGTCGCACGACGTTGTGACCGCGCTCAAGGCGCGGTCCGACGTCAACGAGGACAGTGAAAGCGTGCCCGAATACGCCGAGCTACTCTACGGCTACGCCCTACTGGCGGAGGGCGCCGATATTCCGGAGCCGGCAAGGCTCGCCGCCCGCTTCGCGGAGCTGATGCGTCGCGGCCTCGGAATTAGCGGGGGCGGTTGAGCTCGCGAACGATACGTCGGACCAGGAGCCGCGGGCCCAAACGTACGGCAAGCACGAGAAGGCGGTTGAGGAGTCCTGGAACGGCGACGGCACGTCCGGCCACCATCGCCCGAAAGCCTACCTCGGCGACGGTACGGGCGTCGGCCATACCCATCCGCGTCAATCCCGAGCCTTCCGTTCGGGCTCGCGACTGGAACTCCGTTCGTGTCACGCCCGGACAGAGAGCCGTGACCGTGACTCCCGTACCTCGGAGCTCTTCGGCGAGAGCTTCCGAGAGCGACAGCACGTAGGCTTTGCTCGCGTAGTAGACGGCCATGAGGGGGCCCGGCTGGAACGCGGCGATCGACGCGAGATTGAGAATCCTTCCTCGACCCGCCTCTACCATCGCGGGCAAGAAGAGGCGCGACAAGTGAGTGAGTGCAAGGACGTTCAAGTTCAACATGTCGAGCGAGCGCGAGAAGCCGATCTTCGCGTCTCGCCACGATGGCGAGGTTTCGCCCGTTCTCGGCGGCGACGCTCGCGATCTCGCGGCCGATGCCCGCCGAGGCACCTGTGACCATGGTGAACCGTTCTCCCATTGCGACCCCTCCCGGCTTGTCAGTTTCGGGCCCCGTTCTTTAAACTAGATCCGTTCGAAGGATTATTATGTCCCTGCGTTGCCCCAGCTGCGATCACGCAATCGTCGAAGACGAGCTTCCCCGTCTCGGGGACGGAGCGAAGTTACTCTGTCCCCAGTGCGCCGAGCCCTTGACCCTTCCAGAGATGACGATCCCTCTGTCACTGGCCTCCACCGCCCGGCCAAGCCCGAGGTCGGGCCTCGATCCGACAAAGAAATTCGCTCTGCTCGTGCTCGCAGGCGTCGAGCTCGGGAAGGTCATCGATATCGAGACCACGACCGTCACGATAGGCCGGAGCGGTTGCGAGGTATTGCTCGACGACGCCGAGATCTCCCGTCGCCACGCGCAGATCCGTATCGAGGGCGCCAAAGCGACGCTCGTCGATCTCGGTAGCACAAACGGTACCTTTGTGAACGACCAACGCATAGATAGCGCTACCATCGAGAACCGCTCGAAATTCCGCGTGGGCGGTCACGAGCTCGCCTTTGTCGTGACCGAGCGGGAAGACTGAGCTCTCCTCCGTAGCGCACCTCAGAGAACCCGTCTGCGGTATAATCCGAATCCCTCTCCCTCGGTCGGGAGCTGCCCTGATGACGTATCGCTTTAGAAGTAAAGAGGTTAGCTGGCTCTCATTCAACGCCCGTCTGCTGCAGGAGGCGAGTGATTCGAGCGTGCCGCTGATAGAACGAGTTCGTTTCCTCGGCATTTTTTCGTCGAACCAGGACGAGTTTTTCAGGGTGCGGGTTGCAACCCTGGGTCGCCTGGCCCGTCTCGGCAAGAAGGGCAAGAAACTCCTGGGCCACGACCCCAAGGAGGTACTTGCCGAGATCAATAACATCATCCTACGCCAACAGGAGTCCTTCCAGGACGTCTACGACCGGATTCTCGGCGAGTTGAAAGACCATGGGATTCATGTCATCGACGAGAGACAGCTTACGCGCGAGCAGGCCCATTTCGTCAGGGGCTATTTCCGACGTCAGGTTCGTCCCAAGCTCACACCCCTGATGGTGAGCCGCAAGGCCAAGTTCCCCGAGCTTCAGGACAGGTCGATCTATCTCGCGACGCGGCTGAGGACGCCGGGAGGAGGATCCGATCGCTATTCCCTCATCGAAGTCCCTACGAAAGTGCTGCCGCGCTTCGTGATCTTGCCGCAGGTCGGAGGCGAGCACTACGTCATGCTCCTCGAAGATGTCATCCGCTACAACTTGCGTGAGATTTTCTCGCTCTTCAAGTTCGATTCGATCGAGTCCCACCTCATCAAACTGACTCGAGACGCGGAATTGGATCTCGATGACGACGTGACGGTGAGTTACGTCCGCAAGGTCGTAAAGGGTATCAAGCAGCGCGAAGAGGGGAGCCCGGTTCGCTTCGTCTACGACCGCGACATCTTTCCCGAGTTCCTCTCGCTCATCGTTCGCAAGTTGGGCCTCAAGAAGGACGACAACTTCGTCCCCGGAGGACGCATCCACAACCACAAGGACTTCATCGACTTTCCGCAGATCGGAAAGTCCTCGCTACTATACCCCCGCCGGGAGCCGGTGCACCTGCCGCCCATCGAGCGATCGCGCAGCTTTCTCGGAGCGATCCGGGAGCGCGAGTTTCTCCTGCACTTTCCCTATCAGCCTTTCGAATACGTCATCGATTTGCTGAGAGAGGCCGCGATCGACCCGAAGGTCACCGCGATCAAAGTTACGCTCTATCGCGTGGCACGTTTCTCCGGCGTCGCAAACGCGTTGATCAACGCGGCCCGGAACGGCAAGAACGTCACCGCCATCATCGAGCTTCAAGCCCGTTTCGACGAGCAAGCGAACGTGGCTCTTGCGAATCAGCTCCAGGAGGAGGGTGCTCACGTCGTCTTCGGCGTTCCCGGGCTGAAGGTACACGCCAAGTGCGGCCTGATCCTGCGTCGCGAGAGTGGCCGTACGGCGCGCTACGCCTTCCTCGGTACCGGTAATCTCAACGAGGATACGGCCAAGCTCTACAGCGACCACTGCATCTTCACGACGGACAAGCGCCTCACCCGTGAGGTCGAGAGTGTCTTCGATTTTCTGCAGGACAACTACAAGGTCCCGGAGTTTCGTAACTTGGTGGTCGCGCCCTTCACGTTTCGCCAGGGCATGACGAAGCTCGTCCGCAACGAAATCAAGAACGCTCGAAAGGGCAAAGAGGCATGGATCCACTTGAAGCTCAACAACCTCGCGGATCCCGAGATGATTGGACTGCTCTATGAAGCCGCCGAGGCCGGTGTCAAGCTGAGACTGAACGTACGCGGCATGTACTCGTTACTCCCCGAAGGCAGAGCCAAGGACAATATCGAGGCGATCGGCATCATCGACAAGTTCCTAGAGCATACGAGAGTATTCGTTTTCGCCAACGGCGGGAATCGAAAGATGTTCCTGTCGTCCGGCGATTGGATGACTCGAAACCTCGACCGGCGCGTCGAGGTCACCTTCCCGATCTATAGTGCGGAGATTCAGAAGGAGCTAGAAAACTTTCTGGAGATTCAGTGGCGGACAACGTGAAGGCCCGGATCCTGGACACGGATCTCACGAACCAGTACCGGAACGGCACAACGCCCTCGATACGTTCTCAGTTAGCCTTCGACGAATGGCTCCGGGCTCGAGCGGAGACGGATGCGAAACAGGCTCCGCTTAGAGCGCAGCCTCGAAGGCTTCACGTTTTGACGTAAGCCGCTTCCGAGCGGAGCGAGGCCGGGTGAGGGTCGCCACCACCAACCACTCTCGAGTAGCCATGTGCGACTCCTTTGATAGTTCCGTTCGAAGTAGCTATTCTAGTTTCCATACGAGAGGCCAAAATGATCAAGAAATTGCTGATTGTCGTCGTCGTTCTCGCCGCACTCGTCGTGTTCCTGCTCGTACGAGACTACGACTCCCCCGAGCTGGGACAGGCCCTGCTGGACAAGGCGGGCGAAGCAACGGGCATCGAGATGAGCGCGACGGGCTTTCGACTCAACCTGCTTCGCGGTGTCGTCATGGAAGGCGTAGAAGCTTCCTCGGTCACCGAGGCGCGGGAGTTCCAATTCTCTCTCGATCGGCTTGTCTTCGAGCATCGCCTGCTTCCGCTGCTCTCCGGGACCGTCGCTATCGATCGCATCGTGCTCGAACGCCCGCAGTTCGAGCTGGTCGAGGCCGAGGTCGAGCAAGAGCAAGCATCCTCGGAGCCCACGTCCGAGCCCGAATCGGGGGAAGAGGCGCCAGCCGGTGAGACGGTTGCCGATGAGGGTGGATTCGCACTCGACATCCAGCAGGTTGTCGTCTCGGACGGTACCGTCGTCCTTCGAAAAAAGGGCGAGGGTGGCGGGACGCAAATCGAGGGGCTCGACTTCGAGATGAACGACCTCACGATCGATCCGACGAAAGAGTCGCTCGCGGCCATTCGTGCGGAGGGCGAGCTCGGGGTCGTCAGAATCCTCGCCGATACGATCGAGATTCGAGAGGCGGCGAGTCAATTTCGTCTGGCGGACGCGAAGTTCGAGATGCCGGAGTTGTCCTTCGTGACGGATCACGGTCGCTTCCAGGCGGACATGCAGGTTGACTTCAATCCCGTGCCTTTTACCTATTCGATGTCGGCTCGCGGGGATCCCTTGGACGTAAACGGTATCGTTGGAGCGTCCGAAGGCTTCGGTCCCGGTCTAGTGCAGCTCGAGGCTTCCGGCGAGGGGCAGTTTCCCGACGTGGCGATGTTCAGCGGGATCGACAAGGCGCTCGGGAAACAGGTTGTTGTGGGCAGCTCCTATCGAGCCGCCGAGGCGAAGTTCCATCTCGCGAACAACGTCGTGACGCTCGCACCGTTTCGATTCGAGACGGATTCTCTTCGTCTCGATCTGGAGGGTACTCTGAGCCTCGAAGGCCCCCTTCAGTTCCAGCTCGTCGCCGCAACCCCTCGCGAAGGACTGACCATCGAAGGCGTCGGCGGTACGGCGCTAGACGTCTTGGCGGATGACGAGGGATGGGTGCCGGTTCCCATCCAGGTGAGCGGTACGATGGAGGACCCGAAGGTCCGTCCGGACGCCAAAGCTTTGATGGCGCAGGCGGGCCAGGGTGCGAAACGCGAAGCGAAAAAGGCGGCAACCGAAGCTGCAACGGACGCGCTCAAGGGCCTTCTCGGGGGTCGCAAGAAGCCCTGAAGGTTAGTCCAGAGCCCGCGCCAGATCCTCCCTGAGGTCGTCGGGATGCTCGATCCCAACGGAAAGACGGACGAGATCGCGCGGGAAGTCCGGAACGCTCTCGTGCGACATGGACGAGGGCAAGCTGATGGTCGAGCGGACTCCCCCGAAGCTCACCGTCGTCGCGAAGAGCTTCGTCCGCTCTACGATCGATCGCGCCAAGTCTTCAGAGGACGTTCGAAAGGCGATTACCGACCCCCCTCCCCGAGCCTGGCGCAGGTGGACCTCGTGCCCGGGGTGCTCACGAAGGCCCGCGAAGTGGACGGAGGTAACCCGTGGGTGCGCTGAGAGCTGTTTCGCGACGAGCTCCGCGGTCGCTTGCTGGCGATCGATCCGTAGCGAGAGAGTCTTCATCCCGCGCGCGAGCAGGAACGCGTCGAAGGGCGCGAGGGCGTTCCCGGCGGCATTCTGATAGAAGCCGATGCGTTGAGCCAAATCGGCATTCCGCGTCACCACGGCGCCGCCCGTGACATCGTTGTGCCCGCAGAGAAACTTCGTCGCGGAATGGATGACGAGGTCCGCTCCATGGAGGAGGGGCCTTTGAAGGTAGGGCGACATCATCGAGTTGTCAACGACCAGAAGCACTCCCGCCCTGTGCGCAAGCTCCGCGATCCGCTCGAGATCCGTGACCCGCTGAAACGGGTTCGAGGGCGTTTCGATGTAGACGAATCTCGGTTCGCGCTCGAGCGCTTTCGAGATGGCCTCCTCGTCGGTCGAATCCACGAGGCCTAGGCGAACCCCCTGACGGGGAAGCACGCGAGAGAAGAGCCGGTAGCTTCCGCCGTAGAGGTCGATTGAAGCCACGATCTCGTCTCCCGCTTCCGCGAGCGAGGTAGAGGCGGTGACCGCCGCCATCCCGCTCGCGAAGGCGAAGCCGTGCCGTCCTCCCTCGAGTCGTGCAAGCTGGTCCTCGAGGACCTGTCTCGTGGGGTTCCCGGAGCGGGAGTAGTCGAACCGGGATTGAGAGTCGAGCCGAAACGTCGCCGTTTGATAGATGGGCGTCGCGCTCGGCGCGAATGGATCGGACGGCGACGGCTCGTACTGGACGCACTCCGTTTCCCACCTCACAGCGACACCCGTTTCCCTCTCCCTTTGGGAGAGGGTGGCTGAGCGGAGCGAGGCCGGGGGAGGGTTGAACACCCAGTGGTCTCGCGCCGCGACGGGCCCGGCCCGACGCGGGTCCCGCCGTCCGAGAGGGGAGCGGCGATGGTGAACGACAAGCGATGCTCGCGCGCGAAGGCCACCGCCTTTTCTTGCACGAGACCCGCGCCGACCCGCTCGAGCTCCTCCCATCCGGCGGTGACGTAACGCTCGAGATGTCCCTCCGAGCTCGGATCTCGAGAGAAGAGCCCATCGACGTCTTTGACGAGTCGACATTCTCTCGCGCCGAGCCGTTCAGCCAGAAACAGCGCGGTCAGATCTGAGCCGCCGCGGCCGAGAAGCACGACGGATCCGCTCGGCGAGCGACCGAAGAAACCCGGGATGACGACCACCGGGGCTGCGCTCAGTGCTTTGAGCAACCGCGACGTATCGATATCGAGCGGCTCACCATCGAGCGACGAGCCTCTCACTCGGAACTGCACGCGATCGGGATCGAGAAGCTCGTTGTCGATCCCGGCGTCGGCGAGAGCGAGAGCCAGGTAGGCCGAGGATCGCGACTCCCCCGTAGCCAAAAGGCTCGCGAGGGGTTTCGCGGCGGGTTGCCGGAAGCGTTTCCTGGCTCTCGCGAGGAGCCTTTCGGTCACACCAGCGAAAGCCGAAGTGACGACGACGACGCGGGAGCCCTTCTCGAGGGTACGCGCGACTTCCGCGACGGCGGCGGCGAGATCACGCGGTCCTCGAAGAACCGATCCGCCGAACTTGAGAACCGTAATGGGCAGGTTGGACGAAAAAAGTGACGATTTCAACACGATCATCTCCTTTGAGCGACGTTTGGGGAAAAATGAAAAAGCACCGACCGGAGTCGCCGGGCGGTGCTGACGTCGGCTCTCGGAGATGTTTCGCTTACGTCTCGCGAGCCCGCGCAGCCCGGCCCGGCCCGGGCATATACATGCTGCACATGTGCGTTCGCGGCGTAGCGAGTAGGCTCAAGACTGTCTCCTTCGAACGGAAGCAATGTAGCGCATTGCTGAACCTCAGTCAAGACAGGGTATAGTCCGTGTTATGGAACTGGCCGCGCATGCCTACCTGGACGATCAAGGGATTGCTTACGAAACGCGCTCCTTCCCCGAGACCACCGAGAAGGGCGCCGCCAACGTGGCTCGCACTCTCGGTTTTTTGGAGCGCCAAATGGTCAAGACCCTCATCTTCGAAACGGGCCGAGGCGAGCGCGTGCTCGTCATGGTGGGAGGCGATCAAAGCGCCATCTCGGGTCACCTCAAGAAGGCGATCGGCGACCGCAACATCAAAATGGCCCAGCCCGCCGTGGTGAAGGAGTTAACCGGCTACGAGATCGGCTCGGTTCCGCCGTTTCACTGGCAGCCCGCGGGCTTCCGCTCGTTCCTCGACGAAGCCCTGACGCGCGAAGCTCTGCTCGGGGTCGGAGCGGGTGTCTGGGGCGAGGAGATCTTGCTCACGCCGACGAATCTAGTGCGGGCATGTCAGGCGATCGTGGTCAACCTGACCGATCGGGAGAGGCCCGTCACCGTACAATAGCGGCCGTCATAGCGACGTTTTCGGCATTTCGGGTGACCGAGCCGCGTCACCGTTTAAGTTTAACCAGACTGGTGACACCGAGCCCCACACTCATTGATGCAGCACCGAGAGAGACACTGACACCTTTGTCACCTCTCCGCTCACCGGATCGGTTCCGGACGTGAGCTCGACGGTCTCGCCGTCTCCGAGGGCCACGTCGTAGCTCGAGCTGAACGTGCGAAAGAGCGGATTGCCGGCTTCGGCCGCCGCGGAGACCATTGACGACTGCTCTAGTTTGAGCTGCACCCGGAACCGCTCGTCGTCGAGCGGTCGTGCGCTGCAATCGATGTTGGTGCCGACGTTTCGATATTGTTGAGTTCCGCTACCGTCGACGACGACCAGCACTTCGACACCCATGCGAAAGTGCATCGATCTCGGGTTCTCCACGGCGCTGACTGTCAGTTCGTAGGGAAGTCGCGTCGTGAGCTCGTCGCCGTCGTATTTCGAGATAACGATCTCCACCTTCACCAGCGTCCCCGCCGAAGGCTCCTGGGCCATCGCCGCACCGGCGAAAAACAGAAGCAAAACGATCGTACGTGCAGTCATGGTCTTCTCCTTTGAGGCCTCTCGGCTACTCCCCAAGAGAGGCTATTTGAATCGGCAATAGTTGGAGTGGCTTCGACTCGAGCGCCGCGATCGTGAGCGGCATCGGCGGCTCGAGCTCTCCCCGCTCGGGAAGCGAGACGACGATCGTCCCGCTCCTCGACGCCCGGAGAAACCGACGGATGGCTTCCTTCTGGCCGGGCGGAACCAAAACAGCCGGCACGGCGGCGGGCGCCGGCGGCCCGCTCGCTTCCGCGGCAACGTGGACGCGAGCCACACGCGTGATGGGCTCGGTTCCGGTCATCGGTGGCGTCGGCTCGATGTCTGCATCTGCAGAGGGGGCCCGCACCGGCTGCTCCGGCGGCGGTACGATTTCAGGCTTAGGGCCGCCGACAAAATAACTGTCTAGTTTTGAGAACACTCTTCCTGTTTCAGGTCGTGATCGCGATATCGTCTGGCATCACGAGAGCCTGGCAAGCTCCCTAGAAACGGAACATTTGTAGATCTTCAGCAACCAGCGCGTGTTTGACAAACGGTCCTCATTGTAGGAGGATTACGCCTATTAAGGAGCACTTCTCCTATTATGAGACCTACGAGCTATCAGTCTGAAGGATGTGTCCCGAGGTCCGTGGAAAAAGAACGGCGCCCTCCACTCCGTCATCAGAGTATCAGATCAGGCGGCGACCTCCGCGTGTTCGAGAACCTCGCTCAGACGTTGGTAACCGTCGATGCGTCGTAGTTGAATCTAGCCAGAGGCGATAAGCCCAAACAGCAAAGCGACCGCGGACTCCTCGCTGGAGAACGACGCTTGGGTTTTCGTCCGGCGTCGAAACTCGCGGTTGAGATTCTCCAGAGCATTGGTCGTTCGAATCGATTTCCACATGGCACGAGGGAATTCGTAGAAGGTCAGCAGCTGATTACCGGCCTCCTCTAGGCTTCGGACGACGGCCGGCGCGAGAGGCGTCCACTTGGCGACGAGCTCGTCATAGGCTTTGCGAGCATCGATCCCGTTCTTGGCGTAGACGATCCGGTTGTAGTCACGCCGGAAGCTCACGGCGTGCGTGCGCCGGGCAATGTTGGAGCAAGTTGGCGCGCTTGTGCTCGGTACATCGCTGCAACCGGCACCCCGGCCACTTCTCCAGCGCTTTCGTCAGCCCCTTGTGGCCGTCGCTGATCACTAGCTTGGGAGCCCGGAGTCCTCGAGCCTGGAGTCCCTCCAGCACGGAGCCCCAATGCGTCGAGGCTTCGCTCACCGCCAGACGCAATGACAACAGACGTTTCTGCCCGTCTGGCGCGACCCCGAGCGCGACCAGTACGGGTACGCTGATCACACGTTTCGCCATCCGCACTTTCAGGTGGAAGCCGTCCAGGTAAACGATCGCGTAGACCTCCTCGCTGAGAGCACGGTTCTGCCATTCCTCGAAGCGCTCCTTCAGCCGGCTAACCACGCGAGACACCGCGCTCTTCGATAGGTGCTCCTCACCGAGCAGTGGTTTCAGCGCTTTGCGGATCCGGCGGCTATTCGCGCCCGACAAGTAGGTCCCCAAGATCGCCTCGTCGACCTCACGAGTCCGGCGCGCGTACCGGGGCAACAGCTCGCTCCTGAACTCTGTCGTTTCTCCCGTTTCCTCGTCTCGCACGCGGGCTCGTGGCACCCGGAGCTCGCGAGTTCCCACCGACGTCGTCACGCGACGGGTTTCGGCTCCGTTGCGATATCCACGGCGGTCTTCCGCACGCTCGTAGCTACCACACCCCAGCGCTTGGTCGACTTCTTCCTCGAGCACGACCTCGATTGCCTCCAGTATCCGCTTACGCAGCCGAAGTTGGACGAACTCCCGGTACTCGCTTACAGACTCCTTCGATATGGTGGTAGGCTTCTTCATGGCGTAATCCTCCTCCTCGCCTTTCCAGGCGCGGTTTCGTTTTGTTTAACCGGAGGTTACGCCATTCTTATTTCCACGGGAAGCGGGACGGATCCGAGGCCGTTTCTCGGACGGTGTCGTCCGACCTCGAGCGCTACGAGAGCCAATGCCGGGAGAAATCCCCTCGTGCTCCCCTCGGGAAGCGAGCTCGAGTTGTTCCAAACCTCCGTTTGGATTGACTTTACGGCCTCTTCCGCAACTCCCGCCCGAGTAGGCTATTTTGCATATCTCACCCGCCATGCCATAATAGAAACGAACGTTTCAAACGAACGTTTGAGCTAATGAGCCTTCAGGGAATACCGTTAGAATGAAGGCGACCAAGGAAAAGATCCTCGACGCGGCGGAGGAGCTCTTTGCCGAGCGAGGCTACGCCTCGACGTCGATGCGCGACATCACCACGCTCGCCGACGCCAACCTTGCGTCGGTCAATTACCATTTCGGCTCGAAACTCTCCCTGCTGTCCGCGGTCTTTCAGCGTCGATTCGATCCGGTGAACCGGGAACGTCTCGAACGCCTCACCTCCCTCGAGCACGAGGCGGGATCTCAGCCCGCCGACCTGAGAGAGGTCCTGCGGGCGTTCTTCGCTCCCGTGCTCGATCGACTCCGGGAGCCCGGGAGCGGCTGGCTGCAGTTCATGCGACTCGTCGGGCGCACGCACTCGGATACGAGCGAAGAGATCCGCGCGTGCTTCATCGGGCAGGTTCAGGAAGTGGCCACCCGCTTCGTCTCCGCGTTCGGAAGAGCCTTGCCGGACTTGCCAGCGGATGTGCTCGGGCTGCGAGTGCATTTTGTCGTGGGTGCTATGGCTCATACCTTCGCGTTCTGTCAACACGAGGACATGCCGTTCATGGACGCGGTGCCGCACCCGGATAGGCTCCTCGAAAATCTCGTCGATTTTTCTGCCGAAGGCTTGCGCGCGCCTGTCAGAAGCGCAATGAAAAAGACGTGAGGTGATGCAAATGAAGTTGCGATTCCTATTGCCCCTCATCGTGACGGGTGCTTGCGCGAAGGCGCCACCGCCCGAAATGCCCGACATCCCGGTCGAGGTCCCGGAAATCTGGACGACCGCGGATGAGCTTCGGGCCGGGATCGACCCCGAGTGGTGGTCCGCTTTCGGCGATGGCGGCCTCGACCGAGTCATGAGCGAAGCCATCGAGAACAACTACGATCTCGCCATTGCCGCGTCCCGTCTGGCGCAGGCCGCGGCCGAGGCCAAAGTCGCCGCCGCGGATCTTTATCCCCAGGTCCAGGCGAACCTCAACGGCGCACGCCGCAAACAGAACTTCATAGGCTTTCCGATCCCGGGCGCAGAGGATCGAGTGCTCTCGACGACCGTAACGAACGTCGGGCTCAGCGTTCAGGCGTCCTGGGAGATCGACCTCTGGGGTCGACTCTCAGCGCAGGCTCGCGCCTCACTCGCCAACTACCAGGCGAGCGCGGCGGATCTGGACGGGGTGCGTTTGTCGATCGCGGGGCAGACGGCGAGAGCGTGGTTCGGGGCGGCGGAAGCCTCGGAGCAGTTGCGCCTCGCTCGCGCGACGGAGCAGAGCTTTCGCGCCTCGAACGAGCAGGTGCGAGAACGCTACGAGACGGGCATCCGAACGTCGCTCGACTACCGTCTCTCGCTCGCGAACCTCGCCGCGGCCGAAGCGAACCTTCAGACCCGCCGACAGCAGCTCGATCTCGCCAAGCGCCAGCTCGAGATCATTCTGGGGCGCTATCCCGGCGCCGAGATCCCGACGCCCTCCGGTTTGCTCGCCGTACCGCCGGAGATCCCCGCAGGGGTGCCATCGGAGCTCGTGGCGCGGCGTCCCGATCTCGCCGCCTTCGAGAGACGCCTCGCCTCATCGGGCGAGCTGGTCTCCGTCGCGCGCGCGGCACGCTATCCGCGTGTGAGCTTGACCGCCTCGGGTGGCACGGCGACGAAATCTTTCATGGATCTCATCGATGGCGACTTCGGGGTGTGGAGTCTCGTTGGAAACCTCCTTCAACCTGTTTTCGAGGGAGGCCGGATTCGCGCCAACATCGATCGAACCGAGTCCGTCGAGGAGGAGAGTCTCTCCGCTTACGTGCGGGCGGTGCTGAACGCCTACCTCGAAGTCGAGTCCGCGCTCGCCGCCGAGGCGTTTCTTTTGGAACGGGAGCGGGCGCTCACGGTCGCTTCGGAACAGTCTGCCGCCGCCGAGAGCCTTGCTGACGAACGCTATCGCAATGGTCTCGATGATTACGTTACGGTGCTGGAGTCGCAGAGGCGCGCGTTCGACGCAGAGAGCGCGCTTATTTCAGTACGCCGCCTCCGCCTCGACAACCGTGTCGACCTCTACCTTGCGCTCGGCGGTGGATTCGACCGCGATAGCCATCCGGAGCTCGCGCCCGAGCTCGCTGACCGGGAAGACAGGTGATCGGTTATGGCCAATAAGACGAGCCTCTTGTTTCGAGTCGGTCTTCCCGTCGTCGTGCTACTCGCGGCAGTGGCGGGTGCCTTCATCATGGTGGCGCTCAAGCCGGAGGTCGAGACCCGCACGCCCGTTGCGGCTGCGCCCCTGGTACGAGTAGAGACCGTGAAGGTCGAGACCCTCCAGATGACGGTGAAGAGCCAAGGGACGGTGATGCCGCGCAACGAGAGTCAAATCATTCCGGAGGTCTCCGGCAAGGTTCTCTGGGTTTCACCCTCTCTCGCAGCGGGCGGTTTCTTCGAGAACGGGGAGCCTCTCGTGCGCATCGATCCCTTCGACTACCGGCAGGCGCTGGTGACCGCGCGCGCCGACCTCGCGCGCTCCAAGCTCCGACTGGCTCAGGAAGAGGCGGAGGCGCGTGTGGCGCGCAGGGAGTGGGTAGAGCTCGGACAAGGCGACGGCACTCCCTTGACGTTACATGAGCCCCAGCTCGAGGACGCGAGCGCGGCGGTGGATGCGGCCGCGGCCAACCTGGAGCGCGCCGATCGCGATCTCGCCCGGACGGAGATTCGAGCTCCCTATGCCGGTCGCGTGTGGCAGGAGAGCGTCGACCTGGGGCAGTTCGTGGGCACGGGCGCCCCGATCGCGACCGTCTATTCGGTCGATGCCGCCGAGATTCGACTCCCGCTGCCCGACGGGGAGCTCGCTTTTGTTGACATCTCTCTCTCCAATCGGGATAGCCGGTCCCAACGACCAGGACCAAAGGTGGTTCTGTCCACGACCTTCGCCGGAAGGCGTCACGAGTGGTCTGGACGCATCGTGCGCACCGAGGGGGAGATCGATCCGCTGACACGAATGGTCTACGCGGTCGCCGAAGTCAAGAACCCTTACGACGCGGGCGAGACGCCGGATCGACCGCCGCTCAACGTGGGAATGTTTGTCGAGGCCGATATCGAGGGCAAAGTCGTCGAGAACGTGGTGAGGCTGCCACGGGCGGCGCTGAAAGACGGAAGCCGCGTGTGGGTCATCGACGGCGAGAGCCGGCTGCGCTATCGGCCGGTGACCGTCTACCGCTCGACGGAGCGCGAGGTTCTCCTGACCGAAGGCTTGAAGGAGGGCGAGCTCGTCTGTCTCTCTCCGCTCGATGTGACGACGGACGGCATGCTCGTCCGGATCGCCGACGCAGAAGGGAAGTCGCTATGATCGAGTGGTTCACCCGAAACCCCGTGGCCGCGAACCTGCTGATGTTGCTCATCCTGGCGGGAGGGCTGATGACGGCCTTCACCATCAAGCGGGAGGTCTTTCCCGAGTTCTCCCTGGACGTGATCACGGTGGAGGTGCCCTATCTCGGCGCTGCTCCGGAGGAAGTCGAGCAGGCCGTCGCCGTGCGCGTCGAGGAAGCCATCCAGGGCATCGATGGCGTCAAGCGCATCACTTCGACGTCGGTGGAAGGCCGGGGGACGGTGGTCGTCGAGCTCGAGCTTGGCGAAGACGTCAGTCGAGTGCTCGACGAGGTCAAGTCCCGCGTCGACGCGATCGATACGTTCCCCGCTGAGACCGAAAAGCCCATTGTCCGCGAAGTCACCAACCGCCGGAAGGTGGTGGACGTCGCGGTCTCCGGCGAGGCCGATGAGCGCACTCTGAAGCGGCTGGGTGAGCGGGTTCGAGACGAGATCGCGGCCGTGGAGGGTATCACTCAGGTCGAGCTCGAGAACGCGCGGCCCTATGAGATCTCGATCGAAGTCTCAGAGGACGCTCTTCGCCGGTACAGCTTGAGCATCGACGAGGTGGCGCGCGCCGTGCGGATGTCGTCGCTCGATTTGCCAGGCGGCTCGGTCAAGACCGAGGGCGGCGAGATCTTGCTACGCACCAAGGGACAGGCCTACGTGGGGTCGGACTACGAGAGTCTCGTTCTCATGACGCGGCCCGACGGGAGCCGTCTGAAGCTCGGCGACGTAGCGAAGGTCGTCGACGGCTTCGCGGAGACGGACCAGACGGCACGCTTCGACGGCAAGCCAGCGATGGTGGTGGCCGTGTTCCGCACGTCCGATCAGAGCGCGCTCGAGCTCAGCGACAAAGTCAGTGACTATGTGGCGGAAGCTCGCCTGCGGATGCCCGAAGGGATCGATCTGACCATCTGGCAGGATCAGTCGAAGACGCTTCGCGACCGCCTAAGTCTGCTCACGAGGAATGGTCTGAGCGGGCTATTCCTCGTTTTCGTCGCGCTCGTTCTCTTCCTTCGGTTCCGAGTCGCCTTTTGGGTGAGCATGGGGATCCCGATCTCGTTCCTTGGTGCGGTCTGGCTCATGCCCGGAAACGATGTGTCGATTAACTTGATGTCCCTGTTCGCCTTCATCCTGGTGCTCGGCATCGTCGTCGACGACGCCATCGTCGTGGGCGAGAACGTCTATACCCACCAACAAAGGCATCAGCAGGGGCTGAAGGGCGCGATCGAGGGCTCGCAGGAAGTAGCGGTGCCCGTGATCTTCGGTGTCTTGACGACGGTCGCCGCTTTCGCGCCCCTGGTCGCGGTCGAGGGCGTGATGGGAAAGTTCATGCGAGTCATTCCCCTGATCGTCATCCCTTGTCTGCTCTTTTCTCTGGTCGAATCGAAGCTGATCCTTCCCGCGCATCTGGCGCACATCGGCCGCAAGGAACGTTTGGGAGAAAAGGGAGTGTGGCAGCGATTCCAGGACCACTTTGCCGAGGGCTTGGTCTGGTTCGTCCAGCAGGTCTACGCGCCCGTCCTGGAGCGGGGGCTTCGGTTCCGCTACCTGACGGTCGCGATTGGCGTGGCCGCGCTGATCGTGACCATGGGAATGGTCGGTGCGGGATGGATCTCGTTCGAGTTCATGCCTTCGGTCGAAGCCGACTACATTTCCTCAACCTTGACGATGCCTCAAGGAACACCCGTGCACGTGACCTCGGCGGCCGTCGGGCACATGGGACGGGCGGCGTCGGAGCTGGGAAAAGAGCTCGAGGCGGAGATCGGAGCTCCGATTTTTCGACACGTCTCCGCGTCGGTTGGAAGCCAGCCCTATACGACCGCGCAGGGGGCCATGTTCAGCATGGGCGTGGCCCCCTCGGGCTCTCAGCTCGGCGAGGTCACGATCGAGCTCATGCCGGCCGAGGAGCGCGACAACTTGAGCAGCGCGGATCTGGCCCGTCGCTGGGAGACGCTTACCGGCAGCATCCCGGATGCCGTCGAGCTGAAATTCTCCGCCTCGCTCTTTTCCGCGGGAGACGACGTGGACGTACAGCTCACCGGACCGAGTCTCGAGTCGCTCACCGCCGCCGCCAACGAGATCAAGATGGGGCTCGCCGAGTACTCGGGCGTGTCTCAGATCTCCGATTCTTTCCGCGAGGGCAAGCGGGAGATCAAGCTCAACATCAAGCCGGAAGCCGAGGTTCTAGGACTTACCCTCTCCGATATGGGACGACAGGTTCGACAGGCCTTCTACGGAGAGGAGGCTCAGCGGATCCAGCGAGGTCGCGACGATATCCGCGTCATGGTCCGCTATCCCCGCGATGAGCGGACGTCGCTCGGCTTTCTCGAGAACATGCGGATCCGGACCCCGAGCGGCGCCGAGGTACCCTTCGGCCAAGTCGCCACGGTCGAGCAGGGACGCGGCTACTCGGCCATCCGGCGTGTGGACCGTCGTCGAGCCGTTAATGTTACGGCGGATGTCGATCCTACCGTCGTGGCGGCGGGGGACGTGATCGCGGATCTTCGGACACGAATCCTGCCCGACGTGCTCGCCGGCCATCCGCAGGTGTTTTTTTCCTTCGAGGGACAGAGCGCGCAGCAGCGGGATACGATTTCCGGCCTCCTGCGCGGGTTCGCAATCGCCATTCTCGTCATCTACTCCTTGCTGGCCATACCGCTGCGATCCTACGTGCAACCCATGATTATCATGATTGCCATCCCCTTCGGTCTCGTGGGCGCGATCTGGGGACATCTGATCATGGGCATGAATCTGACGATACTCTCTATCTTCGGCATCGTGGCTCTCACGGGCGTCGTCGTGAACGATAGCCTAGTGCTGGTCGACTTCATCAACAAGAAGCGCCGCGCCGAGATATCAACGGCGGCTGCAGTTCGTGAGGCGGGCCAAGCGCGGTTCCGTGCCATCTTGCTGACGTCGTTGACGACCTTCCTGGGACTGTTTCCGCTCCTGATGGAAAGGAGCATGCAGGCCCGCTTCCTCATACCGATGGCCATCTCGCTTGCCTTCGGCGTTATCTTCGCGACGTTCATCACCCTCATGCTCGTCCCCGCGATCTACCTCGTCATCGACGACGCGAGGAATCTCTTCATGAGGTTGCGAGGAAATGAGCCCGGACCCGTCGACCGCGAAGCCTTCGACCCGACGATGGTGAGCTGAATCTTGGGGTCAGTCCTGAACAACTTGCCTTAGGTGTTACTTTTAGGGGTTAACGCGGATTCGTGTGGGTAAGTTCTGACGGAAAAACAGTGTAACTCATTGTGTGGAAAAGGTATCGAGTACTTCATCAGGTGCTGAAAAGTGGTCCATTTTTAGGATAGGCTAACCGAGTGAAAAATTCCCAGTCGATCCGCTCGCTGTTTGCGCTGCCAGGTTTCGTGGTGTGCCGGATTGAAGGGTCTATTCGGTGACCGATACGCCCGCGTCATCCAGCTCAAGGGGCGAAAAAAACAGCTGTGTGCTCTTACTGTGGGCAACGGTGCCGGGGGCGCTATGACAAGCAAGTGTGCCGGGTCCGCGACCTGTCGTTGGCAGGCTGGCGGATCTATCTGGAATACGAGCGTTGGCGCGTCAACTGTTCTGGGTGCGGCGGTGTGCATGCAGAACACCTAAGACTGGCTGGCGAACAACTCGCGCTACACCCAGCGTTTTGCGACGCATGTGGGCAAGCTGTGCAGGGATATGCCGAACAAGGCGGTGGCCGAGATGGAACGTCTGCACCACGGTACGGTGAAGGCTCTGGATACGCTCTACATGCAAGAGCAGGTCGACCGGGCGGGGCTACCGGCGCCTCGGGCCATCGGTGTCGATGAGATCGCCATCCGCAAGGGACATAACTATCGCGTCATTGTCAGCGACCTGGAGCGGGCGCGTCCCATCTGGGTGGGCGGTGAGGGTCGCAAAGAAACCGACATCGATTTGTTCTTCAAGGCGCTGGGCGGAAAGAAAAGCGCCCGTATCAAGCTGGCCGCCATGGATATGTGGAAGCCCTTCCGGAACTCGGTGATTCACAACGCGCCTAATGCGCGGATCATCTTCGACAAGTTTCATATCATGCGTCATCTGTCAAAGGCCCTCGATGAGGTCCGGCGCGGTGAGTACAAACGCCTCAGCGGCAAGGACCGGTCGTACATCAAGGGGCAGCGTTACACTTTGCTTTCCCGGCGGGAGAACCTGAGCCTAGACGGTCGCCGCGCACTCAAAAAGTTGCTCCAGGCCAACCGGCGCCTGAACACCGCCTTTATTTTGAAGGAGGCCTTCGGGCAACTCTGGGATTACCGCACCGAACGCGGCGCTCGCGCCTTTTTCACTCGTTGGAAAGACAGCCTCAAATG
The DNA here is from genome assembly GCA_965250115.1 of Candidatus Marinacidobacterales bacterium. Lineage (GTDB taxonomy): Bacteria > Acidobacteriota > Vicinamibacteria > Marinacidobacterales > SMYC01 > CBDFHB01. The sequence continues at coordinate 1,129,053 of CBDFNJ010000002.1, forward strand.
GCAACGCCTGCATCCGTACCAGAAGTTCGCCGGTATGATCGAGTCCCATTGGGATGGTATCGCCTCCTACTGTCATCCGGAGAACAAAGTCAGTCTCGGCCTAGTTGAAGGGGTCAACAACAAAATCCGTGTTCTGCAACGACGCGCCTACGGCTATCGCGACGAGGAATATCTCAAGCTGAAGATCGTGGCGGCTTTCCTTCCGCCATTACCCAGAAATGCAGTTTTCAACCCACACGAACCCGCGTAGACCCACTTTTAGTAACACCTAAGGCAAGTTGTTCAGGACTGACCCCCACTATTTCTTCAGCACCTCATCGATCAGGAACAGGTCTGTCAGCAACGCCCTCAAGTGAATCGAGGCGTTTAGGTTGTCTATGAGCTGGGAGCTGATCGACGGCTGGGCGAGGACGAGAGAGACCGCGGCTCGAGAGATCTTGGCGTCGCCATCGATCACGTCGATGAAGGCCTCGTAGCGCTCGGCGGGCTCTAGCCCGTCGGTCTCGACGAGCTCTCGAAGGTCTGGCGCGAGCCATTCCATGGCCGTGTTCGCTTTCACCAGATATCCGCGAAGCTCACCGCCCGTCTTGCTGCCCTGGTCGCCTTCGAGCCCTTGGGCGGCGTAGCCCAGCATGAACTCGTATGCCTCTTCGATCGCGTCGATATGTGCTTCGAGTTTGGTACATGCCATAAGCGGGAAGTTTAGTCCGAGGATTTCTCGGTCACGACCCACCTTTTTGGATCGTGATTGGCGAGGAAGTCCTTCTTCGTGATCCAACCCGCGATCATGGAGATCGTCATCCAGCGCTTCTCGGGGAGAACTGCGAAGTAGACGTGCGCCATGATCATACCGACGAGACCTACGGCGGAGAGACCGTGAATCACGTAGACGAGCCCCCACGTCGAATCGGACAACAAGTAGGGGTTGCGCGCGAAGATGGCATTTTCGACTCTCACCATCATGAGTAGCCCTGTCAGCAGGACTCCGAATCCCGCCAAGGCCACCATGTGGTGGAACAGCCGCTGGTCCACGGGATACTTGCCCGGCTTGGGCGGGGCTTCACCCGTTCCCATGACGTGACGGACTTCCTGTTTGAACTCCGCCCAGTCCGCGCCGCTGATCCATATGTTTCGCACTTCCATCCAGCCAATCGAGTGGATGATGTGAAAGACGATCGTGCCGACGAAGACGAGACCGGCGATCCAATGGATCGCCACCCAGTCAAACTGGATGCCGAGCACCGGAAAGAAGCCGGTCACGAGCAGAACGAAGATCGCTGCCGTCATCAACCAATGAAACAGCCGGGACGCGATGGAGTGTCGGACGATTTTCTCGGGAATGCCGGCCCCGGTGTCGGCGGGGCTTTCGGGAGCCTCGGCCTCCTTGTGCCTGGCGCGGTAGACGAGGTGCCCGATGATGAAGATTGTAGCGCCGACAACCGCGAGCCAAAACAAGTTCCAGGAGATGCGTACTAGGATCTCTTGACCCCAGGGATTCTGCTCCCACTGGAACAAGCTCATATCAAGCCTCCGTTCCGCGAATGGCGCGCTTCACGAGGTTCCGCATGAGCGGAATCTTGTACGCGTTGTGCTGCAGAGGTCTCGCACCGAGCACGGCGAGCTCGCCCGCGGCCTGGCCGACTTCCTCGTTCGCGGGCTGGCCCTTGAGCTGGCGCTCGACGTCCGTCAAGCGGAGCGGTCTCGGTCCAACGGCGTTCAATACCATGCGGACATCCTCGATCTTGCCGCCCGAGAGCTTCATGGCGGAGGAGATACTCACGAGCGCGAAGTCCCATGCCTGACGGTCGCGGACTTTCTCGAAGTAGAACCTCGCGCCCGCCCAGGTGTTCGGAATGCGCACGCTGGTCAGAAGGTCGCTGGGCTTCAGGATCGTCATCCGCCGGATGTCCGTCGCGGGCGTGATGAAGTAGTCCTCGGCGTCCACGACTTTCTCGCCACGCTCGCTTCGAATGACGAACTTCGCATCGAGAGCGATGAGCGCCGGGGCCGTATCCGAGGGATTCACGGCAACGCAGCGCCTGGCCTCGAAGACCGCGTGCTCCCGATTGATCGCCGTCGGCGTGTCCGCGTAGCAAATATTGCCGCCGGCCCGGTAGCAAGGCCACCCGCCCCGGTAGTACCAGCAGCGGGTGTCCTGGGTCAGGTTGCCACCGATGGTGCTCTGGTTGCGGATTTGAGGCGTCGCGACCTTGGAGGCCGCATCGGCCAGGAGGCTGAACCTCTCGCGGATCTCCACGTTGCTCGAGATCTCTGTGAGCGTCGTCATGGCGCCAATCTCGATACCGCCGTCGCCCGCGCGAATGCCCTTGAGCTCCTCGATCCCACTGAGATCGATGACGGCCTCCGGACGTTTGATGCGATCCTTGAACCAGTCGAGGCTGTCGAGACCGCCCGCGAGGGTCCACGAGGCACTTCCGTAGCGGTCCTTGAGCGAGAGCGCGTCGTCGATGTTCGCGGGCTGGAAAAGCTCGAAGGCTGGAATCGTGTCGCGAATCACGGCCATGGCTTCTTCTCCTTATACGTGAGCCGCAAGAACCTTGTATGGCTGAGGCCGGTTCTCGAGCTGGTTCAAAATGAGGTCCGTCATCATCGGCGACCGCTTGAGGTCTAGCTCGCCGATTGCGTCTTGAATGGCGCAGAGGACCGAGGCGACGCCGGCACCGAAGGGCGCTTCGCCGATGCCCTTGGCACCGACCGGAGTCTCCGGGTCCCCAATCCCGACCGAGTCCGCCTTCATGTCGAGCGGGATGTCGAGGATGGAAGGAGGCTTGGCCGTATAGAAACGGAAGGTGGAGGAAACACCCCACTTCGGATCGTAGACCCACTTCTGGGAGCGGGCGAGGCCGAAGCCCTGAATGGCGCCGCCCTGAACCTGGGCCGTGAGGCCGCGTGGGTTCATGACATTGCCGACGTCGGACACGCAAGCATATTGCGTGATCTCGAGCGCCCCGGTCTCGCGGTCGACCACCACCTTCGCGAAGCCGACGACGAAAGACCAGAGATCGCCCTCGCCGCCGTAGTTGTCTCGCGCCACGCCCATGGCGCCCTGGCTCGCCAGAGCTGCCGCCGCCGTCTTGGTCCAGGCGTTCAAGTCTTCCGCCACCTCGTTCCCATCGAACTTGCCACCGAGCTCGATGGCGCGCTGCGCGGCTTTGGCGAAGCTCATGCCCCGCGAGGGATTGCCCTTCGCGAAGACACGCTCGTCCCCGACGTCGTAGTTGTCGGGTGAGCCGCCTAGATCCGTCGCGGCAATCTCCTGAAGCTTGCGCTTCAAGTCCTCGGCCGCGGCGAAGTTGGCCCGGGTGTGGGCGTGCGTCGTCTGGCTGCCCGCCTGTGAGCTGGAGTGGGGAAGGTGCTTGGCGGTGTTGCCCCAAAGGATGACCGTGTTCTCCCACGACATCCCCAGGTGATCGCAGGCCGCACGCGCGGTATCCGAGATCGAGTGCGTTCCGAGATTTCCGATGCCCTGATGGACGTAGAGCTTTCCGTCCGGCTTCAAGACCATGAGGCCATCGAAGCCCCGGCTACCAGCGACATAGGTCGATAGAGCGACGCCGACGCCCGTCACCTTGTTCCCGTTGATGCGGCCGCTGTCTTTCTTCCACTCGTCCCAGTTCACGAGTTCCTTGCCCTTTTCGAAGGTCTCTCTGACGAAGGCCGAGGTCACGTGATGCTGGTTCGAGCCGTAGGTCGTTTCGGAGTCGGGGGCATTGACCATTCGAATTTCGACCTGATCCAGGCCGAGCTCCTTCGCGGCTTTGTCCACGACGGGCTCGAGCATCGCCGTGATCTGCACACCGCCGGGAGCGCGCTGTGGGGCGCGCGTCGGCGTGTTCGTGAGGACCGAAATACCGCGAAACCGCATGTTGTGGGGCGTGTACATGAGCGAAGCGACGCGGCTGGCAGAAAGGAAATCGCCCCGGCGTCCGTAAGCGCCGTTGTCCTGAACGATATAGAGGTCGATCGCGGTGATGCGGCCGTCCTTGCGGAATCCCATTTTGACGCGACCCTGGAAACCGGGGCGCGCGCGGCCGATGGCGTTCTCCTCGGCACGGCTACAACGGTGCATGACAGGACGGCGCGTCTTCTGCGAAAGCAGCGCCGGGATCGCCATGTTGACCGTCCCCGAGATCTTGCTGCCGAAGCCGCCGCCGCAGTACTCGGCGACGACCACGACTTGAGACGGGTCGATGCCGACCTGCCGCGCGACCATGCCCACGGTTCTTTGGGTCGACTGCGTGGACGGATGGATGTAGAGCTTCCCGCCCTGCCAGTAGGCCATGCAGCTTCTGGACTCGAGCGGGTGGTGAGTCTGAGACTGGTGGAAGAGCGTCTCGTCGAGAACGAGGTCCGCTTCCTCGAGCCCCTTTTTGACGTCACCGACCTCCCACTCTTCTTCGGGTTGACCCATCGGGAGCTCGTTGCCAGCCTCGCGGAAGTCATCGCGCGTCCACTTGACCTCCACGAGCTCCTTGCGATCTCTGATGGTATTGCCACCCACCCAGGCGTTCGGTCCGCTGGGCTTCAAGCTCTCGAGAGGATCGATCACGAAGGGCAGAGGCTCGAGATCGACTTTGATCTTCTCGATCGCGAGCGCCGCTGTCGGCTCGTCCACCGCGGCGACCGCGAGGATCGGCTCGCCTTGATACTTCGGCGCGTTGGTCAAGGAGCGCTCGGCGAGCGGGTCCTCGCTCTCGGGGAGATCGTCCGCCGTCAAAATCGCCTCGACTCCCTCCATGGCGAGGGCTTCGTCGTAGTCGATGTTCCTGACGCGCGCGTGGGGCATGGGACTGAGGAGCAGCTTCGCGAAGAGCATCCCGTCCGCACGAAAGTCTTCTGCGTATTTCGCCTTGCCCGTGACTTTCGCGATGAGGTCCGGTGGCGTGTAGTCCGTTCCGAATAGCTTTCCTTTTGCCACGTCTATCCCCCCCGCGTGTAATCGGCCGCGCTCATGGCGCAGTCGAGAATTTTGTCGTAGTCGCAGCATCGGCAAAGGTTGCCAGACAGGCTTTCGGCCGCTTCCTTGCGGGTCGGGCTGGAGTTGGAGTCGACCATCGCTACCATGCTCATGATGAAGCCGGGGGCGCAGAATGCGCACTGAAAGCCCGCGCCGTCGACGACGGCCTGTTGTACGGGATGAAGCGTACCGTCCGCCGCGGCCAGGCCCTCGACAGTGACGACCTGGCGTCCCCGAACCGTATGGGTCAGGACCGAGCACGAGTAGTGGGTCACGCCGTCGATCAAGACCGTGCAGCTTCCGCATTCGGCCCGATCGCAGCCCACCTTCGTGCCGGTTAGGCCGAGCTTGTATCGCAGGGTCGTGGCAAGCGTTTCCTGCTTCAGCACGTCGACGGGTCGGTCTTGGCCGTTGACGTTGAGTGTAATCAGACGCTCCACTGCGCCCGGTGCGCTGGACTGGGCAAGCACGGAGCCGCCGCCCCTGAAGAGATAGCCAGCCGAGTAGGTGGCCGCGCCTCCCGCGATGACTCCTTTGATGAAATTACGTCGCGAGGCGTTTCGCGCCGTCGTTTCGATCGCTTCTGTATCTGCCATCGGAAGTCCCCTCTCCTTTGCCGAGCGAGGCCTGAGCTTTCGCTCGACCTCGTTTGGCGCGGTAACGCTCTTCCGTCTGGAAGAGGGCAAAGCCCGCAAAACCCAAGTTGCAAATATCACGAAACAGGGTGTTTGCGCAAATTGGGCGATCTACTGCGACGCCAGAAGCCATCACGCTGATTTGCCAACTTTGCGCGCCGTCCAATAGACTACAGCGACCTCCGACATGTACTCACTCTGCGCCATGGTGTCCGGGACCGACGAGCTTGAGGGACGCGCGATCGGGTTTCGGAGCGCGAGGCCCATTCGTCTGGCCGCGGGGTTGTCCATGGTGCCGCTGTCCGAGCAGCTCCTTGCGGAGATCCACGAGAGCGCGACCCTAGCCGCCGGGGCCAGCGTCGCGGGAAGCTTCGAGTTTCTCTCTCCCCAGGTGGAAACCGGGGCGCGCTCGATCTCCCGCGACGGCTGCATCGCCTATATCGAAACGGAGTACATCGGGGGCGAGGGCTACGAGCGCTCCGCCGTGTGGGTCGACGGCAAGATCGCGCTCGGGCCACTCGACGCGCCCGGGGCAATCAATGGAGCTCTCCGCGCGCTCGGGGTGCGTGCCGCACCCGGCACCGAGGAGTTCCACCTCGTGGGCCTCGACCGCCATCGCACGCTCGACGACTGGCTCCAGCAAGCCTGAGCGCAGCGAAGGAGATCCTGTTTGATGGAGCACGAACTGGCGCTGCCAGAAAAACCTGTCCGATGGCGCTCTGGCCTGTGGCGCGAAGGAAGCTGGACCAACTGAATCAGGCTCACACCCTTTCCGATCTGCGCGTTCCACCGGGCAATCGGCTGGAGTCGCTGCGAGGTGAGCGAAGGGGAGAGCACAGTATTCGTATCAACGAGCAATATCGCGTTTGCTTCCGATGGACTGAACGCGGACCGGAGTACATCGAGATCGTGAACTATCACGACTGAGAGGGCACAAACTGATGACCACGCTACCGCGCCACCGAGCGCCGACTCATCCGGGCGAGATGCTGGCCAAAGAGTTTCTTGAACCCCTCGGTATTACGCAAACGGAGCTGGCCAAACGAATCCACGTTTCGTATCCGCGCGTCAACGAGATCGTCAACGGAAAAAGGGGGGTGACACCCGATACGGCACTTCGCCTAGCGAAACTGTTCGGCACGACTGCCGAATTCTGGCTGAATGGTCAACGGAATTGGGACCTTTGGCAGGCGATGCGTTCCCCGCACGCGAAGGATATCCAGCGCATCAAGTCTGTCGCCGTCTAGCGAGTCGATCCCTTCGAGTCGCGGGCGAGCTTCGTGAGCTGCCCGTAGATCAGCACGACGAGATAGGGGTCGGCGTTGATGCTCACGGCATCGATCTCCGCCACGGCGCCCCGCACCTCCACGCTGAACAGAAATACTCAGTGACTGATGTAAGTCAAACCTAATGCCAAACCGCTTTCGTATATAGTCTTTTCCGAAACGACAGAATAGAAACCGTTTCTCCCGACATTTTCCGTGATCTCGACTATGCTCCAGTCCGGACGCAGGACGGTACGTGTAACAAAAAAGCCTTTCGGGTCCTCGCCTGCGGGATACGGCTCCACGTGCGCTTCTTTGAAATGCTGCAAGAAAGTAGTTCTTTGCAATTTGTAAAGACCCCGCTCCTCAGCTGGCTCAATTTCCACCATGGCGACATGCGGGAAAAGTGGGTCTACGCGGATTCGTGTGGGTTGAAAACTGCATTTCTGGGTAATGGCGGAAGGAAAGCCGCCACGATCTTCAGCTTGAGATATTCCTCGTCGCGATAGCCGTAGGCGCGTCGTTGCAGCACACGGATTTTGTTGTTGACCCCTTCAACTAGGCCGAGACTGACTTTGTTCTCCGGATGACAGTAGGAGGCGATACCATCCCAATGGGACTCAATCATACCGGCGAACTTCTGGTACGGATGCAGGCGTTGCCATTTGAGGCTGTCTTTCCAACGAGTGAAAAAGGCGCGAGCGCCGCGTTCGGTGCGGTAATCCCAGAGTTGCCCGAAGGCCTCCTTCAAAATAAAGGCGGTGTTCAGGCGCCGGTTGGCCTGGAGCAACTTTTTGAGTGCGCGGCGACCGTCTAGGCTCAGGTTCTCCCGCCGGGAAAGCAAAGTGGGGTTAACGCGGATTCGTGTGGGTAAGTTCTGACGGAAAAACAGTGTAACTCATTGTGTGGAAAAGGTATCGAGTACTTCATCAGGTGCTGAAAAGTGGTCCATTTTTAGGATAGGCTAACCGAGTGAAAAATTCCCAGTCGATCCGCTCGCTGTTTGCGCTGCCAGGTTTCGTGGTTGGTGCCGGATTGAAGGGTCTATTCGGTGACCGATACGCCCGCGTCATCCAGCTCAAGAGGCGAAAAAAACAGCTGTGTGCTCTTACTGTGGGCAACGGTGCCGGGGGCGCTATGACAAGCAAGTGTGCCGGGTCCGCGACCTGTCGTTGGCAGGCTGGCGGATCTATCTGGAATACGAGCGTTGGCGCGTCAACTGTTCTGGGTGCGGCGGTGTGCATGTAGAACACCTAGACTGGCTGGCGAACAACTCGCGCTACACCTAGCGTTTTGCGACGCATGTGGGCAAGCTGTGCCGGGATATGCCGAACAAGGCGGTGGCCGAGATGGAACGTCTGCACCACGGTACGGTGAAGGCTCTGGATACGCTCTACATGCAAGAGCAGGTCGACCGGGCGGGGCTACCGGCGCCTCGGGCCATCGGTGTCGATGAGATCTCCATCCGCAAGGGACATAACTATCGCGTCATTGTCAGCGACCTGGAGCGGGCGCGTCCCATCTGGGTGGGCGGTGAGGGTCGCAAAGAAACCGACATCGATTTGTTCTTCAAGGCGCTGGGCGGAAAGAAAAGCGCCCGTATCAAGCTGGCCGCCATGGATATGTGGAAGCCCTTCCGGAACTCGGTGATTCACAACGCGCCTAATGCGCGGATCATCTTCGACAAGTTTCATATCATGCGTCATCTGTCAAAGGCCCTCGATGAGGTCCGGCGCGGTGAGTACAAACGCCTCAGCGGCAAGGACCGGTCGTACATCAAGGGGCAGCGTTACACTTTGCTGGGTCTACGCGGATTCGTGTGGGTTGAAGACGGCATTTCTGGGTAATGGCGGAAGGAATGCCGCCACGATCTTCAGCTTGAGATATTCCTCGTCGCGATAGCCGTAGGCGCGTCGTTGCAGCACACGGATTTTGTTGTTGACCCCTTCAACTAGGAGGCGCAGACATTCCATCTCGGCCACCGCCTTGTCCGGCACAGCTTGCCCACATGCGTCGCAAAACGCTGGGTGTAGCGCGAGTTGTTCGCCAGCCAGTCCAGGTGTTCTACATGCAAACCGCCGCACCCAGGACAGTTGACGCGCCAACGCTCGTATTCCAGATAGATCCGCCAGCCTGCCAACGACAGGTCGCGGACCCGGCACACTTGCTTGTCATAGCGCCCCCGGCACCGTTGCCCACAGTAAGAGCACACAGCTGTTTTTTTCGCCTCTTGAGCTGGATGACGCGGGCGTATCGGTCACCGAATAGACCCTTCAATCCGGCACACCACGAAACCTGGCAGCGCAAACAGCGAGCGGATCGACTGGGAATTTTTCACTCGGTTAGCCTATCCTAAAAATGGACCACTTCTCAGCACCTGATGAAGTACTCGATACCTTTTCCACACAATGAGTTACACTGTTTTTCCGTCAGGACTTACCCACACGAATCCGCGTAGACCCACAAAACGAAACCGCGCCTGTAAAGGCGAGGAGGAGGATTACGCCATGAAGAAGCCTACCACCATATCGAAGGAGTCTGTAAGCGGAGTATCGGGAGTTCGTCCAACTTCGGCTGCGTAAGCGGGTACTGGAGGCAATCGAGGTCGTGCTCGAGGAAGAAGTCGACCAAGCGCTGGGGTGTGGTAGCTACGAGCGTGCGGAAGACCGCCGTGGATATCGCAACGGAGCCGAAACCCGTCGCGTGACGACGTCGGTGGGAACTCGCGAGCTCCGGGTGCCACGAGCCCGCGTGCGAGACGAGGAAACGGGAGAAACGACAGAGTTTCAGGAGCGAGCTGTTGCCCCGGTACGCGCGCCGGACTCGTGAGGTCGACGAGGCGATCTTGGGGACCTAGCGCGGTGTCTCGCGTGGTTAGCCGGCTGAAGGGGCGCTTCGAGGAATGGCAGAACCGTGCTCTCAGCGAGGAGGTCTACGCGGTCGTTTACCTGGACGGCTTCCACCTGAAAGTGCGGATGGCGAAACGTGTGATCAGCGTTTCTGGCGACGACCCGATGACGATGCGGGTCGATTTCCGCCAGAGCGGCCAGGGCTGGGTCGCCGGCTTCGCGGACTATCCGGTCGGAGAGGACGCTTTCTACGAGCTTACGGCCGATTATCGCGCCCTTCCTGACCCTTTGACCGCGTCCGGAAGCGGCCTTTTCATCTCTGGCTCGAACCACAGCGACGATCTGTGGATGTACTACAAGGGCCAGATCGGCGGGCTCTCTGGCGATGCGCTCTACCGGGTCCAATTCGAAGTCGAGATCGCCACGCCGGTCCCCAACGGCTGCTTCGGCGTGGGCGGCGCTCCTGGCGAGGGCGTGACTGTGAAGGCCGGTGCCTCGGATAGCGAGCCGGGTCGAATCGAATCCGGCGGCTTCTGGATCATGAACGTCGACAAGGGGGAGCAGACGAACGGCGGCGAGGACGCTATGGCTATCGGCGATGTGGCGAACACGATAGCCTGCGGAGAGCCGCCGCAATGGCAGCTCAAGCGGCTCTCGGGCGGCTCGGAAATGATCGAGGTCACATCGGACGGCAGGGGAGCCGTGTGGCTCTTCGTGGGCACCGACTCCGGCTTCGAGGCGATCACGAGCGTATATTACACCCAGGTGACCGCTACCTTTCAACCTCTCTAGGCAGTCCTTCGAGCGAAACGTAGCACGAGCGCCAGCCCGAGGAGCCCGATCACGACGACGATGAGCGCCCGCCAGAAGACCCGGTCGACGAGCCCGTCGGTCTCGTCAGCGATGAGCTGGACCTGGCGGTCCACGAGGGCCTCGAGCTCGCTCGTCGCGGCGACCCGCGCGCGTTCCACGTCGCCAACGAGCACGGCGCGCAGTGCGTCCACGTCGGACATGATGGCCGCCCGCTCCTGGGAGAGGGCAGCGACGGTCTCGAGACGCTGCCGGTCGACGTCGACTAGCGCCGTCTCGAGATCTTTCTGGACCGTCGCGAGAATGAGCGCGCGCTCGTCCGAGATGAGATCGGGGGTGGCATCGACGAACGCGCGGATGCCTTTGATCTCCGCATCGAGAGATTGCGCGGTCAGGTCGAGGCTCTCGACGTTCTCCCAAAGCGGCATGATCAGGTTCTCATCGACTTCCATCACGAGGAGCTCGCTGTGCCAGCGGGCGAGCTCTGGAAGTTGGTGCCCGTAGATGGTGAGGCGATCGGACAAATCGCGCACCAGATCCTCGATCCGCCCGACGGACTCGAGACCACCGGAGCCCCAATTGGCGGCGGTGATGGACGCGGCGTCCCCCGTGACCGAGCGTCGACCGAAACTGATGTTCTGGATCGGGTATTTCTGGACCCAGGCGGCATACCTCGGTCCTACCTCGTTGAGCCGTTCCTGTCCGACGACGCGGACGGCCAGGGCCCTGACCTCGGACATCAGAAATCGTGAGGCGTTGACGGCGATGTGCTGCTGCTCGCCGAAGAGACCCTTCCCCGCGCCCTCCGCGAAAAACTGCTCCATTTGAGCGGTGAAGCCGAAGGCGTCCGCGAGGCCGGACAGGGGGTCGAGCCGGAAGACGGCGGCCTGAATGTCAGGGATCGCGTTGATCTTCCAGCGGATGGCCGTCTCCCGAATGGCCACGTCTTCCGTCTCATCATAGATGTCATTCGCCGTCGTTTGGACCGTGGAGGCGAAGAGATTTTCGTACCGATAGAGATCGAGGCGCAGCTCCGCGGCGGTCATTTCGACGCCAATCGCTTCCATGCCGGCCGTTCTCGGGGAAGGGGTGGTCGAGCATGCGCTCACGCCTATCAAGAGAGAGATGATTGTGACTCTTCGCAACTGGATGTGGACCTCCCGCGAATCGTGATAGCGCTACTTTACCCCACCGCACCGCCGATCGTGATCTTGTCGGACGAGCGACAACGGGGATATAGTTCGAACGCGCTACGTGAGATGAACTGAATATAGGAGGCTCGAATGCAAAGACTTTTGTGGGTGGCGGTCGTGGCTCTGAGTTTGTCGTCGGTGCGAACGGCTCTCGCGGACTCTGCGGTCACAGGATTCATCGGCGCGAGCACCGGCGGCGACATCACGGTTCTGACCGATCCGGGATTCGACCTCCAGACCGCCCTCAAGAACAGTCCAATCTTCGGTCTCAGGGTCGGCGCGTATGGATTCCCCATTGGTTTCGAGGGAAGCCTCTCCTATAGCCCTTCGAGCCTGACAGGAGCTGCCTTCGACGATCAGATTCAGGCCACAACGAGTATTCTCTACGCCGAAGCGAACGTGCTGATTATCATCCTTCCAGGGCCCGTCGCTCCTTTCGTGACGGGTGGCGGCGGCCTTCACTACCTCGACTTCAGCGTCGCTGATTTCTTGAATCGCCAACGCAGTAAGTTCGGCTATAACTTCGGCGGCGGCATCATGATCAACGCCTCGAAGCTCGCGCTGCGTTTCGACGTGCGCGACCACGTCACGACCTTCGGTCTGGATGATTTCGGGCTCGGTATCATTGGTGGCATCATCGGCCTCGATAACACCGACGCGCGGATCCACAACGTCGAGATTTCCTTCGGGCTCGGTATCCGTTTTTGAGTTGGGGAGCTCCCGCCTTTGGGGAAGGCGGGAGCCCATCCCGGTTCGGGTTGCACCGTCGGGGAATGTCCGCACCGGGCGATCGGTCTTCGCATTTTATGAGAGAAGTATCCACCACGCCGGCCGCGGACGCAGTGACGTGAAGCGCGGCCGAATCACCGAGTTGGAATGTGGGGATTTTCCCGAGGGATTGGATGCTTGGGGACAGGCTCCAACTCTTGTCTGGCGGCGTCCTATCGACCGGGCAAGTCCGCCACTCTCGCCTCTAAGAGACACAGCGTTCAAGAGTTAAAGCCTGTCCCCGGCGTTTTGCTATAATCCGGACGTTTTTCGAGGAAGGGGCCATGGAATCAGGGATTCAAGCGATTAACGAGCGGGTCAAGGAAGAGGCGGTCTTCGTCGAAACGCTGCTCACCGAGCTTCGGAAGGTCATCGTCGGTCAGCACGACATGCTCGACCGGATGCTCATCGGGCTTCTGAGCCGAGGGCACGTCCTGCTCGAGGGCGTTCCGGGGCTCGCCAAGACCCTTGCGGTGCGGAGCCTGGCGGACGCGGTCCACGCCCAGTTTCAGCGGATCCAGTTCACCTCCGACCTCCTGCCCGCGGATTTGGTGGGGACGCTCATCTATAACCAGAAGGAGGGAACCTTCGTCCCGAAGAAAGGTCCAATCTTCACGAACTTCCTGCTCGCGGACGAGATCAACCGCGCGCCCGCGAAAGTTCAGAGCGCTCTCCTCGAGGCGATGCAGGAGCGGCAGGTCACGATCGGTGATACCACCTATCCTCTCAAAGAGCCCTTTCTCGTCCTCGCGACCCAGAATCCCATCGAGCAGGAGGGTACCTACCCGCTCCCCGAGGCGCAGGTCGACCGCTTCATGCTGAAGCTCAAGCTGGACTATCCGAGTCGAGCCGAGGAGCGGCAGATTCTCGACCGGATGTCCAAGGAAGAGCAGCCCCGAACCTCGCGAGTTGTGGAGGCCGAGGACATTCTGAAGGCGCGCAAAGTCGTCGAAGAGGTCTATATGGACGATCGCATCAAGGAGTACATCCTGTCGATCGTTTTCGCGACTCGGAATCCCGAAGAGCACAACCTTGACATCGGCCCGCTCATTGAGTTCGGCGCGTCGCCGCGGGCGACTTTGTTCCTGGCACAGGCCGCGCGCGCTCACGCGTTCATTCGTTGCCGTGGATACGTCACACCGGAAGATGTGAAGTCCGTCGGTCCGGACGTGCTTCGCCACCGCGTCATTCTCAGCTACGAGGCGGAGGCGGAAAACGTCAAACCGGAGGAAATTCTGAGGCGCATCTTCGATACGGTGGAGGTTCCTTAGCTCAGTACGACTCCAGATGCTTCCGCGCGAGGTCCTCGAAAAAGTCAGGCGCATCGAAATCCAGACGCGCCGCATGATCACCGACGCCCTGGCGGGGGAGTACCACTCCATCTTCAAGGGCCGAGGGATGGAGTTTGCCGATGTACGCGAGTATCAAGTGGGGGACGACATTCGAACCATCGACTGGAACGTCACGTCGCGCAGCGGCCAGCTCCACGTCAAGAAGTTCACCGAGGAGCGTGAGCTCACGGTTTTTCTCGTTCTCGATGCGAGCGGCTCGGCCGATTTCGGGACGAAGAGCCGGTTCAAGCGCGAGGTCGCTGCGGAGATGGGCGCGCTTCTCGCCTTCAGTGCCATCAAGAACAACGACCGCGTTGGGGCGCTCGTCTTCACCGACGACGTCGAGATGTACATTCCCGCACGCAAGGGTCGTGCGCACGTCCTCCGCGTCATCCGGGACCTCCTCTACTTCGAGCCGAAGGGCCAACGCACCAACCTGTCCCGGGCCTGCGAGTACTTGAATCGCATTACTCGGAAACGGGCGGTGGTCTTCATCTTGTCAGACTTTCTCGATACAGGCTTCGAGAAGCCCCTTCGGGTGGCGGCGAAGAAGCATGATTTGATCTCGATCTTCATATCCGATCCGCGCGAGCACGACATCCCCCCGATAGGGCTCGTCGAGCTCGAGGACGCGGAGACGGGGCGAAAACTCTTGCTCGACACCTCCGACCGCAGGGCGATGGACCACTACCGTCGTAGCGTCGAGGCACGGGGAAAGAGACAGCGGGACGAGCTGACAAGCATGGGGGTCGACATCATCGACGTCCGCACTGACGTGCCCTACGATCGGCCGCTCATGCGCTTCTTCCAGGCCAGAGCGAGGCGCCTCAGACGATGAGAGCACACATTCCCTCTCCCTCTGGGAGGATGAAGGCAGAATGGTGGCCTCGCAGAGCGAGGCCGGGTGAGGGTCTTGTCCTTCTCCTCCTCACTCTCTTCGCCGCCTGCCGCGAGGAGCCCCTGCCCGCCATACCCGACGGCCCCATCGAGTGGTCCGCGACCGCGACGGTCGACAAGAACGAGGTTCAAGTAGGTGAGGACCTCACGCTGACGCTCACCGTCACTCACCCCGTCGGCGGGGACTTCGTGCCGCCCTCTGCCGCGGACTTCGAGCCGTTCGAGGTGATCGCGCAGAAAGAGGAGGAGGTCTCTCTCGTCGAGAGCCGCATCGTCTTTCGGCTCGCTGCCTACCGTCTTCCCGAAGACCTCGAGGTCCCCGCGCTCAGCCTCCGTTACCGAGACGAAGGTGAGGAGCTCGCCGAGCTCGAGACGGCGCCCATTGCGGTGAAACTCGTGACTTCGTTGACGCCGGACGTGACGGATATCCACGACATCAAGGATCCGGTTACCCTCGAGCTGCCGCGAGACCTTCGGCTTTTTCTCTGGCTTCTCGCGGCCCTTCTCGCCACGCTCGCAGCCTACCTTATTTATAGAAAGTTCCGCCGGGAGCCAGAGGAGGCGAACGTCGCCTTCGAGCCGCCTTTGCCCCGGGCGGATCTGGAGGCGGAGGCGGCGCTCAAACGGCTCGCGGAGAAAGACTTGCCCGCGAAGGGCGAGCTCGCCGCTTTCTACGGCGAGCTTTCGGACATCATGAAGCGCTATACCGGCCGGCGGTTCGAGATCCCCTATCGAGAGAGGACGACGGGCGAGGTCCTTTTCGACTTACAGGCCAAGCGGATCGCGGTATCTCCGGAGGCGTCGCTTCGCCCGATTCTCGAGGCGTCGGACCTCGTGAAGTTCGCGAAGTCGAGCCCCGCTAGCGACGAAGCCGAGGCTTCGTTCCGGGACGCAAGGGCGTTTCTCGGCCGAACCCGGCCCCGGCCGGAGCTGGGAGCGACGGCATGACGCGCCTCGCCTATCCGTGGTTCGCTTTTGGCTTCTCATCGTACCGCTGCTCGTCTACCTCCGCCTAAGGTGGAGAGCCCGCGAGCCGGTGCTGCGTTTTTCTGACGTCTCGTCGCTCGCGAAGCTCGACCGATCCTTCTGGGCGAGGCTTTCTTTCGTGCCCTTCGCCCTTCGGATGATAGCGCTCGGTCTCCTGCTTTTCGGTCTGGCACGACCGCAAATGGGCGCTGCGGGCGAAGAGATCCGCGCCGAGGGTGTCGACATCATGCTCGTGATCGACGTCTCCGGAAGCATGCTCGCGGAGGACTTCAAGCCCAACAACCGGCTTGCCGTCGCGAAGGAAGTCGTCGCCGACTTTATCTCGCGTCGGGACAACGATCGACTCGGCATGGTGGTCTTCGCACGGCACGCGCTCACCAAGACGCCGCTCACGCTGGACCACGACATCCTGCTGACCCATCTCGAGGACGTGCAAATCGGAAGTGTTCCGGACGGCACCGCCATCGGCAACGCCGTCGCCTCCGCCGTCAACCGATTGAAGGACTCCGACGCCGAGTCGCGGCTCATGATCCTCCTGACGGACGGCGAGAGCACTCACGGCGAGATCGATCCCGTTACAGCGGCCCAACTCGCGAAAACCTTCGGAGTCAAGGTCTATACCGTCGGTGTCGGCAAGGGCGGTCTCGTTCCCTATCCGTTTCGAGACCCACTCTACGGTACCGTTTATCAGAACGTTGAGGTGCCCATCGACGAGGAGACGCTCGAGAAGATCGCGGAGATTACGGGAGGGCGTTTCTTCCGCGCGCGGGACGCGGAGTCCCTGAAGGCCGTCTACGAGGAGATCGATACACTTGAGCGTACCGAGATCGAGCAGATTCAGTACGTCCGATACGCGGAGCTCGCACCCTATTTCATGGTTGCCGGTCTCGGCTTCTTGTTGATGGAAGCTCTCGTCTCGCGGACGCGTCTGGCAAGGTTCCCCTGATGCAGTTCGGCTCGCCCGACGCCTTCTACCTGCTGCTCCTGATCCCGGTGCTCGTCCTGTTCTTCCGCTGGGCGACGGGACGACACATGCGACGAGCTGGCGTTCTGGGAGACCCGTCCCTCGTTCAAAGGCTGACGCTGCGGCGAAGCGTGACCCGCGAGCGTGTGAAGCTCGGCCTGCTCCTCGCCTGCCTGTTCTTTCTCGCCCTCGCCCTGGCACGGCCACAGTGGGGCAGGGGAGAGGAAGAGGTCGTCGCCCACGGCGTCGACGTCTTTCTCGTTCTCGACACGTCGTTCAGCATGGACGCGCCGGACGTCGCTCCGTCGAGAATGGAGCGGGCACGCTATATTGCCTCGGAGCTCATGGAGCGTCTCCAGGGAAACCGCATTGGCCTCGTCGTGTTCTCGGGCAGCGCCTTCGTGCAGTGTCCGCTGACCCTCGACTATGGCGCGGTACGGATCTTTCTCGACACGGTGACGACGGGCATTGTCCCGGAGCCAGGCACCAACATCGTTCAGGCGGTCGAAGCGGCTCGCAAGGGATTCGTCGCGCGCGACTCCAAGTACCGCGTCGTCGTGCTACTAACCGATGGCGAGCAAAGCTCCGGCGACGTGGGGGGCATTGCGGAGACCGCCCGGGAACAGGGCATCGTCATTCACAGCGTCGGCGTGGGCACTCCTGGAGGAGAGCCGATTCCTGTGCGCAACGACGAGGGTGAGGTCGCGGACTACGTTCGGGACGAGTCGGGCCAGCCGGTTCTGAGCCGGCTCGACGAGGACGCGCTTTCGCGGCTGGCGCTGACGACCGGCGGCAAGTACTTCAGAATCTCCGATCGCGACGAGGAGATCGATCAGCTCACGGAGCTCGTGATGGGTATGGAAGGCACCGAGCTCGAGTCTCAGCTCTATTCCCGCTATCAGGAGCGGTTCTACTGGCCCCTGGTACTGGCCGTGGCGTTGCTGATCGCGGAGACTTTGATCTCGCGACAACGACCGGTGAAGGAGGCGACATGAGAGCGTGGTGGAGCGTCTTGCTCGTCGCTCAGCTTCTCGGCACTGCCGAAGATGGTGACACGCGTCGGGGTAACGAGCAGTACGAGGACGGTGAGCTGGACGACGCTTTGACGAGCTACACCCAGGCACAGGTGGAACATCCCGACGCTCCCGAGCTTCACTACAACATCGGAAACGTCCAGTACCGCAAAGAAGACTTCGAGAAGTCACTCGAGGAGTACAAAACGACGGCGGAGGCCGACGCGGAGCTTGCGAAGCGAGCCAACTTCAACAGCGGTAACGTCCACTACAAAGGAGAGACGTGGGAAGAAGCGGTCGAGGCCTACAGCAGCTCGCTGAGGATCGATCCAGGTGACGTCGAGGCGCGACAGAACCTCGAGCTCGCTCTACAAAAGCTCCAACAGCAGCAGCAGGATCAGTCGGAAGGCGGCGGAGGAGATTCTGAAGAGGACGAGTCCGACGAAGACGATAGGAGCGGCGAAAGCAAGCAAGACGAGAGTGAATCGGAGAGCGAGCAGGATCGCTCGACCGACTCCTCGCCCCAAGAGGCCAATGCCGGCTCACAGGATGCCGCGCCCGAGCCCATGGAGATGAGTCAGGAGGAGGCCGAGCAGATCCTCCAGGCGCTGGCCCAAATGGAGCAGGCCCAGCAGCTCGCGCAGCAAGAACAACAAAAGTCGAAGGCCCGCGCCAAAGGGAAGTACTGGTGATGCAACGGTTGGCGGCGTCGTTGAGCGTCCTCTTCTGGGCGGCGAGTGCCTTGGCCCAGGTCGAGCTCGACGCGAGCGTGAACGCGACCCGCATCGGCGTTCAAGACGTCCTTCAGCTTACGGTCAGCATCTCCGGGGCCGATGGAGGGCGCGCGAGCGAACCCGAGCTTCCCGGCATCGAGGGCTTCCGCGTCGCGGGGCGCTCGACCTCGAGTCAAGTCCAGATCATCAACGGCCGCATGTCCTCGACCCGATCGTTCATCTACCAGCTTCTCGCACAAGGGGAGGGAACGTTCACCATCGGCGCCGTGACGGTGACGGCGAACGGCGAGACCTATCGTAGCGTTCCCATCACCGTGGAAGTAGTTGCCGGCTCGATCGCACCCCAGAGTCGCGCCCGATCGCGGAGCCCCTTCCCTCAACCTCGCCAGCAGGCCCCCCAACTTCGCGAGGGCGACGTATACGTGCGCGCGGAGGTCTCGCAATCGTCCGTCTTTCAAGGTGAGCAAGTCGTCGTTACCTACCGGCTCTACAGCCGTTTCGTTCCCCTCGGACCCGAGGTCGAAGACGACCCTCCGCTCACCGGCTTCTGGGTAGAGGAAGTCGATATCGGTGCCGATACCTCCCTCGAGAGGAAGACCATCGGTGGCAAACCTTATCTCACCGCGCCGATCAAACAACGCGTCGTCTTTCCCACCAAAACGGGCACGCTCGCGATCCCACCCGTGACCTTCACGATGGCGTTTCGAGTGAGCTCGAACGATCCCTTCGACTCGTTCTTCGCCCGTGCCTCACGCCCGGTTCGGGTTCGCACCCAACCAATGGAGCTCGAGGTAAAGCCGCTTCCCACGACAGGCCGTGGGCGAGACTTCTCTGGCGCGGTAGGTGAGTACGAGCTCGAGGCGAAACTCAACCAGGAGGAGGTCGAGGCGGGCGGGCCAGTCACGCTCACGCTCGCGATCCGAGGGAAGGGGAACCTGAGAACGGTCGAGGCCCCGGACTTGCCGGATGTCGAGGGCTTTCGCACCTTTGCCCCGAAGGCCTCAGAAAGCTATCGCGCGACGAGCTCTGGTCTCGGTGGCGAGAAGACGTGGGAGTACGTTCTTGTGCCGGAGTCGGGAGGGGTCAAAGAGCTCGGGCCGTGGAGGTTTGCCTTCTTCGATCCGGAGAGGGGAGACTACGTGACGGCCTCCACGGGCCCTCTGAAGCTTCGCGTGATGGGAGCCGTCGCGAGCGCGGGCGGGGATGTCTTGCTCTCCGCCGGCAGGAGCGACGTCACGCTGCTGCGTCAGGATATTCGCTACCTAAAACCGCCGCCCGAGACCCTGGGTGTTTGGGCGAGCCCTTTCTACGAAAGTACCCTGTTCTATTTAAGTCTCCTCGCGCCGGTGCTGTGGAACTTTGGATTCGTTGCCTACCGGAGGCGCAAGCAAAAGGAGCGCACTCACTCGGATTTCTTTCGCAGTCGTCGCGCGCATCGGATGGCGCGAGAGCGTCTCGGACGGGCGGCCAAGCTCGCCAGAGACTCCTCGAAGACGTGTTACGAAGAAGTCGCCGCGGCACTCTACCGTTACGTGGGGGACAAGACTTCGGTCAGCGCATCCGGGCTGACGTCATCGACGATCGACGCGGCTCTCGAGGAGAGAAACGTCCCCGAGGAGCTGCGCAAGGAATTCTTCTCCGTGCTCGATCGGTGCGAAGAAGCGCGGTTCACGCCCGGCGAGCGTACTCGTGAAGAAATGGAATCCGTTCTGGCGCGAAGCGAGAATCTCATCGTCTCTGTGGATCGGCACTTTGCATGATGGGATGCACGCTCTTCGTCTCGGCTCTCGTCCTGCAGGGTGCTTTCGCCTCTCCGAAGGAAGCTTTCGAGGGGGCGGAAGTCCTCTACCAGAACGAGCGTTACGAGGAAGCGGCGGAAGCCTACGAGGCGATGCGCGCGCAGGGTTTCGAGGACGGAGCGCTCTACTACAATTTGGCGAACGCCTACTTCAAAGCGGGTCGTTTGGGTCTCGCCGTTCTCAACTACGAGAGAGCGCTCGCGCTGATGCCGGGTGACGCGGACACCCGTGCGAACCTCACCTTCGCCAACGAGCTCATCGCCGACGCCGTCGAGCCGCCGCCACTGCCTCTGCTCATCCGATGGGCGGTCGATCTCTACCGTCGCCTCAGGCCGGGAGTCGCGGCTCGTATCTTGACCGTTTCGTTTCTTCTCGCCGGTATCACCGTGACGCTGCTTGTCGCGGACCGTTGGTCCGATCTCAGGAGCTTTGTCCTCGCCTCGGTCCTGGTTTTCGGTTCGATCTCCGTGCTCTCCGGGCTCGCGCTCGCGACGAAACTCGTGACTGCATCGAAGACCGTCGAAGCGATCGTCCTCACCGAGAACGCCTACGTTCGGAGCGGCCCCGGGGAGGCGAATCCGCGCCTCGCCGAGATCCATGAAGGCTTGAAGGTTCGCGTGCTCAGCGAGCGCGAAGGTTGGTACCAGGTCAGCCTTGCGAACGGGCTCACGGGGTGGATGCAGCAGGACAACGTCGAGACCATCCAGCCACGTTTGTCGGAGTAGCGATGCCATACGACGAGAAGCTCGCCGGTCGGGTCCGAGACGCTCTCGCAGGTCGACGCGGTGTGACAGAAAAGAAGATGTTCGGTGGGTTGTCGTTTCTTTTGAACGGCAATATGTGTTGTGGCGTGGCTCGCGAGAACCTCGTTGTGCGGGTGGGGCCTGACCAATACGAAAAGGCTCTTTCGAAGCCGAGCGCCCGCCCTATGGATTTCACCGGTCGCGCCGTGCAGGGTTTCGTCTACGTGTCGCCCACAGGGTCTCGGACCGCGACCTCGCTGAAGAATTGGGTCGACATGAGGGTCGATTTCGCGCGATCCCTCCCGAAAAAGGGGTGACGGGGTCAACTTCCCACGGGGCGTAGGACTTCGCCCGCACTTCTGACGCGCTTGGAGCTTGCCATCGAGCTACAAGTAGAGAGCGGTCAGCAGCTTATCTTTTTTCCCTCCGCCCGCCCGGATGGCACGGCTGTTGCGATCCATTTATCGAAATTTGGTCTCGATCGAGACCCGCGAGCCACTTCACTATCCGGAGGAACGAGAGATGTCCACGATCATCGACAAGCTTTTGAATCGGCGCGATACGGATCCGAAGCCCACGGCGGAGGAGCTCCGGCGAATCGCGGACTTGGCCCACGAGGAGAGCACTCGTCTAGCCGGACTAATCGATGAAGCGCAGCGCGGGCTTCAAAAGGAAGCGGCCATCCGAGAGTCCATGCAAGGCGTCGAACAGCGTCTCACCTCGGCGGATGGAAGCTTGCAGGCTTTCGAGGAGCGTGTGGCTGCGGCGCGGGAAATGGCCGAAGCGGCCGCGGAGCTCGAGGGTCGAATCCAGACCTTGAACGAGCTCGTGGGCTCCGCCGACGCCCGGATTCGGCAAGTCGAAGCCCGCAACGGAAAGCTGAGCGAGGCCCGAGCCACCGTCGAGAAGCTCATCTCCTCGAGCGCGGAAGCCGAGGTGAAGCTCGCGAACTTCAAGACCCAGGCCAAGGAAATGCAGGCGATGGATGGTGATATGCACCGAGCGAAGGAAAGCCTGGACCATCTCGAGAGCCAATTCAGTCTCATCCGCGACGATCACGAGAGACTTCAGGATACGGTAACCGCGGTCCGCCGGGAGTCCAGCAACATCGACGACAAGACGCGCTTCGTGAAGAGCGAGCTCGATCGCGCGGAGGAGACGACGTGGCGGGTCGAGGAAGTCGTCAAGAGCCTGAGCAGTTCTCAAGCGCTTTCCAAACAGACTCAAGACCAGCTGCGTCAGCTCAATGCTCTCGCGCAGCACGTTGCCCAGAAACTGAAGTCGCTGGGGGCGACGAAGGACATCGTCGATCGCGCCTCGGCGCAGGCGGGACAGGTCAACGAGCTCGTCTGGGATATGGATCGCAAGATCACGAAGCTGAATGACGAAAGCCAATGGAACAAGGAGATCGAAGGCAACGTCGCCCGCTTTCAGGAGCTCCAGCAGCGATTCGCGATGGATCTCGCCGCGGCCGAGCAGCAGAAGAGCGAGTTCGGAGATGAAGGCGCCAAGCTCAAAGAGGAGATAATAGTCTACGCGAGCATCGGAAAGCTCGAAGAACACATGAAGACGCTCGCGACGAAGGACGAAGCGACCAGTCAAGGTATCCAGCGCGCCGATGAGCTCCAGAGGAAACTCGCTAACCAGCAGAGTCAGCTCCAGGGGATCGAGGCCAAAGTCGAGGGCCTGCGAAGCTTCGAGGCGCGGCTCGACGGGATGCAGGGCGCCGCGAACCAGGTATCCGCGCACGCGGAAGCAATCGCGGCCAGCCAGGACATGATCGCCGAGACTCGTCGCCAAATCGTGGAGTTCGGAGAGGCTCGAGCCGAGATCGAAAGTGGTCTGGAGAACCTCAAGCGCAGCCGTGACGATGTTCAGCGGGCCGACGAGCTTCTCAAGGAATTTCGCCGGACGAGCGTCGAAGCCGAGGCGACGATTCGCGAGATCACACCTCGCTTCGAAGTTCTCGACCAAGTCCAGAACCGCCTCGCGGGAATGGACCACACCACCGAGAAGCTCGACGAGCGTATGAAGGGGCTCGGGCCGAGGCTCGAGTTCGTCGAGGGAGTCGAAGCGCGCTTGGACCGTTTGACGGAGCTTAGCAGGGAGGAGGACGACCGCATCGATGGACAGTTGAGTCGCAAGGCAGAGCTCGACGCGATGAGAACGTCGCACAAGGGGCTCTCATCCCAGGTTCGAGACCTCTCGAACCTCATCAATTCCCTGAAGGAAGACAAGTCTCTCGGCGAGATGGAGGGGCGATCGGTTGCTCTGAAGAGTCAGCTCGAGTCACTTCAGGAGAAGCTAGTGAGCTTCGAGCTCCTGGAGAAAGTAATTCAGGACCGCGAGGCACGAGCGGAAGAGCTCGCCGCCAAGCTCGACGGCTTGACGGCGGCGATCGAACAGAACGGTTCGCGCACCAGCGTTCTGGATCAAGAAATGGAAAAGCTCGATTCGGGACGGCGCGAGTGGCTCCAAGAGGTACACCGAATCGGCGAGGACCAGAAGGCGATCCGAGAGAGCGCCGCAGTGACGGGCCAGCAGATCGAGCAGATCAAGACGCTGACGGCTCAGCTCAAGGACAAGCAGGCCAAGCTCAACGCCTCGGAAACGAAGATCGAACGCTACGAAGAGCGTCTCCAAGCTCTTGAAGACCTCATGCAGGGCGTCGATAGGAAGATCGACGATGTCGAAAAGAGGCAGGAAGCAGTGGACCACGTTCGGCTCCAGGTGGGGAACCTCTTCGAGTCCACGGAGAAGACGCGCAACGACGCGATGAAGGTCCTCGAGGCACGACAGGAGATCGTGGACACGAAGCAGAAGCTCGAGCTCTTGCTGCGGGAGGCGTCGGTCCTGGGGAACAAGTACGACGGTCTCGAGAAGCAACGCGAGACCATCGACACGGCTCAGACCAAGATGGATCGCGTGACCACCGTGCTCGAGGACATCGAGGCCAATTTGGAGAATCTCAAGGAGCAGCGAACTGTCGTGGACCATGTCGCCGAGAAAGTGGCGCGTCTCGACTTTGCCCTGCAGCGGGCGGAAGCGGCGACACGGGAGCTACGCGAGGAGCGGGCCCTGGCGAGTCGCATCTACAAAGGCATTCAAAAAGAGAGGGCGTCGGGCTCCTCGAAGGCGGCCCCGGCCAAGTCTTCTGCCCCCAAGCATTCGGTCGCAAAGACGCCCGTGAATTGAGCTCAGCGATCGAGGATCTCGACGGAGGTCTCGATCTCGACGTCTGGTCTGAGCGTGTGCATCACGCTGCAGTACTTCTCGCGCGAGAGCTTGACGGCCCGCTCCGCCTTCTTCACGGACACGTCGCCCGTGATCTCGAAGACCACTCGAATCGTTCGAAATGGCGGGGCGGTTCTTCTCGCCGTTCCCCCTCGAGGGCAACGCGAAGCCCCTCCAGATCGACGCGCATCTTCGAGAGAATGAGGACGATGTCGATCCCCATACACGCGCCGAGGGACGTAGCCAGGGCCTGCATCGGAGAGAACCCTTGATTCGACTCTCCGTCCAGAACGATCTCGACTCCTGATGAGCTGGTTGCGCGGAACGACTCGCCGCCGGCCCACTCGAGGGTTACCTCGGAGCTCGGCGCTAGGCTATTTGGCATGAGGCGCTCCCAGAACGAGGCAAGCGTTGGTACCGCCGAAACCGAACGAATTCGAGAGGGCGAGCTCGAGCTCGATGTCCATCGGCGCCATGACCGGTGGGTAGTCCTCGAGCTCGGGATCGAGAGGTTCGGCGTGGACGGCGGGCGCAATCCATCCTTCCCTCAGCATCGTCATCGTGAAGATTGCCTCGATCGCGCCCGCAGCGGAGACGGGGTGCCCCGTATAGCCCTTCGTGGACGAGTAGAGGAGCTTTCGCTCTCCGAAGATACGTCTCATCGCCCTCACTTCCGAGAGATCTCCGAGCGGTGTGGATGTGCCATGAGTATTGACGTAGTCGATCGCGTCCGGTGAGACGCCGGCGTCCGCGAGAGCGTTCGTCATGGCCTGCTGCGCTCCTTCGGAGTTCGGTACGACCATCTCGCCGATTCCATCGGATGTCATGCCATAGCCTCGAAGGATACCGAGAATGGGCGCGCCGCGTCGCTCGGCTGACTCACGCTCTTCAACGACGACGATACCCGCCCCCTCGGAAAAGATGAAACCTGCCCGGTCGCTGGCATAGGGTCTAGACGCGCGTTCGGGTCTCTCGTTGTCCTGACTGTTGTAAGCCCGCATCGAGTCGAAGCCCGCGAAAAAGTGGGGGTCGGCGACCTCGACGCCGCCCGCGATGGCCGCGTCGACGATGCCGTTCTCAATGAAACCCGCGGCGAGAACGATGTTGTAAGTGCCGCCAGAGCAGGCGGCGCTGGCAGTGAACGACGGCCCATGCGCTCTCAGGACGTTGACGAGGTTGGCGGAGACCGTGGAAGCCATCAGCTTGGGAATGCTCGTCGGAGCGACCCTTCGCATCTTTCCGGTTTCGCGGAGCTTGTTTTCTATTTCCTGGTGGCTTTCCACGTCACCGGTGCCGCTCCCGACGATGACGGCGATAGCTCCAGGATCGATTCCCGACTCGGCGAGCGCCGTACGTGCGGCCTGGAGCGCCATCAAGGAGGCACGGCCCATGAAGCGGCGCTGCTGTTTGGTCGCGCCAAGAGAGGTCCAATCGAGCTCGTTCGGGTAGAGGCCTATGAGCTGGCAGCGAGCCCCGAAACGCACGGCGTCGTCATAGGTCTGGAACGGCGTGTTTCTCCCGTCGCGGAGATCAGCCGCGATCCGGCCGAGGTCGTCACCCATGTGGCAGCAGACGCCAGCGCCCGTGAAAACGACCTCTCTTCTCTGTCGTTTCATAGGTGCGGTAGTTTATCCCACGCGCGCGTGTGGGGTCGGAAGGGAAGCTACCGGTATGCTGGATGGCGCCTCCCGGCTCAAGGTTGTGCCGTAATCAAAGTAGCCTAATTGCTCAAAGCTTGCGTTCAATCTTGAAGGTGAAAGCATGCTCGCAAGGTTTTTCGTCCGGAGGTTTGATTGTGAGGCCGTCTTCGGTCATTTTCCATTCGAGCTCTCCATCAACACCAAGCATCGTTACGGATTTGATCTCTGATTCATACAATCCAACGAACTCGTCTTCGCCAGCTAGGTATTTGATTGTCACCTCATCGGTTGGCCAATCAAGAGAAATCGCGTATATGACGTTGTCCTTGACGGTAAATCTGATGTCCTGAGCTGTAAGTTGGACTTTCTTTCGCGTCTTCTGAAATTCGCTGTAGTCCCCTACCCATAAGCCTCTGGGCAGAGGCTCATGCGCAGGACCTTCTCCATATTTTATCCAGGCGGTGGTACCGTAGATCGCTTCCCCGTTTACCTTCAGCCACTCGCCTATCCCCAGCAGACGTTCTTTGGCCTCTTCAGGGAATGTTCCATCAGGTTTGGGACCAATGTTGAGTAAAAGAAATCCATTCTTGCTGACTCTATCCACCAGATTATCCACTAGCGTATTTACCGATTTGAAGCCCGCGTTCGTAGTGTAGGACCATGCGGCTGGGTCATCCACAGAGGTATCCGTCATCCACATATGATGTGTCAACTCAGGCATCATTCCACCTATGTCCTGGAGACCAACGCCAGGAGGAAAATCATGAGTCTTGTAGGATGCGACAACCTCCTTGCCGCTCTCAACGGATTTGTTATAGAAATAGGCCAAGAAATTCTTTATATAATCGTCCCTTATTCCAGCCAGACCACCATCAAACCATACGAGGTCCGGATCATATTTATCTATAACTTCTATTATTTTTCCGTGCCATTCATCCAGGTACTCCTTGCTGGGCTTTTCTCCTCTCTCGTGAATCGGACCGTATAGTCCTGAATACCGTGGATCGGAACAGTCGCAGCTCTCGTCCCAGACCGGAAAGTAAGTCCAGTTCGTGGCATGGTGGAATGTCGTCACAAACTTCATGTCGCGCTTCTTGATGGCTTTTTCTAGCTCCGCGACGATATCTCTTTTCGGTCCCATCTTTGCAGCATTCCATTCCGAGTACTTGGTATCCCACATTGC
Organism: Candidatus Marinacidobacterales bacterium; assembly: GCA_965250115.1. Taxonomy (GTDB): domain Bacteria; phylum Acidobacteriota; class Vicinamibacteria; order Marinacidobacterales; family SMYC01; genus CBDFHB01. The sequence continues at coordinate 1,156,076 of CBDFNJ010000002.1, forward strand.
GAAGCCATCGTGGTGCTCTACGACAGGACCGGCGAATTTGGCGCCTGACTTTTCAAAGAGCTCTGCCCATTCGTCCGCATCGAACTTCTCCGCCTTGAACATCGGTATGAAGTCCTTGTATCCGAATTCCGAAGGAGGACCGTAGGTTTCTACGTGGTGTTTGTGCTGTTCGGAATCACCGTCATACATAGCAGGGCCATAGCCGGTCCCATTGGGACCCAGGGCAGGTACCGAATAGATTCCCCAATGCGTATAAATTCCAAACTTGCCGTCTTTTATCCACTGCGGGATTGGATAGCGTTTTAGAGATCTCCAGGTAGGTTCATAGGATTCCTCATAGGATTCCTCGGTCACGGGATCATTTTTACAGCTGGTAAGCAAACCTGTTGTCACTATCCCTACAGTCAATATCGCTGCAAATACAATCGACTTTCTCAACATTTCTGCTCTGCCCCTTTTCTGGGATGTGTCCCGAGGTCCGTGGAAAAAGAACGGCGCCCTCCACTCCGTCATCAGGGTATCAGATCAGGCGGCAACCTCCGCGTGTTCGAGAACCTCGCTCAGACGTTGGTAGCCGTCGATGCGTCGTAGTTGAATCTGGCCAGAGGCGATAAGCCCAAACAGCAAAGCGACCGCGGACTCCTCGCTGGAGAACGACGCTTGGGTTTTCGTCCGGCGTCGAAACTCGCGGTTGAGATTCTCCAGAGCATTGGTCGTTCGAATCGATTTCCACATGGCACGAGGGAATTCATAGAAGGTCAGCAGCTGATTACCGGCCTCCTCTAGGCTTCGGACGACGGCCGGCGCGAGAGGCGTCCACTTGGCGACGAGCTCGTCATAGGCTTTGCGAGCATCGATCCCGTTCTTGGCGTAGACGATCCGGTTGTAGTCACGCCGGAGCTCACGGCGTGCGTGCGCCGGGCAATGTTGGAGCAAGTTGGCGCGCTTGTGCTCGGTACATCGCTGCAACCGGCACCCCGGCCACTTCTCCAGCGCTTTCGTCAGCCCCTTGTGGCCGTCGCTGATCACTAGCTTGGGAGCCCGGAGTCCTCGAGCCTGGAGTCCCTCCAGCACGGAGCCCCAATGCGTCGAGGCTTCGCTCACCGCCAGACGCAATGACAACAGACGTTTCTGCCCGTCTGGCGCGACCCCGAGCGCGACCAGTACGGGTACGCTGATCACACGTTTCGCCATCCGCACTTTCAGGTGGAAGCCGTCCAGGTAAACGATCGCGTAGACCTCCTCGCTGAGAGCACGGTTCTGCCATTCCTCGAAGCGCTCCTTCAGCCGGCTAACCACGCGAGACACCGCGCTCTTCGATTAGGTGCTCCTCACCGAGCAGTGGTTTCAGCGCTTTGCGGATCCGGCGGCTATTCGCGCCCGACAAGTAGGTCCCCAAGATCGCCTCGTCGACCTCACGAGTCCGGCGCGCGTACCGGGGCAACAGCTCGCTCCTGAACTCTGTCGTTTCTCCCGTTTCCTCGTCTCGCACGCGGGCTCGTGGCACCCGGAGCTCGCGAGTTCCCACCGACGTCGTCACGCGACGGGTTTCGGCTCCGTTGCGATATCCACGGCGGTCTTCCGCACGCTCGTAGCTACCACACCCCAGCGCTTGGTCGACTTCTTCCTCGAGCACGACCTCGATTGCCTCCAGTACCCGCTCACGCAGCCGAAGTTGGACGAACTCCCGGTACTCGCTTACAGACTCCTTCGATATGGTGGTAGGCTTCTTCATGGCGTAATCCTCCTCCTCGCCTTTACAGGCGTGGTTTTTCTTAACCGGAGGTTACGCCATTCTTATTTCCACGGGAATCGGGACAGATCTTCACGCGACGGGTTTCGGCTCCGTTGCGATATCCACGGCGGTCTTCCGCACGCTCGTAGCTACCACACCCCAGCGCTTGGTCGACTTCTTCCTCGAGCACGACCTCGATTGCCTCCAGTACCCGCTTACGCAGCCGAAGTTGGACGAACTCCCGGCACTCGCTTACAGACTCCTTCGATATGGTGGTAGGCTTCTTCATGGCGTGATCCTCCTCCTCGCCTTTCCAGGCGCGGTTTCGTTTTGTTTAACCGGAGGTTACGCCATTCTTATTTCCACGGGAAGCGGGACGGATCCCTTTTCTGCAACGACCCCGACCAGGTTATTTCGTCCAGTCAAATTCCATAATATGCCCGCTTGATCAGGGCCAGCATTTCCTCTTCAGTTGCCACACGCGGATTTCCCTTGTAATCAGGTAAAACCATACTCTGTTTAGCCAGAGCTGGAATTTGCTCTTCAGGCATGTTGACATCCTCGAGTGTCATTCTCATACCAACTCTATCGATGAGGGTATCTATCGCCTCACAAGACCTGTGAGCAGCTTCCTCATCCGATGCTTTTTCCAATTCAGGATTGAGAATACGCCCTACCGCCGCGAATTGTGGAACCGCGGATTCGTAGGTAAATCGCGAGCATGCTGGATACATGATCGCTAAGGCTTCACCATGGGCCACATGGGGACACATGCCGCTGATAGCCATACCCACACCATGAGGTAATGTGACGCCCGCATTGGCGATGCAAAGCCCAGCCAAAGTGTCTGCGAAGGCCATTTTGGCGCGACCGTCCAGGTTGGAGAGATCGTTCACTAGATTGGGTAGGGTTTCGGCGATCAATTCAATTGCCTTTAGAGCAAGCATATCCGTATACGGGGAAGCGTTGGGATGCAGCATACTTTCGAAAGAATGACAAAAAGCATCAAACCCCGTGGCGGCTGTGATATGTGCAGGAACGGTCAACATCAGCTCCGGGTCCACGAGGCACGCTTTCGGGAAAATAATGGGATGATAGATCGCAGATTTGTCCCGCTCTTTTGTGTTCGTAACAACGGCCACTTGTGTGACTTGAGACGCTGTACCCGAGGTCGTACTGATGGCCACAACGGGCAATGTTTTCTCGGTTGGCTGTGTATCTCTATAATATAGATAATCCCACGACGTTCCCTCGTGTGTGGCCTCAACGGCAATGGCTTTCGCGCTGTCCATACTCGAACCACCACCCATACCAATGACAACATCAGCGTCGTGTTGTCGTGCCATCGCCGCGCCCGCGGTAATGTTGTCAGTCGTTGGATTCGGTTGAATCTGATCGAAATGAGCGACCTTGATACCCGCGTCAGCCAGCAGTTTCTTGACACCTGCGTAGCGTGGTTGTAAGCCACGACTTGAGGACGTCGTCACGAGAAGACACCGCTTCCCATATAGCCGGGTCAAGTCTACAATTTCCTTCAGGCAGCCAGGACCATGAATGATTTCAGTGGGCTGAAAGTACTTGAAGGCTTCATTTCTTTTCTCTTTCGACATAATTCCCTCCAACCACGTCTCTTGACAACGCCGGTATCGCTCCTTTTTGCATACATAGCTGCGCGGCCGCATTCGTCGCATTGTTGTGGATGGTTTCAAGGTGGAGATTTTCCAACAGCCCAACCACCACAGCAGCCATAAAGGCATCCCCCGCACCCACAGTATCGACGACCTCCTCGACAACTCGAGATGGATAGCAGGAATCTCCTTCTGGACTAATCAAACGGCTTCCTTCTCTACCTTTCGTTAGCGCAACGAGTTGTAGTTGAAACCCATTCAAGAGCTTTGACATGATTTCCGATTCTGATCCTGCTATGGAAAAGAGTTCTGAAACAAGGAGCAATTCATCCTCGTTCAACTTCAAGACATCGGCACACTTCAGCGATTCCAAAATGATCGCCTTACTAAAAAACGACTGTCTTATATTGATATCAAAAACACAGAGACAGTCAGGTGGAACAGACTCAAGAAATGAAAAGAGTGTCTTTCTTGAAACCTCACTCCGCTGTGCCAAACTGCCAAAACAGACGGCGTCCGTCCTCGCTGCCAGATCCTTCAGCCCTGAAGAAAAAGTGATGCAATCCCAGGCCACATTTTCATGGATCGTAAACTCGGGACTACCCTGTGAATCGAGCTCAACCGTAGCGGTTCCCGTAGAATGTTGCGGATCAACCGCGATGTATTCGTGGTTTAGATGAATTCGATTGAGCTGTTCAAATACTTCTCTGCCTAATTCATCGCCACCCACGGCACTGACCACATAACTTTGTCCCCCCAGCGCCTTTGCATGATAAGCGAAGTTCGCTGGCGCACCACCTAGCTGTTTTCCATCCGGTAGCATGTCCCAGAGAATTTCACCAAGTCCCACGATACAAGGCTTCGAATTCATTTTATCTCCGCCCTCAGTCGTCGTGCAGGGCGTCGGGGAGTATCACCGTAGCGGGACGCTCGATGGCGTCAGGCCAAGCCCCTAGCAAGTCCAGAAGAGGTTCACAAATCAATCATCTCCTTCATGGCCCTCTCCCCGTGCTGTTCGATAAATTCGTAGGACTCATTGTAATTCTCGAAGGGAAAATGCTTTGTAACCAGCGGGTCGGTATTCACGCCATCGTTTGCGATGAATTCGACTGCCTTCTCAAAATCTTCGTGTTTATACATCAACGTTCCGATAAGGCTCAATTCGTGATCCCCTGCAGTAGCTAAATCAATACGTGGCGGGTCGCCAAAAACAGCCACGACAACGACTGTCCCTCCCTTCTGGATACTAGGAATCACCTGCGCCATGGTTTCTTCAACGCCCGCAGCTTCAAAGGCAACATCGAACCCTTCGTCACCAAAGACCCGATCCGCTGCGTCCGCCAAGGTTTCCTTGTTGGCGTTGGATGTTTCTCTGATTCCACATTGCCTGGCAATGCCTAGGCGAAAATCACTTATATCCGTGATGAGTACTTTCTTTGCGCCTCGCGCTCGAGCAACCTGGGCAATCAGATTGCCAATGGTGCCTGCTCCCAATACAGCAACGTTCTTTCCAGTTAGATCGCCGGCCCGACCCGTGGCATGGACCGCAACCGCGGTTGGCTCAACCAAGGCACCATCCTCATAGCTCATGGATTCCGGAAACGGTACGATTCTTTCTTTCGTGGTGACAAACAAGTCCTGTGCCGCACCGGGTGCTTGAAATCCTTCAACCTTTAGATCGCGACAAATATTGTAATCACCTCTCATGCAGGGTCGACATTTGCCACATACAATCTGAGGCCTGGCGGTGGCCCTCATACCTGGCTTGATATCGACAACGTTTGCACCAACAGCTTCCACTTGCGCGGAGAATTCATGTCCTTGCACCACAGGATAGCTGGTGTACGGATGTTTTCCGTGCCAGACATGAACGTCAGAGCCACAGATACCAATCCGCTTGATGCGTAATAGAATTTGATCTGCTGTCGGGGAGGGAGCGGGGACCTCCCTGAATTCGATTTTCCCCGGTTCAACCATGATTGCCTGTCTCATGTTAGTGCTCTTGTCTTTCAGAGAATTGTTCTAACGAAAGATAGTGTAAAGGATAATCACCGCCACAAACAAGATGGCTGCCGCGACTGCTGGACCGTTAATGCCCTGTGATTCACTCTGAGTGATGGCCCTGAATGGGTGTTCCCAGCAAAGATTCTCGAGCTGTTCACGGCTAGGTCTTGGAGTCAAAAGACTAACGATCACATAAACCACACTACAGAAACAGAACAACCACCATCCAACCTGCATGAAAGGTATACCCAAGCCTTTCTCAGGATCGGTCACGAGTTGGACGTCACCAAAAGCGGGCAAGTCGACTAGGAAATACACCGCCCCCGCAATGGCGCCCAAGGTGAGGGTGGTCAAGGCAGCTTGCTTGGTTCCACGTGGCCAAAAAACTCCCCAAACGAAGACGCAGGTAATCGCCGGTGCAAACATCATCGGTATCTTGTTGATTGCTACGAAAATACTGGTAAATCTTCCTCCTTGCGTTGACCACGCCATTGCCAACAAGATAACCACAACAGCAGTTACTCGACCGATCAAGACAAGCGATCGGTCCTTCGTTTCCGGTCTTATGCGCTTGACGATGTCTTCAGCAGTAACACAAGCCGTGCTGTTGAGGGCCGCCTCGATGGTGCTCATCAAGGCTGCAAGGAGAGCCGCAGCCATCAAGCCTCTCAATCCAGTGGGCAGCAGATTCTGCATCATCACGAGCAAGGTATCGTTGGGCTCGGCGATCTGATCTTTGAAAAGCAAATAGGCTAGGACACCCGGAAAGACCATTAGAAACACGGGCAAAGTCTTGAGGAATCCCGCGAAAATGGCGCCATACTGTGCATCTCGTTCACTTCGGGCGCCAAGCACTTTCTGCACAATCGTCTGATCGGTACACCAATACCAAATGCCCAAAATCGGATAGCCGAGCAAGACCGAAACCCACGAGAATTCATTTAGGTGACCTGTCACGCTATTCCTGAAATCATGGATCATGCTCAGTTGATCGACTTTAATTGCTGCCTGGAATTGTGACAGGGAATGGATGCCGATCTCTGGCAGGGTGAGTATGGCGGTTAGCGTCAGGATTGCTGTGCCGGCCAACAACAAGACTGCCTGGATTGCGTCGGTAACTACGATTGCTTTCAGGCCGCCGACAATAGTGTAAGTCGCGGTAATGATTGCTATAACGATGATGGACACATAGATGTTGATTCCGAAGAAATGCTGCATGACCTTTGCGCCAGCGTAAAGGCTTATTCCAATATGGATCAAAAGGGCACCCAACAATGTAATGAATGCCATGATCATTCGAGAACCACTGCTGTATCTCCTTTCAAGATATTCAGGCAAGGTACCGATCTTGCTTCGAAAATAGAAAGGGGCAAAAACGAGTCCGAGGATAATTAACGTAAAAGAAGCCATCCATTCAAAGTTACCGACGACCAGACCTATTCTGTATCCGTCTGCAGCCAAGCCAACCAAATGAATGGTCGAGATATTGGCGGTAAACAGTGCTGCCCCAATGATGGGCCACCGCAATGATTTGCCTGCCAGAAAAAAATCTTCACTGCTGACCCTTTTCTTGTATCCCACAAGAATGCCAATCGTCATGATGCCAAGCAGATAAACTGCAACGATAACCAGATCGACAGTTGGAATTGTGATTCCTGAACTTTGCATGAGTGACTTCTTTCCTATTCGTCGGTGGATCCGTCCCGCTTCCCGTGGAAATAAGAATGGCGTAACCTCCGGTTAAACAAAACTGGGTCTACGCGGATTCGTGTGGGTTGAAGACGGCATTTCTGGGTAATGGCGGAAGGAATGCCGCCACGATCTTCAGCTTGAGATATTCCTCGTCGCGATAGCCGTAGGCGCGTCGTTGCAGCACACGGATTTTGTTGTTGACCCCTTCAACTAGGAGGCGCAGACGTTCCATCTCGGCCACCGCCTTGTCCGGCACAGCTTGCCCACATGCGTCGCAAAACGCTAGGTGTAGCGCGAGTTGTTCGCCAGCCAGTCCAGGTGTTCTACATGCAAACCGCCGCACCCAGGACAGTTGACGCGCCAACGCTCGTATTCCAGATAGATCCGCCAGCCTGCCAACGACAGGTCGCGGACCCGGCACACTTGCTTGTCATAGCGCCCCCGGCACCGTTGCCCACAGTAAGAGCACACAGCTGTTTTTTTCGCCTCTTGAGCTGGATGACGCGGGCGCATCGGTCACCGAATAGACCCTTCAATCCGGCACACCACGAAACCTGGCAGCGCAAACAGCGAGCGGATCGACTGGGAATTTTTCACTCGGTTAGCCTATCCTAAAAATGGACCACTTTTCAGCACCTGATGAAGTACTCGATACCTTTTCCACACAATGAGTTACACTGTTTTTCCGTCAGGACTTACCCACACGAATCCGCGTAGACCCACAAAACGAAACCGCGCCTGTAAAGGCGAGGAGGAGGATTACGCCATGAAGAAGCCTACCACCATATCGAAGGAGTCTGTAAGCGAGTGCCGGGAGTTCGTCCAACTTCGGCTGCGTGAGCGGGTACTGGAGGCAATCGAGGTCGTGCTCGAGGAAGAAGTCGACCAAGCGCTGGGGTGTGGTAGCTACGAGCGTGCGGAAGACCGCCGTGGATATCGCAACGGAGCCGAAACCCGTCGCGTGACGACGTCGGTGGGAACTCGCGAGCTCCGGGTGCCACGAGCCCGCGTGCGAGACGAGGAAACGGGAGAAACGACAGAGTTCAGGAGCGAGCTGTTGCCCCGGTACGCGCGCCGGACTCGTGAGGTCGACGAGGCGATCTTGGGGACCTACTTGTCGGGCGCGAATAGCCGCCGGATCCGCAAAGCGCTGAAACCACTGCTCGGTGAGGAGCACCTATCGAAGAGCGCGGTGTCTCGCGTGGTTAGCCGGCTGAAGGAGCGCTTCGAGGAATGGCAGAACCGTGCTCTCAGCGAGGAGGTCTACGCGATCGTTTACCTGGACGGCTTCCACCTGAAAGTGCGGATGGCGAAACGTGTGATCAGCGTACCCGTACTGGTCGCGCTCGGGGTCGCGCCAGACGGGCAGAAACGTCTGTTGTCATTGCGTCTGGCGGTGAGCGAAGCCTCGACGCATTGGGGCTCCGTGCTGGAGGGACTCCAGGCTCGAGGACTCCGGGCTCCCAAGCTAGTGATCAGCGACGGCCACAAGGGGCTGACGAAAGCGCTGGAGAAGTGGCCGGGGTGCCGGTTGCAGCGATGTACCGAGCACAAGCGCGCCAACTTGCTCCAACATTGCCCGGCGCACGCACGCCGTGAGCTCCGGCGTGACTACAACCGGATCGTCTACGCCAAGAACGGGATCGATGCTCGCAAAGCCTATGACGAGCTCGTCGCCAAGTGGACGCCTCTCGCGCCGGCCGTCGTCCGAAGCCTAGAGGAGGCCGGTAATCAGCTGCTGACCTTCTATGAATTCCCTCGTGCCATGTGGAAATCGATTCGAACGACCAATGCTCTGGAGAATCTCAACCGCGAGTTTCGACGCCGGACGAAAACCCAAGCGTCGTTCTCCAGCGAGGAGTCCGCGGTCGCTTTGCTGTTTGGGCTTATCGCCTCTGGCCAGATTCAACTACGACGCATCGACGGCTACCAACGTCTGAGCGAGGTTCTCGAACACGCGGAGGTTGCCGCCTGATCTGATACTCTGATGACGGAGTGGAGGGCGCCGTTCTTTTTCCACGGACCTCGGGACACATCCTATTCGGTCATCAGAAACCAGCCCCGAGATACGTTTGCCAAGAGTTATTCATTGAAATATACCTGCTCCATGTCCGTCCAGCCTTCCGAACCGGGAAGCGGAATCTGCATTGGGTCACAGAGCTCTAGCCATTCAATGTTTCGAGGTTCGGTAGCCAGCTTGGCCATATCTCCGTCAAAATCATCCCCGGTATATTCGTAATATCCAAATTCATAGAACTTGCCATCGATCTCATGAAGAAATATGGACAAATTGTGGATATTGTATTTGTTCAACAGGTCGCGGACACCAGGATTAGAATCTGCATGTAGTCTTTTGTATTCTTCGATCATATCCGGTTTGATACCGATTACCATGCCGATCCGTTTCATTTCCTTCTTCGCTTGTGCAGTCGCTTGTTGTCCGCAGCCACTTAGAATGCCGACGGTCATCATCAAGACTATAGATCTGATTGCACGTTCCATGATATTCGCCTCCTTTGGGAGTCAGGTCCCTTTTTGGCTTCCGTAGGGTGAGAAACTATCTCATGGCTGGGTGTCGAACAAGGGGCTTTCTGGAACAGGCTCCCGTATTCATCACGGAGGGCTCGGTATACGAGCAGTTGAGGCGCTACGTTGAAACCAGGAGACTGGCTATGAGGATCCTGTGGTTCAACTGTCCTGCTTCTCAGAGCTGGGTCCTAGCACGCGGTCGAGAATTTGCTGGGGATCATTCCAGCCGGTCTCGTCCTGGACCTCCCGGCAGCGTTTCAGGATCTCCCCGAGACGGGGACCGGGAGAGAAACCCCGAGCCAGGAGGTGCCTCCCGAGCACCGCGTCTCGGGGCGCGGACTCCTCGATGTCGAGCGACTCGAGTTGGCTCTGGAACCAATCGCCCGCGGGATAGTTTCGCCCGAGCGCATCTTCTGTCGTCCTGCCGAAGTGGTCGGCGGTCGCCACACGCAGCAGGAGCTCCATGGTGACATCCGCGGATTCGAGCTCGCGCGCCAGCCTGCGGTAGGCTTTGGGCTTCGCGCCGTTCTGATAGTAGAGCCCAGGGGCGAGATGGTGCCGGACGAGCGCGCCGACCTGTGTCACGAGTCTCGCGGGAGCTCTCAGGCGCGCCAGAAAACGCTCCGCGATCCCCACTCCCTCGACGTCGTGGCCGTAGGACCGGATGCGTCCGCTCTGCCTCGATGTCGTCGCCGGTTTTCCCACGTCGTGTAGGAGTGCGCCGTACATGAGGGCGAGGTCTTCGTCGTCCTTTCGAAGGGCCGCCGCTTCGTCGATCACCATCAAGGTGTGTACGTAGACGTCACCCTCGGGGTGCCAGTCCGGCTCCTGTGCGACATCGATCATAGCTTCGAGCTCGGGAAAGAATCGAAGAAGCCGGGTTTCCCGAAGAAATTCGAAGGCGATCGAGGGGCGTTTCGTTCTAAGGAGAATTTTCGCCATCTCGTCGAAGATTCGTTCCGGAGAAAGCTCGGCAAAGTCGAGCTTCTCGCAGAGTGCGACGAGATCCGCGGTCGGTATCATCTCGAAGCGCGCGGCGAAACCTGCGACACGAAGGCCTCGCAGCGGATCCTCGGAAAAGTGCAGGGGGTCCGTGGCCCTCAGTACTTTCGATTCGAGGTCACGACGGCCTTCGAAGGGATCGAGGATCTTGCCGCTTTCAATCTCGTAGCCGATGCTGTTGATCGTGAGGTCGCGGCGCCGTGCCGCCTCCTCGAAAGGCATGTCGGGCGCGTAGACGATCCGAAATCCCTTGTGCCCTTCGCCAATCTTGCTGTCGCGACGGGGAAGCGAGAAGTCGACGTCGATCCCCTTGACTCTCAGAACTCCGAACGCCCGACCGATATGCGCTATCTCGCCGAATCGAGACAGCGTCCGTTCGAGCTCCTCGAGCGGGAGTCCGAACACCTCGATGTCGACGTCCTTCGAGTCGATACCGAGAAGATGGTCGCGGACCTGTCCTCCGACGAGAAGCGCCTGGCCGCCCGCCGCCGCCACCGCTTCCGCGATCTCGAGTACGGGCTCGTCGAGGGCGATCTTCAAGTGTCGAGCCACCTCACGGCGTCCCCTACGGCAATCGCTCCGTCGTCGAGCACTTGGCCAAAGACGCCACCCCTCCAGTCGATGCCGAGCGCGGTTCTAAGACCGGGTTGAGCCTGCTCCATCTGCTCGCAAGGGCGGGTCTCTCCATGGATTCGGATCGTAACGCTTCCGACGAGGAGTGTCTTTCCGCGGCTTTCCCCGAGAGCGATACCCTCGACGAAGAAGTTCGCCCGCCTCGATGCGGGCTCGACCATGATGCCGAGCTCGTCGCACACTCGGTTCCAGGCGTCGCTCGACAGAATAGTGACTTGTCGCTTGCCGCCCTGATTCGCATTGCCCTCGATGCCCCGCCCCGCGACGAGCTGCACAGCCCGCTTCTCGTCCATGGGCCCACCTTTGAATCGTTTGACCCAGATGGCCGCCAGTCTCCCATCGTGTCCCGTCATCTCGGCTTATTCTAGTCGAGACGAGAGGAGCATCGAGAGGGGATTCATGGCACCGGGGGTCATCCTGGGACGCTACCGTCGGCGCGGTGACGAGATCGTTTGTCTCATGATCTAGCCACGTTGAGCGAAGGACCGAGAGCCCTATGTTTGAGTGGGCGCAGGCCCCTTTGGAACCTGCGCCCTCGTTGAACCGCTACTCCTTGTGGTCGCGGCTGTCGATGGGAACCATGATGTGAGCGTAGGGCGTATCGGGCCACATGACCCAGGGACCTCCGTTACGGTGATCCGTGGACGTGTTCTTCAAGAGGCTTTTGTCCGGCACAACGATCATCATGTGAGAGTGCAAGTCGGTGACCCAGTCCTCGGGACCGGTGGCCTCTGTGGCGTAGGGGTCTGTGTTGCTGACCGGCGTGTCGCCCGCCAGCATGTAAGCGAACCCCACCTCCGTGTAGCTCGGCTCTGTCTTGTTCACATAGGCGTTCAGGAAGTTGAGCCAGGGCTCGTTGACGCACCACGGATCGACGCCCGGTGTGTCCGGCCGATCGGGGAGGCACGTCCACTCATTGCTGCCTTCGCGAATCGTGTTCATGTCCCAGTCCTTGATGGTGGCTTCGGCCGCGATGGAAGCGGGTCCTGCGCTCATCGCGCTCTTGATAGCCTCCTCGTTCGCGGGTGCCAGAGCGGCTGAAAACACAAGGGCACAGATTCCGAGAGTGATGATTTTCATTGACTTCCTCTTTCTGAAATAGATGCTCACTCGAATCAAGCGGCGCTATTCTTGATCACGAGCGCGGTTGCCTTGGGATTGATGTCTATGACCTTCCTTCTGGTTTGACTTGGTCTTTCCTTCTACCATGGGATAATTTGCGGGTTCCTTCTATCATGAAGGTAGTTTGCCGGCAACCACGTGCGAAGGGTCCGGATGACGTGCTGCATCGTCTCGATCCGGCTATATTGATGTTGTGAAAGTCGCCCACTTGCTGTCTGGGGGTGTGGATAGCTCCGTCGCTCTGCATCTTTTGAATGAGCAAGGACACGACGTAACCGCCTTCTATCTGAAGGTTTGGCTCGAGGACGAGCTGTCTTACCTCGGCGATTGCCCTTGGGAGGAGGATCTCGCCTGCGCGCGGGAAGTGGCTGCCCGCGCCGGAGTGCCTCTAGAGGTGCGCTCGCTTCAAAAGCCCTACTGGGACCGCGTTGTCGGCTATGTGCTCGACGAGCTCCGCGCCGGCCGGACTCCGAGCCCCGACGTTTTCTGCAACCAAAGGATCAAGTTCGGAGCGTTTTTCGACGAGCTCGACGACAGCTTCGATCGCGTCGCGTCGGGCCACTACGCGCGGCTCGAGCGCGTCAGCGGTGGGGTGATCTTGAAGCGGGGCCTCGACCCGGTGAAGGATCAAACTTACTTTCTTTCTCACCTGCACCAGGCGCAGCTCGCGCGCGCGGTTTTTCCCATCGGTGACCTCACCAAGACCGAGGTGCGAAAGCTGGCGCGACGGCTCGACCTACCGAACAAAGACCGTCGAGACAGTCAAGGGATCTGCTTTCTGGGCAAGATCCCATACAACGAGTTCGTACGGCACCACTTGGGAGAACGGGAAGGGAACGTCGTCGAGCTGGGAACGGACAGAGTGCTCGGGCGACACAGAGGCTATTGGTTTCACACCGTCGGACAGCGACAGGGTTTGGGGCTATCGCACGGACCCTGGTTCGTCCAGAAGAAGGATGTCGAGAACAACGTCGTCTTCGTCGCCCATGCGGACCGGCTCGCCGATTCCTCAAGGGCCAGCTACGAGGTCGAGAGACTCCATTGGATTGCCGGACCACCCGAGAGGTGCGATCTCCAGGTGCGAGTTCGCCATGGGCGATACCTCTACGGTGCCGATGTCGAAGTGGAAGCAACCGGGGCGCTGATCCACCTCGATCGAAAAGAAGCCGGAATCGCCGCGGGTCAGTTCACCGTTTTCTACGACGGAGAGGTTTGCCTCGGTGGCGCGACGAACGTGGGCTAAGCTAGCTAGCGTTGGCAGTGATAGACGACGGCGGGCGGCGCGTTACGCCAAATAATGCTGCTTCGCTCGACGGTGCTGAATCGGCTCTCGAGCTTCTCCCGGAATCCCCTTCCGGACTTGAGAAAGAGGCCGTGAATGTAGGCGTAGCTCGCGAAATGAGCCTTCGGGCTCATGACCTGAAGCGTCGCGTCGAGAAGCTCGTCTTGAACCGCCTCCGAGAAGTTGGCCCACGGAAGCCCGCTGACGATGCAGTCCACAGCATCGAGCGCTCGGTCCTTCACGACCTCGACGACGTTAGCGACCGAGTCCCGGTATAGCGGAACCTGGGGATAGCGCTTCTGGAAGGAATCTGCGTAGGTCTCGTTCAGCTCGATGACGAAGAAGTCCTTGCCTTGAGTGTGATGAAGGAGCTCTTCCGTAATCGCTCCCAGGCCAGGGCCGTACTCGATGACTGCCTCGACCGCGGACCAGTTCACGCCTGCCAAAAGCTCCTTGGCGAGCTCGGGCGAACTGGGGGCGATGGCCCCGATCTCCTGTGGCTTGGTGACGAACTCTTTGAGAAAGTTGACCGCGTGATCTTCCAACCGAACCCCGATTCTTGTCGTTTCAACAGCCGATAACACCGGCGCAAGGATAAGGGAGGATGGGGCTCCGGGCAAGTCCCTCTCCACTTTGGGGAGAGGTTAGGTGAGAGGTGTTGGTGAGGCGTGTTGAGCTTTCCTGAAAGAATCTACTGGAGGCCGCCACGAACGGAGGTAATGCGGTTCGTATTGAAGCCGAGCCAGTGCATGCGGCCAAAGTAGCGCGCGTGCTCGACCTTGATGCAGCGGTCCATGATTACGGAGACTCCGCCTCGCTCGGCGATGGCGGCACTCTCGGGGCTGATGACGTTGAACTGGCACCAGAGGTTTTTGGCGCCTATGACGACCGCTTCCTCCGCGATGGCGGGGACGGCTGCGGGTGCTCGGAAGACGTTCACGACGTCAATTGGAAACGGAACCTCCTCGAGGCTCGGGTAGCTCGTTTCACCGAGGATTTCCTTCTTGCCAGGATTGATCGGTACGATGCGGTAGCCGTGCCGCTTCAAATAGAACCCGACGAAATAGCTCGCTCTGAGCACTTTGGGAGACAGGCCGACGACCGCGATGGTCTTGGCGTTGTGAAGAACGCGTTGGATCCTCTGTGGGTCCTGGTAGCTCGAAAGGTCGAATGGCTCAGTCATATCTTGGCCGCCTCCAACTCGCTTTGCGCCTTCTCGGCGGCGGCGAAACCCTGCTCCAGGTCCCACACGAGGTCGTCGAGATCCTCGATCCCCGCTGACAGGCGAATCGTACCGGGGCCGACGCCCGCCGCCTGAAGCTCCTCGTCGGAAAGCTGACGGTGGGTCGTGCTGGCAGGATGGATGATCAAGCTCTTCGCGTCCCCTACGTTCGCGAGATGAGACCAAAGGAAGACTCCACGGATGAACGCTTGTCCCGCTGCACGGCCCCCTTCTATGTCGAACGAGAAGACGGCCCCGGCACCCTTGGGAAGGTACTTCTCGACGAGTGGCCGGTAGGGGCTTTCCGGAAGTCCCGGGTAGGTGACTCTCGTCACCTTCGGGCGGCTCGCGAGGAATTTGGCGACAGCGAGGGCGTTCGTGACGTGGCGCTCCATTCGAAGCGAGAGCGTCTCGAGCCCTTGGAGGAACAAGAAGGCATTGAAGGGGCTTATCGCCGCGCCGAGATCCCTCAGCGTCTCGGCGCGCAGCTTCATCAGATAGCCGTAGACTCCAAAGGTCTCGTGGAAGGCGAGCCCATGGTAGGCGGGAGAGGGGTCGGCGACGACTGGGAAACGGCCGTTCGACCAGTCGAACTCGCCCGATTCGACGACGACCCCGCCGATGCTCGTCCCGTGGCCGCCGATGAACTTCGTCGCGGAGTGCACCAGGATGTCGGCTCCCCACGCGAGCGGACGGCAGAGATAGGGCGTGGCGAAAGTGCTGTCCACCATGAGAGGGGATTCGTGCTCGTGGGCAATCTTCGCGACGGCTTCGATATCGAGCACGTTCCCGCCCGGGTTGCCGATGGTCTCTCCATAGAGGAGCTTGGTGTTCTCCCTCAAGGCGCCTTTCCATGCGCCGATGTCGTCGGGGTCGACGAAGGTCAGCTCGACGGAGAGTTTTCGGAAGAAGTGCTTGAGCTGGTTGACCGTGCCTCCATAGAGCGCGCTCGAGGCAACGACGTGGTCGCCTGGCTGCAGCAGCGTGAAGAAGGCCGCCGCTTGGGCCGCGATCCCGCTCGCGAAGGCGACAGCGCCACAGCCGCCCTCCAGGTTCGCGACCCGCTCTTCGAACGAAGCGACGGTAGGGTTCATGATCCGCGAGTAGGTGTTCCCGTACTCCTTCAGGTTGAAGTAGGCGGCCGCGGACTCAGGGTCTTCGAAGACGTAGCTCGTCGTCTGGAAGATGGGCACGGCCCGCGCTCCAGTGTTGGGGTCGGGCCTTTGGCCCGCGTGCACCTGCCGGGTCTCGAACCCGAAGGAGCGCTCCTCTTCGACGGAAGCTTTGCGATTGGACATTTGCTCAGCGTGACTCCTCTGAATAAACACGATCGAGAAAATCCCGGATCATGGGGGTCTGTCTCGCTTCCTCGAGCAGAAACGAGTCGTGCCCGTAGGGCGCTTCGATGACGTGCAACTCGACGTGTTTGCCGACCGCTTCGAGGGCGGCGGCGAGCTCTCGAGAGTTCTCGGGCGGATAGAGCCAGTCCGAGCTGAAGCAGATCAGGAGCGTCTTCGCTTGGAAACTCTTTACAGCGTTCTCGAGACTTCCTTCGCCGTACTGGCGCGCCAGGTCGAAGTAGGAGAGGGCCCTGGACATATAGAGGTATGTATTGGCGTCGAACCGTTTGACGAACTTGTCTGCCTGATGGTGTAGATAGCTCTCGACCTCGAAGTCCGCGACGTTCAGTTTGTGCGAGATCTCGGCGCGATCCTGGAGCCTTCGTCCGAACCTCTCCTTCATGGAGGCAGCGGACAAATAGGTGATGTGCCCGACCATCCTCGCGACTCCCATCCCGGCGCGAGGCACACGGCCGCTTCCGTAGTAATGTCCCTCTTGCCAGTCCGGGTCGGCGACGATGGCGTTGCGGGCGATGGCGTTCCAGGCAACTCCCTGAGGGTTCAGTGCGGGAGTGCTCGCAATGGCGACGATGCTCCGAACGGAGCTCGGGTAGAGCAGGGCCCAATCCATGGCTTGCATGCCGCCCATCGATCCGCCGGTGACCGCGAGGAGCCGCTCGATCCCGAGCGCCTGGAGGAAGGCGCGCTGCGCGCGGACCATGTCCGCGACGGTGATCACGGGAAAATCGGAGCCGTATGGCTTTCCCGTATCGGGGTTCGTCGAAGATGGCCCCGTCGAGCCCCTGCAGCCACCGATGAGATTCGTGCTCACGACGTAGCAGCGATCCGTGTCGAAAGCCTTGCCGGGGCCGATCATACCGTCCCACCAGCCGAGGCCGGTTTTGTTGGACAAGTTGCGCTCGTCCGCCCGGAAGCCGTCGACGGCACTTCCCTCGGCCGGATTGGCGCTCCAGCCGGCGGCATGGGCGTCCCCGCTCAGCGCGTGACACACCAGGATCACGTTGTCCTTCTCGGGCGTCAGGGTGCCGTAGGTCTCGTAGGCGATGCGGATAGGGAAGAGCTCACGGCCGCAGTCGAGCGCGAGCGGGTGGGGCAGATCGAGATACTGAGTCTCGACCAAGCCAACAGCTCCCTCCGTCGTATCGCGCATTGCAGCTCGAATGATAACGCTGCCGCGCCGGGCGCGCCATTTGCACGGTAGCCGACAACGCGGTAGGCTGCACCGCTTCGAGGGAGGGATTGATGAGGATTTGGAGCGTAAGTTGTGTTCGCGCTGGCCTGTTCCGGCTGTGGGGATGATTCGAGCCCGACGCGACCTACGGAAACGCCTGGGGGCGCGATAGGTTTCGAGCCAAGTCTGTTGAATCGGGTGGGTTTCTCCGTCGACGAGTTGTCTCCGACGACCACCGTTGCGGATGTCCTCGCCAATCCCGGAGGATTTCCCAATCAGCAGCTCCAGCTCCAAGGGAGCCTCGTCGAGCAGCGGGGTCCCACTCGCTTCCTATTCGCCGACAGCACGGGGCAGATTCCCATGGCTTTCGACCCCACGATGATGCTGCCCCCACTCGAGGTCCCGATCCGCGTGATGGGCGTCGTGAATCCCACGACGGCCGAGTTTCCGGCTGAAATCCTCGTGACTTCGTGGTTCCTCGTCTCGCCTTTCGACTGTGAAGAGATTGTTGAGGTGCGGGCGCGCTTCAGCGATCCGGGGTTCGTGCTCGGCAATATCGTTGGTTTGTTCCTGAGCTACCGGGGTGTGCCCGCGGGCGAGAAGAGCGTGACGATCGATTGGGGCGATGGGACGTCGGACGAGGCCTCGGTTGGCGAAGGAGATCCGGCCGACAGCGGCCTCTACAACCTCGAGGGCGTCGCCACTCACGAGTACGTGGATGTTCGCGGTACGGAAACCAAGCAGGCACGCGCGACTCTTAGTATCGCGGGCGTGGAAGGAGGCTGTGCCCGGGTGCGGGACGTGACCGTGAGCCCAGGATCGGGTCCCCGGGCACGCGTTTTCAGGTCCGCGGCATCGTGACGAACCGGGTCAGCCAGCCCATCAGCGTGAATCTTCTCTTCGTGACCCCGACCGACTCGACCTTCGATTCCAGTGTCTTGCCGTCCGGATGCACGAAGCTCAGTAACCAGCAGGCAGAGTGTAAAGTCAAGCGGCTGAACCCCGGTGAAGATATCGAGGTCGTCGTCTCTTACGACGCCCCTAAGGTGACGGCGTCCAAGACAATCGAAGGCGGGGTGGTGCTCCTAGCAAGAGACTTCCACCCTATGCGACCTACGAGACCGTCGTCCAGCCCTAGCTGCGATTAAGCGTTATCTTCTCAGCCGGACTCCCTCGCGTCCTGACACTCGAGGCAGAACGGGGTCTCGGGGCGGGCTGTGAGGCGCCGGTAGCCAATCGGCTCTTCGCAGGAGCGGCAGTATCCGTATTCTCCCTTGGCGATGGTGTCGAGAGCGGCCTCGACCAGGCGGAGCTTTCTCTCGTAGGTGGAGCGGTTCGCCTTCGTCATCGCCTGCTGCTGGAGGGCATCCATTCTCGTGAGGCGTCCGATCGGCTCGCTCAGCGACACCGGACGAGCCCCGTCCTTCGTGACCTTCAACAGTTCCGCGAGCTTTGTGCGCTCCTCGGTCAGACGGAGGCTCAGCTCGTCGATCTGCTCGGGAGTCACCTCGTCACTCGTCACGTCTCCTCGCCGCCTCGATCCTCAGATCCCCCTCGACAGGTGCAGCATTCACCTGTCCACCCTCTCAGGAGAAATTCTCGACCCACTCGAGCCCGCTGCCCATATCGCTCATGAGTCGAGAGACCATGGGAATGGTCTTGATGAAACTTGCGCTCGTCAGGGGAATCGCAAGGTGTTGCTCCGAGAGACAACGGTCGTTCCATTCGCTTCGTCTTCCACGGGTGCCCAGCAGGGTCACGACTGTGGTCTTCTCGTGCACTTCGTCGCTGCACTCGCGTGCGCGGGCGGTATCGAGCGCAAAGGTCCGCTCTCTCTCCGGAAGGGAGCTGAAAGGGACGGTCGCGAAGACTCGGAACAACACCGCGGATGCGGTGAGCTCGTCATAGACGATGCTGGCGAACTTCTGGCTAGCGGCTTCAAGGTTCGAGTGCTCCTCGAGAGCCGTCTCGACGCGATGGCGCAGTTTGGAGACGTCGTCGAGCGAGTAGGAGCCGATCCGAGACATGTGGATTCACGATCTCATATTGAGATTTTCAGCGCGGGCGACTTCGTATACCCGGAGGACGGCGGATCCCGTCAGAGCCGACACGAGGCGGTACATGCCGCAGCCCGAAAGCGCGAGCGTCAGTTTAGCATCGCCACGTTCAGCGTCAAGACTTCGCGAGCAACCTATCAGTCTTCGACGAACTCGGGGCGGGGACCCATGCCGATGGTTTTTGCCAACCTCGATCGAAGAAACGGAACCTTGCTCGCGAGCCTGGCCAGCCACGGCAATGTGAACCCCTCGTCCTCGAGCGCGCGTCGAATGAGCTGCTTTTGCAAGACGGCTTGAACCCGTTGAATGAATCGCGTCGGGGGTTCACGACGACACTGTACAGCGTCCAGGTGTACCAACGAAAGCGTTCCCTCGGAAAGAGGCCGCCATAGCAGGTTCGCGGCGGCCACCGCGTCTTGGATGGCGTAGTTGATGCCGACGCCCCCCGCCGGCGACATCACGTGAGCCGCGTCTCCGAGCACGAGAAGCCCGGGCTTGTACCACTTGGGAATGCGACTCGATTCCACCGACAGAAAGTGCACGTCGGGCCATTCCTTCAACGCGTCGACGCGATCGGCGAGCTCCGGAACGAGCGCGGCGACGGATTGCCTCAACGCATCGAGACCCGCGTCCCGCACTTCCCCAACCGTTCCTTTGGTAATGATGTAGCCGAGCTGCCACTCGCGTTTTCTTCCAAAGACAACGATAACGTGACCAGAGCCGACACGGAAGCCGGTCATCTCGCGCGCCGACTCGCCCGCCCGACGACGCAGGCGAAACCACATCACGTCCATCGGTGGCGCGTTTTTGACGGCCTCGAAGCCGGCGAGCCGGCTGATCCGCGACCCGCGACCGTCCGCGCCGACGGTCAGCGTTGCTCGAATCTTGCTCCCGTCGGCGAGCCTTACGCCGTGAACGCCGCCGCCGTCTTCAATGAGCTCGTTCGCCCGCACACCCATGCGCACTTCGAAGCTTGGATATTGCTTCGCTTCGGAGACGAGAAGCTCGTCTTGAGGCAGAACAGCAATATAGGGGTAACGTAAGCCCGCTTGTGAAAAATCCGCGAGAGTGATGGCGCCATCGCCGGCGACGACGCTCATCCGCGACATCTTGGCGTGATCGATCGCGAGCACTTTATCCGCGAGACCAATACCGTCGAGCATCTCGAGCGTGGACGGATGCACGGTGTCGCCGCGAAAATCACGATCGAAATCTTTTTGGGCTTCGACAAGGACGACACGGACGCTTTTCCGGGCCAATAGCAGGCCGAGAACGACACCGGCCGGACCTCCGCCGACGATACAGCAATCGAGGTCCACGTCGTTTATCGAGGCCAAAGCCAGCCGAACGCACGGGCGGTCAGGAGCCCGTAGACGATCGCGTCACCGACCTCCTCGAGTGTCGGCCCCCAGGGACGCCCGATAGTCACCATTCGAACCTCCAGTTCCCAATGAAACCGGGATGGAGGGTAACATAAGGACACGAAGGAGGATCGGGACCATGAAACGCAAGCTGCGCATGGGAATGGTGGGGGGAGGTCGCGGCGCTTTCATCGGGTCGGTGCATCGAATTGCCGCAGCGCTCGATGGGACGATCGAGCTCGCGTGTGGCGCGTTCAGCTCGGACCCGGAACGCTCGCGCGCGTCCGGCGCCGACTTTCTCCTTCCTGAAAACCGCGTCTACGGCGACTACCGCGAGATGATCGAGCGCGAGGTTGCGCTCCCGGCAGACGAGAAGATGGACTTCGTTGCGATCGTCACTCCGAACGACCAGCACCACGGACCCGCGAAGCACGCACTCGAGGCCGGGTTTCCGGTGATGTGCGACAAGCCGCTTTGTCTGAACATGGAAGAAGCCAAACAGCTCGAGGCGACGGTGGAGAAAACCGGCCTCCTCTTCGGCCTCACCCACAACTATACGGGTTACCCGATGGTCAAAGAGGCACGTCAGCGGGTGCGCGCCGGTGAGCTCGGGAAGATACGGCGCGTGGTCGCGGAGTACACGCAAGGTTGGCTTGCCACGCGCCTCGAATCCACGGGACAAAAGCAGGCCGACTGGCGTACCGACCCGAAACGCGCCGGCGCCAGTTGCTGCGTCGGGGACATTGGCACGCATGCCGCCAATCTCACCGAGTACGTCACTGGCCTTCCCATCGAAGAGGTCTCCGCCGAGCTTTCGACCTTCGTCGACGGCCGTCCTCTCGACGACGATGCCAGCGTGTTGTTGCGTCTAGCGGAGGGCGCGCGCGGTGTGTTGTGGGCGAGTCAGATCGCAATCGACGAAGAGAACGGGCTCAACCTGCGGGTCTACGGGGAGAAGGGGAGTCTCGAGTGGCATCAGGAAGAGCCCAACACCCTGTTGCTGAAGTGGCCCGACAAGGCTCGGGATGTCGTGCGCGCCGGTGCGAACTACGCCCGGCTCTCTCCCGAGGCGCTCGGCGCGTCCCGGCTTCCCGGCGGCCACCCGGAGGGCTACCTCGAAGGCTTCGCGAATCTCTACCGGAGCTTTGCCTCGGCGCTTCTCGAGGGCAGCGAGGCCGACTGCCCCACGGTCAGAGACGGCGTGCGGGGGATGGCGTTCATCGAGGCCACCGTCTCGAGCTCGAACGACAACGCGAAGTGGACTAGAATCCGCGCATGACGAGACCGGTAACGATTTTCACGGGACAGTGGGCGGACCTCACGTGTGAGGAAATGTGCAACCTGACGCATGAGCTCGGTTACGACGGCATCGAGCTCGCGTGCTGGGGGGATCACTTCGAGGTCGACAAGGCCTCGAGCGATTCCAGCTATTGTGCGGACAAGCGGGACATCCTGGGGAAAAACGACCTCGAGGCGTTTGCGATCTCGACCCACCTCGTCGGGCAAGCGGTGTGTGACAACATCGACGAGCGACACAAGTCGATTCTCCCCGACTACATCTGGGGGGATGGAGACCCGGAGGGAGTGCGTCAGCGCGCCGCCGATGAAATGATCCGCACGGGACAGGTTGCCAAAGACTTCGGCGTCGATACCGTCGTTGGGTTTACCGGAAGCGCGGTATGGCCTCTACTCTACGCGTT
This sequence comes from Candidatus Marinacidobacterales bacterium, assembly GCA_965250115.1. Taxonomy (GTDB): domain Bacteria; phylum Acidobacteriota; class Vicinamibacteria; order Marinacidobacterales; family SMYC01; genus CBDFHB01. The sequence continues at coordinate 1,178,575 of CBDFNJ010000002.1, forward strand.
TCCACCGACGCCGCAAGAAATGATCGACGACGGCTTCGAGGATTTCGCCAGGCGTTGGACGCCGATCCTCGACGAGTACCGGAAGCTCGGGGTTCGTTTCGCGCTCGAGGTGCACCCGACCGAGATCGCATTCGACGTGGTCACCGCCGAGCGTGCGCTCGAGGCGGTCGGCCACCATGCGGCGTTCGGGTTCAATTTCGATCCGAGTCACTTCGGCTATCAAGGCGTCGACTACATCGAGTTCATCCATCGATTCGCCGATCGAATCTGGAACGTTCACGTCAAGGACGTCGCGTGGCGCAAGACGGCCGGTCCGTCAGGAACGTTCGGTGGTCACCTCGACTTTGGTGATCGGCGCCGTCACTGGGACTTCCGCTCGCCCGGCCGCGGCGATATCGACTTTCAAGCGATCATCCGTGCGCTGAACACGATCAACTATCGAGGGCCGTTGTCGGTAGAGTGGGAAGACAACGGTATGGACCGCATCTACGGCGCTCGCGAAGCCTGTGAGTTCGTCAAGCGCGTCGATTTCGACTCGCCGTCGGGCGGCTCCTTCGACGACCCTTTTTCGAACTAAACGGGTACGGGTTTCTGAGCGCGACCGCCGGTACTGTCAAGTTCCGCGAGCAAGCCGGCCCCGCGGGAGCGACATCTCCGTTCAAGTCACACGGCGCACGTTAATGCATCCCAAGCGAAGAAAGCGCGACTTCGTAGCTCTCGATGATGACGCGATTGCAACAAATGCCGTCCGACGCGGAAGAGGTTTTGGACGAGCCCGTGCACGGACAGAAATCGTTGCGCACGACCCGGAGATTTGAACCGTCCCATTTGCCGCTCTCGTTGCCGCGTCGGCTCGTGGGAGACCTCGGCTCGGGTGTTCGCGTACTGGTCGGTGCAGTGTACGACGGACGGCATGACCTCGCGGCGAGCGGCGCTGTAGCTTCTCAGCTGGTCGGTGACCAGCCGCCTGGGCTCGCGGCCCTGCGATTTCAACAGCTTTCGGAAGAAGCGTTTAGCGGCTCTCCGATCACGGCGAGACTGGACGAGAATGTCGAGCACGTCGCCATCCTGATCCACGGCACGCCAACGATATTGGCGGCGGCCTTGGATCGTGATGAAGACCTCGTCCAAGTACCATGTGTCACCGAGACAGCCCTGGCGACGCTTCAGCCGGCGACCGTATTCCGGACCGAACTTGATGCACCAAAGTCGGATCGCTTCATAGGACACCGTGATGCCGCGCTGAGCGAGCATGTCTTCCACGTCTCGAAAGCTCACGCAGAATCGGTGGTAGAGCCAAATGGCATGACCGATGATTTCTGCTGGAATCGGTATCCACCGTAGCTCGGCGTGTCGCTTTTCATCGGCCAAGTTTGCCAGACACGGCCTCAACTTGACAGTACCGAGTGCAGATGTGTGGGTGGTTGAGCTGTGAGATCATCTGGCAAGAAATCTTGCCCGGGCAAGATTTCAGCAACAAATCGTTTCACGGATCAACGACGCTCGCCGGTAGCGACGATTTCGTAGACGGTCTCGTTCTCGGTGCGGTGAACGACGTCGAAGCCGGGGTGGGCGTTCATGGCTTGCTCGATCCGTTCGGCGCGTGCGCGGAGGTAGAACTCCCGGTGAAGGATCACGTAGCGAAATTCGAGCGAGCGCAGGCGCCGGACGCTTTCGCCGTCCGGGAAGTGCTCCATCGAGTTGCGGATCGCGGTGAACACCGGCGGTACGAGGGTGCTGTGTCCGTTCGCGATCGGTTTGAAGTGTGACGTTGACCAATAGAGGTAGATCGAGTTCTTGTAGGGCTCCCAATCGAGGGGCATCTCGACGACGGGAGCGGGATCGGGTCGCGCGGCCAGCCACTCGTAAACGGGGGGGAGATCGGGGGCCGTCGTATAGGGGATGGGACCCGCGAAGGATTCAATGAGCGGGAACAGGACGAGAGTCGAGCCGAGTGTCACCCGGGTCGCTCCCCGGAACCGGTCGAGAATCCATGAAGTTGCCATCCCCGCGAGCACGGCGAGGGAGAGTATGACGAGAATAACGTAGCGAGGTGGCGCGCGCAGTCCGTTGATCCCCGGAAAGTAGGCATGAAGCCATCCATAGAGACCGTAGGCGGGTCCAAGGCTCGCCTAGGCGCCGAAGACGCCGATCAGCGCGTAGAGCCCCGCGCGCCGTGACGGGCGCGCAAGCGCCACGAGGCCCAGAACGAGGGCGAGAACTCCCGGGAAGAGCGATCGACCTCGCTCGGGCGGCTCGAGTCCGATGGCCCGATGGACGTGCGCGAGGTGGCTCAGGCGGTAGGCGTTGAACGTGAAGATGCTTCCCCCAACCGCGCCCGCCATTCCGGATCCCGTCAGGGCCGATACGAGGCGATACATGCCGTAGCCCGAAAGCGCGAGCGTCAGCAGCATCGCTACGTTCAGGGTCAAGACCGGATTGTTGAAGAGCCACTGCACTGGCGCGACGGGAATCGAGATCGCGAGCATCGGATCGGTGAGGGCGAGCGTTCCCGTCTCCGGGTAGAAGCGATTCGCGTCGAACAGGTGTAGCGGGTCGCGCGGCAGTTGGTGGGCCACCCATGCGATCGCCCACGTATCGAGAAGGGGATCTCCGATGTCTTTGACGGCGTCGTCGAGATTCCACACGAGGGGATAGGTGAAGACGGTCGCGCCGAGCAAGAAGCCGACGAAGACCGCAATCTCGACGAGACGTCGTCTCGGGGAGCGCGCGCCGGAGTTCGAATTCAAGTGTACCTGTCCGTCCGAGGCAGTGTACCTCGGAGCGCTTCCTGAGCGGGTGAGAGCTCAGAGGCTCGCACGAGGTGAACCACCGCGCTAGAATGGTGGCGCGAAATATGCCGATGCCAGACTAACTGGATATGACGGAAGGAAAAACAATGCGGGCATGGATCCTTGGTCTGAGTGTTGCAGCGCTACTGTTCTCCTTGAACGTTCCTGGGGCTTGGAGCCAGGTTCCTCCTCCACCGGATGGACGTGAAGCTCTTTCCGATCAGTACTCCGGACGCGCCTACTCGCCCTACGCTTCAAGGGGATTCCCGAGCCGAATGTTCTGGGGCGACACCCATTTGCACACGGCACTATCCATGGATGCCGGTGCCTTCGGAAATCGGCTGGGTCTCGACGAGGCCTATCGTTTCGCCCGGGGTGAAGAAGTCACCTCGGCGACGGGTCTGAAAGTGAAGCTTTCGCGGCCGCTCGATTTCCTCGTCGTCGCCGACCATTCGGACAACATGGGTTTCTTTCCAGATCTTTTCGAGGGCAAGTCTCACATTTTGAGGGACCCGACTGGCAAAGACTGGTACGACCGGGTCATGGCGGGAGAGGGCGTCGGGGTGGCACTCGAGCTCATCGGCCTGTTCTCGCAGGGGCGGTTTCCGGAAGCGCTCATGTACGCGCCCGATTCCGCTCCCTACAAATCCGCTTGGACTGAAACGGTCGCTGCCGCGGAGGCCTACAATGACCCAGGCCGATTCACGGCCTTCATCGGTTACGAGTGGACGTCGCTCGTTCGCGGCAACAACATGCACCGCGTCGTCATCTATCGTGACGGGGGTGACCGGGGCGGCCAAATGGTTCCCTTTACGACGGTGGCACCGATGGGGAGTACGACCCGCGCGACCTCTGGGAGTGGCTCGCCAACTATGAGGAGAAGACCGGCGGCGACGTGCTGGCCATCGCCCACAACGGGAATCTCGCCAACGGCATCATGTTCCCTCTGGACGCGCAGTACGACGGCTTGGCGCTCGACGACGAATATGTGACGAAACGAGCGAAGTGGGAGCCGCTTTACGAGGCCACGCAGATCAAGGGCGACGGCGAAGCCCATCCGTTCCTGTCGCCCGACGACGAGTTCGCCGACTACGAGACCTGGGCCGTCGGCAACCTCGACGTTTCTGAGACGAAGACGGACGCGATGCTTGCGGGCGAATATGCTCGGGAAGCGCTGAAGCGCGGCCTTGTGATCGAGTCGCGACTCGGCGAAAACCCCTACAAGTTCGGCATGATTGGCTCGACCGACTCACACACGTCGCTCGCGACGGCCCAAGAAGGCAATTTCTTCGGCAAACACGCAGGCTACGAGCCCAGTCCCAAGCGCATGACTCACCCTTTCATGGTCACCGATAGCGGCACCATTTACGCCTGGCAGCAGGTGGCATCGGGGCTCGCGGCGGTTTGGGCGACTGAGAACACTCGCGAGGCGATCTTCGACGCCATGGAGCGGAAGGAAGTCTTCGCGACGACGGGCTCGCGCATGGCGGTCCGCTTCTTCGGGGGCTGGCAGTTTACCGACCAGGATCTGAACAGCCGCCAGCCCGCCTTTGCGGGCTATGAAAAAGGCGTGCCCATGGGAGGCGACCTGCCCGCGAGAACGAGTGGCGTGTCCGTTCCAACCTTCATGGTCTATGCGTTGCGCGATCCGATAGGGGCGAATCTCGATCGCATCCAGATCGTCAAAGGCTGGCTCGTCGAGGTCGGCGCGACGCAGGAGACAGTCTACGACGTTGCCTGGTCCGGCGACCGCCGGGTTGGCGCCGATGGCAAACTGCCGCCGGGCGGCAATACCGTCGACGTGGCCAATGCCAACTGGACCAATACGATTGGCGCCCCGGAGCTCGGAGCCGTGTGGACGGATCCGGATTTCGACTCGGGTCAGAAGGCCGTCTATTACGCGTGCGTGATCGAGATCCCGACACCTCGCTGGTCGACCTATGACGCCTTCCGGTTCGGAATCCCTGTGCCGGAGGGAGCGCCGACCTCGACGCAGGAACGCGCCTATACGTCGCCCATCTGGTTCACGCCCTAATAAGGTCGCGCTCAGATACGGCCGCTTCGGCCGCGGGGCTCGAGCAGAACGTCCGCCAGCACGAGGGCTTCCGCGACCTCCATTGCGGATGGACCCCGCGCTGTCATGGCGCGAGCGGCGGAAGCTCGCTGTCGGCGGGCTGCCTTCGGGACCGCCGGGACGCGTGGCTTTTTTGCCTCTCCCACGGAGTCGTAGAGGGCAGCCCGGATCTGGACCGCGGAGTCAGGAGACTCGAGACTCGCGGCGATGGCGCCGGCGACGAGGGCGCGGGCGGATCGGGCAGCTCTTTCGCCCGAGAGCAGCGAGGCTTTCGCATCGTTCGCGGCGTTCTCTTCGGCCTGCCAGTCGGCGAGTCCGGAAACGTCGGCGAGTCGTTTGAAACCCAGAGCCTCGAGCTCGACACGATAGAGCTCCTCGACGAGCGCGAGCGCGGTGTGGAAGATGGGCGCCGTCGGCACAGAACCGACTGCTCCCTGGAAAGCGAAGGATTGCGGATTCCCATGGCGCTCGTCCCAACGGCTGACGAAGGTGTTGGCTTCCGTCGTGAAACCCATGGCGGTGAGCCACTCGGCGGTGAGGTGTACCCGAGCGTGAGCGGGGGCGTCAGCGTGCACGGTATTGTCGCGGTTGAGGTAGATGGTCGTCACACGGGACGGTGCCTCGGGCTGTTCGTACAAATCCATCAGGGCGGCGAGATAGCTCGGACCCAACAGGAGAGCTCCGGTGAAGTCGCCTAGGAGTCGGGCGATCCAGGACGCGAAGAGAACGCGCGTCAGGGCGGCCGGGTCGGACCCGACACTTCCCTCCACGCCGAGTTCGAGCTTTTCGTGGATCTCTTCATAGAGCGTCGGGGCCGCTTCCGTCAGATAACGAGCGATCTCGTGGGGAAAGAGGGACCAGTGTAAGGCGCCCACGGTGACCGAGCTCGACACGAAGAGCATCGAAGAGGCGAAGGGCGACCTTCTCAGGCCGTCGTCCAGTGTCGGATCCCAGACGAGGGCGACGGGAGGCGCTACCTCGATTGGGAGCCTCTGCGCCTCGGCGAAGGAGCGAAACGGCGCGTAGAATTCGTCCACGAGTCGGTCCGCGACGAGTCGGGGCCGCACGGCCTCGGGGCGTCTCCTGAGACTCGTAACCTCCCGGGCGGTACGCCAGGCACGCTGGAAGAAGGACACAAACGCCTGGGCGTCGTCGACGGCGGGGAGAGGGTTCTCCCCGGCGAGCGCTTCGCGAAGCCTCGCGGCTTCTCCACGAAAGGCCTGCTCCATCAGAAACTCGACCTGCGCGCGGACTTTCTCGTCGAGCTGCGGCAAGCCCGCTTCGATCTCCCTTTCGAGCCGGTCGAGTTGCTTCGCCATTCCCCGAGCCTGGGGAAAGGGCTCGGGGGCCTCACGGGGGAGCAACGGTGGGGGAACGTGGTGAGGCTCCGCCCGCGTCGTTGCCTTCGGTACGGGCGGAGGACGACGTGCTTTCGACTTCTTGGCAGCCCTCGCGAGCTGGCTGAGAAGCCACCAGACCGCCAGGGCAAAATAGAAGATGGTTTCCGGTTCCACGGAGCTACCTTCTGAGAGACGGTCTTCGCCGTTTCTTCGAGCCCCGCCGGGACTTCGGCGGCGCGAGCGCGAGCGCGAGCACGAGTCGCTCTCTCAGCCGCTCGGGCTTTGCGAGCACCCGAGCGAGAAAGGCGGACTCCTCGTCCCCGCGAGTGCCTTTCTTACTCGTTGCCGTCACCGGGCTCGTCGTCGGGCGTCGTCGTTCGCGAGATCGAGTCGCGCATCTTGGTGTCGGCGGCGACGTTTTGTATGTTGTAGTAGTCCATCACGCCGAGCTTCCCTTCGCGGAATGCATGCGCCATCGCCAGGGGCACTTCGGCCTCCGCTTCGACGACCTTCGCCCGCATTTCGGATACTCGGGCCTTCATCTCCTGCTCCTGGGCCACGGCCATCGCGCGGCGGCTCTCCGCCTTCGCCTGTGCGATCTGTTTATCAGCCTCGGCTTGCTCCGTCTGTAGCTTGGCGCCGATGTTCGCGCCAACGTCGACGTCGGCGATATCGATCGAGAGGATCTCGAAAGCGGTCCCCGCGTCGAGGCCCTTCGCCAGGACGGTCTTTGAAATGGTGTCGGGGTTCTCGAGCACCTTCTTGTGGGTTTCGGAAGACCCGATGGTCGAGACGACCCCCTCACCGACGCGTGCGACGATGGTCTCCTCGCCCGCGCCACCGACGAGTCGATCGATGTCCGCCCGCACCGTAACGCGACTCTGCGCGATGAGCTGGATGCCGTCCTTGGCAACCGCGGCCACTTTCGGCGTCGTAATCACTTTGGGATTGACACTCATCTGCACGGCCTCGAGGACGTTCCTGCCCGCCAGGTCGATCGCGGCGGCGCGCTCGAAGGGGAGCGAGATGTTGGCTTTGTCCGCGGAGATGAGTGCGTTGACGACTCGTTCGACGTTTCCACCCGCCAGGTAGTGCGCTTCGAGCTGGTCCACGCTGATACTCAGGCCAGCTTTGACAGCGCTGATGCGGGGTTTGACGATGAGGGATGGAGTTACACGTCGCAGTCTCATCGCGATGAGCGTGAAGATTTTCACAGAGGCGCCCGAAGAAAGAGCCGCCATCCACAGACCCAGCGGGACGAAATAGAGAATGAACACCGAGATTATGAAGAACAGAAAGGCGATGGCGAAAAGACCCATGAGTGAACCTCCTTAGTAGGCTTCTTGGACTTGCTTATGTGGGCTCCGATGGTGCGATCTCGACCACCACGCGGGAGCCGCGGACTTCCGTGACGACGACTTTGGAGTCGGCGTCGATGAACTCTCCTTCGGTCACGACGCTCTGCCTGAGCTCGCCGAATTGAGCGATTCCTGACGGCCGCAGAGCCGACTCCGTCATCCCAACTTGCCCCTCCGTCACCATCGGGTCGGCGGAACGCGCTTTGCCGAGTGACGACGAGTGTACGACGTCCTTGCCGAAAGGACTCTTGGGGATCCAGACCAACACGGCCGTCGTCGAAGCGAGGACGAGCACGACCGCGAGCGTACCGTAGCCGGCACCGAAGTAGTGATAGGCGAAGTAGCACCCCGCGATCAAACAGACGAGGCCTCCGATGCCCGCGACGCCAAAGCCGGGAATGACGAAGGCCTCGACGGCTATGAGCAAGTAACCGGCGACGAGAAGCGCTACCACGGTGACGGCGGGGTCGCTCACGCTGTCTCTTTCGTCTGCTGGCGTACGACGGCCGTTCCCGACCGCCACTGCACGATCTTCACCGTTTCGCCCGAGGCGATGTAATCACCTTCCGACACGGCGTCGATGCGCTTTGAGTCCACTTTGATCTTACCCGCGGGTCGCAAGTCGGTGATGGCTTCCGCGATGGTTCCCAACGGAAAGCTCGTGGCTTCGGACGCGTCGTGAGAGGTAAAGCCGGCCTCGACCGCCAAGGACTCACCGAGCACGAATCGCCGTGTCGCGCCCGTCGCGGGCAGAATTCGGATCAGAAGATAACCTATAACCGCGGCCAAGATGATCGACGTCGCGAGAGTCATGAGTGCCCGATTGACGAAACCGAGGTCCCACGACACCCGGAGGTCGAGCGCCAGGAGCGACAGAACGACGGAGACCGACATCAGGGCGATGCCGCTGACACCCGCGATCCCGAAGCCTGGAACCACGAGCAGCTCCAGGAGGATCAGCGCCGCTCCGAGAGCGAAGAGAAGCAGCTCCTCCCATCCCGCGAGCTGCGCCACGTGATGGCCGAAGAAGAATACGAAGAGGGACCCGAGCCCGACACTTCCTGGAATACCCCAGCCGGGCTGGTAGAGCTCGATCATGATCCCGAGAAAGCCGAGGCTGAGAAGAAGCGACGTCACCGTCGGCTCGGAGACCGCGCGGGCCAGAAGCTCGGCCCAATTGGGCTCGGTGTCTCGGACTTCGGCTCCCGACAGACCGAGGACCTCGAGCGCGGTCTCCAGATTCGAAGCCTCGTGGTCGGCGATGCCGAGCTTCACGGCTTCCTCCGTGGTGAGCGTCAGCACCTTCCCCTTTTCGATGACGCCCTCGATCTCGACGTCGCGGTCCACCATGGCCTCGGCGACGTCGCCCCGGCGTCCGCGCTTCTCCGCGGTCGTACGCATCTCGGTGCGCATGTAGGACATGAACTTTTCGTCAGCGGCTTCGGGCTCCTCGGTAGCGCCACCTGTAATCGGGGTCGCCGCTCCGATCGAGCCGCCGGGCGCCATGACGATGTGCTCGCAAGCAAGTGAGATCAGAGCTCCTGCCGAGATGGCGCGCGGGTGAATGAAGGCAACCGTGCGTACGGGTGCGTCGATCAAGGCGTCGCGGATGAGCACCGCGGCGTCTACTCGGCCACCGAAGGTGTCGATGTCGAGCAACACGATGGCCCCCTCACCGGCCGTCGCCTCTTCGATAATGCGAGAGACGAAGGGAGCGATGCCGAGATCGATCGTGCCTTCGATGGGAATACGAAAAACGACGGCTGCGTGCGGGGGCTCCTCGGAGCCGTCCTTCTCGACGGGCGCTGGTTGGGTTACACCCGCTGTCGAGTTGGACTCACCTTGGAGCCCCCCTGCAGGCTCGGCACGTAACGAGAGCGACGCCACGCCTGCAAACAGAAACGCGAGCCAGATTTGTTTCGCCATTCGACCCGTTTCGCCAGGCTTCGGGCAAGCCGTTGCGGGCGGATTCGTGATTCAGCTTGGATCTCCCTGACTACGTCACATTGTATAACAGCGTTTGACGAGGCGAAACTGGAACCGCTTCAAACGACATGCCTGATCCCCTTGGACTTGCCTTTCGGGAAGGGCTCATGGTTTACTGAACCGATCTTACACCCCTGAAAACCGATGCGTGTGGACGCGGGACCGCTCTGGCTCGAATTGGCATCGTACCTCTGCCTTGGTGCACAACTCCGATAGAGGCCGATAGCTCGCTTGGCCCCGACTCCCATCATCCGATCATCTCGCTATCAGGCATCCCGAGGGCCGTCATGGTGTTCAGAATCTTGCACCCGATCCTTGCCTCGACTCTCTGTGCCGCCAACCCTCTCGCTCGCATCGCTGAGCCCACGATAGCCTTGTAGCGATGGAACGTTGTCTCGACTTTGCTCCGTTTGCTGTAGCCCGATTCTGTGTGCCACTTTCGTTTGCCGAGCCGAGCTTGTGCTGCAATGTTGCGATTGCGCTGTCGGCTGCTCGCCGGCCCCGATGCGAGCTGGGCGCCCTTGCGCGGCGGTATCAGCACCCTCGGCGAGCGATGAGCGCTGTGATTCTCGATCGCCTCATAGACGCCGCTGGCGTCGTATGCGGTGTCAGCTCTGGCCGATGAGATGGGACTGTCGATCTGTGCGACAAGCGATGCAACCCGCGATGAATCGCGGGCTCTTTTGCTCGTCAGCTCGCCGGCGACGACTTCGCCAGTCTGCTCGTCGACACACAGATGGAGCTTGCGATAGTCCCTGCTCTTTGGTGCTCTGCGCAGCTGGCCGGCGTGGACAGCGAGACCGCTGCTGTCGATCAAGATGTGCAACGGCGTCTTCTGCTTGTCTTGGTAGAAGGGGACCTTACCCAGCTTCGCCTTGCGCCTCGAAATCGTGGTGTGATCGGGCACATCATTGTCTAGCTTCATCAGAGCGAACAACGACCGCAGCAATCCCTCGCTCTGCCTAGATGACAGATGAAACACCATGCCCAGGGTGACAGCCGTCTCGATGGCGTGGTTCGAGTACTTGCGTTGACGGCCCGGTTTCCTCCTCCTCGGCCGGGGCGCGTCCCAGTTCACAAGCTTGCCGGCGGTGAGCGAGATCCAGACGGTCAGGCTCCCACGGTTGCGTAGACCCGCCTCATATTCACGCCAATTCCTCACGCGATAGGCCTTCTTCACATACTTCCGCTGAGTGCGTTTGAAAATGCTCATGGGGAACCTCGAATCCGTGAGTACAGGACAATTGTGGACCGAGATCGCGAGTTGTGCACCAAGGCACCAGCACGGGTGAGCGGCCGCGTGCCGCCTCGGGGACAGACGCCGGTGCCGTCAAATCCGATGCCTCGCGCTCTCCCTAGCTGTTCTTCGAACGTGCCACGATCTTCGCCCAGGTGTCCTTCAACGACACGGTACGGTTGAACACGAGCTTTCCGGGCGAAGAGTCGGAGTCGACGACGAAGTATCCCTGGCGCTCGAACTGCACGCGCATGCCGGGCTCGGCCGACTCGAGGCTCGGCTCGACTTTGGCATTCTGGATGCGCTCGAGCGAGTCGGGATTCAAGTAGTCGGTGAAGTCCTTGCCCTCCTCGACCTCGTCGGGATCCTCGTTTACAAAGAGTCGATCGTAAAGCCGAACCTCCGCGCCGAGGGCATGTTTCGCCGAGACCCAGTGAAGGGTTGCTTTGACCCGGCGGCCGTCCGGTGGCGTGCCACCCCGCGTTTCGGGGTCATAGGTGCAGCGGAGCTCGACGATCTCCCCACTCTCGTCCTTGACGACTTCCTGGCAGGTGACGAGATAGGCGTAGCGAAGCCGTACCTCCCGTCCGGGGGCGAGGCGAAAGAACTTCTTGGGAGGATCCTCCATGAAATCTCCGCGCTCGATATAGAGCTCCCTTCCGAAGGGAACCTTGCGGGTACCCGCGCTTTCGTCCTCCGGATTGTTGATTGCCTCGAGCTCTTCGACTTCGTTCTCCGGATAGTTCGTCAGGACGACACGCAGGGGGCGGAGAACCGCCATGACGCGGGGCGAGCTCTGATTGAGATCTTCGCGAAGGGCGTGCTCAAGCTGCGCCACGTCGACCAAGCTGTCACGCTTGGCGAGGCCGATGCGATCGCAGAGATTCCGTATCGAAGCAGGTGTGTAACCCCGCCGTCTCAGACCCCGAATGGTCGGCATGCGGGGGTCGTCCCATCCGTTGACGTAGCCTTCCTTGACGAGGCGAAGAAGCTTTCGCTTGCTCAGAACGGTATAGCTCAGATTGAGACGCGCGAACTCGATCTGCCTCGGCACGAAGGGTGTTTCCGCCTCGCGGACGACCCAGTCGTAGAGCGGCCGGTGATCCTCGAACTCGAGCGTACAAAGCGAGTGGGTGATCTCCTCGATGGCATCGGAGAGCGCGTGGGCGTAGTCGTACATGGGATACATGGCCCAGTCGCCTCCCGTACGATGGTGCGTCGCTTTTCGTATCCGATAAAGCGTCGGATCCCGCAGGTTCACGTTCTCGGAGGCCATGTCGATCTTGGCCCGCAGCACCTGCGCGCCCTCTTCAAACTCGCCTCGCCGCATGCGCTCGAAGAGATCGAGGTTCTCCTCAACGGAGCGGTTCCTGAAGGGACTGTCTTTGCCCGGGTCGGTCAGCGTACCGCGATTGCTGCGGATCTCCTCGGCGCTCGAGCTATCGACGTAGGCTTTGCCCCTCCGGATGAGATGCACCGCGTATTGGTAGAGCTGCTCGAAGTAGTCGGACGCGTAATGGAGGCGGTTACCCCACTCGAAGCCGAGCCAGTGGACGTCGTCTTGGATCGCGTCGACATATTCCACGTCTTCCTTGACGGGATTCGTATCGTCGAAGCGCAGATTGCAGGTGCCGCCGTGCTCGTCCGCGACCCCGAAGTTCAGGCAAATCGATTTCGCGTGGCCGATGTGGAGATAGCCGTTCGGCTCCGGAGGAAAACGCGTCGCGACGCGGCCCCCGTGCTTTCCGGCCACGACGTCATCCTTTACGATCGTCCGAATGAAGTCGAGGGACGGGGTTTTGTCGGTCGTATCCATCAAAGCCAAAATTCTAGCACCCTGGGCGGGGCCTCGCTAGGGTCGTTGAGGCTTCCGAGTTTTCGAATCGATCGCGAATAGCGATGCCTGACCCACGATCGCGCCGCGCGTGTCCTGAGGCATGGTGAGGTAGGTTCCCGGGACAAAGGCGCTCTCTCGCCGGAACTCCATGGCGTGTTCTTCTGACCAGAAGCAGATGGAGTTCCGTTAGAAATCGTCGATGATGTGGGGCTTTCGAAAACGCTCCCAATCGACGTGGGGCGAGAAGAGCAGGGGAGTGGCATCCCGTTCGCTCAGCGATCAGTCACCCTACGCGGGCGAGCTCCGTCACCGCCGCGTCGCGAACGAGGTGGTGCTCGCGGCCCATGAAGGTGAGCCGGGGCGACGGTGCGCGCAAGGCTTCTTCGAGCTGGGCTCGCCAGGGCTCGGCGGGCTCACGAACGATCTCCCTGCCGCGTCCCACGAGGATGTGCTCGGTCATGGCGTTATCTGTTTTCATAGGTATCGATGTACCATAGTAACAATAAGGTTGCGAGTCGCCTCTAGCCTCTTAATAATGAGTAAGAGATGGGTGGAGCCGCGAGGCCAGAAATAGGGCTTTCGATGGCGCAGGCGCAGAAGGGTCTTATCGAGACGCTCAAGGCGGCCTATTCAGGCGAGCTCGGTGCCGCGCTTGCCTACGAAGGGCACGCGCTCTCCCTGCACGATCCCCGAGAGCGAGAGGAAGTTCGGGAGATCGGTCGCGAGGAGTGGGAGCACCGTCGCGCGGTCGGCGCCATGCTCCTCCGGCTCGGGGCGAAGCCGGATCGGCGCCGGGAGCGTCTGATGAGGTCGATTGGCCGGTTCATCTCCCTGTTTTGTCGCATATCCGGGTGGTTCGCGCCCATGTACGGCGCTGGGTAGATCGAGAGCTGCAACGTAGGCGAGTACGAGGACGCGGTACGCTTCGCCGCCATCCTGGGACGTCAGGACGACTCCCGTTCGCTCCTCATCATGGCCGAGGTGGAGTGGGAGCACGAGCGCTACTTCCGGGACAAGGTCGAGAGCCACTGGATTTCTCGGTGGGTTCCGACCTGGGGCCGGCTTGCCGGAAAGACGCACATCCGCGAGAGCTTCGCCGCTTTCCTACGAATTCTCCATGACGTCGTGCCTCAGACTCCGAGCTCCTCCGAGCCACTTCGACTCGGTGTCCCGGCGCGCCCGGTTCAATGATCGAGGGCTTTGTGAATCGTCTCCACGAGCTCGCTCGCACGAAACGGTTTCTGAAGGAATCCAGCTAAACCCTTTCCGGCGATCTTTTCCGAGACTTCCGAAGCACTATAGCCGCTCGTTACGACGACCCTCACGTCGTGCTGGATCCGCCGGAGCGCTTCCAGGATCTCGTCGCCTCCCATCTGCGGCATCGACATGTCGAGCAAGATCCCGCGAATGTCGCGCCTGTGTTTCTTGAAGAGTCGTATCGCTTCCTCGCCGTCGCTCGCTGCGAGCACGTTGAAGCCGGTCTCTGCCAGTGTGGTCCGGGCTACGCCGAGCACGACCTCCTCGTCATCGATGATGAGGATCGTTCCATGGCCGCCGCGCGTATGGGTGTGGTCGGGCAGTTCCAGAATCGGGCTCGGAGGGCCTTTTGAGGCGGGAAACAATACGGTGAACTTCGTTCCCTGCTGCGGCGTCGTCGAAACGCGAATCCGTCCGTGATGAGCTCGGACGATGCCCTGTACGGCCGCGAGGCCCAAGCCGCGGCCGGTGAATTTAGTCGTGAAGAATGGGTCGAATATCTTCCTCTTCGTTTCGTCGTCCATACCTTTGCCGTTGTCCGAGATCTCGAGAAAGACTTCGGTCTCGAGCGAATCCTTGCCGCCGCCCCGGGGCTCCGCCGCCTTGATGACACCGGTTCGTACCGTGACCTCACCGTCCGCTCCCTCCAGAGCTTCCGAGGCGTTGGTGATGAGGTTCATCGCGACCTGCTGAAGCTGAGTTTTGTCCGTCTCGACTGTGGGCAGGTTTTCGGCGAAAGAGAGCTCGAGGCGCGTTTTCTTGGCGATCGATGTACGGAGCAGAGGAACGACCTCCTGGACGGCGGAGTTCACGTCGAGGGGACCCATGACGAACTGTCCCTTTCCCGCGTAGGCGAGCATCTGATTCGTCAGCGCCGCGGCCTTCTCAGCGGCATCGAAAATACGCTGGAGCTGTTCTGCGGCCGGAGAGTCCTTCGGTAGTTTCATCGCGGCGAGACTGGCGCTGCCCAGAATGCCGGTCAGCAAGTTGTTGAAGTCGTGCGCGATGCCGCCGGCGAGTACTCCGAGGCTTTCGAGCTTCTGGCTGTGCTGCATGTGGGCTTCGAGTTTCTGCCGCTCCTGCTCACCTCGTTTCCGCTCGGTGATGTCGGTGGCGGTGCCAACGACGGCAGGCTCGCCGCCGAACTCGAAGAGTCGGCCCGAATAGTCGACCCATATTTCTTCACCGGTCTTGCTTAGCAACTTCACTTCCCAGCGTGAGGGTACGTCCTCGCCCTCTTGGCGCGCGAGGCCGCGCTCTCGCACTCGTTCCCGGTACTCCGGGTGGATGACGTCCCAGAAGTTCATCGTCGCGAGCTCCGACTGCGAGTAGCCGGTGATGATCTCGGAAGCTCGATTCGCGAAGATCATGCGAGGACCTTGGAAAATGAAGATTGCGGCGGTCGTAGTCTCGGCCAGGGCGCGAAACTTGTTCTCGCTCTCCTTCAAAGCTTCTTCCGCCCGTTTCCGCTCAGTGATTTCAGAGGCGATGACCAGCACTGATTCGCCTTGGCCCTCGCCGGGCAGAGGCACGAGTCGAGTCAGAAACCACGAGGGTCCTGCGGCCTCGACCTCCAGTGAGCGGGGGCGTCCCGTGCGGACGACTTCGTCGAGGGCCTCCTTGAAGCGATGACGGTTTGGTTCCTCGAGGTAGTCCAATGCGCTCGTGCCGGTGGCCTGCTCGACGGTGTACTCGGGATGGGTGCGGTTGATGAACCGAATCGTGCCGTGCGAGTCGAGGGTCACGATCATGTCCGGAAGGTTCTCCACGAGGACGCGTAAGCGCTCCGCCGAGTCGCTCCGGTTTACGCCGTTCGTGTCCGGCTCGGTCTCGGACAGAGGATCGGCCGGGTCGTGCATCCCCCTATTCTCAAATAGAAGACTGCGATTGTCGAGATATTACCGGACCCTTACCGACAGATTGACAATTATTACCGTTTGCAATAAAGTAGCGTTTAGCTGTGACCAGGGAAGAGCGGCTCGGGGTCTACGAGCAAGCATGCCGGCAGAAGGGGCTCGCCATGACCGTCCAGCGTCGCGTCATCTTGAAAGAGCTCGTCCAGCGCGCCGATCACCCGACGGCGGATCAAATATACGAGTCTGTGAAGGAGCGTCTCCCAGGCCTCTCGCGGACGACGGTCTACCGCGTGCTCGACACTCTCGTACGAGTGGGTGCTGCCCAGAAAGTTTTTCACCCCGATGCAGTCGTGCGCTTCGACCCCATTCGGGAACGGCACCACCATCTGCTTTGTGAGCGCTGTGGCGAGCTGTTCGACCTCGAGGACTCGGTCGTGAAGAGGATACGTCTGCCCGAGTCTCCCGAGGGCTTCGAGATTCAGGACTATTCGATTCATTTTACCGGGATCTGCGTTGGATGCCAGGATTCTTAGAAGGAGAGAAAATGCCTGAGCTAAAAGGAACGAAGACTCACGACAATCTGAAGGCCGCTTTCGCCGGGGAATCGCAGGCTAACCGAAGGTACCTCTACTTTGCAAAGGTCGCAGACATCGAAGGCTACCCCGGGATCGCGAGCAACTTCCGCGAGACGGCGGAGGGCGAGACGGGCCACGCGCACGGACACCTCGACTATTTGAAGCAAGTCGGAGACCCGGCTACCGACCTTCCGATTGGCGACACTGCGGACAATTTGAAGGCGGCCGTGGCCGGCGAGACGTACGAATACACCGACATGTACCCGGGCATGGCCAAGACCGCGCGGGACGAAGGCTTAGGCGAGGTCGCGAACTGGTTCGAGACCTTGGCGAAAGCCGAGAAGTCGCACGCCGGTCGCTTCCAGAAGCTACTGGACGAGCTCGAATAGGCTCGGTCGTTTCCTATTGCGGCGGGGGGGAATGCGTCCCGCCCCGCCGAGCCGCTGCCGTCATGACGATATCCTACAAGCCAACCGACGGTCTTTCCTACGATCCGGAGCAAGCGGTCTACTGGGACGAGGGTGCCCTCGGCAAGGAAGTTCACCGCACGTTCGAGATCTGCCATGGCTGTCGCATGTGTTTCAAGTACTGCGACAGCTTTCCCACCCTCTTCGACTTGCTGGACAACAAGCATGACGGAGACGTTCGTCTCGTCGACAGCGCCGAGACGGAGCGGATCATGGGCGCATGCTTCCAGTGCAAGCTCTGCGAAGTCCAGTGTCCTTACACGCCCCGTGACGGGCACGAGTTCCAGCTCGACTTCCCGAAGCTGGTGCACCGCTATCGAGCGGTCCAAGGAAAGAAACGACCCTCGAAGTTGCGCGACAAACTGCTCGCGAATCCCGATCTCGCAAGCACGATGGCGCGGGCGAGCTTCGGCCTCGCCAACGTCGCGAACCGGGTGGCCCTGCACCGATGGTTCATGGAGACCTTTCTCGGTATCCATCGCGAGAAGCTGCTTCCGGACTTCGCGGCCTCGACGTTCGAGCGCTGGGCGAGCAAGCAGGGACGGGTCCAAGTGAGACCTTCGGGTGAGGCTCCGGAAGCGGTGTTGTTTCAGACGTGCTATGTCCAGAACAACGAGCCACAGATTGGACGCGACACTCTGGAGGTTCTCGATCGCAACCAGGTGAGAACGACTTGTGTCAAAGGCCTGGCTTGCTGCGGCATGCCCTCGTGGGAGACGGGGGACCTTGAGGAGACGCGGGCCCGCGCGCGGCACACCCTCGACTGTCTCATGCCCTTCGTTGAGGCCGGAAGCAAAGTGCTCGCGATCAACCCGACCTGCGCCATGATGATGCGTCGGGAATATCCCGAGCTCGTGGCCTCCGAAGATCGGGAGCGGGCCGGAAAGCTCGCGGCCGCCGTGCAGGGTCCCTCGGAGTTCCTCTGGACCATTCGCAAGGAAGCGCGCTTCAATACGGACTTCCAGAGCAGCCCGGGAACGACGGTCGCCTATCATGCTCCCTGCCACCTCCGCGCCCAGGCGGTAGGGTTCAAGGGTCGGGAGCTGCTTCGCAAGATTCCAGGCGTCACACCGAAGACCACGCTCGAGTGCTGCGGTCACGACGGGACCTATGCCATGAAAGTCGAAGGGTTCGAGCCCTCGAAACGCATCGGAAAGAAGGCTTTCGACGAGATGAAGTCTCGCGGAACCGAGATCTGGGCAACGGACTGTCCTTTGGCGGCCCTGCAGTTTCAACAGCACGCGGGAGTGAAGCCCATGCATCCGATGACGATTCTGGCGCGGGCCTACCGCAAGGACGGGTTCGATGCCGACGAGGATGAATCATCGTGAAGTTCGTCGATCGCAGCGAGATCCTCGACTACGTGACCTATGGTGAGCAGCGCCAGGAGATTCTCGACGACGTTCTCCGGCAGAAGCAACCCCGGCGAATCCACGTCGGATCCTGGCTGACGTTTCTCTTCGAAAATCACGATACGGTTCGATTCCAGATTCAAGAAATGATTCGGGTCGAGCAGATGGTGAAAGAGGCCGATATCGAGCACGAGATCGATACCTACAACGAGCTCCTCGGATCCGAGGGGCAGCTCGGCGCGACGCTCCTCATCGAGATCGATGATGTCGAAAAGCGCCAGGAGTTGCTGACACGCTGGACGGACCTGCCTGCGCACCTTTATGTAGAGCTCGAGGACGGAGAAAGGGTCTATGCGGGATATGATAACCGCCAGGTCGGCGAAGAACGCCTCTCTTCGGTCCAGTACCTGGCGTTCGATACGAAGGGGCGCGTGCCGGTGGCCATCGGCGCCGACCACGAGTCTCTGACTGAAGAAACGGAACTGACCGAGGAGCAGCGCGAAGCATTGCGTGCGGACTTGGAGTAGGAGGGATTCATGAAACGCCTCTTTTTCTGCATTTTGTTTTTTTTGTTGTCCACTGGCGCGGTCTTCGCCGCACAGTCGGACGAAAAGGCCGTCGCCGTCGCCGACGAGGTTATGGAGGCTCTCGGAGGTCAGAGCGCTTGGGACAATACCCGTTGTCTCACCTGGAGCTTCTTCGGCCGACGCACCCACGTCTGGGATAAATTCACCGGGGATCTGCGCTACGAGAACGAGGATACGCTGGTCCTGATGAACTTGAACACGAAGAAAGGCCGGGCCTGGAAGAACGGCGAGGAGGTGAGTGACCCGGCCGCGCTCGAGGAGGCTCTCTACTCCGCCGAAAGCAGATGGATCAACGATTCGTATTGGGTCTTCATGCCCTATAAGTTGAAGGATCCAGGAGTCACTCTGAAGTATCTCGGTATAGGTACGACCGAAGCTGGCGACGAGGCCGACGTGCTCGAGCTCACCTTCGAGGGTGTGGGGCGAACGCCCGAGAACAAGTACGAAGTCTTCGTCGATGCGGAGAGCCGTCTCGTAACTCAATGGAACTATTACCCCAAAGCCTCGGATCCCGAGCCCCGTTTCAAGGTTCCGTGGCTAGACTGGACTAGAAAGGGGCAGATCCTGCTTTCCGCGAACCGCGGAGAGCGCAAGCACGAGAACGTCGCGGTGCTCGAGGGCGTTCCCGAATCCGTGTTCCAGAGCCCGGACCCCGTGCAACCAATGTCCTACGCGCGGTAGGCGCCTGCGCGACCGGGAGTACAATGGCGCGCGGCATCGACGGAGGTGGACCATGAAAGCCCTTAGCTGGAGCATTTTGTCGTTGTTGGTCGTGGGATGGATGGCGCAGGCGACGCTCGCCGGGGAGGACGCGGACTACGTCGAGAGCATCGAGAGCTGGCGCGCCGAGCGCGAAACGGGTCTAAAGAAAGATAGCAGCTGGCTGACCGTAGCCGGCCTGTACTGGCTTCGCGACGGCGAGAACTGGGCCGGCACCGATCCTACGAACGATTTCGTCTTGCCGAAGGGGACCACGCCGGGGGTTGCCGGTGTCTTCGAGTTTCATGGGCGTGAGACGACGTTCCGGGCCCAGGACGGCGTTTCCGTCACTCAGGACGGCAAGCCCATAGAGACGGTCAAGCTCGAGATGGGCGAGAAGCACGCCATTCGAGTGAACGAGCTGACCCTGTGGGTACATTACAGCGGGGACAGGCTGGCGATCCGGATACGTGACTTAAACAGTCCGATCCGCAAGAACTTCGCGGGGCTCGAATGGTTTCCCGTGAACGAGACATATCGAGTCACGGCGAAATTCGTTCCACACGACGCTCCGCGAGAGATCGAAATGCTGAACATCCTCGGTGACGTGGAAAGGTTCGAGACCCGGGGTTACGTATACTTCGAGTTGGACGGAGAGAGCATCCGAATGGAGCCGGTCTTACGCCAGGATGGTGGATTGCGGTTCGTCTTTCGGGACGGGACAAGCGGGGCCGAGTCCTATCCGGCGGCGCGATTCCTGAGCGCCGACTCTCCCGCGGACGGCAAGGTGGTCATCGACTTCAATCGAGCCTACAATCCCCCTTGCGCATTCAACCCCTACACTACCTGCCCGATGCCCACGAAGGACAATCGACTCAAGGTGCGTATCGAGGCGGGCGAGAAGAACTACAAGCAAGGGCACCCGTGAGGCTGGGCTAAACCTGTAGATCCTTTAGCCCGTAAGCGTTGCGGCGCTAAGAAGCCCGATGGCGCGGCACAAGCGACGCTCCAACCTGGCCCGTCATTAATATGATATACGAGATAAACGGGGGGTTTTGCCTAAAAGGCTGATACTATCGTCCACGGGGGGCTGCGTGCCCTCGAGGGCCTGGATCGGGATGGAAAGAAAACGGCTCGGCCTCTATCAGCTCGAGCGTCTGCTCGGACGAGGCGGTATGGGCTCGGTGTACCTCGCCCATGACCCGCGCTTGTCCCGAAGCGTGGCGCTCAAGGTGCTGTCAGTGGAGCTCGCGCGCGAGCCGGGCTTCAAAGAACGCTTCCTTGCCGAGGCCCGAGCCTGCTCCCGTTTGAATCACCCGAGCATCACGACTATCCACGAGATAGGCGAAGCGGATGGGGTACGTTTCATTGCCTTCGAGCACGTCGAAGGTGAAACCCTCGAATCGCTGATTGCAAGAACTGGCCCTCTCGCGCTTCCGGTGATCCGCCGGCTCGTGGGCCGAGTTGCTGATGCCCTGTCGCATGCCCACGAGCGGGGCATCATTCATCGCGATCTCAAGCCCGCGAACGTGATGGTCACGACCTCCGGCGTTCCCAAAATTCTGGACTTCGGACTTGCCAAACGACTACCCGACTTTATAGGGCCGGAAAGTGAGACCCTCGCGCGCCTGACGCAGGCCGGGATGATCGTCGGAACCATCGCCTACATGTCGCCCGAGCAGGCGCTGGGACACCCGGTAGACTCGCGGGCGGATGTTTTCGCGTTCGGGTCGCTCCTGTACGAGATGCTCACGGGCAAACGTGCATTCACCGGGGCGACACCGACGCAGGTGCTGGACCGGCTCCTTCACGCCGCGCCGACCCCGATACGCCAGTTGAGGCCGGACGCTCCCGAGGACCTCGTTCGCGTGGTCGATCGGTGCCTCGAGAAGAGTCCCAACCAACGTTCTGCCACCATCGCGGCCGCATGTCGCGCGATGGACGCGGGTGAAGTGGCCCAGGCTCCCGACCGGCGACCCAAACGGACCCGTTGGCTCACGGCGGCCGCGGCCCTCGGTCTCGGCCTCCTAGCAGCGTTATTCGTCGTCAGCGACAGACAAGCGCCGCCGATCGAGCCCGGCGATGCGATTGCGGTCATGTACTTCGAGAACCTCACGGATCCAAGCGATTCCGATCGGCTCGCGCGCATGCTGACGCAGCTCCTGACGAGCGAGCTCTCCGCCACCCCCGAGCTCCACGTCACCAGCCGGCAACGTTTACACGACGTCGCCCGCCTGGTCCGTCCTGGCGATACCAGCGTAGACGGCGTGGTGGCTTCCGAGGTGGCCGAGGCCGCCGGTATTCGGACCATGATCGTCGGGCAGGTTGCCGAGGCGGGGGCGCGAATCCTCGCCAGCGTGGAGCTGGTCGACGTCGGGTCCGGAAGGTCCCTCGCATCGAGACGTGCCCAGGCTCCGAACGTTGAAGACGTGTTCGCTCTCGCGACTTCTCTCGGTGACCAGATCCGCGCCGAGCTGGCCCAAGAGGCTGGGCCGAGCGATGGGACCCCTCCACGCGCGCGCGAGCCGACCGATTCCGTCGAGGCGTATCGACGCTACGTAGCGGGCGAAACCGAGCTGACCTCCGGTGAGCTGGGCGCCGCAGTGGAAGAATTCCAGGAGGCGGTGCGCATCGATCCCGAGTTTGCGGTGGCACAGTTTCGTTTGAGCGTGGCGGCCCGTTGGCTCTCCGACGCTCCTTTGGCCCACCAGGCGGCTCGGCGTGCCGCTGCGATCGCGGACCAGGCGCCCGCCCATCTCCGCGACGTCATTCGCGCGAACGCGCTGTACCAGGACGGGGCGTTCTCCCAGGCGATACCTTTGCTCGAGGCGACGCTCGAGCAAGATCCCGATCAGAAGGTAGCCCTCTACACTCTAGGCCAGATCTACATGCACTCTCTGAGGGACGGCAACCCGGCGCGCGAGCGCGAGCTCCACGAGCATCTGTTGGAGCTCGATCCGGACTTTCACCAAGTCTACGACCGGATCGTGCTCAGCGACGTGTTTCAGGGAGACTTCGTCACGGCCCGAGCACGGCTTTCGGGCTGGGACGCCAAGTTTCCGGACGAGGTCGAAGGACTACGCTCGATTCTCGCCACGTTCGAAGGGCAGCCGGAAGAGGCACTCGGTTTCGGTCAGACGTTCTCGTGGATCGAAGGGCCGCTGTTCCAGGCTTCAGCCGCGATGATGGCTTCTCGGTGGGATATCGCCCGACGACTGGTCGACCAGGATGTAGAGGCGTGGCGCTCGGATCAGCTCAGAGCATGGGCGCTCCGCAACCGAGCCGTTCTTCACACCTACGTCGGCGAGTTCGACGAAGCGACCGACTATTATCGGCAGGCGGGTGGGGTGAGCGGGTTTCGTACCCACGAGGGCCCGGCGGCTGGTGTGCCGGCGAGCTCGCTGCAGCTTCTGGCAGAGTTGATGGAGCTGTCGGGTGAGATCGGCGCGGCTCGGCAGGAGGTCGGCAAGGCGCTCACCATGCAACCCGAGAGCTGGCGGGGACTCTACTACGCCGGACGCCTGGCTTTGGCGGACGACGACCCCGACGCGGCCGAGTCCTACGCGGAGGCCCTGGGGCGGCTCCCGGCTGTAGCCGGCGAAACGGCCGCGCGAACGTATCTGGCCGCGCTTCGAGGCGAGATCGCTCTCGTTGCGGGGGAGACCTTGCAGGCGCTCGAGTATTTCGAAGCCGCGGCCGCCATGCCTCTCATGCTCGACTGGGCCTCGACTTGCTCGAGCGCGGGCGCGCCCGTGCGCGACGGGCTCGCTCGGACCTACCTCGCGCTCGGGCGCGACGAACGGGCCGCGGACGTGCTTGAGGAGCTTCTCGTGAGCGGTCCCGAGCGTATCGACCATCCCGTCATCTACGCCCGTACGCTTCACCGTCTCGGCGTCTTGAACCTCGAAGGCGGCCGAGAGCGCGAGGGGCGACGGCTGCTCGAGCGACTCCTGTCGCTGTGGGGTGAAGCGGATTGGGACATCGACATCGTCGAGGATGCGCGGAATCGTCTCTCCTCGTAACCGATTCACTCTGGCGCCTTTCGAGCCGCGCGCGTGACTCCTAGAAGCGGAACGAGTACTGGACCTTCGCGGACAGCTTGCTGTCTTGTGCTCTGAATCGAAGATCGTCGCCCTCTTCATGGATCCAGCCTTGGTGGAACGAGACGAACACCTCATTGCCAGGCTGCAAGGTCCAGCGGACGCGGCTCTGCCAGCCCAGGTTTTTGGACCGGTTGTCGTACTGAATGAGGTTGAAAAACGACAACCTTGGGGACGCGCTGTAATTTATGTTGGACGTCACGATTCTGGCAGTGAAATCGCCTTCCGGCAACCGAGCGAATGTCTGGTTGATTCTCAAACTCATCGTGAGCCTCGGGGGAAGCTTGTAGGTGAATGAGATCGAAACCTCGTCGGCGCTCCCCGACCAGTAGTTGCCCCAGCCCACGTTGAGACTTCCCGAGAATCGGCGTCTTGCTGCGGTAGAGAATACGCTCCTGAAGCGCGTGAACCGGTACTCGCCCGGCGGCAGGACGACGCCTGGTGAGATTTCGAACGGCTCGAAGAGTCGCTCGTAAGTGGGATTGATGTCGAGCCCCGCGTGGAGATTGTCTCCGGAATTGAAGTGCCAATCGAGCGGCGTGACATACAGATCCCAGCTCTCGACTTGGTTGTTTTCCAGTCGCGTGAAACGTGTGTAGACCACGTCGTGAAACATCTGCTGAATATTGAGAAAGTTGGTCGGGCGAGGGTTGTAGCTCCCTGCGACCCGGAGCAGCTGGACGTTGTCTCGCTGCACGAAACCGAGTGAAGGGTCGAAATTCGCCTGAATCTCCCGAAACACCACCTGGGCGTCGACCAGGTCGTTGGGATACCGCGTGGAGAAGCCGTACGACCAGTCCTGGCCGGAACGACCGGCTTTCACGCTCCTGACGGCGTAGGCGTTCACGTCGAGGTTGCGGGACGCGCCCAGAAAGCGGGATGTTGTCAGCCGGAGGTCGGCGCCATACGTCTCGCCCGACTGCCCGGAGGCAGGATCGCCGCCCGTGAAAATGATACCCGCGTAGGACTGCTGGAACAGGTTCTGCTTGATGCGTCCGACGAAGAGGGTTTTCTCCTCGACGACGTCCTCTAGGTCGCCCGTGCGCACGGCCATCACGCCCACTTCGGTCCGGCCAACTCTACCCGTCAGCTTGGCGCCCGCATCGATGGGTACTTCCTCCCCTTCCAACAGGCCGATGCGGCGGCTGAAGAACGGATACACGTCCGCTCCGGCGGAAGGAATGCCACCGGGTGTGCCCGGGCCGGTGCTGGCGAAGCTAAAGACGCCCGCGTCCTCCAGAAAGAACGCCCGTTTCTCCGGAAAAAAAAGAGAGAAACGCTGAAGGTTGACCTGGCGCGCGTCGACCTCGGTTTCGCCGAAATCCGTGTTGAAAGTGCCGGTCAGCTTCAGGCTGGGTGTCAGGCTGTAAGACAGGTCGAGGCCCGGCTTGCCCTTGAAATCATCTTCTCCTGTGTCGCCGAAATGAAGCGCGTTCCCGGCAACAAAGGGAATCAGTTCGAGACCGATGCCCTGGGTTAGCCCTTCGAGATTCGTGATCTCGCCGGCCTCCGATACTTGCAGGAACTCTGTTTCCAGACGAGCGCCCGACCAGCGAACGTCCTCCAACTTTCGATAAATGTTGCGGGAGAAGTTGAATCCCCACACGGTCCGACCGGCGGGAAAGTTCAGGCTCTTGAAGGGAATCGCAAACTCGGCAAACCAGCCCCGCTCCGTGCGTCTCGTGCGCACGTGCCAAATGGTATCCCAATCCGTGTTCAGCTCACCATTCGCGAAGGTCAGACCGTCCACGAGGGCGCCTGACGGATTCGTTGCGAAATAGAAGGCGTTCCGCTGGTCGCGGAAGGTGTCGAGCAGGATCTCGATGCGGTCGTCGGAGCGCAAGGTGGCGTCCCGCGCCATCTGCGTCCCGATGACCCTCCGCGGTTCGGAGTCATAGGCTACCACCCCGATGTAGAGATTGTCCTGGTCGTAGAGCAGCGTGACCTCGGTTTCTTCTGTGGGAGTCTCGCCGGGCACGGGTTGTCGCTGGATCAAGTTGCCAATCTTTGGCGCCGAGCTCCAGATCGGCTCGTCCAACACGCCGTCGATGGTGATCGCTTCCGTGGTCGCCGTGACCACGGCTGACCTCGTCCCCGTCTCCAAGGATGGCGTCTCTTGGGTAGTTGCGGCGTGAGTCCCCGGAACAACGAGGTTTCCGCATAGAAGGGTTGCCGTGAGCACGATCGGGCTCCGGCGACGACTACGCGGGACGCGAGGATCTACGTTGATCGTCTTGGCGCTACCGTGCATATGGGTGGACGTACTGCCCCACGTACGGCTGCGCCCCGCACTGTGAGAGCTGAACGAATCTCCGCCAATAGTATTCCAAACTGAGGAGGAGAGCCGTACCGGGATCGATAACGGCGGCCAGGCCATCGAGTGACGGGCTCGAAGCATCGACATTCTCGATGCGACAAAACCGACAACGGGCGGCAGGTAGGGAAAGTGTGCCAATCTTAGTTGGGAATTGAAACGGCTCCAAACCCCGTGGTTTGATGGCGTTGGACAAAACGAAATCAAGCCGCGAAGAAAGGAGCCGAGATGGGAAGTCTGCTACGTTCGGTCAAGAAACGCAAGAAGTCGCGTCGTTTGGGTGAGGTCGAGATGGTGAGGCACGAGGATTACGGGGAACTCGCGCTGGACGCCAAGGTAGAGATGATCCGTTCGTTGGTCCCCCTTGGTCTGATGCACGTTCACGAGTTGCTCGACGACGAAGTGAAGGCGTTGGCGGGAGAGCGATACTCTCGCAAGGACGAGCTGGAGCGCGGTCGCCGTCACGGAAGCAACCCGGGCACGGTAGGGCTTGGCGGCCAGCGGGTACCGATCCGTGTGCCACGGGTTCGGAGCATCGAGGGAGGAGAGATTCCGCTTCGCTGCTACGAGGCGGTGAGCCACGGCGGTGAGGTGAATGATCTTCTGCTGAAACGAGTTCTCTACGGAATCTCTTGTCGCAACTACGAGGCGGCAGCGGAAGCGATTCCGGGCGCCATCGGGCTGTCGAGCTCAACGGTGTCCCGAGGGTTCGTGCAAGCGAGCGCTGCGAAGCTGCGGGAGATGCAGGAACGAGATCTGACCGGCGAGGATGTGGTGGCGCTGTTTCTGGATGGGAAGACATTCGCCGAGGCAACGATGGTCGTGGCTCTGGGCATCATGCTTTGCGGGGAAAACCGCTTCTTGGGCTTCGTGGAGACGGACACGGAGAACGCGCAGGTGTTGACGCCGTTCCTGCGTTCACTGCTCGAGCGGGGACTCGATATCTCCCAGGGTCTGCTGGTGATCATCGACGGCGGCAAGGGTCTCCAAGCGGCAGTCAAGAAGGCATTCCGTAAGCGGGCCCTGATACAACGCTGCCAGTGGCACAAACGTGAAAACGTAGTGAGCTACCTGTCCAAGGGCGAGCAGGCGTCATGGCGCAAGCGGCTCCAGTGGGCCTACAACAGGCCGGAGTACGAAGAGGCCCTCACTGCGCTCGAGCAACTCCACGGTGAGTTAGAAGAGCGGAACCAATCCGCAGCTGGCAGCCTGGAGGAAGGCCTTGAGGAGACGCTGACGTTGCATCGACTCGGCGTACACGCGGTGCTGGGCCGTTCGTTCAAGACGACGAACTGCCTTGAGTCCGTCAATGCTCTCGTCGAGGAACGCTGCGCGAAGGTCGACCACTGGAAGAACTCGAGCCAACGCCAGCGCTGGTTGGCAACGGCGCTCGTAGACATCGAACCGCGCTTGAGGAAGGTGGTGGGCTACCGCCATCTTCCCAAGCTTCGCGAAGCTCTCAAGCGGGAACTGAAGATCGAGGCGAAGACATCAACCGTATCGAAGAAGAAGGTCGCTTAAACGTGAGCCGTGGAGAGTTTCAACTAAGAATGGGCTTGACTCCAGGTAGGCTTCGCGATCGCCGGCGCTCTAGAGGACGAAGTTGAAGCTGAAGACGCCCCTGTCGCTACGATCGCGATCGCGGAAACGATACTCGAAGGTCAAGCGAACCCGTTCCAAAAACCAGGCGAAGCCGCCCACGGCGAGACTCCGGTGGGTTTCCACTTCTCGTACCTGCGCATAGCGCGCAGACAACGTCAGCCAGTCGGTGGTGAGTTTTTCGAACTGCACGAATCCCCCGTGGGAGTCGGTCGTCGCTGGCTGAAGCCCGCGGTCCCTGCCCCAAAGATACATGCCATAGACCGTGATGCCGGACGTCCCATAGCGAAGGTCGAGGTCGGCTCCTAGGCGGGTGTGCTCGGCGCTCACCGGTCCGGTTTCGAAAGTCAGCTCGTCCTTGCCGTCATAGAAGAAGCCGCCTACCCGATGAGCCCCGCCGATATCCGCAACGAATCGAGCATAGAGATCGAGGCCGAAAGAGCTCTCGGTCGATCTTCGGACGGTGTCCGTGAGAGACACCGAGTAGCGGCCCCAATCGAGGGGCCGACCCGAGACCTCGAACCCGCGTTGTGGCGCCGCCATGCTCCAGCTCGAATCGCCGCCAGAGAGAAAGTAGGCCTCGTACTCGAAGAGATTATGAGTTCTGGCTTGCGTGAAAGGGAGGTCCAGCTCGAACGCGCCGCCGCGAAGGTTGACGAGACCCCGCCGTACCGATGGGAGGAGGTCATAGCCCCCCACCCACGCCTCCTAAATGGGGAGACGGTCCAGGCTCTCGCTGTCGGCAACAAAAGGCTGAGCCACCCAGAACGAAAGGTGCGAGCCCAATCCGCCCGCGGCAATGCCCTTGAATAGGCCTTGGGTAGAGCTACCCCCTTCGGATGGGAAAGTGGTGTAGCTCGTCGTACGAAGCGCCACTGGAAAGGCCTTCACCGCATCGAGCAGGGACGAAGCGTCGTCCTCCACACGGAATCCGTCCTCCTTGAACCGTCTGCCGAATGGAGTCAGTTTCGGATAGGGGTCGTAGCAACCACTGTAGGGCATGAACGTAAACACCGACGTCGTCTTGCTGTACTTTCGCGCGAAGGCGGGAGAGGCTTCGGCCCAGCTCGACGCGCTGAATAGGACCACCGCAGCCACGACCGCTCGAAGTCTCATCACCCTGCTAGTGCTCCACAATTCGGCAAAGGGCGAGAAAACCCGCTTCGAACGAGGCCCCAGCTTCCCGCGCGGCGGCGAGGTTGATTACGAAACCGGGCCTACCGTTCGAAAGCTCCATACCAACGGCTAGTCCCTGATCGACGTTTCCAGGTGTGGTGGAGAACACCAAGAGGTTCGCTTCTTCGCTCTGCTTCGCGAGATGCGCGACCGCTTCGTCCGGAAGGGGAGCCGCAACGAGAACCCGTGAGCCAGCAAGCTCGAGGGGCGTGCCGCGGGTGTAGGCGATGCGTACGAAGTCGACGCGTTTTCCCTTTACCCGCAGGCGGGTGAGCCCTTTGTGCGTGGCGAGAATGCGGTCGACCGTGCGCGACGATTCGCCGTCAATGGGGTCGTAGACGATGCCGATGACGAGCTTGTCGGATTCGATCTGTAGGTTTCGCTCGAACCCGAGCGCTTTCAAGAAGGCGGGAAGCTGAACGTCGATGGGAACGTCCGCCGCTGACAGCAGCGCGAGGGCGAGAAGCCAAGTCGACATCCTTCAATGCCGCCGCAATGAGCGTGCCGAGGAACAACCCACCACCGGTCAATGGCTTACGTAGACTGTGAACTGTTTACGGGGTGGAAGTCCCACGCAGAGCGGGAAGCTCCTTAACATTTTTGGGCCTACGCGGATTCGTGTGGGTAAGTCCTGACGGAAAAACAGTGTAACTCATTGTGTGGAAAAGGTATCGAGTACTTCATCAGGTGCTGAAAAGTGGTCCATTTTTAGGATAGGCTAACCGAGTGAAAAATTCCCAGTCGATCCGCTCGCTGTTTGCGCTGCCAGGTTTCGTGGTGTGCCGGATTGAAGGGTCTATTCGGTGACCGATACGCCCGCGTCATCCAGCTCAAGAGGCGAAAAAAACAGCTGTGCGCTCTTACTGTGGGCAACGGTGCCGGGGGCGCTATGACAAGCAAGTGTGCCGGGTCCGCGACCTGTCGTTGGCAGGCTGGCGGATCTATCTGGAATACGAGCGTTGGCGCGTCAACTGTCCTGGGTGCGGCGGTTTGCATGTAGAACACCTGGACTGGCTGGCGAACAACTCGCGCTACACCTAGCGTTTTGCGACGCATGTGGGCAAGCTGTGCCGGACAAGGCGGTGGCCGAGATGGAACGTCTGCGCCTCCTAGTTGAAGGGGTCAACAACAAAATCCGTGTGCTGCAACGACGCGCCTACGGCTATCGCGACGAGGAATATCTCAAGCTGAAGATCGTGGCGGCATTCCTTCCGCCATTACCCAGAAATGCCGTCTTCAACCCACACGAATCCGCGTAGACCCACATTTTTTAATGCCTGCTCGGTCTGCTCAGTTCCTCGGCTTCCCCATGAACCCAGTGGTGTCCAAAACTCGATCGAATCCTAGAATACGACTCGAGTGGCGCTTTGAGAGCTGTCCCGCGCGTGCTCGGCTTGGAAGCTAGTGTCCCTTGGCGAGACTAAGTCTGTCCGCCGGGGTAAGATGCCTGTGAAAATGCGGGGATGTTCATTACTCCATCTTTCGGCCCGAAACCTTCGGAGTAGTTTGGAATTTCAGGTTCCAGGTAACGCCCAGCATCGAGGGCCCGTTTACAGTGTAAGGAGCTTGCTTGTGAAAATGAAAACGTTCAGGACCTACAGCCTGGTTTTTTTGGTCGCCGTCCTTCCTCTGGCGCCGCTCGGAGCGGTCGAACGAGGTGGCCAGTCGCGTATCGACGCACAGGCGGATCGCATTCTGCGCGAGATGGGCGAGTGCTTGAAAACGGCCGAAGAGTTCAGCTTTCGGGCCGACGTCGCCTACGACGAAATTGTGGAAGAGCAGATGATCCTATTCGGTGGTGTTGGGCAGATATCGATCCGTCGTCCCAACCGATTGAACGCCGAGTTCAACGGCGATCAACGCCAGACCCGAGTCGTCTTCGACGGGAAGACGGTGACGCTTTTCAACGCCGCCAAAAACCTCTACGCGGTGACACAAGCCCCGCCCGAGATTGACGGCGCGCTCGATCATCTTTTCGAGTTGTACGGTTCTTCCGTGCCGATAGCGGATCTCGTTTACGCCGATCCGTACCGCACACTGATCGAAAATGTGGAAAGCGGTTACGTCGTTGGCAAACACCCCGTAAACGGGACTCGGTGTAACCACCTTGCCGAAAGTGTGCCAATCTTAGTTGGGAATTGAAACGGCTCCAAACCCCGTGGTTTGATGGCGTTGGACAAAACGAAATCAAGCCGCGAAGAAAGGAGCCGAGATGGGAAGTCTGCTACGTTCGGTCAAGAAACGCAAGAAGTCGCGTCGTTTGGGTGAGGTCGAGATGGTGAGGCACGAGGATTACGGGGAACTCGCGCTGGACGCCAAGGTAGAGATGATCCGTTCGTTGGTCCCCCTTGGTCTAATGCACGTTCACGAGTTGTTCGACGACGAAGTGAAGGCGTTGGCGGGAGAGCGATACTCTCGCAAGGACGAGCTGGAGCGCGGTCGCCGTCACGGAAGCAACCCGGGCACGGTAGGGCTTGGCGGCCAGCGGGTACCGATCCGTGTGCCACGGGTTCGGAGCATCGAGGGAGGAGAGATTCCGCTTCGCTGCTACGAGGCGGTGAGCCACGGCGGTGAGGTGAATGATCTTCTGCTGAAACGAGTTCTCTACGGAATCTCTTGTCGCAACTACGAGGCGGCAGCGGAAGCGATTCCGGGCGCCATCGGGCTGTCGAGCTCAACGGTGTCCCGAGGGTTCGTGCAAGCGAGCGCTGCGAAGCTGCGGGAGATGCAGGAACGAGATCTGACCGGCGAGGATGTGGTGGCGCTGTTTCTGGATGGGAAGACATTCGCCGAGGCAACGATGGTCGTGGCTCTGGGCATCACGCTTTGCGGGGAAAAACGCTTCTTGGGCTTCGTGGAGACGGACACGGAGAACGCGCAGGTGTTGACGCCGTTCCTGTGTTCACTGCTCGAGCGGGGACTCGATATCTCCCAGGGTCTGCTGGTGATCATCGACGGCGGCAAGGGTCTCCAAGCGGCAGTCAAGAAGGCATTCCGTAAGCGGGCCCTGATACAACGCTGCCAGTGGCACAAACGTGAAAACGTAGTGAGCTACCTGTCCAAGGGCGAGCAGGCGTCATGGCGCAAGCGGCTCCAGTGGGCCTACAACAGGCCGGAGTACGAAGAGGCCCTCACTGCGCTCGAGCAACTCCACGGTGAGTTAGAAGAGCGGAACCAATCCGCAGCTGGCAGCCTGGAGGAAGGCCTTGAGGAGACGCTGACGTTGCATCGACTCGGCGTACACGCGGTGCTGGGCCGTTCGTTCAAGACGACGAACTGCCTTGAGTCCGTCAATGCTCTCGTCGAGGAACGCTGCGCGAAGGTCGACCACTGGAAGAACTCGAGCCAACGCCAGCGCTGGTTGGCAACGGCGCTCGTAGACATCGAACCGCGCTTGAGGAAGGTGGTGGGCTACCGCCATCTTCCCAAGCTTCGCGAAGCTCTCAAGCGGGAACTGAAGATCGAGGCGAAGACATCAACCGTATCGAAGAAGAAGGTCGCTTAAACGTGAGCCGTGGAGAGTTTCAACTAAGAATGGGCTTGGCTCACCTTGCCTTCATGCAAGAGGGAATCGACTGGCAGATTTGGATCGAAGACGGGCCGCGACCCCTGCCAAGGAAACTGGCAATCACATACGTCGACGAGCCGGGCTCGCCCCAATACATCGCCGAGCTGTCGGATT
The DNA here is from genome assembly GCA_965250115.1 of Candidatus Marinacidobacterales bacterium. Classification (GTDB taxonomy): domain Bacteria; phylum Acidobacteriota; class Vicinamibacteria; order Marinacidobacterales; family SMYC01; genus CBDFHB01. The sequence goes on from CBDFNJ010000002.1 coordinate 1,210,863, forward strand.
GGAACTTCCAGCCTCGGCTCTCGGATCACTACTTCACGTTTCGCCCACCCGCGGGATCGGACGAGATCTAATTCCTGCCACCTCAAGAACGCACCCCGCCGAGCGAGGACGATAACCCATGAGCGAGAGACAAGTAACCTCGAGGGTTTACCGACCCTTGGTGTTCGTGAACGCTGCCCTGATGGTTGGGGGCACGTTGTTCCAGGTTCCGAAGCTAGAAGCCGCGCAGAGAAATCGTGGGAGCGTTCGTCATTCCAGTAGAACTGGGCCGGGAGGCAACACCCGGACCACCACCACCAGAACAGCGACCCGGGGCACAGCCCGGCGCCCGGCTGCCGCACCGGCAACCCGGTCCGCCGCGCGCACTGGCTATCGTCGTGGCGCCGCCGTCGGGTATCGGCACGGTAGCTACTACGGTTGGCACGATGCCCGGAATGACTACTGGAAGTGGCGAACCGTAACCGGGTTATTCAAGTTAGGCGTCTATGCAGCGACGACGCCCAAGCAATCGACGACCGTAGTCGTGACCGGAACCACGTACTACTACTCTGGAGGGGTGTACTACACGTCATCCGGCAGTGGCTATGTCGTGGTCGCACCACCGCCCGGCGCCGTCGTTTACTCGATACCGACGTATTCAACGGTGGTCTATGTCGGAACCACCGAGTATGTTTACGTCAACGGAGCCTACTACGTCCCGACCACGAAGCCGGCGGAACAGCCTCCGCCACCCGATCCCAACGCACAAACAGCTGCTTCGCCAGAGGAAGCCGAGGATCCCTCCGAGATTCCGATGAAGGAGGGGGGAGAAGAGCAGAACTACGAAGTCGTCGCTGCGCCGGTAGGAGCTGCCGTGCCATACCTTCCGGAAGGGGATGTCCCGGCCGCTGTTGAATTTGGTCGGGTAGCGGCGGCACCTGTGAATACTCTTAGGCAGCAACCTCATCGCTGTCAAGAGATTTCTGTTTGCTTCTAAGCGCGTGAACGAGAGCGCCCATATGGCGATAGCCTTTGATACGGTGAAACTTTTTCTCCGCCGTGACGACGCCGAGAGCGGTCCATCGGCGAATCATGGAAGGACTCTTCCACCGCTTGACGTTTCTCGAGACTCTGCGGATGGTGCCGTTGAGATTCTCGATGGCGTTTGTCGTGGCCAGAGATTTGCGAAGTAACTCGGGTAGAGCGAGCTTCACAACCGTGAGGGTCTCTTCCATCCCTTCTCGAAGGCTTCCGGCAGCTTCGTCGTAGCCGTTTCGCTCGAGCCACGACACCAATGCCTGAAGTCGCTTGCGCGCCTTGTCGGCACTCTTGCATTTGTACGCTTCCTTCATTGTCTGGAGCACGTAGGCGTGACGGGACTTGGGAAGGTACGAGCGTAGATTTCGGAGTTTGTGGAGCTGGCATCTTTGGATAACCGCGAGATCCCCCAAAACGTCGACGAGTGCTTTGCGGATCCCTTTGCCTCCGTCCACTACGCAGAGAATCGATTCGTCGATCCGCAATCCCCGCTCGAGAAGGTTCTGCAACATCGCGGTGCACATCCGAGAGTTCTCCGTCGAGCCCAGCCATATACCCAAGGGCACCTTCGTTCCATCTATTGTGATACCGAGAGTTACGACGACGGTCTGTCCGGCCACCTCAAGGCCATCCATCATTAGTGCCGCAAGCTCGAACTCCTCTAGCCTCCGAGATAGGTATTCCTCGAGCTTCTTAGTCGTCTGGCTCACGAGGTGACGGCTGGCGGCACTCTTGCTCGTGCCACGAGACTTCAACTTCGCCGAGGGTTTGTCCAGACTCGATTCGTAATTTCGGGTCGATACCCCCATCAAGATCTGGTTCAGCACTCGCTCCGGAAGCGGGTCTTCTTCGCGGAAGGCTTCGAAGTGTGGAAGCGACGCCTCCTCGCCCGACTTCGAACGAACTCGAGGTCGCGACACTTGGATTCGACGACCGCCGAAGCTCAGCTCCCCATCCGTGCTCCCCCAGTGGTTATGAGTTCGCTCCTTCTCGTGCTTGCCCTTCGGCCCCGCGATCTTCTCCGCGTCCTCTCTCAGGAGTAGGTGCAATGCGGTCAGTCCTTGCTCGTACACCCATTCCGTCAGGTCCGCCTTCGTGGCCGCGATCCCAGCTATCATCGGTAGCAGTATCTGACCGACTTGGCCAACTACCTTGCCCGTAGGCGAGTGCGTTTGCTTTCTTACTGGCTTCTTTGATTTCCTTGGCATGGTGGCTCCTTGTCCCCCTCTGGAGACGGTTGGTTTGGCAGACCTATTCTTAGGCCGGCCAAGGAGCCGCCGCTACCCCAAATTCAACATCCGGCGGGACATCCCCTTCCGGAAGAGGCGGAGGAGAAAACCGTAAGTGGGAAGAAGTACTTCGTCGACGACGGTACGTACTATCGCGCGTTCGCGAGCGATGGCGACACGGTCTACATGGTGGTCGAGGATCCCCACGGTCAGGCCTGAGAGGAGGCAGAGGTGTTGCGCGAAAGCGCGTAAGTGAATGGTGGCTTGATCTTCGCTTTCTAGCGGACTCGGTCATTTCTGCTTCAGCCAAGCACGTCTTCTTCTCCGACCGTCGCTAAGTAGCTCCGGCCGGAAGGTCAGGAAACTCACTGAGAAGTTTCTGCCAAGCGGCCTTCTCACGGGCGGGATCCACCAACTGTGCGAGGCGCCTCCCCGCGGCTGCGAGTTGCTCGTAAAAGGTCTGGTCGGTCTCCGCGCTCAGGAGGAGGCGGGCGAGCTCCTCGGTGTTTCCCACCGGAAAGTAACCCGGGTAGTCCTCGCCCAAGGTGCCAAGGTTGCCCGGGATTCGCGTGGCGACGATCGGAACCGAAGCAGCCAAGGCCTCCGAGACTACGTTGGCGCCTCCCTCCATCGTGGATGAGATCACGAGGAGATGGCTCGCGGTGAGGAGCGCCTGGGATTGCGCGCGACTGAGCTCTTCCAGCCAACGATAGCGCGGGTTGGTCTCCGCCTCGGCGCGCGCTTGCTCGGCGGCGTCGTCGTTCAGCGCCCGGCCGGCGTGCAGGACTCGAGTGCGAGAGGTCGGGGGAAGCAGCCGCGCCGCGCGCGCGGCGCGGAGGGGATCCTTGATGTCCCGGAGATGCGCTAACACGCAGACTTGAAAAGAGTCCGGTTCCCTTGGCGCGCGCTTGGGCGGGGCAAGCGACGATTGGTGAATAACGCGGGTTTTTTCGTGCAGGTGGGAAGGCAGATCGTCCAATGCCCGTGGTTGCAATACGACGAGGCGGGAGGCGATATCGAGAGTTCGTTGTGCTTCGCGAGAGCTCTTGATATCGCGGTAGAGATCGGTTCCGGCAAGGCAGACAATGATGGCCGCACTCGGGTGCAGTGTGTGGAACCGGGCGACGGAGTCTGCGCTGCGGCGAGCGTGAAGGGCGATCAGGAGGTCGCCGCGGCCTTCGCTATAGCTCGTCGTGAGCTCGACACGATGGCCAAGCTCGGTGAGGAGGTCGGCCCACCGGCAAGCGGTGACGGCGTTGCCCAACACGGCGTCGGGCGGGACCGGTGTCACCAGCGTAATGTGCATTCCGCGTGTTTCAAGGAACACAAGTACGGAAACCCGCAAAGACGTCCCGTCGGTGCGGCTGGTAGAAATTCCTCCACGTGTTCCTTATCAAATCAGACCGGGTCGTCCAACAACCCCCACGGAGTACCTTGTGATCGTGAAACCAGGGGAGGGAATACTCCTCGTAAGGGTCGGGCGCGAAGTCGGGGTAGGGAGCGAAATCCGTGCTCGTCCATTCCCAAACGTTCCCGATCATCTGCCGGCACCCAAGGGCGCTGTCGCCGGCGGGGAGCGCATCGACGGAAACGCACCCCCGGGCTCGCCAATCCAGATTCGCGCGCTCGGGTGAAGGGAGCGCTTGCCCCCAGGGGAATCTCCATTTGCCGTCTGAATCCGCGTCGCCGCAAGACGCTAGCTCCCACTCCGCTTCCGTAGGAAGTCGACGTCCGGCCCAACGAGAGTAGGCCTCGGCCTCGAACCAATTCACGTGAATGACCGGCAGTCTCGGCTCGAGAGCAACCCAATCGTCGAAATGACGACGTAGCCAGCCACCGGGTTCTTTCTTCCAGTACACGGGATGAAGAGCCTCGTTCTTTTCTTGCCACGCCCACCCGTCCGGGCTCCAAAGCTCCTGCCGCCGGTATCCGCGATCTTCGACGAAGGCAGCGAAGTCTTCCTGGGCGACCGCCGTACGGCTCATAGAAAACGGTTTGACGTCGACGGCGTGGGCCCACTTCTCGTTGTCGAAGACGAAGGGGAGATCGCGGGTCGCGCCCAGCTTGAACGTACCGCCGGGGATGTCTGCGTCGCCGCTCATCCGCTCCCCGCTGTTGTGCTCTTGGCCGTGCCCCTCGATGCCGAGCTGGGGGTAGGAGTAATGGTGTGTTTGCCGGGTATAGGTGAGCGCTTCGCTGTGCATGTACTCGTGAAAGACGCCGAGGAGGACGAAGTAAGTGCCTTCCGCGCCGGGCTCACGTTCCTCGAGTCGCGCGCACACTGTGTCGCGCACCTCCTCGAGGTACTCGAACGTGGCTTGGCGGGACGGCAGCATCAGATCCCAACGTATATCGTGATCCACAGCGGCAGAATCATAGAGAGTGTCGCCGCGATGGATGAGCGGTTGCCCTTTGCTCCAGTGCCGCAAGATCCACTTTTCCTGAAACCACGCCACGTGGCCGATCTCCCAAAGAGGGAGGTTCACGATGGCGAGGCGCGGCCCGAGAAGCTGTGCGTCACTCAGATCCGCGATCAGCTCGAAGGTTCAGCGCGGCTCTCCGCAACGATGGGAACCAGTTCGGACGCCGGAAGAGGAGCCGCGATTGTCATCTAGGTAGTGACCGGAGGAGCCGTCTTTCGAAAACCACGAAACCAACCAGCCACCGAATCTCGCATCGAGTAGCCTTGAACTCTACTGCGAACGGCCGCTCTCCGCCAATGCAGACAGTCGGGTTCCCATTCAAAGCGCTGCACGGCACGACGGCCACGGCTGGGATCGATGTATTCGAGCCCATAGGCGACCCTGGTGGGGTCGTGCTATAAGGGGGTCGTGGCCTAAGGAGGAGAATCGATGGATCGAAGAGATTTCAACAAGTTGATGGGTGCCGCAGTGGCCGGGATGCTCGTGGGCTCCAAAGTCTCTGCGCAGGAAGAGAAGGAAGACGAGAAGTCGGCCAAACACGTCTGTAAGGGGCTGAATGAGTGTAAGGGCCAGGGCGCGTGTACGACGGCGAAGAATGACTGCTCCGGTAAGAATGACTGCAAGGGTCAGGGCGGTTGCGCGACCGTGGCGCATCACGACTGCGCCGGCAAGAATGAGTGTAAGGGCCTGGGCGGTTGCGGAGGCCAAGCCGGCAAGAATGAGTGCAAGGGCCAGGGCGGCTGCGCAGTACCGCTCAACCCGGATCATCAGAAAAAGACGTAGTTAGCTAACTGTCTTATCGGGGGCCACCGGGCGACCAGTGGCCCCCAGCGTCTTTTTGCAGGCGCCCTTTTTGGACATTCCTCTCATGAAGACGAATCGGTGGGGCTTGCCTGACCTCGGGATCGGGGTAGGTCTGCGCACCGTGCACTTTGGCTACGTTCTGGCCAACCAACCTGGCGTAGATTGGTTCGAGATTCTTTCCGAGAACTTCATGGATACGGGTGGGCGGCCACTCTACGTCTTGGACCAAGTTGCCGAGCGCTATCCGATCGCCATGCACGGTGTGTCGATGAACATCGGAAGCAAGGATCCCTTGGACTGGGATTACCTTCGTAAGCTCAAGGGGCTGGCCGGGCGGACGAAAGCGCATTGGGTCTCGGACCATCTCTGTTGGACGGGGGTGGCCGGTCAGAACGTACACGATCTCCTTCCCATGCCAACGAACGAGGAGACGCTTCGACACACCATATCTCGAGTCAGGGAGGTCTCGGATTTTCTGGAGCGTCCGCTCATCCTCGAGAATGCGTCCACCTACCTGGAGTTCGCCTCTTCGACCATCACAGAGTGGGATTTCCTGGCCCGGCTACTCGAGGAAGCCGACTGCGGCATCTTGCTCGATGTGAACAACGTCTATGTCAGTTCTTTCAATCACGGTTTCGACTCACGCTCTTATATCGATGCCATCCCGCCGGATCGCGTCGTCCAGTATCACCTGGCCGGGCACACCAACAAGGGGACGCACATCATCGATACGCACAATGACCACGTTATCGACGAGGTCTGGGCTCTCTACGGTTACAGCCACGGGCGGACCGGGCCGGTGGCGACGCTACTCGAGTGGGACGCGGACATCCCCGAGTTCGAGGTCCTCCACGCCGAGGCGCTCACAGCGCGAGCCTATCGCGGACACGCTCGAGCCGAGACAGTGCAAACCCGTGGCAAGTGAAATTCAACTGGATCAAGTCCAACGTTGGATGCAGGCTTTCATCATCCATCCCGGAACCGACGAAAAAGCGCTCGAAGCGGCAAGCGCAGAAGGCATTTCTGTCGAAGAGGTACCACGAGTCGTTCTCCCCTCCTCCACGCTCACCGCCATCGAGCGGGTGGGAATCTACCGCGGGATGTATCTACTGAGGCTGGCGGAGGCCCTGGAGGTGGATTACCCCGCCGTCCAGCATTTCCTCGGAAGCGACGCCTTCAGGGAGCTGGTGAGAGGCTATATTCACGCCTGCCCATCACAGAGCTATACGTTGAACCGGTTGGGGGATCACTTGCCCGAGTACATACGCTCGGCAAACGGCGTTCGCCGCCGGGAATTTCTTCACGATCTAGCTCGACTGGAGCTTGCGGTCACCGAGGTATTCGATGCACCGGAGTCTCCTGTTCTGACGACCGAGCAGATCGCGGCCATCCCAACTGATGCCTGGGAGCAAGTGCGTCTCAAACCGATCGCGGCATATCGACTTCGTTCCTTTCGCTACCCGGTCGATGCCTACTTGGATTCGGTGAAGGATGAGAGTCACGATCACCCCAGGGCGCGGCGAAAAGACATTTGGTTGGTCGTCTTCCGTCGCAGCTACGTTTGCCGACGGCTGGACCTCACCCGTCCCGCTCACGACTTACTTCAGGACTTGACTTCGGGGATTCCCTTGGGAGAGGCAATCGCCACTTCGGTTCGCAAGAACAAACGACGGAAAGGCTTCGAGGAAGCTCAGCTCTTCCGGTTGTTTCGTGACTGGGTGAGTGAGGGGATTTTCCAGTCCGTCGAGCTGCATCCTTCCTGATCTACTTTTATGGGCTCATCGTTAACGGAGGCCCAGATCAGAAAATAGACACCGATGCCGAAGAGAAACAGCACGGCGATCACGCCCACGTGTTTTTTCTTCATCGAGACAGCTCCCAAAACGAACTCCGCGTCAAAAGAGGCCCGAGCTACTCTCCCGTTGCGGTGACCCCACGATGACTACATCCGATGCAACGATGGCCGGTCGACCGACTCCTACGGAATATTCTAAGCGATAAAACAGAGCAGGAGACTGAGCCAGGTAGGCTGGTCCATCGGGCATTGTAGTATCTCAGCGAGGAGCAGATGCCATGAAGAAGCTAGCGCTCGGCGCGATCGTTTCGCTTGGGTTTCTCGCGTGGTTCGTTTTCGACACACTCCAGGCAGCTGGCCACTTCAAGACGATCGAGCCTCACTTCGACGGTAGCTGCCGGCCTGTCGGCGGCATGCCCGGACCCGAGGATATTACCGTGCATCCTGACACGGGCATCGCGTTCATCTCCTCGACGGATCGACGGGCGCAACGCGCAGGACAGCCGGTGCGTGGCGCTATCTACGCGCTCCAGCTCGGAAGCGCGGAGCCCCAAGCGCAGCAGCTGACCGGCGAGCTCGAACTCGAGTTTCAGCCGCACGGCCTGAGCTTGTTTCGGGATTCGGACGGTCAGGAGGCGCTCTTCGTCGTCAGCCATCCTGCGGAGAGCCACACGGTCGAGCTCTTCGACGTTCGCGGGAGCGCTCTTACTCATCGCGAGACCTTGTCGGACGAGCTGCTGCGGAGCCCGAACGATATCCTCGCCGTGGGTCCGAGACAGTTCTACGCGACGAACGATCATCGTCACCCGACCGGCTTTCGACGAACCGTCGAGGAGTTTCTGCGACGCGCCGAATCCGACATCGTCTATTACGATGGGAGCTCGTTCCGCGTAGTGGCGGAGGGCGTCGCCTACCCGAACGGAATCGCGATGTCACCGGACGGGCTCTCGGTCTACGTGGCATCGACGACGGGGCGCGACGTCCTTCGCTACGATCGGGACCCCGAGACTGGCTCGCTGTCTTTTCGGGAACGCTACGACGCGGGAACGGGAGTCGATAATCTCGAAGTCGCGAGCGACGGCACCGTCTGGGTCGGCGCTCATCCCCAAATGCTCGCTTTTCTGAAGAACGCTCGCGATCCCGCGAATTTCTCGCCATCACAAGTCCTCTCGCTCGATCCGTCGTCGGGCACGTTTCGAGAGGAATTCCTGAGCCTGGGAGACGATCTGTCGACGTCGAGTGTCGCGGCGGTGCACGGCAAGTGGCTCTTGGTCGGGTCTGTATTCGACGAGCACATCTTGCTTTGCGAGAGACGCTAGCTCGTCCTTTCGCGTCGGCCTTTTTTTCTTGACAAGCGCAACGCACCCAGTGTAGATCACGTTCTTGAGGGCAAGGTAGCTAGTTTCGGAGTAGAGGCATCGCTGATGTCAATCGAGTCGACTGCCCCGCTACCTGTAGAGGTTGCCCACCTCAAGCCTCGCGACTCGCTCGGAGCAATCTACTTTTTCGGTTGCCTGCTGCTAACGTTTGCGGGAATCGCTCTCGCCGTTCACACGCATCTGCTTCTGTGGTTGACGGGTCAAGTTTTTCTGGCTCTTGCGCTGGTGCAATGGTTCGTGCTCCTCCACGAGTGCGGCCATGGAGTCTTGTTTCGATCGCGGCGTTGGGACGATCTCGCAGGCCATGTTGCGGGCGCCTTCAGTTTTATCCCTTTTCACGCCTGGACCGCCATCCACAATCAACATCACCAGTGGACGGGCTGGCAGGATCTGGACCCCACCACCGCGACGCTCGTGCCGCGAGAGCAATCTCGCGCGGAACGGCTGTTGATGAACGTTTGCTGGCGATTGTGGATTCCCATCTTCGTTCTCGTTTATCGCATCAATAACTTCTGGAACTGGCCGCGGCTGAAAAGGCTGTTTCCCGCTCCCCCGCTTCGGAAGCGTATCGCCGCGTCCGTCATGGAGCTCGCCGTGCTCTATGCGGGCGTCGTCATCGCATTTGGAGCTCCAGCGCTGCTACGCAGTGTCGGCGTGGGAATTCTTCTGAGCATGATTTTCATCGACTCGCTCATTTTGAGTCAGCACACCCACATTCCCATGAAGGTGAGTGGCAACGAGCTGGCACGGCCCTTCTCGGCTCGTGACCAGGAGGTGTTCACTCGCTCTCTACGCTTCCCGCGTTGGTTCTCGCAATGGATTCTCGCCAACGTGGACGCGCACGAGCTTCACCACATCCATCCGCAGATTCCGGGATACTTGCTTTCCAGAGTCGACTATCAGCCCAAGAATATCGCTGTCTGGTGGCGCTGGATTCTCGCTGCTCGACGGCTGCCGGCAGAGGTCTTCATGTTCCAGAATCGTGACGAGTCTGGTTCCGAGGTGTGACGTATCTCGATCCTTTCGCGTGCGCGCTCTTCGTTGTCGCGGCCTTTGTGATCGCCGGCATCGCCCAGACGTTCTGGCTGAGAAGCGAGCTCTCTCAGCGTTTCGCAATGCCTCTTGACGGTGGTCGCAGCTTTCGCGGAAAACGCATCTTTGGCGATAACAAGACGGCTCGGGGTTTCATCGTCATGGTTCCTGCTGCTGCCCTCGCGTTCGCCGGTCTCTATCACTTCCTCGCGGTCCTGCAGCCCAGGTGGACTGAGGGCATTTGGGCGCTCACCGGTTTCCAGTTCTTTGCTCTCGGAGGTCTGGCGAGCTTCGGCTTTATGATAGGCGAGATCCCCAACTCTTTCCTGAAGCGGCGGCTCGGCCTTTCTCCCGGCGGCACTCCGCGCGGCCGCCTGGCTCGGCTCGCGTGTTTTTTGGGTGACCGGCTGGACTCCATATTGGGAATGCTCTTGGCGATGAGCCTCGTGGTTCCCACGCCTTGGCAGCTGTGGTTGTTCGTTCTTCTCATTGGTCCCGGGATTCATCTCTTGTTCAGCGCGGCGTTGTTCTCGTTGGGTGTGAAGCGGCGGTGGGCTTGAGACTTCTTCTGCTCTCCGAGGCGTGCGATGTCGAGCAAGTGGGCAGCAAAGCCGCCCGCCTTTCCCGGATGGTGGACGAGGGTTACCCAGTCCCATCGGGATTCGTGGTGCCCGGCGAAGTGCTCGAGGCGTTCGTGCAGGAATGCGCGCTCGCTTCGGTAGAGGACGGGACCGAGATTCGAAAGACCCTCCTTGGCTCGAGGCTACCGCTCGCGCTGCGTGAGGAGCTCGTCCGTTTCTGGGAGGAGCATCTCGCGGGGCAGAAAGTCATCGTACGAAGCTCGGGAGTCGGCGAGGATGGGAGCGAGTCGTCCTACGCGGGTCTTCTCGACTCTTTCCCCGATGTAACTAGCGCGGACGAGCTAGAGCAAGCGCTCAAAGCTTGTTGGGCGTCCGCCTGGTCGGAGCGCTCGCTTTCATACCAACTCGCCCGAGGCCTACGTCTTCGGGGCCTGGGAGTCATCGTCCAGCGACAGATCGATTCATCGGTTTCCGGTGTTTTGTTCACCAGAGCGCCTTCGGCGTCGGAAGAGCTCCTTGGTGAATACGTGTATGGTGCCGGCGAGGCACTCGTGTCGGGCCGCGCCGACCCGGGCCGTTTCTCCTTGAGGCGGAGTGATTTGAGCTGCCTTCGGATTACGACACCCCCGGACTCGGATCGCGACGCGCCCTTGAGCGAGGCGCAGCTTGCAGAGCTCGGGAGATTCGGGCTCGAGCTCGAACGACGTTTCGCCCAGCCCCAGGACATCGAGTGGACGCTCGATCCGGAAGGTCGCCTCGACCTCGTCCAATCGAGGCCGATCACGGTCCCGGCTCGAAACGCGCCGAAAGCGGAGCGCGTCGTCTGGTCCAACGCGAACGTCAATGAGAATTTTCCCGGCCCGGTGACGCCATTTCTCTACTCGGTCGCTTCGGTCGGCTACGAGTTTTACTTTCGGAATCTCGGCCGGGCTTTAGGGGTTACCAAGCGACGCCTCGACGCCGCTGACAACGCCTTTCGCAACATCATTGGCGTGCACGGAGCTCGGATCTACTACAACGTGACGAACGTTCACCGAGTGCTTCGCGCGGTTCCTTTCGGCGAATGGCTGACGCGCTCTTTCGACGGCTTCGTCGGCACCAGGCGGGATGGCGCCGAAGGCGAGGCCTCGGTCGAGAAGGATTCGAGGTTGCGGCAAGCCGTGGAGCTCGCGTGGATCTGTGTGAAGACGAGCTGGCTCTATGTCGGCATCGACCGTCGTGTCCGCGAGTTCGAAGGCACCGTCGATCGCTTTGCGAGCGAGTGGCACCCGGACCGGATCGGAGACCGCTCGCTTCGAGAGCTACGGAGCGCTTTGCGCGCGTTTCTCGATATCCGTCGCTTTCGGTGGCTCGGTGCTTCCCTTGCCGATGCCGCCGCGATGGTGACGAGTGGTGCTCTCAAATCGCTTCTTGGAAACGACGAAGGGCGGCTCGGGGATTTGTTGAAGGGGCTTCCTGACCTCGTTAGTGCCCAACCGGCTTTGGAGCTTTGGGAGCTGTCCCGGCGCGTTCGAAAGGACCCGGCTCTCGAAGAGCTGTTTCGAACTGCAGACGGCGGCGTGATCCTTCGGGCTTTGAAAGAGGAAGAGCGCTTCGTTCCGTTTCGCCGATCCCTCGAATTGTATCTGGAACGCTGGGGATTCCGCTGCTCGGGCGAGCTGATGATGACAGTGCCGAGCTTTCAGGAAAAACCCGAGCGCTTGCTCGACCTCTTGAAACCCTACGTGGCTTCGGATGCGCGCGCACCGCAGGAGACTCTAGATAACGAGGCGGCGCGGCGCCTCGAAGCCACGGAGCGCGTGCGCGAGCAGCTGGACCGCAAGATATCCCTCGTGTTCCCGCTACTCCTCTCATGGACGCACCGCTCGATCACGCTCCGCGAGCGGGCCCGTCTCAAACAGGCACTTCTGTACAGTCGCTGCCGCCGCATCGTGCTCGCCATCGGGGAGAAGCTCGTCGCCCAGGGCACGTTGGAGCATCGAGACGCCGCTTTGTTTCTGAGCTGGCAAGAGCTCGACCGCTTTCTCTCCGGAAGCGAAATGTTTCCCGCGCGGATTCGGGAGCAAATCGCGATGCGGAGGCTGGAGCACGAGCGACTCGGCCGCGTCGAGCCGCAGGAGCATTTCGTGTTGCCCTTTGGCGGGTATCTCGATGTCAACGCGCTCGAGCAGGAATCCAACGCCGAAGGCGCCGCAGACCGCCATACTCTCATGGGTATCGGCGCGGGCACCGGCAAGGTGCGTGGACCGGCTGCGGTCCTCGACGATGTGACGGAGTGCCAGCGGCTGAGAGGCGGGGACGTTCTCGTGGCACGACAAACGGATCCGGGCTGGGGTCCGGCGTTTCCTCTCATCAAAGGGCTGGTTCTCGAGCGAGGGGGGCTCCTCTCCCACGGTGCCATTCTGGCGCGCGAGTTCGGCATTCCCTCGGTGGTAGGTGTGAAGGACGCCGTGCGTCTCATCGCAGACGGTCGCTCGCTCGAGGTCGACGGAGATCTGGGTCGTGTCCATCTGGTCGAGTGAGTCACCGCTTCTGAGGTACCGCCGCGAGCGGTTTCCCTTGACGGTCTTCGTGCCGGTTGCCCTGTTCCTTGCAATTCCGAGCCTCGCAACCGGCGATGCCGCACGGGTGTTGGTGACGCTTCTCGTTCTGCTCTTTCAGTTCCGCCTCTGGGACGATCTGAGCGACTTGACGGCCGACCGGCGCGAGTTTCCCGAGCGTGTGCTTTCTCGCGCCGAGTCCGTAACATCATTTCGCTGGTTGTTGGTCGGTGCGACAGGAGTCGTTCTGCTCCTTCTACTGGGACAGCTGGATTTGCAGCTTCTTTATCTCGCAGCGATCTCGTTCTTTTTCGTCTGGTACCGCTTCGTTGCTGACCGCGCGCCGCGTGCCCTCGCTTACCACATCGTGCTACTCAAGTACCCGCTGTTCGCCTTTATCGCGTCGGCTCCGATCGGCGAGCTTTTGCTCGGAACGCTGTCACTCGTGTACTTCACGTTCGCCGTTTACGAGCCGCTCCACGACAGCAGGACACACCGATTCAAAGGGATCCACGTCGTCGTGGCTGGCGACCTCGCGATCTGGGTGCTCATGAGCTGGGTGGTCCTCACGGGGGAAGCGGGGAGTGCCATCCTGTTTCTGCTCGTCGGTCTCGCGATCGTACTCGCGGCCACCAGCTTTCAACGTTTTCGGCGCGAGCGTGATGGCACTCTCCTGGGCCGCGGAGTCTTTCTTCTGTCTTTCCTCGTTCTCTTGAGTGCCTGGTGAGGTCGGTCGTGAACGCACGCAAAGCGCCGGACGCATCCATCTTCGAGCCGGTGAGCTGCTATCTCTGCTCGAGCACTGCTCATGAACCTTTCGTGAGCGCCCAGGAGGATCTCACGGGAAAACCGTGGTGGTTCCACTTCGTCCGTTGCGACGAATGCGGCCTCGTGTATCAGCACCCGCGGATCGACGTCGAGCACATCAAGGACTACTACGACGACGAGTACATCGCCCACCGGAAGAAGAGGGACTGGGGCTCTCTGACCCCCGTCTACAACTACGTAATGGACCAGCTCGATCGGAAAAAAGAACAGATCGTGCAGCCTTACGTGAATCCAAGCAAGGTGAACGAGGTGCTCGACGTCGGCTGCGGAGCTGGAACTTTCCTGAACAAAATGCGTCTCGTACACGGCGCGCGCGTGACCGGGGTGGACTTCAAGGATTTCGAGGGCGCCGACGGTTTCGAGCACATAGATTTTCATTGCGGCCTTTTCTACGAACAGGATTTTCCTGAGGGCCGTTTCGACCTGGTCACGATGTGGCACTTCCTCGAGCACGACTACGACCCCATGCGCACCCTCGAGGCGGCGCGTCTCGTGATGAAGGACGACGGGTACCTTGTCGTCGAAGTGCCTCGTCTCGACAGCGTTACCTTCCGCTTGTACCGCGAGCGCTGGCCCGGTCTCCAGGCACCTCAACACACGGCGCTCTACGACAAGAAGCTGTTTCTCGAGCTGATGGAACGGGCGGGATTCGAGACCGTGGACTACATGCCATACGGCGCTTTTCCCGCCTACTTCTATCTGTTCGCAGGCGCGGCGTTCAAGCTTCTCAAAGGCAAAGGACTGGACTTGCAGAAGTGGGGCTATGTCTACGTTCTGGGGCAGATCTTCACGTTGCCGGTTCTGGCGTTCGAGAAGAAATTGAATCTGGCAATGCAGACCGTCGTCTGCAGAAAAAGGAAGTCGAATGGCGAAATCTAGTCTACTGCGCTCGGTGCTCCTCTTCGCTGGATCGATGCTGCTGATGAGCCTCGCGGGAATCGTCATGCTCGCGATCTCTTTCGCAACACTGTTTCACTCTCGCCGCTTCAACGCGGAAGTGGTCGCCAAAGCCGTGGGCCACGCCGTGTTGTGGCTCGGAGGCATCCGGCTGGTCGTACATCAAGACCAACCGTTTCCGACATCGCAGACAGTCTATGTGGCGAACCATACTTCGACGCTCGACCTGTTCGTCCTCATTGCGCTCGGGCTTCCCAATACCCGCTTTTTCATGAAGCGCAGATTCTTGCTGGTCCCACCTCTCGGGCTCATGTCCTGGCTTACCGGTACCTTCTTTACGCCGCCCCAGTCGATGCCCGAAAAGCGCATTCGCTGCTTTCAAGCTGCCGAACGTAGGCTCCGTCGAACGGGGGAATCCGCGTTTCTGAGCCCCGAAGGTACGCGCGTCACCACGGGAGAGATCGGACCGTTCAACAAGGGGACGTTTCACCTGGCAACCAACCTCAAGGCTCCCATCGTTCCTTTGTTCATCGATATCCCGCCCGAGATCCATCCCAGAAAGGGATTCCGCGCCCCCCCGGGGAAGGTGCACGTGCGCGTCCACGCGCCTATTCCGACCGAGACCTGGCGGCTCGACGAGTTGGAGGCGAACAAAGCGGAGGTTCGTGAGCGCTTCGTCGGCTATCTCGACACGGCCCGAAAAACCTCTCCCCCTGTTGGGGGAGACGTCGCCCGCCGAAGGCGGGCGAGTGAGGGGGACACCGATGGATCGCACGAGGTTTCGCTGTGACCGGCACTATCGTCGATGTATTGCGGCGCCGGGCGCTGACTCAACCCGACAGGCGTGCCTATACGTTTCTCGATGACGGCGAGGTCGAAACCGCGACCTTGACCTACGCGCAGCTGGACAGAAGATCCCGCGCGATCGCTGTCAGACTTCAGGAAGCGGGCGCCGAGGGTCGGCGCGTTCTGCTGACGCTCGACAGCGGACTGGAGTTCGTCGCCGCGTACCTCGGATGCCTCTACGCCGGTGCGGTTGCGGTGCCCGCCTACCGGCCAAGCCCCGTGCTCCGCCAGGAGGGCTTGCCGCGCTTGCGCGGCAAGCCCGCGACGCCGCGATCGAGCTCATCCTCAGCGATGACGAGCTTCCCGAGAGCGTTCGCTCTGTGATGGGCTCTTCGGTTCGTTTCGTGGAGTCCAATGCTGTTCCAACGGAGCTCGCGGACGCCTGGACGGAGACACCGCTCGACGCCGAGGAGCTCGCCTTTCTTCAATACACGTCCGGTTCCACCGCCGAGCCGCGGGGTGTGATGGTGAGTCACAGGAATCTGATGCACAACCTGGCTCACGGCGCGGAGGCAGAGGGCAACGACCGCGGTAGCGTCTCCGTTTCGTGGCTTCCGATGCATCACGACATGGGGCTCATCGACGGAATTCTGCAACCGCTCTTCAGCGGCTTTTCCGCTTATGTTTTCTCGCCCGCGGCGTTTCTCACGAAGCCCCTGCGATGGCTGAGCGCTATCTCACGTTATCGGGCGACGAACAGCGGCGCCCCGAACTTCGCCTTCGAGCTTTGTATCCGCAAGACGTCTCCGTTGGAGCGAGCTTCGCTGGATTTGAGCTCGTGGCGCGTGGCCTATAGCGGCGCAGAGCCGGTTCGCGCGGAAACACTGTGCTCGTTCCTGGACGCCTTCCGGCCCTGTGGCTTCCAGTGGAGCGCCTTTTACCCGGTCTACGGGCTCGCGGAGGCTACCGTTCTCGTCACGAGTCGGTGGCACGAGGAGCCGCCGGTCCTGGTCATGCTGGACCAGGAGCTCTTGGTGAAAGGCCAGGCCACGCGATCGACCGATGCCGCGACGAGTGTGCTTCGAGTGGGAAGCGGGCAGCCGCATCGCGATACGAAGCTCGTCATTGCGGATCCGCAGCACCGTAGGCGATGCGGTGCGGGCGAGGTGGGTGAGATTTGGCTCGCGAGCGCGAGTGTGTGCGACGGCTATTGGAACGATTCCGAGGAGAGCGAGAGAACCTTTCGCGCCTTCTTGGAAGATACGAAAGAGGGCCCCTTTCTCCGCACCGGTGATCTCGGTTTCGTTCTCGACGGGGAGCTCTTCGTCACAGGGCGCATGAAGGACGTTCTGATCGTTCGCGGCGTGAATTACTCCCCGAGCGACATCGAATGGACGGCCGAAGAAGCGCATCCCGGAGTTCGAGGAGGCGGGGTTGCCGTTCTGGGAACAACTGGAGATGACGGTGAGCAAGCGGCTTTGCTCGCCGAGGTCAAAGTGGATTGGGCGATGATGAGCGCCGGCGAAGAGGAGCGAGCTCGATTCGCCGCGGAGATCATGCAATCTTTGCGAGCTGCGATCCTGGAGCACCACGGCCTCCACCTGGCGACGATCGCCCTCGTGCCGCCTCGGACCCTCTTGAAGACGTCGAGCGGAAAGCTCAGGCGTTCGGCCTGCGGGGAAGCTTTCGACTCCGGGAAAATGATGGTGCTCGCGCGTTCCGGAGATGGCGACGCTCTGAGTCAGAGCGATTCCATCGAGCCGAAGCTCCGCGACTTGGTCGCGGAGCTCTCGGGCGCTCCCGTCGCATCCGTCGATCTTCGCTCGTCCCTCGCCCGCTACGTGGACTCTCTCGGCGTCGTCGAAGTTCAAACGGCCGTCGGGAAGTGGGTCGGGCGGGATGTTTCCATCGCGGAGCTGCTAGAGCCCGGAGCACTGCAGCGATTGCAGGGGCAAATCAGCGATTCCACGGGCACCGCCAAACGTCGTCCGCGTCGTTCGACGAGGCTCAGGGGCTCGGAGCTCGCTCTGATGCTCGCGGATAGCTGTTTGCCGAAGGAGATTCGTCCCGACACTCGAGGGGCTTCGCGAGACGAGCCGCGCTCGATTCTACTCACGGGCGCCACTGGGTTTTTTGGCGCGTACTTGCTCAAAGAGCTTCTCGAGAGCACGCGGGCGCAGATCGTGTGCCTCGTGCGGGGAGAAGGGGGAGGGGAACGCATCCGTGCGAATCTCGAGTCCCAGGAGCTGTGGAGCCCCTCATTCGAAGGACGCATCGTGCCTTTGGAGGGAGATTTGAGCGAAGGGCTCAACGAGTTCGAAGAGCTCGCGCAAACCATAGACGCCATCTATCACAACGCTGCCGCCGTCAATTTCGTCTATCCGTACCGGGACTTGCGTGACGTCAACGTTCTCGGCACGCGGGAGCTCCTGAGACTCGCTTGTCACGGAAAGGCGAAGCCATTCCATTTCGTATCTACCCTCGGCGTGTGCTACGCCACGCGGGCGAGCGAGCTGCCCGAAGTCGACGACGTGCTGCCGTTTCTTCCGGACCTCCAACTCGGTTACGCGGAGAGCAAGTGTGTCGCGGAGGCACTCGTGCGCGAAGCTGCCGAGCGTGGGCTCCCTGCTTCCGTCTATCGTCTCGCTCTGCTCACGGGCTCCGATGTCAGCGGCCGCACCAACGAGAACGACTTTCTCTCGCGCTTCGTCAGAGGATGTATCGAGATGGAAACGGCTCCAGATCTAGATGTGCAACTCGACGGCTGTCCCGTCGACTACGCAAGCCGGGCTGTCGTAGCCTTGTCACTGGAGCCGGCAGAAAAAGCTCTCTCCGTCCACCACATTAGAAACCCGAAACCGCGCCATTGGCGCGAGCTCGTCTTGGGGATGAATCTTTTCGGCTATTCGATGAAGTTTGCGGAGTACCGCGAATGGTTGTCCCGCCTTCAAGAATCGGCCACAACGCGAGACCACGCTCTCCATCACCTTCAGCCGTTTTTCGCCAGAAGCGTGACGGCGAGAGACGGGCAAGAAGTGTTTCTCCCGGAGCTCTACGAGGAGAGCAGAAAGACGCAGATTCTGAACGAGAAAACGGATCGACGTCTAGCGCGGCGCGGTGTCCATTGCCCGGAATCTGGCCCCAGCTATCTCGATCGGACTTACACCTCGTTCATCGATCGCGGCGTTCTCGCGACGCCGCCGCGACGCCGCGACCGTGACGGTGGCTCTGCGCCCGTCGACGAGTGGCTCCAGACCATTCTCTGCAAGCACTTCGACGATGCCTCGCTCGATGTGCTCGATCTCGCGCTCGAGCCCGTGGGCGTCGAGCAGAGTATTCTCACCGAGCTCACCTCCTGGTACAGCATTCGCGAGACCGGCCTCTATCGTGCCACCGCGCGATTTCGTACTGCGGACGCGCAAGAGCGAACTCTGCGTTTGTTTCTGAAGGTGAAACCGTCGGACGACGACGTATTGGACGTCGCTCAGGTCGTAGCGGATCTATGCTCGAGCCGTCTCGGTGAGCTCTTCGACCGTTTCGGGGAGAAGCTCAGCTTCACGCTCTGTCATCGACGGGAGCTGGCCCTCTACGAGCAAGATGACGCTCGGCTTCGAGACTTCATGCCCGCCCTCTACGGCACTATACGGGACGATGCCGAAGGGCTCTGGGCGCTCGCGCTCGAGGATCTGAGCGGGCTTGCGCTATTGGACAGCGCCGACGATGCAAAAGGCTGGTCGCGGGCGTCCACGGAAGCTGCCATTCGTGGGCTCGCCAACATTCACGCGGTCTGGTACGGGCGCGAGGCGGAGCTCGAGCGGCAGGAATGGCTGGGACCCGTCGTAAGTTCCGCGTCTTTGGTCGAGATGACAGATCTCTGGCAAGCGCTTTCGGAGCACGCGCGTCCATGGTTTCGAGACTGGGCCGGAGACTCGGTGGTGGCGGCGCAAGAGCAATCCGTTGCTGACGTCGACATGTGGTCCGAGGAGCTGATGCGCATGCCGCGTACGCTCATCCACAACGACTTCAATTCCAGAAACCTGGCGTTTCGCCGTGGAAACGGAGCCGGGCTCGAGCTCTGTGCCTATGACTGGGAGCTCGCGACGCTCGGCGTGCCCCAGCACGATCTGGCGGAGCTTCTTTGTTTTGTGCTCTCGCCGAGTGCGACGAAGGATGAGCTCAGACACTACGTCGCACTGCACCGCCGTTTGCTCGAGGAAGAAACAGAAGCTTCGATCGATGTCCGGGACTGGCAACACGGCTTTACGCTCTCGCTGGAGCATTTGCTGGTGAGCCGGCTTCCCATGTACACGCTCTTGTATCGGTTCCAGAGGAAACGATTTCTGGAACGGGTTATCCCTACATGGCTCCGCCTTTTTCAATTGAGCCAGCATCTGGGTGACGTCGGGGGCGTGTATGACGGGCAAGGGAGAGATTATCCTTCAGCCGGACGGCTCCTGTAGCCTCGAATCAAGACGAAGAGGCCGTAGAGGTTCCACCAGGCGAAAGTCCAAACGCTGGGGCTGAGGAAGAGTATCAGCGTGTTCAGCAGAGCGACGACGAGATATGCAGGCGACAGCCCCGCTCCTTTGAACGAGGGGACAGGAAGTGAAGAGACCATAAAAAACGCCAGACCGATGGCATAGACGGCGCCTACCCACGCCGGCAGCTGGTCTCGCATGGCGATGAAGCTCGTGAGGTAGAGGGCCGCGGCGGGTGTGGAGAAACCCCGGAAGAAGTCCCGTCGGTCGTGCTCGGACGCGTCCAGGTTGAAGCGGACGAGCCGGAAGACGGACATGGCGACAAAGATGAAGGCGGCGGCCGCGCCGAGCCAGCCGAGGCGATGTAACGACGCGTCGAAGAGAATCACGGCGGGGGCGACACCGAAGGCGATGGCGTCCGAAAACGAATCGAGCTCGGCTCCGAAACGCGAGGAAACTCGCAGAAGCCGGGCGAGCTTGCCATCGAGGATGTCGCAGGTCACGGAGCCTAAGACGAGAAGGAGCGCAGCATCGACGGCACCGCGGTGGGCTACAAGGATCGCGAAGAAGCCGCACCCCATGCCGGTCATCGTCACCAGGTTGGGGATCATCTTGCGCACGTTCTAAACTCCGACGGAAGGCAAGAAAGATATCATGCGACAACGAGGACTGAGGTCTCGGGAGCGGTGGATTCTGGCAGCCGGGAAGTTTCGACGACTCTACTTGACGCTCTTCCGACCCGCCTGCGGGATCGCGACATCGCCATGCCCGATCAGCCGTGTGGGTTTTCCCTCGTCGACGCTGCCACAGATGCCCAGTAGCATGGTCTCTGAAGGTTGATCGCGCGAAGCACTTCACGCTCCTCTTCCCGTGAGAACTGAAACGCGATCTTGCCCGGGACGATGGGGCTCGCGTGGCCCTCTCCCACTCTCAGACGCCAGCGCTGGCGCAGCGTTTCAGGCCAGCTCGAAGGCACGGGTCCGGACGTCAATCCGTCGCGCGACGGCCCCCGCCACTGAGGCCAGTCTTCCGCGTGCCCCTACGTTGCCAGAACGAGCAGTAGAATCGGTACCCGCGTGATCATAGTGAGCCATCCTAACGTATTGGCGTGCCACCTCGACGGTCTCGGTTTCGTAGCGGTTGTCCCCGGCGATGTAGTAGCGGGAGGACTCGGCCATGGCCGGGCAGCGTAGTGAATACGGCACGTCGAATCAAGTTGCACGAGTCGATCGGGCTTGGCCAGCGCTGAGCAAATCGGGGCGTTGCTTTTCCGAGGCGCGGCCCATATCCTTGCTTCCGGGGGGCATGAGCATGCCGTCACGTCCACAAAATCCCTACGCGAGTCCTTCGGGACGGCCCGGCTTCGGACGCGGAGGTCGCTCCATGTCGGCGGCGCAGATCTATCGGCGTCCGACACTCGTCACGATTCTCTCCGTCCTCAATTTCATTGGAGCTCCCATCACGCTCTTGATGGGCGTTTTCATGATTTACCTGGGGCAGACGGATGAGGGGATCGAGATGCGCGGGCTCATGGCGGGCATCGGCGCCGTCTATTTCGCTCTGGGGGTGATGTCGCTTCTGATCGGGATCGGGCTCTGGAATCTCAAGAGCTACGGCCGCACCCTTCAGATCATCTCTTCCTGCATCGGTCTGCTGGCCGTTCCCCTCGGCACGATTATCTCTGGACTCATCCTCTGGTACTTCTTCAAGCCGGGCGTGAAAGTCCTCTTTTCGGAAAGGCCGGTCGCGAACCTCAGCGACTGGGAGATCGCGGAGGTCTCGAAGCTTGGGCAGTCTTCCGCCGCATTGGTCATTCTCCTGGTGATCGTTCTGCCGCTCCTGGTGGTCATGATTATCGGCATCATCGCCGCGATCGCGATACCGAGCCTCTTGCGGGCACGGGTCTCAGCAAACGAGGCCTCCGCGATACGCGCCAGGTGCTCAACGGGCAGTTCGCCTACGCTCAGGCGAACGGTGGGCACTACGACACGCCGGAGTGCCTGTCGGCGCCCGCCGAGTGCATCCCAGGCTATCCTTCCGACGGTCCGGTGTTCATGAACGAGTTCGTCGTCGGGACGAGGCAGGGATACCAGCGTGAGTTCCATCCCGGTCCACCTGCCACGGAGAACGACGTGGCCTTCGCCAATCTCTCACAATCCAGTATGACGTCTTTCGCCTTCATCGCCTATCCGGCGAGCCCGGGCGTCTCCGGTACTCGCGGGTTCTGTGCCGATTCAACGGGACGGATGTGCGTCACGAGCGACGGCTCGGCCCCTGCCGTCGTGGACGCCCACTGCGACCCGGGCTGTACGCCACTCCAGTGAGGCCGCACATCGCGATATGATGGCCTTCTTGAAATAGGAGGCTCTATGCCGCGCGCGATGGCAGTACTGCTCTTGTTCGCCGCGAGCGCAACGGCGCAGACCAAGCTGCTCCGTTTTCCGGATATTCGCGGAGACCAAGTAGTCTTCACCTACGCGGGTGACCTGTGGCTCGCGCCCGTAACGGGCGGGGAAGCGCGTCAACTCACGACCCATCCGGGCCTCGAGCTTTTCGCGAAGTTCTCTCCCGATGGGCGCTATATCGCTTTCACGGGGCAGTACGACGGCGACGAGCAGGTCTACGTCGTTCCGACGACCGGCGGCGCACCCCAGCAACTCACGTTTTATCCCGCGCGCGGTCCCCTCGCTCCCAGGTGGGGATCCGACAATCAGGTCTACGGGTGGACGCCCAACGGGCAGTCGATCCTGTTCCGTTCCTGGCGCGACGGTTGGGGCATGGCGGACTGCAGGCTTTTTACCGTATCGAGGACCGGGGGTCTCGCGAAGCCGCTGCCCATGCCGGTTGCGGGAGCCGGCGATATTGCTCCTGACGGGACCCGGGTCGCTTACTCTCCTCTCTTTCGAGATTTCCGAACGTGGAAGCGCTACCAGGGAGGCTGGGCGCAGGATCTCTATATATTCGATCTCGCTTCGCACGACGTCGTCCAAGTCACGAACGACCCGCGCACCGACCGGGATCCGATGTGGATCGGCGAGACGGTCTTCTTCTCTTCCGATCGCGACGGTCACCTGAACCTCTATGGATACGACGTGGCGTCGGGACAAACGACGCAACGGACCCACAACGACCTCTGGGACGTTCGTTGGCCGAGCGCTGACGAGGCGGGGCGGATCGTTTACGAGCTGAACGGCGAGCTCCAGGTTCTGGACACCGCTTCGGGGAGCGTGACCCCTGTCGCTATTCGCGTGCCGACCGACACGCTTCCGACGAGACCTGCACGCATCCAGGTGTCGGACAACATCGAAAGCTTCGGCTTGAGTCTAAAGGGCGAGCGTGCCTTGTTCGTCGCACGCGGCGATATCTTTACCGCCCCGATCGAGAAGGGCTCGGCAAGGAACGTGACCAAGACGTCGGGAGCCCACGACAAGTGGGCATCCTGGTCTCCCGACGGAAGCCAGATCGCCTTCCTCTCCGATCTCAGCGGTGACGATGAGCTCTACGTCGTCGCCCAGGACGCTTCGGAGGCGCCGAAACAGCTGACCCGCGGCGGCCGCGCCATGCGCTACGAGCCGCGCTGGGCGCCAGACGGCCGACGGATCGCTTTTTCGGACAAAGATGGAAAGATTTGCGTCGCTACCGTCGAGTCGGGAGATCTCGTCGAGGTGGCGGACGAAACGCACGGCCAGGTCCGCGACTACCAGTGGTCACCCCACGGTGGGCACCTCGCCTTCACGCTCGCGGACGAGTCCCGTTTCGGCTCCATCTATATATGGAGCGTCTCCGATGGCGTGCTTCGCCGTATCACCGCCGAGCCCTTTAACGAGTTCCTCCCTGCTTGGGACCCGGAGGGAAACTATCTCTTCTATTTGAGCGACAGGCAGTTCCAGCCGCAGATCGGCTCCTTCGAATGGAACTACCTCGTCGACCGTGAGACCGGCATCTACGCTCTCGCTTTGAGAAAGGACGTTCCGCACCCCTTCCCGCCTGAAAGCGATGAGGTCGAGCTCGAGGAATCCGGGGAAAAGGAGGGCGAAGCCAAGCAAGAAGAGACGGAAGAAGAGCCGGAAGAAGAGAAAGACGAGCCATCCTATCTCGCGATCGACTTCGACGGTCTCGCGAAGCGTGTGGCGCGCATTCCTGTAGAGGACGAGAACTACTCGGCGCTGACCGCGAAGAAAGGTCACCTGCTCTACGTCCGCGGTACTCCCTTCTACTACGGCAGACGCGCCGGCACCCAGCCATCGCTTCGTATTTTCTCGATGGAGGAACGCAAGGAAAGCGTCCTCGCAGAGGATATCTCCGATTTCGCCCTCTCTTCCGACGGCGAAAAGTCCTCGTCCAACAGCGTGACGACTACACGCTGATGAACGCGGCTCCCGACGGCGAAAGCTCGAAAAAGAGCGTCTCGACCGCCGGTCTCTACGTCGATCGCGTTCCCAAGGAGGAATGGAATCAGATTTTTCGCGAGGTTTGGCGGCGCTACCGCGACTTCTTCTACGTCTCGAACCTGCATGGATACGACTGGGACGACCTCCTCTACCGCTACAGGCCCTTGCTCGAGCACGTCGGACATCGCTCCGATTTGAACTACGTGATCGGCGAGATGACCTCCGAGCTCGAGGTTTCCCACGCCTATATCGCCGGTGGCGACTACGAGATTCCGGACCGCCCGGGCGTCGCGCTTCCCGGCGCCCGTTTCGAAGCGAACGAGGCTTCCGGACGCTATCGCATCACGGAAATATTCGAGGGTCAAAACGAGGAGAGTCGATATCGGGCTTCACTTACCGAGATCGGCGTCGACGTCCGAGAGGGCGACTACGTTCTTGCAATCGACGGAGCCGAGCTCCGCACTTCGGAGAGTCCCTATCGGTATCTCGTACACAAGGCCGACGGTCCCGTTGTCCTGACCGTGAACGATCGTCCCGTCCCGGAGGGTGCGCGCCAGGTGACTTATACACCCGTCACGTCGGAAACCGATCTCATCTACCTCGACTGGGTCGCGACGAAACGGCGCAAAGTGGCGGAGGCGACGGACGGACGCGTCGGCTATCTCCACGTTCCGGATATGTCAGCCAACGGCATTCGTGAGTTCATCAAATGGTTCTACGGTCAGATCCGGAAGGAAGGTCTCATGGTCGACGTCCGCAGAAACGGTGGGGGCAACGTCTCCCAGATGCTCATCGAGCGACTACGCCGTGATCTGCTCGCGACGCGCTTTTCGAGAAACGACGACAGCGCCAGAACCTACCCGGCCGTCGTGTTCCACGGCCATCTCGTCTGCATTCTCGACGGGAACTCCGCGTCGGGCGGCGATATCTTCCCCGCGATGTTCCGTAAAGCGGGGCTCGGGCCGCTCATTGGGAAGCGTTCGTGGGGTGGTGTCGTCGGGATCACGAATCGCGGTCCGCTCCTCGACGGCGGTTCCGTGAACGTTCCCGAGTTCGGAACGTTGAGCGCCGAGGGTGAGTGGATCATCGAGGGAGTGGGAGTCGCGCCCGACATCGAAGTCGAGAACGATCCCAAGTCGGTTATCGCCGGTGAGGACCCACAGCTCGATCGGGCGATCGCCGCTGAGCCCATGACACTTCCCGAACGCCCTGCACCGCCGGTGAAGACGAACTGAAAGTTTTGCACTGGAGGTTTGGCTGACAGATGGCTTTTTCATTGAATTTTTGTCGCCTTGGTCTCGTCCTCCTTGTCACGCTATCGTTTGTGAACGAGACGCGTGCGCAGCAGCATGGCGAGTCGAACGAGGAGCACTTTCATCGGAACGAGATAGCATTCGTCATCGCGAACACGTACGAGGCCGCGGAAGGGGAGAACTTCTTCACGCTCGGGGCCGAGTACGCCCGGTTGTTCACAGAGCGCTTCGGTGTGACCGGCGAGCTCGAGGTCTTGCCCGACCCGAACGCCTGGATCTTCGTCGTGCCCTTCACCTTCAAGGTCGCTGGCGAGCTCGGGATGTTCGCGGGGGCGGGGCTCGAGCATCTCTCGCGCCGCACCGGGAGCGGCGGGGAAGAGGGCGAGGGGGGAGAGCACGACGAGAACGCCGAGGAATCGGGCGCGGACAACCTCTTCTTGTTCCGCGTCGGCGCCGGCTATCACATCCCGTTGGGCGCGCGGTTCTTCATGACACCGCACGTCGCCTTGGATTTCGTCAAGGAAGAGCACGAGGTTGCCAAAGCCCTCGTCTATGGCGTCAAGGTTGGGTTCGGATTTTGAGGAGAACGCGATTCGTCTCATGAAAGCACGCGTCATCCTGGCTGCTAGCGTTTCGCTCGCGGCCAACGCCTTGGCTCAAGGCCCGGATCCACTCCCGTCTTGGAACGACGGTCCGACGAAGCAGGCCATCACCCGCTTCGTGAATGACACGTCACGCCCCGGCGGTGCGAGCTTCGTGCCTGTACCCGAAAGGATCGCGGTTTTCGACAACGACGGGACGATGTGGGCCGAACAGCCCGTGTACTTTCAGCTCGCTTTCGCTCTGGACCGGGTCGGGGAGTTCGCTTCGTCGCATCCCGAGTGGGAGACGACCGAGCCATTCGCTTCCGTCCTAAGGGGTGACCTGCAGCCGGTCGTTGCGGGCGGGCACCGGGTGTTGCTCGAGATTCTCATGGCGAGCCATGCAAACAACACGACCGATGACTTCGCTGCCGCGGTGACCAAATGGCTCGCGTCGGCCCGCCATCCCCGTTTCGAACGGCCCTATACCGATATCGTCTATCAGCCGATGCTTGAGCTCGTCGCCTTTCTGAGGGCCAACGGCTACAAGACCCACATCGTTTCGGGCGGTGGCGTCGAGTTCGTGCGCGTTTTCACGGAGGAAGTCTACGGCATCCCTCCTGAGCAAGTCGTCGGCAGCTCTATCGAGACGCGATTCGAGATGCGAGACGGCAAGGCTGTGCTGGCTCGACTCCCGGAGATCGACTTCATCGACGACAAGGAGGGAAAGCCGGTTGGTATCCACCGCTTCATCGGGAGGCGGCCGGTGATGGCATTTGGAAACTCCGACGGCGACCTCCAGGTTCTCCAGTGGACTTCGGCGGGCGATGGCCCCCGCTTCGCGGCGCTCGTGCATCACACCGACGCCGAGCGGGAGTGGGCCTACGACCGCGGCTCGCCCATCGGGGGGCTCGATGTGGCATTAGGCGAGGCTCTGGACGAGGGTTGGACCGTCGTGGACATCAAGCGCGATTGGCGCACGGTCTTCCCGTTCGAGAGGTAACTAGACTAAGGGCCGGCGACAAAATAAGTTCCCGTTTTCAAGACGGTCGGATGGTGTAGTTCCATTTGGGTAGAGTCTGGTCCTTTGTAACGGAAAGCGCCTGCATCCGCTCGTCAGTGATTTTGACGCCCTTCGGATAACGACGCCGGATAAGGTGTGCGCGTACTCGCAAACCGGAAGAGGTGGTGGTCGTGCGGATGTATTTGAGGATGGTTTCGTAGCTGTCGAGAGGCCTGCCCGCCCAGTTCTTGCTGACCTCGCTGAACAGACGGTGCTCCACTGGATTCCACTTGGATGTACCGGACGGATAGTGGGCTATGGTGATAGCGATGTCGTGGCGATTGCAAATCCGCGTTTGAAGCCCGTGCTTCCAACCCCGACACCGATAGCCATTGCTGCCCCCGGCGTCTGCCAATATCGCGAGGTCACGGGCTGCAGGATAGCGTCGCCGTCCTTCCGTTCGCCACCACTTCTCGATGGCATTCACGGCGAAGTCCGGGGTGTTGTACGAGGTACCAATGAACACTGTCCCGCGGTTCGCGAGCAGATCGTAGACGCCGTAGGGGATTGCGATGCCGTTCGATTCGGAACGGAAGTCATGGTCTTTGACGAGAGTCGGCTCGCGGTTCCAGGCCTGCCCGCCGTTTTTGAATAATCCCACCAGCTCCCGTTTCTTCGTGTCTACGCTGATGATGGGATGACCAGCTGCGGCAAAACGCGCGCGCAGTTCGGCGATACACGCGAATTGGGTATCGCGATCTTCGGACGTGGCACCGCACAGCTTCTTGTGGTTCACCCGCAACGAGAAGCCGAGCTGTTTGAGCAGTCGACCGACGGTTTTGCTGCTGACGTTCACACCGAGGCTTCTTAGCTCGCAAGCAATCTTGTCGGTGGTCCGCCGCGTCCATTTCACTCCCGTCATCGGATCGCCCGCGGTGTCGTGCTTCATGAGTTCTTCGATCTTGGCGATGACTTCTGGCGTTTTTTTTGCACGGCGCGCCGTCCGCCACCCTTTCGCCGAACTCCGTCGAGCTCAACATCTCTCATTAGCAATTCCCTACGACCTCTGGCTACCGTGCTCGGACCCATCCCGAGCAGTTCGGCAGTCTGTTGGTCGCCACCGTGACCGAGCTTCATGGCCTCGACTCCCGCGTAGAGACGGCGCTGCTTTTCATCGAGCAGGCTGTAGAAAAGAACGATCGCAGCCTTCAACTCCACGGGGAGCACGCGGACTCCCCCGACCCAGCCCAACGTGGAAGGTGACGCCTCATGTACCTGGCGGGCCGAGAGCTGTTGCTTGCGCGTGCTCACATCGGTGGCCAGATACAGATATCGGCCGAACACCTGCTCGCGCGCCAATCTTTTCTCTCGGACCAGTTTCAACAGAGGAGCCTTGACGTCAACCTGCACCACGTCCTCGAGCTCGTCGACGTAGTAGCCTGCCTCACAGGCCGCGACCAACGCTTTTACCGTCGCAAGCAACGTCCCGTACTTCGAGAACCACACTGAGCGCAACGACCAAAGACCTTTTCGATCGAACTGGGCGATCTCGTCCAACGTGTAGTAGCTACCACGGTGGGAGTAGCTTGTCCGATACGCCAACTCATTGAGCTTTCGGAAGACGGTCGAGTCCACATCGGTACCCAACACTGCCTTCAAATCATCGAGGGTAGCTATTTTGTGCTTCCTCAACAGGCGGTCGAGATCTTCAGACTGATAGCTCGTAGGTCTCATAATAGGAGAAGTGCTCCTTGATAGGCGTAATCCTCCTGCAATGAGGACCGTTTGTCAAACACGCGCTGGTTGCTGAAGACCTACAAATGTTCCGTTTCTAGGGCGCTTGCCAGGCATCTCGTGATGCCAGACGATATCGCGATCACGACCTGAAACAGGAAGAGTGTGCTCAAAACTAGACAGTTATTTTGTCGGCGGCCCTAAGGGCCGGCGACAAAATAAGTTCCCGTTTTCAAGACGGTCGGATGGTGTAGTTCCATTTGGGTAGAGTCTGGTCCTTTGTAACGGAAAGCGCCTGCATCCGCTCGTCAGTGATTTTGACGCCCTTCGGATAACGACGCCGGATAAGGTGTGCGCGTACTCGCAAACCGGAAGAGGTGGTGGTCGTGCGGATGTATTTGAGGATGGTTTCGTAGCTGTCGAGAGGCCTGCCCGCCCAGTTCTTGCTGACCTCGCTGAACAGACGGTGCTCCACTGGATTCCACTTGGATGTACCGGACGGATAGTGGGCTATGGTGATAGCGATGTCGTGGCGATTGCAAATCCGCGTTTGAAGCCCGTGCTTCCAACCCCGACACCGATAGCCATTGCTGCCCCCAGCGTCTGCCAATATCGCGAGGTCACGGGCTGCAGGATAGCGTCGCCGTCCTTCCGTTCGCCACCACTTCTCGATGGCATTCACGGCGAAGTCCGGGGTGTTGTACGAGGTACCAATGAACACTGTCCCGCGGTTCGCGAGCAGATCGTAGACGCCGTAGGGGATTGCGATGCCGTTCGATTCGGAACGGAAGTCATGGTCTTTGACGAGAGTCGGCTCGCGGTTCCAGGCCTGCCCGCCGTTTTTGAATAATCCCACCAGCTCCCGTTTCTTCGTGTCTACGCTGATGATGGGATGACCAGCTGCGGCAAAACGCTCGCGCAGTTCGGCGATACACGCGAATTGGGTATCGCGATCTTCGGACGTGGCACCACACAGCTTCTTGTGGTTCACCCGCAACGAGAAGCCGAGCTGTTTGAGCAGTCGACCGACGGTTTTGCTGCTGACGTTCACACCGAGGCTTCTTAGCTCGCAAGCAATCTTGTCGGTGGTCCGCCGCGTCCATTTCACTCCCGTCATCGGATCGCCCGCGGTGTCGTGCTTCATGAGTTCTTCGATCTTGGCGATGACTTCTGGCTTTTTTTTGCACGGCGCGCCGTCCGCCACCCTTTCGCCGAACTCCGTCGAGCTCAACATCTCTCATTAGCAATTCCCTACGACCTCTGGCTACCGTGCTCGGACCCATCCCGAGCAGTTCGGCAATCTGTTGGTCGCCACCGTGACCGAGCTTCATGGCCTCGACTCCCGCGTAGAGACGGCGCTGCTTTTCATCGAGCAGGCTGTAGAAAAGAACGATCGCAGCCTTCAACTCCACGGGGAGCACGCGGACTCCCCCGACCCAGCCCAACGTGGAAGGTGACGCCTCATGTATCTGGCGGGCCGAGAGCTGTTGCTTGCGCGTGCTCACATCGGTGGCCAGATACAGATATCGGCCGAACACCTGCTCGCGCGCCAATCTTTTCTCTCGGACCAGTTTCAACAGAGGAGCCTTGACGTCAACCTGCACCACGTCCTCGAGCTCGTCGACGTAGTAGCCTGCCTCACAGGCCGCGACCAACGCTTTTACCGTCGCAAGCAACGTCCCGTACTTCGAGAACCACACTGAGCGCAACGACCAAAGACCTTTTCGATCGAACTGGGCGATCTCGTCCAACGTGTAGTAGCTACCACGGTGGGAGTAGCTTGTCCGATACGCCAACTCATTGAGCTTTCGGAAGACGGTCGAGTCCACATCGGTACCCAACACTGCCTTCAAATCATCGAGGGTAGCTATTTTGTGCTTCCTCAACAGGCGGTCGAGATCTTCAGACTGATAGCTCGTAGGTCTCATAATAGGAGAAGTGCTCCTTGATAGGCGTAATCCTCCTGCAATGAGGACCGTTTGTCAAACACGCGCTGGTTGCTGAAGACCTACAAATGTTCCGTTTCTAGGGAGCTTGCCAGGCTCTCGTGATGCCAGACGATATCGCGATCACGACCTGAAACAGGAAGAGTGTTCTCAAAACTAGACAGTTATTTTGTCGGCGGCCCTAAGCTGTCGACGACAATGACCGTGACGCCACGCGACTCGATTCTTACGCTCCAGGAGAGGATGGGGCAGTCCATCATAGGCCAGGAGCACATCGTCGAGCGTCTTCTGATCGGTTTGCTCTCGAACGGAAACCTGCTCGTCGAGGGGCTGCCCGGTCTCGCAAAGACGCGGGCGGTCAAGAGTCTTTCGAAGTATATGGATGCAGACTTGTCCCGTATCCAGTTCACCCCCGATCTACTGCCCTCGGACGTCACCGGGACGGAAATGTACTTCCAGGAAGGGGGCAAGGGCTCCTTCAAGTTTCAGCCGGGTCCGATCTTCAGCAATATCGTGCTCGCGGACGAGATCAACCGTGCTCCGGCGAAGGTGCAAGCCACGCTTCTCGAAGCCATGGAAGAGAGGCAAGTCACGGTCGCGGGCACGACGCACAAGCTTCCACCCCTGTTTCTCGTGATGGCGACCCAGAACCCCATTGAGCAAGAGGGAACCTATCCGCTTCCAGAAGCACAAATGGATCGGTTCCTGATGTACGTTCTGATTACTTAACCCGACTCTGACTCGGAACGTCTCATCGTCCGGCTCGTCAGGGGCGAAGAGAGCGGTGCCGAGAAGTCGTCCAAGGACGAGGCCGATCCGATCCCAAAGCAAGTCATCTTCGACGCGAGAAAAGAGATCCACCGGATCCACGTCTCCGAGAGCATCGAGAGATACATTGTGGATCTGGTCCACGCGACGAGAAGTCCCGAAAGCTATAGCGAGGAGCTCCGTTCCTGGATTCAGGTGGGAGCGAGCCCCCGTGGCGCCATCGGTCTCGACAAGTGCTCGCGTGCTTACGCCTGGCTTCACGGCAAGGACCACGTCACGCCTGACGACGTCCGCGCCATCGCTCACGACGTGCTCAGGCACCGCGTGACGTTGAGCTACGAGGCCAAGACGAAGGGCGTCACCGCCCATCAGGTGGTCTCGGAGGTTGTGAAGCAGGTCGCCGTGGCCTGAGAGCCTGTGAGGTTGAGAGGTTGAAGTGACCGACGAGCGGGGAGTCTACGTCACGCTTCAGGACTTGATCCAGCTCCAATACCGCGCGCGCGGGTTCAATTTCCTTCCACGACAGCCGGTTCATAGTCTTCTCACGGGCCGCAACGCGTCCCGCATGCGCGGCCGTGGCCTCAACTTCGAAGAGATTCGAGGCTATCTGCCCGGCGACGACGTGCGCGCCATCGACTGGAAGGTGACGGCTCGCACCCGAGAGCCTCACGTGCGCGTCTATACCGAGGAGCGCGACCGCCCAGGTCTACTGGTCGTAGACCAGCGCATCTCGATGTTTTTCGGCTCGCAGCGAGCCATGAAGTCGGTCGTCGCGGCCGAGCTTGCCGCCGCGGGAGCGTGGCGCGTTTTCGACGCCGGCGACCGGGTCGGTGCCATCGTCTTCGACGATCGGGACCGCGTCGAGGTCCGCTCTCATCGAAGTCGCGCGACGGTAACGCGCATCCTCAACGCCGTCGTGGAGAAGAGTCGAGCCCTCCGCGCGGGCACTGAGGTCCGTAGCGACCCCTCGATGTTGAATCGTGTTCTGGCCGGGGTCGCGGCCTACGCGAAGCACGACTATCTCGTCGCGATTGTGAGCGACTTCGACGGCGCGGACGACGCGACCCGCGATCTCGTTACTCGCCTCGCACACCATAACGATGTCATCTCCTTGCCGGTTCTCGATCCGCTTCTGACCAACTATCCCGAGCGGGGGCGGCTGGTGGTCTCGAACGGTGAGCTCCAAGTCGAGCTCGACGTCGAGCATGGATCTACACGGAAGCGCCTCCTCGACTTCGGTGAGGCGAGGCTCGCGTCGCTTCTCTCGTGGCAGTCCGAGCTGGGCGTGCCAGTGCTGCCGATCTGGACCGATCGGGACCCCCTCGATCAAGTTCGTCATCTTCTTGGCGTGGCCTGATGGAGCTCGGCGACCTCCACGATATCGTCCTGCCAGCGCCCTCGAGCTTGTTTCCCGCGACGACGGCTTGGCTCGTTCTGCTCGGCGTCGCTGCCGCGCTCGCCGTCATCGGCCTCGTCGTTTACGTCCGCCATCGGCGTGCCAACCGCTACCGCCGTGAGGCTCTCGCCCAGTTGGCGGAGATCGAGAACCGCGGGTCACTTGACGAAATTCCCGAGCTCGTGAAGCGGGTTGCTCTTTGCTTAGCTCCACGCGAGGAGGTCGCCTCCCTGAGCGGGGAGGGCTATTTGCGATTTCTCGATGACAGATTCGCAGGCTCTGGTTTCACGCAGGGCGTTGGCCGTCTAATCCCGACGATCGCCTACGGCGGTGTCGCGGGCCTCGATGAGAACGACATTTCCCAGCTCTACCGTCTCCTGTCGCAATGGATCCGTAAACACCGTGCTCGAGTTTGACGTTCCCTGGGCCTTCGCCCTGCTCCCACTGCCCATTCTGGTGTGGTGGCTCTTTCCGCCGTATCGAGAGCAGCAGGAGTCCGTGCGGGTGCCTCTTTTCGAGCAGGCGGCGGCCGCGATTGGTGTGACCCCGACTCGTGGCGGTGTGCTGGCCCGGCGGAACCTTCTGCAGAAACTCTTGGCGCCATTGGTTTGGGTCGCGACCGTGATCGCTCTCGCAAGACCTCAGTACGTCGAGCCTCCGATCGAGAAGACGGAGTCGGCGCGAGATCTCATGCTGGCCGTGGACTTGTCGGGCTCGATGGATACCTCCGACATGTTCGATGCGGCGGGCAACCGCATCCGTCGCATCGACGTCGTCAAACAGGTGCTCGACGAGTTCATCGCGCGTCGGGAGGGCGACCGGCTCGGCATCATCGTCTTCGGAAATCAAGCGTTTCTACAGGCTCCCTTTACCCGCGATCACGATCTCGTAAGGACGCTGCTCGAGCAGGTCGAGCCTCGTATGGCGGGGCCCCAGACCATGCTGGGCGACGCCATCGGCCTTACCATCAAGGCGTTCGAATCGAGTACCGCGAGAGACCGCGTCCTCGTGCTCCTGACGGACGGCAACGACACCGGGAGCAAGGTTCCGCCGAGAAAAGCCGCGGAAATCGCGTCGCAACATGACGTGGTGGTGCATACTGTCGCGGTTGGAAATCCCGAGAGCGTCGTGGAAGCCGCAATGGATCTGGAAACGCTCGAAGCGATCGCCACCTCGACGGGGGGCGCGGCCTTCTCTGCCGGAGATCGGGAGGAGCTCGAAGAGATCTACCGGCGCATCGACGCGCTGACGCCGGAAGAGATCGAGACGCTTTCTTACCGCCCAACGCGGCCGCTCTACCATTGGCCGCTCGCCGTGGCGCTCTGCCTGGTCCTCGCCTACCAATTCTTGATGGCACTCGGGACGGCGCTTAAGTCTCTGAGGTCGAGACATGCTTGAGGCGTTCCATTTTCTGCGGCCTCTATGGCTCTCGGCGCTTGCCCCCACGCTCGGGCTCTACCTCCTCTTTCGGCGCTCGAGCTCGGAGAGGCAGTGGCGCGCCGTGGTAGCGCCGCACCTCTTGTCCCCCCTCCTGGTGTCCGAGCGGTCCGGCATGGCCTTCCGACCACTTCATCTCGTCGCGTCCCTCCTCGTGATCGGCTCGATCGCGCTTTCGGGTCCTACGTGGGAGCGCGAGCGCTCGCCGTTTACGCAGGACACGGCCCCGCTCGTCATCGCGCTCGACCTTTCGCTCTCCATGAACGCCATCGACGTCCAGCCGAGCCGGCTCGAGCGCGCCAAGCAGAAGGTTCGCGACCTGCTCGCCCTACGCCAAGGCTCCCGAACCGCACTCGTGGCCTATGCGGGCTCGAGCCATACGGTGCTTCCGTTATCGGACGACGCCTCACTATTAGAGACGTTCCTGAGTGCGCTCGAGAGCGACCTCATGCCGGTCTCGGGAAAAGAGCCTGGAGACGCACTCGTTCTCGCGGCCGAGCTCTTGCGCCGTGAGGACGTACCGGGGTCCATTTTGTTTCTGACCGACGGTATCAGTGCAGAACAGGTCCCGGATTTCGTTGCGCACGCGCGGGAGTCCGACGACGCCGTCCTGGTTCTGGCCGTCGGTACCCGTGAAGGTGGCCCCATCCGAGTCGGAGACAACCAGTTCGCCACCGATGCCACGGGTCGGCGCCTCGTCGCGACACTCGATCGCGAAGGGCTCCAGAGTCTCTCTCGAAATAGCGGGGCTTTCGTCGCGAGCGTCACGGTGAGTAGCGAGGACGTCGAGCAGGTGCAGAGACGCATTCAGCGTCACCTGGAGCAGGCTCAGGAAGAGGACGAGACCTCACGTTGGAAGGATTTTGGCTACTACCTCGTGATTCCCGTCGCGCTGCTCGGCGCGCTCTGGTTCCGGCGGGGATGGACGCTCCGATGGAGTCTGACCCTCGGTCTGTTCACTCTGAGCGGATGCAGCACAGACCTCTGGCTGACTCCGGATCAACAGGGGCGTCGTCTCTTCGAGAGAGGCAACTTCGAGGAGTCGGCGGAGCAATTCGAGGACCCGACCTGGAAGGGAGTCGCCTACTATCGCGCGGGTGACTATCAAAGCGCCGTCGACGCGTTCTCGAGAGTCGCGACCGAAGAGTCGGACTTCAACTTGGGCAATGCCTATGCGCAGCTCGAGATGTATCCGGAGGCCGTTCAGAGCTACGAGCGAGCTCTCACGGCCCGACCAGATTGGGTGGAGGCGCGGGAGAACCTCGAGCTCGTGCAGGCGCTCGTTCAAAAAGAAGCGCAAGATGAGCCACCCGAAGCGGCCGGCCCGCCTAGCTTCGGCGCCGATGAGGTTGTGTTCGACGAGCGAGGCGAGAAGGGCGAGAGCGGCGAGGTAGACATGAGCCTTCTCTCGGACGAACAACTCTCCGAGATGTGGATGCGCCGTCTGTCGACCTCGCCCGCCGACTTTCTCCGCACGCGCTTCGCGATGGAATCTGCACGGAGCGAGGAGAGCGAGCCTTGAGGCGCGCGCTTCTGCTCTTGCTGCTGAGCGGTGGAGGTCCGCTGTTCGGACAAGATGTCCCGTCCGGTCCCTTCGCTCGAGTACGGCTCGAGCCGGGCTCCGTGGTCACGGTTGGGCAACCCCTCGCCATCGTCGTGGAGGTTCTCGTGCCCTCGTATTTCACCGGGGCCCCCAGCTATCCTCATCTCGACGTCGCGGACGCCATCGTCTTGTTCGAGGACCGGGGGGCGAACTTCACCGAACGTTTCGGATCCACCACCTTCGCCGGGCAGAGTCGGCGCTACCGGATCTATCCCCAGCGCGCGGACACCTACGGAATCGCTGAGATTCCAGTCTTTGTTCGCTACTTTGCCGAAGGGGTCGGCCCGAGAGCCGAGGCGACGGTCTCACCGCCGGAGCCGGTCCGCTTCGAGGCCGTGCTGCCGGAAGAGGCGCGCGATCTTTCCTACTTCATCGCGACGACCGCTCTTACCCTTGAGCAGACCCTGGAGCCGGACGCGAGGCGGATTCGAGTCGGAGATGCGCTCACGCGCACCGTGACGACGACGGTGGAGAACGCCCTCTCGATGGTCATTCCGCCGCTCGAGTTCCCGTCGATAGATGGGCTGCGTATCTACGCCGAGCCCCCCGCGGTCGAGGACGAGGGAGGCGAGCGGGCGCGGAGGGTCGTCGGACGCCGGGTCGAGTCCGTGACTTATGTCGCGGAACAAGAGGGGAGCTACGATCTTCCGGGCATCGAGTGGTCGTGGTGGGATGTCTCGTCGGAGCGCTTGCGCCGCGCCGTCGTGCCGGCCGTCACCGTGGAGGTGATTCCCAATCCAGACGCCGTTGCCGAGATCGAGCTACCTCCCGAAGAGGATCTCGACGAGGAGGATGTCGCGACGAGCCCAAGACGAATCTCACTCGTCTCCCTGTTGCGTCGCTTTGGGCTGCCGTTGCTCCTCGTCGGCGTCGTCCTGCTGGTAGTCGCGCGATTCGCACCGGGGTGGCGCACGCATTGGGCGGAATCTCAACGCCAGCGGGCGGAGTCGGAAGCGGCGTACTTCGAGCGGTTTCGAAGGGCGGCCAGGTCCGGCGATCCCGCGGCTGCGATGCGAGAGCTCATGCGCTGGCTGGATCGTCGCCTGGAACGTGGGAAGACGGCCGAGGTCGCGGCACGCTTCGAGACGTTCGTGCGAGCCGCGGGCGATCCCGAGCTCGAGCGCGAAGCCCACATCATCAACAGCGTGCTCTTTTCTTCTGGGTCTACGCGGATTCGTGTGGGTAAGTCCTGACGGAAAAACAGTGTAACTCATTGTGTGGAAAAGGTATCGAGTACTTCATCAGGTGCTGAAAAGTGGTCCATTTTTAGGATAGGCTAACCGAGTGAAAAATTCCCAGTCGATCCGCTCGCTGTTTGCGCTGCCAGGTTTCGTGGTGTGCCGGATTGAAGGGTCTATTCGGTGACCGATACGCCCGCGTCATCCAGCTCAAGAGGCGAAAAAAACAGCTGTGTGCTCTTACTGTGGGCAACGGTGCCGGGGGCGCTATGACAAGCAAGTGTGCCGGGTCCGCGACCTGTCGTTGGCAGGCTGGCGGATCTATCTTGAATACGAGCGTTGGCGCGTCAACTGTCCCGGGTGCGGCGGTGTGCATGTAGAACACCTGGACTGGCTGGCGAACAACTCGCGCTACACCTAGCGTTTTGCGACGCATGTGGGCAAGCTGTGCCGGACAAGGCGGTGGCCGAGATGGAACGTCTGCGCCTCCCAGTTGAAGGGGTCAACAACAAAATCCGTGTGCTGCAACGACGCGCCTACGGCTATCGCGACGAGGAATATCTCAAGCTGAAGATCGTGGCGGCATTCCTTCCGCCATTACCCAGAAATGCCGTCTTCAACCCACACGAATCCGCGTAGACCCACAAAGTCCAACCGTGGTCAGGGCAGCGCCTCCAACGGAGCGTCGCTCGAGCGCGAAGCAAGAAGCAAGACGTGACGCAGGCCGACGCAGAACACGCGCTCTTCCCGCTGAACCCCACCCGTTGAGGCGGCTTCCTGGCGACCGAGATGGTCAGCGCACGAATTCGCTAATCCTGCCGCAAAATTCCTCGTCCTTTTCCGCGCTGGCGGCGTTGCTCCTCCTCGGAATATCTAGATATGACTTCGTCGGCGCGCCTTGCCAGCACGAAAAATGACGTTGGAATTTGCCGACAGTATCAGCGGGATCGTGCACTAGGCCATCAAGCTCGATGTAGAAGAGTTGTCCGGCGCGGGGTTTTCCCCACGGTCTTGCGGAACAGTACCGCCCTAACCTACTCAGCAAACCAGGCTTAGGACACCGCACTCCCGTCGACCGGACTCGGAACGGAAATTGCGTGTTTTCCACAAACTTCGCTTTAGAGAGATTTCCTGAGTCAGGAGTGACGCTATGAAAGAGCGGCGCAAGCGCCGGCGTTTTGTCGTCGAGGCCACCATGGAGGCCGTCATTCACGTGGATGGTTCCGAGACGAAAGGCTACGTCGTCGATCTGAACAATATCGGTGCCTTCATCGCCACGGAGCTCGTTCTCGAGAAAGCCACGCCACTTCGAGTCGAGCTTTGCGTTCCTGACGTGGACGAGTCCCTTCTCATCAAAGCCGTGGTGGCTCGCCGAGTAGAGCGCATCGAGGGACGGAGCGGTGACATGCCCGCTGGGTTGGGCGTCATGTTCCTTGCCGACAGCGAAAAGGAGGAGACGTTCATCCAGAACGCGGTGATCGTGGCACTCGAGCGCGCCCTCGAAAAAGCGAAAGCCCGCACAGCCGTCGCCTCCAGCGCCTAATGCGAACGGACCGCCGTGTGATAGCATGAAAGAACACATACAGTTCCGATGCGCTTTACCCTGTCGAGGGGAGAGGACGGCTCTGTGAACGAGGTCGAGAACGCAGAGGTCCGCGAAGCTCTTCACGAGTTTCATCAATACCTCTCCGACCAGCTTGCGCCACTTCTAGTCAGGGACGCTATGTCAGTCCTGCTGACATGCTCGCCTGCGGTGATGGGCTCGGCGATCCAATCCTGGCTAAGGGCCCAGCTCGGCGCACAAAGAGACGCGGTCCCCGTGTCTGATTACTTGTTTCACGCCATGTCGAAAGTTCATGCCTTTGGAGAGCTGGATCTCGTCGACGGGCAGACGCTGAACAATTTCTTGAGCGATCTAGGCCAAGAGGTGCTGAGCTTCTGCCCGGAAGAGGACCGGGAGCTCCTTCGTGCCAATGTCGTCGGTCTCGGGGAGTCCAGTCACGACAGGACCGAGCACGCGGTCGAGGTTTTGCATCGGCAAGCGCGGCCGAACGCCGAGCCGGGCCAGGCGAGCGTCGCGTCCCCGGAATCTGCCCGCGACTTGCGGCGGCTCGAGCTACTGGCGAGTCGTTTGAGCCAATCGATCGATGCCTCCGGCTCGCCCGCTCCTGAGCGTGCGGACAAGCGCCGTGAGCTCGTTACGGAGGTCGTGGCGGCCGCGGCGGCGAGCTCGTCCAACGGCGAGGAGCTCCAGCAGCATCTGACCAGACTTCAGCAGATGGGAGTTCCCGCGGAGATGGACGAGCTGTTCAATACCCTGAGCGACAGCTTGCCCGGATGGAGCGTGCCCATTTCCAGCGGCCCCGACGGGACGCCCGATCCATCGGCTTCTCTGCCTTCGAGCTCCGCTCTCGATGCGATGAGCAAGATTGTTTCGCTGGCGTCGGATTCCGCCGAAACCTCGACACGTCTTCGCGATCTGGTCCACTCCGGCATCCGGCAATTCAACGATGGCGTTCTCGCGCGAGCCGCGGTGATCTTCGACCTGGCCGCCCAACTCGCCAAGGAGAAGACTGTAAGCCCATCCTCGATCGAGGCGGTGCAGGGAAAGACACACGAGCTTCTTGACCAGGAGCGGCTTCGAAAGCTTGCCGAGAGTCCGGAGAAGCACGACCAGCTTCGCAGAATTCTGACGTTCTTCCCACGCTTGAGTCCCCAAGGGTTGCTCGACGACCTGCACACGGAGAAGCAGCGTGACCGCCGGCGGCTCATGCTGGCCCTGATGGAGGTTCACGGCGAGACCGGCCGCATAGCGTGCCTGGAACGATTGGCGGCCCTTGTTACCAGCCGGGATGAAACTGACGCGGTCTTATGGAGGGACTTGATCCACGTCCTACGCGCCGTCCCTCCCTCCGACGACGCCGAGGTGGAACACGAGATCGAGCTTGTCGCCAGTATCTCGCCGCAGGACGAAGACGAGCTGGTAATGGAAGCGATCGGCTACCTCGGGGAGAGAAAGCACGACAAGTCCGTCTTGGCCCTTATTTCCTACCTGCAAGCCTTCGAAGAGATGCTGACGGGTGGAGTCGCAAACGGCCTCAATCAAAGGCGGCAGGTGATCGCACTATTGAATCGAACCGTGTCTACGCTAGCGCGCACGGGCAGTCGTGCGGGTACCGTGGCCGCCCTGGAGCACGGGCTCAAGGACGTTCCCGAGCTCGGGGACACGAGAGCCCGGCTCGTTGCGCTGAGCACTCAAGACCTCTCCGCACATCCGGAGTTGGTCAAAAGGGTCTTGGAGTCTCTCCAGGCGGCACTACCTCGAAAGCTCATCGGGCGCTTCGTCAAGACAAAAGAGGATACGATCCTGCATCTCATCGCGGCGCTTTCGGGAACACCTTCGCGCGAGGTGAGGTCGACCTTCGCGGATTTGGCGAAACGGTTCGCTGACAAGAAATTCGGAAAAGCCGCCCAGAAAGCTCTCGCGAGCTTCGAAGACGAAGCCCGGCCGCAGACGTCGTCCTCCAGCCTATCCGGGGACTTGGAACTCTTCGGTCTGCCGAACGTGCTCCAGAGCCTGAACGGCGTCGCAGCCAATGGGACCCTCACTCTCTTCGACAGCGACGAGAGCATCATGAGCACGATTCGCTTCGTCAAAGGCAGGGTTTCCCACTGTCAGACCGGGATGTTGAGGCGCGAAGCGGCCATGTATCAGCTCTTCGAGAAGCCGTCTCCCGGC
This sequence comes from Candidatus Marinacidobacterales bacterium, assembly GCA_965250115.1. GTDB lineage: Bacteria > Acidobacteriota > Vicinamibacteria > Marinacidobacterales > SMYC01 > CBDFHB01. The sequence continues at coordinate 1,251,681 of CBDFNJ010000002.1, forward strand.
AGCTTCGCCTTCCGCAGCGGCACCGATGTTCAACCCCCGGAAGATGAAGGGACTGGGCTCGACGTCATGTCCCTCATCATGGAAGGCGTGCGGCGATACGACGAGTTCCAAAGGGCTTCGGCGCTCGTGCCGGACGACGCCGTCCTGGAATCGGCGGGGAGCGAGGCATCTCCCGTCGAAGACGAGGCGAACGAGGCGCTCATCGAGTCCGTCTGGGAACGAGCGATCGCCGGAGCATCGCCGTCCGAGCTCGACGAGGAAATGCCCGTCGATTCCTACCGCATTCGCCGCCTGCTCGCCCAATGGGTCGAAGCGGGCGCTCTCTCCCACACCGCGGCCTCGGCTTCCTAGTTTCTAAGAACGCCCCCTCACCTGTCGTGCTGCGGGAGGAATAGCCCTCAGGGCTCCTTGCGTCCAAATCCCGTGTCGGCGTCGCGCAAACATGGCAACCGCTCGTCCTTCTCCGACAGAATGGGTTTGTCCACCGGCCACTCGATTCCGAGGTCTGGATCGTTCCAGAGGATGCCCCCTTCGAGCTCCTTCGCGTATTCCACCGTCGTTTCGTAGAGTACGTCCGCCGTCTCGCTCAGGACGCAGAAACCGTGCGCGCACCACGGCGGGACGTAGACCATCTTTCGGTTCTCCGCCGAGAGCGCGACGCTGTCCCATTGACCGAAGCTCGGCTCGCCCCGGCGCAGATCCACCGCGACATCTAAAATTTTGCCGATGATGACTCGAACCAGCTTCCCTTGAGCCGCGGGCTCCCGCTGGTAGTGCAACCCCCGAAGCGTCCCCCGCGCGGAGCGAGAGTGGTTCCGCTGAACGAATTCGGGTATCCCCGCGGCAGTGAATTCCGACCGCTTGTAGGTCTCCATGAAGAAACCGCGCGCATCGCCGAACACCGGCGGCTCGATCAAAAAGACCCCGGGAATCTTCCCATTCTGGAGCCGAAACGGCACAAAACCTCCTGGCAGAGATAAGCCTAGGACAAAAACTCAGAAAAGCTTACCACGCGCCGTTTCTATCCTGAGAGCCTCGAGGGATCACCGTCCTGGACGTGTTCGTGACCACCATTCCTTGATGCGCTTCGTGGTGCGCCCCTCCACCTCGTCCATCGCCGCGATGTACTCCTCGACGGGACGCGCGCCCCCGAGCTCGAACACGACCTGGTCGAGCGCTACTTGGATCGTTCGTGGGTCTGTCCATGCCGCTCGATAGAGGATCGTTCCTCCACGATTGACGGTGTAGGTCATGTTGGGAAGTCGCCCATAGGCATGGTGCAACGTGCCGTCCAGATCGTCGACGAGCATGGGGCGCTCGAAGTCGAGTCGCTCCGCCATCGTTTGGGCAACGCCGATCTTCTGCTCGAGCGTCGTGTGCCTCGGGTACCGATCACTGGGATGGGCCTCCCGCGTATACATGAAGAGGAACTGGACGTCGTGGTCGGCGAGCTCCTTGGCCATCGCTTCGAGCGCAGGCGCCGCCTGCGCGCAGTACGGTCAGGTATACGAGCCGAACTCTACGACGGTCATCCCTTTCTTGAAGTAGTCGTTCAACTGGACGCCGCTCCCGCCCCTCGCGTCCACGAGCTCGCCGGTTGGCGCTTCGGTCCCAATGCGCGGCCCCTCGGGAAAGCGGAGGAAGTCCGCCATATCTGCGCTGAGCGGGAAGCTCAGGTAGTTGTAGGTACTCATGAGGAGAGCTATAGCACGCTCTCCAGCTTCTTGCCCCAGCTGGCGGTATACGGTTGAAATGGGGGTACCCTCATTGGAACGCAGGTCATCGGACCGATCGGCAATGGGTGGGAAAGGTAACGTCGAAGCGGGGGAGTTTCCCCGCAAGAGCTAGGCTTGCGCGCAATCAATTTTGACAGGACAAGTCATTATTACTAAGATGGCGCTCGATGGAGGCTGCGTGTTGTCTCGAACTACCCAGACAGTCGCGGACCGATCCGTCTCCGTCGCGGATCTCATAGGGAACACTCCGCTCCTTCGTCTTCACCATCTCGCGTCTCATCTTCCCGGAATCGAGCTCTACGCCAAGGCCGAGTGGTTCAATCCGGGAGGCTCGGTCAAGGATCGCGCGGCGCTGAACATGCTGCGGCAGGGACAAGCCGATGGTGTCCTTGTCCCTGGCAAAACGATTCTCGAAGCGACGAGCGGAAACACGGGGATCGCACTCGCGATGCTCGGTGCGGTCTTCGGCCATCCCGTCAAGCTTTGCCTTCCCCAGACGGCGAGCACCGAGCGCAAGCTTCTGCTCGGATTGTACGGTGCGGAAGTGATCGAGACGAGCCGGCTCGAGGGGACTGACGGCGCCATCACGGAGGCCGAACGGATCTTCGCCGAGGATCCCGACGCGTATTTCTACCCGAATCAGTACGGAAACGACGCGAATTGGCAAGCTCACTATCGCACCACCGCGAACGAAATCTGGTCGCAGACCGAGGGCCGCGTCTCGCACTTCGTGTGCGGCCTCGGGACGGGCGGGACCTTCGTTGGCACGACGCGCCGTCTGAAGGAGCTCGCGCCAGCGGTGCGATGCATTTCGGTCGAGCCCGATGGGCCGATCCACGGCATCGAGGGCTGGAAGCACATGGCGTCGAGCCGGGTTCCGGCTATCTATGACCCGTCGCTTGCGGACGAGCGAAGGACGGTCACGACCGAAGAGGCGCTCGAAATGGTAATGCGACTCGCCCGCGAGGAAGGCCTTTTCGCAAGTGTTTCCGCTGGGGCCGCGGTCGCGGCGGCGATCGGCCTCGCCGCGGAAGTGCGACGGGGCGTAATCGTCACGGTCTTGCCCGATAGCGGCGCGAGATCGTTTTCCGAGTTACCCTTAGCGCTATGATTCGACTTCCCGACACGGCCATCGAAGCGATTCGGGAGCATGGCCGCGCGAGCTACCGCGACGAGGCCTGCGGCGTTCTCTACGGTCGCCTCGAGGGCGAGAAGAGGGAAGTCGTTCGGGTCGCGCCCTTGCGCAACGCACGCGACGAGCAACGTCACCGGCGTTTCATCGTCACGCCGGAGGACTATCGTGGTGCTGAAGCCGAGGCCGCACGAAGCGGGCTCGCTCTTCTCGGTTTCTACCACTCGCACCCGGATCACCCGGCCTACCCATCGGCCTACGATCTCGAGCACGCGTTTCCCTTTTTTTCTTACGTGATTCTCTCGGTCGAAAAAGCAGAGCCGAACGAGCTTCGCTCCTTCGTACTGGCGAGCGATCGAAAACAGTTTTTCGAAGAACCCCTTGAACGGAAGGAGCCGTAACCATGTCGGTTGTTCTCATTCCCACGCCGCTTCGGCCATTCACGGACCAGCAGGCCTCCGTCGATATCGCGGGAGCGAACGTTGCCGAGCTACTCGATAATCTCGCGACGAGCTATGGGGAGCTTCGCAAGCACCTCTTTGACGATTCGGGCAAGCTTCGGAGCTTTGTGAACGTCTACGTGAACGACGACGACATCCGGTCTCTGTCGAAGCTCGAAACGACGGTTCAGAGCACGGACGTCGTGAGCATCGTGCCATCCATCGCTGGAGGCTCGACGCCGGTCCAGGACGAGGTGAGCTTCACACACGAGGAGATCCAGCGCTACAGCCGGCATCTCATCATGCCGGAAGTCGCCATGGAAGGGCAGGCGAAGCTCAAGAAGGCGAGCGTGCTGATGATCGGCGCCGGCGGCCTCGGCGCGCCGCTCGGGATGTATCTCGCGGCCGCGGGAGTCGGACGTCTCGGCATCGTGGATTTCGACGTCGTCGACCACTCGAACCTCCAGCGGCAAATCACCTTCGGTCAGAGCTCCGTCGGCCGGCCGAAGACCGAGGCCGCCGCCGAGCGGCTTTCGGACATCAACCCGCACATCCGGATCGACTCGCACGATACCCGTCTGTCTTCCGAGAACGCTCTCGACCTCTTTCGGGACTACGACATCATCGTCGACGGGACAGACAACTTTCCCACGCGCTACCTCGTGAACGACGCGTGCGTGCTTCTGGGAAAGCCGAACGTATATGGAAGCATCTTCCGCTTCGAGGGGCAGGTCTCCGTCTTCTACGCGAAGGAGGGGCCGTGCTATCGCTGCCTCTATCCCGAGCCGCCTCCGCCGGGGCTCGTTCCGAGCTGTGCCGAGGGGGGAGTTTTGGGCGTTTTACCCGGCATCGTCGGCTCGCTCCAGGCGCTCGAAGTCATCAAGCTCATCCTCGGGCGAGGGGACTCCATGATCGGCCGCTTGCTTCTGTTCGACGCTCTCGGCATGAGCTTCCGCACTCTCAAGCAGCGCAAGGATCCCGACTGCCCGATCTGCGGCGAGCGAGCCACGATCAAAGCTCTCATCGACTACGAGGAGTTTTGCGGCATTCCCCAAGTCGGCGAGCAGCAGCCAAAAGAAGCGGTTCCAACCGTCACCGTGGAAGAGCTCAAGCGCGCGCTCGATGCTGACGAGGACGTCTTCGTCCTCGACGTCCGGGAGTCACACGAGTGGGATATCGCGCATCTCGAAGGCGCCACGCTGATTCCGCTCGGCCGGCTTCACCATGAGGTCCACCGCCTAGACACCGCCCGCGACATCGTCATTCACTGCCGCAGCGGGGCCCGCAGCGCCACGGCCACCAAGTTCCTTCTGGAGGCCGGCTTCGGACGCGTTCGGAATCTCGAGGGCGGGATTCTCGCGTGGTCCGACCGCATCGATCCGTCGCTACCGAAGTACTAAGGGCGCGCCTACGCGCTCGACGAACATCTCGATGCCGCGGCACAAGTGTGCACAGACCTCAAGTAATACTTTAAGTCACTCGGTCCTCACGACGGTCGGATCAGAGCTGTCCCTCGAGGTTGACGCGCGCCGCCAGGCCGCATTAGGCTAGTCCCATATCGAAAACGAGATCTAACGAGACACCGAAGTGGACGCCACCGAACGGGCCCTTGTCTTTGAAAGCGCGAAAGAGGACTACCGGTCCGGGCTCCATGTCGTGGCGGCGCGGACGCTTCTTCAGCTCGTCCAGGACGGGAGTCGGGAGCCGGCCCATTTGTCCTACTGCGGTCTGCTCGGGGCCATGACGGAGCGCACGTATGACGAAAGTGTCGCCCTTTGCCGAAGCGCCGTGGAACGGGGCGGCCGTAGAACGCCTGAGCTCTACCTCAACTTCGCCCGCGTGTTGATGCTCAGCGGGAGGCGCCGGGAGGCTGTCGAGGTCTTTGCGGAAGGTGCCTCGATTCACCGGCACGATCGCCGTTTGCGCCGGGAGCTTCAGCACGTCTTACCCCGGGCGAAGCCTTTCTTTCGAGCGCTTCCCCGCAAGCACCTTCTCAACAAGTATGCTGGAATTGCCCGAACGGTGGGAGACCACTTCTGGGTGACTTTCGTCCCCCGCGTCCGGAAAGTGAAGCCGTAGGCACTATCCTGGGGCACAGGCGGCACACGTGTGCACAGACCTCAAGTGATACTTTAAATCGCTAGGTCCGGACTGAGGAGTCCCCATTCCACGAAGGCTACCTTCGTCCTCTAGTATGGACACCCTCGGCGGCGCCGTCGCGAAACAAGCGTGATTCCGTTGGTATGACTTCTGCATAGGGGTGTGGGCTGGAGGACACCTGTGTTGAAACATCATGTCATCGCTCTCGTTTTTCTCTGTACTGGCTCGACGCTGTCTCTAGCCCAGTCCACTGGCTCGACCACTCAAACCCTGCTTTCCGGGGATGTCGACCACGGCTTTCTCATCTCGCCGGAAATCAAACTCACCGAAGTCGACGGAGACTTTGGCGTGCTCGGCGGCGGCTACGGCGGCTGGGTGTTAAACCGGCAGTTGCTCATCGGTGGAGGTATCTATACCCTGGCGAATGGCTCCGGTGACGCAGGTATGACCTATGGCGGCGGTGTCGTCGAGTACTTCGTGAACTCCGATTCTCTCGTAAACGTTTCGGTGCGGGGGCTCGTAGGCGGGGGGAGTGCAACGCTTGACCGGAGCTTTCCGGGCTTCGACTTCGACTTCGACTTCGAGCGGCCTGGCCGGTTCCCATTTGGCTCCATCGATATCCCGATCTCGAACGAGATTGGCCGTCTTTTTCCCGAGCTCGGGGGGAGGTCAGTGGACTTCGACGATCTCTTTGAGCGCGGCTCGCGCCTGTTCGGAGATCGGGATCTCGACCGGCTCTTCGGCGCGCGAAGCTCGAGCTTCTTCATTGCCGAGCCCGAGGTTGACGTCAATGTAAACATCAGCGAGAGACTGCGTCTCAGCCTCGGGGGCGGCTACCGGTTCATCGGAGGCGCGGGCGCCCTTTCGGATCGTCTGGACGGTTTCACCGCTAAAGTCGGTCTGACGGTTAGCTTCTTCTGAGCTGGGTTCGAAACGACCACTGAGATCTGCTAGCCTCCGAAAATCTATATCCAAGGAGGCGGTAGATGCTGAGGATATTTGTGCTCACGATAGGGCTGTTGGGCCTTCAAGTGCAGTCTTTCGAACCGGCGCGTCTCCAGAATGGTGTCATCCAGCCCGTGAAGTTCATGACTGCAGCGGCTGGAATGGTTCTCATGGAGTTGACGGTCGACGAGCGAGGCCTCGTGCGCGATTCGCGACCCATCCAGGATGTTGCCCCCTTTACCGGGCTAGTCCAAGACTCCGTGAAGCATGGCACTTCGAGCCGGCGCGCGTAAATCGTGTGAAGAGTGAAACGCGGGTGCTCGTGATAGGACTGTTTCGTCCAGCGGCCTTGCTCTTCCCCGTGCCCGAGCTTCCCAAAGCGCCCCCAGGCGATGACGAGATCGAGATCCCCTTCCCGACGGAAATTGTCGTCCCTCCCTATCCACCGAACAATATGGGAAGCGTCAACGTGCTCGTGGAAGTCGAAGTCGAAGTCGGTGCCGACGGATCGGTGGGCTCGACGAAGACCTTGACCCCTCAAAGCGGCTTCGATGACTCCGCAACGAGCACCGCCCGCGCGTGGCGGTTCCGACCCGCGGAGCTGAGTGACAAACCGGTGCTGTCGCGGATCTATATGATCGTGAGCTACCGCCAGCCTCTGATGTGACGTCTTAGGATCAGGTAGTCTCGGTCGAAGGGCATTGACACGTAACAGTCGTTCCTCCTTTGCGGGTCGGACGAATGTCGAGGGTCCCGTCGAGCATGCGCGCCCGGTACCTCATGATGTGAAACCCCATGCCCGATCGACTCGTTGGGTCCTGAGACAGGCCTTTCCCGTTGTCCGCGACAGACAGTGTCAGCGTTCCGTTGAGACGTGTCAGCTCGACCGAGATCTTCGAGGGGGTACCGTGTTTCAAGGCGTTCGTGACGGCCTCGTGAGCGATGCGATAGATGTGAGTGGCCCGAGCATGGTTGTCGATGGTCAGCTCGGACTCGCCGCGGAAGTCGCATCGAATCGAGTGCAGGTTCTCCACGCTCGCGGCAAGCTCCTCCAAGGCCGCTGATAGTCCACCCTCTTCGAGCTCTACGGGAGCCAGGCCTCGCGCGAGATTTCGTGTCTGACCGATGGCTTCCTCGACGAGGTCCTCGATACGCGCCGCTCCCGCCGCCTCCTCCATCCCCTTGGCTTCGAGCTGCTGATGAAGCACGCGGCAAAGCAGCGCGATTCCGGTCAACTGTTGCGACAGTCCGTCGTGGAGATCGTGCCCGATTCGCTGTTGCTCCCGATTGCTGGTATCGAGCAACGCTCTCTCCAGTCGTTTCTGCTCCGTGATCTCTCGAATGACGGAGAGCACTTCGTCCTCGGAGCTCCGCACGAAACGCGCTTCGAAGTCGCTGACCTGATCTCCTATGGCCATGCGGTACTCCATCGACTTCATCACCCCCGTCTCGAGCGTGTCGCGGACACATGCGAGGATGCGGGGGCCGAGCACGGCGTGAACCTCCGTCACGTTGCGTCCGAGGAACTCGCTCGGCGGACGGTAGAGTTGGGTGTCGTCGCGAGCGTGGTCGTCGAGAATCACTCCCTGCCGATTCAAGCGGAACATGAGATCGGGCATGGCTTGGAGCAAAGCCCGATTGCGCGCTTCGCTCTTCATCAAAGCCTCCGCGGATCGTTTGTGATCCGAGATGTCCTCGGTGATGCCCGCCAGCCGATAGACGGCGCCCGCTTCGTCTCGGATCGGAAATCCTCTCGTGCGGAGCCATCGCAGCTCACCGCGGCGCAGAATGCGGAACTCGATCTCGAAGTCGTCTTGGATGTCCCGGGACAGCAGGTCGGTCATGACCTCCTGGTCTTCGGGATGCACGACTTCGAGAAACGCATCGGGTCTTTCGAGGAGCGCCTCGCTGGTCAGCCCGAATATCTCCTCGTAGGCGGGGCTGACGTAGTACATCTCCGAGCCGTCGGCGGCGGCGACCCAGAACACTTCGCGAATGTTGTCCGTGAGCTGGGTCAATCGCGCTTTTTCGGCCCGGAGCTGTTCCTCGACGCTCTTGAGCTCCGTTACGGCCGCGCCGAGGTCCGCCGCCGTCGTCGTTTCCCGACGAAACGCTCTGGCGAAAAAGATGGCGATCCCGATGCACGGAACGACGCTCGCCAGGCACTTCAGAAAGTGTGCCGCAACGAAGTGCCCGTCGTGCACATAAGCCGAGCCGATGCTGACGTGGATCTGAGCCAAGGTATCCGGCACGGTGCTCAGCCAAAGGGCGCCGGCGAGAAGGCTCGGTTGGACGCGCAGTAGCGCCGGATAGAGAATCAAGCCACTCAGCGCGAACAGAACGAGGGGCGGCAGGTCCCAGGGGCGCGTAACGAAAGCGTCGGGGTAAAAGGTGCCGGGAAGACCCTCGCGCAACGCGAGGTAAAGGAAGGTGCCACCCAAAACGAGAGTCCCGAGCACGAGGGTCGGGATCCAGATGACGCCCAGACGCAGCCGCGGTGAGACGAGGCCCAGCACGTAGACGGTACCGGCGATCAGGACCGTCGCTTTCAGCATGCGGGAGATGACCCAGGCGAGGGGTGCGAATCGATTGATGTCGGAGGAGACCTCGACGATACCGAGCGCGACCATCGAGTTCAATGCGTCCCACGAGCCGGACGCGAAGGCGGCTAAGACGATCGTCAGAACGAGAACGTCCGCCCTGACTCTGAGGTAGAGGTAGCCGAGAACGGCTGTGATGAACGACGCCACCGCCGTGCTCCACTCGAGCACTCCCTGGAACAACGCAGCGTCGCTGGGAGCTACGCTACCCCCCACGAGCAGATAGGCGAGAGGGGCGAGCGACAGCCCGAGAACGGTATAGACCAATACCGCCGGGAGTCGGAGTTGGTCCTCGTTCTGGCTAGAGAGCATTTCGTTTCTGCGGTCGGATCTTACCAGGTCTTGCCTCGCCACTCTGGGGAGAGGTTCATGAAGCCTTGCCCCAGTCCGATAGCGCTTCGAGCGCGGCTCCGACTCCCGCGCCGAGCTCGCACCGGTGTCCAAGGTCGACGAGAGTGCGCTCGAGCATGGCGAGCTGGGCGGCCAGATACGTCGGATGGGCTGCCGTCCCCATGTGGCCCAGGCGAAAGAGCTTGCCTGCCAAGTCGCCATAGCCGCCAGAGATCATGACCCCGTAGCGCGACCGCAAATGGCCGCGTAGCTCCTCGTCGTCGATCCCCTTCGGCATCACTACCCCGGTGACGGCGGGGCTCGCGATCGCTTCGCGAGCCGCCCAGAGCTCGAGACCCATCGCTTCGACTCCGCGGCGGCAGGCCTTCGCGATCGTTTGGTGCCTCCGTGCGACGTCCTCCACGCCTTCTTCCAGCGCTTGGGCGAGTACCGACTCGAGCCCGTAGATCGTGCTAACGGAGGGCGTATAGGGGAAGCGGTGGTTCTCGAGCCACGTCGTCTTCCAGTCGAGGATCGAGAGGAAGCTTCCTCGAAGCGGCGTGCTTTTGTTCTCCATCGCCTCCCAGGCCGCGGGGCTCACGGACAGGAGCGAAAGTCCCGGAGGGCCGCCGAGGCATTTTTGGGGGCCGGCGATGGCAACGTCCATTCCCCAGTCCTCGGGGCTCATCAGTTCTCCCCCGAGCCCCGACACCGTATCGACGATGGTGAGAACACCGTGCTCTCGGGCGATAGCCCCGATCTCGCGCATGGGATTGATTGTGGCCGAGGGTGTTTCGGAGTGAACCACGGAAAGAAACTTGATGCTGGGCTCCGCCTCCAGTTTCCTTCGGACGTCTTCCGGGTCGATGGAATCGTTGTAGGGCACGGCGAGCTCGATAGTCTCTCCACCATGCTTCTCGATGAAGAGCTCGAACCATTTTCCAAAGACACCGGACACCAGATTGAGGACCTTGTCGCCCGGGGAGATCAGGCAGGCGGCAGCGCCCTCGAGGCCGAGGATCGCTTCCGCCTGCAAGATGACGACGTCGTAGCGGGTGCGGAAGACCTTTTGCAGAAGCTCGGTCGTGTGGCTGAAGAACTCGATGAAGGCCGGGTCATAGTGGTAGAGCATCGGGCGCGACTGATCGCGAAGCGTTCGCTCCGTCATTTGCACCGGCCCCCCGGCTAGAGTCATTTGCGGCCAAGTGTCCATCGGTGCCCTCCTTGGTTCATGCGATCCATACCACGATCTTGTTCGGTGTCGCTCTTTGCGGCGATGCTGCAGTGACGATAATACGGGTGCGCAGGGGGAGCTCCCACGGTACTGTAGAGGCGAGATGGCGAGAGAGCTGCTTATCCTAGTGTTGGCCCTCGCCGGGGTCTCGTCCTTCCACGAAACGACTCGAGAGATACGGGTTCTCATGGGAACCATGGCGGAGATTCAGGTGGCAGGAGTCGAGGAACCCTCGAAAGCCATCGCTTCGGCCTTCGCCCGTATCGAGGAGACGGAGGCGTTACTCTCCATCTGGATCGAAACGAGTGAGATCTCGCGGCTCAACGAGAAAGGGGAGGCCGTTCTCTCGGCGAGCGCCTTCGAGGCCGTCGAGAAGTCCCTTGAGATCGCGCGAGCCTCGGGCGGCGGCTTCGACCCGACGCTCACCAACAACGGCTACGCACGAGTCGAGCTCTTTGCCGACAGCAGCCTTGTGCGCCTCCCCCACGGCATGGCGCTGGATCTCGGTGCCGTCGCGAAAGGCTTCGCGGTCGATCGAGCGCTCGCCGAGCTAGAGGGGGTGGCCACGGGCGGTCTCGTCGATCTCGGCACGAGCTCCATCGCGCTTTTCGGAAGTGACGTCGTCACATTCGAGATTCGAGACCCGGCGGGCGGTCCACCGCCGGCGACGTTTCGCCTGAGCGAGGGCGCGATCGGCTCGTCGAGCCGCGGCCAGCAAGGAGACCACATTATGGATCCTCGAACGGGGAAATCTTCTTCGGGGTTGAGCGCCGTCACCGTCGTCAGCAGCTCGGCTCTTCAGGCGGATGCGCTCTCGACGGCCGTGTTTGCTCTGGGACCCGATGCCGGACTCGCGCTCGTGGCAAAGATGGGTGCCGAAGGGGTCGTTCTGCTCGTTGCGAGCGAGCGCTACGTCATCAGGACGACACCGGGATTCGTCGAGCGCTATGCCCTCGAGGTCGCGGAAGGCGTTGGAATCGAGAGCTCCTCGGAATCGGAGACGCGCTGATCGTCTTCCTCTATCGCCTCCGACTGTCTGCTCTGCACTGCAGCGTGAACGAGAAAGGCCACGAGCGCGACGATCACAGCCGCCAGCATCGTTTGAAGCAGTAGGAAGCCAACGACCTTCAAGGGCGCGAATCCGGGGTGGACGAACCGCACGAGCCAGCCAGCGGATTCCTCGAACATCGCTCCCGTGAAGACGGCGAGGATCAGTCCAATCTTCAAGCCACGGCCGAGAGGCACGAAGATCAGCAGATGCGTGAGGAACAAGAGCACCATGCCCATCATCGGAAGGTGCATGTGGGTCGTCTCGAGCATCGAGGCGCCGGAGCGGGGCGGCCGGAAATCCTCCTCCGAGCCGATGTAGTAGCTCACTACTGAGCTCGGCGACAGATCCATCCGGGCGAAGTACATCGCGAAGTTCGTAACCCAAAGCCCGAGCAGGAGTGCGAGCGTGAGGCCTAGGGTGAGCCTCATGAGCGGGTTGTGCTGAAATCCACCGTTCTGCAGGTACTTCATGGTGTCTCCTGGTGTATGACTTGGTCGATGGCGAGGGAGCGTCGGACTGAATCAGTCAGGGCTTGTACGGTGAGCGTGGCACCCGTGACGCGGCGTACGCCGCGGCCGGGCCAGAGCTCGTCGTCGAGCGGCTTGCCGTCAAAAGTGGCGAGCCACTTTTCTCTTGGCAGGTAATCCGTGGGCTCGGCGAACTGGAGCACGAAGGCTGCCTTCGCACTGCCGTCGGGACGAACCGCCGTCAACACCGTCTCCGGCATCGTACGGACCGTGTGGGTGTCGAGGTAGGCGCGGCCGACGAGCTCGCCATTCTCCTGGGCCAGGATCATGGTCACGATGGCGGAGGGAAGACGAGACCGCGCGAGCTTCTGAATGCTCTCGATCTGAGACTCCTCCAAATAGAGCATCTTGCGCTCGAAGGTGGCGCCGGGAAACGCGCGCTCGAGCGCTTCCTTCTCGCTGAGAACGACGGACGATGCCGCCACCGAGACGACGAGAAGCGACACGGACGCGGTCATGGCGATGTACCGCAACATCTTCTTCAAAACAAGAATCCGAGGGCGACGTTGAATTGACTGACTCCACTCCGTGCTTCGGTGCGCACGCGCTGGTAGTCCGCCTTGACCACGACTCTCGAGATCGGCTTGACGTCGAGCCCGAACGTCAGAACGCTGCGATTCGTCGCGGGGTTGTTCCGGAAACCCGCTGGAACCGTTTCTTGAGTATCGAGCTGCTCGTAGCGCAAGTAGGGCGCGAGCGCCCACTCGCCACGAGGGAAGAGGCTCATCAGGTCGTAGGCACCTTCGAGATACCATCCGAACTGATCCTCTCCTACAGACCTACTCCCAGAGAGACCGTTTGCCTCGTTCACGAGCGCCGCGTCCCCGATAGAGCCTTTCGCATAGAGACCTCGGACGTGGAGCCCGCGATAGCGATACTGCGTGTGCAGGTCGAAGAGCGACGTTTTCGCGCTCACCGCCTGGCCGTCGACGTCGGTTCCCTGCCCGGACCCGCCGGTATAGAAAGAAATTCCGGCGAGGAGCCCGGGAACGCTCGTCAGATCGACGCGCCCGGTGAAGGCGAAGTCCTCGGCCAGGCTCCTCGCTCCCTTTTGACGTCCACCACGGATTCCAGAGGCGCTGAAGCCGGAAGCATCGAGCCCTGCGACGGCGTAGGCGCGATACTCGACCGGCCCCGCTTCGCCGAAGATGCCGGCGCCGTTCTCTCTCCACGTCGTCGGGATGATGGCCGACTCCACCTCCGGTCGACGTGCGCCGTAGAAGATCGGAGGCTCGTGAAGCTCATTGATGAAGCCCATGGGGACGAGAAGCATCCCGCCCCGGATACCGAGCTCGGGCCTCAAGGAGAAATCGAGATAGGCAAACTCGACGGAGACTTCGCCGCCCTTCCCGGTCGAGGCGTGCTCGAACTCGATCTCGCTATTGAAGTGGATACGGTCGTTGAACTTGTAGCCGACGTAGACGATCGCGCGGAGGAAATCTAGCTGATCGCTCTTTGCGGAAGCGGAGCCGTCCTCGGTCTCCGAAGCAAAGCTCTGATAGAGCATCTCGCCGTAGCCGCCGATCGAAACACCTCGCTCGACGTTGTAGACCTTGGAGGCGGCCGGACCGAGCCCGCGCTGGCCGCCTGGGGCGTCGACCTCCGTCGCCCCTCCCGTCCGCATCTTTTCGACCTCCGCCGCGAGCAAGTCGATGCGGCGCTCGAGCTCGGTGAGATCCCCGCCTTTTGCATCCTTGCTCCGAAGCTGTTTGACCTCCGCCTCGAGCTCCCTGATGCGCCTTTCTAAATCCTCGCGCTCCGTCTCCTGACCGCTTCCCGACTCGGCCGCGCCAGTCGCGGTGGAGTAGACATCGGCTCGAGCCGCGGGAGTGGCTGCCAACAGAAGGAATAGGACCATGATGAAAGACGTTTTCAGTTTCATCATGGTCCAAGGTTAATGGAGCCTCACTACGGGCGTCAAGGAAAAAGATGATAATGGGTTTCAACTGCAGTTCCAGCGACCCTGCTACTTCTTCCTCTGGCTTCGGCGCCCTCGGCTGACGCCCTCTTTCGCCATCGATTCGAGAAGCTCACGAACGATCTCGAAGGGAGCGGTGCCAACCGAGCGCTCGACGCGCCGCTTTGCTTCCGTCCAAAGAGCGTCGCTCCGGGCGGCGTCGAGGAACTCGTAGCCCGCCCAGGTGATGCGCTCGGGCCACCACTGATCGGGGACGATCTCGTCGGCCTGGATGAGACCGGCGTCGTTCATGAGCTGGACGTGGAATTGGATCGAGTCGATCTCGAAGCCGTCTTCCACAAGACTAGACCATCCGGAGGAAGCCTCCGGATAGTCCCCCCGGCGCTCGAGGTCGAGCAGGATTCGTCGGACGAGATCGCGCCGCATTACTGGTCAGGTCTAGTCACTGCGCCGCCGCCCTGATAGAGGATCTTGCCGCCGACGATCGTATAGACGATCTCGCTGCTCGGAATCTCTTCGGCTGGAATCGTCATGATGTCCTTCGAGAGCACGACGATATCCGCGAACTTCCCGGGCGTGATGGAGCCTTTGACGTCCTCTTCGAACGCCGCGTAGGCGTTGCTCAACGTGTAGGAGCGCAGGGCTTCCTCCCGCGTCATCGCCTGTTCCGGAAAGAACGCGGTGCCGTCGGCGGTGATGCGCGCGACCGAGGCGTAAAAGCTCGAGTGCGGGTCGATGTCTTCCACGGGCGCGTCGGTGCCGTTGGCCAGGACGGCTCCGGAGTCGAGGAGCGTCCGCCACATATAGGCACCTGATTCGGCGCGTTCCGGCCCGAGTCGTTTCAAGACCCAGGGGCCGTCCGACGTACAGTGGTTGGCTTGCATCGAGGCGATCACGCCCAGCGCGGCGAAGCGGGGAAGGTCCTCGGGGTGGATGTGCTGTGCGTGCTCGATGCGCCACCTTAGGGCCGGCGACAAAATAAGTTCCCGTTTTCAAGACGGTCGGATGGTGTAGTTCCATTTGGGTAGAGTCTGGTCCTTTGTAACGGAAAGCGCCTGCATCCGCTCGTCAGTGATTTTGACGCCCTTCGGATAACGACGCCGGATAAGGTGTGCGCGTACTCGCAAACCGGAAGAGGTGGTGGTCGTGCGGATGTATTTGAGGATGGTTTCGTAGCTGTCGAGAGGCCTGCCCGCCCAGTTCTTGCTGACCTCGCTGAACAGACGGTGCTCCACTGGATTCCACTTGGATGTACCGGACGGATAGCGGGCTATGGTGATAGCGATGTCGTGGCGATTGCAAATCCGCGTTTGAAGCCCGTGCTTCCAACCCCGACACCGATAGCCATTGCTGCCCCCGGCGTCTGCCAATATCGCGAGGTCACGGGCTGCAGGATAGCGTCGCCGTCCTTCCGTTCGCCACCACTTCTCGATGGCATTCACGGCGAAGTCCGGGGTGTTGTACGAGGTACCAATGAACACTGTCCCGCGGTTCGCGAGCAGATCGTAGACGCCGTAGGGGATTGCGATGCCGTTCGATTCGGAACGGAAGTCATGGTCTTTGACGAGAGTCGGCTCGCGGTTCCAGGCCTGCCCGCCGTTTTTGAATAATCCCACCAGCTCCCGTTTCTTCGTGTCTACGCTGATGATGGGATGACCAGCTGCGGCAAAACGCTCGCGCAGTTCGGCGATACACGCGAATTGGGTATCGCGATCTTCGGACGTGGCACCGCACAGCTTCTTGTGGTTCACCCGCAACGAGAAGCCGAGCTGTTTGAGCAGTCGACCGACGGTTTTGCTGCTGACGTTCACACCGAGGCTTCTTAGCTCGCAAGCAATCTTGTCGGTGGTCCGCCGCGTCCATTTCACTCCCGTCATCGGATCGCCCGCGGTGTCGTGCTTCATGAGTTCTTCGATCTTGGCGATGACTTCTGGCTTTTTTTTTGCACGGCGCGCCGTCCGCCACCCTTTCGCCGAACTCCGTCGAGCTCAACATCTCTCATTAGCAATTCCCTACGACCTCTGGCTACCGTGCTCGGACCCATCCCGAGCAGTTCGGCAATCTGTTGGTCGCCACCGTGACCGAGCTTCATGGCCTCGACTCCCGCGTAGAGACGGCGCTGCTTTTCATCGAGCAGGCTGTAGAAAAGAACGATCGCAGCCTTCAACTCCACGGGGAGCACGCGGACTCCCCCGACCCAGCCCAACGTGGAAGGTGACGCCTCATGTACCTGGCGGGCCGAGAGCTGTTGCTTGCGCGTGCTCACATCGGTGGCCAGATACAGATATCGGCCGAACACCTGCTCGCGCGCCAATCTTTTCTCTCGGACCAGTTTCAACAGAGGAGCCTTGACGTCAACCTGCACCACGTCCTCGAGCTCGTCGACGTAGTAGCCTGCCTCACAGGCCGCGACCAACGCTTTTACCGTCGCAAGCAACGTCCCGTACTTCGAGAACCACACTGAGCGCAACGACCAAAGACCTTTTCGATCGAACTGGGCGATCTCGTCCAACGTGTAGTAGCTACCACGGTGGGAGTAGCTTGTCCGATACGCCAACTCATTGAGCTTTCGGAAGACGGTCGAGTCCACATCGGTACCCAACACTGCCTTCAAATCATCGAGGGTAGCTATTTTGTGCTTCCTCAACAGGCGGTCGAGATCTTCAGACTGATAGCTCGTAGGTCTCATAATAGGAGAAGTGCTCCTTGATAGGCGTAATCCTCCTACAATGAGGACCGTTTGTCAAACACGCGCTGGTTGCTGAAGATCTACAAATGTTCCGTTTCTAGGGAGCTTGCCAGGCTCTCGTGATGCCAGACGATATCGCGATCACGACCTGAAACAGGAAGAGTGTGCTCAAAACTAGACAGTTATTTTGTCGGCGGCCCTTAGATCCTTGCCACCACCCGGAGCCGAGGCAAAAGCCTCGTCGTAGATGTCCAGGACTTCCCGATTGGCGCGGTCGCCAATGGCGTGGGTATTGACCTGGAACCCGTGCTCGACTGCGATGGCGGCGGTGCCGGCGATGTCTTCCACGGTCTCGAGAACGAGGCCGGTCGTATCGAGGTCTTCATAGGGCTGGAGGAGCCACGCGCCGTGCGATCCGAGCGCGCCGTCGATCTGCCGCTTGATCGAGCGTACGGTGAGATGACCGTTGTAGGCGTTTATCATTTTGTAGTCGGGAAGGCGCTTGGCCATCGCCTCGTTGGATTCACCGCGCACCATGGCGTAGAGTCGGATCGGGAGCTTTCCGGCCTCGGCCATCTCCTTGAAGAAGTCGATGGTGTCGAAGTTGGCCCCGGCATCGTGGAAGCTCGTGACACCCTTTCTCAAAGCGTCTTCGCTGGCGAGCTGAACGCGACGCTCGTCATCGGCGCGACGTTCTTCCGGTGATCGCTGGTCGAGAAACTCCCGCACCTTGGCTCGTACGATGCGCTGCGCGGTCTCTCTGAGAGCACCCGTGGGCTCGCCCTCGGCGTCCTTGACGATCCTGCCGCCTGGGGGATTGGGGGTGACGCGCGAGATGCTGGCGAGCTCCATCGCCTTGGCATTGGCGAACGACGCGTGACCGCTGGCGTGCTCGAGCAGCACCGGGTTCTCGGGCGAGACTTCGCTGAGTCCGAGGTGGTTGGGGAGCCCTTCGACCGCTCCCGGCGGAATGGAGTCCCACTTCTCCTGATGCCAGCCCCGGCCTTCGATCCAGGCGCCCGGTTCAAGGGTCTGGGCAGCCTCACCGACCGTCGTCACGATCTCGTTCCAGTTTTCGACTTGCGTCAGAACCAGGATCATTTTCGCGTGGCCGAGGTCCATGAAGTGGCCGTGGCCTTCGATAAAGCCTGGGATGGCGAGCTGGCCCGCCAAATCGATCACTTTGGTCGTGTCGCTGATATGTCCTTCGATGCCCCTGTCGGATCCGACGGCAAGAATCCGGTCTCCCTTGATAGCGATCGCTTGCGCTTCGGGCATCTGCTCGTCGACGGTGATGACTCTTCCGTTCCGAAGGACGAGATCGGCGGGCTCCTTCGATTCTTGCTGAGCGCAGCCCAGGGCGAAGGCGATGGAAAGAAGGCAGAAAATATGCGTTCTCATACGGTGTTCGTCCGGTGCCGCGAGCTTATTATCGATGGGCGTCCTCGGCAACATGAAGACGAATGGAATGCAGAAAGATGTGCTCGTGGTTCAGGGCCCGCATCTCGCGATTTTGGAACCGGGCCCTCGAGCTCATCCGCGACCTCCGCGAACATCCGTTTTTGCTGGGAGTATGAGCCGGGGAGTGATTCTTCGTCGTCTATAGCGATGGTCGCGACACGACGGCCTCCGGCTTTCCCACCCTCCTCAACCGTTCGTTCGCCGTAAAGTTCACGAAGCTCTTTCGCTTCTAGCTCGCATCCGCCGACCCCTTGTATGTTCGGTCACCCGGTTCGCGTCGCGAACCGACCTCTCCCCATAGGGGAGAGGCTTCTTGATATGCTGTGCCGCGTCCGCAAGGGAGAATCGCCATGTTTCGTGCGATAGCCGTGCTGCTTACAATTTCGTTCGCCTGGGTCGCCTCCGCACAAGAAGACGTTAGAGTCCTCATCGAGACCGAGCTCGGGGAGGTCGTGATCGAGGTCGACCGGGAGCATGCTCCCAAAACCGCGGACAACTTCCTCGCCTACGTGGACGGCGGCTTTTACGTGACTGGTCAGTTCCACCGCACGGTCACGATGGACAACCAGCCTGAGAACGACGTCAAGATCGAGGTGATTCAGGCGAGCGCGAATGTAGAAAGGAAGCCCGAGGAGTTTCCACCCGTCGCGCTGGAGCCTACGACGGTGACGGGACTCCGGCACGTCGATGGGGCGATCTCGATGGCTCGAGACGAGCCGGACAGCGCAACCTCGAGTTTCTTCTTGTGCATCGGCGACCAACCCGAGCTCGACTACGGCGGCAAGCGCAGTCCCGACGGTCAGGGATTCGCCGCGTTCGGCAGAGTGGTGAGCGGGATGGACGTCGTCAAAAAGATCCAGATGTCGCCACAAGACGAGCAACGTTTGATGCCGCCCGTGCGCATCCACGCTATCATGCGGGAAAAGTAGCCCGCGCCACCCTCCAATTTGTTGCAACTTAGGCATTTGCGCTAGGAAAGCCGCGGCGGCCGTTCCGAGGAGCCCCTGCGCGTGACCATGCGCGGGAGGTCCTCAGATTCTTCGTCGGGAGTCAAAATGACGGCGTTTGTGCTACTATCTAGGTTACCAACCGGTCGGTAGAAAAAACCCATGAAGAGAACTGGCGCAAAGATCGTTTGGGACGTTCTCGAGCAGGAGTCCGTCGACGTCGTCTTCGGATACCCCGGGGGCGCTATCCTGCCTGTTTATGATGCTTTGCTCGATTCTCAGATCCATCACGTCCTCGTTCGCCACGAGCAGGGAGCGGCTCATATGGCCGACGGTTACGCTCGCGCCTCCGGGCGGGTCGGGGTCGCCATGGCGACATCCGGGCCGGGTGCAACGAACCTCGTGACGGGCATCGCGACCGCGAAGCTCGATTCGTCGCCTGTGGTCTGCATTACCGGGCAGGTCCCGAGCGCGGCCATCGGCACGGACGCGTTTCAGGAGACGGACATTACGGGCGTCACCCTTCCCATCACCAAGCACAATTTCCTCGTCACGAAAACGGACGAGATTGCTCCCACGATCCGTCGGGCCTTCGAGATCGCCCGTTCGGGAAGACCGGGCCCGGTGCTCGTCGACATCGCGAAGGACGCCCAGCAGGCGGAGTGCGAGTACGAAAGAGACGAGACGCCCATCGAGCTTCCCGACCGCTCGCCTCGACGCACCATCGCGGAGTCGGACCTCGCGCGTGCGGCCGAGATGCTGAGCTCGGCCAAGCGTCCGCTCATTCTGGCCGGCCGCGGCGTCATGCTCTCCGGCTCCACGGAGCTCTTGGGCGACTTCGTCGAACGAACTCGCATCCCGGTCGCTATGACGCTGCTTGGCATCGGCGGCTTCCCAGCCACGCATCCGCTCAATCTCGGAATGATGGGCATGCACGGGGAGGCTTGGGTGAATCAAGCGATTCAGAATGCTGACCTGCTGCTTGCGGTAGGCATGCGCTTCGACGACCGGGTCGTCGGGAACCTGAAGAACTTTGCTCCATCCGCGCAGAAGATCCATCTCGAGATCGATCCCTCGGAGATCAACAAGATGGTCAAGGTGGACGTCGCGCTCGTCGGCAATCTCTACGAGAGCCTAAAGGCGCTTTCCCCACGAGTCCACTGTGGCGATCTCTCGGACTGGCACCGAACGATCAAGGACGCAAAAGGGGACACGGCGGTCAGAGACATCCAGCAGCTTCCGGACAGCGGCCATCTCTATACTGCCCACGTCATCAGCGATCTATGGAACTTGACCGAAGGCAAGGCGCTCGTGGCCACCGACGTCGGTCAGCATCAGATGTGGGAAGCGCAGTACTACAAGCACGACTATGCGAGGAAGCTGATCACTTCCGGTGGGTTAGGGACGATGGGTTTTGCGCTCCCCGCGGCCATTGGTGCCAAGTTCGCGAAGCCCGAGGAAGAAGTGTGGGTCGTCTGCGGTGACGGTGGTTTTCAAATGACGGCCGCCGAGCTCTCCACCTGCGCGCAGGAGAAAATAAAGGTCAACGTGGCCATCATCAACAACGGCTACCTCGGCATGGTGCGTCAGTGGCAGGAGTTCTTCTACGACAAACGTTATGCCGAGACTCCGATGCACAACCCTGATTTCGTGAAACTCGCGGAAGCGCACGGCCTATTGGGACTCAGGGTCGAGAGACGTGACGAAATCGAAGAGGTCGTTGGTAGGGCGCGCGCCGCTTCGGGCTCTGTCGTCGTCGACTTCCGCGTGGAGAAAGAGGACACCGTCTACCCGATGGTGCCTCCCGGCCAGGACATCGAGTCCATGATCCGACGTCCGGCCTCCGCGCTCGTCACGAAGGCAGAGGATTGAGATGACGTCGGAAGCGAGACCACATACTTTCGTCGTTCTGGTGGAGGACCGGCCCGGTGAGCTCGATCGCGTCGCGTCTCTTTTTCGTCGCCGTGCCTACAACATCGAGTCCCTGGCGGTGGGGCATACGGACCGGGAGGGCGTCTCGCACATCACTGTGGTGATGAACGCGGACGACAGGACCGCGCGTCTCGTCGAGGCGAATCTCTACAAGCTCGTGAACGTGCTGGAAGTCCGGGACGTTTCTAACGTACCCTCTGTCGTCCGCGATCTGGCACTGATCAAGGTCCGGGCCGACCACCAGCGTCGATCCGAGGTGATGCAGGTCGCCGAAGTCTTCAGGGCACGGGTCGTCGACGTGGGCCCCGAGGCCCTGATCTTCGAGATCACTGGTACCGAGGACAAGATCAACCGCCTCGTCGAAGTGCTACAGCCGTTCGGGATTCTCGAGATGGCCCGCACTGGCGTCGTGGCGATAGCAAGAGCAGTGAAGGAAGAGAAAGTTCTAGAAGGAGTGAGTTAGATGGCAACGATTTACTACAACAAAGACGCCGACCTCGGCCTGATCCAAGGAAAGAAAATAGCGGTCATCGGTTACGGCTCTCAAGGTCACGCCCACGCGTTGAACGCGAAAGAGAGCGGGGTCGACGTGCGCGTCGGGCTTCACGCCGATAGCCGCAGTCGAGCGAAGGCGGAATCGGACGGCCTGAAGGTCGCTAGCGTCGCTGAGGTCGCCGCTTGGGCCGATGTCATCATGGTTCTTGCCCCCGACACCCGTCAGCCGAAAATCTATAGAGAGGAGATCGTGCCCGGATTGAGGCCGGGCAACACGCTGATGTTCGCCCATGGGTTCAGTATCCACTACGGGACCATCGTGCCTCCCGAAGACGTCGACGTGTCGATGATCGCTCCCAAGTCTCCCGGCCACCGTGTTCGCGAGACCTACGTGGCCGGAGAAGGAACCCCGGCCCTCATTGCCGTGCACCAGGACAAATCCGGAACGGCGAGAGACCTCGCACTGTCCTATGCGAAGGCGATCGGCGTGACCAGGGCCGGTGTGCTCGAGACGACCTTCGGGGAAGAGACCGAGACCGATCTGTTCGGAGAGCAGACGGTTCTCTGTGGCGGTGTGAGCGAGCTTGTCAAGGCTGGATTCGAGACGCTCGTGGAAGCCGGCTACCAGCCGGAGATGGCGTATTTCGAGTGCCTCCACGAGCTCAAGCTCATCGTGGACCTCATGTATCGTGGCGGGCTCAACTACATGCGCTACTCCGTGAGCGACACCGCCGAGCACGGAGACTACACCGGCGGCCCACGCGTCATCACGGACGAGACCCGCAAGGAAATGAAGAAGATTCTCGATGAGATCCGAAACGGCACTTACGCCAAAAAGTGGATCGAAGAGAACGAGAAGGGGAGGCCTTGGTTCAACGAAACCCGCCGGAAGGACCAAGGTCACCTCATCGAGCGCGTCGGTGCCGAGCTGCGCAAGATGATGCCGTTCCTCGACCCGGTGACGGTGAAGCCCGGCGAAGGCCCCATCTCCGCCAAGGAAGAAGAGAAGACAGCCGTAGGCGCCTAGTGCAGCCGAGGGGTTCAGGAATCAAAGCAAAGACGCGGAGGCGCACGGTCGCAAAGGCCATCACGAAAGGTGTGGCGTGCTGAGCCCTCACCCGGCCTCGCTCCGCTCGGCCACCCTCTCCCAAAGGGAGAGGGTAGCTCGGCGATAGCGACGCGCTAGCGGCTGGAGAGCATCCTTCTTTTTGGACAGCAGAAGGTAGGGCTTGTCTCGACCCTCCTGTACGTCGTCAGGGAGCCTTTGAATCTCGATCGGTAGCTCCTCGCAGAACCCGCCCACCGATCAGCGAGAGAACGCCCCCGAGAGACAGGAGCCACAGGGAGCGCGGCTCCGCCAAAGGCCTGGCACGCCGACCGGGCGTCGGAGCAGCCACGACGAAGTCCGTCGCGTTGTCGTTGCTATCCGAGCCGTTTCGGCGAGTCAGTCCCAGTCCAGGTGGTGCGTCGAGTCCTGGAGCGCCCTCGCCCGCGTTTCCAGGCCCCGCATCGCCGTACTGGAGCGCGTCGACGAGCGTACCGGTGGCGCTCCAGAGCTGAACGGCATCGGGCCCGTTCTGCCAGTCGACGTTGGCGATGAAATCGAGCTCGAGAACCAGCTCGAGGGTGGCGCGGCCGGTCGCAATCACGAGGAGCCCGTCATCCGGGACGACGGCGCCGGTGAGGTCTATTCGCCGATAGATCTCGCGGTTGGCACCATTGATGCCCACGAGAGCCCAGCCGTCCCGAATTGTGCCGGGCTCTCCGAGAATCTCCGTGAACACGGACGGGGCGTCGGATCCAAAAGCGTCGTAGTAGACCTCATTGAGAATGGGAAGCGCCCGCGCCGGATCTGCCGTCACGAGCGCGGCCCCGAGAAACAGTGACAGAAAACGCATCTCGTACCTCCTCTAAAGAAAGGACGAGAAAACTGCGGGGATTCCTCCCTCGCGCATTCAGCGGATACGAATCTCGATGGAACTCGTCGCGCGCCGGGAACGCGAGCGGTCTTCCACGCGAATCTCGACGATGTGAGTGCCGTAGGAGAGGGAGCTCATGGGCAGCTCGAGGATGACTGGAGTGCCACCGAGGCGATCCTGGACGATATCGATTGGGCCGTCCTTCTCGCCCCGTCGGATCTCCCGCCCATCCTCGTCGAGAAATGCCCAGCCGACGTGAACTCGTCTCGAGGGGTCATCGGCTCCAGGAAAAACCTGGAACAAAACGTAGCCGTCTTTTCCACGTTTGAGAGAAGGCGTAGGCAGAATGGGGAGCCCGTCGCCCGCGGCGGCGCCATTCTCCGGGGATACGACGGGAATGATGCTCGACAAACCGAACCGCTCGCCGAAGTCGGCGGGTATTCGAATCTCGGTCGCCGCGCTATAGAGCTCCTCGTCGGAGGAGAGACGAAGCGTCAAACGTGCGACGTAGCGCCCGGGAGGGAGATCGAAGCTCGGTATGACGTAAGGACGCTCCATGCTGACGGACTCTTGGTACGCTCCCGCTACGGCGCCCGCTTCGTCCGACACCGTCACGCCAAGACGACGCTCCCCTGACGCCGCGGTCAGGAGCTCCTCCGGAAGGGCTACCGTGATGGCGAGCCGGACGGTGCCCGCTCCCGTCGGGAGAAGGTAGGTGCTCATCTCGACCGCCAACGGAAGATCCTGGGCCGCGGCCACCACGGGAGGGACCTCGTCACGTGGCTCGCTCGGTGGTGACTCCTCGCTAGCCTCGGTTGTAAGCGTCGCGGGTGCTCGGGCCACGTAGCCTTGCCTCGCGATGACCTCGACGTCGGGCCTCGAGACCCGAACTTCGATGTCGCGATAGCTTCCGTCGAGCTCCGCATTCGTCGGTACGTAGCTCAAGAGGTAGTATCTCTGGTTCTCGCGTCCGATACGCGCAAGCGGTTTGTCGAACGAGTTCTGGTTCCGGAGGTAGCGGCCGCCGGTCTCGGTGGCGAGCGGTGAGAGTCCTCCCAGAATCGAGGACCGGCTCTCGACGCCTCGAAGATCGATTGTGTAGACCGATACGTTCGCCTGGTTCAGCGCGGAAATCGCGCGCTGCAGATCGAGGCTCGAATCCGAGTAGGTCGCTCCCGGGGGCGAGAAGGTGAGTAGCTCGTTCGAGAGAAGCACGATGACCTTCCGTCCACGTAGCTCCGCCCAGCTTTCAGCCAAGGCCGCCAGGTTTCTGTAGATACGTTCCGAGGAACGAGCGGCTCCCATCGAGTAGTCGGAGGGCATCTGGCTGAGCGATTTGATGGCCTGCAGCGTTTCCTCTTTCGATGCACGAAACTCTTGAACGACTTTGAACGAATGGGCGATCTCGACCACCGCGGCCTCGTCTCCGTCCGCCATGGATTCCACGACGAAGCTCGTCAGCCCCCGCTTGGCGCGCACGAGATAATCGAAACGTGCGCCCTGCCGGTTGAGGATGAGGACGAAGCGCCTCGGGTAGGTATTGACGTTCGGACTAGACGCGGAGCCTGTCCTCTCGCTGACGTAGGAGGTCCAATCCGTGACATCGAAGGTCGCGATCGATTGAAGGACGCCGTCCTCGTAGATCTCGACCTCGTCGGTGCTGAGATCCGTTACCGGGTTTCCCTCCGCGTCGAGGACCAGCGCGTCCACGAGAACGGTGGTCACACCTCCGCGAAACGTCGGAACTTGTTCGGGTTCCGGCTCTTGCAAGAGAAGAGGTAAAGCTAGCAGGAATAGAGAAAGCGTCACTCGCGGCCATTATAGAAACGATCGAGGGAAAAGAGTAATGTATGCGGGCCCCCGAGCCATTCAGGAGGATCGAGAATTGGACGAGCCCTTTGTGACGAACGCTTACGGAGATCTCAAACGAGTGATCATGCATCGGCCGGGCCGCGAGCTCACCATGGTCAACGACGAGACGCTCGCGGAGTTTCACTTCGATCGGCCTGTGAATAGCGGCGCCTTCGTATCCGAGTACGACACCATGCTCGGCCTGTTTCAGGCACACGGTGTCGAGACGCTGCTCCTTACCGACATTCTCAAAGAGGACCGCGATTCTATGGTCTATATGGCGCGCCGGCCCAACATGACCTATATGCGGGACCTTGCCTCCGTCTTCTCCCGCGGCGCGGTGCTCATGGCGCCTCACCTGAAGGGTCGATGGGGCGACCAACTCATGATCGCCCGCGCGTTTCGACGGCTCGGAGTCCCGATCCTCGGTGCCATCGATCCTCCCGGGTTTTTGGAGGGTGGTGGCGTGACGATGCTGGGCGACGATACCGCCGTCGTTTCCCTTTGCGACCGCGCCAACGAGACGGGCACGCGAATGTTGCGCGAGATCATTCTGGGCAAGGACGTCAAATACTTCGTCGAGGTGCCGCTTCCCTTCGGGCACATTCATATCAATGGGGTCTTCATGGTCCTCGACAGGGACCTCGCGCTGATCTACCCCGACTCGTTTCGGATCTATCCGTGCCGGCTCTACGAGGACGGCAAGAGCGAGCCACGACACGTCATGTTCGAGGAGCTCTTGTCCGAACGCGGAATCCGCACGCTCCGCAGGGCGGAGCGTGCGGAACGACACCTCAACGTCGTCGTGACGAAGCGATCGGAGACTGCCATCGGTTTCAGCTCGGCGACCCGCATCGGCTCGGGGATGGCGCGAAACGGATGGCGACTCGTCACCTTTCCCGCAGACGAGCTCTTCAAGGGAAACGGAGGCGCGCACTGCATGACCTGCCCGATCTCGGTCGGCTAGCGCGGTGCGCGGAGCCCAGCCATGCCGAATTTGCTACCATTTCCGTCGATTCAGGAGGTGCTACCATGAAACAGGCCCTACTCGTCGCCATCCCGCTATGCCTCGGCTGTGCAGTAGCGTCGGCCCAGGTCGGCAACATCACCTTCGAGACCTCGGCATCGCCCCAGGCGCAGGAGCACTTCCTTCGTGGAGTTGCCATCCTTCACAGTTTCGGATTTGTAGACGCCATCGAGGAGTTCCAAAAGGCGCAGGAGCTCGAGCCCGACTTCGCGCTCGCTTATTGGGGCGAGGCGACGGCCCATAATGGCAATCCGCTTAGGTCGCCGACCGGTCAGGACCTTCCCGCGGCTCGCAATGCCTTGAAAAAGCTGGGCGGGACTCGCGAGGAGCGCATCGCGAAGGCTCGCAGCGAGAAAGAGAAGATGTGGATGGAGGCGGTCGAGATCCTCTATGGCGCGGGCGACAAAGAGAGTCGTGACTGGGCCTATGCAGAGGCGATGTCGAAGATTGTCGATGCCTATCCTGGGGACGAGGAGGCGCGCGCGTTCTATGCACTGGCTTTGCTCGGCACCGTGAGGCGCGCCGGCAATGACTTCCGCCAGCAGATGACCGCGGCCGCAGTCGCCCAGGGGCTCCTCCGCCAGAACCCGCGCCACCCGGGCGCGGCGCACTACATCATCCACGCTTTCGACGATCCGCTGCACGCCCCGCTCGCCCTCTATGCAGCGGATCGTTATGCGGAAATCGCACCCGACGTCGAGCACGCGCTCCATATGCCGTCGCACATCTTCGTACAGCTCGGGCTTTGGGAGAAGGTCGTGAAGTCCAACAAGCGAGCCTACCAGGCCTCCGTCGAATGGGTGGAGCGCAAGGAGCTATCCGACACGAGACGCGACTTCCACGCGCTCGCCTGGATGCACTACGGCTACCTCGAGCGCGGAGAGCT
Organism: Candidatus Marinacidobacterales bacterium; assembly: GCA_965250115.1. GTDB lineage: Bacteria > Acidobacteriota > Vicinamibacteria > Marinacidobacterales > SMYC01 > CBDFHB01. The sequence continues at coordinate 1,278,901 of CBDFNJ010000002.1, forward strand.
CGAGAAGGCCAAAGCCTGCATCGATCTCATTCGACCGATCGCCGAGCGTGAGAACACGCTCATCCGAATCCGGGCGACCTATGCGAACATGACGGCCCGCTATCTTATCGAGGGGGAGGACTGGGACGCCCTGCCCCTGCCCGTGGACTCGCTCCTGCAGGAGCGGCGCCCGGGGGACGTCTTTCTGCTCCTCGCCGCCGGCATGCGAGCCATCGAAAAGAAGGACATTGGAACGGCCGAGAAGGTGGCGGCGCGTCTGAAGGCGCTTTCCATGGAGCCGACGGATGGTTTGAAGTCTCATCTTCAGGGGCAGGTGACGCTCGAGGACTTGAAGACCTCCTCCGCCGTGGCATCGCTGGAAATGGCGGCGCTCGTGCGGTTGGCGAAGGACGAGAAGGAAGAAGCGGTGCGCTTCATCGAGGCCGCGATCGAAAAGGAAAAAGAGATGCACCCCGCCTACGGCCCACCAGAGCCGATGGTGCCGCCGCAGGAGCTCTACGGCTACATCCTGCTCGAGACCGGTCGCTATGAGGAGGCAGCGAAGGTCTTCGATGACATGATCGTACGTATGCCGAACCGAACCAAGTCGCTTGTCGGTGCCGCCCGCACCGCCGACGCAATGGGAGATCGTGCGGCGGCGCTCGCGCATTACGAACGTCTGGCCTCGCTGTGGAGCGAGAGCGACGAAACGGCGCGCTCGAGAGAAGTCAAAGAGCACCTGAACGCGAGCGAGTGAGCGACGTCAACGGCCGGGGAGTACGGCCCGATGGGTTTCGACGCTCCGTAAATGGCTCAAGTAATGACAAGCCCCGTCAAGATCGGACCGTGGACGGCGACTTTGATGGTCATCGCCAACATGATCGGGACGGGCGTCTTTACGAGCCTCGGTTTCCAGGTGGTCGACATCCAGTCCGGTTTCCCCATCATGCTCCTGTGGGTTTTCGGGGGGGTGGCGGCTCTTTGCGGCGCTCTGACCTACGGAGAGCTCGGGACGGCGCTCCCGCGTTCTGGAGGCGAGTACCATCTTTTGTCCCGCATCGTGCATCCCGCCGTGGGCTTCCTGTCGGGTTGGGTCTCGGCGACGGTGGGCTTCGCGGCTCCCACCGCGCTCGCTGCCATCGCTTTCGCGAGCTATTCCGCGACGGTCGTGAAAGGGATCCCGATCGCACACACTGCCGCGTCCGCCGTCGTCATCTTCACCGCGCTGCACTGTGCGAGCATCCTCTGGGGCACTCGATTCACGAATACGCTCACCGTCATCAAGGTGCTGCTCTTGTTCGTTTTCATCGTGGCAGCCTATTGGGCGGGGCTCGCTCAGCCTATCTCGGCCCTGCCTCGACCGGGTGACTGGCGTCTCGTGGCGACTCCGAGCTTCGCCGTCTCTCTCGTCTACGTGGCCTATGCCTATGCGGGCTGGAACGCCGCGATCTACATCGTCGGGGAGATGGAAGATCCGAGGACGCTTCCGCGAGCGCTCTTCTCGGGGACGGCCATCGTTCTCGTGCTCTATACCCTCGTGAATTATGCTTTCATGTATACGGTGCCGTTCTCGGAGCTGTCCGGACAGATCGAGGTCGGCTATCTCTCCGCTTCGAGAGTTTTCGGCCAGCTGGGCGGCAACTTGATGGCGGTTAGTATCGCTCTCGTCCTGACTTCGACGATCAGCGTGATGATCTTCGTCGGTCCACGCATCGTCCAGGTGATGGGCGAGGACGTCCCGCTACTAGGCAAGCTTGCCTATCGCAACGAGAAGGGCATTCCAACCCGCGCCATCCTCGTCCAATCCGCGATCACTTTGGCTTTCATTTATACGGCGAGCTTTCAGCAAGTGCTGCTCTACGCCGGTTTCACGCTGAACTTGATCACGGCAATCACCGTGGCCGGAGTGTTCCTGCTCCGGCGGCAAGAGCCCGAGATGGAGCGCCCCTATCGGACGTGGGGCTATCCATGGCCGCCCATCATTTTTCTCATTTTGAGCGTTTGGAGCTTGACCTATATGCTCATCGACAGGCCCTGGGAGTCTCTGGCGGGACTTTTCACGATGAGCGTCGGTCTCCTGATCTATTTCGTGGACATCGCCCGCTCGAAGTGGCTCGGCCCCGGACTTGAACGCGAGTAGAAGACCCTCACCCGCCCGCCTCCGGCGGGCACCCTCTCCCAAAGGGAGAGGGCCTTCTCTTTTGTCTCGCTCGCGGTTCTTGCATCGAGGGTCGTAGCCGGCTAACCTAGCTTGAGGGTTAACCGGAGGCCGTTCAGCCGTTGTTTGTGTCGTTATGGAAGAGATTGTGCGTTTGGAGCATCTTTCGAGCAAGAGCGACGTCGACGGCCTGCTACGGGAGGTAACGGCCATCGTCTTCAAACACAGCACGATGTGCTCGGTGAGTGCTCGGGCACACGAGGAAGTCGTGAAGTTTCTAGACAGCCATCCGGAGCGCAAGATCTACAAAGTCCGCGTGATCGAGGAGCGATCGGTCTCGGATTACATCGAGGACGCGACCGGCGTCCGTCATGCCTCGCCACAGATTCTAGTGCTTCGTTCGGGTGAGGTCGCTTGGATGGGGTCGCATTTCGGGGTCACCGCCGAAGCGATCGAGGCGCACGTCGGCTAGCCGGATGGCGGAGACACGAGAGGAGTTTCGGGTCCTTGCCGACCACCTGTCGGCCAACGGCCTCAAGCACTCGCGCCAGAGGGAGCTCATCCTCCAGCATTTTCTCGAGACCGGCGGTCACATGACGGTGGACGATCTCTATCGCGTTATCCATCGAAAGAATCCCGGGATTGGTCGAACGACGATCTACCGCGCCCTCAAGGTTTTCGTTGACGCGAAGCTCGCCGACGCGATCGAGCTCAAGGACGGCCTGACGCGGTTCGAGCACAAGTTTCGCCACGCCCACCACGACCACATGATCTGCATCGAGTGTGGCACGATTCTCGAGTTTCTTAGCGCGGAGATCGAGCGCCTGCAGGACGAGATCGCGGACGCCTATGGCTTTCAAATAGAGTCCCACCGCCACCAGATCTTCGGCCTGTGCCAGAAGTGCCTCCGCAGCAAGAAGCGGCGCAACGCCAAGAATCACCCATAAAATCCCCTCTCGAGTTTCCGTTAAACCTCCACCGCCTCGCCGCGGTCTAAAGGATCAAAGGGAGAAGAGGCCATGATGAGGACAGGACGTTTCGTTGTCGCCATGATGCTGACCTGGGCAGTGTCGGCCCAGGCGGTCGACGAAACCGCGCGGGCCGCGCTGCTCTTGTCCCGAGCCACCTATGGCGCGCGACCCGGAGAGCTCGAGCGCGTAGTTCGGCTCGGAGTTGACCGATGGCTCGACACCCAGCTTCATCCGGAGCGAATCGACGACCGCATCCTAGAGAGTAAGCTTGAGCACTTCACCCTCTTGGACGGTTCGACGTCGGAGCTCATGGCTGCCTATCCGAGGCCGAGCGCCGAGGAACGACTCGCGCTCCAGAAGCAGCGCGAGTCCATGGAAGACGGGAACGCGCGTCCCCGACGCAGAGACCCGGGGATGGGGCCGGGACGTGTTCTCATGGAGCTCTCCCATGCGAAGCTGCTGCGAGCGGTCTATTCCGAACGCCAACTTCAAGAAGTCATGGCGGACTTCTGGTTCAATCACTTCAACGTATACGCACGCAAGAATCGGAACACGCTCCTTACTTTGCCCGCCTACGAGCGGGACGCGATACGACCGCACGTGCTCGGGAAGTTCGAAGACCTTCTTCTCGCCACGGCCCAGCATCCAGCGATGCTGTTCTACCTGGACAACTGGGTCAATACGAAGGAAGGCTTCGATCCGCGCGCGATGATGAAAGGGCGGCGTGCAGGTCGACAACCGCGTAGCGGGCAAGAACGGCGACTGTTCGGGATCAACGAGAACTATGCACGCGAGCTCATGGAGCTCCACACGCTCGGTGTTGATTCCGGCTACACGCAAGACGACGTCGTGGCGGTCGCGCGTGCCTTCACGGGTTGGTCTGTCGTCGGTCCTAACATCGCCGAAGCGCGGGCCCGGATGGAGAGCCGTTTTCCGACCCGCCCGCTTCCGAAGTTCCTGACAGGGCTACCCGAAGAGGGGAGCTTCTATTTCAACGCCCTCGCACACGACGAGGAACCGAAGACCATCCTCGGCGTCCGTTTCGACGCGGGAAGAATGGAGGACGGTCGTCTGGTCGTACACATGTTGGCGACGCACGCCGCGACCGCTCGATTCATCAGCTCGAAGCTGGCCCAGCGTTTTGTCTCTGACTCGCCGTCCGACGAGCTCGTCGGTTCGGTGTGGGCGACTTCCGCGACCGTCGAGGGCCCGGGGTTGGTGCGCGCCCTCTTTGATCTCGGCATGCCGCTGTACCTGTGCCAGCCGCCCACCGGATACGACGAGGAAGCGTCGACGTGGCTTACCGCGGGGAGCGTCTTGACGCGTATCCGATTCGTGGGCGAGCTCGCGGCCGGACGAATCCGAGGCGTCGGTCCCCTCGTGGCTCCGAGCGACATCGACCAGTGGATGGCTTCCGTCGTTCCGAGTGGAAGGGACTCCATGACCGCAGACGAAGCCAAGGCGCTCGAAGAGGCCATGGGGGACTTCGCAACGGGCGCGAGTGACGGGACGAAACGAATGGCGCTGGTTCTTGCGAGCCCGGCGTTTCAACGCCAGTGAGCGGGGGGGACGACATGGGGACACGATTGGATCGACGCGAGCTCTTGAGGGTCGGCGGCACCACCCTCGCTCTGATGGGTAGCGGTAGCCTCGCGACCTTCGCCCGAGCCTTTTCGGCGCGGAGCACCTCGGACCGCGACCCGGTTCTCGTAGTTTTGTTTCAGCGAGGCGCGGCGGACGGGCTGCACATGGTCGTGCCATATCGAGATCGCAACTATAGAGGCTTGCGCGGCGCGCTAGCCCTCGACGAGCCGGGAAGGGGGGAGAGGCCGACCTTCGATTTGGGAGATGGCTTTGCTCTACATCCCTCCCTCTCTCCTCTCTTTCCGCTGTACTCTGCCGGAAAGCTCGCTTTCGTCGTCAACGTCGGGTCGCCCGACCCGACGCGGTCCCACTTCGATGCCCAGGACTATATGGAGTCGGGCACTCCGGGTCGGAAGGCGACCCGCGATGGCAGGCTGAGCCGAGCGCTCACCGCGGTCGAGGCGCGCGGTCCCTTTGCCGCGGTTGCGCTCTCCGCAAGTATGCCGCGGTCGCTCGCGGGGGCCGAAACCGCCATCGCGATGGAGGACTTTTCGAGGCTCGGCCGCTCGCGTGGAAACACCGCGCTCGAGGGGCGCCTCGAAGCGATGTATCTCGCGGAAGAAAGATCCGAGCTCGCCGCGATGGGGGAGGAGGCTTTTGAGGCCCTTCGCATGTTCCGCGAGCTGGATCCGTTGTCGCGAAAGGCTCCCGAGGGCGTCCGCTATCCAACGGGGCAGCGTAGCGAACCGTTCCGACAGGTCGCTGCGCTCCTCAAAGCGGAGCTCGGCGTAAGGGTCGCTTTCATCTCGACAGACGGATAGGACACGCATTTCGGGCAGGGTGCTGCCACAGGTCAGATGGCGAACTTGCTACGAAGGCACGCGAGCGCGATCGCAGCTCTGCTCGAGGACGTCGGTACGAGCCGTCCCGTCACGTTGCTCTCTGTAACCGAGTTTGGTCGAACCGTCAAAATCAACGGCGCCGGCGGAACGGACCACGGACACGGCGCCGTGGTGATGGCGGCAGGAGCCGGTGTTCACGGCGGGCGGGTCGTGGGAGACTGGCTGGGTCTTGAGCGAAAACACTTATACGAGGGCAGGGATCTTCCCGTCACGATGGACTTCCGCGATCTCTTTTCCGAAGTCGCGGCTCGGACCCTTGCGCTCAAGGAGGGCGTCACACTTTTTCCGGGCTACCAAGCCTCGCCGATCGGCGTGACGCGAGCACTAGCCTAGCTTTCGAGCTGCGCGGCGAGCTCCGAGAATCGCTCGAGATAGGAGTGCAGACGCTCTCGCGAGCCCTCTTCAACGCGTGTGAACTGTAGTCCCACTCCGCTGATTGCGGTCGCTGTCGCGCTTCGCCAGACGACGCGCGCGTCCGCCCGAAGCTCGCCGAGCTTCCAGGGAAGCAACGCCCTCAAGGTCACCGTGGCCCCGTCGGCGGGCGGGTCGTCGATGGCGAGGAAGGCGCCACCAAGGCTCACGTTGGTGAGGTAGCCCTCCCGATGCTCCTCCTCAATCCAAGTCTCGACCTTGATGACGAGGGGTCCGAACCGGGTGCTGGTTCTTTTGTTTTCCATGTTAAGGGACGTTTCCGAGGACACGGTTGAGCTCTTGAGTCAGTGGTCCTTGATTTTCGACCGAGAACTGCCCTTCGAACGAACGTAGCTTGCGGTGGAGTGAAGCGTTCTCCATCGCCATGCTTGCTTGCGCCAGAAAGAGCTCTAGACCCGCGAGCCGAGTCGGTGCTCTCCCGCTGTTGGGGTTGTCGCAGTAGAGAATGGCAAGGACTTCGTGATTGTGTTGCATCGGAAGGAGCACGTACTCTCGTGCCATGCCGGGCTCGATGCCTTCGGGGAGCTCGTCTCGTTCATGGCGTTTCAGCAAAGGCGATCCAGAGTAGACGACCTCCGCGAAGGCGTGAAACGACTGCAGGTCGAAAGCGAGTGAGCTCACCTGCTCGACGACCTGCTTGGTCGGGCGTCCGAGATGAACGCCCGCGAGGCCGCGCGCACGAGGTCCCTTCACGAGGAAGAGAAAGGCTCGTTCCGCGTGTTTCGCGGCGACACGAAGAATCATGCGGGCGATACCGTTGCCCGGATTTACGAGTTGGTCCGTCATGGTCTTGAGAAAGTCGAACATGACGTCATAGTTCAAGCTCGGAAGCGTGGGGGCGTTTTCGGCGTCTTCGGTTGCAGTTGGCGTGCTCCGGGCGAGCGCAACGAGCTCCCGGCGTACGACCTTGGCGAAGGATCGCAGATCCGCCTCGTAGTCGTCTGCATCCAGCTTCGTGAGCGCGGGTTTGAAGGCGACCCTCTTCACGCCAAGCTCCTGTGCGCGTGCGCGCATCTTGGACGACAGATACTCAGTCATCAGCATTACACTCGGCGAGACGTCCAACTCGTGCAGGCGTTCGGTGAGCTCCAACCCGCCCTGAAAGTTGTCTCCCGTCGAGCTCGGCATCGCGACGTCGATGATGACGAAGATGTGTTTCCCGTCGGAGATTAACCGACGGATGTGCTCTAGCCCGTCGTCGGGACCGGATGCGGTCTCGACCACCGAGCCCGCCAGGGTCAGCTCCTCCTCCAGGATCCGAAGCACCTGCGGCTCGTCGACGACGACGACGACGGTGACAGCTGCTCCGCCTTCGGGTGCTGCCTCCTCTTCGGCGGTTGGTTTCGCGGGGGATGCTTTGGCATCGGCGTCGGCGGATTCCAGCATGGACGAGCTGTCGCGCCGCGCCACGTCGATGTCTTTTGCGAGCTCGAGCAAGAGCTGTTGAGGGTCCACCCCTTCTGCAGTCAGGAAACCCGAGATATCCATGCCTTCCCACTCTGTGGGAAGGCTCGCGCGGAGCTCGAACTCGAAGCGCCCCTCACGTAGAGCGGTGAGCTCCCGAATCGCGACGTGAAACTGGTCTTCGAGAAGCTGGATATGAGAGTCGTCGAGCGTGGCCTGCGACAACTGCATCAGGAGAGGAGCGGTCGATGTGGAGTATGCGCAGCAAACAACACCCTCGCGAAAAAGGACGGCTCCCTCCGCCATGCTGCCCTGGACTTTGAGCGTCCCAGTCCTCTTGGAGAAGGCGACGATCTGGAGGATCTCCAGCAGATTCATATCCTCTAATCGTCCGTTCAGAGACATGGTTTTCCACAGCGTCCGGAAAGAGATACTCCGCCGCGGAGCCCCCGAGCGTTAGGCCTCGGGGCTCGCTTGTTTTTTCGATTATCGTGACTTGAAACTATGGTAACGCAGCCCGACCGGATTTACACGCTCAATCACGGCGGGGGATCCGCGTCACCAGAGGCCCGGAACGAGGCGCCAGCGAACGTCCCGTTTGTAGCCACGGTATTCCCCGCAGCCCGCAAGGAGCCGCTCCTCGGTGCCGATCCGGAGAGCCATAAAGGGAAGCGAGACGAGGACGACGGCGGCGGAAGCGGGGACGGGACGGGCGAGAAAGCAGGCGAAGAGCATCATCAACTCGCCGGCATAGACCGGGTGGCGGACGAGTCGGTAGGGACCCTCGACCACCACCGCCCGCCTTGCAGGGAGCACCGCGAAGCTCTTTCCGAGACCGAAGAGAGCGCGTATCGCGACCAGAGTACCCAGAAGGAAGAGAGCTCGAGAAGGAAGCGGCCACTCGTCGACCGGCACGGCAAGCCGGAGCGCGAGCCCGGCAGAGACAAGGGCCGGGAGGCTCTTGAGAACGTCAGAGACCGATGCTCTCTCTGCGGGCGTCGAGCGGGTTAGAAGCGCATAGGCGACGGTCAAGTGCAGCGCGGCAATGGCGACTCGCACGGTGTTCACACCGAATTCACGAAGGCCGATCAGCGCCCAGAAGACGAGTGATGCGGCGAGCAGGCAGTCGAATAGATGCTCGGGCCGTGTGCGCGATGGCACGGTCCCCGCCGGGCTCAGTAGATCCAGAAGGACCAGTCGAAGGCCCAGCTCAAGAAGTTGATCAGGATGAGAAGCGCGATCCATCCTAACCAGCTGGCGGCTCCACCGGAGTCTTCACTCATGGTTCCTCTCCTATTCAACTGTTGGATTTGTGGGTCGAATCGACTTGCTATTATGCTAGCGAGTTTTTCTGCTCTTGACCAGGCCGAGGGGCAGGCGTCTGGCGGGTCGGCAGCCGGATGGCGAAGGTCGTCCCCTTGTCGAGCTCGCTTCGAACCTCGATCTCACCGTTGTGCCGGTCGATCGTCGCGCGGACGTTCGCGAGCCCGACCCGCAGACGGATCTGCGAGTCTCGACGCACGAATCCGACGTCGAAGACGGTCGAGAGCTGTGCTTCGGGAATTCCGCGCCCCGAATCGCTGACAGCAATCCGGACGGAATCGTTTTCCGGTGCGGTGGCGATCGTGACGGAGCCCTCGCCCTCGATGGCTTCCCCGGCGTTCATGAGCAGTGTCATGAGCGCCTGGGTGAGCTCGCTCGGATAGGCTTCGATCTCGAGAAGATCTCCGAAGCGCCTCACGATCCGGATGCGATCGCCCCACGCTGCTTCGAGAAGCTCCAGAGTGGCATCGATCCCTTCGTGAACGTCCGCCAATTGGAACTGCGCCTCGTCGAGTCGGATGAACCTCCTGAGGCTCGTGACGATGCGCTCGAGCCGCTCGCCAGCGGTGGCGACGGTACGGTGCTGTTCCTCGAGAGTCTCGAGCGTGGTCCGATCCGTATCGTTTTGGCTCTTCCCAAGAGATGCCAATAGCTTTTTCAAAGCTCGCGCGGCAACGTCCACGCTCGAGCGGATGGCACCCACCGGGGAGTTGAACTCGTGCGCGATTCCGGCGACGAGCTTGCCGAGGGCCGCCATCTTCTCGGACTGAACGAGGCTAGCCTGGGCTTGTTTGAGTGTCTCGACCGCCTCAGCCTCGAGCTTGATCTGTAGGTTCTTGAGTCGGGTCGCGCTCTCTTCGCCGAGAACCTCTTCTTTCAGCCGCTCGAACTCACGATGGTGATTCAGAGCTTCCTTGTAGTCGCCCGAGAGCTCACAGGCTCGCGACAAAGCTTCGTGGGCTCGATAGATCTTGGGCTTCGTCTTTGCGGTCAGGGCGAGGGCGAGGGCTTCCTTCAGGGTTTTGTGGGCCTCACCGTAGTTCCCTTGGTCGGTAAAGAGCACGCCGAGGTCGAGCAGGCTCGTAATCTCGGCCGGGCGATGTCCCGAAGCGCGCCGCAGGGCGAGTGCCCCTAGCAAAGCGGCTTCCGCCTCGGCCAGCTCACCACGCTCGCGGTGAATCGCTCCGATATCATTGAGCGCGCGCGATTCCGCGAGCTGATTTCCGCTCTTGCGCGCCAGGCCCAGACTTGCCTCGTAATGGCTCAGGGCTTCGTCGAGACGCCCCTGCCTCTGGAGCACGACGCCCAGCCCCGTCAGGGCGCGCCCCTCGCCGACTCTGTCCCCTAGCTTCTCGAAGAGTTTGAGCGCGCGCTCTTGGTAGTCGACGGATTTTTCGAGGTCCCCGATGGACTCGTAGACCCCACCGAGGGAAGTGAGGCCCCAGGCCTCTCGGTCTTCGTCGCCTAGATCTCGGAAGATCTCCACGCCCTCGTGAAGTGATTCGACGGCGCGCTCGAAATCGCCGAGGCTCCAGTAAATGAGGCCGAAACCGCCAAGGACATTCCCGGTACCTTTGCGGTCTCCCGTGGTCTCGAAGATCGTCGCGGCCTCACGGGCCTTCGAAAGAGCACTGTCGTATTCGGCCACGAAGTAGTCGAAGTAGGCCTGATTCAAGAGGCTCCACGCGATGCCGCGGTCGTAGGCCAGATCCCGCGCGATTTGTGTGGCCCTCGCGGCGAGCTCCGCTGCCCGATGCACGTCTGCGAAGCCGATCTGCCATGCGAGGTCGTTCAGAGTATCTACGGTCTCTCTCGATCGCGCCGCGCCGAGCGCCGACAGCTTGTTCTCGAGCTCTGCGATTTTTTGCTTCACGATAGGTGGTTCCAATTTAGCGCTGGAGAAACATTAGTGCTCGCTCCTTTTTTGCAACGCGCCTGGCTTCGCCAGGCTAGCGCTCCGCTCGACAGGCTCGCTGCGCGAAGCGGTCGCTGGTGCACATCAGTTTTACAGCACCCTGCTGGTGCCAGCAAGGTACTTAGTCGGTATACTCCGTCGGCAATGTCGTCGAGTCGTTTAGCGTGGCCCTGGCTCGTCCTGGTGGTGGTCTCCGTCGGCGCCGCTCTGTACCGGGTCGCCTCGATTCCGGCACCGTCGTCCTTTGCCGTTACTCCGAGCTCTGCGAATCTCGTGACGGATGGGCCCGTTTACGAAGTCCGCCTGGCGTCCTCCGGGGTGACTCCTAGCGTTCACAACGCGACCGCCGTCGAGCTGTCCGACGGAAGACTGCGCGCGTTCTGGTATGGAGGGAGTCGCGAAGGCGCCCAGGACGTCGCCATCTATTCGGCGGTCTTCGATCTGCGGCAGAGCCAGTGGAGCGAGGAGAGGGTTGTCGTGTCCCGGGAAGACACGGGCAAGGATCTAAGGCGCTACATTCGGAAGCTGGGTAATCCGGTCGCAAGCCTCGATAGGACGGGACGACTCTGGCTCTTTTACGTCAGCGTCTCCGTCGGAGGCTGGTCGGGAAGCGCCGTCAACGTGAAGATATCGGAGGACGAGGGTCGAAGCTTCGGTAGCGCGATACGGCTCATGACTTCCCCGTTCCTCAATATCAGTACCCTCGTCCGAGGCCCGACCTTCCACTACACGGATGGAACCTTCGCTCTTCCCGTCTACCACGAGTTCCTGGGAAAATTCTCGGAGCTGGTCAGGCTCGATGCGGAAGGGCGTGTCCTCGGCAAGACCCGGCTTTCCTGGGGACGCTCGTCGCTGCAGCCCGTCGTGGTGCCGACCTCGCCGAGTGACGCCGTCGCCTTGCTCCGTCGTAGTGGGACTAGCCCACACCGGATCTTGTTGGCCTTTACGCACGACGGCGGCAGCCAATGGTCCGAGCCCGAGTCGAGCGCCCTGCCGAACCCCGACGCCGCGGTCTCCGCGATCCGTACCACGGACGGCTCTCTGTTGCTCGCCTTCAACGATAGCGAGCGCGATCGGAGCGACCTGAGTCTCGCCGTTTCGCGCGATGCCGGTCGATCGTGGAGCGTCGTTCACCGGTTCGAGGCCCCACAACCCCTGCCGCCCGGACGGGCCGCACGTTTCGCCTACCCGTGGCTCGTTCAGACAAGCGACGAGAGCTTTCATCTCCTCTACACGTGGGATCGTTCTCGCATCGTTCACCTGCGCTTCGATCGGGAATGGTTGGGGAGCGTTTCGCCGTGAGACTCGATGTGCTCGTCGGCACTCTGGGTTGGGCAGTTGCTCTCGGCTCGCTTGCTCTCGTGGCGGGCCGCGGTTTTGCATCCCGCTGGCTCTTGCTCGCTTCCGGCGCTACGTCGGCGCTTCTCGTGGCTCCCTACCTCCGAGGTGCGTTTTCGGATCTCAGCATGACGAGCGTGGTACTTGCCGGCGCAGCGATCGTGGCCGAGCTGGGCCGTCCCGAGTGGCTACGTCCTCGCGAGTTTCGCGCCACGACCCGGTTCGTTCTCGCCTTCGCCCTGTTCCTCTATCCGATGGCTCTGGGGGTCGGTCCCTTCGACCCCTATGGTCTCGGCTTTCGCTCGCCGTGGCTCGTCCTGGCAGCCGGAGCGGTAGCGAGTCTCGCGTGGAAGGCCGGCCTCCGCTTGCCCGTCATCTGCCTGGTGGTGGGGATGGGTAGCTTCGCGGCTCAATTGCTCGCGTCGCAGAATCTCTGGGACTATCTTCTCGACCCTTTCGTGGTGATCTTGGCGGTCGTCAGCTTGCGGTGGAAGCCGGAAGGCCTAGGCCCTTAAAGTCACCTACAGCCCGATCGAGCACTATTGATGGGTAGAAAAGTAACGAAAAACCGGGTCTACGCGGATTCGTGTGGGTAAGTCCTGACGGAAAAACAGTGTAACTCATTGTGTGGAAAAGGTATCGAGTACTTCATCAGGTGCTGAAAAGTGGTCCATTTTTAGGATAGGCTAACCGAGTGAAAAATTCCCAGTCGATCCGCTCGCTGTTTGCGCTGCCAGGTTTCGTGGTGTGCCGGATTGAAGGGTCTATTCGGTGACCGATACGCCCGCGTCATCCAGCTCAAGAGGCGAAAAAAAACAGCTGTGTGCTCTTACTGTGGGCAACGGTGCCGGGGGCGCTATGACAAGCAAGTGTGCCGGGTCCGCGACCTGTCGTTGGCAGGCTGGCGGATCTATCTGGAATACGAGCGTTGGCGCGTCAACTGTCCCGGGTGCGGCGGTTTGCATGTAGAACACCTGGACTGGCTGGCGAACAACTCGCGCTACACCTAGCGTTTTGCGACGCATGTGGGCAAGCTGTGCCGGACAAGGCGGTGGCCGAGATGGAACGTCTGCGCCTCCTAGTTGAAGGGGTCAACAACAAAATCCGTGTGCTGCAACGACGCGCCTACGGCTATCGCGACGAGGAATATCTCAAGCTGAAGATCGTGGCGGCATTCCTTCCGCCATTACCCAGAAATGCCGTCTTCAACCCACACGAATCCGCGTAGACCCGAAAAACCTAACATATTGAAGACCGGCCCCAGTAAAATCCGTGTGGGTAGATGTCGCTGAGCTTCGAGACTTACTGGCCACTGCTCTTGCTTCCGGCCGTTGTCTATCTATGGTGGGTCCGTAAGCGCACGGAAACCTCCCTTACCGAGAGACACGTGACGCTCCTGACCATCGTGCGGAGCAGTGTAGTCGTGCTGCTAGTGCTCGCCCTCATGAGGCCCCACTTCAATCGACCTTCCAGCGGGATTTCGACTGTCTTCCTCGTCGACGTCTCGCGCAGCATCTCTCCAGAGTTTCTGAGCGCTGCGATCCGCTGGAGCGCCGACGCGGTCCGCGACGGGAAGCCTGACCACGCTCGCTTCATCGGCTTCGCGGCGCAGGCTTCGATGGTGGAGCGTGCCGAAGAGCTCGGGTCTCTCGCTGTCTATGACGGGGCTTCGCTCGAGTCGGGCATTCGGGTGACTCCGGGGGCCATCGACCAGAGCGCCACCGACATCGAGCGCGCGGTGCGGCAGGCCATGGCGAGCTTCGCACCGCATCGGTTGAAGCGATTGGTCCTGGTCACGGACGGTCACGAAACCGACGGCGAGCTCGCCACGACCGTATCCGAGCTTCGGGAGCAGGGGGTTCGCGTTTTCACGATGCCAGCAGCCGTCCGCGCGGAAGGTGACAGTTGGATCGAAAATTTGGAAGTTCCCACAGACGTCCGAGCCGAGGAAACGATGGAGGTGGGGGTCGTCGTCTTCAGTCGGACTCCGCAGCAGGCGACGGTTGGCCTCGAGACCGCGTCTCTCGAGCTCGCGAAGAAAACCGCTGAGCTCGAGCCCGGCTTCAACCGCATCGTCTTCGAGGTGCGACTGCCCGACGAGGGCGTCGTGGACCTGCAGGCGCGCATCGAAACGCCGAGCGATCCGTTCCGCGTCAACGATCACCGACTGGAAACCATCCAGGTCGGTCCTCGCCCCCGCGTTCTCTATGTCGAGGGCCATCCTCCGAGCGCGTTCTACTTGAAGAGCGCTCTTGAGTCCGAAGGTATCGAAGTCACTCGGATGGCGACTTCGCAACTCTCGGCATCGCGAGAGCGGTTCGGTGATTTCGAGGCCATCCTGCTGAGCGACGTACCGGCAGGCTCCATGGACGAGGCTACGATGCGATCGCTCGAGAGCTACGTCCGTGACGAGGCCGGTGGGCTCGTGTTCGCGGCGGGCGAGACGAGCTACGGAGAAGGAGGCTACTCGGACACGACCGTCGAGCGCATCCTGCCCGTCGAGTTTCGTGTCGAGGAAAAGTGGAAAGATCTGTCCCTGATCGTCGTGCTCGACAAGTCCTACAGCATGTATGGTCGCAAGATCGCATTGGCCAAGGAGGCCACGAAAGCGGCGCTCGACCTTCTCGAGGATACCCATCGATTCGGCGTCGTGACCTTCGACTGGAATCCTTATACGACCATTCCGTTGCAGACCGCATTGAACAAGGAGCGGATCAAGGATGGCATCAGTCGCATCCAGGCGAGCGCGCAGACAAATATCTACCCAGCGCTCGAGAGAGCTTTCGAGCAGCTCGTCGAGAGCCCCTCCAAGGTCAGGCACGTCATCCTACTGTCGGACGGGAAGACCTATCCGGATGACTACGAGGAGCTCGTTGAGCGCATGACCGACGAGGAGATCACCGTCTCGACGGTCGCCGTAGGAGAAGAGGCCGACCAGGAGCTACTGGCGGAGATCGCCACCTGGGGTAACGGCAGGAGCTATTTCATCAAGGACGCAGCGCGAGTCCAACAGATCTTCATAGAGGAGACCCAGATCGCTCTCGAGGCGACGATCGTGGAAGAGTCGTTCCAGGCCCTCCTCAAGCGAGACGTCGAGGCAGTCCGGGGCATCGATTTCGACACGGCGCCCGCGCTCATGGGATATGTGAGTACGCTCGCCAAAGAGACCGCGGAGGTGATACTCGAGGCCCAAGGCGAAGACCCGCTTCTAGCCCGGTGGCATTACGGCATGGGGCGGACGGTCATGTTCACGTCGGACGTCAAGAATCGCTGGGCCGTCGACTGGTTGAACTGGGAGGGCTACGGTCCTTTCTGGGCGCAGACGATTCGATCCACGATGAGTCGCTCACGGGGAGCCGATGTGGACTTCCGGGTGGAGCGACGAGGCCAGGCGGCCGAGATCGATCTCCTCATCGTCGACGAGGAAGGCCGTTTCCCGAGAGGTCTCACGCCCACATTCGAAGTGACCGATCCTTCGACGAGCGCGGTTCGGACGGTTGCGATGCATCAGACCGCGCCCGGCGCGTATCACGCGTCGCTGCCGCTGTCGGTCTCGTCCGTTTCCCCCTGGCGCTTCGAGCTGTCCGCCGAGGGACTTCCCGAAGGGACCTACGGCGCTCGCCGCCACACACGGGCAATTTACTATCCCTATCCCGACGAGTATCGCTTCTACCCGCCAGATACCGAAAAGCTGGAGCAACTGGCGAAGGAGACAGGGGGCGTGTTCCGGCCGGAGATTCGGGACATCTTCGCGGACTTTGACGAGCGGGCGAGTGTCCCCACGGAGCTCGCGCCCTTTCTCGCGCTAGTGGCCCTCATCCTGTACCTCGTTGACATCGCTCTACGCCGCGCTCCCTGGCTTTGGCAAAGATTATCTAGAACTTGACCACGCCACTAGCCCCCCCGCCGACCGCTCGTCGGGCGAACGGATCATCGGGCGCCTTCGCAGCGGGACACCGGGCCCGATGTTGGTCGCCGTGGGCTCGATGCACGGTAACGAGCCCGCGGGGGTACTCGCGCTCGAACAGGTGGTCGAGAGACTCCAATCCGAGTCGCTGCTCGTCCGAGGCGATCTTCTAGCCCTGGTGGGCAATCTATCCGCGATTCGCTCCGGGCAAAGGTTCATCGACGAGGACCTGAATCGTCAGTGGAGCCCGGAGAGGCTCGCGCGCCTCGCGTCCCTCGAGAGCGGTTCGACTGCCGAGGATCACGAGCAACGAGCGCTCCTGGAAGAGATCCACGTCGGTTTCGCGAGCGCGCGGGGCCCGATCACGCTTCTCGACCTCCACACCACGTCCGGAGAAGGACACCCCTTCGCCGTATTCACCGACACGATGAGGAGTCGGCACTTCGCGCGGCGGTTCCCCGTGCCAGCGGTGCTCGGACTGGAGGAGAGTCTGGTCGGAACCTTGGTCGATTATGTCGGTTTGCTGGGACACGTGGCAGTCGGCTTCGAAGGGGGACAGCACCTCGATCCTCGGTCCGTCTCCAACCTGGCCTCGATTGCGTGGATGGCGCTCGCGGAGTTGGGGGCCGTCGATGCCGGTCGTTGCACCTGGATCGAGGAGCTACGAGGGGACCTGCGACGTTCGACGCGTGCCGTTCCTCGGACCCTCTCGGTAGTCTACCGGCACCCGGTCTTCGAAGGAGAGCACTTTCGAATGTTTCCCGGCTTTCGCAGCTTTCAGGACGTGCACCAAGGGGAAGTCATCGCCCAGGATCGTGACGGAGATGTTCGGGTCCCCGCGAGCGGCTTCCTGCTCATGCCCCTCTACCAAAAACAGGGCGACGACGGTTTTTTCGTCGTGCGGAAAGTGTGGGAGGCCTGGCTCGCGGTATCGGCTCTGCTTCGTTTCGCTCGTGTCGGGCGCTTCGTGCACTGGCTTCCCGGCGTCTCGAGAATACCGGGAGAGGTCCACGCTTTTCGCGTCGACCGGCGGATCGCGCGGCGGTTCTCGCTCCAGATCCTTCATCTCCTCGGCTTCCGCCGCCGAAGCGAGGAAGAAGATGTGCTGACGGTGGAGCGCCGCCAGCACGATCTTAATTAGCTATTTTACGGCTGCGAGCGCGGCTTTGTAGTTGGGCTCTTCACTGACCGTTGGAACGAGCTCCGTATAGACGACTTTGCCGCTTTCGTCGACGACGACGATGGAGCGAGCGAAGAGCCCCGCAAGCGCCCCGTCCGTCATGAGCACGCCATAGGCCTTGCCGAAATCCGACCCTCTGAGGTCCGAGAGCGACGTGACGTTCTCGATGCCCTCTGCGCCACAGAAACGTCCGTGGGCGAAGGGAAGGTCCTTGGAAACGCAGAGCACGGCGGTACTGTCAATCCCTCCCGCTTCGCTGTTGAATGTCTTAACCGACGTCGCGCACGTCCCAGTGTCGATGCTCACGAAAATGTTCAAGATGATCTTCTTGCCCGCGAAATCCGCGAGCGAGACGTCGCCGAGATCCGTTTTCGTCAGGTTGAAATCTGGTGCTTGGCTCCCGACCGCTGGAAGCTCCCCCGAAGTGTTGACGGGATTGCCGCCAAGAATCACCGTTGCCATGAAATCCTCCTACGGAATGATAGAACCTGTAACCCTATCAAGATTGTCAGCGTTCCGAAAGGGATCGTCGATCCCGCGGGACGAGTTTCGTTAGATCGCGGCAGGCTTCCATTCGGGCGGATACCACCGTCCGGGCGGCTCCCACCTACCCTCGTCGTTCTGTACCGTAAGCACGCGGACCCCCTGCTCGGTGACGGCGAGGGTGTGCTCGTACTGAGCGGATAGCTTGCGATCGAGCGTCACAGCCGTCCAACCGTCGGACAAAAGCTCCATTCGCCATTCGCCCTCGTTAATCATGGGCTCGACCGTGAAGACGAGTCCCGGAGTCATCCGGAGGCCCCGTCCCGGCTTGCCGAAGTGGGGCACTTGCGGCGCTTCGTGAAAGCCGCGACCGGTCCCGTGGCCTACGAACTCTCGTACTACGGAGAAGCCGAGGGGCTCGACGTAGGACTGGATCGCGTGGCCGACGTCGCCGAGACGAGCGCCCGGCCTCACCGTTTCGATGCCACGGCGGCTGGACTCGAGCGTCGCTGTCAGCAGTTGCATCGTGGGCTCGCCTACCTCGCCGACGGGGACCGTCGCGGCGTTGTCCCCGTGGAATCCATCGACGACGAGGGTGACGTCGATGCCGACGATGTCTCCCTCGTTCAGAATTTGCTTCGTGCTCGGGATGCCGTGGCAGATGACCTCGTTGACGGAAGTGCAGATACTCTTTGGAAAGCCACGATAGTTCAGCGGGGCGGCCACGACCCCATGCCGTTTGGCGAATTCCACCTGAAGATCGTCGAGAGCCTGAGTGGTCATGCCCGGCTGGACCTGCTGCACGATCCATTCGAGACACTCGGAGGCGAGCTTGCCCGCGCGCGCCATAATTTCGAGCTCAGCGCGGCTCTTGATGAAGACTTTTCCGCTCGCTTCGTAGATATTGCTGGCTCCGTCCTTCACCGAATCATTGTAACCCGGACACCCGGAGCTTTCGCGAGAACATCTGCACCCTGCGCGAGCGGTTTCCTATTACATCTGCCGCGAGCCCGGCCCGAGTGGGCCGGCCGTTCCCCCGAGCGAAGAGCGAGGGGAGCGAACGAGCCGAAGAGGCGAGTGAGCACTAGAAATTAATGCGCCGCATCACGAATCGTGGCAGGTTCCGAATGACGAGCATGACGTAGCGCCAGATGGGGGGCGAGTAGACTTCGGGCGCGCCACGCTCGAGCGCCTTCAGGACGTCGCGCGCGACCGCCTCGGGCTCTCCTGCGAAAGGTGGCTTGGGAGAACCGGCGGTCATGCCCGTCTTCACGAAACCTGGCTTCACGCAGATCGTCTCGAGACCCCGATCTCGAAACTTGTGATCCAGGCCTTCCAGATATGCGGAGAGACCCGCCTTGCTCGCTCCATAGAGCACGACCGGCTTGCGCCCACGCTCGCCGGCGACGGATGAGAAGACGCAGAGCTTGCCTCCGCCGCGCTCCAGAAGGCGCCGGCGCGCCCTCTCGCAGAACATAACCGTATTCGCGAAATTGACGGTCAGGAGCCTTCGGGCAAGATCGACGTCGGACTCGAGCTTGTCCTGGGTGGCGAACATGCCCGCGGTGACGACGACCGCATCCAACCCCTCGAGAGATTCCTCCGCCGAGGTGAGGGCGGTCTCGAAAGTCTCCGGGCGCTCTAGGTCGCACTCGGCGACAGGGATATCTTCTTTGGCGCGGGCGCGGACTTGCATGTCACTCGCCGACCTCTTCAAGTCGTCGAGGTCGCGACCGAGCAAGCAGACGCGGTGACCCTTCTCGGAGAGTAGTCGGCCGAGCGCGCGGCCTATACCCTTCGTTCCCCCGAGCAGTGCGACCTTCACACGGGGTCTCCCAAGACTCTTACCGACTGAGCGCTCCGAAACTTGAGCTCCGGATCCCATCGGCGCCGCACTTCCATCCATCGTTCGAGGCGAGGCTCCATCGCGCGGAAGTGCTCCGCTCGCGTGAAGGCGTCCTTCGCGAGGTAGATGCGGCCACCCTCCTGAAGCACCGCTTCGTTGAGCAGGTCGACGAGCCCTTGAGTGCCCTCGTGCACGGCGAGATCGATGGCGACGGAAATACCGGGGCGGGGAAAAGAGAGCATCCCTTGCCCCTCTCCGCCACAGTCCTTGACGACACAGAGAAAGGAGTCTGTGCCGCCGCGGGCCGTGAGAACCGTGAGGAAACGTCGCGCCGCCTCGGGATCTGCCTTAGAGGGCAGCACGCATTGGTACTGCATGAACCCTCGATTGCCGTAGATCCGATGCCAGTGGAGTATGGTGTCGAGCGGATAGAAGAAGACCTCGGGATGGACGATGCGAGGGCGGTGAGCTTGCGCTCGATAGATGATTTCGTTGAAGGCGCGAATGCTAAGACTGTTGAGCGCCCAGTTCGGAAAGTCGAAGGGGACGGAGAAACGGCGTAGAGGAGACGGGGGCTTCGAGGGCGCCTCGTCCGCGCTGACCCATCGGCCGCGGCTCAGGATGCCGCGGCCGAGCGAGCGTCCTTGGGCCAGCCCGTCAATCCAGCCCACGGTGAGCGGCCACTCTTTCGCCGCGTTCTTGAGACCCGCCACGAGGTCGTCGATATTCGCGAACCGCTCGCGCTCCTCGTAGATCCAGGGTGACGGCAGCGAGCGCAGCCGAAACTCCACTTCGAGAATGTGACCCGTAAGTCCCATGCCGCCCACCGTTGCCCAGAAGAGCTCCGGCTCGATCGAAGGTGAGCACTCTACGAGGCGTCCGTCGGCGACGCGGAGAAGAAGCTTCTCGACGTGCGCGCCGAAGCAGCCGTCGACGTGATGGTTCTTTCCGTGGACGTCAGCGGCGACCATACCGCCGAGCGTGACGAACTGAGTCCCTGGTGATACGGGCACGAACCGGTGCCTGGGTAAAAAGACGCGATGGAGCTGCCGCAGAGACAGTCCCGCCTCCACTCGGATTATGCCCGAGCGTTCGTCGAAGGCGAGGATCCGATCGGCGAGGGTCGTCGTCGCGACTTCCAGGTGTCCGGGCGGCGGCAGCGCGGAGTCACCGTACGAGCGCCCGAGACCTCGGGAGAGCACGGCGTGCTCGCTGAGCGCGCGCAAATCTTCCGAGAAGACTTCTTTGCCCGGTTTGGGTATGCGGCCCCATCCCGACAGCATGGGCGTCCTTCCTCCAGCCATTTCCATCGACAGCGCACTGTATCAGGTCGCCGCTCTGCGCATCCAGCATCTTGCCAAGCAGTAAACGGGCTGATAATCTCAGCGGTTGGAGGAAACGAGGAGCGGACTTCATGGCGACGACGAAAGAGCAATCGAAAACGGAGCTTCTGGCGAGAGACCAGGCCCACCTCATTCATCCTCTCCATGGGCCGGCGGCGCAAAGGAAGGGCCACGTGTGGATCCGAGGCGAAGGGGCCCGTCTGTACGACGTTGACGGTAGGGAGTACATCGACGGCCTTTCGGGCCTCTGGAACGTCTTCGCGGGGCACGGACGCAAGGAGATCGCCGACGTCGCCGCCGCACAGATGGCCGAGCTCGCATATTGCTCGGCCTACTCGGGAAGCTCTCATCCGGCAGCAATCGAGCTTGCGGAGAGGCTCTCGCAGTGGGTCTATCCTTCCATCAACCATTTCTTTTTCACGTCGGGCGGAGGCGAGTCGAGTGACAGCAGCTTCAAGACCGCGCGCTACTACTGGAGGTTGAGAGGAAAGCCCGACAAGACGAAAGTCATCTCGAGGATTTGGGGCTATCACGGCGTGACGCTGGCCGCCATGAGCGCCACCGGCATCGTCGCGTATTGGCCCATGTTCGAGCCGAGGGTGCCTGGGTTCGTTCACATCCCGTCGCCTTACCCCTATCGCTACGAGGCGCCGGAAGGCGTCAGTCAGGGCGTCGCAGCAGCCAACGAGCTGGAAAAGGCCATATTGAAGGAAGGACCGGACACAGTCGGGATGTTCCTGGCCGAGCCGGTGCAGGGCGCGGGTGGTGTCATCGTGCCGCAGGACGACTACTTTGCCCGAGTAAGGGAGATCTGCAACCAGTACGACGTTTTGCTCGTGACTGACGAAGTCATCACGGGTTTCGGCCGCACCGGGAAGCGCTTCGGGCTGGATCACTGGGGCCTGGAGCCGGACATGATGCAGTTCGCCAAGGGAGTGACCTCGGGCTACCTCCCGCTGGGCGGCATCGGCCTCGGCGACCACGTCGCGGAAGTCCTGGAGGCGGCGGATCCGGTCTGGATGCACTCCTATACTTACAGCTCTCATCCCGTAGGATGCCGGGTTGCGCTTCGGAACCTCGACATCATCGATCGGGAGGACCTCGTCGGCCAGGCCGCGGAAAAGGGTGCGCGGCTTCTGCGAGGACTCGATGAAGCCCTCGCAGAGCACCCGCACGTCGGAGAGGTGCGAGGTCTAGGTCTCATGGCGGCAGTTGAGATCGTTCGTGACAAAGGAACGAAGGAACATTTCGCGCCGAGCGAGGAAATCGGACCGAGGGTCCAGGAGGAGGCCGACAAGCGCGGCCTTTTCTCGAGAACGCGCGGGGACATCTTCGTCCTGGCGCCGCCTGCGGTGACGACCGAAGCCGAGATCGATCGCATCGTGGAGGTTCTCGGGGAGTCCGTTCGCGCAGTCGTGGGACATTAGTGTCTAGCTCTGCGGGTGGCGCGTCGCCTGTGTTACTCTGAGTGTGCTGAAGAAACAGCAGGAGGTCTTGGCACATGAGGCGGAGTCAGAAAGAGCTCGTCGAGAGCAGACGCGAGGTCGATCTAGAAGCTGATCGTGGCGAAGAGATTCTGCTCGAGATAGCCGAAGACGCACGCCGGCTCAAGAACCGCTATCCAGCCGAGACGGTCGTGCCAGAGGGTGGAGAATAGCTCACGCTCCGCCTGAACGATCCCTAGTGTTCGGTCGACTGATGGGGCAGGCGACCGAGTACGCCATCCGTTTCTCTTCCGAAAAACGTCGTCCCGGACACGATCTGGTCTACGAAGTCTTGGCCAAGACCATCGGGGAGCGTGTGCGCACCGAACCCGGGATGTACGCGGGACGTCCCCAGATCTTCACGCGGAACGGCGGAGCGTTCCACTACGAGTATTACCCCTATTGCTCGGACGGGGGTCTCATCGAAGGAGCGACTCCCGAATGTCGTGGCCCCGCACAGCTTCTGCTCTATCAGAAGGCCCAGGAGGCCTTGCTGCGCGAAGCGATTCCCGAGGCCGAGAAGCGACTGAGCCAGCTCGGCTATCCGGGAAAGCTCGGCTTGCTCAAGAATTGTCGGGACGCCATGGGGCACGTCTATGGTGTCCAGGAGAGTTTTGAGGTCGATCTGGCTCGCGGTTTCGGCCTCTTGTTGTATCGACTCTCCCTAGCCGTCATGCTCCCGCTCCTCGTCGCGACCGTCGTTTGTAGTTGGGTGGGTTTTCTGATTCGAGCTTTGACGCTCGTTCTTCTGATCGTAATCGGGTTCTCCTTCGTTCCGCTCGGTGGCCGCCGGTTTTGGGAGCGACTTCTCGGCTTTGACGACGGGATCAGCGCCCTTGCTGCCCGGCTCATTCTCGCCGTGACTTGGCCGCTCCTTGCCCTGTTCTCGTTCGTGCTGCGCACGCTGGCCTTTCGGAGGGTGCGCAAGCGTGGCTTGGCGTTCCTTGTGTCTCGGCCTGTGTGGTCGGGGTCGGGCAGCGTCGAGGAAGATGGCCGATTCGTGCTCTCGGAAAAAGGGCCCTCCATCAACGCCGTCATGCGGTCGACTATCAGTCCGAGGGACCGAGCGATCCTCGACACGGGAAATCTGCTCAAGCCGATTCTCACGACCGCGTTGCTGCACCTCGCCCCTCTGCTCGGACTATGGCGGAGAAGGCAACGTCTGCAGCTTGGCCCGGCGGATTCGGCCATGCTCGAGGAGGCGGAGTTCCTGAAGATGGGCGCGACGTCGATCGTCGTCGCTATGATCGAGGCCGGTGCGCTCGAGGATGCGCCAAGGCTTCGTCGTCCCACAGAGGCCCTTCACGCGATCGTGGCCGATCCCTCTCTCGAGGCCGAGGTCGCGACCGCGCGCGGGGCGATGACTGCGCTCGAGATTCAGCGTTTCTACCTGGAGCGAGCGAAGGTCTACGTCAAGGATTCCAAAGCGACGTCCATGGAAGCGCGGGAAGTCGTGAAGCTCTGGGACGAGGTCGTGACGGCTCTCGAGCGGAGGAGGATGACGAAGCTGGTCGGACGGGTGGATTGGGTGACGAAGCGGTATCTGCTCGAGACTTGTGGTGACAAGCACGACACCGCGTTGCTCAAGACGATCGACTTGCGCTACCACGAGCTGGGCGACGGCTATGCCGCCCTGTTGGAGGAGCGTGGTGCCGTATCACGCCTCGTCTCTGCCGAACAAGTCCAGAGGGCCATCATGGAGCCGCCGGAAGGGACTCCGGCCTTCACCCGCGGCCGTTTTATCCGGAGTCGAAGGCCGAGCTGGATCTCGATTCGTATTTCCTGGGACTCCGCGCTGGTCGGTGGACGACTCTACGGCCGGCTCATTCGCTTTCCCGGAAGGAGTGAGCCGAACTAAGATGGCGGATCGCGATGTCAGGTAACAGCTTCGGGCAGGCGTTCCGCGTTACGACCGCCGGCGAGAGCCACGGTCCGGGTTACGTCGTCATCATCGACGGCGTGCCGTCCGGCCTGGAGCTCTCGACGGCGGATTTGCAGCCCGATCTCGACCGGCGTCGCCCGGGCCAGTCGAAGGTCACCACGCAGAGGCAGGAGCGCGACGAGCCCGAGATCCTTTCCGGTGTTTTCGAGGGACGGACGACCGGCACCTCGATCGCCATCTCGATCCAGAACAGGGATCAGCGATCCAAAGACTACTCGGAGATTCGTGACAAGTATCGGCCCGGTCACGCGGACTACACCTTCGACGCGAAGTACGGCATTCGAGACTACCGGGGCGGAGGACGTTCGAGCGCGCGGGAGACCGCCGTTCGCGTCGCGGCAGGGGCGGTCGCGAAGAAGCTCCTGTCCGAGTGGTACGGTGTGGCCATCGTCGGCTACGTGAAGCGCGTAGGCGACGTCGTCGCGACGATCGCGGCCCCCGAGTCCGTTACCTTGGATGCGGTCGAGTCGAACATCGTCCGTTGCCCCGACAAGAGTGCGGCCGAAAAGATGGTGGCGCTCATCGAAGCGCTCCGGCGCGAGGGCGACTCGATCGGAGGTGTCGCGGAGCTCGTCGCGACAGGAATACCCCCCGGCTGGGGCGAGCCTGTCTTCGACAAACTCAAAGCCGATCTGGGAAAGGCGATGTTCAGCCTTCCTGCCGTCGTCGGGGTGGAGTACGGTGCGGGTTTCGACATGGCGGCGTTGCGCGGTAGTGAGGCAAACGACGTCTTCACCCAAGAAGGGGGACGCATCGTCACCCGCACGAACCGCCACGGCGGGATGCTCGGTGGTATCAGCTCTGGAATGCCGATCGTGCTGCGCTGTGCCGTCAAGCCGACGAGCAGTTTGCCCCGCGAGCAGGAGACGGTCACCCGGCAGGGGGAGCCGACGACGATCGCGACGAAGGGACGCCACGACCCCTGCCTCCTGCCTCGGTTCGTACCGATGGCGGAAGCGATGATGGCTCTGACCCTGGCGGATCACGCGCTCCGTCACCGCGCGACGCAGCGGTAGCGACTAGGTGCTGCTATTTCCAGGCGAAGCGGGGCTGTTCGAAGTGGGCGACGCGGGTCTCGCGGCCGTGGAGAACAACTTCGCGCATCTGGTACAGCATGGCGGCGGTCGGCGCCCATACAGTCGTTCCCAACGTCGCGAAGCCGAGGGAGATTAGAGGCCGGCCGGTCTCGCTGGGCGTAATCGAGGGGAGTCCCGGCGAGTCGAGTTCGCGCAGTGGGATCAGATGCACGGAGGCCACCTCCGTCGGGTCGGGTCGAAGCCGCGGCTGGTCGGGGCCCCAGATTACGACGGGCGTGATCGCGAAACCCGACCGCGATGGGAAGTCGTCGAGGAGCCCGAGCACCGCTTCCGAGGGGAGACTCAAGCCGATCTCTTCCTCGACCTCGCGACGGGCGGTCTCCTCCGGCCGCTCTCGGCCGTCGGCACGGCCGCCGGGGATCGCCCACTGCCCTCCGTGCCGTCGGAGCCCTTTCGGACGACGAGTGAGAATGAAGGCGGCGTCGCCGCTCGCGGTTCCGACGAGGGTCAGCGCGACCGCGGCGGCGGTCAAGCTCTCATTCGAGAGCTTCGTGCGAGTGAATTACGTCAAGTTCAAGAGGGCTTTCTCACGGAGCGTCTGCTGGTAGGAGTGTTCGAGAGACGTCATCGTTTGCAAACTCCGCCGGTGAACCGATAGCATCCAGCCGCACGAAATGGTTCGCTTTGCCAGGAGGATGATATGAAGAATGTTCTGTGTTTTCTTTGTGTTTTCATGATGTTGCTCATACCGAGCCTCGCGCTCGCGCACCCGCACTTCAAAAAGACCATTACGGCCAACCTGCCCGGCGGCGCGGTGGCGAGCATCGCCTACACTACGATACCGGCGAATATGAGCCGTGCGGAAAGCGCGGCCCCGGGATCCTTCATCGCGCCGCGTGGCCCCAAGCTTACCCTTTCCGCCGAGGTGCTGGCCGGCGGCGTCACCGTTCCGGCGGGAGAGTACACGATTGGCGTCATCAAGAACGGCGCTGACGACTGGACCATGGGGCTCTACAAAGGCGCACCTGCGCGCGGCGCGGAGCCGGATATGTCCCAAGTGATCAAGCTAGACTCCAGTTATTCGCCGAACGAGGGGAGCGCCGAGCACATGCTCATCGACATTACCCCCGGCAGCGGCAAGTTCGAAGGCAAGGCTGTCCTGACCATGCACTTCGGAACGATGTTTCTCGAGGGAGCGCTTTCTTAGAAAGAGTGCCTCATAGGTGGGGCGACGCCTCAGCGAACGCCCCTCACCCAGGCCCTCTCCCCGGAGGGGAGAGGGATTAATGGTTTGTACCAGCTTCGCTGGTACAAACCATTAAGGGTCTACGCGGATTCGTGTGGGTAAGTCCTGACGGAAAAACAGTGTAACTCATTGTGTGGAAAAGGTATCGAGTACTTCATCAGGTGCTGAAAAGTGGTCCATTTTTAGGATAGGCTAACCGAGTGAAAAATTCCCAGTCGATCCGCTCGCTGTTTGCGCTGCCAGGTTTCGTGGTGTGCCGGATTGAAGGGTCTATTCGGTGACCGATGCGCCCGCGTCATCCAGCTCAAGAGGCGAAAAAAACAGCTGTGTGCTCTTACTGTGGGCAACGGTGCCGGGGGCGCTGTGACAAGCAAGTGTGCCGGGTCCGCGACCTGTCGTTGGCAGGCTGGCGGATCTATCTGGAATACGAGCGTTGGCGCGTCAACTGTCCTGGGTGCGGCGGTGTGCATGTAGAACACCTGGACTGGCTGGCGAACAACTCGCGCTACACCTAGCGTTTTGCGACGCATGTGGGCAAGCTGTGCCGGACAAGGCGGTGGCCGAGATGGAGCGTCTGCGCCTCCTAGTTGAAGGGGTCAACAACAAAATCCGTGTGCTGCAACGACGCGCCTACGGCTATCGCGACGAGGAATATCTCAAGCTGAAGATCGTGGCGGCATTCCTTCCGCCATTACCCAGAAATGCCGTCTTCAACCCACACGAATCCGCGTAGACCCACCATTAATAACGGTAGTGGTCGGGCTTGAACGGCCCGTCCACGGAGACGCCGAGGTACTCCGCTTGCTCGGGCCGGAGCTTTGTCAATTTTGCGCCGAGCTTGTCGAGATGGAGCCGAGCCACTTCCTCGTCGAGCTGTT
Source organism: Candidatus Marinacidobacterales bacterium (assembly GCA_965250115.1). GTDB lineage: Bacteria > Acidobacteriota > Vicinamibacteria > Marinacidobacterales > SMYC01 > CBDFHB01. The sequence goes on from CBDFNJ010000002.1 coordinate 1,306,253, forward strand.
TCGGCAGTGTATAGACCTTCTTCTCGTAATTGTCGGGTTTCTTGAAAAGCTCGATCTGCGCCGCGACCTGGTTCGAGAAGCTGTTGCTCATCACGAAGCTCGGATGTCCGGTCGCGTTGCCGAGGTTGAGAAGCCGTCCCTCGGAGAGCACGATGATCGAATGGTCGTCGGGAAAGCGCCACTCGTCGACCTGCGGTTTTACGTTGATTTTCTCGATACCCTCGATCTTGGCGAGACCCGCCATGTCGATCTCGTTATCGAAGTGACCGATGTTGCCGACGATGGCATTGTGCTTCATCCGCTTCATGTGCTCGGCGGTGATGATGTCGACGTTGCCCGTCGCGGTGACGAAAATGTCCGCCTTGTCGACGACGTCCTCGAACCGCACGACCTCGTAGCCGTCCATGCAGGCTTGAAGGGCGCAAATGGGGTCGATCTCGGTCACGACGATGCGGCACTTCTGGCCTGCGAGCGCCTGAGCGCATCCTTTGCCCACATCTCCGTAGCCGCAGATGACGGCCAGTTTTCCCGAGAGCATCACGTCGGTGGCGCGAACGATGCCGTCGACGAGCGAGTGGCGGCATCCGTAGATATTGTCGAACTTGCTCTTGGTCACCGAATCGTTGACGTTGATGGCGGGGAAGAGGAGGCTACCGTCCTTTTCCATTTGATAGAGACGATGAACGCCGGTCGTAGTCTCCTCGCTGACGCCCTTGATGCTTTTCGCGATCGGCGTCCAGAAGTCTGGGTCCTCTCCGCGCAGCTGGCCGAGAAGCGACAAAATGACTTTGAACTCCTCGCTCTCCGCCGTTTCGGGGGCGGGGACTTCGCCTTTTTGCGCGAACTCGACGCCCTTGTGGACGAGGAGTGTCGCGTCACCGCCGTCGTCGAGAAGCATGTTGGGAGTCTTGCCCTCGGGCCAGCGGATCGCTTGAAGAGTGCACCACCAGTACTCGGGCAAAGTCTCGCCCTTCCACGCGAAAGCCGCGGGCCCCTTCGGATTGTCAGGGGTCCCGTCGCGGCCGACGACGATCGCGGCCGCGGCGTGATCTTGCGTCGAGAAGATATTGCAGCTCACCCAACGTACCTCAGCGCCTAGATCGAGCAGCGTCTCGATGAGCACGGCCGTTTGGATCGTCATGTGAAGCGAGCCCATGATGCGGGCGCCTTTGAGTGGCTGCTCCTTTCGGTACTTCTTGCGAAACGCCATCAAACCGGGCATCTCGTGCTCGGCGAGCTGGATCTCCTTGCGGCCGAAAGCCACCGTCTCCGGCGAGAGGTCTTTGACCTTATAGGGAAGGTCCGAGGACACGGGCAGCCCCGTGTCCATGAAGCCTCGAGGTGCCGTTGCCGTCTTGCTCAAAACGTATCTCCTTGGTGTGAGTCGTAGCCAAACTCTGCGCAGACAGGGCCGTATCCCGCCCCTCCCTGCGATCCCGATATGTTACAGTCGCCGACGCGGCGTCGTCAAACGAAGGTGCGCACGCTCTAACTGATAGAGTGCTTTGCGTTTCTAGATAGCTTTCGAAGGGCGGCCAATGCGGCCAATGAGCTGGGTCCCGGCGAAACCGAGGGCTAGCAGTGCGAGCGCGGTGGCGATCTGAGCCCTATCGGGCGAAAAGCGCTCGCTGGGCCAATCCTCGCGATCGAAGCTCTCCGCGCTCTCGCGCGTCACGACGGTGCCTTTGATGACCTGACCGGGTGCGGGCGCGACCGGTTGCTGAAATGGCCACAGTCCTACGATGGCGCCGAGCAATAGTCCAAGAAGAGCTCCGAGCGTCGGCTTGCGATAGCGATCGAGCAGGAATCTCAAGAGATTGCTCACTCCGACCACGCCCAGAACGACGCCGAGCCCGACGGGAACTCCCACTTTCATCGCGGTTGTGACGAGCGCCCAATCGACGGGGCTTCCCAGCAGTCCCGTCTTGAAGTCGTCGACGGCGCTCAGAATCGGCACATACTGGCCCAGGAGCAGCAGCAAGTATCCGCCGCTCACCCCAGGCAAGATCATCGCGCTCGCGCCGGCCACGCCCGCGAAGAAAAGTAGAATCGTCGACCCCTCGCCACTGCCCGCTGCCGGTTGTGACACCGCCATGAGAACCATGGAGGCTACCCCGAGGCAAGCTCCGATCGCAACCCCGGGGCTCATGGGCCTCGCGAGGCGCCACACAATCGGAACGCCGCCCAGGGTGAGGCCGATAAACAGGCTGTACATGACCCACCGGTGATCGACGACGAGGTCCTTCGTGGCGCCGGCAAAGAGCAGAATCGCCGTGCCCGCCATCGCTACGATGCATCCGAGTAGCAGAATCGAACGCGGTCGGAAGCGGAACGTCGTGATCTCGGCGATCGAGCCGATGAACTCGGGGTAGACTCCGGTGGACAATAGCATCGTGCCGCCACTGATGCCGGGGACGAGGTTGGCGAGCCCCATAAGCAATCCGCCGAGTGCAGCTCGAACGAGAATGAAACGCGGGTTGGGGCTCTCTGGTGTCATTGGCGCGCGGAGTATAACCCGATCCATCGACATGAAGATCGTATCTTGGAACATCAATTCGGTTCGACTGCGGGAGATCGCGCTCGCCCGTTTGCTTCGCCGCGAGGCGCCCGAGGTGGTTTGTCTTCAGGAGACGAAGGTCGTCGATACCCTCTTTCCTCTGGAGCGCTTTCGACGCCTCGGCTATCGACATACTGCGCTCGCCGGTCAAAAGGGCTACAACGGCGTCGCGATCCTCTCGAAGCTCCCGCTTCAGAACGTCACGGTCAAGAACTGGTGCGGGAGAAGGGACTGCCGCCACATCTTCGCGACGATAGGTTCTGGCCTCGAAATCCACAACGTCTACGTGCCCGCTGGCGGCGATCTGCCGGATCCAGCGCGAAACCCCAAGTTCGCTCACAAGCTTCAGTTTTTCCGGTCGCTGGCACGCTGGTTTCGAAGCCGACTGACGCCGATACCGACCGTGCTCGCAGGCGATCTGAACGTGGCGCCGCTCAAAAGCGACGTCTGGTCTCACGACAGGCTGAAGCGGGTCGTGACGCATACTCCGATCGAAGTCGAGGCACTCGAGCGCCTGGGAGGCTCGGCCGACTTCCTGGACGCGGTTCGATGTTTCGTGCCCGAGACGGAGAGGATTTTCTCGTGGTGGAGCTATCGGGCTCCTGACTGGCGTGCGGTCGACAAGGGACGGCGGCTCGACCACATTTGGGTGACAGAATCGTTTCGTCAGGCCCTCCTCTCCGCGACGATTCTCAAGCGAGTCCGTGGCTGGCGCACACCCTCCGATCATGCGCCGGTCATGGCGGAGCTGTCTTTGTAGAATAGAGAGAAGGAAAGAACACGACGCATGAAGGACCATCTAAAAAACCCCCTAATGAGTCCGGCCTCTAGGTCACCGCTCTTCGACGCCGTCGAGCCAGATCATGTCGAGCCCGGGATCCGCGCGCTCGTTGCGGAGGTCTCGGCGATGCTCGAGGGGCTCGAGAAAACGGCGGAGCCGAGCTGGGAAGGTGTCGTCGAGCCCATCGAGAGGATGCACGACCGCCTCAGTTTCGGCTGGGGTGTCGTCGAGCACCTGATGAGCGTCAAGAACAGCGAGGAGCTTCGCACGGCTTATGAGAGCGTCGAGCCCGAAGTGGTGCAGCTGTCGATGCGGATCGGTCAGAGCCCTTCAATCTTTCGGGCACTCGTCGCGCTTCGCGATGGCGGGAGGGCCGACTCTCTGGACGCCGCGCAGAAACGTATTCTGGACAAGCTTATTCAGGACGCGGAACACGCGGGAGTCGCTTTGAAAGGGAAGAAGAAGGAGCGCTTCCAGGAGTTAAAGCTCGAGCTAGCCGAGCTCAGCACCCGGTTCGGAAATCATCTCCTCGACGCGACAAAGGCTTTCGAGCTCGTGCTCCGGTCGAAAGACGAGGTCACAGGGTTACCTCAGAGCTATCTGGAAATGGCGGCGCAGTCGGCGAGGCTCGGCGGGGAGAGCGGGGCCTCGGCCTCCGAGGGACCCTGGAGGATCACGCTCGACGGCCCGAGCTTCGTGGGGTTCATGAAACACGGGACACGGCGTGACCTGCGGGAAAAGCTTTACCGCGGGTTCGTTGCGCGGGCCTCGGACGGCGAATTCGACAATCAACCGCTCATCGATGTGATACTCCGATTGAGACGCGAGGAAGCCAAGCTGCTGGGTTGCGCGACCTACGCAGAGCTTTCGCTCTCGAAGAAAATGGCGGGCACGGTCGATCGAGCCGAAAGATTGCTCGAGGAGCTCCGTGGCGTGGCCTATGACGCCGCCCACCGCGAGATGGACGAGCTGAAGGCTTTCACGCGAGAGCAAGGGGAGTCCGAAGAGGTTCGTCACTGGGACGTCACCTATTGGAGCGAGCGCATGCGAGAAGCGCGGTTCGACTACAGCGAGGAGTTGCTCAGATCCTACTTTCCGCTGCCTCGAGTGCTCGAAGGTCTCTTCGCGCTGGCTCGACGCTTGTTCGAGATCGAAGTAGTCGGTGCTGACGGGGAGGCTCCGGTCTGGCACGAGGACGTCCGTTTCTTTCGAGTGCGTTCGCTCGAGGGCGAAGACCTCGCGGCTTTCTATCTCGACCCCTACAGCCGGCCGCAGAACAAACGCGGCGGCGCGTGGATGAACGAGGTCGTTGGGCGAAGCGACCTATTCGCCCCCAAGGGTCGAGGCGCGCGGTTGCCCGTCGCCCATCTCATCTGCAACGGCACGCCGCCCGTCGACGGAAAACCCTCTTTGATGACGTTCCGGGAGATAGAGACGTTGTTTCACGAGTTCGGTCACACCCTGCAGCACATGCTGACCCGGGTCGATTATGGACTCGCTTCCGGGATTCGGAACGTCGATTGGGATGCGGTCGAGCTTCCGAGTCAGTTCATGGAGAACTGGTGCTACCACCGGGAGACGATCCTCGGGTTGTCGTCCCACGTGGAGACCGGGGCCCCTCTTCCCGATACGCTCTTCGACAAGATCTGCGCTGCGCGCACATATCAGTCGGGCATGTCCACTCTACGCCAGCTGTATTTCAGCTTTCTTGACCTTGGCCTTCACCATCGCTACGAAGGTGGCGAAGAGACGCCGACGGACGTTCAGCGCCGCATCGCGGCGGAGGCGACGGTTCTGCCGCCGCTTCCGGAGGACCGCTTTCTCTGCAGCTTCTCACACATCTTTCAGGGAGGCTACGCCGCGGGCTACTACTCTTACAAGTGGGCGGAGGTGCTCTCAGCCGATGCCTTCGCGGCCTTCGAAGAGGCGGGTCTGAACGAGGAGCAAGCTTTGAAGAGCACCGGGCGGCGTTTCCGCGATACCGTACTCTCTCTAGGGGGTAGCGCACCGCCGATGGAGGTCTTCAAGCGATTTCGCGGTCGGGAGCCGAGCACCGAGGCCCTGCTTCGGCACTCCGGTTTGGTCGCGGCGTAGCGGGATGCCAGAGAACACCGACAGGATGCGGCCTAGATCGTGGTCGTGGCTCTTCGTAGTTTGTGCTGCCTGCTCGAACGGCGAGGGGGACGGAGGGGTTCAAGCGGACCCCGTGCCACCTCCTCGGGCGAGCTTCGATGTATCGGGTCGTATTCTCGGACCCGTTCAGCAGGACGACGACACTGACATCGAGCTCCGAATCGCGGAAACCAACGGCGTCGCGGGGCACCTCAACTTCATTCGGCTGACGTGCAACAATCGATCCTCCTCGGAGTGGGGTGCGGGAAGCTTCATCGCGGAGAGCGGTACGAACCGAATCGGCGCGAATACCACACTCGTATACGTCCGGCACTATACCTGCCCGACCTCGACGACGAGCATGGCAACCATCATCAGGTCAAGGCATCTCCTTTCCATCCCGATTGGCCAGGCAGTTGAGACCTGAAGCGAGAAGCCTTGCCGCCTTCCGCAGCGAGCCTGCCGAGCGGAGGGCTGGCCCGGTCGGAGGCCGGGCGCGTTGCAGAAAAAGTAGGGCCCCAAGGCATTGATGGAAGAGGCGAGTGAGCACTAAGAGAAGATGAGTCGTCTCGATGTCGATGGACTGAGATTTCTGGACAAGGGGCCCATCGACCTCACCGTCGAGAGCGGTGAGTGCGTTGCTCTCATGGGCGCCTCGGGTGCGGGCAAGACTCTCCTGCTTCGCGCCATCGCGGATCTGGATCTGCACGACGGAGTGGCCTGCTTGGATGGGCGAGAAGCGGAGAGTATGCCGGCCCCCGAGTGGCGGCGTATCGTCGGGCTGCTGCCGCCGGAGTCTGGATGGTGGGCGGATGACGTCGGCGCGCACTTTCCGGCGAGCTTCGAGGGCGCGGCCGATTTGGACGCCCTCGGGCTCGATCTCGAAGTCATGCACTTTCGCGTCGCGCGCCTCTCGACGGGCGAACGCCAGCGGCTCGCTCTGCTACGCCTGCTCACCAATCATCCTCGGGCGCTGCTGCTCGACGAGCCCACGGCGAGCCTCGATGCTGACAATGCTGAGCGCGTCGAACGGCGGGTTGCTCGCTACCAGCAGGAGTCGGAGGCGGCCGTGCTCTGGGTGAGTCACGACAGAGAGCAGGCCCGTCGCATCGCGTCTCGCGGCTTCGAGCTCCAGGGTGGTCGACTCCAATCGTTATGACCCTCATCTCACTCACGCCCTTCGACCTTGCCATTGCCTCGGTTCTCGTCGTCGCGCTCGCCGCGCTCAGCTTTCACTTTCGTCTCGGCATGGGCGGTCGCATTCTAGTGGCCGCGCTTCGAACCGTCGTCCAACTCACGTTGGTCGGCCTCGTGCTCAAGGCAGTCTTTTCGGCGCAGCGCCCCTCATGGCTCGCTCTCATCGCCATCGTCATGCTCCTCGTTGCCGGGAGAGAAGTGCTCGCCCGTCAATCTCGGCGGCTGAAGGGTGTATGGGGTTTCACCGTCGGCACGCTCTCCATGTTCCTGTCCGCGTTCACGGTGACGCTGCTCGCGCTCGTCGTCGTCGTACGACCCGAGCCGTGGTGGAAGGCGCAATACGCGATCCCGTTACTGGGGATGCTTCTGGGAAACACGATGACCGGCGTCGCGCTCGGAATGGGGAGGCTCACGGAGAGCGCCCATCGCGATCGTCTCGTGATCGAGCAGAGGCTTGTCCTCGGACAGACTCGCGAGGACGCTACTCGAGAGCTCCGACAGGAGAGCATCCGCACTGGAATGATCCCGATTCTGAACGCGATGGCAGCGGCCGGGATCGTCAGCCTTCCTGGCATGATGACGGGACAAATTCTCGCCGGGAGCCCTCCGGTGGAAGCCGTGAAATATCAGATCTTGATCATGTTTCTGATCGCCGCTGGAACGGGCTTCGGCGTCATCTGCGCGGTCTGGCTAACGGCCAGGCGCCTCTTCGACGATAGGCACCGGCTGCGTCTCGAGAGACTCGCTTAGCCCGTTGCGGCGCGGAGGGCTCTGCGTGAAGAGCAAAGAACTGTCGTATCTGTATCTCACGACCATCGGCTCGAAGAGTGGTCGCGATCACGAGATCGAGATCTGGTTCACCGAGCACGGCGGGTGCTTCTATCTCATTTCGGAGACCCGTGAGAAGGCGCACTGGGTTCAGAACGTTCGACACGAACCGCGAGTGCGAGTCTGCATCGGCGCTGAGCGTTTCGAGAGTGTCGGGCGGATCGTCGAACCCTCGGCCGAGCCTGAGCTCGTCGCGCGGGTGCGTGAGCTTTCCGAGGCGAAGTACGGCTGGAGTGAAGGAGTTATTGTGGAGCTCGAGCCCGATCGGCGCTAATATGCCGGGTCACCGTTTGGAAGCAGAGATGGCAGACACCATTAGCACGAATCAATTTCGTTCCGGGCTGAAAGTCATGCTGGACGGCGATCCCGCCGTGATGATCGACGTCGAGTTTGTGAAGCCGGGAAAGGGACAAGCTTTCACTCGAGTCAAGTACCGAAATCTGAAGACCGGTCGCGTCCTGGAGAAGACCTTCAAGTCGGGGGAGAGCGTTGCGGGCGCCGATGTCGTCGATACCGAAATGCAGTATCTCTACAGCGACGGCGAGTTCTGGCATTTCATGGATCCGAACTCCTACGAGCAGTATCAAGCGGACGCGGGCGCCGTGGGAGATACCTCGAAGTGGCTCAAGGAAGAGGCGCGGTGCCAGGTGACGCTCTACAACAACTTAATCATCCAAGTCACGCCGCCCATGTTCGTGGAGCTCGAGGTCAAGGAGACGGAGCCGGGTATCCGCGGTGACACGGCCGGGACCGGTGGCAAGAACGCGACTCTCGAGACCGGAGCCGTGGTGCGCGTCCCCCTCTTTGTCAAAGCAGGGGAGAAGCTGAAGCTCGATACCCGCACGGGAGAGTACGTCGGCCGCGTCAAAGAGTGAGCGCCTCCGCCGATTGGACGCCCGCAGCTCCGATCGCGGCGATGCGCCTTCGCGCGCGGCTTCTCTCTCGCATTCGGAATTTCTTCGACGCTCGTGGTGTCCTGGAGGTCGAAACGCCCCTCCTCGGTCACGCGGCCACGACCGACCACCACATCGAGAGCCTGCGTGTCCGGTTCGGCGGGGAAGAGCTCTACTTGCAGAGCTCGCCCGAGCTCGCCATGAAACGACTGCTCGCGGCGGGCTCCGGATCGATTTATCAGGTATGTAAGGCTTTCCGCGGCGCCGAGCGGGGGTCGCGCCACAACCCAGAGTTCACGATGGTGGAGTGGTATCGCGTCGGGATGAATCACCATCAATTGATGAACGAAGTCGAGCTCTTGCTTCAGGAGGTGCTCGGCACAGGTTCGGCAGAGCGCGTCTCCTATGGGGCCATTTTCCAACGCCATGTGGGGCTCGACCCTCACTGCGCGACCGCCGAGGAGCTCGAGGCCCGTGCACGTGAGCTTTCCCTCTCTTTGGTCTCGACATCACCCTTGATTCGAGAGGACTGGCTCAACTTGTTGATGGCAAGGATTATAGAGCCGAAGCTCGACCCCCGAGCCCCAGTTTTCGTCTTCGATTTTCCCGTCGAGCTCGCGGCGATGGCGCGGATCCGGCCGGGACCGCCTCCAGTCGCTGAGCGATTCGAGGTCTATCTTCGGGGAATGGAACTTGCAAACGGCTACCACGAGCTCATCGACGCTCGCGAGCAACGTGAACGCTTCCTCTCCGACCTGGAGAGGCGGCGAAACACGGGTGCGGTGCCGGTGAAGTGGGATGAGCGCCTGCTCGCCGCGCTCGAGTCGGGAATGCCCGCCTGCGCTGGCGTCGCGCTGGGACTCGATCGGCTGCTGATGGTTGCCGCCGGGACCCGGTCGCTCGACGACGTTCTCGGCTATCCCGTCGAGCGGGCGTGAGCCCCACCGAAGCTCGGAAGGAAGAGGGAACGGATGCCGTCTCTGCCGCTGCTCGGGCTCCTGCTTCTTTCCCAGATCGTCGTTTTCACCGACGGCACTTCGCTCGAGGTCTCGGCGTACGAAGTCCGAGGGGAGCTCGTCGTTCTGACGACGACGGACGGCAAGCTTCGGTCGGTGCCGCGTAGCTACCTCGACATTCCGGCGACCCGAGTTGCTGCGACGCCCGCGGAACCATCTCCCCATCCAGCGGATTCCTCTCCGAATACCGAAGCCCTCGTGGCGGAGGCTTTCGAGCTCGTGGGCTTCCGGCGCCTCACGTCCGAGATCTCGCGTTCCGCGAGCGCGGTGGCGGGAGAGTATTATTCGGCTTCGAAGAGTGATCCGACCTCGATGCTCATGGCGGCGGCGCTTTCCACGGGATTCGCGGAGGAGCGGTTCCAAGAGGTCGCCGAGCAGGCCTTTCGTGACCGTACGACGAGCGCTCGGCTCTCGGACGCCGTCCTCTGGTTGCGCTCTCCCTTCGCACGGAAGATGGGACGCATCGAGCGCGAGCATGGGGCCGAGGGGCTTTTAGACTACACCCGCGAGATCGAGGCTGACCCACCGACGCGGTCCCGCGTAGGGCTTCTTCACCGTCTCGACGTCGCGAGCGGCACGAGCGAGACGGCGGTCGAGATGCAAGCGGCGATGATGACCGCGATGCTGGAGGGGGTGAATCCGGGCCTACCCTCGGAACAACGTCTCAGTCCCATCGCCATCGAGAGGATCGTGCGGGAAGCCCGGCCTCGGTTCGCCCAAAAAACACGGGATCGCGTGCAACTCTCTCTCATGTTCACCTACCGGCACGTCACCGACGACGAGCTTCGGGGTTATCTCGAGTATCTGGAGTCCGACGGCGGGACCTGGCTGAGCCACGTCGTCCTGAAGTCGCTTTTCGTTGCCATGGAAGACGCCGCCCGGCGTTCCGGAGAAGTCCTTGCCGAAGGGCTCGCCGAGCTCCGGAAGACCAAAGCCTGAATCGTCCGGCGCCCACCGAAATCGCATAGTACAAGCGCCGCTACGTCGTCGTCATACCCGAGACCGGGTGGCCAACGACGGCCATCCTTCGGTTCGATCCCTAGAGATCTCGAGAGAACTTGATTGTGCCTGGCGCGGAGACTAGGATTTGACGCACGTCGGCACAGCGAAATGGAGTAGACGGATGAGACATACGATTTGGATGGGATTTTTGTGGCTCTTTGCCGCTACGTTGGTGTCCGGGCAGGGAAGCCAGCTGGACTACGAAGAGAATGCGGCTAACCTCCGGGTCGATCCATCTCTTCTCGATGGGCTTCAGTATCGCTCGGTGGGGTTTTCGCGTGGCGGTCGCTCGACGGCGGTAGCCGGAGTTCCGGGCCAACCCCTCGTCTACTACTTCGGCGGCACGGGCGGGGGCGTGTGGAAAACGACCGATGCGGGAAACAACTGGGAGAACGTGACCGACGGCTCTTTCGGCGTCGGAAGCATCGGCGCGATCGCCGTCGCGCCGTCCGACCCGAATGTCGTCTACGTCGGGACCGGCTCGACGTGCCCTCGGGGCAACATCTCGGTGGGTGACGGTATCTACAAATCGACCGATGCGGGAAAGACCTGGGAGCACATCGGGCTGAGGAACGCCGGGCAGATTGGTCGGATTCGCGTTCATCCCCACGACGCCGATCTCGTTTACGTCGCGGCGCTGGGGCACCTCTTCGGGTCCAACCCGGAACGCGGCGTATTCCGCTCGACGGACGGAGGCACGACGTGGAAGAACGTGCACTTCATCAGCGAGCGGACGGGCGTGGTGGATCTCGCGATGGACCCCACGAACCCGCGCATCCTGATGGCGGCGGCCTGGCGCGCGGAGCGCAAGCCTTGGGCCATGATCTCCGGTAGCGAGGGGGGCGGGATTTATCGATCCTCCGATGGCGGAGAGACGTGGAAGAAGCTCGAGGGTGGTCTTCCCGATGGTCTCGTCGGACGCTCCAGTGTCTCGATCTCACAAGCAAACGGCGACCGTGCCTGGGCCCTGCTCGAGGCCGAGGGCGACAAAGGCGGTGTCTACCGTACGGATGATGGCGGCGAGAGCTGGGAACGCCTCAACGGGGACGCCAATCTGCGGCAGCGGCCCTGGTACTACACCCACATCTACGCGGACCCGAAGGACGAGGACACCGTCTATGCGCACAATACCCGGTTCTACAAATCTATCGACGGCGGCAGGACCTTCGATCAGCAGATCCAGACCCCTCACGGCGACAACCACAATCTCTGGTTGAACCCGAACGATCCGCGGATCATGATCAACGCGAACGACGGCGGGGCGACCGTCTCCTTCGACGGAGGTGACTCGTGGTCGACCCAGAACAATCAGCTGACGGCGCAGATTTACCGGGTTTTCGTGGACGACCAGTGGCCCTATCGAATCTACGCCTCCCAGCAAGACAACAGCACCATCTCGGTCCCTAGCCGCGCCCGCTCGTCGGTCGCGCCCGACTGGTACGACGTGGGCGGGTGCGAGAGCGGCCATATCGCCGTCGACCCGCGCGACCCGGACCTCGTCTACGCCGGCTGCTATGGCGGTCAGATCACGCGAATCCACCGCGGGACGGGTGAGCGTCGCCAGATTCTTCACTATCCGCAGCTGCAGCTTGGCCAGGCGGCACGCGACCTCAAGTACCGCTTTCAGTGGAACGCTCCGATTCGCTTGTCACCCCACGACCCCGACATCCTCTACCACGCGTCCCAGGTCGTGCACATGTCGAAGGACGAAGGCCAGAGCTGGACCGTCATCAGTCCGGACCTCACCACCAACAACCCCGAGCATCAGGACTATGCAGGGGGGCCGATTACCTATGACAACACGGGGGTGGAGGTCTATGACACTGTCTTCGCCTTCGAGGAATCACCTCACACGCAGGGGCTCATGTGGGCCGGAACGGATGATGGTCGCATCCACCTTTCGCGGAACGCTGGCACTTCCTGGAGCGAGATCACGCCGGCGGCGATGCCGGAGGGCGGAACGGTCAACGTCATCGAGCTGTCGGCGCACGATGCGGGCCGTGCCTTCGTCGCCGTCTATCGCTATCGCGAGAACGACTTCCGCCCCTATATCTTTCGCACCGACGACTACGGCGCGAGCTGGGAACTCCTGACGGACGGCGCCAACGGCGTTCCCAACACCCACTTTGTGCGAGCGATCCGCGAGGATCCCGATCGCAAAGGTCTGCTCTATGCCGGCACCGAGTTCGGGATGTACGTCTCGTTTGACGACGGGCGGCACTGGCAGCCGTTCCAGCTCAATCTGCCGGTCGCGCCGATCACGGACCTTCGGGTCCACCGCAAAGACCTCGTCGTGTCGACCCAGGGGCGCTCGTTGTGGGTGCTCGATGACCTTTCGCCCCTTCACCAGATCACGGACGAAGTCACGACGGCGAGCGCTTGGCTCTTCGCGCCCCGCGCGGCCTATCGAGGAGCCTCCCTCGGCGATGCAACCTTCACCTACTATCTCCCCGATGAGACCGACGACGCGCTGAAGCTCGAGATCCTGGACGGCAGCGGCAAGGTGCTGAGAACCTTCGTCAGCGGGGAAGATGAAGGCGAGGACGACGCTCCGGCTCTTCCGGCGAAAGCGGGCGTGAATCGTTTCCAGTGGGATCTGCGGGAGGAAGCTCCCGAGATCCCGGAGGGTGTCGTCCATTGGGGGCAAGCACCGGGAATGCCGGTCGTACCGGGCCGTTACCAGGGACGCCTGTCGCGGGGAGACTGGACCGAGACGCGCCCGTTCGACGTCCTCGCCGATCCGCGCTCTAGTACGACGATCGCTCAGCTGCGGGAACAGTACGACTTCGGTAAGCGCATCGCATCCGACATCGACGCTCTCTTCGAAACGCTCACGAACCTGCGAGACGTCAGGCGTCAATCGGAGGAGATCGAAGAGCGCATGGAGAAAGCCGGTGTGGAGAACGCCGAAGTGTCGCGTGCGATGAAGGCGCTGAACGAGAAGCTCGTCGAGCTAGAGGAGGGGACTACGCAGGTCAAGAGCAAGTCGAGTCAGGACCCGATCAATTTTCCTCCCAGGATCGACAACCAGCTCACCAATCTCTATCAATACGTCGTGAACGCCGACTACCAGCCGACGGCGGGCGCCTACGAGCGGTTCGGCGACCTGAAACCGGAGCTCGAGGCTCTGAGCTCTCGGTTCCAAGAGATCGTCTCCTCGGACCTGGCGGAGCTCAACCGTCTCGTGAGTGGACTCGCCCTGCCGCCGATTGTGCTGTTGAAGTCGGCCGCGACGGGCGAGGCGGAGTCGAACTAATCCTCATTTTTTTTCGGGGGGAAGTTCGCGAACATTCGCGTCAAAACGTCGCGGACTGTCCTGCGGTCTTTATTGCGATCGTCCGTAATCGTGGCGGTGGCGTAGGCGCGCCAGACGAGCTGATTCTCCTCGGCGTCGACGAGATCGATGACCAGGGTGCCAGCGACGTGGCTATTGACCGTCACGGCACGCGTATCCTGCCAGTCCCGACGGTAGCCACCGCTCACCTCGAAGGATTCCTCCGCCGCCGCGTGATAGACGACGTAGAGGTCGGGATCGGCCACCTCCTTGAAGATGCCGTTGACCCCGAGCTGATCGTCGACGGCCTGAACGATCATTTGGTTCGCTTCGTCGTCGACCGCCCTCGTGCCTTTGAGCCATTGGTACGTCCGATATTTCGAGAAATCCGTCGCGCGCTCCCAGCTCACGCGTACCGTGGGCTTGTCCGCAGCGGTCGCCACCGTGGCGAGTGCGAGAGCTACGATGGCGTGTCGTAGAATCATCATCGCAGGGATTATATAGCGTGATACCGAATATCGACGACGTCGCCAAACGATTTACATCTCCGGACGGCATGGAGGTCTTCGTTGGGCGCAGCGCTTCCGACAACGACGTCCTGACGTTCAAGATCGCGGCGCAGGGCGATTTCTGGCTTCACGTGTCGGGCGAGTCCGGATCGCACGTCGTCGTGCGGAATCCGGAGAACCTGGAAAGCATGCCGCGCGACACGCTCCGGTTCGTGGCTGCTCTGGCGGCTCGCCACTCGAAGGCCAAAAACGCCGGACGAGTGGCTGTTCACGTCGCGAGAGTCAAGGACGTGAAGAAGACTCGCGGCGCCCCGCCGGGGGAAGTTTCTCTGAAGCGTTTTCGTAGCGTGAAGGTGTCGCCCGGCGAGCTTTCTAGCGAGGGCTGAGGGAACGCGGCCGGCTTTCCTCGCAGGTTTCGTCGGCGAAGACCACCTCGACCCGATAGGAGTCGCCGTCCTCGTATTGGGCCAAGAGCCAGTTGCGGATGAACTCCTCTGTTTTTTTGCGGCCGACTTCTCTCACGAGTGCGATATTTTCTCTCGCCCGGGACTTCGCGAGCCCGCTGAGACCTCGGCTCAGGTTCTGGAGCGCTTCGTCTTCGTCACGCAGAAGACTTCCGGAAGAGACTTCGTAGCGAATCTCGGAAACGTCGATCGCGGGCGAATTGTAGCGGATCTCGGGCGTGCGCACCGTCACGGCGCCGTCCTCGAGCGTGAGCTCCCAGGTCTCGTTGAGGTCGAGATAGTAGGTGTACTCCACCGGCGCCCGCGCGCGGACGACGACGTCGGGGAGCTCGAGCTGACCCCAGAGGACGGTGGCGCTGTCGGTGCGTTCGAAGATTTCCATCTCAGTGAGCGTGGCGAACTGTAGATAGTTCTCGCCGCTCACCTCGGCCGCATAGCTGATGAAGCGCGTCGTCACGGTTCCGGAACGGAAAGCTCAAGCGAGAGAGGTCCCTTCCTCAATGAGATCGAGCGGCAGGCTGCGTGTCTGATGGAAGACGAAAGCGGCAAGTCCGAATGCGGCAAGCCCTAAAACCGTGACGACGAGGGGCCATCGCGATTGGACCTTGGGCTCGGGCTCCGGCTCCATCCCACCATTGTAGCAGCGGCTTTGTAAGACTCGGGGAGCTTGGGTTAGGCTCGACCCAGATCATGTCGAAACGCGTGAGGATTTGGCCGGCGCTCGCGATCGTGGCGGTTCTGGCTCTGCTTCTTGCTTTCACGTGGCTTTGGAGCTCGGACAGCAGCGAGCAGATTCGCCAATCGAAAGTGCTTCGCTCGGCGTCGGTCTTGGCGCTCGGGGCGATTCTGCTCGTTCTCTGGGCGACGATGTTCTCCCGTCTTCCCCTCTGGATGCGTGCGTCGATGGTTGGTGGGTTTCTCCTCGTGATCGCCGGGTTTCTCGGCCTGTTTCGCTATCGCGGCGTCAGTGGCGATCTCGTCCCGCAGTTCGATCCACGCTTTCGGGCTCGGACCATGAATCTGCCGGATGTCGACCCGAAGTCGCTTCCCGCCGCTGCGAGCTACCCACAGTTCCTGGGCCCGGATCGGAACGCGGTGCTCGACGGTCCCCGCCTCGCGCGAGACTGGGCCAGGGACCCGCCGAAGGTGTTGTGGCGGCGGCCGGTCGGGCGTGGATGGTCGGGTTTTGCGGTCTCGGGGACGAGCGCCGTGACCCAGGAGCAGCATAGCGCCGAAGAGCGTGTGGTGAGCTATGAGCTCTCGAGCGGTCGCGCGCAGTGGGCCTCCCGCGAAGTAGCGCACTACACGAACGCTCTCGCCGGCGAGGGTCCGCGCGCGACTCCCACGATCGCCGAGGGCAAGATCTATGCGATGGGTGGCACTGGCCTCCTCACTGTGCTCGATCTCGAAAGCGGCGAGCTCGTTTGGAAACGCGACGTGCTCCGGGACGCCGAGGCCAAGCTTCAGGTCTGGGGCAAGAGCGACTCGCCGCTCGTCGTGGGTGACAGGGTAATCGTGCAGGCCGGAGAAGGGCGAGGGACATCTCTCGTGGCTTACCATGCGACGGATGGCTCCCTCGCGTGGATGTCCGGCACGGCAGGCGCCGCCTACGCCTCTCCGATGCTTTTGACTCTTGCGGGGGTCGAGCAGGTAGTGTCGTTCAATCATTCGAGCGTTTCTGGCCACGACCCGTCGGACGGACGGCGGCTCTGGGAAGAGACCTGGTCTGCGAGCCAACCCAACGTGTCGCAACCTCTCCTGATTCCCGCGGACCGGCTTCTCGTTTCGGCCGGCTATGGCGTTGGAAGCAAGCTCATTCGGATCGTGAGCTTGCGAGACGGACGACTCGAGGCCGAGCTCGTTTGGGAAAGCCTTCGGCTCAAGGCAAAATTCGCGAATCTTGTTTACCACGATGGATTCGTCTACGGTCTCGACGACGGCATTCTGGTTTGTCTCGATCCGGAAAACGGTCGTCGGCGTTGGAAAGGCGGTCGTTATGGGCACGGGCAGGTGATTCTCGTGGGAGAGCTGCTTCTCGTTCAAACCGAGCACGGGGAGATCGTCCTCGTGAATCCGATTCCAGGGAGACTCGAGGAGCTGACGAGGTTCCGGATCATGGACGCGAAGATTTGGAACCCTCCCGCGCTGGCGGGACACTATCTGCTCGTACGCAACGACGAGGAGGCGGCTCTGGTTGATCTGCCGCTCGAGGAGGCGTCAGCCCGGGCCTATGGTAGGATGCGCCGACTTCCCGGGAGGTGAGAGGGCAGCGTGGCACCAGGAGCGTTCTTCGGACAACTCATCGACTACTACACGGTGGTCGTTTTCATCGCGGTCATCATCAGCTGGTTGCAGCTTCCGCCCGATAACCCCGTCGTCCGTTTCACGAGGATGGCAACGGAGCCGCTGCTCGTTCCGATTCGGAAGCTCGTCCCCGCCACGGGCGGGCTCGATTTCTCTCCGATGATCCTCCTGATTCTGCTTCGGGTCGTGAGGGGAATGCTCTAGCAGGGTAGCTGGGCAGCGGATGGCGCCGTGGGCGGCCGAGCTATACTTCGATCATGGCCCAACCGAGCCGCCGCCTCCACCACAACGCCCCTGGAGAGTTCTTCGTCGATGGGAGCTGCATCGACTGCGATACATGCCGCTGGATGGCCCCTCGGACTTTCGTCCAGCGAGAGGGGCAGGCGAGTGTTCACGCGCCGCCGACGAGCAAAGCTCTCCGTCTGCGTGCGGCCATGGCGCTCGTGTCCTGTCCGACCGGTTCCATCGGCACGACGACAAAAATCGACCTGTCCGACGCGCTCAAGTCTTTGCCCGATCGGATCGAAACGAACGTCTATCATTGCGGCTATCACAGCGATTCGAGTTTCGGAGCCGCGAGCTACCTGATCGTGCGGCCCGGGGGCAACATTCTCGTCGACTCGCCACGCTTCACGCGCCCTCCGGTGAGGCGGCTCGAAGAGCTCGGAGGGGTCCGGAGGCTATTCCTCACGCACAAGGACGACGTGGCCGACCATCGCAAGTTCCGGGAGCATTTCGAGTGCGACCGAGTGCTTCACGTCCGCGATGTCGGCGCAGGCACCCGTGACGTCGAGACTCCCCTCGAGGGTGAGGAGGCGATTTCTCTCGACCGAGGGCTCACCGCCATTCCGACCCCCGGACATACTGCGGGCTCCTGCTGCCTTCTCTACAACGATAGATTTCTATTCACGGGGGACCACCTTGCGTGGAGCGAAAGTCGCGGGCACGTTTATGGGTTCAAGGGCGCCTCTGTTGGTACGACTGGCGTCAAGTCGTCACTTCGGCCGAAAAACTGCTGAGCTACGAGTTCGAGTGGGGTCTTCCGGGTCACGGACGCCGCTGCCATTTCGATCGCGAGAGAATGCCGTCGGAAATGGCTCGTGCCGTCGAGTGGATGCGTGCCGCCTAGTACGACCTTGTCAGCTTTCTCATGGGGTGCCAGCATCATCGGCGGCTAGCCTCGTTTCGAATTGTCGAAGCCTGGCCCCTCTTGCGTTGGCGAGTACGGGCACGAGAGAATCGCCGCGTGGCCACGGCCACCCGGAGGAGACAATGCGCTTTCGTTCGTTCGCCTGGACCCAGACAACCTTCGTTCTCGGCCTCGCTCTTTTTACCGCGCCGTTCGCGGCATCGCAGGAGGAGCGCGGCTACATGCTCCCCCCTGAGCCCGTCCGCGAGCTCTTCGAGCGCGACAAGAGCTACGCGACGCTCGACTATCCCAGTGCGGACGGCACGCACTTCGTCGTGCCGCTCACGAACGAGCTCTCCACTCTCGAGCGGATGGGACGAAAGACACTACGGCTCGCGATGCTCGAGATTCGCCCCGACGTCCACAGGGAGTGGCGACTCGACACCTTCGGTGCCCACGGCTACCGGCTCTATTCGCTGAACGCGAGGCAGTTCAAAGACATCGCGGTTCCCGCTGGCGTTTACGTTAGCGACGCGATGTTCTCCCCCGACGGCAAAAGGCTGGCATTTCTCGCCCACCTCTCCGAGCGCAGCGAGGTCTGGATGGCGAATGTGGCGACGGGCAAGGCGAGCTCCGTTTCCAGCGCGCCCGTCATGGCGACGCTGGCGGCGCGCCCCGAGTCCGGTCGCGCGTCCAACGCCCCGTCTCGCCTTTTGCAGTGGACCCCCGAGGGGACCCTGCTCACGCTTCTCGTACCGGAGGAGCCGGGCCCCGCGCCGGAAAGATCCCTTCCCACCAGCCCCGTGATCCGGACGACGCGTGACGAGCCGACGCCCAACCCCACGTACCCCTTCCTCATCGAGGACGAGACCGACGCCGAGCTTTTCGTCTATCACACGACAAGCCAAATCGCGGAGCTCGCGCCCGGAAACGAACCCCGGCGGCTGGGAGAAGCCGGCATGTACCTGGAAATTTCTCTGAGCCCGGACGGGAAACACATCCTCGTTGAACGTATCGTCGAGCCCCTCTCCTACATCACTGGGTTCAGCCGGTTCGCGACGCGACTGGAGGTCCTCGATCGTGGCGGTCGCGTCGTCTCCACCCTACGCGAGATGCCGCTGCGCGAGGCGCAGGAGCGGGGCTCGAACGGTCCCGAGGCGAAGCTTCCACGCGATGTTCGCTGGCGCCCCGACGGCAGGGGCCTGGCATTTCTCTGGCGCGACGAGGCAGAGGAAGAAGGGGAGGACGCCAACGACGAGGCCGAGAACGATGTCGATCGGGTCGACCGGATCCTGCTGCTCGAGGCTCCCTTCGCCATCGAGAACGCCCGCGCCCTCGTCGCGACCGCGGACGGGGAGAAAGAGAGCTTTTCCGACGTGCACTACGCTCTCGACGGCTCTCTGGCCGTGGCGACGATTACCAGTGACGGGAAGGCGCGCATCGTCGCCTACGACCTCCGGGAGGAGCGTCCCAAAGAAATTCTGCTCGCAGCCGAGCACGACCCCGACGACCCACTCGTGCTCCCCGGCGAGGTCCTCACCGGGAGCTCCTCCAACGGAACACCGCACGTGCTGCTCTCGACCCGTGGGCATCCATATTTAATGGGCCCCGGCTATCAGGAGGATTTGGAGCCGCAGCCCTTCATCGATCGCGTCGATATCACGAGCGGTACCAAGCAGCGCCTCTTCGAAGGAAGGAAAGGTCAACTCGAGCAGCCTCTCGTTCCCCTGGACGCGGATCTTTCGCGCCTTCTCGTCGGCCGCGAATCCAAATCGGATTTTCCCGATACCTTTCTCGTCGCCGACGGCCGGGAGGAGAACCTGACGGGCAACCGCGACCCCTTTCCGGAAATCACCGCCGCCCAGCGAGTCGACTTCACCTTTACCCGCCGCGACGGGCTCGAGGTTCAGGGGCGCATCTCGCTTCCGGTCGGCTACCGCGAGGGCACGCGCGTACCCGCCGTGATCTGGACCTACCCCCGCGAGTACTCATCGGAAGAGGCGTATCGAAATGCGGCCGTTCGCCGCCGCAACAACAACGCTTTCACCCAACTCAGCTACCTGCGGTGGTCCGACATCTGGCTGTCGCAGGGCTACGCGCTCGTATATCCCGACGTACCCATCATCCGGAAGGACCGCACCTACAACGACAACTTCATCCAGCATCTGGTGGACACGCTCTACGCCGCCATCCGAAAAATCGACGCGCTCGGTTATGTCGACATCGATCGCATCGGCCACGGTGGGCACAGCTACGGCGCCTTCGCCACCGCAAACCTTCTTGCCCACACGCCGTTCTTCAAGGCGGGCATCGCTGGCGCCGGTGCCTACAACCGCACGCTCACGCCGATTGGGTTTCAGAACGAGCGCCGCTTGCTGTGGGAGCATCCGCATCTCTACATGGAGATGTCGCCTTTTTTCAACGCCGACCACATCGACACTCCGCTCCTCATGTACCACGGCATGGAGGACAACGTCACCGGGACGTTTCCCATCCAGTCGGAGCGGATGATGCAGGCCCTCACCGGTCTCGGCAAGACGGCGGTCCTGTACATGTACCCCTTCGAGTCCCACGGCCCGAGTGCCAAAGAAACGTATCTGGATCTCTGGGCGCGCTGGCTCGCATGGTTCGACCGCTACGTGAAGGGGAATGACGAGGCCACGCCTCCACCTACCGAGAGCGAGTCAGGGAAAGGCGCGCCTTAGACTTTGCCTAACGACTAGTGCCTGAGGATCTTCACCGTCGTCATCACGTCGCCCTCCAGGATGCGGTCCACGGTGTCCATCCCCAGAACGACTCGCGCGAAGACCGTATAGTCGTGGTCGAGACGGTAGTTGTCGACGAGATTGATGAAGATCTGGCTGTCGCCGGTGTCGCGTCCGCGCGTCGAGATGCCAAGCGTGCCGCGGGCGTGAGACACCGTCCCGACTTCGTCTCGAATGTAGCGAGCCGTTCCCACGTATTCGTTCGCGCCCGGGCTTCCGCCTTGAAGCACGAAATTGGGAACGACGCGGTGGAAGGTGAGCCCGTCGTAGTAGCCTGCTTCGGCGAGGCGAGCGAACTGGGCCGCGGTCAGCGGCGCGTCTTCGGGTAGAAGCTCGATGAGGAAGCTGCCCGCTTCCTTCATTTCGATTCGGGCGCGCGCCCCTGTGAGGCCGCGAACATAGTCCTCTGGGGGAAGGGCTTCCGGCGCGAAGCCTAGCGTTGTGGCCTCCAAGGAGACGATGGAGGCGGCGAGCTCGGCGATGGCTGGATCGAAGTCGCTCGCAAGTGGTTTGAGCTCGTCAAACCCGCGCGCACCGCCGTGCTTGCCGATGAGCTCGATCAGTCTCCGTCTCGGATCCCTCGAGGTCGCCACTGGATGCGAAGGGAAGAACGTGAACGTCGAGCTCGGAGCGCTCGAACCGCCCGAGGGCGCGGATGGCCTGCCTTTGAACGAGTGGACTGGAGTTCGAAAGCGCCGCGACCAGGGGCGCGGCATCCCCGCGTGCGTCCTCGACGCGCAGCAGGTCGTAGTCAAGGCGAAATTGAAGAATGACTACGAGGGCGACGACGCCTCGGGTCAGCACGGCGTGACGATACCACAGTCTTCGAGCGCTCGATTGTGACGGGTGAGGTGGTCGAAGCTTACGACTTCACACCGTTCAGAAAGATCATCGACATAGGTGGTGGACACTGGAACGACGAGTACTGCAGGAAGATCCTCGGGAATATCGCGGGAGTGATGGACCCCTCGGGCAAAGTCCTGGTGATCGAAATGGTGATGCCGGAGAGGCCCGAGCCGCATCCGGCGAAGTTCTTGAACTTGGAGTTGATATGATAATATCATTCCGATAAGATCATGTCATTTGACACCTCGATTCGCCTTGCGCGCCGGGAACGCGGATGGTCTCAGCAGGCGCTCGCTGAGCGGAGCGGCGTTTCGCGGCCAGAAATCAGCGCGATCGAGATCGGACGGCTCGTTCCGTCGACAGAGACGGCGCTCCGGCTTTCAGCCGCTCTCGAATGCACGGTGGAAGAGCTCTTCGCTCTCTCGAGCCCACGTGGGGACCCGGCAGAGGCCACCTGGGCTCTCCCCCGGCAAACTTCAGCCGGCCGTTTCTGGGAGGCTCAACTGGGACGTCGCCGCCTGCTTTTTCCGGTGGAGCCCACGTCGGACGGTGTGTTGCCGCACGACGGCACCTATGATGGCGAGAAGTTACGCCGCCGTCCGTGGATGGATCCGAACCGCACGATCGTGATCGCGGGTTGCGATCCGGCTGTCGGGCTGCTCGCCTCCGAGCTCTCGCGAAATGCGGGTATGCGGCTGATTCCGCTCATCCGGTCCAGCCGCGAGGCCCTCGCGCTCCTGGAGCGCGGCGTCGTCCACGCGGCCGGCGTACATTGGTCGGACGACGGTGAAACGGACGCCAACGCGGCCATGGTCTCCGAGCGACTCGGTCCGGGGTTTCGGATGCTCCACATGGCACGGTGGCAGGAAGGTCTGGCCCTGAGCGGGACCCGAAGATCGCACGACTCCATCTCCACCGTGGTTCGCTCTCGGATTCGCTGGGTCGCCCGTGAGGAGGGCTCGGGCGCTAGGCGTTGCCTCGACCGTCTGCTCTCGGGCGTCGCCGCCCGACCCCGGTTTCGCCACCTCGCACGAGACCACCGCGGCGTCGCCCAAGCGATCCGATCTGGTTGGGCCGAGGCTGGAGTCGCCATCCGGCTGGCCGCCGAGGATGCGGGGCTTCAATTCATTAGCGTTCAAGAAGAGGACTACGAGCTCTGCTATGCGGAGGGGCTGAGGCGAGATGCTGCGCTCACCGCGCTACGAAAGGTGCTCAGAAGCGCCGTCGCCAAGAAGCTGTTCTCCGATCTGCCTGGATACGCGGTGCAACGTATGGGAGAGGAGCGCGCCGTTGGCTAGTGTCCCGTCCCGGAAGTCATGTTGCATTCGAGCGCCGATGCATCCCGCCTCGCTGCGTTGCGCCTCGGTTGAATACGCCCGGTATTTCGCCCTCGACGCGCCTTGCGATCCGGGCGCCTCGACGCTCTCGATGCGAACCTCACTTCCGAGACGAGACACTAGTGTCGCGGCACAGGTCGTCTTGGCGATGACCGCGTTCCTATTCGTCATGGCCTGTAGTTCGGCCGAGGTTCAACCCGCGGATCTCAGAATCTTCGCGGCCTCGAGCCTCACCGATGCGCTTTCCGAAGCGCTGTCGCTCTTCGAGCGCGATCACCCCTCCATTCGCGTAGTGAGTCAGTTCGGAAGCTCGAGCGATCTTGCACGTCAGATCCTCGCCGGCGCGCCGTCCGACCTCTTCTTCTCCGCCGACGATCTTCAGATGGGTCGTCTCGCTCGCGAGGCCGCGATCGAGGGGGGCTCCGTTCGTGACGTGTTGTCGAACCAGCTCGTCATCGTAGAGCCCAAGGAGGCTCCGCGTCGAGTGGTAACTCCAGAAGACCTTCCGGGTGTGGGCCGCGTCGCGCTGGCGGATCCGGAGACCGTACCAGCCGGTGTCTACACTCGTCGGTACCTTGAGTCGCGAGACCTTTGGAACGCGCTCCGCGGCAAGATCGTCCCTACACTAGACGTCAGGGGCGCGCTCGCCGCGGTCGCAAGCGGAAACGTAGAGGCTGGCATCGTCTATCGCAGCGACGCGGCGATCGAGCCGCGTGTACGCATCGCCTACGCCGTGGCCCCGGACGACGGACCTCGCATCGTGTACCCCTTGGCGATCGTGGCGGGCCGCGGGAGCGAGCCGTCCCGGGCCTTGTTCGAGTTCCTCCTGTCGAAAGACGCGCTGGCCGTATTCGAGAGCTTCGGGTTCGTTTCCCTCGCTGGATAGCCGTGACTTTCGACCTCGTTTGGCTGGTACGCTTCACCGTCCAGGTGGCTCTAGCCGGCGTCGTCCTCAGTATCCCTTTCGGGATCGCCCTGGGGTTCTGGCTGGCCCGCACGCACTCCAGAGCGAGGAGCCTCGTCGAGACGATGGCGTCCCTGCCACTGGTCCTTCCGCCGACCGTGGTCGGGTTGGTTCTTCTCGAGCTGTTCGGACGCAACCGACCGATCGGCCGCTTCCTGTTCGAGCGTCTCGGGGTCAGCGTGGCCTTCACGTGGCGAGCGGTCGTCATTGCCTGCGCGGTCGTCGCCTTTCCGCTGCTCGTCCGCACCGTTCGAGCTTCGTTCGAGCAGATCGACCCACGCCTCGAATCGCTCGCTCGAACGTTAGGGCGTGGTCCGTTCTATGTCTTCTTCACCGTGAGCCTGCCGCTGGCCTCCCGCGGGCTGCTCGCTGGAATCATCCTTGGCTTCACGCGCGCGCTAGGCGAGTTCGGCGCGACCATCATGGTGGCTGGCAACATCCCGGGCGAGACGCAAACCCTCTCGCTCGCCATCTTCCAGCTCGTTCAGCTAGGGCGCGATCCCGAAGCTTACGGGCTAGCGGCCGTCACCGTAGTACTCGCCTTCGGCGCCATATGGCTCTCCGAGTGGCTCGAGCGCGGCCGGGGCGCTCGAGCTCGCGGGAACACGTGATTCATCTTGACGTTCGCCTCCCGTTGTCGCACTTCGAGCTCGACCTGCGCCTCGACCTGGAGGAGTCAGTGACTGCTCTGTTCGGGCCCTCCGGCGTCGGAAAGACAACCCTTCTCGAGACGATTGCGGGTCTCAGGCGTCCGGCGCGGGGAGAGATCACCATCGACGGGGCAATCCTCTATTCCTCCTCCGCCGGGGTCTTTCTTCCGCCGGAGCGCCGCCGGGTCGGCTACGTGCCGCAGGATGCCCTTTTGTTCCCGCATCTGAGCGTCGCCGCGAACATCGGCTACGGGGATCGAAGGCTTGCCGAAGGCATCACGATGGCCTCAGTCGCCGATGCTCTCGAGATCGCTCACCTCCTCGGCCGGCGGCCGGACAGCTTGTCGGGCGGAGAGCGGCAGAGGGTGGCTCTCGCACGCGCGCTCGTAACCGAGCCGCGACTGCTGCTGCTCGACGAGCCCTTGGCGGCTCTGGACGTGGGGCTCAAAGAGAGGGTCCTCCCATACCTCTCTCGTGTTCGCGAGCTCTACAGCATTCCGTCCCTCGTCGTGAGCCACGACGTTTTCGATGTCTTGACTCTCTGCGACGAGGTCGTTGTACTGTCGTCAGGATCGGTAGTCGAAAGGGGAACTCCGAGGGGAGTGCTTTCACGGCCCGGATCGGGTGGCGACTATTTCCGGGGCCGATTCGAGAACGTCCTCGACGCCAAAGTCGTCGGGCACGAGCCCGAAGAGGGATTGACGGAAGCAGAGACCGAGCGCGGGCTGCACCTCTTTATACCCTACCGGGCCGCGAAGGCAGAAGAGAGGGTTCTTCTCGGCGTATTCGCCGAGGACATTCTTCTCGCCACGAGAGCTCCCGAAGGCCTGTCCGCCCGAAACGTGATCGAGGGAAACATCGAGGCGGTGGAGGAGCGTCAGGGCACAGCCATGGTCCGCGTCCTCACCCCGGATCCAATCTACGTCCGATTGACCCACGTTGCCGTCCGTCAGCTCGGGCTGTCGGCGGGGCAAACCGTGCAGCTCATCATCAAGACGCATTCCATCCATCGACTCGGCTGACTACAGCAGACGGAATCCCACAGAGTGAAACCCGACGTCGCGCGGCGGTTGATATACACTAGTGTTCCGAAGGAGAAGGAGTAGCGTCATGGGTTGGCTTGCGGAAGACATCATGAGCCGGAACGTTCTCTGCGTTTTCGCCGATATGGATTTGCGCGATCTGTCGAAGGTGTTCCTCGAGCACGGGATCACGGGAGCTCCGGTCACGACGGAAGATGGGACGCTCAGAGGCGTCGTATCCCAGTCCGACCTGATTCGCTACACTGTCAGCCGCGACGACGATCTGGTGGTGGAATCCGATTTCTACGGCACGGCCCGCATCGAGGGTCGCTACTTACCCCGGGAATTTCAAATCGAGGACGTCAATACGGCAAAGGTCGCGGACGTGATGACACCCGTCGTGCATTCGGTGAAGGAGTCCACTTCGGTCAAGAACCTGGCTCAGGTCATGCGCAGGAAACACGTTCATCGCGTCATTGTCGAGAAGAAGGGCAAAGTGGTGGGGATTATCTCGGCTCTCGACGTGCTCGCGGTGCTGACCAGCGCCTCCAAACCTCCCAAGAAGGCGGCCAAAAAGAAGTAACTGAGCGGGGCTCCGAACCGCGGAGGCTAGTTTCGCGACTCCGCGTCTGGCGCGTCGGCGTTGGAGTCCACTAGTTCCGCTCTTTGCCGCGGGACGCCTTCAACGCAAAGATTCAATTCCTCGGCTCGGTTCGTATCAACCACAGCGATTCCTGGGGTCCGGCGAAGTAGTGGACTTGGCCATAGTCATCCACCCAGGCGTCTTCCTCTCGCAGCATGGAGATGGCCTGGCCGTCCCATTTAGGAAGATTCATGGAGACGGAGTACTCGATGGACCAGATCTCGCGGCTTCGCACGGGCTCGCGAGGATGCTGGCCGTAGCGCTCCGGCCAGTCGAAGCTCACCCACGCGCCCGCACCGTGGACCCAGTTGCCTTGTGAGTGCGGGTAGACCGAGTTTCGGATGCCTTCACCAATGCCTCGCTTCTCCGCGCGCTCCTTCACGACGTAGCCGAACACCCCGGGCTGGAGCTCTTCCTCGATGATCTCCCCCAGCCGAACGGAACGAAGAAAGGCCTCTGTCATGCCCGCGGGTGCCTGGGTTTCGCCCGGGAGCATCACATAGCCCATTTTCTGTTGGTCGGTGACGAGGCCCATCAGCTTCACGCCAAAATCGACGTGGAGCAGATCCCCCGGCTGGATGACGGGGTCCTCGGCGTCAGCCAGTGGAGCTTCTTCTCCGCGGCGCTGGATGTCCAGTCCGGGAGGGAAATTGAGCTCGAGATCTTGGGCCTTCCACTCGTCCACGATCCACCAATAGACGTCCATCAAGCTCGTTTCTCCCGGGGTTACCACCTCGTTCGAGAAAGCGCGCCGGAGAAGGTGGTAGGTCTTCCAGCTCGCCTCGCGTTCGATCTCGATCTCGCCGTCAGTACGACGGCTGACGAAATCGATGACCATGGGCTCGGACGAGACGAGCCGTTTCGCGTAGGTCTCGCCGATGGCTTCCAACAGGTAACCCTCGAGGGAAGCGGTGAGACCGTCGGCCATGGAGATAGTGCGGGATTTGTTGACGGCGATGACGGCCGGGTCGCGCTCGCGGACGTGTCGCTCCAGGTAAGGCTCCAGCCCCTCTTCGCCGTAGGGTACGATAGCCGAGTAGAAACGTTTGAGGTGCTCGCTGAGGTGCGCGCCGATGACTGTCGACTCGAGGCTCTGCCCCTCACTGGGGTCGAAAAAGATGTAGGCGTTTCGATGACCGTACCAGCCCGATACGCCGAATCCGCCGAACAGATCGAGGATCGGATCTGGATGGTTCTCACGGCTCATCAGAACCCACATGTCGATTCCGTGCTTCCGCATTGTGGGAAGCAGGTGACGATCCATCTTTTCCGCTTTGACGCGCCACTCACGCTCGTGACGGATCCGGGAGCTCCGAGTCTGTGCCGTGCCCTCCGCGGCGGCAACGAGACACAGGAGAGCGAGAGGTGCGGCTCGATTCGCCAGCATGGAAAAGCTCCTCCAGTTCAGATTTAGCCAGAGCATATAGAATTGAAGCTGAGAAGGGGAACCCGATGTGGATATTGTTAATCTCTCTCCTCTTGCTGGCGACGGTCGTCTACGACCTTCTGCAGCGCGAGCATGCCATCCTGAGGAATTTTCCCATCATCGGCCATTTCCGCTACTGGTTCGAGGCCGTGGGCCCCGAGCTGCGCCAGTACATCGTGACCAGCAACAACGAGGAAAAGCCCTTCAGCCGTGACGAGAGGAGTTGGGTCTACGCCTCTGCGAAAAAACAGAACAACTATTTCGGCTTCGGAACCGACAACGATCTGGAGACGACGCCGAACTACTTGATCATCCGTCACTCCGCCTTCCCGCATCAAAGCCCCGTGGAGCAGGACGAGTCCTACCCGATCCCGGCAGCGAAAATCGTTGGTGGGTACCGTGGACGACCGAAGGCGTTTCGTCCAGGTTCCGTCGTGAATGTATCCGGCATGAGCTTTGGCTCGTTGAGCGGTCGCGCCGTCGCGGCCATGAACGAGGGCGTTGCGCTCGGTGGCTGTCTTCAGAACACGGGTGAAGGAGGCGTTTCTCCCTACCATCGGCGCGGGGGCGAGCTCGTCTGGCAGATTGGATCGGGCTACTTCGGTTGCCGCGAGTCGGATGGAGGCTTCAGCCTTTCCCGACTAGTGGAGACCGTGGAGTCGAGTGCCGTCCGAGCCATCGAGATCAAATTGAGCCAGGGAGCGAAGCCCGGTCTGGGTGGTGTGTTACCCGCCGCGAAGGTATCGGCTGAGATCGCTCGGATCCGTGGCGTGCCTCAGGGGCGGGATTGCATCAGCCCTTCGGGGCACACCGCCTTCGCAGACGAAGACGGTCTTTTGGATTTCGTGGAGCGGATCGCCCAGGCGACGGGACTTCCGGTAGGCATCAAGTCCGCCGTGGGAGACCTGGGTTTCTGGCATCGCCTCGCGAAGCTGACGGCGGAGACGGGACGCGGAGTGGACTTCGTCACGATCGATGGTGGGGAAGGAGGTACCGGGGCCGGACCGCTCGTCTTCACCGATCACGTGGCTCTGCCGTTTAAAGTCGCAATCAGTCAGGTCTATCCGATTTTTGCCCGAAAAGGGCTGCACGACAAGGTCGTATTCATCGGCTCTGGTCGACTTGGATTTCCCGAACGGGCTCTCTTCGCCTTCGCCCTCGGTTGTGACATGGTCAACGTGGCTCGAGAGGCGATGCTCGCGGTGGGCTGCATCCAGGCACAGCGTTGCCATACCGGTCATTGCCCGACGGGTGTGGCCACCCAGTCGGCCTGGCTCATGCAAGGATTGGATGTGACCTCCAAGGCGGCGCGACTCGCCAACTACATCGTCACGTTGCGAAAAGAGATCCTGTGGCTGACCCAAGCCTGCGGCCATCCCCATCCCACCTTCGTTGCGAGCGAACAACTCGACGTCGTCGACGATAGGCTCCGAACGCGAAGTGTTCGGGAGCACTTCCATTACGAGCGCTTCTGGGGCCTGCCGTCGAGCGCCGATCAGCAAGCGATACGAACGCTCATGGCGGGTGGGGCGAAGCGCTGCGGGAGCACTCTCTAGCGCCCTACGGGCTCCGACGCGACTTTAGGAAAGTGCTCGTGGCGGCACTCCTCGCACAGAGAATGGCTGAACAGCGCGTCGGAGTTGTGCTCGATGTAGGTCTCGAGCTTGTGCCAGGTATCCGAGTCATCGCGAATCTTCTTGCAGTACATGCAGATCGGAAGGAGTCCCTGGAGCTGCTTGACGTGCGACGAGGCCTCCTGGAGCTCTCGAATCTTCTTGGCGAGGGCTGACTCCAGCCCCAGGATCCGCTCGCCGTTTTTTACGCGACAGCGGAGCTCATGAGGGTCGTAGGGCTTGGTCAGGTAGTCGTCAGCACCTGCCTCGAGGCCCGCGACGATGTCCTCGGCCTTCGTCTTCGTTGTAACGAGTATGACGTAGATATAGCTCTCACGCGGTTGGCTCCGGAGGCGGCGACAGATGTCGATTCCGTCCTTGCCGGGCATCATCCAATCCAGGATGACGAGCCTCGGCGGGTCGTCCCCTTGGAGCATTTGCCACGCCTCGTCGCCATCGGCGACGGCTAACACCTCGTAACCCGAGCGGGAAAGCGAGACTTCGAGCAGGCGGCGTGACGTTATGTCGTCTTCGGCGATGAGAACTCTCATGACCCCACTTGTCAAAATCGGCCACAACGGTAGAAACTTTAGCGCTTTGAGTTATACTCGCCTCCTCAAGGAGATAGAGTGCCCTCGGCTTCGTTCTACTCACTCGGTTGTCGTCTGAACCAGACGGAATTGGCCAGCCTCGCCGGCACCTTCCAGGGGAAGGGCTACTCGATTGTGGAGTGGGGGGCTCCGGCCGACCTCGTCGTCATCAATACGTGCTCCGTGACGGAGCGCGGCGAGGCGAGCTGCCGAAATGCTATCCGCCAGGCCCTGAGGCGTCAGTCCGAAGCCTTTGTGGTCGTGACGGGATGCTACGCTCAGGTCGGCCTCGAAGCCCTTCGTGACATCCCCGGCATCGACATGATCGTGGGCACAGAGTATAAGGACAAGTTTCCCGGCTTCATCGGCACGCCGCGGAAGCTTTCGGATCCGGTCGTCCTCCACTCGAACCTGATCGACGACTCCGATTTCGAAGTTCCTGGTACCGGCGTCTACTCGACGACTCGGGCGAATCTGAAAGTCCAAGACGGCTGCGACTTTTTTTGCTCCTTCTGCATCATTCCGTTCACGCGTGGACGAGAGCGGAGCCGGAAGCTCGGCGATCTGATCCGGGAAGCACGGGAGCTCGTCGCTTCGGGCTATCGGGAACTGGTCCTGACCGGCGTCAATATCGGCCGCTACGAGCACGAGGGCACGACCTTCGCGGCGATGGTTCAAAGCCTCGAGGAGATTCAGGGGCTCGACCGCATTCGAATCACTTCGATCGAGCCTACGACGATAGAGCGACAGCTTGTCAATCAGATGGCAAGCTCGTCGAAGCTCTGTGACTACTTCCATATTCCCATCCAGAGCGCCGATCGCCTGGTGCTCGAGGCGATGAACCGGCGCTACACTCCCGAGGAATACCGGAACTTCGTA
This sequence comes from Candidatus Marinacidobacterales bacterium, assembly GCA_965250115.1. Classification (GTDB taxonomy): domain Bacteria; phylum Acidobacteriota; class Vicinamibacteria; order Marinacidobacterales; family SMYC01; genus CBDFHB01. The sequence goes on from CBDFNJ010000002.1 coordinate 1,337,054, forward strand.
GAGCTCGTCCTGCGTGAAGTCCCCGAGGCCGGACTCGGCACCGATGTCATCGTCGGGTTTCCTGGCGAGACCGATGCCTCCTTCGAAAGAACATATCGATTCCTCGAGGCCCTGCCTCTCGCCTACTTTCACGTGTTCAGCTACTCGAAGCGCTATGGGACCAAGGCGGTCCGACACGAGCAGCACGTGAGCCCTCAGGCCATCAAGGAGAGAAGCCGCGGGCTGCGAGAGTTGTCGGCGACGAAACGACGGAAGTTTGCGGGCCGGTTTCTCGGACGCGAAGTGGAGGTCCTCTTCGAACAGCAAGATCCGTCCGGCGTCTGGACGGGCCTCACCGGCAACTACCTCCGTATCGGCGTCGTCTCCGACGAGCCCCTCAGAAACGAGATACGCCGAGTGGTCGTGGAAGACGTCACCGATGAGTTGGCTCTCGGCGTTCTGGCCGACCGAAGTGCGGCTCGCGGGGCGCGAATAGCCGTTCGGTGAACTCGTAGGCTCTCGTCATCGAGACGCAGTATCTATCGCCAGGCTAGCGCTTTAGTCGGAAGCGGAACCGAACCCGACGAGCGTCTGGTCCGATTCGGAACACGAGCTCGTCGGGAGTGTGGGCTACGACCTGTCCTTCATCGATCGCGAAGCTTCCGAGCTCGAAGTAGGGCGCTCGGGAGGAGACAAACCGCCACCGGCCTTCGGCGAGGTTCCTCACGAATATCCCTTCGATGGCGTTGTCATCCGAGCGTCCAAGGACGTCGTGGGTCGTCGGGCCCGAGCTATCCGTGATGTCGGTACGCTCACCATTGATCGTGACGCGTCCGCCTGCGCTGCCGTCACCGGGAGGAACGTCCAGCTGGCTGGTAAAGCGAGTCTGGATGCGTGCCGCGCTTTCGGAGCCTGCTCGGAGAGGGACGGAGGTGTTTATGGTGCGGGAGTTGTTGCTGACGGTGTCCGGCGGACTTGCGCTCGAGGCGTTCGCCGAGCTCGTCACTGCTGCATTGACTTGAATACTCACGGTGATCTGGAAGAAGGCGCCGGGACCGAGTGTCGCATTCGAGCAACTCGCGTTGGGCGGTGTGAAAGTACAAGTAGAGAACCCACCGCTGACTAATCCGGTGTACGTAGGGAGGATGATACCCCCCGACAGCGAATGGTTGAAGCTCACTGAGTTGGCTGTGAGAGGCCCGTTGTTGCGTACGGTGATGACGTAGGTGGCCGTTCCGTTGACTGGCGTGTTAGCGGGACCGCTCATGAGGACTTCCACGTCCGCAGTCGTCGGCGGTCCCGGCCCCCCACCTCCGGGGGGCGGTTGGGTGCCTTCGACCCGAACCTCGCGCGAAATGCGGTCGGTGCCTCCATCGAGGGAGGCGACCGTCAGGTCGGCCGGGAAGACTCCCTCGTTGTTATAGAGGCGTGAGACGACGCGCCCCTCACGGTTCCCTCGACCGTCGTTGAAGTTCCAGGCGTAGGTCGCGATCCCGGCGCGGTCCGGCTGCGTGCAGGAGGCATCGAATCGTACCGTTCCTCCAACTGGAATTGTCGGCGGATCCGGGTTCGTATCGAAGCATGCCATCACGATCGACCCGGCTGGGCTCGTGGTCGTCGCCGGGGCGGAGGTCGTAACGGGGCTCGTTCCACCGCCAGGAGAACCAACCGAGGTCGTCGTCGTGCTGCCGTCGCCCCCTGTGACGAGGAGCCCGACGCCCACCGCCCCGCCCCCGGCGGCCGCGACGGCAAGGGCCGTTCCGGCGCCGGCGCCCCCGGTTGCAACGACTCTGCCGGTCGCGGCAATGGTACCGACGATGCCTTCCGTCAAGAAGCCTGGAGGAAAACTGGCTCCCTCACCGGTGGCACCGACGGTGATATTGGCGGGGCCTTCGAAGTACGCGGGCGGCGTTTTGTTGGTCTCGCGGCAGCTCGATTGGTCGACGACGACTTCGGGGTGGAACTCCGCGGTTCGGGCCGAGTTGAAGGCCGAATCGACGACCTCGAGGTAATAGATGACGCCAGAGATTTGGGGGCTTGGCTTTGGCAAAACCGCCTGATAGACGTCGCCTACCTGCGTCATCTCGACGTAGTAGAAGAGCGCGTAGATATCGGCGCGGAGGTAGGCCTTGATCGTAATGAGCTCGTCCGGAGGCTCGACGAGAGCCTCGAGAATAACGTTCTCGCCGGCGAGGATGCAGTTCAGTCCGGCGTGGAGAATACGAGGTCCGGGTTGGCTCGAAACCGTCGTACTGAAGAGCAACGAGATGAACAGGAAGCAGGTGCTCGGGACTTTTCGGACTGCCCGAGGGGTATCAGGGCGGAGCTGGGGAAACATGGTGGAGCCTCCGGTTGCGGCGCGGCGCGGCCAATCGGCGCGAGAATGAGTCCATCATTATATGCTGATGACGTCGCTCGGAAGCGGCGTCGGCCCGGAGGGGGGCGGGCACGACACTCTCACTCAAGCAGGAGGTGCCCGTACGTGTCCTAGATCACATTTCTTCGAGAAAACAACTGAGGGGATTTCCCCTGCCCGGACGAGGGCTCAGGAGCAACCGCTGGTGCTACCGCAGTTCAAGCACTTGTAGCAGCTACCGTTGCGCACCATGATGGAGCCGCAGGTCGAGCACGGCGGCGCATCCTCGAACATCCGAGGCATGTCGTCGCTCGCTTTCCGCTCCTCCGCGCCTACGGGTGTCGGCGTCTCCGAACCCGTGTCGGTCGCGGGAGTCGAGGCGGCCTGGACGGCCAGCGTCGATTCTGAATCCTCCAACAATCCGGCCAGCGCTCGCTGGTCGGCCGAGAGGAACTTGAGGGCCATCCAGCGGAAGATGTAGTCGGTAATCGATTTGGCGTAGGGAATTTGATCGTTGCCGGTGAAACCCGAGGGCTCGAAACGCGTGTGGGCGAATTTGTCGACCAGCACCTCGAGAGGCACGCCGTATTGTAGGGCGTAGGAAATCGCTCGGGCGAAGGCATCCATGAGACCTGAGACCGCGGAGCCCTCCTTCGACATATTGATGAACAGCTCGCCCGGGCTCCCATCCTCGTACATGCCGACCGTGATGTAACCCTCGTGCCCGGCGATGTTGAACTTGTGCGTCAAGGCCTGACGCTCGACCGGAAGCTTGTGCTGGACGGGGCGTCCAGCATCGAGCGCTGCGGTCGCCTTTGCGCCTGAGGTGGTATTCAACGGTTGGGTTCGCTTCGATCCATCCCGATAGATCGCAATGGATTTGAGACCCAGCTTCCAGGATTCGTTATAGGTTTCCATGATCTCGTCGACGGTCGTCTCCTTCGGCATATTGACCGTCTTCGAGATGGCACCGGAGAGAAAGGGCTGAACGGCAGCCATCATTTTCACGTGCCCCATGTAATGGATTGCACGGTTTCCTCCGGGCGGTTGCACGGCGCAATCGAAAACCGGCAGATGCTCTTCGCGCAGATAGGGAGCACCATCGATGTAGCCCTTCTCGTGCACGTAGTCCAGGATTGCGGAGACCTCCTCCGCCTCGTAGCCTAACCGCTCCAGGGCGTGCGGGACCGTCTGGTTGACGATCTTCATGAGGCCTCCACCGACGAGCTTCTTGTATTTGACGAGAGCCAGGTCCGGCTCGACGCCCGTGGTGTCGCAATCCATCATCAGGCCGATCGTGCCCGTCGGCGCCAGGACGGAGGCCTGACCGTTTCGATAGCCGAACTCTTCGCCGAGCTCGACCGCCGCTTTCCAGACCTGCCTGGCGGCCTGGTACAGCTTCGGTTCGACGCGAGCCGGGTCGATGTCGTCCGTCGAATCCCGATGCATCCGCATGACGTCCAGCATGGGTTCTCGATTCCGCTCGTAGCCTTCAAAGGGCCCCGCAAAGGCCGCGATACGGGCGGATTGTTCGTAGGCCTGACCCGTCATGACGGCCGTGATGGCGGCAGCAGTGTCGCGCCCCCGGTCGCTATCGTAGGGAATCCCCTGGTACATGAGAAGCGCGCCCAGGTTTGCATAGCCGATCCCGAGAGGTCTATAGGCGTGGGAATTCTGCCCAATCTTCTCGGAGGGGTAGCTCGCGTTGCCGACGATGATCTCCATCGCGGTGATGACTACCTCGACCGCACGCCGGAATGCGCCTACGTCAAACTGGCCGTCGGGCTTGAGGAACTTCATCAGGTTGAAGGACGCCAAGTTGCAGGCGCTGTCGTCCAAGTACATGTACTCCGAGCACGGGTTGGACGCGTTGATGCGTGCGGTGCTCTTCGAAGTGTGCCATCGATTGATGGTGGTATCGAACTGCATGCCGGGATCTCCGCAGACGTGTGTTGACTCGGCGATCTTGCGGAGTACTTCCCGGGCTCGATAACGTCCCAATGCGTCGCCCGTCGTGATCGAGGGGGTTACCCACTCTTTGTCTTCGGCGACGGCCTTCATGAATTCATCCGTGACTCGAACGCTGTGATTGGCGTTCTGGTAGAAGATGGAGGCGTAGGCTTCTCCGTTGAAGGAGCCGTCGTAGCCCGCGTCGATAAGAGTCCAAGCCTTCTTTTCTTCCTTCAGCTTGCAGTCGATGAACTCGATGATATCGGGATGGTCGACGTTTAAAATGACCATCTTCGCGGCGCGCCTCGTCTTGCCGCCGCTTCGAATCACCCCGGCGAAGGCGTCGTAGCCTTTCATGAAGGACACCGGCCCGCTCGCGATCCCGCCACCGGATAGTCTCTCCTTGGAGCTCCGGATCGTGGAAAGGTTTGAGCCCGTGCCCGAGCCCCACTTGAACAACATCCCTTCTGTCTTCGCGAGGTTGAGAATCGACCCCATCGTGTCGTCGACGGAGTTGATGAAACAGGCGGAGCACTGAGGTTTCACCTCGATGCCGCAATTGAACCAGACGGGCGAGTTGAACGAAGCGTATTGGTTCAGGAGCAGGAACGCGAGCTCGTCGCGGAAAGTTTCCGCGTCCGCATCGGCATCGAAGTAGCGGTCCTGCGAGCCCCAACGAGTGATGGTGTCGGCGACGCGCCCGACGAGCTGGCGCGCACTGTACTCACGCTCTCCCGTGTCGAGCGAGCCGTGAAAGTACTTCGAAGTCACGATATTGGTGGCCATCTGCGACCACCCCTTCGGAACCTCGACGTTCTTCTGCTCGAAGACCGTCTCGCCGTTCTCACCCTTGATCACCGCGTCGCGGATATCCCACTCGACGGCTTCGTAGGGCGAGACGCCTTCTTGGGTGAAAAAGCGTTCGAAGCGGAGTCCTTTGGGCTCACGGGCGGCGAGGGAGGGTGCGTCTGCCTCTGAATCCACCACGAGCGATATGTTCTTTTTCGTCGTCGCCATTTTCGCCTCCGCGTCGGGAGAATACCAATCCGATCGGGGTCCTTTGGCCATCCCAAGCGAACCCGCTTCAGAAACTCCCACCGTAGCCTTGACCCCCCGAAGGGGGAAGGCGCTCACTGTCAACTCAAGACTGACTTTGGAACAAGACCGTTGTTTGGTTACCTTAGCCTTTGATTTGATTTTATAAGCGGACCGAACTTATGCTGTCAAGGAAAAAATACTAGATTTTGCGTCGTCTGTCCAGTGACCATACTAAATGTTGGGGCTCGTGACGCGAACGTACTGAGTGTGAGTTATTTAGCAGCACTGGGGTGACGAGGCCGGATTCTCAGACAGAAAATAAACAAATAGATCTAAAGTGTAAGAAATTTCCCTAAATGCGAGTGACGAGAAATCAGTTAACTGGGATCTCCTCAAGTGCTGCTTTAACTATGGGATGGGCGCTCCGCATGGTTGTCGACGGCAAAAACACTGACGTTTTGTTGCCTTGGTGCAGAACTCCGATAGAGGCCGATAGCTCGCTTGGCCCCGACTCCCATCATCCGATCATCTCGCTATCAGGCATCCCGAGCGCCGTCATGGTGTTCAGAATCTTGCACCCGATCCTTGCCTCGACTCTCTGTGCCGCCAACCCTCTCGCTCGCATCGCTGAGCCCACGATAGCCTTGTAGCGATGGAACGTTGTCTCGACTTTGCTCCGTTTGCTGTAGCCCGATTCTGTGTGCCACTTTCGTTTGCCGAGCCGAGCTTGTGCTGCAATGTTGCGATTGCGCTGTCGGCTGCTCGCCGGCCCCGATGCGAGCTGGGCGCCCTTGCGCGGCGGTATCAGCACCCTCGGCGAGCGATGAGCGCTGTGATTCTCGATCGCCTCATAGACGCCGCTGGCGTCGTATGCGGTGTCTGAACCGCCCCGGGTTTCCCGGAGACTCCAACTCTTGAGAGGATGGAGTCATGACAAGACGAAGCAGGTATTCACCGGAGGTAAAAGAGCGCGCAGTGCGGATGGTTTTCGACCAGCAGGCTCAGCACGAATCTCAGTGGTCAGCGATCTCATCGATTGCGTCGAAGATTGACTGTACGCGGGAAACGCTACGCACGTGGGTGCGGCGAGCAGAGCGTGATGCTGGGAAACGAGCGGGACTGACGACGGACGAGCGTCAGCGGCTGAAGGAGCTTGAGCGAGAGAACCGTGAGCTAAAGCGGGCGAACGAGATCCTTCGCAAGGCGTCGGCGTTTTTCGCCCAGGCGGAGCTCGACCGCCGACCGAGGTGAATGTGTTGTTCGTGGACGCGAACCGTGAAAATTACGGGGTCGAGCCGATCTGCCGGATGCTTCCGATCGCCCCGTCGACCTATTACGAGCAGAAAGCGAGAGAGAAGGACCCAAGCCGCCAGCCAGCGAGAGCGAAGCGCGACGTCCAACTCCGCGGCGAGATTCGTCGTGTACGGCAAGAGAACTTTGACGTGTATGGCGTGCGCAAGGTCTGGCGTCAGCTGTGCCGTGAGGGCCGCGACGTGGCTCGATGCACGGTGGCCCGTCTGATGCGTGAAATGGGTCTCCAGGGCGCGGTCCGTGAACGTCGATTCAAGACGACGAAGCCGGATTCGAGCGGCGCTCGCCCGATGGACCTCGTGGAGCGCGACTTCAACGCCACACGCCCGAACGAGCTCTGGGTCTCGGACCTGACCTACATTGCCACGTGGCGCGGCTTCGTGTATGTCGCCTTCGTCATCGACGTCTTCGCTCGACTCATCGTCGGTTGGCGAGCGACGACATCGTTGACTGCCGGCATCGCTCTCGATGCGTTGGAGCAGGCGCTGCACGAGCGCCGACTAAACCCAGAAGATCCATTGGTGCATCACAGCGATCGCGGCGTGCAGTACGTCTCGACCCGTTACACCGAGCGGCTCGCCGAGGCGGGTATTGAGCCGTCCGTCGGCAGCCGAGGCGACTCTTACGATAACGCTTTGGCTGAATCCATCATCGGCCTCTACAAGACCGAGGTGATCCGTCGACGTGGGCCCTGGCGTGGTCTCGAAGACGTTGAGTTCGCCACCCTCGAGTGGGTCCATTGGTACAACACGCAACGACTCTTGGAGCCGATCGGAAATGTCTCCCCCGTCGAGTACGAGATGAACTACTATCGGTCGCAGGAAGGCTCGCTAGAGATGGCGAGACTCAACTAAAACAGTCTCCGGAAAACCCGGGGCGGTTCAGTCAGCTCTGGCCGATGAGATGGGACTGTCGATCTGTGCGACAAGCGATGCAACCCGCGATGAATCGCGGGCTCTTTTGCTCGTCAGCTCGCCGGCGACGACTTCGCCAGTCTGCTCGTCGACACACAGATGGAGCTTGCGATAGTCCCTGCTCTTTGGTGCTCTGCGCAGCTGGCCGGCGTGGACAGCGAGACCGCTGCTGTCGATCAAGATGTGCAACGGCGTCTTCTGCTTGTCTTGGTAGAAGGGGACCTTACCCAGCTTCGCCTTGCGCCTCGAAATCGTGGTGTGATCGGGCACATCATTGTCTAGCTTCATCAGAGCGAACAACGATCGCAGCAATCCCTCGCTCTGCCTAGATGACAGATGAAACACCATGCCCAGGGTGACAGCCGTCTCGATGGCGTGGTTCGAGTACTTGCGTTGACGGCCCGGTTTCCTCCTCCTCGGCCGGGGCGCGTCCCAGTTCACAAGCTTGCCGGCGGTGAGCGAGATCCAGACGGTCAGGCTCCCACGGTTGCGTAGACCCGCCTCATATTCACGCCAATTCCTCACGCGATAGGCCTTCTTCACATACTTCCGCTGAGTGCGTTTGAAAATGCTCATGGGGAACCTCGAATCCGTGAGTACAGGACAATTGTGGACCGAGATCGCGAGTTGTGCACCAAGGCAACATGGCGCCGAGCGCCCCCAGAAAGCTCTCCCCGTCATGGAATACCCGAACTCGATGCCCCGCCTTCATGAAGAAAACGCTCGACGAGATCACAGAGATTACGGTCGTCGTCCACGAGCACGACGAGGCTCTGGCGATCGTCTCGGGCTTGCTCTTGGTCGCTGGCGAGGCTGGCGCTACTCATCTTTAGTGCTCAATCTTATTCGAGTGCTCGGTCGCCTCCTCGGCTCCCTCGCTGGCCCTCGCTCCTCGCTCGGGCCTTTTACGGCCCACTCGGGCCGGTCTCGCGGCAGAGATGCATAGGGTGCCGCTCGAAAGGACTGCCGATGCCTGTGCGGCCCAGCCTGGATTAGCTTTCGCCTGCGAGGCGAATCTGCCTTCTTATCAAGTAGTTAGTATACTAACCCCGCGGCGGGATGAGCAAAGGCTCTCTCGCCGTTCGAAAGATCCGAACGACGACGGCCGGGCTGCAGGAGGGGGGGCCTCCCCTGAGATCTCATTGGGGGACAAGATCTCAGGGGAGGCGATCGGGCCGAGGGGGTCGTCTCGGTCCCGAGGCTCTCATTCTTTCAATCCTCATTCAGTTGCCGACTCGAAAGTTCGAGTACTTGGCGCCGACCACGGACTCGCCCCTCTCGGCGATTCCGAGCTCGAGATAGTGGACGTCGGGGCGATAGGTGCGGTTGTAGCCCACATCGATCTCGACACCGCCGTCGACGTAAACCCGAACGCGATTCCCGTTACCGGAGGGGCCCCACTCGAGCCTGAAACGATAGGTGCGGTTCGGGTTCCACGCGAGGAAGTTCGATCCCTCGTCGTGTTGCTCACCGTTGGTGATCCATCGCAGACGAAGGTACGGCGGGTTGTGAGGATTCGGATGGAGCTTCTGAATATGTACACGGTAAGGATTCGCGCGGTAGGACCCCGCGGACGGATCCCACATCCCAAAGAGCATGAATTGGTCGGGTGAGCTATTGATCTCCCGAAGTCCGCTCACGTCGAACTCGACCCAGCCGCTTTCCATCGGAGAAACTTCGTAACGAATGTAGTTACCCGGACTCGTGACTTGCCAGCCGCCAGACGTAAACTGACCACCGCTCACTTCGCCGACGGTGCCGCCAATGAGCGGATCGGAGATTATCGTTCCCGCGGACGGCGGTGGGGCGGGTGACGGGCCCGGCGGCGACGTGGAGGTACCAACTGCAAATTCGGCCGTTGCAGAGAAGTCGCTATCAGTCGTGCCGGTGCGGGCCCGAACCCGCCAATAGTGGGTGCCTTGAGGGAGTGTGCGGTCGACGACCCACGTCGTCCTTCCATCCTGTCCCTCTGGAACTTGGTTGGACTGCGCCAGGAGTACGGTGAAGGTTGACTCCGACGCGACCTGGAACAAGTACGTTGCGGGCTCGGCGCCCTGCCGTGCGGAGTTCAGCACCGTCAGAGCCGGCTGCGCCTCGCTGACCGTGCTTCCGGACAGGGGATCCGCGATAATGGGCGGTGTGACGACGGCGGATCCGGATCCTGTACTTCCTGATGTGAAAACCACGGTCGCGTCGCCGGAGACCGCGTCGCTGCCTACCGTGCCAGTGGGAAGGACGTCCTCTTCGATTTTGCAGCCGAAGGACAAGGGCAGGGCCAGGAGCGCGATGGTGAGGACTCTTCGGATGTTTTCCCGGCCCATGCTACCCCGTCCTGGTTGGTATCTAACCTCGGCGAATGCTCTTGCCAAGAGTCCATCCACCGCAACTTCGAACTGTACAGGAAAGATCTCTTGTTTGCAATGGTTTTTGACAGATTTTCTTAGGAATCACTTTAGGTATCTCGTCAAAACTCTCTTATTTGATGCTGCCTTGTAATAGCTGAATTTATACGAGGGAGATGAGTGTGGCTGAGAAGCTCGTGGCGGCCGTGGACCAGGGAACGACCAGCACTCGGTGCCTTCTCATCAACCACCGGGGGCAAATAGTCGCCTCGCACCAGCTCGAGCACCGGCAAATCTATCCGCGGCCGGGCTGGGTCGAGCACGACCCGATGGAGATTTTGGAACGTTCGGACGACGTGATCCGAGGCGCGCTCGCGGCGGTTGCTGGCACTGCTAGCGAAGTGGTTGCGGTAGGAATTACCAATCAGCGGGAGACGACGATCTTGTGGGACCGCCGCTCCGGACAACCCCTGACCAACGCTCTCGTGTGGCAGGATACGCGGACGGACGGTCTGTGCGCGGACCTGGCGAAAGACGGCGGTCCGGACCGATTTCGCTCGAAGACCGGCCTGCCACTCGCAACCTATTTCTCCGGTCCCAAAGTTCGTTGGGTATTGGATCACGTCGATGGAGCCAGGGAGGCGGCAGCCAGGGGAGAGGTCTTGTTCGGAAACGTTGACACCTGGCTCATATGGAATCTCACCGGTGGAGTCGATGGCGGCGTCCACGTGACGGATGTGACGAACGCCAGCCGCACCCAGATGATGAACCTTCGGACGCTCGACTGGGACGACGAGATTCTCGAAGCCCTGGACGTTCCGAGAAGCGTGCTTCCTGAGATCCGTCCCTCGTCGGATCCCGAGCTATATGGCGAGACGCTCGCGGACGGTCCCTTCGGGGCCGTCGTGCCCATGTGCGGTGATCTCGGCGACCAACAGGCTGCGCTCTGCGGTCAGGCGTGCTTCGCGGCCGGGGAGGCGAAGAATACCTATGGCACGGGTTGTTTCCTGCTGATGAATACTGGAGGTGAGATCGTGACTTCCCACTCGGGTCTGCTCACGACGCTAGCCTATCGTTTCGGAAGCGAGCCGCCCGTCTTCGCGCTCGAGGGCTCGGTCGCAATTGCCGGCGCCCTGGTTCAATGGCTCCGAGACAACTTGGGGTTGATTCGCTCGGCGGACGAGGTCGAGGCGCTCGCATCGAGCGTCGAGGACAACGGTGGGATGTTTCTTGTTCCTGCCTTCTCGGGGCTGTTCGCGCCTCACTGGCGGAGCGACGCGCGCGGCGTGATGGTCGGGCTGACTCGCTTCATCAACAAGGGACACATCGCCCGCGCAAGCCTGGAGGCGACGGCTTACCAAACGAAGGAGGTTCTCGACGCGATGCACAAAGACTCTGGGGTATCGCTCGATTCGCTCAAGGTGGACGGCGGCATGGTGAACAACGAGCTCCTCATGCAGTTTCAGGCGGACTTGCTCGGTGTCTCGGTCGTGCGTCCGAAGGTCAACGAGACGACAGCACTCGGCGCCGCCTATGCCGCCGGACTCGCCGTGGGCTTCTGGGAGGGGGAGGCCCAGCTACGCGCCAACTGGGAGTTCGACAAGAAGTGGTCGCCTCGTATGGAGACGTCCGAGCGGGTTCAACTTTTTGGCGCGTGGGAGAAGGCGGTCGAGCGAACGTTAGGATGGATAGAGGCCTAGCAGGGTGCTGAAAAAGTCATCTGCACCCTACCAGCCGAGAAGCCAACCGAAAATCAGGGGTGCCACGATCGAAGCGTCCGATTCGATGATGAACTTGGGAGTGTCGACGTCGAGCTTCCCCCAGGTGATCTTTTCGTTGGGAACGGCTCCCGAATAGGATCCGTAGCTCGTCGTGGAGTCGGAGATCTGGCAGAAGTAGCTCCAGAGGGGAATGTGCTCCTGCTGGAGATCCTGGTGGAGCAGCGGTACGACACAGATGGGAAAGTCGCCGGCGATTCCTCCTCCTATTTGAAAGAAACCGACGCTGCTTCTCTTCGTGATCTCCGTGTACCACTCGATGAGCTCGGTCATATATTCGACGCCCGATCGCATGACCGAGGGTGAGACCTTCCCGTCGACCGAGCGAGCCGCAAAAATGTTGCCCAGAGTGGAATCCTCCCATCCAGGTACGACGAGGGGAACGCCCTTCTCGCAGGCGGCGATCACCCAGCTGTCCTTGGGATCAATCTCGTAATGTTCCGAAAGGCGCCCGCTCTCGATGAGCTGATAGATGTACTCGTGGGGCAAGAAGCGGTTGCCTTCGCTCGTAGCCTTCGACCATAGGTCGGTCACCAGCTGCTCGACCCGCCGCATCGCTTCCTCTTCGGGAATGCAGGTATCGGTGACGCGATTGTAGTGCTCCTTCAGAAGTTTCCTCTCGTCCTCGGCGGCGAGCTCGCGATAGTTAGGAACGCGTTTGTAGTGGTTGTGAGCGACGAGGTTGAAGATATCCTCCTCGAGGTTCGCGCCAGTACAGGAAATGATGTGCACTTTGTCGGATCGGATCATCTCGGCGAGAGACCGGCCGATCTCCGCCGTGCTCATGGCGCCGGCCAAGGTGATCATCATCTTGCCGCCATTGTCGAGAACCCCTTGGTAGGCCTTGGCGGCATCGACGATAACCGCGGCGTTGAAATGCCGGTAGTGGCGTTCCATGAACTGGCCGATGGGTCCGTTCGTCATTTCTTCTTTACCTCGCCGGGAATGGTAGCGCAGCTCAGTCGATAGAGCACTCTCGCTCCGACATTGGCGTCCCACTCGTCGCTAGGGTCCGGGCCCGGGGCTACTTCGCAAAGGTCGAATCCGATAATCCTCCGACCCGAGGACGGTACCTGCTCTACGAGAAAAAGGGCTTCTTCGTAACCGAGCCCGCCGGGAACGGGAGTGCCCGTGTTTGGACAGAGCGCCGGGTCGAGGCCATCGATGTCGAAGCTCACGTAGACGTCTTCGGGCAGCTCCGAGACGATCTCTTCCACGATGCTTGCCCAGCTCTCCAAGGCGAACCGCCGACGCGCGATGCTCCGGTCATCGAACATGAGAATGCGCCCGCCGCTGCGGCGGATGGCGACCACCTCCTCGTCGCAGTAGTCGCGGATTCCGACCTGGACGAGACGGGTCAGGCTCTTTAGCTGCATGGCGTTGTGCATGATGGAGGCGTGAGAGTGGACGAAGCCTTCGTAGGCGTTGCGAAGGTCACAGTGGGCGTCGATGTGCAGGATACCGAACGAATCGTGGCGTTCCGCGAGGGCCTGCATCAAGCCCAGCGCAACGCTGTGGTCGCCTCCGAGCACGGAGACGAGCTTGCCACTATCCAGGTACTTCGAAGACTCCTCCCTGACGGTCGCCACCATGTCTTCGCAGGCAGCGTTCACCTCGCTCCAGCCCTCCTCTTCGAAGCTCCCGCCTCGCGCTAGCCTCTCGATGAGACGCTTTGCCTTGCGCCTGGTGGTTTCTCCGTGCTCGGTGAGAAAGGGGGAGACCGGCGCGAGCGCAATGCCTCTCTTCCAAGCCTTCGGACGTGCGCTATCGTGAAGGTCGACCTGAACCGAAGCGTCGAGCACCGCGCGGGGTCCCTGGGCGGTGCCTTCCGCGTAGGATACGGTCACTTCCCAGGGCACTGGCAGAATGACGAGGCGGGCATCCTCGGTATCGAAGGGAAGCCCCCACAGCTTTCCCGCGGCTGCCGGGCCCTCCGGCTCGTGCACCGGCTCCCGTCTATTCGACAACTTCCTTAGCTGCGGGTACTTCGTCGTCCTCTTGCACCGATTTCGCTTCGCTCGCACGCATCGGCGGGGCGTCGGGACTTCGGCGATAACCGAGGATGCGAAGGACTTGTTTGCTGTTCTGCTCCTCGTGCAGAACCTGGTAGTGGCGGTCACCTTCCTTGTCGACGGAAATGACGACGTGCTTCGGATCGGGCATGAGGCAATGGTGGAGTCCGCCGACGCCGCTCAAGACCTCCTGATAGGCGCCGGTGTGGAAGAAGCCTAGGTACTGCTGTTTTCGCGTAGCCGGCATGTAGATCGCTTCGAAATGCACGTCCTCGTTGTAGTAGTCGTCGGCATCGCAAGTCATGCCGCCGATGATGACTTTCTCGTATCCCGCGTCCCAGTTGTTGATAGGAAGAAGGATGAACCTCCGCGCGAGCGCCCAGACGTCCGGAAGCATGCTGATGACGCTTCCGTCGATCATGAACCACTTCTCGCGGTCGTTCTGCTCTTTCCGACCGAGGACTTTGAAAAGAGTTCCGCTGCTTTCGGCGACGGTATAGCTCCCGAACTCGGTCAGAAGATCCGGCTCCTCGACCGAGTACTCGCGGCAGACCTCCTGAATCGTTCGTATGATCTCTTCGATGACGTAGGGGTAGTCGTACTCGAAACCGAGTGAGTTGCGGAACGGGAGACCGCCGCCGAGATCGAGCATTTGAAGATCGGGATTGACGCGTTTGAGCTGGCAGTAGAGGCTCGCGAGCCGTCTGAGCTCGCTCCAGAAGGTGGGGGAGTCCTGGATGCCCGTTCGTATGAAAAAGTGGAGAAGGCGGAGCTTCATGCTCGGGTGATTGGAGAGCCTCTCCATGTAGAACGGGATGATCTCATCCTCCCGCATGCCCAGCCGGCTCGTGTAAAAACTGCCTTCGGGTGAGTCCTCCGTCGCCATGCGGATGCCGAGCGAGCAGGGAACTTCGAGCTCGTGCTCGTAGAAGCCGAGCTCGTCCTTGTTGTCGAGAATCGGAATGACGTTCTCGAATCCGTCGTGCAGCATGTCCGCGATGTACTGCTTGTACTCGTAGTCCTTGAAACCGTTGCACAGAATCAAAATGTCTTTCGAGATGTGGCCCGCACGTTCGAGCGTGTCGATGATCGGCATGTCGAGGGCCGACGATGTCTCGAGCTGAACGCCTGCAGCGAGAGCTTCGACCATCACGTGTCTGAAGTGGGAGCTCTTCGTGCAGTAGCAATAAGTGTAGCTTCCCTTGTACCCGAGCTTGTCGATGGCACTCTGAAAGAGCTGTCGGGCATCACTAATTTTTTTCGAGATGATGGGCAGAAATGTGAAGCGCAGGGGAGTCTTGTAGGTCTCGATGAGCTCCATGACATTGATGCCGTGAAAGTAGAGCTCGTCTTCGCGAACCTGAAAGCCCTCGGGCGGAAAGTCGTAGCTTTGGCTGAGAAAACTATGGACGCTCTGCATCTTCCTTCGACTCCAAAAATGTAGGTTGTCCAGCCATTGTGCACGTCGGGAACGAAAAAGGGCGCGGCTTCCACGAGTGCCACGCCCCGCTCACGTACCGTCGAGTCACTTTGCCGCTAGTGCCCGCCCGGCGTCAGCCACGAGTACATCATTGCTTTTTTCTTGCCGCGGCCGTGAGCGCGGCACGTGACGTGAGCACCGTGAGTTGGCGTGTTGTAGGATCTACTCAACTGATCATGCTATCCGTTGCGCGATGCCCACCGATTCTCGTAGATTCTGAGTTGCGGGACAGCGGCAAAGTACTTCGACATTGCAATTTGACGACATTCCGAATCGAGCTGAAGGATAGCACAAACCTTCAGTAGTCTTCGAAGTCAATGAGGCCGAGCTCCGTAACCTCGAGCGGTTCCTCGACGAGCTCCGAAAGGGCCCAGCGGCCACCCGTGAAACGCATAAGCACTCGTTGTCGCGTGTGGGCGACCCGTCGGTCACCGAGCGTCTCGCTGGCCTTCTGGAACCGAACGGACTCGACGACCACGAGGCGGACCTCCGTCTCCGTTGCGAGGTCGGCGGCCTCGAGGCGGTAGTTAACACCGATGATGTCGCCCTCGATTGCGCGGAACCTCCCGGTTTTCCCTTCGCCAAGCACGTTCGCCTCGGCCTCCTCGCGATACGAACGGTAGGCCCGGGTCATCGGCTCGAAGAAGTCGAAGACCTCCTTGACCGCCGTGGCCACGACGAGAAGGCCGAACAGGAGTGCGAGTTTTTTCATGGGGCGCTAGCCCCATTGTCTCAAAACGGAGCGCGGACCGCGGAGATCACTCCGTCCTCGGCGCCCAGGTAGATCAGGGCGTTCTGGACGTCGTAGGACGGGCTTCCCACGCCCGCGGTGCCGTCGCCCAGGAGGACCGAGGTCGTCACGGGGGGCTGGGACGGATTTCCGGTCGTCACGTCGAGCTGATAGAGACGGCTGTTGCTCGAGCCCACCCACACGAACTGGCTTCCGGAGGGATAGAGAGGAGTCGACGGGTTCGGGATCCCGGCATGCGACCACCCTTCGATGACGACCGGCTCCACGTCGCGAAGACACCACACCGTGGTTTGCGTGGAAACGTAGACGCGGCGCGATGCATAGTCCGGGAAGACGAAGCCTCTCGTCGCGCCGTCTTGGGTATCGAAGGGGAAATTGAGCTTGACGCTTCCGTCGACAATGTCGAGACCCCAGATGAGCCCGTCGTCAGCGCCGACGTAGATGTCGTCTCCTCTTACCACGGCGCTTCCCGAGATATCTCCGAGGGGGGTCGACCAGACTTTGTTGTCCGTTTCGAGGTCGAGGGCCCAGACCGAGTCGGCGCCGTCGGCGATCGCGTGGCTCGCAAAGTAGAGACGGGAGCGGTCGTAGTCGATGGAAGCGGCTCCTGAGATGATGCCGATGCCCGGTCCAGCAGGGTCATCGAAAGACCACACCGTATGGCCGTCGAAGGCATCGAGGGCGTAGAACGAGTTTCTTTGTCCCGCGATACGCGTGCCCACCAGAACCAGATCGAAATTCAGGCCGGAATAAAAGGAGAACCATCCTCCCGGCGCTGCCTGGAGCATGCCGAGAGGGTCGGAGACCCATGTCTCGGCGCCAAGGTCGACGTCGATCGCGTTCACGAAGCCGTCCTGGGTCGAGATGATCGTGAAGTTGGAAGCGTCGCCATTGGCGATTGGCACGACGGCCGGCAGGTGCTGGGCCACGTTCGTCAGCGGGTAGGGATTGAAGCTCACGGGCCACACGCCCCCGTCCACATCGCCTCGTTCCATGGAATAGAGATGCTCGTCGTTCGAAAGCGCGAGCACGTAAGCGCCGATCCCAGGCGGCGCCATCGCCGTCGCACCGGAAAAGAACCTCCATTGAATCGGTCCGCTCGCATCGACTGGAATCCCGATGGCCGTTCTTCCCGGGGAGAAGTTTCCGCTGTCGTTTACGAAGGCCGTGTAGTAGTGCGTCGCTCCCGGGGTGAGCCCCGGATGGCCCAGGGATCCGTGCTCACCCGGATTTCCCGGCACGTCGACGGCGAAGAGGTTGTTGATGTCGACGTCGTCGGGCGCGTTCGGAAATCGATCGATTCGGCCGATGACGCGAACGAAACCCGCGAAGGGCGCCGGCGGATACTGCCACTCGATGACGTTCGCGCGATCCTTCGAAGTGACCGTGAGGAACGGCACTTCCTGAGCGCTCACAGACGTAACGAGGCCGAGAACCAACCAGAGACTCGTATAGAATCGCGTTCGTCTGTTCATCGTCAGGGCCCGAGGCCCTTTCTCAAGTGGCGGGTCGCCAGACTATATGAAAAGCCTCGAGGGCTGTCAACGGTGTGCTAGGCTCGCCCCGAATGAGCTATCGCGGAATCGTCGCTGGGTTTCTCGCATTGAGCGCCTGCGGCTCGCCCGATGCGGACCGTCCCGAAGTCTTCCAGCACGGGCCCCCGGCGGAGGAGCGTGCCTTTCGACAGGGCTACACGCAAGCTCCGCCACGTGGCGCGCCGGGGTTTCCGCCTTCCATCGACGCCTGGCTCACAACCGAGGAGGCAGAGCAAGCGAGCTCCGCTGGGGAGAACCTCTCGGTGGACGATCGGCGAGATGCGCAGGCTGTCCTGAGTAAAGCGCTTCTGCGCTTCGACCTGGAGGGGCTCCAAGCGCTTGCCTTGGTCGAGGCGCGCGCGGGTCGTTTGCCCTATCGTACGGCAGCGCGGCTGCACCGAGACTATCTCTTTCCGAGCTCGGAGGAAGAAGCAAACGCTCGCTACCAGGGGCGCTTCGTCGTGTTGACGGGTCGGGTCGCGCCGAAGAGCATGCTGGACACGGCCGACCCCTTCAAAGTCTTCGAGGAGGAGCCCTACGTCCACGAGCCGGTGCTTCTGGAGACGGACTTCGAGTTCACTTTCGTTCGCTGCCACCTGGCGAAGCCGAATATGCAGCTCTTGAGGGACTGGCAGGAGGTTCATGTTCTCGGAGTCGTCGAGGGAAAGCAACGGGGCGACGTCGTTATCGAAGAATGCGTCGTGATCTGAGGCATCGAAGGTGAGCTCGAGAGCCAAGCCGAACCGATCCGGCGTCGCGCTCTGCCTATCGGGTGGTGGCTTTCGCTCCGCGCTGTTTCACCTCGGAGCCCTGAGGCGTTTGAAGGAGCTCGGTCTTCTTCATCGAGTCGAGCTCATCAGCAGCGTTTCTGGCGGCAGCATCCTGGCGGGTTTTCTCGCGACGACTATGGCGAGCGGTGGCCCCGTCCGTAACCGTCTCGACTTCGCGCGCTGGCTCGACGAAATCGATTGGGACAAAGTCGTCGCGTCCCCGTTCCGGGAGATCACGTCCCACGACTTCCTAAGTCTACCGGTGATTTCGAACGTCTTGTGGAGCTGGGCCCTCCCGGGACTCAGAGTACGCGCTCTCGAAAGGCGCTACCAGCGGCGCATTTCGAGGCGGACGCTTGGCGAGCTACCGGAGTACCCGGCGTTCGTCATCTGCGCAACCAATCTGGCCTTCGGCGTGAACTGGATCTTCACGAGGGAGCGGGCAGGCGACTATCAAGCCGGATATTTCGACGCGCGGTCCTGGCCGCTCGCGAGGGCCATTGCGGCGTCGTCCTGTTTCTCGCCGATTTTCGGCCCGATGTCGGTGCGTGTGCCTGCCGATACCCGCAAGGGCGGTCACTACCGTGGCCAAGATCGCGAGAGGCTTCTCTCGAGGACCCAGCTCACGGACGGCGGCGTCTATGACAATCTGGGACTCGAGCCGGCCTGGAAGGATTTCGCTTGCGTGCTCGTTTCCGACTGCGGTGCTCCGTTCGAGTTCTCGGTCGGGAAGGCACCGATTCGCCGGCTACTACGTTACACGTCGGTGGTGATGAACCAGGCAAGCTCGGTGCGGAAACGTATGTATTTCGCTCAGAAGCGTGCAGGCCACTACACGGGCACTTACTGGGGTATCGGGAGTGCCGCGGAGAAGCTAACAGAGCGCGAGCTTGCCGCTCTGCCCTGGGACGAGTACGGTGAAGAGGCAGCAGCGACCAGCTACCTCGACGGAGGCTACCGGCGAAAGCTCGTGGACGAGAGGATTGCCGAGATCCGCACCGACCCGGATGGCTTTACCGAAGCCGAGCAGCGAATCCTCGAGAACCACGGCTACTTTGCGGCAAACCGATCGATCGCGCGTTACCTGAGCGAGCCCACCGCCGTCGCTCCGCTCGACCCACCGCATCCCGAGTGGCTCGACGAGGACAAAGTGCGCGACGCGCTTCGGGTTAGCCACCGGAGGCTGTCGCTCCGACGCTCTTGGCAGGTGCGGCGGCAGCGACGAAGGTCCCGTGAGAACTGCCTTCCGTGAGGAGCTGCCCTCAACCAATTTCAGGAATCGCAGGAAAGGCAGGAAACCGCTTGATCTCAGGCCAGTTTTCTCCTGCGATTCTTTATGTTCCTGGGATTCCTGCCTTTTCATCTTCGGCGCGTCAGCACAAGTCACTTTCGTAGCAGGTACCAAGCCATCACGGATGAGCAAGGTGTGCTACATTGAATAAGGGGGAAAAATTGCCGTGAAACCGCTGGAATTCCTCGCAGGCATGTTAGTGGGGGTCACCTTTGGTACGGCCGCCGCTGTGCTGCTCACCCCCAAGTCCGGACATCAGCTGCGTGACTCCCTGACCCGCGAGGCCAAGCGCCTTGCCGTGCGAGCGACGGGGCTTCATCCTCAGGAGTGGCGAGAAATCTCCGCGGAGGACAACGGGCGTAGCGTCCTCAAGAACATCAGCAACATCCGATCCGCGGGCTTCTAGTACCCCTCCAACTTCAGTAACTGAGCGACGGACGGAGCCACCGCTCCGCTTCCTCGACCGACCACCCCTTCCGGCGAGCGTAGTTCTCGACTTGATCGCGTCCGATCTTGCCGAGGCTGAAGTACTTCGCTTCGGGATGATTGAAATAGAGACCGCTGACGGATGCCGCCGGCCACATTGCGTAGCTCTCGGTGAGCTCGACGCCGACGTTCTTCTTGGCATCGAGCAGCTCGAACAGAAGAGCCTTCTCCGTATGGTCGGGAGCAGCCGGGTAGCCGGGTGCTGGCCGGATGCCTCGATAGCGCTCGCGAAGCAGGTCGTTTTTGGCCAGCTTCTCGTCATGTCCGAACCCGCAGTCTCTTCGAGCTTGTTCGTGGGTCTTTTCGGCCAGAGCCTCGGCGAGCCGGTCCGCCAGGGCTTTCACGAGAATGGAGTTGTAATCGTCGTGGTCGCGCTCGTATCGCCTGGCGAGCTCGTCGACCCCCAACCCCGCCGTTACAACAAAGGCCCCTAGATAGTCCCTCTCCGCGACGAAGTCGGCCAGGCTGAGATGCGGAGCGTCGCTACGCTTCTCTTGCTGCTGGCGCAGAGTATGAAATTGACCCCGCTCCACGAGGCGGGCGTCGTCTTCATAAATGATGATGTCATCGCCGTTGCGCCGGGCGGGGAAGAACCCGTAAACGGCGCGAGCCTTGAGCTCGTTGCGCTCGATGATCTCCTTCAACAGCACCTGGGCGTTGTCGAACAGTTCTTTGGCGGCGGGTCCCACGTCAGGCTTCTCGAGAATGTCGGGATAGACCCCCCTGAGCTCCCAGGCATGGAAGAAGGGCGTCCAGTCGATGTAAGGAACGATCTCATCGAGGGCGACTGGGTCGAGGACCCGAATTCCGAGAATGTCGGGTTTGGCGATCGTTTCTCCAGAGAACTCCACCGAGGCACCCTTGGACTTGGCGGTCTCGTAAGGCACCAGTTTCTTGACACCTTCGGCGAAGTCGCGGCGGATCGATTCCTGCTCTTCACGGTTGCGCGAGATGATTCCGGCTCGTGCAGCCTTGCTCAAGAGCTCGCCCACGACCGTGACCGAGCGGGACGCGTCAGGCACGTGGAGCGTCGGCTGTCGATACTCCGGTGCGATCTTGACCGCGGTATGCTTGCCCGACGTCGTCGCGCCTCCGATCAGGAGCGGCACTCCCATCGAGAGCCTTTCCATTTCCGAGGCGACGTGGACCATCTCGTCGAGCGACGGTGTGATCAAGCCCGAGACGCCGACGAGGGCGACTCCTTCCTCCTTGGCGGTCTGCAGGATCTTCTCAGCAGGGACCATCACACCCAGATCGATGATCTCGTAGCCGTTGCAGGCCAGAACGACACCCACGATGTTCTTCCCGATATCGTGGACGTCGCCCTTCACGGTGGCGAGCAGGATCCGAGGTGCCGATTTCGTATCGCCTGACGCCTTCTTCTCTTCTTCAAGGAACGGTTCCAGGTAGGCGACTGACTTCTTCATCACCCGCGCGCTCTTGACGACTTGAGGAAGAAACATTTTGCCGGAGCCGAAGAGATCGCCCACGACGTTCATGCCGTTCATCAGAGGCCCTTCGATCACCCTGAGCGGCCGACCGTACTTGGCCCGGGCTTCTTCGGTATCGGCTTCGATATGCTCGACGATGCCGTGGACGAGAGCGTGTTTCAGTCTTTCCTCGACGCGCGATTCGCGCCACGACTCGTCTCTTTCCTGTTTCTTTCCCGGGCCCGCGTTTTCTTGGGCGTAGGCGATGAGTTTTTCCGTGGCCTCGGGATCGCGATTGAACAGGACGCCTTCGATGAGATCGCGGAGCCTCGCTTCGATGTCGTCGTAGACGGCGAGCTGGCCGGCGTTCACTATTCCCATGTCGAGCCCGGCGGCGATCGCGTGATAGAGAAACGCCGAGTTCATCGCTTCGCGCACGTAGTCGTTGCCTCGAAAAGAGAACGACAGGTTGCTGATTCCGCCGGAAATCTTGGCTCCGGGACATCTTTGCTTGATCAGCCCCGTCGCCTCGATGAAGGCTCGTAGGTAGTCGTTGTGCTCCTCCATGCCCGTGGCGACGGTGAGCACGTTGGGATCGAAGATGATGTCCTCGGCGCGGAACCCCACTTGTTCCGTAAGGAGACGGAAGGCCCTCTCGCATACCGCGACTTTGCGATCGACAGTCGTGGCCTGGCCGGTCTCGTCGAATGCCATGACGACCACGGCTGCACCGTAGCTGCGAAGCTTGCGCGCCTGCTCCAAGAAAACGCCCTCGCCCTCCTTGAGGCTGATCGAATTGACGATGCTCTTGCCCTGCAGACACTTGAGCCCCGCTTCGATGACGGAGAACTTGGAGCTATCGACCATGATCGGCAGTCGCGCGATATCCGGCTCCGAGGCGATAAGGCTGAGAAACGTCGTCATCATGGTCTCGGAGTCGAGCAATCCCTCGTCCATATTGACGTCGAGTATGTTTGCACCGCCCTCGACCTGGTGTCGCGCGACCTCTAGAGCCTGTTCGAGCTCGCCCGATTTGACGAGGCGTGCGAATCTTCGCGAGCCTGTGACGTTGGTTCGCTCCCCCACCAGCGTGAAATTGGAATCCGGGCGCAGCGTCAGCGGTTCGAGCCCCGACAAGTGTGTATAGGGGGAGTGCGCGCTCGGCCGATGGGGTCTATGAGGAGTCACGGCCTCCGCGATGGCTCGAATGTGATCGGGAGTCGTGCCGCAGCAGCCCCCTGCGAAGTTGAGCCAACCTTCGCGGGCAAAGTCGGACAGCGTCGTCGCCATCTGCTCCGGGGTCTCGTCATAGCCGCCGAAGGCATTCGGGAGTCCGGCGTTCGGCACCGAGCTCACGAAGATGTCGGAGACAGTCGCGAGCTCCTCGACGTAGGGCCGCATCGCGGACGGTCCCAGCGCGCAGTTGACCCCGACACCGATCAGCGGCGCGTGCTCGACGGAAATCCAAAAAGCCTCGGGCGTCTGTCCGGACAGGGTGCGCCCGCTCCCGTCCACGATGGTGACGGAGGCGATAACGGGAAGGACGATCCCGCGCTCGTCGAACAGGCGCTGAATGGCGGAGAGTGCGGCCTTCATGTTCAACGTGTCGATCGAGGTCTCCGGGAGCAGGATGTCGACACCGCCATCCACCAGTCCCCGAGCCTGCTCGTAGAACGCGTCGCGCAGCTCGTCGAAGGTGACCGCTCGAAAAGCGGGATTGGTGACGTCCGGCGATATCGAAGCCGTGCGGTTCGTGGGCCCCATCGAGCCCGCCACGAAGCGCGGTCGGGCAGGATTTTTCTTCGTGAAGGCCTCGGCCGCCCGACGAGCGATCTCGGCAGCCTGTTTGTTGATCTCGTAGACGTGCCGCTCGAGCCCATAGTCGGCAAGCGCGACGGAAGTCGCGCTGAAGGTATTGGTCTCCAGGATGTCCGCGCCCGCTTCGAGGTATCGGCGGTGGATCTCCTCGATGATCTCCGGCTGAGTGAGACTGAGGAGGTCGTTGGCGCCCTTGAGCGGTTTCGCGTGCTCGCGAAAAGTCTCTCCCCGGTATCCTTCTTCGTCGAGCCGATAGCTCTGTATCATGGTGCCCATCGCACCATCGATGACCAGGATGTGCTCGACGCAGAGCTCTTTCAGCTGGCCGATCACCGGCGAGATCTTCATCTCGGTCATGCCTATGGTGATAACAACTTACCATCCTGCGCGCAAGCCGATTGTGCCGAACGGGCCTGTCGTAGGGTCGAGCTGACCCTGAAGCCTTGTTCTCAGAGCCCGGCCTTCGCTCCAGGGGCTCGGGTTAAACTTTTAAAGCCGCCGTAGGGGGTCTTTCCCCCAGCGCGCCTTGCAAGTCGCCAGTTTCAAAGGCTTCGCCACTGGCAGCCTTCTTGCATTTCCCATCACTCGGTCTTTCTTCTCAATCGAGCTCATGCGCATTAGCCCGTCTTCGAATCGAGATGACCTGGTCGTGCAATGTATGCCGCTCGTGCGGCGCGTCGCGGCCCACGTGGCAAGTCGGCTTCCATCTTGCGTAGAACTATCCGACCTCACCCAGGCGGGATTCGTCGGTCTGCTCGATGCGGCAGGCAAATTCGACGAAAGCAAAGGCGTTCGTTTCTGGACCTATGCGGAGCTCAGAATCCGCGGCGCGATTCTGGATTCTTTGCGCGGGCTCGACTCGGTGCCACGCTCGGTCAGGAGGAAACGCCGTGCTCTCGACAAGGCCACCGTGAAACTGGAAATGGAGCTCGGGCGTGCACCACGGGACGACGAGCTTGCGCCCGCGCTGCAGATTTCCGTCCAGGAGCTTTGCAGGATGAGAGAGCGGGTTCGCTTCGCCGAGGCCGTCCAGTCGGCGGATGGCTTCGAAGTCGCGCTCACTCACGTCTCCGATCCCTTGGCGCTCGACCCCCACGAGGGTCTCGAGCGCACGGAGATCGAGGCGCTGCTCGCACGCTCCATTGAAGATCTGACCGACCGTGAACGGCTCGTTATCACCCTCTACTACCACGAAGAGCTGACGATGCGGGAAGTGGGCGACGTTCTGAGTGTCAACGAATCGCGCGTGTCTCAAATCCACAGCAAGGCGATTCAGCACCTTAAACGTCGCTTTTCCGCTCGCCTGCGGCCCCGCTTCGCCAGCGATCTCCCTTAGGGCCGCCGACAAAATAACTGTCTAGTTTTGAGCACACTCTTCCTGTTTCAGGTCGTGATCGCGATATCGTCTGGCATCACGAGAGCCTGGCAAGCTCCCTAGAAACGGAACATTTGTAGGTCTTCAGCAACCAGCGCGTGTTTGACAAACGGTCCTCATTGCAGGAGGATTACGCCTATCAAGGAGCACTTCTCCTATTATGAGACCTACGAGCTATCAGTCTGAAGATCTCGACCGCCTGTTGAGGAAGCACAAAATAGCTACCCTCGATGATTTGAAGGCAGTGTTGGGTACCGATGTGGACTCGACGGTCTTCCGAAAGTTCAATGAGTTGGCGTATCGGACAAGCTACTCCCACCGTGGTAGCTACTACACGTTGGACGAGATCGCCCAGTTCGATCGAAAAGGTCTTTGGTCGTTGCGCTCAGTGTGGTTCTCGAAGTACGGGACGTTGCTTGCGACGGTAAAAGCGTTGGTCGCGGCCTGTGAGGCAGGCTACTACGTCGACGAGCTCGAGGACGTGGTGCAGGTTGACGTCAAGGCTCCTCTGTTGAAACTGGTCCGAGAGAAAAGATTGGCGCGCGAGCAGGTGTTCGGCCGATATCTGTATCTGGCCACCGATGTGAGCACGCGCAAGCAACAGCTCTCGGCCCGCCAGGTACATGAGGCGTCACCTTCCACGTTGGGCTGGGTCGGGGGAGTCCGCGTGCTCCCCGTGGAGTTGAAGGCTGCGATCGTTCTTTTCTACAGCCTGCTCGATGAAAAGCAGCGCCGTCTCTACGCGGGAGTCGAGGCCATGAAGCTCGGTCACGGTGGCGACCAACAGATTGCCGAACTGCTCGGGATGGGTCCGAGCACGGTAGCCAGAGGTCGTAGGGAATTGCTAATGAGAGATGTTGAGCTCGACGGAGTTCGGCGAAAGGGTGGCGGACGGCGCGCCGTGCAAAAAAAAGCCAGAAGTCATCGCCAAGATCGAAGAACTCATGAAGCACGACACCGCGGGCGATCCGATGACGGGAGTGAAATGGACGCGGCGGACCACCGACAAGATTGCTTGCGAGCTAAGAAGCCTCGGTGTGAACGTCAGCAGCAAAACCGTCGGTCGACTGCTCAAACAGCTCGGCTTCTCGTTGCGGGTGAACCACAAGAAGCTGTGCGGTGCCACGTCCGAAGATCGCGATACCCAATTCGCGTGTATCGCCGAACTGCGCGAGCGTTTTGCCGCAGCTGGTCATCCCATCATCAGCGTAGACACGAAGAAACGGGAGCTGGTGGGATTATTCAAAAACGGCGGGCAGGCCTGGAACCGCGAGCCGACTCTCGTCAAAGACCATGACTTCCGTTCCGAATCGAACGGCATCGCAATCCCCTACGGCGTCTACGATCTGCTCGCGAACCGCGGGACAGTGTTCATTGGTACCTCGTACAACACCCCGGACTTCGCCGTGAATGCCATCGAGAAGTGGTGGCGAACGGAAGGACGGCGACGCTATCCTGCAGCCCGTGACCTCGCGATATTGGCAGACGCCGGGGGCAGCAATGGCTATCGGTGTCGGGGTTGGAAGCACGGGCTTCAAACGCGGATTTGCAATCGCCACGACATCGCTATCACCATAGCCCACTATCCGTCCGGTACATCCAAGTGGAATCCAGTGGAGCACCGTCTGTTCAGCGAGGTCAGCAAGAACTGGGCGGGCAGGCCTCTCGACAGCTACGAAACCATCCTCAAATACATCCGCACGACCACCACCTCTTCCGGTTTGCGAGTACGCGCACACCTTATCCGGCGTCGTTATCCGAAGGGCGTCAAAATCACTGACGAGCGGATGCAGGCGCTTTCCGTTACAAAGGACCAGACTCTACCCAAATGGAACTACACCATCCGACCGTCTTGAAAACGGGAACTTATTTTGTCGCCGGCCCTTAGGAGTCTATCCTAGTTGAAAATCCGTGTGGGCATCCTCGGGAACCGATTTACCCTCAATGGTGAGCCGGTCGTGCTGCGCACGGTCTCATCGTTCTCGACGATGGCCTATCTCGATCGCTGGGCGCGTGGGCTCGGCGGCAAATGGGAGAACATGGTCGATCGGTACTTCGAGCGTGTGACCCAACAAGGGCTTCACGGCGTCCGAGTCTTTGGAGAGACCACGGATTGGGCCCGTCGTGGAGGCGACGACCGCCATGCGGTGTTCAACGAGTCACGCGCCACGAGCGCGCGGATGTGGAACTACGGGCAGCTCGAGGCCGGGATCCGACCGACGGCCCTCACCGCGCACAACGAGCAGATCATCAAAAAGCTCGTCGAAAAGCTGCAGAACCACGGGTTGATTGCAGAATACGTCACCGACGCCACGCTGAAGCACACGCCGAGGGTCGGTTGGAGCGTGATATCCCACTGCATTCGCCAGACGGCATCGTTCCTGCAATCGCTCGAGAACGAGCTCGGTGACATCAACTTGTTTCACGAGCTCCACAACGAGTGGGATGCCAACTCTGGAACGTCGTGGGCGCGCGATAACATCGGCTACGAGGAAGCCCTGGCCGAAGTCAACAGTCAATTCGTCCGTCACCGGCGGCTCAGCGGCGGCGAGCCGGAGCAATGGCCTCGCGGCATCGTCGGCGTGAGTCACGGCGGACGAGACACGGTGGATTATCGGGTCGGCCGACCCGATGGCTCCGACTACGTCGCACTCCATCCAATCCGGCGAGGACGGTGGTGGGCGAAAACGAATCTCGAGAATCGCTATCGCGATCGCGTGCGCTATTACAACGAATCCAAAAACTACACGAGCCCAGCGGAATGGGTCGAGTTCATCGAAGGCGGAGCCTATAGTCCCACGAGCTCCACGCAAGATCTCGCGCGCTACCTCGAGTTTACCGACGGCACTCTCGCGAACGGCATCGCGGTTTGCTACCACTCCCATGTTGGTATTTGCTCGGGATTTTTCGAAGAGGAAGAGCAGCCGCTCTCTCCGCTGGAGCAGGAGCTAATCCGCCGTGCCGAGGAGCCCGTGCCGCCGGTCACATTCAAGTTCGGCCCCATCATCGAGTTGGCTTACCAGGAGATCCTCGAACGAAAAGCCGACAAGAACGGACTCCGCGCGTATAACGAGCGCATGACACAAGGGCTCACCGAAGCCGGTCTTCGAGAAGACCTCTTGCGCAGCGCCGAGTTCAGAGACAAAAACCCGCTCTCGGCGAGAGCTCGAATGTCGACCAGAAAGAAGTAGCGGCATTACCGGAGGAGTAGACCCGTGCCCGATTTCAGTCGAGTCATCAATCTTGCTTATCAACGAATCCTCGGAAGACCCGCCGACTCCGTCGGGCTCGCTGACTACAACCAAGCGATGAACCAAGGGTTGACCGAGTCTCAGATGAGGGAGTCTCTGATTCGAAGCCAGGAATACGCGGACAAGAACCCGCAATCCTCGGCCAGGCGCGCGACTAAAAGCACGCGCAAGAGAACGGCCAAGAAGTAAGTTCGCCCTCAAACGCGTTCTCCGGACGGTCGGCGTTTGTGTTTAAGGGATGCTTCCTCGTGGCACGACCCACTCGGCCGCTGGCCCTGTGCCTTCCATAAACTCGATCTGTGACTCTAGGGCTGTGGACCGTGGCACGAGCGAACGCATGCCGGAACGCGTCCGTTGGCACCACGACGATCGCGCATTGGGATACCAGCGTGCAGTCTAGGTTGTCACGAGTCGGTGCGGGCGTGGGATGGCAATCCGGTCCGAGAGACTGAGCGCCAGTCCTCGCTTCCGCGCCACGCGGGGCTTACAATAAAAAAGAGGTACCACGTGCGCGTTCTGGCAGTGTGTCTGGTTCTGATCTGTCTCGTCGGTCTGGCTGGCGCCATCAACCCCTTCTACCATGACCGTCAGGCGCTGAGCGCGGTTCACGAGTTCCGCAGCAACCCGACCCCGGAGACGGAGGCCGCCTGGATCGCATCTCGCGACCGCCAGATGCGTCGCGAGATGACTCTGCGCCTCTTATTCCTCGGACTCGCTCTCGGTGCTGGCATCGGTGCCGTTGTCTCGTGGAAAAAGAGCGGGCAACGAAAGCCCGCCGAGGACGCCCCCAAGAAAGACGAGCGCAAGGGCCTGGGTTGTGTATGGAAAGGCCTGATCGTTTTCGGCATCTTCGTGGCGCTCGTGATCTTCGGAGAAGTCGCGCGGCTTCGCGCCCGCATGAGCGCGAGAGAAGTAACCACCGTCCACGGCGCCCGGGATATCGTGCAGGCCGAGGCGCAGTTCTTCAAAGACCATAATCGTTACGCGAGTCCCGAAGAGCTGGTTGAGGCCGACCTGCTCGAGGTACATTGGCGGGAGTGCGCGCCTTCGTGCAGTGTGAGCGGGTATTCCTGGGAATTCCGGATGACCGAGCAGGGCTTCGAAGCTCTAGCGGTCCCGCTTCAATACTCTCGTACGGGTGTCCGCTCCTTCTACGTTTCCGAAGCGGGTGTCATTCGGGCGGCCGACAAGGACGGCTACGAGGCGAACGCGACCGACCCACCGCTTCAGTAGCTCGTGACCCACCAGGCTTTGGAAGAGAGCAACCCCTACCGCGCGCCGGAAGCTTCTGAGAAGGTCGGAGCGCTACAGGTTGCGACGATCTCGGAATCCCGCTATTTGGCCAATTTCGGTTGCGGCGTGGCGGTATTGATGACCGCCGTCCCGATGACGAGTATGGCGGGCTACAGGCCTCTCACAGGATCCTTCGAGACTATCGGCGCTTTCGTTATCGGCCTGCTCTTCGTGTTCGGGACGATACGCAGTCTTTTGTGGGCGCGCCGGCACCGGCCCAAGCCGCCGGGGCGCTAGGGGAATGAAGCGCTGCCGAGCAAGCATCGGGGGCATCATCGCATCCATGAGTCCCGCCACATTTGCGCGGTGAAGGGAGGTTCGCCGCCTCCGTTTTCGTCTCTATCTTCTGAGGGAGGTAGAATGACGATATGGCAAGAGCGGTGGAGGCTTGCGCGCGGCGCCGGTTTACGGTCGAGGAATACCACAGGATGGGGGAGACGGGGATTCTGTCTCCGGGCGAGCGTGTCGAGCTCGTTCGGGGCGTGGTTCACGAGGTGAGCCCCAAGAATCGGGCGCACGTCATGGCGACGAATCGTTGTTGCGATTTGTTCCGTGAGAAGCTCGCGGGCCGAGCGCGAGTGTACAAAGAAGATCCACTTCGGGTGACCGGTCTCGACTCGGAGCCGGAGCCGGACGTGATGGTCTGCTCCAACCTCGATCTCGGCGCCTATGGCACGGAAGGGATGAAGCCACTTCTCGTGATCGAGGTGGCGGAATCGTCTCTAGAGTATGACCTCGGGCTCAAAGCAGATCTCTATGCCGAGGCGGGGATTCCAGAATACTGGGTCGTCAATCTCGTGGAACGCGTGCTCGAAATCTTTGGGGATCCACCGGAAGGTGGGTACCGCCGGCGCTCGAGGCTTGGGCCGAGTGCAACCGTTGCGCCGGAGGCGTGGCCAGATGTCGCGCTCGAGGTGGCATCACTTCTTCCGTAACCGTCGCGGTCATTACCCTCGCATCGGTTCGGTGAAGCTCAACGAAGAGCTCCACGTGAGCACTCATGGCGGGGACCGCCACCCTCCTTATTGACAGGCCTTCCGACCGCTCCGCATACTGAACCCACTACCCGTCACTACCTATCCGGAGGAGCGAAACCCCATGCTCGAGGAGCAGCTCGGGCGCGTCATTCTCGGCAAGGCCGAAGTGATCGACAACGTCCTGGTGGCGCTTTTGAGCGGAAGCCACATGCTGATGGAAGACGTGCCGGGGGTGGGCAAGACGACGCTTGCGAAAGCACTCGCGAAGTCGATCTCGAGCACCTTCACGCGGGTTCAGTTCACGCCGGACTTGCTGCCGACGGACATTCTGGGGTCGTCGATCTACAACCCCAAGGACGGAAGCTTTGCGTTCAAGAAGGGACCGGTCTTCACGAACATTCTGCTCGCGGACGAGATCAACCGCGCGTCGCCGCGCACGCAGTCGAGCTTGCTCGAGGCCATGAGCGAGGGGCAGGCCTCGATCGAGGGGGAGACGCGGCCCCTTCCGACGCCGTTTCTGGTCATCGCGACCCAGAACCCGATCGAGTTTCACGGCACCTACCCGCTTCCGGAAGCGCAGCTCGACCGCTTCGGCATGAAGGTGCGACTGGGTTATCCGGCCAAGGAGGAGGAGGTCGGAATCCTCTATAGCCAGTTCCACCATCACCCGCTCGACGACGTCGAGGCGGTGGTTTCGGCGCGGGAAGTGGTGGAGCTCCAGGAGAAAGCGCACGCGACGAGGCTCGACAAGAAGATCGGGGCCTATCTGGTGGAGCTCGCGGACGCGACGCGGAAACACCCGTCGCTGAAAACGGGATGCTCGCCTCGTGGCACGCTCGCCTTGTTCCGAGCGTCTCAGGCGCGCGCATTTCTCGAGGGCCGCGACTTCGTCATCCCAGAGGATGTAAAGGCGATCGCGGTGCCGGTGCTCGCACACCGTCTCGCGCTCGATACGAAGGCGAAGTACTCCGGGGTCCAGAAAGAAGACATCGTGCAGGAGATCCTCGAAAGCGTTGCGGTCGGAGTCTGAGGCCCGCGCGATGACTCGCTTTCCGCTTCTGAACCGCCTACTCGAGCAATATCGCGAGTGGCTGACGCCTCGGGCGCGCTACGTATTCTGGTTGGCGGCGGCGCTCGCGCTCATCGGCCTCAACACGAAGGGCAATCAAGTCTTCAAGGTCTTCGCGGTGGCGGCCTCGATGCTCGCCGTCGCGGCGCTCTTCTCCGTGCTGCGTGCCCCGCGGGTCGAGCTTCGCTGCTCGCTTCCGGCACGCGCGACGGCGGGACGAGCCTTGAGTGTTCCCGTGGTCTTGAGAACGAGGGGACGGACTCCGCTGCGCCCGCTCCTCGTGTCCTTCCCGCGTCCCCGCAAGTGGGGAAGCTCGGTGTCTTTCGAGCCCAGGCAGGTGCTCGTCGACGCGGCTCCTTCGGACGACGTGTCTCGCACGACGGTGAAGCTCGAGGTCTCGCGCCGCGGCCGCTACGAGCTTCGAGGGCCAACGCTTCGGGCCACGGATCCGCTCGGTCTCGTGGGGAGCCGCCCGACGAGGCTTTCCGACGGAGTCCTTCTCGTCTATCCACGCTTCTACGGCATGGAGTCGTTCCGTCTTCCTCTCGGCCGGCGCCACCAGCCGGGCGGCATCCCGCTCGCTTCGCAAACGGGGGACAGTCTCGAGTTTCTGGGAACGCGCGAGTACCGCGCCGGCGATCCCATCAAGCACATCCACTGGCGCTCCTGGGCGCGGCTCGGCGAGCCGGTGGTGACGGAGTTTCAGGAGGAGTACTTCTCGCGCATCGCGATCATCCTGGATACGTTCTTGCCGAAGCGAGCCAAGCCGGAGGAAGAAGAGGCTTTCGAGGCGGCGGTCTCGGTGGTGGCCTCGGTGGCGGACTACTTCAGCCGGAGCGAGTACATCGTGGACATCTTCGCGGCGGGGCCGGACATCTACGAAGTGAGCGCGGGGCGAAGTCTCGCCTACCTCGAGAACATTCTCGACGTGCTCGCCTGTATCGAGTCCTGTCACGAGCCTCCGTTCGAAGTCGTCGGGCCCGCGCTCTTCGAGAAGCTCGAGCAGATTACGAGCGTGGTCGTCGTCGTGCAGGATTGGGATGACGCTCGGGAGACGTTCTTGCGCCGCGTGAAGGCCTTCGGCGTCGATCTCCGCATTCTGCTCGTGCGCGACGGACCGACGACGAAAGACTGGCAGCTCGCGGGGGAGGAGCTCGGAGAAATCAGCGTCATGCGCCCCGTGGACGTCGAGCGGGCGCTCGCGAGCGAGAGCGCATGAAGCGGGTCGCCCTCGGTGTGCTCTTCGGTGCCGCGGCGGCCTCGTTCGCCGTCTTGCTTCGCACCGCTCCCGCGTGGCTCATGCTCGTCGTGGCACTGGTGTCGATCTTCAAACACTTCTCCCTCGGGGCGATTCACGACTCGGCACGGCGACTCCTCTACGCCGGATTGGTCGCGACGGTAGGCTTCGGCTGGTTCGTCATGGTCTACCCGGTGATGAGCGATTCCGCGATGCGCCTCTGGTCGCTCGCCATCGGATATACCCTCGGCGCTCTCGGCTGCCTCTTCTTGCTCTCGGGCCGCTCGCCCGGCTCGACGGTGATTCCCGCCGCGGCGGGCCTCCTCGTCGTCGCAAGCTTCGACCTAGAAGCCGCCATCCATCCCTACCTGGGCGTTGCGGGCGTTGCCGGCATTCTCTACTTAGCCTCGGATCTGTGGCCCCGAAGGGAACGGCGTTTCGGAAAGCTCGCGCTCCTCGGAGGATTCTCAGTCTCGGCTCTCGGCGTGCGGGGCTTTCATCATCGCCACGCTCCCATGGGCTCAGCAAAAAGTCGAAGACACGATGCTTTTGGTCTACACGCCGGCGTCGGACGGCATTCAGGCTCAATATCGCTCGCGGCTCGGCGAGCTTCAGAGCTTGAAGCTCTCGAAGAAGATCGTGATGCGGGTCTGGAGCCAGCGGCCCCAGCGTCTGCGAAGCCGGGTTCTCGTCCGCTTCGACGGAACCGCCTGGTCGCGAGACGCGACCGCGCTTCGCATCCGGGAGCCGAAGCCTACCCCCGTCGTCGATGAAGACTCGCGAGCTTTTCTCGCGACGCTTCCTGGCGTCGACTTCCAGGTGGAGGCCGACGCTCTCGAAGACCAAAAGTGGATTCGTACGAAGATCGTCCGCGTCGATGGCGAGGGTCTCGTGACACCGGGGGGCTCGTTTCTCGTTCGCGTGCCGCTGGACTTCGTGCAGGTCGACAGCGCGAACGTCGTGTTCCCGCCGATTCGGACGCGGGTGCGGATGTATGGCGTGCTCCACGCCGTAAACCATCAGCGTGCCCAGATCGGCTCGCCCAGCGAGTCCGCGCTCGAGATGACCACGGAGCTTCCCGAGGGGCTCGACCCGCGCATCCAAGAACTCTCGGACGAGCTCGCCGAGGGGGCTACGTCCACAGAAGAGGTCGTCGAGCATATCGTCGAGCATCTCAGAAGCGAGTATCACTACTCGCTCGACCTTGGCGCGATCGATCCCGTGCATCCGCTGTCGGACTTCCTTTTCGAAAAGAAGGAAGGGTGGTGTGAGTTCTTTGCGAGCTCGGCCGCGGTGCTCGCCCGTGCGCAGGGCATCTCTACGCGATACGTCCGCGGCTTCAACGTGCTCGGAAGCCAAGTGAAGGGGGACCACTACGTCGTGCGTGACTGGGATCGTCACGCGTGGATCGAAGCTTATATCGAGGGAAAGGGCTGGCTCGAGTTCGACCCGACCCCCGCCGCCGAATACGAGAGCTTGCACGCGGGTCTCGACGACGGCTTTGTCGCGAACGCCATCGAGTGGGCGCGCGCGCATCTGGGAAACTTGTATGGTGCACTCCGCCACTTCGACTGGAGCACTTTGGTCGAGCCGGCCTTGTGGCTCGTGGCGCTCTTCGTCATCGGACGTCTGACGTTCCCGCTCGTGCGCGAGTGGCGGCCTCGGGCCCGGCGCTTCCGCGCTTCCGACGAGGTCGAGGTGAGCATCGCGCTCGACGAGCTCGTTCAGGGGCTCGACCGGGAGCTCGAACGGCTCGGCTGTCCGCGCCCCCCGAGCCAGGCTCCTCTCGAGCATTGGACGAGCCTCCCGGAAGAGAAACTTCCCGACGAGCTTCGCGAAGCGGGGCGCGATCTGTTGCATAGCTACTACCGGGCCTGTTTCGGGGCCCAGAAGCCCTCACCGGCGGAGATCGCCCGGCTCCGGGAGTCGGCCCGCGCCCTTCTCCGTTGACATAAAACCGTCACATTCGCACGCTAAAGTGTTCCCGTGAGCTCTCAAATCTTAGCTGCCGCCAAGCTCACCCTGACGTTTTTGGTCGTTCTGCTTGGCGCCATGACCCTGGCCGGTTTTCTGGGAGGGGCGTGGTGGCTTTTCGACGTCTTCGCTCACTTTCGGCTGCAGTACGCGACGGCGCTCTTGCTCGCGAGCCCCGCGCTTTGGCTCGCCGGTTCGGAAAGACGGGCGGCCTTCGCTCTCGCCTTCGGTCTCGTGAACGTGTCGGTCGTCGCCCCGCAGCTCGTCGTTTGGCCGGCCGCGGAAGCGGCAGGCGGGGAAACGGTTCGCTTCGCCTTCGCGAACGTGCACGTCCGGAACCCGAGCTCCGAGCGACTCCTCCGCTTTCTCGACGACGTCGAGCCCGATGTGATTCTGCTGGTCGAGATCGACGGCCGGTGGGAGAAGGAGCTCGAGGTGCTCGAGGCCACCTATCCCTACCGTGTCGTAGAGGCGCGAGGCCGCGGCCACGGCATGGGGCTCTGGAGTCGCAAGCCGATCCTTTCGCACGAGATCGCGCACTTCGTCCACGAGCGACTACCCTCGATCGTCGGGCAGCTCGACGGGCTCCTCGTGATCGGAACGCATCCACTCGCTCCGGGAAGCGCGAGCCGCGACGCGCTCCGAAACGGCCAGCTCCGAGCCGCCGGTGAGCGGGTACGCAGCGAAGACGGCCCCGTTGTGGTCCTCGGCGATCTCAATACGACGCCCTGGGGCTATGGCTTTCGAAGCCTCATGGCCCAGTCGGGCTTGAAAGATTCGAGCCTTGGGCGCGGGCTTCAGTGGACATGGCCATCGTGGTTTCCACCGCTTGCGATCCCCATCGATCACGGCCTCGTGTCGCGAGACATCGAGGTTTTGAACCGCTTCACGGGCCCAGACATCGGATCGGACCACTTTCCGGTCGTCATGGACGTGCGCCTGCCCCGGTAGGGGAGACCGGCCACGTTATTCCTGTACCTTCTTAGGAAGGTACAGGTATGCGTCGTATTGTCGAGCTGATTCTGCTCATCGTGTTTTCGCTGCCCGAACACTCGAGTGCCTGACGTGGCAGAGTAAGAGCGGGATCTGCATTCCGGGCTACCCGCGAGAGGCACCCGACTTCGCAGGGGCCGACATCGCTCGCGCGACGCCCTATAGCAAATCTGGATACGAGAGGAATTACACGACGTCCGACATGCCCGAAGAGATCCCTTCGGAGTGCGACCCAGGCAGTCCACGATTCTATTGCTACGACAGTCGTCCCGACCATTTCGGTTTGACGGGCGAGCGTTCCTTCGTTGGCACGACGACGGGCGATATCTACGTAGATATGGACGGAGCCGACACGAAGTGCGTTCCCACGGATGAGGGAGTATTTTTCGAGGACGACTCCCGTGCGTCGATCGGACCGCCACCGAACGCCCGTAACATCGAGGACCCGCCGCCCTTCAGCCTTCGAAGAAGCGCTCGCCGCCTTCGAGGCACGGCCATCCTGTTCGTTCCCGCGTTCCTCCTGCTCGTCATCCCCTACATCGTGTTCCGGCGTCGGCAGCAGACGCGCTGAGCGGCGGAATCTCGTTCAATGACGGAGTTGCTTAGCGAGTCCCTCTCCCCGTTCGGGGAGAAATGCCGCAGCGTCCCCAGATCCTGAAGCTCTCGAAACGCCAAGGGCGTCTTCGGGGAATAAATCTTCCATCCTGTAGGGAGACTCCTACAACCCCCGGGCCCCCAAAACCGCGAAGTCTCTAAACTCGAACGACTTGTGATTTGTCTAATTCGGGCATGCGATTTGCTGATGATCAAACTGTGGGATTCGTGCGGGCACCTCCTGACCCATCCGCGTCCGTTCGGGGGATTTTTTTGGCGAGATTACAAATAGTTGCCTTGTGTGGGGTTCTCCTCTTTGCGCGGTCCATCGAGGCGCAGTTCACGGATGTGGCCGGCGCCTCCGGCCTGGGTAGCACCGGAAACAAAGACGGCGGCCTCGGCTGGGGTGATTTCAACAACGACGGTTGTCTCGATGTGCTGGTGAACACCAACCAGGGCGGTGTCGACTCTTTCCTCTACATTCACGACAATCCCGCTGCGAGCTGTGCCGGCACCTTTACCGACGTGACGGCCTGTCTGGCCACGGCTCTTCAAGCCACGCGTCTCGGGCGCCCGGCGATCTGGGGGGACCTCAATAATGATGGCTTCGTCGACTTCGCGCGCAACGGCTCGGCCGCTATCGAAAGCTATCTGGGTCTACGCGGATTCGTGTGGGTTGAAAACTGCATTTCTGGGTAATGG
This sequence comes from Candidatus Marinacidobacterales bacterium, assembly GCA_965250115.1. Taxonomy (GTDB): domain Bacteria; phylum Acidobacteriota; class Vicinamibacteria; order Marinacidobacterales; family SMYC01; genus CBDFHB01. The sequence continues at coordinate 1,373,760 of CBDFNJ010000002.1, forward strand.
CGGAAGGAAAGCCGCCACGATCTTCAGCTTGAGATATTCCTCGTCGCGATAGCCGTAGGCGCGTCGTTGCAGAACACGGATTTTGTTGTTGACCCCTTCAACTAGGCCGAGACTGACTTTGTTCTCCGGATGACAGTAGGAGGCGATACCATCCCAATGGGACTCAATCATACCGGCGAACTTCTGGTACGGATGCAGGCGTTGCCATTTGAGGCTGTCTTTCCAACGAGTGAAAAAGGCGCGAGCGCCGCGTTCGGTGCGGTAATCCCAGAGTTGCCCGAAGGCCTCCTTCAAAATATAGGCGGTGTTCAGGCGCCGGTTGGCCTGGAGCAACTTTTTGAGTGCGCGGCGACCGTCTAGGCTCAGGTTCTCCCGCCGGGAAAGCAAAGTGTAACGCTGCCCCTTGATGTACGACCGGTCCTTGCCGCTGAGGCGTTTGTACTCACCGCGCCGGACCTCATCGAGGGCCTTTGACAGATGACGCATGATATGAAACTTGTCGAAGATGATCCGCGCATTAGGCGCGTTGTGAATCGCCGAGTTCCGGAAGGGCTTCCACATATCCATGGCGGCCAGCTTGATACGGGCGCTTTTCTTTCCGCCCAGCGCCTTGAAGAACAAATCGATGTCGGTTTCTTTGCGACCCTCACCGCCCACCCAGATGGGACGCGCCCGCTCCAGGTCGCTGACAATGACGCGATAGTTATGTCCCTTGCGGATGGAGATCTCATCGACACCGATGGCCCGAGGCGCCGGTAGCCCCGCCCGGTCGACCTGCTCTTGCATGTAGAGCGTATCCAGAGCCTTCACCGTACCGTGGTGCAGACGTTCCATCTCGGCCACCGCCTTGTTCGGCATATCCCTGCACAGCTTGCCCACATGCGTCGCAAAACGCTGGGTGTAGCGCGAGTTGTTCGCCAGCCAGTCTAGGTGTTCTACATGCACACCGCCGCACCCAGAACAGTTGACGCGCCAACGCTCGTATTCCAGATAGATCCGCCAGCCTGCCAACGACAGGTCGCGGACCCGGCACACTTGCTTGTCATAGCGCCCCCGGCACCGTTGCCCACAGTAAGAGCACACAGCTGTTTTTTTCGCCTCTTGAGCTGGATGACGCGGGCGTATCGGTCACCGAATAGACCCTTCAATCCGGCACACCACGAAACCTGGCAGCGCAAACAGCGAGCGGATCGACTGGGAATTTTTCACTCGGTTAGCCTATCCTAAAAATGGACCACTTTTCAGCACCTGATGAAGTACTCCATACCTTTTCCACACAATGAGTTACACTGTTTTTCCGTCAGGACTTACCCACACGAATCCGCGTAGACCCATCTATCTGAACAACGGTACCGGCAGCACTATCTGCGGTGCCACGACGGTGAACTGGTCCTTCTTCGGCGTCGGTGGAAACCCGACCCAAACCATCAACTCCACGCCCATTGGTTTCAACAGCGAGGGACTCGGGTTCGTGGATTATGACGCCGACGGGGATCTCGATCTTCTTTGGGTCAATCATCAGAGCCTGGTGGCGTTCGACAACGACGGCAACGGAAATCTGACCTACGCCGACAACGCCGTCAATGGTCTTCCGGGCTCGGGCACGTCGAAGACGGGAGACTATGCCGCGTTCACGGATCTCGACGCGGATGGCGACGTTGATTTTCTCGCTCGCCTGGAAGACAACACGGACCTCTGGATAAACAACGGGGGCACGTTCTCGGCGAATGCTTTCGACGAGGCACCCCTCAACAACAACAAGGGCGGAGTCGCGTTTTGTGACTTCGACGCCGACGGAGATTTCGATTTCGTCTGGACGGACGCCGATGTCAACCAAATCTGGGAACAGACGGGCGTCGGCAGCACTACTTTTGCGGCCCGCGGGGTTCCTCTTGGTATCACGGGCGATATCGATGGAGTGGCCTGCGGGGACATCGATAACGACGGAGATGTCGATCTCCTCTTGACGAGCGACGTGAACGATCACCTCTTTCGCAACGACGGCGGCTTCACCTTTACGGACGTGGCTCCGGCGGCCTTCGGGGCCGACGATGGCGAAGGTGCGGCTTTTGCCGACTACGACCGGGACGGCGATCTCGATCTGCTCATCAATCAGGACTCGGCCAACGAGCTGTGGAGAAACGATACGAACAATGCGAACTACCTCGTCGTACGGGCTCTCCACGAAGACACGGTAGAGCTCACGACGCGAGACGCGCTGGGAGCTACGATTACGCTTCTCGACTGTCAGGGCAACTTGATGGCCCCCATCCGCGACGTCAATGGGGGTCGGGGCCACGGCTCGCAGGACCCGTCCTACGTTCACTTCGGCTTGCCCCTTTCGGGTACGCCATCCGGCCCGGCGGGCGAGTACATCCTTCGCGTCGAATTTGTCGGTGGAGGGGTCGTCGGCAAAGCCGTCGTGCCCGCCAATATCGGAGGCTACCAGCTCGTTACCGTCACCGACACCGATGCGAACGATTTCTCTCAGTGTACGACCTCCGTAGACCTTGCTTCGTTCGAGGCCGAGGGTCGCGATGGTGCTATCGAGCTCCGGTGGCAAACGGCCTCCGAGCTCGACAACCTGGGGTTTCACCTCTATCGGGCCGAAAGAGAGGAGGGTCCCTACGCGCGAATCACGACCCGGCCCATCCCCGGGCTGGGCACTTCTCCGACGGGTGGTGGCTATATCTATCGCGACGAAGGTCTACCGAACGGCGCGACGTTCTACTATGAGCTCGAAGACATCGAGACGACGGGACGCACCACGCGGCACGGACCCGTTTCGGCGACGACAGGTCCAAGCTCGACTGAGGCACCGGTCCCGAGCACTCCGGGAATTTGGTTCGGGGATCCGGAGGGTGTCGAGCTTCGCGTCATCCGTCGATCGGAGGAGTGGCTCGTCGTGGAGCTCGCGACGCCCGGTTTCTTTGCGGAGCTCCAATCGGACGGCCGCGTCGTCGTCCGTGTGCCTGCCTTGAAGGAGAGCTTCCGTGGTCTTCCAGCTCTGCGCTATCCGCTCGAGCGGGAGGGCGTTCTCGCCCGCATCGAGCCCATGGATGTCGTGACGTTCTCCACGATGACCCCGGTCCTCGACCCGGTCGGGGAACTGGTCGGTCTGCCGACGGGCACGGTTCGACGGCAGAGGCGTGCACCTCGTTCCGTCAGTGGCTTTGCCAGCGTTCTCGGGGATTCGCTTCAGCTTTCCCCGTTCGGATGGGACGCGAATACCGGAGAGCTCCGCTTGGCCACGCGACTACGTGTGAGCGTTCGGCTGGGACGGGAGGGACGGAATCGCTTCCGAGGCAAGTTGCCCACCCGGAAGGTGACCGCAAGGCTCGAAACGATCAAGCCCGGGCTCTATGCCTTTGACGTCTCGAAACTTGGCGCGGGGCGCCGTCGGCGCCGCGCGATGGATTCCTTGAAGCTGAGCCGTCTCGGGACAGCGGTGCCGTACCATCGCCACGGTTCCGTGCTCTTCTTCCTTTCCGCGGGCGCGGATGCGAATCCCAACGAGCATCGAACCGTCTACGAGCTGGAAGTCGGTGAGCCCTATCGAATGGAGGAGCGGAGCGCTCCCGGCGAAGGTCCACTCGTTCCCTATTACCGCCACCTTTGGGAGAGAGAAGAGCAGCGCTTCTATCAGGCAGGGCTTTTGAGCTCGGAAGACTCCTGGCTATGGGATCTGCTCTTCGCCCCGCAGACACGAGACTACGAGCTTGTCGTCAGCGAGCTCGCGGACGTGGCGGAGGACTCCGTCCTGACCGTTTGGCTTCAGGGCACGAGCGACGCGCCGGCGGATCCCGATCATCACGTTCGACTCTTCGTCAACGACAGTCTGGTGGCGGAGCTGTCGTGGAACGGAAAGAGGTCCCGCCGTATCGAGACCGCGCTAGCGCCGGGTTTTCTGGAGGAGACCGGCAATACCCTCACCATCGAAAACGTCGGAGACACGGCGGCTCCTTACTCCATGGTGATGCTGGATCGGTTCGAGCTCGAGTACCCGCGACGAGTCGTGGTCGATCGAGGGATCCTCGAAGGCCGGTTCTCGTTATCGGGGACGGTCGAGCTGGAAGGCGACTCCCTCGTACTCGACGTGACCGACGAAACGCCGGTCTGGCTCGAAGGAGGGACTACGGGTTTTCGCTCCGAGCCGGACCGACACTATTTCGTCGTCTCTCGCGACCGCGTCCTCGAACCAACTCTCCTTGCCGCACCACAAACGCGACTGAGGTCTCACGGTACCGAGGCGGACTTTGTCGTCATCGGCCCTCGAGAGTTTCTGCAGGCGGCAAAGCCGTTGCTGGATCTGCGCCGGCGGGAAGGTCTACGCGTTCTTGCCGCCGACATCGAGGACGTGTATTCCGAGTTCGGCCATGGCGAAGCGCGTCCCGAATCCGTTGCGGAGTTTCTACAGTCCGCGTCTCCCCGCTATGTACTTCTTTTGGGTGACGCCACCTACGATCCCAAGGACTATCTCGGTACCGGGAAGCCGAATTTCGTGCCCGCCCGGATGGTGCGAACGGATCACCTTTGGACGGCCTCCGACCCAAGCTACGCCACCCTCGACCACGACGAAATTCCCGATCTCGCTATCGGGCGGCTTCCTGCAACTTCGATCGAGGACGTCGAGGCGATGGTCGCGAAGATCCTTCGCTATGAAAGAGAATCGGGGAGCGGTCGCGTCGTGGTCGTGGCCGATAATGCGGACCGCGCCGGTGATTTCGAACGGGACGCTCAGAGGTTGGTGACGGGCGTGCTCGAAGAAGAGGACGTTTATCGCATCGGCTTGTCTTGGCAGAGTCCGAGTGAAGTGCGCGACGACATTCGTCGAGCCTTCGTTGGGAACACACGCATCATGAGCTACCTCGGCCATGGAGGCATCCATCTATGGGCCGATGAGAACGTATGGAACCTCGGCGACGTAAGGGAGCTCGAGCCGGGAGAAGCGTTTCCGATCGTTGTCACGATGAACTGCCTCAACGGCTACTTCCACTTCCCGTACTTCGACGCGCTGGCGGAAGCGCTCGTTACAGCCCAGGATCGCGGCGCGGTTGCCGCGATCTCTCCCAGCGGTCTGAGCTCGAACGGTCCGGCTCACCTGTTCCACGAGTCTCTGCTCGAGCAGGTCTTGCACGGGGGACATGAGAGGCTAGGGGACGCCTTCCTGACCGCGCAACGCGACTTCGCGGGTAAGAGCTCCTACAAAGAGCTTCTCGAGCTCTACCATCTGTTCGGCGACCCGACCCTCGTTCTGCGCTAGCAGCGATGTCGGTCCGTCGCGGCTCAAGCTGTAGGCGCTTCCCCTCGCCCTGACGGCCTCTCCCCTCATCGTCTCATGGCCTCGACACATAAGTGATTGAGGCAGGGCATGTTAGCGCATCCCTCGTGGGTATTCTTCTTGCATAACCGAGCCCTGGACAACCCTACTCCTAAAGATGATGCGTACACATCGGGGCGCGGTGCCCCTCCTGGTTCTGGCATTCGCTCTCTTGGCCGGACCGGTCTGGGCCCAGGCATGGTGGGATATCAACTGGACGAAGCGGGTGCGCCTGACTTTCGACAACACCGCCCAGGCCGAGGACCTCGCGTCCTTTCCCGTCCTCGTAACGCTGACCAGCGCGCGCATTCGCTACACCGACGCCAGGCCCAACGGCGAGGACCTTCGCTTCGTCGACGCCGATGGCACGACGATTCTGGCCCACGAGATCGAGCGCTGGGATCCGGCGGGCATCTCCTACGTCTGGGTCGCGGTACCGCAGATCGATCGCAACTCGTCGAACGACTTCATCTTCCTGTACTACGGCAATCCCGGTGCTCCCGACATCCAGGATCCCGATAATACGTGGAACCCCAACTATGCTGGGGTGTGGCATCTGAACCAGGACCCGGCGTCCGCGGGCGCGAACGGCATCACCGATTCGAGCGGCGCGGGAAATCACGGAACCGACCAAGGGACGATGAGCACCGCGGGGGGTCGTGTCGCAACCGCCATAGATTTCGGTGGAACGGATGGCCAGATCGACATCGGAGACCAGGCGTCCCTGGACTTCGGCACCGGCTCCTTCACCTATTCCGTCTGGGTCTACGTGACCTCGAGCGTTGGCGCTTGGGACATGCCCTGGTGGAAGGGTGGCCAGTGCTCGGGCTGCAACGGATACGACATCGAGCTTGGGACGGGGAACTGGCATGCCAGCATTTCCGACGGAGGCGCCACGTATCCAAGATTAGCCTTCGGTCCCGAAGCGAGCTTTCTGGGCCGCTGGGTCTACCTGGCCACCGTGGTGGACCGGGGAGCCGACGAGTTCCGTGTTTATGCAGACGGATCGTTCGTGACTCAGATGGGTATCCCCGGATTCGGCTCCCTTTCCAACACGGATTCGGCCACCCTCGGTAATCGGGACGACGGGACCAACCCACTCAATGGAATCCTCGACGAGGTTCGGGTCATGTCCGGGGTCCGATCGGCGGACTGGATCGCGGCACAGGATCTGTCCGTCAGGGACAACTTCATCACCTACGGTGACCCCACGGCGCGATCGATGGTTCAAACGGGCTCGTACCTCGGCGATGGCCTCGATAGCCGGATCATTACCGGCGTCGGCTTCACGCCGGACGTCGTCATCATCAAGGGCGATCAGGCCCTCGAGGCGGTCATTCGAACCTCGACCATGAGCGGAGACGCCAGCAAACCTGTTATCGCATCTTTGGGCATTGGTCCGGATATGGTCCAGTCGCTCGACACCGATGGCTTTACCCTGGGGCAGGACGCCCACGTCAATACGATCGGCGTCGTCTATCATTGGACCGCCTTCAAGACCGGGCCCGACCAGATGACGGTGGGCACCTATCCTGGGAACAATTCCGACAACCGCTCGATCGTCGGCGTTGGGTTCCAGCCTGATTTCGTCATCGTCGTGCCAGAGACCGCCCAGCCGCCCTACAAGTACGCCTCGACGCTGCCGGCCGACACGAGCAGCCCTCTCGAGGGAGGCGCTGCCTCTGCAAACCACATTCAGGCTCTCGAAACGGACGGCTTCCAGATCGGGAACAACGCGACCGTGAACGGCGGTGGCAATACCTACCACTATGCCGCGTGGAAGGCGGTCACCGGCAAGATGGCGGTGAACACCTACGCGGGAACGGGTGTCGACGATCTCAACGTGCCTGGGGTCGGCTTCTTCCCCGAGTATGTCATCGTCCAGCGCGCCGCCGCATCGGTGAGCGTCGCCAAAACGGCTGCCAGCGGCGCTTCCACGGACACGTCGCTGTTTTTCATCAACCAGGCCAACCAGAACAACAACATCCAGTTGCTCCAGTCGGATGGTTTCCAGGTCGGAAACCACACACGGGTGAACAACGGCGGGGACACTTACCACTACGCCGCCTTCGGCGGTGAGGAGACCAACTACCGGTCGATCGGAACAGACCCCAACTACACGACCGGCGACGTCACCGCAACTAGCGGCTCGACCATCGTGATCGGGAACGGCACCGCCTGGCGCACCGCCAATCGCGGCCGCGGGGATCGGATACGCATCGATGGCCTCGACTACCAGGTTCTCTCCGTCGATTCCGAAACTCAGCTCACTCTGAGGAAGCCGTTCGGCGGGACGACCGGCTCCGGAAAGGCGTATACCCTCGCCCGCCAGTTCGGAACGCTGCAAGCGTGGGAGGCTTGCATCGATAACGCCACGCCCTGTGCCTTTTTTCCGGTTAGCAGCGCGAACTTCGTCACCGACAACCGAAGCGAGGTGGGCATCGCCTACAAGGATACGGTTTTCACCAGCTCGGTCCTGATCGACGACTCGATCACCGATGCCACGCACACCATCACGCACACCATCACGCTCACCGCCGACACGGGCAACCGCCACTACGGGATCAACGGCGCCGGCGTGGTCCTCGACAACGGAGCGAACCCGGTGGCCGCGATAGGCCTACAGGATGACTTCGTCACCGTGGAGTGGCTGGAGGTCAAAAACGGTGGGACGGGAATGGACGGCGTTCAGGTTGGAAACCAGATCATTTCCAACAAAGTCGTCCTGAGAGCCTCCTCCTTCACGACATACCGAATTTCGCCATCGTCACCATCAATTTCGACATCGTGATGGACGTCTACAACAATTTCATCTACACCGCGAACCGCGGCATCCGGATCAATGGCCCACTGAACGCTGGGGCTCGCGTTCGCATCCTGAACAGTACCATCTACAACTCCGTGAGCAGCGGCATCGCGGCCTCGGGGACTGGCAACGTCCTGATTCAGAACAACGTCGTGCATACCACCACCGCCGGTTCCGACTACGTCACGGTCGGGTTGGATCCGGCGAGCAGCAACAATCTCGCTAGCGACGCCACGGGCATCAGCCACAGCCCTGCCGGCGGTGGACAGGACAATGTTCTCCTCGCCAGCCTCAACTTCGTCGATGACGTCCTGCCGGTCGCGGATCTCCACATCACAGGCGGTGCCGCCGAGGGGGCAGGGACGGACCCGAGCTCGGTCTTCACGGAAGACATCGACAGCTACGTCCGACTGACGCCGTGGGACGCCGGTGCCGACGACACGAATCCGGCGACGAACTACCGCTCCATCGGGACGGCAGGCCCCTATACCACCGGCGACGTCAACCCTACTCCCGGCTCTCCGCTCGTCCCGGGTTTGAATGGTGCCCTGTGGGTGACCGCGAATCGTGGCCGCGGCGATCGCATCCAGATCGACGGCACCGACTACACGATTTTCTCGGTCGACTCGGAGACCCAGCTCACGCTGACGACACCCTACAACGGTACTGCGGGCGTCCAGTCGTACACCATCTCGCGCCAGTACTCGACGATCGAAGCATGGGTCAACTTTATCGACGGCAATCCGTGTTCTTTCTTCTCCGTCGGAAGCTCCAGCCTCGTGGCCGACAACCGTCGTGAAGTCGGAGTCATGTACAAGGACGCCACCTTCGGGCTCACCGCCGATGTTGAGATCGACAACATGGTGACGGATGCCTCCCACTGGATAACGCTCACCGCGGACGGCATCAACCGGCACAATGGCGTCGCCGGCAGCGGCGTGATCGTGGATGGCCAGAACAACCCTCGTGAGCTCTTCATGGAGACCGACTATCTCACCGTGGAGTGGCTGGAGTTCATTCGTGTCCGTGGCGCCGACAACCAGGGCGCCATCCGAGTTTTCGCAGCCTCGGCCCCTGGACCCAGAGGCGTTGTCATTCAGAACGTGCTGATCCACGACTTCTTCGACGCGGGATTCGACACTATGGGTATCCGTCTGTCCGGTGCGGGTGGCTCGACCGTCACCATCCGGAACTGCATGATATGGGATGGAGACACCCGCGGCATCGAAGGCGACGAGCCCGAGGATGTCCTCACCATCGAGAACTGCTCCATCGACGACATGCGCGATCCCGTCGGGGAGGGCATCGCCACGAGCGGTACTACCATCACGGTACGGAACACGATCGTCACGCGAAGGTGGCAGCGGCACGGATTTCTTTACCGGCGGCGGCGGCTTCAGCGCAGCTTCCTCTAACAACACATCCTCCGACGCCACGGCGCCCGGCGCGAGTCCACAGACCGGTATCCTTGCCTCGGACCTTTTTGTCACCCAAGGCGTCGATCTCCATCTCAAGGGCGCGCCTAACGTCGCTCTGAATTCCGCACTCGATCTCTCCGCGAGCTTCGTGCTCGACATCGACGGGCAGACCCGGGCCGGGCTCACGTGGGATCGCGGCGCCGACGAGCTCGGCGCCCCCACCGCGGTCGAGCTCGTGTCCTTCGGTGCGATAGCTCTCGATGGCGGCGTCGAGCTCACCTGGGAAACGGCTTCCGAGCTTAACAACCTCGGCTTTCAGCTCTACCGATCCACGTCCGAACGAGGTCCCTATGAGCGGATCACGAGCAGGCTCATTCCCGGCCTCGGCTCCTCACCGGCAGGCGCGCGGTACCGCTACTTGGACTCGGGTCTTACGAACGGCACGATCTACCACTATCAGCTCGAAGACGTCGAGACGAGCGGCGAGACGAAGCGTCACGGACCGGTCTCGGCGATGCCAGCCGCTGGGATAGAGGATGCCCCGAGCGCGCCAGGCATTACCTGTGGCGAGCCCGACGCGAGCCAGCTTCACGTCCGGCAGGTGCCAGGCGGTGTCGAGATCGAGCTCCTGACCGAGGGCTTCTTTGCGGAGCCGCTGCCGTATGGCACCGTTCGTTTGCAGATTCCCGGACTCGATGGGACGCCGCTGCCCGTCGCAAGGCCCTGGATCGACACGGTCGAAGGTCGTGACGTTCAAATCGCGTCAGTAAAGGCTTACGGAAAGAAGCGTTTCGACACGCTCACGCCGGCCGGCGTCGACAGTGAGCTCGTCGCCACCCGACGTGGTGTCGTGCGAGTGCGGTCGAATCGACGTCGTCAGCGTATCGAGAAACCCGATGCCTCGAGCACGCCAGCGAGAATCCTGTCGACGGGCTATCAGGGAAGCACCAGGAAAGTTCAGCTAGAGCTCTCTCCGTTTCAGTGGGACCCGGCGGCGGGAGAGCTCGTTCTGACGCGACGACTCGTCGTTCGGCTCGTTTTCACCGGCGATGGAGCACCCGCACCGGCTGCGCGGCGGCGCGGTAGAGAATCGAGCGTCTTGGTGCAGCTGGTAACTCGGGAGCAGGGCCTCTACGCGATCCGACTCGTCGAGCTCGTCGGACGCCGCCGGGCGCGCAACGGCGCGCTCCGTTTGAGCCACCTGGGAGAGGACGTGCCGATTCACGTCGAGGACGGACGACTCTTTTTCGTGAGCGAAGGGGCCGACGCCAATCCCTACGGGAACGAGGCGGTCTACGAGCTGCAATACGGTGAAGGCGTTCGGATAGAGGCTCGCTCCGCTCCTCGAGGCGGCAGCCACTACTGGAGCCGGATCGAGCTCGAGGAGAACCGCTACTACCAGGCCGGCCTTCTCGACGCGCCGGACCGGTGGCTTTGGGAGCTCCTCCTCGCTCCCGACCGGAAGAGCTTTGCCTTCGACGTCGCACGGCCGGCAACTGAGGCCGGGCCGCCGAGACTCTCCGTCTTCTTGCAGAGCACGAGCGATCTCGCTGGCTCTCCCGATCACCACGTGCGGGCCTACGTCAATGGAAGCTTCCTCGCGGAAACCTTACTGGGACGGAAAACAGGCGCACCGGCTGGATGTCGACCTGCTCGCAGGTCTTCTGGTCGAGGGGGAGAACGTTCTCGAAGCCGAGAACGTCGCCGACACCGGTCAGACTTATTCCATCGTCATGCTCGACCGTTTCCGGATCGACTATCCGAAGCTCTGGAACCAGGCCGCGAAGTTCGTCATCGACGTCACCGATGCGGAGCCCGTGTGGCTTCGAGCGGGCGTGGATCCCGAACGCCATCTGCTTACCCTTATCGCGCTCGGCACGGGCGCGGCCTTTGGCTACAGCCTCGTCGCCACCTTGGCCCCGGGTCTGTTTCCGGATCGGTTTCGCGGCCACGGCGTCGTCGTCGGCGTCTACTTCGAGGCGGCCGCGGTGATCGTGACGCTCGTGCTCCTCGGGCAAGTTCTCGAGCTTCGCGCTCGCGACAGCACGTCGGGCGCGCTCAAAGCACTGCTGGGCCTGGCGCCAAAAACGGCGAGGGTCGTTCGTGGAGACGGTAGCGAGGAAGACATCTCTCTCGAGAACGTCGAAGCGGGGATGCACCTCCGCGTCCGACCCGGCGAGAAGGTGCCGGTGGACGGCGTCCTCGTCGGAGGCGCGAGCTCCGTCGACGAGTCCATGGTGACTGGCGAGCCGATTCCCGTGACCAAAGGGGAGGGAGATCCGGTTACGGGTGGGACAATCAACGGCACGGGCGGCTTCGTCATGCGGGCGGAGCGCGTCGGCGCCGACACGCTCCTGTCCCAGATCGTCCGCATGGTGAGCGAAGCGCAGAGAAGCCGCGCGCCAATCCAGAGGCTCGCGGATGTCGTCGCGTCGTGGTTCGTCCCGATCGTCATCGTCATCGTCATCGCTCTCGCGACGTTCGCGGTGTGGCTCGCGATCGGACCCGAGCCGGCATTCACTTACGCTCTCGTCAATGCAGTGGCGGTGCTCATGATCGCGTGCCCCTGCGCACTCGGTCTCGCGACCCCCATGTCCATCATGGTCGGAGCGGGCCGCGGCGCCTCTGCGGGCGTGCTGATCAAAAACGCCGAGGCCCTCGAGGTTCTCGAGAAGGTCGATACCGTCATCATCGACAAGACCGGAACGCTCACCGAGGGCAAGCCGGAGCTCACGGCTGTCGTGGCCGAGGGAGCCGAGGAGGCGGAGCTGCTGCGTCTGGCTGCGAGCCTCGAGGGCGGAAGCGAGCACCCTCTCGCAACCGCTATCGTCGAGGGAGCGCGGGAGCGTGGCGCCGCCGCGGTCGCGGCCATCGATTTCTCCTCGATGACGGGAAAAGGTGTTCTGGGTAGCGTCGACGGGAAATCCATCGCGATCGGCAACGACGCGCTGCTCGAAGAGCTCGGCCTCGATGCCGGCGTATCCGACCCCATCAAACCCTCGACGCCGGAAGCCATCCGCGTGCTGCGCGACGCGTGTATTCGCGTCGTGATGCTGACGGGAGACAGCGAGGCCACCGCCGCCGCGGTGGCCAGAGAGCTCGGCCTCGACGAGGTCATCGCGAACGTGCTTCCGGAAGACAAAGGCCGCGTCGTGGAACGCTTACAGAGCGAGGGACGCACCGTGGCGATGGCCGGTGATGGCGTGAACGACGCTCCCGCTCTGGCGAAAGCCCACGTGGGTATCGCGATGGGCACGGGAACGGACGTTGCCATGGAGAGCGCGGGTGTCACGCTGGTGAAGGGAGACCTACTGGGTATCGCCAGGGCGCGCCAGCTCAGCCGGGCGACGATGAAGAACATCCGGCAGAACTTGTTCTTCGCCTTCGCCTACAATTCACTGGGCGTTCCCATCGCGGCCGGCGTACTCTACCCGTTCTTCGGCGTGCTCCCCAGCCCGATGATCGCCGCCGCGGCGATGAGCTTCAGCTCCGTATCCGTCATCGGCAACGCCCTTCGCCTCCGCCACGTCGAGCTGACTCAGTCCGGGATGCGCCGGTAACGGCGTGCCTTCAGCTCGTAGCGGGGGAGGCTCTGTGCGAGGGCTTTCTGGATGCTGACGCGGAGACTGAACCGCGACTGAAAAGCGGCTGCGATCTCGCGCTCGACCTCCCTGAAAGCGGTGTCGTCAAGCGTCTCGATCTTGAGGAGCAAGTCGTCCATCCCGGAACGCTTCCGAATCTCGACCTCATACTCCACGATGAGGGGGATGGCCCGCACCAGGTCGTCGATCGCGGCTGGATAAAGGTTCACCCCGCGCAGGATCAGCATATCGTCGGTGCGGCCGAGGACACCGCCGCGGATGCGCGCGAGCGCCCGGCCGCACGCGCAGCGCTCGCTCACCCTCTCGACCAGATCTCCCGTGCGGTAGCGCAGTACGGGCATCCCGTGGCGTCCCAAGTTCGTGATCACGAGCTCGCCCCGCTCGCCGTCCGGCACGGGCGCCTCTCCTCCGTGCTCGAGGACTTCGAAGATGAACTCCAGCTCGTTCAGATGGATGTCCTCGTCCCGTTCGAGGCAGTCGTAGCCCCACGCGCCTACCTCGGTCGCACCTGCATGGTCGAAGCATCGCGCGCCCCAGGCTTCCTCGATCCGTTTCTTGACGTTGGGCACGCTCGCTCCGGGCTCACCGGCGTGGATGGTCGTTCGGACGCTCGAGGAAGGGAGGTCGATCCCGCTGTCTCTCGCAACCTCGGCGAGATGCAAGGCATAGGTCGGTGTTGAAAGCACGACGGTGCAACGATGGTCCACGATGGATTGCAGGCGCTCTACGGAGCTCTGTCCGCCACCGGACAAGCAGAGGGCTCCTATCCTCGCCGCGCCGTCCATCGCCGACCAGTGACTCACGTAGGGGCCAAAGGAGAACGCGAGAAAAACCACGTCGTCTTCGGAGACTCCGACGCCCCGATAGACGTATTCCCAGCAGCGAATAAAGGTTTCCCAATCTTTTTCGGTATCGAGCCAGAGCAGAGGCTGACCGCTCGTCCCCGACGTCCGGTGGAGCCTGCGGTAGCGAGCGGTAGGGTAGGTCTTCAGTCGGCCGAAGGGCGGGTGTTCTTTTTGCTCGCTCACGAGCTCCGACTTCGTCGTGAACGGCAGGCTCTCGAGGTCGGACAGAGTCTTTACGTCCGCGGGACTCTTTCCCGACGCCTCGAGCTTCTGGCGGTAGAAGGGGTTCTCGTGAAGCACCCGCACAAGCTGCAGGAGCTTGTCTTCCTGGATTTTTGCAACCTCGCCTCGGTCGAGGGTTTCCAGTGCGTGATCGTAGAAACTCATGAAAGCGTCGATGACTCCTGAAAGATCAATCGGAACCCATCGTACACCCCTCGGGATCGTCGCCGCCAGAGGGCCCGGCGCGCGGAGCGCTGGGGTCAGTCCTGAACAACTTGACTTGGGTAGAATGGTAACGGTCAAGTCAAGTTGTTCAGGACTGACCCCAATACGGGAGGACTGGTTCATTCGGGTGTTGGGACCCGAGGCTACGGTCTCCGAGTGGGAAGCGAGCATTGAAGAGTTCTTGTCCTCATTGAGAGTCCATTGACTCGTCGTTCTTCACGAGCTTGCGCTCGAGTTCACCTTCTCGCTCGACGAAAAGAAGCAGGTCTCCGTCCTCAAGGTCGAGATCGCATAGAGCCTCGGCCACGCAAGTCTCGAAAAGAGGCAATTCTCGGCCACGGGTGGGGTCGCTGGACATAGAAGGCTCCTTCGCGAAGGCGTGAAGATTGGTCTGAGTGGATTTCCTCTAGTCTAGCAGGTGGATTCCATTTGTCGAGACCGCGCGCGAGCTGGCCGTCGCCCAGCGCAAACTCGCCGGACTAAGACTCTACCCTGGGTACGTAATCCTCCAGATCTTATCGCCACCGTCGTCGCTCACGAGAAGCGATCCGTCGGGCAGTTGCAGCAAGCCGACGGGACGGCCCCAAACCTCGCGCTTCGTCGGGTCGAGCATGAAGCCGCTGAGGAAGTCTTCAGGACCCGCGGTCGGCTCGCCGTCCGCGAAGGGAATGAAGGTCACCGAGTAGCCGATGCGCTCCGAGCGATTCCACGAGCCGTGGAACGCCAGGAACATGCCGCCGCGGTACTTTGCCGGGAACTGATCGCCCGTATAGAAGAGGATGTCGAGGACCGCGACGTGGGAGCCGAGCAGCACGTCCGGATAGAGCGTGCTCTCGACCTGCGCCTGATCGAGATTCTCGTGTCTCGACTCGGGGTGGGGTCCGATATAGGCGATCGGCCAGCCATAGAACCCACCCTCCTGGATTTTCGTGACGTAGTCCGGGACGAGGTCGTCGCCAAGCCCGTCTCGCTCCTGAACCGCCACCCACAGGTCTTCCGTTCCCGGGTAGTAGCGCAGCCCGATGGTGTTTCGAAGGCCCGTTGCGACGATTTCGTGGCCGCTGCCGTCGGGATTGTAGCGATGGAGCGCGGCGCGCATCGGGTCCTCGCCGAGATCGATATTGGATCTGGAGCCGACCGTCAGGTAGAACTTCGACCCGTCTCGATTGAACAGAACACTTCGCGTCCAATGACCCTTACCGAAGTCCTGAAGGGGAACGAGCTCTTCGCCTGGCGTCTCCGCGCGCATCGCGCCGGTGTCGTAGCGATAGCGTTTGAGCGACGTGGCCTCACCCACGTACAACCAACCGTCGTTCAGCGCTAGCCCGTAGGGGAGCTCGAGACCCCCAATCAGCTCGGTCCGCGATCCATCCTTCAGTACATAGACGATCCCGTTTCGTTTGTCGCGCGAGCCACTGTCCGTGAGCAGGATTTCCTGACTCGGTCCGAGCATCATGAAACGGGGCCGCCCGAATCCAGGGAGATACTCTTCGACCACGAAGCCATCCGGGAGCTTCAGCTCCGCGTGGTCCGGCCTCGAGACCACCTCGGGTCCGTTTCGGGCCGACTCGGTGTGAAAGGGCGCAGGCAGCTCCTTCCAATTTACGGGGCGTTCATTCGTCTGCGCCCAGCCGACGCTGCCGAGTGCCAAGATCATTGTTGCCAACAAAGCCTTCACTTGGATTCGCATGGCGGCATTATCCTTCAAACCCACCCCAGGCGTCACGTCGCTTCCAATGGAACGGGATGATCTGGATGGCGGCGGCTCCCGGTGAATGAGATAGCTTTGTAGCGTGCGGAGGACAGGTGGCCTACCAAGCGGCGGTTTTTTCTGGTACGTCCCTTGCAGTACAATGTGTTTGAAGGGTGCATGAACGAGAAGGAGGCTCATCATGCATCGGGGAGCTCTATCCAGTCTTTTCCTTGCCGCGGCTCTCGTCGCGACCACGCTGATACCGGATACCGCTGAGGCTGCGCACCGTCGTCATCGCTACCATCGGGGGCGCTACTATGGTCACCCCAGTTTCCGTTTCGGATACAGTCCTGGGTTCTATCCGTCGTTCGGCCTTGGCTACCACTACTTCCCGGTCTCGGTCGGCTTTGCCTTTGGCGGCGGGTCGAAAGATGATCGCCCTGCGGTGCGCTTTCAAGTGCGACCCAAGCACGCCGAGGTCTATGTCGACGGCTACTACGCGGGAGTCGTGGACGACCTCGATGGGTCCAAGCGCCTGCGTCTCGACCCCGGTCCCCACGAGGTGACGATCTTCCTGGATGGGCATCGCGCCCTTAGCCAGCTCGTCAATCCGGGCCCCGGAAACACCGTGAGGATCCGCCACGACCTGGAGCCGCTTCTGCCGGGTGAGCCCCCGGGAGTGCGCCCCGCTCCCGGTTCGCCTTCCGCCGCGGTAGCGCCGAGGGTTCCTCCCCGCGTGCCAGCGTCGATTGCGGCCCCGGGCCCATCAGCTCCCGCCACAACCTCGGCGCAGTTCGGGAGCCTCGTGCTTCGGGCGCAGCCGAGCGATGTCGACGTCGTCGTCGACGGCGAGCTTTGGAGCTTTCCGAGGGGTGCGGAGTCCCTGACTCTGCATCTTCCGGCGGGACGCTACCGTGTCGAGATCGAGAAAGAAGGCTACGACAGCTTTCGGACGCAGGTCGATCTCGCGCCGGGCGAGCGCACGGACCTCAACGTGCAGCTTGGGCTCGTCTCGCCCTAGATACGGGGGCGAGCTGTCCTCGGAACCGGACGCTCCGAGTCTCGAAACGGCCCGAATTCAAGGGTTTCGACTGGTATGTCGATTGCAGTCATTGAGGGGCGTTGAGGTTTTGGTTGCCGCCGTCGCCGATCGTCTGCCCGCGGTGCGAGCGACGGGGCACAAGTGCACCCTTCACCTCGGCGCGCCGTCGCCGCGGGCAGGCGGCCAGAATCGGGGTCAGTCCTTAATAACTTGACTCAGGTGTTACTTTTCTCACCACTTAAGTCACGTTGTTAAGGACTGACCCCAATGGACGAGGGCGGCCAGCAGGGCGCCGGTCAAGGGGCCGAGGACCGGGATCCAGGCGTAGCTCCAGTCGCTGTCTCGTTTCGCGGGAATCGGGAGAAGGGCGTGCATCGCGCGGGGGGCGAGATCGCGGGCGGGATTGATGGGGGGATGTCCCGCCGGATGTTGAATTTGGGGCAGCGGCGGCTCCTTGGCCGGCCTAAGAATAGGTCTGCCAAACCAACCGTCTCCAGAGGGGGACAAGGAGCCACCATACCAAGGAAATCAAAGAAGCCAGTAAGAAAGCAAACGCACTCGCCTACGGGCAAGGTAGTTGGCCAAGTCGGTCAGATACTGCTACCGATGATAGCTGGGATCGCGGCCACGAAGGCGGACCTGACGGAATGGGTGCACGAGCAAGGACTGACCGCATTGCACCTACTCCTGAGAGAGGACGCGGAGAAGATCGCGGGGCCGAAGGGCAAGCACGAGAAGGAGCGAACTCATAACCACTGGGGGAGCACGGATGGGGAGCTGAGCTTCGGCGGTCGTCGAATCCAAGTGTCGCGACCTCGAGTTCGTTCGAAGTCGGGCGAGGAGGCGTCGCTTCCACACTTCGAAGCCTTCCGCGAAGAAGACCCGCTTCCGGAGCGAGTGCTGAACCAGATCTTGGTGGGGGTATCGACCCGAAATTACGAATCGAGTCTGGACAAACCCTCGGCGAAGTTGAAGTCTCGTGGCACGAGCAAGAGTGCCGCCAGCCGTCACCTCGTGAGCCAGACGACTAAGAAGCTCGAGGAATACCTATCTCGGAGGCTAGAGGAGTTCGAGCTTGCGGCACTAATGATGGATGGCCTTGAGGTGGCCGGACAGACCGTCGTCGTAACTCTCGGTATCACAATAGATGGAACGAAGGTGCCCTTGGGTATATGGCTGGGCTCGACGGAGAACTCTCGGATGTGCACCGCGATGTTGCAGAACCTTCTCGAGCGGGGATTGCGGATCGACGAATCGATTCTCTGCGTAGTGGACGGAGGCAAAGGGATCCGCAAAGCACTCGTCGACGTTTTGGGGGATCTCGCGGTTATCCAAAGATGCCAGCTCCACAAACTCCGAAATCTACGCTCGTACCTTCCCAAGTCCCGTCAAGCCTACGTGCTCCAGACAATGAAGGAAGCGTACAAATGCAAGAGTGCCGACAAGGCGCGCAAGCGACTTCAGGCATTGGTGTCGTGGCTCGAGCGAAACGGCTACGACGAAGCTGCCGGAAGCCTTCGAGAAGGGATGGAAGAGACCCTCACGGTTGTGAAGCTCGCTCTACCCGAGTTACTTCGCAAATCTCTGGCCACGACAAACGCCATCGAGAATCTCAACGGCACCATCCGCAGAGTCTCGAGAAACGTCAAGCGGTGGAAGAGTCCTTCCATGATTCGCCGATGGACCGCTCTCGGCGTCGTCACGGCGGAGAAAAAGTTTCACCGTATCAAAGGCTATCGCCATATGGGCGCTCTCGTTCACGCGCTTAGAAGCAAACAGAAATCTCTTGACAGCGATGAGGTTGCTGCCTAAGAGTATTCACAGGTGCCGCCGCTACCCGACCAAATTCAACAGCGGCCGGGACATCCCCATTGATGGCGTAGCCGGTGGTACCCCCGAGCGACAGACCGATCACGAGCACCAGCAGTCCGACGGGCAATGCATCGAGAGCACCGAGTCCGATTTCCGGCGTCGCCATGGCGAGGACGCCGAAAGTGAACACGAAGGTCGCGACCACCTCCGAGACGAAGTTGTGTCGGTAGTCGCGGATGGCGGGGGCCGTACAGAAGACGGCGAGCTTCTTCTCCGCGTCGTTGGTGATGGCGAAGTGCTGATGATAGACGACGTAGACTAAGGCCGCGCCGATCATCTGGGCGAGCCAGTAGATGGGCACTTGAGACCAGGGAAAGCTGCCCGCCGCGGCGAGCCCCAGTGTTACGGCGGGATTGATATGCGCCCCGCTCATAGGAGCGACGACAGCGATGGCAATGAAGACGGCCAAACCCCACGCCGCGGTGATGACGAACCAACTCGAGGCTTCACCCTTGGTGAGCGTGAGCAGGACGTTCGCGACGACGCCGTTTCCGAGAAGAATGAGCAGCATTGTTCCAAAGATCTCACCAACAAAGCTCGTCATGTCAGGTTTCCACTCCCAGGTGTTACGAAAAGTAACGGAGAACTCAAGTTGTTAAGGACTGACCCCAAGGTATTGGCGGGCTAGCGTCGTGAACGAGTCGACTTGAGTTTTTTCCCAGGCTTCCGATCGGGACATGGCTTCGGCCATCAGCGCGGTGACCTTGGGGGCGGCTTCGACCGCGGCATTCGCGTCTAGCAGTAGGGCACGGCTGCGTCGCGACAGGAAGTCTTCTACGGTACGGGCCATTTCGTGGCGGACGGCCCAGACGACCTCTCCGGCCCGAATGCCGAGCGCCGGGTGCAGCGGCTCGTCGAAGCGCGGGTCGTCTCGCAGGAGATCTTTCACCGAAGGCGCGTCGGCCCCGTAGGCAGCAAGCTCGCCGAACCGCTCGGCCTCCTGATGGTAGCCGTGGAGGCGGAGGCTCTTCGTGACGGAGGGCCTTTCGGGCAGCGCTCCGAGAAGGGCCGCTTGATCGATGGTGTCTTCCGCCATCTTCCGGTAGGTGGTCCACTTGCCACCCGCGATGGTGAGAAGTCCCGAGCGGGAGATCGCGGCCGTATCGTCCTCGGGGCTAGCACTCACGAGAGGGCGGATGCCCGCGAAGGCGCTCAGGATATCGTCTCGCGAGGGGTTCTTCGTGAGGTAGCGCGCGGTATGCTCGACGAGAAAATCGATCTCTTCGGGAAGGGGCGCGGGATCGTAGGTGGCTTTCTCGATCGGAGTGTCGGTCGTACCGACGACGACTCGGTCGAGCCACGGGATGGCGAAGAGCACGCGACCGTCGTCGGTGTGCGGCACCATGATGGCGCTGTCACCGGGAAGAAAGGATCGGTCGAGAACGATGTGAACGCCCTGACTCGGACGGATCATTGGCCGCGCTTCGGCGTCGTCGATCGCGCGGAGGGCGTCCGAGAAAGGTCCGGTCGCGTTGACGACGACGCGGCCTTCGAGCGCGATCTCCTTTCCGGTCTCCTCGTCGACCGCGCGCAGGCCGCGCACGAGGTCGTTCGTCTTCGTCAGCTCCGTCACGCGAACGTAATTGAGAACGGTCGCCGAGAGGGCCGCGGCCGTTTGGGCCATGTCGATCGCGAGCCGTGCGTCGTCGAACTGGCCGTCATAGTAGATGACGCCGCCCCGCAGTCCTTTCGTTTCGAGGGTAGGGAGGCGCTCGAGGGTCTCGTCTTTCGACAAATTGCGCGAAGTGCAGAAACCGAGTTTTCCCGCGAGCGCGTCGTAGAGTCTCAGGCCGATGCCGTAGAAGGGCGCTTCCTACCAGTCGTAGTTGGGCACGACGAAGGGGAGGTCGTGAACCAGATGGGGCGCGTTTTGCCTAAGACGGCCGCGCTCTTTGAGCGCTTCGAGCACGAGGGAGATATTGCCCTGCTGCAGGTAGCGCACGCCGCCGTGCGCGAGCTTCGTGCTCCGGCTGGAGGTCCCGCGCGCGAAGTCACCCGCTTCGAGAAGCGCGGTGCGGTACCCACGCGACGCGGCCTCGATGGCGCAACCGAGCCCGGTCGCGCCTCCTCCTACAATAATGATGTCCCAACTCTCGGCCGTGGCCTCGAGCCGCTTGAGCATATCGTCGCGATCCACGCTGTCCCCGTTCGAGAAAGTCCAGTGTCCCGTCTCGGAAGCGATGTTAGCATCGAGAACGACTCTATGCCCGCTCGGGAGTACCGGTTCGGTTTTCGACTCTCTATAATCTTTCCAGGAGCTAGGGATGAGTACAGGTATGAAATTGGGGTGCGGTGTTCTCGTTGCTTTGTTGTTGGTTGTCGGTGGGATCGTGCTTTGGGGCGTCGGCGTGCACAATGCTCTCGTCGGGCTCGACGAAGGCGTAAAGGCCGGATGGGCGCAGGTCGAGAACGCCTATCAGAGGCGCTCGGATTTGATCCCGAACCTCGTCAAGACGATTGAAGGAGCCGCCGACTTCGAGCGTGAAACGCTCACCGCGGTCGTCGAAGCACGATCGCAGGCGACCTCCGTTCAGATAACTGCGGAACAGCTTTCGGATCCGGCGGCGCTCGCCCGCTTCCAGCAGGCGCAGGACGTTCTGAGCGGAGCTCTCAGCCGGCTCCTCGCCGTGATCGAGCGCTATCCGGACATCAAGGCGAATCAGAACTTCCTCCAGCTCCAAGATGAGCTCGCGGGAACGGAGAACCGGATCTCGGTCGAACGTCGTCGTTTCAACCAGGCGGCACAAGCCTACAACACGCGAGCTCGTCGGATCCCGGACAAGTTCGTCGCGAGCTTCTCAGGTTTCGAGGAAGCGGCCTACTTCGAGGCTGAGGAGGGCGCCGCGCAGGCCCCAGAGGTCGAGTTCGACTTCAAGAACAACGGGCGTTAGGGTTCGGGCGTGCCCTTGAAGCTCGTCGCCTTCGGGCTCGCGCTCCTCTTGCAGGAGCCGGCTCTGCCGGATCTGACGGGGCGCGTCGTCGACACTGCGGGCATTCTGTCGGCTGGCGAGGAAGCAGGGCTCACCGCCAGGCTCGCGCAGATCGAGCGCGAGACGTCGGTCCAAATCGTCATCGCGACGGTGCCGACACTGGACGACGTTCCCATCGAGGACTACTCGATTCGCCTGGCCGAGGCGTGGCAAATAGGACAAGCCGATAGCGATAACGGCGTCGTCGTGCTCGTCGTGCCCAACGACCGAAAGATGCGCATCGAAGTCGGCTACGGTCTCGGGGCGGTCATTCCAGATGGTCTCGCCGGCCGCATCATCCGAGAGCGCATGACGCCAGCGTTCCGGCAGAACGACTACCACGGGGGACTCCTCGCCGCAGTAGAGGGGCTCGAGCTCGCCGCGCGCCGGGAGTATCCCGAGGCGCTCGCCGAAACGACCGGCGCCAGACGCGGTCTCGACGTCGGAGTCTTGCTCTTCGCGTATTTCGTT
The DNA here is from genome assembly GCA_965250115.1 of Candidatus Marinacidobacterales bacterium. Lineage (GTDB taxonomy): Bacteria > Acidobacteriota > Vicinamibacteria > Marinacidobacterales > SMYC01 > CBDFHB01. Next base: position 1,396,245 of record CBDFNJ010000002.1, read on the forward strand.
CTGGGATTTTTCGGTGACCTCATTGGGGTCTGGCTCGCTGTCCTCGGCGGCGCCATTCTGCTTCCGCTTCTCGAAGGAGCCATCGCGGCGTCGCTCGGCTGGTGGGCGGCGCCGGTGGGCGGGCTCCTGGGTCTTCTGGCGGTCGGTCTCCTGCGCGGCGCGGACAGCGTGGGAGGCTGGACTTACTCGGGCGGCGGCGGCGCGAGCGGGAGCTGGTAACGATGCGAGTACCCATGAGATTGCGAAAGGACGTTACTCGGGAAACCCTGGACAGGATCGCGGCGAGTGTGGATCGCGCAGAGTCTCAGACCTCCGGCGAGATCGTGGTCCACATCGTTCGCTTCCTCCTGCCTCTCGAGAAACCGCGCGATCGGGCCGTCCGAGCCTTCCGTCGGTTGGGGGTGCACAAGACGAAACAGCGCAACGGCGTCTTGCTCTTCGTCGCCATGAAGAAGCGGCGGTTCGAGATCGTTGCCGACGAGGGGATCGACCAAACGGTGGACGCCAGGGTGTGGGCAGAGCTCGCGAGGCGGATCGAGGAGCGCATCGAGCGCGACGGCTTCGAGAAGGGGATCTGTGAGGGCGTCGAGCTCATCGGCGCGCTCTTGACGCAGCGCTTCCCTCGCGAAACGGACGACGTCAACGAGCTTCCGGATCGGCCGACCCTATCCCCGGATCTGGAGTAGGCGCTATCGCTCCCGCAGCCGGTGGCTGTGGCTGGCATCCAAGTCGAGCTCGTACACCTTCTTCAAACCCGCGATCCGCTCCAGATTGTCGGCCGTGAAGGCACACTTACCCTCGAAGGCGTGGAGCACGATGCCCTCGAGCAGGTCGCCCAGGCTCATGTCGTGATATTCCGCGAGCCCCTTGAGGACCTTGAGGATGCGCTTCTCTGCGCGGACGCCCGTCTGGACACGCTCGACGACGACCTCTTGTGAGGATTCCTTGGTCAAAGCTACCTCCTGGACTGAGTACAGCTATACAGTACTACAAGTGTACCAAGGGGGGGCGGCAAAGGCGCGCCAGGTGTGGGAGGGCTCTCAAGAACCTGTAAGCTCCTTGGGGGAAGGAGCTTGGGAATCCCGTCAGCGGAGCTTCGGAAGCTCGCGTGTGAAGGGCTCGAGACTCTCGTCGTACGGGACGCCGTCGGCCTGGGCCTCGTGGTACAGGCCTTCGGAGACGTCCAGCGGCTCGGAGTCTAGCTCCCTTCCCTTGTCGTCCGTCATTGTTGCGTACTTCGCTTCCTTCGGAGCGGATTGAGTAAAAGACTCTACTACAAAACGCTCTCTGCTACTAATTGCAATGCAAATCACGTTCCAGGTTTCGAGTTTTCGTATAGCCGCACACAGAGCGGCGTTTCGAGATCGAGGCAGGGCAACTCCACCTTCTGGAGGGAAAAAACTACACGAATGTGAAACAACTATGCAGTTTTTTTGTACCTACTTCGTTGGCTTCAACCACCCGAAGACTCCGAGCGGGAGCCTCCTCGACAATCTGAGGGCATGCCCCACGAAGGGCAGGCCCCACAATTCGACGGAAACTCTCTTCTAAGTCGTTGCGACGCCGGAGCCTCGGTCGGCGCCCGCTCCTCCATCCCCTACGGGTTTTTCACACGCGTCGAAGATCACGGTTTCTGCGTGGAAAAACTGTTTGAATTAGCGTGCTTCGTGATAGCTTCCCCGGCTGGCGCACGGTTTTTTGGGAGGTTAAGGATGAAGTCCGGCTTCCGTCCCCTGGTCTCTTTCTGTCTTCTCTCGCTTCTCGCGGCTACCGCCTCGGCGGAGAGCCACGCGGTGCACGCCGTCGATGTCTCCCACTGGTCGGGCAACATCACGGCGGAGGACGTCGCCTGCTGGCATCGCGCCGGCATCGAGCACGTCGTACCCGGCACCCAAGTTCACGATATCACCCGGGGCCAGCTCCAGACCGCCGTTGCGGGCGGGCTCACGGTGGATGCCTACGTCGTACTCTACTGGGATCAGAACATCCGGGCCCAGGTCGAGACGGCACTCGCGACCGTAGCCGGGCTTCCCATCGGCCGCCTGTGGCTCGACATCGAAGTCTTCCCGGCGGGACGGAGCGTTGCTCAGCTCAAGGCCTTGATCCAACAGGGTTTCGACGCCTGCGGCAACGTGGAATGCGGCATCTATACCGGCAAGTGGTGGTGGGACGCTTACATGCGCGGGTCGACGCGCTTTTCGCACGTACCGCTCTGGTACGCCTACTACGACGAGGTCGCGAGTCTCGACACCTGGTCCTATCAGGCGTTCGGCGGCTGGCCTTTGGCGACCGGCAAGCAATATAGCTACGGCTACTCCTGCGGCGTTAACGTCGACTATAACGTCATGCTCGTCGATGAACCCGTGACGGGCGAACCTCCATCGACGCCGACGGGATTGTTGCCGCCCACGGGCTCCGTTATCACGACGGGCTCGGTGACGATGTCGGTCGACCCCAGCGCTACGGCGACGCGCTACGAGTTCCAGATCGAATATTGGGATGGCGCCAGCTGGCAGAGCTACTACACCTATCAGCCGACCCGGAGCTCTCAGACGTTCTAGCCCGCCTTCATCGATACGCGCTATCGCTTCCAGGTGCGCGCGGGCAATGCCTATGGCTTCAGCGCGTGGTCCGAGTGGTCGAGCTTCGACTTCGGCGATGTCGGCATCGTTCCCGACGCGCCCGTGCCGCTGAGCCCTGGAGACGGCGCCGTCATCCTGTCGGGCTCGGTGACGCTCGACGTCTCTTCGGAGGAGTCGGCAGATCGATACGATTTCGATATCTGGTATTGGGACGGCGCTGCCTGGCTCTACTACTACACCTATGCCACGTCGCAGAGTGAGCAGCGGTTCTGGCCGGTCTTTTCGAATACGGCTTACCAATGGCGGGCGCGCGTCGAGAACGCCTTCGGGACGTCTGATTGGAGCGTATGGTCGGGGTTCGACTTCGGGCTCGTGCCGCATCTTCCCGCCACTCCCAATCCCTTGGCACCCGTGGACGGCGCCACTTTCGGATCGGGCTCGGTGAAACTCCAAGTCGAAGCGGTCCTGACCGCAACGGCCTACGAGTTCCAGATCGAATACTGGGACGGTCTCGCCTGGCGGACCTACTATACCTATGGGCAGTCGACGGCCGCGCAAACCTTTTGGCCGTACTACGCGGACACCTCCTACCGCTGGCGCGCCCGGGCACAAAACGATTTCGGATGGAGCGAATGGTTCTCCTGGTCGCACTTCGACTTCGGGAACCTGTCCCGCCCGCCCTCAGCGCCGACGCCCGTCGCACCCGTTGATGGAGCTTCGGTGACGACGAGCTCCGTGACGTTGAGCGTCGATCCGAGCCAGGGAGCAAGCCAATACGAGTTCGAGATCTGGTATGCCGTCTCGGGCGAGTGGCGCTACTACTACACCTACGGGACGAGCGCCGGCTCTCAGAGATTTTGGCCCGTTTATGACGATACCTACTACCTGTGGCGCGCCCGTGCGGAGAACGGCGACGGTTGGAGCGAGTGGTCCGTTGATAGCAACTTCACCTTCGGAAACGTTGGCGTGCCCCCGGTGGAAGGAGAGTGGGCTTATCCGGTCGGTTCTGCCGACGGCGGAGCGGGTTGGTACGTGAGTCTCGGTCTGGGCGAGAGCTGGTACTCCAGCCTATTGGGGCGATGGTTCCGTGGACACCTGGGAGAGGACTGGTTCCGCTCGTCGGGATCGTCGCTAGGCCAGCCCGTCTATGCGGCCGCCGCAGGCGACGTCGTCACCGTGTTGCAAAACTGTGGCAACTACGTCGACGTCGTCATCCTACGACACGACCTCGTGGAGGACGGCGGATCGGTCTATTCGTTCTACGGCCACATCGAGACGAACGGTTACGTTTCCGTAGGAGACCGCGTCGAGCGTCGCCAGCAGATCGGCATCATCGGCGATCCGGTGGACTTCAACCCGCACCTTCATTTCGAGGTCAAGAACGAGACGGCACTACTGAACGCGCCGTTCTCCGGTTGCTCCGATATCCCGGGCGGCGTCTACGTCAGCGCGGGCTACTCGGGAGTCTCGAACGATTACGACGGCGGCGCGTATTACGATCCGACCGACAGCGTTCTCGGCAATCGCTACTATCCGGGCGGCCGCTTCGTCGACGAGCACCGATGAGAGACAGGGGCTCTCAGGCGCCTACCCGGCGCCACCCGCAAACTCATTCGAACCCCCGTCGAGCGCAATTCCGATGGTTTCCAAGCAGCATCATGGATCTAATGTCCTAAGTCTAGTCAAACCTGCTCGAGCAGTTGTCGTAAGCTATTCCAGACGGCTACTCGAACTCAGTCCCTGCGCGAAATCTGTGAACAATATGGGCGCAGAACATCGCTTGGCCGCGACTCTCGCTGAATCCGCGCGTCCGCTGTCGGCATTTCCCCACGGCGTGAGGCCGCTCCCCGACGCCCGTCCCCGCAAATACAACAAGGCAAAGGCGCTCGGGTCTCTCGCCATCAAGGGCCGTACGGCACATGCTTTGCCAGCAAGTGAGCTAAACCCCAATCGATCAACCCACGGTGGCAACGATGAATTCAGATGCCGGAGCGTCAGTGACCTCGAGGCTCGCGGTCGCTTTGATCTTTGGGATAGCGTTTGCCGTTTCCACCGCCCATGCTGAGGTAGTCCTTCACCCGGACGGTTGGACTGATCCCGATCTCACGTGTGGGGGCGGCGCCGATGCCGCGTGCCACGACCCCGCGGATTGCAGCTACACTACTGGGACGGGTATCGAGCGACTTCTCGTCTTTACCTATGTCCACGAGGGCTGCAACGCCCTAGCACCTCACGATCCACAGGTGAGCGTCACTTATGGCGGGCAGGCCATGACACGAGCCGTGAGCCACGTCCGCATCAACGGGAGCTGTTTCTGGCGAAGCTCGATTTTTTGCCTGAAGGAAGCAGACATCCCTGCCGGGAGCAACGACTTCATCGTCTCTGGTCAGGATCTCTGGTCGACTACCCACGCGTCCTACGCGCTCTATACGGGCGTCGATCAGACCGCACCGATTCTCGACACCGAATTCGGCGACGCGGACAACACGACCGCGACCGTCTCGACCCAGGCCTCGTTCACCGTAGCGCCGGGCGGCATGGCCGTCGCGAGCGCGACCAGCTCGAGTGGCAATCCGAACTTTTTCGATTGGTCGGGCAACACTCCCGCCTGGACCGAAGGCGTCGACATCGACCGATGCAGCTTCAACTCATCCACCGCCAACACCAGCATCGCCTATGCGGCGGGGAACACGACCGACAGCGTCTCCGTCGTCGTCGGCTGGGCGATCGATTACGAGGTGATTACCGCGATGAGTCTGAACCCTGTCGCCCCCCACAACCATTGGAGGGACACGGATTGGAAGAATCGCAAGAAGATCGCTTTCGACAACAGCGGCCAAAGCGAGAACCTGACGGACTTCCCGGTTCTGGTTTGGCTCGACAGCACCAATTTCGACTACTCCAAGACTCAACCCGGCGGCATCGACATTCGTTTCGTAGATTCGGACGACGTAACCGTCCTCGACTATGAGATCGAAGAGTGGAATCCCGGGGGCACATCCTATGTCTGGGTGCGTGTACCTCAAGTACGTGGGAATTCCACCGACGATTCCATCTTCATCTACTACAGCAACCCGACGGTCGGCGCCGGAGCCCCGAACGCGCCCGGCGTTTGGATCAGAGGATACGAGTCCGTCTACCATCTCCACGACGACTTCGCCGACGCGAGCGGTAACCACGTCGCCGCGACCAACGGAGGATCTGCCGACGGAAACGTCATTCCGCTCGTCGGTGACTATCAGACCTTCGACCCCTCCGAGACCGATTTCATCGATCTCAATTGGACGTCGAACTACGGCGCCAGCCAGGATTTCACCTGGTCCGGTTGGATCAAGAGCCGCCCGAGCGGGATTCGGGCCGACGACGCCATTCTCGGCATCGAAGACCGGGGCGGCGGCGACAACTCCGAGCTTCGCTTCGCCTTCCGGGAGACCGCCGCCGGTCAGCCCAATCCTCCTGACGTCTGGCAAACATTCGCGTGGCCGGACGCGGGCGGAAACTATTCGAACACGAACGCGCTGAGCTTGACCCCGGATGTTTGGTACTACATGGTGATGATGCGCGACGGAGCGACCGCCCGTATGTTCCTCAACGGCGCCCAAATCGACAACCAACCGATCGGCACCGGCGCGATCACGTTTCCCGGCGGCGCCAACAACACGCTCCTCATTGGAGCCCAATACGACACCGCGATCGGCGGCGGAGCAAAGCGTAATTGGTTCCTCGGACACATCGACGAAGTGCGGACGGCGACCACACGCCGCTTCGCCGATTGGATCGCGGCGCAGTACCTTTCTGTGACGTGCGCGTACACGAGCGTGGGCGCCGAGCAGGACATCATCTACGTCCGCTCCGTTGGCGACGCTCCCAACTATGTCGTCGGGGACGTGGATGCCACTCAAGGCTCCAAGGTGGTGGATGGCAACGGCACCATGTGGTTGATGGCGAACCGGGGCAGGGGTGATCACATCAATATCAACGGGACGGATTACGTCATTCAGTCGGTCGATACCGAAACGCAGCTGACGCTGACGTCCGCTTTCGATCAATCGAGCGCCATGAACCTTCCATATACCATCGCGCGCCAGTTTCTAGACCTGCAGCCGTGGGAGGACTGTGTCGACAATACCGCGGTCTGTCCGGTGTTTCCGGTCTCGTCCAACAACCTTGTCAATGACGAGCGCAGCGAGATCGGGGTCGCCTATAAGGACCCGACGACACACACCGCGCTCCTCATCGACGACTCGATCACCGACGCCTTCCATACGATCACGCTCACCGTCGATCACGCGAACCGGCACTATGGCATCGAAGGTCAAGGCGCGGTACTCGATAACGGCATTAACGTCAACGACGGACTGAGGATTCGGGATGACTTCGTCACCGTGGAGTGGCTCGAGATAAAAAACGGCGCCGTTGGCACAGACGGTATCGAAGTACGCAATATCGCCGTGTCGAATCAAATCGTTCTGAGAAATCTTGTCGTTCACGACGTCGGCCAGCATGGAATCAGCGGCACCGGCGTCGAGCTCAACTTGGATGCTTACAACAACATTATTTACGACGTAGTCGATGTAGGAATCCGCCTCGCCCCCGGTCCCCCCAATCCGGGCACGTCGGTACGCATCCTCAACAACACCATCTACAGCAACGGCGGTAACGGCATGCGCAGTCTCGGCGGCGGTCCCGATACCCCGTTCCTGGTGCGGAACAACATCTCCCACGGCAACGTTGGCGTGTCCTACCTTTTCTCACTACCCGTGAACGCGGCCAGCAGCAACAACCTCGCAAGCGATGGTACCGCCACGACCCACAGCTCGGCCGGCGGCGGCCGCGACAGCGTGTGCCTGAGCGGCGCCGGGTGCGTGAACTTCGTCGACGACGCCTCACCCGGACTCGACCTCCACCTACTCCCAACCAGCTTTGCAATCGGCAAAGCGACAGATCTTTCGGGAACGCTCTTCTACGACATCGACGGTGGCGCACGCCAGACACCGTGGGATATCGGAGCGGACGATGTCGATGCCACGACCGCAGTTCAGCTGGTCTCGTTTGCTGCAGTCGGGGGCGACGGCGAGATCGTGTTGCGTTGGGAAACCGGCTCAGAGATCGATAATCTCGGGTTTGACGTGTACCGCGCGACGTCGAGAGCCAGCTCCTACGAGCGGGTAACGTCGAGACCCATACCCGGCTTGGGGAGCTCTCCCGCAGGAGCTCGCTATCGCTTCACCGACTCGGACGTCGCGAACGGCACGACCTACTGGTACGAGCTCGAGGACATCGAGACCACGGGCGCGACAACACGGCACGGTCCGGTCTTCGCCATCCCCGGTGTCCAACCCCCGTCCTCGGAAAACGACGCGCCCAACGTGCCGTCGTCGGCGTGGATCACCTACGGGGATCCCGCGAAAAACACACTGCAGGTCCTGTCGCGCGGCCGCGACCAAGTGGTGATCGAGCTCGCCACCGAAGGCTTCCATGCCGAGCCCCTGGAAGACGGATCCGTCCGCATCGTCATTCCGGGTTTCGAGTACGTGGGCGTCGCCGGCGCCCCGGCGATTCCGGTCGAGCGCCGCTGGGTGGACGCGGTCGCAGGCCGCAAAGTCGAGCTGGTCTCGGTTCGAGCGCGATCCGTCGAAGCCTTCGACGGGTTGAAACCAGCAAGCACCTCGGTTCCAGAGCTCGTCGCCGATCGACACGGTAACGTCAAAGCTTCCAGCCGACGCGCCCGCACCCGGTTCAATCGGCCAGGACTCTATCCTCGAGAGCCAGCCCGCATCGCCGAGGTGGCGTTCCAACAGGAAAGAAAAAAGGCTCTCGTCGAGCTCGCCCCGTTGCGATGGGACCCGTCGTCGGGACAGCTTCTGTTGTCGAAGCGGCTGACGGTTCGTATCGCCTTCAAAGGTCGCGAGCCCAGCGAGTCCACGGTGGATGGCTTGCGCGGACGACGATGACTGAGGACGCAAGGCCAGCGGTCGGCTCTGGCGCAGTTGGTCACTCACAACGCTGGCCTATACGCCGTCCGCTACGAAGAGCTCTTCGGGGAGCGACACGGAAGACACTACCCGGTACGCCTCAGTCGCCGCGGGAAGCCGGTCGCTTTTCACCTGTCGACGGAGCGATTCGGCCCGGGCACGACGCTGTATTTCTGGAGCGACGGTGCGAGCGCGAATCCCGATGGGAACGAAGCCGTCTACGAGCTTGAGCGCGGCGATGGACTTCGGATGCCTGTCGACGATGTTCCGCCATCGGGCGAGCTCGTGAGTCACGTTTGGACCCGTCTCGAACAGGAAGAGAGCCATCTATATCAAGCCACACTGATCGACGCCGAGGATTTGTGGCTTTGGGACTACCTGTTCGCGCCTGACACCAAGAGCTTTACGTTCAACGTCGCTGGCCTCGGGCGCATCCCTGAAGGGGGACGAGCTCGAGTCGAGATCCTGGGTGCGAGCGATTCAGCTGAAGATCCAGACCACCATGTCAGGGTGTCTGTGAACGGGACGTTCCTGGGAGAGGATCGGTTCGACGGAAAGGCATACCGCGAGCTCGAGCTCGAGCTGCCGCCGGGGGTTCTCGTCGAAGGGACCAACAGCCTCGAGATCGAGAACGTCGGCGATACCGATACCGCCTACTCGATGGTGATGCTCGACCGGTACGACGTCACCTACCCGAGAGAGCTCGTCCTCGAAGGGGGCGTGCTCGAAGGCCGCGCGCCCGTATCCGGCACGATCCAGGTCGACGGCGCCTCGTTCGCTCTCGACGTCACCGGCGAGCATCCCGTGTGGTTGAACGGCGCCCACTTCCGCGCGAACGCCCGGCATCGTTACCGCGTCTTCAGCGCGCATGCGCTCCTGAGCCCAGGCATCCGACGGGTCCAGCGAACCAATCTTCGAAAAACACGCCGCCAAATCGACTATCTCGTCATCGGGCCGCAAGCCTTTATCGGTGTCGCCGCGCCGCTTCTATCTCACCGAGCGTCTCAGGGTCTCGCGGTGAAGAGCGTCTCTGCCGAAGATATCTTCACAGAATTCGGCCACGGTGAAAAGAGCCCCGAGGCCATCCAAGCGTTCTTGACGCATGCGTATCATCTTTGGAAACGACCGTCGGTGAGATACGTCCTGCTGCTCGGTGATGCCAGCTACGACCCAAAAGATTTCCTGCAAACAGGTGTCGCGAGTCATCTACCTTCCCCGACCGTCCGCACGAGCTACCTGTGGACGGTATCGGATCTCGTCTACGCGTCCGTCAACGGCGACGACCGCCTCCCCGATCTCGCTATCGGGAGGCTCCCGGCGGCGTCGGTCGACGAAGCGCGTCAGATGGTCGAGAAGATCCTCGCGTACGAGCGCGGCGACCCGAGTAGGTTCGCGCGAGTCGTCTTGGTGAGCGACGACCCGGATGAAGCGGGAAATTTCATCGCTAACGCCGAGGAGCTGGCAGCAAGCGTGCTCGCGGGGGTCGACACCGAGAAGATCTATCTGCCGCAGTTGGGTAGCGCGGGCGCGCGCCAGAAAGTTGTCGAAGCCTTCGACCGGGGCTCGTCCGTGATGAGCTATGTGGGTCACGGGGGCATTCACCTTTGGGCAGATGAGCAGATTTTCAGAAACGCCGATATCGCGTCGCTATCACCGCAAGCCGATCAGCCCATCCTGCTCACGATGAACTGCCTGAACGGGTACTTCCAGTTTCCGTATTTCGATACGCTGAGCGAAAAGCTCCTCAAACAGCCGGATCGAGGTGTCGTCGCCGCTATCTCGCCGAGCGGACTGAGCCTCGATGCGCCGGCTCACCAGTCCACCGCGCCATCCTCGAAGCACTCAGAGACGGTCACCACGAAACGCTCGGCGACGCGTTCCTTGCAGCCCAAGAGGTATACGCGGACAGCGGTGCCTTTCCAGAGCTCCTCGGCATCTACCACCTCCTCGGCGACCCCGCGCTCAGACTCGACTAGACGCGGTCGGCACGGCGTAGGTTTTCGACGCTCTCTCTACGGGATGTGGCGCGCGGAAGTGTTTCTCGACGGGAACGAGCAACGTTGCACCCACGAGCTCATGGTCGCTACTTGCCCCTCGGTTACCCTGCACGGATGCGTTAGAACGCGATGAGCTGATAGCCGTCACTCTGCAAAGTGATGAGAAAGGTCATCGCCGACAAGGCCAGCTCGACGGAAGCTGAGAGCTCGTCACGCTCGAAACTACGTGAGGCCGCCGTTTAGCCGCACAGGATGACGCGGACACCGGCGGCGCGGAGCTCCTCGAGTAGCTCGAGGTTCGGGTTATCCACGTGGAAGCGAGCCTGGTACGACGTATTCTGAAGCGCGTATTTCCTGGCGGCGCCGTGCAGCACTAGAGCGACTCGAACCCTCTCTTCGGGAACACCCGCACGCGCGTGCATGTTCAGAAAGCGCGCGAGCGTTTCTATCGACGGATTGAGTCGATCGGGCTCGTTCGGCGCCCGTGCGACGTCGAAAACGGCTTTGTAGTTCTGGTCGAGGGGCGTTGGGAAATCCGGTTTCGGTACGTCGAACACGGCACCGTAAGCGCTGATACGCGGCCCTTTTTCGGCCCCGGCAGATTCCGTGCGGCCCATGGTCCAGCCTGCTACGGCGCATAGCGCCAGCAACAGCCCGAGTCGAATCGATGGCAATCGCATCTTGCCTCCTGTAAACAACCTGTTTAGTTCTCGTTCGTCGATGGTGGCGTCGGCTCGAACCTACGATCCTTCATGAGCCGATGCAAGAACGGAAGGTTGACTTGATTAGAGCCGCGAAGGAATCGAACCTGTATCCAGAGATTCCAGGTTCTCAAAGGTCGGCCGCGCCCCCGAACTCTGCGCGGCCAGGACGGATCCCGACTCGACCACACGCAGGAGGGCTGCTATGATCCCGCGTGCTCGAGATCTCCCGATACTGCGGTCGACCTACGACGCCTTCCTCTTCGGCCTCTTCATTCCGGAAGGGCGCGGTGTCGGCACGATAGCGTGGCTAGGCTTTGCCTATCGTGCACAGGCCTTAGCACCGGGATGGGTCTCGTGCGCGCGGGTGCATTGCTCGTTGCGGTCGCTGTTGTAGGCTTGGCCTTCGCGGCGGACGCGATCCTTGGCGGACAGCCCGGCTTCGGGCCGCTTCAGGCGGTGCTCCTCTCCTTTGGGGTCGGGCTTGGCATCTTCGCGCTGCTGCCGGTTGCGGCAATGGCCAGGCTCGCGCTCGCTGGCATCGCCGTCCTCGTATGCTTGGTGGGTGCGGACATCGCTTTGCGGGTCTTCCGCGCCGACGACCTGGCGACGATCATGCAGTTGCACCCGCGCTACCTTCACGCGCTGATCCCATACTCGCAGCGACGTTATACGCGCGCCACGATCAACGGTGGGAACTCGATCCCGGTCAAGGTGAACGCGGACGGATATCGCGGGCGGGAGCTCTCGCCAAAGGGCGCTATGCGGCGCGTCGTGGTCTACGGCGACTCCTTCGTGGCGGCGGAGTTCTCTCGGCTCGAAGACACCTTCGTCGCACGCCTCGGTGGACACCTCGAGACAGCCCTCGGCGAGTCTGTCGAGATGGTGAACGCCGGCGTTGTGGGCTATGGCCCTGACCAGATCTTGCTCCGAATGGAGGACGAGCTGCCGGTGCTGGAGCCCGACTTCGTGGTCGTGGTGCTCTACGCCGGCAACGATTACGGCGAGCTTGTGCGTAACAAGCTCTTCCGGCTTGACAAGGACGGTGGGCTCGAGGCGCACGCCTTCGAGATTGCGTCTTCGCAGGAGATGACGTTTCGCCAAGCGCAAGGACCGCTTCTCCTGCGGCTCTTGATGAAGGCGATGGCCGCGCTCACGGTGGAGCGCCTCGGGCCGGTCGAGCAGACGGAGGCCGACCTCGCGCGCACGACGGCCGAGTACGAGGAGTACGTAGTCCAGGGTGACCCGAAGGTCACGGCGCTGCTCGCCGACCCCTACGACGCGGACGTGAGCATGCGGCCCGGGAGCGACTCGGCGCGCTACAAGGTCGCGCTCATGGACGCTGTGCTCGGGCACATCCAGCAGACCGCCGCCACCGCGAGCGTTCCCCTCTTCGTGGTGATCGTGCCCTCGCCCTTCGACCTGTGCCCTGACTACGATTCAGGCCACGTGAGCCGCGAGCGCCACCCGCAGTACCGCCCCCGTGCCCTCACCGATGCGCTCGCGGCGATCCTGGAGAAGCGAAACATTCCGGGCCTCGATCTGTGGCTGCCTTTCTCAGCGCGGCCGGACACCAACGCACTCTACTTCCACGGCGGGGACGACCACTGGAACGACGCCGGTCAGAACCTGGCGGCCGAGCACGCGGCCGCGCTGCTGGTCGAGCGCGGCCTGATCAACTAGCCTACGGGCGGGAGCTGTCCATCATCATTATTAACAAGACGTGCGAATCGGCGTTATACCCATCTGTCTCTTTTCGAAGACTCCACTACGACAAGGTGTGCAGCGCCGGGTTGCGTCGTGCTACATTCAGAGTGAAAGCTTCGTGAGCCGCCAGTGAACACTTGTGGATACAATCGTTCCTCACCTCTCATCTGCCTCCTGCTCTTTCTCGCCCTTTCTCGGACCAATGACAGTTTCGCCAGCGAAAGCCTCAAGAACCCCGAAGGGTTCATCGTGAAGAGCGCCATTCCCGTTCCCGACGGGGCGAGAGAGTGGCAGCTGAGCCTGGGAGCCTTCGTCGACCGGACGGAGGAGACCCTCGTTGGGCTCGCCGGTGAATATACCTGGGGACTCCCGTCTTCCGAGCTCGAGATAGAGCTCGAAGCAACCCAGGAAGACCTGGGCGCCGAGGTGGAGTACCTGCGGTCGGTCCTTCGCGAGACTTTGGGGCGCCCCGAGCTGTCCTTCAACGTGGGGGTACGCGGGGAGGAGCTGCTTACCCGCGAAAGTCGGGCAGCTCATCTCAATGCCGCGCTATTGCTACGCAAGAACTTCTTGAACGGCTTCCTCGCCGCCGACGTCAATATCGGTTACTCGCAGCCGGTGCGATCCGGAACTGCGGCAGGAGCGGACGGCGGGTTCGCGGGGGTCGGCCTCTCACTTCCCGCTGGAAAAACATTTCACGCGATTCCTTCCCGGCGAGCATCGCTGGATCGTCGTTTTTTCATCATGCTCCGCGTTAGACGAATGCGCGACGACCCGGGGGACGCCTATTATTCACCCGGCCTTCAGTTTGGCTTTCGCATGGCCAACAGCCCGAGGGACCGGTCGCTCAACTTTTTCGCCGGTCTGGACCGGGAAAGACTGGCGGCCCACGGGACGCGTTACGCGTTCGGCTTCGGGGTCACTTATGTTTCGGGACGCGGCAAGAAAGTGGATTGGAAAAGGTTGAAGCGTCAATGAAAACCGTGAGCCGAGCCCTTATCCTCCTGGGCGGTTTGTCGACCGGCCTCGCACTCGGACAGCAGCGGGATCGAAAAGCACACATTTATTTGGAAGACATTACCTGGAACTACTCTCGCCTACATCCGTTCGATGCCACCGTCGCCTCGGTGGCTCACTTCGGGCACGGTGCCATTGCAGATATCGCACTGCGTTGGACGGCTCGATATCCGGACGAGGTGGCCGCGCCACCGCCGATGATGCACTCGATGAATCCAGCACCTGGCGGACAGCAGGCCCACAGCGGCCACCACCCGCCGACGGCCCCGGATCCCGCTTCTCATTCTGGGATGCCGGCGGGCTCCTGTGTGGCGAGGGACGGTGTGGCGGGACCCTGCCCAGGCGCCCACCTACAGGCGGTGGATCGAAGCTTCTACGACGAGCTAGTGGCTATCTCGAGCCTCGATGTTTCCAACCCGAATCCAAAGACGCCGCGCTCTGAGGTGGGCCAGGAGGACGTGAGCCCTATCTTTGCCGCGCTCTCGCACGAAACCATCGATCTGATCGACTGGACTCATGGTCTCCACGAAGTCCTCTACGACATTCTCGCAAGCCCGCACGTTTTTCGAGACGACTCTCTCGTGAATCAAGTGATGACTCCTCCTATTACAGGGCTGTCGGAGCAACCCCGTTTTCGGGTGCGGGAAAGTATCCCGCAGCTTTTTGCCCTCGCATTGGACGACTACTATCAACGTTCTCCACTGGCCATTTCTCCTGCTCCGCTGGAGATCGTGATCATGGAGCGGTTGGGAATCAACGAAAAGCCCTGGTTCCGGTACTACCGCATGAACTTCAGAATGGCCTACGGGTATTTCATGGTGGCTCACTGGTGGCATCCGGCGGCCTACGAGACGCAGATCGTTCTTCCGGAAAGAGAAGAGCAGCAGGCGGGAATCCTCCGCATGGATGCCACGCTGGCCGGCGTGTTGGAAGGCGAGGCCTTTCCACTCACGATGCTACTGTCCCGTGAGATTGCCCCGCGTTTTTCGAGCTTGACGTTGGTGCAGGCGGATCGTTCCCGACGCCACGTGGGTGCCGAGGCAGGGAACGTGTTCGACAACCTTCACATGCTCCACGGGATCACGTATGGCATCCTCGTTGCGCCGTCGGAGAAAATCCCCGCCCTCGCGGAGGTAGTCGCCGGGTACGACCGCCTCGGCCTGGATCTGAACCGGGAAGCCAGCAAAGACGACGGCGAAGGCAAGAAAGCGAGAAAACTTGTCTGGGAGGGGAAGGCACGCGAGATGGCGAAAGTAATCGAGGCCCTTCGATATCGCCCTGGGGATGAGAAGCTAGCCGCCCGCTACGAGAACTACGGCCCCTTCAACGAGGACCCGACCGCCTTCGTTGAAAGCTGGATGAGATACAACTCGGGCCGGAACGGGTCTCACTGCGGGGCCATGATGCGCGGCATGGGCCACTGTGGGGGCCGAGAGCACCGGTGACGTCCGCGACGCTAATTTAGACTGGCGGAAACCGTGCGGATGTGCGGGTTTATCATGGTGCTGGCGTGAGGACACACAACCGGTGTCGTTTCTCACCGGCGCAGGCCCGAAACACACGGGTCCTCAGTTCTGGAGAATCGTTATGGCAGAAATGACTCGAAAATCCTTTTTTCGCCTTGCTGCGGCGGCGACCACCTCGGCTGCTTTCGCCAGCCAGGCGTCAGCCCAGGCTCCTTCCGTCATGGCGCCCCGTTTGACCGGATCGACGAGCTCCCTATTGATAAGCGGTGCGGACCTGCTGACCATGGATCCGGCTGTCCCTTCCATAAACCATGTACTTGGAAACGGCGGCCTGGGAAATGGAAATGCCAAGCTTCGCAAGCTCGCCGTGCACACGGGGAGCTCCCCAGAGAGGATTGGCTCGGCTCACATTCCGGATCAGCTCGCGTATTTCGGGAGCGACACTGGGTCGACCTGGCCCACGTCGGCCGCTCTTCCACGTCCAATAGAGTAAGAACCCGGAGCGGTGCCACCGGACCACCATTTCGGGTTTTACAATGACGAGGACCCTAGACCAGTCGGTCGAGAATTTTCGCAACAGCACCCAGAACCCGCGGTCCACATTCGAGAGCCGAGGACGTTTCACCGAACGATAGAGGACGGCGAGTTGCTGCCGAAGAGCGAGATTCTCGAGAGCCAGGATGCTGACGCCCCCGTGCGCGAAAGATCAAGTGCGACGCGCCCGGATGAATAAATGGAAGGGAGTGCGTCCAGTGAAGGCTGGCATGTTCAGTGGGAGAGAAGTCCCACCGTGGCAAGAGTCAGAAGCCCCGTAGCTTGAGTCACGTTCGTGGAGGAAACGAAGGGGATGAAGCTGACTGACAAAGCCATCTTTGGGATGGTGAGCGAGTTACCGGGCCGTAACGCAAGTGAACCCACAGGTGTCCTCGATAATTTAAAGGTCCGGAGGCCGAGCCCTCTCCTTTCGGGTGAAGGCAGTATGGCTGGTCGCAATCTGACTGTCGCGGCGAGTCACTCCGGCGGGGTGGTAGGGACAGCACGGTGACAAGGACATGCCAAGCAACTGGCGAAGCCGTCCTCGTCCCAGGCAGAAATGTTTGGAGCAAGGTAGGTCGTATAACCGGCACCCTCTGGAAATCGACTGAAGGCGAGACGGTGGCGGCTGGGTCCGTAGTAGCGTTGAAGCGGGATAACGCCCGTGGAGCAAGGGGGCCCTGCTGCACATAGCGACTTCGTCGACAAGGAAGGCAGGGGTGAGATGACAAACTCACCCATGACTCTGCAGGACCTGAGACGAAGGATATACGTCAAGGAGAAGGCCGAAACGTCTTGGCGCTTTTGGGGTCTATACGTGCATGTGTGCAAGACGGAGACGCTGCGCGAAGCTTATCGACTCGCCAAGAACAACAACGGAGCTGCTGGCATCGATGGAGTGACGTTCGAGGCGATCGAGGAGCAGCGGCGTAGTGAGCTTCGTTGAGCAACTCCGCAAGGAGCTCATCGAACGTACGTATCGTCCCCTGCGGGCACGGAAGGTAGGAATCCCGAAGGACGGCGGCACGAAAGTCCGCGTCCTCTCGATACCGGCCATCCGGGACCGGGTGATCCAGGGAGTCCTCAAGCTAATCCTGGAGCCAATCTTCGAGGCAGACTTCCAAGCGGGCTCATTTGGCTACCGGCTGAGGAGGTCACCGCATGACGCGATTCAGCGCGTCTCGGAAGCCATCATCGAGGGCAAGACTCATATCATTGATCTCGACCTGCGCTCCTACTTTGACACGGTGCGACATCACATCGTGTTGGAGAAGGTGGCAAGGCGGGTGAATGACGATGACGTGATGCATCTGCTCAAGATGATCTTGAAAGCTTCCGGGAAGCAGGGAGTTCCCCAAGGCGGAGTGATTTCTCCGCTGCTCAGTAATCTGTACCTCACCGAGGTAGATAGGATGCTGGAGCGGGCGAAGAAGGTCACACGCCACGGTCGCTGGACGGCCATCGAGTACGCTCGGTTTGCCGACGATCTGGTGATCTTGGTGGATTCTCATCCGCGGCATCGGTGGCTTCGCAAAGCGGTAGAAAAGCGACTTCGCGAGGAACTGGCCAAGCTGCAAGTTGAGGTGAACGAGGAGAAAAGCGGGCGAATGGACCTGACGAAAGGAGAGAGCTTCGGGTTCCTTGGCTTTGGGTTTCGCAGAGTGAGGAGTCGTGCCGGGCGGTGGATGCCGTTGCGTATGCCACTACCGAAAAAGCGTACGGCACTGCTGCGAACACTCAAGACGTGGTTCCGTCGCTATCGGTCCCAGCCCATTGGAGCATTGATCGAGAAGATCAATCCGATCCTACGGGGCTGGGTGAATTACTTTGCGGTAGGACACTCGAGCCGCTGCTTCTCGTTTATTCGAAACTGGGTGGAAAAGAAGATTCGGAGACATCTAGCGCACGCCCGACAGCGCCAAGGCTTCGGCTGGAAGCGATGGAGTCGACGGTGGTTCTACGAAACTCTCGGACTCTTTAGCGACTATCGGGTCCGTTATCTCGCATCCTCGCCGACAGTTGCCCCAGCAGGATAGGTCACATAACCCTTGACCCGAAGTGTGCAGGAGCGCGTAGTGCGGGAAATCCGCATGCTGCGTGCGACGCGGCGGGGGCTGGAAACGGGGACATGGTAAGGACTGAGGCACCGGCACTTGGCCAAAGCCGCCGGCAACAGCTACTCCCCTTACCTACATCTACCGCGCCAGCCCCCGACCCTACCACCTGGGAAGCCTAGCACGTGCGAGAAGTCGGCCGACACGACTGACGGCATCGACGTACCCCTTCCACCGAATTAGGCGGGGGCTTCGTTCAGCGCGGCCTTCACTCGTTCCGGGGTGAACGGCACCTCTCGAACACGAACGCCGGTGGCATCGAAGATGGCGTTTCCGATCGCGGCGGCAGCGAGGGTGATCGTCGTCTCGCCCGCACCCATCGCTTCCACATCTCGGCGATCGATCACCACCGTTTCCATCTCGGGCACGTCGAAGCCGAGCGGAAGACTGTTGTACGTCGCCCAATCCACCGACGTGACCGCCGTCTCGTTCCAAGTAACTTCTTCGAGGAGCGCACGGCTCACTCCTTGAAGCGTGCCGCCCTCGACCTGATTTCGTATGCCGTCGGGGTTCGAGACCGGCCCACAGTCGACGCCGGCGACGAGGCGCTTGACGGAAACAGTCCCCGTCTCTCGATCCACGTCGACATTTGCGACCAATGCGCAGTAGCCGTTGTCGCCTTCGTAGAGCACGCAAGCGATCCCGCGCCCCGACGCCACGCCGCTGGACGAACGGTTGGGTCGCGGGGAAGGACGCGGAACCCAGTCGGCCTTCTCGGCAACGGCGTTCACGACTTCGATCAATCGCGGATCTCTCAGGTGATCGAGCCGGTAGGCCACCGGATCCTGCTTCGCCAGCGCCGCCGCTTCGTCCATGATGGACTCGTGCGCGAACGTGTTCTGGAGACGTGACGGCGATCGCAGAGGCCCGGTAAAAAAGGACGAGCGGACCGTATGCGTCAGCACGCGCTCGCTCTTGATGGTGCCTGTGCCGCCGCAGCGGCCGCCGACGCAACCCGTCACGTACGAAGGTGCGGCGTTGCTCCCGTTTCGAAACGAGCTCGGATCCGCTGCCGGCGTGGGCTCGGTAACCGCTGCCGGCGGAAAGCCAGCGAGAAAACCGGTGACGACGTTCCCGGGGGTTCCACCGCGTGGGCGGCTTCCCAGCGCCGGAAACCACGCCTCGTAATCCCACGCGCGGATCTGTCCTTCGGCATCGAGCCCGAGGCGTTGGTCGATCACGTACGCGTATCCGTAGTTCTCCCACGCCATCTCGTCCTCGCGCGAGAGCTGCACCCGCACCGGTCGACCCACCGCTTGCGACATGAGTACCGCGTCATAGGACACGGTGTCGGCGCCGTTGAGCCCGTAACAACCGGAGCCCATTTTGAAGATAACGCGCACATCTTCTGGCGATCGGTCGAGGATCATCGCCACCGTATGCCGGAGCGGGTGCACCGCCTGACTCGCGGACCAAATGGTGACACTGTCGTCTCGCACGTCGGCCACCGCGCACGA
Source organism: Candidatus Marinacidobacterales bacterium (assembly GCA_965250115.1). Classification (GTDB taxonomy): domain Bacteria; phylum Acidobacteriota; class Vicinamibacteria; order Marinacidobacterales; family SMYC01; genus CBDFHB01. The sequence goes on from CBDFNJ010000002.1 coordinate 1,415,795, forward strand.
GCTTCCCAGCGATCCGTGCATCTGGTACGGATGTCGATAAGTGGCACGGACAATCGCGGCTTCTTTCTCGAGCGAAGCGTCGACGTCCTTGGAATCCACGACCAGACGATCCCGTCTCGGCGTTTGATGTCGTAGGACGTCGTAGAAGTCCTCTTGCCGCGGCAAGCCGGGGCTCTCGCTCCACTCACAGCGCAATGTCTCTACAGCTTGAACCGCCTGCCAGGGCTTCTCAGTGACCGCACCCACGAAGTCGTTCTTGACCACGATTTTCACGAGTCCCTCGATGTCTGCGACCGAGTCCTCGTCGACGCTCACGAGCTTGACGCCCACCGCCGGTGGTCGGACGACGCGGGCATGGAGCATCCCGGGAACCCTGACGTTGTGCACGTGCTCGAAAGAGCCGGTCACGAGGTCGGGGATCTCGGCGCGTGGCACGGACGTTCCCAGGATTCGCCACTCGCTCCGAGGCCGGCGCTTGGCTCGACTATCGAGAGACAGCTCGAGGCGCTTCCCTCCGACGAGCTCGCCGTACGCCACGTTTTTTTGAGGTTCGGTGCGCGAGCGGATCACGCCGTCATCGATGTTCAGTTGCTCGACCGGCACGTTCAGACGCTCTGCCGCCATACGGAGCAACGCTTCACGAGCCGTCGCCCCCGCGAGAGCCAGGTTGCGGTCGTTGAAGTTCGAGGGATGCGATTGGCTGCCCGACGTGGTGCCTTGATCCGGTGTGCGCGCCGTGTCGCACTGAACCAGCGTGATGCGATCGAACGGGACGACGAGCTCTTCGGCGATCAGCTGCGTCTGCGCGGTGGCGAGACCTTGACCGAGCTCACACTTCCCCGTGTATACGGTAACCCGTCCATCCGAGCCAATCGCAATCCAAGAATCGAGCTGCTCGCCGGGCACTCCGGAAACTTGGGCGGCGGAATGGTGCGAGCTCAGAATGCCTCCGAACGCGGAAAAGCCGATGATGAGACAACCGGCTCCCTTCAGAAAGTCTCGGCGAGAGCTCAAAGCAGCTGAGGCGTCCGGTGTCCAAGACTTCGACGCTCGCCCGATCATCGCGCCAACCCCGAGGCGTAGCGCCGGATGGCGCGAAACATCCGAACGTGAGTGAAACAACGACAGAGCACCGTCGACAACGCCCCTCGAATCTCTTCGTCGGTTGCCGTCGGATTCTCATCGAGAAAGGCTTTCGCGGTCAAGATCACGCCGCTGAGACAGAACCCACACTGCGCCGCTTGCTCTTCGATGAACGCACGTTGGATGGGATGCGGATTCTCGGCCGTGCCCAATCCTTCCAACGTGGTGATGTCAGCTCCTTCCATGGAGTCCACGGGCGTCACGCACGAGCGGATCGCCTCGCCATCCGCGATCACCGTGCACGCTCCGCATTGCGCCAGCCCGCAGCCGAACTTCGGCCCGTGCAGCTCGAGATCGTCGCTAAGCACGTAGAAAAGCGGGGTGGATGGGTCCACGTCCAGCGAGTGCGACCGACCGTTGACCGTCAGGTTAATTGCCATGCCATGCTCCATCGAGTATCGAGATCCAATTCAACCGGGACGAGACGCTTCAGTTCTTCGGACCGGTTCTGTACGAGTACGAGGTCAACGAAAGCTCTCGACGGGGCCCGTGGGAGCGTATCACTGCCTGTAGATCGTGGACAAAGGCTTGGTGTCACTGGTCGTGAGCCAAACCCCTCGAAGGATTACCGGACGTGAGCGAAGCGGGCAACGTGTCCGCCCTCGCGGCTTTGAATACGCGGAATACGCAGACGAGCATGCGGGTCTCGAAAAAAGCGCTCGACCTCGAAGCACTCGCCCGCATCCTCCGTTTTTTGGAGCGAGCGAAGAGCGTATCGCAGCTCTTTGAGCATGAGCAGCAGTGTATAACGTCTACTCGTGTCGTAGCGCGACGCAGCGTTGTCGGCAATCGCTACTATCCGGGCGGCCGCTTCGTCGACGAGCACCGGTGAGAGACAGGGGCTCTCAGCTGCCGATGCTGATGAGCTCCTTGTCGGTGCGGAAGTACCACTTGCCGTCGACGAGCGCGGGCGAGGCGAGAGTCCGGGCGCCGAGCTCGTTGACGTGGAGGAGTGTCATCTCGGGCCCCGCTTCGAGAACGAAGGTCTGGCCGTTGTCGTTCGTGAAGAAGATCTTGTCATCGACGACGACCGGTGACGCTGAGAAGCCCTCCTTCGTCGGCCTTCCGAGCCGTCCCTGGAACATCAGCTTGCCCGTCTTGGCCTCGTAGCTCGTAACGACGCTCTGCATGTCGTTTACCATGTAGATCTGCTCGCCCACGATGATGGGGGAGGGGACGAAGGGAGAGCCTTTCGGGGTCTGCCACACGACGTGGGTGTTGGTGACGTCGCCGCTTCCGCCCGGTCGGATCGCAAGCGTTGGCCCCGCGCGACCCGACGTGCAAAAAACAAGATCGTGGCCGACGACCGGCGTGGGGATCACCTCGAACATGTTGCCTTGTGCGGTCCAAAGGACCTCGCCGTCGTTCGGATCGTAGGCTTGGACCGTGTGCTGAGAGGAAACGATGAGCTCGTCGCGATCGCCCGCTCGCAGCACGATGGGAGTGCCCCAACCGGTACGGGTGTCGCGCGCCTTACGCCATCGAGTCTCTCCCGTCGTCTTGTCGAACGCGGCGACGAAGGATTCTTGCTGATGATCCTGATAGAGGATGACCGTGTCTTTGTAAAGGATGGGAGAGCCCGCGGAGCCGTGGTAGTTGTCGAGGCGTCCGACGGGGCGATGCCAAAGGATGACGCCCTCGAGATCGAAGGCGAAGAGCCCGTGGGTTCCGAAGGAGGCGTAGACGCGCTCGCCGTCGGTCACGGGAGTCGCCGAGGCGTGGCCGTTCTTCGCGTGCGCGTGCTCGAAGCCGTCCTGAGGGATGGTCGTCTCCCAGAGAAGCTTCCCGTCGGTTCGCTGATAGGAGAGAAGAGACAGGCGACCGCCGCCGTCACGAGCCGTCGTGAGGAAAATCTGGTCCTTCCAGACGATGGGTGAGGAGTTACCCCTTCCAGGCACCGCGGCTCTCCAGACGACGTTCTCCGTGTCCGACCAGCTATCCGGATAGCCGTTACCTCGGACGTAGCCCTGTCCCGAGGGGCCACGCCAGCGAGGCCAGTAGGAGGCCCCTTCACCCTCGACCGGGATCAAATGGACGTCTTCCGCAGCGGCGAGCGAGGCGGCGAAGAGGAGGGCAGCGAGAGCGCATTTGGTCATCGTGGCTCCTTCGAAAAGATGTTAGAGCGCAGGAGACGCTCGAGCAAACGTTGCTTTTGAACGAGCTCCGCCCTACCACCTTGCGCGCTACGAACGAGCTGCGCCGGGCGTGAGTCACTACAACGAGCTCATCACGGGAGTCAAGCCCATTCTTAGTTGAAACTCTCCACGGCTCACGTTTAAGCGACCTTCTTCTTCGATACGGTTGATGTCTTCGCCTCGATCTTCAGTTCCCGCTTGAGAGCTTCGCGAAGCTTGGGAAGATGGCGGTAGCCCACCACCTTCCTCAAGCGCGGTTCGATGTCTACGAGCGCCGTTGCCAACCAGCGCTGGCGTTGGCTCGAGTTCTTCCAGTGGTCGACCTTCGCGCAGCGTTCCTCGACGAGAGCATTGACGGACTCAAGGCAGTTCGTCGTCTTGAACGAACGGCCCAGCACCGCGTGTACGCCGAGTCGATGCAACGTCAGCGTCTCCTCAAGGCCTTCCTCCAGGCTGCCAGCTGCGGATTGGTTCCGCTCTTCTAACTCACCGTGGAGTTGCTCGAGCGCAGTGAGGGCCTCTTCGTACTCCGGCCTGTTGTAGGCCCACTGGAGCCGCTTGCGCCATGACGCCTGCTAGGTAGCTCACTACGTTTTCACGTTTGTGCCACTGGCAGCGTTGTATCAGGGCCCGCTTATGGAATGCCTTCTTGACTGCCGCTTGGAGACCCTTGCCGCCGTCGATGATCACCAGCAGACCCTGGGAGATATCGAGTCCCCGCTCGAGCAGTGAACGCAGGAACGGCGTCAACACCTGCGCGTTCTCCGTGTCCGTCTCCACGAAGCCCAAGAAGCGTTTTTCCCCGCAAAGCGTGATGCCCAGAGCCACGACCATCGTTGCCTCGGCGAATGTCTTCCCATCCAGAAACAGCGCCACCACATCCTCGCCGGTCAGATCTCGTTCCTGCATCTCCCGCAGCTTCGCAGCGCTCGCTTGCACGAACCCTCGGGACACCGTTGAGCTCGACAGCCCGATGGCGCCCGGAATCGCTTCCGCTGCCGCCTCGTAGTTGCGACAAGAGATTCCGTAGAGAACTCGTTTCAGCAGAAGATCATTCACCTCACCGCCGTGGCTCACCGCCTCGTAGCAGCGAAGCGGAATCTCTCCTCCCTCGATGCTCCGAACCCGTGGCACACGGATCGGTACTCGCTGGCCGCCAAGCCCTACCGTGCCCGGGTTGCTTCCGTGACGGCGACCGCGCTCCAGCTCGTCCTTGCGAGAGTATCGCTCTCCCGCCAACGCCTTCACTTCGTCGTCGAGCAACTCGTGAACGTGCATTAGACCAAGGGGGACCAACGAACGGATCATCTCTACCTTGGCGTCCAGCGCGAGTTCCCCGTAATCCTCGTGCCTCACCATCTCGACCTCACCCAAACGACGCGACTTCTTGCGTTTCTTGACCGAACGTAGCAGACTTCCCATCTCGGCTCCTTTCTTCGCGGCTTGATTTTGTTTTGTCCAACGCCATCAAACCACGGGGTTTGGAGCCGTTTCAATTTCCAACTAAGATTGGCACACTTTCCATCACGGAGGTGAACCCGTGAGCGGGCGAAGCGTCGAGGTCGGCACCATCCGTCAGCACTGCAAGACGCTGCGCATGCCGACAGTGGCGAGCCAGTTCCACAAGCTAGCGGAGCAAGCGCGGCGCGACAAGCAAAGCCACGTCCGCTACCTCGACGTGCTGCTCAGTGCCGAGGTCGAGGAACGCGAACACCGAGCGGTTCAGAGACGATTGAAAGAAGCACAGCTACCGCGGACGAAGACCGTTGACGAGTTCGACTTCTCACAGTCGCCCAAGGTCTCGGGCCGCCGGATAAAAGAGCTCGCGGAGGGTCACTACATCGACCAAGCGCAGCCGGTCATCTTCCTCGGCGACGCGGGGACGGGTAAGACCCACCTGGCGAGCGCGTTGTGTGTGGCCGCGTGTCAGCAACGTCGCCGGGTCCGCTTCACCACCGCATCGAGACTCGTCAACGAGCTCGTCGAGGCGAGACAAGAGCACGAGCTGTCGCGCATCATCCGACGCTATGCCCGCTTCGAGTTGCTGTGCATCGACGAGCTTGGTTACGTCCCGCTCGCCGACGTCGGTGCCGAGCTGTTGTTCCAGGTGATCTCGGAGCGAAGCGAGACCGCCGCGCTCGTGATCACGACGAATCTCCCGTTCTCCGAATGGACTCAGGTGTTCACGAACGCCCGGCTGTGCAAGGCGCTGCTCGACCGTGTCACGGACCAGGCGCACATCCTCGAGACCGGCTCCGAGTCCTACCGCTTCCGCCGCACCGTCCGCAGCAAGAACACGGTTCCAAAGGCATGAGAGCTGTGTTTTCACTCGGGGCGGCCTGCACGTTCGTTCCGGCCGCAGGATAAGGGAAAGGGACTTTGTTACGTTCGTTCTTTAAGAATCAATAACTTAAGGTGGGCCATTTTAGATGAGCGAAATGGGCCAGGCCGAGTGGACAAAAACAGCGCTCTTCGTCTCCTCCTCTTCATGGCGTCAGAAACACTCCCGCGCCTCGAGGCCATTACCACTGACGGTACCGTTCTCGCATTCACCGTTTGTATATCTCTTGCGGCCGGCGTTTTCTTCGGTCTCTTTCCCGTCTTCAAGTACACCAAGCCGAATGTGGTCGGCGCGCTCAAGGAGGGCGGCCGAACGTCGAACGTCGAGCGACGGCCGAGAACGTCAACGCGCGAGGGGCGCACTCGCGATCGCGCAGATCTCTCTCTCCCTCATACTGCTCGTCGGCTCCGGTCTCATGGTCCGGAGCTTTCAGGCGCTTCGTGAAGTCCACCCGGGGTTCGTTCGCCCCTCGGAGGTCCTGACGTTTCGGGTGTCGATCCCGGAAGTCACGTTGGTGGGCCTGTCATCCTCGATTACGTTGGACGGCCGCGACAGCAACGACCCCGTCTTCGTCGAGGAGTTTCCCGTGGCCGCGCTGCTCATCGGCGCGGTGGGATTGTATGGCGTGATCTCCTATGGGTCACGCAGCGAACTCGCGAGATCGGAGTACGCATGGCGCTCGGCGCGCAAAGGGGGGACGTGAGCGGTCTGTTCATACGCCATGCGGCGCACCTGGCTGGAGTCGGCGTAGTCGTCGGGCTCGTCGCCGCCTTATTTCTCACACGTCTTGATGAGCTCGCTCCTGTTCGAGGGAAGCCCCGCCGATCCGATGACCTACGTCCTCGTGTCCGTCGTGCTGGCCGGCACCGCCCTTCTGGCGAGCTACATCCCGGCTCGTCGGGCGTCAGGCGTCGATCCGACCCAGGCCCTTCACTTCGAGTAAATACTACCTGCCGGCCGCCGCGCGGCGAAGCTCGACCCCACCCGCGCTCTTCTGCTGGAGTAGCTTCACTTCTCAGAAGCGAGCCCCCAGGGTGTCTTTCAGCTCTTCGATAGTCGGATCATCGCCTGGCTTCGTGTCACGCATGAAGCTCACTACTCGCTCGTGAAGAGCTTCCAGATCGACATCTTTCAATCGGTCATCGAAGAAAGTCAAGGTCTCCGCCTGCGCAATTGATGCCGCGAGCGTGGCGTTGAGGTAGTTGTTCAACGAAACACCTTCGCGCTTCGCCAGAGCTTGGGCTTTGCGCTTCAAATCTTCCCGAATCCGCAGGGAAAGGGTAGCCATGGTCACGCCTCCTCCAGGTAGCGAGCCACGAACTCGCGCGGCGCCATCGCCGTCCAGCCGAGTCGCGGAAGGTCCGGCGAGCGGAAGTCGCTCGAGTTGTACGTGATAACAATCGCTGATGTGTGGATCGCTGCCTCCACGAATTTGTTGTCGCTCTCGTCGCTGAGATTGGGTCGCCAGCTGAAACGGGTCTGGACCTCCCGCGAGAGAGCTACCAGATCCATGACCAAGTCAGCCGACTGTGAGTGATCCAGTCGGGTGAGTTTCAAGATGCGCGGCCGCTGGGGTACGTCGAGGTATTCCAACGCGATTGCCGTGGTCAGTATCAGCGGGATTTCCGATCGCAGCACTCCCATCAGGATACGGTAGGCGAAGCTGCTCTCTCGGCGACATGCCCCCGCAACCAGCACGTTGGTATCCATTACAACTGGCGGCGTTCGGTACCGGCCCAAGCCGTTCATTGGTGACTACAACAGTGATATTGTATATCAATACAATTATGATGTCAACATCGTGCGATCCGAACTGGGACAGGCGCCGACGGAGAGACGACTGCGTCCGGACCGAGTTTGACCATCGATGTCGTCGTTCGTCCGCCCGGCCAAGGCGATCTGGCGGCATCGGCGACGTCGTTGATGCGACCTCGACTCGGTCCAGACGCAGTTGTCATAGGGTGTCGAACCGAGTAACGTCGACTCGGTCCGGTTCGGGGAGTCGTAAGCGCGATGCCAAGACGAATCCGCTGGCATGTGACGGCCTTGTCGTGGCTGTTTGTGCTCGAGGGCCTGCCCGCCGCCGCCCGGCAGTCGGAGCGCGCGTACCAAACGGAGTCAGTTTCCGGCGAGAGGTTCGATGAGCAGCTAGAGAAGATAGTCGCGTCGCTGACGTCGGGCCGGCGGGCGGCGGCCTACGCGGAATTTTCACAGCTGGCTTTGGAGGCTCCGGTCGCTCCAACCTGTGTGCGCTCGATCAAAAATGGATTCGTTCGTCTCGCTCAGCTCGACGAGGCGAAGGAGCTTTTTGCCGACGCGCTTGCCGCGTCGGACCGCAGGCGCGTGCACACCGTCATCGAAGGCAGGAGACTGTCCGACATCGAGAGAAACATACTCTACCTGTACGCGGATACCTACCAAGGAGAGTTCGACCGAGCGACCAGAAGGCTCTCGGCCTTGCAGAACGAGTTCGCTGAGGAGCGCGGAGCCCGGAGCGCCAATCTGGCCGCACGACTAGGCCGAGTGATCTCCGATGCTCGAAACGAGTACGAGAAGTACGGTCACTGGGTCGAGTTTTTGGCGTCGTCTTCACGAGGCGCCTTCCACGCGTACCGGAGAGACGGAGCGGTCTACGTTCCGCCAGGCATGGACGAACGGACTTCCTCGGTGTCGCCCGTCGATCTACGCGTCATCGCCAGCACGCGACTCGAAACGTTTTTCGAAGCCTCCGCCCACCTGCTGCCTTGGTGCACAACTCGCGATCTCGGTCCACAATTGTCCTGTACTCACGGATTCGAGGTTCCCCATGAGCATTTTCAAACGCACTCAGCGGAAGTATGTGAAGAAGGCCTATCGCGTGAGGAGTTGGCGTGAATATGAGGCGGGTCTACGCAACCGTGGGAGCCTGACCGTCTGGATCTCGCTCACCGCCGGCAAGCTTGTGAACTGGGACGCGCCCCGGCCGAGGAGGAGGAAACCGGGCCGTCAACGCAAGTACTCGAACCACGCCATCGAGACGGCTGTCACCCTGGGCATGGTGTTTCATCTGTCATCTAGGCAGAGCGAGGGATTGCTGCGGTCGTTGTTCGCTCTGATGAAGCTAGACAATGATGTGCCCGATCACACCACGATTTCGAGGCGCAAGGCGAAGCTGGGTAAGGTCCCCTTCTACCAAGACAAGCAGAAGACGCCGTTGCACATCTTGATCGACAGCAGCGGTCTCGCTGTCCACGCCGGCCAGCTGCGCAGAGCACCAAAGAGCAGGGACTATCGCAAGCTCCATCTGTGTGTCGACGAGCAGACTGGCGAAGTCGTCGCCGGCGAGCTGACGAGCAAAAGAGCCCGCGATTCATCGCGGGTTGCATCGCTTGTCGGACAGATCGACAGTCCCATCTCATCGGCCAGAGCTGACACCGCATACGACGCCAGCGGCGTCTATGAGGCGATCGAGAATCACAGCGCTCATCGCTCGCCGAGGGTGCTGATACCGCCGCGCAAGGGCGCCCAGCTCGCATCGGGGCCGGCGAGCAGCCGACAGCGCAATCGCAACATTGCAGCACAAGCTCGGCTCGGCAAACGAAAGTGGCACACAGAATCGGGCTACAGCAAACGGAGCAAAGTCGAGACAACGTTCCATCGCTACAAGGCTATCGTGGGCTCAGCGATGCGAGCGAGAGGGTTGGCGGCACAGAGAGTCGAGGCAAGGATCGGGTGCAAGATTCTGAACACCATGACGGCGCTCGGGATGCCTGATAGCGAGATGATCGGATGATGGGAGTCGGGGCCAAGCGAGCTATCGGCCTCTATCGGAGTTGTGCACCAAGGCAAGCGAGCAGCGGGACAGCGGCAGCGGCGCCGTAGAGCGCGAGCACGAGCCAGGCTCCTTGCCGTTCCTCTTTGTTGAGATCGAACACCAGAGAAGTGACCTTCCCTCATGTTGCCAGCCTCGGTGATTCCGCGCAAGTTCAGGTAGTCAAGGCGGTACACCTTTTTCCCGCGACGACGGAGTGGACTAGCACTGAGGGCACGATCGCGGAGATACTCATGGCATGAACTGGCTCGAATACGTGCCGCAGATCCTCGACTTCCAGCTTTTTCAGCTGGGAGGCAACCCGATCACAGTGTTGCACCTGGCGATGTTCGCGCTCACGCTCATCGTCACGCACGTTCTCGCCCGTTCCGCGCGACGGATCTTGACGGCTTACGTTCTCGCCGAGATCGAGCCGGCGCCCCGTTACGTTATCATTCGCTTCACACAGTATCTCCTCTGGCTCATTGGTATCGCTGTTGCCGTCGAGCTCCTCAACGTGGACCTCACAGCCTTGACCGTCGTAGCGGGGGCGCTCGGAATTGGAATCGGCTTCGGTCTCCAAAACGTGGTGAACAACCTCGTCTCGGGCGTCGTCTTGCTTCTCGAGCAGCCGGTGCGATTTCGAGATCGTGTTTCGGTCGAGAACGTCGAGGGCCAGGTCGAGAATATCAACTTCCGCGCCACGACGATCCTTACCAACGACAACATCTCGATCATCGTGCCCAACTCGCAGCTCATCAATCAAACGGTTATCAACTGGTCCCATGGCGACCCGCGGATACGAGTTCACGTGCCGGTCGGAGTCGCCTATGGATCGGACGTCGAGCTGGTGACGGAAACGTTGTTGGCCGTGGCGCGCGCACAGCCGGAAGTCCTTGCGCGTCCGGAGCCCGAGGTGCGCTTTCTCGCCTTCGGAGACTCGTCGCTGAACTTCGAGCTTCTCGTCTGGTCGGACGAGCCGCCGAACTATCATCGGTTGCGCAGCAAGCTGAACTACGCCATCGACGCTGCGTTCCGCGAAAAAGGCGTCGAGATCCCTTTCCCCCAAACAGACGTGCACCTCAAGACACCGACGGCACAAGACTTGACCAAAGCATTCTCCAAATAGCGAGTTGAACGGCGGAGTGCGTTCGCAATGCAGTCTAAACAATGCACGACGACGAGATATCATAGGCACCTATGAACATCCTCACCGGTCTCGCCGCCATGCTCCTTATTGGACCCGTGCAGGCCGGCGCCCAGCGCCACATCATCGATCCGCAGCACCTCACGGTGGGGTTTCTGGTCGAGCACGTGGGCTTCGCCAAAGTATTCGGACGCTTTCGCGAGGCAGAGGGGAGTTTCGATTTCGACGAAACGACCGGCGAGATCCGGAACATCCGCGTGGTCGTGAAGACCGCGAGCGTCGACACGGCCGTCGAGCGTCGAGACCGTCACCTTCGGAGCGCCGACTTCCTGAACGTCGAAGAATATCCAGAGATGGTCTTCGAGTCGCAGGGCGCCAAGCTCGTCGACCGCAAAGCGACGATCGAAGGGAACCTGAGCCTCATCGGTTCCACCCGGCCGATCCGGCTGGACGTAACCTGGAACAAGAGCGGGACGTCGCCGCAACGGGGTAATCCCTACGTCACCGGCCTGTCGGTGCGGGGAAGCTTTCGCCGGAGCGAATTCGGAATGACCTACGGGGTGGCCGATGCGGTCGTGGGCAACGAGGTGGAGCTCATCATCGAGCTCGAAGCCCGTCGTCAATGAAAGTGTTCCTCTTCCCGGTCCGTTCTTGCTTCGAAAAAGGCTATTGAGGCGATCTTCGAAACGTCCGCACGAAGCGAACCAGCCAGACGGTCCCAAAAGTCAGGTAAGCGCCCAGCAGCCACCACATCTTGGTCGAATCGATCGTCCAGTCTGGAGTGAGATTGGCCTCCATGGCGATCCACAGCACGCACATCACAAGAATCAGCGTTCCGATACCAAACCACTCGATCTGCCGCGTCATGAAATCGATCGTCGACACCCGCCGCTCGAGAGAGAGCCAGTAGTCGCGATTGGGAAGGTTGTACCACCTCGTCGGCATGACTCGAAAAAGCAGGCCGATACCGCCGAAGAGGGCGACGACGAGAAGCAACATGGCGCCCGACAGAAGGAAGAACCCGTCGCGTGACTGGTAGCCGTTAGGCCGTCCCGCCCCGTCGAAGTGCGACGCCATCGGGTCCGGAATCAGCGGATAGTAGTGCTGCATCAACAATACCGCCCCCACGGCCAGGAGGAGCAAAATCGTTTTCGACGTGGCCATCGCTTGGACTCAGACTAGCAACCGAGTGGCGAAAGCGTCAAAGCCCTCCCCTGCCGTCCCCTCGGGACCCGCGCCAACCCCGCCTTCCTGATTCGTTACCAAAAGTAACTAACGCGCGGGCGGATCGAGGCAACGTCAACTTCTGTAAACGACTCTAACACCTAGTGTTAACTAGGAATAGCACCCGTTGGCCCCGCTCTTGCGCTGCATTCCTATTGAAAGGAGGTCTACCATGATGCATGAACTGCTATCGCCTCCACCCGCGCCGAAACCCACAGTCCACGTCGAGCCCTGTCGAGACGGGGGCAAGCCTCGCAAGAAGGTGAGGGTTGTCTTCAGTTATCAGGGACGCATGCAGGAGGACGAGCATCTCTTCGACACGCTCGATGAAGCGCTCACCTATGCGCGCTACATCTGCAGCGACGACGAGTAAGTAGGCGGACAGCCTAAAACGACGACTACCCTGACACAGGGGGGGCTCGTCTTTCCTGCGATTCCTGCCAAAAAACCATCCTAGCGAGATGCTAGAATCGGCGCATGAGGGATATCGCCACGCTTCTTGAGGAGCCCGAGACGACGGTCGCAGTCGTCGGCGCAACCGACGACCCCTCCAAGTACGGCCACGTCATCTACCGCGACCTCAAGCGCAAGGGCTACACTGTGTTTCCAGTGAACCGGCGTCGGGCGGAGGTCGACGGTGACAAGGCCTACCGGACTCTGAGCGATCTGCCCGACAAGCCGACCATCGTGAACATCGTCGTACCGCCGCCGGAGACGGTCGAAGTGTTGCAACAGTGCCTCGAACAAGACCTGATGAACGTTTGGCTGCAGCCCGGAGCCGAGAGCCCCGAGAGTCTCGCGATGCTCCAGGAGCGCGGCTTCAACTACCTCGCAAACGCCTGCATTATGGTCCAGTCCCGCTACTCTCAACGGGCCAGATGAGCTGGCCCATCGTCGTCAACCCGACCCACGCGGGAGTCACGCTCGCGATCGGCGCGGTTCGGCTCGCTTAGCTCGCTCCCGTTGCACCATCTCGACGAGCACGCTTCGGGTGTCTTCCGCGCTCGTGACTTCGCGCGCGAAGGGAATACGGACGCCGCGCATTCCCTCCGCGGTTTTCAGCCTCACGTGAAACCCGAGGCGATCCACTGCCGTCATCTTTGCATCCTCGGCTTCGATTCCGGCGATCCCCCGGGCGAGAAGCAACTGGGCTTCGACATGATCCGCGTTCATATGATCGAGGATCCCGCGCGCCTGGTCCGCGAGTGGATCGGGGGCCGCGGCAAGATATTCCTCGTCCGAGACCCAGCCCATCACGCCGAAGCCGCCGACAAAATAGAGGTCGATGACGTCCAAGTGGAAGAAGGCGAAGTCCTTGAAATCGACCCAATAGGACGCGTTCTCGTAGCGCAGGAGATATTCCGCTCGAACGGCCGCGAGGACCAGCTCCGGCACCTTCGCGACCCGCCCCATGAGCGTCACGCGTCCCGCACCGAGCGGATCTTCGGCGGCATCGGGCGCAGTCACGAGAAGGCTGGCGCGATCGTCACCGAAAACGTTTTGCGTATGCATTGCCATGGTGCTGATGAGAAACGACGGCCGTCCCTCGGTGTCGAGCCCATAGGGCATGACTGACCCGAAGGGCCAACCCGGGTGTTTGAGCGAAAGCGTGGCGAGCGTCCCCACTCTCCCCAGGTGGACGAGGGTGCGCGCCCGCTCCGCATAGCTCGTTTCCGGAACGTCGGCTGCGTCGCTCAATTTTGTGGGTCTTGCGTGCTCGGAAGTCTCTCGGTTCGCCAACGGATCCTCCTTGGATGACAAACAGCATAGCGCAGTCTTCGAAAAGGCCGCGCCGCGAACGGAACCGCAACACCCCCGCTTGATTTCTCGGACTGCCCTGCTAACATCGATCTAGGTCCTATCCAATCACGATCGACTCTTTCCACGAGAGGCGCACCATGGCAAATGCGCGAGCCCTGCTCGCAGGCGCGGCCTTATTGGCCTGCGCCGTCGTAGCAACTTTCTTCTATGGCTACGTCCGTCAAAACCAGGTGGACGTTGCCTTGGTGCACAACTCCGATAGAGGCCGATAGCTCGCTTGGCCCCGACTCCCATCATCCGATCATCTCGCTATCAGGCATCCCGAGCGCCGTCACGGTGTTCAGAATCTTGCACCCGATCCTTGCCTCGACTCTCTGTGCCGCCAACCCTCTCGCTCGCATCGCTGAGCCCACGATAGCCTTGTAGCGATGGAACGTTGTCTCGACTTTGCTCCGTTTGCTGTAGCCCGATTCTGTGTGCCACTTTCGTTTGCCGAGCCGAGCTTGTGCTGCAATGTTGCGATTGCGCTGTCGGCTGCTCGCCGGCCCCGATGCGAGCTGGGCGCCCTTGCGCGGCGGTATCAGCACCCTCGGCGAGCGATGAGCGCTGTGATTCTCGATCGCCTCATAGACGCCGCTGGCGTCGTATGCGGTGTCAGCTCTGGCCGATGAGATGGGACTGTCGATCTGTGCGACAAGCGATGCAACCCGCGATGAATCGCGGGCTCTTTTGCTCGTCAGCTCGCCGGCGACGACTTCGCCAGTCTGCTCGTCGACACACAGATGGAGCTTGCGATAGTCCCTGCTCTTTGGTGCTCTGCGCAGCTGGCCGGCGTGGACAGCGAGACCGCTGCTGTCGATCAAGATGTGCAACGGCGTCTTCTGCTTGTCTTGGTAGAAGGGGACCTTACCCAGCTTCGCCTTGCGCCTCGAAATCGTGGTGTGATCGGGCACATCATTGTCTAGCTTCATCAGAGCGAACAACGATCGCAGCAATCCCTCGCTCTGCCTAGATGACAGATGAAACGCCATGCCCAGGGTGACAGCCGTCTCGATGGCGTGGTTCGAGTACTTGCGTTGACGGCCCGGTTTCCTCCTCCTCGGCCGGGGCGCGTCCCAGTTCACAAGCTTGCCGGCGGTGAGCGAGATCCAGACGGTCAGGCTCCCACGGTTGCGTAGACCCGCCTCATATTCACGCCAATTCCTCACGCGATAGGCCTTCTTCACATACTTCCGCTGAGTGCGTTTGAAAATGCTCATGGGGAACCTCGTATCCGTGAGTACAGGACAATTGTGGACCGAGATCGCGAGTTGTGCACCAAGGCAAAAGAAGTAAGCCTCTCCTTGCAGCGGGCAGCTGGTTCCGACACCACGGTGTTCCTGCTCGGTGAAAGTGGAACGGGCAAGGAGCTCTTTGCGCGGGCGCTCCATCATTTGAGCCCCCGCCGGGACGGGCCCTTTCTCGCCATCAATTGCGCGGCGATCCCGGGCGAGCTTCTCGAGAACGAGCTCTTCGGGCACGAGAAGGGCGCCTATACGGGCGCGACGAGTCGAAAGCTCGGAAAGATGGAGCTCGCCAACGGCGGGACGGTGCTTCTCGATGAGATGGGGGAGCTCCCGCTTTCACTGCAGTCCAAACTTCTACGGGTTCTCCAGGAGAAAGCCTTCGAGCGGGTCGGCGGAACGGCGACGCTCTCTGTCGACGCGCGGATCGTCGCCGCCACGAATCGCGATTTGAGAAGGGCTGTGGAAGCGGGCGAGTTCCGGGAGGATCTCTACTTCCGGCTCTCGGTTTTCCCGATCGACATTCCGGCCCTTCGGGAGCGCCGGACGGACATCCCGTTGCTCGCGCAACACTACGTGGAGCGATTCTGTCGCGAGATGAACAAGGCTCCCATGACGATTCCGCTCGAGTGCCTGGAGCGGCTGGCGGCCTACCGGTGGCCCGGCAACGTCAGAGAGCTCGCGAATTGTCTGGAGCGCGCGGTGATTCTGTGTGATTCCGACCAGCTCGAGGTCGAGCATCTTGGGCTCGGCGCCGAACGGGATCCGTCAGTCCCGGCGGGATTCGATTTGGGCGGCACGCTGAGTGAGGTCGGCAAGCGGGCCGTCGGGAGTGCCGAGAAAGAAAAGATCCTCGAAGTTTTGGAGGAGACCGCTGGCAATCGTAACCGGGCGGCCGAGATTCTCGACGTCAGCGGGAAAACCTTGCTCCACAAGATGCGGGAATATGGCCTCGCGGAGAAGTCGTGAGGAACGGATGTGATGGCAGGGAAGAATGCACACGATCGACCCCAATCGATGGAGAGTTCGACGGCCTAGCCAAGGGGCCGGTCGTTCTCACTAACGGGAGTAGAACCAATGCGTGAGTTGAGGGCAAGAGCGAACCGAAAAGATGAGGGCGGCTTTACGCTCATCGAGGTGCTCATTTCGATTACGATTACGATTACGCTTATCGTGATGGGTGCTGTCTTTGGGCTCCTGACTAAGGGCCGCCGACAAAATAACTGTCTAGTTTTGAGCACACTCTTCCTGTTTCAGGTCGTGATCGCGATATCGTCTGGCATCACGAGAGCCTGGCAAGCTCCCTAGAAACGGAACATTTGTAGGTCTTCAGCAACCAGCGCGTGTTTGACAAACGGTCCTCATTGCAGGAGGATTACGCCTATCAAGGAGCACTTCTCCTATTATGAGACCTACGAGCTATCAGTCTGAAGATCTCGACCGCCTGTTGAGGAAGCACAAAATAGCTACCCTCGATGATTTGAAGGCAGTGTTGGGTACCGATGTGGACTCGACCGTCTTCCGAAAGCTCAATGAGTTGGCGTATCGGACAAGCTACTCCCACCGTGGTAGCTACTACACGTTGGACGAGATCGCCCAGTTCGATCGAAAAGGTCTTTGGTCGTTGCGCTCAGTGTGGTTCTCGAAGTACGGGACGTTGCTTGCGACGGTAAAAGCGTTGGTCGCGGCCTGTGAGGCAGGCTACTACGTCGACGAGCTCGAGGACGTGGTGCAGGTTGACGTCAAGGCTCCTCTGTTGAAACTGGTCCGAGAGAAAAGATTGGCGCGCGAGCAGGTGTTCGGCCGATATCTGTATCTGGCCACCGATGTGAGCACGCGCAAGCAACAGCTCTCGGCCCGCCAGATACATGAGGCGTCACCTTCCACGTTGGGCTGGGTCGGGGGAGTCCGCGTGCTCCCCGTGGAGTTGAAGGCTGCGATCGTTCTTTTCTACAGCCTGCTCGATGAAAAGCAGCGCCGTCTCTACGCGGGAGTCGAGGCCATGAAGCTCGGTCACGGTGGCGACCAACAGATTGCCGAACTGCTCGGGATGGGTCCGAGCACGGTAGCCAGAGGTCGTAGGGAATTGCTAATGAGAGATGTTGAGCTCGACGGAGTTCGGCGAAAGGGTGGCGGACGGCGCGCCGTGCAAAAAAAAGCCAGAAGTCATCGCCAAGATCGAAGAACTCATGAAGCACGACACCGCGGGCGATCCGATGACGGGAGTGAAATGGACGCGGCGGACCACCGACAAGATTGCTTGCGAGCTAAGAAGCCTCGGTGTGAACGTCAGCAGCAAAACCGTCGGTCGACTGCTCAAACAGCTCGGCTTCTCGTTGCGGGTGAACCACAAGAAGCTGTGCGGTGCCACGTCCGAAGATCGCGATACCCAATTCGCGTGTATCGCCGAACTGCGCGCGCGTTTTGCCGCAGCTGGTCATCCCATCATCAGCGTAGACACGAAGAAACGGGAGCTGGTGGGATTATTCAAAAACGGCGGGCAGGCCTGGAACCGCGAGCCGACTCTCGTCAAAGGCCATGACTTCCGTTCCGAATCGAACGGCATCGCAATCCCCTACGGCGTCTACGATCTGCTCGCGAACCGCGGGACAGTGTTCATTGGTACCTCGTACAACACCCCGGACTTCGCCGTGAATGCCATCGAGAAGTGGTGGCGAACGGAAGGACGGCGACGCTATCCTGCAGCCCGTGACCTCGCGATATTGGCAGACGCCGGGGGCAGCAATGGCTATCGGTGTCGGGGTTGGAAGCACGGGCTTCAAACGCGGATTTGCAATCGCCACGACATCGCTATCACCATAGCCCACTATCCGTCCGGTACATCCAAGTGGAATCCAGTGGAGCACCGTCTGTTCAGCGAGGTCAGCAAGAACTGGGCGGGCAGGCCTCTCGACAGCTACGAAACCATCCTCAAATACATCCGCACGACCACCACCTCTTCCGGTTTGCGAGTACGCGCACACCTTATCCGGCGTCGTTATCCGAAGGGCGTCAAAATCACTGACGAGCGGATGCAGGCGCTTTCCGTTACAAAGGACCAGACTCCACCCAAATGGAACTACACCATCCGACCGTCTTGAAAACGGGAACTTATTTTGTCGCCGGCCCTAAGGGGCAGCGCTCTTTCGAGCGAGAGCCCGAGATCGCGGACATGCAGCAGAGCGCGAGAACCGCGCTCTCTATGGTGAGCAAAGACATTCTCCAAGCCGGCGGTGGCTTGCCGCCCGAGCTCCCCGCGTTCACGCGGGTCAACGGCACTGGGGATGGCAATCCCACGGACTCCATCGAGATGGTGGGTACGTTCCAATCGGCTGGCAACGCCTATCTCGAAGCGGAGGACGTGCAGGAAATTCAGGCCTCGGTCGTTCTCATGGCGGCGAATACGACCAATTTCAACGTGGGCGACATCACCGTTCTCTTCAACGATACGCCATTGAACGATCCGAACGGGTTTCTACCGGCATGGGCCATGGGGCGCGTAGTGGCGGTCGTTCCGGACCCCCTCATCACAGGAAATGCGCGCGTTACGGTCAATTTCGCAGCCTTCGATCCCGCCTATAGTAACCATAGCGCCGGTGCTGGCAATCCACCGACGCCTTTCGAGATCAACCTCGCGCCACCGGCGAGGGCTCCTAGGCTTGTGGGGGTTTCCGTCGTGCGCTACTTCACGCAGCTTGACAATGCGGCGCTCTATAACGGCCCGCCGCCGCAACTCCTCATGCGCGACGTCGATTTCTCGGGGCAGCCTCAGGCGGTCGGCTATCTCGAAGACTTCCAGATCAACTACGTGATCGGAATCACCGCTCCGGTCGAGCAAGTCATTCCGCCAGATCCCATCAACGACGTCGGCGTCGGGAACGCCGTCACCGCGGAGAACATGCTATCGAGCGTCCGGGTGACCGTGACCGCCCGATCGATTTCGGCGGGCATGGAAGGCGCCTCCGAGGGGGCCCTCGTTGGGGACGAGTCCGACGACTTCATCCGGAAGACGTTCTCGACCAACGTCAACCCGCGCAACTTGAGCGCGGCCCTCGACGTTCGAGTTTTGACCGGGCCGCCATAATCGCGACGAAAATAGCGCGTCCGTGGGGTGAAATCCCCGCGGCGAGCTAGCCTAACCGTCTCCGTTGCTCCGGTTAAAGTACTGAAAAGAAAATAGATACGGTGGCGCTCTTCGTCCGCGTCTTTGGCACCGGCCTTGCTTTACATGACTAGAATACGTATCAAAACGCTTTGAGGAGACAAGATGGCCTGTGCCCAGATTCCAGACCTTCCCATCGAGGACTTCGGTCGCGAGGTGGTTGCCAAGTGGATCGAGAACCGTGTTCCGCTGAGCGGCTCGCTCGAGCTCGACCTTCGCTGTAACCTGCGGTGCCTGCACTGCTACCGGGATGGGGAGTGGCCCTCCGGAATCCTTACGACGGATGAGGTCAAGCGGGTTCTCGACGAGATCGCGGCGGCCGGCACGATTTGGCTCTTGTTCACCGGAGGCGAGATCTTTCTCCGGCCGGACTTCTTCCAGATCTACGAGCATGCTCGACGGCTGGGGCTTCGTGTCACGCTCTTCACGAACGGCACGACCATGACGAAACGGATTGCCGATGCCTTGAAGGAGCAGCCTCCCGAGATGGTCGAGGTTTCCCTCTATGGATTCTCGAAAGAGATCTACGAAAAAGTCACGGGAATTCCGGGCTCTCGAGCCAAGTGTTACCGGTGCGTCGAGCTCCTCCTCGAGCGCGATCTTCCCGTCAAGTTGAAAACGATCGTGATGCGTACGAATCAGCACGAGCTCGAAGACATGGCGCGGTTCGCCGAGAGCCGCGGCGCGCGATTCAAGTTCGACGCGATGATCAATCCCAACTTCACCGGTGCGCTCGTGCCCTGCAACGTCCGCCTGTCGCCGCAAGAGGCCGTCGACCTGGAGTTCACGATTCCGGGAAGACTGGACGAGTTTCGGGGCTACTTCGAGAATCGCGAAAACTACCGCTCGAGCCGGATCTTCTCGTGCGGCGCCGGAAGCCGTACCTTTCACATCGATCCCTACGGCTAGATGATGATGTGCCTGCTTCTGAGAGAGCCCGCCTTCAGTTTGAAGGAGAAGAGCTTCGGAGAAATCTGGAACGAGATGTTCCCTCCTGTCTACCACCGGATGCGGAATCCGGATCACCAGTGCAATAGCTGCAACTTCGTCTCGCTTTGTGGCAAGTGCGCGGCCTGGTCTCAAATGGAAAAGGGGAACATCGAGTCCCGGGTCGAGTGGTCCCGTGAAGTCGGTCACCGTCGGGCGGAGAAGCTCGGCTTCTACGACGGTCCCGTCGATCAAGAAACGCGGGGCCGGCAAGAGCGCGAAGAGGTGCTCTTGCCGGTGCTGCAAGCTTAGGAGGTTGCTTCGCATATGCAGAGACAAAAAGACGAACAGCGAAAAAAAGCCTACGCGATACCCAAGTTACGCCGCGTCACGCTGAAGCCGGAGGAGAGTCTCGCAGGAGCTTGCAAGACTCCGTCGCAAGGCAATCCAGCCGGGCCCACTTGCGAGGCCAATAGCTGCTTCAATTTCGGGAGCTGACGAAACCTCGCCTTGGACGATCAGATACTCCTCCCGCCCGGGGCGGCGCGGAAGTTCAACGTCGCGGGAGTTCGCGTTCGCTTTCGGTGCGAGCCTTCGTTCGACGCCACGCTCACACTGTCCGGAAGCTACCAGGACTTCGAGTCGTCGGACCAGGCTGTGGATCTCGACATACGGGTCACGAGCCGCCCCGAGCTCGATATCCTGGACGATCCCCCCTGCTACGACTCGGGACACCATTGGCGTGTTCATAGAGGCCAGGACGGAGTTCTCTTCGAGTTCCTTCACCCCCCGACGGGCAGGGTCTACTGCCACGTGCTCTCGAGCTCTGATTTCTCGGAGGCCGAGCTCGCATTCTCTGCCAACGCTTGGAGTGAGATCGCGAACAATACTGAAACCTCGGAGCTTGTCCGCGAGCTTCCACATCCGGTCGACCAGCTTCTCCTCGTACCGCGCCTCGCACTGGCGGAGACGTGCGTTTTTCATGCCGCGGGCGTCGCGATCGACGGGAAAGCCCACGTCTTTGCGGGCCACTCCGGGGACGGCAAGACGACGCTGTCACGCCTGCTTCAACGGGAGGGGCTCGAGCTTCTCAGCGACGAGCGTATCGCGGTGCGCTTTTCTGGAGAGGACATCGTCGCTCACGGTACCCCTTGGCCGGGTGAAGGCAACATTCTTTCGAGAGCTTCCTATCCGCTGAGCGGTCTCTATTTGGTGCGCAAATCGAACCAGCATCGGATCGCGGAGCGAGAGGTCAACGATATCCTCGCAGAGTTGCTTTCCCGCGCCATCGTGCCCTACTACCTGCCCGACGTCGCAGCTCGCATTTTGTCACTGTTCTCGAGAATGGCGGACCAGGTTCGGTTGCGCGAGCTCTTCTTCGCGCGTCGGCCGGGACTTCGCGGGCTGTTCGAGAATGACGTCGTCCTACCCAGCCCGGCGATCTGCTGAGCGCGAGCTTGACAAGCTCTCGTAGTCCCCATAATCTCAAACAAGTAAAAATTTCAAAGCTAATCAACCGGGTGCCCTTCCCAGAAGCGCCGTCCGGGCGTCTTGCCGGTGTGCCCGAACCCCAATGGACCCGAAACATCTCATATCAATACGCGATCTGACGGCACCGGACGTCATCGAGATCTTCAAGCTCGCGACCGACATCAAGGCCTCGCCCGACAAGTATCGCGCTGCGCTCGGTGGGAAGACCCTCGCTCTCTTGTTTCAGAAACCGTCGACCAGAACGCGGATCTCGTTTCAGGTGGGCATCTATCAGCTCGGCGGCCTTGCGCTCCCGCTCAGGTTCGAAGACCTGGAACTCGGACGCGGTGAGACGATTGCCGATACGGCGAAGGCGCTGTCTCGATACGTCGACTGCATCGTGGCGCGCACGGACGCGCACGCGGATCTCGTGGAGCTGTCTCGCCACGCGACCGTGTCGGTCATCAACGGCCTGACCGACCTCCTCCATCCTTGCCAGGCGCTCACCGACTACTTCACTTTGACCGAGAAGAAGGGAAGCCTGAAGGGCAAGAAGATCGCCTACGTCGGTGACGGCAACAACATGTGCCACTCGCTGCTTTATGGTGCCACGAGAGTCGGAATGGACATCGCCGTGGCTACGCCTGCTGGCTACGAACCCAAGTCCATCATCGTCAAGAGCGCCAATCGTGAGGCGTCAACCGCGGGAGTCACCATCGTGCTCACAAAGGACCCGGTCGCCGCCGTCCAGGGTTCGGACGCCGTCTATACCGATACATGGGTCTCGATGGGACAAGAAGTGGAATCGGGAATCCGCCAGCAGGCTCTCGCAGGCTATCGAGTGACGAAAGATCTCATGTCCAAGGCCAAGCCGGACGCTCTGTTCATGCATTGCTTACCCGCACAGCGGGGGAGCGAAGTCGCCGCCGAGGTCATCGACGGGCCGCAGAGCGCCGTCTGGGATCAGACTGAAAATCGCCTGCCCGTTCAGAAAGCGATTCTCTATCTCTTGATGGGGGCTTTCTAGGAAAGGGTCTTGCGGGCTAGGTGCAGGGCGACGATGCCTCCGCTCAACCGCTCGTAGGTCACGTTGGCGTAACCGGTCCCCTCGAGAATTGCGACCAGCGCTTGCGGATCGGGAAATCCCATGATCGAATCGGCGAGGTAACGATAGGCCTCTCCTTTCCGGCTGAGGTACTCGCCGACGCGGGGAAGGACGACGTTCAAATAGAAGCGGTATGGAAGGCGCATCCACCAGCGGTTGGGGTGGGAGAACTCCAGGATTGCGAGGACGCCGTCGGGTTTGAGGATCCGCTGGATCTCGCGGAGACCAGCGCCCATGTCCTCCAAGTTACGAATTCCGAAGGCGACCGTCGCGGCATCGAAGCTCTCCGGCGCGAACGGCAGCTTCAGAGTATCGGCCGCGATGAGACCGACTCGCGCCGCCAACGCCGCCGCCTTCTCGCTCGCCTTCTCGAGCATGCGCCACGTGAAGTCACATGCGTTTGCTCGAGCGTGAGGCGCAAGGGCCAGAGCCAGATCTCCCGTTCCGCAACAGAGATCGAGCACCGTCTGTTCGGGCCGGAGATCGAGCACTTGGACTACGCGGCGCCGCCACGAGCGATCGATGCCCATGCTGAGAACGCGGTTCAGGAGGTCGTAACGCGGCGCGACGCTCTCGAACATGCGCCGGACGACCTTGGCTTCAGGCATCAGCCGGTCGGCCCTCCTCCGACACCAAGCCTTCGGACGGCCCATTCGACTTCATCGAGAGGAAAACCGTCGACAATCTCAACCTTCCCGAATCCGGTGGGAAGGATAAAGCGGAGGCCGTTGGGCCCCATCTTCTTGTCCTTCGTGATCGCCTTCATCACCTGTCTCACGGATAGTTGGTCGAGGAGCGGAAGCGGTCCCTGGCGGCGGACCGCAGACTCGAGACGTTCTGCCATGCGCGCCGTCAAAGTCCCGTGGCGCTCACCGAGTTGTATCGCGCCGACCATTCCCCAGCCGACCGCCTCCCCGTGCCTCAGCGCTCGATAGTCTCCCGCTGCTTCCAATCCGTGACCGATGGTATGTCCGAAGTTGAGGATCCGTCTTAGGCCGGCTTCGGACTCGTCCTCTCGAACGACTTCGAGCTTTCGCTTCACTCCGTCTGCGAGGGACTCGACGAAGCCTCGATCGCGAACGCGAAGCGAGGCTTGCTCCATGCGCCGAATCAAACGCGGAACGCCGATGAATCCGTACTTGACGAGCTCGAAGAGACCTGAGCGAAAGTCTCGTGTCGGCAAGGTCGTCAAGAGCGCCGGATCGATCCAAACCGCGCTCGGCCTGTAGATAGCGCCGATCAGGTTTTTTGCGCTCGGGTGGTTGACGCCGACTTTGGCTCCAATGGAGCTATCGATCTGAGCTAGGAGAGTCGTCGGTAATTGGGCGTAGGCGATTCCTCTCAAGAACGTCGCGGCCACGAACCCCGCCGTATCGCCGACAGTACCGCCTCCGAATGCCAGCACGGTATCGTCCCGGGTGAATCCGAGGCGGACGAGGCGGTCGTAGAGACCGGTGACGGTCGCGAGCGACTTCTTCTCCTCGCCTTCGGGCATCCGGAGGACGGTCGCTTCCACGTCAGCGCGCTCGAGGCTTCGTAGGAGCCTCGAGCCGTGGCGCCGCTCGATCCGCGCTTGGGTCACGACCGCCACCCGGCGTCGCGGCCACAGTCGAGCGAGCTCCGCTCCGACTCTATCGATCAAGCCCTCTCCGAGAAGAACCGGATAGGGGTCGTTTGGGTGATGCAGGCGACGAACGGCGCGTTTGGACATGGCGAAGCAGAGCTTATCATCCGCCTCCGCCCTTCGGGCTACGGCGGACCACTCATCCGCCTCCGCCCGCGGGGTTAGCGGAGCCAGCCGGGGAAGGCGCCGGCCTTGCGGGCTCGCTCGCGAAAGGCCTGTTCCACTTGTTTCCGTTCCTCACGCAGGCTCTCGAGGTTGGCCTCGAGCACTTCGGCGGCAGGATCGCGCGCAAGTCGCTCACCCGGCTTTCGCCGCGCGTCGCGGTCCTTTAACCTCCACTCGAGTCGGCGGATACGGGCGTCGACGCGGGCGAGCTCTCTTTCGTGCCGGACCTTTTCTTTCGTCCAAAACGCGCGCTCCTTCGCGAGGTCGCGCCCGTCGCGGCGCGCTCGCCGAGAAGGTACCGTCGTCGTCGCCGGCTCGCTCGAATCCGCAAACCGATCGAGATCGCGATTCGTGAAGCGCCGCGACTCGCCGCGCTTCGAAACCACAGCGCTCCGTCGTGCGTGCTCCTTTTTCGCGACCGTCCGAAGATCGCGCGCTAGGAGCCACATCGGGACGAGACTCAGTGCGAGTCCCAGGATCATCCACTTCATCAAAAACCTCCTGAAATCCAAAAGAGTGACCTCCTTTGGTAGACGAAAATGCTGAGGCAAAGCCTCCCGCCTTCGCCCACTAATCTCGACCTTCGTTGTGCTACGCTCGAAACTTAGTGATCGAAGCCGCCATGGCCAAACGCCGGCAGCGCATGGTCGACGAACAGCTGGTCTCCCGGGGAATTTGCGACGAGCGGGTTCTCGAGGCCATGGGGCGCATCCAGCGCCACCGTTTCGTGCCCGACCCGCACCTCGACAAAGCCTATAGCGATCGCCCCGTTCCCATCGCGGCGGGACAAACGCTCTCGCAGCCGTATATCGTGGCTGTGATGGCACAAGCCCTGGAGCTTTCGGGCGAGGAGACCGTGCTCGAGATCGGTACGGGCTCCGGCTATCAAACGGCCGTGCTCGCGGAGCTTGCACGGGAGGTTTACACGATCGAGATCGTCTCCGAGCTAGCCGGCGAGGCCCGCGAGCTCCTCGCGGCGCTCGGCTACCGGAATATCCACTCTAACGTCAGCGATGGGAGCGACGGTTGGCCCGAGGCCGCGCCCTTCGACGCCATCCTGGCGGCCGCCGCCCCGGAACGGGTCCCGATGAAGCTCAGAAAGCAGCTTGCGGAAGAAGGGCGTATGGTCATTCCGATAGGACCACCGCATCTTCAAGAGCTCGAGCTACACCAGCGCCGCTCCGGAGCCGAAGGAGGCTTCACGATACGTCGCCTCGGCGCCGTCAGGTTCGTGCCCTTTGTGTAGGGTGCAGCCGAGGTCTTCGGCACCCGAGCTAGTCGTCGGGGTGATCTCGGTCCTTCCCGAAGGCCCAGGCGATCCCAATTGAGAGGATGTAGAGACCGATCATCGGAAAGGCGAGCAGCGTCTGCGTCACGACGTCGGGGGGCGTCATGATAGCGGCCACGATGAAGATGGCGAGGACGGCGTATTTGAACTGGCGAATCAGCAAGCCCGGGGTCACGAGTCCGAGCCGGGCGAGGAGAAAAACGACGGTCGGGATCTGGAACACGATACCGGTGCCGAGGATGACCCGGGAATAGAAGCCGAAAACCTCGGACACGGCGGGCTTGATCTGGATATCTTCGCTCCCGAAAGTGGTCAGAAAGCTCACTGCGGTCGGGAAGACGATGTAGTGGCTGAAGGCCGCACCGAGAAGAAAGAAGCAGGTCCCGAAAAAGATGAAAGGAATCGCGAAGCGCCTCTCGTTCTGATACAGCCCGGGAGCGATGAACAGCCAGACTTGGGTGATCCAGGCGGGTGACGCCACGAAAATCGCCACGAAGAACGACATCTTCAAGTGGAGCACGAAGATCTCTGGGACTTTCGTCGCGATGAGCTCGCCGCCGGGAGGCAGGGCCATCTGCATGGGGCCCATGAGGAACTCGAAGATTTCCGTCGAGAACGTGAAGCAGGCGACGAAGGCTACGGCTAGGCTGACGATGGCGAAAACGATGCGCCGCCGGAGCTCGTCGAGATGCTCCAGAAAAGACATCTTCTCCGGAGAGGAGCTTTCGGGCGGGGGAAGCGAGGCGGTCTGGGACATTCGACAGTTGCTGCTCTTTGGGGGACGACTCTAGCGGAAGAGCTAGGCTTTCGACTCGGCGGCGCGCTCGTCGGATTTCTCCGAGTCGGGCTCCGTGGCCGCCGACACGACCTCTTTCGCCTCCCTGCTCAACGTCTCTATGGGCTCCATGATCTCTTTCTTCGTCTCCTCGACGTGAATCTCGTCTTCGAGCGTATTCCTTAGCTCACTACTGGCGCGCTTGAACTCCGCGATGCTGCGGCCGAGAGATTTGCCGAGCTGGGGGAGTTTTCGCGGGCCGAAGACGATGAGCGCGATCACGAAAATGATGATCAGCTCTTGCATCCCAATGGGACCTAGCATAGCGATTGCCTCCTAACGGACTGCGACCCGTAATATGCCAGAGATCGTGCCTCATTATAGGTCGAACAGGCGATGCCAGGGAAACCTGGGGGCTCCGGCCAAGAAGCGGCCTGCGAACGCCTTTATTTTACTTGGCTTATCTGCTTTGCTAGGATGGTATGAGATGCGTGGGTCTCTGACTTTAGACTGAATCGGGCGGTTCGTTGATGAAGAAATCTGCTCTTGCCGTTGTCCTCTCTCTGGTAATCGCCGGCGCCGTAATCGGTGGCCTTTCCGGTAGCCGAGCTCAGGCGAAAGTCGATCGTTACGCGGAGTTCTTGCGGCGCTATACCTACGTTCTGCGTTTGGTGGAAGAAGAGTACGCGACGGAGATCGATCCGAAGGAGCTCGTTCACTCTTCGATCCGGGGCATGCTGAGGACGCTCGACCCCCATTCGAACTTTCTGCCGAAACAGGAGTACACCCAGCTCCAAGAGCGTCAGCAGGGAAGCTACCACGGACTCGGAATCTCGGTGCAGATGCGTGACGGAGACCTCACCGTGATCTCGCCCTTCGAGGGTACTCCGGCCTATCGCCTCGGCATCCGCTCCGGTGACATCATCTCGAAAATCGAGGGCGAGGAAACCCGAGGCCTCGAGCTCGATGCCGCCGTAAAACGGCTTCGCGGACCGAAGGGTAGCGAAGTCACCATCTCGATTACGCGGTCGGGCTACGATCAGCCCCTCGACTTCACCATCGTCCGCGACAAGATCGATCTCAAGAGCGTTCCATACGCTTTCATGTTGAACGAGAACACCGGCTATTTGCGGATCTCCGACTTCACCGAGACGACGGAAGACGAGCTCCACGAGAATCTCGTGAAGCTCCAGATGGACGGTGCGCACAAGCTGTTGCTCGATCTGAGGGACAACCCCGGCGGGCTCTTGGATCAAGCCGTCGCGGTCTCGAACAAGTTTCTCGAGAAGGGCTCCCTCATCGTCTACACCCGTGGGCGGACGGACGGCTCGGATTACGACTATTTGGCGAATAGAGCGAGCTCGCATGCGAACATGCCCCTCGTCGTGCTCGTGTCTCGTGGCAGTGCCTCCGCGTCCGAGATCGTCTCGGGCGCTATTCAGGATCACGATCGCGGGCTGATCGTTGGCCAGACCACCTTCGGGAAGGGGCTCGTCCAATCCATCTACCGCATCAGCGAAGGGAACGGTCTCGCGCTGACGACTGCACAGTACTTCACGCCTAGTGGTCGCAGCATTCAGCGAGACTACTCCTCCGGCTCCTTCGACGATTACTACTACGCCGCTCGCGCGGAAGAGCCCAAATCGCCCCGAGGTGAGTTGAAATATACGGACGCCGGACGCAAGGTCTACAGCGGCGGGGGCATTACCCCGGATATCCATGTGAGCTATCCCCAGATGCCCAAAGCGATTCTTGCCCTGAACAGCCACAACGCGTTTTTCAAATACACGACTCGATTTGCGCCCGAGGACGATCGTCGCTCGTTAGAAGGAGCCGGAATCCAGCCAAAGGAGATTCGGACGCACCGCCCCAAGAACGTTCGGCTGATCGACAAGAGTTTCAGGGTGAACGACGAAGTACTAGAGGACTTCTTTCGGTTCCTCGAGGATGAGTCCGCGACCTACGACCGCGAAGAGCTGCTCGCGGAGCGGGATCAGCTCTCCCTTCGGATCGAGGTCGAGATATTCGCGGCCCTTTGGGGCCCGGAGGCCGCCCAGCAGATTGCGGTGAGCTACGACCTCCAGGTGCGTGCCGGCCTCGGCGCCCTTGGAGACGCCGCAGAGCTGCTCGCCAACCCATCCGCCTATGCCGAAAGGGTCGCCTCCGGGACGGCGGAAATGGGGCATGCGGACGAGGTCGCCGCCAGCGCTGGAAAACCACAGGATCCTTGAGCCCGGTGGCGGCGTCACGCCGCATCCAAATCCCGGGACACTAGATCCAGGGTAGGCTTTCTGTTAACATACAACCCGTTGCGATTTATCCAATTCAATTCGTCTGCCTTCATCGGAGGTTCATAAAATGGGACGTGCACGTCTTTTCGTGCTGGCACGGGTTGTCTCGATAGCGGTCTTCGCTCTTGTCCCGGCGCTCGTGGTGGCACAAAGCTCGTTTCAGGACGAGATCGCCAACCTCAGGAGTCCGAATACGGGGACTCGCGTAAACGCAGCCAAAGCGCTCGGCAAGTCCGGCCGCCCGGAGGCCATTCCGGCGCTGACCGAGGCAACGCGCGACCCCGAGCTCAAAGTGCGGAAAGTCGTCGTCAAGGCGCTCCGGAGCTTCACGTCTTCCGAGACGGTGGATGGAATGCTCGTGTCGCTAAGGGACGACGACAAAGACATCCGGAACGAGGCCATGTTCGCCCTGCTCGAGATCTACGTCGGGGCGGGCAACGCTGAGATGAGTGGCTCGTTCGACTGGATCCTGGGCAGCGGCAAGCGTACGCCGGTGCTAAAGGGTCTCGTTCCCGTAGACTCGCGCATGGTGAGCGGGTTCGAGGTTCGCATGCAGGACGAGGAGCCTAACCTGCGGCAGCGGGCGGCCTATAGCCTCGGCGTCCTCGGCGCCACGGACGCCGTCGATACGTTAGGTGCGGCACTCTACGATCCCGCGAAGAACGTTCGCTTGCAAGCGATCGACGCGCTCGGGGAGATTGGCTCGGATGAAGCCGGTGAGGCTCTGCGTGGGGCGCTCCGAGATGGGTCGAAGGACATCTCCGCGGCGGCGATCAGCGCCCTCGGCTCGATGCGTTATAAGCCCTCGGCCCCCGAGCTCATCTCGATCTACGACGCCAATGCGAACAAGCTCGGTGATCGCGCTCTCGTTGCGCTTTCGCTCATGGGAGCGCCGGAGGCGCGCGGCGTCTTCTACTACCAGTTGACGAGCTCGAGGTCAGAACAACGACGATGGGCGGCGGAAGGTTTGGGCCGCCTCGACGACGAAAGTCTCGTCCCGGGGCTCTCGAAAGACTTTCTCAGGGAGCAGGATTCGCGCGTCCAGCTCGCCTATTGCTTCTCCCTAGCAAGCCTTGGTCGAGCCGAGTTCGTGGATCGAATTGCCCTTTCACTCGGCAGCAAGAAACTCCGAGAGCAAGCGCACGACTACGCCGTCGAGCTCGGCAGTCCGCTTCTCGATGAGCTCGTGTCGTATCTGACGGACCCAGTTCCAGAAGTACGGAAAGAGATGGCCCTCGTGCTGATGGAGATCGGTGACGAAGCGGCCATCCCCTACCTGGAGCCTCTGCTCTCCGATCCCGACAGGGAAGTGGCGGACCGAGCCAATCGAGCGATCGCGCACCTCGAACAAGGGCGTCGATCGGCCTCGAATGCGATCAGGCAGTGAGCTCGGCTTTCGGCAAAGGAAACTAGGAGGAGGGCTTCGCCATGCGCTTCGCGAGAACGTCTTGCCTCGCGCTGTTTTGCTGCACGCTGGCGAATCTGGGCTGCGATCGCATCGAAGCATTGAAAGATCAACTGCTGGGGTCGAAGCCTTCGAACGATCAGGGTAATCCGGAGCTCGAGGCGATCCAGAACCTCTACCAGGCTGGCCAGTATACGAGCGCTCTCCAGAGTATCGACGCCGCGCTTCGTGACAACCCGTCGTTCGTCGAGGCGATGTACTATCGTGGCCTCTGTCATCTCGCTTTGGCGGGCGAGCCGGACCTCAAAGCCCCCCTGTCGGCAGAGGAAGAAGCGAGTCTCGCGGCCTTTCAGGGCGCCTTGGCTATCAATCCACGCCATGCGCCCTCGGCCATTGGAATCGGCGACCTCTACAGCCGGAGAGTACCGACGAGACGTCGCCGAGGCAGCGAGGACGATCCAGAAGACCCTCACAACCTGGCACGTGGCGCCTACGAGAAGGCCGTGACGATCGACCCCAAACTCCCTGAGGCACAGCATCACTACGCGCGCTTTCTCGAGCGGGTTTCGGAGCTTGAGTCCGCGGAGGAGGCCTATCGTGCCGCAGCCGCCGCAACCGTTCCGGAAATCGCTCCCGATTACTACCTCGCCTATGGACGTTTCCTAGCCGGACCCGCGGACAGACTCGACGAGGCGGTGGACCAGTTCGAGCTCGCTCGCGTGTTTCGCCAGGACGATCTGGACATCCAGCGAGAGATAGCGATCGTCCACTCGCGCGTCGGCCAGCGACACTTCGAGAAGCAGGAATACATGCTCGCGGAAGAGGCGCTCAAAAACGCGGACGCGCTCTTTCCCGATCGCTCCATTCCCGAA
The DNA here is from genome assembly GCA_965250115.1 of Candidatus Marinacidobacterales bacterium. Lineage (GTDB taxonomy): Bacteria > Acidobacteriota > Vicinamibacteria > Marinacidobacterales > SMYC01 > CBDFHB01. Next base: position 1,446,703 of record CBDFNJ010000002.1, read on the forward strand.
GCGCAGAAAAACACCGAAACGCTGCAGAAACTCCACGCCATACGTCACCGATAAGGGCCCGCGCCACGTTGGCACCCAATCGTTGCGTTGGGGTTTGGGGGAGCGTAGTATGAGGTGGGCACACGCTCGATGAGCGGGCCTCCTGCTAAGATGACCCGTCGAATGATGGGGTGATCGAGCGCAGCGGCCTGGAGTAGGGGGTTTCATGCGGCGTCGTCTTGGTTTCTTCCTCGCCGTGACTTTTCTCGGTTTCCTGTCGGCCTCGCCCGACACGCCTGATGCCGATACTTCCTGGAGCGAAGTCGTTTCCGACGGAGATTCGATCGTTTTCGGTCGTTTTACCGGCAAATTCGGAAGTTCCGACTTCACTTCGCGGCGAGTTCGGATACGGGAAGTGACGTCGGAGAAAGTGCGGTTTCTCGGCGTCGATGACGGGCTGGGATATATCGCGGAAAAGATTCCCCCGGGAACTTATACCGTCGAGAGCTTCGAGGCCCTCTACAGGCCTCCAAGCCTTTCCAACAGGATGAGCCGGCCGCTCCGACAGCGCTACGGCGTGACCCCAAAAACGGGTGAAGCGAAAGTTGGATTGATCGTCGTCACGAAGGACCACCCCGTATACATCGGTACCCTCGAGGTCGGAACCGTGCTGGACGGTGTCGTCTACGAAGGCCACAAACTCCGGATACGTGACGAGTTCGATGAGGCCTTCGAAAGGCTCGCTACGTTCTATCCCGCGCTCGCGCGCAGCCTCGAGAGTGGTGGGATCGATCCCATGCGCCAATTCATGCTCAAGCCCTCGAAGGGTCCCGATCCTCTCGAGAGGGTCGTGGGGCTCGACGAGCCCGTGAAGCAGGCACGCGAGTACGTGGCCGACGGGAAGTTCAAACAAGCTATCAACTGGCTCGAGACCTTCATGCCGACGACGGACAGTGAGCGAAACGAGACGCGACTGCTGGTCGGCGAGGCCTTGTTTGGTGACGGGCGTTATCAGGATGCGATTGACGAGCTCGGAGAGGTGTTGCTCGTGGACCCGAGCGAAACGCGCGCGCTACGCCTTCTCGCCCGGGCTCACGCCTTTCACGGCGACGCGGAGTCGGCGGAGAACCTCTACGGAGCGCTTGCGGAAGTGATTCCAGAAGATGTCGAAGCACATCTGCATCTCGGCTACCTCTACGCTCTCAGTAGGCAGAGAGACGAGGCCGCGGAACATTTTCGCGTGGCGTTTCAGACCGGTTTCGACTATCTGCTTCACGACATCGCGCCCTTCTACATCGCCATAGGCGCCCTCGAGGACGGCGCTCAGTACGAGCCGCCCGAAGTCGTCAAGTACCAAGTGAAACCGCCGCAAGGTATGGATTCGCGACGGGGGTCCCAATCGAGCTCCATTGCCGTGGTCATCGACCACGAGGGCAAAGTGGTCGCGGCGCGGATCAGCTCGGGGAGTACGGGATCGGCGCCGCACATGATGGTCGCGCTCGTCAATGCTAGGTACCGGCCCGCGAGCCTCAACGGCGTCCCCGTTCCGGCGCTCATCGGTATGGGACAATCGCCATCCAAGCAGTAGATCCGCGGCCCCCGAAATCCCTCTATCCCCGTGCCGTTTCGGAACGTACCAACTTGACACATACCCACATGCTTCGGTAACACCTAGTAAAGCACTCTAATACTGAGCCTTGGCGCTCTCTAGAAAAAGTCTCGTTTTTATGGGTCTACGCGGATTCGTGTGGGTTGAAGACGGCATTTCTGGGTAATGGCGGAAGGAATGCCGCCACGATCTTCAGCTTGAGATATTCCTCGTCGCGATAGCCGTAGGCGCGTCGTTGCAGCACGCGGATTTTGTTGTTGACCCCTTCAACTAGGAGGCGCAGACGTTCCATCTCGGCCACCGCCTTGTCCGGCACAGCTTGCCCACATGCGTCGCAAAACGCTAGGTGTAGCGCGAGTTGTTCGCCAGCCAGTCCAGGTGTTCTACATGCACACCGCCGCACCCGGGACAGTTGACGCGCCAACGCTCGTATTCCAGATAGATCCGCCAGCCTGCCAACGACAGGTCGCGGACCCGGCACACTTGCTTGTCATAGCGCCCCCGGCACCGTTGCCCACAGCAAGAGCACACAGCTGTTTTTTTCGCCTCTTGAGCTGGATGACGCGGGCGTATCGGTCACCGAATAGACCCTTCAATCCGGCACACCACGAAACCTGGCAGCGCAAACAGCGAGCGGATCGACTGGGAATTTTTCACTCGGTTAGCCTATCCTAAAAATGGACCACTTTTCAGCACCTGATGAAGTACTCGATACCTTTTCCACACAATGAGTTACACTGTTTTTCCGTCAGGACTTACCCACACGAATCCGCGTAGACCCGTTTTTATAAACATTCATCTTCCGTTTCCTGCAGAGAACCGGCGTTTTTTTCAGACAAAAGCGCGTATCCGGACGCTTTCAGCCAAATTCGGGAGAGGGAGAAATCGTGGACTCGGATCCAAGAGCGCGGGTCTCCGCACTGCCGGACGGTGTTTGGGATAGCTCCTCGGAGCTATCTCTGTCGTCAGCGGCCATCTACACTGAAAGCGCGCCGAGCGCGGCCCCCACTCTGAAGTCGGTTGCCGCTCAGTCTAAGCCCGGCCACGGCAAACCGCCCAAGGGACGCATCATCGCCGTCGGTGGCGGAAAAGGTGGATTGGGCAAGAGCCTAGTCACGAGCAGTCTGGGCATCTGCCTCGCGCAACACGGAAAGAAAGTAGTCGTCGTGGACGCCGATCTCGGGGGTGCCAATCTGCACACCTGTCTCGGGCAAAGCACACCAGACCGGACGTTGTCCGACTTCATCAACCGTCGCGTCGATTCCATCGAGGCGGTGATTATGGAAACCGGTGTCAAGAATCTCGGTCTCATCAACGGCGCCCACGACCACCCTTACCGCGTCCAATCTGAAATACTTCCAAAAGACGCGCCTGCTTGCGCGAATTAGCCAGGTCGATGCCGACATCATCCTCCTCGACATCGGAGCAGGTATCTCCTTCAATATCGTCGATTTCTTTCTTCTCGCCGAGCAGGGAATTCTTGTTGTGATTCCCGAGCCGAGCTCTATCGAGAACGCGTACCGTTTCCTCAAGATGAGCTTCTATCGGCACCTGTGGCGTTCTTTGAAGGCGAGCCCGGCTCGCAAAGTCGTCGAACAGGCAATGGACCAGAAGAACAAAAATGGTATCCGCACTCCCTTCGACCTGTTGGAGGCGGTGGAGCGTCTCGACGCACCGACCGGACGGTTTCTCAAAGACGAAGCTCTTGCTTTCCAACCTAGGCTCCTGGTCAATCAAGTACGTTACGAGGAGGACCAACGACTCGGAAGCTCCATGGCAACGGTATGTCGCAAACACCTGGGAATCGACATGGCGGCCATCGGGGCGAGTAATTCATTGAGGTAAACCCCCGGCCGGAACGTGTCAACGACTTTGAGACACCCGCAGGCTGCATTTAGTGAGCCTCGATCAGTGAAGGACGGGGCGTGAGCGCGGTGCGGTCGCGATTGGGTTCCGACGCGATCGCGTCCGGATAGCTTGAATCCGGGGGTAGCTCAGGTATGGGGCGCCCCGAGAAAGTGGCTCCTAGGGCCTCCTGTGGCGTCGTTTTCTCGGGCGGCGGGTTGATCCAGACCTGACGAGGCAAAACCGGAGGTTGAGGTGTTCCGTGCACGAAGCGCTCGGGGTGAGCCCGATGAGCTTCGAGAAGGACCTGGCGCCGGGCGGCGTTGAGCTCGTCGGCGCGACCGTAGTGAACGGCGGCCGGCGTCATGAGCCCCAGTCCCGAGTGCCGGTGCGCGTTGTTGTAGTAGTCGAAGAAACCGCCGCAGAACAGGCGGCCGTCTTCCAGACAGCCAAAGCGGCTTGGGAATTCAGGGCAATACTTCATCGTCTTGAACTGGGACTCGGAGTAGGGATTATCGTTCGAGACGTACGGCCGCGAGTGCGTCTTGGTTATGCCGAGGTCGGCCAGGAGCAAGGCGACGGACTTGCTTCGCATCGAGCTGCCGCGGTCTGCGTGGATGGTGAGCTGGTCGGCTTCGATGTTCTGCTTGAGGCAGCTCTCGCTGATGAGACGACGGGCGAGCTCGGCGCTTTCTCGCCGAGCCAACATCCACCCGGTCACGTACCGGGAGAAGATGTCGAGAATCACGTAGAGGTAAAAGTAGGTCCACTTGACCGGGCCGCGCAGCTTCGTTATGTCCCACGACCAAACCTGGTTCGGCGCTTCCGCCACGAGCTCCGGCTTCTGATAGTTCGGATGCCGCAGCTGGTTCCGGCGCTCACGCACCTCTCCGTGCTCCGACAGAATCCGGTACATCGTGCGGATCGAACAGTGGTAGATTCCCTCGTCCAGAAGCGTGGCCCACACCTGGGCCGGCGCCTTGTCGACGAACCGTTCGCAATGCAATGGACTGAGGACCCTCTCGCGCTCGGTCGTGTCGAGGGCTCGCTGCGGCCGAGTACGGCGCTTCGGCTTGGACGTCACCGGTCGGCGTCGACGATACAACGTGGAACGAGACACGCCCAGCGCCTCGCAAGCTTCCGCCGTTTGTCCAATCCGACCCGCCAGCTCCTCGGCCGCCACGATCAATCGTTCTCGTCGTCGTCGATCGGGTTCAGGGGGATCCCCAGGAGCTCGGAGGCTTTTTTTTGGATCTCTAGCATCGTTTCCACCCGAGCCAGCCGGCGCTGGAGTCGGGCGTTCTCGCGCTCGAGCTCCTTGATCCGTGGAGCCTCTGCCTTCGCCTTCCGACCTCGCTTTCTCGACGTCAATCCCGCCTTGGCGATCTCGTCCCGTTGCCGACGCCAACTCGATAGATGCGACGAGTACAGTCCCTCGCGACGTAGAAGCGCCGCCACATCACCGTCACCCTTGCAGGCGTCCGCCTCGCGAACGATCCGCAGCTTGTATTCAGCGCTGAAACGTCGGCGCTTCGCTTTCTCACTCACTTCGGGATCGCGGACCCCCGCCGCAGCACCACGGTCGGCGAGATCTCCAGTCGCCCTACGGGCTCCTTCCGACCCCGCCGACGTCATTCTCTCAATCAACGTACTCATCTATGATCCTCCTCCGCCCTCGACACTAATTTCAAGGAGCGGATTGTCTCAAGGATGTTGGCACAGAGGGGGCTCTGCCGGGGTGACTCCCAGAGGTTTGACCGTGTAAGGGGGGATGTCCCGGCCGCTGTTGAATTTGGTCGGGTAGCGGCGGCACCTGTGAATACTCTTGGCAGCAACCTCATCGCTGTCAAGAGATTTCTGTTTGCTTCTAAGCGCGTGAACGAGAGCGCCCATATGGCGATAGCCTTTGATACGGTGAAACTTTTTCTCCGCCGTGACGACGCCGAGAGCGGTCCATCGGCGAATCATGGAAGGACTCTTCCACCGCTTGACGTTTCTCGAGACTCTGCGGATGGTGCCGTTGAGATTCTCGATGGCGTTTGTCGTGGCCAGAGATTTGCGAAGTAACTCGGGTAGAGCGAGCTTCACAACCGTGAGGGTCTCTTCCATCCCTTCTCGAAGGCTTCCGGCAGCTTCGTCGTAGCCGTTTCGCTCGAGCCACGACACCAATGCCTGAAGTCGCTTGCGCGCCTTGTCGGCACTCTTGCATTTGTACGCTTCCTTCATTGTCTGGAGCACGTAGGCGTGACGGGACTTGGGAAGGTACGAGCGTAGATTTCGGAGTTTGTGGAGCTGGCATCTTTGGATAACCGCGAGATCCCCCAAAACGTCGACGAGTGCTTTGCGGATCCCTTTGCCTCCGTCCACTACGCAGAGAATCGATTCGTCGATCCGCAATCCCCGCTCGAGAAGGTTCTGCAACATCGCGGTGCACATCCGAGAGTTCTCCGTCGAGCCCAGCCATATACCCAAGGGCACCTTCGTTCCATCTATTGTGATACCGAGAGTTACGACGACGGTCTGTCCGGCCACCTCAAGGCCATCCATCATTAGTGCCGCAAGCTCGAACTCCTCTAGCCTCCGAGATAGGTATTCCTCGAGCTTCTTAGTCGTCTGGCTCACGAGGTGACGGCTGGCGGCACTCTTGCTCGTGCCACGAGACTTCAACTTCGCCGAGGGTTTGTCCAGACTCGATTCGTAATTTCGGGTCGATACCCCCACCAAGATCTGGTTCAGCACTCGCTCCGGAAGCGGGTCTTCTTCGCGGAAGGCTTCGAAGTGTGGAAGCGACGCCTCCTCGCCCGACTTCGAACGAACTCGAGGTCGCGACACTTGGATTCGACGACCGCCGAAGCTCAGCTCCCCATCCGTGCTCCCCCAGTGGTTATGAGTTCGCTCCTTCTCGTGCTTGCCCTTCGGCCCCGCGATCTTCTCCGCGTCCTCTCTCAGGAGTAGGTGCAATGCGGTCAGTCCTTGCTCGTACACCCATTCCGTCAGGTCCGCCTTCGTGGCCGCGATCCCAGCTATCATCGGTAGCAGTATCTGACCGACTTGGCCAACTACCTTGCCCGTAGGCGAGTGCGTTTGCTTTCTTACTGGCTTCTTTGATTTCCTTGGCATGGTGGCTCCTTGTCCCCCTCTGGAGACGGTTGGTTTGGCAGACCTATTCTTAGGCCGGCCAAGGAGCCGCCGCTGCCCAAAATTCAACATCCGGCGGGACATCCCCTCGGCGTCTCTACGACGAGGAACTCGGGATCCGGCGTCGGCTTCGAGTCATGCCCGAGCCCGCGGCTGTCCAGCATCGGGCCGGGGCATCGTCGACGTCTCACGGCAACGGAGTCGAAGATGCCGAATCCGAGGTCGCCGAAGAAAAACCTCATTCCGCGAAGCCTCAGCGTTCCCAGCTGCCAGAACCTCGCGTCTGTCCCCCCAAGCTCGGTCCGTCCGAAGAGGCGACAGGAGACTTTCTTCGTCGAGCGCGGGAAGTGATGGACGTCGATCTGGCAACGATCTCGCGAGAAACGAAAATCGGCTGCGCGCTGCTCGAATATATCGAGACTGAGCGTCTCGATCGGCTCCCCGCACCCGTCTACCTGCGGAACTTCACCCGTCAGATCGCCTGTTACCTGGGAATGGACGAGGAGCGAGTCTCCCGCACCTACCTTGCCCGAATCGAGCGTCTCGAGTCCAAAGTTTAGTACGGGCTCGCCTCTTCCATTAATGCCGCGGGGCCGCCGCTCGCAACGGGATCCAGAAGAGTCGCTTTCGCCGAAGCTCCAGCGACCTGCTATAGTTATGAGCTCTTAGCCAGCTTTACGTCCTCAGCACAGGAGCTCGTGTCTTGCCCGCGCTTTCCGTCGTCATTCCCTGTTACAACGAAGTGCAGACCGTCGAGGCCATCATTGCGGCGGTCCGCGCCAGCCCGGTGGAGGACAAAGAGATCATCGTCGTTGACGACTTCTCCACGGATGGCACGAGGGACAAACTTCGCTCGCTTCCCGGGGCGGACGACCTACACGTTTTCTATCACGAGGCGAATCGGGGCAAAGGCGCCGCCCTACGGACGGGTTTTGCCCAGGCTAGCGGTGATATCGTCATCGTTCAGGACGCAGACCTCGAGTACGATCCGCGAGAGTATCCCAAGCTGATCGAGCCGATTCAGGCCGGCAGGGCGGACGTCGTGTTCGGCTCCCGTTTCGCCGGAGGGCAGTCGCATCGCGTTCTCTATTTCTGGCACTACCTCGCGAACAAGATGCTGACGCTGTGCTCCAATACCTTCACGAATTTGAACCTCACCGATATGGAAACCTGCTTCAAAGCCTTTCGCCGCCCCGTCCTTCAAGCCATCGACCTGAAGGAAGAACGCTTCGGCTTCGAGCCCGAGGTAACGGCGAAGGTCGCTCGGATGGGCTGTCGAATCTACGAAGTGGGAATCTCCTACTCCGGTCGCACCTACGCGGAAGGGAAGAAGATCGGTTGGCGTGACGGGTTGCGTGCCATCTGGTGCATCCTTCGCTACAACGTGTTCGGTTGACCGAGCGCGCGCGAGAGGGCCCGGATTGTATCGGGCGTGGTGCGGCAACAGCCTCCGATGAGGCGGGCGCCGAGGTCGTGCCACTGTTTGGCGAGGGTCCCGTTTGGTGTCGGTCCGGACCCCGGCAGCCAGCAATGGCGCTCGCGATCCCATGACTCTCCGCTGTTCGGATATACGGCGAGAGGCTTCTCGCTCACGCCTTTCGCGAAGACGAGTAGCCCCGAGACGAGGGTCGGGGGCGTACAGTTGAGGCCGGCGGCCACGACTTGGTCAGCGGCGAACGCGACCCGGAGGCACTCGACGAAGGACTCGCCGTGGCTGACTTCACTCTCACTCCGGCAGCTGAAGCTGATCCAGGCGGGCGTATTGGCGTAATCCGCGAGAAGCAGGGCGAACGCCTCGGCTTCGACACGACAAGGAACGGTCTCGCAGGCGAGAAGGTCGGCTCCGGCGCCCACGAGTACGTCCATGCGACGCCGGTGAAACTGTACGAGCTCGTTTCTGGTCAGACCGTAGTCTCCGCGGTACTCGGAACCGTCGCGCAGGTAGGCTCCGTAACATCCTACCGAGGCCGCAACCAGCGGTCGAAGGCGCCCCTTGCGACGTCTAGGGTCCTCCCAGAATCGATCCCGTGCTCGTCGTGCGAGCACAACGGAGAGGCGCAGCAAGCCTTCAGCATCTTTTTCTCCGATACCCCGCTCCGCAAAGCCTTCGAAAGTCGCCTGGTAGCTTGCGGAGGTTGCCACGTCTGCTCCCGCCACGAAGTAATCATAGTGTACGGCCTCGATCAGCTCGGGCGCCTCGAGGAGAAGTTTGGCGGACCAGAGCGGGTCGCCCAGGTCGGCGCCTCGACGCTCGAGCTCGGTGGCGAGCGCTCCATCGAGAATCACGACGCCGCGACGATCGAGAAACGGGGAGAGCACGTTTTTCACGTCCCATCTATCTTGACACCACCGGCGGCGAGACCATAGTGTGTCGGCTGGCATGTACTTCTTGGGCTACGACCTCGGGAGCTCGTCCGTCAAGGCCTCGATCCTGAATGGGGAAACGGGCGTCGTCGTAGCTCGAAGCACCTATCCCGACGACGAGCTCACCATAGAAGCGAGCCGTCCCGGGTGGGCGGAGCAGCATCCCGATACGTGGTGGGAGTCCGTCGAAGGGGCGACGGCGCGAGTCCTCTCGAGCGCCGCGATCGATGCTAGGAGCGTCAGCGCGATTGGCATTTCCTACCAGATGCACGGCCTCGTGGTGGTGGATTCCGATGGCTCAATCCTCAGGCCGGCGATCATCTGGTGCGACTCGCGAGCCGTCAAAATCGGCCGGCGCGCGTTCGACGCAATCGGTCCAGACCGCTGTCTCACGGCGCTGCTCAGCTCGCCCGGAAACTTCACGGCTTCGAAACTTGCCTGGGTCCGCGAGGCAGAGCCCGAGCTCTTCGAGCGCGTCCACCGGGCCATGCTCCCGGGCGACTGGCTCGCTTACGCTCTCACGGGCCGGATGGCGACCACGATGCCTGGGCTTTCGGAAGGGATGTTCTGGGATTTCGAGCGCCACGGCCTGGCAGACTTTCTCCTGACGCACTACGGCATACCGCGAACGATGGTGCCCGAGATCGTTCCGACGTTCGGAGAGCAGGGTCGATTGACTTCGGCAGCGGCGCGCTCACTGGGCCTCGCCGAGGGAACTCCCGTCACCTATCGATCGGGAGACCAGCCGAACAACGCGCTGTCGCTGGGCGTTATGGAGCCGGGCGAAATCGCCGCGACGGCGGGGACGTCGGGAGTCGTCTATGGGGTCAGCGACTCGGTTCGGGCCGATCGGGAGTCTCGAGTCAATAGCTTCGCTCACGTCAACCATTCCAAGGAGCGTCCCCGTCTCGGGGTGCTGCTTTGTGTCAACGGTGCCGGGAGCTCCAACCGATGGGTAAGACAGCTTCTCGACGAACCATCGTATGACGAGCTCAATCGGCAGGCGGCCCGAGCCCCCATCGGCTGCGAGGGACTCCGCGTCTATCCCTTCGGAAACGGGGCCGAACGCATGCTCGGGGATCGCGACATTGGCGCATCCCTCACAGGCCTCGCGTTCAACACCCACGACCGTAGGCACGTCGCACGCGCGGTGCTCGAGGGAGTGGCTTTCGCATTTCAGTACGGCATGAATATCCTCGCAGAGCTCGGCGTCGGGGCGAGAGTCCTCCGCGCGGGGAGGACCAACATGTTTCAGAGCCTGGTTTTTCGTGAAACGCTCACCGGAACGAGCGGCGTGAGTCTCGAGCTCTACGAGACCGATGGCGCGGAAGGCGCGGCGCGTGGAGCCGCCATCGGAGCCTCGTTCTACGCGTCGCCCAGGGAGGCCCTCTCGGGTCTCACCGTTCTCGAGACGGTGGAGCCGGACCGGCGCCAGGAGACGCGTTACGAGGAGGCCTATGCGAGCTGGCTATCCGAGCTCGAGGAGAGGCTGCGATGAGTCATCTGGCGCCCCTATTTCACGGGGTGGAGAGGGAAGGCCGAGCCAGCCTTGCGGGTAGGAACGAATCAGTTAGCGGAAGTTCGAGTCGTCTTCTTCCTTGCGGTAGCCCCCACCACCACCGCCGCCACCACGTTCCTTGGGTCTCGCTTCGCTGACGTTCAGCGTTCGACCCTCGAACTCGAATCGATTCAGAGCGTCGATCGCTGCAATCGCCTCGCCACGTTCGGGCATGGAAACGAATCCAAAACCTCGGGGTCTTCCCGTGTCCCGGTCAGTGACGATATGAACGTCCTCGACACTACCGTGCTGTGCGAACAAGCCTCGCAGCGACTCGTCGGTAGTATCGTAACTGAGGTTGCCCACGTAGATCTTCAACTCCATTACCTCCGAACTGACAAACACCAGAAAAGTCTGGCGGCGACGAGTATACCCGTTCTTCCACGGGGGTTCCAGGGCGAGTAGACTTGACTCTGTGTCCCAACCGACCGAAATGTTCTCGACCCCCGCACCTTCCTTCCTGGAACGCTTGCGGGAGGTTTCGGCGCGGCAAAGCTACTGGATTACCAGGCTCCTGGTCCTTCGACTCCTCGGCCTGGTCTATCTCATCGGGTTCTGGACCGCGCTCGACCAGGGGCTACCGCTCCTTGGCTCTAGCGGGCTCACCCCGGCGCCCGACTATCTGGAACGGATCGAAGAACGATTAGGTCCGGCGCAAGCCTTTCTCGAGCTTCCGACGGTCTTTTGGCGCAATTCCACGGACGAGTTCCTCCTGCGCGTCGCAGGTATAGGCGTGTTCCTGTCGGTGGTCGTCCTCCTCGGCTATGCAAACGCGATCTCTATGAGTCTCCTTTGGTTCCTCTACATGTCCATCGTGCACGTCGGCCAGGACTGGTACGCCTTTGGGTGGGAGATCCAACTCCTGGAAACGGGATTCCTCGCCATCTTCCTCTGCCCACTCCTCGATGGGCGTCCGTTCCCGAGCCGGCCCCCACCCGTCGTGGTCATCTGGCTCTATCGCTGGCTGATTTTTCGCATCATGTTGGGAGCGGGACTCATCAAGCTTCGTGGCGATTCGTGTTGGCGGGAGCTGACCTGCCTCGTCTATCACTACGAGACCCAGCCGGTTCCGAACCCCTTGAGTGCCTGGCTGCACCTCATGCCGGATTGGCTCCACAAGCTCGGAGCGATCGTCAACCACCTTTGCGAGCTCGTCGTGCCGTTCTTCATCTTCGGGCCCCAAAGATTCCGACACCTGGCCGGAACCTGCCTCGTGCTGTTCCAGGGTTTTCTGATCGTGAGCGGGAATCTTTCGTTTCTCAATTGGCTCACGATCGTCCCCGCGCTGGCCTGCTTCGACGATTCCTTCTGGACTCGTGTGCTGCCGCGCCGATCCACGGTGTGGGCGCTCTCCCATCGAAGGAAGCCTCTCTCGTCCATGCAGCGGGTCGCGGCCGTGAGCCTCGTGATTCTCGTCGGCATCGCCAGCATCGGGCCGGTCGGAAATTTGCTCTAGCCCCGACAGATCATGAACACGTCCTTCACGCGGCTGCACCTCGTGAATACCTACGGCGCCTTCGGGTCGGTCGGTCGCGAGCGATTGGAGCTCGTCATCGAGGGGACCACATCGAGCGAGCCCTCCGAAAGTGCGGACTGGCGCGCTTACGAGTTTCCGTGCAAGCCGACACGAGTCGACCGGCGTCCCTGCGTCATCACCCCATACCACTATCGGCTGGATTGGCTCCTGTGGTTCGCCGCAATGGGCAGGCCGCAACAATATCCATGGACGCTCCACATGGTTTGGAAGCTGCTACACAACGACGAGATGCTTCTCCGGCTTCTCGCCGAGAACCCATTTCCCGACGCGCCACCACGATTCATTCGGATCGAGCTCTATCGATACTAATTCGCTCCACTCTCCGAGGAGAACTGTTGGCGGCGGGAGCGTTTGGGCTCCTGGCTGCCTCCAATGTCGTCCGATGACCGGAGGCTCCGCGAGGCGCTTACGGCCCACGGCTGGCTCGAGTGATATCGAACAAGGCCGTCGTTGGAAGGCTCGTATCCACGGGACCCGCAACGGCTGACTCAGGAGGGGCGCCGAAGCTTCATCTTGAGCTCCGCATCGTCTGGGTCGAGCTCGAGGGCGAGCGAGTACATCGCCTTGGCGCGCTGTTTCATCCCGGCGATCTCGTAGAGCTCGCCCAGCCCCACGATGGACTCTACGTCGAAGGGGTCGATCTTCTTCGCTTGGCGGAAGTGATTCTCCGCGTCTTTCCGCCACTTGGGGTTGTTGGAGAGAGCCTGCGCGAGTAGGCGATGGTACTCGCTCTTGGAAGGATCGAGCTCGACGACCTCCTCGAGAAGCTTCACCGCTTCGTGGAAGCGCTTCTCCGAGACGTACTTTGTTGCTTCGTGATAGTAGCGAGCGGCGAGCTCTTCTCCCGCCGTCGGTGGAAGCGGCTCGACCTTCTCGACACGCGGCGCCATCGCCTCGCCCTTCGGGGCCTCGCTCCGAAGCGACTGATCGTAGCGCCGCTTGGAAGTGGGCTCTGAGAGACGCTCGGAGGCCTGGGTCGCCTTGGCGATGATGTTTTGGAGCGTCCCGTGAAGCTCGCGAAGGTGGGCGGAGCCGTGGCGATCGGGATGGTACCTCTTGACGAGATCGAGATAAGCCTTGCGGATGTCCTTGTCTTTCGCGTTTCGGGCGATCTCGAGCCAGTCGTAGAACGTTCCCCGTGCCATCGAGGCGTGCTTGGCTATGATCTCGTCGTAGGTGCGCTGCTCCTCGGTCGAGATCTCGGACGGGGCGGAGCTCCGAAGCGTTTCTCCGCTTCCCGGCACGGGGAACGGCATCTCGAAGAAGGCTTTGGAACGTTTCGAAGGCGCGAGGTCGCGGCTCTTGGCGCCGAATTCCAGAAATCCTCCGGCCACCAGCGTGTAGAGGCAGCGCAGAGCCTCCTCGTCCGGCAGGGGAGTGATAGAGAGGATGTCGGTCATCGAGGACTGCCCGTCCACTCTCGACAGCACGAAACCTTCCTCGGGAGTCAGACTGAGATGGTAGGCGTGAACCCAAGGGTCTCGCGAGTAGCCCACGACACGATCCAGGTCACCGAGCGCACCCTCGATGAGCTTCGTATCTCGGACGTCGCGGGTACCATCCAGAATAGTCGGGATGGTCGGCAAGTTCACCGCAAGCTCTTCGGGAATGGGCTCGACGTCCTGCTGAAAACAGTACTCTCCGAATTGCCACGAGAAAATGGGCCGAATCATGCCCCGCAGTTGGTCGGCGACCGCTTCCCGAACTTCGCTCCCGCTCATCAAGCCCAATTGGACCAGGACGGTGCCCAACTTCTCTCCGCGCGCCCGAAGCCGATTGGAAGCGTGTGCGAGGTGAGAGCGGCTGATACGGCCCCTTCGAATCAGGAACTCTCCGAGGCGCTCGGCGCGTTGATTCGTCCTCGCGAAGACGATCGAGCCCTCCCCGAAGTAGATGCGCTTGCTCGTCAGCTCCCGCGTGATTTGGAGCACGCCACTCTCCTCAGTCCGGTGGAGCGCATGCAGGAGGTCCGGCAGATGATCTCGAGTCAGACTTCCCTTCACTTTGGCACCTCCAGTGATATCGCTCACAGTCTACGAAATCATCTGAGATTTCCATGTGACGAGAACTATGGGGAGGAACCGGCGGCACTTCGTGGGGAATTCCCCAGGGTGGGGGGAGTTATCCTTTCTTACTGCTCGGTCGCCTATTCCATCAATGTCGCGGGGCGCTGGCTAGACTTCGAAACCGGCGACATCCCGCTTGCCGCGGCTGATGGCGAGAATTTCGCTGCGCCGATAGAGCCGGCCTTTCCCGATTCCTGGACAGAAGGTTTTTTCGAAACGCCACGTGTAGGGTGATTCGATGGGAGTGTAGCCCTCGAGGGGAAAGAACGGGTAGACGCGACACTGCAGGGGGCGCGCTTCGTAAACGGAGCAGCGCGCACCCTCGAGAAAAACGCAGCCGCCGCCTAAAGCCTTCCCGAGCTCGATGTCTCCGTCGTCGTGGACGCGGGCGTAGTCCGTCACGAGCTCCTTTTCGCGGATGGCAAGATGGGCCGCCAGGCGCTCGATATCGAGGGGCTCGAGGAAGACGCTTCCCTCGCGCGCGTTGCTACAGCATTTGCCGCAATCGGCCTGGCATTCGAAACGCAGGCCTCGCTTGATCCAGTCCATTTCTCGCGAACCCTCGTTGGCGCGGCCTACTTCGTCAGGGCGAGTGCCTGCCGAGCTACACGCAGCGGGTGCTTCTCCTTGATTCTGACGTCGAGAAAACGAGAGAAGGCCGCGAGCAGATGCTTTCCGCAGGAGGGCGACACGAAAGCAAGCTCTGTCTCGACGGCACGCAAGATCTTGACGAGATGCGCGGAATAGATTGGCTCCCCGAAGCCGTGGTCGAGAACGCGCCTGCGAGCGTCTCGGAGGAACCGCTCCTCGTCGTCGACCCAATGCCGGTCGTCGATCTCGGGGCGCAGGAATCGCTTGTTTCTGCCCACGAAACAGGCCATTTGGAGAAGGGCTTTCGGCCAGAGCTCGGGATTCCCGGTGCCGAGAGTCCGGACCGCGTTGGCGAACGTGAGAGCGTGGGTGAACGAGAGCCAGTTCACGTTGCGGCTCACCGATGGGCTGGCGGCCTTCTCGAAGCTCTCGTCGAATCGGAGCAGGTTGAGAGCCCCCGCCTCGAGCAGCGCCGAATAGACGATCATCTCTCGATGGGACGTCATCCGCTCTTGCGTCCAGGATAGCGCTTCTTTCACGCTCGATCCGGACACCGCCTCGCCGTCGATCCAGGACTGTCCGTTGCCACACTTCGAGGGCGCGGCTTGGAGCGCCAAGGCGTAGGGGCGTCCGGTAGGAGATCCTCGCGCGTCGTATAGCACAGGTAACGCGCCAGGGGCAGCAGAAGATGGGCGGAGCTTCCGGCGCCCAGGAGCCTCAGCAATTCGCCCGTCTTGTGTACGTAGATCGCGGCGTGGCCGAAACTGTTGTAGTGAGACAGCGCCGCCCTTGCGAGCGTAGGCTCGAGCTCGCTCCAGGGGATGCCGTTCTCGAGCGCGCCTCTCATGAGACCGACCGCTCGAGGCTCGTCCTCTGCCTCGACGGCTTCGAGGAAAGCTTCGTCCGAAAACGGCTCGACGTTCTTGGCGAAGGCAAAAAATGGTTGGCGCAGCGCGTCGTCCGCCATGTGGTCGATGGCTTCGGTTAGACAGAGGACACGGTGTTCCATATCGGACTCTTCGACGTAGAGCGTGAGCCAGTCGGCGGCGGCCGCGAAAGCGTGGGTCGTGCCATACTCGAATCGGTCGTGGGTGAGCTCGACGGCTCTTCGGACACCTCCGAGAGGGTCGAGACCGTTCGAGAGCATGCGCGCCAGCTCTCTCGCGACGTGGCGGTACTGCCCGGCGGTGATCGCCTCCTCGAGCGCTCCGAGCGCTGCCTTTTCGATGGCTTCGACGGGCGGGTCGGTGACGTCGATCTCGATGTCGTCCTCGACGACGCGTGCCCTATACGAGCGGACGTGGTCCTCGCCGACAAGCGCCTTGCCGGAGGCGAGATCGAACTTCCAATTGTGCCACTGGCAGGTCAATAGGCATCGCTCCGGATCGACGGTGCCCTGGAATAGAGGGTATCCCTCGTGGGGGCATCGGTTGTCGAGCGCCCGTATCTCGCCCTCGACGTCGAACAAAACGATTTGCTTCCCGCCGTGACGAAAGAGAGCTCGTCCCGCCTCACGGAGCTTCGCGACGGGGAGCGCGCGATGCCAGGTCACTCGCCCTTCCCCCAACTCAATCCGCGGCCGAGGAGAACGAGAACGAAGACGACGATCTGGAAGCGCATTGGTCCAATATTACTCCGCGATACCGGCCCGTGGTATCGAGCGCGCGGCCTCAGGTTTGACTATTTATGCAATTTGGATTAATAATTATGCCTGGAGGTCGGTTCAGCAGGTGAAACGGGTTATTGCAGACGAGATTGCGTCGGTTGCTCAACACAACGATCTCACGGCGGAGCTGCGCTTACGCGACGAAATTCCATGTGAGGAGGGCATTCTGGTCGCAGTGGAAGTCGCGAGCGACAAGGCCGCATACAATCAGCTCGAGCTCACGAGCGGTCGCATGGCCGTGGTGCAGCGGGGCGACATCCTCGTGGGGGCCCTGGGACATCGAAGGGCTCTATTTGGCTATGCAGGTCACGTGCCTGAGAGCCTGAAGCCGGGAGACTACGTAGACCTTCTGAACCTGGGGGGTGTGCTCGGCCTCTGCGATGACGCCGACCCGGCCCACGGCGCCCCCTTCAAGTGCAGGGTCTTGGGCGCCGTGCTCACGTTTCCCTTCCTCGGCGAGCGGACCGGTGTTCCGGCCCGCGTCGGGGCAAAGTCCCTGGATTCCATGCCGACGACCTTCGACGTCACGGGCATCCCGGTGATCGCAGTCGTCGGAACTTGTATGGACGCGGGCAAGACCGCTGCCGCCTGCGCCATCTTGGCGCGATTTCGACGCGTCGGCCTCCGAGTGGACGCCTTCAAAGCCACCGGAGTTTCCGCGCGGCGCGATATCCTCGCGATGGAGGACGCCGGCGCGAGGAACACGATGATCTTTGGGGATCTCGGAGTGGTCGCGACGACTGCCGGAAACAGTCCTCGCCTGACGAGAGTTATGTTGAGTGAGCTTGCGAAGGCTCAGCCCGACGTGATTCTCTTCGAGCTTGGCGACGGTCTGCTCGGAGACTACGGCGTCGACGCGATCCTCGCCGACTTTAATATCCGCTCTTCGATCAGCGCTCTCGTGCTCTCCGCGAACGATCCTATGGCGGCGTGGGGTGGCGTGAAGCTCTTGCGCGATCAATTCGATCTGACGCCCTGTGTCGTGACGGGGCCGGCCACCGACAACGTGGTCGGTGTCCAAATCGTGCGAGACCGTCTGGATTTGCCCGCGGCCAACGCACTGACCTCCGGGGCTCTGCTCGGGGACATCGTTCTCGACCACTGTGGCAAACTGCCCACTCGCACTGAAATGGCCTACCGATGAGCGGGACCATGGGTACGATCGTGCTCGGCGCCTCGGGCTACGTCGCCGGGGAGCTCATACGGCTCCTCTCCCATCATCCGTCATTGAAGCTCACCGCGGCATTCTCCGAAAGCTCCGCCGGCCAGCCAATGGCGAGTGTCTTCCCACACCTCCACCCGATCCTCGAAGAGACGGCTTTCCGCTCCTACGGGGAGATGCCGGAAGTAGTGGAGCGCGCCAGTGGCGAAGTGGCCGTGTTCTCTGCCGCAAACCACGGGGACTCGGCTCGCAAAGTCGCGGAACTTCTAGAGACCGCGGCCGCCAAAGGAGTCCGGGCGCACGTCGTCGACTTGTCGGCCGACTTTCGGTACTCCGACGCCGAAGCCTACGAGGCAGTCTACGGCAAGGCGCACGGGGCGCCTGAGCTTCTCAGCAAGTTTTGCTGCGGCCTTCCCGAGCACGGCGAAGCAACCTCCGAGCACGTCGGACACCCCGGATGTTTCACGACGGCGGTGTTGCTCGCGATCGTGCCGCTTCTGAAGCTCGGCATGGTAGAGCCCGATCTTTACGTATCCGGCGTGACGGGGAGTACGGGCTCGGGTCGTGAGCCGAAGCCTGCGACCCACCATCCCCTGCGTCAAAGTAACCTGTTTGCTTATCAACCTCTCGTGCATCGACACGTACCTGAAATGACCTCCGTCGCCGAGCGCGCGAGCGGCGTGGCACCCCGCCTTCATTTCGTGCCGCACTCCGGGCCGTTCGCCCGGGGCATCCACGTCACCGTGCAGGCCAAGCTGAGCGCGGATCTGGACGAGAAGTCGATCTCGACCGAGATCGAGCGCTTCTACGGGGCATCGCCCTTCGTTCGTGTCGTGTCGGGCACGCCGAGGCTCAAGGACGTCGTCGGGAGCAACTACGCGCAGCTTGCCGTCGCGGCCCGAGAGGGCAGCGTCGTCGTCTTCTCCGTCGTCGACAATCTCGTCAAAGGGGCGGCAGGCGGGGGCATCCAGTGGATGAACCGGATCGTGGGATCTCCCGAGACAGCGGGGCTCACCGCCCCGGTGGCGGGGTGGCTGTGAGCGAAGTCGAAGACGTCTCCGTCGGCTCGGCGAGGGAGCGAGAGCAAGCGCACCTCCTGAAGGTCTATGCGCAGCTTCCCATCGAGCCAGTTTCCGCGCGCGATGTCCATCTGACGACGGCGGACGGACGACGGATCTTGGACCTCTATGGAGGCCACGCTGTCGCCGCGCTCGGCTACGCCCATCCGCGGATCGTCGAGACCTTGAAGTCGCAAGCGGAGACCTTGACGTTCCAAAGCAACGCCGTTCCGCTCGATGTGAGGGCACGGGCCGCCGAGCGGCTGGCGTCGATCGCACCGAAAGGGCTGGATAAAGTCTTCTTCGCCAACACCGGGGCGGAGGTCAACGAGAACGCGCTCCGTCTTGCCTTTCTCGCGACGGGCCGCAAGCGGGTCATAGCGCTCGAGCACGGCTTTCACGGACGAACCGCTGCGGCCGGCGCCGTCACCTGGGGCGCGAGCGAGAGCTGGTACGCTTTCCCGCACACGCCGTTTCCCGTGACCTTCGCTCCGAGAGACGACTCCGATCGCGCCGCGGAATTGATCGACGACGGGACCGCGGCGGTGATCGTCGAGCCGATTCAGGGTATCGCGGGAGCCTTCGACCTCGACCCGTCCTATCTCGCTCGCTTGCGGCGGCGCTGTGACCAGACCGGGACATTGTTGATCTTCGACGAGGTTCAGTGCGGGATGGGACGTTCCGGCCACTACTTCGTCGCGCAGAAGGTCGAGGTCGTACCCGATATCGTCACGACCGCCAAGGCACTGGGCGCGGGATTCCCCGTCGCCGCTCTGATGACCCACGATCGAGTTGCGTCGAAGGTGAAGCCTGGGAGCCTTGGTACCACCTTTGGCGGAGGACCGCTCGCCTGCGCTCTCGTCGAGACGGTCATCGAGACCATCGAGCGAGACGGACTGCTCGAGAACGTCGAGAACGTCTCCGCGATCATCCGTCGCAAGTGCCGCACCGGACCGGTTTCCGATATCCAGGGCGGGGGATTTTTGATCGGCCTCCGCTGCGGCCCCCCGGCCGCCGAGGTTCGAAACGCGCTGCTCGCACGTAACATCCTGGTGGGCACGAGCTCGGACCCACATGTCGTGCGGCTCATGCCGCCGCTGACGCTTCGAGAGGAGCACGCTTCGGAGCTGGCCGCAGCGCTCGGAGACTTCTAACCCACCATGCGTTCGTTCAACGATTTGTCCGAGCTCTCGCTCGAGGAGGTCGACGGCCTCCTGTCGCTGGCCAAACGGCTTCAGGAAATGCCAGAGCCTCGGGCTCTCGAAGGCAAAGTGCTCGGGCTTGTTTTCCTCAGCCCCTCGTTGCGGACGCAGATGTCTTTCCAGGCTGCGATGCTCCGGCTCGGCGGTGGCTCCTTCATCGTTTCGCCCGACCGCGGTATCCACAAGCTCGAGACCCGATCCGGCGTCGTGATGGACGGCGACGCTGTGGAGCACGTCCGTGAAGCGATCCCCGTAATTGCGTCCTATGGCGATGCGCTCGGCATTCGCGCTTTCGCTCCGCGTCAGAGTCTCGATGACGACCTTGCCGATCGCGACTTTCGCACGCTAGCGGATCTCTCGCCGGTTCCCGTCATTAATATGGAGTCCGCCATCCGGCATCCCTGCCAGAGCCTGGCCGACTGGAAAACGATGGACGAGCTGTCTGTTCCCAGAGGGAACGGCAAATTCGTCCTCTCGTGGGCCTATCATCCGAAACCTCTGCCGCTCGCCGTGGCCGCCTCCACGGTGCAGATGGCCGCCCAACGAGGCATGGACGTCACCGTGGCGCGGCCCGATGGCTTCGAGCTGCCGGACACGATCATGGAGGGTGCTCGAAAGGCCGCTTCTGTGTCGGGAGGCACGATCCGGGAGACGGACGATATCCGTGGGGCGCTCGACGGAGCTCACGTCCTTTACGCGAAATCCTGGTCGGCGACTTCCTGCTATGGCGACGACGAGGCCGATCGCGAGCTTCGCGGTGGTCTCGTCGGTTGGCGCGTCGAAGCGTCCTGGTTCGAGGGCTCGTCGAAGGATTGCCGTTTCATGCACTGTCTTCCGGTGCGTCGCGGTGTCGTCGTTACGCAGGACGTATTGGAAGGACCGAGAAGTGTCGTATTGCAGCAGGCTAACAACCGCATGTGGGTGCAGATGGCCTTGTTACATCGGATAATGAGTTCAAAGAGGGAGGTAGTGTGAAAGGCGCATCCGAACGGGCGATCGTGGTGACGGCCCTCAAGAAGGCCGTGCCCTATATTCGACTCTACAAGGGCAAGACCTTCGTGCTCAAAGCCGGAGGTGCCGTTTTCGCGAATCACGCCTCCACCAGCGCACTCGTCGAACAGGTAGCTGTGCTCCACCAGCTCGGCATCCGAGTCGTCTTCGTGCACGGTGGTGGCCCGCAGTCGACCGAGCTCGCGAAGGAGCTGGGGATCGACACACGGATGGTTCAGGGCCGGCGTGTCACCGACGAGAAGTCTCTGGAAGTCACGACCATGGTCTTGAACGGCCTCATCAATACGCGCGTTCTCGCCGCCTGCCGCGACCTGCACCTTCCCGCCGTGGGTATGAGCGGCGTCGATGCCGGCCTCATTCATGCGAGCAAGAGACCCCCCGTGGTGATGCACGAGGAAGCGGAGCCGGTCGACTTCGGGTTCGTCGGTGACATTCACGACGTCAACGTGGACGTGCTCGACAAGCAGCTTGGCATGGGGTTCATGCCGGTCGTGAGTCCGATCTCGGCCGACGCCTCGGGTACCCTCCTCAATATCAACGCGGATACAGTGGCATCGGCGCTGGCGGTCGCCCTGAAGGCAGAGAAGCTCATTCTAACTACGGGCGCCCCCGGCATTCTGGAAGACCCCTCGAACCCTCATTCCCTCATTTCTTATACCGATCTCGAGGGCTTGAAACAGCTCCGCGACCAGGGAAGTCTCGCCGAGGGCATGCTGCCCAAAGTCTCTTCCATCGAGGCGGCCTTGCACGGAGGCGTCGGCCGCGTTCATATCATTTCCTTCAACGAGCCTAATGGACTTCTTCTGGAAGTCTTCACGAACGAGGGCACGGGAACTCTGGTCGTGAAGAGCATCGAGAGCCTGACGGCGGAAGAGCACACGCGGAAGGAGTCCGACTACATGATCGCCGGGGTGGCGCAGCGAAAGTCCCGAGTCTAGAGCGGAGCTCGGGTCAATCCACGCGGGACCCGTAGAGATAGTCGTTCAAGAGATTCTCGAGCGCTTCCTGCCTGCCGCTGACGCGCTCCGGCTCGCCCTCCGACGTCGCCCATGCCTCGAGCTTCGCCAGGGTAGTCGCGCGAGAAAGAATCTTCTTGCCCATCTCGGTCTCACGGAACTTCGCGTAGCGCTCGGTGAGCGGCTGGGAGAGCGCGCCGTCCTTGACGATGCGGTCCGCCACGAGTAGCGCGCGCGCGAAGGTATCCATGCCTCCGACGTGAGCGTGGACGAGGTCGACGGTGTCGAAAGAGCCCCGGCGAACTTTCGCGTCGAAGTTCAGACCGCCGTTTCTGAGCCCACCCTGGCCGAGAATGACGAGCATCGCCGTCGTCGCGGCTTGCAGGTCCGTCGGGAATTGATCGGTGTCCCACCCCAAGTTTAGGTCGCCCCGGTTGATATCGAGGCTCCCGAGCTTGCCGGCGATGGAAGCGACGAGAAGATCGTGCTCCCAGGTGTGTGCCGCAAGCGTCGCGTGGTTGGACTCGATGTTGAGCTCGAATCGATCGATGAGGCCGAACTCGCGAAGAAAAGCGAGCGTCGTCGCCGCATCGAAATCGTACTGATGGGTCGTCGGCTCCATCGGCTTTGGTTCGATGAGAAGTGTGCCGGTAAACCCGATCTCCTTCGCGTAGTCGGAGGCTAGGTGGAGGAAAGCGGCCATTTGTTCCCGCTCCTGCTTCAAGTCCGTATTGAGGAGGGTCGTATAACCTTCCCGTCCGCCCCAGAAGACATAGGCGCTGCCGCCGAGCGCGACGGTCGCGTCGAGCGCCCTTCGCACCTGGGCCGCGGCATGCGCGAAGACGAGCGGGTCAGGATTCGTCGCGGCGCCGTGCGTATACCGAGGATGGCTGAAGAGGTTCGCCGTGCCCCAGAGAAGCGAGACTCCGGTTTGTTTCTGGAGCGAGGCAGCCTTCGCTACCATGCGATCCAGGTACTTCTGGGTCTCCGTCGGAGTCGTTCCCTCGGGAGCGATATCGCGATCGTGAAAGCAATAGAAGTCGACACCGAGCTTTTCGAACAGCTCGAAGGCTGCGTCCATCGTCGACTCGGCGGCGACGATTCTATCCGTTTCCCGTCCCCACGGTCGGGCGAAAGTCGCGCCCCCGAATGTATCGGAGCCGGTTCCGCGCAACGTATGCCAGTAGCAAACGGCGAAACGAAGATGCTCGGCCATCGTCTTGCCTGCGACCACGCGCGTCTTGTCATAGTAACGGAACGCAAGGGGATTCTTCGATTTCGGACCCTCGTAGGGAATGGGCTCGACGACCTCGGGAAAATAGCTCGTCACGTCATGCCTCCTGGGCAACGGCTGTAACTAGACCGGATGTTGGAGAAGGGGAGGAATTCCACTCGACGATGGCGCGGGCCTCGTAAATGGCCACCGTCAGAGAGCTCCACGTCCTTCAGGACGACGTCGCGCATCAGGCGGGAGTATACCAAAACAACGACCGAGCCAGCTCGAAGGAACTAGGTGTAGTTCGAAGCGTTTCGGCTGCAGATCGAACGGTTTTGTCTCGACGCCCTCGATATCTCGGACGGGGACCGAGAGAAGATCTGTCGAAAGAACGCCGACAAGCTCCTGAAGCTCGACGGGGCCGAGAGTTGAGCTCGGCCGTACCATCGGTCGCTTCATGGCTTCGGGCACCCTCCGCTTTGCCACGGGCCCATCCCTTCTCGGCGACTTCCATCGGGGATTCCGTCGAACTTTCTTACAGACTGGGCGATACGGTTCAACGATAGGTGTGAGAGTGGTTTACAAGCTAGATTGTCGCTCGAGCGCCTGGTTTTGTCGGATTTTTTGACGGGTTCAGGCGGTTCGCCTGACCGAGCGACTCCCCTAAATATCACATCATCATAGCGTTATGGCGAAACAGCGTTCCGGTCCGGAACTTGCAGACGCAAAACGTGAAGTTTTGGAAGTCTGTGTCGAAAGGAGTTGAGTGATGAGTAAGCGAGTCCGATTATTCCCATGCGTCGTGATGGTGGCGCTGTGCCTCGTCGTTCCAGCCGTTGCATCCGCGGTGCCTTCACTATGGGCGTCCGACGGGATTGCAACGGATTTGTTCGAGCTCGATGCCCTCACCGGCGCCGTGCTGAGTACGATCCCCGGCCCAGGCGTCTTTCGCGACGCCTTGTCCTTCGACACGGACGGCCAGTCCATCTGGATTCTTGATAGCTCCAACAACTCCACCGTCTTCCATATCGATCTAACGGGGGCAATCCTCACCTCGTTCTTTGTGCCTCTCGACGCCGAGGGGCTCACGATTCTGGCGGATGGTAGTCTCATCGTTGGCGGCGGGACTTCCGGCTTAGGGCCGCCGACAAAATAACTGTCTAGTTTTGAGAACACTCTTCCTGTTTCAGGTCGTGATCGCGATATCGTCTGGCATCACGAGAGCCTGGCAAGCTCCCTAGAAACGGAACATTTGTAGGTCTTCAGCAACCAGCGCGTGTTTGACAAACGGTCCTCATTGCAGGAGGATTACGCCTATCAAGGAGCACTTCTCCTATTATGAGACCTACGAGCTATCAGTCTGAAGATCTCGACCGCCTGTTGAGGAAGCACAAAATAGCTACCCTCGATGATTTGAAGGCAGTGTTGGGTACCGATGTGGACTCGACCGTCTTCCGAAAGCTCAATGAGTTGGCGTATCGGACAAGCTACTCCCACCGTGGTAGCTACTACACGTTGGACGAGATCGCCCAGTTCGATCGAAAAGGTCTTTGGTCGTTGCGCTCAGTGTGGTTCTCGAAGTACGGGACGTTGCTTGCGACGGTAAAAGCGTTGGTCGCGGCCTGTGAGGCAGGCTACTACGTCGACGAGCTCGAGGACGTGGTGCAGGTTGACGTCAAGGCTCCTCTGTTGAAACTGGTCCGAGAGAAAAGATTGGCGCGCGAGCAGGTGTTCGGCCGATATCTGTATCTGGCCACCGATGTGAGCACGCGCAAGCAACAGCTCTCGGCCCGCCAGGTACATGAGGCGTCACCTTCCACGTTGGGCGGGGTCGGGGGAGTCCGCGTGCTCCCCGTGGAGTTGAAGGCTGCGATCGTTCTTTTCTACAGCCTGCTCGATGAAAAGCAGCGCCGTCTCTACGCGGGAGTCGAGGCCATGAAGCTCGGTCACGGTGGCGACCAACAGATTGCCGAACTGCTCGGGATGGATCCGAGCACGGTAGCCAGAGGTCGTAGGGAATTGCTAATGAGAGATGTTGAGCTCGACGGAGTTCGGCGAAAGGGTGGCGGACGGCGCGCCGTGCAAAAAAAACGCCAGAAGTCATCGCCAAGATCGAAGAACTCATGAAGCACGACACCGCGGGCGATCCGATGACGGGAGTGAAATGGACGCGGCGGACCACCGACAAGATTGCTTGCGAGCTAAGAAGCCTCGGTGTGAACGTCAGCAGCAAAACCGTCGGTCGACTGCTCAAACAGCTCGGCTTCTCGTTGCGGGTGAACCACAAGAAGCTGTGCGGTGCCACGTCCGAAGATCGCGATACCCAATTCGCGTGTATCGCCGAACTGCGCGAGCGTTTTGCCGCAGCTGGTCATCCCATCATCAGCGTAGACACGAAGAAACGGGAGCTGGTGGGATTATTCAAAAACGGCGGGCAGGCCTGGAACCGCGAGCCGACTCTCGTCAAAGACCATGACTTCCGTTCCGAATCGAACGGCATCGCAATCCCCTACGGCGTCTACGATCTGCTCGCGAACCGCGGGACAGTGTTCATTGGTACCTCGTACAACACCCCGGACTTCGCCGTGAATGCCATCGAGAAGTGGTGGCGAACGGAAGGACGGCGACGCTATCCTGCAGCCCGTGACCTCGCGATATTGGCAGACGCCGGGGGCAGCAATGGCTATCGGTGTCGGGGTTGGAAGCACGGGCTTCAAACGCGGATTTGCAATCGCCACGACATCGCTATCACCATAGCCCACTATCCGTCCGGTACATCCAAGTGGAATCCAGTGGAGCACCGTCTGTTCAGCGAGGTCAGCAAGAACTGGGCGAGCAGGCCTCTCGACAGCTACGAAACCATCCTCAAATACATCCGCACGACCACCACCTCTTCCGGTTTGCGAGTACGCGCACACCTTATCCGGCGTCGTTATCCGAAGGGCGTCAAAATCACTGACGAGCGGATGCAGGCGCTTTCCGTTACAAAGGACCAGACTCTACCCAAATGGAACTACACCATCCGACCGTCTTGAAAACGGGAACTTATTTTGTCGCCGGCCCTTAGTCGCGAATATCGACCGCACGTCGGGCGCGATTCTCTCGTCGTTCGCTCCGAACTCGAACCTGTTTGGCCTTGCGTCGAATGGCACGGACCGGTTATTCGGCCTTACCATCAACGGTGTGATCGAAACCTATGACCTCAGTGGGACGTTGCTCGACTCGCTGGCAACGGGAGTTTCGGGGACGACTCTTGGTCTCGCTTATACGGGTAGTAGTTTCTTTGTCGCTAGCGTCACTACTGACCTAATTTCCGAGATCGACCTCACCGGCAACTTACTGAACTCCTTCCGCTCTCCAGCTACGTTCACGGAAGGCTTGGATTTCCAGGTCGGCATTCAGATTCCGGACGTGCCAGAGCCTGGCTCTCTCGCCATGCTCCTGCTTGGACTGGGAATGATTTCGGCCGCACGCCGAAAGAAGAGTTAGCGAAGACCGTTCAAGAAAGCGCTTTCTCGACGACTTCGTCGAGGCGGTGCAGCTCGTTCCCCACGTCCGCTCCGAGGTGCAGCCGGAGGGCGCGCCGATCGCGCGCGACGAGGACCTCGAAATCACCGCGTGCCTGGGCGGCCTTGACGGTGCCGAACGAGAATCGATGTCCCGGAATCGCGACGTCTTCTGCGTCTTCGCACGTGAGCTGCAAGAAGACGCCGTTGTTCGGGCCGCCCTTGTAGGCCTGACCGGTCGAGTGCAGGAAACGGGGTCCGAAGCCGAGGCAGGTCGCGACGCGCTTTGCATCGCGGACACGGTGACGGATGGATTGAAGGATTGCTTCGTGTCGCTCGTTCATCTCGAGGTAAGCGAGGATCGCGAAGTAGTCTCCCTCCCCGATACGCGCGAGGTGCGCGCGCAGGAACCCTTCTAGAGACGAAATCCGTCCTAGCGCCGCAGCATTGCCGTCATCGGTGTAGACGCAGATGCCCTCCGAGTCCAAGAGAGGTCTCTCCTCGGGAAGTCGTCCGCTTCGCTCATACTCGGCAGTCAGTTTTTTCGTTGCGATCTTGCTCGCCTCGACGTCCGGTTGATCGAACGGATGAATCCCCAGGATAGAACTGGCCACGGCGGTGGCGATCTCCCAGCGAAACAACTCCTGGCCCAAATCGCGAACGTCCTTGATTGGGATCGTGACAACCGGCATCTCTGCTCCGACGAGCCGATCCACCGCTTCCTCCTGATCCGGATCGACCGCGCTCTCGAGTCGCACGTAAACGAAAAGGCGATCGTTTCCGTAGACTTCGGGAGCTCCGAGCTTCTCGCGGTCGACCGGGAGGATGGCTATTCCATCTTTGCCCGTCGACTCGGCAACGAGCTGCTCGAGCCAGGCACCGAGGTCATAGATGCCGGGGGAGGTGACGAGGGTCAATTTGTCGATGCCGCGACGGGCGGCGGCTCCGAGAACGGCCCCAAGCTCGACGCCGGGATTGGCGTCAACGGCCACATTCGGCGAGGTGGAGGCGGCCATGTGCGCGGCGCGCTTCAAGAAATCGGCGACGTCCAGCCCCATTGCGGCGCCGGGGATCATCCCGAAGTGAGAAAGCGCCGAGTAGCGACCCCCGACGCTCGGAACGCCGTGGAAGACGTGCGTGAAGCCCTCCGTCCGGGCCGTCTTCTCGAGCGCCGAGCCCGGATCGGTCACGGCGACAAACCGATCGCCGACGTCCGTTCTTCCGAGCGCCTGATGCAAGCGTTCTTGGAAGTACGCTTTGAAGGCCTTGGGCTCGAGGGTCGAGCCCGACTTGCTGGAGACGATGAACAATGTTCGGGCGAGCGCCAAGCGTTCTTCGAGTAGGCGGATTTGGGCGGGGTCCGTGGAATCCAGTACGTGAAGCTCGGGAAAGCCCGCGATGGTCCCGAACGTCATCCGCAAGACTTCGGGACAGAGGCTCGAGCCTCCCATCCCGCAGACGACGACGTTCTCGAAGTGCCGCGATCGCACGTCCTTCGCGAACTCCTCGTAAACGTCGACTCGAGCACCCTCCGCTTCCGCTAAATCGAGCCAGCCGAGCCATTGGTCCTCGCCGCTGCCAGTCCAAAGCGACGTATCCTTGTTCCAGAGTCTTCGGACCTTGTCGTTAGCGCGCCAGTCCTCGAGACACCCTGCGACGTCTCTCTCGAGCTCCGTCGGAAGCGAGAGCGTCGCGGCCGCGATGAGAGGGGTCTCGTCGTTCACTACTCCTCGAGCCGAAAACTGAATCGAACGCGCGAGCCGGATTCTCCCGTGACACGGAAGACGACGCTCTGCCGGTAGAGCGCGAGCACTTGCCCCGAGACGACCTGGAGGCTTCCGGGCACGAAGCCCGGTGCGCTCGCGAAATCGAATCGCCATTGTCCAGGCCCCATTGCCTCGGTCAGCAGGCGGCCTAGCACGAGGTTCTCGCCTCCACGCGCACGAAGCTGGTGCCGTAGGGGGGCCGGTGAGCTCCTGGTCTCGGTTCCAGAGTCGTTGACCGAGAGACGGGCGTTGACGGTTGCGCCCTCCCGCGAAAACTCGAGGTGGCTCGTGAAGGCGACGTCGGTTCGCAGCGCCCTAGGCTCAACCGCCGATCCGGTGCGAGCTTCGACGACGATGAACTGCGTCGTCGTGGCCTGCCGGTCGTCCCCGTTGGTCACGGTCAGCTTCACGCCGTAGAGGTCCGACCTCGGGAACTGGCGCGAAACGAAGCGGCCTTCAGCGCCGGGACGCCCGTCGCCGAAGTCCCACTCGTAGCTCGTGATGGCTGACGTGCCGCCGTCGCGGTCGCCGACCGAGCAATCGGCGTCGAAGTTGATGGATTCGCTTGTCGCGATCCGAGGAGGATCCGGCGTCGTGACGAAACAAGCGCTCGGGGTAGCGATCACCTGCACCACTCGCGATGTGCTATCCGCCCTCTGGCCGTCGCTGACCGTGAGCGCGACTCTATAGATGCCACCCGGAGTGAAGAGGTGCTCGACGCTCGAGCCCTGAGCGGTCGTCAGATCGCCGAAATCCCACTGGTAGGACGTCACCGTCGTCGGCGTCGAGCAGGAAGCGTTGAAGAGTATTCTGCCTCCGGACTCGATATCGGGGATCGGATCGGGAGTAAAACAGGCGCGGGGCGTCTCGGGGTCGATGACACTGGCGTCACCTGGCGCCGGCTCGCCTCCGCCGATCGCGAGGGCGGCGACGCCGGCCCCACCCCCAGCGGCCGCCAGGAGGCCGAGGGTGGTTCCGGACCATCGACCGCCGGGTTCTATCCCGTCAGGGCTGAATCCCGACGGGATCTCGCTCTGGTCGCCGGAAGTCCTCCGGATTCGAATTCCGTCTGTCAGACTGGAGTCCGGCGCGCTGCTCGCTCCAGGGCAGCCACCCATGAGGACGGGGACGCGGTACACGGGGGAGCGGCGTTCGGGCGTGCCCGCTACGAAGTAGTACGTCACCCTGGCCGCCTCTGACAGGGGCTTGGGCAATACGGCTTGAAAGTCCACGCCCGTCGTTGGCGGGAGCGTGATCTCGTACCAGCCCGCATCGTCCTCGGCCTTGAAACGCAGGATGAGTCCCGTTAGCCGACGAGCCGCTTCGGAAGTCGCAGCCCTGGCCGCAACTAGAGGGAACTCCTCCGTATCCATACACTTTGGCGGGAGATGCTCGATATCGAGGAGCGACCTGGGCGTCGACGCCGCTTCCTGGGACGGACCGAGTGCGGCCTTGCCAAGGATCGATAGCGCCATCCCCAGCACGCGAACGCGATTCATGTGGCCTCCGGAGGTAGGTATCGATTCGCGCTCACGGCGTCGATAGTGAATCCGTCCAAGTCACGCGAAAGCCCACGACACTCTCCGTCTCTTCCGCGTGAAGGAAGTTTCGTCGTGCCGCCGCAAGATAGCTTTCGTCGTTGAAATAGGATCCGCCTTTCAAGACTCGTGTTCTGGACGATCCGTCCCGACACCACTCCCAGACGTTGCCGGCGAGATCGTGAATTCGGTCTGGTGTCGCGCCTTCGGGAAACGACCCCACTGGAGCCGTTCCTCGGTCGAGGGTTTCACCGTTCCCATCGTGGTCATAATTCGCGCGGGATGATGACGGTCGTTCGGGCCCCCAGGGGTAGGGTCGCCTCGACCGCCCGCGCGCTGCGAATTCCCACTGAGCCTCCGTGGGAAGACTTCCGCCTAGCCAAGCGGCATAGGCCATGGCGTCGTACCAGCTGACGTTCGCTACGGGGTGATCGTCGGGTGCGTCCGGATCGTGGCTTCGGTCGAAACGGCGATACTCGGTGTTCGTGACCTCGTATTGTTGAATGTAGAAAGGAGACAGTACAACCCGGATGCGAATCTCGTCGTCGGAGTCTGAGTCGAAAGCCATCCCTATGTAGAACTCGCCGCCCCCGAGCTTGACGCGGTCTATCCCGTTCAAGGTTTCCGGCGGGGGTCCGTAGTCTGGCGACAGGCTGAAACGCGCCACAAGCATGGCGCGAAGTCCAAGCCACCTCTCGTTTGGCTGATTCCGTGCCATCTCGTCCAACGCGATGAGAAGGGGCACGAAGTCTCGAGGTGACTCGAACCATCGGTCGTCGATCCGCGCCAAGACGGCCTTCGATTCCTGGCTGCCGCGGACGAGTATATCCAGGGCCCCGACGACCTCGTCTGGATCTCGACTGGAGAGACGTTCCCCAAGTGCTTCGACCAGCGCGTTGTTCGTCGCTTGCACCTGCTGCTGGCTCTCTTCGATCTCTCGCTCTCTCTGCTCGGCGAGACCTCTCTGTTCTTCCGCCAGGTTCCTCTGATGAAGGGCATCGTCTGTTGCCATCTCGGCATCGGCGCGCGCCTTCAGCGCCTCTTGCCTTTGTCGAACGGCTTCCTCACGTTGCGCATCCGCGATCCGTTGCTGACGGGAGGCCTCGACCGCGGCCAGCTCAGCGAGCTCCCGGGCCTTGTCTGCATCGGCCTTTCGGCGCTCCGCTTCCTGCCGCTCCGCGTCCGCAATTCTCCTCTGGGTAAAGGCTTCCTCGGCGGCTCTCTCGGCGACTTCCTTCGCTTCCGCGAGCTCGTCCGCCTGCCTTTGCGCGAAGTAGGCCCAGGCGAGGCCGCCTAACGCTCCGATCGCGAGCAGTAGCACGAGAAACAGCACGGCCGCCCTTTGCCGGCTCTTTCGATGCTGCTCTTCGAGCTCGCGTACCGCTTCGGCCTCCCGCGAGCGTCTTCGTCGCTCGTCCCGATTTGCGGTCACCACTCCGGTCAGAAGGTCGTGACTCAACTCGAGGAGCTGGCGGCGTCCCCGCTCCTCGATTCTAACGAGTCGCCGCTTCACCAGCTCTTCGATGGCTTCTTGGGTGACCCCGGGAGTGCTCACGGCTTCGTCGTATACGACGACGTTGCGAAAGCCGCGGCGGGTAATGAGCTTCTCCTCTACGAAGGTACACACCGATGGGTCGAGATCGGAGATGCTGCGCTCGTAGAAGTCCGCGAGGACCTGCTTTTGAGACCCTTCGAGGGTCCGCTCGGTGATCTGCGTTTCGCGGCTTTCCAGCCTCTTGCTGTTCAGCTCACCGCACACGACGCTCAAGAGAGCGGGCTCGACTTCCAGGTCGACGAGCTCGTCGTCCCCCTCCGCGGCGGCGACGAAACGGACGACCCGCTCGGCAACGTCGGGAGCAATGATGTGCGGCGCCTGATTGACCGCTTGAAGCGCCGCGACTCCGTTCATGCGTCCGAGTCGAAAGCGGTTGTGGGCGACCGACCCCATGCGCTCACCCAGGTCTTCGAGGTCGGGGAGAAAGTCTTCCCTGAGGCTCAGGAGGATTTTGTAGCGGTGACGCTCGAAAGTAAAGTCTTCCGCCTCACTGGTCTTTTTGTCGGGAGATTCCAGCTCGAGCCTGGACTTCAATTGCACGGGTGGCCGCGCCTCGACCAGGTCCGCCATCTCGGTAATGAAAGCATTCGTCGCCTGCTCGTGGGATCGGTCTCGCGCTCCCAGGGTGAAGATCTCCTCGAACTGGTCGAAAACGAC
Organism: Candidatus Marinacidobacterales bacterium; assembly: GCA_965250115.1. GTDB lineage: Bacteria > Acidobacteriota > Vicinamibacteria > Marinacidobacterales > SMYC01 > CBDFHB01. The sequence continues at coordinate 1,478,683 of CBDFNJ010000002.1, forward strand.
GAGTGGAACGACGAGTCGGTGCCGCTCGTCCCAGAAATCGGCATGTTTGCGATGAAAAAATTCCCAGAGCGTTTCCTTGGGCGCCGGGGTGGGAGCCTCCACATTGGCGCGCTTCGCTTCCCGGACGACGGCCGTCTTGACTTGACCCAGGAGATCGGGCTTGGCCGGCGAAAAATCGAGGCGGATGTAGATCGGCAACACGCTCTCCCGCCTCAGGAGCGGAAACAGTCCGGCTTTTAGAATCGAAGACTTCCCGAGTCCGGAGGGGGCGAAGAGTATCGTAAGCCGCTCCCGTTCGACCCGTCGAGACAGCATTTCTGACTCGAAATCGCGACCGCGGAAGTATTTGGAGTCGGCCTCCCCGAACGAGAGGAGCCCAGGCCATGGACTCTCGTCGCTCAGTTCTGCGCGGGATGGGCGGGTGAGGCGGTCCGCGATCATGCGAAACTCGCGCTGCGATAGCTTCGCTGAAGTTGCACGACCGTCTCCACGAACTCCGAGCTGGGTTTGCCACCGGGGAGCCTTTCCCACTCGAGCTCGCCGAACGCCTTGGGCATCGCCGCTGCCCGGGGCGACGTGTCGTCGATGGCGACAGGCAGAATGAACCGGCCCGATGTAACGCTTCTCCTTGCCTCCAATATTGTATCGACCCACTCCTTCTGGAAAAAGCGCCTTCGTGCGGTCACGGAGTGCTCGGAAATCACGGGCACGAAGAGCGAGCATTCGCTGATGATGCTCCTCAGTTTCTTCTCCGATTTGTCTCCCACTGGCGAGTCGTCGGCGGCGATGATGACGTCGACGCCAGCCCGGTCGAGAGCGTCCCGAATCGACTCTGCCGCCTCCTGGTCCTTACGCGCGTGGCTCAGATAGACTGCCCCCGCTTGCATGCCAGGTGTTGCTGTGAGCTCGGCGATAGCGGGAGCTGCCTCCAGTTCCTCCGCCGGTTGCAGTTCGGTCCAGCGCCGGTAGAGCTCGTCTACGAAGTCCGCGGCCCCGCCGGCGTGCCGCAAGATTTTGGTGCCGCCTCTGAAATGCCGAAGAAAGAGCACTGGGGCCGCGTGGATTTCCGTTAGGCTGGCTCTTGCGTCGCTCGTCTCGGCTAGCGTTTCGATGTGACGTCCGCCCTTGATGTTGCGGACGAAGAAACGAGCGAGCCAATCGGCGAGATGACTTCCGATTATTAGAAGATTGCTGGAGCGCAGCTTGTCGAACAGAAAATGGGGAGAATCCTCGGCCTTGACATCGAGAGAGTTGACGAACTCGAGTGTATCCTCCCGCGTCACGGCGTAGCTTCCCGGGGTGCCCGAAAGCCGTCCCATGAGATGAAAGACCGCCGGTCGGTTCAGACGATTGAACTCGCGGGGCAGATCTTGCTTGTCGTTGGGCGCGTAGGAGAACACAAGCGTCTGGCGCTGCCCAGAGAAGCGCTCCTCGTCGATCGCGCGCTCCGCCATAAGGTCGAACGTCGTCGTCACGTAGAGTTTGAAGCGAGTCATCTTGGCTAGTTGGGACAAGGGTTTGGGGGTCGCGATCGGCTCGAGGTCACGAAAAACGGTCCTCAGCTCTCGGTAGATATCCTGGGCTTCCTGAGGCTTTGCAAGGTGGCGCCGAGCGACTTCCGCAAGCTCCTCCCCGCTCGGCAAATCTGCCGCTGAGACGTCCAGGGCGTTGGCGAGACGGGTCGCAAGCCACGGGTAGAGAGGCGTTTGAAGCCCCTCGATGCTCACCGTGAGAAGGTCCTGGCCCACGATGGGGACGACCGTCCCCTCCTCGATGAGTTGAAGAACCTGGTCCCAGAAGAGCTCGGATTCAGGGATCGCGCACCTCCTTCGGAGGTCATATTAGTCCAATAGTCCGAGAGCGCGCTTCCGATCCCGCTGCCATTGACGAACATGCTCGGCGGAGACCTCCCGGAATCGCCACAGCGCCCAGTTGAGACAGACCGTGAGGTCCTGGGGAGCCTCGAGCCCGACGCCGAGCCGAACCAGTTTGCCGACACCAAGCCGCTCGATCTCCGCGGGCGGAGTGAAGTACTCGGATACCGTTCGGTGATGGTTGATCTTGGTCACCAGGCCGTCGAAGCTCAGCGCGTAGCGAGGCAGGCCGGTCGTCGCGACGACGTCGCAGAAGTGCCTCGTCTGATCATCATCAGCCTCCGCGAGACGAAAGCTCAATAGAGAGCCGTGGAGGGTGTAGTGACGCTCGATGGCGTCACGGTCCGGATGGCTTTCGAGCGACGGATGCCAAACCTCTTTGACTTTGGGGTGGAGGTTGAGGAATCGCGCGACCGCGGCGGCGTTGCGGCAACGCTTTGCGTGCCGATCGCGGGCCGAATCGAGATCCGAGACGATCGCGCCGGCGCGGCGCCCATCCAACACCCCGCCGCGCATCGCCATGAGGTCCAGGCACCCATTGAGGACGTCGATATGGTCGGAGGCGATGTAGCCCCACATGTTCTGGTCGCGGCCGTCGAGGGCCTTCGTCCCGCTCGCCATGACGAAATCGACGCCTTGCTCGATGAGCGGCCGCCGCACCCCCCAGGGGGTGGCAATCGTGTTGTCGACGATGAGACGCAGCGACGGACTCGTGCCGCGGGCCTCGCGGACCGCCTTCACGAGCTGTTCGGGATCTAGGGCCCGCAGCAACGGATTGGTGTAAGTCTCCACGAAAAGGAGGCGGGTGTGGCGGCTCACGAGGTTGGGGAGCGAGGCGAGCTCGGCCTCGTCGATGAGGGTAATGTGACAACCGATGCGTTTCTCGAGCCACGAGAGGTATCCCTTCGTCTTGTTGTACACACCCCTCGCCACGACAGCGTGGCTACCCTTCTCGAGCAGCACGTCGAAGAGTACGGCTGCGGCCTGCATTCCCGAGTCGGTGGCAACGGCCGCGGCGGCTCCTTCGAGCGCCCTCACATGCTCCAAAAGCTCCCGGGTGCTCTCGGTCCCGTAGCGACTGTAGGTTTGCGGGAGCTCCGACCAGCAGCGTTCCCCGAGCAACGTCGCCTGCGCCTTTTCCTCCTGCCAGGCGATCATGCGCTCGGAGCCCAGGAGGTCGGTCTGCAGGCTGTCGCCCTCGGGACGAAGATAGGCTTTGCCCCTGCGCCTCATGTTCGCGTCGATCGCGGCGTGAAGCGCACGCGTTTCGCCATCCATCACTTCCATAGATGGCGGGTCTCGCGGAGGGTTCGCAGGATCGAGGTAGGCTTCGATTCCCTCCGCGTTGTTGTATTTTTCCATCTAGTGAATTCTAGCGATCCGGCCGCGTCATCGCGAACCGCATGCGATCTTCAGCAAAACTCCAATCCGAGTACGAGAAGCCCCACCAGCGCGAAGACGACACCGTTCGACGGAGGTCAGGACGACGTGCTCTCCTCGATGGCCGGTTTCAACACCTCTCTCGCGAACTCGGCAAGGCCCGTGGGTGTTGTCGAGGCGGGTGATCGCGGTTTCTCCGGAACGATACGACCCTCCTTCATCGCCGCCAACATCTCCGAATACATTGCGACGGCGAAGTCGGGCATCCCCGAGGCGAGCATTCCCTCGCGTGCTTTGTCGATGGGGATCTCGACGATCTCGATGGGCTTGTCGATAGCCTTTCCGATGATGGAGGCCACGTCACTGGGTGAGAGATCGCGGGGCCCGAGCAGCTCGTGAATGCTCTGACCCTCCCAGTTCAGGCTCAGCACGTACGATATCGCGACGTCAGCGATGTCCTTCGTGGCGATGACGGGTATGGAGGCGGACTTGGGTAGCGTCTGATAGATCGTTCCCTGCGACGCAATCGTGGGAACGTGGTTCAGATAGTTCTCCATGAACGAGCCCGGCCGCAGGTGCACCACGTTGGGAAGCGCCGCGTTGAAGATGCTCTCCACGACGCCGAGGTGGGCGATGGGTCCCGTACCGCTTCCAGCCTGCGCGCCCAAGCTCGAGATATTCACCATACGCTCGACCCCCTGCACGGCCAACGCCTTCGCGACCTTCTTTGCGGTTTCGCTCGTCCATGTCGCGTAGTCGGGTCGAAACGCTGAAGGCGTCAACCAGAACAGCGTCTCCGCTCCCTCCAACGCTCGTTGGAGGACGCCCGCGTCGTCGATGGATCCCACCGCGATCTCCGCTCCACGGGATGTGAGGTCGATGACTTTGTCGGGCGCTCGGGCGATGACCCGGACCGGCACGTCGGAGTCGAGAAGTCGTTGGGTGACTCGCCGGCCAATGTGGCCGTTTGGTGTATTGATGACGACTGTCATGAGAAAACCCCTTCTGGAATGAACGAATTATACGCGTCCGACACGAAAACGCACGCAAAAGACCTGGCGCGCCGGTCGAGCAGCCGGCCGGGACGACCGGAACAGGAGTCGGTGATGCTTCAACTCTGTCCGGACAGAGTGCGTCGCCGGTTGCAACGGTGCGGAGCGGAGAAGAGCAGTCTGTTCGGTGTGCTCGCTATCGCAGCCTGAGTGCAGGGTCACCGAGCAGATGATAGATGCTGAGAAGCTCCGGGAAGGCGCCGCTCTCGGCGTAACGGGATTGAGCTGCCATCACGGCGTCACCCAGTCGCTCATGACCTCCGTGAAGTAGCTCCTCCAAAATAGCCTTGTGGAAGCGATGCGCCGGCCCGTCGAGGCTCAGGCCGCTCGGCGAGAACGCTGCGATCGCTCCCTTGCCGTCCGTCTTCACGAGCTCCTCGGCGAGTGAGTTGAAGTACGGGAAGTGGAAGTAGCCGTTCAGGCAGTTCATCGTGAGCAGAAGCGCCTGCTGCGACTGAGGTCCAAGCGAGCCCGCGTCGGCGGTATTGAAGACGTTCTCGTTTGCCCAGAGGTGAATCCCGCCGTGACCCACATAGCTCACGAGCGATGTTCCCCCATCGAAGCCTTGCAGGATAGCGTCGCGAGCTAAAGCGGCGCCGAGCTGGCTCAGGTAGACTTTCTCGGGCCGGTGGCTCGCCAGTAGACTCGAGGCGATTTCATCGAGATTCGCGTCGAAGTTCCCTGCGATGTCCGGGTTGTCCGCCACCAGCATCACGCGCTCCAAAAGGCTCGATGCTCCTGCCTCGTAGGCCAGGATCTTCTCGACCATCGCTCGCACCTCATCCACGGTGGCCGCCGGCAATCGGCCGATAGCGAGGTCGGGAAGCGGGTCGTCCCCGTTCACCGCGGCGTAGGTGGGGTCGGATACCGTCCACAGGTAGGTGGTCTTCACCATCAGCGGGGGCACCTGATTCCGTACGCCCGTGCCCAGGTGGTCCTTGAAGTCGTAGGTGGAATCACCGAGCAGCAGGACGTAGCGCGGCGAGGGTTGACTCCAGCTGTGGTACGCGTGACTCAGAAAGTTCCTGATCGCGAGAGGGCTCGCTTCACCGAAGCCGAACTCCGAGTACACGTCCTCGACGGATACTGCCTTCACCTGGAGGCCCTGGCTCTCCCGCAGCTCGAGAAGAGGCTGCGCCGCGTGGAGGAACGCCCGTGGGCCGATGACGAGGTAGTCTGCGCTATTGCCGAAGCTCGTCAAGTGTCCACTGGCCACCTTCCTCACCTCGGGACGAAGAACCTCGTCCGCGCTGACTGCCAGATACTGCCGCCCTGCTTCCGCACGGAAACGGAGAGAACCGCCAGCGCCTGCTTCGGTACCGCTCAGCCATCGCGGATGTCCATCCGTCACGTCGAGCAGGTGGCCTCCCGCGCCGAGCGCCGCGACCTCGGCGACTCCGGCATGGCTCCACGTACCTTCCAACCGCCCGGCCTCCGCCACTGGCAGGCGGGCGTATCGAACCTCGAAACGGTCCAGCAGGATCATCGAGTACGTGGCTTCCGTGTCGCCCACGTTCTCGAGCTCCATCTGGTTCTCCCCTTGCCGAAGGCTTCCCGCGAGAAGCTCAATATCGATCCGATGGGAGCTCTTGCCGTCCCAGCTAGACTCGGCTGCAAAGCTCCCGTTTACGAAGATCCGCACGTGGTGGTCGGGATTGGCGGCGAAATCGCTCGCTCCCTGGAGCCAGATGCTGAGCCTCGATGGCTGAGCTGGCGCCAGATCGTTGACTTCGAACGGGTAGGCCTTCAGCTCGGGGGCGAACAGCAGATCCCAGAGCCAGACGTCCGGTGCATCGAGAAGTGCCGCCTGATAGAGGCGATTTTCTTCGCGGGCGAGCGTTTTCCAGTAGAAGAACGTCGGATCTCCCGAGGGCCTTGCGGAGAGTTGCGGCATGGTCTCCGCGACACCGCCGACCTCGAGCTCGTAGACCGCCTCGTTTCCATACGGGTTCGCTTGGGCTCCCTCACTCAAGAAGTACAGGTGCGAGCCCGGCGCGAAGCGAGTCGAGTCCGGCTCGATGTGGAAGGAAACCGCTTCACCCTGGCGGCTGAGCCGGAGCGCTCTCGAGTCGAGGCTGCGAGCGCCCGCAAGGACATCGCCGTAGCGGATGGCATGAAGCCCTCTCTGGGTGGTCGCCAAACGGGCCACCGTCTGGCGCCGATCCGTGCCCGACCGTCTTCGACGACGGCGGCCCCCGTCCGGCCCCTCGGTGAGGTCCCGCTCCCGGAACGACAATCGGACGAGCAAACGCCTCGCCAGAAGCAGCCGGCCCGTCGAGGCATCCCACCGAAGCGGCGCGAGCTCGACGAGCGCCTTTTTCACGTCTCCCTGGAAGCCGACACTCTCTACGCTTGCCGGCTCGGACGGGTAGAGCCCCTCTTTGTGAAGTACCGCGCTCCTTGCTCTGGTGTGGCTCCGACGTCGAGCCGCGCGAACGGTGCCGTCTCGCCTGGCTACGATCTCCGGCGTCTCCGTATCGGCGGGATACAGATTGGCGAACGCTTCCACGTCGTGGGCCGTTACCGAAGCCAGCTTCACCTTTCGGCCCGCGAGTACCTCCACCCAGGTCCGTTTCACCGGAATCTCCGGTGCTCCCGCCTCGGTCAGTGCTTCGAACCCTGGAATTTCGAGTCGGACTGTGCCGTCGTCCTGAACGTCCGCGTAGAAACCCCTCGTCTCGAGCTCCAGAACCATGTTACGTGGGCCGTGGCTTATGACTTTCAGGGAGCTGGCCTCCGGATCTCCGTAGGCGACATGAGCCACCGCCGGACGGTTGTCTCCACCCGACGCGCCCTCAGTGGAACCTGCTCCCTCTCGGGGTGTCGCCGAGACCGGTCCGTGAAACTCGGTCCGACCGCTGGTCTCGATATCCTCGAGCCGATAGAAATAGCTGGAGCCGTTGGTGAGCCCGCTATCCCGAAAGGTATAGCGTGCTCCCGCAGGTGAGGAGCCGAGTCCCGGTATGACAGAAGCGGTAATGCGCTGGTAGGGTCCTTCCTCCGTATCCGCCCGGTATAGATGGAAGCCAAGATTGTCGAGCTCCGAGGCGGTCTCCCACCCAAGCTCCACCGCGCCGTCGGTCCCAAGCGCCTCGAAGGAGACCAGTTCCACCGCGGTCGTCGCGACGATGTCATCGGCGCCGATGTCCCACAGCGTCTTTCGAGTCGCGGCGTCGATATCGAAGGTGAGAATAGCGCTCAAGTCGGCGCCGGCGTCCTCGGCGTCACTCCCCGTCTTGATGTGAAGGTCGCCGGTGCCCGGGCTCACGAACACGACGGCAGCGCTCTGCAAAGAATTGATGCCGCCCCCATTGGGACTATGAGGAACGCCACTCGTATCACTCGACAGATTGTTGCTGCTGTTGGCGTTGCGTCCCGAGACGTCGAAGTCGGTAGCGTTCGAGTGGGATATGTTGTTGATCAGCGTGATGGTGGGGTTGCTGCCGCCGGCCGCAAAGATTCCTTCGTTGGTGTTGTTGTAGACGACGGCCGTGGCGTCGGCGTCGTCCAGCAGGATCCCTTCGAACGGTACGTCGTGCACGAGCATGTTGCGCACGACGATCTTGTTGGGAGCGGAAAGGCCCTCGAACTCGACCCCCTCGTCGGTCCCTCCCGTGACCTCGATCCATTCGATGGTCACGAACTCGTCCCGTACCCCGATGCCGGCCATGCCCGCCACAGTCACGACGACTCCGTCGCCGGGGATGCCGTAGTGACGGTTCGTGCCGTCGGCGGTCAGGGTGATCGTGTGGGTGGCGTCCGTCGTCGAGCCGTCGATGCTCGGGCCCACGAGGAGGCCGTCCTCGTAGACGATCCCCACCTCTTTCCGGTCATCGGCAACCAGGCTCAAGCTCGGAACGGATGCGGGGAAGTAGGTACAAACGGAGGTCTTGTCGATACAGTCCTCCCAGTCCTGGAGCGCCGTTGCCAGTCCCGTGAACTGGCGGGAGATGGTGTAGCTTCCCGAGTAGTTCCCGCTCACCGGCTGGGTCAGAGTGAGTCGCGTCTCGGAATCGACGGACAGAATCGTGTAGTCGGTGCCGCCGATGTCGATGCGATCCCCTCTCCCGCGATTCGCCGAAATCCACGCGGCCCCGTTTCTTCCGATGACGACGGCCCAGCCGTTCACGGCGTCGATGTTACCCGTGGTGTAGTCGGCGACGTTGCCGATCGAGCGATAGTTGATTTTCGCCTTGAACTCGTCGGCCCCGATATCCCATCCGCCGCCGATGCCTCGGAGGTCGCTGTCGATATCGCAGCAGAAGGACAGGGAGCTTCCGATGTCGCGGGCGTCGGCGCCGGCATTCAGGTGGAAGTTGCGCCCCGCTACATTGACGAACTAGATCGCGGACGACTTGCTGCGGTTCGCCAACGGCAATGCCGATAAGTCGGAGGACATGTTGTTGACCTGCACGCTGATGTCTTTGAAGTCCTGGCCTCCGTTGTCCATCGAAATCGTGTTGGTCACGGTGAAGGTGCCGCCGTCTTCCTTCACGGCTCCATCCGTCAGGGCAATGTTGTAGATAGTGCAGTTCTCGATCGTGGCCGTGGTGTTCTCATCGTGCACCGCCTCCTCACTGTCGTACAGGATGCTGTTGCGAAGAGTGAAGCTCGAGCCAGGCTCGGCCTTGATGGCAAAGGCGGCGTCGTGGATGAGCAGCGAGTCGAAGACGACGCTCGCTGCGGCCAGCTGAATGGCAGATGTCGCCGCCCCATCGTGATTTCTGAGCTCGAACCACTTGATCCGGGTGAAGCTTTCATTCACATGGATTCCGTCGTTGGAGCTCAGCCCGTCGAGCACCACTCCTGTGCCGGCAGTGCCGTCGTGTCGATGGCCGAGGGCTACCGTGAGCTCCATAAAGAAACTCGCGCTCGAGCTCGTCGCGTCGATGTCTACAAGCGAGCTGAAGGGTCCGTCGTTGTAAGCGACTCCCACTTCGTGCCGCGCCTCGCCCACCAGGTCGCCGTCGCGCGCCGACTCCCAGGCTCCGAGCGACGTATAGGCCCGGGTGATCTGGTAATCGACCGTGGCGTGGCTCATGGTCGCCGTTCCGTGGATGGTGACCCGGGCGCGGTTTTCGACCGAGAGGATGTAATAGACATCCGGGGTGCCGCTGGGATCCAGGGTGATTCGATCCCCCACTCCAATCTTGTCGAGCGGGAGGTTGGCGGTGAGGAAGTCGATCGTGCTCGTACCCACGGCGATCGTGGCCTCTGCGAGGCCGGAGTGAAGCACGGTGCCGTCCGTTCCGATGGAGCGGTAGTTGGTGCCGCTCTGGGCGTTAGCCGGACGCGCCAGAAGCGCGAGCATCGCGAGTGCAGGCAAGGCGACGAGCGCAGCCCGACCCGGCCCGAATAGACGAATCCTCCCCATGGCCGATTCCAGCTGCAAGGGTCGTGCCGCCCCGATCCGCATCGAGAGTGCGAGAAGCCCTTTCATATGAATGTCATAGAGGGATTGAATTTCGAGATGTCGCTCGGGGCGGAGGAAAAAACCCACGGCCCCGGACGGTGGGATGGATCTCCCAGCGGGCCTTCGTCGAACGATCGAGCTTCACCGAAGTCCTCGCGATCTATCACCTTTTCGGAGACCCGGCGCTCACGCTGCGATAGCGGATACGCGCTCCGCTGGTGCTACACTCGAGACGCGAACGTCGCTAGGGCGAAAGCTCGTCGGGTAGGAGGGATGTTTGGATGGACTTCGCTCTGGAACGGACCTTCGAGATTCTGGAACGCAACACCTAGAAGATTTTTTTCGAATAGTTAAATCCAATAAACCAGCCAGAACCTGATCGCCCACGGGCAATTTGAGCGGGCGTCGTACCCACGTGATTCGAGAAATTGACCTGAAACACGTGAGAGCCATACGCTGCCTCGACGCCGAAGCTAGCGCTAGCATCTGTTGGGCCACCGAAAACGCCTTCGTCAAATCCCGCTACCCGGGGTGAAATCTCCGCGACCACAGCCACCGAATCTGAAAGCAATGCCCGCGCACCAATACCCAGCACGACCGTTGAGCTGTCCAAAAGACGAGAGTGCCGCCCGGTACCAGCGGCCGGCACATCCAGGAAGTTGGTATTGGCAACCCAGCGAGGCACCAGGTAGACGGCGGCGCGACCCCATAGCCTACGGGAGACAACGACGCCCCACGCCGACGAATAATCTCGTTGGAAATTGTTCACTCCTTCCAGCGACACAACAAAACCTACTCCAATCGGAATCCGTCCCTGGTCAACAAGATTTCCCTGTGTGAAAAACTCGATGGTTCGGTCGCTGGTGCGGTAGAAACCGACTTGTGCCACGCGTGACACTCCATAGCGAAACTCGAGGCCTGTCTGGGCTCCGCCATCCAAGCCAAACGAATCCTCGACAAGATTTAGGAAACTTCCTTGACCGAGAGGACGGGAGAAGCGATGAGTGATGCGGAAGGCCATCCCGCCCTGAGGAAGCCGCCGAGTGGTGGGGAGATTGACCAAGTTGAAGTCCGCCTCCACCAAGTTGGCCTCTGCGGCGTCCCGCCCTTCAGCCGAGAGCACCACAAGCTCACCCAACATGCCGAAGTGCCCCTCGCCACACACGGTGATGCAGCCGAAGGGAAAGGTACCGGGCTTATCGGCGACAAACTCGATCGTGACCGGCTCACCACCCGCCGGGATCTACGCCTCGACGTCGAAAACGGGCAAGCTAAAGCCATGGTCCACATCCGTCGACCGCAAGGTGATGCTTACGCGGTCGCCGAGGTTGACTTCCAACCGCGACGGCTGGAACTGAAACCTAGAAGCTGTGACCTCAAACGACCGTAGGATCTCTTGGTCTGAGCCCAGGGCCTTCGACCTGTCTGAGCAACATAGAGCGAGACAAAGAGCGATCCACAATCGTAGATTTGGCGTGCGTCTAGACATTGTTTCGGAAACTCTATCTCTAGCGAGAGGCTCGGGGAATGCTTTGATCGATGAGCTCGGGGCGATGAATTTCCGTGTCTCGATTGAACGCAGCCCAGGCGAACCAGAAAGCAGAATACGTCGAAATGGGCTCCAATCTGGCGCCTTCGAGCTCTCCCGTCAGAGCGACGCCCGTCAGGCTCCACACCGTGCCCGTCTCTCTATCTTTGAGGGTCTACGCGGATTCGTGTGGGTTGAAGACGGCATTTCTGGGTAATGGCGGAAGGAATGCCGCCACGATCTTCGGCTTGAGATATTCCTCGTCGCGATAGCCGTAGGCGCGTCGTTGCAGCACACGGATTTTGTTGTTGACCCCTTCAACTAGGAGGCGCAGACGCTCCATCTCGGCCACCGCCTTGTCCGGCACAGCTTGCCCACATGCGTCGCAAAACGCTAGGTGTAGCGCGAGTTGTTCGCCAGCCAGTCCAGGTGTTCTACATGCACACCGCCGCACCCAGGACAGTTGACGCGCCAACGCTCGTATTCCAGATAGATCCGCCAGCCTGCCAACGACGGGTCGCGGACCCGGCACACTTGCTTGTCATAGCGCCCCCGGCACCGTTGCCCACAGTAAGAGCACACAGCTGTTTTTTCGCCTCTTGAGCTGGATGACGCGGGCGTATCGGTCACCGAATAGACCCTTCAATCCGGCACACCACGAAACCTGGCAGCGCAAACAGCGAGCGGATCGACTGGGAATTTTTCACTCGGTTAGCCTATCCTAAAAATGGACCACTTTTCAGCACCTGATGAAGTACTCGATACCTTTTCCACACAATGAGTTACACTGTTTTTCCGTCAGGACTTACCCACACGAATCCGCGTAGACCCATCTTTGAGATTGAACGGGAAGCCTCCCCCCTCGATCACGTCGAATGTCAGGAGCCGACCCGCTTCGCCGCCGCCGGAGGCCAGATCCATCAACCTTCGGTTGTAGGAGATCATCAAAGCAGAGGCGGCGTCGAATACGACGAGCAGCTCGAGCCCATTGACGTTGAACCGCCCCGGGTTTCCCGGAGACTCCAACTCTTGAGAGGATGGAGTCATGACAAGACGAAGCAGGTATTCACCGGAGGTAAAAGAGCGCGCAGTGCGGATGGTTTTCGACCAGCAGGCTCAGCACGAATCTCAGTGGTCAGCGATCTCATCGATTGCGTCGAAGATTGACTGTACGCGGGAAACGCTACGCACGTGGGTGCGGCGAGCAGAGCGTGATGCTGGGAAACGAGCGGGACTGACGACGGACGAGCGTCAGCGGCTGAAGGAGCTTGAGCGAGAGAACCGTGAGCTAAAGCGGGCGAACGAGATCCTTCGCAAGGCGTCGGCGTTTTTCGCCCAGGCGGAGCTCGACCGCCGACCGAGGTGAATGTGTTGTTCGTGGACGCGAACCGTGAAAATTACGGGGTCGAGCCGATCTGCCGGATGCTTCCGATCGCCCCGTCGACCTATTACGAGCAGAAAGCGAGAGAGAAGGACCCAAGCCGCCTGCCAGCGAGAGCGAAGCGCGACGTCCAACTCCGCGGCGAGATTCGTCGTGTACGGCAAGAGAACTTTGACGTGTATGGCGTGCGCAAGGTCTGGCGTCAGCTGTGCCGTGAGGGCCGCGACGTGGCTCGATGCACGGTGGCCCGTCTGATGCGTGAAATGGGTCTCCAGGGCGCGGTCCGTGAACGTCGATTCAAGACGACGAAGCCGGATTCGAGCGGCGCTCGCCCGATGGACCTCGTGGAGCGCGACTTCAACGCCACACGCCCGAACGAGCTCTGGGTCTCGGACCTGACCTACATTGCCACGTGGCGCGGCTTCGTGTATGTCGCCTTCGTCATCGACGTCTTCGCTCGACTCATCGTCGGTTGGCGAGCGACGACATCGTTGACTGCCGGCATCGCTCTCGATGCGTTGGAGCAGGCGCTGCACGAGCGCCGACTAAACCCAGAAGATCCATTGGTGCATCACAGCGATCGCGGCGTGCAGTACGTCTCGACCCGTTACACCGAGCGGCTCGCCGAGGCGGGTATTGAGCCGTCCGTCGGCAGCCGAGGCGACTCTTACGATAACGCTTTGGCTGAATCCATCATCGGCCTCTACAAGACCGAGGTGATCCGTCGACGTGGGCCCTGGCGTGGTCTCGAAGACGTTGAGTTCGCCACCCTCGAGTGGGTCCATTGGTACAACACGCAACGACTCTTGGAGCCGATCGGAAATGTCTCCCCCGTCGAGTACGAGATGAACTACTATCGGTCGCAGGAAGGCTCGCTAGAGATGGCGAGACTCAACTAAAACAGTCTCCGGAAAACCCGGGGCGGTTCACGTCGTCGTTGATGGCGAGCTGAGGTCCTAGGAAAGTGAGTATGCTCAGGGAGTAAGCTCTGGAGACGCCCTCGTTGGTGATCCCGAGCACGTTGTCCTTCATCGGAAGTCGGGGGTCGACAAAGCTTTGCTGATACAGCAGAGTCCCGTCGTTGATTGCGTCATAGTTGCCGTAGGGGTAAGCACTGTAGTTTCGACTGAAGCCGGTGTTGAAGGTGACTACGGTGCTCTCGGGATAGAGCGCGCTCCAGGCCTGCCAGCTCGTCTGCACCACCGGAAACAGAGTGGCCGCGGTGCCGGCCCGCGCGCCGCAGATGCTCCCGAGCCCCATCTGGGACCAGAGGCTATTGGTATCTTCATCGAACATGACCAGATTGTTGTCGAAAATCAGGCCCGACGTACCGAAGCGAATCGAGGTCCCGTCCACGACCGGGTTGAAGATCAGGCCGCTTCCGGTTAGCGGGCAGAAGGTTACCGTCACCGGAATCCCTCCCAGAAAGTCGTTGATTATTTCGTGCCACCAGAGCACACCGTGCGGATAGGCTCGCGCCTCACCGTTGATGACCACGCCAAGAACCAAGCGATCGGGAGTGAGAAAAGTGTTCCCATCCTCAACCGAGCCGAGGGCGGGGAAATTGAGCGGGGGAATGCTGTTCGGCCCGCGGGAACCGGTGACGAGCTGGCTGACCGGGCACTGGGCCTGCGCGTTGACAACCCCCAGAAAGACCACCGCGCCCGCAAGAAGTATCCGTATCACGATCCGCATCGACCAACCTCCCACCAGTCTACACCTTTACTCCCAGAGGGTACATGTTGTCACCCTAACCCCAGACGTAGCTGTTAGATACTTCACATCGAAGCCCGGTTCGATCGAAAATTGTAGCCATCGTTTTAACCGTGGAAGTCGTGGTGCTTCGTAAGCTCGCCTCGCCTATGACAGAATCGTCTTCGTCATGAGCCGAGACAGAGATGGGCTTTCCCTTGCCGGAGCCCTGTGTTTTTTCGTCGCGGTCACGGTCTGGCTGACTTGGCCCCTGACCCCCCGGTTCGCCACCGGGCTCAGCGGGAGCGCCGACTCGCTTCTCAATGCCTGGGCTTTGGGATGGAGTTTCCATATCCTGCCGCGAGAGCCCCTTTCGTTCTTCGATGCGAACATCTTCGCTCCCAGGCCCGACACCCTGGCCTACTCCGAGCACCTTTTCGGAATAACCGCGCTCGTCTGGCCCGTATACCTCGCGACGGAAAATCTGGCGCTCACCTACAACGTAGCCTTCTTCTCTTCGTTCGTGCTCTCTGGCCTCGGCGTGTTCCTGCTCACTCGGGATCTCACCGAGAACACCTGGGCGGCCCTGACGGCTGGAACGATCTTTCTCGCGGCGCCCTATCGATTCCAGCACCTCCTCCAGCTCCAGTTGCTTTCGTACCAGTGGTTTCCTTTCGTCTTTTGGTGCCTTCTGAGGTTTCTTCGTGTTGGAAAGAATCGGTGGCTTCTGGGAGTCATCGTCTTCTCGCTCCTGCAGATCCTCTCCTGCAACTACTACGCGGTCTATCTCACGATCGCGGTGGTCGCCTTCGGGGTCCTGCTTCTTGTCCAGGGGCGCGCTCCCTCGGTCTTCGGCGACACGAGGCCAGGGGAGGGAAGTCTCAGCGCCCGCAAAGCCGCGAAGCTCGCCTTCGGAGCGCTCGCGGTCGTAATCGTCGCACTACCGTTCATCTTTCCTTACCAGCGAAACCGCGATCAGGGTTTTTATCGCCGCTACGAAGACGTCGTTCACTTCTCGGCGGCACCTGCGGAGTATTTGACCCCGAGCGCATTCAACGATGCTCCTTACGTCGAGTTTCTTCCGCGCGGCAGGGAAGCGCTGTTTCCCGGTTTTGCCGCGATGCTGCTCGCCGTTTTGGGAGTTGTCTACGGGGCGGCGCGGAATCGGCTCTTTTGGCTGTTCGCGATTGTCCTGGTGATTCTCGGTGTCGTTCTCTCGTTCGGTCCCGAAACGACCGCTTTTGGCACGCGAGTATTTCTTCCCTATCGTTTCCTGCAGCTCTATCTTCCCGGCTTCAACGGAATGCGCGTGCCGGCGCGTTTTGCGGCGCTGGCACTTTTCGGGGGGAGTTTGTTGGCCGCCTGGGGTGTGACAGCGCTTCTCGACCGATCACGGCGATACTCTGTTGCGACCGCTGTCTTCATCCTCTCGCTCCTCCTGTTCGAGTACCAGACGTCCTCGCTCGAACGGGTTGTTCCCGAAGTGCTGCCCATTCCGCCGGCGCACGCCTGGCTCGCCCAGGCTCCCTCCCCCGGCGCGGTCCTCGTTCTGCCGATTCACGAAGGCGAGCAGATCATCCACGAATCGGTCTATATGTATTACTCGACCACGCACTTCAAACCGCTGGTCAATGGCTATAGCGGCTGGTGGCCGAACGATTACTGGCAACTCGTGGGACGACTTCGCAACTTTCCAACGAGCCGCGTGCTTCGCTTTCTTCTCGAGCGCGCCCCCGTACGCTACGTCGTCATTCATTACGGAAGGATCCCTCAGCCACGGCGACGTCGTCTCGAAGCGGCGATGCTCCGCTATCGGGAGCGGATGCCCGAGCGGTTCCGGGATGGCAACGACGTCGTCTATGAGATCGTCTCCTGAAGGGTATTGACGAGGCGCCGGCTCGCGCTAACTCTGTCCGTCCGGACGGAGTCAGTTCAAGGAATACCTCGAGTGATCAGAGTGCGGCGATCACGGCGTCGGTGACCTCGCTGGTCGATAGTGTACCCCCGAGGTCAGGTGTAACCGCTTGCGATCCGATGGCCGACTCCATGGCGTTTTCGATTCTCGAGGCTGTGTCATGGTCGCTCAGGTGTCGCAGCATCGTCGCCGCGGCTCGGATGGCGGCCAGGGGATTGGCGCGTCCCCCTTCAGCAAGGTCGGGAGCACTACCATGTACCGGCTCGAATACGGCGTAGTCGGTGCCAATGTTGGCCGAGGCGGCGAGACCGAGGCCACCTACCAACATGGCCGCCTCGTCGCTCAGAATATCGCCGAACAGGTTGGTGGTGACGACGACCTGGAAGCGTTCGGGCGCGCGTATGAGCTCCATCGCACAGGTATCAACCAGCATCTCCTCCGAGCGGACCTCTGGATAATCGTCCGCGACCTCGAGTGCGACACTTCGGAACAAACCGCAGGTTTCGCGCAAGACGTTCGCCTTATGGACGATGGTGACGAGGTCGTAACCACCCCGCTTCGCTTCTTCGAAAGCGAAGCGAGCGATGCGCTGGGAGGCAGCACGAGTGATGACGCGCTCGGTGACGGCGCGCTCGCGGGTTGCCCGCTCGCGTCCACTGTAGAGCCCCTCGGTGTTCTCGCGGACAATCACCATGTCGATGGTCCGATACGCTCCCGGGAGCGAGCGTATCGGTCGCACACAGGCGAAGAGGTCGAGCTGACGCCGCAGGGCGAGTACCGGTGAGGTGTAATCGGGGATGCCCGCGGGCGTCGTGACGGCCCCGAGCAGCGTGGCATCGGAGCCTCGGGCGAGTGCGAGCGTCGTGTCGGGTAGCGGGGTCCCGTGCTTCAGATAGGCGCCGTAGCCGATGTCACCGGGCGAGAAATCGAGCTGAGGGCTGACCGCTTCCAGAACTCTGACTGCCTCCGCGGTAACCTCCGGGCCGATACCGTCGCCGCCGAGCAGACAGATCTTCATTCCAGCGATTCGATGTCGTGTTCTTGGAGGTAGGGCACGATGCCACCGGCCTCGACGATCGCCAGGACGAAGCCGGGCAAGGGCTGCGCCTGGTAGTCGCGTCCGGCGGTCCGATCGTGGATCAAACCGCTGGCGAGATCGACTTCGAGCTCCGAGCCGTCTTCGATAGCGGTAGCCTCAGGACAGGTCAGGATTGGCAATCCGATGTTCACCGCATTGCGAAAGAAGATTCGAGCATAGGACTCGGCGACGATGCACTTTACGCCGCTACCCTTGATGGCAATCGGAGCGTGCTCGCGCGACGACCCGCAGCCGAAATTCTTGCCGGCGACCAGCACGTCACCAGGACGAACCCCTGAAGCGAAGTCGGGGCGTACTTCGCAGAACACGTTCTCGGCCAGCTCACTCGGCACGATGGTGACGTTGTAGCGGCCGGGGATGATCTCGTCAGTATTGACGTTTTCTTTGAATTTCCAAGCTCTCGCCATGACTTAGTCCAATAGCTTGCGCGGGTCGGTGATGCGGCCAGCGAGCGCCGTCGCCGCGGCCGCGGCGGGGCTGCCGAGGTAGATCTCCGCCTCGGCAGAGCCCATACGCCCGACGAAGTTGCGGTTCATCGTGGTAAAGGCGCGCTCACCGGGTGCGAGCACGCCGCCGTGACGGCCAATGCATGCGCCGCACCCCGACGAGGTGACGATGCAGCCTGCATCGTTGAAGGTACGCAGGAGTCCGTCTTCGGCGAGGCGCGTATAGATGCTTTGGCTGGCTGGCGTGATGATGGTGCGCGTCATACGGGATACCTGCTTGCCTTTCAGGATGCTCGCGACGAGAACCAGATCTTCGTAGCGAGCATTGGTGCAGGTGCCGATGAAGACCTCGTCGATCGGTAGCCCTTCGACCTCCCCAATCGGCTTCACCTTGTCGACACGGGAGGGACAAGCGACCTGCGGTTCCAAGCTCGACACGTCGATGCGCACCTCTTGCTGGTATCGCGGGCGATCCGCGGTCACGGTTTCGAACGGGCCTGCCGCCTTGGTTTCGTCGGCTAGAAAACGGAGCGTCGTGTCATCGACAGCGATCAACCCGCACTTCGCACCGAGCTCCGTCGACATGTTGGAAAAAATGATGCGCTCATGCATCGGGGCGTTGTCGATCACCTCGCCCGAGTACTCAATCGAGCAATAGGTCGCGCCATCCATGCCCAGCGTTCTCGCTGTCTCGAGCATGACGTCTTTGGCGTAGACGCCCTTCGAGAGATGGCCATCGAGCACGACGTGAATCGTCTCCGGTATCCGGAACCACGTCTTTCCGGCGACCCAGGCAACGGCGAGCTCGGTAGAGCCGAATCCAGCGGCGAAACAGCCGAAGGCGCCGTAGGTATTGGTATGTGAGTCGGCGCCGATGATCACGCGTCCCGGTGCCACAAAACCCTCTTCGATCATTACCTGGTGACAGATCCCACGATGATAAAAGTTATCGATGCCCTCTGCGGCGATGAAGTCGAGCGCTTTGCGCTGATTGATAGCGGCGGCGACGTTCGGCGCCGGGTAAGCGTGATCGAAGTGAATGACAATTCGGTCCTTGTGCTTGATCGGTTTACCGATCTCCTGCCAGGCGCGCACGGCGAGTGGGGTGGTGTTGTCGTGACTCATCATCGAGTCGACTTCGGCAATGACGATCTCTCCGGCGTGCAGCTGCCGACCGACACGGCGCGAGAAAATCTCTTCCACCAGTGTGCCCATTACAGGGCCTCCGTCGGCTCTGTGTCGCGGGTCGAGCAGAACTTGACCAAATGTGCGAGCTCTTCAGTACTGACGGTTCGGCCCTTCTGACCGATCGCTTTGACTTCTTCGAGGAGTCGTCGACGAGTCTCCGGGTCGACTTCCTCGATACCTAGCTGCCGCAAGCCGTAGTCGATCGAAGCCCCACCCGACATGTGATCGAGGCATACCTCTTCGCTGCGACCAAAGCGAGCCGGATCGAGGCTTTGATAGTGGAGTGGGTTCTGGGTTGCCGCTTGAGTGTGTACGCCGGCGCAGTGGGTGAAGGCGTTAGCACCGACGATGGGGCAGTTCCGAGGGATAGGAACGCCCGCGTATTGGCTCACCAGGGCATAAAGATCCGGCAGCTTGTCCAGTCGCCAATCGTGGTCGAGGTGGAAATCCTGATCCAGGACGGCCATCAGCTGCGCCATGTCTACGATTCCCGCCCGCTCACCGAGGCCGAGCACCGAGACGTCGATGAGATCGGCACCGGCACGCACGGCATCGAGAGCGTTGGCCAGAGCGAGGCCTCGATCGTTGTGGCAGTGGACCGCGATCATCGAGGCGAGGTGACGGTTTTCGAGCTCGCCTTTGAGCCTGAGTACGTAGTCGTGCAGGTTGTTTTCTGTGCCGGGTACCATCAACCCGGTCGTGTCGGCGATGCTGATGATGTCGGCACCTGCTTCCACGGCGGCGACCGTCGCGGCAACCACGTTGCTGAACTCCGAGCGGACGGTGTCCTCTGGGGTGTAGCGCACCAGCAGGTTCGGTTGCTGCTTCTTGGCGTAGGCGATGACGCTCGCGATCTGCTCCACGGCCTCCTCGAGCCGCTTTTGAAAGACTCCCGCGAGGCGGCGGTCCGAGACGCAGTAGAAGATCCCGAGCATGCCAATGCCGCAGTCGAGCGCAACATCGACATCGCCACGTAGGGAGCGGGCGTGCGCTGCCACCGTAGCTTTCAAGCCGGAACCCCCCAGAGTACGGACCACCGAGTGAATCTCTGGGCCGACCTGCGGGTGCCCCGCTTCTATGATGTAGACACCCACTTCGTCGAGGAGCTGCGCGATCGCGAGCTTGATATGCGGATCGAAGTAGACGCCGGGCGTCTGTTCCCCTTCGCGAAGGGTTGAGTCTAGTATGCGCACCATTGATATTGATTATCCTCGATATTTGGTCTTTTTTTCGTACGATTGCCAACGTATTTCGCTAATATAGCATATTAATGCTACTCATTTCGTGCAATTACAGCGAAGTTCGTGTTCATGGCCAAGACTCTGACAGATCTCGACCGTAAGTTACTGGCGCTCTTACGCCAAAACGGCCGCGAGAGCTTCGTCAATCTAGCAGATACTCTCGCCACATCGGAGGGAACCGTCCGTTCCCGGGTCAAACGACTGTGCGAGACCGGGATCATCCGCCAGTTTACCATTCGCACCACGGGTGCCAACTTGAAGGCTTTGATCGAAGTCGTCTCCGACACCGATGTAGACACCTCGACCGTGGCGGAGCAGATCGCAGCCTGGGCGGGCGTCGAGGTCGTCTACGAGACGAGCGGGAGTGACGATATCGTGGTCGTCGTCGAGGCGGATGATACGGACGGGCTCAACGCGATGGTCGAAGACATTCGCAAACTTCCGAACGTGCGCTCGACCCGTACTCGACTGATCCTCAAGGAGGTCGTTTGACGCGAGGCAGTCCCTCGTGCGAGCGAGACTGCGTCGTACCGAGTACTGTATTTGCGATGCGACAATAATTCTATTCGATAAGAATCTCGCCCGGGCGAGATTTCAAAGAACTGATCGGCAACCTGTGGGCACGAGCAGCCGACGCACTCGGGCGGTGGCTCCGACCATCCGGACGGTAACTCTTACGCACCAGCCGTCAGCCCGTTGGCCGCGGCATCCCGAGCCTGTTCAAAAGACTCTCGAATCGCGGTTCGTCCTTGAGCTCGCTAAAGGTCGGGTCGAGACTCAAATAGAGGAGATAGCCGGCGCGCTCTTGGTAAGCGGTGTCCAAGCTCTCGAGAGCCCGCTCGCGGTCGCCGAGTGAGATGTGGAGCCCGGCAAAGTAGAGGGCGGGAACGAAGCGGCTCGTGTCCAGCTGCTCGAGAACGAGAAGCATGTCTCGCGCGTCATCGAGGCGGCCGGCCCGAGCGTAGGTGCCTCCGAGAGCGGCAATGTGGATGGGGGAATCGTTCCCGAGCTCGGTTGCCAACTCCAACTCTTCGACCGCGGCGGAGACTCGCCCTTGCTGGAGGAAGACCATGCCGAGCTCAAAATGCGCAAGCGGGAAGTCTTGGTCGAGCTCCAGCGTTCTGTGCAGTTGCGCCACGGCTTCGTCGTAGCGGCCAGCGAAGTACAGATGCCATCCCATCCCTGCGTTGACGGAGAGCGAGATGGGGTCGAGGTCGAGGGCCAGCCGAACCTGCTCGAGCGCCTCCGGCGCGCGGCCCGATGCGGTGAGGAAATAGGCGTACCAGTGCCGGGCCTCAGCAGAACGGGGGCGAGGAAGATCGCCTGGGCAAATCCTTCTTCTGCTCGGACCCAGTCCTGATCGTAGATCATCGCGGCATAGGCAAGCGACGCGTGGGCCGGGCTCAGCCCCGGGTCCAACGAAAGAGCGATAGAGGCGTTCTCTTTCGCTTTGGGCATGGACACGGTGGGAGGCAAGGCATCGTATCCGGCGGAGCCGAGCAGGACATATGCCTCCGCCAGACCCGCGTAAGCGCGGGCGTGACCGGCATCGGCCTCGATCGACTGTTCGAAGTATGGGTCTACGCGGATTCGTGTGGGTTGAAGACGGCATTTCTGGGTAATGGCGGAAGGAATGCCGCCACGATCTTCAGCTTGAGATATTCCTCGTCGCGATAGCCGTAGGCGCGTCGTTGCAGAACACGGATTTTGTTGTTGACCCCTTCAACTAGGAGGCGCAGACGTTCCATCTCGGCCACCGCCTTGTCCGGCACAGCTTGCCCACATGCGTCGCAAAACGCTAGGTGTAGCGCGAGTTGTTCGCCAGCCAGTCCAGGTGTTCTACATGCACACCGCCGCACCCAGGACAGTTGACGCGCCAACGCTCGTATTCCAGATAGATCCGCCAGCCTGCCAACGACAGGTCGCGGACCCGGCACACTTGCTTGTCATAGCGCCCCCGGCACCGTTGCCCACAGTAAGAGCACACAGCTGTTTTTTTCGCCTCTTGAGCTGGATGACGCGGGCGTATCGGTCACCGAATAGACCCTTCAATCCGGCACCAACCACGAAACCTGGCAGCGCAAACAGCGAGCGGATCGACTGGGAATTTTTCACTCGGTTAGCCTATCCTAAAAATGGACCACTTTTCAGCACCTGATGAAGTACTCGATACCTTTTCCACACAATGAGTTACACTGTTTTTCCGTTAGGACTTACCCACACGAATCCGCGTAGACCCCGAAGTATCTCATCGCCCTGTGGATGTCCTCGACGGTTCGTCTGCTCAGGAAAAAGCGTCCACGAAGATAGGCGTCGTTCGCGCCGGCATTGCCGGAAGACTTCGGCAGCCTTCAGTTCGTCCTCGCCGGCGCGGAGAAGCTGTCGGAGCGGATTTCGCAGGCCTTCGAGGACCGTTTCGGAATCCGCCCGCTGGAAGGCTATGGATGCACCGAGTGCTCGCCGGCGGTCGCCGTCAACACGCGCGACTTCCGCGCCACCGGCTTCCGCCAGGTGGGCGCGAAGCGCGGATGCATCGGACACCCGCTCCCCGGAATGAGTGTCCGTATCTTAGGGCCGCCGACAAAATAACTGTCTAGTTTTGAAAACACTCTTCCTGTTTCAGGTCGTGATCGCGATATCGTCTGGCATCACGAGAGCCTGGCAAGCTCCCTAGAAACGGAACATTTGTAGATCTTCAGCAACCAGCGCGTGTTTGACAAACGGTCCTCATTGCAGGAGGATTACGCCTATCAAGGAGCACTTCTCCTATTATGAGACCTACGAGCTATCAGTCTGAAGATCTCGACCGCCTGTTGAGGAAGCACAAAATAGCTACCCTCGATGATTTGAAGGCAGTGTTGGGTACCGATGTGGACTCGACCGTCTTCCGAAAGCTCAATGAGTTGGCGTATCGGACAAGCTACTCCCACCGTGGTAGCTACTACACGTTGGACGAGATCGCCCAGTTCGATCGAAAAGGTCTTTGGTCGTTGCGCTCAGTGTGGTTCTCGAAGTACGGGACGTTGCTTGCGACGGTAAAAGCGTTGGTCGCGGCCTGTGAGGCAGGCTACTACGTCGACGAGCTCGAGGACGTGGTGCAGGTTGACGTCAAGGCTCCTCTGTTGAAACTGGTCCGAGAGAAAAGATTGGCGCGCGAGCAGGTGTTCGGCCGATATCTGTATCTGGCCACCGATGTGAGCACGCGCAAGCAACAGCTCTCGGCCCGCCAGGTACATGAGGCGTCACCTTCCACGTTGGGCTGGGTCGGGGGAGTCCGCGTGCTCCCCGTGGAGTTGAAGGCTGCGATCGTTCTTTTCTACAGCCTGCTCGATGAAAAGCAGCGCCGTCTCTACGCGGGAGTCGAGGCCATGAAGCTCGGTCACGGTGGCGACCAACAGATTGCCGAACTGCTCGGGATGGATCCGAGCACGGTAGCCAGAGGTCGTAGGGAATTGCTAATGAGAGATGTTGAGCTCGACGGAGTTCGGCGAAAGGGTGGCGGACGGCGCGCCGTGCAAAAAAAACGCCAGAAGTCATCGCCAAGATCGAAGAACTCATAAAGCACGACACCGCGGGCGATCCGATGACGGGAGTGAAATGGACGCGGCGGACCACCGACAAGATTGCTTGCGAGCTAAGAAGCCTCGGTGTGAACGTCAGCAGCAAAACCGTCGGTCGACTGCTCAAACAGCTCGGCTTCTCGTTGCGGGTGAACCACAAGAAGCTGTGCGGTGCCACGTCCGAAGATCGCGATACCCAATTCGCGTGTATCGCCGAACTGCGCGAGCGTTTTGCCGCAGCTGGTCATCCCATCATCAGCGTAGACACGAAGAAACGGGAGCTGGTGGGATTATTCAAAAACGGCGGGCAGGCCTGGAACCGCGAGCCGACTCTCGTCAAAGACCATGACTTCCGTTCCGAATCGAACGGCATCGCAATCCCCTACGGCGTCTACGATCTGCTCGCGAACCGCGGGACAGTGTTCATTGGTACCTCGTACAACACCCCGGACTTCGCCGTGAATGCCATCGAGAAGTGGTGGCGAACGGAAGGACGGCGACGCTATCCTGCAGCCCGTGACCTCGCGATATTGGCAGACGCCGGGGGCAGCAATGGCTATCGGTGTCGGGGTTGGAAGCACGGGCTTCAAACGCGGATTTGCAATCGCCACGACATCGCTATCACCATAGCCCACTATCCGTCCGGTACATCCAAGTGGAATCCAGTGGAGCACCGTCTGTTCAGCGAGGTCAGCAAGAACTGGGCGGGCAGGCCTCTCGACAGCTACGAAACCATCCTCAAATACATCCGCACGACCACCACCTCTTCCGGTTTGCGAGTACGCGCACACCTTATCCGGCGTCGTTATCCGAAGGGCGTCAAAATCACTGACGAGCGGATGCAGGCGCTTTCCGTTACAAAGGACCAGACTCTACCCAAATGGAACTACACCATCCGACCGTCTTGAAAACGGGAACTTATTTTGTCGCCGGCCCTTAAGCCCCGAGACCGGGGAGCCGCTGCCGGTAGGCGAGTCGGGTCTCATGCTTGTCCGCGGCCCCAATGTCATGCAGGGCTACCTTGGAAAGCCGGAGAAGACCGCGGAGGTCCTGCGGGAAGGTTTGTACGAAACGGGTGACATCGCCGCTCTAGACGAGGACGGGTTTTTGACGATCACCGACCGCCTGAGCCGTTTCAGCAGGATCGGGGGCGAGAGGGTTCCGCACGTGAAAGTCGAAGAGACGCTACACGAAGTGGCCGAGCTGACCGAGCAGAGCTTCGTCGTCACCGGCGTGCCCGATCGGAGCAAGGGTGAAAGGCTGGTCGTCCTTCATACCCTGGCCGATGAACGCCTCCCCGAAATCTACGAGAAGTTCTCACATCTGGGATTGCCCAACCTCTGGGTCCCGCGTCTCAACCAGGTCTTTCGCATCGATGCGATACCCGTGCTTGGCACCGGCAAGCTCGATCTCCGCCAGATCCGCTCCCTTGCCGCGGAGCTCACCGCCGCGGGGTAGCGGGTATTGAGGGGGGACAGGAGCAGTCGTCATCGTCTTCGAACGAGTGCGAATACTTGTCCGCTCAGCAAATTGCGAGCAATTCAGCCAGAGCGGCGGTACCGCTCCATCACCTTCTTGCCGTAATCGCGCTCGGCCATGTAGGCGTTATGGACGCGGCACATGAGACGGATATTGGCCGGGCTGCGGTCGCCGCCGCGACCGTGGGGATCGTCGTGGTGGTATTCGAGCCCTTCGCGCGCAGGGCAACGCTTCTCTTCTTCGCTTACGAAAGTGCACTGCTCCTCGTCGCGCTCGCTCACGATTCGCCTCACGGGTGCTGAAATGTGGCGTCCACCCGGCGACGTCTCGGCTTGGTCGAGGCCTTTCCTGGGCCTTTTGGTCTTGCCAAAGCGCCGCGCTTCGATCCGCTCGAGCTTCTCCGTCACGGCCTGCTCGATAAGCGATGCGAGGTCGCCGTCCGGCATGAGTGCGCAGAGTCGTTCGAGCTTCTCGTGCAGCTCCGCGCTGGCCGTGAACTGCACTTTGTAGCGCGCGGGCGCGAGCGGCTCCACCACTGCCGGCTTGGCAGGTCGAACGGGAACCGCAACTCTGTCCGGACAGAGTTGCACGGCTGGTTGGGGCGCGGGCTTCTCCTTGCGCACGGGCAGCTTGCGCATTGCCGGAGGAACGTCTGGCTTCGGTGCTAGTTCAGCCACCAACGCTTGGATATCGCGCTTGGACTTGAACGTTGCACGAGCGAGGACCGTCTCACGATTGGCTTCGGTGAGGTGCGGAGCCAGCTCGACGATGCCGCGCAAGTGGAGGCGCCCATCTTCTACCATGGGCAGGAGCATCGGGTGCCTCCGCGTCGCTCGCGCGACGGTGATGCGAAGATAAGCCTCCGCCTCTGACAGGTGCAGCACGTCGGTGCAGTACGCGAACATCGACGGTGTGGCCTCGCGTGCATACAAGCGCTGCGCGTCCACTTCTGCGATGTGGGCGACGAGCTCGGACTCGATGCGCCGAGACTGTTTCAGGAGCGCGGATAGCCGTCGAAGCAGATCATCATCCGAAATCGATTCGAGTTTGAGTTCGTTCAACATGCTTCTTTATAACATCCGTTTTCTTGACTTCGAGAGATGGCTCGTGGTTCGCGAACAGGCCTCGACATGACTTGCGAAACTCGATTAGCAGATCATGGACTTTGGTGTTGACTCAGCGCACGACGCACGTGTTCAGGATCGCGCTCAGCAGCTCTTTTCGAGTGGCACGCGGCAAGCTGTCAAGAGAAAAATGATCTGTTTTTCATGATTGGTTTTGCCGTCACTTTGCGATGACACTCACGACCGTATCCTGACCGTCGCCGCCTCTGGAATATCGTTGTTTTTCTTGAAGTATCGATCGTATCCTGCCGACGAAGCCTTGCGGCTTATTCGAGAAGGGACACGGAAAAATGAGTGTCATCGGAACAGTCGATAGCCTTTGGCGATACCCGGTCAAGAGCATGCGGGGCGCGGAGTTGGACGAGGCGTTCATGGGGTTTTCGGGATTCTACGGCGGCGCGGCCGAAGAATCTCACGGAAGCCGAGGGCATCGCGCCAGGGGTGACCCCGTTGTATGGCGATCGGGAAGAGCTCATCGTGGACATCGAGACGCCATCGGGCGAGGTGCTTGCGGTGGACGACCCTGCCCTGCTCCAGAAGTTGGGCGAAGGGCTGGGTGGCAAGCATAGCCTCACGCTCTCACGGTCCGAACGCGCGATGACGGACTGCCGTCCCATCTCGTTGTTCTCGCTTCAAACGTCTCATCAGATTGGCGAAGAGATCGGAACCGACGTCGACAAGCGGCGCTTCCGAGCGAACATCTACGTGGACTTGGAATCAGGGAGCGGCTTCGGTGAGGATACTTTCGTCGGCCAGTCGCTTCGGATCGGAGCGAAGGCGGTGATCTCAGTACTCGAGCGCGATCCGCGATGCAAAATGATCACGCTGGATCCCGATACGGCCGAATCGAGCCCCGAGGTCCTTCGCACGGTGGCCAAAGCCCACAACGGCATGGCAGGCGTTTACGGCGCTGTCCTTGTGGAGGGAATGGTACAAAAGGGCGATGCGATCGAGCTGCTGAGCTAAGCCATCACTTCGCTGCCGTGAGTCGCACCAACGGGCTCGCCCGCTGCTGCTCCGTGACGACGATCTCGCCCTCTCCTCGAGACATGAGAGAGCACGCGGACTCGATCAAGCGATCATCGGCGGCAAGCTCGCCAACTCTGGGCCTCGCCAGACAGGCCTTCCACGCGTCGACTGAGTCGAAATGCTCGGCCCAGTCGAACTCCGTCTCTTCGTCGGTGCGGAACAGCCCCTCTGCGATGAGCGAGAGAAGGACCTCGCGCGCGGCCCGAATGTCGGCAAGGAAAAACCCCTTCCGCTCGAGGCGCCCGGCCTGGACCAGCCGGTCGCCGATCCGAACCTCGATGTCCCGATAGGGATGCGGGTTCGGTTGCACGTCGAGCACCACTCCGTCGCGCCGAAGAGAGCCATGCACGTTCCTCAGAGCGTCACCGACGCTCTCGCGGGGAATGCATCACAACGAGCCCGAAAACACTGCGACGTCGTAGCCGTCTTCCTGCAGGTCCATGGCGCCGACGTCCGCGACACGGAAGGAGACCCTCGAGCTCAGTTCACCTGGAAGGCGCTCTCGTGCGCTGTCAATCAGGGCGCCATCCGTGTCGAGCGCGGTGACGGACTTCGCGTGCTCGGCAAAGCGCAACGTCATGCGCCCATCTCCGCAGCCAATCTCGACAACGTCTTTGCCACGAAAATCGATCAGGCCGTGGATGGCTCTTGTTTCAACTCCATCAGGATCGATTCTCAGTCCCATACCGGCTCCTCCCGATTCTCTAGGATGTTTTTTGCACTGAGGCTCTGGACGAGCATCCCTATAACCGCTGACCCCCACGGAAAAGGAAGGAGCCGCCATTGTCACGAATCTGAAAGCCCCGTGTCCACTCCTCCGGCGGATGGGGAGACGCGGAGACAGCAGCGTCGGGATGGTCTACCCAGGGCGGGCACCAGTACAATAGGCGCGCTTTGACCAGACAGGAAGAGCAACAGACGGATTTGCTCCGGATCCTCGGGGTCGGGTTCGGGATTGCCGTAACCGTGGGTGGCACGGTAGGCGTCGGTATCCTGCGGACACCGGGGCTCGTGGCCGCGCAGATACCGAACGTCTGGGCCATCATTATTATTTGGGTCCTGGGCGGTATCTATGCTCTTCTGGGCACGATCTCCGTGGTCGAGCTCGGGACGATGCTTCCGAGTGCGGGTGGCTGGTACGTCTATGCCCGCCGGGCTTTCGGAAACTACGGCGGTTTTACGGTCGGCTGGATCGACTGGATCGCCCAGAGCTCGGCGCTCGCCTTTTTGGCGACGGGGATAGGGGAGTTCTCCCTGGCGCTTTTTCCCGCCATCCCCGGAGGGGTCCGCTCCGTCGCCATTGGGACGCTCGTTCTCTTCGCCGCCCTGCACTGGCTGGGTCTGCGGTCGAGTAGCTGGACGCAGGATCTGACGAGCTTGGTCAAGGGCGTCGTGCTGATCGGCTTCGTCGTGGTGTGCTTCGTCTACGGTCGTTCGGACGCCGCGCCGTCACTCGCGACCGCACCCCGGATTTCAGGAGGCCTCATCGCCCTCGTCGCCGCGATCGTGGTGGCTCTTCAGTCGGTCATCGTGACCTACGACGGCTGGTACAGCGCCATCTACTTCACCGAGGAAGATAAGGATCCCGCACGAAACCTTCCCAAGTCGGCGATCGGCGGTGTTCTGTGCATCATCGGGATCTACGTGCTGGTGAACCTCGCGCTCCTCTATACGCTGCCGCTTTCGCAGCTCTCGGGCTCGATCCTGCCGGCCGCCGATGCGGCTCAGAAGATTTTCGGAGGGGGCGGTGGCCGTATCATCACGGCCCTCTCCCTCATATCGCTTCTGAGCGTCATCAACGCCGTGCTCCTTCTGGCGACCCGCATCCTGTTCGCGATGAGCCGTGACGGCTTGTTCTTCTCCAAAGCGTCCGAAGTGAATCCGCGCGGTACGCCGCTGCCAGCCATGGTGCTGACAACGGGTTCCGGGATCGCCCTCGTCGCCAGCGGCACGTTCGAGACTCTGATCGCGATCGCTTCCTTCTTTTTCGGGTCTACGCGGATTCGTGTGGGTAAGTCCTGACGGAAAAACAGTGCAACTCATTGTGTGGAAAAGGTATCGAGTACTTCATCAGGTGCTGAAAAGTGGTCCATTTTTAGGATAGGCTAACCGAGTGAAAAATTCCCAGTCGATCCGCTCGCTGTTTGCGCTGCCAGGTTTCGTGGTGTGCCGGATTGAAGGGTCTATTCGGTGACCGATACGCCCGCGTCATCCAGCTCAAGAGGCGAAAAAAACAGCTGTGTGCTCTTACTGTGGGCAACGGTGCCGGGGGCGCTATGACAAGCAAGTGTGCCGGGTCCGCGACCTGTCGTTGGCAGGCTGGCGGATCTATCTTGAATACGAGCGTTGGCGCGTCAACTGTCCTGGGTGCGGCGGTTTGCATGTAGAACACCTGGACTGGCTGGCGAACAACTCGCGCTACACCTAGCGTTTTGCGACGCATGTGGGCAAGCTGTGCCGGACAAGGCGGTGGCCGAGATGGAACGTCTGCGCCTCCTAGTTGAAGGGGTCAACAACAAAATCCGTGTTCTGCAACGACGCGCCTACGGCTATCGCGACGAGGAATATCTCAAGCTGAAGATCGTGGCGGCATTCCTTCCGCCATTACCCAGAAATGCCGTCTTCAACCCACACGAATCCGCGTAGACCCTCTTTTTCGTCGCCGTCTACATCTCCGGGTTCCTCGCGCTTTTCATTCTCCGAAAGCGGGAGCCGGAGCTCTCGAGGCCTTTTCGCGTCTGGGGCTACCCGTGGCCGCCGCTCATCGCTCTCGTCGGATCGGTGGCGTTTCTGGTGGGAAGCGTTCTCAGCGATCCGAGGCATAGTGCCTATGCGCTCGTCCTCATCGCGGCGAGCTACCCCATCTACCTCGCGGTCACAGGTCACAGGGCGAAACAGAGTCCTGATTCTGAAGGTAGCTGACCATCGTCTTCTTGCCGAGAGGCCGATGGCGATTGGGAACGAGCCGTTTCAGCTCATCGGTCCAAGTTCTGGACGGGGATCAGTTGCGTGCGGTCGTTCTCGTCGCCCCGGGCCACCTTCTTTGATCATCAGGAAACGCTTCCCGTCGACCATGCGAGGGTACGGTCGACCCCCGCCTGGACAAAGCTCTCAGCCGAGTTGTAATCCCGTCCTGGAGTTCGTTCGCGCTTCCTTTTCGGGCTTTCTTCGAGACGAGCAACGGCTAGAAGCGGCTCCACAGAAACTGGTTCGTCACTTCGTGATGGAACTGCACTTCCGCCCCCTTGATGAGCGTCCCGAGCTCCTTCGGACAGCGATCGGCGCTCGCCTGCTTCACTTCGGCGAACTTGCGGTGCGCGTCTTCCCCTAGGATCTCGGCGACGAACTGGCTTGCTTTGAATAGCCTGATGGAGTCGTGGATGTTGTCGGGCAGAAAGCGCGTGCGGCTTCGCTTTTCGGGATCGTCCGGCGGGGAGGAAGGTCCCTCGAGGCCGGTGCGCAGTAGCGTATAGATCGCCATATACGGATTGGCGTCGGGCGCGATCGAGCGAACCTCGATCCGGGCCGAGCGCTCGTTGCCCAGCGGAATCCGCACCATCGCACCGCGGTTGATTGCGGAGGCCCTGATCTGGTTCGGCGCCTCGAAGTGCGGATCGAGCCTGCGGTAGGCGTTGACGCTCGCGTTCAACACCAGGCAGATCTCCTGCCCGCTGTTCAGAATACGATCGATGACCTCCCAGCCGAGCTTCGACAGCTTGTCCTCGCCGTTAGGGTCGTAGAAGAGGTTCTTGCCGTTGCGGGAGAGTGACAGGTTCGTGTGCATGCCGTTTCCGTTCACACCGGTGACGGGTTTCGGCAGGAAACACGCCGACATCTCGTAACGCTGTGCCACCTGGCGGCAAAGCAGTTTGTAGAGCTGCACTTGATCGGCGGCGATGAGCGCCTCGGTGAAGCTGTAGTTCATCTCGAATTGAGACGGCGCCACTTCGGGGTGGTCTTTTTCGTTGGCGAAGCCCATGGCCCGTTGCACCTCGGCGGCGGAATCCATGAACTGCCGGAGCTCGTCGCCGGGAAGCGAGTGGTAGTAGCCGCCGGTCGAGATGAACTCGAACTTGCGCCTGTCGTAGTAGCTGCGCTCGGCATCGCGGCCCCTGAAGACGAAGCCTTCGATCTCGTTCGAGACGTGCGCCGTCGTGCCGTCCTTCGCGTGGACCGTATCGGTGTAGCTTTGGAGGCGCGCGCGCAGGTCGGAGTGATAGTGCGAGCCGTCTCGCTCGAGAACGCTGGCGAAGGTGAGGATTTTGCCGGGGCCGAAGATGCCCGAGGGAAGCCAATAGAACGCGCGCCAGTCGATCTTCAGGCGCAGGTCTGACTCCGCCTGCTCCGAGAAGCCGCGGACCGACGATCCGTCGAACGTGAGGTTGTCGGCGAAGCGGATGAGGTACTTCTTGTCGTAGTCGAGCATGTGCAGACGGCCTTCGAGATCGGTGAAACAGACCGTCACCGCCTTGATCCGCTTTTCGTCGGTCAGGTACTTGAGGCGTTGCTCCTGCGCCTCCTCGATGGGGACGCGCTGCTCGCGCGCGGCTTTCGCCTCGAGGTTCATCTCCTCAAGCTGGTCGTAGGGTATTTCGAGGAAATCGCGCAATTTCGTGGTCTCCACAGGACCTCCTTCCACTGTATTTCAACTATATTTTGGTTAACTGTAGCTCATTTAATAATAAAAGCCAACGTTGTTATGGTATTTCTGAGTGTATTTAGTGTAGTCGTTCCGAACGAGATGGGGAAGTTCGCCTGGGGTTTCAGGCGAGCTGGTGGTGGACGGTATAGCGCGCGACCTCTTGGTGCCCGTCACCCGACACGACTTCGACGCGGAACACGATGTCGGGGGGGAAGAGGTCGGCGAAGTGCCGCTGGCAGGCCACGAGGACTTCGCCCCGCGCGGGATCGAAGGGGACGTCTTCCAAGTGCCAGAACGTCTCCCCCGACGATGTGGACAGGTCGAGGTCGATGCGCCGCGCGCCGGATAAATCGGCGCCCCCAAGGCGGTGCAGGAGCAATCGTCCGGATTCTGGATAGGAGACCTTGGCGGTCTGTCCCGGACTCATCGGGTTAATCGCTCCGATTCGTCCCTCTCGTTCGAGAGCGGCGAGCCGGGACGGGGCGAGAACGGGTGGGACGGCGACGGCGACCGAGGCTACGAGGCCGGCGAGCCACTCCGCTTCCGAGGAACAGTCGGCGCAGCGGAAGAGGTGCGACTCCACCCTTTCTTCGTCGCTTTCGCCGAGCGCATCGGACAGATAGTCGAGGATCTCTTCGCTCGAAAGCGGCGCACGACAGCTCGCGGCCACGCTCACGCTCTTACCTTCTCCGAGGGCCGTTTCACGCATTCTCTCAGACGCGAGATCGCGCGGTGGTGGACTACGCGGATGTTTCCCGGGGTCGTGCCCAGGGTCTTGGCCGCCTCGGCGGCCGTAGCCCCCTCCTGGAAAAGGAGCATTAGCAGGCGCGATTCCCGCGGCCCAAGCTTTGCAAGGCACTCCTCCACCCGCCGGGTGACGACCATCTCCCACGGCGGCGTGACGGCCTGCCCGTGCTCCGCGGACAAACGCCGCTCTGTTTCCACGGCCCGTTTCTCTCGGCGTCGCATGGAGTGGGCCACGTTGCGGCAGGTACCGAGCATGAAACGGTCGATCCGGTCGAGATCCTCCACCCGCCCCGCGCGAAGGGCCTGGAGCAGAACCACCATGACTTGCTGTGCCAGATCTTCCGCTGCCGTTACATCGAACCGCAAATGTTTGAGCCCGTAAAGCCGAGCTCGGTTCACAAAGCGCTGACAAAGCTCGGCTTCGCTCGCGGCGGCGTCCGTGTCCCCGGCGGCGACCCGGCGCGCGACCGCCGCATCCGTCAGAGCGGAGGGCTCGGCCGGGGATCTCACGGCACGATGGTATCAAGAAAGTGAATCTTTGAAGCGTAACGCTCGGGGCGGTTCCGACACGTGTGGAATGAGGAGAAACGCAATGACAAATCCAATGAGCGCTACCGAGACCGAGTCTGGCACGCAGGTCGATCAGATCGCGGAGGACCTCTATCGAATCAGTACTCCGATTCCTGCCGAGGTTATGCCAGGAGGATTTACCTTCAATCAGTTTCTGCTGGTCGACGAAGAGCCCCTCCTCTTTCACACCGGCCCGCGCCGGCTCTTCCCCCTCGTCCGTGCCGCGGTCGAGCGTGTACTGCCACTCGAGCGTCTGCGTTTCATCGCTTTTTCTCACGTGGAGGCGGACGAGTGCGGTTCTCTGAACGACTGGCTGCGCGCGGCGCCGGACTCCCAGCCGCTCTGCAGCGAGCTCGCCGCGATGGTCTCCATTTCCGACCTCGCCGATCGGCCCCCCCGCACCCTCCCCGACGGCGAGACGGTGAGCTTGGGCCGACATCAGCTCACGTGGCTTTCGACGCCCCATCTTCCACACGGGATGGAATGTGGCTACTTCTTCGACGAGTACAGCGGGACTTTGCTGTGCGGCGATCTCTTCACTCAACCCGGCAACGAGGTGCCGGCGCTGACGACCTCGGACGCCTCCATCTGGGGGCCGAGCGAAGCGATGCGCGAATCCTTCCCCTACTTCGCGGATCTTCGCGATCCCCAGGCCCTCACCGAGAAACTCGCGGCAACGAAGCCCGAGCTCCTCGCCTGCATGCACGGAACGTCGTACCAGGGAGACGGAGCGTCCCTGTTGAGCCGACTCGGCGAAGCGCTCGCGCGGTGACTTACGTCGACTTAGTCGTTCGATGTAGCGAGCGATTAATATAGGGTTGGACACTGAACGATGAGCTTCGCGAAGGCCCTGTCACTCCTGCTCCTGGCGGTCCTGGCGTTGGGGTTTTTGACCTTCGGGCCGGCGCTTCTAGGCTCGAACTTCCGGACGGTTGTTTCCGATCGCGTCTACCGCAGCGGCCAGCTTGATCCGGACGAGCTCGAGGAGCGCATCCAACGACACGGCCTTCGCGCCATCATCAACCTCCGGGGCGATGAAGAAGACAGGGAGTGGTATCGAGCGGAAGCCGCCGTAGCCCGCCGTCACGACGTCATCCTGCACGATCTCGATCTCGTTCCCGAGCGCCAACCGCCGCGCCCCGCGGTGGTGAGCCTCATGGAGTCTCTCGAGACCCTCCCAGAGCCGATTCTGATTCATTGCCGTGCGGGCGCCGATCGGACCGGTTTCGCGAGTGTCGTGGCGAAGATGGCACTCGGAGGCACCACGTTCGGCGAAGCGCGCCGCGAGCTGAGCGTTTGGTACGGACACCTTCCCTTCGGTCCCGCGGCGGAGATCGGGCGCATCTTCGATCAGTACGAAGCCCACTTGCGTGAGTCGAGGACAAATGACCGGTTCGACACGCTCGAACGCTGGGCGCAGGAGATCTACGTTCCCTACGTGTACAGCGCCCGATTGGAGAGCGAGACGCTACCCTCTGAGGTCGCCGCCGGCGAGCGGCTCGACCTTCGCCTCCTCATCACGAACACGAGCCCGGGACCCTGGGTCTTCTCGAGCGACGTGGAGCGTGGGGTCAAGCTCGGGGTGCAGATTCGCGAAGGCGATGGAGACTGGCTCGACTACGATCGCCACGGCCAGTCCGACCGGACCGTACACGCGGGTGAAACGTTGAATATGGCGGTCAGCGTCTGGGCGCCCAAAAACGCGGGTACCTACGAGCTCAAGCTCGATCTCGTCGACGAACACGTCACGTGGTTCGAGGACCAAGGCTCGTCGCCCCTTGTCTGGCCGCTCGTGGTGAAAAATCTAGAAGCCAACTCGGGCCTCTAACACGATCGTTCGCGCCGGCTGCACGAAGGTGGGGTCGCGAAAGCTCATACCGCTCCGCACGACCTCGCCGGTCTCGAGCGTCTGGTTGAACAGGTTGAACGCATCCAGGGCGAATCCGACGTGGGTCCGTCCGAAGACAAACTCGCGCTCCACGCGGACGTCCACCGTCATGTTGAAGGTGTAACGGGCCCGACCCCGGGGAAAGGCCTGAACGACGACGAAGCCCTGGCCGAGCTCGGGAAAGAAGAGATGCCGGGCGAAGGGTTGCCCGTCCCAGTAACGGATGGCGGTCCCGACTCGAACGTTACCGGGACCTTGCGCGGTGAGGGTGAACTTTCCAGTGAAAGCCCGGTCGAAGAACAGCCTTCCCTCGGCATGGGTCGTCGTGTTCGGGTCGTCGAAGAGATCGCCGAATACGCCGGTGTCGTTCAGAGTCGCCTCGTTGCCGGGGTTTCCGCTCCCTACGTCCCGGTACGCTCGCCCTGATAGCCGCCAGGAAAAACGACCGTGGTCGAATCCAAGCAAAAGATCGACGCCCTGCGACGAGCTCTCGAGTCCTTCCGGATGCGTGAGGAGAAAGGCGTCCTCGCCGAACTGGGCCGTCTGGTCGAAAACAGGGATCTCCGTATCGTCAGCGGAGCCGAGCACCCCATCGAGGCCGACGTCATGGAACAGGAACGTCCGATAGCTTTCTCGGTCGATGCCGACGTTGACCGTCTGGAGAAGACGTTTCTCCCATCGCTGGTATCCGCTGAATCGGAGGAACCCTCGCCGGAAATGCTTCTCGATTCCGACCGTGAGCTCGTAGGTCACGGGCCGCGGCAGGTCTTTCGCGATCGAGGTGAAGTCGCCACCACCTCGCCGTAGAACGGCTCCGATCTCGTCCGGGGTGGCCTCGCCGTCCTGGTTCTCGTCCATCCATCGCCGGCGGACCCAGGAGAGCGCCTCGTCCGCAGCATGCGGGCCCGTTGACAGCGCGTGCGGGTACACGCCCGCGGAGAAGTGAATCTCGGTGGAGGGTACGAACTGCGCGCCACCCCGGACGGACCCGGAGAGGCTCGTCCAACGAATCGGGCTCGCGCGGGAGACGTCCAGCCTCAAACCGGGGGAGAGGCGCCAGGCTCGTCCGAGAAAATCAAAGAAGAAGGCATCCTGAGCGTTGAGCGCGATGCGACTCAACCCGACCCGTCTCGCGACGTCGGTCGAGAACAACGAAACGGCGTGAGCGGCGCCGTCGGCGGTAAGGCGCCCGAGCCGACCCGGAACGCGCTCGACCGCAATCTCGGTGGCGTGGGAAACCTCGAAGCCCGCACGCAGGAGATGCCTCGAGAAGGCCCAATCTCCCCGGCCAACCGCCGACCAACGCGTCCGTTCGTGGTCGGCGACGATGGGTGGCGCTCCGGAAACCTCTCCCGTCGCAAGATCCCGAATCGGAGAGCCTTCTCCCGAGAACGACGACTCCAGGTTGCCGCGGGCGAAGCCGAGGCGGAGAGTGAGTGGCGTCGTACGAACGGAAGCCTGAGCGAGCTGGAAGCTTTCCCTCGCGTCGACGGTCGCGTTCGTGGCGAAGCCTGGGCGCGCGCCGAGCGTCGGTCGGCCCAGGTGTTGGAGGATTCCAAGAAACGACGTTCGCTCTCCGGTCAGCTTCCCCGTGAAGCTCCGCAGATAGAACCTCTCTTCCGCTTCGAATTTCGGAATCCGAGTCGAGAGATCGAAGCCGTTCAAGGAAGTGTAGAAACGCGGCGCGCCGAGCTCGAGCCCGGCGCTCCCGAATCGCAGCATCTCGCGCGGCTCGACGCCCAGCGCCACGATATCGTCGCTCAGGTTCTCCGACTGGAGCGCGGTTCCCGTGTAACGGAGCCGTAGAGCTCCTCTGAGAGAAGGAGCTCCGGCTCTCGTAACGAGTTGGAGCTCGGCACCGGGGCCGGCGGACTCCGGAGGCGCGGCGCTCGTCAGAAGCGAGATCTCCTCGAAGAATCTTACGTCGGGGAAGAGGAGAGGCGCTCCTCCCGCGGGGGCGGTGATGTCAAGGCCGTCGAGAAGTACTCGATTCTGCGTCCAGGAGCTGCCCCGGACGCTCCAAAGAGGATCGGTGGCGCTCTCGACTCCGGCGACGTCGATCCGATTGGTAATCGCGAAGGGCTCCAGCGTCTCGAGTACAGAGCTCGTCGTACCTGCGTGCGGAAGTTGCGAGAGGGTCTGGTGGTGGAGATCGGTGCGACCGAAGCGCCCGGCATGGAGAAACGAAACGTTCAGGTCCAACTGGAGGGCGACGAGCTCGGCCGCAACCGAAATCTCCTGCTCAAACGTTCCGACCGAGACGACGTAGTTTCCGACCTCGAGATCTTTGAAGTGAACTTGACCGTTGGAATCGGTCTCGCGTCGCGCGTTTCGCGCGGTCGTTTCCGCTTCAAGGCTCACCGAGACGCCGCTCACTCGCTCGCCGCCGCGCAGAACGCGGAGAGCAATGGACCCCCGAGGCGCAGCCTGAGCCGCAGTTGGGATGAGTAGAAGAACAACGATCCCGAGCACGCTCACCGACTCTTTCGGGCCACGGCCTCCAAGGGTTCCTACGCGCGCTATTTGGGGTAAATCTTCTCTCCCTCGTAGTCTCTGAGCCCGCAAAAGCCGATCGCTTCGAAGCCGTTCTCTTGCAACAGGGCCGCGGCACGCGCGGCTCGACCGCCGCCGTTTCAAGCGGTGAGAATCCGTTTATCGCGCGGCAGCTCGTCGAGACGATCCGCCACCTGGTCCACCGGTATATTGACGTAGCCCTCGATGGTGCCGAGATCAGCGATCTCTTCGGGTTCTCTCACGTCCAGGAAGAACAAATCCCCGTCACGCAAGAGCTCTTCAATCTCGCTTGCCTCGATTCGCGTCGCTTCCGCAGCTACGTCAGAACCGGCCGCACCGTCACTCGCCTGCCGTGTCGCGTCGGCGCCACAGGCGGTCAGACTCAATAAGAGCAGAATCGCGACTTTGCACATGGGCTACCTCCATCGTGAGCTTAGCCCGTTCGACTGGGAGAGAACAACCTCCGTTTTGGATGGAAGGGGTATTCTTGGGCGCTGCTATGGAGGCGAAACCTCGTGTAAACTTGCGTTCATTTTAAAAGCGGAGCTGGGCTACCATACCGAGCGTCAGGAGGTCCGAAGTGATATTAAGGCATTTGGTTTCGCTGGCAGCGCTTTCCGCCATAGCGGGGTGCGGGCTCATGGGAGGCAGGGGGCCGGACGTCCGTGCCGATCGCCTCATGGCGCACATCCGAACGCTGTCGTCGGATGAATTCGGCGGGCGGGCTCCCGGAAGCGAGGGCGAGGAAAAGACGGTCGCCTATCTGACCGAGGCCTTCGAGAGTCTCGGACTCGCTCCCGGAAATCCCGATGGAACCTACGTGCAGAAAGTCCCTCTCGTCGGTATCACGGCCACAGACCAGAGCCGGTTGTTTCTCCGGGGACGCGGTGGCAACGAGGAGTTGGCGTCCGGCCTCGGCTACATCGCCTGGACCAAGCGTGTCGTCGAGGAGGCCTCGGCCGCAGGTGAGCTCGTCTTCGTGGGCTACGGGGTCGTCGCGCCGGAGTACGGATGGGACGACTACAAGGATGTCGACGTTCGGGGAAAGGTCCTCCTGATGCTCGTCAACGACCCACCCGGCGAGGACATCTTTGGCGGCGACGCGATGACGTACTACGGCCGCTGGACTTACAAGTTCGAGATCGCGGCGGAGAAAGGCGCGGCGGGAGCCTTTATCGTTCACGAGACTGTCCCGGCGGGCTACCCGTGGGAAGTCGTAACCGGAAGCTGGAGCGGGGAGCAGTTCGACCTTGAGACCGAGGACAAGAACATGGAACGCGTCGCGGTCGAGGGTTGGTTCTCGGAACCTGCGACGCGGGGCTTTCTTGAGCGCGCTGGTCTCGACTTCGATGACTTGAAGCAATCGGCAACGGGGCGGGACTTCACCCCCCTTCCGATCGGCCTCGGTGTTCGCGCGACCATCCAGAACAAGCTACGCAACGTGGACTCCGCGAATGTCCTTGCGCGGGTCGAAGGCTCCGAGGCGCCCGACGAGGCGATCTTGTACGTTGCGCACTGGGACCATCTCGGGACGTCGAGCGGTGGCGAAGAGGATCCCATCTTCAATGGGGCCTATGACAATGCGACGGGAGTCGCGGGCCTTCTGGAGCTTGCGCGGGCTTTCAGCGAGCTCGATCCGAGGTTGCGGCGAAGCGTCGTGTTCCTCGCGACGACCGCCGAGGAACAAGGCCTCCTCGGCTCGCGCTACTACGCCGAGCACCCGCTGTATCCACGTCCAAAGACCGTCGCCGCGATCAACATGGACGGTCTCAACATCTGGGGTCGTACCAGGGACATGACGATCGTCGGGATGGGACAGTCTGAGCTCGACGGGCTCGCCGGCGAGATCGCCACGAGGCAGGGGCGCGTCATGACGCCGGACCCCGAGCCGGAAAAGGGCTTCTACTACCGCTCCGATCACTTCGAGCTCGCCAAGGTCGGTATCCCCGCCTTCTATGCCGATGTTGGAGTGGACTTCGAGGGTCGTCCCGAAGGCTGGGGTCAAGAGCAGCGCGACCGCTATACCGCGGAGGACTACCACAAGCCTTCGGACGAGGTGAAAGACTGGTACGAGCTTTCCGGCATGGTGCAGGATCTCGAGCTCTTCTACGAAACGGGCCGCACGCTAGCAGAGGGTGAATCCTGGCCCGCCTGGAGCGAGACGAGCGAGTTCCGCGCCACGCGCGAGGCCTCGCAAAACTAGGAACTACTCGACACCGCCCGCGGAAACGAGCGTCTCGGCGGCGGCTTTGCGGTCCTTTTCCTTGGCGTGCGTCAAGGCCGTCTTGCCCGA
Organism: Candidatus Marinacidobacterales bacterium; assembly: GCA_965250115.1. Classification (GTDB taxonomy): domain Bacteria; phylum Acidobacteriota; class Vicinamibacteria; order Marinacidobacterales; family SMYC01; genus CBDFHB01. The sequence goes on from CBDFNJ010000002.1 coordinate 1,518,738, forward strand.
GGCAGTGCGGGCGTTCACCTCGGCACCTGCCTCGAGGAGTCGGCTCACGATGTCCGCACGCCCTTCGGAAGCCGCGAACATGAGCGCGGTCGAGCCCTCAGGCTCTCTAACATCGATCTCGGCGCCGGCCGCGAGCAGCGCGTTGAGGACATCCATGTGGCCGTAGACGGCGGCAAGGTGGAGCGCGGTCGTACCCTGCTCGGCGCGCGCGTTGACATTGGCGCCCGCACCGATGAGGTCCAGCGCTACCTGGGTGTGGCCGTGGTAGATCGCGAACATGACCGCCGTCATCCCGATGCGTTGGGTGTCGAGCTCCGCTCCCGCGGTGGCGAGGGTTCGGACCACGTTGGCGTGGCCTTTGATAGTCGCCGCCATGAGCGCCGTCTCGGCGAGATAGGCCGTATTGGGGTTGGCGCCCGCTTCGAGAAGGGCGGCCACCGAATCGGCGTGTCCGTTGGTCGCGGCAATCCACAGCGACGTGCGGCCGAGCTCCGACGCATCGACATTCGCGCCCTGCTCGAGAAGGGAGCGGATCTCCTCCACGTCGCCGTCCTGGGCGCTTCGAAGGAGCTTCCCGTCCAGCTTGCTGAGGCCGTCTCCGCAGCAGAGGAGGGCGGCGACCTGGGCGATGATGCATAACCCCTTTGCTCGCATTCTACGAATAGACTCTACCACCGCAACGGAACCCTAACCCTCTCCGCCATCGGGAGAGGGAATATGCAGCGGGTGAGGGTGCCGCGCGAAGCGCGATGGGTCGCCGTTCCCTGCTAGGCCTCGACGAACTTCCGCACGTGGGCGGGCTCCATGGGGGAAGTGAAAAGCGATACGGTCACGAGCGCGACGACGTGCGCGGCGACGCCCCAGATCCCGGGATGAATATCTAACCATTGCAGGGAAGGTACGAGATTCCAGATCAACGCCACGGCGCACCCCGTGAGGAGCCCGGCGATCACACCGGCGGGCGTCGAGCGCCGCCAGTAGAACAAGGCGATGAGGGTGGGAAAGAGTTGAGCGATGAAGCCGTAGGACAGGAGCAGGAGGTAGACCAGGGGGTAGTCCGAGAGCACGGCGAAGTAATAAGCGAGAGCTCCAATCGCGACGGTAAGCCACTGGATAAGGCGCGTCTCGCTGTTTCCGTCGGGCTCGGTCTTTCGGATCACTCCGTACAAGTCTTTGACCAGCACCGAAGCGGCCGCGTGGAGGATGGCGTCTCCAGAGGACATCGAGGCCGCGAGCGCGCCGGCACAGAACAAACCGACGACGAGGGAGGGAAGTCCCATCGAGGTGACGATGGTGGGCAGAATGGTGTCCGGTGGCCCAACGTTTGGAAAGGCGGTGACGCCGGCGAACCCGATGAACAGGATCGGAATGAGGAAGAGCTGAAACGTCGGATAGAAGACGATGGTCTTTTTGAGGGTTCGGACGTCGCGCGCGGTATAGATCTTCATAAAGTAGTGCGGCCACATGCTGAAGCCCAGAACGGAGGTGGCGACGGAGCTCGAAAAGCCGCCCCACGTCCATCGATTGCCGAGGGCGTCGAGGCCGGGGGCCCGGAGCAGATCGGGAGAGGTGCGCGCGAGCTCCTCGAACATGGGACCGACGCCGCCATGAAGCTTGTAGGGGAGATAGAGCCCGAGCGCCCAGGCTAGACCCAGCATGAGAATGCCTTGAAAGGTATTGGTCCAAGCGACGCCCATCACGCCGCTCTTGAACACGTAGACGAGGACGACGCCATAAGCGATCAGCGCTCCGCCCCAAACGGGGATGCGTCCCTCGGTCACGACCGAGAAGACGTAACCGGCACCCTGCATCTGTAAAACGAGATAGGGGACGAAGGCGACGAAGCTGATGATGGCGAGCGTTCCGGAGATGAACGAACTTTGATAGCGATCCGCGAAGAGCTGCGCCTGCGTAACGTATCCCCGTGCGCGTCCCAAACGGGCGATGCGGGGTCCGAGGAAGTACCAGGGCAGAAGGCCGACGATTCCGTAAGCGATGATATAGAACGACGCCGCTCCCCTGGAGTAGGCCCAGCCGGGGCCGCCGAGAAACGCGAAGGCGCTATAGACCGAAGCACCCATGATGAAGTAGAGCACGACGAATCCGAGGTTGCGGTCGCCCGCCACGTAGCCTTCGGTGCTCGAAGAGGCTCTCCTGCCGGAAACGAGGCCGATGACGAGGGAGAGAGCCAGGTAGCCAATCGTCACCAGAAAAACGACGACCCAGCTCGGCATTCTTCAGTGCCCACTCGCCTCTTCGGCTCGTTCGCTCCCCTCGCTCTTCGCTCGGGGGAACGGCCGGCCCACCCGGGCCGGGCTCGCGGCAGATGTATTGGTAACCGCTCGCGCAGGGTGCAGATGATTTTTCAGCACCCTGCTTGCTACTCGAGCTTGTCGTTACGCGCTTCCCAGAGGAATAGCGCGAGCATCACGGAGAAGACGGCAGCGATGACGAGAACGAGATAGAACAGCGACAGTGGCATGCCGAGGACGATCGGATGGATGTCCGAGAACAACGGATAGATCGGCCACATGGTGGCGAAGAAAGTCGCGATGCAGAAGGCGACGGCCCATCGGGCGGGACGCGACAGTTTCGGTGAGGTCAATTCGATTCCGGAGGGACGATTTCGATCTCGAAGAGCTTGGGCCAGAATTTGCCGGTGACGAACAACCGCCCCGTCTCCTCGTCGTAAGCGATGCCGTTCAATACGTCCTCCCGGCCGTGTTGCTCGTGGTAGGGGAGAAGACCGGTGAGGTCGATCCAGGAGAGCACTTTGCCCGTTTCGGGAGAGATTCGGGCGATGCGATCTTGCTGCCAGATGTTGGCGTAGATCTCTCCTTCGATGAACTCGAGCTCGTTGAGGTTTTCGAGGGGACTCCCGTCGTCACGCACCGTGAGCTGGCCCGTCTCTTGAAGTGTCTCCGGATCCCAGAAGTAGAGCTGGGCCGACCCGTCGCTGACGATGAGGCGCGTGCCGTCATGGGTCATTCCCCAGCCTTCGATGCCGAAACGGAACTCGCGCAGAAGGTTCATTGTGGCGCGGTCGTAGACAAAGCCGACTCCCGACGTCCACGTGAGCTGGTAGATGCGATCGTTCGAGACGGCGATGCCCTCGCCGAAGAACATGGGCAGGAGCGTGCGCCGCTTGAGCACCTGCCCCGTCTCGAGCTCGACCCGGCGGAGGCTCGAGCGGCCACGAAGCCCCGTCCCTTCGTAGAGGAATCCGTCTCGATAGACCAAGCCCTGAGTGAAGGCGGACGGGTCGTGAGGGTAGACGTGTCTCACCCGGTAGGTATATACGGGGACCTTTGCCGGGGGTACAACGGAACACGCAACCAGCGTGGACCAAACGGAGAGCCAAGCGGCCAGCATGCTGTCCCAATCATAGCCCATGCTGGGGTCAGTCCTTAACAACTTGACTTCTGCCTCTCGGGTTTCGCTTTGGGGGTGGCTTTGGCACAATGGCGCTCATGAGCCTTTCCGATTTATACCGAGACCATGTCGTTGAGCGACGCCGAAAGCTCGAAACGGCGCTCGCGGCGACGGGCTACGACGCCCTGATCCTGTCCAGCGGTGAGCCGCATACGTACTTTGCCGACGACCAGGACGCGCCGTTCCATCCCGTGGGTCATTTCGCCCATTGGTGTCCGATCGAAGGGCCCCATCATCTACTAGTACTGAAGCCGGGAGAGAGGCCTCGTCTAGTGCGCTACGCTCCCGAGGACTATTGGTACGAGCCCATCCCGCTGGACGAGCCTTTCTGGCTATCGGAGCTCGATCTCGAGGAGGCTAGAACCCTCGACGCAGTTTGGGACACCCTCGGCTCGATGAAGGGCGCCGCCTACGTGGGCAACGAGACGGCCCGCGCCGATGCCGCGGGACTCGTAGTGAACTCCGCGAAGCTCGTGGCCCATCTGGACTGGGACCGCGCGTATAAGACCGACTACGAGCTGAAGTGCCTCGACGAGGCGAGCGCGCTCGGCGCCAAGGGACACATTGCTGCAGGGGAAGTCTTCGACGCCGGGGGCTCCGAGCTCGAGATCCACTACGCTTTCGTACGGGCGATGGGGGTCACGGACGCGGAGCTGCCCTATCCGACCATCATCGCCCTCGATGAGAAGGCGGCTTTCCTCCACTACGAGACGAAGCGGAGCCTTCGCGGCGGGAAAGTCCTGCTGATCGACGCCGCCGGTCAGGTGCGGGGTTACGCCTCCGATATCACACGAACGCGGACCGCTCGAGGGTGCGACCGACGTTTCGTCGCACTTCGAGACGGGTTGGAGACCCTTCAGCAAGAGCTTTGCGGGGCCGTCGGTCCGGGCATTCCCTACGGCGATCTGCACGAGGAAGCGCACCGCAAGATCGGAGCGCTCCTTTTCGAGCACGACGTTTTGCTCTGCGACGCGGAGGAAGCCGTCACGAAGGGCTACACGCAACCGTTTTTTCCCCACGGATTGGGCCATCACCTCGGACTACAGGTGCACGACGTCGGCGGACACTTGAAGGATGCGCGCGGTAGCGAGGCGCCACCGCCGAGCCAGCATCCCTACCTTCGCAATACGCGCACCATCGAAGAGCGCCACGTCTTCACGATGGAGCCGGGGGTCTACTTCATCGAGATGTTGTTGCGGCCGTTCCGTGAGAAGAGCAACGAGGCCTTTGGTTGGAAGCTCATCGACGAGCTTTCGCCCCTCGGCGGGATCCGCATCGAAGACAATATCGTCGTGACACAAGACGGTCACCGAAACCTCACCCGACCCTATCTGCCAAACTGATGGCACTCGAGGCACGGCACTCGAGGCCTGGGAGGAGAAAGGCACTTCTGATGGCGGTTTGCCCTACTTGAGCTTGCCCTCAAGCATCGGGAATGGATTGGGGTTTTCGGTTCTCGTCGATGGCGACGAATGTGAACTGTCCCTCCGTCACCTTCACGCGCTCGCCGATTCGATCCCGCAGCACCCAGGCTTCGACGTGGATTGTCATCGACGTCCGCCCGACCCGAAGGATCTCCGTATAGACGCAGACGATATCGCCGACGAAGACGGGGAGCTCGAAGCTCATCGCGTCGATAGCAACCGTCGCGACGCGGCCGTGGGAGCGCTGGCTCGCCATCATGCCGGCGGCGATGTCCATTTGAGAGATGAGCCATCCGCCGAAGATGTCGCCGCTCGGGTTCGCGTCGGCGGGCATGGCCAAAGTACGAATCGACAGCTCACCCCGGGGCTTCGTCGTCTCCGTCATGTCAACCCAGCTCGTCGAGGGTGAGGCGGAAGCTCGGCACGAAGGTCTCGAGGAAATACTTGGCTTCGGGCAGCTCCATCTCGAGCACCGTCTTCTCCAGAGCCTGCTCCGCTTTCGAGAACTCCTTGTTGCCGGCTGCCGTCTCTTCGAGGCACTTGAGATAGGCGCAGAGCTTGTCGGCCGCCTTGACGATCTCGACCTCATCGGACTTGGGAGGCAGGAGAGCGTCGCGGTAGTCGGGCACGAGCTCCTCCGGAACCATCGTCAGGAGGCGCTCCGCGGCGGAGGACTCGACGGCGTGATACGCATTTCGGATGTCGGGGTTGAAGTACTTGATGGGGGAGGGGAGGTCGCCCGTCAGCACCTCACCGGCGTCGTGATAGAGCGCGAGGACGGCGACGCGGTTCGCGTCGGCGTTCCCTCCGAACCGGCGATTGCGAACGAGGGCGAGCGCGTGCGCGATCTGAGCGACGCGGAGGCTGTGCTCCTGAACGTTCTCCACGTAGGTGTTGTGCATCAAGCCCCAGCGCTTGATGAATTTCATTCGCGAGAGAAAGGCGAAAAAGTGGCTCATTGTCCTTCGACGTGCGCACCGAGCCTCGCGAGCTGCGTTTTCAGAACGCTGTCGATCTCGGGCGCCAGGCTATCGAGCCCCTCCGAACCGTGTCCCGAGACGCGATACTCGAGCGCGATCTCCGTGCCCGCTCCGGTATCCGTGAACAGAAAAGTAAGAACCCCGGCTACGGCCATCTCCTGGAGGGAGCCGAGGCCTCCTTTCATGCGCAGGAGCTTCGACTTGTCGACATAGATGACTTCGAGGTGTTGAACGCTTCCGCCATCCTCGAGCTCTTCGCAGAAACACCCACCGGCTTTGGACTCGATCGAAAGACGTTTGGACTCCCCGGACCGGGTGTGAGCGGGGTCCCACCACTGGTCGACGTCGTCGACCAGTGCCTCGAAAACCTTCTCTGCCTTAGCGGAGACTTGAAACGTGTTCCTGACCGTGAACGAGGTCTCGGAAGCCACGACAACCTCGCCGCTCAGAAGTGTCAGTAGGGCGAGTGTCGGCATGGCGTGATTTTACACTTCTTTGCGCCCGCGGTGGGCCCCCAGGCGGGATTCCCCTTGATCTTTGCTGCGATCGATCCTACAAGTACCTCTCCCATGATGAAATGCACCTGGAATCGAAACAGTGTTTCCGCGTTACTTCTCGTGTGTGCGATGGCGCTTGCCGGCTGCGGTCAGGACAACGGCGGCTCGGGGGGCGAGAGCCGATTTCTCAGTATTGGATCCGCGCCTCCCGGAGGAGCCTTCTTCGTCGTGGGTGGCGCTCTCGCGAAAGTGCTTCAGGACCACGCCGGAGACGGGCAGTGGGAGGTCACAGCGGAAGCGACGAAGGGCTCCCTCGAGAACATTCGGCGGCTCGACAGCGGTGAGATCGAGCTAGCGCTTGCGAACTCGGCGGTCACCTACTTCGCGGTGCGAGGCACGGATAGTTGGGGACGGCCCCATCCCGTGCAAGGCCTGATAACGATGGCACCCAACGTGATGGCCTTCATCACGCCGGAGTCGAGCGGGATCGAGGCGATGTCGGATCTCGCCGGCAAGCGCGTCGTCGTCGGCGTAGCCGGCGCTGGATGGGAGTTCTTCGCGCGCCCGATTCTCGCAGCGCATGGGCTGTCCTACGACGACTTCACCCCTCTCTACAATACGCAGGCCGGGGCAGTCGACATGCTTGCTGACGGCTCCGCGGACGCCGCGTTCCTGGGTGGTGCCGTTCCCACCGCGTCCCTCGTGCAAGCGACGACCTCGCAGGACATACGATTCATTCCCTTCGACGACGAGGCGAAGAACACCGTCGTCGAGCAATATCCGTTCTACTTTCCGATGGTCATTCCAGCGGGTACCTATGCTGGACATGAGGAAGACTTTCCGACCTTGAGCTTTGGCTCGATGCACCTGATCGTGCCAGCGGATGTGAACGAGGAGCTCGCCTATTCGGCCACCCGGACGATCTACGAGAACCGAGAGATGGTCGTTGCGCAGCACGCCGCCGGTCGGTCAATCACGGAAAGCAACGTCATCCGCGAGACGGGCACACCGTTCCACCCGGGCGCCATCCGCTACTATCGCGAGATCGGCATCTGGCCCGAGCCCGATACACCTTGAGCTTCTCGAGTCCTAGTTCCTGACGTCCCGGGGCGGCGGTCTGCGCGGAGCGCCTTACCAAGGCGAGCTCGCACTAAATCATGAAAATTCTTCACGTCGCCGATCGGCTCACCGATCGCGGTGGCGCCTACCGGCATCTACTCGGTGTCCTGGAGCACCAGCGGCGCGAGCACGACGTCGAGCTCGCGGTCGGCCGTGATGATGGAAATGTAGAGCTGCCCCGCAGCCTCGTTCCGGGACTCGACGCCCGTACACGCGAGCCTGTGGACGTGTCGTCCCTGATGGAGCACTTCCGGCCGGACGTCGTTCACGTTCACAACGTGATGAACCCCGCGGTATTGGAGGCTCTTGGCGACTATGACGAGCCAGTGCGCGTCATGACGGTGCAGGACCACCGCGCGTTCTGTCCCGGGCAAGGGAAGTGGACCCTTGATGGCGAAATGTGCTCCGAGCGGATGAGCGCCGAGCTCTGCAAAAAGTGCTTCACGGACGAAGCCTACGGCCAGGAGATCGAAGCGTTGACGAACGAACGCCTGGAGGCCACGAAAAGATTCCGCGTCGTCGTCCTGTCCCGCTATATGAAACGCGAGCTCGTCGCGGTCGGCATCGAAGACGACCGAATCGCGGTCGTACCTCCGTTTGTGCACGGGCTCGACCTCGACGCGACGTCGAACGGCTCGCCCTCGGTGCTCTTCGTCGGACGGTTGGTGGAATCCAAAGGGGTCGTCGAGGCTATCACCGCGTGGGAACGTTCGGGTGTCGATTTGCCGCTCGTCGTCGCGGGAACTGGACCGTTGCGAGATAGTCTCGTACGCCCGGGTGTCGCGCTTCTCGGATGGGTGGGTCGAGCCGAGCTCTCCAGTCTCTATCGTCGAGCCTCGGCGGTGCTCATGCCCTCGCGTTGGCAGGAACCCTTTGGCATCGTCGGCCTCGAGTCTCTCGTGATGGGAACGCCGGTCGTCGCCTGGCAGAGCGGTGGTATTGGGGAATGGCACCCCGGCCCCCTCACGAAATGGGGCGACGTCAACGCGCTCGCCCGCGAGCTACGGACCGCGGTGGACCGCCCGGCTTCGCCTCCCGCGGGCTTCGAGCCGCACGAGCTGATGAGACGCCTCCACGATATCTACACGCCGGAATAGGGGCGGCTCCCGAGCGAAGAGCGGATCTACTCGATCGCGCCGCCAGCGCGTCGTGAAGGCAGGGCCTCCGCGAGCTGCGAGCGGGCTTCCTTCAGTGCGTGCTCCGTCGTCTTCCAATCGATGCACCCGTCCGTGACGGAGACGCCTCGGACGAGCTGAGATCGATCCTCGGGAATACTCTGCCGGCCCGCCTCCAGGTTGCTTTCGAGCATGACGCCGACGATCGACGTATTGCCGTCACGGATCTGGTTGACGCAATCGGTTAGCACGAGGGGCTGTACGTCGTGCTGCTTGAGCGAGTTGCCGTGGCTACAGTCGATGACGATGTTGGACGGAAGGCCGGCACGCGCGAGCGCCTGCTCGCAGATCGCAACGCTCACCGAGTCGTAGTTCGGCCGGATGCCCCCACGAAGAATGATGTGACCGAATGGATTGCCGCGGGTATGAAACACGGCACAACGCCCCTCTACCGTGACGCCGAGGAAACGGTGGGGCTGCGCCGCGGCCTGGAGGCCATTGACCGCGACCTCGATGTTGCCGTCCGTTCCGTTCTTGAATCCCACCGGCGACGACAGACCGCTCGCCATCTCCCGGTGGGTCTGCGACTCCGTCGTGCGCGCACCGATCGCGGACCAGGACACGAGATCACTGAGATACTGCGGTGTGATCGGATCGAGGGCTTCAGTTCCCACCCCGAGGCCGAGCTCGGCGAGGCGCAGCAGGAAGCCACGGGCTCTGAGCAGGCCGTCGCCGATGCGAAACGAGTCGTCCATGTCGGGATCGTTGATGAAGCCTTTCCACCCGACGCTCGTGCGGGGCTTTTCGAAATAGACCCGCATGATAAGCAGGAGCGTGTCCTGGACCTCGTCGGCCAGAAGCTTCAGCCGCTCGGCATACTCCATCGCGGCATCGAGATCGTGTACCGAGCACGGCCCCACGACGACGAGGAGCCGATGGTCGTCACCGGTCAATATCTCCCGGATAGCGTGACGGCGGGAGAGCACGGTTTCACGGGACGTCTTTGTCGCGGGATGGCGCTCGTGGACCTCGTCGGGGGCGGGGATGAGCTCCCGCGAGACAATATTGGCGTTATCGAGAATGCTTTCGTCCATTGAGGAGACTTTAGCACGGTCGTTCGAGGATACTTACAACTGGATTGCCAGACGGAAAATGCTGACACCTTCGCCTCTTAGGGCCGGCGACAAAATAAGTTCCCGTTTTCAAGACGGTCGGATGGTGTAGTTCCATTTGGGTGGAGTCTGGTCCTTTGTAACGGAAAGCGCCTGCATCCGCTCGTCAGTGATTTTGACGCCCTTCGGATAACGACGCCGGATAAGGTGTGCGCGTACTCGCAAACCGGAAGAGGTGGTGGTCGTGCGGATGTATTTGAGGATGGTTTCGTAGCTGTCGAGAGGCCTGCCCGCCCAGTTCTTGCTGACCTCGCTGAACAGACGGTGCTCCACTGGATTCCACTTGGATGTACCGGACGGATAGTGGGCTATGGTGATAGCGATGTCGTGGCGATTGCAAATCCGCGTTTGAAGCCCGTGCTTCCAACCCCGACACCGATAGCCATTGCTGCCCCCGGCGTCTGCCAATATCGCGAGGTCACGGGCTGCAGGATAGCGTCGCCGTCCTTCCGTTCGCCACCACTTCTCGATGGCATTCACGGCGAAGTCCGGGGTGTTGTACGAGGTACCAATGAACACTGTCCCGCGGTTCCAGGCCTGCCCGCCGTTTTTGAATAATCCCACCAGCTCCCGTTTCTTCGTGTCTACGCTGATGATGGGATGACCAGCTGCGGCAAAACGCTCGCGCAGTTCGGCGATACACGCGAATTGGGTATCGCGATCTTCGGACGTGGCACCGCACAGCTTCTTGTGGTTCACCCGCAACGAGAAGCCGAGCTGTTTGAGCAGTCGACCGACGGTTTTGCTGCTGACGTTCACACCGAGGCTTCTTAGCTCGCAAGCAATCTTGTCGGTGGTCCGCCGCGTCCATTTCACTCCCGTCATCGGATCGCCCGCGGTGTCGTGCTTCATGAGTTCTTCGATCTTGGCGATGACTTCTGGCTTTTTTTTGCACGGCGCGCCGTCCGCCACCCTTTCGCCGAACTCCGTCGAGCTCAACATCTCTCATTAGCAATTCCCTACGACCTCTGGCTACCGTGCTCGGATCCATCCCGAGCAGTTCGGCAATCTGTTGGTCGCCACCGTGACCGAGCTTCATGGCCTCGACTCCCGCGTAGAGACGGCGCTGCTTTTCATCGAGCAGGCTGTAGAAAAGAACGATCGCAGCCTTCAACTCCACGGGGAGCACGCGGACTCCCCCGACCCCGCCCAACGTGGAAGGTGACGCCTCATGTACCTGGCGGGCCGAGAGCTGTTGCTTGCGCGTGCTCACATCGGTGGCCAGATACAGATATCGGCCGAACACCTGCTCGCGCGCCAATCTTTTCTCTCGGACCAGTTTCAACAGAGGAGCCTTGACGTCAACCTGCACCACGTCCTCGAGCTCGTCGACGTAGTAGCCTGCCTCACAGGCCGCGACCAACGCTTTTACCGTCGCAAGCAACGTCCCGTACTTCGAGAACCACACTGAGCGCAACGACCAAAGACCTTTTCGATCGAACTGGGCGATCTCGTCCAACGTGTAGTAGCTACCACGGTGGGAGTAGCTTGTCCGATACGCCAACTCATTGAGCTTTCGGAAGACGGTCGAGTCCACATCGGTACCCAACACTGCCTTCAAATCATCGAGGGTAGCTATTTTGTGCTTCCTCAACAGGCGGTCGAGATCTTCAGACTGATAGCTCGTAGGTCTCATAATAGGAGAAGTGCTCCTTGATAGGCGTAATCCTTCTACAATGAGGACCGTTTGTCAAACACGCGCTGGTTGCTGAAGACCTACAAATGTTCCGTTTCTAGGGAGCTTGCCAGGCTCTCGTGATGCCAGACGATATCGCGATCACGACCTGAAACAGGAAGAGTGTGCTCAAGACTAGACAGTTATTTTGTCGGCGGCCCTTAGAGCGACTACTGCGTCGAACCTACCCGGACTCGCTCCCGGTCCTCGCTCGGATCAAGTCGAGATTCCAGCGGATGACGGCGACCTGGGAGGCGTCGAGGTCACGTTTCAAGAGAGCCTCAAAGATGGTCTTCGCAGACTGATAGACCCCTGTCTTTGTGTAGAGCTGACCGAGGATGAACAGAAGCCCGGTTGCGCCTCGGTGAGACTCTAACGCGGTTTCGACCGCCGAAATGCCTCTGTCATACGCCTCCGGCTCGAACAAGCAAACGAACCCGTAGAGCTGAGCCGCTTCGGCATGGTCCGGCGCCACCGAAAGCGTCTCTTCGAGGGAAGCCATCGCCAGCTGTCGTCCTGGCTGGGGAATGCTTCCGTCTGCCGCTCTCGTATGGACCAGCGTCTGGGCATAGAGGAAGTGCAGAGTCGGACCGCTTGCACCGTTGTTTACGGCCCGCTCGAAGAAACCCCTGGCCTGCTCGCGGTCGTTCTTCGCAAAGGCGAGATATCCGAGACCTTCGTAGGCTTCGGCCAGCTCGGGATCGGCTTCGACGGCATTGCCGAGATGCTGCTCGGCGTCCTCCATCCGGCGGATCGAGATCAGAAACTGGCCGAGTCGAGCATCGGCGACCGGTGCGTCGAGCTCGGCGATCCTGAAATCCTTGTTCATGTCGAGTGGCTCGAGCGGCACTTTCAAGTACTGCGAGATGCGCTTGCGAACGTAGCGGGCGACATCTGCTTCGATCTCATCGATCGTCATCCCGGTCGCCTTCTGAAAGGCGAGCAGATCGTTGCTCCCTTGCCGTAGGAGGTCCAGGAATCGAGCCAGCTGTCTGGAGCCCTCGGGCGACCGTCCGATGAGCATGAAGTGCACGAGTGCCCACGACTGTGCATCGAAGAGTTCCCTCCGGGAAGGATCGCGATACCACGCCGAGCGACGATCGACGGCGAAAAGCTCCGGCAGCGGGATGGCGCGGAACTCGCCAAGCGCGCGACGATGCCCACGGTGCATCTTTCCGACTTCCGCGTGCTTCTTGGACACTCGAGCATTGCTGTAGAACAAAGAAAGCCCGTTTCCGAGCCAGGTCGGATATCCCCCGTCTTCATAACTTTGCAGAAGATTCATGTACTGCCAGTACACGCTCTCGCGCACATGATCCCCCGAGAAGCCCGACCGCAATCCAATGAAATTCTTGAGGATGTCGTGCGTAAGATGGACGACCACTCCTCGGGCTTGCCGTCCCTCAAGGGTTGGTAGACGCGGAAGCTTTTCTCGTTCTTGAACAGCAGGATCGCGGTAGGAACCGGGCTGTCCACCCGCTGCGTGGGCTGGAACTGGGTAATCAGACGTCGAAGCTGCTCAAGGTCGTACAGAACGTTCTTCGCACGTCCTTTCCCTCCATCGGTGACAACAGCGAAGTGTTCCGACTTCGCTTCGATCCAGTCGTCCTCTGCGCGAACGACCGAACAGAGAAGTGTGGCGACCAGGACGAGTCCCGTTGCACCCCGCATGACACCCCTGACGGCAGAAGCTCGTTTCTCGGAAGGGAAGACGGTGTCAGCCTAGGCAACGTTCAACAGAATGTCAAATGTGCCTTCTTCGGTACGTCAACTTGCCCAGGTAACGTCACATCTGCCGCGAGAGTAATACTTTGAGCAACTCAGTCCGGACAGAGTTGCTCGCAGCAAGCGCTTCGGAAAGATGAAAAATCCCACGAAAACCGAAACGGCATTGAGCACTAATGGTCGGTCTCGCCCCAGAGGCGCTCCAACACCTTGTCCCGTCCGCAACCGCGCCGGTAGAGCTTGTACCGGAAGCCGTGGTTCATGTAGTAGTCCTGGTGGTACTCCTCCGCTCGATAGAACGTGGGGGCGGCTAGGATCTCGGTCACCACCGGTTTGGGAAGGCGACCCGATTCCTGAAGCTCGCGCTTCGAAGCTTCGGCCAGCGCCTTCTGCTCGTCGTTTTCATAGAAGATGCCGCTCCGATACTGCGAGCCTCGATCGCAAAACTGCCCGCCCGCGTCGGTGGGGTCGATGTTCGGCCAGAAGACCTCGAGCAGCTTTTCATAGCTCACCTTCGCCGGGTCGTAGACGATCTCGACGGCCTCGGTGTGGCCCGTCTGACCGGCCGAGACTTGCTCGTAGGTCGGGTTTGCCACCTGGCCGCCGATATAGCCCGACGTCGTCGAGACGACGCCCTCGAGGGCGTCGAACGGCGGCTCCATGCACCAGAAGCATCCGCCGGCGAAAACCGCGCTCTCGAGAGGGGGCTCCTCCTGGGGAAACGCCGCGAAGGACAGAAGAGACAGGGTCCAGATACTCAACTTCATCGTGATACCTCAGGTCCGAAGTGGCGGCGGCTCTTCTCCCTCGGGGACGAAGAGGAGCGCCAGGCCGTTGTTACACCATCGTTGGCCGGTTGGCTCGGGACCGTCCTTGAAGATGTGGCCCTGGTGACCTCCGCAGCGGCTGCAATGATATTCGGTACGCGGGATGATCAGGTTGAAATCCCATTTCGTGTCGAGGTGTCCCTTGATTTCCTGATAGAAGCTCGGCCAACCCGTGCCGCTGTCGTACTTCTTGTCGGACTCGAAGAGAGGTAGGAGGCAAGCCGCGCAAATATACGTGCCCGCTCTCTTCTCCTCGTTCAGCGGGCTCGTGAAGCTGCGCTCCGTGCCCTCCTCGAACAGAATCCGGTAGCGCGGCTTCTCCAGGATCTCACGCCACTCATCCTTGGGTTTTTCCAGTTTTTGGATGGCCTGGTCCTCCGCTCCCAAAATCAGCCCTTTGGGTGCCAAAACAGCCAGGCCGGCAAACCCTAGAAAATCTCGTCTTCGCATCAAGAACCTCCTCTGATTGTTCATTCTATATATGTGTTTGCCGAGTGGGCCGTTTCGTTACATTGCTTTTCGCTCATACTTCGTCGGAGCGGCTCCACTTGTACCGAAATCCGTTGCGGGCTACCGTGGAGCATGATACGCCGAAGCCTTCTCCAGGCTTTAACCCTTCTCCTGGCTGTGCCGGCGGTTGCGGGGGCCGAGGCCGCTCTCGGGGAGCCTTTCGAGCTTCACGCGGGCGAGACCGCCAAAGTCGAAACCACGGGCCTTTTCCTCACGTTCGTTCGGGTCGAGTCCGATTCCCGGTGTCCCACGGACGCCCTTTGCGTCTGGGCGGGGGAGGCGAAGGTCGTTTTTCACGCCAGAATCGAGGATGGCGACGAGGCGGAGCTCGTGCTCGTCGTGACGCCGGGCAAGGGCGCTGAAGGCGGAGTTCTGCGGTACACGATCGAGATCGCGGCTCTTGCGCCCGAGCCTGATTCGCGGCGAGAGATCGCGCCCGAGGACTACGTGGCGACGGTTCGCGTGAAGGAAGACGATCGCCAAGACGGCGTTTGACAGCATCCCGAGTGACAGGCTAGTCTACTCGCTCCCCCAATGGAAGTGACGAGGAGGCGCCGTTCTTCGTCGAGGAGGCAGTCGTGCTAGAGAACACGAATGGGCGCCGCACGTTTGGCGTGCTCGGAGCCGCTTTCCTGCTCCTTTCTGCCGCGGGCCTCCTGAGCGCCCAGGGTCGCTCCCAGTCCAACAGGACCCAGAGCTTCGACCGACGGGCGGCACGGGTCCTTTACTCGGCTCCAACCCGCACCCAAATGGACGCGGTCGCGGCGCTCCGGGACGAGCTAGACGGCTCGCTGCACGCAACTTACGACGAGGCCTCCGGCGTGACGCGCGGCCTCATGAATCCCGTCGGCAAGCTGACGGAGCCGACTCCGGGTCATCCTCTCGACATCGCGCTCGACTTCCTTCATTCGAACCTCGGCCTGCTCGGGCTCGAGCCAGGAGACCTCGACGAGATCGAGATTTGCGACGTGGTTGTCTCGAAGGCCTCGGGAACGACGCACGTTTATCTGTGCCAGGAGAACCGTGGCTTCCGTATCTACAACGCCCAACTCCAATTTCACGTGAGCGGGGATGGCGCCATCCTCGGCGTCAACAACGGCTTGGTTCCCGGCCTCCGATCGAACGGCAAAGCGGCGGCGGCTATCGGGGACCTCGACGCCTGTATGGCGGTGGCCAACCATCTCGGCCTACGGCCGCCCGGGGGCCGCGCCCTCCGCGTTAGCGACCTCTCGACCGAGCCGATCGACGCCAAGCTGATGTGGCTGCCCGAGGGGCGCGATCTCACTCTCGTGTGGCGCTTCCAGGTGCATACGCCCGACGGACAGCACGTCTACGACATGACGGTGAGCGCGGAAGACGGCCCCGATCCATACGATGCGAACCGCGTCATGACCCGTTTCGACTGGGTATCGTCCGGCCTCTATCAAGTCTACGAACGACCGGCGGAAAGTCCGAACCACGTATCACCCGTTCCTCCAGAGGACGGGCGCACCCTCGCGTCGAGCCCGGAAGACGCCTTCGCGTCTCCGCTCGGCTGGCACGACACGGGAAGCGCGAGCTTCACGACGATGCGCGGGAACAACGTCCACGCCTACGACGACCTGGACGCGAACGATCAGCCGCCCGTCGTCGAGCCGGACTGTGGCCCCGGGCTAGAGTGCACCTTTCCCCTCGACCTGACCCACCCGCCGCCGGCCTATACGTCCGCCGCCGTGGCGAACCTCTTCTACTGGACCAACCTGGTCCACGACATCCAATGGCACTACGGTTTCGACGAGGTGTCGGGGAACTTCCAGGTCAACAACTTCGGTCGCGGCGGTCTGGGGGGGGGACGACGTGAAGTCCGAAGCGCAAGACGGAAGCGGTGTGAACAACGCCAACTTCACAGTTGCGCCGGACGGTTCATCCCCCAAGATCCAGATGTTTCTGTGGACCTTGACGGACCCGGCGCTCGACGGTGACTTCGACTCCGGGATCATCGTGCACGAGTACGGGCACGGGATCTCGACGCGTCTCGTCGGAGGGCCCTCGAACGTCTCCTGTCTTTCCAACTCTCAGCAGCCAGGAGAGGGCCTGAGCGACTGGTGGGCGCTCGCCTATACCGCGCGTCCCGGTGATCAGGCCACCGATCCGCGCACCATCGGAACCTACGTCCTGGGCGAGCCTACCGACGGCTTCGGCATCCGCACCCAACCCTATACAACGGATCCGAGCTTCAACACACACACCTACGAGAGCATTCAGGGCATGGCGATCCCTCACGGGGTCGGTGAGGTGTGGGGGCAGGCCGCGTGGGAGGTTTATTGGGCGCTCGTAGGAGCGCATGGATTCGACCCGGATCTCGCCAATGCGGCGGGTGGCGCGGGTAACCAGCGCATGATGCTCTACGTCAACGAGGGGCTGAAGAACACGGCCTGTTCGCCGACCTTCACGGACGTGCGGGACGGCATCATCCAGGCGGCGATCGATAGCTATGGTGGCGAAGACGTCTGCCGTCTATGGGACGGCTTCGCGAACTTTGGTCTCGGCATCGACGCGGTGAGCGGCGATCCCGAGAGTACGTCGCCGACCAACGGCTTTCAGGTGCCCGCGTCTTGCCTCGTTGGGCCGCGCATCGAGAATCCGATTCCGAGAAGCCAACTGACCTCCTCGACGGTCGTCTTCGACTGGACGGCGGACGGAGAGAACGTGACCCAGTGGCGCCTTTCGATCGGGACGACTCAAGGCGCCGCCGATGTCTACGACAGCGGTGAGCTCGACGGCTCAATCCTGTCGGCCACGGTGACGGGGATTCCCAAGAATGGAAGCCAGCTTCATGCGCGATTGAGCTTCGAGATCGGTGGGAGCTGGGACTTCAAGGATCATCTCTACACCGCGCTGCTCGGCACGCCCGAGATTATCGCGCCGACTCCCGGATCCGTCTTGACCGGATCGGATGCCACCTTCGAATGGATTGCGGACGATTCTCCCGCGCTCAATTGGATTCTGAGGGTCGGCACGACGTTCAAAGCAGGCAACTTGTTCAGCAGCAGCGTTCTGAGCGCGGACACGCTCTCGATATCGGTCACCGGTCTGCCAACGGATGGTCGCGCTCTCTACGTTCGGTTGCAGTACCAGATCGGCGAGGATTGGTTTCCGGTCGACTACACCTATACGGCTGCCGATTTTGCTCCGGAGCTTCTGACTCCGATACCCGGCTCGGTGCTTTCGGGACCTGTCGAGACGTTCTCCTGGACGTCGAACGGCGCGGCGGTCGCGAACTGGTATCTCTACGTCGGCTCCCGAGTGAGCGCGAGCAACTATCTCAACACCGGTATTCTGGGTTCGGGCGAGTCCTCCGCGACGGCGACGCGCATTCCAACCGATGGGAGCACCGTCTACGTGCGTCTCGTCTATCTGCTGGATGGTGCCTGGCTTTCGACCGATTACGAATACACGGCGGCGGATCTCACGCCCGAGCTTCTGACACCCACAGAGGGCACGATCGTGACCGGAGCGGACGTCCCGTTCACCTGGACCTCCAACGGCGCCGCCATCAACGGATGGATTCTCCGGGTTGGTACGAGCTTTAGCGGGAGCAATCTCTTCTACAGCGGGTCATTGAGTGCAGGCACGCTCAGCATCACCGCGACCAATCTGCCGACGGACGGCCGTACCTTGTACGTCCGTCTCCAGTACCTCGTGAACGGTCTGTGGAAGGCTCTCGACTACCAGTACACCGCGGCGACGATTCTGCCGGAGCTCGTGAGTCCGACCCCCGGCTCGGTGCTCGGTGGCTCGACGGTCACGTTCAGCTGGATCACGAACGGCGTTGCGGTGAACTACTGGATCCTGCGAGTGGGGACGAGCCTCGGAGGAAACCAGCTCCACTACAGCGGTACGCTCAGCGGCACGACCCTCTCGAGGACCGTGGCGAATCTACCCACGGGCGGGGAAACGATCTTCGTTCGTCTCCAGTACTATGTAAACGGGACCTGGAAGACACTCGACTACCAATTTACGGGAGGAGGCTCGAGCTAGGTTCTTGGGGTCAGTCCTGAACAACTTGACTTTCGTGTTACCTTTCTACCCAAGTCAAGTTGTTCAGGACTGACCCCAGCATCATGAAGCACTGGCACGTCAGTGCCGCGGTCGACCTAACCGCCTACGCGTTCAGCTGGGTCTTCGTTCTCGTTCCGCTCTCGCTTTTCTCCGCGCGCGAGCACCAGGTCGCGATGCTTCTTCTCGTCGTGGGGCTGACCTTCGCGCATCGCCACTACACGCTCCCCTACGTCTACCTAGATCGAGAGATTTTCGAACGTCACCCGAAACGCTTCACGTGGTTTCCCTTCGTTGCTTTCATTGGGTTTCTAGCGAGCCCGGCTCTCTGGAATACGAAAGGACGGCTCGTCGTCGCCGCGGTCGTCTTTGCGGCGGGGACCTGGAACGTTTGGCACGTCTACATGCAGAAGTTCGAGCTTTTGCGACTCTACGCGGCCAAGAGCGGAAGCTCCGTGCTCATATCCAGGTGGGTCGATCGGTTGCTTTTGTTCTGCTGGCTTCCGCTCTATCTCGTCTGGCTCGGTCCCTCCTATCGCGACCAGCTCGAGCGCAACTTTCCGACGGTGCGCGACGTGGCGCTGCCTCTCGTCGATACCCTGTCGGAGCTCAGATCCGCGCTTCTCGTTCCTGCTGTGGGTTGCGTCCTCCTGGGCCTCGGGGTTTTCCTCTATCGCGAGTGGAGGTCGACTGGGTTGCGCAACCTGCCTCGACTCGCGATGGCTTGTGGTACGAGCGCGCTCTCCGCGTCGTTTCTCGTCTTCAACCCCGTGCACGTCTTCATGGCCTTCGCCTTCAGCCACGCGGTCGAGTACATGGTGTTCGTTTGGGCTTATCAGCGAAAACGTTACGGGGAGGCGCTACCGCATGCACCCTCGCTCGGTCGAGTACTCCAACACCCGTGGCTGGCCTACGGCGGGTTCACCCTCGGTATCACGCTGCCCTACCTTCTCGCGAGATTCTACGGCTATCTGATTTTTCCGGACGCGGCGAACCCAGCGTTCCTGGGAGCGACCGTCGAGCGCTGGGCGTTCTACTGGAGCGTGTTTCAATCGTTCTTGCACTTCTACTACGACGGCTTCCTCTGGAAGATGAGACTACCCTCAGTACACGCTCACATCTAATCGGGAAATCCTAAAGACAGACAAAGGAGGTTTCGTCCATGGCATCCGAAGGCAGAGTCAGCATTGACATCGCGAACGATTCTCAAAGCGTCACCAAGACAGTGAAGCAGCTTCTGGGCGACGCCGTCGCCATCTCGTTGGCCAACGTAGAGCTCCTTTCAAACGGCTGGCTCCACCTCCGCCAGGGCGAAGACAACCTCTACATCTCGCCCCACGCCGTTGAGTCCGTGCTGATCGAAAACGGCGATCTCGAGACTAGTCTCTAGCTCTTTGGCTTGTCACTAACCAGGTGCAGCTCAGCATTCGCCGCGTAGTGCTCGATCGCCTCTTCGTCCCATGCGACGCCGGTCCCGGGTGTGTCCGGGACAAGGGCTTGTCCATCTGAGATCGAGATGCCCGTGGCGAGAAAAGGCTCCGCCCAATCGACGTATTCCAGCCAGTGGGCCGTAGCCGTGGCGGCCAAGAGATGCACGCTGCCCTCCGGATAGAGATGCGATGACATGGGCATCTTCGCCCGCTCGGCTAACGCAGCGGCTTTAAGCCATCCGCTAACGCCGCCGATGCGCATGAGGTCCGGCATCGCGTAGTCGCTCGCCGTAAGCGCGATCGCCGTCGCCATCACATCCGGCCCGCAAAAGTTCTCACCCAACTGAACGGGTGTCTCGAGCGCGGCGGCGACCTCGGCACTGCCGACAAGATCGTCGTGTGCGACCGGCTCTTCGATCCAATACAGGCCTCGGTCATCGAGCGTCCTGCCACGTCCGATGGCTGCCTCGACGGAGAGCGCCTGATTGTAGTCCGCCATCAATGGGGCCTCGGACGGTATGGCAGCCCGAACGGTCTCGATTGCGCGCAGGTCCGCGCGCGAATCCTCCCGGCCCAGGCGAATTTTCACAGCGTTGAACCCCTCCGCCAACAACGCCTGCGCCTCCTCGGCCAACCCATCGGGCTCGGTGAGGCTCAAGCCGTTACTGTTATAGGCCGGCACGGTCGCGGGCAAGTTCTCCTCGGGAGCGCCGCCTAGATGGCGGCGGAGGTAACGGCCGAGGGGCAGGCCGGCGGCACGGGCCAGCGCATCCCAACAGGCGACATCCACCGCTGAGAGCGCCATGCCGACGACGCCCAGGGTGCCCAACAGGGAGAACCGCCTCTGACAGAGCCGGGCGATTTCCCCGGGGTCGAGCGCGGCACCCGTTGTCAGCTCGCCTGCGGTTTCGATGACCTGCCGCATCATGGGTACCGCGAGCGCCATGTAGCAGAACACATGCGCTCGGCCCGTGATGCCTTCCTCGGTTTCAAGCTCCACGAGAACGAAGGGAGCGCGCTCCATGCGCGCCACGCTGGTGCCGAGTGGTCGCTCGATCGGCACGCTGACGGCGCGTGTACGCAGTCTGCGTATCGTCAGCGGCGGATGGTTCATGGTACCGGCTCGGCGTATGGCTCGAGCGCCGCATAGACAGTTTGATTCGTCGGTGTGGCTATCCCGAGCTCCGCGCCGAATCGAACGACCGCGCCGCTCAGCCAGGCGAGCTCCAGGGGATTCTCGTTCTCGAGATCGTGATGCATCGACGAGGTCATGTCGATCGGAAGCCCGTCGGCGAAGGCGAGTCGGTCTTCGGCATAGCCGGCGGGTAGATCGATGCCTTGGGCGCGTCCGACCGCGACCGTCTCCCGCATAATGTTCAACAGGAGCTCGCGGCTCCCCGGGTCTTCGCGAACCGGTCCAAGTGTAGTGCGCAGATAGGTGGTCGTCGCGCTGAGACCCACGAGAAACACGAACTTTTCCCAGATCACCTGCTCGATGGCGTCGCTGATTTCCGCATCGATCCCGGCTTTGCGCATCGCATCATGCAGCGCCTTGACCCGTGCAGACGAGCCACCGGGTCGTTCGCCGACGACGACACGTTGCATGGCGCCGATATGCTTGATGACACCCGGCTCGCCGATCGAGCTTGCAATGAAGGCGACACCACCGATGATTGGCTCGGCGCCGACGAAGCTCTCCAGAATGTCGTCGCTCTCGACACCGTTCTGCAATGAGAGCACGGTGGTCTGTGGACCGACCATCGGCAGGATCGCGCGGCCCGCGTTCTCCGTATCCCACAGCTTGACCCCCAAGATGACGTAATCCACGACTCCGACGTCAGCAGGATCATCAGTCGCCTTGGCGGGATGAATGCACACATCGTCCATGTCGCGGCTTTTGATCCGCAGCCCGTGCTTGCGGATGGCCTCGAGGTGCCGGCCGCGCGCGATGAAAGTGACATCGCAACCGGCCGCGGTCATGCGGCCGCCGAAATAGCCGCCCACACCTCCAGAGCCCATCATCGCGATGCGCATGGCTCGAGCCTGGCTCAGCTCGCGTCGGTGTCCAGAAACTGGCCCGTCGAGCCGCTCTTGTGGGTCACCTCTCCGCGTCGGCGACGAACATGATCTCGACGAGCGCGTCCGGTGACACGAGCGACGTGCCGACGGTCGTTCTCGACGGCCGGGGCGCGGGGATGAGCTCGCGGTAGACCTCGTTCATATCGCCGAAGTGTCGCATGTCGGTGAGGTAGACCCTGCTCTCCACGACGTCCTCGAGCGTGAGCCCCGCCGCCTCCAGAATCGCCTTCTGTCGCGCGATCGCTTGACGGGTCTGAGCCTTCACGTCGCCGGGCGCGTAGCCGTCTGGTCCGCGTCCCGTCGTGCCGGAGAGGAACTGGCGCTTGCCGGCCACGATGGAGGGAACGAGGGGGCTATCGGGATGCGCGTTGCCCGCGACCTTTCGCGAAGAATCCCGAACGGCCACGGATTGGATCTCGACGCGGAGGTCGGGATGCATGATGCCCGCGCGCACCGTCGCTCGCGCGGCGCGATGGTCGCCGCTGAACACCGTCTTGTAGGCGTTGCTCATCCCTTGAAAGTCACGGGCGTCGCGAAGGTAGACTCGGTTCGACACGACGTCCGAGGAGCTCATACTTGCGGTCTTCAGAACCGCTTCGAGATTCTCGAGAGTCTTTTTCGTCTGAACGCCGATGTCACCGCTCACGATGCCGCCAGCCGCCAGATCGTTGGAGACGAGACCCGCGACGAAGAGCGTGTCGCCGGCCTGGACGCCGTAGGCATAGCCGGCGCCCGAGGGCTGCCAGCCTTCCGGTTGGATGTGACGGACCTCCACGCCTTGCCTCACCGCGACCATCGAGATCTCGATGAGGGCCACCGTCCCTGACAGGTCGGTCCGCACGGTCGCCCGTACGGGAGCGCTGTCATTGTTGGGAAACACCTCTTTGAATACCTTGTTCATCGCCTGGTAGTGACGGTCGTCGGTGAGGAAGACATTTACGCTCACCACCCGCGACAGGTCGACACCGGAAGTGTCCAGAATCCGCTCGAGGTTCTTGAACGTCTGACGCGTTTGCGCCTCGATACCCTCTGGGTAACCCCCGCCCGCAACCCTGCCGAGCGTGCCGGCCGTATAGAGAAAGTCGCCAGTCCACACGGCGTTGCTGTATGGCTGGTTCGGGTTGGCACCCGGCAACAGGATGGGTTTCTTGTCGGCGGCTTCCGCGACGATGGCGGCCGCGAGCACACATGCGACGAAAAAGGCTTTTCTCACTGGGACCTCCTCAATCAAGAATCTCTATGGACCGTATCCGGAGAGAACGCCGGAAGACAAACCGCGACGTACTCGGCGCCTCCGGGCTCCGGGGAGCTATAGCGCACCCATTCGCCGGGAGAGGCGATGACCGCCTGGCCGGCCCGCACGTCCATGCTGCCGCCCTCGTACTCGAGCCGCAGCATGCCGTTCAGTACGACCGTGACTTCTTCGAACTCGGGCCTCTGACCGGGCTCTTCCCAGCCTTGGGGCGAGAGCATGCGAGCCACGCTCACGTGCGACTGGCCCGTATTCACGCGCCCCGCGAACTCCTGAATGAACTTCGGATTATTGCCCGCCGCTTCGACGACGGTAGGCTTTCCTATTAGCTTGGGCATGCCGCGGCATACTATCGCGTTCGCAACGACGGCGAAAGCGCAACGAATTCGAATCTGCGGACCCCTCACCCACCGCGCTTTGCGCGGTGCCCTCTCCCCATAGGGGAGAGGTTTATGAGGTGCGGGAAAGGGTTACCAGCTGAGGCGGCGGGGGTTCATGCCGCCGCAGCCGTTGTTCTCGAACGAGCGACCGCAGCCGCCCCGGAAGCAGGCCTCCCCGCTGAAGCCCTCGGGGTTCACGAATTTGGTCCACTTCTTGACGGCGGCCTGGATCTGCTCAACGTCGTAGTCTCGCTCAGTAATAAGGTAGGCGGTCAGCCCCCAGACGGTCCGAGACAGGTTGCAGACGCAGCAGCACGTATAGGCGGAGTTGCTGGCGCAGCAAACGGCCGGAAGCTCGGAGAGTGCGGCGAACTTGACTTGCCCTTGCTCGCGCGTCAGCTCGATGGTCTCGTAGTACTCGATGAACTGAAGCGTCTGCTTCTGGACGTCGGTGAACTCGATGTCGATCTGGACGGGCTCGTCTTTCTTCTGGCTGGCAGAGGCCGCGAGCGAGACGGCGGCGAAAAGCAACGTGGCCCATAGCAGCGGGGAACGGGTCCATTGACGCATCCGTGAAAACTCTCCTTTTGTAGTCTCTATTCTCCGGAAAAAGGCCGCCGGGATCCAGCGCCGGTCGGCAGATACGCGGAAGCTGTTCCTCGGGATTCGCTTCCGTAGAGGTCTCAGGTAGACTAGAGTTTCTGTCAAGGTGCCGTAGCGATGAGCGATTTTCTGGAGTTCACTTGTACCGGGTGTGGAAGGAACAATCTCGTCGACCCGGGTGAGATTCCCGAGAAGGGGGCAGTCCGCCAGTGTCAGGGGTGCGGAGCTCGGCTCTTCGTGAGCCCAGGCGGGATCGTCGAGCCGGTTCCCACTGAGGACGCCGATCAAGAGTCGGGCCTCGGCGTTTCCCTGCGGATGGCCACGGGCAAGATCGAGGTCCTGAGCGCTTCGGCGATCGAGCACGGCATCCAGTCCCAACGCGTCTTGCCGTGGGACCTCGTCGCGGACGACGGGCAAGATTTCCATCCCATCACGGAGCATGCGGACTTCCAGGGATTCTTTGTCAAGTCCAACTTCACGCCTACGATTCAGCGCCGCTGCGTCAACCACGATGAGGCGGTGCCGGCCGGAACGTGTCGACGATGCGGTCGCAGCTACTGCAAAGCTTGCATCGACGAGCTCATGCAGGTTCGCCCGCGGTTGTGCCCCGCGTGCAGCGGCCCCGTCAACGACCCCGACCCGCGCCTCGCGGAGCGGCCGGTTTGGGAACGATGGAAGGCAGTGCTGAGTTTTCCCATCGAGGGCACGGCCTGGAAGGTGACCCTTGCCGCGGGCGTCGTCTTCTGGCTCGCGAGTCGCACCATCTTCGCGGCGCCTCTCTACCTCCTCGCGCTACCGCTCTTCGTCTTCGTAGTCTCGATCTCCGCGAGCGGTGTCAAAAGCTTTCCGCCGCGCCCTCAAGTCGATTTCCGGGATCTCCTGGAAAAAGTCGTTCCCGTCGTCGTCTTGACAGTTCTCGTCGCGCTGCCATTTGCGGCGATTCAATGGCTTTTCAATCCCGGCTTCAGCGTGCTGATCCATTTCCCGCTCGGCCTGTTGATCGGCGCGCTCTTTCCGATGGCGGTCGGCATCGCTGTGCTCTCCGACGACAAGCAACAGGCCTTCGATCCAAGGGCGATCGGAAAGGCGATTTGGGCTTTGAGGGAGCACTATCTGGTGCTGTTGTTGCTCCTCGTCGCTGCCGCGGTCCTCGTACTCGCGGCTCAGATCATTCTGAGTTTCATCCCCATTCTTCGCACCCCGCTCGTCAGCATCGCCGGCGCCTACGGTAACATCCTGCAAGCGCACCTGCTCGGTTGGACGCTCTGGATGCATCGCGAGCGGATCCTCGCCGCGATCCGCTGACATTTGCCTTTCGGGGGCGGGGATCCTATCCTCTCCGCGAGAATCCACACCAACGTATTCGCATCTCCGTGTTTGAAGATGGTCGGCAAGGACCTCATCGGAAGCCGCAGGCTTTCAGAAGGCCGAGGGTACACGTCTAAGACCGCTCGATCTCGCGTTGTGGACAAGTCGATCGTCGCCGGGATCGAGGATGGCCTGTCCGCGGTGATGCACCGATTTCGCGACTCGTTTCTCGGCGAAGGCATCAACCTGAGTGAAGACCGAGTTCCGCTACGAAATCGGCCGGACTTTGCCTCGCCGCTCGTCACTGTGTTCGGCCACACCTACGGTTTGCATCTCGTTGCGGGTCGGAAACACTCGAGGGGGGCCGCCGGTCCTCCGGCCATCGAAGCGAGCGTCAACGTTTACGATGACGAGTTTCAGATCGATCGTTTCAAGAAGGATCTAGGCCATACCTACGAATGGGACCAGGTCAGTCGTATCATCGCGAACTTTGCGATGCCTGAAGATGAGGCCTCCATCGGCAAAGACGCGAAGCAACTCGCCTCCTTGTTCAGTTTCGATTCCGATACCGATGTCGAGTTGGTCGAGAAAGAGAGGGAGATCGCGAGTGTCGTGACCGGTCGGCTCGTCGACACGATTCTCAAAGTGCGATACGCACTCGAGAAGAGCCAGCTCGAGCGATGCCGCGACCGGGCCCTGCTAGTGTCCGCCGTCTACCTCTATTGCCTGAGACCCTTTGCCGCCGCCTACCGCATGAGCCTCACGACCGACTAACCCCGCTTCGATCGAAAAGCTCCTCGGCTTTTTCCGCGAGCGCGGACGCTGCTTCACGAAACCGCTCCAGTTCATCGTCGCCTACTTTCAGCTCGTGTCGGACGCCTTGGCATGCTGGCCAGCGCGGCGCGACCAGAAGGACGCGAGTGTCGAGCCGGTGAGGTTGTGCCAGATGCTGAAGACGGCGCCCGGCAGTGCCGCGAGCGCCGAGAAATACTGCTGAGCGAGCACGACGCCGAGCCCCGAGTTCTGCATGCCGACTTCGATCGCGAGCGTACGCGCTTCGGCTTCGGTGAACCGCATCCATTTGGCTACGCCGTAGCCGGCCCCGAGTCCGAGCCCGTTGTGGAGAACGACGGCGGCGAGGATCGCGATTCCGACATCGCGGATCTGGTCATGATTGCGCGCGACGATGATGGCGATGATGAGCACGATGGCGGCAACGGAGAGGAGCGGGCTCGCGTGCTTCGCTTTGCCGAGCGATGAGCCCCAGACCTGATTGATGACGACCCCGGCCGCGACTGGCAGAAGGACGATGGTCAGAATGCTCACGAGCATGCTGCCGACCGGCACCGGCACGGATTGGCCGACGTAGAGCCAGGTGAGAGCAGGCGTTGCCACCACGGAGAGTATCGTCGAGATGGCGGTCAAGGTAATCGACAGCGCGACGGCGCCCCCCGCGAGGAAGGTGATGACGTTCGACGCCGTCCCTCCCGGCGAGCTTCCCACGAGAATGAGCCCCGCGGCGAGCTGGGGCTCGAGTCCCAGGAGCGAGGCGGCGGTCCAAGCCGCCAAAGGCATGATCCCGAACTGAAGCGCGACACCCGTGAGAACGGTTTGGGGTCTCGTCAGCACGGTGCGGAAGCTCTCGCCTGTGAGCGTCAGGCCCATCCCGAGCATGACGACGCCCAACAAGTAAGGGATGAGCGGCGCCATTCCAGAGAACCAGCTCGGCATCACGTAGGCCGCGCAGGAAAAGACGATGGCCCAGACGGGGAAGAGTTTCGTGGTCGCTTGAATCATGGAGGCTCGCAAGAGAGAGAATACTAACCCCGTGTAGCGGTCATTTCGACTGAAGGACGGACGAATCCATGGGCCGTGAACGAACGGCCGACTGCCCCGTGGCCAGCTCCTATCGACCTGGCCCACAATAGCCGGACGATGACTGGTCCCCTCTACGAGTTGCTGCCCCGCGGCGAGGCGGGGAGCGACGAGCTTCTCGGTCGATTTCTCGACTATGTCTCGCACCTGGGGCTCACGCTCTACCCGGCTCAGGAGGATGCGATCCTCGCGCTCTTCGAGGGACACAACGTCATCCTGAACACGCCTACCGGTTCGGGGAAGTCGCTGGTCGCCTCCGCGCTGCACTTCATGTCTCTCGCCCACGGGCGACGCTCCGTCTACACCTGTCCCATCAAAGCCTTGGTCAACGAGAAGTGGATGGCACTCTGCCGCGAGTTTGGTCCTACGAACGTCGGCCTCTCCACGGGCGACGCCACCGTCAACCGCGGAGCACCCGTCCTCTGCTGCACCGCGGAGATCCTCGCGAACATCGCCTTGCGAGAGGGGAAAGATGCGGCGGTGGACGACGTGGTGATGGACGAGTTCCACTGGTACGCCGACCGCGATCGAGGGGTCGCCTGGCAGCTGCCGCTCCTTACCTTGCCCCAGACGCGCTTCCTCCTCATGTCCGCCACTCTCGGTGACGTGACCTTCTTCGAGGAGGCGCTCACCGGCCGGAATGGTCGGCCCACCGTCACGGTGAAGTCCATCGAGCGACCCGTTCCGCTCGACCACGCCTATTCCGAGATCCCCTTGGCGCAGGCGGTGGAGAAGCTCGCCTCCGAGGGCAAGGCGCCGATCTACGTCGTTCACTTCACGCAGAAAGACGCCGCGGACAGCGCTCAGGCCTTCACGAGCCTCAAGCTTTCGACCCGTCAGGAGAAAAACGAGGTAGCGGCGGCGATCGAAGGGTTCCGCTTCACGAGTCCCTACGGGCCCAACGTCCGCAAGTGGCTCCGGCAGGGCATAGGCGTGCACCACGCGGGGCTCCTCCCCAAGTACCGGGTGCTGGTCGAACAACTCGCCCAGCAAGGACTCCTCAAGGTCATCTGCGGCACGGACACGCTGGGTGTGGGCATCAACGTGCCGATCCGGACGGTGCTCTTCAGCAGGCTCTGCAAGTTCGACGGGCACAAGACGGCGGTCCTCTCCGCCCGGGATTTCCACCAGATCGCCGGGCGCGCGGGCCGGAAGGGCTTCGACGAGGAAGGCTTCGTGGTGGCGCAGGCTCCGGATCACGTGATCGAGAACTTGAAGCTCGCGGAGAAGGCGAGAGAGGGCAGGAAGGTCGTCAAGAGGAAGGCCCCCGAGCACAATTTCGCCAACTGGGACCAGCAGACCTATGGGCGACTCATCGACGCTCCTCCGGAACAGCTCACGTCGCGTTTCGACGTGTCGCACGGGATGCTCTTGAACGTCCTTTCGCGCCACAGCGACGGATGCCTCGCGATGCGGAGGCTCATCCGGGAGAGCCACGAGCCGGACCGCGCGAAGGGAGCGTACTTTCGGCGGGGATGGCAGCTCTTCCGTTCCCTTTTGGCGCGCGGCATCGTCGAAATCGTTCCGAGAACGGCGGAGGGCTCGCGGCTGCGTGTGAACGTCGAGCTTCAAGAAGACTTCTCGATGGATCAGGCCCTCTCGCTCTACCTTCTCGAAACATTCCCGCTCCTCGACCCGGAGTCGGAGGCCCACGCGCTCGACCTCCTCACGCTGGTCGAAAGCATTCTCGAGAACCCGAAGCTCATCCTGCGCCGGCAGCTCGACAAGCTGAAGGGAAGGGCGGTCGCGGAGATGAAAGCCGAGGGTCTCGACTACGACCAGCGCATGGAAGAGCTCGAAAAGCTCGAGTACCCGAAGCCTCTGCGGGAATTCGTCTACCAGACGTTCAACGCCTTCGCCGACCGGCACCCCTGGGTGGATGAGGAGAACATCCGGCCGAAGTCGATCGCGCGCGAGATGTTCGAGAGCTTTTTCTCGTTCGCGGATTACGTGCAGGAGTACGATCTCGAGCGCGCCGAGGGGCTCCTCCTGCGCCACCTCAATAGCGTCTACAAGGTTCTTCGACAGACCGTGCCCGACGGAGTGAAGGCCGACGAGGTTGTCGAGATGGAGCTCTACCTGCGAGACATGTTGCGTCAGGTGGACTCGAGCCTGCTCGAGGAATGGGAGAGAATGCGCGACCCGAACTACCGGCCGTGGGCGCGGGAGGAGTTGCCACCGCCACTTCCGGAGGAGGCAGCGGACGTCACGCGCGATACCAAAGCCTTCACCGCCGCCATTCGCACGCGTGTCTTCGCTTTCCTCCGTGCGTGGTCGATCGGAGACGACGAAGCAGCGCTTCGTGCCATCGACTCGGAAATGGACGCTGCCGGAGGGCTCTGGAGCTCGGAGCGCCTACGCGCGGCCCGCGAGGTCTTTCGTGCGGACCACGGGAGCCTGCGCCTCGACCCCGAGGCGCGGAACCTCCGCCATACGCACGTGAAACCCGCGGACGATCGAGCTACATGGCGCGTCGAGCAGATGCTCGTGGACCTGGAGGACCTCAACGATTGGGTCGCGGAGATCGAGGTGGACCTCTCCGCTTCCCGCGAAGCGGGCGAGCCGGTGCTTCAGCTACTGCGTCTCGAAACCCTCGTCTGAGCGGCCATCAAGGGGCCGACAGGGACAGCTGCGATTGAATGAGCGCAACAACTTTTAGTTAGCCAAAAGCCATTCAATAGCATCTGCTAATAATTCACGCATCCTGGATTTTCCTTTACTGTCAGAAAGGGAATGATCGGATCCGTCCCGCTTCCCGTGGAAATAAGAATGGCGTAACCTCCGGTTAAACAAAACGAGACCGCGCCTGGAAAGGCGAGGAGGAGGATTACGCCATGAAGAAGCCTACCACCATATCGAAGGAGTCTGTAAGCGAGTATCGGGAGTTCGTCCAACTTCGGCTGCGTAAGCGGGTACTGGAGGCAATCGAGGTCGTGCTCGAGGAAGAAGTTGACCAAGCGCTGGGGTGTGGTAGCTACGAGCGTGCGGAAGACCGCCGTGGATATCGCAACGGAGCCGAAACCCGTCGCGTGACGACGTCGGTGGGAACTCGCGAGCTCCGGGTGCCACGAGCCCGCGTGCGAGACGAGGAAACGGGAGAAACGACAGAGTTCAGGAGCGAGCTGTTGCCCCGGTACGCGCGCCGGACTCGTGAGGTCGACGAGGCGATCTTGGGGACCTACTTGTCGGGCGCGAATAGCCGCCGGATCCGCAAAGCGCTGAAACCACTGCTCGGTGAGGAGCACCTATCGAAGAGCGCGGTGTCTCGCGTGGTTAGCCGGCTGAAGGAGCGCTTCGAGGAATGGCAGAACCGTGCTCTCAGCGAGGAGGTCTACGCGATCGTTTACCTGGACGGCTTCCACCTGAAAGTGCGGATGGCGAAACGTGTGATCAGCGTACCCGTACTGGTCGCGCTCGGGGTCGCGCCAGACGGGCAGAAACGTCTGTTGTCATTGCGTTTGGCGGTGAGCGAAGCCTCGACGCATTGGGGCTCCGTGCTGGAGGGACTCCAGGCTCGAGGACTCCGGGCTCCCAAGCTAGTGATCAGCGACGGCCACAAGGGGCTGACGAAAGCGCTGGAGAAGTGGCCGGGGTGCCGGTTGCAGCGATGTACCGAGCACAAGCGCGCCAACTTGCTCCAACATTGCCCGGCGCACGCACGCCGTGAGCTCCGGCGTGACTACAACCGGATCGTCTACGCCAAGAACGGGATCGATGCTCGCAAAGCCTATGACGAGCTCGTCGCCAAGTGGACGCCTCTCGCGCCGGCCGTCGTCCGAAGCCTAGAGGAGGCCGGTAATCAGCTGCTGACCTTCTATGAATTCCCTCGTGCCATGTGGAAATCGATTCGAACGACCAATGCTCTGGAGAATCTCAACCGCGAGTTTCGACGCCGGACGAAAACCCAAGCGTCGTTCTCCAGCGAGGAGTCCGCGGTCGCTTTGCTGTTTGGGCTTATCGCCTCTGGCCAGATTCAACTACGACGCATCGACGGCTACCAACGTCTGAGCGAGGTTCTCGAACACGCGGAGGTTGCCGCCTGATCTGATACCCTGATGACGGAGTGGAGGGCGCCGTTCTTTTTCCACGGACCTCGGGACACATCCGAATGATCCAAAATCGGATACTCATGGTAGACAAAATTGTCTGGGTCTACGCGGATTCGTGTGGGTTGAAAACTGCATTTCTGGGTAATGGCGGAAGGAAAGCCGCCACGATCTTCAGCTTGAGATATTCCTCGTCGCGATAGCCGTAGGCGCGTCGTTGCAGAACACGGATTTTGTTGTTGACCCCTTCAACTAGGCCGAGACTGACTTTGTTCTCCGGATGACAGTAGGAGGCGATACCATCCCAATGGGACTCAATCATACCGGCGAACTTCTGGTACGGATGCAGGCGTTGCCATTTGAGGCTGTCTTTCCAACGAGTGAAAAAGGCGCGAGCGCCGCGTTCGGTGCGGTAATCCCAGAGTTGCCCGAAGGCCTCCTTCAAAATAAAGGCGGTGTTCAGGCGCCGGTTGGCCTGGAGCAACTTTTTGAGTGCGCGGCGACCGTCTAGGCTCAGGTTCTCCCGCCGGGAAAGCAAAGTGTAACGCTGCCCCTTGATGTACGACCGGTCCTTGCCGCTGAGGCGTTTGTACTCACCGCGCCGGACCTCATCGAGGGCCTTTGACAGATGACGCATGATATGAAACTTGTCGAAGATGATCCGCGCATTAGGCGCGTTGTGAATCGCCGAGTTCCGGAAGGGCTTCCACATATCCATGGCGGCCAGCTTGATACGGGCGCTTTTCTTTCCGCCCAGCGCCTTGAAGAACAAATCGATGTCGGTTTCTTTGCGACCCTCACCGCCCACCCAGATGGGACGCGCCCGCTCCAGGTCGCTGACAATGACGCGATAGTTATGTCCCTTGCGGATGGAGATCTCATCGACACCGATGGCCCGAGGCGCCGGTAGCCCCGCCCGGTCGACCTGCTCTTGCATGTAGAGCGTATCCAGAGCCTTCACCGTACCGTGGTGCAGACGTTCCATCTCGGCCACCGCCTTGTTCGGCATATCCCTGCACAGCTTGCCCACATGCGTCGCAAAACGCTGGGTGTAGCGCGAGTTGTTCGCCAGCCAGTCTAGGTGTTCTACATGCACACCGCCGCACCCAGAACAGTTGACGCGCCAACGCTCGTATTCCAGATAGATCCGCCAGCCTGCCAACGACAGGTCGCGGACCCGGCACACTTGCTTGTCATAGCGCCCCCGGCACCGTTGCCCACAGTAAGAGCACACAGCTGTTTTTTTCGCCTCTTGAGCTGGATGACGCGGGCGTATCGGTCACCGAATAGACCCTTCAATCCGGCACCAACCACGAAACCTGGCAGCGCAAACAGCGAGCGGATCGACTGGGAATTTTTCACTCGGTTAGCCTATCCTAAAAATGGACCACTTTTCAGCACCTGATGAAGTACTCGATACCTTTTCCACACAATGAGTTACACTGTTTTTCCGTCAGAACTTACCCACACGAATCCGCGTTAACCCAATTGTCTTTACCCAGCTCCTTGAACGAAAGTGTGCCAATCTTAGTTGGGAATTGAAACGGCTCCAAACCCCGTGGTTTGATGGCGTTGGACAAAACGAAATCAAGCCGCGAAGAAAGGAGCCGAGATGGGAAGTCTGCTACGTTCGGTCAAGAAACGCAAGAAGTCGCGTCGTTTGGGTGAGGTCGAGATGGTGAGGCACGAGGATTACGGGGAACTCGCGCTGGACGCCAAGGTAGAGATGATCCGTTCGTTGGTCCCCCTTGGTCTAATGCACGTTCACGAGTTGCTCGACGACGAAGTGAAGGCGTTGGCGGGAGAGCGATACTCTCGCAAGGACGAGCTGGAGCGCGGTCGCCGTCACGGAAGCAACCCGGGCACGGTAGGGCTTGGCGGCCAGCGGGTACCGATCCGTGTGCCACGGGTTCGGAGCATCGAGGGAGGAGAGATTCCGCTTCGCTGCTACGAGGCGGTGAGCCACGGCGGTGAGGTGAATGATCTTCTGCTGAAACGAGTTCTCTACGGAATCTCTTGTCGCAACTACGAGGCGGCAGCGGAAGCGATTCCGGGCGCCATCGGACTGTCGAGCTCAACGGTGTCCCGAGGGTTCGTGCAAGCGAGCGCTGCGAAGCTGCGGGAGATGCAGGAACGAGATCTGACCGGCGAGGATGTGGTGGCGCTGTTTCTGGATGGGAAGACATTCGCCGAGGCAACGATGGTCGTGGCTCTGGGCATCACGCTTTGCGGGGAAAACCGCTTCTTGGGCTTCGTGGAGACGGACACGGAGAACGCGCAGGTGTTGACGCCGTTCCTGCGTTCACTGCTCGAGCGGGGACTCGATATCTCCCAGGGTCTGCTGGTGATCATCGACGGCGGCAAGGGTCTCCAAGCGGCAGTCAAGAAGGCATTCCGTAAGCGGGCCCTGATACAACGCTGCCAGTGGCACAAACGTGAAAACGTAGTGAGCTACCTGTCCAAGGGCGAGCAGGCGTCATGGCGCAAGCGGCTCCAGTGGGCCTACAACAGGCCGGAGTACGAAGAGGCCCTCACTGCGCTCGAGCAACTCCACGGTGAGTTAGAAGAGCGGAACCAATCCGCAGCTGGCAGCCTGGAGGAAGGCCTTGAGGAGACGCTGACGTTGCATCGACTCGGCGTACACGCGGTGCTGGGCCGTTCGTTCAAGACGACGA
Organism: Candidatus Marinacidobacterales bacterium; assembly: GCA_965250115.1. GTDB lineage: Bacteria > Acidobacteriota > Vicinamibacteria > Marinacidobacterales > SMYC01 > CBDFHB01. Next base: position 1,552,900 of record CBDFNJ010000002.1, read on the forward strand.
ACTGCCTTGAGTCCGTCAATGCTCTCGTCGAGGAACGCTGCGCGAAGGTCGACCACTGGAAGAACTCGAGCCAACGCCAGCGCTGGTTGGCAACGGCGCTCGTAGACATCGAACCGCGCTTGAGGAAGGTGGTGGGCTACCGCCATCTTCCCAAGCTTCGCGAAGCTCTCAAGCGGGAACTGAAGATCGAGGCGAAGACATCAACCGTATCGAAGAAGAAGGTCGCTTAAACGTGAGCCGTGGAGAGTTTCAACTAAGGGCCGGCGATAAAATAAGTTCCCGTTTTCAAGACGGTCGGATGGTGTAGTTCCATTTGGGTAGAGTCTGGTCCTTTGTAACGGAAAGCGCCTGCATCCGCTCGTCAGTGATTTTGACGCCCTTCGGATAACGACGCCGGATAAGGTGTGCGCGTACTCGCAAACCGGAAGAGGTGGTGGTCGTGCGGATGTATTTGAGGATGGTTTCGTAGCTGTCGAGAGGCCTGCCCGCCCAGTTCTTGCTGACCTCGCTGAACAGACGGTGCTCCACTGGATTCCACTTGGATGTACCGGACGGATAGTGGGCTATGGTGATAGCGATGTCGTGGCGATTGCAAATCCGCGTTTGAAGCCCGTGCTTCCAACCCCGACACCGATAGCCATTGCTGCCCCCGGCGTCTGCCAATATCGCGAGGTCACGGGCTGCAGGATAGCGTCGCCGTCCTTCCGTTCGCCACCACTTCTCGATGGCATTCACGGCGAAGTCCGGGGTGTTGTACGAGGTACCAATGAACACTGTCCCGCGGTTCGCGAGCAGATCGTAGACGCCGTAGGGGATTGCGATGCCGTTCGATTCGGAACGGAAGTCATGGTCTTTGACGAGAGTCGGCTCGCGGTTCCAGGCCTGCCCGCCGTTTTTGAATAATCCCACCAGCTCCCGTTTCTTCGTGTCTACGCTGATGATGGGATGACCAGCTGCGGCAAAACGCTCGCGCAGTTCGGCGATACACGCGAATTGGGTATCGCGATCTTCGGACGTGGCACCGCACAGCTTCTTGTGGTTCACCCGCAACGAGAAGCCGAGCTGTTTGAGCAGTCGACCGACGGTTTTGCTGCTGACGTTCACACCGAGGCTTCTTAGCTCGCAAGCAATCTTGTCGGTGGTCCGCCGCGTCCATTTCACTCCCGTCATCGGATCGCCCGCGGTGTCGTGCTTTATGAGTTCTTCGATCTTGGCGATGACTTCTGGCGTTTTTTTTGCACGGCGCGCCGTCCGCCACCCTTTCGCCGAACTCCGTCGAGCTCAACATCTCTCATTAGCAATTCCCTACGACCTCTGGCTACCGTGCTCGGATCCATCCCGAGCAGTTCGGCAATCTGTTGGTCGCCACCGTGACCGAGCTTCATGGCCTCGACTCCCGCGTAGAGACGGCGCTGCTTTTCATCGAGCAGGCTGTAGAAAAGAACGATCGCAGCCTTCAACTCCACGGGGAGCACGCGGACTCCCCCGACCCAGCCCAACGTGGAAGGTGACGCCTCATGTACCTGGCGGGCCGAGAGCTGTTGCTTGCGCGTGCTCACATCGGTGGCCAGATACAGATATCGGCCGAACACCTGCTCGCGCGCCAATCTTTTCTCTCGGACCAGTTTCAACAGAGGAGCCTTGACGTCAACCTGCACCACGTCCTCGAGCTCGTCGACGTAGTAGCCTGCCTCACAGGCCGCGACCAACGCTTTTACCGTCGCAAGCAACGTCCCGTACTTCGAGAACCACACTGAGCGCAACGACCAAAGACCTTTTCGATCGAACTGGGCGATCTCGTCCAACGTGTAGTAGCTACCACGGTGGGAGTAGCTTGTCCGATACGCCAACTCATTGAGCTTTCGGAAGACGGTCGAGTCCACATCGGTACCCAACACTGCCTTCAAATCATCGAGGGTAGCTATTTTGTGCTTCCTCAACAGGCGGTCGAGATCTTCAGACTGATAGCTCGTAGGTCTCATAATAGGAGAAGTGCTCCTTGATAGGCGTAATCCTCCTACAATGAGGACCGTTTGTCAAACACGCGCTGGTTGCTGAAGATCTACAAATGTTCCGTTTCTAGGGAGCTTGCCAGGCTCTCGTGATGCCAGACGATATCGCGATCACGACCTGAAACAGGAAGAGTGTTCTCAAAACTAGACAGTTATTTTGTCGGCGGCCCTAAGAATGGGCTTGACTCTCAGAACTCCCTTCTTGTCGCATTGTTGTCTCGGCTAACCTTTTCTGCATTTCAACAAGGGTCAAGCCGCCGCCAGAGATAAATATTGCAACTTTTTTGGTTTCAGGGGCAAAACCGGCAATGATCGCGGCCAAGGCCCCCCCTTCTGAGCCGCCTAATATGTAGAGTTCCTGATCCCACCACGTCGCTGTATTGCGCAGACGCAGCAATATCTGACTATAGTCGAATACACGTAGCGGAAGTGTATTGTGTTGATGGTATTCGTCTGAGAAGTCTTTACCCGTGTCACCCGCATGCACGCCCACTTTTTCGGCCACCAACACGGCAACCTTCTTTTTACCCTTCGTGTTCGCTTTCTCTCCCCAGGCAAACGCACGCTGTGCCGTTCCACAACCGGAACCCTGCATCAAGATAAGAAGACTCACCTTCTCGCCTTCCTCAACGCCTTCAGGATGTTTTATGTAAACATCAAGTTGAGTATCATTCAGTCGCTTTAGCACGATGTGCTCCGGCTCCGTGTTTGAGCCCGCGTAACACAACCCTGTGCTACTGAGGAGAATGGCTATAAGTACAAGCGAAAAGGGTCTACCTTGGGGATGTCCCGGCCGCTGTTGAATTTGGTCGGGTAGCGGCGGCACCTGTGAATACTCTTAGGCAGCAACCTCATCGCTGTCAAGAGATTTCTGTTTGCTTCTAAGCGCGTGAACGAGAGCGCCCATATGGCGATAGCCTTTGATACGGTGAAACTTTTTCTCCGCCGTGACGACGCCGAGAGCGGTCCATCGGCGAATCATGGAAGGACTCTTCCACCGCTTGACGTTTCTCGAGACTCTGCGGATGGTGCCGTTGAGATTCTCGATGGCGTTTGTCGTGGCCAGAGATTTGCGAAGTAACTCGGGTAGAGCGAGCTTCACAACCGTGAGGGTCTCTTCCATCCCTTCTCGAAGGCTTCCGGCAGCTTCGTCGTAGCCGTTTCGCTCGAGCCACGACACCAATGCCTGAAGTCGCTTGCGCGCCTTGTCGGCACTCTTGCATTTGTACGCTTCCTTCATTGTCTGGAGCACGTAGGCGTGACGGGACTTGGGAAGGTACGAGCGTAGATTTCGGAGTTTGTGGAGCTGGCATCTTTGGATAACCGCGAGATCCCCCAAAACGTCGACGAGTGCTTTGCGGATCCCTTTGCCTCCGTCCACTACGCAGAGAATCGATTCGTCGATCCGCAATCCCCGCTCGAGAAGGTTCTGCAACATCGCGGTGCACATCCGAGAGTTCTCCGTCGAGCCCAGCCATATACCCAAGGGCACCTTCGTTCCATCTATTGTGATACCGAGAGTTACGACGACGGTCTGTCCGGCCACCTCAAGGCCATCCATCATTAGTGCCGCAAGCTCGAACTCCTCTAGCCTCCGAGATAGGTATTCCTCGAGCTTCTTAGTCGTCTGGCTCACGAGGTGACGGCTGGCGGCACTCTTGCTCGTGCCACGAGACTTCAACTTCGCCGAGGGTTTGTCCAGACTCGATTCGTAATTTCGGGTCGATACCCCCACCAAGATCTGGTTCAGCACTCGCTCCGGAAGCGGGTCTTCTTCGCGGAAGGCTTCGAAGTGTGGAAGCGACGCCTCCTCGCCCGACTTCGAACGAACTCGAGGTCGCGACACTTGGATTCGACGACCGCCGAAGCTCAGCTCCCCATCCGTGCTCCCCCAGTGGTTATGAGTTCGCTCCTTCTCGTGCTTGCCCTTCGGCCCCGCGATCTTCTCCGCGTCCTCTCTCAGGAGTAGGTGCAATGCGGTCAGTCCTTGCTCGTACACCCATTCCGTCAGGTCCGCCTTCGTGGCCGCGATCCCAGCTATCATCGGTAGCAGTATCTGACCGACTTGGCCAACTACCTTGCCCGTAGGCGAGTGCGTTTGCTTTCTTACTGGCTTCTTTGATTTCCTTGGCATGGTGGCTCCTTGTCCCCCTCTGGAGACGGTTGGTTTGGCAGACCTATTCTTAGGCCGGCCAAGGAGCCGCCGCTACCCCAAATTCAACATCCGGCGGGACATCCCCTCTACCTTGGTTCATATTACAAACTCCTTTATATATGTTAAAAATTCTGAAACAGAGCTCGCTACCAGGAACCCAAAATCACTGTTATACGTGGCCACGACCCAAGTTTTTTGCAAGCCTTTCCCAGTATGCATTTTTGCCAGTTAGGCAATAAATTTAAACCCCTACTCCATCTCTCATACGAGCCTTGTTGGTCAGATAATTCATTGAGGTAAACCCCCGGCTCTGCCGGGGTGACTCCCAGAGGTTTGACCGTGTAAGGAAGTAGGAAAGAAAGTCCTCCTTGGAAAGCGCGAACTTCCAAACAAGGAGGACTACCAAGGTGAAAGAATACAAGAGCCTATCCCACACACGATGGGACTGCAAATATCACGTTGTGTTCATCCCGAAGTACCGAAGGAAGAAGATGTATGGTGCAATCAGAACGCATCTGGGAAAGATTCTCCACGAGCTGGCGAAACAAAAAGAGGCCCGGATTCTGGAGGGCCACTTGATGTCGGACCACGTCCACATGTGCATCAGCATCCCACCGAAGTTTGCGGTGTTGAACGTGGTGGGGTTCATCAAAGGCAAGAGTGCGATCTCGGTGGCACGGAACTTCCGCGGACGCAGACGCAACTTCACCGGCGAAAGCTTCTGGGCACGCGGTTACTTCGTGTCGACCGTAGGCTTGGACGAAGAGATGGTCCGCAAGTACATTCGTGACCAAGAGCAGGAGGACCAACGTCTGGACCAGCTGAATATGGACTGGTCGGGCTGGTAGTTGGGGAGCAAGATCGACCCCTTTAGGGGGCTCATGAACAGCCCCTTCGAGGGGCTCTTATGAATAGGCCCCCGGCTTTGCCGGGGGTCACTTTAACTATCGAAAAGGGCAAACCCGTAATATCTCAATACGTCGGGTCGTATGGTCGAATGAGATCATTGCCGATCACATTGGCTCCGTCGCCACTGGAAGTGTTGCCACGGACCGTCTTTTCACCGGTGCCGACATAGATGATATTAGGATCCAGGGCCGACACCGCTACGGCACCGATGGAGCCACCGAAAAACCCGTCCGATACACTCTTCCAGTGAGTGCCACCGTCGCTGGTTTTGCAGACACCGCCGCCGGTACTGCCAAAATAGTAAGTGTCACGTTGCTGCGGGATACCTTCAACAGCGGCGACGCGACCGCCGCGATAGGGACCGACTTCGCGCCATTTCAATCCGTCAATTGTCTAGTCTGACCATTCGGCAAGTCCTGTCTGCGCTATACTTAGCAGAGCACACATCAGTATTACTGTTTTGCGGTTCATTGGATTGATCCTCTTCTGTATGCCTCAATGTTTGTTTTCATCTTGAATCTCATTATGCTGGTCGTTGTTCTCAGTAAAGCAGATCATTCGAGTGCTAGTGCTTACATACTCGCGGCGCTTCAGCTAGTGCGTCTCGAAACCCTCGTCTGAGCTAGCAGGAAACGCACTTGTGGTTGTTCGTGGCAAGATTCTCCGAGAAAAAGGCCCCTCCGTAGGTTACGGCTCGTAGACTTCCGTCGAGGGATAGAAAGCGTACCAGCCGAACCAGTAGGCGTTGTGCCCCGGAAGGCGGGCAAGAGTTCTCGTTCCGCTTTCGTCCACTAGAAACTCTTCGGTGAGCTTCCACGGTGTACGCGAAGTGGTCTCGATCAACTGACCTTCAACCTTTGCTTTCCAAAAGCGCCGCCCTCCCGCTTCGAAAGCGCGCACCGCTCGGGTTCGCCGGTCGGCGATGAGCACGAGGTCCTTTCCTCCCAGGCGATCATGAACGATGCCCTTTTTCTTGAGAACGTCGAGCGGATAGGCTTTGGGCCGACCGTTGACAATCAGCGCAAAGATCCACTCCTTCGTTTCTAGACGATCGCTCTCGAGCCAGACGGGAAACATCGTATCCTTGGAACGGAAGTAGTCGTCGTCATGGGGGCCTTGTTCGTAGTCCCGCTCGTAGCCGGTGTCCACGTCGAGCACTTTCGTTTCTGGATGCAGCTCGCGCCACGTCTGCCAAGTGGTTACGACTACGGGCAGCATCTTCAGCTTGTAGCCAGAGTCCACCAGCTGGCCCGAGACCGGCTCTGCGGTGAGATTGCTCCAAAGGCTTTCTGACTGGTGATCGTACATGAGCTTGTTGGAGCGGTAGAGGAGACCCGAGGAGCCGAAGGTATACGTTGTTCCATCGACTCGGCCGTCGTAGAGGATCCCCGACCCACAGAGCGTGCAATACGAAAGGCTCACCGGCACGCCTCCCACCACGTCATTCGCCATCTCGTGCCAACCCATAATTCGATGTGGGTAGGCTCGAGCCTCTCCGTGGATGAAGACCCCGAACACGCGGTCCGAGCCGCGCAGATACTCAGCATCCGACGCGGGAACGTGTCCTGGGTTGGTGAGCGCAGGAATACCGTCTTTGGTCACCCCGCCCCACACGATCTCTTCCGGCCGAATGAGGAAGCGATAGCTCGGATCCAGGAACCGGCGAAAGTTGGGGTCGTAGTGCGCGAAGAGGGCCGCTTTGAAATCCAGGTAGCCAGGCTTGGGTTGGATCTCCTCGTGCCGTCCGATCCACTTCACTGATCCCATTCGGTTTCGAGGCACCTTGTCGCCGGCGATTTCCGTCATCATGTCGGCGACCTCGCGTACCTCCCTGTGTCTCTCGATGACGTGAAAGAAAACAAGGACATCGTTGAGGGCTGCCAGGAGGGTCGTGTCTTTCGACGCCAACAGCGTTTCTTTGGCGTCGTCCCGGGCCTCACCGTCGTCGAGCAGAAGCTTCGCTACGTCGCGGTAACCCGCTTGCTGACGACCGCCGGCATTCGGTATACCTCCAGTCACGACCAGCGCGATCAGAAGAAGATTCCGTGCTTTCATCGTGCCTCCGATCATCACGTCGAGACGAAGCGCCTCATGTCGAGAAGTCTATCACCGCTAAAGATGACGACACGTTGAGCAAAGAGAAGTAGACTGTGACACGGCATTGCTGGACATAGGAGGAGAGGCGTTTATGAAATACCTTCTTCCGATAGATCCTCGCGACTAAAATCTCCAGCGGATCCCGAACGTCGGTAGAAAGGGAAACCCTTCGGTCGGCGTTTCGATGATTGCGGGCACGTCCGACGTCGGGTCGTACTGGAGCTCGGGCTCGAGGCGGATCGCGTTGTCGCGGTTCAACACGTTGATGACTTTGAAGTAGAGCTCGAAGTTCCCCGAGTCTCCACCCGGCCGCCAGCTCGCGCGGACGTCGAAGCGTGCGTAAAACGGCACCCGTCCGGTGTTCAGGTTGTTGGTATCACCAAGGTCCGTCTCGTAGACGAGCAACCCGTTGATATCCCGCTCGGGAATCAACCGCTTGGGATCGTCCGGATCTTCGATCGCGGCGACCCTCACCCCGAGTGGTGGCGTGTAAGGAAATCCAGACGCTAGTCGGCCCGTCAACGCCAGCGTCCATTTCGGCGTCAGCCGGTAGCTCCCCACCAGGTTCAACGAGTGCCGCCTGTCGTAGTCGAAGGGATAGAGACGCGAGTACGCGTCGCGCTCAGCACGTGTCCACGTCTAGGAGAGCCAGCCGGCAAGTCGTGAGTCACGCGCAACCTCTGTCTTCGACAAGAACACGTCGAACCCGTACGCGTTCCCGCGAGCGTCGTTCGATGGATTGCTGGTGATGATCGGGGCCGTGGGGATGCTGTCTCGGAGCTCGGGAGGGAAGTCGTAGCGCGAGAGTCGCTCGAGCCTCTCCTCGTTCGTTTCCAGCCGCCCAACGATGAGGTCGTCGTACGTTTTGTAGAAACCTTCCACGCGCGCGGTCACACCGGGACGCAGGTCACGCTCGAATCCGAGAATGAAGTGCGTCGACCGCTGATGCGCGAGCTCGAGTACGCTCGCGTCGGTGAGGTCGATGAAAAAGTCCGACTGGATCAACTTCTCGTAGCCGGGGCTTTGAGAGTACTTGCCGACGGCGCCCTTCAACCGTGACGATGGATTGACGCGGTATATCGCAGCGAAGCGTGGCGACACCGTACCTCGACCGTTGGCCTCACTCCAATCGAATCGAAGACCGGGCTCGAGCGTCCACGACTGGTTGACGATGAATTGATCCTGGAGCCAGACGCCGACACGGTTCGCAGGGACGACCGAGTCGAGCCAGTCGGGAAGCCCCACGCCACCGCGGATGCTCGACCCGTTCGCCTCGGTGTTGTTGCGATCGCCGAGTGCCTCGAAGCTGAGCTCGGTCTCCAGACGGTGAAGCTCGAATCCAGTTTCGATGAAGTGATCGGTGCCGGCGAGGAACGAGAATTCCTGGCGAAACGCGAGGTCTTCGACCGAAAGGAGCCGATCGAAGATGACGCGGCTAAAGCCGATGGCTTCGTCGCCGGGCGCGTTGGACCGCTTCGAGTCGTTCCGCACCCGTCCGTCGAAATCGAGAAACTCGTTGTTGCGATACCACGACAAGATCGTTCGCGAATTTGTCCGAACGCCAATCGGAGCGTCGAACGACACCGACACGAGATCGTTCTCCGCTTCGTTCATGAGATTTCAGAACTCGCCGGGCTCGTTGTCGTCTGAGATGTCGAAGTCGGCGTCTTCGCGGCTGCGAATGCCGAAGATGGACAATGTGCCCTTCGTGCCGATGCCAACGTTGAGCTTGGCTTGCAGATCGCCGAACGAAGGAAGGTTCTCGTCCACGATCCGCTCGGCGACGAGGTCGTAGTACGTGCGGCGCGCGGTCACGAGCCACGACCCGCCCGGTAGTCCTCCTTCGAAGATCACATTCGCGTCGGTGATGCTCGTCGCCATCGAGCCCGACAAGGCTTTGTCGGCGCTCCCTGCGCGGTTCTCGACGATCAGAATGGACGACAAGCGGTCGCCGTATTTGGCGCTGAAACCGCCGGCGGTGAGCTCGAAGTGCTCGACCGTTTCCGGGTTGAACGCGCTCGTGAGACCAAAAAGGCGGTACGGGTTCGAGACTTCGACACCGTCCATGATGGTGAGGTTCTGATCCGGCTCGCCGCCGCGCACACTCAGCCGGCTTCCGAAATCCTCGGTCGCGGCGACGCTCGGTAGGGTCTGCACCGTGCGGAAAATGTTGTCGAGACTCCCCGCGACCCGCATCACTGCCTGAGGCTCGATCTGGGCGGCCGACGCCTCTTGCCGACGCGGACGCACAGCGCGGACCTCGACGGTCTCGGTGAACTCGCTCATTTGAAACAGGGAGACTTCGAGCTCGCGTAGGCGACGCTCACCGACGTCAATCGAGATGGTTTGGTTCAGGTAGTCCGCAGCCGAAATGGTCACCACCCACGTGCCGGGTGGAAGCTCGAGGGAAAATCTCCCGTCTCCGGTGGTAACGGTTCTCGCCACTGCCGTTTCGATGGTGGCGCCGGGCACCGCCTCGGAAGACGCCGCGTCGAGGACCCGGCCGCGCAGGATCCGAGCCGCCGCGGCAGGGGAACTCGCGATGACCAGAGCGATAGCAATAAGAAGCCAGTGGGTACGCTTCAAGAAAGACCTCTCGTGATTGTTGCGGCGAGCGAGTATCGATCGCCATAGTACTACGCGGATTTTTTCAGCGTCGACTCGAGCGTTGCTTCAATGCGGAAAGTTCTACACCGCACGAACCGTCGGGGAGAGGAGGGGTCTACGGCGCCTCGAATACGAGGAAGTACTGCACCGGGAGGAAGTCGTGCTCCTCGACGAGCTTGAATCCAGCCGCGGTGACCTCGTCGAGGAGAGCCTGTCTCGCGATCCGCATCGCTTTGTCCGGACGTTGCTCGATGTCGGCGTCCTTCCGGAAATCGACGATGGCGAGGCGGCCACCGTCACGAAGATCGCGCTCGAGGATTTTGTAGTGTTGGTCGCGCCCACCGATGTGGTGAATGGTGTTGCAGATGAAGACGAGGTCGACGGAGTCGGGGGCGAGCATCGGGCTCGAAGCCGTCGCGAGCACGGGGACGATGTTCGGCTGGCCGTCCTTCTCGGCACGCGCGGCGACGTATCTCAGCATATTCGGCTCGAGGTCCACCGCGTAAGCGATACCGCTGTCGCCGACGGCCTCGGCGAAGCGGCGTGTGAAGTAGCCGGTGCCGGCCCCGACGTCGGCAACGACGTCGCCCACGGACAGCCGCAACGCCTTCACCACGTCGTCCGGCATCTGTTGGGCGTCGCGCTCCTCGCTCTCGAACTCCTCGACCCACCGCTCGGTCTCTTCGAACGAATGTCGTGGATCGTGATGCTGTCCTCCGTGCTGCTGCACCACGGCCATCATCATCGCTAGAAACATGCTTTTCATCGTTTTCCGGCCTTAACCCCAACGCGATTCGATCACCACGAGCCGGAGGCTCTCCCAGGAGAACGCGTCCGTCTGACTCTCCGCCGCGGCCCTAGCGCGTGGCACCCTTCAAGGGTCATTCGAACAAGGCCCGTGTTCCCAAAATCACCATCTTGACACTCTGACCTAGGCTCTCTTCCAAGGCGTCTGCTTCGTCTCCGCCTACCCGGGTCACCCCATCCTCCTTCCGCACGCCCCTGGGCGCAATTCCGCGAGTTTTCAAGAAGCAACCTGGATCTAATTCCCTAGGTTTCCCGGCCCGGTCACGCCGGAACAGCGGCGCGCGCGATGTCGTCGGCGTCGTCCAGCGAGCTCACTTCCCAGCAGAGCTCGATGAGCCGCTCGGCCCGGTCGCTGGAGAGCACTCCTTCCGCTTCGCCCCGGAACTTGGCTTCGAGGTCTGCGTTCGTCATGGGACGCTCGAGGCTTCCGATGGGGTGCTCGACGTGCTTCTCGAGCGTCGCTCCCTCCGCAAGCGTCACCGAAACGTACGCTTCTTCCTCCCGCACGGCTGGATCCACCGACGCCGAGACGCGGTCGCGGAGATGAAGGCCGAGGGTCTCGACTACGACCAGCGCATGGAAGAGCTCGAAAAGCTCGAGTACCCGAAGCCTCTGCGGGAATTCGTCTACCAGACGTTCAACGCCTTCGCCGACCGGCACCCCTGGGTCGAGGAGGAGAACATCTGGCCGAAGTCGATCGCGCGCGAGATGTGCGAGAGTTTTTTCTCGTTCGCGGACTACGTGCAGGAGTACGACCTCGAGCGCGCCGAGGGGCTCCTCCTGCGCCATCTCAATAGCGTCTACAAGGTTCTCCGACAGACCGTGCCCGACGGGGTGAAGGCCGACGAGTTTGTCGAGATGGAGCTCTACCAGCGAGATATGTTGCGTCAGGTGGACTCGAGCCTTCTCGAGGAGTGGGAGAGGATGCGCGACCCGGACTACAAGCCGTGGGCGCGGGAGGAGCCGGGGCCGTCATTTCCGGAGGAGGCACCGGACGTCACGCGCGATACCAAAGCCTTCACCGCCGCCATTCGCACACGTGTCTTCGCCTTCCTCCGTGCGTGGTCGATCGGAGACGACGAAGCGGCGCTTCGTGCCATCGACTCGGAGGTTGACGCTGACGGAGGGCTCTGGAGCCCGGAGCGCCTACGCGCGGCCCGCGAGGCCTTTCGCGTGGACCACGCGGGCCTGCGCCTCGACCCCGAGGCGCGGAACCTCCGCCACACGCACGTGAAACCCGCGGACGATCGGACTACATGGCGCGTCGAGCAGATGCTCGTGGACCTGGAGGACCTCAACGATTGGGTCGCGGAGATCGAGGTGGACCTCGCCGGCTCCCGCGAAGCGGGCGAGCCAATGATTCAGCTACTGCGTCTCGAAACCCTCGTCTGAGCGGCCATCAAGGGGACAGCTGCGATTGAGATGCGTGCCCTACGAAATCGGTACTCCAAGATCCCCGAGAAAACGACTATCGCAATCGCAGTGCCGGATCGCCGAACAGGTGAAAAATGCTCAGGAGCTCAGGAAAGCTACCCGTCGAGGCGTAAGCGTCCTGTGCGGCGAGCAGAGCGTCGCCCAGACGCTCGTGGCCGCCGTCGAGGATCTCTCGAAGCAGGAGTGCATGCAGGGTGTGCGCCGGCTCGTTCAAGCTCAATCCGCTCGGAGAGATAACGGCAATCGCGCCTTTGGCCTCGGCTTTCAGGAGCTCTTCGGCGAGAGAATCGAAATAGGGAAAATGGAAGTAACCATTGAGGCAGTTCAAGGTCAGCACGAAAGGCTGCTCGCTCTGGGGCGCCAGCGTCGCGACGTTCGCCGAGTTGAAAACGTTCTCGTCCGCCCACAAATTGATCGCTCCGTGACCGACGTAGCTGACGAGCCCGGCTCCCTCGTCGAAGCTTTGGAGAATTTTCTCCCGCGTCCCCGCAGTACCGAGCTGGCTCAGGTAAATCTTGCGCGGCGTGCGGCCTGCGAGCGTCGTCACGCTCAGCTCTTCGACGTCCCGCTCGAAATGGCCGGCCTCGTCGGCATCGTCGGCATCGTCGGCGACGAGGACGACGGTACGCTCTGGCGTCACAACCCCGCGTTCGTAGGCTACGATCTTGTCGACCAACACGTGCACGTCCTCGAGATTCTTGGCGGGAAGTCGCCCAATTGCGAGGTCGGGAAGCTCGTCGTCACCGTGAACGAAGGCGAGCGCGGGATCCGAGGCCGTCCATAAATAAGACGTTCGTGCCATGAGCGGCGGAATCCAGTTAGGCTCTCCCGTGCCCGGGTAGTCCTTGAAATCGTAATGACCGTCGCCGACGAGAACGACGTATCTCATTGACGGATGGTAGACGTCGCGCAAGAACTCCAGGAGCGCCTCCGGGTTGGTCTCGCCGTAGCCGAAAACGTCGAAGACTGCCTCCACCGGAACTGCGGCGGCGTACAAACCCTCCTCTCGGCGGAGCTCAAGGAGCGGCTCGACGGCCGCGAGAAACTCACGAGGAGCGATCGCGAGGTACTCGGCGGAGCGCGCCGCGTCCAGCACCGATGAGAAACGCACGCGGCGTATCGAAGGCTTCCGGACTGCGCCGCGCGCCACCGTCAGGTAATCGTGATCGGCCTCCGCACGGAAGCGAATGCTGTCGCTACTTCGTCGGATGCGAGAGACCCATCCCGGAGTTTCGCTCGTCATATCGATGACGAACGCACCTCGAGGGAATCCGCTCATGGTTGCAACTCCGTCGCGAGGGGAGACTCCAGAAGTCTCGCCGGCGCGAGGGTAGACGACGTCGAAACCGTCGAGCATCACCATGGAGTAGGAGGCCTGGGTATCACCGACGTTCTCGAGCCTGAGCACGTTCTCGCCCGCGTGCAGCACGCCGGGCGGGATCGCACCTTCGAGCGTCACGGCTCGCTTGCCGTCCCACGAGAGCTCTCCAACGAGATAGCCGTTCACGAACGCGCGTACATGGTGGTCGGGATTTTCGGGTAGGTCGCTTACACCCTGTGGGCGAACCGTGATCCGGGAATCCTCCGTTGCGCCAGCCAGTCCGTCAACGGTGAAAGGAAAACTCTTCGTTTCGGGCGCGAACAGCAGCTCCCACAGCCAAACATCGGGAGCGTCCACGAGCCCGGCCTGGTAGTACCGGTTCTCTTCGCGCTCCATACGATGCCAGAGAAAGGCAACGGGCTCGCCCCGCGGCGCCAGGGCGACATCGTCCATCTGAAGGCCTGACGGACCCAGCTCTACCTCGTACACCGCTTCGAGCCCGTACGAGTTGAGGTCGGCGCCGTCGCTGACGAAGTAGAGCTTCGAGCCCGGACCAAATCTACGCCGCGACGGGTTCAGCCGGTAGGCGACCGGCTCACCCTGTCGTGCCAGGCGCAGCCGCGTGGCGGGCACGGCCTGCCGTCGACTTGGGCCGAACACCTCTTCGAAGGAAACGGCATAGAGTCCCGGGTCGGTGGTGCCGAGCTGGGCCGCGACGCTACGCTCGCCCGCTCGCCGACGGCCAGCGCTCTCCAAAGGGTCGCGTTTCTGGAACGACAGCGTTACGACGAGACGCTCGGCAAAGAGGAGCTCACCCGTCGCGGGATGCCAGTGAAATGGTGAGAGCTCGATGAGGGCTCGCTTTTGCTGGCCCTGGTAGCCGACGCTTACGACGCGGGCCCAGGAGAGCGCCTCGGCAGGATCGGCGGCCGCGCCGCGGCGGCGGCGGAGCCAGGCGACGCCGTCCTTGGTGGCGACGAGCTCGAAATCTTCTCCCGCCGACAGCCGAAGCCCGGAGAATCGCGTGACGCCCTTGGGCCGGACCGAGACGATTTCGACGCTCCGCCCGGGAAGAGCATCCACCCACGTGCGCCGGAGCGGCAGTCCATCCTCGGTGGTGAGATCCGGAACCTCGAGACGCAGCGTTCCATCGGCCGCGAGCTTGCCCACGAAACCGCCGACGTTGAGAGCAAGACGGAGCTGTCGAGGGCCACGCTGTCTCGCAAGAAGGCTCGTGTCGTTCGGGTCGCCATAGACGAGCGCGGAGTCTGTCTCGGCGACCTCCGGCTCCGTCGATGGCTCGGCGCCCGCTACCGGTATTGCCGCCACCGGGCCGTGTCGCGTCGTCACACCGGACGTCTCTATGTCTTCGAGCTCGTAGTAATACTCCGTGCCGTTCCCGAGGCCGGTGTCGCGATAGTGATAGCGGGCACCGACGGCTGACGATCCCAGGCCCGGGATCGCTCGCTCCGTAATGCGCTCGAAAGGCCCGCTCTCCGACGTCGCGCGGTACAGGTGAAAGCCCAGGTTCTCCAGCTCCGAGAGCGTGCGCTACTGGAGAACGACTTCGCCGTCTCCCGCCGCGGCAGCGAACGAGGTCAACCGCACGGCCGTCGTAGCTCCGCGCTCATCGGCGCCCACGTCCCACGCGGCCAATCCGAGCCGGGATTGGTAGTCGATGTCGGTGGCGATCTTCAGGGAGAAGTCGGCAGCGTCGATTGCGTTTGCGCCCGCTCTCAGGTGCAAGTTCTCCGGTGAAGAAACGATGTCCATGAACTCGCCACCAGCCGCGACCCCGGTGATGATGTTCGGCCCGGGCGCTGTGGCGTCCGTAGAAATGTTTGCATCGGAGATGCCCCAGGAAGGCGTTGCATTGCAGGCAGGGCTGGCGTCGTTGATGTTGAAGTCGGCGTCGGCGTCCCCTTCACCATCGAGGTTGCCGACGGCAAGGACATTGCGTGCGTGGACGGTCGTCGTGTTCGACGTCGTTTGACAGGCGTTCACGCCGCCGGCGGCGAAGTTGCCTCCCCAGCCGCAACCATACGCGGTGACGTTCTCGAGGATCAAGGTGACATCGAACGTCCCGGAGTCGTTGGTGGCGGCATAGCATGTGCGCCCATGTTGTACGTGATCGTGTTCTCGATCCGGGCCGTCCAGCTGCCTCCTGAGCTTTCGGCCAGCCGGAAGCCGTCCAAAGCGCCATCGCCGCCGTCGTGGACGAGCATGTAGCGAAAGAGCGTATGGTCGGCAGCGATGCGCACCGCGTCGTTGCTCGCGCCCGGCCATCCCGTCACCTCGAGCCACTCCACCCGCGTGAAGTCGTCCTGTACGATGATTGCATCTACCGCGGCGCCCGGGCTCAGGACGGCTCCCGTGCCGGCGACACCGGTATGCCGGTCTACGGGAGCCACTGTGAGCCACATGAAACGATCGGTGTCCGTCGTGGCGCCGCTGAACTGTACGGGAGACGTGAAGTCACCATCGTTGTAGGCCACTCCCACCTCTCGGCGAAATTCAGTAACGAGATTGCCGTCGCGCGCGTTCTCCCAATTCTGTAAGGTGTCCCACGCCCGCTCGATCGAGTAGTCCTCGGGAGTGCTGTGGTTCTGCACGGCGCGCTGCTGGACTGTGACCTGCGTTGCCGAATCTCTCGTGAGGATGAAGAGCGTCTCGGTGTTCCCCCCCAGGGGATCGAGGACGAGCTTGTCGCCGATTCCTATGTTCGGCGGCAAGCTCGCTCCCGAGAATGTGACCGTACGCGTTCCGATGGGAAGAGCGGCCTGTCCCGTGTTGTAGATCTGACCCCCGGAGCCGATCGAGCGGTAGTTCACGTCGAACGTCGTGAGAACATAGGGGCCGGATTGCTCGCCGCCGACGCCATAGAACGTGCCGGGCGTGTCCTGGTTGTTGAACTCCGTCGCAATCCAGTCGGCGCCTCGCGCGATCGTCGAGATGCGTACCTCATCGATGTCGCCCTCCCACTCGTAGCTCCACGGCCGATCGACGGGTTGATCCCCGTGCCCTATCCAGACGTCGTTCTCATCCGGAGGGACGGAGTCGATGTTCCCCGTCTTGGCACGCGTGTTCGCGTCCTGTGCGCCATCGATGTAGATCTTCATCGTGGCGCCGTCGTAGGTACCGACGACGTGGTGCCAGGCGTTGGCGCTCACGGTCCCCGTGCTCGTGACCTTGTCGGGATCATTCGCCTGAAAAACCAGGTTCAGGGAGTTGTTCAGGATATAGAAACGGTAGCCGTTGGCGAATCCCTTGTGGTTGAGGAAGCCGAACCATTCGCCGAAGTCGGAGGTGATGTCGTGTCGAATCCAAGCTTCTATCGTGATCTGATCTCCAGTGATATCCAGACTCGGATCATCCCCGACATTGATCATGTCGTGCTTGTTGTCGATATCGAAGAGCTCGTACGTCTCGGCGGTGTGAGCCACCGTGGCAGCCACGCTCACCGTAACCTGCGTCGCGCTATCGCGGGATGCCACCGTGAAGGTCTCCTCGTTCCCGCCGCCGGGATCGAGCACGAGCGTGTCTCCTGCTTGAATGTTCGTCGGGAGACAGTTTCCGCAGCTAGCGAAGGTGACGGTGGTGCTGGAAGCGGCCACGGACGCATCGCCCTTCGTGTAGACGCGATCAAAATATTGCGCAAAACCGATCTTTCCCGGAATCCGGTCTGGGAAGTACAAGGGATTGGCGTTTCCCGCGATACCGTGGTTGGTGCGTGGAGATCCGTCGCGGAACTCGGCGAAGTTCCCGCTTCCCGCCTCGCCCAGGTGCCACACGCCGACGTAGCCCGTGTCCCAGACGCTTGCGGGCATTTCCTGGGACGAGAAGATGTCGGTGCTGCCGTAGTAGAGAAAGTGTGCCAATCTTAGTTGGGAATTGAAACGGCTCCAAACCCCGTGGTTTGATGGCGTTGGACAAAACAAAATCGGGTCTACGCGGATTCGTGTGGGTAAGTCCTGACGGAAAAACAGTGTAACTCATTGTGTGGAAAAGGTATCGAGTACTTCATCAGGTGCTGAAAAGTGGTCCATTTTTAGGATAGGCTAACCGAGTGAAAAATTCCCAGTCGATCCGCTCGCTGTTTGCGCTGCCAGGTTTCGTGGTGTGCCGGATTGAAGGGTCTATTCGGTGACCGATACGCCCGCGTCATCCAGCTCAAGAGGCGAAAAAAACAGCTGTGTGCTCTTACTGTGGGCAACGGTGCCGGGGGCGCTATGACAAGCAAGTGTGCCGGGTCCGCGACCTGTCGTTGGCAGGCTGGCGGATCTATCTGGAATACGAGCGTTGGCGCGTCAACTGTCCTGGGTGCGGCGGTGTGCATGTAGAACACCTGGACTGGCTGGCGAACAACTCGCGCTACACCTAGCGTTTTGCGACGCATGTGGGCAAGCTGTGCCGGACAAGGCGGTGGCCGAGATGGAACGTCTGCGCCTCCTAGTTGAAGGGGTCAACAACAAAATCCGTGTTCTGCAACGACGCGCCTACGGCTATCGCGACGAGGAATATCTCAAGCTGAAGATCGTGGCGGCATTCCTTCCGCCATTACCCAGAAATGCCGTCTTCAACCCACACGAATCCGCGTAGACCCACAAAGTCAAGCCGCGAAGAAAGGAGCCGAGATGGGAAGTCTGCTACGTTCGGTCAAGAAACGCAAGAAGTCGCGTCGTTTGGGTGAGGTCGAGATGGTGAGGCACGAGGATTACGGGGAACTCGCGCTGGACGCCAAGGTAGAGATGATCCGTTCGTTGGTCCCCCTTGGTCTAATGCACGTTCACGAGTTGCTCGACGACGAAGTGAAGGCGTTGGCGGGAGAGCGATACTCTCGCAAGGACGAGCTGGAGCGCGGTCGCCGTCACGGAAGCAACCCGGGCACGGTAGGGCTTGGCGGCCAGCGGGTACCGATCCGTGTGCCACGGGTTCGGAGCATCGAGGGAGGAGAGATTCCGCTTCGCTGCTACGAGGCGGTGAGCCACGGCGGTGAGGTGAATGATCTTCTGCTGAAACGAGTTCTCTACGGAATCTCTTGTCGCAACTACGAGGCGGCAGCGGAAGCGATTCCGGGCGCCATCGGGCTGTCGAGCTCAACGGTGTCCCGAGGGTTCGTGCAAGCGAGCGCTGCGAAGCTGCGGGAGATGCAGGAACGAGATCTGACCGGCGAGGATGTGGTGGCGCTGTTTCTGGATGGGAAGACATTCGCCGAGGCAACGATGGTCGTGGCTCTGGGCATCATGCTTTGCGGGGAAAAACGCTTCTTGGGCTTCGTGGAGACGGACACGGAGAACGCGCAGGTGTTGACGCCGTTCCTGTGTTCACTGCTCGAGCGGGGACTCGATATCTCCCAGGGTCTGCTGGTGATCATCGACGGCGGCAAGGGTCTCCAAGCGGCAGTCAAGAAGGCATTCCGTAAGCGGGCCCTGATACAACGCTGCCAGTGGCACAAACGTGAAAACGTAGTGAGCTACCTGTCCAAGGGCGAGCAGGCGTCATGGCGCAAGCGGCTCCAGTGGGCCTACAACAGGCCGGAGTACGAAGAGGCCCTCACTGCGCTCGAGCAACTCCACGGTGAGTTAGAAGAGCGGAACCAATCCGCAGCTGGCAGCCTGGAGGAAGGCCTTGAGGAGACGCTGACGTTGCATCGACTCGGCGTACACGCGGTGCTGGGCCGTTCGTTCAAGACGACGAACTGCCTTGAGTCCGTCAATGCTCTCGTCGAGGAACGCTGCGCGAAGGTCGACCACTGGAAGAACTCGAGCCAACGCCAGCGCTGGTTGGCAACGGCGCTCGTAGACATCGAACCGCGCTTGAGGAAGGTGGTGGGCTACCGCCATCTTCCCAAGCTTCGCGAAGCTCTCAAGCGGGAACTGAAGATCGAGGCGAAGACATCAACCGTATCGAAGAAGAAGGTCGCTTAAACGTGAGCCGTGGAGAGTTTCAACTAAGAATGGGCTTGACTCGTAGTAGATGAAAAGTACCGTGTTGGAGGCGACCAAAAGGGTTGGTACCTTCACCTAGGCAACGAGAGTGCCTGTGGAGCCGTCGTAGGTCTCGATGTCGAATCCGTTCGCGTTCTCGACCCTGCCGCTCGGTGTCGTTCGCAGATCGGGATCGACGAGCGAGACGAGAACGGGGAAGTCCGTGTGGTTCGCCGCTCCCACGACCTGGTTAAAGTCGATAGTGATCTGTTTTCGGAACCCGAACGACGCCGTTCCTGCGGAGGTCAGAGTCGCTATTCCCACGCAAACAAGCGCCAGGCACAGGTTCAGTAGACAGGCGGGTGGCATACCGTAGGTTGAATGCAATCTCGATACCGTCGGCGGAGGATTGCAATCCTAGCCCTGTCAAGTTGATACAATAATGAAGCTGGGGGGAAGAGCCTGATATTGCGGGGTTTTTCCCCCAACCTGCCGGTCTGTCCCCACGGTCTTACATTAATGATGGAAGGCTAGCGTGCTCGTCGTCACGGCGAATGATGACGATGCAGTGGCACTGCAGCGACCGAGATCGAAAGTCCTTAGTTTTTACCTTAGGTATGTGTCAAACCATCTGACTGTGTGCTGTTCCCGCTCCACTCGGTGCTTAGGCCCTCTTACGCCGTGGGGCTCGTTGGGGATTCTGATGAACTCAACAACTTTTTTCAGCTCCCACAGCGCTGTGAAGAGCTGTTCAGCCTGTTCAATCGAAGTAACAAAGTCCAGTTCAGAGTGGATGATTAACAGCGGCGTCGTCACGTTCTTGACGTAGGTGATGGAGGACTTCTCCATGATCCGCTGCAGGTTATCCCACGGGGCCTTCCTCTCAGAGATCTCAGGACGAGTCCCATAACTATCAGAAGTTAACATGCTGCTGTAGTGGTTGTTCCTGCTCGCCGAGGTAACGGCCGCCTTGAACCGGTCCGTCTGCCCAACAATCCAGCTCGTCATGAAGCCTCCGTAGGAGCCGCCCGTGACGCCCAGTCTCTCAGGGTCGATGAAGGGATAGGTATTGATGACATAGTCTACGGTTTCCATGATGTCCTGGTAATCCCGCTCACCCCAGTTGCCTGAGCCGTCAGCAGAGGGCGAGAACAAGACCTCGCCTGCGAAGGCTTCTCCGTACCCGCCACTGCCCCTAAAGTTCATGTACACCACAGCGAAGCCGTGGTCCGCCAATACTTGCGCTTGCCGCATCGGTCGGAATCCGTATGAACCCCTGTATAGCCCACCATGTAGCAAGAAGACCGTCGGGTACCTCTCCTTCTCTTTTAATTCATGGGGCTTGACTATCCATCCCTGGACTTTGACGCCGTCGCTGGCGGTGACCCAGAACTCCTCGGGCTTGCTCAACTTCAGCTTGCTCAGCAACTCCTTGTTCATCTCCGTGAGGCGCCTCGCGCCTTTTTCATCCTTTATCCAGAGCTCCGTCGGGGTCATAGCATCCGAAGCGTTGAAGACGATAACAGAACCAGTCCTGTCAAGGCTTAGGCCCCCTACGGAAATATTTCCCTCGGTCACCCTCTCCACCTGTCTGTTCAAGCTAGCCCTGTACAGGTGCCTGCTCCCGTGGTCGTCAGTCCAAAAGTAGATGTATTTGGAGTCAGGAGACCAAATCAAAGGACTCCGGCTGACATCCCTATCGAAGTCAGCCGTGAGGTTCTCAGGCTCACCGCCTTTTACTGGTAAGACGTGAATGTCGGAATTTCTAAAGAAGGGGGGGGCAGGGTCCGCTCTAACCCTTTCACTCGCACCGTAGGCGAAGTACTTCCCATCCGGGGACAATCCTAGAGCTCCTATGGATCCTTTACCCTTCCACAGAAGTTCTGGGTCTCCTCCTTTTGAGGAGATGGTGTAGATGCGCCCGCGAGAGAGAAAGGCTACGCGGCTGCCATCGGGAAACCAGACGGCCTTATTGGTGTTGAACTCTCCATCGGTCAGCTGCTTTACCTCACCGCCTTTAGACGGGACTGAGAAGAGATGCGTCCACTCGTCATATATGTATTCACCACTAGTATTCCTGTAAGGCATGCGTCTGATGATCATGATGTCGCTGCCCTTCGCTCTCTCGCCTTTGAAGACGTTTGAGAGAAAAAGTATGTTCTTACCGTCGGGGGACCAGGTGGGGCTCTTGACGCCTTCCTCTACAGAGGTAAGAGATCTTGCCTCGCCTCCGTCGGCAGGGATCACGAATATCTGCATCCCTGGTTTATTCTCCTCGCTCAAACGATCGGAGAGGAAAAGGATGGTCTTCCCATCTGGGGACCATCTGGGATGGCTGTCGTTGCCGTTGCCGTATGTAAACTGTTTCGGGTTTTTCTCATCCAAGGGGAGGAGCCATATGTGTCTGTCGTACCTGTCCTCGTTCACGTTCGCGGTCGTGTAAGTGAAGAGAACTTTGGTACCGTCAGGGGATATCTGTGGATCCGATAAAGCCGGAAAAATTGGCATGATCGTGTAATCTTCCAGTGCTGGGCGGTCTTGGGTTTGGCCTTCAACAACGTCTATACCGACAAAAATCAAAGCAAAAGCCAGGAAGGCCACCAATCCAAAAAGTTTCAAATTATGGATTCTTTTCATCATGTCCTCCTTATTGAGCCTGCCCAGCCTCGAGAACGTGGATTGAGCTTTCGGCTCGCAGAAGACGAAGGCACAGAGCCACAAGCAAGGAGGATAGGCCGTGGAAGAGTATAGCGGATACGTTGGAGACGGCGCCTCGATCAAGTGTGAGCCGAACCCAGGTGTCGATGTGGCTCTGGGCCTGACGTTGTTTTTCATGCGGTAAACAGCCCCCATCTTGTTGGCTTTTCCCATCATCGGGACTCCCGATTTCAACGTAACCCACTCCGTCCAATGGCCTTCCGTGAGACCCTTCACGGCATTGTTCTTGCGGCTGCCTTCCGGACTCATGCCGCACGGAACCGATCTTCGAAGTTCCGGAATACGTCTGCTCGCTGTGGCCGCTGCCTTCGTGGTGGTTGGCGTCGCGAGCCAAGGCGTTGCGCAGACCTGTATCGTCACCACGCCGATCGGGGTCGACGATACCGGAACCGCCATCGCGGTCCAGTCGGACGGGAAGATAGTCCTCGGCGGCTACGCCCGCATCGGCGGCAACGATGACTTCGCCGTAATCCGTTGCAACCCCGATTTCAGCCTCGATCTCTCGTTCGGGACGAACGGGGTTGTGACGACGGATTTTTTCGGCGGTCAAGACCGCGTCGAGGCCATTGCCATCCAACCCGACGCGAAAATCGTCGTTGCCGGACATGCGACCAACGTCACCCGGGACTTCGCCATCGCACGTTACAACGTCGACGGCAGTCTGGACGGCACGTTCGGGACCCTCGGGAAAGCGACCAGCGATATTACCAGCAACAACGACGAGATCGAGGGCGTCGCGGTCGACGCCACTGGCCGGATCGTCGTTGCCGGGTTCTCCCAGAACGCAATGTTGGATTATGTCGTCGCTCGCTACGACGCGACGGGTAATCTGGACACGGCAGGCTTCGCCGCGCCCAACGGCTATTTCGTCTCCACAAACGGGGCCACAAACGACGTGGCTACCGCCGTAGCGATTCAGCCGAGCGACGGCAACATCGTTCTCGGTGGTTGGGCCAATAACGGCGCGAACGATGACTTCTCGGCGGTCCGCTTCGATGTGAACGGCGCCATCGACCCGAGCTTCGGCGGAGGACCGGTGCTGGTACCTGTCGGGGCGGGCCAAGACCGGGCCTACGCGATGGCGCTCCAGTCCGACGGGAAAGTTCTTCTCGCGGGAGCGGCCCTCGTCGGCTTTGATCGCTTCGGTGTCGTTCGACTGAACACCAACGGCACCGTGGACACGGCGACATTCAACCCCGCCGGCACCTTTGGTGACGCGCCGAACATCGCGGGACGCGTGGCCACGGATTTCTCGGGCCTGCACGATCGCGCCTACGGCGTCGTGCAACAGGCGGACAACAAGATCGTTGTGGTCGGTTGGGCCAACTGGGATGGGGGCGCCTCCAATGTCGATTTCGCCCTGGCGCGCTACAACGCCGACGGAAGCCTCGACGGTGGCTTCTCCGGCGGCACCGTCACGACAGCCGTCGGCGCCAACAACGACTGGATCGACTCCGTCGCGCTGCAGGCGAACGGGAAGATCGTCGTTGGCGGCTATTCAGATAGTGGGTCGGACGACGACTTCGCCGCCGCGAGGTACAACACCGACGGCACCCTGGATGCGGGCTGTAGCGGTGCCTGCACGCCGCTTACGACGTCGGAAGGGGCGGGCACGATCACCGTGACTGCCTCAGGACGCTTCGAGATGCGGTTCAATACGGCGACGGGCGGTGGCGTGGACGAGTTCTTCGACCTGGCCGACGACCCCTCGCGCACCTACGACCTGGCAGGCGGGGTAGCCCGCGTCGAGGCCCTCTTCACCGACGGGCTGAATGACGGGGGCGGTTTCTTCAACACCGACCAGAACGACCTCGGCTCCAAGCTCGACCTACTGGAGGCGACACCCACCCGGGTCCGCGTCCGCCAGGAGGCCTTCTATCAGCAGGAGAATGGAACCAACATCCTGGCTGGCGTCAAGGGGTTTGGCGACTACAGCGTCTACCCCGCAGGAAGAGTGGCCCTTCGGTGGAGCCGAGAAGCCACGAGCGGCGCGACCTATACCGTCGAGGAATTGGACCTGGTCGTGCATCACCAGTCTGCTGGACAGCTCAGCAACTGGGACGCGGATACTCAAGGCAGTGCCGGACCGTTCCCAGTCGCCGTGCCCCCGGGTCCGGATCCGCAGGATTTCAACCTCTTTGCCATCGACACCGCCTCAGTCAAGACGGATTTCCTCAGCGTCATGTATCGAGGCTGGACGACCGCCGAAGGCCACCTGGCGGATGCCGACGAAGTCGACTGGATGCTCGGTGGAGGAGAGGAGTGGGGCATCCTAGTGTGGCGCGAGTCGACCGGAGCCGTCATCCCCGCCGGGTCGAGCGAAACGTGGGATTTCCTCACCTACTTCAAACCGACGGATTTCACCGGGCAAGGCGACCTGGCGGTCACTGGGAGGAGCACTGACTACCGCGGACCCTCGAGCCTGTCGGTCATGATCGGCGGTCCTTGGCTGGATCCCAGCGAGAACACTGGCGGAGGGGACGATTTCAATGAGGCTGAGGCTGCCTACCCGCTGACGTTCGACCCTGCTCTGGGGCTTCGATTCGACATCGATGGTGGAACGACGCGCCGGTACAGCCCGTTTTTCAAGATTCGGCAGTGGCGCTCGCTTCAAGATCCTCAAGTGACGCTCGGAGGCACGACGCTCGCCAACGACGTCGATTTCAAAGCGGACGTCAAGCCGATCGCGCGCTCGCGGTTCGCGAACGGCATTCGATTCCACTCCACGCTGGAGGTCGCCGGTTCAGTGACGAACCCGGACATCGGAGACGGAACGGGCTCGACTGTCAGCGGTCCCAGCTTCACCGCCGCTCGCTACGGGCAGGGTGCTCGCTTCGCGGCAGCGACGGACTTCATCGACGTCCCTTTGATTTCAGGTGGTCAGAACATCGAGCTCGATCGAGGACGCATCGAGTTTTGGTACCAGCCAGCCTACGCCAACGACGACGGCGTCGAACACTATCTTTTCGATCTCGACAATAACGGTGGGCTGTCCAGGATTCGGGTGGTCAAACAAAACGGAGGCTCGTCGAACCAGCTTCTCTACGAAGTCGTTGACTCGGGAGGCACTCCCCATCAAGCCGTGATTGCTTCGACGGACTACTCCTGGCGCGCGAATGACTGGGTCCATCTTGCTTTCACCTGGGATCGCTCGGATGCGACCGACAACGTGAAGGCCTATCTAAACGGTACCTCTCTGGTACCGCAGAGTATCAGCAACGGCACCTTCTCGATGGAAGCGGAGGACCCGCTCGGGGCGATGCGCCTCGGGAATCGGATCGTTGGTGGAACGTCGACGAACGCGGACGGGATCTTCGACGAGTTGTTCATCCACCAGGAGGATGGGGACGGACAGATTGGCGCGCGTCGGACTCGCGTCGAACTCCTTCGAGTACCTGGCCGATGCCTCCAGTAACTACCAGCTCAACTTCTTCAGCGTGGATGCCAATCAAAGAGGTCAATACTGGTTCGTTGGACTGGACTCGAAGTTTCGGGGAATCAACGTGGCGCTGGCGACTAGGGGTGTGGGCAGCTCCGACCTTGTTTGGGAATACTGGAACGGCACGGCGTGGACCGACTTGGAGGTCGGGTTCGGCTTTACTGACGAGACCAATCATTTGACTGCGGATGGAACCATCTATTGGACGGGAGATCCGTTCGGCTGGTCGCCGTTGTCCTTGAGCGGTGGGCCGGATCTCTACTACGTGCGGACATCGATCGACTCTGCCTCACCGAACTACACGACCAGACCGGTCGAAGCGATCGTCAAGTCTGACATTCTCCTGTTCCAATACTGCGGCGACATCACCACGGCTGCGCAGCCATTTGACTTCGCGGTGCCGACGCCTACGGCGGTGGGGCTGGTCTTCTTCGAAGCAAGGGCTGTGCATGGCGCGGTCGAGCTTGGATGGGAAACCGCCTCGGAGCTGAACAACCTGGGCTTTCATGTATACCGTTCCACGACGTCTGAGGGAGCGTACAAGCGAGTCACGGCAAGAGCCATTCCTGGGCTGGGCTCGTCGCCAGTAGGCGCGAGATACAGCTATCGCGACACGGGACTCACGAACGGGGTGACGTACTACTACAAGCTGGAAGACATCGAGACGACGGGCAGGACGGAGTTTCACGGTCCGGTGTCGGCGACACCGGGGTCGGCGGATTCCGGTGCCGGCGGCGAGTCGGAATCGTCTCCGAATCCGAGCAGCCGTGAGTCACTCATCACCTACGGAGATCCGTCGGCGAACTCGTTGAGAGTTTTGCAGCGAAGCTCGCGACAGGTGGTCTTGGAGCTCGTGACGAACGGGTTCTACGCGGAGCCTCAGGAAGACGGCTCGGTTCGACTGGAAGTCCCCGGGTTCGCATCGCTGACCGAGGATCTAGGAATCCCGGTGAAGCGCACGTGGGTGGAGGCGGTTGCGGGGCGCAAAGTGACGCTCGCGTCCGTGCAAGCACACGGGGTGGAGGCGTTCGCGAGCCTACGTCCCTCGGGTGCGGAGGTTTCGGAGATCGTTGCGACTCCGGAGGGAGCGGTCCGTGTGGCGCGGCGCCGGACGCGGAAGGCGTTTCGGGGAGAGGGTGTGAGCCCGTCGAGCGCGGCGCGGATCGTGAGCGTGGGCTTTCAGGAAGATGTGAAGAAAGCTCTGGTCGAGCTGGCGCCTTTACGCTGGGATGGAACGAGCGGGCAAGTGCCGCTGGCGCGGCGTCTCGTCGTGCGGGTGTCGTTTTCCGGACGCGCGCCGTCGGAGCTAGCGAGCGGTCGTGCCTATACGAATCGACGTAGCCACGATCGGCGCAACGTGGTGGCCCATCTCGCGACCAAGGAGAGTGGGCTTTACAGCATTCGCTTCGAAGATGTCATGCGTGGACGCCGAGGGGTGCGGGCGAAGGCGTTACGGCTGAGCCGTCAAGGTGAGACGGTCACGTTCCGTCTGGAGCCGAATAGAAATCGTTTCCAGCCCGGGTCGACGCTGTACTTCGTGAGCGGTGGCGCTCAGGCGAATCCGTTCGGCGGCGAAGCGGTGTATGAGCTCGAGATCGGCGCACCAGGAGAGGCGATGGCGGAGGTCTCGGCCGCCCCGTCGGGCGAGATACAACCGGTGTTTTGGCATCGCGCCGAGTGGGAAGAGAACCACTACTACCAGGCGGCGCTCGTCGACGCGCCGGAACTGTGGCTGTGGGATCTGGTGTTTGCGCCGGAGACGAAGAGCTACCCCATCGAAGTGAGCGCCATCGCGCCGGGCGCATCCAAACTGAGCGTTTGGGTGCAAGGCGCGAGTGATTTTCCGGCTGAGCCCGACCACCACGTGCGAGTCTACGTGAACGGAACCCTGGTGGGGGAGCTGATCTGGGACGGCAAGCAGGCCAAACATCTCGACATCGAGCTGGCTTCCGGTCTTCTTCGTGAAGGAGACAACGTATTGGAGCTCGAGAACGTGGGAGACACCGAAGCTTCGTACTCCATGGTGATGCTCGACCGCTATGCGGTGGAGTATCCGCGCCTCGCCCACAGCAGCGATGGCCGACTCGAAGGTCGCTGGAATGGAGCCGGCACAGCCGAGCTTTCAGGCCTCGCGGCGGGAACGCACGTTTTGGATACCAGCGAAACCGCACCGCGTTGGTTGGTCGACACCGAGCTCGGGGCCGACGGCAAGTTGCGCTTTCATGCTGACGCCGGCAGGAGTTATCTCGCGGTGAGCCCAGAAGCCGTGTATCACCCGGCGGTGACGACGGCCAAGTCGAGCCGTCTGAAGAACGCGCGCCATCGCGCCGACTACCTCCTCATTGCTCCGGAGGCTTTCCTTCAGGCGACGACACCTTTGCTCGAGCTGAGGCGTGGCGACGGGCTGAAGGTCAAGGCGGTGTCGATCGAGAAAATCTATTCCGAGTTTGGCTTTGGTGAACCGACGCCCGAGGCGGTGAAAGATTTTCTGAGCTACGCCTATCACCATTGCAGACAACCCTCGCCCCGCTACGTGCTGCTTGTGGGCGATGGAACCTATGACTTCAAGGACTACCTGCAGACGGGCGTGACGAACCAGGTGCCGCCTCGAATGGTGGAGACGAGCTACTTGTGGACAGCGTCGGACCCGAGCTACGCGATGGTGAATGGTGCGACCTGCTTCCGGATCTGGCGATCGGCCGCTTGCCGGCGGCGACGGTCGAAGAGGTCCAGGCGATGGTGGAGAAGATCGTGGCTTATGAGACCGGAGACGCGGGCGTTCATCGGGCAGCGGTGGTTCTGGTGGCGGACAACCCGGCCCGCGCCGGCAACTTCGAAGCCGATGCCAACGCGCTGGCTGCGACCGTCTTGGCTTCGAGGAATCCCGAAAAGATCTTCCTGAGCCAGCTCGGCACCGCCGCCACCCGGAACTCGATCGTTCAAGCCTTCGACGAAGGAGCCTCGCTCGTGAGCTACATTGGCCACGGCGGCATCCATCTGTGGGCCGACGAGAACTTCTTCAACGCCGGCGACGTCGCCTCACTTGGCGTCCAGCCTCGGCAGCCGTTTCTGCTCACGATGAACTGTTTGAACGGCTACTTCCACTTTCCGTATTTCGACTCGCTCGCCGAGGCGCTTCTGAAGGCACGGGACAAGGGTGCCATCGCGGCATTCTCACCGAGCGGGCTGAGCTTGAACGACCCAGCCAGCCTCTATCACCGAGCGCTTCTCGACGCTTTGGTTCACGGTGGCCACGAGCGTTTGGGCGACGCGGTGCTGGAGGCTCAGAAGCGCTACGCCGAGACCGGGAGCTTCCCCGAGCTTCTGTCTATCTATCATCTCCTCGGAGACCCAGCGCTGAAGCTCCGCTGACGAAATCGTATCACGGGTCGAATTTTGGCACAGCTCTTTTCAGGTGATCATGGCTTGGCTGGAAGACCCGGAGCGATCACCACACCCCAAGGATTGTCCCCGACCATTATCCTGGCGACGACGGTCAGCGATTCTGTCTCGACGACAGCGACATCATTTGAAGGGCCGTTCGCCGTGTACAGGTGCTTGCCATCGGACGTCAGAGCAATACCCCAAGGCCGGGTCCCCACTTCCACCGAGTCGACGACCTCGTTGCTAGAGAGATTCACAACGGACAGGGTTTTGGCGCGCCCGTTGGTTACGTAGAGCCGTCGATCATCGTGAGACAGAGCGAGCCCCATTGATCGAGACCCTTCGGGCATCGTGATGGTGGCGATGACGGCGCTGTTGCGCACATCGATCACAGATACGGTTCCCCCGAGCTCCGACGATACGTAGGCTCGCGTGCCATCCGAAGTGAACACAGCATCTCGTGGGCGAGTACCCACCTTGATCTTGGTCAAAACGTCACCGCTCGTCGCTTCAATGACGGTTACGTCGTGATCTGTTTCTCCCGTCACGTAGACCAGGCGACCGTCGGGACTGACTCGGACTCCTTCCGGCTCGCGTCCGACGTTGATTGTTTTAACAATCTCTCCGGACTCGACGTCGACGATCGTGGCCAAGTCGGCATCCTCGTTCGAAACGTAGAGCTGCGTGCCGTCCGGGCTTAGGTCGAACTGCTCCGGATCGGATCCACCGGGCAACACCCGGGTGACGGCTCTGGTCGCTACATCGACGACAGCGATCCCGTCTTGGCTCTTGTCCGTTATTTGCTTCGTACACTCTTCATCGGACATCCACGGTGGGCATTTGGGTGATCCGCTCAGCGCAACATAGACCGTTCGTCCGTCGGGACTGACCTTGACTCCACGGGGCCGCTTTCCCACCGGTATCGTCTCGAGAACCTCGTTGGTTGTCGTGGAGACGACGCTGAGATCTCCGGAGTCTTCGTTCGTCACATAGGCAAGCCCGGAAGCCGCCGCTAAACCCGAAACCGCCTCTTCGATTGGCTCGGGCGCTCCACCGGAATGGCAAGACAGAGCCCCCAAGGCGACCCATGCCAACAAGCACCGGCTTGCCCTCCGTGGCTTAAGGCTAGGAAATTTCATCGCCCATCGAGAAGCGTGTTCCTCCAATTCTTTTTACTCGAGGCGGTCGCGGGAAACCACGAAGGCGTGGATCTCCCAGATCTGCTCGGGCGTGAGCAGCGAGCCGAAAGCCGGCATCGTCGTGCCCTCCGTGCCTGCGGCGACCGCTTCGAAGAATCGCATCGGATCTTGCGTGGTCCTGAAGAGATTGGGACCCTTCCCGCCGCCGGCCATGTGGCAGCCTACGCATCGCGCGCGATAGCCTTGCTCGCCCCGCTCGATCGCCTCCGCGTTCCCGAGAAACGGACTCCCTTGCGCCTCCGATATGGAGGTCGGCTGGGGTGGCGCCAACCCCGCAATGGGTTCGCCGCCCTCGGTCGGCTCGAAGCCGTAACCGGGAAGGACCCGGCCGCCGAGCGTGTGGCCCGACTCGCCGACCATAGGCAGGCCGCCCTCGAGCTTCGTCAGATTCGTCCCCGAGGGAACGCGCGCGGGACCGCCCCCGTCGAGCGCGAACACGAAAAGGTTACCGGCCTTGGGCTCCACGTAGTAGAACTCCATGTCGCCGCCAATGCCGCCGGAGGGCACGGCGAGGTACTGGGTGCCGTCGAGCTCGTAGCTGATGGGGCTCCCGATGATGCCCGAGCCGGTCTGGAACTGCCAGAGCACCGTTCCCGAGTGGGCGTCGAGAGCCATGAAGTAGCCGCGCATGTCTCCGGTGAAGACGAGCCCTGTCGAGGTCGCGACGGCACCGGCCCAGAACGGTGCGGGGCTCACTGCTCGCCATGAAACTTTGCGATTCACGACGTCGAAAGCGACGAAGTTGCCCGGGTTGTCACTCATCAAGTACTGCTGATAATCGGCGCCCAAGTACCATTCGCCGCTCGTGGGTGGCTCGAACTTGTCCTCGGCCCAGAACTTCAAGCCCATCGCCCACTGGTTCGACATGAAGTACAGGGTATGGAGGTCCGGGTTATAGGCCAGTGGTTGCCAGTCGATGGAGCCCTCGAGGCTGGGAATGATCGGACCCACTTCCGGGCCGCCCGAGACCGCCACCATGTCGGGATTCACGTTGGGGCGGCCGGTCGCGGGATCGAGACCGAAGGTCCAGTTGATTCCGGGCACGATCGGCTCGGCATAGATGAACTTGCCGCTCGTACGGTCGAGCGCGTAGAAGAAGCCGTTCTTGTCGTGGTGGAAGAGCGCTTTCACCACGCCCGCCTCACCGAGCGCCACGTCCGCGAGCACGGGCGTGCTCACCGCGTCGTAGTCCCAACAATCCCACGGCGTGTACTGATAACCCCAGTCGATCTCACCGCTGTCGGCATCGATCGCAATCGTCGATGCGGTCCACTTGTTGTCGCCCTTGCGTACTTGGCAGTTCCAAGGCGCGGCGTTACCGGTATTCCAATAGACCAGGTTCAGCGCCGGATCGTAGACGCCGGTCGTCCAAGTGGGACCGCCTCCGTTCTTCCAAGTATCGCCGGGCCAGGTCTCGTTGCCGGGCTCGCCCGGACCGGGGATCGTATAGGCGGTCCAGCGCGGGGCACCGGTCTTGGCGTCGAACGCTTTGACGAAGCCACGAATGCCGAACTCTCCGCCGGCCACTCCGGTCAATACCAGGTCCTTGACCACGAGCGGCGCGCCGGTGATGCTGTAGCCTTGCCGCCAGTCGATGACTTCCGTCTCCCAAACGACGTCGCCAGTGGCCTGGTCGAGCGCGACCATGCGAGCGTCCAGCGTGCCAACGAATGCGAGATCGCCCCAGAGGGCAACGCCACGGTTGCTCGCTCCGCAACAATAGACGCGCTTGACCTCGTCTCCGATTTTCGGGTCGTAGCTCCAAAGCTTCTTGCCGGTGCGTGCGTCGAGAGCAAAGACGCGGGAGCCATCGGCGGAGAGGTAGAGCACTCCGTTGTGAATCAGAGGAGTTGCCTGCAAGCCGCGGTTGTCACCTCCGGTCGCGAATACCCAGGCGGGTTGGAGCCGGGCGACGTTCGCCGGCGTGATCTGCTCTAGCCGGACGAAGCGCTGGCCGTAATAGTCGCGGCCGTAACTAAGCCACGATGCGTTGTCGTCCGCGGCGTTCTCGAGATCCGACTTCGTCACGGGCTGCGCTAGCCCCAACGAGCACGAGAGGACCACGATCGCGAGCGCCACGACCATGGGAAGGGTAGGGTATTTCATAGATTATTTCCGCGTCGCTCAAGAGGATAGGAAATTTCATAGCCCATCGAGAAGTGTCTTCCTCCAATTTCCTCGGCTTGCATGCGGCTCAGCGAAGCTCGCTGAGGGTATCAGGTCGCAGGGATCTTTGAAACCAGCTCAGACTGGCTCTTGGTGGGGACGTCGGTGCATGAACAGGCAAATCCAGTCGCGACAGAAATCTTGCCTGGGCAAGATTTCAGCCCGCACCCCAGGTGAGTGTCACGATCCACATGACGGCGGATTTTTTTAGCACATTTAGTGTGCGCTCGCCTCTTCGATCAGCGCTGCACCGCAACAATTGCGAGTCGCGTGAACGTGAACGTCCCCAATGGGGCGACCGTTCCTCCGGCGGCGAGCGGAAAACCCGTGATGCGCCGTATCGGGTCCTGCGGATTCGAGTCGTTGTTGCGCGAGCCGTAGACCCGGCCATTGTCGGTTCCGGCATCATAGGGAAAGAGCTCGAATGCGGTCTCGTCGGGCCAGTCACCGGAGGCGAGAAAGTTCTCGGCCGAGATGCCGACGAACTGCCTTGGTGCACAACTCGCGATCTCGGTCCACAATTGTCCTGTACTCACGGATTCGAGGTTCCCCATGAGCATTTTCAAACGCACTCAGCGGAAGTATGTGAAGAAGGCCTATCGCGTGAGGAATTGGCGTGAATATGAGGCGGGTCTACGCAACCGTGGGAGCCTGACCGTCTGGATCTCGCTCACCGCCGGCAAGCTTGTGAACTGGGACGCGCCCCGGCCGAGGAGGAGGAAACCGGGCCGTCAACGCAAGTACTCGAACCACGCCATCGAGACGGCTGTCACCCTGGGCATGGTGTTTCATCTGTCATCTAGGCAGAGCGAGGGATTGCTGCGGTCGTTGTTCGCTCTGATGAAGCTAGACAATGATGTGCCCGATCACACCACGATTTCGAGGCGCAAGGCGAAGCTGGGTAAGGTCCCCTTCTACCAAGACAAGCAGAAGACGCCGTTGCACACCTTGATCGACAGCAGCGGTCTCGCTGTCCACGCCGGCCAGCTGCGCAGAGCACCAAAGAGCAGGGACTATCGCAAGCTCCATCTGTGTGTCGACGAGCAGACTGGCGAAGTCGTCGCCGGCGAGCTGACGAGCAAAAGAGCCCGCGATTCATCGCGGGTTGCATCGCTTGTCGGACAGATCGACAGTCCCATCTCATCGGCCAGAGCTGACACCGCATACGACGCCAGCGGCGTCTATGAGGCGATCGAGAATCACAGCGCTCATCGCTCGCCGAGGGTGCTGATACCGCCGCGCAAGGGCGCCCAGCTCGCATCGGGGCCGGCGAGCAGCCGACAGCGCAATCGCAACATTGCAGCACAAGCTCGGCTCGGCAAACGAAAGTGGCACACAGAATCGGGCTACAGCAACCGGAGCAAAGTCGAGACAACGTTCCATCGCTACAAGGCTATCGTGGGCTCAGCGATGCGAGCGAGAGGGTTGGCGGCACAGAGAGTCGAGGCAAGGATCGGGTGCAAGATTCTCAACACCATGACGGCGCTCGGGATGCCTGATAGCGAGATGATCGGATGATGGGAGTCGGGGCCAAGCGAGCTATCGGCCTCTATCGGAGTTGTGCACCAAGGCAGCCCCGCGGCACTAAGCACTTTGATGATTTGCGTTCAATGGGTTGTTTGAGCTAGAAATGCGCGTTCCATGCGCATTTTCATCCTCGGCGCGGGAGAGGTCGGGTTTCACATCGCGACGTCTCTCGTTTCAGAGGGACACGATCTCGTCGTCATCGACACCGATCCGGCTCTGACACAGAAAATCCAGACGGAGCTCGACGCAATGGCGGTCAACGGAGACGGCTGTCAGCCCCACCTGTTGAAGGCCTACGGCGTCGAGAACGCGGATCTTTTCTTCTGCGTGACCGACAGCGACGCGGTCAATCTCCTGGCCGCGCTGACGGCGCGCGATCTCGGCGCCAAGAAGTGTATCGTCCGTCTCGGCGACCCGACCCACGGCGAGAACCCGCTTCTTCTCGCAGATCCTGGGATTATTCCGCTCCATCCCGAACGTCTGGTTGCGGAGGAGATCCTCGGACTCACGCGCGTTCCTGGCGTGAGCAAGGCGCACTTCTTCGAGAACCGCAGCCTTCTCCTGTTGCGGACGCGACCTTCACGAAAAGCCGATATCTATCGAAAGCCGCTGCGCGAGCTCCATGGATCGAAAGGCTGGATTCTCGTCGGGGTCGAAAGCGGTATGAAGCTCTCGATCCCTCGCGGTGATACCGAGCTCAAGCCAGGCCAGCGTGTCTATGCGGTGGGGCGTACCGAGACGGCGACCGAATTCTTGAAGGCCATCGGCGTCGAAGCGCCCCCCGTCAAGAAGGTCGTGATCGCCGGGGCGGGTCAAGTCGGCGGTTGGCTGGCGAAAAAGCTCGTCGAGGACCACGTCCAGGTCACCGTGCTCCAGCGGGAATCCAAGAAAGCCCTGGCACTCGCGACGGAAGTCCCGGGCGCGCTCGTCCTGCAGGGCGATGCGACCGACACGACTCTTCTCAAAGAAGCGGGCGCCGGGGACGCGGATTACTTCATCGCGGCCACTCAGGACGACGAGACGAACGTGATTAGCTCCTATCTCGCACGGGAGGCCGGCGCGCGTAAAGTCGTCAGCCTCTACCAGCGGCCGGAGTTCGTCAACGTGCTCCGAGCGGCACGGGTCGACGTCGCCCTCTCGCCACGGCTCATCACCGCAGGCACCATTCTCCGCACGGTGCATCGGCGAGAGATCCTGAGCCTGGATCTCGTCGCGAGCGGTGACGCGGAAGTTGCCGAGTTCGAGGTCCCCGACGCGTCTCGTGTCCTGAGGCAGCCCTTGCGAAAGATCAAATTTCCGAAAGACTCCATCGTAGGTGCGGTCATCCGGGGTGAGGAGCGATTCGTGCCCGGCGGTGACTTTACTTTCCAGGTCGGCGACCGCGCGCTCGTCTTCAGCTTGACGAAAGCCCTGCCCGCGCTCGAGAAGCTCTTCCGCGCCCGATGAAAGCCCTGCGACGGCGCCACGGTGTGAACTACGGCGGCGTTCTCTTCATGTTGGGCCGTTTGCTGATAGCCCTCGCCTTGGCGCTCGCGATTCCCGGCCTGCTCGCCCACTTCACGGCCAGTCCGGGGAGATCTCCTTTTCTGGTAGCCGCGGCTCTCGCACTCATCGGCGGAATCGGGCTCGAAAGAGGATTCAATCAGGGGGACGACTTCTCTTTTGGTCGCAGGGAAGCCTTCCTGCTCGTCAGCTCGGCGTGGCTCGTGTCGACGTTTGCGGGCGCTCTGCCTTTCGTCCTCGAGTTCGGCCCGCTGTTTTTCATCGACGCCCTCTTCGAGTCCGCCTCGGGCTTCACGACGACCGGCGCGTCCATCTTTACGGATGTGGAGAGTCTGCCGGACGCCTTCCTGCTTTGGCGGGCACTGACTCAGTGGATCGGTGGCATGGGCATCATCGTTCTCGGCATTGCCGTTCTACCAAAGCTCGCCGTCGGGGGCATGGAGCTTCTCGGTGCCGAGGCGCCGGGCCCGATTCAGGAAAAGCTCACGCCGAGAATCGCGCAAACGGCAAAGGCGCTCTGGGGGATCTACTTCCTGCTCACGCTCGCCGCGGTCGGTATCTTGCTAGCGCTTGGACTCACGCCGTTGGACGCCGTGGCGCACGCCTTTACGACGATGGCCACGGGTGGTTTCTCGACCAAGAACGCGAGCGTAGCCGCATTCGACAGCGCGGCCGTCGAATGGACCATCCTCGTGTTCATGATACTCGCGGGTACCAGCTTCGCCCTTCACTATCAATGGATGCGCGGGCGATTCCGGGCGTTGCGCGATGATCCCGAGTTTCGTCTCTTCTGCGGCATTCTGCTGGCCGCGACGATAGTGCTGACCGTCGACCTTCTCGTGCACCGAGCGACCACGTCGGGCTTCGATGCGATCCGATGGTCCGCGTTCCAGGCAGTGACGATTGTCACGGGGACGGGTTTTGTGACCGCCGATTACGACGCTTGGCCGAACGTCGCCCGCACCGTCCTCTTCCTGGCTATGTTCGTCGGTGGATGCGCGGGCTCGACGAGTGGGTCGGTTAAAGTCGTGCGCCTCCTGCTCGTCTTCAAGAAGATCGGTACCGACCTCAAGCGCGTCCTGCAACCCCGGGCGGTTCTGCCGGTGCGTCTCGGCACGAAAGCGATCCCGGAGGAAGTCGTTTCGGCGGTGACAACGTTCTTCGTGCTCTTTCTCTTGCTTTTCCTCGTGGGAGGCCTCGTGCTGACCATCATGGGTGTCGACCCCGTGACGGCCTTCTCCGCCTCGGCTGCCTGTCTGGGCAACATCGGTCCGGGGTTCGGCGGTGTGGGGCCCACGATGAACTACGCGGGCTTGCCCGCATTGGGCAAAGTGCTGCTGGCGCTGCTCATGGTGATCGGGCGTCTCGAGCTCTACACCGTGATCGTGATGCTGTTCTTCCGACGACTCGTCTAGTGTCCCGTCCCGACAAATGAGTCAGCGCCACCCTTGTCCTCTCGCCGGTCCTGGACTTAGAGTGTCGCGATGAGCTGGCGGCAGTACCTCGACGCCGACACCCAGCGTCCCCCACTCAGTTTCTGGGCCAATCTCACCCGAAGTTTTTTTCCACCGAAAGAAGACCCGGAGCTTCAGGCCGAGTTTGCCGGTCTTGCGGAGTCGGCGTTTCGGGTGGCCGG
The DNA here is from genome assembly GCA_965250115.1 of Candidatus Marinacidobacterales bacterium. GTDB lineage: Bacteria > Acidobacteriota > Vicinamibacteria > Marinacidobacterales > SMYC01 > CBDFHB01. Next base: position 1,589,741 of record CBDFNJ010000002.1, read on the forward strand.
GCTCGTGCTGGTCGGAGCAGTGGCTTGGGTGTTTCTACTAGAAGAAGTCACCAGAATTCCCACGGCAGGAAGACCATGGGGTCACGTTGCTATGGGCGTAACCGGCGTTCTCGCTTACGCGATGTCGTACTCAAAAACAGCGTGGCAACATGCCCGCCCGGTGGCCGTCGCTTTGGGCCTACAGTTGGTATTGATATGCATCGTATCGGTCTTGTACCATCTTCCCGTTCACCCAGAAGAAGACCATCACCTCCCCGGGACGCTCAGCCTCGTGATGCTCGCGGTCGTTGCCATCTTTCCCCTCCGGCCAACGCATACTTTGGTCTTCGCCGGGACTACGACCATGCTGCACGTTGCGCTGGCCAACTGGGGACCGACTTTGCTCGGCACCACGGCAAAGCCCGAAGCGGGTCATGCCATGACCACCGGGCTTGGCGCGCTCGGTGTCAGCTCGCTGATGTATGCGCAACGGCGGCGAGCCTTCCGGGCCAACCAAGTCGTGCAACGAGCGCTTTCGAGCCTTCAAGATGCGCAATCACGTCTACTCGTCTCGCGAGTGGCCGCATCTCAGGGACGTCTGGCCGCTGCCCTCGCTCATGAGCTCAATACGCCGCTCGGCGTCGTGCACAGCACCTTGTCATCTTTGGAGAAGTACTTCGCGCGCGACGACGCGCGCAGGGAAGATCTCACCGCGACCATGCGCGGATTGGTCACCGGTGCGAACGAAGCAGGCCAGAGACTCGGCCAAGTTGTCGAGCGCATGAAGCGCTTCACTCATTTGGACCGCGCGGAGACAGCTCAGTGTAATATCAATACTCTGATCGTCGACACCATAGGCGTCCTCCGCTCAGAGCTGAAGGAGCGGGGCACGGAGCCAATCCTGGAACTCGCCACGCTGCCGCCTCTCCGGTGCCACGCTCAGGCTTTGTCTGCTGTGCTGATCACTCTGATCCGTAACGCGTCAGAAGCGGTCGACGGAAGGGGTCATGTTTGGATCAAGTCTCGACTGGATGAAAAGGAGGTTGCGATCCAGGTCGAGATCCGTGACGACGGACGCGGCATCCCCGCGGACAGGCTGGCCGATCTGTTCGAGCCCACGTTTACAGTGCAAGGCGGGCGTGTGGTGACCTCGAACTGGGGCCTGTCCAGCTCACGTCGGATCATCGCCGAACATCACGGACACTTGGAGCTCGAAAGTACCGAGGGACAGGGCACGCTCGCTCGGATTCGCCTGCCGGTCAGCGGCAGGTAGTCCTCGTCCGTTACGCCGAGGGAACCGACGCTCGGATTTGGGTCCGCTTGGCTTCGACGCGTTCGGCCCATTCAGGATGGGCCGCCGCGAGTGGCGCGACCCGTTCGAGCATCGAGGCCGCGCGCCTCGTCTGCCCTTCTCCTGAGAAGAAATCGACCAGTGTCAGGCCGGCACGCAGCCGGACGAGAGGCTCGGGGGCCGTCTCTACGAGCTCTTCGTAGATGGGAACGGCTAGCCCGGCGTCTCCAGTCTCCATGAGGGCTGAGGCGGCGGAGGAGAGCTCTCGGGGCGTCAGCAACACGTCGTTCGTCGGTCGCGACGAGCTCGTGGTAGGTCTCGGCGACGAGGGACGCTTCGCGTCTTCGAGCGTGGAGTGCCATCTCCTGCCGGAGCCATCGGGCAGCCTCCGTCGGCTGGTCGAGAGACTGGTAGCACTGGGCCAGGAGACGGAACAGGTCGGGATCGTCCCGATCCTCGGTCGCTGCGATTTTGAGCTCGCCTATGGCCCTCTGGTAGTCACCCTGTTCGACGTGCTCCACGGCAGACGAGAACCTCGGATGCTTGTTGAGCAGGTCTGTCTTTTGATCGATGGCGGGGGCGATGTAGTGCTCTTCGATGCGGGTCAGCTTCAGAAAGCCGGCCACGACGGCTCCGAAACCGAAGCCACCGATGTGCGCCCAGAAGGCGACCGACGAAGATCCTGCGAAGACGAAGGCGTAGAAGAGCTCCCTCGTGAACCAGAGCATGAGCATGATCCACGCGGGGGCGAAGAAGGTGCCGACGAGCGCGAACAGGAACCAGTAGAAGAATCGAATCCGAGTATCGTGGCAGCGGACGAGGAAAACACCCATGAGCGCCGCGACCGCGCCCGATGCGCCGATGAGGTGAGCCAGGCTCTCCGGCTGAAATGCTCCGTGCGCGGGCGCCGCACCCACCCCGCCGGTGACATAGACCGCTGCGTAGAGGGGCCGGCCCCAGACGTCCTCGATGCTGCAGCCACAGAGCCACAGCAAGTACATGTTCCCCAGGAGGTGCATGAAGCCCGCGTGCAGAAAGAGGGAGCCTATGAGCCCCGCCGCCTTAGGCTGAGCCGGGACGTATCCGAAGCGGCTGAAGATGTGGTCGAGGTGGGTTTGCTCCCAACGGGCTGCGAGCTCGTCGAACTGGGGCTTTCCCGCACAGCGCAGACAGTCCTCCTCGAGGACCCCTGGATACGCCATGGCGTGCTCCTCAAGCTCGAGGTAAACCGCGTCAGTGCGCTCATAGTCGCGTTGGGCCAGGGGCGACGTGACGAGGAAGATCACGACGTTGAGGGCGACGATCGCGATCGTCACCCATGGCAGACGCTGGAGCGTCATCCGCTCGTGGTTCAGGGGAACAATCATGGCGACCGTCGACGTGCAAAAGGGGAAGCTTTCTCCCAGTATACCGACTGAATCAAAAAAAGCACTGCCGCAAAAAACAAAAAGGGCCCCTCCGCCAAGGTGCTCGGGAACCGGTCTTCGAGGCAAAGCTGGTCGTTCCGTGCCTCCTGTCATACAATTCGCGTTCGAACGCACCAACGGAGGCAGGCACGCTATGACGGACCAAGATTCCAACGGCGAAATCGATGCTTTACTCGACGAAGGACGGCAGTTCCCGCCGCCCGCTGCCTTTCGCGAGAAGGCTCACGTTGGCAACGAGACCCTGTATAAAGAGGCGGACAAGGACTACGAGGCCTTCTGGGCCCGGATGGCGTCCGAGCTCGACTGGATCGAGCCGTGGAAGAAAGTGCTCTCGTGGGAGCCTCCCCACGCGCAGTGGTTCGTCGGTGGCAAGCTGAACGTCAGCGTCAACTGCCTCGACCGGCACATCCAAACCGAGCGTCGCAACAAAGCGGCTTTCATCTGGGAGGGGGAGCCGGGCGACCGGCGCACGCTCACCTATTGGGATCTCTATCGCGAAGTCAATCTATTCGCCAACGCGCTGAAGGAGCTGGGCGTGAAGAAAGGCGACCGCGTCGCGATCTACCTGCCGATGATTCCGGAGCTCCCGATCTCCATGCTCGCTTGTACTCGCATTGGCGCGATCCACAGCGTCGTCTTCGGTGGCTTCAGTGCGGAGTCGCTCCGCGATCGTATCAACGACGCCGAGGCGAAGCTCGTCATCACCGCCGACGGCGGCTACCGGCGCGGCAAGGTCATTCCGCTGAAGACCTTCGTCGACGATGCTGTCGAGGGGGCTGAAAGCGTCGAGAACGTCGTCGTGGTGAATCGTGCCGACCATCAGATCCACTTCAAGCAAGGCCGCGATCACTGGTGGCACGTTCTCGTCGCTGACGCCGACGCCTATTGCGAGCCCGAGCCGATGGATGCGGAGGACATGCTCTACATCCTCTATACGTCGGGCACGACCGGCAAGCCGAAGGGCATCGTCCACACGACGGGCGGCTACCTGACGCAAGTCACGGCGACTGCCAAGTACGTCTTCGATCTCAAAGAGGACGATGTTTGGTGGGCCGCGGCGGACATCGGATGGGTGACCGGTCACAGCTACATCGTCTACGGTCCTCTCGGGCTCGGTGTTACCGGCGTCATCTACGAAGGCTCACCCGACTGGCCCGAAAAGGACCGCTTCTGGGCGATCGTCGAGAAGTACGGTGTGACCTGCTTCTATACGGCTCCCACAGCCATCCGCGCCTTCATGAAGTGGGGCGTCGACTGGCCCAAGAAGCGTGATCTGTCTTCGCTGCGATTGCTCGGGACCGTGGGCGAGCCCATCAACCCCGAAGCCTGGATGTGGTATCACGAGCACATCGGCGGGAGCCGTTGTCCCGTTGTCGATACGTGGTGGCAGACGGAGACCGGTGCCATCATGTGCACCCCGCTCCCCGGCGTCACCACTTTGAAGCCAGGCTCGGCGACGAAAGCGTTTCCCGGAATCGAAATGGATGTCCTGACGGGCTCGGGAAGCTCGGTGCCCGTCGGCGGTGGCTTGCTAGCGATCAAGCGGCCTTGGCCTTCGATGCTTCGAGGCATCTACGGAGATCCCGATCGCTACGTGAGCACCTATTGGAGCAAGTGGTCGAAGGACGTCTACTTTCCCGGGGACGGCGCCAAGCGCGATGCGGACGGCTACTTCTGGCTTCTCGGCCGGGTGGATGACGTTCTGAACGTCTCCGGCCACCGCATCGGAACTATGGAGGTCGAGAGCGCGCTCGTCGACAATCCGAAGGTCGCCGAGGCGGCGGTCGTCGGCAGGGCTCACGACATCAAAGGGCAGGCGATCGCCGCTTTCGTGACACTCAAGGAGGGCGTGACGACGACGCCTTCTCTTCTCGATGATCTGAAGGTGCACGTCGTGACGAAGATCGGCGCTATCGCTCGGCCGGATGACATCATCATCACGTCGGACCTTCCCAAGACGCGCTCTGGCAAGATCATGAGACGTTTGCTGCGGGACATCGCTGAAGGCAAAACGCTCGGGGATACGACCACGCTCGCCGATCCGGCGGTGATCGAGAAGCTCAAGGAAAAATACGCACGCGAAGCGGAGTGACAATGAAGATATCTCTCAGTACGGAGCCACTGTCGAAGCTGAAGGCCGACCTCGTGGTCGCCGTCGTTAACAAGGGCTCGGAGTTGTTCTCGGCCGACGACTCCAAATTGGGTAGAGCTTTGAGTCGGGCCGAAGATGGCTTTCGAAAGGAACGGTTCAGTCGCGAGTACCTACAGACCTTCGAGGCGGGAAGTGGCGTCGCGGCCCTGGTCGTTTTCTCCTCCGCGCTGTCGAAAACCTACGACCTTCGCGAGAACGTGAAGATCTTCGCGTCGCGGGCCTTAGGCTACGCTTCGGACTACGGCTACTCCCGGATCGTCTTCCTGCTCCAGGGTGAGAAGGGCGTGGAGCATGTCGAAGACGTCGTCGAGGGATTCGTGCTCGGTGGCTATCGCTTCGACAAGTACAAGAATCACAAGGACAAGAGGAGCGGCTCCGCCTCGGTGGTCATCACCTGTCGCGCCCGCAACCGCGGCGCGGCGGAGCGAGCTCTGATTCACGCCAGAGTCGTCAGCGAGGAGGTCAACCGCGCCAGAGATCTCGTCAACGAGCCGGGGGACAAGGTGGTTCCCAAGACCCTCGCTCAGCTCGCGAAGAAGATCGCCGCCAGCGGGAAGCTCGGCTCGACGATCATCACCGGTGCCCAGCTCGAGAAGCAGGGCTACCGAGGGCTTCCCGCCGTGGGAAAGGGGAGCATCTATCCTCCCTATCTCGTCGTTCTGCGATACCGGCCCCGGCGCAAGTCGAAGCAGCACTTGGCTCTCGTCGGCAAGGGCATCACCTTCGATACGGGCGGCATCTCGATCAAGCCTTCCGAGGGTATGTGGCAGATGAAGGGCGATATGGCGGGTGCTGCCGCCGTTCTCGGTGCGATGGCTGCCGTCGCGAAGATCAAGCCCAAGATCGCCGTCACGGGTATCGTCGCGACCGCCGAGAATTATCCCGGTCCGGAAGCGCAGCGACCGGGCGACATCTTCATCGCTAAGAACGGAAAGTCGATCATGGTCGACAACACCGACGCGGAAGGTCGTCTGGTCCTGACGGACGCGCTCGCCCGCGCCGGCGAGGAGCAAGCAACACACATCGTCGACGCGGCGACATTGACGGGAGCCTGTGTCCGTGCTCTCGGCACCTCTGTCGCGGGCGTCATGGGAAACGACGTGCCGCTCGTTCGCGCAGTGATAGCGGCCGGCGCTCGTCACGGTGAGGCTTATTGGGAGCTGCCTCTCGTCGAGGAATACAAGGAGCTTCTGAAGACGCCCTATGCAGACCTCAATAACGTAGGTGGAAAGTACGCGGGCGCTATCACCGCAGGTCTGTTCCTTCAGGAGTTCGTGCCCGAAAGCGCCGCCTGGGCCCACCTCGACATCGCCGGTCCCTTCATCCTCGAGAAGAAGTGGAAGTACTATCCCGAGGGCGCGACGGGCTTCGGCGTCAAAACCATGGTGGAGCTCGCGGAAAACCTTGAAGACTATCTTTAATCGTCGAGCGTAAGCCTGCCCTCCTGATCGATCGCCATGAGAAGGCGGACCACGAGGCCGTAGCTTTCGACTCCCTCGGGAACGCGCACCGCGCGCAAGTATCCGTCGTTGACTCTTGAAGCGATCGCGCTCGCCGGTCCTTCGTAGCGCTGCCAGAACTCGTAGATAGCGCGAACATCTTCCATCGGGCCATCGCCAAGGATCGCCCAGGCGTTTCTAACCTCGTCGCTTGGCCAGTACCTCCCGGCCTCTCCCAGCAGATGACGCGTCGCAAACAGGTGAGCCGCGTAGCGTAGGTAGGTGGGAGCGCTCTCGCTAGCGCAGACGAGAAAGGCGGCGAAATTCGCCTCGCCTTCATGAGTGATGCCGCGCTGGTGCGCTTTTTCGTGGGCTACTACCAGCGGGAGGGCAACGTCCGGCTGGAGTGCGTTGACCGAGGGTTCGCCGGTGAAGGGGATGAAAATCCCGCTGATACCCAGATAGGAGAGCATCGTCGAGCTGGCGAGCGTCTTCACAGGGGCTGCGCGAGTGACGATGGCGTCACCGGGCAGAGCCAGATCGTGATAGAGCCGGTCGATCGTGGCGTCGAGATCGGCCATGGACATCGTGAGCTCGGACGGTCCGTCACCCAAGGCCAATGATTCGTAGAGGTCCGCGGTCCGTCGAGCCGTGCGCTCGCCGAGCTCGAGAACTCGCGATGGGTCGACGTCGGCCGTCGAAAGCCCCATGCGGGTCTCGAGGGGCGGACGGGCGTAGTTGAACCCCCAAAGCAGGAGGAAAGCCCAAGTCAGTGCGCCCGCGAGAGACCAGAGCAGGACGAGGGCGCGTTTCCAGCGTTGACGCTCCCTCGAGCGCCCGAAACGAAGGAGCATCGAGACCGCCGCGACGGTCATGAGCGCCAGAGCGACCTCTGCCCAGGAGAAAGGTTGACGGTTGACGACTGCGAAGAAGCTCACGACGCGGGGATAGAGAGACTGCGCGTACCACGACTCGACCGCGGCGGGGAATCGAAAGGCAAGCTCTCCGCAGGCGATCGCGAGCGGGAGAAGTGCCGCGAGGAAGAACCTCATCACCGCAGTGTAGCTCCATCGCTCGCGTGGGGTGAGCCCTGACGTCGGAGACACCCGCGATCCATAACTCGGGTCGGTGTTCGATGTCGCGATTGTTGGGGGAGGGATCGTCGGTCTTGCCACGGCCTACGAGTACCTGCGCAAGCGCCCCGAGACCAAACTGCTTCTGCTCGAGAAGGAAGCAGAGCTCGCGACGCATCAAACGGGCCGTAACAGCGGAGTCATTCACTCGGGCATCTACTACCGGCCTGGCTCGTTGAAGGCGAAGCTCTGCCGCCGAGGCGTCGAAAAACTCCTTCGGTTCTGCGACGAGAACGGCGTGCCCTACGAGCTATGCGGAAAGCTGATCGTCGCGACCTCCGAGGGGGAGCGGGCGCGGCTGCCGGAGCTCGTCGAACGTGGCGCCGCGAACGGAGTTCCCGGCCTCAGGCTCCTTTCCCGGGAAGAGCTCGTCGAGATCGAGCCGCACGCCGCTGGCGTCGAAGCCATTCACTCTCCGCAGACAGGGGTCGTCTCTTTTCGCGCCGTTTCCCAGAAACTGGGTGAGACTCTCGAGCGGGCGGGTGGGGTGATACGCACGTCTACCGCCGTCCTGCGCATCGTCGAGACTGGAGGGGCGGTTCGACTCGAGACGAGCGAAGGTGAGATCGACGCCAGGTTCGTCGTGTCTGCGGCCGGACTCCACGCCGATCGTCTCGCGGTCCCGCGTGCCCCAGTACTCATCGTTCCGTTCCGCGGAGAGTACTTTCGATTGAGGCCCGAGAGCCGCCACCTGGTTAGGCATCTCCTCTATCCGGTGCCGGATCCGACGTTTCCGTTTCTCGGAGTCCACTTCACTCGCCGCATCGACGGCGAGATCGAGGCGGGTCCGAACGCGGTGCTAGCGCTCGCCCGCGAGGGCTATCGTCGATCCGAGATCGCTCTCGCCGACTTGAGCGAGATGGCTCGCTTCGCAGGTTTCTGGCGGATGGCCCGCAAGCATTGGAGGGTCGGGATATCGGAATATCACCGCTCTTTGCGGAAGTCCGTTTTCGTGAGAACACTGCAAAAGCTCGTTCCCGAGGTCGCCTCGGGAGTTCGAGCGATGGCGCTCGATGCGGATGGAACGCTCGTGGACGATTTCCGCATTCTGCAAACGGGCAAGGTGATGCACGTCTTGAGCGCGCCCTTACCCGCGGCAACGAGCGCTTTCGCGGTCGCAGAATACATCGTCGGTCAGTGTCAGCGACCGTAAGCCGCCGAGGACGCCACGAGCTACGCAGGCTATCTCACCGATATCCGAAGAAGGCAATAACTTGCGCTACGTCGTCGCTCTCTGATATTCACGCGCAGCCATGCGTATCATCACGTGGAACGTCAACTCCATTCGAACCCGTCTCGAGAGACTCCTGGGTGTCCTGGAACGACATGAGCCGGATGTCGTCTGCCTGCAAGAGCTGAAAGTCGTGGACGAGGACTTCCCTTCGCTCGATCTCAGACTGGCGGGGTACCACTTGGCCGTCTTCGGCCAGAAAACCTATAACGGTGTCGCCATTCTCTCGAAGAGCGAGCCCCAAAACGTCTCCCGCTCGCTCGACGACGCCGAGGACGATTCACAGGCGCGCCTCATCGGTGCAGACTGTGGCGCCGTCCGCGTGCTTTCCGTTTACGTTCCCAACGGCGGTAGCGTCGGATCGGAGAAGTGGGACTACAAGCTCGACTGGTTCTCGAGACTCCGTCGATATCTGGATGCGCGGGAGGACCCCGGGAAGCCGCTGGTTCTCTGTGGGGACTTCAACGTCGCGCCTGACGACAAGGACGCGAAAAACCCCGAGAAGTGGAAGGACTCGGTGCTCTGTCATGCGGACGCGCGTAGCGCGCTCCAGAGCGTCGTCGATTGGGGGCTCGTCGACGCGTTCCGAGCGAAGCATCCCGACGGGGGGATCTACTCTTGGTGGGACTACCGGATGCTCGGGTTTCCGAAGAACGACGGCCTGCGCATCGATGGTGTCTATCTGACGAAGCCGCTCGTACCGCAAATCGTGGAGGCCGCAATCGATCGGAACGAGCGCAAGGGAAAACAGCCGTCGGATCATGCGCCCGTGATCATTGATCTCCTCGACTGAGGCATGGTTTGTATGGCGGTCACGACGTGACGTAGGAGCGCTCCATGTTCAACTCCGCGTTCTTTCAACGATATCTGCTCCCGGGCTGCGTATTCCAATCCATGGTCATCGCGGGCGGCTACGGCACGGGGCGGGAGCTCGTGGAGTTTTTTCTGAACTTCGGGACTATTGGCGGGCTTCTCGCCATGTGGCTCGTCTCGACCGTGATTTGGAGCGCGGTCTGCGCCGTGACATTCGAGCTCGCGCGGATGACGAAGACCTACGAGTACCGCGGTTTCTGTCGAATGCTCCTAGGGCGCTTCTGGCCGCTCTACGAAATCTGTTATCTCGTCACGATGATCATCGTTATTTCGGTCATTGCCGCGGCCGCGGGAAGCATCGCGCAAGAGATTTTCTCTCTGTCCTACTTCGTCGGGGTGGTTTTCATGATGTTCTCGGTCGGCTTTCTCGTTCTCAATGGCACCGCTCTGGTCGAGAAATTCCTGTCGTTCTGGTCCATCGTGCTCTATGCGGTATATCTGGCCTTTCTCGTGGCCTGCTTTTACAGCTTCGGCGACGACATCGTCGGAGGATTGTCTGCCGGAACGATAGAGCACGGTTGGTTTCAGGGCGAGATCGAGTACGCGGCCTATAACGTCGGAACACTGCCCGCGGTCCTGTTCACGATCCGCCACCTGGAGAGAAGGAAAGAGGCGTTGGTATCTGGGCTTCTCGCGGGTCCGATCGCGATCTTGCCAGGCTTTTTCTTTTTCCTCACGATGATCGGCCACTATCCCAGGATTCTTTCCGAGACGGTGCCTTCGGTTTACCTCTTGAACGCGCTGGGCTCACGGCTGTTCCTCCTCGCGTTTCAAGTCATGCTGCTAGGCACACTCGTCGAGACCGGCACCGCCTTGATCCACGCTTTCAACGAGAGGGTCGCCGCGGCTCTCGCGGAAAGAGACAAAACCATGCATACGATGATGCGTCCGATCGTTGCCTTCGTTCTGCTCTCGATGGCAGTGATTCTCGCCCAGATTGGGTTGGAAGGCTTGATCGCCAAGGGTTACGGGACCGTGACTTATGGCTTCTGGCTAGTGTTCCTGCTCCCGGTCTTGACGTGGGGAACCTTCAAGGTTTTCACTTCGCGGGTTGCTTGACGGGCTCTCCGTCCCATATTCTCTAGCGAGGAGGGAATCGACATGTTCCTAGTTCTAGCGCTTCAAGAGTTCGGTGGTGAAGGCGGCGGCGGCGGCGGAGTGATCGCAGGTGTCATTGGTTTGATCTACCTGGCGGTCCTCGTGCTGATGGTCGCCAGCATGTGGAAGATCTTCGAGGTCTACGCGGATTCGTGTGGGTAAGTCCTGACGGAAAAACAGTGTAACTCATTGTGTGGAAAAGGTATCGAGTACTTCATCAGGTGCTGAAAAGTGGTCCATTTTTAGGATAGGCTAACCGAGTGAAAAATTCCCAGTCGATCCGCTCGCTGTTTGCGCTGCCAGGTTTCGTGGTGTGCCGGATTGAAGGGTCTATTCGGTGACCGATACGCCCGCGTCATCCAGCTCAAGAGGCGAAAAAAACAGCTGTGTGCTCTTACTGTGGGCAACGGTGCCGGGGGCGCTATGACAAGCAAGTGTGCCGGGTCCGCGACCTGTCGTTGGCAGGCTGGCGGATCTATCTGGAATACGAGCGTTGGCGCGTCAACTGTCCTGGGTGCGGCGGTGTGCATGTAGAACACCTGGGCTGGCTGGCGAACAACTCGCGCTACACCTAGCGTTTTGCGACGCATGTGGGCAAGCTGTGCCGGACAAGGCGGTGGCCGAGATGGAACGTCTGCGCCTCCTAGTTGAAGGGGTCAACAACAAAATCCGTGTTCTGCAACGACGCGCCTACGGCTATCGCGACGAGGAATATCTCAAGCTGAAGATCGTGGCGGCATTCCTTCCGCCATTACCCAGAAATGCCGTCTTCAACCCACACGAATCCGCGTAGACCCGATCTTCGATAAGGCCGGACAACCAGGCTGGGCCGCCCTCATTCCGATCTACAACGTCATCGTGCTACTACAGATCGTGGGTCGCCCCGTGTGGTGGTTCATCCTCATGTTGATTCCGTTCGTCGGCTTCATTATCGGAATCTTGGTGGTTGTCGATCTCGCCAAGTCGTTCGGACAGAGTGTGGGCTTCGCGATAGGGTTTCTGTTCCTGCCTTTCATCTTCGCGCCGCTCCTGGCGTTTGGCGATGCGAGCTACCGGGGGCCCGCAGCCGCCTAGCTAGCTCAGGGCACGAACCTCGACGCTAGCCGGCACGCTCAAGGCACCGTAGACGTGGGGGAAGAGCTGTCAGAGCTCTCCCCCTTCGTCGCGGAGCTCCGCAAACTAGTTCCAGCAGCAAGTTATCAAAGCTCCGGTCGCTTTGCTAAACTGGCCGGTCGTGACCAAAGCCACCGAGCAACCTCCGATCGCAGTAGGTTCGTCCTTTCCGCCCGAGGCGGTGGCGGTACTTGATGCCCTGCAGGCCGTCGGAAGCTCGCTCGAGCTCCGCCGAACCGCGGACTATGCTCTCTCGGGCTTGAAAGCACTCTTTCCATTCGATAGCGCCCATGTTTTCGTGAGGGAGCGCACCGATGGTGCCATCGTTTGCCAGCGTTTCCGGGGGCGCGGAAGGGAGCACCCTCGCGAGGAGATCGAGGAAGGCATCGTTGGGTCGGTTCTCGCCCACGGACGCGCTCTGCTGAGGAGCGTCATCGACGACGAGGATCGCGGTCCGGACTTGAACGCGGATACCCGCTCGATGATGGCGGCGCCCATCATCGGTGGCGAGGGGAGGCTTCTCGGCGTCGTCCTTGTGGAATCGAGCGAGCCGGGATCTTACGGTGACGCCGCGCTCGAGAACCTCATGGGTTATACGAGAGCGCTCGGAGCCCCCGTGGAGCGGGCGCTACTCTACGCCCAGATGCTCGAAGAGCGTCGTCTCGAAGGCGAGATGGTAGTCGCGCGTCAGGTCATGGCGGGACTTCTGCCGCGTGAAGCTCCAAAAATCGATGGTTTCGACATCGCCGCGGTGATCGAGCCGTGCTACGAGGTCGGTGGGGACTACTACGATTTCATCCCTCTGGGCGACGATCGCTTCAGCTTCGCCATGGCGGACGTCTCGGGCAAGGGTGTGCCGGCCGCCCTCGTCGTGGCCGCCATGCGGGCGACCCTCTATACTCTGGCCCGGCGCGAGCTGGCGCTTCGTTCGATCCTGCGCTACGCGAACGAGTTCATCCACTTGTCCACCGGACCGAAAGCCAAGTACGTAACGCTCTTCTACGCGGTTCTCGACGCGCGTGCGAGGAGATTCATCTATATCAACGGGGGTCATCTGCCGCCGGTCGTTCTACGAGCGAATGGCGAGATCGAGCTTTTGCGATCGGGTGGCTTTCCGCTGGGCTTCTTCGATAACCCGCGATACTTCGAGCAGTTCGTCAAGCTCGAAGCGGGGGACCACGTCTGCCTCTATACGGACGGTATCACCGAAGCGGCCGACGCCGAGGAGCGGGACTACGGTCGCCCCCGGCTCATCGAGGTGCTTCGCGAGAACCAGAGCTGGGCGGCGGTCGAGATCTGCGACGCGGTGCTCGCAGACGTGCGCCGGTTCAGCGGAAAAGCGCCGACGGATGACGCGAGCGTGCTCGTTATCAAAGCGCTCTGATCACGCGAGCGCGGCCAACGGCGTGCGGTGATGTGCTACTGGAGCGCGCCCGCGACCAAGAAGAGAAGCGACGCGAGCACTCCCATAGAGAGCGCATAGGGAAGCTGAGTATTCACGTGGTCGATATGATCGGATCCCGCGGCCATCGAGGAGATGATGGTGGTATCCGAGATGGGAGAACAATGGTCACCGAAGATGCCCCCGGCGAGCACCGCGCCGACCGTCACATACAGGTTGACGCCGAGAACCTCGACCATCGGAACGCCGATGGGAAGCATGATGGCAAAGGTACCCCAGGACGTGCCCGTCGAGAAGGCGATGAAAGCGGTGAGCACGAAGAGAATAGCTGGAACGAGAGCAGGGCTGAGAAGACCCCGCGCGAGGCCAGCGAGGTAGAGACCCGTTTGAAGCTCGACGGATAGTGCGCCGATCGCGAAGGCGAGCATCATGAGAAGGGCGAGGGGCATGAGTCCGCCGAGCCCCTTGAACACGAGATCCATGATTTCGTTCAGATCGAAGATGCCCTGCCATCGATACATCACTGCCGCAACGCCGATAGCGAGCATGACCGCCCAGAGAACGGACGTCGAGCCGCTTCCCTCCAGGAGATTGCCCTTGCCCGTGATGAAAAGGCTGACCGGCATCATCACCAGCATGGTCAACATGGGAAGGAACATGTTGCGAGCTCGTGGCTCCACTCCCTCTTTCGTGGGCAGGCTCAACACCTCGCTAGACACCAGAGGTTCGGCCCCGTCTCTCAAGACTTTGCCCGTCTCTCGGGCCCTCCGCTCGGCCTTCGCCATCGGCCCGAAGTCTCGTCCCGATGCCACGATGAAGAAGACCAGGCCGAGCGCGAGAAACGCGTAGAAATTGAAGAGGTTCGAGTACAAGAGCGTCGTCAGGGGTTGTTCAACGTCCTGGGTCGCCAGGACTCCCATCACGAAAGCCCCCCAACCGTTCATCGGTATCAGGATGCAGACCGGAGCCGAAGTCGAGTCGCACAGATAGGCCAGCTTCTCGCGCGAAAGACGGAAGCGGTCGAAGAGCGGACGCGAGATGGCGCCGGTTACGAGGCAGGTGATGCTCGACTCGACAAATATTCCCAGACCGATGATCGAAGCCATGAACTGCGCGCCTCGAGGCGTTCGCACGTAGCCTCGCCCCGTGACCCAGAGAATAAACCCTTCCACGCCGCCTGAGCGTTGCGTCAGCGCGATCAGAGAGCCAACGAGGGCACTGAAAATGATCGTCCTCGTGTTCCCGGCATCTTTGTAGACGTCCACGAGAGCCTGAATGGCGTCCGCGAGGCCGACGACGGGATTGCCCCCACCGAGGATGCTCCAGCCGAGCCAGATTCCTGCAAAGAGAGACAGGAAGACTTGCTTCGTGACGAGGGCTGTAACGATGGCGATGAGAGGCGGTAGGACGCTGAGCCAGTTCGGTGATTCCATCATCTCTCCGCGAGGCCGAATCGGCCGCCAGTTCTATCACAGTCGTCCTGCTGGGGCGATGGCCGGGCGGACGTGATACACTCGCCGACGAACACCGAAGCCGACCCGCAATTCCTTGACCTTTATACTTCTACTCACGACGCAACAGTGCCCGGACGACGCGACCAGAGGGCTTTCGCTGCAATGCTACTCGTCGCGATGGCATCGGTTACCGGTGCGGCCCAAACCGTTGGCGTGCGTGGGACGGTTCTGAGTCCGGCACGGCAGGGACTGTCCGGTGTTGTCGTGACCCTCGAGCGTGACGGCGAAGCTGCCAAGATACGCATCTCGGACGCGGAAGGAGAGTTCCTGTTCGAGGGTGTTGCCCGTGGAACCTACCGGCTCGTAGCGTTTCTTTCGGGCTACGAGGACTTCGTCACCGATCTCCTCGTCGAAAGCGAGGAGGTGAGCTTTGAGATCGCGCTCAATCTGACTCGCTTCTCGGAAACCGTCATGATCGAAGATACCTTCGCGACGGACGTCAACAATCCACAGGAAGCGGTCGAGCTCGGGCTCGAAACGATCAGTGCCTTGCCGCTTCCGACGGACCGCTTCCAGGAAGTTTTTCCCCTCGTTCCGGGGGTGGTCAGGGACTCCGAGGGTCGTTTGAGCTTCAATGGGTCGAGACCGAGTCAATCGATTCTTCTCGTCAACGGTGCCAACGCCACGGATCCTCTGACGGGCGAGTTCGCCGTGGAGCTTCCCCTGCGGGCGATCGAGGCCGTGGAGGTAAACAGCATCCCTTACTCGGCGGAGTACGGCCGAGTCTCCGCGGCGGTGGCCCGCGTCGAGACTCGCGGGGGCACCGACGAGTGGGACGTCGACTTCGAAGGTCTGCTCCCGAAGCTCAATTTTCGGGACGGAAAGATCAAGGGAATCAAGGCGGCGGTGCCACAGGTCAAGGTGAGCGGTCCCATCAAGAAAGGCAAGCTGTGGTTCTCTCAGAGCCTTGCGTATCGATTCGTTCGCTCGAGGGTCTACGATGCGGCAGAGGGCGACGATGAGAGCGTCGTCGAGGGGTACGACACGCTTACGCAGATCGACGCCCTATTGGGGAAGGGTCACCTCCTTACGACGACGTTGTCCTTCTTTCCTTCCGAGACGGATCACTTCGGGCTCGACGCCGTCACAACCTCCGACGCGACCCCGAACTTCGACAGCCGAGGTTGGAACGTAGAAGTTTCGGAGCGGTCCTTTCTTTCGGATTCGGTTATCGAGACCGTCTTCGCGGTCAAGAGATTGGATATCGCGATCACTCCGAGAGAGGTTGGACTCGCGCGGCTGACCCCGGACGGACCGCGCGACAATTACTTCAACGACTTCGACCGTGAGAGCACCCGCATCGAGCTCGCGAGCTCGTGCCTTCACTCGATTCCGGCTTTGTTCGGAGATCACTCGATCAAGTTCGGTGGTGGTCTGGCCCATACCAGCTTCCAGGGCACGGACTCGTCTGGAGCCGTCGAGATCGCGGGCGCCGACTCCCAGCCACTTCGGCGTATCGACTTCCTTGGCGAACCGAGCATCGAGGCGAACGATTTGCAGGCCTCGGGCTTCGTTCAGGATCGGTGGCGGCCGAACGAACGAATCGGGATCGACGTCGGCCTTCGGTACGACTACGATCGCCTCGTAGCCGCGCACAAAGTCGCCGCGAGACTCTCGGGTGCTTTCGTTCTCGACGACCGCGGCCTCACCGTGATCCGAGCCGGCTGGGAAGTGTTCTTCGATCACGTATTCCTGCACGCGGGCGCCTTCGAGGATTTCCAGACCCGACGCGAGTCTCTCTATGACGACGCGGGTATTTCGACGCACTCCATCG
The DNA here is from genome assembly GCA_965250115.1 of Candidatus Marinacidobacterales bacterium. GTDB lineage: Bacteria > Acidobacteriota > Vicinamibacteria > Marinacidobacterales > SMYC01 > CBDFHB01. The sequence continues at coordinate 1,606,167 of CBDFNJ010000002.1, forward strand.
TCTTTCGCAATCGCGTCGCGCCGGAAGGTCTCGCCATGCCGCGGAGCAAGACGTGGAACGTCGAGCTCGACCGGCAGCTCGCGAAGGGGCTCGACTTGCGCGTGAACTACCGTGAGCGACACGGCTCCCGTGAGATGATCGTCGACCGAATCGTGGCGGGCAACGAGGGAGAGCTTCGACTATCGTCGCGGGGCGCATCCCTAACTCGTGAGCTCGATGTCACTTTGAGAGTCGCTCGGCACGAGGACCGAGAGCTCTTCGTTTCCTATGCAAGGTCACGCTCGACGGGGGATTTGAACAACTTCGGAATTCTATACGGAAACCTTCGGAGCCCGTTGATTCTCGACAACGAGCAGTCGCTCTTCGAGATGGATGTGTCGCACCGGGCTCTCTTCTGGGGCGTCTGGAAGCTGCCGCGGGACATCATCATCAGTCCAGGGTTCGAGTGGCGCTCCGGCTTTCCCTATACGGTTTTCGAAGAAGACTACACTCCTGTCGGAGGAAGGAATCGGGGTGGCCGCTTCCCCTCGTTTCTCTCGGCTGACGTCCGTGTCACGAAGGGCATCACCGTCAAAGGCAGGAAGATTCGAGTCGGATTTCAAATCTTCAATCTGGGCAGTCACTTCAACCCCAGAGACCTCATCTCCAATCTCGGGAGCGAGCGCTTCGGCAAGCTTCTCAACAGCGTGGATAGGCGAATCTCGCTTCGACTGAGTCTGGGAATCTAGGCGCGTGGTGACGAGACCGATCATCGTTCAGCATCATGAGGAGCTACGGTCTCTCTGCGAGGAGCTTGGCGCCTCGGGAGCCTTCTCTCTCGACACGGAGTTCGTCCGCGAACGAACTTTCTTCATTCAACTCGGGATCATCCAGGTCGCGAGTGGCGAGATCGAAGCCGTGCTCGACCCTCTTGCCATTTCCTCGTTGGAGCCGCTCTACGAGCTGATCACCGACGCCTCGGTCGAGAAGATCGTGCACGCCGGCGAGCAGGATTTCGCGGCGCTATACGAGCGGGGCAACATCATACCCAAGAACGTTTTCGATACGCAGATTGCGTCGGCGCTGGTCGGCTATGGCGATCAGATTTCCTACGCGAAGCTCGTCGCCAAAGTCACGGGTGTACAACTCCAGAAACTGGAGACGCTGACCGACTGGACTGCGAGACCTCTCACCCAGGCCCAGATCGACTATTCCCTCGAAGACGTGCGCTACCTCGCCCAAATCCGTGAGCACCTGGGACTGCGGTTGGCCGAGCTCGGAAGAGCGGGTTGGGAGCGTGAGGAGTGTCAACGGCTGGAAGACGCCGAGACCTATTGCCTGCCCCCGCCCCGCGAATACTATCGTCGTCTGAAGACGGGAGGTCTCGGCGGCTCGGCGCTCGGAGTTTTGCGTGAAGTTGCTGCGTTTCGAGAAGAGGCTGCTCGATCGAGGGATCTTCCGCGTGGCTGGGTCATGCGCGATCAGGCCTTGATCGAGATCGCGAGGCGAAAGCCTCATTCGCTCAGAGCCCTACGCCAGATTCGCTCGCTAAGGCCCCAGCAAATCTCGAAGGACGGCGACGCCATTCTCGCGGCCGTGAGTGAGGGGAACAAGGGCCGGTCGAGGAACCGCCAAGAGACATGCCCCGGCTGAAGGCACCCCCTAGTATCGAGTCGGTGGCCCGCTGGATGTGTCCCGAGGTCCGTGGAAAAAGAACGGCGCCCTCCACTCCGTCATCAGGGTATCAGATCAGGCGGCAACCTCCGCGTGTTCGAGAACCTCGCTCAGACGTTGGTAGCCGTCGATGCGTCGTAGTTGAATCTGGCCAGAGGCGATAAGCCCAAACAGCAAAGCGACCGCGGACTCCTCGCTGGAGAACGACGCTTGGGTTTTCGTCCGGCGTCGAAACTCGCGGTTGAGATTCTCCAGAGCATTGGTCGTTCGAATCGATTTCCACATGGCACGAGGGAATTCGTAGAAGGTCAGCAGCTGATTACCGGCCTCCTCTAGGCTTCGGACGACGGCCGGCGCGAGAGGCGTCCACTTGGCGACGAGCTCGTCATAGGCTTTGCGAGCATCGATCCCGTTCTTGGCGTAGACGATCCGGTTGTAGTCACGCCGGAGCTCACGGCGTGCGTGCGCCGGGCAATGTTGGAGCAAGTTGGCGCGCTTGTGCTCGGTACATCGCTGCGACCGGCACCCCGGCCACTTCTCCAGCGCTTTCGTCAGCCCCTTGTGGCCGTCGCTGATCACTAGCTTGGGAGCCCGGAGTCCTCGAGCCTGGAGTCCCTCCAGCACGGAGCCCCAATGCGTCGAGGCTTCGCTCACCGCCAGACGCAATGACAACAGACGTTTCTGCCCGTCTGGCGCGACCCCGAGCGCGACCAGTACGGGTACGCTGATCACACGTTTCGCCATCCGCACTTTCAGGTGGAAGCCGTCCAGGTAAACGATCGCGTAGACCTCCTCGCTGAGAGCACGGTTCTGCCATTCCTCGAAGCGCTCCTTCAGCCGGCTAACCACGCGAGACACCGCGCTCTTCGATAGGTGCTCCTCACCGAGCAGTGGTTTCAGCGCTTTGCGGATCCGGCGGCTATTCGCGCCCGACAAGTAGGTCCCCAAGATCGCCTCGTCGACCTCACGAGTCCGGCGCGCGTAACCGGGGCAACAGCTCGCTCCTGAACTCTGTCGTTTCTCCCGTTTCCTCGTCTCGCACGCGGGCTCGTGGCACCCGGAGCTCGCGAGTTCCCACCGACGTCGTCACGCGACGGGTTTCGGCTCCGTTGCGATATCCACGGCGGTCTTCCGCACGCTCGTAGCTACCACACCCCAGCGCTTGGTTGACTTCTTCCTCGAGCACTACCTCGATCGCCTCCAGTATCCGCTTACGCAGCCGAAGTCGGACGAACTCCCGGTACTCGCTTACAGACTCCTTCGATATGGTGGTAGGCTTCTTCATGGCGTAATCCTCCTCCTCGCCTTTACAGGCGTGGTTTGGTTTTTCTTAACCGGAGGTTACGCCATTCTTATTTCCACGGGAAGCGGGACGGATCCGGCCCGCTTATTGGAGTCATGGCTCTACGCCAGGGCTGATGCGGCGGAGATCGCTCCCTCGATGCTCGCCACCCGCGGCGATCTGAAGAGTCTGGTGACGAGGCACTATGCATCCGAGCTCCCCGACTTGGCCGTCCTCGAGGGCTGGCGGCGCGAGCTCGTCGGGCAGGATCTTCTCGACATCCTGGATGGCAAGCAGGCTCTCAAGATCGACGAGCACACCAAGATCTCGGCCTTGCCATACGGCAACGACACGGACGATCCACTGGACGGATAGCGGCCCGCGCGGATCTTGACAACAACAGGGCAGAGGGTAAACTACTAGATATAGGCGGTTTGCCGTCAATCGGTTGGTTATGCTCCGAGGGCACGTTGCGCTCGCCGGCGCGCGTGTGCCCGGAGCCGAGGTGTGGGATGAGCTTATCGGACACCGCAGTCAAACAGCACGGGAAGTGAGAGGTCCGGTCGTGACGTCACTGCGTCATTCGACGATGCGGCGAGCTTCATGTTGGGCACTCGTCGCTCTCGTGCTCGCGATGCCAGCTTGGGTGTTGGCTCAGACGATCGAAGTCCATGGCCTCATCGTTGGCCGAGTCTACGAGATCGACTCTGACAAGTATCGGGAGTATCGTGAACGTTTGGAGAAAGAGGGACAGGACCCCGACAAGCCGGAGCTTCTCGACCCCGAGGAATACTTGGCCGGACTGCCAGGTGTCATCGTCACCGCTTGAGGCCTCCCCACAAACCTTCAGTTCAGCAGTGAATTCTCCGACGGCGAAGGCGAATACTTGATTCGCGATTCGACGGCCGCCGCCTATACCTTCACGCTGGTGCACGAAGAGGTCGAATGCTCCGTGAGCCAGAATCTGGATCTCAACGTGGAGCTTTCCTACGTTGCGGAGCTTTGTTTCGTCGTGGATCGCGAGCAGAAGCAGGCGTGGATGATCTCGGAGGGCATGAGGCGGGACCCCGAGGCCCCTCCTTTCGTGCCGGAGCGATGCCAACTCGCTTGAGTGCGTGTCTCGCGATGCTGACGGGTGATGACGAAGGATTCCCGGCCGGACTGTTGCTCCTGCTTGCTGGGAGCGGTGCCGCGGCGACGACCATCGGCATCATCTCCACCGATCAGACTGAAGCCAGTCCACCGAGTCCACCCTTTTAGCCCCGGCCGTTTCTCGTCTGTGCGTCCTTCGACATCCGCGCTGAACCTACTTGCGTCTCGACGACCTAATGCTTACGATGCGTTTCGGTCCGAGCTACGAGCAATGGCTATCGAGGCACATTACCGCAGGAAGGTAACAGCGAATGCTCTGGTATCGAAAACTACACTGGCAGATCATCGTCGGACTTGCTCTCGGTGTCATCTACGGCGTGATCGCCGCCGCCAAAGGCTGGGGGCAATTCACTTCCGACTGGATCGCGCCCTTCGGCACGATTTTCATCAACGGGCTTCAGCTCATCGCGGTGCCGCTCGTCCTCGCGTCGCTCATCATGGGCGTGGCGTCGCTCTCGGACTTGAGGAAGCTATCGCGGATCGGTGGGAAGACCATCGCCATCTATATCGGGACCACCGCGGTCGCCGTCATTTTGGGGCTTCTCATCGTAAACGTGCTGAGACCGGGTGACCAGGTTCCGGAATCCCTGCGAGAGGAACTGGAACGTCAATTCGTGGCCGAAACGACCGCGCAGGAGAGTCAGGCGGAGAACGTGGGGCAACGAGGCCCGCTTCAGCTTCTCGAGGATATCGTTCCCGAGAACTTCTTCAGCTCGGCGTCCAGCAATCGCAACATGTTGCAGATCGTCTTCATCGCCATCGTCATCGGCGTCGGTCTCATTCAAGTACCCAAAGAGCAATCGAAGCCTCTATTGGACGTCGTCGCGGCGGCGAATGCCGTCGTGATTCGACTCGTCGATTTGGTCATGTTGATCGCACCTCTCGGCGTTTTCTCGCTCATTGCCCGCACGATTACTGGAATGGCGGGCGAGAACTTCGGGCAGATTCTCGCGCTGCTGGGGGCTCTGGGATATTACTGTGTCGCGGTTGTCGGGGGCCTCATGTTACACATGGGCTTCACCTATGTGTTGCTGCTCAAACTCTTCACGCCCATGAAGCTCAAGACCTTTGTGACCGGCATCGCGCCCGTGCAGCTCGTGGCTTTCTCAACGAGCTCGAGCGGGGCGACGCTCCCCCTCACGATGGAGCGCTGCGAGGAAAAACTCGGCATTTCCGAAGAAGTGTCGTCCTTCGTTCTTCCGCTTGGAGCGACCGTCAATATGGACGGGACGGCTCTCTACCAGGCGGTGGCCGCCGTATTCATCGCCCAGTCTCTGGGGATGCCTGTGGGGGTTTCGGGTCAACTAACGATCGTGCTGACCGCGGTCTTGGCGTCGATCGGCACGGCAGCCGTGCCTGGCGCCGGGATCATCATGCTGGTCATCATTCTCCAGGCGATTGGCGTGCCCAGCGCTGGGATCGCTCTTATTTTGGGCGTCGATCGCATCCTCGACATGCTCCGTACCATGACGAACGTGACGGGGGACGCAACCGTCGCGACTGTCGTGGCGGCGTCGGAGGGACAGCTACGCACAGCGGATCTGAATGAGGAAGCGGATCGTATCCGAGTCCGTGCTTGACGCTGGGCCCCTCACCCGGCGAGCGAAGCTCGCCGGGTGAGGGGTCAGTGGATCAAGCGGCGCCGTTGAGGCTTTTGAGCAGGATCTTCAGGGCGTCGATCTCCGTGAAGATCCCGACGAGCTCTGTGCCATTGACGACAGGTAGGCTCCCGAACTTCTTTTCGACGAGCACCTTGACGGCATCGACGAGCAAAGTGTCTTCGACGACCGTGAAGGGCTCGCGTGTCATGATTCGAGCGATGGGCGTGTCTTCCAGGACCTGCTCGTAATCGGCCTTCCCGATTCCAGAGAGAAGCGACGGTGACGCGAGTCGGATGTCGCGGTCGGACACCATCCCCACGAGGACGTTCCCGTTGGTGACGGGAAGATGCCTTATGTGGTTCGTTCGAAGAAGCAGCATGGCATCTTTGATGCTCGTGTCCTCCTCGGCGGAGATAGGATCACGAGTCATATAGTCTCCGACTCGCATAGTCGTGCCTTTATTGGAAAGGGTCTTCAGTTTTTCGGACTTTCATTTAGTATACGCTCAAACGAGGACCGGGCCGACCGCTCGCCCTCGACTGGCAAGGTGCCAAAAAAGTCACTAGAGAGACGTAATGATGAGGTCGACGGACAGGAAACCGGACGCACCCGCGATCCGATGGGGCTGGATCCAGAGTCGGCGTGACGACCTCCTCTGGTACATCGGGTCAGCGGTCGCTGGCTGGATCTATGTCGTCACGGTCTTGACCGTCGCCCGTGGACTCGAGGATCCGATCCGTGACCCGTTCTACACCATCCAGATCGGCGGTACGTCCATCGCTCTCACGCTCGGGCTCGTGGTCGTGGCGAGTTGGTCGGTTCTGATCGATGCCCCCCACGTCTGGGCCACCCTTGCCCGAACGTGGCTCGACCCGGAGGAGTGGCGGGAGCGCCGGGGAATGCTACTGTCCTCTCTCGTCTGGTTCTCGGTCGGTCCGATCGTGGTCTTCGGACCCTATCTATTGGGTACGATCGGAGGCTGGTCTTCCGAAACGATGGCGTTCGGCTCTCACCTCTTCTTCGTCTTCTTCCGCCTCTGGGCCTACTATCACGTCGTCCGTCAGCATTGGGGTTTTCTCGTTCTCTACAAGCGAAGAAACGACGATTGGAAGGATCCGCTGGAGAACCGTGCCGATAGTTGGTTCTTCAACGCGTCGCTCTACCTTCCGCTCGCGCTTTTCATGACCTCTCCGTGGTACGCCGAATCGGGCATGCCGTCGCTCGGTCTCGAGGAGCCTCTATGGCGGGAGTATTCGGTGGGCTCGCTTCTGTTCCCGGTGGTGGTCGCGGCTTTCGTCCTCGCCCTACTCCTCTATTCCACGTTTCAACTCCAGCGATTGCGCGCGGGAATCCCTCGCAACGGACCGAAGCTGCTTCTTTTGCTCTCGATTGTGCCCCTGCATCTGGTCGTCTTCGCCCACCCGCTCCTTGCGCTCTTCGTTATTCCCATCGTGACCGTTGGCCACAACCTCCAGTACCATCGGATCGTCTGGGCGTTCGGGCGCAACAAGTACTTCTCGGAGCGCGCGCCGCGGTTCAGATTGCCGCGCGCGGCGTTTCGCTCCGTTCCGCTCTACCTTGCTTTCGGCCTCGCCTTCACCCTGCTCTGCTATCAGGGGCCTTGGGTCGCGATCGTGAAGCAGAACCTGTCTCATGTCTTCGATGACTGGATTCTCGCGGGAGTGGGCATGGTTGCAGGGGTGACACCGCCCGAGACCGCCGGCCTGGGTGCGCAGATCACCGCGACACTGTTTCTCGGATGGGCGATGCAGCACTACTACCTGGACGCCAAGATCTGGCGCATCCGGCGCGACCCCAAAGTTGCCCAATACCTGCGACTGAGCTGACCCCCCCATCGCGCGGGTCGGGGGAAGACTCGCCGTGGGATTTTGCCCCCGGGAGAAGGACGCCCCCGTTCAATTTTGAACGGTCCTCTCTCACTGGCGGCCCCGATCTCGGCCGTCAGGAGTCCCTAAATCCATATCGCCGAGTGGCTAGGGTGTCGGTAACCTTCTCGTTCTCCTCCGGCTCGAGAGCTTCGACTCGGGCATGCGCCTTGCAGTGAATAGCTGTATCGCGTTCTTCAGAATCGTTTTCGTCGGAAATTCGTCGACGACACCGAGCTCGGACCGTTCGCCGGATACCTCGCTCGAGGTGGATTGGTGAACCTGTTCGGCGAGCCACCCGAGTGGCGCTGGTTGGAGGAAGAAACATGACCGGGTTTATCCGGAACCTGTCGATTCGAAGTCGATTCGTTATTCCCATTGCCGGCATGATGATGGTCTTCGTCGTCTTCATCATGTTTTTCTTCCCGTCACGCCAGCGCGCGGCGAGTGAAGCGGCGCTCGCCAACAAGGCGTCGAGCATTGCGCAGATGGTGGCCTTCAGCGTAGCGGCGGGTCTGGAGTTCGAAGACAAGGAATCCGTACTTCAAGTTTTCGATTGGGCTTCGGCCGACGATGACCTTCGCTACGTCGTCGTGCGAGACGCCTCGGGCCGGGAGTTCGTCGCTTTCTCTCCCAATGAAGAGCAGGCGCCCACCCTCGAAAAGCTTCCGCTGGAGCTTCAGCTGCGAAGACAGGACGGGCTGCTCGAGATAGCTGGTCCGATTCGTCGAGGGAACGACGTCATCGGCACGATTCAGCTGGGCGTCTCCACCGAGCGCATCTCCGACCAGTACCGTAACAGTCTCTGGACCGCCTTCTTCTTCAATCTCATCGTGGCGCTCGTCGCGTTCGGGACCGTGCTCCTGGCGGGACGGCAGATCACCACGCCCATCATCGCTCTCGCTAAGGCGGCGTAGGAGATCGCCACTCAGGACATGAAGCGGCTCGCGGAGGAAGCCAAAGTCATGGCGAGCGGGGATCTGACCCGAGAGATCGGCGTCGAGCCGCGGCGAATTACAGCTGAAACCGGCGGAGAAATCGGCCGCATGGCAGACGCGTTCAATCTCATGCTCGATCAGCTCGTCGAGATCTCGAAGGCCTTCAATCTCGTATCCGCCGGACTACGCGACATCGTTCTGCACGTCCAGGCTGCGGCCGACGAGGTCGCGACCGGCAGCGACTCCGTCGCCGGGGCTACGGGCAAGGCGGCGCAAGGTAACGAGGCCACGGTCTCCGCGGTGGAAGGAATCACGTCCACGCTTCACCAGATGAACGCGAACATCCAAAACGTGGCAAGGAATGCGCAGTCCCAATCCGCATCCACGACCGAGACGCTGGCCTCCATCGAGAACATGCTGCGTTCCGTCCAAACGGTTGCGGGGACCGCGGAACGTCTCGTTGCGATCGCGACTCGGGCGAGCGGCGCGGTAGACGATGGTGGTTCCGCCATGGAGGCCGCGAGCCAAGGCATGGGACAGATTCGGGACGTGATTCGTTCCTCGGCGGAGTTCGTTCAGAACCTCGGAGGTATGGCAGAGGACATCGGAAAGATCGTCGGCGTCATCGACGAAATCGCTGAGCAGTCCAACCTGCTGGCCTTGAATGCGGCGATCGAGGCCGCCCGCGCCGGGGAGCATGGCCTCGGATTTGCCGTCGTCGCCGAGGAAGTGCGCAAGCTCGCGGAGCGCAGCGCGAAGTCGACGGGCGAGATCACGAACCTCGTCCAGCGGATCCAGTCTCAGGTCGATAAGGCCGTCGAGAACATGGACAGATCGACGCTCATCGTGGACGAGGGCATGACGCGCACGGAACAGCTCCGCACCAATCTCGAGAACATCGGCAGCTCCGTTTCCGAGGTAGCGCACTGTTCGCGGGAGATTGGCGAGGCTACGGCCGAGCAATCGGCAGGTACCCAACAGATCGGACAGGCGACCTCCCGTCTGGGGGAATTGACGCACGAGATCAGTGCGGCGACGGAACAGCAGTCGAGCGGAACCGAGCAGGTCGTCGATTCGATCGAACAAATCCGTTCCATGGTTCAACAGAATGCTGAAAGCTCCTCCGAGCTCGCCTCTTCCTCCGAAGAGCTCTCGAGGCAGGCCTCCCTCATGCGGGAGCTCGCATCACGATTCCACGTTCAAAGCGGTAGCGGCGATCCGCAGCGCTCGGGCAGCAACGGTTCTCCGGGGACGAGCGAGTCCGAGGCGTCGCCCACTCATTTGCCGGCGCGCAGAATTTCAAACGATCCCTAGGCGTGAGGTAGCGATATGGCGGCGTCGACGCATCTGGTTTGTTTCCGCCTCGGCAAGGAGACCTATGGCGTCGACATCATCGCAGTGAGGGAGATCGTCAAGCCTCAGGAGATCACATCGATCCCGGGTACGGCGAGCTATGTCCTTGGGATCATAAATCTGCGAGGGAAGATCATTTCCGTCGTCGATTTGGCAGGGCGTCTGGGTCTCGGCGTGGCGCGAATGAGCCGCTCGAGCCGAATTCTCGTAGTGGACCTCGAGGGATTCAGCGTGGGTTTCCTCGTTGATGCGGCAACCGAAGTCTTGAAGCTCTCGGGAGACTCCATCGAACCGGCCCCCGATGAGCTCAAAACTTCGATTCACGACGATTATCTCGAAGGCGTCGGCGTCCTCGACAATCGCTTGGTCATTATTCTGAACCTGAGTCACCTCCTTTCCGAGGACGAGACGGAAGCAATGGAGGCCATCGTCGAGGAGAGTGTCACCGGAGCAACGAGCTGACATGCTGGCGCAGATCAGCGAGGACGAGTTCCGCCTGTTCCGCGATCTGATCCATCGCGTGTGCGGGCTTTACTTCGGCGACAACAAGCGAGCCTTTCTCTCGTCCCGAATCGGCAAGCGCCTCGCGGCCAAGAGTATCGGAAGCTTTTACCGCTACTACAGCTACCTGAAAGAGGGGGGCGTGGAGCAGGAGGAGGAGCTTCTCCGCCTCCTCGACATTCTGACGATCAACGAGACCTCCTTCTTCCGCAATCAGCCGCAGTTCGATTTCCTGGAGGAAGTGGTTCTGCCGGAGGTCGTCGCCCTCAAGCGTAAGAGCTCGGATACCGACGTTCGCATCTGGAGCGCCGGCTGCTCGACGGGGCAGGAGCCCTACTCGATCGCGATGTCCGTTCTGGAAACCCTCCCGCCACCCGCGGACTGGAACATTCGAATCTATGCTTCGGACCTCTCGCTAACCGCACTCGAGAGGGCCGCGCGCGGCGTCTATTCGGAGGCGAAGCTCACGAATATGGATCCCCTTCGGCGACGACGCTATTTCGACGATTGCGGCGAGGAGTTTCGCGTTCGGGACAATTTGCGGCGTATCGTAGTCTACGACTTCCACAACCTGAAGCACGAGAACGGCCTGGGATCTCTGGACATCGTCTTCTGTCGCAACGTTCTGATCTATTTCAATCCAGAAGAACAAAAGGAAGTCGTCGCGAAGCTCGTCAGGGCTCTCAATCCAGGCGGGTATCTTTTCAGGGTCTACGCGGATTCGTGTGGGTTGAAAACTGCATTTCTGGGTAATGGCGGAAGGAAAGCCGCCACGATCTTCAGCTTGAGATATTCCTCGTCGCGATAGCCGTAGGCGCGTCGTTGCAGCACACGGATTTTGTTGTTGACCCCTTCAACTAGGCCGAGACTGACTTTGTTCTCCGGATGACAGTAGGAGGCGATACCATCCCAGTGGGACTCAATCATACCGGCGAACTTCTGGTACGGATGCAGGCGTTGCCATTTGAGGCTGTCTTTCCAACGAGTGAAAAAGGCGCGAGCGCCGCGTTCGGTGCGGTAATCCCAGAGTTGCCCGAAGGCCTCCTTCAAAATAAAGGCGGTGTTTAGGCGCCGGTTGGCCTGGAGCAACTTTTTGAGTGCGCGGCGACCGTCTAGGCTCAGGTTCTCCCGCCGGGAAAGCAAAGTGGGTCTACGCGGATTCGTGTGGGTAAGTCCTGACGGAAAAACAGTGTAACTCATTGTGTGGAAAAGGTATCGCGTACTTCATCAGGCGCTGAAAAGTGGTCCATTTTTAGGATAGGCTAACCGAGTGAAAAATTCCCAGTCGATCCGCTCGCTGTTTGCGCTGCCAGGTTTCGTGGTGTGCCGGATTGAAGGGTCTATTCGGTGACCGATACGCCCGCGTCATCCAGCTCAAGAGGCGAAAAAAACAGCTGTGTGCTCTTACTGTGGGCAACGGTGCCGGGGGCGCTATGACAAGCAAGTGTGCCGGGTCCGCGACCTGTCGTTGGCAGGCTGGCGGATCTATCTGGAATACGAGCGTTGGCGCGTCAACTGCTCTGGGTGCGGCGGTGTGCATGTAGAACACCTGGACTGGCTGGCGAACAACTCGCGCTACACCTAGCGTTTTGCGACGCATGTGGGCAAGCTGTGCCGGACAAGGCGGTGGCCGAGATGGAACGTCTGCGCCTCCTAGTTGAAGGGGTCAACAACAAAATCCGTGTGCTGCAACGACGCGCCTACGGCTATCGCGACGAGGAATATCTCAAGCTGAAGATCGTGGCGGCATTCCTTCCGCCATTACCCAGAAATGCCGTCTTCAACCCACACGAATCCGCGTAGACCCAGCAAAGTGTAACGCTGCCCCTTGATGTACGACCGGTCCTTGCCGCTGAGGCGTTTGTACTCACCGCGCCGGACCTCATCGAGGGCCTTTGACAGATGACGCATGATATGAAACTTGTCGAAGATGATCCGCGCATTAGGCGCGTTGTGAATCACCGAGTTCCGGAAGGGCTTCCACATATCCATGGCGGCTAGCTTGATACGGGCGCTTTTCTTTCCGCCCAGCGCCTTGAAGAACAAATCGATGTCGGTTTCTTTGCGACCCTCACCGCCCACCCAGATGGGACGCGCCCGCTCCAGGTCGCTGACAATGACGCGATAGTTATGTCCCTTGCGGATGGAGATCTCATCGACACCGATGGCCCGAGGCGCCGGTAGCCCCGCCCGGTCGACCTGCTCTTGCATGTAGAGCGTATCCAGAGCCTTCACCGTACCGTGGTGCAGACGTTCCATCTCGGCCACCGCCTTGTTCGGCATATCCCGGCACAGCTTGCCCACATGCGTCGCAAAACGCTGGGTGTAGCGCGAGTTGTTCGCCAGCCAGTCTTAGGTGTTCTACATGCACACCGCCGCACCCAGGACAGTTGACGCGCCAACGCTCGTATTCCAGATAGATCCGCCAGCCTGCCAACGACAGGTCGCGGACCCGGCACACTTGCTTGTCATAGCGCCCCCGGCACCGTTGCCCACAGTAAGAGCACACAGCTGTTTTTTTCGCCTCTTGAGCTGGATGACGCGGGCGTATCGGTCACCGAATAGACCCTTCAATCCGGCACCAACCACGAAACCTGGCAGCGCAAACAGCGAGCGGATCGACTGGGAATTTTTCACTCGGTTAGCCTATCCTAAAAATGGACCACTTTTCAGCACCTGATGAAGTACTCGATACCTTTTCCACACAATGAGTTACACTGTTTTTCCGTCAGAACTTACCCACACGAATCCGCGTTAGCCCAGAAAAGAGAGGCCTGAGTGTTGGGGGAGAAGGGTGAGCCGCCGCAGGTGTAGTTATAGGTGGCGGTGACGGTTCCCGTATCGACGTCCTCCCAGAGATTGTCTTCGGCCGTGACCGCACCGTCGTCGATCTGGGTTTGAAGTCCCGTCGAGTTTCTGAACTCTCCCGTGTTCACTCCCGTCTCGGTGAGCGTCAACGTCTGGGTATCGTTTCCGGTGAGAACGACGGTCAGAGTCTCCGCCACGAGCGGGTCGGTGTTAGCCTCGGCATGATAGACGGTGACGTAGAGTCGATCGCTCGTCGCCGGATCCGCGGTGAGAGCGAAATTGGCCGAAGGAAGTCCAGTCGCTCGAGTGAAGACGATGAGGGCTTCGCACGAGCCGAGGATGGGAACCGTATCGGTGACGGTGATCAAATTCGGATTGGTGTAGGAAACGTAGATGTCATCGCCGGAGCTCACCTGGAACGTTCCGTCGTCGTCGCTGGCCACCCCGGACGAGGTCGGCAGCGGATCGGCCGCGAAGGTACAAAAGGACAGAACGGTACCGTTCGCGGGGCCGTTCTCGTAGAGCGTGAAGGAGATCTCCCCCCCATCGGACGTATAGGGGACTCCGTGGGACGCGCGAGCGGTCTGTGGGCCGAGGACGTTCAATCCAGTGACGATCCAGTTGCTATTGGCAGCGTCGTAGGTCACCGTCCAATCCTCGGTGATGGTATTGGCCGATGTCGTCAAGCCCACCGTCCAGGCTGTCACTGGAGACGGTACCGGGCTCGGATTCGTAATCGTGGGCTTACAGGCGCCGCCTCGATTCGTGAAGATGCCGGTGCTGGGTCCCGACTCGCAGAGTGTGACGCTCTCGTCGTCTCCCGTGGCGGGATCGGTGACGGTTACGACGATGCACTGCACCGTATTGGAGTCGGTATTGGACGCCGGGTCGGTAAGATAGATGTAGACGTCTTGTCCTACGGAGTAGAAGTTGACCGGGTCGAGATTCGCGTCGGTGAAATCGATGAGAGGCTGGCCGTTCGGAATGATGGTGTCCCCGAAGGTGATGGGATCGGCGAGGCTCAAGAAGTTCAGATCCTGCATGAAGTCTTTCTGCAGCGGGTCCTGATTCGAGGCTCCTGTCGAGAAGACGAAAGCGACGGGCGAGTCGGGGAAGAGGACCTGGTTTCCATTCTCGTCGTTGAAGGCGGTCATGGGAATTTGCATCTCGATGAAGTAGTCCCCGGTGCCGTCTCCGACCGCGTAGCTGCGCGTGTGCGAAAGTCCGGGTGAGCTCGCCGGGCAGGACGCATCGTTGTCCTCGGTGTGGTAGGCGGTGAAGGCCTCCACTCTCGCCGCGTCGGCATCGGGAATGTCCTGCCGGTTGGAGTTGTCGTAGAGAATCTGGAGCCGGTCTTCTTTGGGGCCGGAGTTGAAGGATCCGTCGAGGTCTACCCAGTACTCTTTGTAGCCATCGCCGTCGACGTCGAAGAGCACGTTCCAATGTTTGCTGTCGAAGGCGTCGCCGTTGGATGGGTCACCTTCTACGCGCATGCGGAAGAGGATGTAATCGTCTTCCATGGTCACGGGATCGTTCACGTCGTAGACCGTGCCGCCGTTGTAGTAGCCGAAAAACGACGTCGCTTCCGGCCCGGGAAAAGAACCCGGCGATCCCGATGCGAGATCCGTCCAGGCTGGCGTAACGGCGGCTGGGCCATGAGAGGTGTCCGCCGAGGTCTCCTCGTCCACGATGACCTGTCCCTGTGAGGTGTACTCCGAGATGAAGCCGGGATTGTTGAAATTGCTCCAACTGGTCGCGCAATCGGTGAAACCCGCGTGGAGAGGGCTCGAGCTCAGGCTGACGAGCCCGACAAGGGCCAGCGTTAGAAGGTGTAACTTTCGCGTCATGTCGTTCCCATACGTGTGCGGGTTTTGGGCATCGAAATGGGGGGAAATGCCTACAAAAACACGCTGTTTGTCGACGGATCACCTACCCTTATGCAAAGTCTTTGCCTTCCCAGGGCTATGAAAGGCATTAGGTGGATGCGCCTTACGTTACTTCTTGGCGGGAAGCGTCGGAGTGGTGTCCCCCGTGCCGTGGACCGAGCCCAGAAAGCTCTTGTCGTCGTCGGCCATCGCGAAGTCTCCCCAGCAGGAGACTCGATTCTTGCCCAGAGCCTTGGCCTCGTAGAGGGCGCGGTCCGCGCGCTGGAGAACCTCTTCGGGCAAGTCCCCGTCATCGGGAAAGCAGGCGACCCCGATGCTGGCCGTAATGCCGACCGACTTGCCTTGGGCGTCCGTGAGCCTCTGGATGCCGTGTCGAAGCCGCTCCGCCACCAGTCGCGCGGCCGGTTTTGCCGTTTCAGGGCAGATGATGACGAACTCGTCTCCGCCGATTCGAGCAGGGAGATCGATCTGGCGGATTCTCCTGTTCAGCAGTTCTCCGGCCTGTTGCAGAACCTGGGCTCCCACCAGGTGCCCGCGGCGGCTATTGACTTCCTTGAGGCCGTCCAGGTCCAGAAAGACGAGCGAGTAGCCGCGTCCGAAGCGCGCCGCTCTCTGATGCTCGGTCTCGAGGGAGCGGTTGAAGAATCGCAGATTGTAGAGGGTGGTCAGGTCGTCGCGCACCGCCAGATTCCGCAGTCGCAGTATCTCGGCCTGAGCCTTTCTCAGCTTCTTGATCGCTCTCGCGCCCGTTGACTTGAAGTGTCGACCGCCCTCCATCGTGCCAAGAACGATGCTGATCTGCTGCACGAGCGACGCGTCGCGGACGAGAACGCCATCGACCCCTCCGGGCCGGTTGAGTGGCTCCCGTTTCTGAAGCTGAAAGACGACGAGGTCCACCGTCGACTTCAGGTCGTTCAAAGCGTCGAGAATCGAGCGGATCGGACGCGAGAGCCGTTCGGCTTCGACGACAACGAGAACCGGCTCGACCAACTTGAGCGAGCGAAGCACTTTGGAAGAGACGGGTTCCCAGTGCAGGGGGTAGTCGAGTTCTACGAGCTTCTTGCCGAGAGCTCCACCCGGCAATCCACGTCCCCCGATCCACAGAATGGGACGATTCGTCTTCTTCGGCGATGGATTTCTGGATGCTGCTCGGGTTTTAACAGACATAGTGAGCGCTATTGATCCCGAATTTCTCGGGATCGACACAGTGCAGAATTGAGCGGGCGGCCTGGTCGGGATTCGTCAGGTCCACCAGAGCTGGTGGAACGAGAGCACGGTTCGCGTCCGTGATGATTCTGACTTTCGGTTGATGGATGCAGTCCGGATCGGGGTTGGACTCGGCGACGACGGCGAGCTCGCGCGTGGCCAGCTCGACCGTGGATCCAACGGGAAAGATGCCCATGCAGTTGATGAAGGCTTTGACGAGCAGCGGGTCATAGCGCTCGCCGGCGCTCTCGTGCATCACAGTTATGGCCTCGTCGGGCAGATACTGACGTTGATAGATGCGCTTCGTCGTCATGGCGTCGAAAGTGTCGACGATGGCCGTGACCCGGGCATAGAGACTCTGTTTCTTGCGAATTCTCAGCTTCGGGTAGCCGGTACCGTCGTAGCGCAGGTGGTGCTGGAGCGCGGTGAGAATGCGATGGATAGTACCGCGATCGACCTCGATGAGAGGAAACAAGGTACGTGCGGCATAGACGGTATGGTTACCCATCAGGGCCCACTCCTCTTCCGTGAGTCCGGTTTGTTTGTTCAGCACCTCCAGAGGAATATGTAGCTTGCCCATGTCGTGGTAGAGCGCGCACAGGCCGAGCTGGGCCAGGTCCTGTCGTTTCAGGCCGAGCCGCTGCCCGAACGCGATGGCGAGAACGCAGACGTTGACCATGTGATTGAAGGTGTAGTCGTCGTGCGCTTTGATCGAGGCCATTCCCGCCAGGGAAAAGCCCTCGCCTTCCTCGTAGCTGAGATCGACGAGCTTTTGCACGGTGCGTTTGGCTTTGCGGATATTGACCTGGGCGGGCGAGTCGATGTTGACCATCGACTCGCGAATGAAATCGAGCGCCTGCTGGTAGGCGCTGACGGTGCGCTCGCGGCGGTCCGGCGCTTGGGTCTCGACATCTGGCACCGGCGTTTCCTCCCTCGGAGGAAGGAGGTCGATCCCGTGAACGTCCCTTTCGTGAAGGGCCTGGTTGAGGGCGAGCGCCAGGGAGCCGCCGTCGTCCGATTCGCGGGTTGCGGCGAAGACCTCGAGAAATCCCGACAGACTCTCGATGGTAGGGCGTGCGACGAAGGCGATGCCACCGAGTCCTCTCTTGTCCAGCTCGTGGAGTACGTACTTGTAAGCATGGAGATTCTTGATCTCCATCCGGAGCCGGTTTCCGTTGGCGAAGAACTCTTCCCCCGAGCGTTCGAGCCGAAATCGCCCCTCACCCATGAGCAGGCGAGCGATGGCCTTCTCGAGTTTCCCAAGAGGCTCCTCGAAGACCTGGTTGCTGAGGTCGTGCAAGTAGGAGTTACGCAGAAGCACCGCGAGCTGGTGCAAGGCCTCGCGAGATTGCTCGAGGAAAGCACGATTGTCCGCGCTCGATGTGCCCGCGAAGCTTGTGGCGGTTGCCATTTCCCTCGACTCGATTAGCGCCGAGCGGTCGCGAGCTGCTTCTGGCAAGCAGCCCTGACGGCCCGGTTGCTACTTTGCGCGTGCTCTTGTAGCAGGCGTTGGGCCCGCTCGGTACCGATGACGTGGATTCCGTGGGCGATGGCCTCGGCGAGCTCCTTCTCCTTGCGAGAGGTGAACCAGCCGCCTTCCCGGCCGAGGAGGAGATTGCGCAGTAGATCGAGCACAGTCTCGCCCGAGAGCTTGGCGGCGGCCGCGAAGAGGCGGCGCTTCTCGCTCAGATTCCACGATTCGAACTGCTCCGCCTTCATGAAGTGCTCGAGCACGGCGGATCCCAACTCGGGCTTGCCACGCCGCACCAAAGTATCCAGAGCCGTCGTTCGAATTTCTCGGTCTCTTTCTTCGAGCCGTCTGAGACAGAGCTCGTCCACCCGCGGCTCGGGGTAGCGGCTGAAGGCGACGAAGCTCTCGCGGCGTGTGAAGCCATCGGACGACTCGATGAGGCGCTCGAGCAGCGGCAGAGCCGTTTCACCCGGGTGATACGTGATCGCGTGGAGCATCTCCCTCACGAACTGTCGGTGATGGAGCTCATCGTCGGCGCCGGGGTCCGGGGTTGCGATTGGAAGGCTTGTTTGGAGCGCGGAGAGCCCACCGTCAGGCGTCACGAGAAGCGCGTTCGTCACCGCGCGCCGGTAGGCGGGCGACGTGAAACGCCCCATCCAGGTCAGAAGCGTCGGGCTCGCCGCGGGCCCGACGCGAGCAAGATAGGCGGTGACGACCTTTGGTTTCGGAGTGTGGAGCTCGTCCACCTTGCTCAGAAAACTTTCGATCGACGCCGACTCGCCGAGAGCGCGTATGACTTCGGACGCAAGCTGCTGGACGCCCTCGTCGTCCGGGAACACCATGGAGGCGAGACCGTCCAGATGCTCCTGCATTCCAACGAGCTGGGGCAGCTCACCGTCGGCTATAAGCCTCTTGACGATTGCGATCATGTGGGTCCGGATCTTGTCGCGCTCCTCCGGCTCTTCCTCGAGGAGCGTCAGCTCGATGGCCAGCTCCGTCACGAGGTGCTGATAAGGGATGCGCTCCTCGCTCGCGAGCTCGTCCCGAAGTGCTTGGATCTCCTCATCGGCGAGACGGCAAGCCTCTACCGGGACCATGGTGACGGGTTGCTTGAGATCGAGGGTAACACTCTCCGAGGCCGCACCGCCCTGCTCGGAGCCCATCTCCCCTGACGCGAGTTGATCCTCCAATCGAAGGTAGCTGTCGGCAGTGGACAGTTCGTCGATCGCGAAGTAGCGAATCGCGTGGAATTCCTGCTCCCAGAAGAGCGTGACGAGGTCATCCTGGTCGTTGGCGAGCAGAGCGACGCGATTGAGACAGTTCAAGAACGCCGCGAGCTCGAGAGGCTCGAGCCCGGCGTGGAAGCTCAGGCGCCGGACACCGTCGCGGTACAGGAGAAAGGCGAGACTGTCGTTTCTATCCTCGCTGTTGTAGACGACGACGTCATCGGAGACCAGTTGAAACTCGTGAACGGCGAGATGGACATCGCCTTGCGACTCCAGGAAACCCGTCAAGCGGTCGAAGAGCTCACTGCCGAGACGTTGCGATACGGCGTTTCTCCCCTCGTACAAACGCTCGGCCTTCTGTGCCTTGACGAGTAGCTGGAGCAGCTCGCGAACGGCGGCGCTTCGCGGGCTCTCCCTGCTCGATTCGTCGTGTAGCGCGTTCTCGGTAGCCAACTTGGGGAGATGCTCCTAAATAATGACCTTAGAGTACGGACCGATCTCTCCCACCTCGGTTAGCAAGTTTCGGACCAGGAGTGAGGTAAGCCTAACTCGTTGTTTCATAGACGCTACCGGGCGCGGCCCGTTTCGAAATGCAACACAAGGGGTAGGGAAACCCCTACGCGCTGTTCGAGTCCGGCGTCTTGTAGTCGTCGTCCGATTCGGTGTCGTCGGGAGTGGTTCGCCGCCGGATCCAGGGGAGGATCCAAAGGCCTCCGGTGAGCAGGAGTGACACGACACTGATCGCGCGCCCGGTGCCGTAGGACGATGGCCGGTACAGAAAGCGCACGATATGCTCACCTGCCGGTACGGGCACTGCCCGCATGACGAGGTTGGCTTTCCAGATCGGCGTTTCGATGCCGTCGACATCCGCAACCCACCCCCGGCGATAGGTGTCGGAGAGAACGACGAAACCGTCGCGGGGCGAGCGGATCTCGAGGGTGACGCTTTCGGGCTCGTAGCTCGTGATCCGCACGGCGTCTTTCCTGAAATGGCCTGCGGCGCCCTCGTCGGTCTCGGGATTCGATACTTGAACGCCACTGTGGATCGTCCAGCACTTCAGACTTTCGAACGTCTGGCGCTCGGTCGGTACGCTGGAAGGGATCATGAAATAAGCCCTCGGTAGCGCGTGCAAGTTGATCTTGATGCCCTCGAGCTCCATGAAGTCCGCCTTGAGCCCGAGTGGATTGAGGTCGACCTCGATCTCTTCGAGCCGCACCCCGGGGTTTCCGGCGGGCACGACGACCTGGAATCCTTGAACTTCGCTGGGTTCGTCAAAAAACAGATCCAGCTCGTCCCCGGCTGGCAGAGGGTGGGAGACACCTTCGACGAGGATGGAGGCCTCGCCTCCGGGTGCTAGGGGCCTCCAATAGAAACGAAGACTCGATGCCGTCAAGGCGGGCGTGAAGCGCAAGCTCGCGGGAGACAACGTCGACGGGACATCGAGGAGCGGAAGCGGTGAAGCGAAGCGCCCCCCGCACCACGGGAACTCGCTCGTGGGTGCTCCCCGGACGACGAACTTGGTATTGAGGAGAGAGAGGGCGTTGGCGCTCTCGTCACTGACATCGAGCAGCTTCCGATAATCTCGATCGTAGAGGGAGACATGGCCGCCGGCGAAATCCGATCCAAAGAGCATGTCGTAGCTCTCCAAGTTGGACTCGGTCACGTAGCGGGAGCGATAGCCCTGGGCGCGAAGATAGCGATGGATCGGTCGTTCGCCCGCGCGCACGAGCGTTGTATGGGGATGAAGGCCTCGATCCGCGACGAAGGCCCCCAAATCCACGATGAGCAGCGCGACAAAGGCCCCGGCCCAGAATCGCTCCTCGGGCCGCCAAAGAACGAGGAGCAGCGTCAGAAACGTCACCGCGCCGAGCAGAGTGGCCCAATAGGCCGAGCCCACGACACGCTCGACCTGGGAGGGCTCGAGCGCTCCGGGATCGTCGAGCAAACGTAGGTGGAGATCGGCAGCCCAGAGACCGAGTGCGATGAAGACGACGAAGGCCCCCTTCGAGAGCGAGCGCAACCGGAGTCGCACTTTTCGGTCGGCGGAGCTCAAGACGTCCAAACCAAAGCCCGCCACCACCGCTATTCCCAGAGTGTAGACGCCGAGCAGTCGGACGGGGACACGAAACCGACCGAACCCGGGTATCATGGAGTAGAGCCAATCGTAGATGGGGGAGTATTTCCCGAACGAGAGAACGAGGGCCAGAAAGGCCGCGACGGAGAAGAACACCCGCAACCGGTGGCGCGAGAGGCTGAGACCGACCAACGCCAAGAGCCACGTTCCCAGACCGACGTAGACGTGAAGCGGCGCCGAGCCGTCTTGACCCGGGAGTCGTATTTGCCCCCGCGGCGCGACGACGGCACCCAGGAAGTACGGAGAAAAGGCGAAAGAGGTCGAGTAGTCGTAGCCGAGCTCACTTCGATCTGAGCCTTCGGCGAGCTCGTAGGTCGGTAGGAGCTGGACAGCGGCGATACCGACGGCGAGCACGAAGGCAGGGAGGATTCGAAAGACCGATTTCTTCCATCCTCCTACCACGACGGCCCACGCGAGCGTCGAGCCCAAGCTGTAGTAGGCGACTTGAGGATGACCCGCCAGAACAGATAGCGAGAGCGTCACCGCGGCGAGCGATATCCTCCACGAGCCTTCGGCAGCGAGCGCACGATCTACGACGTAGAGATTCCAGGGGATCCAGCTCGCCGTGAGCACGATTGCGTGATGGCCCGGCGTCGTGAAAAACCCCGTGAACATATATACGAGCGCGGCAAATAGAGCTCCGAAGTTTCCCACACCGAGCGTGCGCATGAGCAGCAGCATCCCGATGCCCGCGAAGGCCTGGTGCGCGAGCTGGTAGGCTTCGAGCGCGAGGTAGTCGACTCGTCCGTCTCGGTGAAATGGCGTCAGAAGATAGGTGGGCGGATAGAAGATGCCAACTTGCGGGTTGGCGTGGAACGGGACGCCGCCGAGGACGTTCGGGCTCCAGAGCGGCATTTCTCCATTCTTGACGCGCTCGATGGCGTAACTCTTCCAGACGTAGTGCTGGCTGAGAAAATCACCGCGGAAGATCCGTCTCTCCTCGGAATCGAATGCGAAGAGCTTCCAGTAGAAGAGAAACGGCATCACGACTACCAGAGCGAAAGGCCACCGGCCGAGGAGCCGTCTCATAGGAACTCTTCGGTCAAGAACCCCCAGACGAGGACGAGGATCCCGCCGAGCTCACCGACAATGAGCGCCGCCATCGCCGTCTTCGTGGCCCAGCTACTTTCCCGAAGCTGGTTGTCCGTGTCCCGCAGCAAACCGTGCCACACATAGCTCGCGACGGCGGCGGCGAAAAAGAAGATCGGGACCGCGCCGGCCGTGAGCTGGACCGAGGTCGAATAGGGGGAGTACTCGACGAGCTTCATCATGACGAGACAGGCAAAGCTGT
Source organism: Candidatus Marinacidobacterales bacterium (assembly GCA_965250115.1). Lineage (GTDB taxonomy): Bacteria > Acidobacteriota > Vicinamibacteria > Marinacidobacterales > SMYC01 > CBDFHB01. The sequence continues at coordinate 1,628,555 of CBDFNJ010000002.1, forward strand.
ACATCAGGGCGGCGCGATGGGCGATATCGACGTAGACGTGAGCCCGGCGCTCTGGGCTTGTGACGATGCCGCGGTCCTTCCAGACGCCGCCCAGCAGACCGATCGCCAGGAAGAGCCCCGAGGCCGCGAGAGCGATTCGAGCCGCTAGGGGCATTTCAATTGCCGTGGGAGGAGCTCAGCACGCGGGAGACCTCGTCGGTCGAGAAGCGAGCGAGATCGATCGGGTCTTGCCCTCGCAAGAGTCTCACGCCCTGCTCCTTGTCCACGACTCGTCCGATGACGAATGCCTCGGTTCCGCTCTCCTCGAGGGCTTCGAGGAGAGCGGGCGTCTTCTGCTCGGGTGCGGTCAGAAGGAGCGCGCCGGAACCGATCGAGCCCATGAGGTCGATCTGAAAATGCGCGGCCAGCTTGGTCGATTCCCAGTAGCGCGGCACCTCGGTCTCGATCACCACGATACCCACCTCCGAGGCTTCCGCGACTTCCCAGAGCGCGGTCGCGACTCCGCCTTCCGTTACGTCGTGCATGGCCGTGACGCCGCCAGCCGCGACGGCAGCTTTGCTCGCGGACACGACCGAGATGCCGGGATCGTCCAGAAATCGTGCCGCTTTTTCTTGAAAGGCCTGCCCGAAGGTTTCGCGAACTTCCGCTTTGCGTTCTTGAGCAAGAATGGCCGTCGCTTCGATGGCGATGCCGTTTGTGAGCACGAGCATGTCGCCGGGACCCGCGCCTGCGGAAGTCAGAAGCCGGTCTCGTTCGACCTCGCCAACCATCGCGCCCGCCACGATCGGACGGTCGATGCCGGTCGTCACCTCAGTATGTCCTCCGACCGCGAGACATCCGAGGTCTCGACAAGCCGTGGCAATGTCCGACAGAATCTCGCGGATCATGTCGTCCGTCGCGATGCCCGAGGGCAGCAAGATCGTCGAGAGAAAGTACTGCGGAGTGCCGCCCATCGCTGCGATGTCGTTGGCATTCACTTGCACCGCGTACCAGCCGATCCGCCGAGGCAGGAAGGTAATGGGGTCGGCGGCCAGGAGCAGATAGTGGTCCCCGCAGTCGATGGCAGCCGCGTCTTCCCCTGGTCTCGGTCCGACCTTGACCCGCACGTCGTCGATATCGAGGTGAGACAAAAGCTCGCGGAGCAGTTGGAACGGGAGCTTGCCATCGGGAAGCTTCGTCATGAAGAAATTAGCCTAGTGCCCTGTATCAGTAGTTTGTCACATAAATCTCGGACCCTTTTGCGCGCTGGCTTCGTTGCGGGCATCCATTGCACTTCGGCCTTCGGCCTAGCCCTCCGCTCGACAAGCTCGCTGCGGAAGGCGGCTCGAAATATCCAGATATGACTTCGTCGGCACGCCTCGCCAGCACACAAAATGGCCTCGAGCTTTATGCAACTAACCACTGATACAGGACACTAGAGGAATGTCCACGGCTTCGTCAAGCCAGGTGAGATTGGCTGGGCTTAACTCTTGCTCGCTGGCGGCGAACGCCGAAGTTTCTTTTTCCTGACTCCACCAAGACGGTGCTTTCCGCGGGAGGGAGACAGGCCGCTCACGACTCCAAGGATGACGGCGAGAGTCGCTGCCTTGGTGCACAACTCGCGATCTCGGTCCACAATTGTCCTGTACTCACGGATACGAGGTTCCCCATGAGCATTTTCAAACGCACTCAGCGGAAGTATGTGAAGAAGGCCTATCGCGTGAGGAATTGGCGTGAATATGAGGCGGGTCTACGCAACCGTGGGAGCCTGACCGTCTGGATCTCGCTCACCGCCGGCAAGCTTGTGAACTGGGACGCGCCCCGGCCGAGGAGGAGGAAACCGGGCCGTCAACGCAAGTACTCGAACCACGCCATCGAGACGGCTGTCACCCTGGGCATGGTGTTTCATCTGTCATCTAGGCAGAGCGAGGGATTGCTGCGGTCGTTGTTCGCTCTGATGAAGCTAGACAATGATGTGCCCGATCACACCACGATTTCGAGGCGCAAGGCGAAGCTGGGTAAGGTCCCCTTCTACCAAGACAAGCAGAAGACGCCGTTGCACATCTTGATCGACAGCAGCGGTCTCGCTGTCCACGCCGGCCAGCTGCGCAGAGCACCAAAGAGCAGGGACTATCGCAAGCTCCATCTGTGTGTCGACGAGCAGACTGGCGAAGTCGTCGCCGGCGAGCTGACGAGCAAAAGAGCCCGCGATTCATCGCGGGTTGCATCGCTTGTCGGACAGATCGACAGTCCCATCTCATCGGCCAGAGCTGACACCGCATACGACGCCAGCGGCGTCTATGAGGCGATCGAGAATCACAGCGCTCATCGCTCGCCGAGGGTGCTGATACCGCCGCGCAAGGGCGCCCAGCTCGCATCGGGGCCGGCGAGCAGCCGACAGCGCAATCGCAACATTGCAGCACAAGCTCGGCTCGGCAAACGAAAGTGGCACACAGAATCGGGCTACAGCAAACGGAGCAAAGTCGAGACAACGTTCCATCGCTACAAGGCTATCGTGGGCTCAGCGATGCGAGCGAGAGGGTTGGCGGCACAGAGAGTCGAGGCAAGGATCGGGTGCAAGATTCTCAACACCATGACGGCGCTCGGGATGCCTGATAGCGAGATGATTGGATGATGGGAGTCGGGGCCAAGCGAGCTATCGGCCTCTATCGGAGTTGTGCACCAAGGCATCGCGGCGCTAGGCGGACTTCGCGGGGCTCTTTTTACCGCGGGCCGTCTGTCCGCGCAGCTTCTGGATGTTCTTCTCGATGCGTTCCGCAAGCTCGCGCTCGTGCTGCAGAGTCTGCAACGTCCCCTGCGCTTCTCGCATCACGAACTCGAGACGAGCGATCCGTTCGCCCACGTCGTCGATGACCGCCTTCTGTTCGCCGACCATCTCGAGACTCACCCGCACGTCCTCAAGGAGGTGGGCGATCTGGTTCGTCTTGGCCTGCACATCGGTGACGACGGCGTGCCGTCCCTCGATCGACGCGATCTTCTGCTCGGTGTCGCGGGCCATCGACAGGAGGCTCTGCACCCCCGCGCGCACAGCCGCCACCTCGTCGCGATGCGCGGCGACGTACTCCAGGTCGGCCTTGCTTCGGGCGCTCACCTCGTGCACCCCCTCCACCTGGGTCCGCACCGCGGCGACGATCGCGTCGCGGTCGGCCAGGGCCTTGATTTCCTCCTCGACGGCCTGCTGCTGGCCGGCGAGACTGCCCAGCCGCGCCTCGACCGCCCCGACGCGCTTCTCGGCAAACGCCAGCTGCGACCGGCGCTGCTCCAACGACGCGTACATCGTCTCAACGCGTTTGAGCTGATCCTCCGCGGCTTTGGTCTGCGACACCGCGTCGCGCTGGCTGGCCTGCACGCGCGCCAGCTCGCCCACCAGCTCGTCTCTCGCCGTCCCCGCCCGTGCCAGCTGCTCGTTGAGCGACTGGATCTGCGTGAGGCGCTCCTCGGTCTCGGCGGTCAGGCTCCGGCTCGACTCGACCAGCGCGCCGAGCCGCGCCTCCTGCGAGTCGAGCGCGGCAGCGTCCTGCTGGACGGCCGTCACCTGCGCCTGCGTCTTCCCCAGGTGATCCTGCAGGATGGCGACGCGGTTCTCCATCGGCAGCACCTTCGCCTGCAGCGCCGCCACGGCCTCGACTTTCTGGTGCGCCTCCAACATCTGAGCCACGACGGCGTCGCACTGGGCCTGCAGGGTGTCGAGCTCGGTGCGGCGCGCGAGCTGCTCCGCGAGCTTGCCGTCAATGTCGACGGTGAGCGTGTGCAGCGCATCGACCCGCCCGTCGAGCTTGTCGAGGAACTGCACGCGCGCGCCCACGCGGGTGGCCTGGGCGTCGAGCTCGCCCACCACCTCGCCGAGCTTGACCGCCTGCCGGGTGCCCTCCTCGGCCTGCGCCAACTTGCCCAGCACGGTGTCGAGGCGCGCCTCGATCTCGGGCGTCCGCGCCTTGAACTCACTGATCCGGCCGATGAAGCCTTCGAGCGCCGACCGGTCCGCCCCCATCTGGTCACGCAGCCGTACGGCCTCGGCGTGCGACTTGTGGAAGTCCTGGATGTCGACCCGCAGGCGGTCGAGATCGTTCCGCGTCTGCTTCAAGCCCTCGAACTGCGTTGTCGTCTGCTTCGACAGCGCATCGACCTCCGTCAGCCGCTCGCCGAGCGACTCCAGATCGGCCTGCTTGGTGGAGAGCTCCCCCGCCCGGGCCAGCAAGCCCTCGAACGCCTTGCTCAGACCATCGACGCGCTGGCCGAGCGGCGCCAGGTGCCGCTCGCGGGCGCTCAGCGCCTTGATCCGGCTCTCGGCCTCGCCCACCGACGACTGCAGCACACCCACCCGCTGCTGATAGACCTCAAGGCTCTTGTTCTCCTGCCCGACCCGATCGAGCGCGGCGCGCATCTGATCCACCAGCGCCCGCCAGTCCTTCTTGAATCGCGCGGCCTCGCGGGCCATCTCGTCCCGCACCTTGGCGGCGCCCTCCGCCCGGGCGGTCACGTCCTCGACGAGCTTTTCGACGCGCGTCACCACCTTCTCGCCGCGGGCGGCTTTCTTGAGCCCTTCGTTCAGCTTGCCGATCTGCACGTCCATCGCCCAGACCATCTCGTTGAGCCGGTTCGCCTCCACCGTGGCCCGGTCGATCGTGTGTTTCTGGCTCTCCAGCGCTTTGGCCTTCTGCGTGACATGCTCGGCCAGCGCGTTGAGCGCGGTGAGCTTGTCCTCGGTCGCCTCACTCCGATTCTGGAGTTGCATCAGCGGGCCGAGCCGGCGCTCGATGTCCTTCACCGCGGCCGTCGCCACGGAGGCATCCTCGCGCGCCGCGCGGGTCGTGTCCCGCAGCTTCGCGTAGTCCTGGCCGAGCTGTCCCGCGGTGCCACGCACCTGCTCGATCTCGCCACGAAGCCCCCCGGCCGCCTCGATCGCCTGGCACGTCTCGGCCTTCGACTGGGCGATCTGTTTGCGCAGATCTTCGAGCACGGCCCGTTCGTGCGCCAGCGCCTCGACGCTCGCCCGCGTCTCCAGCGTCTGCGAGGAAAGGTGCTGCACCTGCTGGCGGTGCTTCTGGAGGTCGCCGTCGGGCGCCATCAGCTTCTCGGCAACCTCCTGCGCCGCCCCGGCCGTCTGCAGCATCGCCTCGACGCGTTGTTCCACCCCGTCGAACGCCTTGGTCCGGGCCTCGAGGCCGTCGATACGCGACAGCACCTCACCGAGCCGCTCGCCGATCGAATTCGCCTTCTGGTCGACCGCCTTAAGCGACTTGCCGACCTTGCCCAGCTTCGAGCTGCGCGTCGAGACCTGGGTGAGCATGGCACTGAGCGCTCCCCGCTCTTCCCGCGCCGTCTCGATCAGCTTGTGGAGATCCTCCACCTGGCGCTGCGCCTTTCCGCCCCCGCCGATCCATTTGAATGCGTCCATCATGTGGTCCTTGCCTTAGTGTCCGAGCCCTGTGAGTTGCGAAGAATAGCGCACCTGTCGCCTCCCCTATCGGGCGCAGGACCGGGTCGCAACACCGACCCAGCCACACGCGGCCTCCCTGATCGGGGCGGTTTATTACTAATATATTCTATCTCTCCTGTCAATCCGGCGCGTGGGTCTTGAGTTCGTTTGTGTTTTTGGACACGACGCGCATGCGGGGACCTATCGCGAGGGGCGGCACGGGATCGAACTGGTCGCCGAACAAACGATCAGTGTCTCGCCCGAGAAGACACCGCCGTTCTCAGAGCTGGGTAGAACGGAGCACAAGCTATCGGTGGAGCGTCTGGGGGAAACCCTGGTGATCACGTTCGGCAGCGGAACCGTCAACTGCTCGCTTGTAACGTTGCCAGTGGATCAAGTTTTGGCACAGGACGCGGTCGGCGGTGCTGTCAGGTTCGAGCACTTCGACATCTTCGGCGCCACGACGAACGGCAAGCTGTCGGTCCGTTACGGGCTGGGCGACGCCGTCTCGGTGCGTGGCGGCGTGAGCACCGGGTTCCGCGCGCCGACGCCCGGCCAGCAGAACACGCTCAACGTACAGACGACCATCGACCCTGAGACACTGGAACTGGTCGACAGCGCCAACGTGCCGTCCACCTTCAGGGCCGCGGAGTTGCGGGGCGGCCAGCCGCTCCAGCCCGAGACGTCGTTCAACTCGACGGTCGGGCTGGTCGTCGATACCGGGCCGTTCACGTTGACCGCCGACTACTTCCGCGTCGATGTCTCCAATCGCCTCGCCCTGTCGCAGACCTTCACGCTCACGACGGACGAACGCGCGCTCCTTCTGTTAGAAGGCATCACCTCGGCGGGCACTCTGGCCTTCTTCCGGTTCTTCATCAACGACTTCTCGAGCCGGACTCAGGGGATTGACCTCGTCTCGACCTACACGCCCCCTGCATTCGCCGGCGACACGGTCTTCAGCTTCACCATGAACTACACCGACACGGCGGTGACGAAGGAATCGGACCTGCTCGGCCCCGGCGATATTCTCGGCCTGACGCGAGGCGTGCCCAAGACCCGCTGGAACGTCGCCCTCAGCCAGCGCGTCGGGCGGGTGGGCCTGCTCGGCCGCCTGAACTATTACGGCTCCTGGGTCGACCACTTCGACGCACGGTTCGTCCGCGGCCCGGCCGCGCCGGTTCTGGACGGCCGGTACATCGTCGACCTTGAGGCCAGCGAACAAGGAAGATCAATTGAGAGAGGTATGGCCGATACCAAATTACGTTAGGAGATCGGATTATTGACGGTCAGATTTTGGGTTATCCGATTCTAGGTACAGCGCCGCTTCTTCCTTTGACAATTGAGTATGGTGATCCTCATCGTGGCGAGAAGGTGAAATTACAACCCGCACTGGCGGGCGTCCCTTCCATAAACTTGCGCTGCATGAGATTGGCAAACTGCCTGCAACCAGGATGCCTTGGTCGTCTTCATGTAGGACGTTTTGAGAGCCGCCGGCGGCTCTACTCAGGGGTAGAGGAGTAAGCTGGTGCGAAGTCCCGCAGCCGTCCCGAGGAGATCGGACTCAAGCAGCGCGTCGAGTGTAATGATGATGGAGACCACCGACCTTTGGAATGGCACTCACTTTGCCGTCGTGTCCAAAAACACAAACGGCGGGAAGACTGAGGCTCTAAAAGGGGTGTGCCTTCTATTTATTCATCCGCGCGCCCCGAACTTGATTAGTCTTCGGTCTACCGGCACCATGTCTACATGATTTCGTCGTTTGTCCGCGCTCTCATCTCTGCCTTCAAGGCTCGTCGCGAGCTGGTGCCCGCGGATGAATTAAATAGAAGGCACAACTATCGGTCGCAGGAAGGCTCGCTAGAGATGGCGAGACTCAACTAAAACAGTCTCCGGAAAACCCGGGGCGGTTCACCTGTAAAGGCGAGGAGGAGGATTACGCCATGAAGAAGCCTACCACCATATCGAAGGAGTCTGTAAGCGAGTATCGGGAGTTCGTCCAACTTCGGCTGCGTAAGCGGATACTGGAGGCAATCGAGGTAGTGCTCGAGGAAGAAGTCGACCAAGCGCTGGGGTGTGGTAGCTACGAGCGTGCGGAAGACCGCCGTGGATATCGCAACGGAGCCGAAACCCGTCGCGTGACGACGTCGGTGGGAACTCGCGAGCTCCGGGTGCCACGAGCCCGCGTGCGAGACGAGGAAACGGGAGAAACGACAGAGTTCAGGAGCGAGCTGTTGCCCCGGTTACGCGCGCCGGACTCGTGAGGTCGACGAGGCGATCTTGGGGACCTACTTGTCGGGCGCGAATAGCCGCCGGATCCGCAAAGCGCTGAAACCACTGCTCGGTGAGGAGCACCTATCGAAGAGCGCGGTGTCTCGCGTGGTTAGCCGGCTGAAGGAGCGCTTCGAGGAATGGCAGAACCGTGCTCTCAGCGAGGAGGTCTACGCGATCGTTTACCTGGACGGCTTCCACCTGAAAGTGCGGATGGCGAAACGTGTGATCAGCGTACCCGTACTGGTCGCGCTCGGGGTCGCGCCAGACGGGCAGAAACGTCTGTTGTCATTGCGTCTGGCGGTGAGCGAAGCCTCGACGCATTGGGGCTCCGTGCTGGAGGGACTCCAGGCTCGAGGACTCCGGGCTCCCAAGCTAGTGATCAGCGACGGCCACAAGGGGCTGACGAAAGCGCTGGAGAAGTGGCCGGGGTGCCGGTTGCAGCGATGTACCGAGCACAAGCGCGCCAACTTGCTCCAACATTGCCCGGCGCACGCACGCCGTGAGCTCCGGCGTGACTACAACCGGATCGTCTACGCCAAGAACGGGATCGATGCTCGCAAAGCCTATGACGAGCTCGTCGCCAAGTGGACGCCTCTCGCGCCGGCCGTCGTCCGAAGCCTAGAGGAGGCCGGTAATCAGCTGCTGACCTTCTATGAATTCCCTCGTGCCATGTGGAAATCGATTCGAACGACCAATGCTCTGGAGAATCTCAACCGCGAGTTTCGACGCCGGACGAAAACCCAAGCGTCGTTCTCCAGCGAGGAGTCCGCGGTCGCTTTGCTGTTTGGGCTTATCGCCTCTGGCCAGATTCAACTACGACGCATCGACGGCTACCAACGTCTGAGCGAGGTTCTCGAACACGCGGAGGTTGCCGCCTGATCTGATACTCTGATGACGGAGTGGAGGGCGCCGTTCTTTTTCCACGGACCTCGGGACACATCCCCGTAGTCGGAAAGATATAGGTATGGGTGTCAACGTTCGTGCTCGTCGCACCAGTTTTGTACGCCATGACTCGAAGAACGGTCGTTTTGTCCACAAGAACCTTGTTGCCAACGATTCCATGACTCACGCTCGGCTTACTGCCGTCGGTGGTATAGACGATCGTTGCGTCGGGAGTGGCGGTGGTGAGGATCACTTCGAAAGGGGTCTCATAGAAGCCGCGGTCGTGGCTGAATTTCGTATCGCCTCCTGAGTACGTCCGGCAGGGTCGGCGATGCCAATCATTGAAGAGTTCGACCGATTGCCCCAACCGGGCGTTCGCAGGCGCGCTCGCAAGAACCGGGTCGCCCCAAACCGGAGCCAGTGATTGCCGATGCACCGCGCCCGAGGCGTCCAGCACAGGCTGCGCCGTGAATATCAACGAAACCGCTCTCCCGTCCTGTGCCAAAACTCGGCCCTTTTGAAATAGACCATAAATCAGCAGCTTAGTGTCTATGGTGCGCTCCCGTGAACGGCTTGGCGGGTTGCTACTTTTCTACCATCGGGAAGCAGCATGAGTATTTTGACCTCACGGGCATTATTTATCCTTCGCTCGCCTCCTCGGCTCGCTCGGCCGGGCTCTTCGCCAGCGGGCGCCTCGGTTCGAAGGCGGGAGCTTCGACGTCCACAATGCCTGAGCTACTGAACCAACAGGAACTCCGCCGTCGGTTGCCATGCCCGCTGGCCGGGTCTAGACTTCCGCTTTGGGTTGTGACGATTGGAATGGGAGTGTTGTCATTGAAGCGAATTGCTAAGTTCCAATTGGTGCTACGAGTTATAGGTGCTTATATTGGAGTGGGAGTGTTGTCAATGAAGCGAATCGCTGGCTGGGCTCTTGGTGTGATGTTTATCGGAGGCTCCCTGGGTGCTGCCGAACTACAGGTTGGCGACGAGGCACCCGACTTCGAGCTCCAAGGCACCGACGGAAAGTCCTACCGGCTCTCCGAGCTAAGGGGCAAGGCTGTGGTCCTTGCGTGGTTTCCGAAAGCGTTTACCGGTGGTTGAACGGCCGAATGCAAGTCGCTCCGTGAGAGCGGCGACGAAATCCGTGCTTTTGCGGTCAACTACTTCGCCGCGAGCTGTGACACGGTCAAGACTAACAAGGAATTCGCCGAATCTCTCTCTCTCGACTATCCGATCCTGAGCGATCCCGACAAAGGCGTCGCGAAGTCCTATGGGGTCGTAACGGCGAAGCGTAAATTGCCGCACCGCTGGACTTACTATGTCGACGCCGAAGGCAAGATCCTCTACATCGACAGAAGCGTCAACACGCACAGCGCGGGAGCGGATGTCGCGGCGCGATTGAAGAGGCTCGGAGTGCCGGCCTTGAGCAAGTAAGACCGGCGAGAGCCTCCACTCGTTTCGTTCAAACCAATCTTTGCGCCCTCCACAGCGCTCTGCACCCCGGTGTCAGATGGCATGGAAATGTACCGGAAGACACGTTTATGTCACGAGGCATGTTCGATCAGCCCGTCGATTGCCGCCACCGCTGCGGGTGCTTCCGTGTCCTGTCCAAAAACACAAACGAACTCAAGACTGGCGCGCCGGGCCGTTTCGATGGTCATCGACCCGTGGCGAGCCCCAGATCTGGGGCGTGTCGGAGGCGATGTCGGCGATTCGGGTTCCCCGTACGCGCAGAGAAAACACCGTCCAGCAACGGGATGTCACGCTCCCAGGGCGGAGACCTGGATCCAGGCCTGGGGAAAGATGGACATCAAGGAGGCCCGGGCCGCACCTGGACCAGAACGTGCTAGCCCGCTACGCCGCGGTATCCCCGGCTTCTGGGCCTCTCGGGTGGCCTCTTTTCCGCCGCCCGCATGGCCCGCTCCCCTATTTGGCGCAAACGTGGCACTCGAAAATCGAGATTAGAGACCAATACCGAAAATGAGGCCTGTTCAGCCCTTATAGCGCGTCTCTGGTGACACCTGATCCTGCAAAACCCCTGTGCTCCGCAAAAAATCGATCCGGCGTTGATTGCGCGTTTTAGACCTGCTACGTTCGGCTGCTTCTGGCCGATCTTCTTTTTTGCGGATCACAACTAACCGTGGGGTCAGGTCAACTGGTCGGCCGTGCTTCGGCTACCCACCTAACTTCTACCGGTCGGCAAGGGGTTCCGACAGCAACCGCCGCGCCGCTGCCAGGAGTCGATCCTTCCAGGCAACGCGTTCCCGCCAGTGGTCGGGGATGGCGTTCAGGCCGTAGAGGGCGCCGGCGTGCTGCCCCGTCACTGCTGCTACCGTATCGGCATCGTTGGCTAGGTTGGCAGCGAGCAGCACCGCGCTGCGGAAGTCTCCGGTGCGGGCGACTGACCAAATGGCGGCTTCGAGCGTGTGAACGACGTACCCGCTGGAGCGGATCGTATCCCGTGTCCGTCCTCGCCAGCTGCCGGCTATGACCTGAGTGATTGCCGCCGCTCCCGTGAACCGTCTCGGAGCCAGAACGTCCGAGAACGGTGACCCGGCGATGGCGTCCGCTAGGAGCTCGCCGAACGCCCGGCAGGCGTCCACCGCTTCCTCGGCGCCGTGGGTCGTCCGGGACTGGTCGGCGGCTGCTGCGATCAGGCGCGGCCGGTCGGGCCTGAACCGGAGCGCGACGGGGGCGAGCCGCATCAGCGAGCCGTTGCCTGCGCTCCAGGGATCGGTCGAACCCGCGACCGGATCACCCGTCTGCAGGTACCGGGCGAGTGCTTCTTGGGTCGTGTTTCCGATGTCGAAGCAGTGTCCGGTGCACGAGTAGTCTCCGTCCTGCCATCACTTCACGAAACGGTCCATCAGGTCCCGGCAGTCGAGCGTCTTGGATTCCGCCAGGCTGTCGGCAAGGGCCAGCGCCATGGCCGTGTCGTCGGTCCAAGCGCCGGCCGGCAGATCGAACGGGCCGCCACCCCGCGGCCGTTCCGAGTGAATCGCACTCAAGCCACGCGTCGAGTGTAATTGATGATAGAGACCTGTGATCCGCAAAAAAGAAGATCGGCCAGAAGCAGCAGACCGTACGCCATCGGTCCATCCCCGAAACCCGATCAACTTACCTCGAACTTAAATTGAACTCGATAGATGCCTACGCCCTGTGGTATGCCTCCACCAATCCACACCTCATAGCGCCCGGATCGGTTGAGTTTCTTCTTCGTGCGCACGGTCCCTCTGCCCATGTCGCCTTCTATTTTTTTCCCGTCGGGAGCCACGACCGTTGTGTGGAGCAACGCGAGTCCGAGCTGTTTCTCGACGTTAATGGTTAATTCACCTGACTGCTCGATCTCAAGTAGATAGACATCGTTGAAGGCACCGGCTGTGCTCTTGTCAAGCATAGCGGGCATGAGCACATCACCTGCGCCCAAGCGCCCCGTCGTCGAGAAGCTGAACCGCCCCGGGTTTTCCGGAGACTGTTTTAGTTGAGTCTCGCCATCTCTAGCGAGCCTTCCTGCGACCGATAGTAGTTCATCTCGTACTCGACAGGGGAGACATTTCCGATCGGCTCCAAGAGTCGTTGCGTGTTGTACCAATGCACCCACTCGAGGGTGGCGAACTCGACGTCCTCAGGACCACGCCAGGGCCCGCGTCGACGGATCACCTCGGTCTTGTAGAGGCCGATAATGGATTCAGCCAAAGCGTTATCGTAAGAGTCGCCTCGGCTGCCGACGGACGGCTCAATACCCGCCTCGGCGAGCCGCTCGGTGTAACGGGTCGAGACGTACTGCACGCCGCGATCGCTGTGATGCACCAATGGATCTTCTGGGTTTAGTCGGCGCTCGTGCAGCGCCTGCTCCAACGCATCGAGAGCGATGCCTGCAGTCAACGATGTCGTCGCTCGCCAACCGACGATGAGTCGAGCGAAGACGTCGATGACGAAGGCGACGTACACGAAGCCGCGCCACGTGGCAACGTAGGTCAGGTCCGAGACCCAGAGCTCGTTCGGGCGTGTGGCGTTGAAGTCGCGCTCCACGAGGTCCATCGGGCGAGCGCCGCTCGAATCCGGCTTCGTCGTCTTGAATCGACGTCCACGGACCGCGCCCTGGAGACCCATTTCACGCATCAGACGGGCCACCGTGCATCGAGCCACGTCGCGGCCCTCACGGCACAGTTGACGCCAGACCTTGCGCACGCCATACACGTCAAAGTTCTCTTGCCGTACACGACGAATCTCGCCGCGGAGTTGGACGTCGCGCTTCGCTCTCGCTGGCAGGCGGCTTGGGTCCTTCTCTCTCGCTTTCTGCTCGTAATAGGTCGACGGGGCGATCGGAAGCATCCGGCAGATCGGCTCGACCCCGTAATTTTCACGGTTCGCGTCCACGAACAACACATTCACCTCGGTCGGCGGTCGAGCTCCGCCTGGGCGAAAAACGCCGACGCCTTGCGAAGGATCTCGTTCGCCCGCTTTAGCTCACGGTTCTCTCGCTCAAGCTCCTTCAGCCGCTGACGCTCGTCCGTCGTCAGTCCCGCTCGTTTCCCAGCATCACGCTCTGCTCGCCGCACCCACGTGCGTAGCGTTTCCCGCGTACAGTCAATCTTCGACGCAATCGATGAGATCGCTGACCACTGAGATTCGTGCTGAGCCTGCTGGTCGAAAACCATCCGCACTGCGCGCTCTTTTACCTCCGGTGAATACCTGCTTCGTCTTGTCATGACTCCATCCTCTCAAGAGTTGGAGTCTCCGGGAAACCCGGGGCGGTTCAATCAAGCGTAGATACGTCTATTCCGAAACGTCCCGGCGAGCTGGTCTTGAGTTCGTTTGTATTTTTGGACACGACGGGTGTAAGCTGGTGCAAAGCCCGGCGGCCGTCCCGAGCAGATCGGACTCAAGCAGCGCGTCGAGTGTAATAATGATGGAGACCACCGGCCTTTGAAATGGCACTCACTTTGCCCATTGCTGGCGACTCTACGCGGCGAGGCTCGGCGCGTCTTTCTCAAGCGACAAATGAGTCCGGCACGAATGATAGTAGTCGACGTATTTGCGTAGGATTCGCCTCAGGTGCTGCTCGTCGAGGACGATCACGTGGTCGAGACACTCACGTCGAATGGAGCCGATCATCCTTTCGACAAATGGATTCTGCCACGGGGAGCGCGGTGCGGTAAGGACCTGTTCTATCCCGAGACCGTCGACGCGACTATCGAAGTACGCTCCGTAGGTCTGGTTTCGGTTTCGTACCAGGTACCGAGGCGCGGTGTCCCATGGAAAAGCATTGACCATTTGCTGCGCCGTCCACTCAGCAGAAGGATGTTCGGCGACATTGAAATGAACGATACGGCGACGGTCGTGGCGAAGGACGATGAAGACGAACAGAACTCTGAAGGTTGCGGTCGGCAAAGTGAAAAAGTCGAGCGACACCGAGTCGTTTGCATGATTATCAAGAAAGCTCCGCCAAGTAGGGGACGGTGGCGTGCGATGGCGAACCCTATACTTGGAGACGGCGGCCTGGGAAATGGAGATGCCCAGCTTTGCCAGCTCGCCATGCACGCGGGGAGCTCCCCAGAGAGGGTTGGCCCTGCTCATGTTCCGTATCAGCTCACGTATTTCGGGAGCGACGCCTGGTCGTCCGGGCCGACGCCGCCGACTCTTCCACGCCCAATATCGTCTGAACCCACAACGGTGCCAGCGGACGACCGTCTCAGGTTTCACGATGACGAGGACGCTCTCCCAGTCAGTCCAGATTCTGCGCAACAGCACCCAAAACCCACGGTCGACATTCGAGAGCCGCGTCCGTTTCACCGAACGACGGAGGACGGCGAGCTGCTGCCGAAGAGCGACATTCTCGAGAGCCAGCTCGCGACGAGCCTTGAAGGCAGAGATGAGAGCGGGAACCAACGACGAAATCATGCCGACATGGTGCCGGCAGACCGGAGACTAATCAAGTTCGGGGCGCGCGGATGAATAAATAGAAGGCACAGGTGGTGCGTCTCGCCAAGGAGAACAAGTCCTGGGGTTACGACCGGATTGCCGGGGCGCTAGCCAACCTCGGGCATGAGGTGGCCGACCAAACCGTCGGTAACATTCTGAAACGCCACGGCATTCCGCTCGCACCAGAGCGTCGGAAGACCACGATGTGGAGGGAGTTCATTCGCTTGCACATGGACGTCCTCGCGGCCACAGATTTCTTCACCACGCAAGTGTGGACTCAGGGCGGGTTGGTGACGTACTACGTTCTGTTCTTCATACACCTGGCTACCCGTCGAGTCCACGTTGCCGGCATCACGCCGCATCCGAACGAACAGTGGATGACTCAAGTGGCTCGCAACGTGACCATGGCGGATGTCGGCTTTCTGTCCTCGAGCCGATACCTCATTCACGACCGGGACACGAAGTTCTGCCAGTCGTTCCACCGGACCATCGAGGCGATTGGCGTCGCGCCCGTCAAGCTGCCCGCACGGAGCCCGGATTTGAACTCGTTCGCGGAGCGCTGGGTGAAGTCAGTCAAAGAGGAATGTCTCTCGAAGCTCATCCTGTTCGGCGAGAAGTCGCTCCGTCATGCGCTTAGGGAGTACGTCGTCTACTATCATCACGAGAGGAATCATCAAGGCAAGGAGAATCTGCTGCTGTTCCCAGCCAGCGACCAGTTACCTCAGTCCGAGCGCAAGGTGCGCTCCCGTGAACGGCTTGGCGGGTTACTACGTTTCTACCATCGGGAAGCCGCATGAGTATTTTGACCTCACGGCGTGTCGGAGGCGATGTCGGCGATTCGGGTTCCCCGTACGCGCAGGGAAAACGCGGTCCAGCAACGGGATGCCACGCTCCCGGGCGGAGGCCTGGATCCAGGCCCGGGCAGCACCTGGACCAGAACGTGCTAGCCGGCTACGCCGCGGTAGCTCTGGCCTTGATTCTGGACCTCGGGCGGCCTCTTTTCCGACGCTGCACGGCCCTGTCAGCGACCTGAACCGCCCCGGGTTTTCCGGAGACTCCAACTCTTGAGAGGATGGAGTCATGACAAGACGAAGCAGGTATTCACCGGAGATGAAAGAGCGCGCAGTGCGGATGGTTTTCGACCAGCAGGCTCAGCACGAATCTCAGTGGTCAGCGATCTCATCGATCGCGTCGAAGATTGACTGTACGCGGGAAACGCTACGCACGTGGGTGCGGCGAGCAGAGCGTGATGCTGGGAAACGAGCGGGACTGACGACGGACGAGCGTCAGCGGCTGAAGGAGCTTGAGCGAGAGAACCGTGAGCTAAAGCGGGCGAACGAGATCCTTCGCAAGGCGTCGGCGTTTTTCGCCCAGGCGGAGCTCGACCGCCGACCGAGGTGAATGTGTTGTTCGTGGACGCGAACCGTGAAAATTACGGGGTCGAGCCGATCTGCCGGATGCTCCCGATCGCCCCGTCGACCTATTACGAGCAGAAAGCGAGAGAGAAGGACCCAAGCCGCCAGCCAGCGAGAGCGAAGCGCGACGTCCAACTCTGCGGCGAGATTCGTCGTGTACGGCAAGAGAACTTTGACGTGTATGGCGTGCGCAAGGTCTGGCGCCAGCTTCGCCGTGAGGGCCGCGACGTGGCTCGATGCACGGTGGCCCGTCTGATGCGTGAAATGGGCCTCCAGGGCGCGGTCCGTGGACGTCGATTCAAGACGACGAAGCCGGATTCGAGCGGCGCTCGCCCGATGGACCTCGTGGAGCGCGACTTCAACGCCACACGCCCGAACGAGCTCTGGGTCTCGGACCTGACCTACATTGCCACGTGGCGCGGCTTCGTGTATGTCGCCTTCGTCATCGACGTCTTCGCTCGACTCATCGTCGGTTGGCGAGCGACGACATCGTTGACTGCCGGCATCGCTCTCGATGCGTTGGAGCAGGCGCTGCACGAGCGCCGACTAAACCCAGAAGATCCATTGGTGCATCACAGCGATCGCGGCGTGCAGTACGTCTCGATCCGTTACACCGAGCGGCTCGCCGAGGCGGGTATTGAGCCGTCCGTCGGCAGCCGAGGCGACTCTTACGATAACGCTTTGGCTGAATCCATCATCGGCCTCTACAAGACCGAGGTGATCCGTCGACGTGGGCCCTGGCGTGGTCTCGAAGACGTTGAGTTCGCCACCCTTGAGTGGGTCCATTGGTACAACACGCAACGACTCTTGGAGCCGATCGGAAATGTCTCCCCCCGTCGAGTACGAGATGAACTACTATCGGTCGCAGGAAGGCTCGCTAGAGATGGCGAGACTCAACTAAAACAGTCTCCGGAAAACCCGGGGCGGTTCAAGCTTACAAAGACAGCACCGGTGGCGACTTCAAGTTGGGCGGAACGATGGGCGGCGTCGTGATCTACACACCGTTGACGGATTGAAAAGCAAACGCGGTTTAGTCGAAGATGCAACGAGGGCTATTCGCGACGGCCTGATGATGATGAAATATCGATCGATGCTCACGAACAGCACCCTGTGGCGGTCCCCGTTTCTCCTGCTGCTTGTGTTCAGCGCCTTGGGACTCGCTGGCTGCGTCTCGAAACCAACGTTGGAGATGTTCCAGACCGATGAGCCGCCATGTTACGACCGCTCCGTCCAGCCGCAAACCGCGGTTGTGGATGCTCACCTGCACTTCCGACCGTTTGGAGGTCCTGCGATCCCGTTCAAGGAGGTAGTCTCGTACCTTGAGCAGACCGGCGTCCTGTTCGCCAATGTCTATGGCATTGGTCAGATGTTGCCACCCGCATCGTCCTGCACCTACTATTTGGACTGTCCCGGCACGCCAGTGACGCCGACGTTGAAGAACGATTTCGTCAATGCCGCCAACTACGTCGCGAATGCGCCGCCAGGCGTCCATCTGACGCTCTCGATGACCTTCCCGGATTTGTCACGACCCGACTCGATCCTGCCAGGGATGCAACTCGTGGAGGAGGAGTACCCCGCCGCGTTCAAGTGGATGGGTGAGGTCAATCTGGTGAAACAGGCGTTATTCGGCAACGGACGTGAGCCCGTCCCCATGGCCGAGCTCACGGAGTGGGCAGCGTTCATGGAGGCGCTGCGGGAACGGGGCATCCCGCTGGCGATTCATTCTGATCTGGGCAACGACGAGGAGCCGACCCGATATCTGCCCTTAATGACGGAAGTGTTGCGTTTGTATCCTGACAACATCATCGTCTGGGTGCATATGGGACTGTCCCAGGAACTCGTCAACATGAACGCTGCCCAGCACATCCAAACGATGAGGTCGCTGTTGGATCGCTACCCGAAGCTGATGTTGGATATCGCCTGGCGCGTGATCGAAGATTCCCACTTCTCAAAACCGGACCAACGAACACTCTATGTTTCGTTCCTGAATAACTACTCGGAACGAATCCTGCCCGGAACGGACTTCCTGGCGTCAAGGGACAAGGACATCGATGTCTATCGCACGGAACTCGACGTCACGAGCCGAATCCTTCGTGACCTGAACGACACCGCTTTTCGGAACATCGCCTTGGGGCAGAATTACTTCCGATTGCTGGGTCTGGACTACACCGCGCCGCCGGTGTGTGCCAGTCCATAAGGCTGGAAGCCGTGCGTGACTCGATTAGAGATTACCTAATCGGTGCCTGGCACGATGCCATCGTCTCCGACGTACTCTTCAAAGCCTCTCGACGCTTCCTCCAGCCCGCACCTACTCACCCTTTGTCGAAGGCGCCTTGGAGGAAGAGCTCGGCCTCAGGGATCTGAGCCGTCAACTGCTGCATGGCGGAGGAGCTCTGAGCTCTGCGACGAAGCTTCAGCAGAGCCTTTTTGTGAGCGGGGTCTTCGACGACTTCTCCACGGTCGTAGCTTCGTTGGTGCGTGGCGATGACCTCCTTGCCCTCCAGGATACGGACCCGAGTGTCCGAGGCGGCCAGGATGAGGTTTTTATTCGCCGCGGTATGAGGAATGGAGTAATCATTGAGGTCGAATCGGATATAGATACTTTTTCTGCTGTGGATGGGCCTGAGAAGCTCGGCTTCGAATCGATGCTCGGGCAAGGGCAGAAGCTTGGTTTTCTCCTCAAGTCGAAGACATCGAGCACTCGTTGAGGCTTGAGCTCAGGGTGAGGTCTATAGAGAACGGTATCTCGCCACAGGAGAGCTTTTTCGTTGAAGTCCTCGAGGTTAGTGAGGGACGAGCTTCGAAGAAGCCCTCACAAATAAAGCGGATGGATCTTTCGACTCGCCCTTTTTCGTTCGGGCGGCCCGGGGTACAGGCCTGAGGTTGAAAGTGGTAGTGAGCAGAGAGCTCGAGCAGCTTCGCGTTGAAACGAACTCGGTCGGCCAGCCGTTCGACTACGGCCGCCTTGAGATTGTCGTACAACAGGACTCGCGGACATCCTCCCAGTTCGTGCAGCGCGCGAACATGACCCGTAATAAAGTTCTCAAGGGATTGGTCGAAGAAGAACTCGAGGTACAACGCCCTGGAATAGGAAAGCGTGAGCACGAAGCAGCTCAGTCGCCGCGTCGCCCTTCCGATGCGCACAAGTCCGAAGTGACCCCGGTCCACCTGCCCTTGCTCGCCGGAGAACACTTGCACGCGGACGTAGACTTCGGTGGAGCGAGGTCTCAGGCGGCGGACGAGCCGCCGAAGTTGAGCAATGCCTCCCGTATAACCACGCCCGCGGATCATGTCGAAGAGCCGAGTAGCTCGAAGACGGGGGTGTTTTTCGAGCGTTTGCCGGAGAAACTCTTCGTAGGGCTGAGTCTTGGTTCTCCGGGGTTGGCGCGAGCAGGAGCGCTCTAGCAATCCAACGGCACGATTCACCGTTGTGTGATGCAAGCCAGCTCAGAGGCGATGGTACCGACTTTCCAATGCTCCGCGTAATAGAGTCTTCGAATCTCTGCCATCAGTTCCATAGAGATCATCACCATGCATCCTTCTCGACCCATCGGCTGCGTCGACCGCAGACCCGACACCGCGCAGGAAACTCGAATTCGGTTTCTCGGTCGCTGACACCCTCGACTACGATGCCCGAGACACGTAACGACACACTGACAGAGACCTCGGACACCTCGCTACCCTGATCCATCACGCGTTGTTTGAGACGCGCTCTGGTACGCGCGCTGGTGATCTCGATGATCCAGGCGACCTTCAGGACTTTCTTGATGCCGACGCCTCGCCGACCGACACTGCTCTTCACGGCATGGTTGCTGGCACCCGTCGCTGCAGTACCCCTGGCCTCGGTCACACGAACGACAGATGTGAAGCACTCGCCCGCATTCAGTGTTGAGGCAAAACCTCTGCCGAAGAACGGGTTCCGTTGTTGATGCCATCGTCACAGAGCGCCTCGCTGGACAATGACCCCATCCTGTGGGAGGCTGGGCTATCTACTTGATGGGTTCCCGCTGCTTCGGGGCCTTGTCACAACCCCGGCTGCGTCAACCTTGTTGGTCGTCGCCATCGCTGGTTGGCTCCAGCGTGACCACCAGGCCGCTATGGTCTACTTGCTCGAGGAGAACAAAGTCCTCAAAGCTCGGCTTTGCGGGAGTAAGCTTCGTCTCACAGACGACGAGCGACGTCGGCTCGCGGTAAAGGGTAAGGCGCTTGGTCGGAAACTCTTGGCAGAAGTCGCCGGTATCGTCACACCGGAAACCCTGCTGGCTTGGCACCGAAGGCTGATTGCGCGGAAGTGGGACTACAGCGAGCGGCGGAAACAGCCCGGACGGCCCCGGGTCATGGTCGAGATTAGCAAGCTTGTCGTAGGGATGGCGAAGTCGAATCCGAGGTGGGGGTATACACGCATTCGCGGCGCCCTCTCGAATCTCGGCCATACGGTAGCCAGGAGCACCATCGCCAATATTCTGCGAGAACATAGCATCGAGCCTGCGCCGGAGCGAAGTGAGCGAACGCCATGGCGCACGTTTCTCGCCGCCCATTGGGAAACCGTTGCTGCGACCGACTTCTTCACCGTCGAGGTCGCCACAGTTCGCAGGCTCGTGACCTACTATGTGCTCGTCGTCATCGAGCTGTCTTCGCGAAAAGTGCACATTGCCGGAATCACTCCGGGGCCGGATGGCTCGTTCATGATGCAGGTCGGTCGGAATCTCACCGACCCCGTCCTGTGCCAAAACTCGGCCTTTTGAAACAGACCATAATATCAGCAGCTTAGGGTCTGTGTTTGCGACCGGGTCAAGAGCCGTGCTTCGGCTACCCACCCAACTTCTACCGGTCGGCAAGGGGTTCCGACAGCAACCGCCGCGCCGCTGCCAGGAGTCGATCCTTCCAGGCAACGCGTTCCCGCCCGTGGTCGGGGATGGCGTTCAGGCCGTAGAGGGCGCCGGCGTGCTGCCCCGTCACTGCTGCTACCGTATCGGCGTCGTCGGCCAGGTTGGCCGCGAGCAGCACCGCGCTGCGGAAGTCTCCGGTGCGGGCGACTGACCAGATGGCGGCTTCGAGCGTGCGAACGACGTACCCGCTGGAGCGGATCGTATCCCGTGTCCGTCCTCGCCAGCTGCCGGCTATGACCTGAGTGATTGCCGCCGCTCCCGTGAACCGCGTCGTGTCCAAAAACACAAACGATAGCGGTCTGTTGGTCACGCTGGATCCAACCAGCGATGGCGACGACCAACCATGTCCAGGGCTGGCTCTGCCTCCTCATGACCGAGGATTCTAGCTTCCATTGGGGAACCAAGCCTCAGACGTCTCTAATCCGAAACGTCCCGGCGCGCCAGTCTTGAGTTCGTTTGTGTTTTTGGACAGGACGACGTCGTCTACCATCATCACGAGAGGAATCATCAAGGCAAGGAGAATCTGCTGCTGTTCCCAGCCAGCGACCAGTTACCTCAGTCCGAGCGCAAGGTGCGCTCCCGTGAACGGCTTGGCGGGTTACTACGTTTCTACCATCGGGAAGCCGCATGAGTATTTTGACCTCACGAGCTCAAGTTTATGGAAGGGACACCTACAGGAAACGGGGAGAAACAGATAGGCCACGCCTACGGAGCACCGCGCCAGCCCTCGAACCTACCGGGCGCGAGTCCAGCCGGATGGCGCTGCGCTTTTTCGGGCCACCAGCGCAGTATTCTCATCGCACCAAGTGATGTGGTCGATGTCCGAGAAACAACTCCGCAGGTTTCGCTGGAACTGCTTCATCGCCCACTCGAACTCGGCGACCTCGTAGAGCGCGAAAGTCGAATAGTGATGGTTTCTCGCTTGCCTTTCTAGCCAATGGAGCGAGGCCGTACGCTTGAATTGGAGCTCCCGGATAGTCTCGAGCTCCAAGCTGGGCACCGTGTCGAGAAGCTTTTGGAGTTCCCTGAGCTCGTAGAGCCTGTTTTCTTTCTCGGCAAATCGCGGGAAGTAACGCCCCCAGACGTTGCGCGCGTTCTGGGAGCGGGAGCGGGTGTAGATGATGAGCAATCCATGGGGCACGAGTATTCGGGCGCACTCCCGGAGGAAGCACGGCATGTCGAAGTGGTGGATCGCATTGAAGGTCAGGACGGCGTCGAGATGTTGGTCGCGAAAGGGAAGGCCATTGGCGGCCGCTCTGATCGTGCAACACCGAGCGAGCGCCTGTTCCCGGAGCTCCTGGTCGAGTGTCTTCAACATTTCCGAGGTTAAGTCCAAGCACGTGAGATGGATCCGCTTGCCAATCCGATTAAGAAGCGCGATGTCGTAACGGCCACTGCCGCAACCAACGTCCGCGACGCGGAGTTCTTGTTCGGCGGGAAGAACATCGGTCACCAAATCGACGACCTCGGCGTCCGTTGTGCGTAGGTTGTTGTAGCGGGGAGCGATCGTCGCGAAGTGGTCGACAGTGGTGGTCGTCACCGAAGACTGTCCTCTCATCTTTACGTTTCCCTTCCAGTTCCATCGGAAATCGGGCCGAAACGCGGGCTCTGCCTTAATCGAACCCTGCCAGAGACACGTATGGTGCCCGTATTCGGAAAGTGAACGCCACGCGTCGACATGGCGGGAGCCCCCCCGCCATGGCCGGGTCGACACCCGGAGCGCAACGGAGGGTCCCAGCAGGGCCAGATCACCTCGGAGCTAACGCCCTCTTTATAACATTCCAGGACCTCGAAGGTCAAAAGCATGACCGACGATGTGCATTAAACGCCTTGCAAGGGGCGGATTATGGATGAACCTGTGCTCCGCAGAAAGTCGATCCGGCGTTGATTGCGCGTTTTAGACTTGCTATGTTCGGCTGCTTCTGGCCGATCTTCCTTTTTGCGGGTCACAGCTGCACGAGCGCCGCTCGAATCCGGCTTCGTCGTCTTGAATCGACGTCCACGGACCGCGCCCTGGAGACCCATTTCACGCATCAGACGGGCCACCGTGCATCGAGCCACGTCGCGGCCCTCACGGCGAAGCTGGCGCCAGACCTTGCGCACGCCATACACGTCAAAGTTCTCTTGCCGTACACGACGAATCTCGCCGCGGAGTTGGACGTCGCGCTTCGCTCTCGCTGGCAGGCGGCTTGGGTCCTTCTCTCTCGCTTTCTGCTCGTAATAGGTCGACGGGGCGATCGGAAGCATCCGGCAGATCGGCTCGACCCCGTAATTTTCACGGTTCGCGTCCACGAACAACACATTCACCTCGGTCGGCGGTCGAGCTCCGCCTGGGCGAAAAACGCCGACGCCTTGCGAAGGATCTCGTTCGCCCGCTTTAGCTCACGGTTCTCTCGCTCAAGCTCCTTCAGCCGCTGACGCTCGTCCGTCGTCAGTCCCGCTCGTTTCCCAGCATCACGCTCTGCTCGCCGCACCCACGTGCGTAGCGTTTCCCGCGTACAGTCAATCTTCGACGCAATCGATGAGATCGCTGACCACTGAGATTCGTGCTGAGCCTGCTGGTCGAAAACCATCCGCACTGCGCGCTCTTTTACCTCCGGTGAATACCTGCTTCGTCTTGTCATGACTCCATCCTCTCAAGAGTTGGAGTCTCCGGGAAACCCGGGGCGGTTCAGTCAATGAGCAGCTCTTAGACGGTCAGCAGCGTCTGACCGCGCTTTGGCGAAGCCTGCGCGACAAGTACGAGGACCGGACCTACCTGGTTGGATTTGAGGAGGACCCTGGGAACGGGAAAGCGAAACTTCCTTATGTGTTTGGCCAAGCCAGATGGTCAAAGAATGGAAAACGATATCCCGTTTGGGCCGATGACCCTGCCGAGTGCTGGCAGAGAGGCTTCATACCCATCTCTTTGCTGCGGCCGGAGGGCATCCGGGACGAGATCGACCAATGGATCGAGAAGGCTATTCCGGATGACACACCGGACAAGTTCGCCGCATATAAGACGATTTCCGGTCTGATCAGTGATCTCCGGATCAATGTTCGCGAATTCAACCTTCTTACCTCGCCTTGCCGGCGAAGACGCCGAAGGAAGTAGCGCTGGATGTGTTCATCAAGATGAACACGAGCTCAGTGAAGCTCTCTACATACGACGTCGTCGTTGCGCTGGTAGAGGACGAGACCGGGAAGTCGCTTCACGAGCACGTGGATGCTTTGGCGGCGGCGGTGCCGAGAGCGACCGACTACGCGGATCTTCCAAGCCTTGTCCTCGATGTGGTTGCGCTGCGACAGGATCGCGTGCCAAGTCAGGCAGGCTATCGAGGGATCGATTACACCAGGATGCTCACTGAGTGGGATTCGTTGGTAAAGGGCATTCAAGGAATGGTGTCCTTCCTTGAGGATGAGAGCATCTTTGATGATCAGCGCCTGCCGAGTTATACGGCGATCCCAATCATAGCGGCCATCTGGGAGTACCTTCCCACGCATCCAGACCAGTTGGGCAACGCGCGGCACTTGCTGAGAATTTTTCTCTGGCGGGCATTTCTTACGAGCCGCTACGAACAGTCGTCGACGACCAGTGCCTTGCAGGACTATCGCGGTCTGCGGCGCATATTGACTGAGGACACTGGCGAGGATGCGGTACCCATCCTTAACGAGGAGTCCTATCCGTCCCCGACATTGGAGATGGTGCTGCAGGCCGATTGGCCAAAACGCAAGTCCATATTGGGTCGTGGCTTGCTCGCCTTGATGCTGAAGGCCGGGGCAGAGGACCTGGCCGACGGCGCCCGAGCTACGGTTGCGTCCATCACCTCCAAAGACCATCCGCGTGAGTACCACCACCTGTTCCCTGCATCAACGCTGGAAGATGCCGAGGTCCCAGACGAGCAGGTCTACCGTGCCCTGAACTGCGCACTGATTACGTGGCGCACTAACAGGACGATCTCGAATAAGGATCCCATCGCATACCTCAAGGAGCGAGCGGACAACAGTGCCCTGGGGGAAGCCGAGTTACATCGCGGACTACGGACCCATTTGATCCCTTACGGTGCTCTTGCGGTTGGATACCAGGGCCTGTCCGATGAGGATCGGCGCTCGCGTGTCAAGGACGACTACGCTAAGTTCATAGAGGCTCGTGCCGCCGTGCTTTCCGCCGCCGCACAACGAGCCTGTGCCGGGCAGCCGATGGATCTGAGCGAGCTGTTCGATGACGGCCAATGAACTGCATGGCGCGAGTCGTCAGACTCCAGGCCAGTCCTTGGTGGGCTCCATCACGATTACCGGTTGTCACGCGTCGCCTGACTGACCTAGCTTCTCGCAGCGAACACCGCGTTTTTTCTCGAGCACGTTATTGCGTCGGTGGCCTGGCAGAGACAGCGTGCAGAATTTCCACCGCATCGAAAAGGAGTTCGCAGGACGTCGCTCTCATGGCTGTCTGACCATCGATACGCGATCTTCTTTTTGCGGATTACAGGAGTCTGGAGCCATCCGGTCTCGGCAATAGGTAGCCTCCATTTTGGCGGAGATCCTGGACCAAGGGCCGTCCGAGCTGTTTCCGCCGCGCGCTGTAGTCCCACTTCCGCTGGCGAACCAAGCGTAGACACCTCCAATTCGAAACGCCCCAGCGCGCGGGTCTTGAGTTCGTTTGTGTTTTTGGACACGACGAGCAGGATGTCATGGGTTGTGCTCCGCAAAAAGTCGATCCGGCGTTGATTGCGCGGGTTAGACCTCCATAGTCGGCTGCTTCTGGCCGATCTTCTTTTTTGCGGATCATAGTGGATGACGACGGCTTCATCGTGGCGGCGAAGCTCACGAAAAGCAGCGAGGACCAACACGTCATCCTGAAATGGCTAAAGAGAGGGCTCTGGTGATCTATTTCTGGCTGCTAGCGCTTCCTTGATCCTGCGGAGGACATCTTCTCGTTCCAGTGGCCGCCGGAGCGCCAGAGAGTCAACAGCCACAGCCGCGATCCGAGCGAACTCGATGGGGTCGCGGTCGATTCGCTGCCGGACTTTGCTCTGGGCCTCCCCAGTAAGCCGCGACTCTCGCAGGATCGCCGCACCGAATTCCTCGCACAACACTCCACGCGTGGCCCCTGGAAGCACTACGGAGGACGACTCACGAACGATTCGGAGGAACAGCGCTTCCAAACCACCAATGGTTTTCGAGAAGTGCCCCTCGAAGAGAAGAGCGTGAAGGGCATCCAGGGAAATTGAATGTTCTGGCAGTAGCGAAGCGATCGTCGCCCGTCGTGTCCAAAAACACAAACGAACTCAAGACCGGCTCGCCAGGACGTTTCGTAATAAACGTGTCTACGCTTGGTTGGCGAACGGGAGCGGTGCTTGCGCTGTTTGCTGTTGGTGATGTGTACGTATCCCTTTGCAAAAAAAAGAGCTTACGCTCCATTTAGCGCGCGGAGAAGGTCGCGAGCGCTATTTTGGCTGTAATTTAATGCAGCGTAAAGTCTTAGCGTCATCTCACCAACACTTAATGGCGGAAGCACCACCTGCGCTCAGGAGCAGATGGACCGTGGCGAGCACCCCGCGGGCTCGCTCGCGGACGGCGTCATGATCCTCGTCGCGGGCGCACTGCTGATGGCACCGGGGATCCTCACCGACGCATTCGGCTTCTCGCTGCTCGTGCCCGGCTTCCGCAACCCGTCGTGTCCAATAATACAAACGAACTCTAAGACCCGCGCGCCGGGCTGTCGCCGAGTTCATCTATCATTATCATGAAGAGCGCAACCATCAAGGGCTTGGCAACGCGTTTGTGTTTTTGGACACGACGGGAGCCACAGGTCGCGGTAGGTGGGCTGCGCGCCTGTCATCGAGTCATCAGCCACCGGCACGCGGGGCACTTTGACGATGCCAGCCTCGATGGCGTCAATCAGCGAAAAATCCGAGACCACCCAAGGGAAAAGTGTGCCTTCGGGATAGCCCGAACCGCGAAGAAAAAACGGCGTGGCCGAAAGATCGTAAATGGCCTTCACTCCGATCTTGGCCTTCACGGCCTCTAGGCCGGAAATCCAGACGCGAGCCTCTTGGTCGCGTTGCTTGGCTTCAAAGCGATCATCGCCGGTGAGTTTTTCATTCTCGCTGTCGGGCTTGCGGCGGTAGCAGTGATGGGCTTCGTCGTTATGAACGTGGTCGCGACATCGACCCGGTGAGTAAAACCGTTCTTGGGGTGCTTGCGAGGCCAGGGAGAGACCGAACTATTTAGAGGCGTCCTCGTGAGGTCAAAATACTCATGCTGCTTCCCGATGGTAGAAACGTAGCAGCCCGCCAAGCCGTTCACGGCAGCACACCTTGCGCTCGGACTGAGGTAACTGGTTGCTGGCTGGGCACAGCACACTAGCCTTCAAATGCCTCTAGCGGCGTAGCAAGACTTGATGGCAGAAGCACCCCGTCAGATGATAAGTTGACAGCAATGGCACCACCCGCGTGGGCGGAGGTCATCGGGGAGTGACCGAAATCGTTCGTTCACTCGAAAGAACCTCTGCGAGAGGTGGCCAAGTACCTCAAGATCAAGGACCGCACGATTTACCGTTTGGTTGCTAAGAGAGAGGGATTCCAGGTTTTAAGGTTGGTGGTTCCTGGCGGTTCAGGAAAAGTGAGATCGACCAGTGGACAGCAGGGAACGCGGTCGGGCCGGATGACATAGGAGAGCCGGTGGAGCGGAAGCAATGACCATTCCAACGATATTTGGGACATGTCGGCCGCGCGCGGATGTTCTCAAGGGAGCGATTACGGAGGCCGACTTTGCTGCGGATCTGGCCCAGGTCATCATTGGCACGGGCAACGCTGAATATCTTGACCCGGCCCGTTTCTTCGCCAACACCTATCCCACGAGGGGCCTTAAGAACCTGCTCGCCAACGTGTGCCGGCGGCTGGTGGGTACGGGCGGTGAAGTCGCGTCGATTTTCCGGCTCGACACCTCCTACGGCGGGGGCAAAACCCACGGTCTGATCGCATTGTGCCATGCCGCCCGGGGCATGCAGGGTGTGTCAGGTATTGCGGAGTTTGTCGATCCCTCCCTTCTGCCGCAGAGCTGCCTTGGTGCACAACTCCGATAGAGGCCGATAGCTCGCTTGGCCCCGACTCCCATCATCCGATCATCTCGCTATCAGGCATCCCGAGGGCCGTCATGGTGTTCAGAATCTTGCACCCGATCCTTGCCTCGACTCTCTGTGCCGCCAACCCTCTCGCTCGCATCGCTGAGCCCACGATAGCCTTGTAGCGATGGAACGTTGTCTCGACTTTGCTCCGTTTGCTGTAGCCCGATTCTGTGTGCCACTTTCGTTTGCCGAGCCGAGCTTGTGCTGCAATGTTGCGATTGCGCTGTCGGCTGCTCGCCGGCCCCGATGCGAGCTGGGCGCCCTTGCGCGGCGGTATCAGCACCCTCGGCGAGCGATGAGCGCTGTGATTCTCGATCGCCTCATAGACGCCGCTGGCGTCGTATGCGGTGTCAGCTCTGGCCGATGAGATGGGACTGTCGATCTGTCCGACAAGCGATGCAACCCGCGATGAATCGCGGGCTCTTTTGCTCGTCAGCTCGCCGGCGACGACTTCGCCAGTCTGCTCGTCGACACACAGATGGAGCTTGCGATAGTCCCTGCTCTTTGGTGCTCTGCGCAGCTGGCCGGCGTGGACAGCGAGACCGCTGCTGTCGGTCAAGATGTGCAACGGCGTCTTCTGCTTGTCTTGGTAGAAGGGGACCTTACCCAGCTTCGCCTTGCGCCTCGAGATCGTGGTGTGATCGGGCACATCATTGTCTAGCTTCATCAGAGCGAACAACGACCGCAGCAATCCCTCGCTCTGCCTAGATGACAGATGAAACACCATGCCCAGGGTGACAGCCGTCTCGATGGCGTGGTTCGAGTACTTGCGTTGACGGCCCGGTTTCCTCCTCCTCGGCCGGGGCGCGTCCCAGTTCACAAGCTTGCCGGCGGTGAGCGAGATCCAGACGGTCAGGCTCCCACGGTTGCGTAGACCCGCCTCATATTCACGCCAATTCCTCACGCGATAGGCCTTCTTCACATACTTCCGCTGAGTGCGTTTGAAAATGCTCATGGGGAACCTCGAATCCGTGAGTACAGGACAATTGTGGACCGAGATCGCGAGTTGTGTACCAAGGCAGCGTGACGTCGGCGACGCGCTCGAGGGCCTCGTGGCTCACCGTGGCTTGCTCGAGCTCGCCGCCGGACTTTCGTTCATTCTCGTCGGGTCTTTCCTGTTCGGGGCCGTCCGACACATCTTGAATCAGGTATTTCGCGTCGAGCGGCGACGCGGCTATCTGAGAGGTCTCAGCCTCGACCTGGCCGTGATGATGGGAGTCGGGCTCTTACTCGCCCTGACGGTGGGTGCCGCGTCGTTTCTGGCGGTGGTTCGAGATCTGGGCGCACGCCTGCCGAGCGTGGCCCCCTATGTCCCCAGGGGCTGGACTCTGGTGGGTTGGGCCCTCGCGAATCTGTTCACTTGGGCGCTTCTCTATTTGCTCTATCGCGTCGCACCGGCGCAAAGCTTGAGCCGGCGCGGCCTCGTGGTAGCGTCGTTGAGCGGCGTCCTGTTCCTGGGAGTCTCGAGAGTCGTGTTCACTTGGTACATTCGGGTCGCCGAGGGTTGCACGGTCTTCTTCGGCGCGGTCAGCGGTATTGTGTTCTTTCTGCTCTGGGTCTACTACGCTTCGGTCGCATTCGTGCTCGCGGCGGCAGTGGGCCGCGCCTACGAGCTGCGACAGGACTAGGAAAGCGCGGAGCGGGGAGCCCTTAGCGGAGCCGTTACCTGTCTTGATTCGAAATAGATTGCCAGCGGTTCCGATGACGTTAGGGGTTGACCGCCAGTCGATTCTCGAACTCGAGGACGCCGAAAACACCTCGCGCGATCGATTCGGCTTTGCGGCTTTCGAGTTTGCCTGCCACCGCGCCGGTCAACATGACTCGGCCCCTCATCACGATGATGTGGATGGGGGGGTTCGTCATTCGAAAATAATGCTCAAATAAGGAGTCGCTGTAAATTCGCTGGAAGAGGCGCTGGCGGAGATCGTCGTCGTTTGGTGAATTGGGAAGGACTTCGATGGTGCTCTTGAGCTCCCGAACGCCCCGTACCTTGCTCACCCGCTCTTCGATCGCGTCCTTCTTCAAATCAATCGTCACGTAGCCGCCGAGAACGACGACACCTTCGTCGGGGATCTGGAAGTTGAGGTCGTCGAAGACGGAATATAATGAATAGTTGAGGATGCTTTTCACAAGTTCTTCAGAGAATTCCTTCGGACTCTCGGGTCCGGCGACTTCGAGCTCGCTCTCGACCTCCTTGACACCTTCGACCCCGAGCGCCACTTCGATGGCCTTCATCTTGGCGTAGACATGCCGCGGCTTGCCGCGCAGAACGACCACGCCTTCCTTCGCCACGACCTCGACGACTTCCTTGTCGAGTTTCTCCTTCTGGAGCGCGGCCCATACGGCCTTCTCCAGCGCGGTGTCACGATCCTGCCCGAGTAGCGGGCTTGCCAGAGCCGTTGCGAAGGCGAAAACGGCAACAAAAACGGTCGCCACGATGTTCATGTCCGCTCTCCTTTCCACGGCATTCTAGCGCTAAAGAGGAAGTTCGTGCAGCCATGGGCCCGCGAGGCGGGACGGGCGCAGATCTCGGTGGTTTGCCGTGATTCGGGTCCCGGCGTTATGGTGAACGACTTCCAGGAGGTGGAGGACGCGCATGGCATCGAAGAAAAACTACTGGCTCATGAAGAGTGAGCCCTCGGTCTACGGGCTCGACGACCTGAAGAGGGACGAGTCGACCCATTGGGATGGTGTGCGGAATTTCAAGGCCCGGAACTACATGCGCGACATGAAGGTCGGCGACGGCGTGTTTTTCTACCACTCCAACGCCGATCCCAAAGCGATCGTCGGGCTCGCTCGCGTGTGCAAGGAGGCTTACCCGGACCATACGCAATTCGACAAGAAGAGCAAGTACTACGAACGCCGCGCCACAAAAGACAAGCCTTACTGGTTCATGGTCGACGTAGAGTTCGTGGAAGAGTTAGAGGAGCCGTTGACGCTCGAGGCGCTCCGCGAGGTGCCGGGCATCGAGGGAATGGCGCTGCTCAAGAAGGGACAGCGGCTATCGGTGCAACCGGTGACCGAGGACGAGTGGAAGACACTGTGTGGGCTCGGTGGAGTATCCTCGAAGGTATAAAAGACCCCTCACCCGCCGCGCTCCGCGCGGCACCTAAGGCGTTGGGGGAGGGGTGTGGCGTCGGCTGCGGGGCCGCTCTGCCCAACGAAGTTTGTGCCTCAGAACCTTGAAGTAGTTCTGGTCCGGCAGGCTCAGGAGCTTGACCCCGTAGCGGCTTTTACGGACTCGGATAACGTCGCCGGGCTCGAGAGGCTCGCTGGCTTGACCGTCGAAGGTCAGAAAAACCTCACCTGGATCTCCGCGGAGCGTAAGCTCGATCGTCACCTGGTCGGACAGCACGACGGGACGATAGGTCAGCGTGTGCGGGCAGATGGGTGTGAGGATCATGGCGTCGAGGGTGGGATGGAGGATGGGTCCTCCTGCCGCGAGGGAGTAGGCTGTAGATCCGGTGGGTGTCGATACGATGACACCGTCCGCGCGCATGGCCGCCACAAATTGATCGTCGACGTCGATGGCGACTTCGATGATACGGGCGATGGCACCTTTGGTGATGACAACGTCGTTCAGAATGGTGTCGCGCCGGAGAACCTCGCCTTTTCTTACGAGCTCCGCGTTGAGCATCATGCGGGAGTCGATGAGCGCCTCGCCCTTCGAGATGGCCTCGAGCGTCGAATAAAGATTCTTGACTGCGACGTCCGTGAGGAAGCCCAGGCTCCCCAGGTTGACCCCGAGGATCGGAAGCTGTCTCGAGCCCATGGCCCTCGCGACCGAGAGGAGGGTCCCGTCCCCTCCGAGCACGATGAAAAAATCAGCGTCGCGCGGGAGTTTCGAGAGAGAGAAGCTCTTTCTGGCCCCGACCAGGGGGGCGAGCGCGGATTCGAGATAGGTCTTCGCGCCGCGCGCTTCGAGCCATTCGACGAGTGTGGTGAGTACCGACGCGATCTCCTTCGCGTGGTGCTTGGCCACGATGGCCACACGCCTGAGTTTGATGCGCTTGGGCTTCACGTTCTCTCCAATCCGCAGGCTCTTCTGGCCTGCCGGCGAAAGTCTTCCTCCGAGAGTGGTGGTTTGCCTCCATTGCTGGCCTGAGCCAGAAGGAAGAATTCCTGATTTCCGCTCGCTCCCGTGATGACTGCGGGGACGACGCCCAGCACGGAGAGCCCCGCTTCCCGGACGGCCGTAAAAACGATCTCGATGGCTCGAAAGTGTTCGCGCGGATCTCGGACGAGGCCGCCACGCTCGACGGCATCGGGGCCGAGCTCGAATTGCGGTTTCACCAGCATGAGGATCGGGGCGCCCGCTCGCAGAAGCTTCGCGAGCGCGGGTACGATCTTGCTCAGAGAGATGAAGGCCACGTCGGCGGTTACGAGATCGAAGGGGCCCGGAAAATCGCGAGGAGTGAGATGTCGGGCGTTGACGTTCTCCATGACGCGTACGCGCCGATCCGAGTAGAGCTTCCAGTCGAGCTGGCCTTTTCCGACGTCGAGCGCCGTGATGTCCGAAACGCCGTGCTGGAGAAGACAGTCGGTGAATCCGCCCGTCGAGGCACCCACGTCGAGTGCGCGAAGGCCGGTGACGTCGAGGGCGAAGCTTTCGAGAGCCCCTTCGAGCTTCTCTCCGCCTCGTCCCACGAAGGGCTTGGGAGGATGACGCAGGCGGAGAGTCGACTCATCGCGAACCATCGTGCCGGGTTTGTCGATGGGCTTCTCGTCGACGAGAAGCTCACCGGCCAAGATGAGTCGTCGTGCCTTCTCGCGAGTGGTGACGAGGCCGCGATCGACGACGAGTTTGTCGACGCGGCAACGTGGCATGATCGAGGCCCCGGATCAGGAGCTCCTGGAAACGATGCGTTCCGCAACCATGGCAAGGGGCTCTCCGGCACTGCCGAACTTTTCGAGCCTGTCCAAGGCGCGCTCCCCGAGGTCTCGAGCGCGCCTCTTCGCGTCCTCCAAGCCGTGCACTGCCGGGTAGGTCGCTTTGCCCGCCTTCGCATCTTTGCCCGCGGACTTCCCGAGGCTTTCCGCCGTCCCTAAGACATCGAGGATGTCATCGACGATTTGAAAGGCGAGTCCGATCTCCTCTCCGAATCGTCGGAGCTCGACGACCGCCTCCTCGTCTCCTCCGCCCACGATGGCCCCGACCTCGACCGAGGCGCGGATCAGAGCACCCGTCTTGTGGCGGTGAATGAACAGAAGCGTCTCCGCATCCGCCGGTCTTCCTTCGGATTCTAAATCCGCGACCTGCCCGCCGACCATGCCCCGCGCGCCAGCGGCATCGGCGAGAAGCGCGATCGCGCGCACCCGCCCATCAGCGGGAATCCGGCAGCGCCCGGGCGGCTGTGCGATCAACTCGAAGGCATGGGTCTGGAGCGCGTCTCCTGCCAGGATGGCCATGGCCTCCCCGAAGACGACGTGGGAAGTTGGCTGGCCGCGGCGCAGAGAGTCGTCGTCCATCGCGGGCAGGTCGTCGTGGATCAAGGAGTAGGTATGGATCATCTCAAAGGCGGCGGCCGCGGGTAGGGCGTCTTCGATATTCCCACCGACAGCCTCGGCGGCGGCGAGAACGAGCGTGGGACGGAGCCTCTTGCCGCCGGCGAACAAGCTGTAGCGGACCGCGCGGGACAGCGTCTGCGGGGGGGTGTTCTCCGTAGGTAGGTAGTCGTCGAGGAACCGATCGACGAGCGCCCGGCATTCCTCGAGGTAGTGAGTACGGTTCAGCGTCAACGGTCCCGTGGTCACGACTCTTCCAAGTCGAGAGGCTTCGAGCGCGGAGAACCCGTTGCGTCGCGCTTGGGCTCGCCGTTCTCGGTCGTCTGCAGCACCTCGATGCGTTTTTCGGCTTCCTCGAGCTGGCCGCTGCAGAATCGGGCGAGCCGAACCCCCTGCTCGTAGCGCTCGAGTGACCGCTCCAGGCTCAACTCTCCCTCTTCGAGCTCTTTGACGATGGACTCCAACTTCGTGAGGGCGTCCTCGAAGTCCTTCGGATTCAGATCCTCGGTCTCTTTACTCACGACTGGGCTCACGCTCTTCCTGCGAAATGTTCTCGACGCGGCAGTCGAGAGAGCCTTCGTGCAGGTCGATGCTTAGGGCCTCGCCCACCTGCACGTCCTTGGCTCGACGCAAGAGCTTACCTTGGTCGGTCCAGGTAAGGCTATAGCCGCGCCCGAGCACGCCGAGAGGGGAGAGGGTCTCGAGCTTCGCGCTCGCAGAACCGAGCTTGCGGCGAGCTATCTCCTGGCGGGCACGCTCTGCCGCATCGAGGCGCGCCCGGAGTGCGGTCCACCGCGCTCGCGATTCGCCGAGTCGGCGGTCGATTCGTCGAGCCCCGAGGCGTCGCTCCAAGCCTTCGATGCGTCGAGCCGCCTCGACGAGTCGGCGGGAGATGCTCGTTCGGGCCCTGAAGCCCGCCTCGTCCACTCGCTGCCCCTTGAGCTCGACGAAGTGTCGAACCGCGGCGAAGACTCCGTGGGTCGCTGCGCGCTCCAGTCGACGAGAGAGCTCTGTGAATCGGAAGGTTCGGGCCTTGTTCAGTCGGTTCCTGAGCGCGACGACGCGCTCCTGAAAATCGTCCTTGCGCCGAACGACGATCTCGGCGGCCGCCGACGGAGTCGGGGCGCGGACGTCGGCGACGAAGTCGGCGATGGTCACATCGGTCTCGTGCCCTACCGCGCTCACGACCGGGGCTTCGGACCAGGCAATCGCGCGCGCGACGGACTCCTCGTTGAACGGCCAGAGGTCCTCGAGGGAGCCGCCTCCGCGAGCGACGATCAGAATGTCGAATCCTCCCATCCGATTAAGGACTTGGATCCCCTTTGCGATGCCAGCGGCCGCGAGCTCTCCCTGGACCTGGGTCGGATAGACGACGACCTCGAGGTTCGGGAATCTCCGGTGCAGGACGCGGCAGAGGTCGCGGATAGCGGCACCGCTAGGAGAAGTCACGATACCGAGCCTCTTGGGAAGCAGCGGCAAGCGCTTTTTCCGTTTGTCGTCGAAGAGCCCCTCCTTGGCAAGCTTCGCCTTGAGCTGCTCGAAGGCGAGTTGAAGAGCCCCTTTCCCTCGAGGCTCCATCCGCTCGACACGAATTTGATAGGCACCCCGAGGCTCGTAGACGGTGAGGTGGCCCCAGACCAGAACCGCCATGCCGTCCTCGGGGCGAAACCGAAGCCCGCGGGCCGCCGAGCCTCGGAACATGACACCGGGCAATTGGGCTCGATCGTCCTTCAAGGTGAAATAGAGATGACCCGAGCCAGGTCGCTTCACGTTGGAGAGCTCGCCTTCGACCCAGAGGTTCATGAACCGTCCCTCTAGATCGAGCTTGATATCGCGCGTGATCTCGCTGACCGACAGAATGACGCGGTCGGTGTCCCGAGAGGTTTCGAACAGGTTTCCGGTCTGGTTATCCTTCACGTTTCACGAGCGGGACAGGTCTTTATCGGTCAACTTGAAGCGCTGGATGTCGCGGGCATGCCCAGTCGCGTCGTCGAGGTCGATGATCACGCCGCACATCCACGGATTCGATTTCGCCGTCTCGAACTTCGTCGGCATCGCCGTCAGGAACCGGGGAAGCGAGGACTCGTACTCGATTCCAATCACGGAGTCATAGGGGCCGCACATCCCGAGATCGGTGACGTAGGCCGTCCCTTTGGGAAGAATGCGCTCGTCGGCCGTGGGAACGTGGGTGTGGGTCCCGACAATGGCGGAAACGCGCCCGTCGAGATAAAGGCCCATGGCCATTTTCTCGGACGTCGCTTCTCCGTGGAAGTCCACGAGAATCGCGTCCGCTTTGCCATTGAGCGACGAAACCTCACGATCGATCGCTTGAAACGGACAATCGATTAGCGGCATGAAGACGCGCCCCTGGAGATTGACCACGGCGACCCGTACTCCGCTCGGAGTGGTGGCGACATAGGTACCGACGCCCGGACAGCGCGAGGGGTAGTTGATGGGTCGCAAGAGCCTCGGCTCGCGTTCGAGGTGCTCGAGAATCTCCTTCTTGTCCCAGACGTGGTTGCCCGTTGTGAGAACGTCGATACCGGCGCCGAACATCTTGTTGGCGATGTCCACCGTCACTCCGAAACCTGCGGCCGCGTTCTCGACGTTGACGACCACGAGGTCGAAGTCGTCTTTCATCCGTAGATGGGCGAGACCGTTCGTGACGATGTTGCGGCCGGCCTTGCCAACGACGTCGCCGGCAACGAGGATCTTCACTTGAGCGCCGTCCGCGTGCTCCGTGATGACGTCCGGCGAGACATTCGGGCCGGGGGCGCGGCAATCTCGAGAATCTTGCCGCCATCGACGAGGGCCGCGCCGAGGACCTCATGCACCTGCTCCACGAGGCGAAACGTCACGTCGCGGTGCACATAGGAGGGCAGCTCGTCGACATCCTTGCCGTTTTGCTTCGGAAGAAGGACGGTGTCGAGTCCCGCCCGGCGTGCCGCGAGGACCTTTTCTTTGACTCCGCCGACCGGCAGAATGTTTCCGCGAAGCGTGATCTCTCCCGTGAGAGCAACGTTCTTCTTCACCGGCGTGTCGGTCAGAGCCGATATCATCGCGAGCGCCATCGTGACTCCGGCGGAGGGGCCATCTTTGGGAATGGCGCCTTCGGGGATGTGAATGTGAATGTCGTGATTTCCGAAGCGGCTTTCGTCGATTCCGAGCTCGGCGGCGCGGGATCGAGCATAGGATAGAGCGGCGCGCGCGGATTCTTGAATGACATCCCCGAGCGTGCCCGTCAAAATGAGCTCGCCCTTTCCCTTCATAACGGTCGCCTCGACGAACAAGACATCGCCGCCGGTGGGCGTCCAGGCCAGACCAGTCGCGACCCCCACTTCGTCCTTCTTCAGGTTCTCCTCACCGAGGTATCTCTCCGAGCCGAGGAATTTGGGGAGGCTGCCGGCCGCGATTCGCGTGAGCCCTTCGTATCCGTCCGCGACTCGTTTGGCGACCTTGCGCGAGACTCGAGAGATCTGGCGCTCCAGCCCCCTCAAGCCGGCCTCGCGGGTGTAGCGCGCGACGATCTTCTTCAGGGCCTCGTCGCTGAAGGCGATCTGTTTGGAAGTCAGACCGTTCTCGTCCGTCTGCTTGGGAATCAAGTGCCGCTTGGCGATGCGGAGCTTTTCCTCCTCGGTGTAACCGCTCAGCTCGATGACTTCCATGCGATCGAGAAACGCAGGCTGGATGGGATCGAGCTGATTGGCGGCCGCGATGAACATCACGTTGGAAAGGTCGAAAGCCACGCCGAGGTAGTTGTCTCGGAACGAGTAGTTTTGCTCGGGGTCCAGTACTTCGAGTAGTGCCGAGCTCGGGTCCCCACGATAGTCCGCACCGATCTTGTCCACTTCGTCGAGCATAAAGACGGGATTGTTGGTGCCCGCCTGCTGGATCCCCTGGATGATGCGGCCCGGCATCGAGCCGACGTAGGTGCGACGGTGGCCCCGGACTTCCGCTTCGTCCCGAACCCCCCCGAGGGAGATCCGATGAAAGTTTCGCCCCACGGCCCGCGCGATGGAACGGCCGAGTGAGGTCTTGCCGACACCTGGCGGACCCACGAAGCAGAGGATCGGTCCCTTCATCTTCTTCTTCAGTTTGCGCACCGCGAGGTACTCGATGATTCGCTCCTTGATGCGCTCGAGACCGTAGTGGTCCTGGTCGAGAATCGCCAGCGCGACCTTCAAGTCGAGGCTGTCCCGGCTGTGTTTGCTCCAGGGTAGATTGACCATGCAATCGAGGTAGTTGCGAAGTGTCGCCGTCTCGGCGGCGTCAGGATGCATTCGCTCGAGCTTTCCAAGCTGGCGACTGACTTCCTTCTGGACGTCCTTCGGCATCTTGGCCTTGCGCGCTTTGGCACGAAACTGGCGCACCTCTTCGGCGAGCTCGTTACCCTCGCCTAGCTCGGACTGGATTGCCTTGAGCTGCTGTCTAAGAAAGAACTCACGCTGGGTCCGATCCATCTCGCCGCGAGCTTGCGAGCTGATCTGTTGCTGCATCGTGAGGACTTCGAGCTCTTTCGTAATCAGCTCGTGAACTTTCTTGAGACGTTCGATCGGATCGATGGTCTCGAGGATTTCCTGGGCCGAGTCGACTTTGAGGTCGAGGTTCGAGACCGCGAGATCGGCGAGGCGGCCCGGATCGTCCAGGTTCGCGGCGATCACCATGACTTCCGGGGAAATGGTCTTGCCGAGATTGACCGACTTTTCGAGAGCCTCCTTCACATTCCGCGTGAGGGCCTTGAGCTCGAGGGAGTCTTCCTCCCACTTTTCCTCGTCGACGGCCTGGAGCTTGGCGCGGAAGTAGGGCTCGGTATCGCCGAATCCGGTGACCTGCGCGCGATGCATGCCCTGTACCAGGACGCGGATGCGTCCGTCAGGCAGCTTGAGCATGCGCATGATGACGGCCACCGTCCCCATGCGGTGGAGGTCGCCCGCGTCCGGGGTCTCCTTCTCCTGCTCTTTCTGAGCCAACAGGCAAATCATGCGATTGTCGGACAGCGCCGAGTCGACTGCCTTGACCGACTTGTCCCGGCTCACGTAGAGGGGGACGATCATGAAGGGGAAGATGACGATGTCCCGCAGCGGGAGGACGGGAAGCGATTCCGGAACGGAGAGCGCCTCTTGTGACTCTGGTGATTCTTGTGATTCTTGTGACTCTTGCGAATCTTGGGAATCTTGGGATTCTTGTGGGTCTTGTGGGTCTGTTTCCATCCGGGCCTTCTACTTCTTGGTCAGTGACTCGATATCCACGATGGTGAGCCTAAACTCGCTCCCTCGGCGATCGTTCAACTTCGGCATGGTCACCGTGAGCACGCCCTCGCTAAGTTCCGCTTTCGCTTTGGTCAGGTCGACAGCTCGATCGACGTAGAGCGATCGACTGAACTTGCCCGCGCTGCGTTCGAGGCACAGGTAGCCTCGGATGGAGCGATCCATTTTCGATTGCTTCTTCTCACCAGCCAGGATCATCTTCGGCCCACGAAAAGAGACCGAAAGGTCGCTCTTGCTGAACCCGGGTGCTTCCACCTTGACGACGACGTCGTTCCTCGTCTCAAAGACGTCGACTCTTGGGAACCACTCCCCGAGGCCGATGCCGGCCTCGGTACCCTCCAGCTGGGATAGCTGCTCGAAGATCTTCTTGATGTCTTTCTGCAGGCCTGTCACTTCGGTGAGCGCACCGCGTCGCTGGACCATTTTTCCTCTAAAATTGAGATAAAGCTGACGTTAGCATACGATTCCGGCCGGAACAACCGAGGACGGAAATCGAAGAAATCGATTGGTCATGCGCGCTTGGCGACAATCACCGTTCGGTCATCGGTCGCGCGGCTGCCATTGGTGTGTTTCTCTACTTCGCTCTGAATGAGCTTCTCGAGATCCACCGAAGACAGGGAGGCATTTGCGACTACGAGCTCTCCCAGTCGCTCTTCGCCGAACTCCTCCTCGTCCTCGCTCCAGGCTTCGCTGATGCCGTCCGTGAAGACGACAAGGATATCGCCGGGCGCAAGCGTGGCTTCTCCTTCGTCGAAAGCCGCAATATCGAACAGCCCGAGAACGGTTCCTCCCGCTTCCAGACGGTCGATACCCCTGGTTGCTGCATGGTACAGGATGGGAGGGATGTGGCCGGCGTTGATGTATTTCATCTCCCCGGTGGAGGTATTGAGGTCGCCGAGAAAAAACGTCACGAAGAACTGCGCGGGGGAGTTGTCGAACATCACGCCGTTCGTCTGAGAGATAACGCCTTCGACCGAACTTTCGCGCTGGCTGGCGAAGTGGATGGTGGCGCGCAACACCATCATCATCAGGGCAGCGCCTGCGCCCTTGCCCGAGACGTCGCCGAGCGCCACGGCCAGACCGCCGCTACGCTCGATGAAGTCGTAGTAGTCGCCGCCGATGGTGTAGCAAGGGGTATTCGTGCCGACGAGATCCCAACCCGCAATCACGGGTGCTTCGCTTGGCAGGAGGTTTCGCTGGATGTCTCCCGCGAGCTCGAACTCACGCTCCATCCGCTTTTTCTCGATCATGGCTTCGAGAAGCTTCGCGTTCTCGATCTTGATCGCGGCGACATTGGCGAGCGAGGTGAGCAAGGTCAGGTCGTCTCGAGTGTAAGCGTCCGCGCGGTTGAGACTGTCGACGTAGATCAGACCCGTGACCGCCTCCTCGTGCCACAGGGGAACACACATCGCCGAGCGAATTCCGAGGGAGACGATCGAGTCCTGCGATTTGAATCGCGGATCGGTCAGAGCGTTATTGGTGAGGATCGAGACTTTTTCCGCAACGACCTTGTCGGCGATGGAGCGAGAGAAAGTGATCTCCTCCGTTGGATTCGAGCCCTTGTTCGTGCGCAGCGCCTCGACTTCGAGGTCGCCGGCCTCCTCCTTGAGCATCAGCACGCCACGTTCCGCGCGGATGACTTTGAACGCGAGCTCGAGGATGAACTCGAGCAGCTCCCCGACGGGCCGGTTGCTAATCAGGGCCATGCTCGCCTGGCTCAAGGCGGCGAGGATCTGGTTTTGTTTGAGAATCTGCGCCGAGTCGTCGGCTTGCGAGGGGCGCTTTGGCGCCGGGCGCTCCGCCACGTTGTCCCAGGTATCTTCCTGCGCGCGAGCGGCGGCGAGCAACTCTTCGGTCGGGACGACGACGGTATTGTCCATGTCGAAGTCCTCGGGATCCGTCAGGATGACGCTTCCCGAAGCGTCGTTGACGAGGCGGATCTGCTGGTCCCCCAGCGTGATCACGTCTCCGTTTTGGAGGGGAGTCGGGCGGGCGATCCGTGTGCCGTTGATGTAGGTACCATTGCGGCTCTCGAGATCGAAAGCCACCAGCCCTCTATCCTGTCTTCGAATCTCAGCGTGGTTGCGCGAGAGCCATTGATCGGCGAGGACGAGATCGTTACGCTTCGAACGCCCGATCGACGTGACGTCCTTTTCCAGAGCGAAAGTATACGGTTCGCCGTGTAGGGGCTTTACATGAAGCTCGGGATGCCGGGCCATCGTCGACGTGTCTCGCGTCTGCGGCCGGGACTAGAGCCCAGTCTCAGCGCAGAATGTTCGAAATCGTATCGCTTTACTCACGATCTTTGCCCACGGGGTGCTTGGCTTCCGCCAAAGAGGCGACTCCGGACGGAGAGGTCGAGTCGAGGCTGTCAACGGGCTCATCGGGCTCGACGGACTCAACGGGCTCCACGGACTCGGCGGGCTCCACGGACGCCTCGCCCTCCGCCCGCGCCAGCTCCTGGGCAGCCTTTTTCTGTTCCTTGAGAGCCCGGCGCCGTTCCTTGGCCTCCTCTTTCTCCTTCAGGCGGTGCGCCGCCATGGAGTCCTGAAGCACGTGCGTTATGAACGCTTGAGCCTCCGCGCGGGTGCACTCCTTGGAGATAGCGACTTCGGCCGCAAGCCAGCTACGGACCTTCTTCCGTGTCAGTTCCTCTTCGCGGCTCAGGTCGGAGGTCTGGCGGATGAGGTGCAGCCTCTTGAGGGCTTGAGCCAGAGCGCGGGGAGAGCCATCGGCAATGAGCTCCTCGACGAGGTCATGGCGCTCGTCCTCGCTTTCGATCGGCTCCTCGAATTCCGCGGAGAGGATCTCCTTGATGTCCTCTAGAGCCAAGCCTGCGGGGCGAAGTTTGAGCTCCGGGACCCGTGCAAGAGGGATCAGAATTCGGCTGTCCTCGTCGAAATCCTCGAGCTCCAGAAGCCTCATGCCCGGGGCCACACGGTCCTCGGTTACGCCGCGGTAGATACAATGTCCCACCTTCGGGTAAAAGACCGGGTCGCCGGGCTCGGGAAGCCCTGCAAGAGCCGGATCGGCCTCGCCCACCATACACCTCCTAATTAACCCGTGACCATATCACGTCTCGACCCGGCAGGGAGATGGTGTTACGAGTTTTCAGTTCGACAGGGCGACCCTCCGCTTGAGCCGTTCTATGAGAGCTTCGATCTCCTCGGTGGCTTCGCTCCTACCGCTCGTCAAACGCCAGGCAGAGAGTTGGTGAAGCGCCTCGAGGGGGCGGTCGAGTTGAGCCAACAGGAGACCCCTGTCGCGCATCTCGGCGGATTCGGCTGGTGTCAGGAGGAGCATACGTTCGACGGCCGCGAGCGCCCGCTCGCGGTCTCCGCCGCGAAGGTAGATGGCCTTCAGGTTCGAGAGTGCCCGGTATAGCAGGGCGCGCGCCGTGGTCGATTCCAGAAAGCGTTCTTCATGGTTCTCTCCGCCGCCGCCCGCGTCGAGGCGCGCCTTCAGATCGGTCTCCTCCAGGATGTGACCGCCGTGAAACGGATCGAGGATGATGGGCCTCCCCGGCGTCGGGTGCTTCACGAGGAAATGTCCCGGATAAGAGACGCCCTCGAGCAGAAATCCGACCCGCCGGGCTACTTCCATGTAGACGACCGAGAGCGTGATCGGGATCCCGGTCCGTCGGTCGAGCACGTCGTTGAGGAAACTGTTCCGCGGGTCGTAGTATTCGTCTTCGTTACCTGAGAAACCCTCCTCCTCCGCCAAGATTTGTCGGAGGATCGCCACTTGCTCGAAGGGACCGGCATCCATATGGAGACGGCCGCGGACCCGATCCGCGAGGCTCGCCAGCATGGCGAGGTAGCGCTCGAGGTCGAGTTCCGGGTATTCCTCCAGAGCGATGAGGAGGAGCGCGCGATCGAGCTCGATCTCCTCGTCGGGAGGGGCGACAGCCCTCGCAAATCTTGTTCTCGGTTCCGGAAGAGCCTCTGACATAATGTTCTAGTGCGCCTTTACGGAGGTTTCAAGCGACTGGTTGTGAGCATCGTAGCATCCATCGTGGTGCTGGTGGGTTTGGCCTTGTTGTTCGAAGAAAAACTCATTTATTTCCCGTCCGGGCGAATCGACGTCACACCGGAGGCCCTCTCGCTCGACTACCGTAATTTGACGCTTTCGACGTCGGACGGAACCGTAGTCCATGGCTGGTTCCTGCCGTCGCCGACGGCGGAGCCGGCTCGATTTACGGTGCTGATTTGCCACGGCAACGCCGGCAACGTCGCGGACCGCCTCGATCGTACCCTCTTGATGCACCGCAACCTGGGAACCAACGTACTGCTATTCGACTATCGCGGTTTCGGTCTTAGTGAGGGAAGCCCCAATGAAGAGGGAACTTATCGAGATGCGCGCGCTGCCTATGACTATCTCTTAAACGAGGCGGGAGTCACTCCGGAGCGTCTGATCCTCTTCGGTGAATCTCTCGGTGCGGCCGTCGCGGTCCAGCTCGCCGGGGAGGTCCCGGCCGCGGGGCTCGTCTTGGAGTCGCCCTTCACCTCCATTCCCGATATGGCGCGCGTTGCCTACCCTTTTGTACCGCCGGGCTGGATTCGCACTCGTTACGATAACCTCGCGAAGCTCCCCGAGCTCCGGCTTCCGATTCTCATCATCCACGGCCGTGAGGACGCGACCGTGCCCTTCAGCCATGGCAGGCGTCTCTACGAAGCAGCGCGGGAGCCGAAGCGGTTTCTCGCGGTGGATGGCGCGGGCCACTCGGACAGTTTCCTTGTCGGCGGAGATCGTTACTGGGCCGCTTGGAGAGAGTATCTGGAATTAGTCGATGGCGCGGAAGGGCA
Organism: Candidatus Marinacidobacterales bacterium; assembly: GCA_965250115.1. Classification (GTDB taxonomy): domain Bacteria; phylum Acidobacteriota; class Vicinamibacteria; order Marinacidobacterales; family SMYC01; genus CBDFHB01. Next base: position 1,672,041 of record CBDFNJ010000002.1, read on the forward strand.
GTGACGAGACGAGAGCGCTCGTAGCTTCGATTTGTACTTCGGTGCCGGGCTCGAAGTAGGCGCGCTTCAGGTAGCCGAGCGCCAGGACCGCGCCGAAGTGAGGCGAGTGTGCCGCGGTCGTGACATGGCCCGCATCGTCGCCTCCGGAGAGGACGGCCGCTCCGGAAGACGGGACGCGATTTCCAGACACGCGTAGCCCCACGAGCTTCCGGTTCAGATGTCCTCGGTGGGCCAGTCTAACGACGTACTCTTGGCCGATGTAACAACCCTTGTCGAAGCTGACCGCCTCCTCGAGCTCTGCTTCGAGGGGGAGGTTCGTCTCGTCCATGTCGACGCCGAAGCGAGCGACGCTCGCCTCGAGGCGTCGGGTCTCCGAGAGCGCGTATCCAGCGAGAACCGCATTCGCTTCGACCGCCTTCGCGAAGAGCTCGGTGGCCCGGTCCGTCGGAGCCGTCACATCGAATCTCGGTGTGGGCTCGCGCCCAAATCCGATGAGCCTAACTGGTCCCCCCGCGAACTCGGCCCTCAGAATGCCCAAATGGGGAAGCTCATCGAGCTCCGCGCGCTCTCGACCGAGGAGCGCTGCGAGAATCCCGGCGGCCTGAGGGCCGGCTACGGAAAAGAGCTGCTCTTTTCCGTCCAAGCTCGAAAGAACGACGTCTTCGGAGATGATGTATCGGTCCAGGGCGCTCCGGAGCGCCTCGGCACGCGAGGCCTCCATTCGGAGGCGGATGCTGTCCATCTCTTTCGATACGAGCAGATCCGAGACGAGCTTGCCCTTGTTGGTGAGGAAGGCGGCCGGGACTCCCAAACCAACTGGCAGGCCCTGGATGTCGTTGGTCAACATGTTCTGGAGAAAGGATTCACGGTCGGCTCCCGTGACCTCGATCTGGCTTTGCTGGAACCGCTCGAGGACGACGGCAGACGACATCGCGGCCTCGTACTCAGTATCGAGACCCCCGACGGTGTCCGGGAGCCTTTCCCCTCCGATCTCCACAAATCGCGCTCCCGACTTCTCGTAAATGGCTCGGAGTGGCTGAGACATGGTGAACCGGTAATATACTACCGCACGTATAAGGGCGAGCGAGGAGCGAGGCGAGCGCGTGGGGGTGGGGCCCCGCGCGCACTAAAGAAGGAGACAGTTTCATGGATTTTCCCTTGGAATATGCGCGGGCCAATTTTTCCGCGCTCGAGGGCTCGGATACAGTTTACTTCGACCACGCCGGCTCGCCGCTTTCTCTTCGGGTGGTCGAGGCGGCGGAAGAGGCGGGGCCCCCCGACGAGCTCTTGAAGGAGACTCGTGAAAGTCTCGCGTTCTTCTTGAATAGTAACGACGCTTGGGCCGAGGACGAGATACTCGTGGCCGCCGACGCCTCCGAGCTAGAGCGCCGCGCCTGCGAGGCCATCTCCAGGGATTTCGAGGCGGGCTCGGAGATCATCGTCTCCGAGCTCGACGAAGAGTCGAGCCTCGTTCATTGGCTCGCACTTCGGGAACGAGATCTGGTCGTGAAGTTTTGGCCGATGACGCGGCCCCGGGGTGGATTGTCGCCGGCCCGACTGGAGGAGCTCCTGACCGATCGCACTCGGTTGGTCGTCGTGCCCAAAGTGTCCGCTGCCCTCGGCACCGTCGCCGAGCTGCTTCCGGCTGCTCTGAAGATCCGCGACCATTCTTCCGCGTCGTTGCTCGTTCGCTGGACTCCGTTCATCGCGCACGGGGCGATCGACGTTCGTTTTCTCCGCGCGGACTTCGTCCTTACCTCCACGCGCCCGCTCTTCGGCTCGAGCCCCGCGTTCCTATGGGGAAAGAAAGAGCGCATGTCGGTACTGAGGTCGGCGGCTCGCGAGCTTTTCGAGGGGATTCAGGCATCACCTGAAGACGTTGCGGGTCTGGGCGCGACGCTGCGTTACGTCGAGGAAATGGGCCTTTTATCTCACGAGATGCAGGTCCAGCCGTCGGAGGACTACGGCCGACGGCGCCACATGAGGCGAGGGATGCAGTCGATCCGTCACTATGAACGTTCCTTGACCTCGCTGGCGCTCCGACGCCTCGCAGCGGTACGAGGTGTGAGGGTCTACGGCGTCGAAGACACCGACGGGGCCGCTCATCGCATCCCCAATCTGATGTTCAGCGTCGAAGGCATGAGCCCGGAGGAGACTGCGGTCGCCCTCGGAGAGCACGGTATCCGCGTGCTCGCGGGCAACCAGGATTGTCCGCGCACGATGAAAGCTCTCGGGATCTCGGAGCAGGAAGGTGCGGTCTCCGCCACTCTCGCCCACTACAATAAGGAAGAGGAAATCGAGCGATTCTCAGAGGCTCTACAGGAGATCGTACATGCGTCTCGACGAGGTTGTTTGAGTGAGGATCCTCGCCGACCCGTTCTTCCCGGAAGCGGTCGTGAATAGCCTGATCGAGGCGGGGCACGACGCGCTGCACGCGGGGGACATCGGTGCCGGCGACCTTCCTCTCAGGGAGTTTCTGCGGCTCGCCTCGCTCGAGGAACGGACGTGGTGACACGGAACAGAAGTGTCGCGCGTCTGGTCGAGTCGGATCGAAGCCCCTGGCCGTCCGTTATTTTCTTCCGACAGGACGCGATGGACGACGACCGAATGACGACCACGCTCTTCAGCCTCCTCGACCTGTTCGACGAAGATCTCAAAGACGGAGCCTTGGTGATCGTTCGAGAAGGTCAGACGTTGTTGAGGAAATTGAGAAGTTGAAGGAAGTCTTCGACTACCGAGACAACGTTCTGTCCGCCGCCGACCTGCCACTCTCGGAGCTGGTCAAAGACGTCCAGACGCCGTTCTACGTCTACGCGCCCAGAGAGCTCGTGCGCCGCTACGGGGAGTTGCGGGCCGCTTTCGCGAGCGCGCCCCACATGCACTGTGTCGCGCTGAAGGCGAATAGCCAGCCGGCCCTCTTGAGGCCGCTGGTCGCGGAGGGTGCCGGCGCGGAGGTCGTTTCCGGTGCGGAGCTTCGCCTTGCGCTCGAGCTCGGCTTCACTCCGGACCGAATCGTCTTCTCGGGCGTGGGCAAGACGGAGCGCGAGCTCGAGAAGGGGCTGGCCGCCGATATTCGGATGTTTCTGGCCGAATCGAAGACCGAGCTCGAAGTGCTAGACGAGCTTGCGGGACGGGCGGGCCGGCGCGCGCGGGTCGCTCTGCGTCTCAATCCCGACATCGATCCCGAGACTCATCCGCATATCGCGACAGGAGTCTCGACGGCGAAGTTCGGGCTCGACCTGCGGAGCGCACGGGAGATCTACTTCCGGCACCGCGAGTTCAAGCACCTCGATTTCGTCGGCGTCCACTCACATATCGGCTCGCAGATCACGTCAGTCGAGCCGCTTGGTCGCAATGCCGATCTGCTCGCGCAGTGGGTTCGTTCCCAGAAGGAGCACGGAGTCGACCTGAAGTACGTCGATATCGGCGGCGGTCTGGGCATTCGCTACCAGGATGAGTCCGTACCGAGTTTTCAGGCCTATGCGGAGAGGGTTCTTCCCGCATTTTCGGATCTCGACGTGGAGATCGTGACCGAGCCGGGCCGGGTCCTCTTCGGTCCGATAGGCGCATTCGTCGTCCGAGTCCTCTACGTCAAGCAGGTCTACGGCCGGACTTTCGTCGTGGTCGACGCGGGTCTCAACGACTTGTTGCGCCCGGCGTTCTATGGCGCATACCATCCGATCGTGCCGCTCGAGAAGAAGGCGGGTCCGACGGTGACCGCCGATATCGCAGGTGCCGTCTGCGAGAGCTCGGACGTCTTCGCGCGCGACCGCGAGCTCGTGATGCCGGAGCGCGGAGACTACCTCGCCATATTGCATGCGGGCGCCTACGGTTTCACCATGAGCTCGAATTACAACCTGCGGCCTCGGCCCACGGAAGTCACGATCTCGGATGGCGAGTTTCGAGTGGTCCGAGCGGCGGAAACCGAGGATGACCTCGTCGCGCGGGAGCTGGGTACGGCGCGGTGACTCAAAGCAGGCAGCTCGTACTCATCGTCCTTCTCTTGTCAGCCGCCGCAGCGCTCGTCTACTACGTTCTCGACGAGCCGTCGCTGTCGAGCTTCTCTATGGCCCTGTTCCTCATCGTGATTTGGGCGCCGGTGAAAGGCGTCATCTACAGGCGACTCGGAGGCAAGAAACCCTATCAGAGCGCGCTCGTGGCCAACGCCTCATCGGAGCTCATCGGACTGCCGTTCCGGCTCGCTCTGTCGTTCTTTCCGCTCATGGCGGTGAGCTTTTTCATCTCCGGCGTGATCGAGACGCTTGCCCTGCTCGCGATGGGAACCGCGACCAACCTCAAACGGTGCCTTTTCATCGCCTTCTACGGGAGTCTCGTCGTTCATCTGATCACGACGGGCTGGTTCGCGGCTCACCGCAGCTTAGCGGTGGGGATTCCCTTCATCGTTGTCGGGGTCGTCTTGTTTCATCTTCCAGCCCTTTACTCGGACCGCTTCATCGAGGCGTCCGGCTCCTGACTTGTACGTGAGGGCGAGCGACCGCGAACCACACGTGGAGGGCAGGATGATGAGAGTGCAGGTTTCCGCCCGCAACGAAGCCGGCGCCGGACTATTGCTTGACGGCGATGCCGTTGACTTCGAATCTCGCGCCGCGGAGGAGCGGTCCCGATCCCAAGAACGCACGGGCGGGGAAGTGATCGCCGAAGTACGTTCGATAGACGTCGTTGAAAGCGTCGTAGAGGGAGACATCGGAACAAAAGACCTGAACCATCACGAGATCGTCCGTCGTCATGTCGGCCATTTCCAGCACCTGTTTCATGCCGTCCATGATGAGCCGCACTTCCTCCTCGACGGCCGCCGGCGGCCGACCCGTCTCGGGATCGATTCCGATGTCCCCCGAAAGGTAGAGGGTATCGCCGACCAGCACCGCCGTGCTGAAGGGATTATTATCGGTTCGGCCGGGCGAGTTCATGAACTGGTGCTCCGTCGCTCCGCGGGACACTTTGGTGTGGACGAGTGACCAGCCCAAAAGCAACGTGACGACGGCCAACGCGAGCGATAGGTGTTTCATGGGTTCCTCCTGTTTGGTTTTGCCTGCGCGGTGATTCTACGACGAGCGGCGCGCAAAGTCCCGGGCCGTCTATAATGGCGATCATGACAGACCCTATTTCCAAATTCGAGAAATCGAAGGCCGAGTGGCGCGAGCTCCTGGAGCCTGAGCGCTATAGCGTACTCTTCGAAGACAGCACGGAGAGGGCGTTTACGAGTGAGCTCAACGCGGAGAAGCGCAAGGGAAAGTTCATCTGCGCCGCCTGCTTCCAGCCGCTCTTTGACTCTGACGCGAAATTCGACAGCGGCACCGGTTGGCCGAGCTTTTATCAGGCGCTCGAGGGCCGCATGGGAACGAAGCGGGATTTCAAGCTCATCCTTCCTCGAACGGAGTACCATTGCGCGCGTTGTGGCGGCCATCAGGGTCACGTCTTCGACGACGGCCCCAAGCCGACCGGCAAGCGCTACTGCAACAACGGCGTCGCGTTGCTCTTCGTGTACGAACGCGAGGAGCTACCCGAGCTCAGGGACTAGACGCCTTCTTCCTCATGGCTTCGGGCACGCGCTCACCGTCGTGATCGGCCAGCTTCAGGTGAAAAGTCACCGGCACTTTTGTGGGGATATAGCAGACGCGATCGTCGCAAGCTTGATAGGAGAAGGTCCACGTAAGATCCCATGGGGCTATTCTACCAACGGGCAAGTCTGTCAGGGCTCCTCGCTCTCGACGGAGATGAGGAGCACTTGCTCGGTCTGTGCCCGCGTTAGGGCGGCGCCGTCGAGGGCCACGCTCGTCCCCTCGGAGTCATGCGACGTTTCACCGATAACGATCGTTTCTCCGGGCTTGGCCATCACCGTCGTCGCTGCCGACGTGTAGCGTAGCGCGCCTCGCTCGTCGAGATGTCCCGAGAAGGGTCTCAGCTCCAGGTGCACGCGGCCGTCGGGTAGGACCTGAACGGAGGCTTCGAATCCTGTCTCCGCCGGAATAAACTCGGTCGCGCGAGCGCCCCAGTACGGCCGGTAGACGAAAGGAAAGGCTTCACCTGTGGCAATGACCCCGCTCCCTCCTTCCAGGATTCGCAGCACGGATCTCGACGTCGCACTGGTGGCCTCCCTTCGCCCCCCGAGCGCCATGTGGACGGCGTCAGCCGGCAGAGGAAGGGTTCCGATCCGCGTGTCGCCGAGCGTCGCTTGCCACCGAACTTGGAGCCGCGCCGCTTCGACCTCGGCGAACTCCCTGAGCTCGTGCGTCAGAACGACGTGCCGCAGCGGCTGGTCGACCTGTTCGAGTAAGGCCAGAGCCCGCTGAATGGCGCCCCGCGATCCGTTGAGCACCAAAGTTCCTGTGCGCGGGTCCAGGGTGACTTGGCCCTCGTCACGGAGGACGGCCTCGACGATCGGAATGAGCTCCTGCGCCAGCCGGTTCTTGGCACGATAGATTTCGATGATCTGTGCTCCGCCAACCCACGCGAATATCAGCAATGCGGCTTTTAACCTCATCTCACCTGAGCTCCCATGAATTGTTTGAAAGCCTCACAGCGGCCGCGGCACGGCGGCCGCATTCACGACGTCGTTGACGACGGCGAGGATCGAATCGACGTCCGTCGAGCCGATCGTGCCATCCGCGCTCGCTTCGGCATAAGCCACGAGGATGCGGAAGAGCTCGGGCCATTCGAGATTTCCGGCTTCGTTGAGCGTCAGCAGCTCATCGAAACCTGCTCCGAGATCCTCGCCTCTCTCGCTTGCTTCGGGCGCGAGCTGTCGGGTGGCCTCTTGATCCAATGCCTCGATGATCGCGGCATGGGCCGCCCCGGGGTTCGTGAAATAGAGCGAATAGACGAACAGACCGAGCAGAACGCCCACACCGACCAGCACGGCCGCGACGACGACGAGCCAGCCGAGTCGGCGTTTCCGTTCTGGAACCTCGGCCAGCTCCTCCTGCAACCTACGTGGCTCGTGAGGGAGAAGGAGGGGCTCGCTCTCGGACTCTTCGAGTCGAGGGTGCGCCGCGGGCGCCGGAGTCAGAGCGAGTCGACGCAAGTAGAAGCCCATCGTCAGTACGAAGATGGCCGTAGCCGGTATCAGGATCGTTGGGGGGATCCAGAGAGGATCCCCGAGAGTTTCCAAATCGGCGAGGTTCACGAGGGCGAGAGTGGAGATATTGTTGACGAAGTGAATGAGGATGGGAATCAAGATGCTCCGAGTGGAGAGCGCCGTGATGCCGAGCACGACCCCGGCCGCCGCGAAGTTAGGCAAGGGAAGGATGTGGAGCACCATGAAGAGAAACGAGCTCCAGAGGACCGCCGCCGTACGACTCATGTTTCGAAGAAACGCGTTCTGAATGAAGCCCCGAAAGAGGAGCTCTTCGGAGATCGCGGCGCCGAATCCGATCGTCGCAATCTTCAGCACCCACTCGCCTGCACTCTCTGCACGGATCATGCGCGGCCACACCTCCTGAATCTCTGGAGGGAGCGAATAGATCTCCTGGACGAGGTTCGAAAGCTGGTCGCTCAAAATGACAAAGGAAACGGCGAGCGGGAAAGCCATCAAGAGATCGGCGAGCGATGGGAGTCTGAGGAGAAAGGTTTCCTTCGGGTCGACCCGGAAGACCGGGATCGAAAGCCCTGTCAGGAGGAGCACCAGCACGGGTGTCGCGATCAGGAGAAAATCTTCGCCCAAGCCCAGCTGATTGGCAGCGATTCCCAGCGCCACGTTCGCTACGAACACCGCGATGAAGATCAGGATCCCTGAAGTAGGCGAAGGGAGCTTCGGTCCGTCGTTCTCCTGCATGACTGACCTGAAACTATAGCATTCACACGGGATCTCCATCTGGAAAGCTAGCAACACCGGGGGAAGTGCGATAAGCTCCCGAAGTTTGGTTCCGTCCCAAGTATCGGAGGTGCGTTTCGATGAAGGCCCCGGAGAAAACCCGAGTTGTCGTTTTCGGACTCGGTCAAATTGGACTCGCGACGGCGAAATTGCTCCTGGATCGACGTGACATCGAGCTCGTGGGTGCCATCGATAACGATCCCAAAAAACAACAACGAGACGTCGCGGATCTATCCGGACTGAAACGTCCCTCGGGAGTGCGCGTCTCGGATCGTGTAGATGAAGTACTGCAAATGACGAGACCGAGCGTCGTGATCCTCTCGACCGGGTCCCGTTTCAAACAGGTTCTCCCATTGATCAAACAGTGTGTGGAAGGACGTACCAACGTCGTGAGCTCCTGTGAAGAGCTTCTGCACCCGTCGGTGCGCTACGCTCCTCAGGCGCGAGAGCTCGATCGCATGGCGAAGTTGCGGGAGGTCTCCGTCCTCGGCACCGGGGTGAACCCTGGATTCGTCATGGACACGATGGCGCTCGCGGCGACCGCTCCCTGCGTCGAGGTAAAGTCCGTCCACGTGGAGCGTCTCGTCGATGCTTCCACGCGAAGGGAGAATTTGCAGAGGAAGGTCGGCGCAGGCATGACCGTGGCGCAGTTTCGCCGAGGCGTGAGGAAGGGCGAGCTCGGCCACGTCGGTCTGCTCGAGTCCATGCTCCTCCTTGCCGATGGACTCGGGTTCGACCTCGCGAGGACGACGGAGAAAATCACTCCCGTGCTCTCGAAGCGCCGCGTGAAAACACCTTACTTGACAGTAAAGCCTGGCGAGGTCGCGGGGATCCATCACGTATGCAAAGGCACTTGCAACCGCAAGGAAGTCGTCTCACTCGACCTGCAGATGTACATCGGTGCGAAAAAACCCTACGATCGAATCACCGTCTCCGGGACGCCCGATGTGAACTTTCTCTTCGAGAACGGCGTCGCGGGCGACGAGGCGACGGTCGCGATGCTCATCGCGATGGTTCCAGCTATGGCGAAGCTCGAGCCGGGTCTCCGAACGATGTTGGATGCTCCCGTACCGCATTTCCGAAGCGTGGGTTGAGCCGGAGGAGACTACGCGCTTCGTTCTTTTCATCCTCGGGGGGGTAGCGCCCGGCTATCTCCTCCATGCCACGGGGCGATTCCGCGGGACGAAGACGGCGGTGCTCTTGTCTATGGCCGTCCGCCTCGTGCTCTTCGTGCTCGTCGTCGCGGTACTGAGCCGCCGCTTCGAATCCGCGGCTGGTCTCGGGCTCTTACTCGGCGCCATCTCGACGCGCGTGGTCCTGGTGCAACGCGGGACAAGGGCTTCGGAGATGCCTGTCGAGGAATGAGCAAGCGGCACCCTGCGTGGCGCGTCGTCAAGATTGGGCTCGCGATCGCCCTCGTGCCACTTGGTATCGTCGGGCTCTTCGTCCCCGTATTGCAGGGGATCTTGTTTCTTGCGATCGCTTTTGTGCTGCTCTCGAGTGAGATCCCGTGGGTCGCCCGCTATCGCGACCAGATCCGTGAGCGCTATCCGACTCTCTTCCGGCACGCCGACCAGCATTTGGAAGAGAATGACTCCAGACGTGACGAAGGATCAGGCCTCTAAACGCATCGACGTGCTGCGCGCGGAGATCCGCCGGCACGACTACCTTTACTACCTCAAGGGTCGTCCGGAGATCGCAGATGTGGCCTACGACAAGCTCCTGCAGGATTTGATCGCACTCGAAGAGCGGTTTCCCGACTTGCTGACTCCCGATTCCCCGTCCCAGAGGGTTGGTGGCAAGGTTCAAGACGGCTTTGCGGAGGTTGGGCATCTCGCGCCTATGCTGTCGCTCGAATCAGTGATGCAGGCTGATGAAGTGCGCGAGTTCGGGAAGCGGGTCGTCAAAGGTTTAGGTCTCGAGGACGTGACCTACGTGGCCGAGCCGAAGTTCGACGGCCTTTCCGTGGAGCTCGTTTACCGGGACGGGCTCTTCGAGCGGGGCTCGACGCGCGGGGACGGGACCACCGGGGAGAACGTTTCGGAGAACCTCAAGACGATCCGCTCTTTACCTCTTCGTCTCTTCACCAACAAACGCCCTGCACCCGGTACCCTCGCCATTCGCGCCGAGGCGATCATGCGTCTCGAGGACTTCGAGGTCCTCAATCGCCGCATGACCGAGCTGGGAAAAGAGCCTTTCGCGAACCCGCGAAACGCGGCCTCGGGCTCCTTGCGTCAGCTCGACACGAGCGTAACCGCGAGCCGGCCCCTCGATCTATTCGCCTACGACATCATGTATACCGACGAGCTCGGCGTGCAGTCGCAGTCGGAGGCGCTCGAAGCGCTGGCCGCCTGGGGATTTCGTGTCGAGGGAAGCGCTCGGCGCTGCTCGGGGATCGGCGAGGTCATCGACTATCACGACGAGATGGAGAGGGCTCGGGACGAGCTCGACTTCGAGCTCGACGGCGTCGTTGTAAAGCTAGACCGTCGCGACCACCAGGCCGAGCTCGGTGAGCGATCGCGAAGCCCTCGATGGGCGGTCGCTTTCAAGTTCGAGCCCCGTCAAGAGGTGACCGACGTGATGGACATTGCGGTCCAGGTGGGACGTACCGGAAAACTCACGCCGGTGGCCCTCTTGCGTCCAGTCGACGTTTCGGGGGTGACGGTCAGCCGCGCCACGCTCCATAACCAGGACGAAGTCTCGCGAAAAGACGTGCGCGTGGGCGACATGGTTCGGATCCAGCGTGCTGGGGACGTCATTCCAGAAGTCGTTGAAGTGCTCATGGAGCATCGGAAGAAAGGCTCCAAACCGTTCCAGATGCCGGAGCGGTGCCCCGTGAGTGGCTCTCGCGTCGTTCAAAAAGGCGCGTACCACTACTGCCCGGACGGGTGGACCTGCCGAGCGCAGCAGACGGGCCGGGTCCAGCACTTCGCCAGCAAAGGAGCAATGGAGATCGAGTTTCTCGGAGACAAGACGGTCGCGCAACTCGTCGAGAAGGGACTCGTCCAGGATCTCGCGGACCTCTATCGCTTGAAGAAGGAAGATTTTCTCGAGCTCACGGGCTTCGCGGACAAGTCCGCAGAGAACCTGATTGAAGCGATCGACGCATCGAAGAGCGCGAGCTTGGACCGCTTTATCTATGGGCTCGGCATCCCCAACGTTGGACGCCACGTTGCCAGCGTGCTCGCGACCGCCTTCCGCAGTCTCGAATCTCTGATGGTCGCGAGCGAAGAAGACCTCGTCGCGGTTCATGAGGTCGGAGGCGAAGTGGCCCGCGGTGCCGTGGAGTATTTCGCCGACCCGCGGAACCGTGACGTGCTCGAGAGAATGCGGCACGCCGGTCTAGAGCTCCGCTGGGATCAGAGCGGCGTCGAGCGGACTCTCGAAGGCGCGAAGGTGGTCTTCACCGGGACATTGGCCGAGCTCCAGCGCGACGAGGCCAAGAAACTCGTGGAGGAGCGGGGGGGCCGAATCACCTCGTCGGTGAGCAAGAACACGAGCTTCGTCGTCGTTGGCGTGAATCCGGGCTCGAAGGCTGAAAAGGCCAAGGAGCTCGGTGTGAAAGTGTTGTCCGAGGGGGAGTTTCTCGAGCTAATCAAATGACCTGGTTTTTGTCATGAGCGGTCGGAAATAGTGTAGGGTTCTGCCGAGGAGTCCTGCCATGAAGAAGCTCGTCTTTGCCGTCCTATGCGTCGCCTTTTTGCCAGCGGCGGGCCGTTCCGAAGTCGTCCGCGTGGAGGTCGAGCAGCGAGCCGCCGTCGCGGAGGGCAGGGAATTCGGGCTCGCCGGCCCCTACGAGAAGATCGCCGGCAAGGTCTATCTTGCCGCCGACCCGGCGCTCGGACCGAACGTCATCATCGCCGACATCGACAACGCCCCAAAGAACGCCGAAGGACGCGTCGAGTGGTCGGCCGAGTACTTCCTTCTCAAGCCGAAGGACGTCTCGCGCGGCAACGGGACCGTACTCCTCGAGGTCGGCAATCGAGGCGGGAAGGGTCTGCTCGGCTTCTTCAATGGCGGTGAGAGGAGCGCCGACCCGGAGACGGTCGAGCACTTCGGTGACGGCTTCCTCCAGCGGCACGGCTTCACGCTTCTATGGGTCGGGTGGCAGTGGGACACGCCTGAGGTCGAGGGAAGGATGCGCATGTATCCGCCCATCGCGACCGATCGGGGCAAGCCCATTCGCGGACTCGTCCGCGCCGACTTCGTCCCCAGGGAGCGGGAGACCGACCACTCGCTCGCCGATCGGAACCACATCGCTTATCCAGTCGCCGATCCCGAAGCGAAAGAGAACGTCCTCACCGTGCGCGACGCCGTGGAGGCGGAGCGAGAGATCATTGCCCGCTCGCAGTGGAAGTTCGCCCGGGCCGAGAACGGACAGGTCGTGCCCGACGCCACGCGAGTATTCCTCGAAGGCGGCTTCGAGCCGCACCGCATCTATGAAGTCGTCTACCTGTCCGAGAATCCGCCGCTCGTCGGCCTCGGCCCCGCCGCCATCCGCGACATGGTCTCGCACTTGAAGTACGGGTCGGCGGACGCGCTGTCGATTCCCGAGGGCGTAATCGATCGGGCCCTCGCATTCGGGATCTCCCAGAGCGGTCGCTTTCTTCGGACGTTCCTCTACTACGGTTTCAACGAAGATGAATCTCATCGGAAGGTGTTCGACGGCGTCATCGCTCACGTAGCCGGAGGCGGCCGAGGAAGCTTCAACCACCGCTTCGCGCAGGCTTCGCGCGACGCGCACCCGTTTCTGAACATGTTCCACCCAACGGACATCTTCCCCTTCACCGACCTGTCGCAGACCGATTTCCAGACCGGGACGAGCGACGGGATCCTCGCGTTCCAGAAGCCCGAGTTCCACCCGAGGGTCTTCTACACGAACTCGTCCTACGAATACTGGGGCCGAGCTGCCTCTCTGATCCACACCGCGATCGACGCGCGGGAAGACGCGCCCATCATCGACACCACGCGCGTGTACCACTTCGCCGGTACGCAGCACGGCGCGGCGCGGTTTCCGCCTTCGAGAACCCGTGGACAGCAGGCAAGCAACCCGATGGCCTACCACTGGTCGATGCGCGCGCTCCTCGTCGCCATGGACCGCTGGGCCGACGGGGGACAGGAGCCTCCACCGAGCCAGTACGGCCGTCTCGAAAACCAAACGATGGTCGCGCCCGAAGACCTCGACTTCCCGAAGATTCCCGGCGTCGAGACGAGCGCGCGGATTCACAAGGCCTACCGCGCGGACTACGGACCGAAGTTTCGAAACGACGGCATCATCACGAAGGAGCCTCCTGAGATTGGGCGCGCCTATCCGATGCGAGTCCCCGCGGTCAACGAGGACGGAAACGAGATCGTCGGAGTCCAGATGCCCGAGCACTCGGTGCCGCTCGCGACTTACACCGGCTGGAATCTGTTCAACGCCGATTCCGGCCCCACCGACGTGCTCTCGAGCATGCAGGGCTCCTACATTCCCTTTCCCCGGACGGAATCGGAGCGCAAGATCAAAAACGACCCACGGCTCTCAATCGAAGAGCGCTACGACAACCGCGAGCACTACCTCGGCCTCGTCGCGAATGCCGCCCTCGATCTCTTCGAGCAGGGTTACCTGCTCGCGGAGGATGTTGCGTCGATCCTGGGCCAAGCGCGAACCCACTGGGACTACGTGATGGCCGGCCGCTCTTCCGGCAAGTGACGGCCCCACGATCGACTTTGACGTAGGTTGTCTCTGAAGAAGACCCTGGCGCGTGGGGCGCGCCGCGCCGCACGGCCAGAAGCGAAGAGCGAAAGCGTTTACCCTGACCGGTTGAGCGGGCGGTTGACGCCAAATTCATCTGTCCTCTACCATATTGATAGAGTTCCAAACGACAATCGAAACAACAGCGTGAGCCGGGCGTGAACGCGTCCGGTGCGAGGCCGCGAACCATGGACCTGAAACGCGTCGAAAGCCAGCGGAGCGAGCTTCTTCTGTTTGTGGTCGCGCTGGTGATGATCTTCCTCGGGGCGATTGCCTATATCACTTTCCGCCAGGGCCAGGGTTTTCTCGTCCCGGCCTTGACGGTCGTGTCGCTCCTCGCGTGTCTCTACATCATCGACAAAGAACGTCGTCTCAGGAAGTTGCAGAAGCGGCTCATCCGGGAGCTCGTCGACGAGCAGGACCGCTCCGCGTCCCTGGAATCTCGGCTGCAGGAAATCGCGGCGCTCTACCAGGCGATCAGCACCGTGAACTCGGTCGTCGAGCCGGAGGACACCTTCGATGCGGTGTTGCGTGCGGGTCTAAGACTAGTGGGCGCCGACCGCGGTTCAGTCATGCTCTTGGACGAGCTCGACGAGCGTCTGAAGATCGTGTCGGCTCAGGGTTTGTCACAGTCGATCGTTGCCCAGACGCGACAGAAACTCGGACAAGGTGTTGCGGGCTGGGTTGCTCAGGAATGTGAACCGTTGCTTTTGGAAGGGGACGCGAAGGAGGACGATCGATTCGAGTACACTTCCGGAATCGAGGACGAGGCCCTCTTGGCGTCGATCTCCATTCCCCTCCACATTCGAGACGAAGTGCTTGGCGTCCTCAACATGAGCGTGACTGGGCGGGCCTCGAAAGACGAGCTCTCCGAGTACGAGCTGCGCATGGCCACCGTTTTTGCGCAGCATGCTGCTGCGGCCATCGAGAATGCGCGCCTGCGACTAGCGGCCGCCATGGCCGAGGTTCCGAGCGTCTCGGAAGTCTAGAGACCGAATGGCCCGAGCCACCCCGAGACTCTACTTTTTCAGCGCGTCGATGTAAGCGCTCGCCACGATCGAATAGCCGTCGATGCCATCGACCAGTTGTTGCGAGAGGTCGGTGATCACCTGCGCGTCGCCCGAGAGGCTCTCAGTGGAGGTCTCATTGAGGTCGTGCCCGAGGTAGACCATCTGGTCTTCCAACCCTCGGACAACGGGCTCGAACCCCTCTCGCACAGCACGGCCCGCGGCGACGAGCTCTTCGAATCGCCTCTGAGTATCGTCGAGCCGTGATTCGCTCCTTGCTCGAAGCTTGCCGTCTTCGATCTGGCCGAGGCTCTTCCTCCACTCATTGAAGTACTTCCTCGCTTCTTTCTCCATTTCCTCAAAGCGCTTGCGGAGATCCTTCGAGCGTTCTTCTTGCTTTTCCAGTCCTTTCGTGACCTTCTCGAAGGCGGAGCGCCGGCTATCGCCGTTCGCGGAGAGCATCTTGTGATACGCCTCGAGGGTGCGCTCGAGACGCTTTCGGCCCTCCTGAATCTCCTTTAGAGTTTTCTCGATACGCTTGACGAGCTCGTCGGTTCGCTCGTGTCCGTCGTCCGACGCAACGGCGACGAAGCCCGAGCTGAGAACGGAGAACAGGACAAAGAGCACCATCCGTCGCATACGAAGCCTCCTTGAAACTAGCAGGGTTCTGAAAAACTCCTCTGCACCCTGCTCGAGCGGTAGCCTGTACGTCTGCCGCGAGCCCGGCTCGAGTGGGCCGGGACACGCCTAGGCCGTGGGGGTGGGGCCCCACGGCCTAGAGCACTCTAGAAGAGAGACGCTCGATGACAACGGGTTTCGATGCGGAGAATGAAAGCGGAGATTCTGTAACTAGGACTAATAAATAAGGTAGCACGCGAGCGGGGCGAGTCAAACGTCACCCCGGACTCGATTCCGTGGTGGCGTTGAGACAGGAGAGCGGAGTAGAGAGCCTTACGAGCGACGTAGCCGTACTTCGAAGCCCGCGCCGCGGAGCTCGGAGTCGACGAGTGCGACGCTGCCACCGTATCGCTCAAGGATGGCTTTGACGATCGCGAGCCCCAATCCGCTGTGCTCCTTGGCGCGTGTGGCGTCAGGCCGGTAGCTGAAAAAGCGATCGAAGATCCGATCGCGATGCTGCTGCGGGATCCCCGAGCCCTCGTCCTCCACGCGCACGAGTGCCTCTTCGCCATCGCGGTCGAGCGAGACCCGAACAAGTCCGCCCTTCGGCGAGAAACTCACGGCGTTCTCGACGAGATTCTCGAAAATCTGCACGATGCGCATCGGACTTGCGACCACGACGACAGAGCTCTCCCGTAGCGCGAGCTCGAAGTCGCAGCCGGGAGAGCGTCGCCGCGCGTTCTCGACAACGCGCGCGAGCACTTCGTGGAGCGGTACCGCAACGGATTCTTCTTCGCTCCCCGGCGCCGCGACGTCGAGCTGGCTGATTTCCATGACGCCGGAAAGTAGGGACTCGAGGCGAGCGATGTCTCTTTCCACCATGGTCGCGAATCGCGCACGCTCCTTGGGGTCCTCGACGTCTTTGAGCATTTCGGCCGCAGAGCGTATGGAGGCGAGCGGATTCTTGAACTCGTGCGAGACGTCGGCGGCGAAGGACTCGATGAAGCGCATCCTCTCCTCGAGGCGTGCCGAGAGCTCGGACAGCGCGAGGCTCAGGTCTCCGATCTCGTCGAGCCGGTTCAGGCCGCGAAATCGGCCCGTGATACGACCCCGGCGATCGAGGATCGCCATCGCTTGAGAGCGTAGTCGCTTCAAGGGTCGCGAGATCGTGGTGGAGACGAGGAGGCTCAAGATCGCGGCGAAGCCAACCGCCACGAGGAGAAAGCGAAAGACGGTGAGTCGAACCTCGATCAGATCCTGCAGGATCTGGAACGTGGACTGTGAGACGAGGACGGCACCGACCACGCTGCCTTCATGGGTTACGGGAATGGCGCTGTAGAGCGTGAGGGAGCGCTGGCCGCCCGGCGTGATTCTCGTCGCCGCCCCGTACTTGCCCTCCAGAGCTTGCTCAACCTCGACCCCGTCGAGGGGTCGATCTGCCGAATAGAACTCCTGGCCGACGACGGCGCGGGGCTCGGTCACCAGAGCCTCGAGAAAGCGAAAGAGATAGGAGCCGACCCGGTAAAGCCAGCTCTGTCGCGACCCGATCTCGGCGCTCGCATCGGTCCCATCGGACTCACGCTGAGGTCCGAGGCGACTCGTATCCGAAAGGAGAAGCGCGTGAGCATCGACGACCCGGATTCTCGAGGTCGTGCGCTGTTCGAGGCGTACGAGGATGGGCTCGACCGCCGGGCCGGAGAGCGGCCCGCGCTCCGAGAGTGCGGCGGCGAGGACCCGGCCCTGTTGGACCATGGATTGCTCCTGGGCCCGAAGGAGCTGGCTTTCGTAGATCTCGAGGTAGGAGACCGCGGCAGCCGGAAGAAAAACGAGAAGAACGTTGAAAGCGAGGAGGCGAATCGAGATCTTGGAGATGAACCGGCGAAGGTCCATCAACGCTCCCGATAGCGATAGCCGAGTCCGTAAACGGTGTCGATCTCGTCGAAGTCGGGCTCGAGCTTTGCGAACTTCTTCCTCAGTCGTTTCACGTGACTGTCGATCGTCCGTTCACTCACGTAGGCATCGTGCGGGTAGCACTCTTCCATCAGTTGAGTGCGGGATTTGACGTAGCCGGGCCGACGCGTGAGCGCGTGGAGGAGCATGAACTCGGTCACTGTCAGAGGAACGAGCTGGTCCTTCCAGGTTGCTTGATAGCGGCGCAAGTCGAGCATCAGATCGCGGAGGCGGAGCTGCTCCTCTTCCGCCGCGACCGAGCCCGCGTTTTGAAGCGAAAGCCGCCGAAAGAGCACCTTGACGCGTGCCACGAGCTCACGCATGGCGAAGGGCTTGCACAGATAATCGTCGGCCCCGAGCTCAAGACCGAGCACCCGGTCGAACTCTTCGTCCCGCGACGTGAGAAAGATGATCGGCAGCAGCTCCGTCACACCACGCAGCTTGCGGCAAAGCTCGAGCCCGTCCATGCGGGGCATTACAATGTCCAGGACCGCCACGTCCGGCAAGCCGTCTTGGAGCCGCTCCCAGGCCTCGTGGCCGTCGGGGTAGAGGTCTACGTGATACCCCTCGCGGCGCAGCGCATAGGCCACCGTCTCTCGGATGTTCTCCTCGTCGTCCACGAGGGCGATCCGTCCCAGACTCTTCGTGCTCATGACTGGGTAATCCCAATGTAACACAGTGCTTTGGCCACTCCCCGGTTGCCACGAGAACGCCACAATCTTTCACGATTTCGTCTCGAATCGACCCCTTCGGTGGCTCATCTCCGAGCTGAAATAGGGGTATCAAAACGCCGAAGCATTCTTGGATTGGACGACTCGGGAGGTGTACCGATGAGAGCAAGGTTTTCGATTCTCTTCCTATTCGCTGTCACCGCATCGGCGGCCGGCTCCTTGCCGGGGGACCCGACAGGGTTTCAACACGTACGACCCGCCGACGTCGGGATGGGCAGTCTCTTGCTTCACTCGGACATCGCGCCCGGCTCGAGGCTCGCTCCTACGATCGATACCCAAGTGAAGATTCATGTTGCGGGTATGGTTGGGCGCACCCGAGTCGTCCAAAGGTTCGCAAATCCTACCGAAGAGTGGGTCGAGGGAGTCTACGTTTTTCCCCTGCCCGAAAGAGCGGCCGTCGATACGCTGCGGATGGTGATCGGCGAGCGTGTCATCGAGGGGCAGATTCGGGAACGGGAGGAAGCTCGAAAGACCTACGAGAAGGCCAAGCGCGAAGGCAAGAAGGCGTTACTGCTCGAACAGGAGCGCCCCAATATATTCACG
This sequence comes from Candidatus Marinacidobacterales bacterium, assembly GCA_965250115.1. Lineage (GTDB taxonomy): Bacteria > Acidobacteriota > Vicinamibacteria > Marinacidobacterales > SMYC01 > CBDFHB01. Next base: position 1,690,455 of record CBDFNJ010000002.1, read on the forward strand.
ATCTCGGTGGCTCAGATCGGACCCAGTGAGGAAGTCCGCATCGAGCTCGAATACCAAGAGGACCTCCGATACGATCAGGGGAGGTTCAGCCTGAGGTTCCCGATGGTCGTAGGACCCCGCTACATCCCGGGACTCGCCGCAGCGACGACGGAGGTTGCCTTCTCCAGCAACGGCTGGGGGAATGGCACCGACGTCGTGCCGGACGCTGGTCGAATCACACCCCCGGTCTTGTCTCCGGGCGCCCGACACCAGAACCCGGTCGAGCTCTCCGTGGAGCTCGACGTCGGTATGCCGCTGACGCAGATCGAGAGCCCTTCGCATCGTTTGCAGGTCAGCCAGCAGGCGGGGTTCCGCTACGACGTCACCCTGCCGGGCGAGGTTTCCGCCGACCGAGACTTCGTGCTCGGTTGGAGTCCGGTCGTGAAGGAGGCTCCCAGCGCGGCGCTCTTCACCGAGGAGATCGCTACGTGCTCTTGATGCTCATACCGCCTCATCAAGAGGGTGAAACGAGCCGGATCCCGCGCGAGACCATCTTCGTCATCGATACCTCTGGCTCGATGCACGGCACTTCCATCGAGCAGGCCCGTTCCGCGTTGCTTCTGGCTCTCGATCGGCTCAGACCGGAAGATGCCTTCAACGTCATCCAGTTCAATTCGGCGACCTCGAAGCTCTTCGCGTCGCCGGTTCCCGCATCGCCGAGCTCGGTCGAGCGAGCAAGGCGTTTCGTCCGCGGGTTGGGCGCGAACGGTGGGACGGAGATACTCTCGGCCCTGACCGAGGCTTTTTCGCAAACGAGTCCGGATGAGGCAGCCCGCGTCCGGCAGGTCATCTTCATCACGGATGGAAGCGTGGGGAATGAGGACGAGCTCTTCAGCTACATCCACGAACGTCTTGCCGACAGGCGTCTGTTCACGGTCGGCATCGGCTCGGCACCGAACTCGCACTTCATGACACGGGCCGCGCAGTTTGGCCGCGGCACCTTTAACTTCATCGGAACCGCGCAAGAAGTTTCGGGCAAGATGGGTGATCTTTTTAAGAAGCTGGACAGTCCGATCCTGAGCCATATCGAGCTGAGGTTCGAGGACGAGAACGCCGAGGTTTGGCCAAAGCGGGTTCCCGATCTCTACCTGGGAGAGCCTTTGGTCGTGGCCGCACGTGTCACGCGGGACAGCGGCCTGGATGTTCGTGGAAGTCGCGGCGAGGATCCTTGGGGAATCGGTTTTCAACTGCGCGGCGGAGCGACCAGAAACGGGGTGAGCAAGCTCTGGGCGCGCCGCAAGATTGCGGCGCTGAAGGATTCGATTACGGAAGGCGCCGATCAGAAGAGCGTGCGGGCCGAGGTCATCGACGTCGCGTTGCGGCACCACCTGGTCTCGAAGTTTACCAGTCTCGTCGCGATTGACGTGACCCCGACCGCGCCCACGGGCGCGCCGATGACTCGGCCCGTCCCGACACATCTCCCCGCCGGCTGGAGCCACGAGCACGTCTTTGGGCCTCTCCAGCAGGGCGCGACCGCGGCGGAAATGCTGATGCTGCTCGGATTTCTGTCGTTGATCGTGGGACTTCTGATCCACTGGAGCTCGGACCGATCATGCAAAGAAAAACGCTCGGTCTATTCTTCGGGGTCTACGCGGATTCGTGTGGGTTGAAGACGGCATTTCTGGGTAATGGCGGAAGGAATGCCGCCACGATCTTCAGCTTGAGATATTCCTCGTCGCGATAGCCGTAGGCGCGTCGTTGCAGCACACGGATTTTGTTGTTGACCCCTTCAACTAGGAGGCGCAGACGTTCCATCTCGGCCACCGCCTTGTCCGGCACAGCTTGCCCACATGCGTCGCAAAACGCTAGGTGTAGCGCGAGTTGTTCGCCAGCCAGTCCAGGTGTTCTACATGCAAACCGCCGCACCCAGGACAGTTGACGCGCCAACGCTCGTATTCCAGATAGATCCGCCAGCCTGCCAACGACAGGTCGCGGACCCGGCACACTTGCTTGTCATAGCGCCCCCGGCACCGTTGCCCACAGTAAGAGCGCACAGCTGTTTTTTTCGCCTCTTGAGCTGGATGACGCGGGCGTATCGGTCACCGAATAGACCCTTCAATCCGGCACACCACGAAACCTGGCAGCGCAAACAGCGAGCGGATCGACTGGGAATTTTTCACTCGGTTAGCCTATCCTAAAAATGGACCACTTTTCAGCACCTGATGAAGTACTCGATACCTTTTCCACACAATGAGTTACACTGTTTTTCCGTCAGGACTTACCCACACGAATCCGCGTAGACTTATTCTTCGTAGTCCTCTCGTTCGGTCTCTTCGTGAAGAGCACGTGGATTCTCGCCAAGGCCGAATTGGCGCAGCTGCTACTCGCGCAGGCGTGGCACCAAGGACTCTCCGGAGACCCGGCTCCCAAGCCCTGGCCTTGGGCCGATACCTGGCCCGTTGCGAAACTCAGCGTCCCGAGGCTGGGGGAGAGTCATATCGTGCTCGCCGGAGCAAGCGGCCGGAACATGGCTTTCGGTCCGACCCACATGGACGGAACGGCAGCTCCGGGCACGAGGTCGAACTCCGTCGTAAGCGGACATCGAGATACGCACTTCGCGTTTCTAGAGCACCTCGAACCGGGAGACGAGGTCGTGCTGAGCACACCCGACGCTCTCGATCGGCTTTATCGGGTGGAGACCATCGACGTCGTCGACGAGTGGGATCGGTGGGTGCTCGAGCCAACGGAGGAAACGACGCTGACCCTCGTCACGTGTTATCCCTTCGATGCGGTCGTCCCCGGCGGGCCGGGCCGTTACGTCGTCCGCGCAGTCTCCGACTGAGATCGCGACGCCAATGGTCGGGGGCATGATGACATCGGTGGCGGTGGTGTTGCTCGTCTACCCGCGATCTACTACATTTGGAACGGCTGGAGGCTCACCTTGAGGGATGAACGACCTGAGGGATACCATCTTCCACGTCGTGCGCTCACTCACCTGGGGTGCGGGCTGAAATCTTGCCCGGGCAAGATTTCTGTCGCGACTGGAGTGGGGAGTCCCTGACATTCTGTTCACTCATGCTCTGTTTCCCCCAAGTAAGTCCTCGCCGCCGGCGCTTTGAAATGCGGCGACCGCGTCGCGATAACACGTTGAGTCAGCCGGCCGAAAGTAGGTCCGCGTGCTCGATTCGAGAGCTCCCTTGATCGTCACCAGTCTGGCGTGGATGTGCGCCGCCAGTTTTGCGCTTCCTCAAGAGGCGAGCGTCAAACCGGGCATCAACGAAAGCTATGCTCATCCCGACATGAACCGCGTCGAGGCCGCTCTCGAGCGCGAGGACCGTGCCATCTACAAGGATCGGCACGCCATTGTTGCCGCCCTGGCGCTCGAGCCGGGAATGGACGCTACCGACGTCGGCGCCGGCACGGGATTCATCGCCCGGAAACGCTGACGCCGTGCGCTGCGCTCTTGTGCTCCTCCTTCTGCTAACGTGCGGTGGCGTTTGCGCGCAACAGGAATCGGGCGATCCGAAGCTCACCGAGATCTGGGAGCTGGAGCCTCGCGTCATCGATCCGGGCGACTCCGGCCAGCCTCCCTCGGATGCTATCGTTCTCTTTGATGGATCGGACCTGGCGGAATGGCAACACGAGAACGGCGGCGGACCCAGGTGGGGCGTTGCCGATGGTGCCCTCACGGTGGTAGCGGGCACAGGCAGCCTGGTGACGAAGCGTTCGTTCGGCAGCCTTCAGCTCCATATCGAGTGGAGGACGCCTCCCGTTGCCGAGGGCGAGGGACAAGAGCGGGGCAACAGCGGTGTCTTTCTGATGAAGCGGTACGAGGTTCAAGTTCTGGATTCGTTCCAGAACCGGACCTACTCGAACGGACAGGCGGGGAGTGTCTACAAACAGTTCATTCCCGAGGTGAACGCTTCACGCGGTCCGGGGGAATGGCAGTCCTACGATATTGTTTTCGCGGCACCGAGCTTTGCGGCTAACGGTGCGGTCGAGCGACCGGCGACGTTGACCGTGTTCCACAATGGGATCTTGATTCAGAACCACGTGTCGCTCGCCGGGCCGACCGTCTATATCGGCGAGCCCGCCTATGACGCGCATCCTCCGAAGCAACCTTTCATGCTGCAGGATCACGGAAACCCGGTCAGCTACCGCAACATCTGGGTCCGCGAGCTCTCGCCTTGAGCCCGACGAAAGACTACGAGGACGTCGAGTTCGACTAGTAGTGGGCGACGTGATTCTTCACAGGTTCCCTTTTCTCAGCTCCTCCGTCAGATAGTCGGTGGCTCGCCAGGAAAGCGCGAGGATGGTGAGCGTGGGGTTCTTTTCCGAAGCGCTCGCGAAGGCGGAGCCGTCCACCACGAAGACGTTGTCCACCTCGTGCATCTGGTTGTAAGCGTTTAGCATCGAGCTCTTCGGATCGCCTCCCATCCGGCACGTACCGTGCTCGTGGATGGACGAGCCGGGTGGGTCGTGGTTGTCGCGCCGGAAAGGCGAGATCTCGGCGCCCGCGGTATGGAGGATCTCCTCGCAAGTGTCGTACATGTGGCGCATCATCTTTTTCTCGTTCTCACCGAAGCCAACGTCGATATTCATCAAAGGAACGCCGTATCGGTCAGTGCGGCTCTCGTCGACGGTGACCCGGTTCTCCGGTCTGGGGAGCACTTCTCCGAACGGATGCAGCGAAACGAACCCGGGGTAGCGTTTCTTGACCTCGGCCTTGAACGACGCGCCGAAGCCGGGCACACGCTCGGCAGTGGGGATCGCGGTAGGGGTGCAGCCGCTCGACCAGAACTGCATCCCAAAGCCTCTTAGGTAGTCGTTCTTCGTTCGATGGTTGAACCGCGGAAGGTAGATGTGACCACCGTCGGCGCCGTCATCATTGCGGTAGCCCAGGTCGAAGAGCTGTGGCAAGAATCCACGGACGTGCACCATGACCTGCTCGCAAAAGTGACGCCCCAGGGCATCGGAGCCGTTGCCCAGACCGTTCGGTGAGCGCTCCGACTTCGAGTTCAGGAGGATCCTCGTCGAATCCATACAGGCGGCGCCCACGATGACCGTCCGGCAGCGCACCCGCTGCTCGCGGCCAGACGCACGCTCGAAGTACTGGACCTCGCTGGCCCGGCCGTCGTCGTCGACGAGGATACGCGAGACGACCGCGTTCGACTGGATCCGCAGGTTGCCTGTTTCCAGTGCGAACGGAAGAAGGTGATCTGCGGAGTTGAAGAAAGACGCGGTATCGCAGCCCGAGCCGCAGTTGCCGCAGTAGTGACAGGCGGGGAAGCCGCGATGATTCCGGGTGAGGTTGGCGCGTCGCATGCGCACGACCGGAATCCCGAGGTGGTAGGCCGCTTTCGACAGAATCACCTCGCCGCAGCGAAGAGCTGGGGGCGGCATCAGGTGCTTGCTCCCCGGTAGCACCTCCGAGTCATCGTTGCCGCCGAAGACCCCGATGAGCTCTTCGACCCGGTCGTAGTACGGTGCGATGTCGCGATAGCGAATCGGCCAGGGAGCTCCCCAGCCATCGCGCTCTGCCGCGGTGAAGTCGAGGTCGGACATGCGGAGGCTAACCCGTCCCCAGACGTTGGTCTTGCCGCCGTGCCCCCAGACGCGCGTCAGCTGGAACGGCTTTCCCTCGGGGGTGAGATAGGGCTGTTCCTCTTTATCGAGGTAGAACTCCGGCCGGGGTCCTCCGTTTCGAAGTCGCTCGTCCGCTTCGAACGGAAGCACGTGCGTCCAGAAGCGGTCCCGGTCGAACTTGCTCCCGGCGTCCAGAACCAGCACCTTGACCCCTTGTCGGGTCAGGTTCCAGGCGGCCATGCCTCCGGAAGCACCGCTTCCGATGACGACAACGTCATGAGTCTCTGGCTGGCGCACCACCGCCATCAATTGTCCTCCGGCGACCAGTCGTGGTGCTCGGGGTGGGTGCAGCCTTCGAACTCCCCTAGAAAACTGTTGCCGTCGTAGTCGAGCTCCTCGATCATTCCCGCCCGCGAGCGGTAGTAGCCTTCGACGGTGAGTTGCTTGATCTGCTCGAAGAACGCAACGCCGCGCTCGTCCTCCGAGCTGCCATCTGCGGACAGGGCTGCGAGCAATTCGACCTGTGCCTGCTCATCGAGGGAGACGAAACGGGAGCGACTGCGCTCGTCGAGCCAGGCAAGGCCGCCGCGAAACGAGCCCTGCTGCTCTACCTTTGCTTCGCTCAGGACGAAATCGATGTACTGGTGGACGTTCGCCGCCTTCGCGCCGGGCGTGTCCGTTTGAGGGATGATGAGCTCGGCGAGCTGCGTTACTGTATCGAGCTCAGCCTCGTCCAGGAATCGGGCTGTCCAGGTCTCTCCCTGCTGCAGCGGAACGGCCGGGTGAGGAAGCGCCAGCAACGAGAGGGAGCCGAGAGTTTTGAGAGCGGTTCGGCGATCCACACGGCGCGGCACGACAGGCAAGTATAACCTTCCAGTACGCGCGGTGCCGAGCGTCAGCCAATTCATCCGCCGCGAGATCGGCGTGGATTGATAGGCATTTGTACCGCCGGCGTTGTGGGGCACGGCGGGAATCCGCCGCCGAGATGAGTGTTCCGCGATTTGGTGAGCGCGCTCCGAGAGGGTGTCGATGAGCTCCGCGTCGTTGGCATCATGTCCTGATTTGGATTCATAGAGGATGAGCTCGGATTCGGGGTGCCAGCGAAGCCGGGACAGATTCACTGGAGCCCGCATGAGATAGCAGGCGAGTCGATGAATCCCCGCAGTGTACGTTGGGACAAGCGGTGGTGTGATTGTAAACGCCGAAACCTGAATTTTTCCGGCTCCCTCGCGCCGACCACGAACCGTAAGGGAGCTGACCGAAGAGCTTTTCGTCCGGCCGAAGCGGAACACCTCCCATGTTTTGTGGCAGAATAGAGAAAAGAAACAAAAACTTTAGTCTGTCAGCAGGGGTGTTCGTTCTGCTACAGGGCGGATTATTCCCCCGACACAACTATGGAGAGGGCGGCTAATGTGGGACTTCCGATCTCGTTTTAACAGGACGTTTGCGCGGCATCGATTCTGCCTGGTGCTTGGGCTCATCTCACTAGCCGCTGCATTCTCCTACGGGTTCTTGTGCAATCACTATCGTCTACCGCCCTATGGCCGAATTGTTCCTGCTGCTCGGGCTTTGAAGCAGTCTACTTTTGTACGAAGAGCATTCGCTTTCCTCAATGGTGAGCCCATCGACGGACGAAGGTTTGCGGAGGCTCGAGCTAGCCTTGCAAGTGAAGAAGGTCTGAGCGAGTTGCAGCAGCAGCAGATAGCGGAGCTACGATCCCTCGGTTATCTTAGCGGAACCACTCCAGGGAGAGATCGGACAGGCGTAACAGTCAATATCGCTGAGCTGACTTATGCGGGGCTCAATCTCGTGATTGATGGGCACAGTCCGAAGGCGATCCTGATTGATATGCAGGGCCGTGTGCTTCATCAGTGGCACTACCCCTTCGAAGCCGCGTTCCCCAATGCAGATGTGCCTTTCGGAACTGAAGGCGTAAAGTACTGGCGTCGGGCACGAATGCTCGAGAATGGTGAGCTGCTTGCCATTTTCGAAGGCAACGGTCTTATCAAAATCGATCGTGATTCCCGCTTGCTTTGGGCTTACCCTGGACACGCCCACCACGATTTTGAAGTCCTGGAAAACGGCACTATCTATGTATTGACAAGAGAGGCCGAGATCGTGCCGTTCATCAGCGATGTCGATCCCATTCTTCACGATTTCATAACTATTCTGGATGAGCGCGGTAGAGAACAGAAGCGGATATCGATCCCCGAAGCAATGGTTAACTCAGTTTATGCGACCCTATTAGATAGGGCGGAGAAGCATGGAGATATCCTGCACACCAACGAGCTCGAAGTGCTCAACGGTAGCATGGCCAACAAGCTTGCCGCTTTCAAACGAGGCAACGTTCTCGTCTCTGTCCCTGGTATCAACGGGATCGCCGTTATTGATGAGTCAAGCCCATTCTTAGTTGAAACTCTCCACGGCTCACGTTTAAGCGACCTTCTTCTTCGATACGGTTGATGTCTTCGCCTCGATCTTCAGTTCCCGCTTGAGAGCTTCGCGAAGCTTGGGAAGATGGCGGTAGCCCACCACCTTCCTCAAGCACGGTTCGATGTCTACGAGCGCCGTTGCCAACCAGCGCTGGCGTTGGCTCGAGTTCTTCCAGTGGTCGACCTTCGCGCAGCGTTCCTCGACGAGAGCATTGACGGACTCAAGGCAGTTCGTCGTCTTGAACGAACGGCCCAGCACCGCGTGTACGCCGAGTCGATGCAACGTCAGCGTCTCCTCAAGGCCTTCCTCCAGGCTGCCAGCTGCGGATTGGTTCCGCTCTTCTAACTCACCGTGGAGTTGCTCGAGCGCAGTGAGGGCCTCTTCGTACTCCGGCCTGTTGTAGGCCCACTGGAGCCGCTTGCGCCATGACGCCTGCTCGCCCTTGGACAGGTAGCTCACTACGTTTTCACGTTTGTGCCACTGGCAGCGTTGTATCAGGGCCCGCTTACGGAATGCCTTCTTGACTGCCGCTTGGAGACCCTTGCCGCCGTCGATGATCACCAGCAGACCCTGGGAGATATCGAGTCCCCGCTCGAGCAGTGAACGCAGGAACGGCGTCAACACCTGCGAGTTCTCCGTGTCCGTCTCCACGAAGCCCAAGAAGCGGTTTTCCCCGCAAAGCATGATGCCCAGAGCCACGACCATCGTTGCCTCGGCGAATGTCTTCCCATCCAGAAACAGCGCCACCACATCCTCGCCGGTCAGATCCCGTTCCTGCATCTCCCGCAGCTTCGCAGCGCTCGCTTGCACGAACCCTCGGGACACCGTTGAGCTCGACAGCCCGATGGCGCCCGGAATCGCTTCCGCTGCCGCCTCGTAGTTGCGACAAGAGATTCCGTAGAGAACTCGTTTCAGCAGAAGATCATTCACCTCACCGCCGTGGCTCACCGCCTCGTAGCAGCGAAGCGGAATCTCTCCTCCCTCGATGCTCCGAACCCGTGGCACACGGATCGGTACCCGCTGGCCGCCAAGCCCTACCGTGCCCGGGTTGCTTCCGTGACGGCGACCGCGCTCCAGCTCGTCCTTGCGAGAGTATCGCTCTCCCGCCAACGCCTTCACTTCGTCGTCGAGCAACTCGTGAACGTGCATTAGACCAAGGGGGACCAACGAACGGATCATCTCTACCTTGGCGTCCAGCGCGAGTTCCCCGTAATCCTCGTGCCTCACCATCTCGACCTCACCCAAACGACGCGACTTCTTGCGTTTCTTGACCGAACGTAGCAGACTTCCCATCTCGGCTCCTTTCTTCGCGGCTTGATTTTGTTTTGTCCAACGCCATCAAACCACGGGGTTTGGAGCCGTTTCAATTCCAAACTAAGATTGGCACACTTTCTTATTGATATCATGCGGGAGCAGGTTGTCTGGGCACTTTCCGGGTTGTGGATTAGTCAGCATCATCCTACCGTGCTTGAAAACGGGCATATGATGATTTTTGACAACAAAGGTGACAATGGGCGCTCCCGGGTAGTCGAATTCGAACCCCTGACGCAGGAGATCATCTGGTCGTACGATGGCAGCAAGTACGACTTTTACACGCCAACTTGTGGGGCTAATCAGCGTTTGCCCAACGGTAACACCCTGATAACGGAAACGGACTATGGGCGAGCTTTCGAGGTGACTTCCGACAAACTGATTGTCTGGGAATACTACACACAGAATCGAGCGGGAAAGAACGACGAGCTCATTGCGACCCTATTCGAAGTGGTGCGTCTTGAACCAGACTTGGCGTTGGCTTGGCTAGGCGATGGCCAGGTTCCGGGCAGCTGATTATTCCCATCTTCTGGCAACGACGTTAACCTAGTACTCATTTCCCGGTGCACGAGACGATACGGGTTCTGCACGTCCTTACCGCCCTTGGGCATGGGGGCGCAGAAATGTGGCTGCTCGCCCAGATTGAACCACTGCGCGCGCTGGGAGTGGAGTCAGGCTTCGTCCTGAAGGCCCCGCATCTCGGCAAGCTGCGGCATGTGGCGGAGGAGCGCGGTGCGAGGACCTTTCACGTGCCGCTGCGACGCCACGCAGGTCGGCTACCTGCGTGGCGTCGCGCGCATAGCGCGGGACTACGACGTCGTGCACACGCACGAGTTCGTCTGCAGCGGCCTGGGGATCGCTGCTGGGCGCCTCAGCCGTCGCCCGACGGTGCTCACGCTGCATCATTTTACGTTCAAGCCGCAGACCGCGCTGGCGCGCACGGTGGGACTGCGCCAGTTGCGGGCCGTATACGGGAGAGCGAGCCTCAAGTACGCCACCGTGATGGCTGACGCCGTGACCGCGTTCTCCCGCGCGGTCATGGGCAGAGTCGTGAGGCACTACGAAGACGACCCGCGGTGCTCCTTCCTTCGCCTCAGCGTGGCGGCGGGGGCGCGCGCCAGTGCCGACGAGCGAGTGGCGCTTCGACGCGAGTTGAGGATCCCTGAGGGCGCGCCGCTGGTCATCCACGTCGGACGCCTCATCGAACAAAAGAACCACGGCGGCTTGCTCCGCGTGTTCCGGATCGTGCTGGCGACCCAGCCTGAGGCGCGGCTGCTACTGATAGGGCAGGGGCCACTACGAGATAAAGTCCTCAAATCAGCCCGAGATCTAGTAGACCGTGGGGCATTGCTGTATCTGGGTCTGCGTGACGATGTTCCACGCCTGCTGGCCGCCAGCGACGTTCTGCTCTTCCCCTCCGTCGATGAAGGCTTCGGTCTGGTTGCGCTGGAGGCGAATGGATGCGGCCTGCCGGTCGTTGGCAGTCGCGTGCCGGGAATCGACGAAGCCGTGGTCCACGGGGAGACGGGGCTGCTCTTCGCTCTCGACGATATCGCCGGGATGGCGCAGGCGGTCGTGGAGCTGCTCGGCAGTCCAGAGCGCGCGCGCTCGCTCGGGGATCGTGGTGCGCTGCGCGTATCGTCGCTGTACTCCCACGAGGCCTCCGCCAACCTCTTGCGCGGAGTATACGACCGAGTCTTGTCGCGGGGGAGCGGAGGATAGCGTCCGTCTCCGCCTAGCAGGGGCCGGCAGAGGCTACCGATACGCCGGCGCTCGCGGCCTGACACGCGTTCGAGTAGGTCGTTCCGTCGCAGCCGCACACGGGATTGAACTCGTTGGTGCAGACCTGCGGGCGGTTCGTGCACATGCCCTAGGCGCTGCCCTGACCGCAGCTTCCTACCGGGAACTGGCAGAAGGCCGGTACGAGGCATTGAATTGCTTGTGCCCCACCGCAGGTTTACCCTACGCTCGCCGGGGGAGGAGGGGCGGTCTCGGACTCGCTGCAGGCGAACAGGGACAGGCTCAGTGCCACGGCGGCACAGAAAGAGAGTGCGTGTTTTCGGTGTCGGAACATTCATCCTCCATGACGTGCTTGGAAGACTCTACCACGAAGGCTCCGCATCTCTAAAGATACTCGATGGGGACGTCACCTTCGGTGACCGTGATGCGGGAGCGGATCCCGCCACGTGCCGTCCACTCGCTCTGCAGGACGAGCCATCGTGGCTTCATGAGCTCGACGAGGTGACCCGCGATCTGGTTCGTGACCGCTTCGTAGTAGATGCCTTCGTTGCGATACGACTGGTAGTAGAGCTTCAGGGACTTGAGCTCGACTGCGAGTCGATCGGGGCAGTAGCGAAGGGTGAGGACCGCGAAGTCCGGATGTCCCGTATTCGGACAAACGCTCGTGAACTCTTCCGCGACGTGCTCGATAGCGTAGTCCCGCTCCGGCGCAGGGTTCTCGAAACACTCGAGGATCTGGACGTCGTCGGGCATCAGACCGATAGGGACGTGGAGCGCTCCTCCTTCATGCGTCTCATGCCCTCCTCGAAGAAGAACTCGGTCTCGCCGAAAGCGGGCTCGAGGTCGCCAAGCCACGTCGCGCTCGGATCGTATTTCGCGAAAAAGACGCGACCGACCCAGGAGGGATCGCGAGCCTGGATAAGCTTCAACACGAAGATTTTCTCGTCGCCGACCTGCTCTACTCCATCGATGAGAACCTTGCCGGGCATCGACGACATGGACGGCCCTCGAACGGTGCGGGCGAGACCCGACACCTGACTATAGGCCTCCCTGAAAATATTGAATGCGCGCGCGAGCGGGATCTCGAAGTACTTCTTCGCGCCGGTGTCGCGCTCCACAAACGTGTAATAGGGAACCGCGCCGAGCTTGACTTCGGTGGTCCACATGCTGGCCCAAACGTCGGCCGAGTCGTTCACGTGAGCGACGATCGGCGCCTGACATCGAACGACGGCTCCGGTCTCGCGCACCCGGCGAATGGCTTCTTGGACGATTTCCGTCTCGAGCTCGCGCGGGTGAGTGAAATGCGCCATGAGCGCCAGGTTCTTTCCCGAATCGACGACTTGTTCGAAGAGCCTCAAGAGGTCGTTGGCGTCGTCATCGGATACGAACTTGTAAGGCCAATAGGCGAGCGCCTTGCTCCCGATGCGAATGCTCTCGACGTGCTCGAGCGCGGGGTTGAGCAGTGGCTCCACGTAGCGGCGGAGCACCTTCGACTTCATGACCAGAGGATCGCCGCCGGTGAAGAGAACGCTCCGCACCTCCTCGTGGTCGCGCACGTAGTCGTGGAGAGCTTCTGCCTGGCGCGCGGCGAACTTGAGCTCGTCGATCCCGACGAATTGAGCCCAACGGAAGCAGTAGCTGCAATAGGCGTGACAGGTCTGGCCGGCGGCCGGGAAGAAGAGAACCGTCTCGCGGTACTTGTGCTGCATCCCCTGTAGTGGCTCGCCGTCGAGGGTGGGCACGTTGAGGTCCATTTGCCCGGCGGGGTGGGGGTTCAGCTTGTTCTGGATTTCTCGGGCGGCCGTGAGCATTTCCTCGCTCGTCGCGTCGCGCCGGACGAGGGCGAGCATCCGCTCGTAATCCTCCGTCTCCAGCATGTCGGGTTGGGGAAACGTGAGCTGAAAAATAGGGTCGTTAGGGGTGTCGTCCCAGTCGATCAGGTCCTCGATCACATAGTCGTTGACCCTGAAGGGGAGCACGGCGGAGACCGCCTTCATCTTCTGCCGAGCGCTCTCCGGAAGCCAGGCGAGATTCGGAATACTGTCGATGTCCCGGCGCGTGTAGACGCGAAACGGCCGAGGGGATTCCTCGTTCGGAAACGCTGCTGGGTACCTCTCGATTGCTGCCATCGACACCTCCGTCTCTTCAGTCAAGGCGCCGGATCCGGTTTGATACAGTCGTACTCAGCAGACAGTCGTCAGCCGGCGCCCCTTGTTTTAGTTGGCGAAAAGCAGTTTTGACATGGTCGAACGCTCGCCCGGAACGTGCCCCATCGGCTTGGGCCTCGCGGGCGTTTCAACCTCAATCGAGTTTTTCGAACTGTGTCGAACCCCTCTGAGAGCCGCGGAGCCTGAAGGCGAGCTAAGATGTCGTCTCTGCTTTCCGTTAGCGTCGTAACTATATCAGAAGGCAGTCGAGCGTTCCAACGAGTTTGATTTCTGTTTTGAAGTGTAGAGATGTCTTATAGAATTGTACGCGATACTAGTTTATTATTTGCAACAGCTTACGAGTTTACAAAAAAGATGACTGGCTACTAAACGGTAAGTAGAAACTCAAGCGAATATTTATAAAAAATGAGAAGAATCAAGGGGGAAGAGTTCTGGGAAGATTTCACGCAAGACAAACGAGAACGCCTGGAAAAACGCCATGAAGCGTGGCTCGAAACGATGCTGCCCCTGAGGCGTGCCGCCGAGGGCGAAGAGCCGCTCTGGTCCCTCGAGTACGCCCTCCGAAGAGAGCCCCCCGCAAGCAACGGAGGGGATCCCTATATAGATGATGCTGACCTTGCCTTTGCGTCGATTCGCTCCATCATGCGAAAGCTCGAACGTCGCGACCTGAACTCCGTCGAGCTCGTCGAGGCTCAGCTCGAGCGCGCGGAGTCGATCTCGAAGCTCAACGCTTTCATCTCGTTGTGCGCCGAGACCGCGCTTGAGGAGGCGAGGGCGGCTGACGAGGCAAGGCGGCGCGGCGACGTGAAGGGTCCTCTCCACGGCGTGCCCCTGACGGTCAAAGACCTCGTCTATTCGAAGGGCATCCGCACGACCTCCGGCTCCAAGATCTTTGCGGATTTCGTGCCGAATGAAGATGCGACCGTCCTCGCCCGGCTCCGAGCCGCGGGGGCCATTCTTCTCGCCAAGACCAACCTCCACGAGCTGGCCTATGGCGTTTCGAACGCCAATCCGTTCTACGGCCCCGCGAGGAATCCGTGGAATCCGAAGCGCATCAGCGGTGGCTCGAGCGGGGGATCGGCGGTCGCGCTCGCGGCTGGAGTCGGTTTCGGCTCCGTCGGCACGGATACCGGTGGCTCGATCCGAATCCCATCGGCGCTTTGCGGAACCGTTGGGCTCAAGCCGACCTACGGGCGGGTGAGCGCTCAGGGGGTGACGCCGCTGTCTTGGAGCCTCGACCACGTGGGTCCCATGGCTCGCACGGTTTCGGACGTAGCGATCCTCTATACCGTGATGGCAGATCTGAGCTCCGCGGAGCCTGTGGGTGGGAGCAAGGTGGCCTCGAGACTAGGTCTCCACGAGAAGTACTTCTTCGAGAATATCGACGGGGAAGTCGAAGACGCGGTGCGCAGCGCGATCGAGGTTCTCGTCGGGCTCGGAATGGAGATCGTCGAGCTGGACGTTCCCGAGATCGAGATCCAGGGGAGCTGTCGCAACACGATCACCTTTGCCGAGGCATCGTCGTTTCACGAAGAGAACCTGAGGCGCCGCCCCGAAGACTACGGAGAGAATACCCTGGAGCTCCTGCAGTTGGGACGTCTCGTTCCAGCGACGGACTATCTGACCGCGTTGCGTGCTCGGCGAAAGATCGTGCGTGCCTTCGAGGAAGCGTTCTCGCGCATCGACGTGCTCGTCGCTCCTGCGACGGTCGCCGCCGCTCCCGGCATCGACGAGACGCGCCTATCCAATGGGGAGGAGCTTCGGGCCGGTCTTCTCCGCATGGCGAGCCCCTTCAATACGACTGGGTTTCCCTCGCTCTCGCTGCCCTGTGGTTTCACGAGCGACGGACGGCCCATCGGCCTTCAGCTCGCTGCAGGACCGGGTAAGGAAGCGCTCCTTCTGCAGGTGGCGCAGGCCTACGAGTCGAGCCAGGGCTGGGGCCGACGGCACCCGTGACTTCAGAAGCTCCTGAGCCAGAGGGAGAGCGTCAGCAGCGAGAACAGTTGGTGGCCTCGGTCGCGGCGCCCCTCCATATGCTCGTTCACGTAGGACACCACCATTTCGCGATCGAGGTGTTCGAACAGGGGCGATTGCCCCGAAACGAGGTGGGATTCGACGAAGGAACACAGCTCGCCACGGAACCACGGGCCTAGCGGGATCCCAAAGCCCATCTTCCTCCGCTTGAGGATGCGTGGCGGCACGAGGTCGCGGAACGCCTCTCGCAGAACCAACTTGGTATTGAAGCCGCGCGCTTTGAAGGAATCGGGAAGCTGACCAGCGAATTCCGCGAGCGCCGTGTCGAGAAAGGGCGAACGGGCCTTGAGCCCGTGGGCCATCGACATGCGGTCCATTTTCACGAGCAAGTCCTCAGGCAGGTAGGTGCAATACGTGAGGTAGAGAAGCCTCGCCATGGGGCTTCCGCCCTCGGATTCCGAGAAGAAGCGCTCGAAGTGTACGCCGGGGTCGACCGAGAAACGGTGACGCAAGAGGGTCTCGAGCTCGGGGCCGCGAAACAGGCTGCACCAGGCCTGGATCCTTTCTCGCAGAGGCCTCCGCGAGATTTCGAGAAACTGCTGCACGCGGCGGAGCGTTCCCGCGTGCGATCGTGGTGCGGGGAGAAAACGTCCTCCGATTGCCAAAAGCTCCCGGAGCGGTCCGGGAATCCGTTCGCTGAGAGCGGCGGCGGCGAGGCGGGAGTAGCCGCAGAAGAGCTCGTCACCGCCGTCGCCGTTCAGAACGACGGTGACCTCCCGGCGCGCGAGCTCCGACACCGCGTAGGTCGGTATAGCCGACGAGTCGCCGAACGGTCCGTCGTGGTGATGGACGAGAAGCTCGAAGAGCTCGGGCTTCGGTGGCGCCACCTTCAAGCTGACGTGCTCGGAGCCGAATCGAAGTGCCGCTTCCTCGGCGTAGTCGAGCTCGTCGTACTCGGGCGCGTTCTCGAAGCCGATGCTGAACGTCTTGAGCGGCTTCGCACCGAGCTCGCTCATCAGACCGACTACGATCGTCGAGTCGAGCCCGCCACTCAGGAAAGCACCGAGGGGCACGTCGGAAACGAGTCTCTTTCGGACAGCCTCCGTCACGAGCGGTCTCAGTCGCTCGACGGCCTCGTCCATGTGCCGGATGCCGTTGACCTCGTAGCGCGGTGTCCAGTAGCGGTGGATCTCACGGACTCCGTCGCCATCGACCGTCATCCAGGTCGCCGGGCTCAGGGCCTGGACACGACGGTAAGGGGTAAGAGGTGCGGGAAAGTAGCCGTAGGTCAGGTAGAACGGAAGTGCCTCGAGGTGTGGCTCGCGAGGTACACGAGGATGTCGGTGGAGACTCTTGATCTCGGATCCGAAGACGACGCGCTCCGAGTCCTGGTAGTAGAAGAGGGGTTTCTTGCCGGCCCGGTCTCGCGCGAGCAGCAGGCGGTTTTTTTTCGTGTCCCAGAGAGCCAGCGCGAACATGCCGTCGAGTCTCGGCAGCGCGCGATCGCCGAGGCGGTCGTAGAGCTGAAGAATGACTTCGGTATCGCTCTCGGTCCGAAAATGGGCCCCCGATTGATCGAGCTCCTCCCGCAGCTCGCGGAAGTTGTAGATTTCTCCGTTGAACACGATCGCCAGGTCGTGGCGCTCGTTCCACATTGGCTGGTCGGCGCGCTCGGAGAGATCGATGATGCGCAGCCGACGATGACCGAGCACCACAGGTCGGGCTTCCTCGATCCCGGACCCGTCTGGGCCGCGGTGCACCAGGGAGGCGGTCATGGATTCGATCGCGGAACGCTCGGTTCCGTTCTCGCCCAGCTCGAGACTTCCGACGAAGCCGCACATGCGCGTCAGATCCCCTTGACTGGGACGATCGAGTACCGACGATTGCCGTAGCACGAGCCGTGTGAGCGAAACGCTCCGAGCCCGGTGTCGCGACGTGCTTCGACCATGGGATTCGGTGTTGCAACCGACGTGCCATCCTTTAAATGGTTGATTCTCGCGCTATCGGGATTTCCACCCAGTCCTCCCTGGGGGGTATCTCACCACGGTGGTGTGGGCCGGATCCCGCACGCGGGCTTGCTCGGGAACGATGCACTACCCAGGATGGACGCCGGTAGAGGAGATTGCTACTCTAGTCAAAAGGCAAAATTTAATGACTTCGGCTCACGCCGATCGGTTCACTTCGGAGGCTCTCGACGTTCGAATCGTGAAGGGTGTCTTGAACCATTGGCCGTTTCCACGCGGCAAGGGCTTGGTCCTTCGGTGGTTTCGTCCGTATACCGAAGGACGGTCACTTCTCTTCGAGCTCGAGCCTGGAGTGGCGCTCCCACTCGATCTCGGGGACTACGTCATTCGCTACGCTTTTTCCGAGGGATACGTCGGAGAGCCCGAGGTCCAGCTTTCCCGATCCCTCATCCGACCGGGAGACACCGTCGTGGACGTGGGTGCGCATATCGGCCTCTGGGTGATGGGCGCCGCTCGCCGAGCAGGTCGAGCAGCAAACGTGCACGCGCTTGAGCCGGTCGCGAGAAACTTCGACAAGCTGCGCCAGAACCTGAAGAGAAACGGACTCGACTTCGTCCAGTGCCATAGGCGCGCCTGCTCCGCCGCAGAAGGCGAGACCACCATCTTTTCCTCTACCAATGGAAACAGCGGCATGGCGTCGCTCGCGGAAAGCGAGGGTGTAGACCTTCCCGAGCGCGTCGCGGTCACGACTCTCGATCGCTTCTGTGCCGAGGCTTCTTTGCCGCGGGTCGATTTCATGAAGGTCGACGTGGAGGGTGCCGAGCTGGATGTCTTTCGAGGTGCCGCACGGTTGCTCTCGTCGGACGATGCCCCGGCGGTACTCTTCGAGGTCGGAGACTCGATGGCGGCGCGCTTCGGCTCGTCGAGCGAGCGGGTGAAGCGGCTCTTGTGCGACCATGGCTACGAGCTGTTCAGCTACCGTGGACAAGGGCTCGAGCCAGTTTCGGTTTCCGAGGAGCACCGTCAAGCCGATCTGTTCGGCTTCAAGCCGACCCACTTTCACAAATACGCGGCTCTGGGCGCGATCGCCCGGTGAGGGACGCTCGCCTCGTGGATTAATGAGCGGCCGATGCTTTGGCTGATGCCGTATCACATCGCGATCGCACGGTGCGAGAGCCTGTAGGGATCTCCACCCAGTTCTCTCCGGAAATCTCCAAGGGACCCGCGAGTACTTGCCGCTAAATTGTTTTAAATAATGCGCTTATCACTCGGGTGCTCTGGCGCCGAGCCGGTGGCTCCAGGCATGTGCCTTGCATAGTTCAGTCGGTAGACCGTGATCCCGATCCAGGCGACCATGACTTCGAACCCGAGCCCTGTGCTTGCGGGACAGCGTCGAGGTCTCGGCGATCGAGCTCGGGAGATAGGATCGCAGGCGGGTCGGTTGGCTCTCGAGAATCACGCCATCGGCCGCAACGTCGACCGTCTGCGCCAGGCCTATCTGAGTCTGGAGGTTTGAGCGTTGTGCCGAGATCGTCTGGCCGACACGGCCCTCGACACTGGTGCGACCGGCGCCATTTCGCTGGTAGGCTCCGTGCTTGGCGTCGCCGCGGTTGGAGCGTCCTTCGCCGTTTGGGCAGCTTCGCGCCTTCTGGAAACTCCCGCCTCGTTCCGAGCTCTTCTCGCCCTCGCGCCGGCGCCGGTCGCCGCGGCGGCGATTTTCGCCTTGCCGCCGCCTGCCGGGGCCGTCGCGGCTGCCACGGCGATGGCGGTCACGAGCTACCTCGCCCTTCGATTCGGCCGCATTCTCGTGGCCGAGGATCTCCTTCGGTTCGAGAGAGTCGGCATTCCCGGCTGGCTCCGATCGGTGCTCGCGATCCCGATTGGAGGCGCCTCGTGAGACGGCTCCTGCGATGCGCGACTCGCTGGGAGCGCGGACTTGCCGGTCTGAGGCGGCAGCTCGCACTCGTAAAGAGCTTCGAGATCTCTACGAACGATCTGGTTCTAGACGTCGGCAGCGGTCAGAATCCCAACCTCCGCGCCGATGTTCTCTGCGACCGCTTCGTCTCCGACGCGAGCGAGCGAGCCTGTGGCGCTACTCTCGTCGCGGATCGGCCCCTCGTGGTGGCCGACGCGGAAGAGCTTCCGTTCCGGGATAAGGCGTTCGATTTCGTCATCTGCTCGCATTTTCTCGAGCATGTGCGCGACCCTGTGAAACTTCTTGGCGAGCTCCAAAGAGTCGCTCGACGAGGCTACATCGAGACGCCGAGCTCGGTGCACGAACGGCTCTATGGCAATCCGTTCCACAAGTGGTACGTCGACCTTGCCGACGGCACGTTGCAACTCGTGGCCAAGCCGGAGGCCCGCCCCGCCGACCCGATCCAGACGTGGTTCCGCAGGCTCTACGAGAACGACCTCGACGTTCAGGACTGGGTCAACCACCGTCTCGAAGAGCTCGGATTCCTCGTTCGCTATCACTGGGAAGACAACATCGATGTCGTGGTCCATGGCGAGCTGCCCGAGAACGGCGACTTCGTTTTCGCCACGCCCTCGGAGAAAGAGGACGGGAGTGCGGCGCCGAAGACTCTGGGACAGAAGTTGAAGCACGATCTCTCGAGGTGGATGAGACGAAGGTCCCGTCCGAATCGGGAGACCCTGTTGGAGCTTCTCGCCTGCAGCCACTGCAAGGCATACATTCGCGAGGTCGACGGCGAGCTTCACTGCCGTAATGGACATCACTTTGAGACCCGCGGCGAGCTCATCTTCATGGCGTGAACAGGATGACGGACGATTTTCGACTAAGCGTGGTGGTTCCGACGTACAACCGCGCCCCGCTCCTTGTGGAGACGCTCGAGAGCGTATTTGCACAAAGCGTGCCGTGCCACGAAGTGATCGTGGTCGACGACGGCAGTACGGACGACACGCCGGAGATCGTGCGTCGGTGGGGAGACCGGCTGACCTACGTGAGTCAGGAGAACCGAGGTGTTGCGGCCGCACGCAATCACGGCCTGAAGCTCTCGAAGGGGAACTGGGTGACGTTTCTCGACAGCGACGATCTCTGGTGCCCCGAGAAGGTCGCGAGGGACCGCGAGGCTTGGAAGCGGTTTCCACAAGCGCAGGTCTTTTTCACTGGCAGCCGCACGCTTCGCGGCAAGATCCTGGGCCCCGCGCGCGTTCCAGCAATCTGCGGCGATGTTTTGACGGCTATGTCTCTCTCCAATTTTCTCTGCGCCGGGTCGGTGGTCGCTCGTCGCGAGTGCTGGTTCTCTGTCGGAGGCTTCGAGCAGGCTCGCGCGCTCGGACCCTCGGCCGACTGGGATCTCTGGGTGCGGCTTGCGGCGCGCTACCCCTTCACGCCGACTGGCGCGGCCTCGCTGTGGGTGCGCGAGCATTCCGACAACATGATGCACGACCCCGTCGGGATGGAGTCGGTCATGGCCGCGGCCGTCGATCACTTCTTGGCCGATCCCGTCGCCGGGCCCAGGCTCGAGCCAATCGCGGCCAGAATTCGCGGACGCAGTCTGCTCTTTAGCGCCGTCAGTTTCTATGGGAGCGGAGATACTGCGGCATGCCGCCACCGGCTGCGACTCGCCCGAGCGACCGATCCCTCGGTCGTGCTGCATCCGCTGTGGTCCTACACCTTCGTGCGATCCCTCCTCGGCCGTCGGGCGAGTACGCTTCTTCGTTGCGTCAAGCGCTCTCTATCGGGCTTGGTCGGAGCCAGACACAAGGCGGCGACCCGATGAACAGAATCGTCGAGCGGGCGCCGTCATCTTCCCAGAAAGGTCATCTCGCGTCATGAGCACCGTCTCCCCCCTCGCGACTGCTCCGCGCGTCTGTATGATCTCCGCGGGATTCTTTCCTCGCATCGGCGTGGTCGAGAATCAGCTCCGTCGTCTGTCGGCAAGCCTCCTTCGCCAAGGTCTCGACGTACAAATCCTCACGCGTTACCTGGGCGAGGGCGCGCTCGACGACTTCGTCGACGGCGTTCCCGTCCACCGGGTCCGTCAGTTTCACGGAAGCCGTGCTCTCGCGTCGCTCTCCTTTCTCGGCGGGGGTATTCCATGGCTCGCGAGGCGACGGGGAAGCTTCGACATCCTGCATTGCCACCAGGCCTACTTACCTCTCACTCTGGCTGTCCTCGCGAAGCCACTCGCGGGCAACCCGAGGATCGTCGTGAAGGTCACGACCGCCGGAGCTTTCAGCGAGATGGCGGCTGTGACCCGGGAGCTTCCGTTCCACCGCCTCCGCCGGAAAATCCTCAGGCGGGTGGACGCCTTCGTTGCGATCAGCGCCGAGATCGGCACCGAGATCGAATCGGCGGGGATCCCTGCGAGCCGAATCGTCCGGATTCCCAACGGAGTCGAGCTCCCGGATGCTGCGAGATGCGACGCGAACGCTCGCTCTCGAGCGCGGGCGGCCCTTGACCTTCCCTTTCGGCGGGTCGTGGTTTTCGTAGGCCGACTCTCCGCGGAGAAGGGGCTCTTGGTTCTTGCTGAGGCCTTCCGGCAAGTCCTGGCCCGAAAGCCCGAGACCGGCCTCGTGTTCGTCGGAGACGGAGGGCAGTTCAGGAGCGTCGAGGCCGAGCTGCGTCAGAAAGTGGCGGACCTCGGGATCCAGAGATCGGTGCGATTCATGGGGCGCATGATGGAGGTCGGTCCTGCCCTCGCGGCCGCAAACGTCTTCGTCCTGCCATCGTTCACCGAGGGTATGTCGAACGCCCTTCTCGAATCCATGGCATTCGCTCGTCCGGCGGTGGTCTCCGACCTGCCAGGGAATCGGGAGCTCGTTACTGACGGAGAGAACGGAAGAGTCGTTCCGCCGAAGGACGCGGGCGCGCTGGCGGGAGCGATGCTCGATCTCGTCGGTTCCGAAGCTCGCGCCGAATCGATGGGTCGAGCGTCCCGTCTCCGAGTAGAGAGAGAGTTCTGCTTTCCCCGCGTCGTCGAGAGCTACCTCCGTCTCTATTCGAGCCTATTGGAGCAACCGCGGCCGGCCGCCTGTCTGGTAACTACAGCCTAGGAGTCGCTAGAGGTCGATTCGATGCAAGTTCTCATGGCGGCTTTCGTGGCGACGTTGCTCAACCTGCTCGTGCTGGTCGCCCTGCGAAAGCGATATGAGCCCTCGCTCTATCGTTTCGTCGTGCTTTGCTACGTCGGTAGCATAACCCTCCGCTACATCGTGGCGATCTATATGTGGTTGAACTACCAGGATGCGGGCTTCAACAGCGCGTTCTGGGGAGACTCCCACATGTACGACACCATGGGGGCGGCCGTGGCAGAAAGCTGGTCTCACGGAACGTGGGCAAAATCCTGGACGTCGACCGTCGGAGGCGGGGTCAATCGAGGATTCATCTACTTTGTCGCAGTCGTTTACTACGTGTTCGGAAGGAACACCCTGCTGGTTCAGTTTCTCAACGGCATCATCGGCGCTCTGACTCCCATCCTGATTCTCGAAATTGGTCTCATCGTGTACAGCCCGCGTGTGGCGCGGACCGCCATGCTGCTCACCGCGTTCTTTCCCCAGATGATTTTCTGGTCGACGGCGCTCTACAAGGATCCGGCGGTCATGCTCTGCATCGCACTCAACATTCTCGCGGTGTTCCACCTTCGTCAGCGCGTGAACGTGCAGTGGATCTTGCTTTACGGGCTCTCGTCCTTCGCTCTGGTATGGTTGCGCTTCTATATCTTCTATGCCACCGCTGCCGCCACGGGACTCTTCGCGCGCCACCGACGCGGAGCGATGCTGGGTCTCGGGCCGCAGCTCGCCATCGTCGGGGCGATGATCATCCTGCTTCTTATGACGCCCATGGGACAGGAGATAATGTCCCAGGCTCGATACCTCGACCTGGACGTCCTGGCGAACTCCCGTGTCGATCTGGCGAGTGCCGGGAGCGGGTTCGGCGGCGAGGCCGACGTATCGACGCTCGATGGCGTGCTCTCCGTTCTGCCTCTCGGGGTCGTTTATATTCTCTTCGCACCCTTCCCATGGACGATCAGCAACCTCCGACAGATGCTCGCCCTACCAGACGTTTTGATCTGGTACGCCCTCGTTCCCGCGCTGGTCCGCGGCCTCTTTCTCGCGTACAAGCGCTTGCGGGACACGATGCCGATTCTCGTCTTTACCACCGCGCTGACACTCTCCTACGGCGCGTTTCTGGGCAACGTGGGAACGACCTACCGGCAGCGAACACAGATCATGATGTTCTACTTTCTGTTCGTGGCCGACGGCATCCA
This sequence comes from Candidatus Marinacidobacterales bacterium, assembly GCA_965250115.1. Classification (GTDB taxonomy): domain Bacteria; phylum Acidobacteriota; class Vicinamibacteria; order Marinacidobacterales; family SMYC01; genus CBDFHB01. The sequence goes on from CBDFNJ010000002.1 coordinate 1,713,843, forward strand.
TCACCGCCGTCGGCGTCGTTCCGAGGAGACCCTGCCGCCGCAACACTATCCCTGAAGACGGGATGGAAGGTTCCTTCTAGGCGACACCCAGCAGTTCCTCGTGGAGGGCGAGATAGCTCCGCGCCATCACGTCAGAAGTGAACCGGTCGAGGTATCGACGGTAACCGGTTTCTGCGAGCTCTTGACGCTCGTCCGCGTGCCCGAGGTAATGCACGATCTGACCGGCGAGCTCCTTGGGCTGCGACGGCTCCACCAGCACGCCGCTCAGCCCGTGCTCGACGATCTCCTGGAGCCCGCCTACCCGAGAGGCGATGACGAGCCTTCTGGCTCCCATAGCCTCGACCGCCACAAGGCCGAAAGGCTCGCTCAGGCTCGGCACAATCACTATATCGACCTGTCGCAGTAGCCCCGCGACATCTTCCACGTGCCCGACAAAAAGCACCGTATTCGTGAGCTTCCGGGTCGTGACTTCTCGGCGTAGCTTGCTCTCGAGGGGGCCGCTACCGGCGAATGCGAGCGTCGTTTCGGGGAAGCGTTTTATCACTATTTCGATGGCATCCAGGGCCACGAGGTGACCTTTTTCGGGACGCAACCTCCCGAGCAGCAGGACCCTCGCACCACCACCGGGAAGCGACGGAGCGCCGTGCCCGGCCGTCTCGCTCTCGAGTTCGATCCCGTTGTGGACGAACGTGATTTTTTTCTCGCCCATGGGTGCTCCAGGGCGGCGATCTCGGACATCGCGCTGGATACGGCCACGATCTTCGTCGCCCTGAAGGAAGCAATCCCATCGAAGAGCTTCATCTTCAGTCCGCGGGTCCGCGCGTGGTGACGATGGTAGACGAGCTTGGCGCGGGAGAAAGAAAGCAGGAGAGCAAGCGAGGCGTAGAACGTCGGGATGATCTCGTGCGCGTGCACGAGATCGGGCCTCGTGCGACGCAACGACGAAACCATTCCGCCCAGGGCGGAGTAGTAACGAGAGAGCAGGTCGAGCGATGAGGTTCGACTCACGCAGTCACGAATCTGCGCGAAGAAAGCTTCGGCCGGCCTGAGGCTTACAACGTGAAACTCATTGCGCGAGTGCTTTTCGAAGTGGCGGAATAGCTTGTCGTAGTAGCGCGACCTTCCGCTCTGTTCCAAGAAATACAAGATTCTCTTGCCCGACACAGGTGGCGTTTCCCCGGGGGCATTAGAGTGTGTCGTTTCACGTCGGCGGGTCACGAGAACGGTGTTCAGACCACAACTGCGGAAAAGGGGGAGACTGCCGACGGATATCTGTGAGCGAAGCGAATGTCGATGGAGGCCGGAGGCCGTCGAGCGAGATTAGACATCGGTAAGGTTAACATTGTTCGAAGCCGAGGTACTTTGTTATCCTGAAATCCGTACGACTCAATTGAATAGGGAAAAAGGTGCGCTTCAACTCGCTGATCTTCTTCCTCTTCGTGGCCCTGTTTTTCGCGTTGTGGCCGCTTTTGCGAAGATGGTCCCAAACCCGCTAGGTCTTTCTTGTCGTCTCGTCGTTTGTTTTCTACGGATGGTGGGATTGGCGGTTTCTGTTTCTGATCCTTGCCAGTGGCCTCCTGGACTTCTTCGTCGGTCTGGGAATTGAGGGCCGGCCCACTCTCAAGAAAACGCTTCTCATCGCCTCCATCGTCGGCAATGTCGGCTCGTTGGCAACGTTCAAATATCTGACATTTCTCACGGAGAGTCTCAATCAGGCCCTTGGTGTTCTCGGTTTCGAGGGCGCGGTCCCGCTCCTTCGTCTCACGCTTCCGGTCGGCATCAGCTTCTACACGTTTCAGTCCATGAGCTACACGATCGACGTGTACCGGGGGCGATTGAAACCGACACACAATATCTTTCACTTCTTCGCCTATCTCTCGATGTTCCCTCAACTGGTTGCTGGGCCGATCGTGCGCGCTGCCGACCTTCTGCCGCAGCTCGAGACGGCGTCCCCTGTGTCCGATACCGATCTGTGGGACGGACTGCGGCTCGTGACGATCGGCTACTTCAAGAAAGTCGTGATTGCGGACAACCTTGCGGCCACGGTGAATCTCGCCTTTTCACACGGTGCGGTGCTTCCCTCAGCACCTTATTGGTGGGCGATCACCACAATGTTTGCGCTGCAGATCTACTGTGACTTCAGCGGCTATAGCGACATCGCGCGCGGGCTCGCCAAATGGACGGGCTACGAGTTCCCCTTGAATTTCGACCATCCCTATTTTTCAACGAGCTTGCGAGCGTTCTGGAGCCGCTGGCACATCTCGCTCTCCACCTGGTTTCGAGACTATGTCTACGTCCCTCTCGGGGGCTCGCGCGCGAGTGGATTGATCACTTATCGAAACCTTTGGTTGGCGATGCTGCTCTCCGGTCTCTGGCACGGAGCGGCCTGGACGTTCGTCGTGTGGGGAGCGCTTCACGCTCTGTTCCTGTCCCTCGAACGACTTTCGAATTGGCCGAAACGTTTGAGCGGCGTGGGAGGCGCTCTGGGTCTCGGTGTCGTGCTCGTCCTGCTACAGGTATGGTTCGCGTGGGTTTTCTTTCGCGCGGAATCGCTCGGGCAGGCGGTCGAGATCGTATCTACCATGTTGGATGTTACATCGTTCGATTTCGCGCCTGTGCTTGCCCTCGGCTATCAGGTCTTCGTCTTCCTCGCTCTAGGCATCGGCACCGAGATCTATTGGGGGGTCAGGGCCCGACCGCGGGGGAGCACTGCTCGAGCGGCGGGTCTTCTGGAGCCGGCCTTCGTCTCGGCTCTGATCGTCTCCTGCGTCTTTCTCCGGGGACCGGGGAGCGACTTCATCTACTTCCAGTTCTAGATGCGAGGGGGTGGCTTGAAAAGCGTAGCGATTCTGACGTCGATTTTACTCGTCGTGGCGGGCTCGTTGCGGCCGCCGCCGAGCGTGACGAGAGACGTTGAGAGCATGAGCATGTGGCTGCGAAAGAGTCAGTGGGGAGCGGAATTCGATGTCGTCGCGGGAGGCGATTCAAGGGTCTCTTGCGCAGTCAGCCCCGCGGCGATGCAGCCCGCTCTCGGGCGCTATCGGATCGGCAATTTTGGTTTTCTGGGCAACGCATGGGAGCCGAACTATTTGCGAGCGCTCGAGCGACTTCTCGATCCCAAGAGCGCACAGAAGATCCTGCTTCTAGGGATCACACCACTATCTCTGACGCCGAGAGCTTCTCGCGACAACGGCTTCGTGCGGACCCAAACGATGCATCCTCTGGAAGTCGAGCTCGAGCTGCGCTTGTCGGGGCTCTTGCACTTTCTACGCCCGCTCAACCTGACCGATATTCGCAACAAGATCACGGGCGGCAAGCGAGGCTACCGAGTCACGCTTTACCCAGACGGGTGGATGGCACAGACGCGATTTCCCAACGACCAGACCGCCGAGCTTGAGAGATACCGGCGCTTGTTCGTGGACAATCAGGTTGACCCGGAACGTGTCGACGAGCTCATCGAAGCTGTCGAAAAGTGGAGCGATGAGGGGATTCGCGTCTTCGGATTCCGGCCGCCAAGCACGGTTGCGATGGTGGGGCTCGAAGATTCGGAGAGCGGGTTCGACGAGAGGGAACTCGTGGCGCGTTTCGAGGCGGCGGGCGGCACTTGGCTGCCCTGGGACGGGCGGGAATATATCAGTCATGATGGACCTGGCCGCGGCTGTGCTCTCCGAAGGTTTTGGACCGGATCCCACCGCAGACCGTTAGACCATCGTATTGACATCGGACAGCGCATTGGCCGCCGTCATCAGCGCATTATGAGCGAGATTCGCTGACCCAGTCGTCACGCGGCGCGCCAGGTTGCCGGCGAAGCCCGTCTTCGATGATATAGTTCCCGCCATGTTTCTAGAAGGAAAACGAGGTCTCATCGTAGGTATTGCCAACAAGCGCTCGCTCGCGTGGGGGATTGCAGAGTCCGTCTCTCGTGAGGGGGCTCGGCTCGCCGTTACCTTTCAAGGCGAGCGACTGGAAAGAAACGTCCGCAAGCTTGCCGAAGACTTGACCGACCCTTTGATCTTGCCGTGCGACGTCACCAAGGACGAGGAAATGGACGCGCTCGCGGTGGCGATCCGAGAAGGCATGGGCGGGCTGGACTTCATGGTGCACGCGGTGGCCTTCGCACTTCGCGAGGAGCTCGATGGCGAGTTCGTAGCGACCTCTCGCGAGGGTCATCGCATCGCGCTGGATATCTCCTCCTACTCCCTGACGGCGCTGAGTCAGCGAGCCGTGCCTCTCATGGACAACGGGGGCAGCATCGTGACCTTGAGCTACCTCGGCGGTGAGCGCGTTGTCCCCAACTACAACGTCATGGGCGTCGCGAAGGCGGCGCTCGAGATGTCGGTGCGCTATCTGGCGAACGACCTCGGCCCCAAGGGCATTCGTGTGAATGCGATCTCGGCTGGCCCGATCAAGACGCTCGCCTCCTCGGGCGTACACGGCATTTCGAAAATGCTCGAGCATCATCGTAGCCATGCGCCTCTTCGAAAGAACACTGAGCAGGCCGAGGTGGGGGACACGGCCGCGTTTCTCGTCTCGGACCTCGGCCGCGGCGTGACCGGTGAAGTGATTCACGTCGATGGCGGGTATCACGTTCTCGGAACTGTACTGCCCTCCCAATGACGCGCCTCCTTGTCGACGAGACGATCTTCGAAAGCTTCCCCGACGCCTTGATCGGTGTTCTCGTCTGTGGCGCAATCGACAACCGAACGAACAGCGGCGAGGCGGAAGTCTTGACTCGGATGCTCGGCGAAGCGGCCGGTCGCGCACGTTCTGCTCTCGAGGGACACACCCTGACCGAGCACCCTCACGTCGCATGTTGGAGAGAGGCCTATCGTGCGTTTGGGGCCAAACCCAAAAAGTACCCCTCTTCGATCGAGAACCTGCTGACGCGCACGCTGAAAGGCGAGGACCCGAGACACATCAACAAGCTCGTCGACCTTTACAACGTCGTGTCCCTCACGCACCTCATACCCGTCGGAGGCGAGGACCTCGCGACGATCGAGGGGGACATTCGACTCACCAAGGCCTCCGATTCGGAACCCGCGGTCCGTTTGCTCGGCGAGGTGGAACAACGGGCACCCAAGGCGGGCGAGGTCATCTATACCGATGACCTCGGAGCCATTTGCCGGCGGTGGAACTGGAAAGAGTCCGACCGCACGAAGCTCACCGAAGACACAAAAGAGGTTGTCCTGGTTCTCGAAGCACTCCCGCCCATCGATCGCAGCAAGCTCGAAGCCGCGATGGAAGAGCTCTCCGCTCTCGTGAAGGAGCACCTCGGTGGTGACGTATCGAGCAAAGTGCTCGATCGTGAGCGGCGCGAGTTGGAGTTTAGCTGAGGTCCGTGACCGTGCCGTTGACGGGGTAGCGATGCGCACAGAGACGGTAGGGGAGGCCGGGCACCGTCAATCGGAGGTAGGCCGGTGAGCGCTGCAAATCCACCATAAGAAGCTCAAAATAAGCAATTTAACTCTTGACACGACCACTACAATTACACTAGACTTACACTCAGATCAGGGTCCATCACGACGACCTACTATCGGAACCTGTTCTCCAAACATCAACTCTTTAGGAGGATTCATGTGCGTTCCAGCCGCCGAGGTCGGGCTCGAGCCGGGCCTTTCCATCGACCGCATCGAAGCCCAGCTCGTCGCTTCGGCCGAGCGTCACCACTGTGAAGAGCGCCGGATGGCGTATTGGCTGTATGAGATCGATCGGAGGCGGCTATTCCGCGAGCGAGGCTTTTCCTCCATCGGTGACTATGCCATGGAGCTCATCGGCGTCAAACCAAGGAAGGCCCGCTACCTGGTGTTCATTGCCAGCCGTTTGGAGTCGCTGCCTGGCATTTCAGCGGCGTTCGACGCGGGAGATCTTTCGTGGACGAAGGCTCGGGAGATCGTCCGGGTCGCCACGCGCGAGACGGAGGGGGAATGGCTCGAGAGGGCGTCGAAGCTCACCAATCGCGATCTGGAGAAAGCGATCCAAAGACACGAGGGCGGGGATCCGGACGAATTCGTGACGTTCACGATGTCGATGCCGCGGTCGCTGCTTCCCTTGTGGCACGACTGCTACGAGCTCGCGGAGCGAATCTACGCGTCGGAGCTCGAGAAGTAGCAGGTATTTGAACCGACGATGGCGGAATTCATGAATACCTACTTGGCGGAGGCCAACGAGGCAACAAGAGAGTCCTTCCAGACGGAGAACGAGAACGACATCCCGCCTCATGTCCGAACCGCAGTGCTCGACCGAGACGGGTGGCAGTGCGCCGTGCCCGGTTGCTCGATGCTAAAGATGCTCGATCCGCACCACATCGAGTATCGGAGCCGGGGCGGTGGGCATGAGCTCGAGATCTCGTCACGCTTTGCCGTGTTCACCATGACCTCATCCACCGAGGCGTATGCTCGCTGTCGGGGCGCATGGGGGTCGACTTGAAGTTTGTACGGCCGACGCTGGTGACGGAGAAAGAGCGAGATCCGGAGCCCGCGGCTCCATCGGAAGAGCGGCTCGAGGTGGCCGAGCCAGTCGAGAAAGTCGAGGAAGCCTGGAGAGAAGAAAACGTCGCCGCCATCTTTGATGGCCCACCGACGCCGAAGACCTCTCCGAAGTACGCGGACTATGGGGATGCCATCAGCGCGTGGTGCGATGCCAAGCTCGCGCGCGATCGGGAGGGGCGAGCCAAGCGCCGTCGCGGACATCTTGAAGGCAAGCTAGATACGAAAGGTCAGCCCCGTGGCACACGTGTGCCACGGGGACGAGGTCCCGCATCGGGGTAGGAGTGGCTCCCCACCAGGGAGTTGAGTAAAAGAGTTCTTCCTGACGAGCTTTCCGAGGAAAAAGACTCCGCTGCCGGCGGTCGAATCGAAACGTCATAGGTTGTAGCGCGGAATCAACGTGCGAGTCGTGTCATGGCATGACGACGCCGAAGACGCTCTCGGTCTCCGTTCCGGATCTCCAAGCTGACCTCTCGGGGTTCTCAGTCGCTACGTTTATCGAGTTATCGAGCGGCCCCCGCTCGCATTTGGATATCGGTATCCGCGCCTCACCTGCAATCCGTTGACTCGTGTCGCGTTGATGGCTCGGTCCCTCGCTCGCCGATTGTGTTTTTAGCAGAGCCCGAACCGATATCCTATGCTCTTCCCGTATACATCTAGCCACCAAGTTGCCACCTTCGCGCGAGCGCACCGCGAGGTTGCCAGCGTAGCGAGCCCGTGATAACACCCGAGCAATCATGGGGCGACTCCGTTCTGATTCGGGAGCGATGTTTATCGCAGCCAGATATATGTTCCCAGCCACTCCGCAGGCAGTTCCAGGTGCGGGGACATCGTCCGGGACGCGAAGGGCCAGCAGAGGCCTAGCATGACGCCCTCGGTGATTCACGCGTCATACTACGCTAGCATTGGTTGGGCGCTCCCGATCAGAACCGCGATTCAAAAGAAAAGCTCGCTGGTAAGCAAGGATGCACAATGGAGGGACTCTGAGCTATCCGACCTCGCGTTCGCGATCGAGACGCGCTCAGCCGCTCTCCCGGGTATCGAGAAGCAACTCATTGACGACGTGAACGGCCTGGGGCAGCGGATCGCTGACTCGGAAGATATTGAACGCAACATAGAAGCTCAGACCTTCAACTTCGGCCCCGGCGCTACGGTTGGGCTAGCCCTCTGTGCCAACATCCTTGAGACAATCCGCTCCTTGAAATTAGTGTCGAGGGCGGAGGAGGATCATAGATGAGTACGTTGATTGAGAGAATGACGTCGGCGGGGTCGGAAGGAGCCCGTAGGGCGACTGGAGATCTCGCCGACCGTGGTGCTGCGGCGGGGGTCCGCGATCCCGAAGTGAGTGAGAAAGCGAAGCGCCGACGTTTCAGCGCTGAATACAAGCTGCGGATCGTTCGCGAGGCGGACGCCTGCAAGGGTGACGGTGATGTGGCGGCGCTTCTACGTCGCGAGGGACTGTACTCGTCGCATCTATCGAGTTGGCGTCGGCAACGGGACGAGATCGCCAAGGCGGGATTGACGTCGAGAAAGCGAGGTCGGAAGGCGAAGGCAGAGGCTCCACGGATCAAGGAGCTCGAGCGCGAGAACGCCCGACTCCAGCGCCGGCTGGCTCGGGTGGAAACGATGCTAGAGATCCAAAAAAAAGCCTCCGAGCTCCTGGGGATCCCCCTGAACCCGATCGACGACGACGAGAACGATTGATCGTGGCGGCCGAGGAGCTGGCGGGTCGGATTGGACAAACGGCGGAAGCTTGCGAGGCGCTGGGCGTGTCTCGTTCCACGTTGTATCGTCGACGCCGACCGGTGACGTCCAAGCCGAAGCGCCGTCCTCGGCCGCAGCGAGCCCTCGACACGACCGAGCGCGAGAGGGTCCTCAGTGCATTGCATTGCGAACGGTTCGTCGACAAGGCGCCGGCCCAGGTGTGGGCCACGCTTCTGGACGAGGGAATCTACCACTGTTCGATCCGCACGATGTACCGGATTCTGTCGGAGCACGGAGAGGTGCGTGAGCGCCGGAACCAGCTGCGGCATCCGAACTATCAGAAGCCGGAGCTCGTGGCGGAAGCGCCGAACCAGGTTTGGTCGTGGGACATAACGAAGCTGCGCGGCCCGGTCAAGTGGACCTACTTTTACCTCTACGTGATTCTCGACATCTTCTCCCGGTACGTGACCGGGTGGATGTTGGCTCGGCGAGAAAGCGCCGAGCTCGCCCGTCGTCTCATCAGCGAGAGCTGCCTCAAGCAGAACATCGAAGCCGACCAGCTCACCATCCACGCAGACCGCGGCAGCTCGATGCGAAGCAAGTCCGTCGCCTTGCTCCTGGCCGACCTCGGCATAACCAAGACGCACTCGCGGCCGTACGTCTCGAACGATAATCCCTACTCCGAGTCCCAGTTCAAGACGATGAAGTATTGCCCTGAATTCCCAAGCCGCTTTGGCTGTCTGGAAGACGGCCGCCTGTTCTGCGGCGGTTTCTTCGACTACTACAACAACGCGCACCGGCACTCGGGACTGGGGCTCATGACGCCGGCCGCCGTTCACTACGGTCGCGCCGACGAGCTCAACGCCGCCCGGCGCCAGGTCCTTCTCGAAGCTCATCGGGCTCACCCCGAGCGCTTCGTGCACGGAACACCTCAACCTCCGGTTTTGCCTCGTCAGGTCTGGATCAACCCGCCGCCCGAGAAAACGACGCCACAGGAGGCCCTAGGAGCCACTTTCTCGGGGCGCCCCATACCTGAGCTACCCCCGGATTCAAGCTATCCGGACGCGATCGCGTCGGAACCCAATCGCGACCGCACCGCGCTCACGCCCCGTCCTTCACTGATCGAGGCTCACTAAATGCAGCCTGCGGGTGTCTCAAAGTCGTTGACACGTTCCGTAGCCCGGACTGCATCGAGTGTGACGCACCTAGTTGCGGAGGATCGGGCGCTCTTCGAGAACCTCGCCACGTTCTATCGAGAGTTCCAAAAACTCTACTTCGATAGCACGGTCAACAAGCCGGACTCCTACGACCATCTGGACGGTCTCACCAGAAAAGGATGGGCAGAGAAGTTACGCCGCCTACGACACGACGTCGTTCATTTCCGCGCACCGTGGATTGCGTTTCGGGTTGAATGCAGAGATCCGGTAGAACTGGAGCCGCTCTTCTACCTTGATTGGCGACCCGAATCTGTGCCGAAAGGACGCGACGCGTTCTCCTTGACTGAACTACGCGAACTCCGAACGCGCCTTGTCGAATGTCGAGACGCCCTGCAGAAAGGACTGATCGAAATGCTCGAGAAGCTGCCAGGGTAAGCGGCCTGTGATCCTTGGAGTGATAAGGCGACTAGCGGCCCGCAAGAGCTCGTCCGTTGAACCCATCACTGTGGCGTCGTGGGATCTTTCCTCCCAAGAAATGATTCTGACGCTCTTAAGGTCCCTTCTCAACCGGCTCTAGTCCAACCGTCGCGTGGGCCTCCAACCCACGGATTCAACTTCCGTAGGTCGTAGCTTTGGATTCTTCCGGACGTAGGGCTGTACAACATCACGTGCAGCTGTCGGACGCCGATACATGCTACCCTCTCAAGGGTCGGCGTCCGCAGCTGACGTGGGGCGTTAGGGTAGACATGACATCGGCGGGAGAAGGCCGCACGCGCGGTCGTGTTGCAGAAAGTATCTCCCCGCGGTTGTGGCGATGATGCGAATGGGTGCGCTCGTGTCTTGGATCGTGCTGGCTTCGGGTGGATGTGATCCAATTAATTACATCTCGGTGTCGAGGAAGGTCCCAGCATCACTTCCCGAGTCTTGCGTGATCCAGGTCCTTCGCTCCGCTGAGGAGGTCCAGGAGGCTGGGGTATCCGATGCCGGGGTGGTCTATGCCGTGCTGCTAATCCCCGACGATCTTGAGATCCCCGAGTCGGTTCCGGCAGTCACAATCGACGAAGAGATAAACGAGGACGGTGAACGTGAGTTCGTGTTTTCGATGACTTGGGTTGGCGGAAAGGGCAGCCCGGAGTACCGCCAGTATGCTGAGGAGACGATGCGAGACTGGCAGAACCGAGTCGTCGCGCGCTGTACGCGCCCGGAGTAGGCCGTCGCCATTGCTCGTCCCGGTTCGTTTCGATGATTGGTGTGATGTGGTGTGCCGCCAAAGAACCTGAACAGCCTCTGGCGCCACGGTAGTGCTCCCTAACCTTCCACTGGAGCAGACGGCCCGGCGGACCGCCTGCCTGATCTCAAGAAAAAATCTAGAATGCTCGGGCTTGCGTCGCCGGGCCGCAGCTCAGCGGTGACGTTATGCCGACTTCCACCAAAGGTGATTCGGAAACGATCATGAAGGCTGCTTGGTACGAACAGCAGGGCCCTCCGTCCGAGGTTCGCATCAACGTTGCTGCCTCCGGTGTCAATCCTGGTGACGTGAAGAAGCGCCAGGACACGTTCGGTGTGGGAATGCCTTTTCCGCGTGTCATTCCTCATAGCGACGGGGCTGGCGTGATCGAGGCGGTCGGCGACCAGGTGTCGTCGTCGCGCATAGGCGAGCGCGTGTGGTGCTTCGGTGCACAGAGTTACCGTCCGTTTGGGACCGCAGCCGAGTATGTCGTGGTCCCAGCTGAACAGGCGATCTCCCTGCCGGATGGCGTCTCGTTCGAGCAGGGGGCGTGCTTGGGAATCCCGGGCATCACTGCGCATCGCGCTGTACGTGTGTCGGGCTCGGTGCACGGGCAGGCCGTTCTTGTGCAGGGTGGAGCTGGGGCCGTTGGGCAGTGCGCCATCGGACTCGCCCGACACGCAGGAGCGGAACGTGTCAACGACTTTGAGACACCCGCAGGCTGCATTTAGTGAGCCTCGATCAGTGAAGGACGGGGCGTGAGCGCGGTGCGGTCGCGATTGGGTTCCGACGCGATCGCGTCCGGATAGCTTGAATCCGGGGGTAGCTCAGGTATGGGGCGCCCCGAGAAAGTGGCTCCTAGGGCCTCCTGTGGCGTCGTTTTCTCGGGCGGCGGGTTGATCCAGACCTGACGAGGCAAAACCGGAGGTTGAGGTGTTCCGTGCACGAAGCGCTCGGGGTGAGCCCGATGAGCTTCGAGAAGGACCTGGCGCCGGGCGGCGTTGAGCTCGTCGGCGCGACCGTAGTGAACGGCGGCCGGCGTCATGAGCCCCAGTCCCGAGTGCCGGTGCGCGTTGTTGTAGTAGTCGAAGAAACCGCCGCAGAACAGGCGGCCGTCTTCCAGACAGCCAAAGCGGCTTGGGAATTCAGGGCAATACTTCATCGTCTTGAACTGGGACTCGGAGTAGGGATTATCGTTCGAGACGTACGGCCGCGAGTGCGTCTTGGTTATGCCGAGGTCGGCCAGGAGCAAGGCGACGGACTTGCTTCGCATCGAGCTGCCGCGGTCTGCGTGGATGGTGAGCTGGTCGGCTTCGATGTTCTGCTTGAGGCAGCTCTCGCTGATGAGACGACGGGCGAGCTCGGCGCTTTCTCGCCGAGCCAACATCCACCCGGTCACGTACCGGGAGAAGATGTCGAGAATCACGTAGAGGTAAAAGTAGGTCCACTTGACCGGGCCGCGCAGCTTCGTTATGTCCCACGACCAAACCTGGTTCGGCGCTTCCGCCACGAGCTCCGGCTTCTGATAGTTCGGATGCCGCAGCTGGTTCCGGCGCTCACGCACCTCTCCGTGCTCCGACAGAATCCGGTACATCGTGCGGATCGAACAGTGGTAGATTCCCTCGTCCAGAAGCGTGGCCCACACCTGGGCCGGCGCCTTGTCGACGAACCGTTCGCAATGCAATGCACTGAGGACCCTCTCGCGCTCGGTCGTGTCGAGGGCTCGCTGCGGCCGAGGACGGCGCTTCGGCTTGGACGCCACCGGTCGGCGTCGACGATACAACGTGGAACGAGACACGCCCAGCGCCTCGCAAGCTTCCGCCGTTTGTCCAATCCGACCCGCCAGCTCCTCGGCCGCCACGATCAATCGTTCTCGTCGTCGTCGATCGGGTTCAGGGGGATCCCCAGGAGCTCGGAGGCTTTTTTTTGGATCTCTAGCATCGTTTCCACCCGAGCCAGCCGGCGCTGGAGTCGGGCGTTCTCGCGCTCGAGCTCCTTGATCCGTGGAGCCTCTGCCTTCGCCTTCCGACCTCGCTTTCTCGACGTCAATCCCGCCTTGGCGATCTCGTCCCGTTGCCGACGCCAACTCGATAGATGCGACGAGTACAGTCCCTCGCGACGTAGAAGCGCCGCCACATCACCGTCACCCTTGCAGGCGTCCGCCTCGCGAACGATCCGCAGCTTGTATTCAGCGCTGAAACGTCGGCGCTTCGCTTTCTCACTCACTTAGGGATCGCGGACCCCCGCCGCAGCACCACGGTCGGCGAGATCTCCAGTCGCCCTACGGGCTCCTTCCGACCCCGCCGACGTCATTCTCTCAATCAACGTACTCATCTATGATCCTCCTCCGCCCTCGACACTAATTTCAAGGAGCGGATTGTCTCAAGGATGTTGGCACAGAGGGGAGCGCATGTGATCACATCGGTGCGCTCCGAACGCGATGTGGCAACCGCACAGCGGGCGGGCGCTCACCAGGTGGTCGTTACAGGTGGCCTCTCTGCCGACGAAATCGTGGAACGCGTCCTTACTCACGCACCCGACCGAATCGATCACATTGTTGAGGTCGCCTTCCACCCGAACATAGCGGTGGACGAATGGTTGCTGGGACTGGGGGCTCGATTGCTACTTACGCCACGGGGGACCCGACACCAGCGATCCCCTTCTGGCCGCTCGTGTTTAAGAATGTTCGCCTGTTCTTCCTTGGGAGCGATGACTTTACCGCCGCGGCCAAGATGGCTGCGGCACGCGCTCTGAACGAAACACTAGAGTGAGAGTGGCCAGGCTTCCAGGTTCAAGCGCTTTTTCCGTTAGAGTCGATCGCGGAAGCTCACGAAGCGGTTGAGGAGCGAAGGGCTTCGGGCCGAGTTGTAGTAAGCCCCTGAGGCAACAACGCTGAGCGGCATAACACCCCGCGCAGCCGTCGGACGCCACCACCGTTTCCTCATTTGCCGGCGTCCGCAGCTGACGTGTTACGTTGAGGCTGTAGGAAAACCCTTTTGGGGAGGTTGCGAAAAATCTCTAGTCGTTAAAGAGCGTCGCAGAAGAAATTGGACGAAAACGTCGGCCACGAGCCGAAAAACGCGGTGTATGACTCGTGAGGCTCTCACAGTGGCATGCTACGACGAGCCCTCCAACAAATGCGTCTTGTTCTTGTGCGAAAAAGATCGCATTTTGAGGGTTTTTCTACAGGCTCGTTAGAAAGTCATCCAAGGCGTCTAGTTTCTCGCTATGGACTCCTGAGGATAGGATCGGAGAATAGATCGTGTCTCAAAAGCTGGTGAAGACTGCAGCCATGGTCGCCACGCTTGTGCTTGGCGCCGCTGCATCGGTTCCAACAGCGGCGCTTGCGACGACGCAGCCGCTTCAACGGCGCATGACGACCCCGGAAGAGGCGACCGACTATGCGCTTCAGCGACTCCGCTTGGACCGCGTGTCTTCGGTGGACATTGAGTCTGTGGAAGTGTTCCCAGAAGGGGTCGCAGAGGTTCACGGGACTTTAACGATGAAGCCCGATCGCACTGAGGACGAGGGGCGCACAGTTCCTTTCGTCCTGATGTTCGGGGGCGGCGCTGAGGTAGCCGGGCATCCTCAAAGCTCACCCCTGAACCATGACCCTAAGTTAATCTCCAAAAGAAACGTCCTCTTCCCAGAAAGTGCAAGGGAGCGCGGAGCGTCTGGCGTAGTGCAGCTCCAAGCACTCGTACGCCGCGATGGATCGACCTTGGTTCTCCAGGCAATGCGTTCGGTTCCGCACGGATGCACGGACGCCGCCATCGACGCCGCGGAAGAGTGGCGATGGGCACCTCGGATTGTTCTGGGCCGCGAGGTCGATGCCATCGGGATCTTGAGTCTCGAATGCTCCCCATAGTGCCGTCCCTTCACGAAGATGCAACCAACGTTAGCACTCCCTGTCCCTGTCCTCGATCTCGACCAATGCGAGCTAATTCATTGAGGTAAACCCCCGGCTCTGCCGGGGTGACTCCCAGAGGTTTGACCGTGTAAGGAAGTAGGAAAGAAAGTCCTCCTTGGAAAGCGCGAACTTCCAAACAAGGAGGACTACCAAGGTGAAAGAATACAGGGTCTACGCGGATTCGTGTGGGTTGAAAACTGCATTTCTGGGTAATGGCGGAAGGAAAGCCGCCACGATCTTCAGCTTGAGATATTCCTCGTCGCGATAGCCGTAGGCGCGTCGTTGCAGCACACGGATTTTGTTGTTGACCCCTTCAACTAGGCCGAGACTGACTTTGTTCTCCGGATGACAGTAGGAGGCGATACCATCCCAATGGGACTCAATCATACCGGCGAACTTCTGGTACGGATGCAGGCGTTGCCATTTGAGGCTGTCTTTCCAACGAGTGAAAAAGGCGCGAGCGCCGCGTTCGGTGCGGTAATCCCAGAGTTGCCCGAAGGCCTCCTTCAAAATAAAGGCGGTGTTCAGGCGCCGGTTGGCCTGGAGCAACTTTTTGAGTGCGCGGCGACCGTCTAGGCTCAGGTTCTCCCGCCGGGAAAGCAAAGTGTAACGCTGCCCCTTGATGTACGACCGGTCCTTGCCGCTGAGGCGTTTGTACTCACCGCGCCGGACCTCATCGAGGGCCTTTGACAGATGACGCATGATATGAAACTTGTCGAAGATGATCCGCGCATTAGGCGCGTTGTGAATCGCCGAGTTCCGGAAGGGCTTCCACATATCCATGGCGGCCAGCTTGATACGGGCGCTTTTCTTTCCGCCCAACGCCTTGAAGAACAAATCGATGTCAGTTTCTTTGCGACCCTCACCGCCCACCCAGATGGGACGCGCCCGCTCCAGGTCGCTGACAATGACGCGATAGTTATGTCCCTTGCGGATGGAGATCTCATCGACACCGATGGCCCGAGGCGCCGGTAGCCCCGCCCGGTCGACCTGCTCTTGCATGTAGAGCGTATCCAGAGCCTTCACCGTACCGTGGTGCAGACGTTCCATCTCGGCCACCGCCTTGTTCGGCATATCCCGGCACAGCTTGCCCACATGCGTCGCAAAACGCTGGGTGTAGCGCGAGTTGTTCGCCAGCCAGTCTAGGTGTTCTACATGCACACCGCCGCACCCAGAACAGTTGACGCGCCAACGCTCGTATTCCAGATAGATCCGCCAGCCTGCCAACGACAGGTCGCGGACCCGGCACACTTGCTTGTCATAGCGCCCCCGGCACCGTTGCCCACAGTAAGAGCACACAGCTGTTTTTTTCGCCTCTTGAGCTGGATGACGCGGGCGTATCGGTCACCGAATAGACCCTTCAATCCGGCACCAACCACGAAACCTGGCAGCGCAAACAGCGAGCGGATCGACTGGGAATTTTTCACTCGGTTAGCCTATCCTAAAAATGGACCACTTTTCAGCACCTGATGAAGTACTCGATACCTTTTCCACACAATGAGTTACACTGTTTTTCCGTCAGAACTTACCCACACGAATCCGCGTTAACCCAGAATACAAGAGCCTATCCCACACACGATGGGACTGCAAATATCACGTTGTGTTCATCCCGAAGTACCGAAGGAAGAAGATGTATGGTGCAATCAGAACGCATCTGGGAAAGATTCTCCACGAGCTGGCGAAACAAAAAGAGGCCCGGATTCTGGAGGGCCACTTGATGTCGGACCACGTCCACATGTGCATCAGCATCCCACCGAAGTTTGCGGTGTTGAACGTGGTGGGGTTCATCAAAGGCAAGAGTGCGATCTCGGTGGCACGGAACTTCCGCGGACGCAGACGCAACTTCACCGGCGAAAGCTTCTGGGCACGCGGTTACTTCGTGTCGACCGTAGGCTTGGACGAAGAGATGGTCCGCAAGTACATTCGTGACCAAGAGCAGGAGGACCAACGTCTGGACCAGCTGAATATGGACTGGTCGGGCTCGTAGTTGGGGAGCAAGATCGACCCCTTTAGGGGGCTCATGAACAGCCCCTTCGAGGGGCTCTTATGAATAGGCCCCCGGCTTTGCCGGGGGTCACTTTAACTCCACGTGCAGCTGTCGGACGCCTCCCACCACCCGTTCGATTGCCGGCGTCCTCAGTTCTCGGCGCCTAATTGCCGGGTGAAGTCGGACGTGGCCCGTCGCTTCCTCGCCGGCAGTATGATTGCTGTTGTTGTGGTACTTGCGGGACGTGTCTTAGCGTTCCATTTCGCCGACGCGGCGGAAGTAGTCGGCGAAAGCCATCATGCCGCCCTCGGCCTGTTGCCAGTCGTAGTTCTCGTTGGGCGCGTGGTAGCCGTGCTCGGGTAGCGACAAGCCCAGAAAGAAGACCGGGGCTTTCAGAACTTTCTCCATCGACACTACGGCGCCGATGGAGCCGCCCTCGCGCACGAATACAGGAGTCTTTCCGAAGGCGAAGTGCATCGAGGCCCGGATGGCATCGGGATGGGGCCCTTCGGTGTGTCCCTGGTAGGCGGGGAGGCCGTGCTGGGCTTTGACTTTGACGTCGGGGTTGGACTCCTTCACGAACCCCTTTACGAGCTTGACGATTTTCTTATCGTCCATATTCGGCACCAGCCGGCAGGAGACGATCGCCGTCGCGCGAGGGGGCACGATGGTCTTGACGCCCGGGCCCTGGTAGCCGCCGGCGATGCCGTGCACTTCGAAGGTCGGCATGCACCAGATGCGCTTCATGACCTTTACCGGATCGGTGACGCGAAGCGACTTGAACTCGTGGTCTTTCTTGAACGTTTGGGTGTTGAAGCCGGACTTCTTGAGATCGGCGATCTCGGCCCTCGTGGGCGGAACCACGTCGTCATAGAAGCCAGGAATTTTGACGTCTCCGGTCTTGGCGTCAAAGCACTCCGAGATGAGCTGACAGAGCTCGGCGATGGGGTTGCGGGCCGCGCCGCCCGACGTGCCAGAGTGCTGATCCGTGGCGCCGGTCTCGAGGTAGAAACGGAACCCTTGCAGTCCGCGCAAGCCGGCAGGGCAGGCCGGCCGCGACCGTGACACCCAGACCGTATCCGAAACGACGACCGAGTCCGTCGCGAGCTGGTTCTTTTCCCTGCGGATGGTCGTTTCGAAGTGGGGGCTACCGATCTCCTCTTCGGCTTCCCAGAGCAAGTGGATATTGACGCGGGCTCCGTGGGCCAGCGCGTACTTCGCGCCCCACAGAGCGGTCAGGGCCGGACCTTTGTCGTCAGTGGTGCCGTGTCCCCAGTAGCGGTCACCCTCGACGGTAAATCGAAACGGCTCCGTCTTCCATCCGTCCGACTTCTCGGCAGGCTGGACGTCGAGGTGATTGTAGACGGTCACGGTCGGGAGATCGGGATCCTGGTCGAAGCGTCCGTGGAGCATGGCGTGTCCGCCGGTATCGAGCACCTTGGGCTCGCCACCCATGCGACGAATGAGCTCGGCCGCTTGAGAGACGATCGACGAGACGTCGGTTTGCCGCTGGGGATCGGCCGACACGCTCGGGACCTCGACGAGCTCTCGGAGAGTCTTTTCGAAGCTCTTGCGTTGTGAGGCGGTATAGTCGAGAAGCGATTTCTTCGCAAACCCCTGGTTGTCCGTTCCGGTCATCGACGGCGATTGCTCCTTGCTGATCTTGGACGGTGTTCTACCGTGCCGGAGGCTCAGCATACAGAGACGCCTCATTGACGTCAACGCGCCTGCCAAGCGTGGAGAAACGACGGGAAAAAGCCCCCAGGGCGTAGGGGAACGGCTACGAAACTGCGCAATCCGGGCGTTACGGTAGGCAGGTGTTAACTTGAGTATCGACAAACTCTTGCGGTCGTTTTCCTGGCTCGTTGGGGCGGAACGGAAATTGCACCGGTCGTGTAGAGATCTAATGTAATGGACAACGAGCCCACGAACGGAGTGAAGGCCGACCCGCTTGTAGGCAAGCGGCTTCGGGAGTATCTCATCCTGGACCTCATCGGAAAGGGTGGGATGGCCAAAGTCTACAAGGCTCGGCACGTGCTCCTCGACGAGATCAGGGCCATCAAATTCCTCCGCCCCGAGCTTCGCGAGCGCCAGGAGTGCATCGCCCGCTTCCGCCGGGAGGCGCAGATCATGGTTCAGCTCAGGAGCAAGCACCTCGCGATGCTCTATGAGTTCGGCACCGTGGGCAGCGAGCTCTTCTTTCTCGTCATGGAATATCTGGAGGGGGAGAGCCTTCGGCGGCGTCTAAGGCGAACGAGCTGGATTCCCACCGGCGAGGCTATCCGTATCATCCAGCAAGTGGCGCTTGGGCTCGCGGAGGCTCACAAGCTCGACGTGGTCCACCGCGACGTCTCTCCGGACAACATCTTGATAGTGCGTGAAAACGACCACGAGACCGCCAAGATAATCGATTTCGGAATCGCGAAGAACTTCGTGAGCGGTGGCGGTAAGATCACGGGCACGATGAAACTCGTCGGCAAAGCGGAATACGTTGCTCCCGAGCA
Source organism: Candidatus Marinacidobacterales bacterium (assembly GCA_965250115.1). Taxonomy (GTDB): domain Bacteria; phylum Acidobacteriota; class Vicinamibacteria; order Marinacidobacterales; family SMYC01; genus CBDFHB01. Next base: position 1,732,818 of record CBDFNJ010000002.1, read on the forward strand.
GATCTGCGCGCCAGTCGGAGACGAGCCCGCCGAATCGGTGGACGGTCGGACGGATATCTACTCGCTCGGCATCACCTTCTACGAGCTCCTGAGCGGAAGCAAAGCCTTTGAGGCGAAGAGCTCCAAGGCTTTCCTTGCCAAGCATCTGACGGAGATCCCGAAGCCGATATCGGAGATCAATCCGCTCGTCCGCATCTCACCCGCGATCGAGGACCTGCTACAGCGAATGCTCGCGAAGAGTAAGGAGGATCGCCCGGAGTCGATGGAAAGCCTCTATATGGAGCTCTTGGCCTTGACCCACGAAACGCCCCTGCTCACTCCGGTGTAAGCCCCCCGCGCCTGATAGAATTGCGGGCCGTGCCCGCTAGTTTCTCCCGAACGATGCGATCCCTCGATAGGGATCACTTCCGCCCAACAGTTCTCGGGATCGCCATTGTTATCTGCCTCCTTCTCGTCTGGGCCTCTTGGTTCTTTTTGTCGGAGCTGACGCTCTACGAGGTATCGGAGGCCGCCCAAGTGGTGGACGGGCAGCGGGTCACCGCGGAGTTCCCCATCGAGCGGAGTCTCGGACGTATTCGTCCGGGCCAGAGCGCGACGCTGCGGCTCGCCGTCTTCTCGTGGGTTCAATATGGAACCCTGAGAGCGAAAGTTCAGCGGGTGCGAACGGACACGAAGAGTGGAACGGTGCATGTCGAGCTCTCCCTGGACGATGCGGAAAGCTTTCCCTCTGCGATCGAGTCGGGCTCGCGGGGCACCGTCGAAATCGCAGTCGAGAGAATCTCTCCCGCGGCTCTCGTGCTGCGTGCGGCGGGCAAAACCGCGGCCCGCCCCACGCGAAGCGGCCGGTAGCACGGTTTTCTGAAACTGGTGGGTGATTTCCCTTATCGTGTAAGTTAGTGAGAGGGAATGCGTTATCTTGCTACCGCCATCACAACGCTCTCGTTGCTGGCAACGGCCTCTTCTTCCGTCGAGAAGCTGAGTGACGATCACCAACCGTTTCTCTCTGATTTCGAGGGTAGTGATGGACGAGTCCGACTGGTGGTGCTCCTGTCTCCGACGTGACCCAAGTGCCAATCGGGCGCCCGTGTGGTGCAGCGCGTTCTCGAAAGACTAGAGGGGCAGCCCATCGACGCTTTCATCGTCTGGCTTCCCGTCGTCCGCGGAGACTATTACGAAGAGACCCATCACGCTCGGACGATGGTTCGGGATCGGCGAGCTCGCCACTACTGGGACTCCGCCGGGAAGCTTGGCGAGGCACTCTCGCCAATTCTCGGCCTTCGAGCGACAATGGCTTGGGACGTCTATATTGTGTTCGACAGTAAGGCTTCGGGGCTGCACAGGCCCGTCGGCTGGATGCATCAGCTCATCGGCGAGGATCGCGCCCGTGAGCTCACGGAGTACGGGCTCGAGAAGCTCTTGCGCGACCTGTCGACCGATTGAGGAGGCACCAAGTGTCTAGCAAGCCTAGTAGGGAGACGGAGCTGATCTACGATTGGAACCGTGCTTCCGAGGCAACGGACCGTGCTCCGCGCAAGTCGATCGAGCTCGACGATGAAACGCTACGGGACGGTCTGCAGAGCCCCTCGGTGATCTCGCCCCCCATAGAAAAGAAGATAGAGATTCTTCACTTGATGGAAGCCGTCGGGATACATGCGGCCAATATCGGTCTGCCCGGAGCCGGGCCCCACGTGCAGAAGCAGGTTCTTCGGCTCGCTCGCGCGATTGTCGACCAGCGGATGAAAATCCAGCCCAACTGTGCGGCGCGAACGCTCAAAGCGGATATCGAGCCCATCGTCGAGATCTCACAGAAGGCGGGAATTGCCATCGAGGCGGCCACGTTCATCGGTTCGAGCCCCATCCGCCAGTACGCCGAGAACTGGGAGCTCGAGCGGCTCGTGAAGCACACCGAGGAAGCGGTACGCTTCAGCGTAGAGAACGGCCTGCCGAATATGTACGTGACCGAGGACACGACGCGCGCGCGGCCCGAGACGATTCGGAAGCTCTATACGACGGCCATCGAGTGCGGCGCGCGGAGAGTCGTCGTGACGGATACCGTGGGGTACGCGACTCCCGATGGCGTCAATGCTCTGATCGGCTTCATGAAGGAAGTGGTGGCCGATACGGGTGAGGAGGTCAAAATCGACTGGCACGGTCATCGCGATAGAGGGCTTTCGATCCCGAACAGCCTGGCGGCAATCGATGCGGGAGTAGACCGCGTCCATGCCTGCGCTCTCGGCATCGGCGAGCGTTGTGGAAACACACCGATGGATATCCTGTTGGTGAATCTGAAGCTCGCCGGTCGTCTCGACAACGATCTGAGCCGCCTCGCCGATTACTGTCGATTGGTCTCGGAGGCGGTCGGCGTGCCCATCCCGGCGAACTATCCCGTGGTTGGAGAGGATGCCTTTCGGACCGGCACGGGTGTACACGCCGCGGCGGTCATCAAGGCTCTTGACAAGCACGACCTCTGGTTGGCGGATCGGGTCTACTCGGGGGTGCCGGCGGCGGAATTCGGTCGAACCCAGCGTATCGAGGTTGGCCCGATGAGCGGCCTGTCGAACGTTCAGTACTGGCTGCGAGAGAGGGGCCTTCCTTTAGACGACGAGCTCGTGGAGGCAATCTTGCGCAAGGCGAAGACCTCCAATCACGTCCTCGATGACGCGGAGATCGAGGCGGTGGCGAATCACTACCTTGGCGCTTCGCGGGCCTAGCCCTGCCTGCTCCGTGCCAATTCACTCAACCGCCATCGTCGATCCGGGCGCGGCACGCGCATTGGCGCGCACGTGGTTCTCAATTCCGGCGCACAGCTCGGCGAGAGAGTGCAAGTGCACGAGGGTACGGTGCTCGGGGGCGAGCCCCAGGACTTGAACTTCGACGGGTCGCCGAGTTTTGCGAGCATCGGGAATGACTCGGTCATACGAGAGTTCTCAACCGTTCATCGAAGTGCCGTCGAGCAGGGTGTGACGCGAGTCGGCCGGCGTTGTTTCATCATGGCCTACGGTCACGTCGCTCATGATTGCGATATCGGCGACGAGGCGGTCATCGCGAGCTATGCGGCACTGGCTGGCCACATCCATGTCGGTCGTCGCGCGTTCGTTTCGGGCGGAGTCGTGATCCACCAGTTTTCTCGCATCGGGGATTTGGCGATGATCGGTGGTGGCTCGAAAGTAAACCTGGACGTGCCGCCCTATTTCATCGTCGACGGAGTGCCCGCGAGAGCGGTCGGAGTGAACGTGGTCGGCTTGCGACGTGCCGAGGCGACGGATGAGGACGTCCGCGTCTTGAAGAGGGCATTTCGATCGCTCTATCGAGCGAAGCTTCCGCTTCGCGAGGCGGCCGCCGAGATCGGCTCGATGGGCAACGCCTTCGCCGAACGGCTAGCCGACTTCGTTCGGGCGAGTGAGCGGGGGATTTGCCACGCTAGGCGTCGTTCAGCCAAGGACGAAAGTCGTCGACTCCGCTAGCATCTGGAGCTCGGTCGCGGTGGGATCCTCCGCGCTGTCCTCCAGGATGGCTTGATAGGCGTCCCGAATCGTCCGGTCCAGGTTGAAGCGGTCTGGAAGCGGGACGTAGGGCGTGGGGAGCACGACCGGTCCGGCATCCGCGCCCGGGGGCGCGACCAAACCCACGCCCTGGATCGTTTTCAAGAACTGCTCAGCGGCCCGCACTGGCTCTTGGAGCTGAGAGTAAAGAATCGCGAGCGACAGGGAGATCGCCGGGTCTTCCGGCGAGTAGCCCGAAGCTCGCTGCATCTGTTCGGCGGTGCCGACGAGATCGGAGCCTCGGGTCCTGGCCTCCGCTATCGAGAGATGGACGGGAAGCTCGGGCGCGCCGTTGTCCAGCGCTTGGGCGAGTACGCGCTCGGCGGCATCGAGGTCACCTTCGGCCAGTGAGACCTGTCCCAGAGCCAACAGGCGCTTGCCTTCGTGGACTCCTTGCGCGCGGGTGAGAACTTGCCGTGCCTTGCCGAGCTCCTGCAGGTCTTCCCGCGCCTTGCCGATGGCGAGCCATGTGCGTCCGAGGGCTAGCTGAGCTCTTGAATCGCGAGGATCAATCCGAAGCGCTTGAATGAGTTGCGCCCGCGCCGGCTCGTACTGCTTCCTGTGTAGGTAGGCTTCGCCTAGCAACGTGCGGGCGCGAGAGTCCGATGAATAGGCGCGGATGAAGTTACGCGCCACTTCCTCGGCCTCGTCGAGCTTCTCCTGCTCCAGGAGCGCGATTCCGAGCTGAGCCACGAAATCGCCACCCGCTTCGACGAGCGGCTCGGCAGTTCGAAATGCGGCTTCCGCTTCCGCATAGCGATTCCTCTCGTTCAAGAGCTGCCGAAAAAGAAACTGTGCTTCGCCGTGCTGGGGATCTTTGTTGATGGCGGCTCGAACGTGCTCGAGGGCTTCGTCACCTCGCTCGAGCTGAACGAGACTCACCGAGAGGCGGTAACGGCCCTCGGCGCTGCCCGCACCGGAAGCGAAGGCACTCTCATAACTTTCGATGGCTTCCGTGAAGTTGCCGCGCGAGTAAAGAACGTCGCCAATCTCCTCGGCGATTGAGGCTTGCTCAGGATCGAGCTCCCGCGCGCGTTTCAAGTCGCTGACACCTCCGTCGGCATCGCCGGAAGCGATCTTGGCGCGGCCCCGTTCGACGAGGACGTCGGCGTGGTCACCGAACTCTTCCAGAATTCCGCTATAGGCGGCGATGGCTTGGGCGTACTGGCCCGTGCCCACCAGGCTCGAAGCCTGCTCCATGCGCTCGGGCGGAACGCTGACACCACCCGACATCAACCAGACAACGACGCCCGCGACGAGAACGACTGCCCCCGCCGCGCCACCGAAAAGCCCCCAGGGAGGAGGTTGACTGCGCGCACGACCGGGAGGCCGTCGTACGTTGACGGGCCGCGGCGGCGTCGATGCCGCCGTGGTTTCCTCGACGGTGAACGGCTTGGTCGTTGGCTCCTCCGTCGCGGGAGGTTTTGGAGCGGCGGGCGTGCGCGCGCCCGCGCTGGCCGGCGCCGGCTCGGGCTCGTTCACGATCACGACCTCCGTTTGCGGCTCGTCGTTCACCAGAGCGTCGAGCGTCTGGGTTTCGTCGTCGGAATCGATGGATGCCGGGTTCGCCGGCCAATCCTGCTTCGCTGCGGCGGCAATCTCGGGCCCGGGTGCCGGGAGCACCGTCGTCGGAAAATCCGTCTCGTGCGACACGAGCGACTCGAGACCGGACGAGGTTGCGTCCAGATCCGCTGGCGATTGAGATCCGGGCGCGCTCATCGGTCCCTGGTCGGCCTGCCCCTCGACCGTTTGCTCTACTAGGAGCAGCGCTTGCGCTTCTTCCGGGCGCGCGTTTGCCATCAGCGAGCTCCCGGGAGCGAGCACTTCGTTGGCGTAGCCCTGCCGTCGGGTCGGGGACCAGGTCGTCGCCATGAGCACCAGCAACTGCAAGAGTCGGTTGCCGGGCTCCTCCATGAGACACTGCTTCCACGACTCGATCGCGTCGCGCTGCCGGCCGCCGACGAAGGCCTCGGTGCCTCGTTTCAAGCTCAAGGAGAGGTCGACGGGCAGGCGTGCTCCCGACTGAGACTTGTACGTAACTTCGAGTAGCTCGCGAGCCTCGCCACAGTTGGGATAGGTCTCGAGAACCGCCCTCAATGCCGAGGTCGCTTTCACCAGATTGGAACTGGCGAACAACGAGACCGCGTGAGCGAGTGCATCCGTCTCTTTATCGGTGCTTCCTGGAGCCTGGGCCGCAGGTGCTATTGCCTTGCCGGTCAGCCGTCCCTGCTCCAGATCGCTCATTACCGATTCATGCTGCGACTCGAGTTTCGCGAAGACCTGCTGGGTATTCTGGAATATCGGCTTGAGCGCCGAAATATCCTGAGCCGTCTGAAAGATAACCGAGCCCTTGTCGTCCAGTACTCTCGTCTCGATGGACGGAGACGCATCACCAGCCAACTGGGTATCGATGACGTAGGCGGCCGAGCCCAGGCTCAACGCGCTCTTTTTTTGGAGCTCCATGGCTATCGGTTGATTGTGCAGGATTTGCCTCTAAAATTATACCGTACCTTTTCTCTTGGAAGCCAGCTTGCTTGCCGATGTCGGGTCAGACCTGCTACATTAAGTGAAAGTCCACTTTCCATGAATGTTGACAGCAGGTTCGAAGTTGTCCCTGCCGGGGGAAGGTAGCGTCATGGCCTCCAATACCGAGCCCACCAGTACCATCGGTGTTCAAGAGCTGCGCTCGCTCGGGATGTGTCCCGAGGTTCGTGGAAAAAGAACGGCGCCCTCCACTCCGTCATCAGGGTATCAGATCAGGCGGCAACCTCCGCGTGTTCGAGAACCTCGCTCAGACGTTGGTAGCCGTCGATGCGTCGTAGTTGAATCTGGCCAGAGGCGATAAGCCCAAACAGCAAAGCGACCGCGGACTCCTCGCTGGAGAACGACGCTTGGGTTTTCGTCCGGCGTCGAAACTCGCGGTTGAGATTCTCCAGAGCATTGGTCGTTCGAATCGATTTCCACATGGCACGAGGGAATTCGTAGAAGGTCAGCAGCTGATTACCGGCCTCCTCTAGGCTTCGGACGACGGCCGGCGCGAGAGGCGTCCACTTGGCGACGAGCTCGTCATAGGCTTTGCGAGCATCGATCCCGTTCTTGGCGTAGACGATCCGGTTGTAGTCACGCCGGAGCTCACGGCGTGCGTGCGCCGGGCAATGTTGGAGCAAGTTGGCGCGCTTGTGCTCGGTACATCGCTGCAACCGGCACCCCGGCCACTTCTCCAGCGCTTTCGTCAGCCCCTTGTGGCCGTCGCTGATCACTAGCTTGGGAGCCCGGAGTCCTCGAGCCTGGAGTCCCTCCAGCACGGAGCCCCAATGCGTCGAGGCTTCGCTCACCGCCAAACGCAATGACAACAGACGTTTCTGCCCGTCTGGCGCGACCCCGAGCGCGACCAGTACGGGTACGCTGATCACACGTTTCGCCATCCGCACTTTCAGGTGGAAGCCGTCCAGGTAAACGATCGCGTAGACCTACTCGCTGAGAGCACGGTTCTGCCATTCCTCGAAGCGCTCCTTCAGCCGGCTAACCACGCGAGACACCGCGCTCTTCGATAGGTGCTCCTCACCGAGCAGTGGTTTCAGCGCTTTGCGGATCCGGCGGCTATTCGCGCCCGACAAGTAGGTCCCCAAGATCGCCTCGTCGACCTCACGAGTCCGGCGCGCGTACCGGGGCAACAGCTCGCTCCTGAACTCTGTCGTTTCTCCCGTTTCCTCGTCTCGCACGCGGGCTCGTGGCACCCGGAGCTCGCGAGTTCCCACCGACGTCGTCACGCGACGGGTTTCGGCTCCGTTGCGATATCCACGGCGGTCTTCCGCACGCTCGTAGCTACCACACCCCAGCGCTTGGTCGACTTCTTCCTCGAGCACGACCTCGATTGCCTCCAGTATCCGCTTACGCAGCCGAAGTTGGACGAACTCCCGGTACTCGCTTACAGACTCCTTCGATATGGTGGTAGGCTTCTTCATGGCGTAATCCTCCTCCTCGCCTTTCCAGGCGCGGTTTCGTTTTGTTTAACCGGAGGTTACGCCATTCTTATTTCCACGGGAAGCGGGACAGATCCCTCGCTCGAGACCTCGATCCTCAAGGCGCTTTGTCTCACCATCAATACCGCGGGCTCGGAGCTCAAATACAAGATCCTCGATAGCCTCTCCGACGACGATTTCTATTTTCCAGTGACGAAGGCGGTGTTCCGCACGCTGTCGGAAATGCATCTTCGAGGCGACTACGTCATTTCCGCCAACATGGAAGAGGAGCTGCAGGAGGCGGGCGTCGAGCTGTCGTCCGATTTTTCGATGGAAGTTGTCTTCGGGGGGTCTCTGCCGGCACTCTCGGAGCTGAACCAATGGGTGGTGCGCCTGAAGGAACGTTCCCGCACCGGAATGATCCCCACGGTCAAACCGCCTGCTCCGGCCGCGGGCTCCGGACGCGCCCCCGATAGCACGCCGAACGCGCACCCAACGGTCGTACGTTCGGTTGCGGAAGTGAAGCAGCGGATCGCGGAGGAAGCGCGCAAGTCCAGCCCCGCGGTGAGACCGGCGTCAAAACTGGCGCAGTCTTCGCCCGCGGTCGCAGCGCCGAGACCAGCGCCGCCTCCCTCCGACCCGCCGCGTTCGAAGCCGGCGATCGCGTCCAAACCGGCGCCGTCCAGGGAAGCTTCGTCTCCGTCGACACCTTCAACCCAAGCGAAGCGACCGCAAAAAGCTGTGCTCTCGTCCGAAGGAGACGACTGGGCGAGCTACATGGACGATCTCGCCTTGCAGCAAGGCAAGACCTTCGATATTGGGTTCGCGCGCCTCGACGAGGGGTTGGGAGGGCTCGGCCCGGGTCTCATGCTCTTCGTGGACGAGAACAAGGAGAGGCTCTTCAGCTTTCTCAAGCAGGTGACGGACCAGTTCGCAAGTGGCAGCACGATGCGGTGCCTCTACGTCGCGAGCCAGCTGCCCAAGGCCGCGCTGCGGGTGAGAACGCTTTCGAGGCTCGCGGCGGTTCCCACGCGGGACATCGAAAAAGGCCGCCTCAAGAAGGACTCGCCCGAATGGAAGCGGATCGACGCCGAAGGACGAAGAGCCTCCGATTGGCTCAAGAAGTTTGGGTTAACGCGGATTCGTGTGGGTAAGTTCTGACGGAAAAACAGTGTAACTCATTGTGTGGAAAAGGTATCGAGTACTTCATCAGGTGCTGAAAAGTGGTCCATTTTTAGGATAGGCTAACCGAGTGAAAAATTCCCAGTCGATCCGCTCGCTGTTTGCGCTGCCAGGTTTCGTGGTGTGCCGGATTGAAGGGTCTATTCGGTGACCGATACGCCCGCGTCATCCAGCTCAAGAGGCGAAAAAAACAGCTGTGTGCTCTTACTGTGGGCAACGGTGCCGGGGGCGCTATGACAAGCAAGTGTGCCGGGTCCGCGACCTGTCGTTGGCAGGCTGGCGGATCTATCTGGAATACGAGCGTTGGCGCGTCAACTGTTCTGGGTGCGGCGGTGTGCATGTAGAACACCTAGACTGGCTGGCGAACAACTCGCGCTACACCCAGCGTTTTGCGACGCATGTGGGCAAGCTGTGCAGGGATATGCCGAACAAGGCGGTGGCCGAGATGGAACGTCTGCACCACGGTACGGTGAAGGCTCTGGATACGCTCTACATGCAAGAGCAGGTCGACCGGGCGGGGCTACCGGCGCCTCGGGCCATCGGTGTCGATGAGATCTCCATCCGCAAGGGACATAACTATCGCGTCATTGTCAGCGACCTGGAGCGGGCGCGTCCCATCTGGGTGGGCGGTGAGGGTCGCAAAGAAACCGACATCGATTTGTTCTTCAAGGCGCTGGGCGGAAAGAAAAGCGCCCGTATCAAGCTGGCCGCCATGGATATGTGGAAGCCCTTCCGGAACTCGGCGATTCACAACGCGCCTAATGCGCGGATCATCTTCGACAAGTTTCATATCATGCGTCATCTGTCAAAGGCCCTCGATGAGGTCCGGCGCGGTGAGTACAAACGCCTCAGCGGCAAGGACCGGTCGTACATCAAGGGGCAGCGTTACACTTTGCTTTCCCGGCGGGAGAACCTGAGCCTAGACGGTCGCCGCGCACTCAAAAAGTTGCTCCAGGCCAACCGGCGCCTGAACACCGCCTATATTTTGAAGGAGGCCTTCGGGCAACTCTGGGATTACCGCACCGAACGCGGCGCTCGCGCCTTTTTCACTCGTTGGAAAGACAGCCTCAAATGGCAACGCCTGCATCCGTACCAGAAGTTCGCCGGTATGATTGAGTCCCATTGGGATGGTATCGCCTCCTACTGTCATCCGGAGAACAAAGTCAGTCTCGGCCTAGTTGAAGGGGTCAACAACAAAATCCGTGTTCTGCAACGACGCGCCTACGGCTATCGCGACGAGGAATATCTCAAGCTGAAGATCGTGGCGGCTTTCCTTCCGCCATTACCCAGAAATGCAGTTTTCAACCCACACGAATCCGCGTAGACCCAGAAGGTTTTTGTCTATGAAGTCGAGGACGAGATCGAGGTTGGACTCGTTCGAGAGCTGACCAAGAAGCTTCTCGAGTCCACTGGAGATTCGACCTGCCTCGTGGTCGTGGACGCTCTCGAGCGCATAACGAAACGGGGTGGCACCGCCTCCGTCGTGGCCTCCCAGCTCAAGAGCGTGGCGGACTCGATGGACGTCTTGATCCTTGCGGCGACGACCGACCCGACGCTGCTCTCGTCCCGGGACGCCGACTATGCGGCGGTCTTTCGTGAGAGCAAAGACGGCTCGGTCGAGCTCGAGGTCCTCCAGTCCGGGCGAGAGAACTCGACGATAGTATCGTTCCGCTACGAGTCCGACGTCTGCCGCTTCACCGAGACGTAAAACCGCCCTTCTACCAAAACTTGACCCAGATCACTGGTTCTCCTCGCACTCGTGCGGAGGATGGGTAAATGAATCGCGTGCCTTTCAAGGAGGACAGCATGGTCTCGACAGAAATAGTTGCCTTCCGATCATTGTGGTTGTCGGCGATCGCGGGAACGCTCTTGTCGCTCGGCTGCGTCGTAGTGAGTCCCGAGTCCGAGACGAGCGCGGAGCCCGAGCCGAGCGTGGAATCTCAGGACGGCGTTGCTCTCGCAGGTAGCACAGAATCGCAGATTCCGCGCCCACTCGAAACGAAAGCCGATGTCGTGACCCCCCGGGAGACGAAGGTCTCTGCATCGACGCCCGCACCGCCAGTGGAGCCGTCGTTCACGGACGTCGTACTTCCAGCCGGGACGCTTCTCGATCTCGAGCTCCTTACACCGCTCGACTCCGCCGCGAACGTCGTCGGCGACGAGGTTCGAGCGAGGACGTTGTCTCCCCTCGAAGTGCATGGCCGACGCGTCCTCGAGGCGGGCAGTGAAGTCGAGGGACGTGTCACGGACGTCGAGGCGTCCGGGAAAGTGAAGGGGCTCTCGAAGCTCGCCTTTGCCTTCGATCGCTTGACGACGCCGTTTGGGGTGGTTGACATCCGGACGAGTTTCGTGTCGCTCGAAGCCGAGAGCGGCAAGAAAAAAGACGCCGCGGTGATCGGCGGCGCCGCGGGTGTAGGCGCGATTGTTGGCGGTATCATCGGAGGGAAGAAAGGTGCGGCCATCGGCGCGAGCATCGGTGGTGCGGGCGGGACCGGTGTGGTTCTGAGCACCAAGGGCGAGGAGATTCGCCTGGCGGAGGGCACGGAGCTCAAGGTAAGGCTGGACGCTCCCGTCAGCCTTCGGCTTCCCGAGAGCTAATACGCGGACGAGATCAGGGTGCTTCTTCGAGCTGGATCTTCTTGCCGGTGACTTTTTCGACCGCGATTAGTATTTTCTCCCGAAGGATCAGTCGCGCTCGCCGCTCCTCCGCGGTGACGAAGCTATAGACTTCCTTCGTGATGTGCTGGAGAAAATCCACTTCCGGGAGCATCAGCTCCAGCACGATGAGCCCACCGCCGCCGGTGGCCGGCGCCCCGAAATTGATGTCGAGGAGCTTGTCTCGAAGTGACAGTCGGACCCGCCGTTCCTTGGGAGTAGACGCGTCGAAGTCCTTCTTCGTGATCTTGCGCAGGAAGTCGATCTCGGTGGCTTTGTCCTTCGCCTGGGGCCGACCTGCCGAACCCCGCGCCGATTTCGCGGGTTTTTTCTTTTTCTTCGATGTCGTCGATGTTTTCTTCTTCGCCACGACTTCCGATCCCTCTCCCCTAGCTCGCTTTGACGACGGACAGGGTTTGCTCCGTTCCTATCTCGAGGAGCACCTCACCGCATGCACAGAGCACACGACGAACTTTACCGAAGACCTTCACCGCTCGTCCACAGGTAGGGCAGGGGAGAATCACAAGGGCCGCACGCGCCCGTTCTGGTTGCTCGTTCATTCTCGAACTCCAGTGGCTCGCAATCGATGGGTGGTCTAGAGCTGCGCCCGTCTCTGCAAGACTTCCGCCGGTGGCTCACCGATCTCGAAGTCACCCTCGATCTCACCGCCTTCTTCGACGGCGAGCTTTTGGGCGCGAAAGGTTCCAGAGGCGCGAGCCGGCTCCAGCAATCGCAGCGTTCCCGCCTTGATCTCGCCGCGAAACCTGCCCCCGATCACGACCTCGGACGCCTCGACCTTCGCGTCGACATCCGAGCCCTCGGAGATTCGAACGCATCCAGTCGCTTTCACTTCCCCTCGAAAGCGGCCTTGAAGGGTCACGTCTTGTCCCTCGAGCTTACCGTCGAAGTTGGCCTTCAGTGATAGAATCGTTTGTTGGTCGTTCGCCATGAGACATCGCTCCTAGAACGCCAGCTCTCGCGAAGGACCCTCCAGAGAGGACGGTCCCCGAGAACTGGGACAACATTAGTTGGCCACGGACTGGCTCGACTCCGATAAGGGCGTTCAAAAAAGGGACGATAACTCGCCGAGGAGTGTCGGCGACCATATTAACAAATATATCGCGTCGGGCTTCGTAGTGCTAGCTGTATGTTCGTAGTCTAATGCTCTATTTGGGGCCGAGAAACAAGTGCCCGAACCCGCTAATCCTGCCGTGAATTCCTGCCCCTTTTCGGCGCTGACTGCGTTGCTCCTTCTCGAAATATCTAGATATGACTTCGTCGCAGCGCCTTGTCAGCCCCAAAAATGGCCTAGGACTTCACCGACAGGACTAGCGGGTTCGAGCACTAGTCCGTTGGCAGGGAGCCGGTGTTGATGAGTGTCTCTATGTCGGAAGCGAGCTCATCGCCACGAACGCCGAAGTAGCGCTTCACGACGAGTCCCTCCCGATCGATCAGGTACTTGGTCGGGTATCCGAGAAAGGGACCGAAGGATTCCTTCGTGCCGTCCTCACCCAACACCTGCCGATAGCGGACCTTCCTCTCGGCCACGAACTCTTGGATGTCTGAAGCGTCGCCCGATTCGAGGACGATGCCGAGCATCAGGAAATCGTCGGCACCGAATCGGTCGGACAATTCCTGGAGGTGGGGAAGCTCCGCGATGCAGGGCGCGCACCAGGTGGCCCAAAGGTCCACCAGCACGACTCTCCCTTTCTGCTCGGCGAGGGAGATCGTTCCACTCCCGTCGATGTCCGTCAGTACGAGATCGGGGGCGGGTTTCGGCTCACCCGAGCCACCCGAGCCTCCACTTTGTGGCGGCGGAGCGTTACACGCGACGGCAAGAGCAACGAGCAAGCCAAGGGTCGAGCCGATCCACCTCATGGCTAGCCTCTAGTTGACTTGAAGCGTTCTCAGGTAGTGGACGACCTGCCAGCGCTCCGCCTCGTTCAATTTACGGTGTGTTGGCGGCATGGGCGTCTTGCCGTTCGTGACTTTGTAGAAAATCTCGCCATCGCTCATCCGCGCCTTGGCCTCGGCTGTCGATACATCGGGCGGCGCGGGCTTGATGAACTTCGTCGCCGGACCGTCGCCCTTCCCCTCGTCGCCGTGACACATCAAGCAGTGCTTTCCATAGAGAGTTTCACCGGCTTTGACGGCTTCCTCCGTTCGCTCCACTGGATTCGTTCTCGCTTTGGCTTCTTCGGGAACCTCCCAGGTGGACTCCTGAGAATTGGCATGCGCAAGTCCCAAACCGAAAATGACCATCGAGAACATCGCGAATCTGCGCATTACGCTGTGCCTCCTGTCGAGTTCGATTTCATCCTAGCACGGTCTTCTAGAACCACTCTACCGACAGCATCAACCCAAGACGGGCAAGAAGGTGAAATAGCGCGAAAGCGTTTGAAGGCTGTCAGTGAAGACGAGGACTCCAACGGCGACCAGTAACATGCCCGCGAAGACTTCGACGAGCCTCATATGTTTCTTGATGCGCCCGAAGAGGTTCAGAAAACGGTTGATCGCGAGACCGGTCGCCAGGAAAGGGAGGCCGAGGCCGAGGGAATAGGCGGCCAGGAGCACCACGCCTTGGCCCACCGTATTCTGCTGTGCCGCCAGCACGAGCACGCCAGCGAGGATCGGGCCGATGCAGGGCGACCATCCAAACGCAAAAGCCAGGCCGACGAGAAACGAGCCGAAAAGTCCCATCGGCTTGTTGGCGGGTTGGATTCGCTTTTCGTAGTTCAACCACTTGATCGGCGTCAGCCCCATTGTGTGGAGACCGAGAACGACGATGACCGCCCCGGCGATGCGGGCAAGGACCATTCGATTCGCCGCGAACCATTGTCCGATGTAGGTGGCTGAAGCGCCCATGGCGACGAAGACGACGGAGAATCCAACGACGAAGAACAGGCTGTTACCCGCGACCTTCCAGAAAAGCTCGCGCCGGCGCGCGTCATCGAGCTCGACCTGATTCTTGAGCTCCGAAAGTGAGGCACCGGAAACGAAAGAAATGTAGCCCGGAACGATGGGAAGAACGCAGGGCGATATGAATGAGATGATGCCGGCGGCAAATGCGGTCAAGAGAGTTACGTTCTCCACTATCTCACCTCACGCAATCCTGTCCAACCCTGCCGAGATCTCTCCGAACCGCGGCCCATTCTAGCCCGAAGCGGCGAGAGGATGGATGGAGCGCCTCACAGGAGCTCATCGAGGCCGGCGAGCGAAATCCTTGACGATATCGCGTGCCAACAGTTAAGATGCATGATAGCCGTATCTGTTTGATATTCAAAAGAATAAGGGGTTTTCTAGCGCGTGGTTTTCTTCAACTACACCACGATGCAGGTGTCTGCCAAGATCGTCTACTACGGACCGGGACTCTGTGGGAAGACGACCAATCTTCAGCAGATCTATGGTCGAACCGATCCAGGCTCGCGGGGGGAGATGGTAAGCCTGGAGACGGGGGCCGATCGGACGCTGTTTTTCGACCTGCTCCCGCTCGAAGTGGGCACGATCGGCGGCATGCGGGTCCGTCTCCAGCTCTACACCGTTCCCGGTCAAGTCTTCTACAACACGACGCGCAAGCTCGTGCTGAAAGGAGTCGATGGCATTGTCTTCGTCGCGGACTCCCAGGAGCCAGCCCTCGATGCCAATATCGAGAGCTTGAAGAACCTGCGGCAGAACCTTTCGGAGCTCAACCAACCGCACGAGAAGATCCCTTTCGTCTTTCAATACAACAAACGAGATCTGCGGAATATCGTGGACGTCCAAACGCTCGATCGCTATCTCAATCAGGCGCAAAACGACGTCTTCGAGGGAGCGGCGCTCCACGGTGTGGGAGTTTTCGAGACGCTGAAAGCGATCTCCAAGAAGACCCTCGCGGCCGTGCACCGCAAGATCTCGGGCGAGCCAGAGCTGGAAAGAACGATACCGGCGATCTCCGTTCCAGCTACGCCGATGAAGGAATCGTCGAAGACCGAGGTCGCCGCGAATCCCGAGCCGGCGCACGAAGCCGTCGCGACCAAAAAGCCCCGGGACAAGGCTTCCTCCGGCACGAGTGACGTTCTCTTTCAGGCTCTCGAGGACGACCTCGACCTGGGTGCCCTCCCGATCACCGACGAACCCCTTGCCGCCTCGCCCGTCGCTGAGACTGCGAGGCTCCAGAAGGCGAACACCTCGGAAGTCAAGATCGAGTTCGCCGCGAATCCAGCTCTGGACGACGAGCCCGCGCCCGATCGAGAGGAGCAGGAATCAAAGGCGCCGGCAACAACCCGACAGAAGGTCGCCACCAAGTCCCGGATCGACATCGAGCGAGAGCTCGGGGAACTTCGGGATATGGCCTTCGGTAAAGATCGCTCCGCGGAAAAAACCATCCCACCGCCCGAAGTGCTCGTTCTAGGCGAAGGAGAGATTAAAGCACCAGCCGATGTCCTGCAGAAGGCCATGGGTCTTATCCTCGACGTGAGGATCGTCGGTGAAGGCGCGGGGCCAGGGCATAACGTGTTGGGCGCCGTTCGTGTCGAGCTTCCGCCGCACAGGCCTGTCGAGCACAAACGCCTGCGCGTCGAGCTCGATCTCGCCGAAGAGGATTGAGTCTAGGTGCCCGCGAGGGAGTCCACGTAGAGGTGATAGACCCTCAGTCCCAGCTTCCGGGTGTCGTTGTCGAGGCCTTTCTCGCTGGGCACGAAGGCCTGGCTGTTCACGATCCTCAAGTCGACCCAATCGTCGTCGCCTAGCGCACTGGCGGGGATTGTAATCTTCTTGAGGAATGAATCCCTTTCCTCGACGGTGAAGGAGCTGATCTCCGTTTCGCCGAGCAGAATCGTGACTCGTTGCGGCTCGTCGAACGCCTTGACGTTGGTATCGGCTTCGAGGTAGAGGACGCTCTCCTTTTTCGGGTTGCGGAACGAGCAGACCGCTTCCTTCTTGGTCCACGACCACTCGATGCTCGGGTTCTCGTGGGACGACTCGAGCTGATGCCAGCCTTCCTTGTAAACTAGGAAGATGTTCTCCTTCTGATCCAGAAGCTGGATCTGTCCGACCTGGTAGGCGAGGTTCCCGTCGTCGGTTCCCTCGAGGCCGAGGCGCTCGCCGGTCTCGGGAACGTAGAGGCCCAACTTCACAGTGGCAGTTCCGAGGTACGGGTAGAGCGGTACGAAGAGCGTTCGCGTGTACTCGACACTAGCGCCCGCCTTCCACGCTGTCGTAGGTTCCGGCGGCATGTGGTCGTCGGTGAACAGCAGAGCCTCGTGCGAGTCGAGGAAGTGCACAAAAACGTTGTAGTCCAAAGGGACCGGCTCCGAATCCGCACCCACCTCGAAACGGTAAGTGATCTCGATTGGGCTCCCAATCGGTGCGCGGGACCTTCCGAGCTCGACGGTCGGAGTGATCGGGCGCGTCACCGCCGCCTCGTTGCCGCCACAGGCAGTCAGGACACCTCCGCCGAGCAGTCCTAGAAAGGCGAAGGTTGCCCAGTTTCCAATCGCGAAGTGCGGCCGATGTCGATACATGCTCCTCACTCTCCTGTCGAACAAAACCTCGCTTCCGGACTGTATCACAACACTGCCAGATGCGAGCAAAACAGAAAGTGTGTCACAGCCAAGGCTCAGCGCCAAACGAAGTTCGCGCCGGCAATATCACTGCTCGGTCGCCTCCTCCATCAATGCCTTGGGGCCCCACCTTCCTTGCAACGCGCCCGGCCTCCGGCCGAGCTAGCCCTCCGCTCGGCAGGCTCGCTGCGGAAGGCGGCAAGGCTTCTCGCTTCGGGTCGCGGCTTCGCCTCGCCCTGCGCTCGCGCTGACGGCTCCGGCTCCCTCGCTGGCCCTCGCTCCTCGCTCGGGCCTTTTCCGGCCCACTCGGGCCGGGCTCGCGGCAGATGTACCGGCCGGTGCTCGAGCACGGAGCGCGGCGAGGATTCCTTGACCGGCTTTTCGACGCTCTGTTATAGTTTCCAAAGGTCGCTGAAGAGTTCAATAAATTGAGGAACTTAGCGACGTTCCGCCACTCGGCCGTATCTATGACCGTAATCGAATCATGAGCGCTCCAGGTGACGCCCTCGGTCTCATCGAAACGCGTGGCCTCGTCGGGGCCATCGAGGCAGCCGACGCCATGGTGAAGGCCGCGAGGGTCGAGCTTCTCGGACGAGAGTACATGGGAGCGGGATACGTCACCGTTGCGGTTCGCGGGGACATTGGAGCCGTGCAGGCCGCGACCGATGCCGGGGCGGCGGCGGCACGGCGGGTCGGGGAGCTGATCGCGGTGCACACCATCCCGAGTCCTTTCGACCAAGTGGCGGGCATCGTTCCTGGCGCGAGGAAAAGGTAGCGTCAGGTGCTACGAGACCAGGATCTCCGCTCCGTGCAGCAAGCGCGGGATATGGTGCTCGCCGCGCGCAAAGCGTGGGAAAGCTACGCGCACTTCTCGCAGGAACAGGTCGATCGGATCGTGGGTGACGCGGCGCGGGCGGCATCGGAAGGCGCCTACGAGCTCGCGAAGCTCGCCGTCGAGGAGACGGGATTCGGTGTTCTCGAGCACAAGTTCATCAAGAACAAGTTCGCTTCCGACGACGTTTATCGTTTCATTCGAGATATGAAGACCGTCGGCATCATTCGCGAAGATGCCGAACGCCGCGTCGTCGAGATCGCCGAGCCCCTTGGGGTGGTTGCCGCCGTGGTCCCCTCCACCAATCCCACTTCGACCGCGATCTACAAAATTCTCATCTCACTCAAGGCGCGCAATGGTATCGTGCTCTCGCCGCATCCTGCTGCGAAAGGGTGCATTGGGCGAACGACGGAGATCATGAAGACGGCCGCCCTCGCGGCTGGTGCGCCCGAGGGTATCGTCGATTGCATGACGGAAGTCTCTCTTGATGGGACAAAGGAGCTGATGAGCCATCGCCGGACGTCCGTCGTGCTCGCGACGGGAGGGATGGGTCTCGTCCGCGCCGCCTATAGCTCGGGCAAGCCCGCCTTCGGCGTGGGACCTGGGAACGTCCCCGCCTATATCGAGTCCTCCGCCGACGTCCCGCACGCGGTGAGAAGCGTCATTACTGGCAAGAGCTACGACAACGGTACGCTGTGCTGCTCGGAGCAAGCGCTGATCTGCGACGCCGCGATTCAGGCCCAGGTACGCGAAGAGATTCCGCGCCAGGGAGGCTACTTCCTTACCCCTGAGCAAGTCGACGCCGTCGCACGACTCGTCGTGCTACCGTCCCGTCTCGCGAATCCCGAGATCGTCGGCAAAGCCGCGCGCTTCATCGCCGAGAAAGCCGGCTTTGCGGTGCCGGAAGGAACCCGAGTGCTCGTTGCCGAGCTTTCGGGGGTGGGGCGTGATTTCCCGCTCTCGATCGAAAAGCTCTCCCCGATTCTCGCCTTCTACGTCGTGCGCGACTGGCAGGAAGGTTGCGAGCGGTCGAAACAGATTCTGGCCTACGGTGGCATGGGGCATACCCTCGCGATCCATTCAGGTAACGAGGAGATCATCCGCGAGTTCGCCCTTCAGAAACCTGCGTCACGCATCGTGGCCAACACATCCGCGACGCATGGAGCCGTCGGCTTCAGCACCGGGCTCAGTCCCGCGATGACCCTGGGGTGTGGCTCCTACGGCGGCAACATCACGTCGGACAACATCACGCCCATGCACCTCATCAACGTCAAACGATTGGCCCACGGGATTCGATCCGTCGATGTCGCGAAGGCGCTCGAGGACTACGGCTATCCCGGAGACTTGACCGCGCCACTTCACCAAATGGCCGAAATGGCTGTGCCCACGATGGCCTCGCCCGCGGCTTCGAAGAGCGCCTGTCTCGAGGACCGAGTCGCTCACTTCCTCGCGAGTCGCGGACTCGGCTCGTTCGCGAGCGACGAAGCGCCGGAAGCCTCGACAGCGAACCCGGTGGGCCGTGCCGAGGCTCCTGCGCCGCCGCCGGTCACTGCACTAGAGTTCGTCTCCGAGGACGACGTCCGATCGGCGCTGACCGATGGACGGAAGCTGCCAGTGGGGCCGGAGACCGTCATCACCCCCTCGGCCAGAGATCTGGGCAACGAAAGCAACGTCTTCTTGCGCGTTTAACGAACATCACCCTGGAGTAAAAGCAGCGTGCCGAATTCATCTCGACGACGCCTGGACCTTGGTGTCTTGTTCCTGGCGGCCATGGCCTTGTCTTGCTCGGGCAAGAACTCCGCCCCCGGAGGTACCCCTCCGCCTGACGTCATCTCAGGACTGCAGGAGGAAGCCATTCGCCAAGCGCGAGCCGAGCTCCTCCGGGGCGAGGAGCTTGCCCAAATCGGCCGTTGGGGGGAGGCGCGCTCGGCTTTCGACCGAGCTGTCGATCTTCTGCTCGGAATCCCGGGCGGCGTCTCGAGCAACGAAGACGCCAAGCTTCTCTACGACGACGTCCTCGCGACCACTCACGAGGTCGAACGCGCCTATCTCGCGCAAACGTCAGATGTCGCCGAGCTATCGGAGCGTGCCGCCGTCGACGAGCTGACGGAAGACGTCGCGGAGATAGTCGAAGGTGCGTCCACGACGCCGGATCCGGACTTGGAAGATATCGCCGAGGCTACCTACGATCTTCCCATCGTGCTGAATGCCCGGGTCCGCTCCATTATCGAGATGTTCCAGGGCCGTAGACACGACTGGTTCCAGGATGCGCTCGATCGCTCCGGCCGCTACGTGCCTTCTTTCCAGGAAGTCTTTCGCGAGGAAAGGCTCCCCGAGGATCTGATCTATCTAGCGATGGTGGAGAGCGCTTTCAAGCCCAGGGCGGTGTCACGGGCCGGCGCGCGAGGGATCTGGCAGTTCATCCGCGGTACGGGGCGCCTCTACGGTTTGAAGCAGGACTTTTGGGTGGACGATCGCTTCGATCCGGAGAAAGCGACCCTCGCGGCCGCCCGCCACTTGAAGGATCTCTACGAAGATTTCGACGACTGGTACCTCGTCATGGCCGCGTACAATTCCGGCCCCAGGAGGGTCGAGCGCGCGATCCGTCGGGCGGGAAGCCGCGACTTCTGGACGCTGGCTCAGAAGCGCTACCTTCCCCGCGAGACCCGGAGCTATGTACCACTCATCCTCGCCGCCGTCGTGATCGCGAAGAACCCCGAAGCCTACGGCTTCACGCCTTCGACCACCGTCCCTCGGGAGCACGACGTCGTTCGGCTCGACTATCCCGTCGATCTCGAGACGGCGGCCAAGGCGGCCGGCGCGTCGGTCGACGACCTCAAAATGCTCAACCCCGAGCTTCGGCGCTGGGTGACGCCGATGGACCGCGGCGATTACCCGCTTCGTGTTCCGAAAGGGAGCTCTTCGGCATTCAGCGAGGCCATCGCCGCCGTTCCGGAGGACGAGCGGGTCCAATTCGGAACCCATGTCGTGCGCCGAGGCGATACGCTCTCGCAGATCGCGCGGCGCTACGGCGCGAGCCTGCAAGCGCTACTTGCCGCGAATCGGCTCACTACCAGAAGCGTCATCCAACCGGGGCAAGTATTGACCGTGCCGGTCCCGCCTGGATCGGGGGGACGCATGGTCCGCGAGGCCTACGCCCTGGACGGGGAAGACATCTACGTCGTTCAGCGAGGCGACACGCTCGGTCAGATTGCCAAGTCCTTCCGGATGTCGCTTGGAATGCTGAGAGAGATGAACGACATGTCCGCGCGAGCGACGCGCATCTACCCCGGCCAGCGATTGCTCGTCCGGGAATCGCCGAAATTGCGACGGGCCCCTCGCAACAACCCGGTCCCGAGCTCCGGAGACGTCTACGTCGTTCAGTCGGGTGACACCTTGGGACAAATCGCCGACGCGCACCGGATCGGACTGAGCACGTTGCGACGCCTCAATGGCATGTCCGGGCGGCGGAGCCGTATCTATCCGGGTCAGAGGCTCGTCGTTCGAGAAGCGGCGGGCGAAGCGGTCGTCGCGGACGCCGGATCACGCGCGTCCTCTTCTGGCCCCGTGAGCTATCGGATTCAACCCGGCGATACCCTATCGAAAATCGCGACCCGGTTCGGCGTCAACGTCGACGAGATTCGCCGATGGAACCGCATGAGCTCGGACCGTATCGTCGCCGGGGAGTCCCTCACGATCCACGCCCAGGACTAGGCTCCAAGGAAGATTTCTTCTCCGAGTCTACGGGGAGGCTTCCTCTCCCGTTTTTCGTCTCTCATGGGTAATGTTGACGAAGACTCAAACGGGAACGGTGCGTGGTGTCGACGGGCTTCTAGTGCGGGTGGAAGTGGACCACCACGAAGGGATCAAAGCGTTCCGCATGGTGGGGCTCCCCGATGCTGCGGTGCGAGAAGCCGAAGTTCGCGTGCGATCCGCGCTGAAGAATACGGGCTTCGATCTCCCCGAGAGGCGAATCACCGTCAACTTGGCGCCCGCCGACGTCAAGAAGCAGGGCTCGGGGTTCGATCTCGCAGTGGCCCTCGCCGTCGCGGCCCACTGCCTGGAGCTTCCGCTGGTTCGGCTCGAGGGAAGCCTCTTTCTGGGAGAGCTGGCGCTCGACGGGAGCGTTCGACCGGTGCGCGGTGTCCTCGCGGTGGCGGCGGAGGCTGCCCGGAGAGGCGTCGCCAGACTCATCGTTCCTCGGGCCAACGGGGTCGAAGCCGCGATCGTGAAAGAAATCTCCGTCTTCGCGGTCGACTCTCTCCGGGAGGCCATCGACGTCATGAGCTCCGATTCTGCCGTTCCTCTGGCCGCGCCCCGGCGGCATCCGGACACGGTCCGAGCCGATGTCGATCTACGGGACGTCAAAGGCCAGCGTCAGGCGAAGCGCGCCCTCGAGATCGCCGCCGCAGGTGGGCACAATCTGCTTCTCGTGGGCTCGCCCGGGGCGGGGAAGAGCCTGCTTGCCTCGAGGCTTTCCTCGATTCTCCCACCGCTCTCCTTCGAAGAGTCCCTCGAGGTCACCCGCATCCACTCGATATCCGGCCTTCTGGATGACGGAAGGCTTCTCACCACGCCGCCGCTCCGAGCCCCGCATCACACGATCTCGACGGTCGCGATGGTGGGAGGAGGTAGCGGCCCGACTCCGGGAGAGGTGAGCCTTGCCCATCGCGGCGTCCTGTTTCTCGACGAGCTCGCGGAGTTTCCCAGGTCGGCTCTCGAATCGCTCCGTCAGCCGCTCGAAGACGGACGGGTGCGCATTCGACGCGTGGATCGCATCGCCTGCCTGCCTGCGCGATTCACGCTCGTCGCGGCGACGAACCCCTGCCCCTGCGGGTTTCGGGGCACGGAGGCCAGGCCGTGCGAATGTACGTCCGGCATGGTACATCGCTACCAGGCGAAGATCTCCGGACCGCTGATGGACCGGATCGACCTTCGTGTCCCGGTGCGTCCGGTGCGATCGGAGGAGCTCCTCAACGTCCCTCAGGGAGAGATATCGAGCGCGGTGCGAGAAAGAGTGACCGAAGCTCGCCGCGTGCAGGCGCGACGGTTTCGGCGCCGTCGCGCCGCGCGGCTGAACGCCTTCATGATGCCCAAGTCAATCGAGCGCCACTGCGATCTTTCGAACGACGGCCGCGAGGTCTTGCGCCAGGCTGTTGACAGGCTCGGTCTCTCGGCCCGCGGCTTCCACCGCGTGCTCAAAGTCTCGCGAACCATCGCGGACCTGGCCGGCGAGACGTCGATCCTTCCCGTTCACTTGCAGGAGGCGATTCACTACCGGACTGGTTTAGCGCGAGCGTTATGAGGTATTTACTCTCGACTTCATGATGCCTCATCTTTCTGCCCGAATTTGACGCACCTCTCGGGCGATGCCACGATCGCGGCATGTCCTCTCGCCCTCTCCTGGAGAGAGCCGCCGAGCTCTTTAACGACAAGCTCTACTTCGAGTGTCACGATTTCCTCGAGGAGGCTTGGGCAGACGAGCGTGGCGAAGATAAAGACTTCCTGCAGGGTCTAATCAATATCTCGGTCGGCATGTACCATGTCGCGGCGGGCAACCACCAGGGGGCCGTCAACCTGCTCGAGCGCGGCGTCACGCGCCTCCAGACGTTCTCGCCGAAGCGCGCCGGGCTGGATCTGGCCTCGCTGCTCGGGAAGGCCCGCGTTTGCCTGGAGAAGTCTCGAAGCGCCCTCGGCGGAGAAGAATTCAGCTGGGAGGCCGACGATGTCCCGATGATGAACGTCGATGCGGTAGAGTGAAGCCGAATCATGAAGAAGTGGATTCTCGGCGTGGTGCTACTCGTGGCGCTCATACCGTTGTTCTACTCGGGTTCCGCGGCAACGAAAACCGCAGGCGCGCCCGCGACCTACCGCGTCATGCTGCTCGGCTTCGACGGTATGGATCCGGAGTTTCTCGAGTCTCTGCTCTCCCAGGGCAAGCTCCCCAATTTCCAGAGGCTCCTTCGTGAAGGGGCCTATGCCCCTTGCCTTACGTTCAAGCCGACGAAGTCCGTCGTGCTCTGGACGTCGGTCGCGACCGGCAAGCGAATGGAAAAGCACGGCATCGTCGACTGGCAGCTTCTTTCCGACGACGGCAGGAAGATTCTCGCTTCGGGGAATTCGCGCCGCACCGAGGCTCTCTGGAATATCGCGTCTAACGCGGGCAAGCAGTCCCAGATCCTGAACTGGTGGGCGACGTGGCCCGCGGAGGAAGTCCGGGGAGAGATCGTCTCCAACTACTTTCCACGCTCCCTTCACGAGGATTTGGCGGAAGCCACATATCCTTCGGATCTCGCCGCTGAGCTCGAAGAGGCCGGCCTTCCCGATCGGGCCGCTTCGGAAGACGCGCTCCACGACGCAGGGATCCCCGTTTACTCCCGGGAGCTTGCCGAGAGCGCCTTTCGCCCCAGCACTCAGTTCCGCGCGCGCTTTCAGACGGCGCCCGGTGTCTTCAATGATGACTGGATTACCGAGCGGAGTCTCTTTCATTTGCTCGAATCGCGAGGCCAGGCCAATCTCCTCGCTGCGCTGTTCCGCACGGCGGATGTTTATTCCCACTTCATGTGGCGCTTCATCGATCGTCGGGTCGCACGGCACACGTGGGAGACCCTTCGTGAAGACGGTAGCCCGCTGACGAAGGAGATGTCGCGTGCCATGGATGAAGCCTACGCACGGGTGCTCGAGCCGGTCTACGTCCATGAGGACCGCCGTCTCGGCCGGCTCATGGAGAAAGCCGGCCCGGACACGGTCGTTCTGGTCGTGTCCGACCACGGTTTCCAGTTCCGGGACTACGGGTTCAACCACTACGATGACGGGCGAGGTGGGGTGAAGGCGCCGCCGGGCGTGATGTTTCTTTGGGGCCCCCCGGTCAGGCCCGGCGCTCGACTGCAGGCGCCAACGCTCTTCGACGTCGCGCCGACCGTGCTTTATTTGATGGGCATCCCGCCCGGCCGGGACATGGATGGACGCGTGCTCACAGAGGCGCTGGTCCCGACCCTCTTGGCGAGCCGCCCCGTCGAATTCGTCGCCACGCACGACACGGGCCGGCGGCAGCTCGGCGTCCGGGAGAGCCCCGTCGATGAGAAAGTGCTGGAGGAGCTCCGCTCCCTCGGCTACATTAGGTGAAAATTAGTTCCTTCGTAGCCCCTCTCCCACTGGGAGAGAAGCCTTTAGCCCGAGCGTAGCGCGAAGCGAGAAGCCGTGCCGCCTTCCGCAGCGAGCCTACCGAGCGGAGGGCTAGCCCGGCCGGAGGCCGGGCGCGTTGCAAGGAGGGTGGGGCCCTGCGGCATTGATGGATGTGGCCGAGCAGCGCGAAGCGCTTGCGAGGACGGGTGAGGGCCGGCAGCTCCGATTTCCGTCGTCGCCCCTCTGCCTTGGTGTCCCCTCACCCGGCTTCGCTTCGCTCAGCCCGCCCTCTCCCCAGAGGGGAAAGGGCACGAGCCTGCAGCGTAGGGGTGGGGGGTTTCTCCCCAATTCAACTTTGAATCCCCGTGTGATATCCTTGATACGTTCTCTCGGCTTCTCAGGCCATCACATAAATCATAGACGCTTGAAGTCAATAACTTGCGCGCACTCATCGAATCGAGTTCGGAATGATGAAACGTTCGTTCACAGTGATCGTCGTTCCTCACACGGGGGAGAGGTTTCGCAAACTTCGCTTTTCGTCGGGAACTCTGAAGGCCCTGGCTGTAGTGGGGGGCATCGCTCTCCTGGTGGCGGGGGTGCTGGTAGCGCACTATGCTGCTTACTATGAAGAGCTTACGGAGCTCCGCGGGCTCCGGCTCAACAACGCCGAGCTGAAGCGACAGAATCTCGACTACGAAGTCGGGATCGAGCATCTGAACGGACGGCTCGCCTCGCTTCAGGACTTCGTCAAGAAGCTCTCGGTGATGGCCGGACTCGATGCGAGCCTGGAGCCCGCCGTCGACGGAGGCGTTGGAGGCCCTCGCGACCTCGACTTCACGTCCACGACGAGCGCTTACGCCCAGGTCAAGAATGAGATCGACCGCATGCATGGGGAGCTCGCGAACCTGGAGAGTCAGAGCGAAGTCCTCGAGGGCTTCTACGAGAACAACACCCTCATGCTCTCTTCGACCCCGTCGATTTGGCCGGTTCGGGGCTATTACTCCTCTACGTTCGGCTATCGCAAGGACCCGTTCACCAGTCAGCGCGAAATGCATTACGGCATCGATATCTCGACGCCCATGGGGCGACCCGTCGTGGCGACCGCAGACGGCATCGTGCTTTATGCTGCCCGTCGGGGCACCTACGGAAACATCGTCGTTATCGATCACAAGTTCGGCGTGATGACTCGCTACGCGCACCTCTCCAAGTTCAACCTGCGCGCTGGCAAGAGAGTCAAAAGGGGCGACGTCGTTGGGTTCGTCGGGAACACCGGCCGAAGTCGTGCGCCCCATCTCCACTACGAGGTTTGGGTGAACGACAGGCCCGTCCACCCGCTCGACTACGTGCTCGAGTACTATCGTTCCTTCGACCCACGAAATCGGCCCATCGAGTCCGCTACGGCGCCCTGAACCGCCCGCGCCGCGAGTCCGTATAAGCACCAGACCGCATAGCCAGCCGGAGCTCCAGCGGGCCCGGATGAAAGCGTCGAGCCCGTCTACGTGGTTCATCTGATTGGGGTTTGCTCCACTTCGACCCGACTGCTAGACTGGCGTATTTTAGAGTTGCATCGAGAATGTCCATAGTCGATACCGTCCTCACCAAGATCGTCGGCAGCAGGGCCGACCGCGAGCTGAAACGCATGCGGCCCTTCGTCGAGGCGATCAACCAGCTCGAGCCGTCAATGAAGGGGCTCTCCGACGCGGGCTTGACGGAAAAAACCGTCGCCTTCAGGCACCAGGTCGAACAAGGCGCGAGCCTCGACGACATCCTACCGGAGGTCTTCGCCGTATGCCGGGAAGCGAGCCGTCGCGTGCTCGACATGCGTCACTTCGACGTGCAGCTCATCGGCGGCATGGTGCTTCACCAGGGCAAGATCGCGGAGATGAAGACTGGCGAAGGCAAGACGCTCGTCGCGACGCTTCCGGTCTATCTGAACGCGCTCGCCGGCAAGGGCGTCCACGTCGTGACGGTGAACGACTATCTCGCGCGCCGCGACGCCGAGTGGATGGGTAAGCTCTACAAGTTCCTCGGCTTGAGCGTGGGGATCATCCAGCACGACATGACAGACATCGAGCGGCAAGAGGCTTATGGGTGTGACGTCAGCTATGGGACGAACAACGAGTTCGGGTTCGACTATCTCCGCGACAACATGAAATTTGACCCCTCGCTCTTCGTCCATCGCCTCTATCCGAAGATTGCGAAGGCCGCGGACGGGAAGGAAGTCGAAAAGCTTTTCCACTACGCCATCGTCGACGAGGTTGACTCGATTCTGATCGACGAATCACGGACTCCACTGATCATCAGCGGACCAGCGGAAGAGTCGACGGATCTCTACTACACGATCGATCGCATCATTCCCAAGCTCCGGCGCGACTTGGATTTCACCGTCGACGAGAAAACTCGCACGGTGACCCTGACGGAAGAGGGCGTTCCAAATCTGGAGAAGCTTCTCAATATCGACAATATTTACGAGCCGTCCCAGATGCACATGCTCCATCACGTCTATCAGGCCCTGCGCGCCCATACGCTCTACAAGCGGGACGCAGACTACATGGTGAAGGACAATCAGGTCGTGATCGTGGACGAGTTCACCGGCCGGCTCATGCCGGGACGCCGATGGTCCGACGGCCTCCATCAGGCAGTCGAGGCGAAGGAGCACGTCAAGATCGAGCGCGAGAACCAGACCCTTGCCACGATTACGTTTCAGAACTATTTCCGCATGTACGGCAAGCTCGCGGGGATGACGGGGACGGCGGAGACCGAGGCGGCCGAGTTCGAGAAAACCTACGAGCTCGAGGTTGTCCCGGTTCCCACCAACCAGACTCTGATTCGTGACGAGTATCCCGACGTCGTCTATAGAACGGAGCGCGAGAAGCTGAACGCGGTCACGGACGAGATCCGAGAGCTGAGTGCTCTGGGGCGTCCCATCCTGGTCGGTACGACGTCGATCGGGAAGAGCGAGAAGCTTTCCCAGCTGCTCAAGCGATCGGGCGTGCGGCACGTCGTTCTGAACGCCAAGTACCACCAGATGGAAGCGGAGATCGTCGCGCAGGCAGGTCGCAAAGGCGCGGTAACCATCGCCACGAATATGGCGGGTCGCGGAACGGACATCCTGCTGGGCGGCAATCCCGAGTATCTCGCCAAGGTCGCCCTCAAGAAGAAGAAGGTCGAACCGGGCGACGCGCCGGAAGGACTCTGGGAGGAGCTGCTCGAGAAAGCCGCGGCGGAAACCGCCAAAGAGCACGACGAGGTCGTTGGCGCGCGAGGTCTGCACATTCTGGGCACCGAGCGCCATGAATCGCGTCGGATCGACAACCAGCTCCGCGGCCGCGCTGGCCGTCAGGGCGATCCCGGGAGCTCCCGTTTCTTCTTGTCTCTCGAAGACGATCTGATGCGCATTTTCGGAAGCGACCGTATCAGCGGTCTCATGCAACGCATGGGCATGGAAGAGGGCGTGCCCATCGAAGCGACAATGGTGACCCGCGCCATCGAGCGTGCGCAGAAGCAGGTCGAGTCGCAGAACTTCTCGATGCGAAAGCACCTCCTCGAGTACGACGACGTGATGAACAAGCAGCGCGTCGCGGTATACCGTCTTCGTCGAGACGTTCTGGAAGGCAAAGACCAGCGCGAGTACGTGCTCGAGCTCGCCCACAATATCCTGGACTATCTACTCGATCAGCATTTCTCCGAAGACGTGGAACCCGAGGATTGGAATATCGAGGCCTTTCAACCGGCCCTGCTTCGCCAGTACGGCCTCGATTCCGGCGCGCTCCAGGGAATCGCCTGGGATGAATCGAACCGGGACGAAATTCGAGACGAGCTGAAGAAACGCTTCCTCGAAAAGTACGAGCAGAAAGAATCGGCCATCGGAGCAGACCTGATGCGCACCCACGAGCGCATCATCATGCTTCAGGTGGTGGATTCGCAGTGGAAGGAGCACCTCTATGCCATGGACCATCTCAAGGAAGGGATTGGTCTTCGTGGCTACGGGCAGCGCGATCCTCTAATGGAATACAAGAGAGAAAGCTTCGACATGTTCGAGGCCATGTGGGATCGTATCGAGGAGGAGATCGTGCGGCTCCTCTTCCTGCTCCAACCCGTTCGCGAGCCCAGGTTCGAGCCTCGGTTCGCCGCCAGACCCTCGCGTCTGTCGTTCAACGATCCGACGAGCACGCCCTCGGTATTCGATGGGCCGCCGCCCGACGGCGGCCCCCGGCGAGAATCCCAGGGAGGCGTCGATGCGGCGGTCAAGACCATCAGACGGGCCACTGAGAAAGTGGGCCGCAACGCGCCGTGCCCATGTGGTAGTGGAAAGAAATACAAGAAATGCTGCGGAGCAGCTGGATGAGACGCACAGAACCGTGAGCGATTCCAATTTCCGGGAAGCGCTGACCTTCGAAGACGTTCTTCTGATACCTCAAAAATCGGACGTCCTCCCCTCGCAGGTCGATGTCGGCACCGCCCTCAGCCGCAACATTCGTCTGAAGATTCCCATCCTGAGTGCGGGCATGGACACGGTCACCAAGGCCCCCCTCGCAATCGCAATCGCGCAGCTTGGCGGCCTTGGCATCGTTCATCGCAACATGACCGCCGAGGCTCAGGCGGATGAAGTCGATAAGGTCAAACGCTCCGAGAGCGGCATGATCGTCGACCCCATCACGATGACACCCGATCGCCGCGTGGCGGAAGCGCTGGAGCTGATGGCGAAATACCGCATCTCAGGCGTTCCTATCACTTCCGAGGGCCGTCTCGTCGGGATTCTCACGAACCGCGATCTGCGATTCGAGACCCGCACGGAGCTGCCCATCTCGGAAGTGATGACCAGGGAGAAGCTCATCACCGTGCCGGTTGGGACGACACTCGCGGAGGCGCGCGCGATTCTCCACGAGCATCGGGTCGAAAAACTCCTCGTCGTGAACGAGGACTTCGAGCTGAAGGGACTCATCACCGTCAAGGACATCCAGAAGGCGCTCAAGTACCCGAACTCCGCCAAGGATGATCTGGGACGGCTGCGATGTGGCGCGGCCATCGGCGTCGGTGAGGACGCGATCGAGCGCGCCAAGCTTCTATTGGCCTCCAAGGTGGACGTCATCGTCGTCGATACTGCGCACGGTCACAGTCGAGGCGTCTTGGAGACGGTCGAGGAGCTGAGGAGCCTCGTCGACAAGGTCGACATCGTTGCCGGCAACGTGGGAACCGCGCAGGCGACGGAGGATCTCATTCGAGCGGGTGCGGACGCCGTCAAGGTAGGCATGGGGCCCGGCTCGATCTGTACGACCCGGATCGTCTCCGGTGCGGGAGTGCCCCAGATTACGGCGATCCTCGATTGCGCGGAAGTGGCCGGAAAACACGACGTCCCGATCATCGCGGACGGCGGCATCAAGTTCAGCGGGGATGTCGTCAAGGCTATCGCCGCCGGTGCTCAGTCCGTCATGATTGGAAGCCTCTTCGCCGGGACAGCCGAGAGCCCCGGTGAGACCATTCTCTATCAGGGCCGGACGTTCAAGAGCTATCGGGGTATGGGCTCGCTCGGCGCCATGAGTGACGCAACGAAGGACCGCTACTTCCAGCAGGAAGTGGAGACGGAGAAGCTCGTGCCAGAAGGTATCGAAGGGAGAGTTCCCTACAAGGGCACGCTCCACGGTGTGGTCGACCAACTCGTGGGTGGGCTTCGCTCCGGAATGGGATATTGCGGCGCGGGGAGCATCCCCGATCTCCAAAGCAAGGCTCGCTTCGTGCGGGTCACGGCTGCCGGCCTGCGCGAAGGTCACGTCCACGACGTCATCATTACCAAGGAAGCTCCCAACTATCAGCTCGACTAGCAGGGTGCCGAAGATGCGTCGCACCCTGCGCGAGCGGAGCGAGCACGGCCCGAATGGGCCGGACAAGTCGCGCTAGGAGCGCGGCCAGCGAGGGAACGAGGAGTGAGCGAGCACTAAGATATGCAGAGGACAGCGCTTCTCTTCGTCCTTTGCCTCGGTTTCGTCGGCTGCGAACTTCGCTCGACCCCGGCTCTCATCACCGTCTATAGCCCGGCTCTCGAGGTGTCGTTTCCGCTGGCGCAGGGTTGGACGGCGGATGCCGCCATCGAGCAGGCGGGCTTTCACATGCAGGGTTTCACGGGACGGTCGGTCGACGTGCCGGAACGCCCCGGAATTCGGCTCCAGATTCTTGCTGGCCCCATGCCCGACGGTCCGCTCGACGAAGTCTCGGAGCGTTTCCGGCGAGAGCTCAAGCAAGAGCGGGTCGAGGATTTCTCGCTCGGCACGTTCGTCGGCAAGACTTGGTACTACGTGTCCGAGGACGAGGAGGAGCGCGCTCGATTGATGCTCGTCGACGTCGATGACCGTCTATATGGCCTCTACCTGCGAGGCGAGGCCCGCACGCTCGAAGCCTACGATGACGCCATCGAGCGGCTGTGGAGCGAGTTCGCGATCGAGCAAGGACCCTACTTCGACGTCTACCAGGCTCCTGGCGGCGACATCTCCATTCGCCATCCCAAGAGCTGGGCCCGCACCCAAGCGGTCGCGCAATCGGGCGAGTCTCTGTTCGTGGGCTTTCGGAGCACCCCGCTCGCGGTGGAGAAGGATGGCACGACGGTGCACGCGACGCTCGAGGTGATGGTGCATCGGGTTCCGGGCGAAACGACGGTGGAGAGCTTCTATGCGCAGCGGAGTGAAGAGCTCGGGGACAACTATCGACTCCTGTCCCATCGATCCCTCGATGAGCTCGGTGCGGTCTCGGTGCTCTATCACGTCCAGACCCAGCTCGCCGACTACCTGGAGCGCACGATCTACTACGTATCGGACGGAAAGAGCTTCATATTCAAGTTCAACGCCAGAAACCAGGTCTACCACGCGATCGAGCCATGGGTCGACGAGATCATCGCGAGCTCTTTCGGTGTGGACAGATCCAAGGTAGAATCGGAATCCTGAGGTTATGGCAACTCTGATCGAACGCGTTCTCGGACGATCGTCGGCATCGTCTTCCCACGTCGAGCTCGTCCCACCCGGAGCGACGAGCGACGACGGTGTCCTGGAGCTCGTAAACGAGGGCGACGGCCGCTATGACATAGTGGAGCTCGGCGCGCGTGCCGCAGTGACCCCCGAAGCCTGGTCGCAGTATCTCTACTTTCGGCTTAAGGAGCCTCTCCGCGGCAAATTGGCGGAGCGGGCCGTTGTCGAAATCGACTACTTCGGGTGCGAGTTCGCGACCTTTCGTCTCCAATACGTTTCCAAGGATCCCGGGGCGCCCTACGACGGACTCTACAAGGAGGCTCGGCAGACTTGGGACGGAATTCGTAGTGGCGAGAAACGTTGGAAGCGCGCGCTCTTCGTGATCGAGGATTTCGATCCCGACCGCGCGCAGAACGTGGGCGCGAGTTTTCGTCTCGAGACTCGTCAGGACTTCCACATCGGCCGCGTCGCGGTCTCGATGGAGCTGCCGTCGGATGCCTCTACTTATGCGGAGGTGGCCCCGTTATCGTCGATTCGCAAATCGCCCGAGCGTGTCTATCCGATCTGGTGGCTCTTCGTGGAAATCACGAACCTCTGCAACTTTCACTGCACGTTCTGCCCGGACGAGATCATGGAGCGTCACCGCGGGATGATGAGCTACGAAGACGCGTGCAAGATCTTCGACGAAGTCG
This sequence comes from Candidatus Marinacidobacterales bacterium, assembly GCA_965250115.1. Classification (GTDB taxonomy): domain Bacteria; phylum Acidobacteriota; class Vicinamibacteria; order Marinacidobacterales; family SMYC01; genus CBDFHB01. Next base: position 1,765,304 of record CBDFNJ010000002.1, read on the forward strand.
CTCGCGAGAGGAATCGACTCGGCCCACTCTATCCCGTCAAGCTTCATCAGATGGGGGAGCCGACCATCCATCCGAAGCTTGCTGATATCGTCCGCTACGCGGAGAAGGAGAAGGGGATCGCGATCGAGCTCAATACGAATTGCAGTCTTTTGACTCCGGAGCTCGTCGACGGCCTCTTCGACGCAGGGCTGACGCACCTCATTCTGAGCTATCAGACGCCGGACGCGGAGTCCTTCGAGACGAGAAAGGCGAAGAACAAAAAGCTGACGTTCGAGATCTATCTGGAAAAGGTCCGCATGGCCGTCGAGAGAAAGGTTGCCAAAGGCGCCGAGACGAAGATCGAGATCGACATCATGAACACCTTGGGCTCCTCGGGAATTCAGATCGTCGGCGCGAACGCTCAGGCTGATCGCATCATGCTCGACTGGATCTCCTTTGCCCGCTCACTCGAGAGGAAGTACGGACTTCAGCCCAGGAAGCACGATCTGAATTTCGTCGATGGGGGGTTTCGCTTTCTCGAGCACGACGCTGACGCGGGTCGCTACGAGATTCTTGCGGGAGTGGAGCTCCTTTGGAAACAGCTTCACACGTGGGGAAACATCATTCAGGGAGAGGCGACCAAGGCCGAGGTCGACGGCTATTGTCCCGCCCCCAACGAGCAGTTCGTCATTCTATGGGATGGAACGGTTACCGTTTGCTGCACGGATTACGAGGGAACCCTCGCGATGGGCAATGTGCACGAACAATCCATCGAAGAGATCTGGACCGGGCCGAAGTGGCGCCGTATGCGACAGGCGATGTGGGAGAACGTCCTTGAGTCGAAGACCTGCCGGGTCTGCAAAGGCGTCGAGGAGCCCGACCTCGTCCAGATTGCTCTGTGAGGAAGAACGCTCTCCCCATAGGAGCACCCGCACCAGACGACCCCTCACCCGGGCGAGCAAGCTCGCTCGACATTCATCAGTGCCGCGGGGCCCCACCTTCCTTGCAACGCGCCCGGCCTTCGGCCGGGCTAGCCCTCCGCTCGGCAGGCTCACAGCGGAAGGCGGCACGGCTTCTCGCTCCGGGTCTCGCTCCGCTCGCCCTTCGCTCGGGCTGAAGGCTCTTCCCCATAGGGAGAGGTAGAGTCTGCTGCGAATTCGGTCGCGATGCTTGAGAGATGATCGTGTTTCGAATAGGATCTCGCGAGTGACGAAGGAGGTGCAAGCATGGCTAGAAGTAAGAGACCGGTCTTGATTTTGCTGTTCTTGTTGGTCGGTCTGGTGTTGGGAGTCGCATCGGTCCATGCGCAGGAAGGGTTCAAGGAAACCTACGTGGCTTTCGCGGTCGCGATGGGAACGTCCAATCCACCGATCATACCCTCGGGTGTGTCGACGACGATCGAGTTCAATATTACGCGCTGGTCCACGGACGAAGAGCGCGAGGGGCTCTTTGCCGCCCTCGTCGAGAAAGTCCCGGAGGGCATTGCAGACGCCCTGTCCAAGCAGAAGGAAACGGGCTGGGCGCGGGCGCGCTCGTCCGGTGGGCCGGGGATGGGGATGGGGAACTCCTTCCCCAGCGAGCGGCTTCGCTACGCCCGGCAATTCGATCTAGGTGAAGGCAAGCGGCGCATCGTGCTCGGGCTCGACCGCTTCATCTCCATGTGGGATCAGGTCAGTTCGCCGCGCTGGCGTGACTATGACGTGTCCCTCATCATCATGGACATCGACGCCGAGGGTAATGGCCAAGGTCAGCTCGCCATGGGCGTGCGCCTCAATCTCAATCTCGATCAGGAGAAGAATACTCTGGTCATCGAGAATTTCGGCACCGAGCCGGTTCGGCTGAACAGAATCCGCAAGCGCTAGCCTGATGGCAGCGCGCCGATTCCCCCTGCAGACCGCCTTGAGGGACGGCCGGGGCGTACGAGTCCGGCCCTTTGTCGCGAGCGATGCCGAGGCGCTCCACGCCTTCTTTCAGCGTTTGCCCGGGAGCTTGAGGCGCTTTGCCTGGGATGCCATCGACAAGCGCCCTCTCATCGATGAATGGGCCGCCAACATCGACTACGAGAAAGCTTATCCCCTGCTCGCCTTCGATGGCTCCCGCATCGTTGCCGACGCTTCGCTCCATCGGCGCGCGTTCGGACCGCTCCGTCTCGTAGGACGCATCAAGTGGCTGATCGATCCGGACTATCGGGGCGCAGGGCTCGGTGCGATGCTCGTGAACCTGCTCATGGATACAGCTCGCGAACGAGGTCTTCGCCACCTGACGTGCATGCTCATTTCCGATCTCGAGCAGGACGCCATCGACGTGCTCACACCCCTGGGCTTCACCGAGTACAAGATCCCGGGGTATGGGGCCGACCCTGATGGCGATGCCCACGACATGAGCAAGCTCGTCTTTTCCTTTGATTCGTGAGACTCGTGCGGCTCGTCGTGAACAACAGCATGACATCTCTGGTTCTCAGGCGACTTTTGGCCTTGCGCGTGGAGTGATCACTCGCGAAGTCCGAGCTCGGTTTTTTTGGCCGGCAACATCGCTCCTCGCCGTCTTTGCCTATTTCTATTCTCTCGGGGGTCTCTATATCCCTCACATCGGCGACGAAGCACCCTATATCGAGATCGTCCGCCTGACCGCCGAGAGCGGAAAGTGGCTTCCGCTGACCACGGCACCCGAGCTCGAGAACACCAAGCCGCCGCTTTTGTTCTGGCTCGGCGTCGTCGCGACCGATTGGGGGAGAGTGTGGAGCCTGTTTCGGTTAAGGCTAGCCATCGTGCTGGTCACGATCGTGACCGCGGGGGTCGTCTTCTGGCTGGCGCGTCGACTGTCGGGAGACACCGAAGTCGCCTATATCAGCGCACTCAAGTTTGCGCGCGGAGGAACGGGCGCTTTGGATCCTCGTTGTCTCCTTTCTCGTCGTCTACAGCTTTCCGAGTCAAAGGCAGGAGAACTACCTGATACCTATAGTTCCTGCCCTCGCGGTTCTGCTCGGGTTAAGGTGGGGCTCGATGGCGACCACGTGGTTTCGACTTTTCGCCGTTCCCGGGATTGTCCTTTCGCTCATGTTCGTCGTCTTCATGCGCAACGTGTCGCATGAAGGTCTTCCTGGTGCCGGCTACGAGACCTGGCAGCTCGCCGTGCCAGTCGTTACCCTCGTCTCCTGGGTGGAGGTTTCGATGTTTCCGCGCCGAGGCCGGGTTCTGTTTCATGGACTGGTCTTCGCGAGCTTTCTTTCGATCGCTTGCAGTGTCGCTCCTTTCGAGGGGGACCTCGGGCGCTTCGAGCCCGCCCGGGCACGCCGCTTGCGGGGGAGAACGGTCTACGTTCCCACGGAGTTCATCTCGAGACACGAAAAGCACCGTTTTCTCCTACCGGCCACCGATATCCGGGGCTACGATCCCTTCGATGCGAACCGCCTTGGCAACCTTCTGGAATCGGGGGAGATCGTCGTGATCCATCGGCCGTTGAGCGTCGAACCGCAAGGCCCCTTTCGTGTGCTCGCTCGTCGGTTCGACTTGAGCTCGCGTCACACCTGGGAAGAGATGCGCCGGATCGTGCTCGGCGGCGAGCTCGATTTGCTCGTGCGCCAAGAGCTCGTCGTGCGCCGCTACCGACAGCGACGCTTGTTGGGGAACCCGTGAACGTCGACTTCCAACGCAAGGTCGATCGAATTCTGGGCGTCCCCCTCTGTCGCCTGCTCTCGTTGTGGCCGTCTGCTCGAAGAGGGAACGATGACCTGCCTCCTCCGCGACGGATCCTCGTCATCCTCTTGTCGGAAATGGGGAGCCTGGTGCTCGCTCAGCCGATGTTCGCTCGAATAAGGGAGCGCTATCCGAAGGCAGAGCTCTACGCGATCCTCTTCGATCAGAACCGCGAAGTACTCGATCTCCTGGAGGCCGTACCCGAAGAGAACGTTCTGGCCCTGCGGAGCTCGTCGCTCGCGGCTCTGATGGCGGACACGCTTTCCGCGGTCCGAAGTCTGAGACGACTCCGACTCGAGGTCGTCATCGATTGCGAGCTCTTTTCGAGGTTCAGCGCGTTGCTCTCGTTTCTGAGCGGCGCGTCGGTGCGCGTCGGGTTCCATCGTCACAAGCAGGAGGGTCTCTATCGGGGCGACTTCATCAATCGACCCGTGCTCTACAATCCCTATCAACATATCGCGCGTCAGTTTGTGACTCTAGTCGAAGCGATCGACGGTGGCGGCGCTCCTCTGGTCAAGCGAGCGGCTGTCCCGACGGACTTGGACCTTCGGGCGGTGAAAATCGATGAGGACGAGATAGTAAGGATGCGGGAGCGGTTTCTGCGGGACTACCCCGCCGCGCGAGAAAGACGCCTCGTGCTCCTCTACGCGGGAGGTGGGCTACTGCCGATCCGGGCCTGGCCGCTTCAATCTTTCATCGAGCTAGCCAAAGGAGTCCTCTCCGATGGTCACGCGGTCGGAATCGTCGGCCTCGCCTCCGATCGCGAGCTCGCGCAGGCAATCCAATCGGAAATTGTCAGCGAGCGCTGCTTCGACCTCACCGGCTATACGAAGACGGTGCGTCAGCTCGTGCACCTGTTTCACTATGCTCACTTGCTGATCACGAACGACGGCGGACCGGGGCACTTCGCCTCGGTGACACCCATTCCCTCCATTCTCCTGTTCGGACCAGAGATTCCGGCGCTCTATGGAAGCCTCTCGCCGCGGGCGGTACATTTCTACGTCGGGCTTTCCTGCTCGCCCTGCCTCACCGCCTACAACCATCGTAATTCGCCGTGCGATGGCGACAATCAGTGTTTGAAGCAGATCCGCTGGGAGGACGTGCTCGACAAGGCGCGGGAGCTTCTCGGCACGTCCGGCTCACGCAGCCTCGACTAGTCGTCGAACGGCGTTACGATGGGCTCTGATTGAACTTGTCTGTGTCGATCACCTTGTCCGAACGATCCGTCGAAGCAGATTCACCCTCATCCCCGGAGGTTGTGTCGGGAGGATGAGCCTCCATGACCTTCACGGCAGTCGCGATACACTCGCCGCAGATGAAGGCCTTCGATCCCGCGACGAGCCTCTTTACTTCATCCTCGCTCTTGCCGCAGAACGAGCACTTCAGAACGTGGCGTCTGAACATGAAACCTCTTTTCTTAGTGCTCGGTCGCTCATCCATCAATGCCGAGGGGCCCCACCCCCACGGCTTCTCGCTTCGGGTCTCGGCTTCGCCTCGCCCGTCGCTCGCGCTGAGGGCTCCGGCTCCCTCGCTGGCCCTCGCTCCTCGCTCGGGCCTTTTACGGCCCACTCGGGCCGGGCTCGCGGCCAATGTTTTCGGCTGCCGCTCGCAATCTTAGTGCTCGGTCGCCTCGTCGGCTCCCTGAACTCGGCAATTCAACGAGCGCGGTGCGACCCGCTGGCTTTCACGACGCAGGTATCCGAGTGACTCGAGACTGCGCCGCGACGCCTCCGAGAGCTCAGAGTCCCCGGCCGCGGGCACTTCTTCGCGTCGCGCGGTCGTCCTTTGCTGCCAGGCCACGGTCTGGGTGAAGAAACTGCTGAGCTCTGCCTGAAGCGGCGCGACGCGGGCTTCCGAGCCCTCGAAGCGGTCGTCCTCCTCTCCGGGATCCCGATAGATGTCGTAGAGCTCACAACCCTCCGCTTCGCCCTCGCGCTCGGGGTAATAGACGAGCTTCAGGCGACCGCTCAGGGTGGCCATGTGATGCTGGTCGTTCTGAAAGAAGAGGCGTTTGTGGAGTTTGTCGTTCGAGCCTCGGACGAGGGGAAGGACGGAGCGGCCTTGAAAGTCGTCGTGCGGATACCTCACCTGTGCCAGATCGAGGATGGTCGGGAAGAGATCGAGATTCGAGACGAGCCCGGATACGCGCTCGCCGGCGGGAAGAAAGCCGGGGAAGGAAAGAATCAGCGGAATGCGAAGCGACGGGTTGAACAGATCGTATCCATGGTCGAAGAAGTAGTCGTGCTCTCCGAGACTCTCGCCGTGATCGGACGTGAAGACGACGAGAGTCGTTCCGGAGTAGGGGCCGTTTTCGAGCGCTTCGAGAACGCGACCGATGTGCTGGTCGGCGACGTGGATCTCGGCGTCGTAGCGGTCGATATAGTCGCCCCAGTGCATTGCGCCCTCGAGGGCCAGGTTTCGATTCACGCCGCCGTGGTAGCCGATGACTTCTTCGAGCTCGGGGCCGCGCGGCACGATACCGTCGCCGCGGAACACGTTCAGGTTCTTCTCGGGAGGCTCGTAGGGCGTATGCGGGTTCACATAGTGGAGCCACAGAAAGAACGGGCGGGGGTCTCGCTCGTCCGACAGCGTCTCTTCGCCGAACCGGGTGATCGTCTCGGTTCGCTTCATCTCAGTCTCGCTCGTCAGCCATGTCTGGTCGTAGACGTCGAATCCCTGACCGAAACCAAGCGCAGCGTCGAGATTCGCGTTGTCGACGGCTGCGGCCGTGCGATAGCCGGCGGATTGAAACGTCTCCGCGAGCGTTTGATTGAAGTCGGGCAGATCACGGTCTCGCACGTTGAGTCCGTGTTGCGAGGCATAGAGCCCCGTGAACATCGAGGCGAAACTACTTCTCGTCTTCGGCCAGTAAGTGAAAGCCGCGTCGAAGGTGATGCCCTTCGCGGCAAGGGCGTCGACATGTGGGCTCGTCGGCCGAGGGTATCCGTTGATGCCGAGGTGATCGTAGCGGAGCGTGTCGACCGTAATGAGAAGGACGTTGATCCCGGCGTTCGGTGTTGCGAGTTCACGTCGCTCCGACGGACTCGTGCAGGCGAGGCCGAGGCAGGCGATGAAGCCGGTGGCTCCGAGAGGTCTCACGTTGATAGCGTTGATGATACCCACGAGGTGATTGGTGTCTGAGCTCATTCGGGGCTTCTGGGGGAGCGGATCGTGATGCGTCGCTCAAGCTCCCCGATGACGTCCAGGGCAACTTCGGTAGCGTCGAGACGGCGATAGCGCCCCAGTTTCTCGGCCCACTCTACCACTAGAAGCGCGCCCTCCTCTTCCATATCGTCGAGCCCCAGCTCGTCGAGCTCGCGTTCGCTCTCGATGCGATACAAGTCGATGTGGTAAACGACGCGGCCGCCGCTACCGTAACGATTCACGAGCGCGAAGGTCGGGCTCACGACGAGCGAAGGGTCGATGCCGTAAAACGAAGCGATGCCCTTGGTCAGTAGTGTCTTGCCGGCGCCGAGGTCGCCTTCGAGATAGTACACGGGGCAATCGGGGTTTGCGCCCGCGAGCGACTTCCCGGCCGCGATGGTTTCTTCGGGACTCTTGGAGTAGTTGATCAAGCCAGCTCTCGGAGAGCTTGAGGGAGTTTCGCGATGAGGTCGGTCGCGACCAGCGATGCCTCGCCGAGCTCCGCGGCCGCGAGGTCACCCGCGTAGCCGTGAAGGTAGACACCCGCGGCTAGCGCGTTCGAGACCTGGACTCCCTGAGCTAGCAGGCCCCCGATGATGCCGGTGAGCACGTCCCCGGAGCCGGCCGTCGCCATGCCCGCGTTGCCCGTCAAGTTGATTCCGACGTTGCCCGCAGGGTCTGCCAGAAGCGACCGATAGCCCTTGAGCAGCGCATGGGTCTTCGTGCCTGTCGCGAGGTCGCGGACCGCTTGAAGCCTGTCGCGCTCGACGGCTGCCGTGGAGCGACCGAGGAGACGTCCCGCTTCGCCGGGATGGGGTGTCAAGGCGATCGGTCTCTCGGCAGGGATGTCTTCGAGCCCGTCACGAAGCGCGTTGAGCCCATCAGCATCGATGATGGTCGGCACACCGACGCCACGGATTAGCTCTCGTACGAGTCGAACCGTCTCCTCATGAAGCCCGAGGCCGGGACCGAGCGCGAAGGCAGAGCGTCCCTTCAGAAGCTCTTCGATCCGCGGGCGGGCCGAATGCGCGATCGCGCCGGCGTCGGTCTCAGGGAGTGGCTCCCACATGACCTCGGCTAGGGCCGGCGCCATCATCGGAATCGCGCTCTTCGGCGAAGCTACCGTGACGAGGCCCGCCCCGCATCGAAGCGCTGCCTCGGCGCTCATCAGTGCCGCGCCCGTCTTGCCCACCGAGCCGGCCACGACGAGAAGGTGGCCATAGTCTCCCTTGTGGGACGAGCGTTTCCGGGTGGGCCACGTGCCGACGATGTTCTCGAGGTCGATGGTCTCGAGCCTCGGAGGACCGCTTCGCAGCAGGCGCTCGGGGATTCCGATGTCGACGATCGCGAGATCTCCACATCGATCGCAGGCAGGTGCGATGAAGTGGCAGACCTTGGGCGCGCCGAGCGCGACCGTGAGATCGGCTTCGAGGTTCGCACCGGGAATGCTTCCGCTGTCGGATGACAGTCCGGAAGGTACGTCGACAGCTACTTTGAAGACGTCGAGCGCGCTCATGTCCTCGATGGCGCGCGCGACTAGCCCTCGTGCGCCCTCCGTCAATCCCGTTCCCAGAACGGCATCCACGATGACGTCGGCGCTAGCGATTTGAGGCAAAGCTTCTTCCCATTGCGCTTCGTCAGCCGCCGGCTCGACGGGGAGAGAGAGCTTGAAGGCGGCCTGAAGGTTCGACAGCGCGTCCGCACTGAGGCGCTCGAAGGGGGAGAGGACCCACGCTCGCGCGTCATAGCCGAGCTCCACGAGGGTGCGCAGCACGACGAGCCCGTCCCCGCCGTTGTTGCCCTTGCCGCACACGATGACGATGGCGCGATCCTCGAGCTCTGGAATGCGATCTTCCATCTCCTGCACGATGGCGCGACCGGCAGTCTCCATGAGCACGCGGCCCGGTATGCCCACGTCCTCGATGGCGCGGCGGTCGGCTTCACGCATGGTGGCGCCCGTCAGGACGTGCATGAAAAGAGTATACCGGCCCGAACTTCGACTTACGAAGGCAGAGGTCTCTTGCCGAGTGCGATATCGATGGCTCGTTCGGCCACGACCGCCATCGGATCGAGGAGGGGGACGTCTCCGGCGGACTCACGGTCGAGCACGAGCGGTATCTCCGTGCAGGCGGTCAGCACGATATCGGCGCCCGCTTTCTCGAGCGCGTCTACGGCTTCTCGCATGGGCGCCGCGAGCGCGTCTCTCTTCCGCGGATTACGTAAGCCGCCCGACTTGATACCACCCCCCGCGCGCTGACCGTCGCGAAGCTCTCCGTAGATGGGCTCCATGATGCAGCGCTCCTGAAACGCCTCACCGTCCGGGAAGTCCAAGGGCGTGATGACTCTCGCTTCCGGCGCCACCCTCGCGATGCGATCGAGATAGAGACCGGAGCGGATGGTTCCCGAAACGGCCAGAATGCCGATACAACCGTCGGAGCCGACGCGCGCGACGGCTCGCTCCGCCGTCACGAGAACCATGTCGAGAATCGGCAGGATGATTCTGGGACGCACCCGGTCCAGGAAGGCGTGCGCGGTGTTACAGGGGATCACGGCGAAGTCGGCCCCCGTCAGCCGGTCGGCGCTCTGAACGAGGGCGTCGACGGGGGACGCCGTTCCCTCGAGGATTGCGCGGGTCCGGTCGGGCGTGCTCGGTATCGAGGAGAGCACCCACGACGGGTAGTCCTGGTCGATGGACGGGCGAGAGAGCGCGCGCTCCGTGGCGTCGAGCAGTAGTGTTTCGAACTCGACGTGAGCGTGGGGGCCGAGGCCTCCGATCACGCCGATGACGTGCCTCCAGATCGAGCTTTGCGATGTCGGCGAACTGCCGACACTCACACCGCTCACGTCCCGCCGTAACCGACGGTGACTTCGTCTCCGTCAAGGATGACGGGGACGGCGCGTTCTCCGCCGCTCACCTGCAGCATCTCCGCCATGAGTGATGGGTCGGACTTCACGTCGATATACTCAGGGGCTCGATCTGCATAGGCCTCACGGGCCGCAGTCGTGTAGGGTCAACCGGCTTTGCCGTAGATCTTGAGAGTGCCTGCCATGCCTGGATGGTATCAGACATCGATCTCAGCTCATCACTTGGCCGCCGCAAATGTTATACGCCTGGCCCGTCACGGCGGAGGCATCGTCGGAGCAGAGGTAGAGCGCGAGCTTGGCCACTTCCGCCGGCTGGATGAATCGACGGAGGGGGACCTTCTGGATTGCACGATCGCGAAACGCCTCGGGGCTCACGCCGAGCGCCTCGGCGGTCTCGCGGATGCCCCGGTCGGCCATCTCCGTCTCGACCCAGCCGGGGCAGATAGCGTTCACGGTGATGTTTCTGGGCGCGAGCTCCAGGGCAAGTGCGCGAGTGAAGCCGAGGATGCCGTGCTTCGACGTGCAATAGGCGGCGTAGCCCGGAACGCCGAATCGACCCAGAACGGAAGACACGTTCAAGATCCGGCCATCGCCCGAGCCCATCAGATCGAGCGCGGCCTGGGTCACGAGGTAGCTGCCCGTCAAGTTGGTGTCGAGAACGCGCCGCCAAAGCTCGAGCGAGTCCGTGGTGATGGGAGTTCGGGCGTTGATCCCGGCGTTGTTGATGACGATGTGGAGCTTGCCCCAGCTTTGGGCGATCTCGTCCATTGCTTTCTTTACATCGGCTCCCGAGGCCACGTCGCACTCGATCGCGAGCGCACGACGCTGCTTTTGATTCCAAGCCTCCGCAAGGGAGTCGAGGGCTCCCAGGCTTCGTGAGAGAAGCGCCACTTTCGCCCCCTCCGAAAGCAAGGCTTCCGCGATGGCACGACCAATGCCACGACTCGCTCCTGTGACGACCGCGACTCTCGATGCGAAACGGTTCAAGAGGAATCCTCTTTCTTACAGGAAACGCTGGATGTAGATGCGAAGCGCGTCCGTGGTGCTCGAGAAAGCGAGATCTTCCCAAGGGATGTCAGTGGGATCGAAACCGCGCAGCTCCAAGGTCTCGTCTTTGGCCTCCGGTGTTCCGAGAACGATCTCTGCCGCGTAGACAACGACGACGACGGGAGAGCCCGGGTAGGAGAAAACGTCCAGCAGGCCGCGAACTTCGACGTCCACGTTCGCCTCTTCCTTCGTTTCACGAATGGCCGCTTCGATGACGGTCTCGCCTTTGTCGACGAAGCCCCCGGGGAAGACCCACTTCCCGTAGCCGGGCTCGATCGCGCGCCTCAGGAGCACGAGCCTGCCCCCGTGCTGGAACAGCGTTCCAGCGGCCACTTTTGGACTAAGGAAGAAGACGAACTCGCAGGATCGACAGACGAGCCTTTCGGGCTCGTGATCCTTCAGGCGCTTGAGCGCGAGCTCGGCCCCACACTTTGGGCAGAAGCGGTACTCGATCGTCTGGTCGAAGGTCATGGGAAGGACTTGATGTATCATACCGCCCGGCCATGGCACATTTCTTCACCGAAGACGACGTTCTGGCGCTCCTGACGATGCCCGAGGCCGTCAAGGCCGTAGAGCGCGCGTTTCGGCTGCTCGGCGAGGGAAAGGCCGACAACCACCCTCGGCAGCGCGTTCGTGCCGGAAAGCTCATGCTCCACGTCCTGCCCGCCGGGAGCGCCGATCTCGGCTTCGTTGGTCTCAAGGCCTATACGACAGGCCCTTCGGGTGCGCGCTTCTACTTCCTCATGTTCGAAGCTCCCTCCGGTGAGCTCGCTGCTCTCATGGAGGCGGACAGCCTTGGGCAGATACGGACTGGCGCCGCCAGCGGCGTGGCCACGCGCCTCATGACGAGCGACGATGCCAAACGAGTCGGTATCTACGGAACTGGCTGGCAGGCTCGCTCGCAGCTCGAGGCGGTCGCGGAAGTAAGGAAACTCGAGCTCGTTCGTGCCTACGGTCGGGACGCCGACCGCAGCGCTTTGTTCTGCCGCGATATGGCATCGAAGCTCGGCATCCCCGTCGAGCCCTGCGCTGCAGCAGAGGAGGTTCCGGACGAGGTCGACATCGTCATCACGGCAACGAACGCGAAGGAGCCCGTGCTGAAAGGCGAGTGGCTCCGCGCGGGCCAGCACGTGAACGCCACCGGGTCGAACAACCTGAAGCGCCGAGAGATCGACGAGCTCGCGGTAACGCGCGCAAGCTTCATCGCTACCGATTCACTGGACCAGGCCAAGATCGAATGCGGCGACTTGAGCGCCGTAGTCGAAGCGGGAAAGCTTTCCTGGGATGACGTCCACGAGCTCGCCGACGTCGTGACGGGACAGGTCCCGGCTCGACAGAGCACCGATGACATCACGCTGTTCGAGTCTCAGGGTCTTGCGATCGAGGACGTCGCCGTGGCGAAGATCGTGTTGGAGAAGGGCGTGCGGTCGGGCCGGGGACGAAAGCTTCGGATCTAACCCTCCGAAAGCGGGGCTGATCTTGCCTAATTCGAAACGGAAGTGCCCCCTTTGGACCGTGACGATCTGATCGAAAGCGTCGTTCTCGATCGTCTCGAGCAGATCGACGGTCCGGCTGCGTTTCGCCCGTACCAGGCTCTCGAGGCGCTGGCGCCGCTTGGCGAGGAGCTCCTCGGCCCGGGTCGACTCCTGCGCCTGGACAACACCTACTCCGGAGAGGCCGATGAGCAGCGAGCCTCTACAAGGCCACGACTCCTTTGTCTCGGACCTATGCAGCTGCGGCTACTTGCCACCTGCAATGGTCGACACTGGATTGAAGTCCGCGGGCACGTCGATGACGCCCACACTTGCGCTATATTCTGCGTACTTCATGACCATTTCCGCCAGGCGGTCAGGCTCCCGTTCGGCCAGATCGTGTAGTTCCGACGGATCTTTCTTGAGGTCGTACAGCTGCCACTCCCCCGCGCCCTCAACGCCGGTGCTTTGCAGCCATGCGCCAAGCCGCAGTGCCTTGTAATCGCCGTGGAAAATCGCGGAGTTTCCAAAGAGCTCGTAGCCAAGCCAATCGTCCGCACCTCGGTGCGTCGATGATTCGCTCCGCATGAGCGGCAAAATACTCTTTGCGTTCATTGGGAAAACTGGGTCTACGCGGATTCGTGTGGGTTGAAGACGGCATTTCTGGGTAATGGCGGAAGGAATGCCGCCACGATCTTCAGCTTGAGATATTCCTCGTCGCGATAGCCGTAGGCGCGTCGTTGCAGCACACGGATTTTGTTGTTGACCCCTTCAACTAGGAGGCGCAGACGTTCCATCTCGGCCACCGCCTTGTCCGGCACAGCTTGCCCACATGCGTCGCAAAACGCTAGGTGTAGCGCGAGTTGTTCGCCAGCCAGTCCAGGTGTTCTACATGCAAACCGCCGCACCCAGGACAGTTGACGCGCCAACGCTCGTATTCCAGATAGATCCGCCAGCCTGCCAACGACAGGTCGCGGACCCGGCACACTTGCTTGTCATAGCGCCCCCGGCACCGTTGCCCACAGTAAGAGCACACAGCTGTTTTTTCGCCTCTTGAGCTGGATGACGCGGGCGTATCGGTCACCGAATAGACCCTTCAATCCGGCACACCACGAAACCTGGCAGCGCAAACAGCGAGCGGATCGACTGGGAATTTTTCACTCGGTTAGCCTATCCTAAAAATGGACCACTTTTCAGCACCTGATGAAGTACTCGATACCTTTTCCACACAATGAGTTACACTGTTTTTCCGTCAGGACTTACCCACACGAATCCGCGTAGACCTGGAAAACTTTCCTTCCCTTGTAGCTGGTCCCCGGGTGCGTTGCTCCGGCGGCCTCCAGAAGGGTGGCCGAAAGGTCAGTGACATAAACGAACTCGTCCGTCTGTCCGGCTTCGATCCATTCGGGGTAGCGAATAATGAACGGAACTCGCAAGCCACCTTCAGTTGAAAACAACTTGAAACCGCTCAAATGTGCCGCAGCAACCTGTGCCCAGGGCGGGCCGTATGATGAGAATGAACCCCTCATCCCGATGTCTTCAACGGCGGTTTTCGGATAATTGGGGGATGTCCCGCCGGATGTTGAATTTGGGGTAGCGGCGGCTCCTTGGCCGGCCTAAGAATAGGTCTGCCAAACCAACCGTCTCCAGAGGGGGACAAGGAGCCACCATGCCAAGGAAATCAAAGAAGCCAGTAAGAAAGCAAACGCACTCGCCTACGGGCAAGGTAGTTGGCCAAGTCGGTCAGATACTGCTACCGATGATAGCTGGGATCGCGGCCACGAAGGCGGACCTGACGGAATGGGTGTACGAGCAAGGACTGACCGCATTGCACCTACTCCTGAGAGAGGACGCGGAGAAGATCGCGGGGCCGAAGGGCAAGCACGAGAAGGAGCGAACTCATAACCACTGGGGGAGCACGGATGGGGAGCTGAGCTTCGGCGGTCGTCGAATCCAAGTGTCGCGACCTCGAGTTCGTTCGAAGTCGGGCGAGGAGGCGTCGCTTCCACACTTCGAAGCCTTCCGCGAAGAAGACCCGCTTCCGGAGCGAGTGCTGAACCAGATCTTGGTGGGGGTATCGACCCGAAATTACGAATCGAGTCTGGACAAACCCTCGGCGAAGTTGAAGTCTCGTGGCACGAGCAAGAGTGCCGCCAGCCGTCACCTCGTGAGCCAGACGACTAAGAAGCTCGAGGAATACCTATCTCGGAGGCTAGAGGAGTTCGAGCTTGCGGCACTAATGATGGATGGCCTTGAGGTGGCCGGACAGACCGTCGTCGTAACTCTCGGTATCACAATAGATGGAACGAAGGTGCCCTTGGGTATATGGCTGGGCTCGACGGAGAACTCTCGGGTGTGCACCGCGATGTTGCAGAACCTTCTCGAGCGGGGATTGCGGATCGACGAATCGATTCTCTGCGTAGTGGACGGAGGCAAAGGGATCCGCAAAGCACTCGTCGACGTTTTGGGGGATCTCGCGGTTATCCAAAGATGCCAGCTCCACAAACTCCGAAATCTACGCTCGTACCTTCCCAAGTCCCGTCAAGCCTACGTGCTCCAGACAATGAAGGAAGCGTACAAATGCAAGAGTGCCGACAAGGCGCGCAAGCGACTTCAGGCATTGGTGTCGTGGCTCGAGCGAAACGGCTACGACGAAGCTGCCGGAAGCCTTCGAGAAGGGATGGAAGAGACCCTCACGGTTGTGAAGCTCGCTCTACCCGAGTTACTTCGCAAATCTCTGGCCACGACAAACGCCATCGAGAATCTCAACGGGGATGTCCCGCCGGATGTTGAATTTGGGGTAGCGGCGGCTCCTTGGCCGGCCTAAGAATAGGTCTGCCAAACCAACCGTCTCCAGAGGGGGACAAGGAGCCACCATGCCAAGGAAATCAAAGAAGCCAGTAAGAAAGCAAACGCACTCGCCTACGGGCAAGGTAGTTGGCCAAGTCGGTCAGATACTGCTACCGATGATAGCTGGGATCGCGGCCACGAAGGCGGACCTGACGGAATGGGTGTACGAGCAAGGACTGACCGCATTGCACCTACTCCTGAGAGAGGACGCGGAGAAGATCGCGGGGCCGAAGGGCAAGCACGAGAAGGAGCGAACTCATAACCACTGGGGGAGCACGGATGGGGAGCTGAGCTTCGGCGGTCGTCGAATCCAAGTGTCGCGACCTCGAGTTCGTTCGAAGTCGGGCGAGGAGGCGTCGCTTCCACACTTCGAAGCCTTCCGCGAAGAAGACCCGCTTCCGGAGCGAGTGCTGAACCAGATCTTGGTGGGGGTATCGACCCGAAATTACGAATCGAGTCTGGACAAACCCTCGGCGAAGTTGAAGTCTCGTGGCACGAGCAAGAGTGCCGCCAGCCGTCACCTCGTGAGCCAGACGACTAAGAAGCTCGAGGAATACCTATCTCGGAGGCTAGAGGAGTTCGAGCTTGCGGCACTAATGATGGATGGCCTTGAGGTGGCCGGACAGACCGTCGTCGTAACTCTCGGTATCACAATAGATGGAACGAAGGTGCCCTTGGGTATATGGCTGGGCTCGACGGAGAACTCTCGGATGTGCACCGCGATGTTGCAGAACCTTCTCGAGCGGGGATTGCGGATCGACGAATCGATTCTCTGCGTAGTGGACGGAGGCAAAGGGATCCGCAAAGCACTCGTCGACGTTTTGGGGGATCTCGCGGTTATCCAAAGATGCCAGCTCCACAAACTCCGAAATCTACGCTCGTACCTTCCCAAGTCCCGTCACGCCTACGTGCTCCAGACAATGAAGGAAGCGTACAAATGCAAGAGTGCCGACAAGGCGCGCAAGCGACTTCAGGCATTGGTGTCGTGGCTCGAGCGAAACGGCTACGACGAAGCTGCCGGAAGCCTTCGCGAAGGGATGGAAGAGACCCTCACGGTTGTGAAGCTCGCTCTACCCGAGTTACTTCGCAAATCTCTGACCACGACAAACGCCATCGAGAATCTCAACGGCACCATCCGCAGAGTCTCGAGAAACGTCAAGCGGTGGAAGAGTCCTTCCATGATTCGCCGATGGACCGCTCTCGGCGTCGTCACGGCGGAGAAAAAGTTTCACCGTATCAAAGGCTATCGCCATATGGGCGCTCTCGTTCACGCGCTTAGAAGCAAACAGAAATCTCTTGACAGCGATGAGGTTGCTGCCTAAGAGTATTCACAGGTGCCGCCGCTACCCGACCAAATTCAACAGCGGCCGGGACATCCCCGATAATTGAGGTTGTACCATGGCTCGCCCCCGCCAACATTCGGTTGGCTTCAATCGGGGCCATTGTCGGTCATGTAAATGATGATCGTATTGTCGTACTGCCCTGTTTCCTTCAAGTGGTCAATCACACGACCAATATGAACATCCATATGGTCGATCATCCCGCTATAAGCAGCCATTCTGTTTGCCTGAGCCACTTTGGCCTCGGATGGAAGCGCGTCCCAGGGGGGCACGCCGGGGAATCGTGGCGACACCGGATGGTCTTCTGAAAGAATACCGAGCGATTTCATTTTCTCAATTCGCTGCTCGCGAACGACATCCCATCCGGCACTGTAGACGTCCCGATACTTATCGATAAATTCCCTTGGTGCTTGATGAGGCCAGTGCGCGGTCTGCAGCGAAAGATACGCAAAGAACGGTTTGTCCGCATTCTCTTCGGGATCGAGGAACCCGATGAGTTTATCGGCATAAAGCTCGTTCGAGTGAATACCGTCGGGGCGCTCTACAATTGTTCCGTTGGACGTGAACGTTAAATCGCTACCTTCACCCTCTCCAGCCGAGGTCGAGCCGTAGTTGCTGCCGGCGCCCTGCAATAACGAATAAGTTTGGTCGAAGCCACGATCGTAAGGCCGATATCCTTCGTCGGCGCCCAAGTGCCACTTGCCTGACATATAGGTGCTGTAGCCAGCGTCGCGAATCAATTGAATGATCGTGACTACGTCTCTGTTCAAATAACCCTCATAACCGGGTTGGCCTTTCTGCTCCTCGCTGAGAAACTCGTGCATGTTTCCCAATCCGCTGCGGTGGTTATCAACACCGGTCAACAAAAGTGACCGCGTCGGAGAACAAGTAGCGCCGACATGGAAGTTTTTAAAATGGGTCTACGCGGATTCGTGTGGGTTGAAAACTGCATTTCTGGGTAATGGCGGAAGGAAAGCCGCCACGATCTTCAGCTTGAGATATTCCTCGTCGCGATAGCCGTAGGCGCGTCGTTGCAGAACACGGATTTTGTTGTTGACCCCTTCAACTAGGCCGAGACTGACTTTGTTCTCCGGATGACAGTAGGAGGCGATACCATCCCAATGGGACTCAATCATACCGGCGAACTTCTGGTACGGATGCAGGCGTTGCCATTTGAGGCTGTCTTTCCAACGAGTGAAAAAGGCGCGAGCGCCGCGTTCGGTGCGGTAATCCCAGAGTTGCCCGAAGGCCTCCTTCAAAATAAAGGCGGTGTTCAGGCGCCGGTTGGCCTGGAGCAACTTTTTGAGTGCGCGGCGACCGTCTAGGCTCAGGTTCTCCCGCCGGGAAAGCAAAGTGTAACGCTGCCCCTTGATGTACGACCGGTCCTTGCCGCTGAGGCGTTTGTACTCACCGCGCCGGACCTCATCGAGGGCCTTTGACAGATGACGCATGATATGAAACTTGTCGAAGATGATCCGCGCATTAGGCGCGTTGTGAATCACCGAGTTCCGGAAGGGCTTCCACATATCCATGGCGGCCAGCTTGATACGGGCGCTTTTCTTTCCGCCCAACGCCTTGAAGAACAAATCGATGTCGGTTTCTTTGCGACCCTCACCGCCCACCCAGATGGGACGCGCCCGCTCCAGGTCGCTGACAATGACGCGATAGTTATGTCCCTTGCGGATGGAGATCTCATCGACACCGATGGCCCGAGGCGCCGGTAGCCCCGCCCGGTCGACCTGCTCTTGCATGTAGAGCGTATCCAGAGCCTTCACCGTACCGTGGTGCAGACGTTCCATCTCGGCCACCGCCTTGTTCGGCATATCCCTGCACAGCTTGCCCACATGCGTCGCAAAACGCTGGGTGTAGCGCGAGTTGTTCGCCAGCCAGTCTTAGGTGTTCTACATGCACACCGCCGCACCCAGGACAGTTGACGCGCCAACGCTCGTATTCCAGATAGATCCGCCAGCCTGCCAACGACAGGTCGCGGACCCGGCACACTTGCTTGTCATAGCGCCCCCGGCACCGTTGCCCACAGTAAGAGCACACAGCTGTTTTTTTCGCCTCTTGAGCTGGATGACGCGGGCGTATCGGTCACCGAATAGACCCTTCAATCCGGCACCAACCACGAAACCTGGCAGCGCAAACAGCGAGCGGATCGACTGGGAATTTTTCACTCGGTTAGCCTATCCTAAAAATGGACCACTTTTCAGCACCTGATGAAGTACTCGATACCTTTTCCACACAATGAGTTACACTGTTTTTCCGTCAGAACTTACCCACACGAATCCGCGTTAACCCGTAAAACTTAAGCCATCACTCGCCAGCGCGTCGATGTTCGGCGTCGCGACCTCACTACCGAAGGCGCCGACGTCAGAAAATCCCATGTCGTCGCCAATAATCAAAAGAATATTCGGGCGGCCCTTCGGCGTTGCGGCTGGCGTCGATGCAGCCGTCGTATCCGCTTCCTCTGCAGCGCAGCCGGAAAAAAGCAACGCAAGCAGCCATGACATCACGATCAAACGTCTCATTTTTTTCTCCTGGATAATCATACTCGTCGGGCGGTTGTCGACTCTGGCAGCTAACAATCCTACAAGCGGCAATTCAGCAAAACAAGGAATGATCCTTCGGGCGACATAGAGAGCTTCACTGCCTGGCCGGAGGCGGCTCAGTGAGCTCGGTCTTCGCGATCCACGAATAGGCCCGGAGGTCCTGCTGGTTTCGGGCCGCAGCCTCTTTCGCCGCGGCCGCCATACACTTTGGTAGCCGCGGAGCAGACCCCCGTCGTGTTGGAGAAGGGCATGCGGTCGGGCCGGGGCCGAAAGCTTCAGATCTAGCTAATTGCCCTCGGGGCTTCGCGCGCTTCCCGCCTTCCGCTCGACGAACTGACCCCCCTTTACGTTCCCGACGTAGTTCTGGTCGTCGACGATGACCTGTCCTCGCAGGAGGACTTTGTCAGGAATCCCTTTGACCTCGCGGCCCTCGTAGGCGCTGTAGTCGACTTTCATCCGGTGGGTCTTCGCGCTGATCGTCCACTTGCGCTCCGGATCCCAGACAAGCAGGTCCGCGTCCGCGCCGATGGTGATGCTGCCCTTCTTCGGAAACAGGCCGAATATCTTGGCGGGGCGCGTCGAGACGAGCTCGACGAATCGATTCGGGCTGATCCGCGCACCGTTGACACCACCGTCCCAGAGCAGCATGAGCCGATTCTCGATTCCGGGAGCGCCGTTGGGGATCTTCGTGAAGTCGCCCTTGCCGAGCTCCTTCTGCTCTTTCATGCAGAAGCTGCAGTGGTCCGTCGAGACCGCTTGCAGCGCATCCGTTTGAAGGCCGTTCCAAAGCCGATCTTCGTTGCCCTTCGGCCGAAGGGGAGGGGACATCACGAACTTGGCTCCCTCGAAGTCGGGACGCTCGTAGTCGTCATAGGACAGGAAAAGGTATTGGGGGCAGGTTTCCGCGAAAACGGGAAGACCACGCTCCCTTGCGCGGCGAGGCTCAATTGCCCTTCGGGGGCATCAAATCGACGGGAGTTGGCGAGCGAGAGATGTCGGAAGAGGGCCTGAACTTTTTCACCGAGCTGAAGACCGTCTTCATCAACTACTCGGGAGATGCCGACCGTCAAATGTTCCGCTGAGGCTACTTGGCCGGCGAAAAACTATCCATCATTAAATAGGATTAACGCGGATTCGTGTGGGTAAGTTCTGACGGAAAAACAGTGTAACTCATTGTGTGGAAAAGGTATCGAGTACTTCATCAGGTGCTGAGAAGGGGTCCATTTTTAGGATAGGCTAACCGAGTGAAAAATTCCCAGTCGATCCGCTCGCTGTTTGCGCTGCCAGGTTTCGTGGTTGGTGCCGGATTGGAGGGTCTATTCGGTGACCGATACGCCCGCGTCATCCAGCTCAAGAGGCGAAAAAAACAGCTGTGTGCTCTTACTGTGGGCAACGGTGCCGGGGGCGCTATGACAAGCAAGTGTGCCGGGTCCGCGACCTGTCGTTGGCAGGCTGGCGGATCTATCTGGAATACGAGCGTTGGCGCGTCATCTGTTCTGGGTGCGGCGGTGTGCATGTAGAACACCTAGACTGGCTGGCGAACAACTCGCGCTACACCCAGCGTTTTGCGACGCATGTGGGCAAGCTGTGCCGGGATATGCCGAACAAGGCGGTGGCCGAGATGGAACGTCTGCACCACGGTACGGTGAAGGCTCTGGATACGCTCTACATGCAAGAGCAGGTCGACCGGGCGGGGCTACCGGCGCCTCGGGCCATCGGTGTCGATGAGATCTCCATCCGCAAGGGACATAACTATCGCGTCATTGTCAGCGACCTGGAGCGGGCGCGTCCCATCTGGGTGGGCGGTGAGGGTCGCAAAGAAACCGACATCGATTTGTTCTTCAAGGCGTTGGGCGGAAAGAAAAGCGCCCGTATCAAGCTGGCCGCCATGGATATGTGGAAGCCCTTCCGGAACTCGGTGATTCACAACGCGCCTAATGCGCGGATCATCTTCGACAAGTTTCATATCATGCGTCATCTGTCAAAGGCCCTCGATGAGGTCCGGCGCGGTGAGTACAAACGCCTCAGCGGCAAGGACCGGTCGTACATCAAGGGGCAGCGTTACACTTTGCTTTCCCGGCGGGAGAACCTGAGCCTAGACGGTCGCCGCGCACTCAAAAAGTTGCTCCAGGCCAACCGGCGCCTGAACACCGCCTATATTTTGAAGGAGGCCTTCGGGCAACTCTGGGATTACCGCACCGAACGCGGCGCTCGCGCCTTTTTCACTCGTTGGAAAGACAGCCTCAAATGGCAACGCCTGCATCCGTACCAGAAGTTCGCCGGTATGATTGAGTCCCATTGGGATGGTATCGCCTCCTACTGTCATCCGGAGAACAAAGTCAGTCTCGGCCTAGTTGAAGGGGTCAACAACAAAATCCGCGTTCTGCAACGACGCGCCTACGGCTATCGCGACGAGGAATATCTCAAGCTGAAGATCGTGGCGGCTTTCCTTCCGCCATTACCCAGAAATGCAGTTTTCAACCCACACGAATCCGCGTAGACCCATTAAATAAGGGTCGCCCAGTGGGTAGAGCACGGGGCAGGTGCATCCTCGGGCGATGTACTCCTGAACCCGCTTGTGCTCTTCCGCAGGGTTCCCGTCGCGGTGATCCCGAGGACGAGCTCGTCGGGCTCTCCGCCTGCCAGACGGCTTCGAATCCGTTTTCTTCCGCATATTTCGCATAGCGGATGCAGTCGGAAAGCTGGTGTTTGTCCTGAAGGTACAGGGCGAATCTTTGCATGGTGCTAGGATTGTAGCCTCATGCCGAACGAGCTCGAAGCCCACCTATGGACGGGCGACCGAGGGCTCCCTACGCTCTACCTCGACGACGTTTCCGCGATCCCCTTTCTCGTCAATATCGCTGGCGTCGAGGCCTATCAGCACCGCGCGCGAACCCGCGCCGGAGACGGCGATCTCTTTGCGACGGTGACTCCACCGACGGAAGATTACGAGGAGTACTGCCGGAAGATCCTGGGTCTCGGACGCCCGGGGCTCGTGCTCGCCGATCCGGTGGGCGAGCCGATCGAGGTAGCTCGAGCCTGCTCCAGCGGCAGCGCGTACGAAAGGATCGCGGCCTGGGCGAGGGACGCGGGCGAGGTGCTTCTACATCCCTACATGAGTATCGATCCCGTCTGGGAGCTTGCCGCTCGTCTGGCGCGAGACGCCCAGGCATCGGTGCGCGTCATCGGACCCCCGCCGCCCGTGACCTGGATCGCGAACGACAAGAAGCGCTTCACAGAGCTCGTAGCGAGTGTCCTCGGTCGAGAGTGGATCGGCCCGACGTTGTTTGCGGGCTCAGCCGAGGCCATTGCCCGCAACCTCTCGCGGCTCGCCTCCGACCACCAAAGGGTTGGTCTCAAGCGTAGCTGTTGTGCCTCGGGAATGGGCAACCAGGTCTTCGACGCCCGTCAGTTGCGCGGTCGGGGCGAAGAGGAGGTCGTTCATATCGTCCGAGAGTTTCTCGAGCGCACCGAGTGGGACGGAAAGGAGGAGGTGCTCGCCGTTGCCTGGGAAGATACGGAGCGGTCGCCGTCGACGCAAACCTGGATTCCGCCGCGAGGCAAGGGCGCGCCCCTCGTCGAGGGCATCTACGAGCAGATCCTGGAAGGTGAGGAGAAGGTTTTCGTGGGAAGCCGTCCGTCGGGCCTTGGCCCGTCCATCGACGCGCGGCTTTCGAAGGCGAGTCTCGCCGTAGCCGGCGCACTTCAGGAGATCGGCTACGTGGGGCGTTGCTCGTTCGATTTCCTCGTTCTCGACGAGGACGTCATCCGATTTACCGAGTGCAACGGGCGTTGGGGTGGAACGAGCATACCCATGGCTCTCGTCGACAGGCTCACGTCCCGGCATCGTCCTCCCTATCGCGCGCAGGATTTCGTGCACGAGAAGCTCGTGGGAGCGAGATTCGCCGAGATTCTGCAATTGGCGGGGGACGAGCTCTACGATCCAGCGGAGCGCAGGGGTCGGTTCATCTTCTACAACGTCGGGCCGCTCGAGCGTTCCGGCAAGCTCGACGTGGTTGCACTCGCGCCGCGCCAAGAGGAGGCGGAGCGCGCCGTCACGGAGAATTTGCCGAAGCTCTTGGGCTTTGCCGGCTAACGCAGCGAGAGGATTCCTTCGTCGAGCTCTTTGACTCTCGCCTGGTGCGCAAGCCACCACTCCGGGTTGCGCTGGGCATCGAGCTCCTCGACACTCTTTCCCTGCTGCTCGACCCAGGTGTAGTACTTGAGGTTGTGCCACCGGTTCCGGTTGTGCACCGTCCCTTCCTGAATCCAGTCGAGGCTCACGCCGTGGAAGATACCGCTCAGGCGCGCCGTCGCCATCCTCTCGTCCATGGCTCCTTTCTCGCGGGTCAGCCAATCCATCACGCTGTGGTAGCGGCCGATGTCGTCGGTGCAGACCGTGACGAGCACGTCGTCTTTGCCGAATCCGTAGTACTTCGCCGTCTTGATGGCTCCGAGGAGGTTCCCGATCCCACTGATACCGAAGATCGTCGCGAGCGTCGCGATGTCGTCCGACGACACACCGAAGCGCTCGAGGACTCGGTGCCCGGTCTCCTCCGTGAAGAGCTGCAAACCGCGAAGGCAAGCCATGTCATCGATGCACATCATCGCGTCCATATTACCCACGTGATGGATCCAGGTGACGTGCTTGTCCCCGATTCCCTGGATCTCGTGAGAACCATATCCGCCGTTGAAGAGAGTGGGACACTGGATGGGCTCGAGCCCGACGATCTTGTGCTCGGGCCAGATCTGCTTCAGCCGATCACCAGAGGCGATCGTCCCCGCGCTTCCCATGGCGGAGACGAATGCTGCGATGCGACCCCGGCCCAGACCACGGCTCTCGAGAGTCTTCCCGAGCTCCGCTACGGTATTGCCCGTCACTTCGTAGTGGAAGCGGTAGTTCCCCATGACCTCGAACTGGTTGAGGATGCGAGTATCGGGATCCCGTCGCAGCTCCCACGTCTTGTCGTAGATCTCCTTGACGTTCGATTCGCTCCCAGGTGTCTTTACGACCACGGCGCCGAACGTCTCGATGAGTTCGAAGCGCTCTCGGCTCATGCCTTCGGGAAGTACGACGAGGCTCTTGCAGCCGACTCTGCCACCGACCCAAGCGCCGCCCACGCCGTAGTTGCCCGTGCTGGGCCAGACGAGACGGTGCCGATCGGGATCGACTTGGCCGTTCACGATGAGCTCGGCCAGGACGGAATAGGCCGCACCGACCTTGTGGCTTCCAGTCGGAAAGCCGCGGCTGAAGATGACCACGATGGGTGCCTCGACGCCGGTGATTTCCGGTGGCACGATGAAGTGTTGGATCTCGTCCTGCGCGTCGTACCAGGTGATGTTATACAAGTTGACGGGGTCGAGCGGATCGACGGATCGGGTTGCCAGGGCCTGGGCGCGCGTGCCGGGGCCGATCTTCCACGGCTCGCGCATCTCGGAAAGGGTCGGACCTAGTATCACGTTGTCTCCTTTAGCTTGCTCCGAATTATGTCTCACACCGATTCACGTTGCGAGTGATGTCGCCAATGCCTGCATCCGGTACGGGATGCGAGTTATCATGAAGCCGTGGCCCCCGAATGGGTCTGTCTCACTGGGTGTCACGAATAGAAAGGAAGTGACCCCGTGCGACGATTTCCTCTTGTTCTTGGCTTGACGACGATGCTCGCGGGCTGCTCTTCGCAGCCAGAAGAGAGCGAGAGCCCAGCAGCGGAAGAGGCCGACGCTTCCGCGAAAGTGGCCGCCGAGCCCGAGAACTTTCCCGATGTGGTCGCCCGCGTGAACGGGACGGATATCCTGAAATCGGAGCTCTTGGACCGCGTCGCCAGCATCGACGCAAAAGCAAGAGGCGCCGTCGATACGAGCTCGATGGAGTTCTACCGCAGTGTCCTCGATGATCTCGTGGGAGCAGAGCTTCTGTTTCAGGAGAGCACGAAGCGCGAGTTCGAGCTGAAGGACGAGGAAGTGGACGCCCGGATCGCCGTTGTGAAGAACGGCATGCCAGACCCGGCGACGTTCGAACAAGCCCTGGCCTCGGAAGGGCTGACGCTCGAGCAGCTAAGGGGTCGGCTTCATCGCGACATGAGCATTCAGAAGCTCATCGATGCGGACGCCACGCCGCGCGTCACGGTGAGTGAGGACGAGGCGCGAAAGTACTACGACAAGAATCTCGAGCAGATGCGACAGCCGGAGAGACTGCGTTTGAGCCATATCCTGAAGCGGGTGGCGCCGGATGCAGCACCGGAGGCGAAAGAGGCCGTTCGGACCGAGATTCAAGCGGTTCTCGAACAAGCGCGCTCGGGAGGCGACTTCGCCGCACTCGCGAGGGAGCACTCCGAGGACCCAGGTTCCGCCACGACCGGCGGGCAGCTCACGGTGGCCCGCGGAGATACCGTGCCACCCTTCGAAGAGGCGGCCTTCGCGCTCTCGCCCGGTGGGCTGAGCGCCGTCGTCGAGACCCAGTTCGGGTTTCACATCATCAAGCTCGCCGAAAAGATCCAGGGGCAGGTCGCTCCCTACGCCGAGGTCGAGGCCCGCATCAAGGAGTTCCTGAAGCAGCGGGCGGTCCAGGAAGAGGTAAACCAGGAGGTCGACTCTCTTCGAGCGAGTGGCGACGTGGAGATCCTGATCGGAGGCTGAGCGTCCCGAGCTCCGTTTCGGGGATAGACGGTGACTTCCGTCCACGAGAACGACCGCCATCCCCGCGCCGATCCGAAATCCCTCCGCTTCGAGGATCGGACCTTGCTCGATATGGAGCTCGACGTAGGGATGGGGCGGCGGTCCTGGCGAGGGGCCTCCCCGATGTAGCCGATGCGTTCGAGCTCGTCGCGAACCCGCTTGCTGCCGTCGATCGTGACCGCCCCATGGGCGTGCCCGACCGAGAGCCTGATGCTGCGGAGAGGGACCGCACCCAAATGCTACACCAATCGGTACTTGTCCACAGTTAGGGTCGGTGATAGCTTTTCCCGCATGGCGAGAATCATAAAAGGCGGGCTGATTCAGTGCCGCAACGCCATCAACGACGAAAGTCGCTCCGTCGAGGAGATTCAGGAGGCGGCGCTCGAGAAACACATCCCGCTCATCGAGGAGGCGGGACAGGCCGGCGTTCAGATTCTCTGCCTGCAGGAGATCTTCAACGGTCCCTACTTCTGTCCATCGCAGGATGCGCGCTGGTACGACGCGGCCGAGCCCGTGCCGGGACCCACTCTCGAGGCCATCACCCCCTACGCGCAGAAGTACGAGATGGTGATCGTTGTTCCGATCTACGAACGGGAGCAGGCGGGCGTCTACTACAACACCGCCGCCATCATCGACGCGGATGGAAAGTATCTCGGCAAGTACCGCAAGAAC
This sequence comes from Candidatus Marinacidobacterales bacterium, assembly GCA_965250115.1. Classification (GTDB taxonomy): domain Bacteria; phylum Acidobacteriota; class Vicinamibacteria; order Marinacidobacterales; family SMYC01; genus CBDFHB01. The sequence goes on from CBDFNJ010000002.1 coordinate 1,791,595, forward strand.
CACATTCCTCACACCGCCGGTTTTTGGGAGAAGTACTTCTTCAAGCCCGGAAACCTCGGCTATCCGGTATTCGAGACCGCCTACGCCAAAGTTGGAATCTATATATGTTACGACCGCCATTTTCCGGAAGGTGCCCGACTCCTCGGTCTGAACGGAGCCGAGGTCGTCTTCAACCCTTCGGCAACCGTTGCCGGACTGTCACAGTATCTATGGAAGCTCGAGCAACCGGCGCACGCAGTCGCGAACGGATACTTCATGGGCTGCCTCAATCGCGTCGGTGAAGAGGCGCCGTGGAACATCGGAAAGTTCTACGGTCACAGCTACTTCGTCGACCCCCGCGGGCAGTTCCTCGCGGAGGGTGGTGAGGATGGCGATGAGGTCGTCGCCGCGGAGATGGACCTCGACATGATCGAAGAGGTCCGCCGCACCTGGCAGTTTTGCCGCGATCGCCGCCCCGAGACCTACGGAGATATGACGGGACTTTTGCCCTGATCTAACCCGATCTAACGAAATTTGGGAATGATTTTGTCCCCGTACTCGGCGACGATCCGCTCTTCTTCCGTGTTCATCAAGTAGATGTTGAACAGAGTAACGCCGGACGCCTCGAGCTCCTTCAATTTGTCCACGTGCTGCTCGGGCTCTCCGAGAACTCCGAAGCTCTCGACGACATCATCGGTCACGAAATCCTGGTGCTCGGCGTCCTTATTGGCGTGTTCGCGGTAGTCATAACCCTTGCGCCGCTCGACGTAGCTCGTGAGGCTCTGCGGTACCAAGTCCGTATCGGCCCCGTACTTTTCGACGATGTCGGCGACATGGTTTCCGACCATCGCCGGGAACCACCGGGTTTGTTCGATGCAAGCTTCCATGGTTCCGATCCAGGCGGGGGCTGCGGCCATGACGCGATAGTTCGACATGTCTCGACCCGCTTCAGTGGGGCGCTCCGGTCTTCGGCGTGGCGGCGACCATTGGGATGCTCGCGGGCTATCTTGCATCCATGGTGGAGTCGGTAGGCGACTATTACGCTTGCGCTCGATTGGCGGGCGCGCCGGTGCCAACACGACAGATCGTCAATCGCGGCATCGGTATGGAAGGGGTCGGCTGTCTCGTGGCTGGGATCTTTGGGACCGGAAACGGCACGACGTCCTACAGCGAAAACATCGGCGCGATCGGCCTGACTCGCGTGGGAAGCCGTCGCGTGGTTCAGGTTGGCGCGGTCTTCATGGTGCTGCTCGGAACCTTCGGCAAATTCGGGGCCCTCTTTACGACCATCCCTCAGCCGATCGTGGGTGGTATGTACTGCGCCATGTTCGGAATGATTGCGGCGGTTGGCCTGTCGAACCTTCAGTTCGTGAACCTCAATTCCGCGCGCAATCTCTTGATTCTGGGCTTCGCCTTCTTCATGGGACTTTCCGTGCCCGAGTACTTCAGCGCCACACCGATGAGCTTCGAGCCCCAATGGCTCGCGGGAGTCATCAATACCCTGGGCCGGACCGGCATGGCGGTGGGAGCTTCGGTCGCCCTCGTGCTCGACAACACGATTCCTGGCACGGACGAAGAACGTGGGCTCACCGCCTGGAACGCTTAGCCCTATAGGAGGCAGCGATGCAAGAACAGCCGCGCTATCATCTTATTTACCGAGTGGTCGTCATCATCGGTGTCGTCGCGGCCTTGCCGCTCTCGGTCGGCTTCCTGCTGATTCAACACGCCGCGAAAACGAGGCTGACCGACGCGACCGGCACCAATTTCGTTTGGTTTGCTGAGCACGCCGCCTCTGCGCTCGACCTCGCTTTCGTGCGCGAGGTCGAGTTTCTCTCCTCGGTGTCGCGATCCCTGGATATCGCGAGGCAAGCGGACACCCCGCGGTTCCTGGACGAAGCTCGAGAGCGCCCTTTATCGGGGTCTCGTCGTCCTCGATACGGCTGGCAATATCGTGGCGGCCTCCGAGGGCTCCGACTACGACGCCGAAGCGGGACGAGAGAGCTTTGGCAAAGCGCTTTCTCGTGCGAGAAGCAGAACGGGGCTCGCCGAGTCGTTCGGCGCCTGGGACGAGGGAGAGAGGTTCTTCGTTCTCTATCGTCCGATTCGCGATCCTGATTCAGCTGAGGTGGTCGGGTTAATCCGCGCCACGATGGACGCCGAGCGCATTTTCACTAGCGTCTCGGACTTCCGTTTTGGAGAGACCGGTCATGCCTGTCTCATCGACGAGTCGATGGGCCGCGTTGTGGCGGGGCGTGAGTCGGCCTGTGCCTCCGATGGCCGTTACGCCCGATTCCGCGAGTTTGAGCGCGCCGAGAGGCAGGGAGCTGAGTACTTCCTCGGGAGCGTCACGGGCCCGTCGAGTTTCGATCGAGGGGAGGCTTCGCTCGTCGCCTTCGCGAAGCCTAACCTAAGCTTCGTCCTGCCCGAGCACGACTGGGTCGTCCTGGTAGAGCAATCCTCATGGAAGCGCACGCTCCGCTCGCGCCGATCGGCCGCGATCTGATCGTGTACTTCCTCGGAATGGGGGTTCTCGTCGTCTTGCTCGCCGCCTATCTTTCCTATCGGGTGGAGAGGCCGGAGGCGGACGGCCAGGTCGAACTGCATGAAAACTAGTCGCCAAGACTGAGTCCCATCTCGCGTGCGGTGAGGATGCTGTCGCAATCGACAGGGACGACTTTCATGCGACGGATCGCCTGCGCGAGAGGGACGTGGCGAACCGTTGGGGGATCCAGAGCCACCATCACTCCGGATTCTCCCGCCGCGAGACAACGGACCGCGGCCGCGCCGAATCGGAGAGAGATGAGACGATCGAAAGCGGTCGGCGAGCCGCCCCTCAGAAGGTGTCCGAGCACGACGTGTCTGGCGTCTTTACCCGTGAGCTCGGAGAGCTCCTTCGCGAGCTTTTCACCGATGCCTCCGAGTCTCTCCGCCGACCCAAGCCTCTTTTCGATGACCGTTCTGCCCTCGCCCTTGGGATGGGCGCCTTCCGCGACGACGACAATCGAGAACTCGGCGCCGTCGCGGTCGCGCTGTCGTATCTTCTCCGCAACGGCTTCTGCGTCGTAGGCGATCTCGGGAATGAGAATCGCGTCGGCGGTACCGGCGATACCACAATTGAGCGCAATCCATCCCGCGTAGCGGCCCATCACCTCGACCACGATGATTCTTCTGTGAGATTCGGCCGTCGTGTGAAGCCTATCGAGGCATTCGGTCGCGAAAGAGACGGCCGTATCGAATCCGAATGTGACGATCGTTCTGTCGAGGTCGTTGTCGATGGTCTTGGGAACGCCGACGACCCGAAGGCCCTTCTCGTACAGGGCGTTCGCGATCGAGAGCGAGCCGTCACCACCGATAGCGACGAGTGCGTCGAGATTCGCCTCGCGGAAAGCGTCGAGCAGCTCGTCCGAACGGTCAATCTCCTGGATGCTTCCGTCGGGACGCTTCACTGGAAACGTCAGAGGGTTGCCAGCGTTCGTCGTTCCGAGGATCGTCCCTCCGAGATGCGTGATCCCTCTGACCGAGAGAGGAGTGAGCGCGTGCACGCCGCCGCGCTCGCCGTAGCGCTCCGGTTCGAGAAGTCCGTTGTAACCGTCGCGGATCCCATAGCACTCCCACCCCTGTTTGTGCGCGGACAAGACGACGGCCCGAATGACGGCGTTGAGTCCGGGCGCGTCACCCCCTCCGGTGTTGATGGCCAACCTGCGAATGGCATCTCCCATGAGCCGAGTCCTTTCTAGCGAGCCCTCGCTCTGGACAAGTGAGCTTCCTGCAGCCCAGAATCATAAGTGAACGCGCTAATCGTAGAAAATGTACTCCAGATCAGGAATCGACGATGACCGACCGAAGGCTTAATGAGCTCCTGCGCTTGCTCGGCGCCGCGGACGCCGCGAAGGACGCCGCCATCGAGCCGCTCGAGGCCTTTCGCACGATGTACCTCGGCGCTTCATCCGACGAACGTCTCGCGTTTTTCGATCGGTTGCTTCGCGAGATGGAAGTGCCGCGCGCGCAGCTCGAGCCGTCCTTGAACGCTGTGCTCTCGGCGCCGTCGGGCGACGCGGTTCAATGGACGTCGCTCCTCACCGAGCTTCGCCGGAAGCTCGAATCCCCGAGAATGCGCGCGTTCCGACGATTCTTGAATCTGTCTGGAGGACTCAAGTTCTTTCTCGATCTGAGGGCGGATGTTCTCGGTGCCCGGCGTCGCGGCGGCCTCGATTCGGGGCCTCTCAGCGAGGAGATCGCGCATCTGTTCGATTCCTGGTTCCAGCACGGGTTCCTCTTTCTGCACGAGATCACACAAGACTCATCCTATGGGGATGTCCTGCCGGATGTTGAATTTGGGGTAGCGGCGGCTCCTTGGCCGGCCTAAGAATAGGTCTGCCAAACCAACCGTCTCCAGAGGGGGACAAGGAGCCACCATGCCAAGGAAATCAAAGAAGCCAGTAAGAAAGCAAACGCACTCGCCTACGGGCAAGGTAGTTGGCCAAGTCGGTCAGATACTGCTACCGATGATAGCTGGGATCGCGGCCACGAAGGCGGACCTGACGGAATGGGTGTACGAGCAAGGACTGACCGCATTGCACCTACTCCTGAGAGAGGACGCGGAGAAGATCGCGGGGCCGAAGGGCAAGCACGAGAAGGAGCGAACTCATAACCACTGGGGGAGCACGGATGGGGAGCTGAGCTTCGGCGGTCGTCGAATCCAAGTGTCGCGACCTCGAGTTCGTTCGAAGTCGGGCGAGGAGGCGTCGCTTCCACACTTCGAAGCCTTCCGCGAAGAAGACCCGCTTCCGGAGCGAGTGCTGAACCAGATCTTGGTGGGGGTATCGACCCGAAATTACGAATCGAGTCTGGACAAACCCTCGGCGAAGTTGAAGTCTCGTGGCACGAGCAAGAGTGCCGCCAGCCGTCACCTCGTGAGCCAGACGACTAAGAAGCTCGAGGAATACCTATCTCGGAGGCTAGAGGAGTTCGAGCTTGCGGCACTAATGATGGATGGCCTTGAGGTGGCCGGACAGACCGTCGTCGTAACTCTCGGTATCACAATAGATGGAACGAAGGTGCCCTTGGGTATATGGCTGGGCTCGACGGAGAACTCTCGGGTGTGCACCGCGATGTTGCAGAACCTTCTCGAGCTGGGATTGCGGGTCGACGAATCGATTCTCTGCGTAGTGGACGGAGGCAAAGGGATCCGCAAAGCACTCGTCGACGTTTTGGGGGATCTCGCGGTTATCCAAAGATGCCAGCTCCACAAACTCCGAAATCTACGCTCGTACCTTCCCAAGTCCCGTCACGCCTACGTGCTCCAGACAATGAAGGAAGCGTACAAATGCAAGAGTGCCGACAAGGCGCGCAAGCGACTTCAGGCATTGGTGTCGTGGCTCGAGCGAAACGGCTACGACGAAGCTGCCGGAAGCCTTCGCGAAGGGATGGAAGAGACCCTCACGGTTGTGAAGCTCGCTCTACCCGAGTTACTTCGCAAATCTCTGGCCACGACAAACGCCATCGAGAATCTCAACGGCACCATCCGCAGAGTCTCGAGAAACGTCAAGCGGTGGAAGAGTCCTTCCATGATTCGCCGATGGACCGCTCTCGGCGTCGTCACGGCGGAGAAAAAGTTTCACCGTATCAAAGGCTATCGCCATATGGGCGCTCTCGTTCACGCGCTTAGAAGCAAACAGAAATCTCTTGACAGCGATGAGGTTGCTGCCTAAGGGCCGCCGACAAAATAACTGTCTAGTTTTGAGCACACTCTTCCTGTTTCAGGTCGTGATCGCGATATCGTCTGGCATCACGAGAGCCTGGCAAGCTCCCTAGAAACGGAACATTTGTAGGTCTTCAGCAACCAGCGCGTGTTTGACAAACGGTCCTCATTGCAGGAGGATTACGCCTATCAAGGAGCACTTCTCCTATTATGAGACCTACGAGCTATCAGTCTGAAGATCTCGACCGCCTGTTGAGGAAGCACAAAATAGCTACCCTCGATGATTTGAAGGCAGTGTTGGGTACCGATGTGGACTCGACCGTCTTCCGAAAGCTCAATGAGTTGGCGTATCGGACAAGCTACTCCCACCGTGGTAGCTACTACACGTTGGACGAGATCGCCCAGTTCGATCGAAAAGGTCTTTGGTCGTTGCGCTCAGTGTGGTTCTCGAAGTACGGGACGTTGCTTGCGACGGTAAAAGCGTTGGTCGCGGCCTGTGAGGCAGGCTACTACGTCGACGAGCTCGAGGACGTGGTGCAGGTTGACGTCAAGGCTCCTCTGTTGAAACTGGTCCGAGAGAAAAGATTGGCGCGCGAGCAGGTGTTCGGCCGATATCTGTATCTGGCCACCGATGTGAGCACGCGCAAGCAACAGCTCTCGGCCCGCCAGGTACATGAGGCGTCACCTTCCACGTTGGGCTGGGTCGGGGGAGTCCGCGTGCTCCCCGTGGAGTTGAAGGCTGCGATCGTTCTTTTCTACAGCCTGCTCGATGAAAAGCAGCGCCGTCTCTACGCGGGAGTCGAGGCCATGAAGCTCGGTCACGGTGGCGACCAACAGATTGCCGAACTGCTCGGGATGGGTCCGAGCACGGTAGCCAGAGGTCGTAGGGAATTGCTAATGAGAGATGTTGAGCTCGACGGAGTTCGGCGAAAGGGTGGCGGACGGCGCGCCGTGCAAAAAAAACGCCAGAAGTCATCGCCAAGATCGAAGAACTCATGAAGCACGACACCGCGGGCGATCCGATGACGGGAGTGAAATGGACGCGGCGGACCACCGACAAGATTGCTTGCGAGCTAAGAAGCCTCGGTGTGAACGTCAGCAGCAAAACCGTCGGTCGACTGCTCAAACAGCTCGGCTTCTCGTTGCGGGTGAACCACAAGAAGCTGTGCGGTGCCACGTCCGAAGATCGCGATACCCAATTCGCGTGTATCGCCGAACTGCGCGCGCGTTTTGCCGCAGCTGGTCATCCCATCATCAGCGTAGACACGAAGAAACGGGAGCTGGTGGGATTATTCAAAAACGGCGGGCAGGCCTGGAACCGCGAGCCGACTCTCGTCAAAGACCATGACTTCCGTTCCGAATCGAACGGCATCGCAATCCCCTACGGCGTCTACGATCTGCTCGCGAGCCGCGGGACAGTGTTCATTGGTACCTCGTACAACACCCCGGACTTCGCCGTGAATGCCATCGAGAAGTGGTGGCGAACGGAAGGACGGCGACGCTATCCTGCAGCCCGTGACCTCGCGATATTGGCAGACGCCGGGGGCAGCAATGGCTATCGGTGTCGGGGTTGGAAGCACGGGCTTCAAACGCGGATTTGCAATCGCCACGACATCGCTATCACCATAGCCCACTATCCGTCCGGTACATCCAAGTGGAATCCAGTGGAGCACCGTCTGTTCAGCGAGGTCAGCAAGAACTGGGCGGGCAGGCCTCTCGACAGCTACGAAACCATCCTCAAATACATCCGCACGACCACCACCTCTTCCGGTTTGCGAGTACGCGCACACCTTATCCGGCGTCGTTATCCGAAGGGCGTCAAAATCACTGACGAGCGGATGCAGGCGCTTTCCGTTACAAAGGACCAGACTCTACCCAAATGGAACTACACCATCCGACCGTCTTGAAAACGGGAACTTATTTTGTCGCCGGCCCTAAGAGTATTCACAGGTGCCGCCGCTACCCGACTAAATTCAACAGCGGCCGGGACATCCCCCCGTGGGGCATGGTGCTCGTGACGGGTCCTACGGGCAGCGGCAAGACCAACACGCTCTACTCCGCGATCAGCCAGCTCAATACCACCGAGACCAACATCATGACCGCCGAGGACCCGGTGGAGTTCAACCTGGCTGGCGTCAATCAAGTACAAATGAAGGAGTCGATCGGACTCAACTTCGCCGCGGCGCTCCGCTCATTCCTGCGACAGGATCCGAACATCGTACTCGTCGGTGAGATTCGAGACTTCGAGACGGCCGAGATCGCCGTCAAGGCCGCTCTCACCGGCCACTTGGTGTTGTCGGCGCTGCATACGAACGACGCGCCCTCGACCGTGAATCGCTTGATGAACATGGGCATCGAGCCCTTTCTCGTGGCGACCTCGGTTCATCTCATTTGTGCGCAACGACTCGTTCGTCGCGTTTGCAAGGACTGCAAGGCGGAGCTCGACATTCCACCGCAGGCGCTCATCGAAGCCGGCGTCACGCCGGAAGAGGCGAAAGACATGAAAGTCTTCAAGGGGCGCGGCTGCGGCACCTGCAACAACACCGGTTACAAGGGGCGGGTGGGTCTCTACGAAGTCTTCGAGCTCAGCGAGGAAGTTCGCCAGTTGGTTCTGGAGGGCGCCTCCTCCATCGAGCTGAAGCACAAGGCCGTCGAGGAAGGAATGCTTTCGCTTCGCAGGAGCGGCCTCCAGAAAGTCCGAGATGGATTGACCACGATGGACGAAGTCGTGCGCGAGACGGTGCAGTAGCTCCACGAGTCATGGCGCCTTCCCATTCGAAACAAACCGAACTGAGGAGTTGAAATGGCGGTTAGTCTCCACCAACTACTGAAGACCATGCTCGAGATGGGTGGGTCAGACCTCCATGTGACGAACAACTCGCCGCCGCAGATTCGCGTCGACGGAAAGCTCCGTCCCCTCGATATGCCGCCACTGACGACGGTCGAGACCAAGCAGCTCGCCTATAGCGTTCTGACCGACAATCAGAAGCATCGATTCGAGGAGGATCTCGAGCTCGACTTCTCGTTCGGTATCAAGAACCTCGCGCGGTTTCGTGCAAACGTGTTCCAGCAGCGCGGCGCGGTCGCGGCGGTCTATCGAACGATTCCCTACGAGATCAAGGGTTTCAAGGAGCTCGGCCTTCCGTCGGTGATCGCGCAAATCTGCGAAAAGCCCCGTGGATTGGTGCTCGTCACGGGGCCGACGGGAAGCGGCAAGTCCACGACACTCGCCGCCATGCTCGACAAAGTCAATAAGGAGCGGCACGAGCACATCATCACCATCGAGGATCCCATCGAGTATCTGCACAATCACCAACGCTGCTTGGTCAACCAGCGTGAGATACACGCCGATACCCATAGTTTCACCAAGGCGCTGCGATCCGCCCTTCGCGAGGACCCAGACGTGGTGCTCATCGGTGAGATGCGCGACCTCGAGACCATCGAAGCCGCCTTGCGTATCGCGGAGACCGGCCATTTGACCTTCGCGACGCTTCATACTAACTCCGCCGCCCAGACGATCAACCGCATCGTCGACGTCTTTCCAGCGCACCAGCAATCGCAGATCCGAGCACAGCTTTCGTTCGTGCTCGAGGGCATCATGTGCCAGTCCCTGCTGCCGAAGGCGAGCGGGTCGGGCCGAGCCCTCGCCATGGAGATTCTGGTGCCGAATTCCGCTATCCGAAACCTCATCAGAGAGGATAAGATTCACCAAATCTATTCTTCGATGCAGACGGGCCAGGAAAAGCACGGAATGCAGACGTTCAACCAGTCTTTGGCGACTCTGTACTTCAAGAAGCGGATCAGTCTTCAGATCGCCCTCGCCATGTCCTCGAACGCTGACGAGCTCCAGGACATGATCAATCGAGGAACTGGCCTCGCTCCCACGGCCCAACAACGTCCTACGACGGGCGGAAGGCCAGTCCTGAGACGCTGAGCGATGCCGATGCGGACCGTTACTTCGAGACCAGGGTCGAGTCGAACCGACCCGATGTGCTAACAGCTTAAAGGAGGCGAGACGATGCCGGCCTACGTATTCAAAGGCAAGACGCGAGCGGGCGCCGCGACGTCTGGAGAGCGCGTCGCCGATTCCAAGGATGCGGTCATTGCGATGCTTCGCCGCGAGCAGATTCTCGTCACGAGCGTGAAAGAGAAAGGAAAGGAGTTCGCCCTTCCCACGTTCGGAAGCGGTATCACTCCGAAAGACATCGCGGTCTTTGTCCGTCAGTTCTCTGTGATGATCGACGCCGGTTTACCCCTCGTCCAATGTCTCGAGATCCTGGGAAGCCAGCAGGAGAATCCGAACTTCCAGAAGATCCTCCTCACCGTGCGGCAGGACGTTGAAGGTGGCTCCTCGCTCGCGGATGCGATGAAAAAGCACCCGAAGGTTTTCGACGATCTCTTTACGAACATGATCGCCGCGGGTGAGGCGGGCGGTATTCTAGATACGATTCTGAAGCGCTTGGCGGGCTACATCGAAAAGGTCGGTGAAGCTCAAGGCGCAGGTCAAATCGGCTCTCGTCTATCCGACGGCCGTCATCTCGATCGCGGGACTCGTCGTCGGCGTCATCCTGTGGAAGGTCATTCCGACCTTCGCTGCTCTCTTCGCCGGCCTCGGAGCTCAGCTTCCCTTGCCGACCCGAATCGTCATCTTCATGTCGAACTGGACGGTGCGCTTGATGGCCCCGGGCATCGTCGGGGGTGCTTTCGGGCTCTATGGCCTCAAGCGCTGGCACGAGACCCATCGGGGTCGACGGGTTCTCGATAACATCGTGCTCAAATTGCCTATCATCGGCATGATCATGCGCAAGATCGCCGTGGCCCGATTCTGCCGCACCTTGGCGACGCTCATCTCGAGCGGCGTGCCCATTCTGGACGGGCTCCAGATCACGGCCCTAACCTCCGGTAACGCCATCGTCGAAGACGCCATCATGGCCACTCGAAAGAGCGTGGAAGGTGGTCAATCGATCGCGGCGCCGCTGAAGCAGACGGACGTCTTTCCGCCGATGGTGGTCCAGATGATCTCGGTCGGTGAGCAGACAGGCGCGCTCGACACCATGCTCTCCAAGATCGCGGACTTCTACGAGGACGAGGTCGACACGGCCGTAGCCAATCTGATGACCCTGATGGAGCCGGTTCTGATTCTGTTCCTGGGTACCGTGGTCGGCGGCATCGTCATCTCGATGTATCTGCCCATCTTCAGCTTGATCAATCAGCTGACGTAATTCCGAGCCTCGAGCGGCGCCGGGCAGCCGATGGTGCCTCGCTGGTGTCCCGTCTCGGAAGTGAGGTTAGCATCGAGAGCGTCGAGGCGCCCGGATCGCAAGGCGCGTCGAGGGCGCAATACCGGGCGTATTCAACCGAGGCGCAACGCAGCGAAGCGGGATGCATCGGCGCTCGAATGCAACATGACTTCCGGGACGGGGCACTAGCATGACGTCACAGGCAAAGGGCAGCGCCTCCCGGCATATCGCCGACAACGCCCTCGTCTGGCTGATGGTCCTGCGCGTGGTGGTCGTCACCGCGCTGCTCGGCTCGGCGCTTGTCGCTGAAGTCGCATCGAGGCCCAGGGGGCCCGCCGAGCCGCTTTACGTCCTCATCGCCCTGACCTACCTCGTCACGGTTCTCTACGCGCTCCTGTGGCCCATCACGTTGCGCTATCGCCGCGAGCTCGCTTACGTTCAGATTCTCGTCGACCTGGCAATCGTCACGGGTATCGTCTATTACACGGGCGGCATCGACAGCAATTTCTCGTCGCTCTACTTCATCAGCATCATCGCGGCCAGCATCATTCTTTTTCGTCGAGGTGGGCTTGTCGCGGCGAGCGTGGCCTCGATCATCTATGGCTCGCTCGTGCAGGGTCTTCATCTCGGCGCCATCCGCGCCTATCCGGCCGCCGGAAGCAACCTCGTATTGGTCCTGCCCTCGCAGGCGGTGGCCTTTACGATTTTCTTGAACGTCTTCGGCTTCTATACGGTGGCTCTTTTGACAAGCTACCTCTCCGAGAACCTTAGGCGGACGGGGCAGAGGCTCGAGGAGGCCTCCGATTACCTCGCGGACCTTCAGGTATTCAACCAGACCATCATCGATTCCATCACCTCGGGACTCATGACGACCGACTTCGAGGGCAATATCAACTTCTTCAACGAGGCCGCGGCGACGATTTGGGGCATTAGGCCCGACGAGGCGATTGGGACGAGAGTCACGACCCTCCTGGCGGAGCCCGAGAGTTTGCTCGACGAGCTCAAGGAGAACCTCCAGGCGAAACGATACTTGCGCATGGAGGGCGCCTATCTCAACGGGAGAGGGGACGAGCTCTACCTTGGCATGAGCGTCTCCTACCTTCTGTTCGAAGGGGAAAAGAAGAGTGGCTTTCTCTTCACCGTTCAAGACCTGACCGAGATCAAGCGGCTCGAGCGTCAGGTCAGACTCAAGGAGAACCTCGCGACGATGGGCGAGATGGCTGCGGGGATGGCGCACGAGATTAGAAACCCCCTCGCTTCCATCAGCGGGTCGGTGCAAGTATTGAAGGAGGCGCGAGAGCTCAGCGAAGAACAGAAGCGTCTGATGGACATCATCATTCGCGAGTCGGAGCGGCTTTCGGGAACGCTTACCGAGTTTCTCGCCTACTCGCGGCCGGCGCGATTCGAGCCCGGCCCCATCGACGTCCGCGAGGTGCTGGAGGAGACCGCCACGCTATTGAGACATAGTGCCGAAGTGCTGCCGGAGCACGACATCGAGCTCGATCTCCCCGGCACACCAGTCGAGGTCTTCGCTGACGCCAATCAGATGAAACAGATCACCTGGAACCTGGCCCGCAACGCGCTTCAGGCGATGCCTAGCGGGGGACGTCTAAGGATGTCGCTCTCTCGCGATGAATCGGGTGACGTCATGATGAGCTTTCGCGACGAGGGAGTAGGGATGTCGGATGGCGAAATGCACAAGGTCTTCGAGCCTTTCTCGGGGAGCTTCGAGCGCGGGAGTGGGCTTGGCCTTGCGATCGTCTATCGTATCGTCAAGGACTACAATGGAGTGATCGAAGTGGACAGCGTAGCTACAAAGGGAACGGAGATCACCGTTCACTTCCCGTTGGGCAGGAGGACTCTGGGTTGAGTCGGATTCTCGTTGTCGACGACGAAGAGTCGATGCGCCAGTTGCTGGAGATCGCGCTGGGCAAGGACGGTCATCGGATTACCGTGGCGGAGTCGGGGAAGAAGGCCATCGAGCTCGTGGACCAGTCCGCTTTCGACCTCGTCATCTCGGACATCAAAATGTCTGATATGAGTGGAGTCGAGGTCCTTCGCTACGTGAAGCAGACGGATCCTTCGATTCCCGTCATCATGATTACGGCCTTCGCTTCGGCGGAGACCGCCGTGGAGGCCCTGAGGCTCGGAGCTTACGACTATCTGACGAAACCCTTCAAGATCGACGAGCTCAAAGCGAACATCAAAAACGCCCTGGAGAAACGGCGGCTCAAGGAACAGGTCGTACATCTGAAACGCGAGCTCAAGCAAAAACACGGGCTCGACAACATGCTGGGAGCGAGCTCAAAAATACTCGAGCTTTTCGAGCACATCAAGTCGGTGGCGGTGACCAACTCAACGGTGCTCATTACCGGCGAAAGCGGCACCGGAAAGGAGCTCGCCGCTCGAGCGATTCACGTTCGCAGCCCACGTTCCACCGAGGAGTTCGTCTCCATCAACTGCGGCGCTCTGCCCGAGACTCTGCTCGAGAGCGAGCTCTTCGGGCACATCAAGGGCTCCTTTACCGGAGCCACGACCAACCACAAGGGATTATTCGAGGTCGCCCACAAGGGAACGATCTTCCTCGACGAGATCGGAGAGACGAGCCCGGGGATGCAGGTGAAACTCCTCCGGGTGCTCCAAGAGAAGAGAATTCGCCGGATCGGCTCGACGGAGGAGCTCGACGTTGACGTGCGCATCCTCGCGGCAACCAACAAGGATCTGGAGCAGGGAGTCAAGGACAAGAGCTTTCGAGAGGATCTCTACTATCGCTTGAACGTGATTCCGATCCATCTGCCCCCCCTGCGCGAGCGAAGGGAAGATGTTCCTCAACTCGCCCAACATTTTCTCGAGAAGGCACGCGTGTCCATGCAGAGGACGATTACCAAGATCTCTGACCAGGCGATGGAGATGCTGAAGGCCTACGACTGGCCCGGCAACGTGAGGGAGCTGGAGAACGTGATCGAGCGGGCCATGGCTCTGGAGACCTCGAACGTCATTTTGCCGGAGCGACTCATCGATCGGGTTCGGGACTTCGGCTCCAAGTCCATCCCATCCAAGGCTACGGCCGAATCGAGGAACATTCCGGCCGACGGGATCGATTTCAGCGACGAGGTCGCCAAACTCGAGAGAGACCTGCTGACTTCCGCGATGACACAAGCCGGCGGCGTTCAGACCAAGGCCGCGAGACTGCTGCAGATGAACCTTCGTTCGTTTCGCTATCTGCTTCAGAAATACGACCTGAGGTAGATATACCGAATCTACACTTTGGCCAGCCGGAGTGCGAAATTTTGACGTCGCGAGGCCGACAAAATTTGGGAGCGGCCCGCCTTTCGGCCTTCGTACCCAGGTCTCGAGTGGCTTGGAGACCGGCAAATATCTAATAAATATGGACTTATGACGTAATTTGGATTGGCGGCGATCTGGCCCAAGCTGGCACGCCAGTTGCTAAACCTAGAGCGATTGTGCTTGGTTTGTGCTTACGAAGTCGTTGGCCTTTAGTCGCAGAGGTTGGGGATCAATGGGTCGGGGGCAGAGGTGGGCAAGTCAACCCCGCGAGCGATTCGCTCGTGGGAGTTTCGTAGGAGAGAAAGTGAAAGTGAAAATGAGAAACAACAAAGGTTTTACGCTGATCGAGCTTCTGATCGTCGTGGCGATTATCGGCATCATCGCCGCCATCGCCATTCCGAGCTTGCTCCGGGCTCGCGTCTCCGCTAACGAGGCGCAGGCTATCGGTGACACCCGCACGGTCATTTCGGCGGAGCAGACCTATGCTTCGGCGAACTGCGGGTTCTTCGACGACATCACGTTCCTGTCAGCGGCCGGCCCAATCGGTATCCCGGGCTATCCCGCTGCCGCTCCCGAGTTTCTCGGAACGGACATCGCGAGGGCTACGCCCTATACGAAGTCCGGTTACCTCCGCGGCTGGTCGGACGGTGGCGTTGGCCAGCCTGTCGGACTCGACGTGGCGCGCTGCTCCGGGACGAGCGTAACGAACTACTGTTACGAGTCGAACCCCGCGAGCGCTCTCACGGGTGTCCGCACCTTCAACGGTGCCGCCACCGGTGCGATCTATACGGACAACGCCGGTGGAGCGATCGGCTGCCCGGTCGCGCAGGGAACGCAGTTCCTCGAGTAGGTCACGGTCAGTTGGTGGGGGGCGGCTTTGGCCGCCCCTCACAACTTTCCTGTATCATACGCACGACACCAGGGGTTGGGAGGTCGTCAGACAATGTCATCCGCAAGAAAGTATCTCTGTGCAAACAATCAGGGCTTCACGCTCGTCGAGCTTTTGATTGTCGTGGCCATCATCGGGATCCTCGCAGCCATCGCCATCCCTAGCCTCTTGCGTGCCCGGGTGTCCGCGAATGAAGCTCAAGCCATCGGGGACACGCGAACCGTCATGTCGGCCAAGATTACCTACGCCACGAATAACTGCGGCTTCTTCCCGCCGACTATGTTGTGCATGACGCGCGTGATGGCGGCGGGAGCATCTGCATTCCGAACTACGCACCCCAGGCTCCTGCCTTCCTCGGCGGCGATATCGCGCGAGCCACGCCCTACACGAAAAGCGGCTACCTTCGCGAGTATTACACGAACGGAGCGGCTCCCCCTGTCGACCCGAACGCGTGCGATGTGAACTCGGTTCTCGCATACTGCTACGAGTCGGTCCCCGCGTCTGCACTCACCGGTCAAAGGAGTTTTTCGGCCGGGCCGTCCGGAGCTATTTTCGCCCGGAACGACGGAGCGGTGATTGGCTGTCCGATTCCGCTCGGAACCACGCTGCTCGAGTAGCATTGCCGCTCGGATTTCGTGTCCCGCCGAGCGATTTGCGTCTCCGATCCTGGACCGCTCATTCTGAGTGTGTTACCTTTGAAGAAAGAACTCTTCTAGTCCCGCGCGAACCACCCGGAAGAAATTTGAGATGGGAATTCTCGATATAAGGGATCTGACCAAAGACTACCTCGTTGGATCTTTTCGAAAGCGGCGCCGCCCGGCGCTCAGCGATCTCAACTTGCAGGTTGAGGAGGGCGAGATCTTCGGCCTCGTTGGGCCGAATGGCGCCGGCAAGACGACGACCCTCAAGCTTTTGATGGGGCTCATCTATCCGACGAGGGGCGAGGCGACGATTCTCGGGCGGCCGATTGACGACCTCGAGATGAAACGCCAGATCGGCTACCTTCCAGAGCATCCTTACTTCTACGACTATTTGACGGGTCGTGAGCTGCTCACCTATTTTGCGCAGCTCTTCGGACTCAGCCGCTCGGAGCAACGGGAGCGCGCGGAAGAATTGCTCGACAAGGTTGGGATAAGCGAGGCGGCCGACGTTCCGCTACGCAAGTATTCCAAAGGAATGACGCAAAGGCTCGGGATCGCTCAGGCGCTCGTGAACCGCCCCAAGCTCGTGTTCTTCGACGAGCCGATGTCGGGGCTCGATCCCATGGGGCGCCGCGACATGACGCATCTTGTCCGCGATCTCGGCGATTCCGGCGTGACGGTCTTTTTCTCCTCTCACATTCTGCCCGATGTCGAGCAGCTCTGCGACAGGGTCGGAATCCTGAACCAGGGCAGACTCGCCGAGCTCGGAGCCTTGTCCCAGATACTGGAGGTTTCGGTCCGTGAGGTCGAAGTCGTCGCGGAGAACGTGAGCGAGGACCTCGAGGCCAAGATTCGTGGCGAGTCGAGCGCCTTTCGGCGCGCAGGCGAGCGATGCGAGATCGCCTTCGCCGATACCGATGCCTTCGACGCCATGCTCCCGGTCTTCGTCGAGCGCGGCGCAAGACTCGTTTCCGTTCATCAGGTCAGGCGGACGCTCGAGGACCATTTCGTTCGCGAGATCGCAGCGGCGGTAGTGGAGCCTTGAGAGAGATCGGCTACGTCGCGCTCAATACCTACCGCGAAACGGTTCGCGACAAGGTGCTCTACAATCTCGTCCTGTTTGCGCTCCTCATGATCTCGAGCTCCTACGTTCTAGGGAAAATCTCCGTCTATCAGGAGGCCAAGATCACCAAGGACCTCGGACTCGCTTCGATCTCCGTCTTCGGGATGGTGATCGCGATCTTCATCGGCATCAGTCTCGTGTCGAAGGAGATCGACAAACGGACGCTCTACAGCGTCTTGCCGAAGCCGATGTCCCGGGTGCAGTTCCTGCTCGGTAAATACTTCGGGCTACTGACGACGCTTTTCGTCAACGTGGCCATCATGACGGCAGGGCTCAACCTGCTGCTCTTCATCATGGACCAGCCCTTCGAGCCCGCGCTGCTGAAGGCAATCTACCTCATCTACGTCAAGCTCGCGGTCCTCGTCGGCGTCGCCATCCTGTTCAGCACTTTCACGTCCTCGATTCTCGCGAGCCTATTCACCGGCTTCATCTACGTCGCCGGATACTTCTCGGCGGATCTCAAGAACTTCGAGAACGTGGTGGACTCGACTTTCCTTCCACAACTGACGCGAGCTCTCTACTACCTGCTACCGAATTTCAAGAACTTCGACGTCAAGGCGGCGGCGGTGGCTGGGGATCCGATTGCCTTTTCCCAGCTCGGCTGGACCACGCTCTACGCTCTGTTTTACATCACGCTCCTTCTGACCGTCTCCGCTTTGATTTTTCAGAGACGGGATTTGAAGTAGTAGACCCATGAGCTCCGCGAGCGGCGGTCTGAGCGCCGGCAAGTTCCGTGGCGGGGGGCTTGTCGCGACATGGGCGCCGATCGTCGTGTTGGTCGGACTCGTCTATGCGACGCAGAAACACATCGACCGAACCCTCGGCGAGTATCGTTCCACGGAGGAGGTCCTCTATATCGAGAGCGGCGAGCTGCTGAAGAGGGTGGTCATCGGCTTCGACAGTCTCGCTGCGGACCTCTACTGGCTGCGTACCGTGCAGTATTTCGGCGGCAAACGGCTCCAGCTGACCAACAAGAACTACGACCTCCTGGAGCCCCTGCTGCGTATCACCACGACCCTAGACCCCAACTTCAAGATCGCTTATACCTATGGCTCGACGTTTCTGTCCGAGCCGTTTCCATTCGGAGCCGACGCGCCCTTGAAGGGCATCGAGCTCGTCGAGGAGGGAATGAGGAACCATCCGGACTACTGGCGGTTCTACCTCGATAAGGGTTTCATCTACTACTGGTACCTTGAGGACTACGAGAAGGCGGCCGAGACGTTTCTCGAAGGCAGCAAGATTCCCGGCGCGCCCTATTGGATGGTGGGTACGGCGGGACGTACTTTGGCGCAAGGCGGCGACCGGCAGACGGCTCGAGGACTGTGGCGGATTCTCTACGAGACCTCCGAGACGGATCAGCAGCGCGAGAACGCGGCGATTCACCTCAGGCAGCTCGATGCTCTCGACCAGATCGAGGTGCTCGACGCGGTTCTTGCCAGCTACAGCGAAGCAACGGGAAACAAGGCCATGAGCCTCAACGAGCTCGTCGAGGCCGGCTACTTGAAGGGGCTTCCCGCGGACCCGACGGGCGTGCCTTACCATCTCGACGGTGAGCATCAAAAGGTCGAGATCTCCCCGGGATCGCAGCTCCAAGGCTTGCCGACCCGCTGACGGCGCTCTCGTGCTGGACTCGGCTCTCGAACGCTCACCCTGGGTGCTTCCGGTTTTCGGCGCTCTCTTCGGCCTCGTTTGGGGCAGTTTCCTCAACGTCGTCATACACCGCTTGCCGATTGGCGAATCCCTAGTCACGCCGCGCTCTCGATGCCCGAGCTGCAAGAAACCTGTCCCCGGTTACGACAACGTTCCGGTGCTCAGCTATCTCCTCCTCGGCGGCAAGTGTCGTCACTGCCGAACCCCGATCTCAATCCGCTACCCTTTCGTCGAAGCGGTGGTCGGCGGCGCTTCGGTGGCGTCGTTACTCCGTCACGGCCCCTCGCTCGACTACGTCTGCGAGTTCGCCTTCGTCGCTTCGATGGTCGCGCTCATCTTCATCGACTACGACCATCAGATCTTGCCGGACTGGATCACCTTGTCCGGTATGCTTGTCGCACTCGCCGTCGCATGGCCGCGGTATAACATGACTTTCGTGGAAGCGCTGAAGGGGGCGGCTCTCGGCGCGGGGTCACTCTTGTTCGTCTCCGAAGTCTATTTCCGGCTCCGGAAGATCGAGGGGCTGGGCTTCGGTGATGTCAAGATGATGGGGATGGTTGGTGCCTATCTCGGTTGGAAAGGCGTGGTGCTGACCCTCTTTCTGGGTTCGCTGAGCGGATCGATCATAGGCCTCGCGCTCATGGCGCGGAGCAAGGGGGGTATGCAAACGAAGTTACCCTTCGGAACGTTCTTGGGCATGGGTGCCATCGCGACGGTCTATCTCGGTCAACCCGTCATGGAGTGGTACTCCGGACTTTTCTGAAAGCGAGCTCGTCGACGTGTTAACGAGAGAGACCAGGGTTCGTCTTTTCCTGGCCTTTCTCTGCCTTGGTGCACAACTCCGATAGAGGCCGATAGCTCGCTTGGCCCCGACTCCCATCATCCGATCATCTCGCTATCAGGCATCCCGAGCGCCGTCATCGTGTTGAGAATCTTGCACCCGATCCTTGCCTCGACTCTCTGTGCCGCCAACCCTCTCGCTCGCATCGCTGAGCCCACGATAGCCTTGTAGCGATGGAACGTTGTCTCGACTTTGCTCCGGTTGCTGTAGCCCGATTCTGTGTGCCACTTTCGTTTGCCGAGCCGAGCTTGTGCTGCAATGTTGCGATTGCGCTGTCGGCTGCTCGCCGGCCCCGATGCGAGCTGGGCGCCCTTGCGCGGCGGTATCAGCACCCTCGGCGAGCGATGAGCGCTGTGATTCTCGATCGCCTCATAGACGCCGCTGGCGTCGTATGCGGTGTCAGCTCTGGCCGATGAGATGGGACTGTCGATCTGTCCGACAAGCGATGCAACCCGCGATGAATCGCGGGCTCTTTTGCTCGTCAGCTCGCCGGCGACGACTTCGCCAGTCTGCTCGTCGACACACAGATGGAGCTTGCGATAGTCCCTGCTCTTTGGTGCTCTGCGCAGCTGGCCGGCGTGGACAGCGAGACCGCTGCTGTCGATCAAGGTGTGCAACGGCGTCTTCTGCTTGTCTTGGTAGAAGGGGACCTTACCCAGCTTCGCCTTGCGCCTCGAAATCGTGGTGTGATCGGGCACATCATTGTCTAGCTTCATCAGAGCGAACAACGATCGCAGCAATCCCTCGCTCTGCCTAGATGACAGATGAAACACCATGCCCAGGGTGACAGCCGTCTCGATGGCGTGGTTCGAGTACTTGCGTTGACGGCCCGGTTTCCTCCTCCTCGGCCGGGGCGCGTCCCAGTTCACAAGCTTGCCGGCGGTGAGCGAGATCCAGACGGTCAGGCTCCCACGGTTGCGTAGACCCGCCTCATATTCACGCCAATTCCTCACGCGATAGGCCTTCTTCACATACTTCCGCTGAGTGCGTTTGAAAATGCTCATGGGGAACCTCGTATCCGTGAGTACAGGACAATTGTGGACCGAGATCGCGAGTTGTGCACCAAGGCAACGTTGAAGCGGTTCTGGTACTCGTCCTACGAATCCGATATGACGACCGGACCCGATGGGCGGCGACAACCGCCGCGCCGGCGGCCCCAAGAGCCCCCTTGGGGGCGGCCGTGGGAATGGTTTCGGCAACGCGCGTTCGGCGTGCCCGAGAGCGTCAATCCAATCGAGTTTTGGGCTCGCGTCGTTCTCTTCGCGTTCCTGCTCCCGCTCAGCTACCGCTACGTGCTGGCGCCCATCGAGCGCTCGCAGGTCTCCTGGGGCATCACGCATTTTCTGCTCTCACGGGTCAACTTGGTTTTTCACGAGGCCGGCCACATCATTCTCGGCTTATTCGGCGAGCTCATCGCCGCCCTAGGCGGCTCGCTGTTGCAGGTGCTCGTTCCACTCGTCTGTGTGGCCGCGTTTCTACGGCACGTCAATCCCTTCGGGGCGGCGGTCGCGACGTGGTGGGCAGGACAAAGCCTGGTCGACCTCGCGCCTTACATCGATGATGCACGATCGCAGGAGCTCGTGCTCCTTGGAGGCGTCACCGGCCGCGATGTGCCCGGCTATCACGACTGGAACAACGTTCTCTCAAGGCTCGGGCTCCTGCCATACGACCACGGCGTTGCCAGACTTGCCCATTTTTTGGGAGCTTTGTTCATCCTCTCGGCGCTCATTTGGGGCGGCTACGTGCTCGTCGCTCAGTATCGCAAGCGAGAGACTCTGATCTAGCTCGCTGAGAAGGTAGGATCGAGGGTAAGGAGGCGGCACATGCAGAATCGAAGGGATTTTCTCGAAGGGTTCGCGGGCGCGGCGGGTGGGATCTTTTTCGTAGGCTGCGGTTTGGCCGAGGCTGCCGGGGCGTTTCTCCAATCCGGCACGTCCTCGCGACGCCGAGAAGTATCGGTGAATGGACGGCGGGTGAAGACCGTGGATATCCACTGTCATAGCCTAGTTCCCGAGGTCTGGGAGCTCATCAAGGACCGCGAGCCAGGCGACGAATTGAGAAACCAGCTCGACGGCCCCCAAGGAGCCGAGCTCGACTTGAACAACCTGCAAGATCGTTTGAGCTGGATGGACGAACAGGGCTTCGACGTACAGGCTGTCAGCATCAATCCCTTCTGGTACGCGGCTGGCCGGGATCTGGCAGTGGAAATCATCAAGCTCCAGAACGAGAAGATGGTCGAGCTATGTGCCTCGGAACCGGATCGCTTCGTTGGATTGGCAACCATCGCGTTGCAGTATCCCTACCTGGCTGCCGAGCAGTTGGAAGACGGGGTCCGGCGACTGGGACTACGAGGTTGCCTCATCGGTGGCAGCGTCAATGGACGGGAGCTCTCTGACCCGCGGTTCCACCCGTTCTGGGCCGAGGCTGAAGAGCTGGGCTGCGTGGTGTTCATCCATCCCCAGCGAGGGGTCTCCCTCGGCAACTCCCGCCTTCAGGGAAACGGTATGCTGACCAACGTGATTGGGAATCCCTTGGAGACCACCACCGCGCTATCCCATTTGATCTTCGAAGGGACACTCGACCGCTTCCCGGGCGTGAAGATCTGTGCCGCCCACGGGGGCGGCTACCTCCCGTCTTACATTGGCCGCTCCGACGTTTGCGGTAGCCGGTCGGCGGAGCTGTGCCGGCCGGTAGGAAAGCCACCCAGCGAGTATCTCAAACAACTCTATTTCGATTCGATGGTCTTTAGCGACGAGGGACTCCGACACCTGGTCGCGGAAGCCGGCGCCAGCCAGATTATCCTCGGCACCGATTATCCCTATGGCTGGACGGACGAGGCCGTCGATCACGTCCTCCGATCCTCCAGCTTGAGCGACGCCGAAAAGGAAGCGATCCTCGGCGGCAATGCCGTGGAGCTTTTGCGCATCGGTTCCTAGAATCTGCCCGATGCGTTGTTAAGGAGCGAGAGTCATTTCACCACGAATGAGCCATCGAAGCTACGATAGTCTTCGATGGTCTCCACGTGAATTGGGTAGAGGGGCTTCGGCAGAGCATCGAGGGAGAAGAACCCCGCGTCGATCGCCTCCACCCCGTCAACCTCAATCGTGCCGGACCATTCGGAAACAGAAAAACGATCGTGAACGTCTGCACCTCGTCACCGTTTGGATAGGTCACGCTGTACTTCGGATCCGAGTACAGACCAAAAGGAGCGGCGCCCAGCACTTCGATTCCGGTTTCCTCCTTCACCTCGCGCCGCAGCGCTTCGAGCGCGGAATCCCCCACGTCCACGACGCCAGCTGGAAGACCCCAGTTCAAGAAATCGCCGCGCTTCTGCAGCAGAAGTCGACCATCGCCGTCGAAAAGCAATCCGCGCACTCCGGGAATCACGATCTTCATGTTTCCGATGCGCGCACGAAGTTGTCGGATGTAATCGGGCATATTCACCTCATCCCTCGCGATCACGGGGAGCCGGAATCTAGAAGAGACTAGCAGACAGGTGGTTCGGAACCGACGTCCGAGCTATCTACCGACTGCCGCCCGGTACGGGGACGGGGACCCGCTCGCGGCGATTCGCCGATGCGGTGAGCTTTGTGAGCTCCAGCATGTTCCGATAGCTCCGCTGGAGACGAGCCTTGAGCTTGGGGACGGTGAGCCCTTCGTCCCGCGCCCGTCTCTCTACCTTGCGCTCCGCAGTGGCGACGCCGGGCCAGAGCTCGCCGCCGAGCCGAGCTTCGAGGTCCTCGTCGTATCCGAAACCGAAGGCGAGGATACTCGGGGGAGGCACTTGATAGTTGTCCTCGAGGCCCAGCGCGCCGAAGGGGAAGTTCCGAGCCCAGTCTGCGTGGTATCCGATGAGCTTCTTCGACGCGTTCACCGAGACGAGTCCGTGCGGCACGCAGTTGATGTCAGAGATGCGATAGCGGCTTCGCAGCAAGTCCGTCAAGTTGACCGCGGCCTGGAGCTGGGCTGGGGTGATGAGATCGCCGCCCGCGCTCCACTGACTCTCGAAGGCGACCCCGATGAAGCTTTCGTTGAGGTTCAGATAGTAATGGCTCTCGTCGCCCCAAATGGAGACACCAGCATGGACCGCGACCGTGTCGTCGGACACGACCCGGTAGACCTGACCAAAACGGTCGATTACGTAATTGTAGATCTCGCGTCGGCTCAGCCAGCCGATGAGGTCGAGGGTGGTCGAGAGAATGTTGCGATTGAACTCCCGTGCAAAGGGGGCATATCGCTCTGGGAAGCGTGATAGACGATGCCAACGGGCTTCTTGCCCATGGGGACCGGGGGCGCGCCGTCGCGCGGAAAGGCGAGAAACTCCCTCGCCTTTCCCCTCGTCTGAAAGGAGGTCACGATGCGAAGCCCGTTGCTCCAAAGCTTCTCATCGCCTTCCTCCTGAACGAGCCACACCTGTCTCGGCGGAAAACCCGTTCTCGCCGCGGGATACTTGGGGTCTGGCAGTGCGGAGGCAGCCTCTGGCGCGGGCACGATCTGGGCGAAGAGCCAGTCCGCCCCGACTTGCGCTTGGGCGTAGCCGACGGTACCGAGGCGGTAGCTGCCGTAGCCCACCGCACAGACGATGACGAAGACGATCGCGTGTCGGAAGCGATAGAGGGCCCAGAGCGCGCCCCGGGGAAGCGACACGAGGCCTGCGCGGGGGCTCCACACGAGCTCGCCGAGTGACTCGAGGGCGATGTAGTAGAAGAGGACGATCCTGACGAAGGGGAGCCTCCTCAGCGATTCGGGGCGCTTGTCGAACTCGTAGAGGGTCCGCTTGATGAACCAGAGCTTATTGACCGGGTCCTGGATACGCGAGGAAAGGAAGTCGAGGCTGCGCCGCAACCGCGGATGTGGAAGCGACCCCGGCGAGCTCAGGCCCGGCATCTCGTCTCCGGCTGGATCGTAAGCCTCTCCCGAGAACCCGTCAGTTGTCGTAGACCGCCGCGATAAAGGCGCCCCGCGCCGTTGCCTGCGTGGGATGCGCGGAGAGCCTCACTTCCGAGATGGGCACGGGACACTTCGAGACCTCGAGCGCTTTTTCGAATCTCTCGCGAAAACCTTTGGGCTGCGCCGTGCCTCCCGCGAGGACTACAGGTACGGGGTGATCGAGTTGGTGGGTCTCGCTCGAGGCTCTGCTGACCGACTTGTTCAGTGTCTCGAGCAGGCTTCCGATGACCTCGTCATAGTAGATGTGAAGGGCTTCTTCGACTTTGTCTTTCGGCGAGCGCGACAGATCGAGAGACTGCTCCTTGATCATTTTGACCCGTGTCGCGGACTCACCCGTGACGGACCCGACGCTCTTGTCGATGAAATCGCCCGCCTTGGAGATCGAGAACGACACGACCGGTACGGAAAGATAGGACAGGCAGGCGTTGCACATCCCGCCACCCGCGGAGATCCCGATACCCGTGAATTTCTCCTTCTCAAGCTCGGAGAAGACGATTGCGAGCCCTTCGTTGATCGCTTTCGCCTCGTATCCCATTTCGGTGAGGAAGCCGGCCAGGAGCTTCTCGTGATAGATGAGGTCGCTGGGCGAGTCGGCCGGAGCCCCGGGCACCGAGTAGCACACGAGCTCTCCCTTGTTCTTGGGTTTTTTCAGCAGACCCTGGAGCATCACTTTGATGAGCGTCAGGGCCGACGGCTCGTCGGGGTTGATCAGGCCTTCGTTCATTGGACGTCGTGTCTCGGCGTTGAACAGACCGGCGAATTTCTCAGCGTTGTTCCCATAGACGAAGAAGTGGCCGTTGTTCTGATAGTAGTGAACCTTGTTTTGCAGGAGAATATTCTCGGTGATCCGAGAGTAGGGCAGAGGTAGAAACGCGTTCACCTCGACCGATTCCTTGAGCTGGTTTCCGCCTGGCGGATGGTCATGAGCTTGCTCGTACCGACATCGAGGCCGATACGGCCTTCTCCACTCGCTACCACGCTTTCCATTACCGTTGCTCCTTCCTGGCGCGATTGCAGTCCGTGCCTGCCCTGCTCGCTAGCTCAGCTCTCGTAGAGCGCCGCGAGGAGGGCCCCTCGAGCGGTCGCCGTCAATGGATCTTTAGCCATGCGGACGTCGGCGAGCGCGATGGGGAGTTTCTGCGCATCCAGCGCTTTCGCGAATCGTTCCGCAAAGCCCTTGGGTAGTGCCGTGCCGCCGCCGAGGACGACGGGCAGAGGCTTGTCGAGCTTGGGCATGCGATCGGCGCTCGAGAGGGCCTCTCCAATGCCTTCTACGACGGTCGTGATGAGGTCGTCGTAGTAGATCTGAAGGGCGCCGGCGATCTTGCTGCGCCCCTTGTGGCGCAGATCGAGCCCCCTCTTCTTTGATTGCTTTGACCCGCGTGGCCGTCACGCCCGCGACTTCGCCGACGGCCTCGTCTACGTCATCGCCGCCTTTGTCCACCGCGAAGGAGAAGACCGGCACCGAGAGGTAGGCTAAGCACACGTTCGTGAGGCCACCACCGAAGCTGATTCCGATCCCGGAGAAGTTCTCCTTCTCGAGCTCCGAGAAGACCACCGCGAGTCCCTCGTTGATCGGCCTGGCGTCGAAACCCAGGTTCTCCAGCATTTGCTTCATCAAGGCCTCGTGATACACAAGACTCGAAGGGGAGTCTTGTGGGGGCCCCGGAACGCTGAAGCAAAGAAGCTGTCCCTTCGACTTGGGTTTTCCGACGAGCTTCGTGACGATGACCTCGAGGAGCTTCTGCGCGTAAGGCTCGTTGGCGTTCACCAGGCCGTGCCGCATCGGACGGCGCGTCTCCGTGTTGAACATGTTCGCGAACTTGAAAGCGCCGTTGCCGTAGACGACGAGGTGACCGTTCTCGCGCACGAAGTCGATCTCGTTTTGATGGAGAATCTGTTCCGTAAAGCGCGACGTCGGAAGCTCGATGAAGGCGTTGAGCTCCGCGTGAGCGCGGATCCCTTTCCCGTTCTTGCGGGCGGCGACGACGGTGCTGGTACCGAGGTCCAGCCCCACGGGCGTTGTGGCTCCGGCGCGAGCAGACGTCGCGCTGCGAGAGGCTCACCGCGGCGTCGGTGACTTTTTTCGAGATTTGCGGATAGGCATTTCGTCGATCCTTTTCCGAAAGCTCTTCGGAGAGTAGGAGGGGAGAGAGGCCCCCCAAGTTCGGACCCTGGCCCGACAAGAATCCCCTATTCAGAAGTCAGCAGGGAGCTTTCCGGTCAACTGAGAAATCTAATAAAAGGGTAGCACTAGGGCTAATTTCATGTCAACCGGCTCAGAATCTACTTCATTCGCGATATCGTTAAACCGTTTCGGCACGGGGTCGGTCCAAACAAATGAGGCGACTTTGGACAATCCACGGTCAAAATGCGATGCTGCTGATCGAACGCTCTGTGAATGACAGTCGGGAGACGCTCTTGGAAGAAGGGGAGAAGACAGGTTCCGCTTCGTCGACCATAGAGGGCGAGGCCTTCGAGTCGCTTCTTCGGGCGCATCGGAGTCGCATCCGTGGCATTTGCCTGCGTTACACGGGAAACGCCGCGGATTCCGACGACCTCGTGCAAGAGGCCTTTTTGAGGGCCTATCGTGGCCTTCCGACCTTTCGGGGCGAGTCTCGCTTTTCCACGTGGCTCTACCGCATCACGGTCAATGTATGCCTGAACTGGATCGCGTCGAGGAAACCGCGAGCCGAAGCGATCTCGGACGAGCTCGAGATCGAAGACCCCGGTCCGAGCCCATCGGAGCGACTCGAGGACCGCCAGACTGCCGCGGCTATCCGGCAGGCGGTCGCGAGGCTGCCGGAGCGCCAGCGAATGACGCTGGTGCTGCGAGTGTATGAGGACTTGTCCCATCGGGAGATCTCAGAAATCATGGGCGGTTCCGTCGGAACGGCCAAGGCGAATCTATTTTTTGCACTCAAGAACTTGAAGAAGATTCTCGGAGAGAGGCCATGAACGACCGCGGGGCAGATCAACATCTTACGCCAGAGATTTACATCGACTTGCTGGATGGAGCTCCCGTGGAGGCTTCCCATCGGCTGCACGTGGAGCGCTGCGATGCGTGCCGGCGGAGCTCGACGAGCTGACTGGAACACTGACGCTTTTGAGCTCGGCCGAGGAGCGCGAAGTCATCGGAATCGCCGGTCCGGAGGAGATTCGACCGCGGGGGAAGGGCCTCGGGATGTGGCTAGTGGCGGCGGCCGCGTTTCTCGTGACCGTCGTTTTGATCTACCCGACGGTTAAGCCCGACGGGTGGTCGGATGGGCGGCCGGATGCGTGGATGTCCGAGCGGAACTCGATCGTCTCGGAGCCCGAGGGCCTGCTGCTCCCCGCCGAGCGTGACGAAGCCTTTCAGCTCCTTCTCGCGCTGACGGACGAAGTCGCCGGCTCCGAGGCAATGGCTTTCGTGGGGGAGGAGACGGACTTCGTTCTCAGCGCAATCGATGAGCTGACTCCGGAAGAGCGAGGGTTAGTTCTGAAGCGGCTCGCGGAAGAAATGAGGTCGAGCACGTCATGAAGACACTATTGAATTACCTTCTGCCACTTTCCATCGCAGCCTTCCTGTTGACCGGGTACAACGCCGCGGCCCAGCCAGGTTCGGCCCAGCCCAGCCGAGAAGAGCTCGAGGGCATGATGGACGCCTATATTCTCAGCAAGCTCCAGGACGCTCTCGGTTTGAGCGACGAGCAGTACGGTCGGATAGTCGTGGCTCAAAAGAAGCTCCAGGACCTTCGCCGCGACCACCGCCGCAGCCGTATGGAAGTCCTGCGCCAGTTGCGTCAGGCTCTCGGGCGCGACGCGGCGGGGGAAGAGGAGCTACAGCCCCTGCTCGACGAGCTCGAGCGGGTTCGTAGTGAATTCGCCTCCGAAGAGCAGGCGCGTTACCACGCCATCGACGAGGTCCTCGACATCCGCCAGCGCGCCCGCTATCGGATTCTCGAGACCGAGATCCAGAGACGGCTTGGCCAGCTCATGAGACAAGTTCGAAGACCGAACGATCCCGAGCGCCGCCGGCCATAGCCCTTTCTGTCTCGTGGGCTTTGCGATGCGTTTCGCGCCCTTCGCGGTCGCCGCGCTGATCTTCGACGTGACCGCGCTTTTCGGTTGGGGGATTTTCGAGCAGCTTTCCTGGTTCGTGATCGTGGTGATCGTAGGTTGTCTGCTGCATCAATTTGCGATCTTCGCCATCTTCGTTCGAATATTCGCGAACTGTCCCACGCTTGTCTTCTTCCGCAAGATCATTCCAGTCATGGTGACGGCGCTATCGACGAGCTCCTCGGCCGCCACGCTTCCAACGACGATCTACGGGGGACGTCGCGGCGGCATGCTACGTCTCCGCCAGTGAAGGGCACTCCCTGAAGGTTCAAGTGAGCCGTCACTCGGACTCGACGACCCCGAGCGCGGCCTCGTAGTCCTCGGGCGTGTTCAAATTCGTAAGACAGCGGCCCGTCGGGTCCAACTGTCTCAGCTCCTCGTTCCGGACCCAGCGCGTCTCGAGGGCCCGCGTGAAGGCCTGCGCCGAGAGCTCGCTCCTGGAAAGCTGCTCCTCCAACAGCGGAAGGCATCGCTGACGATAGACAGCGCAGACGGCGACTGGCCCCCGACTCGACTCCGGTACGACCGCGTCGCAGTCTGGCTCCAGGCGCTCCGCGAGGCCTGCCAGGAAGGACGTCGTAACGAAGGGCATGTCGCAGGCCACCACGATGACGGGGGATTTTGCTCCGACCAGGGCGGTGTGGATGCCGGAGAGGGGTCCGAGCCCGGGTATCCGATCCGGCGCTAGGCCCGTGTCCGCAAGGGCATCGGGAAGGGAATCGGAAGTGATGCGACCCACGAGGCGCAGAGGTCTTACGAGAGGCCGGAGCGCGAGAACCACGCGCTCGAGCACGGTCCGATCTCCGATGACGAGCCCGACTTTGTTCCGGCGCATGCGCCGGCTCCGCCCGCCGACGAGCACTGCCCCCTCGAGTGTCTGCATGTGTCTTGGACCGGGACGGAGTCAATGGTACACTCGCCCGGTTTTCCGAACTCCTATGATAGTAGCGCGCCCGTCCCGCGGGCAAAGCTCGCGGGGAACGTTTCGAGTTATAGGCCGTACTCTGCGACCGAGGGTGCGGTGATGACGGACATTCTTGTCGAGCGACTGTTCGTGACGAGCCTCCAGAAGGCTCTGGAGGAGCACGCGCCCGAGGAGCTCGAAATCTTCAGGCGCTGGTTCGACCCCTCTACTCGCCAAACCCGATTTCACGTCGCCACCATCATCGGCGCCGTCGGCTATTTGAGGCGGAACCCGACGCTCTACGAGAAGGTCATCGGCGCCGCGGGCCGGACGGCTTCCGATCGGGCCTACGCGGATTTTTCGCAGATCGAGCGCCGGCTCCTCGAATCCCTCCCGCGCTTCGGCAGGGAACGTCTCGTGAAACACCTCCTTCACTCAGGGCTCAGGAGCATTCACAAAGATGCGCTCCTGTCCGTCAAACGAGAGGGTGAAAAGCTCCTCGTGACAGTCGACAACTCACTCTTCTGTTACACGCCCGCGGAGAACGGGGGACTGATGCGTTGTCAGTTCTACGCGGCGCTCTTCGCCGGGCTCTTGGAAAAGACCGACCTCCACTGCGACTCGGTCAAGGAGGTGACCTGCCGGGGCCAGGGGGGTGCCACTTGCAGCTTCGAGGCCCTGCTCGAACGACCCCGAGCAGCCTGACTGAAAGTCTCTCTCCAAATATGAACTCTATTCGCTGGGTGCTAACGGCCCTCCTATGTCTCTCTGGTGTGACGGAGGCGGTGGCGCAGGTCGACGAAACCGAGATGGCCGAGGCGCTCGAGGAGCTCGGCCGACGTCTTGGGCTTCCACCCGTCGCCCCGGCCGAGCTCAAGCAAAGGGTCGAGACGGTCGGCGAGCTGAAATTCCGGTCCGACGTCCCCATCGACTTTATGACGAGAGAGGACCTTGCAGCCTACATCCGCGAGTTGTTCGAGGAGGACTACCCACCAGAGTTCGCCGAGCGGGAAGAACGCATGCTGCGTGGGTTTGGTTTCCTCGATGCCGCAGCGGACCTTCGTGGCGTGCGCGAACGGGTCCTGAACGAGAATGTCGCCGGCTTTTACGACGAGAGGCCCGGAGTGAGAAAGCTCTTCGCGATCTCGTCAGGACGCTCCCTCAACGTCATGAACCAGCTCATTCTTTCCCACGAGCTTCGGCACGCTATCCAGGACCAGCACATCGTCATTCGGGACAAGCTGAACGTCGAGAGCGACTTTGACGACCGCAGGCTCGCAGCGCTCTGCCTGCTCGAGGGGGACGCCTCGATCCTCATGGAGCACTACCTGATGTCGGGAGCTTCAGGAAACGCTCCCGAGGCGGCGACCTTGTTCCAGGTGTTCTCGCAGGGCCTGACCGGGGAGGAGGTGGCCTCGATGTTTGCCGGACCAGCGCTGAAAGACGCTCCCGCGGTCGTCCAGGAGCAGCTCATCGCCCCCTATTTCGAGGGGCGTCGCCTCGCCGCCGCCATTTACGAAGCGGGCGGGTTCGCCATGTTGAACGAGAAGCTCTCTCGGCCCCCACGCTCGATGGAGCAGGTCCTTCACCCGGAAAAGTTCCTCGAGGGCACCGACGAGCCCGATGAGGTCGAGCTCGCCGAGGCTCGCGGTACTACGCCGGACTTCGAGGGAACCCTGGGAGAGTTCCTCATCAGGGTGCTTCTGAGGGACGGGACTTCCTTTCAGCACGCCGAGATGGCTGCCGAGGGATGGGGTGGCGACCGATACGCCGTGCTGGCAGCGGAGCGGGGTTATAGGCTGGTCTGGCGCTCGCGGTGGGATAGCGAGAACGACGCCCGGGAGTTCGAGGCGGCGCTCGAAGCCCACTTCGAGACACGCTTTCCGGGCGAAGCTCTTCGGCTCGAGCGAAGAGGAAGTGAAGTATTTTTCGAGAGACCCTACTTCGAATAAACCGCTTCGGGTTTCGTCAGGAGGGGACCGACTTCTCCATCATGACCTTGCCTTCCCCGGCGAGCCTCAAGTTGATGCCGCTGGAATTGCCGGGGAGCATCAACTCGGCCAGCGCCTCGTCCTCGACGATGGTCGGTATGAGCTCACCCGACCAGGAGATCAGGTTCGAGCTCGCGACGTTGACCGGGTATTGCTCCTGAACGGTGAGAACGAGGGGACTGGTTGCGACGGAGAGCGCGAGCATCCCCGTGCCTTGAATCACGAGGACGTGGAATGCCTTCGGACTGCCGTCTCGCTCGACCACGGCGTAGCGCGGCGTGAGCGTTTCCTCACAAGCCAGCAAGTGGGAAGGCTCGATGAAAATCTCTTCGTCCTCGATCTGTATCACGGTGACGTCACGCTGGCGATCGGTAAGGAGTAGCTTCCCGGTGCCGCTTACGATGACGAGAGGCGGCACGGATTCCTCGCGTTGGGGTTTCACCCAAAAGGTCAGATTGCCGCTATAGCTGTATATGGTTCCCTGCTTGATGAAGACCTTGCCCGAGAAGTTCACCTCCATGAGATTGTTCTCGAGGTAGCGAAAGATATCGTCGTGCCGCCTACCCCGGGAGTAGACGTTCGGCTCACTCCCGGGCGAGCCGCCCAAGTTTCCGCGCTCTCGCCCGAGGCGATCGTGCTCGCCCATCTCGAAATGTTCCGCGGGGGGGATGATCGCTCGTGGCGCCTTTCTCCGGTCTCGGCCGGAGCGCTCCGTGAAGAGCTCCTCTCCCGCCTTCTCCGGCGTCTTGTTACGCGCCATCTCGGCGAGCGACTGGTCTTGCACAAGGGGCTCGCTGATACGCAGTCGCGTACGGCTCTCCGCGTCGAGCATTCGGCTCGTCGGGGGAATGGTATCCTCGCTTATCCGTTTGGGCGGCTTAGGGCCGCCGACAAAATGACTGTCTAGTTTTGAGCACACTCTTCCTGTTTCAGGTCGTGATCGCGATATCGTCTGGCATCACGAGAGCCTGGCAAGCTCCCTAGAAACGGAACATTTGTAGGTCTTCAGCAACCAGCGCGTGTTTGACAAACGGTCCTCATTGCAGGAGGATTACGCCTATCAAGGAGCACTTCTCCTATTATGAGACCTACGAGCTATCAGTCTGAAGATCTCGACCGCCTGTTGAGGAAGCACAAAATAGCTACCCTCGATGATTTGAAGGCAGTGTTGGGTACCGATGTGGACTCGACCGTCTTCCGAAAGCTCAATGAGTTGGCGTATCGGACAAGCTACTCCCACCGTGGTAGCTACTACACGTTGGACGAGATCGCCCAGTTCGATCGAAAAGGTCTTTGGTCGTTGCGCTCAGTGTGGTTCTCGAAGTACGGGACGTTGCTTGCGACGGTAAAAGCGTTGGTCGCGGCCTGTGAGGCAGGCTACTACGTCGACGAGCTCGAGGACGTGGTGCAGGTTGACGTCAAGGCTCCTCTGTTGAAACTGGTCCGAGAGAAAAGATTGGCGCGCGAGCAGGTGTTCGGCCGATATCTGTATCTGGCCACCGATGTGAGCACGCGCAAGCAACAGCTCTCGGCCCGCCAGATACATGAGGCGTCACCTTCCACGTTGGGCTGGGTCGGGGGAGTCCGCGTGCTCCCCGTGGAGTTGAAGGCTGCGATCGTTCTTTTCTACAGCCTGCTCGATGAAAAGCAGCGCCGTCTCTACGCGGGAGTCGAGGCCATGAAGCTCGGTCACGGTGGCGACCAACAGATTGCCGAACTGCTCGGGATGGGTCCGAGCACGGTAGCCAGAGGTCGTAGGGAATTGCTAATGAGAGATGTTGAGCTCGACGGAGTTCGGCGAAAGGGTGGCGGACGGCGCGCCGTGCAAAAAAAAGCCAGAAGTCATCGCCAAGATCGAAGAACTCATGAAGCACGACACCGCGGGCGATCCGATGACGGGAGTGAAATGGACGCGGCGGACCACCGACAAGATTGCTTGCGAGCTAAGAAGCCTCGGTGTGAACGTCAGCAGCAAAACCGTCGGTCGACTGCTCAAACAGCTCGGCTTCTCGTTGCGGGTGAACCACAAGAAGCTGTGCGGTGCCACGTCCGAAGATCGCGATACCCAATTCGCGTGTATCGCCGAACTGCGCGCGCGTTTTGCCGCAGCTGGTCATCCCATCATCAGCGTAGACACGAAGAAACGGGAGCTGGTGGGATTATTCAAAAACGGCGGGCAGGCCTGGAACCGCGAGCCGACTCTCGTCAAAGACCATGACTTCCGTTCCGAATCGAACGGCATCGCAATCCCCTACGGCGTCTACGATCTGCTCGCGAACCGCGGGACAGTGTTCATTGGTACCTCGTACAACACCCCGGACTTCGCCGTGAATGCCATCGAGAAGTGGTGGCGAACGGAAGGACGGCGACGCTATCCTGCAGCCCGTGACCTCGCGATATTGGCAGACGCCGGGGGCAGCAATGGCTATCGGTGTCGGGGTTGGAAGCACGGGCTTCAAACGCGGATTTGCAATCGCCACGACATCGCTATCACCATAGCCCACTATCCGTCCGGTACATCCAAGTGGAATCCAGTGGAGCACCGTCTGTTCAGCGAGGTCAGCAAGAACTGGGCGGGCAGGCCTCTCGACAGCTACGAAACCATCCTCAAATACATCCGCACGACCACCACCTCTTCCGGTTTGCGAGTACGCGCACACCTTATCCGGCGTCGTTATCCGAAGGGCGTCAAAATCACTGACGAGCGGATGCAGGCGCTTTCCGTTACAAAGGACCAGACTCCACCCAAATGGAACTACACCATCCGACCGTCTTGAAAACGGGAACTTATTTTGTCGCCGGCCCTTAGGGAGCAGCTCTTCGACATTCGGCCGTCGATCCTCTTCCATCGTGCGTCGCTCTTCGGTCGTCAGGGCTTCTTCTTGAGTGTCGTGAGGGGGCCGAGGTGTCTTGCCAGGCAACGTGCCGTCTTCGTCCGGCATGGACACGTCGTGCTCCGCAGTTTCGGACCGTCTCGGCCCAGGCGCCTTCGGTTGGGTAGTGATCAGACCCTCCTGAAGAGCGCTGATGACGCGCCGTCGGTTGACTGAGTCGACGTTGACCTTGTTGAGATCGAGGTTGGGCGAGGTCTCCTCTCCACCGTCCGACCCGCTGCGCGTTTGAATGCGCGGTGTGGTGTCGTCGGGTGCAGGTGTGGGAACGGAGAAGTCGACGCCAGGGCCCCCTTCCGTCGGTCGTTCGAGATCGATCTTTTGCTGGACGCGCTTCACCATGATGTTCGCGCCGGCCTTGCGGTACTGGAAGATCGCGTTGTAGTACTGCTGTTTCTTCTCGTAGATGTTTCCCAGGTAGAAGTGCGTCTTTTGATTGTCGGGTTTCAACTCCAGCGATCTCAGGAAGGTCGCTTCCGCCCGGTCGAGGTCTCTGACTTTGAAACAGACGAGCCCAAGGTTGAAGTGGAGAGTGGAGGATTCCGGATTGAGCTCAATGAGCTTGCGATAGACCGCGTCCGCGTCTCTGTACTTCTCCTGTTTGAAATAGGCGAGTCCGAGCAGGTTCAAGACCGAGTCGTCGCTCGGGCGCAGCTTGCGGGCTTCCTCGAGCTCCTCCGTCGCGTCGGCAAAGTTGCGGCGATCGAAGTGCTCGCGACCTCGGTTCAAATGGACGAGAAATAGCCCCCGATCGAAGGGCGTCGACATTATTTAAGCGGGTCTACGCGGATTCGTGTGGGTAAGTCCTGACGGAAAAACAGTGTAACTCATTGTGTGGAAAAGGTATGGAGTACTTCATCAGGTGCTGAAAAGTGGTCCATTTTTAGGATAGGCTAACCGAGTGAAAAATTCCCAGTCGATCCGCTCGCTGTTTGCGCTGCCAGGTTTCGTGGTGTGCCGGATTGAAGGGTCTATTCGGTGACCGATACGCCCGCGTCATCCAGCTCAAGAGGCGAAAAAAACAGCTGTGTGCTCTTACTGTGGGCAACGGTGCCGGGGGCGCTATGACAAGCAAGTGTGCCGGGTCCGCGACCTGTCGTTGGCAGGCTGGCGGATCTATCTGGAATACGAGCGTTGGCGCGTCAACTGTCCTGGGTGCGGCGGTGTGCATGTAGAACACCTAAGACTGGCTGGCGAACAACTCGCGCTACACCCAGCGTTTTGCGACGCATGTGGGCAAGCTGTGCCGGGATATGCCGAACAAGGCGGTGGCCGAGATGGAACGTCTGCACCACGGTACGGTGAAGGCTCTGGATACGCTCTACATGCAAGAGCAGGTCGACCGGGCGGGGCTACCGGCGCCTCGGGCCATCGGTGTCGATGAGATCTCCATCCGCAAGGGACATAACTATCGCGTCATTGTCAGCGACCTGGAGCGGGCGCGTCCCATCTGGGTGGGCGGTGAGGGTCGCAAAGAAACCGACATCGATTTGTTCTTCAAGGCGTTGGGCGGAAAGAAAAGCGCCCGTATCAAGCTGGCCGCCATGGATATGTGGAAGCCCTTCCGGAACTCGGTGATTCACAACGCGCCTAATGCGCGGATCATCTTCGACAAGTTTCATATCATGCGTCATCTGTCAAAGGCCCTCGATGAGGTCCGGCGCGGTGAGTACAAACGCCTCAGCGGCAAGGACCGGTCGTACATCAAGGGGCAGCGTTACACTTTGCTTTCCCGGCGGGAGAACCTGAGCCTAGACGGTCGCCGCGCACTCAAAAAGTTGCTCCAGGCCAACCGGCGCCTGAACACCGCCTATATTTTGAAGGAGGCCTTCGGGCAACTCTGGGATTACCGCACCGAACGCGGCGCTCGCGCCTTTTTCACTCGTTGGAAAGACAGCCTCAAATGGCAACGCCTGCATCCGTACCAGAAGTTCGCCGGTATGATTGAGTCCCATTGGGATGGTATCGCCTCCTACTGTCATCCGGAGAACAAAGTCAGTCTCGGCCTAGTTGAAGGGGTCAACAACAAAATCCGTGTTCTGCAACGACGCGCCTACG
This sequence comes from Candidatus Marinacidobacterales bacterium, assembly GCA_965250115.1. Classification (GTDB taxonomy): domain Bacteria; phylum Acidobacteriota; class Vicinamibacteria; order Marinacidobacterales; family SMYC01; genus CBDFHB01. Next base: position 1,827,839 of record CBDFNJ010000002.1, read on the forward strand.
GCTATCGCGACGAGGAATATCTCAAGCTGAAGATCGTGGCGGCTTTCCTTCCGCCATTACCCAGAAATGCAGTTTTCAACCCACACGAATCCGCGTAGACCCATTTAAGCAACCATTCCTCTATTCCCTCTCCCTTTGGGAGAGGGTGCCCGAGCGTCCCATCCGCCGCGAGGGCGGGTGAGGGCTCTCAAGCCATTCTTCTATTCTCCTTCTCACCTCGACGAAGGTGTTCCGGCTCGCACCACGGGGGGGCCGCTAAATACTAACCCAAGTTGGGTTTCCTTGGGGGATGTCCCGCCGGATGTTGAATTTGGGGTAGCGGCGGCTCCTTGGCCGGCCTAAGAATAGGTCTGCCAAACCAACCGTCTCCAGAGGGGGACAAGGAGCCACCATGCCAAGGAAATCAAAGAAGCCAGTAAGAAAGCAAACGCACTCGCCTACGGGCAAGGTAGTTGGCCAAGTCGGTCAGATACTGCTACCGATGATAGCTGGGATCGCGGCCACGAAGGCGGACCTGACGGAATGGGTGTACGAGCAAGGACTGACCGCATTGCACCTACTCCTGAGAGAGGACGCGGAGAAGATCGCGGGGCCGAAGGGCAAGCACGAGAAGGAGCGAACTCATAACCACTGGGGGAGCACGGATGGGGAGCTGAGCTTCGGCGGTCGTCGAATCCAAGTGTCGCGACCTCGAGTTCGTTCGAAGTCGGGCGAGGAGGCGTCGCTTCCACACTTCGAAGCCTTCCGCGAAGAAGACCCGCTTCCGGAGCGAGTGCTGAACCAGATCTTGGTGGGGGTATCGACCCGAAATTACGAATCGAGTCTGGACAAACCCTCGGCGAAGTTGAAGTCTCGTGGCACGAGCAAGAGTGCCGCCAGCCGTCACCTCGTGAGCCAGACGACTAAGAAGCTCGAGGAATACCTATCTCGGAGGCTAGAGGAGTTCGAGCTTGCGGCACTAATGATGGATGGCCTTGAGGTGGCCGGACAGACCGTCGTCGTAACTCTCGGTATCACAATAGATGGAACGAAGGTGCCCTTGGGTATATGGCTGGGCTCGACGGAGAACTCTCGGGTGTGCACCGCGATGTTGCAGAACCTTCTCGAGCTGGGATTGCGGGTCGACGAATCGATTCTCTGCGTAGTGGACGGAGGCAAAGGGATCCGCAAAGCACTCGTCGACGTTTTGGGGGATCTCGCGGTTATCCAAAGATGCCAGCTCCACAAACTCCGAAATCTACGCTCGTACCTTCCCAAGTCCCGTCACGCCTACGTGCTCCAGACAATGAAGGAAGCGTACAAATGCAAGAGTGCCGACAAGGCGCGCAAGCGACTTCAGGCATTGGTGTCGTGGCTCAAGCGAAACGGCTACGACGAAGCTGCCGGAAGCCTTCGAGAAGGGATGGAAGAGACCCTCACGGTTGTGAAGCTCGCTCTACCCGAGTTACTTCGCAAATCTCTGGCCACGACAAACGCCATCGAGAATCTCAACGGCACCATCCGCAGAGTCTCGAGAAACGTCAAGCGGTGGAAGAGTCCTTCCATGATTCGCCGATGGACCGCTCTCGGCGTCGTCACGGCGGAGAAAAAGTTTCACCGTATCAAAGGCTATCGCCATATGGGCGCTCTCGTTCACGCGCTTAGAAGCAAACAGAAATCTCTTGACAGCGATGAGGTTGCTGCCTAAGAGTATTCACAGGTGCCGCCGCTACCCGACCAAATTCAACAGCGGCCGGGACATCCCCTTTCCTTGTTGAAGCGCGTTTTGGAAATTCGGCGATCAGGGATCGAGGATTTCGTATGGATAACTAGCGGGACGATGTCTCGAAATATGGACCACGCCTCCGGGATCGACGAAGCGGAAGTAGATGGGACCGACGACTTCTCTGGGGACCTCGGCAGGCGGGCTCGGCCGTGGTGGCAGCGTGCGTTCGGGCGGCGGGCTCGCAGCGGTAGCCGGGGCTCTGGCAGCGGCGGAGCGACGCGCCAGAGCCGCCAAAGTCGATTCGGAGCCGGAGCTTCCCGCCGCATCGGGGCTCGAGGTGATGCGCGTCTCTCCGCCGGGACGTCCGATGGAATAGACCATGTTGCCCTTCACGATCGTAAGCTTCGAGCCCGCCCGGTAGATCGCGAGAACCTTGCGCACGTAGTTGCGCGTCTCCCGATAGGGAGGGATCGTGCCGTAACGGCGCACCGGCGTCGGCCTCGCGTTGTAGGCGGCCAGCGCGAGCTGCAAGTCCTTGAATTCGTCGATCAGATCGCGGAGATGAGACGTGCCTGCCCGAATGTTTTGCCACGGGTCGTAAGCGTTGACGACTCCGTATCGCCGTCAGGTCTCCGGCATGAGCTGCATCAATCCGCGGGCCGCCTTGTGCGAGCGCGCGTAGCGGTTGAATGCCGATTCCACCGCGATCACGGCGCGGACAAGTGAGGCATCGACGCCGAAGAGACTCGAGGCCTTCAAGATCAAGCTGTCGTACTGTCCGCTGTAGTGCCAGGTCCTGCCCGCCTCGTCGGGAGTTCCGTCGGCGATGAGACGCATCCGATCGTTGTTGGGGACGTTCGAGAGAATCAGGACACCGTTGTCGTCGGTATAGCCGTAGACCTGGGCCTCACCGCTCGCCGCGGTTATGAGGACGATCGCGAGTGCGGCTCCGACAGCGTCTCTATACACGTTGCCCCTTCAGGCTCATCCGCACGAGATCTCGAGACTTGTTCAGCAGCTCTCGCAGGCGATCGGGATGCCGCCCGCCGGCTTCGGCTCGCTCCGCCTTGCCACCCCCGCGCCCTTCGATCATTTCGGCGAGCTCCTTGACGAGCCGGTCCGCGCGAACCTGAGAGGCAAGATCGGCAGATACTTCCACGATTAGCGAAACCTTGTCGCCGTTTACCGCTGCGGAGACCGCGACCCAGGGGCGATCTCGATGCTTTTCCTTGAACGCATCGACGAACTGCCGGTGCTGCTTCTTGTCGTAGTCTCGAAGTGGTTCGGGCGTCCAGACGATCACCTCGCCGATGGCCAAGGTCGACTCGTCCGCGGCCGCCGTTGCGCCCCCGGTTGCGAGCTTGAGCTTCAACTCTTCGACCTCGCGTCCCTTGCGCTTCAGCTCATCGCGAAGCCGCTCCGCCGTCGCGGGGAGCTCCTCGGGACGGCTGCGCAAGGCTTCACTCGCGCTCTCCAATAGAGAGCGTTGAGATCGGATATAGGCGACTGCCGCTGCGCCGGTAAGAGCCTCGACGCGCCGCACTCCCGAAGCGATAGAGGACTCGCTCGTCACGACGAAGAGCCCCGCTTGACCGGTGCGCGACAAATGGGTCCCACCGCAGAGCTCCAGACTGAAATCGGCGACTTCGACGATACGAACCCGTTCTCCGTACTTTTCCCCGAAGAAGGCCATCGCCCCCCTCTGAAGCGCTTCGTCGAGGGACAGTACTTCGGTCTCGACTCCCAGGTCCTCCTGGATCTTCTCGTTGACCCGTCCTTCGATCTGCTCCAGCTCGCCTGTGGTGAGCGGTGCGAAGTGCGAGAAGTCGAAACGAAGCCGATTGGGAGCGACGAGCGAGCCTGCCTGCTTTACGTGAGGCCCGAGGGTCTCGCGTAGCGCCGCATGGAGCAGGTGGGTGATGGTGTGATGCGAGGCCGCCCCCTCGCGGGATCTTCGGTCGACCGTTGCCGTGACCGTCTGCTCACGACCGAGGCTGCCCCGTGCCACCCGGACCCGATGGGCGATCAGTCCTGCGACGGGCGCTTTCGTATCGACTACGTCGGCGACGCCATCCGGGCCAGCGATGACACCTCGATCGCCGGTCTGGCCACCGCCTTCTGGATAGAAAGGCGTGACGTCGAGAAAGATCTCTCCCTCCTCGGTCTCCTCGAGTCGAGGCACCTCGGCCCCGTTCCTGGTCAAAGCGAGGATTCGTGACTCGGCGATCCGAGTCTCCGAATAGCCTTGGAAACGCGACTCGACGCGATGGCGCAGCTCACCATAGACGGAACGGTCTGGTACCGACGAGGTCTTCTTCCAGGATGCACGGGCCCGCTGCCGCTGAGCCTCCATCTCACGCTGGAAGCCCTCCTCGTCGATCGTGACTCCCGTCTCCGAAGCGATGTCGGTCAAAAGGTCGAGGGGCATGCCGAAAGTGTCATAGAGCTTGAAGGCGTCGCTGCCAGGAAGACACTTGGACTTGTTCACCGCGTCCGAGTCGAGCATGCCTTCGAGTGTCGCGATTCCGGTCCTCAACGTCGTTCCGAACCGCTCCTCCTCCGACTTGACGACACGTTCCACGAGCTCGCGTGACAAGAGCAGATCAGGATAGGCGCCCTGCATCTCCTCGATGACGCTCGCCGTCAGGGCGAAGAGGAAAGGCTCCTCGACGCCGAGTTTCTTTCCATGACGCATCGCGCGACGCATGATCTTTCGCAGCACGTAGCTGCGGCCTTCGTTTCCCGGCATGACGTCGTCCGAGATGAGAAAGGTCGTCGCCCGGAGGTGATCTGCCACGACCCGAAACGACACGTCCATCGCAGAGGCCGATGCGCCGTATTCCTTTCGGCTGCGTTGCTCGATAGCGTGGAAAATCCCGGCGAAGAGATCGGTATCGTAGTTGCTGAGAGCTTCTTGAACGACGGCTGCGACCCGCTCGAGCCCCATGCCAGTATCGACGCTTGGGGCCGGCAAGGCGACGAGCGTTCCATCTTCCTGCTTATCGAATTGCATGAACACCAAGTTCCAGACCTCGAGCCAGCGGTCGCACTCGCAGGCGACTCCCAGGCACGACTCCTCGGAGCAGGGGAGATGATCGCCCTGGAAGAAGTGAATTTCGGAACAGGGACCGCAGGGGCCGGTGTCGCCCATTTGCCAGAAGTTGTCCTTGCGCCCGAGCTCGTGGATGCGATCGGCCTCGATATACGCGCGCCAGTGATCGTGGGCCTCGGCGTCGCGAGGCACGTGATTATCGCCTTCGAAAATCGTCACGGCGAGGCGCGTGGCGTCGAGCTTGAGCTCCTCGACGAGAAACTCCCACGCGAAGTCGATAGCTTCCTTTTTGAAGTAGTCACCGAAGGAGAAATTGCCGAGCATCTCGAAGAACGTATGGTGGCGCGCCGTCACACCCACGTTTTCGAGATCGTTGTGTTTGCCTCCGGCGCGAACGCACTTTTGAACCGTCGTCGCGCGGTTGTAATTGCGTTGCTCGAGCCCCAAAAAGACGTCCTTGAACTGATTCATCCCCGCGTTCACGAAGAGTAAGGTGGGGTCTGCCACGGGGACGAGCGAGGAGCTGGGCACGATCCGGTGGCCCTTCGACTCGAAGTAGTCGAGGAAGCGCTTTCGGATCTCTTTGACCTTCATGATGACTCGAATTACGGATTGTGCAATTCCTAAGTATCTGCGAAATCGGCGCCCGACACCAGCTGATGTGCGACGCTCGGAGAGAATCCCCGGGTGAGGAGGTGCCGGTAAGCTCTAGCCATCCTCTTGTTTCGAGGGGCCGGCCGTCGGGCAAGTCGGAGGAAACGGTCTAGAGCCCGCTTCGCCGCCTCCTCTTCGCCTTCAGGAAAAACCTCGGAAAGCGCGGAGTCGATATCTTCGTCGGAGAGGCGAAGCTGCTTCAGTCGAGCTTGGATTCGGGCCGGACCCCAGAGCCTGTGCTCGTTCCGGTTGCGGGCGAAGTCTCGGGCAAAGGTGGGGTCGTCCAGGTAGCGGCGCTCGCGGAGAAACGAAAGCGTGTTCTCGATCTCCTCGCCCAGATATCCAGCCCGTGCCATCTTGGCCTCGAGCTCGCCTTCACTGTGAGCGCGACGAGAGAGTCGGCGCAGAGCGAAGTCGAGCGGCTTCCGCGTGGGGCGAGGCCGATCAGGAGAACTCGAAGGGGGTCTCGGATCCTCCCGCACCGCCATCGTCCATGAAGTCCGTCATGCTCTTTTCCATCTCCTCCTGAGCGAGATCGCTCGTCGACTGGATACCCTGGATCTTGAGCTTGAACTCGTCCGGGTTGCTCGCGCGTCGTAGCGCCTCGTCGTAGGTGATGAGGCCTTTCTTGTAGAGGTTGAAGATGGACTGATCGAAGGTCTGCATGCCGTATTGGGAGACGCCCGCCGCGATAGCTTCGTGGATGAGCTTGGTCTTGTCCTTGTTGATGATGCAGTCGCGGATGAAGGGTGTCGCAATCATGACTTCCGCAGCCGGCACACGGCCATGGCCGTCGGCCCTCGGAATCAGCCGCATGGAGATGACCGCCTTCAAGACGCCGGCGAGCTGGAGCCGGATCTGTTTCTGCTGATGTGGAGGAAAGACCGCAATGATGCGGTTGACGGTCTCCGTGGCGTCTAGAGTGTGGAGGGTCGAGAGCACGAGACGGCCGGTCTCCGCGGCGGTGATGGCCGTCTCGATAGTCTCGTAGTCACGCATCTCACCGACGAGGATTACGTCTGGATCCTGGCGCAGCGCGCTCCTGAGCGCGCCGGCGAAGCTCTTGGTATCGACCTCCACCTCGCGTTGGTTGACGATGGACTTCTTGTCCCGATGCAGAAACTCGATCGGGTCCTCGATCGTCATGATGTGCTCGCAACGGTGCGAGTTGATGTAGTCGATCATCGCTGCGAGGGTCGTCGATTTTCCCGAACCCGTCGTTCCCGTACAAAGAATCAATCCGCGGGTCTCCTGCGCAATTTTCTCCAGGACGAGCGGCAGTCCCAGCTCGCGGATGGTGAGGATCTTGACCGGAATGACACGAAGAACGAGTCCGACGGTTCCTCGCTGCTGGAACACGTTGGCTCGAAAACGGCCCAGCCCCGGAACGCTATAGGCGATATCGATCTCGAGGTTGTCCTTGAACTTCTGCTTCTGGCGGTTGCTCATGATCGAGAACGCCATCGCGATCGTGTCCTCTTGCATCAGGCGTTTCATCTCGACGAGCGGAACGAGCTCGCCCGCGATGCGAATAACCGGGTGACTTCCCACCTTGAGATGCAAGTCGGAGGCCTTTCGCTCCGGGGCGACTTTCAACAAATCGTTGATATGCATGTTCTTGCCCCTTTCAAGCCGCTAGTGAACGGGCCCTAAGCGATGTCGAAACGAATGAAGCCAACCCTGGAATAATGTAGAAGGCGCGAGCAAAGTGGGGCAGACGTCCGATGGACAGCTGCCCTTTTTCGATTGAGTTTCAACGCGCCGAAATGTCCTTCGACTATGCTAGGGAAAAACCCTTGTGTTGTCAATAGCTTCCAATTGCCGAGACACTCGACGAAGGTGGTGTATACTTTCGGCCCGTTCACATGTTTCTTCTCGGCCAACACCTCGGCAAGTATGAGATTCTGAAGACGCTGGGAAGCGGGGGCTTCGGAACCGTCTACCTCGTTCGCGATACCTGGATCGACAAGAAAGTCGCCATCAAGGTCCCCCACAAACAAAACGGGGAGTTTGACGAGCTGCTGAGGGAGCCGCGCCTTCTCGCGGCGCTCGATCACACGAACATCGTGAGTATCGTGACCGCGGAGAAGGCCGATTCCTATTTCTTCATCGTCATGCAGTACGTCGAGGGCGAGAGTCTCGAGGCCCTGATCCAGCGCGACACGGGAATCGAGCTCGGAATCGCTCTCGACTACACGAGACAGATCTGCAGCGGTGTCGACTATGCTCACCAGCAGGGGGTTTTGCACCGCGACCTGCGACCCGGCAACGTTCTCGTGACTCCCGAGGGCAAGATCAAGGTCACCGACTTCGGGACGTCGCGCTTCCTGGAGGTCGCGGATCGGGCCTCGACGATCATCGGAAGCCCGCCCTATATGGCACCGGAGCAGTTTCAAGGGCGCGCCGTCTTCGCCTCGGACGTCTACTCTATCGGGGTCATCATGTACGAGATGATGACGGGCGTTCTTCCTTACTTCAGCGCGAATCCGCGGCAGCTCGAGAAAATGGTCGCCTCCGGCCGTCTCGTTCGTCCGCGGGAGCGCAATCGCGCGATCCCCGCCGAGGTCGAAGAGATCATTCTGAGGGCCCTCGCGCCGGAGATCTCGGACCGCTATCAGCACGCTCACGAGGTCACGGACGATTTGGGGACCGCGAGCGAGATCGACCACCGTGCCTCGCACATCGAGGACATCCGCCAGAGGCTCAAGGCGCGCGAAAAGGGCGCCGCCGGTTTCTGCTGGAACTGCCGAAAGCCGCTCCACGCCCGCACGAGCTCCTGTCCCTTCTGCGGGGAGCGCCAGTAGGAGCTCGGATGGCTTCACGTCCTTTAAGAGCGTGCGCGGAGATCGATGAAGCCAGGACGTATTTGACGAGGGAATGACCTGAGGGAGTTAGATCTCTCGGTCTATCCCCACGACGGAACGCCCCGAGGGCCTCTTCCTCAGGTAGACTTCGACCGCCTTGTGCCAGTTGGGCTCGTCGCCCTTCGTACGAATTCGAACCATGAGGAATTCGGCCTCACTGTCTGGAACGGAGATTCGAGTCCTCGCGACCCGAGACGGCGCGCCCAGGGACGTCGTCTGCGAGCTCTCGTTCTCGAAGGTGAACCACTCGCAATCGTAGGTCTCGACGGTCGTTAGATCCCATTCCTCGCCGAGGTTGCGAAAGACGAGCTCGGCGCCTTCGATCTCGAAGGCGTCGAGTGGGCTCAATTGCCGATAGTAGTGGGCGACGACCTTGTCGCGCCGTGTGATGATCGTGTCGGCAAGATAGTGTGCCGCGTCTCTCGACAGGCACTCGCCCGCAGCCACGATGGCGCGGATCGCTTCATCGGAGAACCGAGCCACGATCTTGGCGGCCCAGAAAGCGTCGTCCGGTAGCATGTGGTCGAAGGCGACGTTCGGATATTCCGGCTTCCACTTCTGGGGCTCGAAGAAGTCCGCCTCGATCCGGCCGATCTCCGCGTAGGCCGGATAAGGGTACTTCACACGCCGCCATGGGCGGTCCACGAGACCGAAGGTATAGGCGCTCTTCCAAGCGTTCTCGAGATCGATCATATACTCGTTGCCCGCCCGCGGATCTTGGGGGGAAATGCGACGCAGGTGATCGGAGCCGCTGCCGAGCGTCGAGCCGAAATCGATGAGATAGTGACGAACGAAGCCACCTTCGATCTGGTCCTTGACGAAAGTGTCGAGCGTGTTGATGCTCCGGGAGTCGTCGTGGTTCAGCCAGGCGCAGAAGACGCGATAACCACGGAGCTCCCGCCGGTGCTGGTGGGGGAAGATGTCGTTCGGATCGTCGGAACGCGTCCCGTAGAATCGGAGAGGCCCCAAGATCTCACCCGGAACCATGAGGCTCGCGACAGTGCGGATGTTACCGTCCGGATTACGCGCGGCACCCTCCAGCATGAAGTCCAGGTACTCCCGGTCCATCGGTGCCTTCCTGCCGCCGGGAAGGTTGACCACCGCAGCGGGATCGATGACGAAGTTCTCGACGCGAACGTAGACGATATAGGCCTCAGGAACGTTGTAGCCGATGGCGTGAAAAAAGTTTTTCGCGATGACGTCGGCGCCCGTCGAGAGGTTGAGATGAGGTTTGGGGTCGAATTTGATGAAATAGGTGTGACCGTTTACATCCCGCACCGTAAATCCAGGGGTGATCCCGCCCTGCTTTGCTGCCGTGATGATAAGAGGGCGAAGCGCGTTGGGAGGCCCGCCGGTGGCAGGGCCCCGAGCGAGCGCCTCGACCCCGATGGCTCGAGCCCCGATCCGATTCGTAAACCAGCTCGAGTTGGGGACTTCGCCCAGTGTATTGGTGTTCGCCGCGCGCGGGATCGGATCCTCGCGCGCCGGCGGAGCGAAGGTGTTCTCGAGGAGATCATACGTGGGGCTCAGCTCGATGACGCCGGGAGCGTCAATGGGCAGCCTGTCCCTGTCTTGCTGGATGGGGTCGTCGGGATAGAACTTCTGTGCCCCGGCGAAGCTCGAGACCAGGGTAAAGAGACAAAGGGAGACGATCTTTTTCATAGGTCTTGCTCAGAACGCGGCGGAGCCTCGAAAGAGATACCGCGTCGTTTCTCGGCTGAACGCTATCTCCAGACGAAGAACGACGTCCCGATACGTTTTGAAACGCGTCCCGAATCCCCAATCCCATTCCAATGTGGAGAAACTGAGCTTCGAGTCGGATTCGCTGACGGTGCCCGTGTCCGTGAAAACGGAGAGCTCCCAGAAGTTCAGAGGCTCCCAGCGGTACTCGGCCTGATACAGCATGGCTTTCTCTCCCCGCCATCGGAAGGGTAATAATATACTTGACTCACCACGAGCCAAACGTTATGCTTACTGATAGTGAAATCGAGCGATTACAGCTCTTATCCGACCCTCCAGAATGGTTCGCTGAGTTTGTAGATCTATTGCTCTCCGATGAAGATGGCTCAGTGGTTATGCTGAAGGCTTATTTCGACGCGAGCGGTCGCGAGTCCGGGCTGTTTTGCGTAGCCGGGTATCTGTTCCATGGCGCGCAAGCGAAGAAGTTTGCAAAGGAGTGGTCACGCGAGTTTGATAAATATGATGGTTTTCACATGACGGGTCTCCAAAATCTCAAAGGAAATTATCGAGATGTGTCTCCGCTTGAGCGTGACAGGCTTACCAAGAGAGCGGTTCAAATAATACGAAGAAGGATTACAAGTGGCGTCGTCGTTTCGTGTTGGACGAAAGATATCGACCGACATAGCCCCAAATTCATTCGCGGATTCAGTCACGCATACCCCGTCCTTTGTCACGTGGCGATGGGATATCTCGGTCAGTGGGTTCAAGAGAATAGACGCGATGATATTGCGTATATGTTTGAAACTGGCGATCCGTTTCAAGCACAAGCGAACGATCTAATGTCAGCGACAGAGAAATCGCCAGAATTAAAAGAACATTATCGGTATCGGTCGGGGATGTCCCGCCGGATGTTGAATTTGGGGTAGCGGCGGCTCCTTGGCCGGCCTAAGAATAGGTCTGCCAAACCAACCGTCTCCAGAGGGGGACAAGGAGCCACCATGCCAAGGAAATCAAAGAAGCCAGTAAGAAAGCAAACGCACTCGCCTACGGGCAAGGTAGTTGGCCAAGTCGGTCAGATACTGCTACCGATGATAGCTGGGATCGCGGCCACGAAGGCGGACCTGACGGAATGGGTGTACGAGCAAGGACTGACCGCATTGCACCTACTCCTGAGAGAGGACGCGGAGAAGATCGCGGGGCCGAAGGGCAAGCACGAGAAGGAGCGAACTCATAACCACTGGGGGAGCACGGATGGGGAGCTGAGCTTCGGCGGTCGTCGAATCCAAGTGTCGCGACCTCGAGTCCGTTCGAAGTCGGGCGAGGAGGCGTCGCTTCCACACTTCGAAGCCTTCCGCGAAGAAGACCCGCTTCCGGAGCGAGTGCTGAACCAGATCTTGGTGGGGGTATCGACCCGAAATTACGAATCGAGTCTGGACAAACCCTCGGCGAAGTTGAAGTCTCGTGGCACGAGCAAGAGTGCCGCCAGCCGTCACCTCGTGAGCCAGACGACTAAGAAGCTCGAGGAATACCTATCTCGGAGGCTAGAGGAGTTCGAGCTTGCGGCACTAATGATGGATGGCCTTGAGGTGGCCGGACAGACCGTCGTCGTAACTCTCGGTATCACAATAGATGGAACGAAGGTGCCCTTGGGTATATGGCTGGGCTCGACGGAGAACTCTCGGGTGTGCACCGCGATGTTGCAGAACCTTCTCGAGCGGGGATTGCGGATCGACGAATCGATTCTCTGCGTAGTGGACGGAGGCAAAGGGATCCGCAAAGCACTCGTCGACGTTTTGGGGGATCTCGCGGTTATCCAAAGATGCCAGCTCCACAAACTCCGAAATCTACGCTCGTACCTTCCCAAGTCCCGTCACGCCTACGTGCTCCAGACAATGAAGGAAGCGTACAAATGCAAGAGTGCCGACAAGGCGCGCAAGCGACTTCAGGCATTGGTGTCGTGGCTCGAGCGAAACGGCTACGACGAAGCTGCCGGAAGCCTTCGAGAAGGGATGGAAGAGACCCTCACGGTTGTGAAGCTCGCTCTACCCGAGTTACTTCGCAAATCTCTGGCCACGACAAACGCCATCGAGAATCTCAACGGCACCATCCGCAGAGTCTCGAGAAACGTCAAGCGGTGGAAGAGTCCTTCCATGATTCGCCGATGGACCGCTCTCGGCGTCGTCACGGCGGAGAAAAAGTTTCACCGTATCAAAGGCTATCGCCATATGGGCGCTCTCGTTCACGCGCTTAGAAGCAAACAGAAATCTCTTGACAGCGATGAGGTTGCTGCCTAAGAGTATTCACAGGTGCCGCCGCTACCCGACCAAATTCAACAGCGGCCGGGACATCCCCTATCGGTCGCACGGATTTGTGTCCAAAGGTGACGCCTGTCCGCTTGGAGCGGCTGACTTATTGGCGTGGGAGTGGGCCAAATACTATGACGAAACGGTTACACGAAAAAAACGACCGATGCGGCTCTCGTTTCAGGCGTTGGTACGGGACCGACTTGATTGTTATTCCGGATCGCATCTTGAAGGGGAAACATTCGCGCAGTTCCTTGCGTCGGTTAGAGAATTTGGCGTTGAGCAGCTAAAAGACAAGGCGCTCATGAAGAGCGTCAAGCATGTGCCATTTGAGTAGGGGAGATTACTGGCGTTTCTTGTCGCGCATGGCATGCTTGTCTGCCTTTTCGATCTCTCTTTTGTCAACGGCGAGAATACGTTTCGTGAACTTGGCTAGCTGCTGGATTGAGTTTTCTTCTTTGGCCTTTGCTGGCTTCTTCACGTCATCATTTCTGGGTCTACGCGGATTCGTGTGGGTTGAAGACGGCATTTCTGGGTAATGGCGGAAGGAATGCCACCACGATCTTCAGCTTGAGATATTCCTCGTCACGATAGCCGTAGGCGCGTCGTTGCAGCACACGGATTTTGTTGTTGACCCCTTCAACTAGGAGGCGCAGACGTTCCATCTCGGCCACCGCCTTGTCCGGCACAGCTTGCCCACATGCGTCGCAAAACGCTAGGTGTAGCGCGAGTTGTTCGCCAGCCAGTCCAGGTGTTCTACATGCAAACCGCCGCACCCAGGACAGTTGACGCGCCAACGCTCGTATTCCAGATAGATCCGCCAGCCTGCCAACGACAGGTCGCGGACCCGGCACACTTGCTTGTCATAGCGCCCCCGGCACCGTTGCCCACAGTAAGAGCACACAGCTGTTTTTTCGCCTCTTGAGCTGGATGACGCGGGCGTATCGGTCACCGAATAGACCCTTCAATCCGGCACACCACGAAACCTGGCAGCGCAAACAGCGAGCGGATCGACTGGGAATTTTTCACTCGGTTAGCCTATCCTAAAAATGGACCACTTTTCAGCACCTGATGAAGTACTCGATACCTTTTCCACACAATGAGTTACACTGTTTTTCCGTCAGGACTTACCCACACGAATCCGCGTAGACCCTCATTTCTTTCTTCCGCGTCGCTGGCGCGGTCTAACGAGCTGTTCGTCAGCTCGTTTGCGGATCCGCGTGGCCGGTAAGCTCGGCATAGGTAAGGCGCTCACCAAAGACAGCTTTGGCAGCAGTGAGGAATCGGCCACGGTCGTTGTCCTTGTCGCGCCGACGATTAAATCGGAAGGTTTGCTCGTCGAGATACCGGAAAAGGTGGAACGGCTCGACCGAAACGTAGATGCCTTTAATGGCGCGCTTCAAAAGGCTCCAGAAGTTTTCGAGTCCGTTGGTGTGGATGTTGCCGCGCACGTACTCTTCCGCGTGGTTCACGACGCCATGAACATATTCGTCTTCGAGTCCGTCATACGACTTGAGAGCGTCGGAGAAAACGTTCGAGCCCTTTTCGACGTTAGCGCGGACTTCTTTTTGGAGACTCGCTTTACGTCGGCTCTTGACTACCTTAGGGCCGGCGACAAAATAAGTTCCCGTTTTCAAGACGGTCGGATGGTGTAGTTCCATTTGGGTAGAGTCTGGTCCTTTGTAACGGAAAGCGCCTGCATCCGCTCGTCAGTGATTTTGACGCCCTTCGGATAACGACGCCGGATAAGGTGTGCGCGTACTCGCAAACCGGAAGAGGTGGTGGTCGTGCGGATGTATTTGAGGATGGTTTCGTAGCTGTCGAGAGGCCTGCCCGCCCAGTTCTTGCTGACCTCGCTGAACAGACGGTGCTCCACTGGATTCCACTTGGATGTACCGGACGGATAGTGGGCTATGGTGATAGCGATGTCGTGGCGATTGCAAATCCGCGTTTGAAGCCCGTGCTTCCAACCCCGACACCGATAGCCATTGCTGCCCCCGGCGTCTGCCAATATCGCGAGGTCACGGGCTGCAGGATAGCGTCGCCGTCCTTCCGTTCGCCACCACTTCTCGATGGCATTCACGGCGAAGTCCGGGGTGTTGTACGAGGTACCAATGAACACTGTCCCGCGGTTCGCGAGCAGATCGTAGACGCCGTAGGGGATTGCGATGCCGTTCGATTCGGAACGGAAGTCATGGTCTTTGACGAGAGTCGGCTCGCGGTTCCAGGCCTGCCCGCCGTTTTTGAATAATCCCACCAGCTCCCGTTTCTTCGTGTCTACGCTGATGATGGGATGACCAGCTGCGGCAAAACGCTCGCGCAGTTCGGCGATACACGCGAATTGGGTATCGCGATCTTCGGACGTGGCACCGCACAGCTTCTTGTGGTTCACCCGCAACGAGAAGCCGAGCTGTTTGAGCAGTCGACCGACGGTTTTGCTGCTGACGTTCACACCGAGGCTTCTTAGCTCGCAAGCAATCTTGTCGGTGGTCCGCCGCGTCCATTTCACTCCCGTCATCGGATCGCCCGCGGTGTCGTGCTTCATGAGTTCTTCGATCTTGGCGATGACTTCTGGCGTTTTTTTTGCACGGCGCGCCGTCCGCCACCCTTTCGCCGAACTCCGTCGAGCTCAACATCTCTCATTAGCAATTCCCTACGACCTCTGGCTACCGTGCTCGGATCCATCCCGAGCAGTTCGGCAATCTGTTGGTCGCCACCGTGACCGAGCTTCATGGCCTCGACTCCCGCGTAGAGACGGCGCTGCTTTTCATCGAGCAGGCTGTAGAAAAGAACGATCGCAGCCTTCAACTCCACGGGGAGCACGCGGACTCCCCCGACCCAGCCCAACGTGGAAGGTGACGCCTCATGTACCTGGCGGGCCGAGAGCTGTTGCTTGCGCGTGCTCACATCGGTGGCCAGATACAGATATCGGCCGAACACCTGCTCGCGCGCCAATCTTTTCTCTCGGACCAGTTTCAACAGAGGAGCCTTGACGTCAACCTGCACCACGTCCTCGAGCTCGTCGACGTAGTAGCCTGCCTCACAGGCCGCGACCAACGCTTTTACCGTCGCAAGCAACGTCCCGTACTTCGAGAACCACACTGAGCGCAACGACCAAAGACCTTTTCGATCGAACTGGGCGATCTCGTCCAACGTGTAGTAGCTACCACGGTGGGAGTAGCTTGTCCGATACGCCAACTCATTGAGCTTTCGGAAGACGGTCGAGTCCACATCGGTACCCAACACTGCCTTCAAATCATCGAGGGTAGCTATTTTGTGCTTCCTCAACAGGCGGTCGAGATCTTCAGACTGATAGCTCGTAGGTCTCATAATAGGAGAAGTGCTCCTTGATAGGCGTAATCCTCCTGCAATGAGGACCGTTTGTCAAACACGCGCTGGTTGCTGAAGACCTACAAATGTTCCGTTTCTAGGGAGCTTGCCAGGCTCTCGTGATGCCAGACGATATCGCGATCACGACCTGAAACAGGAAGAGTGTTCTCAAAACTAGACAGTTATTTTGTCGGCGGCCCTTAGTTCGAACTTGGCTACCATCCTCACCGTGCCGCTCAAGCAATCCCATGACCGCAACCTTACCCTTTGGGCCGCGACCGTGGATCTTTTTTCGCGCGATTCCTTGTGCATAAAGCGAGCCTTGCCGCCGATGAAGGTTTCATCGACTTCTACTTCGCCTTCCATCTTCTGGAAGGATTCGGTCTGCATGGCGAGACGGATCCGGTGGAGCATGAACCAAGCGGTCTTTTGAGTCACACCGAGAGCACGGCCCAGCTCGTAGCTAGAGATCCCGTTCTTGCAGTTGGCGAGCATCCACATAGCGGGGAGCCACTTGTCGAGTCCGATAGGGCTGTCTTCGAAGATGGTTCCGACTTTGATCGAAAACTGTTTCTTGCACTCACGGCACTTCCAGACTTTGCGGGTCTTGAGAAAGTAAACCATCGTGGAGCCGCAGCGCTGGCATATCGCGCCATCGGGCCAGCGAAGGCCAGCCATGAAAGCGAGAGCGATATCGGGATCGGAAAAGAACCGGATTGCTTCCAACAAGGTTTCGGGAGTGCCGTTGCTGTCCTTCATCATGAAACCATGATACCGGATATAGCTGGGTGAGTCAAGTATATTATTGCCATCGGAAGCTATCGAAGCCCCTCAGGGTATGGCTTCCTCCCAACGACTGCTGCATGAAGAAGGGAACCCGGTTTCCCGTCGCGGCTTCATCGATGAGGAGCGCGCTCCGAAGGGCCAAGATCCTCTGAGGTGAGCCGAGTGGGACGAACGCCCGGACGTCGATGCCGAAACGGTCGAAGCTGAAGGCATTTTCGGTTCGGTCCGAGAATCGTTCGTAGGTCGCTGCCGCCATGACGCCTTGGTGAGGATTCCCCGGCTCGTCGCGGTAGTCGACGAGAATCTGGGTGCCTGCGCGGATGTAATCTGGCGCTCGCGTGAGGCCCGGCGCCTCGGACTCGTCGAAGATCTCGTCCGTCGAAGGAAAGGCATGCGATTTACCGGAGCGAATCGCGTTGTCCTGGTAGCCGCCGGAGACAATCCAGACGAAGTGCTCGGTGAGCTGGAGCCCCGTTCTCAAATACGCTCGGGTTTCCTCCTGGAGATAGTTCGTGCGGTTCTCGAGCTCGGAGTCGGTTCCGCCTCCGAAGTAGTCTTCCTCCGGCAGGTAGCGGTAGCGAAGCGTTACATAGAAAGGAAATCGGACGAATCCTGGGCGCATGCTTCCGAGCTCGTAGACGTCGTCACCCTTCCAGGATCGGCCTGGAATCTGACGTCCCACGTGCGGCATCAGGCCAAACTGCAAGTCGTAGTGCCGGTAGCTCCTCCACGAATAGAAGGCTGCCCCGGCGAGGTCCAAGGGACCCAAGAGGTCCCGTTGCCAGTAGCGCACGCCCAGCGCGGCACCAGAGCCCCGGCTCGGCCAGGCGATTCGGGGGTAGAACCCCTTGAAATTGAAATCGGCGATGGTCGGCGTTTCCGCCTTATCGATCCGGACGAGTTGTTTTTCGGCTCGGTTGGGCACGTAGGGGGCGACCTCGTCCCGCTTCTTCTCGCGTTCTCGGCGCAGAAGCTCGTGTCGACTCTCAGGCGGGGCTTCGGGCTGGGCGGGCAGTGCCGCGGCCAGCGAGAGCGCGAGTGGCCAGAAAGGAAAGAAACGGCTTGAACCAGGTGACGCCACGGTTTTCAGTGCCGGCGACACTATCACAGAGCGAGGAACGAGCGCGAAACTCGATCCGGTGCTCCATGCGATCTCGTGGACGCCATGGATCCCCAGGCTTGATATAACGGACCGTAGCGTAGTCGTGACAAGCTCAGAGGGATAAATTCATGGCGACATTACCTCCGAACGCGGCACAGGGCAGCGGTTTGCACCGAACGCTTGGCGTCATGGACCTGGTGTTACTGAACGTAGCTGCCATTCTCGGTTTCAGGTGGCTTTCGACCGCCGCGCA
Organism: Candidatus Marinacidobacterales bacterium; assembly: GCA_965250115.1. GTDB lineage: Bacteria > Acidobacteriota > Vicinamibacteria > Marinacidobacterales > SMYC01 > CBDFHB01. The sequence goes on from CBDFNJ010000002.1 coordinate 1,845,568, forward strand.
AATGGGCCCATCGAGCCTCGTCCTTTGGCTGCTCGCCGTTTTGATTTTCTTCATACCCTCGGGGCTGACAGTCATGGAGCTGAGCTCGCGGGATTCCGGCGAGGGCGGCATCTACCTCTGGTCTAGGGCCGCGTTTGGGGAGCAACATGGGTTCATCGCGGGCTGGACCTATTGGGTTAACAACCTTTTCTATTTCCCGTCGTTGCTGCTGTTCATCGCGGGCGCGTTTCTTTTTCTCGGCGGCAAGGAATGGCTTGGCCTCGGCGACAGTGCTTATTACAACGCTGCCTTTTCGCTGACGCTTCTGTGGGTCGTTATCGGCGCGAATGTGATCGGCTTGAGGCGAGGCAAGTGGATTCAGAATGTCGGTGCCATTTCGACCGGCGCAGTATTCATTGTCTTGGCCATTGGCGGAATCTGGGCCTGGGCTCAATATGGCAGCGCGACAGAATTCACGGCGTCGTCGCTCATGCCGAATCTGGCGAACTACGCAACGCTGACTTTCTTCGCCACCATGACATTTGCATTCGCGGGCCTCGAGCTGGGGCCGGCGATGGGTGGAGAAATCATAAACCCTGCCCGTGCGATACCGCGGGCGATGCTGGTATCAGGCCTGATCATTTCCGTGATTTACGTAATGGGAACGGGTCTGTTGCTGGTGGCAGTACGCGAAGGTCAAATCGACGTCATCACCGGTATCCCTCAGGCTCTGGCCGCCGTTGGCGAACGCATTGCACTGCCCGGTCTTGCGACTGCCGGCGCCCTTCTGATTGTGATGAGCTCGACTGGCGGGCTGGGAGCCTGGATTTCCGGAGTCGCCAGAATCCCCTACGTCATCGGTATCGATCGTTACCTGCCGGCGGTGCTTGGCAAGACCCACCCGAAATGGGGTACACCCTATGTCGCGCTGATCGCTCAGGGCGCGGTCGTGACGGTTCTAATGCTCGCCGTCGTCACAGACTCGACCATTGAAGAGGCCTACATCATGTTGCTCGATATGTGCATCATCTTGTATTTCATTCCGTTCCTCTACATGTTTGCGGCACTACCCGTATTGCGCATGAAGGCAGCGGGCAACAACGAAGGCGTCAACCTCGTGCCGGGCGGAAATGCCGGCGTGTGGTTGTTCGCTGGCCTCGGGTTTACTGCGACCTTGCTTTCAGTTGTACTCGCGCTCATCCCGCCAGCCGGCACAACGAATCCGCAGATGTTCATCCTCAAGGTCGGCGGAGGGTGCCTACTGTTTATCGCAGCCGGACTCGTGTTCTACTACCGTAATCGTCACTCATCGTAGCAGCGCAGATCGCACACCCTAAGGTGTGGCGTTGCCACTCGTTCTCACGATTGCTACCATGAACAGATTGTGAGGACCCAGCCGCGCCCTTGAACTCCGTGCTCCCGCGTTTTCGGTCCAACTGGGCTCTGTTCCTCGACGCAGATGGAACGCTTCTCGACTTTGCCGATGCTCCCCATGAAGTCGTTGCGCGCCCGGACCTTGGTGGTACGCTCAGCGGTATTCACGCGTCGATTGAGGGTGCGATCGCGCTGGTCAGCGGACGGAGCCTCGAGAGTCTGGACGAGATTTTCGCACCGCTGCGAATCCCCGCCGCCGGGCTTCATGGTCACGAACGGCGGGACGCTCAGGGAAACCTCCATCGCGAGCCGGTGGAAGGGAAGGCCCTTCGCTGGGTACGAGACAAGATGATAGGGTTCTCGGACGAGCATCCGGGCGCTCTCGTCGAGGACAAGGGGTTTGCGGTTGCGCTCCACGTTCGTCAGGCACCTCACATTTTCACGAAGGCGGAGGCTTTCATCGAGAAGATCGAGGAGGACCTGCCCGCCTCGCTCCGCGTGCTGACGGGGAAGATGGTGTTCGAAGTGAAGCCGAGCGGCGGATCGAAAGGGACGGCGATCGCGGCCTTCATGGACGAGCCGCCCTTTGCGAAGCGGATTCCCGTCTTCATCGGCGACGATGATACGGATGAAGATGGGTTTCGGTGGGTCAACGAGCATGGCGGTATTTCGGTTAAAGTTGGCCCAGGACAATCGGACGCGCGCTTTCGACTCGACGATGTCGACGCGGTCTCGACATGGCTCGAAAAGTACGCGGCCTTTCTGGCGAGGAGGGCATGATCGAGAGCACCTCGAGGAACAATCTGGACCTGGCGCTCATCGGGAACTCGAGCTTCAGCGCCTTGATCGACGATCGCGCACGGATCGTCTGGGCCTGCCTGCCGCGATTCGACAGCAATCCGGTTTTCGATGGGCTACTCCGAGACGGCGACGAGACGGATGGGGTCTTTGCCGTTGACCTCCTCCACCTCGCGCGGACGGAACCCTCCTACCTCCGAAACACCGCGATCCTGAAGACGGTTCTGGTCGATCGGCAGGATGCCGCGGTCGAGGTGGTGGACTTCGCGCCGAGGTTCAAGCAATACGGCCGCATGTTCCGGCCTCTGACCATCGTTCGGCAGATTCGACCCCTGCGCGGCAGTCCTAGAATTCGGATCCGAATCCGCCCGACGAGCATCGGCGGAGGTGCGCCAGAGGCGATGAGTTACGGGAGCAACCATATCCGTTATGAGAGTTCAGAGACTAGGTTGAGGCTGACGACGGACGCGTCCGTGACGGCGCTGCTCGACCAGACCGCGTTCGTTCTCGAGCGACCCATCACGCTGATTCTAGGTCCGGATCAAACGCTTCAGGGCGGCGTGCCGGAGACAGGAAGGCGCTTCTTCGACGAGACCGCGGCCTATTGGCACGATTGGGTACGCAACTTGAGTATTCCGTTCGATTGGCAGGAAGCCGTCATCCGCGCTGCGATCACGCTCAAGTTGAACGCCTACGACGATACTGGGGCCATCGTTGCCGCGATGACGACGTCGATCCCCGAGGCCGCGGACAGTGGCCGGAACTGGGACTATCGTTACTGCTGGCTTCGAGACGCTCAGTTTGTCGTGGGAGCGCTCAACCGCCTGGGCACGACGCAGACGATGGAACGTTATATCCGCTACATCGTGAACCTCGTGGCGGCGAGCGACGGTAGTCGGCTCCAGCCGGTTTATGGCATCAACGGTCGGCCACGCCTCGAGGAGCGCGTGGTTTCGGAGCTTCCCGGCTATCGGCGGATGGGGCCCGTGAGAATCGGCAACCAGGCCTACGAGCAGGTCCAGAACGACGTCTACGGAGCTGCCGTGCTCACCGCGACGCACATGTTCTTCGATGAGCGGCTCTCGAGCCCCGGAGACGAAGCGCTGTTTCGCAGGCTCGAGCATCTCGGTGATCTCGCGGTCCAGGTTTTCGAGACGCCGGATGCGGGACCGTGGGAGCTGAGGGCGTCGAAACGGATACACACCTACTCGGCGGTGATGTGCTGGGCGGCATGCGACCGGCTGAGCAAGATCGCGCGGCAACTCGGTCTCGAGGAGCCTGCGTCGCACTGGCAGCTGCGGGCTGCAGGAATGCACGAAGTCATCTCCAAGCGAGCCTTCAATACAAAGGTCGGCAGTTTCGTTGCCAGTTTCGATGGTGACGATCTCGATGCGACGCTTCTTTTGATGCCGGAGCTCGGTTTCCTTTCACCGTCCCATCCTCGCTTCGAGTCAACGGTGACCATGATCGAGAAGCGTCTGAGGCGAGATGATTTCTTGCTTCGCTACGCAACCCCGGACGATTTCGGTCTGCCCGAGACCGCCTTTACCGTCTGCAGCTTCTGGTTCGTCGACGCCCTTCACGCCCTGGGCCGCGACGAGGAAGCACGAGCGCTCTTCGAAAAGCTCCTCTCGCATCGCAATCGCCACGGCCTTCTATCCGAGGACCTCGATCCCGTCACGGGCGAGCTGTGGGGCAACTTCCCCCAAACCTACAGTATGGTGGGAATCATCAACTCTGCACGAAAGCTCAGCCGTTCCTGGGATTCGCGTTGAGCCGGATCGTTGTCGTTTCGAATCGCGTCGCGCTGCCGCGAGGGACAAAGCCTCCTGAAGGAGGGCTCGCGATGTCGGTGCTCTCCGCACTCGAGGCTCGCGGGGGGCTCTGGTACGGGTGGAACGGCGCCACGGCCCCGGAGACGGCGTTGCAGGTGGAGCGTCTCCAGTTGGGCAAGATCGAGTTCGCGACCGTCGCGCTCTCGAAGCGCGACTACGACGACTACTACAAGGGCTATTCCAACCGGGTGCTCTGGCCGATCCTGCATTCTCGTCTGGACCGAATGGAGTTTTGGAGGAGCTACGAGGACGGCTATCGACGGGTGAACGACCTCCTCGCCGAGCAGCTCGTTCCCTTGCTGAGACCGGACGATCTGATCTGGGTTCACGACTACCACTTGTTCCCCTTCGCCGAGGCCCTGCGACAGCGGGGTTGTCGACAGCCAATGGGTTTCTTCCTTCACGTTCCCTTTCCGTCGTTCGACATCATTCGCGCCTTGCCGCGGTTCCGGCGCCTTCTGCAGGCTCTCGGGGCCTATGATCAGGTCGGCTTCCAGACCGATCTGGATCTCTGGGATTTCAAAAACAGCGTTCACTACGGTCTGCCGGGCACGAAGATCGACACGGAAAGCGTGTTCATCGGTGGACGGAGGACGCGTGTCGGTGCGTTTCCCATCAGCATCGATATCGAGGATGTCGCGGCCGGCGCCCGCAAGGGTACCGCATCGGTCCAGGGACGGCGTCTGGTCTCGAGCCTCAGTGACCGGCGGTTGATCATCGGTGTCGATCGGCTGGACTACACGAAGGGGCTCGGCGAACGATTGAAGGCCTTCCGTCGACTCCTCGAGCGGTACCCCCCGCTGCGAGGAAAAGTCACCTACCTTCAGATCGCTCAACCCTCCCGGGGTGACGTGCCGCAATATCAGCGGATGAGGGACTATCTGAACGCTCTATCGGGTGAGATCAATGGCCGATTCGCGGAGTACGACTGGGTTCCCATTCGTTATCTGAACAAGGGATTCACTCGTACCATCACCCTCGGGTTCCTCTCGATCGCGGACGTCGCTTTGATTACGCCTCTTCGAGACGGGATGAACCTGGTCGCCAAGGAATTCGTCGCGGCACAGACGCCCGAGGCACCAGGCGCGCTGGTGCTATCGGGTCTGGCGGGAGCGGCGCGCGAGCTCGGGGAGGCTACCGTGGTCAACCCTCACGACATCGACGACGTCGCCGAGGGTCTCGCTCAGGCGATTCTCATGCCGAACGAAGAGCGGCTCGAGCGATGGAATAGCATGATGCAGGTGCTTCGCTGCAACGACATTCACGAGTGGCGGCGGCGTTTCATCGAAGCGCTCGAGGCATCGGGACACTAGTGCCAGAGATCTTAAGTTTCGCCCTTTATTCTATTCGCTGCGACAAGAAGTCTTGAAAGTGGAACGGGAAGTCACGGACAAGCATCTCGGTGAGTTCTTGAATGTTGCCGACGTAAGGCGTGCGTTCCCAGCGGCCGCGATGGTTTGGAAAGCTGAGGGCCCAAAGATTGCTGGACTTCGTTTTGCGGCTGAGTCGGGCGTGCAGCCAGGGGTCGTCGGGTTTACCGCTGAAGATAGTGAGGGACTGCCCCCGTTTCTTGACGCGGAGGTGGTCGAAGCCGCGGTAGGCGTTCAAGGAGCGTTGAAGATTCGCGGCGGCAGATTCGATGTCCATACACGAAGGGACGCTGCGGAAGCTGGAGCGCTACGCAGCAGTGGAAGTTGATTGTAGCGGGTATCCCTTGAATGTCCAGCGGAAGGGATGAGCTTCGTGGTGGTTCCAATGGCGAATGAATCGGCGCAAAGCACCTTCCAACTCACGGGCGGAGTTGAACACGCCGTATCGGAGCACGCGTTTTTGAACAATGCCGAAGAATATCTCGACTTGGTTGACCCAGGACGCGTGAATAGGAGTGTAGAAGAAGCGAAACCTATTACCGTGACGCCGATTGAATTGGTTCCATCGTTGGTGTTTGCCATCACGATGAATGTTGAGATTGTCCCAGATGACATAGATCTTCTTTCTTGGGTACCGGCGCGCTACGGCCTCCATGAAATCCAGGATGTCGACGGTTTTACGCCTCTTGCGTACTTCGGAGTAAACGTCGCCCGTATGGGGATTAAATGCGGCGAAAAGAGTCCTCGTTCCATGTCGGACATACTCGCAGTCGTGTCGGCCACTGCGTCCGCGCGAAGCGAGGCGCAAGTCGTGTTTACGTCCCAATGCCTGCATTCCGCTCTTTTCGTCGATGCATAGCACCACGCCGTCTCGCGGAGGTCGAAGGTACAAGCGACAGATCCTTTTCACCTTGGGTCTGAATTCGGGGTCTGGACTGTGAAGCCACATGCGAACGCGATGAGGTCGAATCTCTGCTTCAGAGAGAATCCGAATGACCGAGGTTCGACTCATCGAGGGTCTCGAGCGTCGACGACGAAACCGCTCCAGCAGAGAATCGATGGTCCACACATCCCGAGTCCGTTCGCCGAAGTCCGACGGACGCCCACACGCCATGCTGAGCAACTCACATCGACTAAGCAATCCGATTTGAGGCGGTCGGCCCGAACGCGGTTCGTCTCTCAAAGCTTCTTTATGCCGTTTCTCCACAAAGCGATCCCGCCAGCGGCGTACCGTCTTGACGTCTACTTCCAATCGCCGTGCGGCCGCACTCACGCATGGACCCCGCTCAAGAACCAAGAGGATTCGAGCTCGAAGAACTTCACGATACGGGCGGCCGTATTGCCCAGCAATCTCCAACAGCTGTTTTCGCTCTCTCGCAGTCAAACGTACCGGTCTTGGTCGTCGCCCTCGTCGCTCTTCCTGCATGTCCCAAATTTGATCACATCCACTCCAAAACTGCGATCAAATAATTGGGGCGAAACTTCCGGACCGCGGAACTAGTGCTCTCGCGCGGTCTCGCCTTGACGGCCATCGGCCTCGGTGGCGCGCTCGCGACGAGTCCCCTCCTGTCACCACTTCTGTTTCAGGTGGAAGCTTTCGACGCGGGAGTCGTCGCCCTCGTCTCGCTGATGGTCGCCGGAGTCGGACTGGCCGCGAGCTTCTTGCCCGCGCGCCTCGCTGCCTCCATCCATCCGGTCGAAGCGTTGCGATGCGAATGATGACCAGGACAATCGGAACCCAGCTTCCCTCAGAAATCTGGATGGCGATTGATCGCCGAGCGCGCCAGCCGAGCCTTCGTTATCCGCCTCTCAGGATCGTCCGCTTCACCGGCCAGCTCCTGTTCGTCGCCGGGGATCTCTAGTCCGACCGTCACGATCGACATCACCGTTAGGAGCTTCGGTAAAAGGGCGGCGCGGGGACGCAGCATTGCGATGAAGCCTGCCCTCAGCTTTGGTGGGCCGTCGGCACGGATCTATTTGATGGCAAGGGGATTTCCCGGAGAGCCCGTCGCCCCCCTCATGAGTAGCGGTGTGAACACGAAGGCGAACTCGTAGACGCGATCCGCGGCGAGCTCGCTCAGATCGAGGTTCTCGAAGTTGTAGACCCCGTGTCGATTCATGAGCCATTGATGACCTTGAAACGGCTGTTCCGGGTCCTCACCGGGATTCGCCTCGACGTTGCCGGTATCGGCGCCGGCCATCACGATCTTGCGCTCGACCAGCCAACGGATCGTGGTGATTCCCGGACCGGGATTGGAGCGAGCGTACGTCTCGTTGTCTACCATCCAGAGGGCGCCGTGACCGGTATGGAACAGGACCACGTCGCCCTCGCGGATCGTCGAACCCTGGGATTGGAGCGCACCCTCGATGTCGACGATAGTAATAATGTAGTCCCCGGGGAGCCGCTCGACCCCTTTGTAGGCCGCGACGTCGATCAGCACGCCACGCGCGAAGAAAGGCCCGGCGTTTTCAATGCCGAGTCTGGTGAGCCCATAGGGCGAGTGGATGTCGTTCAAGCGGAACCCATTGTAGAAGATGTCCTCCTCGCCGACCCGGGTCCCAATGTGGCCCAGCCCGTCGAATTGGGTTCCGATTTGTCCGATCTCTCCCGAGAACAGCTCATCGTTGTAGACGACCTGGTTCGTGCCCATGGGCCCGCCGGTCGGTTTTCCCGACAGGGTCAAGCTGAAGTGGCGATTGCCAAAGCTCGGCATCCCCGGCTCATAGACCCTGCCGAGCGAGTAGATCCGACCCTCGGTGATGAGCCTCGCAGCTTGGACGATCCGATCTGCAGTGATGCGATTCGAAGCGCCGCGCTCATCCTCCGGGCCCCATTCCGAAGGCCACCACTCGTCGTCCGTCTGCGCCTGCGCCGACAAGCTCATGCAAGTCCAGCCGAGCACGAGCCACGACCATCGACTCGCGCGGGACAGAATCTTCGCTGACATGGTTTACCTCCAGCTCGCAGCATAGGAGTCTGCGTTCGCGTCGGCTCGTCGCCTACAATAGTGGGCGCTCACGCCGCCCGAGTTTACTTTCAAACTCGTCCGGTCCGAGGATGAAGAGGAGAAGCATATGAGGCATTGGACCGTTTGTCTGACTCTTCTGTCGAGCTGCTCCCTGACGACTCCTTTCCTCGGTGCGGCCCTCGCTCAGGCCAGCGACCCATTCGAGCGGCACTTCACCGGACGTTGCTTGCGATTCGACTACTACCATACGGGCACGGCAGGTGAGGAACACGTCAGCGTGGATCGGCTGCGGCTCGAAGGTGACTGGGGCGGGCGGAGACACCCTCTGTTGGACCCACTCGATCTCGGAAAGTATCGCTTCGAGGTCATCGATCCGAGCACCCATCTCGCCATCTACTCGGCCGGTTTCTCCAGCATCTACGGAGAGTGGGAAACGACCGGGGAGGCGCGGCGGGGCACGTGGCGAACGCTGCACGAATCTCAACGTTTTCCCGAGCCGAGGCATCCAGTGCAGATCGTGCTCAAGAAGCGAGCGGCGGACGGGACGTTTCGTGAGATCTTCTCGACGTTGACCGATCCGGCAAGCCGATGGGTGGATCGGTCTCCATTAGATCAGCAGGGAGAGGTGTGGGCTGTTTTCGAGCACGGGCCGCGTAGCGAAAAAGTCGACCTCCTGGTCCTCGGTGACGGCTACACACGAGAGGAGATGCCCAGCTATCGGGCCGACGTCCGTCGCGTGGTCGACGCTCTATTCGCCCATTCTCCTTTCGCCGATCATCGGGAAGACTTCAACGTGTGGGCCATCGACGTCGCTTCCGAGCGCTCGGGTGTATCTCAGCCGCGAACCGGGTTTTGGAACCGAACGCCGATCGGTTTGACGTACAACGCTTTCGACTCCGAACGCTACATGCTCAGCTTCGAGAATCGTCGCTTTCAGGAGATCGCGGCTCTTGCGCCGTTCGACGCGCTCATCCTCATCGGAAACAGCGAGCAGTATGGCGGTGGGGGAACCTACAATCTGTACTCCACCGCTGCGGCGAAGAGCGGGCAGCTGCCCTACTTGATCGTGCATGAATTCGCTCATGCCTTCGCGGGGCTGGGCGACGAGTACTACACCTCGCAAGTGGCGTATGAGGATTTCACCGCGCCGGGGACGGAGCCCTGGAGTCCCAACGTCACGGCGCTGCTGGATCCCGAGCGTCTGAAGTGGCAGGCGTTGGTGGATGCGGATACCCCGACGCCCACTCCCTGGGATCAGGAGGCGTATGACAGCACCTCCCTCGCGCTTCAGGAGACGCGCCAGGCCCTCCGCGCGCAGAAAGTTTCCGAACAGCGCATGGAACAGTACTTCCAGGAGGCCAAGGAGGCGACGAGCCGAATCCTGGAGGCGCAGCAGTACTACGGCAAGGTCGGCGCTTTCGAAGGCGCCGGGTATCAGGCCAAGGGCCTGTACCGGCCGGCGGTCGATTGCATCATGTTCACCCGAAACCCGGATTACTTCTGCCCGGTATGCTTGCGGGCCATCGAGCGCATCATCGACCTCCACACCGGCAGGTGGACTCCATAGCTTACTGTTTCGGGTGGAAGCCTTCGACGCGGGAGTCGTCGCCTTCGTCTCGCTGATGGTGGCCGGAGTGGGACTGGCGGCGAGCTTCTTGCCCGCGCGCCGGGCTGCCTCCATCCATCCGGTCGAAGCGTTGCGATGCTGCGATGCGAATGGGACCAGGACAAAAGGAGGACCTCACGCTTCCAAGGCAACAGCGAGATATTCTTGACGCGTTTTGCGCGTCCGCACGACCGTAGCGTACGCTTGGAGCAATGGCGAGAAAGTTCCCCACGGAAGCTCAGCGGCCACCGATTCTATCCAATAAACACTGCGCCTCGACCTCAGTTTTTCGTCCAGAGAATCTACTGCGTGAGGCACGAAGGCAGAAAGCTCTCTTGGCCGGCACGGTCCCCGCCGTCTGCATTCTCGACCCGGACGGCGATATCGTGGAGAGCCTCCTGTCCGAGGGCCGGTCACGACGAGCTTGAGGACTTCGTCGGGAAGGCGCTTTTGAAGTCGAATGTGGCTACCGCGCTGTCGCACGACAATCCACCCATCCCTTTGAAGTGCCTTTACGATTCGGGAATAAGGGAGGGATGGGACTTTGCTCAAAGGACGAGCTCTCGGATCTCCACCTCGCTTCCCGGCGGAAGATCGTCTTCCTGGGGCTCTAGGTAGAGCTCGATGGCCTCTCGAATGTTCGCCATCGCCTCGTCCTGCGTCTCGCCCTCGCTGATGCAGCCCGGAAGTGACGGGGCGTAGACCGTGAACCCCCCTTCGTCGCTGGGCTCGAGAACGACTTTCACTTTCACAGCTGCCTCCGGTTTCTAACTTCCATAGTACAACGCGCTAGGGTAGGGCGAAACCCTCAGCGTACCGCTAGTGCACATTCCTTCCCTGTCAGCAGGAACTCGAGGCGATCCGCCTTCCGAACTCGCCTCGCCCTCCGCCTGCACTTCGACGTGCACCAGAATGAGCTCCGGCTCGCCCTCCCGCGTCCTGAGCTCCGTCACAACATCGGCTTCCCGCAGACGCCCCTCGGGAAAATCCGTGATGAGCTCTTTGTCCAGGAGACGCTTTGTCGCGAAGTCGAGCCGCTCGGCCACTTCGTGGAAAAAGAGCTCCAGAAACTCCCGCAGGAAGGTCTCGAGAAGCGTCTTGAATAACTGGTCGTGTCCCATCGTGCTCTCTTATGAGAGAGACGAAAAGACCACCCGTGATCCTCCCTATCTCTCTCTGGCAGCGAGTTCATTCGAGCCCACCCTGGATGCCCCTTCGTGTTAGCCCCGAGGCCATGAAAGCCGCCCTCCTCGGCAGTACGCATTCGCGACTGGCGTCGTGTTACATTTCGGCTGTGCCTGCATCGCCCGCGCGAGTGGCTTTTCGCCGGTCCACGAGGAGGCGTCGGGCACCGTATTGATAGCCTCACACCATGCCGAACAAAACGTCTCGCAACGCTCCCTGCCCCTGCGGCAGCGGTAAGAAATACAAGAAGTGCTGCCTCGCAAAAGACGAAGCTGCGGTGGTATCGATCGCGGTCGCGGAAGGGGCGGTCGCACGCGCGATCGCGTGGCTTCGCCAGCACTATCCCGAAGAGATCGAGCGCGCGATCGCGTTCGAATACTTCGGTTCACTGGAGCAGGAGCAATTCGAGGAGTTGGACGAGCTTCCTGAAGACCTGGGAGAAATGGTTCATCTGAACGCGTTCGAATGGGTGCTTGCCGAGGGCGAGATCAGCCCCCCCGAAGACGAGGACGACTCCCTGCCGGTCATGGAGCTCGTGCTCAGTGAAGGTGGCCCTCTGATGGATGCAAACGAGCGGCGCTATCTCCAGCTTCTCGCGACGGAGCCCATCGATCTGTATGAGGTCGTCGAAGCGGAGCCCGGAGAGGGCTTGTGGCTCGTCTCGACGCTCGCCGACGAGCCAACGCGGTTTTGGGTTCGCGAGAGGTCGGCTTCGCGATCGCTCCGGGAAGGCGACATTTTCGCAGCGCGGGTGCTCCCGTGCCAGCCGAGCGTTCTTACCGGCGCGGTGTACGCTTTCAACCGCCCTCAGTATCTGGCATTACGCGGTCGCCTTCTGGAAGGGCCCCGAGGGAGCGGAGGCCTCCTCCATTCCGAATGGGTGAGCGCCACCGTCATCGAGGCTTGGTTGTCGGTCCTCGTAGGACCGCCGCCGCTATTGACCGAGGCTTCGACCGGCGAGGCGATCTTACTAACGGCGGTGCACTATCGCGTGAAAGAATGGTCGCGGCTCGCGAAGACACTCGACGAACAACCTGACGTTGAGCGGAGCGACGAAAACCACTGGGTCCGGTTCCAGCCGGAGAAAGCGGGCGCTAGCGCGCGTCGAAGCCTTTGCTCCGTCTCGAAAACCGCGGACGATCGCGTCGAGCTTTTCGCCCGAACCAACGACACCGCTAATGCCGCCGAGAGCTGGTTCTCGGAGCTTTTGGGTGACGGCGTGGAGCGCATCGCGCGCGAGTCGACCGACCCGAGACATGTTTGGAAAGGTCGCCACGCGCGAAAAAGGAATCAGCCGGATATCGGAGAAGATCCCATCGACGACATCCCGCCAGAAACGAAAACCGCGATCCTGGAGCAGTTCTACCGGCAAACCTACGCCAATTGGGCCGACGAGCCCATTCCCGCGCTGAAGAACAAGACGCCCCGCCAGGCGATACGTTCGAAAGCGGGCCGGCGCGAAGTCGTGGAGATCCTGCGAAGCTACGAGTTTGGCGAGCGCGAGCAAGCCGAGACTCAACGACGGGACCCCATCGACCTTAGCTTCCTGTGGGAGGAGCTCGGAATTTCCGACGAGCGGTAGCGAGTGTTCCTGCTCGGGAGCCAAAGAAGATGAGCCGTCGAGGTCGCACACGAGACCCATTCGAGCGCAGCATCGAATCCGCCCTCCGTCCGGGAGAGTTCATCAGCTACCGCAAGAGCTTCTCCTTCATGAAGGCGCTCGACCAACTGGTGCAGCAAATCAACCCTCTCATCGACGACGACCCCGCGCGCGCGACCAGGGTCTTCGAGACCTTTCTAGCGGGCTGCTACGCCAAGACCCACGAGCTCGACGATTCGAGCGGCGAGCTCGGTAACTTCATGCAGGAGCTTTGTTGTCGCTGGGTAACGAGCGCGGCAATCCGGCGGCTGCCCGGCCAACGATACCGTCGAAACGCTCGTTCGTTGGATCGATGCCGACAACTATGGCTACACGTACCAGATCGAGCGCGACATCGCCGAAGCGCTCGACGAGGCCGGACGGAAGCCTTTCGTTCAAACCGCGCGAACCCGCTTCGAGCAAGCCACGCAAGAGGCGGCGCGCAGAAAAGATGAGCTCGGAGGCGACGCGTCGCAACGGCAATGGGCCGATGTGCTCCACGCCCTGTTCCAGGCGCAGAAAGACGCGTTCTCTTATATTCGACTGTGCCAGCAAATGGGAATGCGCGGCGAAGACTGCCTCGCGATCGCTGACATCTTCCACGCGAAGGGCGAAGCCAGCCAGGCACTCTCGTGGGTTCGGCGCGGCCTCGAAAGTGGCGGAAGGCGCGAGTTTGCAACGTACGATCTCGAAAAGCGCGAGCGCGCCCTCCTATCAGAGCTCGGCCGCCCCGAGGAAGCTCTGACGCTTGCCTGGAAAGACTTCGACGCGAGCCCCGGCACCGCTGGCTATGGGGAGCTGATGCGGTACGTACCGGAAGCCGAGCGTAGTCGCTGGCACGAGCGCGCCATGGACCGTGCCGCCGGCGGCGATCTTCGCTCAGCGATCGATCTGTATCTCGAGACTCGCGAAACGAGTCGCCTCGTGGATCGGCTCCAGAGCACGACGGACGAAGCTCTCATGGACGTGAGCGACTACTCTCTCGGCGACGCCGCGAAACACCTGGCGCGTCCACACCCGGGAGTCGCCGCTCGGCTCTTTCGCGCCATCGCACTGCAGATCGTCGACGAGGGCAGGAACAAAAACTACCGCTCTGCCGTATCGAACCTGAAGCGAGCCAAGAAGTGCTACGAGAAAGCGGGCTTGGTCGATCAATGGAACGCCCTCGTAGAAGATATCCGACGGCGTCACCACCGGAAGACGTCGTTCATGCCCAAGTTCGAGAAGATCGTTCAGGATGAGCCCGCTGAGGACTCGTCGTTTCTCGACACCGCGCGGAAGCGCTGGTCGAGCCAGCGGCCTCGCCATTCCTGACCTGCGTCCGTAGTAGGTTGCTGACCACAACGGATCGAGGCGTGAAGTCTGAAGGCCGCCTTCTCGAGCGAAGCCGTCTCTTCCATCCACCACTGGCTCAACGTCTGGAACACCCCCGAGCGCGCCGCCCGCACCACCATCGAGTGGCCTCCGCGCTGACCAGGAGCCTCGGCCGCTGCTATCCCGGGGGTCGCCTCATCCACTTAGCGGCCGTGGTCAACGAAGCTTCAATCGTGCTCGAAGAATTCCTGTTCCAACCCCTACTGGATGCCGACGTTTTCGAGCGACTCAGCCGTGAGCACGCGATCGAGATATTGGTCCAGCTCCTAGCCGGACTCGACGGCATCGATACGAGCGTCCACGTCGCTTGGTAACGGCCCGAACTTCACGGCGAGTAGACGTTTCAGCGTCTCGCGTTTTCCCTGGATGAGGCCTTTCAGCATGAGCTTGTCGGCCCACGTAAGCTCCGTGTCCTGCACTTTCTGGTACTCCTTTCGCGCGACGACTTGCCTGAACTGTTCGAACTCGTCTCCCCTCAACGGGAAGTACGTCTCGATCACAGTCACCAGCAGGAACTGCCGCGCCTCGTCGAGCTCGCTCTCGATGACCCGTTTGAGCATGTTCGCCCGAAGCAAAGCGGCCCCTGACCGTCCCCGGCGCATGAGCGCCGAAAGTGCCGCGCCCAGAGGGCTCGTTTCAACATACTCCCGAGCGACGAGCCGCGCCAGTCCGATGCTGGCATATTGGAACCGCACGATCTCGTGCCCGAAGAGCTCTTCTCGGTACTCCGCCGCCTCCTTGGGAGGCCCACCTCGCAGAAACAACACGACCGGGAACACCGGTACGTCGTAGCGCAGCCGAAGCATCGAGTAGCACTCGTACATTCGCCGTCCTACGTCCCGCTCGCTCCTTGCCTGCACTTCGACATGCACCAGAACGAGCTCTGGCTCGCCATCCCTCGTCCGAAGCTCCGCCACCACGTCCGCTTCTCGACGCCGACCCTCCGGAAGATCCGTGAAGAACTCCTTGTCGAGAGGGCGCTGCGAGGTGAAATCGAGACGCGCCGCCACCTCCGGGAAAAAGAGCTCCAGAAACTCCCGCAGGAAGGTCTCGAGAAGCGTCTTGAATAACTGGTCGTGTCCCATCGTGCTCTCTTATGAGAGAGACGAAAAAACCACCGTTGATCCTCCCTACTTCGCGCTAGCAAGGATTTCAGGCGAGCCCACCCTGGATGCCCCTTCGTGTTAGCCTTCGCTCCGTGGCCGTCAACGCCGCTCTCCCGAGCGAAGCTACCTCTTCCCTCCATCACTGGCTCCATCTCTGGAACACCCCCGAGCTCGCCGCCCGCACCACCATCGAATGGTCGCCCCGCCTGACTCGAAGCCTCGGCCGCTGCTATCCCGAGCGCCGCCTCATCCGCCTGGCGAGCTTCCTCGACGAAGCCCCGAACGGTCTCCTGGAAGAAGTCCTCTGCCACGAGCTCGCCCACGTCGCCGCGCGCGAGCTCCATGGCACGCGCATCCGACCCCACGGTCCTGAGTGGAAAGCGCTCATGCGGGATGCCGGTTATGAGCCCAAGACGAGGCTCCCCCTCCCCGCGAACGTTCGCGGTACCCGCAACCACCGACGCCGCTATCTCTACATCCACCGCTGCCCCGTCTGTCAGCGTTCCCGCACGGCGAAGCGAGCCGTTCGCCGATGGCGTTGCGCCGCGTGTGTCGCCGAAGGGCTCGACGGCACCCTCGACATCTCCCGGCGCCCGCTATGAGCGAGCCAGGCTGTCCCTTCTGTGATCCCGATCCCGAACGCGTCTTCTATCGAGGCGCCAACGTCCTCGGCATCTGGGATGCCTACCCCGTCAGCGACGGCCACGCCCTCATCGTCACCAAACGACACGTCACGACGTGGTTCGGCCTCACAGGGTCGACTTCGACGACCTGATCGCGAGCGCGATGGACGCCGGGGCCAAGATACCTGCTCACCTGTGGGAGGACTTCCGCTCGGAGTTCGAGAACTTCATGGTCGCTCATGGCCGACCTCTTCCCTCCGCGTACGATGCGGCGCACATCTACGCCTGCTTCTTCCAGCTTCGCCGGGGCTTCTACTACATATACCGCTATATCCTCGGAAGCTCGGCGCCGATTGTGCGGCTTCGAGCAGCCGTCTGGCAATCGATTTTCACCCACGACCTGCGCCGCTACACACACTCGCTCTACGGGCGCATGACGGACAGCACGCTGCTGATCACAGGCCCCTCGGGCACCGGCAAGGAGCTGGTCGCGCGCGCGGTCGGGCTGCCCCGCTACCACCCTTTCAACACCCGAACGAAGGCTTTCGAGACGGACTTCAGCCGTTCCTTCCATCCGGTGAATCTCTCGGCCCTTCCAACGACCCTGATCGAGTCGGAGCTCTTCGGACACGTCAAGGGGGCCTTCACGGGCGCGGTCCGCGAGCGGGAAGGGCTGCTGGAAGAGTGTGAGGAGTACGGCACGGTCTTTCTGGACGAGATCGGAGAGCTGGACCCGGCCGTTCAGGTGAAGTTGCTGCGCGTCCTGCAGACGCGAGAGATTCAGCGCATCGGCGAGACCGAGCGTCGGCGATTTCGAGGCAAGGTGATCGCCGCAACCAACCGCGACCTCGCAGCGGAGCGACGGGCCAACCGCTTCCGTGACGACCTCTACTATCGGCTCTGCTCGGACATGATCGCCACTCCCTCGCTGATCGAGCAGCTGGTCTCTGAGCCAGAGGACCTTCACACCCTGATCCTGTTCGTCGCGCATCAGGTCGCCGGAGACGACGTGGAAGAGCTGGCCGACGAAGTCCACGCCTGGATCCGCAAGGAGCTTTCCGACTACGACTGGCCCGGTAACTTCCGCGAGCTGGAGCAGTGTGTCCGCAATGTAATGATCCGCCGGGAGTACCACCCCGAAACCAAGACCGAGGACCCGGCGGATCCATTGAGCGAGCTGAGCACTGCGGTGACGCAGGGGACACTCACACTGGACGAGCTCGAGCAGGCCTACTCCACCCTCGTCTACGCGCAGACCGGCAGCTACCGTGAGGCGGCGCGACGCCTCGGTCGCGACTGGCGCACGCTGAAGAGTAAGATCGACGAGAGGCTGGCCGTCAGGTTCGGGCAGGCTAGCCGGCCAGCCCCCGGAGCATCACCGCCTGCGCGGCACCGAAATTGATCCTGCGAATCGGTTGTGCCAGTGGAGCGGTGACTACGGTCACCGCAATGATTGCTTCTTGATCCCCGCCAGTTCGGGTAATACTTTGGTATTAGACCGTACTCGCCGAGGGGAAGGATTTTGCAATCGGAATCGCGCTCGTCCGCGTAGTGGGAATGCGCGGATTTGGCGACTTTAGGCCGCCCGGAGGGGAGCGAGGTCATTCTCTGAGATCGGAGAAAGGCCATGTTTCGAGAGCACTTCGTTGATCGCTTCCACGCTCACGTACTGGGGGTCGACGAGCTCGATACCGATCAGTGCTCCGGCTTCGTTGAAGTCCAGGACCATCTCCGGTTCGACACGCTCACTCTGATGAACCTTCTCGCCATGTTGACGAGGTAGATAGAGATAGGCGATCTCGGCCTTTCCGCGCAGGTATGTGACCTTGAGGTGTGGTTCTTTCATTTGTCTTCTCTCGTTACCGGGTAGGCCGTCACCACGCCCAAAGTCTTCGTGTCAGGCTCCGGCTGGAGAATGATCTCCCAGTCCTGCCCCAGATGCTTAGTCGCGATGATCCAACGACCCTCTCGTTGCGCCGGCCGATATCCGCTCGCATGTTCCATCATACGGCGAAGATCCACCTCGGTGAAACCCCGGTGCGTAAGTCTACTCGCCGTTCGAAACAGCAACGACGTGGCCGCGGGTACGAAAGTACAAGACCCCCTCGGAAACCGCCGGCGTTGCCATCGCAATCTCGTCCAAGCTGTTGACGGCGAGAAGCTCGAACTTCGGCCCGACCGCGATCACGTAAACGTCCCCGACCTCGCTCGTGAAATAGATCTTTCCGTCGGCGGCGACGGGTGAAGCCGAAAACCCCGAGGTTCCGCCGCCGAGTCTCTCTTGGTAGAGACGTTCCCCGGTGACGGCCCGAAAGCAGCTGAGCACACCATTGTCGCGGCAGTTGTACAGATAGTCGCCATACGCGAGCGGGGTCTGCATATAAGCGCCGCCCCGATCGACACTCCAGGCAACGTGCTCGTTACGGCTCACTCCCTGCGAGAGCGAGATATCTCCCTCGGCATTCAGCCGAATCGCGTAGATGGGCGACGCCGGCCCATGCGCATTCGTCACGAAGACCAACGGGTACGACACGACCGGCGTCGGCACAGGGATATCGCCGCCCCCGGTCATCCACCATACCTTCTTTCCTGTGGACGCCTCATAAGCTCCGATGTGCTTGAATCCGTTGACGATGATCTGAGCGGCCTCGCCCCGACCGTAAACCGTCGGCGTGCTCCATGTCGGGACGTCGTCGCGCTCGGTCCTCCATATCTCCCGGCCGTCACGGATATCGAACGCCGCCAGAAACGAACCTTCGAGAACGTCGCTCTGAACGAGCACCATCCCGCCGTGAATGATCGGCGAGCTGGCAAACCCCCACTCCGCCTGAGGCACCTGAAAAAAGCCCGATTTCAAAACCCCGAAGTCCTTCTTCCACAGAAGCTCCCCATCCATGTCGTAGCAGTAAAGCCCTTCCGATCCGAAAAACGCCACCAGATGCTCGCCGTCCGTCGCCGGCGTCGGATTCGCATGCGTCGATTTGAAGTGACGCTTCACTTTTGGAACGCCTTCATGCGCCGTCCGCTCCCAAAGGATCGCCCCCGTATGCTTGTCCAGGCTATACACCCGCCAGCGATGGACGACGTCCTCGTTCACCGACTCGATATCGCCGTAGAGCCCCACGCGAAGCGAAGGATCGCCTTCGGCGCTAACAGCCGTGGTCACGAAAAGGCTGTCTCCCCAGATAATCGGCGACGAGTGAGCGAGCCCCGGGATCGCCGTCTTCCAACGGATGTTCTCCGCGTCTTCGACGCTCCATTCCGTCGGCGTCGTATGACCTTCCGCGACACCCTGCGCCTGGTGCCCCCGAAAGCTCGGCCAATGGACGTCTTCCTGTTCGCTTCCATGAGCGGAAAGCGGCACGCCGCTAATCACGAGCCAGAGTGTCAAGAAAAGATTCGATCGGTAACCCATGCGAGCGTCCTTTCTTCAGTCCTCAAAACCAGCGTCGAGCACGAGATGGGCGCCATCACGTCTTTTTCGTATCGAGATATTGGCGCGGAAGCATAACCCAGATACCCGCGACCTGTTTTCCGAAGTAACGTCCGAAGTCTCGACGATCGCCAGTGATGAGGTGGGAGGCTTTTGAAGCGATAGCCGCCTGAAGGATTGGCTGGTCCTTCTCCTGGATCTTCACGTTACTAGGCAGCTCGACGTCACTTTCGGGAACGATCGAGAGCCGTCGGACAAGCGCTTGAAGGCGTTCGAGCTGCTCGTCATCGCTCAGGTTACGACGAGCTTCCTCGAACGCGCAGCCCGACGTTACGAGCTCCACGTCCTCGAGCTTCCAGAGCTCAACGAGGCCGGCGTCCTCCCGGTAAGCCGCCGAGAACAACACGTTGGCGTCGAGGAACAGCCGATCCACAGAGCTGTCTCAGGTTTTTGGGCTCTCGTGCGGAACAGCGTCGGGGTCGAGGCCCATTTTCCTGACTTCCTGACGCGCTCGCTCATAGTCCTGTCGGTCAATCGCGTTCTCGAGGAGGAATGCTGCACGGCGCTCTTTGGAGTACATCTCAATGGGGAGAGTGACCGCGGGTCGGAGCAAGAGCCCCTCGTCGGTTTCCTCGACCAATACTTCCGTTCCTTCTTCGAGACCGTAGCGCTTGCGAAGCGCCGCCGGGATCACGACCGTGCCTCTTTTCCCAACGCGCGTGACCTCCGACATTCCTCTAACCTCAGACATTCTGATTATCCGATCTTCTGTCACATACCGCAAATGAGGTCGATACGCTGACAGCTGCAGTGCGCCATACGCCGATTTCATGGCGGACTACTTCCGACAACAGAGGAAATCAATGCATACAGTGACTTTCTACAACGCGATCTCGCGCGATGAGCGCCTCGTATAGGCCAGAGATCAGTTTCATCACCGATTGGCTTCAGCGACGCGGAACCCGTCGTCAACCCCGAGCGGCATGGCTATCGCACGATCTCCATTCGGAGTCCTTTGGAGTCCCTCGGTGGTTCCGCAGGCAGCCGCGTCTCCGTCCCCGCATGAACCCGCTCCGCGGTCCAGCACGCCGCCATCGCATCCGCGATGTCGTCCCGCGCCACGGTGGAACATCGGTGCGTCTCGATGATCTCCCCAAGCTTGCATCTCCAGGCTCGTTCCAGAGCGTGAATCCGCGCGCTCCGGCCAAGTCGTCCGCGATGTATCCCGTCGCAGCCACGAATCGCTTGACGGCGGGCGGCGCGAGATCTTCCGCAGGCCCTCGTCGCAACAGCGTGCTCGAAAGTCTACCCAGGACGAATGCTGCGAGAACGGCGACAGCGAGCTTTTTGCCGGCGCGAGCGTGTGCCGCTGGCGCCTGGCGCTCTGCGACGCGATCGAGCTCGTAGCGGACATCGCCGATGTCCCGCCACCTTTCGCGCACGTCCTTGGCCAGGCATCGTGCGAGAAGCTCGCGGAGGATGCCGCGTTGCACTGTTGGCGCTGATGCGAGAGGTGGGGCTGGAGGTCTGACGGATGCCAGAACGAGTCGCGCGGCCGAGGGTACAGCTGCCTGCGACTCATCGCACTTCGTCGACGAGCTCGGCAAAGCGGTTGAGCAAGCCAGGCGCGTGTTCGGCGAGATAGGAGGCAACGCCCCGTTCGTCGACGCCGGCGTCGAGAAGGCGCGCGACGTCGGCGCGATCCTGTGGGCGATTGGCGGATAGCTTCATCAGGATGAGAGCCTCGGGAGCGACGACATGCACCTCGCCAACCTCCACGACAGCCAGTTGATCGGCGAGGCACGGGAATGCGTCGGGAACAGCCAGCAGGTCGACGACGGTCATCTCGATGCAGTCCTTGAGCTCCGAACGATAGACGAGCAACGGTGTGGTCTTTTCAAAGGCCTCCGCTCCGACGAGGTAGTCCACGTCTTTCGTGGCGCGCGGGAAACCGTTGAGCCCAACCGCCAGTCCGCCGATCAGCGCGTGAGGAACCCTTAGGGCCGGCGACAAAATAAGTTCCCGTTTTCAAGACGGTCGGATGGTGTAGTTCCATTTGGGTAGAGTCTGGTCCTTTGTAACGGAAAGCGCCTGCATCCGCTCGTCAGTGATTTTGACGCCCTTCGGATAACGACGCCGGATAAGGTGTGCGCGTACTCGCAAACCGGAAGAGGTGGTGGTCGTGCGGATGTATTTGAGGATGGTTTCGTAGCTGTCGAGAGGCCTGCCCGCCCAGTTCTTGCTGACCTCGCTGAACAGACGGTGCTCCACTGGATTCCACTTGGATGTACCGGACGGATAGTGGGCTATGGTGATAGCGATGTCGTGGCGATTGCAAATCCGCGTTTGAAGCCCGTGCTTCCAACCCCGACACCGATAGCCATTGCTGCCCCCGGCGTCTGCCAATATCGCGAGGTCACGGGCTGCAGGATAGCGTCGCCGTCCTTCCGTTCGCCACCACTTCTCGATGGCATTCACGGCGAAGTCCGGGGTGTTGTACGAGGTACCAATGAACACTGTCCCGCGGTTCGCGAGCAGATCGTAGACGCCGTAGGGGATTGCGATGCCGTTCGATTCGGAACGGAAGTCATGGTCTTTGACGAGAGTCGGCTCGCGGTTCCAGGCCTGCCCGCCGTTTTTGAATAATCCCACCAGCTCCCGTTTCTTCGTGTCTACGCTGATGATGGGATGACCAGCTGCGGCAAAACGCTCGCGCAGTTCGGCGATACACGCGAATTGGGTATCGCGATCTTCGGACGTGGCACCGCACAGCTTCTTGTGGTTCACCCGCAACGAGAAGCCGAGCTGTTTGAGCAGTCGACCGACGGTTTTGCTGCTGACGTTCACACCGAGGCTTCTTAGCTCGCAAGCAATCTTGTCGGTGGTCCGCCGCGTCCATTTCACTCCCGTCATCGGATCGCCCGCGGTGTCGTGCTTTATGAGTTCTTCGATCTTGGCGATGACTTCTGGCGTTTTTTTTGCACGGCGCGCCGTCCGCCACCCTTTCGCCGAACTCCGTCGAGCTCAACATCTCTCATTAGCAATTCCCTACGACCTCTGGCTACCGTGCTCGGATCCATCCCGAGCAGTTCGGCAATCTGTTGGTCGCCACCGTGACCGAGCTTCATGGCCTCGACTCCCGCGTAGAGACGGCGCTGCTTTTCATCGAGCAGGCTGTAGAAAAGAACGATCGCAGCCTTCAACTCCACGGGGAGCACGCGGACTCCCCCGACCCAGCCCAACGTGGAAGGTGACGCCTCATGTACCTGGCGGGCCGAGAGCTGTTGCTTGCGCGTGCTCACATCGGTGGCCAGATACAGATATCGGCCGAACACCTGCTCGCGCGCCAATCTTTTCTCTCGGACCAGTTTCAACAGAGGAGCCTTGACGTCAACCTGCACCACGTCCTCGAGCTCGTCGACGTAGTAGCCTGCCTCACAGGCCGCGACCAACGCTTTTACCGTCGCAAGCAACGTCCCGTACTTCGAGAACCACACTGAGCGCAACGACCAAAGACCTTTTCGATCGAACTGGGCGATCTCGTCCAACGTGTAGTAGCTACCACGGTGGGAGTAGCTTGTCCGAGGATGTGTCCCGAGGTTCGTGGAAAAAGAACGGCGCCCTCCACTCCGTCATCAGGGTATCAGATCAGGCGGCAACCTCCGCGTGTTCGAGAACCTCGCTCAGACGTTGGTAGCCGTCGATGCGTCGTAGTTGAATCTGGCCAGAGGCGATAAGCCCAAACAGCAAAGCGACCGCGGACTCCTCGCTGGAGAACGACGCTTGGGTTTTCGTCCGGCGTCGAAACTCGCGGTTGAGATTCTCCAGAGCATTGGTCGTTCGAATCGATTTCCACATGGCACGAGGGAATTCATAGAAGGTCAGCAGCTGATTACCGGCCTCCTCTAGGCTTCGGACGACGGCCGGCGCGAGAGGCGTCCACTTGGCGACGAGCTCGTCATAGGCTTTGCGAGCATCGATCCCGTTCTTGGCGTAGACGATCCGGTTGTAGTCACGCCGGAGCTCACGGCGTGCGTGCGCCGGGCAATGTTGGAGCAAGTTGGCGCGCTTGTGCTCGGTACATCGCTGCAACCGGCACCCCGGCCACTTCTCCAGCGCTTTCGTCAGCCCCTTGTGGCCGTCGCTGATCACTAGCTTGGGAGCCCGGAGTCCTCGAGCCTGGAGTCCCTCCAGCACGGAGCCCCAATGCGTCGAGGCTTCGCTCACCGCCAGACGCAATGACAACAGACGTTTCTGCCCGTCTGGCGCGACCCCGAGCGCGACCAGTACGGGTACGCTGATCACACGTTTCGCCATCCGCACTTTCAGGTGGAAGCCGTCCAGGTAAACGATCGCGTAGACCTCCTGAAAGTGTGCCAATCTTAGTTGGGAATTGAAACGGCTCCAAACCCCGTGGTTTGATGGCGTTGGACAAAACAAAATCAAGCCGCGAAGAAAGGAGCCGAGATGGGAAGTCTGCTACGTTCGGTCAAGAAACGCAAGAAGTCGCGTCGTTTGGGTGAGGTCGAGATGGTGAGGCACGAGGATTACGGGGAACTCGCGCTGGACGCCAAGGTAGAGATGATCCGTTCGTTGGTCCCCCTTGGTCTAATGCACGTTCACGAGTTGCTCGACGACGAAGTGAAGGCGTTGGCGGGAGAGCGATACTCTCGCAAGGACGAGCTGGAGCGCGGTCGCCGTCACGGAAGCAACCCGGGCACGGTAGGGCTTGGCGGCCAGCGGGTACCGATCCGTGTGCCACGGGTTCGGAGCATCGAGGGAGGAGAGATTCCGCTTCGCTGCTACGAGGCGGTGAGCCACGGCGGTGAGGTGAATGATCTTCTGCTGAAACGAGTTCTCTACGGAATCTCTTGTCGCAACTACGAGGCGGCAGCGGAAGCGATTCCGGGCGCCATCGGGCTGTCGAGCTCAACGGTGTCCCGAGGGTTCGTGCAAGCGAGCGCTGCGAAGCTGCGGGAGATGCAGGAACGAGATCTGACCGGCGAGGATGTGGTGGCGCTGTTTCTGGATGGGAAGACATTCGCCGAGGCAACGATGGTCGTGGCTCTGGGCATCACGCTTTGCGGGGAAAAACGCTTCTTGGGCTTCGTGGAGACGGACACGGAGAACGCGCAGGTGTTGACGCCGTTCCTGCGTTCACTGCTCGAGCGGGGACTCGATATCTCCCAGGGTCTGCTGGTGATCATCGACGGCGGCAAGGGTCTCCAAGCGGCAGTCAAGAAGGCATTCCGTAAGCGGGCCCTGATACAACGCTGCCAGTGGCACAAACGTGAAAACGTAGTGAGCTACCTGTCCAAGGGCGAGCAGGCGTCATGGCGCAAGCGGCTCCAGTGGGCCTACAACAGGCCGGAGTACGAAGAGGCCCTCACTGCGCTCGAGCAACTCCACGGTGAGTTAGAAGAGCGGAACCAATCCGCAGCTGGCAGCCTGGAGGAAGGCCTTGAGGAGACGCTGACGTTGCATCGACTCGGCGTACACGCGGTGCTGGGCCGTTCGTTCAAGACGACGAACTGCCTTGAGTCCGTCAATGCTCTCGTCGAGGAACGCTGCGCGAAGGTCGACCACTGGAAGAACTCGAGCCAACGCCAGCGCTGGTTGGCAACGGCGCCCGTAGACATCGAACCGCGCTTGAGGAAGGTGGTGGGCTACCGCCATCTTCCCAAGCTTCGCGAAGCTCTCAAGCGGGAACTGAAGATCGAGGCGAAGACATCAACCGTATCGAAGAAGAAGGTCGCTTAAACGTGAGCCGTGGAGAGTTTCAACTAAGAATGGGCTTGACTCGACCTCCTCGCTGAGAGCACGGTTCTGCCATTCCTCGAAGCGCTCCTTCAGCCGGCTAACCACGCGAGACACCGCGCTCTTCGATAGGTGCTCCTCACCGAGCAGTGGTTTCAGCGCTTTGCGGATCCTGCGGCTATTCGCGCCCGACAAGTAGGTCCCCAAGATCGCCTCGTCGACCTCACGAGTCCGGCGCGCGTACCGGGGCAACAGCTCGCTCCTGAACTCTGTCGTTTCTCCCGTTTCCTCGTCTCGCACGCGGGCTCGTGGCACCCGGAGCTCGCGAGTTCCCACCGACGTCGTCACGCGACGGGTTTCGGCTCCGTTGCGATATCCACGGCGGTCTTCCGCACGCTCGTAGCTACCACACCCCAGCGCTTGGTCGACTTCTTCCTCGAGCACGACCTCGATTGCCTCCAGTACCCGCTTACGCAGCCGAAGTTGGACGAACTCCCGATACTCGCTTACAGACTCCTTCGATATGGTGGTAGGCTTCTTCATGGCGTAATCCTCCTCCTCGCCTTTCCAGGCGCGGTTTCGTTTTGTTTAACCGGAGGTTACGCCATTCTTATTTCCACGGGAAGCGGGACGGATCCTTGTCCGATACGCCAACTCATTGAGCTTTCGGAAGACGGTCGAGTCCACATCGGTACCCAACACTGCCTTCAAATCATCGAGGGTAGCTATTTTGTGCTTCCTCAACAGGCGGTCGAGATCTTCAGACTGATAGCTCGTAGGTCTCATAATAGGAGAAGTGCTCCTTGATAGGCGTAATCCTTCTACAATGAGGACCGTTTGTCAAACACGCGCTGGTTGCTGAAGACCTACAAATGTTCCATTTCTAGGGAGCTTGCCAGGCTCTCGTGATGCCAGACGATATCGCGATCACGACCTGAAACAGGAAGAGTGTGCGCAAAACTAGACAGTTATTTTGTCGGCGGCCCTTACTAGTGCTCGGTCGCCTCTTCCCTTAGGGCCGGCGACAAAATAAGTTCCCGTTTTCAAGACGGTCGGATGGTGTAGTTCCATTTGGGTAGAGTCTGGTCCTTTGTAACGGAAAGCGCCTGCATCCGCTCGTCAGTGATTTTGACGCCCTTCGGATAACGACGCCGGATAAGGTGTGCGCGTACTCGCAAACCGGAAGAGGTGGTGGTCGTGCGGATGTATTTGAGGATGGTTTCGTAGCTGTCGAGAGGCCTGCCCGCCCAGTTCTTGCTGACCTCGCTGAACAGACGGTGCTCCACTGGATTCCACTTGGATGTACCGGACGGATAGTGGGCTATGGTGATAGCGATGTCGTGGCGATTGCAAATCCGCGTTTGAAGCCCGTGCTTCCAACCCCGACACCGATAGCCATTGCTGCCCCCGGCGTCTGCCAATATCGCGAGGTCACGGGCTGCAGGATAGCGTCGCCGTCCTTCCGTTCGCCACCACTTCTCGATGGCATTCACGGCGAAGTCCGGGGTGTTGTACGAGGTACCAATGAACACTGTCCCGCGGTTCGCGAGCAGATCGTAGACGCCGTAGGGGATTGCGATGCCGTTCGATTCGGAACGGAAGTCATGGTCTTTGACGAGAGTCGGCTCGCGGTTCCAGGCCTGCCCGCCGTTTTTGAATAATCCCACCAGCTCCCGTTTCTTCGTGTCTACGCTGATGATGGGATGACCAGCTGCGGCAAAACGCTCGCGCAGTTCGGCGATACACGCGAATTGGGTATCGCGATCTTCGGACGTGGCACCGCACAGCTTCTTGTGGTTCACCCGCAACGAGAAGCCGAGCCGTTTGAGCAGTCGACCGACGGTTTTGCTGCTGACGTTCACACCGAGGCTTCTTAGCTCGCAAGCAATCTTGTCGGTGGTCCGCCGCGTCCATTTCACTCCCGTCATCGGATCGCCCGCGGTGTCGTGCTTCATGAGTTCTTCGATCTTGGCGATGACTTCTGGCTTTTTTTTGCACGGCGCGCCGTCCGCCACCCTTTCGCCGAACTCCGTCGAGCTCAACATCTCTCATTAGCAATTCCCTACGACCTCTGGCTACCGTGCTCGGACCCATCCCGAGCAGTTCGGCAATCTGTTGGTCGCCACCGTGACCGAGCTTCATGGCCTCGACTCCCGCGTAGAGACGGCGCTGCTTTTCATCGAGCAGACTGTAGAAAAGAACGATCGCAGCCTTCAACTCCACGGGGAGCACGCGGACTCCCCCGACCCAGCCCAACGTGGAAGGTGACGCCTCATGTACCTGGCGGGCCGAGAGCTGTTGCTTGCGCGTGCTCACATCGGTGGCCAGATACAGATATCGGCCGAACACCTGCTCGCGCGCCAATCTTTTCTCTCGGACCAGTTTCAACAGAGGAGCCTTGACGTCAACCTGCACCACGTCCTCGAGCTCGTCGACGTAGTAGCCTGCCTCACAGGCCGCGACCAACGCTTTTACCGTCGCAAGCAACGTCCCGTACTTCGAGAACCACACTGAGCGCAACGACCAAAGACCTTTTCGATCGAACTGGGCGATCTCGTCCAACGTGTAGTAGCTACCACGGTGGGAGTAGCTTGTCCGATACGCCAACTCATTGAGCTTTCGGAAGACGGTCGAGTCCACATCGGTACCCAACACTGCCTTCAAATCATCGAGGGTAGCTATTTTGTGCTTCCTCAACAGGCGGTCGAGATCTTCAGACTGATAGCTCGTAGGTCTCATAATAGGAGAAGTGCTCCTTGATAGACGTAATCCTCCTACAATGAGGACCGTTTGTCAAACACGCGCTAGTTGCTGAAGACCTACAAATGTTCCGTTTCTAGGGAGCTTGCCAGGCTCTCGTGATGCCAGACGATATCGCGATCACGACCTGAAACAGGAAGAGTGTGCTCAAAACTAGACAGTTATTTTGTCGGCGGCCCTAAGTCGTTAAGACCACGAGCGTTCTTGCACGCGCGCCCGTGGGTGACAATCGGGCAGCACTAAGATCACACAAAACGCCACGCATGATCAACAATGCATTATCCCGTTATCGTGACCTATTGTGAGATTCGCCTCGGCGCTGTATTGAACTTCCCGCTCGGCATGATATATCAAGGTCCAGTTCAGACAAGGGGATGTCCCGGCCGCTGTTGAATTTGGTCGGGTAGCGGCGGCACCTGTGAATACTCTTAGGCAGCAACCTCATCGCTGTCAAGAGATTTCTGTTTGCTTCTAAGCGCGTGAACGAGAGCGCCCATATGGCGATAGCCTTTGATACGGTGAAACTTTTTCTCCGCCGTGACGACGCCGAGAGCGGTCCATCGGCGAATCATGGAAGGACTCTTCCACCGCTTGACGTTTCTCGAGACTCTGCGGATGGTGCCGTTGAGATTCTCGATGGCGTTTGTCGTGGCCAGAGATTTGCGAAGTAACTCGGGTAGAGCGAGCTTCACAACCGTGAGGGTCTCTTCCATCCCTTCGCGAAGGCTTCCGGCAGCTTCGTCGTAGCCGTTTCGCTCGAGCCACAACACCAATGCCTGAAGTCGCTTGCGCGCCTTGTCGGCACTCTTGCATTTGTACGCTTCCTTCATTGTCTGGAGCACGTAGGCGTGACGGGACTTGGGAAGGTACGAGCGTAGATTTCGGAGTTTGTAGAGCTGGCATCTTTGGATAACCGCGAGATCCCCCAAAACGTCGACGAGTGCTTTGCGGATCCCTTTGCCTCCGTCCACTACGCAGAGAATCGATTCGTCGATCCGCAATCCCCGCTCGAGAAGGTTCTGCAACATCCCTCTGTGCCAACATCCTTGAGACAATCCACTCCTTGAAATTAGTGTCGAGGGCGGAGGAGGATCATAGATGAGTACGTTGATTGAGAGAATGACGTCGGCGGGGTCGGAAGGAGCCCGTAGGGCGACTGGAGATCTCGCCGACCGTGGTGCTGCGGCGGGGGTCCGCGATCTCGAAGTGAGTGAGAAAGCGAAGCGCCGACGTTTCAGCGCTGAATACAAGCTGCGGATCGTTCGCGAGGCGGACGCCTGCAAGGGTGACGGTGATGTGGCGGCGCTTCTACGTCGCGAGGGACTGTACTCGTCGCATCTATCGAGTTGGCGTCGGCAACGGGACGAGATCGCCAAGGCGGGATTGACGTCGAGAAAGCGAGGTCGGAAGGCGAAGGCAGAGGCTCCACGGATCAAGGAGCTCGAGCGCGAGAACGCCCGACTCCAGCGCCGGCTGGCTCGGGTGGAAACGATGCTAGAGATCCAAAAAAAAGCCTCCGAGCTCCTGGGGATCCCCCTGAACCCGATCGACGACGACCGGTGACGTCCAAGCCGAAGCGCCGTCCTCGGCCGCAGCGAGCCCTCGACACGACCGAGCGCGAGAGGGTCCTCAGTGCATTGCATTGCGAACGGTTCGTCGACAAGGCGCCGGCCCAGGTGTGGGCCACGCTTCTGGACGAGGGAATCTACCACTGTTCGATCCGCACGATGTACCGGATTCTGTCGGAGCACGGAGAGGTGCGTGAGCGCCGGAACCAGCTGCGGCATCCGAACTATCAGAAGCCGGAGCTCGTGGCGGAAGCGCCGAACCAGGTTTGGTCGTGGGACATAACGAAGCTGCGCGGCCCGGTCAAGTGGACCTACTTTTACCTCTACGTGATTCTCGACATCTTCTCCCGGTACGTGACCGGGTGGATGTTGGCTCGGCGAGAAAGCGCCGAGCCAACATCCACGCAGACCGCGGCAGCTCGATGCGAAGCAAGTCCGTCGCCTTGCTCCTGGCCGACCTCGGCATAACCAAGACGCACTCGCGGCCGTACGTCTCGAACGATAATCCCTACTCCGAGTCCCAGTTCAAGACGATGAAGTATTGCCCTGAATTCCCAAGCCGCTTTGGCTGTCTGGAAGACGGCCGCCTGTTCTGCGGCGGTTTCTTCGACTACTACAACAACGCGCACCGGCACTCGGGACTGGGGCTCATGACGCCGGCCGCCGTTCACTACGGTCGCGCCGACGAGCTCAACGCCGCCCGCCGTTCACTACGGTCGCGCCGACGAGCTCAACGCCGCCCGGCGCCAGGTCCTTCTCGAAGCTCATCGGGCTCACCCCGAGCGCTTCGTGCACGGAACACCTCAACCTCCGGTTTTGCCTCGTCAGGTCTGGATCAACCCGCCGCCCGAGAAAACGACGCCACAGGAGGCCCTAGGAGCCACTTTCTCGGGGCGCCCCATACCTGAGCTACCCCCGGATTCAAGCTATCCGGACGCGATCGCGTCGGAACCCAATCGCGACCGCACCGCGCTCACGCCCCGTCCTTCACTGATCGAGGCTCACTAAATGCAGCCTGCGGGTGTCTCAAAGTCGTTGACACGTTCCGCTTCGCGGTGCACACCCGAGAGTTCTCCGTCGAGCCCAGCCATATACCCAAGGGCACCTTCGTTCCATCTATTGTGATACCGAGAGTTACGACGACGGTCTGTCCGGCCACCTCAAGGCCATCCATCATTAGTGCCGCAAGCTCGAACTCCTCTAGCCTCCGAGATAGGTATTCCTCGAGCTTCTTAGTCGTCTGGCTCACGAGGTGACGGCTGGCGGCACTCTTGCTCGTGCCACGAGACTTCAACTTCGCCGAGGGTTTGTCCAGACTCGATTCGTAATTTCGGGTCGATACCCCCACCAAGATCTGGTTCAGCACTCGCTCCGGAAGCGGGTCTTCTTCGCGGAAGTCTTCGAAGTGTGGAAGCGACGCCTCCTCGCCCGACTTCGAACGAACTCGAGGTCGCGACACTTGGATTCGACGACCGCCGAAGCTCAGCTCCCCATCCGTGCTCCCCCAGTGGTTATGAGTTCGCTCCTTCTCGTGCTTGCCCTTCGGCCCCGCGATCTTCTCCGCGTCCTCTCTCAGGAGTAGGTGCAATGCGGTCAGTCCTTGCTCGTACACCCATTCCGTCAGGTCCGCCTTCGTGGCCGCGATCCCAGCTATCATCGGTAGCAGTATCTGACCGACTTGGCCAACTACCTTGCCCGTAGGCGAGTGCGTTTGCTTTCTTACTGGCTTCTTTGATTTCCTTGGCATGGTGGCTCCTTGTCCCCCTCTGGAGACGGTTGGTTTGGCAGACCTATTCTTAGGCCGGCCAAGGAGCCGCCGCTACCCCAAATTCAACATCCGGCGGGACATCCCCTCAGACAAGCACCGACCCACAGCGATTGGGGGAGCGCCGCGACGGTAGGCTCGACCTTTAGTTAGTTGCGGTTTCATCGCTCAGCCGTTCATGCGACGTGAGAACAGATCGGGGACCGCGGCCGGGCCCAAGTGGACACAACGGTGAGCCCGCTCAAACAGATTGCGCATAGGCAGACGGCGGCGAGCGGCGCGTTTTGGGCGGCTATCATTCATTGCTCTTCCCGAGCTCCTGCAGGCTCGTTGGAACCGTCACTGAGTACTCGCCGAACGGGAAGGTAGAAGGCTCCATGACTGCGTCCGAAATCTTCTCCGCAGAGATTGAGACCTTCTCTACGGATTGGTAGAGAGTGGCCAGATCACCGTCACTCTGCTCCAGCGCGTCGACGAGTTCATGCAAGGTGCTGGCTCCAAGGCGCATCGGCGGAGCGGGCCGACGCATGGGCCCGGAGACGCTGGCCTGTCCGGAAGAGGAATCAACGGTCGATATTATCCAAACGCTCGAGCAGTAAATGCGTAGGCTCCAATCCTGCCTAGCGGCGCCGGATCGATGGGCAGCCAGGAAGGTCCCCCCAAGATGTTACAATGTCGAGGATTAGCGCGACATCCGCGTGAGGCTCATGTCATCAAGACTCCTAGTGTCCTGATTCTGAGGTGTCTTGACGACCGAGGGCGTCGATGCGCCCGGATGTCAAGAGACTTCGGAATCAGGACACTGGGTGTCGACCGATGCGACTACGTATGGTGAGCGTCTGGACGGCGTTCCTCCTCACGTATGGTATCGCGTGTACCAGGTCAGCCAACGATCCACAATCCGACGCGTCTTCCTCAATGGCGCAGGCCGCGCCCGACGCTCAGCTGACTCGCGAGATCATACGGGCACGGTCCGAGCTGGGGCGGCTCTCCGGGGCTGGGGTGCGCGCGGTGTGGACGCGTGAGGTCGGCGATGGCACCGACGACGATGAGCGACTGGCCATCATGGGCTTCGATTCTCGGAACAATGAGGGGGAACGATCCATCGTGTCCGAGCCGTCTGACTATGCGAAGCCGCTCATCACGCCGTCGGGCGACCGGGCGGTCTTCTCGAAGCTGTCCGACGACGGCGTCTATGTCGTCGATTGGGATGGCGGGAACGAACGACGAGTGGCCAGCGGATTCGGTCTCGTGGTGTGGCGCGATCCGAGCAACGGACGCGAGTGGGTGTATGTCGGCTCTGAGCAAGCGGGCAGAAACCCGCCGGCGTATCGGCTCATCACCCGTCACCTCCTCGATGACCCGTCGACGGCAGAGCAGGTGTGGGACGCGCAACCGGTCAGCGGCAACAGTTTTCAGCTGTCGCGCGACGCCCGGTTCGCCGGCGGACTCTTCCCATGGCCGGCAGCCGGGGTGGCCGATCTCGACGCGGGTACGTGGCGTCGGCTCGGGGAGGGGTGTTGGACCGCCCTCGCCTCAGATGACAGCCGTTTGTTCTGGTACTTCGACGGGTCCCACCGAAACCTCACCATCGTGGACGTTAACCGGGAGCGTCGATGGCGGGTGACCATCAACGGCGCGCCGGGGATCGGGGGCTTCGAAGTCTATCATCCGAAATGGACCAATCACCCGCGGTTCATGGTCATCACCGGCCCTTACACCGTGGGCCCCGGCGCGAACAAGGTCCGAGCCGGCGGGCGCCAGGTCGAGATCTTCCTGGGCCGTTTCGCAGCGGACTTCACCACGGTCGAGAGCTGGGCGCAGGTCACGCACAACGACTCGGAGGAGTTCTATCCCGACGTGTGGATCGACCCCGCTGGCCCTGCCTTTGCGACTAACTCGAGGGAGGTCGGACCGAAGGACGAAACGTCGTCGCCGGCGGGAAGGGCCACCGCGGCGGGCTCCGGTCGATTGATCGTCGATGTCGAGGTGCTGGACGATGTGCAGTTACCGACCCCCGTTTCGATCGCCCCCTACAAGCATGCGATGTTGGCCATGGAGTACTCCGTGGTGGGGGTGGTCGAGGGCGCTTACGATGGACAGAAGCTCATCGCGGCGCACTGGGTCATTCGAGACAGGCAGGTGCTCGACGCGGCCGCGCGTCCAAAGGGTGAGCGCCATCGGCTGGTGCTTTCGCCCTACGACGATCACCCGGAGCTCGAAGGCCAGCGACTCGTCATGGAGACGGACGATTTCCTCCTCACCCTCTACTACGATATGGGTTCCGCCGACGCCATCGAGGAGCGCTAGCCTTGTCGCGCCGCTCTCGAACCGCGCCGAGACTCGAGTCGATCTCCGCGAGCCGGGAGCCCGAACGATGTCACGATCAGCGCCGCGTGTCCTCTGAGCTTGCCGTGTGATCACTCATGGTGTTCAGCTCGCACGTCTTCCTTTTCTATTTCCTGCCGGCGGCGATCGGTCTCTATTACGCGGCGCCCCGTCGGGCCAGACACCTCATCCTCACCCTGGGCAGTTACCTGTTCTACGGGTGGGCGAATCCTTTGTTCGTCGTCTTGCTGCTTTTCTCCACGCTCGTCGACTATCTCTGCGGTCTCTTCTTGGTCGGGCGAGGTCCGGTTTGGCTGGCCCGGTTGTTTGCAGCGCGTCGAACCGCCGAGCAATGGGCCGGTCCTTTAGTTGCTCTTCCTGCCGACGGACCTCGTTCACGTCGGCAGCGTCTCACGCTGATCTGCTCGCTGGTCTCCAACCTTTCGCTTCTCGGTTTTTTCAAATACTTCAACTTCGCGGCCGAGAACGTCAGCGCCATCGGGAGCTGGTTCGGAGTGGAGGCACTGCAGCTCGATCTGGCTTTTCGGGTGACACTTCCGCTGGGGATCAGCTTCTACACCTTCCAGTCGATGAGCTACACCATCGACATCTATCGGGGCCACGTGACGCCCCTCCGAAATCTAATCGACTTCGCTTGCTACGTATCGATGTTCTCGCAGCTCGTGGCGGGCCCGATCGTGCGCTTCTCCGAGATCGCCGACCAGCTGGCGCGCCGATCCCATACGGTAGCGAAGTTCGCCCGGGGTGTCGCTTTCATCAGCCTCGGTCTGGCGAAGAAAGTGCTCCTGGCCAACCCCTGCGGGAGCATCGCCGATGTGGCCTTTGGCGCCGGCTCGATCACCCCGCTCGATGCGTGGTACGGCGTGACCGCCTACGCGTTTCAGATCTACTTCGATTTCAGCGGCTACTCCGACATGGCGATCGGTCTCGGTCTCATGCTCGGTTTCGTATTCCCGAAGAACTTCGACTCGCCCTATTTGTCGGCGTCGATCACCGAATTCTGGAGGCGCTGGCATATCTCGCTCTCTTCCTGGTTGCGCGATTACCTGTATATACCGCTGGGGGGTAGTCGCCGCGGCGAAGCTCGGACCCATGTCAACCTGGCGCTGGTGATGCTGCTGGGAGGGCTCTGGCATGGGGCCGCCTGGAACTTCGTGGTCTGGGGCGGCATTCACGGCGTCCTCCTCGCGGTCGAGCGGAGACGGGGCAAGGACGCCTGGTATGGGTACTTCCCGCGCCGGGCTCGGATCGCGGTGACCTTTGGCATCGTGTTGATCACCTGGGTGTTCTTCCGAAGCCCCGACCTCGCCAGCGCCATGCAGTACCTCGGCCGGATGTTCGGTCTCGGCGAAGCGAGGCCCGCGGCGCTTCTGGTATCCGGGCTGCTGTACCAGCCGTATTTTCTGGCGACGTTCGCCATGGCCTCCCTCGTTACCTGGCTGGCCCCACAGACCTGGGATTGGACACGTTCCATCTCGGGCACCAAGGCGGCCGTGATCCTCATTCTGCTGAGTGTCGCCATTGGGGTGCTTGCGACACAAGCCTACAATCCGTTCATCTATTTCATTTTCTGAAGCGGCATGAGACCAGAAGAGCGCCGAATGACCTCGTCCGTTCAGCTCGAACGGGTGGCCCTCGCACGGACCGAGGTCGGCCAAACTGCGGTGAGCCCGGCAACTGCCTACGTCTTGCTGGTTGTATTCCTGGTAATGATCTCGGGCGGGCCGCTGGCACAAATAGGCTCCGGCTTGTTGGCCACCTCACCGTCGATGACGACGAGCCCAGTCACACCGACGAACGACAAGCGCCAAACGACGCGAGGACGAGGCTGGTCCCTCTTCACTGCCAACCGACAGCTGCTCGCGCGGATCAACCAATTGAGCGATCGGCTGGAGCATGAGAACTGCCTGGCCAAGGCCATCCGGCCCCGCGCACAGAACCTTCTTACGATGCTCGGCGCCGGTACGGAGCAGGTGTGGCAGGGAAGGGCTGGCTGGCTGTTCTTCAAGCCGGACGTGGACCATGTGACGGGACCGGGTTTTCTCGGCGAGCGCCAGCTTGCCCGCCGCGCCGCGCTCGGCGACACCATCACCGCGCCGCCCCAGCCCGATCCACGATCGGCCATCCTGACCTTCGCGGAAGAGCTCGCTGAGCGGGATATCGAGCTGATTGTCGTCCCCACCCCGGTCAAACCGTCAGTGCATCCGGAGCAACTCTCACGCCTTGCGAGCCGCAACGATTGGATCGACAACCCATCGCACCAGGGCTTCTTGAGCGAGCTCCGGGAGGCGGGTGTGCTCGTATTCGACCCGGCCCCGGTGATGCTCGAGTTGAAGCGCCGGAGCCGCACGCCCCTTTACCTGGCCACCGACACGCACTGGCGACCGGAAACGATGCAAGTGATAGCCCGACAGCTCGGCGCCTTTGTCTCCGAGCAGGTCGATCTGCCGAACGTGGAATCCCCGGGCTATGAGGTGGTGGAAACCGAGGTGTCGAACACGGGCGATATCGCCGAGCTCCTCGACCTATCGGGCACGGGCACCGCCTATCCACCGGAGCGCGTGCAGATTCGATCCATCATGACGTCGTCGGGTGAATCGTGGCGCGCCGACGGCTCGGCGGATGTGCTCGTTCTCGGTGATAGCTTCAGCAATGTGTTCTCTCTCGGCGTCATGGGATGGGGTGAAAGTGGCGGGCTGGTGGAGCAGTTGAGCTACGTGCTCGAACGACCGATCGACCGGCTGACCCGCAATGACGGCGGCGCCTTCACATCGCGCCAGATGCTGGCGGACGAGCTGCGCCGGGGGCGCGACCGTCTCGCGGGCAAGCGTGTGGTCATTTATCAGTTCGCCGAGCGCGAGCTGTCCCGGGGCGACTGGAAGCTGATCGACCCGGGTGAGGCGCCAAGCGGGACATCCACGTTCCTCGTACCGGCGGGTGAAGAGATTGTCGTCCGGGGGATCATTGCCGATTTGGCATCGCCGCCACGTCCCGGCACGGTGCCCTATAAGGATCATATCGTGGCTCTACATCTCACCGAGGTGGTTCTCGAGGAGGGCATCGCGGCCGGCGATCACGCCCTCGTGTATATGTGGAGCATGCGGGACAATGTTCTGACTCCGGTCGCGACTTTTCAGCCGGGCTGGACCGTTCGCCTCCGAATGATCCCCTGGTCCGAGGTCGCGGATGAGCTCGACCGCATCAACCGTGCCGAGCTTGAGGACGACGCGATCCGTTTGGCCCAGCCGTGGTGGGCCGAGTCCGAGCCGGCCAGCCAGGAGTGAAAGCATCATGCCCATCACCGCCGCGCGGTCTGCTCTCGTCGTCGCTCTCGCGGGGCTTTTGTCCTGTGCCGTGGAAACGCCGGATGATTCAGAAATTGGGTCGCCGGAGGATTACGCCGCGCTGGCGGCAGAAGCCGAGCGGGCGCAAACCATCACCATCCGCGGCCGGGAAGGCTGGTTGTTCTTCGGTCCCGAGCTCCGGCACATCGGCGTGGGCCCATTCTGGGGGGAAGACGCGGCCCGCGTCAGCCGCGCGCGTAAACCGGAGAACGCCGATCCGCTGCCGGCCATCCTCGATTTTAAAAGACAGCTCGACACCATCGGCGTGGAGCTCATCCTCATACCGGTGCCGCCCAAGAGCATCGTCTATGCCGACATGCTCGCCTCGAACTTGAGCTTGCCGAGCCCGCCGCCTCGGCTCGATCCGACGCATCAATTGTTCTACGAGCTGCTACGAAGCGAAGGCGTGACGGTGATGGACCTCACCGAAATTTTTCTGGATAATCGGTCTCATCCACAAGGTCCCGTCTACTGCCGCCAGGATACGCACTGGTCGGGTACCGCATGTGTCCTCGCAGCCAAGGCGATAGCCGACATGGTTCGGCAGCGGCCATGGTTTACAGAGCTCGATACGGAGGATTTCGCTCACCAGTGGTACGCGACCACCATCGCGGGCGATCTTTGGCAAGATCTCGAGGACGAGAGCGTTGCCCGCGAGGAGCTCCGTCTGCGCCGGGTCGTTCGAGGCGCGGGCGGCGAGGCCAGACCCATCGCGCCTGATCCGGCGAGCCCCATCCTGCTCCTGGGTGACAGTCACAACTTGGTGTTCCATAGCGGCGACGACATGCACGCTACCAGCTCAGGTCTCCCCGATCAACTCGCGCTCGAGCTCGGCACGGCCGTCGACCTCGTGGCGGTGCGCGGATCCGGAGCGACGCCTGCGCGGGTCAACTTGCTCCGGCGGGCGCAACGCGACCCCGATTACTGGGAAGGCAAGCGCGTAGTCATCTGGTGTTTTTCGGCCCGCGAGTTTACCGAGAGCGACGGGTGGAACCTAGTCCCGATTGAACCTTGAGGGACGCTACAGCCAATAGCCCAAGCGTCGCTCACGATGCGAAGCCGCACGATATGAAATTTCGTACGAAGGTAGTCCCTGAACAGATAGACATTTCTATCCCGAGGAAACAATCCGCGGGAGGGCTAGATTGAAGCAAATTCCTCGCACGCGGGGCGGTTTGAATGATCAAACGCGTTGTGAGAGAAAAAGGCAGCTCGGCGATACAGTCGGTCCAGGTGTCCAAGGCGGTGCGATACCTCCCGGCGAGAACGTCGAGCTGGCGGTCGACGTCGACCTCGGGCTCCTCGTTGAGGGAGTCACGTAGGCGTGGGAGTATTACAGATTGCCATGAAGGCAAAGACACCGCTCGCAGAAGAATCTCACCCGTCGCCGAGCACTCCGACTCGACGGCCACAGTGCCTCCCCACCCTGTGACCATGATGGGTCTGCCTCGATGCTCGGGCGCCTCCGTCGGCAGAAGAGTGTGGAGGCTTTCGTGTGTCGCGTGAAGCCCACGACCGCCATCGGTCCACGCCGAGCAAGGGCACTTGTATCTCGTACGACAGGCTCGCTTTGAGGACGAAGTCGACCCGGAGGCTGCGTGGCATGGTATCGATGGTTTCTTCGTTGCGGCCAAGGAGCTCGCTGATCAAGTCGTCCTCATTAGTGTAGGTGCGGGCGGACTCGAAAGGGTCCCATTGGAACGCAACCGAAGCGGCCACGTAGAAGGGCTCGGCCCGCTGAACGGCAACGTCCTCCAATAAAGTCTCGTAGCGCCTCGTCGTGGTCGTCAAGTCGATCGTTTCGCTAGGACGTCCGATGACGCGAAACCGAGAATCCCGTAGGGCCCGCAGTAGGGTGTCCCGGAGCTCGTTGTATCGCATGGGAGCGATTGTACCGCCACCGGGAGCGGATAAACGTGGGTCTGAACCTCCTGTCTCCCGGAAACAAATCCGAGAGCTTGCGACTTCCTAGAGGGTCGATAGTTGCGGGACACTGGCGAGGAGCTGCTGTAGCCGGGGGTGTTACCATCGCCCATGTCGCGAATCGCGGGCATAGATGGCTGTAAGGGTGGATGGGTCGTTGCGCTGCGGGAGGTGGGCTCAGATGCGATCGAGATTCGTGTCGTCGAGGCGATTCACGAAGTGCTTCGGTGGAGAGAGCGGCCAGTCGTTATCTGCATCGACATTCCCATTGGCCTCCTCGACGCGGCCGTACCGGGCGGTCGCGCGTGCGACCAGGCAGCGCGGGCTTTGTTGCGCCAACCGCGCGGGTGCAGCCGTGTTCTCTCCCCACGTACGGCCGACACTTCGCGCGTCGAGTTTCGAAGAGGCTCTGCGTCTCAACCGTGCGAGCTCCACTCACGCACTGGGGATTAGCCGCCAATCTTTCGGGATCCTCCGTAAGATCCGCGAGGTCGACGATATGATGTTCCCGTCATTACAGGATCGCGTTTTCGAATGCATCCCGAGGTGAGTCTTTCTGCGCTACACGGATCGCCGATGAAGGAATCCAAGAAATCCAAGCCTGGCCGGAGCGCGCGGATTCACGCTCTGGAACGAGCCTGGAGATGTAAGCTTGGGGAGATCATCGAGACGCACCGATGTTCCACCGTGGCGCGGGACGACATCGTGGATGCGATGGCGGCGTGCTGGACCGCGGAGCGGGTTCATGCGGGGACGGAGACGCGGCTGCCTGCGGAACCACCGAGGGACTCCAAAGGAACTCCGAATGGAGATCGTGCGATAGCCATGCCGCTCGGGGTCGACGACGGGTTCCGCGTCGCTGAAGCCAATCGGTGATGAAACTGATCTCTGGCCTATACGCGGTGCTCATCACGCGAGATCGCGTTGTAGAAAGTCACTGTAGGCATTGATTTCCTCTGTTCTACTAAGCCTCCACGCACAACGCGATCGTGGCGCCGATTTCTTCGATTTCGTTTGCGCGAAGGACCCCCAGCTTCGATGCAAACCGCCCTAGCGAGATAGACTTGACCTGGAAGCAGTCTGCCGCCGAGGCCTTTGTCAGTCCGTTTGTCCTTCCTCATCGTCGCTGACGAGGCGCTGTCAGGCGCCGACGTCTCGATCCGGGGCCAGCTCCTCAACCTGCTCGTCGACCTGCAACGGGAGCGCGGCGTTGCCTACCTGAGCTACTTGTCAAGTTGGCGAATCGCGCCCCAATATCGTGGGGCTCAAGGATTGCGCCGTCAACCATATCTTTGGGGCCGTTAGTAGTTACCCAATATTTGTTGATATCTATCTATATATGCTCAATTTAACTAGATTTCATTCTCTTGACATATCCTCTACGTTCACTTATAGTGTTCAGCGTACGGTAAGCTCCACCGGACCTCAAACCTGAACCACCCCGGGTTTCCCGGAGACTCCAACTCTTGAGAGGATGGAGTCATGACAAGACGAAGCAGGTATTCACCGGAGGTAAAAGAGCGCGCAGTGCGGATGGTTTTCGACCAGCAGGCTCAGCACGAATCTCAGTGGTCAGCGATCTCATCGATCGCGTCGAAGATTGACTGTACGCGGGAAACGCTACGCACGTGGGTGCGGCGAGCAGAGCGTGATGCTGGGAAACGAGCGGGACTGACGACGGACGAGCGTCAGCGGCTGAAGGAGCTTGAGCGAGAGAACCGTGAGCTAAAGCGGGCGAACGAGATCCTTCGCAAGGCGTCGGCGTTTTTCGCCCAGGCGGAGCTCGACCGCCGACCGAGGTGAATGTGTTGTTCGTGGACGCGAACCGTGAAAATTACGGGGTCGAGCCGATCTGCCGGATGCTTCCGATCGCCCCGTCGACCTATTACGAGCAGAAAGCGAGAGAGAAGGACCCAAGCCGCCTGCCAGCGAGAGCGAAGCGCGACGTCCAACTCCGCGGCGAGATTCGTCGTGCACGGCAAGAGAACTTTGACGTGTATGGCGTGCGCAAGGTCTGGCGCCAGCTTCGCCGTGAGGGCCGCGACGTGGCTCGATGCACGGTGGCCCGTCTGATGCGTGAAATGGGTCTCCAGGGCGCGGTCCGTGGACGTCGATTCAAGACGACGAAGCCGGATTCGAGCGGCGCTCGCCCGATGGACCTCGTGGAGCGCGACTTCAACGCCACACGCCCGAACGAGCTCTGGGTCTCGGACCTGACCTACATTGCCACGTGGCGCGGCTTCGTGTATGTCGCCTTCGTCATCGACGTCTTCGCTCGACTCATCGTCGGTTGGCGAGCGACGACATCGTTGACTGCCGGCATCGCTCTCGATGCGTTGGAGCAGGCGCTGCACGAGCGCCGACTAGACCCAGAAGATCCATTGGTGCATCACAGCGATCGCGGCGTGCAGTACGTCTCGACCCGTTACACCGAGCGGCTCGCCGAGGCGGGTATTGAGCCGTCCGTCGGCAGCCGAGGCGACTCCTACGATAACGCTTTGGCTGAATCCATCATCGGCCTCTACAAGACCGAGGTGATCCGTCGACGTGGGCCCTGGCGTGGTCTCGAAGACGTTGAGTTCGCCACCCTCGAGTGGGTCCATTGGTACAACACGCAACGACTCTTGGAGCCGATCGGAAATGTCTCCCCCGTCGAGTACGAGATGAACTACTATCGGTCGCAGGAAGGCTCGCTAGAGATGGCGAGACTCAACTAAAACAGTCTCCGGGAAACCCGGGGCGGTTCAAACCTGTGGAGAGGGAGGCTCTGGCTCCAGTACACGCTGGAGTGAAACCATCCTCTGCGAAGCAGGAACCTGGGCCTGATCAGATTTGATCAGGTTTCGGAGAGCGGTCGAATCTTTCAACTTGACAATACCTGCTCCTCTTCTGTTGGTATCGCTTGACGATACTATCGTTTGACGATACTATCGAAGCGTGAAACACTCAGGCGAGTACCTTAAGGAAAGCTTCCTCGACCCCCTCGGCATCACGCCCTACCAGCTAGCGAAGAGCATCGGCGTCCTCCAGACGCGGATCTCCCAGATCGTGCACGGCAAGCGTGGCATTACCCCAGACACGGCGGTGCGGCTCGGCGCGTTCTTCGGCGTGCCGCCCCGTTGGTTCATGGACCTGCAAGTGCGCTACGAGCTCGCGCAGGCCGCGTCTAGCGCGGAAGGAATCGAGCAGTTCCCGGGTCGATACTGGGTCCGCCCGAGCGGCGCCCAGTGGCTGGATCCTGCTCCCGCTGCCCAACCGACTACCCATCGTATCGACCCCGGGTTCCGAGACCGAGTTCGTGCTCAGGCCGCGCTGTCGCCGCCGCGACGGCCTCGCCAAGTCGTTGCCGTCGAGTACGACAACGGAATGAAGGCCGTCGTCGGCCAGGAGATCGATGAACCGTCTTCATGAACTCGGCGAAGTTGTTGCGGCGAACGTAATCGAGGACGCCATCGAGATTGGGGAACTGTTGGCCCGTCTAAGGGCCGCCGACAAAATAACTGTCTAGTTTTGAGCACACTCTTCCTGTTTCAGGTCGTGATCGCGATATCGTCTGGCATCACGAGAGCCTGGCAAGCTCCCTAGAAATGGAACATTTGTAGGTCTTCAGCAACCAGCGCGTGTTTGACAAACGGTCCTCATTGTAGAAGGATTACGCCTATCAAGGAGCACTTCTCCTATTATGAGACCTACGAGCTATCAGTCTGAAGATCTCGACCGCCTGTTGAGGAAGCACAAAATAGCTACCCTCGATGATTTGAAGGCAGTGTTGGGTACCGATGTGGACTCGACCGTCTTCCGAAAGCTCAATGAGTTGGCGTATCGGACAAGGATCCGTCCCGCTTCCCGTGGAAATAAGAATGGCGTAACCTCCGGTTAAACAAAACGAAACCGCGCCTGGAAAGGCGAGGAGGAGGATTACGCCATGAAGAAGCCTACCACCATATCGAAGGAGTCTGTAAGCGAGTATCGGGAGTTCGTCCAACTTCGGCTGCGTAAGCGGGTACTGGAGGCAATCGAGGTCGTGCTCGAGGAAGAAGTCGACCAAGCGCTGGGGTGTGGTAGCTACGAGCGTGCGGAAGACCGCCGTGGATATCGCAACGGAGCCGAAACCCGTCGCGTGACGACGTCGGTGGGAACTCGCGAGCTCCGGGTGCCACGAGCCCGCGTGCGAGACGAGGAAACGGGAGAAACGACAGAGTTCAGGAGCGAGCTGT
Source organism: Candidatus Marinacidobacterales bacterium (assembly GCA_965250115.1). Taxonomy (GTDB): domain Bacteria; phylum Acidobacteriota; class Vicinamibacteria; order Marinacidobacterales; family SMYC01; genus CBDFHB01. The sequence continues at coordinate 1,888,542 of CBDFNJ010000002.1, forward strand.
TGCCCCGGTACGCGCGCCGGACTCGTGAGGTCGACGAGGCGATCTTGGGGACCTACTTGTCGGGCGCGAATAGCCGCAGGATCCGCAAAGCGCTGAAACCACTGCTCGGTGAGGAGCACCTATCGAAGAGCGCGGTGTCTCGCGTGGTTAGCCGGCTGAAGGAGCGCTTCGAGGAATGGCAGAACCGTGCTCTCAGCGAGGAGGTCGAGTCAAGCCCATTCTTAGTTGAAACTCTCCACGGCTCACGTTTAAGCGACCTTCTTCTTCGATACGGTTGATGTCTTCGCCTCGATCTTCAGTTCCCGCTTGAGAGCTTCGCGAAGCTTGGGAAGATGGCGGTAGCCCACCACCTTCCTCAAGCGCGGTTCGATGTCTACGGGCGCCGTTGCCAACCAGCGCTGGCGTTGGCTCGAGTTCTTCCAGTGGTCGACCTTCGCGCAGCGTTCCTCGACGAGAGCATTGACGGACTCAAGGCAGTTCGTCGTCTTGAACGAACGGCCCAGCACCGCGTGTACGCCGAGTCGATGCAACGTCAGCGTCTCCTCAAGGCCTTCCTCCAGGCTGCCAGCTGCGGATTGGTTCCGCTCTTCTAACTCACCGTGGAGTTGCTCGAGCGCAGTGAGGGCCTCTTCGTACTCCGGCCTGTTGTAGGCCCACTGGAGCCGCTTGCGCCATGACGCCTGCTCGCCCTTGGACAGGTAGCTCACTACGTTTTCACGTTTGTGCCACTGGCAGCGTTGTATCAGGGCCCGCTTACGGAATGCCTTCTTGACTGCCGCTTGGAGACCCTTGCCGCCGTCGATGATCACCAGCAGACCCTGGGAGATATCGAGTCCCCGCTCGAGCAGTGAACGCAGGAACGGCGTCAACACCTGCGCGTTCTCCGTGTCCGTCTCCACGAAGCCCAAGAAGCGTTTTTCCCCGCAAAGCGTGATGCCCAGAGCCACGACCATCGTTGCCTCGGCGAATGTCTTCCCATCCAGAAACAGCGCCACCACATCCTCGCCGGTCAGATCTCGTTCCTGCATCTCCCGCAGCTTCGCAGCGCTCGCTTGCACGAACCCTCGGGACACCGTTGAGCTCGACAGCCCGATGGCGCCCGGAATCGCTTCCGCTGCCGCCTCGTAGTTGCGACAAGAGATTCCGTAGAGAACTCGTTTCAGCAGAAGATCATTCACCTCACCGCCGTGGCTCACCGCCTCGTAGCAGCGAAGCGGAATCTCTCCTTCCTCGATGCTCCGAACCCGTGGCACACGGATCGGTACCCGCTGGCCGCCAAGCCCTACCGTGCCCGGGTTGCTTCCGTGACGGCGACCGCGCTCCAGCTCGTCCTTGCGAGAGTATCGCTCTCCCGCCAACGCCTTCACTTCGTCGTCGAGCAACTCGTGAACGTGCATTAGACCAAGGGGGACCAACGAACGGATCATCTCTACCTTGGCGTCCAGCGCGAGTTCCCCGTAATCCTCGTGCCTCACCATCTCGACCTCACCCAAACGACGCGACTTCTTGCGTTTCTTGACCGAACGTAGCAGACTTCCCATCTCGGCTCCTTTCTTCGCGGCTTGATTTTGTTTTGTCCAGCGCCATCAAACCACTGGGTTTGGAGCCGTTTCAATTCCCAACTAAGGGCCGGCGACAAAATAAGTTCCCGTTTTCAAGACGGTCGGATGGTGTAGTTCCATTTGGGTAGAGTCTGGTCCTTTGTAACGGAAAGCGCCTGCATCCGCTCGTCAGTGATTTTGACGCCCTTCGGATAACGACGCCGGATAAGGTGTGCGCGTACTCGCAAACCGGAAGAGGTGGTGGTCGTGCGGATGTATTTGAGGATGGTTTCGTAGCTGTCGAGAGGCCTGCCCGCCCAGTTCTTGCTGACCTCGCTGAACAGACGGTGCTCCACTGGATTCCACTTGGATGTACCGGACGGATAGTGGGCTATGGTGATAGCGATGTCGTGGCGATTGCAAATCCGCGTTTGAAGCCCGTGCTTCCAACCCCGACACCGATAGCCATTGCTGCCCCCGGCGTCTGCCAATATCGCGAGGTCACGGGCTGCAGGATAGCGTCGCCGTCCTTCCGTTCGCCACCACTTCTCGATGGCATTCACGGCGAAGTCCGGGGTGTTGTACGAGGTACCAATGAACACTGTCCCGCGGTTCGCGAGCAGATCGTAGACGCCGTAGGGGATTGCGATGCCGTTCGATTCGGAACGGAAGTCATGGTCTTTGACGAGAGTCGGCTCGCGGTTCCAGGCCTGCCCGCCGTTTTTGAATAATCCCACCAGCTCCCGTTTCTTCGTGTCTACGCTGATGATGGGATGACCAGCTGCGGCAAAACGCTCGCGCAGTTCGGCGATACACGCGAATTGGGTATCGCGATCTTCGGACGTGGCACCGCACAGCTTCTTGTGGTTCACCCGCAACGAGAAGCCGAGCTGTTTGAGCAGTCGACCGACGGTTTTGCTGCTGACGTTCACACCGAGGCTTCTTAGCTCGCAAGCAATCTTGTCGGTGGTCCGCCGCGTCCATTTCACTCCCGTCATCGGATCGCCCGCGGTGTCGTGCTTCATGAGTTCTTCGATCTTGGCGATGACTTCTGGCGTTTTTTTTGCACGGCGCGCCGTCCGCCACCCTTTCGCCGAACTCCGTCGAGCTCAACATCTCTCATTAGCAATTCCCTACGACCTCTGGCTACCGTGCTCGGACCCATCCCGAGCAGTTCGGCAATCTGTTGGTCGCCACCGTGACCGAGCTTCATGGCCTCGACTCCCGCGTAGAGACGGCGCTGCTTTTCATCGAGCAGACTGTAGAAAAGAACGATCGCAGCCTTCAACTCCACGGGGAGCACGCGGACTCCCCCGACCCAGCCCAACGTGGAAGGTGACGCCTCATGTACCTGGCGGGCCGAGAGCTGTTGCTTGCGCGTGCTCACATCGGTGGCCAGATACAGATATCGGCCGAACACCTGCTCGCGCGCCAATCTTTTCTCTCGGACCAGTTTCAACAGAGGAGCCTTGACGTCAACCTGCACCACGTCCTCGAGCTCGTCGACGTAGTAGCCTGCCTCACAGGCCGCGACCAACGCTTTTACCGTCGCAAGCAACGTCCCGTACTTCGAGAACCACACTGAGCGCAACGACCAAAGACCTTTTCGATCGAACTGGGCGATCTCGTCCAACGTGTAGTAGCTACCACGGTGGGAGTAGCTTGTCCGATACGCCAACTCATTGAGCTTTCGGAAGACGGTCGAGTCCACATCGGTACCCAACACTGCCTTCAAATCATCGAGGGTAGCTATTTTGTGCTTCCTCAACAGGCGGTCGAGATCTTCAGACTGATAGCTCGTAGGTCTCATAATAGGAGAAGTGCTCCTTGATAGGCGTAATCCTCCTGCAATGAGGACCGTTTGTCAAACACGCGCTGGTTGCTGAAGACCTACAAATGTTCCGTTTCTAGGGAGCTTGCCAGGCTCTCGTGATGCCAGACGATATCGCGATCACGACCTGAAACAGGAAGAGTGTTCTCAAAACTAGACAGTTATTTTGTCGGCGGCCCTTAGTGCCGCGGGGCCCCACCCCCACGGATTCTCGCTTCGGGCGTCGGCTTCGCCTCGCCCTGCGCTCGGGCTGAAGGCTCTGGCTCGTTCGCTCCCCTCGCTCCCGCTTTCGCCAAGGCTACGGCGGGGCAGGTGAGGGGTCGATCAGGCCTGACGGGAGCCAAGATCGCTTCGACGGCCGCCTCCCGACGTTGAAGGTGCCCTAAAGTAGCACTTTAGCCCCGCCTAGCAAAAACAGCTTGACACCATGGAGATCGAGTTGTCACAGTTGTTCCCAAGCTGCGATTCCATTCCATGTGGAGGCATGCCGTGACGACGCGAGCAATGCGGGCCGTTTCTCTTGGTCCGTCTTCCCCAACCCGTTGGACTCAGGCTCTTTCGATGAGCATCATCCTTGCGGTCGGCATGGCCGGCCAAGCTTACTCTCAGGAGGAGCAGACGGACAGTTCTGAGCCGATTGTGGTCGACCCGCACTGGTCTCGATACCAGGCACCGATGACTTATCCGGAGGGCACCGAGCTCCATATCATCGTCCGCGGTGACACGCTTTGGGACCTGTCCAATCAATACCTCCAGAATCCGTTCCTCTGGCCGCAACTGTGGGACGCGAATCGCTACATCGAGAACCCGCATTTGATCTATCCGGGAGACCCGGTGCGTATTCCGGAGGTGGACGTAGTGCGGCCCGAAGACGTCGCGCCCGGCACGGCGAGGGGGCCGGATGGAGGAGCTCCTGGCGGTCCCGGAGGTCCGGGCGAGCTAGGCCCCGACGGACAACCTCTCGCTCCCGGCTCGACGCGTCGAGGCCCTGCCTTCATCCCCGCTTTCGAAGAGATCGGCATCCAGTGTGCGAGCTACATCGGGGATGACGATGACAGGGGCTTTAAAATCTTCGGAAGCGAAGAGGGCGACGCAAAAGACAATCTCTCGACCAATGACGTCGTGTATTTGAATCGCGGATCGAGCGACGGAATCAGCCCTGGAGAGATGTACTACTCCCAGCGACGCTTCCAAAGCCCGGGATACGACAACAAATTCACGCAGCGCACGGGCTGGCTCAAGGTCATTGCCGTTCAAGAAAAGACGTTCGATGGCGCAGATTACCCAAGCTTGCGCCCCTGTGCTCATCGGCGACTTCCTCACGCCCTACGAGCCGGTTCCGGTGCCGCTGCTGCCCAACCAGCCCGCACCGACGCGCATGACGCCGGAGACCGGACGTATGCGCGGAGAGATCGTCGTTTCGCTCGAGGATCAGGTCACACTGGGTGAAGGCTACCTGGTCAGCATCAACCTTGGAGAGGAGGACGGCGTCGTTCCAGGTAACCTCTTTACTATTTTCCGATATATCTATCCCAATGCACCGCGCAAGGTGCTCGGAGAGCTCGCCATCCTGACCGTGCAGCGTCGTAACGCGACTGCGCGGATCAAGGAGAGCTGGGACTTCATCGACATCGGCGACCTCGTCGAGCTGAAGTAGCTCTCGGAAGTTTCGAGAGCGCGCCGCGCTCGCAAACGAGTGAGGCGCGCTCCCATCGATCTCCCATGTGAACCAGAGGCGTTCCGTTCGAAAGCAGCACGTCTCCCGGCACGAGCGCGCTGAGAAGCTGTGCTTTGTGCCTCGCCCCTTCTCTTCCCGGCAAGCTCACCCCTACCGCTTCCCACGAGCCGAACGACTGAAATCGGGAATCGACGAGAGACGACAGGCTTGCGTCGCCAGGCGGGCCGAGCTCTAGAACATCGACCCATTGGGGCCGCCGCGCGCCGAGTAACACAAAACGCTCGCCTCGCAAGGCCCCCTCAGCTCCGGGACCAACATAGACCTTCGGAGCGTGCCTCAGAAGAGGGCCGAGGCCGCGTTGGCGCTTATGGTCTGGTGAGAGAGGCAAACTCACGCCTCACTTTCGGTCGAGAGCTGGGAGACTTTCTTATAGAACCTCAAGAAGTAGTCGAGGCCAGAAGCGAGCGCGAGCACGACGGTAAGCCAGAGAGCCACACGGCCCAGGGCGAACCAGGCCCCCAAGAAATTTTCCCCCAAGATGAGCAACAGGATCGCGACGACCTGAGATGCCATCTTACCCTTGCCGAGGGGGCTTGCGGGAATCTGAAGTCCCTCCGACACCGCGATCATGCGCAGACCCATCACCGCGAACTCGCGCCCGACGATCACCACGACCATCCAGGCAGGTACCAAACCGATCTGTACGAGACTGATGAAGGCCGCGGAGACGAGCACCTTGTCCGCGACTGGGTCGAGCATGATGCCGAGTGTGGTCACCTCGTGACGGCGCCGCGCCAGATATCCATCCAACCAGTCTGTCAGCGCCGCGACTGCGAAAATTCCCGCGCCGATGAGCTCCCACTTCTCGGTCCTCGTCAGAAGCACTACGACGAGAAGTGGCACGAGGAAAATGCGTGACAGGGTGAGAATGTTGGGGATATTCGGAAGCGGCATGGAACCGATGGCTCGAGATTCAGAGTTTCCGAATCTTTTCGGAGCAAATACCTCTGGTCGCGTTACGGGTGTCGATGACGAGCTTCGCCCGTTCGACGAGGGTCGCGATATCCAAATTGGAGTGATTCGTCACAATGACCACACAGTCACTCGACGCGACCGCTTCGGGGAGAGGCTCGGACTCGTAGGTACTCCCGTCGATCTCGAGCTCCCGAACGTGCGGGTCATGATACTTCACTTCGGCGCCCTTCTGCTCTAGCAGACGCAACAAATCGATGGCCGGAGACTCGCGAACATCATCGACGTCTGGTTTGTAGGCCACGCCGACCAACAGAATTCGGGAGCCCTTGACGCTCAGGGTCCTTTCGTTAAGCGTGTCCTGGACGAGGCTCACTACGTGATCAGGCATCTCCGAATTGACTTCACCGGCCAGCTCGATGAAACGCGCGCGGTAGTTCAAGGTCTTGAGCTTCCAGGACAGGTAGAGCGGGTCGATGGGGATACAGTGACCACCCAGTCCGGGGCCGGGATAAAATGGCATGAACCCGAAGGGTTTCGAAGCCGCGGCGTCGATGACCTCCCATACGTCGACGCCAAGACGGTCGCACATGAGAGCCACTTCGTTTACCAGGCCGATATTCACGCTCCGGAAGGTATTCTCCAGAAGCTTGACCATCTCGGCGGTCCGTGTGGAAGAGACCGGAATGACGCCGTCAACCGCCTTCTTGTAGAGTGCCTTCGCCACCTCCGTGCACTTCGCGGTCACGCCCCCGATGATCTTCGGGGTATTGCGCGTTGTCCAGTGAGCGTTTCCCGGATCGACTCGCTCGGGTGAGAAGGCCAGGAAGAAGTCCTTCCCGACCGTAAGTCTCTCGTGCTCCAGGATAGGCAGAATGAGCTCTTCGGTCGTCCCAGGGTAGGTCGTGCTCTCTAGAACCACGATCTGACCCGATCGCAACCTCTTCGCGATCTCCTCCGCCGCTCTCACAACGAGGGAGAGGTCCGGATCTTTCGTTTTCGAGAGCGGTGTCGGGACGCAGATGATGATCGCGTCCCGCTCCGAAAGCCGGTCGAAGTCGTCCGAGGCCTCCAGATGGCCGGAGCTAACCAGCTGGCGGAGTCGTTCCGGAGAGACGTCCCGGATGTATGACTTCCCCTCACGAACCGCCCTGAGCTTGTCCTTGTCGACGTCGAGGCCAAGCACTTTGAGGCCGGCGGAGGCGAACTCGACGGAGAGCGGAAGGCCAACGTAGCCTAGCCCGATCGTCGCTACCCTGGCCGAGCCCGATTGAATCTTCTCGATGAGTTTTGTCGCTGTCATTCGGGACCCTTAAGTATGGTGTGTCCAGTTCCATAAGTAAAGATCGATGGGCGACTGACGGACCCTTGGCTTCCCGCAAGGATGGGCTGATTTTTCCCGCCCCATGCCCCCTTTGGACATCGAAGCGTCCATCGGTTAGGATCCGCGCGCCTGCGGACACGTCCAAAAGATTCGGTTCGCGTGGAGCGATGGAAAGGAGCCCCGGCCCGCCGATGAGCGCCGTAATTCTAGCGGGTGGGAAAGGTACGCGGCTGAGACCGCTCACCTTGAACACCCCGAAACCAATCGTACCGATACTTACCAGGCCCTTCCTTTCACTTCAAATCGAGCTGCTCAAGCGCACCGGGATCGAGCACATCGTCCTGTCGCTCTCCTATCAACCGAGACGCATCGAGGAGCTCTTCGGCGACGGAGGGGAGCTCGGCGTTCGAATCGACTACACGATGGAGCCGGAACCGCTCGGTACTGCCGGGGCCGTCAAGAACGCAGAGTCTCTCCTGAGGGAGCGTATCGTCGTGTTCAACGGCGATGTGCTCAGCGACCTCGATCTGGCCGAGGTCCTGCATTTCCATGAGAGCTCGGGTGCCAAGGCGACCATCGTCCTGACGCCGGTCGATAATCCCTCTGGCTACGGTCTCGTGGAGACGGAGGACGACGGCCGCGTTCGGCGTTTCCTCGAGAAACCGAGCTACGACGAGATCACCTGCGACACTATCAACGCCGGCGTCTACGTTCTCGAGCCCGAGCTTCTTCGCTACATCCCGAAGGGAACTAACTATTCCTTCGAACGAGGCTTTTTTCCCGCCTTGCTCCGCGATTCCGTCCCTTTTTTCGCCTACGTTCATCAAGGCTACTGGATCGACATCGGTACGCCCGAGAAATACTTGAAAGTCCATCGCGACATCTTGCGCGGGAGTCTCCCCTTCGAAGGGTTCATCCCGAACGCCGGAGGCACTTTTGTGGATCCAAGTGCGACGGTAGAAAGCGGCGCCAAACTCACGGGGCCCGCGTTTATCGGTGAGGGAGCGGTCGTGAAGGCCAAAGCGGCCATCGAGTCCTTCGCGGTCATCGGCCCGAACTGCCGAATCGAGGAAGGGGCTTCCGTGGGCGACTCCGTCCTCTGGTCCAATGTCCGCATCGGAGCCGACGCCAGCGTTCGGGGAGCGCTCGTCGGTCGCAACGCTCACATCGGCCACCACGCTGTCGTCAGGGGCGGCGTCGTCCTCGGAGACAAGTCCGTGCTCACCGACTTCACCCGGATCTCTGGGCCGAGTTGATATATACTGCCATCCCGATGCCTCGAGCGGGCGTAGCTCAGTTGGTAGAGTACAAGCTTCCCAAGCTTGGTGTCGCGGGTTCGAGTCCCGTCGCCCGCTCCACGGCGCCCATGCCAGTGGGTAGCAATCCCACTATTCCTTGCCGTAGCGCAGGGCAAAAGGAGGTCACTCGTGGGGCTTTTTGGTGGAAAGATCGAGAGTAAGCCTGGTGCGCCCGCAGGGATGGCGTCGCCAAGCGAACGGCCCGTCCCCGTTTCCCGCTCGACGAGTTCAGCGTCGACGGTCCTCGGCAAGGACGCGGTCGTCAAGGGCGAGCTGACGAGCGACGCCGACATGCTCATCGAAGGCCGAGTCGAAGGGCAAATCAACGGTGCCAAAGAGGTCATCATCGGTGAGAGTGGAGACGTCGAAGCCCAGGTCCGCGCGCAAGTCGTGACGGTACGCGGCAAAGTAAAGGGGGATTGCCAAGCCAGCAAGAAGGTCGAGATTACTGCGACCGGGACCGTGTTCGGCAATATCTCAGCCCGTGCCATCGTCGTCGCGGAGGGCGCTACGTTTCGGGGTGCGAGCAAGATGACCAGCCCCATATCACCACCCGCCCCCGCCGGGCCGAGCTCCGTCACGAAGAGCCCCGCAACCGCGAAGAGGACGTCGACGACGCCGCCGTCGGGAGCGTCCTAATCACCCTGCGCAGGAATCAACGGGAAGAACCGCTAGCCGCAGTGAAGCCGGTCACGACAACAACATGAAGATCGGCTCCATCAAGGAAATCAAGGACAGCGAGTATCGGGTCGGACTCGTTCCAGGCGGGGTCAAGGAGCTGATGCACGCTGGCCACCAGGTCTTCATCGAGAAAGACGCGGGGCTCGGTAGCGGTGTCGAGAACCAAGATTTCGAGGCTGCGGGGGCGAAGATTCTCGCTTCGGCGGACAAAGTCGTCGACGCGGTCGAGATGTTGATCAAGGTCAAAGAGCCGCTCGCCCGGGAAGTCGTGAAGCTTCGCGAAGGGCAGATTCTCTTCACCTACTTGCATCTCGCCCCGCTCGCGAAGCTTACCGACTCGCTCTTGAAACGCGGGATCACGGGAATCGCCTATGAAACCATAACCGCTCGTGACGGGTCTCTGCCGCTTCTCACTCCCATGAGCGAGGTGGCCGGCCGGATGGCCATTCAGGAGGGCGCCCGCTACCTCGAAAAGGCCCAGGGAGGATTGGGGATCCTGCTTGGGGGCGTACCGGGAGTGCCTCGTGGCGAAGTCGTGATCGTCGGAGGAGGCGTAGTCGGACTGAATGCCGCCAAAATGGCTGCAGGGCTCGGAGCGCGCGTGACCATTCTTGAGAAGAGCCTGCCCCGAATGCAGTATCTCGATGATATCTTCGAGGGGCACGTCACCACGCTGATGTCGAACCCGATTACGATTCAAGAGTCGATTCGAATGGCGGACCTCGTGGTTGGAGCCGTCCTCATTCCCGGAGCCTCCGCTCCGAAACTCGTGACGGAGGACATGGTCCGAGAGATGAAAAAAGGCTCCGTGATCGTCGACGTGGCCGTCGATCAGGGAGGGTGCATCGAAACGACCCGTGCGACGACACACAGTGATCCAACGTACATCCTGTATGACGTCGTCCACTATTGTGTGGCCAATATGCCGGGCGCGGTGCCGCGGACTTCCACCTTCGCGCTCACGAACGTGACGCTGCCCTTCGCGATGCAGATCGCGGATATGGGTGTCGTGGCAGCCGTTCGGGCGAACGAACATCTCCGCGCCGGCGTCAATACCTACAAGGGCCGCGTTACCTGTGCCCCCGTCGCGGAGTCTCAGAAGCGAGAGTACACGCCGGTCGAAGAGCTACTCTGACTTGCGTTGGCGTCTCGTTCTCCATCCCGCGGCCCCGGGGGCCGTCAATATGGCGGTCGACGAGACGCTGCTGGAGTCAGCGGCTTCCGAGAACGCGATCGCGACGGTCCGCTTCTACCAGTTCGACGAGCCGACGTTGAGCCTCGGTTACGGCCAGCGCCTGGAGGACAACGACCACGAGCGGCTGCGCAGCCTCGGCGTGTCCATCGTCCGCCGGATGACGGGAGGAAGGTCGCTCCTCCATCAGCACGAGCTGACGTATTCCGTCACGGCGCCCACCCGAGAGCTGTTTCAGAAACGTTCGGTCAAGCAGAGTTACAAGCGCATCACGGAGGCCATTGCCTCCGCGCTGCGACGACTCGGAACTCCCATAGACGAGCCCGGGCCCTCGTCCCCATCGACGAGCCGGCGCGCGCCGGCGCGACTGCCCTGCCTGGCAGTGCCCACAGGCCACGAGATCTTCTCGGGTGGCCGCAAACTCGTCGCCAGCGCACAGCGATGGCGACGCACGGGGTTCCTCCAGCATGGTGCGATTCTCCTTCGAATCGACCGCGCGCTCTGCGCCCGAGTCCACGAGCTCCTCGAGGGGGACGCTCTCGGAGCCGTCGGGCTTCTCGACCTGGTGGACCCCGGGATCCAGGAGCGATGCGTCCTTTCCGAGCTGACGAAGGCCTTCGAGGCTCTCTTCGCCGAGCCGCCGACGAGGTCGGGACTCACGTTCACCGAGGCTGAGCGAAGTCAAGCGCTTACCGAGAAGTACCGATCTCCGAACTGACTCGCCCCCCAAGGTCTCCAACACGCCATGTTGACATGTCGGAAGCCGTTTGGTAAAAATCATTTAGAGCGATAACAAGGTCAGAGATGGCCTTTTCGCCTTTGAGTAAAGAACCAGAGGCACGACGACTGGAACTATGGAATTGGACTCCTCGGGACTCGACAGCCGCAGCCGGGAGATTCTCGAGCAGACGGTTCACCTATTCATCACGACAGGTGAGCCCGTTGGCTCACGGACCCTCTCGAAGCTGAACTCCCAGGGACTCTCCGCGGCCACCATCCGAAACATCATGTCGGATCTCGAAGAGCAGGGCTATCTCTACCAACCCCACTCCTCTGCCGGCAGAGTCCCCACGGACCACGGCTATCGTTTCTATGTTACGACCTTGATGGCCGGCGACGGATTGGGCGCGCAGGATCGTCTGATGATTCAGGAGCAGATTCGACCAGCCGACGGCGGGCTGGCCGAGCTCGTTCGTAGGACTTCCTTTCTTCTGTCGCGAATGACAGGTATGGTCGGGTTCGTGACCGGCCCCGATTTCCGGCACAGCGTTCTCCGGCACGTCGACTTCGTCCGGCTCGCACCACGACGCTTGCTTGTCGTCCTTGTATCGGTAGCCGGTCAGGTCACCCACCGGGCCGTAGAGCTCCCGGAGGATCTAACGGGAGAGGACCTGTCTCAATGCGCGCGATATCTGGAAGACCAGTTTCGGGGCTTCACGCTTTCTGAAGCGCGCGAGCTGCTCGTGCGCCGCCTGCAGGAGATCGAAGCGGTAGTGAACCGTCTCGTGCGCAACGCTTTGACGATTGCCGACGCCGCATTCTCAGAAGATCTGACATCGGACCTTCACGTCGAAGGAACCTCCAGGATGCTCAGCGAACCCGAGTTCGTGGGGAATATCGAGCGCGCTCAACAGCTCTTCGCGACGCTCGAGGAGCGTCATCGGCTGGTCAAGATACTCAACGCCTGCCTCGAGGGCGTCGATCTTCAGATCGTGATCGGCTCGGAGGCGCAGGTTCCAGATTTGGAAGGCATCTCTCTCATCGGAGCACGCTACACGAACGGTAACCAGGAGCTCGGTGCCATCGGCATCATGGGGCCCACCCGAATGGAGTATGCCCGCCATATTTCCGTAGTTGATTACATCGCCTGCTCGCTCTCCGCAGCAATCACCGAGGCGGGGGGCAGCGAGCTGAATAACTAGTTTGTAGATCGAACGCAGGACTGCCCGGCCGGCACGGTGGACCGAGGCGTGTGTTCGTTTTGAGCGAGGCCTGCGTTACGCAGTATGAGTGGAAATGTCGAGACGACGACGTAAGCGAATACAAAGCGAATCTGGTGCCTCCGAGAAGGTCACGAGAGATGCTCAGGAGCGGGTGGCCGATACGGCGGAGGGGAGCCTCGAGCAAAAGGATGGAAGTGATACGGAGTCGAGTGACACGGAACGAAGCGCCGGTGGCGATTCGGTCGATCTTCCCCTGGAGGGCGGGCCGAACGAGGAGCTCCTCCGGATGCAAGCTCGAGCGGAGGAGTTCAAAAACCTCCTGCTACACAAGCAGGCCGAGTTCGAGAACTATCGCAAGCGAATGGATCGAGAGAGAGCCGACAACATCCGCTACGCGGCTTTCGACGTGGTGAAGGAAGTGCTCCCGGTCTTGGACAACCTGGAACGAGCCGTCCAGGCCTCCCGCACTGGCACAGAAGAGCAGCTGCGGGAGGGCGTCGAGATCATTCAGAAGCAGTTCAGAGACGTCTTGCAGAAACAAGGCCTTTCCGAGATCGAAACCAAAGGCCAGCCGTTCGACCCCCACGTACACGAAGCGGTGGGCCGCGTCGAAACGGACGACCATCCAGAAGAGCAAGTCGTCGAAGTTTTCCAGAAGGGATATCGATTCAAGGACCGCTTGCTGCGGCCTTCGATGGTCAGCGTCGCCCACCCGGCGTCCGATGCTGGAGCAACGCCCGATAGCCCCGAGAGTGAAGAAGAGAGCGAAGACGAGGTCGTTCGACATGAGGACTAACCCGTGACACCCCGACCTCAGTCGCCAATCTCGGACTCGGCTGCGGTCACTGTTGCGTGGCCTGCGCAACATGGCCGGACCGAGCACGAACAAGGAGCACGGCATTGAGCAAGGTCGTCGGCATCGATCTGGGAACGACAAATTCCTGCATTGTGGTGATGGAGGGGGGTACCCCTCAGGTTATCCCTAACCAGGAGGGCGCGAGGACAACGCCCTCGATCGTCGCCTTCACGAGCAAAGGCGAAAGGCTGGTCGGACAAATCGCCAAACGGCAGGCTCTGACAACCCACAAAACACCGTCTATAGCGTGAAGCAATTGATCGGCAGGAGGTTCAACTCTCCGGAGATCCAGTCCGCCTCCAAGGTGCTTCCCTATCAGATCATCGAGTCCGCCAATGGCGACGCTCACATTCAGATCGACGACAAGGTCTATAGCCCGCCCGAGATTGCCGCGATCGTACTGCAGAAACTGAAGGCCGACGCCGAAGACTACCTCGGTGAGCAAGTGGAAGAGGCGATCATCACGGTGCCCGCCTATTTCAACGACTCGCAGCGACAGGCCACCAAAGACGCCGGCACAATTGCCGGTCTCAAGGTCCAGCGCATTCTGAACGAGCCGACGGCGGCTTCGCTCGCCTACGGTATGAACGAGAACGTCTCCGGAAAGGTCGCAGTCTACGATCTCGGCGGAGGTACCTTCGATATCTCGATCCTGGAAATGAACGACGGCATCTATCAGGTGCTCGCGACCGGAGGTGATACCTACCTTGGTGGTGAGGATTTCGACCAGCTCATCATCAACTGGCTGGTGGAGGAATTTCAGACGGAGCACGAGATCGACTTGACGGGTGATCGCATGGCCCTTCAGCGCCTGGAGGAGGCTGCGGAGAAGGCGAAGTGCGAGCTCTCGAACCAGGCGCAGGCCGAGATCGTCCTTCCCTTCATCTCCGCGAACCAGAGCGGTCCCAAGCACCTCAATACGGTTCTGGCCAGAACGAAGTTCGAACAGATGATCGAGCCTCTGCTCGAGCGCACCATCAAACTCTGCCAAGAAGCGCTCAAGGACGCCGGTCTGGCCGCGGAGGAACTCGACGACGTCATCCCCGTGGGCGGGCAGACCCGCACGCCCAAAGTTTTCGATACCATCAAGACGTTCTTCGGAAGAGACCCCAATCGGAGCGTGAACCCGGACGAGGTCGTCTCGATCGGAGCAGCCATCCAGACCGGTATCCTCCAAGGCGAGGTAACGGATCTCGTCCTGCTCGACGTGACGCCGCATACGCTGGGCATCGAGACGAAAACCTGTACCTTCACGCCTCTGATCGATCGCAACGCCAATATCCCGACGAAAAAGAGCCGGATCTTCACGACCGTCACCGACAACCAGACGAAGGTCGAGGTCCACGTCCTCCAGGGCGAAGGCACGATGGCCCACGAGAATACGTCGCTCGGCCGCTTCATGCTGACGGATGTCGCCCCCGCGCCGAAGGGTGTGCCTCAGGTCGAAGTCACCTTCGAGATCGACGTGAACGGTATCGTTCAGGTTACCGCCATGGATCAAGCAACCGGACGCCAGCAGAACATCACGGTCCGTGCGGCGAGCGGCCTGACGCAGTCGCAGGTCGACAAGGCCCGAACCGAGCAACAACATCAGATCACACTCGAAGACGGAATGAAGGCGCGCGACAAAATCGTCGGCCAGCTTCAGAGACTCACTCAGAGCACGAGAAAGACCTTCGAGCTCCTCTCGGCGAAGCTCACCGAAGACGAGCGCAGCAACGCCACCAGCGCCCTTTCTCAGGCAGACCAGGCCAAAGAAGGCTCGCTCGAGCAGGTGCAGGCTGCCCTCTCGGTGCTCGAAACCACGGCCGAGGCCCTCGGTCAGGCGATGTTGCGCGGCTAGCGCGACTTGCCGCCTTCGCTCCGCGCGACCGGGCTCTCGCACGGCCGCAAAACTTCTATAATGCCCGGGATGACCTCGGAGATTGATTTTGGATAGCACGGCGAAGCGCGACTACTACGAAGTTCTTGGTGTAGACCGCTCCGCGACTCCTCAGGAAGTCAAGAAAGCGTACCGGCGTCTCGCCGTCCAATACCACCCCGACAAGAACCCGAACGACCCCAAGGCGGAAGAGGCCTTCAAAGAGGCCGCGGAAGCCTATGGCGTGCTGGGTGACGAGGACAAGCGAGCGCTCTACGACCGCTATGGACACGAAGGTTTGAGGGGCGGACCTCAGCTCAATACGGACATCTTCCGTGAGTTCACCGACATCTTCGGGGGCGGCAGCATCTTCGAAGAGCTCTTCGGAGACTTCTTCGGGGGCGGGCGTCGCACCCGCGCGGCACGAGGCGCCGATCTCCGCTACGACCTGGAGGTGACCTTCGAAGAAGCGGTCAAGGGTAC
This sequence comes from Candidatus Marinacidobacterales bacterium, assembly GCA_965250115.1. Lineage (GTDB taxonomy): Bacteria > Acidobacteriota > Vicinamibacteria > Marinacidobacterales > SMYC01 > CBDFHB01. Next base: position 1,904,202 of record CBDFNJ010000002.1, read on the forward strand.
CGACACACGCATTCTCGTGCCGAGAAACGAGCTTTGCGGAAATTGTGAAGGATCGGGGGCCAAGTCCGGAACGAACAGGATGCCTTGCCCGACGTGCGGCGGCCACGGACAGGTCCGCCACCAGCAAGGCTTTCTCATCGTCGCGCGACCTTGCGGCCAGTGCCGAGGCGCAGGTCAGATCATCCCCCATCCCTGTGAGCACTGTGCCGGTACCGGCCACCTCACCCGTGAGCGAGAGCTCACGCTCAAGATTCCCGCCGGCGTCGACAACGGCTCGCGCATGAGGGTCGCCGGAGAAGGCGAGGCGGCTGCGCGCGGCGGCTTCAACGGGGACCTCTACGTCGTGTTGAACGTCAAGCCGCACAAGACCTTCAAGCGCGACGGCGACGACATCTACGTCGAGCTACCCATCACGTTCCCTCAGGCTGCGCTCGGTGCCGAAGTCGAGGTCCCGACCATCGACGGTAAGGAGCAGATCAGCATTCCGGAGGGAACCCAAACCGGAACGATTTTCAAACTGCGCGGTACGGGAGTACCGCGTCTGCAGGGATCCGGTCGCGGCGACGAGCACGTCGTAGTCAACGTCGTCACGCCCCGCAAACTCAGCAAGGAACAGCGGGCCTTGCTCAAGGAGCTCGGGGAGATTACGCCACCTCCCAAGATAGGAGAGCACCGCGGCGGGAAAGAAAAGAGCTTCTTCGAGCGGCTCTTCGGTTGAGCGAAGAGGCTTCCCAGATGGAAGCGCCCAAAAGAGCCTTCGCTGTCTTCGAGCTCTGGGGTCCACAGGACGAGGTCGAGCTTGCTCTGGCGTTTCTCGTCGAGAACGGCTCCACGGGAGCGGAAGAGGACCCGGCGAACGGCCGCCACAAGGTCTACTTCCCCGCCTCGATTCCATTGACAAAACTGACCGACGAGCTCGAGACCGCCTTTTCCGGGGTGTCGTACCGAAGCTTGCCCGAGCTTCCCGATCTGGATTGGCTTTCGGAGTGGAAGAAGGGCCTCACGGGCCTCGCCCTGGGCGAGACGTTCTTCGTTCACCCTACGTGGCAAGCCTCCCCCGACATCGAGCGGAAGATTCTCCGGATCGATCCCGAGCAGGCCTTCGGTACGGGGTTGCACGACACGACTCGTCTCTCGCTCGAGCTAGTGGAGCGCTGGTTGTCTCCAGGGGTGAGCGTTCTCGATATCGGCACTGGCACGGGGATCCTGGCGATGGCCGCGGCGGCGCTAGGCGCGCGCTCCGTCATGGCACTCGAGCCCGACCCAGCGGCCGCAGAATGCGCTCGCAAGAACGTCGAGCTCAACGAGCTCGGTGGGCTCGTCTCCGTCGAATGCACGAGCTTCGAGACTTACGAACGGCTGGAGGCTGATGTCGTCGCCAATGTGAACGCATCGGTTCTCTCTCGGGCCCTTCCCTGTCTCGATAGCGATGTCGCGATCCTCTCAGGACTGCTCGTCGAGGACGTCGACGAGCTCACGGCGCAGCTGAAAGACCCCTACGTCGTTTCGGAAGAGTGGAGTGCGGGCGAGTGGTCGGCGCTCGTCGTGACACGATGAGAGAACGACGCTTCTTCGTACAGCGTCTCGACACTGCGAACCTCGAGCTCGACGAAGAGGAATCACACCACGCGGTCCACGTGCTGAGGCTCCGGCCTGGAGACGAAGTCTCGCTCTTCGACGGTCGAGGTCGAGCGAATCGTGGCCACGTCGTCGAAACAGGCGGGGAGCGAGTTACCATCGAGGTCGGCGCAGCCCTGCGCTCGAACGAGTCGCCTCTTCGTCTCTCCGTTGCCGTGGCGGTACCCAAGGGTGACACCATGTCGCTCGTCGTCCAGAAGCTCACGGAGCTCGGCGTTTCCCGCATCCGACCGCTCGTGGCAGAGCGCAGCGAGTCGACCCGGGCCGCGATCGACGCCCGCCTGAAACGGTGGCAGCGGGTGGCCCTCGAAGCCGCGAAGCAGTGCGGAAGGAGCGCCATTCCCGAGCTCTCCGCTCCTCTGAGCCTCGAGGAGCTTCTTGACTCGGAAGTACCCCATGCCGTCTGGATCGCCCACCTGGACGCGCCCCCGCTCACCCCCGAACGCATCGGCGAAGACAGAACTCCCACATTGATAGTCGGACCCGAAGGTGGATGGTCGGCGCACGAGATCGAGCTCACGAGCGTGTCATCGGTCGAGCGATTCAGCCTCGGCCCGCGCACCCTTCGCGTCGAGACCGCCGCCATCGCCGCGGCGAGCCTGTTTCAGTGGCTCGCGGGCGATTTGCGTCGAGGCCACTGAAACTAGTTCCGCGGTCCGGAAGTTTCGCCCCAATTATTTGATCGCAGTTTTGGAGTGGATGTGATCAAATTTGGGACATGCAGGAAGAGCGACGAGGGCGACGACCAAGACCGGTACGTTTGACTGCGAGAGAGCGAAAACAGCTGTTGGAGATTGCTGGGCAATACGGCCGCCCGTATCGTGAAGTTCTTCGAGCTCGAATCCTCTTGGTTCTTGAGCGGGGTCCATGCGTGAGTGCGGCCGCACGGCGATTGGAAGTAGACGTCAAGACGGTACGCCGCTGGCGGGATCGCTTTGTGGAGAAACGGCATAAAGAAGCTTTGAGAGACGAACCGCGTTCGGGCCGACCGCCTCAAATCGGATTGCTTAGTCGATGTGAGTTGCTCAGCATGGCGTGTGGGCGTCCGTCGGACTTCGGCGAACGGACTCGGGATGTGTGGACCATCGATTCTCTGCTGGAGCGGTTTCGTCGTCGACGCTCGAGACCCTCGATGAGTCGAACCTCGGTCATTCGGATTCTCTCTGAAGCAGAGATTCGACCTCATCGCGTTCGCATGTGGCTTCACAGTCCAGACCCCGAATTCAGACCCAAGGTGAAAAGGATCTGTCGCTTGTACCTTCGACCTCCGCGAGACGGCGTGGTGCTATGCATCGACGAAAAGAGCGGAATGCAGGCATTGGGACGTAAACACGACTTGCGCCTCGCTTCGCGCGGACGCAGTGGCCGACACGACTGCGAGTATGTCCGACATGGAACGAGGACTCTTTTCGCCGCATTTAATCCCCATACGGGCGACGTTTACTCCGAAGTACGCAAGAGGCGTAAAACCGTCGACATCCTGGATTTCATGGAGGCCGTAGCGCGCCGGTACCCAAGAAAGAAGATCTATGTCATCTGGGACAATCTCAACATTCATCGTGATGGCAAACACCAACGATGGAACCAATTCAATCGGCGTCACGGTAATAGGTTTCGCTTCTTCTACACTCCTATTCACGCGTCCTGGGTCAACCAAGTCGAGATATTCTTCGGCATTGTTCAAAAACGCGTGCTCCGATACGGCGTGTTCAACTCCGCCCGTGAGTTGGAAGGTGCTTTGCGCCGATTCATTCGCCATTGGAACCACCACGAAGCTCATCCCTTCCGCTGGACATTCAAGGGATACCCGCTACAATCAACTTCCACTGCTGCGTAGCGCTCCAGCTTCCGCAGCGTCCCTTCGTGTATGGACATCGAATCTGCCGCCGCGAATCTTCAACGCTCCTTGAACGCCTACCGCGGCTTCGACCACCTCCGCGTCAAGAAACGGGGGCAGTCCCTCACTATCTTCAGCGGTAAACCCGACGACCCCTGGCTGCACGCCCGACTCAGCCGCAAAACGAAGTCCAGCAATCTTTGGGCCCTCAGCTTTCCAAACCATCGCGGCCGCTGGGAACGCACGCCTTACGTCGGCAACATTCAAGAACTCACCGAGATGCTTGTCCGTGACTTCCCGTTCCACTTTCAAGACTTCTTGTCGCAGCGAATAGAATAAAGGGCGAAACTTAAGATCTCTGGCACTAGCGCCAACACGTCTCGCCTGTTCGCTCCCATGGCCATGCGGATACCGATTTCTCGGGTACGCCGGGTCGTCGTACCGGCGAGCACCCCGTAGAGGCCCGCCGCGGCCAAGAGAACGGCCACGGGAACCGCGAGCCCGACCAAACGGCTGAGTGTGCGCTCTTGCGAGACTTCCACCGCCAGCGCCTGCTCCATGGTCTCGATCGAGAAAAGCGCCTGATTGGGGTCGATCGCCGCGACGGCGGAGCGAGCACCGGACACGATGTGTGCGGAGTCCACCTCGGTCCTCAGCACGAGGCTCGTCGTGTAGACCGGTCGCTGAGTGTAGGAGTAGTAGATCGACGGTCTTAAAACGGGCTTCCTGAGGGAGGTTTCCAATGGCGAAATTCGTCTTACATGGAGGTATGAATCGCTTGGACCTCCGAGCGCCCGTCCCGACTAGCGGGTTTCTGCGATCGGTGATGACCTCGGGCGCAGTTTACCTAGATGAGAGGAGTCGAAATGAGCAGAACAGGTTCTCAGTACCGTATGAAGCCCTGGTGGCCTCGAAAACGACGCCAGAGGAGTTTCGCGCGAAGATTCTTTTGGCGGCTGCGGTGAAGCTTTATGAGTTAGGGCGTCTTTCGTCGAGCGCTGCGGCCAAGTTGGCGGGCATCCCGCGCGCGGCGTTTCTGGCGAAGCTCGCTGACAACGCAGTGGGCACCTTCACTGATACGGCCGGCGAGGTGGATGAGGACGCGCCAACTGCGTGACCCAGTGGCCGCCCTGGACTCGGGCGCTGCGATGTCGTTCTTCGACGGCGAGATCGCGCAAGGCAACGGGCTGAAGCCTCACAATGCTCGAGATCGCAAAATGCGAACACATACTCAGAAGAATACTTATTGACATTATTTGTAATAAAGAATAGTATACGTTTAATGCCTGAGTTATCTGTCATCTTGAGCAACCTGGCCAGGCTGCGTGCCGAACGGGGGCTGACTCAAGCGCAGCTCGCGCAAAGAGCAGACTTGTCTCGACTGGCGCTGGGTAAGATCGAGCGAGGCGAGGTCGAGCCGCGTTCTGCGACTGTTGGCCGTCTAGCCAAGGCGCTGAGCGTCCCCCTACGGGAGCTGGTCACCTCGGTCGCGCCGCTCAAGGGCGTGCGGTTCCGAGCGAAAAAGCGTGTCAACACTCGGGAGCAGATTCTTGCTGAGGTCTCGTCATGGTTGAGCGCGTACAGTTGGCTCGAGAAAACACTCGGAGCCATCGAACCGTTTGCACTCCAAACGTTGGTCGGTCGACGGCTCTCACCCGAGCGGTCGGCAAACGAGGCGCGCCGCGTTCTGGGACTCGATGAGAAGGAAGCGGTGCGCGATGTTTGTGGCCTCCTGGAGGACAACGGTGTCAAAATTCTCCTGCTGGACAAGAAGACCGACGCCTTTTTTGGTCTCAGTGTTGCGCCGAATGGGCGAGGGCCGGCAGTCGTCGTCAACACCTGGGACCGCATCTCGGTCGAGCGTTGGATCTTTACCAGCGCTCACGAGCTCGGCCATGTTCTTCTCCATCAAGACGCGTACGAACGCGGTGGGGTCGAGGAACAAGAGCACGAAGAGCGTGAGGCCGACCGCTTTGCCAGCTATTTCCTCATGCCTGAGGCGGGGTTTGCGTCGGAGTGGGAGCAGACCCGCGGGCAGCCTCTACTTCTGCGGGTGCTGAAAGTGAAGCGTATGTTTCGCGTCAGCTACAAGACTGTCCTGCACCGTCTCGTGGAATCCGGGCGGGAAGGTAAAGCGGTGTGGAAAGAGTTCCAGTCTCAACACCGGAAGCACTTTGGCACTCGGCTGCGCAAAGTCGATGAGCCCAAGAAACTACAGCAGGGAGAGTTCCGCTTGGATTGGAGTCGCTCGGGTGAGCCCGACGGGTTGTCGGAAACCGACTTCCTTCAGGATCGTCTCTCTCGGCTCGTGCGGGCAGGACTCGAAAAAGGCGTCATCTCGCTTGGCCGCGGTGCCGAGATTCTAAGGATCTCCCACAAAGAAATGCGAGCGCGTTCGACTTCTTGGGGTCGATAGTTGCCGGAGGCGCGCGAGTTTCTACTCGCGGACGCGGACGCTGACGTGCTCATCGACTATGTGGCGAGCGATCTGAAGATTCTTGCGCTCGCTTCGAAGCACATTGGTAAGGTTCACGTCCTCAAACAGACTCTAGCGACAGTCGAGGATCTTTCGGAGCGCGAGTGCAAAAGACATGGCATCGAGGTGATCGACGTCGAGACCACTGTGCTCGTTGAAGCGGGCGCCAAGTCGGGTCCGTTATCTTTCGAAGACTGGGTCTGCTTTCTCGTTTGTCGGGAGCGTTCGTGGAGTTGTCTTACCAATGACCGTGCTCTTCTCCGCGAGTGCCGCAAGGCGAGGATTCGGGTTCGGCGCGGAGCTCTCAGTAAGGTAAGAGCTTTGCGAGTGGCGCGCGCTATCCATGAAGAGAATCCATACCACATCAATGAACGGGTTCTGAAAGCGTTTCGTCGCACGCTCGGTGACGTCTAGGATAGCGGCGTCGTCGAGGGTATTGGGCAACGCAAGCGCACGCCTGTGTCTTCCGCCATTAATTCATTGAGGTAAACCCCCGGCTCTGCCGGGGTGACTCCCAGAGGTTTGACCGTGTAAGGAAGTAGGAAAGAAAGTCCTCCTTGGAAAGCGCGAACTTCCAAACAAGGAGGACTACCAAGGTGAAAGAATACAAGAGCCTATCCCACACACGATGGGACTGCAAATATCACGTTGTGTTCATCCCGAAGTACCGAAGGAAGAAGATGTATGGTGCAATCAGAACGCATCTGGGAAAGATTCTCCACGAGCTGGCGAAACAAAAAGAGGCCCGGATTCTGGAGGGCCACTTGATGTCGGACCACGTCCACATGTGCATCAGCATCCCACCGAAGTTTGCGGTGTTGAACGTGGTGGGGTTCATCAAAGGCAAGAGTGCGATCTCGGTGGCACGGAACTTCCGCGGACGCAGACGCAACTTCACCGGCGAAAGCTTCTGGGCACGCGGTTACTTCGTGTCGACCGTAGGCTTGGACGAAGAGATGGTCCGCAAGTACATTCGTGACCAAGAGCAGGAGGACCAACGTCTGGACCAGCTGAATATGGACTGGTCGGGCTCGTAGTTGGGGAGCAAGATCGACCCCTTTAGGGGGCTCATGAACAGCCCCTTCGAGGGGCTCTTATGAATAGGCCCCCGGCTTTGCCGGGGGTCACTTTAACTCCCTCCGACCTCAACGCCTTGTCCTGCTCCGGACCCTTTGCTAAGGTCACCGTTGCTGAATGAGGTGACGTCACGTCGTTCAACCTAGAGAAATCGTAGTGCAGCGCTCCGGGCAGGCTGTGAGAATTCCTATCCTTCCAGACACTTCCACCATTGACTCGCCTGGGATCCAGTGAGAGTTCTATCAAACCCATGAAAGCGGTGGTACTCACGAGATTTGGATCGACCGATGTCCTTCAACTCAAAGAGGTCGAAAAACCCAGTCCAAAGGACGACGAGGTCTTGCTGAAAGTTCACGCAACGGCCATCAACGACTGGGATTGGCAGTTCATGAGGGGGAGTCCCCTCGGATTGCGCCTAATCTTTGGCATTTTCAAGCCGAAGGTCGAGATCCTCGGAGCCGAAGTGTCAGGGCGCATCGAAGCCGTGGGCAAGAACGTAAAGAGGTTTCAGCCTGGCGACGACGTGTACGGAGACATTTCCGAATCCGGTTTTGGCGGCTTTGCGGAATACGTTTGCGCGCACGAGGACGCGTTGGCACTAAAACCCCCCGAGATGACCTTCGAGGAAGCGACATCCCTTCCGCATGCCTCGATGTTGGCGATGCAGGGCCTCATCGATCGCGGACAGATTAAGGAGGGCCAGAAGCTGCTCATCAACGGAGCGGGGGGAGGCGTCGGCACCCTAGGTGTCCAACTCGCCAAATTGTACGGGGCCGGAACGTGTCAACGACTTTGAGACACCCGCAGGCTGCATTTAGTGAGCCTCGATCAGTGAAGGACGGGGCGTGAGCGCGGTGCGGTCGCGATTGGGTTCCGACGCGATCGCGTCCGGATAGCTTGAATCCGGGGGTAGCTCAGGTATGGGGCGCCCCGAGAAAGTGGCTCCTAGGGCCTCCTGTGGCGTCGTTTTCTCGGGCGGCGGGTTGATCCAGACCTGACGAGGCAAAACCGGAGGTTGAGGTGTTCCGTGCACGAAGCGCTCGGGGTGAGCCCGATGAGCTTCGAGAAGGACCTGGCGCCGGGCGGCGTTGAGCTCGTCGGCGCGACCGTAGTGAACGGCGGCCGGCGTCATGAGCCCCAGTCCCGAGTGCCGGTGCGCGTTGTTGTAGTAGTCGAAGAAACCGCCGCAGAACAGGCGGCCGTCTTCCAGACAGCCAAAGCGGCTTGGGAATTCAGGGCAATACTTCATCGTCTTGAACTGGGACTCGGAGTAGGGATTATCGTTCGAGACGTACGGCCGCGAGTGCGTCTTGGTTATGCCGAGGTCGGCCAGGAGCAAGGCGACGGACTTGCTTCGCATCGAGCTGCCGCGGTCTGCGTGGATGGTGAGCTGGTCGGCTTCGATGTTCTGCTTGAGGCAGCTCTCGCTGATGAGACGACGGGCGAGCTCGGCGCTTTCTCGCCGAGCCAACATCCACCCGGTCACGTACCGGGAGAAGATGTCGAGAATCACGTAGAGGTAAAAGTAGGTCCACTTGACCGGGCCGCGCAGCTTCGTTATGTCCCACGACCAAACCTGGTTCGGCGCTTCCGCCACGAGCTCCGGCTTCTGATAGTTCGGATGCCGCAGCTGGTTCCGGCGCTCACGCACCTCTCCGTGCTCCGACAGAATCCGGTACATCGTGCGGATCGAACAGTGGTAGATTCCCTCGTCCAGAAGCGTGGCCCACACCTGGGCCGGCGCCTTGTCGACGAACCGTTCGCAATGCAATGCACTGAGGACCCTCTCGCGCTCGGTCGTGTCGAGGGCTCGCTGCGGCCGAGGACGGCGCTTCGGCTTGGACGTCACCGGTCGGCGTCGACGATACAACGTGGAACGAGACACGCCCAGCGCCTCGCAAGCTTCCGCCGTTTGTCCAATCCGACCCGTCAGCTCCTCGGCCGCCACGATCAATCGTTCTCGTCGTCGTCGATCGGGTTCAGGGGGATCCCCAGGAGCTCGGAGGCTTTTTTTTGGATCTCTAGCATCGTTTCCACCCGAGCCAGCCGGCGCTGGAGTCGGGCGTTCTCGCGCTCGAGCTCCTTGATCCGTGGAGCCTCTGCCTTCGCCTTCCGACCTCGCTTTCTCGACGTCAATCCCGCCTTGGCGATCTCGTCCCGTTGCCGACGCCAACTCGATAGATGCGACGAGTACAGTCCCTCGCGACGTAGAAGCGCCGCCACATCACCGTCACCCTTGCAGGCGTCCGCCTCGCGAACGATCCGCAGCTTGTATTCAGCGCTGAAACGTCGGCGCTTCGCTTTCTCACTCACTTCGGGATCGCGGACCCCCGCCGCAGCACCACGGTCGGCGAGATCTCCAGTCGCCCTACGGGCTCCTTCCGACCCCGCCGACGTCATTCTCTCAATCAACGTACTCATCTATGATCCTCCTCCGCCCTCGACACTAATTTCAAGGAGCGGATTGTCTCAAGGATGTTGGCACAGAGGGGGCTGAGACGACCGGAGTTGATAGCGGAGCGAAGCTGGACACGATGCGATCCGTCGGCTTCGATCACGTCATCGACTATGAACGGGAGGACTTCACCGACAATGGACAGCAGTACGACCTGATCCTCGACACCAAGACCAACCGTTCTCCCTGGAGGTATGCCCGCTCGCTGCGCCCCCATGGAGCGTACGTCACCGTCGGAGGACACCTGCATCGACTCTTGCAGGCGCTGTTCTTGGGACCGTTGATCTCGCTGTTCAGCAAAAAAAGGATACGCATCGTCGCCCTTAAGCCTAACAAGGACTTGAATCGTGTCAACGAGCTATTTCGAGCCGGTAAGCTCGAATGCGTGTTGGACGGGCCCTACGATCTCCGCGATGTGTCGCAAGCCATTCAGTTGTTCGGTTCTGGACGGCACAAGGGAAAGGTCGTGATCTCAGTGGCGACGCCTCAGCAGCAGTAGTTTCGATGAGCCAAGAATCATGAAAGCAATCGTCTATAGGGAGTACGGGTCGGCCGACGTTCTACGGCTTGAAGAAATCGCAAAGCAGACTCCGAACGATGCGGAGGTGCTGATTCGAGTACGCGCCACAGAGGTGACCAAGTCCGACTGCGAGCTCCGAAGCTTCCGTTTTCCCGTCAAGTGGTTTTGGTTGCCCCTGCGGCTTGCCCTCGGGATCACGAGACCTAGGCGACAGGTCTTGGGATGTTACTTCTCGGGAGACGTCGAAGCTGTGGGCAAAGACGTGTCGACGCTCGCGGTAGGAGATCAGGTTTTCGGCTCCACCGGACTTCGAATGGGCGCCTACGGTGAATACATGTGCCTGCCAGCCGAGTACACGATTTCACCGAAACCGTCAAACATGAGTTTCGAAGAGGCAGCGGCCGTGGGGGATGTCCCGGCCGCTGTTGAATTTGGTCGGGTAGCGGCGGCACCTGTGAATACTCTTAGGGCCGGCGACAAAATAAGTTCCCGTTTTCAAGACGGTCGGATGGTGTAGTTCCATTTGGGTAGAGTCTGGTCCTTTGTAACGGAAAGCGCCTGCATCCGCTCGTCAGTGATTTTGACGCCCTTCGGATAACGACGCCGGATAAGGTGTGCGCGTACTCGCAAACCGGAAGAGGTGGTGGTCGTGCGGATGTATTTGAGGATGGTTTCGTAGCTGTCGAGAGGCCTGCCCGCCCAGTTCTTGCTGACCTCGCTGAACAGACGGTGCTCCACTGGATTCCACTTGGATGTACCGGACGGATAGTGGGCTATGGTGATAGCGATGTCGTGGCGATTGCAAATCCGCGTTTGAAGCCCGTGCTTCCAACCCCGACACCGATAGCCATTGCTGCCCCCGGCGTCTGCCAATATCGCGAGGTCACGGGCTGCAGGATAGCGTCGCCGTCCTTCCGTTCGCCACCACTTCTCGATGGCATTCACGGCGAAGTCCGGGGTGTTGTACGAGGTACCAATGAACACTGTCCCGCGGTTCGCGAGCAGATCGTAGACGCCGTAGGGGATTGCGATGCCGTTCGATTCGGAACGGAAGTCATGGTCTTTGACGAGAGTCGGCTCGCGGTTCCAGGCCTGCCCGCCGTTTTTGAATAATCCCACCAGCTCCCGTTTCTTCGTGTCTACGCTGATGATGGGATGACCAGCTGCGGCAAAACGCTCGCGCAGTTCGGCGATACACGCGAATTGGGTATCGCGATCTTCGGACGTGGCACCGCACAGCTTCTTGTGGTTCACCCGCAACGAGAAGCCGAGCTGTTTGAGCAGTCGACCGACGGTTTTGCTGCTGACGTTCACACCGAGGCTTCTTAGCTCGCAAGCAATCTTGTCGGTGGTCCGCCGCGTCCATTTCACTCCCGTCATCGGATCGCCCGCGGTGTCGTGCTTCATGAGTTCTTCGATCTTGGCGATGACTTCTGGCGTTTTTTTTGCACGGCGCGCCGTCCGCCACCCTTTCGCCGAACTCCGTCGAGCTCAACATCTCTCATTAGCAATTCCCTACGACCTCTGGCTACCGTGCTCGGACCCATCCCGAGCAGTTCGGCAATCTGTTGGTCGCCACCGTGACCGAGCTTCATGGCCTCGACTCCCGCGTAGAGACGGCGCTGCTTTTCATCGAGCAGACTGTAGAAAAGAACGATCGCAGCCTTCAACTCCACGGGGAGCACGCGGACTCCCCCGACCCAGCCCAACGTGGAAGGTGACGCCTCATGTACCTGGCGGGCCGAGAGCTGTTGCTTGCGCGTGCTCACATCGGTGGCCAGATACAGATATCGGCCGAACACCTGCTCGCGCGCCAATCTTTTCTCTCGGACCAGTTTCAACAGAGGAGCCTTGACGTCAACCTGCACCACGTCCTCGAGCTCGTCGACGTAGTAGCCTGCCTCACAGGCCGCGACCAACGCTTTTACCGTCGCAAGCAACGTCCCGTACTTCGAGAACCACACTGAGCGCAACGACCAAAGACCTTTTCGATCGAACTGGGCGATCTCGTCCAACGTGTAGTAGCTACCACGGTGGGAGTAGCTTGTCCGATACGCCAACTCATTGAGCTTTCGGAAGACGGTCGAGTCCACATCGGTACCCAACACTGCCTTCAAATCATCGAGGGTAGCTATTTTGTGCTTCCTCAACAGGCGGTCGAGATCTTCAGACTGATAGCTCGTAGGTCTCATAATAGGAGAAGTGCTCCTTGATAGGCGTAATCCTCCTACAATGAGGACCGTTTGTCAAACACGCGCTGGTTGCTGAAGACCTACAAATGTTCCGTTTCTAGGGAGCTTGCCAGGCTCTCGTGATGCCAGACGATATCGCGATCACGACCTGAAACAGGAAGAGTGTTCTCAAAACTAGACAGTTATTTTGTCGGCGGCCCTAAGCGCGTGAACGAGAGCGCCCATATGGCGATAGCCTTTGATACGGTGAAACTTTTTCTCCGCCGTGACGACGCCGAGAGCGGTCCATCGGCGAATCATGGAAGGACTCTTCCACCGCTTGACGTTTCTCGAGACTCTGCGGATGGTGCCGTTGAGATTCTCGATGGCGTTTGTCGTGGCCAGAGATTTGCGAAGTAACTCGGGTAGAGCGAGCTTCACAACCGTGAGGGTCTCTTCCATCCCTTCTCGAAGGCTTCCGGCAGCTTCGTCGTAGCCGTTTCGCTCGAGCCACGACACCAATGCCTGAAGTCGCTTGCGCGCCTTGTCGGCACTCTTGCATTTGTACGCTTCCTTCATTGTCTGGAGCACGTAGGCGTGACGGGACTTGGGAAGGTACGAGCGTAGATTTCGGAGTTTGTGGAGCTGGCATCTTTGGATAACCGCGAGATCCCCCAAAACGTCGACGAGTGCTTTGCGGATCCCTTTGCCTCCGTCCACTACGCAGAGAATCGATTCGTCGACCCGCAATCCCAGCTCGAGAAGGTTCTGCAACATCGCGGTGCACACCCGAGAGTTCTCCGTCGAGCCCAGCCATATACCCAAGGGCACCTTCGTTCCATCTATTGTGATACCGAGAGTTACGACGACGGTCTGTCCGGCCACCTCAAGGCCATCCATCATTAGTGCCGCAAGCTCGAACTCCTCTAGCCTCCGAGATAGGTATTCCTCGAGCTTCTTAGTCGTCTGGCTCACGAGGTGACGGCTGGCGGCACTCTTGCTCGTGCCACGAGACTTCAACTTCGCCGAGGGTTTGTCCAGACTCGATTCGTAATTTCGGGTCGATACCCCCACCAAGATCTGGTTCAGCACTCGCTCCGGAAGCGGGTCTTCTTCGCGGAAGGCTTCGAAGTGTGGAAGCGACGCCTCCTCGCCCGACTTCGAACGAACTCGAGGTCGCGACACTTGGATTCGACGACCGCCGAAGCTCAGCTCCCCATCCGTGCTCCCCCAGTGGTTATGAGTTCGCTCCTTCTCGTGCTTGCCCTTCGGCCCCGCGATCTTCTCCGCGTCCTCTCTCAGGAGTAGGTGCAATGCGGTCAGTCCTTGCTCGTACACCCATTCCGTCAGGTCCGCCTTCGTGGCCGCGATCCCAGCTATCATCGGTAGCAGTATCTGACCGACTTGGCCAACTACCTTGCCCGTAGGCGAGTGCGTTTGCTTTCTTACTGGCTTCTTTGATTTCCTTGGCATGGTGGCTCCTTGTCCCCCTCTGGAGACGGTTGGTTTGGCAGACCTATTCTTAGGCCGGCCAAGGAGCCGCCGCTACCCCAAATTCAACATCCGGCGGGACATCCCCCGGCCGTGCCTCTTGGCGGATTGAACGCTTTACACTTCATGAGGATGGCACGAGTTCAGAAAGGCGAAAAAGTCCTGATCAACGGTGCGGGGGGAAGCATCGGCACCTTCGGGGTTCAGATCGCCAAAGACATGGGAGCCGAGGTGACAGCGGTTGATAGTGGGATCAAGCAGAACATGTTGCGTCGTATTGGGGCCGACCACTTCTTCGACTACACCAAAGAAGACTTCACAAAATCCGGACAACGATACGACGTGATCTTCGACATGGTGGCCCGAAGCTCCTACTCTGGGTGCGTTGCCGCGCTGACCCCCAAGGGACGTTACGTGATGGGAAATCCGCGTCTGAGCGACATGTTGCGATCCGTCGTGACATCCGTGTTCACGGACAAGAAAGCGTTCTTTGCCTTTGCCGGAGAAACGGAGGAAGAGCTCCTCGCACTCAAGGAGATGATCGAGGACGGCAAAATTAAATCGACGGTCGATCGAGTCTATCCCATGGAACGAGTCGCCGAAGCGCATCGTAGAGGGGAAACCGAACAGAGGCTCGGAAGCGTCGTTATCTCGTTGTAAGGACCTGGACTAATTGGGGTTCGGGAACGGTGCGCCGGGCTCGATCCGGAGACGATGCGGTAGTTCCATTCGATGCCTTCGGTGAGCGCGGAGCGGCCCAGGTTCGAGCTCCCGACGTAGGCGGGACCGTGGAAAATGTAGGCCTTCGGGTGAAAGGTCTTCCCGACGCCCAGCTAGCTAAGCTCCGGGAACTCCTCGAGCGAAACGTCGAGCTGCGCAGGATCTTGTAAAAGAGCGGCGGTCCGATATCTTTACCGCCGTGGATGGGGATTGTAACCGCGCGGCCCGTCCGGACGGGTGCAACATTCGTGGCTGCCGGCCTGGCAAGATCTCTCGAACTCAAGCTTCCGCGCCACTTTCCGAAATTGCCGGGCAGTGGCGCTAGGCATTCATGATTTCGGTGCTGTCCTCGGGAAGTGATTGGCCCGTTTCCCGATACTCTTCGGCGATCATCTCGAAAACCTGCCTCAACTCTGAGACCGTTGGCTCGCTGATGGCTGTCCGTACTTGAGGTGCGAGGGAGGTCTTTCAATGAGGAATTCGTCCTATATGGACGAAGGCGGTCGGAGTGATGCGGGTAGTCTACGTATCTTCAGAGTCTGAGAGGTGAAGCGTGCCGACGGTGCTGAGGAGTGGCCCATACCGATTCTACTGGCACAGTCATGAACTGGGTGAGCCTCCCCATGTGCACGTGGACAGAGACGAGAAATCGGCTAAATTCTGGTTGAACCCTGTGGCACTGGCTCGCAATTTTGGCTTCAGTGCCAGAGAATTGAGTAAGATTGAAGAGATCGTTCGGGAGAACAAGGCAAGCCTTGTCGAGGCGTGGAATGAGTATTTCGGAACCTAAGCCCGGGGAAAAAGTAAAGGACGTTCGGTTTACCGATGACCTGCTGATCGTGGACTTGATCGATGGTCGTACGATCTCGGTGCCGGTAGCCTGGTACCCACGGCTTCTTCATGCCACGGCGGAACAACGGAACAATTGGCGGATCTCCGGAGGGGGGTTCGGCATTCTCTGGCCTGACGTGGATGAAGACTTGAGCACCGAGGGTCTCCTCTGGGGCGCTCGCGTGCCGCGCAGTTCTACTAGGGTCGTATAGCCTCGATCGCTGCTATCCCGAGCGCCGCCTCATCCGCCTGGCGACTTTCCTGAACGAAGCCCCGAACGGTCTTCTCGAAGAAGTCCTCTGGCACGAGTTCGCCCACCTCGCCGCGCGCAAGCTCCACGCAGACGTGCTCGAACGCCTTCAGCAGGAGGTCAGGCGAGACGACCACTCGATGGTCGTGCGTGCGGCGAGCTCGGGCGTGTTCCAGGTGCGGAGCCAGTGATGGACGGAGAAGTACAAGTTGACAAGCCCTCTGCTCCCCAATATCGTCCCCCGGGCACAGGCAAGATTCGGAAAGAGGAGGGGAGTTTGGGCGGCCGCGCCTGCGCGAGGCATTGTCGTCACTCCGGTTGAGGCGTTTTGCTTATCGCACAGGCAGTTTTCTACTACATGGCGGCCGCCAGCGTCGCGAGCGCGCTGCTGGCTGTCACCCGCAAGAACCCGGTCCACAGCATGCTCTGGGTGCTGGCGCTCTTCCTCCACATGGCGGGCATGTTCCTGCTCTTGGACGCTGAGTTCCTGGCAGCCGTGCAGGTCATCGTCTACGCCGGCGCCATCCTGATCTTCTATCTCTTCGTGGTGATGCTGCTCGACCTACCGGATGAGGAGGCTCGGCCGCGCTTCGAACGGCACTGGCCGTTCGCTGCTTTCGTGGGGCTCTCCTTGCTACCAAGCATCGGGGGCAGGACTGGGAAATCATTAATGGGTCTACGCGGATTCGTGTGGGTTGAAGACGGCATTTCTGGGTAATGGCGGAAGGAATGCCGCCACGATCTTCAGCTTGAGATATTCCTCGTCGCGATAGCCGTAGGCGCGTCGTTGCAGCACACGGATTTTGTTGTTGACCCCTTCAACTAGGAGGCGCAGACGTTCCATCTCGGCCACCGCCTTGTTCGGCATATCCCGGCACAGCTTGCCCACATGCGTCGCAAAACGCTAGGTGTAGCGCGAGTTGTTCGCCAGCCAGTCCAGGTGTTCTACATGCACACCGCCGCACCCAGGACAGTTGACGCGCCAACGCTCGTATTCCAAATAGATCCGCCAGCCTGCCAACGACAGGTCGCGGACCCGGCACACTTGCTTGTCATAGCGCCCCCGGCACCGTTGCCCACAGTAAGAGCACACAGCTGTTTTTTTCGCCTCTTGAGCTGGATGACGCGGGCGTGTCGGTCACCGAATAGACCCTTCAATCCGGCACACCACGAAACCTGGCAGCGCAAACAGCGAGCGGATCGACTGGGAATTTTTCACTCGGTTAGCCTATCCTAAAAATGGACCACTTTTCAGCACCTGATGAAGTACTCGATACCTTTTCCACACAATGAGTTACACTGTTTTTCCGTCAGGACTTACCCACACGAATCCGCGTAGACCCACAAATGAAAGAACCACAGCTTCAAGTCACGTACCGGCGCGGAAAGGCTGAGATCGCATATCTCTGTTTGCCTCGTCGACACGGCGAGCGAAAAAGTTCATCTGGGGCATAAGCGGCCTTCCGACGCTCTGGTACAACCAGCCCGAACGTGCGTGGATCACCATACCCGAACATCGGTGGATGTCAGTCACCAGCTCAATTTGATTCCGCGATACTGTAGAGATACTGCTCCCCGCGCAAGAACAGCTCGTTGCCGGCGATGGCGGCGGAAGCGCTGAAGCGGTCCTCGAGAAGGTTGAGTGCCAACGCCTTGGGATTATCCTCGTGGGTGATGACCAGTGTCGCGCCGTCGAGGTCGGTGATGTAAACGCGTCCCGCGGCGCCCACCGGCGAGGCATAGATGTTGGCGAGGCCGCGGAGCCGCACGGGCCCTGGGCGCTCTTCGCCGGTCGTTGCGTGCAAGCGTGTCAGGATGCCTTGGTAGTGATAGATGAAATACAACGCGTCTTCGTAGAGCAAGGGTGACGGCACGTAGGGTGGGCCTCGATGTCGGGTCCAGGCGACCCGGTCGGTCCCGGTAATGTCGCCCTTGGCGCCTTCGAGACGGATGGCCAGTAGGTTCCGCGTGTCGTAACTGCTGCCGGCGTAAACCATACCCTGCGCCGCCACCGGCGAGGCGACGACGTTGGCCGAAAGGCCGCCGCATTCCCAGATGACCCTACCGCTCGCCAGGTCGTAGCCACGCACCCGGTTCGTGCCGCTCACGATGACCTGGTGTTTTCCGCGGTGCTCCACCACGACGGGGGTGGCCCACGACGTGGGCTCGTCGCGCGCGACCTTGAAGCGCTCCCTGCCGGTTCGCTTGTCGAAGGCGACGAGAAACGACGGGCCTTCGTGATCCCAGTTGACGATCAGAGTATCGCCGTGGACGCCGTACGAGCCGAAGAAGGCAAAGAGATGCTCCCCGTCAACGACAGGAGAGCTCGAAGCATAGCTCCCGGTGTAGTGAATGCCTTCGTTCGGAATGGCTTCTCGCACCGTCTTCTGCCAGAGGATCGTGCCGTCCCGGCGGTCGACGGCGAGCACTGCGAAGGATTCGCGACGCACCACCGGCAGATCGCCGTGCGCGCCGGGACGGCGACCGGCGGGGGCTTGCCGGAGGGTACGGCCGCCGTGAGGAAAACCCGATCGCCCCAGACGACTGGCGCCGAATGCCCGCTGCCTGGAAGCGCGATCTTCCAACGGATGTTCTTCTCCTCGCTCCATTCCACTGGAGGATCGGCGTGGGGGGCGACGCCGGTGCCCAAGGGCCCGCGCCATTGCGGCCAGTAGCGAACGGCCTCACTAGCGCCGGAAACGTGGACCGGAGCTTTTCGTCTCCACGACGGCGGTCCAACACCAGCGGATCCACTTTCTTGCGTTCATGATACATGAGCGCGTCGACCCTGCGCTTGAGTTATCTGGGCAGGCGCCGTTACAGTCCTCGTGTCAGGCAGGACTTATCGCGATGGGAACCTTTCACAAGGTCACAGAGACGAAGAACCTTGCCCCCGGGCAGGGTATGGCCATCGAGGTCGCCGGAAACAAGATTGCTCTTTTCAACGTAGATGGGACCTGCTACGCGATCGCGGACACCTGCACGCACCGTGGAGGCCCTCTGTCCGAGGGATCACTCGAGGGCAGCACGGTGACCTGTCCGTGGCACGGAGCCAACTTCGATGTCTGCACGGGCAAGAACCTGACGCCACCCGCGCAAACGGAAGTGACATCCTACAACGTGCGAGTCGAATGGGACGACGTCGAAGTCGAGATATCCTAGGAATTCATGGATACGTTGAATCAGGAAAAGTGCGTCGCCTGCCGAAGCGACGCGCCAAGGCTCGACGACTCCGAGATCGCGCAGCTGAAGCCCGAAACCCCGGAGTGGCAGGTCCTGACTGAGGAGGACATCCCGCGCCTCAATCGCGTCTTCAGCTTCAAGAACTTTGCCGAAGCGCTGGCGTTTACGCACAAGGTCGGCGAGCTGGCTGAAAGCGAGGGTCACCATCCAGCGATCCTCACCGAGTGGGGTCGCGTCACGGTCTCTTGGTGGACCCACAAGATACGAGGCCTACACCGCAACGATTTCATCATGGTCGCCAAGACCGACGCCTTTTACGGCGTCCACTGATGACCGATGACAGCGACGCGTGCTGCCCTCACCGAAGGGCAGCGATCGGGAACCGTAGACGTCGCCTACTTGAGTTGGCCGTACCCACGACTGCCCTGACACAGGGCGTGGACGGACTCGAGACAGCAGATTGACTCTGAGTGAGTGTTTCGGGTCCAAGGGAAGGCCATGATTTTCGAGGAAACTCAGGAGCTACAAGAGAGCATCGAGCAGCCTGGGCGATTCCGAGCCCAGTCGGGGCGCTTTTGGGCGTGCTCTTCTTTTCCCGGCTGTTCGTCATAAGGGTGGCGCAGCACATCGAGCAACTCTTCGACGAGCGAGAAGTCTCCCGTCTCGGCTTGGTCGGTGGCGAGCTGGGCCATGTAGTTCCTGAACACATATTTGGGATTCACGGCGTCCATGCGCTCCCGACGAACAGCGCCACAAACGCCGTCCTCGCGTAGCCGGGCGCGATAGGCTCGAAGCCAGCGACCCCAACGACGCCGGTCCTCCACCGTCAGCGCATCGGGCGCGTAGAAGGCATCCATCAAAGGTTCCAGTATGATATCGTCACGCACGTCGTCATCCGGGTCTGATGCGTTCGCCGCGACCAGGACCAAGCGGCGATAGAAGATGGTCATGTCCGTTTCGACGAGACGCAAGAGCGTCTGTAGCTCGGTGAAAGACTCGCTGTCGGACTCCCCTTGGTAGGACTCGAACCCGAGCTTGCTTGCCATCATCTCCGTCCACTCCTTCTCGAACGTCTTCGGATAGACCTCGAGCGCGGCCTGAAGCGCGGGGACATCCTCGACGAGAGGATGGATGGTGTTGGCGAGCTGGACGAGGTTCCAGAGGGCGATCTGCGATTGGTGGCCGAAACGGTAGCGGCCGCCCGCGGCATCGGTGGTGTTCGGCGTCCAATCGGGATCGAAATGATCGAGCCAACCGTAAGGCCCATAGTCGATGGTCAGGCCGAGGACCGACATGTTGTCGGTATTCATCACGCCGTGGACGAAGCCCACGCGCATCCAATGCACGATGAGCTCTGCCGTCTTTCGGCAAACCTCCTCAAACCACGCCAAATAGCTCTCTTTCGAGGGCGCGCCCAAGTGCGGGAAGTCGTTCCGAATCGTGTAGTCGGCAAGCTGTCGCAAGACGTCGATCTCGCCCCGGGAGGCGAAGATCTCGAAGCTCCCGAAACGGGTGAACGAGGGCGCGACCCTGCAGACGATGGCCCCGGGCTCCGGCGCGGGATGGCCGTCGTAGAACATGTCCCGCACGACCTCTTCGCCGGTGAGCACGAGACTCAGAGCCCGAGTTGTAGGAACCCCGAGATGGAACATCGCCTCGCTACACAAAAACTCGCGCACCGAAGAGCGCAGCACCGCCAGACCGTCCGCGGAGCGCGCGTAGGGCGTCGGCCCCGCCCCTTTGAGCTGGAGCGTCCAATGTTTCCCGTCCTGACCGGCGAGTTCCCCAAGGTTGATCGCACGCCCATCACCGAGCTGCCCCGCCCAATGGCCGAACTGATGGCCGCCATAGCAGGTCGCGTGCGGGTCCATTCCGTCCAACACCCGATTCCCCGAAAAAACCCGGACGAAGTCCTCTGAACGGCACGTCTCGGGCGAGAGCCCGAGCTCTTCGGCCATTTCCGAGGCGAAAGCGACCAGCTTCGGAGCACGGACTTTTGCGGGCCAAACACGGGAAAAGCACGCGCCCAAGACTTGGCGCGGTCGATTCGTCTCGTCGGGATCGGCCGGGAGCTCCCGGGTGAAACGGTTGTCGAAAACGAGCTCGTCCAGAGCCGTCGATTCCGAAAGGGAGCGCATTACGACATGCTAGCACGCGCCGAATCGCCCGCCGTATCGTCGGTGCTTCCGCCATTTCATGGCCGAAGCACCTGATTTCGTGGGCGGACGCGTTTTGATGAGACACAGCGTGACTACGGGTCCGTCCGGATTAATAATGATGAGCCATAGGCAAGCCGGCCCTCAGAAAGGCGCTGATGTAGGATAGGCGGAAGTTTATGCTAGAGCGAACGACACCGAGCTCCGGGCAGGCGCAGAAACGCCCTCCAAAGCACGAACGCAAAAGCACGGCGGAGCCCGCGTACGAGCAGGAAGCGAAAGACGCCTCTGACCTACGCTCGGCCTTGGTACGGTGGGAAGACGAAGGGGGCAGCTGTCTTCCTCTTACTGAACCGTGATCTCGGTCCGCCGAATTGGCGCGCCGGGCGTTGAGCTGGTGCGGTTCGGCGTTGGATTCGAGAACGGAAGTCGATTGAAGCCGCGGTAACGTTACTTGCGCGTTTGCGTCATGCGGGCCGCGTAACCAATAAATCCCAAGCGTTCTACCTCGCAGGACTCTCTACGACTACCCACGGAGCTCGATTCGCCTTTTCACGCCTCGGAATCCGCTCCGAGGCGCTTCAGGAAAACCTTCATTTCTTTCACGGTCTGCAAATCTCCGGTCTCGAGACCCAAGGCGATACCATCTTCATAGGCACGTTGGGCCTCGTCCTTGCGGCCCAACTTCTCCAAGGATTTGCCCAACTGACGGTATGCCGCAGTGTATTTGGGGTTGACGCGGATGGCCTCTTCAAAGCTCTCGACGGCGTCCGCGAAGCGGCCGCTTTTTGAGAGCTCGTTTCCAAGCCCGTAATGAAGCATCGGATCCCGTGGGTCCTTGGCAAGGAACTCCCGGAACTTTTGAATTCGGCTGTCGTCGGCCATGCTTTTTTCTCGGAAGGCGATTTAGCGTCTCGGCCAAAGCGGACGGGAACCGTAGCAGCGTACTGAGCAACCGCGTTATCGGCTGCACACGTGTCTCTAAGCCTCTTCAGCAGCTCACGGAAGCCGCGGCTCAATATGTAACAAAAAAGATTAATTAGTCAAATTTGGCCATACTTCTGTTTCCGGATAACTGTCGGTAGACCTGGACCAAGGCCTGAAACTGCCGCGCAACCTCTAGTTGGATCGCGTGTGGACGCGATTAGATCATTCACTGCTGTCGTATGCAGGCGCCTGATAGGAGGGCGAAACGGCCGGCCACTATCGACGACGGTTCAGATACTCCGCTCGCTTGCGCTCATGCTCGGCTGCGAGCTTGTCTTCGTCAGCGAAGGATTGGTAGACGAGAGGCTTCGCCGCATGCTATGGGTTTTCTCGGATTGGGAGGCCGCCATGCATGCCAAGGTGTATCGGCTGTGGAGTCGCTCGGAAGAGCGGGAGTAAAGGACTCGAAGATGTTCTTCGGCCGGCTCGACAATTCTCCGACGGATCGATGAGGAGCTTTCTGATGGAAGCGGCCCCAGTCAGCCGGTCGCACTCTGGGGACAGCGCCGAATCGGCAAGACCTCAATTCTCTATCAGATCGAGCGCCGGTCCACGGGAAACTATGTGCCTTGCCTAGTGGACATCCAGAAGGTCAATCCGCGGGAACCGCGAGTGCTGTTCCGAAGAATCCTCCGCGAGATCCACTCGTCCTTTCGGAAGGTTCTGCAAGCAGAGCCGCCGAAAAGCGGATGTGTCCCGAGGTCCGTGGAAAAAGAACGGCGCCCTCCACTCCGTCATCAGAGTATCAGATCAGGCGGCAACCTCCGCGTGTTCGAGAACCTCGCTCAGACGTTGGTAGCCGTCGATGCGTCGTAGTTGAATCTGGCCAGAGGCGATAAGCCCAAACAGCAAAGCGACCGCGGACTCCTCGCTGGAGAACGACGCTTGGGTTTTCGTCCGGCGTCGAAACTCGCGGTTGAGATTCTCCAGAGCATTGGTCGTTCGAATCGATTTCCACATGGCACGAGGGAATTCATAGAAGGTCAGCAGCTGATTACCGGTCTCCTCTAGGCTTCGGACGACGGCCGGCGCGAGAGGCGTCCACTTGGCGACGAGCTCGTCATAGGCTTTGCGAGCATCGATCCCGTTCTTGGCGTAGACGATCCGGTTGTAGTCACGCCGGAGCTCACGGCGTGCGTGCGCCGGGCAATGTTCGAGCAAGTTGGCGCGCTTGTGCTCGGTACATCGCTGCAACCGGCACCCCGGCCACTTCTCCAGCGCTTTCGTCAGCCCCTTGTGGCCGTCGCTGATCACTAGCTTGGGAGCCCGGAGTCCTCGAGCCTGGAGTCCCTCCAGCACGGAGCCCCAATGCGTCGAGGCTTCGCTCACCGCCAGACGCAATGACAACAGACGTTTCTGCCCGTCTGGCGCGACCCCGAGCGCGACCAGTACGGGTACGCTGATCACACGTTTCGCCATCCGCACTTTCAGGTGGAAGCCGTCCAGGTAAACGATCGCGTAGACCTCCTCGCTGAGAGCACGGTTCTGCCATTCCTCGAAGCGCTCCTTCAGCCGGCTAACCACGCGAGACACCGCGCTCTTCGATAGGTGCCCCTCACCGAGCAGTGGTTTCAGCGCTTTGCGGATCCGGCGGCTATTCGCGCCCGACAAGTAGGTCCCCAAGATCGCCTCGTCGACCTCACGAGTCCGGCGCGCGTACCGGGGCAACAGCTCGCTCCTGAACTCTGTCGTTTCTCCCGTTTCCTCGTCTCGCACGCGGGCTCGTGGCACCCGGAGCTCGCGAGTTCCCACCGACGTCGTCACGCGACGGGTTTCGGCTCCGTTGCGATATCCACGGCGGTCTTCCGCACGCTCGTAGCTACCACACCCCAGCGCTTGGTCGACTTCTTCCTCGAGCACGACCTCGATTGCCTCCAGTACCCGCTTACGCAGCCGAAGTTGGACGAACTCCCGATACTCGCTTACAGACTCCTTCGATATGGTAGTAGGCTTCTTCATGGCGTAATCCTCCTCCTCGCCTTTACAGGCGCGGTTTCGTTTTGTTTAACCGGAGGTTACGCCATTCTTATTTCTACGGGAAGCGGGACGGATCCCGAAAAGCAGTCTCCTTAAGATAGTGGAGATTCGAGTCCTACGTCGATTGTCGGATTGGTTCTGAGCATGATGGATCAGCAAGCCATAGTCCTTCGATCCGCGAGACCCATCCTCGAGGAAGGTCTGGTGTATGCTCGCTACCTTGACGAAGCAGCCGAGGGCTTCTTCCGGTTCATGCTCGGTCGCCGGGTAGCTGGCATTGTCGCTGCGGCATACATCCAACCCGAAAACGACTACTCCTACCAAAACGTAACATTTGCCGAACATGACAAAGTCATCGTTGGAATGGCATCTAGTTTCACGGCCAGACAGCGTCGCTGTTTTTCGGACCAGCCACTGAAGCGGGCTGCGGGCAACCGTCACTTGCGAATGAGTGTCGTAACCACGCTCTGTGCGCCCCTCCTGCGAATCATCGACACTATCGCCGATGGCGACTTCTACCTCCAGGCGATCGCTGTCGATAAGGAACTTCGCGGCGAAGGCGTCGGCTCTATCTTGATCGACTACATCGAAGAGCGTGCTGTTGTCAGCGGATCAGTCCGACTTACCCTCGACGTTTCGGCAAAAAACAAGGGTGCGCGCAGACTCTACGAAAGTCGCGGGATGACCGTTGAGTCGGAGTGGCCGAAGCTCTGGTTCATATCGTCATTATTCGTTCGGATGACGAAACCGTTCTAAGACCCACTCAGTACAGTTGACAAGCCCTCTGCTCCCCAATATCGTCCCCCGAGCACAGGCAAGATTCGGAAAGAGGAGGGGAGTTTGGGCGGCCGCGCCTGCGCGAGGCATTGTCGTCACTCCGGTTGAGGCGTTTTGCTTATCGCACAGGCAGTTTTCTACTACATGGCGGCCGCCAGCGTCGCGAGCGCGCTGCTGGCTGTCACCCGCAAGAACCCGGTCCACAGCATGCTCTGGGTGCTGGCGCTCTTCCTCCACATGGCGGGCATGTTCCTGCTCTTGGACGCTGAGTTCCTGGCAGCCGTGCAGGTCATCGTCTACGCCGGCGCCATCCTGATCTTCTATCTCTTCGTGGTGATGCTGCTCGACCTACCGGATGAGGAGGCTCGGCCGCGCTTCGAACGGCACTGGCCGTTCGCCGCTTTCGTGGGGCTCTCCTTCGCAGCATTGGCCTGGCTCGCCCGTACGGACATGGACCTCTTTGAAGTCGGCACTGCCGCGGCGGCTACGCCGGTGGCGGCGGCCGCGGCGGTGGCCATGGATGCCCCGCCTCCGGGAAGCCTCGAGGACCTCGGCATGGCGCTCTTCGGTCCGTTCGCGCTGCCCTTCGAGATGGCCTCGCTGGTGCTCCTGGCGGCCATCGTCGGCGCTATCGCCCTCGCCCGTAGGAGGGGGCCAGGGACATGATGGTGCCGCCATGATCGTTTCTCTGGAAACGATTCTCGGATTAAGCGCCGTCCTGTTCGGGATCGGTGCGTTCGGCTTCCTGGCCCGGCGCAACATCATCCTGATGTTCGTCTCGGCCGAGATCATGCTCAACGCGGTCAACCTCAGCCTGGTCGGCTTCAGCAGGCATCTCGACGACCCTCGGGGTCAGGTTCTGGCCCTCTTCGTCATCGCCGTGGCCGCCGCGGAGGCGGCGGTCGGTCTCGGGCTCGTGATCGCCTTGAACCGGAACAAGCCCGGGGTCGGAGTCGGCGACCTTACCGAGCTCAGATGGTGATACCTCCCAGATGGACATGTCGAGCATGTCGGTGATACCCCTGCTCGCGGTGCTGGCGCCCGCCCTCGGCGCGCTCTTGATCGCCTTTACGGGTGAGCGTCGCCCTAACCTGAGGGAGCTCTGGTCGTTCGCCGCCGGAATCGCGATGCTCGCGCTCGTTGCCAGCATGGTCCCGGAAGTTCTGGCAGGCGGCACGCCCGGGATCGTGCTCTTCCGTCTCCTCCCCGGTATCGAGCTGGCGTTTCGGGTGGATGCCTTCGGCCTTCTCTTTGCCATGGGGGCGTCGGTCCTGTGGATCCTGACCTCGGCCTACTCGATCGGCTACATGCGGACGCTCGAGGAGCACGCGCAGACCCGCTACTTTGCCTGTTTCGCTCTCTCCCTTACGGCCACTATCGGCGTTGCCTTCTCCGCGAACCTCTTCACGCTGTTTCTGTTCTACGAAGGCTTGACCCTGGTCACCTATCCGCTCGTGGCTCACCACGGAGACGCCGAGGCCAGGGCCGGCGCCCGCAAGTACGTCATCTATCTGCTGGGTGCCGCTAAGGTGTTCCTGCTGGCGGCCATCATCCTGACCTACAACTTCGCGGGGACCCTGGAGTTTCAGGCCGGCGGCATCCTGCCCGCTGACGAGCTCGCGCAGCACCCGACGCTGCTTCTCGTGATCTTCGCCCTCTTTCTTTTTGGATTCGCAAAGAACGCGCTCATGCCGCTGCACAGCTGGCTGCCGGCGGCGATGGTGGCGCCCACTCCGGTGAGCGCGCTGTTGCATGCGGTGGCCGTGGTCAAGACCGGGGTCTTTTGTACCGTTCGGGTTTTTCTCTTCGTCTTCGGTTCGGAAACCATGCGCGAGATCGGCGCCGATCAGTTGGCCCTGGTGGCCGCCTCGGTGACCATCCTGGTCGCTTCGTTGCTCGCGCTGAGTCAGGACAATCTGAAAGCCAGGCTGGCCTTCTCCACGGTGAGCCAACTCTCCTACATCGTCCTGGGAGCTGCGCTCTTGAACGCCAGTGGTGTCATGGGCGGCGTCGCGCATATCACGAACCACGCTGTCTCGAAGATCACACTCTTCTTTTGCGCGGGATCGATCTACGTCTCGACTCGCAAGACCGAGGTAAGCCAGCTCTCCGGCCTGGCCAAGCGAATGCCATGGACCATGGCGGCGTTCTCGCTGGCCTCGCTGAGCATCGTGGGGATTCCGCTCACCAGCGGCTTCGTCTCCAAGTGGTACCTCGTCCTCGGCGCGGTGGAGCTCAAAAGCCTCGTCATACTGGGAGTGCTGCTTTCTAGCTCGCTTCTCAGCGCGGCCTACCTGGGTCCGATCGTGTACAAGGCCTACTTCGAGCCGGAGCCCACGAACAGCGACGAGGAAATCTACGAGGTCCGCTGGATGGTGGCGCCGCTGGCAATTACTGCCGCCTTTAGCCTGCTCCTGGGACTCTTTCCCGGTCCGGTGCTCGAGTTGGCCGGAAGGGCGATGCCGTGAGGGTCAAGGCCTGGTTCTACGTTCTTCTAGTCGTGGTGGCTGCGGCCGAGATCGTTCTGCCGCTCGTGTTCCACGGAGGCGAGCACCACTTCTCGTTCGAGAGCTGGCCTGCCTGGGGCTCGTTCTATGGGTTGATCTCCTGCGTCGCGATCATCGTGCTGTCCAAGCTCATCGGAAAAGCGTGGTTGATGCGCCGCGAGGATTACTATGACGATTGAGTGGGTCCACCCGGGACTCATCCTCATCGTGGGCGCCTGGGCGTTGTCGTTCCTCGCCGGTCGGATCAAGCGCGTCGCCATGCTCGTCCTGCCTGCCGCGGCCGTGGTCGATTGCTTTCTGATGACTCCCGGAACCCATGGCGTCGTCAGCTTCCTCGGCCAAGAGCTGGTGTTCGGCCGGGTGGACAGCCTGAGCCTGATCTTCTCCTACGTGTTCTCGATTATGGCCTTGTTGGGGATGATCTACGCGCTTCATGTCAAAGAAGACTCTCAGCATGTAGCCTCCCTCGTTTACGCCGGAAGTGCCCTCGGCGTGACGTTCGCTGGCGACTTCCTCTCGCTCTACATTTTTTGGGAGCTTCTGGCGATCTCGTCGGTGCTGTTGGTTTTTCTGCGCCGCGAACGGAGTGCGGTGGAAGCTGGGTTCCGTTACCTTCTCGTGCACGTTTTCGGCGGGCTCCTCCTCCTGGCGGGGATTGTGCTCCATTGGGCTCAGAACGGGTCGATCGCCTTCGGGGACATGGGAGCCTTCTCGGGCAGCCTCTCCTGGGGCTTGATCCTCGCGGCCTTTCTCCTCAACGCGGCGGTGCGCCGCTCGGGGCATGGCTTCCCGACGCCTATCCCGAGGCCACGGTCACCGGCGCCATCTTCATGACCGCCTTCACCACCAAGTCGGCGGTCTACGTCTTGATCCGTGGCTTCGCGGGCACCGAGCTCTTGATATGGCTAGGGGCGGTCATGGCGATCTACGGCGTCGTATACGCGGTGCTGGAGAACGACGCCCGGAGACTCCTGGCCTACCACATCATCAGCCAGGTCGGTTACATGGTTTGCGGAGTGGGCATCGGGACGGCGCTGGCCATCAACGGTGCCACGGCTCACGCCTTCGCGCACATTCTTTACAAGGCGCTTTTGTTCATGGGCGCCGGCGCCGTCCTGCAGATGACCGGGTTGCGAAAACTGAGCGACATGGGTGGGCTCTACAAGACCATGCCGTTAACGTTAGGGCTCTACATGATCGGAGGCGTTGCCATCTCGGCAGTGCCGCTGTTCAGCGGCTTCGTGAGCAAGTCGATGGTGGTCTCCGCCGCCGGCGAGGCTCACCTGACGGTGATCTTTCTCATGCTCACCCTGGCCTCCGCGGGAACCTTCCTGCACACGGGCCTCAAGCTTCCTTATTACATGTTCTTCGGCAAGGACTCGGGGCTGCGCGCCAAGGAGCCGCCCGTGAACATGCTCGTGGCCATGAGCCTGGCCGCGACCGCCTGCATCTTGATCGGAGTCTTTCCTGGACTTCTCTACCGCTACCTTCCGAACGCCGTGGATTACGTTCCGTACACGCTGGCACACGTCACGAGCACGCTCGGCATGTTGGTCTTCACGGCGCTGGGTTTCTTCCTGCTGCTCAAGCAGCTCGATCCCGAGCGCACGGTAAGCCTCGACACCGACTGGTTCTACCGCCGTGGTGTGACCCGTCTCCTGAACCTCATCCTGAGTCCCCTGGCGCGCCTCGAGTACTTCACCGTCGGCGAGCTCTATGAGCTCGTGATCCGGCGGCCCGTTCTGGGCGTTGCGAGTCTGGTCCAGAGATTCGACAGCGGGGTGGTCGATGCGGCACTCGTGGGTGTGGGGCGCTCGACCCGGAGCTTGAGCCAGCGCCTCAAGACCGTCGAAAGCGGCCATGCCCAACACTACGGACTCATCATGGCCGCCGGAATCCTGGCTCTCCTGGCCTTTTTGATGCTCGTCCTATGACTGCCTACCCCGTACTCACCGTCGCGACCTTCCTCCCTTTGGTGGGCGCGGCTTTGGTGCTGCTTTTCGGGGGCGAGCGGCGCGCGCGCTGGATCGCGCTGGCCACTGCGCTTATGACTCTGGCAGCCTCGGCGCCGCTCTATCTGAACTTCGACAAGACCTCGAGCGCTCTACAGTTCGTCGAGACGCGCGAGTGGATCCCGTCGTGGGGCATCACGTACGGCATGGGCGTGGATGGCATCAGCGTACTGTTCATCTTCCTCGCTTCGGTCTTGATCGTCTTGTGCATCGGCGCGTCCTGGCTGGCGGTTCGCACCCGAGAGCGGGAATTCTACGCAGCCTTGCTCGTCGCGGAGACGGCGATGATCGGGCTCTTTGCCGCATCGAACCTCTTTCTCTTCTTCATATTCTGGGAGCTCATCGTCGTTCCCCTCTTTCTGCTCATCGGCATCTGGGGAGGCGAGAAGCGCGTCTACGCCGCGGTCAAGTTCCTGATCTTTACCCTGGCGGGCAGCGTCTTGATGCTGGTGGGCATGATGGCGTTGTACAACCTCACCGGCACGCTGGACTTCAAGGCCCTCGCTCTCGCGCGAGAGAGCCTCGAATCCCATCACCAGGCCTGGCTCTTTGCAGCCTTTCTAGCTGCCTTCGCGGTCAAGGTGCCCATGTTCCCGGTGCACACCTGGCTGCCGGACGCCCACACCGAAGCCCCCACCGCGGGCAGCGTGATCCTGGCCGGAATCCTTCTCAAGATGGGCGCCTATGGATTCCTGCGAGTGTCGCTTCCGATTCTTCCCGACGGCGTGCAGTTCTTTCTCGAGCCCATGCTCGCCATCTCCGCGGTAGCTATCGTCTACGGCGCCTACGTGACCCTGGTCCAGAAGGACATCAAGCGCCTCATCGCCTTCTCCAGCGTCAGCCACATGGGCTTCGTAACTCTGGGCATCTTCGCCCTCGACCAGCGCGGGGTCGAAGGCGCGATCCTCCAGATGTTAAACCACGGAATCGTCACCTCGGCGCTCTTTCTGTGCGTCGGCATGATCTACGAACGCACCCACACGAGAGAGATCAAAGACTATGGAGGGATTGGCAAGGCCGCGCCGGTCTACGCCACGTTCTTGGCCCTCTTCTGTCTCGCTGCTGCGGGATTCCCGGGTCTGAATTCGTTCGTAGGGGAGTTCCTTATTGTAGGTAGCGCCTTCAAGACCCAGGCTTGGCTCGGGGCCATGGCGATCTGGGGCGTTGGTCTGGGGACCGCCTACCTGGTCTGGCTCTACTACCGTGTTGTCATGGGTGAGACCAACTCGGGTTTGAAGAGCCTCGAGCTCGAGCTCAACCCTCGCGAGGTGGCGACGCTTTTGCCGTTGGCCATCCTCGCCGTGTTCCTCGGTCTTTATCCTGAGCTCGCCCTCTCCTACCTTCGTGCTCCAGTGGCCGATCTCCTCGCCGGAGTCGTGCCATGAACAGCACAGCCAGTGTCGCCGTCTCAGATCTGGCCCTGGTCATCCCAGAGCTGATTCTGATCGTCACGGCGTTAGCGCTCATTCTCTTGGCGCCTCGCGTCCGGCAAGGGCCCGCCGCTGCGGTCGGGACGGTTTTGGCGGCGCTCGCCGCCGCCCTGGCCTCGGCGTGGGTCTTGCCCTCGGACACCGAAACAGGGTTCGGAGGAATGATCACCCGGGATGGCTATTCCGGGTTCTTCAAAGTTTTGATCGCCGCCGCCCTGGCTCTAGCCGCGCTTCTCTCGGTGAAGAGCGGTGAGGAAGCCGAGGACGAGGCTCCGCGCGGCGAGTACCACGCCCTGCTGCTTCTGGCTTCGACCGGAATGATGCTCGCGGTCTCGACGGTGGATCTACTGACCCTCTATCTCGGCCTGGAGTTGATGACGATCTGCTCCTACATCCTGGTGGGGATCCACGTGCAGAGGCCGACGTCGAACGAGGCGGCGATCAAGTACTTCCTCGTAGCTTCCTTCGCCTCGGCCCTGCTCCTCTACGGGATCAGCCTGACCTACGGTTTCGCGGGCAGCACCAGCTTCGCGGCCGTGGCGTCGGCCTTCTCCGAGCACGGCCCGGCTCGAAGCCCGCTTCTCATGGCGGCCATCTTGCTGGTGCTGGGTGGCCTGGCCTTCAAGATCGCGGCAGTGCCGTTTCACTCCTGGGCGCCGGACGCCTACCAGGGTGCGAGCGCACCGGTTGCCGCCTTCTTGGCGGCCGGATCGAAGGCGGCCGGTCTCGCAGCTCTGGGACGTGTGACGCTCGTCGCCTACGGCTCGGCAGCCGAGGTCGTGTCGGTGCTTCTGGCGGGTCTCGCGGCTCTCTCCATCGTGGTCGGCACCATCACCTTGCTGGCGCAAACCGACATGAAACGCCTCCTGGCCTACTCCTCCATCGCGCATGCAGGCTACGCCATCCTGGGGCTCATCGCCGGCACTCCCGCAGGGACCTCGGCGACGATGACCTACGCCTTCTTCTATGTATTCATGACTCTAGGCGCCTTCGGCGTGGTGATCGCCCTGGGCAAGCGGGGAGCAACTCTGGACGGCTATCGGGGTCTGGCCGCACAACGGCCCGTAGCGGCGGCGCTCATGCTGCTCTTCCTCTTGTCATTGACTGGGTTCCCTCCAACCGCCGGTTTCGTTGCCAAGTTCGTCGTCATCCTGAGCGCCGTGCGTGCCGGCCACATGATGCTCGCGGTGCTGGCCGTGGCCTTCAGTGTGGTGTCGGCCTTCGTCTACATGCGCGTGGCCGTGTACATGTTTATGAGGGAGCCCCAGGAGCCGGCCCCGTCACGCTGGCCGGTGGCGGTGTCCGCGGCGCTTACGGTGGCCGCGCTGGTCACTCTGATCGGTGGAATCTCACCTGCCGTTCTCATGTCCTGGGCGGTGTCGCCATGAAAGCCGGCCGTCCTATATATTGGGCTCACCAGTGAACGAATATCTCGGGATTGCCGTGAGCATCGTCCTCGCCGCAGGGATCACCGGCCTGATGGTGGTACTGGGCTCCACCCTGGGGAGGAAGAATCCTAGTACCGTCAAGCTGTCGCCGTTCGAGTGCGGCAAAGAACCCTTTTCCCTGCCGATGGGCAGGTTGGTGGTCAAGTTCTATCTCATCGCGATCCTGTTCATCCTGTTCGACGTCGAGCTCGTCTTCCTCTACCCGTGGGCTGTCGTATACCGAACGCTCGGGTTCTTGGGCCTGGTCGAGATGGGAGTCTTTCTCGGGGTGCTGATGGTGGGCTTCGTCTACGCCTGGGCCAACGGTGCCCTTGATTGGAAATAAAAAACTGGAAGTGAACGTGCCGAGCGAACCGTCGTTTCTCACTAGTCGACTCGAGGAAGCCCTGGGCTGGGCTCGGAAGTTCTCGATCTTCCAGTACCCGTTCGTGACGGCTTGCTGCGGGATGGAGTACATGGCAACGGCCTGCTCTCACTACGATGTCGACCGCTTCGGAGCCGGCCTCCCCAGATTCTCGCCGCGCCAGTCCGACGTGCTCTTCGTCGTCGGTACGATCAGTCACAAGATGGCGCCGGTCCTGGTGCGCATCCATGAGCAAATGGCTGACCCAAAGTGGGTGGTCGCCTTCGGCGTGTGTACCTGCACGGGCGGTTTCTATGACAACTACGCGACCGTGATGGGCATCGATACGATCATGCCGGTGGACGTCTACATACCGGGATGCCCGCCGCGACCAGAGATGGTCCTCGACGGTCTGATGAAGCTCCAGGACAAGATCCAGAACGAGCGTTCGAGCGGCAAGCGGCCGGCGCGCGCAGAGCGCCCGCCGGAACTATTACCAGAAATATTGGATGAAGGATTCGAGGTATGAATACCTCTTCCCTGATCGAGGCTGTCGAAAAGCGCTTTCCCGATGGGGTGTCGACTTCCTACACCTACCGGGGCGACGCCACCGTGGTTCTGCGGCCGGCCGCGCTCCTTGAGGTGGCCCGCTTCCTCAAGGAAGACCCGGCCTTCTCGATGAACTTTCTCGTGGACGTGACCGCCGTCGACTACTCCGCTTTCGGCAAGGGGCCGGCTCCGGCCTTCTTCGCCTCCTCTGGAGTGACGGTGAGCCCCTCTCCTCAGATTCCGGATCCGGACCCGTGGCCCGGGCCGCCGAACGGGGCGCGCTTTGCGGTCGTGTACCACTTCTACTCGATGTCCAAAAAGCATCGGCTGCGCCTTTCGGTTCCGCTAGAAGATGAAACATCCCCAGAGGTCGACTCTCTGACCCCGCTCTGGCCCGGAGCCAACTGGCTGGAGCGCGAGGTCTGGGACATGTTCGGGATCGGCTTTCGGAGGCATCCGGACCTCAAGCGCATCCTCATGTACGAAGAGTTCGAAGGCCACCCGCTGCGCAAGGACTATCCCGTCAGGAAGCGCCAACCACTGATTGGACCCCAGAACTAGACATGACGACGCAAACTTCCCCCACGACTCCCAAGAAGCCCGCGCGTCTCGAGACGCGGGAAATGATGCTCAACATCGGTCCGGCACATCCGGCCATGCACGGCATCGTCCGTCTCGTGACCCGGCTCGAGGGGGAGCAGGTCAAAGAGACCGAAGTGGAGATCGGCTACCTCCACCGCGGCTTCGAGAAGATGGCGGAAGTGGTCGACTACAACGGCGTCATCCCCTACACCGACCGGCTCAACTACGTCTCGCCGCTGATCAACAACATGGGCTACTGCATGGCGATGGAGAAGCTCCTCGGGATCGAGGTCCCTGAGCGCTGCCACTACATTCGGGTCGTTCTCTCGGAGATCTCCCGGATCGGGGACCACCTCACCTGCGTGGGTGCGACGGCTATGGAGCTGGGGGCGTTCACGGTCTTTCTCTACATGATCAAAGCCCGGGAGTACCTCTGGGATTTGGTGGAGAAGGTGACCGGGGCTCGGATGACTGTGAGCTACTGCCGCGTGGGCGGCGTCAAGGCTGACCTGCAGGACGATTTCGCCGAGCCCTGCGCGAAGGCGTTCGAGGAGACCCGCAAAGTCCTCGTCGAAACGCACGGGCTCTTGACGCGCAACCGCATCTTTACCGATCGCATGGACGGCACCGGTGTGATTTCCGCCGAAGAGGCGATCTCGTATGGGATCACGGGCCCCTTCCTTCGCGCCACCGGCGCCGACTACGACGTCCGCAAGGACTGCCCCTACGCTGTCTACGATCGCCTGCCCTTCGACGTGCCGGTGGGGAGCCGGGGCGACAACATGGATCGCTACCTGGTCCGCATGGAAGAGATGGAGCAGTCGATGCGCATCGTGGAGGCAGCTCTCTCTGACCTGCCGCCCGGACCGGTGCTGACCAACCCGGAGACCGGGCGCCCGATCCCCGCCGCGGAGATGGTCGACCTCGCCAAGGTGGGGAACATCGACGCCATCTCGGGCGGTTGCGCCGTCGCCGGGCCTACCCTCGAGGGTTCCGGTCGGGCGCAGCATCCGTCGATTGCGGCGGAGCAGAAACAGGTCTTCCTGCCGGCCAAGGAGGACACCTACGGCAACATCGAAGGGCTGATGCAAAATTTCAAGCTGGTCATGCTCGGCCACGGGGTGCGGGCGCCGAAGGGGGAGGCCTACTTCCCAGTGGAAGGGGCCAATGGGGAGCTGGGGTTCTACGTGGTGAGTGACGGAAGTGGGGGGCCGTACCGGTTGCGGTGTCGCCCGCCCTGCTTCGCCATCATGTCGGCGCTCCCCAGACTCCTCGAGGGGGACATGGTGTCCGACATCATTCCCACCTTCGGCTCGGTGAACATGATCGGCGGGGAGCTCGACCGTTGAGTTTGCCGCTCTCAGACCTCGAAGGCAAGGCAGAGGAGATTCTGCAACGCTACGAGTACCCCAAGGCGGCCATGCTGCCTCTGTTGTGGCTCGTCCAAGAAAATCTTGGCTACGTCGCTCCCGACGCGGAGGTCTGGGTAGCAGGCATCCTGAGGGTGTCCCGCTCCAAGGTGCGCGAGGTCGTCTCCTTCTACAACATGTTTCACACCGAGCCGGTGGGTCGTCGCGAGCTTCGCGTCTGCACGAGCCTGCCCTGCATGCTGCGCGGCGCCGGAGAGCTGCTCGAACGGATCGAGAAAGAGTTGAACATCCGCCCCGGCGAGACAACCGCCGGGGGCGAGGTCACCCTCACCGAGGTCGAGTGCTTGTGCGCCTGCGAAATGTCGCCCATGGCTCAACTCGATGAACGCTTCGTCGGCCCTCTCGAAGGCGAAACGGTCGGCACGATCCTGAAGGACGCGCTGACAGAGCCCGACACCGGGGCGTTGTCGACGCCGGAGCCCACGCCCTACATCACAACGGATGGGCCGGTGCTGTCGCTGCGCCTTACGGATCCCGACGGGACTTGGATGGATGGCTACGTGGCCGATGGCGGGTACCTCGCGGCCCGGAAGGCTCTCACCTCGATGACCCCGAAGCAGGTGATCGACGAGGTTTTAAGCGCCAATCTACGCGGGCTGGGCGGCGCAGGGTTCCCGGCCGGCAGGAAGTGGTCGTTCATCCCTGAGGATACGGACAAGCCAAAGTACCTGGTGGTCAACGCCGACGAGGGCGAGCCCGGTACCTTCAAGGACCGCTACCTCATGGAGCGCGACCCACACGCACTGCTCGAAGGCATGATCCTCGCCGCCTACGCCATCGACTGTCACAAGGCCTATGTCTACATCCGCGGCGAGTACTTCCGATCGGCTCATCGCCTGCAGCGCGCCATCGACGAGGCCCACGAAAGCGGTTGGCTGGGCACGGATATCCAGGGGACCGGTTTCGATCTGGACGTGGTTATCCACCGTGGTGCGGGGGCGTATATCTGCGGCGAAGAGACGGCGCTTCTGACCTCGCTCGAAGGAGGGAAGGGCTTCCCACGGCTCAAGCCGCCGTTCCCCGCGATCTCGGGTCTCTTCTCCTGCCCGACGATTGTTAATAATGTAGAGACTCTGTGCTGCGTACCGTTCATTCTGCGCCACGGAGCCGAGCGATTTAGGGAGATCGGTACCGAGACTCAGGGCGGCACTCGCCTGTTCTGTGTCAGCGGGCACGTGGACACGCCCGGCGTCTACGAGGCGCCGGTCTCGATCACACTGCGAGAGCTGATCGAGAGGGCCGGTGGTATCCGCGCCGGCAACCAGCTCAAGGCCGTTATCCCCGGGGGCATATCGGCCAAGATTCTGACCGCCGATGAGATCGACGTCGCCATGGACTTCGACTCCCTCCGGGGCGCAGGTACCATGGCCGGGTCCGGAGGCGTGATCGTCATGGACGACACGACGTGCATGGTGGAGGCGCTCGAGTCGGCCGCCAAGTTCTTCGCGGACGAGTCCTGCGGACAGTGCTCGCCGTGCCGTGAGGGGACCGGCTGGGTACTTCGTATCGTGCACCGCATCATCGAAGGGCGGGGAAAGGTACAGGACCTGGATGACCTGCTCGCCATCGCCGGCGACATGGAGGGAAAGACCATCTGCGTCTTCGCGGACGCGGCGGCTTGGCCGGTGCAGTCCTACATCGCAAAATTCCGGAGCGAGTTCGAGGAGTACATTCTCACCGGGCGCACCGAGCGATCCCGCACGGAGACCGCCCATGCCTAGCCTGAACCGCTTGACCATTGATGGCCGCGAGATCACCGTTCCCGAAGGAACCACGGTCATCCAGGCTGCGGAGCAGCTCGGGATCTTCATTCCTCGCTACTGCTACCACCCCGGCCTTTCGATCGCTGGCAACTGCCGCATCTGTCTCGTTGAGGTCGAGAAGTCGCCAAAGCTAGAGATCTCCTGCAACCTGGCGGTCAGGGAGGGGATGGTCGTGCACACCCAGAGCGACGAGGCCGAGGACGGGCGCCGGGCCGTGTTGGAGTTCCTCCTCGCCAACCATCCGCTCGACTGCCCGGTCTGCGACCAGTCCGGTGAATGCGACCTGCAAAACTACTACATGAACTTCGGGCTATACGACCCGAGGTTCCGGGAGCAGAAGGTCAAGAAGAAAAAGGCCGTCGAGCTGGGCCCCCATGTGATGCTCGACCAGGAGCGCTGTATCCTGTGCTCCCGCTGCGTGCGCTTCACAGACGAGATCACCGAGACCGGTGAGTTCGGCATCTTCGACCGCGGCGACTGTGCCGAGCTTGGGATCTACCCCGGCGAGGTGCTCGACAATCCCTACTCGGCGAACGTGGTGGACATCTGTCCGGTGGGCGCCCTGACCGAGAAGGACTTCCGCTTCGCGGCCAGGGTCTGGTACCTGTCGAGCGCCCCAACCGTCTGCAACGGTTGCAGCCAGGGCTGCAACGTCGACCTACACTTCGTGCTCGACAGGCCTCATCTGAACGACGGGGCTAGGCTCGTGCGCATCAAGCCCCGCTACAACCCGGACGTCAACCAATGGTGGTTGTGCGACGAGGGGCGCTACGGCTTCGGCTGGCTGGATAGGGCACGGATCACGAAGGTGCAGCAGGGGGCGTCAGTGCAAGGGGATGCAACCTGGGAGCAGGCCCTCACCGCGATCTCGACGAGCTTGGGGAAGTTGGGCAAGGGGAGCATCGGCGTGATCGCCTCGGCCCAACTCACCAATGAAGAGCTCTTCCTGATCCGAGAGATTCTCCAGAATTCCCTGGGAGCCCGAGTCAGCGCCTCCGTTTCTGACAAGCCCGGCTCTTCCGACGACTTCCTGATCAAGAGCGACAAGAATCCCAACACCCGGGGAGCGGCGCTTCTGGGTTTAGCCGGCCCCGAGGCACCCACCGCCGAGCAGATTGTGGATGACGCCGTGGCCGGGAAGATCGGTGCCCTATGGGTCTTCGGGCACGATCTGGTCGAGCTCTTTGGCGAGGAGAGAGTCCGAGAGCTCTCGAACAAAGTGGACCTCTTCGTCTTCTCGGGCACCAACGACAACAGGACCGTGCCGTTCGCCCATTGGGTACTTCCGAGCGCCGCCTACGTGGAGAAGGATGGCACTTTCGTCAACTGTCACGGCCTGGTCCAGCGCATCGGCCGCGCCTTCGCGCCTTTCGAGGACGCACGCGAGGACTGGCGCATTCTCCTGGATTTGGCGGGGAGGTTGGGGCAGTCGCTTACCTTTCGGGGACCGCAGGAGATCTTCGACGGCTTGGCCAAGTCGTCGGATCACTTCGAGGGACTGAGCTACGAGACTATCGGAGCGCAGGGGGCCGACATTAGTGCCGAGGCGCCTGAGGTGATGGCCCCATGATCGAAATCCTGGCCATCAAGATCGCTCTGGCCGGAGTGGTCTTTTTCGCAGTCCTGAATCTCGCAGGGTTTCATACCTGGGTGGAGCGCAAGCAGTCAGCTCTCATCCAGGACCGCATCGGGGCCAACCGCGCCAGCATCTTCGGCTTTCGGGCGCTGGGACTCTTCCACGGCATCGCCGATCCGATCAAGATGTTAACCAAGGAGGACATCGTCCCGACCGGGGCGGACAAGACGCTCCATACCCTGGCCCCCTTCTTCTCGGTCTTCTTCGCCCTTGTGACCTTTGCCGTGATTCCCTTCGGTGACCAGCTCGTCCTTGGGGATCGGGTCATAGACCTGCAGGTGGCCAGCATCAACGCGGCGCTGCTCTACGTCTTCGCCATGCTCTCCCTCGGGGTCTACGGCGTAATCCTCGCCGGCTTCGCTTCGCGCAACAACTACGCGATCATGGGCGGGCTGAGGGCGACCGCGCAAATGATCTCCTATGAGATCGCTCTGGGCATCTCCATCGTCGGCGTCATCATGGTCTACGGGACCATGGACCTGGCCGAGCTGGTGCGGGCCCAGGGATACATGATCGGCGGGTGGATCCCGATGTGGGGAATCGTCACCCAGCCTATCGCTTTCATAATCTTTTTGACCGCGGCCCTCGCCGAGACCAAGAGAATCCCCTTCGACCTGCCGGAAGCAGAGTCGGAGATCATCGGGTACTTCGTCGAGTACAGCGGCATGAAGTTCGGGATGTTCTTCCTCACCGATTTCCTCGAGACCATCTTGGTGGCGTGCCTCGCGACGACCCTCTTCTTCGGCGGGTGGCAGGTGCCCTTCCTTCTGCCGGACGGCTTCCACTTCCCCTGGGGAGGAGAGCTCCTGGTCGCCAACTGGGTTTACGCGCTCCTCGGAGTGGCGAGCTTCTCGACCAAGGTCTTGATCTTCAGCTTCTTGTTCATGCAGATACGATGGACCCTGCCGCGCTTCCGCTACGACCAGCTCATGAGCCTCGGCTGGAAAGGGCTCTTCCCAATCGCCGTGGGCAACACCGCGATCACTGCGGTCGTGCTAGTTTTCTTCGGGGAGAACGCCTGATGGCCGTCAAAGTCGTCCGCAGGCCCGAGCTGACCTTCTGGGAGAAGACCTACCTCCCCCAGATCCTCTGCGGCCTCAAGATCACCTTTTCGCACTTCTTCCGTAACCTCTTCCTCCATATCGCCCACCTCTTTGGCCGTTTCCTGCATCTTCGCGCCAGCGCCACCATCCAGTATCCCGAGGAGCTCAGGCCCCTCATGTCGAGGTACCGAAGCCGCCACCGTCTCACCCTACGCGAGGACAACACTCCCCGCTGCGTGGGCTGCATGCTCTGTGAGACGGTGTGTCCGGCCAGATGCATCACCATCGTGCCGGATGAGCATCCCGACCCTAACGTCGAGAAGTACCCGGTCCGCTTCGACATCGACCTGGGCGTCTGCGTCTATTGCGGATACTGCGTCGAAGTCTGCCCTGAGGATGCGATCCGCATGGATACGGGAATCCTCGACCTGGCCGCCTACTCGAGGGAAGCGATGCGGCTCGATATCCACGAGCTGATGGACCCTTCGCTGCGCAAACCGATCGCCGACTGTAGCCTTGACTTCCCGCATCAGTGTGGATCAATAGGGGGGAAAATGAAGGGCAGCTGGAGCGCCGACATGCCACAGACAAAGGCGATGGAATGACGAGCCGCCTACCTCTGGCCAAAGAGATCATGGTGACGAAACTCGTCACCGTAGCGCCGGAAGACGAGGTCCTTCGGGGCATTGGTCGACTTCTGCGCTATCGCATCAGCGGCGCCCCCGTGGTCGGTAGCGACCGGCGCTATCTCGGCATGCTTTCGGATCGCAGCTGCATGAGAGTCCTTTACGTGACGGCTCGCGACGCCGCGGTGGAGACGCTACATGTTCCCCAAGCGCGCGCGTTCATGT
Organism: Candidatus Marinacidobacterales bacterium; assembly: GCA_965250115.1. Taxonomy (GTDB): domain Bacteria; phylum Acidobacteriota; class Vicinamibacteria; order Marinacidobacterales; family SMYC01; genus CBDFHB01. The sequence goes on from CBDFNJ010000002.1 coordinate 1,944,342, forward strand.
CGAAGAAGCTCCTCACGCTGAGTCCCGGAACCGACGCCATCGAAGCGATCTCGATGCTCCTCAAGCAACGTTTCTCGGGGGCTCCCGTCGTCGACGCGGAGGGGAAATTTCTGGGGGTCTTCTCCGAACGCTACATCATGCGTCTTTTGATCAACGCGGCCTACGAGCAGGTACCGTCCAGCCGAGTGGACGCGTTCATGAACACGGACCGCGGCCGACTGATTGATGAGACGATGGACCTGATCGAGGTTGCTCGGATGTTCCACGACACATACTACCGGCGGCTACCCGTCTTGAAGGACGGAAAACTGATCGGCCAGATCAGCCCGTACGACGTTCTCAGTGCCGAGCATCACTTGGCCCGCTTCGTCAAGGGTCAGAAACCGCGCGGTAGCGGCGAGCTACCCTCGACGCAGATCGAAAACTTCATGGACACCTCCGCCGAGACGATCGAGGAGGACCTGGACCTCCTGGCGATCGCCAGAATCTTCCTGGACTCCAACCGTCGTCGCCTCCCGGTACTTCGCGAAGGCAAGCTGGTCGGCCAGATCAGCCGCCGCGATCTACTGCTCGAGGTGCTCGATCTCCTCTGGGAACAACCGCCCCGCGAGCGACCGGGTCTTTTCCTGAGCGCCGTCATGGACCCTGCTGAGAACCCGATCCTGCGAGACAGCCATCCTCCGCCGAGCGCTGGGTCGTCGCGGCACCGCTCCTGAGGCCTGCGAGACGGGTTGTCCCTCGATGTCACCTACGACGATCGCGCATTGGGGCGCAGCTCGATAGCGCCGTGCCTTTGACGGAACGACACGTGCAGAGAGTTCAAGCAGCGAGACGACTGTAATAATGATGGAGGCCGCCGACTTTGGCAATGACTATCACTCGCTGCATCGAGGACCGCTGCACAGGTCGTGGCTCGGGGGTATCCTTCTGGAGCGACAAATGAGGGCGCACCGAAAATTGCAGCTGCCAACTTAGGGCCGCCGACAAAATAACTGTCTAGTTTTGAGCACACTCTTCCTGTTTCAGGTCGTGATCGCGATATCGTCTGGCATCACGAGAGCCTGGCAAGCTCCCTAGAAACGGAACATTTGTAGGTCTTCAGCAACCAGCGCGTGTTTGACAAACGGTCCTCATTGCAGGAGGATTACGCCTATCAAGGAGCACTTCTCCTATTATGAGACCTACGAGCTATCAGTCTGAAGATCTCGACCGCCTGTTGAGGAAGCACAAAATAGCTACCCTCGATGATTTGAAGGCAGTGTTGGGTACCGATGTGGACTCGACCGTCTTCCGAAAGCTCAATGAGTTGGCGTATCGGACAAGCTACTCCCACCGTGGTAGCTACTACACGTTGGACGAGATCGCCCAGTTCGATCGAAAAGGTCTTTGGTCGTTGCGCTCAGTGTGGTTCTCGAAGTACGGGACGTTGCTTGCGACGGTAAAAGCGTTGGTCGCGGCCTGTGAGGCAGGCTACTACGTCGACGAGCTCGAGGACGTGGTGCAGGTTGACGTCAAGGCTCCTCTGTTGAAACTGGTCCGAGAGAAAAGATTGGCGCGCGAGCAGGTGTTCGGCCGATATCTGTATCTGGCCACCGATGTGAGCACGCGCAAGCAACAGCTCTCGGCCCGCCAGATACATGAGGCGTCACCTTCCACGTTGGGCTGGGTCGGGGGAGTCCGCGTGCTCCCCGTGGAGTTGAAGGCTGCGATCGTTCTTTTCTACAGCCTGCTCGATGAAAAGCAGCGCCGTCTCTACGCGGGAGTCGAGGCCATGAAGCTCGGTCACGGTGGCGACCAACAGATTGCCGAACTGCTCGGGATGGGTCCGAGCACGGTAGCCAGAGGTCGTAGGGAATTGCTAATGAGAGATGTTGAGCTCGACGGAGTTCGGCGAAAGGGTGGCGGACGGCGCGCCGTGCAAAAAAAACGCCAGAAGTCATCGCCAAGATCGAAGAACTCATGAAGCACGACACCGCGGGCGATCCGATGACGGGAGTGAAATGGACGCGGCGGACCACCGACAAGATTGCTTGCGAGCTAAGAAGCCTCGGTGTGAACGTCAGCAGCAAAACCGTCGGTCGACTGCTCAAACAGCTCGGCTTCTCGTTGCGGGTGAACCACAAGAAGCTGTGCGGTGCCACGTCCGAAGATCGCGATACCCAATTCGCGTGTATCGCCGAACTGCGCGAGCGTTTTGCCGCAGCTGGTCATCCCATCATCAGCGTAGACACGAAGAAACGGGAGCTGGTGGGATTATTCAAAAACGGCGGGCAGGCCTGGAACCGCGAGCCGACTCTCGTCAAAGACCATGACTTCCGTTCCGAATCGAACGGCATCGCAATCCCCTACGGCGTCTACGATCTGCTCGCGAACCGCGGGACAGTGTTCATTGGTACCTCGTACAACACCCCGGACTTCGCCGTGAATGCCATCGAGAAGTGGTGGCGAACGGAAGGACGGCGACGCTATCCTGCAGCCCGTGACCTCGCGATATTGGCAGACGCCGGGGGCAGCAATGGCTATCGGTGTCGGGGTTGGAAGCACGGGCTTCAAACGCGGATTTGCAATCGCCACGACATCGCTATCACCATAGCCCACTATCCGTCCGGTACATCCAAGTGGAATCCAGTGGAGCACCGTCTGTTCAGCGAGGTCAGCAAGAACTGGGCGGGCAGGCCTCTCGACAGCTACGAAACCATCCTCAAATACATCCGCACGACCACCACCTCTTCCGGTTTGCGAGTACGCGCACACCTTATCCGGCGTCGTTATCCGAAGGGCGTCAAAATCACTGACGAGCGGATGCAGGCGCTTTCCGTTACAAAGGACCAGACTCCACCCAAATGGAACTACACCATCCGACCGTCTTGAAAACGGGAACTTATTTTGTCGCCGGCCCTTAGTGTCCATTCCCCTGCTAAGATGACCACCTTCACCGAAGGAGGCGAATGAAACGATGATCTGCCACATGGTGCTGATCCGCTTGAAAAATAGTGTGACCGATCAGGAAGCGGGAGCGTTCCTGGGCACGGCGAAGGAGCTCCTCGGCGCGATTCCGGAGGTTCGGAATCTACGCGTCGGTCGGGGGATTGGGATCAAGGCGGACGTGTCCCATCCCTATGCTCTGGCCATGGACTTTGACGATGATGCAGCTCTCGAGGCCTACCAAGTGCACCCCGATCACCAGCGGTTCGTGAAGGACATTCTGGGGCCGATTCAGGACGACAAGCAGGTCTACGACTACCGCTGCTGAAGAGTGGCTTCCGGGCCGTGGATCCACGCGATGCCGAGGCGCCCAAGGAGGCTCTTCGCCACGTCTTCTGCCGACACGCGGTACCGGCCGCGGCTCACGTCTTCGCGGAGTGTCGCCACGCGGGCTCGCCGCTCCAGTCGACTGACGGCCCTCCGCTTCCAACGAGTGCTAGTGCCCACGGTCAGCTTATCGGCACTTGGAGCTCGGGGCTTTAGAATCATCCGCCGACGCTCACGCGTGGAAAAGGATGTGTTCTTTGCTCTCGGGGACGACGGCCTCGTCGAGCATCCGGGAGAAGTGCCACCCGTGCCTGTTGAAGAAGCCGATCGGGGAAAGTCGCCGTTCCTGCATCCCGAAGCCGGGGAAGAGCGCAGTGCGGGTGGCGAGAAACTGAGACCGCACGGTATCGTTCTTGCGCTTGACCGCCCTCAGGGTTTTTGATTCCAGCTCTTTCAGGTGATGGAGTAGCTTTCCACGCGTCGATTGGACGGTTGGAACGAGGGTCTTGTCGACGGCCGCGAGATCCCGCTCCAGTGCGCTCGTGATCTCCTGAATGCAGGTTCGCGCGCGCGTCAAATCCTCGTCTAGCTGCGGCGGCGTGTGAGTCCTCACGATGTCGTTCAGAAGGGACTCGTCGTCCGTGCTCAGCTTGGTGATGTCTACGTCGTAGCGCTCCAGGAATCTTGCTTGCGGACGCTCGATGACGGTGAGGCTCATCCGAGATGCGATGAGCGGCATCGTGACGCCGAAATGACGGTAGACCGCTCCGAGCTGCGCGAAGTAAGCAAGCTCGTTGGGTCCGGCGACGTAGGCGAGGGTGGGAAGCAGCGTATCCTGATAGATGGGACGCAAGAGCACGTTCGGGCTGAATCGGCTAGGCTCCGCCTGCACGAGCCGCTTCAGCTCTCCCTTCGAAACGACGGACCCGCTACCGTCGGCCGAGAGGCGAAACCCCGAGTCCGCTACCGAGACCGGGTAGCGGCCCGGGCTGGTACAAAAGAGGTTGAGCTGCCCGTCACTCGGACTCGCTTGCTCGTGATAGCCGAGAGCCAGGAGCTCCTCCGTCGTTTTGCGGACGAACGCGCTCGAAGCCGACCCTTCCTCCACTTCACGGAGAAAGAGATCGGTGCCGAGAGCTTTGAGCTCCTGAAGAGAGGGGTCGACGACGATGAGTCCGGTGCCGCGAGTCATGTGGTGGAGCCACGCCCCGAAGGCTTGGGCCATGGTACGGCCGGGCGCGTAGCACTCTTTGAGTGTGCCGAATATATCGGCTTTGAACTCCGTATCCGGCAGGGCGTTCGAAGCTGAGCTCATCAGCTTCTCGACGGAGCGCTCCAGCACGAGGCCTCCGACCGGGAGTCTTTCGTCCCGCCGTGACGACTCGTAGAGAAGTTGCCGGAGCTCCTCATCTCGGTCGATCACATAGGACTTCTGCACCTCGGCAAAGTCGTGGTCGTCCGCATCCATCCAAAACACGGGGACGACCTTGGTGCCGAGCTCCGCTTCTGCCCATTCGGCGAGGCGCACGGCCGTCAGTGCCTTGTAAAGCGTGTAGAGAGGCCCCCCGAAAAGCCCGACCTGCTGACCGGTCACGACGGCAAGAGCGCCCGACGCGAGGGCGTCGAGGTTTCCGAGCGTGGCCGCGTCACATGAGGCGTCGCGATTCAACGAGCGCAGTGCTTCCGCAACGCGCGCGCGAGGGTGCTCCCGGTGCTCGAGCTCTCCGGCAATACGACGCCAAGAGCTTTTTTCGGATGGATTCGCGGCAAAAAATGGAGACAGCTTCTCGAACCGGTCGAGGTAATCCAGGAAGAGCGGCTTGTACGATCCGAGCGAACGATAATCGAGCGCGGCGGTTTGTGGCATTGGGAACTCGGACCTACGAGGTTTTTGACTCCGCGCCTATCATAACGTCCCCGCCTCGCGGACGCCAAGTCGTTGACACCTTTTAAAGGGTTATGCTAGCGTAACTTAACTGATTTTTGGAAGACAGAGCCACCCCGAGTCTCTCGTGCCCGATACGCGAGACGTTCTCATGAGAGGCTTCGAGATGCGGACCCCACGTAGGAGTACCATGTTCTTCGTGTGGAGCACGGCCGAACGATTCTGAATACGCATTCTCGAGAGGATCCTCTTGACGGAAGCGCGCGGCGAGATCCCGACGAAAATCGATCGCTACGAGATTATCGACGCCATTGGATATGGCGCGATGGGGGCCGTTTACAAGGCTTTCGACCCGATCATCAAGCGTCCGGTCGCCGTCAAGACGCTCCGACTCGACGTACCGCCCCAGAGCCCTGACTACAAAGCTTTTCTCGAACGATTTACAACCGAGGCGCGAACCGCTGGCCGGTTGTCCCACCCCAATATCGTGACCCTCTATGACGTCGGACACACAGCCGAACAGATTCCGTGGCTCGCGATGGAATTCGTGGACGGACAGACGGCAGCACATCTTCTGGAGGGGGAGCGACTAGAGGCGGAGGTCGTGGTCGGCCTCGTCTCGCAGATCGCGAGTGCTATCGACTATGCCCATTCGGAGGGTGTCGTCCACCGTGACATCAAGCCGTCGAACGTGATCGTCTTCGGCGGCGAGAAAGTGAAAGTCACCGATTTCGGCATCGCCAAGTTGATGGATGCCGACGTGACGCACTCCGGCTTGATGATGGGAACGCCGAGCTACATGTCGCCCGAACAGGCGATGGGCGAGGATCTCGACGGCAGGACCGATATCTTCTCCCTGGGAGTCGTCGCGTTCGAAATGCTCAGCGGACAACAGCCCTTTCCCGGCAACAACGTGACCGCGATCCTCTATAAGCTCGTGCATACCGATCCCGTTCGCCCCGACGACCTCGAGGTCCTGGGTCTATTGCCCGACAAGTGGCACGAGGTTTTCTCGCGAGTCCTGGCCAAGGATCCCACGGAACGTTTCCCGACCGCGGCGGAGTTCGTGCATCAGCTCGAGTTGTGTCTCGGCTCATGGTTCGGTGCTCTCGAGGGAGAAACGGTCATCATGAAGGGGCCCTTGTCGCTCGACTCGCGCCAAGAGGCGGCCGAAACGCCGATCGGGCCGAGCGAAGCAGCAAGCCAAGACCAGACGGTGACTTTCGGAGCGCCTCCTACCGAAGAGGTGGACGCCACTGTCCTGTTCCAGAAAGCGCCAGGCCTCGACGAAGAGGCGACGGCAATGCTCACGGGCGTCGGAGGAGATCTGCCGGCGGCCGAACCTGATGTGAGCGACGAGACCGTTTTCGTCGCGCCGTCCGACGACTCGGAAGACACGCTCTATGCCGAGACGGAGCTCGACGATACGTTGAAACCCGGCGAAGGGGAGCCGACTTTGGTCGGTGCGACCGACGCGACCTTGGATGCGCCCCCGAGTGTTCCCACGGCAACCATTCGGCGCAAGGGCTCTCGCATTCCGCCGAAACTCTGGCTCGCGGGCTCCGGTATCGCTGTGATCTTCGCGCTCGTACTCGTCGCACTCTTTGGTCGCAAGACCGAACCACCGAGGGTAGCTCCGGTCGTCGTCCCGCCGCCGCCCGTCGTCGTCGAGTCGGGGAGCTTGAGCGTCGATACCGAGCCCGACGGCGCGAGCGTTCTTGTCAACGGTGAGGAGCGGGGCGCGACGCCGCTTTCGCTCGACGAGCTCACGTTCGGAACCTACGAGCTCGTCCTCAAGCGCTCCGGCTTTCGAGACGAAGCGCTATCGACGGAGCTCACAGCCGAGGCGCCGAAAGCGACCTTCGACATCGCCTTGCGGCCGGTCCCCGCTGCTCCGAAGCCGGCGTACTTTCGAATTCGCAGCACGCCCCAGGGGTCCCGGGTCCAAATCGATGGACGCGACGCCGGAGTCACTCCCATAGACCGTCATCAAGTGCGGGCGGGCGGTCGTCGCGTGCTCATCGAGCTGGAAGGATTTCTGCCGTGGGAGGACACGGTGCGAGCCCGGGCGGGCTCCACGGAGACCATCGATGCCGAGCTCACGCCGCGCCTGCCGAGCCAGGCGGTCGAGGCGGAGCCTGAGACCGAAACAAAACCTGCACCCGAGGCCGTTGTCGAGGGGACACTCGTCAAGCGGGGCGAGCTGGGTGTGGTCAACCCGCGGTGCGTGGGCTGTCCTCCGGTCGCCTACCCGGAGGCGGCGCGGCGCGCCCGTATGCAGGGGGTCGTCGAGCTCTCGTATCTGATCGACGAGAACGGTGAAGTTCGAGAACTGTAGGTCGAGGAATCGGCCGGCCCGATCTTTGATAGTGCGGTCGTCGACACGGTTCGGCAGTGGCGGTACGAACCCGCGACGAAGAACGGCGTGCGCGTGAAGATGCGCTGGGTGCAGCGATTTCGCTTCCAGCAGGGCAGGTAACGGCTTGGCCAAGCTCGTCATCAATCCGACGTCCGCTAGCAAGAAGGAGATCCCGATTTCGTCTCGCGTCATCTCGATAGGGCGCGACCCGTCGAACGATCTCGTCCTCTCGGACTCAATGGTCTCGCGTCGTCATGCGATCTTGGAACAGCGTGACGAGGACTACATCCTTCGTGACAACAATAGTTCCAACGGGACGATGGTCAACGGCGACCGCCTCGAGAGCGAGCAGGCGCTGTGCGACGGGGACCTTGTCGCTATCGGGTCGTCCCGTCTCCTGTTTCAGGTCGGGGAGGCCGCGGAGGCTCCCGTTTCGCGGCCGGCTTCTGGTGCCGAGGGTACTCCTACGTCGCCTCCGCAAAAGGCCGAGTCCGGAGGAGTCGGCGCCGAGGTCCGGTGTTCGTTGTGTGGCAAGAAAGCTAATTCGACGGACCGGTTCTGTCGGGGCTGCGGAAAGGACCTCACCACGCTCAAACAATCGGTGGTCTGCGGTAGCTGCGGGATCGTGGTCGGACTGCCGGCCGACTTCTGCGGCAACTGTGGCAAGGCGCTGGCCAAGCTCCCGCGGGAAGGGCAGGCGACCCGTCCCCACCGTCTCTCGGATCTCCTCGGCTCACCGAAGCCCGACGAGGAGGCGGGCTCGAATCGGGAAGCTCTCGCGGAGTCGCCAGTACGTCGTCCGCCGATGCCCCACAGGAAGCCCGCGACGGGCTCCGTCGGCGGTGAGCCGGCTGGATTCGGAGTCCGCCTCGTCTCCGCTCTCGTCGACACGACGATTCTCGGCGTTCCTCTAATCCTCGGCACGTTACTATGGATCACTTTTTCCATGCGCAATGCGCCCCCACCTACTCTGTTGGGCATTTTGCCCGTTGGCTACTCGTTCCTGTCTCTGTCCTACTACGTCTACTTTTGGGGGGGGCGGGGCGCGACGCCAGGCAAGAGTCTTCTCGGGTTGACGGTTCGCACCGAAGAGGGAGTCGCACCCATAGGCTATGGGCGCGCAGTACTGCGGGTGTTCGGATATCTGGTGAGCGCTCTGCCTTTTTGCCTGGGATTTCTTTGGATCGCGTTTTCCGAGGACAAGAGGGGCCTTCATGATCTCATCGCGGGAACTCGGGTGACGAGGAGCTCTTGACGACGAATCGGGACGAAGGCGAGCCGCCACTCGAGCCCGCGGGAGCCATGGTGGCGGATCAAACCGCGGCCTCGCATGAAGCGGAGTCACCGGAACTTCCGGCGGACGGCGTCCAGACCGAGAGCCAGGCACCCGAAGAGCCCACTGCCCTCGCGTCCGGAGTCGATCCGGCTGCTCCGAGCACCGTCACGCCGTCGGGCACGACGAGCTCCAAGGCTTCATCCTCGAGACCGTTTCAAGCTCTAGCGGACCTCCTTCACGATCTCGTCATTGCCGTCGTCGTCTGCGTAGTGCTCGTCGCTTACGTCGTCCAGGCGTTCAAGGTGCAGGGGACGAGCATGTCTCCAGAGCTCGCCGACGGCGAGCGGATCCTAGTGAACAAGTTCCTCTACTACTTCGGCGAGATCGAGCGCGGCGACGTGGTCGTATTCTGGTATCCCGAGGATCCGGAGCTCTCCTTCATCAAGCGCGTCGTCGCACTTCCCGGAGAGTCGGTGGAGATCAAAAAGGGTAACGTTTTTGTCGAGGGTCGGCTGATCGACGAGCCTTACGTGATTCCGAGGAATGCGGACCAGCGTAGCTATCCGCCCCTTCAGATCCGACCGGGCCACTATTTCGTTCTGGGGGACAACCGCCGCGGGAGCAATGACAGCCGGAGCTGGGGGCTGGTGCCGGCGCGCTACATTTATGGCAAGGCTTTCGTACGCATCTGGCCGCTCTCGAAAGCGGGTGCCGTGCGCTGACGCCGGTAGCAATTTTGTAGCCTGCCCCCCAAGAGTTATAGAATTCCCATCCCCGGCCTCAGAGGACGAGAATCATGGCGAAAGCGGATATCGACAATCTTATCGAAGCGCTGACATCGAGTCTCGACTCTATCGTGCAGTACTACGATCGCCAGACGGGAGAGGTAGTTGCACTCTCCGACGAGTTCGGAACCGGTGGATTGGAGGGACCCGCGGAGCGCTACTTGGTGATCACGCCGCTGTCGGTGAGCGAGCGTTATCAAATTATGGAGGATTTCGTTGAGACGCTCGGCAACGAGTCACTCCAGGACGAGCTCAACGAGGCCCTCATCGAAAAGGGAGCGTTCCTGAAGTTCGAGGAAGCTCTTAGGAAATACCCGACGCGCAACCAGCAGTGGCAAACGTTCCGCAGGGACAAAATGAACGCCATTTGTCGTGCGTGGATGCAAGAGCACAACATCGACTAACTCGGATTCAGGGCTACATTCTCTCGGGAACGGGAATTCCCATTAGCGAAAGCGCCTGCGACTGCTGGCGATGAAAGATCTCGACGGCGAACAGCCGCAGAGCTTTGCGCTCCAAGTCCTCGGCCTGAGCGATGCGATAGCGGTGGTAGAAGGTGTTGAAGCGCTGCGCTTGATTCAAGGCGAATCGAGCGAGATGGGCCGGCTCTTCCGTGCGCACGACGGACTCGGCTGTGGCACCGAGCTCGCTCGCACCGAAGATCAGAGACCAGGCGTCCTCGGCCTCTTCCTCGGGAAGCTTCTCGAAGAGCGCACCCAGACCGTCGGGAATTACGATTGTGCCTTTGGTATCGACGCCGAGTTTCTGCAGGATCTTCGCGGCGCGAACCGTGGCGTATTGCAGGTAAGGTCCGCTGTCTCCATCGAAGGAGAGTGCCTCGGCGAAGTCGAAGGCAATCACCTTGTTCTTCGTGTATTTGATCATGAAATAGCGGAGAGCGCCACGCGCAATCGCCGTCGCGATCTCTCGGCACTCGTCGTCGGGAAGCTCGGCGTTTCTTTTTCCGACCTCGGCGAGCGCCTTTTCTTCTAGGGCGTTCAGGAGGTCGTCTGCCTTCACTCCCACCCCCTTTCGGCCCGAGACTTCGAGGTAGGGGCGTTTCGCCTCCTCCTCGCTGACGGGGAATCCCAGCTCGCGGCAGGTCGCCGGCGTCAGCGCGACCATCTCGTAGGAGAAGTGATGAGAGCGTGCCCTCGCTTCGTCGGAGGCGAGCAGTGCCACACCATGCTGAACGATGTTCTGGAGATAGGCCTGGCGCACGTCGATGACGTTGTAAACTCGGCTGCCGTTTCCGAAGTCGGGAGCGGCCCCGGTCGTTTCCGCCGTGGTGGCCCAAACCGTGTGGCCGTTCGCGTAACGATGGAAGGGTCGGTAGCCGAAGTCGCGATCGAGAAGTCCCAGCTTCCACATTTGATAGGCGATGTCTTTGCCTACGTAGGTTACGGTGCCGTTCGATCTAACGACGACTTTCTCGTCCTTCTCTGTGCGCTCTTCCTCTTCGTTCTCGTCCCCGAGATCCATCACCCAACAGCCATTGTTCTTGCCGGAGGTCGCGAGCCGGATCGCCTTTTTCTCCTTGAGAAGCGCATAGGCGCGCTCCCAGAAGCGCAGCTTCAGAATGGAGCTCTCCGAAGGCAGCAAGTCGTACTCGACATCGATGCGTGCCATGGTCTTGAGATGACAGCGTACGATGGCCTCGGCGATGACTGCTCCCAAGGGTCCTTCGGGGGGCTCGTCCTCCTCGATGGCCTTCAACGTGTCCTCACGAAGATGGACGCGCTCGCGATCCTCCGCATAGAACTCCGACACGCTGGCGTAGACATCCCAGCAAAGGTAGTCGAAACGCTCTTTCGCGATCAGCGCGGTCACTTCTTCGGGCGACATGTTCTCGAGGTGCAGGAATCCCACCAAGACGTCCGCGACTTGGACTCCGGTATCGTCGATATAGTTCTGCACTTCCACGTTCGCACCCGAGTAGCGAAGCGCCCGAACGAATGCGTCGCCGAGGGCGGCGTTACGGAGGTGGCCGATGTGAGCGGCTTTGTTGGGGTTGATGTTGGTATGCTCGACGATGATCTTTTGGGCCACGCCGCTCGGTTTCGCGGTTGATGCGAGAAACTCGGCGAGGTATTGCTCGCGGTCGAAGAAGACGTTCAGATATCCAGCGCCAGCCACCTCGACCTTGGTTACGCCCGCGACGCGCTGCAGCGCCGGTTCCAGCGCCTCCGCGATCTTTCGTGGGGCGTTTCGGGCTTTGCGGGCCAGCTCGAAGGCGACGGGAAAGGCCGCGTCACCGAGGCTCGTCTTGGGCGGCGTCTCGTGGACGACATCCTCGAGATCGAAATCGTAGAGATCCTTGACCGCCCCTCGCAACGCAAGTTTCAGCCTCTGTCGAACATCGTCTTTCATGAAGCTCGATTATAACCAGCTTTTCTGAGTTGTCGTCCTCCATGTATGATGCTACCCATGGAGGGGGCAGGGACGGATTCTAGGAGTCATTTCAGCTCGAGACGTCGCACGGCGGTGGTCCTCAACGGTGAGGGAACCGCGGCCGCTTATCTGGCGGGAGCGATGCGCGCGCTCGAGACCTCCGGTGTTCGCGCCGATCTCGTGCTAGGGCGGGGAGCGGGTGCCCTCGTTGCGGCTTTTTCCGCGATCCAGGCGGAGGATCGGCTTCATGGAGATGACGGGCTGCTCGCGACTGCGGGGAGCCGGCGATCCTTTCGGCTTCGCCCTCTCTATCAGCTCGCTTTGGCCTGCTTCGGTGTCGCCCTTGCCGCTTTTCTCGCGCCGGCGCTCATCGGTCTCGTCTCGATCGTCGTATTTCCGTTGGTGGCGGCATTCGACTGGCTCGTTCCCGGGAACACCGCGAATGGATCGGGCCTGGGTCCGGAGTGGCTGCCCGAGCTCGTGATCGCGGCAGAAACGTCCTATCTGCGCGCGATTGCTCTCCCGCTCATCCTGCTCTTCACGGTGTTGTTCGTGAGATGGCTGCTCGTGCTCCTCCGTGAACGCCACGTCCCTGGGCGAGAAGAATTGCTGCCGGCCCTTCCACACGATCTCGATCCACTCGTCGATGACCTGGAAACGAGACTTTGGCAAGCCGTACGAGGTGCGTCCACCAACTCTCGACCGAAGACCCGACAGGAGATCGGTGATGCCTATCGAAAATTGCTCACGGCGAGCCTTGGGCTACACGGCTTCCGTGAGCTCGTTCTCTACGCGCTCGATACGGATGCGGGACAGGAAGTACCTTTCGTCGTGTTGAAGGATAGGTTTCTGAAGAAGTTGTCGACGCTGTCACGGCCCACGGCACGGGGAGAGCCGGTCGATCTGGCGGGGAGCGGATCCTCGATATTATTCGACGCGATCGTGGCCTCGATAAGCCCGCCCGGACTGGTGGACCCCGTTCCGATCAAGCTGCCACTCGGAGGCCGCCACGGCGGGGAGGTGCATCGCTTCTCTTCGAGCGTGGTGACGGGGCTTGGCGCGGTCGCCGATGCGATCGCCGCCGGGGCCGAGCAGATTATCTACGTTGTGAGCGTCGCTCCCAACGACCGTGTGGGAGGCTCCGCGTGGGAGCGCCTCACATCGGTGGCACTCCGCCGCACGCTCGACGAAGATCTCGAGCGCGCTTCGGGTAGCCCCGATATCCCGCTCTTTCTGATCCGACCGGAGCGGGAGCGGCTGCAGCCGTTCGAGCTTCTAGGTCGCGCGCAACTCGGAAACGAGCGGCTGGACCTCGAGGCGCTCGCTGCTCACGGGCAGCGCGACGCCGAGCGGCTCTTCGTCGAGCCTGTGTTGGGTGGAGACCTGCCCGGCGCGGTCGCTGAGACCACCGTGCCTCTAACGGAGGGGAGTTGGGAGGCGGGACCGCACGAGCTCTAAGGCGCGAGCGGCGGCCGAAACATCTGCCGCGAGCCCGGCTCGAACGAGAAGCGAGTGAGGACTAAGAAGTGTGCTGAAAGATACGTCCCACCCCTGCAAATCGCTCGCATTTCCGGCACGACCGCCAATTTGGTCGTCGTGGGTACAATAGGATATGGACAACCTACTGGCCCTGTCGTTCCTGGGCCTCGCCGTGCTCTTCACCGTGTGGAACGTCGCGACCGTAATTCAGTATCGAACTTATCGTCGCGTGCTCAAGGGTGCCGAGTTGACGTGGTACCCGAAGCGTCCGTGGTTCTACAACATGTGTCTTGGAATCGGCTTCTTCATGCTCAGCATGACGGCCTTGAGTGTTTTCATCCTCGACCGGCCGTGGCTCACCATCGTCTCGCAGGCTCTCATGGCGCTCTATTACACGGTCGTCTTCCCTCTTTCGTTCCGGATTCATAGAGGATTCTATCAGGCGGGGATTTGGAGCGAGCGACGTTTCGTTCCTTACCGAGTCGTGCGATCGATCAATTGGATCGAAAAGCCCGACATCGTCCTCATCGTCGGAACCGACGGCGGATTTCTGGGAACGGGCTACACGCGGCTTCAGGTGCCAGGCGACCAATACGGCCAGGCCCGGCGGATTCTCGCGAGCCACATCGAGGATCACTCACTAGCGGTCGAACAGTCCATTCTCGGCCTCAGTGACGCGGACTCTCCGGCTCAGGAACAAGTATGAAGCGCGCGGAGCTCCAGAAACGTTTGGAGCGAGCTCCACTCGTTTGCGACGGAGCCATGGGCACTAGTCTCTATGCGAAGGGGGTGATGCTCAATCGTTGCTTCGACGAGCTGAACCTGTCGAATGCAAAGCTGGTTCAGTCGATTCATCGCGAGTACCTGGCGGTGGGGGCCGATATCATAGAGACCAATACCTACGGCGCGAATCGATTCAAGCTCCAGCCCCACGGGTTCGGAGACAGCGTTCGCGCGATCAACGAGAAAGGCGCTCGCCTGGCCGCGGAGCTCCGAAGCTCGGCCGACCGCCCCTTCCTCGTGGCGGGCGCCGTGGGCCCGCTGGGAAAGCCCATCGCGCCCATCGGGACGGTGTCCGAAGACGACGCGCTCGCCGCATTTCGCGACCAGACGGAGGGCCTGATTGAGGGAGGCGCGGATCTTCTCATCCTCGAGACATTCTCGGACTTGCGCGAACTCGCCCTGGCGATACGCGCGTCGCGATCGGTTCGGGAGGATGTTCCCATCGTCGCGCAAATGACCTTCGGTGACGACGGCGCGACCCCCCTCGGTTCGAAGCCGGAGCACGTCGCGAGGACCCTGAGCGATCTCGGCATCGACGTCATCGGCGCCAATTGCAGCGTGGGTCCCGAGCTCATGCTTCGTGTCCTCGAGCGGGTGAGCTCGGCAACCAGTCTGCCTCTCTCGGTGCAACCGAACGCGGGACTGCCGGAAGTGGTCGAGGGGCGCGTCCACTATCTCTGCTCGCCCGAGTACATGGCTCACTACGCGAAACGCTTCCTTCGGGCCGGAGCCGCCATCATCGGTGGGTGCTGCGGCACGACGCCGGCTCATATAGGTGCCATCGTCGGCGTCGCTCGAGCGCTCTGGCCGTCCCGGGGCACTGTCGAGGTCGCGGCGCCCTCGGAGCCGAGGCCCGAGGCGGCGCCCATACCCCGGGAAAACAAGTCCCGCCTCGCGCGGAGTCTCGGGAGGAAGTTCGTCGTTTCTGTCGAGATGGATCCACCGAAGGGCGCGGATGCCGGTGTTTTTCTCGAGAAAGCGCAGTGGCTCGAAGAGAAGGAGGTCGAGTTCCTGAACATCGGAGACGGACCGAGGGCGAGCGCTCGGATGAGCGCTTTGAGCTTCGCGGTGATTCTCGAGCAACAAGTCGGTATCGAGACGATTCTCCACTATCAGTGTCGCGACAGGAACCTCATCGGAATACAGTCCGACTTGCTCGGCGCACAAGCGCTGGGACTCAGGAACATCCTAGCGGTGACGGGCGATCCGCCCAAGCTCGGCGACTATCCTCGTGCGACCGCGGTTTTCGACGTCGATTCCGTTGGTCTGGTCAAGATCCTCTCGCGCTTGAATCGGGGACTCGATCTGGCCGCCAACCCCTTGGGGCCCGCCTTGCCGTTTCACATTGGAGTTGGGGTCAATCCGGGCGCCACCGATTTCGACGCGGAGATTCGAAAGTTCCAGAGAAAGGTGGAGGCGGGAGCGGAGTATTGCCTCACGCAACCGATCTACGAGCCGCGCTTTCTGGAGCGTTTCTTGAAGGCCATGGAGGGTTTCCGCATTCCGGTGCTCGTCGGCATTCTGCCCCTCGTCAGCTCGCGCAACGCGGAGTTCTTGCACAACGAGGTGCCGGGGATGACGGTTCCCGCCGACGTTCGGGAGCGGCTCCGGAAAGCGCCGACGAAGGAGGCCGCGCAGCAAGTGGGCGTCGAGATCGCGCGGGACGCGCTCGTGGCCGCCCGCGACCTGGTCGAAGGCGCCTACGTCATGCCTCCCTTCAATCGTTTCGAGCTCGCCGCCCGCGTCATCGAAGGCGTCGTATGATCGACAGGATGAGTCTGGGGACGCTGTTTCTGTCGCTCGGCATCTCGACCCTGGCCTTTCCGCTGAACGCGCAAGACCAGGGTCGAGCTCCTTACGTATTCGAGTCGAACGTCGATATGGTCTCGGTCGCCGTGGCCGTGACGAACAAGGATGACGAGTTCATAACCGATTTGACGATCGACGACTTCCGAGTCTTCGAGGACGGGGTCTTACAGGAGATTCAGCTGTTTGCCGCCGGACTCGAGCAGAGCTGGGTCGGGCTGCCCCCCGAGATGAAGGACGAGGTGTCGGGGAGACAGGTGGTTGGTCTGCTGCTCGATGCGAGTGGAAGCATGGAGGCGGACATTCATCTGCTTCGGACGGCGGTCATCAAGTTCCTGACCAACCTGCCGAGAACCGAGAATCTCTTCGTAATGGATTTCGACGAGAACATTCGACTCTCGCAGTATTCGTCGGACGATCAACGGCTGATCAGTGAACGCATCTATGGCGTCGAGGCGGAAGGTTGGACCGCGCTCTACGATGCCCTTGCAACGTTTTTGACCCGTCTCTACGACCTCGATGGAAAAAAGACGCTCGTCGTCTTCAGCGACGGCGTGGACTCGAGGAGCACCCTCAGCGAGCGCGAAGTCTTCGACATGGTGAAGATGTCCGACGTGACCATCCACTCCCTCGTGTTCACCGGCGAGGGAGGGCAGCGTCATACCGCGCTCATCGAGGGGCGGTTTCTCCGTCGGGTCGCAAACGAAACGGGCGGCTTCTTCGCCGTCGCTTCGTCACTCGATAAGCTCGATGAGCTCTACGATCACATTCTCGAAGAGCTATTCAGTCAGTACACGCTCGGCTACGTCTCGAACAGTACGAAGCTTGACGGGAAGTACCGGAAGATCAAGGTCGAAGTCGACGTGAGGGGTGCCGAGGTCCGCGCGCGCCGTGGATACTACGGGCCCGCGCCGATCGAGGAGTCCGAGGAAGCCCACCGCTGATGGGATGGCTCGGCCCGTTTGTGCTATAAATAGCGCCGCCATGAAATCGACGTTCAAAGTTCAGGATCGCGAGTATCAGGTCGTTCTAGAGAAGCGCGAGCGAGGAGAGGGTGACAAGTTCAACCCCTTCGCTGCGACCGTAGCCGGACAGGCCGCTGGACCCGTGAGCGGGACGCTTCAGCTGACGGACAGCGCTCTCGAGGCTGCGGAGCAAAAAGCCGCCTCCGAAGGCACCTCGGCTGGCGAGCTTCTCGCCAGAGCTTGCGGCCGCTCGCTCGCGTCTGAAGTTCTCATCCGCAAGCTGAATCCCGAGTTTTCGTTTGTCGTCGACCACCGCTGGCTCGCTTCCTGATCCGCCGAGGCACCTCAATCCTCTTTCGGCCCCATGACCACTCCCTTTTGCTGTCGTATACTAGGTGAAGAGTCGAATTTCTATGGGCTCTAGAACCTAAAGAGGCCCTCGCGCGCTCGGGCCACTGGCGAGCCGCCCAGGGTCGGTCGGGAGTCAGCCGCGTTGCTGAGTGAAACGGGCCGCCGGTACGCTTTGCGAGCGCTCCTGTTCGCGGGGCTCGGGCTCGCCTGCTTCACGGCTGCGAGCTCGCCTTTGGGTGGCCGCAAGGAGCCGCAACGCTCCGCCGTGGCCGCGGGATCCGCGATGGCCTTTCCCTCACCACAGTCCTTCCTGACTCCGCCGGAAATGTTGCAGGCCCAGTCGGGCCGTGGTGGATTGCCCCTTCACGGGACCGGCGTGCCTCGCGAGTTCTACTTCACTCGAGCCGCCTACACGGGCTACTACCGCTTTCGGGACTATCGAAGCTGGCAAGTCGACTTCCCCAAGGCCGATATTCAGTTCCTCATTGGTCTCCGCCGATTGACGAATCTCGACGCCTACGAAGCCGAGAACGCAGTGCGCCTCACCGATCCGAACCTGTCTCGATACCCGTTTCTCTACACGGTCGAGGTCGGCTACATGGCTTTGACGGAGGCGGAAGTCGAGGGCCTGCGGCGCTACCTTCACGCGGGAGGGTTTCTCGTCGTCGACGATTTCTGGGGAAGCTTCGAGTGGGAGAACTTCCAGAGCCAGTTCCAGCACATTCTTCCCGGCTATCCCATCGTGGATATCCCCCTAGATCATCCGATCTTTAGTTGTTTCTACGACGTCAAGGAGATCGTGCAGGTTCCGAACGTGGGGCAGGGCATGCAGGGCGGGCCGACGTGGGAGGCGGACGGTTATTACCCGGCGGTCAAAGGTATCTTCGACGATCAGCAACGCCTCATGGTCCTCATCAATTGGAACACGGACTTGGGGGATGCCTGGGAATGGGCCGAGAATCCCTATTATCCACTCAAATTCTCGACCTACGCCTATCAGATGGGAGTCAATTTCATTATCTACGCGATGAGTCATTGATGTCATCCTGGTTCGAGAACCTCTTCGAGTTCTTGTTCAAGTATCGTCCACTCCTCTATGAGAGAGGCGAGCTGTCTTTTGGCGCCTCTTGGGCCGTGATGCTGCTTGGGGTCGTGGCGGTCGTCTTCGTCGTCCCCACCCTTTTTCGCTACCGGGGCGTGGGCGGGAAGAGCACGCCACGAGACCGTCTCGTGCTGACTGCGCTCCGCATCGCAGCCCTGATCGTCGTTCTCTTCTGCCTTTTTCGTCCCGCCCTCGTTCTCTCTACCGTCGTCCCTCAGCGAAGCTTCGTGGGAATTCTCCTGGATGACTCGAAAAGCATGAAGATCGCGGACGTTGACGATGAGCCGAGAGCTCGATTCATCCAGGATACCTTCGGACCGGAAGGAAGCGAGTTACAGCGCGCCCTGGTGGAAAAGTTCATGCTGAGGTTCTTCCGTTTTTCGGAATCCGCGGAACGGTTGGGCGAGCCCTCGACCCTGACCTACGCGGGCGCCAAGACCCACTTCGCCCGAGCGCTCGAGCGCAGCGTGGAGGAGCTTTCCAACGTGCCTTTGGCGGGGCTTGTGGTCATCAGTGACGGCGCTGACAACTCCAATGCAGCCATTAGCAACACCTTGCTCGACCTGCAGGCCCGCAAGGTTTCTGTCTATACCGTAGGTCTCGGTCGAGAGCGGTTCACCAAGGACATCGAGGTGACTCGTGTCGAAGCGCCACGAACCGTTCTCGAAGGGTCGTCTCTCGTCGTCGACGTGACTATCTCGCAGCGAGGCTTCGACGGCGAAACGGTTCGAGTCGACGTCGAGGATGATGGCCGCATCGTCAACTCTAAGGACGTCGAGCTCTCGTCGGAAGCGGAAACCGCGACGGTGCGTATTGACTTCACGGCTTCTGACCGGGGAGCCCGCAAATTCCGCTTCAAGGTGAGTCCCGAGCCCGGTGAAATGGTGACCCAAAACAATCAACGGGAGCAGTTGATTTTCGTCGAGGGTGGCCAGCAGAAGATCCTCTACTTCGACGGGGAGCCTCGTTACGAGCTCAAGTTCATCCGTCGCGCCGTGGCGGACGACGAGAATCTGCAGGTCGTCTGTCTGATACGAACGGCGGAGAACAAGTTCTACCGTTTGGACATCGACGATCCGGACGAGCTTGCGAGCGGATTCCCCAAGACTCGCGAAGAGCTTTTTCGCTACCGCGGGATCATTCTCGGAAGCGTCGAGGCCAGCTACTTCACCCACGACCAGCTGAGGATGATCGCGGATTTCGTTAGTCAACGAGGTGGAGGATTGCTCGCCCTGGGTGGCCGATTGTCGTTCTCGGAAGGCGGTTACGCCGGTACGCCGGTCGCGGAAGTGCTGCCCGTCGCCATGGACCCTTCGGCCCAGACGTCGGGCGGCGAGGGCGTCGCGGGTGCGCCGTTCTTCGCTTCGCTCAGCATCGAGCCAACCGCATTCGGGGCAACGCATCCCATGACGCAATTCGGCACTGACGTCGAGACGAGCGCCGAACGTTGGGAGACCCTGCCGCCGCTTTCGACACTGAACCGGGTCGACTCAGTCAAGCCTGGGGCAACGACGCTTCTCACGGGTAGCGGGCCCGAGGTCGATGAGCAGCCCGTTCTCGTCTACCAGCGCTACGGTCGGGGTAAGGCGCTGGCTCTCACGGTGAACGATACGTGGCTGTGGCAGATGCACGCCGATATCCCTCTCGAGGATATGACGCACGAGCTTCTTTGGCGAAAGCTTCTCCGCTGGCTCGTGAGCTACGTTCCCGATCAGGTCGCTCTCACGACGGAAAGGAGCCGCTTCGCTCCTGGCGAGAGGGTGACGGTCCGAGTCGAGGTCGACGACGACCGATTCCTGAAAGTCAACAACGCGCGCGTCTCGCTCTCCGTGCGGACGCCCTCGGGTGGTCGTTTCGATGTGCCGATGGAATGGACGGTCGACAAGGACGGCGAGTACCGCGCTAGCTTTCTTCCCGATCAGAGGGGGAGCTACGAGCTGAGCGTCGAAGCGATGCGTGAGGGCGAATCGCTCGGGCTCGCCGCGGGCTTCGTCGAGTCGGACGAGCTCGATGACGAGTATTTCCAGGCGGAGATGAGGACTCCTCTGCTCGAGCGTATCGCGGATGAGACGGGCGGGGGCTTCTATACGCGGGAGAGCGTTCATCGCCTGCCGGAAGACATGAGCTACACCGAGGGGGGCACGACCGTTCAGGAACGACGAGACCTCTGGGACATGCCGATTCTGTTCTTGCTCCTCGTCGGGCTCGTCGGAAGCGAGTGGGGCTACCGCAAGCTGCGGGGGCTCGCGTGAGGGACCTTCGGTCCTCGAGCGCTGCCTTTGTTCTCTTGGCTCTGGTCTCGATCTCGACAGCGGTCTCGGCAGAAACACATCTCGTCATCGTGACTGGTCTCGGAGGCGAGTCGAGCTACCAAGAGCGTTTTCACGAGTGGGCGATGGCCATGCGAGAGGCAGCCATCGAGAGCTACGGTTTGTCGCCTGACCGCGTTTCCTATCTGTCGGAGAAGCCAGAGGTGGCTCCCGACGTGACGCACTCGAAATCGACGAAGGAGAATATCGAGGCTCTTTTCCGCGAGCTCCAGAGCACGCTTGGCGAAGGCGATCAGCTATACGTTCTGCTCATCGGACATGGCAGCTTCGACTCCGACAACTCTCGTTTCAACCTGCCGGGACCGGATATCACGGATTCCGACTTCGTCGCGCTCCTAGAGCCCTTCGAACAGCAACAGATCGTTTTCGTCAATACCTCGAGCGCCAGCGGCGGTTTCGTTCCCTCTCTCTCGGGACGCAATCGGATCGTTGTCACGGCCACCAAAACCGGATTCGAACGGAATGAAGCCCAGTTTGGGAAGTATTTCGTGGAGGCCTATGCCGGGGAGGAAGCGGATACGGACAAAAACGAGCGCGTTTCGGTGCTGGAAGCTTTCACCCATGCGCGGCTTCGCGTGGACGGCTACTACGAGGAAGAGAACATCTTGAAGACGGAGCACGCCATCCTTGACGACAACGGTGACGGCGAGGGCTCGATTGAGCCCGGCGAATCCGAAGGTAACTTCGCCGGCGCCTCTTATCTCCTCGGAGCGAGTGTCACCGCGGCGGGGCCGGGGGCCACGAAGATCGGATCCGATCCGGAGCTCGCACGGCTCGTCGAGTCGCAGCGCGAGCTCGAGAGCCGGGTCGAAGCGCTCCGGCTCCAAAAGGGCAGCATGCCGGAAGAGCTCTACTTGCAGGAGCTGGAAGCGTTGCTTCTGGAGCTCGCCAAAGTGACGCAAGCCATCGATGAGCGGGTGAAAAAGTGACTCGAGTAGCGCTCGCCCTTTTCCTTACACAGGCTAATCCGGTACTAGCCAGCCTGGAGGAGGCCGAGCAGGCTCTGCGCGCGGGTCGTTATGAGGAGGCTCTCGAAGCCTTCGAGTCGGAATCGTCTCGTACTCCGACCGCCCGTCTCTACAGGGGCTGGATCGAGGCCTTGCGGCTCACGGGACAGGCTGGTGAGGCGCTCGAGACAATTGCGGCGTTTCTCGAACGAGAGCCCGCATCGGCCGAGCTCGAGAATACTCGTGGCGAGCTCTTGTTCGAAAGGGGCCGCATCGAGGAAGCTCGCGTGGCCTTCGGGCGTGCCTTCGCGACCGGCGCGACCGACGCCTTGACGGCCGAGCTCAATCTCGCCATCCTGCTCCATGACGATGGCGAGGTCGACGAAGCCCTACGGCGGTTCGATCGCTTCATCGATGTCTACAGTCGGAGCTCGAGTCTCAGCTCCGAGGATCTCATCGCGGTGGGGATCGCCTGTCGCTATCTAGGTGCCACGAACAAGGACCTCTTCAAAGATGCGCGCAATGCCTTCCACGAGGCACAGGCCAAAGACCCCAGTGCTCACGAGCCCGCGATTCTCGTCGGGAGACTCTTCCTCGAGAAGTACGAGAGCACCTTCGCCACAGAATTCCTGCAGAAAGTTCTCGCCGTCAATCCCAACCATCCCGAGGCGCTGCTGGGTATGGCTAGGGTCAAAGCCTTCGATGGATCCTCCGAGGCCATGGTGCTGACGGAGAAGGCTCTCGAGATCCGGCCCGACTATGTCGCCGCTCGAGCTTTTCTCGCCGAACAGCTCCTTGGGCTCGAGAACTACGAGAGGGCCCGCGAGGAAGCCGAGCGAGCGCTCGAAACCAATCCGGTTTCGCCGGAGGCGCTGCCGATTCTCGCGGCCTCTGAGCTTCTGAGTGGAAACTTGGACGCCTTTCGCGCGGTCGAGGCTCGGGCGCTCGCGCGAAACCCGAGACACGCCGATTTCTACAACACACTGTCCGACATCGCCGTCAATAACCGCCTCTACGTCGAGGCGAGCGACTTCGCGAGCAAAGCGGTCGCTCTCGACGAGCGCTCCTGGTGGGGACACCGGCTTCTTGGCCTGAACGAGCTTCGTTTGGGACGCATCGAGGAGGGAGTGGAGAGCCTAGAGCGCTCTTTCGAAGGAGACCCGTACAACGTTTGGGTCAAGAACACTCTCGACTTGCTCGATACCTACCCCGACTACGTCACGACGACGACGGACAAGTTCGAGATCTTCGTTCAGAACAAGGAAGCCGCTCTGCTGTCGGGCTACGTCGAAGCGATCGCCGCCGAGGCCTACGAGAAACTCGCCGAGAGGTACGAGTTTCGACCCCAGACTCCGATCCGTATCGAGGTCTACCCGTCACACGCGGACTTTTCTGTGAGGACGCTCGGTCTTCCGGGGCTCGGGGCCCTCGGAGTCTGTTTCGGGTCCGTTATCGTCGTCGATTCCCCCTCGGCCCGACCCAAGGGGCAGTTCAACTGGGCTTCGACCTTGTGGCACGAGCTCGGCCATACGGTGACGCTCGGGGTTACCGATCACAGAGTGCCACGATGGTTCTCGGAAGGACTCTCCGTTCTCGAGGAGCGCCGAGCGAGACCCGGCTGGGGAGACGACGCCAACATCGCTTTTCTTGCGGCCTACGAGCGCGGCAAGCTCTTGCCCATCGCGGAGCTCAACAACGGCTTCATGAGGCCCACCCATCCCCAGCAGATCGGGATCTCCTACTATCAGGCGTCTCTCGTTTCTGAGCTGATCGAGCAAGACCATGGGTTCCAGGCGATTCGAGACATGCTCGCTGGATACCGCGAGGGGTTGCCCACGGAAAAGGTCTTTCAGAAGGTGCTCTCGCTCGAGCTCGAGGAGTTCGACGCGCTTTTCGAGACTTACCTGAAAGAGCGTTTCGAGTCGGTGGCGAAGGCTTTGAGGTTGCCCGACGAAGGGGAGTCGAAAAACCAGTCACCCGAAGAGCTTAGGGCGCGAGCGGAGAAGGACGAGCACGATTTCTTCGCCCACCTCGAGACGGGAAGACTGGCTCTTGCGGACGGCGACGCGGAGAGAGCCGAACGGCACCTCGAGCGCGCGAAGGAGCTCTTTCCCGGCTACGGCGAGGCCAAAAGCCCCTATCTCTTGCTGGCGCGAATCCACCGAGAGAAGGGTGACTCGAAGCGAGCGGCCAGAGAGCTCAGAAGTTTCGTGGATATCAACGAAAATCACTACGATGCCCATATCGAGCTAGCCGAGCTCTACGAGTCGATGGGCGAGAAGGAAGACGCGGCCGCGATCCTGGAACGCGCGATCTATATCTATCCGTTCGACGCGGATGCCCACCGGCAACTCGTGGGACTTCTTCGCGGGATAGGACGTTTCGAGGACGTCGTCGTCGAAAGACGCGCGCTTCTCGCTTTGACGACCGACAAGGCGCAGGGGTTCTACGAGCTCGCCGTCGCCTACCGGGAGGCGGGGGACGCCGCGAGCGCGAGGAGAGAGCTTCTTCGCGCACTCGAAATCGCGCCCGTCTTCAGAGATGGCTTGAGTCTTCTCCTCGAACTGTCGAACGAATCGAGCGAGCCATGAAGAGGGTTGGTCTCGTGGTCGTGGGTTTGCTCGTGCTCGTCATCGGCGTTCCGCTCGCCGCCAGCCGCATGCAGGGCTTCGAGATTCCCTACGAGAATTTTCCCTACAACGGGAATTTCACCTTCGTGCGTGTTCGATTCGAGCCGACGAGGTGGGGTCGTGGTCCCTATCAATGGGGGCTCGATCTCAAGTGGAACCACGACTACCCGCTGGGCGAGCGCAACTTGATGACGATTCTCAAACATCACACGTCGATCGAGCCGAACATGGGCAAGGGCAATATCTACGCCTTGGATGACCCGGAGCTCTTCAATTATCCCTGGGCTTATCTGTGCGAGGTCGGCTTCTGGAATCCGACCGCAAAGGAGGCAGAGAGCCTGCGCACCTACCTTTTCAAGGGCGGGTTTCTCGTTGTGGATGATTTCATCATGGATTGGCAGTGGTTCAATTTCGTGGAGCAAATGAACAAGGTCCTGCCCAATCACCAGCTCATCGAGCTAGACGTGAGCCATCCGATTTTCGATTCGTTCTTCCACATCGCGACTCTGGACTTCGAGCATCCGACGGCTCCCTGGCTCGAGCCCCCCGTCTACTATGGCATTTTCGAAGACAACGATCCGAGCAAGCGACTGATGGTCATCGCGAATTACAACCACGACATCGGAGATTACTGGGAGTGGCATGGATCGGCATGGGTTCCCATCGATATCTCGAACGAGGCGTTCAAGCTCGGCGTCAATTACGTCATCTATGGGGTGACACACTGACGACGAGCGGTGTTACCGAAGAGCACCATCAAAGAAAGAAAGGACCGAAGTAAGTTGGCCCACGAAACCACGACCGCGCTCGAAGCGGCAGATGACATTGCCCTCGCCGATAGCCTGAAGGAGTCCTACCGGAGGATCAGCGACGAGCTCAAAAAGCTCATCGTGGGCCAGGAGGATACCATCGAACAGGTATTGCTGTCTCTCTTCGTTGGAGGCAATAGCATCATTACCGGCGTTCCTGGACTCGCGAAAACCCTGATCATTCACACGGTAGCGCAGGTGCTCGACCTGGAGTTCGCGCGCATTCAGTTCACGCCCGACTTGATGCCCTCGGACATCACCGGAACGGATCTCGTGCAGGAGGATCCGAAGACCGGGCGCCGCGAGCTCGTCTTCATGCCCGGCCCGATCTTCAACAACATCGTTCTAGCGGACGAGATAAATCGCACGCCGCCCAAAACGCAATCGGCTCTGTTGGAAGCGATGCAGGAGCACCGCGTGACCATCCAGGGACGTACCTATACTCTCGAGGAGCCGTTCTTCGTCTTCGCGACGCAGAACCCCATCGAGCTCGAAGGTACCTATCCGCTTCCCGAGGCGCAGCTCGACCGCTTCATGTTCAACATCATTATTGGTTACCTTCCTGAGGAAGAGGAGGTCGAGGTCGTTCGCTCTACGACGTCGGTCCAAGACTATCAGTTCGAGAACGTCGTAACCGGAGAACAGATCGTTCAGTTCCAGAATCTCGTTCGGAAGGTGCCGGTCACCGAATCAATCATGCGCTATGCGGTGAGTCTTGCTCGGACGACGCGCCCCGGCGCAGAGGGTGCTCCGGAGTTCGTCGAGAAGTGGGTCGAGTACGGCGCCAGCGTGCGCGCCGCTCAGTACCTCATTCTCGGGGCGAAAGCGCGGGCTCTGATGGCGGGTCGTTATCACGTGAGCTACGAGGACATTCAGGCGCTGGCGCGTCCCGTATTTCGCCACAGGATCCTCACGAACTTCCACGCTCAATCCGAGAAGATCTCCTCCGAGAAGATCATCGACCAGTTGCTCGAATCGGTCTCCGTACCAAAGTCGCGAATGTAAGCCGGATTCATGGTCAAGCGGCGAGGAAACAGTGGTCCGCGGGTCGGCCAGTTCGTCGACCCCAAGGTGCTCTCCCGTATCTCGAACCTCCATCTCCTGGCACGGTCGGTCGTACAGGGCTTCATCAGCGGGCTGCATCGCTCGACCTACCTGGGGCGCTCGGTGGATTTCGCCGAGCACCGCGCCTACATGCCCGGCGACGACATTCGACAGATAGACTGGAGATTGTTCGCTAGAACCGATCGTTTCTACGTAAAGGAGTTCGAGGCGGATACGAATACGAGCTTCACGATTGTCCTCGACATCTCGCGCTCGATGGGCTTCGTGAGCAAGCCCGGTGAGCTGCTATCCAAACTGGATTATTCGCGGTATCTTGCCGCCTCGCTCGCCGTCTTCTCACAGAAACAGCGCGATCGGATCGGCCTCGCTACCTTCGACGAAGACATCGTGGATTTCGTGCCGCCCTCCGCGAAACACCTCGAGGTCGTCCTGCATACGATTGACCGGCTCGAGTCCAAGAGACGGAGCGACTACCAGCGTCCCTTGGTGAAGATCGCGGAGGCCATCCATCGTCGCGGCATCGTGGTGCTCATCTCTGACCTCTACGAAGAGCCCGAGAAGATTCTCGATGCGGTGAAGGGCTTGAGGTACAGGGGTAACGATCTCATCGTGTTTCACGTGATGGACCCGGCAGAGCTCAATTTTCCCTTCGACGAGGCCGCGAACTTCAAAGACCTGGAGACGGGTGAAGCGGTTCCCGTTATTCCGGACTATCTGCGAGACGAGTATCGAAAGCTCGTTCGAGAGCATGTCGACCGGCTGACGAGAACTTTGGGAGACAATCAGATCGACTACACCTTGCTGGACACCTCGACACCCCTGGATTACGCGCTGTTTCACTACCTCGCCACCCGTGAGCGCATGACGAGAACTCGATGAGCTTTCTGACACCGGCTTTCTTGCTGGGTGCCCTCGCGCTCGCAATTCCAGTTCTCGTCCATCTGACCCATCGAGAAAAGAAAGACGTCTTTCCGTTTCCCTCTCTGATGTTCGTCCTGAGAATCCCTTATCGATCGGTGCGGCGGCAGAAGCTCCGCCACCTGCTCCTGTTTGCCTTGAGATGCCTCGCTCTGCTGGCGCTCGTCGCCGCCTTTGCCCGGCCGTTCTTTGAGGACTCGCGTGCGGCCTCCGCGTCGCCACTTGGACCCAGGGAGGTCGTGCTCGTCATCGATCACTCTTACAGCATGGGTTATGGCGGAAGGTTGGACCGCGCCAAGGAAGAGGCTCTCGCCCGCGTGGCGTCTCTCGGCCCCGACGAGCGTGGCTCGATCGTGGTCTTCTCCGATCGCGCGACGATCGTATCGGAGTCGAGCTCCGATGCGGTAGCGCTCTCCACGCTCGTGCGGACAATCGAGTTGTCGTCGCGGACCACGAGCTACGGTCCCGCTCTCAAGCTGGCCAAGAAAATCGTCGATGAATCGAACCTGTCCCGCAAGGAAGTCGTGCTCATTTCCGACTTTCAGCGTCTGGGATGGGATGGCGATGAGGATGTCTGGCTTCCGACGGGGACAGAGCTCGTTCCGGTCGACTTGAGCTCGGGCGAAGCGGAGAATCTCTCCGTTACCGGAGTCATCCTGGAGCGGGATAGCTTGTCCGGTCGCGAGCGCCTCAGAGCGTCGGCGCGAGTAACTTACAAGGCGCCCGCCTCGAGCGATCCGATAAAGACGCGGCTTCATGTCGAGCTCGACGGGCGCGCTCTCCAGACGAAGCCTCTGGAGCTTTCGCCGAACAGCTCGGAGACCATCAGCTTTGAACCTTTCACCTTGCCGGCGGGGATGGCGAGAGGCACGGTTCGGGCCGATCCGGACGAGCTTCCCGAGGACAACGAGTACCATTTCGTCTTGTGGCCAGGTCAAGTAGTGTCCGTTCTCGCCCTGACGAACCGCTCCGGTCGCCGCGGCTTCTTCATCAATCGGGCGCTCGAGATCGGAGACCGGCCGTCGTTTCACGTCGAATCCAAGCCCATGGCCCAGCTCCGAGCATCCGATTTGAACGGACGCGAGGTCGTTTTGATCAACGACGTCCCTTCCGTCAGTGACGCTCACGCGAGACTAATCGAAAGATTCGCTCATGACGGAGGCGGTCTTCTCCTCGTGCTCGGGGAGGCGAGCAGACCCACTACATACACGGGTGCCGCGGCCCGACTTCTTCCCTCGCCGATGGGCCCGCCCATCGATCGCTCACGGGACTGGGGTGGAACGCTTTCCTACCTTGATTACAGCAGTCCCGTCTTCGAGCTGTTCAGCGCGCCACACAGCGGCGATTTTTCTTCATCGAAGTTCTTCCGCTACCGGTCGTTCACCGAGCCTGTCACCGACGGCGTGATGGCGCGTTTCGACGATGGGGCCGTGGCGCTCGTCGAGCACCGAATCGGTCAGGGGCGGGTACTCGTCTGGACGTCCACCCTCGACACCTTCTGGAACGACCTCGCGCGTCAGCCGATCTTCCTGCCCTTCATGCATCAATTGGTTCGCTACTCAGCCGGCTATAACGAGGCCGATCCGTGGCACCAAGTCGGCGAGGTTGCCGACTTGACAGGCTACCTGGAGAAGGTGGCGGACGAAGGAGACGCGAGCGAACCAAGGGAACACGACCTCGTTGTCACCTCTCCGGCCGACGAGACGACCATCCTACCCAAAAGCGATGAGAGGGCGCTTCTCACTTTGGAAGAGCAGGGCTTCTATGAGCTCCGGCGGGCGGGGCGACGGGCCTCGGAGCCGATCAGTCTTGCTGTTAACCTCGATGTCTCTGAGTCGGGCCTCGCGAGACTCGATCCCGAGGAGCTGGTTGCTTCGGTTACGTTCCGTGACATGGCGACGGCCGCAAGCGGAGGTGCTCAGACCCCAACGGATCAGGAGCGGCAACAGAGGTTCTGGTGGTACTTGTTGATTGGGGCTTTTGGGCTCCTCGTGGCCGAGACGATGCTGTCGAACCGCCTCTCGAGAGCGGCCTGATAGCTGGTCCCATCAGAATTGCGGTCCCGCTGCCCGGCCGCCCGCCCGCCCGCAAAGACAGGCTATACTGAATCAAAGAGAATAGTTCGAGCGGAGGGGGCAGATGGATAACATCCTCTATACGTCGGATTACCCACAGCTGATTCGCGCGATCCGATATGTGCGCAGCCGATGGCGCCTCCGCAACGTCTTGAAGGGCCTTGCCTTCGTAGTGCTCTTCGGATTCACCGCCTTCGCGATCTCCGCCTACGGGATGGAGTACTTTCGTTACACCGCCTGGTCGGTGCGCCTGTTTCGCATCTTCACCTATCTCGCGCTCCTTGCAATCGCGCTCCGTTTCATCGTCCGCCCTCTGGCGAAGCGCGTTACCAGCGAACAGGTCGCCCTCTATATGGAGGAGCACGACCCTTCATTGAAAGAAGCGGTCTCGAGCGCGGTCGAGATGGGCAAACCGGCCGAAGAGGGGTCGAGGTCGAGACCCCATCTCTCCGAGGCTCTCGTCCAGAAGCTGGTCGAGCAGACGGTCGAGCGTTGCGAGTCCATCGACTACGGGCATGGGATCGAGCACGACGCGCTGAAGCGAAGCTCCGCCGTGCTCTTGGGCGTTGCCCTCGCGGGAATGGTGGCGGTGCTTCTGAGCCCGAGCTTCATGCGCTACGGTGCATCGCTTCTGCTCAATCCAATGAGGAGCGCTCAGGCCGCGAGCCCCTATATGATCCTCGTGGCCCCTGGCGACATCGGAGTCGCGCGCGGCGCGCATCAGCTCGTGACAGCCGAGCTCCGTGGTTTCGAGACGGAGGACACTGAGATCGCCCTCAAGGCGGAGGGGGAGGGCGAATGGCACCGCTTCTCGATGAACCTCGAGGAGGGGGACGGCCAGTACAGCTTCATGATGTTCGACCTCAGCTCCGCGACGGACTATTTCGTCGAAGCGAACGGAGTACGATCGGATTTGTTTCGAGTCGATGTTTCCGATCTTCCCTACGTGAGGCAGATCGATCTCGAGTACCGCTTCCCCGATTACACCGCACTCTCGCCGCAAACCGTGGAGGATGGCGGAGACATCGCCGCACTGCGCGGTACGGAGGTCGCGCTCACGATCCATCCGACGGTGACGGTCGCGGGCGGGGTTCTCCAGGTGGAGGGCGCGGAGCCCATTGCGCTCGAGGTGGCCGCTGAGGGCTCCCTTACGGCAAACCTTTCCGTTCGTGAAGATAGCTTCTATCGGATCGAGCTCGAAGCTTTCGACGGAACCATGCAGCCGGCTTCTCCGGACTATGCGATCGAAGTGCTCTCGGATCAGCCGCCTTCGGTGACCATCACCAAACCCGGTCGAGACTCGAAGGTGAATCCCATCGAGGAGGTCTTCACGGAGATTAGGGGAGAGGACGACTATGGTCTCTCCAAAGTCGAGCTCGTCTATTCCGTCAATGGCGGCGAAGAGCAAGTCGTGAATCTTCACTCGGGACGGAGCAAGAAGGAGATGGTCGTCGGTCACACCTTCTTTCTCGAAGAGTTCGACCTCACCCCGGGAGACTTCATCTCCTATTACGCCCGGGCTACCGACGGGGATTTCGTGGCGGGACCCCAGACTTCGACCACGGACATCTATTTCATCGAGGCTCGTCCGTTCGACCGCCGTTACAGCCAGGCGCAGGGTGGTATGCCCGGTGGGGGCGGCGGCGGTGGAGGCATGGAGGGGACTCTGTCGGTCCGGCAGCGAGAAATCGTCGCGGCGACCTTCAAGCTCATTCGCGACAAGGAAAAGTACGCCAGGAAGGACTGGGAAGAGAACCTCACCACCATCGCTCTCATGCAGGGACGTCTGCGAGAGCAAGTGGAGAACCTCCTGCGCCGGATGACGAACCGTGGGATCACGGGTATGGACGGCGACTTCGCCACCATCAGCGAATCGCTGCAAAAGGCGATCGGGGCGATGGGACCGGCAGAAGAGAAGCTCATCGTCAAGGACCCCAATGCCGCGATGCCCTACGAGCAGCGCGCCCTACAGCATCTACAGCGCGCGGATGCCGTGTTCCGCGAAGTCCAGGTTTCGTTTCAGCAAGGCGGCGGCGGAGGCGGCGGTGGACAAACGGCGAGCGCCGAGGATTTGGCGGATCTCTTCGAGCTCGAGCTCGACAAGCTTCGCAACCAGTACGAGACGGTGCAGAGAGGTCAGCAGCAGGGCCTCGACAACCAAGTGGACGAGGCCTTGCAGCGGCTTCAGGAGCTCGCCCGGCGTCAACAACAGGAGAACGAGCGTTTGAAGCGGCAAGCGAGCCGCCTGCAGAATCAAATGGGCGGGAGCGGCGGGGGCGGAAACCAGCGAGATTTGGCAGAGCAGACGGAAGAGCTCGCGCGAAGGCTCGAGCGTCTCGCCCGAGAACAGTCGCAGCCGGATTTGCAGGACACCGCGCGGCGGCTTCAGCAAGCGGCGGATGCGATGCGCCGTGCCGGTGCTCGCGGTGACGATGGCGCGATCGCGGAGGGCATCGCGGCGCTCGATCGGCTCAAGGACGCGCGCCGTCTCCTCGACAAGAACCGCTCGGTTCGCCTCGAACGCGACATGGATGACGCGCTCGAGCAGGCAGAGCGCATTGCCGAGCAGCAAGAGCGAGTCAAATCGGACGTCGAGGACCTCGGGTTGGAAGGCCGAGGAGCCGGAGAGCGTCTCCAGCGTGTTTTCGAGCGAAAGGATGAGCTTGCCGAGCAAGTCGCCAACCTCGAGTCCCAACTCGATCGAATGGCGCGGGACTCTCGCAGCGAGGAGAAAGAGGCCTCGCGACAGATTCAAGAAGCGGCCAACTCGATTCGAGACTCGAAGCTGAAAGAGAAAATCCGATACTCCAAGGGGGTCGTGCAGGGTCGATCGCCGGACTACGCGGAGAACTTCGAGAACGTGATCGGAGAGGATATCGATTCGCTCCGCGAACAGCTCCACCGAGCGGCGGGCGCGATCGGCAAGTCCGAACAGACCCAGGTGACCGAGGCCATCGAGCAGACCCGTGACCTCGTTCGCAATCTCGAGTCGCTCTCCGAGCGCATTGGTGAGCGGCAAGAAGCCGAGGCGCGCGGGCTGAACCGCGACCGATCGGGCGAGCAACGCGGCGAGCCGCGACGTGGGGACGATCGGCCGGGGTGTGGCGAGGAGTCGGGCAATGAGTCCGGGCAGCGCGGCCGCGAGGGCGAGCGCGGTCAGGATGGTCAGCGCGAGGAGTCTCAATTCGGAGAAGGACGGGGCGAAGGGCGAGGTGAGCAGCGTGAGCTCGCGATCCAAGGCGGCTCCGGCGGGGCCAGCAACGTCGGCGTGGGCTCGCCGGCCGGACCGCGGTACCAGCCGGGCACCTTCTCGACGGAAGAGCTTCGTCAGCTACGTCGCGAGTTCCAAGAGAGGGTTTCCGACGCGGAGCAGCTCCGACAGGATCTCACGCGACAGGATCTCGACGTGCCCGATTTGAGTGAGATCATCCGACGGATGGAAGAGTTCGAGAAGAAACAAATCTTCTTGGGCCCCTTGGCGCTGGAGCAACTCGAGGAAGATGTACTCACCGAGCTCAAGCAGTTCGAATATTGGCTTCGTCGAGAGCTCGAGGGCATCGGTGAGGGCGAGCTCTACCTTGCGGGCTCCGATCAGGTTCCGGCGGACTATCGAAAGCTCGTCGAGGAGTACTTCCGCTCCCTGTCGTCCCGCTAGTGCTAGTGCCCCGTCCCGGAAGTCAGGTTGCATTCGAGCGCCGATGCATCCCGCCTCGCTGCGTTGCGCCTCGGTTGAATACGCCCGGTATTTCGCCCTCGACGCTCTGGATGCTAAGCTCACTTCCGAGACGGGACACTAGACCATCAGGCCAGCCCGGCGTTTGGCCTCCCGCGATCGAGCTGGTAGTCTGATCTCGTTAGCCAGAATCTCTTCGAACTGGGGGAAGGTATGTGGGGACGTATCGTTCTCGCCGTGGCCCTGATGTCGATACCGACGTTCTGCCCGGCGCAATCGCTCGGCGAGGTGGCACGCAAGGAGAAAGAGCGCCGGGAAAAGAACAAGACGCAAGGCGTCGAGGTCCGAGAAATCACCGAGGACGAGGTCTTCGAGGATGAAGATGAAGCGGTCGAGGACGAGAGCTCTGAGTTCGCGGAAGACCTCGAGACGGCCGAGACCGAGCCACGAGAGCAGCGACGCATCGATCTGAGTCTTGATGATGACGACAATGCGGTACAACGAGATCGGGAGAGCCAGGATCGGCGGCGTAGCGAGGCGGAGTGGAGAGCGCGGCTGCAGCAGGCCCGCGCCCGCGTGAACGAGGCCCGCGAACGCAAAGAAGCGCTCGCCGGCCTTCACCTTGCTCAGGGGGAGAGTTACATCGATGGACAGGGACGTACGGTGGTGGAGTCCCTCGACCACCTGCGCCGTCTCGTTCGAGAGGCGGACGAAGAGCTGGTGGCGGCGGAGAAGTCTCTGGTGGACCTCAGAGAGGAAGCTCGTCGCGCGGGGGTTCCTCGGGGTTGGCTCCGCTAGCAGGGTGCTGAAGAAGTCATTTTGCACCCTGCGCGAGCGAACGAAAAGTGAGGAGCACTACTAGCGCGCTGCGGAGGGAATAAGCGTTCCAGCGGGAACGACGCTTCCGTCATCGACGACGGCACCGTCTCCGGCAATCGTTCCCAAACGATCGATCTCGGGGGCTACCTGCTTGCCCTGGATCTCGACCACGAGCTCGTTCCCTCGGCGGCTGTCCAGTCGGGCGTCGCGGCCAATCCGAGCGCCTGCCCCCAGCACCGAGTCTCGCACGAGAGCCCCCTCGCCAAACCGCGCATCCTGAAAAGTCACGACTCTCTCGAGCGTCGCGTTTCGCTCCACTTCGGTACCATTGCCCAGCACCAAGGGTCCTCGTAGCCGGGCACCGTCCCCCACCCGGACTCCGGCGCCGAGCCATAGGGGCCCTTCGACCACGACGTCTCGGCCGAAAACGATGTCGTCGCGCTTGTCGAGCTCCGCGGGGTCCTCTGCGGCGAGCTCGAAGAGCTCCACCCGCAGCGGATCTTTCCAGATGTAGGTCACCGTGCCCAAGACGTCCCAGGCGTAGGTGAGGGGAAGCCAGAGGCGCCGAATAACTTGGGGGCGAACCCTCGCTCCGCGGATGATCGCCAGAATGAAGTCGGGAAGCTCGAGCTCTCCGCGAGGGCTCGGCGAAAGCCCGTCGAGCAGGTGCAGGTCGGCCTGCTCGATACAATAGCCCCCCACGCTGCAAAGAGCACCGATCGGTGGCGAAGACGGCTTCTCGACGATGTTTTCGATTGCGTCGTCAACGATCGTGACGACGGCCCTGTTCTGAGGGTCAGACGCCTCCGTCACGAGCAAACCTCGACCTCCATTGAGAAGGGCGCCCAAGTCGTCTCGATGGTAGAAGTCGTCACCGTTCAGAACGAGCGTTCGGCCTGTGACGAAGCGTCGAGCGGAGGCGACGGCGTCCGCCGTTCCCCGCTGGCGTTTCTGCTCGACGTATCGGATGCGAAGTCCCGCGTGCTCGCGACCAAAGTGAGCCTCGATCTGTTCTCGCCGATAGCCGACGACGAGAAGCACCTCGTCGACGAGTCCATGGAGCTGACGCAGCTGGTGCTCTAGTAACGGCCGATTCCAGATCGGTATCAAGGGCTTGGGTCGAGTCGAAGTGAGTGGATAGGTTCGCGTCGATCGACCGGCGGCCATGACGATAGCTTGCATGAAGAAACAATCGTAGCACGTGCGCCACTTTGGACTTCCGGGCTAACATTTCGGGAAAGTCGCTGTTAGACTATTATTCCACTTCAATGAGCAGTCTGATCGCCGAGACGCCTCTTACCGGCTGGGACGTCGTGGACCTCAGTTCGATCCGTCCGAGAGAGATGGAGCATTTCTGGACGAGGGAAGTTCAGATCTGGCGTGACCGGCTTCATTGGGACGTATCGGGTGCCGTCTCGGCGCTCGCGCGCGCGATGGAGCGAGGCGGCCTGCAGGGAAAAGCCGTACGTATCGGCTCTTTCACGGCGGCCTATGCCTACTACCTCATCGAAGACAAGCGCGGTGTGATTTCCGGGCTCGTCGTTTCCGACGAGCTCTCGGAGCTCGATGCCACGGAAGCGGGGAAGTTGATTCTAGGTGCCGTCATGCATGAGCTTCGGCGCCGTGGCGTCCGCCGGGTGGAAAGCCAGGTCATTTCGTTCGATGCCCCCTGGCTCGTCGACGGCTTCGAGCAAGAAGGCTTCCTCACCCATTGGCGGGAGTTCATGCACGTCCCGCTCAGAAGTCCAACTCCTCGTTGTGACGCGAGCGACTCCATGAACGTCTTGCCCTGGAAATCCTGGAACCTGTCTGAGGCCGCCCACGTCATGCAGGCCGCTCACGCGGGCGGGATCGATGCCCGTATGAACGAGCTCTATAGAACGCGGCAAGGTTGTCGTGCCCTGCTCAACAACATCCTCAAGCAGCGCGGCTGCGGCACGTCACTTCTGGATGCCTCGGGCGTTGCCCGCGATAGCAAGACCGATCGGCTCGTCGGCTTCACCGTCGTGACCGAGGTGGCGAAACGGCAGGGGCACCTCGTTCAAATCGCGGTCCTGCCCGAGCTCCAGGGCGGTGGCGTCGGGCGTGCTTTGCTTGCCTACTCTCTCGAGAAACTGAGCGCCCCCGGTTATGAGACGCTCACCCTGATGGTCAGTCGCGGCAACGAGAGGGCAAGAAAGCTCTACGAAGCGCTGGGCTTCACACCTATGTTTCGATTCCCAATCTTCAGTTGGGAGCGCTAGTAGCAAAGTCCGATCGCACGCGAGTCAGCGTGCTCCCCACTTGCAGGGCGTCCTTCCCACTCAAGACTTCGAGTTCGGTCATTTGGAGGGGCTCACCGTCGTAACCCAGCAGACGAAGGCGAAAGCGGTCCATCACCATCGGCTCCATCGTGAACGTTTGGGTGCCGTCCAATGGGGTTGCGAGGAGCCCCATCACGAGCTCCGTGACCGCTGGCCATGGTCTCGGAAACGATCGCAATGGTTCCGCCCCGACGTCTCGATCCGCCGTCACCTCGACCTCGGCCACTGGAACCCGCGGGGTCGGGCCGTAGTGAAACCGAAAGCCGGAAACCGACGTCGGCTCCGCCAGTGTGATTTCGAGCTCGGTCTCCCGGGCGTCCGAGGCCCAGACGCGGTCCCTATCTTCGTCGAAGAGCCTAGGCTCACTCCCTTGTGCGGCGACGGCCCAAAGCTTCGGGGTGAGCTCGTCCTCGCTGGAATCGTGTAGCACCTCGAACACGAGGTCCTTACCGAAATCGCGAACCGGCAGAAGGCGGTCGCGGTGGGATTCGATGCCTTGTAGGAGCCTGAGTAACGCCGGCTTTCGAAAGGCCCCGAGATGAAGCACGACGTAGCGGACTCGCAGCCGGTCCAGTAGCTCCAGTGAGTCGTCCGAAGGAAACCTGTTCAAGGCTATTTTCATCCACTGATGGGACATCGGCACGAAGCCGCTGTCGCCGTTCAGCATCGGCCGAAAATTGTGATGTCGCGCCCAGAACATATAGCGCGTGTCGATGACCTTGAATGGAAGCTCGACCATGGGTCCCGGCTTCTGATCGGATAGCCACTCATAAACCTCCGGCGGCTCGTCTCGAAACGGCTCCAGTCGGTAGGGAAGAGAGGTCGACTCCAGAACGAAGAACCCCGCGATCGCGAGCGTGATCCAGTTCCGTCGGCCGACAGGCTGGCTGCCCCCAAACAACCACGCGAGCCCGAATGCCGAAAATATGGAGAGGCTCAGCAGGGGCAAGAGCCCGAAGCGAGTGAGTGCCCTCAATCCTCGGAAGAAGATGACGTTCTCGTAGAGGAAGGGATGAACGGGGGTGGCGGGTCCCAGAGACAGGACAACACCTGCCGCGAGAACGAGCCCGTAGCAGAGTGCGAATCGTCGGCGTTGTCGAGCCACGAGCAGCCGCGCGAATCCCACTCCGCCGAGAACCAGCAGCGTCAAACCCGGGAAGAGAAAGTCGGTGCTTTTCTCCCGAGGTACGAGGGACTCGCTCAAATCACGATACAGATGACTCGAGGAGGAAAGATAAGCTCGGGGTGTTGCGGAGAGCGACTGGAGCCCGTCTAAGTCCCACTCGATCCCGAGCTCTCGGTTGACCCATAGGTAGGGCAGGGCGAAAGGAAGGAGTGCCAGGCTTGCGGCGAGCAGGGCGAGCGCCACGGCACCAACTTCCCTTCGCGAAGGAGACATGAAAGGAAGCAAGGTCACGATCGCGACGGCAAGGGCGACGGCGGCAATGGCTCCGAGGTAAGTGCCAGAGAGCGCCTGAAGGACAAAGAAAGCGCTCATCGGCAGGAGCCAGATAGGCCGACGGGTCTCGATGAATTGGTGCCAACAGGCCAGAAATAGAGGAAT
This sequence comes from Candidatus Marinacidobacterales bacterium, assembly GCA_965250115.1. Classification (GTDB taxonomy): domain Bacteria; phylum Acidobacteriota; class Vicinamibacteria; order Marinacidobacterales; family SMYC01; genus CBDFHB01. The sequence continues at coordinate 1,981,909 of CBDFNJ010000002.1, forward strand.
AAAGGCGTAGAGCTGTACCTGGACGTGCGGGAGCCGAGTGAACCGAAAGGGGGCGAACGAGAAGAAGAGACCGGCGAGAAGAGCCGCGCGCTGGCTTCCCGTGAGAACGTGGGCCAGCCAGTACATACCGAGGGCCGAAGCGGATATCGAGAACAGCAGTATGAGGTTGCTGGTCAGGACGAGGTCGTCGGTCAGCAGCAGCAGGGGGAAAGCGAGAATTCCCTGCACCGTGAGGTGTTCCGAATAGGCGAGGGAATGGGGGAGCGGATAAAAGGTATTCGCTTCGAAGAGGCGAAAGGGATCGTGGGTAAGCTGGTAGGAGACCCAGGACATGGCCCAGGCGTTGAGGCGCGCGTCTCCATTGTCCAGTCGCGAGAGGCTGGCGGGATGAAAAGCGAGTGGATAGGTGAGGACGACTGTCGCCACGGCGAAGATGACCGCCGCCGAGGCCAGTCGAAGAGGGGCGTCGGCGGAGCTTTCGGAAGTAGGCGCGGGCGGGGACCGTCTGGGTACACCCACACCCATGCCTCGCGAAGGCCTTGGAGGCGCGGAAACCTGTCTCGTTTGTCGGGCCCGGGGCACGTGGCGATTGAACCGCAAAAGTGAAGGTCGATTCAAGTGTCGTGGCTGTGTCATCGCAGCTCCGCTTTGATCGAATGGCCCCCGTTATGGTACAAGGATTGGTTTTTTCAACGAGATTCGAGATCTCGACGAGGAGGAATGGATGAGCCAGGACGGTAGGCACCTTTTTACTTCAGAGTCGGTGACGGAAGGGCACCCCGACAAGATCGCCGATCAGATCTCCGACGCCATACTCGATGCGCTCATTGGCGAAGATCCCAACTCCCGAGTGGCCTGCGAGACTTTAGTGACGACCGGCATCGCGATCATCGCTGGCGAGATCACGAGCAGGTCCTACGCGGACCTGCCGCAGATCGTGCGGGACACGATTCGTGATGTCGGCTACACGCGCGCTAAGTTCGGATTCGACCACGAGACCTGCGCGGTACTCTCGACGATCAACGAGCAGTCGCCCGACATCGCGATGGGCGTCGACCCGGGAGGCGCGGGCGACCAGGGCCTCATGTTCGGATACGCATGCGACGAGACGGAAGAGCTCATGCCGATGCCGATCATGCTTGCTCACAAGCTCGTGCGATGTCTGAGCGAGGTTCGTAAGAGCGAGACCCTCGACTACCTGCGACCCGACGGGAAGAGTCAGGTGACGGTCGACTATGAGAACGGACGGCCGAAGCGAGTGGATACGGTCGTCATCTCCTCGCAGCACAGCAATCTTGTCAAGATCGAGACCCTGCGAGAGGAGATCAAAGAGCACGTCATCAAGGCCGTGATCCCGGCCGAGCTTCTCGACGACCAGACGAAGTATTTCATCAATCCGACGGGACGGTTCGTGGTGGGCGGACCTCAAGGTGACTGCGGACTAACGGGTCGCAAGATCATCGTCGATACCTACGGTGGAGTCGGAAGCCACGGCGGCGGGGCATTCTCCGGCAAGGATCCCACGAAGGTCGACCGTTCCGCGTCCTACATGGCTCGTTACATCGCGAAGAACCTCGTCGCTTCGGGGTTGGCCCGAAAGGTGGAGGTGCAGTTCGCTTATGCCATTGGTGTGCCGGAGCCCGTCTCCATCATGGTAGACACCTTCGGTACTGGCGAGGCGAGCGACGATCGGCTCGCACAGCTGATCCGCGAGAATTTTACGCTCAGGCCGAAGGAGATCATCTCGCATCTGGATCTCCGTCGACCGATCTTCAAGCAGACGGCAGCCTACGGCCATTTCGGGCGCACTGAGCCCGATTTCACCTGGGAGAAAACGGATAAGGCGGACGCTCTCAAGAAAGCTGCGGGTTGATCTAGGTCTTACGTTCTCACGTTGAACAGGCCGTAGAGCGCGGCCACGCTGAATAGCACGTTGGGCGCCCAGGCTGCCATGAACGGCGGCAGCATGGCCGTTTCGCCCATGAACGCGAAGATCCTCGTGATGACGTAGTAGGACAGCCCGATGGCGATGGCGATGCCGATACCGTAGAGGGCTCCTTTCTTTCCCGGTGTGAATGAAAAGGGAACGCCGATCAGGACCGTCACCATCGCCGCCAGCGGGAAAGAGAACTTGGCCTGTCGAGCCACTTCCAGGGGAATGACGTCGAAGCCGGCCCTTTCCAGATCCTGAACATATCGGGTGAGCTCCAGATACGTCATCTGGTCGGACTCCTTTTCCTCTTTGATGAAGTAGGAGGGTGGCTCCATCGTCGATACCGAGAGCTCCTCGAAGCTTTCCTGCCGGCCGCCCTGCTCGAAATCGCGACGCCAGCCCTTTCTGAAAATCCACGCGCCCATCTGGGACTCCCACTGCGCCTCCCGTGCGTAGAGGCGCGTCGCAACCCCGAAGGGCTCCATTCGGTACTGGATAACACTCAGCCCGCTGAAGATGCGTCGATTGGGATCGTAATAGGCATAGTTGTAGATCTGCTGCCCTTCGCCCATCATCCATTTACGATCCAATACGTTGTGGCTTCGAACGGGTCGCTTCTTGATCTCGTCCCTGAGCTCCGCGGCGCGGCGGTTCGCATAGGGTAGAAGGTACTCCTGAAGCGCGAAGCAGAGACCGCTCACCAGCATCCCGACGAGAACCACCGGCACGGCGATCCGATACAAGCTCACGCCGCCGGCTTTCGCCGCCGTGAGCTCGCTCGTCTTCGTGAAAATCGCGAAACAAACCAAGGTCGCCATCAACGAAGAGAGCGGCAACATGTGGAACAGGCTCTGGGGTTGCTCGGCGGCGAGGTACTGAAAGACGAGCTTGCCTTTGACGTTGTACTCGAAGGCGTCGGCGATGACGTCGATGAGCAATCCGACGACGTAGACCGTCATGAGTGCCGTCAAGATGAGAGCGAAGTAGCGCGTGAACTCGCGAGCGATATAGCGGTCGAGCGTATTGGGAAAACGAAGACCGACCCTGGGGATGCGAATGATCACGACCGGTCGTTGGTCGGGCTCGGGTCTCGAGCCGCTCTCGAGGGGGCCGGACTTCTTGGAGAGTCGTCGGATTCTCTTGGCGAGCGCCGACAGGAGCGAAGAGAGCGATGGAAGACCGCCCTGGGACTCGCGCGCGGCCCGGACCAACAATACGAGCGCACCAAGGCCGAGCACGATATTCGGGCTCCACATGCCGAGGAAGGGCGAAAGCCTTCCATTGACCGCCATGTTCTCTCCCATATGAATCAGGATGTAATAGAAGAAGATGACGGCGATGCTCACGATGAAGCCCCAGGAGCGGCCGTCCCGGCGGTTCCGAATCCCGAGAGCCAGGCCAAGAATGCCGAAGACGAAGCAGGCGAATGGAATCGAGAACTTCTTGTGAATTTCGGTCAGGTAAACGGGGAGATCCGTTTCCGTGTAGCTGTCTCTGAGCTGGGCCAAGCTCAGTTCGCGAGCTCCTCGCGGGATGTTGATGTCCTCCGGCGGGAAGAACGTCTGCGTTGGGAGGGGCAGGAAGATCTCTTTGGATATCTGACGCTGGTAGTCGTCGGGTTGGTTGGGAGATACCTGATGGAGCTCCGCGTCCCTCATGTAGAACGTGACGGTGCGTTCCTCGCTATTGATCGAAAGTCGGCCTTGGCTCGCGAAGGTCAATCTTGGTGATTCGGGGACGGAGAGGTCGGCGAGGATGACGTCTTCCCAGTACTCGGCGCCGGCCGGGGTATCGAGCACGAGAAACATCATGCTGGGAAACAGCCTGTCGTAAAAAACCCGGGGCCGGATCTCCGTTCCGGCCTGCGACGTCATGATTTGGAAGAAGAGCTGTCTCACTCGCTGATTCGAGTCCGGAAGAACCTGGATGATGAGGTAGGAGGTCGCGAGCCAGGCAATGGTAGCCGCGACCAGGATCGGTGTGAGGAGGCGATAGACGCTCACGCCGCTCGCACGCATAGCGACGATCTCGCTATCGGCGGCAAGGCGCCCGAGAGCGATGAGCACACCGAGCAGGAACCCCATGGGGATCGTCAGGCAAAGGACGCTCGGCAGCAGGTTCGCGAGGATGCCGAAAGTCTCGTCCAGCGAAGCAGCCTGGGTCACGAGCCGCTGCGCGATCCGCAGAATCTCGTTCAGAATGAGCACGAAGGTGAACACGCCAATGCCCAGGAGGAAGCTCGGCATCACCTCGCGAAGTACGTATCGGTCGAGAATGCGCAGCATGGTGTTCGAGGGGTTTAGTATAGGTCTTCCCTCTCCGAAAGTGAGAGGGGTGCCGACCTCGCGCGGCGGGTGAGGGGCCGTCGATGCAGGAGCCGACGCGATAACTGGTGTCTCCGGTAGGCCGAGACACCACATCTAGTATCGAAGGCTTTGACGTCCACGTCGCATGTGCTAGACTTCGCTCTTCCGAATCCATGAAGCTTTCACGAGTCGACATCACCGGATTCAAGAGCTTCGGCGAAAAGGTCGAATTGACTTTCCACGAAGGTGTTACGGCCATCGTCGGTCCGAACGGGTGCGGCAAGAGCAACATTTCGGACGCCATCGGGTGGGTTCTTGGCGAGCAGAGCGCGAAGACCCTCCGCGGACAGAGGATGGAGGATCTGATTTTCAACGGGAGTCAGTCCCGTGCGCCACTATCGCTTGCCGAGGTCAATTTGCGCATTACCCACGTCAGCATCCCGGTGCCCTCTCCCAAGGGGGAGCACCAGGCGGCGCAGGGCGAGGTCGTCGTCACCCGTAGGCTCGACCGCAGTGGCCACAGCGAATACTTGCTCGACGGGGCGCCGAGTCGCCTTCGCGACGTGCACGACTTGTTCATGGGTACCGGGGTCGGTGCCAAGGCCTACGCGATCATCGAGCAGGGGAAAATCGGGCTCATTCTTTCGAGCAAGCCCACCGATCGGCGCGCGCTGATCGAAGAGGCCGCCGGCATCACGAAATACAAGTCACGCCGGCGCTCCGCCGAGCTCAAGCTCACCGCCGCCCAGCAAAACCTGCTCAGGGTCAACGACATCGTCTACGAGATCACGCGGCAAATGAACTCGCTAAAGCGACAGGCCGGAAAAGCGCGACGCTACCGGCGTCTGCGAGATGCTATGAGCGGGCTCGAAAAGATCGTCTCGGCCAAGAAGGCGTCCCGTCTCGACTCGAAGCTCCGAGCCACCAGAAGCCAGCTTGCCGCCATCGCCGACGAAGAGCTCCGCCGCTCGACGAGCTTGGCAACCACGGAGACCTACCTCGAGAGGGCCCGACTCCGTCAGGCCGAACAGGAAGTCGCTCTTACGGACGCGCGGGAGGCGCAGCATCGCCTCGAGCTCACCATCGAGAGGCTCGAACAGTCCATCATGCGCGACGAACGACAGATCACAGAGCTCGAGGAGCGACGGCAACAGCTCGAGCAAGAGGCGGTCGAGCTCGAAGCACGCCGGGGGCCGGTGCTCGAACAGCTCGGCGTCAGGGAACGCGAGGAAGCGGAGCTCGCGAGCGAGCTATCGGGTCGCGAGGAGCAGGCAGAGGAGCATCAAGGACGCTTGAAGCAGGCTAGCTTGTCGCTCGCGGAGCTCGAGGCCTCGATCGAGGAGCGCCGCGGCGAAATCATACATCGCATCAGCAAGATCGCTGCGCTCCACAACTTTCTGCAGGGTGTCCTCGCCAATGCCGACAAAGTCTCAGCCGAGCTCCTCAAGCTCGAGGAGGAGTTGCGCGAGACAGAAGCCGAGGGAGAGCGCCTCGAAACCGCATCTCGCGAGTCCCGTGGAGAGCTCGAGGAACAGGAGCGGCGAGCTCGCACTATGCGAACGGAGCGCGAGGAGCTGGATCGGAGAGTCCAGGTCGCCCGCGAGCAGTTAGAGGCTCTCGAGTCCAGTATGGGCTCGGTGAAAGAGGAGTTTTCACAAAGCTCCGCGCGCCTCGAATCGCTCCGGGAGCTGGTTGCCGCGCGGGCACATTTCGCCTCGGGCGCGCGCCTCGTGCTCACGATGGGCGAAGCTCATGGCGTTGAGCTCAAAGGCTCGATGGCGGACGCGATCGAAGTGGACAAGCGGCTGGAGCGGGCCGCCGAGGCTTTCTTCGATGCGGCGCTCCAGAGAATCCGCGTCTCGAGCGAACGTGACGCCGAGCAGGCGCGGGAGCTGCTCGAGGGGGCGGCCGAGGCCGGTCGCTCCGAGCTCGTGGTCGAGTCCTTGCCCTCACCCGAGCGGGAGGACATCGGAGGAACTCTGACACGTCTGCGCGACCGCGGGCTTTCCGGTTTGATCTCTTTGCTGAGCGACGGCGTGCGCTTTCGCGAGGCCTCGCTCTCGAGATTCATGCCCGACGCGATCGTCGTCGAGAGCTTCGAGCAGGCTCTCGCCTGCTATCGCTACGAGCCGGTCGCCTACGTGAGCCTGACCGGTGAAGTGCTCGCCCCCCCGGGGGTCGCGACGATAGGGCCCGGCGGTGCAAGCGAAGGGCTCTTGTCGACGCGCCGCGAGATTCGCGAGCTCGAAGACTCGGTCTCGAATCTGAAGAGCAAGGTCGAGAGCTCGAAGATCGAACGAGACGAGCTTTCTCGTACCATGGGAGAGCGCGTCGAGCAGCTCGAGGCGATACGAGAACAACAGCACAGCCTCGAGAAGACGCTCGTGGGACTTCAGCATCGCAAGGAGCAACTCGACGAAGAGGGGCAACGGCTCGGCCGAAAGCGGGATGTGCTGCTCAGTGAGCGCTCGCGCGCCGAATCCGAGCAAGGCTCGCTTGCTGCCAAACGCGCCGAGATGGAGTCGACTCTCGAAGACGAGGACGCGCAGAAGAGTAGTGCGGAGCAGGTGCTCGAGGAGCTCCGTGGACAGCTCTCAGACCATCGACTAGGCGTCGAGGAGCTCCAAGCCCAGGCGGCGGAAGAGCGCTCGCGCCTCGCCACGCTTCGGGAGCGTCGTGACTCGCTGCGCCTGGACGTCGAGCGGCTCAAGGAGGGCGTTTCCGAGCTCACCGCACGCGCTACGGCCCATCGCGCGGAGCAGTCCACACTCGGCTCGCGGAAATCCACCCTCGGGGCCGAGATCGGGCGGATGGAAGCCGAGCTTTCGGAAGCGGTCGTCTCGCGTCAGCAAGAAGAAGAGCGAGGCCGCGCCCTCGAGGAGTCGGTTTCGACGCTTCGCACGCAAGTCGAGGCGACGGAATCGGCGCTGAAACTTCGCCGGCGAGAGCTCTCGGACGTCCGGGAACGGCGCTCGAGCGAGGAGGTCGTCCTCGCTCGTGAGGAGTCCGAGCTCGAACATTTGCGGGAGAGCTTTCTGGGCGCTCACGGCATGGACCTTTCGGCGGCGGCGCTGCTGACACCCGTGGAGCTCCTTCGAGAAGACGCGGAGACTCAAACGGAGCTTGAGGAGCTCAAGAGCAAGCTCGACGCCATAGGACCGGTCAACCCGATGGCGGACGAGGAGTTCCGAGAGCTCGAAACGCGTCACGAGTTCGTGACGCGCCAACGTCAGGACCTGCTCGACTCGATCGAAAGTACCGAGACCGCCATCAACCGCATCGATCGGACTTCGAGGCAGCGCTTCAAAGAGGCATTCGAAGCGATCAACGATGAATTCGCCGTGACCTTTCGGACTCTATTCGGTGGCGGTGGGGCGGGCTTGAGACTCGTCGACGAAGACGACCTGTTGGAGAGCGGCATCGATATCATCGCGCAGCCTCCAGGGAAGCGGCTTCAGAACGTGCTCCTCTTGTCTGGCGGTGAAAAGGCCATGACGGCGATCGCGCTCCTGTTCGCGATTTTCCGCTATCGTCCATCGCCCTTTTGCCTCCTCGACGAGGTGGATGCGCCCCTGGATGACGCCAACGTTGGTCGTTTTTTGACGATGTTGCGTGAGCTCCGAGGTACGACGCAGTTCATCATCATCACCCACAATCGAAAGACCATGGAGATGGCCGATCAGCTCTACGGTGTTACCATGGAAGAGGTGGGGATATCGAAGCTCGTCTCCGTGAGCCTGGTCGAGCACGAGACCCGTCCGGCGGAGGCCGTCGCGAACTGAACTCTTCCATCGAACGCGCGATGATCCTCGCCGCGGGATCTGGCAAACGACTTCGTCCTTTGACGGCCTATTTTCCCAAGCCTGCGCTCCCGCTTCTCGGACGGCCCCTCATCGAGTACACGCTCAGAACCTTGTCTCGGCACGGGATTCGAGACGTAGTCGTCAATCTGCATCATGAAGCGGGAGCGCTGGAGCGGTCGCTCTCCCGAGCTCCAGAGGCGATGAACCTGCATCGTTCCATCGAGGCCGAGTTGCTCGGAACCGCCGGTGGGTTGATGAAAGTCGGGAGCCATTTCTCAGACGGAACGTTTCTGCTCCTGAACGGTGACACGCTCGTGGATTTCGATTTCGATGACCTCGTGCGGTCGCACCGTGAGAGCAAGGCTAAAGCCACCTTACTCCTCAGACAAAAGCCGGGCGGCACCAGCTATTCCGTCGTTTCCCCGGACGCGAAGGGCCGTATCCGATCGGTGGGTAGAGGCACGGGGGGAGGCCAGGAGCTCATGTTCGCGGGCGTCTGGGCGTTGGAGCCCTCCGTGCTCTCGTATCTCTCCGGTAAGTCTGCCGGCCTTGAGACAGAGCTGCTTCCGCGTCTCATCCAGGAGGGAACTGCCTTCGGATGTGTGCAGGATGCGTCTTGGATTACCATCGACACGCCCAGGCGGTATTGGGAGTCCTGCCTGGCGATGGCCCGAAACGGTCTATTCGCGGAGGATTGGGGCGTTTCGCCCGTGACGCTCAAGGGAGATGGGCGCACTGCGGCCTCCGTCTATGCCGGCAAGAAGACCCGTCTCTCCGCCCAGGCGCGCTTCAGAGGCTACGTCGTTCTCGGCTCGGGGTGCAGGGTGAAACGGGGAGCTCACGTCCAGAACTCGGTGCTCTGGGACGACGTCGAGGTTCCGAACGGAGTACGTCTGGTCAATGCGATCGTCACCGAAGGCGTCACCTTGCCCGAGGGTGCGAATGTCGAAGACAAGGTCATCATGAAGGTCGGTGATGATCGGACGGGCTTCAGGCAGAGTGAGATCAAGGACGGGCTGCTCATATCCAAGCTGAAGAGCGGTCGCCCTCGCGGATTGTGACGAGCGGGGTGCTGAAAAAGTCATCCGCACCCTTCCACGAGAGCCTGGAAACTCGCGTCGAGCGTTTTGTGTCCGGAGACGTCGGCTGCAAGCTCGACGTCGAGCACGTTCGGTCCCTCGTAGGCGACGCCTCGAACCGAGCGTACTATCGCCTGCGACTGAGAAACGGCGAAAGTCGTGTGCTGGCTCTGTATCCGAGCCCCTTCGTTCCAGAAGAACTTCCTTTCATCAACGTCTCGGAGCTCTTTCGGGCGGTGCCCCTTCGGGTCCCTCGTATCGACCACGCCTCGGGGGACGAGGGGATTGTGTTGTTAGAAGACCTGGGCGACACACTTTTGCAGGATGTGGTCGCCGAAGCGACTGCGGAGGAGAAAGAAACACACTATCGCGACGCGGTTGCGATTCTCGCGGCGCTGCAAATCAAGGGCGAAGAGCTCAGGAGCGACCGCTATCTTCCATTTCGTATTGCCTTCGACGAAGCGAAATTTTTCGACGAGTTGGACTTCTTCCGCGCTCACTTCCTCTGTGGGCTGAGAGGCGCTCGTCTCACGCTCGAGGAGCTTTCGCAGTTAAACGAGATTTTTCGCGCCCTCGCTCGTTCGCTCGCTGACGAGCCCTATGCGCTCTGCCATCGCGACTATCATTCCAGGAACCTCATGATCGTCAACGACGAGCTCGTCGTCATCGATTTCCAGGACGCCCGCCAGGGGCCACGAGTCTACGACCTCGTATCTCTGATGAACGACTCCTACGTCGCTCACGAACCCGAGCTCGTTTCGGAAATGGTGGACGTTCTCGCCAGCGCCGTGGGGGCCGATCTGTCGGGCGAGTACGATCTGGCCGCACTGCAGCGCAATCTGAAGGCGCTGGGGACCTTTGGATTTCAAATCCAACAGCGCAAGAACGAAGTCTACCGACGGTATCTCGATCACACGCTTTTCTTGATTCGTGGAAATCTCGCGCGGAATGCGAGGTGGGATAGACTGCGTTCGATCCTGGCGCGGCACATCAAAGAGCTCGCATGAAGGAATAAGAGGTCACATGGCAAAGGACAAGCAAGTCTACATCGCGGATCTGTCGGAGCACGAGGGGAGGTCGGTGACGATGCGAGGTTGGCTTCACAATCGGCGCTCGGGCGGGAAGCTCCAGTTCCTGATTTTTCGTGATGGCACCGGGTTCATGCAAGCCGTCGTCTCGAAGGCGGACGTCTCCGAGAGCGTGTGGGATCAGACGAAGGCTCTGACTCACGAGAGCTCCATTCAACTCGTCGGGACGGTCCGCAAGGACGCGCGCGCGCCGGGAGGCTACGAGCTCACCGTGACGGATGTGAAGGTCTATCAGATCGCCGAGGAGTTCCCGATCACGCCGAAGGAGCACGGCGCCGGGTTTCTCCTCGACCATCGTCATCTTTGGCTTCGCTCCAAGCGCCAGCACGCGATCCTTCGCATTCGCAACGAGGTCATCATGGCCGCGCGGCGGTTCCTGGACGACGAGGGCTTCATCGGTGGCGATACCCCGATCTTCACCCCCAATGCGTGCGAGGGCACGACGACTCTCTTCGAGACCCAGTACTTCGATCAATCGGCCTATCTCTCGCAGAGCGGACAGCTCTACAACGAGGCCATCGCGATCGCGGTTGGGAAGACCTATTGCTTCGGGCCGACGTTCCGCGCGGAGAAGTCGAAGACGAAACGGCACTTGATAGAGTTCTGGATGATCGAGCCAGAGGTCGCATACGCTGAGCTCGACGACACGATCGCGCTCGCGGAAGATCTCATTTGCGCCATCGTGGAGTCCGTTCTGGAAAAGCGTCGGACGGAGCTAGAGGTGCTCGAGCGAGACGTGTTGAAGCTCGAGTCAATCCGAAAGCCGTTTCATCGAATGACCTACGACCAAGCCGCGGAGAAGCTTAAGGAGAAGGGCACGGACTTCGAGCTCGGAAACGACTTCGGCGCCCAGGACGAGACCGTTCTCGCCGAAGATTTGGATCGCCCGCTCGTGGTGACCCACTACCCGACGAAGATCAAGGCCTTTTACATGCAGCCCGCGTCCGACAACCCCGATCGCGTCCTCTGCGTCGACATCCTTGCTCCCGAAGGCTACGGCGAGATCGTGGGAGGCGGCCAGCGCATACACGACTTCGAGCTTCTTAGGACGCGCTTGAAGGAGCACGAGCTCTCGGAAGAGGACTTCAAGTGGTATCTCGATTTGAGGCGCTACGGAAGCGTCCCCCACTCCGGCTTCGGGATGGGCATCGAACGCTTCGTGTCGTGGATCTGCAGTCTCGAGCACTTGAGAGAAGCGATCCCCTTCCCGAGAATGCTCTACCGGCTCTCGCCCTAGGCTCCAAGAAAAAACGCCTTCGCGTTGAAATCTGAGTACTCGCACTTCCCGCGTTACTGAGCTAACCTGGCTTTCGTGAAGAAAGTCGGATTCGTGAGCCTCGGGTGCGCGAAGAACCTGCTCGACACCGAGGTCATGCTCGGTCACCTTGGCGGGGCGGGTTACGAGCTCACCACCCGTCCCGAGGAAGCCGAGGTGCTCGTCGTCAATACCTGCGGCTTCATCGACAAGGCGAAGCAGGAGAGCATCGACACCATCCTCGAGATGGCCAAGCACAAGGAGACGGGCAACTGCCGCCGTCTGGTCGTTTCCGGCTGTCTTGCCCAGCGCTACGCGCAGGAGATCGGGGACGAGCTTCCCGAGGTCGACGTTGTCATGGGGCTCGACCAGCTGCACACGATCGTTCAGGCCTGCGAGGAGGACGAGCGCCGTGTCGAGGAGCTCCGTGCGGACGGCTCCGCAGCCTATCTCTACGACCACCTCGTCCCTCGGCAGGTGACGACGCCCGGGCACTACGCCTACATCAAGATATCGGAGGGGTGCGACTACCCCTGCACCTTCTGCATCATCCCCAAGATCCGCGGAGCCTATCGGAGCCGGACCCCGGACTCCGTTCTTGCCGAGGCGGAATCTCTCGCCAAGAGCGGGGTCAAAGAGCTTGTACTCATCGCCCAGGATACGACCCGCTACGGGGACGAGCTCGGGATGAAGCGCGGCCTCGCCGTCCTCATGCGCCAGCTTGCTCGAGTGGAGGGCATCGAGTGGGTCCGATTCCTTTACGCCTACCCGACCACCGTGGACGACGCCGTTCTCGAGGCTATGGCGGAGGAGCCGGCGCTGTGCCGCTACGTCGACATGCCTCTCCAGCACGCGAGCGATCGAATCTTGAAGGCGATGAAGCGGCCGGGCACCGGCGCGAGCAACCGAGCTCTCATCGAGCGCATCCGAGAGGCGGTGCCCGGCGTTTCTTTGCGAAGCTCCTTCATCGTTGGATTCCCCGGCGAGGCGGAGGAGGATTTCCAGGCGCTGCAAGAGTTTGTCGGCGATGTAGCCCTCGATCACCTCGGGGTCTTCACATACTCCAATGAAGAGGATACGGAGGCCTTCGTCTCGGACGAGTCCATCTCGGACGAGGAGAAACAAGTTCGTCGGGAACGGCTTATGGAGCAGCAAGCGGCGATTTCGCTTCGGAGCAACCGCCGCCGCGTGGGGGAGATCCTCAAAGTGCTCGTGGAAGGTCTCTCGGAGGAGACGGACCTCCTTCTCCAGGGCCGCTCCGAATATCAGGCTCCCGGCATCGATGGCGTCGTCTTAATCAATGATGGCCAGGCGCCTCCCGGCGCCTTCGTTTCGGTGGAGATTAGCGACGCACACCCCTACGACCTGGTGGGCCGGGTCGTCGAAGGGGGTTGAATTCCCAACATCCCTAGTCTATAGTTGGGGCTCATTTACGGGGATCCACGGAGTGGGCGCCGACTGGCCCACTTTTTTTATTGGTTTGAACGCTCGAATCTCCTTTCGCGCGGCTCCATAAGACAGTCGAGGTGGTAGAACGAGGTGAATGGAACGCTAATCGCGTATCTGCAGCCCGGAGACCTATCATGATGAACTCGAAAAGCCTCCAACCCAGGCTCGAGAGCCTCGCCCGCCGAGCCGCGGAGTCGGAGGGGGTCGAGGTCGCGTGGGTGGAGCTAAAAGGCCAGGGTGGGTCCTGGGTTTTCCGCGTCTTCATCGAGCGCGAGGACGGGCTCGTCGGCCTCGTCGATTGCGAGCGCGTGGGTTCCCGGCTGGGAGACATGCTGGATATCGAGGACCCGATCGAGTGTCACTATACGCTGGAAGTCTCCACCCCGGGACTGGACCGACCACTCCACCGTGAGAAGGACTACGAGAGGTTCGTCGGTCGTCTAGCCACCATCAAAACAAAAACGCCTCAGCAAGGTCGTCGCCGCTTCACGGGGCGGATCCTCTCCGTCGATGGAGGCGTCGTTCGACTCGATGAAGGCGGCCAAGAGTGTGAGATAGCCACGTCCCTGATCGCGAACGGGCGGCTCGAGGTCGAGCTCTCGTTGCCGATACCCACTGGCAAAGCGAGGAAGCGCGCATGAGCTTGCTCTACCAGCACATCGAGCAGTTGAGCCGTGACAAGGGAGTCGAGGCGGAAATCATCATCGCAGCGGTAGAGGACGCGATTCTCACTGCGGCGAAGAAGTACTACCGAACCGAAGAGCCCTATCAGGCCCGCTTCAATCGTGACACGGGTCAGGTCGATGTCTTCCTCGTCAAGAGAGTCGTCTCCGTAGTCACGGATCCCGAGACAGAAATCACCTTGAAGGAAGCGGGGCGGGTCGCTCCCAAGGCTGAGTTGGGCTCCGAGGTGGAGCTTCACAAGCCCACGGACGTGCTCGGCCGCATCGCCGCGCAGACCGCCAAGCAGGTGATCTTTCAGAAAGTACGCGAAGCGGAGCGTGACCACATCTTCAGCGAGTATGGAGATCGCGTGGGGCAGCTCGTCACGGGCATCGTCAAGAGGGCGGAGAGTGGAGACCTCATCGTCGATCTCGGCAAGACGGAATCCCTTCTGCCTCGACGCGAGCAATCTCGTGCAGAAGTCTTCAATCCGGGCGAGAGAATCCGGGTAGTCATCGTACAGGTATCGAAGACAGCCCGGGGCCCGCAGGTCATCGTGTCCCGAACCGATCCATCGCTTCTCGCGCGCTTGTTCGAAATGGAAGTGCCCGAGATTTACGAGGGCACGGTCGTCGTGAAGAGCGCGGTCCGCGAGCCCGGGGATCGCGCTAAAGTGGCCGTCTTTTCGAAGGAAAAGGACGTCGATCCCGTGGGTGCCTGCGTGGGCATCAAGGGCGCGCGGGTACAGAACATCATTCGCGAGCTGCGGGGCGAGAAAATCGATATCGTCGAGTGGAACGATGACGCGAAAAACTTCGCGATCAACGCGCTGAACCCGGCGAAAGTGAGCCGCGTTTCGATCGTCGAGGACAAGGACAAGATCATGGAAGTCATCGTCGAGGACAAGCAACTCTCACTCGCGATCGGCAAGCGAGGGCAGAACGTGCGTTTGGCGGCGCGGCTCCTGGGGTGGCGAATCGACATCAAGAGCGAGGAAGAAAAGAAACGCGAAGTCCAGACTCAGATGGATGCTGCCATGTCCTCGGCGGAGACCGATATCCGAATGCTCAAGGGCATCGGCGACAAGACTATGATGAAACTCATCGCACAGGGATACACCTCGGTCGAGAAGGTCGTCGCCTCGCCGGACGGGATCGTCGACGTGCCGGGCGTTGGTGAGAAGACCGCCAAGAAACTCGTCGCCCTGTCACGGACCTATCTCGGTGTCGAAGAGGAGCTCAGGGCGGAAGAAACGATCGACGAGGTTGCATCGGACACGGAGGCGTCGAGCGCGGCGTCGGAGGAATTGATGGCCATCTCGGTTGCCGAAGGAACAGCGGATAGCACCGAGGCCTCGGGCGAGGTCACGGTCCGCGATGACGTTTCGGGAGGTGAGCGCTAATGGATAAGGTGAGAGTCTACGAGCTCGCGCGCGAGCTTGGGATCACCAGCCCCGAGACGATTCAGCTTCTCAAGAGCAAGCTCAAAATACGCGTGAAGTCCGCTTCCAGTACCATCGAAGAGGATACCGCCATCAAGTTGAGGCGGCTTCTCCGACTCGAAGGCGCGGGCGCTCTTCGTACGAGGAAAGAGGAAGTCGTCGCGGCTTCTCCGGAAGACGGGGACGATCGCGCGAAGTCCCTTCGTAAGTCTCGCGCCGAGAAGGCTCGTGTCGCACTCCTGAAGGAGATGGAGGACGAAGAGCGGGCCGTCAAGCAAGCGAAGGAAGACAAGGAGCGCAAGGAGCTCGAGGACCTAGAGCGCCGCGAAGCGGAGGAGGCAGCGCGCATCGCCGCCGAAGCGCTCGCCGCTGCGGAAGCGGCCGCAGCCGCTAAAGCGGCGCAAGAGGCGGAGGCTGTGGCGGAGTGGCTCCAGCCCGACGCCGTCGCGCAGCCGGAACTCTCTGCCGCTCCCGAGCGCGACGATGCATCGGCGCTGAGCCCAGGATCGGTTGTTGCGGCGGCCGCGCCGTCCGCGGTCGCCGCAGCTTCGCCGGATAAGCAACCTGGCGTGCGACCCGTCTCGAGACCGCCTGCGGTGGGAAACGCGCCACCGCCATCTAAACGCGAGTCCTTCGTCCCCGGCCCGACGTCTCAATACGTGCGTGCGCGTCCACCAGCTCGCCCTCGGCGCGACGACATGCGGCCGGTGCCGTCGCCGCCGAGGCCCGCCGCGCCGATCAAGACCATCCGTCCACAAAGGCCTCCGGAAGGAAAACCCCAGCCGAAACGGAAGACCAAACGCCCAGGGCGCACCGTCGTTGCGCCCGAGATCAGCGAATCGGCCCTGCCGGAGCCTCAGCCTCGCGTCCAAGAGCAACGTAAGGAGCTACCGAAGGTCTTCCGCAAAGTGAGCCTCACCGAGGGTGTCACTGTGAAGGAGCTCGCGGAAAAGCTCGAGGTCAAGCACAAGGACGTAATCAAAGCAATCCTGGGTCGCGGTGTTCTCGCTACCATCAACCAGACCCTCGACGCCGATACGGCGAAGGAGATCGCGAAAGAGTTCGGTGCCGAGGCCGAGATTCTCTCCTTCGAAGAGGACGTGCTTCGGGAGGAAACGAGCGAAGAGAAGCCCGAAGACCTCCGGGGTCGCGCTCCCGTAGTGACCGTCATGGGTCACGTGGATCACGGTAAGACGAGTCTTCTCGATGGCATTCGGGAAACCAAGGTCGTCGAGAAAGAGGCCGGTGGCATCACCCAACACGTGGGCGCCTATTCGGTCGACGCGAATGGACGCGGGGTCGTCTTTCTCGATACCCCCGGCCACGAGGCTTTCACCTTGATGCGTGCGAGGGGCGCAAGAGTCACGGATATCGTGATTCTCGTCGTCGCGGCCGATGACGGTGTCATGCCGCAAACGCGTGAAGCGATCGATCACGCGCGCGCCGCGGGCGTTCCGCTCATGGTGGCCATCAACAAGATCGACAAACCCAACGCCAACCCCGATCGGGTCAAGCAGCAGCTCGCGGACCTCGAGCTCTCGTCCGAGGACTGGGGAGGGACAACAGTCTATTGCCAGGTCTCCGCGAAGAAGCGCGAGGGTTTGGACCTTCTCCTGGAAATGGTGCTTCTCGTCGCGGACCTCCTCGAGCTCAAAGCAAACCCGAGCCGCGCTGGCATGGGTACGGTGCTCGAGGCGAAGCTCGACAAGGGCAAGGGGCCCGTCGCCCATGTACTCGTCCAGAACGGGAGCGTGAGCATCGGTGACTCTTTCGTAGCCGGCGCCGCCTACGGCAAAGTTCGGGCGATGTTCGACGATCGAGGCCGCAAGGTGAAGACGGTTGGTCCGGCGTCGCCCGTCGAGATACTCGGTTTGACCTCCTTGCCGGAGGCGGGTGACCAATTCCAAGTCTTTCCCGATAGTTTCAAAGCACGGCAGATTTCCGAGTTCCGCCAGCAGAAGCTGCGGGAGCGCGAGCTCGCCTCGAGCGCCCGTTTGACCCTCGACCAGTTACACCAGAAGGTCGAGGAGGGGAAGATCAAGGAGCTGCCCATAGTCCTCAAAGCCGACGTACAGGGATCGGTCGAGGTGCTCAGGGATACGCTGACGAAGCTCTCGAACGACAAGGTCAAGGTGAAGATTATCCGAGCCGGCGCCGGGGCAATCACCGACTACGACGTGCTCCTTGCTTCGGCGTCGAATGCCGTGATCGTCGGCTTCAACGTCCGGCCCGAGCCTACCGCGCGTGAGCTGGCCGAAAAAGAGAGTATCGACATCCGGCTCCATACGGTGATCTACGACATCACCGACGAGCTCAAGAAGGCAATGGAGGGTCTCCTCGAGCCTACGTTCAAGGAAGTTCTGCTCGGACACGCCGAGATTCGAGAAACTTTCAAGGTGCCCAAGATCGGGGTCATCGCCGGCTGCTACGTTACCGACGGCAAGGTGATCCGCTCTGCGGACGTACGCCTGCTGCGTGACAACGTGGTGATCTTTGAAGGAAAGATTGGAAGCCTGAAGCGATTCAAAGACGACGCCAGCGAGGTCAAGGACGGCTTCGAGTGCGGTATCGGGCTCGCCGGGTACAACGACATCAAAATCAAGGACGTGATCGAGGCCTTCACCACGGAGAAAGTGGCGCCGAGCGTCGATTGAAACCGGAGTGGTCCTCGCAACGGCGAGGGCTCGCGAACGAGAGCCAGGCACCGTGTCGAGCCGAAGTAAGTCAGGTCTCGAGGCCGGGGCACCTGTCATCGGACTTCTATTGATCGAGCTCCATTTCCCCGAAGCCCGCTCACTCAAGTCGAAACGGATGGTCGTGAAATCCATCAAGGACCGCCTCCGGCAACGCTTCAACATTGCCATCGCCGAGACGGGCTACCTCGAGCTCTGGCAGCGCGCCGAGCTCGCGGCCGTCTCAGTGAGCGGCAGTCGTCAGCTGGTCGAAGCCCAGCTCGAAGCTGTGAACCGAGATCTAGAAGCCCGTTTCTCGGGGGAGCTCCTGGGCACGAGTATGGAGCTCATCGAGTAACTAGCATGCGTCGTCCGCGAAGGGTGCGTCCCGAGAGGGTCGCGGAGCAGATTCGCGCCGACGTCGCGGAGATATTGCAGAGTGATCTCAACGATCCTCGTCTCGGCCTAGTGACCTGTACGAGGGTCCATGTCTCCAGTGATCTGCGCAGCGCGAGGCTCTACGTGAGCGTGCTCGGTGACGACGACGAAAGGGAAGCCACGATGAAAGCGCTCGATAGCGCGACCGGTTTCGTTCGGCGGCGCCTGTCGGCTCGTCTCGGACTTCGAGCGGCACCCGAAATTCGCTTCGTATTCGACCCCTCGGTCGAGTACGGGATCCGTCTGGAAGAGCTCATCGAGAAAACCAGGTTGAAGACCCCGGACTCGGACGACCTCGAGCTCGATTAGCAGGGAGCTGAAGACGTCATCGACGCTTGCGCGAGGGCTTCGCCTAGCGAGAGAGACTCATGCTGACGGGTGTGGTAGCGGTAGACAAGCCCGCTGGGCTCACGTCGCACGACGTCGTCAAACGGGTTCGGAAGCTGACCGATCAAAGGCGTTGCGGACACACGGGAACACTGGATCCCTTCGCAACGGGACTGCTGCTTGTCTGTCTGGGGCGGGCCACGCGTCTCGCGCGCTTCCTCACGGCGCAGAAAAAGACCTATCTGGCGACAATCCGCTTCGGTTTCGCCACCGACACCTACGACCGCACCGGCTCGCCGCTCGGCGAGCCCGAGCCCTTTGGCGCTCGGCCCGAGGAGCTCGAAAGTCTCCTCGCCCGCTTCGTCGGTAGACAACTTCAGCGCCCACCCCGATTCTCCGCAAAAAAGATTGGGGGCAAGCGAGCCCATCGGCTCGCTCGTTCGGGTGAGCCGGTAACTCCCGCCCCAGTCGAGGTCGAGATCGATCGCATTGATCTTCTCGGCCTGGAGGGGCCCTTGGCTCGCATTGTGACGACCGTGTCGTCGGGCACCTACGTGCGCTCGCTTGCCTATGACCTTGGACAGGCACTTGGTTGCGGAGCCCATCTGGAAGCGCTTAGTCGAACTCACATCGGTTCATTCACGGTGGACGAAGCCTCCGAGCTCGACGCCCTCGAGGCGGCGGCTGCACGCGGCTCTCTGAAGGACGGAATTCTCACCCCGTTTGAGGCGCTGAGGGACCTCGGGAGCCTCCGCGTCGATTCCGAGAGCGCTTCGAAGCTGGGTCATGGGCGGAGCTTGCCATGGGGAGCTGGGCTCGCGGCTGGAGCGAGTTACCGGGTTCTGGGCCCCGCCGGGGAGCTCGTTGCAGTGGTCGCCCTTGACGAGGCGACAGGAACGTTGAAGCCCGTCATGGTTTGGGCCACTCCCGTTTGAGTGCGAGCGTATGACTATCTCAGTCTTTACAGGCATTTGCGCCTGTGCTAGCATGGCGCCCAGAATATAGAAGTAACTAAGAGAGAACTGGTAACGGAGGACCCGTATTTGACGCTGACCAAGGACAACAAGACCAACTTGATCGGGGAGTACCGACTCCATGGCCACGATACGGGCTCGCCAGAGGTGCAAATTGCCATTCTGAGCGGGCGGATCGGCTATCTCACCGAGCATTTCAAGACGCACAGCAAGGACCATCACTCTCGCCGCGGCCTCTTGAAAATGGTTGGGCGGCGACGTCGTCTGCTGGACTATTTGAAGAAAAAGGACATTGGCAGGTATCGAGGTGTCATCCAACGCCTTGGCATCCGCAAGTAACGATGTCCAATCCTTTGGGACGAGTAGGACTATCCAAATCGTTCTTGGTCCTCCGGATCTGATCGACTGAGCAAGACTTTCCTTGGCAAGGCGTCGTCGGACGACGATGCCCCCTTCCACTAGAAGCCTACCAGCGTATAGGTTCCGAGAAAACAGGGTCTAAGGTTCTCCATTGTTTGGAGGAATAAAGTATGAGTTATCGCAAAGAGGTGCAAATCGGCGACGCTACACTGTCTATCGAGATGGGCAAGCTCGCCAAGCAGGCCGATGGTGCGGCCGTAGTTCGGATAGGCGATACGGTCGTGCTGGTCACTGCCTGCGCCTCGAAAGACGAGCGTGTGGGGATCGACTTCCTCCCGCTCACCGTCGATTATCGAGAGAACTTCTACGCATCGGGGAAGATTCCAGGTGGGTTCTTCAAGCGTGAGGGACGCCCAAACGAAAAGGAGATCCTGACGAGCCGCGTCATCGACCGGCCCCTCCGTCCCTTGTTTCCCGATGGTTGGCATCGGGAGACGCAGGTGATTGGCCTGGTGCTCTCGACGGACAAAGAGAACGATTCGGACGTATTGGCCCTGACGGGCGCTTCGGCCGCGTTGTACTGCTCGAGCATTCCTTTCACTACGCCGGTCGGAGCGGTACGAGTCGGCTTGATTGGTGGCGAGTTCGTCGCCAACCCGACCTTCGAACAGCTCAAATCGAGTGATCTCAACCTGACGGTGGCGGGCTCCAAGGACGCGATCGTGATGGTCGAGGCGGCTGCGAAGGACGTGTCCGAATCCCAAATGGTCGACGCGCTCGGGTTCGCGCACGAGGAGATCAAAAAACTCTGCGCGATGCAGGAAGAGCTCTATGCGGCCATCAACCCGACGAAGATCGAGGTTCACCCCTGGGAACGGGATGAGGCGCTCGCCAAGGAGATCGAGGACAAGGTTTATCCGAAGCTCTCTGAGGCGATGAGGACCAAAGGCAAACACGCTGCCGACGACGCGGTCTCCTCCGTGAAGAAATCCTTGATGGAGGAACTCACCGAGCGTGAGCCCGAGGTTTTGGAGCAAGCGCCACGCATCTTCAAGTCGCTACAAGAGAAGGCGCTCCGAGAGGCCGTGCTCCTGCAACGAAAGCGCCTCGATGGGCGAGCGTTCGACGTCGTTCGTGACGTGACCTGCGAGGTCTCGGTACTTCCCAGAACTCATGGTTCTTCGGTCTTTACTCGCGGAGAGACCCAGGCTCTCGTTACCGTCACTCTGGGCACGTCGGACGACGCTCAGAGAATGGATTTTCTGGAAGGGGAATCGAAGAAGCGTTTCATGCTTCACTATAACTTCCCACCGTTCTCGGTCGGCGAGGCCCGGTTTCTGCGAGGACCCGGTCGCCGCGAGATCGGTCACGGCGCTCTCGCCGAGCGCGCGCTTCTACCGGTCATTCCGACCGACAGCGATTTCCCCTATACGATTCGAATCGTTTCCGACATCCTGGAATCCAATGGATCCTCGTCGATGGCGAGTGTGACCGGTGGATGCCTCGCCTTGATGGACGCGGGCGTTCCCCTGAAGGCGCCTATCGCCGGTATCGCGATGGGCCTGATCAAGGAGGGCGATCAATACGCGATCCTCACCGACATCGCTGGTGCGGAAGACCACTACGGCGACATGGACTTCAAAGTAGCCGGGACCGCGAACGGGATCACGGCGCTGCAAATGGATATCAAAATTCAGGGGTTGACGCGCGAGATCATGGCCGAGGCCCTCGAACAGGCCCGGCAGGCGCGTTTGTTCATTCTGGAAAAAATGGCGAGTGCACTCTCGGCGCCGCGAACCGAGATATCGGTATACGCGCCGCGCATCTTCACGTTGAAGATTTCGACGGACAAGATACGCGATATCATTGGGCCCGGCGGCAAGATGATTCGCAGCATTATCGAGCGCACCGGGGTCAAGATCGACGTCGAGGACGACGGCTCCGTCAATATCGCTTCGACGGACGAGGATTCGGCCCAGAAAGCGATTCAAATTATCGAGGAGCTGACGGCGGTCCCGGAGGTTGGCAAGACCTACCTCGGCAAAGTTCAGCGCATCGTGGATTTCGGGGCGTTCATCGAGATCATTCCGGGTACCGACGGTCTTGTCCACATCTCCGAGGTAGCGGACTATCGGGTCCAAGACGTTCGGAGCGAGATGTCGGAGGGAGACCAGATTCTCGTCAAGGTGATCAACATCGATCCCCAGGGCAAGGTGAAGCTGTCCCGCAAAGCCGTTATTCGAGAGCAGGCTGGATTGCCGCCGGAGGAGCCGAGCGCGCCGCGCCCGCGACGAGACGATGGTGGCCAGGGCCGCCGGAGGCGTTCAGGCGGTGGCGGAAGGGATCGGGATTAGCTTTAGGGCCGGCGACAAAATAAGTTCCCGTTTTCAAGACGGTCGGATGGTGTAGTTCCATTTGGGTAGAGTCTGGTCCTTTGTAACGGAAAGCGCCTGCATCCGCTCGTCAGTGATTTTGACGCCCTTCGGATAACGACGCCGGATAAGGTGTGCGCGTACTCGCAAACCGGAAGAGGTGGTGGTCGTGCGGATGTATTTGAGGATGGTTTCGTAGCTGTCGAGAGGCCTGCCCGCCCAGTTCTTGCTGACCTCGCTGAACAGACGGTGCTCCACTGGATTCCACTTGGATGTACCGGACGGATAGTGGGCTATGGTGATAGCGATGTCGTGGCGATTGCAAATCCGCGTTTGAAGCCCGTGCTTCCAACCCCGACACCGATAGCCATTGCTGCCCCCGGCGTCTGCCAATATCGCGAGGTCACGGGCTGCAGGATAGCGTCGCCGTCCTTCCGTTCGCCACCACTTCTCGATGGCATTCACGGCGAAGTCCGGGGTGTTGTACGAGGTACCAATGAACACTGTCCCGCGGTTCGCGAGCAGATCGTAGACGCCGTAGGGGATTGCGATGCCGTTCGATTCGGAACGGAAGTCATGGTCTTTGACGAGAGTCGGCTCGCGGTTCCAGGCCTGCCCGCCGTTTTTGAATAATCCCACCAGCTCCCGTTTCTTCGTGTCTACGCTGATGATGGGATGACCAGCTGCGGCAAAACGCTCGCGCAGTTCGGCGATACACGCGAATTGGGTATCGCGATCTTCGGACGTGGCACCGCACAGCTTCTTGTGGTTCACCCGCAACGAGAAGCCGAGCTGTTTGAGCAGTCGACCGACGGTTTTGCTGCTGACGTTCACACCGAGGCTTCTTAGCTCGCAAGCAATCTTGTCGGTGGTCCGCCGCGTCCATTTCACTCCCGTCATCGGATCGCCCGCGGTGTCGTGCTTCATGAGTTCTTCGATCTTGGCGATGACTTCTGGCTTTTTTTTGCACGGCGCGCCGTCCGCCACCCTTTCGCCGAACTCCGTCGAGCTCAACATCTCTCATTAGCAATTCCCTACGACCTCTGGCTACCGTGCTCGGATCCATCCCGAGCAGTTCGGCAGTCTGTTGGTCGCCACCGTGACCGAGCTTCATGGCCTCGACTCCCGCGTAGAGACGGCGCTGCTTTTCATCGAGCAGGCTGTAGAAAAGAACGATCGCAGCCTTCAACTCCACGGGGAGCACGCGGACTCCCCCGACCCAGCCCAACGTGGAAGGTGACGCCTCATGTACCTGGCGGGCCGAGAGCTGTTGCTTGCGCGTGCTCACATCGGTGGCCAGATACAGATATCGGCCGAACACCTGCTCGCGCGCCAATCTTTTCTCTCGGACCAGTTTCAACAGAGGAGCCTTGACGTCAACCTGCACCACGTCCTCGAGCTCGTCGACGTAGTAGCCTGCCTCACAGGCCGCGACCAACGCTTTTACCGTCGCAAGCAACGCCCCGTACTTCGAGAACCACACTGAGCGCAACGACCAAAGACCTTTTCGATCGAACTGGGCGATCTCGTCCAACGTGTAGTAGCTACCACGGTGGGAGTAGCTTGTCCGATACGCCAACTCATTGAGCTTTCGGAAGACGGTCGAGTCCACATCGGTACCCAACACTGCCTTCAAATCATCGAGGGTAGCTATTTTGTGCTTCCTCAACAGGCGGTCGAGATCTTCAGACTGATAGCTCGTAGGTCTCATAATAGGAGAAGTGCTCCTTGATAGGCGTAATCCTCCTGCAATGAGGACCGTTTGTCAAACACGCGCTGGTTGCTGAAGATCTACAAATGTTCCGTTTCTAGGGAGCTTGCCAGGCTCTCGTGATGCCAGACGATATCGCGATCACGACCTGAAACAGGAAGAGTGTGCTCAAGACTAGACAGTTATTTTGTCGGCGGCCCTAAGGAGCGAGCGCCAGCAGAGACAGTCTTTTCGCCCTCTCCCTAGCGGGGAGAGGGTGATTTCGTTTACCTGCCCAGGACCGCGAGAACATCGTCCTCGCGCAGAATCAAGTACTCCTGGCCGTCGATCTTCACTTCGGTGCCTCCATACTTGCCGAAGAGCACTTGGTCGCCCTTCTTGATCTCGAGATCGACACGGGTTCCGTCGTCGAGGATCTTGCCGTTACCCACGGCGGTCACCTTTCCTCTCTGGGGTTTTTCCTTGGCGTTATCGGGGATGATGATGCCCCCTCCCGATTTCTCCTCCTTATCCTCGACGCGCGTAACGAGAAGCCGATCGCGCAAAGGCCTAACTTGCATTGCTAATCTCCTTGCCAACTCTATGGCCGAACCACAATATAGGGTTGGCGCCGCGAGCTTGTCAAGAGAGGCGGAGGCGGCACGAGCGACTCAACGTCGATTCGTGCTGCGCTTCAAGTCGGTGAGCTTCTTGCTCAGTGTATTGCGATGGATGTCCAAGACCTTGGCCGCCTTCGACAAATTGCCGTTTTCCCGGGCCATGACCTCGGCGAGAAATCGTCTTTCGAACTCACGCTTGGCGTCGGGAAAGCGGATCCCTCGCTCGACCATCTCTGAGATGAGCTCTTCGAGCTTGTGTTTCAGAGGGGCTCGGGCGTCGCCGGATCGTCTAGGACTCATGCGGGATCACAAATCGTCCCGGCCAGTAAAGGCGCGGTAAGCCTGCAGAAAGCGCTCTCGAGTTCCAGCGACCACCTCAGCCGGGAGCTCCGGTCCGGGCGGCGTTTTGTCCCAGTCGAGGGTCTCGAGGTACTCGCGAACGAACTGCTTGTCGAAGCTCGGCTGATCGCGACCGGGCGCGTAGCCGTCGGCAGGCCAGAACCGCGATGAATCCGGGGTCAAAACCTCGTCGATGAGCAAGACCTCCCCCGTCTCGGGGTCCTGTCCGAACTCGAACTTCGTATCGGCAATGATAATTCCCTTGGACTTGGCCTCTTTTCTTCCCATTTCGTAGAGCCGAAGCGAGATCTCCTCGAGCCTACGCGTCAAGTCTTCGCCGAGAGCGTCGGCCATCACCGCCAGGCTCACGTTGATGTCGTGTCCAGAAGTGGCTTTGGTGGCGGGCGTGAACAAAGGTTCGGGGAACTTCTCAGCCTGCTTCATACCCTTCGGGAGCGGGATGCCGCAAACACTGCCCTCCGCCCGGTATTCCTTGAAGCCCGATCCATAGAGGTAGCCGCGAACGACACACTCGAACGGAACGGGACGGAGCTTTTTGACGAGCATGGAGCGCAGGTCCAACCGATCCTTGCAGGTGGCCAGATTCCCGGGGAACTCCGCCAGGTTTCCGGTAATGACGTGATTTGCAATCAGGGACTTGCTCTTCTCGAACCAATAGAGCGACAGCTGGTTGAGGACTTTGCCTTTGTCGGGAATACCGTTTGGAAGAATGACGTCGAAGGCGGAGACGCGATCGGTGGTGACGATCAGGAGATCTCCGTCCACTCCATAGACGTCACGGACCTTGCCTCTCCACTCGAGTGGATAGCCAGAAAGCCCGGTCTCTAAAACAACCTTTTGCGCCATGGCAGAAACGACCCCTTCTCGCCCTGCTGGGTGAACGAAGAAACGAATACCACCCCACCGCTCCGACGGGAGCGACGAGTCTACCGCACGAGCTTTGTCGATCTAGGCGGAAGTGCGGCGTATTGTAGGGAACGCAACTCGGAGCGTCAAGTTCTTCTTGCGATGCGAAAAAATGACGGTCTCAGCGGCCCTCGAGCGTGATGTTGCCATCCATCGTCGTCACGAGAATGAGAGGTCCGCCTCGTCCGAGCCTTCCCTCGATGCCGCGGGGGCCTTGCCGGCCTTCGAATCGCTCCAGAGCATTCTCGAGGCTTCCGTCGCCGACCGTCGCAGCGATCCGGGCGGAGAGCGATGCCGGCAGGGTGAGCTCGATCGAGCCGTCTGAGGAGCGGATCGTCCAATCGGCGAACGACGCTGTCGTGGCGCGCGCGCCAACGCGAATACTGCCGTCGGAGGTCACGGCCTTCACGACTCCGAAATCACCGTCGAGCTCGATGCGTCCGTCATCGGTCAGGACATCGAAGTCCCCCTTGAGGTCGCTTCCCAGAATGTTCCCATCAGAGGTGCGCAGTGTTACCGTCCCCTGCACCTCGCGAAGCCGGATCCGTCCATCTCCGGACTCCGCCGTGATACTGCCTGCAACCCCACGAAGATCGATCCCGCCATCGAGCGTGCGGAGGTCGAGTTCTATGTTGCGCGGTACGCGAAGTGTGATGTCGGTGCGCGGGCCAGAACCGAAGGAGATCTCGGGGCGGAGTCCTCGACTTGCCCGGATCGTGAGCGTATCGTTTTCGGGTGAAGCGTCGGTCCGAATTACCGACAATAGCGACCTGGCGCCGTTGCGATCAAAAGCCCGCGCTCTCTTGACGAGCTCGAGCTCGACGCCGGGTGACTTGGTCGCGACCACTTCGATGGAGCCCTCGTCCAGTCGGACGATAATCCGAGGACGATTCTCTCCCATCTCGAAGGTCATCGTTTCCGAGGATGACTCTTCGACGCGCGGTGAGTCGCATCCCACGGGGAGTAGGGCGAGGGAGACAGCGAGACGGCAAAGGGGTCTCATGGTCGAATCGCTTCGAGAACGATGTCACCGTAGCTCGTTTCGACGATGAGCGGATGCTCTCCCTGCCCGACGCTCCCTTCCCAGAAGGCTCCCGTCTGATCCTCACCTCGCGTGAGTGTCAGGCCAGGGAAGTCTTTGCTCACGAGCTCGCCATCCAGACTACGCGCCCCGACTCTCAGAGAGGCCCCCTTCGGGAGGGAGAGCTCGACCGCGCCGTAGGTCGACCGCAGGTTGATGGCTCCGCTGATGCGGGGCGTCGTCACGAACAAGGGCGCATGAGTCGAGCGGACGTCGAGGGTGGAGCCGAAATTCGTCACCCGGACGTCCTCGTGAGAGCTCTCGATCGTGACCGGACCTTCGGCGTCCTCGACGGTCACGGCGGACTGACTCCCATGGATCTCGACGCGTCCGGTAACGTGGGACACGGTGACACTGCGGTGTTGATTTCGGATCGTGACATCCCCCTCGACGTCTCGAACGATCACCGGGCCGTTCCTGGTGTCGAGGCGAAGGGAGCCGCCCGTGCCGTGAACGTAGACGGGGCGATAGCTCGTTTCGATATCGACGCTACCACCGGAGGACTCGACGGAGACTTCGGAATGTTGGGCATCGATCTCGACGTCGCCTTCGACGGAGCTCGCTCGGACAACGCCGTGACGGTTCTCAATTCGGGCTCCGCCGGAAACGGTCTCGATTCGGACGTCGCCGTTGAGACTTTCGGCCCTCACGTCGCCGCGGACTTCCGAGATCTGAATAGACCCGTGCCGATTGCGGACCTCGACACTGCCCCTGACGCGCTCGAGCCGAATCGAACCGTGGCTCGTTTCCGCTCGGATGCCTCCCGCGAGGTCCTCGCCTTCGATAAATCCACCCGACGTCTCTAGGTCGATACCGCCGGAGAGTCCGCCGAGATGCACCGTCCCGCGACGGCTCCGAATCGTAAGCGCCACCGTGCGCGGCATTCGAAGCTCGAAGTCGATTTCGGCGAAACCGGTCGCCTCTTCACGCGTTTGTTCGAGGTGAGCCTGCTCTCCGTCGTCGTGGAATTGCACGGTCGCGAGCTCGGCGATGCGCGCGGCCTCGCTCTCGGAAAACTCATGGACTCGCTTCGTCAGAACGAGCCCAAGCTCGGGCCCGTCCGTTCCGAGGATGACGATCGAGCCGCGAAGGTTGTCGATCGTGAGTCTCTTCGCGGAAAGCGGAAAGCTCCTGATCTCGGTGAACTCGTGGACCGGCCCCAGGACGTCGGAGCCGAAAACGCCGAGCATTTCGTTCCAGGACACCTCGCTCGAGACCTCCTCGAGACCTCCTCGAGCGCTCGTCGCCCTGCTCGTACGCACAGACCGCCGCCCACGATCAGGAACAAAACGAGCACTTCACCGACGGACACACGAGCGAGCTCCCGTGCGGTGAAACGCTGATAGACCTTGAAAGCGCCCCATGCGATCAAGAGCACCGGCCAATAGTTGGAGAACCAGACGAGAGCCTGCGGCAGGAACCTCGCCATCGGAGAGTCGCTGACGAGGTTGTTCCAGAGAAACAGCGCCCCCAGGCCGACGAGCATAGCGCCGGCTATCAGCGAGCATCCACTTCTTGGGGGCGTCTCCCGTGTCTCACTCATTCTCTTCGACCTGAGCCTCCTCTACCGGCTCCGGCGGGACCGGTTGCGGTTTGCGCTTGAGCACATAGACGCCGAGGGCGACAAGAAGAAGGGGCCAGAAGTCCCAGATCCACTCGAAGCGAAACAAGTCGAAATTGTCGAGGGTGAAGAGTACTCCGAGAGCGATGAGGACCCAGCCCCACCAGGACGAGACCGGCAAGGAGCCGGATTTAGGAAGCTCGAGTCCCATATCCACCGCTCTGTTGATCTCCTGAGCGGCGCGGTGCGCATCGAGCATCGCGAAGAGCCAGAGGAACGGTATCAAGATGAAAAAACTCTCCGCGCCCCGGCCGACGATCTGACAGATGATGCTCGCGGCGAGAATGAACATCAAGCCCTTCGAGGTTTGTCCCACATAGACGTGGCCGATCCCAGGGATGAGTGACAGCCAAAATGCCCCTGCTGGTGAACGCTTCATTTAGTCTCCTTTACTGCTACACACGGCTCTGCTCCGGTGCGACGACGTTTCTGCTCTCCGAGCTATCGTCGTCGGACTTGCTGCCCGCCTTTTGAAGAACGCGAAGGCGCTCGTTCAAAAGGTTGATTCGATCCTCAAAAGCAACGGCAACCGTCAATCGAAGCACGTCGAGCTCCTCGAGCCAGCGCTCCGCCCCATTGTAGGTTCGGAGGCCGAAGCTATAGGTTTGGTGCGCCGTTTGCGACGTGCGACGGCCAAAGCTCGAGACCATCTCTGCCGGCCGCCACAGGAGGATGAGCGCGAGCACGGCAGCCGCTGCCACCCAGCCGTAGCCGAATGGCAAGCTCGATGGGATTGGCGCGACCGCGCGCGCCGATCGGAGCCGCGCGGCCTCGAGTGCGGGGCGGGTATGTTCGAGAATGCGTATCGTCAGCTCCTCCGGCGGCTCTGGAACCCGAAGGCCCTTCAAGAGCTCGACTCCCTCGCGCATCGCGGCCAGGAAATCTCGGCAGGTCATGCATCCTTCCAGGTGCACTCTAATCTCGTTCTCGAGCGGTGGAGCCAGGCTGCGCTCGAAGTGGTCCGACAGAAGCTCTTTACTCCTTTGGCAGTTCATCGCCCTTCCCCTTGTCCCGGATTCCACTAGCCGAGCCTCGGCTTGAGACGGCGCGCGAGCTCGAGCCGGCCCCGGTTGATCCGGGACTTGACCGTGCCCAGTGGTATCGCAAGAAGCTCAGACATTTCCTCGTAGCTCATTCCGCTCAAGTCCCGTAGCACGACAGCTTCAGCGAGCTCCTCGGGGAGTCGCCCAATGATCTCTCGGAGCCAGGTGGCCAGGTCCGCCTTCTCGAGCTGGCGGTGAGGGTTGGTCGACTCGCTCGGATCGCTGGCGATGCGGACGAGCTCCTCGGCCCCTTCCCCGTCATGCACGAGCGAGCGCTCTCGCCGCCGCTTCCGATAGTGATCGATGGCGTAATTTCGCGCCACCCGTCCGATCTATGCGGGCAAGCTGCCCGAGGGATCGAAGCTCGCGAGGGCCGAGACCAGGTGCAGGAAGATGTCCTGGCTGAGCTCCTCGGCCTCGTCGGCTCGACCGGTGAACTGATAGGCAAGGCTCCAAACCTTTCGTCGGTACCGCGAGACGAGCTGCGTCCAGGCCTCCTCTTCGCCCTTCACGCAGCGGCGAGCCAGCTCAGAATCCTGAAGCAACGAGCTCGTCTCCGCTAAGCTTCTTCCCCAACTCACTTCCCTAACGGGGTTCTGGTCGCGAAAGTTCCAGCGACGACCCAGCCGTTGCAGAAGCGCGACGAATCCCTCTAAATGTAGGTGATGTTTGACTTTCGACCACTATTCTAGTAAGTCTATGCTCCCGTGAGTCTATGACCCGACTGGAACCCCCGAGCCGGGCACGTGAGATCGGTCCGAGCGAGTAAACGTTGTCCATCAAATCGAAGCTTTCCTCTCCCGCCGTCAAGACTGGCGGCTTCTTCGCGCTCGCGCTGCTCCTCCTCGCTCTGTTCTTTCGCGGCACGGACATGGGAGAGCTCACGAGGACGCTCGCGGGCGCGAGCCCCCAGCTGCTTCTTGCAGCGCTCGCTTCGATCATGGTGACTTATCTGATCCGGGCCTTCCGTTGGCAGGTGCTCTTGCTGCCGCTTGGCAGAGCGAGCCTCGTGAACTGTTTCACGGCGACCGTCATCGGCTTCATGGTCAACTTCCTCGTCCCTCCGGGGCGACTGGGTGAGATCGCGCGGCCCTACCTTCTCGCGCGGCGCGAGGGTTTCTCCGCCTCGAGCGCCTTCGCAACCATCATTCTCGAACGCTTCCTGGACCTGGTGGCGGTCGTCTTTCTCATCGGCTTCTGGCTGTTTTTCGGCACCGTCCGCGCCGGCAGCGACGAGGCTTTGGCGGTGCTCAAAGTCGGTGGTCTCATAGGTCTCGGGACCGCCCTCGTCGCGCTCGCCGTCATGTTCGGCTCCGCCAGATTCCCCGAGCGAGCGCTCGCCTGGTCCAAGAGGATTCTAGGGATACTGCCGCAGAGACTCGAATCGGCGGCGCTTCGATTCCTTGAGACCTTCACCGCCGGGCTGGGCGTGCTCATGGACGCGAGCGGGGTGGCGAAAGCGGTCGGGCTCTCGGTGCTCTTGTGGGTCAATGTATCCCTGTCGTTTTGGTTCGGTGCCCGGGCGCTCGGTGTGGACTTCGGCTTCGGGGACACCTTTCTCGTGATCGGATTCCTGACGGTAGGAGTTGCTGTCCCGACGCCGGGCGCCATCGGAGGCTATCACGTGCTCTGCGCGCTCGCTCTGACCATGTTGTTTCAGACCGACGCGAGCGTGGCCAAGGCGGTGGCACTAGTGAACCACGCGATTGCCTTTCTACCGGTCACGTTTCTTGGCATCCTGTTGTTTGCTAAGGCGGGTTTGAGCTTCAAAACGATCACGAGCTCATCGTGAGGAGGAGAGGCGCAAGGTGAAATGTCCCTTCTGTAGTCACGTGGCCGATAAGGTCGTCGACTCCCGAGAGAGCAAGGAAGGAGAGGCGATTCGCCGCCGGCGTCAATGTCTCAAGTGCGAACGGCGCTTCACCAGCTACGAGAGGATCGATCGCATCGACTATCGGGTCGTAAAGAAGGACGGCAGCCGTGA
Organism: Candidatus Marinacidobacterales bacterium; assembly: GCA_965250115.1. Taxonomy (GTDB): domain Bacteria; phylum Acidobacteriota; class Vicinamibacteria; order Marinacidobacterales; family SMYC01; genus CBDFHB01. The sequence continues at coordinate 2,013,374 of CBDFNJ010000002.1, forward strand.
GCGTTTCGATCGCGAGAAGCTCATGAACGGCATCCTCAAAGCGTGCGAGAAGAGAGCCATTCCCCTCACGCGCGTGGAGTCCATCGTCGACCAGGTCGAACATCGACTGCACGACAGCCCCGATAAGGAGGTCGAAACGACCGAGATCGGGGAATTCATCATGTCGGAGCTCAAGGGCCTCGACCAGGTCGCCTACGTGCGGTTCGCATCCGTCTATCGCGAATTCAAGGATGCCAACGAGTTCGTCGATACGATTCGTTCCCTATTGGGGCGCCAAGACGCCGTCGGTAGCGACTGATCGATTTCGATGCCGAGACGCATTTGGGTCGCGCTGGTCTTGAGCGCGATGGCGGTCCCGCTGGGGGAGGCCGCTCAGATCGTCGATCTCGTGTCTCTCGTTCGTGGCGGAAATCTTCACGTCAGCTTTCGTGTCGAGGACGGCTTCCAAGAGGAGATCGAGCGCGCTATCGAGACGGGACTCGAGGTGAGCTTTCGGTACAATGTGGAATTGAAGAGGGTTAGGGGCATCTGGCTCGATGCGTTGATTGCCAAACGGCAGGTGCGTACGATGGTGTCTTACGACAACTTGACGAAACGCTACAGCCTGACCCGCGAAATTGATGGTGAGATCGACCAGACAGCCGTGGTTGCGGATGCCGACGCGATGAGGCGCTTCATGACGAGTGTCGAAGCCTTGTCGGTCTTCGAGGTGTCCGTGATGGAGCCCAACGACGAGTACTATTTGCGAGTCAATGGAGTCATGAAAGATCGCAACCTGCTTCTATTCATTCCCTGGGACATTTCTGCGGGTTGGAAGGAATCCCACTTCACCTATCTGCCCTGAGCCATGAACGAGTCAGAAGAGAACTCCCCGGCCAAAACGGAGTTCAAGGACAACCTCCGCCTCGTCACGCTCACGCTCGCCTTGCTTGCTGCGGTCACCGTGGCCAGTACCTATTTGATCGGGAAATCCGAGTCCTTCAAGCCCGACTTTCTCGCACGGGTCTTCCTCTACGGGTTCACCTTGGTGAACCTGACGATGCTCTTGGTTCTCGTTTTCGTGCTGGGACGCAACCTCATCAAGCTGTTTGTGGAGCGGCGTCGCTCCCTTCGCGGAACCAAGTTCAAGACGAAGCTCGTCATCATCTTCATGAGCTTCGCGCTGCTCCCCTCGGCGCTCATCGTTCTGGTCGGGAGCCGACTCATCTCGACCGCCGTGGAACGGTGGTTCTCCCATCCGGTGGAAGCGGTCCTTTTAGGAGCTCAGGACATCGTCGAGCACTATTACCAGGAGAAGCAGGAAAGCGCGACCTTTTATGCTCGTCGGCTGTCGCGCGAGATCGGCGAGGCACGACTCCTTGAGCCCGCCCGTCTTTCGACGTTGAGCCGGACGATGGAGGCGCGTCTGACTCAATACCAGCTCGACATGATCACCGTGCTGTCGGTCGAACAGGCCCTCTGGACCTCCGCGCGCCCCGGTCTTCCTCAGTACAATCCCGATTCCACGATCCGGATGGCCGAGATGGGACTGCGGGGGGAGGAGACGCTGCACCAGGAGACGTCGGGCGACGGCGCTCTCGTGCAATACGTATCGCCGGTGCTTGGAAGGGGGACTCGAGAAGTTCAGGGCGCCGTCGTCGTGTCTCACTTCATTCCCAAGACGCTCGCTACGACGCTCGAAGACGTGAACCAGCAAGCGAACGTATACCAGCAAGCCGAGGCTCAAAAGGAGCCGATCCAGGATCTCTATTTATCTTTTTTCGTGATGGTGTCCCTGTTGCTCCTTCTTGCCTCGACCTGGATCGGACTCTACCTGGCGAAACGTATCACCGGCCCTGTGGGCGAGCTCGTCGAGGCGACGGAGCGGGTCATGGCGGGCGATCTCGATCATCCCGTAAGTGGCGTTGCCGTGGACGAGCTCGGTCTCCTGATGGAGTCTTTCAACCGCATGACATCCAAGTTGAAGGCCAGCCAGGATCGATTGGAGACGTCGCGGCGCGACGAGGAGATCAAGAGCCGCGAGCTCGACCGTCGGCGCCGCTATATGGAAACGGTGTTGGAGAACATCACGACGGGCATCATCTCCTTCGATCAAGAGGGTTTCGTCAATCGCCTCAATCGAGCCGTGTTGCGTCTGCTGGTGCTCGACGAGACGCGACTCGGGCGTCACTATAGAGACGTCTTCGGAGAGGACGACCTCTTGCCTCTCAGACAGCTCGTCGATGAAATGGTTGCGGCGGGATCCAGGCCTCCCATCGAGGAGGAGCTCGATCTGGTTAGAGGAGATCGGGAGCTCCATCTCACCGTTTACGTGACGACGGTCTCGGGGGCGGAGGACGAGCCTTCCGGCTTCCTCATGGTTCTCGATGATCTCACGCAGCTGCTTCGTGCCCAGAAGGTAGCGGCCTGGCGCGAAGTGGCCCGCCGGCTCGCCCACGAGATCAAGAACCCGCTCACGCCTATTCAATTGTCCGCGCAACGGATTAGAAAGCACTTCGTCTCGAGCTCCCCTGATCTGGCCCGGGTCGTCGAGGAAGGAACGCGTACGATCATCGAAGAGGTCGATTCCCTGAAGAACCTCGTCGACGAGTTCTCGCAGTTCGCTCGGATGCCGTCGGTATCCGCGGAGCCTCGGGAGCTCAATGTTCTACTGACCGGAACGCTGGATCTCTACGACGGCCTGTTCTCCGATTTGAAGATCACGAAGCGTTTCGATCCGGACGTACCCCGCGTGATGGTCGACCCAGAGCTCATACGCCGGGTGTTCATCAATATCGTCGACAACGCCATCGAAGCCAATGGCGGCAGGGGCGAAGTGGTCGTAGAGAGCCACCACGATCGCGAGCTCCAAGTGGCGAGAGTCGAAGTCTCAGACGACGGTCCGGGGATCGCTCCCGGCGAACGTGACAAGCTGTTCATGCCCTACTATTCGACCAAGCGCCGCGGAAGCGGCCTGGGGCTCGCGATCGTCAAGCGCATCGTGGCCGAGCACCGCGGCCGCGTTCGCGTCGAGGCGAATCAACCGTCGGGCGCCCGCTTTATCATCGAGCTCCCGGTGGAAACGGCGATACTTGTCTAATTTCCGCGGCACCGCCCAAGGTTCAAAGCCTGTCCTCGATGTTTAAAGAGCACATTCTAGTCGTCGACGACGAGGCCGGAGTACGAAACTCACTTTCGGGCGTTCTCGAAGACGAAGGCTATCGAGTCGATACGGTCTCCTCGGCGGAAGCGGCCCTCGACCGACTCGTGAGCGAACAATACGACCTCGTGCTCCTGGATATCTGGCTTCCGAACATGGATGGGATGGAAGCGCTCGAACAAATCCACAAACGTGATCTCGATACCGCGGTAATAATGATCTCGGGTCATGGCACCATCGAGAGCGCTGTCAAGGCTATCCAACTCGGTGCCTACAACTTCATCGAGAAGCCGTTGTCGCTCGACAAGACCGTGATAGCGGTCCGCAACGCCCTCAAACAGCGGCAGCTCGAGGCGCAGAACCGCTATTTGCGAGAGCGCGTCCAATCCAAGCAAGTCCTGATCGGCGAGAGTCCGGTGATGCGCGATCTGCGAAAGCAGATCTCGATCGCCGCCCCGACGAACGGGCGTGTCCTCGTCTTCGGAGAGAACGGAACCGGCAAGGAGCTGATCGCGAGATCGGTGCATGGCCAGTCCCTGCGCAAGGATGGGAGCTTTGTCGAGGTCAATTGCGCCGCGATACCTGAGGAGCTCATTGAAAGCGAGCTCTTCGGTCACGCGAAAGGGGCCTTCACCGGAGCCATCGCGAGCAAGAAGGGTAAGTTCGAGATTGCCGACGGCGGAACGCTTTTCCTCGACGAAGTCGGAGACATGAGTGTCAAGACCCAGGCCAAAGTTCTTCGCGTCCTGCAAGAGCAGAAATTCGAGCGAGTAGGTAGCACGGAGTCCTTGGGCATGGACTGTCGGGTCATCGCAGCAACCAACAAGGACCTAGAGCAGGAGATCAAAGCGGGCTCGTTTCGCGAGGATCTCTTCTTTCGTCTGAACGTCATTCCGTTCCACATGCCGCCCCTGCGTGACCGTCGCGAGGACATTCCTCTTTTGGCGCAGCATTTCATCGCGGAGTTCTGCTCGGAATATGGCAAGAAACCGAAGGAGCCCGGCTCTTCCGTAATGGATATGCTCGTCGGTTATCAGTGGCCTGGGAACGTTCGTGAGCTGAAGAACGTCATTGAGCGCCTCGTCATCATGGTGACGGAGGACGTGATCGAGCTCTCCGATCTTCCGGCTGCCCTGACAAAGAAACGGGCGGAGCCCATCGAGGAGATCGGTGATTTTCCCTCTCTCTCGAGTGCGCGCGAGGCCTACGAGCGACAGTTCATTTTGAGAAAACTGCGCGAGAACAAAGGCAACGTTACGAGGACGGCCGAAGCACTCCGAATCGAGCGCTCCCACCTCTATAGAAAGATGAAAGCGCACGGCATTAAGTAAATAACTTTCCTTAGTGCCCCTCTCCCTCCGGGAGAGGGAAGACTTGGTGCCCTCGTCACGCTACCATTGTGGACGCTTTGGAAGTATATTCTCAGAGACTGTGAAACCTAGGCTCATACGGGGCCAACTGCCAAGACGTTGGATCAGAAAGAATCGGAGCTGAAGAAAACGGACACCGCGGCTCCTGGTGATGCCGGCGGTGAAGCAGCGGAGCGGTTTCCCTCCCGGTCCAGCCTCAAGACCGACGAGCTCTACCTTCACGGTGGTGAACTCTTCGACGAGGGCCTCGTTCAGCGCGCGGTCCACGTCTGGACCCGCATCCTTTTCATGGACCGGGGCAATCCGAAGGCGCGCAAGGCGATCGACCGAGCCAAAAAAGCCCTCGCTGAGCGACAGCGACTTCTGGATGCCGAGGTGGCCACGGCAGGGCGACTATTCGAAGAGGGCGACCTCGAAGGCGCCGGCAGTTTGATTCGAGCCGTCTTGGCCACGGACCCACGCCACGTCGAAGGCCATCAGGTCGCGGAGCGCATCGCGGCTCTGGACCGCCGCAATCTAAACGGACAGCCCGGCGGAACGAGTTGTGAGATCGAGTCGGCACCGGTTCCTTCCAAGCGCGGACTCCTGCTTCGCGTTTCGAAGAAGGCTTCTGCCCGGCCGGAAACGGGGGCCGCGGCTTCGCCGCTCAAAATGGCCGTTTTCGCGCTCACCGCAGTGCTCGTCTTCGCGGCGGGAGCACTCTATCTCCACCTTAATTGGGACTCCTTTGTTAGCGACGGAGCCTTCGCGAATTCCACGTCGCCATCGGGGCTGTCCGATCCCGGGGCACCGTCGCTTCCCGACCCGGCGGAGCTGCGCTACTACAACGGGGCGCGGCTCTTCGCGAAGGGTCGCTATCGTGAGGCGCTCGTGGAGCTCAGCCTCGTCGATCGAAGCTCCGCAAAGGCCGAGGAGGCCAGAGGTTTGATTCTGAGAATCGAAGAGAGATTACTTCGCGGGGCTACGGAAGAGGTGATCTCGAGCTCAGGAGAGACGAAGTGAGCGCCCGACGCTGTGAACACTGCCAGACCGAGATCGAGCCGGTCGTGATCATTTGTCCAGGGTGCGGTGCTCGGTTGGGGCGGGCTCGAGAGGAGTCTGATTGGCGCGAACAGGTGCGAGAAACCGTTCAACGTCACCGGCACAAACAAAAGATCGAGCAAGCGAGACGTGACGACGACGCCCGCCAGTTGACGATCTTCCCCGAGCTATCGAGCGAGGACGAGGAGGGGCGCGTGGCGAGAGTCCGGCGAGCCGAAATCCGAGCTCGCGTCGAGGAACGAATCCGCAAGAGCTCTAACGCGTCGAGACGCGTGAGCGTGGGTGAGAGTCGGGCGCTGCATGCGCGCGGGGCCGCCGCGGCGGCGCTTCAGCGGGAACCCGCCGCCGATGAGCTGCTCGAAGCGAAGACCGCCGAGTTCGATCCAGTGTCCGATCTTCCCGTCGAGCCCGAGCTCGAGCTGCCCCTTTCTGGAGAGGATATGGGACAAATCGAGGGGCCCTTCGTCGCCTTCGGGCTTTCCTCACCAGGCGAGCGCATCCTCGGCGGACTCATCGATCTGGCCTTCGTCGCGCTTATCCAGCTCACGCTCTTCTATTTGACGACGCATCTCGTCGCGCAACGTCTCGGCGCCCTTCCCAGCTCGGCTCTCGTCGCGATGGGCGTCGTGGGCGGAGTGCTCTCCGCGGGCTACTTCCTTTTCTTCTGGAGCCTTTCGGGGCAGACTCTCGGCAAGCTACTCACCGGCGGTCGCATCGTCGATGGGCATGGCAAGGCTCTCGGCTTCGGTCGTGCCGGCATGCGACTATTGGGCTTGTTCCTAGCATTGCTGCCGCTGGGCGCTGGATTCCTGGGAATCTGGACGGATTCCGAGAGGCGCGGTTGGCACGACCGGATCGCCGGCTCGAAAGTCGTCCGCGGCTAAAGCGGCGGGGAGCCGAGCGAGCACTAATTTTGGTCCGCTGCGGTATCCTCGTCTGTCGTGGACCGAATCTTCCTCCGCCAGCTCGTGCACGAGCTCGCGCCGCTCGTCGAGGGACAGAGAATTCGAACCGTCGGGGCCGACCCGGAACGCCGTAATCTCGAGCTGACCACGAGCTCGAGCCAGCGCCACGCCCTGATCGTGAGCCTGATTCCTGACGCCTCCGGCATCTTTCGAGGGCGGTTGCCGAGTAGTGGAAGCCCGCCACCAAGATTGAAGAAGCCGCTCGTCGGAAGCCGGGTCGTCGCACTCGGCATCGCTCCCAGCGATCGCGTGATCACCTTGAAGCTCGAGCAAACACGTCTCAGCGGGCGGAGAGTCGAGCTCGAGCTCAGACTCGAGGTCTTGGCCACCCGAACCGATCTCTATCTCCTCGATGCGAGCGGGGTCGTTCTCGAGGCGCTGTCTTCCACGCGCCCGCGGATCGGCGTAGGCGAGAACCACGTCGCGCTCCCGCCGCCTCCGGGAGCCAACACGATGGCAGAGAGCCCCGGCGTCTTTCGAGGGCGTCTTCCCGCGGGAGACTCTTTCACGAGATCTGAATTGCTCTTTGCGAGCGGGATGAGCCCACTGCTCGTGGACGAGATGCGGGCCCTCATCGACGCGGGCCGGACTCCGGCAGAGGCTTTCCTGTCGGTGTCCGCGAGGCTTGACGAAACAGCGCCGGTCTTGTACGTCCGACCTCGCTCCGGGGCCGGAGGCAAGCCTGCGGTGCTGGCTCCCGTAACCCTCGAGATTTTTTCCGGTTGGGAAGCCCGTCGGTTTGGAAGTTTCGAAGAGGCTTTGACCGAAAGTTTCGAGCTCGTAAGAACGTCGCGAAGCATGGATGCCGCGTTCCAGCGCCTCGACTCCGCGCTCAGGCGCGCGCTCGAGAAGGCGCGAAAGCTTCAGTCTAAATTGGGCACGCAGCTGAGCTCGCTCGCCGAACCAAGCGAGCTCCGAAGACGAGGCGAGCGCATTCTAGCCGGGCTGAGGAGCGTGACGCCGCTGCCGGACGGATGGGCGGAGCTACCGGACCCCTTCGACGTCGAAGGCCGGACGGTCAGAGTGCGCGTCGACCCTCGCTTGAGCTTGACAGCGAATGCGGCGCGCTACTTCCGCCGGTCGCGCAAGGCCGAACGGACGGCACGAAAGGTTTCGGAGCGCCTTTCGCGTCTGACAGATGAGATCGATTACCTGGAGGGTCTCGCGATGGGGCTTCGGGACGCCCGCTCGCTCGCTGAGATGGAGGCCTTGACGGTGGAGGCCGCCGAGCGCGGACTCGTGCCGAATGCAAGGTTCGAGAAAAAAGCTCGCCGGCGCGGCAAGGAACAGCGGTTACCTCCAAGACGTTTCGTGACGCCTGGTGGCAACGTCGTTCTCGTGGGCCGTTCCGGCCGTTCGAATGACGAGCTCACGTTTCGCCACGCCGGTCCGGCGGACCTGTGGTTTCATGTGTCCGGAAGCCCCGGCTCTCATGTCGTCCTCAAACACGCCGAGAGTGGCGAGCCAGACGAGTCCGAGATGAGGTGGGCGGCGGCGCTCGCGGCTTACTTCAGCAAGAGAAGGAGAGATGCCCACGTGGACGTGATGGTGACGGAGAGACGGTACGTACACAAAGTGAAGGGCGGGCCGCCGGGACTCGTTCGTGTGAGCCAGTCGCGAACCCTGCGCGTCAGCCCCGCGAAGCAGCCGGACGAGGAGCGACGCGAATGAATGCGGCGATTCTGGCAGTCGGGAGCGAGCTCCTCGGGCCAGGAAGGATCGAGGGCCACTCCGCCTACTTGACGGACAAACTCGCGGAGCTTGGCATTCCCGTTGTTTTTCGCGGCGTTGTCGGCGACGACGTCTCCGATATCGCGGAGGCGGTGCGACTCTCGCTCGGCCAGGCGAACCTCGTTCTCTTGACCGGTGGGCTCGGTCCGACCGCCGACGATCGGTCACGTGATGGCCTGTGCCAGGCGATTGGTCGGGCCATGCATCTCGACGAGGCGATCTTCGACGGGATTCGAACGCGCTTCGAGCGACGAGGACTTGCGATGCCCGACGTCAATCGACGCCAAGCGATGGTACCCGAGGGGGCCGAAGTGCTGCCGAACCCCGTGGGTACGGCCCCAGCGCTCTGGATCGATGTGGGCGCGCAAACGATCGTTCTCTTGCCCGGCCCGCCGCCGGAGCTCCACGCTATTTGCGACGAGAGCGTCTGGCCACGGCTGCGGGCCGAGGGCGCCACCGTCTTCTATCGAACGCTGAAGCTCTCGGTCGTGGGACTTCCCGAATCATCCGTGGAACAGCGCGTCGGTTCCATCTATCAGGCCGTCGAGAATCCGGCCACGACCATCCTCGCTTCGGAGGGTCAGGTCGAGGTTCGCCTGACCGCCCACGGCACGACCGTCGCGGATGCGGAGCAGCGGAACGAGACGCTCGCTCTCGAGATTCGCGAAGCCCTCGGCGATCACGTTTTCAGCGAGTGTGAGGCAAGCCTCGAGCAGGTCTTGGGCTCCCTTCTCTTGGCGGAGGGCAGGACGATCACCGTGGCAGAGTCGATTACCGGCGGCCTCCTCGGCCATCGTCTCACCGACGTCCCGGGATCGAGTCGTTACTTCGAGCAGGGCGTCATCACCTATAGCAACGAGGGCAAGCACTCGTTGCTAGGAGTCCCGATGGAACTTTTCGAGAGCTTCGGAGCCGTCAGCGAGGAGGTTGCCCGTGCGATGGCGGAGGGTGCGCGCGAGCGTTCCGGCAGCGACCTCGCCATCTCGGTGACGGGTGTCGCAGGGCCGACGGGGGCTACCGAGACGAAACCGGTGGGCCTTGTATTTGTCGGTCTCGCGAGCGAGCATGGAACCGAGGTCCAACGGTTTCAGTTTCTCGGAAACCGACTACAGGTCAAACGCTGGACATCTCAAGCGGCCTTGAACATGGCTCGTCTCCATCTTCTACGCGGATGAGGCTCTTTCTCGCCATCGAGCTGCCCCAAGAGGTGAAGGACCGCATCGACGAACTGCAGTCCGAGCTCCGTCCTCGGCTTTCCTCCGCCCGTTGGGTGCCTCCCTCGAACGTACACGTGACGCTTCGCTTCCTCGGGGAGACGAGTGCAGCAGTTGCCGACCGCCTTGGCGAACGCTTCGAGCGAGAGCTCATGAGTCAAGCGCCTTTCGTCCTGAAGTTTCGCGGCGCGGGTGCCTTCCCGAGCTCGGCACGTCCGCGGGTGCTCTGGGTCGGTATCGACGAGGCTCCCCAGGCGTTGTTCCGACTTCAGAGCCTCGTCGAGGAAGCCGCCCGGGCCGAGGGTTTCCCTCGAGAAACGCGCTCGTTCGAACCCCATCTGACCATCGCTCGATTCCGTCACCCCGATCCGGCACTCGCGAGCCTCCTCTCGACGATGGGGGAGACCAGTCTCGGGCAGATGACAGTCTCAGAGCTCGTGTGCGTCGAGAGCCGGCTGTCTCCGGCCGGGGCTTCCTATCGAGCCTTTGGGCGATTCGAAATAGCGAGAACAGCTGGTATAATATGAAGTTACAGAAATCTTGTTCCATTTGACGGTCTCACCAGAAATGTTCGAGTTAGCGTTCAACGAGGACGGGAGCGAGCACGTGATCCCGATCCATGCCGACGGCATCGTGCTCGGTCGATCGCCGGACTGTGACGTCGTGATAAAGGATTTCGGCGTTTCGAGACGCCACGCCGAGGTCGTTATCGCCGGCGAGGATTGTCGGCTCGTCGATCTCGAGAGCAAGAACGGCACGCAGGTCAACGGGGTTCGAGTGCTCGATGCGATCCTCAACGACGGCGATCAGATTCTTCTCGGGAAGTTTCTCGTCCAGTTTCGCAAGACCCTCGATGAGCAGGTCGTGCTCGACGAGGAGAAGCCGATGCTCGAGGAGGCCGGGACCGTCATCCGGAGCGTCGGCGAGCTTTCGAAACTGCTGCTCGAAGAAGGGAAACCTGACAAGCCCACAACGCGCGCAAAAGCCGTCGTTCCGGGCGGCCCCGACGACGGGTCGGGAGAGCTCATCAGCAAGACGAATCGCATTCTGCGCAGCTTGTCCGAGCTCGCGAAGGCCCTGATCTCGGCTCAGCCCGAGGAAGTCCCGGCCCGTGTCATGGATGCCGTTTTCGAGCATATCCCCGCCGACCGCGGTTTCTTGATGCTCTACGACGGAGACGGCAACTTGAAACCGCGAGTCGTACACCATCGCGATGGCAACGACGAGAAAATCACGATTAGCAAGACTATCGCCGACCGCGTGGTTCAGGATCGAGTCGCGATTCTCACATCGGACGCGCAGGTCGATCCTCGTTTCTCGACCGGGGACAGTATCCGCTTTCACGGCATCCGCTCCGCGATGTGCGCGCCGCTCTGGAAGGGAGATGACGTCATCGGGATCATTCACGTCGATAGCCCGATGCAGGCGAAGACTTTTACACCCGACGACCTGGAGCTCATCACCGCGCTATCCAACTACGCGGCGGTCGCCATCCATCAGGCCAATCTGAACAAGAAAGTTCAGGAAGAGAAAGTCGCGCGAGAGCGATTGACGAAATTTTTCTCTCCGTCCGTCGTCACGCGAATTCTCTCCGAGGGCGAGAAGGAAGTACAGGAGCTCAACGTATCCGTTCTCTTCGCCGACATCGTGGGCTTCACTCCGATGGCGGAGAGAATGGAAGCTCATGCAGTGGCGACGCTGCTGAACGAGTACTTCTCCCGAATGGAGGAGCCGATCTTCGAGCATGATGGCACGGTGGACAAGTTCATCGGCGATTGCATCATGGCCGTTTTTGGCGCGCCCTATTCTCAGGAGGATCATGCGGAGCGCGCGGTCACAGTCGCCCTCGAGATGATGGGCCGGCTCCACGAGCTCAACAAGGAGCGCGGCGGCGATCCGATCCAGATGCGGATGGGGATCAACAGCGGCAGCGCCGTCTCTGGCCCGATCGGCTCGAGCAAACGACGCGACTTCACCGTGCTCGGAGACACCGTGAACATCGCGTCCCGGATCGAATCCATGGTCGCCAAGGCGGGCGAGATTGTCATCGGCGAAAAAACCCACGAGCTCGTGGAAGGTAAGTTTGAAGTCAAGGACCTGGGAATCGTGGCGCTCAAGGGCAAGGAGAAAAGCGTTCGCCTCTACGAAGTGGTATTGGGGAAGACATGAGGCCCACCACTCGTAACCGAGGTAGCGCTATGAAGGGGATAATCCCAGCGTCGACGAGGCGAATCAAACGCCGCGGCAAGATTCTCTATTCTCTCACCGCTGTGATGCTGGTCGCGGGCTTGCTGCCCTTGTTCTTGACGACAGGTTGGCTCGTCCGCCGCAACCGCGAGGCGCTCGAGACTTCTGAGAGACTTCTGTAGCTGGATCAGACGCGTTCGATCGCGCAGCAGGCACGACTCTACCTGCAGTCCATGCACGATCAGCTTCAGGCGATCGCGGAGACCTTCGAGATTGGCTCGGGTCCCCGCGAGGTACGGGCCCGCATCGAGAACGTCTCTCCCAAGGCGCTGGTGGATTTCATTCAGGAAGACCGCGTTCGCTCCATCACCGTATTCACTCGGGACCGACGATTCGTGAGCGCTGGTTACTCGCTCGACGACGAGGCGATCGAATCATCCTTGAGACAATCGCTCGTCGAGGGGCTCTCGGGCAAGGCCTGGGTCTCTCCTCCCCACGTTTCGGAGGACCTTCTCGACACAGTCGTCATCATCTCGGCGCCGGTTCGGGGGATGTCCCGCCGGATGTTGAATTTGGGGTAGCGGCGGCTCCTTGGCCGGCCTAAGAATAGGTCTGCCAAACCAACCGTCTCCAGAGGGGGACAAGGAGCCACCATGCCAAGGAAATCAAAGAAGCCAGTAAGAAAGCAAACGCACTCGCCTACGGGCAAGGTAGTTGGCCAAGTCGGTCAGATACTGCTACCGATGATAGCTGGGATCGCGGCCACGAAGGCGGACCTGACGGAATGGGTGTACGAGCAAGGACTGACCGCATTGCACCTACTCCTGAGAGAGGACGCGGAGAAGATCGCGGGGCCGAAGGGCAAGCACGAGAAGGAGCGAACTCATAACCACTGGGGGAGCACGGATGGGGAGCTGAGCTTCGGCGGTCGTCGAATCCAAGTGTCGCGACCTCGAGTTCGTTCGAAGTCGGGCGAGGAGGCGTCGCTTCCACACTTCGAAGCCTTCCGCGAAGAAGACCCGCTTCCGGAGCGAGTGCTGAACCAGATCTTGGTGGGGGTATCGACCCGAAATTACGAATCGAGTCTGGACAAACCCTCGGCGAAGTTGAAGTCTCGTGGCACGAGCAAGAGTGCCGCCAGCCGTCACCTCGTGAGCCAGACGACTAAGAAGCTCGAGGAATACCTATCTCGGAGGCTAGAGGAGTTCGAGCTTGCGGCACTAATGATGGATGGCCTTGAGGTGGCCGGACAGACCGTCGTCGTAACTCTCGGTATCACAATAGATGGAACGAAGGTGCCCTTGGGTATATGGCTGGGCTCGACGGAGAACTCTCGGATGTGCACCGCGATGTTGCAGAACCTTCTCGAGCGGGGATTGCGGATCGACGAATCGATTCTCTGCGTAGTGGACGGAGGCAAAGGGATCCGCAAAGCACTCGTCGACGTTTTGGGGGATCTCGCGGTTATCCAAAGATGCCAGCTCCACAAACTCCGAAATCTACGCTCGTACCTTCCCAAGTCCCGTCAAGCCTACGTGCTCCAGACAATGAAGGAAGCGTACAAATGCAAGAGTGCCGACAAGGCGCGCAAGCGACTTCAGGCATTGGTGTCGTGGCTCGAGCGAAACGGCTACGACGAAGCTGCCGGAAGCCTTCGCGAAGGGATGGAAGAGACCCTCACGGTTGTGAAGCTCGCTCTACCCGAGTTACTTCGCAAATCTCTGGCCACGACAAACGCCATCGAGAATCTCAACGGCACCATCCGCAGAGTCTCGAGAAACGTCAAGCGGTGGAAGAGTCCTTCCATGATTCGCCGATGGACCGCTCTCGGCGTCGTCACGGCGGAGAAAAAGTTTCACCGTATCAAAGGCTATCGCCATATGGGCGCTCTCGTTCACGCGCTTAGAAGCAAACAGAAATCTCTTGACAGCGATGAGGTTGCTGCCTAAGAGTATTCACAGGTGCCGCCGCTACCCGACCAAATTCAACAGCGGCCGGGACATCCCCCCGGTTCGAGCCTCCTACGGCGGGGAAGGTGAGCCGACCGTCGCCGGCGTCGTTTCAGCCATGATCAGCTTGAAGCCCATCGAGGACATGGTGAAGCAAAAAGCTGACGAGCGCCGCAGTGTATTCGTCGTTGACGAGCAGGGCAGGCTTGTCACGCACTCGGATCCGGAGACCCTCTACAAGGGAGTCGATCTCTCGACGACCGCGATCGTGAGGTCTTTCCAGGACTCGCGCGGACTCGCGAGCGGCTCGGAGAACTTCGAGCTCGTTCGAGACAACGAGCCCATGCAGATGCTCGGAACTTTTTTTCCGATCGGCGACAGGTCTTCGTCGGTTCCGTTCTTGAGGACTCTCGGTTGGGGCGCCATCGTGCAGGCGGAGCAAGACGCCGTGTTCTTCTCCGCGAGACAGATCGTAAAGAACAGTCTCCTGATCGCCATCCTGTCGGCTGGTCTCGCGGTCGTGCTCGCGGTGGTTTTTGCTGGTCGACTCTCGCAACCCATTGCGGCGCTCGCCGAAGGCGCTCGCCGGCTCGCTTCGGGCGACTTCTCACAGAACATCGAGGTCAAGAGCGGAAACGAGATCGGCGAGTTCGTCGAAACGTTTAACTTCATGGTCGAAGAGATCCGGCGCTTCATCGAGCGGCTCCGCAAGGCCGCCGAGGAGAACAAGCAGATGTTCATGGGGGCGGTGATGTTGCTCGCCGCCGCCATCGACGCCAAGGACCCCTATACCGCCGGTCACTCGGAGCGCGTGGCCCATTACTCGGCCACCATCGCGAACATCCTACAGTTTCCCGAGGAGCAGGTCGAGACCATCCGGATATCAGCCCTGATGCACGATGTGGGGAAGATCGGCATTCAGGACAACATCCTCGGCAAGGCAGGTCCTCTCACGGACAAAGAATTTGAGATCATGAAGACCCATCCGACGAAGGGCGCGGACATCATGCAACACGTCCCGCAGCTCTCCGCCATGATCCCCGGCATCAAGTTCCATCACGAGAACGTCGACGGGACCGGTTATCCGGATGGGCTCAAGGGAGACGAGATTCCGCTTATCGCGAAAGTGGTGAGTGTCGCGGACACCTTCGATGCCATGACGACCAACCGGCCGTATCAGAAGGCAATGGAGATCACCTACGTCTTCACCCGAATGCGAAGCTTCATCGGAAAGAAGTTCGAGAAGCATCTCGTCGAGGCTCTCATCACGGCCTATGAGGAGGGTCTGATTCGGCCGAACATGAAGGTGCAGAGCGTCCTGAAGCCGTCCGAAGCCGCACCACCACCACCGCCTACTCCATCCGCCGAGCTTCCGGCGCCCGAGCTCTCGACGAGGCCCCAGGTCGAGGGCGCAGCCTCGCCGCCACCCGCATCGCCGTTGCAGACCCACGCCCCGTCATCACCTCGAGCAGATGAGTCTCAGGAGGTCGGACCACCGCCTTCGCTCGCAAAAGGGTTGAACTAGACCGGGACGGGTCTGGCGACAATCGGCCCACTTGCATTAAAATACAGGCCTCATAGTCAAGGAGGTCTCGAATGGCTCGCGGGAAGACTGTTTCCGTACTCGGCCTGTCATTATCGATTTTCGTCGCGCTCGGCTCGCCCGCTGCCGCGACGCAAGAGGACTACGAGGATATCGAGGAGTCCGTTCGTGTCTTCAATCGCGCGAAAAGCCTTCACCAAGAGCGACAGTACGAAGGCGCCATCCGCGAGTACCGCGCGGCGCTCAAGCTCGACGATCAGAACCCTTTCATCCATAACTCCCTGGGGCTCGCCCTGGCCGCGGTCGGAGGCTTCGCGGAGTCTCTGAAGGCGTTTACCAAACCCGTCGAGCTCAACCCGGATTTGACGGACGCCTACAACAATATGGGGATGGTCTACGCGGAGATGGGGCAAAAGGACAAAGCCTTCAAGGCTTTCACCCGTGCCGTGCGCAACCCCAACTATCCGACGCCAGAAAAAGCTCTCTACAACTTGGGCAACCTCTATCTGCAGGACGGCAACCTGGAGCTAGCTCTCATGCATTTCAAGCGTTCCGTCGAGCGACAAGAGAAATTCACCCTGGGATATCGAGGGCTCGGGAACGTCTATCTTCAGATGGGGGAGATCGACGAGGCCTATCTACAGTTCGGAAAAGCGCTCGAGATCGCCGATGATGACATGGAAAGCCTCTACCAGATGGCCCGCATCCACGAGCATCGTGGCCAGCTCGATCAGGCTCGGGAGCACTATCGGAAGGTCGTCGAGGTGGACCGCTTTTCCACCTTCGGCCAGCTCGCGATGAGCAGCCTCGACTCTCTCAAGGGCAGCTAGGGTTAACCGAGCTCGAGCGCCTTTGACGTCCCATCGTTCCGTTACCGAACGGCTGCGCGACAGTCTGAGGCGCACGCGCGAACGTCTCGGGTTCGCCCATCTCGAGCACGAGCCCGATTGGGACGCGCTCGAGGAGGCGCTCGTTCTCGCCGACGTCGGCATCCCGACGACGCAGAGGATTCTGGACGGTCTGCGATCGAGCAAGGGTGGCTACGACTCGCGGCTCAGGGAGGGGCTTCTGTCGGTATTGCGCGAGCCGGCGAATCCGCTTTCTTCGCTGACGAGCTCGCCCCGCGTGACCCTCGTCATCGGCGTCAATGGTGTCGGCAAGACCACGACCGTCGCGAAGCTGGCTTACCTTCTCTCCGAGCAAGGAAAGAAAGTCGTCGTCGTCGCGGCCGATACGTTCCGGGCGGCAGCGCAGGAACAGCTCGCGATGTGGGCGGAGCGAGCCGGCGTCGATATCGTTCCCGGAGAGCCTGGAAGAGATCCCGCTTCGGTAGTGCATGACGGGCTCGGGGCGGCCTTGGCCAAAGGCATCGATGAAGTGCTCGTCGACACCGCGGGCAGGCTCCATACGAAGCGACCGCTGATGGACGAGCTCGGCAAGGTCGAGCGAGTCGCGAGCAGGGTAATTCCCGAGGCGCCGCATGAGACCTTGCTCGTCATGGACGCCACCGTGGGAACGAACGGACTGTCCCAGGCACGCGAGTTCGCCGAAGCGCTTCGCGTTACGGGGATCGTCCTGGCGAAAATGGATGGGACCGCAAAGGGGGGAGTCGTACTCGCCATCGCGCTTGAGCTCGGTTTGGCCGTTCGCTACACGGGTGTGGGAGAAGGGCTCGAGGATCTGATCGAGTTCTCCCCGGAGGCCTTCGTCGACGCGCTCCTCAGCAGCGACTGATCGAGACTTATTCCTGCGGTTGAGCTACCATCGCATGGTCCATGGCGGCTGTGAATGGGAGACGAGACGAGCGTTTCATGCGGCGGGCGCTCGCCCTGGCAACGCTCGGAAGTGGAACTGCGGCTCCCAACCCACTCGTGGGCGCCGTCGTCGCGCGGGGCAAGAGAATCCTGGGGCAAGGATTTCACAGTCGCCCGGGTGAACCCCACGCGGAGACGGTCGCACTCGGCCAGGCTGGTGAGGCCTCACGAGGTGCGACGCTCTATACGAATCTCGAGCCCTGTTGTCATACGGGGCGAACGCCTCCTTGTGTGGACGAAATCCTTCTCAGGGGCATCGCACGCATCGTGGCGTCGATGCGTGATCCCAACCCACGCGTGAACGGTGGCGGATTCCGAGCCCTGAGGGCCAAAGGGGTTCGAGTGGAGGTCGGCCTGCTGCGCGATGAGGCCTCGCGTCTGAACGCGGGTTTCGTGAAGTTCGCTCGGAAGGGCGTGCCGCTCGTCACTGTGAAGGGCGCCGTCAGTCTGGACGGTCGCATCGCGACGAGGACCGGCGATTCGAAGTGGATCACGTCGTCTTCGGCCCGGCGTCATGCTCGATTGCTTCGTCTTGAGCACGACGCGG
This sequence comes from Candidatus Marinacidobacterales bacterium, assembly GCA_965250115.1. GTDB lineage: Bacteria > Acidobacteriota > Vicinamibacteria > Marinacidobacterales > SMYC01 > CBDFHB01. Next base: position 2,030,874 of record CBDFNJ010000002.1, read on the forward strand.
TCATGGTCGGGATCGGCACGGCCCTGGCGGACGATCCCCGGCTGAACCGCCGACCCAAGCTCGCCGCCGCGACACCTTTCCTGAGAGTTGTCCTTGATAGCTCTCTTCGCCTCCCACCGGACAGCCGTCTCGCGTCCTCGCCCGAGCACGGACCGGTTCTGGTGTTGTGCTCGGGGACGGCGCCCGAGCGTCGCCGACGAAGGCTCGTCTCTGCGGGGGTTCGTGTCGAGGCCGTGCGGCGGCGACCTGACGGGTTGGATCTCCGAGAAGTCCTCCGCCGCCTCGGATCGCTGGGTGTGACCCGTCTGCTCGTCGAGGGGGGTTCTGAGCTCCACGGCAGCTTCGTCTCCCGCGGACTCGCGGACCGGCTCGCCCTATATGTCGCCCCTCGATTGATAGGCGGCAAAGGTGCGCGTCCTCTCGTCGCCGGCGTCGGGGCGCGATTGGTAAAAGACGCTTGCTTCGTTCACCAAGCTCGCTGCGCGCGTGTGGGTGACGGATGGCTCGTGGAAGGTCGTCTCCTCGGAGGTTAGTCGTTGTTCACTGGGCTGGTGCAGGCGATAGGAACCGTCAGCGCGATCCGTTCGGCAGGTGATGTCAAGGTTCTCGTCATCGATTGCCCCGAGATCGTATCGGAGCTTTCGATCGGTGACAGCGTGGCCGTCGCGGGCGTCTGTCTGACGGCAGTCGAGACCGAAGGGGCCGGCTTCACCGTGGAAATGACCCAGGAGACACTCGGTCGCACTACGTTCTCGAGCGTCGCTCGAGGGAGTGGGGTCAATCTCGAGCTGCCGCTCCGAGCCCAAGATCGTTTCGGCGGGCACTTCGTGCAGGGGCACGTCGACGAAGTGGGCCGCGTCGCACATGCAGGCGAGATCGACGAAAACTACGTCATCCGTATCGCGCACTCCGAGCGCTCGTCACCCCTCGTAGTGGAGAAAGGCTCGGTCGCCATCGATGGCGTGAGCCTGACGGTGACGCGCTTGGGTCGCGATGGGTTCGAGGTGATGTTGATCCCCCACACACTGGACGCGACTACCTTGTCCAGGCTCCGACCCGGGGACGGCGTCCATCTCGAGTACGATATACTGGCAAAATATATGGCCCGCTTTGCCGAGGCCTCCCGCGAGCATTGGCCGCGGTCTCCCGAGGACTCATCGAAGGGGTGAACTCAATGGAACAAGAAACAGACGAGCGATCGCGATGCTTCGCAACGATCGAGGAGGCGCTCGAAGATATCCGCCAGGGAAAGATGGTCGTTGTCGTGGACGACGAGGATCGTGAGAACGAAGGTGACCTGACTATCGCGGCGGAGAAAGTAACCGCCGAAGTCATAAACTTCATGGCGCAATATGGGCGTGGACTCATCTGCCTGCCTATGACCGGCGAACGTCTGGACGACCTCCGCATTCCGCTCATGGTGGCGGACAATACCTCGACCTACGAGACGGCCTTCTGCGTCTCAATCGAGGCCCAATCCGGCGTCAGCACCGGGATTTCCGCGGCGGACCGCGCGCGCACCGTGCTCTCCGCCGTGGACCCGAAGACGTCACCGACAGATTTGGTACGGCCTGGACACATGTTTCCGCTTCGAGCCAAGCCCGGTGGCGTCTTGCAGCGGGCGGGCCAGACGGAGGCGGCCGTCGATCTCGCACAGATAGCGGGACTCCAGCCCGCGGGCGTGATCTGCGAGGTGATGAACGAGGACGGCACGATGGCGCGTGTGCCCGATCTAGCGCGGTTCTCCGAACGGCACGGCATCAAGATGATCACGGTCGCGGACCTCATTCGCTATCGGCTCCGGACTGAACGTCTGGTGAAACGGGTCGCCGAGGCGTCCCTGCCGACTCCCTTTGGCACGTTTCAGATCGCGGCCTTCGAGAATCTCAACGACATGACGACGCATCTCGCGTTGACCCTCGGCGACATTCATCCCGACGAAGCCGTACTGGTGAGAGTTCACTCGCAGTGCATTACCGGCGAGGTCTTCCGCTCCCAGCGCTGCGACTGCGGACCCCAGCTCGAGTCCGCTCTCCAGAGAATCGGTGAGGAGGGCAAGGGCGTTCTGCTGTACCTCCACCAGGAAGGTCGAGGTATTGGTCTCGTCAACAAGTTGCGGGCTTACGTACTCCAGGACCAGGGAATGGACACCGTCGACGCCAACGTGAGCCTCGGATTCAAGGCCGACCAACGAGAATACGGGATCGGCGCCCAGATCCTCTCGGAGCTCGGGGTCCGGCAGATCAGGCTTCTCACGAACAACCCGAGGAAGTTCATCGCCTTGGAGGCCTACGGCCTCGAAATCACGGAACGGGTTCCGATCGAAATGCCGGCCAACGAGGTTTCGAAGGCCTATTTGAAAACAAAGAAAGAGCGTCTCGGCCACCTCCTTGAGAAAATCTGATGGGTGGGGGTCTAAATCCGGAGTTTCTGAGGAGGGTCCAACTCTTCGCGGGGCTCGACGATTCGGAGCTCGCCGAGATTCTCATGCTGGGTATGGTCAAAGAGCACCCCAAAGACGCCGTGATCTTCGAGGATGGGGCGTCCGGGGAGAGCTTCTACGTGATCTACGAGGGCTCCGTTCGCATCAGCAAGATGTTCGACCATATGGATGAGGAAGCGCTGACTGTGCTCGGCGCGGGAGAGTTTCTCGGTGAAATGTCGTTTTTCGACGACGAGCCCCGCTCGGCTCGCGCCGTAGCGCATGAAGACGCCAAGCTCCTCGAGATACGAAATCAAGCGTTGAAAACCCACCTGAATGAGCGGCCCGCTGTAGCGCTCAAGTTCCTGTGGTCGTTTTCCCGAACGTTGTCCAAGCGGGTGCGGGACACCAACGCGAAGTTCTCGGCGCTCTTCGCGATCTCACGGGTCTTCTAGAGTGCTCGCTCCTCGTGCGCTCTTCTCGGGCCAGCCGGATCCTCCTTGACTTTGATCTGGAGCTCTTCTAACATTAGCTGTTGCAGCATTTAAAGGGGATTTCCATCTCCAGGGCCACGCTTTAGTCATGTTCGAGCAGATCTCAACGAGGCTTTCGGGCGTTTTCAAGAAGCTTCGCGGCGAGGCGCGTCTCAAGGAGGAGCACGTCGACGAAGCGCTGCGCGAGATCCGTCTCGCTCTACTCGAAGCGGACGTTCAGTTCGGCGTTGTCAAGAATTTCGTCAAGCGGGTTCGCGAAAAATCTGTCGGAGAAGAGATCCTCTCCTCGCTTACTGCGGCGCAGCAGGTGATCAAGATCACGCGGGACGAAATGATCGAGCTCCTTGGTGGAGACGAGGCTCCACTGGAGCTGAGAGATCACTGGCCCGCGGTCATTCTACTGGTCGGCCTACAGGGATCGGGCAAAACGACGACCTCGGGCAAACTCGCACGCTACCTGCGGGAGCAAGGCAAACACCCGGCCCTGGTGTCCGTCGACGTCCGTCGCCCAGCGGCGCTCGAGCAGCTCAAGGCAGTCGGCGAGTCGATCGGGATTCCATGTCTGGAGCCCGACAGTCGCGAGCCCGTCGAGCGAGCCCTCCAGGCCGTCCGTGCGGCGCGAGATCAAGGATTCGACGTGCTTATCGTGGACACAGCGGGTCGGGTGCACGTGGACGACGAGCTCATGATGGAGCTCGAGCGGATTGCCGCGGAGACTGCGCCTGCCGAGACACTTTTCGTGGCCGACTCGATGACGGGACAGGACGCCGTCCGAAGCGCATCGACGTTTGCCGAGACCGTGAGCTTGACCGGCCACGTTCTCACCAAGCTCGATGGTGACGCACGCGGGGGTGCCGCACTCGCCATTTCTTCGGTGACCGGGGTGCCTATCAAGTTCGCCGGACTCGGCGAGAAGCTGGATCAACTCGAGCCCTTCCGTCCGGACCGCATGGCCACGCGCATCCTCGGGATGGGCGACGTCATGACCTTGATCGAACGGGCCGAGAAAACGTTCGACAAAGAGCAAGCCGGCGAGATGGCTCGCAAGATTCAAAAAGACGGGCTGACACTCGAGGATTTCCGTCAGCAACTACGCCAAATGAAGCGCGTGGGCTCTTTGAGCGAGATTCTCTCGTTTCTTCCAGGCGGCGCCCAGCTTCCAGCCGAAGTCGACGAGAGTGAGCTCCGACGATTCGAGGCCATTTTGGACTCGATGACGCTTCACGAGCGTTTCCAACCTGCGGTCGTGAACGGATCGCGGCGCCGCCGCATCGCACGCGGGAGTGGAACGGCGGTAGCGGACGTCAATCGTTTGCTGAAACGTTTCGCGGAAGCTCGGAAAATGATGAGGAAGTTCTCGAAAGTCCAGAAATCGGGCAAGGGAGGCGCGCGGAAGCTCGCCCGTATGCTCGGTGGTATCCCAGGAAGATGACAGTCACGAAGAATTCAAAATCAGTAGGGAGGTGAGACCGAATTTCATGTTGAGAATACGATTGGCACGCAGAGGCAGTAAGAAACGCCCACAGTACCGCATCGTCGTATCGGACTCGTTTATGGGACGAGGCGGGAACATCGTGGAAAACGTCGGCACTTATGAGCCGAAGTCCCCGGAAGCAAAAGTCGAGCTGAAACGCGACCGGATCGAATACTGGCTCGGGAAAGGAGCTTCGGCAACGGATACGGTCAGAAGCCTCATCAGGAACAACCCCGCGTAAAAGCCGGATCGTTCGACTCGCGGGTGCGCTAGCGGGAGGATGAAGCGATGATGAAAGAACTGTTAGAGCTCATTGCTAAGGCGCTTGTGGATAGCCCCGACGAAGTCTCGGTTGCGGAAGTAGAAGGAGAGCAGACGACGATCTTGGAGCTGCGCGTCGCTCAGGAGGATCTGGGGAAAGTCATCGGAAAGCAGGGACGAACCGCGAGAGCGATTCGCACACTGCTGTCGGCCTCTGGCACCAAGTTGGGAAAACGTTTTCATTTGGAAATTATCGAGTGACGCTTCAAGACGTAGCAAAGCCAAGTTCGTGGGAAAGCCTCGTCGTCATCGGTTGGGTCGCGAAGGCCCAAGGACGATGGGGGGAGATCGTAGTACAGCCGGCGTCGGGCGCCGTCGAGCGCTTTGAAGATCTGACGCACGTTTTTCTGGAGGGCACGGACGCGGTTCGCTACGAGGTCGAGAGCCTGCGGTTGCACAAGGGTCGGCCAGTGCTGACGCTTTCCGGCGTCTCCGATATCGGCCAGGCGAAACAGCTTTCAGGCAAGGAGATCAGAATTCCATCGGAGAATCTGGCTTCACTGCCGGAGGATGTCTTCTATCATTTTCAGCTCGTCGGATCGACCGTCACCGACCGCGAGCGCGGCGAGCTTGGCGTGGTCGAAGACGTGCTGACGACAGGGGGTACGGACGTTCTGGTGGTGAGGCGGATCGGCGGGCCAGGTGGGCCAGATAAACAAGAGACGCTTGTGCCCCTGTGCCGCGATATTTGCCAGCGCGTCGACCTCGTCGAGAAACGGATCGAGGTTCAGACACCCGAGGGACTCGTTGAGCTCAATGCGAATTGACATCATCACGATATTTCCCGAGATGTTCCGGGAAGTGTTTGCCTTCGGCATCGTCGGTCGGGCCATCGACTCACGAATCGCCGCGGTATCCGTGCACGATTTGAGGTCCTTCACGAAGGACCGCCATCGCACCACGGACGATGCCCCATACGGAGGGGGACCCGGGATGGTCATGAAGGTGGAGCCGCTCGTAGATGCGGTGGAGGCGGTCTCCGAGGGCGAAGCCCGAGTCGTAATGCTCGCTCCCCGGGGCGAGCCGCTGCGGCAGAGCAAGGCGCTCGAGCTTTCGAGTGAACGGCACCTCGTGCTGGTGGCCGGTAGATACGAAGGCGTAGACGAGCGCTTCCTTGAGGCGACGGGCGCCGAGGAGATCTCGATTGGAGACTACGTTCTATCGGGTGGAGAGATTCCCGCGATGGTTCTCGTCGATACTGTGGTTCGCCTCCTTCCGGGGGCGATCTCCGACCCGAAATCCGCGGTGGAGGATTCCTTTAGTGACGGAATGCTCGATTATCCGCACTACACTCGGCCTGCGGAATACCGTGGCCTTCACGTTCCCGAAGTGCTTCTGTCGGGCGACCATGCGGCGGTTCGCGCCTGGCGTCGGAAACGGGCCCTCGACGACACCAGAGCGCGTCGTCCGGAGCTCCTTCCGAGTCGCCCCTAGTCAGTCGGTTTCAAACTCAAGAGGTAAAGGTCAATGAATGTCGTGGATAGGTTAGATGCTCGTCAGCTCCGCAGTGATCTGCCGGAGCTCAATGCGGGCGATACCATCAAGGTTCATGTGCGCGTCAAGGAAGGTGACAAGGAGAGAGTTCAGGTCTTCGAAGGCATGGTGATCGCCCTGAAGGGTAGTGGTCCCCGAGCCACGATGACGGTCCGAAAGACGTCTTTCGGAACGGGTGTCGAAAGGGTCTTTCCGCTCCATGCGAAGTCGATCGACAGAATCGAGGTCCTACGCTCCCATCACGTCCGTCGCGCCAAGCTCTACTTCATGCGCGATCGTAAGGGCAAGGCGGCGCGCCTGAGGGAGAAGAGAACTTCCTAGAGGGCTCGGGCACTGGATTTCCTCGGATTTGAATACGATGGCTCTGAACAAAGACCGGATCTTCAAAGCGGCGGACAAATATATCCGCTCGAACAAGATCGAAAAAGCCATCAACGAATATGAGACATGGCTCAAGGAGAACAAGAAGGACTGGAACACGGTCCGCATCGTCGGAGACCTCTACGCGCGGATCGGGCGTAACGACGAAGCCATAAAGAAGTACGCACAAGTCGCGGACAATTATCGGCGCGACGGTTTCAACGTCCGGGCCATTGCGACTCACAAGATGATTCTGCGGCTCGATCCCGCCAGCGAGGTAGCGATGCGCAGCCTCGCCGAGCTTCAGGCCGAGGAAGGCCTTCTGATGGAGGCGAAGTCGCACTATCAGACGCTCGTCGAGCTCTACAACAAGCAGGGGCACAAGCGTCTCGCCTCCGAGGTCTTCAAGAAGCTCGCGGAGATCGATCCTCAGGACGTGAAGATTCGTTACAAGTACGCCGAGTTCCTGAACAAGCAGGGCAAGGCCGACGAGGCGGCTCGCGAGTACGTCGGAATTGCCGACCAGTTCATTGGCCAGGGGCTCGTCGACGAAGCAATCAAAATCCTCGAGCAGGGAAGGCCGCTCGACACGACCGAACCGACGCTCAAAATCAAATTGGCTCAGGCTCTCAGCCTTCATGGCGATCACCCGCAGGCGGTGAAGATGCTGGAGGAAGTCAGACGGTCGCACCCGGCTGACACCGGCGTTTTAGGACGGCTAGGCGAAGCTTATCTGGCTTCGGGCAATACGGCCGAGGCCGAGGGGGCGTTCCAACAGCTCATCGACGCTGACCCGACCAATCCCGACAACGTCCTGCGGCTCGCCGGGCTCAGGATCGCACAGTCCAAGTTCGACGCCGCTCTGGAGCAGTTGACGCCACTCGACGATCAGAAAGTCGGTGCTAACGAGGGGCCGCAGGCGTCAGAGCTCTTGAACAAGGTCCTCGCGAAGGATCCGTATCACATCAAGACGCTCCTGAAGCTTGCGGAAGTGCACACGATACTTAAACAGGAGTCCGGTCGAATCGCCGCCTACGACAGCCTTTGCGAAGCCTACAATCGTGCCGGCGACTTCGAGAAGGCGGTCCAGGTGGCCGAGCAGCTCGTGGAACTGGATCCGGAGAGCTCGCAACACAAGGACCGGCTGAAGTTCCTGAAGTCGAAGTTGGCCGCGCCCGCGCCGCAGCAAGCACAAGCTGCCACCCACTCGGCCGCACCGCCTCCGCAGGTCCAAGCCGATCATGATCTCCCGGAGCTCGAGGAAATCGGTGAAGTCGACCTGGGTGACGCGGTCTCGGCGAGCTTCGAGAATGAGCTCTCGCTGGACGAGGTCGGCCAGCCCGCGGCGGCGCTCGCGGCATCCGTGGACCTCGGCGACGTCGTGGAGCTCACGCAGGAGGATGTCGAGAACGTCAAGGAGAAGCTCACCGAAGCGGAAGTCTTCGTACGCTACGGGCTGGTCGACAAGGCGATCGCCCAGCTTCTCGACGTCCTGGAAAGCTTCCGTTTTCAAACCGAGTCCAGGGAAAAACTCGTCGAGATTTACAAAGACCAGGGTATGAATCGCGAGGCGGGAGAGCAGCTCATACACCTCGCACAGGTCTACGACAAGCTGGGCGACGCCGCCAAAGCGAATGCCGCGCGGGAAGAGGGAGCCGCCTTGAATCTCGCGCTCGCAGCCCAGGCGGCGACCGCGGAGCTCGCCGCCCAAGAGGAGATCGAGCTCACGCTCGAGCAGGGGACTCAGTCGGAGCTCGGAGACATCGGCATCGAGGTCGACGCGCCACTCGGGGATGACTTCGCTTTGCCTGCCGAGGAGGTCGAGGAAGACTTCGAGCTTCCCGTCGAGCTAGAGGTGGCGCCGCCTTCTGAGGTGTCCGAAGAAGTACCTTTCGAGGTAGACCTTGGCGAAGAGGCCGAGATGGAGCTCGGCGTCGAGGCGGGATTTGAAGAGGCCCCCGCACAGGACGAGGAGATTCCCGTATCTCTCGACGAGGCTCTCCCCGATTTCACCGAGATCACTACGAGCTCGGAGCCTGAACACTCCGCGAGCATCGACAGCGTCGACGAGGAAATCGATATCGATTTGGAGGCTTCCGCGGAGGACATCGCTTTCTCGGTGGACTCGGATGTGGCGCCGGAGGAGGCCGAACAAGAGGTTCTCTTGCCGCCCATCGAGGAGACGGGGGACGTCGAGGTTTCTCTACCTTCCGAAGACGAGTCGGATGTCGGGCTGCCAGCCGAGGCTGCGGTCGACGAGGAGTTCTCGGTCGAGATTGGTGACGGTGAGGAGTTTTCGGCCGACCTGTCCGATGACGCGGACGAAGGTGCGTTGCTGTCGCAGTCGCTCGACCAAGTGTCTAATGAATCATCGAGCGCCGATATTGAGATCGATATTCCCGCCGTCGAAGACGTCGAGCTGCCCGACGAGGAGCCGGTATTCGATCCCGCGCCGGAACCAGTCTACGTTCCCGAGCCGCCGCCCGCTCCCGATCCCGAGCCTGTCGCCTCCGCCGCTGTCGTGCCTGCGCGAGCTCCGGTACCCGCTGCTCCTGGTCCGCCAGCGAGTCCTTTGGCCGCGGAGCTATCGGAAGTGGACGAGTACATCGCTCTGGGGCTCTACGAAGATGCTCGGGACACTCTCCGAGACCTCCTCAAAAAGAACCCCGGGGATGCGGATGTCGTCGCCAAGCTCGAGGAGCTCGGCTTCTCGGCCGCGCAGGAAGAGGTGGAACAACCCACCGGCCTCGCCAGCGGTCGCGTTCCCGAGCCCCCCGTGGCTTTCAAGCCACCGCCTGGCGCCGAGGCGCGTGCCTCCGCCCCCATCTTCGAGCCTGCGCCCGAGCCCGAGGAAGAGCCAATCGGGATCGAATCCCTCGTCGACTCACCCCAGCCCGTCGCACAGGCCTTCGGTACGGTCGCCTCTTCCGAGAACGAATTCATCGACCTCGCGTCCGAGCTCTCCGATGGGATCTTCGGCACACACAGCGCCGTTGAGGAAGAGGCCGAGGTGGAAGGCCCGCTCACGGACCCCGGTCTCGAGCAGATTTTCCGGGAGTTTCGAAAGGGCGTGGAGAAGCAGCTCGGTACCGAAGACTACGACACGCGCTACAATTTGGGCATCGCGTACAAAGAGATGGGCTTGTTGGACGAAGCCATCGCTGAGTTCCAGCTCGCCGCGAAGGACGAGGTGCGAGGTCTCGAATGCTGCAGCATGTTGGGCTTGTGTTTCATAGAAAAGGGCATGCCCGATATCGCCATCAAGTGGTTTTCGAAGGGACTCGATATACCAGGACGGCGAGACGAGGAATATCATGGTCTTCGTTACGACTTGGCTCAAGCCTATGAGGCAGCTAACCAGCGCGACCGGGCTTTGCAGCTCTACATGGAGGTCTATCGCGAGAACGCGCGCTTCCGAGACGTGGGAGAGCGTGTACGCGAGCTGCAGGCGGCACTCAACGCCAAGTGAAGTTTCCTCTAGCGTTATGGGAGACCGACAGTGGTTCATACTCTACGTGCTGGTTTGCCTCGAAGTCGGTATCTTTCTGGCACTGGTTCCGTGGTCGGCCGTCTGGGAGAGGAACTACTTCCTGGAGGCCTATCCTAGTTTGCGGTCGGTCGTGCTCGCGCCTACGTTTCGTGGAGCGGTGGCTGGGCTCGGGCTGGCCAACATTTATTTGGGGCTAAACGAAGTTTTGGGGCGGTTGCGTAGCGGACGCAACCGAGCCCCGTCCCTCGCGCGGCAAGAGCACGGAGACACAACGTCGCTTCGCGAGGCGGAGCGTGCCCTTCGCCGTGTCCGAAGAGCATTCCTAGCTCGCGAACCTGCCCGCGCCCCGCGCAATCATGAAGCCCCACGAGCTTGTGGACCGCGTCGGTCCGCATGCGACCGCGGATGTCGTCAAGCCGCTCCTCGATCATCCGGATACGGACGAATCTCACTTGCTCCGGCTCCTGCGCAAGCGCGAGCTGTCTAGCTCCGTGATCGAGGCGCTCGCACGCCACGATCGCTGGGGGCGGCGTCATGTCGTGCGCACCGCAGTCGTCAACCATCCCAAGACACCGCGCACACTCGCGCTCCGATTGCTTTCGCTACTGTTTTGGAAGGAGCAGCTTCGGGTCGCGAAGAACATGCGTCTCGCGATGCCGCTTCGCATGGCGGCCGAGAATCGTCTCAAGGAACGACTTCCCGATCTTGAGGTCGGCGAAAGAATAAGCCTGGCCCGCACTGTTCCCCCGGTCTCTCGTGGCCGTGTTGGCGAGCGAGCCCGAGCCCCGATTGATCCAGGCGCTCCTCCAGAATCCACGAGCCAGGGAAGTGGACGTCGTAGGCATCGTCGTCCGGGATTCAACCCCCGCGGCGGTGCTGCGTGTCGTCGCCCAGAGCGAGCGCTGGGTCAGTCGGCCACCCGTAAAATTGGGACTCCTTCGCCATCCGAGTACACCGGTCCACGTCGCCTTGTCGTTGCTCGAGCGCATTTCGCCTCGCGATCTGAGGAAACTGGTTGCCGGGCAAGAGCTGCCGCGAATCGTCGCTCTGCGCGCGAGGCGGATACTCGATGGCGAGCTATAAGCTTACGCGCGCGGCGCCTAACACCCGCGTTGACAGGGGGATCCGGGTCTGACACAATTGGCTTGTCGGGAGCGTAGCAGCAAAAATGCCCTACTCTGAACGGGATAGGGGGCTCAACCCCTTCCCTTCCGGACAATCCTGGCTCGGATTTTGAATTCCGTGGCGTCGCTGAGCGAGAAGCTGAGACTCGAGCGTGAGCTCCGCGGAATCAGTCTCAAGCAAATCGCCGAGGAAACGAAGATCGGAGTCCGCTTTCTCGAGGCTCTCGAAGAGAATCGCATCGATCTGATCCCGGGAGAGTTTTATCGCCGCTCCTATCTGCGTGCCTACGCGCGCTACCTCGGGTTGGACGAAGAGCGCGCTCTCAATGCTTACGATTTCGCTCATCAGGCGGCCACCGAGAACGGAGATGGGACCGAGGAATCCAAGCGGGGGAGCGGCGCGCCTTGGCTGAAGTGGGTCCTTGGCGCCGCCGTACTATTGGGCTTGTCTGCCACGATGCTCTTGAAACCCGAGCCCTCGGTATCTTCGGAATCACCGCCGCCGGCGGCCCTCGAGCCCCGTCCTCCCGCGCGAACGCGAGTGCCGGAGAGACGAGCTCCAGCCGACGAGGTGCCCGTCATTCCCGGCTTGCCCTTGGCGGAAACGGACGCCACTAGCGGACTGAGGGTTGTCCTCTCCGTCGACGAGTCCTGTTGGCTCGAGATACAAGCCGATGGTGAGATCGTGTCGAGTGGGCTCAAGGACGGGGGCTTCCGAAAGGAAGTCAGCGCCTCGAGAGAAGTGAAGCTATGGCTCGGAAACGCCGGCGGAGTATCGGTGTGGCTCAACGGGAGGCCAGCAAGAGCTCTCGGTCGCACCGGTCAGGTTCGGAAGGACCTTTCCATCACGCCGGAAAACTACATGGAGTTTCTGGCCGCCGAGGGTAGCTCATGATGTTGGGGCTCGCGTGACATCTCCGCTCGTAATCCAGTTCAGGAAGGGCGGCGTTTCGAAAGACGTCCGCATGACGGCGGCGAGCGGAGCCCTACCGCTCAAGCCCTCCGATCAAATCGAGCTTCTGTATCTGCTCACCCGGGACAAGGACGAGGAGATTAGCGGTACCGCGGAGAGGAGCCTCCTTGAAGTCGACGATGAAGCTCTCGTCGGCGTGCTGAAGGATGCGAGTGTCCCGGAACAAGTGCTCGCCTTCTACGGGAAAAGAACCGAGTCGGACGACGTCCAGCAAGCGATCGTGCGTAACCCGACGACGCCGGACGAGACCATTCGGATCCTCGTACCGAAACTATCGGAGGCGAATCTGGAGTTCATCGTCGTCAATCAAACCCGATTGCTGCGACATGCACCGATCATCGAAGTCCTCGAGGCCAACGAGAATCTCAGCTCCGATCAACTGCGTCGCATAGGCGAGCTGAAATTCGACTTCAAGCTCGACCGTCTGCCCGAGAAACCGGTCGCAACGGCTCCGCCGACCGAGCCGCTGAAGCTCGATCTGGGGCAGGGGCCCGCCGAAGAGGAGGGCCCACCGCCCAAGTCGAAGGAGGAAGCGCAGGAGCACTACACCCGCGCGGAAGAAGGCGAGCTGAGCGAGGAAGAAGAGGAAGAGCGCAAGAGCATCTTCGAGCGGCTCTACACCATGTCGGCCGCGGAGAAGATGATGGAAGCGCTCAAGGGCGGTAGGGAAGCGCGTATGATGCTCATTCGCGACAGGAATCGCACGGTTTGGAGCGCCGTTTTATCGAGTCCCAAGATGAACGAATCCGACGCGGAACACATCGCGAAGATGCGTAATGTGGCACCCGACGTGCTGCGCGAAATCAGCAAGAACCGTCAATGGGTCAAGAGCTATTCGGTCACCCACGAGCTCGTGAAGAACCCCAAGACGCCGCCCGAAGTATCGACGAAGCTACTCCAGAGGGTCAAGGATCGTGATCTCAAATTCCTCGTCCGAGACCGGAACGTTCCCGAGCAGGTGAGAAGAATCGCACGAAAGCGAACCCAGGTATCGAAGTAGAAGCCATGCCAGACGATTACTACGCGATATTGCAAGTTCCGAAAACCGCGAGATCCGACGAGATCAAGAAAGGCTATTTGAAGCTCGCGCGTGACAACCATCCCGATCGGTTCACGGATCCAGAGGAGCGCAGCAAGGCGGACCAACGCTTCCAGCTCATCACGGAGGCCTACAATCAGCTGCGTGATGAAAGGCTCCGCCAAGAGTATGATAAAAGCCTTCAGAAGCAGGTACGAACACCCGAGGAGGAGGCACGGCTATATTTCACGAACGGCGAGCTCAGGGAGCAGTCGAGGGACTTCGAGAACGCCTTGCGCTTCTACTACGAGGCGATGCGCCTGAAGCCCGACGAGCTGGATTACGTGCTTGCCGGCGGTCGCGTTCTCATGATGGATAAGGCGAAATATCGTCAAGCGGCCGACCTCTTTACGCGTGCCATCGAAGAGCATCCCGACTCACCCGAGCCGCATGTCGAGCTCGGGGCCGTTTACTCGAAATCGGGCATGCTCTCTCGTGCCAAACGCGTCTACGAGGCAGCGCTCGCGAAATGGCCGCATCATCCAGAGCTGAAACGACGCTTCGCCGAAGTAGCGGCGGCGATGGGAAAGTCCCGCCAACGGTAGGAGCGCGGCAACTTGTCGATGAAACTCGAATCTCGTTCGATCAGCGATGTCGGACGCAAGAGACCACATAACGAGGACAGCTACTGCTCGAGCGACGATCTGGGCCTCTACGTCGTTGCCGACGGGATGGGGGGGCACGCGCACGGCGAAGTGGCCTCCCGTATCGCTGTGGAGACTGTCGAAGAGTTCATCACACTCACGGCCGGCGATACCGACGTGACGTGGCCCTACGGTATCGACGAGGAGCTGACCCTCAACGGGAACCGGCTCAAGACCTCCATCCGTTTCGCCAATCAGAAGCTCTTGGAGCACGCCAAATCAAGCTCCGACTGCGAAGGCATGGCGACAACGGTCGTGGCGGTTATCGTGCAAGACGCTCACGCGGACATCGCGCACGTCGGGGATAGCCGTCTATATCTCGCTCGCGACGGCGGGATCCAGAGCTTGACGAGCGATCATTCGTGGGTCAACGAACAAGTTCTGTCTGGGGTCATCGACAGCGAGCAGGCGCGTACGCACCCCCTCCGAAACGTTGTTACGCGAGCCCTCGGCGGCAAGCCCGAACTGGAAGTCGATGTCCAGACCCTCGGTCTCGAGGTGGACGATCGGCTCTTGCTCTGTTCCGACGGGCTCACGACGATGCTCGACGACGATGAGATTCTGCGAATCGTTATGGATGGAGATGCGGGGGTCGCGCAGGCGGACACGCTGGTCGAAGCGGCAAACCACAGTGGCGGGGAGGACAACATAACGGCTATCCTACTCTGGTTTCATTGAGTCATGGCTCCCCCCCTTGCCATGTAGAGGCGGCCCGTCGCGGGCCGCAGGAAAATCTGGAGAGAGACCGGGGGCCACTGGGCGACGGTGGTACCCTTGGGTCGGCTGTCCGTTTTGCGGACTGGGCCCGGTTCTAGAGCTGATGAGGGAATGAAAGAAAAAGACACAGACGTTCGCATCGGTAAGTTCACCATCGTTCGACGCCTAGGTCGGGGAGGGATGGGCGCCGTTTACGAGGGCTACGACCCGGCGCTCGAGCGTCACGTCGCCATCAAGACCCTCACGTCAGAGGCGATCGCCGATCCGGAGGCGCGAGGCCGCTTCGAGCGCGAGGCCAAGGCGGCCGCGAAGCTTCAGCACCAGAATATCGTGACGACCTACGAGCTCGGGAACTTCGGCGGCAAGGGAAAGCCCTATATCGTCATGGAGTATCTCGAGGGAGCGGACGTCTCGGCCCTCATCGGAAAAGATGGTCTTCCTCTCGCGGAAGCGCTCGACATCGTCACCCAGCTCTGTCGTGCGCTCGATTTCGCGCACCAAAAGGGGGTCGTCCACCGCGACGTGAAGCCGAGCAATCTCCGCTATTTGGACAACGGTCAGATTAAGATCATGGACTTCGGTATCGCGCGGCTCGAAGGCAGCGATCAGATTACGAAGAGCGGCGTGATGATCGGTACGTTGCACTATATGTCGCCCGAACAAATTCGAGGACAGAAGCTCGACGGACGGACCGACATTTTTTCCGCTGGCTGTATTCTCTACGAGCTTCTCACGGGAGGCCGGCCCTTCCTAGGTGAGTCCGCGACCTCGATTCTCTATAACATCGTCAACGAGGAACCGCCGCCGACGACCGAAAAGAACGACGCGCTTCCCCAGGAAGTCCAGGACGTCGTCGCCAAGGCTCTCTCGAAGAGTCCCGACGCGCGATTCCAAACGGCGGGAGATATGGCGCGAGAGCTCGAAAAGCTCTTGACGATTTTCAAGAAGACCCAGCCGAGAACGCCTCCTACCGTCCAGCAGAATCTGGATGAGCTCGAAGCCCTGAGCCGAAAGCACAAGTGGAAAGCGCTCGTTCCCAAGGCGCGCACCCTGGTATCGCAGTATCCGCAGCTCAACGAGGCCCAGCGCCATCTGAGGACGGCTCTGAGAGCGTTGCACGAGCAGGAGCTTGAGCAGAAGCAGACGGCCCACGACCGCACCCGCCATCTCGCGGAGATCCAGAGTGAGCTGACCAAGCTCTACGGTTCCGAAGCCACCGTTCGTGGCGGTTCCAACCTGGACGAGACAGAGGTCGGGTCGGAGACGGAGCTCCGACCCGGGCAAGAGGTTACTGAGAGCACGGTGGCTGCCTCCGGATCGGATTCGGCCGTCCGCGCCTCGCTGGAACAACACCTCTGACGGTCGAGCTTTCCCTGACCGGAGATCACGAGCTCACCCTCTCGCTGAGCGAGCATCGAACAAGAACCGTCAGTATCGGGGCGAACGATCCCTTGCCGGGCGAGCCGGTTGCCCTCACCCCTCTGGGACGGCCCGGCAAGCTTGCGATCGAATCGAGCTACGCGGTTGCCATTCACCTGCGCGGGAACGTCCTGGCTCCGGTTGCAGCTCGCCCCAGCGTGGCGCTTCGGCCGGGTACCTATCAGGTACAGCTCGTAGCCTCGGATGTCTTTCTGAGTCGCACATTCGAGGTCTCGATTCGCGAGGGAGAGACGACGACCTTGACGACTCCCGCGCTCGGGAGGATCAACGTCCGCGCGAATCCAGGGAACTGTAGCGTGACGGTCGACGGCGTCTCTGCGGGCTCCCCTCCAATCATGAATCGAGATATCGTCGGCGGCACTCACGAGTTGGTCTTCATTTGGCCCGGCGAGGTTCGGGACGTTCAAACGGTTACGGTCGAGGCTAAAAAGCCCACCTACGTGATTGGCCAGAAGCCATGACGCCGAAGAGGCGACCGAGCACTCTACAATGAGGCATTGATATGAACGAACGAAAACGCTTTGGGTCGATCGTTTTCTTCTCGGTCTGCTACGCGGGGTTTGCCTCGGCACAGGGACCGCCTTCGGATTTGGCCAGGCAGTACCTCGAGAGCGGGGTCCAGTTCTACGAGCAGGAGCGCTACAAACAAGCTCTCAACGACTTTCAAATCATCGTGACCTCGATGTCGAATACGGAATACGCGGATGATGCGCTCCTTCGCATCGGGCGTTACTACCTGGAAGTGGAGCAAGAATTCGAGAAGGCGAGAGAGAGTTTCGACGGCGTTCTGCGCGGCTATCCGACGGGGGACGCCGCCCCCGGCGCCTACTTTTATCTTGGCGACACGCTCTTTCAGGCCGACCGAACCGGCCGTGCGATCGACGATGCCCTCGCCAACTACCAGCGCGTCTTTCTCTATCCGGGAAACCCTTGGATCCCCGCGGCGCTCAACTCGACGGGGAGAGCATTGGAGCGGCAGGGGAAGTTTCAGGAAGCGGTGGACGCTTACTTTCAGGTTATTGTCGATTACCCCAAGTCGGCGTGGTCCGCGAGTGCTCAACTCGGCGTGGGGCGAAGCTTCGTCCGCTCGGGGGAACCGCTCGAAGCGATGGCCCAGTTTCAAGAAGTCCGGAACCGCCATCCCGACTCCGCTGACGCCGAGTCCGCGCTGGACTGGCTAACGCTCTTGTACCGCTTCTACGGCGCTCCCATGATGGGGCAAGCGATTTCTTACCGCCGGGACAAGAGCTTCAGGGCGGTCCTCAAGGACGGCTTCAAGGACGTGAAAGCGCTCCGGGTCTCACCCTCGGGCGTCCATCTACTGGAGCGGGGCAGGAAGCGTGTCGTGAGCTTCGACTTTAGTGGTACCTTCGCCGGCAGCAAGGCAGCGGGCAATCCTTACGGCTTGTTCATCGATACCGGAGGCGAGATGGTCATCGCCAACCAAAAGGGCGTTTCCGTCGAGGACAAATCCAGAGTCTTTTCCGTTCCCGCCAAGGATGGGCCGGAGCCACTCGATAAGATCCGTTGGGCGGCGCGCGATCGCCTCGGTGAGCTCTTCGTCTACGACGATGACCAGCGCAAGGTGCTCCGCTACGGTTTGGAAGGCGAGCTCCACGGGTCCTTTCCGGACTCGACGCCCCGCAAGATCCTGACCATCGAGATCGACGCGGCCGGCAACATAATCCTGTTGGACAACGATCGCGAAGTGACCGTCTACAGTCCCGGGGGACAACTTCGCGCTCGGATCAAGACGAAGCGGGGCCAATTGAACATGGACAAAGCCACGGACATCGCAACCGATTCCGCAGGTTACCTTTATATTTTGGACGAGGGCGAGGCGAGCATCGCCGTGTTCGACGCGTCCTATCAGTTGGTCGCGCACTTGAAGAGCCAGAGTTTGGGGCAGGGGGCCCTCAATAAACCGACTTCTTTGGACGTCGACGCCTCCGGAGATCTCTATGTTTATGATGACAAAGAAAAAGCCATTATCAGGCTTCGCTAGTTTTTTCGTTGCTTGTCTGATCGCCCAGGGGGGCTTCTCCCAGCCTGCCACCACGACCTCGGCTCAAGTCGCGCGAGCGCAGCTCTCTCTCGCGGAAGAAGAGCTTCTGCTCGAGCTCTCGCAGCAGTTCAACGAGGCGATGGATCTCTTCGACGACCCTCAACGCCAGTCCCAGTCGATTGATTTCTTTACTCAAATCATCGAGAGCGTCGACGCGGAGCGCCGTCTTCGCGAAGACGTGGCGCAGCCTCTCGTCGAGCTACAGCATCGGTCGCTCGAGAACCGGGCGTCGGCCTACTTCAATGCCGGTCAGGTCCCGGGCGCCGCGGACGACTTCCGACAAATTCTTCTGGACAATCCACGCTACGCGCTCGATGCGGAGTCGCTTTCGCCCAAGATCGTCGACTTTTTCGAGGATCGGAAGAAACAACTCATCGGCTACATCGCCGTGACGACCGAGCCAGCGGGCGCGCGAGTGACAGTCAACGGCAAGTACGTCGGGATTACGAATTTTTTTCCGATGGAAGTTCACACCGGCATCGCCCGTGTCGAGGTAACTCTGGTCGGCTTCGAGAGCCATGTCGACGAAGAAATGCGCATCGAGCCGGGCGAGATCATGACGCTGGATCTGGTTTTGAATCGCACGAGCGCCCGGCTGCCGGTCATCACCGATCCTCCGGGAGTCGAGATTCTCGTCGATGGAGAGGTCGTGGGCGCGACCGCGGGTGCCTTGCCCCCCGATCTGAGGAGCTTCATGCCCGCGTATCTCGATCCCACGAGACTCTCGGCGCCCTTCGATCTCGCGTCACTGCCTCTAGGGCAGCACCAGATCGAGCTCAGACTAGACTGCTACGAATCGGTCAAGTTTCCCTTCACTGCCGAAGAGGCTCGCGACTATACGGCCCAGATCATCAAACTCGAGGACTCCGTTGGAAGTCTGGCGATCGACAGCAACCCTTCCGACGCTCGGGTGTATCTCGACGGCGAGCTCAGGGGCAATACTCCGCTGAACCTACCCCGTGTCTGTTCGGGGCCGCACCGCCTCGAGGTGAAGCACGAGACGGGCAAGTACGTCGAGGACATCGACGTGGGCAAGGACGAGGCGCTTTCCTTCGAATGCCCGATTCGTCCCACGCTAGCCGTGCTGGGATTCGTGGGGGAAGCCGGAGTGCCGGCGAGAGATCTCGCGGACATTCGAGAAAAGCTCGAAGGCGAGCTCCAGAACCTGGAGGTCATGAACCTCATTTTCGCGGACGAGCAGATCGTTCAGCGCGAGCTTGCGCCTCTGGGCCTGGCCGCCTTCGTTCCAGCGCTCGCGGAGGAAGAGGTCGCGGCGGATCGAGTGCAGGAACTGGCGGAGAAATTGGGCACGGCACTCGAGGTCGAGGCCTTTCTGATTGGCTACGTGCCAGCGCAGCGCCTGACGAAGGATGTGGTGTTCCACCTTCTGGCCGTCGGCTCGCCCGAGCCCGATCTCTACCCTGTGAACTATCTGGACCGGGAGGCCCTGCCGGCTTTCATGGCGGAGCTCTCCACGCCCACGCGCCTGTTCGGAAGCTGGGGCGGACTGACCGCCATCGACACGCGCCTGATGGAGGGTCCCATCGTGCTGCAAGTGGAAGAGGAAGGACCAGCCGCGCGGGCCGGTATCCAAGTGGGCGACGTCATCGTTTCGGTTGACGAAAAGGAGGTCGCTCGCGCGCTCGACATTCTCGAAGCCGTACGCGCGGCGGAGCCGGGCTCGAGTGTGAGCGTGAGCGTTCAACGTCAGGGGCAGGCGCAGTCACTCTCGCTAACGGTCGGCACGACGCCCCTCGAAGTCCCGCTCGGCGAGGAGGGTTTTCTCTACAACAAGGCCATTGTCGACCTGCGGCATCGGCTGGTCGTCGACGCCTCAGTGGAGAGCCTCGCGCTCCTCAACATCGGTTTGTGCCACATGCAGCTGGGTGACTATGAAACCGCTCTGAAGGACTACCTGCCCCGCGTCACCCTTCCGGAGGGTCGTGGGATCTCTCAAGGGACCGTCTACTACCACACCGGCATGGCCTACTTGCGGCTGGGCGAGCGGGCGGAAGCGGTTCGGCTGTTCGAACAGGCCCTGGGTTTCGAGGGTGCGACGCTCCAGTCGAACGATGGGCCTCGATTGGCACCTCTCGTACAGCGACGTCTGAGGGAACTAGGGCAGTAGTCGAAAGAGTCCTCTCCGGGGTTCTCGGGCTCGGTATCGTCGTGGCAACGGGGCCTTACTTCGATCCATACTTGTCGCGTGGGAAAGCTGATAGTTCATCACGGGGGTCGCGTCACCGAGCACGGGCTCTCAGACGCCCCCGTCGTCATCGGACGCGATCCACGGTGCGATCTGTTCTTTGCCGACCGCAAACTCTCGAGGCAACACGCCAGAATCGAGAAGGATGGGGCTCGGTTCAGGCTCGTCGACCTCGCTAGCAGAAATGGAAGCTGGGTCAACGAGGAGCGGGTCGAGGAGCGGAGGCTTCAGCCGGGCGACGACATTCGGCTGGGAGGCGTGAGGATCAGCTTCGAGCGAAGTGTCCCGGTCGGGGCCGATCGGGTCGAAGAGGCGACGGCCTACCTGCCAAGCGCGAGCTCTGCGGACGACAGCGCGACGGTCATGCTGGAGGCGCCGATCGAAGCCCGAACGGACGAGACGGTTGCGCTCGACCTGGCGATGGCGGAGCAAGCGACTCTGGGTCCGGACGACACCGGGACGGTCATGCTTACCGGCGCGGCCACCCGGTCCGGAGACCTCCATGCCGACAACACTGTCGAAAGACCGGCGTCGCCCGAAACTACGGTGGTCTTGTCGGGTGAGTCGAAACGAATGCTTCACGACACCGGCAAGATGCTCTTACGCGCGAAGGCCGACCCGGAGCTTATCGCCAGAACGCGTGTGCACGTTTCGTCCGAAGCTGCGGAGACCTCTGGCGGGAACGATCCTGGCGAGGCCACGACGTTCTACGCGCCCCTCGCGTCCGAGACTGGCGTCGTCGTTCCCTCCGCCAAGGCTCCGAGCTGGTCCCTGAGGTTCGCACTGCTCGCGGCCTCCATGGCAGTGCTCGCCTTCCTCCTCCTAGCGCTTCCACTGATGCGAACTCTCGGCAACGCCCTGGTCGAGGAGTCTCAGTTGCGCGGCAGAGCTCTCCTCGACGTATTGGCGGCGGCCAACGAAGCCGCCCTCGGGCAAGCGACGCTGCAAGACGTTTCGGTGAGCCGTGTCGTTCACGAGACCGGGGTGATAGCGGCCTATGTGGTCGACGCAGAGGGTGCGCTGGTGGCACCGCCCGACGATGCGGGGGGGCCGCTCCGTCTCGGGGGCGTCGAGGTCGACTTCACACGCCTGTCGAGACTCCTGGAGCTCGAGGCGGCGGATGGAGACTACGTCGTGGCGAAGCCCATCGCCTACCGGGGGCGCCCGGTAGGGGTCGCGGTGCTGCGGTACCGACTGCCTCGTGGTGGCTCCTCCTGGACGAGCCTGGTGCTCGTTCTGGGCTCGTTGCTCATGGCACTCGGCGTGGGAGCTGCCGTGCTCGTCGCGAGGCGCATCACCCTCTCCCCGCTAAAGGAGCTCTCAGAGGACGTTGCCGCCCTTCGCGATGGACGGGCTTCGATGGTATCCGAGGAGCGTCCCTACGGTGAGCTGGCCGAGCTCGCCAGGAATCTCAACGACGTGCTTCAAAACCGGTCGGAGGCATCCGGGGAGTCGCCGGAGGCCCCGTCGGTGAGCGGCGGTAACCGCTCAGGTTGAGCCTCTGCGCCATCGCCGGCGGGCATTCCGCTTTCGGTCGGGCTGTGATACGCTTTGTTCCCGTGAAGGACAACTCCTCGATAGTTCTCTCACGGACGCCTCGTAGCGGATGAGCTCGACGAAGCGCCCACTCGCTACACCCTGCCTGGTCGTATCCCTCGACGGTAGTGAGGTCGTGCACCACCCCATTCGCGGACGCGAAGCGACTGTGGGACGTGATCCTGAAAACGATATCTGCATTCCCCACCACCTCATCAGCAAGTTTCACGCGAAGCTCTTGATCTCTAACCAGAGCGTCACCGTCGTCGATTTGGATAGCATCAACAAGACCCGGCTGAACGGTCAGGTCGTGACCCAGGCAACGGTGCGATACGGAGACGAGCTCCAGTTCGCGCGCGTGACGTGCCGGCTCGAGTTGGAAGAGCCAGAGGAGGCCGAGCTCGCGGAAGGGCTGTCGGTATGAGCCTCTCCGAACTAATCCAGAAAGATCTCGTCGCCGCCATGAAGGCGAGGGAGGCCGCTCGGGTAGGCCTTTTGCGTCTGGTCAAGAGCGCGTTGAAGAACAAGGAGATCGAGCTCAAGGCGGAGCTTTCGCCGGAGGCGGAGGTTCAACTTCTGCAAACGCTCCTGAAGCAGCGCCACGAGGCGATCGAGACTTTCGACAACGCGGGCAGAAAGGATCTGGCCGACAAGGAGCGGGCCGAGCGCGAGCTACTTCGGGTCTACCTCCCCGAGGAAGCGACCGAGGCAGAGATCGAGCGCGTCGTGGGCGAGGTCGTTACCGAGCTCGAAGCGAGCTCGCCCAAGGACATTGGCGCCGTGATGAAGGAGAGCCTCGCGAGACTCAAGCAGACGGGCAAGGCAGTCGATGGGAAAACCGTGAATGTCGTGGCGCGCGCCAGGCTTTCCTGACAGTGAACTTTCTGAAACCTCCCGCGATACCAGCCGGGGCCGTCATTGGCGTGATCGCGCCCGCGGGCCCCGTGCGCCGCGAGTTTGTCGAGCGCGGCGTCGCCGAGCTCGAGCGGCTGGGGTTCACCGTGAAGCTCGGGCATCATCTTTATGAGAGAGGCCACTACACGGCGGGCAGCGTCCGAGATCGGCTTTCGGATCTCCTAGATCTCTGGGACGACCCCGGCGTGGACGCCCTATTTTGTGCCCGCGGCGGCTATGGCGCGATGGAACTCCTCGAGGAGCTGGGAGCGGACCGCTTTCGAGACAATCCAAAAGTGTTTCTCGGCTCGAGCGACGTCACGGCTCTGTTGGGGTTTCTGGCCGCTCGCGCGGGTCTCGTGTCGTTTCACGGCCCGATGCTGGCCCAACAAATTGCTCGGGGTAGCTACGATGCCGAGGGGCTTCTCGCCGTGTTAGGTTCCGACCGCGCCCCGGGCGTCCTGCCTGCGGCAGGAGTCGAGTGGCTCCACGAGGGCGAAGCCGAGGGCGTACTCCTCGGCGGGTGTCTCTCCATCATCGCGTCTCTCGTCGGAACGCCCTTCTTGCCGTCCTTCGAGGGGAGCATCTTGTTCCTGGAGGACATTCAGGTGAAGCCCTACCAGATCGACCGGATGCTGACACAGCTGAGGTTGGCCGGTCGGTTCGAAGGCCTTCGAGGGCTTGTATTCGGCCAGATGCCTGGCTGCGAACAGCATCCGGAGCAAGGTTATGCGCTCACGGAAATGCTCGCGGGCTGGACCGCCGACCTTAAGATCCCGGTACTCTTCGGGTTCCCCTCGGGACATACGCTTTCAGACACGATGACGCTGCCTCTCGGTGTGCAATCTCGTCTGGAGGGATCCGGCCTTTCGCTTCTGGAAGGGGCCGTGACTTGATCCCCCCGCTCGGGAAGGGCCGCGTCCACCTGCTTGGAATCTGCGGGACGGCGATGGCATCGCTCGCGGGCCTGTTGAAGGAGCGCGGCTGCCACGTCACAGGGTCGGACGAAGGCATTTATCCTCCGATGTCCGATCTGCTGCGTGAGCTCGAAATCGACTCGCGGACCCCCTACGATCCCTCGAACCTTCCCGATGAGTGCGACCTCGTGGTCGTTGGGAACGCTCTCTCTCGAGGGAATCCCGAGCTCGAGGCGGTGCTAGAGAGACGGCTTGCCTACGCCTCGATGCCGGAGGTCCTCAAGGAGGTCTTCCTTCGAGAGCGTACTCCGGTGGTAGTCGCTGGTACTCACGGCAAGACGACGACCACGTCACTTGCCGCCTGGGTGCTCAAGTGTGGCGGGTTCGAACCGGGGTTTCTCGTCGGCGGCGTGCCAATCGGCTACGGGCGGAGCTTTCACCTGGGTCAAGGCGATCCTTTCGTTGTCGAGGGGGACGAGTACGATACAGCCTACTTCGACAAAGGATCGAAGTTTCTGCACTACCTCCCGCAGGCGGCCGTTCTCGGAAACGTGGAGTTCGATCACGCCGACATCTACCCGGACCTCGAAGCCGTCAAACGGGCGTTCCGCCTCTTCGTTCGGCTCGTTCCGCGCAACGGTCTTCTCGTCGTCGGGAGCGAGAGCGAGGTCGCGATGGAGATCGCGGCGGAGGCTTACTGTCCGGTCACGACCTTCTCGGCCGATTCCGAGGCGGATTGGAAGGCCGACATCCTCGAGGCCTCAGAGGAGGGCAGCCGGCTGCGCATCTTCTGCCGGGGAAGGAAAGTGTTCGAGGTCTTGGCTCCGTTTTGGGGACGGGTCGGCGTGAGAAATCTGCTCGCGGCCGCCGCCGTCGGTGCGCACTTCGGGATTTCTTCCGCGGACCTCGGTGAGGCTCTCGCGTCCTTCAAAGGTGTGCGTCGGCGGATGGAGGTTCGTGGTACGTTCCGGGGGGTGGTCGTCGTGGACGATTTCGCCCACCATCCCACTGCGATTCGAGAGACGCTTGTAGCGGCACGCTCGAGATGGCCTGGGCGGAAGCTATGGGGGGTCTTCGAGCCGCGTTCCTTTACCGCGCGCAGCCGTCATTTTCAGGAGGAGCTAGCGGAGGCGCTCGCTGAAGCGGACGAAGTCGTCGTCGCCCAGGTGCTCCACACGAAGCGACTCGCGACGGAGGACGAGCTCTCGGAAGAGCAGCTCGTTCGGGACGCGCGGGCGAAAGGCACGAGCGCCACCTTCGTTCCCGAGCCTGACGAGATCGTCCGCTTTCTGAACGAGCGGGCGCGAGGGGGCGACGTGATTCTCGCGATGTCGAACGGGAGCTTCGGAAGGGTCCACGACAAGCTTCTCGCGGCCCTGGCTTCCGACGAGACTTGAGCGTCTACTTCGCGCCAGTGGCTCGAGAGCTTGCGAGCTCGATCTTCTCGTGATCCGGCACCGGTAGGAGGAACCGCACCCGAGTCCCGCCTCCGAGGCGCTCCTCCACTTCGATCTCCCCGCCGTGCTCCTGGGCGATCCGTTGCGCGATCGCCATGCCGAGTCCTATGCCCTCCGCTTTGCCGAAAGAGAAGAAGGGCTCGAAGATGCGATGACGGATATCCTCTGGAATGCCGTCGCCGTCGTCCTCGACCTCGAGGAGCAACGTTGTGTCCCGGCGATCGGAGCGGAGAACGACGCATCCCCCTTTAGGCATGGCCTGGCAGGCATTGGTCAGGATGTTCCACAGCGCGCGCTCGACTCTTTTGGAATCGAGAAAGACTTCACCGTCGTAGCGGAGCGAGAGGCTTACATCGATGCCGCCGTCAGCGAGCTGAGTTCGCGCTCTCTCGGCGAGTCTTTCCAGGAATGTGCGGAGGTCGATGGCGCGTGGAGAAATCTCCGAACCGCTTCCACGCGTGAAGTCGAGCAGCTCGTCTACCATGTGGTCGAGGCGATCGCATTCCTCGATGAGAAAACGACTGTACTCTTCCCGTTCGTTCCCGTCGAGGCCGCGGTCCGAAAGCATGCCCGCGTATCCTCGGAGCGCGGTCAAAGGACTTCGGAAGTCGTGAACGAGCGAGCCAATCATCCGACCGACGGCCGACAATCGCTCGAAGTGGATGCGTTCCTGGGCTAGGTGGATGTTCCTGAGCGCCGTCGCGGCCTGAAGGGCGAGGAGAGAGAGGAGGCGAATTTCTCGATTGCGGAGCTCCCGCCGGGAGCCGAAAAGATGAAACCGAGCAGCTCTTCCTGATAGGTGATGGGCATCCCGTTGCCCTCGGTCACCTCGTCGAGAGGGGGAGCGTCTTCGCATCGGTCGCTCCGCTCGGAAAGTCGCTCCACGCGGTCTCGCACCCGCTGACGGTTCTGCGCCGAGAGGCCCTCGAGCGTCGGCTCGGCCGGGAACCAGAGGGGTCGGGAGTTGATGGACCGTCTGCCCGCGTAGAGCACGTCCACCGGTCCACCGCCCAGGAGCTTCGTGGCCGCCTCGTGCGTCTGCCGCAAGATGTCACGAAAGTCGAAGCTGCCTGCCAGCGAAACGCCTACGCTACTCAGGAGCTCCAGGCTCTCGGAATCGTCGGTCGTCGCTGTGGGTTTGTTCATGAGGCCACAAGCCGGCCCCGCCGACACCTCGGCGTGGCGAGCGTTTCGATAAAGCTGTACTGAAGAGAGTCTTAATTATACACCAAGTAGGCAGTTTGGCTCCGGGTGTGGCCTCTCATCCAATCCGGGACCACGGCAATACATGCTAAAATGTTTGGGTCTACGCGGATTCGTGTGGGTTGAAGACGGCATTTCTGGGTAATGGCGGAAGGAATGCCGCCACGATCTTCAGCTTGAGATATTCCTCGTCGCGATAGCCGTAGGCGCGTCGTTGCAGCACACGGATTTTGTTGTTGACCCCTTCAACTAGGAGGCGCAGACGCTCCATCTCGGCCACCGCCTTGTCCGGCACAGCTTGCCCACATGCGTCGCAAAACGCTAGGTGTAGCGCGAGTTGTTCGCCAGCCAGTCCAGGTGTTCTACATGCACACCGCCGCACCCGGGACAGTTGACGCGCCAACGCTCGTATTCCAGATAGATCCGCCAGCCTGCCAACGACAGGTCGCGGACCCGGCACACTTGCTTGTCATAGCGCCCCCGGCACCGTTGCCCACAGTAAGAGCACACAGCTGTTTTTTTCGCCTCTTGAGCTGGATGACGCGGGCGTATCGGTCACCGAATAGACCCTTCAATCCGGCACACCACGAAACCTGGCAGCGCAAACAGCGAGCGGATCGACTGGGAATTTTTCACTCGGTTAGCCTATCCTAAAAATGGACCACTTTTCAGCACCTGATGAAGTACTCGATACCTTTTCCACACAATGAGTTACACTGTTTTTCCGTCAGGACTTACCCACACGAATCCGCGTAGACCCAAATGTTTTATTCAGCACATCGTCGATCGCCTTGCAACCATACCTGACCGAAATCGAGGATCCCTGACTTGTCTCAGCAAAAGGAGTTCCTGCTCGGACAGATGTCCCGCTGGGTCGACCGTCTCGCCGAGACCGGCCGCACGGAGTATCTTTTCGAGCTCGAGATGTGACTCCGGAGCTTCGAGCGCTACTTTCGCGTGCGAAACCAGCCTCTGTCCGAAGACTCGACGCGAACGCTCGCGATAAGAAGCTTCTACGAGGAGATCGGGCTCGTCGCTCACGCGATCGAACGAGTGACGAAGCTGAGCACTCTTCTCTCGAGCGAAGACCGGGTCAGCCAGGAGCGTTTCGACAAATACGTCGAGAACTTCCTCAAGGAAGACGATATCGGCGATCCTTACGTGGCACGGCTATTGAGAGAGAACGCCCCTCGTGCCGCCCTGACGCTCTTGCGCGAGAGTTTCGAGGACCTCAAGCTTTTGCTGACGGAACTTTCCAAGCTGTCGAGGATTCCTTACGCCACCTTTCAGAGCGTCGGGCGGCTCATCTATCGCGAGATTAGCAGGAACGACTACCTGAGCCTCCTGATAAACAAGAGGTTCAAGCCCGCCTACGACCGGATCAGCGCCGAGCCCATTGCCGAGCTCATTCGAGAGATTGAGGATCGAGATCGCAGGCGGCTAATCGCCAACATTTTCCTTCAGTTCTTCAGGCTGCTCCACTATCTGGACTACGCGGATCCACGCAAGCGGCGCCTCGACGAGCTCCGTACCGCCGTACTCATCTTCTCTCTGATCGCCTCGGAGACGCGAGCCCTCGTCGACTACATTCAGAAGGAGCAGGGCAGGGTCGGACCCGAGTTCGGATTCCCGGAGAGTTTCGAAAGCTTCGTCTATTGTGTTCCGCTCGAGCTACGCAAGGTAATCAATACCGAGTTGACCGAGCTCACCTCTTACAAGCAGGCCGATACGATCTACATGCGAATCGAGAACTCCCACGGGATTCTGCGGGACTGTTTCCAGCAGGCCGTCATCCAGCTCGCACAGGGATTCGATTCGGAGATCGACGGGAAACAGCTCTTCTCCCACTATCAGACCCACTACGAGCAGTCGAGAATACTGCGCCGCGACCTGGTTGTGCTCGTCGTCGCCGTGCACAAGTTCTCCGAAGAAAGGAGCGACGAGCGCACCGAGGCGATGAAGAAGCTCATTTCCCGCTTCTACGATCGGTCGCTGCGTTTCCTGATGTATCGCGACTGGGCCAGCTTCGAGTCTTTCGCCGTGGAGATGTTGAAGTGCGACAACATCCCAGGACTCTTGCAGATTGCCCATCGTTTCGAAACGTACCTGAAGACGCTCCTCCGCGAGGTCAGCAAGCGGGGCGTGCTGAATGACAACCCGGATACTTCGAGCCAGGATTCCGAGGCGGAAGCCGAGGGCGCCGAGCCGCGCGTTAATCTTTAGCGGGGTGGGGGCCCGGGCTTCTTCTCCACCGTGTCGCTCTCCGCGATGCTGTCCTTCATAGCGGCGATGATTTTCGGATCGAACTGCGAGCCGGTATGGGCCTCCATTTCCCGCAGCGCCATTTCATAGGGCAGCGGTGTCTTGTAGGACTGTCTCGCAGTGATGACGTCGAATGCTTCGCAAGCGCCGATGATTCTGGCTCCGAGCGGGATCGCCTCTCCCTCGAGCTTGGCCGGATAGCCGCGACCATCCCACCGCTCGTGGTGATGGTGGATCATGGGGGCCAGGTCCCGCCACACGATGATGTCTTTCACCATCTCGTATCCGAGAACCGGGTGTAGCTCGATCCTCTCTCGGGTCCACTCCTGCGTCGAATCGAGCTTCAGGAGACCAATGTCGTGGAGAAGACCCGCGAAGTACATCCTCTTTTGCTCTTCTTCGGAGAGCTTCAGCCCGTTGGCTACGAGCCTTGCGTATCGCGCCACGCGGCGGGCGTGCCCGGCTTTGATCGGAACGTGCGTGTCCATCGCGCCGATGAGGATCTCACTCACGTGCGTGAAATAGTTGTTCTGCGCGTCCTGGAGTCGAACGTGCTCGATCGAGATCGCCGCCTGATCCGCGAGATTGAACAGAAGCGACTGGTCCTCGTTCTCGAAGCGACCGTCGTCTTTTTTGTTGAGGACCTTGAGCATGCCGATGATGCGCCCTTCGAACGTCAGGGGAATGCAAAGGATCGACTCGGTTCGAAAGCCAGTCTCCCGGTCGAAGCTGCTCTCGAATCGAGGGTCGTTTCGCACGTCGTTGACGAGCGCCGGACGACCCGTCTCCGCGCTCCAGCCCGCGACGCCCTGGCCCGGCTCGACATACATGGGTTTCACGGCGGTGGCCGCCTGACCCGAAGCGGTATGGAAACGAAGCTTGCCGTCGTCGTCGAAGAGCAGAATCGAGCCGGCTTCGGCCCCCAAGGTGTCCGCAGCCGTCTCTACGATCGTCTTCAGCAGGACGTCGAGGTGGAAAATGCTCCGGAAAGCCTTCGTGACCTCGAGGACCGACGTGAGCTTGGCGATATACTCGGACGGATCGCGTGGATTCATGGACTCATCCGCCTCGGGCGGGACCGAAAGGGCGCAAGCGACGTGTTCACAATTAGTTGTCGGGAGGCTACCACGCGTGGTTGTGGGAGGTCAATACGAAGGGCAGTTCGCGCGGGCATCTTGACAGCTTTCGCGAGGGCATGCTATCTTGCTGAAGGAAAAGAAGTAGTCCTCTAACTTCAAACCCAAAATCGAGAAGAATGTCGGGCAAGGAAAATCCGTTTGCCAAGTTCCTGAGCCGTTACAAAAAGGGTGACTTCGTCTTTCAACAGGACGAAGAGGGCGACGAGATGTACATCGTCCAGTCGGGTCGGGTAGCTATTCGGAAGAAGATCGGGGGCAAACGAACCACCGTCACCGTTCTCGAAAAGGGTGACTTCTTCGGTGAGATGTCGGTTCTCGAACGACTGCCCCGAACTGCCGACGCGGAAGTCATCGAGGATTCCGGCATCATCCGAATCAACAGCCAGACCTTCGGTGAGATGATCCGCTCGAACCCCGAGATCGCCGTTCGGATGCTGCGCAAGTACTCGATGCGGATGCGCGAGTATTCGGACCAGTTGGAGAAACTGATCGCGCTGCAGGAAGACAGCAGCGGTGGCGCGGAAGTACCGGAGATGCCGGACGTAGATACGCCCTCTCCAGCGCCGGAGGGGACGGTTCCTTCGACAGCGACCGCGCGGGCCTATTTCGTTGCCAAGGAGAGCGGCAAGGTCTACCCGGTCTACAAGGACGAGGTTCTGCTCGGCCGCTACGACTCGGTCACCGGCCATCGTCCCGAAGTCGATTTGACCGACGAGGACAACAACCGCAACATCAGCCGCCGGCAGGCGCGGTTGCTCTACAAGGACAATACATTCTGGGTCTACGCGGATTCGTGTGGGTAAGTCCTGACGGAAAAACAGTGTAACTCATTGTGTGGAAAAGGTATCGAGTACTTCATCAGGTGCTGAAAAGTGGTCCATTTTTAGGATAGGCTAACCGAGTGAAAAATTCCCAGTCGATCCGCTCGCTGTTTGCGCTGCCAGGTTTCGTGGTGTGCCGGATTGAAGGGTCTATTCGGTGACCGATACGCCCGCGTCATCCAGCTCAAGAGGCGAAAAAAACAGCTGTGTGCTCTTACTGTGGGCAACGGTGCCGGGGGCGCTATGACAAGCAAGTGTGCCGGGTCCGCGACCTGTCGTTGGCAGGCTGGCGGATCTATCTGGAATACGAGCGTTGGCGCGTCAACTGTCCTGGGTGCGGCGGTTTGCATGTAGAACACCTGGACTGGCTGGCGAACAACTCGCGCTACACCTAGCGTTTTGCGACGCATGTGGGCAAGCTGTGCCGGACAAGGCGGTGGCCGAGATGGAACGTCTGCGCCTCCTAGTTGAAGGGGTCAACAACAAAATCCGTGTTCTGCAACGACGCGCCTACGGCTATCGCGACGAGGAATATCTCAAGCTGAAGATCGTGGCGGCATTCCTTCCGCCATTACCCAGAAATGCCGTCTTCAACCCACACGAATCCGCGTAGACCCTACATTCTTTATCGCCGAAGAGATCGGCTCGATGAACGGAACCTATATCAACGGCAACCGCATCCCGACCGGCGTGCTCACGCCCATCAACGACGGCGACGAGGTCACCCTCTGCAGGGTGCCCGTAATATTCAAGATGGCGGATTAATATCAGTCCGGGGGGGGCTGCGGGTCTCGGCGCGGTAAGGGCTGCGGGGTCTCGTAGAGAACGCTGCTACCGCTCATCCCATCGATGGCTCGGGGCACGAGGTCCTCGACGGTAAGGTCGGCCCTACGCACGATGCGGGGCGTGAGCGTCAACACGATATCCGACTCCTCAACCTCGGTCTGGTTAGCGGCGAACATGCGACCGATGATCGGCACGCTCGCGAGTCCTGGAGTTCCGTTGAGGCTCGTTCTCTCCTGGCTCTGGATCAATCCAGCGAGCAGGCTCGTCTCGCCGCCGGCGAGGCGAATCACGGTATTGACGGAGCGGTTCCCGAAGGTCGGAAGCCCGCCAAAGCCCGTGCCCGAAATCGTGCTCAAGCGGACCTCGAGCGCCAGGCTCACCTCATCGTTGTGGTGGACTCTCGGCGTCACGAGGATGTTCACGCCGATGTTCTCGTACTGGAACGTCGTGACGGGCTGTTGATCGATACCGCCTGCCGCGATGGGTGTGAAGGTCGTTATGGGGACGGGGACCCGCTCTCCGAACTCCGCTTGGGCCGTTTCTCCATCGACCGCACGAAGGTGAGGGTTCGCCAGTACCCGTGTATCGCTGTCCGCCCGTAGCAGCGTGAGCACCGCACCTGGAAGTCCTAGCGCCGTCAGGTTGCTGCCCGAGTAAGGCGATCCATCGAGCGGTGTCGTTTGTGGTGGAAACACGCTGGTGCTAATTCCGTCAAGCTGACCACCGGAGCGTAGTCGGATGCCGTATTCGTTCATTCGGCTCCTGTCCACCTCCAGCACTTCGACCTCGACGATCACCTCGCTTCGACTCTTGTCGAGTGAGGCGATGATCATCTCTGCGGCGCGGACCCGCTCCGGTGTGTCGACCATCGTGAGCGCGTTGGTCGCGCTGAGCGGCGCGACCCGCCGAGCGCCGAGCACGATGCGCAGAAGATCGATAGTCTCCTTGACGTCCGCGCTCGAGAGGTAAAAGGTCCGCGTGACTTGCTGCTCGTAGTCGCGACGCTTCGCGTCGGTGTCGGGAATGATGGTGATGATGTTGCCACTTTCGACTCGGTAGAAATTCTTCGTGATGGTGCAGAGCGAGCCGAAGGCTTCCTCGAAGGTCGCGTCTTCGAGGTCGATCGAGATCGTCTGGTCCACGAATTCGGTGTCGAAGATGACGTTGATATCCGCGAGCATGCCGAGCGACATGAGCACGTCTCGCAGGCTGGCGTCCTGAAAGACGAAGCCCGCCGGGGCGGTCGCCCCCGAGGAGATCTGTAGTCTTCCGAACGGGGCATCTCTAACCTGGCGCTTCAGGGCTTCGACCGAATGGCGTTGGGCTTCCGCGCCCCGCTCCGCGATGAGGGCCTCGATCTCCTGGAGCTGACGAGCGACGGAGGAGTCCGTCGGGTTCAGCGTCAAGGCGATCTCGAGCTCGCCCAGAGCTCCATTGAGGTCTCCCGTCGACATCTGACGCGCGGCTTGAAGCGCATGGGCCGCTGAAGCACGCAACTTCGCTCGCTCGAGGTTCTGCTCGAGCTTAGGATCGTCGGGGTGCTCGGAGAGCGCCTTGGTGTAGAGCGTCACCGCCTGGTCGTAGTGGCCCGCTCGTTCAGCCCTCTCTGCTTCCTGGGGATAATTCGAGCCGGCGCAGCCGGTGAGGGCCACCGCCGCCACGAGAACGCCACCTAGAATCGGGGTTCGCACGCTATTCATGATGTGCCTCCCAAACCGATGTCAGCGACCGTCTCCGGTCTCGGCCGAATGGACGACCACCTCCGCGCCGGCAGGAATGGTGAATCTGAACAGGGACTCCGGAAGGTCGAGATTCTCTCGAATCCCGCGAAGCGAGAACTCCGTGCGGTTGCTCTGAGTGTCGACGAGCACGACGCGTAGGACGCGCCCGGTCTCGGGGTCGACTTCGATCTCGACGTCCTCGTAGTCCTCACGCCCGGCCATCGGGATCAGGTGCAACATCACGCCCCCTTCCGTGGGCTCCGAATCAGAGTCGAAAAACGTGAAGCTGTCCGTAATCCTGCTTCTGCCGGCTAGAAGCTCGAACGGCGAGCCTTCCGCCATGCCCATCGCGCCCCCGGGCTGATGGCTCACGATAACCTGGTTTTCCTCGGGTATATAGAAGTAGCTCCGGCTTCCGTCAGTGACGAATAGCTTCGTCTCCGGAGTCTGGTATTCCCAGCGCATGCGGCCGGGCTTTTTGACCGAGACCCGCCCGCTCTCCTCGATGACTCTTTTCAGGAATCGTCTCTCGTAGCGCTGGACGAACTCCGCCTCGAAGTCCCGCACCGAATCATAGTGAGCCTGGACCTTGTCGGTCAGGGCCTTGACCTCGGCCTCACTCAGCACAAGCGCCAGGCTCAGGAGGGGGACGAGCATGCCCTTATTGTACACGCGCTTGACCGTCGCTGGGTGAAGGACTCCGTGAAGCGCTCCCAAAGCAGCTCTTGCTTGAGTAGCTTCCGAAATTGGGTAAAAAAGAAACAAAAAACAGGCTGTAAATCATAGAAATGAATGTGTTTAAATCGTTGATCAATTTGACTTTAGACATCTTATACACCTAAGATCTACCTCATGATGGAGATGGAAACCTACCCACGTCCTAGACCTGTCCCGAGCCTAGAACCGTTGCGACAACCCACACATAGCGAGAAGCAAGCCCGCAACGACGAGCTTGCCGAGGAGATTGCGGCTCTTTCCGCGCAGCTCCAGTCAGCCGATTACCGGCTGTTGGTGCTGATTCGCGAGTTCGATGAGAATGGAGGCTGGGCGCAGCAGGGCTGCAAGACCTGCGCTCACTGGTTGTCGTGGCGCATCGGCCTCGATGCCGGCGCGGCTCGCGAGAAAATCCGTGTGGCCCGCGCCTTGGCGAATCTTCCCCGCATCAGCGAGTCGCTGAGCAAGGGCGAGATCTCCTACTCCAAGGTTCGTGCCGTTACCCGCGTGGCGACACCCGAGAACGAAGAGCAACTCCTGACGATTGCGCTTGGGGGTACGGCCGGCCAGGTCGAGCGCATCGTCCGCGCGTGGCGCAAGGTCGATCTCCAGGCGGAAAAAGACCACGCCAACTACCAGCAAAAACACGCGAGCCTTACGACCTACGTCGACGATGACGGAATGGTTGTGATCAAGGGCCGACTGCCGGCAGAGGTTGGAGCGGTCGTCGTCAAAGCGCTCGAAGCCGCTTCGGATGTCCTCTACAAAGAGGACCGGGAACGCTCGCCGGCGCAGCGACGCGTGGAAGCCCTCAAGCTCGTTTCCGAGACCGCCTTGAAGGCCGAGCTCGACCCGGGCACGAGCGCGGACCGCTATCAGGTCGTCGTCCATGTCGACCAGCAAGTGCTCGAAGATCCCGAGCAACCAGGCCAATCCGCTCTAGAGGGCGGAATCGACGGCCGGGTGGCCCCGGGCGGTTACCGCACCCGGGGCTCCCACAGATCCGGACGTGCGCGACTAGCGCATCCGGCTCCTCTAGTCTACGGATTCGCTGCGCGGCAATAGACACTGTGAGCGACGCGGGGTGGGGTGGGTGGATAGTGACGGAGGAGGCGTCGGAACGCGGCCCAGTCCAGATGCGCCTTACGGGAGCGGCGACTCAGCCATTTACGCCAGAGGCGTTCCACCATCCGGCGAAAGTTGGACAGAGCACGCGCATTACCGGTCACTCCATAGTAGTTGTAGTGACCGCGTAGCTTCCGGTTGAGTGCCATCTGTTGTTCCGCCACGGACAAGTGCCGGTTGGTCCGGCACCAGCGGCCGATGCGCATTACCGCACGGCTGAAGCGGCCTTTGGCCGTTTTCCGTTTCACCACCCATTGCCCCTTTCGAGACTTGCCCCAGTAGTGGGTGAAGCCGAGCATGTCGAAGCTTTGGCCCGGTGTCGGTTTAGAGTCCCGACGCGGGCGGCGAAAGTCCACCAGCCGTGTCTTGTCCGGGTGGAGGGTCAGACCGAACTTGCCAAATCGCTTTGGTAGTACGGCGAGCACCCTTCTCACATCATCCTCTCTTGCGAAGCCCAGTACCGCATCATCGGCGTAACGCACCATAAACGAGCGTCCCTTCATGCGCGGTTGGACCATCTGATGAAACCAGATGTCCAGAACATCGTGTAGGAAGATGTTAGAGAGCAGGGGGCTGACCACTCCGCCTTGGGGAGTTCCTTGTTCCAGATACCAGACCACATCTTCTTCCATTACTCCGGCTTTCAACCACTTCCCGATCGCGCGGCGTATCACACCGTCGCGCACCCGCTGGTCCAGAAAGCTCCTCAGCTGGGCTCGGTCGACACTGTCGAAGAAGCTCTGGATATCTAGGTCGATGACCCAGCCCCCTCCGTTGTCCATCAGCCCCCGCCACAACGCATCGATTGCCTGGTGCTGGCTGCGACCTGGACGGAACCCATACGAGCAGTCCAAGAAGTCCTCCTCGTATACGGATTCCAGGACCATGACCACCGCTCGCTGAAGTACCTTATCCTCCAGTGTCGGTATGCCAATGGGCCGGGTCTTATTGCCTGCACCTTCTTTGGGAATGTGGACGCGGCGTACCGCCGGCGCTCGATACTTTCCCGTTTTGAACCTCTCGAGCAAGCTCGTCAGGTTCTCTTCCAGGTTGGTTTCGTATTGCGCCGACGTTACACCATCCACTCCCACGGCCCCGTCTTTGCGGGTGCGACGGTAGGCCTCACGTAACCAGCCCACGTCGATGTTGTGGGCCAGTGTGGTAAGCACCAGTTTCGGTTTTTCCCTCGCCAGTTTCGCTATCTTCTCTCGTTTCGTTGAGATGACCTCGCGGCTCAAACTCCGCGCCATCTGTCCCTCCTGAAGTTCCGTAGATTGGCCTGCCGCCTTCCCTCCATGGGGTCCTCTGGAGTGAGTTCCCCCACTTCTCCGGTACTATGCACAGGCTCCGACTTCTCGCCTCCCCGACTCGCTTCGTTGCCTTCGCTTTGGCGGTTCCACCCGACGCCTCTTTAGTTCGCTCCCAACGGGCATGGGCGCCACGCTCGCTGGGCCTGGGCTATTTGTTCTGCGGTGCCCACAACCCGCATTCTTCGGATGGAGAGTACGAGACCTCCCAGGTTCCTGGGGAACCCTTGCGTACATGCCACGCTCTTCGACCCCGGCGGACCACTCGCTCCTTGCCAGTACGGCGCGGGTGATGCTGCCTTCCGCTCAGAAAACGACGTCGGCTCCGCAACCCTTGTTTCCTTTCGAGGCTCAATCGCGCGGCCTGCACCCTCCCTGTGTACGCTTCGTCGCTGGCCTCGCGACCAGCTACGCAACACTCGGTTCCGGGCGGTGGCTAGCCTTTCCCGGCGCAGGACTCTCACCTGCTGGGTTCCACTAGAAAGTTTCCGACATGCCCTGTTACATGGCTTCCCCTTTCTCCAAGCTTTGCCTGGCGCAATTTCCGCGGAAACGTCGAGACGGATTGCATGCGACGCCTCGATCGTCGAGATGCAACAGGACGAGAAGGGCAACGTCTTGGACGTCGGACGCAAAACGCGGACGATTCCGCCCGCGATCCGCCGCGCTCTCGACGCTCGCGACCCCACGTGTGTGTGGCCCGGCTGCGAGTCCACATTCGTGCAGGGGCACCACCTCGAGTTCTGGGCCGCGGGAGGTGTGACCAAGCTCTCGAACCTATGTAATCTCTGTAGTTACCACCACCATTTGGTTCACGATGGCGATTATCGAGTCGAGCTACTCGCAACAGGCAAGTTCCGCTTCAAAAACCCACGCGGTTGGGTGATACCCGAAGTTCCCTCTCCCGCGAAACCGCCCGACAAACCCCTTGCTGAGCTCGAGCTCGAAGGATGGAAAGGCAAGCCGAAGTGGGGCTACGAGCCGATCGACTTGCCGCTCGTCATCGATACAATGTGGCGTCCAAGGAGCGTACTTGAGTAAAACGGCAGTTCTATCTACATGCGTCATTTTTTTCGCCAGCGGCGTCACCGTTGGCGCGCAAGGCTGGGAAACCTCGATTCTCGCAGGATGTCGGCACGGGCACGGCCAACGTGGAGCGACTATTTCCGCTGTCGCTCAACCTCAAAGCGCGCAGCGGTGGTACCGCGCGGTTCGTCGCTTCTGGTGGGCTCAGCTATCTGCCGCGCGTTCGCTTCGACGCGTTTCAGCCCGTGAGCCTGGGAATCGGGGGCTTCGGCCTACCGGCGGTCGAGCTCGCAAGGGTCGTACTCGACGCCGGTGCGATCGACTCTGGGGAGAGTCGGTGGGGTTTCAACGTCGGAGCAGGCGTGGAAGTTCAGCTCTCACCGAACGTCGCCATCGTCGGTGACATCCGAGTTCACAGCTTTGAGCGGCAGACGTTCGTGTGGCAGCGTTCGGAGAATCCGTCGTCGGAGCTCGAAGAGATCCTGCTCGAAGAACTCGAGAAGCTTCCACCGATCGAGGTAGAGCTGATCTATTTTCAGGCGACGGGTGGCGTTGCGTTCCGTTTCTAGATGCTCTCGAACAGTAGACAACTAGAACCCAATCGTGACCGCAAACGAAAACCCTGGAGCTCCTTGCCCTGTTGTTGCGATGTAGAATGACGGCGATACTTTCTCCTAGGCTTCGCCAGGGCTCATCGCCCCTATCGCGGCCCCAATGAGACCCCCGAACAATCCCCCTGACCACGCCCCAAGCGCCGCGGCTTTTCCGACGCTCGCGCCGTCCTCTCCAATTTGCTCGTGCCCCAGTCCAAGTGAGACAGCTCCGGGGACGGCACTGATGAGCGCACCCCATTTGGCCTTTGACCAGGCGGCCTGAGAGCGACTGCGGCGGCCACGGCTTATCTCGATCTTTTTCAGGTTCACGAGCGGGACGGATACGGATCGAGACTCGCCGTCGAGTTTGATCAGAAGCGTATCCGTAGTGAGCTTTTCGACGTAACCCGTCATAGTGTCGACCTCCGTGGTCGACACTCTCACGCGTGCGCCCTCCTCGACTTCTTGCTCTTCAGCGACAACATGATCGAGCACACAACCGAGCACAAAAAATACGATGGCCGCGCACCTCATGGGTAGCCTCCCGTATTCGTCTAAGTTGGTGGACGGCACGGGGGTCGAACCCGTGGCCTCGGCATTGCGAACGCCGCGCTCTCCCAGCTGAGCTAGCCGCCCACGAAGCGGATGTGTAATCGCTCATGCTAGCAACTACGGTGTCGTCGTAGCAAGCTGATCTTGCCCACGTTGCGATGATGATAGCTCCAAAGCAAAGAGAGGGTCTACGCGGATTCGTGTGGGTTGAAAACTGCATTTCTGGGTAATGGCGGAAGGAAAGCCGCCACGATCTTCAGCTTGAGATATTCCTCGTCGCGATAGCCGTAGGCGCGTCGTTGCAGAACACGGATTTTGTTGTTGACCCCTTCAACTAGGCCGAGACTGACTTTGTTCTCCGGATGACAGTAGGAGGCGATACCATCCCAATGGGACTCAATCATACCGGCGAACTTCTGGTACGGATGCAGGCGTTGCCATTTGAGGCTGTCTTTCCAACGAGTGAAAAAGGCGCGAGCGCCGCGTTCGGTGCGGTAATCCCAGAGTTGCCCGAAGGCCTCCTTCAAAATAAAGGCGGTGTTCAGGCGCCGGTTGGCCTGGAGCAACTTTTTGAGTGCGCGGCGACCGTCTAGGCTCAGGTCCTCCCGCCGGGAAAGCAAAGTGTAACGCTGCCCCTTGATGTACGACCGGTCCTTGCCGCTGAGGCGTTTGTACTCACCGCGCCGGACCTCATCGAGGGCCTTTGACAGATGACGCATGATATGAAACTTGTCGAAGATGATCCGCGCATTAGGCGCGTTGTGAATCACCGAGTTCCGGAAGGGCTTCCACATATCCATGGCGGCCAGCTTGATACGGGCGCTTTTCTTTCCGCCCAACGCCTTGAAGAACAAATCGATGTCGGTTTCTTTGCGACCCTCACCGCCCACCCAGATGGGACGCGCCCGCTCCAGGTCGCTGACAATGACGCGATAGTTATGTCCCTTGCGGATGGAGATCTCATCGACACCGATGGCCCGAGGCGCCGGTAGCCCCGCCCGGTCGACCTGCTCTTGCATGTAGAGCGTATCCAGAGCCTTCACCGTACCGTGGTGCAGACGTTCCATCTCGGCCACCGCCTTGTTCGGCATATCCCGGCACAGCTTACCCACATGCGTCGCAAAACGCTGGGTGTAGCGCGAGTTGTTCGCCAGCCAGTCTTAGGTGTTCTACATGCACACCGCCGCACCCAGGACAGTTGACGCGCCAACGCTCGTATTCCAGATAGATCCGCCAGCCTGCCAACGACAGGTCGCGGACCCGGCACACTTGCTTGTCATAGCGCCCCCGGCACCGTTGCCCACAGTAAGAGCACACAGCTGTTTTTTTCGCCTCTTGAGCTGGATGACGCGGGCGTATCGGTCACCGAATAGACCCTTCAATCCGGCACCAACCACGAAACCTGGCAGCGCAAACAGCGAGCGGATCGACTGGGAATTTTTCACTCGGTTAGCCTATCCTAAAAATGGACCACTTTTCAGCACCTGATGAAGTACTCGATACCTTTTCCACACAATGAGTTACACTGTTTTTCCGTCAGAACTTACCCACACGAATCCGCGTTAACGCCAAAGAGAAGACGAGCGCGCGAGCATGCTTGAGATTCGTGTCGAGCACCGAATAGAATGCCTCCGCTGTGCGGATTGAAGGCGCAAGGAACGGTGATGTTGGAACAGTCTAGACAACTTCGGCTCGCTATCACGATCGCACTCGTCTGGGGGCTCTGCCTTTCGGCGGCGGCCTTGGCGCTACCGGGAAGCACCTACTCGGCCTCCAAGCACGGAGGCAACTACATGTTCAATTTCTACTTCCCGCCCGCGCCGAGCTCCACGCCGTGGGGGCCGGATTGGTCGCCAGATGGAAAGTGGATTGCCGTGGCCATGAACGGCTCGATTTGGAAAGTCGATCCGGAGAGTGGCCGCGCGTCGGAGCTGACCTACAACGAGAAGTACCACTCGCTGCCCGACGTCTCGCCGGACGGCAAGTGGATCCTTTATACGGCGGACGACGGTGGCTAGACCATTCAGCTCGAGATCGTGAACCTGGACACCGGAGAGAGCCACGCGCTGACGGATGACGATCAGATCTACGTGGACCCCGTCTTCTCTCCGGATGGAAGCCGGGTCGCCTATGTATCGACGAAACCGAGTGGATACTTCAACGTCTATATCCGCGCGATCGAAAACGGCCAGTGGGCCGGGGACGAGATCGCGGTAACGAAAGATAACGACTACGGAAACGACCGTCTCTACTTTGGCCCCTGGGACATGCATATCACGCCGTCGTGGTTTCCTGGCGGCGGAGAGCTTCTGCTCGTTTCGAATTACGGTACCCCTCTCGGCTCCGGTAACGTCTGGCGCGTGCCGGCCGAGGCCAACGGCATGGACATGGCGAAGACGGCCTTGGAAGAGCAGACGCTCTACAGGGCGCGTCCCGACGTCTCGATCGACGGAAAGCGCTTCGTCTACTCGTCGAATCGGGGCACGACGGATCAGTTCAACAATTTGTACGTTCAGCCGACTGCGGGCGGTGAGCCGTACAAGTTGACGTTCTTTCACAACGACGCGTTTCATCCACGATGGTCGCCGGACGGGGAGTGGATCGCCTATATTTCGAACGAAGGCGGTTTGCCGCAGCTGGCGCTCCTGGAAACCTACGGCGGTGCGCAAAAGACGGTTCGTATCACGGACCGACGATGGAAGCGGCCCATGGGTGTGCTCACCGTTCGGACCGTAGACGAAACGGGTGAGATCACGGGCTCGCGCGCCCACCTCACCGCCTCCGACGGAAAATTCTACGCGCCGGCGGACGAATATGCCCGGGTTTCCGGTGCCGGCGATCCCATCTTTCATCATGCGGGTGAGTTTCGCGTCGAGGTTCCGGCGGGCAGGCTCAGCCTCGATGTCGTCAAGGGATTCGAGTATTGGCCGAAACGTGAAGAGGTCGAGATTCGAGCGGGCGAGGTGAGCCATCTAACCGTGTCTCTCGACCCGATGACGGAAATGGCGGCAAAGGGCTGGTACAGCGGCTCGACCCACGTGCACCTGAATTACGGGGGCAATCTTCACAACACGCTCGAGAACTTGATGAAGATGTCGGAGGCGGAAGATCAGGACATCGTCAACGAGCAAATCGCGAACAAGGACAATCGGATTCTCGACTATCAGTTTTTCGTGCCCGGCGGAGGGCCTCACCCCCTGTCCACTCCGGAGCGCATCCTTGTCGTGGGCCAGGAGTACCGACCCCCTTTCTACGGCCACGTGTTCATGTTCGGCATGAAAGACCATCTGATCTCGCCCTTCACCACCGGCTACGAGGGGACGGCGATCGAAAGTCTTTACCCGAGCAACACTGACATGCTCCGTAAGGCGAAAGCTCAGGGGGCGACCGTTGGTTACGTCCACGCTTTCGGAGGGGAGGACGATCCGCTCGAGGGGACTCTCGGTGGTGGGAAAGGCTACATGGTCGACGCGGCTCTTCAGACGACGGACGGTGTCGAATGGTCCGGAGCTGGAAGAGCCAGCTTTCACCCCTGGTATGCGACCTTGAACAACGAGCTCTTCGTGACGGCGACGGGAGGTGAGGACTCGATCAGCAATCTGCACCGCAGCAAACTCGTCGGCTCCGTCAGAACCTATGTCTATACAGGTGCTCGTGGGCTCACCATGGAGGCATGGTTCGAAGGCCTTCGGAAAGGACACGCCTTCGTCACCACCGGCCCGCTCGTCGAGATGACGGTCGACGGCCGCATGCCGGGCGACTCCGTGGAGCTCGCGACGGCGGGAAGCTCC
Source organism: Candidatus Marinacidobacterales bacterium (assembly GCA_965250115.1). Taxonomy (GTDB): domain Bacteria; phylum Acidobacteriota; class Vicinamibacteria; order Marinacidobacterales; family SMYC01; genus CBDFHB01. Next base: position 2,073,020 of record CBDFNJ010000002.1, read on the forward strand.
GTGGATGTCGAGGGCCACGTGCGCAGCATCACCCCGCTCGAGAAAATCCTTCTCGTCTTCAACGGAGAGGTTCTCGAGGAGTTCACGCCGACAGGCGATCGGACGCGATTCGATTTCGCGAAATCCTATCCGGTTCGGGAAAGCGGTTGGTTTCATCTCCGGGCGGAAGGAAGCCCAGAGCAACGCCACCCCCTCGATGCCTCCTACGCGCAGGGGTTTACGAACCCGGTATGGGTGCACGTGGATGGCAAACCAGTGAGAAGCCGAGCGTCGGCGGAGTACTCGATTCGGTGGATCGACAAACTGCGCGAGATGGCGGAGGCCTGGCCTGGATGGCGCTCCGAGAAAGAGAAGGCGCAGGTCTTCGCTCAGTTCGACGAGGCGCGCCGGATCTACCAGAGCTTTCTGTCGGAGGGCGCGGTCTCAAGTTACGGGCGCTAAAGTCAGCTCAGATCAGGATTGAGGACGGCCGAGCTCCCCGGCGAGCCGGACGAGCGACAGCGGCGCGCAACCTTCCGCTTTGTTGTTGACGATGACGAAGGCTCGCTTCGCCGAAGCGAGCTCGTTCCGGCAGAGCTCGGCGATGGCCGCGCGGGCGTTCGTATCCTCTTCCGCTAGCCTATCGAAGGGGTAGAAAGCCTTCCTGGCGTCCTCGTAGCCGTGATTCGGGCCGAGCATCCACCGAACGACCAGTCCGGGAAATCTCGATGCGCCGACGAGCGCCGCCTGCTCGGCTATGGTCGGCATCCTCGGATGGACGTTGAAACAGTGGCAGGCCCCGACGTCCTCGAGTGCTTCGAGGTAGCTCCTTGTCAGCAGCTCGCGGTTGCGGAGCTCGATTGCATAGAGCGGCTTTCGGGGCAGGGCGTCGAGGAGTCTGTGCAGCCTTTCGACGAAGTCGGCTCCGACCGCCTGGGGTGGAAACTGAAACAGCAGCACGCCCGCTTTCGTACCGAGGCCCTCGAGACAAGGTCCAACGACTTCCTCTAGCGCATAGTTGGGGTCGAGGAAGCTTTCGTTTTCGGCCGAGACGAATCGGTCGCGAGTCCGCACGCTCGTGACGAGCTCGTGCGCCTTGACGACGAAGCGGAAAGACTCCGGCACGGATTCGGCATAGGCGCGAAACTCGTTCGCAGGAATCGGGCCGTAGTACGTGCGGTCGATGCAGACGGTGCGGAACAGGGGATGTCGTCCATAGGCCACGAGTCCATGCTTGGCGAGGAGGTTCTTCCCGACCTTCCGGTCGTAGACGATGCCTTCCCAGCCCGGAAACGACCACGAAGACGTGCCGAGATAGAGTGAGTTGGGAAGGAGTTCGGCGAGCGCGCGCGTTTCCTTCGCCGCCTCGGCGACTCCGACGGGATGGGGCGAGTCCGGGGGCGAGAACAAAGACAACTGTTTCGTCATGTTAAAGTCGAACGAAAATCGTGGAGCAGACCGAGACCGGCGTGCCTTCGAAGCGCGGAGGCTCGTACCGCCATTGCTTGACAGCGGTCAGGACCGTCTCCTCCGCTTCCGCCCACCGTGGCTTGGCGGAGCGGAGGATGGTCGCCTCGCGCACGGCTCCGTCCGCTCCGATCACGATCTCGACGACGATCTCCTGTCCGCTGCGCGATGGATCGATCGGGAGTTGGATCTCGGAGTCGGCGACTCTCGACGGCATCTCGACGCCGCCGACGCCCGCCAGGAGAGGGTTCGGCTCGTCCGGCTTGCTCCAAAGACTCGACCAGTCGCAGGGGCGACCCGCCGCCGACGCGACCGGCTCCGAAGGCAGCGTCTGTACTTGCTCGCCCTCGATGAAATCGGTCTCGAGGACGGGCTCTTCGAAAGCGCCTTCCGTCGACTCTTGCGTGGGCTCGTCTCCTGCGGGACGGTCTCGTCTCAGCTGGCACGAAGTCGTCGTTGCGAGGAGGGTCAGCATGAAAACACGCAGCAGCGTCACGCGATCACCATCTCTAGAGTGCTCGGTCGCCTCTTCGGCACCCTGCTAGGTCACTTTAGAGGCTGCGAGCTCCAGGGCTCGGGCGAGCCCCGCCACCTCGGGACCGCCGCCTTGGGCGATCTGGGGCGACCCGCCGCCTTTGCCGCCCACGGCGGGAAGCGCCGCTCGGAGGAGTGCGCTCGCGTCCGCGGAGACGTCTGCCGATCGCGCGCAGACGATGTGCGCGCGTCCTCCCTCGACGCCGCCCAGAATTACGACTCGCCCCGGTTTCTGGGTGAGCGCCTGGGCGGCGGTGCGAAGCGCGGAGGGCCCGAGGCCTTCGAGCTCCTTGGCGAGCAGGGAAGCTTCGCCCCGCGGTGTCGCATCCTCCATCCAGGCCTCGCATCGGGAGAGCAAAACCTCGCTTTCGAGCTTTCGAAGAGTCTTTCCGAGAGCCTTGCGCTCGTCCTGCAGCTTTTCCGCTGCAGCGACGATGTCCTCTTCGCTGCTGCTCAGAACGCTCGCGAGCGCGCGCATACGGCCAACCGTCTTTCGGTAGTCTCTCAGCACGCGCTCTCCACAAAGAAACTCGACTCGGGTGGCGTTCTTGAGTTTCTCGATACCTCTCACGACGATGGGGCCCACTTCGGCGCTCGATCGCGGGTGCGTGCCGCAACAGGCTTGATTGTCGAAACCCTCGACTTCGACGAGTCTCACGAGCTCGGCGTCCGGAGGCGGCTTCCGCAGGTCGAGCGAGGAAGCATCGACGCCATCGACGAAACGGCTCTCGATTCTCGCTGCTCGCCGGACGACCTCATTGGCGGCGTGAAGAGCACGAGCGACGACATCGTCGTTCAGGGGGAACTTGTCGAGGTCGATGCTGGAGGAGGTCTCTCCCAGATGGAACGAGATCGTATTGGCGCCGGCCTCTCTGGCGAAAGCCGCGGAGAGAATGTGCTGGCCGGAGTGCTGCTGCATATGGTCGCGCCGCCGCGGCTCGTCGATGCGGCACAGGACTCGGTCCTTTTCGGGAGCTCGCTCCAAGATGTGAAGGACCGCGTCGTTCTCCGATTCAAGCACTTTGACGATCGGGATGTCGTCGATCGTGCCGAGATCCCAGGGCTGCCCGCCCGACTCGGGGTAGAAATAGGTCGAGCGGAAGACCACCGCAGGCCCGTCTTCGGTATCTCGACGGTCGACGATGTCGGCCTCGAAGGTGGTCACATAGGGATCGTGAAGGTAGAGTCTTTCGGTCACGTCAGACGGTCATCAGCTCCTGATCTTTTTTCTTGACGATCTCGTCGGCCTTCTTGACGTGCAAGTCCGTAAGCTCCTGGACTTCTTTGAGGGCACGCTTCTCGTCATCCTCCGAGATCTCTTTGTCCTTTAGCATTTTCTTGAGTCGATCGTTGGCGTCGCGCCGAACTTGACGCACCGCCGTGCGACTCTCTTCCGCGATCTTGCCCACCTGCTTCACGAGTATCTTGCGTCGCTCTTCGGTGAGGGGAGGAATGGGAAGCCGCAGGAGCTTGCCATCGTTCGAGGGATTCAACCCGAGATCGGACGAAAGAATGGCCTTTTCGATCGTCTCCAGCAAAGGTGACTCCCAAGGCTGAATGGTGATGAGGTTCGCTTCGGGCACAGCGAGGTTCGCGACCTGGTTCAAGGGCGTCGGAGTCCCGTAGTAGTCGACTTTCACGCTGTCGAGAATGCCCAGCGAAGCGCGACCCGTGCGGATCGCCGTCAGTTCTTTTTGTAGCACCTCGAGGGATTTGTCCATGCGCCGGTTGGCGTCTTCGATGAGTTCTGACGTCACCTCAACCTCCTCGGACCGATCACCGGACCAGCGTCCCCACTTTGTCTCCCGCCATGACGCGCCTCATATTGCCGGGTGTCTTGACGTCGAAAACGATGATGGGAAGCTCGTTGTCCATACAGAGTGAAATCGCGGTCGTATCCATGACCTTCAGACCTTTTCCCAGTACTTCCATGTAGGTGATCTCCTCGAACAACGTCGCCGTGTCGTCTTTTTCGGGGTCAGCCGAATAGATACCGGCGACACGAGTTCCCTTCAAGATAACTTCCGCCTTGACCTCCATCGCTCTCAGCGCCGCCGCGGTATCCGTCGAGAAGTAAGGGTTCCCGGTTCCGGCGGCAAGAATCACGATGCGCCCCTTTTCGAGATGGCGGATGGCGCGGCGGCGGATGAACGGCTCGGCGACCTCGCGCATCTCGATAGCGGACATGACGCGCGTATGCACACCGAGCTTCTCGAGCGCGTCCTGCAGAGCCACGGCGTTGATGACCGTTGCGAGCATGCCCATGTGATCGGCCGAGACCCGATCCATGCCGCGCGCCGTCGGCGCGATGCCGCGAAAGATGTTGCCGCCTCCGATGACGGTCGCGATCTCGACACCGAGGCTGTGGGCCAAGTGAATCTCCTCGGCCATCGTCTGGGCGACGTCCGGGTCGATGCCGAAGGTCTCGTCACCCATCAAGACCTCGCCGGAGAGCTTGAGGATGACGCGCTTGAAAGCGGGCTTTTGCGGCATAAATCACACGACCGACGGAGCGCGAGAGCCTAGCGCTCCGCCTGTCAGGAGAGTTGTACTAAACCGCTTCGCCGCGTTCAAATCGCACGAACCGACGAATCTGAATGTTCTCTTTGAGAACGGCGATCTTCGACGTCAGGTAATCCTGCACGCTCTGGTCCGGATTCTTGATGAAGGCCTGTTCGAGAAGCACGTTCTCTGAGTAGAACTTCGACAGCCGGCCCTCCACGATCTTCTCGACGACCTTCGGGGGTTTGCCGGACTCCTCGGCCTGGCTCTTCAAGATGTCCCGCTCCTTGTCGAGGGCGTCCGCGGGCACCTCGTCGCGGCTGACCCAGCGCGCGAGCGAGGGGCTGGCGGCGGCGACTTGCATCGCGATGTCCCTGACGAGCGACTTGAACTCGTCCGTATTGGCGACGAAGTCGGTCTCACAATTCACCTCGATGAGCACGCCCACGCGGCCGCCGGGGTGGATATAGGCTTCGACGAGCCCCTCCGTCGTGGAGCGGCTCGATTTCTTTTCCGCGGCCGCTTTGCCCCGCTTTCGCAAAATGGTGACGGCCTCGTCGATGTCGCCTTTCGCCTCCTGGAGAGCCTTCTTGCACTCCAGGAGGCCCGCCCCGGTTCTTTCCCGGAGCTCTTTCACTTGTTGTGCAGAGATTGTCGTCATTGTTGTGACCTCGTCTTGCGTTGAAAATCGTCTCGCAGAGAGGCTCGCGTCGTGACGAACCTCTCTCCGAGAGAAAAAATCGAAGTAAGTCGCGCCCGGAAGCGCTCGGCACGCTAGGCGGGAGGCGGAGTTGTCACCGACGGCGCCTCGTCACTCGAAGACTCCCCGCCATCTCCCGCGCTCGACGCCGAGGTCTCCGTCTCGGGCTCATTGTCGTCGCTTCCGCTCGCTTCTGCAGCGGGCGGAGGAGCTTCCGGGGTTGCGGCTTTCGACATGTCCCTGCCTGCGATGACGGCATCGGCGATGCGCGACGTGAAGAGCTTGATAGCTCTGAGCGCGTCGTCGTTTCCCGGAATTACGAAGTCCACGACGTCGGGATCACAGTTGGTATCGACGATTGCGATCACCGGGATTCCGAGCTTGCGGGCCTCGTGCACGGCGATCTCCTCGCGGTTGGCGTCGATAATGAAGATCGCGTCGGGAAGCTTGCCCATTTCCTGGATACCGCTCAGGTTCTTCTCCAGGCGTTTGCGCTCCTTGTCGAGGCGCGACAGGGCCTTCTTCGACAACTCCTGCCCCTCGGTGACGAGGGCGGTCAACTCTTGGAGCCTCCCGATGCTCTTCTGAATCGTCACGAAGTTGGTGAGCGTCCCCCCCAGCCATCTCTGGTTGACGAAGAACATGCTGGCCCGCCTGGCTTCTTCGGCCACGACCTCTTGGGCCTGGCGTTTCGTTCCCACAAAAAGGATGGTCTTGCCCTGAGCGCCGAGATCGGTGGCGAATTTGAGCGCCTCCCTGAACAGCCTCAGTGTCTTCTGAAGATCGACGATATAGATGCCGTTTCGCTGGCCGAAGATGTACTCCTTCATCTTCGGGTTCCAGCGCTTGGTCTGATGGCCGAAGTGGACCCCCGCTTCGAGCAGCTCTTTCATCGTAATCGAAGCCAAGTAATCTCCTCCTCAGCGCTTGGAATACTGGAACCGTTTGCGGGCGCCAGGCTGGCCGTACTTCTTGCGTTCTTTGATGCGCGCGTCACGGGTTAAGAAGCCTCCGCCCTTTAGTCGGCTTCGAAGCTCTTGGTTGAAATCGCATAGAGCTCGGCTGATCCCGAGCCTCATCGCCCATGCCTGGCCGCTCAGCCCACCACCCTGGATATTCGCGTAAATGTCGAATTTGCCCGAGGATTCGGTGAGTTGCAGCGGCTGCTGAATGATCATCTTGAGCGCATCGCTCGGGAAGTAGTCGCCGAAGGCCCGCTTGTTGATGCGGATCTCTCCGCTGCCAGGCCGCAGGTACACCCTCGCAATCGAGCTCTTGCGCTTGCCCGTTCCGTAGTACTGAATCTTGCTGGAAGATGCCAAAGTCGTTCGCTCTCCTTGACTATTAACGAGAGAAGAAAGTTGTTAACGAGAGAAAAATTGGATGGAAGGGCGTAGGGAGCATGCCTTATCGCGACTGCCGAGGTACGCGGGTCGCGAGCTCGAGTGACGACGGTTGCTGGGCCTCGTGCGGGTGCTTTCCGCCCTGATAGACCTTCAGCTTCTTGAACTGCGCCCGTCCCAGCCGGTTCTTCGGCAGCATTCCCCGAACCGCCGCCTCGATGAGCCGCTCGGGCCGTTTCGCGCGCAACTCTTCGACGCGAGCCTGACGAATACCACCTGGATAGCCCGTGTGACGGAAGTAGATCTTGTTCAGCTCTTTCGATCCCGTCAGTACGACCTTCTCGGCATTGACCACGACGACGTGATCGCCCGTGTCGAGAAACGGGGTATAGGTGGGCTTGTCCTTCCCGGTCAGCACCTGCGCGATCCGACTGGCAAGTCGGCCGAGAATCTGGCCTTCGGCGTCGACCACATACCAGGACCGTCTGACTTCGGATGCTTTCGGGAACGTCGTAGCCATCACTCGCTCGGAAGTTTTCTCGTTGTTCGCGACGATCAAAAAAAATTTGGACGACATAAATCGCCCAAACGCACAAGTTAGTTGACGTTAACCGCATTGTCAAGGGAAAAAGCCTGAGCTCGAAGCTCCGACAGGACGCCGGTCCAGCTCGCGTTAGGTGCAGGTTGGGCACTTAACGCCGATGTCCTCATGTAATTAATGAGGTGGGCTGGGCTCCCCTAGCAGGGGGAAGAGGCTGCGCGGTACGTGCTCGGACTGCCAAAAGTGCTCTAACTCGAAGAAAAATGACGTGGCCATCGGGGGCGCGAGACACTCGGTTCGAGCCCAATATGTTGGGCAAGTTTTCAAACGGTGTACTGTCGGTTGAGGTGAAAGCCCCACCCTTCACGGTCGGAGACCCCTTTTTTGGGGGGGATTCCCTACCAAATACCTCACTTCTCTCTTGACGAACTATCGACCATATTCGATAATAACTGGAAGATTCCAAAGACATTTGTGGCCGTTTTTTCTTGACAGTCAGTCTCTTTGTTGGGTACGCTCATAAAGTACTTTAACTAACTCCTGGTAAGTGTCTTTCAATTAGAGGTAGGGAGCCAGGCCGATGGGTTTCTTCAGTAAGAAGAAAAGTCTCGTTGGGCTCGACATTGGCTCGAGTTCCGTCAAGGCGGTCGAGATGAAACCCGGCAAGGCTGAGACGTGGCAGCTTTCCACGATCGGCCTCGAGTATCTACCTCAAGAGGCCATCGTGGACGGTCAGATCATGGATTCGACCTCGGTGATCGACGCGATCCAGCGGCTTTTCTCCGAGTACCGGATCAAGACGACCGAGGTCGCCACCGCCACCGCCACCGCCACCGCCATCAGCGGCAGCTCTGTTATCGTCAAGAAAATCCAACTTCCCGCCATGAGCGAGCAGGAGCTCGCGGAGTCCATCCACTGGGAGGCCGAGCAGTACATCCCTTTCGATATCCAGGAAGTCAACCTGGACTATCAAGTCCTCGACCCCGGTGGGGCCGGTGGCAACATGGACATCCTCCTCGTTGCTGCCAAAAAGGACAAAATCAACGACTATCAAGCTCGGCACGGCAGTCGAGATGCGCGCCGTTCCCGACCAGCTCGTGTCGGACGGATTCTCCAGCTCCGTAATCGAAGCGGTCGTTCGCGGCCCGGACGGACAAAGAACCTCGGGCGTCGAGATTCTCTTCGACATCACGCGCTCGGGAGCGGGTTTCCTGGACTTGGGAAACCTGGCCCCAGTGAACGGCCCCAGGCCGTCATTCGGCGGCGTCGAATCGGGGCCGGTCTCGTCGGTCTCCGATGGTGATGGCGTCGCGCGGGCGCGATACTGGGCGCCGTTTCGTACCGATCAGGAGAACGATACGGCCGTCATCATCACGGGGAGACCGAGCGGCACCAACTTCAGTACGGCCGTTTTCCGAACGGCGTCGATCTTCCTGCGTGCCGCGAACCGACCCTCGTTCCCGGGTTCGGGTGTTTGCGCTTTCATCTGGGAGCCAGAGAAGTTGACGTACGACGTTGGCGAAGGTATTGCCTTTACGGCAACGCAAATAGTGGGCGATATCTCGATTCCAGGCTGCGCGGGCAACGAGATTGCCCGCTACGAGTGGATTTTCGACGACGGTTCGGCGAAGGCCGGTCGCGATGTCGTCCACGCCTTCTCGACGGTGGGCGAGCACACGGTCATCCTGATCACGCACGAAGCGGTCACCGGCTGCAGAGCGACGTGCACAGAGGACTACGACATTGTAAACTAGAGTTCTACGGAATGAACCGTGGGGCGGAGGCCGAGCGCGACCTCTGCCCCACTTCTTCTTTCTTGGATGATGCCCTAGCTCATGAGCCGGATCGAACAGCTCGAGCAACGCCTTGCGGCGGACCCGAACTCCCGCATGTTCGTTCAGCTTGCCGAAGAGTACCGTAAGGCGGGACTGCTCGACGACGCCATCGGGGTCTGCGAGGAGGGTCTCAAGAAACACCCGGACTACCCTTCGGCCCAGGTGGCTCTGGGGCGAGCTCTCCTGGAGGCGGAGTCTTATGACCGCGCGGGCGAGCAGTTCGAGGCCGTGCTCGCCAAGATATCGGACAATATTCTCGCCAACAAATTCCTCGGAGAGACGTACCACCGTTTGGGGCGATACGAGGAGGCGATACAGAAGTATCAGGTGGCGCAGACGCTTGCGCCCGAGGACACGGAGCTCGAAGAAAGAATTCAAGCCGTCCGCGACGAGGTCGCTGGTGGCGGACCGCCCGCCGCCGCAGCGCCCGTTGCGCCGTCTCCTGCTGGCGGCCTAGCGCCGCCCCCTTCGGTACCCACACAACCGATTGTACCGCCGGCGCCTTCACCGGCTTCCCACAACGAGCCAACGCTCGAGCCAACGCTCGTCGAGGCGCCCGCCGCGCACAACGAGCCGGCGCTCGAGCCAACGCTTGTCGAGGCGCCCGCCGCGCCTGAGGAGCCTGTAGAGCCTGTAGACAATAACGAGCCCGCTCCCATCCCGCTCATCGCTGTCGACGAGCCCATGGTGCTGGAGGAGCGGTCCTACAACGCGGCCTACGCGCCACCCGCCGACGAGACCTCCGAAGGGGCAGCTGTCGACGACCTGCCTCCGGTGCCCCTCGCGGCTGAGCCGGAGACTTTCGAGGTAGTGCGCTCCGGCCAGGCGCTCGAGCAGCCTCCCATGCCACCCGAGGTCGTCGCGCCCTCGCCACCGCCGCTGGTCGCGCCTGAGAATGCGGAGGTGCCCGAGCCAACGATGGTGGAGCCCGAGCCCGAGGTTTTCGTCGCGCCCGACGAGGCCCAGGAGGCTGGTCCAGACACTCCCACGATGGCGGAAATCTACGCTTCACAAGGCCACTTCGAGCAGGCCATAACCGTTTACCGGAACCTACTCGCGCGCAACCCGCAGGCGACGCAGTATCAGGATCGTATCAAGGAGTTGTCTATCCTGGCGCAGGCGGCGGCCGAAGTACCCGCTGCTAGCCCGGCTGCGGCGCCCGCATCCTCGCCATCGGAGATTCCCGGCGAGTCACGTCAGAAGACGATCGAGGTTCTAGAACAGTGGCTTTCGGCCATACGAAAGTCGAGGGGAGCCTGAGATGGTCTTCACCGAAGTCCTGGAGGAAGTCACTTCTCGAGTCGAAGGCTGCATCGGACTCGTCGTAATGGGAATGGACGGCATTCCGATCGAGCGCTACCTGGCGAACGGACAGCACAACTTCGACATGCTCAGCACCGAGGCGACGTCGCTGTTGCGCTCGACTCGGCAGGCATCTGAGGACGTAGGGGCAGGGGCTCTCAAGGAGCTCATCTTCATGACGGAAACCTTGGTCGTCATGGCGGTCGCCATCACCGACGACTACGTGCTCCTGGCAGCCCTGGAGCAGGGCACCAACTATGGCAAGGCACGCTTCCACCTGAAACGGGCCGCGATGAGACTCGAAAAAGAGTTCGTCTAGCGGATAGCCCACAGCACCTACCGAACGTTTGCTTTCTTTGCAGGCAAGCCCGCCTTGTGCTAACTTCTGCCGTTCGCGCAATAGGGGCGACCGAGCCCTAGTAATGGAGTGGTGAAGACTTTGAATATCGATGAACTCAAAGAGCTGCTCGAGTTGATCGCTGAGCGAAACATCACCGAGTTCGAGCTCGAGGAAGAAGGCGTCAGGATCAAGATCAAGAAGGCGGCTGTCCCCACGAACGGACCGGTGGATTCGTCGACTGCCGCTATTGCCGCGCTTCCCGCTTCGGCGGCTAGAGAAACCGCCGCCGTCTCAGCGAGCGCCGAACCAACCGAGAATGGCCTCTCCTTCATCACGTCACCCATGGTCGGAACTTTCTACCGCCAGCCCGAGCCCGGGGCAGAGCCCTTCGCCCGTGAGGGCGATACCGTGAAGAACGGACAGGTGCTCTGCGTCATCGAGGCGATGAAACTCATGAACGAGATCGAATCCGAGCTCCACGGGGAGCTCGTCAAGATTCTCGTGGAGAACGGGCAGACGGTGCAGTACGGCGACCGCCTGTTCGCCATCAGGGAAACATAGGCGTTCCGCCGTCGAGCCGAACCCGCAGGACGCCTGCTTCCATGTTCAAGAAAGTACTGGTCGCTAATCGAGGCGAGATCGCCCTCCGCGTCATCTCCGCTTGCCAGGAGATGGGAATTTCAACCGTCGCGGTCTATTCCGACGTCGACCGGGACTCGCTTCACGTGCGCTTTGCCGATGAGGAGGTTTGTATCGGGCCCGCGCGAAGCAAAGACAGCTACTTGAACATTCCGGCCATCATCTCCGCCGCGGAGATCAGCGGCGCCGACGCTCTGCACCCGGGCTACGGCTTTCTCGCCGAGAACGCTCACTTCGCCGAGGTTTGTGAGGCCTGTCGGGTTCGCTTCATCGGGCCATCGTCACACGCGATCCGTCTCATGGGCGACAAAGCCCTCGCGCGCGAAACGATGAAGAAGGCCAAAGTCCCGATCCTGCCGGGCTCGGACGGCGCTATCGAGAACGCCGAGGCGGCCCTCGCCGTCGCCAAGAAGATGGGTCTTCCCGTGATGCTCAAGGCGGCGGCGGGCGGAGGCGGCAAGGGCATGCGCATCGTCGAGCGGGAGCAGGATTTGGGCAAAGCGTTTCTCGCCGCGCAGCGGGAAGCCGAAGCCGCGTTCGGAAATTCAGAGGTCTACCTCGAAAAGTTCCTTCCCAATCCACGCCATATCGAGATTCAGATCATGGCGGATACGAAGGGAGACATGGTTCACTTGAGTGAGCGTGAGTGCTCGATCCAGAGGAGGCACCAGAAGCTACTCGAGGAAGCACCTTCCACCGCCGTTTCCGAGAAGCTGCGGGAAAAAATGGGGCGGGTTGCCGTGCAGGCCGCGCAAGCGGTGGGATACGTCGGTGCCGGCACGGTCGAGTTTCTTCTCGACGAGGATGACCACTTCTTCTTCATGGAGATGAACACTCGTATCCAGGTCGAACACCCCGTAACGGAGATGGTCACGGGCACCGATTTGGTGAAGGATCAGATCCGTGTCGCGGGCGGCGCGCCTCTCGGCTATCGGCAGAAAGACGTCTTCGTCAGGGGGGCTAGTATCGAGTGCCGTATCAATGCAGAGGATCCGATTACTTTCATACCGTCCCCGGGCAAGATCCACGCCTTCCACGTACCGGGAGGGCCCGGCGTCCGCGTCGATACTGCGGCTCATGCGGATTGCAACGTACAGCCGTATTACGATTCGCTGATCGCGAAGATCATCGTGCACGGGCGTGACCGCAAGGAAGCCATCGACCGGATGCGGCGGTGCCTTCACCTGACCGTGATCGAGGGCGTCAAAACGACCATCCCACTCCATCTGCGGATCCTCGACGATCCCGACTTCCGTGCTGGAAACTACAGCACGCGTTTCCTCGAGCGTTTTGTCTGAGCAACGCTGAGCCTGGTTGTCCATGAAATAGTCCCGATTCGAGGAGGTACAGTGACGGCGAAACTGCTGGACGGAAAGCGAGTAGCTCGAGAGATTCGTGAAGAGGTGGGAGAGAACGCGAAGCCGCTGATCGAGCGGGGTATCGTTCCGTGTCTCGCTGCCGTTCTCGTGGGCGACAATCAAGCCTCTCAGCTCTACGTTCGGAGCAAGGTCAAGGCATGCGAGGAAGCCGGGCTCGGGTCGGAGACGGTCATCCTGCCAGCATCGACGAGGCGCGAGATGCTGGAGGAGAAGCTGGATGAGCTCAACGAACGCGACGACGTCGACGGAATTCTGCTCCAGCTCCCGCTTCCCGATCACCTCGGCGCCGCAAGTTTCCTCGATCGCATCCGTCCCGACAAGGATGTCGATGGCTTCCATCCGGAGAGCGTGGGAAAACTCGTTCGGAAGAAACCAGGACCCCGCCCCTGTACCCCCGCGGGCATCATGGAGCTTCTGCGACGCGAGAACATCGACGTTGCGGGCAAGCGAGCCGTGATCGTTGGAAGGAGCGACATCGTCGGCAAGCCCATGGCGATGATGCTTCTGCACGCGAACGCTACCGTTACCATCTGCCATTCGCGGACGAAGGATTTGCCGAGGGTGGCGAGCGAGGGAGAGATCCTGGTGGCAGCAATCGGTCGCGCCGCGATGGTCCGGCGCGACTTCATTCGCCCCGGGGCGGTCGTCATCGACGTCGGGATGAATCGTGCGCAGACGGAAGACGAAGTCGTGGATTTCTTCGGTGAGGACTCACCCCGTCTCGAGATCTTTAGAAAGAAGCGCTCGACGCTCGTGGGCGACGTGCATCCCGGGGACGCCATGGAGATCGCTTCGGCTTTTACTCCCGTTCCGGGTGGTGTGGGGCCGCTGACCATCGCCATGCTGCTCTCGAATACTCTGGAGCTCGCGAAAGCGAGGCGCGGCTCGAGGTGATCAAAGTCGGGCTCACGGGCGGTATCGCCTGTGGGAAGAGCGTCGTTCGGCGACACTTCGAGTCTTCGGGCGTGGCCACCCTCGACGCCGACACGATCGTCCATGACTTGCTGGGGCCGGGCACCGAAGTCACGCATGCGATCGCGGAGACTTTCGGTGAGGTGCTCGCTCCCGATGGCTCCGTGGACCGCAAGGCTCTCGCTAGCCTCGTATTCTCCGACGAAGAGGACAGACGGAAGCTCAATGCGATCGTTCACCCCGAGGTATGGCGCGCTATCGAGGAGTTCTTCGCGGAAGCGGTGGGAAGGGGTGAGCCTCTGGCCGTCGTGGACGCCGCGCTCATGGTAGAGACGGGATCCCACGAGCGCTACGATGTGCTCGTCATCGTTGCTTGCTCCGAGGATCTGCAGAGAGAAAGACTCATGGCGAGAGACTGTCTGAGTGCCCGTGAAGCGGAGCAACGGATCGCAACTCAGATGCGCATCGCGGAGAAGCGACGCTACGGCGACTACGTCGTCGACACCTCCGGGAGTTTCCAGCGAACCATCGCCCGTGCCGGGGAGGTGCTCTCGGAGCTTCGTGCTGCGGCAGGCGATGTCGATCATGATTCGACATGAAGGAACCGATGACGACGCGGTGGCTGACCGCCACGTTGCTCGGACTTCTCGCTGTCGTTCCCTATGTCGGCGCGCTCGACTTCGACTTCGTCTGGGACGACCGAGCTCTCATCCTCGAGAACGAGCATATTCAGGACAGCCGGCTTCTCGCCGAGGGGCTGACCGCGGACTATTGGCAGAGCCTCGACGAGCCGGAAGCGAAGCGGTCGTTCTACCGACCCTTGGTAACGCTATCGTTTTTCGTCGATTGGTTTCTCTGGAGCGACAATCCGTCTGGATTTCACGGGACGAATCTATTGCTCCACCTTCTCAACGTCCTGCTCGTCTATTCTTGCTTCTCCGTCTTCGGCCCTCGCACGCCCGCGTTCGTGGCCGCCGCTCTTTTCGCGGTGCACCCGGTTCATACGGAGTCGGTGACCTGGATCTCGGGCCGGACGGACCTGATTGCCTGCTTGCTCGTGCTCACGGCCTTCCGCCTCTACCTGTCCTTTGCCGGTCGCGAACGGGTCTCTGCGAGAATCTTGGCCGTGGGTCTGCTTTACGCGCTCGCCATCCTGGCGAAAGAGGTCGCGGTCGGACTGCCGGTGGCTGTCGCTCTCTATGCTTACCTGTATCATCGCGAGAGGTTGAGGGAGCGTCGAAGAAACATCACCACGCTAGGGGTCATGGCGGGGATCGCGTCTATCTATCTGTTGGTGCGGCTCTGGATTCTTCAGATGCCGATCTTGACCGAAACGGCGCAACCGTTCTCGTTGCTGGTGTTCAACCTTCCACGGATTCTCGCTCGGTATCTCCTCAAGCTCGTGTTTCCGGTACGCCTCTACGCTCACGATCCCATGGAATGGGTCTTGCGCGAGGGGTGGCCGTCGGTCGCCTTGGCTTTCCTCGTCGTGGCAGGCTTCTCGACAGCCGTCATCTTCGTCGGATCGCGCGATCGGCGAGCGCTCTTCGGGTCCCTCTGGACGCTGATCTTCCTCCTTCCGGCGCTGAACGCGGGAGGCTTCACGGACGTCCTCACCGCCGAGCGTTTCCTCTATTTGCCTTCGGTGGGTTTTTGCTGGGCGCTCGGTTGCGGCTATGAATGGATGCGGTCGCGCGCTGCGGTCGGCCGCTGGACGCCGTTGGTTGCCAGCGTGCTCGTCGTCCTCGGCGGCGTCAAGATCTGGCGACACAATCCGGTGTGGAGGAACGACGTGGTCTTTTTCGAGGAGGTTCACAGGACGTCACCGAGGTTTCTCTTGCCTCATCGCGCTTTGGCATCCGTTTACCTCAGGCACGGCCGGCCGCGGGATGCCATCGAAGAGTTCTCTCACTCGCTCGAAATGGAGCCCGGCGACTGCGGTGCCTGGAACAACCTTTCGCTGTCCTATTACGACCTGGGCATGGCTGAGCGCTCGGGTGAGATTCTGGACGCTGGTTTCGAGATCACCGGGCAAGCTCTCATGCGATGCCCGTCGAACGATCTGCTCTATCATACTCGGGGTGAGTACTACTTGGCTCTCGGGAAGGTGCCTCAGACGATGGAGCTTGCACTGGCTTCTTTTCGCAAGGCGATCGAGTTAAATCGCAAGCGGGCCCTGTACTATTTCAGCATCGGTTCGCTTCTGGTCGAGCTCGGACGTGGGGACCAGGCCAAGCCCTATCTCGCGGAATACGTGCGAATGGCTCCGAGCGGGGAGCGCCGCGACAAAGCACTCGCTTGGCTTGATTGAAGAAACCCAGCTACTGACGACCCCTCACCCACCCGCCTGAAGGCGGGCAGCTTTCATCAAGCGCCGCGGGGCCCCACCCTTTTATTGCAACGCGCCCGGCCTTCAGCCGGGCTAGCCCTCCGCTCGGCAGGCTCGCTGCGGAAGGCGGCACGGCTTCTCGCTCCGGGTCTCGCCTGCGCTCGCCCTGCGCTCGGGCTGAAGGCTCCTCCCCAGAGGGGAGAGGGAAGACCTGTCTAGTCGCTATCGTCCTTCTGGTCCATCCGCTCGAGCCGTTCTTCCACGAAGCTGTTCCACTCCTGGCAGTGAGGGCATCGCCAGAGGAGACCGTTCGCCCGATAATTGCACTTGATGCAAACGAAGGGGTCCAGGAAGAATGCGGCACCGGCGACCTCTTTGAGATAGCGCGTCGTCCATTCGGACGCTCCATCGACAGCTGACAGGAGCTTCCAGGCTTCGAGGTGGACCGCCAGGGCGTGTGGGTTATTGCGAACGGCTTCGAAGAGCAGGGCGAAGGCCTCGTCGAGCTCACCACGCCCATGCAGCAAGCGAGCGAGGGACAACCTTGCTCTCCAGTCGGCCTCGTCCAGCGCGATGACCCTGCGATAGAGCGCTTCCATGGTGCCCGATCGCCCCAGCTTCTCGCGAACGGCCTCGAGGCGATCGAAGGCGAGATAGGCGAACCGGGGAGCGACTTTCGTGAGCTCCATCCATTTTGCCTCGGCCTCCTCGAACCGGTCCTTGGCGGCGAGGAGATCTCCGTGATGCAGATAGGCAGGTGGAAGCTCTGGATCCGAACGAACCGACTCGTCGAAAGCACGGCGGGCGCGTGGCTCTTCGGAAGCACGCCACGCCGCCTGACCGATCTGCTCGTAAAGAAACGCCCGAAGCGTCGAATCTTCTTCTTCGCCCGTCACCCGGCTGAGCTTCGCGTGGGCATGAAGGGCCGTCTCCCAGGCCTGTTCCTCCTCGTGAATCTTGACGAGGTTTCTCAGGGCGTAGGCGTTGTCGGGCTCGATGGCGACGACTTCGTTGAAGGTATCCATCGCCCGATTGCGGAAGCCGGCCCGTTTGAAGTCCATTCCGAGACATAGCAGGGCGTGGGTCCTTTCGCTTGCGGCGAGACCTGGCCTGTGCAGGATGCTCTGATGAATCTGAATTGCGCGCTCGAGCTGCCCCTTCTCACGGAGCAGATTCCCCAGAATGAGATAGATCTCGGTCGCCTCGGTATTGGCCCGCGCTGCCTTGGTGAGCTCGGAAACGGCTCGGTCGATTTGACGGGAGGCGAGCAGATCGAGCCCGAGAATGTAGTGGATCGATGAGGGGCCGTGAGGGGCTCCCTCTCGCTTCGTGCGCCTGACGAGCCCGGCCCACAGACGTCCAGCGGCGATGCCCGCGATGAGAGCGACGAGAATCGCGAGAAGAGTCTGCTCTCCGATGTTCATCTCGGGCGCCAGAGCCGAGCGAGCACCGCTTTAGGATCCGTGAGTTTCCGACTTGCCGGGTTTCCCCACTCTTTCCGTCGATTCCGACGACGCGGTGTCGGGAAAGGCGTCGTTCAGCGGGAGCCTCCGGAGTCCGCGAAGCTCGTCCTCGAGTCGGTCGATTTTCCGCTGCTGCTCTCGAATGCGCGAGCGCAACCGAAACTGGTTCGGTAGCGACATCGTCACGGCGAACAGGAAGCCGGCCAGCATGGAGCCGACGAGAGCAGCGGCCAGAGGGATCTCGACCGTACGAAAGAACGTCGTGAAATAAATGGTGACTGTTTGCTCGAAGTTCGACCAGAGGAACGTCGCGAGCGCCGCACCCACGAGCAGAATGAGAACCGATTTGATGATGCCCACGGTGTTTACCTCGTATAGCTTCGAACGAGCTCGTCGAGCTGACCGGTAGCCAGCAAGACGCGCTCCACGAGCTCGCGCACGGCGCCATGACCGCCGCGAGCGCGGGTAACATAGTCTACTCGGGATCGGACCTCGATGGGAGCGTCGGCGACGGTCGCTGACAATCCCACTCGCACGAGCACCGGAAGGTCGGGGAGGTCGTCTCCCATGTAGGCCACTTCATCGCGCGCCAGAGATTCCTGAGCTAGAGCCTCGTCGAGACAGGCGAGCTTGTCCTTCACGCCGAGACGGACGAAGTGCATTTCGAGCTCACGCGCCCGAGCTTCGACAACAGGTGAACGCCTCCCCGAGATGATACCCAGCTTCCATCCCGCCTTGCGGGCCAGAACCAGTCCTATGCCGTCGCGCGAGTGAAACCGCTTGGACTCCGTCTCGCCGGGCACGAAGGTCCCGTCTGTCAGAACTCCGTCCACGTCGAGGAGCAGCATGCGCACCTTCGCGGCCTTGTCTCGAAAAGAGTCGTCCATGGTTCGTTAGAAATACTCGCCGAGCCGCCAAAGATCGTGCAGGTGGACCACTCCGAGCGCCCGACCCTCGTCGTCTGGCACCACCAGGGACGTGATCTTTCGCTTCTCCATGAGGGCGAGTGCGACCGTCGCCGCTTCTTTCTGTCCGAGGGTCACCGGGCTCGTCGTCATGCAGTCCCGCGCTTTCTTCGAGAGGAGTCCTCCGTCTTGCTCGAGGTGACGCCTCAAGTCTCCATCGGAGATGATTCCCACGAGCTTGCCGAGCTCGTCCACGACGCTCGTTACACCCAGCCCCTTGCGAGACATCTCGTAGATCACTTCCTTCATTGGTGCGTCGGCGCCTACGAGGGGTAGCTCGTCGCCCCGATGCATGACGTCCTCCACGCGGAGGAGCTTGAAGCCGATCTGGCCTCGTGGATGGAGGTTGCGAAAGTCGTCTTCGCTGAAACCCTTTTTCTCCAAAACCGCCATCGCGAGTGCGTCGCCGAGCGCGAGGGAAGCAGTCGTGCTCGCGGTGGGGGCAAGCCCCATGGGGCAGGCTTCCTCGGTGACGGAGACGTCAAGGACGACGTCGGCTGCCTCCGCAAGAGCGGAGCTCGAGTCTCCGGAGAAAGCGATGAGTGGAACCATGAGCCGCTTTATTGGCTCGACGAGAGTTAGAAGCTCACGCGTCTTGCCGCTCTTGGACAGAGCGATGACGACGTCCCCCGCGACGATCATTCCAAGGTCGCCGTGAACGGCTTCGGCCGGATTCAGGAACAGGGAAGGCGTGCCGGTGCTGTTCAGCGTCGCTGCAATCTTCTGACCCACGATCCCGGACTTGCCCATCCCGGTGACGACGACACGACCGCTGCACCCGGACACGATTTCGACCGCCGTCTCGAAGCTTCGGTCCAGACGGTCGGCGAGCGAACGGATCGCGCTTGCCTCGATCTGAAGCACCTTCTTGGCGAGATTGATGCTCATGGCGCTTCGATCGCCTTCTGTATGGCGTCAAATCGTTTAAGGAGCGAGTGGAGCGCGCTCAACGGGCAGGCATTCGGTCCATCGGAAAGAGCTCTCTCTGGAGCGTCGTGCACTTCCATGAACAGAGCGTCGACGCCCGCCGCTACACCCGCGGAACCCAACTCGGGAATCAGATGAGACTGGCCGCTCGAGGAGGCTCCGGCGGCTCCCGGAAGCTGGAGGCTATGGGTGACGTCGAACACGAGCGGCGTCCCGCTCTCTCGCATCAAAGGGAACCCACGGAAGTCGACGACGAGGTTGTTGTAACCGAAGCTGGTGCCTCGCTCGGTGACGATCACGTTCTCGTTTCCAGTGCTCTTCACCTTCGTCACCGCGTGTCCGATGTCCCAGGGTGCCAGAAACTGTCCCTTTTTGATGTTCACCGCCCGACCCGTCTTGCCCGTCTCCAGAAGCAGGTCGGTTTGTCGGCAGAGGAACGCCGGAATCTGCAGCAGGTCCGCGGCCTCGGCGATCGCCGCCGCCTGCCCAGCTTCGTGGACGTCCGTCGTGACGGGGATCGCGTAACGACTACCGACCTCTTTGAGTATCGCCAGGCCGTCAGTGAGACCGGGGCCTCGGAAGGAGGTCACTGCGGTGCGATTCGCCTTGTCGAACGAAGCCTTAAAAATGTACGGAATCCCGAGATCTCGGGTGATGGCGAGGATCTGCTCCGCCATGAAAAAAGGGTGCTCGTCGTTCTCAATGACGCAGGGACCGGCGATGAGGGCGAAGCCGCGTCCTCCACCGATCTCGGCGGTCCCCACCCGGACCGTGTCGGTCACGATCGGTCGAGCAGGGTGTAGATGCATATTCAGCACCCTGCTAGTGCTGGCTGATCACGGACGACTCTTCGCTCACGCCTGCCTCGTCGGTTAACTCTCCGCGCTTGTATCGCCACGCGGCGCCGATGAATTCCCGGAACAGTGGATGAGGTGACAAGGGGCGCGACTTGAACTCGGGATGGAACTGTACCGCGAGGTACCAGGGGTGGTCCGGCACTTCGGCGATCTCGACGAACTTTCCGTCTGGCGTCCGGCCCGAGAACCGCAGACCCGCTTCGTTCAGCACGCGCTCGTATTCCTGATTGAACTCGTATCGATGACGGTGGCGCTCGGATATCGCGCCTTTTCCGTAGATTTGGCGGGCGCGCGAGCCCTCCGTCAAGATGCAATCGTAAGCGCCGAGGCGCATGGTTCCGCCGAGCTCTTCGACACCGACGAGCTCTCGGAGCTTGAGGATGACTTTGTCCGGTGACTCCGGATGACATTCGCTCGAGCCTGCCTGAGAGAGACCCGCCACTTCGCGAGCGTATTCGACGACGGCCCATTGGAATCCGTAGCAAATGCCGAAATAGGGAATTCGTCGTTTGCGAGCCCATCCCGCCGCGGCGGCCATCCCTTCCGTTCCGCGAGGCCCAAACCCGCCGGGTACGAGAACGCCGTCGACCCCTTCGAGCGCCTCCAGATCTCCACTTTCGAGATCCTCGGCTTCGATCCACTTCAGCTTGACCCGTAGGTTGTGCGCGATCCCGCCGTGGGAGAGTGCTTCGTTCAGACTTTTGTATGCGTCGCGGAGGCTGACGTATTTGCCGACAACCCCGATCTCGACTTCGTCCCCGGGGTTCTGGATGCGGCCGACGAGCTCCTTCCACTCGTCCAACTCCTTTGTGCGCGAGGAGAGTTGGAGCATCTCCAGAATGATCTCGTCCAGTCCCTCTTCGGCCAGGAGCAGGGGAACCTGATAGATGGAGCTCGCGTCGCGAGCTGTGATGACGGCGCGCTCATCCACGTTGCAGAACAGAGCGATCTTGGACTTCATCTCGCGCGAGAGCGCACGGTCCGATCGACACAAGAGCACATCGGGCTGGATACCAATGGCCCTGAGCTCACGCACGCTGTGCTGTGTCGGTTTGGTCTTCTGTTCGTCCGCCGCCGAGATATAGGGAACGAGGGTGAGGTGAACGAAAACCGCGCCCGCCCGTCCCGCATCCATACGGAATTGACGGACTGCCTCCAGAAAAGGAAGGCTCTCGATGTCGCCGACGGTGCCACCGATCTCGACAATCACGATATCGGCATCCTCCGCCACCGGCTCGAGACGGGATTTGATCTCGTTCGTCACGTGCGGGATGACTTGCACGGTTCCGCCAAGGTAGTCACCGCGGCGCTCTTTGGCGATGACCGACTCGTAGATCTGTCCCGTCGTCACGTTCGAGACACGAGACAGCTCGACGTTGGTAAATCGCTCGTAGTGACCCAAGTCCATGTCCGTTTCCGCGCCATCCTCGGTCACGAAAACCTCGCCGTGCTGATAGGGGCTCATCGTGCCCGGGTCCACGTTGATGTAAGGGTCGAATTTGAGGAAATTCACCTTGAAGCCGTGAGTCTCCAGGAGACGTCCGATGGACGCGGAAGCCACGCCTTTCCCTAGAGACGAGACCACCCCTCCTGTCACAAAGATGAACCTGGCCTTGGGTAATGCCATTAACAATTGCTCCTTCGTTGCGATTGCATTGTATCCGTAGTTTGATGCCTGTTATCCACCGTGGCTCGGTGCGAGTAACTCTCGTACCTTTTCCAGATCGGACGCGGTATCCACGGAGATGCTCTGATACTTGGTATCGACGACGCGAATCGGGGCACCGTGCTCGAGAGCGCGAAGCTGCTCGAGTCTTTCGGCGAGCTCGAGACGGCTCGGAGCGGTTCGAGTGAGCTTCATCAGAATCGACTTGGGATAGGCGTAGAGGCCGATATGCTCGTAGTACAGCCCCGAGGGAAGCTCGTCGAAGTCGTCCGCCAGTGCCGGTATCGGTGAGCGCGAAAAGTACATCGCGAAGCCCGCCAGGTTCGCCACGACTTTGACCACGTTCGGATCGAGGAGTCGCTTCCGATCGGAAAGCTCACGGCGAAGCGTGACGATGGCCTCCACGTGCTTCGTCGCATCCTCGATCGCCTCGTCGATGGCATCTGGCTCCAATAGGGGCTCGTCGCCCTGGACGTTGACGACCAGATCGACCGGAAGCTCCGAAACGGCTTCCGCGACCCGATCGCTGCCGGAGGGATGGCTAGGAGAGGTCATGGTGACACGGCCTCCGAACCGCCGCACGGTCTCGGCGATACGCTCGTCGTCCGTCGCGACGAGCACTTCATCGGCTCGGCGAGCGAGGCTCGCACGCTCGTAGACCCACTGGAGCATAGTCTTGCCGTGGAGGTCTTCGAGAGGTTTCCCCGGGAGACGTTTCGACTGGAAGCGGGCAGGTATGACCGCGATCGTCCGCATTCAGCCGGTCGTTCCCATAGGGTAAGAAGAACGGGTACGACAGAGGATAGTCCCCCACCGGGTAGCCTGTCAAACTGATGCGTTAGCGGATGCTATATTGATGTCGTGCGACTGCTTTCCCTCGGCATCCTTGTGCTGTCCTTTTCGTCCCCGGCAGCGGCCGACGGGCGATTTCTCCATCTGGGAGCGCGGGCGGCGAGCCTCGGCGGGGCCTTCACCGCCGTCGCCGACGACGCTTGGGCCTATTACTGGAATCCAGCTGGAATCGCCTTCGGTCCCATCGTTCAGGTGGGCTTGTCGCGCGGAGAGGATGACCTCGACCGCTCCGGAGAGGGCCTCCTCGTCGACACCGCGACCGGATTCTCGGTCGGCTATACCTTCATGGGAGTGGCCGGCACGTGGTTCACAAACACTTCCTCGCGCCGCGAGGACGACGTTCTCTCGAGTCAGGGGCTCGAGACCTTCGACCTCTCGTTTTCCCTCCTCCAGTCCCTGCCGATCGACAATCTCGTCATCGCCGGTAATATTCATTATCTTCGCGGGACCGCCTTCGAGCTCGACGAAATGGTGGCAGGATTGTCGTCGGCGGATCTCGAGCCCTCCGCGATCTTTTCACGAGTGCGTGGCGGCGAGGGCCACTCGAGCCAGACCTGGGCGCTCGACTTCGCGGCGCTCTACGAGCCGAACCCCTGGCTGCGAGTCGGTTTGATGTGGCGACGATTGAACGAGCCTGAGTTCGACACGCCCTCGGGATCCGCTATCGTATTGGCCCGTCACGCACGGGCAGGAGCCGCCTTCCGCCTCCCAGGCGACACTCTCGTTTCCTTCGACTCCGACCTTTCGTCACAAGGTTTCGAAGACGTTTCCTGGCGAGAGATTTCTCTGGGAGCGGAGAAGGCGTTCTTCGAGCGCCGTCTCTTCGCCCGCGCTGGCACTCGCGTCGAGATCGGCTCCGATCGGGGCAAAAGGCCCGCTTTCAGTCTGGGTGCGGGCGGGAGAATCCGATTCCTTCTCGTCGAGTTCGCCTACCTCGCGGCGGCCACCGATCGCGACCGAGCGTGGTGGGTCGGTATCACCCTCAGGCCGTAACGCAGGTCTTCCCTCTCCCGCTTGCAGGAGAGGGTGCCTGAGCGAGCGCGAACGCTTTGCGAAGGTGGGTGAGGGTGGGTTGTCAAGCTGTTGGCCGGTCATGGTAGTGGGGTCTTTTGAAATGTAGAGGCTTGATTCCGGCCTCTCCGTCTGGCAGTATCCTGACCATGCCTAAACGCAAAGGACTTCCCAGGGATCACGATTTTGCCGTCAATGCCCGCTCCGTCTTGGAGCAGGTTATCGGCGAGCGCCTGGACGGGACACCGCTTGAGCCAGCGAAGCCGACGAATCCGAAGCTGACGGAACGCGCCCGCAAGGGAGGCGTCGTCGGGGGCCGCGCCAGAGCCTTGAAGCTGAGCCCAGAGCGCCGCTCCGAAATCGCTCGTAAAGCCGCAAACGCCCGCTGGAAAGAGTGAAAGCCCCCTTACAGAATCCGGGCTTTGCGTCTCCGTAGTCCGGCCGCTTGCTCATCCTATCTCTCAGAAGGCCTACCGATGTCGCCGGCGCACTCCGCAAAAAGACTCTCACGCTATAATCCTAGGTGGGAAAGCGGTTACAACTACCTAGATCTTATCCGGGTGTAATATGTGCGCGGGCTCTAATGGATCACCTCGATCCTAGGGGTCGCGCCTTTTCTTGAGGAAACGATGGAACACACACAAGATATTGAAGTTGAAATCAAGTTATTTCTAGATAGCGTCGTTCTGGGAAAGGTGGTGGGTCATCGAACAATTTCTTGTCTAGGAAGCGCGGACCCTACAGGAAGCGTGGCGCGTGAATTTCAAAAGACCCCACTACCGCCGGTCATCGACCCCTTGACAATTCTCGGGGTGGGCGGTACCCTGATTCTCTCGGTAATCCACGTGAACAGTAACACTTAAGTCCGTCCAGAGAGACAGCCCGCGGAGCGGTTGGATGCCTATAAAGCTCGGCGAGCTGCTGGTGAAGGAAAACCTCATCACACCCCAGCAGCTCCAGGAAGCACTACAGTACCAGAAGCAGAACGGCGGAAAGCTCGGATACAATCTCGTCAAGCTTGGCTTCGTCAAGGACGAGGAGATCACGCAGCTCCTGTCGAAACAATACGGCGTGCCTTCGATCAATCTGGCACGCTTTGAGATCGATCCCTCGGTCATCAAACTCGTACCGGCGGAAACGGCACAGAAGTATCAGATCATCCCGTTGTCGCGCGCGGGCGCGAACCTCACGATCGCGATGGTCGATCCGACCAACGTCTTCGCGATGGACGACATCAAGTTCATGACGGGCTACAACGTCGAGCCGGTCGTCGCGTCCGAGACGGCTATCATGGAGTCGATAGAAAAGTACTATGGCTCCGTCCATTCCCTTCAGATCAAGGAAGAGATGGACAAGCTCGTCGAGACGGATGAGTTTAACGATGACGTAGAGGTTCTCGAGGAGGGAGACGAGATCGATCTCGCCGAGCTCGAAAAGTCTTCCGAAGAGGCGCCGGTCGTCAAGCTGTGTAACCTCATCCTCACCGACGCTTTGAGGCGCGGCGCGAGTGATATTCACATCGAGCCCTACGAGCGCGAGTTCCGTGTCCGCTTCCGCATTGACGGCGTGCTCGACGTCGTCATGAATCCTCCCATGAAACTTCGTGATGCGATGATCTCCCGTATCAAGATCATGGCGAAGCTCGATATTTCTGAGAAGCGCCTGCCCCAGGACGGCCGCATCAAGCTTCGGATGAACAATCAAGGCAAGATGCGCGAGCTCGACTACCGTGTATCGACGCTCCCGACGCTGTTCGGCGAGAAGATCGTTCTCCGGCTTTTGGACAAAGAGAACCTGATGCTCGACATGACGAAGCTAGGGTTCGAGGTTGAGCTCGCTCAAGAAGTTCGAGGAAGCGATCTTCAAGCCGTGGGGGGGGATGTCCCGCCGGATGTTGAATTTGGGGTAGCGGCGGCTCCTTGGCCGGCCTAAGAATAGGTCTGCCAAACCAACCGTCTCCAGAGGGGGACAAGGAGCCACCATGCCAAGGAAATCAAAGAAGCCAGTAAGAAAGCAAACGCACTCGCCTACGGGCAAGGTAGTTGGCCAAGTCGGTCAGATACTGCTACCGATGATAGCTGGGATCGCGGCCACGAAGGCGGACCTGACGGAATGGGTGTACGAGCAAGGACTGACCGCATTGCACCTACTCCTGAGAGAGGACGCGGAGAAGATCGCGGGGCCGAAGGGCAAGCACGAGAAGGAGCGAACTCATAACCACTGGGGGAGCACGGATGGGGAGCTGAGCTTCGGCGGTCGTCGAATCCAAGTGTCGCGACCTCGAGTCCGTTCGAAGTCGGGCGAGGAGGCGTCGCTTCCACACTTCGAAGCCTTCCGCGAAGAAGACCCGCTTCCGGAGCGAGTGCTGAACCAGATCTTGGTGGGGGTATCGACCCTAAATTACGAATCGAGTCTGGACAAACCCTCGGCGAAGTTGAAGTCTCGTGGCACGAGCAAGAGTGCCGCCAGCCGTCACCTCGTGAGCCAGACGACTAAGAAGCTCGAGGAATACCTATCTCGGAGGCTAGAGGAGTTCGAGCTTGCGGCACTAATGATGGATGGCCTTGAGGTGGCCGGACAGACCGTCGTCGTAACTCTCGGTATCACAATAGATGGAACGAAGGTGCCCTTGGGTATATGGCTGGGCTCGACGGAGAACTCTCGGGTGTGCACCGCGATGTTGCAGAACCTTCTCGAGCGGGGATTGCGGATCGACGAATCGATTCTCTGCGTAGTGGACGGAGGCAAAGGGATCCGCAAAGCACTCGTCGACGTTTTGGGGGATCTCGCGGTTATCCAAAGATGCCAGCTCCACAAACTCCGAAATCTACGCTCGTACCTTCCCAAGTCCCGTCACGCCTACGTGCTCCAGACAATGAAGGAAGCGTACAAATGCAAGAGTGCCGACAAGGCGCGCAAGCGACTTCAGGCATTGGTGTCGTGGCTCGAGCGAAACGGCTACGACGAAGCTGCCGGAAGCCTTCGAGAAGGGATGGAAGAGACCCTCACGGTTGTGAAGCTCGCTCTACCCGAGTTACTTCGCAAATCTCTGGCCACGACAAACGCCATCGAGAATCTCAACGGCACCATCCGCAGAGTCTCGAGAAACGTCAAGCGGTGGAAGAGTCCTTCCATGATTCGCCGATGGACCGCTCTCGGCGTCGTCACGGCGGAGAAAAAGTTTCACCGTATCAAAGGCTATCGCCATATGGGCGCTCTCGTTCACGCGCTTAGAAGCAAACAGAAATCTCTTGACAGCGATGAGGTTGCTGCCTAGGGGCCGCCGACAAAATAACTGTCTAGTTTTGAGCACACTCTTCCTGTTTCAGGTCGTGATCGCGATATCGTCTGGCATCACGAGAGCCTGGCAAGCTCCCTAGAAACGGAACATTTGTAGGTCTTCAGCAACCAGCGCGTGTTTGACAAACGGTCCTCATTGCAGGAGGATTACGCCTATCAAGGAGCACTTCTCCTATTATGAGACCTACGAGCTATCAGTCTGAAGATCTCGACCGCCTGTTGAGGAAGCACAAAATAGCTACCCTCGATGATTTGAAGGCAGTGTTGGGTACCGATGTGGACTCGACCGTCTTCCGAAAGCTCAATGAGTTGGCGTATCGGACAAGCTACTCCCACCGTGGTAGCTACTACACGTTGGACGAGATCGCCCAGTTCGATCGAAAAGGTCTTTGGTCGTTGCGCTCAGTGTGGTTCTCGAAGTACGGGACGTTGCTTGCGACGGTAAAAGCGTTGGTCGCGGCCTGTGAGGCAGGCTACTACGTCGACGAGCTCGAGGACGTGGTGCAGGTTGACGTCAAGGCTCCTCTGTTGAAACTGGTCCGAGAGAAAAGATTGGCGCGCGAGCAGGTGTTCGGCCGATATCTGTATCTGGCCACCGATGTGAGCACGCGCAAGCAACAGCTCTCGGCCCGCCAGGTACATGAGGCGTCACCTTCCACGTTGGGCTGGGTCGGGGGAGTCCGCGTGCTCCCCGTGGAGTTGAAGGCTGCGATCGTTCTTTTCTACAGCCTGCTCGATGAAAAGCAGCGCCGTCTCTACGCGGGAGTCGAGGCCATGAAGCTCGGTCACGGTGGCGACCAACAGATTGCCGAACTGCTCGGGATGGGTCCGAGCACGGTAGCCAGAGGTCGTAGGGAATTGCTAATGAGAGATGTTGAGCTCGACGGAGTTCGGCGAAAGGGTGGCGGACGGCGCGCCGTGCAAAAAAAACGCCAGAAGTCATCGCCAAGATCGAAGAACTCATGAAGCACGACACCGCGGGCGATCCGATGACGGGAGTGAAATGGACGCGGCGGACCACCGACAAGATTGCTTGCGAGCTAAGAAGCCTCGGTGTGAACGTCAGCAGCAAAACCGTCGGTCGACTGCTCAAACAGCTCGGCTTCTCGTTGCGGGTGAACCACAAGAAGCTGTGCGGTGCCACGTCCGAAGATCGCGATACCCAATTCGCGTGTATCGCCGAACTGCGCGAGCGTTTTGCCGCAGCTGGTCATCCCATCATCAGCGTAGACACGAAGAAACGGGAGCTGGTGGGATTATTCAAAAACGGCGGGCAGGCCTGGAACCGCGAGCCGACTCTCGTCAAAGGCCATGACTTCCGTTCCGAATCGAACGGCATCGCAATCCCCTACGGCGTCTACGATCTGCTCGCGAACCGCGGGACAGTGTTCATTGGTACCTCGTACAACACCCCGGACTTCGCCGTGAATGCCATCGAGAAGTGGTGGCGAACGGAAGGACGGCGACGCTATCCTGCAGCCCGTGACCTCGCGATATTGGCAGACGCCGGGGGCAGCAATGGCTATCGGTGTCGGGGTTGGAAGCACGGGCTTCAAACGCGGATTTGCAATCGCCACGACATCGCTATCACCATAGCCCACTATCCGTCCGGTACATCCAAGTGGAATCCAGTGGAGCACCGTCTGTTCAGCGAGGTCAGCAAGAACTGGGCGGGCAGGCCTCTCGACAGCTACGAAACCATCCTCAAATACATCCGCACGACCACCACCTCTTCCGGTTTGCGAGTACGCGCACACCTTATCCGGCGTCGTTATCCGAAGGGCGTCAAAATCACTGACGAGCGGATGCAGGCGCTTTCCGTTACAAAGGACCAGACTCTACCCAAATGGAACTACACCATCCGACCGTCTTGAAAACGGGAACTTATTTTGTCGCCGGCCCTAAGAGTATTCACAGGTGCCGCCGCTACCCGACCAAATTCAACAGCGGCTGGGACATCCCCCATCCTATCGTCAAATCCACTTTCTCAAGGAGCACGACATGGTGCATCCCATGGCGAGCCTGGACGAGATGGGGATGAGGCTCGGAGAAGATAGACGGACCTTTGCCCTCTACCACCGCTCCATGCCCGAGGAGCCCGTCGTCTTCATCGAGGTTGCCTTGACCCGAAGGTTGCCGGTGTCGATTCACGAGATCCTGGATGACGCACGCAAAACGAGAACGAGTCGTCCCGATACGGCGGTGTTCTACTCCATCAACAATGCGCAAAACGGCCTGGCTGGGCTCGGGCTCGGCAAGCTCCTCATCTTCCAGGTCGTCGAGACGATTCAGCGGGATCACCCGGGGATTCGCACCTTCGCCACCTTGAGCCCGGTGACGGGGTTCTGGACGCGCTATCTTCGTCCCATCCTTCAGGGCCGCGACGAAGGATTTCATTTGAAGCTCAGCGCGTGCCAGAGCTACTTCTCCGCGCGAACGCGCCGCCGGCTGTCGGGTGAGACGGGCGAGTTCTGTACCGGCTTGGTCGAGGTGCTGGATCGGCCCGACTGGATCGAGGATCAGGCGCTCGCCCGCGATCTCACGAAGCCTCTCCGTGAGATCGCCTACTTCTACATCACCCGTGAAAAGAACGCTCGGGGACGGCCCTTGAATCCCGTCGCGGGTTTCCACCTCGGCAATGGGGCGCGTTTGAGCTTCAAGAACGTACACTTTGGCGCCAATCGGAGCGAGCGAGGGTTGAGAGACTCCGCGAGCGTCATGGTGAGCTACGTCTACTCGAGCACCTGGCGGCACGAGCTCCGTCGGACCGCGCGCTCAGTACTACCGTGGGAGGCCTAGACCTCCGGTTTGCGGGTGAGCTCTCGGAGAATGCCACGAAGCTGCGTCTCGACGAGCTCCTCCATCGCTTCTCGAATGACGTAGCTATTCGTCAAGTTGGCGTAGATCCCGGAAGGAACTTCGTATTCGAGGCGCAGACGCAGCTCGGCCTCGTCCCGCGCCGCACCGCTCGAGATAATCTCGTGCGACAGCGTCCACTTGGGAAAGTAACCCGTCGACTTCACGTTCGTGAACCCTTCGGGGGGCCGATATTCGGACACGACGGCCTCCCAGCTCAAATCAACGGGCCATCGCTGCAGGCGATATCCAAAGATGGATCCCGGACGCAGGTCGGCGGGGTGGCGCTCAAGCGATACGGCGATCGATCTCGGCGTTGCTCGCTTGACGTTCGCCGGCGAATCGAAGAACCGAAAGACCTCCGAAGCTGGACATCCGGTGCGCTCGCGGCGCTCGATGACAGTGGTACTGAATTTTCGCTTCGGCACGGCCGTCATCCTACGACGTCGGGCGCGTCGCGATCAAAGGCTCGCGCCGAGCAACGTCGAGAGCTCCCTGGCGGCCCGATGGAACTGGTCGCGCCCCTCCCTGGGCAACGGCGGATCCACGACGAGCACGAGGAACGCTCGTCGGCCGGCGCGAGCTACGAGGTAGGGTGAGGCCGGCGGTTCCCCTTCTTCTGCCGACCCGCCAACGAGCGCCGTCAGCAGCTCATCGAGGTCCGCGACGGGGTGGGGGAGTGTGAACTCGAAGTGCCCAACGCTCGCGAAGGGAGCGCCCGCTTCATCGATGAGGAAGCTCGCGGAGGCGCCAAGGTCGGCGACGAGACGCTTGAGCCTCTCCCTGACGAGCTCGAGGCGTTGCTTGTCTGCCAGCAGTTCGTCCGAAAGTGCCATCGTCGGGGCGGTTCGACCTCCCGCCGTCATTGTCTCTAGTGCTCGGTCGCCTCCTCGGCTCCCTCGCTGGCCCTCGCTCCTCGCTCGGGCCTCTTACGGCCCATCCGGGCCGAGCTCGCTCCTTCTTGGCACCGCGCCTGGCTTCGCCAGGCTAGCGCTCCGCTCGACAGGCTCGCTGCACGAGGCGGTCGCGCAGGGTGCGGATGACCTATCAGCACCCTGCTAGGCGGTGCCGAACCTGCGTGATATAGTACCCCTGTCAGTCGCCTCGAGCGGCGGCAGGAGTCATTTCATGTCGATTCAACCGCTTCTGATAGGCACCTTGGGACTTCCCGAGCTGTTGATCATCCTCTTCATCGTCTTTCTGATCTTCGGCGCCAACAAGCTGCCCCAGCTCGGTTCCGGTCTCGGTGAGGGCATCAAGAATTTCAAGAAATCGATCAAGGGTGCCCGGGAAGAGCTTCCAGAGGACGAAGAGACGAACAAGGGCGAATCCAAAGCCTAGAGCAGTCTAGCCTCCCACTATCCTCTCGCCTTCCTTTCAGCGTGCGATGTCCGTAATGATCAGGGTATTGGTACGCTCGTCGAATGCAACCGACCCTCGGGACGAAAGAAACTTCTCCAGAATAGGCGCGAGCTCGCTTGCTCTGCCATAGGCGAGCTTTCGATACGTCGTTTGGAGAGGTCCGGAGAGGCGCTTTTCCTCTTCGTAGCGTCGTCGTTGCTCGTATTCCTTGGTGAGCTGCTCTGCCGTAGCAACTCGCACCAGGTTGTCTCCCAGTCGATCCTGGGCGAGGCCGCAGGTTCGAAGAACGAGCTCGAGAACCTGAGGCCAAGGCACGCCTTTCAGCTTGAGCGTCGCACTGCATGAGACTTCGGGATCGGCCACCAGATTGAGCTCTCCCACTTCCGCCAGGAGGCGCAACACGTCCAAGACGTCGGCCTCCTTGACGTCGCTGTCGATTTTCGTCTCGGCGTCGGGTGCCTGGTACAGGGTGAGCAGAAGGATCAAGGAAGGAATCATATCTCTAGCCTCATTCCGTCGTGAGCGAGCTCGAAGACGAGCTCGCCCTGCCGTGCCAGCACGTCCTCTCCCGCGTGTACGAGCAGGGTGCGTCGGGCTCCGAGCCGGTCGCGGTTTCGTTCCAGGTCTCGGTGGCTCATATGCTTTTCAAGCGGGGTCTCGAAGCTCGAGCATTCACAGATGAACAGGTCGGCGCCTTTTGTCTGCTCGACGAGGATGTCGGTCCAGGCGGTATCGCCCGAGAACACGATGGTCTTGCCTTCGGCAGTGACGCGATAGCCGAAAGCCGTTCCTCGTGAGTAGTGCTCCACGGGGAACGCAAGAAGTTCGAGACCAGAAAGGTGAATGGCCTTCATGGGCGCAATGTCGCGGAGCTCGAGCGCGAAGGGGAGTGGCTCTAGCCCGGCGAAAAAGAGCGTCGCGCCGTCGAGACGATCGACGAAGTCCCATCCGGTCCCAGGACTCGCAGTGTTTTTTCGCGAGGCCCCACATAGCAATCGTGGAGGATGAGGAACGGGAGACCACCGAAGTGGTCGCCGTGGTGGTGCGAGAGCAAGACGACGTCGACGTCGCTCGGCGTGAACGAGGCCTGCTTGAGTGCCGGAAGCGTCGTCGGGCCGCAGTCGAGAAGGACTCCTAGCCCGCCCGTTCGCAGCAAGATGGCCATGTGGTTCCTGCCCCCACTCGCGAAAGCATCCCCCGTTCCGAGAAATACGATTTCCATCTCCCCATTGTACCGGTGTACTGGGGTCAGTCTCTAACTCTTGAACTTAGTCTTCAAAAACTAAGTCCTGTCATGACTTTAACTTGACCCCGAGTTCAAGAGTTCAAGACTGACCCCACAGTCTTGGCAGACGAAGGCGGGGGAGCGGGTGGTGGTCTCGACGATTCGGTGACAGCGGGTACATTCGCGACGGTCAGGGTCGACGAAGGCTCTCGACTTGCGATCGATCAGTGCCGCGAGATAGGTCTTGATCGCCTCGACGTCGCCTGAGGCAAAGTAGCGGGTGTCCTCGATTGGGTCCTCGGCGGGGTGGCTTCGCTCGAGCACGGTGACCTCGACACGACGCCCCTCGCCGTCGTCCGTGTCCCAGCTGCTTTCGATTCTGATCTCGATCGCCATTAGCGAGAGGGGAGGACCTCGTTGAGGCTGCCGGTGCGGTAGCCCTGCAAATCGATGGTCACGAACTTGTAACCGAGACACTTGAACTCGTGGACGAGCTTTTGGCGCATGTCCTCGGACAGCGCTCGCTCGAGCTCATCGGGCGCGAACTCGAGGCGAACCAGCCTGCCATGGTGCCGCACGCGTATCTGTCGAAAGCCGAGACGACGAAGAAACGCTTCGCCTTGCTCGACGGTGCTCAGGCTTTCTATCGTGATTGGCGTCTGGTACGGAATTCGAGACGACAGGCAGGCCGAAGCCGGCTCGTCTGCGGTGGGCAGCCCCAGTTCCTTGGACAGGGCTCGTATCTCGTTCTTCGTGAGCTCGGCCTCCTCGAGTGGACTCCGAACGCCGAGCGATCGCGCGGCGCGTCGCCCAGGCCGAAAATCCGCGAGATCGTCCGCATTGGCTCCATCAACGATATAACGAAATCCGCCGTCCTCGGTGAGGGCGGAAAGTTTGCCATAGAGCTCGTTCTTGCAATGAAAGCATCGATCGGGATTGTTCGCGAGGTAGGCGGCATTATGGATCTCTTCCGTTTGGATGAAGCGATGCCTGAGCTCGAACTGCTCCACGATTAGAAGCGCCATCTGCCTCTGATGTTTGGGGTAGCTCGGGCTCTCACCGGTGACGGCCAAGCTACGCTCTCCGAGCCTGCGTTGCGCTTCCACGGCCAGATACGAGCTGTCGACGCCGCCACTGAACGCGACGAGCACCGAGCCCATGTCCTCGAGTATCGCGCGGAGCTTTTGTTGCTTGTCGCGTACCGAAGGGGTCAACGGGCTCAATGATCCTGCCATTCGGCAATCTCCTCGTCGGCGATATCGAGCTCGATGGGCGACGTCTGCACCACGGTCAGCGTCACGCCACACTCCGGGCAGCCGATATTCTCTCCGCGATCGATGTCGAGATCGTCGATCTCGATCTCGCACTCGCAGGCCGGACAAAACGGGAAGTCCATCATCGCTCGCGCCGGATTATAGCGCCGCGCGCGTCAGGGCTGTAGCAGGAGTTTGGACTCGAGGCCGGCAGCGATGGCGGCCTCGTCGTACAAGAGGGGATGGCTCGTGCCCGAGACCCAGCCGCCGTTTTGATCGAAATAGTGGGAGCTCAGGGGGTGCCCGGAAGCGCCGGTCGGCACGACCGAGCGCGACTTGCTCAGATCGGAGAGATCCGCCAGGAAACGAAATGACGTTCCCGACGTCGTACGGTAGGGCTCGCGCAAGGACACCTTGGCGTTCGCGACGGTGAACGTCGAGCCACCGAAGGGAATCGGACCGCGGTTGAGCAGATAGCTAAAGGGTTGCTCCTTGCCCAGAGGGTGCGCAAAGTGCACTCCGTGCAGCAGCCCCCAATCCCAGCTTGTCAGATCGTCGCCGAGCTCGACAGAGAGCGAAGCCACCGTTTCGGCAAGGCTCTTCGCGAAGATTCGACTCCGGTCTTCCACTTCCGGGGTTTTCCGATCGTCCCAGAACGGAGAAGCCTCGTCCTCGACGATCGCGAGGAGCCCGCCGGGGTAGCCGTTCTCGAGGAAGTCCAGGTAGCTCGAGAACAGCTCCTCCCCGAGCTCGTCCTTGAAGGTGTTCTCGAGGAGTCGAAGGTAGTGCGCTTGGTAGATGGCCGGCCCGGGGCCCTCGGTCATTTTCGCGTCCCAATTGCGGAGGACCTCGACGGCGCGAGCTTCGCTGTCTTCGCTCGGTCGAAGCATGACTGTGTAGCGCAGCACGGACTCCGTGGAACCGTCGTACCGATCGGACTGAAACCGGGCGAAGTCTTCGAGCGCAAGGCTAGGGCTCGCGGCGAGAAGCGTCTCGATACGACGGGCGCGATATCCCGCGAGCGCGTCGATCCCGAGAGGATAGGGGGTGTCGGACGGCAGCATCTGATGGTTCGCGCTCACGATGACGCCCGCTTCCGGATTGAAGAGCATGGGTTTGAGCTCGTGCGGAATGACGCCGGCCCATTCGTTCTCGGCAAGGTTCCCCGCAACCGGTATCGCCCCATCGCCCTTCAGGCGGACCGGAATCTGTCCGGCGGGAAAGAAGCCGATATTGCCCTCGACGTCGGCGTAGAGGAAAGAGAGAGCCGGTGCGGACCAGCTCCGGAGGGCTTCGGTGAACTCCTGCCACGAGCCGGCGCGGTTGAGCCGCAGCATGGCCAGCAGGTGGTCGCCGTTCCAAACCGCGTCCCACCTCTGAGCGAGGAGACGGCCATCCGACGTCTCGCCGACGATCACTCCGTGACGCGAGACGCGAACTTCCTCCGTGACGGGAGCCCCGCCTCTGACGTGAATGGTCTCGAGCACGATATCGAGCGAGACCCACGCATCGCCCGAAGCGTATTGATCCGGGCTATCCGGGTTGAGGGTCTCGATGTAGAGATCCTGCACGTCCGCATAGAGAGCAGTGACACCCCAGGCGATTCTCTCGTTCTGGCCGATCAACACGAGAGGCAGCCCTGGAATGCTCGCGCCCGCCACGTCGAGGCCGCCTCCCTTCAAATGGATCTCGTACCAAATGGAAGGCATCGAGAGCCTCAAGTGTGGATCGGATGCCAAGAGGGGACGACCGGACTGCGAGCGCTCGCTTCCGACGACCCAGGCGTTGCTTGCTCCGCGGAAGCCGCGGAGTTGTGACCCGCCCGCAGGTTCGAGCGCGGCGACACGAAAGGACTCGAGTGCGGCCTCTTGCTCGGGCGGCGGCCCAAGGCCCGTCATCCGATAGGCGGCCTCGACGCCGACGGCGTCGACGAGGTTCGCTCGAAGCATCTCGACGTCGGCGTTGTACGACAGGATGTAGGCCATCCACTTGCCGATCGCCAGACTGTCCACCGCCTCCCACGGCGTCGGTTCGAGCTCGAGCGCTTGAAACTCGGGGGGGAGGCGATCCGCATGGGCGGCGCGATAGGCATTCACCCCTGACGCATAGGCCTCGAGGATCTCCCGGGTTTCCGGACTCACCCGATTGAGCTCCGAAACGGCGGCCTGGCCGAGCCCAATGCGACGGACGAGCCGATCGTGATCGAGGCCCACTGTACCGAGGGCTTCGGCTAGCTCGCCAGAGCCCATACGCCGCAGCAGTTCCATTTGGAAGTAGCGATCCTGAGCGTGCACGAACCCCATGGCTCTCATCAAATCGTTGAGAGCGGCACCGGCGAGGTGCGGAACCCCGTGCACGTCGCGGCGCACCTCGACGGGGGCGGAGAGTCCTTGAAGCTGCGCGACGCCCTCCGTCTGTGGCAGCGACTGACGTCCACGATAGAACAAATAGCCACCCACGGCGCCCACGAGGAGCGCGACGGCAACAACCCCAAGAAACAGGATCTTGAACCAGGGTCGCCCGGGCCCGGCTCGTCGGACGCTCCTGGTTTTTGTGCCGCTCTTCTTTGCGCCTCCACTCGGCCTCGGGAGCTTTCCTGACGGGCCCGAGGGCGCGGACGGCTTTCTCGGACCCTTGCTGGGTGGCGGCAGAGTGCGGCTGCCACCCGGTCGCCTGGGAAGTTTCTTGGCCACGCTCGTTATCTCTCGTTTCTCTCGTAGACTCCGGAGCGGCCTCCCGCCTTGCGCAGAAGCCGGATGTCACCGATCACCATCGTCTTATCGGCAGCTTTCGCCATGTCATAAATGGTCAATGCAGCAACCGAGACCGCCGTGAGCGCCTCCATCTCGACGCCCGTCTTGCCCGTCGTGCGCACCTCGGCCTCGATGTCGAAGCCCGATTCGGTCGCCGTGATGCGAACGTCCGCATAGTCGATCGGCAGCGGGTGGCAGAGGGGTACCAGCTCCGAAGTCCGTTTGGCCCCGAGGACACCTGCGATGCGAGCTGTCTCCACGACGTTACCCTTCGCCGCCTTGCCTTCTCGGATAAGCCGCATCGCTTCCCTCGAGATCCGAATCGAGCCCGCCGCGAGGGCCTCGCGCCGAGTGACGTCCTTGCCGCCCACGTCGACCATGCGCGCCGATCCGTCCGGTCCGACGTGGCTCAATTCCGGCTTCGCGCTATCTGCCATCGGTCTTCCTTGCTATGGAAACTATCGAGTGGATAGAAGCGGACGGCCTCCCCCGGCTCGAGATCCTCTTTCTCTTCCGGAACGACGAGCAGGGCATTCGATTTCGAGAAGGCCACGATGTCCCCCGAGCCTTGCGTGCGGATCGGCGTTGCCACAGGCTCACCGCCCTCCGCGATGACTACCCATCCGGGCAAGTACGCCCTTCGCCGCCCGCGGCTCGCGAGACGTGCCGAGAGTCGCGCCACGAGCAGCGGGCGAATTGGCTCGGCCGCTCCCTCGAGACGTGCAATCGCGGTACGAACGAAGAGCTCGAATGTCACCATAGTCGATACGGGATTTCCGGGGAGTCCGAAAACTAGCTTACCATGCTCGGAGACACCGAAAACGAGGGGCTTTCCGGGTTTCAGCCGAACCGATTCCACGAGGATACGCACGCCGACTCGCTCGAGAACATCTTCGACGAGGTCGAAGCGACCCATTGATACGCCGCCTGACAGAAGCAGTACATCGGCCTCGAGGCCTCGCCGAATGAGCTCCGTCAAGGCCGTCTCCGAATCGCGAGCGACGCCCAGGTACCGAGGGGCAGCGCCGACCGCGGCGCACTGCGCCATCAGTGAGAACCCGTTGCTGTTGCGGATCTGACCCGGTCCTGGCGTCTCCGAAGGATGCACGAGCTCGTCGCCCGTCGCGATAACTGAAATCTCTGGGCGTCGACCCACCGAGACCTTCGTCTTCCCGACGGTGGCGAGGACGGCCACGGCGGCGGGGTCGAGCCTCGTCCCGCTCCTCAGCACCGTGTCTGAAGCGCGCACTTCGGAACCCTTGGGCGCGATGTTCTGACCCGAGCGCAGGCCCTCTCGAACCTCGACAGCCTCGGCCGTGCTTTCCGTTTGCTCCACCATTTGGACGGCGTCCGCGCCCTCCGGAACGGGCGCACCGGTCATGATGGAAGCAGCTTCGCCAGGCCCCACCTGGAAATCTGGAAACGACCCTGCGGGGATCGTGCCAACGATCCGAAGCGTCGTGGGTACCGACTCGAGGTCCCGTGCTCGCAGGGCGAAGCCGTCCACGGCGGAGCGGGGAAAAGGAGGCATGTCGAGATCGGAGACAACGTCTTCGCGTAACAGGCGGCCGGTGGCTTCCGCAAAGTCGACGGATTCTGCGGGAAGCGGACGCGTGTTCCCGAGTACGAGGTCGAGAGCCTCCTCGATTGGAATCATCGATCGGACGACTGGCCGGAGGCTCCGTCTTCGAAGTGACGCAACCGGTTCTCCAGGGCTCGAATCTTCTTCTTCAATCGTTCCAAGCCTCTCAGCTCCGCCGTGGATTTGAGCACTTCTCGATGCGGTCGGGCAGGGTAGCCGGAAACCATGGATTTCGCGGGGATGTTGCCGATGACACCGGATTGCGCGATGAGTACGGCGTCGTCACCAATCTGCAAATGATCCACGACGCCGACCTGACCGCCCATGAGAACCCGTCTCCCGATCACGGTACTTCCCGAAATGCCGGCCTGGGCTGCCATCGCGGAGTCTTCACCGACGTCCACGTTGTGGGCGATGTGGACGAGGTTGTCTACCTTGACGCCGCGCCGTAATCGGGTTGTTCCGAGCGTGCCTCGATCGATCGTGGCGTTCGCGCCGATCTCCACGTCGTCCTCGACAGTTACCGTGCCCACGTGTCGAATTTTCATGAACTTGCCGTCCCGCCGGGCGAAGCCGAAACCGTCTGCCCCTATGACCGCCCCAGGGTGGACGATGACGCGATTGCCGATCCTGCACCGCTCCCGCACCACGACGTTCGGCCAGAGCGTGCAATCCTCACCGATCCTGGCTCCCCGACCTACATAGACACCTGGGTGGACGAGCGTGCCGGCCGAGATCGTCGCGTCGTCCGCTATATGGGCGAAGGGCAGCACGGTGACATTTCTGCCCAGCCGCGCGCTTGGTGACACGAAAGCCATCGGATGCACGCGTCCCGCCGGCGGCTCCCCCGGATGGAAGAGCTCCACGAGGTCGATCAGAGCGAGAAAGGGGTCCTCGAGCAGAATCTGTGGAACCTCGAGGGTCTGCACCCGGGCTCGGGCGACGACTGCCCCCGCCTTCGTCGACGAGAGCTCCTTCTCGTAGCGGGGATCGGCGTAGACGCTCACGTCTTTGGGACCGGCTTCCGCGAGTG
Source organism: Candidatus Marinacidobacterales bacterium (assembly GCA_965250115.1). Lineage (GTDB taxonomy): Bacteria > Acidobacteriota > Vicinamibacteria > Marinacidobacterales > SMYC01 > CBDFHB01. Next base: position 2,111,927 of record CBDFNJ010000002.1, read on the forward strand.
AAGCGAGTCCCTCGATGACGACGGAGCCGTCGCCGACGAGCTTGCCGTCGAATCGCCTGGCGAGGTCTTCGACTCGGAAGGAAAGCATGTCAGAGAAGGATAAGCCAGAACCCTCGGCATTGGAAGTAATTGCCGTTCCAATGGTTTCCATGTGACAATAGGCTTGATCTGGGGGGTTGACGTCTGCGCGTGACCGGGTCCAGGCTCGTTTGCTAAACTAATAGAGCGGCCGGTTACGGAAAATTCAACCAATGTCGGAAACGCCTCTGAAAACTCTGGGCAAGTACCAGATCAAAAAGGAGCTGGGCAAAGGCGCGATGGGCGTCGTCTACCTCGGCTTCGACCCCGGTCTCGAGCGTGAAGTCGCACTCAAAGTCATGGCGAGCGCGATCGTCTCCGACAACGATCTGAAGGAGCGGTTCGAGAGAGAAGCGAAGGCCGTCGCTCGACTCCAGCATCCGAACATCGTTACTGTCTACGACCTGGGATACGACGATCAGGGTGCTCCCTTCATTGCGATGGAGTATCTAAAAGGGCAGGACCTCGAGCATCGGATTCGAAGAAACCCCTTGACCTTCCGCGAGAAGCTCGGCGTCGTGGCCCAGACCTGTCGAGGACTCGCGAGCGCGCACCGCGCCGAAATCGTTCATCGCGATATCAAGCCCGCCAACATCTTCATTACGGAGAACGGCGAGGCCAAGATCATGGACTTCGGAGTCGCGCGTTGGCAGAAGTCCTCTCACACGCAGACCGGCGCCGTCCTGGGCACCGCCGACTACATGTCGCCTGAGCAAATCAAGGGCCAGAAAGTCGATGGCCGATCGGACATATTCAGTGTCGGCGTCATCCTCTATCGCCTGCTGACGAACAAGAAACCTTTCTCCGGCGAGAACATTCAAGCCGTCTTTTTCAAAGTCCTCAACCAACCGCCTCCCGAGCTCGTGCTTCCCGAAGGCAACGAGATGCCGGAGTTGCAGGCGATCGTCGACAAGGCGTTGTCGAAGGACAGCGACGAGCGCTACGGCACCGCCGACGATCTGGCAGACGATATCAGGGACCTCCTATCCCTCTATCAGGACTTGCTGAACGAGGACACCGTCTTCGACACCATGTTCGATCCCGCGACGGCAGCGACAGGCGACATGGATGGCGGCTCCGATGGCAGCGGCCGACGCCGCGCGACGACGGCGGGGACGGGACGTATCCTGGGAGGCACCACGAGCGGCGGCATCTCGCGCACTCATCGGCCCGGAACGGCCTACCCCACGACCGCGGGCCGGACTGGGGTTAGCCGCACTGCCGCGGGCCGGACAGTGGTTCAGCCTACCCGTATGATGGGCCCAGGCGCGGGCACGCTTTCCGGAACTCGGGCCGGCGTCGGGATACCGCTCCAGGGAAGCGGCGGAGGGTGGAAGTACGTCGCTGCGGTGGCGCTCCTGCTTCTCGTCGGGGCCGGAATCTACTACTTCACGCAAGGGCCGAACCCGCCCGGTGGCAATGCCGGTACCACCGTCGTCACCCAAGCGCCCCCGGCGCCGCCAACGGTCGAAGAGCGCATCGAGACGGCACGCAACGCGCTTGCGATGGGGCTGCTCAGCAAGGCCTCTGGGGAAGTCGACGAGATTCTATTCGAGGATCCGGACAATGAGGCAGCGCTCGCGATCAAGAAAGAGATCGAGGACGTCCAGCGTGGATCTCAGACATCGGTGGTGACATCCAATCCACAGCCGAGACCACCCTCACCTGGTCAACCCCAGCCGAACCCCAACAGCCAACGCGCTACCGATCTCGCGGTCGACGCCTCGATGGCGATCGGAAGCGGCCAGCTCGACCAGGCCGCAAAGCTCATCGCCGATGGGCGAAGGCTAGACGCCGCCAACCCCCGCTGGCAGCAGTTGACGGAACAGCTCCAACGGGCGCGCCGGCAGTCGCTCGAGGCACAGGCGGCAAGGGACAAGCAAGCCACTGTCGACGGCTACGTGACGCGGGCCGCTGCCGCGCTCGCTTCGATGGGGACGCTGAACATTAAGGAGACGCCCACGGCGTTCATCGCTCCGGGTGGGAGCGAGACTCCCAAGGGTTTCGAGAGCGGCGGCGTCTCGGTCCAGCGGGCGACGACGGCGCCCGACAATCCCGGCGAGCTAATCGGTGAGATTAATCCTCTCACCGTGCAGCCGGGCCAGCCGTATTACCTGCGCGTGCGCATTTTCAACAAGGGCAACAAGCCGTTAGGCATCAAGTCGCTCGAGCTTGTCTCTACCTACGGGGCGAGAACTAGCGGCAAAGGCCAACCCTTGACTCCGATGGTGCAACGCGTCAATCCGCGTGACACGGCCCTGGTTTGGGAAGTACGAGGCAACTGGACCGAGGATCAGAACAAGGGCAAGGTCCAGGCGAACGTGCTCCTCGTCGGGAACGCCAAACTCACGAAGACGATCCAGTGGGAGTAACGGCTCTCGTCCTTTGGGTCCTGGTAGGGGTTGTCTCCGCAGACGAGCCTACGATCGACCATCAGCCGGTCGATTGCTCGATCCCCCAAAAGAACGCTCGCATTTGTAGCTACGTTCTCGACGACGGCGAGGTGAAGCGCGTCCGGACTTTCTTCCGCGCGAAGGGGCAGGAAGCTTTTTATTGAACCGATATGGCTTTTGACGGGATCCAGTTCTGCGCCACCTTGCCAGTGCCCCAAAAGGACGTCCCCTCCATCGAGTACTACGTCTGGTCGGTCGCCGACGAGTTTCAGACGAGTCGGACCCGGGCCCACGAAATCTCGCTCGTTCCGACGTCGCCCTGTGCCTACCCGGTGGTGGACGATGATCCGGAGCGCACGTCGAGGCTCGTCGTGCACGCGACGTCGCGAAAACAGGGGAACGAGATCAAGAAATTCGAGCTACGAGGCATTGCCCAATTCGTTCCCGCGAAGAAGAAGTAGCCCACCCCGTGGCAGTCCAGGAAGGCGAGTCTTTCGGCGCCGAGCTCACCGTTGTTATTCCCGCCAAGGACGAAGCCCCGACCATCGGTGACATCGTTGCGCAAGCCCTCGAGCACGCGGCCGAGGTCGTGGTCATCGACGGCTCCTCCAGCGACGCCACGGCACGGCTAGCCGCGGAATCGGGTGCGAGGGTCCTGACGGACGCGGGCCGGGGCAAGGGCTTGGCGATGCGCGATGCACGCGGGCACATCGACACCGAGCTCACGGTCTTCATGGATGCGGACGGATCTCACGACGCGGAAGATATTCCCAAGCTCGTCGCCCCGATTCTGCGTGGTGACGCGGACCACGTATCCGGCTCGAGGCTCCTGGGAGGCTCGAGCGAGCTGCACGGCGGATTCGACGAGTGGGCCCGTCTTGCGGGTAGCTCCTTCATCACCGCCTGCATCAATCGTCGCTATGGTGTTCGCCTTTCGGATTCACAGAACGGTTTTCGCGCTCTCCGAACGGAAGTCCTCAAGAACCTGAAGCTCCGGTCCCGCCACACCACCATCGAGCAGGAGATGATTGTGGAGACGCTCCGAACCGGGCGTAGGATGGCGGAGGTGCCGACCCACGAATACCCGCGTCGAGCTGGCGAATCTCACATCTCCGTCTGGCGTGACGGTCCGGGCTATGTGCTGTCGCTCATGCGCCTGATGCTCTAGAATCGAATCGTGAAAGTCCTGCTTCTGAATCCGCCGACGCGCCAAGGGAAAGGTTTTATCCGCGAGGGTCGTTGTACTCAAGAGGGCGGAGTGTGGACGACGCTTTGGCCGCCGATCTCGCTCGCGATGCTCGCGGCTGTCGTCGAGCGCGAGGGGCATTCGGTACGAGCGATGGACGCCGCGGCGACCGGCTTTCCGAGGGACGAATTGCTCCGCGACATCGAGCAAGCGCCTCCCGATGCCGTGGTCTGGAGCACGGGCACGCCCTCGATCGTCGACGACCTCGCTCTCGCGGACGAGATTCGAAAGTTGGCGCCCAAGGTTGCTACCGCTGTGTTCGGCACCCATGTGACCGCGCTCGCCGAGAAATGTCTGGGCGAGGCTCCCGGGCTCGACGCGATCTTCCGGAACGAGCCGGAGGAGACCGCACTTCAATGGATCGATCGGCTCGACCAGCGCGAGCGCTGGGAGGAGATTCCGGGGCTCAGCTATCGGGATGCCGAGGGAATTCACCACAACCCGGAGCGACCGTTTCTCGACGATCTCGACGCGCTGCCCGATCCGGCATGGCACCATTTCGACTTGGATGTCTATCGGCTTCCTCTCAAAGGGGACCGTTTCCTCATGGTGACGCCGCATCGTGGCTGCCCTTATCCATGCAGCTATTGCACGGCGCAGACGTATTACGGCGCCAAGCTCCGGAGACGCTCCGTCGAGCGGGTCTTTCGGGAAATCGAGCGCAACGTCCGAGTGCACGGTATTCGTGATCTGTTTTTCTGGTCGGACACCTTCACGATCGACAAGAGATACGTTCTGGCGCTATGCGGGGCCATAGAGCCTCTCGGAGTATCGTGGGCCTCGAACAGTCGCGTCGACACCATCGACGAAGAGCTCGCGGTCGCGATGAGGCGCGCCGGCTGTTGGATGGTCTCTTTCGGCATCGAGAGCGGCGATCAAGCGTCGCTCGACGCCGCGGGTAAAGGAGCCAAGGTCGAAGACGCGGAGACCGCGGTCAAAGTCGTCAAAAAGGCGGGGATCAAAGTCGCTGGACATTTCGTGCTCGGCATTCCGGGCGAGACGGTGGAGAGCCTCGAGAAGACGCTGGCCCTCGCCGCTCGTCTTCCGCTCGACTTCGAGCAGTTCTATTGCGCCGTTCCGTTTCCCGGCTCGCGTCTCTACGAGCAAGCGCTCGAAGCCGGATGGCTCCGCGAGACGGACTTCTCACGCTTTCGTCAGGACGAAGCGATCCTCGAGCTTCCTGCGCTCTCCCCCGAAGAGGTGAAGGCGTATCGCCAACGAGCCTACCGACGTTTCTATACGAAGCCGCGCGTTGCCTTGGGCGCGTTAGCGATGCTGTCGCCCAAGAACCTCGGTCGAGCGACAACCGCCTTCAAGCGTTTCATCGGCTGGACGCACGCCTGAGTTCGTGCCCATTCTCGGGATATGGGATGGCCACGATGCGGGCGCCTGCATCGTTGACCCGAAGCGGGGCCAGATTCTTTGTGCCGTCAACGAGGAGCGTCTCACGCGACGCAAGCTGGAGGTCGGCTTTCCGAGGCGTGCCATCGATGCTTGCTTGAAGGAGACGGGTCTCGCTCCTTCCGATCTCGTAGAAGTCGCGGTCTCCACTTTCGACCCGGCGAAGACCTTGACCCGCTGGGTTCCTTCGATGAAGGAGAGCTACTATCTTCTACGGCGCCGAAAGGTGCGACCTTCGGTCCTCGATCCAGCGAAGCGTGCATTCAAGTACGTCGTAACATCGTGGCGACCGAACGCCCTCTCTCGTCGGTTGAGTCGCTCGGCTCTGAAACGGGAGCTGAAGGGCTCGGGACTCGAGGGGGTACCCCTTCAGCTCGTCAAGCACCACCGCGCCCACGCCGCCTCGGCGGCCTATACTTCGGGCTTCGACGAGGCCCTCGTCGTCACGCTCGACGGCGTGGGCGACGGGCTTTCGGGAAGCCTCTCTCTGCTTCGCGACGGCAAACTCCACGAGCTCAGCTTGATCGCCGCGAGAGATTCTCTCGGTATCTTCTACGAGCACGTTACGCAGCTCATGAACATGCGAGAGCTCGAGGACGAAGGCAAGGTGATGGCGCTCGCGGCTTATGGTTTCAATCGCGACGACGAGGAGAATCCCTTGATGTCTTTGTTTCGTGTCGAGGGAAACGGGATTCGCTGTCGCCTCGGCATCACGTCGTTGCGTCGCTTTCTCGCACGCGAGCTCGCGATGGTGCCCTCGGAGCGTTTCGCGAGAATGGCGCAGCAGGTCGTCGAGACGATGACCGCCGAGCTGGTGAGGGCGGCGCTGGTCGCGACCGGAAGCCGTCGGCTCGTCTACGCCGGCGGCGTCGCGAGCAATATCAAGGCGAACCTCGTCCTCAGCGAGCTCGAGGAATGTGAGGAGCTCTTCGTATTTCCACACATGGGTGACGGCGGGCTCGCGCTCGGGGCAGCGCTCGCGAGAGCTGCTCCGGTGAGATTCGAGTTGGGAGACCTGCGCCTCGGGCCCTCGCCGTCGTCGGAAGAGGTACAAGGCTCGCTATCATCATCAGGTCTCAGGTTCGAAAAGACCGAATGCGTCGCGAGCGAAGCGGCAGAGCGTATCGAGCGCGGCGAGATCGTTTTCTGGTACCAGGGACGCATGGAATTCGGTCCTCGTGCTCTCGGCGGCCGGAGCATCCTTGCCCGACCCGACCGAGTGGATGTGCGCGACCGCCTGAATCTCGAGTTGAAACGGCGGGTTTGGTACCAGCCCTTCTGTCCGTCGATCCTGGACGAAGAGGCGGCGCGGCTGCTCGAGCACGGCGCGATTCCCAATCGATATATGACGATGGCCTATCGAGTCCGGCCCGAAGGTCGGGACCGTCTCGCCGGTGTGATCGGGCCCGACGGCACCTGCCGTCCCCAAATGGTAGATGCGAGCTATGGCCGATATCATGATCTCCTTCGGGCGCTCGAAGAGCGCATCGGAGTCGGTGCCGTGCTGAACACGAGTCTCAACCTCCACGGAGAGCCCATGGTAGCGAGCCCGGACGACGCCATTCGAACCTTCGTTCGCTCGGGCGCTGAAGCCTTGATTCTCGACGACTACGTCGTGACTCACCCTTCGGGAGCAACGTCGTGAGAGGGTGGAAGCCCATTGCCGCGCTCTTCGCCGTGGCGATTGCGGTCCTCCTGCTGTGGCTGACGACGAGCCCCCCTGAGGCGATCCGACAGACGCTTCGTACGGTCGGGCCTATCTTCCTGGAGCTCGCTTTTCTAGCTGGCGTCGGTGGAGCACTCGCGTCGTTCACGACGCTCCGCGCCTCGCTGCCAGGTCCGGGTTATGTCCCCGTGCTCGTGTTTCTCGCCGCGCTCGCCGCCGTCGAGACGATCCCTCCCGAGACCCACCGCATCTACTACGACGAAGACATCTACGAGAACGTGGCTCAAAACGTCCTCTGGCTCGGTCGAGCTCAAATGTGCAATGAGGGATTGATCGCCGACGGTTCGTTCGAGTGTCGTGCCTCCGAGTACAACAAAGAGCCCAACGGCTTTCCGTTTCTTCTGTCCCTCGCGTTCCGGGTGACGGGCGTGAGCGAGCGCGCGGCACATCATTTGAATCACGCCGCTTTCGCACTCGGTGCTCTCGCCGTCTATTGGCTCGCCGGGATGGTGTTTCAGAGGGTGAGCGTCGCGGTCGGCGCCGCAACGGCCTATGTGCTCGTACCTCAGAGCCTTCTGTGGGCCGCGACGGTTGCGGTCGAGCCTTCGGCGAGCGCCTTCGGCGCCGTTGGGCTAGGGGCCTTCGCGTTGTTTTGCCGCGCTCCGTCCTGGGGGTCGAGCCTCTTCGCGGCGGGCTCTCTCGCTTTCGCGTCTCAGCTCCGTCCCGAATCGGGATTGATTCTCGGAGTCGCCGCCACTTTCGTTCTGCTCCTCGTCCCGAAGCTCTTGAAGGCCCCCGAGCTCTATCGAGTCGCTTTGCTCACCTTCATCCTGCTCATGCCCCACTTCGCGCACCTGTGGAGCGTTCGCGGCGAAGGTTGGGGCGCCGGGGAGACGGGGAAGTTCTCGTCGGCATACGTCGCCGGCAATCTCAAAACGAACCTCGGCTACCACGTCGAGGGCCGCGACTTTCCTCGTTATTTCACGCTACTCGCGCTCGTCGGTCTCGCCTACCCGGGAAAGAGGCGCGAGTCGTTTTGGATCGCGATCTGGTTCGCGGCCGCTTTCGGCATCTTCATCCCCTTCTACGCGGGCAGTTATCGCTACGGGGCAGATGTCCGTTTCGCGTTCGTGAGCGCGGCACCCATGGCCGTTCTCGCCGGGGCGGGACTCGGACTGCTCGGCTCCGCGCTCGAGCGCCGTTCGAAGGCTCGATGGGCGGTCGCGCTGCCGACCCTGCTCGCGGTCTACGCCTTCACCGCCTATTTGCCCTTTACCCGTGCCGTGGGACCTGAGTCGTGGGGGTCTCGAGCGGATCACGACATCGCGGTTCAGATGCTCGGGGAACTCCCCGAGGATTCCATCGTGCTCACCCAGAACCCGGGAATGATTCAGGTGCTAGGACACAGCGCCGCTCAGGCGTCGCTCGCGACCTATCAGCCTGCCCAGGTCGATGGCTTCTTCAGGCAGTTCGAGGGCGGCGTTTATTTCCACTACAGCTTCTGGTGCAACGTAAAGGACCCGGTACAAAACGAGCTCTGTACCAATGTGCTCGCCCGCTATTCGACCTACGTCGTGCTCGAGAGAAGCGAGCGATTCTACCGATACGTCCTCTACCGCCTTCTTCCTCGAAGCGAGCCGCCGCCCGCACGGCCCCCATAGATTTGATACGGACCGGTCCTTCACGATACCTCTAGGCTCAACCCAACAGTAGAAGCGGGGGTAGTGCATTCACAATGCGATGCGCGGTGAAATCTGGTGCGTTGGTCCTCAGCGGTCTGTTATGGATTGCCGTCGTTCCTCTCGGGGCCTCAGAGCGTGGCAGTGCTGCGGGCCAGTTGGAGCCCTCGATCGCCTTGGACGAAAGTGTGCCAATCTTAGTTGGGAATTGAAACGGCTCCAAACCCCGTGGTTTGATGGCGTTGGACAAAACGAAATCAAGCCGCGAAGAAAGGAGCCGAGATGGGAAGTCTGCTACGTTCGGTCAAGAAACGCAAGAAGTCGCGTCGTTTGGGTGAGGTCGAGATGGTGAGGTACGAGGATTACGGGGAACTCGCGCTGGACGCCAAGGTAGAGATGATCCGTTCGTTGGTCCCCCTTGGTCTGATGCACGTTCACGAGTTGCTCGACGACGAAGTGAAGGCGTTGGCGGGAGAGCGATACTCTCGCAAGGACGAGCTGGAGCGCGGTCGCCGTCACGGAAGCAACCCGGGCACGGTAGGGCTTGGCGGCCAGCGGGTACCGATCCGTGTGCCACGGGTTCGGAGCATCGAGGGAGGAGAGATTCCGCTTCGCTGCTACGAGGCGGTGAGCCACGGCGGTGAGGTGAATGATCTTCTGCTGAAACGAGTTCTCTACGGAATCTCTTGTCGCAACTACGAGGCGGCAGCGGAAGCGATTCCGGGCGCCATCGGGCTGTCGAGCTCAACGGTGTCCCGAGGGTTCGTGCAAGCGAGCGCTGCGAAGCTGCGGGAGATGCAGGAACGAGATCTGACCGGCGAGGATGTGGTGGCGCTGTTTCTGGATGGGAAGACATTCGCCGAGGCAACGATGGTCGTGGCTCTGGGCATCACGCTTTGCGGGGAAAAACGCTTCTTGGGCTTCGTGGAGACGGACACGGAGAACGCGCAGGTGTTGACGCCGTTCCTGCGTTCACTGCTCGAGCGGGGACTCGATATCTCCCAGGGTCTGCTGGTGATCATCGACGTCGGCAAGGGTCTCCAAGCGGCAGTCAAGAAGGCATTCCGTAAGCGGGCCCTGATACAACGCTGCCAGTGGCACAAACGTGAAAACGTAGTGAGCTACCTGTCCAAGGGCGAGCAGGCGTCATGGCGCAAGCGGCTCCAGTGGGCCTACAACAGGCCGGAGTACGAAGAGGCCCTCACTGCGCTCGAGCAACTCCACGGTGAGTTAGAAGAGCGGAACCAATCCGCAGCTGGCAGCCTGGAGGAAGGCCTTGAGGAGACGCTGACGTTGCATCGACTCGGCGTACACGCGGTGCTGGGCCGTTCGTTCAAGACGACGAACTGCCTTGAGTCCGTCAATGCTCTCGTCGAGGAACGCTGCGCGAAGGTCGACCACTGGAAGAACTCGAGCCAACGCCAGCGCTGGTTGGCAACGGCGCTCGTAGACATCGAACCGCGCTTGAGGAAGGTGGTGGGCTACCGCCATCTTCCCAAGCTTCGCGAAGCTCTCAAGCGGGAACTGAAGATCGAGGCGAAGACATCAACCGTATCGAAGAAGAAGGTCGCTTAAACGTGAGCCGTGGAGAGTTTCAACTAAGAATGGGCTTGACTCCCTTGGACCCCGCGATCGAGTGTTGGTATCACTCCCAATTTCCACTGCTCGGGGCAATCGTGACGCCTCCGGAGGAGATAGTCCGTTCGCGGCTCTATTTTCGCTGCAGTCTCTATCCGGACTATTACTTCGTGGATCTGACGACCGAGGGTGGACCGTTTCACGGAGTGGCTCCTCAGGCCGAGGAGACTTGTCCCCAGGTCCACTACTACGTCGAAGCCCTCGGAAGGGATTTCACTTCGACGAGGACCGAGGAGCGCGTCGTCGACGTCACGGACGAGAACGAATGCAGGAGGCGCTCTCCGGCGGCGGCGTGGTTTCGGGGCTCGGAGCCCGAGATGTACCTCGGCTCGACCGTGGCGGGGCCCAACCTGGCGCCTGGATTCAAGAGCTTCGGTATCGCGGGATTCATCACTTCGGCTGGAGCGAGCGTCGCGGCGGCCGGATCGGGAGGGAGCTCGGCCGCGCTCGTCGCCGGCTTGGCGGCCACCGGCGGGGCCGCGGCCGGCGTGGGTGTGCCGGTATCGGGAGGCTCCAATTCGAGCACAACGACGAGTGCGGCAGTGGCCGGTCCACCGCCAACCACTAGCGCTCCAGCGACCACGACGACAGCGCCAACGGCATCTCAGGGCCTCAAAGCTTGTTTCGTGATGGATCCTCGGGATGGCATCGTCGGCGTGAACGATCCCCTGACGATCGACGGTCGCTGCTCGGAGGGTGGCGACAATCTTCTGTTCCGATTCGATCTCGGCGATGGCCGTCTCAAAGAAGGCCAGGCCTTCGTCACCGCCGTCTGGAGCCGACCGGGGATCTACGATCTCACCCTGACCGTCACGCGCTCGAGCTCCTTTGGGCGCGAAGAGGACTCCTTCACCCGTCGGGTCACCGTCGAGCGCCCTGAAGATCCGGTGGTCGCCGACTTTACGGGCAGCGTGCAGATCGACACTTGCCGGGCGACGTTCGACGGCTCCCGGTCGACCGGGGACATCGTCGACTACCTCTGGGAGCTCGACCTTCGGAACGACTTTCGTCGCGGGGTCATCATGGCTCAGGGCCAGGTCGTCCAGCACGATTGGGGGCAGGATTGCTTTCGCGCCCAGGGCGTTCTCCTCGTGCGTCTGACCGTCGTCGGTAGGAGTGGAAGTCGAGACAGCCGGCAGAAGGAGGTTCGCCTGTTTGGGCTGCGCCCCTCGTTCGAGTCCGCCGATTCCGTTTTGAAGAGCTCGGTGACCACGGAGCTGAGAGACTCGAACGGCAGGGGGGCCCGCGGCCAGGTGGTCTTGGGAGGGAGCCAGACTCTCAGCATTGTCGATGGCGGTCCCTCTTCGCTCGGTTATTCGGCTCGAGCTGGAAGGATCTCGCTCGAGGCTGGGCTGACGGTGCCGCTCGACTTGCCAGCGCGGTGGAGGTTCGACTTCTCGGCCTCCCCTCACTTCGTGCCGGGGTCCTTGCGGGTTGTCGCGGGACAGGAGGTGTCGCGTGACGGTTATGCCGTGGTGGTGCGGCTGAGCGGCAACACCTCAGAGCGTGTTCGCATCGAGTACGAGCTCGAGCCCTAGCAGGATGCCGGAGGCCGGGCCCGGCCCGGCGTCGGGCGCCCTCGGGTGGTAGGATAGACCCATGGGGGTTGTATTTGTCCGGGTGAGCTGTTTCTTGAGCCTCGCCCTCAGCCTTCCCGCGCTCTCGATGGCCCAAGCGGGAGCGCCAGACTACGTCCTCACACTCGAGGGCGCGGTGAAGCTCGCCCTCATCAACAATTTGAATCTGCAAGCAAGCGTGGATTCGGTCCAAGGCTCACATATTTCCGAGTCTCTGGCCCGATCACGTTTTCGGCTCCAGATAACGCCCTCCTACGCGCGCGGTATCGGTCAGGAAACGGTGGTCGACCAGCGGTTCGGGCTGGAGGTCTCGAAGCTTCTCCCTTACGGAACAACCGTCACCGGGCGCTACAACATCGATCAGGCAAGCAACAACTTCGGCAACTACAACAATTCGAACCTGTCGCTCGGCGTGACGCAGCCCCTTCTTCGGGGGTTCGGGAGGAAAACGACCGAATACGATCTCGTGAACGCGCGGCGTAGCCTCCAATCCTCAGAGCGCAATCTGGAAGTTACGCGACAGCGCCTCGCTGTCGACGTCGTGTCGAACTACTTCAATATCGTTCGCCAGCAGGGACTGGTGGACGTCGCTGAGAAATCCCTCGAGCGGAACCGCGAGCTCCTGCGTGCCTCGCAAGCGCGCCTCGAAGTGGGTCTTGCTTCCAAACTGGACGTCTTCCGCGTCGAGCTGCAGCTTTCTCAGGCAGAGGGGGCTCTGATCCTCCGCAAGGAGGCGCTCGAGCTCGCTCTCGATTCCCTCAAGTTCAATCTGGGTCTGTCTCCTGTCGATCAGGTCGCTCTGGAGATCATCGAACCGGAGTACGAGCCAGTCACCGTCGACCTGGACACCCTTACGTCCCAGGCGATCGCGAATCGGATCGAAGTCCGTGAAGAGCGAGACCGAATTCACGACGCTGATCGTTCGCTCTCGCTCTCGAGACACAATCTGTTACCAGCGCTGGATCTGAATCTGCGCTACGAGCAGAGTGGCGTCGTCGGGTCGACGTACTCGAGTTTCGTTTTCCCGGGTAGCGCCTTCAACGCATTCCTTTCGACGAGCTATCCCCTCGATCGCTCCTCGGAGAAGGCCTCGTTCGCTCGTGGTCAAATCGACTCGAATGCCGCGAGACGCTCGCTCAAACTGCTCGAGTACAACATCGCCAACCAGGTCAGAGCGGCTGCCCGCAATCTCGAGCGGACGGGGAAGAGCATTCTTCTCCAAGAGCGCAACATCGACTTTGCGGAGAAGCAGCTTCGTCTCGCGACTCTGCGCTACCAGAGGGGCCTGGCCAGCAACTTCGACATCATCGACGCCGAGAACAACTTGATTCAGGCTCGGAGCAACTACGTGTCTCTCGTCGCGGACCACCGCGTGGCCCAGATCGAGCTCAAGCGGGTCACGGGCATGTTGGATCTCGAAAGCGAGTTCGCTCCCGGCAACTTCCTACCGAGCGCGAGGCACCATCCTTGAACGAGACAACCGGAGCTTGGGTCCGAGAGCCCGCACGCTATCGGGAGAAAGCCAATCAGGCTTGGCTGGCCCTTCGCAGGAATCCGCGACGGCTCCTCGTTCCGGGATTGCTGTTCGCGATCGTAGTGATCGTGGCCGGCAACTACGCCCGCTCCCGCTCGATCGGGCCGATGCTCCTCGCCGCCGTCGAAGAGGGCCCTTTCGAAGTCAAGATCGTCGAGAGCGGCACCCTACAGGCGCTGCGCTCAGTGACCTATTCGTCTTCCATCCCCGGCGCGCAGGCGAAGATCCTGGCGCTCGTTCCCGAGGGTACCCACGTCGCGGTCGACGAGCTGTTGGTCGAGTTCGACCGCCAGCCTTTTGCCGAGGAGCTCGAAAGAACTCAGGCGCAGTTCGCGCAGGCCGAGGCAGGGCTCGTCAAGGCGGACCAGGAACTGAAGCTCCTGCAGATCGCCGGAAAGGAAGAGGTCATCGAGTCGAGAGCCAATGTGAGGCTCGCGGAGCTCGAGCTCGAAAGCGTCGTGGACGGGAAGGGCAAACTGGCAGAGGCGGAGTCCGCGGCTCAACTCGCTCAAGCGAAGCGGGAGCTCGAAAGGGCCCTCGCCGGTTTCGAGGACTTGAAGCCGCTTCTGGACGAAGGCTTCATCACCAAACTGGAGCTCGATCGGGCCCGGCAGGCGGTGGACAAAGCCCGCGAGGATCTGGAGATCCTCGAGATCAAGCACCGGACCTACATGAAATACACTCGGCCCACCGAGGTCGAAGGCTCGAAGTCCGCCCTTTCCAATAGCAAAGAGTTCCTTCGCCAGGCGGAGCGCGCCACCACCTATCGAATTGCCCAGGCGGAGGCGGCCCTCAAGCTAGCACAGAGCAAATATACCGAGCTCGTTTCTCGAGTCGAGCTTCAGACGCAGAACCTCGAGCGATGTGAGATCCGCGCCACCGTTTCCGGATTGGTGATCTACAAAGAGGTTTTCTTCGGCAGCGAAAAGCGCAAAGTTCAAGTCGGTGATCAAGTCTGGCCGAACCAGCCTCTCATCATGTTGCCGGATCTCTCGCAGATGACGGTCGAGACCGAAGTTCGCGAGACGGACATCTATAAGGTGGAAAAGAACCAGAGAGTTCTTATCTCTGTTGACGCCTACCCCGAAATTCGGCTCGAAGGCGAAGTGAGCTATATCGGGACTCTCGCGCAAGAGGACGAGGCGCGTCGCGGCGGAAAGTACTTCTCGGTCACGATCCTGGTCGCGGAGGCGGACGCGCGCCTGAGACCGGGGATGTCGGCCCGAGTCGAGCTCCTCGTGGATCGTGTGGAGAAGGCCATCTACGTTCCGCTGGAGGCGGTTTTCGAGCGGGGTGGAAAGCACTACTGCTATGTAGAGCGCGGCGGCTCCTCGGAGGTGCGCGAGGTTCTCGTCGGACCGAGCAACGAGAATCACATCGTCGTCGAGGCCGGACTCGAGGTTGGCGAAAGGGTGCAGCTTCGAGACCCGAACGACGCCGCGGTACCGCTGGGGGGCGAGAACTTGCCGGGTTTCCTCGACGTGCTCTCGCCGGACGCCTCGCCCCGTGAGAGCATACAGACTCGCTGACCCGTGGCTCTCGTACAAGCCGTCGAAGTTCGCCGGGAGTATTCCCGTGTCGGGAAAGTGCTTTCTGCGCTCGACGGCGTCAGCCTGAGCGTGGATCGGGGGAGCTTCGTCGCCATCGTGGGGCGGTCCGGTTCGGGCAAGTCGACGCTCTTGAATCTCATGGGTTGCCTCGATCTTCCGACGAGCGGCCGCCTGCTCCTGGACGGCACCGACACTCACAGCCTCGACGACGGGGAGGCGAGCCGATTGCGCAACAGGGTCGTGGGATTCCTCTTTCAATCGTTCAACCTCATTCCACAAATGTCGGTGCGGGAGAACGTCGAGACAGCGCTTCTCTATGGTGCAGTACCCGAGTCCGAGTGGCGTGGGCGTTCCGAGGGGCTCCTGGAGCGCCTGGGAATCATCGAGCGTCGCGACCATCGACCGGGCGAGCTGTCGGGAGGTGAGGCTCAGCGTGCGGCTCTGGCGCGCGCCCTCGTCAACGAGCCTGAGCTGCTCTTGGCGGACGAGCCGACCGGGAATCTCGACTCCGAAACCGGCGAGGATGTCCTGAGGTTGCTCGAAGGGCTCGTCGAAGAGGGGCGAACGCTCGTGCTCGTCACTCACGACTCGAGCGTAGCCGGAAGAGCGCAACGCGTCATCGAGCTCTCGGACGGCCGACTCGTCTCGGATAGCGCGGCATGAGGCCGCGCGCCCTCGTCAGGCTTGCGTGGCGGGGCCTCACGCTACACAAGCTTCGATCGACCCTGTCGGCGCTCGGAGTTGTGTTCGGTGTCGCGGCCGTTATCGCGATGCTCTCCGTGGGAGAGGGCGCTCGTCGCGAGATTCTGAAGGAAGTGGGCCGTCTCGGGATCACACGAGTCTCGGTGCGCGCTGGCTCGCTGTCGCCCGCGACCGAGCACGAGGCGAACGCCAAGCAGTCCCCAAGGCTGACACTCGGAGACGCGGCGGCGATCGCGACGATATGCCCGACGGTGGTGAGTCTGGCCCCACTGAGACAGCGCTCCGAGCAGATCTCGCTCGAGGGGCGGCGCGCCGAAGCCGTCCTCCTTGCAACGACGCCCTCGTTCGTTCGAACCGAAGAGCTCGAAATCTCCGCCGGCCGCTTTCTGGCAGATGCCGACGTAAAGGATGCCAAGCGAGTGATCGTGCTCGGTCACGAGCTGGCCGAGGCGCTGTTTCCCTATCAAGAAGCGCTCGGGTCGAGGGTTCGGGTCTTCGGGGATTGGTATGCGGTTGTTGGCAAACTGGCTTCCCGCGAAGTCTCTCGGCGGGGCTCGAGGCTGTCGGGCCGAAACCTGAACCGGGTCGCCTTCGTACCTCTCTCCGCGATACCCGAGCCGTCGGGTCGTGTCGACGAGATCGCCATCCGCGTGGGCGAGGCGGATGAAGTCCGCGAGTCGGCTCGTCTCATCGAGTCTGTGATCGAAAGGCGCCACCGCGGGGCCAAGGACTTCGAGCTCGTCGTACCGCAAGAGCTCATCGCCGGCTACGAGAGGACTCGGTTTCAGTTCAACGTGGTCGTCGGCGCCGTCGCCGCCATCTCGCTTGTGGTGGGCGGCATCGGCATCATGAACATCATGCTCGCAAATGTCACGGAGCGCATTCGCGAGGTCGGTATCAGACGATCTCTCGGTGCGAGTCGCGCGGACATCGTCTGGCAGTTCCTCGCCGAGGCTTTGATGCTCACGGTGATGGGAGGACTTCTGGGCGTCGTTCTCGGGGCTATCGGTTCGGTCCTAGTGTCGAGCTACGCGGGCTGGCCCACCGCGCTCAGCTTCGGCGCGGTGCTTTTGGCCATGGCCTTGGCGGTCGGCATTGGCGTCGGTTTCGGGCTCTATCCTGCGGTTCAGGCGGCCCACAAGAACCCGGTAGAAGCCCTTCGCCACGAGTAACTAAGCAAAACTCGCAAGGGCTTTGTCCTCGTCCTCGAAGATCTCGAAGATGGGAAGAAGCTTGGCCATCGTGAGGGAGTTGTGAACTCGCTTGGTGGGGTTCAGAATCTTGAGCGTTCCGCCGAATCGCTCGGCGGTCCGATGGCCGGCCACGAGCTCGCCCATGCCCGCGCTGTCCATGAACGTGACTTCCGTGAAGTCTACGAGAATGTCGGTTCGACCCGCCGCGAGCAGGGTGTCGATGGCCTCGCGGAACTGCTCGTCGCCCTCGCCGCCCGTGAGCCGGCCGGACAACACCAGAATGCTGACTCCCTCCTTTTCCCGCAGGTCGAGCTTCATCGAAACGACTCCTTTGCCTCAGCCGGTGATGGCGCGGATGGCCTGCCAGTCGACCTGGACCGCATAACCCGACTGCAGGTTGGCGAGAAACGAGTTCCAGATCTGCAGTCGCTGCTCGCTTAGGATCTGTTCCTCGAACTCGTCTTTCTGTTCGACATAGCTTTCTTCGCTGAAACCGGAGCGCTCGAGGACCCTCAGAACGACGTAGCCATTCGCCGCGGGAAGAGGCTCGGAGAGCTCACCGGGAGCGAGCTGGAATACCCTGGCCGCAACCGCACCCGACGGGCCGGCGTCTGGTAGCTGGCTTCCGCGGAAGAAGCTTTCCATCGCCTCGAGCTCGATGTCGGCCGAACCCTCGGCGAGCTGGTTCCGAATCTCGGCAGCAGCTCGCTCCGCGAGCTCCATGACTCGCTCGCCGCGCAAATTGGACTCGACTTCCACCGTGACCTCGTCGAGCTCAGGAATACCCGCCG
The DNA here is from genome assembly GCA_965250115.1 of Candidatus Marinacidobacterales bacterium. Classification (GTDB taxonomy): domain Bacteria; phylum Acidobacteriota; class Vicinamibacteria; order Marinacidobacterales; family SMYC01; genus CBDFHB01. The sequence goes on from CBDFNJ010000002.1 coordinate 2,129,375, forward strand.
GGCGCTCCCCGATCACCTGGAGAAAAGCGTAGCCGTTGCCGAGCCGTATGGCGGGTGTGACAGAACCGACCGGCTCTTCGAAGGCCGCGCGAACGGCCTCGGGGGAATTTCCGAGCTGAGGCATTCGATCCTCCGGTCCGAAGAACGGCGTCTCCTGAGGAACGAGGAGCGGGTACTCGGTGGACAGCGCATCCACGCTCCCACTCGCCTGAAGTTTCGCGGCGGCGCTCGCAACCGCGCCTTCCATCAACTGACGCGCCTTGTCCTGGGTGATGGTGCTTCGGACCTCTTCCTTGACGGATTCGAGCGAGCGCGCGAGCGGCTCCTGGCGGCTCGTCACTTCGATGATGTGAAAGCCGTAGGTCGTCTGCACGAGATCGCTGATCTGGCCCGCGGACATGGAGAAAGCAGCCTGCTCGAATTCTGGCACCATCTGGCCACGCGGGAAGACCCCGAGGTCGCCGCCGAGCTCGCCCGAGGTATCGTCGGAGAACTCACGCGCAAGCTCTGCGAAATCCTCGCCCGATTTGGCCCGTGCGAGCACTCCTTCCGCATTCTGCCGAACCGCATCCTCGTCGGTGCCGGGAGACGTCTTGAAGAGAATATGACTCGCGCCAACCTGCTCGGGCGTTTCGTAGCGGAAGAGGTTCTGATTGTAATAGCGCTCGATCTCGCGATCCCTCACGGTGATGGCGCTCACGAAAATCTGGGGCGTGAGTGTGATGAATCGGACCTTCCGTTGAGCGGGTCGCGCGAAGTCCAGCTGGTTTGTCTCGAAGTAGCTTTGCAAGTCCTCTTCCGAGACCTCGACCTCTTCCTCGAAGTCGGATGAGGAGACGAAAACGTACTCGAGTTGCGCCTCCTCATTGCGCCGAAGATACTCTTCTCGCACGTCCGCCTCCGACACGACGACTCCGTCGGTCACGAGGTTTTGGAGCTTCTGGCGCAAGATATCCTGCCTGAGCTGCGCTTCGAATGTCGCGGGAGTCATTGCGCTCGAGGACAGCAGGTTGAGATAGGCTTGCCGGCCCATGAACTGACCGTTCGTTTGAAAGCTCGGATGGGTCATGATGACCTCGCTCACCTCTTCATCCGTGGCGGCGAGCCCCTGACGCTCGGCCTCGATCGACAGCATCTTGTTGCGAATCAGCTCCTGAACAACCAGGTTGTCGAAGCCGAGCTGTCGCATCAAGTCGGGAGAGAATTGCGCTCCGAGCTGCGCCCGGTATTGATTCTCCTGGGCGCGGTAGGTTCGAAGAAACTCCGCCGAGGCGATGGGAGTGCCCTCGACCCATGCCACATTGCCCGTTGCGCCGCCGACGGAGTCTGTCATGAAGTCGGGCACGTAGAAGGCGACGAAGGCAAAGATCACGAGTACGAGGAGGAAGGCACCGACCAGCCAACCGATACTCTTTCGATCGCGGAAATACTTCAGCATCAGACAAACCTCAAACGAGCCATGTTATCCAAACGCTTGCGAGCAATCAAGCTCACTTCGTCCCGCCGATTGCAAGCCTCTGCCCCAGTATGATAAACTCGTCTGAATTCAGTCGTGTAGACAAATGGATAGGCACAACCCGTACAGGACAAACACGGGTATCCACGTCGAATGGTTTACCGTTCGACGGAGTACCATCTACCTGCTGGTGGCCTGCCTGCTGGGCCTCGCCGCCGCCGGTACGTCCATGTATTTCCAGATCTTCGCGCCTCGGGAGGAAGTGGCCGCCTCCGACCTGCAGCCTGAGACGGACCGCAGCGCGCGTTTTCTGGATCTGGACGGAAGTGTCAAGGTCCGAAAGGCAGGCACCTACGAGTGGATCGATGCCAACACGGGCATGGCGCTCAGTCGGGACGATACGATTCGAACCGTGGGTGGCTCCCAGGCCCGGGTCAGGCTTTTCGACGGCACCGAATACCTCGTGAAGTCCGACTCCATCCTCGTGATCGAAGAAGCTTACGAGGACCCACATACCAAGGCCAAGCTGGTCGCCGTGAAACTGACCGCCGGTCAGGTGAACCTGAAGACGCCTCGGGGAGGCGTCACAGGCTCGCGCTCCGATCTCGCGACGCCGACCTCGGAGGCGACGTTCGAGGAGGATACGTCGGCGGACGTGAGCTTCGACAGCTCCAGTCGGGTATCCGGCTTCACCGTTTTCAATGGTGGTTCGGACGTCCGCTCCGGTGGACAGTCCATCAGCCTGTCTTCCGCTCAGGCCGTCGACGTGACCGCCGACAGCAGATTCTCGAATATCATCGAGCTCCCCGACGTGCCCGTCATCGAGACACCCGCCAATCACTCCGTCGTCGCGGTGACTGCGAGCACCGAGTTCCGATGGCGCTCGGTCGGCGGAGCTCGCAAATATCACGTCGAGCTCGACCGGTCACCCTACTTTCGAGATCCGCTTCTCGAGAGCACCGTTCCCAACGTGTCGATCCTTCACAAGGGGCTGACACCCGGAACCTACTACTGGCAGGTCACGGCCATCGATTCCAACAACCGGCGAGGAGCCCCGAGCGAGTTCGCCAAATTCACGGTGTCATCTCGCGTCGATGCCAGGAACGAGAATCCGCCCCAGCTGACCGTCTTCAAACCAACGGTGTCTCTGGACGGAATCGTGACCGTGAAGGGCTCGACCAACTTGGGGGTCGTCGTGACCGTCGATTACGGCATGGGCGACGACCGAATCCAGCTCAAAGGGGACGGATCGTTCACTTACTATTTCCAGGTTCGGGAGGCGGGTCGGCATCCCGTGGTCGTGAAAGCGCGCAAGCGAGACGGTGGGGGGGGCTCGGAAAAGACCGTTTACGCCGAGATTGGAACCGACTAGTGTCTCGTTTCGGAAGTGATGTTAGCATCGAGAGGGCCGAGGCGGGATGCATCGGCCCTCGAATGCAACATGACTTCCGAGACGGGACACTAATGTCGTTCGAATCGAAGAAGCGACGGAGATTGGGGCGGCACAGGTAGTGAGAGAGCTCCCGGCTTCCGGGCAACGTCACACGCGCACGCAGAGAAAAGTTGCCAAGAAAAAAGGAGCCAAACGTTCCCGCCGGCTCCGTCTCGCGCTGTTCAACCAATCCTCGAAGCTGACCCGAGCTTTTGCCTCGTTGAGCGCCGCGGATGATGTCGAGCTCGCGCGCTTCGACTCTGAGCACGTCTCCAAATCGGACTGGGCGGGCGACGTCTCCTACGACGCCATCATCGTCGAGCAATCCAAAGTCAGCGACAACGGTCTAGTCCGCCGATTGCGCAAGAGCTATCCGGACGTTCCCCTCATCGCGTTTGGAGGTGGGGAGGCCGACCCGCGCTCCGTCTACGTCCTGCACTTGAACGACGTTCCCAGGAAGGGAGTGCTGTGCTCTCTCGTCAAGGACGCCCGGCGACATCTCGAAGCCAGCCGCAAGGCGACCAAGCTCTCGCGCCGTTTGAGAGAGACCTCGCGTGAACTGCAGGTGCTCGAGGATATCGTCTCGACGGCCAACTCCCTCCTTGAGCCTCGTCGCGTGCTCAACGTGATCATGTCTCAGATTCAGGAGCTCATTCCCTCAGAAGCCTGGTCGATTCTACTCGTCGACGAGGAGAGCGACGAGCTCACCTTCGAAATGGCTCTCGGCGAGAAGAGCGCCGATCTCAGCGAGACTCGCATCAAGATCGGCGAGGGCATCGCGGGCTGGGTGGCGGAGGCAGGCGAGCCCCTCGTCGTGAACGACGTACGAAGTGACCGCCGATTCCAGGGCCGCTTCGACGACCTGACCCACTTTCAAACCCGATCCATATTGTGTGCCCCCTTGATCTCGCGAGGCAGGACCATCGGCGTCGTGGAGATCATGAATCGCACCTCCGGGAGTCGGTTCACGAAGAAGGACATGAGCCTACTCATGACGCTCGTGGAACCGGCCGCCATTGCCCTTGAGAACGCGATCCTGTTTCAAAAGACGGAGCGGCTCGCGGTGACCGACGACCTGACGAAGCTCTACAACTCGAGATATCTGAATCGCTTCCTCGAAGACGCCATCGCGCGCGCCAAGAAGATGGGAAATGGGCTCGCCGTGCTGTTTCTCGATTTGGACGGTTTCAAATCGATCAACGATAGATTCGGGCACTTGAGCGGCAGTCGAACCCTCTACGAGGTCGGCGTCCTCATCAAGGAGGCCGTAAGGGAGGGAGACGTCGTCAGTCGGTACGGTGGAGACGAGTTCGTCGTCGTCTTGCCCGACACAGACTCGGAGGGAGCGCTCGCCGTCGCCGAACGGATCCGCGCCTCGCTGAAGTCCCACGTGTTTCTCACGGACTATGGGCTGGAAGGACGACTCTCGGCGAGTTTCGGCGTCAGTCTCTACCCGGACCAAGGCCAAAGCCCACAAGATCTTACGCAAAAAGCCGACCAGGCAATGTATAGTGTCAAAGAACAAGGCAAAGATGCGATCTGCCTTGCAAGCTGATCGTAACCAGTCGAACAACATTGATTTCCAACTTCACTGATTCGAGCTCAAACCGAATGAACTTCCGTTCTGTTTTCACCGTTTTTTCCAACGAGCTAGCCATCGATCTCGGCACGGCGAATACCCTCGTCTTCGCGAAGGGCAAGGGGATCGTCGTTTCGGAACCCTCCATCGTGGTCATCAATGACGTAACGACCAAAGTGGAAGCGGTCGGCAAGGAAGCCAAGGAAATGCTTGGCCGCACTCCCGGCAAGATCACGGCAATCCGCCCCATGAAAGACGGTGTCATCGCGGACTTCGAAGTCACCGAGAAGATGCTGGCCCACTTCATCCAGAAGGCGCACAACCGCAAGGTATGGGTGGCGCCGCGAATCGTGATCGGCATCCCTTCGGAGATCACGCAAGTGGAGAAACGCGCGGTCAAGGACAGCGCGCTGAGGGCCAAGGCGAGCGAAGTCTTCCTGGTGGATCAAGCGATGGCAGCGGCCATCGGCGCAGGTCTTCCGGTGACCGAGCCGTCGGGCAACATGGTCGTCGACATCGGCGGAGGAACCACGGATATAGCCGTCATCTCGATGGCCGGTATCGTCTATAGCAGTTCGGTGCGCGTTGCCGGAAACGAGATGGACGAAGCCATCATCAAGTACCTCCGCAAAAAGTACAACCTCTTGATCGGGGAGCGAACCGCGGAACAGGTCAAGATGGAGATCGGCTCGGCCTATCCGCTCGACAAGCCCATGACGATGGAGATCAAGGGCCGGAATCTCATCGAGGGCATCCCGAAAACTCTCGTCGTCACGGACGAAGAGATTCGCGAGGCTCTCGAGGAGACGGTGGCCATTCTACTGAACGCCGTCCGGGTCGCTCTCGAGCGGACGCCGCCCGAGTTGTCGGCGGACATCGTCGATCGCGGCATCGTGCTCACTGGTGGCGGCGCGCTCTTGAAGAACTTCGACAAGAGACTCCGAGAAGAGACCGGCCTTCCCGTATCCGTGGGCGAAGACCCGTTGTCGTCCGTCGTACTCGGCGCGGGGCGGATGTTGGAGGACCTGAAGCTCCTACGGAAGCTCTGTCTCGACTGAGTTTTTTCGCCAGCAACCAGACTTCCAAAATGGCTTCCACGGTGAATACGTCGCTCGGAACCCGACGCGGACACTTCGTCTTCGTCCTCGTCCTCGTGGCGCAGGTGCTTCTCCTGTCCTCGCAGGTCACGAACAAGCGCGGAGAGTCGGCTCTGAGATCATTTTTCGTCGTGCTTTTCTCGCCGCTTCAGCGGGGCGCCGAGGCTGCCATTGGCAGTACTCGCTCGACATGGTACCGATACGTCGATCTCCGGGGCGTACGCGGGGAGAACGAACGGCTAAGGGAAGATGTCGCACGCCTCGAGCAGGCTCTGTGGTTCGAGCGTGACGTCGTCGCGAGCTATCGCCGTTTGAGTGGAGTCCTTCAACTTGCAGAGAAACTGCCCTACGAGCCGATCGTCGCCGAGGTCATCGGGCTCGATGCCAGCACCTGGTTTCGGACGATAACGGTCAACCGCGGCGCGGAGCAGGGCGTTGAGCTGAACGCACCGGTCGTGGCGGCGGGAGGTCTCGTCGGGCGTGTGATCTCCGTCGGCGCCGAGGTAGCCCAGATTCAGCTTTTGACCGATCGCGACTGTTCGGTGGGAGCGCTTCTTTCGCGTACGCGCCTCCGAGGAATCGTCGCGGGAAGTGGGGAGCAGTTGAGCGCCACCGGCCTCACCTTGAACTACGTTAGCAACCTCGAGGATGTCGTTGAAGGGGAGGTCATCCTTACCTCGGGCATGGATGGCATCTATCACAAGGGCATCGCCATAGGGCGGGTGGCATCGGTGCGAAACGGACCGAGGCTCTTCAAGCTCATCACCGTCGAGCCTGCCGCGAGCCTCGAGCGACTCGAAGAGGTATTCGTTCTTCCCGCGGTTGGTGAAATCGAGATCATCGATCGCGTCGACGCCCAAGAAAGCTCGTGAGGTTTGCCGGCGTCTTCATCTGCATTCTGGTCGCGTTCATCGTCCAGACGGTCCTCGGCCGCTACTTCACGTTTCTGATCTCTTATCTCGATCTCTTCACCGTTCTTGCCGTGGGATTCGGATTGATGCGAGGGCGGATGGTGGGCATGATGACGGGACTCGGGGGCGGACTGCTGCAAGACGCCTTTTCGGGCGGATTGCTGGGCTTCAACGGCATCGCAAAGACGTCCATTGGCTATCTTGCCGGCGTCGCGGGGCACAACCTCATCATCCGCGGCTGGTCAACCCGCCTGCTGTTCTTCGCCGTGGCGACGCTGGCTGACAGCGCGATTCTGGCGGGAGTCGGTCGGATCGCCGAGCTTCCGCGGGTGATTGGTGAGGGTGCGGCCCCCTTGTACCTCTGTCTCGGAAACGCTTTCGCTGGTATTCTGTTGGTCAAGTTGCTCGAGCGGGGCGAGCACCGCGAGATGGGCTGAAAATGCCGAACCAAGTCCGAATTCATCGATATCCGTGAACGTTTACGAAGATCTCAGACCGCTCCGATCGCGTCTCGGATGGTGGCGCGGATTGGTAATTCTGCTCTTCGCGGGTCTGATCTTGCGCTACTGGCAGCTTCAGGTCGTGCGCTCGACCGCCTACGACGAGTTGGCGCGGGCCAACCACGTGCGCCTGGTGCCCGAAACCGCACCGAGAGGTCTCATTCTCGATCGGGACGGCCGGATCGTGGCGGAGAACCGGCCGTCCTTCAACCTCACACTCGAAGGCGAACACCTGGGCACGCTCCTTTCGATCGGAGACCTGGCTGACCTGTCGGAAGAGGAAGCGGACGTCGACGACTACCTCGAGCAAGCGCGGCTGGGCCCTGCGCTGATCAAGGAGGAGTTGCTTCTGGAAGAGGTCGCACGCATCGAATCGCGGCAGCTCGAACTTCCTGGGGCGCACATTCAGTTCGTACCGAGGCGTTTCTACCCCAACGGGGCGGGCGCCTCCCACGTCGTCGGCTACGTTGGCCGCATCACCGAGGAGCAACTCGACCAGCAGGCCTTCGAGGGCGCGGAGCGCAACGATTGCGTGGGGCAGGCGGGGATCGAGCGGGTCTACAACCAGTTCATCATGGGCCGGAACGGTGTACAGCGTTTCGTCGTCAATAGTCACGGGCGGCGCGAGCGAATCCTGGAACAGGTCCCGCCGATCTGGGGCGAGTCGTTGCAGATCTCGATCGACATGGACCTGCAGCAGGTGGCGGAAGAGGCTTTCGGCGACGATGCCGGCACGGTCGTCGCTCTCGATCCACGCAACGGACAGGTCCTCGTCCTCGGCAGCTTTCCAGCTTATGACCCGAACAGCTTTTCGGGCCGATTCGATCGCAACCAATGGCTGTCGCTCGTGAATGACGAGAAACATCCTCTGTCCAATCGCGCGATCCAGGGTCGCTACGCTCCGGGTTCGACTTTCAAGATCGTCGTCGCCGCCGCGGCGCTCGAGCAGGAGCTCGTCACGCCAGATACGGAGATGCACTGTTCGGGCGCGGTGCGCCTGTACGGCAACGTATTTCACTGCGCCCGGGCATCGGGTCACGGGTCCGTGAATCTGATTCAGGCCCTCGCCCAATCGTGCAACAGCTACTTCTTTCAGCTAGGGGCCAAGCTCCAGATCGAGTCGCTCGCCCGCTACGGCAAGATGTTCGGACTCGGTGCTCCGACCGGTATCGACCTGCCCCACGAGGTTTCAGGCCTCGTTCCCGATCCGGCCTGGAAAAAAAGGGCCCGCAACGCACCTTGGTACGCGGGTGAGACCGTATCGGTTGCCGTCGGGCAAGGATCCGTTCTCGTGACGGCCCTGCAGATGGCGCAGCTCGCGGCGACGGTGGGAAGCTCGGGCGATATCCACCGTCCCAAGCTCTTCCTTCGCCGACTTCCATCGGGCGGCGTGCCGGAGTCCTTTCCCGCCGGCGCGATCGCGCCGCCCACGCGTCAAGTCGGCCTTCGCGCCGAGACGTGGCGAGCGCTCCAAGAAGGTATGTTCCAGGCCGTCAATGGGGTGGGCACTGCCGGAAGGGCTCGCGTGAAAGGCTTCTTAGTTGCCGGCAAGACAGGAACCGCACAAGTGGCTTCGCGTACTCGAATCGCCGAGTCCACGGATGCCAAGCGGCCCGAGCACCTTCGGAATCACGCCTGGTTCATCGGATACGGGCCGCGCGTGAACCCGGAGATCGCCATCGCGGTGCTCGTTGAGCATGGCGGCGGGGGCGGAGCGGTTGCGGCGCCTCTCGCGCGGAAGATTCTTCAGGCTTACTTCGACGGACGACAGGAGAAGAAAGAGGATCGTGGTCGAAAGACGACAATGGCGCTCCCTTGACTGGCTCGTCATCAGCGGGCTCGTCGTCGCCTCGGGCTTCGGCCTGCTCGTAATCTATAGCGCGACCCAGGCGGGACCGACGCCGGATGTTTATCAGGCGCAAATTGTGCGTTTGATCATGGGAATGGCACTTCTGGCTCTCGTGACGCTGTTCGACTATCACAGCATCGTCGACCGGGCCGAGGTCATCTACATTCTTGTCGTCGGGCTCTTGATCTATCTCGTCATCTTCGGCGAGCTTCGGGCCGGTACCAACCGCTGGCTGGATCTCGGATTCGGTACCCTCCAGCCTGGCGAGCTGGCCAAGATCGGAGTGGTCGTCTTCTTGGCGAAGTACTTCGACGCGGTGCGCCAGGATCACCTCGGAACATCCGAGGTCTTGATCACTGGCTTGTTCGCAGGCATCCCGATCGTTCTCATCGCGCTGCAGCCGGACTTGGGTACGGCAGCGACGCTCGGCGTCGTCTATTGCGCGATGGCGCTTCTGGCCGGAGTAAGGCGCCGACTACTCGTGCTCGCTGCCGTGGTGATCGTGCTGGCCCTACCTTTCGCCTGGAGTTTCGTCCTCAAGGACTACCAGAAGGAAAGGGTCTACGCCTTCCTCGATCCCGGTCGCGACCCGCGAGGCGCGGGCTATCAGAGCATTCAATCGACGATTGCCGTCGGGTCCGGAGGGTTCGTGGGCAAGGGTTGGCTCGAGGGCAGCCAGAGCCAACTCCAGTTTCTGCCCGCGCCCCACACAGATTTCGTCTTTGCAGTCGTGGGCGAAGAGTTCGGCTTCGTAGGCGTCGCGACCGTCATCCTTCTCTACTTGATGCTGACGCTGCGCTGCATAGAGACCGCCAGGCGCGCCCGCGACCGGCTGGGGGCTTACCTCGTGTTCGGGGTTTTGGCGATGTTCGTTTTCCAGACCGTCTACAATCTAGCCATGGTGGCTGGACTCGTGCCGATCAAGGGGTTCCCCCTGCCACTCATGAGCTATGGCGGTTCCTCGATGCTGGCAACGATGGTCGGTTTCGGCCTTATTCTGAACGTGCGGATGCGCCGGTTCGTCAACTGAGCAAAGGACTTGCAGCCTGTGTTAGAGTTGTCACGAGGATTTTGGGCCGATGACTCGGCCCCTTTTGAGGAATGTTCGGAAATTAAGTAGGAGGCTGAGCCCGCATGGTGGGCCGGCTGGAGGAAAATCAGCGAGGGGCTTCTCAGGCTTTGAGCCAGACGGGTTCGGCCCGCGTGGCGCGCTGGGCTGAGCGAGTCGCTTCTGCAGGACTTCACTATCGTTTGGGCAACCATAAGAACTAGGAGATCATCGAAGACCCCTTTCAGAAGTCCGCGACCCTCGAGATAACTCCATCCGGACCCCTGGGCCCGTTTTCCGGAACGAGGCTTATGTCCAAGGAAATGATAATTGGCCATAGCGCGCTTCAGACGCGCCTGGCGATCGTCGAGGACGGCGTGGTGTCGGAAGTCGCTTTCGAGCGAGAGCGCAGCCGCGGCGTCGTCGGAAACATCTACAAGGGAAGAGTGAACCGGGTGCTGCCCGGCATGCAGTCCGCTTTCGTTGACATCGGACTGGAACGGGATGGCTTTCTCTACGTGTCCGATGTCATCGAGGACGAGGATTACCTTACGGAGGAAGAGGCGAAGATCGTCGAGACGGAACGGGAGATCCGTGCCGCCCGAAGCTCGAGCCAGTCCATCGACCAACTCTTGAAGCAGGGACAGGAAGTTCTCGTTCAAGTGGCCAAAGAGCCACTTGGGACCAAGGGCGCCCGCATTACCGCCTATGTGAGCTTGCCGGGGAGGCTCCTGGTCTATATGCCCACCGTGGAGCACATCGGGGTCTCGCGCAAGATCGAATCGGCCGAGGAGCGCGGGCGTCTCAGGCGCCTCATCCAGAGCTCCAAGCAGAAAGGCGGCGGCTATATCGTACGAACCGCGGCCGATGGCAAAGAAGACGAGGCCATTTCCGCCGATCTGCGCTATCTGGAGAACAAGTGGGAGGAGATCCGCCAGCGCGCCGAGATGACCAAGGCGCCCGCTTTGATCCATCGGGACCTCGGATTGGTGTTCAAATACATCCGGGACGTCCTCTCGCCGGAGTATTCGGCGATCCGCATCAACTCTGAAGACCTCTTCGATCAGGTGCTGAACTACGTGAGGCAGATTCAGCCTCAGATGTTGCATCGTGTGAAGTACTACTCGAGGAACTATCCGATTTTGGACGAGTACGGCGTCCAGTCGGAGATCGACAAGGCGCTTCGCAGCAAAGTCTGGCTCAAGTCGGGCGGGTATATCGTCATCAACCAGACGGAAGCCCTGGTAGCCATCGACGTGAACACGGGACGTTACACGGGCGAGAAGCGCCTCGAAGATACGATCACGCGCATCAATCTGGAGGCCGTTCAGGAGATCGTGCACCAGATTCGCCTGCGCGATCTCGGCGGTATCCTCGTCATCGACTTCATCGACATGGAAGAACGTCGCAACCAGATGAAGGTCTTTTTCGTACTCGAGCAGGCGCTCAAGCAAGACCGTTCTCCCACGAAGAGTGTCCAGATCAACGAGTTCGGACTCGTCGTTCTGACCCGCAAGCGGGTAAAACGCTCGCTCGAGCGCGTGCTATGTCGACCCTGTCCGCTGTGTCAGGGGAGCTCTTGGGTGAAGTCGCCGACCACCGTCGCCTACGAGATCGTCGACCAGGTTCGCAAGACCATGCAGGACTACCCTAAGGGGATCATGCTCCGGGTACACCCGGAAGTCGCACGGGCGCTGAAGGGCAAGGAAGCTCCCGTCATCGAGGAGCTCAAGTCGATTTTGAAGCACGACGTCTACGTACGCTCCGACCACAACATGTACCAGGAGCAGTACGAGCTCGTCGCGCGAAAGTAGTCGATCCGGACTACATCGGTTCTGCGGGCGGCTCGTCTCGCCTTTCTGGATGGTAGATTGTTCTCGGATCGAAAGTGGGATCCGCCTGGAAGGCCTGGCTGAATGCCTCGACCGACTGCGCGTACTCGCGTAGCATCAGATGGCTGTAGCCCACGAGATAGAGCGCGTCGGCGCGAGTCGGATCCATGTCCACGAGGCTCGCCAAGGCTTCGACGGTCCCTCGATAGTTGCCGTTGCGATACAGCCGCTTCGCTTGTTCCACTTCGGGGTTCTCTTGCGCGAAGGCGCTTGGAGCGACGAGCACGGCAGCGCATAGGGTGGCGACGAGGATTCGCTTCATTCTGATTCTCCTCTTTTGGATGGATGCGCGGCGCAGACGTTAGTCTAGCACCCTTGAAAGGTGCCCGCATCCTCGCCGTTCGGGCCGGAGCACTGGGCGATACCATCGTCGCCCTGCCTGCACTTGCGGCGTTGCGGCGCGAGGCTGGTCCGGATGGCCACCTCGCACTGGTCGGCGCCGAGCCCTACGTCCAGCTAGCGAGAAGCGACCGCTACGCATCCAGGGTCTACTCGCTCGACCGAGGACCCTTCCGAGAGGATCTGCCGCGAGTCGTTTCCTCCTTCGACATCGTCGTCGCCTGGACCAGACACACCCAGTTGAGGGAGGCCATCCTTGCTGCCTGCATCGCGAGCCTCGAGGCGCCGCCGCTCCCCCCGAAAGGCGTTCACGCGAGCGACCACCTGCTAGGAACCCTGTCCCCGTTCGGAATCGACGGCCCGGCGCCTCCCCCGGTTATCGGGTTTTCGGCCGAAACCTCTGCGCGGGGGGACGAGTGGATCGCGAGCCAGGGACTCGGACCGCACCGCTTCGTCGCCCTTCACCCCGGCAGCGGAAGTCCCAAAAAGAACTGGCCTGAGCAACGGTTCCGAGGGCTCGCGGAATTGGTGCTGGCGGCCGGGTTGGGGCTTGTCTGGATCGCGGGTGAGGCCGACGGGGAAAGCGTCTCGCGGCTCGAGGCGACGGTGCCGTCACCCGTAGCGCGGCAACTGGACCTGCGGGTGCTCGGCGCGGTTCTCTCCCACGCCTATGGCTATATAGGCAATGACTCTGGCATCAGCCACCTCGCGGCCGCCTCGGGTGCCGCGAGCGTGGCCCTGTTCGGCCCCTCGGATCCGCTGCAGTGGGCGCCACGCGGACGTAAGGTGGGTGTGGTAGATTGGCGAAGTTCGGCATCTACTGTGTGGGGAATTGCCCGCGCAGTCTTCGGGTCGTCTTAGTGCCAATTTCATAGCCAGTTACACATCCCGAGGGGTGAAGCCCTCAACGGAACGTGGGGTTTTTACTACGTAAAATGTGACACTCGGCTTTAGGGCCGCCGACAAAATAACTGTCTAGTTTTGAGCACACTCTTCCTGTTTCAGGTCGTGATCGCGATATCGTCTGGCATCACGAGAGCCTGGCAAGCTCCCTAGAAACGGAACATTTGTAGGTCTTCAGCAACCAGCGCGTGTTTGACAAACGGTCCTCATTGTAGGAGGATTACGCCTATCAAGGAGCACTTCTCCTATTATGAGACCTACGAGCTATCAGTCTGAAGATCTCGACCGCCTGTTGAGGAAGCACAAAATAGCTACCCTCGATGATTTGAAGGCAGTGTTGGGTACCGATGTGGACTCGACCGTCTTCCGAAAGCTCAATGAGTTGGCGTATCGGACAAGCTACTCCCACCGTGGTAGCTACTACACGTTGGACGAGATCGCCCAGTTCGATCGAAAAGGTCTTTGGTCGTTGCGCTCAGTGTGGTTCTCGAAGTACGGGACGTTGCTTGCGACGGTAAAAGCGTTGGTCGCGGCCTGTGAGGCAGGCTACTACGTCGACGAGCTCGAGGACGTGGTGCAGGTTGACGTCAAGGCTCCTCTGTTGAAACTGGTCTGAGAGAAAAGATTGGCGCGCGAGCAGGTGTTCGGCCGATATCTGTATCTGGCCACCGATGTGAGCACGCGCAAGCAACAGCTCTCGGCCCGCCAGGTACATGAGGCGTCACCTTCCACGTTGGGCTGGGTCGGGGGAGTCCGCGTGCTCCCCGTGGAGTTGAAGGCTGCGATCGTTCTTTTCTACAGCCTGCTCGATGAAAAGCAGCGCCGTCTCTACGCGGGAGTCGAGGCCATGAAGCTCGGTCACGGTGGCGACCAACAGATTGCCGAACTGCTCGGGATGGGTCCGAGCACGGTAGCCAGAGGTCGTAGGGAATTGCTAATGAGAGATGTTGAGCTCGACGGAGTTCGGCGAAAGGGTGGCGGACGGCGCGCCGTGCAAAAAAAAGCCAGAAGTCATCGCCAAGATCGAAGAACTCATGAAGCACGACACCGCGGGCGATCCGATGACGGGAGTGAAATGGACGCGGCGGACCACCGACAAGATTGCTTGCGAGCTAAGAAGCCTCGGTGTGAACGTCAGCAGCAAAACCGTCGGTCGACTGCTCAAACAGCTCGGCTTCTCGTTGCGGGTGAACCACAAGAAGCTGTGCGGTGCCACGTCCGAAGATCGCGATACCCAATTCGCGTGTATCGCCGAACTGCGCGCGCGTTTTGCCGCAGCTGGTCATCCCATCATCAGCGTAGACACGAAGAAACGGGAGCTGGTGGGATTATTCAAAAACGGCGGGCAGGCCTGGAACCGCGAGCCGACTCTCGTCAAAGGCCATGACTTCCGTTCCGAATCGAACGGCATCGCAATCCCCTACGGCGTCTACGATCTGCTCGCGAACCGCGGGACAGTGTTCATTGGTACCTCGTACAACACCCCGGACTTCGCCGTGAATGCCATCGAGAAGTGGTGGCGAACGGAAGGACGGCGACGCTATCCTGCAGCCCGTGACCTCGCGATATTGGCAGACGCCGGGGGCAGCGATGGCTATCGGTGTCGGGGTTGGAAGCACGGGCTTCAAACGCGGATTTGCAATCGCCACGACATCGCTATCACCATAGCCCACTATCCGTCCGGTACATCCAAGTGGAATCCAGTGGAGCACCGTCTGTTCAGCGAGGTCAGCAAGAACTGGGCGGGCAGGCCTCTCGACAGCTACGAAACCATCCTCAAATACATCCGCACGACCACCACCTCTTCCGGTTTGCGAGTACGCGCACACCTTATCCGGCGTCGTTATCCGAAGGGCGTCAAAATCACTGACGAGCGGATGCAGGCGCTTTCCGTTACAAAGGACCAGACTCCACCCAAATGGAACTACACCATCCGACCGTCTTGAAAACGGGAACTTATTTTGTCGCCGGCCCTTAGCTTTTCAATGCGATGCGGCCGCACCTGTCTAACACCCCAATCCCTAGCGGTTTGTGAGTAAGCCACCCGCTATCGTGTATGGGCTTTGAACCGCTGTTGGGCATGTATCTTGCTTTACCTGAGCGACACAACCCCAGAAACAGTAACTCTGAATGGGACCTGAGATGCCGAGGCCCCAAAAAAAAGAGTCAGCGAAAATGGCGATGGTATTGCTCGACACGCAGGAATTCGGAATCGGCATTTACCGTGGTTCGGAGCGCGTAGGGAAAATCCGGAGTCAAGCCCATTCTTAGTTGAAACTCTCCACGGCTCACGTTTAAGCGACCTTCTTCTTCGATACGGTTGATGTCTTCGCCTCGATCTTCAGTTCCCGCTTGAGAGCTTCGCGAAGCTTGGGAAGATGGCGGTAGCCCACCACCTTCCTCAAGCGCGGTTCGATGTCTACGAGCGCCGTTGCCAACCAGCGCTGGCGTTGGCTCGAGTTCTTCCAGTGGTCGACCTTCGCGCAGCGTTCCTCGACGAGAGCATTGACGGACTCAAGGCAGTTCGTCGTCTTGAACGAACGGCCCAGCACCGCGTGTACGCCGAGTCGATGCAACGTCAGCGTCTCCTCAAGGCCTTCCTCCAGGCTGCCAGCTGCGGATTGGTTCCGCTCTTCTAACTCACCGTGGAGTTGCTCGAGCGCAGTGAGGGCCTCTTCGTACTCCGGCCTGTTGTAGGCCCACTGGAGTCGCTTGCGCCATGACGCCTGCTCGCCCTTGGACAGGTAGCTCACTACGTTTTCACGTTTGTGCCACTGGCAGCGTTGTATCAGGGCCCGCTTACGGAATGCCTTCTTGACTGCCGCTTGGAGACCCTTGCCGCCGTCGATGATCACCAGCAGACCCTGGGAGATATCGAGTCCCCGCTCGAGCAGTGAACGCAGGAACGGCGTCAACACCTGCGCGTTCTCCGTGTCCGTCTCCACGAAGCCCAAGAAGCGGTTTTCCCCGCAAAGCGTGATGCCCAGAGCCACGACCATCGTTGCCTCGGCGAATGTCTTCCCATCCAGAAACAGCGCCACCACATCCTCGCCGGTCAGATCCCGTTCCTGCATCTCCCGCAGCTTCGCAGCGCTCGCTTGCACGAACCCTCGGGACACCGTTGAGCTCGACAGCCCGATGGCGCCCGGAATCGCTTCCGCTGCCGCCTCGTAGTTGCGACAAGAGATTCCGTAGAGAACTCGTTTCAGCAGAAGATCATTCACCTCACCGCCGTGGCTCACCGCCTCGTAGCAGCGAAGCGGAATCTCTCCTCCCTCGATGCTCCGAACCCGTGGCACACGGATCGGTACCCGCTGGCCGCCAAGCCCTACCGTGCCCGGGTTGCTTCCGTGACGGCGACCGCGCTCCAGCTCGTCCTTGCGAGAGTATCGCTCTCCCGCCAACGCCTTCACTTCGTCGTCGAGCAACTCGTGAACGTGCATTAGACCAAGGGGGACCAACGAACGGATCATCTCTACCTTGGCGTCCAGCGCGAGTTCCCCGTAATCCTCGTGCCTCACCATCTCGACCTCACCCAAACGACGCGACTTCTTGCGTTTCTTGACCGAACGTAGCAGACTTCCCATCTCGGCTCCTTTCTTCGCGGCTTGATTTTGTTTTGTCCAACGCCATCAAACCACGGGGTTTGGAGCCGTTTCAATTCCCAACTAAGATTGGCACACTTTCAAAATCCGCTTCCACATCGGCATTCGTGCCGCTGAAGGCGAGGTCTCGTACTCCGCTGCCGACTCGGAACTCCGGAAGTCTCTCCGGACCGTTCTGGGAAGGAGGCGCAGCTGGCGGTGGCAGGATTTGACGCGTAGGCTCATCGACAACCTCTCGCTTTCCACGGGGGGTCGCTTCGTGCTGCGGTTCGGAACCACGCCCTCGGAAGAGGGACGTGGAGACGGTGAGCACGGTCTGCGCCGAGCAATCAACCGCGCTGTCAACGAATAGTTCCCCCACAAGAAAAAGCACAAGTCCTACCAACTCAAAGTCCTCGGTGCCGGCCCCCGCCCGCCGCATCGAGGGCTTCAAAAGTTTTATGGGTTAACGCGGATTCGTGTGGGTAAGTTCTGACGGAAAAACAGTGTAACTCATTGTGTGGAAAAGGTATCGAGTACTTCATCAGGTGCTGAAAAGTGGTCCATTTTTAGGATAGGC
Organism: Candidatus Marinacidobacterales bacterium; assembly: GCA_965250115.1. GTDB lineage: Bacteria > Acidobacteriota > Vicinamibacteria > Marinacidobacterales > SMYC01 > CBDFHB01. The sequence goes on from CBDFNJ010000002.1 coordinate 2,146,545, forward strand.
TAACCGAGTGAAAAATTCCCAGTCGATCCGCTCGCTGTTTGCGCTGCCAGGTTTCGTGGTTGGTGCCGGATTGAAGGGTCTATTCGGTGACCGATACGCCCGCGTCATCCAGCTCAAGAGGCGAAAAAAACAGCTGTGTGCTCTTACTGTGGGCAACGGTGCCGGGGGCGCTATGACAAGCAAGTGTGCCGGGTCCGCGACCTGTCGTTGGCAGGCTGGCGGATCTATCTGGAATACGAGCGTTGGCGCGTCAACTGTTCTGGGTGCGGCGGTGTGCATGTAGAACACCTAGACTGGCTGGCGAACAAGGCGGTGGCCGAGATGGAACGTCTGCACCACGGTACGGTGAAGGCTCTGGATACGCTCTACATGCAAGAGCAGGTCGACCGGGCGGGGCTACCGGCGCCTCGGGCCATCGGTGTCGATGAGATCTCCATCCGCAAGGGACATAACTATCGCGTCATTGTCAGCGACCTGGAGCGGGCGCGTCCCATCTGGGTGGGCGGTGAGGGTCGCAAAGAAACCGACATCGATTTGTTCTTCAAGGCGTTGGGCGGAAAGAAAAGCGCCCGTATCAAGCTGGCCGCCATGGATATGTGGAAGCCCTTCCGGAACTCGGTGATTCACAACGCGCCTAATGCGCGGATCATCTTCGACAAGTTTCATATCATGCGTCATCTGTCAAAGGCCCTCGATGAGGTCCGGCGCGGTGAGTACAAACGCCTCAGCGGCAAGGACCGGTCGTACATCAAGGGGCAGCGTTACACTTTGCTTTCCCGGCGGGAGAACCTGAGCCTAGACGGTCGCCGCGCACTCAAAAAGTTGCTCCAGGCCAACCGGCGCCTGAACACCGCCTATATTTTGAAGGAGGCCTTCGGGCAACTCTGGGATTACCGCACCGAACGCGGCGCTCGCGCCTTTTTCACTCGTTGGAAAGACAGCCTCAAATGGCAACGCCTGCATCCGTACCAGAAGTTCGCCGGTATGATTGAGTCCCATTGGGATGGTATCGCCTCCTACTGTCATCCGGAGAACAAAGTCAGTCTCGGCCTAGTTGAAGGGGTCAACAACAAAATCCGCGTTCTGCAACGACGCGCCTACGGCTATCGCGACGAGGAATATCTCAAGCTGAAGATCGTGGCGGCTTTCCTTCCGCCATTACCCAGAAATGCAGTTTTCAACCCACACGAATCCGCGTAGACCCAGTTTTATCTTCCTAAAGCTAATCTGTCCGCGAGCGGAGCTGGCAGGCCGGCTGCCCGTATCTTGTCCTGCGTTTTCTCGTATGGGTAGGAGACCCGGCAGATGGTCATCGTCATGTGTTTGGTGTCGAGAATTCCGAAACTGGCGCGGTTGTCGCCGTCGCGCGGCTGGCCAATCGAACCGGGGTTGATCAGGTAGCGGGTATTCGGGCGCAACTTGACACGAAAGGTATCGCGGCTCGTGAAGGGGATGTGGGTCGTGAGCGCGTCTTCGTCGAGCCCGAACAGAACGGGGAAGTGGCTGTGGCCGAAGAAGCAGAGCCGAGTATCGAAGTGTTGGAACATGTTCAGAGCTTCGATCTCTCCGAAAATATAGGCGTCCTCGTCGAGCGGTGTCCCGTGAGAGAGAGACAGGGTTTCGTTGACCTGAACCGGTCCCTTGGGCAGCGATGCGAGCCATTTGCGATGTCTCGGTAAGAGCTTCTCCTCGGTCCAGCGGGCGGACTGGAGAGCGATTTTGTTGAACATCTCCCCGGCTTCGATGCCGCTACAGACTTTGTCGTGGTTGCCTCTGATGATGATCGCGTTCCTCAGCTGGCGTACCTTCTCGACCGTTCGATTCGGGTCGGCACCATAGCCGACGAGGTCTCCGAGAACGACGACACGATCGAAACGCTTGCGCTGCACGCGTCTGAGTACGGCCGTCAGGGCTTCGTAGTTGGAGTGAATGTCGCTGAGAACGAGGTATTTCATGTCACGTCACGGTAAGTAATGATGAGTTGGTACAGGCGCTCGGCCGCTTCTTCCGTCGAGTCGTTTAGAAGCTCGAGGCGGTGGGCCGCGAGCCGGTAAGAGGCGCAACGCTTGTCGAGGAGGTCTCGAACTTCGGTTTCGCTGCTCCACAAAGGGCGGTGCTCGCCGCCGACTCTCTCCAAAAGCCTCTCTGCCGGAACGTCGAGCCAGATGGTGATTCCAGAAGCCATCATCAAGTTTCGATTGCTCTCGATGGCGAAAGTGCCGCCGCCGGTGGCGATGATGCCGGTCGCTCCCGCGTCGATAAGATCCCGCAACACGTCGCTCTCGAGCTCGCGGAACGCAACCTCACCCTGCCGCGAGAAGAGCTCGGGAATGCTCGAGCCCGCCTTCTCCTCGATGAGCGCGTCCAGATCGAAGCAACGAAGCGAGAGGCGCTCCGAGACCAGACGCGCGAGCGTCGTCTTTCCGGCTCCCATGAAGCCAACGACGAAGAATCGCCTCGTGTCGATTGCGGTCATCATCATCAGTGAACCAAGCGATCCAGCGTTTCGAAGAAGCTCGGAAAGGAAATTTTTACCGGGTCGATCTCGTCGATTTTACATTCTCCACCGACGCCGAGGGAAGCGATGGCCCAGGCCATCACCATGCGGTGGTCACCGTACCCCTTCAGCTCGGCCGGATGAAGAGGCGCTCCACCGTGGACGACGAATCCGTCGTCCAGCGATTCGACCCGGGCGCCGATTGCCGAGAGCCCCTCGAGAATAGCGGCGAGACGGTCGCTCTCCTTGACCCGGAGCTCCGAAGCGCCCTCGATCCGCGTCGCCCCCTCTGCGAAGGCGGCCACGACCGAGAGGATGGGCAGCTCGTCGATAAGGGAGGGAACGATGTCCGGCTCCACATCGACCCCGTGGAGGCTCGTTCCGCGGACCCGGACGGTGCCCACGGGCTCTCTCGACGGGAGGTTCGAGCTCGCCTCTATCTCGATATCTGCTCCCATACGCTTAAGCACGTCCAAAAGCGCCGCGCGCGTGGGGTTCAAACCGACATTCGTTACGGCGAGCTCGGATCCGGGAAGAAACGCCGCGGCTCCGATGAAGAAGGCCGCTGAGGAGAAGTCACCGGGAATTCGGAATCGATGGCCCTTTAGCCTGGTACCTCCAGAGACACTGACAACGCCACTTTCGACGAGCGGCGGTGCGCCGAAGTCGGCGAGCGCGAGCTCCGTGTGACTGCGGGACGGAATCGTCTCCGTGACTCGAGTCGTCCCGGAAGCGCGAAGGCCCGCCAGAAGAATCGCCGTTTTCACCTGCGCGCTCGGAACCGGGAGCTCGTAGTTGACGCCCTGCAGCTCGCGGCCACCTCGCACGAGCAGAGGGAGGAGGCCAGAAGACGACTCGAACGAGGCCCCCATCAAGGAGAGGGGCTTCATGACCCGGTCGAAAGGGCGGCGAGAGAGGCTCTCGTCACCGACGATCCGGGTATCGAAAGGCAAGCCCGCCAGCACACCACAGCCGATTCGGGCAGTCGTCCCGGAGTTGCCTGCGTCGAGGTCTCTTCCGGGTGGCCGAAGGGCTTCGAACCCTCGCCCATCGATCTCCACCGTGTCACCCTCCGCTCGAGTCAAAACGCCGAGCGCCTCCACGAGCTCTAACGTACGCCCACAGTCCCGCCCAGGCGGGAATCTCTCTAGCCTCGAGGGCCCCTCGGCGATCGCGGCCATGAGCGCGAGGCGGTGGCCCACCGACTTGTCCCCAGGAGGCTCGAAACTACCCCGCAACTGCACTTTGGGGTGGGGATTCATCCATAGAATGGTAGCATGCGGCTCGGCGCTGGGCGAGCCAAGGGCTTGTCACGGGCGAAGGATTCTTGTAGCCTTGTAGCCGGAATGGGGACCGACCAAACGAGCGGCAACCGCGTCCAGATCGACATCCAGAGCAGCTTCGAAATGATCGACCTCGTGCAGGTGGTTTTCGAATCGCTCTCTAGCCAGGTCGGGTTCGATCCTGACTCCTCGCACTGGATGAGCGTCGCCATTCGGGAGTCCGTCACCAACGCGGTGTGCCACGGGAACAAGCTCGACGTCTCCAAACGCGTCATTATTCGTTTCGAGTACGGGACGACGGAGTTCGCCGTGACGGTCGAGGACGAGGGCGAGGGGTTCGACCCGGTAGAGATCCCCGACCCGCTTGCCAAAGAGAACCTTCTCCGCACCAGCGGCCGCGGAATCTTCTTCATGAAGAACTTCATGGACGAGGTGGACTATCACTTCGAGCCTAATCGAGGAACTCGAGTTCGTATGGTGAAGAAGCTCCCATCGAACGGCGACCGCATTTGAAACCTCTCTCCGTCGCTATCGAGGCTGCCCTCGCCGGTGGCGCCATTTTGAGGTCCTACTTCGGCGGCGACTTTCGTATCTCCTACAAAGGCGAGATGAACCTCGTGACTCAGGCGGACACGGAGTCAGAGCAAGAAGTCATTTCCATTCTGCAACGGCGTCTGCCCGATGTCTCCATCCTGGCCGAGGAGTCGGGCGCGCAGGATGCAGACGTCGGACGACGCTTCATCGTTGATCCGCTCGACGGCACCACCAACTTCGCACACGCCTACGCCATGTTCGCCGTCTCCATCGGCTACGAAGAAGACGGTCGCGTGGTCGCGGGCGTCGTCTACGATCCCGTCCGCGAGGAGCTCTTCACCGCGGAGCATGGCCAGGGCGCTTTTCTGAACGGCCGAAGAATAGCCGTCTCTCGCACGGAAACGCTCGATAAGGCACTCCTTGTCACAGGTTTCCCCTACGACCTCAAGGACGATCTCGAGGGCAACCTCCGCTCGTTCAACAAATTCATGGGCTCGTCACGAGCCATTCGCCGGGATGGCTCCGCCGCGCTCGACCTTTGCTACCTGGCGGCGGGCCGTTTCGACGGATTTTGGGAACAGAAGCTAGGGCCGTGGGACACGGCCGCGGGGGCACTCTTCGTCCAAGAGGCGGGCGGCAGGGTCACGGACTTCGCGGGTGGCACCTTCCACTACTCCCAGAAGCAGATCGTCGCTTCCAATCACAGCCTTCACGACGAGATGCTGCGCATCCTCGCGTGACACTCTGTCCTCCTGAGGGGACAATCTTAGGGCTCGGTCGCCTCCTCCATCACTGCCTTGGGGACCCACCCCAAGGCTCTAGCTTCGGGTCTCGGCTCCGCCTCGCCCTGCGCTCGGGCTGAGGGCTCTGGCCCTCGCTCCTCGCTCGGGCCTCCTACGGCCCACTTTTGCGGTGGGCAGTCCTTCGAAGGAGCCCCGCAACATCTCATTCCTTCGAAGCAGCCCGAATGCGGACGATTGGGCCGGGCTCGCGGCAGATGTTTCGGTAGCCGCTCGCTTCTTCAGTCTTGGCATGGTGTCTGCACTCCTCTTTGTTGCCGCCGAGAAAGAGGGGACTCCCATGAAAGTCATCACTATCTCCGCGTCGATCTGCTTCCTTCTCGTCGGTCAGCTACGAGCCGAAGACTCGGCAATCTCCCTGCATCTACGACTCGGACGGTTCGCACCCAGGATCACGAGCGCACTTTGGGATGAGAATGCGCTCACCTTCACGGCGAGCGCCAGTGACTTCGATGCTCTCACGGGCGGCGTCGAGGCCGGAATCCCCCTCGCGGAGATCCTCGACCTTGCCATCGGCGTGGAGACCGGTTCGCGGACGGTCTTCTCGATGTACCGCGACTTCGTGCGTGATGACGGCACCGAGGTCGTCCAGGACCTGAGCCTGCGAACGACTCCACTCTCCGTTGGATTGCGACTACTCCCTGCGGGAAGAGAGCATCGCGTCCAGCCTTACGTTGGGGGTGGGAGTCAAGCCCATTCTTAGTTGAAACTCTCCACGGCTCACGTTTAAGCGACCTTCTTCTTCGATACGGTTGATGTCTTCGCCTCGATCTTCAGTTCCCGCTTGAGAGCTTCGCGAAGCTTGGGAAGATGGCGGTAGCCCACCACCTTCCTCAAGCGCGGTTCGATGTCTACGAGCGCCGTTGCCAACCAGCGCTGGCGTTGGCTCGAGTTCTTCCAGTGGTCGACCTTCGCGCAGCGTTCCTCGACGAGAGCATTGACGGACTCAAGGCAGTTCGTCGTCTTGAACGAACGGCCCAGCACCGCGTGTACGCCGAGTCGATGCAACGTCAGCGTCTCCTCAAGGCCTTCCTCCAGGCTGCCAGCTGCGGATTGGTTCCGCTCTTCTAACTCACCGTGGAGTTGCTCGAGCGCAGTGAGGGCCTCTTCGTACTCCGGCCTGTTGTAGGCCCACTGGAGCCGCTTGCGCCATGACGCCTGCTCGCCCTTGGACAGGTAGCTCACTACGTTTTCACGTTTGTGCCACTGGCAGCGTTGTATCAGGGCCCGCTTACGGAATGCCTTCTTGACTGCCGCTTGGAGACCCTTGCCGCCGTCGATGATCACCAGCAGACCCTGGGAGATATCGAGTCCCCGCTCGAGCAGTGAACGCAGGAACGGCGTCAACACCTGCGCGTTCTCCGTGTCCGTCTCCACGAAGCCCAAGAAGCGGTTTTCCCCGCAAAGCGTGATGCCCAGAGCCACGACCATCGTTGCCTCGGCGAATGTCTTCCCATCCAGAAACAGCGCCACCACATCCTCGCCGGTCAGATCTCGTTCCTGCATCTCCCGCAGCTTCGCAGCGCTCGCTTGCACGAACCCTCGGGACACCGTTGAGCTCGACAGCCCGATGGCGCCCGGAATCGCTTCCGCTGCCGCCTCGTAGTTGCGACAAGAGATTCCGTAGAGAACTCGTTTCAGCAGAAGATCATTCACCTCACCGCCGTGGCTCACCGCCTCGTAGCAGCGAAGCGGAATCTCTCCTCCCTCGATGCTCCGAACCCGTGGCACACGGATCGGTACCCGCTGGCCGCCAAGCCCTACCGTGCCCGGGTTGCTTCCGTGACGGCGACCGCGCTCCAGCTCGTCCTTGCGAGAGTATCGCTCTCCCGCCAACGCCTTCACTTCGTCGTCGAGCAACTCGTGAACGTGCATTAGACCAAGGGGGACCAACGAACGGATCATCTCTACCTTGGCGTCCAGCGCGAGTTCCCCGTAATCCTCGTGCCTCACCATCTCGACCTCACCCAAACGACGCGACTTCTTGCGTTTCTTGACCGAACGTAGCAGACTTCCCATCTCGGCTCCTTTCTTCGCGGCTTGATTTCGTTTTGTCCAACGCCATCAAACCACGGGGTTTGGAGCCGTTTCAATTCCAAACTAAGATTGGCACACTTTCTGGGGGTGGTGGAGCCTTCTACTTCTACGAGTACATGGAAGAGGGCGAGTTCGTCGACCTGGACACCTTCGATATTTTCGTCGACCTATTCGTCGATCGGGGAGTCGCCTACGGCGGCTATGTTTGCGCGGGCGTGGAGCTCGCGCTCAGCGAATCTATCGCGGCCTTCGGAGAGTATCGACGCCACTGGGCGCAGGGCGAGCACGGTGACGATTTCGAGGGCTACGGTCGATTCGACCTGAACGCCAATCAGGTAAGCTTCGGCGCCAGTTTTCGGTTCTGATCGCTAGTTCCAGGCTTGCTATAATTGACCAATTGGAGAGGAATCAAGGATCATGAACAACCCTAACGATTCGCGCGGCTGGCCGCGGGTGCTGGCCCTAGTCAGCGGTATTGCGGCCGTTTTCGTTGCTGCTTCCGTAGCCATGGGGCCGAAGAGCTCGGAGCAGTCTCTCGCCGAACCGCCTCGGCAGGAGACAGAGGAGCGTCCCTCGCTCCGCCCCGCCGCGGCGACAACGACCCCGGCCGTGGCGGACACGACCGACGAGTTCCCCGACATCGACAAGCTGTCGAAAGCCTTCGCCGCGGTATCGGAGCGTTTGAAGCCTGCGGTGGTGAACATCTTCACGGAGCAGTCGGGGCCGCAGACCCACCCTTCCACGGGAGGGCCTTTGGATGAGTTCTTCGACCGTTTCTTTCAGGACCAACCGCAGCGGAAGCGCAGGAGCCTCGGCTCGGGCGTCATCGTCGACCCCCGTGGCTACGTGGTGACCAACAACCACGTGGTCGAGGACGCGGACGAGATCGAAGTACAGTTTGCCGACGAGAGCCGCTACCAGGCGGAGGTTATCGGCGCGGACCCCCTCACCGATCTCTCCGTTCTGAGGATCAAGGACGGTGAGAGTTTCCCCTTCGTGCCTTTCGGAGACTCCGAGAAGCTCGTCGTCGGGGAATGGGTGCTCGCGATCGGCAACCCCTTCGGCTTCGGTCATACCGTCACGGCGGGCATCGTGAGCGCCAAGGGTCGCGTGATCGGCCAGGGTCATTATGACGACTTCATTCAGACCGATGCCGCCATCAACCCCGGCAACTCGGGCGGACCGCTCGTGAATATGAGGGGCGAAGTCGTCGGTATCAACTCGAACATCATCTCGAACTCCGGCGGCAGTATGGGTATCGGCTTCGCGATTCCCTCGAACATGACGGGCAGGATCTACGACCAGCTCGTAGCCGAAGGCACCGTGACCAGGGGTTGGCTCGGCGTCAGCATCCAGAATTTGACACCCGAGTTCGCTCGCAAATTTGGGGTCGAGGGCAAGAAGGGCGCTCTCGTCTCGGAGACGATCGGAGAGGACTCGCCGGCGAAAAAGGCCGGACTTCAGGCCGGTGACATCATCGTCGAGTTCAACGACGTCCCGGTGGATTCGAACAATCATCTCGTGCATCTCGTCGCGGACGTGCGTCCCGGCGATGCCGTGAACGTCCGCTACTACCGGGACGGAGAGCTCAGAAGTACCCGAGTCACGGTGGCGAAGCGGACCGTTGACGCCAACCTTCGACGCGGTGGCACGGACCGCCCGGAAGAGAAGGGCCGTCTCGGCATCAGCGGGCAAACCCTGACCGACCAGCTTGCGAGCGAGCTTCACGCAACGTCTCGCAACGGTGTCGTGCTCGTCGGCGTGGACCCCGGTGGTCCTGCCGAAGACGCGGGCTTGCGCCGCGGCGACATCGTTATCGAAGCGGACCGTCAGACGATCCGGAGTGTTTCGGACCTCGAGCGCCTCCTCGCCGGCGTTCCTTCGGGCGGCGACCTTCTCGTTCGTATCGAGCGCCTGACCGGAGGCCAGTCAGCGTTCCTCTGGATTTCCGTCACGCTCGAATAAGCTGTTCTTCCGAGGGCTGCGCTAGGCTTCCATCGTCGGAAGTCTTTATAATGCCCCTGTCCTGACGGGGCATTTCATGACAGGCATCGCAGCGTCTCTCGAAGAGTTCGTCCAGGGTCTCGGCAGCGTGACCGGGGGCTTGGGGCTCTTCGCCATTGCCTTTTTCGACTCGTCGCTCCTGTCCCTGCCCGAGGTCAACGACGTCCTACTCATCTACTTCGGTACGAAGTTCAAGAGCAAAGCCTATTACTACGCGACGATGATGACGCTGGGCTCGGCGGCTGGCTGCAGCCTGCTCTACGGTCTCGCGCGGTGGAAGGGCTATTCCTTCTTGAAGAGCAGATTCTCCGAGGGAAGGGTCGATACCGTGTTTCGGCTGTTCAAGCGCTATGGTGCGCTGGCGGTCATCGTGCCAGCCGTGCTCCCTCCTCCAGCACCTTTCAAGATCTTCGTGCTTTCGGCCGCTGTCTTCGGACTTCGTTATTCGCGTTTCATTACAGCTGTGTTGATTGGCCGCTCCGCGCGGTATTTCGGAGAAGCTTGGCTCGCTCGACGTTACGGCGACTACGCGCTCACGTTCCTCCATCAGAACGCCAAGAACGTGCTCGTCATCGTACTCTCACTGGCCGCAATCGGCATTGTCGTGAATCTTTTAGTGATGAGGCTGAAGCGCCACGCGCGTGCCAAGCGGAGCGTCATGGACGCACAGCCCTTCCCCGAGCGATGAGCGAGATTCGTCACTCCCCCTTCGCCGGCACCTGGTACCCGGGCGACCCAGACGCTCTCCGGGATATGGTCGAAACGTTACTGGGCCTCGATTCCGAGTCGGAGGCCGAGGGTGAGCCCGTTGGCCTCGTTTGTCCCCACGCGGGGCTGATGTACTCGGGATCGGTGGCCGCAGCTGCCTATCGCTCGCTGCGCGAACGCGTTATCGATACGGTCGTTCTTCTCGGACCATCCCATCAAGTTTTTTTCGACGCGATTGCCGTCTATCCTGACGGAGCGTTCGAGACACCTCTCGGCCCCGTCGCAATCGATGAACCGCTTGCCCGCGCTCTCATCGAGGCCTCGCCGGAGATCAAGGCCATGCCCGAAGTGCACGGACAAGAGCACTGTTTGGAGATGCAGCTTCCGTTCCTCCAGGCGCTTCTGCCCGATGTCCGCATCGTGCCCGTCATGATGGGCAATCAAAGCCCGACGCTCATCGAAATCGCGGCAGCCGCCATCCCCGAGGCTCTGTCGCGAGTCGAGCGACGGGCCCTTCTCGTCGCGAGCTCCGACCTGTCCCACTACGAGTCGCGCGCACGTGCTCGAGCGCTGGACAAGGAAGTCGTGGAATGTCTCGAAAGGTTCGACGATGACGGCCTGGCCAGTTTGATTGCCCGAAACCACGACCACGCCTGCGGTGGAGGGCCCATCGTTTCGGTGATGCGTGCGTCGAAACGCCTCGGGGCCTCGGTCTCTCGAATAATGGACTACGGAGACTCGGGAGACACGAGCGGAGACACCCGCGCCGTCGTGGGCTACGTATCCGCCACATTCTCGTCGTGAATCTACTGACCGAAGAGCAAGCCAGGGCGCTCGTCTTGCTCGCCCGCTCAGAGCTCATGAAGACCTACGGCTCCCAGGCGGCCGAGCCCGAAGAATCGGAGCTTCCCATCGGTCTGAAGTCGGGCGGGGTATTCGCGTCTCTCTACGTCGATGGCGAACTGAGGGGTTGTATCGGCTATTTGCTTTCCGAGGTGGACGTCGTGGAGCTGACCCGGCGAGCCGTCGCCGCCGCGGCGAAGAACGACCCTCGATTCGAGACCGTTACCGCGCAAGAGCTCTCACGCACCCGTATCAGCCTTTCGGTACTGACTCCTGCGGTTGAGGTTGCCGAAGTAGACGAAGTCGAGATCGGCCGTCACGGGCTGATCGTGGAGCGTGGAAGCGCTCGAGGCCTGCTCCTGCCCCAGGTGGCGGAAGAGCAGGGGTGGGATCTCTACCAGTTTCTCGCCGCTACGTGCCGCAAAGCGGGACTTCCGGCCAACGCCTGGCAGGACGTCGAGACCGTCGTGATGCGGTTCGAAGGTGAGAAACTCGAGGAGAGTTGATCCCGAAGCCTTTTCAACGCCCGCCCGTCACCCGGATGACCTCCGAAACGGTCGTGTCACCGCGAACGAGCTTCTGAATCGCGGACTCGCGGAGAGTATGCATGCCTTCGTCGCGTGCCGTCTTCACGATCTGTGGGGCGTCGGTTCTCTGGATGATCATCTTCCGGATCTTTCGGGAGACGGGCATGATCTCGAAGATGCCTCCGCGTCCGTGATAGCCCGTTTGCCGGCAGTGGATACAACCCTTGCCGCGGCGAAAGATGAAGTCCTTGATTTTTTCGTAGGGTCCGTTCAGCGCGATCGCGTCCTCCTCGCTCGGGCGGTACTCCTCCACGCACTTCGTGCATACGTTACGAACCAGCCTTTGGGCGAGCACACCGATGAGCGTCGAAGTAATGAGGAACGGTGGAGCCCCAAGATCGAGGAGTCGCGTGATGGCGGAGGGTGCGTCGTTGGTGTGCAGCGTCGAAAAAACGAGGTGTCCCGTGAGAGCCGCCTGGATCGCCATCTCCGCAGTCTGCTCGTCGCGAATCTCGCCGACCATGATGATATCGGGATCCTGGCGGAGCACGGTGCGGATGGCGTTCGAGAAGGTGACGTCGATGTCGGACTTGATTTGGACCTGGTTGAAGTCGTCGTATACGAGCTCGACCGGGTCCTCGATCGTGACGATATTGAGTTCCGGCCGGGACAGGTGCTTCAGAACGGAATAGAGCGTCGTCGTCTTGCCGCTGCCGGTGGGGCCGGTAACGAGGATGATGCCTTCGCGGTTCTCGAGAAAGGGCGTGAAGCGGGGAAGCTCCGTGCTCGAAAAGCCGAGCTCCTCAATCGATTTGAGAAGGATGTCCGGGTCGAAGATACGCAGGACGGCCTTCTCTCCGAAAACGGTCGGCATCGTCGAAACGCGGATCTCGATTTCTGTTCCGGCTTCGTTGCGCTTGATCCGCCCATCCTGGGGGCGGCGCTTCTCGGCGATGTTCAGCCCACTGAGCATCTTGACCCGGCTCACGACGGCCTGATAGACGATCTTGGGGATGACGTGCACGTCGTGCAGGACGCCGTCGATCCGCAGTCGGACGAGCGCGATGTTGCGCTTCGGCTCCATGTGGATGTCGGAGGCGCGCTGCTCGAAAGCATGGCTGAGCATGTTGTCGAGCGCCATGACCACCGGCTGCGTCGAGGGGTCCATCTCGACCGACGGGCCGGAAAGGAACTCCTGGTTGGTGACGTCGATCGAAGTGACGCGGCCCTCGGTGAGCTGTGATTCCGCCGCCTGGAGCGAGCTCTTGAGATCGTAGAACCCCTTGTTGACCATCTCGATATCGGATCGAGAGGCTACGACGAGCTTGACCTCCAGCCCTCCGAACTGCTGGAGGTCTCTCAGGGGAGTGCGGTTGAAAGGGTTCGCAATCGCCAGGGTGACGGTTTTTCCGGTCTTCGAGACGGCACACATCGTGTGTTTCCTGGCGAAGGGTGCGGGCAGGGCGCTCGTAACGACGTCGAGGTCCAGGTCCAGCGGGTTGATCTTCAGATACGGAAGCTGAGCGTGTCTCGCGACCGCCTGGGTTATCTCGTCCTCCCCGATCTTGCCGAGGCGCCGGATGGCGGCCTCTTCGCCGAGCTGCTGGACCTTCATGAAGCGTAGAACCGCTTCTTCCTCCTCCGGACCCAAAACGCTCTGGCTCCTGAGGATTTTGAGCAGGTTGGGGATGGCGGCGGATGCAGTGGTTGGGCCGGGGCTACGCTTGGGTGTCGATGCCATGTCTTGTGCCGGAGAACGACCGGTTCTTTGCATTATCTCCTCTGCGTTTCCTACAAGTCAATGGACGACGAATCGATGGCGAATCCTCCCTTTCCCCCTAACTTTATGTGTCCTAGGAATTTGTTCGCTTGACAGCACAAAGGGCCATTGCTAGACTTCGTTCCGGATTGAAGTCGATTTTAGGCGCGTAGCTCAGGGGGAGAGCGCTACCTTGACACGGTAGAAGTCGGCGGTTCAAATCCGCCCGCGCCTACCACGTTCTTCCGACTCGTCCGTGAGGGCCCGGCCTTGGTGGGTCGGCACGGACGCTTTTTGTTGTGAGCGAAAGAGAAATCACGATCACGCTGCCCGATGGGACGGCCAAGGTCTATCCAGACGGGGTAACGCCGCGAGAGGTCGCGGGGGATATCTCTCCCGGACTAGCCCGCCAGGCCATCGCTGCTCTCGTCGATGGTGAGCCCTTCGACCTCGCCCGCGCAATCAAGCAGAGCGCGGCCGTGAAAATCCTCACGCCCAGGGACGAGGAGAGCCTCGAGATTTTTCGTCATAGCTCCGCCCACCTGATGGCCGCGGCCGTCACCGAGCTCTTCCCGGATGCGAAGTACGGCATCGGTCCTCCCATCGAGGGCGGCTTTTTTTACGACTTCGTGGTCGAGCAGCCCTTCACGCCCGAGGATCTCCAAAAGATCGAGGACAGGATGAAGGCGCTCGCCAAGGCCAAGCTGGCTTTCGAGCGCGAGGAGATTCCGAAGAGCGAAGCTATCGAGAAGTTCCGAGTTCTGAATCAGCCGTTCAAGGAACAGCTCGTGGACGAGAAGGGCGACGACGTCGTTTCCTGTTATCGTCTGGGGCCCTTCTATGACTTCTGTGAAGGGCCGCACGTGCCGTCGAGCGACGTCATCAAGGCGATTAAGGTTCTGGGCAGCTCGGCTGCCTATTGGAAGGGCGACGAGCAGAACGCGCCGATGCAGCGCATCTATGCGACGACTTTCTACGACAAGAAGAGCCTCGCGGAGCACCTGCATCGCCTCGAGGAAGCGAAGAAGCGAGATCACCGAAAGCTCGGCAAGGAGCTCGATCTCTTCCTGATTCGGCCCGAGGCGCCCGGGCAGGTCTTTTGGCTTCCGAAGGGCCTTCGCGTCGTCAACGGGCTCGTCGACTACATGCGAGCGAAGCTCGACCGCCGCGGCTATCAGGAGATCAAGACGCCGCTCATCATGAACACCGACGTCTGGACGCGGAGCGGCCACCTCGAGCACTACAAAGAGAACATGTATTTCGTCGAGTCGGAGGAGACCGATTACGGTATCAAGCCGATGAACTGCCCTGGGGCGGCGATGGTCTACGAGTCTTCTCTTCGCTCCTATCGTGAGCTGCCGCTGAGGCTGTCCGAGTTCGGACACTGCCACCGGAACGAGCGCTCCGGCGTGCTCTCGGGCCTGACGCGCGTTCGGTCCTTCGTTCAGGACGACGCTCACATCTATTGCACGCTCGACCAGATAGAGTCGGAGATCATCGACCTGATTCATTTGACCCGCGAGGTCTATCGCGACTTCGGTTTCGAGGGTATCCGCGTCGAGCTCTCGACGCGACCCGAGAGATCGATCGGTACGGACGAGCAGTGGCAGCAAGGGGAAGCCGCCCTCGAAAGGGCACTCGAGTCGACCGAGGCCACGTTCAAGCTAAATCCGGGGGATGGCGCCTTCTACGGCCCGAAGATCGATTTTCACGTCCAGGACGCGATTGGCCGGAGCCATCAGTGCGCGACCATTCAGGTCGATTTCGTCCAGGCTGATCGATTCGACCTCTACTACGCAGCCGAGGACGGGACTCGGAAACGCCCGATCCTCATCCATCGCGCGATTCTCGGCTCGCTCGAACGGTTCGTCGCGGTGCTCATCGAGCACTCGGCGGGCGCCTTCCCCGTCTGGCTCGCTCCGGTTCAGACGGTCGTGCTGCCCATTTCGGAGAAGCACCATGCCTATGGCGAGGAGGTCGCCGCGAGACTTCGCGCGGAGGGATTTCGGGTGGGGCTCGACGCCCGCAACGAGAAGATCGGCTACAAGATCCGCGAGGCTCAGCTCCAGAAAGTCCCGTTCATGCTCGTCGTTGGCGACAAGGAAGTCGAGGCGGGGGCGGTCGCGGTTCGCAGCCGCAAAAAGGGAGATCGGGGGCAGGCCGAGCTCGCCGCCTTCATTGAGCGCTTGCGGGGCCTCGTGAAGGACAAGGCGCTCGAGTCGTGAACGGCTTTCCAGTGGTAAATCGACCGCTTGGGCAGGCATAATAGGCCGAGCAAATTTTTGATTTGTGTATGGCTTAGTAGAACGTGGAGGTGAGGTATCGATAGGTCGGTCCGGGTAAACGAGCGGATTCGCTCCAAAGAGATTCGACTCATTGACGAGAATGGAGAGCAGGTTGGCATCGTTCGACCGGAAGACGCTCTTCGTATGGCCAAAGAGAGAGATTTGGACCTGGTTGAGATTGTAGCCAAGGCGAACCCTCCAGTGTGCCGGATCATGAACTACGGCAAATACCTCTACCAGAAAAACAAGCGTGCTCACGAGGCGAAAAAGCATCAGAAGCAGATTCAGGTCAAGGAGATCAAGTTTCGCGTCAAGATCGATGCGCACGACTATGCCTTCAAGAAAAACCACGTCGAGCGATTCCTCATGGAAGGGAACAAGGTGAAGACCACGATCATGTTTCGGGGTCGCGAGCGTTCCCACGGCAACCTCGGCGTCAAGATTTTGGACCGCGTCGCTTCGGAGCTCCAGGAGATTGCGACCATCGAGTCTCGATCGAGAATGGAAGGTAATCAGATGTATCAGATCCTGTCACCGAGGAAAGCGGTTCTGGAAAAAATGAAAGCGGCCAAAGAGGAGAGCGCACAGAGCGCAGCGAGCGCGGAGCGCGCCTCGACGGCCTAGGTAGGAGAGATTCATCGTGGCCAACAAACCGAAATCACACCGCGGCGCAGCGAAGCGCTTCCGCAAGACCGCGAGCGGGAAGATCAAGCGCAGTCACGCCTACGGAAAGCACATCTTGACGAAGAAGACCCGTTCGCGAAAGCGAAAGCTTCGCAAGTCGGGACTCGTCTCGAAAGCGGACGCGTCCTTCATCATGCCGCTGCTGCCAAGATAGTCAGCCGGCCAGCCGGAATCTGAATTCATTAGTTAGAGAGTGTAAAGAAATGCCGAGAGTAAAAAGAGGTACCAACCGCCGTGATCGGCGGCGGAAGGTATTGAGGTTGGCGAAAGGCTACCGTGGAGCGAAGAGTAAGCTCTACCGTTATGCGAAGGAGGCCGTCGAACGGGGCCTGTCTTTCGCCTATCGCGACCGTCGAGCGCGCAAACGCGACTTTCGTCGACTGTGGATCGTTCGGATTGGCGCCGGCGCCCGTGCCCACGACATGAGCTACTCCACCTTCATGTCGGGACTGAGCAAGGCCAAGGTGGCGCTGAACCGCAAGCAGCTTGCGGAGCTCGCCGTCAACGACGGTGAGGCCTTTGGAAAACTCGTGGGTGTGGCTCGGGAGGCGCTGGCTCAGAGCTGAGGCGCATAGTCGTGAGTGAGAAGAAGGAACGTCGAAGCGACGGTCCGGCTCAATTCTCCGTGCTGCGCGACCGCGTGCAGCAGGCGACCCGGCTCATCGGAGAGCTGCGCGAATCCAACTATGCTTTGAGCGGCGAGCTCGCCGATCTCAAGCGTGAAGTGGACGCGCTTCGAGCGACGGGACAATCCGAGGAGCTCGACGCGCTGCAGTCGGAGCGCAAGCTCATTCGAGAGAGGGTCGAGTCACTCCTCGAGGGATTGGATCGACTCGAGTCCTGAACGTAGAATTGCGTCGAGAGGCGACGTTCCATGCCCAAGAGAAAAAAGAAAGACCCCAGCCTGGTGCCGGTCGTGATCTTCGGACAGACCTACAAGGTACGTGCAGAAGAGAACGTGGCCTACATCGAGGAGTTGGCGCGCTACGTCGACACCAAGATGAGGACCATCGCCGATTCGACCGGCACGGGTGAAGCGCTCAAGGTCGCGATCCTGGCGGCCTTGAACATCGCCGATGAGTTTTTCAAAGTCGACGAAGGTCTGAAGGGCGAAGATAGTGAGCTTACCGCGACAGCAAAAGAGCTTGTAAGCGAGCTCGACGAGTCGCTGCGCGAGCCAACTCAGACCTCGCCAGCGTCGTGACAGCCCTGACAGATTGTTGTTGCCCTGCTTTGCATGTGATGAGGAAAGACTGTTGAGCCAACATTTGTTTGAACGGGAGTTCAACCCGAAGCATCCGAGCACGGTCCGTTTCGGCGGGTTCGCGAAGAGCGGCGGGGCGAGCACCCACCTGTTTGGGTGGTTCAAATAGATTCCCTCACACGGCAAAGCGGGGCCATTCGCCTGCCGTGAAGATTTCGGAGCTCGGCGAGGACGATTTTTTGTCCGCGCTGTCGCGTCGGTTCCCATCGGATTCCGAACGAGTTCCCATCGGCATCGGCGATGATGCGGCCGTCCTCGCGCCATTCGAGGGCGAACGGCTGCTCTTCGCGACCGACTCGCTCGTCGAAGGGGTCCACTTCACACGTCAGAGCCTCCCGCCGCGGTTTGCCGGACGCAAGGCGGTCGCGGTCAATGCGAGCGATATCGCTGCGATGGGTGGGGTTGCGCATGCGGTGCTCCTCTCGCTGTGTGTTCCCGAGGAGACGGAAGTGGAGACTCTCTGGCAGCTCGTCGATGGGGCCGGCGAGAGAGCCCAGGAGCTCGACATGCAGCTCGTCGGCGGCAATCTGGCTCGCTCGCCAGGACCTATGGTCATCGATGTCACGATCCTGGGCTCGACCGTCGAGGGGCGAGCGCTGCTTCGCACGGGGGCACGCTCGGGCGAGGCAATCTATGTTTCCGGCAATCTCGGCGCCGCCGTGACCGGCCGTGAGCTCCTGAGGCGGGGTGCCGCCCTTTCGCCCTCGGGTCTCGTCGTACCGGACGCGCTGAGGGCGGGGCCGCTCCCGTTGGCCGAAGGCTGCATCCGGGCTCACATCGACCCCCAGCCGAGACTCGAGCTCGGACGACTCCTGAACGCGAGGGAGATGGCGACGTCCTGTATGGATATCTCCGATGGCCTCGGCGTGGATCTCCGTCGTCTATGTCGCGCCAACGGACTGGGGGCGCGCATCGAGGAGTCGGCCTTGCCCCTCGACCCGGGACTTCTGGCGTGGGAGAGTGCTTGGCGTGGCGATCCGCTGGCCCGAGCGTTGAGCGGCGGCGAGGACTACGAGCTGGTTTTCACGGTGCGGAGCGAGACGAAGCTCGAGTCACTACGCGAGAAGCTACCGCTCGCGCTGACGCGCATTGGCGCTGTCGGCGATAAAGACGGGCCGCTCGAGATTCGGAGACGTGATGGCCGCGTCGAGCCCCTAGAGGCCCTGGGGTGGGATCACTTTCGAACCTTCGGACACTAGCCCATGTTCGCTACGGGAACCTGAAGGTTTGGCAGGCGTCGCGCCGTAAAGACGAGGCGACAAGGCTTTGCGATCAAGCGCGCCCATTTTCGCGCGCGGGAGTTGCGCGCGCTATCCGAGGCGAGCCCGGTGTTCGCGTACATCTGTCTGAATAGCTTCGAGATCAAGACATAGGCGAGCCGGTCGCGAACGTTTGTCGTACAGCGCGAGCGCTTCCAAATCAACGGGAGACTGTAGAACTTGTTCCAGACGTCCTGGGTGCGCTCGCGAATCTGATCGGGAGTCATGCTCGGATGAGGTAGATAGAGTTTGGGTCTCCGATTCCGTGGGATGAGCCAGAAACGGCTCATGGGAATTCCATCGATCTCGACCTTGGCGTCAGGGTTCTCCTTCTCCCACTTCAGGAAATCCACCGTCCCGGGAAACGGTGTGAGCGTGACGAATTGAGCGAAGTCCACGCCGGCCTCGGACGCGAGATCGACCGTCGCGTCGAAAGTGGAATCCTCATCGGTGGGCAGGCCGAAGATGAAGGATCCGAGCACATGGACGTCGTGTTTGACGAAAGTCTGAAGCCGCTTCACGAGATCGTCGCCGGCGCTGTTGAAATTCTTGAAGACCGCCTTCAACCCCTCCTCCGTTACCGACTCGACGCCGACGAGGGCACCCTTCACGCGTGCACGGGCCATCGCGTCGAGGTATGCCGGATCCTCCGCCGCTTCCATCGTGATCTGAGTGAGGAAGACCGAATCGTGAGGCAGTTGAGATAGAAGTTCGAGCAGCTCGAACCTCTCCGCGCGCAGGGACTTGAGCTCTTCGAGGCGCGCGGTATTGCCCTGACGCTCGGCCAGCTCCAGATCCTCGAGCGTTACCGGATAGAAGTTGTCGTCGGCGAGTAGAATGAAGCGGAACCCCATGCGTCGAAGCTCGACGACCTCCTCGAGCACTCGATCCGGCATCCTCTGACGCGGCTTCTGCCCGTCCATGCGCCAGACCGAGCAGAACGAGCAGTGCTTCGGGCATCCGCGGACGGTTTGGACCGAAGCTAGCATGTAGCGGTCGGGGGGCATGAGATCCCAGCGGGCAGGGAGAAAGTGCTCGGCCCCGAGCCTTCCTCCGTCGTAGAGCTTCTCCGGCACTCCCGCCGCGAAGTCGCGCAGGACCTGGGTCCAAACCACGTCTCCATCTCCCTTGACGACGGCTTGGGCATGACCGTGCTCGTAGGCCTCTTCCGGATAGAGGCTCGCATGCGTTCCCCCGAAAACGACGAAGGCGCCGCGCTCTCGTGCTTTGCGCCCGACTTCATAACCTCTCAGGGCGTTCAGCGTGTGAATCCCTATCCCTACGACGTCTCCTGGCTGCACGGTCGAAGTATCGAACGGCTCCAACGACTCATCGCAGCAGACCGGGTCTCCGAATTCGGAAGGCGTGGCGGCGGCGAGCACGTAGAGCCACCTCGGGATAATGATACCGATCCCCAGGGACGTATCGTTGGGATTGACGAGATGCACCTTCATTCGGGTCTCCGTAGGGACAGGGCAAAAAGGAAAGCTAGACAAGGAAGACTAGACGAATAGGGGACGAGTGTCAATGCGGGGATTCGCATGGATAGACTTAGGACTAGCGCGCCGCCTTCGGAACCTCGCGGTGAAATGACGTCTCCTTCTGAAAGGCGTGGCCCAGCTTCAGGATCGTAGACTCGTCGAAGTATCGGCCTACCAGCTGCACGCCGATCGGAAGCCCCTCCTCGCTAAATCCCGCGGGAATGCTCAAAGCAGGCAGACCAGTGAGATTCGCCGTGACCGTGAAGATGTCCGTTAGGTACATCGAGAGCGGATCGGCGACTTTCTCACCGAACCGAAACGCGGGCGTCGGGCTCGTCGGGAGAATGACGGCGTCGACCGACTCGAACGCCTTCTCGAAGTCCGCCGAGATGAGGCTTCGGACCCTCTGCGCCTTCTGGTAGTAGGCGTCGTAATAGCCCGCCGAGAGCACGAAGGTGCCGAGCAGGATGCGACGCTTCACTTCGAGCCCGAATCCGGCTTCACGGCTATCCGCTATCATCTCCCTCAGGGGCTTGTCGCCTGAGACGCGAAGCCCATAGCGCACACCGTCGAACCGAGCGAGGTTCGAGCTCGCCTCGGCCGTCACGAGGAGGTAGTAGCAGGCGATCGCGTGTTCTGCCGAGGGGAGAGCGATCGTCTCGACCGACACGCCCATTTTCTCGAAGTGCGCCACCGAGGCATCGAAAGCGGAGCCTACGGAGTCGTCGATGCCTTCCTTCATAGCGTCTCCGGGCACGCCGAGCTTGAGGTGCTCGACGCCACCCTCGAGCTCGCGCGAGAACTTCGGAACCGCCCGCGTCGAGCACGTCGAGTCCCTCGGATCGTCGCCAGCGATGACTTCCAGCAGTAAGGCGGCGTCTTCGACCGAGCGGGTCAGAGGGCCGATTTGGTCGAAGGACGAAGCGAAGGCCACGAGCCCGTAACGAGAGACTCTTCCATAAGTGGGCTTCAAACCGACCACACCGCACAGGCTCGCCGGCTGACGGATGGACCCGCCGGTATCCGTGCCCAGCGCGGCTGGGACTTCGCGCGCCGCGACGGCAGCCGCGGAGCCTCCACTGGAGCCTCCCGGGACGTAGTCGGTGTTCCACGGGTTTTTGGTTCTGTGAAACGCGGAGTTCTCCGTGGACGAGCCCATGGCGAACTCGTCCATGTTCGTCTTGCCGATGACGACGGCACCCGACTCGAGGAGCTTTTCGATGACGGTGGCATGATAGAGGGGAACGTAGTCCTCGAGAATTCGGGAGCCACAGGTCGTGCGAGAGTCCGCGACCGAAATGATGTCCTTGACGGCGATGGGCACTCCGTGCAGCGGGCCGCGCCGCTCCGGTGCCAGCCTGTCGAGCTCGTCCGCGCGCTCGAGGGCGCGCTCCGTCATAGGCACGAGAAATGCTCCGATGTTCTCATCCAGTTGCTCGATGCGTGTGAGGAACTCCTGCGTCGTCTCCTTCGCGGTGGCGTCGCCACGATGTAACAGATCTTTGAGCTCGACCATGGAGCTCTCCCACAGCGTCATGGCAGAACCTTTGGCACTTTGAACAACCCATCCGAAGCATCCGGCGCTCCTTCGAGGACTCTGTCCGTCGAAAGGCTTTCGCGAGGCTCATCGTCCCGGACGGCACTGCCGCCTTCGAGCCCCGAGACGAGCAACGCATGAGATGTCGGCGTGACGCCCTCGGTATCGAGGGCCTGGATGCGCGCCGCGTAAGAGATGATTTGGTCGAGCTCGCGGCTGAAGCTCTCGCATTCCGCTTCAGACAGGGAGAGGTGCGCCAGCTCGGCCAGCTTGGCGATCTCTTTGGCTTCGAACTTGGGCATTCCGACTCCAATCGATGCGTAGTATATACTTTGAAAATGGCGTCCGAGCTTGATACGCACGCGGGGGCGACATCGCATACGAAGCCATCCTCGGACACTCCCGAAGTCTCCATCGTTATCCCCGTCCTGAACGAGGAGGGCAACCTTCCGGCGCTATACGAGGAGTTGACGGAGGTTCTAGAGCACTACGGCAAGCGCTACGAGCTCATCTTCGTCGACGACGGGAGCACGGATGCGAGCTTCGCGCTTTTGAGCTCGATCCACCATCGCGACCCCTCGCTGCGCGTTATTCGTTTCCGCAAGAACTTCGGTCAGACGGCGGCGCTCGCGGCCGGATTTGCAGGGGCGCAGGCGCCCGTCATCGTCACCCTGGATGCGGACCTTCAGAACGACCCTCGCGATATCCCCCTCATGCTCGAGCGTTTGGATGCGGGATTCGACATGGTTTGTGGATGGAGGAAGGACCGCAAGGATCCATTCTTGTCGCGACGCCTGCCGTCCCAGATTGCGAATTGGCTCATCTCCGTGACCACCGGCGTTAATCTGCACGACTACGGTTGCACTCTCAAGGCGTTTCGCTCCGAGGTCGTCAAGAACCTTCATCTCTACGGCGAGATGCACCGCTTCATCCCCGCGGTCGCGAGCGGGATGGGGGTCACCATCGACGAGGTCGTCGTCGGCCACCGCCCAAGAAGAGAGGGGCAGTCGAAGTACGGGATTTCGAGGACGCTACGTGTCATCCTCGATTTGATGACGGTGAAGTTCCTGCTCAACTACTCGAGCCGCCCGCTTCAAATCTTCGGCACGGTCGGCGTTCTGATGGGAGCCGCGGGTTTTCTCATGGGCCTGTACTTGACCTGGGTGAAGTTCGGGCTCGGAGAGCCGATAGGTGGCCGCCCCCTCTTGTTACTGGCGAGCCTACTAATGCTGGTCGGGATTCAGCTCGTGAGTTTGGGGCTATTGGGGGAGCTTTTGGCCAGGCTCTACCACGAGAATAGAACGAGCCCTCCCTACGCCGTTAGGGAGCGTTTGGGCCGTTAGAACACGGGGTCAGGCCTTAACTTCTTGATTTCGACGGAAAGCTCAGCGCGAAATCAAGAAATCAAGGCCTGACCCCTCTGGCTATCTGGTTCCGATGGCGACGTTCGAGTAGATCGCTCCTTCCGGCGACTCCGCCCGTCCCGCCGCGCCGAGCTCGATCCGATGGATCTGAGGATTATAGGTGCGAGGGTACTGGAAGAAGAAGATCTGGCCGCCGTCGATGAAGAGGCGACAGGCGTTCACGTCACCCTCACGTCCCCACTCGAGGCGGATGCGGTAGGTCCGCTCGGGGACCCATCCCCGGAAGGTGCTTCCCACGTCGACCTGTCGGCCCTGCGAGATGAAGCGCAGTCGCAGCCAGCGGTCGTTGATCGAGCTGCGGCCGTCGAGCTTCTGCAGACTGACGCGGAAGCGGTTCGACGTCATGTCGGCTCCGAGGCTCGGGTCCCACATAAAGAACAAGTGGCGCGCGTCTCGACTCGGGTTCCGAATGTCGAGGCCTGTCACGTCGAACTCCAGGAATCCGGTCTCGATCGTTTGCATGTCGTAGACGATGAAGTTAGAGCTCGCCTCGACTTGCCAGCCTTCGGAGGTGAAGATTCCACCGCCGACGTCTCCGAGGCTCGTGCCGGTGAGCAACGAGTCCGCCACGAGGATTTGGTCCGTCCTGCCCGAGGTCGAGATGCCTCCCTGAAACTGGAAGTTCCCAACGCCAGAGAACGGTCCCTGGGTCGCGCCCACGCTCGCGCGCGCCCGCCAGAAGAACTCGCCGCTTCCGAACTCGGATCCGGCCGTCCAGCTGGTCTGGCCGGAGCCCTGTGGAATGTTGCTGGCCTGCGCCACGATGTTGCTGAAGCCCGATTCGGTGGCGACCTGGAAGGTATAGCTCGCCGTCCCGCTGGAGACGGTTGCGTTCGTCACCATCAACGTAGCCTGGCCGGCGACTTGGGCGCCGCCGTTCGGGCTGACGATGCCGGGTGCGCCAATCGTGACGCTCGGTGTCGAGGGGCTGCCTCCCTCGTCGCTACACGCGAGTGCGAGCGCGACGGCGAGAGCGGTGAGGATTGTACTGAGTCGTCTAATCATGTTGTCTGCCTACCTCACGAATATTCTCGAAGGCTAGTCGCGCCTGACGACCGCGAAATTCCGGTAGATCGCGTCGAGGACGGACTCACCTCGCTCTTCGATGCCGAGCTCGATGAAGTGCGTGTTGGGTTGATAGGGCCGGTTGTATCGGATCTGCATGATCTCGATCCCGTCGAGAAAGACGCGCGCTGTATTGGCGCCGGCAGCCGGACCCCAGTCGACGCGGAACGTATAGACCGTGCCCGGATCCCAACTCGTGAAGCCGAAGCCCGCCTCTTCCTCTCGCCCTTGCGAGATCCAGCGGAAGCGCATGAAGGGTGGATTGTGGGGGTTGTTCCACAGTTTTTGAACGTGGACGCGGAACGTGTTCTGCCGGAAGCCACCCGCCGTCGGATCCCACATCCCGAACAGCATGTGAGATGCGTCGTTCCCGCCTCGGGGGGTCAGACCGACGTTCTGCCACTCGACGTAGCCGTTCACGACCGTCGGAACGGAGTATCGCAGGAAGTCAGCGTTGGTATCGACCCGCCACCCCTGATCGGTGAAGGTTCCTCCGCCGCGGTTCGTTGCTCTCGTCGTCCCGTCGGTGAGGGAGTCGAAAACGACGATAGTCTCGCCGGCACCGCCGCCGACTCCGAGGATCGCGAAGTTGGCGACGGCAGAGTAGGGTCCCGTCGTACCGCCGGTGGTGGCACGGGCCCGCCAGAAGTATGCCCCGTCCGTCAGGACTTGGCTCACCTGCCAGCTCGTCTGCCCAGATCCCTGCGCCACGCCCGATTGCTGGACGACGATACTCGAGAATCCGGAGTCTGTCGCCACCTGAAACGTGTAGGTGGGGGTCGAACCGTCGCTCGCAGTCGCGTTCGTGACCGTCAGGCTCGGCTGAGTATCGCCGATGGGGGAGGGGGCGTTTGGTCCGACGATGACGGGTGCGGTAATCGTGACGCTGCCGCCAGTGCTTCCACCACCGCCTGAGCCGCTGTTGTCGCTGCAGTGGACGAGCGCGACGGCCAGTGCGAGAGGGGTGAGTCCTAACGCGATGGTTGGAATCGGTCGATGCTGACTGCTCATGTTGTGCGAACTGCCTCCAATAAACTCATGGCCCGTCGTCTCGGAGTCGCTCCGTGAAAACGGGCCAATCAAGCTCGTCAATTTAACATACTCCTTCATTCCAAGTCCAGAAGCCACTATGATTACGGGTTCTACGGAGGATCTCCTGAAAGTTCTTGTGACCGGGGCCAGCGGATTCACGGGCAGTCACCTGGCGCGACTTCTCGTTGCGGCGGGGCATCGGGTTCGGGCGCTGGTTCGAGCCGGGAGCTCGCTCGATCTTCTCGGAGGGCTCGACGTCGAGCGTTTCGAGGGCGAGCTCGAGGATCCAGCGAGTCTACGAAAGTCCGTCGCCGGTTGCGAGCGCGTTTTTCACATCGCGGCCGTCTATCGGGAAGCCAAGCTGGACGACAGCTACTACCGGAGGATCAATGTCGAGGGCACGCGCCTGCTGGCGGAGGCTGCCCTGTCGGAGGGAGGCGTTCCGTTTCTCTACTGCAGTACGTGCGGCGTCCACGGCGAAGTGGCCCCGCCCGCGGACGAGACGGCGGCCTACAACCCCGGCGACATCTACCAGCAGACGAAAGTCGAGGCGGAAGAGGTCGTCTTCGGACTTCACCGTGAGCGGGCTTTGCCCGCGGTCGTGCTTCGGCCAATCGGTATCTACGGACCGGGCGATCGGCGTTTTCTCAAGCTCTTTCGCGGCGTCGCACGGGGCAAGTTTCCCCTCATCGGAAGCGGCGAGGTCTTCTACCATTTGACCCACGTCGAGGACGTGGCGCGCGGTTTCATGAGAGCCGCCGAGGTGCCCGAAGCAGCCGGCTCGGCCTTTATTCTGGCCGGCGCGCGCTATACCACCATCCGCGAGCTCCTCGGTCTGATTGCCGAAAAAGCGGGCGTCGAGCCGCCCAGATTCCGCTGGCCGAAAACCCCCGTCTATCTCGCCGCGGCGCTCTGCGAGGATCTGTGCCGGCCCTTCGGAATCGAACCGCCTCTCTACCGGCGGCGGCTCGACTTCTTCCTGAAGGACCGGGCGTTCGCGATCGACAAGGCCCGGCAGGTCCTGGGCTGGAAACCTCGGGTGGAGCTCTCCGAGGGTATTGCCCAGACGCTCGAGTGGTACCGCGAGGTAGGCTGGCTCTAGTCTTCCGGCCGGATTTGACAAATCCGCGGAAGCGGGTTAGTTTTTTTGTCCCGGCCGTACCGCGAGCTCCGCGGACATTCCGTGCACTTCGAGATTCGCCAAGGATCAAGTTCCTCCATGACTGAAGGTGTTTTTCTTCGAGACGAGCCGAGAACGTCACCTCGCTTCGTACCCGAGGAACGGCTGTCGATTTTTCTCGCTGACAGCATGCCTTTTCGGGTGCAGGGTGACGTGAAGAACCTGTCGGAGTTGGGCGCCTGTGTGATGATGAACGGGGCCCTACAAAGTGGAGGCGCCGTGACCGTCGACGTGCGAAGCGGTTACAGCTTTCTTTTCCGCGCGGAAGCGCGGATCGTGTGGCGCGCGGAGGCTCCTCTCTCGCGCGAGTCACATGACTGCGTCCACGGAATGCTTTTCACCGAGCTTTCCCCGTTCACCCGAAAGTTGATTCGTCGTCTCGGCGGCATCGACGCGCGGCGTTCGGATGCCGATACGGACCCGGATTTGGAGATTCTCTTTCGCGAGCAGACCTGGCTCCGCGAGACCGACGAACGATTCGATTTGCTCTCCGACCCCATCGAGGAGCTGTTGCTCGACTCGAAGGTCGAGGTCTCGAACGCCCCGGAGCTTTCGGGCAACGTCGGGTACTTCACGAGCCCGGACATTCTGCAGATGTTGGAAGCGACCCGTGCGACTGGCATTCTCTACTTCAATGGCGAGTGCGCGGGGGAGATTCATCTGGAGAACGGACGAATCTGCGGTTGTTTTTCGGAGGGTCTCACCGACAAGGAAGCCGCCTTCGCTTTTATTTTCGCCGACGGCGGTTACTTTCGTTTCGTCCCCTCCCGCGTTCGATCCAATCTTCCAGGAAGCCGCACGACAACTCAGCTTTTGTTGGAGGCGCAACTTCGCGTCGATCGAGCCCAGAGAGACTAATAAGCCAAACTTCGGTTTTTAGGGTTAACATGACCCAATGACCTCTGCCTCGCAGCCCAACGACGAGCGGATCCACGTCGCGCAGCAGGAGCTCGCAGATGCGAAGTCGTCGAAGCTTCACAAATACGGTGCGCTCGTGGTCGGCAAGCCGGGTCTCGCCGCGATCGTACTCTACGAGCTCGTGATGCTTCTTTCCGCTTGGGTGCCAGGAGCTGTCGGTCTCCTCTTGCGCAGCAAGCTCTATCCGCTCCTTCTCGGCGCCTGCGGGAGTAACGTTACCTTTGGGCAGAACGTCGTGCTGCGCCACCCCCACAAGATTCGCATTGGAAGCAACGTTGTCGTGGACGATCACGTCCTTCTCGACGCCAAGGGAAAGGACAACCAGGGCATCGTTCTGGAAGACGGGGTTTTCATCGGTCGCAATACCATTCTTTCGTGCAAGAACGGTGACATCCACCTGGAGGAGCGCGCGAACCTCGGATTCAACTGCGAGATTTTCTCCGCGGACCAGATCCGGGTAGGGAAGGACGTGATGCTCGCCGCCTACGTCTATCTCGTAGGGGGGGACCACATGCACGATCGCACCGACATCCCAGTGGCCCACCAGGGTCGGATCGGGCTTCCGATCGGGGTCGGGGACGGAGCGTGGCTCGGGGCTCATGCGGTGGTCGCCGGGGGGGTCGAGATCGGCGAGCATGCTATTATTGGCGCGGGCGCGGTTGTTTTGATCAACGTGCCCCCTTATTACATCGCCGCCGGCGTGCCGGCGAAGCTCGTCAAAGATCGGCGAGCGGATAGTTGAGGCAGACTAGCTCATATGTTCGGTAACAACGCGTACGTGGGAAAGCTCTTGAAAACGAGCCTTCCTCATCTGCCCGCCGATTTCGTGAAGACACAGGTCGTGGGACGGATGAAGGCCATCCCTCCCACCGTTCTGATTTTCAACGTCTCCTACAAGTGCGACTCCAAGTGCGTCATGTGCAACTCGTGGAAGCTTCCCTATCACGATGACTTGACGACGGAGGAATACCAGAAGAGCTTTGCGAGCCGATTGTTCCGCTCCATCGAGTATGTCGGCATCACAGGCGGCGAGCCCACGCTCCGCAAGGACATGGTGGATATCGTAAGGATGATGTCCGACAACATGCCGCGGCTGAGAAAGATGACCCTCAATACCAACGGCTTCGTGAAGGAGCGCGTGGTGAAGACGCTCGACGCGATCATCGACGTCGCGAACGAGCGGGGCTTCATCTTCGGCACCCGTGTGAGCCTCGATGGGGTCGGTGAGGCCCACGAGGACATCCGGCGCGTTTGGCACGCCTTCGAGCGCGCCATGGATACCGTTCGCGAGATGCAGGAGCTCCAGAAGAAGAAGTTTTTCAACTTCGGCGTCTCCTTCACTTTCACGGCGCGGAACCTGGAGGAAGGGGAGCGCATATATGAGCTGTGCAAGAAGGAGAACCTGAACGTCGTCTTCTCCATCGCGCGCTACTCCGAGCTCGCCTTCGGCAATATGGATTTGGCCGAGTCGACCGAGCTTCAGGAGGGTGATTTCCCGCAACTCGCATCGTTCTTCCGCAAACGCGTTCGTGAATCTTCCGTTGCGGACGGCGACGCGCTCCTTTATCAAGGCTATGCGAAGATGTTCGAGAACGGGATGAAGCGAACGATGCCCTGTCCTTCGATGGATCAGGGCATCCTCCTCAATCCCAACGGTGACATCACCTATTGCGAGAACAGCCAGGTCATCGGAAACGTGCGCGAGGCGGACCCGCACGATCTCTACTTCGATCCGAAGAACCTCGCCATTCGTCAGGAAGTCCTCGACAAGATCTGTCCTAGCTGCGCCAGCCCCTGCTTCGTCAATGCGGCAGCGATGAAGCAAGTCTTCCCGTACCTGAAGTTCGTGCTCGAGCTCGGTCGCGAGAAGCTGGCCGCGCAATTCAACGGGGGCTGATCCCGCTATGTGCGGCATCGCGGGCGTCGTTTCCCGGGACGCGACGCGCTCGCCCGAGCGCAGCGTCATCGACCTCATGGTCGAACGGCTTCACCATCGCGGACCCGATGACACGGGTGTCGTCACGCTTCCCGGTGTCGCCCTTGGTCTGAAGCGGCTCTCGATCATCGACGTCGCCGGCGGGCGCCAGCCGATCCAGAACGAAGACGGGAGCATCACCTTCGTCGGCAACGGTGAGATCTACAACTTCCGCGATTTAAGAGCGGAGCTAGAGGCCAGGGGACACCGGTTTCGTACCGGCTCAGACATGGAAGTCGTCGTGCACGGCTACGAGGAGTGGGGTGACAAGGTTGTCGCGAGAGTGGGGGGACAGTTCGCCTTCGCGCTTTGGGACGGGCCCCGGCAACGCTTGCTCGCGGCGCGCGATCGCGCGGGAGAAAAGCCTCTCTACTATTACGAAGGCGGGGACGACATCGTCTTCGCCTCCGAAATCAAATCGCTCTTGTCGCGCGCGGACATACCCCGCCGGTTGAATACGGAAGCGCTCGATCTCTTTTTGACCTACGAGTTCATCCCCGCACCCTGCACCATCTTCGAGGGAGTCAAGAAGCTCCCACCCGCTCACGCCATGAGCGTCGAAAAGGGCGTCGTCCGCACGTGGCCCTATTGGAGCGTTCCTAGCGAGGCGGAGGCGGGGCGAAGCGACGAGGAGTGGGCTTCGGAGCTTCGCGAGACGCTCTCCCGCGCGGTTCGCTCCCAAATGATGTCGGATGTGCCTCTCGGGGCGTTTCTTTCCGGCGGAATCGATTCGAGCACCATCGTCGGACTCATGAGTCAGGCGAGCGATCGGCCCGTCAAGACCTTCTCGATCGCCTTTCGCGAGGGAAGCTACGACGAGTCCGCCTATGCCCGCGACGTCGCCCAGCGTTTCGGAACCGAGCACCGCGAGGAGCTCATCGAGCCCGACGTGGCGGAGCTATTCGACCGACTCATCGTTCATCTCGATGAGCCTTTCGCCGACGTGTCGCTCTTTCCCACCTACCTCGTCTCACAGGTCGCCTCGCGGGACGTCAAGGTCGTGCTCTCGGGAGACGGGGGCGACGAGCTCTTCGCCGGCTACGACTGGTATCTCGCCGATCGGGTGGCTCGGGGATTGTCTCGATTCCCTGGTCGGCATGGACTCTCGCTGCTCTTTGCGATGAGCGAGTGGCTTCCTCCGAGCGACAAGAAGAAGGGTTTCGTCAACAAGACGAAACGCTTCCTCGCCGGCGCCACGGCGACGCCCACTCTCGAGCACTATCGGTGGCTGAGCCACACGACACCCGCCGACAAGGAGGAGCTCTATACCGACAGCTTCCGAGCCGGTCTCACGGATGGAAACGCGGAGGCGCCGGTTCGGGCCCTGCTCAGCGAGCCGAGAAACGATCTCTTGAACCGCCAGCTCTTCACGGACTTCAAATTGTTCCTTTCGGACGACATCCTCGTTAAAGTCGATCGTATGAGCATGGCGACCTCTCTCGAGGCACGCGCGCCGTTCCTCGACAGGGACGTCGTCGAGCTCGCGTTCCGCATGCCGGGCTCGTTGAAGCTTCGTGGCTCGACCCGAAAGTTCATTCTCAAGAAAGCGGTAGAGGACCTCGTGCCTGCTCACATCCGAAACCGGCGGAAAGAGGGCTTTAGCGTTCCACTGAAAAACTGGCTGCGTGGGGAGCTCCGGCCCCTGATGGGCGAGCTCCTCACCGAGGAGAGAACCCGCTCTCGAGGGCTCTTTCGCTGGCAAGCGATCGAGCGCCGCATCTCGGAGCACCTCGCCGGTACGAGAAGCCATGCCCACCAACTGTTCCCTTTGATGGTGTTCGAGCGCTGGGCGGAGGAGTTCCTCACTTAGCCATGAACGGCAATGAACTACGCGACGCCCACGACATGAAGCAGCACGTCTCTGTTCTCGGGGTTCTCTTCATCGTCTTCGGCGCTATCGGGATACTCGCCGCGATATTTCTGCTCGTCGTGATGGGCGGTGCCGGGAGTATCATCAGCACCGTGGGGGCGGATGATACCGACGCAGCGGTTGTCGCGCCCATTCTCGGCATCGTGGGCGGTGTGCTTTTCTTTTTGGTGGCGGCGCTCTCAATTCCCGGCCTCGCCGTCGGCATCGGTCTCGTGAAGTTCCAGAACTGGGCCCGCATCGGTGGGTTGATCCTATCCGCTGTGAACTTGCTCAACTTCCCCTTGGGCACGGCGCTCGGGGTCTATGGGCTTTGGGTCCTCCTGTCCAAGGAAACAGAAGCCGTTTTCACGTGAGCTCGACGACCTCGGCGTCTACCGAAGGCGTCCCTTCTCCCGAGCGCCGTGCCGCCTACGAGCAGTTCTACGTCATTCTCGCCGCGATCTTCATCGCGGCCCTCGTGGCCTGCAATCTCATCTTTCAGAAGTTCTTCATCTGGGAGATCGACCTCTTCGGCTCGCGTTACGTTTTTCAACAGAGCGTCGGCATCCTTGCCTATCCCGTGACGTTTCTTGTCACGGACATCCTTTCAGAAATCTACGGCAAAGAGCGCGCCGATCGGGTCGTCACCGCCGGTCTGCTCGCGAGCCTCTTCGTCATGGGCCTCGTCCTCATCTCCGCCCTTGTCCCGGCGCCCTCCTGGAGTCCGGTCGACAGCGAGACCTTCATGCGTGTCTTCGGGCTTCAGTGGGTTGGCGTCACTGCGTCGATGGTCGCCTATCTGGGAGCGCAGTACCTCGACATCCGGCTGTTCCATTTCTGGAAGCGAATGACCCACGGAAAGCACCTGTGGCTTCGCAACAACGCCAGCACGATCGGTTCTCAAGTCGTGGACACCGCGCTCGTCAATGGCATCCTCGCGGCGCTCGGCACGACCGGCGTGACTTGGGAACGCTTCCCCGAGCTATTCCTGAACGGCGTCCTCTTCAAGTGGACCATCGCCCTTCTCGATACGCCGCTCTTATACGCCGCCGTCTACTACTGCCGCCACCGCTTCGGCCTGCGAGATCTGACGCGCTGATCGGCGCGGTTTAGCCAGAAACCGCGCCTTACTCGGGAAGCAGCGTCTCGTGCGATTCCGCCGCAAGGAAATCGTTCCACGCAACGGGAGCGAGCCGAGAGGGATCCGTCGAGCGAAGCGCCTCGACGACGGCCCGGGCGAGCTGGAGGTCCGTGATGAGCGGGACTCCATGGTCGACGGCGCGCCTGCGAATCACGTAGCCGTCGGGCCGCCCCTTCTCGTCGTACTCGCGTGGGACGTTGATCACGAGGTCCACCTCGTTCGACTCGATCAGAGCCACCGCGCTCCCGGGCCCCTCGTCGAACTTGGTCACGGGAACGCAATTGATGCCCAGTGTCTCGAGCGCCTCGGCAGTCCCTTCGGTCGCGTAGATCGGCAGCTCGAGATCGTTCGCGATGGCCTTCGCCTCGTCGGCGAACCAGTACTTGTCCGCGACCGGCCCGAGAGAGAGCAGGACCCCGCGACGCGGCAATCGAAACCCGGTGGACATCAGACCATGGAGTAGAGCGACGTGAATATCGGCTCCCAGGCAGCCCACTTCGCCGGTGCTCACCATTTCGACGCCGAGCATCGGGTCCGCTCCCACGAGGCGCGAGAAGGAGAACATCGGCACTTTGACGCCTACATAATCCAGATCGAAGCAGTGGTTCGTCAATTCTCGCTTCACGTGCAACATGCGCCGCGTGGCTTCGGCGGCGAAGTTGTGACCGGTGACCTTGGACACGAATGGAAAGCTCCGTGAGGCCCTCAAGTTGCACTCGATGACTTTGACCGAGTTGTGGCGCGCGAGGAACTGGATGTTGAAGGGCCCGGTGATGTCGAGCTCGCGCGCGATCTGCGTCGAGATCTGTTTGATCCTTCGAATGGTTGCGATGTAGAGCGTCTGTGGCGGCAGAACGAGGGTGGCATCTCCGCTGTGCACGCCAGCGTCCTCGATGTGCTCGCTGATGGCCCAGAGAACCAGTCGGCCGCCGTCAGCCACCCCGTCGAGCTCGACTTCCCGCGCATGGGTCATGAACTTGGAGACGACCACGGGGTGCTCCAAGGAGACGCGCTTGGCTCTTGCGAGGATGCGTCGGAGCTCGTTCGGCTCGTGGGCGACGCTCATCGCCGCTCCACTCAATACGTAGCTCGGACGCACGAGGAGGGGAAATCCGCCGAGCCGTTCCACGATCGCGTCGACCTCAGCGAGCTCGGTAACGTGGGCCCACTCGGGCTGGTCGATCCCGAGATCGTCGAGCAGCGCGCTGAATTTCGAACGGTCCTCCGCGCGATCGATGTTCTCCGGATGAGTCCCGATGATCGGCACGCCCGCCTGGTGCAGTCGGAGCGCCAGGTTGTTCGGAATCTGGCCGCCCATGCTCACGACGACCCCATCGGGCTTTTCCGTATCGCAGATATCGAGGACAGTCTCCAGGCTGATCTCGTCGAAAACGAGCTGGTCGCAGACGTCGTAGTCTGTGCTGACCGTCTCGGGGTTGTAGTTGAGCATGATCGTCTCGTACCCGAGTGCAGCGGCCGTGCGCACGGCATTGACGCAACACCAGTCGAACTCCACGCTCGATCCGATGCGGTAGACACCCGAGCCCAACACCATGATCTTTTTCCGCGGCGAGGGTCGCACGTCACTCTGAGAGACCTGATAGCTGGAATAGAGGTAGTTCGTCTCGGCGGGAAACTCCGCTGCCATGGTGTCGATTTGTGCGACGCCCGGCCGTATCTCTTCGCGGTGTCGAAGCGCCCGCGCGGTTCCGCGAGGCTCGTTGCGGAGATCGTCAATCGATTGATCCGAGAATCCCAGCCGCTTCGCCTGGCGCATGATGTCGGGAGAGATCTCCGCCGCTTCCACGAGGTCGCGGTACATCGACACGATGGGCTCGATACAGTGCAGAAACCACGGGTCGATATGCGTGAGCTCCCGGAGTCGGTCGAAGGACATCCCGTCGTGCAGAGCCATCGCCACGGCGAAGATACGCCGCGGCGTCGCCTTGGTGAGCTCGGATTCCAGGTCTTGGAACTCGAAAGCTTTGGGGTCGAGGCCCTTGACACCGACGTCGAGCATCCGGAGCGCCTTTTGGATGACCTCCGGAAACGATCGGCCGATCGCCATGACCTCGCCGACGCTCTTCATCTCGCTGCCAATCGCCTGGACCGCTCCTCTGAACTTTCCCAGGTCCCAGCGGGGCGCCTTGCACACGATGTAGTCGAGGGCCGGCTCGAAGAAAGCCGTGGTCCGACGCGTGATGCCGTTTTGGATCTCGGGTAGCGCATAGCCGAGGGCCAGCTTCGCCGCGACGTAGGCGAGCGGGTAACCGGTGGCCTTGCTTGCGAGCGCGCTCGAACGGGACAGGCGAGCGTTGAGCTCGATGACGCGATAGTCGAGAGACTTCGGATCGAGGGCGAACTGAACGTTGCACTCTCCCACGATTCCGAAGTGGCGCGCGACGGAAATGGAAACCGAACGGAGTAGCTGATACTCCGCGTCGTTCAAGGTCTGCGACGGCGCGACCACGATCGACTCGCCCGTATGGATCCCCATCGGATCGAGGTTCTCCATGTTGCAGACCGTGACGCAGTTGTCGCGGGCGTCTCGCACGACCTCGTACTCGATCTCTTTCCATCCGCGGAGATATTCTTCGACGAGGACCTGTTTCATCTCTCCCGAGAAAGCCCGCCTTAGAGCCGCCTCGAGCTGGTCTTCCGTCTCCGCGACGCCGCTGCCCTTGCCGCCGAGCGCATAGGCTCCTCGAAGCATGACCGGCAAACCGATTTCCCGCGCCGCCTGCCGGGCCTCTGAAAGGCTCCCGCAAGCGCGACTGCGCGCGACCTTGACCCCGATCTCGTCCAGGCGCTCGTTGAACCGTTGCCGGTTTTCCGTGTCCTCGACGGCAGAGAGTGGAGTCCCCATCACCCGGATCCCGAGCTTTTCCAGCACCCCGGTGCGACTGAGCTCGAGACCGCAATTCAAAGCCGTCTGACCGCCGAAAGACAGGAGCATCGCGTCGGCCGCTTCTTTCCTGGCGACGGCTTCGACGATCTCGGGTGTCACCGCGTGCAGGTAGAGGCGATCGGCCATGTCGTCGCCCGTTTGGACGGTCGCGATATTCGGGTTGATGAGGACGCTCTGGACGCCTTCCTCGGAAAGTGCCTTGATTGCCTGCGAGCCGGAGTAGTCGAACTCGCCCGCTTGGCCTATCTGGAGCGCGCCCGAACCGAGGACGAGCACTCTCTTCGGCTTGCCGGGAAGGTAGATGCCTTTCATGGCGTCAGCCGAGCGCCATGGACCCGACGAGACTCAGAAACTCGTCGAAGAGAAATTCGGTGTCTTTCGGGCCGGGGCAGCCTTCCGGGTGGAACTGAACGCTGAAGTAGGGGTGATGGCGCGAGCGCACCCCCTCGTTCGTCCCGTCGTTCAGATTGACGAACCAGGGCTCCCAATCCGGCGGCAGGTCCTGCTCCTTGACGGCATAACCGTGGTTCTGGCTGGTTATATAGGAGCGTCGACTGAGCCGATCCTGAACGGGCTGGTTGACGCTGCGGTGACCGTAGGGAAGCTTGTAAGTCGAGCCTCCCACCGCGAGCGCGAGGATCTGGTTCCCGAGACAAATCCCGAATATCGGCTTTCGAAAGGATGACACTAGGCCTCGCACTTGCTCGACGAGCGCTCCGAGATCCTTCGGGTCGCCAGGCCCATTGCCGATGACGATTCCGTCCGCTTCGGCCGCGTGCTCCGATAACGACGCGTGCCACGGGACGCGGCGAAGGCTGACACCGCGCGCGAGCAGGGAGCGAACGATATTGTCCTTGGCCCCGACGTCGACGAGGAGAATGCGGTTACGGCCCCCGGGGTAGTCCACTGGTTCGGGTGGTGCTACGAGCCGGAATACTTCTTCGGTCATGCCCACGGCCTCGGCCTCGCGCCGAGCGTCTCCGAGGTCGAGACCCTCCGGAAACAGCCAGCCGGGCATGGTTCCGTGCTCCCGGAGACGCCTCGTGAGCGTTCTGGTGTCGATGCCGGTAGTCGCGGGGATGTTTTCTTCTCGAAGCCACTCCCCGAGGGAACGCCGGGCAGCGTAATGGCTATATTTGTCCACGTAGCCTTGCACGACGAGTCCTTGGACTTGAATGGCGTTCGACTCGAAGGGAGGATCGATGGTGTCCGGTTTCCGTGCGGCGGGAACCCCGTAGCTTCCAATGAGTGGGTAAGTGCATACGAGGATCTGGCCCCGGTAGGACGGATCGGTCAGCGTCTCGACATAGCCTGCCATCCCCGTGTTGAAGACGACCTCGCCGTGAACGCACCGCGGCGCGCCAAATCCGATCCCGCGGATCAGCGTCCCGTCCTCAAGCGCGAGCGTCATCGCGACCGAGCTGTGCCTGCGCCCATTGCGTTGGGTAGTTTTTGTGTCGTCGTTCACGCTGGTTCGCTGTCTGTGACTAGCATTGTATCCCCTCGGGAAGCATCCTATCCATATGACTCGACGCACGCCAAACTTTGGCGGCGTCCAAGATAGAATGTCCCCATGATTCAGAAGGGCATTATCCTAGCCGGGGGGACGGGGAGCCGCCTGTATCCGATAACGACGGCCGTGAGCAAGCAGCTTCTGCCCGTCTACGACAAACCCATGATCTATTTTCCCTTGAGCACCCTGATGCTCGCGGGGATACGGGACATTCTCGTCATCACGACGCCCGAGGATCGGCCCCAGTTCGAGAACCTGCTGTCGGATGGAGGCGATCTCGGTATTCGCATTTCCTACGCCGTGCAGCCTGAGCCGAAGGGATTGGCCCAGGCGTTTCTCATCGGGGAGAAGTTCATCGATGGGCAGGCCTGTGCACTCATTCTCGGCGACAACTTATTCTACGGGCACGAGCTGACCGAACACCTCAAGAAGGCCGTCGCGCGGGAGGCGGGTGCGACCATCTTCGCCTACTGGGTGCGAGACCCCGAGCGCTACGGTGTCGTGAGCTTCGACAACGACGGCACCGCCGTGCGGCTCGAGGAAAAGCCCGAAAAGCCCGACTCGCCTTACGCCGTGACCGGCCTCTACTTTTATGATGAGCGGGTGGTGGAGCTCGCCTCCAAAGTAACCCCCTCCGCACGCGGAGAGCTCGAGATCACCGACTTGAATCAGCTCTATC
Source organism: Candidatus Marinacidobacterales bacterium (assembly GCA_965250115.1). Lineage (GTDB taxonomy): Bacteria > Acidobacteriota > Vicinamibacteria > Marinacidobacterales > SMYC01 > CBDFHB01. The sequence continues at coordinate 2,183,731 of CBDFNJ010000002.1, forward strand.
TCGACCTCGGCGATCTTCACGTCCAGACCCTCGGACGGGGCTACGCATGGCTCGACACCGGAACCAAGGAAGCCCTGCTTCAGGCGGCGACCTTCGTCGAGTCCGTGGAGCAACGTCAGGGACTGAAAATCTGTTGTCCGGAAGAAGTCGCCTTCCGCATGGGCTTCATCGACGCGGCGGCGCTCTTGGGGGTCGCGGAGCGCATGGCCTCGAGCGAGTACGGCGACTACTTGAGATCCATCGCCTCGAAGGGGGATTGGGGTCAGTCCTGAACAACTTGACAACTCGATGATGGGGGGCAGCCCGTAACCAGCTGATTCGACACCTCTTGACAGCCGAATTCAAGTTGTTAAGGACTGACCCCAGAGCCTAGATCTCGAGCACGATCTTTCCGAAGTGGGCGCCCGCTTCCATGTGGCGCAGGGCCTGTCGGAGCTCTTCGAAGGGGAAGGTCGTGCCGATGACGGGCTCGAAGGGATGCTCTTCCAGGAAGCCCACGAATTTCTCGAAATTCGCGCGCGAATCGACGAGTACGCCAACGACACGGAGGCGCTTCATCGTGAGCGGCGCGAGGTTCACCTCGCCCGACAGTCCGGTGACGCCACCGAGCACGCCGATGAGGCTTCCCGCGGCGCAGGCCTTTGTCGACTGGGTCATCGTCTGAATCCCCGCCGTCTCGACGACCACGTCGGCGCCGCGGCCTCCGGTCGCCTCGAGCACCGCTTTATCCCAACGAGGGGTCTCCCGATAGTTGATGGTGACGTCCGCTCCGAGCGCGCGAGCCCGTTCCAGTTTCTCGTCGCTGCTCGACGTGATCGCGACGCGAGCTCCCATGGCTTTCGCGAGCTGAAGCGCGAAGATGGATACCCCTCCTGTACCAAGCGTGAGAACCCACTGGTCGGGCTCGAGCGCCCCCTCCGTCACGAGAACGCTCCACGCCGTCAGACCGGCCACGGGCAGAGTCGAGGCCTGCGCCGCGCCGAGCCCTTTCGGGACGGGAAGAACGGCCCGCTCGGGAAGGATTACTTGCTCCGCCGCGAGCCCCGCACGGGGGACTCCGAGCGTGGAAGCGACATAGCGCTTCTCGAAAGGCCCGTCGATCCAATCCGAGACGAAGTGCGTCATGACCCGATCGCCCTTCGCCACCCGGGTGACACCCTCTCCGACGGCCGAGACCGTGCCGGCGGCGTCGCTCACGGGAACGGCGGGAAGAGAGATGTTGGGGTTGTAGAGGCCCTTCACGACGAGAAGGTCGCGGTAGTTCAAGCTGAATGCTTCGACGTCGAGGCGGAGCTCACCTGGCCCCGGCGCGGGCGGCTCCCGCTCGGCGAGATCGAGCTGGTCGAGGTCGAAGGCAGCGAATTCGTATCGGCGCATCGGGTTACCTCCGGCGGTTCCCGCCGCTATTATGCTAGATTCTTGGTCTATGAGTGACGAGCCCACACTTTTCGATCGCATCATCCGAGGCGACATCCCGAGCTACAAGATCTACGAGGACGAGCAGGTCTTCGCCTTTTTGGACGTCGGCCCTCTGAGCAAGGGCCACACGCTCGTCATTCCCAAGGAATCGAAGGCCTATTTGCATGAGCTGAGCGACGCCTCCGCCGCCGCGATCGGGCGTGTGCTGCCCCGCCTTAGCCGCGCCGTGATGAAGGCGACCGGCGCCACGGCCTACAACATCCTCCAAAACAACGGCAAGATGGCGCACCAGGCCGTCTTCCACGTACACTTCCACATAATTCCCCGCTTCGAGCAGGAGGGCCTGGGCATCGAATGGCGACCGTCCGACCTCGAGAAAGACCAAGCCATAGCGCTCGTAAAGGTCGTCACCGACGCACTCGCCGAGGAGTCGAGCGCGTGAAGCTTGGCCTTCCGCTTCTGCTCGTTCTCGCACAAAACGCCTTCGCCCAGGAGAGTATAGACTACGTCCTGCGCTTTCCCGAGGCCGCGACCCACTACGTCGAGGTCGAGGCGAGCTATCCAACTGGCGGTCATGATGGGGTCGACCTCATGATGGCCGTCTGGACGCCGGGCTCGTATCTCGTTCGAGAGTTCGCGCGCCACGTCGAGGCGCTTCAAGGCGAGACGCTGGGAGGAGCTCCCCTCGAGGTCACGAAGACCCGCAAGAATCGCTGGCACATCGACACCGAGGGAGACGAGCGCGTCCGGCTTCGCTATCGAGTCTACTCTCGCGAGATGACAGTGCGCACCAACTGGGTCGACGCGGACTTCGCCATCCTCAACGGGGCGCCCACGTTTCTGACTCTCGTCGAGGGACACGCGCTTGCGCACGACGTGACGCTCGAGCTTCCCGACGCCTGGGCCGAGAGCTGGACCGCCATGCCCGGGCATCCGGATGGCGGCCGCCACCACTATGTCGCACCCGATTTCGACACTCTGGTCGACTCACCGATCTACGCGGGCAACCCCGCCGTCTATGAGTTCGAAGTCGCCGGCAAGAAGCATTACCTCGTCAATCATGGCGAAGGCGACATTTGGGATGGGCTCCGTTCCGCGGAGGACGTCGAGACGATTGTCGAGGAGGCGCTCCGTTTCTGGGGCACGCCTCCCTACGATCGCTTCGTCTTTCTCAACATGATCGCGGAGGCCGGCGGCGGGCTCGAGCACAAGAGCTCCACTTTAATCATGACGAGCCGATGGCGCGCGCGGGTGCCGGAGCAGTATCGACGCTGGCTCGGGACCGTGAGCCACGAATTCTTCCACGCGTGGAACGTCAAGCGCCTGCGGCCCGCGTCGCTGGGCCCCTTCGACTACGAGACCGAGGTCTATTCGAAGAGCTTGTGGGTGGCCGAAGGGGTCACGTCGTACTACGACGACCTCTTGCTCGAACGCGCGGGCTTGTATACCGAAAAGCAGTACTTGAAACTGCTGAGCCGACGAATCGAATCGCTACAAACGACGCCGGGCCGCAAAGTGCGACCGCTCGAGCTCTCCTCCTTCGATAGCTGGATTCGGCAATACCGCCCCGACGAGAACTCGCCCAACTCCACGATAAGCTATTACACAAAGGGTGCGGTCGTGGCCTTTCTGCTCGATGCCAGAATCAGAATCGCCACGAAGGGCGCGAAGAGCCTCGACGACATAATGCGCATGGCCTACGAGCTCTATGCGAACGATCGCGGCTACACGCCGGTCGAGTTTCGCGCGGTGGCGTCCGAGCTCGCGGGTGAAGATCTGTCGGGGTGGTTCGAGACCGCGCTCGAGACGACGGAAGAGCTTCACTACGAGGAGGCGCTCTCCTGGTATGGCCTGCGATTCAAGGACCCGGACAAGTCGTCCAAGCCCCAGTCCGAGAGCGTCGGGGAGAAACGCGAGCGCGCCTGGCTCGGCCTCTCCACACGCGACGACGGCGGACGGCTCGTCGTGTCCCGCGTCTTGCGGGACACACCGGGTCACGCTCACGGCTTCAACGTCGACGACGAGATTCTCGCTATCGACGACTACAGGGTCGAAGCCTCCGAGTGGCGAACTCGCCTCGAGCAGTACCGCGTCGGCGACGAAGCGGAGGTTCTCGTATCCCGTCGGGACCGGCTGCGTCATCTCCACGTCGTCTTCGGAGAAGTGCCAAAGAAGCTCTGGCAGCTGGAGGTCGATCCGGACGCCAGCTACGACCAGCGCAAGCGTCGCAAAGCGTGGCTCAATGGCACCCGCCGAGCGACGTCACCGTAAGCGCAGTACCGAAGCCCGTCTGAGAGTTGGAGGTGTTCACGGTGAGGAAGAGCGCGGCGAGCCCTTCGAGCGGGGGCGGCTCGCGAAGCCCGACCATCGCGTAGAAGCGACTCCACGGAATTGCGACGCGGTTCTCCCTTCCCGCGTAGATCTTGAACGAAGCGTAGTGGCCGCGCTCGCCAGCCCTGAGCTCGAGCCAGTAGCGCATCGTCGCCGGCGCCCGGGCCTCGATGACGATCCCACGGTAGGCGGAGAGGTCCAGGGGTCGTCGTAGCGCGAGAGCGATCCAGCGGTCGACGTTCTGAGGCGTCGCCTTCGAAAGGTCGTACGCCAACTCGAGCGCGCCCTCATCCGTGATTTCGATCGAGCCTTCGGACTCGCCGTCTTTCTCCAGGCGGAGCTCTTCGAGAGCGAAAGGCGCGACTTCCGCGCAGGCGAGCTCCTCGACGACGACGGGAGGGTAGCTAACGCCGACGAAGATCGGGCTCGAGAGAATCCAAGGTACGTCGCTCGCAAGAAGCGGATGATCTTCGAGGAAGACCTCGACGCGATAGACGCCGGCGCTCGCGTCGAAGGCGAGCTCGCCCTCCGTCGTCTCGAAAAGCGTCTCACCGCCCAGTTTCAGCACGATGCGGGTCGCAAGGCCAGGCGCGTCGAGCGCGACGTGAAGACTCGTGCCGGACGGGACGAAGCTTCCCGGGCGGCCGTCGTTGCCCGCGCGAAACGTGAACCTCTCGGGCTCGCCCGCCCCACGGACCACGGCGAAGAAATCACCGCTTCGGATCGCGCGCATGGGGTCCTCGCGGTACTCCCGGTCGATACCGAGCCCGACGTAGGAGAACGCCGTCTCGTACGAGGGGATGGATACCGTCGTCTCCTCGGTCAGAGGAAATCCGCCATGCGCGTTGGCCGCGTAAAAGCCCCAGACCGGCCCGCGTTCGAGAAGCTCGTCCCATCGCTCGAGCGCGTAGGTCGGTGGCTGAAAGCTGCTCACGTAGTAGTACGAGCTGAACATGGAGAACCATGCCCAACGCAGTTTCGCGAAGGCCGAGCTCGCCCGGAAGTACGAAGTCACGTTGATGATCTCGATGCCGTCCGGAAGGAGATCGTCCTCCCAGTAGAGCCAACGTTGGGTCGGGTCTTCGGGATAAGTGACGATAGAGAGACCGCGCCATTCCCGGACGTCGCCGATCGCGTCTGGGGGATAAGGCGGAAGCTTGAAGGTGGGAAGGGCGTCGACGTCGGAGACGATCAAGTGTCCTTCGGGCAGTCCGACCTCGGAGCCTCCAATGATGCGGACGCCCTCGATAGTCTCGTCGACAAGCGTCGCTTCGGGGTGAGGAGCGCCGTGATCGCTCAGCATGATGAAGTCGAGACGCGAACGGGCGGCGGCACGCGCGACCTCGTCGAGCGAGCCGAGCCCGTCCGATAGACTCGAGTGCACGTGCACCGCACCCCAGAGATAACGATCCGAGGCCCTCGGTGCGTAGGGCACCAGAACGAGTCCGCGTCCTACGAGCACGAGGACGACGAGCACGAGACCAATCCTTCTCATGAGACCGCTTGTCGTATCTTAGCGGAAAGCCGCAAGCCTCGACTTGACAAAGACATGCCTTGGTGCACAACTCGCGATCTCGGTCCACAATTGTCCTGTACTCACGGATACGAGGTTCCCCATGAGCATTTTCAAACGCACTCAGCGGAAGTATGTGAAGAAGGCCTATCGCGTGAGGAATTGGCGTGAATATGAGGCGGGTCTACGCAACCGTGGGAGCCTGACCGTCTGGATCTCGCTCACCGCCGGCAAGCTTGTGAACTGGGCCGTGCCCGAGAGCGCGACACCATCGCCACGAACGAGAAGTCCGTAAGGTGGCGCGCTCTCCAGGACTGTCAGTCCCATGGATACGAGCGCGGAGCGCCATGCCGGATCGATGGGCCCGGCGAAACCAATCAGATAGTTGCCGTCAGGGAGCGCGGACAGCTCCGCTAGGGGATCGAACGCTCCGCTGAAAGCGCGGTACCCGATCCGGCCGACGTCACGGACCTCGCTAAGCAGGCTCTGGAGTCTCGAGGGGAGCCGGTCGACGTCGGGCACGGTGGCCAGGAAGCGCATCGGGGTATTGGCGGATCGGGACCGCCTCGAGCGTGAGCTGCTCGGCCAGCCGATTCGGAACGAGATAGAGGTCATCGCGGGGGGCGGGCCCCTCGCTGGGCGTCTGAGCGCCGGACGTCACGATCACGGCGACGAGGGTCAAAAAGATCCCCACCAATCGACGTGGTGTCGTCCGCGCCGCGCGCCCCCGTTCGAGTATCGCTCTCGTCAAAGAAGTAACTCCGAAATCTAAGTTGCCTCGGGGGATGGACCCGACAGTAATATCAGAGGGCTCTCGCCGTTGTCAAAGGTTGTCCCGCGCACTTCGCTGCGTGGCAAATCGGACTCTAGCCTGCGATCTTGCTCGCATGGTCGGGTACCATGGCACTTTCCGGGCGTCTGACCGTTCAACAAGATAGGAGCGCTTGCCTATGGAGCTCGTCATTGCCGATCTTTCCAAGACCTATCCTGGCGGCGTCGAGGCGTTGAAGAACGTCTCACTCCCCATTCACGAGGAAAGTCGGAACTGCTCGTCACGCTCTGGGGGTAGGGTCGTCCGCTGGCCGGCTTGACAGTTGTTAAAATTCGTGTTTTGACGGAAACTTACATGTCTGGCTACACGATGGCTGTTCGGTAGTTTCTTTTGTGTCGGTGATGCCACCACACCTCCGCTAGCCCTCGCTTCAGCCGTTTTCGATGAGGAGTCCGTTACGTGGCTAAGATTTATGTTGGTAATTGCTCTTACGACACTACCGAAGAGCGTCTCCGAGATTTGTTCGCGCAATACGGCGAGGTCGCTAGCGTCAGCGTGATCACCGATCGCGACACAGGACGCCCCCGTGGATTCGCGTTTGTTGAGATGAACGACGCCGCCTCGGCGGATGCCGCGATCAAAGGTGTCAATGGCACCGAGTTGGACGGTCGCACCTTGAACGTCAACGAAGCCCGTCCCCGGCAGGACCGTGGCGGCGGTGGCGGTGGCGGTGGTGGCGGCGGTCGCGGCGGCGGCCGACGCTGGTAAATGGTTTGTAGAATCGCCCTCGGGCGATTCTAGGTTCGCCCTCAGCCTCAACGGCTGGGAAGCTGAGTGGAAGGCCGGCTGCGGACCAGCCCGCGGCCGGTCGCCCGCTCGCGCCTTTCGGTTCAGGAAAGTCGTTCCTCCGCTGGTAGCTCGCAAAACGCAGCCCCAGCGGCCCGCGGAGTCCTACCCCGGAGAATCTGCGTCGCTCGCCCTGCGAGATAGAATGAACACATGCCATCCGTAGCGAGTCACCCAACCGCCGCGCTACCCATGTCTCCCGCGGAGATGAAAGAGCGTGGCTGGGATGGTGTCGACGTCGTCTTCGTGACCGGCGACGCCTACGTCGATCACCCGAGCTTCGCGATGGGGATTCTCGGACGTGTGCTGGAGGCGGCGGGGTTTCGAGTCGGCATCGTCTCGCAGCCGGATTGGGAGTCGTGCGAGGACTGGCGCCGCTTCGGCCGGCCTCGGCTGTTCTTCGCTATCAGCGCCGGCAACATGGACTCGATGATCAACCACTACACGGCCAATCGGAAAGTGCGAAACGATGACGCTTACTCGCCGGGCGGGCGGATCGGGATGCGGCCGGACCGTGCGACGCTGGCCTATTGCCAGCGCGCGCGAGAGGCCTACAAGGGCGTTCCGGTGATCGCGGGTGGCGTGGAAGCGTCCTTGCGGCGGTTGGGCCACTACGACTTCTGGAGCGACAAGGTGCGCCGCTCCATTCTGCTCGACTGCAAGGCAGACCTTCTGGCCTTCGGAATGGGGGAAGACGCGATCGTCGAGATCGCGCGGCGGTTGGATGCGGGCGAGAGCGTGCGGGATCTGCGGGACATGCGTGGCGTCGCCTACGCACTCGGCGCATCGGAAACCCTGCCGGATGACGCGCTGGAGCTTCCGAGCTTCGAGCAGATTTCCACTAACAAGCGGGCCTTCGCGGAGGCGACGAGAGTCATCCACAGCGAGACCAACCCGTTCAACGCGCGCCGAGTGGTGCAAAGGCACGACAAACAGGCCGTCGTCTGCAATCGGCCACCGCTGCCGATCTCGACCGAAGCCATGGACGGGATCTACGGGCTCCCTTACACCCGCCGGCCGCATCCTATTTACACGGAGACTATCCCCGCCTTCGCGATGATCCAGGACTCGATTACGATCATGCGGGGCTGCTTCGGCGGATGCACCTTTTGCTCCATCACCACCCATCAGGGGCGCATCATCCAGTCCCGCAGCCAGGAATCGGTCCTGCACGAAGTGCACATGATGGCGGCGGATCCGCGGTTCAAGGGTGTCGTGAGCGACATCGGTGGGCCGACCGCGAACATGTATCAGATGCGGTGCACGAAACCCGAGGTCGAAGCGATCTGCCGTCGACAGTCGTGCGTGCATCCGACGATCTGCAAACTGCTGGGCACCGACCACGAGCCGCTGGTAGAGCTCATGAAGGAGGCTCGGGAAACCAAGGGCATCAAGAAAGTGCTCGTGGCGAGCGGTATCCGCATGGATCTCGCGCGGCGTTCGCCCCGCTACATGCGCGACCTGACCCGCCATCATGTAGGCGGTCATCTCAAAGTCGCCCCGGAGCACACCGATCCAGGCGTGCTCGCCCGGATGCGCAAGCCTTGCAACGACGACTTCGAGAAGTTCGCGACGGTTTTCTCCGAGGAGTCCGCGAAAGCGGGCAAGAAGCAGTACCTCGTCCCGTACTTCATCGCGAGTCATCCTGGCAGCGATCTCGACGCGATGATCGACCTCGCTGTGTTCCTGAAGCGAAACGGCTACAAGCCCGATCAGGTGCAGGACTTCATTCCAGCGCCGTTCGACGTGGCGACGGCGATGTACTACACGGGGATCGATCCCTTCACGAAGAAGCCCGTCCACGTGGCTCGGCATCTCCGCGATCGGAAGTTGCAGCGAGCCTTGATGCAATTCTTCAAGCCGGAGAACTACGTGGAGGTTAGGAAAGCGCTCTTGAAGGCCGGCCGCCGCGACTTGATTGGACAGGGCTGCGACGCCTTGATTCCGGCCGAACCGCCTCGGGAAGCCCTCGAGCTGCGCCGTGCCGACGCGAACAAACGTTTCGATGGAGACTACGTTCACGTTCTGCCCGGCGCGGAGAAGAGGAAGCGCTCTCGCAAGCGATCTCGTCACGAATCCACGACCGGATATCGGCCCGAGCGAAAGAGCACAACCTAGCAGAACAGATGATTTCTGCGATGGCGGCGACGCTGCTGGTCGTGTGGTGTTTATTGACGGTCCAGACGATCGCCAACCTCGTCGTTTTTCGTCGTCTGGAACAGGCTGGCGACGCTCCGAGGTCGCGCGTTTCGATCGTCATCCCGGCGCGCAACGAAGAGCGCTACATCGGAAAGACGCTCGACGCGGCTCTCAGCCAGGACTATCCCGATTTCGAAGTCATCGTAGTCGACGACGATTCCACCGACGGTACGTCTCGAGAGATTGAAGCCAGAGCCTCGGATCCGAGGCTCGTACCTCTGAAGTCCCGTGCTCTAGAGCCGGGATGGCTGGGCAAGCCGAACGCGCTCGCGACGGGAGCCGAAGGCGCCACGGGGAAGTGGATTCTCTTCATGGACGCCGACGTCGAGCTTCATCCCAAGGCGCTCGAGGATGCGACGGCCGCTTGCGAGAGGCACGGCTGGGATCACCTCGCCTTGCTACCTCACTTCGAGCGGGAGGGTTTCTGGGAAGAGCTCCTCATGCCCGTCATCCCCGTGGCGGCGTTCGTCTATCTGCCGTCGTTTCTTGCGTTCGTAAGGAGGGCACGACTCGCTGCCGGCGGGGGAGCCTTCGGGCTCGTCCGGCGCGAAGCCTATGAAGCGATCGGAGGCCACGACGGGATCAAGAACTCGGTAGTCGACGACATCCGGCTGGCCATGGAGCTGAAGCGCGCTGGTTTCCACAGCAACGCTCGGATGGGACTTGACCGCGTTAGCCTGCGCATGTACCACGGCTTCGAGGAGATCGTGCAAGGCTTCACGAAGAACGCGCATGCAGGCTTTGGCGAGTCGATTCTACGGCCGGTCATCTTCGTTCTACTGGGTCTCTGGGTCGGCGTGACGCCGTTCCTTTGGCCGCTCGTTCACTCCCAAACGGAGTTGGGGGCGAGCCTCGGCCTGCTGTTGTTCTGCCGAGCCCTCGTGCAGATTCGTCTGGGCTTTCCCGTGTGGCCCATCTTCCTCTCTCCCATCACGACGGTCGTGGCTCTCTTCATCGTCTTGCGATCGCTTCGGATGGCGAGACACGAGGGCGTCGTTCGTTGGCGCGGCCGGGAGTACCGCCGGGAGACGACGGAGTTCTGAATTCGGGCGGATTCTCGGCTAGTGTCCCGTGGACTTTCGTCAGACGCTCGAGCAGGAGCAGATCCGCCAATCGGTGCTTGCGCGAGATATGCAAGGCGGGGGAGCGGGAGAGGTTACAATGTGAACGTTCTAGATGTCCGGTTTTGACGGGTGATGGAAGATGGATCGCCGGCAATTTTTGAGATCGGCGCTCGGGCTCCCCGGCCTCGCCTCGCTCGGTTTAAGTGGGCGCCCCTCGGCGCATTGGGAGCTCCACCGGGAATCCTCCGTTCTCGCCTCGCTCAGGGTGGGCTCGTCGCTTCCATCCGGTGAGCCGACCCTCGCGGGGAACACCGCTCGCGCGACAACGCTTCACGATCGGTTCCGGAACCTGGACCGTCATTTCGTATTCGACTACTACCCATGGTACGGGCGCGACCCCTGGCGGCACTGGGACGCGGCCGGTCGTCATCCTCCGGAAGATCTCCCCACGAACTACCTGCCCCGACTCGGCGCGTACGACTCGCGCGACCGACGGACGATCGAACAGCATGCGCGGTGGATCGCCTGGGCCGGTGCGGGCTCGATCTCGATCTCTTGGTGGGGGAGGGGCTCTTACGAGGACGCCGCTGTCCACCTGGTGATGGACGTGATGAAGGATCACGGCATTGCCGTTACTTTCGGCCTCGAGCCCTACGCGGACGATCGTGCACATCGGTTCGAGAGCGACGTCCTCTATCTCCTGCGAGAGTACGGGGAGCGGCGCGGCTGGGACGCCTTTCTCGTTCTGCAGAACGAAGATGGTACCGAGGGACCTGTTTTCAAGGGATTTCGCTGCATCCTGCCGGACGCCGTCCTCGACTGCCACGGCGTTCGGCACCGCGTCCCGGACTATACCGCCGACGCCCTCTGGCGAGAGCAGATTGATCGGTTGCGCGAGGGACTCCGGTGGGACTTCGACCAGGTAACCCTCCTCGCGGACTCACTGGACTTCGGCCGGACCCCTTCGTCCGGATTCGACGGCATCGCCATCTACGACAACTTCATCGCTCCCGAGCAATATGCGCCCCTGGCTCGGGGGGCCTCCGATGCGGGGCTTGTGTTCTCGTTCAACGTCAATCCCGGCTATGACGAGATTCTCCTTCGTGACGTACCTGCCGACAGCTGCTACGAGCCTCGGCCCTTCGTTCCGCCTGCCTCCCTACTCGATTTCGATCGCGCCCAGGATCGTGAGCGCGGGGCGGCGCTCGCGGCGGAGAGAATCCGCTCGTCGCTCGGGGCGACCGTCGCGGTCCAGAGTGATCCCGCGCTCTCGAACTTCCGGCGCGGATTCCTTCTCGTCTACGCCAACTCCTTCAACGAGTGGCACGAAGGTCACGCATTCGAGCCCATGAAGGACGAGGTCGAGATTCCCCTCGCCGAGCGTGCCTTTCCCTACCGGAATCCTCGATACGGAGACTATCGGCTCATCACTCTGGGAGAAGAGCTCCGCGAGCTCCTTGCTCCGGTGCGGCTTGAGCCGGGTCGAAGAGCTTGAGCCTTTCGCGGAAGGGAGTGACTTAAAGTAGTACTTGAACTCCCGGCACACGTGTGCCACGACTTCAAGTACTACTTGAGGACTACTGATACGGGGCACTAGGGACGGCCCCGATGCGCTACTAGTAGCTTGTCTCGGCCGAGGCCCTGGACCAGGGGGGGCGCACAGCCGACCTCCTCACGCCAGAAGCCCTCGTCAGCTAAAAGCTGATGGGTCGCTCGAAGCTGGCCATCGAGCGAGAAGAGCACTCCGCCCGGTCGAATGCGCGGCCAGAGGTTCTCGACGCAGGTCTTGGTGGAGCTCGAAAGATCGACGTCGAGAACGACGACGTCGAGGGGCTTATCCAGGCGAGGAAGCGTCTGTTCGAAGCTCCCTTTTTCGAAGCGACAGACGTCGATCGCACCCCAGGTCTCGACCCTTCGCCGCACCGACGTGAGCGTGCCGCGAAACGCGCCCGGGCGGAACTCCAGACTGCGCCCGTCCATACTCTCGTGTTGCTCGTCGTTCTCCGGGATCCCGCGAAAGGAGTCGCAGACGATGAGAGTACCGCTGGCGAGCCGCGTGGCGAGACTCAGCTTCGCGGTGCTGGCGCCGTAACTGCAGCCGGCTTCGAGCACGATCGGGTTCGGCCGGGCGAGGATGGCGCGGGCGAGGGTGAGCATTTCGGCGAGGGTGTGGTAGCCGCGAACCGCATTCGTCGTGGCGATGAAACGCCGGAGCAGCTCTAGTCGTGCGAGGAAGGTGATGCGTTTCTCATCGCGAAGAAACTCGAACGTGGCACGACGATCTCGCGTGGCGAGGAACTCGATCGATTTCCACTTGCGGTAGAGCGAGCCGGGACCTCGGCGTGCAATGCGCATAGATGCCTTCGGCTCCGGTCCGCTATTTCTGGAAGATTTCTCCGACCGGTACGACGTGCACCGAGCCGATCGGTAGCGCCAGGCCTTCTATCTTCGCGTCTTCCGCTAAGACGTCTTCCGAAGTACCCTCGGTTTGATAGGCGACGGGACTCTTTGTATTGGACTCGACGGCCTCGGCGAGGGAGGAGGCGTTCGCAGCGACCATAGCGACTCGGAAGTCCCAGCGATCGAGGTGCTTTTTCACAGCGCGGTTGACATCCTCGACGCTCATCGCCCGGAGACGTCGTTCGATCTCGTCGATGTAGAAGGGCGCCTGATAGTAGCTCGAGTCGAGCTGATAGCCGAGACGTCGATCGAGACTCTGGACCCAGAGTTTCGAGTAGCTGAGGACATATTCCTTCATCGCCTCGAACTCTGCTTCGGTCATGCCTTGTTCGACGAGACGCCGCAGATAGAAGACGGCGCCGCGCAGCGCAAAATGTACGTTCTCCGCCGCCACGGGACGGATCCAGATGCTGAAGTATTGCTGTCGCTTGGGAACGTTGGGAACAGGGAACGTGCTTCCGCCATCCTGTATGAAGTTCTCGATGTAGGAGTAATCGCCATAGTTGAGCCCCCTCTTGGCGCGGAGCTCGTTCATGAGAACTCCGTGGAAGCTTCGGTGGTCACCCAGGTAGATGTTCGCGAGCAAGAGTGGATAGAAATCTTCGTCCGCGCGGGTGATCGAGAGCGGAAAGCCCAGGCTGATGGCGGTGGAATCGGCGGTGGGCTTCTCGACGACGAGCACGTCCATTTTTTCTCGAGCAGGAGCTTCGGGGAGCGGTTTGGCCTGGCCCTCTCCCTGCGGGAGCGACTTTTCGAAGTCCTCGCGCACTCGCTCCGCAAAACCGTCGGGGAAATCGCCTGCGAGCCCGATTTGCAGGTTCTCGGACGTGTAACTCTCTTTGTAGAAAGCCTTGACGTCGCCCAAAGTGATGGCTTGGAGGCCCTCGACGGTGCCCTGAACGGGATGGCGATAGGGGTGGGCGTCGTAGAGGAGCCACTCTAGCGAATGCTTGCCGAGCTCTTCCTCGTTCGCGCTCCGGAGCGACGTCTCGACGAAATTCAGGAGCTCTTTCTTGTTGCGCTCGAAGTCGGCTGCGTCGAATCGAGGCCGCTGGATGCGGTCACGGAGAACCGCATAGAAGTCTTCCAGATGGTCGCGATGGGTGCGGCCGATGAACGTGGTGACTTCTTTGTCGGCCTGAGCTCCGACGCGCGAGGCCATAGGGTAGAGCGCTTTCATCACTTCCGTGAGGCTCATCTCCTCCGTACCGCCCTGGCTGAGCATGAGGGCCGTGAGCGCCGCGAGGCCCTCTTTCCCCGGAGGATCCTGGCTCGAGCCGACGTGAAAGACGAGGCGGAAAGCGGCGAGGGGGTTGCCGGGACTGTCGAGAACTACGCTGTCGTGCTCGGGCCCGACGACGAGACAACCCGCGACGATGACGGCGAGGACGGATAGCATGAAGAGTAACTTCGTCGACATCGGCGTCATTCCTTTCCACCCACGTTCTCAACTTGCGTGAGCGTAACGAGGGTTCGGTTCTCCGTCCGGAAATATTTTCTCGCCAGAGGCGGTGTCCATGCTCAGCAGGAACTGGTACTTCATGTGGCTCTTCGTATCTTGGAGCTCGCTCTCGTCGGCCGCCTCTCGAGTAATGCGCTCGACTTCGTTCAATAGGGCCGTCTTGACATCCTCGAGCTTCTCGGGCTGACGTACGCGGGTGAGGACCGTAAACAGCGGCGGATCGACCTGGTCGGTGGCGCCGGCGCTGACGAAATCGACCCATTGCTTTTCGATGACGAGCTCCTGGAAGATGGGCGAGGTTTCTCCGAAGTGCACTTGGGAGAGCACGTCGAGACCGGGCATGTCGATGCGCTCGGTGCTGAATGCGGGAGCGCGGTAGGCGATCGCGAGGATCGGAAGCGTCGGTGCGGGCCAGACGACGCTCGCTTCACGCGGAGCCGTTTGTGCGGGCTCTTTTGGAATCTCCGGCACGTAGCCGCCGCGTTCCCAGTCTCCGTAGTGCCGGGCGACGAGGTCTTGTAGCTCGTTCCAGTTGTAGTCTCCCACCACGAGGATGGTGGTGTACTCGGGACGGTAGAAGCGATCGAAAAACTGGAGACTGTAGTCGTACATCTCCGGCATCGCTTTGATGTCTTCGACAAAACCGATGACCATGTGCTGGTAGGGGTGGACGTCGTAGGCGGTGTCTTGAAGTGTTTCGTAGAGCCCCATGAAAGGGTTGGCGGCGCTCTTGTTGTACTCGCCGAGAACGGCTCCAGCTTCTTTTTGGAACTGGGACTTGGTGTACTTCAAATTCTGGAAGCGGTCCGCCTCGATCTCGATGATGCTGGGTAGCGAGCGCGAGCTCGCGAGAATGTGGTAGACCGTACGGTCGGTGTTCGTATAGGCGTTCGAGTCGGCTCCTATCGCTCTGAGCACGTCGTTGTAGCGCTCCTCCGGATAGCTTTCCGTGCCTCGAAACATCATGTGCTCGAAAAAGTGAGCGAAGCCGCTCTTGCCGCGCTCGACCTCCTGGCGGGCGCCGACCCGGACGACGGTGTGGTAGGCGGCGAGGCCCGGGCTGTCGAAGCGGACACCCACGAGGCGCAGTCCGTTTTCGAAGTCCCTTGTGTCGATGGGGTAGGGGAACACGCTTTCGTTCTCGGACGCGGTAGCCGAGCCTAGGGTCGAGGTCATGACGACGGCTAGAAACCTCCCGAATCGATTCATGTACTACTCCTGTCGGTTGGTCTAGTTTAGGCTGAGGAGCCGTTCGAGGCCAGCCGTGCTAGACTTCGCGTCATGAAGTTCGGCCCGGTTGACTTGACCGAGGCCGAAGGCAAGATTCTCGGACACAACGTTGCCGATGCTGCAGGGAAACGTCTTCTCCGGAAGGGCCGCTCTCTCGGGCCGGGCGAAATCGAAACGCTCCGTGGCCTCGGACGACGGCGGGTCTACGTGGCGGAGCTTCAGGCGGGCGACGTCGACGAGAATGCCGCGGCGGAACGCGTGGCCGAGGCGTGTCAGGGGGAAGGCGTCAGGCTCTCGGTCGCAACGACGGGCCGCGTCAACCTGATCGCGACCGTTCTCGGGCTAGCCCGCATCGACGCGGAACGCCTTGCGGCGCTCAACCAAACCGAGGGATTGACTCTCGCCACCGTCAGAGCCCACGCGGTGGCGCGTCCCGGTCAAACTGTCGCGACGGCAAAGATCATCCCTTACGCACTCCCCGGAGCCGTCGTGGCCGAAGCCGAGAGCATGGCGCGCAACGCGGGGCCGCTCGTCCGGGTAGATGAGCTGAAAGCACGTCGCGTCGGTCTGATTCTCTACGGAGCGCCGTCGGTGCGCGAGCGGCTCACGGAGAGTTTCTCTCCGATGACCGAGAGGACGCGGTCGCTCGGATCGGAAGTCGTCGAGCTTCACTACGTGAACCTGGAGGACGAGGGTGGGGAAGAGCGTCTTGCGAAAGCTTTGAGGCGTTTGCGGGAAGCGAAGGTGGACCTGATCGTCCTCGCGGGCGAGACCGCAATCATGGATCGACAGGACATCACGCCTCGCGCCGTCGAACGGGCCGGTGGACGCATCGAGACCGTCGGCGCCCCCGTCGACCCGGGCAACCTACTGATGCTCGCCTACCTCGACGACGTTCCAGTGCTCGGAGCACCGGGCTGCGCCCGCAGTCGCAAAGTCAACGTCATCGACTGGATCCTGCCGCGACTGCTCGCCGGCGAGGCCCTATGCCGCGACGACATCGCCGTCCTCGGCGCTGGTGGCCTCCTCGACGACGTCCCCGAGCGCCCGATGCCACGTAGTATTATCAGCACGTGAATGATCGAGAGGCGCTCGGACTGGTGGGGGCGCGAGCGGGGGACCTGATGGAGCGGGCCGCGGCGCTTCGGGACGAGGGCAAAGGCCGCGTTGTGACCTTTTCCCCGAAAGTGTTCATTCCGCTGACTCGCCTTTGCCGGGACTTTTGCGGCTACTGCGGTTTTCGTCAGTCGCCTGGCGAAGCGAACCAGCTCTACTTGACGCCGGAAGACGTCCTTTCGATCGCTCGATCGGGCGACGAAGCGGGTTGCTCGGAAGCGCTCTTCACACTCGGTGAGCGGCCCGAGGAGCGCTACCCCGAAGCACGCCGGTGGCTCCGCGACCGCGGGTACGCATCGACTCTCGACTACCTTGCCGCGATGGCAGAGCTTGTCATCGAGGAGACGGGGCTTCTCCCGCACCTCAATCCCGGAAATCTCACAGCCGCGGAGCTCGACTCGCTGCGACCCTTCGCCGCCTCGATGGGGTCGATGCTGGAAGTCTCGAGCGAACGCCTGTCGCGAGACGGAGGTCCTCACGCGGGCGCACCGAGTAAGGCTCCGAAGCTTCGCCTCCGTAGTCTCGAGCTTGCGGGGCAAGCGAAAGTGGCGTTCACCAGTGGCCTCCTCGTGGGCATCGGCGAGACCCGGGATGAGCGCCTCCGTTCGCTACTCGCGATCCGTTCGGTGCACGAGCGATATGGCCACGTTCAGGAGGTCATCATCCAGAACTTCAGAGCGAAAGAGCGCACCAGAATGGAGAAGGCCCCCAACGCTTCGAGGGAGGAAATGCTATGGACGGTGGCTGTCAGCCGCATCCTGCTCGGTCCGACGGCCAACATCCAGGTCCCACCCAACTTGAGCCTAGACGACTTCGAGATTTACCTGCACGCTGGCATCAACGATTGGGGCGGTGTTTCTCCCGTCACCGAGGATTTCGTCAATCCCGAGGCGCCCTGGCCCGAGCTCGAGAGCCTGCGCTCTCGTACCGAGGCTATCGGCCATCGACTCGAAGCGCGGCTTCCCATCTATCCGGCTTACTTTCATTTGCTCCCCGCTCGACTCGCGGAACGAGCGCGAACCGTCACCGCGCGCAACCCTCTTCACCATGCCGAACGAGCAAGCTAGGCCGATCCGCCTCCTCCTCGAGCGCATACTCGACGGGCACGAGCCGACCGTCGACGAGGCAGTTGCACTCTTGGAGGCGGAGGGCTCGGAGTTGCAGGCTGTCGTGGATGCCGCCGACAAGCTCCGCCGCCGGCGCGTGGGCGACGTCGTCACCTACGTCGTCAACCGCAATATCAACTTCACCAACGTCTGCATCAAGCGATGTGGGTTCTGTGCCTTCAGCCGCGGCTATCGAGAAGAGGAGGGCTACTTTCTTCCTCTCGAGGAAGTCGTGCGCCGGGCTAAGGAAGCCGCGGATTGGGGTGCGACGGAGGTCTGTATCCAGGCTGGCCTTCCGCCCAAAATGGAGGGAGATCTCTACGTCCGACTCACTCGTGCCATCAAGGAAGCCGTTCCCGAGCTGCATATCCACGGTTTCTCACCGGAAGAAGTGCTCTATGGTGCCGTGCGCTCGCGCTCGACGATACGGGAGTATCTGACCCGCCTGAAGGACGCGGGAGTCGGGAGCCTGCCGGGCACGTCCGCGGAGATCCTGGACCAGGGGATCCGAGATCTAATTGCACCGGGGCGCATCACCGTCGAACAGTGGGTCGAGGTCATTCGAACGGCCCACGAGCTCGGCGTGCCGACGACCTCCACCATCATGTATGGGCACTTGGAGAGCGAGAGAGACAGCGCGCGCCACCTGGCTCTGCTCCGCGACATTCAGAAGGACACCGGCGGGTTCACCGAGTTCGTCCCGCTGAGCTTCGTGGCTTCCGAAGCCCCGATGTACCGCCACCAGACCGTCGAGGGGGTGCGTTCCGGCGCCTCCCGTGACGAAGTCCTGAAAATGCACGCGGTATCCCGACTGATGCTAGATGCCTGCATCCCGAATATCCAAGTCTCCTGGGTGAAGGAGGGATTGTCGATGTCGGAGGAGCTCCTAGCCGCCGGGGTCAACGATATGGGCGGGACGCTGATCAACGAGAGCATTTCGACCTCCGCCGGCGCCGCCCACGGCCAGAGGGTGTCGCCGCGCGGCTTCAAAGCGCTCATCCGACGAGCAGGCCGGGTACCCGCCGAGAGGGATACCTGCTACCGCATCCGCCGGTACTCCACGCGGGAAGACGCACCGGAGCCGCTCGATGCGGTCGCCGCCGAAGCCGAAGGCGAAAACCGTTTTGGCTCCTACGGCCAGTTGATCCGCTCGGACCAGTTTCGGTTTCGTCCCCGAAGCACGCCATGACCGGCGCGGTGCTCGCCCTTACGGGCGGTGTCGGCGGCGCAAAGCTCGCGCTTGGTCTCACTCATGCTCTTCCTCCGGAGCGGCTCACGATCGTCGTCAATACGGGTGACGATCAAGAGTTCCACGGCCTGACGGTCTCGCCAGACCTGGATACCGTCATGTACACGCTAGCGGGCGTCGTGAATTCCGAAACAGGGTGGGGTCTCGCCGACGAGAGCTTCGAGTCGCTCGCGATGCTCGAGCGCTACGGCGAAGCGACGTGGTTTCGGCTCGGCGACCGGGACCTCGCGACCCATATCGTGCGTCACAAGCTTCTTCAGAGCGGCAAGACCTTGACGGAAGTGACCGCGGAGCTCGCTTCCCGACTGAACGTGCGCCACGCGATCGTTCCCATGTCGGACTCTGCGGTGCGGACCCTTGTCTTTACGAAGGATGGCCAACTACCTTTCCAGGATTACTTCGTCCGTCTCCGGTGCCGGCCCGTCGTCGAGAAGCTAGAGTTCGAAGGCCATGAAAGCGCAAAGCCCTCGCCTTCATTCTCGAGCGCGCTGTCCCATTCGAAGGCGCTCATCTTTTGTCCCTCGAATCCATGGCTCAGCATCGACCCCATCCTCGCCATTCCGGGGGTTCGCGAGGCGATCAGGTCGTTTCGAGGTCCTCGAATCGCCGTGAGCCCGATCGTCGGCGGGCGCGCGGTCAAGGGGCCGGCGGCGAAGATCATGGCGGAGCTAGGTTTGGAAGTGAGTGTCGTCGGGATCGCGCGTTACTATCATGGGCTCTGCGATGCGCTGGTCATCGATCGCGAGGACGAGGCTCTGAAGGAGAGCGTCGAACGAGAAGACATGCGCGTGGTCGTGACGCAAACGATGATGAAGGCGATGGCAGACAAGAAGCGCCTCGCCCGGGAGTGCCTCGAGGTCGCGGGGATGACGCCTTGAGCACGACGATCTTCATTCCGGTCAAGCCGCTCGCCGACGCAAAGAGCCGCCTTGCCGGGGTACTCGGGCCCGTCGCGCGAAGACGCCTCGTAGTGGAAATGCTGACCCATGTTCTCGGCGTGGCCAAGTCGTCGCGAGCCGGGGAGGTTCGAGTCGTCACCCGCGACCCCGAGCTTCGCGGCCTTTGTGGTGGGCCGTGGGAAAACGATCCCCATGACGACTTGAACCTCGCCCTGCGCGCCGCGTTCGAATCCTGTTGGGCGCTGGGCCGAAGCGCGCTATACCTTCCTGCGGATCTGCCGCTTCTCACCCGGGACGAGGTCGACCTCCTGTTGGAGCTCGAATCGGAAGATGTCGTCGTCCTCGCCCCGTCGCTGGACGAGCGCGGCACGAACGCTATCCTCGCACCCCCTCGCTGCCCCCTGGTGCCGCGACTGGGCCCGGACAGCTTTCGAATCCACCTTCGAGACGCCGAGCGGCTCGGATATGCGGCGAGGATTCATCGTTCACCAGGTCTCAAGCTCGACGTGGACACGGAGACGGATCTAGCCTCGATGGCGTCCATGGAGCGATGAACGTCGGGATCTTGCTGCCGACGCGTGCGCTTTTGCTGTCCGAGGAGCGCCCCAGATCGGCCGAGCGTCTCTTGTCGCTCGCCGCGACGGCAGAAGCCGCGGGGGTCGAATCGCTGTGGGTCGGCGACAGCCTGACGGCGAAGCCTCGCATGGAACCGCTGACCATGCTTGCCGCCCTCGCGACTCGCACCAAGCACGTCCGGCTGGGAACGTCGGTACTCCTGGCGGCGTTGCGCCATCCGGTCACCACGGCAGACGTTCTGGGCACGCTCGACGTCGTTTCAGGTGGACGTGTCGTGATTGGCGCCGGGGTCGGAGGGGCCTTCGTCGAAGCGCAGAAGCGCGAGTGGCGCTCGATGGGTATCGAACCGAAAGAGAGAGCGGCTCGTCTCGAGGAATGGGTGAAGATCGTCAAGAAACTGACCAGAGGGGAAATCGTCAGTTTCCAGGGGCGTCACTACCAACTGGACTCGGTGCGCGTTTCGCCTCCCTCGACTCGGACGGACGGCATCCCAATCCTTCTCGCGACACACTGGGGAACCGGAAGCGACCGGCAGCATCGCCGAGCCCTAGAGCTCGGCGATGGTTACATCGGAATCAGCGACAACCCTGAAGAATTCCGGGAGCTGACCGACAAGCTGCGAGACATCGGTGCTACGGAAGGACGGAACATGAGCTCCTTCGAATCCGTTTTCTATATGACTGTGAATCTCGACGACGACGAGGCCCGAGCCGAGAGTCGGGCCGACACGTTCTTGCGCGCCTACTACGGAATCAACATATGGCGGGACAAGTGGGGGCCGTGGGGCGCGCCGGACCGCATCGTCGAGCGGGCTCGACGCTACGCCGCCGCTGGAGCTCGAACCCTCGTATTTCGCTTCGCGTCCTTGGAGCAGGAATCCCAGCTCGACCGCTTCATTCGAGACGTTTTGCCGCACCTTTGAATTTTTCTCCTTTCACAAAACGCAAGCGTCGGTGTTATAGAGAGAGATGCCGAAGAAAGTGCGCTTCGCCAAGCTCCTCGAGAGCTACGAGCGGGAGATCTATCGCTTCACGTTCCGGATGACGGGTAGTCCCGAGGACGCCGAAGACCTCCTACAGGATACGTTCCTGCGCGCGTTCAAGGCTTTTCCACGACTTCCGGCGGAGGCTAATCACCGAGCCTGGCTCTATCGGATCGCGCATCGTCAGGCGCTCAACTTGTTCCGGTCTCAGCGTGTCAGAGCTGCGCGACCGTTGGGTGAGGCAGATGCGGTGGTCGAGACCCACCGATCCCCGGAATCCCTCACCGAGACGAGGCATCTAGCCAGGGCGCTCCGATCCCTCATCCGATCCCTCACACCGAGGCAGCGCTCCGCGCTCTTGTTGAAGAAGTATGAAGGGCTTTCCTATGCGGAAGTCTCGGAGGTCCTGGGCTGTAATCAGGAAAACGCTCGAGCCCAGGTCTATCAAGCGATGAAGAAGATTCGAAACGGTTTGCATGCGGAGGACAGACGACGATGACGACAACTGCCGTGCCCAACTTGCCGGAGCCGAGCCCCTCTGCTCGTCGGAAGGCTCATCGAAGGCTTGAAACGGCCTTGGAGCCCTACCGGGCCTACTGCGGCTGGATCGATGCCCCGTTCGGCGAGGTGTTTCTCGCTCGCACTGAGCGGGGACTTTGCCGGGTGAGCTTCCGCAAGACCGAGAGGACGCTCATGGAGGAGCTCGAGCAGCGCGCACTTCTGCCGGAGCTCGCGCTATCGAAGCTCGAAAGAGAGAGAAAGCAGCTTTCTGAGTACTTCGGGGGAAAACGCCGGCGGTTCGATTTACCCATCGACCTCCGCTGGGGAACCGCGTTTCAGCGGGAGGTGCTCGAGGCGGCACTGCGCATTCCTTTCGGCGCATGCGAGTGCTACGGCGACGTCGCCAGGCGCATCGGACGCCCGAAAGCTCCGCGCGCGGTAGGCAATGCGCTCGGGAGCAACCCGGTGGCCATCGTCATCCCTTGTCACCGGGTGGTGGCTTCGGGGGGGCGCCTCGGAGGCTATACCGGCGGAGTGGACATCAAAGAAACGCTCATGGGGATTGAGGGGATCGAGATCGAGGAGGCCATATGACGGACGCGAGCGTAGCTTTTGCGAAAGAGCTGATTCCACCGGCATGGTGCTCGGCGCCATTGAAAATACTTGCTACCTCTACCACGCAGGCCAGATCGCGCTTCTGACGAAGGCCGCTTCGAGCTGAGATCTCACGAGACCGATCGAGTCCGTTTGAAGGTATCGGGAAGGTCGCTACCAGGCGTTGATGAGCTGGGACCAGCCGTCGAGAGCAATCTCGGGCAGTGCGATGCGCGAAGCTTTCGCAGCAAGGGTCGCGGAGGCGCTGCAGCTCCCGGTTCGCAGGAAGTGCAGCGCTTCTTCGAGCGAGTCTTCTTCGGGATGGCCGAGCGGTCGGCTCAACTCGTCGCCGGCCCCACAGTCTGGGGGGAATCCGTCGAAGTAGTCACCCTCACCGCGTGCATTCGCGAGCTTGATCGTGGCTGGCCACAAAATCCTGTCGCAGAACTCGAAGCCCGATTGCCCGACCGGCTTGCCGAAAGAAGTGCTACCGACGATCGTCACGGGGATAAAGGGCCGGAGTCCATTGATGACGAGCTCGCTCGAGGATGCGGAAGCGCCCGTCGTGATGACCACAACGCGAGGCAGATCGAGCGTTTGAGCGGGGTCTAAGAAACGTTGGGCCTGATTCAGCGACGTGTTCTTGTCGTTGAAGACGAACTCCACGAAGACACGCGTATTGGTGTGCATGCCGCCGATGAGGCTTCCGAGGTGCCGCGCCACGTCGATGATCCCGCCTCCGTTGTACCGCAAGTCGAGGATCAGATCGGTCACACCTTGCCGGTGAAACTCGGCGAAGGCATCGTCGAGCGCGGAGAAGGAGGGCTGGACGAAGTTGCGAAAGCGCAGATACCCCACCGGTAGTCCGTCGACGTCGAAGACCACCGTTTGCGACACGGTGGGAATCGTAACGGGTCGCTTCGTCACCGTTTCGCTGCGCTCTTCGCCATCGGCCCGGCTCGACCGAAACGATATCGAAAGCGTGTAGCCGATCTCCGACGGTCCGAGCTCGACCCCTAGCTCGTCGGTTCGAAGGAGCTCTTCGACGGCACGCCCGTTCACGGCCGTTAGGTAGTGTCCTCGCAGGAGCCCCGCCTCAGAGGCCGGGCTTGAGGGGTACACCTCTGTGATGCGCATCTCGGTCTCGCCCATCTGTCTAAAACTGAACCCGATGCCGATGAACTGACTCGCTGAGAAGAAGGCGGTCGAAGCCTCCTTCGAGGCAATATAGCTGAACCCCCGGTCCAGAGGCGTGTAGCGGAGCTCGCTCAGGTAGGCCTCAGGCGAGTCGAACGAAGCGGGGTCGAGAGACGGAAGCTCGCGATACCAGAGGTAGAACTCTTCCATCACGTCGCGCACGAAGTTATTCTGCCCGACGACGGAGCAGTCCTGCGCGTGCGCAGGCCCTGACAGGAAAACGGCGGCGACGAGAGGTCCAGTGAGCCACCTGCGGATTTTCATCACACTATCTCGGTAATGTATTTGCTCTTAACTAGACGCCAGCATACTACGAGAAACGCGGTAAGGGGAATGGCGAGCACCATACCGGCGATGCCGTCGAAGGCCGTGCCCCAGAAAAAGAGCGCCACCATGATCGTAAGTGGATGCAGCCCCGTGCGGTCTCCCATTACCTTCGGGGTCAAGTAGTAGCCCTCGATGACTTGAACCACGGCGAAAACCGCGATGACGAGACCCAGGGTCGTGGCACCGCCGTCGGCTTGGAAGAAAGCGAGCGGCAGCGCGATCGCGAGGCCGATCATGCTCCCGAGGTACGGAACGATGTTCAAGAGCCCCAGCAAGATCCCGATCGTGAAGCCGTGCTGCAAGCCGACGAGCATGAATCCCGCCGCGTAGAGGATTCCTTGCCCGAGTGACACGATGAGCTGTCCACGGAAAAAGGAGACGATGATGTCGCGGAACTCCTTGAGGAGGTAAACGACGTCACCACGCGTTTCCGCTTTGAAGAAGGGGAGGAACCCCTCGATGTCTTTCGGAAGCGGCGGCGCCATCAGAAAGAACGCGAGATAGACGGGGAGCACGAACCAACTGAGTCCGGCGGCCACCGTCCGAAACGCGCTCGCGCCCGCCGATACGGCCGACTGCGTGAGACGTTTCGTCGCGTCCCAGATGCCATCGGCCTGCAGACTTACGAACTCCTCGAGCTTGCCCGTCAATTCATAGCGTTCCCAGAGCTCTTTCACCTGCGGCCACTGGTCCGCGACGGACGATCGCGTGCGCTCGACAAGCTCCGGAATCCTGGCCGCGACCTCCGAGGTCTCCGAGACGACTATCGTTCCGAACAAGCCCAGCAGCAGGGCGAAGGGGAGCAATATCGCCGTGAAGACGAGAGCCACGGATGCCGCGGCGGGAAGCCGCCATCGAACGTTGAACAGGTCGTATATGGGCCGCAAAACGAGCGCGAGCACCATGGCGACGAAGAGCGGCAGGAATACGCTCGAGAATATCGCGACGAAACGGGCGAGGAGCAGGAACAGGCCGAGGAGCACACCGACGAGAACCGTCGCCGCCAAGGCGGTCAGGGCCATCCCGATGGTCGCCTGCTGTCTCCGGGTGAGATCGATGCTCAAGACGTTCGACTCAGGCTATTTCCTCGGTTACGCTCAGCGTCTTCAGGAAGCCGCGGCTGGTGAGCTCGCTCATCGGGTGTCTCGTTTGCGATTCCAATCTCGACAAGTATACCTGCCTTCACGTCCGTTTACTTTTGCAATAGGACGGCCGGCCGAAGCGTGGGTGGAACCCCGCAAGGATCGAGGGTTGCTTCGGGGGCCGCCGGGCAAGTGCCTATTTTTGAGTGCTTTGTGGAGTCGTCGGTGAGACCTTCTTCTGGCACGGAGTTAGCAGTCCAGTCGGGCGAACCCTCCCCCGACAAAAGCTCCACCGAGGTGGTGCCATGTCGAGCAGTGAAATCGATCTCGGCAACGACGAGACGCTCTCCCAACTCATCTCCGCGTTCGTTCAGAATCACGGTGAGAGGCGTCGTGACGAGGAGACTTGGGCTCCTCTTTCCCTCACGGGCTTCGAGCAGGCGCAGCTGAGCGCCCGGTTCGAGCACGATCCAGATACGGATTCGTTGATCTGGACCGTAGAGGCGGACGTCGGCGACGGTGGCCGTCGGCCGATATCACTGCGCTATGCGATGGGGGTGCAAGAGCTCGGAGACGTTCGTTCCGATCGGAGCCGCTGCGAAGTACGGCTGAGCAAGTTCGCTGAAGCGCACCTTCGCGCGGACCTCCACCTCGTTTGCCACGGCTACGTCCCAGTGGCCAGCAACCGCCTCACCCGCATCGATCGCAAAAGCTGGGCCGAAGACTCCTGATTCCCGCTCTCCCTCTGGGAGAGAGCCTTCAGCCCGAGCACAGCGCGTCAGCGCGCCGCGAGAGGCCGTGGGGGTGGGGCCCCGCGGCATTGACGAATGTGGCCGAGCGTAGCGAGGTCGGGTGAGGGTCTTGCCCTCGTCTCGCTGTCCGGATACACTGTCGCCTTTCCTAGTCAACGATCCTGGCGCAAGGAGCGGTGTCTCCCACTGGAGGTGTGACTTTGTCTGCAGATTCGCCATTAGGAACGTTGACGCGTCTCAAGGAGGCGGGACGGCGCCTCTGGGGCTCGGGGCGCGAAGAGCCACAAAAGAAGCTCGCTAGAATGCGCAACGATCGGCGAGCGGGGAACCGAATCCCGCTGCGTCTGCCGATTCGCGTGAAGGTAGGCGACGAGGAGGCCCGGGAAGCCCTAGTCCTCGACGTGAACTTGCCTGGCCTCGCCTTCGAGCCGGCGACCAAAATCCGTATCGGCGAGACGCTCACGATCGGCTTCGACGGCTATCCGGACGTGGCGCCTCCCTTCGCGCTGGTGGCTCGTGTGCGCAGGACTCTCACGGGTGATGTCGACGGCGAACCGACAGGTCTCGGCGTCGACATCGACAGGGGGCACTCTTCGGCGGACGCGCTCCAGAACTACAAGAGGCTGGTGCGGCACTATTTGCATCATCGACCACTGCTCGACGAAAAGGCTCCAGGTTTCGTCGAGTGCAAGTGCGAAAGCTGTGCCTGGATCGGTCGGGTGAGGAGGCGTCATCCCGTCTGTGCGCGATGTGGTCAGAGGGTCGTCGCCGTCGCGCGTGGGTAGCGTTCCTCGCGTTCTTGTAGTAATCTCAGCGCCGTTTTCGCCTCTCTAACTCGAACTCTTGGAGGAGAACCCTCATGAAGATACCTGTGAGCGTCAAGGTGAACGGCGAGACGACGTCTCACGAGGTCGCGCCTCGGCTTTTGCTGGTGCACTACCTTCGCGACGTCCTCTTCCTCACGGGGACGAACGTCGGCTGTGATACGAGTCAGTGCGGATCGTGCACTATCCTGATGGACGGGCAGGCCGTGAAGTCGTGCACGATTCTGTCGGCTCAGGCAGACGGAAGCGAGATCACGACCATCGAGGGCCTGGCGAGCAACGGCAAGCTCCATCCGATCCAGCAAGCCTTTTGGGATAACCACGGTTTACAGTGCGGATTCTGCACGCCCGGCATGATCATGACCGCGACGGAGATTCTGAAGAAAAAGCCGCGCGCGACGGAACAAGACGTGCGTCACGGGCTAGAAGGGAATATCTGCCGGTGCACCGGCTACGAGAATATCGTCAAATCCATCGTCGCCGCTCAGAGCATCAAGGTGAATAAGGCCTCGAAGAAGACCGGCAAGGTAAAGAAGGGGGCGAAATAATGGGCTACGTTGGGAAGTCCGTCAAGCGTGTCGAAGACCCTCGTTTCCTCCAGGGTAAGGGAAGCTACGTCGCGAATCTGCATCTCCCGGGGATGGTCTATCTGGCTATCAAGCGAAGCCCCTACGGGCACGCGAAGATCAAGAAGCTCAAGACCAAGAAGGCGGCAGCGCTCCCAGGTGTCGTCGCGGTCTATACGGGACAGGACCTCATCGATGGCGGCTGCGGTGCGCTTCCATGCGGTTGGCAAGTACCCGACATCAAGGTCCCTACGCGACACGCCCTGACGGTGGACAAGGCTCGTCACGTCGGAGATGGTGTCGCGGTCGTCGCAGCAGAAGATCCTTACGTCGCGGCGGATGCCCTTGAGCTCATCGACGTCGATTACGAGCCGCTCGATGCCGTGGTCGATGCGCGCAAGGCGACGGAGACGGGTGCACCCCGAGTTCACGACGACGTGCCGGACAACACCAGCTATAAGTGGTCGGTCGGCGACAAAGAGGCCTGCGACAAGGCTTTTGCGGAAGCGGACAAGGTCGTCGATCTGGAGCTGACCAATCAGAGGTTGGTCGCGAATGCGATAGAGCCCCGAGCTTGCGTCGCGCAATGGAACGATCCGAACGAGGAGATGACCCTCTGGACGACGAGCCAGAATCCCCAGCCGATCCGTCTCTTGCTGAGCGCATTTACGCTGGGGATTCCCGAGCACCGGCTCCGCGTGATCTCACCCGACGTCGGTGGGGGATTCGGGAGCAAGATTCCCCACTACCCCGAGGAGGTCATTACGCCTTGGGTCTCGCGCGCGCTGAAGCGTCCCGCGAAGTGGGTCGCCACGCGGTCCGAATCCGCGATCACGGACTCGCAAGGACGTGACCACGTTACCCTTTGCGAGATGGCGTTGAAGAAGGACGGCACCATGACCGGCCTCCACGTCCAGACCTGGGCGAACATGGGTGGCTACCTCTCGACCTTCGGTCCGCTCATCCCGACGGCCTTCTACATCACGTTGCTATCGGGCCTGTATAAGATGAAAGGTATCTGGGGGGAGATGCAGGGAACGATGACGAACACCGTCCCCGTCGATGCCTACCGAGGTGCCGGCCGACCGGAAGCCGCTTATGTGGTGGAGAGGCTCGTGGGTCTTGCCGCCCATGAGCTCGGCCAGGATCCCGTCGCGATTCGACGCAAGAACTTCATCCGGAAGGACGAGTTCCCCTATCAGACGCCGGTGGCCTTTATGTACGACAGTGGCGACTACGACAGGGTGTTCGCCAAGGCGACGTCGATGGCAAACTACAAGAAGATGCGCAAGGACCAGGACGAAGCCCGCACCAAAGGCCGACTCGTAGGTATCGGTGTTTCCGGCTGCATCGAGGCGAGCGGTCCCGCTCCCTCGGCCGTCGCCGGCGCTCTGGGCAGCGCCGTCGGTTTCTGGGAGAGCGGCGTGATCCGCGTGCATCCGACCGGCAAGGTCACCGTGCTGACCGGCTCGCACTCGCACGGGCAAGGCCACGAAACAAGCTTCGCTCAGGTCGTCGGGGATCAGCTCGGGATAGAGATCAAGGATATCGAGGTGGTGCATGGTGACACGGGCCGCGTGCCCTTCGGCATGGGAACCTACGGCAGCCGGAGCGCCGCCGTCGGAGGCAGCGCCCTCGTAAAGAGTGCAGAAAAGGTGCGCGCGAAGCTCATCAAGATCGCGGCGCACCAGCTCGAGGCCGCCGAGGAGGACATGATCTACGACCAGGCCGCGGGCAAGGTCCACGTCAAGGGATCGCCCGACAAAGCCATGGCCTTTGGCGAGCTCGCCTTCGCCGCCTATTCGGCGCACAACCTGCCCGAGGGCCTCGAGCCGGGGCTCGAAGAGTCCGCGTTCTACGACCCGTCGAACTTCACGTTTCCCAATAGCGCTCACATCGCTCAGGTCGAGATCGACCCGGAGACGGGTGAAGTCGACATCCAACGCTACATCGCGGTCGACGACGTGGGCAACGTCATCAATCCGATGCTCGTCGAAGCGCAGATCGTGGGAGGCATTGCTCAGGGCGCAGGGCAGGCGCTCTGGGAGCAAGGCGTCTACGACGAGAGCGGCCAGCTTCTGACGGGCTCGCTGATGGAGTACGCGATGCCGCGAGCGGACAAATTTCCGAAGTTCGACGTCGGTCGAACGGAAACACCATCGCCGCACAACCCGCTGGGGGTCAAGGGCGCGGGTGAGATGGGGACTATTGCCAGCACGGTCACCATTGCGAACGCGGTGATGGACGCCCTGGCGCCTCTGGGCATCCGACATCTGGACATGCCGCTGACACCGGAGAAGATCTGGAACGCGATGACGAGCGTTGGCAAGCACGGCGCTCGCGTCGAGTATTTCGGGGGAGAGTGATTCATGTACCCAGCCACGTTCGACTACTATCGACCGAAGAACCTCAAGGAAGCGCTAGCGCTGCTTCGAAAGAAGAAGGACTCCAAGCTTTTGGCCGGTGGGCACAGTCTGCTGCCCGCCATGAAGCTGCGGGTGAGCGCTCCCTCGGCGCTCATCGACATCGGTCGACTGAAGGGTATCGATGACATCAAGATCGGAAAGTCCGCCATCAGGATCGGCGGCCTCACGACCCATGCCGCCGTCGCGGAGTCGAAAGAGATCCGTGCTCGCTGCGCGATCCTGAGTGAAGCGGCGGGTATGATAGGGGACATCCAGGTTCGCAACCGAGGGACGATCGGAGGCAGCCTCGCCCATGCCGACCCAGCGGCCGATTACCCGACGGTGATGGTGGCGCTCGAGGCGGGAATCACTGTCGCGGGGGTGCGAGGCAAGCGGAAGATCGCGGCAGAGAAGTTCTTCGTGGACCTCTTCACGACCGCGCTCAAGAGCAACGAGATCCTCTCCGAAGTCAGTGTGCCGATCATGAGAACAGGTGACGGGGGCACGTATCTCAAACACCGACATCCCGCATCGAGCTACGCGGTCGTGGGTGTGGCGGCCCATGTGCGGGTCAAAAACGACGTCTGCAGGAGCGTCCGACTGGTGGTTGGGGGCGCTACGGTGGTGCCAGTTCTTGCGAGCGGAGCGGAAGAAGTTCTCGTGGGGGAGAAACCTTCGGCGAAGATCATTTCGGCGGCGGCGGATCGGGTCGCCGAGTCGATCGAGTCCCCGCTCGCGGACCTCTACGCGTCGGGCGAGTATCGAACCCATCTCGCGACCGTGCTCGCTCGTCGAGCGCTCACCGAGGCGTTCAAGCGAGCGAAGAAGCAGAAATAATTGAGCATCGACTCCATCGAGGAGCTCCAACGTCTCCTTCGTGACGAGCTCTACATCGCAGACCGTGGCCTCGCGACGACCGTGTATCTCGCACTCGAGCTCGGACGTCCGTTGTTTCTCGAAGGCGAGGCCGGCGTGGGCAAGACCGAGATCGCGAAGGTTCTCGCTCCGATTCTGGGAGCCGATCTCATCCGTCTGCAGTGTTACGAAGGGCTCGACGTGCACCACGCCGTCTACGAGTGGAACTACACCCGCCAGATGATGCACATTCGCCTCGCCGAAAGCCGTGGGGAGAAGCTCGCCGAGAAGGATCTCTTCGGACCGGAATTCCTCATGAGGCGTCCGCTGCTCCAGGCGATCGAGCCAGAAGGGGACCGGGCACCGGTCTTGTTGATCGACGAGGTCGACCGGAGCGACCAGGAATTCGAGGCGTTTCTGCTCGAGGTCTTGTCGGACTTCCAAATCACGATCCCGGAGATCGGAACCATCGCGGCGAAGCAGAAGCCATTCGTCGTCGTGACGTCGAACCGCACCCGTGAGGTTCACGATGCGCTCAAGCGGCGGTGTCTCTACTTCTGGATCGACTATCCGACGTTTCAGAGGGAGCTCGACATCGTCCGCGCAAAGATCCCCGACGCGGCGGAGCAGCTCGCGAGCCAGGTCACACGCTTCGTGCAAGAAGTACGTGAGCTGGAGCTCTACAAGGTTCCCGGTGTCGCGGAAACGCTCGACTGGACCACCGCGCTCGTGGCCCTCGACAAGCAGGCTCTCGACGAGAGCATCGTCGAGGAGACCCTCGGGGTCCTTCTCAAGTACCGCGACGACGTCGACAAGCTGCGCGGTGCGCGCACACGAACCATCTTGGAACGAGTGCAAGCGGCGGTCTAGAGAACGATGCCCGCCGAGCATCACCTCCTCCATAACCTCGTTCTCTTCGGTCGCGTGCTTCGCGGCCTCGGGCTCGACGTCAATCCGGGCCGGATGATCGATCTCGCCCGAGCGCTTCGCCACGTTCAGATCGGAATCCGCTCCGATGTCTACCACGCCTCGCGTTCGCTACTCGTGCACCGGCGAGACGACATCCCGCTCTTCGACGAAGCCTTCGAGATGTTCTGGCATAAGCCCCTCGCGGAATGGTCGCGTGTCGAGATCAAAGGCCGCCGCGTCCGTCGCGCGAAGCCGGAGCCGCTCGTCGTCCCGCCGGCGATCGGTGCGTCCTCTTCCAAGCCTTTGGGCGAAGACGCACAAGAGCGGACTGTCATCGAGGTCACCAAGACTTACAGCGCGCGAGAAGAACTCAGGAAACGGGACTTCTCGGAGCTGACGGAGACGGAGATCGAGAACGTCAGACGCTTGATGGCGGATCTGGCATGGCGGCTCGGCGAGCGGCTCTCACGCCGCCACCAGTCCGGCGAGGGAGCCCGTTTCGACTTGCGGCGCTCGCTCAGGCAAAGCCTTCGCTACGGAGGTGAGGTGCTGGAGTTCGCCCGGCGGGAACGTCGGACGAAACCGAGGCCGCTCGTGGTCATCGCGGACATCAGCGGTTCGATGGAACGCTACACTCGTCTCCTCCTTCACTTCATCTATGGCCTCACGCAGGGCTTGAGTCAGCGCGTAGAGGCCTTCGCCTTTGGTACGCGGTTGACACGGATGAGTCGTCACCTTCGTGATCGGGATGTCGAACGCGCGCTTTCGGGAGTGTCGCGGGCCGTGACAGACTGGGCCGGGGGGACGCGTATCGGTGATTGTCTGAAGCGGTTCAACTACGATTGGGCGCGGCGTGTCTTGGGCGGAGGTGCGGTCGTGCTCGTCATCAGCGATGGGTGGGACCGCGGTGAGCCCGAAGTGCTCACGACGGAGATGGAGCGGCTTCAGAGGAGTTGCTCTCGGCTCGTTTGGCTCAACCCGCTCCTGGGGTCGCCGGAATACGAGCCTCTGACACGGGGGATTCAAGCAGCTCTTCCCTATGTGGACGACTTCCTTCCGGTGCATAATCTGGAGAGCCTCGAAGCTCTAGCGCGCTATTTGGAGAAATTGGACCGACGATGAGTCTCAGAGATGTAGCGGCCGACGTCGACCGGTGGCGTGAGGAGGGCGAGTCGGTCGCCCTCGCGACCGTGGTCAGCACCTGGGGCTCAGGTCCGCGGGGGCCCGGCGCGAAGATGGCGCTCACGCCCAGTGCGCGGATTGCGGGCTCGGTCAGCGGTGGCTGTGTGGAGACCTCCGTCGTCGAAGAGGGTCGCCAAGCGCTACAAACGGGGGATTCCAAGCTTCTCCGCTACGGCGTATCCGACGAGACGGCCTGGGAGGTCGGGCTTTCTTGCGGCGGCACGATCGAGGTCTTCGTCGAACCTCTGACGGACGAAACTTATGCGCCTCTGCGACGAGCCCTGAAGGAAAAACGTGGCATTGCGAGAGCCATCGTCGTCGAGGGAGAGCAAATCGGGCGCTCGGCCTTTATCGAGCAGGGCGTGGGCGTGCCTCATGACGAGCTTTCGAAGGTCGCTCAGAGCGCTCTCGAAGCCGGACGACCGGAGCGTCTGACCGTTGGCGAGCGAGACGTTTTCATCGACGTTGAGCTTCCTCCGCCGCGTTTGATCGTCGTGGGCGGCGTTCATATCGCTAGGGCTCTGACGGCGATGGCATCGACGCTCGGTTTCGAGACGGTCGTCGTGGATCCGCGGGGCGTGTTCGGAAGTCGAGAAAGATTCCCGCACGTTGACGAGCTTCGTGACGAGTGGCCCGATGAGGCTCTCGAGCAGCTCGGGATCACGCGCTCGACCGCCGTCGCGGCGTTGAGTCATGACCCCAAGATCGACGATCCCGCGCTCCTCGTCGCCCTGAGAAGCCCTGCATTTTTCGTCGGTGCGCTCGGCAGCCGGAGGACGCACGAGAAGAGAAGAAAGCGCCTTGTCGAAAAGGGCATGACGGAAGGGGAGCTTTCTCGGCTTCACGCGCCCATCGGCCTTCCGATCGGGTCTCGCACGCCGGAGGAGATTGCCCTGTCGATCCTGGGCCAGATCGTGGCTACCAAGAACGGAGCTTCGTGATGCGTCGAGCTCTCGTCCTCTTTTTCGCCGTAGTCGCATCGTCGCTGACTCAAGCCCAAGAACGCACTTTCGAGCTCACCTACGACGCGGAGCTCGACGTTCCAGAGGAAATTAGCCGAATCCAGATGTGGATTCCCTATCCGAGCCGAAGCGAAGACCAAGACGTCCGGCTCGTCGGGATCGATTCCTCCGTGCCGACGAAGATCTACCAAGAGTACGTCTATCGAAACTCTATGCTCTTCCTCTCCACGTCGGTAGCTGAGCTCGACCAGATCCGCGTCGAGATGAAGTTCCGGGTGACGCGCCGGGAACGGGTCGAAAAGGACTTCATCCAGCTCGAGGATCCGGATGGCTATGTGGAGTCGAGCGCACGTCAGTGGCTTCGAGGCGACTCCCTCGGCCGCGCCGATGAGGTCACGTTAGACCGCGCCATCGCTCTGACCGAAAACCTCGACCTGGTCTCGGAGAAGGCGCGGGCCCTCTATGACGAGGCCGCTGTTGCCGAAGAGGCCGAGTCGCCCGACGCTCTGTTCATCGCCATGGCTCGGGCGGTCGGCATTCCAGCGAAGTTTTCTCTCGGCTTCGAGCTCCCCGGTGCGCGGGGCGAGGGTGGCATCGATGGCTACCGCTTCTGCGTAGAATTCTACTTGCCCGGCTATGGTTGGGTCCCCGTGGATCCGGCTGCGGCGCGGCGTAAGCCCGAGCTGGCGGACTATTTCTTTGGTGCGCACGACGAAAACCGGGTCGTAATCACGGAAGGCCGCAATATCGAGCTGAACCCCAGACAGCAAGGGGACCCGCTGACGTTTTTCATCTATCCTTATGCCGAGGCGGACGGAGCGGTCGTGGAAGACATTCGGAGCCAGATTTCGTTCAAGGACCTCGGTGAAGCTCCCTGAAGCTCTTTTCGCGATTCTCCTCGCACTCGCATCGGCGATCGTTTATTTCCTCCGGCCCGAGCTCGGCGATACCCGCCGATGGATTCTGGCGCTGGTCGCGATCGGATTTTTCTTCGCTCCTCTGTCGGCGAAGCCTCTTCGTCTCGCCTGGTGGCTGTTCGCCGTAGCTGTCGTGTGCTGGGGCGCGAGCTTGCTCACGCAAGGTAGGGGAGGGCTCGCCCTCTGGCTGGTGTGCTCGAGCGCGGGCGCGCCCCTCACCGTACGGGCTGGGAGCCGCGCCGCCCACTACTATCTGCCCGAGGCGGGCAACGAGACGGGTGAGGCGATGCGGCGCTCCATTCGAAGAGAGCTTATTGTCAGTGTCGGGCTATTTCTTATGGTGTTCGTCTACGACGGATGGGGGCGGACTGACATCCCGATGCTTCGCGGCGCCATGCTTCTAGTCTCCGCGGCGTTCTTCATGAGGCACCTCCTGCTGCAATCGAAGCACCTCGGAGTTCCGTCGCGGCTCCCTCTGGATCGTCGAGCGCGTCGCTCGATGGTTGTGGCGCAGCGTTGGCCGCTTCTCGTCCTCTTGACCGCCGCGGGGGCGACCCGTCTTCCCGATACGATTCTCGCACGAGCCGGCTCGGATACTGGCGCGCTGCTCGTCACATCTCTCCTGCTCCTCGTACTCGGGGCGCTTCTGTTCGTCCTGTCGTTGGTGAGGCTGCAGACGGCAGGGCGTTTCTCGAGGGGCCTCGTTCTGACGTCGGTTTCCAACGGATCCGCTTGGGGGGCCTCGGGCGCAGCGTGGAAGACGTTCTGGATCGCCTTCGGTCTCGTTGTTTACACGGTAGATCTGCTCGACCGCGCCTCTGCTGTGGCGAAGCTCGAAGTGACCGCAGCGGATCGCGGATAGGTGGCTCTAGGGCTTCCCTGACCGTCCCTCATGACTGTCATAACTGCCTGTCCACAACTGTCTCCACAACCACAACAGGTGTCATGCTTTTATCGGCGTGGGTCGTCCGCAAAACACGAGATCAGTCGGCTTCAGAAGTGTTTCGGGGGCGTCGTAGAGCGTACAAAGGAATGGTCTGCTACGCTCTCGGGCTGAGGTCAGGTCACAGAGTCACTATCTCCAATAGTCCCGGTGTGCGGGCACACGAAGGCCGCTCCCGGAGGGTGGGTCGAAGAGCTCCAGCCTGCTACTCCCTGTTATGGTGGGGCACGGCTTTCGACATATGGGAGTGGAGGGGGAAAACATCCCGCAGGAAAGCCTACGCCAGTCTCACCCTTCTTCAAACGTTCAGCGGCAGCACGATAGGCCGCGACTTTGATCTCGCGAGCGTACCGCATTGTCCAAAATTCCTCCCGGGTCGCGGCGTGGATTATCGGCGCGGGGGAGGGTTCGAACTCCTTCGGTTTGTTGTGAGGGTTTTGACGTCGAACGGCGCGAGTCCCGATAGGCTGGGTACCTCGTTTTCGGTGATTGTTGGCTGTTTCTTGCTCGGTTTGGCGGACGGCATCGATCATGAAGGCTCGTTGTTCGTCCGGGCTTCGTCCTTCGAGGAAGGGAAGCGGGCTCAGATGGACAGTCTCGGTGGAAGGAAAGAGTTTGTGTTCGCCGTGCTGTCGCGCTCGGTACTGGGCGGTGCGGTCATACCAGGTGCCCTGCATGGTCGTTCCCCCACGAGAGAGAACCTGTGCGCTGCTGACGCCCGACCAATCAAGCGGTGAGGCGACGAGGCCCTCTTTACATCCGTTCGCGAGGATATACATGAAACGGGCGATCTGCGCTTGTTCGGAATCACCGACCGACGCCGAATGATACCGCCGACCCCAGAAGTGCTCTCTCCAATCGTGTAGACGACCCAACTCCTTTGCCACGTTGCCCTTGAGAAAGCCGACGAAGCGAGACATTTGCCGAACTGAGTTCGCCTTCATCAAAATGTGCAGATGATTGCCCATAAAGATGAAGGCGAAGAGGCTGACATCATATGTAGCTTGAGCGCGACCGAGTACGCCGAGAATGAGATCATTGCTCTCGCGAGAGGGGCTGATTAGAAAACGACCATGTTGGACGCGAGAGGTGATTTCAACGATACCGCTCTCGCTATCCAGCATTCGCAGATGTCGTGCCATCAACCTCTAGAGACGAAAGTCGCCTACAAAAGCCTCCCAACCGCTGCCGACTAATCTAGTGGCCGAGCCTCGAGCCGGGCCGGCGAGGACCGTCCGTGACGAGTTTGGGTGGATAAGTCCGCCTTTTTTCTCGGCGAAAACGTAGAAAAACACGTGCCGGATGGTTCGCTGAAACAGGGGGGGAACCTTCCTCCAGATGGGAACCTCCCTCCAGATGGATGAAACAAGAGGGTGGAACCTCCCTCAACCTCCCTCAGAACCTCCCTCTAGGTACAGCCCTGGCGTCGGTCGGATTGACGTGAAAGAATTTCGGCAGAGGCGGAGACTATGAATCATCAAGATCCGCGTGTGTTGGAAGAGGCCAAATGACTGGCACCTCACCGCGGCCGGCGGCACTACCGCAGCCGATCCTGGAGTTCGCTCACGTCTCCAAGTTGTACCGTCACTCGAGTGGCGAGGTGTTGAAGGCGCTAGCCGATATCTCGTTCCGTATCCTTCCCGGGAAGAAGCTGGCCATCACGGGCCGAAGCGGCAGCGGCAAATCGACTCTCCTGCATCTCGCGGCCGGGATCGACGTGCCGAGCAGCGGTACCGTTTCTCTGCTCGGACGTGACATCGGGCATCTCACGGACCGGGAACGCACGGTGCTGCGCCGCGACGATATTGGCCTCGTGTTTCAGTTCTTCTATCTGCTCCCGCATCTCACGGTTTGGGAGAACGTCGTGCTGCCGGGCTGGATTGCCGCCGATCGGAGCGTTGGCGAGAGGGCGGCCCACTTGCTCGAGCGCGTCGGTCTGTCGGAGCGGAGGGACCAGGAAGCCTCGAAGTTGTCCGGCGGCGAGATGCAGCGCGTTGCGATTTGCCGCGCGCTTCTGAGGAAACCCAAGCTCCTCCTCGCTGACGAGCCGACCGGCAATCTCGACGATGACAATTCAGAAAAAGTCATGGAGCTTCTCATGACGCTCGTCAACGAGGAGGGAAGCTCGCTTCTCTACGTCACGCACAGCACGGAACAGGCCGCCCAGGCGGATGAGCGGCTGAAGTTGCACAGCGGACAGCTCGAGACGGCGTGATTCGCTACTTCCTTCTCGCGCTGAAGTCTCAGTTCCGCGGCGGCGTAACCCTCTTCGTTTTGAGCTTGTTCGGTGTCGCCCTCGGCGTAGCCTCCGTGCTCTCAATCCAGATCATCAACCTCAATGCGATGGGTGCGTTCCTGGGCAGCATGCAGGCCGTCAGCGGCAACGCCGACATCATCATCCTCGGTCGCCTTCCGGTCCTGCCCGAGCGCATTTATCCCGACGTCCTTGCTACGAAGGGCGTCGAGGCGGCCTGGCCTCTCTACCGCCTCGAGGTCGCGCTCGAAGCGGGCGACAGCGCCCGTACCTATATGGAGATTCTTGGGATCGACTTCTTCACGCCGATCGACGTCCCATGGGAAGGCGAGCGCGTTGACGTTTCGGAAGCGCTGGGCCGTCCCGGCTGGGCGGCCGTTTCGCCGACCTTCGCGACGGATGAAGGCCTCGAGCTTGGCGACTCGTTCGAGGTGAGCATCGGCACGAAGACAGTCGAGCTTGTGGTCGGTGCCTTATCGGATTTCCAACGCGTGTCTCCTTACGCGAGCCCCAGGCTCGTCGTCATGGATATCGCGCAAGCTCAGGCTCTACTCGGTGGCCAGGGTGAGCTCCACCAGATCGACGTGCGGGTGCGGGACGACACCGAGGCTCGAGAAGTCGTTGTGGCGTTGAAGAGGAAGCTCGGCCGCATGGCACAGGTCCTCACGCCCGAGCAGCGGGAGCAGCAGGCCTCGGACCTCACGAGCGCCTTCCGACTCAATCTGACCGCGCTGAGTCTGATCAGCCTCTTTGTGGGCGGCTTTCTCGTCTATAGCAGCACACAAGCGAACCTCGTTCGACGCCGGACGGAATTCGGCCTCTTGCGCTCGCTCGGCGCCACTCACGGGCAGCTCTTCGGACTTCTGGCAGGGGACGTCGTCGTGCTGGGATTGCTCGGTGTGGCCGTCGGCATGCCGCTGGGATATTTCGTCGCGCGTGCCAACGTCGGACGGGTCAGCTCGACGCTCTCCAATCTCTATTTGCTCGAGGAGATCCGCTCACTGGATGTGCCACCGTGGTTCTTACTGCTCGCGGCGGGCGTCGGACTGCTCGGTGCGACGCTCGGCGCGATCTTGCCGATGTGGGAGCTGGGCCGGAAGGACACGCGAGCCCTGCTATCCGCCTTTACGCTCCACGAGCAAGTTGGCGCCGCCGCGCCTTGGCTGTTCGCGGTGGGCCTGTCGATGGCCGCATCCATTGGCATTCTCCATATCGCCGTTTCGGATCGCTGGCGCCCCGCCGGTTTCGTGCAAGCCTTTCTGCTGATTGCCGCCATCCCGTTGTTGACACCCCTTCTCGTCCGCGCGAGCACATCGCTTCTCAAAGTCGGCTCCTTCGGTATGCTGTATGGGATGAAGGGGCTCGGCAAGCAGCTTCAGACGACGCCTGTCGCGATCGCCGCTCTCGCCATTGCCGTGAGCATGGTAGTCGGCGTGACAACGATGGTCTCAAGCTTTCGCGAGACGCTGGCAGTCTGGATCGAGTCTACGATTCGTGCAGACATCTACGTCTCGACCCCGTCGCGGCGTCGGGCGCGGCAGGGAGCGGTAATCGAAGAAAGAGTACTCGAAGTCCTGCGAGCTCATCCCGATGTCGTGCACCTCGATCGGTTGAGACAGCTCTTCGCCTTCACGGGAGAGAGAAGATTCTCCCTCGCGGGGGTCGATATGAGCGTTCCCGTCGAAGGGCGCTTCACGCTTCTCGAGGGTGACGCCGTCCAGGCCGCGCGCGCGCTGCGAGAGGGCGCGGCTCTCGTGGGCGAGCCCTTGGCTCGCAAGGCGGGCCTCGGGCTCGGCGAGGTGCTCGTCGTGGATGGCAACGAAGGCCCGATTCGGCTGCCCATCGCCGGGATCTACTACGACTACAGCAGCGAACTCGGGTCCGCCTTCGTCCACCTGGACACCTTGGAAAAGCACTTCGGCGTCGAGCCCATCAGTAACGTGGCCCTGTATCTCGTCGATGGGGCAGACTCGGAGCGGGTCGTCGACGATTTGAGGTCCGAGCTCGAAGGCGTCCCGATCTCGATTCGTAGCAACCGACGATTGAAGCAAGAGGCGATGAGAATTTTCGACCAGACCTTCGCCATCACGCGACTGCTTCGTCACATGAGCTTACTGATCGCCGTCTGCGGCGTCACTCTGACGCTCGTCGTGCTCGCCAGGGAAAGGGCGGCGGAGCTCGCGCTCTATCGAGCTCTTGGGGCGGAGCGCTGGCAAATCTTTCGCGTATATCTGGGCAAAGGCCTGGGCATGTCCGTCGCCGGGATCGCGCTCGGAAGCCTCGCGGGAATCGTATTTGCGTTGATTCTCGTCCTCGTCGTGAACCGGGCGTTTTTCGGTTGGACGATCACGTTGCACTGGCCGATCCGATTGCTTGCGGAACAAAGCGCCGTCATCGTCGCGGCGTCCATCGTCGCGAGCCTCTATCCGGCGCTCGTCGCGAGCCGTACGCCAGCGACGGAGCTCAGGCGGGAGGATATCTAGGTTGTTACGGGTTCTCTTGATCACGACCGCGTTGCTCGCCTCCGCGGACTGGAAGGCGGCGACACCGGACTACCGTTGGTCGTTTCCACGAGACCATTGGGCGCACGAGGGCTACCGTACGGAGTGGTGGTATCTCACCGGGCACCTTGCCACCGGGAAGGGCGAATCGCCGCGATTCGGCTACCAGTTCACCTTCTTTCGCATCGGCGTCTTGACGGAGCGTCCAGAGCTCGATTCGGACTGGTCCGCGACGCATTTCCTCATGGGTCACGCCGCGATAACGGATCTCGAGCAGGGGCGGCACCTCTTCTCGGAAGTTCTCTATCGAGGAGTTCCCTTACTTGCGGAATACGGGGAGTTTCCGCAAGAGCGCATCGCCTGGTCCCGCGGTCCTGCCGGTACCGAGGACCTGTGGACTCTCGAATGGAACGGGAACGGTTTCGACGTGAGCGCCTCCGACGACGCACAAGGTTTCGGCTTTCGGTTGAGCACGCGTCCCAGGAAAGACGTCGCATTCCAGGGTCCAAACGGATTCAGCCGGAAAGGCGAGGAGGCCAGCGCTGCAAGCCACTACTACAGCTTCACTCGCCTCGAAACGGACGGCGAGATCGTGATGGACAATGCACGGTACCAGGTCGTCGGTGAGAGCTGGATGGACAAAGAGTTCAGCTCTTCGCAACTCGGGTCGGAGCAAGTGGGCTGGGACTGGTTCAGCGTTCAGCTCGACGACGGCCGCGAGGTCATGCTCTATCTGATGCGACGCGAGGACGCCGCGATCGACTACGCGACCGGCACGCTCGTGAACGTCGACGGACAGCCGACCTTTCTCGAACGCGATGATTTTTCGGTACAAGTCACCGACGACTGGCGGAGCGGCCAGACGGGTGCGAGGTATCCGGTCGGTTGGCAAGTGCGCGTCGGTGACGAGGTCTGGGAGGTGAAAGCGCTGCTCGACGACCAGGAGAACCGGAGCCGGCTACCTGGCGGCGTCTACTACTGGGAGGGAGTGGTGTCGGTCCGTCGCGACGGTCAGGAGGTCGGTCGCGGCTTCGTCGAGATGACGGGCTACGGAGAGGGCAGTCGTCCGCCCGTTTGATTTCGCGCCGGCTAGGCTTTGATGGTAGACTCCCGTCGGTTTGTTCGTAGGTTGCCAGCATAAGGAGGGATAATGCTCGCGTTAGAGGCACTTTTCCGATGGATGCACGTTTTCGTCGGCATTATTTGGATTGGACTTCTCTATTATTTCAATTTTGTGAACGGCCAGATGGCCGCAAAACTCGACGCAGCAGCTAAGAAGGCCGTCGTTCCTGAATTGATGCCACGAGCACTCTTTTGGTTCCGCTGGGGTGCGGCGTGGACTTGGATCACCGGGGTCATCTTGCTTCTGCTCGTTTACTACGCCTACGTGGAAGAGAACCTTTCGCCCGATGGTTGGTCGGCGGGCGTCATCGCGATGGTCGCCGTCACCTTCCTGGGGGTATTCGCCTACGACGCTCTGTGGAGCAGTGGTTTGAAGAGCAACGTTCGGGGGGCCGTCATCGTTAGCTTTCTACTGCTGTCCGTCGTCGTGGCCCTGTTCGTATACGTTGGGCATTTCAGCTATCGCGGCATGATGATTCACACCGGCACGCTCTTCGGAACCACCATGGCGTTCAATGTGTGGTATCGGATCTGGCCCGCGCAGCAAAAGATCATTCGCGCCATCAAGAATGGAGAAGCACCAGCAGCGGATCTGGCCGCCCTCGCGGGTCTGCGCTCGAAGCACAATACCTACATGTCGCTCCCGCTCATCTGGGCGATGCTCAACCAACACACGAGCTACTTCGCCGGCGGTAATCTCGGGATTCCCAACGACTACAATTGGGTCTTCTGGCTGCTACTCATTATTGTCGGTTGGCACATCATCTTTCAGTGCTACAAAAAGGCTTCGAAGGTCGAGGGATTCTAGTCGGACTAGCGAACCGAGACCCGTCGAGATACTGGGCCATGTGACTGAGCTCGTCGAGATCACCTCCCTGAGCTCGCGCCATACGACCGCTCCGTCGTTTGAGACTAACGGCAAGAACTTACCGTTGGGTAAGCAAAACGACGCCAGAAAATACCCGCCGGAGCGATGGGGAGTACTACAATAAAACGGGTCTACGCGGATTCGTGTGGGTTGAAGACGGCATTTCTGGGTAATGGCGGAAGGAATGCCGCCACGATCTTCAGCTTGAGATATTCCTCGTCGCGATAGCCGTAGGCGCGTCGTTGCAGCACACGGATTTTGTTGTTGACCCCTTCAACTAGGAGGCGCAGACGTTCCATCTCGGCCACCGCCTTGTCCGGCACAGCTTGCCCACATGCGTCGCAAAACGCTAGGTGTAGCGCGAGTTGTTCGCCAGCCAGTCCAGGTGTTCTACATGCAAACCGCCGCACCCAGGACAGTTGACGCGCCAACGCTCGTATTCCAGATAGATCCGCCAGCCTGCCAACGACAGGTCGCGGACCCGGCACACTTGCTTGTCATAGCGCCCCCGGCACCGTTGCCCACAGTAAGAGCACACAGCTGTTTTTTTCGCCTCTTGAGCTGGATGACGCGGGCGTATCGGTCACCGAATAGACCCTTCAATCCGGCACACCACGAAACCTGGCAGCGCAAACAGCGAGCGGATCGACTGGGAATTTTTCACTCGGTTAGCCTATCCTAAAAATGGACCACTTTTCAGCACCTGATGAAGTACTCGATACCTTTTCCACACAATGAGTTACACTGTTTTTCCGTCAGGACTTACCCACACGAATCCGCGTAGACCCAATAAAACTACAGCAAGAAAACAGGCGCTTGCAGGTTCGCGGCGTCGTGAGCAAGGGGTGACATGAATTTCGACTATACCGAAGATCAGGTTGAGCTGCGTCGGGCGGTTCGCGATTTCGCGGAAAAGGAAATCGTTCCCTTCGCCTCCGAGTGGGACGAGAACGAGAGCTTTCCCGCGGAGGTGGTCAAGAAGCTCGGTGAGCTCGGTTTCCTCGGGGTCGTCTTTCCGGAGGAGTATGGCGGCGCGGGGCTCAGCTACGTGGACTACGCACTGGTCGTCGAAGAGCTCGCGCGGGCCGATGCCTCTGTCGGCATCACCGTGTCAGCCCACATTTCGCTCTGCTCCAATCACATCTACGAACAGGGGACCGAGCAGCAGAAGCAGAAGTATCTTACGCGGCTGGCCGCGGGGGAGTGGCTCGGCGGCTGGAGTCTCACCGAGCCGAACGCTGGGAGCGATGCGGGCGGCACGCAGACGACGGCCGTTCTCGAAGGCGACGAGTGGGTGCTCAATGGCAGCAAGACCTTCACGACCAACGGTACGGTCTGCGACGTGGCAATTGCCATGGCTGTCACGGGTAAAGAGAAGGGCAAACACGGGATCTCCGCCTTCATCATTCCGAAGGGCACGCCCGGTTTTCGCCCCGGCAAGAAAGAGAGGAAGCTCGGCCACCGCGCCTCCGATACCTCCGAGATGATCTTCGAGAACTGTCGCGTGCCCAGGGAGAATCTGCTGGGTGATCAGGGGGAGGGCTTCGTCGCATCACTCAGGGTCCTCGACGGGGGGCGCATCGGGATCGCCTCTCTCGCGCTTGGCATCGCGCAGGCGAGTTTCGAGTGCGCGAGGGACTACGCAAAGGAGCGGAGGCAGTTCGGTAAACCTATCGGTTCTTTCCAGGCGATTCGCTTCAAACTCTCGGACATGGCGACTCAGATCGCCGCGGCGCGCCTTCTGATTCAAAGGGCAGCCTATCTGAAGGATCAGGGCAAACGCGTCACGAAAGAGAGCGCGATGGCCAAGCTCTACGCGAGCGAGGTCGCGGTGCGCGCAGCTGAGGAGGCGGTCCAGATCTTGGGCGGATATGGCTACACCCGGGACTATCCCGCCGAGCGCTACTATCGCGACGCCAAGCTCACCACGATCGGAGAGGGCACGTCCGAGATCCAGAG
Source organism: Candidatus Marinacidobacterales bacterium (assembly GCA_965250115.1). Lineage (GTDB taxonomy): Bacteria > Acidobacteriota > Vicinamibacteria > Marinacidobacterales > SMYC01 > CBDFHB01. Next base: position 2,227,675 of record CBDFNJ010000002.1, read on the forward strand.
GATGGTCATCGCTCGGCAGTTGCTAGAGTTCTGACGATAATATCTATCAGTGATTGTAAATAAATAGTTATATTTCGACAAAAGGCACTGATGCTACCATTATGCTACGTGTAATTTGGTCAACCACTCCGTCAAGCGTTCCGGGGGCTAGTTGCTTGGGCAAGTGCTTGCCGTAAAGGTCGGCGGTCATGCCGATGTTTGAGTGCCCGAGCTGTTGTTGCACCCACTGAATTGGGCACCCCCGCTGCAGCATCAAGCTGGCATATGTGTGGCGCAAACAGTGGACCGTCATGCTCTCCTTCAGCTCAGCAAGCACTAGCGCTTTGTTGAAGGTCGTGGTCACTCGGTACAGCCACACTCGGACCGTGGAGCCCGTGGCTCCGTCACAGTCAAAGAATACCCACGGGCTCCTTGCCGGTTTCCAGGTCAGCAGCACGAGCTGAAAGTGTGCCAATCTTAGTTGGGAATTGAAACGGCTCCAAACCCCGTGGTTTGATGGCGTTGGACAAAACAAAATCGGGTCTACGCGGATTCGTATGGGTAAGTCCTGACGGAAAAACAGTGTAACTCATTGTGTGGAAAAGGTATCGAGTACTTCATCAGGTGCTGAAAAGTGGTCCATTTTTAGGATAGGCTGACCGAGTGAAAAATTCCCAGTCGATCCGCTCGCTGTTTGCGCTGCCAGGTTTCGTGGTGTGCCGGATTGAAGGGTCTATTCGGTGACCGATACGCCCGCGTCATCCAGCTCAAGAGGCGAAAAAAACAGCTGTGTGCTCTTACTGTGGGCAACGGTGCCGGGGGCGCTATGACAAGCAAGTGTGCCGGGTCCGCGACCTGTCGTTGGCAGGCTGGCGGATCTATCTGGAATACGAGCGTTGGCGCGTCAACTGTCCTGGGTGCGGCGGTGTGCATGTAGAACACCTGGACTGGCTGGCGAACAACTCGCGCTACACCTAGCGTTTTGCGACGCATGTGGGCAAGCTGTGCCGGACAAGGCGGTGGCCGAGATGGAACGTCTGCGCCTCCTAGTTGAAGGGGTCAACAACAAAATCCGTGTGCTGCAACGACGCGCCTACGGCTATCGCGACGAGGAATATCTCAAGCTGAAGATCGTGGCGGCATTCCTTCCGCCATTACCCAGAAATGCCGTCTTCAACCCACACGAATCCGCGTAGACCCACAAAGTCAAGCCGCGAAGAAAGGAGCCGAGATGGGAAGTCTGCTACGTTCGGTCAAGAAACGCAAGAAGTCGCGTCGTTTGGGTGAGGTCGAGATGGTGAGGCACGAGGATTACGGGGAACTCGTGCTGGACGCCAAGGTAGAGATGATCCGTTCGTTGGTCCCCCTTGGTCTAATGCACGTTCACGAGTTGCTCGACGACGAAGTGAAGGCGTTGGCGGGAGAGCGATACTCTCGCAAGGACGAGCTGGAGCGCGGTCGCCGTCACGGAAGCAACCCGGGCACGGTAGGGCTTGGCGGCCAGCGGGTACCGATCCGTGTGCCACGGGTTCGGAGCATCGAGGGAGGAGAGATTCCGCTTCGCTGCTACGAGGCGGTGAGCCACGGCGGTGAGGTGAATGATCTTCTGCTGAAACGAGTTCTCTACGGAATCTCTTGTCGCAACTACGAGGCGGCAGCGGAAGCGATTCCGGGCGCCATCGGGCTGTCGAGCTCAACGGTGTCCCGAGGGTTCGTGCAAGCGAGCGCTGCGAAGCTGCGGGAGATGCAGGAACGAGATCTGACCGGCGAGGATGTGGTGGCGCTGTTTCTGGATGGGAAGACATTCGCCGAGGCAACGATGGTCGTGGCTCTGGGCATCATGCTTTGCGGGGAAAACCGCTTCTTGGGCTTCGTGGAGACGGACACGGAGAACGCGCAGGTGTTGACGCCGTTCCTGTGTTCACTGCTCGAGCGGGGACTCGATATCTCCCAGGGTCTGCTGGTGATCATCGACGGCGGCAAGGGTCTCCAAGCGGCAGTCAAGAAGGCATTCCGTAAGCGGGCCCTGATACAACGCTGCCAGTGGCACAAACGTGAAAACGTAGTGAGCTACCTGTCCAAGGGCGAGCAGGCGTCATGGCGCAAGCGGCTCCAGTGGGCCTACAACAGGCCGGAGTACGAAGAGGCCCTCACTGCGCTCGAGCAACTCCACGGTGAGTTAGAAGAGCGGAACCAATCCGCAGCTGGCAGCCTGGAGGAAGGCCTTGAGGAGACGCTGACGTTGCATCGACTCGGCGTACACGCGGTGCTGGGCCGTTCGTTCAAGACGACGAACTGCCTTGAGTCCGTCAATGCTCTCGTCGAGGAACGCTGCGCGAAGGTCGACCACTGGAAGAACTCGAGCCAACGCCAGCGCTGGTTGGCAACGGCGCTCGTAGACATCGAACCGCGCTTGAGGAAGGTGGTGGGCTACCGCCATCTTCCCAAGCTTCGCGAAGCTCTCAAGCGGGAACTGAAGATCGAGGCGAAGACATCAACCGTATCGAAGAAGAAGGTCGCTTAAACGTGAGCCGTGGAGAGTTTCAACTAAGAATGGGCTTGACTCGACGCGGTAATCATCGGGGAGGTCTTCGAGAAAAAGAGCAACACTACACCGTCTGGCGTAATCGAGACGTGCAAGAGACGGTTCAAGGAGTATGACAATGCGTGCAGCGAAAAAGAAAAAACTTGAAGCAGCGGGCTGGACCGTTGGCGACGCTGCCGACTTCCTTAAACTCTCTCCCGAGGAGGCGGCCTTCGTTGAAATGAAGGTCAAGCTCGCCGAAGCGATCAAGATCCAGCGAAGACGGCGGAAGTGGACGCAAACCTACCTTGCTACCCTGATCGAATCTAGTCAGTCACGTGTAGCCAAAATCGAAGCTGGTGATCCTTCAGTCTCGCTCGATCTGGTCTTCCGCTCGCTCTTTGCCTTGGGCAACACTCAAGGCGACGTTGCCAACATTATTAGCTAAGCTCACGATCCAGGCCCCCCGTGACCCCTGCAGGCAGCCAGCCCAGCCCGCTTGTCACTCTCAGATTGGTAGCATGCGGTAGCATTGTATCCGTAACGCTCTGATCAATAACCACTTACTAACGACAATAGAATCCTTTGTTCTGACAGATAGGGGGGATCAGTCCGTCCGGGGAGTCGCCCCAAAATGCCCTCGGTGCAGGTCGAATGCTATTCTTTCGTATGGCAACTGGAAAACGACCGACCGAGAAAACCGTGCGAGACTTCAGGAAGGCTGTACGCGCGGTGCCTGCTGCCGTCCCGCTGTCGGACATGCTGGATCGTCGCACCGTCCTGGGGCAGCGCGTCCAAGCACTGGAGGAAAGCTTCCATACCGCACTGGGCGGGGACCTGAGTCCCCAGCGGCAGCTCCTCGTTCAGCAGGTCATCCGAGTCCTGATACTCATAGACTCGTATGATGGGGCTTTGTTCCAGGGGCTGGATCCACGGGACGAGGGCGCTCGGAAGTTCGTGGCCGACTTGAACAAGCAGCGGTGGTTGCTGGCTCAGCTCCTCGGACAACTAGGGCTGGACCGGATGCCCAAGCCCGTCAAGTCAGCGCGCGACATTCTCACAGGGGACTCCAGTGACTAGGCACGAGCACGCTGAACCGCCCCGGGTTTTTCGGAGACTGTTTTAGTTGAGTCTCGCCATCTCTAGCGAGCCTTCCTGCGACCGATAGTAGTTCATCTCGTACTCGACGGGGGCGACATTTCCGATCGGCTCCAAGAGTCGTTGCGTGTTGTACCAATGGACCCACTCGAGGGTGGCGAACTCAACGTCTTCGAGACCACGCCAGGGCCCACGTCGACGGATCACCTCGGTCTTGTAGAGGCCGATGATGGATTCAGCCAAAGCGTTATCGTAAGAGTCGCCTCGGCTGCCGACGGACGGCTCAATACCCGCCTCGGCGAGCCGCTCGGTGTAACGGGTCGAGACGTACTGCACGCCGCGATCGCTGTGATGCACCAATGGATCTTCTGGGTTTAGTCGGCGCTCGTGCAGCGCCTGCTCCAACGCATCGAGAGCGATGCCGGCAGTCAACGATGTCGTCGCTCGCCAACCGACGATGAGTCGAGCGAAGACGTCGATGACGAAGGCGACATACACGAAGCCGCGCCACGTGGCAATGTAGGTCAGGTCCGAGACCCAGAGCTCGTTCGGGCGTGTGGCGTTGAAGTCGCGCTCCACGAGGTCCATCGGGCGAGCGCCGCTCGAATCCGGCTTCGTCGTCTTGAATCGACGTCCACGGACCGCGCCCTGGAGACCCATTTCACGCATCAGACGGGCCACCGTGCATCGAGCCACGTCGCGGCCCTCACGGCACAGCTGACGCCAGACCTTGCGCACGCCATACACGTCAAAGTTCTCTTGCCGTACACGACGAATCTCGCCGCGGAGTTGGACGTCGCGCTTCGCTCTCGCTGGCTGGCGGCTTGGGTCCTTCTCTCTCGCTTTCTGCTCGTAATAGGTCGACGGGGCGATCGGAAGCATCCGGCAGATCGGCTCGACCCCGTAATTTTCACGGTTCGCGTCCACGAACAACACATTCACCTCTGTCGGCGGTCGAGCTCCGCCTGGGCGAAAAACGCCGACGCCTTGCGAAGGATCTCGTTCGCCCGCTTTAGCTCACGGTTCTTTCGCTCAAGCTCCTTCAGCCGCTGACGCTCGTCCGTCGTCAGTCCCGCTCGTTTCCCAGCATCACGCTCTGCTCGCCGCACCCACGTGCGTAGCGTTTCCCGCGTACAGTCAATCTTCGACGCAATCGATGAGATCGCTGACCACTGAGATTCGTGCTGAGCCTGCTGGTCGAAAACCATCCGCACTGCGCGCTCTTTTACCTCCGGTGAATACCTGCTTCGTCTTGTCATGACTCCATCCTCTCAAGAGTTGGAGTCTCCGGGAAACCCGGGGCGGTTCAGTTGACATTCTTGATATGTACCACCGATTGCTCGCGTCGAATGAAGAGCTGGCGGAGAGCGAGCAGATTTCTGAGAAGAGGCTGCACTTCAGTGGCTTCGACGGAAACAACGAAAGCAGGCTAATGTATTCCGCCACTTTCTTTGTTGAGAAGATGGGACGGTATGAAGAGATTGGCAGGATTCCGAACACGCATGCTCCTGTTGTTCACCGGTACGATGCAATGCTTGCCAAGCTGTCCGAGTACGGGAGCAAGTACCCGCTGAGCAAGGACGAGATAGAAGGCATTCTTCAAGCGGGGGACTGGTAAGTCTGCTACCGCCTGCTACCAATACCCCCCAACGACACGTGAACAACACCTCATTCCGGTGATCCGTGCTGGTAACAAAATTGCTGCAACCCATTGAAACTGTTTCTCTACGTCCCGTGTTGTCCATTGTCGTTGGCTCAGCCAGACCCAATAATGGTTGCTAGAGTTCTGACGAGACCTGTATCCTCTGGCCTTGAACCTCGATGATCTCGTAACACGGCTTCGCGACGGCGATCCGCGCGCGCTCGCGCGTGCGCTCACGCTCGTGGAGACCGGAAGTCCCGACGTTCGCGAGATTCTGTCCCGGGTCTTTTCGGAGAAACGTGCCGCCACGATCGTGGGACTCACGGGTCCCCCGGGAGTCGGCAAGAGCACTCTCGCCGATGGTTTGGCGGAGCGGGCGAGACGAAGCGAGCGCTCCGTCGCCGTTCTGGCCGTCGATCCCACGAGCCCCTTCACGGGAGGAGCTCTTCTCGGCGATCGGGCTCGTATGGACGCCGGTGCCCGTGACCCCGCAATCTTTATTAGAAGCATGGCGACGCGGGGCCACGTCGGCGGCCTGGCGGATGCCGCTTTCGAAGCGCTCGTGCTTCTCGAGGCCTCCGGCAAGGACTTCGTTCTCGTGGAGACGGTCGGTGCGGGGCAGGACGAAGTGGAGATTGCCGCTGCTGCGGACGTGACCATCGTCGTGCTCGCGCCCGGGCTTGGGGACCACCTCCAGGCCAACAAAGCGGGACTCATGGAGATTGCAGATATCCTTGTCGTGAACAAGGCGGACCGAGAGGGCGCGGCAATCTTGACGGAAGAGCTTCGGGTTCACGGTGGCGGCAAGGCCGTCCTCGCAACGGAAGCACTCGACGGGAAGGGGTTGGATGAGCTTTACGCTCTCGTCACCGGTGCGACCTCGACGAAGCCCGATCGAAGCCGCCTCGTAGAGAGCTGGCTGCACCACGTCCTGCAGCGGGCGGTGCGGGCGCGGATCGCGGACTCGGATTGGACGGCTGCCCTTCGCGAGATTCACGAGCGCCGCACAACACCTTACGAAGTCGCGGAGGCCTTGCTCGAGAGGATTCGGAAGATATGAAGATACATCACGTGGGGATCGCGGTTCGGAGTCTCTCCGAGGCTTCCGCGCGTTTCGGAGGGCTTCTGGGCCTCGAGTCGGGTGAGCGTTACGAGATTCCCGAGTTCGGCGTCAAAGTCCTTTTCCTACCGGTGGGGGATAGCAACCTGGAGCTTCTCGAGCCCCTGGGTGCCGCCTCGACGGTGGGGGCTTTCATCGAAAAGCGGGGGGAAGGCATCCACCACATCTGCTTCGAGGTGGAGGACATCGAGGCCGCTCTGGAGGACTTCCGCCGGCAGGGCGCGCGACTCATCGACGAGAAACCGAGATCCGGCGCAGGCGGGCACCTCGTCGCCTTCGTGCATCCCAGGTCCACCCATGGGGTTCTGGTCGAGCTGATGCAAACCGTCTGAGCGTCAGCGTCGCTCGTGGCGGGTGCATTGTAAAACCCATGCTCGCGTAATAGACTTTTCCGTTTGCGTCCATGGATAGGAGATAGAGCGTCATGGCAGAGGCGAAGATCGGCGTCATCGGGGGAAGCGGTCTCTACAAGATGGATGGTCTCGAGGATATCGAGGAAGTCAGGCTCGAGACGCCGTTCGGAGAACCCTCGGACAAGTATGTCGTTGGCAAGCTCGCGGGCAAACCGGTGGCGTTTCTGGCCCGACACGGCGAGGGGCATCGCCTGCTTCCGAGTGAGCTGAACTTCAGGGCGAACGTCTTCGGGTTCAAGCTTCTAGGCGCCGAGCACATCCTTTCGGCGAGCGCGGTCGGCTCTTTGAAAGAGGACATTCATCCTCTCGACGTCGTCATTCCCGATCAATTCATCGACCGTACGCGTGGCCGCATCTCCACGTTCTTCGGTAACGGGATCGCAGCCCACGTCGAGTTCTCGAAGCCTTTCTGTGAGCGCTTATCGAAGCTCATGTACGAAGCCGGCCAAAAGACCGGAGCTCGGCTCCATCGCGGCGGCACCTACGTTTGCATGGAGGGTCCCCAATTCTCGACCCTGGCCGAATCTGAGCTCTACCGTTCCTGGGGCGCACACATCATCGGAATGACGAATCTGCAGGAAGCGAAGCTCGCGCGGGAAGCAGAGATGAGCTACGCGACGATGGGGCTCGTGACGGATTACGATTGCTGGCACGTGAGCCATGAATCCGTCACCGTCGAGCAAGTCATCGAAAATCTCCAGAAGAACGCCGAGACCGCGCGACAGATCATTCTGGACACCGTAACTAACCTCGATCTGAGCGAGCCGTCGCCTCACGCGAATGCGCTCGCAACCTCGATCATCACGCAACCCGATTTCATCCCCGAGAGAACCAAGCGCGAGCTCGCGCCTCTCCTCGGAAAGTACCTGAAATAGTATGTCCATTCTCGTCGTGGGCTCGGTGGCATTCGACGTCCTGAAGACGCCGACAGCCGAAGGAGACAATGTCCTCGGCGGAGCTGCGACCTACTTCTCGCTCTGCGCCTCTTTTTTTACCGACGTCAACGTCGTCGCCGTCGTTGGAGATGATTTCACCGAGGCCGAGCGACGCGTCTTCGGCGGAAGGCGGATCGATCTGGCCGGTCTCGAGATCGCGAGCGGCAAGACGTTTCGCTGGGGTGGGGAGTACAGCCAAGACCTCACCGAGCGCAGCACGCTCTTCACTGAGCTGGGCGTTTTCGAGACCTTCAAGCCGGAAATCCCCGAGCGCTACCGAGGCTCCGATCTGGTGTTCCTCGCGAACATCCATCCCGAGCTCCAAGTCGACGTCTTGAAGCAGGTCGAGAAACCGAGGCTCATCGGCGCCGATACAATGAACTACTGGATCGAGCGCACGCCCGACGAGCTTGCCCGTATGCTTCGCGGAATCGACGTCCTGGTCATCAACGACGAAGAGGCGCGCCAGCTCGCCGGAACCCACAACCTCGTCGGGGCGGCAGCCAAGATTCGACGCATGGGACCTTCGACTTTGGTCATCAAGCGAGGGGAGTACGGCGTGCTCTGTTTCCGCGAGGGCGAGCGCTTCGCCACGGTGTCTTATCCGCTCGAGACCATCGTCGACCCGACCGGTGCGGGCGACAGCTTCGCTGGCGGTTTCATGGGCTATCTTGCGAATCATCCGGACGCGGACCACTCCGTCGTCCGCCAGGCCATCATCTTCGGGAGCGTGATGGGTTCGTTCTGCGTCGAGGATCTCGGCACCCGGAGGCTCGAGGCCTTGACTCGCGAGGAGATCCACGAGCGTTTCCGGGCATTCAAGGACCTCACCGACTTCGCCGCGCTCTAGGGTCCTACCGATTCCCTCTGGGATGAGGGTACTCATCAAGCTCTTTGTTTTGTGGAGCTTTGACGCTCTTGGGTCCGCGTGCTACGGTGGTTGGGAGTGGTGGGCGATGCAGGATTTGAACCTGCGACTTCTACCGTGTGAAGGTAGCACTCTCCCACTGAGTTAATCGCCCGGTAGTAGTGACGCGATAAAGCTAACAGAATCTATGACCGAGCTCCACTCCGCGACCGAGCTTCCGGCCGAGGTAGGAGAGCTTCCGGGAAAGCTCGTCTTCGAGCAGGTCGGCGCGCTGAGAGCTTCGGTCGAAAGCGTCATTCGAGGCAAAGCGGAGGCAGTGCAGCTGACGCTCGTCGCCCTGTTCTCGGAGGGACATCTCCTGATCGAGGACGTCCCCGGGGTCGGCAAGACCATGCTCGCCCAGACGCTGGCGCGCTCGCTCGACTGCTCGTTTCGCCGCATCCAGTTCACGAGCGACCTGCTGCCGTCGGATATACTCGGTGTCTCGGTTTTTCACCCCACGAGCGGTCAGTTCGAGTTCAAGCCGGGGCCGATATTCTCGAACGTAGTGCTCGCGGACGAGGTCAATCGCGCCACTCCCAAAACCCAATCCGCGATGCTCGAAGCGATGAACGAATCGCAGGTGAGCCTCGATTCCACGGTACATCGGCTGTCGACGCCCTTCATCGTGCTCGCGACGCAGAATCCTAGCGAGCACCACGGAACCTATCCACTTCCTGAATCGCAGCTCGACCGTTTCCTGATGCGAATCCGCATGGGTTACCCGAGCGAAGAGGACGAAAAGCGTCTACTGTCCGAGCAGCAGATCGATCATCCGATCGATTCCGTAACGCCCGTGATGACGGGTGGGGACGTCGTTCGACTACAGAAGGCCGTTCGCCACGTTCGCGTAGACGATTCCATCACCGACTACATCGTCCGCCTAGTGTCCGAGACGCGGAGGTCGAGCCAGCTCACGCTGGGCGTCAGCCCTCGAGGAGCATTGCTGCTTCAAAGGGCCAGTCAGGCCCGGGCGCTCATCGCCGGACGCGGCTACGTCGTTCCCGACGACATACAGTCGCTTGCCGAAGCGGTGCTCGCGCATCGCGTCGTGGCGCGTACCGGGGGCCGGGCCGAGTCCGCACTCGAAGAAATCCTGGAGCACGTAACCGTTCCCCTCTGATGCGATCTCGATGATGGCCGTCCGTCTCACGCGCGAGGGGCGTCGCTTCATCGTTCTCCTGGCGATCATCGCTTTCGCCGCCTACAACACCAGGAACAACCTCTTGTACCTGATGTTGTCGGTGGGGCTTGGCGTCTTGGTACTCAGCCTCGTCATGGGCTATCTCGCGATGGCGCGGCTTGCGGTCGCCGGCTCCGAGACGCCGGAGGCCTATGCGGGCGAGCCCTTTGGAGAGACCCTTTCTCTCGGAAACACGTCTCGCTGGCTCGATGTCTTCGGGATCGAGATAACTGACGGCACCGCTCCCGTGCCGCTAGTACCGAGACGTGGCAAGACGCTGTGCAAACGCACGAGGCTCTACCGAAGGAGGGGAGTCTACGAAGGTGAGCCGGTAGAAACGGCAAGTCACTTTCCCTACGGATTGTTCCGGTTTCGCCGCACGATCGACCCGAAGCGGAGTCTCGTGGTCTTTCCGAAGGTTCGGCCCGTCGAGGCATCGTGGCTGGCCCGCGACCGTCTCGCGGGCGGCAGTCAGGTGTTGCGCCGCGGTATCGGCGAGGAGTTCTATCGTCTGCGAAGCTACGTTCCCGGAGACCACGTCCATCTCGTCCACTGGAAAACCTCCGCAAAGCAGGGAGAGATCATGGTTCGTGAGTGCGGTGGCGTCTCTCGCGGCCCACTTCACGCGCCAAGGAGCGAGCTACCGCTTCCGGTCGGCCACGCTCGAACTGCCTCCAGGGTGCTCGGACGATCATTTGCGGAACGTGCTCACGCACCTCGCGACAGTCGAGCCGACAGCAGAGCTTCGCGAGTGGGAGATCGACCTAAGAGCCGCGCTGGGGCGGGGTGAGACGATCGTCGCCCTCTCCATCGACGGGTCCATCGGGGTTGGACGGCTGGGGGCGCACCCCGAGCTCCACCTGGTTGCTCCGAGGATGCTGTTCGCGTGATGCCACGAGACCCCCGCGCCCTGATACGTGTTCTGTGGTGCGAAGTCTCCGCGATCGCGGTGGTTCTGACCGGAGATATCCCGTTGTGGCTTTCAGCGCTTCTCCTGATCTTGATTCCGCTCTTCGGGCTCGCCAATCCCGCCGCCGAGTGGCTCGTGCCAGTCCGACGCGCCTCGTCGCTGACGGCGGGACTCTACCTCGTTTTCTTTCCCATCGACTGGTTCTACCTTTCGGAGCGTCTGATTTTCGCTACCGTGCACTTGATGTTCTACTTGAAGCTGCACACCCTGTTGCACCAAGAGAGCGACCGAGAGCGATCCCGCCTCGACCTCATTTGTCTCATAGAGATGCTGGCCGCAGCATCGATGACCGTCGATGCGATTTTCATCGTTCCTCTCACGCTCTTCGTCCTGGTCGGAACCCTCGTTCTCGTGCTCGAGCAGACGCGCCCCGCGAAGCCGAACCGCCGCATGCTGGCAATCGCGATGAGAACCAGTCTCACGGTTGCATTGCCCCTGCTGGTCCTTTCGGGGTTCATCTTCGTGGCCCTGCCTCGAACGTCGCACGGTGGATTTCGGCTCGGCGGCACTGGAATCACGGTGACGGGATTCTCCGAGAAAGTACGACTCGGTGACTTCGAAGAGATCAAGAGAAGCGCCGACGTAGTGATGCGCATCGTCGCCAAGGACGCGCCCAGTCCGCCCCGCTGGCGGGGGCCCGCCTACGATCTCTATCAGGAGGGCTCCTGGACTCAGACGCTCTCGGGAGTCTCAATTCTTCCACAGGTCTCAGCGGGTGTCTTCCTGCTCGATCGCACGCGAGACGGCGCCAGGGTGCAGAGCGAAGTCTTCCTCGAGCCGCTCGACACCGACGTGCTGTTCCTGCCTCCGGCGTCTTCGAGTATCGCCACCACCGACCGTTACATCTTCATCGACCCCTATCTCACGCTTCGTACGGGCCGCACCCGCCGAGCTGGCCGGCGTTACGCCGTCTCGTGGAACGCCGCGGCTCTGGATGGAAGCTCTCCCGTCGGCGGAGTGGAGAGACTATCGAGGACGCGCCGCGCCTTGCATACACAAGTGCCCGAGCTGTCAGGACGATCTCACGGGCTGGGCGCGGCGATCGCGACTGGGGAGAACGTTCTCGGCAAAGCCGCATCGGTCGAACGTTACCTGCGCTCCTCCTACGACTACACCTTGCGCCAGCCCGATCGCATCCACGCAGACCCTCTCGAGGATTTTCTGTTCGAGGCGAGAGCGGGCCACTGCGAATATTTCGCGACGGGGATGGTCATGCTGCTTCGATCACAGGATGTCCCGTCGCGCCTGGTCACGGGGTTCAACCGGGGCGAGCGGAACGGGGTCGGAGAGTTCGAGATTATTAGAAGGTTGGACGCTCACGCCTGGGTGGAGGTCTACGACGAGAGGCGAGGTTGGGTGAGCTTCGATCCGACCCCGCCGTCCCTCGATGCGGATGATATGCGGCAAGATGGCTTTTTGTCCCAGGGTATCGACTCGCTGAGAATGCTCTGGGACATGTACGTCATCACCTTCGACGTGGAGCGACAGAGGAGCGTGCTCGGGAAGTCCGGCGCCGCGGCCGACCTTGCGCTCCTAGCGGCGGGGCGAAGCCTGAGCGTCGCCGCAGGGCATCGTTGGGCGATCGCGGGGGGCTTGTTGGTCGCGATCGGCCTTTTTCTCGTCGCACGCTCCCGGTTCGGCTTGATGTTCCGATGGCGACTTCCGACTTGGCGTTTGCGGCGTTTTGGCCCGCGCACCGAGAGCCGGGTGCCCTTCTACGAGACGTTTCTCAAACGCCTGGAGCGTTTCGGCGTGCGAAAGCCCCTTGGACAGACCGCGGCCGATTTTGCTTCGGAGTGGGAGGACCATCTCCCCGGGATCCGCGAGTTGACCGAGATCTATTATGGTGTCCGATTCGGCGGCGGCGATCTGAGCCCTGAGGAGCTTTCGAGGGCCGAACGGCTCTCGAAAGCCATCTGTCTTGCGGCGATCGGGGGAGGCTAGCCTGAGCTTTCGCAAATTGTGGGTCCTGCTTCTCAACGCCTTCCTGGACATGCTCGGCTATGCGATGGTGTTCCCACTGCTGGCGATCTACGCGGTTCGACTGGAAGCCGATCCTCTCGTCATCGGACTCATGGTCGCGTCGTTCTCGGCCGCTCAGGTCGCCGCTTCGCCGCTGTGGGGACGTTTCTCTGATCGGTTCGGGAGGCGTCCAGCGTTAATGGTGAGTCTGTTCGGCTCGTCGCTGGCCTTCGTCATCTTCGCGTTTGCGGACTCCATCGGAATGCTGTTTCTCTCCCGCATCGTGCAGGGCGCGAGTGGCGGCACGACTGGAGTCATGCAAGCCTACGTCGGAGACTCCGTGCCTCCAGCCGAGCGCGCAAAAGCTCTCGGATGGCTTTCGGCAGCCACCAACACTGGTGTGATGATCGGCCCTGCGGTGGGCTCGGCCGTCTGGCTGTTTGGCTCCGAGGTGCCGGGTTTGTTGGGGGCGAGCCTGTGTTTGATCAACCTCGTCTTGGCCTGGCTTGTGCTGCCGGAATCGAGCGTACCTCGAAAAAGCGATCCCTCCGCGAGTGAAAAAGCGGAGCGCCGCTCGATTCGCTCGATGGTCGGGGAGACGCTGCGCCACCCGAGACGAGAGACGAGCGAGCTCATTTGGATCTACGCCGTCGCCATGACCGCGTTCAGCTCGATGACCTTCACCCTACCTCTCTTCCTGATGGAGCGGTTCGATATCGACGAAGCAAGCATTGGTTACATCTTTCCGTTTCTCGGTGCGGTCGCGGTAATCATGAGAGCCGGCGTGCTGGGCAAGCTCGTCGAGCGTTTCGGCGAGGTCCGCTTGATGCGCGCCGGTGCCGTCTTCCTCGCCGTCAGTCTTCTGGGTTTCCCGCTTCCACAACGGCTGTTGCTGCTCTTTCCCGTCATGATGCTGACGCCGGTCGGTACCGCGCTCCTCTTTCCCGCGACCAGCGCTCTCTTGAGCCTGCGCTGCGACCGGAATCAGCTCGGACAGGTCATGGGGCTGCAGCAGGCTTTCGGCGCTATGGCGAGGATCTTCGGGCCGATTTGGGCGGGGTGGGCCTACTCGCGCTTCGGTCCAGGGGTGCCGTTTCAGGTGGCCGGCGCCGTCGTTTTCGTCGTGGCTTTCCTCACGACTCGTGTGCGTCCCGAATCGCGAGACGTGCTGGCCGTCTCCGAGTCGTCCTGAGTCGAGGAGCTCAGCCTCGAGCGTCTGCGAGGCGCGCCGGCGATTGACGGGCGAAGCTCGGACGGTAGTCGAGCTTATTGGCTTTGGAGAGCCGCTCCCGGAGAAAAGCCACCACGTAGTCGTCGAGTTGTTGCTCGGTGTCTTGAGTCAGCTCACGGAAGCGCACCCCCATGCCGCGCCGGGGGAGTCGTTTGGCCGACCAGATCACATCCACGGCGGTCTCGAAGAGGTCCTCGTAGCCCCGCCCGAGGTTGGACACATAGAGCGTCAGACGCGCGCCGCTCGTGAGAAATACCTCGGAGCCCAGCTGGAGTCCGCCACGGCTCATGTTTACCAGGCGAGCGGGTGCGTAGGTATCCTGGTGACAGAAGAACAGGCTCATTTCGGCCGGAACTCGCAAACGAGCTCGATGGGGAAGGCGGGCCCTGATCTCTTTCGAGCTGTATCGTTCGGAGAACGCTACCTTGAGCGATCGCCGTCGCTCCAGAAGGTCGTCGAACAACGCCTTGAGCTCTCCGAAGCGTCGCTCGTCCGCGGCGGGGAGATCACCGAAAGACTCGATCTTCGCCTCGGCAAGCTCGCTGTACTCTTGAATCAAATCCAGTTCGCTCTTCATGGCAGTTTCTATTGTCTGGCGCCCGAAAGAAAGCTTCCGTGATCCTCACCGTGGGAGTTCTACCCGCTTTCGCTGTGGTATCTATCCCGCACCAGCAGCGTGCTGAAAAATGTATCTGCACCCTGCGCAGGCGAGCCGAAGAGCGGATCGGGCACTGGTGGAAGAGGGAGGCGGAGAACGTTGAAAATACAGATGTTCTGGGCACTCCTCGGATCCTTGTCCATTGCTTTTATGGCTTCGAGGGCCTTTGGTCAGATTGGATCTAGACTTTGAGAATCTCGGGCGACTGCCGCCGCTGCGCCGATTGATGAACATTCTGCGTTGAGCATCCCGTGGAATCGGCGCTACCGTCGTGAAGCGCCCAGATAAATCAAGGTCGCCGCAAGGCTCGCTCCGATTAAATTCGCCACCAGATCCCAACCTGTGTTGATGTAGCCGCCAACGTTGGTGTTGGGGACCGTGAGCGTCGCCATGAATTCGATGACCTCGTTCAGCGCGCCAAAGCCCGTTCCCCCAGCGACTGCCAAAACGAGCATGCCGAAGGTCGGGCGTAGGTTCTTCGCCCCAGCCGACACCAGCATGGCCTGGAGTGATTGCCAGCAAACCCAGGTGGTGACTCCAAAACCGTAGGCGTGGACGAGTTGGTCGTATTTCAACTTGCCGGGGAAAAGCCACAAGCTATAGAGCACCTGGTGCTCCCCGTCGTAGGGCCATCCGTCAGGCAGGGTTAGGAGGCCTCCCATCATATGGGCCAAACCCCAAACACTGAGCGCCCACAACGCACCTGACGTCAAACTCACGCGGGAATGCACCAACCACACGGCTCCGATCAGGATGATCATCACCACGATGTAGAAGAGGAACTCGCTGTTGCCGAGAACAAACGCGGCAATCGTTGCCGAGACTAGATAAGCAGCGGCGAAGGCGCCGACTCCAACGACGGAGGCGCGTTCCTTCAAGGGGAGGAGTCCGCCTTCAACCCCGCATGCTCGACCCCATACGCGCAGCAGGCTTCGTCCTCTTCGCCGGTTCCGCCGCTCGCGCCGGCGGCGCCGAGAATTTCGCCCCGATCGTTTTTGATCAATACGGCACCCGTCTGCGGCAGGAACTTGCCCTCCGCGGTCGCCGCCAAGGTGACGAAGAAGTTGGGGTTGTCCTTCGCGCGCATGAAGAGCGCCCGGCTCGAGACTCCCATTGCCACCGACGCCCAGGCCTTGCCGCGGGCGACGTCGAGGCGGAACATGCTGGCGCCATCCTGGCGTTGAGCGGAGACGACATTACCGCTGTCGTCGAGCACGATGACACCGAGCGGATTGAACCTCATCTCGGCGGCTTTCGCGAAGGCTTGCTCTATGATGGCATTGGCTTTCTTGAGCGTGAGCTTGGACATTAACTCCTCCTCGAGAACTGGGTGGGGACAAATCGGGTGCTATTTCCGCGGCCGCAGTGACAGCCGGAAGGTAGCGGCGCCGAAGAGTGGCGACTATACAAAGCGTCCTCGGCGCTGTCAACGAAGGGTGCCATATCTAGAAATGCAGCGGTACAAGGGATTCAAAGTGGTCCCTCAGCATCATCTTCTATGCGACCACTGCGCTTGTAGCGGTGGTGGCGGTGACGTCCTCTGGCTCGCCGCGGGCGTGGCTCTCGCCGGCGCGTGGACGATCGTCTTCGCGTTGGCGGCGGCTGGTGTGATCGATACCGCATAACCTGGACGAGCGACCGAAGAAGCCTCAATTCATCAAGCGATTTTCGCGCGCAGTGTTGGACAGTCTTCGCGCGCTCGACCGGGCGGGTCTCGAGGCGGCGCTCAGCCCATGGGTTCCCGACGATGAGATCGAGGCGGTCCTCATCCGGCGGGACCGGAGCCTCGAGTTTGCTTCGACGCGTACCGCACTCCACGGAGAAGAGACGGTCCTGTACCCTTAGTAGTGCTCGCTCGGTTCGGTCAGAGCGGCTTTATCTGCACGTTGCGAAATCGGATGAGACCCCCGTTGTTCTGCAGAGCAATCGGTCCAGACGAATAGCTTTCATCCTCCAGGTCGGCCACGAGCGTGCCGTTCAACCGGGCGACAATGTGCGAGCCATCGGCCGTGATCTCATACGTGTTCCATTGGCCTCCGGCCTCGATGCTCGCGAGCGGCGGAGTGAAACGCACGATGGCTCCGGTCCGATATTCGGGATTGGTGTTCTGGTCGTAGATGTTGATCTCATATCCTGTTTCGGGGGTGATCTCATCGGGGTCCTGGCAACGTATATAGACGCCGCTGTTCGCGTCCGGACTTGGCCAGAACTCTACTTTCAAATGAAAGTCACTGTACGAGTCTTTGGTCAAGAGATAGCTCGATAGGTACCCGTCCGCCTCTACGTAGTCGTCGATGATGTTCCATTCCGCCTCACCCACCAAGTTGAAGTGACTCAGATCCATGCCATCGAAGAGCGTGACCCACTCGGTCTCCGCCGGCAGTGGTTCTGGCGACGGCGGATCGCCAGCGCTCTGGCATGCGACGCTCGTGAGCGTGGCCAGGAACACCAGGTTTTTTGACATATGCTTCATTTTGACCTCCTGATGACACAAGCGAGTCGGAGACGGGCGCCCGTATATCAGCGAAGAGCCGTCTGACTCAATTGTCGGCGGCGTCCGTCGCCGCTTCGAAATTTCGAACCTCTTTGAGAAAGGGCACGCCGGGATCCGCATCCTTGAGGAACCTTCGCAAGGCCTCGTAGGACTCGCGCGCCGTCTCCATGTCACCCACGGCCGCGGACGATCGCGCCAGGCCCAGCAGAGACGGGGCCCGGTTCGGAGTTCGCGACATGCTCGTCCGGAACGCGGCGATCGCTTCCGAGTGCTTTCCAGTCTTCGCGAGGAGCTGACCATAGAGCTCGTGCGAGGGCTTGATCGGCGAAGCGGGTCCGGACGGAGGATCCTGGCTCGGTCGGCGTCTTCTCCAGGCGCTCCTTGCGGGTTTGGAGTTCGAGAGAACAGACCGGGCGGCGGAGATATCCTGCTCGGCCCACAGCGGGGAAGAGCCGGAATTCGGAAAATCGATGTCTGCGAGCCTGCTTTCGGACTCGGTCGCTCCCACTAGCGCCGGAACGAGCGCGAGCGCGCCCGCCAGCGAGCATCGGGATTGCAACATCGGCAAATGCCAGTCCTTTCTATTTCCACTGGGCGCAAACGAGCGCCCTCCGTGAGGTGCTTCCGCCAAAATACGCTCCCACAGGCCTAGGATCAACTCTGGTTTCGTTGAAGGATTGCCCGCGATAGCCGTGACGATTGGGCTGCGAGGCCGCGGAGTTGCTGAGCTTGAAGCCTACCACAATCAATGAGATGCTCAAGCGCTATAGTATCTCGTTGGGGAGGAAATAGGCCTCTTCGGCGCAGTAGCGAGGACTGGATGGGGCCGAAGGTTTCTTTTGCGATCGGGATCTGCGCACTGCTCGTGTCACTGCCCCTTGCAGTGTCGGCGGACGACCGCGTCGAGCGGCTTTCCGAGGAGCATCGGACGTGGCTCGAGCGGGACGTCGTCCTCATCATCACCGACCGGGAGCGCGAGGTCTTCTTGACGCTCGGGACGGAAGAGGAGCGTAACCGGTTGATTGACGCCTTCTGGCGGAAACGCGATCCCGACCTCGCCACGCCGACCAACGAGTTCAAAGACGAGCACTACCGGCGTATCGAGCACGCCAACGGGGTCCTCGGGAGAGATAGTTTCCGTGAGGGATGGCAGACGGATCGAGGGCGCTACTACATCATTCTCGGCGAGCCGCTGGAGATCCAACGTAACGAGGGTTATGGCGAGACCGTGCCGACGGAGCTCTGGTTCTATCAAAGTGAGCCGGTGCAAGGCCTTCCGGCGTTCTTCTACCTTCTCTTCTTCAAGAGGGGCGACGTCGGCGAGTACCGCCTTTACGACCCGGTCATCGACGGCCCCCAGGCCCTCTTGACGGGGACTCGATACTCGGCGAGCTCGGACGCCCTTGCCGCCGTGAATGCGCTCCGGAACGTTTCTGAAGAGCTCGCCAGGGCATCGCTGTCCTTCGACACGAGTCAGCCTCCGGATTTCATCTCGGGACAGCCCACACTCGGGACGGCAATGATGATGGCGCGCATCGAGGACTCTCCCAAGCGGATGATACGCACGGATTACGCGGACGCTTGGATGCGCTACGGCAATCGAGTGTCGGCCGAATACTCTTTCAACTACGTTCCGTCGAGGAGCGTCTTCTCGGTTCTCGTCGAGCCGGGCGGAACGGCAATCGTCCAATACAGCATCGAATTGGATCCTCAGAACTTTACGCTGGGGACCGACGAGGACGAAACGAGCTACTATACGACGCTCGACATCGCGACCGAAGCACGCACGAGCGACGGCCTGCTCCTGGTGGCGAACGACAAGGAACTCTTTCTTGAGCTTTCGCCGAGCCAGGTCCAGCAGGCGCGGGCCTTTCCCTTCGCGTTTCAGGACAACTTCCCGCTGGTGCCGGGCGACTTCACGGTGACCGTGATTCTGCGCAACCGCGTGGCCCAGCAGTATACCGTCGCGGAGCGAGAGCTGCACGTGCCGGACTTTTCGAGAGAAGCCCCCACGCTCTCGGATCTGGTCCTCGCCTTCGACAGCAACGGTGTGGCCGGCGAATTTCGCCAGGGCGAGATCCGTACCTACCAAATCGGTGATCTCCGGCTCGAGCCCGCCGCGGAGAACATTTTTGTGATCGGCGATAGCGTGCATTTGGTCACGCAAGCCTACGGCGCCTCGCCGGATCACGAGGTGCTGTTCGAGCTCGCGGGAGCGGACGGGCAGGTGCTTGTGGCGTTGAAAAGCTCGATCGCGCCGGACGGGACGGTGCTCGACCACCTGCGACTGAACGACTTGGTCGGCGGCACCTACGCATTGAAGGGGAGGCTCGTCTCGCCGGATGGACAGATCCTATCGTCGCGGGAAACCTCGGTTACGGTGTCACCGCGATCGGTCGCGGCCAGGCCTTCCTTCGTCTATCGGCGGGGCGTCAATACGAACATGCCGGGGCTCTTGAGCGCGATGCTGGGCGACCAGCTCTGGAGTGCCGGACGCTTCGAAGAAGCGAGGACGGCGCTCGAGAAGGCGGTCGCCGAGAACCCACGGCTCCCGAAGGCTCAATGGATGCTCGCGAATGCGTACCTGCGCGAAGAGAGACCGGATGAAGCCCTGAAGCTGCTAGCGCCGCTCGAGGAGGAGTTTGGCAAACAGTACGAAGTGGTCGCCGGCCTGGGGTACTCTTTCTATCTGAAAGACGATTTCGAGAAAGCGGCGTCCTACTTCGCCAGAGCCATCCAGCTGCGGCCTCCCGATACGATACTGCTGAATGTTCTGGGAGACAGCTACCAAAAGCTCGGCAAAATCGAGGAAGCGCGTCAGACATTCGAGAGGTCGCTTGCCCTCGACCCCGAGCAGCTATTCGTCAAGGAGCGACTTGCCTCGCTAGAAACGACGAGCGGCGGTCCCTAATTCGTCGCATCGGTGGCCTTTACTAGCGTTCACAAAATCCAGCTCCGGGGCTTGCTCTACTTCTTGAGAGACGAGAGCGCAGACTCCGCCATCTCAGCCTGCGGACTGCCGGGGGCGACCTCGACCGCTTTCTCGAACGCGGCGATGGCCGCGTCCATGCTACCGGCATTGAGTTGCGCGTAGCCGATCTTCAAGTGAGGTTCGGGCCAATCGGGCTTGCGCTCTGCGGCCTTCTGGTAGTACTCGATCGCTTTCGCCGTATCGCCCTGATTGAAATAGAACTCGGCGACGTTGAACGGGATGGTTTCGTCCTGACTCTGGTCGATGGCTTTCTCGAAGAAGCCTACGGCGGCATCCAAATCGCCCTTTTGGACCATGATGTCGCCGATGTTCAGGAGGGAATTTGTGTGCATCGGTTCCTCGGCGAGCATTTTCTCGTAGGCGGCGATCGCGTTGTCCAACTCGCCCATCTGGTGGTAGGCGACTCCGATGCTGTAGTTCAACTGGTAGTAGGTGGGCTCCTCTGCCAGAAGCTCTTGGTACCTGGCGACAGCTGCGGCGTAGTGCTTCTGCTCGAAGAACTCGTTGGCTTTGTCCAGCGCACTCGGACCGCCACTAGCGGCGGCCTCTTGGATCTGGAGTCGTGGTAGGACGACGTCCATGAAGGGGTTCTTTCCCATCTGCACGACGTTCTGGATGGAAACCTGGGATTGGAAGCCTTCCGCTGTGATGTTGAACTCGTATCTTGTGCTGCGAAAGCCCAGAAGCGCCCATTCTCCGTCGCTGTCCGACGTGGTCTCGAGAACGTGCACGGACTTGCCATCCTCCCGTTCCGCGGTAATGGCTGCCCCCTCGATGGGCTTGCCTTCGGTATCGTGCACGCTGCCCTTCATGCGGCCTCGCCCCATTGCTTGAGCCAGAGCCAGGGACCCGCTCGTGAAGACGCCGAAGATGATGCCGAAAACAAGATACCGATTTCGCATGAGAACCTCCTCGAATAGCTCGCGCGGAGTTTCGATCCCCGCTGTCATTATAAACCGCTGCATCGACGAAAGCTCTCCGCCTGGGTAGCCGCGATGGAAAGCATTGACGATAAAAAACTTGCTGTGCTACGCTCCATCTTTCTCGGGGAAAAGGTCGAGCCGAATCGTGGCCGCGTGTCCAGGATACTCGAACGCACGGCCGACCACCAGCTTCGGAGGGGCGAGTCTACGCGGCGCTACAGCGAAGAATTAGACCCTGAGCTTGAGCAACAAAACGTTTGGGACCTAGGGCACCTGTTCCTGCCCAGCGAGGACGGGGGGTGTCGCCTTGGTAAGGAGGAGTGGTGCGGAAGGATTACATGGAGATCGTGTTCGAAGTCCGGGATCGAGCGGCATGGATCGGCATCAACAGGCCGGAGGTCCGAAACGCATTTCGGGAGCAGACGCTCGACGATCTGGCCGAAGCTCTCAACTCGACCCGCGAAGATCCGATGATCGCTGCCGCCGTCATCTACGGCGTCGAAGGGCACTTCTCTGCTGGTGGCGACTTCCACGCCATGATGAAGCTCAACAAGGCCAACAGCGCGATGTGGAACGACCGCATGCAGAAGGTGGCGATGGCGTGCCGGAACCTGCCGATTCCCGTGATTGCGATGGTGGAAGGCGCCTGCGTCGGCGGTGGCCACGAGCTGATGTTGTGGTGCGACCTCGTCGTCGCAGCGGAGGACTCGACCTTCGGGCAGACGGGAGCGCGCGTCGGCGCTTGCCCCACGGTCGGCGCGACTCAGTACATCGCGAAGCTCATTGGCGAGCGCAGGGCCAAGGAGATGATCTTTCTGTGTAAGCGCTACTCGGGTGCCGAGGCGGCCGAGATCGGCCTCGCGAACGTGGCAGTTCCCGCCGCCGAGCTGCGTTCGACTGTCGAGGGTATCGTCGGCGAGATCGTGGGCTACAGCTCCCAAACGATCCGGGCCACGAAGGTCTCGCTCAACTTTGATTCCGACATGCTCTATGCCTCGTGGCAGCACGGGAAGGAGCTTCTTGCCAATATCTGGGGCACAGAGGAATCGCTGGAAGGGATGAACGCGTTCCTCGAGAAGCGGCCGGCAAACTTCGACCAGTTCCGTCGTCGAAACCGAGAGGCGCTGGAGAAATATCGCCGCGACCTCGACGATGACCTCAATCAGGCGGAGAGATCGAGGCGGGCTCGGAGGTGAGCGGCAAGGTGCGCCACCTCGCCGACGCGCTGGCAGACAACGTCCGTAACGGGGACTCAGTCTTTCTCGGCGGCTTTGGGCATGCGGTGCCGTTTGCTGCCGGTCATGAGCTGATTCGACAGGGAAGGCGAGGCCTGACGCTGGTAAAGAGCGGCGCCGACATCCTGTTCGATCAGATGATCGCCGCCGGGGCGGTCTCGAAGATTGTATTCGGTTGGATCGGCAACCCGGGGATAGGAGTCTCCCACTCTCTTCGACGGGCTGTGGCTCGTGGCGACGTCGAGCTGGAGGAGTGGACGAACTTCTCCATGATGTTGCGGTTTCTTGCCGCCGTCCTGGGCGTGCCCTTCCTCCCGACGCGGATCCTGAGCGCCGGTGACGTCCCGACGGCATCGGCCCACGTCGCAGCAATTCGCTGCCCGTTCACAGGCGACGCGCTGCAGGCGGTTCCGGCCCTCGCGCCGGATGTTGCCATCGTCCACGCCCAGCGCGCCGACAGCTCGGGCAACGTGCAGATGTGGGGAATCATTGGCGACACAGTTGAAGGAGCGCTGGCGTCGAGTCGCATCGTGGCCACCGTGGAGGAAGTCGTGCCGGAAGAGGTCGTTCGCCGAGACCCGAATCGCACGCTTCTTCCCGGCTACCGGGTCGACGCCGTGTGCCACGTACCCTGGGGGGCGCATCCTTCTTATGTGCAGGGCTATTACACGAGAGATGACGATGCCTACGCCGATTACGACCGGGTCTCCCGATCGGAGGAGTCCCTCGATCGCTACCTGAATGAATGGATTCGCGGAATGGCCGGGCACGCCGACTACGTGGCTCGCCTGGACCAGCGCCGGCTCGCCGCGGCCGACGCGCCGTCAGCTCCCGTCAGCTACGGGCTCGCGCCATCATGAGCGGTGCTCCGACCACTGACGAGGAGCGAATGGTGGTGGCAGCCGCTCGCGAGCTGCGCGACGGCGAGGCATGCTTCGTCGGGATCGGGGTACCGTCGTTGGTGGCCGGGCTCGCTAAGCGAACCCACGCCCGCCGCCTGACTCTCGTATACGAATCGGGCGCCATCGATTGCGTGCCTCCCGTGCCGCCGTTATCGACGGGAAGCCCGAGCGTCGCCGCCGGCGCCGCGATGCTCGGCCGCTGTCTCGACGTCTTCTCTGCTCTCCAGGCGGGCCGCCTCGACGTGGGGCTGCTCTCCGCCGCTCAGATCGACCGCCGCGGGAACCTCAATAGCACGGTGATCGGTGACTACCTTGCGCCGAAGGTGAGGCTGGTTGGCAGCGGAGGCGCCCACGACATCGCGAGCTTGATCCAACGAGTCGTCGTCACGATGCCCCACGACCCCCGACGTTTCGTCGAGGCGGTCGATTTCGTCACCAGCCCCGGGCCTGCGCTGGGGAGTCCTTGGGTGGTGGTGACTCCGCGGGCTCGCTTCGTGTTCGTCGACGGCGACCTGGCGCTCCAGGCGCTTCAAGCCGGCTTCAGCGTCGAAGAGGCGATCGAGGGATTCCCCTGGAAGCCCGTCGGGCTGGAAGACGTCGAGGAGCTGGCGGCGCCGGATGAGGCAACCCTGGAAGTGTTGCGCACGGAGGTATTGCCGCGTCGCGAGCCGAAGCCCAGCCTCGCGGACTCGGACGAGGCGGGCCCGTGAGTGAGGAGGGTGCCCTTTCCGGGATCCGCGTGCTCGATCTGACGCGTGTGCTGGCCGGGCCGCTCTGCACGATGTGGCTCGGCGATCTAGGCGCGGACGTTGTGAAGGTGGAGCTGCCCGGGCGCGGCGACGACACGAGAGGATGGGGACCACCATTCGTCGGCACCGAGTCGGCCTACTTTCTCGGCGTGAACCGCAACAAGCGAAGCATCACGCTGAACCTCAAGTCTGACGAGGGACGGGCGCTGCTGCGCCGGCTCGCCTCCACCGCCGACGCTGTCGTGGACAACTTCAAGCAGGGAACTCTGGAGCGGTTCGGACTCGACGACGCGTGGTACAAGGCAAACGCCCCGCGCGCCATTCGGTGCACGATCAGCGGGTACGGCTCGAGCGGCCCCGAGGCCGGCAAGCTCGGTTACGACTTCATCGCCCAGGCCGAGACGGGTCTATTGGCCATCACGGGCGATCCCGATGGCGAGCCGATGAAGTTCGGCGTACCGATCGTCGACATCTGTACCGGTATGCTGGCCACGGTGTCCGTGCTGGCGGCGCTAGAGGCTCGGCGCCGCACCGGGCGCGGCCAACGCCTCGAGGCGACCCTGCACGACACCGGTCTTCAGATGCTCGCGAACGTGGCTGCAAACCACCTGGCGTCTGGTGAGCCGGCGGGTCGCTACGGAACAGGGCATCCCAACATCGTTCCGTACCGCACGTACTCGGTAGCTGACGGCAGCCTCGCCCTCGCGGTCGGTAACGACTCCCAGTTCGCCCGCTTTGCTTCGCTCGTCGGACATCCAGAGTGGGCGAGCGATCCCCGCTTCGCGCGCAACCGCGACCGCGTCGTCGCCCGGAACTTGATCGACGGCCTAATTGGCGACGTGATGGTCAAAAAGCCCCGCAAGGAGTGGATCGAGCTACTCGCCCCCGCCGGGATACCCTGTGGGCCGATCCGCTCGGTAGCGGAGGCCCTCACAAGCGCCCAGGCGAAAGCCCGAGAGATGGTGACGCTCGTGGAGCACCCTCGCCTCGGCGCCGTACCTCTTCTGGGCGTTCCTTTCTCGTTGAGCGCCACACCGGCCTCGGTGAGGCGGCCGCCGCCGCTCGTCGGAGAGCATACCGACGAGATCCTCGTCGGGGAGCTGGGACTCGGGACCGACGAGATCGATGCCTTGCGCCAGGCCGGCGTGATTTGAGACCGTACCGAGCGTGGCTCGGCGGATCACGTGACGATCTTGTAAACGGCCATGGAAACGAACGCCACGTTTCCGACAAGAACCAAGGCTCGCCAGGCCGTCGATCCGCGCGCGTATCGGGGCAGTGTGGTGTCTAGATACAAGAGGATGAACCCCAGCATTGCAAAGACGACTGATACCACCGCCGCGATCACCGCGATCAGAACGACGGGCTGGCCCAGCAAGATGGCGGACAACATGATCAGCAAGTAGACGCCCATGGTCGCCCGATAGATCGAGATTCGAGTAAACCGGGCGGTCATTGAGGACACGATCGAAGCAAGAGCCCGACCCTTGCCGTCTACGCCCGCTAGCACCGTGCTGAACAAGGTGAAGAATGCCGTGACCAGGAAGACGGGCCTCCCGTAGGGCACGCTGCCGAGCATATTGGATAGCACAGCCATGGTCTCCTCTCGCTTGGGCTCGAGGCCCTGGCTGTGCAGGATCGTCGCGCCGAGAACGAGAAAGCACCCCGAGAGCAGAAAGATCAGGGTGTAGGCACAGATGCAGTCGAGCCGCACAGTCGTGATCCAGCCGCGGTACTGGGACTCGTCGGGCGCCCCTCCGATCTTCTCCTTGAGCCACGACGAATAGAGGAGCGTCGTGGGCCCGGCACCCACCCATCCCATGAGCCCCATGATCGTCAACGTCGAACCGTCGGGAATGTTAGGCACGAACCCCGCAAGAACCTCGCGGGGGACAATCGTGACGTTCCAGGTGGCGTAGAGCACGCCTCCCACTAGGACGGCCGCTATCCCGAGCACGACCTTCTCGAGGACACGGTACGACCCCGAGACAAGGATGATCGGGACGAGGAGGACGATGCCGACGGCTGCCTGCCGCATGTCTACCCCAGGGAAGAGGCGGTTGACGGCCGTGCCGGCGGCGAGAGCAATGCCACCATAGGCGAGCGCCTCCAGGGCGAAGATGGCGACGACGAGGCAATTCACCCAACCCCGAGGTCCGGGAACGGAGTTGAACGAGATGAAGATGTCGTTGCCCGTAGCCACCGTGCAGCGAGCGAGTCCCTCGGTGAAGGCGGCCTTGTACACCAACGTCCCCAGGGCCACCCAAGCGAGGGCGTAGCCGTAGAGCGCGCCGGCTCGCGGTGTCAGGATCAGCTCGCCGCTACCGACGGCAAGAGAAGCGAAGACGATCCCGGGCCCCACGAACCGTAGCCTCTCCCCGAACGTTCGCGGCGGCGCGAGGGTGCCGGTAGGCAACAGCTATTCCTCGAGGTCCGGGCGTCGAGCACCAGAGCCGGTGCGCTGGATCGCCGTTGACCGCAGAAGGAGGCGAGGCATCCTCGTGAGGTTACTATCAACCGCGGGTGGATAACAGCCAAAAAGCGCCCCAGGGGGGGTCGCAGCTTTCTTCGTTTGATCCGTAACACAGAAGTGGGTAATCTGCCGCGCTGACGCGGCGGTATGTGGGCTGTAACTGAGGAAGGAGGAAGGACCGTGAAGAGGCTTGTTTTGATTCTAAGTCTCATCGTCCTATGGCCCGTAGGCGCGTCGTGGTCGCAACTGTCCCCTCCGAATGAAATGGGAGTGGCCATGGGCCATCTACATTATTTTGTAAGGGACGTGGAGGCGAACAAGAAGTTTTGGACCGAGTTAGGGGCGGCACCGATCAAGGTGGGTGCGGAGGAAGTCATGAAACTCCCCGACGCCCTAATCTTCCTCAGTCCAGGTGAGCCGTCCGGAGGCAGTGAGGGATCGGTGGTGAATCACGTGGCGTTCCGAGTGCCGAACACCGCCCAAACGATGGTCAGGTTGACGGCCGCAGGCATAAAAGTGCAACTTCCTCGTCGTCCGGGTTCAACAATGCGCTATGCGTTTACGCCGGAAGGGGACAGGGTTGAGCTCTTCCAGGACGGTTCGGAGAATGTGCCCTTTCATCCCGATGAGGGCCGCAACGATCTCCATAGGCTGAGCCGGAAAATGACGGTTCCGATCATGACCCACCACATCCATTTGTATGTGCCGGAAGGCTCCATGGCGGAAGCCAAAGCCTGGTACGTCAACATGTTTGGTTCCATATCCGGAAAGCGGTGGAACTACGAAGCCGTCGATTTGCCGGGGATGAATCTGAATTTCTTGGAGCAACCAGATCCCTTGGCCCCGACCAAGGGGCGGAGGCTGGACCATATCGGTTTTGAGGTCAAGAATCTCGAGGAGTTCTGCAAGAAGCTGGAAGCGAGCGGAGCGACACTTGATAGACGCTACAAAAAACTTCCGACGGGTTTTGCAACAGCTTTTCTTACCGATCCTTGGGGGACGTCCATCGAGTTGACGGAAGGCCTGGACCGTTATTGAAAGGTCGAGGCAGATCGGAACTCTAGCCGACGGTTGAGTGAGGTAAGTACCGTCGGTTGACTCTGCTAGTTCTTACTCGCTCGGGGCACTCTCGGGAGCGCCCGCGTAGAGGGCGTTGAATAGGAACTTGAAGGTCCCGTGGGACTGACCCCTGAAGTTGACTTCCGGCCCGAACAGCACCACTCTGCCTTCGCCGAGGCGGGCCTCGACGATGGCGACGCTGCCCTCGAGAAACGTCTGGCCCCAGGCCCAACCGCTGCGCAACGGATTCTTGCCGAACCAGGCAACCGGACGCACTCCCAGCGAGCCAACATTGGGCTGGAGACGCCAAGCCGGACTCCGATCGAAGAAGACATCGACCTTTTCCCGTTGGCCCCAGGAGATCGGATTGTCGGTGTCGACGTGGACCTCGAGGACCGAGCCTGGCACGTAGAACTTCTCGTCCGGCAGAGGCGTGACCGTGCCCTCCGGGTCGCGTTCCACCAAGGCGTTGTGAATCGGGATTTGGAAGTGAGGCGCGAGTCTGCGGGCGCTGCTTCCGATCGCGAGGATCGCTCCTCCATCGTCGACGAACTGCCGCAGCTGTGGGATGGTCTTTTCAACCGACACGTAGCCTAACTGGTCGCCATACTCGGCCGCGATGGAGTCGGGGACCGGAGCGGCGTCGATGGGGAGGCTTAGGAATAGCTTGGACTCATCTTCGAGAACCGGTGGAATGACGGGTCGACGATCCTCGGGTCCGGCGGCCGGAATTCGGGCGAATCGCTGCCGGAAGGCGGCTCCAGGGGCGTCGCCTACGAAAACCAGCACGTCGAACTTGGCCGCCAGGTTACCGGCGTCGAGCGCCGGCGGGTAGACGACCTCGAATGAGAACTCGAACTGCTCGAGGAGCCAACGTGTCCAGCCGGACTGTACCGAGCCGCCGTAGCGGTCCCACAGGCCGATGCGGGTCGGTCGAAGCTGTACCGTCTTTCCGCGGGGCATGGTCGAGGTTCCCTCGAAATGGAGGCCCGCCTCGACGGCCAGCTGCTGGAGCCTCGGCACCGCAGAGGCGCTGGCACGAACGTAGATGGCCCCGGCCGGATAGGGGCTGCCATTAGCGGTAAGGGGCTCGCTGTATCGGTAGACGTCCTCGCCGCCCGCTAACAGCCGATTGATGGCGACGAAGGCGTCGTTCACCCGCGGGCTCAGAAGAAAGCCCACCGCGCCTTCCTCGTTGGTCACTGAGCCCGCCGGTGGTGAGGCGAAACCTTCGATCGGCTCGAACGGACCGTCAAATCCGTCGAGGATTCGATCGAAGTCGATGCCCATTTGGTAGGCAACCGTCCAACCGGCGATGTCGTAGGGATGCGTCGGAGGCGCGCCCGGGTAGGCGAAGTCGTCGGGGTGAACCTGTGGCTCGAACATGTCTAGCACGAAGGGCCGAAAAGCCTGGGCCGACTTGATTACGTAGGATCCCGCAGGGTAGGACTTCCCGGCAATCTCGAAAGAGCCTGTAGCGCGATGGACGGCAACGCCGTTCTTGATCAGCGTGTTGACGAACTTGGTGGCGGTCAGAAAGTCATCCTGGTCGGAGGGCACAATGAAGCCGCGCGGATCGCGCGCCTCGGGGTCGCGTAGATTCTCATCGTGATACTCCAACGCCACCCAGCTTTCTTGTTCCTCGGGCTCGAGGCCCGGGTTGAGCGACACCTTACTCTCGAACTGCATGACCGCAGCGCTACTGACACCGCCCTCGTCTCGCTGCTCTTCGGGGCTGGCGGCTACCGCCGCTTCAACGGCGGCGATTCGCGTCGGGTTGAGCGTCCAGTGGTCGCGACTGCCCCGCTCGATCGAGTTCTTTCCCATTCGGTAAATATTGAACAGAAAGTCCTCACGAAGCTTCGAGGCGATATCGAGCACCGCTCGGTTGGCGGTGTGCTCGTACTCCATCGCCTGCTGGAAATGCCATTTCTGCGGAGCAACGGGGGCCGGCACGTCGTTGCTGGGGAGCTGTCTGTGCAGAATGAAGGGAATCCAGATCGGATTTGGGCTGCCATTGACCTCGGTAAGCAGTCCGATCATGTTGTGATAATAGGGCGTGGTGCGTAGGCCGCCATTCCACCAGGTTGTATAGGACGCCCCGGTTCCCATCACCGTACCAGGCATTCCATCTCGCACGAAGCGGCTGTGCATCGCGGCTCCCACGGTATCGATGCCCAAGATCACCAAGGGGTCGAGGTTGTAGTTGAACGGGCCGCGGAAAGGCGGCACGAACATCACCACTCCAGAGGGTCCGCTCTGGTGATGGTTGTAAACGATCTGGGGGAACCACTGCCGATACAGAATGTCGTTCATGGCCGTGGTCTCCGACTGGGTCGACATGTAGAAGTCCCGGTTGTTATTGCCTCCAGTGTATTTGTGCCAGAGGCGCGGCAGCCTCCGGGTGGTGCGCTCGATGGGCTCGGGGTTGCTCATGTACCAATCCGCCACCAGGTCGAGGCCGTCGGGGTTTGCACAGACGGCCAGCAGGATCACGTCGTCGAGAAACCGTAAGGTTTCGGTATCGTCTTGGCTGACCATCTGGTAGACGAACTCCGTGAGCGCCGGCGCGTTGATGACTTCAGAAGCATGCAGACCGGCGTCGATCCAGACGACCGCCTTGCCTTCTTGAGCCAGTTGTCGGGCCTGGTCGTCGGTTAGCCCTTCGGCTAGCGCCAGATGTCTGGAGATTTCCTTGTAGCGGTCCAGCTTCCGGTGGTTTTCGGGCGAAGTAACGATCGCCATCACCATGGGGCGGCCTTCCTCGCTCGTGCCGATTCGTTCGAGGACCATTCGGTCGGATTGCTGGCTGAGCTTGCGCCAGTAGCCGATCATCTGCCGGTAATTGGCGAGGTGGTAGTCATCGCCGAGGTTGAAACCGAATTGCTCCAGCGGGGTCGTGATGCGACCCTGGGGAGAAGCCTCGGGCGCCAGCACCAGCGTTACCCCCAGAATCGATACGGCCAACGAATATGCCGACAATTGGGTCCTCTTTCGAAGCATTTCCACCCCCCTTATTGTGGCGGACTCTAGCACAAGTCTCAGGAATTCGGCTTCCCGGCGAATGACGTCCGGTAGAATGGGCCCGAGCCATCGTCTCGGAGGATGCTATGAATACCATGACTGGGCGTGCGTTGATCGTGGCCATCGTGCTGAGTCTTGCCGAGGTTCCAGCGATGGCCCAGGCTGGGAACGAGCGCCTGGACGTGTCCAGATGCCGCGGCCGATCGAGGCCCTGGACAGCGTCTGGATAGAGGAGCTGACGATGATGGAGGTCAGAGACGCTATCCAGGAGGGGAAAACGACCGCGTTGATCTTGACGGGCGGTATCGAAGAGAACGGGCCGTATCTCGCGACGGGGAAGCACAACTAAGTGCTCCAGGTCATGGGCGAGTCTATCGCACGAGAGCTCGGCGATGCACTGATTGCTCCCATCGTGACGCTCGGGCCAGGCGATCCCGAGCGCGTAGGCACTCCCGGAACCGTGTACCTCTCCAGAGACACGTATAAGGCCGTTCTCAGAGACATGGCGACCAGCCTCAAGACGCAGGGTTTCACCGATATCTTCCTGTTGGGTGACAGCAACGGCAATCAGACCCCCATGAAGGAAGTCGCGGAGGAGCTCGCGGCCAGGTGGCACGGCGGTCCCGCCCGCGTGACGTTCACTCCCGAGTATTACAACTATGACGACGTGCGGAAGTTCGAGAAGGAGGAGCTAGGCATCCACGAGGTTCTCGAGGGTCTGCATGACGATTACTACATCAGCTCCATCATGATGAATGCCGATCCCACCTCGGTCCGCATGGAGCAGCGCGTCAAGGCGGGGAAGTTTGTCATCAATGGTGTCAGCCTGGCGCCGGCCGAAAAGACCATCGCGAACGGGAAGAAGATCATCGCATTCCGGACGAAAGCGACGGTCGATGCGATTCGGCGAGCGATGGAATAACCTCGACCGCGCGACGAGCGGATCGTGGCGAGCCCACACCCTTTCCACCACGAGCACGGATGTGCTAGTTTCCGGCTTTCAGAGACCCATCGTCTCGACGCGTAGCTTAGCAGGAGGAAAGATGTCACGAAGGAATCCTCGCCTGTGGATGCATTTGCTGGTGGTCTCAGTGGTCGGTATAACGCTGGGGTTGGCGCCCCAGGCTTTGTCCCAGCGAAACATCCCTACGCCGTTCGAACAGCTCGGCTTCAACCTCGGCGACGACTACCGGCTAGCCAACTTTCAGCAGCTGCTCGAGTACTGGCAAAGGCTGAGCCAGGAATCCGATCGTATGCTCCTCGAGCAAATCGGCACGAGCGAGGAAGGCCGGCCCATGGTGATGGCGATCGTTACTTCGCCCGAAAACCACCGGAACCTGGACCGCTACAAGGAAATCTCCAGACATCTGGCGCTAGCCGAAGGGCTAACCGACGACCAGGCCCGACAACTGGCCGCAGAAGGAAAGGCCGTTGTCTGGATCGACGGCGGCCTGCACGCCACAGAAGTCCTCGGGGCGCAGCAGCTCATCGAGCTCGTCTACCGGATGGTCAGCCGAGACGACGCCGAAACGCTTCGTTTCCTCGATGACGTGATCCTCTTGGCTGTCTGCGCGAACCCCGACGGGCTCGATCTGGTAGCCGACTGGTACATGAGCAACCCGGAGCCCACGAAGCGCACCACTCGGTGGGTCCCGCGGCTCTGGCAGAAGTATGCGGGAGGCAACAACAACCGGGACTTCTACATGTCGACCCAGTCGGAGACCACGGCCATGAACGACATTCTGTATCGGCAGTGGTTCCCCCAGATCGTTTACAACCATCACCAGAGCGGACCCTCGGGAGTGGTGCTCTTCGCCCCGCCCTACCGCGGCCCGTTCAATTACAACCTCGACCCGCTATTGGTCGTGAGCATCGATACGGTGGGAGCCGCCATGCACAGCCGCTTCTTGCGGGAAGGGAAGCCCGGCGCGACCATGCGGCACGGGGGCACCTATAACACCTGGTGGAACGGCGGATTACGCACGACGCCCTATTTTCACAACATGATCGGGCTGCTTACCGAGATGAACGGCAGCCCGAATCCGATCTGGATTCCCTTTATTCCGCACAAACAGCTCCCCAGCAACGACCTGCCGGCCCCCATTGCTCCGCAGTTGTGGCACTTTCGGCAGTCGATCGAGTATTCGATGACCTCCAACCGAGCGGTGCTCGATATCGCGTCGAAGTTGCGCGAGGACTTTCTCTTCAATATCTACCGAATGGGGAAGAACTCGATCGAGCGCGGCGGCCGCGACCACTGGACGCTCGACCCGGCGCGAGTCGCCGCCGTTGAAGTGGCGATGGCCGCCGACGCAGAAGTGGAAGCAAATCGCGGCGGGGAAGCGCAGGAAGAGCGCCGCGGCCGCTCGGCTGCTGAGCAGTTCGAGAGCCCGCTCGTGCGCAACCCGGGCCTCGAGCCCGAGGAAGAAACGAGCTGGGCGGCGCTCGAGTACTACGAGGAGACCCTCCTCGACCCCGCGGCGCGCGACCCGCGCGGCTTCATCATCCCCTCCGACCAGGACGACTTTCTCACCGCCACCAAGTTCGTCAACACGCTGATCAAAAACGGCGTCGCCGCGCATCGCGCCACCGGCGCCTTCGAGGTCGCCGGCAAGAGCTACGCCGCGGGATCCTACGTGATCAAGTCGGCCCAGGCCTTTCGGCCCTTCGTGTTCGATATGTTCGAGCCACAGGTTCACCCCGACGACTTTGCCTACCCGGGTGCGCCTCCGACGCCTCCCTACGACATCGCCGGTTGGACGGTCGCTTACCAGATGGGCGTCGAGTTCGATCGCATCCTCGACGGATTCGACGGCCCCTTCGAGAAGATCGAAGGATTCGCCGAACCGCCGCAAGGCTCGGTAGCTGGCGAGGAGGGCGCCACGGGTTTCCTGCTGAGCCCGCGGCCGAACGACGCCTTCATCGCCATCAACAGACTGCTGGCCGGCGGCGAGGAGGTCTACCGGTACACCGAGCCCCTCACCGCCAGTGACAGCCCCTACCCAGCCGGAACCATCTATGTGCGTGCCAGCGCATCTGCGGTTCCCATGCTGCGGAGGTTGGCCGAAGAGAAGGGCCTGAGCTTCGAGGGCACCTCGGCCCCACCCGCGGGCGGGAGGGTGCAGCTTCAACCGGTCCGCCTCGGGTTGTGGGACCGGTACGGCGGATCGGTGGCGTCCGGCTGGACGCGTTGGATCCTCGAGCAGTTCGAGTTCCCGTTCGAGCTCGTCTACCCGCCGCGGCTCGACGCCGGGGATCTGACGACGGAGTTCGATGTGCTGGTCCTCGTGGGCGATCCCCCTGGACCGGCCGGCCGGCCGCGCCCCGGTCAGATTCAAGCCGTGCCCGGCGTCGAGCCGAGGCCGCTCGTCGGCGACGGGGCACCGCCCCGAAACACCGGCCCGCCCCTTGACATCGTCCCCGCCGAGTACCACGACCGGCTCGGGCGCGCGACGGTCGACAAAACCATCCCGGCGCTGCGACAGTTCGTCGAGGACGGAGGAACGATCGTCGCGATCGGAAGTACCGCCCCTAACCTCGCGGTTCATCTAGCGATTCCGATCGACAGCTCTCTGGTGGAACGCGACCCGAAGGGCAAGGTCAGGCCTCTGCCGAGGGAGAAGTTCTACGTACCCGGCTCGGTCCTCGAGGCGCAGGTCGATACCGATCACCCCGTCGCCTGGGGCCTGCGGGAACACACCGACGTCTTTTCGCACCGCAGTCCGGCCTGGCGGCTGCGGCCCGACGCCCCCTCGCAAGGTGTTCGCGCAGTTGTCTGGTTCGGGGAGAATCCGTTGCGCAGCGGTTGGGCCTGGGGCGAGACTTTCCTTCAGGGCAGCGTCGCCGCGATCGAGGCCCGCCTCGGCGACGGCAGAGTGGTGCTGTTCGGGCCCGAGATCACTTTCCGAGGCCAGCCCCACGGCACGTTCAAGTTCCTGTTCAACTCCATCTATTTTCGACCAGAACCGGAGCTGCCTCCGTCGGAATGAATTTTACGCAATCATCCGCTGCTATAAGCGGGTAATGCTGGGCTCGGGCGGCAAGCCTGTCTGGTCCAAAGGGAGTTGGAATGAAGGAAGTCGATTCGACACACGGCGGCGGCTCCATTGGAACTGGCACGTCACGGCGCCGCTTTCTCGGTGGCTCGATGGCGGCAGCCTGTCGGCGAACCCGTTCACGGTGGCCGAGCTCGGGGCGCAGGCCGCGTTCACGACCGGCGGCGTCGAGGCCCTCAAGCCCAAAGGGCCGGTCGACGAAGCCTACTGGCAGAAGATTCGGAAGGAATTCAACATCGTCGATGACATGACCTACATGAACACCGGCTCGCTGGGCCTGATGCCGAGGACCGTGTTCGACGCCCACGTCCGCTACCTGCGCGAGATCGCCGAGGATCCTCGGCGTGGGCGTTTTCGGGTGACCTGCGCTTCAAGGTTGCGGCCTTCGTGGGGGCTGATCCCGAAGAGATATGTCTGACGCGTAGCACGACCGAAGGGATAAAGGTCCTCTGCGCGGGGCTCGACCTGAAGATGGGTGACGAGGTACTGATGTCGTCGCACGAGCACTGGGGCGGCTACGGTCCGTGGCGCGCCCGCGAGAAGCGGGAAGGCATCAAGGTCAGCACCGTCGTGATCCCGGCGCCGCCGGAAAGCGCCGACCAGGTGATCGACATGGTCGAGAAGGCCATCACGCCGAAGACGCGCGTCCTCGTCGTGAGCCACCCGATCTACGTGACCGGGCTCCTCATGCCGATCAAGGGCCTGGCCGAGATGGTGCATAGAAAGGGACTGGTCATTGTGGTCGACGGCGCCCACGCGTTGGGCATGCTCGACCTCAACCTCCACGACTTCGGTGTGGACTTCTACGCGGCCTCGGGGCAGAAGTGGCTCATGGCCGGCACGGGAACCGGGGTCGCCTACTTCAAGCGCGACCTCCTGCCCAAGGTCTGGTCGGACATGACTGTCTCTCCTTTTTCACCGGTCGTCGAGAACGACGACCCCAATTTGCGCGCCAGCAAGTTCGAACGGTCGGGCCAACGCAACATCCCCTCGCTCCGAGGCATGGGAGATGCGATCGACTTCCACAATGTGATCGGCAAGCAGAACGTCGAGGCGCGTATCCGGCAGCTGGCGGCACGGCTCAAGAACGGACTCGCGGAGATCCCCGGTATCAAGGTGGGGACCCCGATGTCGCCCGAGTTGAGCGGCGGGCTCACGACCTTAGCCATCGAGGGCGTACCGCAGTTGACCACCCTGAAGGTCTTCATGGAGCGCGAGGGCATCTTCATCCCTCGGTCACGCCTGAACCCGAGTGCGTTCCGGATCTCGACGCACATCTACAACTCTCCGGCCGAGGTCGACCGGGTCCTGGCGGTGGTGAAGCACATCGCCGAGAACGCCTCGAAATACAAGGCGGCGGTCTAGATTCAGTGGCCGTTGAGGCCGAAGTCGATCCAGATGACTGCCTTCTCAATCACGCGAAGGGTTTGGGTCTGCATCTGCATCAACGCGAACCGTCGTGGTCAGGCTCGTGCCGTTCGCCGTGAGCTTCACGCCGTAGTCGCCGGGCTGGACCAGGTCGCCTGCGCCCAGCGAAGGTTCGGCCTGGAGCCGCTGGTCCTCGGTCCGCCGCGCCAGCTCTAACTGCGCCGGCCCGCGGTTTTTCCGCAGATCCCACACGACGCGGTTGATCCCTGCCTCGGCCGGCCCGTTCAGCTCGCGGATGACCGCGCCTGTGACATCGACGATTTGGATGCTTGTGGGCGCGACGGCGGCGGTCTTCAGGTAGTAGCTGATGAACGTGCCGTCGGGTGGGTTCTCGCCGCGGAAGATCGAAAGCCCGCCGCCGTTGTTCTCTGTCCGGTCCTCGTTCCACAGGACGCCGGCCCGCGGCTTGAAGAGATGCGCGTCTCCTCGCAGCACTTCGTCGGTCAGCTGCTGGAGTGGTGTGACGTCGTCCAGGATGTACACGCTGCGGCCGTGCGTGCCCAGTACGAGATCGCTGTCGCGTGGATGGACGACGAGGTCGTCGCAGATCGTCGCCGGAAGGTTGTTCATGAACCTGACCCAGTGCGTCCCGGCATCGATCGAGATGAAGAAGCCCATCTCGGTGCCCACGTAGAGGAGCCGGGGATTGCGTGGATCCTCTTTGACGACGTTGATATGCCCGAATTCGGGCAGGTTACTGCTGATCTTCGTCCAGCTCTGACCGAAATCGGTCGTCTTGAAGAGGTGGGGCCGGAAGTCGCCGCTCCGGTGCCCGTCGAAGACGACGTAGGCGGTCGCCGCGTCGAAATGCGATGCCTCGATCGACTCTATGTAGTAGCTCGCGTCGAAGCGGTCAACACGATCGACGACGTTCGTCCAGCTGGTGCCCCCGTCGCGCGAGACCTGCAGGTTTCCGTCGTCGGTACCGACCCAGAGCACGCCCGGCACGACAGGCGATTCGGCAATCGAGTAGATCGTCCCGTACCACGCGACACCGTCGTTCTTGCGGGCGATCGGCCCGCTGTTGGGGAGGCCCATGATCGACAGCGTCTCGCGGTCGATGCCTCTCGTGAGATCCGCTGTCTCCGTCCAGGTATTACCACGGTCGAGCGAACGAAAGAGCTTGTTGCCGCCGTAGTAGAGCACTCGCGGGTTGTGCGACGAGATGAGCAGCGGGGGGTTCCAGTTGAAGCGGTAGGTCTCGTTGTCCGCCGGCTCTGGCACGACGTTGCTGGTGCCTGCGGTCGATCCCACGCCGACGGGCGTGACGACCGGATCGGGATCACCGCTGCCCGCGGGGCCCATCGGGCGGATGAGCGTCCGCTTGCCTGACTTCAGATCGTAACGCCAGACGTTGCCGACATTAAACGGATTGCCGGTGAAGACGACGGCGTAGACGGTTGTCCAGTCGGCGGGGTCGACCTTCACGCCAAAACCGTCGCCGGGACCCACGTTGAGCTGGAACCAGTGCGATCTCGTGATGCCGTTGGCGTTCCGCACGCGGCTCGGCCCGCCCCATGATCCGTTGTCTTGTGTCCCTCCGTAGACGTAATACGGGCGGCGCATGTCCGTGCCAATTTCGTAGAACTGGCCTAGGGGGAGCGCGTCCTGGAATTGCCAGGAGTCACCGCCGTCCCAGGAGAACTGCACGCCGCCGTCATGACCCAAAATGAGATGCTTCGGGTTGCCGGGGTCAATCCACAACGCGTGCGAGTCGATGATTCTATATCCGAAGTAGGGAGCTTTGCGGTCAGGCAGCTGGCCGAGGACGGCGAAGGTTTTGCCGCCGTCGATCGACTTCCCGATTGCCTTGCCCTGACCAGGCAAGTACACGACGCGCGCGTCTGCGGGATCGACCTGGACAACGTTCGAGTAGAAGGGGCGGCCGATGAAGTTGCTTGCGATCCGCCACGTATCGCCCCGGTCGTCCGACCGCCAGAGGCCGGTGCGATTTGGATCGGGCCCATCGGCGGCTGGCGGGCCTGAGGCCGGTCCCTTCTCAACCAGCGCATAGATGATGCGCGGATCCTTGCGGAACACACTGAGGCCGATGCGTCCCATGTTGGTCTCACCCAGTCCCGCCGTGATGCGACGCCAAGTCCGGCCCGCGTCGGTCGTCTTCCACAGCCCGCTCCCCGGACCGCTGCCACTGAAACCCCATGAAGTTCGCCGCCGCTGATACGAGGCGGCCATCACGATCCGGCTGTCCGTCGGATCGACGACGACATCCGTGAAGCCCGTGTCGGTATCGATGAACTTGCTCTTCGCCCACGTCCGTCCGCCATCGGTCGTTTTGTAGAGACCGCGCTCCTCGCTCGCCTTGAACAGGTGCCCAACCGCCGCAACGTAGACGACGTTCGGATCTCCGGGATCGATCGCGATACGCCCTATGTGACCGCTGTCGGCGAGACCCATCGAGGCCCAGGTCTTGCCGGCGTCCGTCGACTTGAACACACCGCAGCCGTACGAGGTACTCTGGCGGTTGTTCGCTTCGCCGGTACCGACCCACACGATGTCGGAGTCCGTCGACGCGATGGCGATGGCGCCCACGTCGATGCACGGTGCCTGATCGAAAACCGGCACCCAGGTCGTGCCATTATTGACGGTCTTCCAGACGCCGCCCGTTGCGGCGCCGACATAAATGATAGACGGGTCGTCCTCAACCGCTGCGATGACGGCGACCCGACCACCGGTGTTGACTGGACCGATGGGACGCCAGGAGAAAGCCTTGACAAGCTCTTGCTGCTGGTCTTGGGCGGATTGAGTGCTCGCCGATTCGACGGCCTGCGCCGCAGGTTGTGATGCCGAGGCGATCAGAGCGAATACGACACTCGTTCTTCCAAGAGCCGAAAGAAAGCGGACCATGGGGAACCTCCTTACGGGGTCTGATGTGTCGATGTAGGACGTTGTGCGAGGACCACCCGGGCAGTCTCGGTGGTCCCTGGATCCAGGTGATGCTGGAGCATGCGCTCGCGCTGCGCGAGGGGAACCGCAAAGCTCGTCTCGCCTTGGCTTCGCTGCTCTTGAATCACGGCGATGACCCTAGCAGAGGGGTCGAGAGTGTTCAAATGCACGATGCTACTCGTAGGAGCGAGACTGCGGCGTGCCGAGCGATGCGACAGTAATAGTATTCGATAAGAATCTCGCCCGGGAGATTTCAAAAAACTGAAGTGTAGTCGTAGGGAGTTGAGAATGCCCTCGGCCCGGTCCGAACTGCCTCACGCTAGTGACGTGCGCCCAACCAACACTTGACCGTTGTGCGCAAGTCCGGCATACTCTGCAATCGTTTGCAGCGGCCCGAATCTGCCAGATAGCGGCGGCATGCCAGACGGAAACTTTCTATGCCACGTGAAGCGCTCGAATCCGGCTCCAAGGTTGTAATCAGCAAACACGGTTTGTTCGTTATTCTGGCGGCAACTGCGGTTGCCTTGCTGGCAACACCGCTGGCGTCGCCGGCGATGCCCGAGATCGCCAGAGTCTTGGCCGAGAAAGCCAAAGACGAGCCTTTTGCAAGAGCTATCCTGAATGCCATCAGCATTCTGCCCGGCGATCCCAGTGTAATCTTCCTGGTCAAGTTCATCCTGTTATCGATTCCCGCCCTCTTCATTATCCTGGCCGCACCGCTGGTCGGCTGGTTGAGCGATAACATCGGCAGAAAAAGACTGCTCAACACTTCGCTGCTGATCTTCGGCATCAGCGGTACCTCTGGCTATTTCGCCGACAGTTTCTTTTTCATGTTCATGGGCCGTGCCATCCTCGGATTGTCAATCGCAGGCATCAAGACCGCTACCGTGGCCATGGTTGGTGATTATTACGAGGGCCCGGAGCGTAACAGGGTCATTGGCTGGCAGGGCTCGGCTATGAAACTCGGCGGCGTGGTATTTATGCTGCTTGGCGGGTTTCTAGCCAATTTCAACTGGCAGGTGCCGTTCCTGGGTTACATTTTGGCGTTTGCCATCCTGCCCAGCGGGCTGATCGCGCTCAGCGAAGGCCTGCCTGCCGCCAAAGTAACCCAGGCGCGGGAAGCACGTGAAAGGCCGCCGGAAGTTCCGTTTTGGCCCTCGGCCTACGTATTTGTGTCCGCGTTCCTGGCCTCGGGCCTGTTCTTTATCACTCCAGTACAGTTGCCGTTTTACCTGCGCAACGCGTTCACGGCTTCGCCGTTTGAAATGGGTGCGGCGATCGCACTGGGCAATACCGTAGGCGCGCTGATTTCTCTCGTCTATCACAAGCTTAAGCGCCACATGAACTTCGTCGCCATCTATGCGATTATCTTCCTGTCGATGGCTGTGGGTTACCTCGTCGTTGCCTCGGCATCCAGTTACGCTATCGCTCTGGTGGGCATGGTTTTGGCCGGCCTTGGCTTTGGGCTCTATGTGCCCAACCAAAGCAGTTGGATCTTGTCGATCGTATCGTCGAAGCGGCGCGGCTTCGGCGTCGGTCTGGTTACTACTGCGATGTTCCTGGGCCAGTTTTCCGCGCCCATCCTCGCACAGCCGTTTGTCGACCCGGCTAATCCCGCCGCAGTCTGGGTCGCGATGAGCGTAATTCTGATTTTCTTGAGCGCGTTGTATGCCGTGCTTTCACGGCTGAGCGGCAAACCCGTCGCCTGAGCCGACAAGAGACCCAGCAAGTAGACAAGACATTCACTGACAAATGAACATAAAGACCAAGACCGTCGTGCGCTACAAGTTATCCGGCTCCGCCGAGAGTCACAGCCGGACGTTGTTAAAAGTCCGTGACCTGGTGGACGTTTCCGACGAACCAGTAGAGCGCGGCGGCACCAACGAAGGCCTGGCGCCCACTGAATTCTTCCTCTCCGCGCTGATAGCCTGCAGCAACGTGATTTCTCACAAGATCGCCAAACAAAACGGCATCCGGCTGGAGTCGCTGGAAATTTCACTGGACGCAGGCTTCAACCGCTTGGGGGTCACGCTACAGGAGGAAGTCGACCTGCCCTTTCCCGATATCAAACTGCGTATCGAGGCGATCACCGATGCTCCTGAAGAACAAATGGAGATACTCGAGCGCGACCTGCCGCGTTTTTGCCCCGTGTCGAAGATGATCCGGCAGGCAGGGACCAAAGTTGATACCGAATGGGTGATTACCCGTCCCTCTTGAATCGGTTCAACAACGACTGGAAGCTCTGCATCCTTACCCACGTAACTATGAAGGTTGACAGACAATGTTGCACAACCTATAACCGACCGGTCTTTGGTGTGGCTCGAGGACGAACCGAGTCGCGGACCGTCGTAGCCGGACGTCGAGTGCGTTCCAGCTCTCGCCCTCGGCTATCGCTTGGTTGTCTTCTCGTCGCTACGGATTCTCAATCGCTATCCATCCGAAGTTCGGTTCGGGAGGCAAAATGAACCAGTCTTTTCGGCTCCGCCCCTCTTTTTTTCTGATCGCCATCCTCTTATTAGCCGGCTCATCCGGACCGGCCTCCGGCGCTGCAGCCCAGTCCGACCGCATCGACCCCGCCCTTCTCGCCGGCATGAGGGCCCGGTCGATCGGCCCGGCTGCCATGGGCGGCCGAATCACCACGATCGACGCGGTCTCGGCCGATCCTAGAATCATTTACATCGGCGGGGCCAGCGGCGGCGTCTGGAAAACCACGAACGGCGGCATGAGTTGGAAGCCTATCTTCGACGACCAGCCCGTCCACTCGATCGGCGCGATCGCCATCTTCCAGCCCAACCCCGACGTCATCTGGGTCGGCACTGGCGAGGGCAACCCGAGAAACTCGGCTTCGGTCGGCAACGGCATCTACAAGTCGGTCGATGGCGGCGAAACCTGGGTGCACCTTGGGCTCGAAGCGAGCGAGCGCATCCACCGCGTCGTCCTGCACCCCACCGATCCGAACGTTGCCTATATCGCGGCTCTCGGCCAGGCCTGGGGGGAAAACGAGGAACGCGGCGTGTTCAAGACGACCGACGGCGGTCTGAGCTGGACGAAGGCTCTTTACGTGGATGAACGCACCGGCGCGACCGAGCTGACCATGGATCCGGTTAACTCCGACCACCTGATCGCCGGCATGTGGGAGTTCCGGCGCTGGCCGTTCTTCTTCAAGTCGGGCGGTCCGGGGTCCGGCATGTACACCACCTGGGACGGTGGCAGGAACTGGAAGCAGACCACGCCCGACGACGGCCTGCCCGAGGGCGAGCTCGGAAGGATGGGCGTTGCTTTTTCGTTTTCCGACCCTGAGATCGTCTACGCCCTCGTGGAAGCTGAACGGAGCGCGTTTCTCCGGTCTGAGAACCGCGGCCGCACATGGCGCATCGTCAACTCCCAGCGCGGCGTCGCCTCGCGGCCCTTTTACTATGGCGACATCCGCGTCGATCCAAAGCACCCCAACCTCATCTACAACGTCTCCGGAAGCGTCACCGTTTCGAGGGACGGCGGCAAGAGCTTCGCGCCGCTCACTCCCGTCGGCGAGGTGCACGGCGACCACCACGCCTTCTGGATCCACCCCGAAAACCCCGACTTCATTCTCGACGGCAACGACGGTGGTTTCTACAAGAGCCGCGATGCGGGCAAGACCTGGAGTTTCGTTCGCAACCTGCCGCTGGCGCAGTACTACCACATAGCCGTCGACATGGACGTGCCTTACAACGTCTACGGCGGGCTTCAGGACAACGGTTCATGGCGCGGCCCTAGCGCCGTTCGGGAGGGGAGCTCCCGAACACCGCCCCGTCGGAGCTTCTACGGCGGCAGCATCCGCAACCACCACTGGCAGATTCTGAGCTTCGGTGACGGTTTCGACACTGCGCCGACCCCTGACGACTCGATGGTCGGTTACTCGATGGCCCAGGGTGGAGAGCTAGTGCGCTGGAACCTGCACATGGGCGAAGGCAAGTCGATCATGCCGGATGGGCCCGCGGACGATGAGCTACGCTTCAACTGGGACGCTGGGCTCGCCGTTGACCCCTTCGACCCCGGTACCGTCTACCTCGGCAGCCAGTTCCTGCACAAATCCACGGACCGGGGCGACAACTGGACGATCGTCAGTCCCGACATGACGACCGATAACCCCGAGTGGCAGCTTCAGGCCGATTCCGGCGGCCTCACCCGCGACGTCAGCAGCGCTGAAAACTACACCACAATCACCGCGATCGGTCCGAGCGAGGTGGAGCGCGGAGCGATCTGGCTGGGCACCGACGACGGCCGCCTACACGTCACGCGCGACAGTGGGCAAAGCTGGGAGAGCGTCGAGGAAAATCTTCCCGGCGTGCCGCCCTACGGCTGGATCTCGCAGATCAAGCCCTCGAAGTTCGAAGCCGCGGCAGCCTTCGTCGTGCTCGATGATCACCGCCGCTCCGACTGGACGCCATACGTTTTGCGCACCGACGATTGGGGTGCCACCTGGACGAACCTGGTGACCGACGAGATCTGGGGCTACGCGCTCGCGATCGATCAGGACCCGGTGGACCCTAACCTGTTGTTCTTGGGCACCGAGTTCGGGCTCTACGTTTCGCTCGATGGCGGCGGAAGCTGGATGAAGTGGACCCACGGCTTCCCGACCGCCTCGGCGATGGACCTGGTGGTACATCCCCGCGAGCACGACCTCGTCGTCGGGACCCACGGCCGCTCGATCTACATCATCGACGACATCGGGCCACTCAGGGGGCTCACCGCCGAGGTCCTGGCCGAGTCGCTGCACCTTTTCGAGGTCCCCGACGCCTGGGAGTACACGGCCCTCGCATCCCCCGGCGGCGTCTACCTCGGCCACGGGGAGTTCGAGGGGGAAAACCGGCCGTACGGTGCCCTCATCACTTACTCACTGAACGTTGAGGGTTTGCAGCATAGCGAGGAGGGGAGCCGGGCGCCACAGGTGACGATCGAGATCTCCGACTCCTCGGGCTCGATGCTTACCACCTTCAAGGCCCCGGCCAACCGCGGCATCAACCGCGCCACCTGGAATCTGCGGCGCGACGACTTCAAGCAGCCGCCTGGGAACCGGGGCTTCCTCGTCGGCTATGGTTTCGGCGGTCCCCATGTACCGCCCGGCAACTACAGGGTTGTAGTTTCTCACGAGGACAAAAGCGCCGAGAGTAGCCTGACGATCCTGCCCGACCCCCTTTCGAAGGCCACGGAGGCCGACCGACGGGCGAAGTGGCAGGCCATCCTCGAGATGGGTGAGCTCCACGATGCCGCCGCCAACGCGATTATCGGCATTCTCGACGCCAAGTCGGACATCGACGCTATTGCCGAGAAGTCCCGGGCGGCGCAGGAGCGCGTGGCCCACGCGGATCCGCAGCTGGCCGGTGTCATAGGCGCCGCAAGGGAGCTCAAGAGCAAGCTGACCGAGCTCGAGGCTCGACTGTGGCCACGGACCGACATCCAGGGCAGGAGCGCTTCCAACTACGCCTTCGCCAAGATCGGCGATGCCATCGGTCGTCTGTATTCCTCCTGGGACGCGCCGAGCTCCGCGGACCGGAGTTACATGCAGCTGGCCGAGGATCGCCTCGATGAGGCCATGCAAGACGTCAACCAGATCTTCGAGGAAGACGTGGCCGAGTTTCGGCGAGTGGCACGGGAGGCCGGGATCGAGCTGCTTTCCCGCCCGGTTAGCCAGAGTACTTCCCTTCGGTGATGGTCCTTGGCCTGGTTTGTCTTGCGAACGCCCGCAGTCCCGAAGGCTGCGTCACCGCGCCGTCGGCAGCTTCGGCGTGTGGACCGGAAGGCGACGCGCCTTCGTGACGCGCTCGAAGGCGTAGCCCAGCGCGAGGAGACGCGGCTCACTGAACGCCGTGCCCAGGAACGAAATCCCCACCGGGAGCCCGTTCCCGGTAAAGCCAGCCGGCACGACGAGATCCGGGAATCCCGTCAGGTTGGCGAATCTGAGTGGTGAGTCTTGCCAAGTCGCG
Source organism: Candidatus Marinacidobacterales bacterium (assembly GCA_965250115.1). Lineage (GTDB taxonomy): Bacteria > Acidobacteriota > Vicinamibacteria > Marinacidobacterales > SMYC01 > CBDFHB01. The sequence goes on from CBDFNJ010000002.1 coordinate 2,272,498, forward strand.
ACGGCCCGACTCGGGTCAGCGTCGATCCGAGGCGGACGGCGGGGCGACGTCGGATACACGATGGCGTCCAGATTCTCGGACTGCATCAGGCCCAAAACGATCGAACGAACCAGGGGCAAGCCATGCTCGTAGACGGCCTGATACTCGGGATCGGAGAGCTCGCCACTGTCCTCTTCACGCTTCATCAGGCTCCATCGGGCCGGGTTCGGCCAACCCTCATCCGTGGGAGCGGTCATGAGAACCGACTCCTGCACGAGCTCCGCGAGGGTCTTCGGAAAGCGGGGCGCAAGCGTGGCGAGATAGTCCGAAATCTGGACGCGAAACTCCCGCGCGCGGAGCGCCGTGAACAAACCCCTGCTCGAGTCGAGCAGCCACTGCGGTAGGCGCACGTCGACCACAGTTGCACCGGCGTCTCGAATGACTACCAGAGAGGCTTCGATAATCCAATCCACGTCGGCATCGTAACCGAGGAAATCGCGCGCGATGCCAATGCGGGCGCTCTCCAGTGCGTTCGCGTCCAGATATTGTATGTAGTCCGTTTCGAAGCGTCCCTCGCTCTTCCGCGTGGCGTCATCGGCGGCGTCGATACCGGTCATCACCCCGAGCGCGGCCGCCACGTCGTAGACGTGTCGGGCCATGGGACCGGCCGTGTCGAAGGAGAGCGCTAGCGGAATGATGCCATCGCGGCTCAGAAGCCCGTGCGTCGGTTTGAGGCCAACGATGCCGTGGGTCGTCGAGGGGCCTCGCACCGAGCCGCCCGTATCCGTACCCAGACCCAGCTGCGCATAGGCTGCCGCGATAGCCGCGCCCGTCCCTGCGGAGGACCCCGAGGGAGAGCGCGCGAGGTCGTGAGGGTTGCGGGTCGTTCCACCGAGTGAGCTCAAACCGCCACCTACCGCGAACTCGCTCATGTTGACTTTGGCGAGAATGATGGCGCCCGCGTCACGGAGCTTTTGCACGATGAAGGCGTCATCCGGTGGAAGAGATCCCTCCAACAGAATGGAGCCAGCTGTGGTCGGGATGTCCGACGTGTCGATGTTGTCCTTCAGGACCACAGGGATGCCGTGCAAGCGGGAGCGTGGGCCCTGGGCCTTCCGCTCCGAATCGAGCGCTCGCGCCGTCTCCATCGCTTTGGGGTTCATGGCGATGACGGCGTTGAGCATCGGTCCCGCCTCGTCGTAGGCCGCGATGCGAGCGAGATACAGCTCGACGAGCCTTTCCGACGTCAGCGTACCTGTGTCGAACGCTTGGTTGAGGTCTTCGATGGTCACCACTGTGGCATCGAACCCCTGCGCCCACACGACGGGGGCGAAGCCGACTCCCATCACCACCGTGAACGCGGCGAGCCAGCGTTTGACGCGTCCGAGCCGTCGTGCGCGGGCGCCAATGGAAACGAAGAGGAAAGGAAAAGTCATGACGAAGTTAGCCGCTCACGCGGGCCAGATAAGCTACTGCTCGTCCCGGGACGCAGTCGTATGCGTCATTGCCGCTGCCGTCTCCGATGTCGCGAGATAGATGGAGTTGAACAGGAGCTTGAACGTGCCGTGCGCCTGGCCCCGGTGCTGCGCGCGGATGCCCAGAAGGACGACGCGGCCTTGCTCGAGCGCGGCCTCGACGATCGCCGCCCGCCCATACAGCCGTTGCTCCCCGTGCGTCCAGCCGCTCAGAAGCAGCGGTTTCTCCGGATAGTGTGCTACCACCCGCACGTGCTTCGGCGGCTCCGGGTCCCGCGCAATGTCGTCTTCGAAATCGGTCCGGTCGCGGCCGACGAAAAACGCTGGGCCGCGCGCAAAAAACGCCCCAGCCTCCCCCGGCATCCCGAACCCGATCGGATGTTTTGTGTCGATGGCCACCCGCAGGATGCTGCCCGGGACGAGGAAGTCCGAGGCCGGCACCCCCGCCAGCACGTTCTGCACCGGCAGCCCAAACGTCGTCACCGGGAGCTCGGTCGCATGGCCCATCGCCACGAGCGTCCCGCCGGCCGCGGCAAACTTGTAGAGGTTGGCCGCCCCCACGATGCCCATGCCGCCGGCGAATTCCGGAGGCACGGTGCCAGGCGCGTTTCCGTGAAGCATCGACTCGAGCCGCGCGTTGGGTAGCAGGATGACGTCGTACTTGGCCTGCAGGTCTCCCGCCTCGAGCTCCTCGTCGCGGATGCTGCTCACCGCAAACTCGAACTTCTCGAGCAGCCATCGCGTCCACCCCTCGTCCGCGTTGCCTCGCGTGACCCAAGCCCGATACAGGCCCACGCGCGGCGCCCTCACACGCAGCAATTCGCCGCCGGGCGCCTCGTCCTGGGCGGCCACCTCGAGGCCCAGCAACGTCGCGGCGTCTTCCACCCGCGCGTGCGTGCCCTCCCCGGCCATTACCAGGAACGTCCCAGCCGGCCAAGTGGCACCGCCGACGGCCAGCGCGCCCTTCGTCCGGTACACCGTCTCGCCGGCCTTCAGCAGCCGATTGACCGCCCGGAAGGCATCGTTCACGCGCCCGTCGAGTGCGTAGGAGAGCCGCGCCCGCCCTGCCACGCGCCCTGCCGGCACCGCCGCCACCGCCACCGGCTCGAAACTGCCGGTAATCGCCTCGTCCATCAACTTGTCCATCCCGACGCCCATCTGCAGAGGCAGCGTCCAGCCCGAGATGTCGTAGGGCGCCGTGCGATACGTGTAGACCTGCGGGTTGAGGAGGTCCCGAGCGTAGGGCAGGAACGCCTGCGCCCCGCGGATCAGGAACGTCCCCGCCGAGTACGAGCGGCCGCCCGCCGCGAACGGCGCCGTCGCCCGTTCGACCTCGACCCCGCCCAGCCGCAGCACGTTGATCATCTTCACCGCCGTGCCCGGATCCCGCTGTTCGTTCGGCACGATATAGTGCTCGCCGGCGCCGGCGGCAATCGCGTCACGTCCCATGGTGTAGATGCCGTAGAGCCACTCCTCCCGCCGCTTGGCCGCGATGTCGAGCACCGCCAGCGATGAGGACATCATGTACTCGCACGAGTCCCTGAGATGCCACTCGCCGCCGAGAAACGGACTTGGGTAGTGGGTGCTTGGCGTTCGGGTCGACGTACCGTCGACGAAGGTGTCGGGAAACGCGTCCGGATCGTAGGTGACGGGAAAGGGCGATGGGTGATGCGTCTCGGTCAGAATGCCTATCATGTTGTGGAAGTTGGGCGTGGTCCGCATGCCGCCGTTCCACCAGGTGTCGTATCGGACGCGTGAGAGCACGCCAGTCTTCCCCTCGCGCAGGAGCTGCTGCGACATGGCGTCGCCGACGATGTTAATCCCCCGCATCACGAGCGGCGGGACGTTCGGGTTCATCGGATCGGCAAACGGCGGGACGAAGATGCGCGCCGGAAATTGGCCGGCTTGCGAGTGATCCTGAACGATCTGAGGAAACCACTCGTGGTACACCTGCCGGCCAGCATTGCGCGTTTCCGGCAGATTGAACATGTACCAGTCGCGGTTATTGTCGAGCCCGGTGAGCTCCGGCGGTTGTGTGGGTTCGTATCCCTGCTGTCCGTGCGCCCTGTACCAATTGACGACGCGGTGCGTCCCGTCGGGATTCAGGTTGGGCATCAGCAGGAAGACGACGTGTTCGCGAATGAGCCGCATGCGCGGGCTCTCGTCGGTGACGAGGCGCCACGCCAGCTCGGGCGCCGCCTGTACCGTTCCTACCGCGCTCGAGTAGTGCCCGAAATCGACCCAGACCACCGTCTTTCCTTCGCGGGCCAAGGATCGGGCCTCTTCGTCCGTAAGACCCCGCGCGTGAGCGAGACGGGCGGAGATGGTCTTATAGCGCTCGAGATTCCCGAGGTTCTTCTCGGAGGAAATGATGGCGAGCACGTGGGGCCGACCCTCCGTCGTCTTGCCAATCTCGATGAGCCGGAGTCGAGGGCTTGCCGAGTCCAGTTCCTGGAAATACGTCAGGGACTGATCGAAGCTCGCCAACTTGTAGTCGGCGCAGGCGGGAAACCCGATGACGGACTCCGGAGTCGGGACCAGTCGCTGCGCGGCCGACCCCTCGATTCCGACGGACGCCAGCAACACCGCCACCAACATCGAACGACATGACCCTCGCATAGACAGTGCTCCTTCCCCGACCCGGTCAGCTTCTCGCGCGCAGGCAAGTCCGTCGGAAGACCTACAGATCTGAATCGGGCTCGACTCTCACGCGAGGTGCGCCGAACGGACAACGAAACCGCGTCCCGTTCGGAACGGGACGCGGTTTCGCGGGTTCACGTCCGGGGACGCGTCAATCCGACCCTAGAAGTCGTACTTTACGCCCAACCGGATGACGCGCGGCGGGACGATGGCCGTGATGCCTCCGAAGCTCGACCCTGAGCGATCGTTGATCCCGGTTTCCGCGTTCGTATTGAGAGTGTTGAACACGTCGAAATGGAACCCCGCCTGACCCGGCCCGAGCTGGAACCGCTTTTCCACCCGAAAGGTCACTAGGTTGACGGCTTCCCGCCGCCGTGTCCCGTAAGGCTCCATCCGGAGAACCAGCGACGACAACTGCTCCAGACCGGCCGTGAATCGCGCTTCCCGCGCCCAAGCCCCCCCGCTCTGTTGTATGAAGGATCCGGCCAACTGGACATCGTACGGCAGAAGATAGCCACCTGATATCGCGAGCTTCCATTCCCAGGTCTTGTCCCTCGGGAAGAAATTCTCAGCGTTCGGATCCAGAGGGACGCCCAAGTCCCCGTCTCGGCCGCTGAAAACTCCACCGCGCCACTTATCCCGCTTTGTCGCCAGATACGACGCCATCATGTGCCAGCGGTCGCTGAGCCGCTTGGTGACTCCCACCTCGTAATTGTTGAACTTATCCGAGTAGCCCGGCGTGTTCTGGTCGGCGATCTGCTCGAAAGCCCGCCCGGCGACGGCCGGGTCGTAATCGTAGTAGGTTATCGGCCCACCGTCATCAGAAGTCCCTGCTGTCCCATCCGGTCCCGGATCCACGGCCGAGATAGGGATGTTGAAGACACTGGCGGGACGCGCCAGGTTCACCCGCTGGAAGAGGTTGTCCTCTCGCTTGAAGATGTAGCTAAACCGGACGCCCAAGTTCGCTACTACCTCCCGCTCCAGCGTCAACGTCACCTCGTCCACCTTCGGCGATTTAAGGTTCGGGTTCAGCACGCGATTGCTCGCGGAGGTGGCGCTGACAAAGGTGCCCTCTTCGCCGTCGTCGTAGGTGCCGTTACCGTTCGGATCGCTCCACTTATACACGGTCTGGGCAAAGTCGTTCAGATTGAACGGCCGGCCGATGTCAGGTGAAAGGAGGAAATTGAAGCGTCCGTAAGTCGCCTTGAGGACCGTCCTCGCATCGGAGGTGAGCGCGTAAGCGACGCCAAGACGCGGCACGACTCCGGACCAGGTAACTATGTCCCTCTTGGCGAGGTCCGCCGCCTCCGAGAACCTACCTGCTTCCTTCGACTGTGCCGGCAGAAACGAGTCATAGTGGTCAAACCGGAACCCGGCGTTCACTGTCAGCCTCTCCCCGAGCCGCCACGAGTCTTTCAAGTAAAAGGACGTCGTTCTCATGCTGGCCTTGCTGGAGTAAGGCGTGTTGTAGAGAATCACCTCGAAGGGGTCTCCGCTCTGCAGTCGTAGCTGGAAGTCGTTGCCGCGCTCTCGGGCGAAGGTCTGCGTCTGGTAGTGCTCGTTGATGACCTCACCACCGAGCTTGAAGTCGTGGTCGCCACCGAGAAAGTTCGGGACGTAGCGGGTGAAGCTGCCGGTGAACATCGTGCGCTGGCGAGATGGCGCGTAGGGCTCGGGGGACAGGCCAGAGGAGGCCACCGATATGCCCCGCCACTGCCGGGTCACGGTGTCGTAGGTCGTATCGTTCTGAGTGTAGGGGACGTAGTCGTTGGCCCACCAGTTGCGCCCCACGAAGAAGTTGACGAAGGAGTTCTCGTTCGGGATCCAGTTCCACTCGCCCTTTGCGACGTTGTTGACGAAATTGGTTTCGACCGTATTTTCCCCCGGACGGAAGGAACTACCGCCGGAGTACGGGTTCGCCTTGTGGCTACGGGAATAGAACCCAATGAGCTTGTGGTCCGGGTTGAGCTGGAAAGACAGCTTGCCAGTGTACATATTGACTATCGTTTTGGCCTCGCCGACCACATCGTCGGGGGTCCCGTAAATACCGTCCGGTCCCGGCGACTCGCTGAAGCCGACCCGTGTGCTCCCGACGCGCTGGCGCCGTGTGCCGCCGTAGAACCAGGCGCGATCGCGGACTATCCGACCGCCAAGTTCGAGGCCGAAGTCGGAATACTCCGTGAGAGTGTTGCCCTGCGTGACACCCTTCGCTCTCTGCTCGTCATCGATGTTAGTGCTCTGAAGGCTCGGCCCTTCCCAATCGAACAGGCCCCCACCGTGAAACGTGTTGCCTCCTGACTTCACGACCACGACCAGGTTCAGCCCGGACGCGGACACTTCGGCATCGTTGCCCATGGCCTTAATCTGAATCTCTTCGTAAGAGGAGAAGTCGAAGTAGAAGGGCGACCGCTCGGTCTGCTCGTGCATATCGACGCCTTCCAGGGTGGGACGGTTACCTCCCCGAGATGAGCCGTAGGCATGGTATAGCTGCTGCAGGCCCGCTGTGTTCCCGCCGACATCAGGCGTGTCGCTCCTGAACCCGCCGTTGACTCTTACTCCCGGCGACAGATCCATGATCTGCCAGATCTGGCGCACCGTCGGTACCGACTCCATCTCCTCACGCGTGAAGGTCGGGGTGACCGCCGTGGTGCGGACGTCTACGACCGGCGACTCGGCCACCACCGTTACCGCCTCCGCGAGGGCAGCCACTGACATGACCATGTCAATCCGGGCCACAAAGCCTGTGGTGAGCCGGAGACCCTCCAGCTTTGTTTGGCCGAACCCTGCCAAATCAGCCATAAGGGCATAGGTTCCCGGCGGTAGCGTGGTGAACCTGTAGCGCCCCACGGGGCCCGTGACCGCGAGCAGTTGTGGCGTCAGCAGCGCCGGACTCGTGAGCGTTACGGTGACCCCAGGCAGCACCGCGCCCGTCTCGTCCGAAACCTTGCCCTCGATCTGTCCGCGATCAGACGTCTGCGCCAGACCGACCGAGGCGACTGAAATGACCATAATGAAAACGACGAATGCGACTAAACAATGCTTGCGCGACATCGCTGTCCCCTCCATGACTCCGTAAACATTATTCATACCAGGATCTCTTAATTTCCCGACGTCAGTAGTGTTCAATTCCTTGGATCTATCCATAGTAAGGACATTTACTGACCAGTCGACAACGTACTTAATATTTAGCAAGTTGTCAAGAGAGATAGGCGAAACTCGTCGCCGCTTCCACGTCTTGTCGAAGCAGGTCGACTCCTATAAGTGAGGATAGGAACGGGAGCTCCGTCCGCCGGATTGCGCGAAATTGCTGCCTTGGTGCACAACTCCGATAGAGGCCGATAGCTCGCTTGGCCCCGACTCCCATCATCCGATCATCTCGCTATCAGGCATCCCGAGGGCCGTCATGGTGTTCAGAATCTTGCACCCGATCCTTGCCTCGACTCTCTGTGCCGCCAACCCTCTCGCTCGCATCGCTGAGCCCACGATAGCCTTGTAGCGATGGAACGTTGTCTCGACTTTGCTCCGTTTGCTGTAGCCCGATTCTGTGTGCCACTTTCGTTTGCCGAGCCGAGCTTGTGCTGCAATGTTGCGATTGCGCTGTCGGCTGCTCGCCGGCCCCGATGCGAGCTGGGCGCCCTTGCGCGGCGGTATCAGCACCCTCGGCGAGCGATGAGCGCTGTGATTCTCGATCGCCTCATAGACGCCGCTGGCGTCGTATGCGGTGTCAGCTCTGGCCGATGAGATGGGACTGTCGATCTGTCCGACAAGCGATGCAACCCGCGATGAATCGCGGGCTCTTTTGCTCGTCAGCTCGCCGGCGACGACTTCGCCAGTCTGCTCGTCGACACACAGATGGAGCTTGCGATAGTCCCTGCTCTTTGGTGCTCTGCGCAGCTGGCCGGCGTGGACAGCGAGACCGCTGCTGTCGATCAAGATGTGCAACGGCGTCTTCTGCTTGTCTTGGTAGAAGGGGACCTTACCCAGCTTCGCCTTGCGCCTCGAAATCGTGGTGTGATCGGGCACATCATTGTCTAGCTTCATCAGAGCGAACAACGACCGCAGCAATCCCTCGCTCTGCCTAGATGACAGATGAAACACCATGCCCAGGGTGACAGCCGTCTCGATGGCGTGGTTCGAGTACTTGCGTTGACGGCCCGGCTTCCTCCTCCTCGGCCGGGGCGCGTCCCAGTTCACAAGCTTGCCGGCGGTGAGCGAGATCCAGACGGTCAGGCTCCCACGGTTGCGTAGACCCGCCTCATATTCACGCCAATTCCTCACGCGATAGGCCTTCTTCACATACTTCCGCTGAGTGCGTTTGAAAATGCTCATGGGGAACCTCGAATCCGTGAGTACAGGACAATTGTGGACCGAGATCGCGAGTTGTGCACCAAGGCATAGGTGAAGCTCAAAAAGTGTTGTCCTGTAGACAGTTACCGGTCCGACCGGTCCTTTCTTGGCCGGTTGGTTCGTACACTTTTAGGGACGGTCTAGCTTTCTCGAGGACGCGATAAACTTGACATGCTGCCGCTCAAATCATATTGTTGAGTCTGACTAAAGCTCTGTCAGAGTATCGGAGGATTACGCGAAATGAGTAAGATCATTGGGCTCGACCTGGGTACGACGAACTCGGTCGTCGCCGTCATGGAGGGCGGGAACCCTGCCGTGATCACCAATCCGGAAGGGGGACGCACGACTCCATCGGTCGTCGCATTTGCGAAAGGCAACGAGCGTCTCGTCGGTCAGGTCGCCAAGCGCCAGGCGATCACCAACCCCGAGAATACAATCTTCTCCATCAAACGTTTCATGGGGCGTCGTCACGACGAGGTTTCCGAGGAAATGAAGATGGTCCCGTACAAGGTGATCCAGGCGGAGAACGGCGACGCGCGCGTCGATATCAAGGGGCACCACTTCTCGCCTCCCGAAATATCCGCCATGATCCTCAAGAAGCTCAAGCAGGCGGCGGAGGACTATCTCGGCGAGAAGGTGGAGAAGGCCGTCATCACCGTGCCGGCTTACTTCAACGACTCTCAGCGCCAGGCGACGAAGGATGCGGGAGAGATCGCGGGGCTCGAGGTCATGCGTCTCGTCAACGAGCCCACCGCCGCCGCTCTCGCCTACGGCCTCGACAAGAAAAAAGACGAAAAGATCGCCGTCTTCGACTTCGGCGGCGGTACGTTCGATATCTCCATCCTCGAGGTAGGCGAGGGCGTCGTCGAGGTCAAGTCGACCAATGGTGACACGCACCTCGGAGGGGACAATATCGACCAGCGAATCATCGATTGGATTATCGATGAGTTCACGAAGTCGGACGGAGTCGATCTTTCCAAGGATCGGATGGCGCTCCAGCGTTTGAAGGAAGCGGCCGAGAAAGCCAAGATCGAGCTCTCCTCGACCGTCGAGACCGAGATTAACCTCCCTTTCATCACCGCCGACTCGAGCGGACCGAAGCATCTCTCCTTGCGGCTCACGCGCTCGAAGTTGGAACAGCTCATCGATGATCTCCTCAATAGAACCATATCGCCCTGCAAGCAGGCCCTGGAAGATTCCGGACTCAAGCCGTCCGGCATCGACGAGGTCGTACTCGTTGGAGGCTCGACTCGCATTCCGAAAGTCCAGGAGATCGTGAAGGAGTTCTTCGGGAAAGATCCACACAAGGGCGTGAACCCCGACGAAGTCGTCGCGCTCGGGGCTGCGGTGCAGGCGGGTGTGCTGGGTGGAGAGGTCAAGGACCTGCTTCTTCTCGACGTGACTCCACTGTCGCTCGGCATCGAGACGCTCGGGGGCGTTTTCACGAGGCTGATCGAGCGGAACACTACGATTCCTCACAAGAAGAGCGAGACCTTCTCGACCGCGACCGACAACCAGACGCAAGTCGAGGTACACGTGCTCCAGGGTGAGCGAGCGATGGCCGGGGACAATCGGACGCTCGGTCGGTTCCATCTCGTCGGTATTCCTCCCGCGCGGCGCGGCATACCGCAGGTCGAGGTGACCTTCGACATTGACGCGAACGGGATTCTGAACGTTTCGGCCAAGGATATGGCGACCAGCAAAGAGCAGGCGATCACCATCACGGCTTCGAGCGGGCTCAGCGACCAAGAGATCGAGCAGATGCGGAAGCACGCCGAGCTCAACACCGAGGAAGACAAGAAACGTCGCGAGGAAGTGGAAGAGAAGAACCAGGCGGACAATCTCATCTACTCGACCGAGAAGCTCCTCAGCGAGAACCGAGACAAGATCCCAGAGGGCGACGCCAAACAGATTGAAGCAGCGATCGAGGACGCCCGCAAGGCGCTCAAGGAGGCGGACATCCAGGGCGTACGCAACGCGCGCGAGGTGCTGCAAAAGGCGAGCTATCGACTCGCGGAGTTCATGTATCAGCAAACCTCCCCGGGCGGCGAGGGGCCGGCGGCCGGAGATTCGTCCGAGTCGTCCGGCTCCGACGACGACGTCATCGACGCCGAGATCGTCGACTCGGAGGAGAAGAAGTAGTTCGGGATGGACAGGCACGATTATTACGCGCTGCTAGGAGTGAGGCGCGAATCCTCGAAGGCCGAGATCCGGCGAGCGTTTCGGAAGCTGGCGCGTCGGTTCCACCCGGACATCAATCCGGGAGATAACGTCGCTGCAGTTCGCTATCAGAGGATCTACGAGGCTTTCGAGGTTCTTACGGATCCCGAGCAACGCGAGCGCTACGACGAGGTTGGTGCCAGACCGGCGCCGGAGCCTCGACCCGAGCCAGCGCGCTACGGATTCGAGGGGTTCGACTTCTCGTTGGAAGAGCGCCGGGACACGGATATTTTTCCGGAACTCTTTCGTCGGCCGAGCTCCGAGGTCTCCGCCGAGGTCGATGGCAGTGACATCCACCACAAGCTCGGAATCTCGTTCGAGGAGTCGCTCAGGGGCCTGAAGACCCGCTTCGAGATTAAGAGAGGCTTATCTTGCGCGACCTGTGAGGGCTGGGGTGAGATTCCCGCCTCCCATCCTAGACCCTGTACCGCCTGCGGGGGACGAGGGCGCGCGACCCAGGCCCATGGATTCATGCTGTTTGCCAAGCCCTGTGTGAAATGCCAGGGAAGTGGAGCTGTCGCTCGGGAAGGATGTCGAGACTGCGACGGGGCGGGGCGGGCGGCTCGGACTGCGCGCGTCCTGGTTTCCGTTCCACCGGGAGTGACGGACGGCGACAAGATCGTCCTCGCGGAGCAAGGTCATCAGGGTCGCGGCCAGGGCCGTACCGGGGACCTCTATATTCACGTTCAAGTACACCCGCATCCCTTCTTCACCAGGAAAGGGGACAATCTCTTCTGTACCGTTCCCATTTCGTTTCGCGAAGCGGCTTTGGGAGCCAAGGTGGAGGTCCCGACGCCGGACGGCGGGGTCACGCTGAGAGTGCCGGCGGGCGTCCAGTCGGGACAAAAGCTGCGTTTGTCGGAACGAGGCGCTCCGTCGCGGCGTGGCGATGCGCGGGGCGACCTGTTCGTGGTGGTTCACGTCGTGACCCCGAAGGTCTACGACGACCGATCTCGCGAACTTCTCGACGAGCTCGAACGGTTGAACCCGGACGATTCCCGCTCACGCATGTGGAGCTCCCCTGCCGACCTCTCAGAGGTCTCCTCTTGAGTAAACGCAGCCGGAGGAGCTCCGAGAGTCCCCGAAGCGGGGGCAAGGGCAAGGGCTACTACATGATCAGCGCCGTGGCAGAGACCTACGGCATCCACCCCCAGACGCTTCGGCTCTACGAGCGCGAGGGCTTGTTGACCCCGTCTCGCACGGAGGGAAATACCCGCCTCTATTCCGACGAGGACTTGAAACAACTCGAGACGATTCTCAACCTGACGCGAGACTTGGGCGTGAATCTGGCCGGCGTCGAGATCATCCTGAACATGCGGCACAAGATGGAGCAGATGCAGCAGGAAGTGAGCGAGTTCATCGACTACGTCCAGCGAGAAATGGGACGCCAGGAGGAAGGTTGGAAGGATCGGGTCCAGAATGCTCTGGTTCGGCTTCCACCTCGGGATCTGGTAAAAAAGGACCGAAGCCGATAGAGCTTTCAAGCCCATGGCCAGCCCTCAATCGAAACAAGCGAACCAGTGTCCAGAATGCGACGGCACGACGTGGAAGCGCATCGAGCGAGACGGTATCGACGTCGTATCCCGCTGTGAATGCCGGCTCGGCGATCTCCGGGAATCGATCATGGAGAAGACCGGTGTTCCCGGTAGGTACGTCGACTGCGCCTTCGATGCGCGAAGCGGTGGCAAGCCCTATGACCGTCTCCGGCCGAGCCTCGCCCGGGCCCACAAGGTAGCGGAAGGCTGGGCCGACCGCTTCCCGGACGTCGACGCTGGTTTGCTGCTGAGCGGCTCCCCCGGCGTTGGAAAGACACATCTGTCCGTCGCCATCTTGAGGCGGATTCTCCACGAGCGTGAGATCAAGGCTGAAGCGCTCTTCGCCGACTACCGAGCTCTGCTGCGCGACATCAAGCGCTCCTATCACCCCGATGCGCCCATCACGGAGAGCGACGTGCTTCGTCCCATCCTCGATGCGGAGCCTCTCGTGCTCGACGATCTCGGTGGCGAGAACCCAACTCTCTGGGTTTTTGACACGCTCTTCTACATCCTCAACTACCGCTACAACGAAAAGAAGCTCACGATCATCACGACGAATTTTTCCGATCGTGCCGCTAAATCGCCCGCGTCCAGCGGTGGGGGGCGGTCCTCCGCGCGTTTTGCCGGCCGCGAGGAAACGCTCTCGGACCGCGTCACCGTGCGCCTCCGATCACGCCTCTACGAAATGTGTCGCGACGTCTCGATCGACGGAGACGACTACCGCCAGAGCACCGTCCAAGCCAACTTCACAAGCTAGTGGGGGTTACGGTCGGTCACTACGACGCTGCGTAGATAACACTCCAAAGCTCGAGCGAGCACTAGAGCCACTCTCCCCGTCCGCGTTGACTTCGCGCGCCTTCCGGGAGAAGACGAACGCCCCCAAGTAGTCGTCACTAGCAGTCGGGCGGCTTGCCGCCTTGACAGAATACGGGTGCTGATGTATCAACGTAGAGGAATCTTCACTCGGAAATCAGAGGCTGGGGAGCGCCGACTCACCTCGAGCCAGGTTTGGTTTGTGCGCCATGGGGTCTGTCGAATATAGAGATCTACTCGTCGCGGTCTGGAGCGACGAAACGCCTGGCTTCTTCGCCGCGAAGGCCCAGGAGGAGTTCGGCCGCTCGACCTCTTCTTCCCGGGTCTACCTGCCCTTCGACGACCGCTGGTTCGTGCAATACGCGGACCGGCTCGACGAGCTCAATGCGAGAGAGCTCCACTACGTCGGCGCGAGGCTCTTCGACAGTCTCTTTCAGAGGGAGATTCTCAGACTTTACGTCCATTTGGTCGAACAGATCCGGAACACCGGAGCACGCCTGAGGATACGGCTCCAGCTCGAGCCACCCATCGTCGCGCGATTGCCGTGGGAGTGTCTCTACGACACCCGCAACAGTGTCTTTTTCAATGCTTGCGCCGATCTCACGATGGTGCGCTACCGGCCGCCTAGCGGAGCCCGCCCCCGTTCTGGCGCAGGCGCCGCTTCGCGTTCTGCTCGCCGCCGAGCTCGAGCGCGAGCGGGGGTCTGGCGGAAAGTCGCGAGTCGCGGCCGAGGCGGAAACCCTGCGCGCGGCCCTCGCCGAGCTCCAGTCCGAGGGGGTCGTCGAAGTCTTCGAGGCCGGCACGGCGTTGGGCGGCGCCGCGCTCGACCCGGATGGGCTTTCGTCGGTGCTCGCGCGCAACTTCGACATCCTTCACCTCGTCTGCGATGCGGCTTGGAATGGGTCGGATGCCCGTTTTGAGCTGGGGCCGGACGGTATGGCCCTGGAGGCGCTGGCTCGCGCCATCAAGGCTACTACCCCCTGCTTCGTCGTTTGGAGCGGTGGTGGCTCGGCGGGGTCCGCCGGACCCGCCCTGGCGGATGCTCTCCTGGATTTCGTGCCCGCGGTCTCGTGTCACCGTCACCGCATGCAGGACGAGCTGCTGGTGCCCTATGCGAGGTCTCTCTACCGCGCGCTCGGCGCCATGGAACCCGTCGATACCGCCCTCGCCAGGGCGAGGAGCGCCGTTCTCACGCAGTTCCCCACGGACAACGAGTGGTTTTCGCCGGCGCTCTACTTGTCGCGGAAGGACGCCACACTCGTCTACAAACACTCGTCTACAAACCGAGTCGTGGCGCCGCTTCGGACGTCTATCAAATCTCGGAGGGCCGTTACCGGCGACAACTTCGGGAGAGCCTGAATCGGTTCTGGCCTAAGCCGGAGCGCTACTACCCGCAGCATCTGCGCTGGATCGCACCGGACGAACCCCTAGCCAACTACATGCACGCTACGGATTTCCTCGGCCAACCACAGAGTCCGGCCGAGCTCGCGAGATATTTCCAGCGGCTGCTCATCCTGGGGGAGTCGGGTTCTGGCAAAACCATGACGCTCTATCGGTTGTTCTACGAGGCAGCCCAGCCGGGTTTGTCCTTCGAGGCCAAGTCGCCGCTTCCCGTCTACCTTTCGCTTCCTGATCTCGGTGAGTCCGACGACCTCTACGCGCTGCTCGCGACGGGATTCGACCGCGATCTGTTCTCGAGCGATCTCGAAGAGGGGCGTTTTCTCTTCCTCATGGACTCCCTCGACGGTCTCAGCGCAGAGGGCGCGTCGAGACGTTCCGACGCACTCAACGCATTCATGCGCAAGTATCCGTTGAATCGATACTCGTGACGGCGCGCGAGCCGGTCCCCAAGCCGCTCGATATCCCCAATTCGGCGGAGATGCTACCGCTCGCGGAGTGGGAAGCGCTCGATTTCCTGATTGCGGACGAAGCGATTCGACCCGAGGCCGCGAAACTACTCTTCGGGCAACTCTCTCAGGGCATGGGCCGCCGGGTGGGCAATCCGCAGCTTCTCGCGGTGGCCCGACGCCTCTGGCGAGAGGGCGCCCGGGTTCCGAACACCTGGACCGAGATCTTCCAGGCGTTTTTCAAAGTCGCGGGCGCGTCGCTCTCGTCCGATTCGCGCGAGAGTCTTCTGCCGCAGCTCGCGTTCTTCATGAGCAAACGCGACCGGCTCTCTCTATCGAAAGAGCACCTCGAAGACGAAGCCAAGCCCAAGGGGCTCTCGAGCCTCGCGCAGGAGGTTGCCTTTCGTACCATCGGCGCGAACAGCGCCGACGAGCTCTTGAGCGAGGTCGAGAAGACGCGGCCCCTTCGCGGCCCTCGCGCCTTCACGTTCCCGAACATTGCGTTCCAAGAGTTCTTGACGGCCTATTCGCTGAGGTTCGCGCCTCCGACCACCATCATGAGTCTTCTGCCTCCAGCCGATTGGCGCGAGCTTGGGTTGGAGTTCGGACGGCCGGTCAATTTGAGTCGTGGACCGTTCCACGGTGCGATGCCCTATCTATGCGGTCTCAGACACGACGGTCCCGATCTCGTCGAAATGGTGGTGGGGCGGGATCTCGTTCTGGCTTCGGCATGCTTCCGCGAAACGCGATTCTCGACGACGATTGACCTCCTGCTTCGCGCCGCCATCGAGGGAGCATTCAAATCGGGCGACGAGCTCGAACAACGGATCGCCTGCCTCGGCCTCGAGGCGAGAGGTGACCGCTGGGCGATCGACTGGCTCGAGTCCATAGCCTCGAAGGCCGGCACCCCCGCCCGAAGCGTGGCCGTCGAAGCCTTGGGGAACCTCCGCTCCCATCGGAGCGTGCCCCTCCTCGAGACCGCGGCCGAAGACCAGGACCCTACCGTGGCTCGTGCGGCTGCCGACGCCCTCGCACGAATCAAAGCGAGTTGAGCGGTCGATGAAGCGCGCCATGCCGACTTCGTCTTCCCGCAGCCTATAGATCGGCGCAGAGCTCGATCACGTTGCGGTCGGGATCCATGACGAAGGCAAGGCGGCGTCCCCAAGGCATCACCCCGGGCGGTGTCAAGACCTCGGCGCCGCGGCGGGCCACGTCCTGGAATACGCCATCCAGATCCTCGACAAAAAAGGACAGCACGGACGAGCCGGGCGACAGCGGCACCTTCAGCAGGTCCGACATTTGGGATCTCGGATAGAGAGCTAGCCTCCCAGAGCCGGAGGCTAGCTCCACATATCCCTTCGCATCCTTCGCGACGCCGAGTCCGAGAACGTCCCGGTAGAACGACCTCGAGGCATCGATGTCCTCGACGAGGAGCGTGACGAGGTCGAATCGAAGCGTCAAGACCTCGTCGGCATCAAGTTCCCCATGGACCATCCAATGAGCGCGACGATCGAGTTTATGACCGTGTTCACGACGAGTCCGAAGGCCCGAACTCCGACGGCCTGGCCGAGAGGGACCGCCGCCTCCACGTTCAGCGCGGTCGGGTGGTTGAAGTAGGTCTCCGCGCCCAAGAGGTAGGAGACGACCGTCGCCGAGAAGATGAGAATCTGAGCGCTCAAGGCGATGGCGGTGCCAAGCCTCAGGCCCTCGTGCCACTTGTAGCCATAGCCTCGGGAGAACCCGCCGTAAATCAGCGAGGAGATGTTGGTGAAAACCACCATACTGAAGATCATCGTGCCGATTGCGTAGGGAACTCCCGTCGCACCGAGGACGAGACGGCCAATCATGAAAACGAACAGCCAGATGATTGGGAAACGTACGAAACGAAAGTATTGCGACATGATCGCTGACCTCCTATCGAGCTACTCCAAGTCTGCAAGCGCTTCGAGTAATGGCTCGTAGTCCTCCCGAACGTTAGTGGTTGTAGTTTGTGTGGCGAAGGATTCCGTTCTTGTCGATGACGAAGGGGAACCCGGGGATTCGTTCTTGGAAAATATCTCCTCCGTGGACCGCTTCTCTATCGCGGATGGAGTTGAAGTGCAAGCTACTCACCGTCTTTTGCCCGAGCCTTGGCCTCCCGAATCGCCGCCAGTCGGTCCCTCATGCGCTTTTCGAAGCCTTCCTCGGTCGGCTCGTAGTAGCGACGACCGCGCAGCCGCTCAGGTAGGCACTCCATGTCGCTGGTCTTTTCCGCTCGATCGTGGACGTAGTCATAGCCCCGCCCGTATCCCCAGGACTCCATGGGCTTCGTGACGGCGTTTCTCAGGTGAAGCGGCACAGGCTCAGTGACGTCGTTCAGTGCATCGCCCGACGCCTTGCCGTAGGCGAGGTAGATCGCATTCGACTTCGGAGCGACCACCAGGTAGACGACGGCCTGTGCGAGAGCGAGCTTGCCCTCGGGCACACCGATGAAGTGAAAGGCCTCCTTCGCGGCCACCGCCTGCGCGAGAGCGCCCGGCTCGGCGAGCCCCACATCCTCCGACGCGAAGCGCACCAGCCGTCGCGCGATATAGAGATGGTCCTCGCCCGCCTCCAGCATGCGCGCAAGCCAGTAGAGGCTCGCATCGACGTCGGAGTTCCGGATGGACTTGTGGAGCGCGGAAATGAGGTTGAAGTGCTCCTCGCCCGATTTGTCGTAGAGGAGCGCTTTGCGTTGAACGGTCTTCTCGAGCTCGCCCAATCCGATCGTCTGCCCGGGCTCCGCTACCGACCCCACCGCCTCGATGACGTTCAGGCAAAAGCGCGCATCACCGTTCGACTGTCGCGCGAGCCACTCGAGGGCCTCGTCCCCGATTCGGACCTCGCTTCGGAGGCCGCAATCTTCGTCGTCGAGAGCGCGACGCATCAGGGACACGAGCTCTTCCGTCTCGAGCTGCCTCAGGATGACGACCCGGCAGCGCGACAGTAGCGCCGCATTGACTTCGAAAGAAGGATTCTCGGTCGTGGCCCCGATGAGGGTGACCTTGCTGGACTCGACGTAGGGAAGGAACGCGTCCTGCTGTGCCTTGTTGAACCGGTGAATCTCGTCGACGAACAGGAGCGTGTGGCGGCCGTAAGTGCGGCGCTGTTGCTCCGCCTCCCGCATCACCTCTTTGATTTCCTTGATCCCGGACATGACGGCGCTGAATGGCGCGAAGTGGGACTTTGTCTGCTGCGCGATGATTCGCGCGAGTGTCGTCTTGCCCGACCCGGGAGGTCCCCAAAGAATCAACGAGCCGACGCCGTCCTTTTCGATTGCCGAGCGCAGCGTCGTGCCGGGGCCCACGATCTCTTCCTGTCCGATGATCTCCTCGAGTCGACGTGGACGCATGCGCTCGGCGAGAGGTGCGGTAGTCTCGGCGCTCGCGTCGCCGAAGAGCTCTCTCTGATCCATGGTAGTCTTCAATCACCAGACCGCGCCGCTTCGTAGAGCACGATGGCGGCGACGGTGGCGACGTTCAGGGATTCTACGGCGCCGGACATCGGAATGCTCAGCTTTACCTCGCATCGCTCCAGGAGAGTGGTCGGAAGACCGGGACCTTCTCGTCCGAGCAGCAGTGCCAGCGGTTTCCCGAGCTCGGCCCGCCGGAAGTCAATACCGCCCTGAGGGACCGTCGCCGCCAAACGAAATCCCCGCCCCCTCAGCTCAGCGACCGTCTCTTCCTCCCCGAGGCCGTCCAGGATACACAAACGCAGCGCGCTCCCCATCGAGCCGCGTAGCGCTTTCGGTCCGAAAGGATCGGCCGAGCCGTGGGTGACGACTAGCCCGCTCGCTCCCGTCGCTTCGGCAATCCTGGCGATGGCCCCGAGGTTTCCGGGATCCTGGATTCCAACGCAGACGACGACCATGCGGCGACCAACGTCATCCCACGAAAACTCAGGCCGCCTGGCGACGGCGAGCAGGCCGTCAGGTGAATCCATGGAGCTCATGTGCCGAAAGACCCGATCTTCGACCTCTACGACGTCGAGGCCTAGATTCCCGAACGACGTGCGAAGCTCGGCCGGCAGGAAGTGCGCGAATACGAGGTGCTCCAACGTGGCTCCACACTCGATCGCCGCCCGGACGAGCTTCATGCCCTCGACGAGGAAACGGGACTCCCGTTTCCGTGCCCGCGCGAGTCGGCGAACGGTCTTGACGAGAGAGTTGGACGTGCTTTCGATAGTTCTCACGATGATCTTGCGGAAGCCTTTCCTCCCCGTTATGATTTCCGAAACACTATGACACAGGACATTCTCAAGAAACTCAAGGCAGAGATCAAAGCTCTCGAGGAGGAGCTCCACGTCGAGCTTCCGAGAGCGCTCAAAGTCGCCCGAGAGCACGGGGATCTGTCCGAGAACGCGGAGTACGACGCCGCCAAAGAGCGGCAGGGTTTCGTCAACGCGCGGATGGGCCAGCTCAAAAAGCGACTTGCCGAGCTTTCCATGGTGAATTTCGACAAAATCCCGGAGGGCCGGGTTTCCTTCGGTTCCGAAGTGACGCTCTTCGACCTGAACAAGGAAGAGGAAGTCGTATACAAGCTTGTCATGAGCGAGGAAACGGACGTGGCGAAAGGACTCATCTCTACGACCTCCCCGATCGGCCGTGCCTTGATGGGCAAGGTCGAGGGAGATGAGGTCGACGTTCAGACGCCAGGCGGACGAAAAGAGTTCGAGATCATGAAGCTCCTCACCATACACGACCTAGGGGACGCCGACGGAAACCGGTAGCTCGTAGACCCGTCCTTGGTCGAAGGAGGCGACGAGATTCAGCCGATCTTGCCAGCCGTCTAGTCTTTCCATCAGAGCCTTCCATTCGCTCTCGTCGCCGTAGCCGTCGCGATGGATTACTGCGTAGCGGACCCCGAGAGCCTCGATAGCGGCTAGAGCGTCCTCGTCCGGGAAGCGCACGAGCATGCGGAAGAGACGGTCGTGCCCGGGCGGCGTGAAGCCACTGTAGCCGTTCACCAGGGGCCGGAAGTGAATGATGGACTGGAGCATATAGATCGAATGCCTGCGTGCCGCCGCCACGTGGTCTCTGGGATCGGACACGGGAAGCGCGACGATGGCATCGTCGTCACTCCGCGCCGCGAGCCACTGGTCCATGGGAGACGTCTCGATCGGGTAAGGACGGGTCGCGAGGGGGAAGGCGGCAAGCTCGGCGAAACTCAGTGCCACGATTGCCGGAGCGAGCCACTTTCGGCCTGCCACGAAACGCTCGAAACCCAAGCCGGCAAGAACGGCGAGGGCGAGCACGCTCAGTAGCGTGAACCGCGAAGGAACGCGAATGAAGTCGAAACCTGGGAGCAGACGGTAGAGCGCGGCATAGAGGCCCGCGCCCGGACCGAGCGCCACCCACAGCGACAGTGCGAAGAGCAGCGCGTAGAAGCCGCCGTTGATGCCCACGCGTCTTTCGAAAAACGCGCGCAAGCGGTCGCGCAGACCGCGCAGCGGGGGCAGGTAGGCAAACGGTTGGCGCCGAAACAACAATAGTCGAGCCACCAGAAGCGCGACCGCCCCGACCGCCGCGCGGCCGCCGCCGCTCGCGGAGAGGTGAAAGCTACCAGACCGAAAGCTCACACCTCCGGCCGCTTCGATGAGAACTGCCAGGAGCGCGAGGATCGAGATCAGCGCATCGAGAGCTCGCAGGGAGCGGCTCGAGGCCATGGGCTCGACCGACGCGGATGGAGGCTTTGGAGCGGCCCGTGCGAAGGCGAAGCAGGCGAAAAAAAGCGGGATCACTCCAGGGAATAGGAAGGCTTTGGCGTCGCGAAGCGCTCGTCCGAGCCTCGCTTTGCCAGCGAGCCATCGGTGGACGTGCGTCGGTGATGCGAGGAAGCTCGCTGCGTTGGGAGACCACTCTCGCGCCTCGTCGAGTGAGCGCTCGAGGCCGAGATCTCGCTGCACTAGAAGATAGGGGACCACGAAGGGTAGGTTGAGTGCGAGCGCGAGTGGCAAGCCGATCGCAGCGTCACGAACGAGAGAGCTCCTCGGACGAAGCTCTCCGAACAGAGCGAGGTAAACAATGAGGCCGCAGGCCGCGAGCGCTAGAAACAGCGCGCTCTGCCCGCCCGTCACGGCTTGCAAGGAGAACAGCGCGAGCGCTCCCAGCAGGTGGCGCCTCGTGCCGGAAGCGGCGTAACGGTGCACGAGGGCGAGGCAGAACGGGATCCATTGTACGGTCGCGAGGTGGAGCTGTCCCAGACGAAAGAAGCGGGGTGGGGTAAAGGCGAAGACGACGCCCGCCAGGAGGGCGCCGGCCTGGCCGAGCCCGAGCTGCCTCGAGAGGACGTAGGCGCCGAGACCGGAGAGGAAACAGGACAGGAGGAGGACGGTGTTCATCGCGAGAAGTGGGTTCCCGCTTGTCGCGATGATCGGGGCCGCGACGAGCGCGCTCCCGAGCTGGTGCTCGGAATAGGCGAGGGTGCGAGGCTCGGGATGAAAGATATTCGCGTCGAAAAGCGAGAAAGGTCTCTGGGCAAGAGCCTCCGTGTCCCACGCCAGCGTCCAAAGGAACAGACGCGTGTCTGGACCAAGATCGATCGCCTCACTTCCGGGACGGGCACTGAGGGGAAACGTCGCGAGCGCCGTCATGACTCCGAACAGGGCGAGGATCGAGAGCCTTCGGAGCGATTGGTTGGCGTGCATCAAGGTCCGTGGACAGTAGCAGAAGCTTCGTAACGTTTGCCAGAAGCCGCGCTCCGCTCGAGAGGCTGGCTGCGCGAGGCGGCCTGGTAGGGGTGCAGCCGACTGATGGCGGCACCCTGCTAAAAGAGAGCGTGCATAGGACTTATCGGTTCTCCCTCCTTGACACCCTTTTCGAAACGGCGCTATACTTTCGTACGAGAATGGAATTATCCCGCGTAATTTCAGCCGTTTGTCTGGGCCTCTTCGCCGGGACGGCCTTCGCGGACGAGGCGGCGAGCGGCCCCATCTACAAGATCGTCGTGGACGACGTGATCCATGCGGTGAGCGCGGAGCACATCATCGAGACCCTCGCGGAAGCCAACGCAGAGGATGCGGTATTGGTGCTCATCCAACTCTCGACTCCCGGAGGTTTGTATCACGCAACCCGCGAGATCATCGAGGCCATTCTCGGAAGCGAGTGCCCCGTCGTCGTCTATGTCGCTCCATCGGGTGCTCACGCCGCCTCCGCGGGATTTCTGATTACGCTCGCCGCCGATGTTGCCGCGATGGCTCCGGGCACGAATACCGGCGCGGCGACGCCCGTCTCCGGATCGGGGCAGGAAATGGACGAGACGATGCAAAAGAAGGTCCGATCTGATGCCGCGGCCTACACTCGATCCATTGCCGAGCGACGAGGCAAGGATCCTGCGCTGGCTGAGCAGGCGGTCACCGAAGCTCGCGCCTGGACGGCCAACGAGGCGCTCGAGGCGGGGCTCGTCGACTACGTCGCGAGCTCCGAGGCGGAGTTGCTCGCTCAGCTCGATGGCGCCGCGGTGAAACGAATCGACGGAACTGAGGTCACGCTCACAACGGCGGGGCGCAGCGTCGAGCTCAAGGAAATGAGCACGAAGCAACGCATCCTTTCCGTCGTCGCCAATCCCAACGTCGCCGTGCTCCTCGGTCTGCTCGGCTTGGCGGGACTCTATATGGAATTCTCTAACCCCGGCGCGATCGTTCCCGGTGTCGTCGGGGCTATCTCTCTGCTGATCGCCGCCTTCGCGTTTCAGATACTTCCCGTGAACGTCGTCGGCGTGTTGCTGATGCTTGTCGGCTTCGGCTTGATCGTGGCCGAGGCCGTGACGCCCTCGTTCGGGGCGCTCGGCGCGGGAGGGATCGTCGGCGTGCTGCTCGGCGCTTTTATTCTCATCGAGGAACAGCCTCTGCCGACGCCGGCGCTGCGCGTGAGCTGGGCGATGATTCTGCCGGTGACGATTCTTCTCGCCTTCGTCGTCATAGTCGTCGGACGCAAGGTTGTCGCCGCGCAACGTCACCCTCCGGTGACCGGGACGGAGAGTCTGATCGGTCAGATGGCTCTGGCTCGCACCCCGATCGATCGCGAGGGAAAAGTTTTCATTCACGGCGAGTTCTGGGATGTGCGGTCCGGCGCGCCGATCTCCGAGGGCGAGCGGGTGCGCGTGACGAGCGTCGAGGGGCTCATGCTCGGCGTCGAGCGCGTCGATAACGAATCATAGACTGGAGGTTAATCATGTTGGGAGGACTCTCCATCGGCACTCTGGCCGTCCTGGTGGTACTCGCCATCTTCCTGTTGAACTGGATCAAGGTGCTGAACGAGTACGAGCGCGGCGTCGTTTTTCGTCTCGGAAACCTCTTGCCTCGGCCCAAGGGTCCAGGGCTCGTAATCATTTTTGCTCCCATCGATCGCATGGTGAAGATTAGCCTTCGGTTGGTCGCGCTCGACGTGCCTCCCCAGGACATCATTACCAGGGACAACGTTTCGGTGAAGGTGAACGCCGTCGTTTTCTTCCGCGTCGTGGACCCGATCAAAGCCGTCGTCGAGGTCGAGAACTTCCTCTATGCGACGTCGCAGCTCGCGCAAACGACGCTCCGGAGCGTACTCGGCCAGGCGGAGCTGGACGATCTGCTCTCCGAGCGGGATCGCCTGAACATGCAGCTCCAGGGCATTCTGGACAAACACACCGATCCTTGGGGCATCAAGGTCACGTCGGTCGAGGTCAAGCACGTCGATCTGCCTACAGAGATGCAACGGGCTATCGCGAGGCAGGCGGAGGCAGAACGGGAGAAACGCGCCAAAGTCATTCACGCCGAGGGAGAGTTCCTCGCTTCGGAGAAGCTCGCGCAGGCGGCTGAAATCGTGGGGCGCCACCCTCTGGGGATGCAGCTGCGCTATATGCACACCCTCACCGAGATCGCGACCGAGAAGAACTCGACAGTCGTCTTTCCGCTTCCGATGGACCTCATCGAGCCTCTGGTCGAAGTCGCGCGCCGTTGGAAGGACAAGAAGAACTGAGCTCGAACGAGCGCGAAGGCGCCAGTGGAAGGAGCGTCAATAAGCATGGAAGGTGAAGATCTAACTATCCGAGGTTCTCTGTCGGAGTCGAGCTTGCCCGAGCTGCTCGCGTCGATCAGCCGCAGCAAGGAAACGGGCATCCGCAATTTCCACGATGCCGGAAGATGGAAAGCGATCTACTTCAAAGAAGGGCGAACCATCTACGCGATGTCCAACGCCCAGGGCGATCGCCTCGGCGAGTTCCTCTTGAAGACCGGCAAGATCACCGTCCGTCAATTTCTCGAAGCGAGCAGGCAGATACAGGCCGACAAGAAGCTCGGCGCCGTCCTCGTCGAGCAGGGCATTGTCACTCCCGATGATCTCTACGTCGCGATTCATCGTCACGCGGAAGCGATCGTCTATAGCCTGTTTCACTGGACGCGGGGGGAGTACGAATTCGTCATCAACGACCTTTCGGCCGAGGGGCCCATGGTGCTCGACCTCGATTCCGAGAACGTCATCCTGGAAGGCATCCGACGCCTCCAGGACTTCACCCGGATCTATGCCGGCGTCGGTCCGCTGGATGCGATTCTTCGCCGCTCGGACAACGCAGACAACCTGATGCACAAACTGAATTTGGACGAGGACGAGTCTCAAGTGCTCTCGCTCGTCAACGGTCGTCTCAACGTCGAGCAGATCCTCGCGATGAGCTATCTCCCGAACTTCGAGACCCTCCGGATTCTTTTCGGACTGCTCGCCGCCGGCGTACTGGAGCGGGGCGGTGCCGATGGTGCACAGGCGGGCCTCGAGCTCGAGTACGAACTCGAGGAGGTGGTCGATCACTACAATCGCAATTTCGAATCGGTGTGTAGGTTCCTCGAGGAGAAGCTCGAGGACGACGCGGCGATCGAGTTCGGGAATCGCGTCATGAGCGAGGTCGCCAAGCAATTTCCGCTGCTTTTCGAAGGGGTGGAGCTCGGCACGGCCGGCCGGGTCGATTTCGATCAGCTCCTTCAGAACCTGGGTGACAAGCCGCACGAGGCAAAAAAGCGGTGTTTG
Source organism: Candidatus Marinacidobacterales bacterium (assembly GCA_965250115.1). Classification (GTDB taxonomy): domain Bacteria; phylum Acidobacteriota; class Vicinamibacteria; order Marinacidobacterales; family SMYC01; genus CBDFHB01. Next base: position 2,297,363 of record CBDFNJ010000002.1, read on the forward strand.
TCGATGGCCTCAACGAGTTGACCTACGGGCTCTTACTGGAAATCGGACACCGCTTCGGCAAGGGTGAGCAGGAAGTCGTCGCCACCAGTATCCTCAGCCATGCGCAGCCCGAAATTCCCAGCGTGTGAACATTCCGTAAACATAGTGTGATAAACTGCTAGACTTGATGTAGAATATCAGCACTCTGGGTACAACTAGGCATAGCGCCAGCCAAGGAGTGTTAGCGAATGGCCGAATACAACGACGGGGCCCATTACGAGGTCCAACTGAACAACAAGCAGTTGGTCTTCTTTTTCATGGCGACCCTGGCAATTGCCGTAGTCGTGTTCCTGTGCGGGGTGATGGTCGGACGCGGAGTAAGGGACGCCACCTTGGCGGTTCCAGGAACGGACATCGCGGCCGGCACGCTTCGCCAGATCCCTGACAGCCGTCGCACGGTACCCGCCGGAACTCCGAAACTCGACTACGCTCAGCGTCTCGAGGAGGAGAAACCCCAGGCTAAACCCGAACCGGTGCGATCGACGGGTCCCGAGACGACGGTGAGCCAGACCGTTTCGCCGCCGACTACCGCCCCGAAGAAAGCCCCTGCGCGGGATGTCCAGGCGCCGGCCGCCCCAGCACCGAGAAGGCCCCAGCAGTTCGGCCTCGACAGCGGCGTCTTCACCATTCAAGTGGTGGCGCTCAAGACGGAGGATGCGGCTCGGTCCCTTCTCACACGGCTGAAGAGCAAGAACTACCGCGCCTATCTGGAGGCGGGAGGCGAAGCAGGGCTTCACCGGGTGCGCGTGGGTCGTTTCGCGACTCGGGACGAAGCCGAGAGAATCGCTGAAAAGCTGCGTAACGAGGAGAAATTCAAGCCCTACATCACGCGATAGCGGCGAGGAGAACGAGTCACCGATGCTCGACGAGCAACTGAATCGCTACGAGGACCTCGGTCGTCGCACCCGCGACGTTCGGGGTTATCTTTGACGTAGCCGCTCTCGAAAAATCCCTTCAAGAAGTCGAACAGAAACTCTCTAGTCCCGACGCATGGAGTGGCCCCGCGCGGGGAGAAAAGCTCTCTCGCGAGCGCGGTCGGGTGCAGGCGGACCTGGATCTCCTTCGCAAGCTCCGCGATTGCGAGGACGAGGTTTCGACCCTCGTCGAGTGGGCGAAGCAGGGCGAGCCCGTCAGCGACGACCTCGAGGCTCACTTGAACAAATGGGCGGAGGAGGTCGAGTCCGCGGAGATGCAAAAGCTCCTCGGGGGCGAGCACGATGCCGCGAACGCCATCGTGAGTATCCATCCCGGTGCCGGCGGTACCGAATCGCAGGACTGGGCCGAGATGCTGCTCCGCATGTATCTGCGGTGGGCGGAAAGCCGAGGTTTCAAGACCGAGATGATCGACTACCAGGAGGGAGAGGAGGCCGGGATCAAAAGCGCGACCTTCACCGTGCAGGGCTCCTATGCCTACGGCTATTTGGTCGCCGAGGTCGGCGTGCATCGCTTGGTCCGGATCTCTCCCTTCGACGCGGCCAAGCGTCGCCATACTTCCTTCGCGTCCCTCTTTGTTTTCCCGGAGATCGACGAGGAGGTCAAAGTCGAAATCAACGAAAAGGACTTGCGTATCGATACTTATCGTTCGAGCGGTAGCGGCGGTCAGCACGTGAACGTCACCGACTCCGCGGTTCGTATTACGCACCTTCCGAGTGGAATCGTGACTCAGTGTCAGAATGAGCGATCCCAGCACCGCAACAAGGAAATGGCGATGCGGGTGCTGAGAGCGCGCCTCTACGATCTCAAGCTCCGGGAGAAACAGGAAAAAGTGGACGCCATGCACGACGGCAAGAAGGATATCGCCTGGGGAAACCAGATCCGTTCCTATGTCTTTCAGCCCTATCGTATGGTCAAGGACCATCGTACGAAGGTGGAGGTGGGAGACGTCGATCGAGTGATGGACGGTGATCTGGATGCTTTTATCACGGCGTTTCTGCTGAGCCGCCGGCAGGTCTCCGCCTGACGGCGATTACGGCCGTTTGATACACTGAAGCGTAATCCCTGGGAATAGCTTGTCGGCATCACGACTATGAGCTTGGCTCTTGCGTTCGGCATCGTCACGATCGCGTGCTGGGCGATCCTGGCGATCGTCGTTTCGCGTTTTCGTCCTCCCCGTCCGCTCTGGCCCGTCGTCTTCTGGCTCAGTCTCTCCGGGTTTCTGTGGTCGGTTGGAGAGCTGGGCACTTCCTTTCTCGCGCGGACCGCCGAGGAACATTGGATCTGGCTGATCGTGCTCTACACGGGCGTTCTCGCCAACGTCCCGCTCTGGTGGTCGTTGTCCCTTCGAGTCGCCCGTACTCACCGCTCGAGCCCCGCTGGGCGACGCGGGCGGTCGAGCTCGCACCTGGCGCCGTTGGACTTGTCTGCTGGCTCGGGCTCTTGACGAATCCGTGGTTGGGTTGGTTCATCGAGCCTCGGTGGGAAGGCCGCAACGAGTACCGTGTCCTGTGGTACGTTCAGGCCGTATCCTCCTATCTCGTTCTCGCGGCCGCGCTCGCCTTGTTCCGTTGGGTCCGTCGTCAGAAAGAGCCATCGTCGAGGGCCCGCGTGCAGCTCGATACTCTGTCGATCGCCGCCGCTATCCCCTTTCTCTTCAACGCCCTATATGTCTCCAGGGTCGTGAGTCCGGGTTTCGACCCCACTCTTCTCGCTTTCGGTCTCGCTTTAGGGGTTGTCTTCACAGGAATGTGGCGCAACCAACTCTTCGGCTTCAGCAGTCTCACGCTCGAGCACTGGATAGCTCATGAGCCGGACGGCGTCGCGCTCGTGGATCCAAAAGGCCAACTCGGTCGCGCGAACGAGGCAACCGCCCGGCTTCTAGGGGTCGAAGCCCTGAGTCCCGGAGTGAGTTTTCTGGACGTTCTCCGTGAGAGGCTGGTCGAAGAAGGGGACTCGCTGGACGATCTTTTCATTGGAAAAGAGCTGCCTGAGGGCTACAGCTTCGAAACACGCGCGGCTCCCCGCCGCTGGCTTCGCGTTCGAGTGACCCCGATTCCTCGTCGGTGGCCCGGGCCAGGAGGCTTCGGCCTTCGCTTCCACGATGAAACGAGACTTCGAGACGCTCAAGAGGCCGCCGCGCAACAGGCCGCGAGCATCGAAGCCCTTCTGGGCTCCATCCAGGACGGGCTCTTCGTCCTCGACGAGAAAGGTCGACTCCTGTACGCGAACGAACGATTCTGGGAGATGTGGGAGATCCCAGACCCGGGATCGCGCGGCTCGTCGAAAGTCGAGACCGAGCTGTTCATGGTGCTTTCGACAAAGCTCTCGAATCCGGGGACCCTGGCCGAGGCGCGCGATCGTGCCCTCGTCACGGGAGCTGTCGTCGAGGCCGTCGAGCTCGTTTCCCTGGATGCCAGGACCTTCTCGTTGACGTCGGTGCCACTCGTCTCTGAGACCAACCTCGCGGGTCGTGTCTGGACGTTTCGCGACGTGACGGAAGGGAAGAGGGCGGAGGAGCATCGACGCCAGTTGGAAGAGCGCATGAGGGATAGCCAGAAGCTGGAGAGCCTGGGAGTGCTGGCCGGGGGCATCGCACACGATTTCAACAACATTCTGGTCGGAGTTCTCGGCAATGCCGAGCTCGCGCTCGCGCGTGCGGAACCCGATTCACCATCCTTTGCCTTGATTTCGAGCATCAAGCGATCGGCCGATCGTGCTGCGGAGCTCGTTCAGCAGCTTCTCACCTATGCCGGTCAGGGAAGGATCGGTATCGAGAGGTTCGATCTCTCATCATTGGTCGAGGAGACGCGAGAGCTCATTGGAAGCGCCATCTCCAAGAAGGCGGAGGTCGTTATGGATCTCGAGCCGAAGGTCTACGTGGAAGGTGATTCCGTGCGACTTCGCCAGATCGTCATGAACATGATCACCAATGCCTCTGACGCACTTGGGGACGATCCGGGAACCGTGACGATCCGCAGCGGAAAGAGGCCCATCGAGGCCGGAGAGCTCGAAGATGCTTTGCCGCGCCGAGAGCCCTACGGGCGCGACTACGCTTTTGTCTCCATCTCTGATACTGGTTGCGGGATGGACGCGAACACTTTGTCGCGGATCTTCGAACCATTCTTCAGCACGAAGTTTGCTGGCCGGGGTTTGGGACTGTCCTCCGCTCTGGGGATCGTTCGCAGCCACGACGGTTTCATCAAGGTGAGGAGCTCTCCCGGGCAGGGAACGGCTTTCGACGTCTTTCTTCCCGTCGTTTCCGCGCCTCGTCCGACGCGTCAAGAGGGAGGCGCGAAGATCTCCGACCTCTCCACCCATGGAGGCACGGTGCTCGTCGTCGATGACGAAGAGACGGTAAGGAGCGTCGCGCGAAGCACGCTGGAGCTCCAGGGATACAGAGTCCTCGTGGCCGATGACGGACACGAGGGAGTCGAGATCTTCCGCCACCACGAGGAGGAGATCGAGGTCATCGTCCTCGACATGACGATGCCACGCATGGACGGTGCCGAAGCCCTGTTCGCGATTCGGCAAATCTCGCGGGACGTGCCCGTCGTTCTGACGAGCGGCTATAGCGAGCAGGATACGATGAATCGATGTGCCGGATTGGCCGCGGTGGCTTTCATTCAGAAACCCTTCACGGCCTTCGAGCTGATGTCCAAGGTCCGTGAGGCCTCGAGGCGTCGGGTGGAAGCGGGCGCGCGGAAGTGAAGTAGGACGACCCTTCGCCCGTTGGGCTAGATGATGAGGCGCACTCCGCCCAGCTCGGCGAGACCGTACAAGAAATGATCTCCGGGTGCGGCGATGAACATGAAATTCGCCGGTATCTTCCACTCCTTCGAGAGCCTCTTGATCAGCTTGGGGCCGAACTCGCCCTTCTGGATCACGAACTCGATATCGACCTCTGGATAGGCCTCGTCCAGGAATTGGAGATCCTTCTTCAGTCGGGCGGGCACGTCCTTCTCGTCCTCGACCACCGTAACGACCTTGATGCGATTCGTGTGCTCGTTCTCACGTACGTAGAGCATCGCCTCGTTCAGGTTGTTGATGCTGTCGCCGCGCGTGAAGAAGACGACCTGTTGCGAGTTGATCTCGTCCATCTTGCTTCGAATGGACTCGCTCAGTGCGTTGGTGGCTCCCGAGATCGCGTCACTGGTCCGATGCACGAAAAAGAGGCACACCCGCAGGACCCATATGCGCCCGAGCATGAGCATGGTCGCCGCCACCGCGGGTATGAAATAGGCGAGAAAAACCTGAAAGTAGGCCGGGTGCATCACGATGTTGCCGACGAGGCCGACGAGCGCGGCCACGATGCCGACGAGAACCGCCGGCCATCCGGCCGTAGACGGTCTGGGAAGTCGCGCGCGCCTCACTTTGAGGAGGATATTGCCGACGCCAAACAGGGCCATCACCGCCAGGAAAGAGATCGTATAGACGCCGGCCAGTGCCCCGATGTCACCTTTCGTTATGAGCAGGACGGAGACCGAGAGGAGGAAGAAGCCAATGATGATGCGATGTGCCGTGCCCCTTCGGTTCGAATGCAGCAGGAATTGGGGAAGTACCCTGTCGAGGGTCATTCTCTTCACGAGTCCTGTCACGCCGACGAAAGAGGTCAGTACCGCGCCGCTTAGCACCAGCGTCGCATCGACCGAAATAACGAGACCGAGCCACCGCCCACCCGCGAGATCGCCCATATGAGCGAGTAGGTCCTTGGGATGCGCTCCTACACCGTCGATCGGCACGAGGGCGAGAGCTAGAAGCGCCATCGCGGGGTTGAAGACGCTCACCGCGATCCACATGTTTCGCAGGGTCTTTGGAAAGACGCCCTCGGCCTGCTCTTCGACGAAATTGGCGGAGCTTTCGAAACCGGAGATGCCGAGCATGGCCGCGGCGAATCCGAAGAACAGCGCCTGGGGAAGGTTTTCCGTGGGGGTTGCGAGATTCTGGGAGAGCACCTGAAGCCCGCGGGTCGACAGATAAATGCCCCCGACCAGCAGTAGGAGCGTCAGACTAGCCAGATGCGTGAGGAAAATCACCACCGCGACGCGTGACGACTCCTGGATCCCTACGATCGTCAGGACCATGAACAGCGCCATCAAGCCGATCGTGGCGCCGATCACGGGTAACCCTGCCCACAGAGCCTGGGCGTAGTGCATAGCCACGTTCGCGGAGATGACAGCGGTCGCCATATAGGAGAGCACCGTCAGGCACGCGGCGAGCGATGCCATTCTTTTGCTGGTCGTGTTGAGAAGCGCGTTATAGGCTCCACCATTGAGGGGGAGAGTACCGACGACTTCCGCGTAGATACTGCGGAACAGGAAAAGAACTGCTGCCACGAAGAGCAGCGAGAGCCAGGCCCACTTGCCGCCGGCCATGATCGCGAGCGCCGAGACGTAGAGGGTGGAGGACGTGATGTCGTTCCCACATATGGCGGTCGCGGGAAGCTCTTTTAGGCCTCCCCGTTTGTGAGCCGTAGAGTGCCTGCGTTTCGGGGCTTCCGCTTTGTCGTTCGCCATGGGGATTGCTAGGAAGGGAGCAGGGAATTCATTTGACTCGAAGGAGGTTGTCAGGTGGAGTTAGTCGTAGCTCTCATGGTAAGCCGAGGCTCCGCCTAGGTGCAACCAGCTTCGCGGTTGGTTGGTATTCGCCTCCCCGTTCGGGGAACTCTAGTGCCCCGTCCCGGAAGTCATGTTGCATTCGAGCGCCGATGCATCCCGCCTCGCTGCGTTGCGCCTCGGTTGAATACGCCCGGTATTTCGCCCTCGACGCGCCTCGCGATCCGGGCGCCTCGACGCTCTCGATGCTAACCTCACTTCCGAGACGAGACACTAGCCTTTCGTCCGCGAGCCCGATCGTGCCGCTCTGTTTCGGGCGATGCTCAATTGCTGTTCGAGAAAGCTCTCCATCGAGATTCCAGCCGCTTCGAGTTGTTGTGGAATAAACGAAGCTTGGGTGAGGCCGGGCAGCGTATTGATCTCGAGAAATACCGGGCCGTCGCTCGAGAGGATGACGTCCGTTCGAGAGTAGCCCCGGCATCCCGTGGCCTCATGGGCCTCGCGCGCGACTTGTTGCGCGGCTGCGGCCGTCGCCGGCGTGACTTGCGCGGGGGTGATCTCCTCCGATCCGTGGCCGAGATACTTGCCTTCGAAGTCGAACGTTCTGCCGGGGGCGAGGCGGACCTCGGAGCAGGGGAGGGCGGAGAGCTCTCCCTCTTGCTCGCGGACGCCGACGGTAAGCTCTCGACCCTCGATGAATCTCTCGACGATATAGGGCGCCTTCGACGCGCGAACCGCCCGAACCGCCTCCTCGAGCTCACGCTCCTGCGAGACGAACCAGATGCCGTGGCTCGAACCGTCCGCCACGGGTTTGACGACCAGCCTTCCCGTCCGCTGCAAGAAGCGATGAAGCGCTTCACCGGAGTCGGCTCCGAGCAGGATGGCTTCCGCGACTCGGATGCCTCGCGCCCCCACGATCTCCCGCGCCCGAACCTTGTCGAAACAGAGCCGGCTCGCTTCCGCGCCCGAGCCCGTGAAAGCGACGCCCCTCGCCTCCAATAGATCCTGGAGCGTGCCGTTCTCTCCCGATCCGCCATGGAGAGCGATGAAGCATACGCTCGAAGAAACGCCATCGGAATCGAGGGCGGCCTCGAGATTGTCCCACTCGTTCAGTGGGTCAGGGTGGAAGTCGACCTCGAAGGGTCGCGCGAAACCCGCGAGCTCGTCGTGACGGACGGCCTGAATGGTGCCCTCTCGCGTCCAGAACCAAAGCGACGTTTCCGTCAGAACCGAGGCGACGTTTCGGGCCGAGGCGACCGAAACGCGATGCTCGTTACCATCACCACCAAAGAGAATACTGACCGCGGATTTCGGCATTACTAGAATCGATGGTAGCGGCCTCGTGTGGCCATCATGTGGCAAAGCCGAAGATCGTACTTACCTCGTACTAGCATGGTGCTGAAAAAGTCATCTGCACCCTGCGCGATCGCCTCGCGCAGCGAGCCTGTCGAGCGGAGCGCTAGCCTGGCGAAGCTAGGCGCGTTGCAAAGAAGAGAGAGCCCGGCCCAATCGTCCGCATTCGGACTGCTTCGAAGGAATGAGATGTTGCGGGGCGCCTTCGAAGGGCTGCCCACCGCAAAAATGGGCCGTAAGAGGCCGCGCGAGGAGCGCGGCCAGCGAGCGAACGAAGAGTGAGCGAGCACCAGCTACGAGCAGTCGAGGTGGGCCCGGGGATTCTCGCCGCGAATCTGAGAGAGCTCCTTCATCAGCTCGCGCTCTCTTTGGCTGAGCTCCTTTGGCACGACGATGAGCAACTTCGCGAAGAGATCGCCGTGGCCGTCTCCCTTGAGGTGCGGCATTCCCTTTCCCCGAAGTCGCAGCAGCCGTCCCGCTTGCGAGCCGGCCGGTACCTTGACACGAGACTTTCCCGAGAGAGTCGGCACTTCGATTTCCGCGCCTAGGGCCGCTTCCGCGAAGGTGACGGGAACGTCGACATAGAGATCGTCGTCCTTGGTCTTGTACACCGGGTGGGCTTGCATTCGGACCGACAAATAAAGGTCGCCTGCGCTCGAGCCCTGGAGTCGTTCTCCTTTTCCCGAGACGCGGATTTTGGAGCCCGCTTTCACACCCGGCGGGATGCGGACGTCAATCGACTCGACTCCTGAATCTCCCTCGATCGACAGGCGTTTCGTTGTGCCATGGTAGGCCTCATCCAGAGTGATGGTCAACTCGCCTGAAACGTCTGTCCCGGCCCTGGTCGGGGGAGCCTGGCCGTGGCCTCCGAATCCACGCTGGGCCCGAGCCCCTCGTCCACTGCCTCTCCGGCCTCCTCGAAAGCCGCTCCCCGCCTGACCGAAGAGGTCGTCGAGATCGACGCCGCCGCCGAAGAACGTTTTGAAAAAATCCGAAAATCCGCCCATCCCGCCGCCGCTTTCGAACTCCACCCGAAAGCCGCCTCCGGGACCGCCCGGCTGCGCTCGGGCGTAGTTTTCGTACTGCTTCCAATTCGCACCGAGACGGTCGTATTTGCTTCGTTTGTCCTGGTCGGAGAGGACCTCGTAAGCCTCGTTGAGCTCCTTGAATTTCTGCTCGGCCCCCAGGTCCCCGGGGTTGACGTCCGGATGGTGCTTCCGCGCGAGCTTGCGGTAGGCGTGTTTGAGCTCTTTCTCGGTCGCGTCCTTCGAGACCCCGAGAACTTGATAATAGTCTCGGTACTCCACTTCGACTATTGAACCCTCATCTCCGATGATTTGCTGGCCGGGGACTGTGGCGGAACGAAGTCGAGCTCGAGATCGGGGAAGACGATGGGAAGAAGCTCCTCCAAACTCGATACCGGGTGAATGATCAGCTCCTTGCGGATCTCCTCGGGAAGATCCTCGAGCATCGCCTTCTCGTTCAGCTTCGGGATCGCGACTTCCTTGATGCCGTAGCGATGTGCGGCGAGGAGCTTCTCCTTGATCCCTCCAACCGGAAGAACGTGTCCGGAGAGAGTAATCTCGCCCGTCATCGCGACGCGAGGTCGCGCCGTCCTCCCCGTCAAGATCGAGACCAGCGCCGCGACCATGGTCACGCCCGCCGACGGCCCGTCTTTCGGCGTCGAGCCCTCAGGGACGTGCAAGTGGATGTCCAACCTGCGGTAGAAGTCTCCCTCGAGGCCGAGCCGAGATCCATGAGCTCGGACCCACGTCAGAGCCGCATTGGCCGACTCCTTCATGACGTCCCCGAGCTGTCCCGTGAGCGTGAGGTTCTTCCCGCCTTTGACCTTGGAGGCCTCCACGAAGAGGATGTCGCCGCCGACGGGGGTCCATGCCAGCCCCACCACCACTCCTGGAACTTTGACGCGATCGTCGATCTCGCGGGAGAGCGAGGTGGGAGCACCGAGTAGTTCCTGCAGCGCGTCCGGGGTCGCGTGCAAGGGTTCCGTTTGTCCTTCCGCGAGCTTGCGCGCCGCCTTGCGACAAATCGCCGCGATCGCGCGTTCGAGGTTCCTGAGACCCGCTTCGCGTGTGTAGTGGCGGATGATATGCGAGATCGTCTCCCGCTCGAACTTCGGCGCGATCTTATCGTCGGTCAGCCCGTGGTTATCGAGTTGACGAGGGAGGAGGTGGCGCTCGGCGATTTGAATCTTCTCCTCTTCCGTGTAGCCCGCGAGGTTGATGACCTCCATGCGGTCTTTCAGGGCGGGCGGAATCGGATCCATTATGTTGGCCGTGGCGATGAAGAGAACCTCCGAGAGATCGAAGGCAAGATCGATATAGTGATCGCGAAACGTATCGTTCTGTTCGGGATCGAGGACCTCGAGCAACGCCGAGCTCGGGTCACCGCGGAAATCCATTCCGAGCTTGTCCACTTCGTCGAGCATGAAGACGGGGTTCTTGGAGCCGGCTCGGCAAAGGTTCTGGATGATCTGACCCGGTAGTGCTCCGATATAGGTGCGCCGGTGGCCGCGGATCTCCGCTTCGTCGCGAATGCCGCCGAGGCTCATCCTTACGAACTCGCGGCTCAGCGACTTGGCGATCGACTTGCCGAGACTCGTCTTCCCGACGCCAGGAGGTCCCACGAAGCAAAGAATCGGACCTTTGATGTCCGGTTTCATTTTCCGTACCGCGAGAAACTCGAGAATTCGGTCTTTGACTTTCTCGAGGTCGTAGTGATCGGCCTCGAGGATATCCTTTGCTTTCGGAATGTCGTAGACGTCCTCGGTCTTTTTGGACCAGGGAACGCGCACGAGCCAGTCGAGGTAGGTGCGGCCGACCGTGTATTCGGCAGAAGCGGGAGGAATCTTCGACAGGCGGTTGAGCTCTCGTAGCGCTTCCTTGTCAGCCTCCTCGGGCATCTTCGCTTCCTGAATCTTGACGCGAAGCTCTTCGATCTCCTTGGCATTCTCGTCCGTCTCTCCGAGCTCCTTTTGGATCGCCTTCATCTGCTCGCGGAGGTAGTATTCGCGCTGGGTCCGGCCAACCTCGTTCTTGACCTGCGATTCGATCTTGCTTCCGACCTCCAGCACCTCCTGCTCGCGCAGCAAAGCCTCGTGCACCAGCTTGAGGCGGTCCTTGACTCGAGGCGTCTCGAGTACTTTCTGTCGGCTCTCGGTGTCGAGGCTGGGAAGGTGCTGGGCGACGAAATCGGCCAGCCGGCCCGCGTCGTTCAAGGTCGCGGCCAGCGATCCAATTTCGTCTGCGAGGGCGGGAGACATCTCGACGACTTTCGAGAACACGGCGTGGACGCTTCGCGTCAACGCGTCGACCTCGATTTCGTCTTCGGGCGGAAAGATGTTGGCGAGAACCTCGACGTCCGCTCGCACGTAGGGGGTAATTTGGATGACTTGACGGATACGGAATCGGAAACTGCCCTGGACCACAAGTCGGATCGAGCCGTCGGGCATGCGCACCGACTTGTGGATTCTGACGCTCGTTCCGACCGCGTGGAGATCGGAGGCTCCGGGGCTCTCGACGGCCGCGTCCGTCTGAGTGACGACTCCAATGAAATCGGCCGTTTCGCCATTCTCGTTCAGCAGTCTGACCGTGCTGTCACGGCCGACAGCCAGAGGAAGAATTGACTGCGGGAAGATCACGGTATCGCGAAGAGGGAGAATGGCCACTCCGCGATGGATCTCGCCATTTGCGGGAGGGGTCTCATCCAACTTGTCCATGACTGACCTCGATTCGACGCGTCGCCCGAAGCGGACGGCTTTGGAATTTCCTCTCGCTGAACGTTCTAGTCTAGATTACCAGCTGGAGGGGGCGCCGTCTCAACTAACGCCCGTATTCTCGTATGCGCTAATTATCTAGCTTTAGTGCCAATTAGTCAAATCTGTAACAAGACTATATATAGCAGTAGGTTGCTAGATTCCATATATGGCTACAATATTACAGCATGACGCTCATATCTTATCGCCCCGGGTAGTAGCCCGTTGGCTCGCTCCCCGCGATGAACGCTTCGAGAAGAGCGTTGGACCCGTCCGCCGACGTCGGGTAGCCGGTCTTCTTGTCGACTGGAATGAAGACGATATTCGAGGGAACGGGGAAATCCTCGATCGGCTTGTCTTTCATCGCAGCCTCCATGAACTCGAGCCATGGAGGCAAGGCCGCGCGCGATCCAGTCTCCCGTTCTCCGAGAGTCAGCTTCTGGTCGAAGCCGATCCACGTCCCCGTGACGAGCGTCGGGTCGAATCCGAGGAACCAGGCATCGGTGTAGTCGTTCGTCGTGCCGGTCTTGCCCCCTAGAGGTCGCCCGAGCCGGGCCGCCCTCACCCCCGTACCGCGCTGTACGACACCGCGGAGCAAGTTCGCCACGATGTAGGCGGAATCGGCGCGGATCGCGGAGGCAGCCTTGGGAAAGGTCTCCTCGAGCACGTTGCCATCGCGGTCGCTGACTTTGGTGACGATATAGGGCCGCATGCGGATTCCTTGATTGGCGAAGGCGGAATAAGCAGACACCATCTCCTGCAGCGTGGCTTCGGCGGCGCCGAGCGTAATGCTGAGGTAGGGAGGGATGGGCCCTTCGAGCCCCAGCCGGCGCGCGTAATCCGCGACTTTCTGAGGTCCGATTTGCTGCGTCAGCCGAACGGCTGGCACGTTGCGCGAGGCTTCCAGCATGCGCCGCATCGTGACCCAGCCCTCGTACTCACGGTCGTAGTTTCTTGGCTCGTAGACCTCCTTGATGTGCGGATCGATGTAGCGGACAGGCTCGTCCAGAATCAAGGAGGTCGGTGTCCATCCCTGCTCGACGGCGGCCCCGACCGCGAAGGCTTTGAAGGAGGATCCGGGCTGACGGCGCGCTTGAGTCGCGCGGTTGAACTTGCTGCGATCGAAGTCGAAGCCTCCAACCATCGCCTTGATCTGGCCGGTTCGAGATTCGATGGCGAGGAGAGCGCCCTCTGCCACCGGCTCTTGCTCGAGTGCGACCTTCAACGTCTCGTTCTCGGAGTCGACCTCCTTGATCTCGAACTCGGTGACGTCACCTATTTCCAAAAGCTCGGCGAGAGGCAGTTTCGTCCAAGCCACCGACTCCGGATCGACGCTCGCCGTGAAGCGGCCCATGCGAACCGCAAGATTTCGGCCTTCATCGGTCACGACGCCGGTGACGATCTGGCCGGGCGCGAAAGGCTCGCCCCAGTCGTCGGAGCGAAACTCCTCGATCGAGATCTCGAGATCACGCAACACGTTGGTCTCGATGGCGCGCCACCCTTGCCGCTTGTCGAGAGCGCGAAGGGCGCGGTCGATAGCGACGTTCGCGACCTCCTGCATGTCCCGGTTCAGAGTCGTGTGGACGCGCAGGCCGCCGCGATAGATCCGCGTCGAGCCGTACTTCTCCTCGAGGTACTGGCGAACTTCTTCGACGAAGTAGGGTGCGACGTTGCCCCTCGGTCCTCTCCGGCGGAGCTGCAGCGGGACGCTTCGAGCCCGCTCTGCCTCCTCCTGAGTCACGTAATGCTCTTCTGCCATTCGATCGATCACCCGATCCCGTTCCCTCAACGAGGCTTCGGCGTTGACGAAGGGGCTGTAGTTGCCGGGAGATGGCGCGAGGCCGACGATGAGGGCGGCCTCTTCCAGCGCGAGGTCCCGAGCGGCTTTTCCGAAGTAGTACTCGGAGGCGGCTTCGACGCCGTAGAGACCGTGACCGAAGTGCAGCAGGTTGCAGTAAAAAGTAAGGATTTCTTCTTTCGTATAGGCCCGCTCGATTTTGAACGCGAGAATTGCCTCTTTGAGCTTTCGGCTGAGGGTGAACTCTCTCGTGAGGAACAGCATTCTCGACACCTGTTGCGTGATCGTGCTCGCTCCACCTCCCGCGCCAATGCGTCCCGCCCAGAGGCTGTCCCAGATCGCTCGCAAGATGCTGAAGGGATCGACGCCGTAGTGGCTCCAGAAGCGCTGATCCTCCTTGGCCACGAAGGCCTGCCGCAGATGATCGGGGATTCCCTCGTACGGGATGACGACGCGTTTTTCCACCGCGAACTCGGCGATAACCTCACCCCGATCGTCGAAGACCTGGCTAATGACGCTCGGCTCGTAGTCTTCGAGCTCCTGGATCAGAGGCAGATCCCTTTGGTAGGCAAGGACGAGGCCCGTCAGGGCGCCGCCGCCGGCGGCGAGCGCGAAAAGAACGGCAATGACGACGATCTTGAGTAGCCTGCGTCCCCGGTTGGAGGGCACGTCGGCGCCGTTGCCTTCGGACGAGGCAGATGGTGTTGGATCTTCCATGAATGTTCGATGCCGCGGGCGCGTAAACCCTCTCAATTATAGCTCGGCTCTTAGGCTAACTCTTGTTCGACAGGACGTCCCGAAGCGCCTCCTCGATGTCCCGGTGGCGGAACTCGAAGCCCGATTCCTGGAGTTTCTTCGGCAACACCCGCTGCCCCTCGAGCACGATCTCGGACATTTGACCGAGCAGCAGTTTCAATGCGAATCCCGGTGCAGGAAGCACGGCAGGGCGACCCAACGCCCGGCCGAGCGCGCGCGCGAAATCCGCATTGGTGACCGGGTTCGGAGCGGTGGCGTTGACGGCGCCGACGATGTCCTGCTTGCTTACCACATAACGATACGCGGCCACGACGTCGTCGATGTGAATCCAGGGCATCCATTGCCGCCCCCCGCCGACCGGCCCGCCCAGGCCGAGCTGGAAGGGCAAAAGCATCTTGGCAAGGGCGCCTCCCTGGGTCGAGAGCGCAATGCCGCCCCGAACGACGGCCGCGCGCATGCCGAGGCCGAGCGCCTTCATGGTTTCCCGTTCCCACTCCTGGCACACGTCCGGCAAGAAACCCGTTCCGGGAGCGGACAGCTCGTCGAGCTCCCAGTCGCCACCGTTCCCGTAGAACCCCACGGCAGACGCGGAGACGAGAACTTTGGGGCGTTTCGAGAGGCTCTTCAATCCCTCGACGAGAAGTTTCGTCCCTTTGACTCGGCTCTCCCGGATCGCTTTCTTGGTGGCGTCGCTCCAACGCTGGGCTACCGGTTCTCCGGCGAGATGCACGACCGCCTCGACACCTTCGAGCGCGCTCGCATCGAATCGACCCTTTTCTATGTCCCACGTAATGGTCCGAAGCGGCGGCAGGCTCTCTTGGCGGGTAAGTGCCAGAACTTCGACCCCGTCCGCCGCAAAGCTGTTCTTTAGCGCTTCCCCGATCAATCCGGAAACACCGCTTATCGCGACTTTCATAACCGGAAGTATACTTGTCTCGAACCTTGAGGTCGTCACTCGAGTGGGTGGGGACACGAGGAAATCAACTCAAAGACGCCAAGGCGCAGAGTAGTCGCAAAAAGAGGTCTATTTCAGCGCCCTGCTAGTGCTCACTAGGCGCTTCCAGAGTCCAGAGACTGTCGAAACACCGAGCGGAGCGGCGAGGACGAGAAAGAAGTAGGCCGGCATGACAAAGCGAGGCATCTCACCCGAGGGAAAACTCTGGATATAAGCAAAGGGCAGAAGGTGGCCCAGGTAGGCCACGAGCAGTGTGCGTTTCGAGCTCGTCACGGCAGCGAGCAGGCCGATGACTCCCGAAAGCAGCAGCGCCCCGTCCAGAATGGGGAAGCGTCGCAGACCATTCCAGAAGGTCTCGAGGGGGAGCCACGTCATGCCGGCCAGTGTCCCGCGAACAACGCGTCCGGCTCGTCCAAAGTCCGTGACGTAGCGGTTCAGGCTCACGGGGCCCTGCCCGTCGTCGAGCCCTTCCGCTCGCAGCCAGAACTCGGTGTGGAAACTGATGCTGTAGAGCGGGTCCCCGTGTGTCCGGTAGTTCGACCAGAGAAAGGGCACCACGAGGAGAAGCATGACGGCGCAAAACGCCCCCCCCCAAAAGAGCCGTCGGCCGCGCCAGGGCCAGAGCTTCACCGCGATGAGAGGCGCGATGACGCTGAGCGCGCTCAGGCGAATGAGGCTCGTGAGCCCTGCGAGGAATCCCCCTCCGAGGGCTCTAGCCGTGCCCATGGGGCCGTCCAGAGCCCACCAGAATAGAAGCAGGAAAAAGCCGTAGGCGCTCATGCGATAGCCGGTCGGGGCTTCGAGAATGAGCCACTCGTGGAACACGACCGGCGCGAGGAGCGCCAGGGCCCAGTGCCGTCCGTGGAGACTCTTCGCCACCAAGTAAAAGAGCACGAGCGTGAGGCAGGAAAAGAAAAGACTCTGAACGAGAACTCCGATCTCGCCGCCGCAGAGCCATAGGAAAGGCTTTGTGAGCAGAACATAGAAGGGCTCGCGGAACGACGCTTCGTAGAAGCCGCCGAGCGTCAAGCTCTCGGAGCGGTCGAGGTAGCTTCGGACGTCGGCGTGATAGGGATCGTCCGGCGCGTTGTCGGGATTGAAGATCGAATAGGGTGGCGTGATCGGCAGAATCGTCTCGTGCAGCGCGGCGGAAGTCGAGGAACCATGCAAAAGGCCCGAGTGGGCGAGAAGGGCTTCGAGGCGAAGAGCGCTTCCGTAGGCGACGAGCGCCACGGCGGCGGCCATCGGTAGCGCGCGACTTCGCGCGATGGCGTTCCACCTTCCGCCCAGGTGTATGAGATAGATCGCAAAGCACCACCACCACGCCAACATGCCGATGAGCGCAGCATGGGCGGAGGCTCGGCGCCGCGCGGGCTCTTCCGGCGCCCGGAGGAAATACTCCATGGGCAGAAGCTCAAAGAGTCGTGGCGTCCGCCAGGAGAAGAGAAGCGTCGCGGGGCCGCCCTCCTGTCGATATTGAATTCGAAACGGGACGTCGCCGCGTACGAGCTCGAGGTCCCACACGAGCCGGCCCGAAGCTGCGAAAGTCCGGTCCCCGACTACGACTTCGCAGGCGTCGTCGCAATAGACGTCGAAGCGGTAACGCCCCGAGCGGGGCACTTCCAGCGTTGCGGAAGCTTCGAAGGAGACGTTTCGCCGGCGTCCGACCAAACGTCTCAATTCGCGGCGCTCCGCGAGCTGCAGCGATCGGGCCGTGAAGCTTTGTCCGTTGGCGACCACCTCGACTTCGAGGGCGGGCGAGAGGGAGGCGCTTCGCCAGAGTCCGAGCAGGGCGAAGGAGGCTGCAAGTCCAACTCCGCAGAACAGTGTGGCCCGGGTCTGAGTTACGGGTCTCCTGCGAGAGAGTAGCAGCACCACGATGGCTCCCGTCACGAGCCACCACGGCGACAGCTCCGCTGGGACGAGGGGCCCCAGTCTGGCCCCTTGCGCTCCCAGCAGCATCCAGCCGGCGAGCACGACGAGCGCCGTGCTCAGCCCCGTCGTTACTCTGTCCACAGGGGCTCACCTTCGGGCAGGAGGGACTCGAGCTCGCTCAGGGCCAATACGATCGCGTTCTCGTCTCTGCCATCGAAGGTAATTTTCGTTTCGTAGCTCGGGTCGTTCCAACGAGGGTAGGAGCCGATGTCGACCTGCGGATGGTTCGCGACCACCCTGTCGAGCAGTGGCTTCAAGAAGGCTTCGTCTTTCTTGGAATAAAGGGCGCGGGTTACAAAGGGGGCGCCGCCCTCGAGGTGCTCTCCCACGATCGCGAGCTTCATACGAAAGATCTCGGGAATTCCAGGCAAAACCCAAACGTTTCTGACAACGATGAGCGGCCAGGGCGAGCGGGCGTAGAGTGTCCGCGCGCCCTCGGGGACGTCGGCCATCTTGAGGTGGTTCTCGCTCACCTCGCTCCCGTAATGGTCCCGGAGGAGCGCCTCGACGTCTGGATCCCTGACGACGGCGACGTCGAAGGCCTGCGCGACACCGGCGATGGTCAGATCATCGTGTGTAGGTCCGACGCCACCGCTCGTGAACAGGTGATCGAAATCGCGGGCGAGCTCGCGAACGTGGTCCGAGATCGCTTCGAGCTCGTCGGCGATCATGACCACCCGAGCCAGGTTTACGCCGAGCTCACGAAGCTTAAGGGCGAGCGCGTAGACGTTCTCGTCCCGAATTTTCCCGCCCAGAATCTCGTTGCCTATGATGAGCGCGGCGGCCGTTTGCCTATCTTTCATCGGCGTTCACCCGACGAAGGGCTTCTTGTCGGAAAGTCGAAGTGGCGGCGGTGGCTGGCAGTCGATGCTCATCTCTCGCCCGTCGCGCGGATGAGGGAATCGGAGGTTCAAAGCGTGAAGCCAATAGCCGAGCTCGCCGGGAAGCGCGGTCTCGCCCTCCTCGGGTATACCGCCGCTCGGATAGAGTGGATCGCCGACGAGCGGGTGTCCCCGGGCGGCGAGGTGAATTCGAATCTGATGTGAGCGGCCCGTCTCGATGCGCACTGCGACGAGCGACGACGCGCCCCGGGCCTCGAGGAGACGCGCGTGGGTCCGCGCGGGCTTTCCCCCGGGGCTTCGGGCAGCAACGGAGTCCAGACTGGAATGCGGTACGAGACCGATGGGCTCGTCGATGACGTGCTCGCCCGTCGGAAAGTCTCCTTCGACGAGCGCGCGATAGCGCCGTTCGACACGTCCCGCCTGCCACGCCGAAGTCATGGAACGTCTCGCCGCACTGTTCCTCGTGAATAGAACGATCCCCGAAGTGCCTCGCCCGAGACGGTGCAGGGGAGCCGCCAAGGCATCTACCGAGCGTACCCGATAGAGCAGTGTGCGCTCGAGGAAGGAAGCTCCCGGCATCGTGGGAAGTCCACTGGGCTTCGCCACCGCGATCAAGTCCTCGTCCCGATACAGAACGCGAAGCCGGTCGGCGCTTCGGGCTCGCGCCACGGCGGACGGTCCCAGACGAGAGTCTCCCCTTGAGATAGCTTGCGCGACGCGCCGACCGCGACTCTGTCGACGAGGACCTGTCCTTGCTCGATCCGCTCCCGCCACGCTCGTTCGGACGAGTGACGGTAGCGCTCGGCGAGGTAAGCGAGGACCAGCCTCCCCGAGGCGGAGCGAGGAAGTCGCTCTCGGTAGCTATAGCCACCGTTCAGCATCACGCCCGAATTCTGGAAGCTCTGGCGCTCCACTGCAAGTGCGTTACCGCTTCTGACCGATGACGTAGGCGATCCAAGCCTCCTCGTCGCCGCCGCGCTCGACTCTCCTGAATACACCGTTGCCTTCCCCGGTATCGCGGTCGGTGCCTTCCCAGAGCACGTGGACGTCCGAAAATCCCGCCTCGTCCATGAGCTCACGGAGCTCTGGAAGAGTCCAAAGTCGCCAATCGTAGATGAAGGCGTTCTTCATGCGGGTCCCGTCCCGAAACTCGAAGTGAATCTTGCAGAGGATATGGTGTGTCACGGGATCGAAGTCGGCCTGGTCCCAGACGTAGGTGAACCCCTTGAGTCGTTTCCGCTCCTTCATCAGGAACTGGGCCTGACCGCCGCCCCACGCGTCGAGTACGAAGAGGCCGCCGGGCAAGAGCGCGCGATGAGCGTTGTTGATATAGGCGCCCATATCCTTCCGGGTCTTGAAGACGGAATAGCTGAAGTTGAGTCCCGCGATCAGCTCCGCCTGGGGGTCTCTGACCTCGAGCACGTCTCCCCGAATGAGTTGCACCCGATCTCGTTGATGCGCTCCGAGAGCGCTTACGTTGTGATCGCGCGACCACTGCAAGGTCGCCGCGTCGAGATCCACGCCAAGGGCGAGGTTCTTGCGACTCCGCTTCACGAACTCGCACGAGAGAATCGCCGTACCGCAGAAATCCTCGCGAAATATCCGGAGACTCGAGCCCGTGTACTTCTTGAAGTATCTGGCAAAGAACTTCGCGTCCTCCTCTGGAGCTTGGACGCTCTCCTGATAGAGAATGTGTTTGTCGGTCTTCTTGGCGGTCAGCCTGCGTTTCTTCGGCTTGGGCACGGACGATTCCTCTGGAATCTCGTTCGGAGTGGCATTAGTTCGGATCGAGCTCAGTGCACGGTATAGGGCTCACTGAGCGTGAAGGGCGCGATCGTCGCGTCAAATCGGATACCGTCGCTGGTAACCATCTGATAGGTGCCACGCATCGAGCCGAAAGGGGTCGTCAAGGGGCAGCCCGAGGTATATTCGAAGGCCGTTCCCGGCTGGAGCACCGGAGTCTCGCCCACGACACCTGGACCACGGACCTCTTCGATTTTTTGATCGCCGTTCTCGATGATCCAGTGGCGGGTAATCAGCTGAACCGTTTCGGTTCCTTCGTTCCGGATTTCGACGGTATAGAAAAAGAACCATCGATTCTGGTCCGGCCTGGACTGCTCGGGCGCATAGCGGGAGGTAACGCGCACCCGCACGCCCTGGGTAACGGCTTCGGAGGTAAACACGTCGATTCCTCGTTCCAAATCGGTCAAACGGCGGCGCTTATCCTAACATGGCTGCGGCTCGGCGACGGGAGTTTTGCGTCGCTCGCGGGATCCGACAACCCACAGTTTCTGTGGAAAAATTGTGCAAATACTGCGTCGCGCAGAGGTTTCAGCCGCTCCAGTAAAGGACCTGCCACAGTTTGCACACTTCTTGAGCAGCGTTTTGTAAGTCGCAAACCTCTGTGGAGCCTGTTTTTATTCGTGTCAGCCGGCCCGCGGGTTGTTAGTCGGGGGCTCGGTTGCGACGCCGTTGTAGAGCCGGCCGGCTGACGGACTATTGTGCAAAAAACGGTTGAAAACCGGAGATCGTTCGGGTTTCGTTCTACAGGTCGAACAATCCTGGGACTTGGGGACGTCGCCGCTGTGCTACCGATTGGGTGCCGCAGAGTGGTCGTGGCGGGCGCGAAGCGCTAGACTGAGCTGATGGACCGCCATCGCGTAATATGCGCTCTGGTTGTACCGCGTAATGACATAGAAGTTCTCGAAGCCGAGCCAGTATTCCGCGCTCTCCGTGTTCTGAAGCGTTGCGGGAATGGCCGTCAGGCCGACCGGGTGCGCTCCGTCGAGCGTAATGCCGAGCTCACGCAGCGCCTCGAGCCGGTAGCGGGTCGAGAGCTTCGAGGTCTCGAAAGGTTTCTTAGCGCTGTCCGCGACCGCGGCGCGCGCGGCAACCGGAGCGTCTCGCTGCCAGCCGTGGGCCGTAAGATAGTTGGCGACGCTTCCAATGGCGTCGGACGCGTTTCCGAAAAGATCGCGCCTTCCATCACCGTCGAAGTCGATCGCGTAGCGACGATAACTTCCCGGCATGAACTGGGCGATGCCCATGGCGCCCGCGTAGGAACCGAGGGATGTCGTCAGAGGAAGCGACTCTTCGCGAGCGAGTAGGAGGTAGTGCCCGAGCTCGGTTCGAAACAGGCGCGCACGTCGCGGATAGTCGAAGGCCAGGGTGGCCAGCGCTTCGAGAACCTTGAAACGCCCGGTATTGCGACCATAGTGGGTCTCGATTCCGATCACGGCGGATACGATCTCTTCGGGTACGCCGTATTTCTCGCTCGCGAGCGTGAGTGACCCTTCGTTTCGTGACCAGAACCGCTCGCCTGCGTCAATTTTTGCTTGATTGATGAAGATGGCTCTGTAGTCCCTCCAAGGCTTGGGCTCGGAGGCACGGTCCATCAGCTCTACGATCTGGGCTCGAAACTCGGCGCGGCCGAAGGCCTGCTCGAGCTGCGCATGGTCGAAACCGTGCTTCCGTGCCATTTCGTCGATGAAAGCGCGTAGTTCGGGGTGCCTTGCGGCCGTCTCGGCTCGAACGGAGCCAGCTGCCATTGGGACGAGCAGCGAGATTACGACAAGAATTCTGAAGGTCAACGCGCTTTCCCTAGCCCACCCAAAGACGCTGGCCGGCTTGCAAGCCCTTGTAACCGTGACTTTTACATATTATAACTCACCCGAGATGGAAATTGCGCCATCCGTTGGTCGGTTTGCGCCGGATCTTCGCCGTCTCGATGTCACGAAACCACTCGATGTCGAGACGATCGAGAAGACGTAATGCGATTTCGGATCGCCGCGACGTCGTCCCTGCTGTTTTGCGCGCTTCTCGCCCAGGGGGCGCCCCCGGTCGTCCTGGTCTCCTGGGATGGCGCGGGTTACGAGATGACCTCGAGACTGCTGGCCGAGGGACGGCTTCCCAACCTGGCGCGGATGCGACGAGAGGGGGCCTGGACCGACGGCATGGTCTCGAGCTTCCCGACGAAGACGGCGGCGGCACACGCGGTGCTCTTCACGGGGCACTACGGTCACACGAACGGCATCACGGCGAACCTCGTCCTTCGACAGCCGCAAGAGCAATGGACGCGGCTCGACGTCGAGAGCGGATACTTCTCGGGACCCTTGCGTGTCCCGCCGATCTGGGCCCGCGCGGCGCGAGAGGGCCGCAATACCTACGTTTTCCACGGAACTCAAGCCTATCCGTTCTCGCCGGTCAGTGCCGCAGAGCCGTTGTTCGTCGCTTATGGCTACACCGAGGCGCAACTTCAAGGAGAGGTCGTGGTGGCCGGGGTGCCTGCGCTTCGGGCTCCGAGCCCGCAGTGGGTCGTACCAGAGGCGCGCGGCGCGGAGGCACGAGAGCTGACGTTTCGCGTCGGGGACTCGGATTTCCAGGGGCTCCTCTACGACGACCCATTGGATCCCGTCGGAGGAATCGACTCGCTCGGGATCGTCGTCGACGAGACAGACGCCGAGTTTCTGACCATAGTGAAGCCGGGCGTGGACGAGAGGTTCTCGGACCCGCTCCCCGCTCTCGTTCAGGGCAAGCGCGTCTGGTTCTCGCTTCGTCTGTTCTCTTTGGACCAGACGGCGGGTGAGATGCTGCTCTATCGTTCTGGCGCCGTAGAGGTCGCGATCTCGAACGATCGTTTCCCCGGCGCGGATTCCGTAGGTTTGCTGGCCTACGCCGGCAACGGTGGAGGTCACGTCTATGCGAGGGGTGATCTCGGTACAAGCTTGGTCGCCGGCGGATCCGGGGAGGCCGAAGCGAGATTCCTCGAGACGCTAGAGCACCTTGCCGCTCAGCTCGCTCGTCAGGCCCGTCTCGCTTTCGAGCAGAGCTACGATCTCATCGTCCTCTACAGCCCGGTCACGGACGAGGTCGCACACGAGCTCACGGGATTCGTCGAGCCCGTGCTGGACGGCTATGACGAGCAGGTCGCGGCGCGAGTGTGGGACGTGATCGCCGACGGATTCGAGATCCAGGACCGCTTTCTCGGGGCGATTCTGGAGGCTGCCGAGCGCGACGAAGCGCACGTCGTGCTCGTGAGCGACCACGGCATGGCAGCGACCAGTAGGCTCGTCCATCTGAACGTGGCACTGGAGCAGGCGGACCTCCTGAGCGTCGCGGCCGGCGGAGTCATCGACCTGGCGTCGACGCGCGCTCTCGCGCCGCCACTCGCTGACGGCTCGGTCGCCGTGAACCTCAGCGATCGCAAAGGCGGGGTCGTCCCCTTCGAGGACCGAGACCGCGTATTGTCGGAGATTCGACGAGTATTCCTGGAGCTTCGGGATCCCACGACGGGAGAACGGATCGTAACCGCGATCTACGAACCTTCCGCGAGCGGCCTGCTTCAGCCGGGGGGCGAGACCGCGGGTGACCTGTTTCTCGATTTCGCTACCGGCTATTACCCGTCGACGGAGGTGGGGGGCGAGTCCGTCGTGACCCGCACCGTGCCGCGAGGCAACCACATCTTTCGGCCAACCCGGCGTGACATGCTGGCGATCTGTGCTGCCTGGGGTCCGCGCGTACCGGGCGGGACGAATTGGGGACGGGTGCGCGCCATCGATGTCGTCCCGACGGTTCTGGATCTACTCGAGCTCGGTCGCGACCCGACTCTTCCCGGAAGGAGCCTGCTTCCGGAACACGGTTTGCTGCAGACGACGCGCTGAGTCACTGCCCCGCCGGGCGGGTCAATCGGCTCGCGGGCCGCCGGGCGGGTCGAGACTGCCATCGCCAAGAAACCGTCAAACATACCGGGCCTAGCCGTCGTATGTGAACACGAATGCCTCCATGCAGATTCGACTACTGTGTTCGGAATCGAACACTTTTCCGAGCTTCGAAAGGGAGAAGATAAATATAGGCTATGCAAATCAACGAGATAGACAAATGTTCCAATCTGGCACGTGGCTTGCGGTACTGCTAACATGGGCGTAGCTCGACTCCAAGCCCGCGGGGTCGATAGGATCCACTAATATGGATGTGAAGCGCGAAGGAGTCGTCGAGGCCCGGAAGCGGAAGCAGCGACTCATGTATGTCGCGGGGGCCGTCGCGTTCACCCTTCTCGCGATATGGATCGCAGGGCTCGAGAAGGCCGCGCCCTCCGTAGATCGCTCGACCGTGTGGATGGACAAGGTCGTTCGGGGTTCGATGCTCCGTCAGGTGCGAGGGCCCGGTACGCTGGTACCGGTCGAGCTCCGTTGGGTGGCTTCGCGCACCAAGGGTCGCGTTGATCTGATTCGTGTTCTTCCGGGCACGGAGGTCGAGACCGACACGGTCATCATCGACATGAGCAACCCGGAGCTCAAGCAATCTCTCGAGGACGTGAGGCTTCAACTGCGAGCGGCGGACGCGAGCTACGAAGGCCTTCGCGTCCAGCTCCAGAGCCAGTTCCTGAACCAGAGGGCGTCCCAAGCTTCCGTCCAAGCGGAGTACCGAACCGCGCTGCTCCAGCTCGAAGCGGATCGCGAGATACACGCTCAGGGACTCATTGGAAGCCTGGAGCTTCGATTGTCCGAAGAGAGGGCCAGCGAGCTCGCGATTCGAAACGAGCTCGAGCAGAAGCGTCTCGAGATCGCCGAGGAGTCCAACGAGGCTCAGCTCACCGCCGAAGCCTCACGAGTGGATCAGCTTCGCGCGCTCCACGACTTGCGCAAGAGTCAGGTCGATGGCCTGCAGGTCCGATCCGGTATCCGCGGAGTGCTCCAGCAGGTACCCGTCGAGGTCGGCCAACGGGTCACGCCCGGCCTCAATTTGGCTCGTGTGGCCCAGCCCGAGCACCTGAAAGCCGAGCTCAGGATCGCGGAGACTCAGGCCAAGGACGTCGAGATCGGCCAGCGCGCCTCGATCGATACTCGCAACGGAGTCATCGAAGGTAGGGTCATTCGCATCGACCCCTCGGTGCAGGACGGAACCGTCACCGTGGATGTGGAGCTCGTGGGAGAGCTCCCCAAGGGCGCGCGTCCCGACCTTTCCGTGGACGGCACCGTCGAGATCGAGCGGCTCGAGGACGTGCTCTACGTAGGTCGCCCCGCCTACGGCCAGGCTGGCACAACGGTCGGCCTCTTTCGGTTGCTCGAAGATGGCGAGGCGGCGGAGCGCGTCGAAGTCCAGCTCGGCAAGAGCTCCGTCAATACGATCGAAATCGTTGCCGGCCTCGTCGAGGGGGACGAGGTTATCCTTTCCGATACCTCGGCATGGGAAGACTTTCGGAAGATCCGGCTGAATTGAATCGCTCGACGAAGGGGTGAAATGAGTGTGAGAGAGCAAGGCGAGCCCTTGATCCGGCTCCACAACCTGGAGAAGTTCTACGAGTCCCGCGCGGGCCGTACCTACGTGCTGCGGCAGGTCACGCTCGACATCGAAGAGGGCGAGTTCGTCACCGTAATGGGGCCTTCTGGAGCTGGCAAGTCGACCGTGCTGCATATTTTGGGCATGCTCGATGGCGAGTGGGGCGGTGAGTACTACTTCTTGGATCACCCGGTCCATGACATGAAAGTTAAACAGCGCAACGAGCTTCACAAGCAGAATATCGGCTTCGTGTTCCAGGCCTATCATTTGCTCGACAACCTCACGGTCTACGAGAATTTGGAGATTCCTCTCTCCTATCGCAACATCCGCCGATCGGAACGCCAGGCCATGGTCGCGGACGTCCTCGACCGTTTCAGCATCGTGGGTAAGAAAGACCTCTATCCCAGCCAGCTTTCGGGGGGGCAGCAACAGTTGGTCGGAGTCGCACGGGCGCTCATCATGGAACCGAAGGTGATCCTGGCCGACGAGCCGACGGGTAACCTTCATTCCGAGCAGGGACGCGAGATCATGGAGCTCTTCAGGAACCTGAATCGCGACGGGACGACGATCGTCCAGGTAACCCACTCCGAGACGAATGCCGCCTACGGCAACCGTGTCATTCGTCTCAAGGATGGCTGGCTCGATCGAAGCTGAGTGGAGTCGAGTCGCCGGAAGATGAGATTGGCGCCACGGGTTCTCGTCGCAGACGATCAACGAGACGTGCTGGAGGCTCTCCGCCTCCTCCTGAAAGCGGAGGGCTACGGCACGGAGAGTGCGAGCTCGCCGGACGCCATCCTCAAGGCGGTCGAGGCTCGAGATTTCGACCTGCTTCTGATGGACTTGAACTACGCCCGCGATGCGACCTCGGGCCGTGAAGGCATCGATCTTCTAGAGCGATTGAGGCAGCTAGACGAGACCCTGCCGGTCGTGGTGATGACGGCGTGGGGAAGCGTCGAGCTCACGGTCGAGGCAATGCGTGCGGGGGCTCGGGATTTCGTCCAGAAACCCTGGGACAATGCGAGGCTTCTCAACATCCTTCGCACTCAGATCGAGCTCCGCCGAGCACTACGGAGGGGCGAGCGCCTGGAGCGCGAGAACGAGCTCTTATGACAGGACTCGACGAATCTCGTCGCCAAGTCCGAAGCGATGAAGCCCGTCCTGGAGCTCATTCATCGGGTCGGTCCGTCAGATGCGAACGTACTCCTCACGGGGGAGAATGGTACCGGCAAGAGTGTCGTCGCCAGGACGCTTCACGCCGTTTCTCATCGATCCTCGCGCCCCATGGTCACGGTGAACCTCGACGGTCTCTCCGAGGGAGTCTTCGAGAGCGAGCTCTTCGGCCACGTGAGGGATGCTTGCACCGACGCGAAGAGCGATCGGCTCGGCCGCTTCGAGCTCGCGGACGGCGGTACCCTTTTTCTCGACGAGATTGCGAGCGTTCCACTGGATCGGCAGCGCAAGCTTCTCCGAGTGCTCGAGACTGGGGAGTTCGAGCGCGTCGGTTCTTCCAAAACGAAGCGCGCGGACGTCCGCATCCTTTCCGCGACCAATGCCGACTTGGCCCGGGAAGCCTCCGAGGGGCGTTTTCGGAAAGATCTGCTGTTCCGGCTGAACACTATCGAGATCCATCTGCCTCGGTTGAGAGATCGCCGCGACGACATCGTGGCACTGGCCGAGACATTCCTCGCAGAGCATGCTCGCCACTACCGCAAAGACGTAGAGGGATTCGAGGAGCGCGCGCTCAGCGTTCTCAAAGAATTTGCCTGGCCGGGAAACATCCGCGAGCTGGACCATGCTGTCGAGCGAGCGGTTCTGATGTCGCGGGAAAAGCTCGTGAAGGTTTCCGATCTCGGACTTCGGAGCGTATCGGACGAAGCTGCCTCTGGCCTCGAGGACATGAACCTCGAAGAAGTGGAGCGGCTGCTGATCCACAAAGCGCTCGCGCGATACAACGGCAACATGAGCCACGCAGCCAAGGCCCTTGGATTGAGCCGAAGCGCACTCTATCGCCGCCTGGAGCGCTATCAGCTGTGAGTTCCCGCGCGCCAGCTTGGACGGACCGTCCGATATTGATAGGATCGCCGGCGAGAAACGAAAAGGCAGTAAACATGAAACTCAAATGCGTTCTTCTGCCAACGGATCTGTCAGAGTTTGCGGATCGGGCCATGCGACAGGCGGTCGAGCTCGCCGTCCAGCACCATGCCAAAACTGGAGCTTTTTCACGTGCTGACCCTCGATAGGGAGGATACCCAGCACGTCAAAGCCATTCATCCTTCGTTCTACGCCGGCGGGGTGACGAGTCTCTTTTAGCTCGATCCGGAACTGCCAAAGCGCATCACCGACAAGCTCCGCTCGCTCTACGACGGACCGGGCGAGATCGTCGTAAGCGAGGGTGACGTCGTACAGAATATCTCGCAGGCCGCGCGGGACCACGCGGCGGAGCTCGTCGTCATGGGCACGCGGGGATTGAGCGGTCTCGACCACGTCCTCGTCGGGAGCGTCACGGAACGCGTCATCTGTAAGGCCGACGTGCCGGTCCTCGCAGTGAAGTAACCTCGAGCCCAAAGCGTTTTCGCGAAGAGGGATTTGCCCTACTTTTTGGGCGATAATCCACGCGCGTGGGGCGGCTCCGGCCGGAAGGCGGGCCGGGTGGCTGTCAAAGAGGGTCCCCCGAGATTGGTACGATACCTGCATTTTCTGCAAGTGCGGGGGAGCGTGCAATTCGGAGAGGCGCCGTGAGGATTCGTCTGTGCGTGGACGATGACCCCGTGCTCGAATGCGTGCTCCGAGCGCTCGAGTGGTCTCTTGAGCTCACGGAGTGGGACGAGCTCATCGTCCTCCACGTTGTCCCGCAGCATCCGCTCTTCCTCGTGGGAACGGATCATCCACCCATGGCGCGTGCCGAGGCCTTCCTGGACGGGATCGGAGAGCGTCTGGACGGGCTCGCCGCTTCCGTCGAGCGGGTCATCGCGAGCGGAGAGCCGGCCCAGGAAATCGCTCGTGTCTCCGACGAGCGGGAGGTCGAGCTCATCGTTATGGGCGCATACGGCGACCGACGTGATTTCTTGACGGGCTCGGTGTCGCAGAAGGTCGTCTCGCTAGCGGACACGGACGTTCTCGTCGTTCGCGAGCCGGAAGACAGCGCCAGAGATCTGAAGCGCTCGTTCCACGCGCTCCTTGCAGTGGATGGCTCGATGGGTAGCGAAGCCGGCGTCGACGCCTTCATTCGGAAGACGCGCTCGGGGTCGGCTTCGATTCGCCTCGTCCACGTTTTGGAGTCCATACCGTCACTCTGGGAGATTGGACAACACGACGAGGTGTTCTCTCCTGCTTTCACGGGACACGCGCAAGCGATTCTGGCTCGAGCGCTCGCGCTCCTGCGGCGCGCGGGCCTCGAGGCCGAGTGCTAGTGCCGGCAAGGGTCGCCTGCCGGACAGATCCTGGACGTTGCTCGCAGTGCGAGCACGGATCTGATCGTCGTTGGCTCGCGCGGGCACTCTGGGATCCGCGACATCATGCTGGGGAGTATCACTCAAAGGATACTGCGGCACGCTCCTTCCAGTGTTCTATGTGCGCGTGGTTGGGCACCTGAGGAGGGCGCGGTGTCCGCGGGATGGTCTTCGGATGAGTGGGACGCACAAACGGGGATGGCATGAGAATGGTGGGTTCTTTCGCGATTGACATATCTCTTGATACAAAGGTGCGTGAGCTTCACACGATGAATCCAATCGATTCTGGTTCCGGACGGATTCTTGATCCGGCGTCGAACGCGTCCATGTCTCCGAGGGTCCGCCAGGTACTTCTCATCGAGGGTAGCTGCAACCTCTTGGTTCTCGGCGCCAAAGCGGCAGTCGGGTTGTCGACGGGTTCGCTCGCGGTGCTCGGAGACGCGATCCACTCACTGGCCGACTTGACGAACAACGTAGTAGCGCTCGTCGTCGTCCGTGTCGCGAGCGCTCCGCCAGATCGAGAGCACCCCTATGGCCGCCAGAAGTTCGAGACTCTTGCGGTCTTTGGCCTCGCCGTACTTCTCGCCGTGCTCGCGTTCGAGATCATCGTACGAGCGGTCGAGCCCGCGGACCGCGAAGTGATCCAGCACGGTTGGGGACTCGCGGTCATGCTCGGCGTGCTCGCCGTGAACATAGCACTTTCGACGTGGGAGCGGCGATGGGCCAAGAAGCTCGACTCGCAGATTCTCGATGCAGACGCACAACATACGTTTGCCGACGTGCTGACGACGCTCGCCATCATCGTTGGTTGGCAGTTCTCCGCCCGGGGCTACCCGTGGCTGGACACTGTCTTCGCCCTCTTGGTCGCGGCACTCGTGCTCTATTTGGCCTACGGCCTCTTTGGCCGCGCGGTTCCAGTTCTCGTCGATCGCATCGCTCACGAGCCGGAGGAGATCGCGGACGCGCTCCGCGCGATCGGAGGAGTGCGCCAGGTGCGGCGGGTCCGCTCGCGATGGGCCGGCTCCCGTCCCGCCGTCGATGTCGTGATCACCGTGGCGCCGGAGCTCAGAACGACCGAGGCGCACGAGGTGGCCGACGCGATCGAAGCGGTGCTTTTGGAGAAGTTCGAGGTCGAGGACGCGACCGTCCATATCGAGCCAGACGAAACGAAGAAAGGTTCGAACCAGAGATGAGCCGCTAGTTGGGCAGGTGGCGGCTCAAACGCGGGCCGGAAAGCCTCGTTTGCAGGCCCGGCACTTCCACCGGGGGGTCGCCATTTGGCTCGGATCCCGCGGACTGACGGCAGTCGACTATTTCCTCATGGGAAGCGTGGCGGCTTCCGCGGCGTCAGCGGCTGTGGGAAGCCGAAGAGAAGCAGTGCATGGGAGGGGACTCGCTTACCGTCCCATCGAGCTGGTTCGAAGCGAAAACGACTGGCGGCTTCGACCGCAGCTTCGACGAAACCGTTCGCCGAGCGCAAAACGAGAGTGTCCGTGACCTGCCCGGCGGCATCAACCGCGAGCTCGAGGAACACGGTACCTTTGTAGAGTGCCGTGGGTGGGAAGTCAGGAGTCTCGGTCTCAATTGGAAAGGGTACTTCCTCCGAGGCGCGTATCACCACTTTCGGTTCGGGCGGGTCGCCTCCCATCAGTACCGGCGCCCGGTAGATTCCCATGACGAGAGCCCGTGACGCGACGGCGCGCCCGTCGACTTCGGCCGGTTCGAAGCGCCAAACGAGTACCTGCTCCCTCAGGATCTCCGTATAGGGCGGCGCGTCGAGCAGCACCCTCACGTCCACGACGATCCCCGAAGCCGCGATCTTGGCCTCCATCGCTACGAGACCCCCGCTCGAGGCCAGCGGAGGAAGCTCGGGAAGGTTGCCGAACTGAAACCGCGGAAGAGAAAGGTTTTCGGGCGTGGCTCCCACCCAGCCGCTCCATATCAGGCAGGAGATGCCGAGAAGCCACTTGGATTTCCTGTTCGTCATGTCTCAAGCCTCACTACGCTCCGCACAGGCGATGCACTGCTCCGCGAAGGGTAGAGCTTTCAAGCGCGCCGGAGCAATCGGTTCTCCGCAACGGGCGCAGGTACCATAGTCCCCGCGATCCATGCGCTCGAGAGCACGATCGATCAAGGTAAGCTCGTTGCGCCCGGCGTCATCGAGAGCGTCGAGCACGTCGTCGTTCTGCAATTGAACGACGCGTTCCTGCGAATCCCTCTCGAGGGGCACCGCGTCGTGGCGAACGTCATGTTCGATCTTCTCGACCCGCTTCGAAAGCTCTTCGCGCCGCGCCGTCAGTTTCGCTCGGATGGCTTTGTGCTTTCGCATAGTCAAAACGCTCCTGGTAGGCTCGACTACAAGCCCCGTGCCACGTCCATGATCGTGTCAAATCCCGCGGGATCGCAAGATCCTTGCGTGGTCTCGCCCAGGGCGGACTCAGGACGGCTTCGTGTATATCGTCTGAGTCGGATAGGCGAAGTCCAAGCCAGCCTCGCCGAAACGCGTGAGGATTGCCATGTTGAGCGCAGTCTGTGTGCCCAAAATATCGGCGCCGCTCTTGATGTAGTAGATGAACAGGATGTTCATGGCCGAGTCTCCGAACGCGTTGAAGGAGACGAGAGCGTTGTCTTCGAGGGCGGGTTGGCCGGTTGCCATCTCGCGCAGAATCGAGATTGCGTTATGCATGTTCTCGGGCGACGTGTCGTAGGTGAGTCCGAGGTTTTGGACGATCTTCCGAGATGGTTCGAGAGTCACGTTCTCGACGGGCGAGTCCGCGAAGGTCGAGTTCGGTATGGTCACGATCCGACCCTCGAGCGTCCGGAGTCGGGTGCTTCGAACACCGATCTCCGTGATGGTGCCGTCGTAGCCCGCCACCTTGATGCGGTCGTTCAAACTGAAGGGCCGATCTGTGAATATTGTGAATCCTCCGAAGATGTTTGAGACGGTATCCTTCGCGGCCATCGCGAGGGCTAGGCCGCCGATGCCCAGTCCGGCGATGAGAGCGCCGACGTCATAGCCGGCGTTGTTCAGAGCGACGATCGCACCGATGGTCCAGACCGCCATCTTCGTCCCTTTGCGTACGATGGGCAGTAGCTGATCGTCCAGGTCGGTTTCTGTTTTTTCCGTGATGGGAACGAGGTACTCCTGGAACACGGCATCGAGCAGCCGCGTCAGCAGCCAGGCGATACTCAAAACGACGAGCACCTGGACGATGTTTCCGACCCACTGCTGCGCCGTTTCGGGAAGCGCGAGGGTGCGGAAGCCATACCAGACACCGCCGATAGTGAGGGCAAAGACGATGGGCTCTTCGATCATGTCGAGGATCAGATCGTCGAGCTTGGTTTTCGTGCGTTTCGTGAGCTGACGAACGAGGTTTCCGAAGACCCAATAAAGGGCCTTGCCAGCCGCGACCGCGGCGATCATGATCCCGAGCGCGACCAACCAGTCGAGAACGGTATTGCCGTAGAACGTCTTCTCCAAGAAAGTCTGCATCACCACCTCCGGGCGAGAATCTAACGCGCTCTGCAGCTAGATCCGACCCAGCTTGACCGGTCCCGATCCACCGAAATACGATGGTGGCCATCCTGATGCCGCCGCGACGATTCCTCCTCTTCCTCTTGCTCATCGTACTGACGGGGTTCGTTATCCGTCTCGGCTACTTCGTGCAGGTCACGTCGCAACCTGGCTACCGCTGGGTAGATCCCGACAGCTACGAGAGAAAGGCGCGGGAGCTCGCGGGCGGAGACGACGGTTGGCGATGGAGCTTCGATGCGGTTCGGCACACCGTCGACGGACGGGACTATTCGCTTCCGCCGCTCTATCCAGCCCTTCTCTCGGCCTTTGCCTTGCTTCCAGGTTTTCCCCGGAACGCCCAGATAGGCCAGGTGCTGCTCTCGTCGCTGTCCATCGTGCTCGTGTTCTTCCTTGCGCGAAGCGTTCATTCCGACCGCGCCGGGCTTTTGGCTGCTGCGATATACGCGCTATGGCTTCCCAATATCATCGCCGTGTGGTCCACGATGCAGGAGACGCTCTATGTGCCGCTCGTGCTACTCGCGTTCGCGCTCCTCGTTCGTGCGATCGAGGGCGACTTAGGTTTGACGGCTTCCTATAGCGCGGGACTCGCCTTCGGCCTTGCGGCGCTTACGCGCTCGATGCCGCTCTACTTCATGCCGCTTGCCGCGCTTTTTTCGTGGCGTCCGAAGAAGATTGTGGGGCTCGCGCTCGGATTCGCGACCTTCACGGTGCCTTACAGCGTCGCTTTGTCTTGCCACTTGGGTGAGGTGACCTTCATCGAGAACCACGGCGGGATTCGGATCGTCGAGCGCTACGGCGACCACGATGAGGGCGAGCCGCCCGGGACTCTCGAGACCGGTTTCATCGTCGCGAGGGCGCTGGTGTCGTCGCCGGGAGAGATTCTCTCGGATTGGTGGAGTACGGCGCGCGCGGTACTCCACGTCAACGGTGGGCGTCTCCTGCAGATCTATCTGGGAGCGCAAACGAAGATCGGCGCGCTGGCGTCGAAGCTCGCCTCGATCGTCCTCGCGGACTCGACCTTCATCGTGAGTCTCTTGCTCGCGCCCTTGGGCCTTGCTCTTTGTCGCAGGCCCCGGCTGGCGTGGGTTCTCGCCGGGTGGATCGGCCTCAACCTCGCTCTGACGATGATCTCCGGCTTCGGAGGCGCGCGTCTACGTGCCCCATTCGAGCCGCTCCTCGTCGTCCTGGCGGTCGTGGTGATGGCTGGGGACTATCGCGTCGGTCGTCGCTTTGAGCTTCCTGTCGCACTGCTTCTGAGCCTGGTCCTCGGCGCCATCGTCCTGCCTCAGATTCCTTCTAGCCTGCGAGCGCGAGGGGACTATGGAGTCTATTGGCCGCTCGACGCACTCCCGAAACGAGCGCCCATGGTCGGCGAGGCGGGATTCAACGTTCTCGCGGTGCGAGACAGCGTGGAGTTCGTCGTGCGCCCGCGAAACGCCACCGGCCAGACTCGAATCGAAGTATCTCTCGAGGGCGAAGTCATGGAACCGGTCGTCGTCAGAGACCGGGAGCACCGATTTCGATATGCCTGGCCGTCTTTCGGACTCGTCTACGTCGAGCTCGGGGCGAGAGACGTCGTCACCGGGGAGCCCGTTCGGGCGCTCGTCATCGTCCCTGCTCGATGATCTAGCCTGCGAGGCTTCCCGGCCGTATACTGCCGACGAGATCGGGGGAGAATATTGGGCCGCGGGACACTTGCCAGTTTGCCGATCCACGCGTTTTCTGCTGTCGTTGTGGGCGCCTTCCTTTTCGCGAGCGTCGCGTCCAGCGCCCAACAGCCCGTCGTTCGGATCGGCGCCGTGCGTCTCCATGACATTCCCAAGCCCGTGATCGCTCCGTTCATCATCGACGCGGAAATCCAAGGCACGCCGCGGGATGACCGTAGTAGCGGCGTCACGAACCTGAACTATTTGTCGTCGTCGATTACGCTTCGGCGGGACCTCGAGGTATTTCAGCGTCTCCGACCCTTCGAAAAGCTCGTCATGTTGCATGGGCCCGCGCTCAATGACATTCCCGGCGTCCGAGAGCGGCTTCGAGAAGTCGTCTCGGATTTCGACGTCGTGCTGACCCTCGTCGAGATCCGGAAACGCGCCGACGAAGCGCTTCCCCGGATACCTCCCGACGCAGAAGCCGTCTACGTCAATGCGTTAGTGCAGCTCGTCGAAGGGGAGCTCGAAAAGCTCGCCACCGGCTTGATCGAAAGACGACTTCCGAGTTTTTCACGCCTCGGTCGGGCCGAGGTCGAGCGCGGGCTCCTGATGAGCCTCACCGAGGACGTGTTCGATCGTCGGGCCCGCCGTGTCGCCTTGAACGTCCAGCGGGCCTTGCTCGGAGAAGACCCTGCCACGTTTCCTGTGGACTTCGTGATGCGCGAAGAGCTCGTCATCAATATGTCGACAGCCCGCGCCATCAACGTGTTCCCCAGCTTCGCTCTCGAGACCGTAGCGCAGCTCATCCAGGACGAGCGCCCTGAGGAAGGCCGGCGGCTGAACCTGGTGCTGGTAGCTGACGAAGCGCTCGCGGCGAATCGCGACCTCGTCGCTTTCAACGCCGAAGTCCTTGCCGGCGCGGAGAACATCCCCATTGCGAAGTCTCGGCTCCTCCCCCAGCTGGACCTGGTGGCCACGGGCGCCGTCATCGATGGCGACCGGGCTGAAGCGACGGGGCAACCGGAGTATCTCTTTGGACCCGGACTCACGCTGACACAGCTCATCTATTCCGATCCGGCGTGGGCGAACAAGACGATCCAGGAAGATCTTCAACGCGCCCTCGAGCTCGACCGGGACAGCTTTCGTCTCGATATCATTCAGCAATCGACGACGACCTATCTCGACGTCATGCGAGCTCTCACGAGCGAGCGCATTCAGAAAGACAATCTGGGTCTCACGCGGTCGAATCTAGAGCTTGCCAGAGTCCGTGAGTCCATAGGCGCATCCGGGCGCGCCGAGGTCTATCGTTGGGAGGCTCAGCTCCCCGCGGATCAGGGCGCCGTCATCCGCGCGGCCGCCAATCGGAACCTCGCCGAGATCGAGCTCAACCGTCTACTGCACCGCCCCCTCGAGGAGCCTTTCACAACCTAGGAGATCGGTGTCGAAGACCCTACATTCATGTACATGAGGGCTCAGTTCTACCCTTACATTTCTAGCCGTGAGTATTTCGACAAGACACGCGATGCCCTCGTGCTCATCGCGCTCGAGCAGTCTCCGGAGGTCCGGGCGCTCGCCGCGCCCAACGACACGAACTGGGTGCTCGGCGTGGATTTGTCTTTCCCGCTCTTCACGAGCGGTGACCGTACCGCCCTTCACCGGCAGAACGCCCAAGGGCTCTCGCAGCTTCGGCTTCAAAGGGAGTCGGTTTCCGAGCGCGTCGAGCAGGCGCTTCGCTCGTCGCTCCATACCGCCGGCGCGTCCTACGCCGGAATCCAGCTCGCGCGGGATGCCGCCGAGGCCTCGCGACGTAATCTGGATCTCGTGACGGACGCTTATTCGCTGGGCGCCGTGTCGATTCTCGATCTTCTCGACGCGCAAAACGCCGCCGTCGCAACCGAGGAAGCGGCGGCGAACGCGATCTACAACTTCCTGATCGACATGCTCGAAGTCGAGCGCTCTCTTGGAAGATTCTATTTCCGGGCCTCGCCGGCAGAGGTCGAGGTGCTCTTCGAGCGCGTCGACCAATTCTTTCTCGATCGGGGGAGTCTACCCCCATCGCGCTTGAGGTAATGAACATGAAGGGTCTCCGACTCTCGCTGGTTGCGGCTGCCGTTTCATTCGGTTGCGGAAACGAGGCGCCTGTTTCGGAGCCTCCGCTCCGGCCGGTACGTTTCGTCGAGGTCCACGCTGCGGGAGCCGAGCGCACCCGGACGTTTGCGGGGGTTGCGGAGGCCGACGTCGAGTCGACGTTGAGCTTTCGTGTGGGCGGGAACATAAAGCGTCTGCTCGTGCGCACGGGAGACGCCGCGTGCCCTCGAGATTGGTCCCGAGCATCCGCCGCCAATCAGTCTGGGTCGAATAGGCGCCGTGGACCGCGAGATGGAACACCCACTCGGGTCGGATGGACCGGACCAAAGCGGCGAGCCCGTCGTCCAAGGCAAGGTCAACCTCGTGGCATGGCGCATCGACGTCTTCGAGACGCCATCGAGTGCCGCCGGGGCGAACCCAGAGATGCACCTCGTGGCCGTCCGCGAGGAGCCGCCGGGTAAGAACCGAGCCCACGAAGCCAGAAGCTCCGGTGACGATCACTCGTTTCGCCATGGCGCCTAGATAAACCAGGTGTAATCGAGCGTCTCGACATAGGGTTTCGCCCGGGCGCGGATCTCGTCGCGCTCGGCCAGTGAGAGCTCCTCGGCTGTTTCTCGATTGGCCTTTGGAGTCGCTTTGCGAATGGTGCCCCATGGGTAAACTTCTTCGAGCGCTGCTCCGTTGAAGCTCGGTGTGGCCAGCGATTCCGCGGCCTCGAGCCCGAGGTGCGAGCAAAGCCCGCCGAGACTTGCTGTCTTGTCGCCGACGATATCCTCGAAGCGCAGGACCCGCACTCGATCGGGATGGCGTTCACGGTACAAGAGCGCGTGGTACTGGTTCAGGGTCCATCCAAGGAGGTAGCTTTCAAGGGAGAGCGGCAAGGGACGTTTCTTCGTATCCGCATAAGCGGACCAGGGATTGCGCACGGCGTGGAGGACGTGCGCTTCGGGAAAATCACTCAGGATCTTCTCGCTGTCTACGACGATGATAGGGCTATAGCCCACGTAGAGTGATTCCTCGCCGCTGCTTCTGAAGTCGCTCCAGGCTTCGAAGGTGGCTCGGAAGAAGGCTTCCACGTTGGCCGCGCGGGATCGACCGGAGGCGACGACGCGCTCGATGTAGATCCGTCTTCGCTCTTCGTCCGACATGTGGAAATCGGTGTGACGAAACTTGCTCACGTGAGGCGTGCGCGTCCGTACCTTGCACTCCTCATCGATGATCGCCTAGTAGTCCGCCTCGGGGGTGGAGGTCATGTCGAAGACGGGCCAGCGATACTTCACCGGGAAGGTCGAGGAAAGAGCGTCGGCCACGAGTCGTGTCCCGAGCTGAGACTCGAAGGGATATACGAACATCTGAGGGTGACCATCGAGGAGACGGTGCGTGGTATTGCCACCGTTCTCGTACATGGCGCTCAGAATCAGCAAACGAAAAGAGTCGGTCATGAGTTCGACGCTCCATTGAATTGAAACGCATAGAAGAGTTTCTTGGCCTGGTCGGAATCGCTCCGCCGACGGGACGAGAACGGAAAGCCGGAAACGTGGCGCCTCGGCGCCCAGTCGATGGCGAAAATCTGGTTGCCTCTGGGCCAGGCGAGACTCCCCAGAACGGTCCCGCGACGGACATCCACCGCGTGGATGGCGCACTCGCTGGTGTCGGGATCGACGCCCGGGGCGTAGCCCCTGAAGCGTGGAATCACGCGTGACGTTCCCACGAACGCGACCCCTTTGGAAAAACAGAGGCCCGGGTCCAGCCTCGAAGCCGGACGAGCGGTTCGAAGCCCGAGCCCTGGATGACACCGAGCTCGCCGTAGCCGCTATTCGCGACCCATATCCGGCCGCGATTTAACCTCGCGGAGTGAGGTCTCGTGAGCCCACGTGCTACGGCCTCTCGGCTCTTACCGGAAAAAACCACGCCACGTCCCTGAACCCCGAAGTTTCGATGGCCGGGGCGCCTGCGGGAGATCGTGTCCGTCGAGGCCGAGAAGAAGGAATCTTCGATGCTGGGTCCTGCCGCGATGGAGTTGAGCTGGAGATAGTTCTGCTCGAAGCGGGGACGACCGCCCTGCTCGATGCAGCGAGGCCACCATACGCGGCTGAGACGGCCATCCGGCTCGACCCGGACGACGGCGTTCTCGCCGACGGCGTTCGCATGCAGCGAACCTCCGACGAGGGCGAGGTCGTGAAGGTACGTACAGCCAGGATAGAAACGGGACGAGACAGGCGCGAGCGGACGGCGCTCCGAGGAAAAACTCCCCATGTCGCTCCGCCGCTTCGCACTGGCGACGGGGGCGAGCTCCAGGATTTGGTTGGGGTTGCGAGTGGCGGCGATGTGAAGGCGGCGGCGTTTTTGATCGTAGACCAGGCCCGAGGGATGGGGCAATCGCAAGTAAGTGAGCCGCGGGCGTCCATCCTCGACGCCGAGCGCAACGACGAGATGCTCGTACTCCCGCGTGACGAGAAGCGTGGCACGAAGCTCGTCGAGCACCGCGAAGAACCTTCCCCGGGTCCGGTATCTCAAGGATTCGGGAGCGACGGAGCGGGCCTCTTCCCACAGGCTGGTAACCTGCGCGGTATCCCGCCACTCCGCGTCGTGCTGGGCCCAGACGGCGTCGACCTTGCTTTTCATCGACTCAAGGGACTCAAGGGGCTCAAGGCGTGCCGTTCCTCGACCGACGCCACATTTCAAACGCGCCCCAATAGAGTTTCGCCGCGGACCAATGGTTCGTCGTCGAGGCTCCGCCGTGGCGTAAGCCGGCGAAGATCGGCACCTCAAGTACTGGATAGCCCTCTGTCCGGCAGACGAGGTTGAACTCCACGTCGATGAGGTCGTCCTCGTGAGTCATCTCGAGGAGCTTGCCGAGCGAGCGCGGAAACACCTTTGGCGTTCCGTTGATGTCCCAATAGGAGAGATCGAACAGAGCGCGGCACTTGAGGTTGTAGAGTAGCGAGCCCATGCGTCGATAGAGCGAATCGCGAATCTTTCGGTTTGCCTTGACGACGACACCGGGATGGACGGTCGCGTAGAGCAACAGCAGCGTGAGGTCCTCGGCTCGTGTCCGCGCGAGATTCGTATAACAGAGCAAATCGCCCCGAGAGGCCTGAAGCCCCATCAAGACGGCCCGGCCCCAGCCTCCTTCTTTCGATTCCAGAGCGCGTACTGATGCGAGGGAGTTTTCGAGCTCACGACAGACCTCCATCGAGCGGTCGGTCGAGGCGTTCACGACGAGCACGATCTCGTGGGGGGAGGGGAGGCGCTGCAGGGATTCCTGGAAACCTCGAACCACCGACTCGACGTGGTCCGCCTGGTTCTGGACGGGAAGTACGATCGAAGCGAGCTCGAAGGTCATTGGGCCAAGAGCCCTCTCGCCGCTCGGGCGATCGCGTCTCGCGACAGGCCGTGTCGGTCGCGAAGGAACGCCTGACCGCCCGTCGACCCCCGCAAGGGCTTCCGGACTCCGCAGCGAGCGAGACGACAGGCGAGACCGGCTTCCGCGATGACCTCGGCGACCATCGTGCCGAGGCCCCCGGTGACGAAGTGGGATTCGACCGTCAGAGCCCGGTCGAACCCCGAAAGACGATCCGAGAGGTCTTCGACGGGGGAGGGGCTCAAGGTGGATACGATGGCAACCTGGCAGGAGATGCCCTCTCGTCGCAGGGCCTCGGCCGCCATGACCGTCTCCGCCGCGAGGTTTCCCATCGCGAAAAGCAGCACGTCACTACCCTCATGCACGATCTCGGAACGTCCGAGCCCGAAGCGTCCGTTCAGTCCTGGCACGAGAGTCCGATCGTCTTTTCCGATCCGGTAGTAAATGGGACCGTCGAGCGCCCAGGTGTTCACGAGCATGGCCCGAGTCTGCTCCGGGTCGGCGGGAGCCAGCACCCTGAGCTCCGGCTGAAGGCGCATGACACCGATGTCCTCGAGCCCGTGATGCGTAGGCCCGGCCGGACCGTACTCGAAACCGCCCCCGACCCCGACGATGCGGACCGGCAGGCGGTGGGCCACGGGGCCGTTGCGGACGAATTCGTAGCCTCGGAGCGACGCGAAGGTGGCGATCGAATAGACGAAGGGCAGAAAGCCGCAGTCGGCCAGGCCGGTGGCCAAGCCGATCATGTTCTGCTCGGCGACTCCGACGTTGAAGAAGCGGCTCGGAAACCGCTCCGAGAAAGGCTCGAGCGCCTTGTAGCCGAGATCCCCTGTGAGCAGAAGAATGCGCGCGTCGTTGGCACCGAGCTCGGAAAGCGTTTCGGCGAAGGCGGCTCTCATCCCTCGCGGTCCCCGCTCACTTCGTGCATGGCTTCGTCGAACTCTTCGTCTGACATCGGCCAGTAGTGCCATTTGATCTGGCGCTCCATGAAGGAGACCCCTTTTCCGAAGGTGGCATGTGCGACGAGAACGTGCGGTGCACCCTTCGCGAAGTCGAGGCCTTGGATGATCTCTACGAGTGCTCCGACATCGTGGCCATCGACCTCGTGCACGTCCCACCCGAAGGCGCGAAAGCGCTCCGAAAGTGGCGTCAGGGACAAAACGTCGTCTGTATAGCCGAGAGCCTGCTGCCCGTTGGCATCGACGACGGCGACGAGGTTGGCCAATTGGTGGTGAGCGGCGAACATGACCGACCCCCATAGCGAGCCCTCGTTGCACTCCGCGTCGGTGATGAGCACGAAGACCCGACGCTGAGAGGCTTGGAGGCGTCCGCCAAGCGCGGCTCCCGCGCCGAGGGAGAGGCCGTGGCCGAGCGATCCAGTCGAGAAGTCGATTCCGGCGAGGCCGTGCTCCGGGTGGACGCCGAGCAAGCTGTCATCCGCGCAATAAGTCTCGAGCTCTGAGGCCGTCAAAATACCTCGGAGGTGGAGCGCAGCGTAGAGCGCGAGCGCCGCATGGCCTTTGGAGAGGATGAAGCGATCGCGCTCGGGATCGTCTGCGTCCGGCAGGCTTAGGATGTCCCCGTATAGGGCCGCCAAGATGTCTGCGATCGAGAGCGCCGAACCGATGTGTCCGACGTTGGCCCGCTTCGACTGCTCCAAGACGATGCGTCTGAGGGCAGCGGGGGGAAGCCTCGACGGCGCAGGCTCGGTGGACTTCGGTGAGGGGGACTGGCGCTGCAAATTCTCGGCTCGTGCTGCGGATCGGGGGATGTCCCGGCCGCTGTTGAATTTGGTCGGGTAGCGGCGGCACCTGTGAATACTCTTAGGCAGCAACCTCATCGCTGTCAAGAGATTTCTGTTTGCTTCTAAGCGCGTGAACGAGAGCGCCCATATGGCGATAGCCTTTGATACGGTGAAACTTTTTCTCCGCCGTGACGACGCCGAGAGCGGTCCATCGGCGAATCATGGAAGGACTCTTCCACCGCTTGACGTTTCTCGAGACTCTGCGGATGGTGCCGTTGAGATTCTCGATGGCGTTTGTCGTGGCCAGAGATTTGCGAAGTAACTCGGGTAGAGCGAGCTTCACAACCGTGAGGGTCTCTTCCATCCCTTCTCGAAGGCTTCCGGCAGCTTCGTCGTAGCCGTTTCGCTCGAGCCACGACACCAATGCCTGAAGTCGCTTGCGCGCCTTGTCGGCACTCTTGCATTTGTACGCTTCCTTCATTGTCTGGAGCACGTAGGCGTGACGGGACTTGGGAAGGTACGAGCGTAGATTTCGGAGTTTGTGGAGCTGGCATCTTTGGATAACCGCGAGATCCCCCAAAACGTCGACGAGTGCTTTGCGGATCCCTTTGCCTCCGTCCACTACGCAGAGAATCGATTCGTCGATCCGCAATCCCCGCTCGAGAAGGTTCTGCAACATCGCGGTGCACACCCGAGAGTTCTCCGTCGAGCCCAGCCATATACCCAAGGGCACCTTCGTTCCATCTATTGTGATACCGAGAGTTACGACGACGGTCTGTCCGGCCACCTCAAGGCCATCCATCATTAGTGCCGCAAGCTCGAACTCCTCTAGCCTCCGAGATAGGTATTCCTCGAGCTTCTTAGTCGTCTGGCTCACGAGGTGACGGCTGGCGGCACTCTTGCTCGTGCCACGAGACTTCAACTTCGCCGAGGGTTTGTCCAGACTCGATTCGTAATTTCGGGTCGATACCCCCACCAAGATCTGGTTCAGCACTCGCTCCGGAAGCGGGTCTTCTTCGCGGAAGGCTTCGAAGTGTGGAAGCGACGCCTCCTCGCCCGACTTCGAACGAACTCGAGGTCGCGACACTTGGATTCGACGACCGCCGAAGCTCAGCTCCCCATCCGTGCTCCCCCAGTGGTTATGAGTTCGCTCCTTCTCGTGCTTGCCCTTCGGCCCCGCGATCTTCTCCGCGTCCTCTCTCAGGAGTAGG
Source organism: Candidatus Marinacidobacterales bacterium (assembly GCA_965250115.1). Taxonomy (GTDB): domain Bacteria; phylum Acidobacteriota; class Vicinamibacteria; order Marinacidobacterales; family SMYC01; genus CBDFHB01. The sequence goes on from CBDFNJ010000002.1 coordinate 2,339,622, forward strand.
TGCAATGCGGTCAGTCCTTGCTCGTACACCCATTCCGTCAGGTCCGCCTTCGTGGCCGCGATCCCAGCTATCATCGGTAGCAGTATCTGACCGACTTGGCCAACTACCTTGCCCGTAGGCGAGTGCGTTTGCTTTCTTACTGGCTTCTTTGATTTCCTTGGCATGGTGGCTCCTTGTCCCCCTCTGGAGACGGTTGGTTTGGCAGACCTATTCTTAGGCCGGCCAAGGAGCCGCCGCTACCCCAAATTCAACATCCGGCGGGACATCCCCGCGGATCGTAGTGCGACGAGAAGCCGGGATCAAGCTCCGACCATCCCCGGGACCGGCCCAACCTTCGTCCGAAGCTCCGCGCGCTCGCGCCCCACGAGGGCGGCCACTGACTCGTTCGTGATCAGAAGCCGACCGTCAGCGCTGAGAACGCCCAGCAGATCGGGGCAAAAGGAGAAGAACTCCTGAGATGCGGGAGTTCTTCCTCGGATAGCTCCGACGCAGTCTTGCTGGCGAGGCTCCCCTCAGTCATCCCCATCGGAAATCGCGGGACGGGTGTCTCGGGTGAGCAGCGCTTTCGCGAATAACGGCAAGCCGAACTGGGCGGCACGTGTCAGTGCCTTCCCGATAAGAGCCGGGTTACGTACGACGACGACGCCGACGAGCGCGCCGAGGGCGGTTACGAGCGCCGGGTGTTTCGAGAACATGTGCGAGGGCCGCATGTCCTCGACGCGTTCCTCGAGCTCCTGCAGATCCTCCTCGAGATGTCCTCGGGTCGTTGCGAGCGAGCTTCGGATCTCCCGAGTCGAGCGGCTCGAGCGCTTCAACGTGAGTCCCTATCTTCTCGCCAGTCTCTCCAAAGAAGACCGACGCCGCCCACCAGATAGACTCCACCGAAGAGTAGCAGCGTCAGGGGCCAGCTGCCGATGAGCTCGCTCACGAGACTCGCGAGTCCCGCCGTGCCTAGAGCCACCCCGGTTACAACGGCGACGACGCCGAGCATGTGTTTAGCGAGGTCGACACGGAACTGAGCGAGCTCCTCGTGCACCGACGCTCCGATCAGCTCCGTGCTGTCCTCCACGACGCGCGTCATCGAGAGAAGAACGTCGCGAACGACCCCGAAGGTCGAACGCCGCCTCGACACGGGTTCGTCGAGCTCGGAATAGTCTGGGGATGCGGTGGCCATCAGCTCTTGCTGAGGACTTCCTTGACCCCTCTGGCTGCTTTGCGCGCTGTCTCCGTCGTCTCCGAGACGCCCTCGCGCGTCTTCTGATAGGCCGCTTCACCGCGATCACGGATGTCTTCGATGACGGCTTCCGAGCGATCGCGAACGCGCCGGCTCTCATCCACCGCCCGCTCACGGAGCTTTCGCCCCTCGTCCGCCAGGGTTTCTCTCATTTCTTTGCCCGACTTTGGCGTCAGCAAGAGCGCGCCCATGACACCCATAGCCGCTCCCACGAAAAAGCCTACGAGGAAGTTGGCCCCACCATTGTCACTTGCCATTTTTTCACCTCCGAAATGGTTAATAGCCATTCTCTCGCAAGCGGCGTGCCAGATCCAGGAGCGTGTCGGGGGGCTGTTTCTCGCGACGAGGTGAACGAAAGCTCGCGCTCCAGAGCCGCAGTCAGACGAGCCTGTAGGGTGCAAGCACATCGTCTCGTTTGTCCTCGATCAGAGAAACAAACGACGTGCCGAGAGAAAACCCCACCGGTTCGCCCGCGGAGGCGCTCGCCGCGAAGCTACGTTCTCTAGGAACAGGGGCCCATCATGTCTCCGTGAGCCAGGTGAGCCGGCACCGCGCTCGTACCGACGCTGAGAGTCTTTTTCTTGGATGGATTCCCGGGCGGAATGTGGCAGATAGTCACTTTTCCGTCGCCCACCACCGCGTCCTCGTCGTCTTCCTGCAGCTTGACTTCGTACGCGAGGACGTCTCCATCCTCGTTGGTAACGCCTCGGACGTGGACTCGATCCCCATCGTTTAGATGAAGGAGCGTCAGACTTTGATTGCCCTTCCGAATGGACGTCTGGCCGGGCATGGTCACGACGTGATAGACGCCGACGTCGAAGGACCCCGTCATCGAATCCATGACGGCGAGATTTTCCAGGCGGCCCTCGGCCTCGATCTCGTCATGGTCGATACCGGTGCGTGTCTCCTCGATGAGCACGACCTCGTCACCGTACACTGCCACGACGATATCGACCTCCTGATTGGGCTTGACCGCGTCGAAGGGGATGGGATCCCCGAAACGGACCCCGTCACGGTCCTCGAAAACGACCTGGAAGGACTCCGGCAGGCCGCGAAGCGTAAAAGATTCGTCCTTGATCTCGACTCTTCCGATCTCGTTGTCCTTCTCGTCGAGCACCACGACCTCCAGGTCGTTGACGTTGAAGCCGGAGAGGACCGTTTGGGCCCGGTAGGCGGACGGCGTGGCGGTCGCCGCGGAGCTTTGGGTGAATCGTCCGCTGAGTGTCGCGCCTTGACCCCCGTCGAACCCCGAGAAGGGCGAGGACGGGTTGAAATCGCACGCGACCACAAAAAGCAACAAGGTCGCGGAAAGGGTTGCCAGAAAGCTCTTCATCACGAACCTCCGTCGCCCACTCCGCTTGGGGAAGAGAAGGTGGAACGCTAGTTTTTCGGTTTTGAGGGTTTATGATCGCATGTAGGACCACATCCAAGGGTGACGGAGATCACCCTTGGGACGTGAAACGGGCGGGGTCAATACCCTACATTTCAAATAGCGGTCAGAAGCTGAAGCCTGCCACTAGCTTCAGATCGGGCGTGTCTCCCATGCCGATGCGCGCTTCCAGGAGATAGCGGCGAGAGGCCTTGGACCCCGGACGAGGTGCCCCCCATTCGACGCCCCCGACGACGTTCAAAACAGGCTCAATGTCGAGGCCCGCTTTTCCGAGCCCGTTGGTAACGTCGATGACGTTGATACCCAGGCCACCTCCCGCGTAGGGGCGAAATCTTCGCTCCGCGAAGAGGTAGTGCGCGTCGAGGTTCGCCGAGCCAAGCGTGACCCCGTTTCCGAGACCCAGCTCGAAGCTCGGCTGCACGCGCACGCGCTGCGCGAGGCTGCCAGCATCGAAGTGGACGCCGAAGTTGAACTGGTCGGGATTCATATTGATGCCCGAACGAAGTCCGAAGGAGCGCAGGCCGAGCTCCTGAGCCATCGCGGAGCTCGCCAAAAACGTTCCGCTCAACAGCAGAACGCACAGGTGAAGACGTTTCATGGGACCCCTCCAATCTCAGGCCGCTCAGACCAACCAAATCGCTTCGCCCTCAGGAGGCGAAGACTGCCTAACTCGAATTTGAAGCGTGTAATTCCACGGTAGCAGGCAGCTCAAAAGCGGGCAAGTGCCAAGTCTCAGGAAAGCATGACTCTCGAGTGGGACTCGCGGAAGTTTCGTGATCTTTTGAATATACGCTCACCGTTCCCATAAAATACCTACACAAGAAGGGAGCGGCTATGGGGGAGCATGAGGTCCAAGAGGACGACCTATCGGGTTAACAACTGCGTCTGTTCTTGCGGAGTCTTCTGGACGACCTCAGAGCTCTCGGGCAGCTCATCTCGGACGGCTGGATCGAGTCCGGTGTCCGTAGGGTGGGCGCCGAGCAGGAGATGTTCCATCGTGGGACCGGCGTGGCGTCCCGCCGCGCTTTCCGTCGAGGTCCTCGAAGCGCTCCAGGACCCCTGTTTCACGACTGAGCTCGCGCAGTTCAACCTCGAGGCGAACTTGGACCCCTTCTTGTTCGGAGGCGACTGTCTCTCTCGCATGGAGACCCGGCTCGATAGCCTGATCCACAAGGCAAGAAAGGTCGCTCAGGACGTAGGTGCGGATATCGTGCTCTGCGGCATCCTCCCGACGCTGCGGAAGTCCGACCTCGGGCTCGAGAACATGGCCCCGGTCCCGCGCTATTTCGCGCTGAACCGAGCCATGAACCGGCTGCGCGGTGGCGCCTACGACTTCCAGATCAAGGGTATCGACGAGCTCCTCGTGAAGCACGACTCGGTGATGCTGGAGTCCTGCAATACGAGCTTTCAGGTCCACTTCCAGGTCGATGCCGAGGAATTCGCGGGGCTCTACAATATCGCCCAGGCGGTGGCGGGGCCGGTGCTTGCCGCCTACAGCAACTCGCCGCTGCTTTTCGGACGCCGCCTGTGGCGCGAGACACGGATCGCTCTCTTTCAGCAAGCCGTCGACACGCGAAGCTCGAGCCATCACCTAAGGGCCGCCGACAAAATAACTGTCTAGTTTTGAGCACACTCTTCCTGTTTCAGGTCGTGATCGCGATGTCGTCTGGCATCACGAGAGCCTGGCAAGCTCCCTAGAAACGGAACATTTGTAGGTCTTCAGCAACCAGCGCGTGTTTGACAAACGGTCCTCATTGTAGGAGGATTACGCCTATCAAGGAGCACTTCTCCTATTATGAGACCTACGAGCTATCAGTCTGAAGATCTCGACCGCCTGTTGAGGAAGCACAAAATAGCTACCCTCGATGATTTGAAGGCAGTGTTGGGTACCGATGTGGACTCGACCGTCTTCCGAAAGCTCAATGAGTTGGCGTATCGGACAAGCTACTCCCACCGTGGTAGCTACTACACGTTGGACGAGATCGCCCAGTTCGATCGAAAAGGTCTTTGGTCGTTGCGCTCAGTGTGGTTCTCGAAGTACGGGACGTTGCTTGCGACGGTAAAAGCGTTGGTCGCGGCCTGTGAGGCAGGCTACTACGTCGACGAGCTCGAGGACGTGGTGCAGGTTGACGTCAAGGCTCCTCTGTTGAAACTGGTCCGAGAGAAAAGATTGGCGCGCGAGCAGGTGTTCGGCCGATATCTGTATCTGGCCACCGATGTGAGCACGCGCAAGCAACAGCTCTCGGCCCGCCAGGTACATGAGGCGTCACCTTCCACGTTGGGCTGGGTCGGGGGAGTCCGCGTGCTCCCCGTGGAGTTGAAGGCTGCGATCGTTCTTTTCTACAGCCTGCTCGATGAAAAGCAGCGCCGTCTCTACGCGGGAGTCGAGGCCATGAAGCTCGGTCACGGTGGCGACCAACAGATTGCCGAACTGCTCGGGATGGATCCGAGCACGGTAGCCAGAGGTCGTAGGGAATTGCTAATGAGAGATGTTGAGCTCGACGGAGTTCGGCGAAAGGGTGGCGGACGGCGCGCCGTGCAAAAAAAAGCCAGAAGTCATCGCCAAGATCGAAGAACTCATAAAGCACGACACCGCGGGCGATCCGATGACGGGAGTGAAATGGACGCGGCGGACCACCGACAAGATTGCTTGCGAGCTAAGAAGCCTCGGTGTGAACGTCAGCAGCAAAACCGTCGGTCGACTGCTCAAACAGCTCGGCTTCTCGTTGCGGGTGAACCACAAGAAGCTGTGTGGTGCCACGTCCGAAGATCGCGATACCCAATTCGCGTGTATCGCCGAACTGCGCGAGCGTTTTGCCGCAGCTGGTCATCCCATCATCAGCGTAGACACGAAGAAACGGGAGCTGGTGGGATTATTCAAAAACGGCGGGCAGGCCTGGAACCGCGAGCCGACTCTTGCCAAAGACCATGACTTCCGTTCCGAATCGAACGGCATCGCAATCCCCTACGGCGTCTACGATCTGCTCGCGAACCGCGGGACAGTGTTCATTGGTACCTCGTACAACACCCCGGACTTCGCCGTGAATGCCATCGAGAAGTGGTGGCGAACGGAAGGACGGCGACGCTATCCTGCAGCCCGTGACCTCGCGATATTGGCAGACGCCGGGGGCAGCGATGGCTATCGGTGTCGGGGTTGGAAGCACGGGCTTCAAACGCGGATTTGCAATCGCCACGACATCGCTATCACCATAGCCCACTATCCGTCCGGTACATCCAAGTGGAATCCAGTGGAGCACCGTCTGTTCAGCGAGGTCAGCAAGAACTGGGCGAGCAGGCCTCTCGACAGCTACGAAACCATCCTCAAATACATCCGCACGACCACCACCTCTTCCGGTTTGCGAGTACGCGCACACCTTATCCGGCGTCGTTATCCGAAGGGCGTCAAAATCACTGACGAGCGGATGCAGGCGCTTTCCGTTACAAAGGACCAGACTCTACCCAAATGGAACTACACCATCCGACCGTCTTGAAAACGGGAACTTATTTTGTCGCCGGCCCTAAGGGAGCGGCAACCCCGTGTCAGCTTTGGACGCCGCTGGGTCCAGGAATCGGTGACCGAGCTCTTCCAGGAAGACATCGCCCGGTTCAAGATTCTGCTCCGGGGTGACCTCGACGAGGACCCCTTCGCCCAGATTCGAGAGGGGAAGCCACCCAAGCTGAAGGCGCTTTGTCTGCACAACGGCACCGTCTATCGATGGAACCGACCGTGTTACGGCATCACGAACGAAAAGCCGCACCTGCGTATCGAGAATCGCTACTTGCCGTCCGGTCCCACCGTGGTCGACGAGATCGCGAATGCGGCGCTGTGGTTCGGTCTCGTGAGCGGCCTCGCCCGAGACGTCGAGGACATCACCGAGCTCATGGAGTTCGAGACCGCTCTTTCGAACTTCACCGCGGCGGCGAGGAACGGCCTAGGAAGCGAGCTTACGTGGCTCGATGGTAACGACGTGCCCGCCCAGGAGCTGCTGCTTCAGACGCTCATTCCCCAGGCAAGGACTGGACTCGAAGCTAGTGGCGTCGAGCCGAAGGATATCGACCGCTACCTCGGGGTCATCGAAGAACGCGTTGCGACGAAACTGACCGGCTCTCAGTGGGTCTACCTCTCGCTCTCCGCGATGAAAGGCAAGGGCACCGAAGGTGAACGAATGAGTGCCCTGACCGCCTCGTGCGTGCGTCAGCAGAAGACCGGCACTCCGGTCTCCAAGTGGCAGCTCTCGACGCTAGACGAGGCGGGCGGCTGGAAATACCACTATTTGAAGGTGGAGCACTTCATGTCCCCCGACTTCTATACCGTGCACGAGGACGAGCCCATCGACCTCGTGGCCAGCCTGATGGATTGGGAGAAGATCCGGCACGTTCCAGTCGAGGATAACGACCACCGATTGGTCGGACTAGTATCTTACCGCTCCCTTATTCATCTGCTCGCACAGGGAGAAGTCGCGAAACGCGAAACCCCCATCCCGGTCAGTGAGGTCATGAAGCGAAATCCGATCACCGTCGCGCCAGACATGACGACGCTCCAGGCCATCAAGCTCATGAAGGAAAAGAACGTCGGAAGTCTCCCCGTCGTCAAGGACGATCGGCTGATCGGTATCGTCACCGAACGGGACTTCATGGACATCGCCCGAGAGCTTCTAGAGGAAAGCTCATCGAGCCTGCGGACTAGCAGGGTGCTGAAAGTCAGTCGCCTTGGCGGTGTTCCTTGGGTCGTAACAGCCTCTCGAGGCGCGCCGCCACGCCGAGCTCGAGCTTTCCCCAGAGATCGATCTCGAGCTCGAAGACGGCCAGAGCGGCGGTAGGAAAGGGTTCGCGCCGTGCCGACAGCATGTAGACGAGGTCTTCCATCCCCGGATTGTGGCCGACGATCATCAGGCGAGCCACGCGGTCGTCTTGCACGGATTGCGCCTCGACAAGCACCTCGCCCGCCGTCGCGAGGTATAAAGAGTCCCGGAGCTCGAGAGGTCCTTCGTACTTGCTGGCCTTCGCCGCGGCCTCGGCTGTCTTCCGTGCGCGGACGGCCGTCGAAGAGAGAATGAAGTCCGGCACCAGCCCCTCGCTCTTGATTAGGCGTCCCATCATGGGCGCCGTCTTCTTGCCCCGTTTGTTGAGCGGCCGCTCGTGGTCGGGAAGCGAGTCGTCACTCCAGCTCGACTTGGCGTGGCGAAGCAGTAGCAGCGTTTTCATCGTGGTCCAGACGATTTCACGAGGGATACAATCCGAGGTACCAGGAAACTCACCCAGAGCCCGATGGCCGCGAATCGCGTCCACAGGTACAGCGGATAATAGGCTGATTCCGTTCCCGGCGAAAGCTGGCGGAGGCCGAGGTAGAGGAGCGGCAGACCGACCAATCCCACCACGAGCCAAGCTCGGCGGCTTCGTGGCCGATCCCCGGAAGGGTAGAGTCCCTGATGATAGGCTAGGGAAAGTCCGCCCAAAGCACCCGCCAGAGCGCCGAGCGCCCTCGCCGCGTTTGGCGAGGGATGGGCTATCGAAAGGACCGAGGGCACGATGAGGGCGAGCCACAGCTGCTTTGAGACCTCGAGTCGGGTCACCCTCGCGACGAGAGGCGGCGACCATCGAACGAATCCGAATACGATCAAGGCGCCCATCACCCAGCCTCCAAGCACGTCGGTCGGAAAATGAACGCCCAGATATACGCGCGAGAAACCGACGAGGAGGATCATCACGGTGGCGAAGAGTGTGAACCAACGCTGCCGAAAGTGGAGCGCGAGAAGTCCCCAAAAGACCATGGCGCTCTGGGCATGGCCGCTCGGGAAGCTGTACTCGTCGGGCGCTCTCAGGTTGGCGATGTCGGCATAGAGAAAGGGACGGGGGAGCGCGATAACGTCCTTCAGGAGCGCGTTCACGTAGACGCTCAGGACGAGCGCGACGAAGAGCCGAACCCCGAGCTTGAAGGACAACCCCCACCAGAGGACAGGAAGCACGACGAGATATCCCACCATGGAGCCCACGTCCGTCACCGCGAAAAAGAACGTGTCGAGAACCGGGTGGCGGATAGTCTCGATCCCTCGGATGAGCTCGATGCCTTGATCGAGGAGTCCGCTCACCGCTCGGCCGCGAGAATGCTCCGATAGACGTCGGTATCGACGTTGCCTCCAGTCACCACCGCGCAAACCCTCCTGCCTCGAAAACGCTCCGGGTCGGTAAGAATCGCCGCGACTCCTAGCGCGCCAGTGGGTTCCGCCTTCAAGTTTGCGAGCGAGAAGAGCAATCGCACCGCTTCCTTGATGCGGTCTTCGGGGACCTCGACGATCGTCTCGATGCCGTCTTTGAGGATGGCCCAATTGTGCTCGCCGAGACTCACCGTGCGCGCCCCGTCTGCGATGGTCTGAGGCTCCGTTCGGTTGGTCACGATATGCCCCTCGGCGAGCGAACGGGCCGCATCGTTTCCGAGCAACGGCTCGGCGCCGACGACGGCTGTCTTCCTGTTGCCCGAGTCACGGAGGCCTCGAATGATTCCGGAGCTGAGACCGCCGCCGCCCACCGCCGGGACCACCACGTCGAAGTCGAGCGGCGCGAGCTCCTCGCCGAGAGTCGCGTTTCCCGCAATCACGAGCGCATCGTCGTAGGCACTCGCAACTAAGGCTTCAGGATACTCTTTGGCGAGCTCGGCAACGCGCTCCGCGCGGCTCTTCTTGGTCACGTCTATCGGCTCCACCTGCCCTCCGTGCTCTTTCACCGCTTCGATCTTGACCTTGGCCGACGTCTCGGGCATCACGACGATGGATTTCTTTCCCACGAGCTTGCAGGCATAGGCGAGCGCCTGCCCGAAGTTGCCGGAGGAGGCCGCCAAGAGCGTCTCCGCCTCCACACGAGAGGCCAGGTTGTAGGCGGCTCGAAATTTGAAACTGCCCGTGTGCTGGAACGTTTCGCTCGCCAGCGTGAGGTCGAGATCGAGGTGCGCGCCCAGGCGCCGAGCCTCGATGAGGGTCGTCGGTCGAATCACTTCTCGTACGTCTGGGACTCTGTCCGTCATAGGGCCTCCAATCTTATAATAGGGTGCGATGCGGCCTGCCAGGATCGACGCGCCCCAGCATTTCTGGACCTATGGTCCCGAGGAATACGGCTGGATCGACGAGAACATGGAAGTGATTCAGGTCCCGGCCCCCATCGAGTTCTACAAGATGAAGGAGAGCACTCATGCAGTTTAGATCCTCAGTCTTTCTTCTCACGGGTCTCTTGGCCGCCTGCGGCGGCACGAGCTCGGAGGAAGGTGCGAGCGGGGAGAAGATTACCATCGCCGTCATTCCGAAGGCCACGAGCCATTCGTTCTGGCAGGCCATTCACGCCGGCGCTGAGAAAGCCTCGCAGGAGCTGGGAGTCGAGGTGATTTGGAAGGGCCCGTCTCGCGAGGACGATCGCGAGTCCCAGATCGCAGAAGTCGAGACTTTCGTGAGCCGCGGCGTCTCGGGTATCGTGCTCGCGCCCACCGACGACAAAGCGCTGCGGCTGCCCGTCACCAACGCCATGAGGAGCGGAATCCCGGTCGTGATCATCGATTCGGGGCTCGACAGCGACGACTACGTGAGCTTCGTCGCGACCGACAACTACAGAGGAGGGAGGCTCGCGGGCGAACGGATGGCCGAAGTGTTCGGGGAGGGCGGGCGCGTGGTCATGCTCCGCTATATAGAAGGTTCGGCGAGCACGATGAAACGCGAACAAGGGTTCATGGACGTCATGGCTGAGAATCCGCGGCTCAGCGTCGTGAGCGCGAATCAATACGCGGGCGCGACGACCGAGACGGCTTATAAAGCGAGCGAGAATCTCCTCGGCCGCTTCAAAGAACCATCGGGAGAGATCGCCATCGACGGTATCTATTGCCCCAACGAGAGCACGTGTTTCGGCATGCTGCGAGCGCTTCAGGACCTCGGAGTGGCCGGCGAGGTCACGCTGATCGGCTTCGACGCGTCGGAGCCGATGGTGCGAGCTCTCGAGAAAGGCGAGTTCGACGCGCTCGTGCTCCAGGACCCGGTCAATATGGCCTATCTGGGCGTCAAGACGATGGTCTCGCACCTGCGCGGGGAGCCCGTCGAGAGGCGTATCGATACCGGCGTTACCCTGATTACAAAGGACAATATGAACGAGCCGCGCATGAGGGAGCTCTTGAGTCCCGACATCGATCGGTGGTTGAACTGAGCTCTCCGCGTCTCGAAGCGCGGGGTCTCGAGAAGCGCTTCGGGCCCACCGTCGCCGTTGCGGGCGTAGACTTTTCGGTCTCGCCCGGCGAGGTCCGAGCCCTCATTGGTGAGAACGGCGCCGGTAAGAGTACGCTGCTGCAGCTGCTTTCAGGGGTGCATACACCGGACCGAGGAGAAATTGTTCTGGACGAGGAGCCCTACGCGCCAGCGAGCCCGGGCGAGTCGCGGGCTCGCGGTGTCGTGATGGTCCATCAGGAGCTGGCCCTGGTACCTCACCTCACCGTCGCCGAAAACCTGTTTCTCGGTATGGAAGCGACGCGTTTTGGCGTTCTGAGGCGTGACGAGATGCGGGACCGCTCGCGGCGGGCTCTCGCCGATCTGGAGCACGACGATATCTCGCCGCTTACCCCCGTGGCGCGCCTTTCTCTCGCGCAACAGCAAATCGTGGAGATCGCACGAGCTCTCGTACACGAAGCGCGGGTGCTGATTCTCGACGAGCCGACGAGCAGCCTTTCGAGGCCGGATGTCGAAAAGCTCTTCCGTTTGATCCGACGATTGCAGCAGCGAGACCTCGCGATCATTTATGTCTCGCACTTTCTCGAGGAGGTGAGAGAGATCGCCGACAGCTTCACGGTCCTGCGAGATGGCCGCTCCGTTGGTGAAGGCTCCATCGAGGAAGCCTCCTCTCGCGAGATTGTGAAGCTCATGGTCGGTCGAGAGATTCGGGAGATGTTTCCGCGCTCGAAGCGTGTGCCGGGAGATGTCGTTCTCGAAGTGTCGGAGCTCGCCGCGCCGGGCCTCCCTCGCTCGGCGAGCTTCGAGCTCCGGCGTTCCGAAGTACTCGGAATCGCGGGTCTCATGGGAGCGGGCCGCACCGAGATGGTTCGCACGATTTTTGGACTTCGTCCGGTCTTGCGTGGAACCGTGCGAGTCGGCATGGTGACGGGCATGGCTTCGCCGCGAGCCCGGCTCGCTCAGGGGGTGGGTCTCTTGAGCGAAGATCGCCGAGACGAAGGTCTCGCCGCCTCGCTGAGCGTTGCGCAGAACCTGACCCTCTCGCATCTCGAGGGGCTGGGCCCCTTCAAGCTCGTGCAGCCGCGACGCCTCGACCGGGTCTCCGAAGAGTGGATCGCGAAGCTCGACATACAGTGCCGCGGACCACGCCAGGGAGTTTCCGAGCTCTCTGGCGGAAATCAACAGAAAGTAGCTCTCGCACGGCTTCTGTATCACGACCTCGACGTGCTACTGCTCGACGAGCCCACGCGCGGGATCGACGTGTCGAGCAAGGTCGCGATCTATCGACTCATTGACGAGCTCGCCGCCGAGCGCGGAAAAGCCGTGCTTCTCATCAGCAGTTATCTGCCGGAGCTACTCGGTATGGCGGATCGCATCGCGGTAATGAGCCGTGGCCGCCTGGGAGCGGCCCGACCCGTTGCTGCCCTCGACGAAGAGAGCCTCATGGAGGCCTGCACGCGCGGAGAGGGGACGATGGGCCAGGGAGAGGTGGCATGAGCGGGCGATGGGAGCACAAAGCGTGGCTTTCCGCGCTCGGACCGGTTCTGGGCCTCGTGCTCGTTTACGCCTTTTTCGCCCTCGTCGGCCCGGAGAGCTTCTCGTCGATTCGCACTGTGGAGACCATCGCGCGACAAACGGCCATCGTGGGCACGGCCGCGCTCGGAATGACGCTCGTGATCATCTCCGGTGGTATCGATCTCTCCGTCGGTTCGGTCGTGGCGATGAGCTCGGTCGTCGTCGCTCTCGTTCTGGACGGTGGGCAAGGGCCGATCACGGCGGTGGTCGTGGCGAGTCTCGCCGGCGCTCTTTGCGGGCTCGTGAACGGCACGCTCATCACCCGGCTCAAAGTCGCGCCGTTCATCGTCACGCTCGGCATGTTGCTACTCGTGCGCGGTGTCGCGAAGGGCTTGGGGCGGGAACAGAAAGTCGACGCGCCGATGACGTGGCTGGTCGAGCTCCTGTCGTCGCTCCCTCCGGATCGTCGGTGGATGATTCTTCCGCCGGGCGTCTGGCTCCTCGTCGGCCTCGCGTTTCTGATCGGCGCGGTACTTCGCTACACGCGCCTGGGCGCGCACATCTTCTCGATTGGCTCGAACGAGAAGACGGCGCGACTCTGTGGGGTCGCGGTCGAGCGCGTGAAGGTCTACGTCTATGTGCTTTCCGGCGCTCTCGCCGGCCTCACCGGCGTCCTGCAGTTTTCCCGACTAACGGTGGGCGATCCGACCGTGGCTGTCGGACTGGAGCTCGACGTCATCGCGGCGGTCGTTATCGGCGGTGGGAGCCTCTCTGGCGGTGAGGGAACGGTGCTCGGCACGCTCGTGGGTGCCTTCATCATGACCGTCATTCGTGCGGGGACCTCTCAAATGGGCCTACCGAACTGGGTCCAGGAGATCGTTACCGGCGCCATCATCGTAGTCGCCGTGGCCATCGATCGGTGGCGGCACCGGAGGCTCCAGTCGACCTGATGTCTCACGACGCCCGCATCACTCGCTTCACAACGGAGGACATTCGTTTTCCCACGTCCCGCGAACTGGATGGTTCGGACGCGATGAACCCCGATCCGGACTACTCCGCAGCCTACGTCGTCTTCGAGACCGATCATCCCGAAGGGCACGAGGGTCACGGGCTTACCTTCACGATCGGGCGGGGCAACGAGCTTTGCGTCGCGGCCATCGCAAGCCTCGCCGAGCGCGTCGTCGGACGAAGTCTATCGTCCATCACTGCGGACTGGGGCGCTTTCTGGCGGGAGTTGACGGGCGACAGCCAGACGAGATGGCTCGGTCCCGAAAAAGGAGTCGTTCACCTCGCGACGGCCGCCGTCGTGAACGCCCTCTGGGATCTTCACGCGAGGATTGAGGGCAAGCCGCTCTGGCGGCTGCTCGCGGACATGTCCGCCGAGGAGATCGTTCGGAGCATCGACTTTCGCTATATCAGCGACGCCATCGGTCCGGGTGAGGCTCTCGAGATGCTGCGCGAGCTCGAGCCGACGAAGGAGCGGCGCATCCGCAGCGTTCTTGATGAAGGGTACAAAGCCTACAACACCTCCGTCGGCTGGTTGGGCTATACAGACGAGAAGATTCGAAGGCTGTGTCGAGAGGCTCTGGACCAGGGATGGAGCGCCTTCAAGATGAAGGTCGGTCGGAACCTTGCGGACGACGAGCGTCGGGCCGGCATCATTCGCGACGAGATCGGATGGGAGCGCGAGCTGATGATGGACGCGAATCAAGTCTGGGACATCGGTGAAGCCATCGTCAACATGGCGCGGCTCTCGGCTTTTCGTCCGCTCTGGATCGAAGAGCCCACGAGTCCGGACGACGTACTGGGCCATGCGGCCATCGCGAAGGCGGTGGCACCCGTGGGAGTTGCGACCGGTGAGCACTGCCACAACCGCGTTATGTTCAAACAACTCCTCCAGGCGGAAGCGATTCGCTTTTGCCAGATCGATAGCTGTCGTCTCGGCGGCGTCAACGAAGTACTCGCCGTTCTTCTGATGGCGGCGAAGTTTGGTGTTCCGGTCTGTCCCCATGCCGGAGGCGTTGGACTATGCGAGCACGTGCAGCACTTGTCGCTCTTCGATTTCATCAGCGTGAGTGGTTCGATGGAGAATCGCATGATCGAGTACGTCGATCACCTTCACGAGCACTTCGAGGATCCGGTCATCGTGAAGAGAGGACGTTATCTCGCTCCCACGCGACCCGGCTATAGCACGCACATCAGGAAGATCTCACGAAGAGACTTCACTTATCCCGATGGAGCGGAGTGGTCGGGGATCGTGGATCCACCAGAAAGTGCTTGACAGCGAGTGTTTAATCTCTTTACCCTACATCTAGTGTTCTTGAATTCGTTTCAAACCATATCTTGTTCGACGCGTTTTCTTCGGAGCGCATTCGCTCCTATCTTCCGATGAGAGGAGGTGATGACGACGATGGCGAAGAAAAGAAAGGCAGCCAAGAAAGCCACGAAGAAGAAGGCTAAGAAGGCAAAGAAGAAGTAACGACTTCCTCAGGGGTATCGAGAGTGGGGGTGAGCAGTTCACCCCCCTTTTTTTTGTTCAAATTTCTTTCGGTTGTGGCAAGTAACGAAACGGATCGCTATCATCGGGAATGGGCGGATCATAGACCTTCGCACTGTGGCGCGTAGAGGACGGCAGCTGGACCTCTACGCAAGTCTTCGTGTTCTCGGTCAATCTCTCTCACGATGCTTCCATCTCGACATGCATCGAGCGAGGGGAGCGAACGAGCCGAAGAGGCGAATGGGCACTAGAGAGGTACGACGCGGACCGAAATTCATGGTGCGCCGACTCGGCCCGCTCGAGCAACTCGCGGGCCGCATCGGCGAGATAGCCCTCGTTGGCTCCAAGCCAGGAAGGGCCGCGCTCTGAGCCGCTCCCTCCCTCGCCGCCGGGCGGAGAGCAAGTAGCACCCAACGAGCACCCGCACCCTTGGAGCTCGTTCACTACCTCCTTATATAGGGTCTACGCGGATTCGTGTGGGTTGAAGACGGCATTTCTGGGTAATGGCGGAAGGAATGCCGCCACGATCTTCGGCTTGAGATATTCCTCGTCGCGATAGCCGTAGGCGCGTCGTTGCAGCACACGGATTTTGTTGTTGACCCCTTCAACTAGGAGGCGCAGACGCTCCATCTCGGCCACCGCCTTGTCCGGCACAGCTTGCCCACATGCGTCGCAAAACGCTAGGTGTAGCGCGAGTTGTTCGCCAGCCAGTCCAGGTGTTCTACATGCACACCGCCGCACCCAGGACAGTTGACGCGCCAACGCTCGTATTCCAGATAGATCCGCCAGCCTGCCAACGACGGGTCGCGGACCCGGCACACTTGCTTGTCATAGCGCCCCCGGCACCGTTGCCCACAGTAAGAGCACACAGCTGTTTTTTCGCCTCTTGAGCTGGATGACGCGGGCGTATCGGTCACCGAATAGACCCTTCAATCCGGCACACCACGAAACCTGGCAGCGCAAACAGCGAGCGGATCGACTGGGAATTTTTCACTCGGTTAGCCTATCCTAAAAATGGACCACTTTTCAGCACCTGATGAAGTACTCGATACCTTTTCCACACAATGAGTTACACTGTTTTTCCGTCAGGACTTACCCACACGAATCCGCGTAGACCCCTTATATATAGGGGCGGGTGGAGCCCGGGAGCTCTCGGGGCAGCTCGCAAAGGCCTCTCAATATTGGATGGCGTCCCACAGCTCCTGCTCGGGGGGAAGGGGAGCCCGCCCCGACATCCCTTCGCACTTGCGCGCCGCTGCGACGTTCGCGAAGCGGGCGGCTTCGGCGGGCGACCCGGTTTTCAGGAAGGCGTGGAGGTAGGCGCCGTGAAAAACGTCGCCAGCGCCGGTGGTGTCGAGTGTCTCGACCGCGTGGGGGCCAACCCGGACCAAGCCCTCGTCAGCCAGGATCACACAACCCTCGTGGCCCAGGGTCACGCCGGTCACGCGAGGGCCGGTCTTCGGGAGCCGCTCCCTGATCTCACGAAGAAACGACTCAGCCTCGTAATCCGTACCTCCGAGCGACTTCGGATAGGTGTGCGAGAAGATGGCGATGTCGGTATTGCCGAGGAGGTCGTCGACGCCTTCGCGAGGATGACCACAGTCGAGTACGACGAGCCCGCCCGCGGATCGAACCATCGCGGCCGCCTTCAACTGGACCTCTGGCGCCCGCGCGTCGATAAGGAGGGCCTCCGCGCGATCGAACGGGAGCTTGGCTGCATCGTCCCAGGTCAGAGGAAAGTCCACGCCGAGGGGCGCCTCGAGAATCGTCCGCCTGCCGTTCTCGACGATGATGACGCTCGTCTGCGAATCGAATCCCTCACGCATCGCGACAGCAGTCGCGTCGACGTTCTCGGTTCCGAGACCGTCGAGAATGAATCGGCCTACGCTGTCATCCCCCACGAGGGCGGATATGGCGGTCCGGCGACCGAAACGTGCGAGCGTGACGAGCGCCGTTGGAACGGGGCCGCCTCCTGATTCGCAGATCGCCTCCGCGCGGCGCTTCTCGTCCGCCGCAGGATAGCGGTCCACGAGAACACTGATATCCCGGACGACGAGCCCGATGCCGATGGCGTCCCACTCCTTCATTGGAGTAGTTTATTCCACGTGAGGCGAAAAGGACGGGGAGCCGTCAGCAACCCCATGGGTCGGTTCGAACGGTATGAATACGTCCCACTCGAAGAACGCGACCGCATCGAGACGGTGGTGAGCCCGGATGCGTCCCGCTCGATTCTCGCTCGCAACGATTCACCCGACGTGCCCTTCTCCGTCTCGATCAACCCATATCGAGGCTGCGAGCACGGCTGCGTGTACTGTTTCGCGAGGCCGACCCACGCTTACCTTGGCCTCTCGCCCGGTCTCGATTTCGAGACCCGCATCTTCTCGAAACCCTGGGCGGCGGAACTGCTGCGAAAAGAATTCCTCGCGTCCCGCTACCAGTGCGAGCCCATCGCGCTGGGAGCGAATACTGACCCCTATCAACCTGTGGAAAGAGAGCTCGGTATCACCCGCAGCATTCTCGAAGTGTTCGAAGAGCACGCGCACCCGTTGAGTATCGTGACAAAATCGAATCTCGTGCTCAGAGATATCGATCTCCTCGCCTCCATGGCACGACGGAAACTGACGAGTGTCTTCGTTTCCTTGACGACGCTTCAGCCCGAGCTCGCGCGTCGCATGGAACCGAGGGCCTCGACTCCGGCAAAGCGTCTGGAAACGATCGCTCGTCTTCACGCCGCGGGGATCCCCGTGGGGGTGCTCGCGTCACCGATGATTCCCGCGCTCAACGACGCGGAGCTCGAATCGATCCTGAAAGAAGCCGCTAGCGCCGGCGCCTCGTCGGCGAGCTACATCCTCTTGAGGTTGCCGCACGAGCTGAAGGACATCTTTCGCGAGTGGCTCGAGACCTATTACCCGACGAAAGCAACACACGTCCTGAACCTCGTCCGTGACACCCGGGGTGGTGCTCTCTACCGACCTCGGTTCGGGGAAAGAATGAAGGGAACCGGACCCTACGCGGAGCTTCTCGAACAACGCTTCCGCACGGCGGCTCGCAAGCACGGACTGGACCGTCCGCTGCCACCGCTGAGTACGGCGGAGTTCCGTCGTCCGCGACCTTCCGGGCAGATGTCGCTCTTCGAATAGTAAAGTCCTCGATTACCGACCGACGTAGCCGAGAGCGCGGAGTCTTTCGAGAAGCTCGTCGTCGAGCGTGACGTCTTCTCCCCTCCGGAGGGCACGTAGGGCGTGAGCTCGAGCGAGATAGTCGAGGACGGCGCGTCGGCCCGAGCGCGCTTCGGCACGGACCTCCTGGAGCACGTTGCGTTTTTCCTCAGGATCGTCCTTCAAGTCGTAGAGCTCGTCATGTTGGATCTCCGAAGTATAGAGGGCGTCCACGGTGGGCGCTTCGAAGTGAGCGATGTATTTGTACCGCTCACCGCGCCAGGCGACGTCCATATACGCGGGTCGCGTCGGGAGCGGGTCCCACGTTACTTCGCTTATGACCTTGCGCGGCTCGGGGGAGGGGCCCGAAAGGTAGCGCGATAACGCCAGCCCCTCTCCTCTCGGTTCGATTCCGGCGGCCTCGAGCAGCGTCGGAAAAATGTCGGACTGGCTGACGAGCGCTCCGATGCACTCTGCCCGGTCCATCGCGGGCCACTTGATGATGAGTGGCACGTGCACCATCTCCTCATAGAGGGTCTGCCCGTGCTCCCAGAATCCATGCTCGAAGAACGCTTCCCCGTGGTCGGCAGTGACGATGATAAGAGTATTGTCGTAGAGCCCGCGATCCCGCAGCGCGTCGATGAAACGCCCGACTTCGCGATCCAGATAGGCGAGCTCTCCATCGTAGAGATCGATCACATGGCGGATGTCTTCGTCACTGTCAGGTGGGTATTGATGCCGGACTTTTTCGAGCAGTCGTGAAGCGTCTTCCGCCCGCGACCCGAACATCGTGTTGAACTCGTCGGGGGGCCAATACGGCCAGTGGATGTCGAAGAAATGAAGAAAGAGGAACTGAGGCTGTCCTCGGCCGCGTTCGAGCATCTGGAGGGCAGCTTCGGCGAGAGCGTTAGCGCGGGTAGTGTCGTGAAACCAGTGGTAGCGGTCAAAGCCCCTCTCGAACCGAAAGCTCTGAGACAGAAGCGGTCCGGAAACGATGCCACTCGTTCGATAGCCAGCAGTCGAGAGGAGCTCTGGCAGGTACTTGAGTGAGCTGTCCGGTTTCTGCCATCGACTCACGCCGTGGATCGAGGGCGGCAGCCCCGTGAGCATCGTCATGTGGGTTGGATGCGTGAAGGAGGATGCACTGATCGCCGTCTCGAAGACTGTCGACCGGCTCGCGAGCTGGTCGAGACGCGGTGTCGTGTCGCGCTCGTAGCCGTAGGAACCGAGGTGATCGGCGCGAAGACAGTCGAGCGAAATGAGAATGAGATTCGGTCTCGTGGCCGGGAGGGGTTCGCCGCTCACGACAACTGGATTGGCCCAATAGGGGAGTATGGGCAGCGTCTCACCGCCATCGGCGGTTCGAGCCCGGGTCTCGAGAGTCAGTCGAACCCGCGAGCCGCTCCAACGCGAGAGATCGACTTCCCGGTCGAGCCACTGATTGGGTTGACGTCGCAGCACCGAGCCTTCGAAAACAGCGGTCTCGCCCGATTCGTCGCTCAAAAGCACCCGAAAGTCGACGTGGGCCGCTTGGACCTCGGCTCCGAGTGTCGAAACGGCGTTCGAAAAACGCATGATGGCTTTCGCGGGCAAGTCCACGTCGAAACTGAGGCGCGATGGCACGGGGGGGATGAGAGCCTGTCTCGTTTCTCGCTGGAGCGTAACTTGGCTGATGAGACGCGCATCGCCGCGTAACGAGCGGAGATGTTGTTCGTCGAAATCGCGCTCGGCCTCGGAAACGTGGTCGATGAACGTGTAGGCGTTGGGCGGGGGGGGCGGGCTACCGCAGGCCGTGAGAAGCGCGAGAGCGCCGAGAAGAAGCGAGAGCGGTCGGCCGTGTCGGACCCTTGGGCCAGGAATCGGTAGTGAGCAAATCATGGCGCAGTCGCGACCGGCCTCGATAAAGGGGCAGACCTTGATACAGAGCTCGTCGATGGCGTTGCCGGAACAGCCGAAAATCACTTCGGGATTATATCGTAGTAACACTCTGTGGCACGCTACGGTAATTTCACCCCAGCCGCCGCTTGGGCGCATCCTAATCAAAGGATTTAAAGCGGTTTCCTGCGCTGGCACCATTCTTGCTCCTTAAGAAGGCAATCGATCCCGGCACAACTTAATAGCTCCTGTCCCAGGCATAAAACGAACGCCGGAAGTCCACCTTCCGGAGATTGGGGAGCTTGACATGAAGAGAACCGCCCGCCGCCTTCCGGTCTCACTCGTCGCTTTTGCGCTCGTATTCGCTTTCGCTTCGTCGACACGAGCGGCCGAGAAGCGGGTGAAGCTGACGCGAAGTATCTATGTGCCCGTGGAGTTCGAGCTTTGCGAGCACCTTAACAACGGGGTCCTCTATGAGGGCGATCGGGCTTTGATCATGCTCCCCGCGAAGCGCATCTTTCAGTTCACATACTATCCGGATCTCGAGCGGATCGTTCCCGTGCGGAGCGACGTGCGGGTCGAGGGCCTTCGAGATAGTGGTGAGGAATTTGTCGGCAAGCTCGCCGTCACGCCGTGGGGCATCTTTACGGCCAACGACAGTGTCGAGCTCGACATGGAAAAGCAGCTGGCGCGACTACGCTACAAGATCGACGTCCGATACGAGCCGGTCGACATGCGCCTTCGGTGCAGCGGCAGCTGTGAGCGGACTCCCGCGGTCCAAACCGCGGATGCCGGGACGGGAGTGCGATGATCCGATAGAATGGCGGGGTGAGCACGACACCGCCGTCGCCGCCTTCGCCACCACCGTCGCCCTATACGCCCCCGTCCGCGATCGGGCCCCCGGCGCCACCCCAGGGGGAATCGAGGATCCCTTGGGAGGAGCGCGACCGGCTCGGCATCATCGAGGCGCTGGTCCAGACCATCCGCCTTCTGGTCACGGACCCGTCGAATGCTTTTTCCCGGCTCCGGCGAGACGGGGACATCACGAGCCCGATCCTCTTCGGGATCATACTGGGCTGGCTGAGCGTTTTCTTCGCGCAGATTTGGCAGCTCATCTTCGGTAGCGCCTTCAGCAGCCTGTTCGGAAGCCTCGAAGGATTCGAATCTTTCGGGCAACAGCCGGGCGTCGCTGCCGTCTTGGTAACCCTGGTCATCACGCCGATCTTCGTCGTGATCGCCATGTTCCTAGGCGCGGGCATCTATCACCTGTGCCTGATGGTAGTCGGCGCAACCGAGAGCTCGCCTACCGGTTTCGAGGGGACGCTGAAGGTCTATGCCTACTCGCAGATCGCGGGCCTCGCGACCGTCCTGCCCCTGCTGGGAAGCTTCGTTTACCTCATCTGGGCAATCGTACTGGCGGTTGTCGGATACTCGACCGTACATCGAACGACCACGGGCAAGGCTCTGATCGCGGTCCTGATACCATTGCTCCTGTGTTGTGCCTGCGTCATAGTCGTGGCGATCTTTTTCGGCGCGATGCTGAGCGCCATCATCGCGGGTGTGGCTCAGTCGGGAATATGAATCGCCAAATGGCCCTTTGGTTGGGCGGGGTTTCGGTGGCCCTGATCGCGCTCTCACCGCTCGCCCCTCGTCTTGCCGACGGCCTGTGGTCGTGTTTGTTCAAGAGCCTCACCGGGCTCGCCTGTCCGACCTGCGGAACCGGCCGGGCCGCCCTTGCCCTGGCGCGTCTCGACGTGGTCGAGGCGCTCGCACGCTACCCCTTGCCGACCTTGGGATGGATCGTCGTCATCGGCGGGGGACTCGTCTCCCTGGGCATGGCGCTGCTCGGACGGACGCCTCCAGCGATTCCGACTCGACTCCCGATCTGGGCTCGGGTTTCCGCGCTCGCGGCCCTGGTTCTGAACTGGGCCTACTCGATCGCGACCGGCGTCTGACGGGAAAAGCGAGCCGCGCCGTCATCATTTCGGGCGAACCCGACGGTGGCCCTTCGGTACGAGGGACTAGTCGACTTTCGACAAGTGCTGCGCGAGATGAGCTCGGATGGAGTCGTCCATCCCCTGCCTTGGTGCACAACTCGCGATTCTCGGTCCACAATTGTCCTGTACTCACGGATTCGAGGTTCCCCATGAGCATTTTCAAACGCACTCAGCGGAAGTATGTGAAGAAGGCCTATCGCGTGAGGAATTGGCGTGAATATGAGGCGGGTCTACGCAACCGTGGGAGCCTGACCGTCTGGATCTCGCTCACCGCCGGCAAGCTTGTGAACTGGGACGCGCCCCGGCCGAGGAGGAGGAAACCGGGCCGTCAACGCAAGTACTCGAACCACGCCATCGAGACGGCTGTCACCCTGGGCATGGTGTTTCATCTGTCATCTAGGCAGAGCGAGGGATTGCTGCGATCGTTGTTCGCTCTGATGAAGCTAGACAATGATGTGCCCGATCACACCACGATTTCGAGGCGCAAGGCGAAGTTGGGTAAGGTCCCCTTCTACCAAGACAAGCAGAAGACGCCGTTGCACACCTTGATCGACAGCAGCGGTCTCGCTGTCCACGCCGGCCAGCTGCGCAGAGCACCAAAGAGCAGGGACTATCGCAAGCTCCATCTGTGTGTCGACGAGCAGACTGGCGAAGTCGTCGCCGGCGAGCTGACGAGCAAAAGAGCCCGCGATTCATCGCGGGTTGCATCGCTTGTCGGACAGATCGACAGTCCCATCTCATCGGCCAGAGCTGACACCGCATACGACGCCAGCGGCGTCTATGAGGCGATCGAGAATCACAGCGCTCATCGCTCGCCGAGGGTGCTGATACCGCCGCGCAAGGGCGCCCAGCTCGCATCGGGGCCGGCGAGCAGCCGACAGCGCAATCGCAACATTGCAGCGCAAGCTCGGCTCGGCAAACGAAAGTGGCACACAGAATCGGGCTACAGCAACCGGAGCAAAGTCGAGACAACGTTCCATCGCTACAAGGCTATCGTGGGCTCAGCGATGCGAGCGAGAGGGTTGGCGGCACAGAGAGTCGAGGCAAGGATCGGGTGCAAGATTCTGAACACCGTGACGGCGCTCGGGATGCCTGATAGCGAGATGATCGGATGATGGGAGTCGGGGCCAAGCGAGCTATCGGCCTCTATCGGAGTTGTGCACCAAGGCAATCGTTCGGCGGCTCTTGAGCCAAAGCCGGAGTCGCGAGAGTGAACCCCATCATAGTTGCCATGGCATACCGCATCTCATGGAACGACGATGGTATCTCCGGGCTGAAGAACCAAGTTCCCCCTTAGCTGCCTCTTGCCAACCAGTTCATCGTAGTTGAAGGGAAAGTGGATGAGCTGACCACCCACGTCGCGAATGACGAAGATTTGGTTCAACTTCGCAAACTCCTGAAATCCTCCCGCGCGCGCTAGTGCCTGGACGACCCGGATAGGGCTAGTGTAGGGGAATGCCCCTTGTTGTGCGACCTTCCCCAGGACGAAGAACCGTGCGCTGTTCGGCTCCTCGATCGCGACCGTCACCCGAGCGAGATCCACGAAGTGTCCGATTCGTTCCTCGAGCTTCGTGCTCAAGGCTGAAGGCGTCTGTCCCGCCACTGGAACGTCGCCCACGAAGGGGATCGTGATCTTCCCGTCGTAGCGGACGAAAAACGAGCCGCTGAAATCGGCTTCCTTCCAGGTGATGATGCGAAGGACGTCCCCGGCGCCGATCCGGTAGTCGGTGGGGAGGCGATTCGGGTCCCGCGACGGAGCGGGCCGATTGGCCGTCTGGGTGGTTGAAGGCGTTGCCATCGCGAGATGGGCGCCGCACAGAAACACAACGAGAGCGCAATATCTCATGATGTTTACGCAATAACTCCAAGCCGTCGGGGAGTCTCCACGACAAAACATCGGCGGGGCTCTCCGAGGTAGAGGCCACCCGCCGTGCTCCGTGGAGTAACTAATGTCCCACTCCTCGAAGCCCCGGTTGGGAAGGGGTAATCCGCGAGCTTATATCAGGAAATGGCCCCTCACGCAAGCCTTCGATGGCCTCGGAGGCGGCTCGTGACGGCGACGCCCCGGTAGACGAAGAGTTTGACGGCCTCCAGGGCCCCGAAACGGTCGGCTTCCTCATCGCCTCCTTCCGCCGAGGCGATGGGAACGAGCTCGACGTTTTTCGAAATGAAAACCCTTAGTGCGACGAGGCAGCGGGGGAGATGCGCGCGTGACGAGACGACGAGGAGCTTCCGAGGGCCGTCCCTCTCGATTACCTGAGCGAGGCCGCGCGCCTCCGTGAGCGTGCCGAGCCGGCCGATCGCGACCCGATCGCAACGTGTCGCCTCGGGTTCCACATTGACGAAGAAGTGCCGTTGCCGCTGCGGGGTCCCCTCGACCATCTCGACGAGACCGCCGTCGCTCTCGAGTTCGAGGGCTTCAAAGCGACGCCACTCGAACCGTCCCACGCTCAGGATCAGCCGAGGTGCCCACCCTTCCCGGTAGAGGCGGAGGCCCGAGCGTTTGCGCCCCTCGCGTCCCGCAAAGACGAAAATCGCCTCCGCTCGCTCAGGCTCCCGGCTGATGTCTAGAAAAGGCATGGATGCTGTAGGATGATATCCCGAGTTTAAGTGCCTGAAAGATGCAAACAACATTGAATGGTCTCGCGAGCCGGGCGGCTAGGAGCGCGGTCTTGTCTCGCGGGTTTCGGGCTCTGACGAAGCCGAATCGTTTCGTCGTGCTTACTTATCACCGCGTCAACGATGACGCCCATCCGTATTTCACTGGAGTGCGCGTAGAGCTGTTCCGACGGCAGATGCATTCGCTTCGTCGCCACTTCGAGGTGCTGCCGCTTGTTACGCTCATGGATCGGGTCAAGGCGAAGGACGTTCCACCGAACGTCGCCGCCATCACCTTCGACGACGGCTATCGCGACAATTTCACACATGCGTTTCCGATCCTGCGCGAGCTCGGTCTGCCGGCGACCATCTTCCTGGTGACCGACGCCCTCGATCACGGGCGTTTGATCTGGCACGATCGGGTCTTCGACGCGCGTTTCACCGTACGAGCAAGCGCGAGCTGTATTTCGAGGACGAGACGTTGAACCTCGGGCAGACGGCGCTCATGAAGGTTTTGGAGCGCGTTCGGAGTGTGGGCCCTCGAGAGAGAGACTCGATGGTCGACGCGATCCTCGAAGAGCTCGAGATCGGTGATGAGCCCGAAGCGGGTTGGGCGAAACTCAGGTGGGATGACGTGCGCGAGATGGCGAGGGCGGACATCGACTTCGGCTCCCACACCCTCGACCATCCGATCTTGAGCCACGTCGGCGCCGAAGAGGCGAGGCGACAGATCAGGGGATCGAAAGAGAGAATCGAATCCGAGCTCGGCACGCCCGTAAAGAGCTTCGCCTATCCCAACGGTCGCGCCGGGGACTTCGACGAGACCACGATCCGGATCCTCACGGAGGAGGGCTACGATTGCGCCGTCACGACGGTGTCTGGAGCCAACGACGCTTCGACAGATCCCTTCGCGCTGCGCAGGGCGGGGATGTGGGGTGAGGATACGGAGCATTCCGCGTTGCGCTTGGCATGGAGCCGGGTTCGTACGTGAACGTCGATGCGTGGATCACCGTCGGCGTTCTCGTCTTGACGCTTGTCATTCTCGCCCGCGACTTGTTCCCCCCGCCGGCGACGATTCTTTCCGCGGTCATCGTCCTGCTCGTCACCGGCGTCGTGGGGCCGGAGGAGGCCTTCTCGGGCTTCAGCAATCCCGCCCCCATCACGGTGGCGGCGCTCTACGTCATCGCGCGCGCCGTCGAGACGACCGGCGCGCTCCAGCCGCTAGTGAGAGCCACACTCGGCGCAGGTCGTAGCTGGCGGCGATCTCTCGCGAGACTGGTCGTTCCTACGACCCTCGCATCGGCATTCTTGAACAACACTCCTATCGTCGCGATGCTCGTACCGCAGGTGAGCGACTGGGCCGAGAGACGCGGGCAGTCTCCGTCCCGTTATCTGATGCCGTTGTCTTTCGCCGCGATCCTGGGCGGCATGCTCACCGCGATCGGAACCTCGACGAATCTCGTGATCTCGGGCTTGCTCGAGGCTCATGGCCACGCGCCGCTCGGCATGTTCGAGATCTCGAAAGTCGGTCTGCCCGTCGCGGCGGTCGGGCTCCTGGTCATCGTGCTTCTAGCTCCCGTTGTGATCCCGGAGCGTCGTGCCGTGCTCCAGGATCTCGAAGAGGAATTTCGCGAGTTCGTCGTCAGCATGCTGGTCGAGCGCGGTGGACCGCTCGATGGACGGAGCGTCGAGGGCGCCCGTCTGAGACATCTACAGGGGGTGTTTCTCGTCGAGATCGTGCGAGAGGGCGAGATGATCGCACCGGTCACGCCGAGCCGCGTGCTTCATGGAGGGGATCGCCTGACGTTCGTGGGCAAGGTCGATCTCGTCGTCGATCTGCAAGCCATGCCGGGTCTCGTTTCCGCCGAGCTCGCTCAGGCGGAAGATCTGGACGTCGGTCGCCACACGTTTTTCGAGGCCGTGCTATCCGAAGTCTCGCCTCTCGTGGGGCGTACTCTCAAGGATGCGTCGTTTCGCGCGCGCTACCAGGCGGCCGTGGTCGCGCTCCATCGCGCGGGGCAACGCGTCGAGGCCAAGCTCGGCGAAGTGAAGCTCCGTGTTGGAGATACGCTCTTGATCCTCGCCGACCCGGAATTCGGGGCCCGCTGGCGCGATCGAAATGACTTTCTGCTCGTCTCGAGCCTGGGAGCGGCGCCTCCGGCGACGACGCGACGCGCCTGGATTGTCGCGGCCGTGGCTGCCGCCATCGTTTTCGGCTCGGCTCTCGGGATCATGCCGATCCTCCACCTCTCGCTGTTCGGTGCCGCCCTGCTCGTCGCCTTGGGGGTACTGACTCCGTTCCAGGCTCGACAAGCCGTCGATCTCAACGTGATCCTCGTCATCGCGTCAGCCTTCGGTCTCGGCGCTGCGATGGAAGCCTCCGGGCTCGCGGCGTTCCTGGCGGCTACCATCGTCGGGGCCCTGGGGAGCTTTGGGACGACCGGTGTTTTGTTCGGCTTGGTCCTCACCACGATCCTTCTGCTCTCGCTCGTTACGAACAACGCCGCCGCGGTGCTCATGTTTCCCATTGGCGTCTCGGCGGCTTCGTCCCTGGGCGAAGACGTCCGCCCCTTCGCGATCGCGATCGCCGTCGCCGCATCCGTCTCGTTTCTGACACCCATCGCCTATCAGACGAACCTGATGGTCTACGGTCCCGGTGGCTATCGCTTCTCGGACTATTTCCGCCTCGGCGGCATCCTCACCCTCATCGTCATTCCCGTCATCCTCCTCGCCGTTCGGCTGACATGGGGTGCGTGATGTAGAATCGCCGCTATTCGCGGAGGACTTCATACATGCGACCTTTCTGGCTCTGTTTGTTGGCTGTCGTTCTCGGTCCGGGCTCTTCCCTCGCCCAGGTACCACTCCCCGCCGATCACCTGGGTTTCGAGCCCGGCTCGGACTACAAGCTCGCGAAGTGGGACGAGCTCGTGTCGTACTACCGCGCTTTGGACCAGGCGAGCGGCAGGCTGCAGCTGCGGGAGATCGGCCGCTCGGTACTCGGCAAACCGCTGCTATTGCTTTCGATCTCGAGCGAGGCGAACCTCAAGACCCTCGACGAGTGGCGCGCCATGAGCGAAGCGCTCGCCCGGGCGCAAATCGGCGAGGAGACCGCTCGAAGCTACGCGCGCAACGGCAAGGCTATCGTCTGGATCGACGCCGGTCTTCACGCCTCCGAAGTCGCGCCCTCCCAGATGATGCCGCTTCTCGCGCATCGGCTCGTCACCGAGGAATCCGAAGAGATGCAAAAGATCCGGGACAGGGTGATTCTGCTCCTGATGCCCAGCATGAACCCCGATGGCCTCGACATCGTCGCGAGCTGGTACCAGAACAACGTGGGTACGCCCTATGAGACGACGTCGCCGCCCGAGCTCTACCACCACTACATCGGACACGACAACAACCGCGATTGGTTCATGAACAACATGCCTGAGTCGCGCGCCGTCACCGAGGTCCTCTACCGAGAGTGGTACCCGCAGATCGTTTATAACCACCATCAGACCGCTCCGAACTGGGCCCGCATCTTCCTCCCGCCCTTCGCCGACCCCCTGAATCCGAATATCCATCCCGGCGTGACTACCGGAGTCAACCTCGTGGGAACGGCTATGGCGAACCGCTTCGCCATGCAGAAGATGCCCGGCGTCGTCTCCGACATGATCTATTCGATGTGGTGGAACGGCGGGATGCGGACCGTTCCCTACTTCCACAACATGATCGGCATCTTGACGGAGACCTCTCACGCCTCTGCGACACCGCGCTACTACGATCCCACCAGCATGCCCGATTTCGTCGGCGAGGATCGAGGCAATGCGGCTTCGACCTCCGCGACGGACGTCTTCTATCCCTACCCTTGGAAGGGCGGCTCGTCTCGTTTGTCGGACGCCGTGCGCTACACCCTCACGGCCTCGATGGGCGTCTTGGATATCGCTGCCGACCTCAAGGAGAAGTGGCTCTTCGACATCTATCGGATGGGGCGGGACGCGATCGAGACGGGAGAGGACGGCGAGCCTTTCGCCTTCATCCTCCCGGCGGATCAGTGGGATCCGGGGGAGGCCGACAATCTCGTGAACGTCCTTCTCATGGGAGGGGTGGAGGTCCACCGCGCCGCCCGGGACTTCACGACCGAGGCGGGGAGCCACGCGAGCGGCTCCTACATTATTTATGGAGCGCAGTCCTTCCTGCCTTACGTCGTCGACCTGCTGGAAAAGCAAAACTATCCCGACCGTCGTCTTTCGCCGGACGGCCCCCCCGAGCCTCCCTACGATTTGGCGGGCTGGACGCTTCCGATGCAGATGGGCGTCGAGGTTGCCAAAGTCAAAGAGGCCTTCGAAGCGGACGCGGAGTCTCTCCGGGACCTCGTCGTCCCGGCGCCGGGCGTCGTCACGGAGGGCGGCTTCGGCTATCTGCTGTCTCACCGCCCGAACCGCACGGTCGAAGCCGTGAACCGGCTCCTCGCGGCCGGAGATCGAGTGCATTGGGTGGGTGAAGCCTTTTCATCGGAAGGCACAGATTTCGAGGCAGGGACGATTCTCGTCGAAAAGCGTGACGGGACGAAGTCTCGCGTCGAGTCGCTGGCTCGCGAGCTCGGCCTGTCGTTCAACGGCGTCTCGGAAAGCCCGGGGGTCGTGATGCACACCCTCGGACCGGTCAAGGTCGGCATATACCGGTCCTGGGTCGCGAACATGGACGAAGGGTGGACGCGCTGGCTTGTCGAAGACTACGGCTTCGATCTGACGACGCTTCATGACGAGGACCTGCGCAACCAAGATCTCTCGGGTCTCGACGTCATCGTGTTGCCCGACCAGGACAAAGAGCGCATTCTGAACGGCCACCTTCCCGGCACGATGCCCGAAGAGTACGTCGGGGGCATGGGCCTCGCGGGCGCTCTCGCCCTGCGAGGGTTTGTGGAGGAGGGTGGAATGCTCGTGGTGCTCGACGGCGCGAGTGATTTCGTGATCGAGCAGTTCGGCCTTCCGCTGCGAAACGTGACGGACGGCCTCGCGTCCACGAAGTTTTTCATCCCCGGCTCGCTCATTCGGGCCGAGATCGACACGAACCATCCGCTCGCCTGGGGTATGCGGGACGAAGTGGCGACCTCCTTCGTGAGGAGCCGTGCGTTCGAGACGGTGGAGCTCAGCCGGGAGCGCGAGGGGGGCCGGGAGGACACGAAGCCCGCTCCGACGATACCGATAGAGATTGTCGCGACTTATGCGGAGGAGGACTTGTTGATGAGCGGCTGGGCGCTCGGCGAGAAGGCCACCATCGGCGGCAAGGGAGCGCTCGTGCGGGTGAAGCTCGGTCGGGGCGAAATCGTGCTCTTCGGTTTTCGCCCTCAGTTCCGTGGCCAGCCACGGGGTACCTACAAGCTGCTTTTCAATGCGCTTCAGGGGGCGACGCTCGAGGCCATGCCCTTCGCCAGTAACTGAGAATCAAAAGAGCGTGTAAATGAACGGGGCCGCGCCGCTACCGCTCAGGAACACGAGGGCTCCTAGTGCCAAAACCACGATGATGATCGGGAGGAGCCACCACTTTTTGTTGTGTTTCAAGAAGTCCCAAAATTCGAAAACAAGGCCCTGGCGGCCTTCTTTGGCGAGCTGGGTGATATCGTCGTCTCGGTCTTCCATTCTTGGGTTCCTGTATCAAAATTGCCGGAAATAGTCGCGATTGTCACGGGGTGGGCGCATATCCACCCAGTAACTTTTTCGGTTGGGTTCCCACGATCGCTCCAACGAGTCGCGGCCTATCAACCGGAACAAGAGCGCCAATGGTGTCAAGATGCCGAAGAATAGGAACGCCAGGACGGCGTGAGACACGACCCAGCCAATGGGAAATGCGACGAGGCTCAGGATCGTGTAAAGCGGCCGATTCGCTTTAGGCCAAACGAAGGAGAAGAGCGCCGAGAGCCCACCTGCGACCCAAAACGCGTAGGTCACGGCCTTTGTCGACTCGCCGAAATCGAGCCCGAATAACCCGCCTTTCCAATGAACGACACCGCCGAGAACTGCGAAGGCGACAACGGCGATGAAGCCGAACTGCCTCAGTTGTTTCGTCGTCGGTTGCAGGTGCAGCTGAGCAAGCATGGCGTCTAGTCGAGCTGAAACTGCGCTAGGTACGCGTCCGCTTCGTGTCGCTGCGCGTTCGGTTGTTCTTCTTTCAAGAGCAGGCAGTTGTCGATCACGAGAGCATCCATATTTGTCGCCATGAAGCAGCGATAGGCATCTTCCGGTGTGCAGATGATGGGCTCGCCGCGTACGTTGAAGCTCGTGTTGATCACGACGGGGCAACGGGCCCGATCGTTCAGGCTGTCGAGGATTCGATGGAATCTGGGGTACCGGTCAGCATCGACCGTTTGCACGCGGGCCGAATAGTCGACATGCGTTATGGCCGGAACGACGGATCGCTTCTGCTTGAGCTTGTCGAGTCCCCCGACGCCGTTCTCACCCAGAGCAAGCCGTTTCTCGTTTCGCACCGGAGCGACGAGCAGCATATAGGGACTCTCTTCATCTGGCCGCATCTCAAAGTACTCATCGACTCTCTCACGCAGGATCGAAGGAGCGAACGGCCGGAAGGACTCCCGAAATTTGATCTTCAGGTTCATGACCGAGTGCATCTTTTCCGATCGAGCGTCGCCGATGATGGAGCGGCTGCCGAGGGCCCGCGGCCCGAACTCCATCCGTCCCTCCATGTGCCCGACGACCTGCTCTGAGTCGATGAGCCTCGCGATCTCGGCGACAAGGTCAGCCTCCTCATCGAAAAAACGGTAGACGGCGCCCGACGCGTCCAAAAAGGACCGGATGCGCTCGTCGGAATAGTGAGGTCCCAGAAGAGAGCCTTTCTGGCGGTCGCCCTTTTCGAGCGGAACGCGCTCTTTGTGCATGAGCTGATACCAAACGAAGAGCGCCGCTCCGAGTGCACCGCCGGCGTCGCCGGCTGCGGGCTGGATCCACAGGTTCTCGAACGGACCCTCTCTGAGGATTTTCCCGTTCCCGACGCAATTCAAAGCAACTCCACCGGCCATGACTAGATTCGAGAGCCCCGTCAGTTCATGGGCGTAACACGCCGCCCGGAGCATGATCTCTTCGGTGACTTCCTGGATGGACGCAGCGATATCCATTTCGCGCTGCGTTAGTGGCCCCTCCATGGCTCTCGGCGGGCCGGCGAATAGCTCGTCCATCTTGTCCGAGGTCATGACCTCTTTGTGACAAAAGGCGAAGTACGACATGTCCATGCGGAAAGAGCCGTCGGGTTTCAAGTCGATGAGCTTGTCGCGGATGACGGCGGCATATTTCGGCTCGCCATAGGGGGCAAGCCCCATGAGCTTGTACTCGCCGCTATTGACGCGAAAACCACAGAAATACGTGAAAGCCGAGTAAAGAAGCCCGAGCGAATGCGGAAAGCGGAGCTCCTTGAGAAGGTGCGTTTGATTCCCCTCGCCGAGGCCGATGCTTCCCGTGGTCCACTCGCCGACGCCGTCGAGCGTCAGAATTGCGGCCTTGTCGAACGGGGAAGGGAAGAACGCACTAGCGGCATGGGACTCGTGGTGGCGGGTGAAGACATAGCGTCCTCGATACTGTTCGTTCAATCCGCGGTCCAACTCCCTCGGGGTATGGAGCTTTTCCTTCAGCCAGAGGGGAAGTCCCTTGAGGAACAGTTTGTAGCCGCGAGGGGCGTAAGCGAGATAGGTCTCGAGGATGCGATCGAACTTGAGCAGAGGCTTGTCGTAAAACGCGACGATGTCCAGCTCGGCAGGCCTGAGTCCTGCTTCACCGAGGCAGTAATCCACCGCGTGCTTTGGGAAGGAGTAGTCGTGTTTCTTCCTGGTGAAACGCTCTTCTTGGGCCGCCGCGACGATGTCACCGTCGCGAACGAGGCAAGCCGCACTGTCGTGATAGAAAGCCGAGATGCCGAGGATGTTCATTCGCCTGACCAGGATATGATAAGCGTTAGAACAGGGCAAGATAGCTAGTACTTGGATCACGCCAAGGATTGATGGCTGACCAAACCGCAAGGCGCTCCGCTCTTGGACGATGAGCTCGAAGTCGTCCGCGGCGAAGGGCTTTCCGCCCGAGGCATATCAGGAGGTGCCGGGCGAAGACTACCCTCCTTATGTAAGTGCCTCTAACTCGCCTCCCGAGATCACGGTTCGTTCTGTCGTTCTGGGAGCGATCTTCGGAGTCCTCTTCGGCGCGGCGAATGCCTATCTCGGTCTTCGCGTAGGGCTCACGATTTCGACGTCGATCCCCGTCGCGGTTCTGACCGTTGTCGGTTTCGCTATCTGGCGGGGGAAACCCGACGGCCAGAGTCGTCTGCTCGAAGCCAACATGAGCCAGACGATTGGCTCCGCCTCGTAGTCCCTCGCTTCGGGCATCATCTTCACGCTCCCAGCGCTCCTTCTCTGGGGTCTGATACCGAGCCTCGCAAAGATGACGACGATCGCCCTCGCGGGGGGGCTGCTCGGCGTGCTCTTCATGGTCCCACTTCGACGCTATCTCATGCGGGGCGAGCATGGACGACTCCCGTATCCCGAAGGAACGGCCTGCGCCGAGGTCCTCGTTGCGAGCGAGATCGGCGGGTCCAAGGCGAGGGAAGTATTCTTCGGCATCGGTATCGGTGCCGTCTATCGATTCCTCCAGGGCGCCCTTCGTCTCTGGCGCGGTGAGGTCTCGACCGCCATTCCCGTCCTGCCCAAAGCGCAGCTCGGTCTCGAGACGAGCCCAGCACTCCTCGGGGTCGGCTACATCCTCGGACCTCGCATCGCGGGGGTGATGGTGGGCGGCGGCCTTCTCGCCTGGCTCGGTCAAGATTGGACGAGGCCGCTGTACCCTGAAACGGAACAGCTTGTCCGCGGCATGGCGCCCGGTCGCCTCTGGACACGCTACGTGCGCTATGTAGGCGCAGGCGCGGTGGCGATGGGCGGGCTGATGACGCTCATCAAGTCGATTCCGACGATGGTCGAGTCCTTCCAGCTGGGGTGGGAGCAGATCAAACATCGTGTCTCGCGAGGGGAGGGTGACGTACCGAGGACCGATCGCGACCTTTCCTTGAGCTACGTTCTCGCGGGAGTGGGGGTCGTCGTCGTGTTTCTCGCGCTCGTGCCGCACGTTCTCGGATTCGTGGAGACGGCTCTCCTGCGTATCGTCGGCGCACTTCTCGTTGCCGTCTTCGCGTTCTTCTTCGTAACGGTGTCGTCCCGCATCGTTGGGCTCGTCGGCATCGGCGCCGCCATCGCCCTCGTCGCGGAGCTCCTGCATTTGCCCTCGCTCGCCTTTGCCGTTGGAATCTATCTGCCCGTTTCGACCATGACCCCGGTCTTCCTCGGCGGCCTTCTGCGTTTCATCATGGAAAAGCGGGCGGCTGATGCCGACGAGGCGAACGAGCGCCGCGAGCGCGGAGTGCTCTTCGGCTCCGGCCTCGTGGGTGGCGAAGGCCTTCTTGGCGTCGGGATCGCCGCATACGCGGTGCTCATGACGCGGGCTCCCGAGGGCATCGGAAGTGCCTGGGCCGGTGCGCTCGAGCCCTTTTTCCCCCTCCTCCCATTTGTGGCTCTCGTCTGGCTTCTATGGCGCTCCGCGCGAGGGCGACCCTGACCTAAGACCCTCGTTTTACTGGATCGGATTCGTCAGCGTTCCGATTCCCTCAATCCAACACGTTGCCTTGTCACCTCTTTTCATGAAGATCGGGGGGGTGCGGCCCGAGCCCACACCGGAAGGGCTTCCTGTGGCGATGACGTCTCCGGGCTGCAGCGTAATGATGTTGGAGGCGAAGTGTACGAGGTCGTAGACGCTATGGATCATGTTGCGAGTGTTGGAGTCCTGCATGACCTGGTCGTTGAGCGTGAACTTGATGTCGAGATCCATCGGATCAGTGATGAACTCTTTCGGAACGATGAAAGGTCCCATGGGAGCAAAGGTGTCGTGTCCCTTCCCGATCAACCAATCCGACCCGTGCCTTTCGTCGGAACGCCCCATGCGGTCTGAAACATCGTGCTCGATCGTATATCCGAAAATATAATCGCCTGCTTCCTCGATCGACACCCTGCTCGCCATCTTGCCGATCACCACGGCGAGCTCGCTCTCCCAGTCGAGCATCTCTCGATTCAGAGGCATTTTGATCGCGTCACCATCGCCGATGACGGCGGCCGTCGGCTTCAGGAAGAAGTAGGGGTTGTGCCGAGGGTCTCCTTCTTTCCTCTCCCAGAGTCCGGGTAACGGCGGAGGCGCATTCTCGGCCGCTTCGAAGGCTGACATGGTCCCGGTTTCCTCCGCATGCGCCATGTAGTTCACCGCCGCGTTGAGAATCGTGCGCGGATACTTGATAGGAGGCTCGACGTCGAGCGAAGACAGGGCGTGGACGTAGGGCGCGCTTAATGGCGCGGTTGCGACGATCTGGCGGATGCGCCCACCCAAACCACTCTCGTAGCCGGCGATCAGCGAGCTCATGTCGGACGCCATGTCGAGCGAGCTCCAGCTTTCGGAGTCCGAAAGCGCCGTATTGGCCTCCACGAGGTCGATGACCCTCGAATCGTCGAGGACCGCGCCCACGAACTCACGCCCGTCCCGATCGAACGTTCCGAGCTTGAACGAAAGAGAGGACGCCAATGGCCCCTGGCAGTAAAGGGTGCCGCTTCCCAGTAGCAGTCCCATGATGCAAGCGATGTAGGCTTTGCGCATTCTTAGAGTTCTCCTTCTTGTATTCTCGTGCGCGATCTGCCGACGAGTCTATCCTTCCTCGGAAGCGGCCTCGACGATCGCCCGCTGGCGGCGTTCTCGCGCGAGAGCTGAGGTCGCTTCGAGCATCACCCAGACCGTCGCGATGATGATCAAGACGTCCACAACGGCAAGGAAATAGTTGCCGCCCTGAAACAAGTCCCATAGCTGATAGAGCGCGGAGAGGAACGCCATCGTCGTGACGAAGACCATCGGGACCAGGGTGTAGCGCGAGGGCCTTCCCAGCTTGACGAGAATGACACTGATGACGAGCAGCGTCAGGCCTGCCAGGATCTGGTTCGTCGTCCCGAACAGAGGCCAGAGGATCATGCCCCCTGTTCCTTGAGCCCCGCCGGCACCGAAGGCGAGCGCGAGACAGCTCGCGACGGCGAACCCTGTCGCTATGTATCCGTTGCGCAGAGGGGCGATTTTGTAAATCGTGCCCCACTCCTGAACGATATAGCGCTGGAGGCGCACTCCCGCGTCCATGGTCGTTCCCGCGAAAAGAACCGCCATGACGGTGAGTAGGGTCGCCCCGAACTCTCGCGAGATCCCGATGCCATTGGTCACGATGAGAGACCCACCCGTCACGAAGGCCGCGATGCCACCAGCGCCGAATTGGCTATAGACACCAAGCCACTCCTCCCTGGAGGCGAATCCCGCGGTCGCGGCGAGGATCGCCATGAGGGCGAGCGCTCCCTCGCCAGCCGAGCCGAGATAGCCCACGAAGCGGGCGTCGGTCTCCTTGTCGAGCTGCTTGGAGGTCGTGCCCGAGCCCACGAGCCCGTGGAAACCCGAAACGGCGCCGCAGGCGACCGTAACGAACAAGAGCGGCGCGATCGGTGGCGTTCCCGTGGGCAAATCGAAGTTGAAGGCGGGGGCGACGATCTCGGGACGCGCCAGAAGCACGGCACCGTAGAGCAGACCGAGACCGATGAAGAGCTGAATTCCGTTGATATAGTCCCGCGGCTGCAGAAGGAGCCACACCGGGAGTAGCGATGCGATCCCCGCATAGACGAAAAGAATCAGGATCCATTGCGGAGCGGGGCCGAGGCCGAGAAAGTCCTCGGGAAGGGTTACCGGGACTCGCTCGCCTACGTAGATCACCAGATAGAGGATCACGGTGCCCACGACGGTGGGCCAGAGGATCTTGACGTGAAGTCGATAGATCAGAACTCCGATGACGAGAGCGACCGCGACGGCGCTCCAAGCTGGGATCACGCTCGATGGCGTCGCCTGCAAGGCGTTGGCAATGGCCACCGCGAAGACGGCATTGACCATGAGTAGCAGCAGGAAGATGACGACCATGAAGAGGTTCCGAGCGCGCTCGCCGACGACGTCTCCGGTGAGGGCCCCGATGGACTTGGCGTCGTTTCGAATGCTCGCCCAAATCGCTCCGAAGTCGTGGACGCCGGCGAAGAAAATCGTGCCGAAGACGACCCACAAGAACGCGGGCGCCCAGCCCCAGATGACGGCAATACCCGGTCCGATGATCGGGGCCGCTCCGGCCACCGCCGTGAAGTGGTGGCCCCAGAGGACGACACGGTTCGTGGGCACGTAGTCCAGCCCGTCTTGCATCGTGTGGGAGGGAGTCTCGTAGTCGGGGTCGAGGCGGTAGATGCGCTCGGCGATGAACTTCGAGTAATAGCGATACCCGAAATACATCGCCCCGAGTCCCAGGATCGCGACCCAGGCCGCGTTCATGCCGCCAATCCTATTGTCGAGATCGTTGGGGGTCTCGCCGCGTGCACGGCGT
This sequence comes from Candidatus Marinacidobacterales bacterium, assembly GCA_965250115.1. GTDB lineage: Bacteria > Acidobacteriota > Vicinamibacteria > Marinacidobacterales > SMYC01 > CBDFHB01. Next base: position 2,376,540 of record CBDFNJ010000002.1, read on the forward strand.
CGTTCGGCTCACAGAGTCGTTCCCATGGTTTCATCCTGCTTTCGCCCCTTTCGTGCAGTCTCTAAGTGTCATGCGACCCTTGGGTGTCAAAGATGACGGCCTACTATATCGGCGGCGGTGTCGATTCGGAAAGGGTTAAGTCTCGTGGGCGCTCCGGCCTTCTCTACTCTCGAAATCGTGGGATTCGTGCTTCTTCATCGGACCAAACCCTTGGGAGGCTCGAGGCGGAAGACGTGATAGGCGCCTTGCTCGTCACTCATCGGACCCCGGAGCTCGTGTAGCCTCCAACCCGTCCTGGAGAGCCCGGTCACGATGCCGTAGATGGCGTCCCACCCCTGAAGCACGATGAGATAGTCGGGAAGAGTTCTCACGGCGGTGCGATGGATAGCGGCGTATCGCTGGTCTCCGCAGGACGGCCAGGTATAGGCACGGTGCATCGCCGAGCTCGTTTTGTTCTTGAGACCGACGAGATCGACGAGCTCGTTTCGCGTGAAGTCTCGGTTCTCCCGGGCCAGCGCGAGGGTTTCCGGCACTCGCCACGAGGACTGGAAGAGTGTGGCACACATAAGCCCTGTCACGACCCGTCTCACGACGACCCTCTCTGACGACGCGAGGCTCGCGAAACCAGCCACGGCGATGGGCACGAGCACGTAGAGGTAGCGTTGCTCGTAGTGGCCGAGAGCACTGGGAAACGAAACGAAATACGCCGTGAGAAAGCAGACGCCGAAGCCGAGACCGACTCGGCCTATCGCGGAGCCGAGCGCGATGGCGAAGCCCGCACTCGCGATTCCCAGTGTAGAGACGAAGCGGCTGCCGTTCGCTCGAAGCGAGGCAAGCTTGTTCCGTGCGGGACGGCAGCCGTCGGCGAAGTACAAGCGTTTGGTTTCGATCGAGGAAGGCCAGGTCAGGCCGGTCGCGAGAAAGCACCAGGGGAGCCACGGCGTGGCGCCCAGAACGAAGACGGCAAGCGGCCTCACCAGCGATCGCGGAGACGAGGTGACGAGCTCGCGCGCCAAGAGCAAGGCACTCAGGGCGGTGAGCTCGGGACGAAGGAATGGAAGCTGCGAGTAGAGAAGAAATCGAGGCCAAAGGCGACCGCCGGGGTCGAGCGAGAGTGCCAGTGCCCAAGTCGCTCCAGCCATCGCGAGCCCCGTCTCGAGCCCGTTGAAGAGTTGATGCAGCGTGAGTCCGGCGGTGAGGCCGACGAGAACGACCAGCGCCGTTTGTACGAGGCTAGCGCCGGTTCGGATCGAAAGCTCGGCGAGTCCGAGCACATAGAGGAGCACTGCGATCCAGGCGGCTGCGAGGAGCGCGTTGGGAATCGGCATTGCGAGACCGAGCGCGCTCACGAGCAGAAGGTGGGCCGGAGACGTTGCGCCGAAGACCGCGGGGACATCCCGGAAGTTACGCTCCTCGCCACTCGTGAGGGTGGCCGCGTTGTGAGCGGTGATATAGGCGTCGTCGACGGGGAAGACGGGCGTTCCCGAAGTCGCGACGTGCGCGGCGCCTACCGCGAACGTCAACGCGACAAGGATGAGACGAAGGACTCGCTTCTCTCTCGTGGTCACACTGGGCGCGTCATCACGACCGGCTCGTAGGTTGAAAGCTTTCCGAGGTCGATGCCGATGATGTCGTCGCTCTCGTTCCTGACATGGATGTCAGTGAACTTCGCTTCCCACACGAGCTCTTCGGCTTTGAAGGAAGAGCGGGTATGAACGACTTGCGAGAAGGTCTCGTCGATTCCCTTGAGCAATATGAGGATCTCCGCATCGGCGTCCTCGCACTCGGCTTTCGTGACGTCTGCGAACGGGCTCTTCTTGTCGATCGGATGGACGATGGTCCACGCGAGCGGAAAGAAAACGACCTTCTCTCTTTCGAGAGGCAGTTGATAGAAACGCCGAACCCGACGACCGTTCTCTCGCTCCATCCGGCTGAAGGCGACCTGAGCCTGGAGCTCGATAATCTGAGTGCTTCGTTGGTTGGCGATGCGGAACATCAGCCCTCGACTCCCGCGATAGGGGGCGACGAGGGCGTTGTTGCTGAAGAGGATCTTTGCCGTGGGCCGCGAGAAACGGGCGAAGACGAGGCCGGTCGTCAGCGCGATTCCGATGAGGCCGAAGACGGACTCGACCGTCGTGACGACGTTCGCGGTGAGCGTCTGGGCGACGATGTGGCCGTAGCCGATTGTGGAGAGCGTGTGCACGCTGAAGAAGAAAGCTCGCAGGAGATGCTCTCCCAATGTCGTGGCCGGGGGACCCGAGAGCGCCTCCGGCCCCAAAGCTACATAGGTGACGGCGAAGACGGAGAAAGTGTGCCAATCTTAGTTGGGAATTGAAACGGCTCCAAACCCCGTGGTTTGATGGCGTTGGACAAAACGAAATCAAGCCGCGAAGAAAGGAGCCGAGATGGGAAGTCTGCTACGTTCGGTCAAGAAACGCAAGAAGTCGCGTCGTTTGGGTGAGGTCGAGATGGTGAGGCACGAGGATTACGGGGAACTCGCGCTGGACGCCAAGGTAGAGATGATCCGTTCGTTGGTCCCCCTTGGTCTAATGCACGTTCACGAGTTGCTCGACGACGAAGTGAAGGCGTTGGCGGGAGAGCGATACTCTCGCAAGGACGAGCTGGAGCGCGGTCGCCGTCACGGAAGCAACCCGGGCACGGTAGGGCTTGGCGGCCAGCGAGTACCGATCCGTGTGCCACGGGTTCGGAGCATCGAGGGAGGAGAGATTCCGCTTCGCTGCTACGAGGCGGTGAGCCACGGCGGTGAGGTGAATGATCTTCTGCTGAAACGAGTTCTCTACGGAATCTCTTGTCGCAACTACGAGGCGGCAGCGGAAGCGATTCCGGGCGCCATCGGGCTGTCGAGCTCAACGGTGTCCCGAGGGTTCGTGCAAGCGAGCGCTGCGAAGCTGCGGGAGATGCAGGAACGAGATCTGACCGGCGAGGATGTGGTGGCGCTGTTTCTGGATGGGAAGACATTCGCCGAGGCAACGATGGTCGTGGCTCTGGGCATCACGCTTTGCGGGGAAAACCGCTTCTTGGGCTTCGTGGAGACGGACACGGAGAACGCGCAGGTGTTGACGCCGTTCCTGCGTTCACTGCTCGAGCGGGGACTCGATATCTCCCAGGGTCTGCTGGTGATCATCGACGTCGGCAAGGGTCTCCAAGCGGCAGTCAAGAAGGCATTCCGTAAGCGGGCCCTGATACAACGCTGCCAGTGGCACAAACGTGAAAACGTAGTGAGCTACCTGTCCAAGGGCGAGCAGGCGTCATGGCGCAAGCGGCTCCAGTGGGCCTACAACAGGCCGGAGTACGAAGAGGCCCTCACTGCGCTCGAGCAACTCCACGGTGAGTTAGAAGAGCGGAACCAATCCGCAGCTGGCAGCCTGGAGGAAGGCCTTGAGGAGACGCTGACGTTGCATCGACTCGGCGTACACGCGGTGCTGGGCCGTTCGTTCAAGACGACGAACTGCCTTGAGTCCGTCAATGCTCTCGTCGAGGAACGCTGCGCGAAGGTCGACCACTGGAAGAACTCGAGCCAACGCCAGCGCTGGTTGGCAACGGCGCCCGTAGACATCGAACCGCGCTTGAGGAAGGTGGTGGGCTACCGCCATCTTCCCAAGCTTCGCGAAGCTCTCAAGCGGGAACTGAAGATCGAGGCGAAGACATCAACCGTATCGAAGAAGAAGGTCGCTTAAACGTGAGCCGTGGAGAGTTTCAACTAAGAATGGGCTTGACTCAAGACGGAGTTCGTGAGCAGGTAGGTCGTCGCGACGAGCAGGAGAAACCTCGACCAGCGCATCGTGAGAAGTGCGTCGTAGAGATGGAGCGATGCCAGAGGCCCGAGTCCCTCCCGCTTCGTATTGAAGGTGCCGTTCCGGTTGAGCAGTCGTGAGGTCGACCGCGAGGCGACGAGGGAGCCAAATCCGAGGTCTCGCTCGTCATCTTTCCTGTCATGAGCCTTCAGTCCAAACATGGTTCCTCCTCCAGGTGGCTGGCGTAGAGTATAACTCTTTTGAAATCAAATAATTGCGCCGCGTGCTCGGGAACACTTGCACGCCTCCGCAAAGGAACGTACACTAGTGCGTTTGCTGGGCTCGAGAAAGAGCCAGTCGAATATCAGGAGTTACGAGGCATGTCGCGTAAGTGCAAGATTACCGGTAAGGGCCCCATGGCGGGGAACAACGTCTCCCACGCCCACAACAAGACCCGGCGGGTCCAAAACCCGAACCTTCAGTGGAAGCGCATTTATGTGCCCGAGCTCGACCGCACCATCCGTATCAAGCTGTCGACGCGAGCCCTCCGCACCATCGACAAAAAGGGGCTCATGAGCTATTTGCGAGCCCGAGGTCTCAAGCTCAACGACATTCTCTGAGACCACTCACTTGTCGAGATACTTCACGAACACGACTTCGTTCTGGGCTTCGTTGTAGAGCAATTCGTCCGCGAGGGATTGGGACATCATGATCCCGAAACCGCCGGGTCGGAGCCCCTTCTTTTCGCGCGCGAGGACGTGGCTCACCGGATCGTCCGGATTCGCGACCGCGGCATGGTCTAGATCCTCGAGGCGGAAACCCTCCCCAGGGTCGGCGATGCGATATAGGGTCATGCGTTTAGCACGGAGATAGGTGACGCGGACTTCTCGCGTGGGGTCGAGCTTTCCGCCCCACTCCACCGCGTTCAACAGCATCTCGCGAAACACGCGTCCGATAGCCTCGCGAACCGATTCGTCGAGGCGGGCGTCGAGTCTCGAGAGAAAGCTCTGGATTCGCTCGACAGTGTCCCGATCGCAAGGCACCGCGAGCTCGATCCAGTGCGCTTTGGCGGAGATCACTCGAATCGGCGGTACGGCGCTCGCATCGCGCGCGGCCTTGTCGATCACGGAGAGGAGCTGTTCCGGTTGGATCGGCTTGGTCACCAGCTGATAGGCCTCGCCCTTCACGGCGTCCAAGAGTGTCTGCGGCGTGTCATCGGCGGTGATCACCACGACTTTGGGGCGCGATGAAAAGCGCTCCTTGAGCTCGTTGAGCAGCTCGAGGCCGTTCATTTCAGGCATCCAGACGTCGAGAAGTACGACGTCGAAGCTGGACCTGGAAAGCTTCTCGAGCGCCTCGGACCCGTTGGTCGCCGTCACGACGTTGTGTCCATCCTCCTCCATGACTTTCTGGATTCTTCGTCGGGTGACGCGCTCGTCTTCTACCAAGAGAACTTTAGCCAATGATCTCTTCCGTTCCATCTTTGCCCTGGCCGGTGTCAATGAGGTCCAAAGTCTCGATCAGTCTCTTGGTCTCCTCCGCGAGACTCGCGAATAGGATGCCGGACTCGTTCAGGTCACCCTGGCGCGCTTTTCGCTCGAGTTCCCGCGCTTTCTCGGAAGCTCCTTTCGCGGCGAAGTTCCCGAGCGAGCCGAGGAACACATGGACGGCACTGGCGAGGGCGTCAGCGTTCCTCTGCTCGATGGCCGCCTCTATTTCCTCCAGCATGGTCTTGGAATCTCCTCTGAAGATCTCGATGAGCTCAGCGAGCAGGGCGCGATCTCCCCGAACGCCCGCGAGTAGCCTTCGTGCATCCAGCGTGTCCTCCGAGAGAGATTTGGCCTTGGAGCTCGCTCCACCGCGCTTTTCGACGAAAATCGTGCGGCGACACGCTCGATCGTATCGACGAGCTCATCGGGCCGGATGGGCTTCGAGATGTAGTCGTCCATCCCCGCCTCGAAGCAACGCAGCCGGTCCTCGTTCATCGAGTGGGCCGTGAGAGCGATGATCGGTATATGGGCTTTCGTCGCGCGCTCCCGTTCGCGAATCCCCCTCGTAACCTCGATGCCGCTCAATTCGGGCATGCGCACGTCCATGAGCACGATGTCGAAGCGCGACGGGGCCTGCAGCAGCTCGAGTGCCTTCTGGCCGCTCGCAGCAACCTCGATGGAGTAGCCGTCCTTCTTCAGTACCTGAACGACGAGCTCACGATTGACGTGATTGTCCTCGGCGATGAGCAGGTGAAGGCCACCCCGCGTCCTCCTTGGCGCGGGCGCGAGCGCCCTCGCGGCGTCCGCCTCCTCGAGTGCGTCCTTGGTGGAACGTCCAAATCTAGCGGTGAAATGGAAGGTGCTCCCTTGCTTCGGGGCGCTCTCGAGCCAGATTCTGCCCCCCATCATCGAGACGAGTTGCGAAGAGATGGCGAGGCCGAGTCCGGTTCCGCCGTAGCCCGAGGAGCTGGCCTCCGCCTGTGAAAAGGCCTCGAAGATGGCAGCTTGCTTGTCTTCGGCGATCCCGATGCCTGAATCTGTGACGGAGACATGCAGGGTTGCCGAGTCGACTTGGATCGTTTCCTTGGCGATATCGACGGAGACGTGACCCTGGTCAGTGAACTTCAGCGCATTGCCAATCAGGTTGACGAGAATCTGTCGAAGACGACGGGGGTCACCGACCAAGGGATCGGGGAGCTGGTCGTCCACGTGACAAATCAGGTCGAGACCTTTCTCTCTCGCCCGCATCTCGAGGATCTTGGCCGTCGCGCCGACGGTCCGCCTCAGAGAAAAGGGGACTTGTTCGACCTCGAGCTTCCGGGCCTCGATCTTCGAGAAGTCGAGTATGTCGTTGAGCAGACCCATGAGTGATTCGGCGGATTCTTTGGCCGTGGCGAGGTAGTCCCTTTGTTCGGGGGTCAATTCGGTGGCGAGCGCAAGCTCGGTCATGCCGATCACGGCATTCATCGGGGTTCGAATTTCATGGCTAATGTTGGCGAGGAATTCGCTCTTGGCGAGGGTGGCGTCCTCGGCTTGACGTTTGGCCTGGTTCAGCTCGTCGACGACCTGCTTCAAACGCGCTGCGTTCTCTTCCTCGTGCCGTTTGGCCGCTTCGAGGTCGCGGGCGTAGCGTTTCAGGGCTTCTTCCGCGTGGTTGCGATTCGAAAGCTGGAAGAAGCGGTCGAGCTCCTCCTTGACCTGATCCCTCTCAGTCATGGCTCGTTCGAGCGCGTGAAGCTTCTTGCGTTCTTCGAGGAGGCTCACGACTTGTCGAGAGAGAGCCTGCAGTAGGGCGGTCTGCTCGTTGGTGATCTCACGCGGCTTGCGATCGGCAACGTAGAGCGTGCCGAGGGCGAGACCCGTGCTCGTGACGAGGGGGGCGCCCGCGTAGAAGGCGATGCCGGGCGCTCCGACGACGAGGGGATGGTCGTGAAACCTGTCGTCCCGGCGCATATCGGGAACGACCATGACGTCCGGCGAGAGAATGGCATGCGCGCAAAACGATCGCTCTCTTGGAGTGGCTCGGGCTGTTACTCCCACCGAGGCCTTGATCCACTGTCGATGCTCATCGATGAGGGTAATGACGGCGATGGGGACATCGCAGATGTGGGCCGCGAGCATCGTCAGATCGTCGAAGCCTTGCTCGGGGGGCGTATCGAGGACAGCGTAGCTCGCGAGCGCCTTGAGGCGCTCGGTCTCGTTCGCGGGAAGAGGTGCCTTCAATTGTTGAACCACGCGAGAGCTCCAGAAAGCTCCGACGCCCAGCCAAAACGATCCGTGAGGTGCGTCATTTCCAGGAGTATCCATGAAGGCGTCCCTCCCGGGAGTAGTGGAACGTAATGTAACGACTACACGGTAGGATGTTCAAGTGCTCTCCGGTGAGCGATTCAGAGGAGAGGACGAGGTCGTGATAAAAGGTAACGTGGGGAGGCGTGGATGAGCAGAGAGAGCTCACTGACTTTGGATCACATTGCTCTCGTAACACCCGGTCTGGAGGCCTCGAAGCAGGACTACGAGCGGCTCGGCTTTCAGCTCACTCCGGAGAGCTCGCACAAAGGAAAGGTACCACCCGATGGTCCGGTCGAGATCTGGGGCTCGGGCAACCACTGCGCCATGTTCCGGCAGGGCTACCTCGAGATCCTCGGGATCACGGACCCGGGTCGTTATCACGAGCACTTTCGCGTCCTGCTCGATCGGTTTCACGGCGTCCGTATGGTGGCGCTCGGCTGCGAGAGTGCGGAAAAGTTCTACGAGACCAACCGCGAGAAGGTCCCCCAGCTCATCGAGCCCCTCGAGATTGGGCGCGACGTGCCGTATGGAAAGGGAACGAAAGAGGGGCTGTTTCGAGTGGTACAACTGGAGGAGGGTGCGTTTCCCGAGGCGGAGCTGCTTTTCATCGGAGCACGCTACTCCGAATGTGCTGTGGCAAAAGGACCTCCTCGTTCACCCGAATCGAGTGACCGCGCTCTCGGGAATCACCATTTGTTCCGACGAGCCCGAGGCGACTGCGGAGCGATTCGGGCGTCTGACCGGCCGGTCTTGTTCGGAGGCGGAAAGCGGCTATTCCTTTTCGTTGGACGAGGGTGAGGTGCGCATCGCCGCCCCCTCGGAAATCGCCGAAGTGTACCGGGAGGCGGTCCTGCCCGCGGTGCCTTGCGTGGCTGTCGTCGCTCTGACCGTCTGCGCCCTGGACGAAACGAAGGCCTACCTCGAGGAGAACGAGATCACGCCACACGAATCTGAGGGCGGTGTGTGGGTGAGGCCCGAGCGCGCCGGCGGCGTCATCCTCGAGTTCAGAGACTAGTTGGGGTCAGTCCTTAACAACTTGACTCAACTGGGTAGATCGGTAACATCGGCGTTACTTTTGGTAACACTAAAGTCAAGTTGTTAAGGACTGACCCCCGGTTCAGGGTCCTCGTCTTCGGCCAGCGACAGCTCGCCGGCATCCGCGGCCTGGAGCAGCTCTTTGGCGCGGGGGACGTCTTCCTCGGCTGCGTGGATCTCGACGCGACCAAGGCCATCCAGCGTCAGGCCGTGGGTCTTGCGGAGCGATTCGCCGAAGAACGTGCAGGGGATGCCGTTGGATTCCAGAAACGCCTTGATCTGCTGGGCTTCGATCTCGCCGCTCGCGGTGGCGACCAGGGTCGGCTTGTCGTTCATGGCACCAAGATACCTCATCTTCACGCGAGCCCGGCGGCTTCCAAGACGTCGCGCCCGACTGCCTGTAGGCGCCCGTCAGTTTCCGCCTGGTTCCCCGTCGCCACGACCTCGAGGTAGAACTTGATCTTGGGCTCGGTGCCGCTTGGTCTCGCCGCGACGCGGCCGCCGTCCGCTAGGTCGAAGAGCAGCACGTTGCCTTCGACGAGATCGTGGATTTCGCTCACCGTCTCCGTACCGAGGCGGCCGGGACCCACTTCACGAAGTCGCGTCATCGCACCGGAGGCAGCTTCGGCCGTGATCGAGATCTGCCGGCTCACGAAGTGCCCGTGCCGTTGGCGCAGGAAGGCGAGCGCGTCGAGCAGCGTTTCGTTTCGCGAGTCGAGACCGGCCGCCATCTCTGCCAGGACGAGACCCGCGCTGATCCCGTCCTTGTCTCGCACCGCCGTGCCCAGGGCGTAGCCCAGGGCCTCCTCGTAACCGAAGACGAAGCGGCACCCTTCCTCTTTTTCCACGCGCATGGCTTCGTTCTCGATCCACTTGAAACCGGTCAGGGTGTCCAGATAGCGGACGCCGCGCGCCTCGGCCATTCTCGAGAGCAAGCGAGAAGAGACGACGCTCGAGACGACGAGCGGATTCGGCTCCCGGGTATGGGACAAAACGTGCTCCGCGAGGAGAGCCCCAATCTCGTTGCCGTTGAGGACCGTGTAGTCTCCTTGCCGTCCACGTACGGCGACGCCGAGGCGGTCTGCGTCCGGGTCGTTCGCGAGCACGAGGTCGCAGTCGTTCGCCCTCGCCACGTCGAGCGCCAAGTCGAGGGCGCCAGGTTCCTCTGGGTTGGGGAAGGCGACCGTTGAGAACTCGGGATCCGGCGTAGCTTGTTCGTCGACGGGGAAGAGATGCCGAAAGCCGCGCCGCCGCATCGCCTCCAGGAACAGAGGCTGGCCGACTCCGTGGAGGGCCGTGTAAGCGATCCGGATGTCACCGGCGTCGATATCGGGAACCGAGGCGAGCGCGCCGACCGCCCGAAGGTACGTTTCCTTGACGTCGGTGAGCACGCGGTAGCGACCGACCTCCCGAGGGACCTCCCTCGCCCCCGGAGCGGCTTCGATTCGCTTCGCGATCCCCTCGTCGATGGGAGGCACGATCTGCGCGCCGTTGCCCCAGTAGACTTTGTAGCCGTTATAGGCGGGCGGATTGTGCGAGGCCGTGATGACGATCCCGGCGGCCGCGCCGACGTGGCCGACCGTGAATGCGAGCAGCGGGGTCGGCTCGGGCCCGTCGATCCAGTGGACGGGTATGCCGAGGGCGTTCAACGTTGCCGCGGCGTCTTCTTGAAAGACGTCGGAGCGCTTTCGCCCGTCACGGGCGATGGCGACGCCGCTCGTCGCAACATCAGGCACCTCCTCCAGCAGGTAGGTCCCTAGGCCGTAGGTAACGCGTAGCACGAGGCTGCGGTTCATCCGGCTCTCGCCGGCACCGAGGACTCCTCGGATGCCGGCGGTTCCGAAGGACAAAGGCCCTACAAAACGCCCTGCGAGCTCCGCCGTCGCGCCGTCGTCGCCCATCCGCCCCGCAGCGAGCAGCTTCTCGAGCTCCGCGCGATCCGCCGCGTCTACCTCCTGCCGGAGGAACCGCTCGACGCGGGCGAGAAGGCTCGGACTAAGCGCCATCGGGCGGAACGAGGATTAGTGGTCTTCGCTCGTCGTCAGCTGCAGGAACTCCGTCGCTTCACGTATTCCGGGCACGTCAGGACCGGCGCCCGCCGTGTGCGCCACGGCGTCGTAGTATCGCTGCGCGAGACTCGCGAGCCCGATGCCCTTGGACGCACGCGCCGCGCCGAGGAGCGAGCGAACTCGGTTCGGAGTTCGGAGCAGAGACCGCTCGAACAGAGCGAGGGCCTCCGCGTGTTTGCCATGCGACAGCACGATCTCTCCCGCGAGCTCGTGCGACGGTTTCACGGGGGAGTCGGTGGCATTCTCGCCAGGAGGACCGGACGGCGGCTCCATCGACTCGGCGATCTCCATAGCTTCGTCGAGTGAGGCCAGAGCCTCCTCGGGCCGGCCCTTGGCCGATACGACCAACCCTTCCATCTCTTTCCACATGACACCGACCTGATTGCGGTCGTCCCCGTCACTCATCTTCGCGTGCAGATCCTTCAAGCCGCTCGTAGCTTTCTCGGCGGTCGGGAGATCGTCCATGCGCGCGGCGCTCATCCCGCTGGCGAAGAGCACCGCTCCGGCGGTTCGCTCGTCGATCTGCCCGCTGCCTTGAATCTGCGCCAGAATTCCATCGACGTCCCCGACGTTCCAGCGCTCGGTCTCGACGGTTTGAAGGGCCTCCATGCGCAGGAGCCGTTCTTTGTCAGCGCGCCTGGCATCGTCCCGCTTGGCGATGGATCTGAGCTCTTCGACTTGTGTCTGGGCGTCATCATAGCGGCCCTGCTGCAGGTAGGCGTATTGGAGCCAGTACAGGGAGTGGAAAGAATGCCTTGTGGGGGACAGACCCTTGCGTTTCGCCCAGTCGACCGAAGCTTGATAGGAGGCTTCGTTCGACTTTGACAAGTAATCCCACATGCCGTGGTGAACGAAGATGTGCGATGGCATATGGAGCGCGTGCACAGCCGCGGGCGCGATCTCCGCGTACTTGCGGGCGGCGTAGAGCGCTATCGGCGCGTGCACCGGGTCGTCGTAGGCGTGGATGATGTAATGCGCCGCACCCGGGTGGTTCGGGTTCTTTCGAAAAATCTCCTGCGCCCCGGCCCCGGCCTGCATGTCCTCGCGCAGGCTCGCCGTGCCGCGAATCTTCGTGCGCATCAAGGAGATCGAGTAGAACGCCGCGGCCTCTAGATCCTCCGGATACTGCTCGCAGAGTTTTGCCATCGCTTCGGAATAGGCCAAAGCTCTTTCTGCGTTAGATCCCGAGCCGTAGAGGAGCTCGACGGCCTTGAGGTAGCCTCGCTCACGCTCGTTGGGTGATTTCGAGAGCCTCTCGTCGCGTGTCCTGCCGAGCTTTTGGAGAGCCCGACGGGCGCCCCCGATGTCCTGCTCGCGGGGAGAGAGATGGTGACCTCCCGTATGGCTCAAGGCTTCGCCCCAGTAGGCGAGGGCGAAGTCGGGATCGATGCGTTGGGCTTCCTGGAACTGCTCTGCCGCATCGACCCACGAGAAGCTATGGAGCATGCGGACGCCGTTCAGGAAAGCGTCCTGAGCCTCGGCAGCTCCGGAGTTCGGAAAATCGATTTTTCCGAGGACGGTCTCCTGCGCCATTGCGCCAGTGGCGATGAAGAGCGACGCCGCAAGCATTGCCAAGAAGAAACGAAATCGACTCATGTTTTGGGCCTCCCTGCACGTTGATTCTTATCAGATTCCCTAGTGCGACAACAAATGAGCCAAAAAGACGAAGGCGACGCCGGCAAGGGAGAGAACTGGAATCCAGGGGGACGCGCTGGCGCTTCGTGCCCGGGGAATCAGGCGATTGGCGCCGAGGTAGAGAAGCATCCCCGCGAACAAGCTCAAGAGCAGTGCGAGCAGCGACATCGGCAGCACGACGGAAGACTGCGCCAGAACCCCCGCGACCGGAGCGAGTGCGGTCACGAGGAGCATGACGGTAGTCTGCCGAACGCTGTGCTCTGTGCCGAGCATGATGCCGACGGCGCTCACGCCATCGGCGAGCTTGTGCATCATCACAGCGATGGCGAGCACCACTCCGGTCTCTTCTCCGGCTTGAAAGCCCTGGCCGATCACGACGCCGTCCAGAAAGCTGTGAGTCGCGACGCCGATTGCGCCGCCGAGCCCGGCGAGACGGGCCGAGCCCGCCGCGTGCGATCCGAGCTCGAACAGATAGAAGGAGAGAAAGCCGAGCGCGCAGACGAGCCACAAGAGTGCGGGCGGTAAGGGCGGTTCACTTCTCTCGAAGAGCTCCCGTGCATCCGGGAGCAGGAAGATGACGGCGCTGCCGATGAGCGCGCCCGAGCAGAACGCGAAGACGACTGCCTTGTGGGAACGGAAGTAGAGCGCGAGGAGGCCACTAGAGAGAGTGACCACGCAGACCAGCAGCGCGACGTTGGTGATCGTAGTCACTAAATCCAAGCGTTCTCGAAACAGGAGCCCGCATTCTAGCAGTTCCTTCAAAAAGTTCCTTGACACGGATAGGGCATATGGGTAGGCTTCCTCCACAGTCAAAAGGCGATCATGGGACGACCACGGCTGGCCCAGGTGCCCGCGCTTGTGGAGTGGGGACGGAGATGGGAAGGGTGTGTGTCCTCCTTTTGAAATAATCCGAGGGGGAAGATCGGGGTGGCACCTCTCTTTCCTCTGGTTGGGAACTCCGTCTCCACCCCATCACTCTCCCCTTGAGCGGTGAATCCTTTGAGACGTGGCCATATCCTGCTCTTGTTGAGCGTGAGCTGCGGTCAGGGCTCAGAGGCTCCTCCGAGCGACGAGCGTCCGAACTTTCTGGTTCTCGTCGCGGATGATCTCGGTTACGGCGACCTGGGTCTGCTGGGTAGCGAGATTCGGACGCCAAATATCGACAGCCTCGCGACGGAAGGCCTAGTTCTTACCAACTTTCACGTCGGCACCACCTGTTCACCCACGCGCGCGATGCTCTTGAGTGGTACCGACGCGCATATCGCCGGACTCGGCACGATGGCCGGTGATCAGGACGACAACCAGAAGGGCCAGCCCGGCTACGAGGCTTTCCTGTCGGATCGGGTCGTCACGATCGCGTCGCTCCTTCGCGACGGCGGGTACCACACCTACATCGCAGGGAAGTGGCATCTGGGTGGAGCGCCCGAACAGCTTCCTGAAAACCGTGGTTTCGAGAAATCCTTCACCCTCCTCAGCGGAGGTGCCGGACACTTCGGCGACGGAGCACCGCTGTTCAGAGGCGGTTCAACGCGCTACGTCGAAGGTGGTCGCGAGGTCCCGATTCCTGAGGACTTCTACTCGACGAGCTTCTACACCGATAAGATCCTCGAGTACCTTCGTGAGAGTGAGGCGGACACCAAGCCCTTTTTCGTCTATGCAGCCTATACGGCGCCGCACTGGCCCCTCCAAGCCCCTGACGACTACCTCGACAGGTACCGAGGCGTCTACGACGAGGGCTACGACGTGCTGAGAGAACGAAGAGTCGAGAACCTCGTGGAGAAGGGCATCGTTCCGGCCGGCACACCGACGCCCGAGCGGCTTCGGTGGGTGCGAGCCTGGGAGGCGTTGTCGGAGGAGGAAAAGCAGATCGAGGCACGCAGAATGGAGATCTATGCCGCGATGGTGGAGCATCTCGACGAGAGCATCGGCCGCCTGCTCGACTACCTTCGCGAGAGCGGACAGTACGATAACACGGTGATTCTGTTTTTCTCCGACAATGGCCCCGAGGGGAATCGAATCGGTGAAATGTATGACAACGAGACATGGCTTCCGGAACGTTTCGACAACAGCTACGAGAACATGGGACGGATCGGCTCCTATGTTTGGACGGACGCAGGATGGGCTCAGGCGCAGACGGCGCCGTTTCGTCTCTTCAAGGGTTTTGCGACCGAAGGGGGCACGCGCGTTCCCGCCATAGTGAAACATGTCGGCGAGTCTATCGGCGCGAGCAACGACAGCTTTGCCTCCGTGAAAGACGTGGCCCCGACGCTCCTCGATCTCGCGGGAGTTGAGCACCCGAGCACATACCGGGGCCGCGAGGTGGCCGCCATGCAAGGGGAGTCGTGGGTACCCCTGCTCTCCGGCGACTCCGAGACGATCCACGCGGCGGGCTACGCGATGGGATGGGAGCTATTCGGCCGTCGAGCGATCGAAAAGGACGGTTGGAAGATCGTGGCCGTCTACGAGCCCTACGGGAGCGAGTCCTTTTGCCTCTACGACGTTGCGCGAGACCCCGGTGAGTCTCGCGACTTGTCGAAGGAGCATCCTGACAAGCTCCAGGAGCTTCTTTCGAGCTGGGACAGCTACGTCCGGGAAAACGGTGTGATACTCCCGACGCACGACATGGGTTACGGGTTGGTTTCTCGCTAGCCGACTCAGAGGTTCAAGTGCTCCTTGAGCCGGCGGGTTTGGGAACGGGATACGGGGATCTCGGATTCCGCGCGGTCCGCCATCTTGAGCTGGATCGTGCGGTTGAACCACGGAATAACCTCCTTGATGCGGAGGAGGTTCACGAGGTAGGAGCGATGGACCCGCCAAAAAACGGCCGGGTCCAAGCTGGCCGCCAGCTCCTCGAGAGTTCGGAGGTTCGACGTCCCCTTGACCCGGAAGGTTACGATACTCACGACGCCATCTTCGACCATGGCGTAGATGATGTCCTGGGTATCGACGAGCATGATGCGTTCGCCGATTTTGACGACGAGTCTCTTCGAGGATCTTCCGCGCTCGAGCGCGCCCACGAGTCGCTCGAGCTGATCCTGAATCGGGGCCTCCGTCTTCTTCGTTTGCGTCGCTTTCTTCACCGCCTGGCGCAGTCTGGATTTGTCGACCGGTTTCAACAGATAGTCGACGGCGCTCACTTCGAAGGCCCTGATGGCATATTGATCGTAGGCGGTCACGAAGACGAGCTCCGGAACGGGCCCGCTGTCGAGAAGCTGGCGTACGACCTGAAATCCGTCGAGCCCCGGCATCTGGATGTCTAGAAACAACAGGTCGGGGCGGAGCTTCTCCACGAGCTCCACGGCTTCGAGTCCGTTCGCGGCCTGGCCGACGACTTCGATCTCCGTGAACGATTCCAGCAGGTAGCACAGTTCCGCACGCGCGAGCTGCTCGTCGTCGACGACCAACGCGCGGACCGGCATCGTTTCAACCCGCTCTCAGAAACGAGATATCTACGTCGGGAATGACGACGCGCGCGATGGTGCCGTGCTCCGGCGCGCTCGTGAGCTCGAGCTTGCATTGGTCTCCGTAGATCACCTGCAGTCTTTCGCTTACGTTCTTGAGACCGATACCATGCCCCTCGCTGGACTCGCCCGGTTGCGAAAAACCGTGTCCGTTGTCCTCGATCTCGATGATTGCGCTTCCGATGCCTCGGCGGACACGGATGATGATGCGCCCACCCTCGAGACGTGAGGCGATGCCGTGTTTGACGGCGTTCTCCACGAGTGGCTGGACGATCATCGATGGAACGTAGGAATCGAGGGCCTCGGGGTCCAGTTCCTTCTCCACCACGAGCTTCCTGCGGCCGAAGCGAACCGATTCGATATCCAAGTAAGAGTCGATGAAGTCGAGCTCTTCTTTCAATGGAATGAAGTTCTCTTGGTCCTGAAGCAGCTTACGCAGAATAGTGGAGAGCTTTTGAATGAGCCTTCTAGCGACCTCGGGATCGGTTCTCGTCGCCGAGGTGATCGAATTCAGGGTATTGAAAAGAAAGTGAGGATTGATCTGGCTCGACAGAGCCTGCAGCCGAGCCCGAATGACCAGGACTTCCTGCTCGGCAAGCTTGCGCTCGAGGCGTACGTTGTTCCAGATCTTGAGCGGAATGCCGAGCGAAGCCAGGGTACTGATGTAGACTGCGAGCAGCACCCAGGGATTCGCCGACACCAGGTGGAAAACCATCCTCGGGGCGAGCTCGGAGCCGATGAAAATACGAAGCGACTCGAGTCCCACGGTGACCGCGAAGATTGCGATTTGCCAGTCGAAGATGCGATCTCGAATCGCAGTCTCGCCGATCCGATAGAGGTTCAAGAAGATGAGTGGAGAGAAGCTCCAGATGTCCTCTTTCCGACAGAGCTCTCGAACGATACCGCCGCTCACTCCGTAGAGGACTCCGAGCGGCAGCGCGAGGAGCTCTCCGTTGAAGGCCGCCGGAGCACCCACCATGAGCCCCACTGCGGCGCCGGTCAATGGACCCGTGAGAAGTCCGACGAGAAGCGTCCCGGACAGCGAGA
Organism: Candidatus Marinacidobacterales bacterium; assembly: GCA_965250115.1. Classification (GTDB taxonomy): domain Bacteria; phylum Acidobacteriota; class Vicinamibacteria; order Marinacidobacterales; family SMYC01; genus CBDFHB01. The sequence continues at coordinate 2,393,321 of CBDFNJ010000002.1, forward strand.
GATCCGCTGCGTCGTAGTTGAGAAGGAGGCGGACGATGACCCCAATCGAAAGCAGCATGCCGGAGAGAAGCGCGAAGATCAGCTTCTCTTTGAGCGACAGCTCGGCCTTGTACAGAAGTCGTTTGAAGGCCCCGAAACGACTCAGCAGGCTCGCGATCGACGCCATCACGCCCAGCTTCACGAGGATCGTAACCATCACGAGCTGGTCGGGCGATAGCGTCTTTTCCATCGTCTCCCCGTGGTACCCGCTAAGGTAGCACAGTCAGCGCCTGCGGTCGGTCGCCTCCGCCCGTAGCTCGAGCACGAGGCGAGCTTTCTCTCCTGCTGCTTCCGGAAACCGCCAGGTGGAAGCTTCGCCCACGATGCGGGGATTGACCTCCGTCAGCGAGGAGCGCGCAATAGTGATGTCTTGGGGCGTGCCGGAGGCATCGACATCGAAGTAAAGGAGTATCGAGCCGACGAGCGGAATGTTGTAGGGGCTCTCGAGCTCCGGGAGATCGACGTCGGCGGGCAAGACGAGCGTCGTCCGCTCGTCCGAGCTCGAACCGCCGTCGGTTTCGATTCGGGGCGTCAGCGCTATGATCAGGAATATCGTAGAGGCACGAAGCCGTTCGTAGAGCTCGCCTCGGTGGTCCCTGTCCTCGTAGTCTCGCAGGTGCGAAAGATACTCACTGGCGGACAGCTCCAGGTCGGGACTACTGAACACGGACGTCTGATCCAACTGGAGCTCGACGGTCTTCTGAAACTCTCGACCGATCTTGTTGCCCCGCTGAAGCCGCACCGTCACTGGAGCTTCGAACGTGCCCCTCTCCAGGAATCCGGTCAAGTCGACGCGGGTGGCGAGCTTCCGTGACCGTTTGACGAGCCCGAAGCTCGCGTGCCCGTCTCGCGTCGGCGTAGTCTCGAAAGCGAGAGACGCGAGGAAAGAGTCAGAAACTTTTGATGCGATCGTGGCGAGCCACTGCCGCTCGCTCACGTCGCCGCCATCCGTCTTGATGAAGAAGGAAAGATCCCCCATGGCCTGAAAGTCCGGGGACCCGCTTCTCGCTTCGAATACTCGGATATCGAGGACCAGTCCCTCCGGAACAGCGGAGCCGGTTGGCGAGGAAACGAGGGCTGCGTTCGATAGCCCCAGAATCGTCATGAAAGCGAGCAAGACTGGTTGCATGGGAGTCTTCCTCAATCGACCGACGGTTTCACCTGCTCGGTTTGAACCAGTCGGGCCAAGATGCGAGCCGTGTGGTAGTGGCAGCTATGCGCGCGCTCGAAGAGCTCACCGAGGGACAGTGGGGAGTGTAGGCAGCCCCATAGCTGTCGCGCGTCCGATTGTCCCTCGTCCTCGCTCCAGCTCAAATTATCACTGTTGCGGCTGAGGATGGTACCGTCCTCGGGGAGCTCCTCCAGGAGCATGTTCAGCTCGTCCTGAAGGCGGGCCGAGTCCATCATCAGCGCCATCGCGGGCACGGTGATTCCGGGGTCTGGTCCGTCCGCGACGTCTTCCGCGCCTTTGCTGTGGAAGAGAAACTCGCCTTGCGGCTGCGCTTGAAACAGGTGGTGAACGGCTTCGTCACCGCGGCGGTGCGCGTAGGTCGCGCGGTAGATGTTTCCACTCTGGAAAAAGAGCTGCGCCATGACGACCTTGTCGGACGACAGCGTCATGACTCCGGTTTGGGCGGAGCTGATGAGGGTCTGCACGACGGTGGCGAGGTCGAAATATTCCAGGTCGCCCTGAAGCTCCTTTTTGCTCTCGCTGTCGGGAAGATCCTCGAGGGTTTTGACGAGCCGCTGGGCGAGAATGATCGCGAGCTGAGCTCCGAAACCCGTGTGGTTCGTCATCAGATCGTTGAACAGGGGGCGATCAATGACGAGAAGCTCCGCCTGCTGCGGCACCCGGATATCCGCGGTCCGCTCGGAGCTCGTGAGCAGGGCGAGCTCCCCGAAACAATCCCCACGGCCGAGATAGGCGAGCGGCGGACCGTCGGCGGGATTGGAGACTTCGACCACTCCCGATTTGATGACGAAGAGGCTGTCTCCCGGGTCGCCCTTCTTGACGATGATCTCGCCCGTGGAGAAGTGAACGGCGTGACCCTGGGTCACGATGGTTCGAATGACGGCCTCGGGCATGTCTTGGAACAGATCGGCTTCCCGCAGGAACCCAATGTCATCGAGTTCTCCGAAGTCCTCTGATGTGCTCATAGAAATCCCCCCGAATCCAAGAGGGGGACGAAAGATCCCGATCCAAGAGAAACCAAGGGAGAAAAGATTATAAGGGCGGTGCGCTTCACGGTCAAGGTAACTAAGGGGTTTGGGAGCAGTCGTTTACCGATGCTACAATGTGGTCGGTGGCTATGAGGATTAAGCCCGGCCGCGTGATTTCCGCCATTTACCTTGACGGTGGTACCTGAGAGACCGCGGCGAAACTTCGAGTCCCATCTAACATTAATTATTCGCCCGTTTGCGTAGAGGGCCGCTAGTGGCCGCCTCGAATTACTTGGGAGAGACCCCATGTTGACGCTGAAGCCCGCGGATGTGCACAGCACACTCGCTAAGCACATGCTCGCAGACGGCCTCGACTTGGTTTTCGATTTATCGCGAAGCCAGGGCTCGTACGTTTACGACAGCCGTAGCGGACGTCGCTTCCTCGACTTCTTCTCGTTCTTCGCCACCCAGCCGGTGGGCATCAATCATCCCAAGATGCATGAGCCTGCCTTCAGGGAGAGGCTCGCGAGCGTCGCGATCCACAACCCCAGCAACTCGGACGTTCATACGATCGAGATGGCTCAGTTTGTCGAGACCTTCGACCGCGTCGGGATTCCTGAGGAGTTGCCGCATCTCTTCATGGTTGCGGGCGGGGGGGTGGCCGTCGAGAACGCGCTGAAAACCGCCTTCGATTGGAAAGTGCGGAAGAACCTCGAGCGAGGCAAGGGCGAAAAAGGGCAGCAAATCATTCACTTTCGCGAGGCATTTCACGGCAGGACGGGCTATACGCTCTCTCTGACCAATACGGCGGATCCTCGGAAGATCATGTACTTTCCGAAGTTCGATTGGCCGCGGATCGTGAATCCGAAGATACGCTTCCCGCTCGAAGACCACTTGGAAGAGCTCCAGAAGCAGGAACAGAAGGCCGTCGAGGAGATCGAGAAGGCCGTCGCCTCCAATCCAGACGACATCGCGGGCCTCATCATCGAGACGATCCAAGGAGAGGGGGGAGACAACCACTTCCGACCCGAATTCTTCAAGAAGCTGCGAGGCCTCGCCGATGAGCACGAGTTCCTGTTCATCCTGGACGAGGTACAGACGGGTGTCGGGCTGACCGGCAAGATGTGGGCCTATCAACATTACGACGTGAAACCCGACATCCTGGCTTTCGGCAAGAAGACCCAGGTATGTGGCATCCTCGCGGGTCCCCGAATCGATGAAGTCGAGAAGAATGTATTTCGGGAGTCCTCCCGCATCAATTCGACGTGGGGAGGTAATCTCGTGGATATGGTGCGATTCGGTCGCTACCTCGGGATCATCGAGGCGGAAGGCCTCGTCGAGAACGCGAGGGAGACCGGGGGGCATCTATTGCGCGAGCTCTCTAGGGTGGGCAGCGATCATCCCGAGCAAGTCGAGAACGTGAGGGGGCGCGGCCTCATGTGCGCCTTCGATCTCGCCGATGGCGAGACTCGGGATCGGTTCCGGAAGCTGGCATTCGAAAATGGAATGCTCGTCCTCGGCTGTGGGAGTCGCTCGATTCGTTTCCGGCCGTCTTTGAGCGTCAAGACGGAGGAGATCGACCAGGGGATCGAGATTGTTCGCCGGATCCTGTCGAAGTTGGGTTGACGATCGGCGCGGCGGTTTCCTACAATAAATCCTATAAAGCCCTCGATTCGAAAAACTTGGACGAAAGGCACGCCATGGATCTCCAGAGCCACATACGCGTTTACAACGAAGCTCTCGGCGTCAAGGGTGCGAAGGGGAAGCTCCTTCAGATCCACAGCGACGGGTATTACGAGGTTGCTCTCGAGGTCAAGGAGCGCTTCTTTCAGGCGCTGCTACCGATCCAGGGCACCGTGCTCCTGGCTGCGGACCCCCTCGAAGAGACCCAGAGTATCAAGGTCGATCGCTACTGATTCAGGGCGCTCGTATTGATGAGGGCGAAGAGCGTCGCCGCGGTCACGATCGGCACGGTGAGATTGTCGCTTCCGTAGACCGAGGCGGTCTCGACTGAGGCCGCCACCGTTCCCGAGATCAGGGAAAAGGCAACCGCTTGGTGTAGGTCCAGGCCTGCGACGAAGATGAGGGTGCAGGCAATCGAGGTGCTGGCCACCAAGAAGAGCGCCAGAGTGCCTTCCATCGAGCGGGCGTGTCCGAGGACTCGATACTTGCGAGTTCCGGCGCGTTGGCCCACGAGCGCGGCGGTAGTATCTCCGAGAGTCATTGCCATGATTCCGGCGATGGCGACGTGAACGAGCTGCCCCCAGAAGAAACCGAGGAGAAGGGCTACCGATAACGGGAAGAAAACCGAGCCCAGGCTAGGCCCTTCGTCCTCGAGCGCGCGAAGCAGATCGAACCGATAGGAGACGTATGCAAACGCCCCCCAGAGCAGGTAGGGGAGGACCGCCCATCGCGCGTCTGAGAAAGCATAGATCGTGGGGATCGACCACAGGCCGATCCCGACATGCAGAGACTTTCGACTCAGGTCGGGGGCCAGGCGGAACCGGCGCCGAAAGAGCTCGATCGCGGTGGCGAGGATGGTGAAGTAAGTGAAGCTTGCCGCAAGGGCTATCGAAGGGCGCAACGGCATGTGGAAGAGGCTACCACGGGATATAATGTTCACGGCTAAAAGAAAGACGCAATGGCGACGATGAACAAGAGGAAGGGTTTGTTTTTCGGCGTGTTGGCAATCGGCCTGGCCGCCTCGTTGGCGCAAGCAGAAGTGCTGCACCTTACCAACGGCGATGTAATCCACGGGACGCTCGTGGCCGCCAATAACAAGACAGTGACATTGAAGACCGCTTACGGCAATCTCGTGATTCCCAAGGAGGACATCGCGCGTATCGACTATCAAGGCGGTTCGGAGCCGCCCAAGACAGCCGAGGCGCCGGCACCGACGCGAAGCCCCACCTCTTCCGATCGAAGCGCCATCTCCCTGAATATTACGGGACGATCGTTCTGGTATGCCTTCGACTCGCCTCCGGACAGCCCCGCGGATACGCGAATCCGCCTGCGTCTCTACATCGGGAGCGCTCGCGCCTGCACTTTGATGGACGAGAAACCCGACACGGTCGATGGAAGCATTCTCTACAACTCTTTCACGTTCTCTCCTACCGATTCGCAAGTCGTTCAGGCTCTCGAGAACTTCGAGTGCCGCGTCGACAAGGCGGAGGATGGTCGAGTGCTCTTCACGGTGGGTCTTCCGCCGGAGGTTTCGTCGGGGCGGCAGCTCGTCCGCTTGCTCTACGAGATCAACGACGGAGACAGGACGCTGATACGCTGGATCGACGTCGTGTCGCGCTCGTTCTCGGTGGAAGTCGAACCGGGCAAGGAGACGCTCGTCATGCTCGAGCAAAACGCGGACGCGCTCGACTTTACTGGCTTCTTCAAGAAAACGATGAAGAACCTCGAGCTGTTTCAGCTCAACGTCCTCTCGACGGAGTTGAGGGGCTGAGCGCTTCCCGTCTCGCATCCTGGACGTCGTCGCTTGTTGTCGCTGTAGGGGTGGCGATCGCCTGTGATTCGGAAAATACGGCTGCACCCCCGGAGCTCGAACCGGCGCTGCCCGCGGCGGAGGCTCGCTATCGCGGGACACTCGTCTTCCAGTCGGACCGAGACGGCGCTTGGGACATCTATCGAGTGGAGGCCGATGGGTCCGGGCTGAAGCGCTTGACGCAACACCCCGCCGCTGACCAGAACCCAGCGTGGTCACCGGACGGTAGCAGGATCGCCTTCTCTTCGGAGCGGGCCGGGTCCGGGGACATCTACGTGATGGATGCAGACGGCGGTAACGTGCGGCAAGTGACCGACCATCCCGCCTATGAGGGAGCACCGCGATTCGGCTCCGACGGCAGCTTTCTCGTCTTCGAGGGGGACCGGGACGGGCGAACCGAGATCTATCGCGTCTCATTGGCGAACGGTACCGTCGAGCAGGTGACAGACTCGGTGACGCGCAAGCTCGGGCCGGTCTTCTCCCCAGATGGAGCTCAGCTCGCTTACATGGAGAAGACGATCGTGTGGTGGCAAGTGACGGTGCGAAACTGGGAGCGGGGAGAGCGGCGGCGCGTAACCAGAGGCGGGGGGAGCTGTCGCCCGGCCTGGTCTCCAGACGGCTCGCAGCTCGCCTTCGTCAGCACCAGGGAAACGGACAAGGCAGACGTGTGGTTTCGGGAGATGCGGGGCTCTCGCGAGGGGAGCGCGTGGCGCGTTCCAACGCGGCCGAACGCCCACAACTACGACCCCTCGTTCTCTCCCGACGGTACCGCGCTCGCGATCGCCTCGACGGTCGTTCGTGGCGCGAACGAAGACTGGGATTTGTTCCTCTCCGATTTGAACGGGCGGAACTTGGTGCGTTTGACGGGAGACGAGGGCAACGAACGCTTCCCGGACTGGCGACCCATCGTCGTGGAAGAGTAATGCGTGGGGGCGAGGACGGGGGCGAAGCGCGATTCCAGCTTGTTCTCGTGCGCCACGGCTTGACCGACTGGAACGAGGACGGCCGTCTCATGGGAAGAGCCGGGGTCGAGCTCAACGAAAGGGGACACGAGCAGGCGGGGATCGTGGCGAAGGCGCTCGCCGCGCTGCCGGTCGCCGCGGTCTACTCGAGCCCGCGGCCGCGTTGCCTGCAAACCGCGGAACCCATCGCGGGCGCGCACCATCGGGAGGTGCTCGTCGACGCCGGGTTCGACGAAGTCTGGCTCAACGACGCTTGGGTGGGCAAAAAGCTCTCCGAGCTTCGCGGCGACCCTGATCTGGAGAGGCTCATCGTCGATCCCGCCCATCGCTGCGACAGAATCGAGCCGATAGAGCAAGTGCAGAGAAGATGCGTCGTGGCCGCGGAGCGCATTCGCGAGGAGCGACCCGATGAGACCGTCGTCATCGTTTCGCATGGCGACCCCCTGCGTGCCCTCGTCGCGCACTACGTGGACTTGCCGCTCCTGTCCTTCCGCCGCCTCACCATCGACAACGGCTCCGTCAGCATCCTCCGTCTCACCCCCCACGCCCCGCATCTGATGACCCTGAATTGGGGTCAGTCCTTAACAACTTGACTTCTTTTCCTCGGCAAGAAGGCCCAAGTCATTTACAGCAAGCCACTTCGCTTCGAGAGTCAAGTTCTTAAGGACTGACCCCGTTCCGGGGCGGTTCATCGCACTCGATCTCGTCTTTCTCATACATGGGGTTCATGAGGAGGTGAGAATCATGTCCAGACGATTGCGACTCTACGTTCCAGGGGGGTTCTTTCATGTGATGCTGCGCGGCGTAGACCGGGAGGGCGTTTTTCGTGACGGAGCCGATCGCGCCCAATTCTGCTTCTATCTGAAAGAAGCGCTGCAACGCTTCGAACTCCGGCTGCACGCGTTCTGTCTCATGACGACCCACGTGCACTTGGTGCTGCAGCAGAGCACTGCCGGGCTCGGCAAGATGGTGCACCACTTCGCGTTTCGCTACGCGCGCTGGTTCAATGATCGTTGGGGCCGCCGAGGGCACCTTTTCGGCGATCGATTCAAAGGTCTTCTGGTGCAGGAGGATAACTACCTCCTCGAGCTCGTGCGCTACGTTCATCTGAATCCCGTTCGTGCGGGAATGGTCGAGCGTCCTGAGGATCATGCCTGGAGCAGCTGCAGGCACTACCTCGGCCTCGAGATGATTCCGTGGGTGACGAGCGAAACGGTGCTTCGATACTTCGGCAACACGACCGACGAAGCGCGTCGTCGGTTGAGCGCCTTCGTACTTGCTGGAATAGACGAGGAGCCCCGCTGCGAGCTCGAGCAAGGCTGCAGCGAGGACTTCCCAATTATCGGTGACGGCGACTTCATCGAAAAGGTGGTCGACACGATGCGAGGGAATGATTCCAGTCGCGGAGCCGCGCTCCCGGAATTTCTCGAAATCGTCACAGCGGATTTCGGTGTCACGATGTTGGACCTAGCCTCTCCGGCGCGAACCAAACGGCTGAGGGAAGCGCGAAGTGTCCTCGCTTTGCTTGTAAGGGAGCAGGGCGGTGCGTCACTGAGTGAGCTCGGGAGGGCCCTTGGTCGCGATTCGTCGACGATGAGCGCGACTGCTGAACGGGCTTCGACACGCCGACTCCGAGACCAAGCATTTGCTCTTCGTGTCTCAGCTTTGGGTAGAAAAGTAACACGGAAGTCAAGTTGTTAAGGACTGACCCCACAGTTTATAGAAGACTTCGAGGGGGAAGCCGACGACGTTGGAGAAGGAGCCCTCGATGCGTGTGACGAGGAGGCCGCCTTTGCCCTGAATGCTGTAGGCGCCGGCCTTGTCGAGGGGCTCGCCGGTTTCCACGTACCCCCGGATTTCTTCTTCAGCTAGCTTCCTGAAGAAGACGCGCGTCGAAGACACGCCACTGCGGACCCGCTCCACGGAGCCTGTCCCTCCACCGACCATCGCCATGCCACTCAACACTCGATGACTCCGCCCCGAAAGTTTCCGGAGCATGCGCCGCGCGTCAGGAGCATCGCGCGGCTTTCCGAGTATCGCCCCGTCGACGACGACGATGGTGTCGGCGCCGACCACGGGGGCCCCCGGATGGCGCTCTGAGACGGCCAGCGTTTTCGCGATTGCCTGCCGTCGCACATAGCGGTACGGGGTTTCGCCTCTGAGTCGCCGCTCGTCGACGCCCGACGGAATCTTGCGAAAGCGAATGCCGAGCTCGCGCAGGTAACCGGAGCGTCGCGGCGACGAGGAAGCGAGTATCAGGCGCTTCGCCATCTATCGTTTCAGCTTGCGCCGCTTACGGCTGAAATCTCGGAAGAGCTCCTCTTTCTCAGCTTCGCACTCTTCGCGGATCTCGGCGAGCCGCCGGTCGTAGGCCTCTTGCGCGAGCCGAGCCTCGGCGAAGGCACCAAGGTCGGTTCTCATCTTCGCCTCTTCATAGGCGACGGCACGCTCGTAAGCGATAGCGGCACCGGTTATGAGACGCTCTGCCTTTCTGTGAGTTTTTTCGACCGCGAGTCTCTCGTCGACGAGAATGTCTTGAAGTGCCGATTGATGGGTCAGCCGTGCCGTCTCGATCGCGAGGTTGTAGACATCGCTGGCCTGGGTGTAGGCCTCTTCGAGTGCTTCGTCTGCGGCACGTCGCAGCCGCCGTTGATCCGTGAGCAGGCGGCTCTTGACTTTTTTGACTGCGTCGCGCCACTTGCTGCGCGCCTTGCGAATCGATTCGCTCCGCGTCGCCTCCGCTTTCTTCCTCGCGCCGCGATACTTGCGCTCTTGACGCGTCATCTCCTGTCGGCGCTTGTCCTCGGCCGTTCCGATCCCTTTACGGCGCGCCGCGTCCGCTTTCGAGATCGAGTCGAGTTGATTCCGCTTCGCCTTCTGAAGCCCCTTGTGATACTGACTCAGGATTTTCCTCGCAGGACCCATCGCGAGTAGCGCGTGGTCGCGCTCCCGCTCTGCCGCTACCGTCTCGCGAACACAGCGCACCTCGACACTCGAGATCGCCTGCGAGAGCTCGAGAGTCAAGTCAGCAAGAGTTCTGGACACGAGAGCCTCCTCTTCAGTTCTCCTGTTGGAAGGCGCGATAGTCTTCGGGTGTATCGACGTCTCGATGAATCCCCGGGTCGGAGACTTCGACTTCCAACAGATCACTTTGATGATCCCACACCACCTGACGCGCGCCAACTGTTGGAGGGGCCTTTCCGAGCTCGAAAAATACGCTGCGCGAGAACAGGACGGGATGGCCGCGCCGTCCTCCCGAGACCGGAAGAACGATCGAGCTTCCCGTGCTCTCGAATCGGGAGATGAGAAGATCGACGATATCCACTCGGGCTTCCGGATGATCGACGGGACACACGAGCGCCCCTTCGATCTCGGGATCGTCGAGTGCCGCGAGACCGGCCTGAATGGATGAAAGCATTCCCTCTCGATGCCGCTCGTTGAGGACGATGCGGGCTGCACCCAGGTAGGCCGATTGGCGAATAAGCCCAGGCTGGTGGCCTAGAACGACGACAACTGGATTGGCTCTCGTCGCCTGGAAAACCCGGACGAGGTGCTCGACGAAAGTCTCGTCGCGACCCCGGTAGCGGAGCAAGGCTTTTGGCGAACCCATCCTACGAGACTCGCCCGCAGACAGAATGATTGCCGCTATCATGCTAGAAGCACAGTAAATATTAGCAGAACGACGACCCGTGCCATAATACCGGCGTGCGGCAAAAGCACGTAAGCATTGCGGATGCGCTCAAGCAAGCTCTCCCGCGGGAGCTCTCTCAACGGATTTACTCGATCGGGCTCATTCAGAAACGGTGGGAGGAAGCGGTAGGGCGCGAGCTCGCACTCCGCTCCGAGCCCGAATCCCTCAACGACCGGGTTTTGACGGTTCGGGTGACCGATCTGGGCTGGGGGAAGATGATCACGCGCCTCGGGAGAAGGATCGTGCCCGCGATCAACCGAGCTTGCGGCGCGAATCTGGTTAGGCGTATCAATTTCTCGAAGAGAGACCACTTCTTGCTGTCGCCGGCACCGAAGCCAACGGCGAGAACCGTGGCCCCGGCCATCCCTCCGGCCAGCGTGACCCGTGCCGCGGAGCGGATCGAGGATGAGGAGCTCAGGGCACTCGTGACCCGAACGGCTGCGCACTATTTGCGCGCTCGGGACGCGCGTCGAAGGACATAGCACGATGCAAGACGTTTTCATTGCCAGCGCTGTTCGCACCCCGACCGGCAAGTTCCTGGGGGCTCTGAAGAGCTTCAAGGCTACCGAGCTCGGAGCGCTCGCCGTCGCGGAAGCCGTGTCGCGCTCCGGCGTGAAACCCGAAGCCGTAGACGAGGTGATTCTCGGCAACGTCGTTTCGGCCGGCCTCGGGCAAAACCCCGCGCGCCAAGCCGCCCTCGGGGCGGGTTTGCCGCCCTCCGTGGGGGCACTTACGATAAACAAGGTATGCGGCTCCGGTTTGAAAGCCGTCATGCTCGCGCGACAGGCCATCATCGCCGAAGACGCGGAGCTCGTCGTCGCGGGCGGTATGGAGTCGATGTCCAACGGGCCCTATCTCATTCCTCGATTGCGCGAGGGGCTGCGATTGGGCCACGGGGAGTTCGTCGACGCCGTCGTCCATGACGGCCTGTGGGACATCTATAACGACTTCCACATGGGCATCACGGGAGAGAAAGTTGCTGAGAAGTACGACGTTTCCCGCGCGCAGATGGACGATTATGCCGCCGAGAGTCATCGGCGGGCTGCCGCCGCCACCGAGGCGGGACGGTTCAGCAACGAGATCCTGCCCGTCGAGATCCTGCAGCGAAAGGGCCATCCCATCGTGCTCGACCAAGACGAGCCCATCCGTCCGGACACGACCGCCGAGGCCCTTGCCAAGCTCAAGCCGGTTTTCATGCAAGAAGGAACCGTCACCGCTGGCAACGCACCGGGCATGAACGATGGGGCCGCGGCGCTCGTGGTCGCCTCGGGGAGGGCCGTCGAGCGCTACGAGTTGAAACCGATGGCCCGAATCGTGGCCCAGGCCATCTCTGGTCTCGAGCCCGAGTGGGTCATGATGACCCCGGTGCCCGCCGTTCAAAAGCTCCTCGAGAAGACCGGCTGGAGGAACGATGACATCGATCTCTTCGAGATCAACGAAGCCTTTTCCGTTCAAGCTTGCGCGGTCACGCGCGCGCTACGGCTCGACCTCGACAAAACCAACGTGAACGGAGGGGCCGTAGCGCTCGGCCATCCTATTGGCGCGAGTGGCGCGCGCATTCTGACCACGCTGCTCTACGCGCTCGCGGATCGAAAGGCGCGACGCGGGGTCGCATCGCTCTGTCTCGGCGGCGGTAATGGGCTGGCCCTCGCCGTCGAGCTCGTTTGAGTGAAAGGAAGGCCACCGTGGAGATTCATAGAGTCGCCGTCATGGGGGCGGGCACGATGGGAAACGGCATCGCGCAAGTCTTCGCACAGTCGGGATTCGACGTCTATCTGCGCGACGTGAAACTCGAGTTCGTGGAGCGCGGTCTCGGGGCGATCGAAAAGAGCCTCGGACGGCTGGTGAAGAAGGACAAGCTCAGCGAGGCGGATGCCTCGGCGGTACGAGCGCGCATCTCCTCGGGTTCCGACCTCGACGGCGCGAGAGACGCCGAGATCGTCATCGAGGCGATCCTCGAGGACGTCGATGCGAAGCGCGCGATCTTCCGTGAGCTCGACGAGCTGACGCGGCCGACGACGATTCTGGCGAGCAATACCTCTTCCATCTCGATCACGAAGCTGGCCGCGACGACGTCGCGCCCCGACCGTTTCATCGGCATGCATTTCATGAATCCGGTCCCCGTCATGGCGCTCGTCGAGATCATACGGGGGCTCGGTACCTCCGACGAGACCTATCGAACGATCGCGGAGCTCGTGGGGAAGCTCGGGAAAACGCCCGTCGAGGTCAACGACGGACCGGGCTTCGCCTCCAACCGGATTCTGATGCCGATGATCAACGAGGCGATCTTCGCCTATATGGAAGGGGTCGGAACGCCCGAGGCGATCGATACCGTGATGAAGCTCGGCATGAGCCACCCCATGGGTCCGCTGACTTTGGCAGACTTTATCGGGCTCGACGTCTGTCTCAGCATCATGCGGGTCCTGCACGAAGGCTTCGGCGACCCGAAGTACCGCCCCTGCCCCCTGCTCGTGAAGATGGTGGACGCCGGCTACCTCGGCCGGAAGAGCGGCAAGGGCTTCTACGAGTACGAGTCCTAACGACGGGCGCGCCACCACCAGAGCGCGACGACGAGAGGTCCAATCACCGCGACCTCTCGCGCCACGGCGAGCCAGTTGTGTAGCCCGAAGAGCTTCGCGAGCGTGCCTCTCCAGATATCGTCGAAGACGAGAACGGGTGCGATATAGAAATCGCGCGACAGGGGCCAGAAGAGCTCGATTCCGTAAGGGGCAGCCGTGTCCTTCGACAGCATGTCGAGCAGCAGGTGAGAGAGGTAGGCCGCGCCGAGAATCACGGCGTCCTTGAACGGCCGTCCCCGCCGCCACAGCCTCGCGGCGGCATATGCCGCAATCAAAAAAAATATGTTGAATCCGACGCTATGGGTGAAATAATGGTGATAGTTTTTACCGGCGAGAAACGAGATGCCGAAGTCGATATCGGGGAAACAGGCTGCGATGATCGAGAATACGAAAAGCCACGTATCTTCGAGCGGAGAGCGTTTCCCCGTTGCCACGAAGATGCCTGCTCCGGCCAGCGAGTGGGCGACGGGAGTTGGCATGCGAGAGCCTAACATAGGCGTGAGCCGACCACATCCAGCGCTTCGTTGGTGGCGGAACGCTATATATGGTAGTCTCTCGCCAACTGGGAGGTTTCGGCCATCAAATCTCGTCTTGTCTAATCAGAGGGCGCGATCCAGTCAGGGTCGTCCCAGTATCCAACGGATCTGAAAGGAGAATCATGGCAGAAGACAAGGACGGACGAGCCCAAGCGATCGAGATCGCTTTGGGTCAGATCGAGAAACAATTCGGCAAGGGCTCGATCATGAAGCTGGGCTCGCGAGAGTCGCTGGATGTGCCGGCGATTCCGACTGGGTCCATCTCGATCGATGCGGCCCTCGGCGTGGGGGGGCTTCCGATGGGGCGCGTGACCGAGATCTTTGGCCCGGAATCCTCCGGCAAGACGACCCTTGCCCTACACGCGATCGCGAACGCGCAGAAGCGTGGCGGCATGGCCGCCTTCGTCGACGCCGAGCACGCGCTCGACGCCGTTTACGCCAAGGCCCTCGGGGTGAATACCGACGAGCTCCTCGTATCGCAGCCCGATAGCGGAGAGCAAGCGCTCGAGATTACCGAGGTATTGATTCGGAGCGGTGCCGTCGACGTCGTTGTCGTCGACTCCGTTGCGGCTCTCGTGCCTCGGGCGGAGCTTGACGGCGAGATGGGCGACGCCCAGATGGGGCTTCAAGCGCGGCTCATGTCCCAAGCGATGCGCAAGCTTACCGCGATCACTTCGAAATCCAACACGTGCCTCATTTTCATCAATCAGATTCGCGAGAAGATCGGTGTCATGTTCGGCAATCCGGAGACAACGACCGGCGGTCGCGCGCTCAAATTCTACTCGTCCGTTCGTATCGATATCCGGCGTATCTCCTCCATCAAGGACGGTGACGCCATCGTCGGCAACCGCACCCGGGTCAAAGTCGTGAAGAACAAGGTTGCCGCGCCGTTCCGCCAGGCGGAGTTCGACATCCTATATGGGAAAGGCATCTCGCGAGAGGGCGATTTGCTCGACCTCGCGGTGGAGCGGAACATCATCGAGAAGAGCGGCGCCTGGTACTCTTATTCGAGCGAACGAATCGGCCAGGGTCGCGAGAACGGTCGCCGCTTCCTCATGGAGAACCCGGACATCACCGGGAAGATCGAAGTCCAGGTGCGTCAGGACCTCGGGCTGACGAAGTCGCCTGGTGAGAATGACGAACCCGCCGCCAAAGCGTCCGGCGGCGAAGGTTCGGAGCCGACGGAGGCCGCCAAAAGTCCAAGAACCGGCCCACGCGCCGTCAAAGTGGCCGGAGGCCGCCGAGGCTAGCCAACAAATAGCTTGATCGGAGGTCCGACCGCAGGACCTCCGATCTCCCGTTGTCGTTGCCAGTCCTTGACTTTTCCCACCTCTAAGTTAGAATTCGGGGCTCCTCATTGCCGGGGTAGCTCAGTCGGTAGAGCGAAGGACTGAAAATCCTTGCGTCGCCAGTTCAATTCTGGCCCCCGGCACCAGCATTTGACTGATATATAATGACTTGCTGTAAGTTTGTTCTACACACTATTACTCCAGAATACTCAGGAATTCCCCCTCGTATTTCCCCCTCGCCTAGAGCAACCTCGGACAGCGGTCTGAGAGCCTCTCACGGGGTAATCCTGGAAGCCTGAGAGGGATTTTGGATGCGGTCCGCGTGACTTCCTAGGCCATGGGAGAGGTGTAGCTAGCCCCTTCTTTGGAAAGCGAGAGATCTTCCCAGTCTAGAATAGTCAGGGGACCGTAAATGACAGAAACAAACCAGAAGTATGACGAGCCTTTCATCGGCGAGACCGTGATCAAACAGTTTCCACTATTTGGCGCAGGATGCAGATTTCTTTCGGCAACTGGCCGCGAAGACGGATGACTTCGATAGAGTGCTGTTTTGCCGGACCGCTACCCTCTTATATGTCTGGGTCTACGCGGATTCGTGTGGGTTGAAAACTGCATTTCTGGGTAATGGCGGAAGGAAAGCCGCCACGATCTTCAGCTTGAGATATTCCTCGTCGCGATAGCCGTAGGCGCGTCGTTGCAGAACACGGATTTTGTTGTTGACCCCTTCAACTAGGCCGAGACTGACTTTGTTCTCCGGATGACAGTAGGAGGCGATACCATCCCAGTGGGACTCAATCATACCGGAGAACTTCTGGTACGGATGCAGGCGTTGCCATTTGAGGCTGTCTTTCCAACGAGTGAAAAAGGCGCGAGCGCCGCGTTCGGTGCGGTAATCCCAGAGTTGCCCGAAGGCCTCCTTCAAAATATAGGCGGTGTTCAGGCGCCGGTTGGCCTGGAGCAACTTTTTGAGTGCGCGGCGACCGTCTAGGCTCAGGTTCTCCCGCCGGGAAAGCAAAGTGTAACGCTGCCCCTTGATGTACGACCGGTCCTTGCCGCTGAGGCGTTTGTACTCACCGCGCCGGACCTCATCGAGGGCCTTTGACAGATGACGCATGATATGAAACTTGTCGAAGATGATCCGCGCATTAGGCGCGTTGTGAATCGCCGAGTTCCGGAAGGGCTTCCACATATCCATGGCGGCCAGCTTGATACGGGCGCTTTTCTTTCCGCCCAACGCCTTGAAGAACAAATCGATGTCGGTTTCTTTGCGACCCTCACCGCCCACCCAGATGGGACGCGCCCGCTCCAGGTCGCTGACAATGACGCGATAGTTATGTCCCTTGCGGATGGAGATCTCATCGACACCGATGGCCCGAGGCGCCGGTAGCCCCGCCCGGTCGACCTGCTCTTGCATGTAGAGCGTATCCAGAGCCTTCACCGTACCGTGGTGCAGACGTTCCATCTCGGCCACCGCCTTGTTCGGCATATCCCGGCACAGCTTGCCCACATGCGTCGCAAAACGCTGGGTGTAGCGCGAGTTGTTCGCCAGCCAGTCTTAGGTGTTCTACATGCACACCGCCGCACCCAGAACAGTTGACGCGCCAACGCTCGTATTCCAAATAGATCCGCCAGCCTGCCAACGACAGGTCGCGGACCCGGCACACTTGCTTGTCATAGCGCCCCCGGCACCGTTGCCCACAGTAAGAGCACACAGCTGTTTTTTTCGCCTCTTGAGCTGGATGACGCGGGCGTATCGGTCACCGAATAGACCCTTCAATCCGGCACCAACCACGAAACCTGGCAGCGCAAACAGCGAGCGGATCGACTGGGAATTTTTCACTCGGTTAGCCTATCCTAAAAATGGACCACTTTTCAGCACCTGATGAAGTACTCGATACCTTTTCCACACAATGAGTTACACTGTTTTTCCGTCAGGACTTACCCACACGAATCCGCGTTAACCCAAAAAACTTATGTGCTCGTGAACGCGAGCACGACGACCACCACCCAGGCAGTCCAGACGCGAAGCGGGCTTTCGGCGATCGCCTCCGTCGATCCGTCCGTGAGCCTTTGGATACGGCGCTTCAAAAGCCCCTTCCGTTCGACGAGGTGCGCAGTCAGCATCTCGGGAACGAACCGCCCCTCACTCTTCGCGAATCGATAGGCTTTGAGAAGGGCGCTGGCAAGAGCCTCTGGCTTTCTGGTAACGCGAGCCGCGAGCTCGTCGCACGCGGGCTCCTCCTCGCTCGCCAGCAGCCGACCCACCGCGAAGCTCGTGGGGTTCAGCCAGTTCAGCGGCCGCAACCACACCGGGTCGCAGCATCCACGTGGGCGATTGAGCGCGAGATGGGCCACCTCGTGCGCCAGGACACCCTCGAGTTCTTCGTCATCGAGCTCTTCCACAAGTGGCGCCGGCAGCAGGAGCGCGGGACGATTTCCATCAACGATAGCCACCGACGTCCGATCTCGGCTTTCGAAGACTTCCGGCACAGGTACTTTGTCTCTGACCCGAAATCCCCCGCAGCTCACCTGACCCTTCGTTTCGAAGCCCTGCATGACATCCTGGAGCGCGTTCCAAGAACGAGCGCCCTCAGCGGCCGGTTGCGCACCTTGGAGCAAACGTGATGTCACGCGCGATCGCACGAAAGGAGAAGCAAGCACTTGCAGTCCCAGGAGCAAGAGAAATACTGGTGCGATCGTAGCGAAGTCGATGGCGTTGGCTTGAAGGGCTCGCCATGTTCCGACTGGGAAGGGGGATGTGTCCCGAGGTCCGTGGAAAAAGAACGGCGCCCTCCACTCCGTCATCAGGGTATCAGATCAGGCGGCAACCTCCGCGTGTTCGAGAACCTCGCTCAGACGTTGGTAGCCGTCGATGCGTCGTAGTTGAATCTGGCCAGAGGCGATAAGCCCAAACAGCAAAGCGACCGCGGACTCCTCGCTGGAGAATGACGCTTGGGTTTTCGTCCGGCGTCGAAACTCGCGGTTGAGATTCTCCAGAGCACTGGTCGTTCGAATCGATTTCCACATGGCACGAGGGAATTCATAGAAGGTCAGCAGCTGATTACCGGCCTCCTCTAGGCTTCGGACGACGGCCGGCGCGAGAGGCGTCCACTTGGCGACGAGCTCGTCATAGGCTTTGCGAGCATCGATCCCGTTCTTGGCGTAGACGATCCGGTTGTAGTCACGCCGGAGCTCACGGCGTGCGTGCGCCGGGCAATGTTGGAGCAAGTTGGCGCGCTTGTGCTCGGTACATCGCTGCAACCGGCACCCCGGCCACTTCTCCAGCGCTTTCGTCAGCCCCTTGTGGCCGTCGCTGATCACTAGCTTGGGAGCCCGGAGTCCTCAAGCCTGGAGTCCCTCCAGCACGGAGCCCCAATGCGTCGAGGCTTCGCTCACCGCCAGACGCAATGACAACAGACGTTTCTGCCCGTCTGGCGCGACCCCGAGCGCGACCAGTACGGGTACGCTGATCACACGTTTCGCCATCCGCACTTTCAGGTGGAAGCCGTCCAGGTAAACGATCGCGTAGACCTCCTCGCTGAGAGCACGGTTCTGCCATTCCTCGAAGCGCTCCTTCAGCCGGCTAACCACGCGAGACACCGCGCTCTTCGATAGGTGCTCCTCACCGAGCAGTGGTTTCAGCGCTTTGCGGATCCGGCGGCTATTCGCGCCCGACAAGTAGGTCCCCAAGATCGCCTCGTCGACCTCACGAGTCCGGCGCGCGTACCGGGGCAACAGCTCGCTCCTGAACTCTGTCGTTTCTCCCGTTTCCTCGTCTCGCACGCGGGCTCGTGGCACCCGGAGCTCGCGAGTTCCCACCGACGTCGTCACGCGACGGGTTTCGGCTCCGTTGCGATATCCACGGCGGTCTTCCGCACGCTCGTAGCTACCACACCCCAGCGCTTGGTCGACTTCTTCCTCGAGCACGACCTCGATTGCCTCCAGTACCCGCTTACGCAGCCGAAGTTGGACGAACTCCCGGTACTCGCTTACAGACTCCTTCGATATGGTAGTAGGCTTCTTCATGGCGTAATCCTCCTCCTCGCCTTTCCAGGCGCGGTTTCGTTTTTCTTAACCGGAGGTTACGCCATTCTTATTTCCACGGGAAGCGGGACGGATCCTGTTTTTGTCCACTCGGCCTGGCCCATTTCGCTCATCTAAAATGGCCCACCTTAAGTTATTGATTCTTAAAGAACGAACGTAACAAAGTCCCTTTCCCTTATCCTGCGGCCGGAACGAACGTGCAGGCCGCCCCGAGTGAAAACACAGCTCTCATGCCTTTGGAACCGCGTTCTTGCTGCGGACGGTGCGGCGGAAGCGGTAGGACTCGGAGCCGGTCTCGAGGATGTGCGCCTGGTCCGTGACACGATCGAGCAGCGCCTTGCACAGCCGGGCGTTCGTGAACACCTGAGTCCATTCGGAGAACGGGAGATTCGTCGTGATCACGAGCGCGGCGGTCTCGCTTCGCTCCGAGATCACCTGGAACAACAGCTCGGCGCCGACGTCGGCGAGCGGGACGTAACCAAGCTCGTCGATGCACAGCAACTCGAAGCGGGCATAGCGTCGGATGATGCGCGACAGCTCGTGCTCTTGTCTCGCCTCGACGAGCTCGTTGACGAGTCTCGATGCGGTGGTGAAGCGGACCCGGCGACGTTGCTGACACGCGGCCACACACAACGCTCTCGCCAGGTGGGTCTTACCCGTCCCCGCGTCGCCGAGGAAGATGACCGGCTGCGCTCGGTCGATGTAGTGACCCTCCGCGAGCTCTTTTATCCGGCGGCCCGAGACCTTGGGCGACTGTGAGAAGTCGAACTCGTCAACGGTCTTCGTCCGCGGTAGTTGTGCTTCTTTCAATCGTCTCTGAACCGCTCGGTGTTCGCGTTCCTCGACCTCGGCGCTGAGCAGGACGTCGAGGTACCGGACGTGGCTTTGCTTGTCGCACCATGCTTGCTCCGCTAGCTTGTGGAACTGGCTCGCCACGGTCGGCATGCGCAGCGTCTTGCAGTGCTGACGGATGGTGCCGACCTCGACGCTTCGCGCGCTCACGGGTTCACCTCCGTGATGAGCTCGTTGTAGTGACTCACGCCCGGCGCAGCTCGTTCGTAGCGCGCAAGGTGTCCAAGCTCGACATCGTCCAGGCTACGCTCGGGGTTCCGTTGTAGCGACGCGGTATCGAGGAGATGGCGAAGCGCTTCGAGATCGGTGCACCCGAGCTCGAGGGCGTGGGCGACGGTCTCACGAAGCTTGTCGTATCCGTGCTTGCGCCCTAGCTGGATGAGCTCCACCATCTGGCGCGTGCCATCGAGCTTGCCGTGGCGACGGTTCAGCTTCGCCCACAGCTCGTCATAGCTTGCGGGCCATCGTCCTTTCGCGCGCCACTGCGCAAGCGGCGTCGAGCCCGCAAGGGCACCGGGCTTACGCTCCAAGACATCGAGATAGTGCTCGAGCTCGTAAAGCGACCGGTTCCGGTCGTAGCAGCGCTCGTGCTGTGCCATCACGCGGCCGTCCCGCCACGCCTCGACGGCCAGCGGCAGCAGCTTCACCATCACCCGCTGGCCCGGCTTCAAGGGCGTCGAGTACCAGTTCGTGCCGGCCCGAACGCAGCCTCTCTTGTCCACCGTCGTGCAGCGCTTCTCCTCGAGCTCGAAGCCCTCGTCGGCCATCGGGAGTAGGTGCACTCGCTCGCGCTCCATTGCCGCGCCCACCGCGTGTTCCTTGCCAGCGATGTGGCGCGTGTTCTCTTCGAGGCAGCGACCACGCAAGTACGCGTTGAGCTCATCCCAATCATCGAACTCCGGTACCGGCGTCCAGTGGTTGCGGCGGAAGTAGCCCACCTCGCTTTCTACACCGCCTTTCTCGTTTCCTCGAGCCGGATTGCAGAACTCGGAGTCGAATCCCCAGTGCGAGCGAAACGCCACGAAAGCTTCAGTCTGACGACGTTGGTAGCCTCGCAAGATCTTGGAAACCGCAAGGGTCAGGTTGTCGTAGCGCATTCGACGAAACACGCCACCGAAGAACTCGAACGCCTTCTCCTGCGCCTCGAAGAACGCCTGCTGCGTCGCGCGGGGATAGCCTCGATGGAATGCGCCCCCGCCGGCCATGCTCCGTACCACCAACGTTTGCACCTTCGTCAGCTCGCCACCGATCCGGGCGTGCGACTCGTACCAGTCCACCTGAGCTTCATCGCCCCACGCGTAGCTTTGCGGGATGAACACCTCCGCATGCTTCAAGCCGAGCTCACGCTTGCGCCGTCCAACGTACCGGCAAACCGTCGATTCGCCTACTTCGTGATTCGGGTAGCTCTCTCGCAGTCGATCCCAGATGCGACGCGCGGTGTGACGCTGCTTGCGTGGTTCGTGTCTGTCGGACTCGAGGATCGCGTCGATGAAATCCCGGACCGGGCCGAGCTTCGGGCTCTCTCGCGGCGTGGGCTTTCGCTCCGGCGGCATCGCGCTACGCAATGCGTCACGCACCATCCGGCGGTGCACTCCGAACTTCTTCGCTACCCCAACTATCGTCCCGACTCCGTGTTCGTACTCTCGACGCATCTGCTCGAACAATCGCACTTTGGCGCACCTTTCCAACCGATGCCTCCTCTCCGGGCGTTCGCCCGGTGAAGGCTATCGGTCCGATACAGGTGGGCCAAATCTAATGAGCGAAATGGGCCAATTTAGAGTAGCGAACACACGAGCCTGCGATCTATTCCTAAAGTCCCTTGAAGCGAATCCGAAGCAACACACAAAGACCTTCTATGAACAATGCATCCGACAGTTGAAAGGTGAGGATTCCAAGGGTAAGCAGACAACGCGAACGGAATTCACGGGCAAGCGACTGGCCGACATAACGAAATTCGGTGTAGAGACATACAAAAGAAAGCGCGCCAAGGTAGCTCGGGTTCGGGCCAACCGAGAGCTAGTGACATTGAAACGTATTTACAACTTCATGATTGATGCGGAGAAGTTTGATGGACGTAATCCCGTCAAAGGTATCAAGCTACTTCCAGAGCCAAAGGAGAGGTTGATCTTTCTGGAGCACGATGAGGAAGAGACGCTCCTGTCGGCTTGTGGAGAACCTCTGCGAACGATATTGATTCTAGGTATCTACTGCGGACTTCGAATCCAGGCAGAGGCACTCACACTCCAATGGCGATCCGTTGATCTCAAAAAAAATAGACTCACCATCGAGAGCGCCTATGCAAAGAATCACGAGAGCCGGACTATTCCACTAAACGCAAAGGCTAGGGAAGCTCTCGTAGCTCATCGAGAACGGTCTGGCTCGACTGGACACAATGATCCCGTGTTCGTGGCCAAGCTCGGTACTCCCCTGAAGGCCATCCGCAGTGTGTTCGAACGAGTGCGGGATAAGGCTGGAGTACGAAAGGAAGTGACGCTCCACACGATGCGCCATACCTTTGCGAGTCGTCTCGTGATGGCTGGCGTTGATCTTCGAACCGTGATGGAGCTAGGCGGATGGTCTTCGATGAGGATTGTGTTCGCTACTCTAAATTGGCCCATTTCGCTCATTAGATTTGGCCCACCTGTATCGGACCGATAGCCTTCACCGGGCGAACGCCCGGAGAGGAGGCATCGGTTGGAAAGGTGCGCCAAAGTGCGATTGTTCGAGCAGATGCGTCGAGAGTACGAACACGGAGTCGGGACGATAGTTGGGGTAGCGAAGAAGTTCGGAGTGCACCGCCGGATGGTGCGTGACGCATTGCGTAGCGCGATGCCGCCGGAGCGAAAGCCCACGCCGCGAGAGAGCCCGAAGCTCGGCCCGGTCCGGGATTTCATCGACGCGATCCTCGAGTCCGACAGACACGAACCACGCAAGCAGCGTCACACCGCGCGACGCAGCAGGCGTTCTTCGAGGCGCAGGAGAAGGCGTTCGAGTTCTTCGGTGGCGTGTTTCGTCGAATGCGCTACGACAACCTGACCCTTGCGGTTTCCAAGATCTTGCGAGGCTACCAACGTCGTCAGACTGAAGCTTTCGTGGCGTTTCGCTCGCACTGGGGATTCGACTCCGAGTTCTGCAATCCGGCTCGAGGAAACGAGAAAGGCGGTGTAGAAAGCGAGGTGGGCTACTTCCGCCGCAACCACTGGACGCCGGTACCGGAGTTCGATGATTGGGATGAGCTCAACGCGTACTTGCGTGGTCGCTGCCTCGAAGAGAACAAGCGCCACATCGCTGGCAAGGAACACGCGGTGGGCGCGGCAATGGAGCGCGAGCGAGTGCACCTACTCCCGATGGCCGACGAGGGCTTCGAGCTCGAGGAGAAGCGCTGCACGACGGTGGACAAGAGAGGCTGCGTTCGGGCCGGCACGAACTGGTACTCGACGCCCTTGAAGCCGGGCCAGCGGGTGATGGTGAAGCTGCTGCCGCTGGCCGTCGAGGCGTGGCGGGACGGCCGCGTGATGGCACAGCACGAGCGCTGCTACGACCGGAACCGGTCGCTTTACGAGCTCGAGCACTATCTCGATGTCTTGGAGCGTAAGCCCGGTGCCCTTGCGGGCTCGACGCCGCTTGCGCAGTGGCGCGCGAAAGGACGATGGCCCGCAAGCTATGACGAGCTGTGGGCGAAGCTGAACCGTCGCCACGGCAAGCTCGATGGCACGCGCCAGATGGTGGAGCTCATCCAGCTAGGGCGCAAGCACGGATACGACAAGCTTCGTGAGACCGTCGCCCTCGAGCTCGGCACCATCCGTCAGCACTGCAAGACGCTGCGCATGCCGACAGTGGCGAGCCAGTTCCACAAGCTAGCGGAGCAAGCATGGTGCGACAAGCAAAGCCACGTCCGCTACCTCGACGTCCTGCTCAGCGCCGAGGTCGAGGAACGCGAACACCGAGCCGTTCAGAGACGATTGAAAGAAGCACAGCTACCGCGGACGAAGACCGTTGACGAGTTCGACTTCTCACAGTCGCCCAAGGTCTCGGGCCGCCGGATAAAAGAGCTCGCGGAGGGTCACTACATCGACCGAGCGCAGCCGGTCATCTTCCTCGGCGACGCGGGGACGGGTAAGACCCACCTGGCGAGAGCGTTGTGTGTGGCCGCGTGTCAGCAACGTCGCCGGGTCCGCTTCACCACCGCATCGAGACTCGTCAACGAGCTCGTCGAGGCGAGACAAGAGCACGAGCTGTCGCGCATCATCCGACGCTATGCCCGCTTCGAGTTGCTGTGCATCGACGAGCTTGGTTACGTCCCGCTCGCCGACGTCGGCGCCGAGCTGTTGTTCCAGGTGATCTCGGAGCGAAGCGAGACCGCCGCGCTCGTGATCACGACGAATCTCCCGTTCTCCGAATGGACTCAGGTGTTCACGAACGCCCGGCTGTGCAAGGCGCTGCTCGATCGTGTCACGGACCAGGCGCACATCCTCGAGACCGGCTCCGAGTCCTACCGCTTCCGCCGCACCGTCCGCAGCAAGAACGCGGTTCCAAAGGCATGAGAGCTGTGTTTTCACTCGGGGCGGCCTGCACGTTCGTTCCGGCCGCAGGATAAGGGAAAGGGACTTTGTTACGTTCGTTCTTTAAGAATCAATAACTTAAGGTGGGCCATTGTGGACAAAAACAAGGATGCTGGAACGGTATGCCCACCTGTCACCATCCCATCTCGTGAACGCCGTGAATCACCTTGACGAGGCAATTCCCCCTCAGAATTCCCCCCACGCCAAAACGGCAAGCTTTTAACTGTTGATATAGCAACGGTTAACGAACTTAAGCGAAGGACTGAAAATCCTTGCGTCGCCAGTTCAATTCTGGCCCCCGGCACCATCAAGATCCAACCGGCTCAACACTTTCCAAGCGTTGGCGTTTTCGGTCCGGACACGAAACGTCGGTTCACTTTGCCACTTCGTCAGTAGGCACTGAGACGGCGCTGACGGCACTTGGGATAAGGTGTCTGAGCCCAGGGAGGCACGCCATTCTCGACGTAGGAATCATCCTTGCGTATTTCGCCACTATCCTGGGGATAGGTTTGTTCTCTCGGGTGTCCAAGGACGTGACCGCCGAGGAATACTTCCTCAGTTCGCGTTCTCTGCGGTGGCCGACCATCGCAATGTCGACCATCGCAACCAACATTCAGGCCGGCCATTTCATGGGCATGGCGGGCAGCGCGTATATCTACGGCCTGGCCCAAGCCAATCTCGAAATCAATGCGATCTTTGGCATCGTCATCTGCGTCTTCTTCTTTGTGCCTCTTTTCATCCGAATGCGGGCGGTCACCATTACTCAGTTCTTTGAGAGCAAGTTCGGGCCGGGTGTGGCCCTGGCCTACTCAACTCTCATGATCGCTCTGTATGGCATCCTCATGCTCGGCGGTGCTCTCTACTGGGCGGCTTACGCGGTCGAGACGTTGTTCGTCGGTCAGGTAGGTGTGCTTGGCGGCGACGTGCGCCTACGGCTGTTGATCATCATCATCGCTCTCGGGATGTTTTCGGCGTTTTATACATATCTCGGGGGTTTGACCGCAGTCGTTCGCACGGATGTAGCGCAGCTGGTGCTGCTGCTTGTGGGAGGCGTCATCACCGTGGTCCTGGCAATCCAGCACCTCGGCGGTTGGGATCAACTCTGGGAGAAGACGCCCGATCTTATGCACCTGCATTTACCCGCGAACCACGACACATTGCCTTGGACCGCCATCATTGGCATGAACCTGCTCAACCTCAACTACTGGGGGGCCAATCAGGTGATCCTGCAGCGCGCCCTGGCGGCGAAGGACAAGCGGCATGCGCAGCTAGGGCTTCTCGTCGGTGGGGTCATGAAATACGTCATGGCCATCATCGTGATCGTTCCTGGGATTGCACTAGCGGGCATGCTGCTGGATCAACCCCTGAAAGATCCCGATGCGGCCTATGCAACTCTGGTCAACATGTTGCTCCCCTCGGGTCTCCGAGGCTTGATCCTATGCGGCCTGTTCGCATCCCTGATGAGCACCGTCGACTCCATTTTTAACTCCATTTCGACCATGTGGTCCATCGATATTTATAAACGTCATCTGCGTCCCGATGCGTCTGACGCCGATATCGTTCGCGCGGGCAAACGGGCCATCATTGCAACGCTGATCACGGGGGTGGGCTTCGCCTTTGTCATGGTGCTGGTCAAATACAGCAATCCCGACACAGCATTCACCCACTGGTTCAACCAAGCGACGTACTTCATCAAGAATGGGTTCGTGCTGCTGATTCTCTCCGCCGCATTCCTCTACCAACCGAGTCGACGTCTGGTATTGGCCGGGTTGCTGGCCTCTGTGCCACTGACAGCGCTGTTCACCTGGGGCTTCGCAGACATGAACTACTTCGTTAGCTCTGGCTGGGTTATTCTTCTGAGCTTCGGCGTTGTCGCGTTGCCTGCGGCGATTGCCTCGCGCGGCAAGCGCTTGGTACCCGAGGGTCTGATCGACCTGTCCGACCGCACCGTGAACCGCTTTGGAGCGATTCTATTGGGGTCCTTGGTACTCGTACACATCGTTCTGTCGTAAGCACTCCCCTTGACACAGATAGGAGATTCTCCCTGGACACTGGAAACCACGAGTGTGGCATCTCGCCGTGGCGGTGAATTTCGGCGGGTGAAATTCTACGCTTCAGCGGGGAATTCCGAGCCCTCTGAACCGCCCCGGGTTTCCCGGAGACTCCAACTCTTGAGAGGATGGAGTCATGACAAGACGAAGCAGGTATTCACCGGAGATGAAAGAGCGCGCAGTGCGGATGGTTTTCGACCAGCAGGCTCAGCACGAATCCCAGTGGTCAGCGATCTCATCGATTGCGTCGAAGATTGACTGTACGCGGGAAACGCTACGCACGTGGGTGCGGCGAGCAGAGCGTGATGCTGGGAAACGAGCGGGACTGACGACGGACGAGCGTCAGCGGCTGAAGGAGCTTGAGCGAGAGAACCGTGAGCTAAAGCGGGCGAACGAGATCCTTCGCAAGGCGTCGGCGTTTTTCGCCCAGGCGGAGCTCGACCGCCGACCGAGGTGAATGTGTTGTTCGTGGACGCGAACCGTGAAAATTACGGGGTCGAGCCGATCTGCCGGATGCTTCCGATCGCCCCGTCGACCTATTACGAGCAGAAAGCGAGAGAGAAGGACCCAAGCCGCCTGCCAGCGAGAGCGAAGCGCGACGTCCAACTCCGCGGCGAGATTCGTCGTGTACGGCAAGAGAACTTTGACGTGTATGGCGTGCGCAAGGTCTGGCGTCAGCTTCGCCGTGAGGGCCGCGACGTGGCTCGATGCACGGTGGCCCGTCTGATGCGTGAAATGGGTCTCCAGGGCGCGGTCCGTGGACGTCGATTCAAGACGACGAAGCCGGATTCGAGCGGCGCTCGCCCGATGGACCTCGTGGAGCGCGACTTCAACGCCACACGCCCGAACGAGCTCTGGGTCTCGGACCTGACCTACATTGCCACGTGGCGCGGCTTCGTGTATGTCGCCTTCGTCATCGACGTCTTCGCTCGACTCATCGTCGGTTGGCGAGCGACGACATCGTTGACTGCCGGCATCGCTCTCGATGCGTTGGAGCAGGCGCTGCACGAGCGCCGACTAAACCCAGAAGATCCATTGGTGCATCACAGCGATCGCGGCGTGCAGTACGTCTCGACCCGTTACACCGAGCGGCTCGCCGAGGCGGGTATTGAGCCGTCCGTCGGCAGCCGAGGCGACTCTTACGATAACGCTTTGGCTGAATCCATCATCGGCCTCTACAAGACCGAGGTGATCCGTCGACGTGGGCCCTGGCGTGGTCTCGAAGACGTTGAGTTCGCCACCCTCGAGTGGGTGCATTGGTACAACACGCAACGACTCTTGGAGCCGATCGGAAATGTCTCCCCCGTCGAGTACGAGATGAACCACTATCGGTCGCAGGAAGGCTCGCTAGAGATGGCGAGACTCAACTAAAACAGTCTCCGGAAAACCCGGGGCGGTTCACCTCTGACTTTGCCCGTCTTTCTGGCGGGTTGTGGTCGGTTCCGCGTTTCTAGAGGCTCGCAAACGGAAGGAAACAAACCGAAACCGACCAGAAGCGGCCAGCAGAGACCACATGCGCAAGCCCTGAAAATCCTTGCGTCGCCAGTTCAAGTCTGGCCCCCGGCACCACCCGAGATCAAATCAAGTCAACCCTTCACGGTGAAGAGCTAGGTTTGCGCGGTTGTGCCCAAGTTTTGCCTCTTCTCCAGATAGTCCGAAGGGCTGCTCCAACCCGATCCGTCTTCATCAACACTTCTAGTCGTCCTTCACCCGAAGCTCGGGAGGGAGGCCGATCCCCTCGAAGTCGAAATTCCCGCGATTCAACTCTTCCATTTCGCGTCGTCGCGCTTCTTCGAAGAGCGGATGGCTTTTTTCTTCATAGCGACAGACGTGACAAATTCGCTCTCCGTTAAAGGAGCTTCCGAAGATTTCAGCAGCCTCATGCCCGCAACGCTCACACTTCGGAGTGAATGTCATAGCCATCCCTTGGCGCTAGTCAATGGGCGGAATCCTCTGATGCTTGCCATCCAGCAGAACAGCATCAACTGTGCTCGTGCTTCTCGTCCAGGTAGTCGGACAGCGACTCCACAGGCTTCGCCCGCCGCCCAAGGCCAAGCGGCGCCATGTAGCGGGCGAGGCTGTCGGCGAGCTGCTGGCGCTCGTACACGACAGGGAAGAGCTGCATTCTAGGTCCCTATGATATTGGCATTATCTTCGCGTGAACAAGAGGGAGTTGAACAGCTTTGAGGGGAGTTGGTACGACGCGATTGTACTTGGCGAACCCGAGTGCATCAGCGCAGATAGCTCTCCACGCCAATGCCGGACTCCGAGTCGTCTGACTTTGTCCTGACTTTGCCCGTCTTGCTGGCGGGATGTGGTCGGTTCTGGTCGTTTCCGCCTTCTTCTCGGTGCAGACCGGCAAAAGCCTCTATGCTCTTCCGGTGGGCGCATTTCGTTCCAGCTTGGCACGAAATGCGCCCCGGGGCCGACGGAACGGCTTGAAATTGACTAATGTTTTCTTCTGGCAGTATTCTTGCCCGGTGAAGACGGGTTTCTGAACAATCTGTCGGTCTGCAACATGGCAGGAGTCTACAGGTAAGAATGAGAGAACCTAAAGGAAATCTTGGTACGGTATTGGCTTCTGGGACATTTGGCCGTGTCTTGGAGCCGGTGCGCTTCCAGCGGGCGGAGCTGTCGCGTCCTGTGCGGGTGAAGGCGGTGGGCCTAGCCGTCGTGGGGCTCTCCCTCTTGCTTCTGCACGGCTGTGGGGGGGGGAACATTGCGCGCACCGAAGAGCCCGGCGAGACCACAACTTCGGCGACCACTGCGGTGGGAACAACCGCCCCGACCACTCCGGCACCGGGTGAGCCGACTATCATCATCGATGCAAGCGCACCAGCAGCGTGGGTGGAGGACTTCAACGGTGTGATGGAAAACTTGAAGCCCCTGCTAGCCCCAAGTCGTCCGAAGCCTCTGACAATCCGAGCTTGGCTCGACACGGTTGCGCCTCCAGCAGGTTTCCAGAACGGGCAGTATCTCACAAGCAAAGATGGCGAGTTGGTTATCGCACTAGAGATCAGTTCATTTGAAATTGAGCATCAGCATGCACACCGCCTGTCAGTTATAGCCCACGAGTATTTCCACTGGTATCAGCACTCGGCTCACTCAGGGGATAGGTTTAGCTGCCAGTGTAAATGGATGATCGAAGGAGCAGCCGCGGCATTTGAATCGATGTACCTTGCTGAATATCACGATATCAATACTTATTTTGAGGATGCTCAGCTGCGACATATTCCGTCTGGAGATCCCAACCCAGCTGAGTATGAACTTTACAGCACCTCGGAGACGAATTACGGATATTCGGTATACATGATGCTCATTCTTGCCCATCACACCTCATTTCAGAAAGTCTTTGTGGATTTCTGGGAACAGGCGCCTCAAAGTGCGAATTGGAAAGATATATTCTCGGCCACCTTCGGCATGTCTGTCGATGCCTTTTACGACATTGTGAGAACAAAGCCAGACAAAAGTAGTCTTATTCCCTCTCAAGGCACACTGCTCACCGTTCAGTTCTGACCCGTCGAAAACGAGGTCCGAGTAAGAAATTCTTGACCGCGGCATCTTGGCGCGCGCGGGTGTACGGAGCGCGCGCCGAGAGCGCGAGATGATTCTGTCATCTACGTTGAGCGACCTCCTGCTCCAGAAAACCGCGTTTCGCCGAGGACGTTGGAATCGCGCTGTTCACCTGCGTGCGATCAACGGGCGGCGTTTTACCACCATCGACAATTTGGGATCCGTCCCGCTTCCCGTGGAAATAAGAATGGCGTAACCTCCGGTTAAACAAAACGAAACCGCGCCTGTAAAGGCGAGGAGGAGGATTACGCCATCAAGAAGCCTACCACCATATCGAAGGAGTCTGTAAGCGAGTATCGGGAGTTCGTCCAACTTCGGCTGCGTAAGCGGGTACTGGAGGCAATCGAGGTCGTGCTCGAGGAAGAAGTCAACCAAGCGCCGGCCGTCGTCCGAAGCCTAGAGGAGGCCGGCAATCAGCTGCTGACCTTCTATGAATTCCCTCGTGCCATGTGGAAATCGATTCGAACGACCAATGCTCTGGAGAATCTCAACCGCGAGTTTCGACGCCGGACGAAAACCCAAGCGTCGTTCTCCAGCGAGGAGTCCGCGGTCGCTTTGCTGTTTGGGCTTATCGCCTCTGGCCAGATTCAACTACGACGCATCGACGGCTACCAACGTCTGAGCGAGGTTCTCGAACACGCGGAGGTTGCCGCCTGATATGATATCCTGCTGACGGAGGGGGGTGTCCCGGCCGCTGTTGAATTTGGTCGGGTAGCGGCGGCACCTGTGAATACTCTTAGGCAGCAACCTCATCGCTGTCAAGAGATTTCTGTTTGCTTCTAAGCGCGTGAACGAGAGCGCCCATATGGCGATAGCCTTTGATACGGTGAAACTTTTTCTCCGCCGTGACGACGCCGAGAGCGGTCCATCGGCGAATCATGGAAGGACTCTTCCACCGCTTGACGTTTCTCGAGACTCTGCGGATGGTGCCGTTGAGATTCTCGATGGCGTTTGTCGTGGCCAGAGATTTGCGAAGCAACTCGGGTAGAGCGAGCTTCACAACCGTGAGGGTCTCTTCCATCCCTTCTCGAAGGCTTCCGGCAGCTTCGTCGTAGCCGTTTCGCTCGAGCCACGACACCAATGCCTGAAGTCGCTTGCGCGCCTTGTCGACACTCTTGCATTTGTACGCTTCCTTCATTGTCTGGAGCACGTAGGCGTGACGGGACTTGGGAAGGTACGAGCGTAGATTTCGGAGTTTGTGGAGCTGGCATCTTTGGATAACCGCGAGATCCCCCAAAACGTCGACGAGTGCTTTGCGGATCCCTTTGCCTCCGTCCACTACGCAGAGAATCGATTCGTCGATCCGCAATCCCCGCTCGAGAAGGTTCTGCAACATCGCGGTGCACACCCGAGAGTTCTCCGTCGAGCCCAGCCATATACCCAAGGGCACCTTCGTTCCATCTATTGTGATACCGAGAGTTACGACGACGGTCTGTCCGGCCACCTCAAGGCCATCCATCATTAGTGCCGCAAGCTCGAACTCCTCTAGCCTCCGAGATAGGTATTCCTCGAGCTTCTTAGTCGTCTGGCTCACGAGGTGACGGCTGGCGGCACTCTTGCTCGTGCCACGAGACTTCAACTTCGCCGAGGGTTTGTCCAGACTCGATTCGTAATTTAGGGTCGATACCCCCACCAAGATCTGGTTCAGCACTCGCTCCGGAAGCGGGTCTTCTTCGCGGAAGGCTTCGAAGTGTGGAAGCGACGCCTCCTCGCCCGACTTCGAACGAACTCGAGGTCGCGACACTTGGATTCGACGACCGCCGAAGCTCAGCTCCCCATCCGTGCTCCCCCAGTGGTTATGAGTTCGCTCCTTCTCGTGCTTGCCCTTCGGCCCCGCGATCTTCTCCGCGTCCTCTCTCAGGAGTAGGTGCAATGCGGTCAGTCCTTGCTCGTACACCCATTCCGTCAGGTCCGCCTTCGTGGCCGCGATCCCAGCTATCATCGGTAGCAGTATCTGACCGACTTGGCCAACTACCTTGCCCGTAGGCGAGTGCGTTTGCTTTCTTACTGGCTTCTTTGATTTCCTTGGCATGGTGGCTCCTTGTCCCCCTTTGGAGACGGTTGGTTTGGCAGACCTATTCTTAGGCCGGCCAAGGAGCCGCCGCTACCCCAAATTCAACATCCGGCGGGACATCCCCTGACGGAGTGGAGGGCGCCGTTCGTTTTCCACGAACCTCGGGACACATCCCACTAACGCCCTATATGCCCATTCGTTGAGGATCCGCGTGTAGTTACCCCAGGCGGCAGACTTGCGATGCGATTCCTCCGCTTGGGGTGCCTGCTCAAAATGCAAATGCCGCAGTCTCTCGATCGAATCGGAAGCCATTCGAGTAGTTGCGTAAGGTGAGCCTATTTCTACGATCACCGCGAGCAACAGAAGTAGCCACCCGAGGATGAGATAGCCTATCGTCCACGGTGCTGAAGCCAGAAAGTGTGCCAATCTTAGTTTGGAATTGAAACGGCTCCAAACCCCGTGGTTTGATGGCGTTGGACAAAACAAAATCAAGCCGCGAAGAAAGGAGCCGAGATGGGAAGTCTGCTACGTTCGGTCAAGAAACGCAAGAAGTCGCGTCGTTTGGGTGAGGTCGAGATGGTGAGGCACGAGGATTACGGGGAACTCGCGCTGGACGCCAAGGTAGAGATGATCCGTTCGTTGGTCCCCCTTGGTCTAATGCACGTTCACGAGTTGCTCGACGACGAAGTGAAGGCGTTGGCGGGAGAGCGATACTCTCGCAAGGACGAGCTGGAGCGCGGTCGCCGTCACGGAAGCAACCCGGGCACGGTAGGGCTTGGCGGCCAGCGGGTACCGATCCGTGTGCCACGGGTTCGGAGCATCGAGGGAGGAGAGATTCCGCTTCGCTGCTACGAGGCGGTGAGCCACGGCGGTGAGGTGAATGATCTTCTGCTGAAACGAGTTCTCTACGGAATCTCTTGTCGCAACTACGAGGCGGCAGCGGAAGCGATTCCGGGCGCCATCGGACTGTCGAGCTCAACGGTGTCCCGAGGGTTCGTGCAAGCGAGCGCTGCGAAGCTGCGGGAGATGCAGGAACGAGATCTGACCGGCGAGGATGTGGTGGCGCTGTTTCTGGATGGGAAGACATTCGCCGAGGCAACGATGGTCGTGGCTCTGGGCATCACGCTTTGCGGGGAAAACCGCTTCTTGGGCTTCGTGGAGACGGACACGGAGAACGCGCAGGTGTTGACGCCGTTCCTGCGTTCACTGCTCGAGCGGGGACTCGATATCTCCCAGGGTCTGCTGGTGATCATCGACGGCGGCAAGGGTCTCCAAGCGGCAGTCAAGAAGGCATTCCGTAAGCGGGCCCTGATACAACGCTGCCAGTGGCACAAACGTGAAAACGTAGTGAGCTACCTGTCCAAGGGCGAGCAGGCGTCATGGCGCAAGCGGCTCCAGTGGGCCTACAACAGGCCGGAGTACGAAGAGGCCCTCACTGCGCTCGAGCAACTCCACGGTGAGTTAGAAGAGCGGAACCAATCCGCAGCTGGCAGCCTGGAGGAAGGCCTTGAGGAGACGCTGACGTTGCATCGACTCGGCGTACACGCGGTGCTGGGCCGTTCGTTCAAGACGACGAACTGCCTTGAGTCCGTCAATGCTCTCGTCGAGGAACGCTGCGCGAAGGTCGACCACTGGAAGAACTCGAGCCAACGCCAGCGCTGGTTGGCAACGGCGCTCGTAGACATCGAACCGCGCTTGAGGAAGGTGGTGGGCTACCGCCATCTTCCCAAGCTTCGCGAAGCTCTCAAGCGGGAACTGAAGATCGAGGCGAAGACATCAACCGTATCGAAGAAGAAGGTCGCTTAAACGTGAGCCGTGGAGAGTTTCAACTAAGAATGGGCTTGACTCTGAAGCTATTGTCCCATCAGGTTGTTTTAGGACGATTTGGATCGCGCTGAAAGAGACGAGAAAGGACCCACCAGCCGTATATAGCAGGGTTTTGTGATAGTGGTTTATGTAGAACAAATAGATATCGTAAAAGAGGGTCTACGCGGATTCGTGTGGGTAAGTCCTGACGGAAAAACAGTGTAACTCATTGTGTGGAAAAGGTATCGAGTACTTCATCAGGTTCTGAAAAGTGGTCCATTTTTAGGATAGGCTAACCGAGTGAAAAATTCCCAGTCGATCCGCTCGCTGTTTGCGCTGCCAGGTTTCGTGGTGTGCCGGATTGAAGGGTCTATTCGGTGACCGATACGCCCGCGTCATCCAGCTCAAGAGGCGAAAAAAACAGCTGTGTGCTCTTACTGTGGGCAACGGTGCCGGGGGCGCTATGACAAGCAAGTGTGCCGGGTCCGCGACCTGTCGTTGGCAGGCTGGCGGATCTATCTGGAATACGAGCGTTGGCGCGTCAACTGTCCTGGGTGCGGCGGTTTGCATGTAGAACACCTGGACTGGCTGGCGAACAACTCGCGCTACACCTAGCGTTTTGCGACGCATGTGGGCAAGCTGTGCCGGACAAGGCGGTGGCCGAGATGGAACGTCTGCGCCTCCTAGTTGAAGGGGTCAACAACAAAATCCGTGTGCTGCAACGACGCGCCTACGGCTATCGCGACGAGGAATATCTCAAGCTGAAGATCGTGGCGGCATTCCTTCCGCCATTACCCAGAAATGCCGTCTTCAACCCACACGAATCCGCGTAGACCCAGTTTTTTTGAGTTGAACTACTACGTCCGTAGGGGTACAACATCTATATAAGGAGGAATCAAATGACCGAAGAAACTGGCACAAGCCGGAACGTTCAACACCACTACTACACATGCTTCCCGCCAGTGGGCCGCTGGGGAGTCCTCTTCTGTGGGACGGCTCTCGTGGTCATTGGCGCGGCATTGCTTTCATCGAACCTGGGGCTGATCTCCGAAGACTGGTGGGAAGTCGCCATTCCCGTCCTGCTCATCGGATGGGGTGCCGCCATCGTTTTTGGCCCTCGGTCGAACAACTAGAAGGGAAGAAAACTCATCTTCCTCGTCTGTCTCGGCGCGCGCGCGATCCGCGCGATTTGTCGTCGTCGCGCCGAGCTCGTGATTGAAAACCTCGCGCTCCGTTAGCAGGTCGCTGCGCTCGCTTGCGGTTGAAGGGGAAGCCCGTGCCCGGCTCCATTCCCGTCACGTAGCCGTCGGCCTTGGCGGCGGTGTTCTTCCACTGGGTGAGGGCAACTCCTCCACGCGCCAGCAGACGCTCGTGGCGAGCTCACCGCCCGAGGCCACGAGCAGGGCCATGGTCGTGCCGTCTTCCGCGGGGCTTTCCCGTTCATTCCAGATTCGATTGGTGCTGGCTGTACTGGTTTGGGATCAGGGGGTCGCAGGTTCGAATCCTGCCACCCGACCAATAAAATCTCCTGTTTGCAGTTACCTCAAGTTCTAGGTGCTGTTGCCTGTGAGAGCTAATCTCGGTCTCGGTGCATATTAGGTTGCGCGAAAGTCGCGACGGCGGAGCGAAATTGTTTTGCCGCAACGAGAAGTCATCTCCTTCTGGCTAGAAAGCGGAATAACTCAAATCAAGATTAGCTAGATAGCCCGCTGTCCCGGCGCGGAATGGGCCCAGGTGGCGCCGGGCGTTTTCGCCCGAAGAACGGTCTCGACGACGTTCCCATGGCTTAAAGAATGAAGAGAGCCTCACTCGTCGGCGTGGGGCTCTCTTCATTCTATTGGAGAGGATAGCCTGTCAGCACGTAATCCTTCCCAAGGGAGTGACAGCCGAAACATAAAGGCACGCCGTTACCAGCAGCCACGATGTCCGCGGCGTCGTTGACGTTCGTCGTTTCGTACCAGAACCAGCCCTGACCACCCGCACTGTCCGCCTGGGTCTTGACCATCACCGCCCAGCCCTGGAGAACGCCGGCGTCGGTCTTTGCATCGATGAACACCTTGACCGGCCAGCCTACCGTGGAGTGAGGCCCCCGACTCGGATGGGAAGCGGACTCTTGCACGGGGAACTCTTTGTAGCCCCCTTCCTTCAGGAAGGTGAACAGCGCCCCAGTGTCGGTCGGAACCACGCTATCCACCGTGCCGGTGTCGGCCGTGGGCTCGAAGCTGGCTGCCGTCGCTCCGGTCATGGCGCTCGCGATCTCTTGGAACGCTTCGGAGTCGCTCGTCATGGGCTCAGCACTGGCCGTGCCACCGGCCATGCCCTTCGCCGCCCTGAGAATTGGATAATATTGCGTGAAGACCCAGTCGTCTTGGGCAGAAGCCTCGTGGCACGCGTTGCATGCCGCGGCCGGAAAGGCTTCCGCTGCCTCGGCCAATGGGTAGGAGTGGCCGAAGCTAAAATAGGCCCAGTTGGCGGGCTCATTCGGGAAGAGCACGGAGTCTTTGATCGTCGCCTCCAGTCCAACGAACTCGCCCATGAAGTAGCCGTTACCGCTAACGGCAGCTTTCGACCCGACGCTGATAAGCTCCTTGACGAGGATCGTACCTTCGCGAAATTTCCCTGTTTCGGCGTAGTGCGCGTAGCTGACGGGGTCGATGTAGACGTTATGAAACTCCGGGAAGGACGTTTCGGGAGGATTCAGGTCATTCGGAGTGAGGGGAGTCCCCACGTACACCCATTGCCGATATCCGACCGGCCGGATCAAGCGGCCCTGGCTGTCGAAAGAATACGGTTTCGCTTGCACGGCGACACCAGAAGCCGCACGGACGGATTCCGTGGGAACAAAATGGATCGCCAGCGTTGCCATCATGACTAACAAACTAGGCCGACAGGAGTTTGGCGAGAGCGCTGAAAGATCGGGGATGTCCCGCCGGATGTTGAATTTGGGGTAGCGGCGGCTCCTTGGCCGGCCTAAGAATAGGTCTGCCAAACCAACCGTCTCCAGAGGGGGACAAGGAGCCACCATGCCAAGGAAATCAAAGAAGCCAGTAAGAAAGCAAACGCACTCGCCTACGGGCAAGGTAGTTGGCCAAGTCGGTCAGATACTGCTACCGATGATAGCTGGGATCGCGGCCACGAAGGCGGACCTGACGGAATGGGTGTACGAGCAAGGACTGACCGCATTGCACCTACTCCTGAGAGAGGACGCGGAGAAGATCGCGGGGCCGAAGGGCAAGCACGAGAAGGAGCGAACTCATAACCACTGGGGGAGCACGGATGGGGAGCTGAGCTTCGGCGGTCGTCGAATCCAAGTGTCGCGACCTCGAGTTCGTTCGAAGTCGGGCGAGGAGGCGTCGCTTCCACACTTCGAAGCCTTCCGCGAAGAAGACCCGCTTCCGGAGCGAGTGCTGAACCAGATCTTGGTGGGGGTATCGACCCGAAATTACGAATCGAGTCTGGACAAACCCTCGGCGAAGTTGAAGTCTCGTGGCACGAGCAAGAGTGCCGCCAGCCGTCACCTCGTGAGCCAGACGACTAAGAAGCTCGAGGAATACCTATCTCGGAGGCTAGAGGAGTTCGAGCTTGCGGCACTAATGATGGATGGCCTTGAGGTGGCCGGACAGACCGTCGTCGT
Source organism: Candidatus Marinacidobacterales bacterium (assembly GCA_965250115.1). Classification (GTDB taxonomy): domain Bacteria; phylum Acidobacteriota; class Vicinamibacteria; order Marinacidobacterales; family SMYC01; genus CBDFHB01. Next base: position 2,430,606 of record CBDFNJ010000002.1, read on the forward strand.
AACTCTCGGTATCACAATAGATGGAACGAAGGTGCCCTTGGGTATATGGCTGGGCTCGACGGAGAACTCTCGGGTGTGCACCGCGATGTTGCAGAACCTTCTCGAGCTGGGATTGCGGGTCGACGAATCGATTCTCTGCGTAGTGGACGGAGGCAAAGGGATCCGCAAAGCACTCGTCGACGTTTTGGGGGATCTCGCGGTTATCCAAAGATGCCAGCTCCACAAACTCCGAAATCTACGCTCGTACCTTCCCAAGTCCCGTCACGCCTACGTGCTCCAGACAATGAAGGAAGCGTACAAATGCAAGAGTGCCGACAAGGCGCGCAAGCGACTTCAGGCATTGGTGTCGTGGCTCGAGCGAAACGGCTACGACGAAGCTGCCGGAAGCCTTCGAGAAGGGATGGAAGAGACCCTCACGGTTGTGAAGCTCGCTCTACCCGAGTTACTTCGCAAATCTCTGGCCACGACAAACGCCATCGAGAATCTCAACGGCACCATCCGCAGAGTCTCGAGAAACGTCAAGCGGTGGAAGAGTCCTTCCATGATTCGCCGATGGACCGCTCTCGGCGTCGTCACGGCGGAGAAAAAGTTTCACCGTATCAAAGGCTATCGCCATATGGGCGCTCTCGTTCACGCGCTTAGAAGCAAACAGAAATCTCTTGACAGCGATGAGGTTGCTGCCTAAGAGTATTCACAGGTGCCGCCGCTACCCGACCAAATTCAACAGCGGCCGGGACATCCCCGCGCTGGGAGTCGCGCCAGACGGGCAGAAACGGCTGTTGTCGCTACGCCCGGCGGTGAGTGAAGCTTCGGTGCATTGGGGCTCGCTGGTTGAGGACCTACAGGCCCGCGGTCTACCGGCTCCGAGGCTCACCGTCAGCGACGGCCACAAGGGCCTGGCGAAGGCACTGGAGAAGTGGCCCGAGTCCCGACTCCAACGCTGCGTTCAGCATAAGAGCGCCAACCTGCTCGAGCATTGCCCCGCCCACGCGAGACGAGAACTGAAGCGTGACTACAACCGGATCGTATGGGCCAAGGATGGCATCGAAGCACGGCGGGCCTATGCCGAATTCGTAGCCAAGTGGGACGCGCTCGCCCCGGCCGTCGTTCGAAGCCTCGAAGAGGCCGGCGAACAGCTGCTCACCTTCTACGAGTTTCCGCGAGCAATGTGGAAGCGATCCGAACGACGAACGCCCTGGAGAACCTTAATCGCGAGTTCCGCCGTCGGACCAAGACGCAGGCGTCATTCACCACCGAGGCGTCCGCGGTCGCGCTGTTGTTCGGGCTCGTTGCCTCTGGCCAGATCAGACTACGCCGTATCGACGGCTATCAGCAGCTCGCCGATGTCCTTGCCCGAGGCGAGGTCGCCGCTTGATCTGATACCGTCATGAGGAAGTGGAGGAGCGCCGTTCTTTTTCCACGGGAGTAGAGACGCATCCCTTGTCTGCCAGGGCTGCCTTCGTCAATCCCTGCTGCAAATACTCTCGTAGCAACACTCGTTTCTCCCTTCCGTACATGGGTGCCTCCGCTCTGGAGGAACCACTTTGTCTGAAAGGCCGCGGTACTGCCTAGCTCGAGCCAGCCAGCCCTCCAGCCACCTCTACGGATGGCAGAGTGTGCAATTTTCGTCCGCCATAAGTGTGCAATTTACGCCCGCCGCTAACACACGATAGGCTAGCGTCGGGAAGCGAACACTAGAGAATAGCATCGAACTCGGAACGGTCCGAACAGGTCTTGGCCTTTGATCGAACTATCAGCTGAACACGAAAGTGGGGAGCTCTGTCGGAGGCAGCACGCGAAGCGATCGCCATCCAAGGGCTTCCGTCTTGGAGGAACGGAAGTGGCGTCAAATGGACGGTCTCACTCGAAGGAAGAGCTCGTATTCGCCGTGTTAGGTGTGCCCGATGCTGAACGGTGCGGTCGTACCAAGTGCCTTGCATCGTTGTTTCGCCGCGTGAAAGAGCGGGAGACACCGGGCCCCGTATAGACGAGATCGCATCCTCGAAGCCTCCCTCGTCGAGCAGAAAAAACTCATCGTCCGGCTCACGGAGATGCACGAGACGAAATCGGGCGACGGATCCCTCCTGGACGATTAAGATTCAGCAACAAACGGATTCTCGGCTAGGGTAGTGGCACCCGAATTTCGGCACAGCACGGCGTCCGCAAAGCGGCCGATCGACGAACCTGTTCGTTCTGATATCCCGGATCCGTCCCGCTTCCCGTGGAAATAAGAATGGCGTAACCTCCGGTTAAACAAAACGAAACCGCGCCTGGAAAGGCGAGGAGGAGGATTACGCCATGAAGAAGCCTACCACCATATCGAAGGAGTCTGTAAGCGAGTATCGGGAGTTCGTCCAACTTCGGCTGCGTAAGCGGGTACTGGAGGCAATCGAGGTCGTGCTCGAGGAAGAAGTTGACCAAGCGCTGGGGTGTGGTAGCTACGAGCGTGCGGAAGACCGCCGTGGATATCGCAACGGAGCCGAAACCCGTCGCGTGACGACGTCGGTGGGAACTCGCGAGCTCCGGGTGCCACGAGCCCGCGTGCGAGACGAGGAAACGGGAGAAACGACAGAGTTCAGGAGCGAGCTGTTGCCCCGGTACGCGCGCCGGACTCGTGAGGTCGACGAGGCGATCTTGGGGACCTACTTGTCGGGCGCGAATAGCCGCCGGATCCGCAAAGCGCTGAAACCACTGCTCGGTGAGGAGCACCTATCGAAGAGCGCGGTGTCTCGCGTGGTTAGCCGGCTGAAGGAGCGCTTCGAGGAATGGCAGAACCGTGCTCTCAGCGAGGAGGTCTACGCGATCGTTTACCTGGACGGCTTCCACCTGAAAGTGCGGATGGCGAAACGTGTGATCAGCGTACCCGTACTGGTCGCGCTCGGGGTCGCGCCAGACGGGCAGAAACGTCTGTTGTCATTGCGTTTGGCGGTGAGCGAAGCCTCGACGCATTGGGGCTCCGTGCTGGAGGGACTCCAGGCTCGAGGACTCCGGGCTCCCAAGCTAGTGATCAGCGACGGCCACAATGGGCTGACGAAAGCGCTGGAGAAGTGGCCGGGGTGCCGGTTGCAGCGATGTACCGAGCACAAGCGCGCCAACTTGCTCCAACATTGACGTCGAAGACCTTTTGGCACAACGTAGCATCCAGCTCGCAGTGCACGCCGGGCTACTCTGATTTGGCCCACCCCTACGAAGACCGATAGCCTGAGCCGGGCGAGAACCCCGGAGAGGAGGGGTCCGTTGGAAAGGGGCTCGAAAGCGCGATTGTTCGAGCAGATGCGGCGAGATTGGGAGCAAGCACCGAGGGCCTGAAAAAAAACGCGAAATCTGGTCAACCTCGCAACGTCCCATAAGATACATTATGTTAAATACAACAAGGATGGGCTCTAGGCGGGAAAGAAGCTTTCCAAGACACGACTCAATTACAATTGAAGAGTCCAGTTCCGCGTCGATTGCTGTATTGGTAACGATCATCATGGATCAGCATTCGGTAACCCTTCGGGCCGCCAACCCCACGTTCGAAGAGGGTCTGGCATTTGCCCGCTTACCTGGACCAAAGCAAGCTGAGGGTTTCTTCGGCTTCATGCTCGGTCGCCGCGCCGGGCACATAGTCGCCACGGCGTTCGCCCCGCCCGACCACGACCTATCGTACCAAAACGTAACCTTCTCAGAATGTGACAACGTTATCGTGGGAATGGCCTCGGGCTACACCGCCGAGCAGCATCGCCGTTCCTCGCGCCAACCCCTGAAGCAGGCTGCGGGCAGGCGCAGTCTACGGATGAGGGTCGTGCTAATACTGTTTGCTCCACTCATGCGAATTATCGACTCAATCGCCGATGGCGATTTCTATCTCCACGCCATCGCCGTTGACAAGGAACTTCGCGGCGATGGACCGGGATTGAAGTTCTATCGAATGACGAAGGCACTCTGAGTCCTAGAGAGACGTGCGGGAATCGGGCGGGCTCCAAAAAAATCGGCTGACCGATGTGGGTTACATCCTCTCCATAAAAGCCGAGACGTTCTTGTGAAACACGAATAGGGCGTCGGCGCTGCCGTTCTGCTCGTTGAAATTGTAGTTTCTGCCTTTTCGAGCCTTCAAATTCAGGTTCTTTTCGACGTAGTCGACGTCGAATCGCTCGAACTCGGAATAGCGCAAGCTGAAGCCGTCCTTCTTGTTCTCCGTTTCGTATCTGATCCCTGCATTGTCTGCGATGAGACTCCCCTCGCACCTCCCCATGCTGTGCTTGTGAATGACCGTGATCCGCTCGTTGAGCTCTACGTCCTTGAAGCTGACCATCAGTTCGTGATGCCCCTCGGTGAGCGTCACGGTCTCTGCGTGCATGTCATAGCCTTCGGCGGATAATGTAAGCTGATGCGTGCCGGGAATCACCTCGTTGATATCCACGGGCGTGGTGCCGATGTATTTGCGATCCAGAAACACCGTCGCACCCGGGACGTCGCTCGTGACGCGAAGACTGGGTGGCGGACGCTTGAGAGTCGCGGCAAGCTCTGCTGTCCGACCTGGTCGAACGCGAATATTCCCCACGAAGGGTGCATAGCCGTCCCGCTCGACGCGGATCCTGAACAGGCCGGCGGCGAAATTGTGGTCCTCGAAGGGGACCTGGCCGACCCTCTTCCTGTCCACGAACACCCAAGCTCCGGGAATGTTCGACGTCACCACCAGGATTCCCGTCGAGGGAATCTTTCCGCTAGTGGAGGGCGCCGCCTCGGGGGGCGGCTCTTCCGTTCCCACCACGGGCGGGGGTGAATGCTCGGGTACTGCGCTGGCTTCGCGCTCGGGGCGACTCGTGAACCAGACGAGGCCGCCAGCCACTATCAACACGACGAGAGCAAGGACGCTATACTTCCCTGCTCTAAGACCAGATTTTTCGTGATCGTTATGCAACAAACTCAAAGTGACAATATTTTAGCACGAGCGAAACACGGGGTTTCGCGGGTTAGAATGGACCATTGTGTTCGCTACTCTAAATTGGCCCATTTCTCTCATTAGATTTGGCCCACCTGTATCGGACCGATAGCCTTCACCGGGCGAACGCCCGGAGAGGAGGCATCGGTTGGAAAGGTGCGCCAAAGTGCGATTGTTCGAGCAGATGCGTCGAGAGTACGAACACGGAGTCGGGACGATAGTTGGGGTAGCGAAGAAGTTCGGAGTCCACCGCCGGATGGTGCGTGACGCATTGCGTAGCGCGATGCCGCCGGAGCGAAAGCCCACGCCGCGAGAGAGCCCGAAGCTCGGCCCGGTCCGCGATTTCATCGACGCGATCCTCGACGCCGACAGACACGAGCCACGCAAGCAGCGTCACACCGCGCGTCGTATCCGGGATCGATTGCGAGAGAGGTACCCGAATCACGAGGTGGGCGAATCGACGGTTCGCCGTTACGTATCCCGCCGGAAACGTGAGCTCGGCTTGAAGCACGCGGAGGTGTTCATCCCGCAGAGCTATGTCTGGGGCGATGAAGCTCAGGTGGACTGGTACGAGTCGCACGCCCGGATCGGTGGCGAGCTGACGAAGGTGCACACGCTCGTGGTACGGAGCATGGCCGGCGGTGGCGCGTTCCATCGAGGCTATCCCCGCGCAACGCAGCAAGCGTTCTTCGAGGCTCAGGAGAAGGCGTTCGAGTTCTTCGGTGGGGTGTTCCGTCGGATGCGCTACGACAATCTGACGTTGGCGGTTCGCAAGATCCTTCGGGGTTACCAGCGCCACCAGACGGAGCGCTTCGTAGCGTTTCGCTCGCACTGGGGATTCGACTCGGAGTTCTGCAATCCGAGTCGAGGCAACGAGAAAGGTGGGGTAGAAAGCGAAGTGGGCTACTTCCGCCGCAACCACTGGACGCCGGTACCGGAGTTCGATGATTGGGATGAGCTCAACGCGTACTTGCGTGGTCGCTGCCTCGAAGAGAACAAGCGCCACATCGCTGGCAAGGAACACGCGGTGGGCGCGGCAATGGAGCTCGAGCGAGTGCACCTACTCCCGATGGCCGACGAGGGCTTCGAGCTCGAGGAGAAGCGCTGCACGACGGTGGACAAGAGGGGCTGCGTTCGGGCCGGCACGAACTGGTACTCGACGCCCTTGAAGCCGGGCCAGCGGGTGATGGTGAAGCTGCTGCCGCTGGCGGTCGAAGCGTGGCGCGAAGGCCGCGTGGTGGCACGACACGAGCGCTGCTACGAACGGGGCCAGTCGTTGTACGAGCTTGAGCACTACCTCGACGTGTTGGAGCGCAAGCAAGGATACGACAAGCTTCGTGAGACCGTCGCCCACGCCCTCGAGCTCGGGTGCACCGATCTCGAAGCGCTTCGCCATCTCCTCGATACCGCGTCGCTACAACGGAACCCCGAGCGTAGCCTGGACGATGTCGAGCTTGGACACCTTGCGCGCTACGAACGAGCTGCGCCGGGCGTGAGCCACTACAACGAGCTGATCACGGAGGTGAACCCGTGAGCGGGCGAAGCGTCGAGCTCGGCACCATCCGTCAGCATTGCAAGACGCTGCGCATGCCGACCGTGGCGAGCCAGTTCCAGAAGCTGGCGGAGCAAGCATGGTGCGACAAGCAAAGCCACGTCCGGTATCTCGACGTCCTGCTCAGCGCCGAGGTCGAGGAACGCGAACACCGAGCCGTTTAGAGACGATTGAAGGAAGCACAACTACCGCGGACGAAGACCGTTGACGAGTTCGACTTCTCACAGTCGCCCAAGGTCTCGGGCCGCCGGATAAAAGAGCTCGCGGAGGGTCACTACATCGACCGAGCGCAGCCGGTCATCTTCCTCGGCGACGCGGGTGCCGGCAAGACCCACCTGGCGAGCGCGTTGTGTGTGGCCGCATGCCAACAACGTCGCCGCGTCCGCTTCACCACCGCCTCGAAACTCGTCAACGAGCTCGTCGAGGCGCGGCAGGAACACGAGCTGTCCCGCATCATCCGCCGCTACGTCCGCTTCGAGCTGCTGTGCATCGATGAGCTCGGCTACGTGCCCCTCGCCGATGTCGGCGCCGAGCTGTTGTTCCAGGTGATCTCGGAGCGCAGCGAGACCGCCGCGCTCGTGATCACGACGAATCTCCCGTTCTCCGAATGGACCCAGGTGTTCACCAACGCCCGACTCTGCAAGGCGCTGCTCGATCGTGTGACCGACCAGGCGCACATCCTCGAGACAGGAACCGAGTCCTACCGCTTCCGCCGCACCGTCCGCAGCAAGAACAAGGCTCCAAAGGCATGAGAGCTGTGTTTCGACTCCGGGCGGCCTGCACGTTCGTTTCGGCCGCAGGATAAGGGAAAGGGGCTTTTTTTACGTTCGTTCTTTAAGAATCAATAACTGGGTTAACGCGGATTCGTGTGGGTAAGTCCTGACGGAAAAACAGTGTAACTCATTGTGTGGAAAAGGTATGGAGTACTTCATCAGGTGCTGAAAAGTGGTCCATTTTTAGGATAGGCTAACCGAGTGAAAAATTCCCAGTCGATCCGCTCGCTGTTTGCGCTGCCAGGTTTCGTGGTGTGCCGGATTGAAGGGTCTATTCGGTGACCGATACGCCCGCGTCATCCAGCTCAAGAGGCGAAAAAAACAGCTGTGTGCTCTTACTGTGGGCAACGGTGCCGGGGGCGCTATGACAAGCAAGTGTGCCGGGTCCGCGACCTGTCGTTGGTAGGCTGGCGGATCTATCTGGAATACGAGCGTTGGCGCGTCAACTGTTCTGGGTGCGGCGGTGTGCATGTAGAACACCTAGACTGGCTGGCGAACAACTCGCGCTACACCCAGCGTTTTGCGACGCATGTGGGCAAGCTGTGCAGGGATATGCCGAACAAGGCGGTGGCCGAGATGGAACGTCTGCACCACGGTACGGTGAAGGCTCTGGATACGCTCTACATGCAAGAGCAGGTCGACCGGGCGGGGCTACCGGCGCCTCGGGCCATCGGTGTCGATGAGATCTCCATCCGCAAGGGACATAACTATCGCGTCATTGTCAGCGACCTGGAGCGGGCGCGTCCCATCTGGGTGGGCGGTGAGGGTCGCAAAGAAACCGACATCGATTTGTTCTTCAAGGCGTTGGGCGGAAAGAAAAGCGCCCGTATCAAGCTGGCCGCCATGGATATGTGGAAGCCCTTCCGGAACTCGGTGATTCACAACGCGCCTAATGCGCGGATCATCTTCGACAAGTTTCGTATCATGCGTCATCTGTCAAAGGCCCTCGATGAGGTCCGGCGCGGTGAGTACAAACGCCTCAGCGGCAAGGACCGGTCGTACATCAAGGGGCAGCGTTACACTTTGCTTTCCCGGCGGGAGGACCTGAGCCTAGACGGTCGCCGCGCACTCAAAAAGTTGCTCCAGGCCAACCGGCGCCTGAACACCGCCTTTATTTTGAAGGAGGCCTTCGGGCAACTCTGGGATTACCGCACCGAACGCGGCGCTCGCGCCTTTTTCACTCGTTGGAAAGACAGCCTCAAATGGCAACGCCTGCATCCGTACCAGAAGTTCGCCGGTATGATTGAGTCCCATTGGGATGGTATCGCCTCCTACTGTCATCCGGAAAACAAAGTGACCTTGCCCGGAAAAAGTGGAAGGGTTGATCATCTCGCATCAGCAGATTTAAGAGCGTGTAATTGCTCGAACAGCATCGGGCTCACGTAGCCGAGCGACGAGTGAAGTCGATGCGGGTTGTAGAAGCCTTCGATGTAGCTGGCGACGGCGTCTTTGGCGCTCCGCCGGGTTGGCCAGCTCCGCCGGTTGACGAGCTCGGTCTTGAGCGTACCGAAGAAGCTTTCGCTCACGGCGTTGTCCCAGCAATTACCCTTGCGGCTCATCGAGCACACGATGCCGTACTCATCGAGCACGGCCTGGTAAGACGCAGCCGCGTATTGAGTACCACGGTCTGAATGATGCACCAAGCCACTTCCAGGCAGATGGCGCCCCAAGGCCATGTGAAGCGCCTCGAGAGCAAGCTCTGCGCGCAGGTGGGACTGCATCGCCCAGCCGACGACACGACGCGAGAACAGATCGAGGATGACCGCCAAGTAGAGCCAGCCTTCCCAAGTCCGGATGAAGGTTATGTCCGTCACCCAGAACTGGTTCGCTCGTTCGGCTTCGAAGTGCCGGCCGAGCACGTTGGGCGCGATAGGGCGATCGTGCTTGCTGTCGGTCGTGCGGCGAAAACGCTTGCTGGGCAGGCCCTGCAGGCCCATCTCACGCATCAGCCGTGCCACTCGCTGCTTGCCCACCTCGACGTTCTCCCCGTCAAGCTGGCGACGTACACGCTCCCTGCCGTAGGTACCACGGCTATGGGCGTGGATCGCTTGGATGCGCAGCTTCAGCTTCCCATCCTCACACTGTCGCCTGCTGGGCGCGCGCTTCATCTGAGCGTAGTAGCCTCTGGTCGATACCCTCAGGACTCGGCACATCACCCGCACCGGATAGTTGGCCCGCTCCGCGTGAATGAACTTGAATCTCATTCGCTTTCCTTCGCGAAGAAGGCCGCCGCCTTTTTTAATATTTCTCGCTCTTGCTCCAACGTGCGTACTCGACGTCGCAGCGAACGGAGCTCATCACGTTCCGCCGTCGTCAGAGCCTCGCGTGGACCTTCACCGTGATCAACCTCGTATTGTTTCACCCAGTTTCGAAGGGCTGATTCCGTCAGGTCCAGTTCCTTAGCGACCTGGCCGATGCTGCGCTCGCCCACTTTGAACAGCCGGACCGCTTCCTTCTTGAACTCCCCCGTGAACTTCCTTCGTCGTCGCTTTCCCATGGACGCCTCCAGGCGCATTGTCGCGCCTCGGTTGGTGTCCACAAAAAACCCGGGCAGGGTCAAAGTCAGTCTCGGCCTAGTTGAAGGGGTCAACAACAAAATCCGTGTTCTGCAACGACGCGCCTACGGCTATCGCGACGAGGAATATCTCAAGCTGAAGATCGTGGCGGCTTTCCTTCCGCCATTACCCAGAAATGCAGTTTTCAACCCACACGAATCCGCGTAGACCCTAATAACTTAAGGTGGGCCATTTCAGATGAGCGAAGTGGGCCAGGCCGAGTGGACAAAAACAACCATTCGATGGAACAGGCACGCAGGGCTCCACGCTACAACCTCGAAGCGCGGATCGAGGGTCACGCGGAGTACGGTATTTCCGCGCGCGTCGTCGATCTCAGCCCGAGTGGTGCGCTCGTGGAGTCGTCGCGGTGGCTCGAAGAGGGCTCTGAGCTCTCGCTCGAGGTTTTTCTGGACGACGTGGAGCTGACGGTCAAAGCGACGGTGATTCACACCGCGTCTTCAAAAGGCGGTCCCTACCGTACTGGCGTTCGATTCGTAGCGCTGCCCGCGGAGAAGCGGGACCGCATCCGCTCCTTCCTACGGCGTCACGTCGAGAACGAGCGACGCGGAGATCCGCGTTTGTTCGTTGGCAAGCCCGCTCAGCTCAAGAAAGAAATAGAGCTGAGAGTCATCAATCTCAGTCTGTACGGATCCGTCCCGCTTCCCGTGGAAATAAGAATGGCGTAACCTCCGGTTAAACAAAACGAAACCGCGCCTGTAAAGGCGAGGAGGAGGATTACGCCATGAAGAAGCCTACCACCATATCGAAGGAGTCTGTAAGCGAGTATTGGGAGTTCGTCCAACTTCGGCTGCGTAAGCGGGTACTGGAGGCAATCGAGGTCGTGCTCGAGGAAGAAGTTGACCAAGCGCTGGGGTGTGGTAGCTACGAGCGTGCGGAAGACCGCCGTGGATATCGCAACGGAGCCGAAACCCGTCGCGTGACGACGTCGGTGGGAACTCGCGAGCTCCGGGTGCCACGAGCCCGCGTGCGAGACGAGGAAACGGGAGAAACGACAGAGTTCAGGAGCGAGCTGTTGCCCCGGTACGCGCGCCGGACTCGTGAGGTCGACGAGGCGATCTTGGGGACCTACTTGTCGGGCGCGAATAGCCGCCGGATCCGCAAAGCGCTGAAACCACTGCTCGGTGAGGAGCACCTATCGAAGAGCGCGGTGTCTCGCGTGGTTAGCCGGCTGAAGGAGCGCTTCGAGGAATGGCAGAACCGTGCTCTCAGCGAGGAGGTCTACGCGATCGTTTACCTGGACGGCTTCCACCTGAAAGTGCGGATGGCGAAACGTGTGATCAGCGTACCCGTACTGGTCGCGCTCGGGGTCGCGCCAGACGGGCAGAAACGTCTGTTGTCATTGCGTTTGGCGGTGAGCGAAGCCTCGACGCATTGGGGCTCCGTGCTGGAGGGACTCCAGGCTCGAGGACTCCGGGCTCCCAAGCTAGTGATCAGCGACGGCCACAATGGGCTGACGAAAGCGCTGGAGAAGTGACCGGGGTGCCGGTTGCAGCGATGTACCGAGCACAAGCGCGCCAACTTGCTCCAACATTGCCCGGCGCACGCACGCCGTGAGCTCCGGCGTGACTACAACCGGATCGTCTACGCCAAGAACGGGATCGATGCTCGCAAAGCCTATGACGAGCTCGTCGCCAAGTGGACGCCTCTCGCGCCGGCCGTCGTCCGAAGCCTAGAGGAGGCCGGTAATCAGCTGCTGACCTTCTATGAATTCCCTCGTGCCATGTGGAAATCGATTCGAACGACCAATGCTCTGGAGAATCTCAACCGCGAGTTTCGACGCCGGACGAAAACCCAAGCGTCGTTCTCCAGCGAGGAGTCCGCGGTCGCTTTGCTGTTTGGGCTTATCGCCTCTGGCCAGATTCAACTACGACGCATCGACGGCTACCAACGTCTGAGCGAGGTTCTCGAACACGCGGAGGTTGCCGCCTGATCTGATACTCTGATGACGGAGTGGAGGGCGCCGTTCTTTTTCCACGGACCTCGGGACACATCCAGCTGTACGGGGGGCTATTCTCGGTCCAGTTTCCGCTCGAGTTTGAAAGCGAGCACGACTTCCTGTTCACGCTCCCGGAAGGCGACGTCCGAGCTAGTGGGCTGGTGCGTCACTGCGAGGCCTGGACGCGGACCACGAGCGTGTCTTGCATTACCTCGAAAGCCAGATTCAGGCCTCTTAACTCGCGCTCACCACGAAGCGACAACACGTGTCGCCCTTCGCCTCGCACTGGACTTCCATGCCCGACGACTCTGAGTCGAAGAGGGTCATCGCCACGCCTCGAAACATTCCCAGCAATGTGTGACACACGGGCTGTATCGATGGGCCGTAGACCTCGGCGAAGGGTGAGTCGAGAACCTTGAAGACCAACTCTCGGCCCTCGAAGTTCATCATCTCCACGCTTACGACTCCCCAGCCCGACTCAGACAGCATGTAGGCGACCGCGCTCATGACCTGCTCGCCCGTGTAGCTGAAAACGTCTCGGAACCGGCTCGAGAGCTGGGCCCCTTCGGTGGCTGCGGTCTCCGACAAGATGGCCGCGGCCTCTTGGCCGAGATGGCTCTCGACGCTCTTGTGGAGCTCGACGAAGAGCGTGGGTCGAATCATCATATAGCGCGCACTCTGAAGAGAAAGACTTCCATGCTCGGCGTCATACGCTAGGCTGCCCAGTAGTTGATTCACGTGCGCTCCTTCCTTGACCTCGGCTCAACCCCGGTCGTAGACCGTCGAGCCGAGTCCCCAGTAGTCTCGAGAGAAGAAGACGAGAGGCTTCTTCTCTTCCTGACCGACATCCGCCTGCTCCACTTCACCAACAAAAATGGTGTGGTCGGCCAAGGGGATTCGGTCCACCACCTTGCAGTGCAGGTAGCCGAGGCACCCCTCCAGCCTGGACACCTCGTAGCCCTCGAACTGTTCCGCTGAGCTCAAATCAGGGCTCGCGAAGTGATCCGAAACGGCTCCCTGATCTTCTGCCAGAACATTCACGACGAAGTGTCCCGAATCGATGGCTTGATGGGCTCGCGCCTCTCTCATGATGCAGACCAGTACGAGCGGCGGAGTCAAGCTCACGGAAGCGAACGAGCTGACGGTGATGCCTCGAGGACCCTCCTCGCCCTTGGCGGTGACGACGACAACTCCCTGGGGGAACGTTCGCATGACGTCCCTGAGTGAAGCTTCCGGCACCAGTTCCTTCCCTTCTCAAATGCTGACGTAGACGTAGTCTCTCATGACGCGATCGCGGTCGAAGTAAATGAAATCCATCATATCGCCGGCCGCATAGACCCTCAGGTCGGGCCATCGCCCCGCCTTTTCGCGGATCTCGGATTGCTTGGGAAGCCCCCAGCGCTCGATCGCGGCGTCGAGGTCACGCTCCGACTCGATGACCTGAACCAAGGGCGCCTTTTCCTTCAACCCCTCCGTCACCTGATACTCGGTCGGCGTCTGCACGAGGATGCCCTTGAGGCGCGCCTCATGCATGTTGTTTCGACGAATGTCGTAGCCGAGCGTACCGAGAAGCAAGGCCATTGCGAGTCCAGAGATCGTCACCAGGGCCGCGATGCCGAACGTTGTCAGCCGCCGCCTCGTCGATCGACTTTCGGGCGGGCTGACGTCTTCGAGAATGGCGAATCGGGGGCCGGGATCCTTCATGCCTGTACCTCAAAACGGCAGACACATTCTACCCTTTCTCAAAGGTAGATTGACCCAGAATCCATGAAGTAATACTTGAGGTTATTTCTTCGTGAAGATATCCGGGTAAAGCGACTGCACTTTGGCGCCCGCCTTCGCGGTCTGCAAATCGATCACGAGCTCGTCCGAGGCGGGTGCGCTGCAGGCATAGTCGGTGCAGATTTGGTAGCTCACTGTGAGACGCGCTTCGCGGCTTCCTGCCTTCGCGTCTTTTTTGAGTGTTACGGGAACACGAATTGCAACTTGGCCCTCGTAGAGGTCGTATTCGCCGAGTCCCGATAACTCACGTCGGATGGCGGGTGGGTATTCGGGCTCACCACTACTGAGGTCGATCCCTTGTACTGCGACGTGAGTTCGGCTGGGCTCCTGCTCTTCCGGGCCGTAGAGGTGGTACCCGTCTTCAATATAGGCCACGAGCGCCAGCTCGAAGTTATCCCCCGGACGTACCGGTTTCTGGGAGGCCACGAGCGCGAACTTCACGGAGTTCTCCCAGTCCGGGATCTCGAAATTTTGAGCACCGACCACGGCACTGCTCGAGAGAAGCACAACAAGAATCAACCGCGCGAAAGTCATTGGATTCTCCTCAGCTCTTCGATGATCGTGGCGGGTGACGTTCGCTTGCGATAGTTCACCCAGACGTTGATGAACCGGACAACGCCCGTTTTGTCCACGATGATCGTCGCAGGGTGCGGGATCCCCTTCATCTCTTCTCTGCCGGTATCAAGGTTCGTCAGACCGTATCGCTCGATCACGGCTGCCCCATCGCACAGGACAGGAAACGACCATCCGTGCTCGTCGATCCAGCTTTGCGTTTCGCCCGCGTCGTATTTCGAAATAGTCAGCAAAACCGCGTTCTCGGCCCTGATATCGTCATACGCTGTTTGGAGCTCACCGAGCTGCCGCTTACAGAACGGTCACCAGTCGCCGCTACGGAAGAACTCCAGGACGACGGCTTTGTCTCCCCGAAACTCCGAGAGTGTGTAGCTCTTCCCCGTCGAGTCCTCGAGCCCGAAATCCGGTGCTTGCTGTCCGATTTGGACGGACGCCTGGGTGCTCGAGAGTGAGAACGACGAGCTTGATAGAGCGAGGATAGCGATTAGGGAGAGTAGCCCACGTGACTCCATCACCGTGCACTGTAGCACGACCTGCGGGGCGCTAGACTTCTTGAACGCCTCGGATGTAGCCGGCAATACGGTTGAAGAGGCCGTCGTCGTTCGTACGGCCAGCCGCGGAAGGGCTCGCGTCACTCGACTCACCGGACCATTCGTCGTAAGCCATCCTTAGGTCGGCCACGACTTCGTTAGGGTCCAGTCCAAGCGAGCGCGCGTATTCTTTGGTAAAAGCTCGCGAAATAGAACTTGCCCGGGAAACGGTCGAAACGTTCCTCCTCCAGATCGCGAAGGTATCCCAAGCCGATTCGAGTTTGGTTGGCGATCCTGCGGAGTTTGACTTGCCTCGATTCACGGAGGGCTTTGAGCGACTTGCCCCGACAGCTCATTTTAGGACCTCCTTTCCCCCGCATGGGAAGAGAAACCAACTATCCGTTTTCCGGCACTACCGCCCGAGATCGAGCTCAACTTTTTGTTCGATTTTAGTGAGGTCGAGGGATGTCGACTGGTTTTACGACCTCATCCGACACTGATTCGGACAGTACCAAAGGAGCCGAAAGGAAGTCAACAAGAAATCGACAGGTTAAGTCGTAGATACGTATTTTTTTGCGGAAATCTTTCAGCCTCCGGACTTGCCGCTCTCGAGCTCCGCGAGGAGCCTCCGGAGCGACTCGATAATCTCCTCTCGCTCGACCCGCCCCTTGCGAAAGGTCATCTGCAGACGGAACGGATTTCCTCGGCCTCCGTACTTGAACACGAAGTTCTTTGGACGTCCGCGCCGCGGCTTCTTGACGGCCTCTCGCGCCTGCCTCCGGTTTAGCTGGTCGTTTGCGATGCGCTCTACCAGAGCAGTCATTTGTTCGATGTCGGATTGTCTAACTATATGTAATAACAGTGACTTAGAGGAAATGTCGGCCAGCCGACAAAGATTCTTGATCTCCTCGGGCATCGCATTCACGTTCAGCGATTCCGTAATGCTCGTACGAG
Organism: Candidatus Marinacidobacterales bacterium; assembly: GCA_965250115.1. Taxonomy (GTDB): domain Bacteria; phylum Acidobacteriota; class Vicinamibacteria; order Marinacidobacterales; family SMYC01; genus CBDFHB01. The sequence continues at coordinate 2,446,206 of CBDFNJ010000002.1, forward strand.
ATTTTCCGATGCGCTTCGCGAGGGCTTCGTGGGTGTAACCGTGGTCGCTCACTAGCTGTCCAAAAGCTTCTGCTTCCTCGAATGGCGTTAAGTCCTTTCGCTGAATGTTCTCGACGAGCGCGAGCTCGAGCGTCTCAATGTCGTCGACGTCGCGCTCGACACACGGCAATTCCGTGAGTCCGGCTTGGAGAGCGGCCTGGTAGCGTCGCTCACCGGAGATGATCTGGAATCGTGGCCCGTGCCGGCGCACGATGAGTGGCTCCAGAATCCCCTTTTCCCGAATAGATGCCGTGAGCTCCGACAGATCTCCCATCTGTTGCCGCGGCTGGTAAGGATTGGGTTCGAGATCCTCGATCGAGATCATGCGGCCGATTGTGGCACCGCGACGCGAGCCGAGCTCTTCGACCAAGTGAACTTCATTTCGAAACTTGATGGTGGTAGGTAGGCCCGCTTTTCTAGACACGTGACATCACCTCTTCAGAAAGACTATAGTACTCGAAGGCGCCGCTCGAATGAGGGGCGAAGCTGAAGATTGACTCTTTGTACGCAGGGCTCTCCTCGAGACGAATGCTCCTGCTGATGACCGTCTTGAAGACCTTGTCGCCGAAGGCGTCCTGAATTTTCTCGCTGACGTCGCGCGAGAGGGTCGTCCGTTTGTCATGGAGTGTGATCAGAACACCCAGAACCTGTAACTCCGGATTCGGTCGAGACTTCACTTTGTCCAGCGTTTCCAGGAGGTCATCGGTGCCTTCCAGCGCGTAATAGGATGGCTGGATAGGAATGAGCAGATGTGTGGCCGCGACGAGAGCATTGACCGTAATCAGCCCAAGTGTGGGGGGTGTATCTATGATGATGAAGTCGTAGTTGGACCGCACCGCCTCGATACGGTCTCGCAGTCGAAAGTGCGCATCGAACTCTCCGATAAGCTTGCTTTCGAGCTTTGCAAGGGAAATGCGCGATGGCACGAGGGACAGCTCAGGGATGTCGGTCTCGCAAATGATATCCTTGAATTGTGCGGCCGAGCTCGTCAGGGCTTCGTAAACCGAGCCTTGGATGCGCTCTTCGGGTACGAACGAGATCGTCGAATTCCCCTGAGGATCCATGTCGACCAGCAACGTCCGCTTCTTTTTGGCAGCGAGGGCTGCCGCTAAATTGATGGCGGTCGTCGTCTTGCCGACGCCTCCCTTCTGATTTGCGATAGTAATGACGAAAGCCACGCTTATCTACTCCAGTCGCGACAGTCCTGCCGCTATATGAACATTGAACGGTGGAACGAATGAGCCAAGGAGGGCCACCCGTCCAACGACGGGCGTCTGCGAGTGCGGCGCAGCCGCTACATCTTGTATTTGCCGAGATCTTCTGGATTCAGACCTTCCAGCCACTTTTGCAGTCTTTCGGAGTCTGTGCTGTCCTTAGTCAGATCCAACCCCTTGGCACTTTCTACCACGGAGTCCTCTACGTAGATCGGCGCCTTCGTCCGAAGGGCGAGGGCAATCGCATCACTCGGGCGCGCATCGATCGCGATCGTACCTCCGGCACGATCGAGATAGATCATCGCGTAGAACGTGTTGTCACGAAGGTCACTGACCACGATCCGCAGAACGTTCGCCTCGATCTCCGAGAGGATGTTTCGCAGCAGATCGTGAGTCATGGGCCGCGGGGTCGCGATGTTCTCGATTTGGAGCGCAATCGCGTTTGCCTCGAACACCCCGACCCAAATCGGCAGAACGTGCTCACCACCTTTGTCTTTGAGGATGACGATAGGCATGTTCGTGATCGGGTCGATCATGAGGCCTTTGATCGTCATTTCAATTTCCATGGGGTACGCCCTTTCGCCGCCCGCTCGGTGATGGTCCACCAAATATAGGGGCTCCACTATAGGGTTGTCAACAGGATTTAGTGGTTTCGCTCACGAGCGCGTGGCCGTTCAAGCTGTTTGCACCGACCCGAGTCACGAAGACATCCACGAGATCTCCGGGGCGCGCGTCGTCACCGCGGAAGTTAACGACGCGGTTGTGGGGGGTTCGACCCGAGAACTCGTTGGGATCTTTCTTGCTCTCGCCCTCGACGAGCACTTCCACTACCGTATCCAACATCATCCGGTTCTTGCGCGTTTGAATCTGTTTCTGCGCTGCTTGCAACCGGGTCAGGCGATGGCTCTTGACGCTTTCGGGAACATCGTCGGGCTGCTCCCGCTCCGCGAAAGTATGGGGGCGTTCGGAGTACTTGAACGAGTAGACGCTATCGAAGAGTACCGTCTCGATTAGTTGCATCGTGTCCTCGAACTCGGAGTCCGTCTCGCCCGGGAACCCCACGATAATGTCCGTGGAAAGGGCGAGGTCGGGCACCACGTCGCGAGCTCGCGCCACCTTGCTCAGGTAGTCCTTCTGCGAATAGCCTCGCTTCATCCGTTCGAGCACCGTGGTCGAGCCCGACTGCGCCGGAAGATGCATGTGGGGGCACAGGCGCGGCAGATCACGGAAACGTTGGATCATGGCTTCGCCGAAGTCCTTCGGGTGAGGGCTCGTGAACCGGATCCGGGACAGCTTTTCCAGCTTGTGGACCGCATCGATGAGCTCCTCGAAGCAGCGCCCATCGAGAGGGTCTTGGTATGAGTTTACGTTCTGGCCCAGGAGCTGGATCTCGCGAAAACCGGCGTCTGCAAGAACTCGCGCCTCGTTTACGGCCTGTGCGATGGGCCGACAGCGCTCCCGCCCGCGAGTGAACGGAACGATGCAGAACGAGCAAAAGTTGTCGCAGCCTTCCATAATGGTGATGTAGGCCTTCACGCCGGGCACGCGCTCGATTTGCTCGGGTGGGATGTCGATATTCTCGGCATGACGACCCGTCTCGACCACTTTGCTGCGCTTTGCGACGACCGTCGCAACCACCTCCGGCAACTGGACGAGACTCTGCGTGCCCAGGACAAAATCGACATCGGGAGCTCGTTGAAAAATTCCCTCGCCTTCCTGCTGTGCGACACAGCCGGCGACTCCCAAGACGACGTCCCGCTTGCGTTTGAGGTACGCGAGGTTCTGCAAACGGTTGAAGACTTTCTCTTGTGCTTTTTCTCGGACGCTGCAGGTATTGAGGATGATGACGTCGGCATCGCGCTCGTCTTCCGTGCGCTCGAGACCCATCCGATTGAGGCTTCCGGACAGCTTCTCGGTGTCGTGGACGTTCATCTGGCAGCCCCACGTCTCGATGAAGTAGCGCTTGTGAGCTAGTGTCATATAATTTCTATTCGAATTATTTACTAGTTTTCGTTTCGACTAGGTGTTTCGCGTGCTCGAGCGCGCTCTCTGTCACGACGGCTCCGGCGAGCATACGGGCGATCTCGTCGACACGTTCTTTGGAGTCGAGTCTTTCGATTTGCGTTTCGGTTCGCCCCTTGCGCTCCAGTTTAACAATTTTGAAGTGAGAGGACGCGAAGCTAGCGATTTGAGGCAAGTGGGTCACACAAATGACCTGGTGGAGCTTGGCAAGCTCTTCGAGCTTCTCGCCCACGGCCTCCGCAACGCGGCCGCCGATACCTGCATCCACTTCGTCGAAGACGAGGGTCTTTGCTCGCTCGCCCTTGGCTGAGACGGCCTTCAGGGCAAGCGTGAAGCGTGACAGCTCCCCTCCGGAAGCGGTCTTCGCGAGGCTCTTCGGCTCTTCACCTGCATTGGCGTTGAAGAGGAGCTCCGCCGAATCGAGCCCGCTTTCCCGGAACCGATCGGTCTCGGCGATGTCCTGAAGCGTTTCCATCTGGATCGAGAAACGCGCTTTCTCGAGGGCCAGCGTAGGTAGCTCTTTGGCTACCGCTTTCTCGAGCTTCTTCGCTTGGGTGAGCCTCAACCGCGAGAGTTTTTGGGCGTTCTCCCAATATGCGTCTCGCGCCGCTCGAAGGCGCTTGGTCATCTCATCCACCCTCAGTCCCGAAGTCTCGAGCTCTCGGAGCTCGAGACCCAAGGCGTCGCGATGCTTCATGGTCGCGTCGAGAGTTCCACCGTAGCGTTTCTTGAGCCGTTCGAGCGATGACAAGCGCGCTTCCACCTCGTCGATCCGACCGGGGGTGACGTCGATGTCGGCGGCATAGTCTCGTGAGAACAGGGCCAGATCCTCGATCTGGCCCACGAGTGTCTCCTTCTGCTCCACGTAGGCGTGCCACTTGGAATCGATGCTCGCGAGCTCCTCGACTCGCCGGAACGCGGAGGCGACTGTGGAGAGGACGTCCTGCTCGTCGTCGTAAAGAGTCGCGTAGACGTAGTCGGCGAGCTCCTTCAGCTTGCCCGCGTGGGCCAGGAGCCTACGCTCATCGTGGAGCTCCTCATCCTCTCCGGGCCGCAGGTGGGCCTTGTCCAGCTCTCGAAACTCGAACTCGAGCTGCTCGCGTCGCGAGACTCTTTCCGCCGCTCGCTGCTCGACCCGAGCCATCTCGGACTCGAGCTCCCGAATGCCGCGGAATCGATCCCCCACGCGGGTACGTAGATCGCCGCAGCCCGCCGTACGGTCGAGAACCTCCAGACCGGCCTCAGTAAGAAGAAGACTCGAGTTCTCTCCCTGGCCATGGATGTCGGCCAGGTGAACCGCGATGTCCCTGAGAAGCGCTCTGGCAGAGCCCGTACCGTTGACGACGATCTTACCGCGACCCGACGCGGTGATCTCCCGTCGAACCACGATTTCCTCGTCCGCCTCGACCCCGGCCTCGCGCAGTCGCGCGACCAAAGCTTCGGGCATCGGGTCTATCTCGAAGCCAGCCTCGACGACCGCGGTGTCTTCCCCGGTTCTGAGAAGCTCGGTCGAGGCCCGAGAGCCCAGGACGAGACCGAGCGCGTCAATCAGGACCGATTTGCCGGCTCCTGTCTCGCCCGTGATCAAGTTGAGGCCGGGCTCGAAGTCCACTTCCAGCCGGTCGATCACGGCGATGTTCTGAACGCGGATCCACCGCAGCATGACACACGTATACCACAGGACGGCAATGGCGCCTCTCGCGCCTCGGAACGTGACGAGATTCGTTGACACACCCCAAGTCCTTGTGGTAGAGTCACATGAGGGTCACATTATCTTGTGGAGTGACCCTTTTGGACGGCAAAACCGACGAGTGGCGAGAATCCCAACTCTTGCAGGAAATCACGACGAACTCAATCGACAGCGCCTCGGCCCTCAATCCCTTCCGACTGGTGCTGGACTCCGGTCCGATTCAGCTCACCGTACTTCTGGTGCTGCTTTTATTCTCACTGGTTTCCTGGGCCATCATCTTCAGCAAGTGGATGACCCTTCGGCAAGCCGAGGCACATTCGCGAGCTTTTCTGGAAGTTTTCCGACGAAGCAAGAAATTCTCCGAAGTCTACTCCGTCTGTCAGCAGCTGCGCACGAGCCCGCTCGTCGGGCTGTTTCTTGCCGGCTACAACGAGCTCAATTACCAGCTCCGAGCTCACAAGGGATCGCGTGACGTGGATCTGGAGAATGACGGGAATCGGATACAGAGTCTGGAAGGCATCGCTCGCTCCCTCGTGCGTGCGTCGAATAGCGAAGTCCTGAAGCTCGAGGGCCGACTGACGTTCCTGGCGACGACGGGAAGCGCGACCCCCTTCATCGGTCTGTTCGGCACGGTGTGGGGCATCATGAACGCGTTTCAACGAATCGGTGTGGTGCAATCGGCAAACATCGCTGTGGTCGCGCCCGGCGTGAGCGAGGCCTTGGTCGCGACTGCCGCGGGACTGGCTGCCGCGATCCCCGCCGTCATTTTCTACAACTTCTTCCTGAATTGGGTGAAGCGGATGTCGACTCAGATGGATGATTTTACGCTCGAGTACCTGACTATCGTCGAACGGAATTTCACTTGATGGGGCGCTCGTTGGTGACGAGGTGCAGGTAGGCGGCGGGGGCGACGGCGGCCGCAGAGGCTCCTCTCTCGGCGGCTCCGCGCTCTCCACGTTGATGGCTCGGCGCCACGCGGGGAGCGGCAACGGGACGCTCTCTGAGATCAACGTCACGCCCTTCGTCGATGTCGTTCTCGTGCTCCTGATCATCTTCATGATCACCGCGCCCATGCTCATGCGATCGATGGACGTTAGCCTGCCATCCGCCTCGATGCGGCGCGAGGAGGCGGAAGAGCGCACGATCATCACCCTCGATGCTGAAGGACGAACGTTCATGGACGAGCGTGCGGTGAACCTCGAGCTCCTTGAGAAGCAGCTTCGCATGAAAGTCGAGGTGGAAGGGCTACGTCTTGCCTACCTGCGCGCCGACGAAACGCTACAATACAGGGAAATCATCAAGGTCATGGACTTGATGAAGAAGGCGGGTGTGGACACGGTGGGACTTGCTTACGTGTATCCTGAGGAAAAGGGTCGACGGTGAGCATCGCCTCTGCTCGGGCCCACGACCCGTTCCGCCAGATGCTGGCCTGGTCGAGCGTGATGCATGGCTTGCTCTTCGCGGCCATCGTTCTCACGAGCTACTTCCAACCCTCTGCGCGCCTCCTCCCGGAGCCGGTGGGTGAGTTCATCAACATAAATCTCGGACAGTCTGGCCCTGTCCCAGGTATGACAGGCGCGCCGCAGCCAGCGCCCGTAACACCCGAGCCCAAGCCCCCTAAGAAAGAGCCGACGGTCGTCCGCCCGACCAGAGAGCAGAGAAACGAGCTGCCGAGTCCCGAGGCCCAGGTCAAGAAACCGCCACCGTTCGAGAAGCCCAAGCAAGACTCTGGCTTGCGTGGCAAAGACGCTGCGAGCGCGCAATCGGCTGATCTGAAGACGGCGCCGGGCATTCACGGGCTCGGACTCGGTGGGGCTTCCGGGGGCTCGCCCTTCGACGGCGACTTCCACTACGACTATTACGCAAGCCAGATGTTCACGAAGATCCATCAGCACTGGCAGCGCACGGTCGTTCGAGGCAAAAACGTCCATACCATCGTCCAATTCACGATTCAGAGGAACGGGGAGGTCACCGATGTCGAAGTCGAGCGGTCGTGCGGCGCGCGCTTGCTCGACCGGAGCGCCATGCGCGCCGTGATGCTCGCCAGCCCCTTGCCTCCGCTACCCAACTCGTTTCTGCGAGATCAGCAGCCGGTACATCTTCAATTCTTTCACTCGGAGTAAACTAGAAGATGAAACACGTCATGCGCGCATCGCTCGTCATGGGCCTCGCGCTCGTCGCGATGAACGGATACTACCGGACGACCTATTCGGCAGGTCCCTCTCAAGACCAAACGCTGCAGCAACCGTCCACGAGCGACTGGTACCTGAATATACGTCGGCCGGGCCGACCCGTGGCGATGGCCATTCCCGATTTCGAGGTCGGTACGTCCGACGCGAGCGAGGCCGGGGGAACGATCTCCGAGGTCGTCTGGGCCGACATGGAGTTTGCCTCGCTCTATCGTCTCGTGCCCAAGCGCTTCTACAGCATCGCGGAGTCGCCGACCGATCCGAGGAAAATCGACTACTACCAGTGGGAGTCGATCGGCTCCGACATTCTCATTCGAGGCGTGTCCGAGATCCAGCGGGACCGCCTGATTACCGAAGTCCGTATCTACGCGGTTATGGCGCAGGAGATGGTTTTTGGCAAACGTTACGAGGGACCCGTGAGCGCGGCGCGGATCATGGCACACCGCATCGCCGACGACATCTTGATACAGGCGGGCAACTACCGTGGCATCAATCAGACGAAGCTCGCCTTCTCGAGCGACCGACGAGGCGAGAGGAGCAAAGAAATCTACATCATGGATTACGACGGCGTCGCCCAGAAGCCACTCACCGCCAATCGCTCTTTGAACCTGACGCCGACCTGGGCGCCGGACGGCCGCTCCCTGGCCTATATCTCGTACCGCACCGGCACACCTTCCCTGCACGTCGCGCATATCTACGAGGGCCGCGGCGAGGTCTTCGATACCGGCGAGGGAATGGCCATCAATCCGGCTTGGTCGCCCGATGGCTCGCAGATCGCTTTCACCTCTACACGTGACGGAAATTCCGAGCTTTATTTGATCCGGTCCGACGGAACCGCGCTGAAGCGCTTGACCGACCATCCGGGCATCGACACCTCACCCTGCTGGTCGCCGACCGGGCGTGAGATTGCCTTTACCTCGGACCGGACAGGCGCGCCCCAGATCTACGCGATGGACACGGAGGGCTTGAATCTGCGACGCATCTCCTACGAAGGCAGCTACAACGACTCGCCGAGCTGGTCGCCCTCTCGCCAGTACAGCGAGCTCACCTATACGTCCCGGATCGAGCGAGGGCCCTTCGACATTGTCGTCTACGATTTCCAGACCAAGCAGACACGACAGCTCACGACCGGGCGCGGCAGCAACGAAAGCCCCGACTGGTCGCCAAACGGACTTCACATCATCTACACGTCGACGAGAACCGGCACGAGCCAGATCTTCACGATGAACCGAAACGGGACGAATCAGCGGCAGCTCACACGAACTGGAAACAACTCGACGCCGCAGTGGGGCCCGTTTTCTGGACAGGACTCATGACGACGAAGTCCAAAGGAGAAAGTGCTTGAGCACGACAAAAACGAACCTCTATCTTTTTACCGCCCTGCTCGTCTTCCTGGTGGGGCTCGGCTGCGGCAGCAAAACCGACAGGCCCTCGGCGACGACGATCGGACCTCCGCCGCCGATACGAACCACGACGACGACGGCCCCCGTGGTCGCCGAGACGCCTCCCGATCTCACCGAGAGGGACGAAGAATCGCTACGGAGCATGACAGACCCGGATGACATCTACACGCGCTCACTCGAGGACATCAACGCCCAATCACCCCTCGACGACATTCAGTTCGACTTCGATAGCGCTGCGCTCACGGACCAGGCGCGCGCTATTCTGGGTCGGCATGCGGAATGGCTGGGGGGCTACTCGGATGTGACCCTCTTGATCGAGGGCCACTGTGACGAGCGCGGTACCGTGGAGTACAATCTCGCACTCGGTGAGAGACGCGCCAACGCTGCCTATAGCTATCTGATGAGCCTGGGGATCGTGGCGACCCGGCTGAAGACGATAAGCTACGGGAAGGAGTTTCCTTTCGACCCGAACCATACGGAAGAGGCCTGGGGGCGGAACCGCCGGGCGCACTTCGAGCCCACCGCAAAGTAGAACGAGGATCAGGAGGCCACACGTGAATCGCATCCGATGGGTTGAGACCGGCGTGGCTGTTCTTGTGCTCGCCGGCGCCCTTGGCACTCCGGTTCTTGGCGCGCAGAAGAAGGAGGACATCATCCTCGCGGAGCTACGGCATATTCAGGTGCAGCTCTCGCAACTTCAGACCTCTCACGCCGCTCTGAAGGACGCGCTAGAAGCGCTCAACGCCCGCTCGGACGAACAAACGAGCTCTTGGGCGAAGACTCTGGCCGACTCCAAGTTGAGTTTGGAAGGACTGCAGGAGGACATCTCCATCCTGACTGCGCGGGTCGACGAGACGAATGGGCGCATCGGTAATCTCCATCAGGAGCTCGCATCGATGCGCCAATCGCAGCAGCCGCTCGTTATGATGGGCCTCGAGGGCGAGGAAGGAGCGGCCGAGGGTGCGATGGCAGGTGAGGCAGGGACTTCCGCCCAGGGCGTTCCCTCCCCCGTGGTGATGACGGGTGGCGTGAGCGTCACGGACATCTACAATCAAGCTCGCATCGACTACATGCAAGGTCGCTACTCGCTCGCGATCTCGGGATTCAAGGATGTACTCGATCTGGATCCCGGGGGCGACCTCGCGGACAATGCGCATTACTGGACGGGCGAGGCCTATATCGCGCAGCGTCAACACCAGTCCGCTCTTCAGGAGTTCGACGTCATCATCCGTGACTATCCGGACAGCAACAAGCGTCCCGACGCCTATTTGAAAAAGGCGATTACGCTCGAGCTCATGGATAGGCGCTCGGAAGCCATGCTCATGTACGAGCTCGTGATCGAGCAGTTTCCCCGATCGCCTCAGCAGCGGGTCGCCCGCCGCAAGCTCGAGCAGATTATGAGGACGACCCGTCCCGATCCCGAGGGAGGATAGTCAGTCATTTATTCGTCTTTAGTCCCCAGGAGGGTAAATTCATGAGAGGCGTCAACAAAGTCATTCTGATTGGGAACCTGGGAAGAGATCCCGAAATCCGCTACACCCGCGATGGCACCGCGGTCGCGAACTTGAACCTGGCGACGTCGGAGAGCTGGAACGACGCGAATGGACAGCGGCAAGAGCGCACCGAGTGGCATCGGGTCGTCGCCTGGGCGCGGCTCGCCGAGATCGCCAAGGAGTATCTCGGCAAAGGCAAGCAGGTCTACATCGAGGGCAAGCTCCAGACGCGATCGTGGGAGGACAAGGACGGCCACAAACGCTACACGACCGAGATCAAGGCCGATCAGATGGTCATGCTCGGTGGACGCGGCGATGGGCCGCGTGCAGACGCCGAACCCCCGCCGGAGCCGGAGGGGCACAACCTGCAACCGTTCGAAGCGACCGAAGAAGACGTCCCTTTCTGACCCGCACCGGAAAAACGCGCGCGCGTCTGCCGGCGAACCTGTAAAGCCGCGACCGGCGACCGCGGGGCGAGATGGAGCTGGCTCGTGACAATCATTGGAACGAAAGGCTACGCTTAAGGTAGCTCGGCGTCGCTTCTCTCGAGGCTCACGTTCCGTCAATTCTTGCTGACGTAACATTGGAAACCGACTCGGGAGGTCTCCTATGGACAGATTCCAGCTAGCGAAATTCAAGGAACGCGCGCGCAAGGCGACGCTTGGCCCATGGCGAGTCGCGAGACGCAACAACGTTTCGGCATCGCGGCCCGAGGATGAGAGCTTCATCGTCGAGTCGGAGACAACCTTCGTCGATAAGAACGGGACACATCACCAAAAACCACCCCGGGGAGCGAATGGTCAATGGGCATCGGGTAAGGAGGTCAACTCGCACGACTCGTGGCTCGCCGATGTTCTCAGATTGGACGATGCCGAATTCATCGCCGACTCTCGAGAGGACGTGCCTCGGCTGGTTTCAGAAGTGGAACGACTCTACGCTGAGCTGGATCGGAGGGAAGGGATATTCGTCGAGGAATCGAAATCCCTTCGCGTCCAGATCGAGCAGCTACAACGCAAGGCGAAAGCGGGAAGAGAAAGAATCGAAAGGCTGAAAGCGAGCGAGGAGCGTCTCGCGATCCTCTTTGAACACGCGCCGGACGGATACTATCTGAGCGATCTGAATGGAACCTTCGTCGATGGCAACCGAGCCGCAGAGGAGATGTGCGGCTACGGGCGCAACGAGCTTGCCGGGAAGAACTTCTTGATGTTGAACCTCCTGACGCCGAGGGAGATCGCGAAGGCGGCGAAGTTGCTCGCGCAAAACGCTCTCGGGATGGGGACCGGATCTAATGAGTTCACTCTCAAGCGGAAAGACGGCCGCCGAGTTCTCGTCGAAATAAGAACGGGTCTACGCGGATTCGTGTGGGTTGAAGACGGCATTTCTGGGTAATGGCGGAAGGAATGCCGCCACGATCTTCAGCTTGAGATATTCCTCGTCGCGATAGCCGTAGGCGCGTCGTTGCAGCACACGGATTTTGTTGTTGACCCCTTCAACTAGGAGGCGCAGACGTTCCATCTCGGCCACCGCCTTGTCCGGCACAGCTTGCCCACATGCGTCGCAAAACGCTAGGTGTAGCGCGAGTTGTTCGCCAGCCAGTCCAGGTGTTCTACATGCACACCGCCGCACCCGGGACAGTTGACGCGCCAACGCTCGTATTCCATATAGATCCGCCAGCCTGCCAACGACAGGTCGCGGACCCGGCACACTTGCTTGTCATAGCGCCCCCGGCACCGTTGCCCACAGTAAGAGCACACAGCTGTTTTTTTCGCCTCTTGAGCTGGATGACGCGGGCGTATCGGTCACCGAATAGACCCTTCAATCCGGCACCAACCACGAAACCTGGCAGCGCAAACAGCGAGCGGATCGACTGGGAATTTTTCACTCGGTTAGCCTATCCTAAAAATGGACCACTTTTCAGCACCTGATGAAGTACTCGATACCTTTTCCACACAATGAGTTACACTGTTTTTCCGTCAGGACTTACCCACACGAATCCGCGTAGACCCATAAGGAACATACCCCGTCAAGATCAACGGGCGCACACTCGTTTTGGGAATCGCGCGAGACATCACGGCTCTAAAGCGCGCGGAGGATGCCTTACGCCAGAGCGAGGAGCGCTATGAACGCGCCGCAAACGCGGGACGCGTGGGCGTCTGGGAATGGGATCTGTCCACCGGCGAGATGCATATCGACCCCAATCTGAAGAGCCTGCTGGGCTTCGAGAACGCGGAGATTGGAAATCACGTGGATGACCGGACAAGCCACGTCCATCCGGCGGATATCGAGCGCGTGAGAGACGCGGCGGAGACGTGTACGGGCGGAGAGCCCCTGCGATATGAGCTGGAGCATCGAATGGTGCACAAGGACGGGAGTGTCAGGTGGTTTCAGGCGCGGGGCACCGTCCTTCAGGATCATGAGGGCAAGCCTCGCCGAATGGTCGGGACCGATCTCGACGTCACTTCACTGAAACGGGCGGAGGAAGAAAAAGCGCTCCTCGAAGCAAAGCTGCGACACAGCCGCGTGCAGAAGCACAAGAGCTTGCAGATTTTTGCGACAGCCATAGTGGAAAGCCTGGGCGACATGGTGATGAACATTTTGAATGGTGCCGGCACCGCACAATGGGACACGCTGAGTACGAATTCCATTCCTCGGCGTGCAACAGATGAAGTGCGAGATGGCATGGTGAGGACGTCCGAGCTCCTCAGCAAGCTACAGACTTACACTGGGGAGCGAAAGCCGGAGACAGAGGGGGTGGATCTCAACGCGCTTGTTGCGGATATGGATCCCGTCTTGCAACGCCTTTCGAGAAACCTCACTCTCAAGTATCGCCTGGCCGAGGGACTTCCGCGTTTCGATGGAGCACCGAAAGATATTCGCGGCGTCATTCTGAATCTCGTTGAAAACTCAATCCAGTCCCTCGAAAGTGGCCGCGGAACCGTCACCATCCTCACCGGAAGCGAGGAGTTGAAGCCCCTGACCGTTTGTGAGGCGGTCACCAGCGTTTCGCTACCTGCGGGGCGCTACGTTTTTCTGTAGGTTGTCGATGCTGGCTCGGGAATGGACGAGGAAACGTATGAGAGGGCCTTCGATCCCTTCTTCACGACGAGTCGAGTCCGACGGGGACTTGGCCTAGCCGTGGTGCTCGGTAGCGTTCGCTCACATCGCGGCTTCATCCACCTAGAGACGGAGAGGGGCCGCGGAACGAACACGAAGATTTTCTTCCCCGTTGCCGATGATCGGATTAACTAAGAACAGCGTTGCGGTCATGTCCGCGTAAGGCGAGGAAAGTCCACGCCCGTCGTACTCCTTCGTCCCTCTAGATCGGGGTGCACGCAGTCTCTGCGCGGCCTTACTATCTCACCAGCGCCAGGTGAGAAGCGCGGTTGCCGGCGCCGAGCCTATTCATGCTGGTCACTCGGAGGCCAGGCCTGCCAAGCCTCGTAAGAGCCGGCCACGAGCTGCACCCGATCCGGATACAGATTCAGCGTTGCGTAACGATTGGCAACCTCGGGCGACACGAAAAGGACGTTGCCCTCAAACAGGACGGTCCCGTTGGCTCGCACCCACACCGCGAAGCGGAATGGGATGTCTTCGGGCTTCTCTTTCAATGGACGGAGTCGGATTCGCTCCTCCTCAAATAAAATCGCCGGTGCCAACCCGCTGTCGCGGACGCTCCTCCCATGGTTGCTCTCACGGGTCCAGTCTTCGAGCTTCCCACTAACGTCCACCAAGGTCTCAAACGGCCCACGCTCGGACAGTGCGAGCCGCACGAGATCCGAAAGACGCCTTTCTTTGGCGTTTGGATGGAAAAATGACCGAACGGGATCGAGCTCAATCCCGAACCCGAGTCTCATGGCCATCTCGGCCGTGGCCGCGGTCCAATGGAAAGCGACCGGGTTGGTCGACCAGCTGGCCGACTTCGGATGGAGAAAGACTGCCACCAAAGGAAGCCCTCCCAATGTGGATAAGTGGGAGAGCATGAAGCGGATGAGTGTACCGATCTCCAAGTTCGGTACGATGGAAGCCGGGGATGTCCCGCCGGATGTTGAATTTGGGGTAGCGGCGGCTCCTTGGCCGGCCTAAGAATAGGTCTGCCAAACCAACCGTCTCCAGAGGGGGACAAGGAGCCACCATGCCAAGGAAATCAAAGAAGCCAGTAAGAAAGCAAACGCACTCGCCTACGGGCAAGGTAGTTGGCCAAGTCGGTCAGATACTGCTACCGATGATAGCTGGGATCGCGGCCACGAAGGCGGACCTGACGGAATGGGTGTACGAGCAAGGACTGACCGCATTGCACCTACTCCTGAGAGAGGACGCGGAGAAGATCGCGGGGCCGAAGGGCAAGCACGAGAAGGAGCGAACTCATAACCACTGGGGGAGCACGGATGGGGAGCTGAGCTTCGGCGGTCGTCGAATCCAAGTGTCGCGACCTCGAGTCCGTTCGAAGTCGGGCGAGGAGGCGTCGCTTCCACACTTCGAAGCCTTCCGCGAAGAAGACCCGCTTCCGGAGCGAGTGCTGAACCAGATCTTGGTGGGGGTATCGACCCGAAATTACGAATCGAGTCTGGACAAACCCTCGGCGAAGTTGAAGTCTCGTGGCACGAGCAAGAGTGCCGCCAGCCGTCACCTCGTGAGCCAGACGACTAAGAAGCTCGAGGAATACCTATCTCGGAGGCTAGAGGAGTTCGAGCTTGCGGCACTAATGATGGATGGCCTTGAGGTGGCCGGACAGACCGTCGTCGTAACTCTCGGTATCACAATAGATGGAACGAAGGTGCCCTTGGGTATATGGCTGGGCTCGACGGAGAACTCTCGGGTGTGCACCGCGATGTTGCAGAACCTTCTCGAGCTGGGATTGCGGGTCGACGAATCGATTCTCTGCGTAGTGGACGGAGGCAAAGGGATCCGCAAAGCACTCGTCGACGTTTTGGGGGATCTCGCGGTTATCCAAAGATGCCAGCTCCACAAACTCCGAAATCTACGCTCGTACCTTCCCAAGTCCCGTCACGCCTACGTGCTCCAGACAATGAAGGAAGCGTACAAATGCAAGAGTGCCGACAAGGCGCGCAAGCGACTTCAGGCATTGGTGTCGTGGCTCGAGCGAAACGGCTACGACGAAGCTGCCGGAAGCCTTCGCGAAGGGATGGAAGAGACCCTCACGGTTGTGAAGCTCGCTCTACCCGAGTTACTTCGCAAATCTCTGGCCACGACAAACGCCATCGAGAATCTCAACGGCACCATCCGCAGAGTCTCGAGAAACGTCAAGCGGTGGAAGAGTCCTTCCATGATTCGCCGATGGACCGCTCTCGGCGTCGTCACGGCGGAGAAAAAGTTTCACCGTATCAAAGGCTATCGCCATATGGGCGCTCTCGTTCACGCGCTTAGAAGCAAACAGAAATCTCTTGACAGCGATGAGGTTGCTGCCTAAGAGTATTCACAGGTGCCGCCGCTACCCGACCAAATTCAACAGCGGCCGGGACATCCCCTGGAAGCCTGTATCCAGCGTGAAAAGGCGAGGCGTTTCTCGGCTCCGTCCCGGAGACGTACACGGACACGCCCGTAGTCGTGCTCGGAGACAGCTCCCGGCCGCAAGGCCGAGGCCTCGGTATGTCGCAACGAGCGCACGAGCGAGTAGAGCGCTGTCTTTCCTCCATCGTAGCCTTCGGCGCGGGCTCGGGCGAGCACATCCACGGTGTCCATGCCGGGCTCCGCACTCAGCCACTCCACGATCGGCTCCCGGAACCTTTCGATGTCGCTGGGACGACCTCGAGGATGGGAGGACGGCTCGTCAAGAGCCGTCACCACGGGTTCCCGGGCAATGCGTTGCACCGTCCGGAGGGACACGCTTGTCAGCTTAGCTACCTCCTTCTGCCGGTGACCGGTACGGAGCAACACTTGCACTTCGAGCCTCGTTAACCTCGAAATCGGCGTTCTCTTCGCTGTCATTTGAACCGTCGTCCGTTCCACGTCCGAGTCATTCTTGAGCGCCTTCGAGTCCGATACTTGTTTTCGTTGCCATGGGGTCGAGTACCAGCGATACTGTATCGCAAGGCGACTTTTCATTGCGACGGGAAAGACTCTTCGTTCGGCCGAAGGCGCCGTTTCTTGGGCCGGCCGATTTCTCTAAAGACTCACCTCGCTTTTGGAGTATCGCGTGAAGCACTTCCTCTATTTCTTAGGTTTCGCGAGACGGCTGTTTGCGCTGCGCCCGCCACGCCTCGGCGCTTCCAAGGTCTCTGTCGACCCCATCGCGCACCCGTTTTGACGGTAGGGGTTGCGGATGCAAAACACGCACCGGCGACGCGAGTTCCGACGCGTCATAAGGAATACTATAAAAATGAAACGTTTTGAAACGCGATCTTATGTGGAAACGCCTACAGCGGTGCAGGCAAATACCCGCAGCCTCCAAGTCACCAGACCGACGATGTGGTTTGAGTTGACGATGGCAGCGGGCGCGCGGGATGAGACGATTCCGGAAAGGTTGGCGTCTTGTGTGAACGGGCCGTTTTACTGGGTTACCAACAGGCTCCGGTACCGCGACGCGTTTACGCGCCTGCCGCGTTAATCGATCTTTGTATTCGCATCCTGCGGCCAAGGATGCCAGATTGCGAAAGGATCGGCCACGATCTCGAGTCGGTCCGCGTACAGGTTGACTACGGCGGCTCGGTTTGAGGCATCCGACGGCATGGGTGATGTCTTGCCTTCGAACCAGGCGGACGCGTCCTCACGCACCCAAACGGAGAACCGGAAAGGTAGTTTTTCAGGCGTCGCGCTCATCGGACGCAGACTGCGCTGCTCTTTCTCAAAAAGGTCGGCTGGTACATCTCCGGTGACCCGAGACACGCTTCGGTTGGTTTCCAATACCCCATCGCTGAGCTTCGCTTCCATGTCGAAGAAATCTCTAAAAGGCTGAAGTAACGCCAGTTCCCGCCGCACCGTGTTTGCCGGGCGACTCTTGCGAACTCCCCAGCGGGCGGCCGGCTCAAGCTCCAATCCGAAACCAAGCCTGAGAGCCATATCGGCCATCGACGTACACCATTGAAAGGAGTTGGGCGCGGTCAGCCACTGCGACGCTTTCGGATGGAGGAACACGGCGACCAGCGGAACGCCCCCCAAAGTAGCGAAGTGAGCGAGCATGCACCGAGCTAGCGTTTCGATCTTCAAGTCCGGCACCAGTGAGGCGAGCATCCAACGGGAGAAACGCAGTCGAGTGACGAAGAAGTAGACGCGTTTGTCGACGCGGGGATGTCCCGCCGGATGTTGAATTTGGGGTAGCGGCGGCTCCTTGGCCGGCCTAAGAATAGGTCTGCCAAACCAACCGTCTCCAGAGGGGGACAAGGAGCCACCATGCCAAGGAAATCAAAGAAGCCAGTAAGAAAGCAAACGCACTCGCCTACGGGCAAGGTAGTTGGCCAAGTCGGTCAGATACTGCTACCGATGATAGCTGGGATCGCGGCCACGAAGGCGGACCTGACGGAATGGGTGTACGAGCAAGGACTGACCGCATTGCACCTACTCCTGAGAGAGGACGCGGAGAAGATCGCGGGGCCGAAGGGCAAGCACGAGAAGGAGCGAACTCATAACCACTGGGGGAGCACGGATGGGGAGCTGAGCTTCGGCGGTCGTCGAATCCAAGTGTCGCGACCTCGAGTCCGTTCGAAGTCGGGCGAGGAGGCGTCGCTTCCACACTTCGAAGCCTTCCGCGAAGAAGACCCGCTTCCGGAGCGAGTGCTGAACCAGATCTTGGTGGGGGTATCGACCCGAAATTACGAATCGAGTCTGGACAAACCCTCGGCGAAGTTGAAGTCTCGTGGCACGAGCAAGAGTGCCGCCAGCCGTCACCTCGTGAGCCAGACGACTAAGAAGCTCGAGGAATACCTATCTCGGAGGCTAGAGGAGTTCGAGCTTGCGGCACTAATGATGGATGGCCTTGAGGTGGCCGGACAGACCGTCGTCGTAACTCTCGGTATCACAATAGATGGAACGAAGGTGCCCTTGGGTATATGGCTGGGCTCGACGGAGAACTCTCGGGTGTGCACCGCGATGTTGCAGAACCTTCTCGAGCTGGGATTGCGGGTCGACGAATCGATTCTCTGCGTAGTGGACGGAGGCAAAGGGATCCGCAAAGCACTCGTCGACGTTTTGGGGGATCTCGCGGTTATCCAAAGATGCCAGCTCCACAAACTCCGAAATCTACGCTCGTACCTTCCCAAGTCCCGTCACGCCTACGTGCTCCAGACAATGAAGGAAGCGTACAAATGCAAGAGTGCCGACAAGGCGCGCAAGCGACTTCAGGCATTGGTGTCGTGGCTCGAGCGAAACGGCTACGACGAAGCTGCCGGAAGCCTTCGCGAAGGGATGGAAGAGACCCTCACGGTTGTGAAGCTCGCTCTACCCGAGTTACTTCGCAAATCTCTGGCCACGACAAACGCCATCGAGAATCTCAACGGCACCATCCGCAGAGTCTCGAGAAACGTCAAGCGGTGGAAGAGTCCTTCCATGATTCGCCGATGGACCGCTCTCGGCGTCGTCACGGCGGAGAAAAAGTTTCACCGTATCAAAGGCTATCGCCATATGGGCGCTCTCGTTCACGCGCTTAGAAGCAAACAGAAATCTCTTGACAGCGATGAGGTTGCTGCCTAAGAGTATTCACAGGTGCCGCCGCTACCCGACCAAATTCAACAGCGGCCGGGACATCCCCGTCGACGCCGCCAAAGAAGCGAAGCCGGGCTGCCCCGTAGTCGTGCTCTGAGAAGGCCGCAGGCAGCGATTCGACGGTGTCGGGTGTCCTCAACGCGCTGACGAGCGAGTAGAGAGCGGTCTTTTGCCCCCGATAGCCTTCAGCGCGCGCACGCGCCAGAATCTCGCTCGCGGCCAAAAACGGCTCCGCCTGTAGCCAGTCGGTAATCCGGTCCCGAATACCTTCCACCTTACTTGGTCGGCCGCGACCTCTTTCTGCCTATGGCCGGCACGAAGTAACACTTGAACTTCGTGTCGTTTTAGTAGCGAGATTTTCATCGGCATAACGACCTCCCTCCGGACTGGTGCGCCAACATTTCCGGAAACTTGCTCTTTGCATCAGCCCTCACGTTCTTGAGCGTGTGATCCTTCGATGTGGCACGAGCGTTGCTATGTCATGGGCATTGCAAAAATCGCATCACCCCTTTTGGAAACCCAGTCGCCGGAATTAGAGAGCCGCTCTACTTTCCTTTAGGAAATGTGTCTTAAGTGAAAGTGCCGTTCAGGAACGCGCCCGAGGAGATTCTTGAGTCGACACAAGGAAGGACTGCTACACAGGTGAATGAACTCGGTGCTATGCACTTCCTTTCCGAGCGCGCTCTGACTGTCTTGTTTCAACCGATAGTCGAAATCGCAGGAGACGAGGCTCGGCTCTATGCTCTCGAATGTCTGACTCGCGGACCCCCCTCTGTGCCAACATCCTTGAGACAATCCGCTCCTTGAAATTAGTGTCGAGGGCGGAGGAGGATCATAGATGAGTACGTTGATTGAGAGAATGACGTCGGCGGGGTCGGAGGGAGCCCGTAGGGCGACTGGAGATCTCGCCGACCGTGGTGCTGCGGCGGGGGTCCGCGATCCCGAAGTGAGTGAGAAAGCGAAGCGCCGACGTTTCAGCGCTGAATACAAGCTGCGGATCGTTCGCGAGGCGGACGCCTGCAAGGGTGACGGTGATGTGGCGGCGCTTCTACGTCGCGAGGGACTGTACTCGTCGCATCTATCGAGTTGGCGTCGGCAACGGGACGAGATCGCCAAGGCGGGATTGACGTCGAGAAAGCGAGGTCGGAAGGCGAAGGCAGAGGCTCCACGGATCAAGGAGCTCGAGCGCGAGAACGCCCGACTCCAGCACCGGCTGGCTCGGGTGGAAACGATGCTAGAGATCCAAAAAAAAGCCTCCGAGCTCCTGGGGATCCCCCTGAACCCGATCGACGACGACGAGAACGATTGATCGTGGCGGCCGAGGAGCTGGCGGGTCGGATTGGACAAACGGCCAGCGAGCCCTCGACACGACCGAGCGCGAGAGGGTCCTCAGTGCATTGCATTGCGAACGGTTCGTCGACAAGGCGCCGGCCCAGGTGTGGGCCACGCTTCTGGACGAGGGAATCTACCACTGTTCGATCCGCACGATGTACCGGATTCTGTCGGAGCACGGAGAGGTGCGTGAGCGCCGGAACCAGCTGCGGCATCCGAACTATCAGAAGCCGGAGCTCGTGGCGGAAGCGCCGAACCAGGTTTGGTCGTGGGACACAACGAAGCTGCGCGGCCCGGTCAAGTGGACCTACTTTTACCTCTACGTGATTCTCGACATCTTCTCCCGGTACGTGACCGGGTGGATGTTGGCTCGGCGAGAAAGCGCCGAGCTCGCCCGTCGTCTCATCAGCGAGAGCTGCCTCAAGCAGAACATCGAAGCCGACCAGCTCACCATCCACGCAGACCGCGGCAGCTCGATGCGAAGCAAGTCCGTCGCCTTGCTCCTGGCCGACCTCGGCATAACCAAGACGCACTCGCGGCCGTACGTCTCGAACGATAATCCCTACTCCGAGTCCCAGTTCAAGACGATGAAGTATTGCCCTGAATTCCCAAGCCGCTTTGGCTGTCTGGAAGACGGCCGCCTGTTCTGCGGCGGTTTCTTCGACTACTACAACAACGCGCACCGGCACTCGGGACTGGGGCTCATGACGCCGGCCGCCGTTCACTACGGTCGCGCCGACGAGCTCAACGCCGCCCGGCGCCAGGTCCTTCTCGAAGCTCATCGGGCTCACCCCGAGCGCTTCGTGCACGGAACACCTCAACCTCCGGTTTTGCCTCGTCAGGTCTGGATCAACCCGCCGCCCGAGAAAACGACGCCACAGGAGGCCCTAGGAGCCACTTTCTCGGGGCGCCCCATACCTGAGCTACCCCCGGATTCAAGCTATCCGGACGCGATCGCGTCGGAACCCAATCGCGACCGCACCGCGCTCACGCCCCGTCCTTCACTGATCGAGGCTCACTAAATGCAGCCTGCGGGTGTCTCAAAGTCGTTGACACGTTCCGCCCGTGGGAACGGAGCTAGAGAGCTGGCGTAGAAGTTGCCCGGAATGATTTGGCGAAGCGGTTCGGGCCGGGAGATGAGCTGGTTTGTGGGAGAGTACCAGGTAAAGCGCTCGATCCCGAAGGGAGAGTAGAAACGGCCCACGTCGAAGGCCAGCCAATCCGCCACCGCCCATTTGATGTACGCCTGATCAATCTCGATTGAATCGCCGGAATGCTCGAACTCGACTTCCACGTGACCGCTCAAGTTCGAGCGGAGGTTGGTATCGAAGAAGAGGTTGGCGTGGTGGCTGTCGAAACCGGCGACCCCGCCACGGCTCCCGTCCGCGCCCGAGTCGATGTACTCCAAATCCACGAAACCGTGGATCGCCATCTGGAACTCCTCGCCGCCATAGTGCAGCTTTCCCCCGCCCAGGAACGGGAGGGGAGGTAGTACGCCTCGCCCATTGTGTCGGGGGCCGCGGGGCATTGAATGACCTCTTGTGCCGAGGCGTCGTTCTCGGACTCGTCGTCCCCGGTTTCCGGCTCGTTTGCCTCGGAGAGGTCCTTCAATTCTGAAAGCTCACGACTGAGCTCGGCGACGGAGATTTTCAGCGCGCCATATTCGGCAGCCGTCACCTTAGTCTCCTCCGCGGACGGATTGGTTTCACCGTCCCCATCTGCTGCCGTGAGGTGGCGCAGTCGAGACGTTAGCTCAGCGACTGAGTTTTCCAGTTATTCTATCCTGGTTTCAAGCGCCGTGGTGGAAGGTGCGGACTGGACTCTCCCGGTTGTTGTGCCTTCGGCGAATGAGGTGGTAGCTACGAGTAACCCCACCAAGGCGCATACGATTCTGCTCATTCGCATCTCCTTCATGATTCTCTTCCCTAGTCTTTGCGCTTTCATTTCAACCTCCATTCGAGTTGACTGTCGTCTGTTACCAATCCCGCAACTAGAATGCCGTTCATGTATCAGTCCGCGCTCACTCTTTGTGTGAACGCCTCGGCCGACGTCTCGCTCACGCCCCGTAGCAGCGCGGGTACGTCGAGAATGAATGCCACCATGCCGCTTCCCAGAATCGCCGAGCCCGAGATCCCTCGTAACCCCTGAAGGAACTTCCCGAGCGGCTTGATCACTGTCTGCGCCTGACCGAGAAGCGCGTCCACCACGATGCCGGCTTCCGCTCCCGCATACCGAACGACCACGATGCTCTCTCTCGATGGGAACGTCCCTTCTTGATCGAGCAGCTCGCGAAGCCGAACGTAAGGCAGTGTCCGTCCGCGCAAGCTCATCACCCCGCCGCGTCCCGTGTCGCTAGTCGACTCTCGTTCGTCGAACGCAAGGGTCTCGACCACCAACCTCGATGGGGAGGATGTAGGTCTCCTCACCGATCCCCACCTGGAAGCCTTCGATGATCGCGAGCGTCAGCGGCAGTCGGATCGATAGGGTCGTGCCTTGCCCCTTGCGGCTTACGACGCTCACCGTGCCTCGAAGTGCTTCGATGTTTCGGCGCACCACGTCCATCCCCACGCCGCGACCCGACATGTCCGTCACCCGCTCGGCCGTCGAAAAGCCCGGCTCGAAAATGAGCTGGTCGGTCTCCTCGTCCGAGAGACTCTCCGCCTTCGCCCGGAGACCTTGAGCGCCCGCTCGCTTCCGAATCCGCTCCCGGTCGAGACCCGCCCCGTCGTCTTCGAGCTCGATCACGATGCTACCCGCGTCGTGGCAGGCCCGCAGCTGGATCAGACCGCACGGGTCCTTCTTCGCCGCCGTTCGCGCTTCGGGAGTCTCGATCCCGTGGTCCAGGGCGTTTCGGATCATGTGGGTCAAGGGATCTCTCAGATGCTCCATCACCGACGTGTCCACTTCCACGTCTTCTCCCTCGATCGTAAGACGCGCCTTCTTCCCGTGGGTCCGCGCCACATCCCGCACGACGCGAATCTGGTGGCGGAACATCGGGCCCACCGGCACCATCCGAAGCTTCATCACCAGCTCTTGAAGGTCCATGTAGAAAAGGTCCGACTCCCGGTGCGACTCGAGGATTGCCTCCTGCGTCAGCTGCCGGTTCTCCAGCATCTGGGTGATCTGACCCCGCGCGATACAGACCTCTCCCGTCAAGTTCAAGAGACGGTCCAAACGCTGGAGGTCCACCCGGAGACTCTTCGCTCGACGTTCGATCGACCCACTCTGGGCCACCACCGAGCTCTGGGCGACTTCGCTTTCGACAAGCTTGTCGGCCACTGGCTCTGCCGGTCGCCCCGTCTCACTCCCGAGCGCCGCCAGCTCTTCCATCAACGCTTTTCCTGCAGGCAGCGCTGCGTCCTCGTCCGCCGCCGCCTTCGGGACCATCTCCCGGAACATGTCCACCGAGCGCAGAAGTAACGTGATGAGCTCTTCGGTTACCCCAAGAGACTTCTCTCGAAGACGGTCCAGGAGGTCCTCCACCAAGTGCGCCAGCTCCGACACCGCCGTGAAACCGAACGACACCGCGTTGCCTTTCAGCGTATGCGCCGCTCGGAATATCTCCCGAAGGCTTTCCTCGCTCTCTGGTTCCCGCTCCAGAACCGTCAGCGCCTCTTCCATCGTGGAGAGCCCCTCTTCCGGCCGGGTGGCCCCGGGCGGTTACCGCACCCGGGGCTCCCACAGATCCGGACGTGCGCGACTAGCGCATCCGGCTCCTCTAGTCTACGGATTCGCTGCGCGGCAATAGACACTGTGAGCGACGCGGGGTGGGGTGAGTGGATAGTGACGGAGGAGGCGTCGGAACGCGGCCCAGTCCAGATGCGCCTTACGGGAGCGGCGACTCAGCCATTTACGCCAGAGGCGTTCCACCATCCGGCGAAAGTTGGACAGAGCACGCGCATTACCGGTCACTCCATAGTAGTTGTAGTGACCGCGTAGCTTCCGGTTGAGTGCCATCTGTTGTTCCGCCACGGACAAGTGCCGGTTGGTCCGGCACCAGCGGCCGATGCGCATTACCGCACGGCTGAAGCGGCCTTTGGCCGTTTTCCGTTTCACCACCCATTGCCCCTTTCGAGACTTGCCCCAGTAGTGGGTGAAGCCGAGCATGTCGAAGCTTTGGCCCGGTGTCGGTTTAGAGTCCCGACGCGGGCGGCGAAAGTCCACCAGCCGTGTCTTGTCCGGGTGGAGGGTCAGACCGAACTTGCCAAATCGCTTTGGTAGTACGGCGAGCACCCTTCTCACATCATCCTCTCTTGCGAAGCCCAGTACCGCATCATCGGCGTAACGCACCATAAACGAGCGTCCCTTCATGCGCGGTTGGACCATCTGATGAAACCAGATGTCCAGAACATCGTGTAGGAAGATGTTAGAGAGCAGGGGGCTGACCACTCCGCCTTGGGGAGTTCCTTGTTCCGGATACCAGACCACATCTTCTTCCATTACTCCGGCTTTCAACCACTTCCCGATCGCGCGGCGTATCACACCGTCGCGCACCCGCTGGTCCAGAAAGCTCCTCAGCTGGGCTCGGTCGACACTGTCGAAGAAGCTCTGGATATCTAGGTCGATGACCCAGCCCCCTCCGTTGTCCATCAGCCCCCGCCACAACGCATCGATTGCCTGGTGCTGGCTGCGACCTGGACGGAACCCATACGAGCAGTCCAAGAAGTCCTCCTCGTATACGGATTCCAGGACCATGACCACCGCTCGCTGAAGTACCTTATCCTCCAGTGTCGGTATGCCAATGGGCCGGGTCTTATTGCCTGCACCTTCTTTGGGAATGTGGACGCGGCGTACCGCCGGCGCTCGATACTTTCCCGTTTTGAACCTCTCGAGCAAGCTCGTCAGGTTCTCTTCCAGGTTGGTTTCGTATTGCGCCGACGTTACACCATCCACTCCCACGGCCCCGTCTTTGCGGGTGCGACGGTAGGCCTCACGTAACCAGCCCACGTCGATGTTGTGGGCCAGTGTGGTAAGCACCAGTTTCGGTTTTTCCCTCGCCAGTTTCGCTATCTTCTCTCGTTTCGTTGAGATGACCTCGCGGCTCAAACTCCGCGCCATCTGTCCCTCCTGAAGTTCCGTAGATTGGCCTGCCGCCTTCCCTCCATGGGGTCCTCTGGAGTGAGTTCCCCCACTTCTCCGGTACTATGCACAGGCTCCGACTTCTCGCCTCCCCGACTCGCTTCGTTGCCTTCGCTTTGGCGGTTCCACCCGACGCCTCTTTAGTTCGCTCCCAACGGGCATGGGCGCCACGCTCGCTGGGCCTGGGCTATTTGTTCTGCGGTGCCCACAACCCGCATTCTTCGGATGGAGAGTACGAGACCTCCCAGGTTCCTGGGGAACCCTTGCGTACATGCCACGCTCTTCGACCCCGGCGGACCACTCGCTCCTTGCCAGTACGGCGCGGGTGATGCTGCCTTCCGCTCAGAAAACGACGTCGGCTCCGCAACCCTTGTTTCCTTTCGAGGCTCAATCGCGCGGCCTGCACCCTCCCTGTGTACGCTTCGTCGCTGGCCTCGCGACCAGCTACGCAACACTCGGTTCCGGGCGGTGGCTAGCCTTTCCCGGCGCAGGACTCTCACCTGCTGGGTTCCACTAGAAAGTTTCCGACATGCCCTGTTACATGGCTTCCCCTTTCTCCAAGCTTTGCCTGGCGCAATCTCCGCGAGAAACGTCTCGATGAGCGCTTGTCGGGTGATTTCCACGGCTTCGCTTCCTATAGCTTCCGTACCCAAGCGCTTCCGCCCTCGGTGTGGAACACGAGCTTGCGGCCGGCTTGCCCAGCGACGTCTTCAGCGAGGATGGGAATGCGTTCGACTTCCAGAACCCGGCGAGCGGCTTCGATGTTCTTTGTCCCGAGATCGTTTCCGCTCTCTTGGAACGCTTCCAGAACGCAGGCGCCGCCGAAGACCTTGGCCTTCAAGTTTTCCTTGGAAGCACCGAGCTCGAGCAGTTGCTCGAGGAGCCGCCTCAGGGCCACTGGAGCGAACCGCTCTGCCGCAACGCCGTCTCCTTCTCCATCGGGAAGCAGGTAGTGATTCATTCCTCCAATCCCGTGGCTCTCGTCCCAGAGGCACACGGCCACGCACGAGCCCAAGATCATCGTCACCGCCGCCGGCTCCGCGGAAACAAAGAGCCTCCCCGGGTGCAAGTAGTACTTTTTCGCCCCCTCCACCGCGTCCGCGGACTCTCTTACATCGGGCAGTTCCACCTCCGGTGCCATCAGCCAACCTCGACCGAATCTCGCAGTTTCGCGGCGAGACAGGAGGAATAGAGCGCTACCGCCGCATGCGTACCCAAAAGCTCGAACAGCTCGTGGTCCACCGCCTCGAGGCCCGACTTCTGCGGTAGCAAACCGAACACGGTAATCACTCCCGTCACCTTGTCGTCCACTTTGAGCGCGATACATGCCGTCACACCGTCGTCCTTCTCCGGATCTCCGTTCCCGAAAAAAGGCTCCCCGGTCTCCGCGACTTTGCCGATGACCCCTGAGCCCACGGCCACTCTTCGGCAGCGCTCCTCGTCGATCCCGAACGAAGAGGCAAGCGTCAGCGCCTCCCCGTCATCATCCACTTCGAACACGGCCACCTCTTCCGAGCCCACCAGGTTGATGAGGATCTCTTGAATGACCGAGAGCACTTCGTTGCGCTCGAGCGTCCCATGAAGCCGGTAGCTCGTCACATAGAAGTTCGCCAGGTTGGCGTTCTGATGCTCGATCTTCAGATACTCTTTGGTGGAGCGCTGGTTGTTTGCCTCGATCTCGGCCATCTGCCGCCGCAGGCTCACCTGCTCTTTCTCATGGCGACTCAGCTGCTCCTGGAGGGTCAGCACCTTCTCATCGACGGAGAGCTTCTCGCTCTCCGTCTTCGCCAGCACAGTGCGGAGCGTCTCGCTCTCCTTCAGAAGCTTCTCCACGTACCGACGGGTGTCTTCCTGCACCTTTCGGACGTAACCGGTTTCGCGTTCCCCGTCCTTCGTCATCGGGTTTGTCTCCTTCCCTACGGTGCCTGCGTTCGGCGATGTTTGCTGTGATCGTTCACGAGGCGGTGTGCTCGACTTGCTCCTCGAGAAAGTTCCGGATCTTCGTCAGGAGCTCGGGTCCGTTGATGGGCTTGGTGACATAGTCGTTACACCCGTTCTTGTAGCCCTTCTCCATGTTGTGCTCCTCACCTCGAGTCGTCACCATGATGATCGGGATCAACTTGGTGGCTTCGTTTTCTCGAATCTTCTGAACCGCCTCGAAGCCGTCCATATTGGGCATCACGATGTCCATGAGAATCAGGTCGGGACGCTCGCTCTCCGCTTTCTCGACCGCCTCTTGACCATCTTTCGCGGTGATCAGGGTCGTACGGCTCTTTGGACAGGAACATCGTTTCCATCATCAGGATGGTGGCAGCGTCGTCGACCATCAGAATTTTCTTTCGGGACATGTGGACAATCTCCTTTTCTTACGATTCAACAGTTGGACCCTGAGACACAGACGGGCCGTGTGAACGCACACCTCCGAGCAGACAGCGATCCGACGGCTCAAGCCCTTTGCACCGTAAAGGCGCACGTCATCACCCTGGACTTCAAAGATAGGTTGAAACACCACAGCAATCTCAACAGGTTCCAAACGACGTTTGATCAATCCGTGGTCACTCATCTAGCCTACCTACCACCCTTCGACATCTCCCTTCCTCCGTGAAGGAGCGATACCCGGCTTCGCGGCTCTCGCTCGCGTGCCGCGTTTTTGGCCGTTCGGCCGCCAACGATTGCAACAACCCTCCCAAGTTGCTTGGCGAAGTCCCATTCTCAGGCTAAGAGCAACTTGCGTGCCACGACAGTAGTCAGCGGCCCACTGTGTCGGAAGCATGACAGCCTGAGCACTTGCATGACTTTCCCAACTTGTTGATGAGTATGTTCTTGCAGACGACCAAGGGCGTTGAAGCGAAGCAGTGAAGGCTGCAGCGCGTTAAGTTTCACTCAGCACGCGAGAAGCGCGCCGACGTTTTTTCCTGAAGGAATTAAACGCGGTGCGGGGGAATTTCACCCCACTTATTCCGAAAATGTTGGCGGGGACATCTCGTGGGAGGTCGCTATGCCGACGAGGGTCTCTTCGCTAAAACGACACGAAGTTCAAGTGCTGCTTCGTGCCATAAACAAAAAGAGGTTGCGTCCATTGCTGGTCTCTCCTTACGAACGGTGAAGCGTATCGATAGCGAGCCATTGATTTCCGAAGGTACCGAGCGCGCTAGTCGGTGCTTCCGCAATCAAGTGTTGATGGGCAGGCCCTAACCAACTGCGTGCTAGAGTTTGCGCCTGATTTGACGGACGTAGTTCTTTCGTCGACAAGGCCCACGCGAGTGAAGAGTTTGAGCTGTCTCAACCCCGAATGTCGTTCGCATGAAAAAGTCGGCTCCGGGAACATCGTTCGGCACGGATTCTACCGGACGAGATCCGGGAAACGCCGTCGCTACCGGTGCGTCGAGTGCGAAAGACGTTCTCTTCGACGAAAGGCACGCCGTACTACCGCCTCCAGCATCGAAGGGCGACTTTCGACGCAGTGGTCGCTCTCAGAGTCGAGGGCGTCGGCATCTCTACGGATGAATCTGACCATCCGACAGAGCTCGGCCTATCTGTCTCGGCGAACGCTCTCCCATGCTCGCTCGGAGGAGAAGCTCGAGAACATCTCGAGCTGCTGCGTTGTCATTACAACTTCGTCCGCCCGCACGGCGCTCTGAAGTTCGGGCGTGAGACCCGGACTCCGGCGATGCAGGCCGGACTCGCCACCCCGATCGTGGACGAGCTTCTGGCGGCCTGAGTAACAGTTGATGGCGGAAGCACCGACCAGCGCCGGAAAAACGCGCGCGCGTCTGCCGGCAAACGTGTGAAGCCGCGACCAGCGACCGCGGGGCGAGATGGAGCTACGGAGACGAACCCCATCCCGCCCAGCGGACCGACGAAATTGTCGGCCACACCAATCTAGACGCTGGTTTGCCCCTTTGTCTGTGAGCTGGCCGGTGCCGCCCGCGAAGCCTCTTTCACAAACGCTCGTGGTTTCTTACAATAGAGGTATCCCAAGAAAACGCTGACACTTCGGGGATCGCATGCAGAGGACTTACCCGCCTCATTCTCGCCACTACCACGGGCCAGCGGCGCCAAAGGCGCGCCGCGCGTGGCTCTGGATCGTATTGCTGACTCCTGTCGCCATCATCGGCACTATCGGCTTCGTGCTCTCCCTCGGCGTTCTGTTCAATATGACGGGCGAGGAATTGGAGCTCACAGCGCCTGAGCGAGAGCTCGTGCTCGACATCACACATTTGTCCATGTGGCTTGGGGAGTACGCGCCCGACGCCGCGGCCGAGACGGTGACCAAGACCCGCTACATCGATGACTCCTACGAAATCGAGTACGTCTACGACGTGCCGGAGGACGATGCCGCACCCTACCTCACCTATACTCTCGCCTTCGAGCAGAATACGAGCGACGCGACGACCACGTATCACTCCTACTGGGGAGGGACCAAGGTCGCCTTCTACGTATTCGGAGACGTCGACATCTCGGTGGAAGAGAAGAACGAACTCTTCGCATGGGGCGAAGAATCCAAATTCCGCATCCTCGAAGCGGAGGGGGTGCCTTTTCGGCAACGTGTTCATCGCGAAAAAGGGCGAAAACCGTCGTTTATCTGCTGGTATCGGGGCTCTATTTCGACGACACGGAGACGGTCTCAGCGTTGCTTTCTCCCCTACTCCAGAAGCTCGACCAATACACGCCCGAGACCTGACGCGCAGTTCGGACGATCATTCCGGTTTCACCGCGTGGATCGTTTTGACGACGTCGAGAAAGTGATTCTCTACGTCCACGACCTCGAATCCCGCTCGTCTCACGTTCCCGAGCGTCGGTCGATTCAAATCTGGACCGAAGCGACGGGAAATCGGCGTCATGAGATCGAGCATGAGACTGAAGGGGACATAGCGACTTCCGGTATGTTCGAACATGTGGAGCTCCCCCGAGGGTTTGAGCAGCCGGAGGACTTGCCTCAAGCCTTGGACCGGGCTCGGCACGGAGCAAAACGTGCAAGACGTGAAGACCTGATCGAAGCTGCGATCGGGCTCAGCAAATTGGTGGATGTCCGCATGCCGAAGCTCAATAGTTCCCTCGTAGGCCTCGACGCGGCCCCCGGCCTTCCGAAGCATCTGAGAGCTGATGTCCAGGCCGACGACTCGGCGGCCTGGTGGAAACAGCGGGATGTCCAAACCCGTTCCCACGGCGACGAAGAGAATCCTCCCGCTACCCATGCGAGCGAAGAGCTTCTCTTTGATCGGCCTCCAGCGTTTCTCGGGGCCGCACACGCACAGTCTGTCCAGCCTCTCTGCGGCGAGATCCCACTTCCGCTCCGTTTTAGGGTCCAAGCTCACCTTGTTTCGAGGCCAAGAAAGTCATCAGGTAGATGATGGCCAGGCAGGAAAGTCCGCAAGAGGCCCCCAAGGCGATCGCGGTCGTCCCGACCAAAGGTCGCATCGTTGCGGCCATCGCCACGAGCATCCCCGCCACCATGCCGGTGAAAGCCCCGGGTATCATGATCTCGAAAGCGCCAAACAGGGGCATAAAGATGGCGGAAAGCGGCATCGCGGTCAGCATTCCGAGCAGCATCCCGACGAACATCGCAGCGATTGGGTTCCAGGAAGGATCCACGACGAAGCTGGCGAGCAGGCCCGAGACACCGCCCACCAGCAAGTTGACGAGAAGGTCTCCGATCACAAAGAACGGGCGCGTCTCCATAGAGCCCGTAGCTAATGCCCTTTGTCGCGGCCGAGCATGCCTTTGAGCTTGCCCAGAGCTCCTTTGTCCGATCCCGCACTTAGGCGGGCGATCGCGCGCTCGTTGCCAGGATCGACACCGAGGGCGTCCTCGAACATCTTCCGCGCCCTCGTGCTCATGCCGCCCTCCTCGTAGAGGTCTCCCAGGTCCAGATACGACGTCGCGTCGAAGCGATCGATCCCGATCGCCTCGAGGAAATGCTCCTCGGCCTGCTTTCGCCATTTCGGATTCTTGGCCAGGGTTTGGGCGAGCGATGGTACTCGGCATGGGAGCCGTCGAGGCGAACGGCATCGCGAAGCTGCTCGACGGCGTCGTGAAAACGGCCTTCGGCGAAGAACCTTTGGCCGTTCCCAAAGTGAATGCGTGCCATTTGCACCGCGGAGAAGGTTCGTTCCGGAGTCGCGAACTTCGACTTCGACAGCTCTTGCGCCTTGGCCACCGTCCTCGGCTTGCTCTGTTCGAGCTTGAAGTCGTAGCGTCGGCGCTCGGTTTCTTTCGACAAGACCTCGTAAGCAGCTTTCACTTTCAGATAGAGATTGTCGAAAATCCCGTCCGGGTCGTCGACTTTCAGGCCCGCTCGGTGGTCGGGATGGAGCTTCTTGGCCAGTGCGAAGTAGGCAGCTTTGATCTCTTCCGCGGAGCCGTTGGGATCCGCGTCGAGAACTTCGTAGAGGGTGCACGTGTCCGCCTGCAGGTGCTTTGCCGCCATCTCGGCACGAAAGCTCGCCGCCTTGGGAGATTCCTCCGCCGGCTCGGCGGTAGCGGCTGTCTCGACAGGCTTTGGCTGCGCAATCGGCGGCGCCGCGGTACGACTGGGGGGTGTTTCGACGCTGAGAATTCCGGCGACGATGAGCCCGTAGACACAGCGCAAGGTCTCGTCTTCTCCGAGGGGTGACATTTGGGCGATCTCGGAGGAGCTGGCATGCCCGTCGACTCGCGACAGGACGAATCCCTCTTCGGGAGTGAGCTGAATCTGCTCGCCAATGGCCGAAGGCTCGCAAGCGAAGTAAAGGGCACCGTCGAGATTCGTAATCCCACGGCGAGCGACCTCGGGGTTGGACGTCAGGCGGACTCCAGCGAGGAGGATGTTCTCTGTCGAAAGATCGCGACGGACGAGATCCGGCGCGAGCGCCTCGTCCTTGAGCTCGGTTCGAAACTTTCCAGGCTCCAAGGGAAATACCGACAGGATAATCGAGACGATCTGCTGTCTTACTCTGCGCTCGAGCTCTTCGCTCGTCAGGTAGCCCATCTCGACGAGCGTTCTGCCAAGACGAAGCTGGGACGTTTCCCGAACCTTGCAGGCCAAGTCGAGGTCGCTGCGTTTGAGCTTGCCTTCTCGTATGAGGAGCTCGCCGAGCCGTTCCATCTCGAGGTCCGAACTTGCGAAGACGATGGCGCCTTCCTCGAGGTAGACGCGTTTCGTCGCATCGCCCTGCGCCACGTGCAGCACTCCAGTGCGCCGACCCTCACGAAGACTCTGTAGAACTTCCGTGAGCGCCGGCTCCTTCATTGTGCCGTCCATCCTGAAACTCCAGGTTGATTTCGCTGCCGGTCAAAAGAATCGGGCCGGACAATTTGTGCCCGTTCCACCGGAGGGGCGCTCTTCGGTAGGGACCGCTATTATGTCCAATCTCGCGTCGTTGTGTCAACAAGCGAGAAAAGCGTCGATGCTTATTTGCTCTCCATAGCGACGACGCCGTTCCAATCGGGCGGAGGCTGTCTCCGGTGGCGGAGGATGTGCGACGTCAGGAAATCCTTTCCCTGGTCCCAGTGCGGGACTTCGTGAAGCATCGCGAAAGCCTCGTCCCAGTCGCCGGACACGAAAGCATCTAGAGCTTTTTCGTAGAGCGCCACGGCGTCGTCGTCGAGGGTGTCTTTGATTTTGCGCACCGGAAGGAGCTCGCTCACGGTAACGACGTCTTGCATCCCGTAGGGCCTCAGTCGGGCTAGACGTCGAAATCGTACTGCCTTTCCTGTCGAGCTCGCCTTCACACGCTCCACGGTGTTCTGGTCGACCAGCAAGGGTACGCGTAGCTGTTTGGTAATGCCTTCGAGGCGTGACGCGAGATTGACAACGGGGCCGAAGACGTCGATCTTGAATTGGCCGGCGGTGCCCAGACGGCCCGCAACGGCGACGCCCGATGCGATGCCGACCCCGCAGCGAAACCCCGAGAGAGGATCGTCCTCGCGCTCGGCAGCCTGGGCGAAACGCTGCAGGATCTCGACCGCGGAGAGACAGGCTTCGAGAGCGCTATCGCCGCTGTCGAGGGGCCAACCCCAAAACGCCAGCGCCGAGTCTCCCTGGAAGTCGCCGATGACACCCTGGTGGGAGTGGATGCACTTCGTCATGACGTCGAGGGCGCGGCTCACGCGGTGCAAAAGACCCATGAGATCGTCACGGGAGCGCTCCGCCTGTCGACTGAAACCGCGGAGATCGCAGAAAAGCACGGTGACTTCGGTCTGGCGCGGTTCGAGTGCTTTCTCGCCCTCGGCGCTCGACAGAATGGGCAGCGTGACCGGAGAGAAGAAACGGCCGAGCGTCGCCTGCTGCTGCTGGAGCCTCTGGAAGTCCCGCATCGCGCCGAGAAGATCGGCGACTAGCTCAGTGAACTTCACGTCCGGCCGCAGGTCGAAGGCTACTTCGCCTGCCGTCCCTGCGACGTAGATCGCCCAACCGGCGCAAGCGTCCCCCGGGACGGGCGTGCAGAAAGCCCAGTCGAGCGATTCCGTCATCGTATAGTCGGAAGTCTCGCCCGGGACTCCGCTCCACAAACTCCGAACGCTCTGCTTGCGATGCACAACCGCGTCGAGGATGAGCTTGCGGCTCGGCTTGAACTCGGACGTCGTCGCCCGACGGCTGTCCCGATAGAAGACTTCGACCTGCTCGTCGTCCCGAACCCCGACGATGGCGGCGGCGTCCGCGCTTCGAATACCTGCGAAGAGAAGCAGGACGAGGCGAGAGAAGAGCTCCTCGTCGCTCAACGCGCTCCGGATGACGTCGGGCAAGGTCGCGAGAACCTCGACCCGCTCGTCGGCGTCCCGGTAGCGCGTCTTTCGAAGCTCCGCCATCGTGTAGCCGACTATATCGAGTGGTGTCGGATCTTCGTGAGCCACGCTCACACGATCCTCCGTCACCGTGAAGGTCGTGTCTCCGATGACGAAATGCTCCCCAATCTCGAGCGCAAATCGGTCCTTTTCCTTCCCCTGTACGAAAATGGAGTTCTTCGCCTGCTCGAGACGCTCGACCTCGAGGCGCCCCTTGGACCACCGCAGCTCGGCGTGGTCTCGCGAGAGACTTCCCTCCCAGCCCACCTCGAAGGCGTCTTCCACCGATGGTCGTCGACCGAGGCGAACGGATCGCTCGGGCCTCAGACGACAACGACTCTCTGTGCCAGCAGGGCCACGTGCGACGAGTTTTGGCATGATTTCAGAGATCGAGTCCGATCAAGCCCTCTCGGGTCGGCAGGAGAGACTCCTCTCGTGTCACGCGATAGAGCATCGCCCACAAGACCAGAATCAGAAGAAACTCTACTCCGGCCGCAATCCAGCCCAGAGCGCCGAACTGCCGGACCAGGCTCGTTACGGGTGACCTCGCCTGGGTGCGGTCGTGCTGCACGATCGCGGACCACTCGTCGTTCTCCCGAAGCGGTGTGAACGCGGCCAGGAAAACGCCGCGCTCCCGCAGAGGGTCTCGGTATTCGCGGCCCTGTCCCGACTCACTTTCGACGAGGGCCCGTACATCCGGCTTTTCGGCATAGTCGAGACGCGCCACCGGGAGCTTGGTCGTCTCGCCGAGGGGGCAAGGATGGCGGACGAACTGACCGCGATTCAGAAGAACGGCGAAGCGGTTCGGGCAACCGCTGTCGGTAGGGGGGCCTTCCGCTTCGGCGAGCCATTCGTTGAATGTCTCGAGGTGAATCGTAGCGGCGAGGACGCCGATGGTCTCCTCGCCGTTCCGAATGGGACTCGCCACGCTAACCAGGATGGGATTACCTTCAGCGGTGCTCTCGAAGGCGAGGGTGAGTCCGGTTGTCTTTCGCGGCCTCGCGACCTCTGGAGCGCGATCCCGCGAGATGTCCTCCTCCCCCCTGAACCACTCGCGGTAGGCGTAGCGAGAGCCGACCACGCGATCGTCGAAGGGAGCGCGTGCGAGCACCACCGCGTTCGCGTCGGCCACGACCCAATTGTGGAAGTAACGGTCTCGAGCTCGTCTCGCGCGGCCTCCCGCGCCTCAATGCGCTGCACTGCGGAAAGGTTGCGGTCGACGACGGCGGCGATGAGCTCGGCGTTTCCCGTCGCGCTCTCGAGCGTCTGCTGGGTCAGCGCCTCCGTGGCGCGATACTCCGCTTCGGAGCGCACCCAGAGACCGACACCCGCCATCACGAGCACGAGCGCGAGGGGTCCCAGCAAGCCGAAGAAGACGAGAGGTCGGCGGGTGCGGCGTCGCTCCCGGAGATCGAGAGCTTCGATCACTCGCGGCACGTTTTGGAATCGCTCGACTGGATCTTTCTTCAAGCATCGGTCGACGATCTCGGCAAGCGAGCGATCGACGTCTTCGCAACGATGGTGCGCCGTCGGAGGGGGAGACGTCTCGATGAGCTCGCGATAGCGCGCGATCCGTTCCTTGGTCGAGCGGCTGCTCGCGAGCCTATCGCTCGCCTCCTCCGTTGCGTAGGGAGGCTTCCCAGTGAGCATCGTATGGACGAGAGCACCGAGCGAATAGATGTCCGAGCGGACGTCGGGTCGCGCCCCCGTTTCGGTTTGCTCGGGCGCCATGTAGAACAGGGTCCCAATGGCGGGACCCTCCTCGCTGCTCAGACGAGCCTGGCCGAAGTCGGCCAGGCGAATTTGATTGCGGTCGTCGAGGAGCACGTTGGCGGGCTTGAGATCACAGTGAAGGATAGCTTTGCCGTGGAGGTAGACGAGCGCCTCGGCAACGTCCCGGAAAACACGGACGGCGTCTTTCGCGGGTAGGGGGCGCTCCGCGATCTTATCCGCGAGCGAGCCACCCGCGAGGTACTCCATCACGTAGTACGGCGGGTCGGCATCCCACCCGACTTGAAGCAGGTGGACGACGCGCCTCTCGCTCAGCACCTCGACGAGCTTTCCGACCTCCCGCTACAGCAAGGGCCAATCGAGACCCTTGAAACGGGGGAAGAACTTGATGGCTACTTTGCGTCCGGTGTTCTTCTGGAGGGCCAGCCAGACCTCGCCGTAGGAGCCGGCGCCGAGTAGCGTCTCGACTTCGTAGCCCGGCACTTCGGGACGGGACAGAAAAGAGCTCCGATCTTTCGAGCGAAGCCGCTCCGCCTCGTCCTGGACGACGGTTTGCTCGGTAGGTTCGTCCTTCCCGCTCATCGCTCGTGAGATTCTAAGGTAGTTCTCACCTGTTTTGGTTCTTTCTTGACATACCAGATATTTGTCTGGTATGTTCGAGCCATGCCCAAGACACCTCCCGGAGAGACGAGAGCGCGTGTCTTTGGCTACGTCTGCGAGCGGCTGTTGGAAGGGCGCCCCCCCACGATTCGAGAGGTGCAGCGCGCCTTTCGTTTCAAGGCCGTGGAAACGGCACGCGCCCATCTCGAAGTCCTCATTCAGGAAGGCCGTCTGACGAAGCGTCCCGGCGAGTCCCGCGGCTTCGTGCTTCCCGAGCTCGAGGGTCTCCGAGCTCCCAAGCTCGTGCCGATCTTGGGACGTGTGCAAGCGGGAGCTCTTTCGACCGCCATCGAAGATTTGGATGGATACGTTCCCGTGGAAACCGAGAAAAAAAGAGGCGATCTCTTCGCGCTTCGGGTGAAGGGCGAGAGCATGAGGGGCGCGGGCATCTATCCCGAGGACCTCGTCATCGTGCGCCGACAGGCGACCGCTCGCTCGGGAGAGATCGTCGTGGCCCTCGTCGAAGATGAAGCTACCGTCAAGCGGCTTCGCATCAAGAACGGCCGCATCGAGCTCCATCCGGAAAACCCCGCCTTCGAGATCATTGTCCCCGCCAGGTTTCAATGCATGATTCTGGGTAAGGTCATCGAATCTCGACGGTCTTTTGAATAGACGATGGCGACCCCTGGATATTTCGCGGCGGAGCTGCCCTCTTATCATGGAAGCAAAGACTGGGGACTCGAGCAGATGTCGGGACGCCTCGTCGAGATCTCGGGGCACCACGCCGCGGCGAATCTGACCGTTGCCTTCGGCCTCGTCCTCGAAGCCCAAAAGGCCAACGAGCCCGTTGCCTGGGTCACTCTGAAACAGAGCACCTTCTTCCCTCCCGACGTCGCCGACTCCGGTATCGACCTCGCGCATCTCGCCGTCGTACGCGTCGAAGACCCGCTTGCGGCATCACGTGCCGTCGTCGAGCTGACTCGCTCAGGAGGCTTCGGCCTCGTCGTACTCGATCTCGGGCCCGAGGCGATTCGAGAGAAAGCGCAACGCGAACGCGCGGGACGTGGTAGAGCCAAGAGACTCACGACGCCTTTCATGACCAAGCTTGTCGGACTCGCACAGAGGAATGCGACCGCCGTCGTCGTTCTTACCGAGAGGACGCCGCAATCGAGCTCGCTGCGCGCCGAGGCACGTCGGGACAAGGACATCCTCGACACTGGTTGTGAAGTCGAGGTCGCGGTCGTGAAGGACAAGCGCCGGGGACCGGGGCGTTGCCATCGAGAGGTGTGTCGTGTACCGGCTGGCTTGCGTTGACCTTCCCGCGTTTCCCCTGCAGGTCCTCGCGAAACGACATCCCGATTGGAAGGACTTCCCCATGGCCGTCGTGGCGGAAGAGAGGCCTCAAGCTTTCATCCTCTGGGTGAACGAGAACGCACGACGTCTGGGGATTCGCCCCGGACATCGCTACGCGGCCGCTCTGGCGCTCGCTCGCGATTTGCGCGCCGGCGCCGTGAACGAGACCGAGATTCGAAAAGGTGTCGAGGGACTCACGAGCTCGCTTCGGCGTTTCACTCCGGAGATCGAGCCCGCGGGAGACAAGTGGCATGCCCCCGGTCTTTTTTTGGCTGAACGCGACGGGCCTGGAGCGTCTGTTTCCTTCTCTCGATACGTGGGCTTCGGCCATCGGCAAAGAGCTCGAGTCCGAGGGCTTCGTAGCTTCGATCGTCGTGGGATTCACGCGTTTCGGAAGCTATGCCGTAGCACGCGCCGTCCGTAGGGTCACCGTGCTTCGGGATCGCGACGAGGAAGAGACGAAAGCTCGCGGAGTCTCCTTGTCGCGCCTCGATATTCCTCCCGACGCTCAGGAAGCGTTTCTCAAGCTCGGGCTACGCACCGTGGCCGATCTTCTTCGACTGCCCGCGAAGGGACTCTTACGGCGATTCGGTACAGAAGTCTTCGAGCTCCATCGCCTGGCGACGGGCGATCTCTTCTCTCCACTGCAACCGAAAGTCGCGGAAGAACCGTTGTTGCGCTCGATGGAGCTTCCCTCACCGGAAACGGCGAGCGAGCGCCTCGTGTTCTTCATCAAGCAGCTCGTCGACGACTTGTTGAAGGCGCTCTATCAAAAGAGTCAGGCCCTCACCCGGCTCCATCTCATTCTCGAGCTCGACGATCGATCCAAGCGTAAAGAATCGATCCGTCCCGATGAGCCGACACTGAACGGCCCTCTTCTCCTGGGGCTCGTTCGGCTGCGACTGGAAACGTTGCGCCTCGACTCCGGCGCCGTGTTCCTCACGATCGAAGCCGAGGCCGTTCGTCGAGCCCAGGAGCAGCTCGCGCTCGTCGTCGAAAAGCCCAAGCGCGAGCCCCGAACCCGAAGCCTCGCCTTCGCCCGGCTGCGGGCGGAGCTCGGTGAGGCGGCCGTCGTCCGCGCCGAGCTTCTCGAGGGACACCTGCCTTCATCACGCTTTCAGTGGACTCCTCTCGAGACGCTTCCGGAAGGTGACGCTTCGTTCAGAGACGGGACGCGATCTCTCGTCCGCCGCATCTACGAAAAGCCCATGGTCCTTCCCCACCGCTCTCGCCACGAGCCCGACGGGTGGATGTTGCGAGGGCTCGAGTTTGGCCCGGTACGTGATTTTCTCGGGCCGTACATCCTTTCCGGCGGCTGGTGGAGACGCAGCGTGCAACGCGAGTACTACTTCGTCAAGATGCAGCAGGGCGACGTATTCTGGATTTTCTACGATCGATTTCGAAGACGATGGTTTCTAGAAGGCCGTGTCGAATGACTCCCTACGTCCCGCTGTGGTGCAAATCCAACAGCTCTTTCCTCGAAGGCGCGAGCCATCCCGAAGAGCTCGTCGAGGAAGCCTACCGTCTCGGTCTCCCCTCGCTCGCCATCACCGATCGCGACGGCGTCTACGGCATCGTGCGCGCTCACTTGAAAGCGCTCGAGCTCGGCGTCCACCTCATCATCGGCTCACAGATTACGATCGACGACGGTGCCACGATTGTGCTTCTCGTCGAAAGCCACGAGGGCTACCGCAATCTCTGTCAGTTGGTGACGAAGGGACGGCTGCGTTCCGAGAAAGGAAACTCCTCCATTTCTTGGACGGAAGTGGCCGAGCATCAGAGAGGGCTTCTCGCCCTCTGGACGAGCTCTACGGGCGAGGGCTTCCTCGATCTCCTAGAAGCCTTCGGGGCCCGATTGTTCGCTTTGGCGACGCGACATCGCCTCGACGTGGACGTTCCCTTTGAGAAACGACTCCGTGAGCGCGCCGCAAGCTTCGGTATCCCCATTGTCGCGGGGATGGAAGTCCTCTATCACCATCGAGAGCGTCGTGACCTACAGGACGTTCTCACCGCCATCCGACATGGGACGACGGTGCGCACCGCGGGACGTCTTCTCAAGCCGAACGCCGAATACGGCCTCCGGACGCCGATCTCTTTTCGCGATCTCTACGCCGACGACCCGCTCGCCGTCGATCGAACGCTCACAACTGCCGAGCGCTGCGATTTCTCGCTGAAAGAGATCCGATACCGTTATCCCGCGGAAAGGCTTCCCGACGGGAGCACGACGTCTCAGTGGCTTTCGCATCTCGCGTTCGAAGGAGCTCGATGGCGCTATGGCGGAGACGTGCCCGAGGACATGAAGCGCCAGCTTCGCCGGGAGCTCGACCTCATCGAGGAGCTCGACTACGGCGGCTACTTTCTGACGATGTACGAGATCGTTCAATACTGCCGCAAGAACGATATCCTCTGCCAGGGGCGCGGCTCGGCAGCGAACTCTTCGGTCTGCTACTGCCTCGGTATCACCGCCGTGGATCCGGTGCGTATGGGATTGCTCTTCGAGCGTTTCCTCTCGAAAGACCGAGCGGAGCCTCCGGATATCGATCTCGACATCATGCATCAGCGACGCGAGGAGGTGTTCCAGTTCGTCTACGAGAAGTACGGGCGTGACCGTGCCGCCATGGTCGCGAACGTCGTACGCTACCGTGCCCGCTCCGGCGTGCGCGACGTGGGCAAGGCATTGGGGCTTTCGGAGACGAGCCTCGATCGACTCTCCAAGCTCCTGTCTCACTACGACGGTCCGACGATCGAGAGCTTCAAGAGCGCTGGCTTCGATCCCGAAACCCCGGCTCACCAGCACTTGTTGCGGCTCACGAACACGATCCAGGACTTCCCGCGGCATTTGTCGATCCATCCTGGGGGGTTTCTTCTCGGACACGAGCCCGTGCATCACCTCGTGCCGATCGAGAATGCGACGATGGGGGATCGCACCGTCATCAGTGGGACAAGGATGACATCGAGGCTCTCGGGCTGTTCAAGGTGGATCTCCTGGGGCTCGGTGCGTTGACGCAGCTCGACCTCTGCTTTCGTTTACTGCAGGAGCACCGGGGGCTCGAGCTTTCGATGGCGACCATTCCCCCGAACGACCAGGACACCTTCGACATGATCTGCCGTTCGGAGACGGTGGGGGTGTTTCAAATCGAGAGCCGAGCGCAGATGGCCATGCTGCCCCGATTGAAGCCTCGGACCTATTACGACCTCGTTATCGAGGTCAGTATCGTGCGGCCCGGTCCCATCACCGGCGGTATGGTCCATCCCTATTTGAGGCGGCTGAACGGAGAGGAGCCCGTCACTTATCCCCACGAGATTCTGAAGCCCGTTCTCGAGAAGACCCTCGGCGTGCCGCTTTTTCAAGAGCAGGTCATGCGGCTCGCCGTCGTCGCGGCGGACTATACGCCTGGAGAGGCGGACCAGCTTCGACGCGACATGGCCGCCTGGGGGAGAACCGGTCGCATCGAGCGTCACCGGGAGAGACTCACGACGCGCATGCAAGCCAAAGGCATCGCGGCAGAGTTCGCCGAGCGCGTCTTCCAGCAGATCACGGGCTTCGGCGAGTACGGTTTTCCCGAGAGCCACGCCGCGAGCTTCGCCCTCATCAGCTATGCCGCGGCTTATCTCCTTCGTCACTATCCCGCGGAGTTCGTCTGCGGGCTCCTCAACGCCCAGCCCACGGACTTCTACTCTCCCGCCACCATCATCGAGGACGGCAAACGCCGCAGTGTCGCGTTTCTACCTATCGACGTTTGCTTCAGCTCCTGGGACTGCACTTTGTTCCCAGGTGAGGGGCTGTCTTTTCTCATACGCATGGGACTTCGCTACGTCAAAGGACTGAGCGAGAACGATTGGGATGGCATCGACGCGGCAAGGCATCGAGCGCCCTTCGTCTCGATGGAAGATTTCGCGAGAAGAACCGCGCTCAACGAAAAAGCCCTCGCTGCTCTCGCCGAGGCGGGCGCTTTCGATCGCCTAGAGCACACCCGCCGTACGTCGTTATGGAAAGCCCGCGGGCTTCGAAAAGAGGACACCGAGGCCTTCGTCACCGTTCCCGAGAAAGAAGTGTCTTTCGATGCTCTCGGTGACCTCGAGAGGATCGCGTGGGATTACGACGCCTCGTCACACAGCACGCATGGCCACCCTCTGGCGCCGCTGCGTGAGGCTTTGAGCCGGCAGGGATTGCCCGACGCCAAAACCATCTCCCAAATGCGTAATGCTCGCCGAGCCCGCTACGCGGGACTCGTCATCTGCCGGCAGCGTCCCGGCACCGCGTCGGGTGTAACGTTCATGACGCTCGAGGACGAGACCGGGTTCGTCAATCTCGTCGTTTGGCCGAAGAAGTTCGAGGAGTACGCTATCCTTGTGAAAACGACGACATTTCTAGGCGCTACGGGCAAGATCCAGGCCGAGAGCGGCGTCGTCCACCTCGTCGTGGACGAACTATGGAAGCCCGAGCTCTCCCTCAAGCCGACGAGAGTCAAGAGCCGCGACTTTCACTGAGACGTTCGTCTGGCGAGCCCATTGCTCTTCGCAGTGCGACACGCTAGCCTGATAGGGGCGGTGGACGAACAATGAGCAACTTCTCTGGCGGCAGCGCTTTCGGAATGGCCACTCAGATCTCCGAGGGATACATGGTCGTGAATCCCTTGAATCTGAAACGGATGTCGAAGGCCGATCTTGGCAAGCTTCAATTCGAGCTCCAACGCATCATGACGGATCTTCGGTCTCAACAGCCCGACCAAGACGACACGGTTGCACTGCAGACGCGCAACCGGAAGATCAGCCGCATCCGCCAAGCCGTCCAGGTGATCGACCACCGGATCCGCGGCCGGTAGAGCTCTAGTGCACTAGATACCGATGAACTTCGGTTTGCGGCGCTCCCGGAAGGCGGCCAGGCCCTCTTTCGCGTCGCGGCTCGCGAAGATCATTTCGGGCTCGCGGCGCCACATGGCCGCGTTCTCGACGGGTCCCGTCGGCATCACTTCGTGGGCGTAGCGCTTCATCATGCCGACGACCAGGGGTGCGTTCTCGGCGATCCGCTCGGCGTATTGCATGGCCGCGTTCATGAGCTCTTCCCGAGGCACGATCTTGTTGATAAGCCCGACCTCGTAGGCCCGGGCAGCCGAAATGGGCTCGCCCGTCAGCATGAGCTCCATAGCGATTTTGTGCGGGATTCGAGCCACGAGGGAGCTGGCCGCGCCGATGGCGAGCCCGACTTTGGCTTCCGGAAACGCGAACTCCGTGTCGTCCGCCGCCACGCAAATGTCGGAGAACTGGACGAAGCCGAGACCTCCACCGAGACAGTGCCCGAAGACCGCGGCGATGACCGGCTTTTCGACATCGACAATGTTACCCGGAATCGCCCGCCAAACCCCGAGGGTTGGTTCCGTCAAGTCGGCGCCCACGCAGAACGCCTTGTCTCCGGCTCCGGTGATGATGGCCACCCGGTCCTCGCTATTGTTGAACTGACGCCACGTGGCCTCGAGGGCACCCCACATGTCGTCGTTCATGGCGTTTAGCTTTTCCGGCCGATTCAGCGTGATGACCGCGACGTTGTTCTTGGATTCATAAAGGACGACATTCGTGCTCACAATCACCTCCGGTTACGTAAGGGATATACTAGTCGGTTCGGAGCGTCAAGAATGAACGACACTGTCCGCGACCGCCATCCTGAGGATCTGTTCGAAAGAGGCTCGGGAACCGCCGAAGAGGGCCAGTTTCTGAGTGGCCGCGACCGGCGACGCTCCGAGCTCGCCCGCACGCTTCGCATTGCCTGGGAGTTCATCCGAGGGTTTCGAACGCTGCACTTCGTGGGCCCCTGCGTCACCGTCTTCGGCTCGGCGCGTTTCGAAGAGGACCATCGTTACTACGAGTTGGCTCGCGGCGTTGGCTCGCGTCTCGCCAAGGCGGGATTCACCGTCATGACGGGCGGCGGACCTGGCATCATGGAGGCGGCCAACCGAGGCGCGCGCGAGGCAGGCGGCAAGTCGATAGGCTGCAACATTCAGCTTCCCCAAGAACAGGACGAGAATCCCTACCTCGACCTGATGGTGGAGTTCCACTACTTCTTCGTCCGCAAGGTCATGCTCGTCAAATACTCCTACGCCTTCATCGTCCTGCCGGGAGGCTTTGGCACGATGGACGAGATCTTCGAAACGGCGACCTTGATCCAGACCGGAAAGATGGCCGACTTCCCCATCGTCATCATGGGCTCTGACTACTGGCGGCCGCTGCTCAGGCTCCTCGAAGAGAAGATGATTCCCGAGGGAACCATCGACGCGGAGGACCTTTCCCGGCTCGTTCTTACGGATTCTGCGGAAGAGGCTGTCTCGCTCGTCCTTCGATCGGCTAGGAGCAAGTTCGGCCTCGAGTGGGAGCCGCGCCCGAGCTGGATTCTCGGCGAGCGAAAAGGTGTGTGATTTGGCGTATCGGAAATCGGAGCGCAACGCGAGCAAGGATCCGCGCGGAACACCGTCAGCGGACAGCTACCGCCGTATCTGCCCGTGCTCGAAATCCATCGATGCCATTTCGATGGCCCCGGTACTCGTCTCGATCGGTGAGTAGCTCAGTATTGTAGGCGGAAACAAACCGTGCATAAGCTGCTGCAACACCATCGTGATCATCCTGTGCCCCGGCGATCGCGTGCTCCAACATGATCCCCAGCAGGTGGTTCGGTACTGACCCGCGGATGGCGTCGAGCTCCGCCTGCG
The DNA here is from genome assembly GCA_965250115.1 of Candidatus Marinacidobacterales bacterium. Lineage (GTDB taxonomy): Bacteria > Acidobacteriota > Vicinamibacteria > Marinacidobacterales > SMYC01 > CBDFHB01. The sequence goes on from CBDFNJ010000002.1 coordinate 2,490,473, forward strand.
CGCTCGCGGTGTCGCCCATGGTGACGTGGATGAGCCCGACGTGATAGTGAGCGTCGTTGTCGAGCGTCGCTAGCTGCCCATAAGCCTCGAGCGCCAGCGGAGCGAACCGTTGCGATTCCTCGGTATTGCCCCGCTCGCTCGCGGCCATGACGTGGTTGAAGAGTTGCTCGGCCGCCTCCGCCGGCGTGAGGGCCCTGTTCGTGGTCCCGCCCGCCGTCGACGGTGTCGATGTCGCGGACGGAGCGGCGCTCTGCCGGCGATCGAGGATCATGAATGCGCCGATCACTGCAAGGATTACGCCGACGGCGCCGACCGCAATCCAAGGCACGGTAGCCTTCGCGCGAGCCGCACCCGTGAAAGATGAGCCGCACTGGGAGCAGAAGCGTGCCCCGGGTGGAGCTTCCGTCCCGCAGGACGAACACCTCAATCGAATCTTTTCACCGCACTGACCGCAAAACTTTCCCGCAGTTTCGGCCCCGCATTTCGGGCAGGCGACAGCTTTCGAGTTCACGGCGTCACCTTACCACGACAGCTGCAAGCCCCCTTACCTATTAGGGTAAGTGGCTCGATACTGATATGATGCTTCAGTGAGCCGTGTGGACGCTGAGGTCCCTTCACGACTCGCGAGGAGAGGCCGATGGCATCTGCACCCAAGTCGGAGTATCTGGGGTTCAGTGTAAATGCGAAGTTTCGCGTTTACAGTTTGCGGGTAAGCCCTACCGAAGGCGAAGCCCGGTACTACACGCTCACCATCTCAAACCGAGCGTTTCTCGAGCAACGCGTTCGATACCAGGACGCACCGGAGATTTGTTTCCTTCGACTCGAACGCGAGCTGGACGCATGTGGGGACTCGGTGCCGGCAACCAATCTGCGGATTACCGACACCGATCTGAAAGCGTATCAGGAGAGCCATACGAAAAAGCTCTCCCACCATCGCCCCCGACCGACGCTGAAGCCCTAGCCAGCCTAGCTCGGTCGCGCCCCGCGACGGAACCCGCCTCGCTTACGTGGCTTTGCTGCCGCGGGCCGACCGTTGCGCCCCGGCGATCGAGGCGGACGGCGATACTCGTTGGGACGCGAGCCGTTGTCGACGGTGTAGCGGGGCTCGAACCCGGTGACGACCTTCTTGGGAAGCCGGTTGCCGAGCAGACGTTCGATCCCGCTCAACAAACCTGCTTCCTCACTCGAGACGAGAGACACCGCGTCACCGGTGTTCCCGGCACGGGCGGTGCGGCCGATGCGGTGGACGTAGTCCTCCGGGACGTAGGGTAGATCGAAGTTGACGACGTGGGGAAGTTGATCGATATCGAGGCCTCGGGCCGCGATATCCGTCGCGACGAGCACGGAGATCGTACCCTTCTTGAAGTCGGCGAGGGTTCGCGTCCGGGTACCCTGGCTCTTGTCGCTGTGGATCGCGGCCGCACGGATTCCGTCTTGTTTTAGATGCCGTGTCAGCCGGTCGGCCCCTCGCTTCGTGCGAGTGAAGACGAGAGTCTTGTTCCAGCTCCCGCTTCCAATCAAGAAGGAGAGCAGCGCGCTTTTCCGTCCTCGATCGACAGGATGGACGATTTGAGTCACGCCGTCCACGGTCGGTTTCGTGGCTTCGACCTCGAGCCTTGCGGGAGTGTTCAACAGACCGTCGGCGAGTCGCTGGATCCCCGGTGACAAGGTCGCGGAGAACAACAGGTTTTGTCGTTTCGCCGGAAGCTTCGCGAGAATCTTCTTGATGTCATGGATGAAGCCCATGTCGAGCATGCGATCGGCTTCGTCCAGGACAAGGATGTCCACGCTCGAGAGATCGGCGGTTCGCTGTGAGAGGTGGTCTAGCAGACGCCCAGGTGTCGCCACGAGAATATCGACTCCCCGCCGCAGGGTTCGTGCTTGCGGGCGGAAGCCGACGCCACCGTAAACGACGGTAGATTGAAACGGCAGGTATCGTCCGTAGGTCCGCACGCTCTGCTGCACCTGGGCGGCGAGCTCGCGGGTCGGTGTAAGGATCAACGTGCGAATCGGCACGTGACGGCCTCTCGTTCCTTTCTTCGCGGCCAAGCGCTGCAAAAGCGGCAGCGTGAACCCCGCCGTCTTGCCGGTGCCCGTCTGGGCACGCGCCATGATGTCGTCACCACGAAGTATGGGGGGAATCGCGAGTTGTTGAATCGGTGTGGGAACGAGGTAGCCCTGATCGGCCACGGCGCGCAGTAGCTCGGCAGACAGACCGAGAGTATCGAAAGACATAGATATAGAGGTCTCCTGAATCGGCCCATCCAGTGCTTGGCACGGGCCGATCTAGGCAAAAACTTGATGTTGATTTCGTTCGGGGATAGCCGGAAGGGATACCCACGAAGGGCCAGACGCAGATCGGATTGCGACTAAACGCAGGCTGAGTATAGCGCAAAAACGACCGACGCGAGAGTCTTTCTTCGGGTTGTCACGGAGTTCGCCTGCACCATGTTGCCAATGCCAAAAGCCGCGGGGCTCGTCAAAAGAGCGAAGATCAAGCCGAGCCCAGGTAGTCCGAGGCAGTTTTTCAGGACATACATTAGATGGCGGAGGGCTGGGATCCGAGAAGCTCAGGAGGCAGTGGCGCGTCGGAGCTTGGGGTCGAGCGAATGGTTTCGACGAAGTCGCTCCCGCGCAGTCGGCTCGCGTAGCGCCACTCACGCTCAACGCGCTTCGAGGCGGCGGCCTGCGCGGACCAGAACACGTAGAAGACGTCCCGCTCGGAAATGTGATCGAGCAGCGGCGCAAGACCCTCGCTTCGCGTGGGGAGCTCGAGAGCCCCGGTGAAGACGAGTAGCTCCGGAACGGCTCGCTCCAGAGCGGACAGTTGCTCGTGAGCTCGATCCTCGTCTTCCTTCGCGTAGCAGGCGAACGCGCTGCGATGCCAATCCTCGCGTGATGGAAGCATTTCGGGCTCGGCCGTCGCCTCACCGACTTGAATCACGAAGTAGACGCGTGCGACGCGGAAGCCAAGGACGTAGATTCCGAGCGAGCCAGAGCGAACTCCGAGCTCCGAACCAGCAGGCGCCGTGACGAGCAACCGCGCAACGCCGATGCCGCCGTCCCATCGGAGCGCTGTCTCGGGCTCGGGCGTCTCCAGGCCTTCGGCGTTGAGACGCGCCGCATACGAAGACCCAGTCGGCCCGCCACGATGGATCTTGGCAGGGCCGAGCGCGCGGCGCACCACTTCCTCTCGATCCTTCTCGCCGTGCGCCCAGAGCTTGAGAACCACCGGTGCGCCCGGCGCTACCGTCGGCGGCCCCGTCAGCGTGAATCGCACGGGTCCACCGCCTTCAGGAACACCGCCCGGGCCTGCGAGCGCCCGCTCGATCCTCTCGAGGAGTCGGGACTGGCCGGCGGGCTCGTTCAGAGCAATCGTCTCGTCCAACAGAAACGGCATGGGAACGCTCGCATCATCGAGAGCCGCTTGCAGTAGGACACCCCTGGACCGAGCGCAATCCGCCTCTTCGAGGACCCGCCGCGAGCCCATTGCATGGCGAGACCACAGCACAAGGACCACATCCGCCCCATCCAGAGCCTCTTGCTGGGCACGAGCGGCGAGATCACTCGCTCCCTCGAAGCGCTCCCAGGCGACAGAGAGCCCCCGGGATTCCATGGCACGGACCACCTCTTGAACCCGGCGCGCGTCTTCCGCCGCATAGGTGAGGAACACGAAACCTTGCTTCATCTACGCAGAACTATATCGCAGTCCGGAAGTTTTTGAGTGCTCGCTCGGCCTCGAAGAAAATTGATCTATGATTCACGTTGATGACTCCGAGACCCTTCGCGAACCTCGTGGCACTTGTCTCCCTCCTCGCAGGACCGAGCGCCTGTTTGCACGAGCCCGAGAGACCGAGGGTCGTCGTTCTGGGTTTCGATGGGGCCAATTGGGAGACCATGGAGCCGCTCATGGCCGCGGGGAAACTCCCCTTTCTCCGACGACTTCGGGACGAGGCGGCCTGGGGCCCCCTGACGACGTTCAAGCCCACGAAGTCTCCCGTGATCTGGACCAGCATCGCAACGGGCAAGACGATGATGAAGCACGGCATTCTCGACTTCGTCTATCTGGAACAGAACGACCTTCAAGTTCCCTATAGCAACTCCGAGAAACGCGAGCCCTCGATCTGGCAGATTCTCGACGCAACGGACCGCCGATCCGTCGTCGTCAACTGGTTCGTGACCTACCCCCCCGACGAGATCAACGGCGTCATGGTCTCGAACCGTTTCCGGAAAACTTTGCTCTTGCAGGGCGAGCGGGCCCGAAGGATGAGAGACTCGATCCATCCGGAGGAGTACTTCGACGAGCTCAAACAATTCGTGAGCCTCGACTATGAAGATATCCGCGTCGCCAACGGGCTGCCGGACCTCGCGGAGGACTACGAGGGCATGCTGCCTGGGGCCAGCCGTAAGGACATCCGCGTTCTCGACGACTACTGGATCTACGTCCTCCAGGAGTCGATGATCGAGCGCGTAGCGCGCCACCTCTACGAAACGGAAGACTTCGACTTTTTCGCCGGCTACTTCCGCCTTCCCGATATCGTGCAGCACTTCGCCATCGAGTTGCTGGACCCTCGAAGCGTCGAGCGCGATATCGCGGCCCTTCAAGCTGGCAGCTTCAGCGAAGAAGACCTCGCGGCGTTTCGAGAGCGGATGGCGGGAGTACTAGAGCCTTTCTACCGATATATGGAGAGCATCATCGAGTCCTACATGACCGACCCGCGTTTCAAGGACGCGTACTTTTTCGTACTTTCCGATCACGGCTTTTCGCTCCACGCAGGAGGCTACGACCACTATCACATTCCTGAGGCCGATCCCGCGCCCGACGGTGTCTTCCTCATGAAGGGGCCGACGACGAAAGCGGGTAGGCTCTCCTCCGTCAACGTCTACGATGTCGCGCCCACTATCCTTTATCTCTATGGCCTTCCCGTCGGAGAAGAAATGGATGGCGCGCCCCTCCGAGCGGCGCTCGAGATCGATCGCGAAGTCGAGCATCGTCGGTACTCACCGGGAATGATGCACACGAAGGAGAACCGTCCCGACGAGGAGATAGACCAGAAGACCCTGGAGGAGCTTCGGTCGCTCGGCTATATCCAGTAACTAGGCACCTAGGTCGGAGTGAGCTCCCGGAGCTTTTCGGCCAAGAAGGTCGAGACCTCTTTTACCGTCACAAGGGTGAGAGCCTGACTGGCAATCTCCTTCGCTTCTGACGCGGACAGACGCCGGATGATGTTCTTCACCGTCGGGATCGAGGTCGCATTCATGGAAAGCTCGTCGAGACCGAACCCAACAAGAAGCGCGACTAGCTGGGGTTCCGCGGCCATCTCACCGCACATAGCCACTTTGATCCCGGCGTCATGGGCAGAGTCGATGACGAAGCGCAAGGTCCTGAGGATCGCGGGGTGAAGCGGCTCGTAGAGGTAAGAGACACGATCGTTTCCGCGATCCACCCCCAGGAGATATTGGATGAGGTCATTCGTGCCGATACTGATGAAGTCCGTCTCACGCGCGAGCAGGTCGGCGGTCGCGGCCGCGGAGGGCACTTCGAGCGTAATGCCGCAAGGTAGATCTTCTCCGAACTCCAGCCCATCGCGTCGCAACTCTCGTTTCGCCTCCTCCACGATATCGAGGGCTTCACGAAATTCTCCGACGCCGCTGATCATTGGAAACATCGTCTTGATGTTCCCGTGCGCACGAGCCCGCAACATCGCACGGATCTGCTCCTTGAAGAGCACAGGATGCTCGAGCAGCAACCTAATCGCACGAAGCCCAAGAGCTGGATTCTCCTCGGCCTCTCCTGGCTCGCGTTCGAGCTGACCCGCCGAAAGGTCGAAGGCGCGCACGACGACCGACCAGGGTTTCATCTGTTCGGCCATGCGCCGATAGACGAGATACTGCTCTTCCTCGCTCGGAAATTCTCCACCGCTCCGCGTCAGGAACCACTCGGAACGAAACAGACCGATACCCTGTGCCCCCCTTTCCTGCGCGCTGGTGCACTCCTCCGGGAACTCGACGTTCGCCTGGAGGGTCACCCGATATCCATCCTTCGTTTCCGCAGGAAGGTCACGGAGGTGGCCCAGCTTCGACCCTTGGGTTCGCTGTCGACGTCTTACATTCCGATATTCCCGCAGAAGGCTCCGGTCCGGATTCACGACGACAACGCCCTCGCCGCCGTCCAGAATCACCGGCGCGCCGTGGTCGACCTTGGCCATCAGGCCTTGCACGCCGACCACGCAGGGTATTCCGAGGGACCGAGCGATAATGGCGGTGTGATACGTACGCCCACCCACCTCCATCGCGAGCCCTGCCATGCGCTCCCAATGCAATTGGGCCGTATCGGAGGGACGGACGTTCTCGGACAGAAGGATGTAGTCTCGCTCCATCTCACCGAGGGTTCGATGCGGCGCGCCCGCGATGTTCCCGACGAGCCTAGCGCCTACGTCGAAGATGTCTCCCTGCCGCCCGCGAATGTACTCGTCTTGCAATCCATCGAAGACCGAGGAAAGCTCCTCGAGCGTGAGCTTGACCGCCCACTCCGCGTTGACTTTCTCTTCTCGAATGAGCTTCTGAATCCTGCCAATCAGCAGCGGGTCGTCGAGCATCAGAATCTGTGCGTCGAAAATGTAGCCGTGGTCTTCGCCCAGTGCCTCGACGGTGCGATCCCTGATCTCTCGCAGCTGCTGTTGCGTCAGCGACGCCGCCTCCTCGACGCGCGCGATCTCGGTCCTGACCTCCTGGCGGAGCAGCGGGACACGAAAAATAGGAAACTCCCGGTACTGGAAGATCACCGCGCGTGCGATCACCACGCCCGGTGCCACCCCGACTCCGTGCAGAACCACCGGGGGTGGCACGCCGTTCGCCCCATCCGCTCTTGTGTCAGGCGCGCTTGTGCTCACTTCGAGCCTTCTTCTCCCAAACCGCACCCTACCAGGTTCACGAGCGCCTCGAGAGCCTCGTGCTCGTCGTCGCCGGAGGCGGCGATCGTGATCTCGCTACCGACGGATGCCGCGAGGAAGAGAATCCCTAGAATGCTCTTGCCGTCAGTCGTGGTTCTGTCCTTCGTGATGGTGATTTTGGCCTCGAACCGCGTCGCGGTTCGCACGAATCGTGCCGCGGCGCGCGCGTGAAGCCCCAGGAGATTGACAATCTCGACGCGCTTCTCAATCATCCGCGTCGCCAGCACCGCCACCCTGTCGCTCCTCGCTCGCGAGCAGCTCGCTCGCGAGATAGATGTTGTCCTTGCCCTCGCGTGCGGCCTCTGCCGCCACTTCGCGAAGGTTGTCGCCTTCTTCTTCCTCTCGAAGACTCGCGAGCCGGATCAACATGGGAAGATTTACGCCCGTCACGACCTCGACCTTGCCGATGTCCAGGAACGTCAAACTAAGGTTGGAGGGAGTTCCTCCGAACATGTCGGTCAGGACCACCGTTCCCTTTCTCGATTCAACACGAGTCACGGCACCCTCGATCTCACGTTCCGCGTCCTCGGGACTCTCCTGCCAACCGATCGACACTGCGGTGACGTTCGGAATTTCTCCAATAATCATCTCCGCCGCGGCGACGAGCTCTCGCGCCAACTGCCCGTGAGTTACGACGACGATTCCGATCATTTATTAATGCTCACTCCCCTCTTCCACGTCGCGATGGGAGACCTGGGCGCGGTGGCTCGAGTCGCTCAATCGACGACACAGGTGGTTGGCGATCACGACCGAACGGTGCTGGCCGCCGGTGCAGCCCACGGCAATTGTGAGATTACTTTTCCCCTCTGAGCGATAGTGGGGCAAGAGATAGGAGAGAAAACCGTCGAGTCGATCGAGGAGCTCGGGAGTGGCTTCGTGTGCCATCAAGAACGCTTCGACCTCGGGATCGTTGCCGCTCTTCTCACGCAGGGCACTCTCGAAGTATGGGTTGGGGAGGAAACGGACGTCAAACACCAAGTCCGCGCCGGGCGGAACACCGTATTTGTAGCCGAAGGACAGCACGTGCAGCGCCGGACCGGCGACCGCGTCGGTCTCGACGAAACTCTCGAGGACCAGCTGTCTGAGCTCGTGGACGGTCAGGTCCGACGTGTTGACCGTTCGGTCGGCGATGGCGCGGATGCGCCCCAACTCCCGCTGCTCCTCACGTACCGCTTCGACGAGACTCTCGGCTCCGGACTGCAAGGGGTGCGGCCGCCGACTCTCGCTGAACCGGCGCACGAGCACATCTTCCCGGGCCTCGAAGAAGACGACCGTCGTCGGAAATCCCCGCTTTCGCAATCGTTGGAGTGCGTCCGGGAAGCGACTGAGGAAGCCGCGCTCCCGGATATCGGCGACGATCGCCACCCGATCGATGTTTTCACCACCCTTGGCGATGAGCTCGGCAAATGGCAGAAGTAAACTCGCGGGAAGGTTATCGACGCAAAAGAAATCAGAGTCCTCGAGAGCCTTCAGGGCAAGGGTCTTTCCAGACCCCGACAAGCCGGTAATGAAGACGAACCGTGCCCCGCCAAGATTTCCCATAGTGCCAGCAGGCCACGATTATCCGTTAGGCGAGGTAGCAGAGCAAGATCGCTCTCGAGGTCAGTCGCGGATATCGCCCGATTTCAGTTTTGCGGGTCAATCAGGTCGAAGTTCCCGTCTGGACGTTTATAGAGCACGTTCGTCCTCTCGCTCGAGGCATCCCGAAAGACGAGAAACTCGGCTCCCTCTTCCTAGATCTGCAGTATCGCCTCCTCGACCGAAAGGGGCTTGATGACGAAACGCTTGCTGTCGATGACCTCTGGCGTGGCCGGTTGTCCGGAGGCGCTGTCGGCGGCGATCACGTTGAAGATTCCCTCGCTGTCGATCCGGGAGGGACGTCGTCGCCTCTTGTGAATTCGCTTGTCGTGTTGTTTGCGGGCCTGCCCCTCGATCTTCTCGATAGCCTGTGTCACGGCCATCTTTAGGTCGTCGGTCGCTTCCGTCGCAGAGAGATAGATGTTCCCTCTGCTGTGGACGTTCAGCTCGGCGATTTGGCGATATTTCTCCGACGAGAGGATGACGTGGATGTCGGTGATGCCGTCGATGTAGCGCTCGAGCTTCTCGACTCGCGATTCGATGAAGGTCTTCAACGACCGGGGTACCTCTACATGTCTCGCAGTGATCTGAATCAACATTGCAAGCTCCGTACGCAAATCTCTTTCGACTTCGGTTTCAGAGCGTCGGCACCTCGCTACCGACGACCTCTAAGAAGCGAATGGGCTGCTATACAGATTCTTTCTCTGATTGGAGGGTGGAATCCTGAGCTCTTCTCGATATTTCGCGATCGTCCGTCGGGCGAGGACCAGCCCGTCGTCCTCGAGAATCTTGACGATCCGAGAGTCCGACAGTGGCTTTTTGGGATTCTCCTCGTCGACGATTTTCCTGATCCTCTGCTTGATAGTGACCGATGAGACATGATCCCCACGCACGCTTGCGATACCACTGTGGAAGAAATACTTCATTTCGCACACGCCCTGCGGCGTATGGATGTACTTATTGCTCACGACTCTAGAAACGGTCGATTCGTGCATGCCGATGTCGATAGCGACGTCACGCAAGACCAAGGGGCGCAAGTGCTGCACCCCATTGTCGAGAAACTCGGTCTGCTGATTCACGATGCTATTGGACACTTTGTAAATGGTCTTTTGCCGCTGATCGACCGACTTGATCAGCCAGAGCGCGCTTCTCAGCTTCTCTTTTACGTAGTTTCTCGTATCCGCGTTCTCGTCCGTCTTGTTCTCCAGCATGCGGCGATAGACGGAGCTAATCCGAAGCTGCGGAAGCCGATCCTCGTTGAGAATAATTTCGTACTTGCCATCCACCTTGACGACGTAGACATCAGGTGTAACGTAGTGGCTCCGGTCCGAATTGAACTTGGCTCCGGGCTGTGGATCCAGCCTTCTGATGATCTCGCAGTGTTCGATGACTTCTTCCAGGGGAAGCTTCATCGCCTTGGCGATGTCGTTGAAGCGGTGATTCTGCAGGAGCTCGAGGTGCTCCGTGACCATCGTTTCCACCGGCGTGCCACTCAGGTCCAGGTGGCGGAGCTGGATCAGCAAGCACTCCTTCATGTCTCTCGCCCCAACTCCGACGGGGTCGAAGCTCTGGACGAGCTGCAGCGAGCGTTCCACGTCACCGCAGTCGTAGTCTCCCATCGCGCAAATCTCTTCGATGGAGGCCTGCATAAAGCCTTGCTCATCGATATTGCCGATGATGGCTTCTCCCAGCTCGACCATCTGTTCGTCAGCGGGCGCCATGTGAAGCTGCCAAGCGAGATGATCGGCGAGGGAAGCCGTAGTCGAAAGAGTGTTCTCGATGGGTGGTAGCTCGGGTACCTCGAAGCTGGTACGGGGCCGGTAGCCTTCGTCCAAGTAGTCGCTGAAGAAAGACTCGTAGTCGATCTCGTTCAACGAGTCGTCGCTCTTGGGATCCGGCTCGGCTTTGTCTTCCTCCGAGCGCGTTTCCGTCGCGGCGGATTCCTCGCTTGACTCCGCGCTCTCGCTATTCTGGCGTTCGAGCTCTTCCTCCAACAAGGGGTTCTCGGTAATCTCTTGTTGGAGCATATCGGCAAGCTCGAGAGTGGACATGGGAAGGAGCTTGATCGCCTGCTGAAGCGAAGGAGTGAGAATGAGCTTCTGCTGGAGTTTCGTTTGTAGTGTTAGCTTCTGCTGCACGGTGGTGGCGTTGCTCCTCGCTATTTCGACTCAATCGAGGCGGAAATCCTCTCCGAAGTAGACTCGGCGGACATCCTCGTTCTCCGCGAGCTCCTCGGGAGTTCCCGAACAGAGAATCTTCCCATCGTTCATTATATAGGCTCGGTCGGTGATCTTCAGAGTTTCACGCACGCTATGGTCGGTGACGAGGATTCCGATTCCACGAGCCTTGAGATGTTGAACGATCTTCTGGATGTCCCCCACGGCAATGGGGTCGATACCGGCAAAGGGCTCATCCAGCAGCATAAAAGCAGGCGACGTTACGAGGGCGCGCGTAATCTCAGCGCGACGGCGCTCGCCGCCCGAGAGCGTATATCCGCGGGAGCGCGCCTTCCTGGCCAGTCCGAGCTCTTCGAGAACTTGGGATAGCCGTCGGCGTTTCTCAGACGGAGTGATGGGAAGGGTCTCCAGAATAGCCAGCACGTTCTCTTCCACCGTCAGTTTCCGGAAGATCGATGGCTCTTGCGGCAGGTAGCTAATGCCGGCTCGCGCTCGCAGGTACATCGGTAACGACGTAATCTCTTCGTCGTTGAGGAAAACGCTGCCGGAGTCAGGACGGGTGAGGCCGACGACCATGTGGAAGGTCGTGGTTTTCCCGGCGCCATTCGGTCCGAGCAACCCGACGACCTCGCCTTCGCGCACTTCCACATTGACATCGTCGACCACCTTTTTTTTGCGAAAGGACTTCGCAAGCAACCGGCCCCGCAGAACCTGCATTTAGAAAAAAGGGTGCGGATTTGATGAGTACGTGGTCTTTGTGCGGTTTTGCTCCTGACCGTCAACTAAAATTCTATCATCGGCCAGAAAGAAAGTCAACTGCTTTCCTTCTGTGAGTTTACCGGCATTCTCCAGCCAAGCATCGGCCCCCATCACGGTCACACTGTCAGCATTCGGCAAGTATCTTGCCTGGTCGCCGCCGGCCTCGCCTTCTGCGGTTTCGATCTCGACCTCGCCCTCCGCGACGATCTCCCGCACCTCCGAACCCCCGTTCTCAAGGAGCACGTCGACGCTCTTTCCGCGAAGCCTCATTTCTGACGAACGCATCTCCACCCCGCGACGATACTCCAATACCCCGCTATCAGACCGATAGAGAAGACGTTCGGCCCGGGTTACGGTGGGTTCTTTCCTCTTGGTCTCCCCGGTGAGCTTCTGGAGAAATATGGTCGTGACGTCTCCTTCCGCATGGAGCTCTCCCTTCGTTTGCTCGATGCGAATTCGATTCGCCTCGATTCGGTTGCGCCCCTGAAAGACTCTCGCCTCGCCGTCGTAGATCGCGAGGTCGTTGGTGCGGTCGTAGTCGAGATGCTGCGCGACGAAATGAACCGGCGCCGAATCGGTCGCCGGGAACATGGCACTTTTCTCTCCTGCGGCGGAAGTCGAACGAACGTTCCCGAGACCCTCGACGTCCCCGCTGTCGACCGCGATCCGGATCTCGTCCGCCTCGAGGTTCGCCCGCGCGTCCCAAAGCCTCGGAGTCTCCCGCAGAACGAGTTTCGAGTCCATCGCAAGAAACGTCCCCTGTTCCGCCGTCGCTCGAACATCCCCCTGCTCGAACTCTACAGACCGCCGACATCGCGCCTCGAGAAGCTCACCCGACTGGGGATCGAAGTCGGCCTCGAGCTGGCGGGCCGTCACCTTCTTTTCCTCTCCCGCGCCGGCAGGGGTGAGAACGAGGGTAACGCCGCCTCGCCCTCGAAGCGTCGAGAGCCTGCCCTCGTCATCGAAGTCGAAAGCCAGAGTGTAGCCCTCGAGCTCCTTGTGGTACCCCTCGCGCGCATCCTCCGGCAAGAGCATGAGGAGTCGGCCCCCTTCCAGAGCGCGCATCCGCTCGAGCAGCCTCCCCCCAGGCCGATAGAGCATTTCGAGTCGATCGGTCAGGAGGCGCTTGAGCCCAGGCTCCCGCGAGAACGCCGACGACCCCGTGGTCGTCCCGCCGCCAGGCTCTCCATTCTCGGCCCCGGCGGGGACGTTCATTCGCAAATCGACGTTCTCGAGCGCCTCCATGCGCTCGACCTCCTCCGTCCCGTCGACGAGAAAGAGCTTGAGGTCGTTACAATCGAGGGCGCGAGTGCCTTGCCTCACCCGCACATCGTCGACGAACTGCACCCAGTTCTGCTCTCTTCGCATGAGGGCACTCTTGCTCTTGACCCGAACGGGCTCATCGCCCTCCTCCTGAAAGACCATCGAGACTCCCTCGCCAAGTTCGAGATCTCCCCTCTTCGTGAAGTAGCGAAAGTCTCCCGCATCTCCCACGAGCCCCTCTTTGAAGTAGCGCACCGGGTCCGTGCTCCAGACGAGATCGGGGTAGCGTCTGAAATCGAGGCTGTCGCTCTCGAGCCTCAAGGAGGTCTCGTCGCGCACGATGACATTGCCTTCCAGGTGAACGGAGCTGTCCTTGTTGATTCGGCAGTAGCCCGCGGTCACGACCACCGGCTTCCGCTCCTCGCCAGCGCTGAAGTGAATCTCCACCTCCCGGAACTCTTGTGAGCTCTCGGGGCCTCCGCTGCTTTCGGCCGCTTTGAGAGTCCATGCCGTATTCCCTTCGCTGTCGAGCTGCTCGATCTCGATCTGCCTGGAAACGAGACTCTCGGATTCAGCCTGGGGCAAGTCTAGCGGTTCGGCGTTACCAGCCACTCCCCGCCATACCGTGATGGCGACGTAACCGCCGAAGCCGATGAGCACAGTGAAGAGAGTCCATTTGATGAACCGAATCTGGACAAAGGTCATGTTCCGATCGTACTATCGATTCCGAGGTCACCCATTCTGCGAAACTTCTGATACCGTGCCTCGAGGCGCTCTGGCGGGGATAGCTCCTCCAAGCGCTCGAGCGCCTCGACGAGGTACTTGTTCAGTATTTGAGCCGCTTGCCGATGCGCCGTGTGCGCTCCGCCGACTGGCTCGGGAACGATTCGGTCCACCAGACCGAGCTCGAGCAGGTCCTTCGAGGTGAGTTTCAGGCCCTCCGCGGCCTCCTCGGCGCGGCTCGAGTCCTTCCACAAAATCGCGGCGCACCCCTCTGGTGAGATCACCGAATAAATGGAGTGCTCCATAATGAGGATCTCGTCCCCAACCGCGATGGCGAGCGCTCCCCCACTGCCTCCCTCCCCAGCGACCGTGACGATGATGGGAACTTCGAGTCGAGACATATCTCGAATGTTGACGGCGATCGCTTCCGCCTGGCCTCGCTCCTCGGCATCGATTCCCGGATAGGCACCGGGGGTGTCGACGAAGCAGAAAATCGGACGCCCGAACTTGTTGGCGAGTCGCATGGCGCGGAGGGCCTTGCGGTAACCCTCCGGACGGGGCATTCCGAAGTTACGGTGAATTTTTTGTTTGGTATCGCGGCCCTTCTGGTGACCGATCACGACGACGGGTCGCTCGTGAAACCAAGCCATACCGCACACGATAGCTGGGTCCTCGGCGTAGCGGCGATCCCCGTGAATCTCGAGGAAGTCCGTGAACAGAAGAGAAATGAAATCCCGGGTATAGGGACGCTGCGGATGGCGCGCGACCTGAACCGTTTGCCAGGCTGTGAGTCGCGTGTAGATATCGCGCCGCATGGAATCGAGTTTTTGTTGGAGGCGAGCGATTTCCCGCTCTTTCCCAGAGTCGGCGGGATAGCCGGTGAGCGCCTCGATCTCCTTCTCGAGGGCTGCCAAGGGGGCCTCGAAATCTAGAGTGTCCGCTGCCATAACCGCCCAGTTTACCAATATATTCCCTTCTATGGGGAGCGAGCGAGCAACCTTGGTGAGGTTGTTGAGGACTAAGTAATGGACGTCGCTTTGGCGACGCGGAGGGCGTTTTCGATACGCTTCAAGTGGAACGTCTTCATGACTTCGATGAGCCGAGGGTGCTCCGAAGCCAGGTCGCGGAGATCGTCCTGGTCGATCTTGAGCAGTTCGCTCTCCGATACCGCGACGACACTGGCGGTGCGGGGCACGCCGGTCAGAAACGAGACCTCGCCGAAGAACTCGTTCGGACCGACGGTATCGAGCACGGTCGCTCGCTCCGCGCTTGGAGCGTTCCCGTGCGGCCTGCGTATCTCGAGCTTGCTGCTCTTCACGAGAAACAGGGCGCTATCCCCGGACCCCGCCGATACGATCTCGACGTCCGCGGGTATGCGGATCATGTGGAACAGCGAGGCGACGCGATGCCGGTCAGACACGTCCAGAAATCCGAAGAGGGGGCTCTCCGCCAATACCCTCGCGAGCACGCGCCCGTGGTACATCTTGTCGAGCACCGCAACGATCCGAGGATGCCGGCCCGAGACCGAGCGCATGACCTCCTCGGAAAGCTCGAGCACCTCGCCCTCTTCGAGAGCGAGCACGGTGGCACTTCGGGGCTCGCCGGTCAGAAACGCGAACTCGCCGAGACACTGACCGGCCCCGGCGGTGTCGAGTCGTCGGTCCTCGTTCCGAATCTCGAAGGTCCCGCTCACGATGAAATGAAGCGAGCGACTCTGCTCACCCGCCTCGAAGAGCATCGCACCTCGGTACATGATGCGTCGGTTCATGCCGCCTGCGACGTCGAGGAGCTCTTGGGGCTCGAGCTCCGAGAGCAGCGGGATCTTGGCGAGCTGATTCTGCTTTCCGTCCAGCTCCTCGGCCTCCCCCTCGCCCTCGGCCGGCGATGCCTGGCTCTCAAGGAGTCTGTCCGCGTTGACTTTGGCGACGTAGGAGAGAGGATTGTCGAAAGCGGGATCGAGCTCGACGATCTTGAGCCCCGCGGAAATGGCGGCGAGCAAATTGCCCTGGGCGGAAAGAAGCTCCTGCAGCTTGTAGAGCTCGGTGATGGCCTCGTTCCCTCGACCCGCTGCCACCAGCCAATCAGCGAGCGTGACTCTCGGCGCCCTCGGCTGCTCCTGGATGAAGGCGCGAAGCTCGGTTATAGCCTCCTCGGTCTTGCCCGAGACGTGAAGGTTCTTGATGTACTCGAACTGATGCTTGCTGTTGCGCGGTGGCGCTTTGGGACGGGCTCGGAACATGAAACCTCGCGTGCCGGAGGAAGTTTGTCTAGGGTGCTCCCAGAATGGCAGCGGGCTTCGACTTTGTCAACGAAAGGGCGATCAAGCGGAAGGCGACAAACGCGCGCGAGACAGATGCACGGCGTTCTCGCCACACATCGCTTCGAGGCTGGTGACGAGCTCGGGAGACGGTTCGACGCGCAGAAAGGGATGGGGTCGCAGGACAACGCTGTAGTCGTCGCGGATCAGCTCGAAGGAGAGCTCACATTCACCGCGATTCTGCTCCAATAGCTCTCTCAAATGAGGCAGAGTGTCCTCGTAGAACGCGTCGAGCGTCACTCGAATCGTCATCGACGCCGCCTCTCTCTGTCGAACTTCGTCCAGGAGTACGATCTTGCTGGCGAGGACTTTTCCTGAGTCCTCCCCAGACTCCGGCTTTCCCTTGACGAGAACGGCGATGTCGTTGGAAAGCATACCGAAGCTCTCCCGATACAAATCGGGGAAGACGACGATTTCGGCCGCGCCGCTCTGGTCCTCGAGTCGAAAGACCGCCATGGCGTCGCCCTTCCTCGTTCTCAGCGAGCGGATGCCCATGATGAGGCCCGCGATGGCCACCTCCTTCACCTCCGCCTGGTCCCGGAGGCTCACCGTATCGCAGGTCGCGTAGATCGAAATCTCGTTGTGGTAGCTGTCGAGAGGATGCCCGGTCAAGAAGAATCCCAGAGTCGCCTTCTCGAACCCGAGCCGCTCGGCCTCGCTCCAGTCGGGCAAGTCGGGGTAGCGGGTCAGATCGGGACTGGGACGCACTCCGCCCATGTCACCGAACAGACTCCCCTGGCCGCTCTCCCGCTCCCGTTGAATCTGCTGGCCGTAGTCGAGCGCGCGATCGACTACGGCGACGAGCTGTGCCCGGCTCGCGTTGAAGGAGTCGAGGCTGCCCGATTTCACGAGCGCTTCCAGAACTCGCTTGTTGACGAGTCTCAGGTCGACGTGCTCGCACAGATCCGCGAGCGTTCGGAAGGCACCCGCCGCCGCCCGCGCGCCAAGCATCGACTCGATCGCGGATTCGCCCACGTTCTTGACGGCACCGAGCCCGAAACGAATTTGATTCCCGATGACGGTGAAATCGAGATCGCTCTCGTTGATATCCGGAGGAAGGACCTCGATTCCCATGTCCTTGGCCGCCTTCAAGTATTGCACGACCTTATCGGTATTCGCCTTTTCCGAAGTCAGAAGTGCCGCCATGAAGAACACGGGATAGTTGGCCTTCAAATAGGCTTCCTGATACGCGAGCAGGGCATAGGCCGCCGAGTGCGACCGGTTGAATCCGTATCCCGCGAAGTGCTCCATGAGGTCGAAGATCTTCTCCGCCTTCTTTTTCGGGATTTCGTTCTCGAGCGCCCCTTTCATGAATTTCTCACGCTGTGCCTGCATCACGTCCGCCTTTTTCTTGCCCATGGCACGACGGAGTATGTCGGCTTCCCCGAGCGTGAAGCCCGCGAGCTTCGAGGCGATCTGCATCACCTGTTCCTGGTAAACGATGACCCCGAGAGTGTCTTCGAGAGATTCCTTCAAAGCGGGTAGCTCGTAGCGAAGGGCGACCTTGCCCCACTTGCGCTTGATGAAGTCGTCGATCATCCCGCTTCGAATCGGACCGGGACGGTAGAGCGCGTTCAGTGCCGTGAGGTCCGTGAGCTTCTCGGGTTTGAAGCGCCGAAGGATGTCCCGCATGCCCTCGCTTTCGAACTGAAAGATGCCGAAGGTCTCGCCGCGGGAAAAGAGCTCGTAGGTTTTCTCGTCGTCGAGCGCAAGACTCTCGAGGTCGATATTCACGCTCAACTGGCGAGCGATCATCTTCACGCAATTGTCGATGAGGGTCAGCGTTCTCAATCCGAGGAAATCCATCTTGAGCAGGCCGATGTCCTCGCAGTCCCTCATGTCGTACTGCGTCGTGATCTCGCCCTTGCTCCCTCGATAGAGCGGAACGAACTCGGTCAGCGGCTCGGGTGCGATGACCACCCCGGCCGCGTGGGTCGATGCGTGGCGGCTC
The DNA here is from genome assembly GCA_965250115.1 of Candidatus Marinacidobacterales bacterium. GTDB lineage: Bacteria > Acidobacteriota > Vicinamibacteria > Marinacidobacterales > SMYC01 > CBDFHB01. The sequence goes on from CBDFNJ010000002.1 coordinate 2,508,194, forward strand.
ACCCCTTCGAGACGCTTGGCCGACTCGACGAGCTGCCGAACTCGGATGTCCTCCTCGATCGCCTCCTGTAGTTGAGGCACTTCCGCGAGGGACGACTCGAGCGTCGCGTCCAGCGTGGCGGGGATCAGTTTCGCGATGCGGTCGACGTCGGCGTATGGGATATCGAGCACTCTTCCCACGTCGCGAATGACGGCGCGGGCCTTCATCGTGCCGAAGGTGATGATCTGGGCGACACTCTCGCGCCCGTACTTCTCCGTGACGTAGTCGATGACCTCGCCCCGGCGCGCCTCGCAAAAATCGATGTCGATGTCGGGCATGGTGACCCGCTCGGGATTGAGGAATCGTTCAAAAAGGAGGTCGTACTCCAGAGGATCGATGCCTGTGATACGGAGGCTATAGGCGACGAGGCTCCCCGCGGCGGAGCCTCGCCCCGGGCCTACTGGGATCCCCTGGTCCTTCGCGAACCGAATGAAGTCCCAGACGATCAAGAAGTAGCTGGGAAACCCCATTTCCTGGATGATGGCGATCTCTCGCTTCAGGCGCGCTTCGTAATCCGCAAGGCTGTAACGGCCCTCCTTCTCGATCGCGCCTCCGTGTACACGCCAGCGCTCATGGAATCCATCCCAGACGACGCGCTCAAAGTAACTCTCTACAGTGACACCCTCGGGTACCGCGAAACGTGGAAGTCGAAACCCCTCACGGTCGAGGTCGATATTCACCCGTTCCGCGATGGCGAGGGTGTTGTTGTAGGGCTCTTCGTAGCCCTTGAAGAGCTCGGCCATCTCGTCGGAGGACTTGAAGTAGAACTGATCTCCGGGATAACGCATCCGCTTTTCGTCGGCCGTTTTCTTGCCCGTCCCGATGCAGAGGAGAATGTCGTGGGCTTCGGCGTCTTCTTTGGAGATGTAGTGGCAGTCGTTCGTCGCGACCGTCGGAAGTCCCTCTTTTCGCGCGAGCTCCAACAGGCTCGTATTGACGGTTTTCTCGTCCTGAAGTCCGAGCGCGTGGTCTTGAATCTCGAGGAAAAAGTTGCCCTCCCCGAGAATGTCGCGATAGACTCCGGCCGCCTTCATCGCGGCCTGCTCGTTGCCCCGGAGGGCCGCCTGGGGCACCTCGCCTTTGAGACAGGCCGAAAGACCAATGAGTCCCTTGGAATGGCTCGCGAGAAGCTCCTTGTCGATACGGGGCTTGTAGTAGAAACCTTCGAGGTAGCCGGCCGAGACGAGCTTGACGAGGTTCTTGTATCCTTCGTTGTTCTCCGCGAGCAGTACGAGATGGTTGTTGGTTTCGGAAATGCTCCCGTTGGGCGACTTGTCGAAACGACTCCCCGGAGCCACGTAGATCTCGCACCCGAGGATCGGCTTGATGCCCCGCTTCTTGGCGGCCTTGTAGAAGTTCATGGCGCCGAACATGTTGCCGTGGTCGGTCAAGGCGACGGCGGGCATCTCGTTGCGAGCGGCAAGATCCACCATGTCGTCAATACGACTCGCGCCATCGAGCAGCGAGAAGTCGCTGTGGTTATGCAGGTGAACGAAAGGCCGCACGTTCTACTCCCATTCGATAGTCGAAGGAGGCTTCGACGAAATGTCATACACCACGCGATTGATGCCTCGCACTTCACCGATGATCCGGCTCGAGATGGTTCCGAGAAGCTCGTCAGGGAGCTTGGCCCAGTCGGCCGTCATGCCGTCCCTGCTCGTGACAGCCCGAATCGCGAGAACGTGCTCGTAGGTTCTCGCATCGCCCATGACACCGACACTGCGTATCGGAAGGAGCACGGCGAAAGATTGCCACACCTCCCGATAGAGCCCCGCCTTCTTGATCTCGTCCACGAGGATGTCGTCCGCTCCACGCAGGAGATCGAGCCGCTCGCGCGTGACCGAGCCGAGGATCCGAATGGCGAGTCCCGGTCCAGGAAAAGGCTGTCGGAAGAGGAGCTCTTCGTCGAGTCCGAGCTCGAGCCCGAGATTCCTGACCTCGTCCTTGAAAAGCTCTCGGAGTGGCTCGATGAGCTCGAATTTGAGCCGCTTCGGCAGTCCGCCAACGTTGTGATGGCTCTTGATAACCTGCGACGGGCCCTTGACCGAGACACTCTCGATCACGTCTGGATAGAGCGTGCCCTGGGCGAGGAAGTGGGCGCGGTCGATGTCCTTCGCGTGCTCCGTGAAGACCGAGATGAACTCCCGACCGATGATCTTTCTCTTGCGCTCCGGATCGGCGACTCCCTGGAGCTTGGTCAGAAAGCGATCCGAAGCGTCCACGGCAATGACGTTCAGGTGAAGCTTGCGGGCGAAACGGTCCATGACTTGCGCCGCTTCGTTCTTCCGCAGGACACCGTTGTCGACGAAGATGCAGGTCAATTGGCTGCCGACCGCTTCGTGCACGAGCTTCGCGGTTACGGAGGAATCTACGCCGCCGGACAGAGCGCAGACGACGCTTGCGCCACCGACGCGCTCGCGGATCGCCGCCACGGCCTCTTCGGCATAGGAACGCATGTTCCAATCGCCTTCGACCTTGCAAATGCCGAAGGCGAAGTTCTTCAGAATCTCGGTGCCACGCTCTGTATGGGCCACTTCGGGATGAAATTGAACGCCATAGAGGCGACGCGCCTCGTCCTCGAACGCAGCCACTGGCGCCGCGTCGCTGCTCGCGGTCACGTGAAAACCGGTGGGAAGCGTCTCGATTCTATCCCCGTGAGAAGCCCAGACCTTCAACTCCGGTCCGACACCTTCGAAGAGCGGGCTTCCGTTCCTGCAGGCGATCACCGCGTGTCCGTACTCGCGGTGTCCGGCTGGCTGGACGTCGCTTCCGAGCGTCTTGGCCATGAGCTGCATTCCGTAGCAGACCCCGAGCGTCGGCACACCGACTCGAAAGATCGCGGGGTCGCAGTGAGGCGAGCCCTGCTCATAGACGCTGTCCGGTCCGCCAGAAAGCACCACGCCCCTGACGTTCGGACGCAACAGCTCCTCGACAGGGGTCGTATAGGGACGGATCTCACAGTAGACCGACAGCTCCCGTAAACGTCGTGCGATGAGTTGGGTGTACTGTGATCCGAAATCGAGAATGAGAATGATATCGTGCGTCATGGACGACCTGGGTTTTTCGCTACGAGGACCGGCATTATATCGGCACGGCCCGCCGATCACAAGACCTTGAGGTCTTTGATTCAGCCACTCCCAACATGTTGTGTTCTTGATGTTTGACTTCTTCGCTTTCCCCCGTAATATGCGAACCCTCGTGCTCTGGAAACTGATGTCCGTACTTGCCCTTGTGCTGATGGCCGGCAAATCCGCCGGGTCACCGCAGACGGAGGCGGATCCCGCTCCGAGTGGTGAGGAGACCACTCCGGAGGGCGAGCCGGCCGCCCATGAGGAGGGTGAGGAGGGTCAGGAGGACGAGGCTCTCGAAGAGGTCGCGCCGCCTCCGCCGCCTCCTCCCGATGGCCTCTTGCCCGTGGTGGAGTTAGCTCGGTTCGAGCACTCGCCCCGCGATCGTCCCCATGTCCTTATCATCGGCGATCTTCTCGTCGTTGTGACCCGAAGCGGCCTCACGCATGGCATCGACGTCACCACGGGAGAGCTCCAATGGAAGCTCGGCCTGCCGGGCGAGGAGCTCTTCCCGCCAGTAATGCTCCCACCACTCGAGGACCTCTCCCTCCTGCTCTCGACACCGAGTGGACGTCTGTTCCTTCTCGACGGACGAACGGGGCGTATCGAATCGGAGAAGCAACTTTCCTTCCCTCTCGCGCTTGCGCCCTTCGTGAGCGACGCTTCGGTCCTCTACGCCGGTACTCCCGAAGGCGTGATCCATGGCTTCGATCTCGAATCGGACACCGAGATCTTCGCCACGGCAATCGGCGAGTCGCCCAGTGCCTTTGCGAGCTCGAGCAATCTGCTCGCGGTCTCGGGGGCACGTCAGACGTTGACGGCCCTCGATCCCGTGACCGGCGCGGTGAAGTGGACCCTCGTCGGGCGGGGTCCATTCCGTGCTCCCGCCACCTTCGGTGACGATCGGAAGCGCCTGTACATAGGAAGCGATACTGGAGAGTTCTACTGCCTTGACGCCATTACCGGCAAGGTCAAATTCAAATGGGCGACCGGTGCCTCCATCCGCTCACCCGCGCTCGTCGAAGGCGATCGTGTCTACGTGTCCTCTTACGCAAACGCGATCTACGCCTACGGAGCGCGCAACGGCCATGAGCAGTGGCGTGCGCACTTACCTGGCAGGCCCGCGTCGGGGCCCGTCCGCCTCTACCAGCGATTCATTGTGGCGACCCAGGACGGGATGCTCATCGAGATCGATCCAACGCGGGGGCACCTGGGAAAGAGCCACGTCGTGTCGGGAGAGATACCCGACAGTCCCGTGTTTCACATCGTGCCGGCACCGCCCATCGCCGTCCTTCCCGAAGAGCCGGAGAGTCTCCCGGCGGAGGCCCTCTTGGCGGACCCCGAGCTTGCTGACGAAGGCTCTGAGGAGCCGGAGGAGCCCAAGTGGTACGAGCTGTCGCGCATCGCCGTCGCTCTCAGGTCCGGACAGGTCTTGCTGCTTCGACATCAGCCGCCGGAGCCCCCGAAGCCCGAGGAGGTGCTCGATGCCGAGGGCAGCGAAGGCCTCATGCCTGGACAGACGGGCGCCGCACCGCCGGGCGCGCCGCCTGTCCCCTTTTGAATCCAATCGTCCACGCCGTGGGATCTATCGCTTCGTGGAATCAAGGAGTTACGCTTCCCCAGGGCTGGAATGGAACCTGCATTCCATTGAGGTTCGGTACGCTTTGACATTTTCGACAAGGCGACGCTAACATGGATTGAAAAGATGGTTAGTTTGACAGTCTCGATGCTCCTCGCCTCGCTGTCGCTCGGGCCTGTCGCCGTTCCCAGCCAGAAGAAACCGGAGCCACCCAGCTACTTCAAGTACCTCAGCGCCCATGAAGAGGAAGAGGCTCCCAAGCCTGTGGATGTTCGCAGTGAAGGCGACCTCCGGAGGGCTATCGGGAGGATCGTCTCTGCCTTCGAGGCAGGTGACGCCTCGGACGTCGAAGACTCCCTCGTCCGAAGCCGCATTTTCCTTTCGTTGAGAGCGAAGGGCGACCAGAAGGGGTTCTTTGGGCCGAGCCAGATCAAGTTCATGTTCGAGAAGCTCTTCGAGGAACGAGAGCCCCGCGATTTCACCTACGACTCTGAGGAGCTGGACTTCGCAAGGGACGGAAGCGTCTCGTTCCGAGCGACTTGGACCTACGTGGTACTCGACGAAGACGAGCTCGCCACCGAGCTACTGCGATTCAAGATGGAGCGCAGCGGAAACGATTGGCGGGTTTCCGAGATACGAAGCGCTCCTGATTAGACAGCTCACCTCGTCTCCAGCCGGTCCCATGACTGGTCACGGGAGTTCCGCGACGCCAGGCCAGCACCCATGAGTGACGAAGCGCCGGCAATCTCGCCCCCGCCGAGCTCGATGAAACGCCGTGCCGGGATCCTACTTGCGAGCGTGGTTCTCCTGTTCACCCTGGTCGTCGTCGACGTCAGCCGGGAGCTCACGCTCCTGAGTGACATCGCCGGATGGGTCGTATTCGGTTTTGCGGCTTTGTTACTGGTGCTCGCAGTGTCGTTGCGCTCGCTTCCCAACCGCACCGTAGCCCTTTTGCTTCTGCTTGGTGCTCTCGGCACGCTGGGCCTGCGAAGTGTCGGACTCGGACGGGCGGTCGCGCGCTCGCCCGAACAGTGGCGAATTATCCAGGACGAGACGGGCCGCCGCCTCGCCGCGGTCGCTTCTGAAAGGTTCACCGAGCTGTGCTCGCGGGTTCGCGCAGCAGCGCGAGACCTCGCTCGATCCTCCGCCGTTGCGCTCACGGTCGAGGGATCGGACGCCCACGACTACGTGTCGCGAGCCTTCGAGGAGCTGGCACGGGCCGACTTGCCACGGGCGCACCCAAGGGGCGTTCCCGGAGCCACACTTTTCGACGGTGGACGCAGCCCGGTCGCCTGGGCCGGCGCGAATGCCTCACTCGAGTCGGAGTTTCGGCGGCGGGGCGTTGCCCAGCGGTCCGAGATGTTCGTCGTCCGGCACGGGGTGCACACTCACTTGGTCGCGATCGAGCCCCTCCTCAGCAGGCTCGGCTTTGTTTCCGTCGAAGTTCCACTGTCGGCGGAGCGAGGCATCGAGAATCGCTATCTCGAAGACTACAGCGCCCTGACATCCTGGGTCGGGCGAGATTTCGAGACTATCTACATTACGTTCGGAGATCAGGCTGTCGAGATCCGAGGTTTGTTCGAAGCCCGTGGAGATCCCTTCTGGTTCGAGACGGATGAGGCTCCGCGTCTCTACTTCGGCCTGCGTGCAGATGATGGCGAGCTACTGGCCATATCTTCAATGCTGGCGGCCCCGCCATCCGTCGCTCGCTTGGAGGTTCGGCGGGACCTCCGCCTCCTGTCCGCCGTCGCCTTGTCTATCGCTGCCTTGCTCGCACTCTCGATCTTCGCGTCGACGAGGCCGAACGGCCTCGCGCTGGTCGCTGCTATCTGGGCGACCCGGCTCGTGCTCCTCTATACGGACTTGCCTCTCGGGCTCGGAGGGGATCTCGACAATCCCGCGCACTACGCCTCTTCGCTACTCTTCGACCTCTCTCGTTCTCCAGCCGATTTCTTTCTGACGGCGCTAGCGATTCTTACGACGGCTTTCATCGCGACTCGTCGCCTCCGCTCCCGAGGAGGAGAGCGATCGGGACTTCAGCGCTCGACAAGTATTTTTCGAGCGCTCGCGGGCTCGGTCGTCGTTTTCCTGCTGGTTTTCGGGGCGACCGAAGTTCTTCTCGATGCATGGTTGAACTCGAGCCTCGCGCTATCGACCGTCTCCTTCGTGCCTCTCGAAGCTCCTAGACTCATCGTTCAACTGGGTCTTCTCTGCCTTTTCGTTTCGACGGGACTTCTCGGATGGCTCATCTATGACCTGACCGCTCCCTCTCCGCGTAGGTGGTCGGGCGTGGTCTCACTCCTGCTGGTCGATGGACTCGTTCTCGCCGTCGCAGGTGCTTTGCTGAGCAACGCGGGCTTCTTCGAGACGACATGGCTCAGCGCTATCCCTCTCCTCTCGGTCCACCTGGTCGCAATGATAGCCAGTCACGAGACCGAGGCGACTGGCTCCGCGAGCCTCTATCACCGACTACGCTCCGGTTTCTTGTTGATTCTCATTCCGGTGGTGTCTTTCTATCCTGCCATGGCTCGGTTCGGCGGCAGGACGATCGATAGCTTCGTCGAGAGCCGAGTGGCGCCGATCGTTCTTCAGCACGGCAGCACTCGCCTCGACGTACTCACCGAGACCACACGAGCCATCGACCGCCAAGAAAATCTAGGGCTCCTTTACGATTTGGATCGGCCGGACCTCGCATATCGCCTTTGGGTCTCCACCGAGCTCAGCGGGTCCTATCTGAGCTCCTCTATCGAGATCGTCGATTCACAGGGCGTCGTCGTCTCTCGTTTCGCGCTGAGCATCCCGACCGGAGAGCTCGATATCGAGCGTGAGCCCGCACCCGAAGAGTGGATCGTTGAGGACGAGACCCTCAAGAGCGATCCCCACCACCCGGGGTTCCTGCTCGTGAGACGCTCGCTCCGGGGCCCGAACCAGAACCGGTGGGAGATACGGGTGCGGGCCGCCGCCGACTGGCGAAACCTTCCGTTCGTAGCTACGACGGATCCCTTCATGTACCTCTTCCGTACGACCGGCCTCGAAGCGCCGCTCCGGTTTCCCTACCGAGAGCTGGAGTTGTTCGTTTTCCGTCCGGACGGAACTGCGGTCTTCCAGTCGGTAGGGGGCGCCCTCCAACCTGGTGAGGCCACCTTGCGGGACGCCGGCACGACTCCCCTGTGGTGGCACCACGAGCACGAAGGCGAGGTTCACAGAACCTATCTCTTCGCGGATTCCCGATACGTTTATGCACTCTCCTATCCACACAAACCGGCGCTCTCGACGGCTGCGGAGCTCGCGGGCTGGACGCTCCTCGCGACCGCCGCCGGATTGCTCGCTTTGGGAATCTCTATCGTTCTAGCCTCGTTCGGGAGCTCTCTAGGGGTGAGACTTCGGACAATCGTCGACGGTCTCGGCGGAAGCTTTGCTGCCAAGCTCTATGTAGCCTTCGTACTCATCGCACTCGTGCCGATCGTCTCTCTGGCATTCCTCATTCGAGGAATCGTCATCCAACAACTCCAACGCGACGCCGAAGGAGAGGGTGTCGCGAGAGCCCGCGTGGTTGAGCGGTTCCTCAACGACTTCATCGTTTATCAGCGCGGCGGGCCGTTAGGCCCTGCCGACAACGAAGTCCTGGTGAGCGATGCGGTTCTGGAGCGGGTCGGCGGTCTCGCGACCGTCGATGTCGATTTGTTTCGTGTCGGTGAGCTCGTCGCGACCAGCAAGCCCGAGATGTTCGCAAGCGGACTCTTGAAGAGCCGTCTCGTTCCACGAGCCTATCGCGACATCGTCCAGAGCCGTTTGTCTCACTCCGTACACCGCGAGTCCGTCGGTTCGCTCGGCTACCGCGTCGTCTCCGTCCCGATCGTTTTCGAACCCTGGCGGGAGCCCGGCGTTTTGTCTCTACCTCTGGCTAGTCGTCAACCGGAAATCGACCGCAAGGTTTCGTCCTTGAACCAGGCTGTCCTTCTGGCCGCTCTGTGCTTTTCTCTCGCGGCGGCCGCACTCGCCTATACCCTGGCCCGAAGAATCGCCGGACCAATCAATACACTCACTGACGCTACGCACCGCATTGCGGAGGGAGATTTTTCCGTCTCTTTACAGCCGAGCTCGAAGGACGAGATTGGGACGCTCTTTCGGAGCTTTATCCAAATGACGTCGGAGCTCAAGCAGCAGCGTATCGACCTCGAAAAGACGAAGAAACTGGAGGCCTGGGCGGAGATGGCTCGGCAAGTGGCTCACGAGGTCAAGAATCCCCTGACTCCCATTCAACTCTCGACCGAGCACCTTCTACGTGTGTATCAAGATCCGGACGTGGATTTTGACAAAGTGCTCGACGAGTGCACGGATACGATTCTGCAGCAGGTGAAGTCGCTTCGCCAGATCTCGATGGAGTTCTCGACCTTCGCTTCGCCGGAGCCCCTCAAGCTCGAGTCGTTGGATCTTGGAGAGCTCGTTCGCGAGACCCTCGAGCCATACGTGCACGCACCGCCGACTGGGATCGAGTTCGAGGTTCAGGTCGATGGAACGTTACCTCGGATCCGTGGCGACCGTCGCCTCGTAAAGCGCACCCTCGTGAACTTGATGGAAAACGCTCTGCACGCCGTGAACGGAAGCGGTGCGGTCCGGGTTCGAGTCGAGCCGGACGCTTCGAACGGAAGACGCTTCGTGCGCGTTTCCGTATCCGACACGGGCGTGGGCGTGGACCCGGAACTCCAGGGGCGTATCTTCGAGCCGTATTTCTCTACGAGGACAAGTGGTACGGGTCTGGGGCTCGCCATCGCGAAGAAAGTCGTCGAGGACCATGGGGGCCAAATCTCCCTCGAAAGCGAGCCGGGACGGGGAACGGAAGTCACCATGACCCTACCTGTCTCTTCCTAGTACGTCACTCCCTCGGGCAGTCGGGAAAGCTCCAAGCGCCTGCGACGTCCTTCCTCACTCCGAGTGGCGTCGTCACGCAGCACGTGTAGAGGGGCACGACGAGATAGCGCATTCCCAGGAACTCACTTTCAGGACTCGTGGGCTGGAGCTCTGCCCTTTCGACGCGGCGCATGTCCATCGCCTCTGTAGCCGCGCGCCAGACCGCTTTGGCCTCGCTGCAGACCTCGCCGCGATTCTCGCGGTCGATCCCGGTCAGGTATTCGATAGTAAGCGCTCCGCGCCCGTTCGAGCCCGTGGCAAGCACGTGGACCTTGCGTCCCGAGGCAATCTGAAGCGCCGGCTCGTCCAACCCGGGTGCGCAGATGCGATCGCCGCAACGACGGAACTCGACCACGTGCCACCCGAACCATCCAGCCGCCGCGAGCGCCGCCACCGCGGGCCAGAGCTTCGATTGCATCGATGACCGACTACTTCAACACCGCTCGTGCGATCGCGATGGCCGCATGACCGGGATCGTAGGCGGTCGTGTCCGCGACGGCCCAGAGCCAACAGCCCGCGCCACCACCATGCTCGCTCGGCCGGATCGCCCCGACGTGAATTTGTTCGGATTCCGCGACGCTCAGCGGTGTCGGGAACGCGGGCGAACGACCTGACGCAACCGCGAAGGGAGCGCTCCGGAAGCAGGCTGACACGGCCCGCTCCAATACCGGAGCTTCGAGCTCGACGAAGATCGATGCCGAATAGCCGTGGAACACCGGCACCTGGACGAGGCTCAAGCTGACCGGTTCCTCGAACCCGGCGATTGCCCTTGCTTCACTCGCGAACGCAGAAGCGAGATTCCCAAAGGACGTGGTGGAGCCGTAGATTCGCGTGTTGAAGGCAAGCTGCTCCGGAAACACTTCGATGGGGGGATCTTGGAAGTTCAGAAGTTGCACCACCTGCTGATGGAGCTCGTTCGCCGCGCGGCTCCCCAGTTCTTCGGCGGGCAGAAGCAAGGTGGCCAGGGCCCCCCGAACGTCGAGCGCCTCTACCAAAGGCGAAAGGGTGCGGCCCAACAGATAGGATCCCATCCGAGGGACGACCACCAGACGCTCGTCCAACTTCGTCTCTTCCGAAAACACGACCGGGGCCTCAAGTCCCGACGCAGCGTGCACGATCGTGAGCACGCCCTGCTCCGCGGCAAGTCGAGCCACGCGGTTCACGACGTCGGAGTCTTCGGCGGCCACGAAGAGGACGTCCAGGTGAGGAAAGAGATCGGGGTCCAACGGTTGGGTCACCACGACTTCATCGCCGAATTGGGCCAGCGAAGCCTCGCCGGGAAGCTCCGTTTCCAGTAGTTTCAGCTCGATCACCGGCAGTTGCCCCTCGCCGAGCAGATCGCGAACACGCTGTCCGAACGGGCTATTCGGGTGGACGACGCCGACCCGATAGCCTCTCATGTCTCTTTCAAGTCGGGCTGCTCCGTCGTCAGTTCCGCCTTCGGGCGGGCGAGGACCGACCAGAGCTTGAGCGCGAGACCACTGAGAAGGTAGGCGGTGGCCATACTGAGCAGCATTACTTGCGGATGCGTGAATACCGCGACGATCAGGAGGGCGAGGAACAGGATTGCGAGGTGAGGCTGGCGTCGACGGAGGTCGAAATCCTTGAAGCTGTAGTAACGAAGTTTGCTCACCATCAGAAACGACAAAACCATGACGAGCGCGAGCAAGGGGACAGTCTGCGCTCGCGTCTCGAGCGGTTCGGGGAAGCGGTAGATCAAGGCCGCCACCACTCCGGCCGCCGCGGGAATGGGAAGTCCGACGAAGAAGCGCTTGTCGGTCGAGGACTGCTGAATATTGAAACGCGCGAGGCGCATCGCACCGCAGATGACGAAGAGAAATCCGACGAGCCATCCCAGACGCGGCCAAATGTTGAGGCCCCAGGTATAGGCCAGGACCATCGGCGCGACTCCGAAAGACACCTGATCGGCGAGCGAGTCGAATTCCTTGCCGAACTCGCTGCTCGCTCCGGCAAAACGAGCGATGCGGCCGTCCAGCGTATCCAGTAGTATCGAGAAGCCGATGAGAATGCCGCCCAGCGCGAGCTCGCCCCTTATCGCACAGATGATCGCGTAGAAGCCGCAAAAGACGTTCGCCACCGTGAACGCACTCGGAAGCAGGTAAATCCCGCGGCGTTTTCCTTTCGGAGCTTTTTGTTTCACGGGCGCCTTCCGATCACGGACTCGCCGCCTTTCAAACGATCCCCTACACGGGCTGTGAGCTCGCACTCGTCGGGCACAATGACCTCCATCCGGGAGCCGAACTGTATGAGCCCAAATCGTTGTCCTTGCTCCAATCGATCGTTCTCGCGAACTGTGCAGACGATACGCCGAGCAACCACTCCGGCAATCTGACGTACGATCACGTGGAGGCTTTGGTCCACGAGCTCGATCTCGTTCCTCTCGTTGGAGGTCGAGGCTTCCTTCTTGTACGCGGCGAGGAAACGGCCCGGCGTGTACTGGATCCGATTTACTGTCGCCGTGAGCGGAGAGCGGTTGATGTGCACGTCGAAGATCGAAAGAAACATCGTGAGCTGCTTCCGCGGGGATCCATCCTCGGCGGCCCCCACGTAGACGACTCGCCCGTCCCCCGGAGAGACGAGGGCCTTCGGATCGTTAGGCGCGACGCGTCTCGGGTCTCGAAAAAAGAAAGTGACGAAGCCGGCGAGTAGGACGAAGGGGATCGCGAGGAGTCGCGTCGGGGGAAAGAGGGACGAAGCGCCCGCCATCAGGAGGCACAGCCCGATGTATGGGAAACCTTGTGAGGCAATCTTCATGAGGAGAAAAGGCTTCCGCAACAGCCGAGGCGCGGGAGTCCTCTCGCTGGATATACTAGCTCAGGAGCGTCAGTGGCTCCGAATCATGATCGCCATCCGGTCCTTGATGACGAGCTTTTTCTTTTTGAGCGTCACTTCTTCTACTTTTTCTTCCTCGCTCAAGAAGAGCTTTCGAGTCAAAGCGTTGAGACGCTCGTCCAGCTCACGATGCCGTTCGAAGAGTTGCTGGAATTCCTCACTCTCGCGTAAAAGAACGTCCTGGGGCTCTCGCGTATCGTGCGCGCTCGTCTCCAACGTCGACCTCCTTGTCGTCCGTCTGAGCAATGATTGCAAAAAAGACCAGCCGGTTCAGTAAAAAGTAACATAGCGACAATTCACGGTGCAAGCTTCGGAAAATCCCCGGGCCCAGGTCGCGTGAGCTCGATGTGGTAGAGACCGAGCCCCCGATCCTTCGGAAAGAAAACAAAGCCGTGAACCCCCTTGTGAATTCGCTCCCTCGGGATCTCAATAACGACCCGTCCCGAACGGTCGAGCTCTAGCTCCGCGAGTCTTTCGCCGTCGAGAAATAGCGTGCCCTGCCCAGACTCCCGCCCCTCGATGGCCAATACGTAGGGCGCCGACTCGCGGAGCGCAACAAAGACCTCCGCCCCGTCAGGGGAGGCGTCACGCCACGTCCGCTCCCGGTTTCGGCGAGGCGGGGACCACCCCCGTCCAAGGTAGAGCGCATCGGTGTCTCCCATCCGGATCTCCACGTTGTTCGCTGGTGCGAGCGCCCCCGAAAGATCGTAGGCGCCGAGCGGCCGTGATGACGAGATCCACTCCCGAATCGATGCGGGCCACGAGGGCGGATAGCCTACCCGCGGGTAGAAGAGACCGATTCCGTCGCTCGCTGCGCGCCGAAACGAAGCGGGGCCATCCGGAGGAATGGCGCCGGTGAAGTAGACGCCCATCAACATGGCGTTCCAGATGAACAGCGGGAAAAGGCCCATCGCGACGACGGCCAGAGGACGTTTCTGGACTCGGGGCACAAGCCAGCTCAGCGTGACGGCGAGCGCGAGCGCGAACCCAGGCAAGGCGCCATCGAAGCGACGCGAGCCATAAGACGCCCCGGCCCACCAATCATAGACGGAGGCATTCACGTACCACGCCGCCAGGGTCGATAGCGTGAGCCCCCATCCTAGGGCACCCGTCCGCCTCACGAGGCCGGGCCATCCTGCGAGCGCGATCCAGAGCACCGGAGCCCAGGAAAGCAACCCGTGCCGTGACGAAAACAAGACGGCCAAAAGCTCGGGAGCGGTCCAATCGATATATCCGCCTCCCTGCGGAACCAGCAGAAAGCTCCCGTAGAGCAACCGCCAGTAGATGGCCTGCGGAAGGAAAACGACGAGGAAGGCCACCGCCGCCGCCGCTACCTCGCGTGACCGCGGACGTCCGAATTCCCGATAGCTCGTCAACACCGCCACCGGAAGAAAAAGAACGTTCTGCCATCGCACGAGCGCCACGAGCCCGCCGAGAGCGCCGGCCAGGACAAAAGAGCGCTCCCCGCGAATTCCGCGATGGGTCAGGAGCAGGAACGCTGCCACACTCGCCATGGCCGGCGCATGGGACATCGACGGCTCGAAGACCATGTACCAGACGTGGAACGTCGCGAGCCAAGTCATGAGGGCGACGACGAGCGCGATCCCAGGCTCGAAATAGGCACGGACGAGACGGAAGACGCATACAACCCCCAAAAATCCGAGCACCGCCGTGCCCGTTGCCACCGCCGTGAAATAGGGATAGCCGAAACCCGTCGGTCGATAGAGTCCGAGCAGTGCGAGCGCGTGGGCCGGCAGGTAGAACGGAAGCCAGAGGATGGCCGGACCGATGCTGTAATTATTTGGCAGCCGACCCGTCGGCGTCCGTTGGAAGTAGCCGGGTTGTGCGCCGAGAACACGATACTCGTTCTCGAAATCGAGATCGCCATCCACGACAATCGAGCGAAGTGGAGCGAAGTAGAAGATTCCGTCGCTTGCGACGCGCTGCGGCTGCAGGTAGAGAGCCGCCAGAACGAGCGGAAAAACGGCAAGCAGCACGGCCTCATGCCCGAGCTCATGCGCGCGCACCCTGAGGAGCTGGACGGATCCGGCGGCCAAGGCGACGAGAAGGACGAGCCCGCGCCAGTTCTCGAAGAGCATCGGTGGCAGAACCGATCGCCAAACTCCCAGGACGACGAGGATTCCGAGAAGGAAAAAGAAGCAGAGGCGGACACCGCGTTCGGAAACGAGCTTCGTCATGATTCTCTCGGCTCTCGCGTCAGCTCTTTCTGGAGAACGACGGCATCCTCACTCGGGCGGCTGTAGTAACCCTTCCGTTCGCCGGCCTCACGAAATCCAAGTCCCTCGTAGAGGCGCCGAGCCGAGACGTTCGATTGGCGTACTTCGAGCCAGGCCGCTTCGGCACCGCGCTTTCGGGCGTCCGAGAGCGCGTCCTCGATCAGGAAGATGGCCAGCCCTCGTCTGCGGTGGCTGGGGTGAACGGCGACGTTCTGGATCTGCAGGTGATCGACGACGACCCAGCCGATGCAGTAGCCCGCGACCATCGATTCTCCCTCTCGCGTCAGGGCAACCCGGGATCGGCTCACGGTATTTGTCTCGAGCTCGTGAACGAAGGCATCCCGGCTCCACGGATTCGAATGGGACATCTGTTCGATGCGAACGACCTCGTCCAAATGATGGGATTTCGTCATTGCGGCGAGCGCGTAGAGCTCCGAAATGATACTCATCGGGTCGAGCCCCACGGCGCGGCGGGCTTTGCGTCCGGAGGACGGATGTAGAGAGCTACAAGGCCCCCGAGAGGTGCGCTCTCTCCCGACGAGAGTCGCGGGTGCGCGATGTGGGCAACATCTTCCGCCAGGAATAGCGAGGGGGTCGCGATCCGCGTCTCGGAAGGAAGCGCCGCCAAAAGCTCCTCGCGGTGCCTCACGGTGGCTCCGCCGACGACGATCGCGGGAGGCTCTCCGAGATCGGAGAGCATGGCTTCGAGAGACGTGCAAACGGGTGGCCGTTCCTCGCGCAGGCCACGCCCATCCGCTCGAAACAAGCCCGCGTAAACCTCGCCGCGATAGGCGTCGAGAAGCGCGAGAACCAGGCCCGTGAGAAAACGGTACCGATGCGCCGTCGCTTCGAGGGCGGAGACGCCGATAACGGGGCGCTGCAAAGAAAACCCGAGGCCCTCGACGGCCGCGATGCCGATCCGGAGCCCCGTGAACGTTCCAGGTCCAGCGGCAGCGGCAAGGCCCTCGATGTCGGAGGCCGTCAAACCCAGACCAGAAAGCAGGGAATCTACCGCGGGCAGGAGCCGTTGGGCGTGCTCGGGGCGTCGGGTTCGCCATCCGATGATTCCCGCGAGCTGGTCGTCCTCGAGTAGCGCAACGCTGCCATGCGCACTGGTGGTGTCCACGGCGAGAACGCGCATTTGATACGCCGGATCTTAACCTCGCGGCGTTCGCGGTACAATGCGCGCCGAAACCGACGATGGCAACGACGACCAAAGGTGCGAGGGAGAAAACCTCTCCTGCCATGCGCCAATACCAGGACATCAAGCGGCAAGCCCCGGATTCGATTCTGTTCTTCCGCATGGGCGACTTCTACGAGATGTTCTATGATGACGCGCTCACCGCTGCCCGCGCCCTCGAGCTGACGCTCACGTCGCGACAGAAGGATCCCGCCGGCTCCGCCATCCCAATGTGCGGCATCCCTTACCACGCGGCCGACACCTACATCGGTCGGCTGATCCGAAACGGGTTCAAAGTCGCCGTCTGCGATCAGGTGGAGGACGCAAAACACGCCAAGGGAATCGTCCGGCGAGAGATCGTCCGCGTCGTCACTCCCGCGACCTACCTCCATCAGGGCTATCTCGAGGCGAAGGAACCGAGCTACCTCATGGCGCTCAGTCCGGCGAAGGACTTAGTTGGGGCCGCCCTCGTCGATCTCTCCACGGGAGATTTCGTGGCCTTCGAGCTCCATCGCGCCGACGGCGACCAGAAACTCGCCGAGCTGCTCTCGACCTACAATCCGTGCGAGATTCTGTATCCGGAGGGGACGTCTTTCGACGAGGGTATCCTCGCGGCGCTCGGCCCCGAGATCCAACGCCCGGTGGTGAGTCCACGAGACAGCTTCCGCTTCGAGGTCGAGGCCGCTCGGAGCCTGTTGCTGCGCCAGTTCGGAACGATATCACTCGAGAGCTACGGGCTCGAGGGCAAGCCGCTAGCGACCGCGGCCGCCGGCGCGGCCCTTCACTACCTCGAGGACACACAAAAAGGAGAGCTCAGTCACATCTCCGGGGTCCGTTATCTCGAGGAAGCGGACTACCTCGTCCTCGACCCCGTCACGCAGCGAAATCTCGAGCTGACCCGCTCGCTGACCGCAGGGGGCCGGGAAGGAACTCTCATCGCGGTATTGGACAGAACGGCGACCGCCATGGGCGCCCGGACTCTCAAAAGCTGGCTCCAACGACCGCTCCTCGACCTCGAAAGAATCACCGAGCGGCTCGACTCTGTGGAGGAGCTCGCCTTCGACGCCATTTCGCGGGGCAAAACCCGGGAGCATCTCACGGGAGTACAGGATCTGGAGCGTCTTCTCTCGCGCATCGCGCTCCAGAGCGCCGGCCCGAGAGACTTCGCCGGTCTCGCGGCATCGCTCGCCAAAGTACCGGTTCTCTCTGGGCTCACGGCCGACGCCCGCGCTAGCCTGCTCGGGCGGCTCCACCAGGACCTGGATCCGGTTCAGGAGGCTCGGGACGACATCGGGGCTACTCTGGTATCCGAGCCTCCCCCCAAGCTCAAGGACGGGGGTGCCATTCGAGAGGGCGTCTCAGCCGAGCTCGACGAGCTGCGCCGACTCCGCACTCACGGCAAGGCAACGCTCACCCAGATCGAGCATCGCGAGCGAGAGCGCACCGGCATCGGCTCACTCAAGGTCCGCTTCAACAAGATCTTCGGCTATTACATCGAGGTGACAAAATCGAAGCTGGACTCGGTTCCCGAGGACTATCTGCGCAAGCAAACCCTCGTCGGCTCGGAACGATTCATCACACCCGAGCTCAAGGAGTACGAAGAGAAGATTCTCAACGCCGAAGAGCGCATTCAAGAGCTCGAACGGAGCTTGTTCGACGCGCTCAACGATCGCGTACGGGCGCAGGCCTCCCGCGTCCGTAAGACGGCCCAGGCCGTCGCGAGTCTCGACGTGCTCGCTTCCCTCGCTGAAGTCGCCACGACCTCGAACTTCACCAAGCCCAGGCTCCACCACGGCTACGAAATGGAAATCCAGGACGCGCGACATCCCGTCATCGAAGCGACGAGCCACGAAGCCTTCGTGCCCAACGATCTCGAGCTGAACGAACAACGCCACCTCGTCATCCTCACCGGCCCGAACATGGGAGGCAAGTCGACCTACCTTCGACAAACCGCGCTCATCGTCGTGATGGCCCAGATAGGCTCCTTCGTTCCTGCGGCACAAGCGAAGCTTCCCATCGTCGACCGCATCTTCACGCGCGTCGGTGCCTCGGACAACCTGTTTCGCGGCCGCTCCACCTTCATGGTCGAGATGCAAGAGACGGCGCACATCCTTCATCATGCAACGCGTGCCAGCTTGATCCTGCTCGACGAGATCGGACGGGGCACCGCCACCTACGACGGCCTGTCCCTCGCCTGGTCCGTCGCGGAGCACATCGCGACCGAACCGCGGCTTCGGTCCAAGACAATATTCGCAACCCACTATCACGAACTCACCGATCTCGCGGGCGAGCTCCCAGGAATCGTCAACTGCCACGTCTCCGCCCGCGAATGGCAAGACGACGTCGTGTTCCTCCGCAAAGTGCTCGAAGGAGGCTCCGACAGAAGCTACGGCATCCAAGTGGCACGTCTCGCCGGACTGCCGCCTTCTTTGATCCGCCGCGCCCGAGAGATTCTCGTGAATCTCGAGAAAACCGAGTTCGATATCGAGGGACGACCTCGGGTGGGGCATGGGGGCGAGAGCACCGAAGCGGAGCAGGTCGGCCGCCAGCTTCCCCTCTTCGGGGACGCTACCGAGCGCGTC
The DNA here is from genome assembly GCA_965250115.1 of Candidatus Marinacidobacterales bacterium. Classification (GTDB taxonomy): domain Bacteria; phylum Acidobacteriota; class Vicinamibacteria; order Marinacidobacterales; family SMYC01; genus CBDFHB01. The sequence continues at coordinate 2,526,643 of CBDFNJ010000002.1, forward strand.
ATAGCCGAGCTCCGCCGCGTCGCCCCCGACGAGATGACCCCCCTCGAAGCCCTGCAGCTTCTCACGGAGCTCAAGAAGCGGCTGGAGTAGTGAAAGCTGAGCGACGACGCTACGGCAGTCAAGGACAGCGCCGACGAACCGCAGTCAGCCGGGCTGACATCGATCTGTGCAAGGTGAAGCCGGTCCTCTTGGCCGGCCTGACGCGTCATTGTGCGTGAAGGTTCGCATTCCGTTCGAGCCAAAAGGCATCGTTCTGTCAACGGAACTCGAGAAAGCGAGATTCCTGCGCGCCGGTCATTCTGGGGGAGGGAATGCCACGGTTGCCAATCCCAGGGCGTCGCTCTCACGACCGAAGAAAACGCGAGGTTGCCAGGTCCACTTCTCGACGGCTGCGATGGCCGCTTCAGTACAGCCGTGTGGCAAGGGTGTCATCACGCCGAGTACAACGGTTGACCCGTCGCGTTGAACGAGGGTAAAGAGGCGCACCGCGCCGGAGACACGATTGTCTCGAGCCCACCGTGGATACTTCGGCTGGACACGCATCAGAATCTTCGGATGGTGATTCAGCGGTGAGTCGACTTTGTCACCCTCTCCGTAGCCCTGGGGATCCGCTTCCACTGCGTTTCCTACCATGAGGTCAAACGAGACCAGGCGATTCGCAGCCGCATCATCTCGGCTCAACGAAGAGTGCCACGGGCCGCCCCGACCCCCTCTGGGAAAAGTTCGACGGCATCTATGGTGACGCTTTCGACGCGATCGCGCGACAGGCGCGCTCGTACATGATCGCGGACATCTTGCTCCGTTTGAAACCCCGATTGCGGCGTAACAACGACCAGGAGCGAAAGGAGCAGCGCCTGAAGCAGAGCTACTAACATTCGTTCCTCCGATCAAATTTTATTCTACGACCCAAGTATAGTCTGCGTACGTCGACATAACGTAACACGTCAGCTGCGGACGCCGGCAATCGTGGAAATCATAGTGGCGCCCGACAGCTGCACGTGATGTTATGTGTCTCCTCAGACGAAGATATCCCCCGGTTGAATCGAGAAGCTTTCATACTCCTCCGAGCTATCGAAGACGAAAAGAGTTTAACCATTGCGAAATCGTAGAGAGATGGATTTCGGTGCCTGAACACCTGTATCGACGACTTCCTCACCGAGCAGATGATGGACTCGGTAGGACTGACGCTCCGCATGGGGCCCGTCGCAGTCGGTGACGGCACCGTCACGGTCCACAAGACGCCATGCACCCTCGCAAGCAATTTCGAGCTCGCCGCTGAAATGAAACTGGATCTGGTATTGCCCGAGGCATACCTGTACGAGGGTGGCGCCCAAGAAAACGCTAAGGTCGAGACCCGCGGGAACTCCGTACACTTGCCTCCGTCCCTGGAATGAGCGACTTAGAACACATAACGGTGAGTTGAGCGGCGGCACGGTGCTGACGCGGCCGAACGCCATCAGTTTTGCCTACCTGATGCCTTATGTTTGCCGAAGTCTCGGTGCCGTCCGTTCGATCGTTTAGTTGGGCCTCCCTGCGGGCAGGCAAGATTCCAATCACTTTTGACTGAGTTCTTCGAGAGTGAAGTTGTATCTGTGGCTACTGGCTATTGACAACATCGAGCTGCCAGCCTGCCTGACCAACGCAACGCCAATTCTGTTCGCGAGCTTCACACGATCCGCGGGGGCGTAGTTTGTCTCGGGCACGGTCCAAGTAGCCTTGCTCTAGCGCGTAACGGGCCAGTTCCTGCGCCAGTGGCGATTGTTGCGGCCCAGGCCGACCGTCGTACAACGCTTTGACGACCAGCATGCTTTCCCCCTCGGGAAAAAGCAGAAGCGCAGTTTCTTGCACTTCCCACGTACGCTCCGCAATCTTCCAAGTTTCGCTTCCGGATACCGAAATCTGTGGATTAGACGCCGTTCTAGCGGGGCCTATCCGGCACCCCACGCTCCCGAACGCGAACATGATCACGGCAATGGACGCAATCCTCTCGAGCTTGTGGTGCAACGTAGCCGCGACGCCAAATAGTTCAGACATTGTAGGCCCAACGACCCAGGTCAGCTGCGACCGGCGTCACCTAGCCTACTAATGTGTAGCGGGTCGTCAGCTGCACCTGACGTTATATAGCTGTACGTCTCCCTTGTCACATGGGCGATCGGGGGCGAGGCTCGGTTGTTGCTTCAACTTACAGTCCTGCGATGAATGCTCTGCTATAGTCGTGGAACGTCATCTCTGTCCATATCCGTTTGGGTGGCGTTCGCGTCGCCCTGGGGATTCCACCTAAGAGCGCGAAGGACGGTTGAGCCTGGTGCTGGGCTCGGCTGATCGCTACTATCGCGCCCGGCTACGTCAACGACACCGCGTCGCTCGTCGGCTCGCTTCTGATTGGGTTCTCGTCACTGGAGGATTCTGACGCCAAACAAAATACGATTTCGCCATTTTGTTCTTGACAAGGTTCTGGAGGTGCCCGAAGCGAACGCGGTGGCCCGAACCAGGATATGCCTGTAGCCCGACGGGATGGGCCACAGCCAAGCGAAAGAGAAGAGGAGCGGCAAACGTCATCGCGACCGGTGTTCGGCGGACATGAGGCACGTGAAGAAACAAGAAATCGTCGTGCTATAAGAAAGCATGGCGAATCAAAAGGAACTGAAGTCGATTTCAGATGACGACTTGCTTTGTCGTCTGAAAGAGCTCACGAGGCGGTCTCGGCGCGTCGAGTCCGAGATGGTGGCACACATAGGTGAGGTGGACGAACGAAAGCTGTATGCGCGCGAAGCTTCGCCGTCGATGTTCGCATATTGCACCGACGTTCTGCACTTGTCCGAGTCCTATTTGCGTATTGCGGCGGCGCGGGCATCACGGAGACATCCCGTCCTACTGGTGATGTTGGCCGACGGGCGCCTTCACTTGAGCGGCATTGCCAAGCTCGCGCCGCACGTCACGCCAAACAACTGCGATTCCCTCCTCTCTCGCGCGGCCGGCGGTGGTGGCACCGCTGGCACCCGCGCGGTACAAGGTGCAGTTCACGGCGAGTGGTTCGCTCCGCGACAAGCTCGAGCGTCTGACCGGGCTCATGCGTTCCTCGATACCTGATGATGACCTGGCCGCACTCATCGAAGACGCCGTCACAGAGAAGCTCGAACGACTCGAATCCAGACGCTTTGCCGAGACCAAGGCGCCACGGAAGAAACCTGGAACACTCCGATACAAGGCCGTCGTCGCGTCATATCCCGGCTGCAGTCAGGAGAGCCGTTCGAAAACGCGATCGCGACCAATGCACGTTTGTCGACGAAACGTCAGCGAATGTCGATGCTGTATGGCAGCAGGGCAAGTGGGTAACCGCTCTGAAGCATGCGCAGAACCGGGGAACGCTCGTAGAGCTCTTGCGGATCGAGCAGGTCGAGTCCTATAGGCGTTCTTTCGCCCGTTAGGACCATCTTCGACAGGAGCGCCTCGAAGATGCTCGGCTTCTCGGGAAAGATCCTGAGCTCCACCGTTGCGGTCTCCTCGAATCCGGCGCGCTCCTTGGCGAGGGCGAGCGCGCGATCGAGTCCGCCGAGCTCGTCGACCAAACCCAGGGCGAATGCCGCCTGACCCGACCACACCCTGCCGCGCGCCATCTCGTCGACTTCTTCAGTCGTTTTGTCCCTTGCCTCGGAGACCCGCTCGAGAAAGGCTTGATAGCCGGATTCGATGATGGCATGCAGACGTTCGCGTTCCTCTTCGGTGAACGGGCGGCTGTCGGAGAAGAAGCTGGCGTTTTCGACGCTTTCGACTCCGTCCTTGTCGAAGCCGATCTTTTCGTAGAGGCCCGCGAGGTTGAATTTGCCGGCAAAGATTCCGATCGAGCCGGTGACCGTCGTGGCCTCCGCGACGATGGCATCCGACGCCGTCGCGATCCAATAGCCCCCCGAAGCGGCCACATTCGCCATCGATACGATGACGGGCTTCTTCTCCCGGGTCAGGGTTGCCTCACGCCAAATGACGTCCGAGGCTACGTCGCTGCCCCCGGGGCTGTCGATGCGAAACACCACGGCATCGATCGAATCGTCCTCCCTAACGGCCTCGAAGGCCTCGGCAATGGTGTCCGAGCCCATCGTGCGACCGAAGACGGCGTCGTCGGAGCTTCCCCCGCCCGTAATCACGCCCAGACCGTAGATGACAGCGATACGCGCGTCGGCTCCGAAAGTCGGCAGGCGGCTCGTCGCCTGCCGATAGCTCGAAACGGCGACCGTCTGGAAGCTTTCGGGTGATGCTCCCTCTGGCGCAAGACGGCGATGGACTTCATCGAGGTACTCGAGCCCGTCCACGAGTCCCGCTGCGAGGGCTTCTTCGGCCGTCAAAGGCCCTCGTGCCACGAGAGCACCTGCGTCGGAATCGCTCATCCCCCGCCCCTCGGCAGTCGCGACGACCAGCGCGTCGTGTACCGTGCCCACGAGCTCGCTCAGAACCTCTCGGCTCTCCTCACTCATGTCGCGTCGGAGAAAAACCTCGGGCGCGCTCTTGTAGGCTCCGATGCGCTCGAACTCCGCTTCGACGCCCAGTTTGTCGAGCGTGGACTTGATGTAGGTCAGCTCGGCCCGCACTCCTCTGAGATCTAGAACGGACCGCGGGTGCATGAAGATCTCGTCCGCGGCCGAAGCAAGGTAGTAGTCCCGGTTGGTGGCATATTCGATGAACGCGACGATCGGCTTGCCAGAGTCCTTGAAGTCCAGAAGCTGCGATCGGAGCTCGGCCGCCTGCGCCCAGCCGAGGCCGGTTGGGCGGACGTGGACGAAGAGCTTCTCGACGCGCTCGTCGCGCTTGGCGGCTTTGATCCCGAAAACGAGATCCCGGAAGACCATGCCCGCCGCGGGTGAGAACGGCCCGCCCCAGGAGTAGAGTCGTTCCTCAGGATAGCGGTGCGCGAGATCGATGCCGACGATGGAGCCTGCGGAGAGGCTGGGTGCCGCGGGCTGCATACCTCGCAGGAAGAGGTAGATGCTTGCCATCATGAGCGTGACGAAGCCCACGAGGGCGAACAGAATCCAAAAGACCCAGCTTCTCTTGCTCGTCATCCTCTCGCGGTCTAGCTCTCGGTGGCGAACTCGAGCGCCTTGCTGCGCGCCATGGCATCACCGCGGAGCTGAGAATCCGGGTGTTCCGCGAGCATGCGCTCGTAATGCTGCCGCGCTTGCTCCACGTTTCCGCCGCGCTCTTCCGCCTTCGCGAGCTCGAAGAGCAGATGATCCTTGGGCAGAGGATTCGCCGCGTCGTCAGCGAGACCACGGTAGATCTCGGCAGCCTCAGCATAGTCTTGCTTCCGCGCCTTCAGGGCTGCTAGAGACCTCGAGCCCAGGTAATAGAGGAGGTCGCGTTCCCCGGTGCGCAGCGACGTGAGCGAAGCCTCGGCGGCGTCCAGCTCATCGAGTGCCGCATGGCATAGCCCAACGTAATAAGCCGCGTGACGTGCCGGCTCATAGCTCGAGTAGTCCGTGGATATTTTCTGAAAAGCTTCGAGCGCCGTACGGTACTTCTGTTCTTGGCTCGCGACGCCGGGAAGACCGCTCGCAGTATCGCCGATTTCCGTACCGACCTTCCCGTGGTACTGGTCGAGCGCTTCCGCGAGAAGGGCACTTGCGGTCTTGGCCTGTCGATCGCGATGGACATAGAGTCCGCCGAGGAGCAGGCCGGCTCCGACGACGAGGAGCGCGAGATTGACGACGTTCTTCCGGTTTTGGACGAACCAGCGCATCGCCAACTCGAGTCCCGAGATGAACTCGTCCTGTTTCAAATGACGTCGTTCCGAGCGTTTCAAGCAGGCGACCTCCAGCCACTCAGTCTCTCTCCCCGTTCCTCCCGTGTCAACTCACGAAGAAGGGACAAGGGACTATAGTAAGGTTATCTCCCGACTGGAGATCTTGCGCCGAGACTAGCCTTCGCACGACAATGCGCCGTGGAACCAGAAAGCAAGCGGAAGCGTAAGAGTCGATTCTTCCGGGCCTGCTCTTCGGCCTCTTCCTCGGATGGCTCAGCGCCAGCCTGGCGCCCAAGTCCTGGCAGGCCTACATACCCGATGCGCTTCGACCCGGAGGTCAGGTCGACGGAGTGGTGCTCGAGAAGTCCACCGAGACCGACCGTCTCCTTCTGAAGCTCACCACCGAGCAGGGAATGATTCTCGCGACCTTCAGCGAGCGACAGGAAGAAATCGACCTACTCGTCGAGGACGGGGATACGGTGACGATCCGCGTTCAACGCTACGAACCCTTCCTCGAGGATCCCCCCATCGAGCGGGTTCGGAAACCGACCGCCCCGGAGACGCCGTCGCCACCAGCGGAATTGTCGGAGCCGGCGTCGGAGCCCGAGAGAGATGAGCAGGAGGATGTGGTAACGACGAGCATCCCCGAGGCCGCTGAGCCACCCTAGCCTTGGGACACTCTTATTCGGGACCCCGCGTCGGGGAGCTTCCCGGCAGGTAGCTCACTTTCCGACCGTCTATCTCGAGCTCAGGCCCGCTGGGTCGAGACAGAATCCCCTGGGGACCAAAGGCTTCGACGGCCGCAGCCATCTCCTCTGGACTGCGTGCCTTTCCGACGGGTCGCGGGGCATCTTTGTAGAAACTGTCCACGTGCACCGTTTGTGTGGGGAAGGCGAACTCGACGCCGAGCTCCTCCGCGAGGCGCAAAATCTCGAGGAAGAAGTTGTGCTTCTCGCGAAGCTCTTCACTCCAGTTCGAGACGTCCAGAAAGCAATAGACGAGAACGTTCAGAGAGAAGTTACCGAAGCCGTTGAAGTGAATTTCGTAGAAGTCCTTCCTCATGTATTGGTTCGCAACGATGATCGCTCGAATCCCTTGCACGAAGGCGTCCATCTGTTCCGACGTCGTGCTGTAGGTGACTCCGAGCACCTGCTTGATTCGTCGGTAGCGCCGAAGTCCCATGTTGTCGATGCCCGAAGAGGCGATCTTGGAGTTCGGAATGGTGACCACGGAATTGTAGAAGGTGCGCACCCTTGTCGAACGAAACCCTACTTCCTCGACGGTGCCCTCCACACCGTCCGTAATGATCCAGTCGCCGACTTGAAACGGCTTGTCCGCGAAGATCGTGATGGAACCGAAGAAATTCGCCAACGTCTCCTGAGCCGCGAGGGCTACGGCTAGTCCACCAATCCCGAGACCAGCAAGCACCGATGTCACCGAGTAGCCGTAGTTCTGAATGACGGCAATGATTCCAATGGTGAAGGCGAAGACTTTCAGAGTCTTCTTCAGAAGCGGTACGAGCTGGTCGTCCAGCTTCGTATCGGTCGTCTCCGTCAGTCCGCTCAGGTAGTCACAGAGGACATCCACGGCGTTAAAGCTGAGCCAGATCATACTGCCTGCGATCATCAGCTCGAGCGCCAGGTTGATGACCACGTTCACTCGCACCGGAAGCTGCAGGTCGGCGTAGAAGAGCATCAGGACGATCGTCATGACGAGGAAGCTGACCGGGCGAACCGTCCGAGCGACGAGCTTTTCGTCCCACCGAAGCGGGCTCCTAACGACGAGAACGACGGCGAGCCGACGGAGAAAGAACTCGACCGTCTTTCGAATCACGAGACCGAGCAATAATAAGAGGAAGACCCCGGCGAGCTGCCATAGGGCGACGCCCGCGACGGTGTTCTGGAAAAAGGGTGGCAGGTGGCCGATGAGCCACTGCGCCGCGCCGGTGAAGGTCGCTCCGTAGAGCTCCGGGATCGCACTGAGCGTTGCGCGCGAGAAGAGCCACCGATCCGAGACCCGGACGAGCTCGACTCCCGGCAGCCGGGCCGGAAAGATCGTAAATCGGGCGTCGTCCGTCGTTGGGTCCACGTAGTCTGGGTCGTTGGGCACCGTTTCGAGCAAGACGAGTAAGCCGCGCGCGTCCATGACAGCCTTGAGCTGCCGCGCGAGCTCGCGCCTTCTCGCTTCGGAGAGCCCGGGTTGGATCGCGAAGGCTTCCGCTGCGATGGCCATGTCGACGGTCGGCGGGTTCTGCCATTTGAGAAAGTTGTCTAGCGCGCGTCGTGGAGTGGCGAGACGCGTCTCGACGCTTCCGCTCTGCCCCTCGGCCGCCGCACCCGCGATGATTCCGAGCAACCCGACGAAACAGACTCTCACTACAGACTTCATGCCTCTCCTCACGCGACCTTGTGTCATCAAGACGGCCCTTTCTTTGCCACGGAAACTATGTGCCATGAGAGCCCAGGGCGCAAGATCCAGAGGATACAATTGCAGATGCAGCTATCATGCCGCGAGCCCTTCCCTGCGTTGGGCCGTTTTACAGCGAGAACGTTATGACTATCTTCGTCACTTCCGTATTGATCGTTTTGGTCGTCTCGGCGATCTGTTCGCTCACCGAAGCGGCGCTCTACTCGGTGAGACTGCCCTATGCGCGTCGTCTCGGCGAGTCCGGGAGCAGCGCGGGCTGGCTTCTGCAGAAGTTCAAGCTCAACATGGAGAGACCCATAGCCGCCATTCTCATCCTCAACACGGCCGCCAATACGGCGGGAGCGGCCGTCGCGGGAGCCCAGGCAGGCCATCTCTTCGGGGATCGGATCGTCATTCTCTTTTCCGTTGCCTTCACCCTAACCGTTCTGTTCTTTTCCGAGATCATTCCCAAGATCCTGGGAGTCACTTACAACCGTCCCATAGCCCGATATTTCGCGGTGCCCCTCAACTGGTTGATGACGATTCTCCACCCCATGATTTGGCTCGTCGAGGGAGTCGCGAGATCGCTCCAGCCCGAGAATCCGCACATCGCTTTTCCCGAGGAAGAGGTGCGCCAGGTCGCGATCCTGAGCGCGGAAGAGGGCAGTATTCTGGAGTCCGAGGCCGAGCTCGTAAAGAACGCCCTTGCGCTCGATCAGGTCACCGCCCGGGACATCATGACGCCCCGGCCCGTCATCCAGACACTCGCGAGCGGAACGACCGTCCGCGTCGCGAGCAACGAGATCACGGACTGGACCTACTCGCGAATTCCCGTTTGCGCGTCGGAAGATCCCGATCGCTGGATCGGAATCGCCCTTTCGCGGGATATCCTCGCCGCGCTCGCCCACGACGAATTCGACCGCACGGTCGGGAGTCTCGCACGACCCATTGATTTCGTACCCGAGTCAATGCGAGGGCACCTGTTGTTGAGACAGTTCCTCAACACCAAGAGGCTTCTTTCCGGTGTCGTCGACGAATACGGGAGCATCGTCGGCATCGTCACTCTGGAAGATGTGCTGGAGTCGATCATTGGTCACGAGATCATGGACGAGGTGGACGTCACGGCGGACCTGCAGGCACTCGCGAAGCGCAGGAAGAAGCGGGAGGATCCAAGTCCATGACAGAGGGCGACCGCCTTATCGTCGGGCCGGGACTTCGGCGCGGGCGCCTTCCTTGCCTTCGGCGGGGTTGTCGTAGATCCGATAGGTCGGATAGGCGAAATCGATGTCGTCGCACTCCGCGAATCGCTCCAGAATCTCCTCCGAGATTGTCTGTTCGGTGCCCCTTCGGTTTCGCGGCTCGCACAAATATCGAATCGTCAGCAATACCCCGCTGTCCGCGATCTTGGTATAGACCACGGGCGACAAGTGCGTGTAGAAGATCATGAACTTCCGTGCCGCTCGGCGCACACTCTCCTCCGCCGCCCGCGACAGCGGGTCCGCGTCCCTCTTCGCTATCTCCGTCAAGATCTCCTTCGCTTTGCTCCAATTGCTCTCGAAGGTTACGAGCACCGGTATCTCGTTCCAGATGTACGCGAATCCGGTCGAGTAATTCATTGAGGTAAACCCCCGGCTCTGCCGGGGTGACTCCCAGAGGTTTGACCGTGTAAGGAAGTAGGAAAGAAAGTCCTCCTTGGAAAGCGCGAACTTCCAAACAAGGAGGACTACCAAGGTGAAAGAATACAAGAGCCTATCCCACACACGATGGGACTGCAAATATCACGTTGTGTTCATCCCGAAGTACCGAAGGAAGAAGATGTATGGTGCAATCAGAACGCATCTGGGAAAGATTCTCCACGAGCTGGCGAAACAAAAAGAGGCCCGGATTCTGGAGGGCCACTTGATGTCGGACCACGTCCACATGTGCATCAGCATCCCACCGAAGTTTGCGGTGTTGAACGTGGTGGGGTTCATCAAAGGCAAGAGTGCGATCTCGGTGGCACGGAACTTCCGCGGACGCAGACGCAACTTCACCGGCGAAAGCTTCTGGGCACGCGGTTACTTCGTGTCGACCGTAGGCTTGGACGAAGAGATGGTCCGCAAGTACATTCGTGACCAAGAGCAGGAGGACCAACGTCTGGACCAGCTGAATATGGACTGGTCGGGCTCGTAGTTGGGGAGCAAGATCGACCCCTTTAGGGGGCTCATGAACAGCCCCTTTGAGGGGCTCTTATGAATAGGCCCCCGGCTTTGCCGGGGGTCACTTTAACTTGCCTGCGCCTCCTGAAAGACCTTCCCGTTGGGGATGTGAATCACGGGGATGTCCCGGCCGCTGTTGAATTTGGTCGGGTAGCGGCGGCACCTGCGAATACTCTTAGGCAGCAACCTCATCGCTGTCAAGAGATTTCTGTTTGCTTCTAAGCGCGTGAACGAGAGCGCCCATATGGCGATAGCCTTTGATACGGTGAAACTTTTTCTCCGCCGTGACGACGCCGAGAGCGGTCCATCGGCGAATCATGGAAGGACTCTTCCACCGCTTGACGTTTCTCGAGACTCTGCGGATGGTGCCGTTGAGATTCTCGATGGCGTTTGTCGTGGCCAGAGATTTGCGAAGTAACTCGGGTAGAGCGAGCTTCACAACCGTGAGGGTCTCTTCCATCCCTTCGCGAAGGCTTCCGGCAGCTTCGTCGTAGCCGTTTCGCTCGAGCCACGACACCAATGCCTGAAGTCGCTTGCGCGCCTTGTCGGCACTCTTGCATTTGTACGCTTCCTTCATTGTCTGGAGCACGTAGGCGTGACGGGACTTGGGAAGGTACGAGCGTAGATTTCGGAGTTTGTGGAGCTGGCATCTTTGGATAACCGCGAGATCCCCCAAAACGTCGACGAGTGCTTTGCGGATCCCTTTGCCTCCGTCCACTACGCAGAGAATCGATTCGTCGATCCGCAATCCCCGCTCGAGAAGGTTCTGCAACATCGCGGTGCACATCCGAGAGTTCTCCGTCGAGCCCAGCCATATACCCAAGGGCACCTTCGTTCCATCTATTGTGATACCGAGAGTTACGACGACGGTCTGTCCGGCCACCTCAAGGCCATCCATCATTAGTGCCGCAAGCTCGAACTCCTCTAGCCTCCGAGATAGGTATTCCTCGAGCTTCTTAGTCGTCTGGCTCACGAGGTGACGGCTGGCGGCACTCTTGCTCGTGCCACGAGACTTCAACTTCGCCGAGGGTTTGTCCAGACTCGATTCGTAATTTCGGGTCGATACCCCCACCAAGATCTGGTTCAGCACTCGCTCCGGAAGCGGGTCTTCTTCGCGGAAGGCTTCGAAGTGTGGAAGCGACGCCTCCTCGCCCGACTTCGAACGAACTCGAGGTCGCGACACTTGGATTCGACGACCGCCGAAGCTCAGCTCCCCATCCGTGCTCCCCCAGTGGTTATGAGTTCGCTCCTTCTCGTGCTTGCCCTTCGGCCCCGCGATCTTCTCCGCGTCCTCTCTCAGGAGTAGGTGCAATGCGGTCAGTCCTTGCTCGTACACCCATTCCGTCAGGTCCGCCTTCGTGGCCGCGATCCCAGCTATCATCGGTAGCAGTATCTGACCGACTTGGCCAACTACCTTGCCCGTAGGCGAGTGCGTTTGCTTTCTTACTGGCTTCTTTGATTTCCTTGGCATGGTGGCTCCTTGTCCCCCTCTGGAGACGGTTGGTTTGGCAGACCTATTCTTAGGCCGGCCAAGGAGCCGCCGCTACCCCAAATTCAACATCCGGCGGGACATCCCCTGAATCACGCGACCCGTGCTCTGTTCCGCATCGACTCAATTGCCTATCTCCATCAGAGTGAACTGGAAGATACGCAAATCGATCACGTCTCCGCGATAGGCTCCGATCTGCACACGATCACCGACGTCGAAAGGCCGGCGCCACATGATGAAGAGGAACCCAGCGAAGTTGACGATCGGATCGCGCAACGCAATCGCGAGGCCGGCTGTCAAGAGTCCGAGAAACGTCGAGACGGAGGCGAAGCCTTGAATCCAGATCCGGCCCACGACGAGTACGCCGAGCAAGTAGGTGGTATAGGTGATCGTCTTGCGCCACTGGTAGAGCAGCTTGGTATCATCGACGCGCCTGTACACGACGCGCAGCACGACAAAGCGAAGACTCGCGAAAACCGCGATCGTCGCCAAGGTCGCAAGGACGCTACCTTGCAGTTGCTCGCCCGAGAACGAGATGGAGCTAAGCCCGTCGAGAATCTCTTGCATTTAGTTCGTCTGTGATTCTACGCTGACGACTCGTCCATCATGAATCTCGGCGAGCGCAACACTCATTTCTTTCGCGACAAAGTCCCTCGCAGGCGTATTGCTACGGCTTCCATCTCGGAAACGAGCTTCTTGGGCGCTACGGCTCGATAACTCTCTTCGATCCACTCGCGGAGCAAGTCGATCGGCGGGCGGTCATCCAGCTCGAAGCTCGCGGTGACCCAGCCGCTCTTTCCGAGCCCGTAGTTGGTGGGCGCCGTAAACGGCAACATCAAGGCCACGCCGCTCGACTCCGGAAGCTTGACGGAGAGCGAGAGGCTCCCCGCCCCGCTTCCGAAAAAGACGAAGACCTTCTTCCCGACTTTGGCGACGTGTTCGCCCCAGGGGTGATCCTCATGGGTCCCCGGAAACGCGAGCGCGTAACGGCGGAGCGCCCGGTCATACGTCTTTGCGGCGTTTCGTCCGCTTGGTATTTCGCTTCTCTCCGTGCTCGAGCCACTCGAGCCATTCGTGTATTACTTCCAATCGATCGGTATCGACTGCGTAGACGCGGGTGCGGCCCCGTTTTTCCTGCAGGAGAAGCCCGGCGTGTTCGAGAACGCGTAGGTGGCGACTCACCGTCGGCCAGGTGCATTGGAATCGACTCGCGATCTCTCCCGCGGTCATAGCCCCACCGCGAAAACGAACGACGAGCAGGATGTGCCGACGCACACGATGCGCGAGAGCGGAGAGCACGGCGTCGAGCTCATCGAGCCGGGCCCCGGCGTCGATGTCCTTGCGTTTAGCTGGCAAGGGGCTCGATGTCGATAAACTCCATGTTGTCGACGAGCGCGCCCATCGGCTCCCAGACCGCCATGACATCCGGAGTCTCGTGCGCGACGCGCGGGGCCTCTTCATCCTTCCACTCGAAGATCTCGACGAAGAGGGGCTTCCCCTCCTTGTCTTTCCCGCGGTACCACACCGCCCGTTCCGAGGAGACGAGTCCGAGTCTGTCGAGCGTGGGCCAGTGATTTTCGAGCAATGGTCTGAAAGCGTCTTCCTTGCCCGGCGAGACGCGATAGATGCACAGCACGCGAACCGGTTTCGAATCGGCCATGGTCCCTCCCGTATGTATTTATATTTAGCCGATTGGCTTATTATCGTCAAGGCTAATAATCGCTGTCGAAATTGGAGTGAACATGAACAGCACACGGCTGACGAGTCGACCCTTGGTGACCCTGCCCGGGTTTTGTGGACACCAACCGAGGCGCGACAATGCGCCTGGAGGCGTCCATGGGAAAGCGACGACGAAGGAAGTTCACGGGGGAGTTCAAGAAGGAAGCGGTCCGGCTGTTCAAAGCGGGCGAGCGCAGCATCGGCCAGGTCGCTAAGGGCCGCCGACAAAATAACTGTCTAGTTTTGAGCACACTCTTCCTGTTTCAGGTCGTGATCGCGATATCGTCTGGCATCACGAGAGCCTGGCAAGCTCCCTAGAAACGGAACATTTGTAGGTCTTCAGCAACCAGCGCGTGTTTGACAAACGGTCCTCATTGCAGGAGGATTACGCCTATCAAGGAGCACTTCTCCTATTATGAGACCTACGAGCTATCAGTCTGAAGATCTCGACCGCCTGTTGAGGAAGCACAAAATAGCTACCCTCGATGATTTGAAGGCAGTGTTGGGTACCGATGTGGACTCGACCGTCTTCCGAAAGCTCAATGAGTTGGCGTATCGGACAAGCTACTCCCACCGTGGTAGCTACTACACGTTGGACGAGATCGCCCAGTTCGATCGAAAAGGTCTTTGGTCGTTGCGCTCAGTGTGGTTCTCGAAGTACGGGACGTTGCTTGCGACGGTAAAAGCGTTGGTCGCGGCCTGTGAGGCAGGCTACTACGTCGACGAGCTCGAGGACGTGGTGCAGGTTGACGTCAAGGCTCCTCTGTTGAAACTGGTCCGAGAGAAAAGATTGGCGCGCGAGCAGGTGTTCGGCCGATATCTGTATCTGGCCACCGATGTGAGCACGCGCAAGCAACAGCTCTCGGCCCGCCAGATACATGAGGCGTCACCTTCCACGTTGGGCTGGGTCGGGGGAGTCCGCGTGCTCCCCGTGGAGTTGAAGGCTGCGATCGTTCTTTTCTACAGCCTGCTCGATGAAAAGCAGCGCCGTCTCTACGCGGGAGTCGAGGCCATGAAGCTCGGTCACGGTGGCGACCAACAGATTGCCGAACTGCTCGGGATGGATCCGAGCACGGTAGCCAGAGGTCGTAGGGAATTGCTAATGAGAGATGTTGAGCTCGACGGAGTTCGGCGAAAGGGTGGCGGACGGCGCGCCGTGCAAAAAAAACGCCAGAAGTCATCGCCAAGATCGAAGAACTCATAAAGCACGACACCGCGGGCGATCCGATGACGGGAGTGAAATGGACGCGGCGGACCACCGACAAGATTGCTTGCGAGCTAAGAAGCCTCGGTGTGAACGTCAGCAGCAAAACCGTCGGTCGACTGCTCAAACAGCTCGGCTTCTCGTTGCGGGTGAACCACAAGAAGCTGTGCGGTGCCACGTCCGAAGATCGCGATACCCAATTCGCGTGTATCGCCGAACTGCGCGAGCGTTTTGCCGCAGCTGGTCATCCCATCATCAGCGTAGACACGAAGAAACGGGAGCTGGTGGGATTATTCAAAAACGGCGGGCAGGCCTGGAACCGCGAGCCGACTCTCGTCAAAGACCATGACTTCCGTTCCGAATCGAACGGCATCGCAATCCCCTACGGCGTCTACGATCTGCTCGCGAACCGCGGGACAGTGTTCATTGGTACCTCGTACAACACCCCGGACTTCGCCGTGAATGCCATCGAGAAGTGGTGGCGAACGGAAGGACGGCGACGCTATCCTGCAGCCCGTGACCTCGCGATATTGGCAGACGCCGGGGGCAGCAATGGCTATCGGTGTCGGGGTTGGAAGCACGGGCTTCAAACGCGGATTTGCAATCGCCACGACATCGCTATCACCATAGCCCGCTATCCGTCCGGTACATCCAAGTGGAATCCAGTGGAGCACCGTCTGTTCAGCGAGGTCAGCAAGAACTGGGCGGGCAGGCCTCTCGACAGCTACGAAACCATCCTCAAATACATCCGCACGACCACCACCTCTTCCGGTTTGCGAGTACGCGCACACCTTATCCGGCGTCGTTATCCGAAGGGCGTCAAAATCACTGACGAGCGGATGCAGGCGCTTTCCGTTACAAAGGACCAGACTCTACCCAAATGGAACTACACCATCCGACCGTCTTGAAAACGGGAACTTATTTTGTCGCCGGCCCTAAGGAACTGGACCTGACGGAATCAGCCCTTCGAAACTGGGTGAAACAATACGAGGTTGATCACGGTGAAGGTCCACGCGAGGCTCTGACGACGGCGGAACGTGATGAGCTCCGTTCGCTGCGACGTCGAGTACGCACGTTGGAGCAAGAGCGAGAAATATTAAAAAAGGCGGCGGCCTTCTTCGCGAAGGAAAGCGAATGAGATTCAAGTTCATTCACGCGGAGCGGGCCAACTATCCGGTGCGGGTGATGTGCCGAGTCCTGAGGGTATCGACCAGAGGCTACTACGCTCAGATGAAGCGCGCGCCCAGCAGGCGACAGTGTGAGGATGGGAAGCTGAAGCTGCGCATCCAAGCGATCCACGCCCATAGCCGTGGTACCTACGGCAGGGAGCGTGTACGTCGCCAGCCTGACGGGGAGAACGTCGAGGTGGGCAAGCAGCGAGTGGCACGGCTGATGCGTGAGATGGGCCTGCAGGGCCTGCCCAGCAAGCGTTTTCGCCGCACGACCGACAGCAAGCACGATCGCCCTATCGCGCCCAACGTGCTCGGCCGGCACTTCGAAGCCGAACGAGCGAACCAGTTCTGGGTGACGGACATAACCTTCATCCGGACTTGGGAAGGCTGGCTCTACTTGGCGGTCATCCTCGATCTGTTCTCGCGTCGTGTCGTCGGCTGGGCGATGCAGTCCCACCTGCGCGCAGAGCTTGCTCTCGAGGCGCTTCACATGGCCTTGGGGCGCCGTCTGCCTGGAAGTGGCTTGGTGCATCATTCAGACCGTGGTACTCAATACGCGGCTGCGTCTTACCAGGCCGTGCTCGATGAGTACGGCATCGTGTGCTCGATGAGCCGCAAGGGTAATTGCTGGGACAACGCCGTGAGCGAAAGCTTCTTCGGTACGCTCAAGACCGAACTCGTCAACCGGCTGTTTTTGTCCACTCGGCCTGGCCCATTTCGCTCATCTAAAATGGCCCACCTTAAGTTATTGATTCTTAAAGAACGAACGTAACAAAGTCCCTTTCCCTTATCCTGCGGCCGGAACGAACGTGCAGGCCGCCCCGAGTGAAAACACAGCTCTCATGCCTTTGGAACCGCGTTCTTGCTGCGGACGGTGCGGCGGAAGCGGTAGGACTCGGAGCCGGTCTCGAGGATGTGCGCCTGGTCCGTGACACGGTCGAGCAGCGCCTTGCACAGCCGGGCGTTCGTGAACACCTGAGTCCATTCGGAGAACGGGAGATTCGTCGTGATCACGAGCGCGGCGGTCTCGCTTCGCTCCGAGATCACCTGGAACAACAGCTCGGCGCCGACGTCGGCGAGCGGGACGTAACCAAGCTCGTCGATGCACAGCAACTCGAAGCGGGCGTAGCGGCGGATGATGCGCGACAGCTCGTGCTCTTGTCTCGCCTCGACGAGCTCGTTGACGAGTCTCGATGCGGTGGTGAAGCGGACCCGGCGACGTTGTTGGCATGCGGCCACACACAACGCGCTCGCCAGGTGGGTCTTGCCGGTGCCCGCGTCGCCGAGGAAGATGACCGGCTGCGCTCGGTCGATGTAGTGACCCTCCGCGAGCTCTTTTATCCGGCGAGCCGAGACCTTGGGCGACTGTGAGAAGTCGAACTCGTCAACGGTCTTCGTCCGCGGTAGTTGTGCTTCTTTCAATCGTCTCTGAACCGCTCGGTGTTCGCGTTCCTCGACCTCGGCGCTGAGCAGGACGTCGAGGTACCGGACGTGGCTTTGCTTGTCGCGCCGCGCTTGCTCCGCTAGCTTGTGGAACTGGCTCGCCACGGTCGGCATGCGCAGCGTCTTGCAATGCTGACGGATGGTGCCGACCTCGACGCTTCGCGCGCTCACGGGTTCACCTCCGTGATGAGCTCGTTGTAGTGACTCACGCCCGGCGCAGCTCGTTCGTAGCGCGCAAGGTGTCCAAGCTCGACATCGTCCAGGCTACGCTCGGGGTTCCGTTGTAGCGACGCGGTATCGAGGAGATGGCGAAGCGCTTCGAGATCGGTGCACCCGAGCTCGAGGGCGACGGTCTCACGAAGCTTGTCGTATCCGTGCTTGCGCCCTAGCTGGATGAGCTCCACCATCTGGCGCGTGCCATCGAGCTTGCCGTGGCGACGGTTCAGCTTCGCCCACAGCTCGTCATAGCTTGCGGGCCATCGTCCTTTCGCGCGCCACTGCGCAAGCGGCGTCGAGCCCGCAAGGGCACCGGGCTTACGCTCCAAGACATCGAGATAGTGCTCGAGCTCGTAAAGCGACCGGTTCCGGTCGTAGCAGCGCTCGTGCTGTGCCATCACGCGGCCGTCCCGCCACGCCTCGACGGCCAGTGGCAGCAGCTTCATCATCACCCGCTGGCCCGGCTTCAAGGGCGTCGAGTACCAGTTCGTGCCGGCCCGAACGCAGCCCCTCTTGTCCACCGTCGTGCAGCTCTTCTCCTCGAGCTCGAAGCCCTCGTCGGCCATCGGGAGTAGGTGCACTCGCTCGAGCTCCATTGCCGCGCCCACCGCGTGTTCCTTGCCAGCGATGTGGCGCGTGTTCTCTTCGAGGCAGCGACCACGCAAGTACGCGTTGAGCTCATCCCAATCATCGAACTCCGGTACCGGCGTCCAGTGGTTGCGGCGGAAGTAGCCCACCTCGCTTTCTACACCGCCTTTCTCGTTTCCTCGAGCCGGATTGCAGAACTCGGAGTCGAATCCCCAGTGCGAGCGAAACGCCACGAAAGCTTCAGTCTGACGACGTTGGTAGCCTCGCAAGATCTTGGAAACCGCAAGGGTCAGGTTGTCGTAGCGCATTCGACGAAACACGCCACCGAAGAACTCGAACGCCTTCTCCTGCGCCTCGAAGAACGCCTGCTGCGTCGCGCGGGGATAGCCTCGATGGAATGCGCCCCCGCCGGCCATGCTCCGTACCACCAACGTTTGCACCTTCGTCAGCTCGCCGCCGATCCGGGCGTGCGACTCGTACCAGTCCACCGCACTTTGGCGCCCCTTTCCAACCGATGCCTCCTCTCCGGGCTTACGCCCGCTCAAGGCTATCGATCCGATGCAGGTGGGCCAAATCTAATGAGCGAAATGGGCCAAGTTAGAGTAGCGAACACACCGGCGGAGCTGGCCAACCCGGCGGAGCGCCAAAGACGCTGTCGCCAGCTACATCGAAGGCTTCTACAACCCGCATCGACTTCACTCGTCGCTCGGCTACGTGAGCCCGATGCTGTTCGAGCAATTACACGCTCTTAAATCTGCTGATGCGAGATGATCAACCCGTCCACTTTTCCCGGGCAAGGTCAAGGTGCGATGTAACGGATAGGTAACGGAAAGTTACTGCCGATCCCCCCTGGAGACGAGCGAGACTAGGTGCGGCTCGGGAGGTCACACTCGGCTCATCCCCCGCACCCGAGAAGTCTGTGACCCCTCGGGCCCCTTCTCGAGCGTTTCCGACGCGCGCTATTGGGCAAGCGTCGTGAGTGAAGGCGGTCCAATGAGCGTGGCCACAGGCACGTCCGGAGGCATCAGCGTATCTGCTGTGGTGCTCTCGAGGCGAAAGAAGGCGAGTGCCTCGTTGAGGAAGTCATCCTCATTCACGCCGACGAGGGCGACGAGCAGGGCGTCCAAATCGCCTGGGTGTGGCTGCAGGCCCATGGCACGAAAGGCATCGACCAACGCGACTTGCCAGCTGCTGCGAAGCGCCATGTAGCACGTAAGTGGGATGCGGGGACGGAAAGACAATGGGGGCTTAGTCCAGGTGTCGTAGTGCTTCATGTGCTCGAAGTCGAGCGAGGGGTCAGTCTTGACCATGTCAAGGACGTGCTCGATACGGCTCCGAAGTCCATCTCGCCCATTGTCCGTGCCCAGCAGAGAAGGCAATACTCCCGAGGCGCCCTCGCTAACCCATGGCGGCAGGTAATCGGGGTCTGCCACCGACTCTCCCCTATAGTTATTCATCTTCTGATGCCACATCATGATGTGGTGGTACTCATGGACGACCGAGGACCTAAGATGGTCACCGAGACAGCCCTCGGGTCGCTGATGGTCATCGTATGGAATTCGCGACATATGTAGCGGTACCCTCCAGCCATCAGCCTTGACGTGCATTCCCGAAATGCCCGTGAAACTGTCTTTGGTCTGGTCCGGTTCATCCCCGATGGTTCTTGCCAGTGCGACGATTTCCTCATCGTCCGCGTTGTAGCCCTCGTAATCGATGAGGAAATAATAGTGTGGATAGGCACCGATCAGCGGAAATAGCTCATCCTTCAGCAGGCTCTCTGTCCCTGCTTTCCAGCTCTCCCACTCCCAATCGGCATCGCCGCCGCCGTAATTGCTGGGCAGCGCTTCGGCGAAGTGAAGGTGGATCGGTGCGTCGGATCTGACCTCGTTGTAGCCAATCTCACACAAGACGTTTGTCTGCGGATCCGAACTGTCACAGACCGGTGATTGCCCAGGCGTGATGTCTTCCCCTTCAGAGTCCTTTTTGCAGCTGGTAAGCAAACCTGCTGTCACTGTCACTACAATTAATATCCCGGCTAATACAATTGACTTCTTAAACATTTCTTCCTCCCTTCTATTATGTATCGCGATACATAGTAGATATTATGGCGTCTAGACCCTACCGCCCTCATCCAACAGGAGTTCGAGCATGCAAAGCCTAGCCGTAGTCATGCTGTTCATGCTGCTAGTATTCCGAGTCAAGCCCATTCTTAGTTGAAACTCTCCACGGCTCACGTTTAAGCGACCTTCTTCTTCGATACGGTTGATGTCTTCGCCTCGATCTTCAGTTCCCGCTTGAGAGCTTCGCGAAGCTTGGGAAGATGGCGGTAGCCTACCACCTTCCTCAAGCGCGGTTCGATGTCTACGAGCGCCGTTGCCAACCAGCGCTGGCGTTGGCTCGAGTTCTTCCAGTGGTCGACCTTCGCGCAGCGTTCCTCGACGAGAGCATTGACGGACTCAAGGCAGTTCGTCGTCTTGAACGAACGGCCCAGCACCGCGTGTACGCCGAGTCGATGCAACGTCAGCGTCTCCTCAAGGCCTTCCTCCAGGCTGCCAGCTGCGGATTGGTTCCGCTCTTCTAACTCACCGTGGAGTTGCTCGAGCGCAGTGAGGGCCTCTTCGTACTCCGGCCTGTTGTAGGCCCACTGGAGCCGCTTGCGCCATGACGCCTGCTCGCCCTTGGACAGGTAGCTCACTACGTTTTCACGTTTGTGCCACTGGCAGCGTTGTATCAGGGCCCGCTTACGGAATGCCTTCTTGACTGCCGCTTGGAGACCCTTGCCGCCGTCGATGATCACCAGCAGACCCTGGGAGATATCGAGTCCCCGCTCGAGCAGTGAACGCAGGAACGGCGTCAACACCTGCGCGTTCTCCGTGTCCGTCTCCACGAAGCCCAAGAAGCGGTTTTCCCCGCAAAGCGTGATGCCCAGAGCCACGACCATCGTTGCCTCGGCGAATGTCTTCCCATCCAGAAACAGCGCCACCACATCCTCGCCGGTCAGATCTCGTTCCTGCATCTCCCGCAGCTTCGCAGCGCTCGCTTGCACGAACCCTCGGGACACCGTTGAGCTCGACAGCCCGATGGCGCCCGGAATCGCTTCCGCTGCCGCCTCGTAGTTGCGACAAGAGATTCCGTAGAGAACTCGTTTCAGCAGAAGATCATTCACCTCACCGCCGTGGCTCACCGCCTCGTAGCAGCGAAGCGGAATCTCTCCTCCCTCGATGCTCCGAACCCGTGGCACACGGATCGGTACCCGCTGGCCGCCAAGCCCTACCGTGCCCGGGTTGCTTCCGTGACGGCGACCGCGCTCCAGCTCGTCCTTGCGAGAGTATCGCTCTCCCGCCAACGCCTTCACTTCGTCGTCGAGCAACTCGTGAACGTGCATTAGACCAAGGGGGACCAACGAACGGATCATCTCTACCTTGGCGTCCAGCGCGAGTTCCCCGTAATCCTCGTGCCTCACCATCTCGACCTCACCCAAACGACGCGACTTCTTGCGTTTCTTGACCGAACGTAGCAGACTTCCCATCTCGGCTCCTTTCTTCGCGGCTTGATTTTGTTTTGTCCAACGCCATCAAACCACAGGGTTTGGAGCCGTTTCAATTCCAAACTAAGATTGGCACACTTTCAGTATTCCCAGCTGTGGGTCACTTGCAACCGACCTGTGATGCCCCTCCGCTATCTGATGCTGAGGTGAAGGGCGCGATTGATAGAGCGAGGGCGACGAGAACAGACTTGCTGGCGCCCTTCCCGGAGTATCGGTCGAGCGTGAAGAAGCGAGGATGTTATTACGTATACATCGAATACCGTCTTCCAGAGGCTCCGGACTCCAACCACATAATCACGTTAAACCAGCATGGTGCCATCGTTGATATGCAAGCGGGCCGGTCATCATTCAAGTTGCAGTGTCCCAGCAAGGTGTTTACGGAAAATGAGTTGGCGGAGATCCTACGCACCGAGCTGGGAAAACGGGGCGATCTGCCACCTCCGCTCGAAAACGTCAGGACGCGGGTCGATCGGTTGCGGTGTCTGTATCTCTACTTCGAACACAATGTGCCGGAACAGCGAGGCGATTATCAGGTATTCACAATCGACCCGTTTGGGGAATTGATGTGGTTTTCTCGAAGTCAACCCTATTGGGATGTGTCCCGAGGTTCGTGGAAAAAGAACGGCGCCCTCCACTCCGTCATCAGGGTATCAGATCAGGCGGCAACCTCCGCGTGTTCGAGAACCTCGCTCAGACGTTGGTAGCCGTCGATGCGTCGTAGTTGAATCTGGCCAGAGGCGATAAGCCCAAACAGCAAAGCGACCGCGGACTCCTCGCTGGAGAACGACGCTTGGGTTTTCGTCCGGCGTCGAAACTCGCGGTTGAGATTCTCCAGAGCATTGGTCGTTCGAATCGATTTCCACATGGCACGAGGGAATTCATAGAAGGTCAGCAGCTGATTACCGGCCTCCTCTAGGCTTCGGACGACGGCCGGCGCGAGAGGCGTCCACTTGGCGACGAGCTCGTCATAGGCTTTGCGAGCATCGATCCCGTTCTTGGCGTAGACGATCCGGTTGTAGTCACGCCGGAGCTCACGGCGTGCGTGCGCCGGGCAATGTTGGAGCAAGTTGGCGCGCTTGTGCTCGGTACATCGCTGCAACCGGCACCCCGGTCACTTCTCCAGCGCTTTCGTCAGCCCATTGTGGCCGTCGCTGATCACTAGCTTGGGAGCCCGGAGTCCTCGAGCCTGGAGTCCCTCCAGCACGGAGCCCCAATGCGTCGAGGCTTCGCTCACCGCCAAACGCAATGACAACAGACGTTTCTGCCCGTCTGGCGCGACCCCGAGCGCGACCAGTACGGGTACGCTGATCACACGTTTCGCCATCCGCACTTTCAGGTGGAAGCCGTCCAGGTAAACGATCGCGTAGACCTCCTCGCTGAGAGCACGGTTCTGCCATTCCTCGAAGCGCTCCTTCAGCCGGCTAACCACGCGAGACACCGCGCTCTTCGATAGGTGCTCCTCACCGAGCAGTGGTTTCAGCGCTTTGCGGATCCGGCGGCTATTCGCGCCCGACAAGTAGGTCCCCAAGATCGCCTCGTCGACCTCACGAGTCCGGCGCGCGTAACCGGGGCAACAGCTCGCTCCTGAACTCTGTCGTTTCTCCCGTTTCCTCGTCTCGCACGCGGGCTCGTGGCACCCGGAGCTCGCAAGTTCCCACCGACGTCGTCACGCGACGGGTTTCGGCTCCGTTGCGATATCCACGGCGGTCTTCCGCACGCTCGTAGCTACCACACCCCAGCGCTTGGTCGACTTCTTCCTCGAGCACGACCTCGATTGCCTCCAGTACCCGCTTACGCAGCCGAAGTTGGACGAACTCCCGATACTCGCTTACAGACTCCTTCGATATGGTGGTAGGCTTCTTCATGGCGTAATCCTCCTCCTCGCCTTTACAGGCGCGGTTTCGTTTTGTTTAACCGGAGGTTACGCCATTCTTATTTCCACGGGAAGCGGGACGGATCCCCCTATTGAGGCATGGTGGATATTGGTACGCCTGGCAGGGCTCGAACCCGCGACCTCCGGATTAGGAATCCGGCGCTCTATCCTACTGAGCTACAGGCGCACGCTAACTTGCAGCTGCTCGCTTACGACTCCCGCCAACAAGCTTAGCCTTTCTGCATGCCGTTCGACAGCCCCGCTCAGGCATTGTCGCCGAGATCATCCTCGAGGAGTGCCTTCAGGCAGGCAAGATCCTTCTGGTTCGCTCGACGCATCAAAAGCGCCATGAACGGAGCAAGCCATCGCGAGAAGCCGGCCGGCGTGCCGCGGTTGCGCAACGTCATTCTCGTGAAGCCCTCCGGAGTGGCCTCCCACGTATAGCTGGTTTCCATCGGAAATGGACCTTCGGTGGTCCCCATCACGAGCCGCGCACCGGGCAGGAGCTCAACGACCTCATAGGTATAGGCAAGTCTCCGGCCCAGGAACTGGGCCACAAATGCGATTCGGGAGCCCACCGACACCGGGGGCGCAGTCTGCCATTCAACTGCTTTGATGTTTACATACCACTTCGGCACGTTGTCGGGGTTCGCTGCGTAGTCCGCCACTTGCCCTGACGGGCGCCGAATCACCGTTTCGGTCAGCACATCAACTGCCATTCAAGACTCCTCGGATTACCCGGTGGCGCTCAGAGAGACGTTGGGAACCGCTCACAGCTTGCCGCTCGGCTCGGATAGTGCGTTTTCCAGGGACTCCGCGACTTCGTCGGAGATCTCTCGTGAGTGCAGAACGCAGGCCTCTAGCCGGCCTGGTCCGAGCTTGGCCGAGTTCAGCGTGTCGAGGAGCCAGCGCTCCGGCGGGCTCTTGCTGAGGACGGTCTTGTACTGCCACTCCGTGCTCGCGGGAAGCCAGCGAAATGCGACCGTCAGGAACCACCGCATGGTTCTAGATTCTACTTCGACGAGCCTCGTGCGGCGCAAGGAGGATGCCGCGAGGCAGGAAGGTGAGGGGGCTACCGGTGGATCACGCCTCGCGACGGGCGTGCCGCTCGATCGCCTGGACTTCCTCCCAGCCGTTCCGGATCTTCAGCCGGAGCTTCTGCCGCGCCTCGCGCTCCGCCATAGTGAGAAAGCTGTAGGACGTCTTGGTGAGTTTTTGCAGAAAGGAGATCTCGAGCTGAGTCAGAAAGAGGTCCACGCTTCCGTCCTGGCTAGCGGGAAGGGTGATGTCCGACAATTTCCGCCCGAATCCCTGACGGGCGTGGCGCTCTTCTTCGGTGATGAAGTGGTACTCGGAGCGCAAGAGTTTCTGAATGAAGGTCAGCTCTTGATAAGTCAGTCGAATCGTCGCCCGTCGGTTGTTGCCAATCGCCATCGTCTTCCAGGTGTCTCTCTAGGCCACGCCGATCTTGTAGTAGTTCTGGTCGTCAGGCGTCGCTTCGTAGTCCCGAGACTGTTCTCGAGCGAGCTCGTAGACTTCCTCCTCCGTCCGGCCAGCCAAAATGAAGGGCTGGCTCATGTTGGGATGCGTCACATCCACCAGAACGACCTGATCGCCGAGTCGTAGCAAGTTCCAGGCATGGCGTCCCTTGAAGATGTAGAACTTCAGGTTACCCTTGACGACACGGCAATCGACACCGGCTTCCTGCAAATATAGCTGGAAAAAGATGGAAAGATGCCGACAAGCCCCCAACCCCTTTTCAGGATATTCGGATAGAACGATGCTCTCGTTTCCGAAATCCCGAGACAGCTTCTCGACGCCGAGCTCGTTGAACTCAATGTCCTGTCTGACACAGTTATAGTACCAAGCCAGGAGTTTATCAACCTCCTTTCCGGAGATGACGCCTTGCTCTTTGCAATCCGTCACACGCTCCGCCATACGGACCTTGTCGATTTTGATTTTCTCGCGGCCCGAACGTTCCGTCGGCGATGCCTGGCTCCCCATGTCCGTGTAGCCGTGCATCAAATACTCTGGAATCCCCCGATAGACGGTTCCGTCGTCCCCCCAGCTATGACGGTCCATGAGAATCTCGAGGTCGACGGCGCTTTTGAGATAGCGACGAAGCCTCGGGTGCTCCCCGATCTTCGCGATCGAGGCATTCATTGAACGAATGCAGTCGAGCGGTGCCAGGGCCCAAGCGGTGGTGAAATTCGTGAGCTCGTCGGGCTCGAGCTCGTGGGCGATGCGCTTGCCCGACTTCGGGTCGAGATAAAAAGAACGGTCGAGGTACTCGGCGTTTCTCAAGGCTATCGAGCGGACCAGCGATGCCTGCTGGGCCGTCAGGCGATGCATGAGGTCGCGCATCTCCTTCGAGCCGACCTGGCGCCGCGGCGGAGCGACGCCCGTTACAGACGATCGAGAGTCGTCGTCGTGCAGGGATCCGTCCTCGACGGGCTCGCTCCCATCCAAACGAAGACTACTCACGTTCCTTCCCCTCTAACCGTAGTTGAGCACCGAGCAAATCTGGTAGTCGGCTAGCCTCTCGCGACCGTTGAGGAAGTCGAGCTCGATGAGGAAACTCAGAGCCACGACGTGCCCCCCGACTTTCTCCACGAGGTTGGCGACACCGCGAGCCGTGCCGCCCGTCGCGAGCACGTCGTCGACGATGACGACACGCTGCCCCGAGCTCAGGGCATCCGCGTGCATCTCCAAACTGTCGGAGCCGTATTCCAGCTCGTAGGACACTTGCACGGTCTCTGCCGGAAGTTTCCCTGGCTTGCGGACCGGTATGTGGCCCTTGTCGAACTGATATGCCAGCGCCGAGGCAAAAATGAAACCTCGGCTTTCGATGCCGATGAAAGCGTCAAACTCCTGGGACATCAAGGGCTCGGCCATATAGTCGATGGCCTTGCGGAAGGTCCTGGGATCGCCCAAAAGGGGTGTAATGTCCTTGAATACAATGCCCTTCTGGGGGAAATCCGGTACATCTCGAATGATCCGGCGAAGGTCTTCCATTCGTTAGCCCCTCTTAGAAGCGTACTTCGAAACCGACAAGACTAGAATCCGTAGGCGACCGCGTCACCTGTATATCATCTACACAGGCCGCACGGGGGCCGTCGCGAAGCTCACCTCGAAACCCTTCGAGCGCCTGTCTCGTCGCCTGGGCAAACACCTCGACGCTCCCGTCCTTCACGTTGCGAACGTGACCCTGGACACCGTGCCGGGACGCGGCCTTCTCGGTAAACCAACGGAATCCCACACCTTGAACGCGCCCCGTAATCCGCAAAACGTAGGCTTCCACTCCTAGTGCTCGCTCGGCTCTTCGCAATCTCCAATTGGCACCGGAAGCCGTCGCACAGGGGACAATCTCTCCAATTCCTTGCTTACAGGGCGATTATACCAAGAATATTGGACCGAAAAGGCGACTGGGCTCACGCGGGGTAGCGAGCAAAAGCCAGCACGCCGTTGAGGCCCCCAAAGGCAAAAGAGCTCGAGAGAGCGCGCGCGATGGGAGCCTCTCGGGCTTGATTCGGCACGACGTCCAAGTTGCACTCCGGATCCGGCTCCATGAAGTTCGCCGTGGGCGGAATCACGCCGTTGTTCAAGGCAAGCACGGTGGCGATGGCCTCGAGGGCACCCGCGGCCCCCAGAGTGTGCCCATGCATCGACTTCGTCGAGCTCGTCAGGAGCTTCGCTGCGTGGCCCTCGAAGGCCCGGTGAATTGCCTCGGTCTCCGTGGCATCGTTAAGCAGCGTCCCGGTCCCGTGGGTATTGATGTAGCCGACCTCTTCCTTCTCGAGAGACGCGTCACGCAAAGCCGCCGTGAGCGCGCGCGCGGCTCCGTCGGCGCTGGGCTTCGTCAAGTGACCCGCGTCCGACGACATCCCGACTCCGATGAGCTCGGCGTGGATTTCCGCTCCCCTTTCGCGGGCGCTTTCCAAGGTCTCGAGCACGAGGGCGCCTCCACCTTCGCCGAGGATCATCCCCTTACGGCCGCGAGAGAATGGCCGGCAAACGTCCGGCGCAATGACTCGCAGACCGTCCCACGCTTTCAGGTGCCCCAAGCTGAAAGGCGCCTCGCTGCCTCCGGCGATGGCGACTTCCACGGCGCCGTTAAAGAGCATCCACGACGCGATGCCAATGGCGTGGGAGGAGGACGCGCAGGCCGTCGACAGGGTGAGGCCCGGGCCCTCGATGCCGAGCTCCGTCGAGAGGTGGCTAGCACCCGCGTTCGCCATGATGCGGGGAACCGCGAAGGGCGTGAGACGCCTGCGTCCGTCACGGTAGAGGGCACGAAACAGCTCGTCCTGCGTCGTCTGACCGCCGACCGAAGTTCCCGTGACGATGGCGCCCCCGGAAAGAGACGAGGGACTAACCCCGCTATCTTCAACCGCTTCCCGAGCGGCGACGACCCAAAGCTTCGCGAATCGATCGAGCGCCTCTCGCGAGGTCCGATCGAAGCCAAGGTCCAAGTCCAGGTCTCGGACTTCGGCTCCGTTCTCGAACTGAAGGGTGTCCGTCTCGAGGAGCTCCATTTTCCGAAAGCCGTGTCGACCCGCGATCAGCGACTCCCAGAAACTAGCCCTGTCGTTTCCGATCGCAGAAACCACGCCGAGGCCCGTTACGACCACCCGACGCCGTGTCATTCAGACGGACTCGGAACCGATTAGAGGTCGGATCCGCTCGACGACGTCTCGCACGACGCTCAGCTCGCGGGCGTCGTCGTCAGGGATCGTGATCCCCAAGTCTTCCTCGAGCTCGCACAGCAGGTGAAATCCGTTGAGCGAATCGATACCGAGCTCCTCCAGCTTACTGTCGAGAGACACCGCGGAGGGCTCGAGGCTCGAAAGCTCGCAGATCGCCGTGACGACTTTAGTCTCGAGTTCGTCTCTCTCGATGGCCGGCCTCGTCATTGGCAGCGAAGTCTAGCACAGCAGGGTGCTACACTCCGCCCTTCATGTGGGTCGCGCTCACCCTCGCCGCGTCATTGGCTCAGAGCGCCCGGAACGCATTCGCGAGGAGACTCTCCGATCGAGTCTCCCCCATCCTCAACAGCTGGTCTCGCTTCGCCTTCAACCTCCCGTTCTCCTCCGCGCTCTTTCTCACCCTCGTCGCGCTCCGCGGCTTTCCCAACGTTTCCCCTCGCTACTACGCCTTCTGTCTGGCAACTGGGCTGGCCCAGCTCCTCGGCAACGTAGCGCTCATCGCGGCCTTTCGGCGAGCTTCATTCGCCAAATCCATCGTCCTGCACAAGCTCGAGATCGTTTTCACCGTCTTCATCGGCGCGGCCTTTTTCGCCGAGCTCCCCTCGACGCTTGGGTGGATCGGAATCTTCGTCTGCGCCGCCGGCGTGGTTGTGATGCACTTCGAGCGCCACCCCGGTACGAGCTCATTGTTTCGCTTCGATTCAGGCGCGAAGCTTGCGATGACCGCGGGATTACTTCTCGTCCTCGCAAGCTTTTGGTTGAAGGAGGCCAACGCGGAGCTCGTTCGGTGGAACCCACGGGTTGGTGTGGACCGATTCGAGGTCGCCGCCCACACCTTGCTCAACGTGACTTGGATGGAGGTGGCGGTGCTCACGCTCTGGCTGCTGTGGCGGAGATCGGACGAGCTGTCACTCGTGCCAACCCATTGGCGGCGGATGGTGCTCATCGGGTCGACGGGTTTTCTCGCTAGCCTCTGCTGCTTCTGGGCCTACTCACTGACGCTCGTCGCCTATGTCAAAGCGGTTGGCCAGCTCGAGCTCGTGATCGCGGTCGTGCTTTCTCTCGTCATCTGGAAGGAGCGCGAGGTCTGGCGCCAGCTTCCCGGAATGGCCCTCGTCGTCGCGGGCATCTTCCTCGTTCTCGTGGATTGAAGCGCTGTGCTAACCTCAAGAGGCCCATGGAGCCCGAAGAGCGCTTCGTCGCCGTCGACTTTCGCGCCTTGACCCCCGAGGCGCTACGCGCCCTTCTCGAAGAGTTCGTGTCGCGCGAAGGAACCGATTACGGTCTGCACGAAAGGGATTTCGACGACAAGGTTCGGGACGTCGAGAGGCAGCTCGCGTCGGGTGAGGCGCGGATCGTCTACGACTTGGCGGACGACCGAGCTAACATCGTACCCACGGAGGACTCTTCATTACACGGCTAGTGCTGGGCCCTACGTTCCTGACTCATGCGATGTAGGCGTGCCGAGAGGAGCGCTTGCGGAGCATGCTCGGCCACGAGCTCGAGGAGCTGATGGTCTACTGGCGTGAACGTCGTCTTGTGCGGCAGCAACTGATAAACGGCAATCAGACCAATCGTCGTCTCGTCGGCCTTGAGAGGGATGACGGCGAGGGGGGCGCCGACGGGACGCTTCTCGTGACCCGCTGAATCGGCATAGAAGGGTTTGCCATCCGCAGCCACTTTCCCCAGAAGCCCTTCACCCACATTCACCGCCTCCGACCCCTTTGGGGCGCCTTGCCCCGCGACCCGGCGGAGCAGGTTCGTTTTCTTTTCGAGAAACAGGATCGCAAACTTCTCGACACCGATGAGCTCAACGAGGATTTCGGTGATGATGCCCATGATCTCCGCGGCATCGAGAGATGCGTGCAGCCGGTGCTTCGCGACGTAGAGATTCGCGATCGCCTCGTTCTGCTCGCGCAGCTCGCCGCAGAGCGAGGACAGTTCTTTGTTCTCGTCCTCCAGATGTTTGAGTCGATTCTCGAGCTCGACGACCTGGGCCAGGACTTCCTTGTCGGGAGTACCGAAACTCGCGGGCGGGTCCGCGACGAGATGAGATAGGGCCGAGGAATCCCCGACCGTGGCAGGTCTGGCGACGTGATCGACGCGGGATTCGATCGACTTCAAACCTCGCTCGAGCGCCGCGACACGGTTCATCAAGTGGCGGATATGATCCGCGACGCTTGCTTTCTTCTTTGCCGACGTCATTCTTAGTTTCGGCTGCCGCTCGATCCGTGTCCAGGTACGGTCTTGAGCACCCTGTTAAGAGTGGCGCGAACGCCTTCTACTATTGTGGAGACCGGCGAAAGGTCGGTCAATAGGCGCTGGTGACGAGCTCAGACGAGAAAGAGCTTGTAGGCTTCGTTGCTCGGCTCGGGAATATAGGCATAGCCTAGGCGGTCGAGGAAACTCTCGAGCTCCTGTCGATCTTCCGGTGGCACTTCGAAAGCGACGAGGACCCTGCCGAAGTCGGAGCCGTGGTTCCGATAGTGGAACAGACTGATGTTCCAACGTCCCCCGAGCTTGTCGAGAAACTCCATCAACGCACCGGGACGCTCGGGGAACTCGAAGCGACAGGGCCACTCGTGCCGCACTTCCCGAGCCCGACCACCGACCATGTGACGAACGTGCAATTTCGCCATCTCGTTGTCTGACAGGTCCAAAGTTTGATACCCGAGCTTGCCGAGCTGCGTACCTAGCGCCTTCGCGTCCTCGCGCGACTGAACGCTGATACCAACGAAGATGTGGGCCTCGGATCGAGCGCTCAAACGATAGTTGAACTCTGTGACCACCCTGCGCCCAATAGCGCGGCAGAACTCCCGGAACGCTCCGGCCCGCTCCGGAATCGTCACCGCGAAAATCGCCTCCCGCGCTTCGCCGAGCTCGGCTCTCTCCGCAACGAACCGCAGCCGGTCGAAATTCATGTTCGCGCCGCTCGTTACCGCCGCGACTTTCCGCCCCTCGAGGCGCTCCCGCTCGATGAATTGCTTCATTCCCGCGACGGCGAGCGCACCCGCCGGCTCCATCACGCTGCGGGTGTCGTCGAAGACGTCCTTGATCGCAGCGCAAATCTCGTCGTTGGTTACCCGGAGAACCTCGTCCACGACGTGGCGAACGATCGGAAAGGTCACGTCACCCACCTGTCTTACCGCGACCCCGTCGACGAAGATTCCGACATGGTCGAGCCGGATCCTGCGACCGGCCTCGAGCGATCGATACATCGCATCCGACTCGAAGGGCTCGACGCCGATGACGCGCACGGAGGGCATCAATGATTTGATGACGGTGCCGATCCCAGCGATGAGTCCACCCCCTCCGATGGGAACGAAAACCGCCTCCAGCTCACCGTGGCCGTAACGAAGAATCTCGTCGCCGATGGTTCCTTGTCCAGCCACGACCAAGGGATCGTTGAAGGGGTGTACGAGTGTGAGACCCTTTTTCTTCTGAATCTCCGCGCACTTCACCTCGGCGTCCGCGTAGGAGTCACCCGCGAGAACCACCTGCGCGCCCAGATTTCGGACCGCTTCGACTTTGATCGCCGGCGTCGTCCGCGGCATGACGATGAGCGCTTGAAGACCGAGGTACTTCGCCGAATAGGCGACTCCCTGAGCATGGTTTCCCGCGCTCGCCGCGATCACGCCGCGCTCAGCCTCAGCCGGCGAAAGCTGCGCGATCTTGTTGTAGGCGCCTCGGAGCTTGAAACTGAAGACGGGCTGCAGATCTTCTCGCTTGAACAGAATCTCGTTGCCGAATCGTGCGGAGAGTTTGTCGGCTCGGTCCAGCGGCGTCTCGCGAGCCACCTCGTAGACCCGACTCGTGAGAATCGAGCGAAAGAGCGCGTCAATCCGTTTTGGAAGCCTCCCAGGCATGCGCAGCGTGGTTAGGGGGCCACGACCTCCAACCATGCAAACCACACGGGATGTTCTTGCTTGTACCAACGGAGTACTTCGAGCAGCTTCAGCTTGTGGGCCTCGGAGATGACCTCGGAACGGATTCCATCGAAGTGCACTCGTATCGTCCGATGGTCGTGCTCGAGCGCTTCCGAGCACAGCGTCTGTAGCTCGTTGCGAATGCGGCCGGAGTCCGAGATCCGGACGGGGCGTGTCTCGTGGTCTTCACCATTGAAGAACCGCACGAGGAGTGGGTGGAAGACGAGCCGCGCGCGATGGTCCTCCTCCATGCTGCGAAAAGTGAACGCCAAGACCTTTTGCCCGTGCTCGCCCGCGAGCCTTACCGTGGTGCGGAACATCTGATTACCTACCCGTCGCACAGACTCGGCTCCCGTGTAGGGATCCGGACACATGTAACCGCAGGCAGCAAGCACCTGGAAATCCTTCTCGGGAAAGAAATCATGAGCGCGCACGACGGGGCGGCCGAGGGGCATTCCCGCGTCACGCGCCGATCGCACGGCGTCGCGATACTCTCGTCCGCGCGACTCGTCCATGGGCTGACCGGCGACCCTTTCGAGCTCCCTCTGAAAGCTTTCCGATTCTGGATCGAGCTGCATGATGTCGCGTTCCTGCTCCCACGACAGCGCAAACTTCGACGTGAACAGGCAGAGAGACGCGTCGAGTCCCAGCACCGGTGCGAGGCTCGCTGCCTGCATCGCCTCCGCGGATCCCGCGTAGCCGTCACACAGGAACACGTGCGGCGCTCCGCTACCGTCCTTCCACGTGCCGACACTGTAGGTCGGCGCGTAGCTTCCAGAGTCGGTGAAGGCTTCCATCCCCGTGGGAAGCTTCCAACCGCTCTCGACAAGGTGGGTCCCGGCGCTCCGCCATTGCTCCCAGAGCGTTCCGAGCCGCTTTTCTCGCCTGCTTCCGCCGAGTGTCCAAACGTGGATGTTCTCTCGCAGAATACCGGGATAGGTCTCCTCGATCGCTTCGACGACCTCTTCGCGGGGCGTTCGGTAGTCCAGGTACAGGGATCGTTCGGCGGCCTTGTCGACGATCTCCTTGGGCAGCAAGAGATTTCCCACGTAGCCCTCGTAGGGCCGGGTGATCCGAAGCGGCTGATCGAAGACGTGGAGAACTGTGAGTGGGCCCGTCTCGTCACCTTTGGCGAAGCGGGAGGTGTTCTCCAGCGTATCGATGGCGGCACCCCATATCTTGATGCCGTCGCGCTTTGTTTCGTCGTAAAAGGCTTTCCAGCAATAGCTTTCGTCGTTGAGGAGACGCGCGACACGCTCGTCCACCCACCGGGCCACTTGCGGTCTCGCGTAGACTCGGCCAAAGCCCAACTGTGGGTTCGAGCCCATCTCGGGCGTCTCACCGAGCTTCGGCATCAAGCCTTCACCGAGACAGACGAGCACCGCGTGGTTCTCGGGTAGCTGTCGAGTCGCGTACCAGAGCGCCTCGCTCATCGCATAGGCCGAAACGGCGTCCGCGTCCTTTTTGACGTGGTCGAGGGCGACGCTGTCGAGATCCTTGCCTTCCCCGAATCGGCCGTAGAGCTTCGTCCCGAGTGCGGTTACAGCCGCGGTCATCGCCATCATCGACTCGATGCGCTCGGGCATGAAGGAGAGCGCGGCTCCGGACGCAAGTGACTCGTCGGTCGCTTCCACCTCGACGTCTTCCAGCCATAGATGGAATCTTCCGAGAATCGGGCTCGTATCGAAGGCCCACTGGGCGACGGTGTTCTGTCTGTGCTGCTCGCTCGGAGTCATGGTCCTTCCCATCGGGCACGACAGTCACATGGTTGGTGCGACCTGGGGGGGTGGCGAGACTATAGCTAACCCTGGGAACGGATGTCCAGGGCTCGACGATCGCGGCCGCGAGCGACGCGACGAGCGAGCAACTCTAAGAGTGCTGCTCGCAGAGCGCAGCGACCTGAGAGCGCACCAAGTCGGCAGAGACATTCTCCGGAGAGATCGCGGTCCCGAGTACTACCCCGACGGGGGGCCACATCCTCGTCGGGAAGAACCCGAAGAGTCGCCGGCCGGCTCGGCTGAAGAAGCTTCCCCACAGTCCACCGAGGCTCAAGGGAATGACAGGCACCGGTGTTCGGGCCACGATGCGCTCGATGCCGCGTCGAAACGTCGAAAGCTCGCCATCTCGGGTAAGCGTGCCCTCGGGAAAGATGCACACCGCCTCGCCGTTCCGGAGCGCGTCTTCGACCTCACGCATCGCTTCTCGTAGCAGGCGCGGGTCTTCCTTCGCACTGGCGATGGGAATGACGCGTGCCTTGCGCAGCAAGCGACCGAGACCGGGAAATCTAAGGAACTTGTAATACGCGACGAAGCGGACCGGGCGACCGATGGCCGCGCTCAGGATGAGACCATCGACGTAGGTGACGCGGTTCGCAGCGAGGAGCGCGGGCCCGCTCGCTGGAACGTTCTCGACACCAGAGACGTGCAAGCGGTACATCGAACGCACCACCACGTGAACAAGGAGGCGCAGCATCGGTTGCTGTACGAGATTGAAGATGTAGATCGTCACGAGAGCCTGGGCGCCGGCCAGCACGAGGTAGGTAACCAGGGTCGAAACACCCGCTGCCGCAAAACCGGCTGTGAGCGCGGACGAAGCCACCATGAAGAGCGCCGCGACGATTCCCCCCGCCGCCAGAATTCGGGAACGTCGTTCAGGTTTCGCCCTGCTCTGGGTCAGAGCGTTCAGCGGCACGACGTAACACCCGCCGCAGACCGCGATGGCAAGAAGGTCCGCCAGAATCCGCGGGCTTCCGGGCGCCTGTAGAAAAGAGCGAAGCCCGAGCAGCGAGCCCTCGGGGACAAGGGCGAAACCGTGGCTCGCGAACACAAGGTCAAAGAGGAAGATGCCCAGGCCAAGGGCGGCGATGGACACGAGTCCGAGCTCGATCCGCCGCTTCGCCAAGCGAGCGCAGAGAAGGGCGCCCAGTCCGATGCCGACACAGAACTCGGCTAGAAAGAGCGTCACGACGCGCTCGTCCACCTGGAGCACGTGGCGGCCGTAGATTGGGAAGAGGGTGAGGAGCGTGGCTCCGAAGAACCAGAACCAGGCAACGCCGAGGATCGAGCGGAAGACGGTTCGGTCCTCGGTCGCGTAGCGTAGAACCTGGAGCGTCTGACGCAGAGGATTCCAGTCGAGCTCGAGCCCGTCGCTCGACGGGGGCGCCTGCGGAATCCGGCGGCTCGTCCAACATCCCGCCGCGGCGATCCCCAGGACTGTGACGGCCACGACCGGGCTTGCCCACGACCCGCCGGTCAGTAGGAGTCCTGAAGCGAGCGTCCCAAAAAGAATAGCGAGAAACGTGCCCGAGCCGATGATCGCGTTGCCCGCAACGAGCTCGTCGTCTTTCAGCACTTGAGGAAGAACGCCGTACTTCAACGGACCGAAGAAGACCGATTGAGTCCCCATCAGAAAGAGCGTTCCGGCAAGCAGGTAGACGTCCTGTAGCAGGAAGCCAAGCCCCGCGAGCGCCATCACGCCCAGCTCCCAGAGTTTGACTATTCGAATGAGGCGCGACTTCTCCCATTTGTCCGCGAGCTGGCCCGCAGTCGCCGAGAAAAGG
Source organism: Candidatus Marinacidobacterales bacterium (assembly GCA_965250115.1). GTDB lineage: Bacteria > Acidobacteriota > Vicinamibacteria > Marinacidobacterales > SMYC01 > CBDFHB01. The sequence goes on from CBDFNJ010000002.1 coordinate 2,562,423, forward strand.
AAGAACGGGAGAATGAGGAGTCCGTTGAGTACGGGTGTCAACAGCTTGGCGTCGTGCGCGTGCGAGAGCGACCCGAAGGTTACCAGCAAGATGAAGCTGGTCTTGAAAAGGTTGTCGTTCAGTGCACCGAAAAACTGCGTCCAGAATAGGGGCCCGAACCGCCGCTCGCTCAAAAGCTTCCATTGGCTCATCGCGCTCTCCTCGACGAACCATAAGAGCAAGCGACATACCAACTCGCTCGAAGCCTAAACCCCAGGTGATTCTACAACTTACGGCAACCGCCCACCGTGCCTGGCGCCTCTGCCAGCATGCAGGTGCATGACCCAAACTGCGTCGGGAGCTGAGTTCAAGAGTTAAAGACTGACCCCAGCTAGTGGAGCGTCTCGAGTGCGACGGGGAGGAAGAGGCGTACGGAGGTTCCTTGGAGCGGGTGGGTTTCCAGAGTCAGCGTGCCTTGGTGGCGGCGGGTTTACGGCACTGACCACGGTCAACTCCAGCCCCCGTCCGCGCGATCTCGTCGAGAAGAAAGGCTCGAATGCTCGCTGTGCCGTCTCCACGCCCATCCCACTTCCATCGACGAGAACTTCGATGGCGACAAAAGAACAGGCCTTCGACTCCGGTGGCGTGGCATCTGTGAGCTCCACCTCTCCTCTCGTCACGACGCCGATACGAATCTCGATGGTGCCGCGCTCATCGTCCAGCGCGTCGGCCGCATTCGACAGAAGCTGATCCAGCGCGTTCGCCAGTGCCCGCGAGCTCCCTTCGACCCGATCGGGCCTCGACCGGAGAACACGAGAAGCTCGTTCACGAGCGACACTTCCTCGTCTACAACCCCCTCGATGGATCGTAGTGCGTGTCGTGTCATCGCCGAATCGAAGACGTCAGGATGTCTCAAGCCTTCGCGCACTTGGTCTGCGAGCTTGCGGAAGATGTCATCCAGACGATAGGCCATGCCTGCACCGAAGCTCGCAGCCGCGTCGAGACGAGCGCGTTCCCGATCTCGCTCGAAGCGTTGGAGGAGACGACGCTCGTTCTTCTCTTGAAGCGTGACGAAGGTCTCCGTCATATCCGCAACGTATTGCTGCAGCCGCTCGTCTCCTTCATCGGAGCGCGTCGCGAGGGCGTCTTCCGCCTCGGAGCAGGCACGCTCGGAGCTCAGCAGTCGGGCATTCAGTCCGTGAGACTGCTTCGAGGCCTCGGAGAGACTCGACTCTAGCAAGATCGTTCGAGCGAGAAGTCGGTTCACTCGGTGCGCTGTTCCCGTGAGCAGGAGGCCGAACAGGAGCACCATCGCCCCCATGGCAACGTGGAGCTCGTCGCCCATCAGGAAGAAACGCCCGGCGAGAGGTGTAAGCGCGGGAACCGCGTAAGCGAGGAAGGCATCCATACGAACCGAGAAGGTCGCCGCCGCTCCAGCCACCATGCCGCCCAGGACAAAGGCGACAAAAGTCTGATGTGCCACGGATTCAGGAAGGAGCCAGATGCTCGCTGCGCCCCAAACCATGCCTGCCACTCCCAGCCCGCCCACGAAGTAGGCGCCCCATCGCCGAGCGTCAAAGGCGTCTTCCGAGACAACGCGACGGAACCACTCGACCTGTGCGAAGCGGGCTCCTGTGACGACCATCAGGCAGGCCCACCACGTGAACAGAACCCGAGGCTCGACGAGGTTTCTCAGGATCCCGATGAGAATGAGGGAGTTGATGAGTGTCGCCGCGATGCCGATCGGAGCATGGTCGTAAAGGCGCCGAACCTCGGCACCCCTCGTGCTCTCCTCGACCGGAACCAGTAGTACTCCGGAAGTCTCCGTCCTCGTTGTCATGGCTCCTCACTCGGCGATGGTCGTTTGCGGCACTCGGGCCCACTCATCATAATCCACATCTCATGAGTGATTCGAGTCCGACAAACCGTGCGAGCGAGATCCCCGGCCGGGACGATCTCCGGACGGAGGACCTTCGCGCCTTCGGCCACGAGGCGGTCGACTGGATGATCGACTACTTGAGCGACTACGAAGGAGTCATCCACACCGAGGCTCTCCCAGTCGAGATCTTCGCCCGGTTCCAAGCACGACTTCCGGAGGAAGGTCTATCTCCTGGATCGGTTCTGCGCGAGTTCCAGAGGGTAATAGTTCCTTACGCCACCCGGCTTCAACACCCGGGGAATTTCGCCTACATCCCAAATTCCTCTGGGATTGTCGGGGTTGTGGCCGACCTTCTCGCGGCGACGCTCAATCAGAACGTAAGTCTCGTCCGTGGGGGGCCGTCGGCAGCCGCCGTCGAAGAGCTCGTCGTTCGATGGTTGCGTTCTCTCCTCGGCCTTCCGCTCGAAGGCGGCGGGGTACTGACCAGCGGTGGCTCACTAGCCAATCTGATGGGCCTCGCCCTCGCGCGCGAACGAGCGGCGTCGCGCGATGGGCTAGTATTCTATTTGTCCGAAGAAGCGCACAGCTCCATCGAACGGGCGCTGCGCTTCCTTGGTTTTCGCTCCGAAGCACAACGCGTCATCCCCGCTGACGACGAGTTCCGCCTCTCTGTGGATGCGCTCTCCGCGGCGATCGACCAGGATCGGAGTGCGGGCCGAACGCCGGCAGCCGTTGTCGCTACGGTGGGCACTATCGGAAGCGGCGCGGTGGACCCTCTCGAAGAGATCGCAGACCTTTGTGCACGTCACAAGATCTGGCTCCACGTCGACGGAGCCTATGGCGCCTGTGCCGCCGCGGCGCCGAGCGCTGCCTGGATGCGTGCTGGCCTTCTGCGTGCGGATTCCGTTTCGATCGATCCCCACAAGTGGCTCTTTGTCCCGATCGATACGAGCTGTCTGCTTGTCCGAGACATCGAGGGATTGCGAAGGCTTTTCACGCTCGTACCCGAGTACCTCAAGGTCAGCGCCAAGGAACGTGAGGGCGAGATTCATCAACCCATGGAGCACACCGTCGAGCTCTCGAGGCGATTTCGCGCGCTGCGACTATGGTTCACGCTGAAGATCTACGGCGCCAACGCCGTGCGGGAGCGTATCGAGGAGCACCTCGTCCTGGCTCGGGAGCTCGCCTCCTGGATCGAAGCCTCGGAGGACTTCGAGCTCATGGCACCCGTCGTGACCAGCACCGTCTGCTTTCGCCGGGCGAGCCCGGGCGTCAGCGACGAGTCGCTCGACCGCTTGAACGAGCGCATCATGAATCGCATCAACCAGTCGAAAGGTCTTTTCGTTTCCCGTAACCGTCTCAGGGGACGCTTCACGCTGAGGGTTTGCATCACCCATTTGAGAACATCGCACGCGGACGTCGAACGTCTCTGGGATAGGGTGCGCGCGGTCTCGAACGATCAACCCTGAGAAACTCATCGGGGAGCGATGGCAGCCTGTATCTGTTCTTCCCGTAGCTGTTGCGAATGGCCTGCAAAGAGAATGCGTCCTTGGCTATCGATCAGGAACGTTCTCGGAATCGAGGTAACTCCATAGCTCCTCGCGACGACGCCGTCCCAGTTCCCTCCGTCGAATAGTACCCGGAAACTGTACCTGCCCTCCTCGAGATAGGCCAATACTTCGGGACTGTTGCCCTCGATATTTATCCCTACCACCTGCAATTGAGATCCGTACTTCTTGTGCAGCCTTTCGATCTCTGGCATCGTCGCTCTACACGGACCACACCAGGTGGCCCAGAAGTCGACGAGAACCGGCCGACCCCGGAAGTCACCGAGAGAAACCTTCTTTCCATACTTGTCGGGCAGGGTGAAGTCGGGAGCGGAGGGGCCTTGAACGCCGGGATCGAGAGATGAACTCACGTTGCCCTCGGCCTCCAGGGCCGCCTCACGGCCGGACGAGGTGGCGGGAGCACGCCCAACCTCGGCTTCCGTGATCACGCGGACGCTGGCACCCTGGCGATCGTTTGCCTCACGGCGCTTCTTCTCTTTTCGGGCGACGTCACCGAGCGATTGCGCGAAGGCGGATGCCGACAAGGCAACGAGCAGCGCCCATAACGTGAACCGCAACAGTCCACCCTCCTAAGTTGTGTGGGGATTTCCTTCTATTCTAGCAGGGAGGTAGATGCTTTTCTTGCCTTCGTCCGACCGCGCGCTTATTCTCTCATCGCGTCATGCGACGACTCCTCTCTCTTTTCGCCTTGTTTGGCTTGACGCTCGACGCAGTCGCTCTGCTCGCCGCCGCCGAGAACCAGTCCAAAGGAGACGACCTCGGGGCGGTGAAGATATTCGGCCCTCCCGCTCCAGTACCTCCTTCAGTTGTCTCGCGCGACGCGCAAGGCCGAGTCACCATGCGGGCGATTCGGCTCGGCGAGCCTCTGAACTTCGATGGACGGCTCGATGACGCCGTCTATGACCGGGTCGCGGCCGTCTCGGGCTTCATTCAACAGGAGCCGCTCGAGGGGCAACCGGCGAGCGAGGAAACGGAGGTGTGGGTTTTCTTCGATGACGACACCCTCTACGTGAGCGCCCGCTGCTGGGACTCGCAGCCCGAGCGGATGGTCGTCAACGAAATGAGGCGGGATCACAGCAATATTTTCCAAAACGAGAACTTCACCGTCCTGCTGGATACCTTCTACGACCGTCGCAGCGGATACTACTTTCAGACCAATCCGCTGGGCGCCCTTCGAGATCAAACGGCGAGTGACGAAGGTCAAGTTATCAACGGGGATTGGAATACGGTTTGGAGCACGAAAGCAGTTTTGTTCGAGGGCGGCTATACGCTCGAAATTGCGATCCCCTTCAAGTCACTTCGTTTTAGGGCAACGCGCGACCAAATCTGGGGAATCAATTTTCGTCGTATGGTGCGCTGGAAGAACGAAATCTCCTATCTCGCTCCGGTTCCGTCAGCCTTTGGCTACCCCGGCGTGTATCGTTTCTCGGTTGCCGGCACTCTCGTCGGGCTACGAACGCCCGAAAGCTCCCGCAATATCGAGCTCAAGCCCTACGCCATCTCGACGGTGACGACCGACAACAACGCTGAGGTTCCCTTTCGGAACGACCTGAAGGGCGACGCCGGCTTCGACTTCAAGTACGGGCTCACCCAAAGCCTGATTTCCGACTTCACCTACAATACCGACTTCGCCCAGGTGGAAGAAGACCAGCAACAGGTCAACCTGACTCGCTTCAGCTTGTTCTTTCCGGAGAAGCGCGAGTTTTTCCTCGAAGGTCAAGGAATCTTCTCCTTCGGCGGCGTACAGCAACGAGGCTTCGGCCGTGCCCGCCCGGGCCTCGGGTTCGGCGGCGCGACTAGCTTGACCCCGATTCTGTTTTTCAGCCGACAGATTGGTCTCACCGAGGAAGGCGTCGATCCCATCCGAGTCGGAGGGCGAATGACCGGACGCGCGGGAGAGTATCGCCTGGGAATGCTCAACATTCAAACCGACGGAATCGAGGGGGCCGGCGTTGACCCGACCAACTTTTCGGTGCTTCGCGTCAGGCGCGACGTGCTCCGCCGCTCCGACATCGGGGTCATCGCCACCCACCGCAATACGTCGTTGACCGACGAAGGCTCGTCGAACTCGGTCGCGGGGGTGGATGCCAACTTCGCCTTCCACCAGAACATTCGCTTCAATACGTACTACGCCGTTAGCCGCACGTCATCCGACACTTTGGACTTGAACGACGAGTCGAGCTACATAGGAAGTTTCGATTTCGAGGAGGACCGCTACGGGCTGCATCTCGAGCACCTGAAGGTAGGCCGGGACTTCAAGCCTGAGCTAGGTTTCCTCCGCCGCGAGAACTTCAGGCGGAGCTTCGCTCAGGCGCGATTCAGCCCGCGCCCCCTTTCCATCGACGCGATCCGGCGCATCGTCTTTCAAGCCGATCTGGACTACATCACTGACACCGAAGGACAACTCGAGACCAGAATCCTCAAGGGAACGTTTCGATTGGAGCTCGAAAGCGGCGACCAGGCGAGCGTCGAGCTCACCGACTACTTCGAGTTCTTGCCCGAGGAGTTCGAGATTGCGACCGATGTCCTGCTTCCGGTCGCCGAATATGATTTCCGGGACATCCTCTTTTCGTACCAGTTCGGCCCCCAGCGAGCCGTCCCCGGAGTCCTCACCTATCGGAAGGGCTCTTTTTTCAGCGGGGATCGCGACGAGATTACCTACCGCGGGAGGATCGAGATCTCACCGCAGTTCTCGCTCGAGCCCCAGCTCTCGTTAAACTTCGTGCGTCTTCCCGAAGGCGAATTCACCGCCAGGCTCGTGAGCACGCGCGTCAATTACACGTTCTCTCCGCGAATGTTCGTATCGAGCTTCATCCAGTACAACTCGAGCTCGGATGCGCTATTGTCGAGTGTGCGACTGCGCTGGGAGTACGAGCCTGGAAGCGACCTCTTCGTCGTCTATAGCGAGGGACGGGAAGACCTCTCGGGCATGCCCGCCCTGGCGAACCGTACGTTCGCCGTCAAGTTCACGAAGCTGTTTCGCTTTTGAGCGCCGGCTCGCTGTCTCGGCGACGCTGGCGGTGTCTAAAGGCGTCACTCCGGGAACTGGACAAGCGTTCGACGAATCGGGCATACTCAGCGCCGATTGAAGACTCTTTTTCGACTGCAAGGAGGTGGTTGGATGGCTCTCGCTAGCCTCGTTAGATTGTTCGGCTCCCTGTACCTAGCTCTCGCAGTTCTTACACCTGCCAACGTGGCCGCGCAGGACAAGCCGATCCTGGTCATCGAGACGAGCATGGGTGACATCACGGTCGAGCTCAATCGGAAAAGAGCTCCAAAGTCCGTGGAAAACATCCTTTCCTATGTCAACGACGGTTTTTACGATAACACGATCTTTCATCGCGTTATCTCCAACTTCATGATCCAGGGAGGAGGTTTCACAGCCGACATGGTGCGGAAGCCAACTCGGGCTCCCATTCAGAACGAAGCCAGCAACAGGCTGAAGAACCGGCGCGGTACGCTAGCGATGGCCCGTACCGGAGAGGTTAACAGTGCAACCGCCCAGTTTTTCATCAACGTCAAGGACAACGCCTCCTTGGATTACAAAGGGACCAGCCCGAGCAATTATGGATACGCCGTCTTCGGGAAAGTCACCGACGGAATGGATGTCGTTGACAAGATCAAAAACGTCAAGACAGGAGCCCGAGACGTCCCGGCGGAGACCGTTCTCATCAAGACGATCCGGCTTCAGACGGTGGAGTAGTCGAGAAAAGCGGCTCGGAACGCTCTGGGAGCAGTGGTGGAAAGAGCAATGCTCGAGTGAGTGTTAGCCAGCCATCCAAACATGCCAGCCAGCGGCTCCCACAACAAAGAACATAGCTCCTACCACGGTTGGAAGTGATCATCCATTCGACGATCTTCTCACCCGACCAGAGCCCTCCAACCGTCGTCATGGCCACACCGCCCATCGCAGCGCGGAACCCAGCTGCTACAGCCGAGCCGGGAGGCCAGACGAAGAACAGCCAGAACAAGACCGCGAGAACGAGCGTCAAAGACAGGAGCACAGGTACGACAGCTCCCGCGTAGAGACGCCATTGAGATCCAATACGCTCCTCCGCGTCTGCCCCCTCATATTGAGGAGAGACTGCTCCGGTGGATAGAGATTGGGACGTAGTCTCGAGTTCGAACCTCCAAGCCTCCGTTTCTATCGCTTCCCTTTCTTCCTCGTCTATCGCTTCCAGTTCCTTTGCAACGAAATCTGCGATCCAGACACACGTCCCGTCCGGCCTGCCACACTCAACCGTGTACTCACACTGACCCCGTGGCTCCCCGCGGACGTCAACGACTGTGCCTCTGTCCCCCACGCGGGGAGCGCGCTCGTTGTCCCCAAACGGATCGTAGGCACTGTCTTCTCGAAGAAGCGCTCTTATCTGAACTGTTTGAAACTCTATCAATGGCATATGGCGCTCAGGCTTGTGTTGCGACACTTCTCGCGCTAGCTCGTCTGGGAACTCGATGTATTCCACCGGAACTTTGTGGGTTAGCCAGACCCCGTTTTTCGATAGGTAGAACTCGAGTCCGCCGCGATGCATCCGGAGAGTCTCTATTCGCAGCACCACCGGCGTACCATGTCGGCTTCCAACTCGGGTCGCTGTGACCCGATCGGGCGAGAGGTGAACGTGCTTGCGTCGCCCGGGAGTCAGCCCTTCATTCCTGATCGATGTAAGTCGGTGCGCTGCCGTTCCGTGATGGAGGTAGTCGGGTGGCTCAACGGGATCCAAACTGAGGTCTACCGTTAATCGAATGACCTTGGTTGGCGCGGCGGAACGTGTCAACGACTTTGAGACACCCGCAGGCTGCATTTAGTGAGCCTCGATCAGTGAAGGACGGGGCGTGAGCGCGGTGCGGTCGCGATTGGGTTCCGACGCGATCGCGTCCGGATAGCTTGAATCCGGGGGTAGCTCAGGTACGGGGCGCCCCGAGAAAGTGGCTCCTAGGGCCTCCTGTGGCGTCGTTTTCTCGGGCGGCGGGTTGGTCCAGACCTGACGAGGCAAAACCGGAGGTTGAGGTGTTCCGTGCACGAAGCGCTCGGGGTGAGCCCGATGAGCTTCGAGAAGGACCTGGCGCCGGGCGGCGTTGAGCTCGTCGGCGCGACCGTAGTGAACGGCGGCCGGCGTCATGAGCCCCAGTCCCGAGTGCCGGTGCGCGTTGTTGTAGTAGTCGAAGAAACCGCCGCAGAACAGGCGGCCGTCTTCCAGACAGCCAAAGCGGCTTGGGAATTCAGGGCAATACTTCATCGTCTTGAACTGGGACTCGGAGTAGGGATTATCGTTCGAGACGTACGGCCGCGAGTGCGTCTTGGTTATGCCGAGGTCGGCCAGGAGCAAGGCGACGGACTTGCTTCGCATCGAGCTGCCGCGGTCTGCGTGGATGGTGAGCTGGTCGGCTTCGATGTTCTGCTTGAGGCAGCTCTCGCTGATGAGACGACGGGCGAGCTCGGCGCTTTCTCGCCGAGCCAACATCCACCCGGTCACGTACCGGGAGAAGATGTCGAGAATCACGTAGAGGTAAAAGTAGGTCCACTTGACCGGGCCGCGCAGCTTCGTTATGTCCCACGACCAAACCTGGTTCGGCGCTTCCGCCACGAGCTCCGGCTTCTGATAGTTCGGATGCCGCAGCTGGTTCCGGCGCTCACGCACCTCTCCGTGCTCCGACAGAATCCGGTACATCGTGCGGATCGAACAGTGGTAGATTCCCTCGTCCAGAAGCGTGGCCCACACCTGCCCTCTGTGCCAACATCCTTGAGACAATCCGCTCCTTGAAATTAGTGTCGAGGGCGGAGGAGGATCATAGATGAGTACGTTGATTGAGAGAATGACGTCGGCGGGGTCGGAAGGAGCCCGTAGGGCGACTGGAGATCTCGCCGACCGTGGTGCTGCGGCGGGGGTCCGCGATCTCGAAGTGAGTGAGAAAGCGAAGCGCCGACGTTTCAGCGCTGAATACAAGCTGCGGATCGTTCGCGAGGCGGACGCCTGCAAGGGTGACGGTGATGTGGCGGCGCTTCTACGTCGCGAGGGACTGTACTCGTCGCATCTATCGAGTTGGCGTCGGCAACGGGACGAGATCGCCAAGGCGGGATTGACGTCGAGAAAGCGAGGTCGGAAGGCGAAGGCAGAGGCTCCACGGATCAAGGAGCTCGAGCGCGAGAACGCCCGACTCCAGCACCGGCTGGCTCGGGTGGAAACGATGCTAGAGATCCAAAAAAAAGCCTCCGAGCTCCTGGGGATCCCCCTGAACCCGATCGACGACGACGAGAACGATTGATCGTGGCGGCCGAGGAGCTGGCGGGTCGGATTGGACAAACGGCGGAAGCTTGCGAGGCGCTGGGCGTGTCTCGTTCCACGTTGTATCGTCGACGCCGACCGGTGACGTCCAAGCCGAAGCGCCGTCCTCGGCCGCAGCGAGCCCTCGACACGACCGAGCGCGAGAGGGTCCTCAGTGCATTGCATTGCATTGCGAGGATGTGTCCCGAGGTCCGTGGAAAAAGAACGGCGCCCTCCACTCCGTCATCAGAGTATCAGATCAGGCGGCAACCTCCGCGTGTTCGAGAACCTCGCTCAGACGTTGGTAGCCGTCGATGCGTCGTAGTTGAATCTGGCCAGAGGCGATAAGCCCAAACAGCAAAGCGACCGCGGACTCCTCGCTGGAGAACGACGCTTGGGTTTTCGTCCGGCGTCGAAACTCGCGGTTGAGATTCTCCAGAGCATTGGTCGTTCGAATCGATTTCCACATGGCACGAGGGAATTCATAGAAGGTCAGCAGCTGATTACCGGCCTCCTCTAGGCTTCGGACGACGGCCGGCGCGAGAGGCGTCCACTTGGCGACGAGCTCGTCATAGGCTTTGCGAGCATCGATCCCGTTCTTGGCGTAGACGATCCGGTTGTAGTCACGCCGGAGCTCACGGCGTGCGTGCGCCGGGCAATGTTGGAGCAAGTTGGCGCGCTTGTGCTCGGTACATCGCTGCGACCGGCACCCCGGCCACTTCTCCAGCGCTTTCGCCAGCCCCTTGTGGCCGTCGCTGATCACTAGCTTGGGAGCCCGGAGTCCTCAAGCCTGGAGTCCCTCCAGCACGGAGCCCCAATGCGTCGAGGCTTCGCTCACCGCCAGACGCAATGACAACAGACGTTTCTGCCCGTCTGGCGCGACCCCGAGCGCGACCAGTACGGGTACGCTGATCACACGTTTCGCCATCCGCACTTTCAGGTGGAAGCCGTCCAGGTAAACGATCGCGTAGACCTCCTCGCTGAGAGCACGGTTCTGCCATTCCTCGAAGCGCTCCTTCAGCCGGCTAACCACGCGAGACACCGCGCTCTTCGATAGGTGCTCCTCACCGAGCAGTGGTTTCAGCGCTTTGCGGATCCGGCGGCTATTCGCGCCCGACAAGTAGGTCCCCAAGATCGCCTCGTCGACCTCACGAGTCCGGCGCGCGTACCGGGGCAACAGCTCGCTCCTGAACTCTGTCGTTTCTCCCGTTTCCTCGTCTCGCACGCGGGCTCGTGGCACCCGGAGCTCGCGAGTTCCCACCGACGTCGTCACGCGACGGGTTTCGGCTCCGTTGCGATATCCACGGCGGTCTTCCGCACGCTCGTAGCTACCACACCCCAGCGCTTGGTCGACTTCTTCCTCGAGCACGACCTCGATTGCCTCCAGTACCCGCTTACGCAGCCGAAGTTGGACGAACTCCCGATACTCGCTTACAGACTCCTTCGATATGGTGGTAGGCTTCTTCATGGCGTAATCCTCCTCCTCGCCTTTACAGGCGCGGTTTCGTTTTGTTTAACCGGAGGTTACGCCATTCTTATTTCCACGGGAAGCGGGACAGATCCCATTGCGAACGGTTCGTCGACAAGGCGCCGGCCCAGGTGTGGGCCACGCTTCTGGACGAGGGAATCTACCACTGTTCGATCCGCACGATGTACCGGATTCTGTCGGAGCACGGAGAGGTGCGTGAGCGCCGGAACCAGCTGCGGCATCCGAACTATCAGAAGCCGGAGCTCGTGGCGGAAGCGCCGAACCAGGTTTGGTCGTGGGACATAACGAAGCTGCGCGGCCCGGTCAAGTGGACCTACTTTTACCTCTACGTGATTCTCGACATCTTCTCCCGGTACGTGACCGGGTGGATGTTGGCTCGGCGAGAAAGCGCCGAGCTCGCCCGTCGTCTCATCAGCGAGAGCTGCCTCAAGCAGAACATCGAAGCCGACCAGCTCACCATCCACGCAGACCGCGGCAGCTCGATGCGAAGCAAGTCCGTCGCCTTGCTCCTGGCCGACCTCGGCATAACCAAGACGCACTCGCGGCCGTACGTCTCGAACGATAATCCCTACTCCGAGTCCCAGTTCAAGACGATGAAGTATTGCCCTGAATTCCCAAGCCGCTTTGGCTGTCTGGAAGACGGCCGCCTGTTCTGCGGCGGTTTCTTCGACTACTACAACAACGCGCACCGGCACTCGGGACTGGGGCTCATGACGCCGGCCGCCGTTCACTACGGTCGCGCCGACGAGCTCAACGCCGCCCGGCGCCAGGTCCTTCTCGAAGCTCATCGGGCTCACCCCGAGCGCTTCGTGCACGGAACACCTCAACCTCCGGTTTTGCCTCGTCAGGTCTGGACCAACCCGCCGCCCGAGAAAACGACGCCACAGGAGGCCCTAGGAGCCACTTTCTCGGGGCGCCCCATACCTGAGCTACCCCCGGATTCAAGCTATCCGGACGCGATCGCGTCGGAACCCAATCGCGACCGCACCGCGCTCACGCCCCGTCCTTCACTGATCGAGGCTCACTAAATGCAGCCTGCGGGTGTCTCAAAGTCGTTGACACGTTCCGCTGGGCCGGCGCCTTGTCGACGAACCGTTCGCAATGCAATGCACTGAGGACCCTCTCGCGCTCGGTCGTGTCGAGGGCTCGCTGCGGCCGAGGACGGCGCTTCGGCTTGGACGTCACCGGTCGGCGTCGACGATACAACGTGGAACGAGACACGCCCAGCGCCTCGCAAGCTTCCGCCGTTTGTCCAATCCGACCCGCCAGCTCCTCGGCCGCCACGATCAATCGTTCTCGTCGTCGTCGATCGGGTTCAGGGGGATCCCCAGGAGCTCGGAGGCTTTTTTTTGGATCTCTAGCATCGTTTCCACCCGAGCCAGCCGGCGCTGGAGTCGGGCGTTCTCGCGCTCGAGCTCCTTGATCCGTGGAACCTCTGCCTTCGCCTTCCGACCTCGCTTTCTCGACGTCAATCCCGCCTTGGCGATCTCGTCCCGTTGCCGACGCCAACTCGATAGATGCGACGAGTACAGTCCCTCGCGACGTAGAAGCGCCGCCACATCACCGTCACCCTTGCAGGCGTCCGCCTCGCGAACGATCCGCAGCTTGTATTCAGCGCTGAAACGTCGGCGCTTCGCTTTCTCACTCACTTCGGGATCGCGGACCCCCGCCGCAGCACCACGGTCGGCGAGATCTCCAGTCGCCCTACGGGCTCCTTCCGACCCCGCCGACGTCATTCTCTCAATCAACGTACTCATCTATGATCCTCCTCCGCCCTCGACACTAATTTCAAGGAGCGGATTGTCTCAAGGATGTTGGCACAGAGGGCGGATGCGTTTCCCGTCGGGGCTGAGAGCAAAGCGCTGTTTGTCGTTTTGCTGGATGTGTCCCGAGGTCCGTGGAAAAAAGAACGGCGCCCTCCACTCCGTCATCAGGGTATCAGATCAGGCGGCAACCTCCGCGTGTTCGAGAACCTCGCTCAGACGTTGGTAGCCGTCGATGCGTCGTAGTTGAATCTGGCCAGAGGCGATAAGCCCAAACAGCAAAGCGACCGCGGACTCCTCGCTGGAGAACGACGCTTGGGTTTTCGTCCGGCGTCGAAACTCGCGGTTGAGATTCTCCAGAGCATTGGTCGTTCGAATCGATTTCCACATGGCACGAGGGAATTCGTAGAAGGTCAGCAGCTGATTACCGGCCTCCTCTAGGCTTCGGACGACGGCCGGCGCGAGAGGCGTCCACTTGGCGACGAGCTCGTCATAGGCTTTGCGAGCATCGATCCCGTTCTTGGCGTAGACGATCCGGTTGTAGTCACGCCGGAGCTCACGGCGTGCGTGCGCCGGGCAATGTTCGAGCAAGTTGGCGCGCTTGTGCTCGGTACATCGCTGCAACCGGCACCCCGGCCACTTCTCCAGCGCTTTCGTCAGCCCATTGTGGCCGTCGCTGATCACTAGCTTGGGAGCCCGGAGTCCTCGAGCCTGGGGTCCCTCCAGCACGGAGCCCCAATGCGTCGAGGCTTCGCTCACCGCCAAACGCAATGACAACAGACGTTTCTGCCCGTCTGGCGCGACCCCGAGCGCGACCAGTACGGGTACGCTGATCACACGTTTCGCCATCCGCACTTTCAGGTGGAAGCCGTCCAGGTAAACGATCGCGTAGACCTCCTCGCTGAGAGCACGGTTCTGCCATTCCTCGAAGCGCTCCTTCAGCCGGCTAACCACGCGAGACACCGCGCTCTTCGATAGGTGCTCCTCACCGAGCAGTGGTTTCAGCGCTTTGCGGATCCGGCGGCTATTCGCGCCCGACAAGTAGGTCCCCAAGATCGCCTCGTCGACCTCAAGAGTCCGGCGCGCGTACCGGGGCAACAGCTCGCTCCTGAACTCTGTCGTTTCTCCCGTTTCCTCGTCTCGCACGCGGGCTCGTGGCACCCGGAGCTCGCGAGTTCCCACCGACGTCGTCACGCGACGGGTTTCGGCTCCGTTGCGATATCCACGGCGGTCTTCCGCACGCTCGTAGCTACCACACCCCAGCGCTTGGTCAACTTCTTCCTCGAGCACGACCTCGATTGCCTCCAGTACCCGCTTACGCAGCCGAAGTTGGACGAACTCCCAATACTCGCTTACAGACTCCTTCGATATGGTGGTAGGCTTCTTCATGGCGTAATCCTCCTCCTCGCCTTTACAGGCGTGGTTTGGTTTTTCTTAACCGGAGGTTACGCCATTCTTCTTTCCACGGGAAGCGGGACGGATCCGTTTTGCTCGACGACTTCACGGATTAAAAGTTCGGACAGCGGTACTCCGATTCCGGCTGCACCTTCGATCAGTTGCGACACCTCGGCCCACCCGTTCGCGTCGAGCACGAGTCCTATTCGGTCAGGGCGATGACGCAGAACGAGGCTGAGAAACTTGCTAGTCTCAACCGCGCCGGGGTTCATCGTTTCTTCTAGTCTTCGGGTTGCTCGCCTTCATCGAAGCGCCACACTCTCCCCTTGCGCTCGGCCACTCGCAGCTCCTTGTCACAATCAGGGCAGATCACGGACCACACTTCGGGAGCCGGGCCCGTTTTCACTGTTCGACGAAAACGAATCAGCGCTCTCCTCAAATCGGATTTCGCGAAGCCTGCGAGCGCGCCGCCACAGGAGCGGCATGGATTCGACTTCAGCCAGTCGAGTACCACACGCTTCGACCTGGCTTCCTCGCGCAGGGCCATCTTGCCGACGGCAAGGCAAATGAGAGCGACGGCAGTGATCGCCAACAAGAGGGTGGGCCTACAGTGCCATTTTGCAAACCGGTCTAAAGGAGGATTAGTTCAGGGTACTAAAGGGGACGCCTCGAGATCAATCCTCCTACGGTCGGGCACTGCGACGAAGAGAAGCGACTTTTTCCTCGCCCCAGATGAAGTTCAGGCCGAAACTGAAGCCACGGCTGAAGGTTGTGGCGCCGACGACGTGTTGGACGTAGGCCGCTCCCCACGCGACATTTCGGGTCAGCGCCCGGCCGCCGCCCACGGCAAGGGAGAAGAAATTCACGTCCTGGCCCAAGTCGAAGAAGAACGTGGGGATCGCGGAGATGTAAAACCCCTTGGGGAGGATGTGCGCGGTCTCGACGCTGAGCTCGAGGGCGCGAACCGGCTCCCCGTCGCTCCCACCAAATCGAGTGCGAATATTTACCCCGGATATAGACGGGGAATAGGTCTGTCGGGTTCAAAGCAAGCGCGCCTCGCGGCGCCAGCACCCATCGCCCGGAGCCGGTCGAAAGCTCAGCGCTGGCCGTGGGCACGAGCACCTCCACCATTCCCACCGAAGTCGTGAACCGCCGTTCGAGATCCTCGTGGAGGATAGCGCCCCAGCCAAGGACGACGTCGCCGATGCCTGACGGGGCCGGCTCGCCGGGGATCGAGAAGTGCGTGTAGGGCAACTTCTGCCCACACCGCGGTCCAGTGGCTCAACGCCCAGAGCGGCCTGACCGTATGGTTGTAGAGCTCGACGTCGAGAGGCAGGAAGCTCGCTTCGAACGTATAGGCGAAGCTGTTGACGAGCCTCGTGGGGTCGATGAACCGCTTGACGTCTTCGGGCGAGACGTCCCCTCTTTCCTGAGCAGCTGCCGTCATAGCGAGGCTCGCCAGGATCACCGACGTTCGAAGAGCGCCCATCGGGGCCAAGACTACACGAAAAACGACCTTCTGCTCGGGTTGCGGCGGCCCAGATTGGGGCCCATTAGTCGAACATTGGTGCCCGAAGCCAGGAGGCGGCGAGTAGCTCAGCTACCGCGCTCTTCTAGACGAGCGCGCCCGCAAGGACTACTCCAACATCAAAGCGACGCGAGCCATCAGGCCGCCGGCCGTTCCCCGCGTGCCGAAACGGTCGAGTCGGATATGACGATAGTTGACACCTACGCTGAAGGTTGGCGTCAACCACCAGTTCGTCCCGAGCGAGAGGATCTGCATCTCGCCGCCTTCGATCGCAGCGTCGTTCAGATCGAGCTTCGACCAGCGCGCGACGAACTCCCACGCGCCCCACCCACCCTGGTTGACGGACCGGGCGACGGGCACCGGTCCCAAAGTCCCGCTACGCTTGTTGTAGCTGCGCATCTCTCCCGTGGCGACCCAAGACGCGGTGACGTGGTAGCCCGAGAAGCTGGGATTACCTAGACCCGGCGCAGTGACATCAGTGCTCACGAGCTCGCTCGCGATCCAAACGGGCCCCCTCCGCGCGGATAGCTCGAAGTTGTAGGTGATGGCGCGATCGGCCTCGAACAACCCCGTGTCGACGAAGGCCGGCGACTGGTTGAACTCCGGCTCGGTGCGGAACCGCAAAACCTGCTTGGCGTTCGTGTGACGTACTCCCAAACCCAAGTGGAGCAGGCTTCCCTCGTCTTCGGACAACAGTGGAAGCCCTGTGACGCGGCCGACCTGGGTCGAGCTCTCATTGAGCGGTTCACCGACGTCGAACCAGTCATTGAAGACGCCGACGGCGTAGCTCACGCGCTCGCTGGGTAGGGTGGCGTTGAGGACGATGCCGACGTTGCGAGAGGGTAGCAGGGCGTCGGATACCGAGGTGCGCTCCTGCATCGGCTCGAATATCATCCCCTTGATCCGCTCCAGTGAGATCGGCTCCTTTTGTTTCCCGATGCTCATCGTCGATCGGTTCCATAGGGGAATATCCAACCGGTAGTCGAATATGGTGATGTCGTCCGTCGTGGTCGCGTCGAAGCCTTTGTCGAACCCCCTCGTGGCGGCGAAGAACGTATAGACCCAGGGAGTTTCGAAGTTCAGGGTGCCGACGGCGCCGAAGCGGAGACCGCGGATTTCACCGCCGTCGAACTCGCGGAGGTCGCCGATCTGCGCCTCGTTCGCGGTGTCCTGTGCCGGCCAACGCTGCCGGTCCAACACGATGGTGGCGAGGAAGAAGCCCGACACGTTACTTGCTCTCCCAGCGGTTCCACTTCTTGGTGTCCCGATAGGACATGGGGAGTGCGACGGGCGGCGGTGTATACGCAAGCCAGCCGGTGTGCGCTTCCTCCTCGGACTCGATGCCGATCTCGGGCATCCGTAGGTGGTTTCAGCGACGCGGAGCTCGCCAAGCTCGACGACGGTGCCGTCATCACGAAGACACTCGGCAGACGCTCGGAGCAAATGGGGCCTCTCGTCCAAGCTCATTCTCTGTTTTCTACGCCATCTGACTGCCGAAGCGGCAATGGAGACGCTCGATCGGGCCCTGCCATTCCGGGACTCTATTGTGGGGGTCGGTCTCGACTCCTCCGAGCTCGGCCATCCTCCTTCGAAGTTTCAGGCCGTTTTCGAGAGAGCCCGAGACCTGGGCTTTTCGAGCGTCGCCCACGCAGGTGAAGAGGGACCTCCGGACTACATCTGGCAGGCCCTGGACCTCCTGGGGGCTACACGCATCGACCACGGCGTGCGCTGCCTGGAAGACACGAAACTGGTCGAGCGGCTTCGCGAGAGCCAGACACCCTTGACGGTTTGCCCCCTGTCGAACGTCAAGTTTCGCGTCTTCGACCGGCTCGAGGACCACAACCTGAAGGGGCTCATCGAGGCAGGGCTCTGCGCCACCGTCAACTCGGATGACCCGGCCTACTTCGGCGGATACATCGAAGAGAACTACACCGCCATCCAACAGGCACTGGGCCTCGAGCGAAGCGACCTTCACCGACTCGCGCGAAACGCTTTCGAGGCCAGCTTTATCAAGG
The DNA here is from genome assembly GCA_965250115.1 of Candidatus Marinacidobacterales bacterium. Taxonomy (GTDB): domain Bacteria; phylum Acidobacteriota; class Vicinamibacteria; order Marinacidobacterales; family SMYC01; genus CBDFHB01. The sequence continues at coordinate 2,580,302 of CBDFNJ010000002.1, forward strand.
CGGCAGAGAAGAAAGCGTTCATCGAGGAGCTGGACGCCTACGTGCAATCCGATCGCGCCTAGGACGTTCGCTCGATCTTAGGCCGTCAGCAGATTGACAGCGACGTACCCGCAACTTTGCTGACCGGGTAGTATCATTGGGTACCTCATGCTCGGCCAAGCCCTCGCCCACTACGTTCCCTCTCGACCGAGGGCCGGGACCATGGAGACGTCTACGAGGTGAGCGAGAAGCGGACGATACGAAACGTTCTTCGACAACTTCTGCTTCTCGACGAGCCGCCTGAGCGTACGGCCCGAGCCTACGGATTCGGTGTCTTCTTGGGGTTCTCGCCGCTCATAGGCTTTCACACGGTTCTGGCGCTCGTCGTTATCTTCGTTGCTCGAGTCAATCGCCTGGCGCTTCTCGCCGGCGTCTACTCCAATACTCCTTGGACCCTGGCGCCTGCCGCGGCGCTCGGCACCGGGATCGGGTTCTGGATTCTCGGGATCGACGGACCTTTACCGGAGATGAGTCGAGAAACCATCACTTCCGGCCAGCTTTGGAGCACTGTATCCGCAGACGTCTGGAGCCTTTTTCTTCCATTCTTCGTGGGCAACTGGCTCCTCGCCGCCTGCGCAGGATTCGTCGCCTTCTTCGTCGCCAAACTCCTTCTTCTGCGATCCCGTGCCGGACGCCATGGCGGGACTACGAACCCCGTCGCGGGCGAATAGCAGGTCGAGTGTTCTTGGAGCGGCCCCTTGCCAGCCCGCCGAAGCCGGGCCCCTTGACTTTGGCCGGCTCCGAGGTCTAGGGTCTTACCTCATCACTGGGCCACTTCGGCCTTCACCTCGTGGTCGCACGAGGGAGAAAGCGCGCCATTTTAAGATACGGAGAGTAAGACGATGCGAGCAATATCCATTCCGATGCTGATCGCGTACTGCTTAGCCGCTGGGATCCTTAGCCTTGCGGGCTGCCAGCCGGCAGGAGAACCGGAGACCACCGGCGAGCCGGCCGCCGAAGCAACGACTGCCGCTGACGACGAGGCGGCGATTCGTGCTATCGGCGACAGCTACGCTTCGGCCTGGGCCGACGGCGATGCGGCCGCGGTCGCGAACCTCTACGCTTCCGACAGGGATTCCGTTGGAGTCGATGGTCGGTTCCTCAAGGGCCGAGCCGAAATTCAGGCTGCGCTCGCCGAGGACTTAGAGGGTTTCTTCAAAGGGACCCAGATCTCGATCACGACCGATTCGGTTCGGTTTCTGGAGCCGTCGGTCGCCATGATGGACGGCTCGTTCGAGATCACTGGAATCACCGGGCCTGATGGGGCGGCAGCCGATCCCCTGAGGGGTCTATTCAGCAACATCAGGGTCAAGGAGGGCGGCACGTGGACACTCGGGTGTGTCCGCGCGATGGTGCCCCTGCCTGCTCCGCTCGAAAGCTAAAGGGAGGTCGTGATGCGATACCTATTGAAAGTCGGAACGCTACTCTGTGCCGCGACGCTCGCCTCTTCGAGCTTCGCGCAGGACACTCCCGAAGACGCTTCGGCCGCTCTGGCCCAGAAGTGGATCGAAGGCTGGAACAACGGCGACATGGCTTCGGTTGCGGCGCTCTACACCGAGGACGGGGACCTCCTCGGCTCGAGCGGTCACATGGCCAGAGGACGGGCGGAGATCGAGAGCTACCTGACAGAGCTGAAGGCGGGTGCCCTCGCCGGAGCGACGCTCAGCATCGGCGAGCCCGAGATTCGCTGCGTTAGCGAGAACACTTGCGTCAGTGACAATACCTACGAGCTCTCGGGCGGGACCACGTTGTCGGGCCTGACGACCATCGTGATGGTGAAGCAAGAGGGCACGTGGCTTATCGGCGCCCATCGCTCGCGCGTTCCCATCCCGAGCGCACAGTAACGCAAACCGTGAGACCCTCCTCTCCCGGGAACGGGAGAGGAGGCGAGGGTCGAAGGTCCGAGGAGCACGCCCGAGCCGATTCGCAAATATGCCCGAACTCACACCACGCCGAATCATCGTCGCCATCACGGGCGCGACGGGAACCATCTACGGTGTCCGGGCTCTTCAAATGCTTCGCCAGGCGGACGTCGAGAGCTACTTCGTCATGAGCAAGTGGGGTGCACGTACCCTCGTTCACGAGACGCCCTATAGTGTTGAACAGGTGGAGAGCATGGCGAGCCACACCTGCGCCCAGAACGACCAGGGAAACAAGATATCGAGCGGCTCGTTTCGCACGTCGGGCATGATCGTAGCCCCCTGTAGTACGAGAACGCTTGCCGCGATTGCGAACGGAGTGAGCGACAACCTCGTTCACCGGGCCGCGGACGTGATTCTGAAGGAACGTCGGAAGCTCGTCCTGGCCGTGCGGGAAGCGCCGCTCAACGAAGTGCATCTCGAGAACATGCTGAAGCTCGCGCGGATGGGAGTCGTGATCTCGCCTCCGATGCCTGCGTTCTACCACCGACCACAGACCATCGACGAGATTGTCGACCAGACAGTGATGCGGCTGCTGGATCAGCTGGACATTCACCTCGACGAGGCGCCCCGCTGGGACGGCGTCATGAGGGCGGGCGGGAAATCGGACTAGAATCGTTCCCGGAGGTTTTGCATTGATGCGTAGAGCAACTGTTGCTGTCTGTTTGTGCTTCATCGCGACCTGGGCATCGCCCGAGGACCGTTGGACTCGCTGGCGTGGCCCGCGGATGGACGGGATCGCACGCGACAGCAACCCACCCATGGAGTGGAACGAGAGCAAGAACGTCAAATGGAAGGTCGCGGTGCCCGGACACGGCTCCTCGACGCCCATCATCTGGGGTGACCTCCTGTATGTGCTCACGGCGATCCCCACCGATGGATCGGTCCCGCCTCTACCTGCGCACCGGAACCCGGATGCGCAGGAAGGTCGAAGCCGGGGACGTCCGCGCGAACGTGGAGCTGCGCCGTCGTCGGTTGAGCAGGAGTACAAGATGCTCGCCATGAAGCGCGCGGATGGAAGCGTGCTCTGGGAGCGCACGGCGACGAAGGCGGTCCCGCACGACGGGAAGCAGCGGAACAACAGCTTCGCGTCCTCTTCGGCCACGACCGACGGCGAGGTCCTCCTTGCCTACTTCGGCTCTTGGGGTCTCTACTGCTACGACATGGCCGGCAATCTGAACTGGAGCAAGGACCTCGGCGACATGTACACCCGCAACGGCTTCGGCGAAGGCGCAACACCAGCACTTCACGGTGACACCATCGTCGTTCAATGGGACGACGAACGGCAGTCGTTCATCGCCGCATTCGATAAGAACAACGGCGAGGAGCGATGGCGAAGGAACCGGGATGAAGTCTCGTCGTGGGGAACACCTCTCGTCGTGGAGCACGACGGCCGGCTTCAGGTCATCACCACGGGCAAGAAGAGGGTGATCAGCTACGACCTCGAGACAGGAGACCCCGTGTGGCATGGCCCAGGGCTCACGATGAACGCGATCCCCTCCGCCATCGAACGCGAGGGTATCGTCTATGTGACGAGCGGTTACCGCGGCAACGCTGCCATGGCCGTCCGCTTGGCGGATGCCAAAGGAGACATTACGGGAACTCCCGCGATTTTGTGGCAGATCGACCGCGATACGCCTTATGTACCGTCACCGCTTCTCTACGAGGACATCTTCTATCTCGTGAAGAGCAACTCCGGCATCATCACCGCTGTCGATCCAGAAACGGGTCAATCACACTACGGACCGGTGCGCCTGGAGGGGATCTTCGAGATCTACGCGTCCCCCGTGGGCGTTGCCGGAAAGGTGATCATTCTCGGACGGGACGGCAACGCGCTCGTTCTCGAGAACGGTCCCAAGCTCGAGATCTTGGCGCGAAACTCTCTCGACGATGGCTTCGACGCCTCCCCCGCGTTTTTCGAGGACGAGATGTACCTCCGAGGCTATCGCTACTTGTATCGGATCTCGGAAAAGTGACGTCCTACCGGAACTGGCTCATTGCAGCCTGCACGAAGGCCTCGGCACGTGACAACTCTGCCTGGACGGAGTTGCGCGATCACTTGCGCGAACAATTGGTGGCCGAATAGAGTTCCGGACTTGCCACTCAGGGAGTGATCGCTTGACGCTTCAACCGCATGTCAAAGAGAGAATGATGGAGCGGGGTGAGGTCGCCGGCTGATTCATCTTTCCCGTCAGGGTCCAAGCCAGGGACCGGCGCGAGAAGTCGCACACTCGACGATAAAGAGACGTGACTTTTCCGGCAGAGTGTGTTCAAAGGTGTCCGGTATCCGTTTTCTTTGTTCCTGAAGGAGGGTTAACAAATGGAATCTTTGCAGTCTCTCGTGCCGCGGCTTCTGGAGCTTTTCGGGCCTCAGGTGGCGCGCGTCGTCCTCTCGCTCGTCGTGCTCCTGGTGGGTTTCCTGGTCGCGCGCTTCGTGGCCTGGGCCGTCACCAAGGCGCTCGGAAAAACCACCATCGACAATCGACTGGCGGAATGGGTCGCCGGCGACCGCGCCAAGGACGTCCATGTCGAAGCCTGGGTCGGAAAGGTCTTCTACTACACGCTGCTGCTGTTCACGTTGGTGCTTTTCTTCAACACGCTGGAGCTCAACGTCGTCAGCGAGCCGATTCTCGCCCTGTTGAACAAGCTCTTCGGCTACGCTCCCCAGCTTCTCGGCGGCGCGGTGCTCACCGCGGTGGCTTGGCTGGTCGCGACGATCGCTCGCCGCGGCACGACGATGGCCGCGTCCCGCTGGCGTCTGGACGAGAAAGTCAGCGACGAAGCCGGGATCGAGAAAAAAGCGGAGTCGACCGCTTCGCTCGGCAAAACTCTCGGAGATGGGATCTACTACCTCGTATTCCTGCTGTTCCTGCCGAACATTCTCGGCGTGCTCGGGCTCCAGGGTCTGCTGGAACCGGTGCAATCGATGGTCGACCGGCTGCTTACGTTTCTGCCCAACGTGCTCGGCGCTGGTGTGATCCTCGCGGTGGGCTGGTTCGTCGCGCGTGTGGTCCAGCGGATCGTGACCAACGTCCTGTCCGCGGTGGGCGCGGACAAGTTGGGTGAGCGGCTCGGCCTGGGGACGGCGCTCGGCACCAAGAAGCTCTCGGGCCTCCTGGGCCTGGTGGTCTATGTCTTCATCCTGTTCAACGTGCTGCTCTCCTCACTAAACGCACTCGAGCTCGACGCGGTGACTCGACCCGCGAGCGACATGCTCGGCAACATCATGGAAGCCGTTCCTTTGCTCTTTGCCGCCGGGATCCTGCTCACTTTGGCACTCTTTGTGGGGCGGGTCGCGGCTACGCTCATTTCGAGCGTCCTCGCGGGTGCGGGCTTCGACTCGATCCTCCAGAAGCTCGGGCTCGCGCGCACCGAGGCCAATACGACGGAGCGGAAACCCTCCGAGTTGGCGGGAACGCTGCTCTTGGCGGCGATCATGCTGTTCGCCTCGATCGAGGCCGCGGGGCTTCTCGGTTTCTCCAATCTAGCGTCGCTGCTGTCGGGGCTGCTCGGTTTCGCCGCGCAAGTCATCCTCGGTGTCGTGGTGTTCGGCGTGGGACTATTTCTCGCCAACCTCGCGGCCGGCGCGATCCGTACCAGCGCGAGCGCGCAGGCGGAGCTTCTCGCTCAATTCGCGCGGATCGCCGTCATCGGTCTCGCGATCGCCATCGCGCTCAGGCAGATGGGGCTTGCGAACGAGATCATCGAGCTCGCTTTCGGTCTGGTCCTTGGTGCCTTCGCCGTCGCCTTCGCGATTGCTTTCGGTCTGGGGGGTCGCGAGATCGCCACGAAACAGCTCACGGAGTGGAAGTCGAAGCTCGGCTGACAAATCTGGCCCTTCATGCGTCGAGAGGGCAAAGGTGGCTAAGAGCTGAAGGACGGGCCCGAGGGGGCCACGCGGGCTTTCGATGGGCTCGTCCTTAGGCATCAGAGACCGGAGTGATAGAGTGTCACGCGAGTCAGGAAAGAATGCCTGCACTCGCTAGCCGGAATCACCAAGGAGCCACGCGATGTCAGATGTTGCGCCCGAGCTGTCGGCTTGGGTCGTGGATAACCGCTGCTCTTACGAAATCGCGCCGATCGTCGAGCTTAAAGATGGCGACCGAACCGAGGTCGGCTTCGAGCTCGACTTGCGCGCAGAGCTCCCTTGGAAGGGCGCGTCGACACCTCAGTTGCGGGCGAAAGCGGATGAGATTAAGGGAAAGCCAACCGAGCTGGTCGATGTTCTCGTTCCCAAGGATTCAAAGAAAGCTCGCTTCGAGATCGTGCCCTATCGACGCGCGGTCAAGTTCTTGCGCGGGGAAGGCCTTCCCCAGATCACGCGTACGGTCCGAATTTTCCATCGCGACTTCGAGAACGTGGAGCCCGAAGATCGCGCGAAGTTTCGTCCGTTCGAGGAGCGGTTGCGGTCGATTGGGTTCAAGAAAGCCTGAACGGGTTACGATCCGAATCGCTAGCCAATAAACTATTGATCTTATTGGTCGGGGCGGCAGGATTAGAACCTGCGACCCCCTGATTCCGAAACGGAGTCACGATACTTCATGCACCTAACAACCAAGAGGACTTTATCATCGGTCACGACCGCGAAAAAGGGAGTCCTTGGCAGCGTTCGATCAGAACCGTTGCGGGGTGTGACACGCCCGGCGCCCACACTACGCACACACAGTCTTTGCCTACGGCTTCGCAGCCCTGAGAACCGGATAGAACTGAGTGAACACCTAGTCCTCGGCGCCATTTGCTTCATGACAAGAATTACAGGCTTCCGTCGGGAGGGCGGCCATGGTTTCAGGGTAGTCACTCTCCCGTGCGCCAATCATGGTACTGAAATAAGCCCAGTTGTCGGGACGGATCAGCTGTCCGTCTTCCGTAAACTCGGCTTCGTAGGCCACCTCGAGAGCTAAAGGACCTCCTGCGAGGAGGCGATTCTAACCCAGCCAGCCTTGGCTTCCGGGCACAATCATACTTTTTTGATGAAAAAGGTAAGAATGCGTGCTAACTTCTGCGCGGCGCTCCACCAGAGTTTCCGCAACGGAGGGTCTCGCTTCATTCAATATCAGATCCGGCTGATCGCATTTCCCCGAGGGGTTCATTGACGGCGTCCCCAACGATAGGCTTGCGTCGAGCGGTGTCAGCTAAGTGAGAGGATTGTGACATGACTCATCGATCTTTCGGGGATGTCCCGGCCGCTGTTGAATTTGGTCGGGTAGCGGCGGCACCTGTGAATACTCTTAGGCAGCAACCTCATCGCTGTCAAGAGATTTCTGTTTGCTTCTAAGCGCGTGAACGAGAGCGCCCATATGGCGATAGCCTTTGATACGGTGAAACTTTTTCTCCGCCGTGACGACGCCGAGAGCGGTCCATCGGCGAATCATGGAAGGACTCTTCCACCGCTTGACGTTTCTCGAGACTCTGCGGATGGTGCCGTTGAGATTCTCGATGGCGTTTGTCGTGGCCAGAGATTTGCGAAGTAACTCGGGTAGAGCGAGCTTCACAACCGTGAGGGTCTCTTCCATCCCTTCTCGAAGGCTTCCGGCAGCTTCGTCGTAGCCGTTTCGCTCGAGCCACGACACCAATGCCTGAAGTCGCTTGCGCGCCTTGTCGGCACTCTTGCATTTGTACGCTTCCTTCATTGTCTGGAGCACGTAGGCGTGACGGGACTTGGGAAGGTACGAGCGTAGATTTCGGAGTTTGTGGAGCTGGCATCTTTGGATAACCGCGAGATCCCCCAAAACGTCGACGAGTGCTTTGCGGATCCCTTTGCCTCCGTCCACTACGCAGAGAATCGATTCGTCGACCCGCAATCCCAGCTCGAGAAGGTTCTGCAACATCGCGGTGCACACCCGAGAGTTCTCCGTCGAGCCCAGCCATATACCCAAGGGCACCTTCGTTCCATCTATTGTGATACCGAGAGTTACGACGACGGTCTGTCCGGCCACCTCAAGGCCATCCATCATTAGTGCCGCAAGCTCGAACTCCTCTAGCCTCCGAGATAGGTATTCCTCGAGCTTCTTAGTCGTCTGGCTCACGAGGTGACGGCTGGCGGCACTCTTGCTCGTGCCACGAGACTTCAACTTCGCCGAGGGTTTGTCCAGACTCGATTCGTAATTTCGGGTCGATACCCCCACCAAGATCTGGTTCAGCACTCGCTCCGGAAGCGGGTCTTCTTCGCGGAAGGCTTCGAAGTGTGGAAGCGACGCCTCCTCGCCCGACTTCGAACGAACTCGAGGTCGCGACACTTGGATTCGACGACCGCCGAAGCTCAGCTCCCCATCCGTGCTCCCCCAGTGGTTATGAGTTCGCTCCTTCTCGTGCTTGCCCTTCGGCCCCGCGATCTTCTCCGCGTCCTCTCTCAGGAGTAGGTGCAATGCGGTCAGTCCTTGCTCGTACACCCATTCCGTCAGGTCCGCCTTCGTGGCCGCGATCCCAGCTATCATCGGTAGCAGTATCTGACCGACTTGGCCAACTACCTTGCCCGTAGGCGAGTGCGTTTGCTTTCTTACTGGCTTCTTTGATTTCCTTGGCATGGTGGCTCCTTGTCCCCCTCTGGAGACGGTTGGTTTGGCAGACCTATTCTTAGGCCGGCCAAGGAGCCGCCGCTACCCCAAATTCAACATCCGGCGGGACATCCCCCGATGCTGTTCGAGCAATTACACGCTCTTAAATCTGCTGATGCGAGATGATCAACCCGTCCACTTTTCCCGGGCAAGGTCACCTGGACTGGCTGGCGAACAACTCGCGCTACACCTAGCGTTTTGCGACGCATGTGGGCAAGCTGTGCCGGACAAGGCGGTGGCCGAGATGGAACGTCTGCGCCTCCTAGTTGAAGGGGTCAACAACAAAATCCGTGTGCTGCAACGACGCGCCTACGGCTATCGCGACGAGGAATATCTCAAGCTGAAGATCGTGGCGGCATTCCTTCCGCCATTACCCAGAAATGCCGTCTTCAACCCACACGAATCCGCGTTGACCCAGAAAAACCAAACCACGCCTGGAAAGGCGAGGAGGAGGATTACGCCATGAAGAAGCCTACCACCATATCGAAGGAGTCTGTAAGCGAGTATTGGGAGTTCGTCCAACTTCGGCTGCGTAAGCGGGTACTGGAGGCAATCGAGGTCGTGCTCGAGGAAGAAGTTGACCAAGCGCTGGGGTGTGGTAGCTACGAGCGTGCGGAAGACCGCCGTGGATATCGCAACGGAGCCGAAACCCGTCGCGTGACGACGTCGGTGGGAACTCGCGAGCTCCGGGTGCCACGAGCCCGCGTGCGAGACGAGGAAACGGGAGAAACGACAGAGTTCAGGAGCGAGCTGTTGCCCCGGTACGCGCGCCGGACTCGTGAGGTCGACGAGGCGATCTTGGGGACCTACTTGTCGGGCGCGAATAGCCGCCGGATCCGCAAAGCGCTGAAACCACTGCTCGGTGAGGAGCACCTAATCGAAGAGCGCGGTGTCTCGCGTGGTTAGCCGGCTGAAGGAGCGCTTCGAGGAATGGCAGAACCGTGCTCTCAGCGAGGAGGTCTACGCGATCGTTTACCTGGACGGCTTCCACCTGAAAGTGCGGATGGCGAAACGTGTGATCAGCGTACCCGTACTGGTCGCGCTCGGGGTCGCGCCAGACGGGCAGAAACGTCTGTTGTCATTGCGTCTGGCGGTGAGCGAAGCCTCGACGCATTGGGGCTCCGTGCTGGAGGGACTCCAGGCTCGAGGACTCCGGGCTCCCAAGCTAGTGATCAGCGACGGCCACAAGGGGCTGACGAAAGCGCTGGAGAAGTGGCCGGGGTGCCGGTTGCAGCGATGTACCGAGCACAAGCGCGCCAACTTGCTCCAACATTGCCCGGCGCACGCACGCCGTGAGCTCCGGCGTGACTACAACCGGATCGTCTACGCCAAGAACGGGATCGATGCTCGCAAAGCCTATGACGAGCTCGTCGCCAAGTGGACGCCTCTCGCGCCGGCCGTCGTCCGAAGCCTAGAGGAGGCCGGTAATCAGCTGCTGACCTTCTATGAATTCCCTCGTGCCATGTGGAAATCGATTCGAACGACCAATGCTCTGGAGAATCTCAACCGCGAGTTTCGACGCCGGACGAAAACCCAAGCGTCGTTCTCCAGCGAGGAGTCCGCGGTCGCTTTGCTGTTTGGGCTTATCGCCTCTGGCCAGATTCAACTACGACGCATCGACGGCTACCAACGTCTGAGCGAGGTTCTCGAACACGCGGAGGTTGCCGCCTGATCTGATATCCTGATGACGGAGCGGAGGGCGCCGTTCTTTTTCCACGGAACAATTCCGAGAACAGGATGTGTCCCGAGGTTGGCTAGCTTCTCCCTGTACTTTCGCTGGTTCAGTCGCGAGCCTTTGAACCAACGCGAGAATTGACGTGCGCTTGGTGGACGCCCAACGATGCGTTGGAGCGGACGGCGCGAGGCTTCGTCGAAAAATAAGACATGGGGCAGTTGGAGCCAGCGAGGGCAAGGCCCCGCCGCCGCTCATCGCTGCTGTTATACGGGCTCATGGTCAGATTATCCTTGACTCACACGGATGACGAACACGACGCGGAACGGGCGGGATGGCGTCGTATTCTGGAGCCGCTTGTCGGCATCATCCTACTGCCCGTGTTCATCCTATTGAAGCTTGTTCTGCTACCGTTTGAGCGTCCGGTGAGACGCGAACGCTCCGAGGTGGCGTCGATTATACGAGCGATGTTGGACGGCACGGTTTCCGACTTTGTGTGGGACGACTTCGTATGCGTGCCAATTGCGGATCCGTGGCTTGACGAGGTACGGCAGCGCTGCGCCGGAATAAATGAAGAGTTCCTGGTAGAGACGTCAAAGGAGTTCTTGTCGTCAGAGTCCGCGAAACTGCTGCGCAGCTATGTGTCGTCAGAGGGTCAAGCGGTGCTACGTGGCTACATTGAGGAACTCGAAGGTCCCGCACAATTATTAGTTAGGCGGCGCGAGGCCGCGAGAGCTGAAATTTCAGCTTTGTGGTCCACCCGGGGAATGAAATCGGCATGAGCCAACTCTTCCGGTTTTCAAGTGCGGTCAGGCGAGATCCAGCTATCGAGGTCTGGATGCTTGAGCATGCGGGTGAATTGGGGGCAATCGCGCAGCGCTGGTTTGAGGCCATGCGCGACTGCGGAGACGATGTTCGAGAGTTGTTGCATGACGGCCATCCTACGGTGTGTGTAGCTGACGCGGCATTCGCTTATGTCAACGCCTTCAAAGCTCACGTCAATGTTGGGTTCTTCCGCGGCGCTGAGATTGCCGATCCAGATGGCCTGTTGGAAGGCACTGGCAAGTTCATGCGCCACGTGAAACTCAGGCCCCAAGGTGACGTCGATGCCAGGGCTCTGATGAAGCTAATCGAAACCGCATACACTGATATGAAGGAGCGTCTGAAGTCGGAGTAGTACGTGCAGGCTTTCGATACATTTGGGTTCTTACAGGTAATCGAGGCGCCGCCTAACAATGCGTTGCAGCGGAGGGGCGCGGATCCATATCGTGGCGCCCGCCGCTGAACCCAGCTGTTCGACGGACGCTCTGTACAGAGGAACGGCCTTTATGTGACTCGGAGAACGCGAGAGATTCTGACCGCCGGTCTTGCAACGGTGATTGTCGTGAGCCTTCTCTGGTCGGTTCGCAACCTCATACTCTCGATCGCGTGGGAGCGCCGGCTCTCCCCTGACGATCGTCTGCTCCTGTCGCTGGGGGAACGGATCCTCATAGCGTCCTCGATGTGGGCAGAGAGGTTCAGCCTGATCCTTTTCTTGATCGCGTTGCTTGAGGGTCGTGTGTACCTCTACTTCCTACCGCCGCTGAACGGAGACGCTCTTCCGCATCCCGGGGCGAGCGCGATACTCTCGGCCACAGCGAAGTCATCGGCAGCGACTTGGGGCGCCCTAGCTGTCCTTGGCGCTGTCGTACTAGTGCTTACCAACCCGACAGACGCCTTCCTTTCAGGCTTTGTTGGTCTCGTGTTTTTCGTCGGCGCCTTTGGTGTCTTCGCACCTGCCGCCGTCATCACTCGGTACGTCACTCGACCGCGCTCTCCGTCTTCAGAAGAAGCGTAGGAAGCATGGGCGACGCCCAAACAGGCGAATCAGAATGCTAGTGCTTCTCGGTGGCCGTGCCGGCAACGAATCGTCGGACGCGGCGAGGCCTCAGAGTTGGTGGGAGGGCTGCCGTCGAACGAGGGGATGCAACTGACAAGGCGAGCTAAGGGCCGGCGACAAAATAAGTTCCCGTTTTCAAGACGGTCGGATGGTGTAGTTCCATTTGGGTGGAGTCTGGTCCTTTGTAACGGAAAGCGCCTGCATCCGCTCGTCAGTGATTTTGACGCCCTTCGGATAACGACGCCGGATAAGGTGTGCGCGTACTCGCAAACCGGAAGAGGTGGTGGTCGTGCGGATGTATTTGAGGATGGTTTCGTAGCTGTCGAGAGGCCTGCCCGCCCAGTTCTTGCTGACCTCGCTGAACAGACGGTGCTCCACTGGATTCCACTTGGATGTACCGGACGGACAGTGGGCTATGGTGATAGCGATGTCGTGGCGATTGCAAATCCGCGTTTGAAGCCCGTGCTTCCAACCCCGACACCGATAGCCATTGCTGCCCCCGGCGTCTGCCAATATCGCGAGGTCACGGGCTGCAGGATAGCGTCGCCGTCCTTCCGTTCGCCACCACTTCTCGATGGCATTCACGGCGAAGTCCGGGGTGTTGTACGAGGTACCAATGAACACTGTCCCGCGGTTCGCGAGCAGATCGTAGACGCCGTAGGGGATTGCGATGCCGTTCGATTCGGAACGGAAGTCATGGTCTTTGACGAGAGTCGGCTCGCGGTTCCAGGCCTGCCCGCCGTTTTTGAATAATCCCACCAGCTCCCGTTTCTTCGTGTCTACGCTGATGATGGGATGACCAGCTGCGGCAAAACGCTCGCGCAGTTCGGCGATACACGCGAATTGGGTATCGCGATCTTCGGACGTGGCACCGCACAGCTTCTTGTGGTTCACCCGCAACGAGAAGCCGAGCTGTTTGAGCAGTCGACCGACGGTTTTGCTGCTGACGTTCACACCGAGGCTTCTTAGCTCGCAAGCAATCTTGTCGGTGGTCCGCCGCGTCCATTTCACTCCCGTCATCGGATCGCCCGCGGTGTCGTGCTTCATGAGTTCTTCGATCTTGGCGATGACTTCTGGCTTTTTTTTGCACGGCGCGCCGTCCGCCACCCTTTCGCCGAACTCCGTCGAGCTCAACATCTCTCATTAGCAATTCCCTACGACCTCTGGCTACCGTGCTCGGACCCATCCCGAGCAGTTCGGCAATCTGTTGGTCGCCACCGTGACCGAGCTTCATGGCCTCGACTCCCGCGTAGAGACGGCGCTGCTTTTCATCGAGCAGGCTGTAGAAAAGAACGATCGCAGCCTTCAACTCCACGGGGAGCACGCGGACTCCCCCGACCCAGCCCAACGTGGAAGGTGACGCCTCATGTACCTGGCGGGCCGAGAGCTGTTGCTTGCGCGTGCTCACATCGGTGGCCAGATACAGATATCGGCCGAACACCTGCTCGCGCGCCAATCTTTTCTCTCGGACCAGTTTCAACAGAGGAGCCTTGACGTCAACCTGCACCACGTCCTCGAGCTCGTCGACGTAGTAGCCTGCCTCACAGGCCGCGACCAACGCTTTTACCGTCGCAAGCAACGTCCCGTACTTCGAGAACCACACTGAGCGCAACGACCAAAGACCTTTTCGATCGAACTGGGCGATCTCGTCCAACGTGTAGTAGCTACCACGGTGGGAGTAGCTTGTCCGATACGCCAACTCATTGAGCTTTCGGAAGACGGTCGAGTCCACATCGGTACCCAACACTGCCTTCAAATCATCGAGGGTAGCTATTTTGTGCTTCCTCAACAGGCGGTCGAGATCTTCAGACTGATAGCTCGTAGGTCTCATAATAGGAGAAGTGCTCCTTGATAGGCGTAATCCTCCTACAATGAGGACCGTTTGTCAAACACGCGCTGGTTGCTGAAGACCTACAAATGTTCCGTTTCTAGGGAGCTTGCCAGGCTCTCGTGATGCCAGACGATATCGCGATCACGACCTGAAACAGGAAGAGTCTGCTCAAAACTAGACAGTTATTTTGTCGGCGGCCCTAAGGGTGGCCCGCGGTTGAGGAGCCGTACGCGCGTGCCATCTTCACTGTAGGTCGCCTTGCAGCTGATCCCCAGTGTTAGAAGGCTTTGAGCTTCATTGAAAGGCGTTTTCGTGAAGGGCAACAGTAGTGCGAAGACCACTTCGTCAGCACGGAAGGTGGCTATCAATTCGCCCAACGTGGTCGACCATACGGAACTTCACGTTGCTCGCGGCGTTCACGTGGGGCGTCTTCGTTCTCGCCCTCTACATGGACCCTAGAACTTGCTACCCAGAGTTGTGTACTCCCCGCGAGGGACACGATTCAATCAGGCTGTCGTCCGGAGCAGAACTCCCCGTACTCGATCGTCACGTTTTCGAGGACAAAGCTGTGATGATCGACTACGTATCGCGGGCTGAAGGTCGTCAGATCAAAGCACTGTGTTCGGAAGCAGAAGAGGCCATGGAGGCCGTTTTAGCGGATCCTCGGAATGCAGATGCGTTACGGATAGCATTGGGGGCCACAACTCCCTCCGGTGTTGACTGGCAAAATGGCAGATTTGTCAGGTGCTGTGGCACAACATATCTTACGCTTCAGCGAGATTCCGATGGCAGGTGGCATTTGAGGCCGTGCGAGGCACTCAAACTGAAGGATGCCTTCTAACTACGGGATCGAGCGGTCGTGGCATCCTCGTTGGATAGCATATGAGTATGAAAACCGTTGGGCGGCCTCGTGCGGCGGTGTACCGCAGCCATGCGGCTGGCCACGCCGCTCATCCCGACTGTTAGCCGAACCCAAGAACACCGCGAGAACAGATGAACTTCCTCGTTGATGCTTTGGCCACCATGACCTTGCCCGGAAAAAGTGGACGGGTTGATCATCTCGCATCAGCAGATTTAAGAGCGTGTAATTGCTCGAACAGCATCGGGCTCACGTAGCCGAGCGACGAGTGAAGTCGATGCGGGTTGTAGAAGCCTTCGATGTAGCTGGCGACGGCGTCTTTGGCGCTCCGCCGGGTTGGCCAGCTCCGCCGGTTGACGAGCTCGGTCTTGAGCGTACCGAAGAAGCTTTCGCTCACGGCGTTGTCCCAGCAATTACCCTTGCGGCTCATCGAGCACACGATGCCGTACTCATCGAGCACGGCCTGGTAGGTCGCAGCCGCGTATTGAGTACCACGGTCTGAATGATGCACCAAGCCACTTCCAGGCAGACGGCGCCCCAAGGCCATGTGAAGCGCCTCGAGAGCAAGCTCTGCGCGCAGGTGGGACTGCATCGCCCAGCCGACGACACGACGCGAGAACAGATCGAGGATGACCGCCAAGTAGAGCCAGCCTTCCCAAGTCCGGATGAAGGTTATGTCCGTCACCCAGAACTGGTTCGCTCGTTCGGCTTCGAAGTGCCGGCCGAGCACGTTGGGCGCGATAGGGCGATCGTGCTTGCTGTCGGTCGTGCGGCGAAAACGCTTGCTGGGCAGGCCCTGCAGGCCCATCTCACGCATCAGCCGTGCCACTCGCTGCTTGCCCACCTCGACGTTCTCCCCGTCAAGCTGGCGACGTACACGCTCCCTGCCGTAGGTACCACGGCTATGGGCGTGGATCGCTTGGATGCGCAGCTTCAGCTTCCCATCCTCACACTGTCGCCTGCTGGGCGCGCGCTTCATCTGAGCGTAGTAGCCTCTGGTCGATACCCTCAGGACTCGGCACATCACCCGCACCGGATAGTTGGCCCGCTCCGCGTGAATGAACTTGAATCTCATTCGCTTTCCTTCGCGAAGAAGGCCGCCGCCTTTTTTAATATTTCTCGCTCTTGCTCCAACGTGCGTACTCGACGTCGCAGCGAACGGAGCTCATCACGTTCCGCCGTCGTCAGAGCCTCGCGTGGACCTTCACCGTGATCAACCTCGTATTGTTTCACCCAGTTTCGAAGGGCTGATTCCGTCAGGTCCAGTTCCTTAGCGACCTGGCCGATGCTGCGCTCGCCCGCTTTGAACAGCCGGACCGCTTCCTTCTTGAACTCCCCCGTGAACTTCCTTCGTCGTCGCTTTCCCATGGACGCCTCCAGGCGCATTGTCGCGCCTCGGTTGGTGTCCACAAAACCCGGGCAGGGTCACCAAGGGTTTTCTCCCGCTAAAGAACTTGAGTTTCCGGAGACGCGAACGTTCGATTCATCCCGCTTCCGATTCGTCGGCTGGCGACCGTACTGGGGGTCGCTAGTCACAGTCGCTCTGCATGAAGCGGACGGCGTGGACTCGCAAACCAGCGTGTGCGTTTTGGATGAGTTCTTCAGCTACACCAACTCCCTCCGAAGGTATGCGGGCTCCGTTAACTTCGTTCGTCTGGGGTCGTTGGTGTGCTGATGCACACGTTCAAATCCGGTTGCACCCCTGAGTTAGGTGCGGCGTTGGCGTCTCAAAAACGCGGGAGCGCCTTTCAGCATAACTACTGCCTATCTTGGGTCCTCGATCTCCCCAAGAAACAAGGGTATCGTCACCGTGGACTCCCGCTCACCACGTTTCCGGGGTACAGGTGGGTCAGTGATGTGCTTCGTCGCGGCGAGGTGGCCGTATAACCGTCGCATGAAGCCGTCGGACGCCAACACCACTTCTCACTTGTGGCGTCCGCAGCTGATGCGTATCGTTGAGGCTGTAGAAAAACCTGCTTCGCGAGCAGAGTTATCCGATAGACTGTCGTCATCGTTTAATTCGATTCGAGGGCGAAGCAAATGCCACGATTCAAGGATTACGATTACCGACAGAGCAAGCTGCTGGCGGTGTCCTTCGACCAGCAGATTCTTCCTGGGACGTTCGAGCATTCGCTGAGTTATCTGATCGAGCACGAGCTCGATTTGAGGATCTTCAATCATCGCTACTCGAATGGTGACGTAGGTCGACCAGCGTACGATCCAGCGATATTGCTGAAGATCGTATTTCTGGCGTACTCGCGAGGAATCACGAGCAGCCGGAAGATCGCAGCGATGTGCGAGCAAAACGTGGTTTTCATGGCGATGTCGGCGGATAGTCGACCGCACTTCACGACGATCGCGGAGTTTGTCTCGAGCTGTCACGAAGAGATAGGAAAGCTGTTTCGTCAGGTAGTTCTGATCTGCGACGAGTTGGGTCTGATAGGTCGTGAAATGTTTGCGATCGATGGGTGCAAGCTACCGTCGAATGCATCGAAGGAATGGAGCGGAACGCGAGCGGATCTTCGGAAGAAGCGGAAGAAGGTCGATCGTGCGGTGAGGCGAATTCTGAAGAAGCACCGCGCGTCGGATCGTGAAGAGCAGGATGATGACGTCGTGGAGCGGGAGAAACGCCAAGTGGCGACGCTGCGCAGAGCGAGCTGCAAGATCCGCGATTTCCTGGAAGAGACCGATGAGAAAGTAGGAACGAGCGGCACGCCGATCCAGAGCAACATTACGGACAATGAAAGCGCCAAGATGAAGACGAGCCACGGTGTGATCCAGGGCTATATTGGCGTGGCGGGCGTGGATGCGAAGCACCAAGTGGTCGTTCACGCCGAGGCACACGGCAAGCCGCAAGAACACCAGTTGCTAAAGCCAGCGGTGGCAGGGATCCGGAAGGCGTTGAACCCTGGCAGGTCCAAAAAGGACGTTCTCGACAAAGCGAAGGTGATCGCGGACAGCGGCTACCATAATAAGAAGGGGTCTACGCGGATTCGTGTGGGTTGAAGACGGCATTTCTGGGTAATGGCGGAAGGAATGCCGCCACGATCTTCAGCTTGAGATATTCCTCGTCGCGATAGCCGTAGGCGCGTCGTTGCAGAACACGGATTTTGTTGTTGACCCCTTCAACTAGGAGGCGCAGACGTTCCATCTCGGCCACCGCCTTGTCCGGCACAGCTTGCCCACATGCGTCGCAAAACGCTAGGTGTAGCGCGAGTTGTTCGCCAGCCAGTCCAGGTGTTCTACATGCAAACCGCCGCACCCAGGACAGTTGACGCGCCAACGCTCGTATTCCAGATAGATCCGCCAGCCTGCCAACGACAGGTCGCGGACCCGGCACACTTGCTTGTCATAGCGCCCCCGGCACCGTTGCCCACAGTAAGAGCACACAGCTGTTTTTTTCGCCTCTTGAGCTGGATGACGCGGGCGTATCGGTCACCGAATAGACCCTTCAATCCGGCACACCACGAAACCTGGCAGCGCAAACAGCGAGCGGATCGACTGGGAATTTTTCACTCGGTTAGCCTATCCTAAAAATGGACCACTTTTCAGCACCTGATGAAGTACTCGATACCTTTTCCACACAATGAGTTGCACTGTTTTTCCGTCAGGACTTACCCACACGAATCCGCGTAGACCCATAAGAAGAACATGGAGTACCTCGCGGAAGAGAAGATCGACGGCTATGTCGCGGACCGAGCATTTCGCTCGCGCGATGAGCGTTTCGCAAGCGCTGAGCGTCACCGGCTACAAGCACGAGTGACGGGGAAGAATCGTTTCACCGTCGAGGATTTTGACTACGACTTGAAGAAGCGAACGTGCCGGTGCCCAGCGGGCAAGTCGATGTGGCTGCGCTGTGCCCGTGTGAAGATCCAGAATAACGAGTTCATGCAGTTTCAGGCTCGGGAGTCCGACTGCAATGAGTGCGAGCTCAGAAGCCGTTGCCTCAGGTCGGACAGCCAGCGGGCAAAGTCACGACAAGTCAACATGCGACTTGGCATGGTGCGTGAAGCGCGGAGCAGTGCGATCGAGAAAATGAAGCGGAAGATCGACAGCGTCCGGGGTCGCCACGTCTATAGCTACCGCCTAGGGATCGTCGAGCCAGTGTTCGGACACATCACCGAGGCTATCGGTATCAAGCGATTCAGCTTGCGAGGCAAGGACAAGGTCAATGGGCAGTGGCGGCTCATGACAATGATTCACAATATCGCCAAGATCCACCGATACGGATGGGCATTGGCCTAGTGTTGAATCAACGAACATGAATCCGACGACAGACCGGAACCAAACAAAACGAATGAATCTGCGAGGGTTGTTCCTGACCACGACAAATCTGGCATCTCGTGCTGCCGCTGGCTCTTCTCGCCGATTCTGAATCGGTTTTTTCTACAGGCTCGTTAGACAGTCCGACCCTATGCGGCGCCTAGTCACTTCACGTTGCGGGGATATACGCAGATGACTAAAGAGTTGCTCCCTGGCATTGCGGCGATTACCACGCTGCTCGTCGTCGGCGCAATCTACGGTCGCCTACATGGAGCCAGCAATGGCGCCATCCCGGCCTTGGGCGACCGCGTAATGGCTGGATTTCTAGCGCTGCCGCTCATTGCCGCGTTGACCCGGGCCGCGTTTCCGGTTTCTCATGTTGCCTGGGCACTGGCAGCACCGCTGCCACTAACGTTCTACGTCGTCCTACTCGCCGGCAACGACCTCGAATGGTCATGGTGCAAAGAGAAGGCGTTCACGAGGTCGCTCCTCATCGGCGTGGGGGTATTGTATGTTCTTGGCGGAGCTATTTTCTGGTATCAAGCTGTCTAACACGCCGTTGTAGCAGACGATCGGTACCGGCGTTTGTGAAGAACCCGGGATTGGTGCCGCTCGCTCCTGAACGGCCCCGTTCTACCGACTTTCAAGTGGGTACTTGAGACGCGTTCATGAAGGCTGCTTGGTACGAGCAACAAGGCTCTCCGTCCGACGTCCTCATAGTAGGAGAGATGACAACACCTGTGCCTGGCCCGAGTGAGGTTCGCATCAGCGTTACCGCCTCGGGTGTCAATCCTGGTGACGTGAAGAAGCGGCAGGACAACGTTCGGCGTTGGAATGCCTTTTTTGCGTGTCATTCCCCATAGCGACGGGGCTGGTGTGATCGAGGAGGTCGGCGAACAAGGTGTCATCGTCGCGCATAGGCGAGCGCGCGTGGTGCTTCGGTGCGCAGAGTTATCGTGCGTTCGGGACTGCGGCGGAGTATGTCGTGGTCCCAGCTGAGCGGGCGATCCCCCTGCCGGATGGGATCTCGTTCGAGCAGGGAGCATGCTTGGGAATCCCGGGCATCACTGCGCATCGCGCCGTAAATGTGGGGGGCTCGGTGCATGGGCGGGCCGTCCTTGTGCAGGGTGGAGCTGGGGCCGTTGGGCAGTGCGCCATCGGCCTCGCCCGGCACGCAGGAGCGCTTGCGATCGCATCGGTGCGCTCCGAACACGATGTGGCAACCTCACAGCGGGCGGGCGCTCAACACGTGTTCGTTACAGGTGGCCTCCCTGCCGACGAAATCGTGGAAAGCATCCTTGCCTATGCGCCCGAAGGAATCGATCACATCGTCGAGGTAGCCTTTCACCCGACGGAACGTGTCAACGACTTTGAGACACCCGCAGGCTGCATTTAGTGAGCCTCGATCAGTGAAGGACGGGGCGTGAGCGCGGTGCGGTCGCGATTGGGTTCCGACGCGATCGCGTCCGGATAGCTTGAATCCGGGGGTAGCTCAGGTATGGGGCGCCCCGAGAAAGTGGCTCCTAGGGCCTCCTGTGGCGTCGTTTTCTCGGGCGGCGGGTTGATCCAGACCTGACGAGGCAAAACCGGAGGTTGAGGTGTTCCGTGCACGAAGCGCTCGGGGTGAGCCCGATGAGCTTCGAGAAGGACCTGGCGCCGGGCGGCGTTGAGCTCGTCGGCGCGACCGTAGTGAACGGCGGCCGGCGTCATGAGCCCCAGTCCCGAGTGCCGGTGCGCGTTGTTGTAGTAGTCGAAGAAACCGCCGCAGAACAGGCGGCCGTCTTCCAGACAGCCAAAGCGGCTTGGGAATTCAGGGCAATACTTCATCGTCTTGAACTGGGACTCGGAGTAGGGATTATCGTTCGAGACGTACGGCCGCGAGTGCGTCTTGGTTATGCCGAGGTCGGCCAGGAGCAAGGCGACGGACTTGCTTCGCATCGAGCTGCCGCGGTCTGCGTGGATGGTGAGCTGGTCGGCTTCGATGTTCTGCTTGAGGCAGCTCTCGCTGATGAGACGACGGGCGAGCTCGGCGCTTTCTCGCCGAGCCAACATCCACCCGGTCACGTACCGGGAGAAGATGTCGAGAATCACGTAGAGGTAAAAGTAGGTCCACTTGACCGGGCCGCGCAGCTTCGTTATGTCCCACGACCAAACCTGGTTCGGCGCTTCCGCCACGAGCTCCGGCTTCTGATAGTTCGGATGCCGCAGCTGGTTCCGGCGCTCACGCACCTCTCCGTGCTCCGACAGAATCCGGTACATCGTGCGGATCGAACAGTGGTAGATTCCCTCGTCCAGAAGCGTGGCCCACACCTGGGCCGGCGCCTTGTCGACGAACCGTTCGCAATGCAATGCACTGAGGACCCTCTCGCGCTCGGTCGTGTCGAGGGCTCGCTGCGGCCGAGGACGGCGCTTCGGCTTGGACGTCACCGGTCGGCGTCGACGATACAACGTGGAACGAGACACGCCCAGCGCCTCGCAAGCTTCCGCCGTTTGTCCAATCCGACCCGCCAGCTCCTCGGCCGCCACGATCAATCGTTCTCGTCGTCGTCGATCGGGTTCAGGGAGATCCCCAGGAGCTCGGAGGCTTTTTTTTGGATCTCTAGCATCGTTTCCACCCGAGCCAGCCGGCGCTGGAGTCGGGCGTTCTCGCGCTCGAGCTCCTTGATCCGTGGAGCCTCTGCCTTCGCCTTCCGACCTCGCTTTCTCGACGTCAATCCCGCCTTGGCGATCTCGTCCCGTTGCCGACGCCAACTCAATAGATGCGACGAGTACAGTCCCTCGCGACGTAGAAGCGCCGCCACATCACCGTCACCCTTGCAGGCGTCCGCCTCGCGAACGATCCGCAGCTTGTATTCAGCGCTGAAACGTCGGCGCTTCGCTTTCTCACTCACTTCGGGATCGCGGACCCCCGCCGCAGCACCACGGTCGGCGAGATCTCCAGTCGCCCTACGGGCTCCTTCCGACCCCGCCGACGTCATTCTCTCAATCAACGTACTCATCTATGATCCTCCTCCGCCCTCGACACTAATTTCAAGGAGCGGATTGTCTCAAGGATGTTGGCACAGAGGGCGGGCCGAGTTGTACTGACTCTCGAAGACGAGGAGGGTGCGGCATGACTATGAGTTGGAGCGGACGGCACCGAGACTACGTGCAGCGATGAAAGACACGACGCTAGGACTTTGCCTCCGGGAGCGACGTAGTCGTGCCGCCACTCAACTCAACTGTTAGCCCGACGGATGGAGGAGCCAGTGGACGTCGAGAGGGATCGCTTGCTGAGTTTTCTCGTCGGCTGGCTGCTGTTCACAGCCACCCTACCGACCCTTATCATCTATCGGGCGATCCTACAGCCGAGGTATCAGTGGGGACTCTTCGGTATTCTGGGCGAAGGTACAAGTCCAGGGTTGGTCATCATTCTTGCTGCGGCAGTGGTGGCGTGGCTCGCCGTAGTACTTGGAAGCACCGGAGGACGTCGACCGTTCGCGCCGCTACTCATCCTCGTCAACGCGAGCTGGTTCCTCTCTCTCATTTATGGTGTTCTTCGCTTCGGGTCCGAGATGAGCGTTCGCGGTGATTCTTGGGGCGTTCGTATCAACGTGGCGGCTATCGGCCCACTGTTGTTTGGAGCGCTGGTGCTACTTAGCATCTGGTGGTGGTGGACCCGAAGAAACCTGTCACGAACTGCGGCACCCGTATCTCTGTCAAGACTCGCTTATCTCATGATGGGAGTTGCTCTGATACTCACGCCCGTAATCATCCTCCTGTTCGCTGCCGGTGACGGCGTTCACCACACGGGGAAGGACCGACTTGCCGTTGTGTGCGTCATTGCCCAGTGCCTGCTGGTCGGCGCGGCACTGCGCGGCTACGATCGAACCGCCATCTCCGATCGCGTGGGTGCGGTCTAACCCATCGCCGCGGCACTTGTCAGACTGCGCCTTAGTTGTTTGGGTCTACGCGGATTCGTGTGGGTTGAAGACGGCATTTCTGGGTAATGGCGGAAGGAATGCCGCCACGATCTTCAGCTTGAGATATTCCTCGTCGCGATAGCCGTAGGCGCGTCGTTGCAGCACACGGATTTTGTTGTTGACCCCTTCAACTAGGAGGCGCAGACGTTCCATCTCGGCCACCGCCTTGTCCGGCACAGCTTGCCCACATGCGTCGCAAAACGCTAGGTGTAGCGCGAGTTGTTCGCCAGCCAGTCCAGGTGTTCTACATGCAAACCGCCGCACCCAGGACAGTTGACGCGCCAACGCTCGTATTCCAGATAGATCCGCCAGCCTGCCAACGACAGGTCGCGGACCCGGCACACTTGCTTGTCATAGCGCCCCCGGCACCGTTGCCCACAGTAAGAGCACACAGCTGTTTTTTTCGCCTCTTGAGCTGGATGACGCGGGCGTATCGGTCACCGAATAGACCCTTCAATCCGGCACACCACGAAACCTGGCAGCGCAAACAGCGAGCGGATCGACTGGGAATTTTTCACTCGGTTAGCCTATCCTAAAAATGGACCACTTTTCAGCACCTGATGAAGTACTCGATACCTTTTCCACACAATGAGTTACACTGTTTTTCCGTCAGGACTTACCCACACGAATCCGCGTAGACCCAGTTGTTTTAATCGAAGCAAGCCCGACAACCCGCACAACGCGGTACGCAAGGATCGAGGAACGTGGGAACGAGCCGGTCCTCGGCAAACGCAGTGGTGCGGACCTAGGCTACGAGCTCCGCTATTCTTTCGGTTCCAGTGCATATATCTCGTACCGGCCCGATCGCGACTATCCCGAGCTCATCAGTGGCTTCTTCCTCAGCGAAGTGTTCAACAGGGGCTGGGCACTGTATGTGACGTAGGCGAGCCGAGGCTTTTGGTGGGAATGTGCATCGGTCGACGGAACCCCAAAGGGGGGTTCCGCGGGGCTGACTCGGCTGCGATTCTTTCGCTGGGGGCTCCTGACAAACCAACGGGGTAAGCGCGGTATAACATCGGGTGCAACCGACGATCGGCGCCGGCTTAGTTAATAAGGATCAAGGTGACGAGCCGATGATAAGAGACTTCGAGTACGTTACCGGCCTTCTTGAGGACGGCTCGGAGGCTGATCTTGACGAGCTCTCGTCGCTATTGGAGGATTTTCCTGAAGGGACGGACGATTTCCTTGGCCGCCGGTGGATCATGAACGCCATTGATTGCGGTTCAAGACGCAGCATCGAGTGGATGGTTTCGAAGCGCGTGGACTTGTCATTCGTAGACGAAGAGGGATATTCGCCTCTGCTGTCTGTCATAGAGAGTAGACGCGAAGACAAATACGAGATTCTAAAGCTGCTACTGCAGCATGGTGCGTCGACAAGTGAGCACGGTGTGAACGATTGGACGCCGCTACACCTTGCCGCGGCACGTAACGATGTCGAGTCGCTGAAGCTATTGGTCTCGTTCAGGGCAGACACGTCCGTAAGGACCCGCATCGATGACCACGCGACGCCGATGGAGGAAGCGAGAATATTGGGTTGTGAAGAGGCTGTTGCTTTCTTGGAAGGAGTCGTATGACAACGGGATCGAGCAAACGAACGGCGACCGCACTTGGTGACGCCCTTCGCAGTTCATCCCAGCGTTAGGCGGCGCTTCGAGATCTGAGCAGTGAAACAGGAAGCGAACACGACGCGGAAGATCGTCGAGATCATTTTGGGCCCCCTTCCTCCATCGGTCTTGATTCTCCCATTCATAGCAGGTGGATTGATCGGCAACATCATCGCCTTCTTCGCGATCGCCGCAGATCTAGATTTCGGAGGCGGTCACCAGACTGCCGCGCTAGCAGATGTGTTCTGGCAGATCGCTTCGGCGCTCTGTGTCGTTGTTGGGTTGTTGGCGCTTTGGGTTGCTGTACTATTCGACGCTAGGAGCCTGAGGTCAAGAGGTACTCTGTTCCTCGGAGTGCTTGGGGCGCTTTTTCTCGGTGCCATCCAGGCGATGCGTTGGTTGCTCCTCATCCTATCCAGCGACTATTCTCTCTCCACGACGCTACTTTGGGTGTTGCTCACAGTTGCGCCGCTCCTAGTCGCCGGCTCGAGAATCGTGCAGATGCTGCGGTGGCATGAGTGCGTCGCCTAACTCCCGGATGGAGCGGACTGTTTTCTGCGGACCAACGAACAACGGTCTCTCTCTTTTCCTCGTCGCAAGGGACTACTGGGCCTCGGACCCTCGCCCCTCCCCCGCTCCGAAATCACTCGGATCGCAACGCTTGGATGACGTCGACGCGCGAGGCGCGGGCAGCCGGCACGAGCGACGCCAGGATCGCCGCCCCGACGAGTATGGTTGCGGCGGCGACTAGAGGCAGTGCTCCCGGAATGCTCAAGTCCGGGATGTAGCTGCCGGCGATCCGTGCGAGAGCAAATCCCCCCGCGACTCCTGCAACGATGCCCGCGCACGCAATCTCCGCGCCTTGTCCAAGGACGTGAGTCAGCAGGTGCCGCGGCGCCGAGCCGTTCGCGAGGCGGATACCGAACTCGCGCGTCCGCGCGCGCACCGAAAAGCGCGCGGCGTATTGGGCGAGCACGGCCACCATCGGTCGCGCGATGGCTACGCCGAGGACGGCACTCGTCCCACAAAGAACGAGGCTTTCGGCGAGAAGCGTTCGACGTAGCGCGGACGCGCTCGCGCCGAGCGACGCGCGGATGGCGAGCTCGCCCTCGCGCCGGACCGAGCGCGCCAGGATCAGGTTCGCCACGTTCGAGCACGAGATGATGAAGACGAGTGCCGACGCGGCAAAGAGCACGAGATGCACGGTTCTCGCCGGAGAGGTGATCTGATCGCGCAAGCGCACGGCGTTGATTCGAAAGTCGGCTTCCTCCGGATAGGCCTCCGGATATTCTTTCAGGATGGCGCCATGGACCGCGCGCAGCTCGACGCGGACCGCTTCGAGCTCGGCGCCAGGGGCGAGCCGCCGAAGAGCTCGGTCATCCGATGCACGCGGCCCTCCTCCATGGTCGCGGACATATGGTGGGGACTCGTCACGACGTTCGCGATGATCTCGGTTTGCGCGGGATAAGGGATGGACGGCTCGAGGACACCCACGATCGTCCCCGAGCGGTCCCCGAGTCTCACCGTCTTTCCGATGACCGATTCGTCGCTTTGCAAAGCGGTCGTCCAGAAGCGATGGGTGATCACCACGGCGCCCGCAGCCTGAGGCCCGTCGTCGGCCGAGCCAAGCAGCCGGCCCAACACCGGACGGAGTCCCATGACGTCGAAGTACGACCCGTCGACGACTCCGGCGCGAACCACACGAGGCTCGCCCAGCCCGACCATCGTGAAGTCGATGGTGGAGAACTCGCCGAAGGCGGTCACCGACTCGACGCGCTCGCGAAAGTCCCGGATTTCCGGCACGGAAAATGCGGCATTCTCCACGCCAATGCCAGGCGCATTCTGGCGAATGTAGACGAGCCGATCTTCATCGCGATTGATGAGCGGTCGCAGGAAAACACCCCGGACGACGCTGAAGATCGCCGCATTGACGCCAATCCCGAGCGCCAGAGTAAGGACCACCGTGATCGCCGTCCCTTGACCCTACCCAACGACCGCATCGCAAACCATAGATCGTTGATGATGCTCATACCGTCGCTCCCAAGTCCTCCCTACCGTCGTTATATCGAGTTAAAGTGACCCCCGGCAAAGCCGGGGGCCTATTCATAAGAGCCCCTCGAAGGGGCTGTTCATGAGCCCCCTAAAGGGGTCGATCTTGCTCCCCAACTACGAGCCCGACCAGTCCATATTCAGCTGGTCCAGACGTTGGTCCTCCTGCTCTTGGTCACGAATGTACTTGCGGACCATCTCTTCGTCCAAGCCTACGGTCGACACGAAGTAACCGCGTGCCCAGAAGCTTTCGCCGGTGAAGTTGCGTCTGCGTCCGCGGAAGTTCCGTGCCACCGAGATCGCACTCTTGCCTTTGATGAACCCCACCACGTTCAACACCGCAAACTTCGGTGGGATGCTGATGCACATGTGGACGTGGTCCGACATCAAGTGGCCCTCCAGAATCCGGGCCTCTTTTTGTTTCGCCAGCTCGTGGAGAATCTTTCCCAGATGCGTTCTGATTGCACCATACATCTTCTTCCTTCGGTACTTCGGGATGAACACAACGTGATATTTGCAGTCCCATCGTGTGTGGGATAGGCTCTTGTATTCTTTCACCTTGGTAGTCCTCCTTGTTTGGAAGTTCGCGCTTTCCAAGGAGGACTTTCTTTCCTACTTCCTTACACGGTCAAACCTCTGGGAGTCACCCCGGCAGAGCCGGGGGTTTACCTCAATGAATTAGTCCCGTCCTCGATAACTTTAACCCTCGACCTGCCGGTTGAGGCGTAAGAGAATGGCGAAACGAGATCGAAAGGATGAGCGCTCATGAAGAAAATCATTCACGTCGTGAGTATCGATGCTCCTCGGAACAAAGTGTTCGGGGCGGTTACGAAGCAAGCGGGGCTTTCGTCCTGGTGGTCCACGAAAGTCGAGGCTTCAGAAGACGTCGGCGATGAGATCCACTTCACGTTCGTGGACGATTTCAATCCCGTCATGGAAGTGGTGACCAAGAACGACAACGAACGGGTTGAATGGAAATGCAAAGCGGCCACGAACCCTGGAAGGACAACACCTTCGCGTACCTACTCGGTGACGTCGACGGACGGACGCAGCTCACCTTCACGCAAGACTACGCCAGGGAGCTATCCGACGAGGTCTACGGAATCTACAACTACAACTGGGGCTACTACCTGGAGAGCCTCAAGCAATACTGCGAAACCGGCCGCGGCAAGCCATACGCGGCCGACTAGACTTCATCAATAGCGGCTCGATCTCTATTCCTCGCTGTACAGCCAGGCGCCGACAACCGTCGCGAGCGGGCTCTCGACCAACCCCCACACTAACGCGGTCACGGCAAGGCTCGTGGGAAAGAGTTTCACCGGTATCATGCCGACTATCGGGTAGAGATAGGCGAGCGACCAAACGAGCAGTCCCGCGCACACCGCGGTTTTCGCCCCCGTACCGAAGCGCGGTCGGATGGCCGCGTAGACGTAGACACTGACGATTCCGAGAAGGAATCCCAGAACCACGAAAACGGCGATGGCCTGCCCTCCGATCGCCTCTCGATTGAGGGACTCCATCGCGGCCTTCCATCGATCGCCGAGGATAGGCTCATTGAGTACGAATTCGCCGACATTAATAACGAGACCGGCTACGAGACCGCCTAAAACGACCTTGGCGAGATTGATCTTTCCCACAGTGCACCCCCTGTCTTTATTGGGTCTACGCGGATTCGTGTGGGTAAGTCCTGACGGAAAAACAGTGTAACTCATTGTGTGGAAAAGGTATCGAGTACTTCATCAGGTTCTGAAAAGTGGTCCATTTTTAGGATAGGCTAACCGAGTGAAAAATTCCCAGTCGATCCGCTCGCTGTTTGCGCTGCCAGGTTTCGTGGTGTGCCGGATTGAAGGGTCTATTCGGTGACCGATACGCCCGCGTCATCCAGCTCAAGAGGCGAAAAAAACAGCTGTGTGCTCTTACTGTGGGCAACGGTGCCGGGGGCGCTATGACAAGCAAGTGTGCCGGGTCCGCGACCTGTCGTTGGCAGGCTGGCGGATCTATCTGGAATACGAGCGTTGGCGCGTCAACTGTCCTGGGTGCGGCGGTGTGCATGTAGAACACCTGGACTGGCTGGCGAACAACTCGCGCTACACCTAGCGTTTTGCGACGCATGTGGGCAAGCTGTGCCGGACAAGGCGGTGGCCGAGATGGAACGTCTGCGCCTCCTAGTTGAAGGGGTCAACAACAAAATCCGTGTGCTGCAACGACGCGCCTACGGCTATCGCGACGAGGAATATCTCAAGCTGAAGATCGTGGCGGCATTCCTTCCGCCATTACCCAGAAATGCCGTCTTCAACCCACACGAATCCGCGTAGACCCTCTTTATTAAAGCGAACTAAAATCGGGACAATCTAACACAAGTTCAATCCAGGGACATTTTCCCGAGCAGCGCTTGATATCGTCGCCACTTCTAACTGTTGACGTGCTCCCCAAAAACTGGGACAAAGCCGAGTTGAATCGGAGCTGAGATAATGGCCGCGAAGAGGAGCGGTCATGAAGAGGAAGCGATTCACGGAAGAGCAGATCATCGGGATTCTGCGTGAAGCGGAATCGGGAACGGCTGTGCCTGAGCTTTGCCGTAAACACGGAATGTCGAACACGACGTTCTACAAGTGGCGGAGGAAGTACGGCGGGATGGACGTGAGCGAGGCTCGTCGCCTGAAGCAACTCGAGGACGAGAATCGTCGTTTGAAGCGTCTGGTGGCGGACCAGGCGCTAGACATCCAGATGTTGAGGGCGGTGAACGCAAGAAAGTGGTGAGTCCTGCCGTGAAACGAGAGGCTGCGACGTGGCTGGTCGGCGAGTACGAGGTCAGTCAGCGTCGAGCGTGCAGGACATTGGGGCTAGGCCTCTCGACGTGCCGGTACGTGAGTCGGGGAGTTGATGGTGGTGAGGTACGCAAGCGTCTCGTGGAGCTTGCTGAGGAGCGCCCGCGGTTCGGCTACCGCCGCCTGTGGCTACTTCTACGGCGAGAAGGCCATGAGGTGAACCCGAAGCGGATCTACCGCCTGTACCGCCTGGAAGGTCTGAAACTGCGACCCAAGAAGCGCAAGCGTGTGAGCCGCCATCCTCGGCAAAAGCTCGTCGAGCCCAAGCAGGTCAACGACCGCTGGTCGATGGATTTCATGAGTGACCAGCTGGCGCATGGCCGACGATTTCGGATTCTGGACGTGGTCGACGATTGTAGTCGAGAAGCTCTGGCTAGCGACGCTGAGTACTCCCTCCCGGGTGTTGGCGTCGTGGACGTACTAGAAGCGATCGCAGCGCTGCGGGGTTACCCGAAGCAAATCGTGATCGACAACGGCCCCGAGTTCACGGGTCGAGTTCTCGATGCGTGGGCCTATGACAAGGGTGTCGAGCTTCGATTCATCGAACCGGGCAAGCCGACGCAGAACGCTTTCGTCGAAAGTTTCAACGGCCGGTTCCGCGACGAGTGTCTCAATCAGCACTGGTTCGTCACCCTGGCGGACGCCCAGCGCATCATCGAACATTGGCGCCAGGACTACAACACGATTCGACCTCACAGCTCACTCGGCAACCTTACGCCGGTTGAGTTCGCTCGTGGTCGAGTCGCCTAGAGGCCAGAATCTCGGCAAGAATTTGATTCGGCGGTGTACCAAAGACTGGGGGCAGGTCACTGTCATACACTAGTTCACTTCCTCGACAAGAGCCGCAACCGACCCCGCCAGTGGTGCGACATGTCGGTGTGCGGGAATCGCGCGAAGGCCCAACGCTACTACCAGCGCCGGAAGGACGGGAGATAATGGAACCACAACTACTGCAGGTTCTCGCGTGGGTGCTCGCGGCGGTTTTTGCGCTCCTCCTCGTGCAGTCTCGTCTCGAGATGCGCGAACGAGCGGAGAGAATGTTCGAAGTGTGGCGCGAACGCCATGCGGAGGGGGATCTCGAGAGATGGCGGCAGAGAACCGAGACCGATATTCGTGCGGATGCCATCAAGCGGAGCCGCGCAGTCGTGACGGGAAAGGTGACGGAGCATTTGGCTCCCTACTTGGGTAAGTTTCCGTTCAATCCGATGGACGTGCGCTTCCTGGGCACGCCCGTCGACCTCGTCGTTTTCGATGGCCTCAGCGAGGGCTGCTTGCAGGAGGTCGTCTTCGTCGAAGTGAAAAGCGGGCCCTCAGCGTCCCTCTCGACGAGAGAGCGCCGTATCCGGGACGCGATTCTGGACGGCCGGGTGCGCTGGCTCGAGCATCGTATCGGTCACTGACATGACGGACCGGCACGGGTGGGATCTCAAATATCGCGAAGCGGCCTACGCCCGGCGCCCGTCGGCGTTTCTCGAGGAAGTGCTTGCCTCGTTGCCGAAAGGCCGCGCTCTCGACGTCGCGTCCGGTTCCGGTCCGAACGCGGTATTCCTTGCCGAGAACGGCTTCAACGTGGAGGCGCTGGACTGGAGCGTTTTCGCTCTTCGCCACCTGCGCTCCCGATGCCCGGACGTAGCGTGCATTGCTTGCGACCTGACCCGATATCCCCTGCCCCGAGACCGCTACGACGTCGTAGTTTGCTTCCGTTTTCTCGATCGCACCCTATGGCCGCATATCTCCGATACGCTCAGGACAGGGGGCGCGCTCGTCTACGAGACCTTTACGCTCCGCCACCGGGAGCAGTTGCCAGACTTTCCGAAGGAATACTGTCTGGATGAGGGCGAGCTCAGGAGCGCCTTTGCGCCGAGACTCCGGCTGGAACGCTACCGCGAGAGCGCGTCCCCCGCTCTCGCTTCTCTGTTAGCGTTCCGAGAATCCAGAGAGGTCCGATGAGGAGCTGCTGAAGATTTTCGAAGAACGCGGGCGAGCGTTTCTCGTAAATGAAGTGCCCTATGAACTGAAGGACCCAACCGAACACGAAGCCGAACCACAGGGCGGACCACGGAAGCCCCGGCGCCAGTACGAAGGAAACGACGACGAATGCGGCAAATCCAAGCGCCAGTCCAATGCTGATCCGGAGTTGATAGCCGATTGCAAGGGCAGCGATCACGACGGTTACGGGGGGCGAAAGCTGCCAGACGCATCCCACCAGCGAGAAGACGATCAGCGGAATTCCGATATAGTGGCAGAGCTTGTTGGTCGGGTGACGATGGTACTCAGCGTATTCGTCGAAAAGCTGTTGAACGCGTCGGTCAGCCACGAGCAACATAGTCTCACCACCTCGCCTGCGTTGCAACAATCACGCTAACCTCCTCTTTACGATATGGTTCCGAGTGGCTTGGGTCGAGTCTACGCGTGCTATGATACGGGCCACACGGAGGGAGCCGGGAGCTCACCAAGTGCGACAGGAGGATTGGTTTCATGGGGAACGATTCGGACGCCGCCGCTCAGAAGGACGAAGCACACATTCCGGGCATCGACTACGAGCCGGGCGATCGTCAGGGCCCGGCGTCCTACTCGATGATCGAGCCGCGCTTGAAGAACATCTACGCACAGTTCTACAAGGAAACCTACTATTCGGACAAGAAAGCCCTGGACGCCAAGACTCAGGAGCTTATTGCCCTTGGCTGTTCACTCGTGGCGAAGTGCGACGGTTGCATCGAAGGCCATATCAAAAAGGCCCTCAAGGAAGGCGCCTCTAGAGAAGAGATTAGTGAGACCATCGTCATCGCCGTGGGGATCAATGCGGCCGCGATCGTCGATCTTACCGACAAGGCCGCACACAATCTTGGTTTGAACCACTTCCCCGCCAAAGCCAGCCGGAAGAGCTAAGTCGTCGCCCGTCCGCTCCTCAGAACGCCGACAGAGCGGGACGCTCGACCTGTCGCTTCACATGCGCTAGGTAGCCACGTACGGCGTTGCGTGAGCGGCGGTTGATGATGGGCCGCAGGAGCCATCCCTTGAAGCCGGTCATCCCGTCGCTGCGCGATCGCGTCACCGAAATGAGAGAGGCACCGCGCCGGCCGGAACGACGGTCGTCGTCGACGAGAAAGCGCAGCTCGAGCGTGGTGTGGAAGTAGTGGCTCGCGTAGAGTTGCTTGATCGCAATCGCGTAGGCGGCTCCCGACGGCGGGATGGCAGGCAACGGATAGATCGTGACATGGTTGACTCGGATGGTCAGTTTGAGGCCGAAATCGACCACCGTCCAGTAGAAGAAGTCTTCGGCACCGGGGGGACGACCCTGCGGGTAGTCATCGAGATACCCAAGCAGCGCAGGCACGGGAGCGGGCAGCGGGTCGCCGCTTCTGAGGAGAGCGCGGAACTGCTCCGCAACGGGCAGCGGCTCGTCGCCATCGTCGTAGTGCCCGAGCGCAGCATTGCCGTCCGTCTGATACGCGCGGACCAGCTCGAGGATCATCTCGCGGGCGACCTCGTCGGCCTCGCGGGCCGCGCTCGGGGATGACCAGTCCACTTCGTTCCGGAACCGGTGCATCGCCGCTGCCGAGAGCTTCACGTCGCAGTCGCCGGGACGACACTCCCGCAAGGCCGTGACATCCGTTGCGGGTAGCGTCAGCGACTCCAGATCCTCGAGCCGCGGCGGACTGCTGAAGCGCCCGATCTGGGGGATGCCGGGGCCACGCTCGAAGCGCACGATGTCGCGGAACCGCTCGACAAATCGCTCGGTCGGAGCGTCGACGTAAACCACCCCGACGTGCGCAAGTTCCTCGCGGACGGGCGTGTCGAGGCTCCGAATCACCACAGAGCCTTCGTCGAGCGCCCGCAAATCGGCAGTCGAGAACCCCATCTTCTGCCTCAACAGATTGTCCACGACCGAGCCGGGCTGTGCCGCGAGGGAGCCAACGGCGACCATCAGGGCCGCCAAAAACCCTAGGCCGAGCTGAGCAGGTAGGGCGGAACCTTTGCTTCTGTTCACGACGGCCATTATCACCTCTTCCCGATAGCGGCCACGAGCCTCTCCGGCTCCTGGCTGCCGAGAAGGAATCTCGTCGTTCGGACTCTGCAAACACGCCTCGACTCATTGAGCTCGAGCAGCACCCCTCGCTTTCCCCGAACCGAATAGACGCCGGTCTTCTCGCCCTCGAACCGGCCGAAACGAATCCCCCAGCCACCGAAAGTCAAGATGGGACGGTAGTCGATCGGGCGTGCTCTCGCGATCTCGGAAAGGGGCACGCGCTGCGCCGGCCAACCGACATAACCGAAGACCACCCTCAGGGCCTCCTCGTCGACGGAGATCACGAGTCGGCCGAAGACGACCGGAAGCAACAGCAGGAAGAAGCCTATGACCATGGGAACCCAAAACGGCCCGCCACGCCCTTGAAAGAGGGACAGGGCGAACACGCCCATCATGAGAACGTAGGAGATCTGAACGAAGGGGTGGAAGGAGATCGTCTCCTCGTATCGGTAAGCCATGGCTCGCAGGGTCCCGAATCATAGGGACGCCGCTAGCCTAGTGTCAAGGTTGTGCGGCGGACTTGCGCTTCCCGTTCAGTAGCTTTTTCATGAGTGCCTCGAACTGCGGGAACAACAGCGCCTGCGGTCCGTCACTCAGGGCTTTCTCCGGCTCGGGATGGATCTCGACCATGACGGCGTGAGCTCCCACCGTCTTGCTCGCAAGAGCCAAGGGCGCGACGAGATCGCGCTTCCCCGCGGCGTGGGAGGGGTCCACGATGACGGGCAGGTGCGTCCGACTACGCAGCACCGGCACTGCGCTGAGGTCTAGGGTATTGCGCGTCGCCGTTTCGAAGGTCCGAATGCCCCGCTCGCAGAGAAAGACTTGCTGGTTGCCGCCCGCAAGAATGTACTCCGCAGCCTGCAAGAGCTCGTCGAGAGACGAGCTCATGCCCCGCTTCAACATCACAGGTCGACGCGCTCGTCCCACTTCCGACAGAAGAGTAAAGTTCTGCATGTTGCGAGCGCCGACCTGAAGGATGTCCGCCTTCTCCGCGACGCGTTGCACGTCCTCCGGCGAAAGGACCTCGGTCACCACTGGCAGCCCGTACTTCCGACCCGCCTCCACGAGCATGTCCACGCCTTCGTATCCAAGACCTTGGAAGCTGTAAGGAGATGTCCTGGGTTTGAAGCAGCCGCCGCGAAGAATACTTCCGCCATGCTCCTTGACTTCTCGAGCACACGACATGATCTGCTCGAGGGACTCCACCGCACAGGGGCCAGCGATGACGAGAAAGTCGTCCCCTCCAATGCGAACATCCTTCAAGTCGATGGGCGTGTCCTCTTCTTTGTACTCACGGCTCGCGAGGCGATAGCCGCTCGGTTTGCTCTTGTCCGGACCGGGCAGGAGCGCCGGCTCGACATCCGGCTCCTCTTGCAAGTCGTCGGCAGAGCTAACCGAGTGTACCTGGACGGTCGGCAAGTCTTGTGAAGGGTAGCAGCCGAGAACTTTGATGAAGCGGGTCTTACGCGTGACCTCGTCGAGCGCTCGCTGCTTGTCCGCATCGGCGAGGTTCCCCTCGAAATCCACGTAGAACATCTCCTCCCATGGATTCTCGAGAATCGGCCGTGACTCGAGCTTCGTCAGATTGATCCCATGGCTTCGAAAAACAAGGAGAGTTTCGAGAAGCGCGCCTGGCTGGTTTCCGGTCATCATGACGATGGACGTCTTGCAGGGAATCCGAGGGTCGACCTGTACCGCTTTGCGTGAAACGAGAATGAAGCGCGTGTAGTTCTCCTCCTGATTCGCAATGCGGCGCGCGATCACGCTCAAACCGAAGATCCTGGCGGCCTCTTCGCTCGCGATCGCCGCTTGCGAGCGCTCGGCCTCGTCCTTGACCTTCTTTCCCGAAAGCGCCGTGTCCGAGAAGTACTCGACCTTGCACTCCGGATGCTTCGCGATGAAATCGCTGCACTGCAATACCGTCTGTGGGTGACAGTAGATAGTTCGTATATCCGAGAGCTGGGCCGAGTCAACCCCGAGGAGGCAGTGCTCGATCTTCAGCTTCACCTCTCCGACGATGGAGAGCTCCGTGTGCAGCAGCAAGTCGTAGACGTCCGTGATGCCTCCCGACGTCGTGTTCTCGATGGGAAGGACCGCGAGATCCGCGTTGCCTCGCTCGACTACGTCGACGGCGTCCTTGAATCGAGCGTGGCCGGCAAAGGTCACATTCCCGCCTCTTCGCGCGAAGTGCTTCTGAGCTGCGAGATGGCTATAGGCTCCCTCGACCCCCTGAAAAGCGACCCGCAACGCGGCAGTGTCCACGTTCGCCTTCGCTTGGAAGTATTCCTGTTGCACTCGCAAAGAGTCGTCGAGAATGCCCTGGAAGATACCGGTGACGTAGTGAGAATCGAGTCCGACCTCCCGTCCCGCTTGAATCCGAGCGACCAGAAGGGCCTCTTCGCGGGCCTCGTCACGCAAACCGTGCGGTTGTGACTCTTTGGCATGGGCCGCTTCGAGGCTTTTCTCCCGCCGCTCCGCGAGCAAGCGCAAGACCTCGCGATCGACGCGATCGATTTCCTCTCGAACCGACTTCAAAGCGGGCTCCTTCGACTCGTCCCGACCTCCGCTACCTTTTTTTCGAGTCTCGACTTTGCTCATGACTCTTTCCTCTGGCTATGAAATACAAACATCCTGGGGTAGTGATGTGTATTGGGAGAAAAAGTTAGTATGGCGCTTAGGCGCCAAAATAGAAGAAGAAAGCGCTGACAGTGGTGGGATGGATCGTCGCGAGCACTTTCATCGACTCCGTTTCGAGCATTGTGCCCCAGTCCGGTGCCGCCGTCAAGCCGAAAGCCTCTCGGCTAGCACTGCTAGTACAGCAACCGGGCCAGCTTCGCCCGATAGTCGTCCGCGAGCTCGCTGCGGATACCTACGATGTTGAAGATCTGGACCATGAGCTCCTTGGCCTCGCCTTCAGCGAGCGTGCGGTCCGCTTCTGCAGCCTTCAAGAGGTCCTCGAGGGCTTCCGGAAAGCGCTGTTTGGATGCCCGAAGCCGGCCGAGCTGGAGGTGCAGATCGCCGCGACCGGGAGCCTGCGACAACGACTCGAGAAGCTCGGCCTCGGAAACGTCCGTCGCGAGCTCCGCGAGAGACAGCGCGGCTAGCACTTGCTCGACGCGATCGGAGAGCGCTCCGCCCGGGGCGAGAGGTGCTAGGAGCTCGCGGGTTTCGTCGACTCGTCCGGCGGCGAAGCTCAGCTCTGCGAGGCCGACGCGGGCTCCGGCGTGGTTGTCATTGAGGCTCAGCGCTTCACGGTACAGTGCTTCGGCCTCGCGCTCGTCTTCCTGCCGACGGGTCTCGGCACGGGCGACGATCTCGTCGGCGGCGGATGGGCAAACTTTCTCGAGAAATTCACGGATCGCGCTCTCGGGGAGAGCGCCTGTGAACTCCGAGGCAATTGCGCCGTCTCGAAAGGCGATCACGGTCGGAATCCCACGAACCCCGAAGGTTTGAGCGTGGCGCGGCTCGTCGTCCACGTTGACTTTCGCGAGCAGGAACCGTCCGCCGCCCTCGACGGCGAGCTTCTCGAGTACCGGCCCAAGGACTCGGCACGGTCCGCACCACTCAGCCCAGAAGTCTACGAGGACCGGCGTCTCCCGAGAGCGCCCGAGGACTTCTTGTTCGAAGTCCGCGTCATGAACGTCGCGAATCCAGGGCGATGACACGTCCGACAATCTCTGGTCTCCTCCTAGGTTCGAGCGAAAACGCCGCTTCGTTGGGTGGCCGGATCCGGTACGGAACTATCGCGGCTTGCGAGCGCGTCTTGCTCGGCCTGTGCGATTTCCGACTCGACCTCCGCCTCGGCCTCTTCCAACGCCTCGCGATTGGATCGTGGGGGAGAGCGCTCGAGATCGGATTCCTGGAGGTAGGTTTCATACATGCCAATCGGATCGCGCTTTCCCCAATACTCGAACTGTTGTGGTCTCAAGATTTGGCGCGACTCGCCTTCGTCGTGCGTCGCATGGCCGCCCATCCGAAACGTCCGCGCGGTGATCACGATGGGGCCCTTACCCTGCCGACATAGCTCGGCCGCCAGGGTCGTTGTGCCATAGACATCGAGGACGTTGTTACCGTCGCAGACGTAGCGTGTCGCGGCGTAAATCGTGGCCACGCTCTCCATCTCCGTCGCGGCGTGCGCTCCGACAGGGGTTCCGAGCGCAATGTGGTTGTCTTGGACGAAAACGAGCAGCGGAAGCGAGAGCGCTTTCGCGCAGACCATCCCTTCGTGAAATGCTGTCGTCCTGGTGCTTCCGTCCCCTACCCACGTGACGGCCACATTCTCCTTCTGTTGAATCTTGTAGGAGAGCGCTACTCCGGCACATACGGGCACGAGCGATCCGACCATACTGATGGGTCCGATGACGCCTTTGGAGAGGTCGCCGAAGTGCAGATCGCGCCCTCCGCTAGGCGAGTCCGCCGTACCGAGGTAGGCGCGCAACATGTCCGCGACGGGCATGCCCATTTCGTGGTACGCACCCGCGTTCCGGATCATCGGCCCGACCGAGTCGCCACTCGCGAGAGCAAGAACCGCTCCCACCGTCGTCGCCTCCTCGCCCGTGCCGAGCCATGCCTTCGAAATAATGCCCTGGCGCACCCATCGCTTCAAAGTGATGTCGTGAAGGCGATTTCGAACGAGGCCCTTGTAGAGGGCCAGATGCTTCAGGGGTGTCAGTGCCGCCAAGACGCCACGACGCCTGGGGTCTTGTGCGAGTCGCGCGCGGAACTCCTGCATCACTTCCGGATCCGCACGCCAGTTCAGATACTCGGGCGGGTCGTAAGCTCTGTAGCGTTTCATCAGCTCAGGGTCTTGACCATGGCGAGTGCGCGTTGTCCAGCGGGATAAACACCCACGCCGCCTCGAAATCGAAACCGGTGGCGGGCGAAGAGTCTTTGGCCCCGTGCGTTTCCCTCAGCGACGAACAACCACATCTCCCGGGGGGAGGACCCCATCGCCCGTGCCTCGTCGATAGCGCCGCGCAGAAGCCGCCGTCCGATGCCACAGGATTGATGCGCTGGGTCGACCGCGATCGCGAGCAGATCGGCAAGGTTTCCACGACCCTGTTCCGGGTGCTCGTAGTCCGTGAGCATGTAGAACCCAACGGGCTCGTTTTCGAGCAGTGCCACACAGGTGGAAACGGCCTCCTCCTCGAGACACTCAATCAGGTAGCGGTCGTAGCTTCCGTAGGCCATGAGAACCGCTCGCGCCAAACGCTCGATGAAGGCGCGGTCGGAACGCGTTCCGGGTCGGAGGGTGACGCCGAGCTCGAGCGCTTTTGCTAGCAAACCACTCTCGACCGGCCTAGAAAGGTCCGGGAAGCGGGTGCTCCAAAATCTCGAATCGCTGTACCGGCGAGGTGACGATGCGCTGGCCCTCGGTCGAAAGCTCGCAGCAGAGTCCGATCCCGATCCACGCGACTTTGAGAAGCGTCCCGCCGTAGCCAGAGCCGCAAAGAAACGCGAAGGTCTCTCGTGGGAAGAACCGCCCGCCGCGCACGAGGACTTTCCAATCCGTCGGCTCGATGACCGTCAGCTCATAGAGGGTATTGCGGGTGCGGACCGCGAGTTTGGTGAGGGGCTCCAAACGGCCAACATGCAGGCCATTGCCGCGAGCCGTCGCTTCCGTGAAACCAGCAAGGGTGCAATGACGCGGAACCAGAAGCTCTCGGCTATCGTCGACTTCAGTTGTTGTAATGATGTCCGATTCGTCCATGAAACCCTTCAACCGGACCGGATGACCCGTCACGCCTTATTAGTACTCTAGTAGCGCACGGGCGATCTCGTCTTCCACATGATCCGCACGGTACTGTCGGCCGATGCCATTCGTAATCACCGAAAAGACCAGTGGTCCCCGAACCTCCGAAAAAGCAAATCCCGAAAGCGAGCTGACATTCGCCAGGCTCCCTGTCTTCGCCATGATACGACCCATATGGTCCTCGTTCAAGAATCGTTTGCGCAACGTGCCATCGACGCCCGCAAGCGCTAGAGAGCAGATGAAATCCGTCCTCAACTCGGGCGAGCGATAGATGTCCTCGAGAACTCTGGTAAGGACCGCCGCGGTCACGCTATTGTCGTACGAAAGCCCCGAGCCATCGTCGATACGGAAGTCGTTCTTGGAAAAGCCCAGCCCGACGAGATACTCCCCGATCGCCCGCGCTCCGGACTCGAAACTGCCGGGCGTGCCCCAACGGTGCGCTCCGAGTGACTTGAGCATCTGCTCGGCCGAAAAGTTGTTGCTGTACTTTCCAAGCGCGCCGAGTACCTCGATCAGCCGCGCCGAGCGGTGCACGTAGACCGCGCGAAGATCCTTGCCCGCGATCTGGCCTTTCACGACCTGGCCGTTGAAGGCCACTCCATCATCCCGGAGCTTGCCCGCGAAAGCGGAGGCAAAGTAGCGCGTGGGATCCGGAGCCACGAAACTCCCGACATGCTCCTCCTCGTCGCCTTGAATCACTCGGCCGCGCACGACGACACGATCGCGTCGAAGCTTTTGAACCCGCAGCCAGGGACGGCCCCTCGTGGAGGTCGTCACCCGATTGAGCACGTCGAAGTAGCCGTAACCGCCGTCGTGCAGCGAGGCGCGCGAGCCGGGCTCACTTGGAAGCGCTCGAAGCTCGACAAGGTTGAAGTTGTAGGAGAGCGCGCTCTGGATCGGCAGACCCTTCTTCAAGATGTTGTCGTAGGAGGCGGGCCCACGGAGACGGTCGTCGAAGAAACTGTCGTCGAGGACGATGTTTCCGCGCAGCTCTCGAAGTCCTGCCTCGGCGAGCGCTCGCGCGATGTGGTCCATCTCGTGCCGCGTGAGAGACGGATCCCCGGTCCCGTGAATGTAGAGATTGCCCTCTACGATCCCGTCCTCGAGCGGTCCGTCGATCAGGAAGCGAGTCTCGAACCGGTAGTTCGGGCCGAGGTAGTGAAGACTCGCTCCCATGGTCACCAGCTTCTGGCCCGAAGCGGGAATGAAGCGTTTCTCGGCGTTATGGGAGTAGAGCGTCTCGCCGGAGTTGAGGCTTCTGACCGTGACGCCTATTGCGCGTCGCAGGCCGAATCGCCGACGGATCGAGTCCAGCCGCTTGGCGAGCACCGTATCGTAGTCATTCGCGACGGCGAAGGCGGGCAGGCAGAGCAGTAGCAGAGTCCACCTCAGTCGTCTCTTGAAAGGGATCAACCCTCAACCTCCCCAGAACTCAACCACTTACAACCCTATCATACCGCGACACCGTCAGATGTCCCCAAGACCGCGTCGATAACCGATTCCACAGACTGAGACCCGACCAGCTCAGTGTGGTCATCGACCTGCACTCTGGGGACGCTCGTCACTCTGAACTCTCGGGCCAAGTCGGGGAGCTCGGAAATTTCGACGACCTCGGTGAAGACGAAAGGGCTTTCGACGGCCAGTTGGACCGCCAACCTGGCGATCGCGGGACAGAACCCTCAGTCGGGCGCCGTGAAGACGCGAACGTGCCGGGCAGAGCCCAGGGCGGCGAGTCTTTCGAGGACTTTCTCACCGAGGCTGGATCGCCCCGTAGAAGCAAGTTTGACGGCCTCGATGAAGACAGGCAGCTCGTAGCCCAGGGGCACGCCGACGAAGTGCAGTGAGCCTCGTACCCGGCCTTCCACCACCGTCGTGGGAGCCGCGGCGAAGTCTTCGACCATCTCGAGCGACGCCTTGGACGAAAGCGAGGCGATCTCCGTCATGAGCTCGCGTGCAAGCTCGAAACCTGGCCCAGCCCCGCCGGCCGACAGTTTCAGGGTCACGTTTCCTTGAAGCTCAGCGGCAAACGTGGAGCGGAGACCTTCGCGATCGGACTTCGACATGAGCGACATCGGTAAGGCGCTAGCCGGCGGGGTGCAGACGGAAGCGCTGTCGTAGCACATCCTGCCCCCACTTCACGCTCAGGATGCCCGTCTCGTCCTCTTCTTGCGTCAATTCGATCGTGAGCCGCTCCGTCGAGCTGTCCTGCTTCTCCCACTTCAGTGGAACGGCAACCATATCCTCATTGGGATCGTGCTCGGTGCCCCACTGTCCCGTCTGCCCGTTCACGAGTAGCGCCCAGGAGTCTGTGCCAGTTCTCTTCATGAACAAGCTATAGGAGCCGGGCTGAACCACCATGTTTCCGAAAATCGCGATCCCAGAAAGATCCATGCGTGTCGCCTCGTCCGATCCGAGCCGCCATACCGTTCCCGGCGTCGCCCGGCCCAGCATGTCGCGTCCCTGAAGATCGGGGCGTCCATATTCGATCGCCATCGTGTTCCCGTTGAGCGTCAGCTCCACCTTGCCCCTGGGCACCTGTGCCGTCGAGGACACCGCAACCAAAACCGCGATTCCGGTCCACGTCCATC
The DNA here is from genome assembly GCA_965250115.1 of Candidatus Marinacidobacterales bacterium. Taxonomy (GTDB): domain Bacteria; phylum Acidobacteriota; class Vicinamibacteria; order Marinacidobacterales; family SMYC01; genus CBDFHB01. Next base: position 2,622,131 of record CBDFNJ010000002.1, read on the forward strand.
GAAACATCTATCGCACCTCCTAAACTTGCACAAAAAAATGATAAACGGAGGGGATGTCCCGCCGGATGTTGAATTTGGGGTAGCGGCGGCTCCTTGGCCGGCCTAAGAATAGGTCTGCCAAACCAACCGTCTCCAGAGGGGGACAAGGAGCCACCATGCCAAGGAAATCAAAGAAGCCAGTAAGAAAGCAAACGCACTCGCCTACGGGCAAGGTAGTTGGCCAAGTCGGTCAGATACTGCTACCGATGATAGCTGGGATCGCGGCCACGAAGGCGGACCTGACGGAATGGGTGTACGAGCAAGGACTGACCGCATTGCACCTACTCCTGAGAGAGGACGCGGAGAAGATCGCGGGGCCGAAGGGCAAGCACGAGAAGGAGCGAACTCATAACCACTGGGGGAGCACGGATGGGGAGCTGAGCTTCGGCGGTCGTCGAATCCAAGTGTCGCGACCTCGAGTTCGTTCGAAGTCGGGCGAGGAGGCGTCGCTTCCACACTTCGAAGCCTTCCGCGAAGAAGACCCGCTTCCGGAGCGAGTGCTGAACCAGATCTTGGTGGGGGTATCGACCCGAAATTACGAATCGAGTCTGGACAAACCCTCGGCGAAGTTGAAGTCTCGTGGCACGAGCAAGAGTGCCGCCAGCCGTCACCTCGTGAGCCAGACGACTAAGAAGCTCGAGGAATACCTATCTCGGAGGCTAGAGGAGTTCGAGCTTGCGGCACTAATGATGGATGGCCTTGAGGTGGCCGGACAGACCGTCGTCGTAACTCTCGGTATCACAATAGATGGAACGAAGGTGCCCTTGGGTATATGGCTGGGCTCGACGGAGAACTCTCGGGTGTGCACCGCGATGTTGCAGAACCTTCTCGAGCGGGGATTGCGGATCGACGAATCGATTCTCTGCGTAGTGGACGGAGGCAAAGGGATCCGCAAAGCACTCGTCGACGTTTTGGGGGATCTCGCGGTTATCCAAAGATGCCAGCTCCACAAACTCCGAAATCTACGCTCGTACCTTCCCAAGTCCCGTCACGCCTACGTGCTCCAGACAATGAAGGAAGCGTACAAATGCAAGAGTGCCGACAAGGCGCGCAAGCGACTTCAGGCATTGGTGTCGTGGCTCGAGCGAAACGGCTACGACGAAGCTGCCGGAAGCCTTCGAGAAGGGATGGAAGAGACCCTCACGGTTGTGAAGCTCGCTCTACCCGAGTTACTTCGCAAATCTCTGGCCACGACAAACGCCATCGAGAATCTCAACGGCACCATCCGCAGAGTCTCGAGAAACGTCAAGCGGTGGAAGAGTCCTTCCATGATTCGCCGATGGACCGCTCTCGGCGTCGTCACGGCGGAGAAAAAGTTTCACCGTATCAAAGGCTATCGCCATATGGGCGCTCTCGTTCACGCGCTTAGAAGCAAACAGAAATCTCTTGACAGCGATGAGGTTGCTGCCTAAGAGTATTCACAGGTGCCGCCGCTACCCGACCAAATTCAACAGCGGCCGGGACATCCCCACTAACGGAGGTCGGGGGTGATTACAATGAAGCGTGCTAGTTTCTACCACGGATTCCCGATGGGTCGACATCGCCTTGGCAGACCTGGATGCGCTGCTCGTCGACCACGCGCATTGCGAAAAGAAGGCGGCGGCCTCCGCAATCTCGCTCATCGCGGGCTATCCCTCTCTGGTCGAGCTCGTACGGCGACTCAGCGCGCTTGCCGTCGAAGAGCTCAAACACTTTCGGGCGGTCCACGAGCACCTCGTCGCGCGTGGCCTGTCACTGGGGCGCGACGCCGGAGATCCCTACGCGCAGAAGCTTCTAGTTCTCGCGCGTCCCAACCATGGACGGCTCATGGATCGGCTTCTCTTGTTCGGCCTCATCGAGGCCCGCTCCCACGAGCGATTCGTACTTCTGTCTGCCCATGTTGAAGACCCATCGCTCCGGCGGTTCTACTCGCGGCTGGCAGAGGCGGAGAGTCGGCACGCGGAGCTCTTCCGCGAGCTCGCCTGCCGATACGACGAGTCCTGCGAGGTCGAACGGCGCCTCGTCGATTTGTCCAAGGCCGAGGCCGAGATCGTCGCCGCCCTCCCCCTCGAGCCGAGAATTCATTGAGCTTTCTCGCCTAGGTCTGGCAACGACTCTCCGAAATATCTAAGATGGAGCCCATGCAACCTTCTAGCCCCATCGCCCCGAAGGCGCTACTTGCCGCACTTCTAACCGTGCTGGCTCCCATGTCGCTCGCCGCGGGACAGGACGATCCCGACGCTCCCGCCCAGAAAAAGGAGCCGGCGACGGCCGCCCAGAGTCAGGCGCGTCCCGTCGCCGAATACGTTTTCGTCGAGGATTCGCTTCCCTACGTTCCGCGCTCCAACACCATCGTGACCAAGCTTCCTCTGGAGCTTCGTCTCACGCCCAACAACGTCGGCATCGTTTCCGACGTTCTGGCCAAAGAGCAGCTCGACCGGGTCCTCGGCGACGCACTTGCAAACGTGAGCAACATCAACGTGCAGAGCGGGAGTGCGGTCTTCGACTACTTTTCGATCCGGGGATTCGATTCACTCTCGAGCGGGCTCATTCTCACCGACGGGGCGTCGGAGCCCGAGACGACCTTTTATCAGCTCTACAACGTCGAGCGCATCGAAGTGCTGAAGGGCCCCGGTGGATTTCTCTACGGAAGCAACCCGCTCGCGGGGGCCGTGAACCTGGTGCGAAAGCAACCCTTCCCAGCGAATTCGCTGCGATTCGGCGCCAACGCGGGATCCTTCGAGACCTACGAGGGCGTCGTCGACTGGAATTACGGAGCGGCCGACAAGCCGGTCTCCTTTCGCCTCAACGGACTGTTCCGCGACCAGGGCAGTCACCGAGACGGGAAAGACGGTCGCACCGAAGCGATCAATCCTGCACTCACGTGGTCGCTCGGCGCGAACAGCCGATTGAACCTGAACTTCGAATACGTGAATGCCGACTTCACGCCCGACACCGGCATCCCGGTGCTCTTCGATACGGTCGCTCCCGTCGACGATGATACCAACTACCAATCTCCGATCGATACGTCACAGCAAGACCTGTATCGATTCCAGGCAGACTACGAGACCAAGATCAACGATTGGCTCACGGTCCGCAACAAGTTCTATCGCAGGGACCTCGACTGGGTCTCCAACGGAACTATTTTCAGTGGCGTCGTCCCGACCGGTCCGGGCTCCTCGCTCCTTATCCGCAATCTCGTTCTTCTCGACGATCGCCAGGCCTTCACGGGAAACCAGTTCGAGAGTCTTTTCGCCTTTCGCACCGGCGAGGTGACCCACGACTTGCTGACCGGGTTCGAGCTCGCTCGCTTCGCGGATGCTTTCACGCTAGACGTGAGCTTCTTGCCGCCGATCGACCTCCTCGACCCCGTCGAGCCTCCCGGCTCGGCGCCGATTCCGATTCCCCAGGCGTCGTCGGTCGGAGACGCTCGAAGCATCGTCGCGGCGCCCTACGTAATCGACCAGGTCCAGTTTGGCGAGAAGCTCCACGTTCTCGTCGGGGGGCGGCTGGACTCGATCGACTTCGAGGATCAGGCGAGCGATCGCAAAAGGACCGATACGGAGTTCTCCCCCATGCTCGGCGTCCTGGTGGCGCCGACTCAGGACGTCTCGATTTACGGCAACTTCTCACGCTCCTTCGCCCCTCCTTCCCCACGAGTCAGGGGTGAGCTTGTGCCGGAGAGGAGCACCCAATACGAGGCCGGCGTCAAGAAGCGATTCGAGGCGATCCGAACACAGACGACCTTCGCGGTCTATCAGCTCGAGCGACAAAACATCGCCATCCCGGACGACAACGGATTCACCCAACAGGTGGGGAACCAGCGATCGAGGGGCTTCGAGGTCGATGTCGCCGCTCAGCCAAGCTCGAGCCTGCGCGCTTTTTTCTCCTACGCGTTCAACGACGCCGAGCTGACCAACTTCAACGAGCTCGTTCCTCTCGGCGTCGACCCGTCGAACTTCGTCGTGCTCGACCGCTCGGGCCACCGGCCCGCTTTCGCTCCGAAGCACATTATGAATTTCTGGTTGAGCCATGACTTCCCGAGGCGTCTCGGTTTCGGAGGAGGCGCACGCTACGTCAGCTCTCAGTTCATCGCGGAAGACAACGGCTTCGCGCTCGACGGCATATTGACTTTCGACGCCATGGTCACCTATCGCATTCGCGATCTCCGCTTGAGGGTCAACTTCAAGAACCTGACCAACCGAAAGTACTTCACGCGCGGCTTCGGAAGCGCCTCCGTGATCCCCGCCGCACCCTTCGCCGCCTACTTCGGGTTCGACTACGCGATCTGAGGGAAGCGTGAAGATGCCCGACGCGCGCGGGCTCGTCGTTCGAGGACTCTCCCTCGCCCTTTCGCTCTTCGTTCTCGTCGAAGTCAACTATCCAGAGTTGAGACCGCAGTCTCAGCTCGCGATCTTCGCCCTTTTCGGCCTTCTCCTCGCATATCTACTCTTTCCGGCTCTCTCCGCAACGAGACTCGGCGTCGCGATCGATGTCGTGCTTGCCGCGGCCTCGATCTTCGTCTGTCTCTACGTCGTAGTACAGACCGAGCCCGTGTTCCAAGCCCATTGGTCTTCAGGCGTCTCACTCGGCAATCGCGCCGGAGCCGAGACGCCACTCGACTTCTTCGTCGGCGGATTGGGTATCCTCCTCGTGATAGAGGCGACGCGGCGCTGTCTCGGATGGGCCCTGCCGATTCTGGCATCCGTTTTCCTGCTCTACGCCTCCTTGGGCTCCCATCTCCCGAGCGCGCTCTTCCCGCATCGGGGCTATGGCGTGTCGCGCATCGCCGCTCAAACGTTTCTTCACAGTCAGGGAGTGTTCGGGATAGCGCTCAAGGTGATGCTGACTTACGTCTTCCTCTTCGTTCTCCTCGGGGCGTTTCTGGAATCGACCGGCGCGACGGGTTTCATCGTGGACTTCGCGCGGAAGCTCTTTCGGCGGAGCCCGGGAGGGGCGGCCAAGGTCGCCGTTTTGAGCAGCGGGCTCATGGGCTCGCTCTCTGGAAGCGCCGTGGCCAACGCGGCGACCACCGGCACCTTCACGATCCCGCTCATGCGAAGCATCGGCTTCCGTCCGCATATCGCCGCGGGTGTCACCGCGGCCGCAAGCTCCGGGGGAGCCCTGGTGCCACCTGTCATGGGAGCGGGGGCCTATATGATGCTCGAGCTCGTCTCACCTCCCGTGACCTACCTGCAGGTGATCCGCGCCGCTCTGATCCCCGCATTCATCTACTACCTGGCGCTGTTTTTTATCGTTCACTTTTACGCGAAGCGCGTGGGTGCGACCGAGCCCATCGCGACCGACGTCGAGAAGCGACAAAGCTCCCCCTACGAAGGTGTCGTCTTTGTCGCCACGCTCGGTTCGCTCGTCGCCTTTCTCGTCGTGGGATATACCGTCTTCCGCTCCGTGAGCCTCGCGCTCGCCATCGTCGTCGTCATGAGCTTCTTTCACGAAAAGACGAGGCTCGGGTTCGACAGCCTTCTTCGTGTATTCGTAAGGACCGCAAAAGGGGGTGTCCCTCTCGTGACGGCCGCCGCCGCAGTCGGCATCATTCTCGGAGTGGTGACCTTGACCGGAGTCGGCACGCGCTTTCCTCAGGAGATTCTGAACCTTTCGGGCGACAGTCTGCTCCTCGCTCTGGCGCTCATTATGGTCAGCTCCATCGTGCTGGGGATGGGACTACCCTCCGCGGTCTGCTATCTGCTCATGGCAACCCTGATCGCACCCATCATCGGCGAGCTCGGAATCGTGCCCCTGGCCGCGCACTTTTTCATCTTCTACTTCGGCATGATGTCGATGGTGACTCCCCCCGTTGCGCTCGCGGCCTATACCGCGGCCTCCATCGCCGAAACGGACATCATGCGCACCGCCTTCGCGGCCTTTCGCTTCTCTCTTGTCGGATTTACGCTGCCTTTCATGTTCGTGTTCCGTCCCGAGCTCTTGTTTCTGAGTGCGGATGGCTCCACCGTTAGTTTGGCAACGGCGCTACTCTCCACCGCCTTCGTCGTCGTGGGGATCGTTCCCTTGGCGGCCGGCATCGCGGGATACCTTCGCGAGCCCTTGACGCCGGCTCTGCGAGCGGCGCTCCTTCTGTCGGCCTCGCTGCTCTTCTTCCCCGGCCGCGACATCACGCTCCTCGGGACCGCCATCTCTTACGTCAATCTCCTAGGGCTTGTCCTTTTTGCCTTGCTCCTGGGACGACGCCGATTTAAGACGACCCGTTGAATGACATCCTCCAAGCAAATGCGGAAGCTCACTCTGAAAGCGTCTGCGGCATTGAGCGCCGTCGTCCTCCCCGTCCTGGTGACTTCACTGCTGGGGGCGCGGGGACCCGGCCGTATCGAGCTCGGCTTCGGCCCCGGAGACTCGCCCTACATCGAGGGATTTCATCCCTACTACGAGGTCGTGGGCGCTCGGACGACCCACTGGACCACCTACGATGCTGCAGTCGCGCTTCCACTCGAAGTCCATGGCGGGCCGGTGACGATCTCCTACCGCTACGCGAACCGCTACGCGAGAGATTTTCCGCAAACGGCGGAAGTCGAGGTTCGATTGGCGGAGAGAACCATTGATTGCTTCAGTGCCCGCGGCGGCGTATATCAAGAGCGGTCGGTCCACCTCGCGAGCGTGAGCGAGTCGCCCTTCGTGCTGCCGATCCTGGCGGATTCCCACGAACGGTGGAACATGGGTTTGAAGCTCGACTGGTTGCGGATCGACTACGGAGATCGCGCCACGGTTCGGCTCGTCGGTTTCGGTCTGTGGCAACCCCTGCTCCTGATCGTGCTCGTGCTTCTGACCATGCTCGCTCTCGGTTGGACTGGCCCGAAGGCTGCGCTTCTCGCGACACCCTCGAGCGCGATCCTTTCCATCGGACTCTGGAAGGACCCGTGGCTCACCCATCGATTCCTCACGGGAATTCCTCTCGGCCTCGCGCTCTATGCCGGGGCAGCGGTCGCTATCGGTGCCGCGCTCCTACGCGGGGGTGTTCTATCCCGGGGTACCCGACGCCTGGTGACGACGCTCGCCGTCTTCACCTTTCTGCTTTGAGCGCTCTTCGTGAGCCATACCGACTTCTACCACCCCGACCTTCGTACTCACGCGACGCTCGTCGAGATCGTGAGAGACGGAGGCCTCGACTTCTTCATCGCACCGGCCCGCTACATCGAAAAGCACGACGTCTGGGTTACGGAAGCTTATGGCCAACCTTACGCCTTTCCCTACACGCCCGCATTTCACTTGCCGTTTACGCTCACCACAATCCCCTACGACACGCTCCTCACCTGGATCAAATTTGCCGGCGCGGCCTGGTCGACAGTTCCGTTGATCCTCGTGTGGGTGCTGGCGCGACGCTTCGGCGTTTCCACCTGGGGCGGCGTGCTCATGGCCGCCATCCCGACCTATACGTCGCGATTGAGCTTCGCCTTTCTTCCCTCCCTCTTCGGTCACGCGGTCGACCTGGGCTTCATCACCTGGCTCGCATTCAACTTCGACCGCCTGCACGAGCGAAGAAGGTGGATCGTGGGAGCGGCCTTCGTCGCTTCGTGCCATCTCGCCTACGTCTCCGGCGTGCTGAACGTGAGTCTTTTCCTCGCCCTCCTGGCCGGGATCGAGCTCCTGAGGCGAAGGCGGCGTGAGGCCATGGGGCTGCTTGCGATGCTCGCGGGAGGCTCGCACGTAGCCTTTACGCTCTTCTATCGCGGCTTTGTGGATATGGTTCTCGACCTCGTTTCGCGACTCGGAGACGGTGCGGCCGGCGCCGAATCACGCTATCCTGTGCGCGGTTTCTTCGACACTACGTTCGAAAGAACCCGTGCGTTTTTCGGCTGGATCTATCCAATCCTCACGGCGGTCGGCCTCGCTTCGCTTCTGAACCCCATCACCGGGAGCTGGCTCGCGACCTATTTCGTCCTTCTGCTCGGCCGCGCCAAGCTCCCTGATATCTTCCTCCATGGCCACGAGACGCTCTTCCTGACGCCCCTCGTCTGTTTGGCAACGGGCGCCCTGCTCGGTCGTTTCTGGACTAATGGCGGATGGCAAAGGTGGGTATCTTTGGGACTGTTCGCGGTTCTCACCGTACAGGGAGTCATCTTGCAGTGGCGAGCCATCGCAGACCAGCTACTGCCTTCGTGAGCCCCTCAGTTGCTTCGCCGAATACATGGTTGCACTCGTAGCAAATTGGCGTCAGAACCGGAGTCGGGGCGTCGGCAGTTCCTCAAGAACAGTCTCGGCGCGGCACCCGTCGTCCTGACGATCGGAAATCGTTCGGGCTGGGGCGGTGGCTCGACGCACGGAACGCTATGGAGCTCGGCCGGTACGAATTGGCGACATCGCGGTGGCAGGTGGTGGCGCAAGGGTGATTGGAAAGACTGGGACGGGCCCAAGCCACCCCATTGGTCGGGCCACGACGATAGGCCGAAGCATGAAGCCCAGGACGGCAAGGACTCGCGCCAGCGAGATTGGGACTGGGACGGCGACCACGAGGACCGCGGCGCCGGCGGAGATTGGGAGTGGTATCGGGAAAGGGAACGTCGACGCCTGGAGTCGGGCCAAGCCGACGAAAAGCGCGTAAATCCCCTCGTGCCCTCGGATCCCACCAAACGCTAGGACATCCCAGGCGGCGTAGTCTCCCCCCTGAGTTCTCAGACCTTAGCGACGTGTCGCCTCGAAAACAACGAATGCTCTGGATGGTTCCCGCTGAGGTGCAACTCGAGTGGCGCACCTGGGGTGAGAGCTCCGTCGTCTTCAACCAGGCTTCGGGTGACACTCATCTGCTCGACTCCGTCGCGGCCGAGGTCCTGGAGCGTCTCGAGACGCGACCGGCTTCCATCGACGAGCTCTGCGAGCGATTTCGAGAGCTCATGGAGCCGCACGTCGAGACGCTCGTCGCGAAACTCGAAGATCTAGGTTTGATCGTCTCGATTCGATCTTGAACGTCTCCGACATCCCCCCTGAAGCGCTGGCGCCGCGGCTCGCGAAGGGTGGACTTCGCATGCGGATCGGCCCCTTCGTTACACACCTGACGACCGAGCTCCAGAGCGTGGCCGAGGCCGTCCACTTCTTCTACGGAAACTACGCTATCGCGCCTGACGAGACGGTGTCCGATTTCCACGTGCGGCTCGCGGCGCCGCCCGGGATCCGTCGCTGGTATCGAAAACAGGTTTTGTTCCTCATGGATGGGCAAAACCAGTTTCAGCCCTTTCCCTTCGACCTCGCCCCGCCCCTATTCGAGTGGGGCCTGAATTGGTGCATCTCCAATCGAGCCCATCAATACTTGATCGTCCACTCCGCTGTCGTGGAGCGGAACGGAAGGGCCTTGGTGCTTCCGGCCCGGCCAGGCTCCGGCAAGAGCACGCTCTGCGCCGGGCTCGTGCATCGGGGGTTTCGACTCCTCTCCGATGAACACGTTCTCCTCCGACCCGAGGACGGCCGTGTCGTTGCCGTCCCTCGACCCATAGCGCTCAAGAACGAATCGATTCCCGTCATACGGCAGCTCGCGCCCGAGCTCGTGCTCGGACCCTCGTTCCACGACGTGGAGAAAGGAGAGGTGAGTCACGTTCGCCCACCCGCGGCAAGTGTCGCCCGCGCAGAGGACACCGCACTGCCAAGCGCCGTAATCTTCCCTAAGTTCACAGCCGGATGCGCGACCAGGCTCGTGCCGGTTCGAAAGGCCGCGGCCTTGATGGAGCTCATCGACAACTCCGTGAACTACGGCGTCCTGGGCCACGCGGGGTTCGAAACTTTGGCAAATCTCGTCGACGCCTCGGCTTGCGCCGCGCTCGACTATGCGGACATCGAAGAGGCCCTCGACCTGCTGGAGCATCTGGCGTGAACGACGCCACGTCGCTTCTGCTCGCCGCCCTGGCGCGGCCACGAGACTTGGCCGGGCTCGGGCCCGCTCAGTGGGACGAGCTCGTCTGTCGCGCGAGAAGCGCCCGATTGCTTGCCCGAGTCGGAAAGAGCTTCGAGAGTCTCGGCCGGCTCGGCGAGCTCCCCGAGCGCGTCGAGCCCCAGATTCGAGCGGAATACGCCATAGCCCGTGAGAACGAACGGATGCTCCGCTGGGAGGTGGATCGCATCAAGCGCGCCCTGCAGGAGATCCCGGTACCGATCGTTCTGCTCAAAGGTGCCGCTTACGCTTTCGACGCGCTGCCCGCCGCGGCCGGACGACTGTCGTCCGACGTCGACATCATAGTGCCCAAAGCGGCGCTGGTTGAGGTCGAGGCGGCGCTCATGCGTGCGGGCTGGGAGGCGGTGAAGCTCGACCCTTACGACCAACGTTACTACCGCACCTGGATGCACGAGCTCCCGCCGCTATGCCACCGTGAGCGCCACACGCTGGTCGACGTGCACCACACGATTCTTCCGGAGACGGGGCGTCTTCATCCCGACACCCGCGAGCTCGCGTCGGCCGCCCGCCCCCTGGAAGACCGGCTTTCGGTGCTCGCGCCCACGGACATGGTCCTCCATAGCGCCGCCCACATGTTTCAGGACGGCGACCTCGATGGTGGGGATGTCCCAGCCGCTGTTGAATTTGGTCGGGTAGCGGCGGCACCTGTGAATACTCTTAGGCAGCAACCTCATCGCTGTCAAGAGATTTCTGTTTGCTTCTAAGCGCGTGAACGAGAGCGCCCATATGGCGATAGCCTTTGATACGGTGAAACTTTTTCTCCGCCGTGACGACGCCGAGAGCGGTCCATCGGCGAATCATGGAAGGACTCTTCCACCGCTTGACGTTTCTCGAGACTCTGCGGATGGTGCCGTTGAGATTCTCGATGGCGTTTGTCGTGGCCAGAGATTTGCGAAGTAACTCGGGTAGAGCGAGCTTCACAACCGTGAGGGTCTCTTCCATCCCTTCTCGAAGGCTTCCGGCAGCTTCGTCGTAGCCGTTTCGCTCGAGCCACGACACCAATGCCTGAAGTCGCTTGCGCGCCTTGTCGGCACTCTTGCATTTGTACGCTTCCTTCATTGTCTGGAGCACGTAGGCGTGACGGGACTTGGGAAGGTACGAGCGTAGATTTCGGAGTTTGTGGAGCTGGCATCTTTGGATAACCGCGAGATCCCCCAAAACGTCGACGAGTGCTTTGCGGATCCCTTTGCCTCCGTCCACTACGCAGAGAATCGATTCGTCGATCCGCAATCCCCGCTCGAGAAGGTTCTGCAACATCGCGGTGCACATCCGAGAGTTCTCCGTCGAGCCCAGCCATATACCCAAGGGCACCTTCGTTCCATCTATTGTGATACCGAGAGTTACGACGACGGTCTGTCCGGCCACCTCAAGGCCATCCATCATTAGTGCCGCAAGCTCGAACTCCTCTAGCCTCCGAGATAGGTATTCCTCGAGCTTCTTAGTCGTCTGGCTCACGAGGTGACGGCTGGCGGCACTCTTGCTCGTGCCACGAGACTTCAACTTCGCCGAGGGTTTGTCCAGACTCGATTCGTAATTTCGGGTCGATACCCCCACCAAGATCTGGTTCAGCACTCGCTCCGGAAGCGGGTCTTCTTCGCGGAAGGCTTCGAAGTGTGGAAGCGACGCCTCCTCGCCCGACTTCGAACGAACTCGAGGTCGCGACACTTGGATTCGACGACCGCCGAAGCTCAGCTCCCCATCCGTGCTCCCCCAGTGGTTATGAGTTCGCTCCTTCTCGTGCTTGCCCTTCGGCCCCGCGATCTTCTCCGCGTCCTCTCTCAGGAGTAGGTGCAATGCGGTCAGTCCTTGCTCGTACACCCATTCCGTCAGGTCCGCCTTCGTGGCCGCGATCCCAGCTATCATCGGTAGCAGTATCTGACCGACTTGGCCAACTACCTTGCCCGTAGGCGAGTGCGTTTGCTTTCTTACTGGCTTCTTTGATTTCCTTGGCATGGTGGCTCCTTGTCCCCCTCTGGAGACGGTTGGTTTGGCAGACCTATTCTTAGGCCGGCCAAGGAGCCGCCGCTACCCCAAATTCAACATCCGGCGGGACATCCCCTCCACTCTAGTTCTTCATGGACGATCACCGCTCTTGGAACCGGAGGCTGAAATGATACGGCGCGGCTGCAGATGTCGGACTTCAACCGTTGCCGGAAAAATGAATGCCGTTCCTTGATCTTTCGGTGGACTGTCCCGTGGCACAAAACGAAACCGGAACACTATCTCCTCGGTAGTAGACGTCTCGTTGGGCTCGAAACGCCACTCGCGCGCGTACTGTTCGAAGAGCTCGCCCCACTCTTCAAAAGCTGGTAGCTTTATCACCTGAGCGTCTTCCACTTCGCCCGAAGGCCCCACGCGCACTTCGAAACTGACCGTGCCTTCCCAACGCGCTTGAACCATAAGTTCAAGGTATGGTGGAGCTAATGCTTTGATCACCCCTCGCTGCATGTGCTGGCCTACGGCTTTTGAAGCCGAAAGGCAAAAAACGGCAGACACAAAAGGTTTGTTAGAAACTCGGAACTTGGCCATCTTACGGACCTCCTGAAAACCTCGGACCTGGTTCGTCCCAATCTCCTGATCGTAATACCGGGCGTTGAGATAAACGGGTTAACACGGATTCGTGTGGGTAAGTCCTGACGGAAAAACAGTGTAACTCATTGTGTGGAAAAGGTATCGAGTACTTCATCAGGTGCTGAAAAGTGGTCCATTTTTAGGATAGGCTAACCGAGTGAAAAATTCCCAGTCGATCCGCTCGCTGTTTGCGCTGCCAGGTTTCGTGGTTGGTGCCGGATTGGAGGGTCTATTCGGTGACCGATACGCCCGCGTCATCCAGCTCAAGAGGCGAAAAAAACAGCTGTGTGCTCTTACTGTGGGCAACGGTGCCGGGGGCGCTATGACAAGCAAGTGTGCCGGGTCCGCGACCTGTCGTTGGCAGGCTGGCGGATCTATCTGGAATACGAGCGTTGGCGCGTCATCTGTTCTGGGTGCGGCGGTGTGCATGTAGAACACCTAGACTGGCTGGCGAACAACTCGCGCTACACCCAGCGTTTTGCGACGCATGTGGGCAAGCTGTGCAGGGATATGCCGAACAAGGCGGTGGCCGAGATGGAACGTCTGCACCACGGTACGGTGAAGGCTCTGGATACGCTCTACATGCAAGAGCAGGTCGACCGGGCGGGGCTACCGGCGCCTCGGGCCATCGGTGTCGATGAGATCTCCATCCGCAAGGGACATAACTATCGCGTCATTGTCAGCGACCTGGAGCGGGCGCGTCCCATCTGGGTGGGCGGTGAGGGTCGCAAAGAAACCGACATCGATTTGTTCTTCAAGGCGTTGGGCGGAAAGAAAAGCGCCCGTATCAAGCTGGCCGCCATGGATATGTGGAAGCCCTTCCGGAACTCGGTGATTCACAACGCGCCTAATGCGCGGATCATCTTCGACAAGTTTCATATCATGCGTCATCTGTCAAAGGCCCTCGATGAGGTCCGGCGCGGTGAGTACAAACGCCTCAGCGGCAAGGACCGGTCGTACATCAAGGGGCAGCGTTACACTTTGCTGAACCGCCCCGGGTTTCCCGGAGACTCCAACTCTTGAGAGGATGGAGTCATGACAAGACGAAGCAGGTATTCACCGGAGATGAAAGATGCGCGCAGTGCGGATGGTTTTCGACCAGCAGGCTCAGCACGAATCTCAGTGGTCAGCGATCTCATCGATCGCGTCGAAGATTGACTGTACGCGGGAAACGCTACGCACGTGGGTGCGGCGAGCAGAGCGTGATGCTGGGAAACGAGCGGGACTGGCGACGGACGAGCGTCAGCGGCTGAAGGAGCTTGAGCGAGAGAACCGTGAGCTAAAGCGGGCGAACGAGATCCTTCGCAAGGCGTCGGCGTTTTTCGCCCAGGCGGAGCTCGACCGCCGACCGAAGTGAAGGTGTTATTCGTCGACGCGAACCGTGAGAGTTACGGGGTCGAGCCGATCTGCCGGATGCTCCCGATCGCCCCGTCGACCTATTACGAGCAGAAAGCGAGAGAGAAGGACCCAAGCCGCCTGCCAGCGAGAGCGAAGCGCGACGTCCAACTCCGCGGCGAGATTCGTCGTGTACGGCAAGAGAACTTTGACGTGTATGGCGTGCGCAAGGTCTGGCGTCAGCTGTGCCGTGAGGGCCGCGACGTGGCTCGATGCACGGTGGCCCGTCTGATGCGTGAAATGGGTCTCCAGGGCGCGGTCCGTGGACGTCGATTCAAGACGACGAAGCCGGATTCGAGCGGCGCTCGCCCGATGGACCTCGTGGAGCGCGACTTCAACGCCACACGCCCGAACGAGCTCTGGGTCTCGGACCTGACCTACATTGCCACGTGGCGCGGCTTCGTGTATGTCGCCTTCGTCATCGACGTCTTCGCTCGACTCATCGTCGGTTGGCGAGCGACGACATCGTTGACTGCCGGCATCGCTCTCGATGCGTTGGAGCAGGCGCTGCACGAGCGCCGACTAAACCCAGAAGATCCATTGGTGCATCACAGCGATCGCGGCGTGCAGTACGTCTCGATCCGTTACACCGAGCGGCTCGCCGAGGCGGGTATTGAGCCGTCCGTCGGCAGCCGAGGCGACTCTTACGATAACGCTTTGGCTGAATCCATCATCGGCCTCTACAAGACCGAGGTGATCCGTCGACGTGGGCCCTGGCGTGGTCTCGAAGACGTTGAGTTCGCCACCCTCGAGTGGGTCCATTGGTACAACACGCAACGACTCTTGGAGCCGATCGGAAATGTCTCCCCCGTCGAGTACGAGATGAACTACTATCGGTCGCAGGAAGGCTCGCTAGAGATGGCGAGACTCAACTAAAACAGTCTCCGGAAAACCCGGGGCGGTTCATTGCTTTCCCGGCGGGAGAACCTGAGCCTAGACGGTCGCCGCGCACTCAAAAAGTTGCTCCAGGCCAACCGGCGCCTGAACACCGCCTATATTTTGAAGGAGGCCTTCGGGCAACTCTGGGATTACCGCACCGAACGCGGCGCTCGCGCCTTTTTCACTCGTTGGAAAGACAGCCTCAAATGGCAACGCCTGCATCCGTACCAGAAGTTCGCCGGTATGATTGAGTCCCATTGGGATGGTATCGCCTCCTACTGTCATCCGGAGAACAAAGTCAGTCTCGGCCTAGTTGAAGGGGTCAACAACAAAATCCGTGTTCTGCAACGACGCGCCGGATGTTGAATTTGGGGTAGCGGCGGCTCCTTGGCCGGCCTAAGAATAGGTCTGCCAAACCAACCGTCTCCAGAGGGGGACAAGGAGCCACCATGCCAAGGAAATCAAAGAAGCCAGTAAGAAAGCAAACGCACTCGCCTACGGGCAAGGTAGTTGGCCAAGT
The DNA here is from genome assembly GCA_965250115.1 of Candidatus Marinacidobacterales bacterium. Lineage (GTDB taxonomy): Bacteria > Acidobacteriota > Vicinamibacteria > Marinacidobacterales > SMYC01 > CBDFHB01. The sequence goes on from CBDFNJ010000002.1 coordinate 2,637,424, forward strand.
CGGTCAGATACTGCTACCGATGATAGCTGGGATCGCGGCCACGAAGGCGGACCTGACGGAATGGGTGTACGAGCAAGGACTGACCGCATTGCACCTACTCCTGAGAGAGGACGCGGAGAAGATCGCGGGGCCGAAGGGCAAGCACGAGAAGGAGCGAACTCATAACCACTGGGGGAGCACGGATGGGGAGCTGAGCTTCGGCGGTCGTCGAATCCAAGTGTCGCGACCTCGAGTTCGTTCGAAGTCGGGCGAGGAGGCGTCGCTTCCACACTTCGAAGCCTTCCGCGAAGAAGACCCGCTTCCGGAGCGAGTGCTGAACCAGATCTTGGTGGGGGTATCGACCCGAAATTACGAATCGAGTCTGGACAAACCCTCGGCGAAGTTGAAGTCTCGTGGCACGAGCAAGAGTGCCGCCAGCCGTCACCTCGTGAGCCAGACGACTAAGAAGCTCGAGGAATACCTATCTCGGAGGCTAGAGGAGTTCGAGCTTGCGGCACTAATGATGGATGGCCTTGAGGTGGCCGGACAGACCGTCGTCGTAACTCTCGGTATCACAATAGATGGAACGAAGGTGCCCTTGGGTATATGGCTGGGCTCGACGGAGAACTCTCGGGTGTGCACCGCGATGTTGCAGAACCTTCTCGAGCGGGAATTGCGGATCGACGAATCGATTCTCTGCGTAGTGGACGGAGGCAAAGGGATCCGCAAAGCACTCGTCGACGTTTTGGGGGATCTCGCGGTTATCCAAAGATGCCAGCTCCACAAACTCCGAAATCTACGCTCGTACCTTCCCAAGTCCCGTCACGCCTACGTGCTCCAGACAATGAAGGAAGCGTACAAATGCAAGAGTGCCGACAAGGCGCGCAAGCGACTTCAGGCATTGGTGTCGTGGCTCGAGCGAAACGGCTACGACGAAGCTGCCGGAAGCCTTCGAGAAGGGATGGAAGAGACCCTCACGGTTGTGAAGCTCGCTCTACCCGAGTTACTTCGCAAATCTCTGGCCACGACAAACGCCATCGAGAATCTCAACGGCACCATCCGCAGAGTCTCGAGAAACGTCAAGCGGTGGAAGAGTCCTTCCATGATTCGCCGATGGACCGCTCTCGGCGTCGTCACGGCGGAGAAAAAGTTTCACCGTATCAAAGGCTATCGCCATATGGGCGCTCTCGTTCACGCGCTTAGAAGCAAACAGAAATCTCTTGACAGCGATGAGGTTGCTGCCTAAGAGTATTCACAGGTGCCGCCGCTACCCGACCAAATTCAACAGCGGCCGGGACATCCCCGCCATCGCGACGAGGAATATCTCAAGCTGAAGATCGTGGCGGCTTTCCTTCCGCCATTACCCAGAAATGCAGTTTTCAACCCACACGAATCCGCGTAGACCCAGATAAAGCAGCTCCGTCTCTTCTTCTCTTTCGCCGATCCACCCTTTGGACTCGACGTGCGCTCCCCAGGCGTAGTGTTGGTCGCCGAAGGGTTTGTGGTCCTGTCGTCGGACTTCGCCAACCGGTCGCGTCGGAGACGGCTTGAATCGAGCATCGGCGGTCTCGGTGGTGGATGAAGAACTTTGCTCCAAACTTGACTCCAGCTAGTTGATGATAGTCTTGAGCCCGTCGGGCACGAAGACATGATGCAGAACGGTTGGTTTGGTTCGCGGTGTGGGGTGGTTGCCGCAGCGTGGAATCCGTAACTCTCGCTTCGACTTCGCTAGAGAGACACGAAATCCAGACCGTGCCCGGCTTCAAGCAAGTTCTCATCGTGGGCTGGGGCGTGGCGGGGGTTGCCGCCATCCTGGGACGGGCCGTCGTCGCTCTGACCCCCACGGCGCTTGAGCCGATTCTCGCGGGCACACTCTCTAGAGGACATTGGGTCGTGCTCGTGGCTTGGGTCGCGATGATGGCCTATTCGGAAGGTTACCGCGGCTTTCACCTGCGCTTCTCGCCGCGAGTCGTCCATCGAGCGCACGAGCTCGGACGGCGGCCGAGCTTGATACGGCTAGTTCTCGCCGCTCCTTTTTGCATCGGTTTCTTCAGCGCGAGTCGTCGAATTCTCCTCACGAGCTGGGGCGTCACGCTCGGGGTGACAGTGCTCGTCCTGCTCGTGCGCCAGCTCGACCAGCCGTGGAGGGGGATCGTGGACGCCGGGGTCGTCGTTGGGCTCGGTCTAGGGTTGCTGAGCTTGTTCGTCCACTTCGCCGTCTCCCTTCGCGGGACCGACACGAGGCACGGTTATCGGCCGAAGGCGTAGAGCACGCCGTCCTGGCTTCCGATCACGACGCGACCTGACGCGAGGGCGGGGGAGGCGACGATGGAGACTCCGGCATTGAACTCCCAGACTTTCTCTCCCGTGTCGAGGTCGAGAACGTAGAAGCGACCGTCTGACGAGCCGATATAGACGCGTCGGCCAGCGATGACGGGCGACGACTCGACACGAGCACCGGTTCTAAAGGTCCAGAGAGCCTCGCCGGTTTGTTGGTCAAGCGCGTGTATCAGCTTGTCGCGCCCGCCCACGACGACTCTGCCCTCGGCGACAGCGGCCGAAGAATAGAAGGGGAAACTCCGCGTGGGGTGCTCGTACCGCCAGAGCTGCCGCGCATTCTCCAAGTCGATGGCGAGAACATCGTTGGCGAACGTACCGTAAAAGGCACGTCCGTTCTCGATCGCGGGCGAGGCCGCCGTATAGGCTCCCGATTCCAGCTGGAACTGCTCGGTACCGTCCTCGATGCGGATACCGCGCAGGACCGCGTCGCATCCCGTCACATAGGCCAAGCCTCCGTCGATGGCCGGTGTGCTGTGGAGAGGTCCGAGGCTCTGGAATTTCCACTTCTCCGCGCCCGTCTCTCGATCGAGCGCGTAAAGATGCTCGTCGTACGACGAGACGAGCACGAGGTCTCCGACGACGGCGGGGGACGATTTGATCTCGGCCTGGGTGTCGAAAGTCCAAAGCGTCGATCCGTCGGTGGCGTCGAAGGCGTGCATCGTCCCGAGGAGATCCCCGACGTAGACGACGCGGTCGATCACGGTGGGAGACGATTCCCCGAAACGATCCTCCTCCTCGCTGAAGTCGCGTCGCCACAGCACACTTCCGTCGTCGAGGTCGAGCGCCGCAACGAGCCCGGGGAGCGCCGTCATGTAGACGACGCCGTCGGCGATTGCGGCCGAGGAATCAATGGAGAAACCGGCTTCGAAGCTCCACAGTAACCTGAGAGCGTCCGGAATCTTGGCAGCGGAGTGCCCCGTTCGCAGAAGCGAGCCTCGAAATTGGCGCCATTCGTCCGCGGGTGAGACCTCCTGCGCTTGCAGTGTGGCTCCAGTATGAGCTACGAGGAGAGAGGCGATCAATAGGCGCATCGATAGATCTCGAGTGCGGCACTCTCGTCGAAGGGTCTGGGGTTGTAGGTCCCGGTCCACTGCTCGGCGGCCTCTCGTGCGAGCACCGGGAGGTCGGACTCCGTCACGCCCTCCTCTCTCAGTCTCGTCGGAAGTCCGCCGGCCGTCGCCAAGTCTTCGAGCCTCGTGGCGAGCCCCGCGTGCAGCTCGCGATAGCGGTGACCGACGACCACGTCGTTATAACGTACGACGGTGGCGAGACACATGGCGATGGCCTTTCCGTGAATCGTGCCGTAGTGCCTGGAGAGGGGATTCGCGCAGGCATGGGTGGCGCCCAGCATCGAGCTGTCGATAGCGACGCCGGCGTAGTAGGCGCCTAGCTGCATGGCGCTCCTAACGTCGAGGTCATCGGGCTCCAGAAGAACGCGCTCGTAGTGTTCCGAGAGAAGCCGAAAAGCTTCCCGCGCGAAATGGTCCGACAGCGGATTGCGTTTCGTAGTCACGTAAGTCTCGACTGCATGCGCGATCGCGTCGTAGCCCGCGACGGCCGTCACCGACGCGGGTTGGGTCAGAGTCAACTCGGGGTCCAGAATGGCTATGCGAAATCGGGCGCTCGGGTCTCCGCAGGCCATCTTGACGTGGGTCTCAGCGTCGGAAACGAGTGCATAGGACTGAGCCTCGCTTCCGGTCCCGGAGGTGGTGGGCACGCCGATCATCGGAGGCAGGGGAGACGTCGCTTTGCCGAAACCCCAATAATCCTGCATCCGGCCGCCGTTGGTAAGAAGGAATCCGACCGCCTTCGCGCAGTCCATCGAGCTTCCTCCTCCGAGCCCCACGATCGAATCCACGGCGCACTCCGAGGCGAAGGCGCGTCCGCGCTCCGCCATGCCGCAGTCCGGGCTCTCGTCGAAGTTTCTGAAGAGGAAGGCCGCGATGTCGTTCTCGCGGAGCGAGTGCAGAGCGCGCTCGACGTGAGGCGTCTTCACGAGGCCCGGGTCCGCGGTGACGAGCGTGCGGCGAAAGCCTTCGGCCCTGGCGAGCTCACCGAGGCGGTCGAGGGAACCTCGTCCGAAGACGACGCGCGGGTCCGCGCCGTAGTCGAAGGCGTTCCACACTCTATTCAACCTGTAGCGCGAAGAGCTGATTGCGGCTCGCGATGTAGAGGGTGCCGTTGGCCGGCACCGCCGAGCTATAGACCGAGCTTCCCAAATTCATCTCGGCGAGCACCACTTCCTCTTTTCCGGGCTTTAGCACGACCACGTCGCCGTCCTCGTCACCGAGATAGATCCTTCCATCGGCAACGAGAGCTGACGACCACACGGCGGCAAAAGTGTCATGAACCCAGTAAGGCTCGCCCGTCTCGAGATCCAGCGCATGGAAGAAACCGCTGAAGTCCGGCATGTAGAGGATGCCTTCGTGGATCGTCGCGGTCGAGATCGAGCGCCGGATCTTGTCGTAGTGCCAGACGCGGCCGCTTTGGGTAATATCGCCGCGTTTCGTCGCGTCGATGGAGTAGAGATGCCCGAGGCCCTCTCCGTGCTCGGGATCCTGACCGTTCGCGATATAGACCCTGTCGTTATAGAGAACTGGCGTCGAGATAACGTTGTTCCGGGTCCGGGGCCACGTAGCCTCGGGCGGGTTCGTGTCGAACTCCCAGAGCTTCTCTCCGGTCTCGGTCACGTAGCCTCGAACCCAACCGTCTCCCTGTCCCATGACGACCTGGGCGACGCCTCCGAGCTCGCCGACCGCCGCCGAGGACCACTGGCCGTGAAGGACTCTTTCTGCGACGGAGTTGTCCTCCCAGACGAGCTCACCAGTGTTCTTGTCGAGCGCGATAATCCCCGGGCACATCGGCGAGGGGAGGTTCACGTGACTCTCGTCGTGGCCGTTCGAAGTGCTCACGAAGATCAGGTCGCCGTGCATGACGGGAGACGAGTTGGCCATGTTGTGTGGGAACGAGCCGAGCTCTTCCATCATGTCGAATTTCCAGAGGACGTCCCCATCATGATCGGTCTTGAACTGTTCGTCCTGGTATCCGTCGTTCTCGCCGTCCGTGAACCCCTCGACGTCGAGGGCGAGCACCTCGCCCTTGTTCGTGACGTAGTAGAGAGCGTCGCCATCGACGAGCGGCGAGGAGCAGACCCCCTGATAGGGCCAGTCATTGACCCGCCCCGCCCGATGTTTGTCCGTGACCATCTGCCACAGGAAGGAGCCGTCCGCTTCATTGAAGGCCAGTAGCACCCCCTTGTCGCCCGGGATCTCCTTATCGTAGAGCGCTTCGTTGTTCGTGCCGACGAAGATCCTGCCGTTCGCGACGACGGGGTTCCCGTAGGTTTGTGAGCCGAGCCCCGCGATCCACTTCACGTTTTCCTTCGTCTTGACGTCCCAGCTGCCGGGAAGCCCGGTCATGGAGGAAACCATGTTGCGCTCGCGCGTTCCCCCCCACATGGGCCAGTCGCCATGCTTCGGCTCGTTGGCCTCGGCGGAAAGGGTGAGACAGGAGACGGTCGCAGCCAAGATGAACCAATTGGGCGTGATGCTCATGGGTTTGCTCGTACCTCGATATTGTCCAGGAATACTTCTTCGGGTTGTGCGTCGGCGTAGATGCCGGGACTGCCTTGCAGGTTGGGATGCTCGTCCCGCCGCTCGACGTGCCATTCGGAGGGCTCCGTCTCCCCCCGCGGCCAGACTTTGCCGCGGGCGAGGACCGCTCCGTCACTCGTTCTCGAAACGTCGAGCTTCATGCGATACCAGGTTTCACCATCCCAGGCGAAAGGAGTCTTCGCGGTCCGCTCGGTCTCGGGCTGCCACGACTGGAGCTCCAGCTTCTGATGGTTCCCGAAAAGCATGAGCTGATAGCGTTGGGCGACGACGCCCACGTTTCCCATCTGACGGCGTCGCTTCGTCGCCATCACGTCCGCCTCGACGACATAGTCCGACCACTCGGACGGACCCAAGTAGACCCGTGCGCGCCTCAAAAACGGATTGTCCTTCTTTTTGACGAGAACGTGGTCGCCCTCGAGCTCTCGGATCTCGTATTTTCCGGTGGCATTGATCCAGTGGCGGGGTACGGTTACGATGGTTTCGAAGTCCTCCTTCCAGGGAAGCGGAGGAATGACTCGCAAACGCGCGGTACCGGAGATGCCTGAAAGCTCCGCGATCACTTTCCCAGCCTGGGGTCCGGAGCCGGAGGCTGCCGTGAAGCGGCCGTTTGCGATCGTGCCTTGGAGAGCGTCGAGAGACCAATTTGCCTCGGCCACCTGCACGAAGCGCCCCTGAGAGTCGTAGAGTCGGGCCGTGAGCTGGACGGACTCTCCCGGACCGAGGACGAGTTCCGTCGGCACGACTTGAACCGATGCTGGTTCTCCGGGGGCGCCCGGGGGTCGTGTCGAGATGGGAGCGTCCTTCGCCTCGCGACGCTCCTTGGGGCCGATCGCGTAGAGATTCCGAGACGTGACGACGTAGACGCGACCGTCCGAAACGGCGGCCGAGGCGTAGACCTCTTCGAACTCGTCCCCGACCGTGAGCTCCTCCTCGTCGAGAACCACCGGACGATCGTCCCGCGGTTCGATGATGTAGAACTTCCCGTTGACCGTTCCGACGTAGAGCTTGCCATCGGCAAGCACCGGAGACGCCCGCTGGATCGTGCCGAGGTTGAGCTGCCAGAGTTGATTGCCCGTCGCGAAGTCGAAGGCCGTCAAGTTCGCGCTGTTGTCGATGAGGTAGAAGCGATCGTCGTCCAGGACGGGCGACGAGTAGCCACCGAGGTAGCCGCCCACACTCCACTGGGCGTCTTCCACTGCAATGTCCCCGGAGGCGGTTGCGTCGATGGCCGCGATGAGCCCCATCTCACTCGTGTTCAGATTTTCCTCGCCTTGGCTTACGATGGCGATGCCGTTTCTGACGATAGCCCCGGTGTTGATACCCCGCTTGCTGTACTCGAAACGCCAAACCGACTTGCCGGTCTGCGGCATGATGGCGTGCATGGCGCCGTCTCCGCCGCCGGTCATGAGCAGCCTCACACCGTTGACCTCTGTCGCATAGGGTGGCGCGTAGGTCGTGTCGTAAGGTCGCCCTCCCGGACTGCTGACCCACTGGGTGGCCCCTGTCGCCTTGTCGAAGGCGAAAAAACGCTGGCTTCCGCGGGCTTGCTCCCCCCATCCGGAGTTCAAACCGCTGACGATGACGAGGTCGCCTTCGATGACGGGGGAGGCGGTGCGGCCGCCGTGGGTCGTGATGAGGCCGAAGTCCTCGGTGAGCGAGCGCTCCCAAACGACGTCTCCGCTCTCCGAAAAAGCGATCAGGGTACCGCCCACGGTGTAGACGAAGACGTGACCGCTAGACGGATCGGCGACGGGAGAAGCCCAACCCACACGGTGAGGAGGCACGTCGCTCATGAAGAGGTTGATCCGCCGCTCCCACACCAGTTCGCCCGAGTCGACGTCGAAGCACTGGAGGCGCTCCTGGCGATTGATCCCCTCGCCGGCGGCGTTTTGGAGGTAGAGCCGGTTCCCCAGAATGACGGGGGTCGATCGACCGCCGTAGGGGGCTAGCCACGCAAGGTTCTCGCCGTCTGGCGACCAGCTCGAGGGTAGCCGGGTCTCGGACGAGTGGCCGTCGCGAGAGGGACCGCGCCAGTCCGTCCAGTCCTCCGATCCGAAGAGAGTCGAAGCCACGAAGACGAAGAAGAAGCTCGTGCGCAGAATTCTCATTCTCATTTAAGTTAGGTCCATTCCCTTGGAACACTCCATTATGTTGTGGGCCTCTTTCCGAGTCAAAAATTGCAGAAGAGTTGATGATAAGAACGGGGTCAGTCTCGAGACCAACCTTCCGGTCACCTGGAGCACGACGGAGAACGTGACCTGGCGGGTCGCTATGCCCGACCGTAGTCCGGCCCATGCCCGTGACCGATGGAAGGTATCTCTACGTCGTCAATGACCGGGGAAATTTACGTCACGAGCGAGGACGGCCTCGCGACCGTGATGCGAGCAGGGGCAAGCTTCGAAGTGCTGGCCGAGAACGCTCTCGATAGTTACACGCTCAGCTCTCCCGCGATCTCGGAGGGGCAGATCTTCCAGCGGACGGACGACTACCTCTACTGTATCGGCAAGCGCAACTAGCCCCGCGAGAAAGCTTTTCTCGACAAGTGCAGGGCGAGAAGCCAGGGGGGCATGCGGAGCCAATGGGAGCGGACGTAGAGTAGGAAGCGCGCGAGTCTCGTAGCCCTGGCCGGCACCTCCCACCCATCGGGGACGATCGCGCGTTCCCTGAGACGATCCATGAGCCATCGAACCGGTGCGGGCGGCGCGCCGGCCTCCGCCGCGATACGCACGGGCTTGGGAATGGGGCAGCCGAAGAGTTTGTCGCAGAAGCGAAGCGCGTAGAACAGCGGTCGGGCGAGGTCGAGCTTTTCGGCTCGAGGAACGAGATCGTTCCAGAACGTTTCGTCCCGGCCGAAGTGACTGAGCAGGCTGTCGGGGTCGAGGAGATCCCGGAGTCCGCCATCGAGGGGATGTCCCGCCGGATGTTGAATTTGGGGTAGCGGCGGCTCCTTGGCCGGCCTAAGAATAGGTCTGCCAAACCAACCGTCTCCAAAGGGGGACAAGGAGCCACCATGCCAAGGAAATCAAAGAAGCCAGTAAGAAAGCAAACGCACTCGCCTACGGGCAAGGTAGTTGGCCAAGTCGGTCAGATACTGCTACCGATGATAGCTGGGATCGCGGCCACGAAGGCGGACCTGACGGAATGGGTGTACGAGCAAGGACTGACCGCATTGCACCTACTCCTGAGAGAGGACGCGGAGAAGATCGCGGGGCCGAAGGGCAAGCACGAGAAGGAGCGAACTCATAACCACTGGGGGAGCACGGATGGGGAGCTGAGCTTCGGCGGTCGTCGAATCCAAGTGTCGCGACCTCGAGTTCGTTCGAAGTCGGGCGAGGAGGCGTCGCTTCCACACTTCGAAGCCTTCCGCGAAGAAGACCCGCTTCCGGAGCGAGTGCTGAACCAGATCTTGGTGGGGGTATCGACCCGAAATTACGAATCGAGTCTGGACAAACCCTCGGCGAAGTTGAAGTCTCGTGGCACGAGCAAGAGTGCCGCCAGCCGTCACCTCGTGAGCCAGACGACTAAGAAGCTCGAGGAATACCTATCTCGGAGGCTAGAGGAGTTCGAGCTTGCGGCACTAATGATGGATGGCCTTGAGGTGGCCGGACAGACCGTCGTCGTAACTCTCGGTATCACAATAGATGGAACGAAGGTGCCCTTGGGTATATGGCTGGGCTCGACGGAGAACTCTCGGGTGTGCACCGCGATGTTGCAGAACCTTCTCGAGCGGGGATTGCGGATCGACGAATCGATTCTCTGCGTAGTGGACGGAGGCAAAGGGATCCGCAAAGCACTCGTCGACGTTTTGGGGGATCTCGCGGTTATCCAAAGATGCCAGCTCCACAAACTCCGAAATCTACGCTCGTACCTTCCCAAGTCCCGTCACGCCTACGTGCTCCAGACAATGAAGGAAGCGTACAAATGCAAGAGTGCCGACAAGGCGCGCAAGCGACTTCAGGCATTGGTGTCGTGGCTCGAGCGAAACGGCTACGACGAAGCTGCCGGAAGCCTTCGCGAAGGGATGGAAGAGACCCTCACGGTTGTGAAGCTCGCTCTACCCGAGTTACTTCGCAAATCTCTGGCCACGACAAACGCCATCGAGAATCTCAACGGCACCATCCGCAGAGTCTCGAGAAACGTCAAGCGGTGGAAGAGTCCTTCCATGATTCGCCGATGGACCGCTCTCGGCGTCGTCACGGCGGAGAAAAAGTTTCACCGTATCAAAGGCTATCGCCATATGGGCGCTCTCGTTCACGCGCTTAGAAGCAAACAGAAATCTCTTGACAGCGATGAGGTTGCTGCCTAAGAGTATTCACAGGTGCCGCCGCTACCCGACCAAATTCAACAGCGGCCGGGACATCCCCCCATCTCAACGAAACGAGAGAAGATAGCGAAACTGGCGAGGGAAAAACCGAAACTGGTGCTTACCACACTGGCCCACAACATCGACGTGGGCTGGTTACGTGAGGCCTACCGTCGCACCCGCAAAGACGGGGCCGTGGGAGTGGATGGTGTAACGTCGGCGCAATACGAAACCAACCTGGAAGAGAACCTGACGAGCTTGCTCGAGAGGTTCAAAACGGGAAAGTATCGAGCGCCGGCGGTACGCCGCGTCCACATTCCCAAAGAAGGTGCAGGCAATAAGACCCGGCCCATTGGCATACCGACACTGGAGGATAAGGTACTTCAGCGAGCGGTGGTCATGGTCCTGGAATCCGTATACGAGGAGGACTTCTTGGACTGCTCGTATGGGTTCCGTCCAGGTCGCAGCCAGCACCAGGCAATCGATGCGTTGTGGCGGGGGCTGATGGACAACGGAGGGGGCTGGGTCATCGACCTAGATATCCAGAGCTTCTTCGACAGTGTCGACCGAGCCCAGCTGAGGAGCTTTCTGGACCAGCGGGTGCGCGACGGTGTGATACGCCGCGCGATCGGGAAGTGGTTGAAAGCCGGAGTAATGGAAGAAGATGTGGTCTGGTATCTGGAACAAGGAACTCCCCAAGGCGGAGTGGTCAGCCCCCTGCTCTCTAACATCTTCCTACACGATGTTCTGGACATCTGGTTTCATCAGATGGTCCAACCGCGCATGAAGGGACGCTCGTTTATGGTGCGTTACGCCGATGATGCGGTACTGGGCTTCGCAAGAGAGGATGATGTGAGAAGGGTGCTCGCCGTACTACCAAAGCGATTTGGCAAGTTCGGTCTGACCCTCCACCCGGACAAGACACGGCTGGTGGACTTTCGCCGCCCGCGTCGGGACTCTAAACCGACACCGGGCCAAAGCTTCGACATGCTCGGCTTCACCCACTACTGGGGCAAGTCTCGAAAGGGGCAATGGGTGGTGAAACGGAAAACGGCCAAAGGCCGCTTCAGCCGTGCGGTAATGCGCATCGGCCGCTGGTGCCGGACCAACCGGCACTTGTCCGTGGCGGAACAACAGATGGCACTCAACCGGAAGCTACGCGGTCACTACAACTACTATGGAGTGACCGGTAATGCGCGTGCTCTGTCCAACTTTCGCCGGATGGTGGAACGCCTCTGGCGTAAATGGCTGAGTCGCCGCTCCCGTAAGGCGCATCTGGACTGGGCCGCGTTCCGACGCCTCCTCCGTCACTATCCACTCACCCCACCCCGCGTCGCTCACAGTGTCTATTGCCGCGCAGCGAATCCGTAGACTAGAGGAGCCGGATGCGCTAGTCGCGCACGTCCGGATCTGTGGGAGCCCCGGGTGCGGTAACCGCCCGGGGCCACCCGGCCGGAAGAGGCGGATTGCCTGCGACGCCTCGATGGTCGAGATGCAACACGACGAGAAGCGCAATGTACTGGACGTCGGGCGTAAGACGCGGACGATTCCGCCGGCGATTCGGCGCGCACTCGACGCTCGCGACCCCACCTGCGTGTGGCCCGGCTGCGACTGGACCTTCGTTCAGGGTCATCACCTGGAGTTCTGGGCCGCGGGAGGTGCGACCAAGCTCTCGAACCTCTGTAATCTCTGTAGCTACCATCACCACTTGGTTCACGACGGCGATTATCGTGTCGAGCCAACGGCAACCGGTGCGTTCCGATTCACGAATCCACGCGGTTGGGTGATACCTGAAGTTCCCTCCCCCGCGAAACCGCCAAACGAACCCCTGGCGGAGCTCGAGCTCGAAGGATGGGAGGGCAAGCCGAAGTGGGGCTACGAGCCGATCGACTTACCGCTCGTCATCGATGCGATATGGCGTCCTGGGGGCTCACCCGTGTGAAGGCGAGTACCGGAAAGCGAACCATGGCCCACGTGGTACACTTTTGGACTCTGGGATTTACCAGGATGGAGAAACGGAATGGGAAAGACATACACAAGGCTTAAATATCCCTTGGTCCGCGAGAACGGGGCCCTCAGGAAGGCAACCTGGGACGAGGCGATGGCACGGGCCGCGGGCGGTTTTGCCGCCACGAGAGAGGCGCACGGCAACTCCTCCTTCGGCCTGTTCAGCTGCTCCAAGGCGACCAACGAGGTGAACTTCATGGCACAGAAGTTCGCGCGCGTGGTCATGGGCAGCAATAACATTGATAGCTGCAACCGTACGTGACACGCGCCTAGCGTCGCCGGTCTGGCGGCGGTCTTCGGCGCGGGAGGGGGTACGAGCTCCTACCGCGAGGCCGAGGAGACGGATGTCATCATTTTGTGGGGCTCGAACGCACGGGAAGCACATCCTATCTTCTTCCATCACGTACTCAAGGGCGTTCACCGTGGCGCGAAGCTTCTGGTCGTCGACCCGCGGCGCACGACATCGGCACAGTGGGCAGACTTGTGGGTCGGCCTCGACGTTGGATCGGACATCGCGCTGGCTAACGCGGTAGGACGCGAGATTCTCGACGCCGGCCTCGAGAACCGTGCTTTCATCGAAAATGCCACGACCGGCTTCGAAGACTACGCAGAGTCCGTCGAGCCCTACACCCTCGACTACGCGGAGAGAGTCACGTCTCTACCGCGCGAGGCCATCCGCGAGTTCGCCCATACCTACGCGAAAGCCGACCGGGCCCAGCTCTGCTGGACGCTCGGCATCACCGAGCACCACAACGCCACGGACAACGTGCTGGCCCTGATTAATCTCTCCCTGCTCACCGGTCACGTCGGCCGCTGGGGCTCGGGACTCGTTCCCCTCCGCGGACAGAACAACGTGCAGGGCGGCGGAGACATGGGGTCCTTGCCTAACAAGCTCTCCGGGTTCCAGGACGTCGAGAACGACGCGCACCGCGCGAAGTTCGAGAAAGTCTGGGGGGCGCCGATCCCGGACAAGACGGGCTGGCATTTGGCGCTCATGTTCGAGGCCATGGAGCGCGGTGAGCTCCGCTCGCTCTACATCATTGGAGAGAACCCGGCCCAGTCCGAAGCGGACGTACAACGGGCCATCAAGCTCCTTCAGGGTCTCGACAACCTCGTCGTGCAGGACATTTTCTTGACGAAGACCGCGGAAATGGCTGACGTCGTCTTTCCAGCGGCCGCGGCCTGGGCGGAATGCGACGGCACGGTGACGAGTAGCGAGCGGCGCGTGCAGCGGGTTCGCAAAGCCCTCGACCCGCCCGGAGAAGCGAAAGACGACGTCGAGATCCTGTGCCGTCTGGCGACAGCCCTTGGGCACCCGTGGAAGACTCCTACGGCGGAGGAGGCTTGGGACGAGCTCCGAAGCCTTTCCCCACTCCATGCCGGTATGAGCTACACGCGTTTGGCCGAGCTCGGCGGCATACAATGGCCCTGCAGCGACGAGAACCACCCCGGAAGTCCCTTCCTTCACGGAAGACTCTGGGAGCGACCCGTGGGCGGCTGTCCCGCGCCCTTTACCCCCGTCGAGTTCTACCCGCCCGTCGACGAGCTCAACGATGACTTCCCTCTCCGCCTCACCACGGGAAGGAGGCTCGACTCCTTCAACACCGGCGTTCAGACCGGGGGTTACGCGTCGCCCCTTCGCGCGGGCGAGACCCTGGACCTCGCCCCAAGCGACGGTGCCCGCTACGATGTCACCGAGGGAGAACGGGTACGAATTTCCTCCCGCCGCGGTTCGGTCGAAGCCCCGGTGCGCTTCGACGAGAATCTCAGGCCGGGACTGGCGTTTCTCACCGTACACTTCCCTGACGAGGTCGATACGAACCAACTCACGATTGAGGCGTGGGACCCGAAGTCGGGCACGTCGGAGTTCAAGGCAACCGCCATCCGCATCGAAAAGCTCGAAACAACGATGGCGAGCGAGCATTAAGAATGGACCTGCACTGGATCGACGCGACCGCGACGGAAGGAGAGCGGAGTGCCGTCGACGCAGTCTTGGGTTCGCAGGAACGTCCCGACGTTCCTGGAGCTTCCATAGAGGAGCACATCGCGCGCGGGGGTCGCGAGTTGGTGGAGGACAAACGCCACCTGCTGCTTCCCGCGCTCCACGGCGTGCAGGAGCGCATCGGTTGGATCAGCAAGGGGGCACTGAACTACATTTGTCGTCGTCTGCTCGTGCCGCCCGCAGAAGCCTACGGTGTCGCGTCCTTTTACGCGATGTTCTCGACGGAGCCTCGTCCTAAACAGGTCGCCCACCTCTGCGACGACATCGCTTGCAAGCTTCAAGGAACCGACGCGCTGTGCTCGGAGCTCGAGAGCTCTCTCGATACCGACGCCTGGCACCGAAGCCCATGCCTCGGCCAGTGCGAGCGCGGCCCAGCCGTGCTATTCCAACTGGCGGGCGAAGACGACTGGGTCCTGACGGAGGCGACCGCGAACGACGTGGCGGACGTGCTGAAAGGGCGAAGTAGCAAGAGCGCGCCGCCACCGACTCGCTGCGAAACACGCGGACCGCTGCTCGCTCGTGTGGGCGTGGCCGATCCAGAGGACCTCGACGACTACCGCGAGCACGGAGGCTACCAATCGCTTCGTCTTGCGCTTGCACTCGGTCCCGAAGGTGTCCTGAGAGAAGTGAAAGAGTCCGGACTGAAAGGCCGAGGAGGCGCCGCGTTCCCGATGGGCATCAAGTGGGAGGCCGTGGCGAAAGCTCCGGTCCGACCTCACTACGTGGTCTGTAATGCCGACGAGTCCGAGCCCGGTACTTTCAAAGATCGCATTCTCATGGAAGACGATCCCTTCGCCGTCGTCGAGGCGATGACCATCGCGGGCTTCGCCACCGGAGCGGAAAAAGGTTTCATCTACGTTCGAGGCGAATATCCCCTGGCGGCGATGAGACTCCAGAAAGCGATCGACATCGCGACCAAAAGGGGCTTTCTCGGCGTCGATGTCATGGGAGAAGGATTCGAATTCGGGATAGAGATCCGCAAGGGCGCTGGTGCGTATATTTGCGGTGAAGAAACGGCGCTCTTCAACTCCATCGAAGGTTTTCGTGGCGAGCCGCGCAACAAACCCCCTTTTCCGACTCAAGAGGGATTGTTCGGGAAACCGACGGTAGTCAACAACGTCGAGACGCTCGTCAACGTGCTCTCCATCGTCCGCAACGGCGGTCCCGCCTTTGCCGCGGCGGGGACGAAAGACTCTACCGGCTCGAAGCTCTTTTGCCTCTCGGGCCACGTGGCAAGGCCAGGGCTCTATGAAGTGCCCTTTGGGACGACGCTCGTCGAGCTTCTCGAGAAGGCTGGCGGTGTCGCGGGCGGGCGCGAGCTCCAGACCTTACTCTTGGGTGGCGCGGCCGGAAGCTTCGTCGGCCCCGACGAGCTCGAAGTACCCTTGACCTTCGAGGGCACCCGCGCGATCGGTGCGAGTCTCGGCTCCGGGGTCGTGATGGTTTTCGACGACCGAGTCGACATGCGCCCCATCCTGCACCGCGTCGCTCAATTCTTCCGAGACGAGTCTTGCGGGCAATGCGTCCCTTGCCGTGTCGGGACCGTGCGGGTCGAGGAGTCCCTACAAAGGCTCGCGCGAAACGGGAATGGTGAGCGCGAAGCAGAGCTCATCGACGAGCTGGCCCGAGTCATGCGCGACGCGTCGATCTGCGGCCTCGGGCAGACGGCTGTTACCGCAATCCAATCGGCACTCGAGCGCAATCTTCTTCGGAACGGAGACGAGACATCATGAGTGAACGCAACGTTTCTGTCACCATCGACGGCGAAGAAGTTTCCGTCGCCGAGGGCACGACACTTCTCAACGCCTGTAGTCAACAGGGCATCGACACTCCGACGCTTTGTTATCTGCAGACGCTTACACCTGTCAATGCCTGCCGGGTTTGCGTCGTGGAGCTCGAGGGTGCGCGCACCCTGGTACCTGCCTGTTCGCGAAAGGTCGAGCCCGGCATGAAA
Organism: Candidatus Marinacidobacterales bacterium; assembly: GCA_965250115.1. Lineage (GTDB taxonomy): Bacteria > Acidobacteriota > Vicinamibacteria > Marinacidobacterales > SMYC01 > CBDFHB01. Next base: position 2,653,623 of record CBDFNJ010000002.1, read on the forward strand.
GTCTCGACCGACAGTGAACGGGTTCGCCACAGCCGGAAGCTCGTGCTCGAGCTGCTCGCCTCCTCTGTCGACATGTCCCTCGCGAGTGACGAGATCAAGAACTCCATGAAGCGTTACGGCGCGGAGCCAGACAAATTCGGAACGCCCTCACCACCTGCCGAAGCAGGAGAGAGAGACGCGCGTCACGTGGGGCGCCATGAGATCTCGGATGGAGGGACCGCGGAAACGGTCGCACAGCCCATCAAGATTCACGACGACATGTATGTCCGCGATTACGGACGTTGTATTCTCTGCTACAAGTGTGTCGAGGCTTGTGGTGTCGACGCGCAGAATACCTTCGCCATTGCCGTTGCCGGCCGTGGGTTCGACGCCCGCATCTCGACGGAGTTCGACCGCCGACTCGACGACTCCGCCTGCGTCTACTGCGGCAACTGTATCGGCGTGTGCCCGACGGGCGCGCTCATGTTCAAGAGCGAGCACGAGCATCGTGTGAAGGGGACGTGGGATGCTTCGCGACAGGCGATGACCCGAACCGTCTGTACGTATTGCGGAGTCGGCTGCAACCTCGAGCTGCACGTTCAGGACAACGAGATCGTGAAAGTAACGTCCCCTCTCGACCACGACGTGACCCGCGGTCACCTCTGCATCAAAGGTCGCTTCGGCTGGCAGTCCGTCCAAAATCGAGATCCCTCAACAACCGAGTAGGAATCATTGCTCTATGCGGTCATTCTTTCGGCAAGTCTAGCCGCGGCCCCTTCCCAAACGGACACCGAACGAAAGAACGACCCTCAGGAAGAAGAACAGGAACCCGAGCTCACCTATCAAGAAGTCGTCGTCGTGACGGCAGCGAAGACCGAACAGCGTCTCATCGATGCCGGGTCGCTCGTCACCGCTTTCACACCGCTTCAGCTGAAACGCTCCCCCGCCGTGGTCATCGACGACCAGCTTCGCCGGGTCCCCGGCTTCAGCTTGTTCCGGCGCTCGTCGAGCCTCTATTCCCATCCCACCACGCAGGGTACGTCGCTTCGAGGCATCGGCCCGAGCGGTGCCAGTCGGAGCCTCGTTCTCTGGAACGGCATCCCGCTCAATGACCCCTTCGGCAATTGGATCTACTGGAACCGTCTGCCTGCCTTGTCGAACGAGAGGATTGAGGTTGTCCGCGGAGCTGCGAGCCCACTATACGGTAGCTCCGCGTTGGCGGGGACGATACAACTCATCCCGCGCCCACCGACCGAGAGAACACTCGACGCGCGACTCCAGGTCGGGAACCTCGAGACCTATGATGTCGACGTCTTCGCCTCGCACCGCACCTCGGACTGGGGCTTCATCGTCTCGGGCCGAATTTTCGACACGAAGGGTTACATACCGATACGCGAAGAGGAGCAGGGCGCGATCGATATTCCCGCCAACACGAAGTTCCAGACGTTCCTGGGTCGGCTGGAGTATCGCGACTTCCACGTGGGCGTCAACGTGTACAACGAGGACAAGAGCAACGGAACACCGGCCCAACAGAACAAGTCGCACCTGTATCTCGTCGAGACTGGTTACGACGCGGATACATGGTCCCTGAACTTTTACGGGCAGGGACAGGAATTGGAAAGCCAGTTCTCGCGAATCTTTCCAGGCCGCAACGGAGAGTTCCCGATACCGGGGGACCCCTTCTCCTCTACCGGGTTCGGTAGCTCGTTCACGATGCGCACCGATCTCGACATCCAGTGGGGCGTCGATTGGCGCCGCTCGAGTTGGGAAGAGAACCGACAGAACTTCCTGGGGGCCTTCGTCCAGTATCTGTTCACCTTCGACGAGCGCTGGGATCTCCTCCTTGGAGGCCGATTCGATCTGTGGGAGAACCAGTCGACCCAGGGCAGCTTCAACCCCCGCGTGGGCCTCACGTTTCGAGGCTCCGACACCGTCACGGTTCGCGGCTCGGCCTACAGAGGATTCAGAGCTCCGTCGCTCAACGAGCTCTACCGGCCGTTTCGAGTCGGGAGTATCATCACCGTGGCGAACGCCAACCTCAGTGAGGAGAACATCACCGGTGTCGAGGGAGGTGTCGACATCCACCCCACGCGTTTCTTTCTCCTCCGCCTGAACGCGTTCCACAACTCCCTCGAGGACCCGGTGTCCAACGTGACGCTATGCACGTTACCCACCGATGCACCCGAGTGCAGCGACCTCGCACCCGCGACGATCCGCAGGCAGCGACAGAACCTGGGAAGCGCGACAATCAACGGCTTCGAGGTCGAAGCGAGCTACGTCTTCGCCAACGAATGGTCGTTGCACGGCGGCTATCTGCTGTCCGATTCGAAAAACGATGACAGCGGCCTCGTGCTGCCCCAGGCCTCGAAGCATCAAGGCAATGTCGGCATCGGCTACGATGGTTCATTCCAGTTCACGGCCGACTTGCGTCTCGTGGGAGACGCCTTCGACGACGACCGGAACCAGCGCGTGCTGCCACGCTACGGGCTCTTCGACCTCTCCTTGCGGGTGCCGCTCTCACCCAAGTTCGCGGTCTATGTCGCGGTCGAGAATCTTTTCGATGAGGACTACGTCGTGAGAACGGATCCGCTCGACCGTCTCGGAACGCCGCGCTTCGCACACGGAGGGATCGAGCTGCGCCTCTTCCGCTGAGGCGGTCTCCAGTAGCTTCCGTTCGCGGTACAATCCCGGCCGACGTCATGGGACCACTGATACTTAACCTTTTTCGCCGTAGAGCCCGAGAGGCGACCCTTCTGGAAGCAGCTTTCGCTGGAAAGCTCAAACGTGTCGAGCAGCACCTGTCCGAGGGCGCGGATCCCAACGAGCGGGGCCGCCAGAGCGCGACGCCGCTAATGTTGGCCTCACAAGAAGGGCATGTGGAAGTCGTGTCGCGTCTGCTCGAGGCGGGCGCCGACCCGAATGCGCGAAACCCACTTGGCGTCACGCCTGTGGGTTTGGCGGCGTTCTGCGGCCACGTCGACGTGCTCCCGAGGCTCGTGGCTGCGGGCGGCGACATCGAGTCCAAGGATCGCAAAGGAGCGACCGCCCTGATGGTCGCCTGCCAGAACGCTCGGATCGAAGCGGCGCGGTTCCTGCTCGGAAATGGTGCCCGAGCGGACGCCATGAACGAAGATGGAGAGACAGCCCTCGCACTCGCCGTCGTCGCGGGATACGACGACGTGATCGATCTCCTGCTCCGGGAAAGCGTGTCGCCGAATCTTCCCAACCGAGATGGTACGACGGCCCTGCTATTGGCCGCGGAGGCGGGAAACGTCGAGCTCGGCAAACGCCTCCTCGAGGCGGAGGCGAACGTGAGCAGCGAGAGAGAGGACGGCGTTACGCCTCTCATCACCGCCACTTCCGTTGGCCATCGGGCCATGGTCGACCTTCTTCTCGAGGCGGGCGCGAACCCACTCGAGAAGGACCGCCACGGCCTGAGCCCCTTGTTGAAAGCCGCCATGTACGGTCATCTCGATCTCGTCCAAACGATGCTCGATCGAGGTGCGGGTGTCGACGAGACAGACGCTCTTCGGCGCAGCGCGCTCGTGCTGGCTTCAGTAGGTGGACACCAGAACGTCGTGGCGATGCTCCTCGCCCATGGCGCCGCGGTCGGGCTTCGCGCCGAGCCTGGTGGTACGTCCCTAACGGCCGCGTCCCACGGCGGACACGAGGGGATCGTGGAGCTTTTGCTAGACGCCGGCGCCGCGCCCGAGTCCGAGACACTCTTCAAGGCGGTTCAGGAGGGTCACACCAGCATCGTGCAACGGCTTGCTGCTGCGGGTGTGGATTTGTCCGCACGAGACGAGCGACACCGCTCGGTTCTTTTCCACGCGGCGGCGGGCGCCTACTCCGACCTGATCGACTTGCTCCGCAGTCTTGGTGTCCGCGAAGACGAAGAGGAACTCCATCGTCTCGTTTCCGAAGCGGAGCGGCGCGGATTGACCGACGTCGCTAATTGTCTGCGCAAGGTTCCAACGGAAAGGAGTCTCACGGGATGACCCGTTTCATTCGCCGAATCACCGTCACCGCCCTCCTGCTCTTCCCTTTGACCGCCTTCTCGGAAGACGAAGACCTCAAAGGCTTCCTCGCCGACGAAACGAAGACACAGGAGCAGTGGGAGCAGACTTACCGGGCCATTCCGCGCGCGGAGAACCTGAGAGAGTACATGCGCGTAATTACCGAGGAGCCCCACATCGCAGGACTTCCGGGAAGCAAGAAAGTCGCGGACTACATCCTCGCGCAATTCCAGTCCTTTGGACTCAACGCCTGGATCGAGGAGACGGAAGCATTGATGCCGCTCCCGACGAAGCGCCACCTCGAGCTTCTGGAGCCGGAGTCTTATGTTGCAAGGCTCGAAGAGCCCGCGATTTTGGAGGACAAAGATTCCGCCGACGCCGGTCATCTCGCCAACTACAACGCCTATGCCGCGGAAGGAAACGTCACCGCCCAGCTCGTCTACGTCAACTACGGGATCCCCGAGGACTACGAAAAGCTAGAGGAATTGGGCGTCGAGGTCGCGGGAAAGATCGTCATCGCGAGGTACGGCAAGAGTTGGCGCGGCATCAAGGCCAAGCTGGCCCAGACCCACGGGGCCCTCGGCTGTCTCATCTATTCGGATCCGAGAGACGACGGCTACTTTCACGGTCTCACCTATCCCGACGGTCCCTACCGACCGAAGTACGGCGTGCAGCGCGGAAGCGTGATGGACATGCCTATCCACCCTGGAGATCCGCTGAGCCCCGGTTTCGGGTCCAAAACGGGTGCGACGAAGCTCGACATCTCCGAGGCCAAAACGCTCGTCAAGATCCCCGTCCTGCCTCTCTCCTACGGCGACGCGATGCCACTGCTCGAGAATCTTCGAGGCACGGTCGCACCCGAGGACTGGCGAGGCGCGCTGCCAATCACCTACCACGTCGGTCCGGGGCCGGCCAAAGTCAATCTCGAGCTCGAGCTCGACTGGAAGACACGTCCCCTCTACAACGTTCTCGCGAGGATCGACGGCGCCCTGTTTCCAGACGAGTGGATCGTCCACGGCAATCACCATGATGCCTGGAACAACGGCGCTCGAGATCCCACGAGTGGCAATGTCGCCCTCATGGAGACTGCCCGCGCCATATCGGAGCTCGTCAAGCAAGGCTTTCGCCCCAAGCGCACGATTATCTTCGCGTCGTGGGACGGTGAGGAGTGGGGGCTACTAGGCTCCACCGAGTGGGCCGAGACCCACAAGAAAGAGCTGATAGAGAAGGGAGTCGTCTACATCAACAGCGATAGTACGGGCAAGGGCTGGCTCGGCATGAGTGGCAGTCACACGCTGCAGGAGCTCATCAACGACGTCGCGCGAGACATCGCCGATCCCGAGCGGGGAGTCAGCTTATGGGAAGCGGCTCGGACTCGACGAATCGAGGAGGCGGTGAGCGACGAAGACCGTCAGGAAATCGAGCAGAGTGACGACTTGAGGATCGCTGCGCTCGGTTCCGGATCGGACTATACGGTCTTCCTCGACCATCTCACGATCGCATCCCTCAACTTGGGCTTTCGCGGCGATAGCCCGGGCGGAATCTACCACTCCAACTACGACTCCTTCGATTGGTACACCCGCTACGGGGATGGCGATTTCGTTTTCGGACGTGCCCTGTCGCAAACTATCGGAACGACGATTCTCCGTCTGGCTGGCGCGACGATCCTTCCCTTCAACTTCGTGGACCTGGCGGATACCATGGCGCGCTACGTCGAGGAGATCCAGGAAGAGCATGCGAAGTTTGATGAGGCTCCCGAGCTGGACTTCGATTCGATCGGCGCCGCTCTCGAGAGGCTGCGCGAGGCGAGTGAAGCCTACGAAACGGCTCTCGCGCGACTGTCGAACGTCAGATCGGAAAGGCTGCAGGCGCAGCCCGAGCTTCGACGGTTGAATCAACTCCTCTATACGTCGGAGCGCCGCCTCGCTCACGACGAGGGCTTGCCGAACCGGGAATGGTTCAGGCACCAAGTTTACGCCCCCGGCTTCTACACCGGCTACGGCGTGAAGACCATCCCGGGCGTTCGGGAGGCAGTCGAAGAGGAGTCGTGGGATGAGGCGAAGTTCTACATCAACGTGGTGTCTCAGGCGCTCGAGGGCCTCGTCGCGCAGGTTGCCGAAGCGCGGTCGATCGTCGAGGCGTTAGCCAGGTAGCTTTAGCCCAGTCGGGCACTCGACGCCCGTTCCGCCGAGGCCGCAGTAGCCGCTTGGGTTTTTCGCCAAATACTGCTGGTGGTATTCCTCCGCGTAGTAGAAGGAGGGAGCAGCTACGATCTCGGTCGTGATGCCTCCGAAGCCGGCAGCGGTGAGCTCCCCTTGATAGGCCTTCTGTGACGCTTCGGCGGCCTCCCGCTGCTCCTCGCTGAACGTATAGATCCCCGACCGATACTGTGTCCCGATGTCGTTTCCTTGCTGCATTCCCTGGGTCGGGTCGTGGGACTCCCAAAACGTTCTGAGGAGTGTCTCGTAGGTCAGAATCTTGGGATCGAACACGACGAGCACGACCTCGTTGTGTCCCGTCATACCGGTGCAAACTTCCCGGTAGATGGGATTCGGCGTCACTCCCCCGGCGTAGCCCACCGCGGTCGTAAAGACCCCGTCGAGTTGCCAGAACGCTTTCTCTGCGCCCCAGAAGCAGCCGAGACCGAAGAGCGCCCGCTCCATGTTCTCGGGGAAGGGTTCTCCTAGAGGGTGCCCGACCACGAAGTGTCGCTCAGGTATCGGCATTTCATAATCGCGGCCGGGCAGAGCTTCGGCCGGCGTCGGCATCTCGATCTTTTTGCCGGGAAAGAGCATCTGAACCTCCGACGGCCAGTCTGCCATCGCGAGACCCCCCCGCGCAAGTCTGGGGTCAGTCCTGAAGAACTTGACTCACGGATGGAAACCAACTTTCCTAAGCAACTTACCGACAACGACTTGTCGGCCAGAGTCAAGTTGTTCAGGACTGACCCCAGGGACAGCTCTTAGCGGAAGGCGTCGCGGGCTTTGATCTTGGCGTCCAGAAAGTCCGCTAGCGGAACGTCGAGAAGTTCCGCGATCTTCCGGACGATGTACTCCTCGCTCGCGAGCAGCTGCGCGTCCGCGAAGGCGACCTGCCAGAGGTGCTGGACGACCAGCTTCTTCTGCTCCGGCGTGTAGTGCCGGTTCACGAGGCGCGTGAACTCGTAGAGTCGCTTCGATTGACGTACTTCCGCCTCGGCGAAGCGCACGACTGCATTCGATTCGTCTTCGGTGAGCCCCAAGATAGTCTGAACGCCCGTCGTGATGGCTTTGAACTCGTCGGCCCTGAGATCGAAATCCGAGCGCGCCACTTCGAGGAGCAATACCGCGGTCGCGATTTGAAGCTGTCGATCGGTTACACGCGACCGATTCGTCGACCCTTCCAATGCTTCGGGACGAAGGCGCTCGTCGAAAAAGTCTTGTATGGCGTCGAGAAGCGACTCCACGAGCTCGCCCTTCAGCTCCGGCGACAACGGCTGTTCCAAGATAGTCCCTCGTTGAATTGGATCTCTTCATTGTCACCCCACCCGTAAAGGGCGTCAAACCGACGTTATTCAGATCGCAGGGTCGCGATCAGCGGCGCGCTCACAGCAGCTCTTACGGCCAGCGCGGAAGAGACTAGGCCACTAACGACCACGGCGATCAGCAGGAGCGTCAGAGATACCGCGCCGAAGCCGACGTCGCGTCCGCTGAGCGCCGGGGCGATCGCGACCAGGGCGGATAGAGTCCCAATGACGAGCCCGAGCAGCAGCAAGAGAGCGTTCTCCGACAAGACCATCCACCAAAACGCCCGGGTCTCGTAGCCCACCGCGCGAAGCAAGGCCAGCTCCCGCCGAGTCTCGAGCACGTTCCGCAGAAGCACGGCGGCAAGCCCAAAGGTGCCTAGCAAGAGACCCAACCCGCCGAGCGTCTGGAAAGTCGAAAGATAGGTATTCTCCACGCGGTGGAATCCTGCCAACCTGGCGGCAGTCGTGTCGAGATCGAGACCGAGGTCGAAGAGCCTCCCCTCCAACAGCTCTAAAGCAGGCCGGGCCTCCTCGGCGGCGGTCTCCACGAGGAAGTACCGAAACCCGTCGACATGGGGAAAGTGCTCCCAAAACCGTTCTTCGCCCATCAGGAGCTCTCCCTGGAAGACGCTATCGGAGAGCGTTGCCACGAGGCGCAGTCTCAAGGGAACGTCTCCGCTACGCGGCAAGAGAAAGTCATCTCCCAAGCCGACATGCAGGACATAGGCCATCGAGTTCGCGTCGCCGATCACGGGAACCGCTCCGTCGGCGAACTCCCTGTCCAGGAGACTCCAGGGATTCTCCAACTCCGAAGCACTCTCCCCGAGACTCGCGGCGAAGCGGAATCGACCCTCCTCGCGGAACTCCCGGGACATCCCGAGAACTTGAGGGCTCTGGGGGCGATACAAGTTCAGGCAGCTCGCGTCGTCGCCGGGGCGAAGTCGGAACGTCTGGATCTTCATCTCGACGTTATCGGGGTCACCGGGATACGGCAGGTTGGCGGCTTCCCGTCCCGCTTCGGTATTGGGGTCGATGTGAAGCGGTAGCAGGGACTCCCCGCTGAGCGCGTAGCCGCCGTTGCCCGCGCCGGGGTCGAGATCTGCCGCTTCCTCGTCTTTTCGAAACCCGTCCACAGCGACGATGACGAAGGTGGCGAAGGCGATCAGCGCGATTGCCACGAGGCTGCGTCCGGGGCGATGGGACGCGTTACGGATGCCGAGCCGGATCAATGCCGGCGGACCGCTCCCTTCGAGGACCACTCCCCGATCGCGTCCGAGCCAAACCCACGTCGCGGATAGCATCGCGATCAGCAAGAGCGTTCCCGCGCCGAAGAAACCCGCGACGTCGCTTATAGCTCCGGCGACCGCTGCGGCCAGAAGTCCGAGCGCGGCGACGAAGCTCGCCGCCGCAACTCCGAGAACACGTCTGGTCGTAGACGCCCTCCTTTCTCCCACATGACGCTCTCCCTGCCCGGTGAGAAGCCTTCGCGGCGGGATGTTTTTCAAGTGACGAAGGGTCAGTCCGATGGCGGCGAGCGCCACGACGACACCCCCAAAAACGCCGGCGGCAACCGGAAGGATCTCGACGTGCAACGTGAGGAGCCGAGTCCCCACCGCATCCACCCACCAGGTTCTCAGTCCGTACAGAATGACACCCGCATAGGCCAATGCGAGAAGGAGACCGACGAGCCCCCCGGCCACGGCGAGTGCCAACCCCTCGACCAGGAAAAGCCACTGGATCCTCGCCGCGGTAAAACCGGTCGCGAGGAGCGTCCCGATCTCGCGAAGCCTTTGCTCCACACCGAGCTTGAAGAAAAGGCCGGTCAAGAGCAATGCGGAGACAACGAGGAAGTAACTGAAATACAGGAAGTACTCGCCGAAGTCGGTCGCGCCACGTGACGCCCGCAGCCCCTCTTCCCGGGCGGAGAGCACCGAAAAGCCGAGAGCGTAGGGGTCGAGCCGCTCCCGAAGGCGCGACGCGAAACGGCCGCGGAACGGCTCGACCTCGAAGGGAGGGACCTCGACCTGGATGGACGTGAGTCGTCCCTGCCGAACCGGCCAAATCCCCTGTCCCCTTTCGAGAGGCAGGATTGCTTTAGGGGTGGCGCCGTATCGATCCCAGAAGTCCTCGTCCTTGCCCCGGACTCGGCTCAAGTCGATCGGAAACGGTGGCTCCCAATCCGAGAGATTCTCCGTTTCCGAGATCCCCGGATAGGCGGGCGTGAGTGATTCGTCGATCCAATCCTCCGTGGTGGGCAGGATCGTCTCCACCACGAAATCGGCCGAGTGCGTTTCGATGCGACCCTCGTCTTTCCAGACGTAGAACTCCATTGTCAATCGGTCCCCGACCCGTGCCGCGAGATCCACCGCGGTCCAGTCGAGGAGCGCGATGCCGTTTTCGGAAAGACTCACCTTGGAGGCGTCCATCGCCGTTACCAGCGAATAGGGGGTTTCTCTCTCGCCGACGCGCATCGAATTAGCAAGGTAGGTGAAGACCGCCGTAGTGCCCGCACCAAACTCCGAGGCCACGTCGCGCGCCGCCCTTTCGACGGGCTCCGAGAGCATGAGGGCCTCGGATTCCACAGCGAGGAACCCCTCCTGCGAAGTCAGTCGAATCGAGAGGTCCTCGAGCGTCAGGTGTGAAGCCAGCACGTCCGCGTCGACAACACCGTCTTCGGAAGCGGAGACGAGTAGCGTGTTCACCCGTCCCTCTCGACCGAGCTCGCGTTGAAGCCTACTCAGGGGCAGGAATACCGCGCGCACCGCGTCCTGATGCGGGTATATCGTGAACTCGGCGAGTCCCGTTTCCGGCAAGCCGTCGACGCCCGTCAGGCGAAGCGTTCGGCCCGAATCCTCTTTGGTGCCGTGGAGCGAGCCTCTCGCGACGGATGCTGGCTGCTCGATGCGAAGCAAGAGCGTCTCTCCGGAAGCGCTCGCGAGCTCTTGCGCGAGCGCCGCGGTCATCAGCGCCTGCCGTCCTGAGAGCTCCGGCGGGCTCGCCCCGTGAAACTTCCAGAACCGCTCGTCGACGCCGTAGACCTGGACCGCGGCGCGTCGCCGTCCGGACGGCTCGTGCGTCACCATACCCTCGAAGGCAATGACGGGCGCGGCCTCGAGCTCGATCTCGTCGGCAAGCTCCTCGCGAAAGAATCCGTTTCCCAAGAGGACGGAGTCGGTATTGCCCAGGCGTGCCAGGAAGAGCTCCGCGAGGCTACCGCGCACCGAGGCGCCCACGAGAAGCGCGCCTGTCAGGACTCCGACGGCGACAGCCGCGCCCGCCACCACGGCGAGATGCGTCCGCCAGTAGTAGCGAAGCCCACTTCTCGTCAGCCCCATCACGGTCTCGAGTGCAGGCCGCCCGACGAAAGCTCCATTCGTATCGGGAACCGATTCGCGAGCTCCGCACTATGCGTCACGACGACGAGAATGCGCTCACCGCGTCGGTCCAGGTCCAGGAGTAGGGAGGCCACCGATTCGGCGGATTCCCCGTCCAGGTTGCCAGTCGGCTCGTCGCACAGCAAGAGAGTTGGTTCGCGCACGAGGGCGCGTGCGATCGCAACGCGTTGTTTCTCCCCCCCAGAAAGCTCCGCCGGTCGATGTGTCAGTCGCTCACCTAGTCCCACCTGCTCGAGGAGCGCCTCGGCACGTGAACGGTGATCGCCCGGGGGCGCCACCAACGTCGGGGTCAAAACGTTCTCGAGGACGGTGCACTGCGGCAAGAGACAATGGTCCTGAAATACAAAGCCGACGCTCTCGTTTCGAAAACGTGCCAGCTGCTTGTCGTCGAGCACGAAGGGGTCGCGCGCGTCGAGCGTCACCGTACCCGACGACGGCCGGTCGAGCGCTCCGAGCAGAAACAAGAGGGTGCTCTTCCCTCCTCCGGATGGTCCCATGATGGAGAGGGCATCGCCTCTTTTCAGCTGGAGCGAGATGCCGCGGAGGATTCGGAGAGGACCTCCGGGCGTCGGGAAGTCTTTGACAAGGTCTCGCGCTTCGAGCACGCGCTCAGGCCTCCTGAAACGCTCGCGCGCGGTAGAGGAAATCGATGATGTTGCCCTCGTGTGGCTGGAGCCAGTTGAGCTGGATCGTGGGGACCGCTCCCAGGTTCAGCCGGTCGATGTGCACGGCGTCGAGCAGCTTGCGCCGAAAAGCCTCGTCGAAAGTGATGGCGCTGCCCACGAGAGTCGAGCCAATCGAACCGATCATCTCCTTCTGTGGACATTCGACGACGGAGACGAAGGGAAACATGTACTCCTTGTTGGCGAGCCAGCGCTCCCGCGAGTCGCAGTGAATGACGGTCGGCCTCAAGTAGTCGCACCGCTGCCTCTTCACGAGCCGGTTCAAGTCGTGCCCGCGGTACTTTGCCGTCACCTCGTCGGTTCCGCTTTCCTCGAGGTGTCGGTCGATCTCGCTCGAGATCGCGTCGGCCACACCCGGAACCGTGAAGGCCGCGAGAGGGCTCTCCGGATCTTCCGGAGGAAGGGGAACGACGGGCCCGAGCCGCTCGGCCAAAGCCTCCGCGATATCCTCGGTATGACGCGACGCCCAAATCCCAGAGCACGAGATACAACTTCGCCCGCTATTGACGAGCACGCTCTTCACCATGACGTCGAGATAACGTTCCCAATCGTCCACGACGTCGTCACCGAGCAGAATCTTGCTGAAACCCGGACCGTGCGCCTGGACTCTAGGGTCGCTCATGTAGCGCTCCACGGTCGGCGCCCCTCCGAAAATCAAGCTCCGAGGACAGCTCGCGAGAACCGCGGCACCGATATCGCCTTGCCCCGGATAAATGGAGATGGTCTCCCTCGGCACGCCGGCTTGAAAGAAGGCCTCCGCCATGCGGTAGGGCGTCCAGGGTTCCTGAGGGCCCGGCTTGAACACGAGACCGATCTGGAGCGGTATCACTGGCATCCAGAGGGTATGGACGCCCGGCGAGTTGGATGGCAGGACGAGCCCGAGAACGGGTGTCTGCGCTTGATAGCTCACCGGAACGCCGCGCGCCTCGAGGCCGTGGCCCGCGCTGAGGATGGATAGGTCTAGTCCGCGGGTCAGAGCATCGAGCACTTCGTCCATCTGAGTGAGTACGAAGTGGTTCTTCTCCATGTTCGCGCGACACATGTGCTCGGGAAGCCCTGTCGTCGCCGACTGGTATTTGACGAAGTCCGCAGGCCCTTGAGTGCCATTGCCAAGGGGTAGCTCCGCCTTCATGTAGAGATCCGCAGCCGCCTTGACCATGGCGATCAGCTCTTTCGTCGGGATCTCCCGCAGCGATGCACGGGCCCGAGCGGCCTTCCGCATGTCTCGTTGGACGAGGCCCGCGTTGGCGAGGCCGACCTTGGCGAGCTCCTCGCCGGTGTCGAAGTGTACGATCGGGTCGGACTCCAGACTCTCGTAGGGCTCTCCCCATCGCAGGACAGGAATCTCGATCATGCTTTCACTCTTTTCTAATTCAATAGACGCCCACGGTGGTCGAAGCGGCGAGCTTCTCGAAGGGCCTCACGCCACTCACTCCGTCCCAGGGGTACGACTCGTAAGGAGGTTCTCGCTCACCCTGGTCCCGCTCGAGAAAACCCGGTACGAACAACTCCTTGGTCAGCGTCGTGAGCCGCACCCGCCCCGTCTCCCCATAGCCCACCACGGTCACGCCGTCATCGGGGTCCACGACTTCGATCACCGCGCGGGGCTGAGGAGCGTAGTAGGCGATCTTATAGCCATCCGCCGGGCCGACCGGCTTCGACGCAGCAAGCCCCATCAGCGTGTTGCCGTAGGTTGGCGTGATGTAGACGCCGTCGAGAAGCTCCTCGACCGCAAAGCGCGTCCACTGCGGGGTGAATTCCGTACCACCTGAAAAAATACCCCTGATGCCGACCTCTCGCAGCGTCGTGCCCTCGTCTTCGAGACGCAACGCGAAGGACTCGAGCAGCTTCGGTGTAGCGAAGAGACACTGAATGTCGTGGCCTGCGTTTACGAGCGTGAAGGCCTGATCGATCACGTGGTTCTTGTAAGCTTCGAGATGCTCTGTCCAGCCCTTGTTAATGAGCTTGATCACCCATCGCGGATCGAGATCGAGGCAAAAGCAAATACCACCGCGGTATTGAGCCAAGTGCTCGACCGAAAGACGAAGCCGTCGGGGTCCGGACGGCCCCAGCATCAGCCAGTCGGTACCTTTCGGGAAATGCTCGTCCGGAAGGGTGTCGCTGAATAGCTCGTAGTCGATTCGGAAATCGGTGATCGCCACCCGGCTCTTGGGGATGCCCGTCGTTCCTCCGGTCTCGAAGACGTAGAGCGGCTGGTCTCGGTAGGCCTTCGGTACAAAGCGTCGAACCGGGCCTCCCCGAAGCCACTGGTCTTCGAACAGGGGAAACTTGCGGAGGTCCTCGAAAGACTGAATGTCCTTTCGAGGATCGAAGTCGAGGTTTTCCGCGTAGTCGAGCCAGAAAGGAGTGCCTGTGTCGGGATCGAAATGCCACTGGACGATCTCGCGAACCTGGGCATCGAGAGCTTGACGGGCTTCACCCGCTGAGTCGGACTCTCTGACGGTCGAGTTGCTCACGTGGTTACTCCTCCCGCAACTCGGGGCTCGGGAAGCTCGATCCGCTCCCGACCAATCCACTTCTCGGTAGCGGCAATGGCGCTCCTCGCCATATCCGACACGCCGTAGTGTTGCCGTACACCCTCGGCAGCCCGACTCCCGAGCTCGCGTCGCTGCTCGCGGTCAGAAACGAGCTCCGCGAGAACGTCGGCCAGTGCCTGGTTGTTCCCCGCTTCGACCAGACGTCCCCCACCGGTGCGCGTCAAGATTTCCTCGAAGGCCCCCCGGCGCGGCTGCACTACGGGAACACCACAGGCCATCGCTTCCAGCAAGAACAAGCCTTTCGGCTCCTCGTAGTCGGTCGGTACCGAAGCGATCGCGAGCGAACGCAGAAAAGCAATCTTCTCCTGACGGTCGAGCGTACCGTGATACTGAAATTCGTTGGCGAGGCCGTGGCGCGCCATCTCGACCTCGAGGCCAGACAAGTAGCCCCGATGCTCTCGCCCAAGGTAGCCGGCGACCTCGAGCCGCGTGGGCGGCAGGTCCTCGCGCTGGCGTAGCAACCGATAGGCCTCACACAAATTGTGAAGTCCCTTCTCCGGAGCGATACGTGCGAAGTAGCCAATGCGTAAGGGCCCTTCTTTCTCGACCCTGAGGTCGTAGCCATCCAAGTTGATCCCGATAGGCACGACCGCCATCTTGTGGGCTGGAATATCTAGAAGCTTCCCCATGTAGCTCTCGTAGTAGGCGCTCACCGCGTGAAACCCATCGACGAAGCGCACCTGCTCTCGAATCAGCTCGATAGCCGCTCGACGATGAGGTTCGGACATACCGCCCAGAAACAAGTCCTCGCCCTGGAGCGTGCAGACGACCGGAGCTCCGATCGCGCTCCTGAGCGATCGCGCCACGCCGATCATGAGCGAGTTCGGAAGCAGAATCACGTCGGGGCGCGGCTGCGACGCGAGCCACTCGGTGAGCTTTGCGACTTCCCTTCGTTGATGCCCGTGCTCGCCCTTCAAGGTCGAAACCGTGAGCTCGCCGAGCTGCGCGGGGTCGGTCGACACGGAGAGTCCGCTCAAGAGCCGCATCATCCAGCCGGAATCGAAGAGTTTATCGATGAACCTCGGGCTTCGGCGGAACAGCGGCAGCACCTGCTGCAAGTAGACGTTGACCCCGCCAAAGAGAACGCGCTCTTCGCTGACGTTGGGCTCGTCGGTGCGCGTCGGCGTATAGATGGGTACGAGTGTGACGTCGTGGCCCTGCCGGCGAAGCTCCGTCGCCAGCGCGTTGTCCCTGAGACAGCTCCCGCAGTACATGTCTGCGGCACCTGCCGTCAAGGCTAGAATCCTCACGAGGGCCTATCTCCTATCTTATTGACTCTATTGGTTCTTAGCCCACAGCTTAGCTCTGCTCGCCCTCGAGGAGCGGCTCGATCTTCAGAAGCTCGGCGCCGTTGTCCGTGCACACGGCGTAGTTGCCGCCTGCGTACATGCCAACCCCTGCGTAGTCACCTTTGGCGTTGAGAGCGTAGAAATTCAACCCGAAGTTCGGGAGGCCCCGATCGTTGAGCAAGCGCTTGTCGATCGTGTTTTCCTTCACCCGCCGGAGCACTTCGAGTCCTGCGTCTTTGGGATGCCCCCCTCGACGCATTTCCTCGACGACCACGAAGGAGCACAGTCCATACAGATTCGCCTCGCCACGTCCCGTCGAGCCCACCGCGCCAGCGGCATTGTCGACGTAGAGACCCGCGCCAAGGATGGGTGAGTCTCCTACCCGCCCTGGAATTTTCCACGACAGCCCGCTCGTCGTCGTCACACCACAAATCTCACCGCTCGGGTTGATTCCGTTGCAATTGATCGTCCCGTAATGGTGCTCGCGATCGATGAGCCCCTCGCGCACCATCGACAGCCCAGCATCGTGGCCCGCTTGCGCCCTCGTCTCGGGATCGAGATAGTGCTTCGGGTCGATGCGGCGCTTCCACTCGAGCCATAGCTTGCGCGACTCTTCCGTATTGAGGTCGTCCTCGATCGCGAATCCCAAGTTGCGGGCAAAGGTTTGCGCTCCCTCGCCCACGAGGAGGTGATGATCCGTATACTCCATCACCGCGTGAGCGACCTTGGCCGGGGAACGCACTCCCTCGAGCGCCGCCACTCCGCCGGCCCGTTTAAGGGGGCCATGCATGCAGCAAGAATCGAGCTGCACGACACCGTCCGCATTGGGGAGGCCGCCATAGCCGACGCTCTTATCCGCTGGGTCGAGCTCCACGATGTTGACCCCCGCGATGAGACTCTCGAGAACGTCCTGCCCCTCCGTGATCATGCGAAAGGCCTTCTCGACGCAAGTCTCCGTGCCTCCGTTCTTGTGCAGGTTGCCGTTGCCAGAGGAGATAACGACCGTCTTTATCGTCTGCGGGGTAATCATCGTCGGGGCTACGCCCAGAACCGTCCTCGGGGCCGTCGCCGCTATCCCAGCGGCCGCGGCGCCCGTCTTCACGAAATCGCGTCGACTCAGCCTCTTTGTCATGCTTCGATATTCCTCGGAAACCTCAAATGAACACTTCGACGTTTCCTCTGGTGCGGAGCGCGTCTACTTCCTCGCCGATTTTCTCTTGGAGTTGCCGTCGCTTCAAAACTTGATCGATATGCTCCTGCACGTCCTCGTAGGGCGTCACCCCCGCGTCACGTCGTTCGAGAAGGCGGATCACGTGATAACCGTATCGAGTTTCCACCACGTCGCTAAGCTCGCCCGGCTGAAGCGCAAGAACCGCGGCCTCGAAAGGAGGCACGGTCTGCCCCTGCGACATCCAGGGAAGCTCACCACCCGTTTGTTTCGAACCGGGGTCGTCGGAGTTCCGCAGCGCCAGTTTGCTGAAGTCTTGTCCTGAGTCGATCAGGTTTCGGATCGAGCCGGCCTTTTGTCGGGCCATAAGCTTCTGTTCCTCGGTTGCGTCTTCTTCGACCCCAATGAGGATGAGCGCGACGCGAAACTGCAGTGGCGGTTCCATCTCGGCGGCGTTCTCGTCATAGAACCCGCGTTTGTCTTCCTCGCTAACGGTGAGATTGGGAATGAAGTCTCGCTCCATGAGCTTCTGAATTCCGATCTCGTTCTTCAGCTCGCTCCGCACCTGCTCGAGGGTGATGCCTTGGGACTCGATCGCGCTCTGAAACGCGTGCGGGCCACCGAACTTTTCGGTTTGAGACGTCAGTTCGATATCGATCTCGCCTTCGGTGGGAGCCAGACCCTTCGTCGCCACGGACTGCGACAAGAGCTCACCGCTGAGCATGTCGTCCAGCACCCGCTGGTAGAAATCGGGGCCTACTTCTTCAGGAGGAAGCTGAGGCTTTAGCGAGTCGGCACGCCGCACGAGATCCGCCTTCTTGATCTCGACACCGTTGACCTTCGCGACAATCTCGGGAAAGCTTTCGGGCCCGGCGGGCGCTTGGGCCCCCGAGGAGGTACTCGCTCCAATCCATATCGCCAGGCACAGAGTGTTTCTGAACATGTCCACTAGCTCTGGGAGAACTCCGCCATCCAGACGGGCTGTCGTCGCGCGCCCCACGTACCGGGCTCCGGGTCGAAGACTCCAGCACATCGCGCCCCACAGAAGCGACAGCCCGCATCCGCGGTGAGATTCCACTCTGAGAGCTCGTACCGGTCGCGTCCAATGAGCAACTCGCCGCAATCGTGGCAGTACGAGCTTCCCCCCGCCTTGTCGCGAACGTTACCCGTATAGGCATGGCGAAGGCCGTTCTTCAAGGCGATGTCTCGTGCCCGGGTGAGGGTGCTCGCCGGCGTCGTAATTTTGTCCAGCATTCGCCAGTCGGGATGAAACGCCGTGAAATGTACGGGGACGTCGGTACCGAGATGCTCGACGATCCAGGCGGTCATCGCATCGAGCTCCTCGCTCGAATCGTTCTCACCGGGAATCAGAAGCGTCGTGAGCTCGAGCCAAACCGTGGTCTCGTGCTTGAGGTACTCGAGTGTCTCGAGCACCGGCGCGAGCTGCCCGGCACAGATTTTCTCGTAGAACCTCTCGGTGAAGCCCTTGAGATCCACATTGGCGGCGTCGAGGTGCTCGTAGAAATCCTCTCGGGGCTCGGCGGTCATATAGCCGGAGGTCACCGCGACCGTCTTCACTCCTCGAGCGTGGCACGCTTTGGCGACGTCGACGGCGTATTCGAGAAAAATGATCGGGTCGTTGTAGGTGAAAGCGACGCTCCGGCAACCCCACTCCGTGGCGGCTCGCGCGATGGCCTCCGGAACCGCTTCGTCGGCGAGCCGGCTTACTTCACGAGACTTGCTGATATCCCAGTTCTGACAGAAGCTGCAAGCAAGATTGCATCCCGCGGTGCCAAAGGAAAGGACAGCACTCCCCGGATAGAAGTGATTGAGAGGCTTCTTCTCGATGGGGTCGATGCAGAACCCGCTCGAGCGGCCGTAAGTCGTCAAGACGACGCCGTCACCCTCACGGGCCCGCACGAAGCACATCCCGCGCTGGCCTTCTTTGAGCTTGCAAAAACGAGGGCAGACGTCGCACTGGACCCGGCCGTCCTCGAGCCCGTGCCAGTACTTGGTCGGAACGACTTCCGAACGACTCATCGGAGACTCACCTGATCGCAACTGCGCAATTTCACTCACTGATGAAACCAGCTTATCTTGGATTAGCATAGGAGAGAAATCTGGTGCGAAAGGATAGCTAGTGTTCGAGAACATAGATCTGGCGCCCCCCGATCCAATTTTTGGCCTGATCGAAGCCTTCGCGAAGGACGAGAACCCGGAGAAGGTCATCCTCTGCGCGGGTGTCTACCAGGATGCTTCCGGCCGAACACCCATATTCTCGGCCGTAAAGAAGGCAGAAGCGCGACTTCTGGAAGAGGAATCGACGAAGAACTATCTCGAGATCGCCGGGGCGCCGAAATATCGGAGCTCGGTGCAATCGCTTCTGCTGGGCGAGAAGCACGGAGCCATCGTGAGCGGACGGGCGGTGACCGTTCAAACGCCTGGGGGAACCGGGGGCCTGCGAGTTGCCGCCGACTTCCTCAAAAGCTCACTGCCCACGCGTCGCATCTGGCTTAGCGATCCGACCTGGGTGAACCACGGAAAGCTCTTTGCCGCATCCGGATTCGAGATCGCCACCTATCGCTACTACGACGACGTCGGCAACTGCCTGGATTTCGATGCCATGCTCGCGGACATTCGCAAGATCCCCAAAGGCGATCTCGTCCTTCTACACGGCTGCTGCCACAATCCGACGGGATGGGACCCGAGCATCGAGCAATGGAAGAGGCTCGCCGAGGCCATCGAAGAAAAGGGGCTGCTTCCCATGGTCGACTTTGCCTATCAGGGGCTCGGCCGCGGTTTGCGGGAGGACGCGGCTGCCGTCGAGATGCTCGCCGATCTTGGTGTCGAGATGCTCATTGCGAGCTCCTACTCCAAGAACTTCGGCCTCTATAACGAACGCGTCGGTGCGCTGACCGCCGTCTGCGCGAACTCCCCGACGAGCGACCGCGTCCTGAGTCAACTCAAGAGCGCCGTCCGGGCTAACTATTCGAACCCTCCCTCTCATGGAGCCGCAGTCGTCTCCACCGTTCTCGGTGACGACGCGCTTCGTAGCGAGTGGGAACGAGAGCTCGGCTCCGCGCGCGATCGGATTCGTGAGATGCGTCACCAGCTCGCCGAGAGCTACTCCATCTATGTCGTCGGTAGCGGCCGCATCAATGTCGCCGCTCTGACGGAGCAGAACATCGAGCGTGTCACGGAGGCCATCGTCGCCGTCATCGGGACGAGCTGATCGACATCATCGAGACGCCACGTAGTCCGTCAGGCGATCGACGATCGGAGCGATGTCGAAACTAAACCAGCCCGGAATCTCCAAAGCAAAAACCGTTGCTCCGAGGACGTAGGCGTCCTCCAGTAGCACGCTGTCGTACCACTCGAGCTGGCTTAGATATTCCTCTTCCGTGAAATGGTTCTTCCAACCCACGGGCGCCACCACGTCGACTCCCGCCTCCGTGATCGCGAGAGGAATCACCTTCCCTGCCGGGATCAGGTGCTGGCGGTAGAGCTTGCGGTAGCGCCCCGCGAACCACCCCTCTCCACTCGTTTCGTCGAAGTGCTGCTGCATGGGCGTTCCATATTCGTGAAGGCCGAGGATGCCCCCTGCCCCGATAGCAGCGTCGATCGCCGCGTAGAAATGAGGCCAGAGCGGCAGGTCCGGGTTCCCAACGGAGAAGTTCCCGATGCAGGCGCGGCTACCGGCATCCGCGAGGAGACCTACGCGCTCCGCTTCGAAGGCCGCGTACCATTCCATGAGCTCGAGGGTCTGGATGATGG
Source organism: Candidatus Marinacidobacterales bacterium (assembly GCA_965250115.1). Classification (GTDB taxonomy): domain Bacteria; phylum Acidobacteriota; class Vicinamibacteria; order Marinacidobacterales; family SMYC01; genus CBDFHB01. The sequence goes on from CBDFNJ010000002.1 coordinate 2,673,990, forward strand.
GTTCGTTGTAGCCCTCCCAGTAGTCGATCGCAGGATACTGAGCGACGAGACCCTTCGTACGATCCCACCACTCGCGGGCGCGCACTCCAGGATCACCGTCCATGGGTTGCTCGGCGAGAAAAGCTCGCCCGATGATTTCGGTCTCCGGCGAGAGGCGTTTTACTTCCGGTGCCGCGCTGAACGTGTCGAGGATCTTCACGATGCGAGGCTTCGCGTCCCGCACGAAGGCCATCGACCGAGGACCGCCGAAGCCCGTGTGGATCGAGAGCTTGCTCTTCCCCGACTCCTTGCGCGTCCACTTCCAAACGAATCGGTAGCTTACGTGCCGATTGCAGGGCATTCCCATACCGCGGACTTCGTCGCTCGCCCCCTCCCCCATGCGTACCGCGTAGGGTCCGCGTGGACCATCGGGATAGAACGGGCACCCCCCGCCGGCCATCGGGAAGTCTCCCCAGAACTGGTCTACGGTCTCTTTGGTGTGAACCGTCGCTTCGTTGGCCGCTGGCCAGGAGACGACCGCCGGCTGCCCCTCCAGGGCTGCATCGTTGGGATCGAGCGAGCGGATGTAGATGGAGTGCGTGCCTCCAGACTCACTTCCACCTCCGGGCGGCGGCAAGATTTCACCATCGCTTTCGAATCCCGCGCTCACGAGCTTCCAGTACGACGTGCCCGCGGGCACGTCCGCTTGGACCACCTCGAGGCCAAGGCTCGTCAGGCGTTGGTCCCAATCGGCAATGCCGGGCGGTGAGTCGACGGGGGGCGGGATCGAGCTCGCGGCGCGAACGACGATGTCGTCGAAGATCGTTCTAGTATTCGCCCCCAGAACGTTGCCGCTCTTGAGCACGATCGTCGCCGCGTCCCCCGATGAGGCGAAGCTCGCCTGCCCCATCTCCCCGCTCCATCCCGACGGCGAAGCCCACGTGTCGCGCTTGTGTAACAGAATCACGTTCGGCTGGACTCCATTCAAATCCTGACCCTCGATAGGTGAGCCCGGACCATCGATCACGAGAATCTCCGCCCACTGCGATGCCGCGGCGGTGGGCGCGGAAGCCCAAAACCCTTCCACCGTGATCTCTCGGTCCGCGCCGCCCGTCGCGAACTGTCGGTAGAGACCGGCGTTGAGCTTGGCCGCCTTCGACGACCGGTGTCACTGCGCCGCGCTCTCTCCAGAAAGACCAGCCCTCCAGACCAAGCGAGAAATCCCCGTTCGCAACCAGGTTGTCGACGGGTGCGGCGAGGCCGACGTCGACGGTGGTCGAGGCCGCGTCCGTCCCACCCCATCCGTCGTCCACCGTGACGACGACAGTGTAGAGTCCGGCATTGTCGTAGCGATGGCTCAAGGTCTCGCCGGTCCCACTTGCTCCGTCACCGAAGTTCCAATCGAAGGACAAGCCGTCTCCGTCCGGGTCCGAAGAGCTCGAAGCGTCGAATGAAACGTCGAGGGGCACGTTGCCATCTGATGGCGTCGCCACCAGACGCGCGATGGGCGGCTGATTGACCGGCGGCGGTGACGCAGGCGTTCCAACTTCGATGTCGTCGAAAACGACTCCGGAGTCGACCCCGAGTAAATTGCCACTCTTGAGGACGATCGTCGCAACGTCGCTCGACGCTACGAAGGAGCCCACGGACGCGACGGGAGCATGGTTGCGCATGTTGCCGGACCAGCCATTGGGTGTCGCCCAAGTATCATTCTTGTAGATCATCACGACGTCCGCTTCCGCCGCGCTCAGATCGTTCCCGTCGCTCGGCAACCGCGCGCCGTCAATGACGAGTACTTCGGCCCACTGGGCATTCGCCACGCTCGGCCGGCTCTCCCAAAATCCCTCGACGGTAACCTCGGCGCCTGCACCGCCGGTCTGAAACTGCTGATAAATGCCACCGTTGTGTCCACGGCCCACGAGATGAACGACTCCGTTCGCCGCAACCGGTCCGAGCTCTCCGCGATCCGTCCAGACATTCCAACCTTCGAGACCTCGGGAGAAATCGCCGTTGACAAGCGCGCCACCCGGCGGCGGCGGGGGTGGAGGCGGCGGCGCGTCCTCCGCTTCCAGCGTGAAATCGAGGACCTGCGTCTGCCCTTCCAGGATCGCGATCGCCGTCTGAGAGCTCGAGACGTAGCCGTCGAGTGACGCCGACACGCCGTGCGCTCCCTCTGAAAGTGACAGCGAATAGCGACCATCTGCTCCGCTGGTCGTCACGCCTCCCGCTTCGGAGCGAACGCGAGCGCCCACCAGTGGTGTGTTGCCGACATCCTGCACCACGCCCGTGAGCGTTCCGAGCTTCACATTGATCGCGGGCGTCTGTCCCCGGATCGTCGCCAGGAGATCCCACCCAGGATGTGGTGTCGTCCCCGTAAAAGCCATGCCTTCGGCATAAGGGTTCGCGTCAGTCGCGAACAGGTAGACTCCGGCACCATCGGCTCGCTCCACTTTGAGAAAGTACGTTCGCCCCGGCTCGACGGGAATACCGGCTCCCGGCCACTCGGCGCCAATCATCTCCCCACCCCATTCGAGATAGGCAGTCACAGGTTCGCCGACGCGGGTTCCGGTCGGCCCATCTTCCAGAATCGAGAACTTCATCGTCACGCCTCCGACGTTTGGCATCGCCGCGGCAAACTTGATGAAGCCGACGTCGTCGGGCACGACAAAGCTCTCGCCGAGGTAGGGCGCAAAGAGATTGCAGTCGCTGCAGGTTCCCTGGTTCTGGAAGTAGATCCCTCGGGAGACGACGCCGGTATGCATGAGCTCGAAATCAACGACGGACTCCTCTCCCGCCTCGACGCGCACGCTTCCGCTTCGGCTCTCGTAGCCCACCTTCTCGACGCTCAACGTATAGTCCCCGACCGGAACCTCTCGCACGACATAGATCCCGTCCGAGAGTGTCGGCCCACCGAACTGGTAACCGTCGGTGTTAACGGTGGCGAAGCCCACTGGACTGGCGTCATCCGCACGTCGCACTCGTACTCGGATCGTTCCCACGAGACCTCGGTAGGGCTCGAGAAACGCCGGCGGCGGTTTCGCGATGTCGAGAACGGCTTTGTACTGCGGGTAGGGCGCGTCCGGAAGGCCGCAGCGGCGCGCACCCTCGGTATAGTTCGGTGGCCAGGGTGTCGCGCCCGAGATGTCCTCTGAAGGACACCAATCCGGCCGGGCTCCGTCGGAGCGAGATCCACTGCCGCGACTCACGAAAGCGAAGGGGTCCCACGACCAGTTGTTCAGGATGAACGGGTGCACCGCGAGGATCTCCGGCCACTTGTGCCAGAACTCCGTGAAAGCGGCGACGTTGTACTCCGAGGCGAGTCCGAACTCGCATGGACCGTCTGTGGTGCAGGCGGGACCACGGGTCGTCTTCGGGTAGCCTTCGTAGGCGATAACGAGACGGTCACCGTAGACAGTCTCGGTGATCATGACGGGAAAGCCGCGACGCGGAGAGCCTTGGGCGGAGCACTCGCTCGCGACCAGGTCTAGATCGAGCAAGTAGCTATCGATCGTCTTCACCTGATTGATGAAGGGCACCCCGTCATGATGGTTGTAGTGCGGCGGATAAGACTCCGGATAGGGATGGGTCGCCCAGACGTCGAAGGCCTGGCAAACCGCCGGATTGTGTTGGATGGCTCGCCTCCACCACTCCGGTCCGTTCTGGCCAGGTGTCATCGTGCGGATGACGCCGTTCACGTCCGAGCTTTACACGCCCGCATGAGCCTCGACGAGAAAGTCGGCGAAGCGCTCCGGCGAGACGAAGTCTCTCGCGTCCCCAGGCTCGTTCCACAGCTGCAAATAGATCAAACGATTCGCATACTCGGGCCGATGTATCTCCAGGTGTTCTCGAATGACGCTCGCAACGATCTCCGCGTGTCCGGAATCAGGGTCGCATCCTCCGTTACAGTTCTGAAGCCGAAGACATGGAATGAGGCCTCGATCCATCGCGTCCACGACCCAGCGGCCGTAGTCTCCCCGCACCCAATCGAAGACGTATCCACCCTCCCCGACAAGGTGCCGCGTCCAATTCATGCCTTCGGGAATCGACGTGCCTCCGTCCTTGAGATTGTGCATGCCGTAGAAGTTTCGGCGGGTCCCACCAAGACCAGTGAAGCCAGTAGACAATTCGTGAAGGTTTGCCTGAAAGACATTGCGCCCTCCCCTTTCAGTGCATTCGAAGATGAGCGGGAGGCCGAACCGACTGAGGGGGAGTTTCCGTTGTGTTGGGTAACGGAAGCCCGCCGATGCAAACCGCGGGGGAACGGCTCGCGATGTCAGGCACCTCGACACACGGCGAGAACCCCCCGCCCGTTGTCTATATAAGTCGTAGCGCGGAGCAACTCAAGGAAAAAGTGACTCCTCGTCGCGTAAGCAGCGTTTCAACGTTATGATGGGGATGTGCCCACACCGCTAGAAAGAAAAGAGCGCGAGGGGGCTCATCCGACGTTTCGCGTCACGCTTGAGCTTTCCGAAGCTCTTTTTCGTGCTTGCTGGACTCTTCATCCTCGACTTCTTCGTCGCCGACCCCTTCCCTTTCGTGGACGAGGTAATCCTCGGGATTCTCGCCGTCATGGTCGGCATGTGGCGTGAGAAACGTGGCCAAGAGACCAAGGCAATCGAGGACGTGACTCCGATCGGCGAGTGAGCGCCGATTGAGGTAGGATCCCGTGCCATGGGATCGGAGCAGCCTGTGGTCGCTTCCGACGGTCACCAGATGGGCGCCTACCGTTCCGACGCGTCGGGAGACGTTCGGGGCGGTGTCGTGGTGCTCCAAGAAATCTTCGGCGTCAACGAACACATCCGCGACGTCTGCGATCGTTTCGCGACGGATGGATATACGGCCATTGCGCCAGCGCCCTACGACCGAAGCTCGCAAAAGAACGTAGAGCTCGGATACGCGAAAGAAGACGTCGCTGTCGGAAGAAAGCTCCGGGAAGAGTTCCCCTGGGACGACACGATGCTCGACGTGGATGCCGCGGCTGCCGTTCTGCGCTCAGAGGGCTTGAAGGTCGGTACCGTCGGCTACTGCTGGGGGGGCTCCATCGCTTTCCTATCCGCGGCCCGCCTTTCCATCGACGCCGCGGTCGTCTATTACGGCGGCCAGATCAAGCCCTACCTGGGAGAGAAAGCTCACTGCCCCGTGCTGATGCACTTCGGTCGCAAGGATACTTCGATTCCCCTCGCTGATGTCGAAGCTATCCAGAGGGCCTATCCGGAGGCGACCGTTCGTCTCTACGACGCAGATCATGGCTTCAACTGCGATCGCCGTTCGCAGTACGAGCCAGAGGCTTCAGGCCGCGCGAAACAAGAGACCTTGTCCTTTTTCGAGCGCTACCTCGGGAAGGTTTGAGAGGGGAACCTTGCTCAGAAGCCGGCAGCAAATCACCAAATCAGGAGCCGTCGCGTCCAACGGCATGGTGACTGCGATGCATCCACTCGCATCGGAGGCGGGCGTCGCGATACTCCGGCGCGGGGGGAACGCAGCGGATGCCGCGATCGCCACGGCTCTCGCCGTGGGTGTCGTCGAGCCCTTCTTGAGCGGCCTCGGTGGCTGCGCCTACGCAGTCGCTTTCGACGCTCGGACCAAGCGCACCATCGCCGTCGACGGAAGCACCCTGGCACCTCTGGCAGCGACCGAAGATACTTTCGAGCTCGAGGGCCGCGGAGCTCCGGGGGGAGGGCTCTATGGCTTCCCCGCGACCAAAGACGATGCGGCCGAGACCGGCTACAAGTCCATCGCCGTCCCGGGCGCTCTCGCCGCCCTCGAGAAGCTTCACGCCTCCATGGGAACGAAGCCATGGTCAGAGCTCGTCGCCCCAGCGGTTCGACTCGCCGAGGAAGGTTTCCCCGTAGACGAATACCTCTTCGTTCACAGCGCTGCTTCGGTGTCGCGCCTAAAGGCTTTTCCGGAGACCATGAAGGTTTTCTTGCATCACGACGGGACGGCTAAGGTCCCGAGCTCTCACGGTGCCGAGCCGGAACGTTTGCGGCAACCCGCGCTCGCGACCACGCTCGCCAGAATCGCGGAAGACGGCCCCTCCAGTTTTTACCGGGGACCCCAGGCGGAATCGATCGTTTCTCACGTGCAGCGCAACGGCGGACTCTTGACGGCTCGGGATCTCGGGAGCTATGAGGCCCGCATCCTGGAACCTCTGGACATATCGTATAGAGACCGTCGCATCCTCCTTCTCCCTGATACGAGCGGCGGCCCGACGGTCGCGCTCGCTCTCAATATCCTGGCGAACTTCGATCTGGGTTCACTTCCAGCCGATTCTTCCGAACGTTTCCATTTGATCGCGGAAGCGCTGCGTTTGAGCTTCATGGATCGTTTTCGCCATATGGGAGACCCGACGAGCGTTGAGATTCCTCTCGAGCATTTCGTGACGAAGACCCATGCCGACGAGCGAGCGCGTCTCGTCGAGCCCGGGGGGCGTCGCGCCGAACGATTTCCGTGGAGTGGGGAAGGTTCCGGATCCTGTGATGCCGCCGCGCAGCATACAACCCACGTCAACGTGGTAGATGGAGCGCGCAACATGGTGTCCCTCACGGCCACTTTGGGGGGGCGCTTCGGCTCTGGCGTCACGGTGCCCGATCTGGGAGTGGTGCTGAACAACGGGATGATGTGGTTCGACCCGGAGCCGGGCCACACTAGCTCGATTAGCCCGGGCAAGCGTGCCCTCCACGCGGCCGCTCCTACCCTCCTCTTCGTAGGCGAAAGACCGGCGGTCACCCTCGGGTCGCCCGGCGGCCGCAAGATAATGAGCGCCGTCCTCCAGGTGCTCCTCCATCTCGTCGACCACGACATGACGCTGCAGGACGCCATTCAAGCGCCGAGGGTTCACTGCGAAGTCGACCCGCCGCTCCTCGTCGACGAGCACGTCTCGGATTCGACAGTAACGGAGCTCCGGAAGCGAGGACATCCCGTCTCCGTGAAACAGGAATCTTTCTTGAGCTCCTACTTCGGTCGACCGAGCGGGATTCTCGTCGATGACGAGCACGGCTGCCTTCGGAGTGGCCTCGAGCCCTACCGTGTCAGCACGGCCGTAGGGTATTGATTCGGATCCAAGTAGAATGGTTTCAATGGTCGAACGCGCTACGAACGCCGATGCAGAAGCCGCCGAAGCGGGACGCTCCACCCGTCGCCGGGTCATCATCGTCGGTGCGGGTCAGACGGGCCGCGCCGTCGCGCGCACGCTCTCCGAGAGCTGGGATATCGCCGTACTCGATATCGACCCGGTGCGACTCGAACGCCTCGAGGCGGAGCTCCCGGATCGATCCGTGCGTCACTTCGAGAGAGACGGCACGAGCCTTCTCAATCTCAAGGAGGCGGGCCTGCACAATACGGAGTGGTTGGTCGCGGTCACGAATCGGGACGAGATCAACGCGGAAGCCTGCCGCGTAGCGCTTTCCATCGACGACCCCCCAACCGCGATTGGGGTCGTCCGCCGACCCGAGCATACCGAGATGTTCCTGGAGATCGGAGCGGAAGTAGTGAGCCGCCCCGCGGCTGTCGCCGGCCTCATCAAAAATCGAATCGAAAAGGCCCATCAGGTGGCAAGCGGTGTGGGTCTTGGCCAGGGCGAGATCATCCAGATTCCCGTTCTGCGGAGCTCACCAGCCGTCGACACCCGCGTCCGGGATCTCAGGGCGCGGCGCTGGCTCGTCGCGGCAATCTATCGGGACGACCGCTACGTAGTGCCGCATGGACACGTCGTGATCCGCGAAGGAGATCGCCTGCTCCTCACGGGCGAGCCGGAGATCCTTCCCCACATCGCTGACTACCTCCGCGCCGGTGTTGCGCGGTTCCCGCTTCAATACGGCGCTCGGGCCGTCGTCTTCGCGCCTTCTGAACAACCGGTCTCGTTCTGGGACGAAGTCCGCTACTTGTTCAAGGGAACCAGAACCCGTGCCGTGCGCGTACTGGCCCCGAAGGGCACACCGCTTCCTGAGGGCGAGTACGATCGGGGCAAGCTCGAGATGCAATCGCTGAACGCCACCGACGACGGACTCACCGTCGTCCGCAGGGACGTTCCGGGCCTCGATTGCGGTTGCTTCATCGCCCCAAAGACAACTCCAGACATCTTCGAGCGCGCCGGGCTCAAACGCCCGGAGTTCGCCGACTGGGTCGATACACTCGCCTGCCCCACGCTCCTCGCCGCGGGGAGCCATCCCTACCGGCGTATTTTGTTGCCGGTGCTCGATCCCGACGCGGCCATTCTCGCCGCCGAGCTCGCCATCGACCTCTCGAGACAGCTCGACGTCGAGATCGCCGCTGTCGTCGTCTCGCCCCCAACCTTCATCGTCGGGCAAGAGGCGGTGGATGAGCAGAAAGCAGCACTCAAGACGGTCATGGAAGTCGGCTCCCTCTACCACATGAAGATCGGTCAGATTTTTAGGGAAGGCAATCCTGCGAAGGAGATTGCCGCGCTCGCGGGCCAGGGCGACTTGTTAGTCATATCTCATCGCGCTGGCCGCAGAACCTCGTTCTTCAACCCCGACACGGGGCTTCAGATCATTTCTCGATGTCCCAGCTCGGTTCTCGCATCGTCCCACCGCGAACGCGTCCATGGAACTGGATGACGCTGTTTCCCTCGTCGTTTTCTATGCGGGAGCCGCGCTCATGCCGCTCATCGCGTCTCGTATCCACATCCCTGCCGCAGTGGCGGAGATCCTCTACGGCCTGACGGTCAGCGGCCTCGGAATCGTTCACGAGTCCCACGCCACGGCGCTTCTCGCCGAGCTTGGTTTCATTTATTTGATGTTCCTCGTCGGGATGGAGATCGACTTCAACCGCATCGAGCGCGAAGGGACACGCACGGTGGCCCTCGCCTTTATCGTCGCCGTCTCGATTCTCGGCTCCGCCGTTCTCGTCGCGAGGCAATTGGAGATGCCCTTGATCATGGCGCTCGTTCTAGGCGCCATGTCGGTCGGCGTTCTTATGGTCGCCCTCGTGGACATCGGAGCGTCGCAGACGCGGTGGGGTCAAATCATCCTGCTGGTAGGCTCCGTCGGTGAGTTTCTCACGCTCATGAGCTTGGCGGCCTGGGATCTGATCGCGACGCATGGGCTAGGCTGGCCGCTCGGTGTCGCCGCCATGGAAGTGCTCGTTCTGTTCGTCGCCGCTTTCGTGCTTCTAGGATCGTTGCGGCTCGTGGTCTGGTGGTTCCCACACAGTTTCGGAAGATGGGTGCAGGAGCACGACCCGTCGGAGCTGGGCGTAAGATTCGGATTCGTTCTGATGCTCGGGCTGGCGGCTCTGGCCGTTTGGGCCGAACTTGAAGCGATCCTGGGCGCGTTTCTGGCGGGAATGCTCTTCGCCTATGTGTTTCGCGAAATCGGAGTACTGGAGACGAAACTCGTTGCGCTGGGACAGGGATTTTTCGTCCCTCTCTTTTTTATCAACGTCGGAGTGACTTTCGACTGGAGCGCCATCGGCGACTTCCGGAGCCTCGGCAACACTCTGTTCTTTCTCGGTGGCGCGTCGCTCTTCGTGAAGCTCGTCCCCTGCCTGCTGTTGCTAGCCATCGGCCTACGCCTCCGGGCTGTCCTCGGCGGGGCCTTTCTCCTGGCGACACCACTCACCATTCTCGTCGCGATTGCGGCACTCGGTCTCGAAATGCAGATTCTCGACACCGCCGAGAGCGCTTCGATCATCCTTCTCGCTATCGTGACCGGGGTCTTCTTTCCGACTCTCTTCAAGCTCATCGCTCCCAAGACCGGACTCGCTAAAGCGCCGGATCAGGAAACTCGAGCTATGGTTCGCTGGTAGGGTTTTCGCCGAGAAGCAGGCCCAGGTCTTGGGGGGATGTCCCGCCGGATGTTGAATTTGGGGTAGCGGCGGCTCCTTGGCCGGCCTAAGAATAGGTCTGCCAAACCAACCGTCTCCAGAGGGGGACAAGGAGCCACCATGCCAAGGAAATCAAAGAAGCCAGTAAGAAAGCAAACGCACTCGCCTACGGGCAAGGTAGTTGGCCAAGTCGGTCAGATACTGCTACCGATGATAGCTGGGATCGCGGCCACGAAGGCGGACCTGACGGAATGGGTGTACGAGCAAGGACTGACCGCATTGCACCTACTCCTGAGAGAGGACGCGGAGAAGATCGCGGGGCCGAAGGGCAAGCACGAGAAGGAGCGAACTCATAACCACTGGGGGAGCACGGATGGGGAGCTGAGCTTCGGCGGTCGTCGAATCCAAGTGTCGCGACCTCGAGTTCGTTCGAAGTCGGGCGAGGAGGCGTCGCTTCCACACTTCGAAGCCTTCCGCGAAGAAGACCCGCTTCCGGAGCGAGTGCTGAACCAGATCTTGGTGGGGGTATCGACCCGAAATTACGAATCGAGTCTGGACAAACCCTCGGCGAAGTTGAAGTCTCGTGGCACGAGCAAGAGTGCCGCCAGCCGTCACCTCGTGAGCCAGACGACTAAGAAGCTCGAGGAATACCTATCTCGGAGGCTAGAGGAGTTCGAGCTTGCGGCACTAATGATGGATGGCCTTGAGGTGGCCGGACAGACCGTCGTCGTAACTCTCGGTATCACAATAGATGGAACGAAGGTGCCCTTGGGTATATGGCTGGGCTCGACGGAGAACTCTCGGGTGTGCACCGCGATGTTGCAGAACCTTCTCGAGCGGGGATTGCGGATCGACGAATCGATTCTCTGCGTAGTGGACGGAGGCAAAGGGATCCGCAAAGCACTCGTCGACGTTTTGGGGGATCTCGCGGTTATCCAAAGATGCCAGCTCCACAAACTCCGAAATCTACGCTCGTACCTTCCCAAGTCCCGTCAAGCCTACGTGCTCCAGACAATGAAGGAAGCGTACAAATGCAAGAGTGCCGACAAGGCGCGCAAGCGACTTCAGGCATTGGTGTCGTGGCTCGAGCGAAACGGCTACGACGAAGCTGCCGGAAGCCTTCGAGAAGGGATGGAAGAGACCCTCACGGTTGTGAAGCTCGCTCTACCCGAGTTACTTCGCAAATCTCTGGCCACGACAAACGCCATCGAGAATCTCAACGGCACCATCCGCAGAGTCTCGAGAAACGTCAAGCGGTGGAAGAGTCCTTCCATGATTCGCCGATGGACCGCTCTCGGCGTCGTCACGGCGGAGAAAAAGTTTCACCGTATCAAAGGCTATCGCCATATGGGCGCTCTCGTTCACGCGCTTAGAAGCAAACAGAAATCTCTTGACAGCGATGAGGTTGCTGCCTAAGAGTATTCACAGGTGCCGCCGCTACCCGACCAAATTCAACAGCGGCCGGGACATCCCCACGGAAAGGTAGATCTGTATAACTTCACGTGCAGCCGTCGGACGCTACCGCCGCTTCCTGTATCAGTTGGGCCCAGAGGCGCTGGAGCTCTACTGTGCCGATCGATCGGACACGTCTGGTGTCTATTCGAGCGAGCTTTCGCTGACCTACTGGCGGCTACAGGCGATGCCCCGGGCAGCCGGTGCGGAGAGCGTCACTGACTGAAATGAACAAGCGGCTTTTTCTGCGCATCGTGACGGCTCTTCTATTGCTTGGCGTTGCGATGTCGCTGTTCCTTTGGTCCGCGCTTCCTCCGTCCATTCCTGCTCGGGGGACCGTTCACGATTTTGAGATCGATACGACTGTCGACTCCGAGTCGGCGAAGTACTACATAGAAAGCTATGCCCAAGGGAGAGTTGACAGCCCTCAATTGCATCAAGCCATAGAAAAACTGAAACGCGATTTCGGGGATCGAATCCCGAATCATCTCGACCTGCGCCGGCCTGCGCAAACGCAATCGGTCGATTTCGCCGCGTTGTTCTTTGCGGATCAGCCCCTCTCTCTCGATCGAAACGCCATCGTCAACAGGCGCTTCAGGATGAACCTGGACCGTGTGCTGCGAGAAGAGACAGTCGTGGTGGACACGGACGGCATCGTAATCATTCTTGTTCCCGGATACGACTACAAAGAGAACGGTCACCTGACAGGCGCCGACCTCAAGGCTCAGGTCGCGATACTCAGCGGGCTGGGGTTCCAGGTCGAGCTCCTCGAGGTCGATCCGGTCGGGACGGTTCTGGAATGTGCGGACGTCATTGAGAACGCGTTAGAGAGTCTGGGTGAAGAACAGATCCTTATCGCTGGCCCAAGTTCAGCAGGGCCAGCGATTGGCACTGCGCTGAGTCGGCTCGGTACAGGGTCGGGAGTTCTAGCCTGGCTCAATCTCGGGGGCACGCTTCAAGGCGTACCCTTGCTCGACTGGTTTCAGAAGTTTCCGCAGAGCTTGGTGTTCGACCTTATTGTCTGGGCGCAGGATTGGCGACACGAGAGCTTTGAGAGTCTGACCAATCGCGTTCTCCGGATCCGTCCCGCTTCCCGTGGAAATAAGAATGGCGTAACCTCCGGTTAAACAAAACGAAACCGCGCCTGTAAAGGCGAGGAGGAGGATTACGCCATGAAGAAGCCTACCACCATATCGAAGGAGTCTGTAAGCGAGTGCCGGGAGTTCGTCCAACTTCGGCTGCGTAAGCGGGTACTGGAGGCAATCGAGGTCGTGCTCGAGGAAGAAGTCGACCAAGCGCTGGGGTGTGGTAGCTACGAGCGTGCGGAAGACCGCCGTGGATATCGCAACGGAGCCGAAACCCGTCGCGTGACGACGTCGGTGGGAACTCGCGAGCTCCGGGTGCCACGAGCCCGCGTGCGAGACGAGGAAACGGGAGAAACGACAGAGTTCAGGAGCGAGCTGTTGCCCCGGTACGCGCGCCGGACTCGTGAGGTCGACGAGGCGATCTTGGGGACCTACTTGTCGGGCGCGAATAGCCGCCGGATCCGCAAAGCGCTGAAACCACTGCTCGGTGAGGAGCACCTATCGAAGAGCGCGGTGTCTCGCGTGGTTAGCCGGCTGAAGGGGCGCTTCGAGGAATGGCAGAACCGTGCTCTCAGCGAGGAGGTCTACGCGATCGTTTACCTGGACGGCTTCCACCTGAAAGTGCGGATGGCGAAACGTGTGATCAGCGTACCCGTACTGGTCGCGCTCGGGGTCGCGCCAGACGGGCAGAAACGTCTGTTGTCATTGCGTCTGGCGGTGAGCGAAGCCTCGACGCATTGGGGCTCCGTGCTGGAGGGACTCCAGGCTCGAGGACTCCGGGCTCCCAAGCTAGTGATCAGCGACGGCCACAAGGGGCTGACGAAAGCGCTGGAGAAGTGGCCGGGGTGCCGGTTGCAGCGATGTACCGAGCACAAGCGCGCCAACTTGCTCCAACATTGCCCGGCGCACGCACGCCGTGAGCTCCGGCGTGACTACAACCGGATCGTCTACGCCAAGAACGGGATCGATGCTCGCAAAGCCTATGACGAGCTCGTCGCCAAGTGAACGCCTCTCGCGCCGGCCGTCGTCCGAAGCCTAGAGGAGGCCGGTAATCAGCTGCTGACCTTCTATGAATTCCCTCGTGCCATGTGGAAATCGATTCGAACGACCAATGCTCTGGAGAATCTCAACCGCGAGTTTCGACGCCGGACGAAAACCCAAGCGTCGTTCTCCAGCGAGGAGTCCGCGGTCGCTTTGCTGTTTGGGCTTATCGCCTCTGGCCAGATTCAACTACGACGCATCGACGGCTACCAACGTCTGAGCGAGGTTCTCGAACACGCGGAGGTTGCCGCCTGATCTGATACCCTGATGACGGAGTGGAGGGCGCCGTTCTTTTTCCACGGACCTCGGGACACATCCCGTTCTCCGCGAGAGGTTTGAGGAACTGTCGATTCCCGAGGAGATACAGGTGCTCAACTACATTAGCATGAGTCTATCTGGAGATATCTCAGACTTCGGGTGGGACAAGTATCTGCTCATGCGGTCCGATGGCCCGAACGACAGTCTGTCGTTGCTGCCAGATCTTCTCCTTCCGGAAGGGCGTACGATTGTCTCCCCCAAAGGTGACCATTTCTTCGCCGAAGATCCACTGATTGAACAGAAATCCGTAGCGCTCGTCCTGACGATCCTGGAGAGTATCGATTACTAGTCGCCGATACAAGGAGAAGACATGACCGACTCGATCCGTTGGGCCATCCTCGGCACCGGCAGCATCGCGCATCAGTTTGCGCGGGGTCTCGCCGACGCCCATGACGTCTCCCTGGTCGCCGTGGGCTCGCGCAGCGGCGAGACCGCGGATGCATTCGCTGACGAGTTCGACATCCCGCGGCGCCACGCCAGTTACGAGGCCCTCGCCGCCGATCCTGACGTGGACGTCGTCTACGTGTCGACACCTCACCCCTTCCACAAGGACAACAGCATCTTGCTCCTCGAGCACGGCAAGGCCGTCCTGTGCGAGAAGCCCTTCACCATGAACGCCGAGCAGGCTCAGACCGTCATCGGCGTGGCCCGCGAGCACAAGATGTTCTTGATGGAAGCGATGTGGACGCGCTACATCCCCGCTGTGGTCCGCGCGCGCGAACTCATTGCCGAGGGCGCGATCGGTGACGTGCGAATGGTGCAGGCCGACTTCGGCTTCCGTGCCAGCATGAACCCCGAGTCACGACTCTTCAACAAGGCCCTCGGTGGCGGCGCCCTCCTCGACGTCGGCATCTATGTCCTGTCCCTCGCGAGTATGGTCCTGGGCCCGAAACCGCAGGAGGTCGTGTCCACCGCCCAGCTCGGTGAAACGGGTGTCGACGAGCAGTCCGCGGTGCTACTCAAGTATGCCGGGGGCGAACTCGCGGTGCTCTCCTGCGCCGTGCGCACCGGCACCACCGTCGAGGCCACACTCTTCGGTACAGACGGCTCGATTCGCCTCCACAGCCCCTTCTTCAAGAGCGCCGGCCTCACCGTGACCCGCGGCCGTGATCAGCAACTGGTCGAGTTGCCCCTGCGGGGGAACGGCTATAACTACGAGGCTGACGAGGTCGGTCGTTGCCTGCGGGCAGGCGACAAAGAGAGCGCCGTCATGCCGCTCGATGAGTCCCTGGCTCTCATGCATCTCATGGATCGGATCCGGAGCCAGTGGGGCCTCACCTACCCGATGGAGTGAGAAAAAGATGGAATATGTAGCCTCGTCGTTTCGCCTCATTCTCGCGGGACTTATCGCCATCGCGGGAGTTGGGTGCGCGCAAACGGACTGGACGGAGTTGAGAGGGCTCGATCAGCTCACGGCGCTCTTCGCGCGCGACGTGGGTAATACACGGGTCGTGCTTCTGTTCTCGCCCACGTGAGGGCATTGCATCCAAGGTGCCCGGTGGGTGCAGAAAGAGATTCTCGACAGAAAGCCAGACGCAGCACTCCGCGTCTATGCCGTCTTCTTCGAGATAGTGGCAAGCGACGAGGGGGCGAGGGGTCGTGTCGACCCGCGAGAGCTTTTACATGACCCTCGGGTAACTGTGTTCTGGGATGATGCAAAACTCGTCGGCCGCTGGTACGAGGAGAACGTCACGAAGCTCGGCAAGCGCAGTGGTCGGGACGACCGTGTGGAGTGGGATGCCCATTTCCTCTACGGGCCGGACGCAACGTGGATTGACGGCCGCCCTCAGGTGGCGAGTTGGGGTCGTATCGTCTACGCGGAGCGGGAGCGCCTGGCCCAAGACCGGGGGATGTCCCGGCCGCTGTTGAATTTGGTCGGGTAGCGGCGGCACCTGTGAATACTCTTAGGCAGCAACCTCATCGCTGTCAAGAGATTTCTGTTTGCTTCTAAGCGCGTGAACGAGAGCGCCCATATGGCGATAGCCTTTGATACGGTGAAACTTTTTCTCCGCCGTGACGACGCCGAGAGCGGTCCATCGGCGAATCATGGAAGGACTCTTCCACCGCTTGACGTTTCTCGAGACTCTGCGGATGGTGCCGTTGAGATTCTCGATGGCGTTTGTCGTGGCCAGAGATTTGCGAAGTAACTCGGGTAGAGCGAGCTTCACAACCGTGAGGGTCTCTTCCATCCCTTCGCGAAGGCTTCCGGCAGCTTCGTCGTAGCCGTTTCGCTCGAGCCACGACACCAATGCCTGAAGTCGCTTGCGCGCCTTGTCGGCACTCTTGCATTTGTACGCTTCCTTCATTGTCTGGAGCACGTAGGCTTGACGGGACTTGGGAAGGTACGAGCGTAGATTTCGGAGTTTGTGGAGCTGGCATCTTTGGATAACCGCGAGATCCCCCAAAACGTCGACGAGTGCTTTGCGGATCCCTTTGCCTCCGTCCACTACGCAGAGAATCGATTCGTCGATCCGCAATCCCCGCTCGAGAAGGTTCTGCAACATCGCGGTGCACATCCGAGAGTTCTCCGTCGAGCCCAGCCATATACCCAAGGGCACCTTCGTTCCATCTATTGTGATACCGAGAGTTACGACGACGGTCTGTCCGGCCACCTCAAGGCCATCCATCATTAGTGCCGCAAGCTCGAACTCCTCTAGCCTCCGAGATAGGTATTCCTCGAGCTTCTTAGTCGTCTGGCTCACGAGGTGACGGCTGGCGGCACTCTTGCTCGTGCCACGAGACTTCAACTTCGCCGAGGGTTTGTCCAGACTCGATTCGTAATTTCGGGTCGATACCCCCACCAAGATCTGGTTCAGCACTCGCTCCGGAAGCGGGTCTTCTTCGCGGAAGGCTTCGAAGTGTGGAAGCGACGCCTCCTCGCCCGACTTCGAACGAACTCGAGGTCGCGACACTTGGATTCGACGACCGCCGAAGCTCAGCTCCCCATCCGTGCTCCCCCAGTGGTTATGAGTTCGCTCCTTCTCGTGCTTGCCCTTCGGCCCCGCGATCTTCTCCGCGTCCTCTCTCAGGAGTAGGTGCAATGCGGTCAGTCCTTGCTCGTACACCCATTCCGTCAGGTCCGCCTTCGTGGCCGCGATCCCAGCTATCATCGGTAGCAGTATCTGACCGACTTGGCCAACTACCTTGCCCGTAGGCGAGTGCGTTTGCTTTCTTACTGGCTTCTTTGATTTCCTTGGCATGGTGGCTCCTTGTCCCCCTCTGGAGACGGTTGGTTTGGCAGACCTATTCTTAGGCCGGCCAAGGAGCCGCCGCTACCCCAAATTCAACATCCGGCGGGACATCCCCCTTTCCGTTGTCACTCCTGTAGCTTAAAGCCTAAGGTTTTGAGGATTTGCGGCGGTTCGACGAATGCACGATGATCTCGAGGATGTCCATGCTACAGGATTTGCGCTGGCGGAACGTGTCAACGACTTTGAGACACCCGCAGGCTGCATTTAGTGAGCCTCGATCAGTGAAGGACGGGGCGTGAGCGCGGTGCGGTCGCGATTGGGTTCCGACGCGATCGCGTCCGGATAGCTTGAATCCGGGGGTAGCTCAGGTATGGGGCGCCCCGAGAAAGTGGCTCCTAGGGCCTCCTGTGGCGTCGTTTTCTCGGGCGGCGGGTTGATCCAGACCTGACGAGGCAAAACCGGAGGTTGAGGTGTTCCGTGCACGAAGCGCTCGGGGTGAGCCCGATGAGCTTCGAGAAGGACCTGGCGCCGGGCGGCGTTGAGCTCGTCGGCGCGACCGTAGTGAACGGCGGCCGGCGTCATGAGCCCCAGTCCCGAGTGCCGGTGCGCGTTGTTGTAGTAGTCGAAGAAACCGCCGCAGAACAGGCGGCCGTCTTCCAGACAGCCAAAGCGGCTTGGGAATTCAGGGCAATACTTCATCGTCTTGAACTGGGACTCGGAGTAGGGATTATCGTTCGAGACGTACGGCCGCGAGTGCGTCTTGGTTATGCCGAGGTCGGCCAGGAGCAAGGCGACGGACTTGCTTCGCATCGAGCTGCCGCAGCTGGTTCCGGCGCTCACGCACCTCTCCGTGCTCCGACAGAATCCGGTACATCGTGCGGATCGAACAGTGGTAGATTCCCTCGTCCAGAAGCGTGGCCCACACCTGGGCCGGCGCCTTGTCGACGAACCGTTCGCAATGCAATGCACTGAGGACCCTCTCGCGCTCGGTCGTGTCGAGGGCTCGCTGCGGCCGAGGACGGCGCTTCGGCTTGGACGCCACCGGTCGGCGTCGACGATACAACGTGGAACGAGACACGCCCAGCGCCTCGCAAGCTTCCGCCGTTTGTCCAATCCGACCCGCCAGCTCCTCGGCCGCCACGATCAATCGTTCTCGTCGTCGTCGATCGGGTTCAGGGAGATCCCCAGGAGCTCGGAGGCTTTTTTTTGGATCTCTAGCATCGTTTCCACCCGAGCCAGCCGGCGCTGGAGTCGGGCGTTCTCGCGCTCGAGCTCCTTGATCCGTGGAGCCTCTGCCTTCGCCTTCCGACCTCGCTTTCTCGACGTCAATCCCGCCTTGGCGATCTCGTCCCGTTGCCGACGCCAACTCGATAGATGCGACGAGTACAGTCCCTCGCGACGTAGAAGCGCCGCCACATCACCGTCACCCTTGCAGGCGTCCGCCTCGCGAACGATCCGCAGCTTGTATTCAGCGCTGAAACGTCGGCGCTTCGCTTTCTCACTCACTTCGGGATCGCGGACCTCCGCCGCAGCACCACGGTCGGCGAGATCTCCAGTCGCCCTACGGGCTCCTTCCGACCCCGCCGACGTCATTCTCTCAATCAACGTACTCATCTATGATCCTCCTCCGCCCTCGACACTAATTTCAAGGAGCGGATTGTCTCAAGGATGTTGGCACAGAGGGTGGGCGCTTCGATGGATCGCACGCCGGCCCGGCCTCGCTTCGGTATCCGTCGCGAGTCTCGGCCTCGGCATCGGCGCCAACGTCGCCGTCTTCAGCGTCATTGACGCGTTCTTGTTCCGCCCGTTCCCCGTTTCGGAGCCCGAGCGTCTTGGCGTCGTCATGTCGCGCACCGCCGAAGGCGAGCTTCGCCACGTCTCGGCTCCGGACTATTTCGATTTCGTCGAATCCAGCTCGGATCGCTTCCGGCTCGCGGCCCGGATGCAGTTTACCCTCAGCGGTCGTGTCGGCGAAGTGACGGAGAGGCTCGAGGTCGAGTTCGTCTCGTCGAGCTACTTCGAGGTGCTCGGTGTGCCTCCCACATTCGGTCGTGGCTTCTCTGCCGACGAACACGCGGCGCCCGTACCGGTCGTCGTCATCAGTCACCGGCTGTGGCGCACCCGTTTCCAGCAGACGCCGGACGTTCTCGGGCGCACGCTCCGGTTGAATGGGCTCGATCTGACGATCGTGGGCGTCGCCCCCGACGGATTCCGCAGTGTCTCGCTGCCTGCCGAGACGGATCTGTGGGTGCCGTTTCCCATGATCGAGACCTTGTGGCCGCGCGTCCTCCCGTACTACGAGAACCGCGACCAGCAGAGCATCATCGTTTACACACGTCTCGCTCCGGGCGCGAGCTTCGAAGAGGCGAGGGCGGCTCTCAACGTTCGCGCCGCCGCGCTCGCGGAAGCGTATCCCGAGACCAACAAAGGCAGGGGTGCTACGGTGCTTCCGTTCCAGGAGACCCGGCTTTCGGGTCGGGTGGGGGTCACCTCCTATCTCGGGCTCGTCCTCGGTGTCGTGGGTTTCGTTCTTCTCATAGCTTGCGGCAACGTCTCGGGGCTACGTCTCGTCGAGCTTTCGGCCCGCGAGGGCGAGCTCGCGACGCGTCGCGCTCTCGGGGCGGGACGTTTGGGGCTCGCACGCCTCGTGCTCGTGGAGAGCGCTCTTCTTTATCTCCTTGCGCTCGCGGTGAGCTTTTTGGTTGCCGAAGGGCTCCTTTTGTTGTTCCGTCGCATCGAGCTCTTCTCGATGGCGCTCGCTGAGCTCGAGCCTACAGTGGACCTCCGCGTTTTTGCGGGCGCGTTTCTCCTCACCGTCGTCGTCGGCCTGCTCTCGAGTCTCGCCCCGGTCTTTCAGGCTCGAAGCGCGGTTCTCCCCGGCCGCGCCTCGAGTCTCTCCGCCGGAATCGGTCGCAACCGTTTGCGCGCCGGCCTCGTCGTCCTTCAGGTCGCGCTCTCCTTGAGCCTCCTCGTGGGCACGGGGCTCATCGCGCGGACGCTTTCGAGCGTCTACGCCGTCGATCCCGGCTATCGGCTCGAGGACGTCTTGTTCGTACGGTTGGATCTAGATGACATCGAGTTTCGATACAGCGACGACGACAGGGCTCGCGCGTTGTACCGCGAGACGCTCGAGCGCGTGCGTGCGCTTCCCGGGGTCCGCTCGGCGGCCTGGTCCGCCAACATCCCGCTCGGTCGCACCATCCGCTCCCTCGTCGTTCCCGAGGAAACTCCAACCGAGCCAACTAAGAATGAGCCGGACTGGAACCAGGTCGACTCGGATATCGTGACTCCCGGTTTCCTCCGCACCATGGGCCTTCCGCTCCTCCAAGGACGTGACTTCACCGACCGTGACGATTTCGCTGCGCCCGGCGTGGTGATGGTGAACGAGACGATGGCCCGGACCTATTGGCCCGGCTCGAACGCCATTGGCAAGCGTGTCCGTGTCTTCTCGCGGCAGACTATCCGTCACGACGTCTACGAGGTCGTGGGTATCGTGCGGGATGCGAAGTACCGGAACTTGTGGGAAGAGCCACGACCTTTTATGTATTTTCCGCTCGCGCAACGTCCCTTTCCGTACATGAACCTGCACGTTCACACCGAAGGCCCGCCGATGGCGATGCTGCCCGCGGTGCGCGATGCCATTCGCGCGCTCGATGACGACCTGTCTCTCTACAACACGCGGCCGCTCTCCGAGCGGCTGGCGGTGTTGCTCGCGAGCCAGCGCTCCGTCGGGCTCTTGTTCCTGGTATCGGGCCTCATCGCCTTGACAGTGAGCGCCGTCGGCACCTACGGGATGGCGGCGAGCGCCCTCGCCAGTCGACGGCCGGAGCTCGGCCTGCGCATGGCGCTCGGCGCGAGTGCGCGGGACGTCCGGCGTTTCATCCTCGACAAAGGCGTGAAACCACTCGCCGTGGGTCTCCTCCTCGGTCTCGTTGCGTCGTTCGCGCTCAGTCGTTTCATCGAGCATCTGCTCATCGGCGTGAGCGCGGGGGACACTTTCGCTTTTGCGGCGGGGGTTTTCGCCATGGCCATGAGCGGTATCGCCGCGAGCTACGTGCCCGCTCTCCGCGCGTCGCGCATCGATCCCGCCACGGCGCTAAGAAGCGAGTAGGCTCAGCTCATCGGCTACTACTGGCTCGGGGCCAGCTACAGCCTATTCAGAGGTGCGGGCTCGCCACAGTGGATCCGCGCCGTCTGCCGAGGAACTCTCGCCGAGGAATCCGTCGATACCGAACGATGAGAGATCCGAAACGAACTGGCCCGACCCCTCATCGAGGCTCCAGTAGCTGACGAGACCTGTCGAGCCCGGATTTACGCCGGAGTCGAAAACCGATTCGATGCTTGAGGCCGAAAGGGCGATGTTCCACACGGCGGGCGAGTCAATGAAGCCGGGGAAGAACCATACCGGTGGCTCCCAACCGCCGAGCGGTGGCCCGATGGTGCCAAAGGTGCAACCGATCGACAACACTTGAAAATTGTTTGAGGAAGGAACGCCTGTCCCTTCGCAGCTCGCGCGCGTCTCTCCGTCGACGTAGAGGTTCAGCGTTCCAGAAGCGTCACGAGTGACCGCGACGTGACGCCAGACATCATTGGCGACGAACAAGTTGCTCGCGCTGCACGACCCACGGGTGACGCAGCTGTTCGAGGGATAGCAGTAGTTGTTCTCTCGGCTGTCCTCCAACATCACTTCCAACGTGCCGTCACCGAGCACGTAGAGCTGCCAACTCAAATTGAACGAGTTGTCGTCCTCGCCTCGCGCGACAATTGCCGCGCGACCCGGCGGTGGCGCGAGCTTGATCCAAGCCGCGACCGTGAACACCTCGGTTGGGAAGGAGGGGTCGTAGGGCACCGTGACCCGGTCATCTACACCGTCGAAGCGCAGCGCATTGTCGCCACCGGGCACCGCTGGAACGCCCCCGGTTATCATAGGGTCGTTCTCAACGGGCTCAACGGGCTCAACGGTCCCGACGGATTCCGGCGTCACGGGCGAGCTGCTATCGCCACAACCGAAAAACGCGATCCAGGATAGTTGGCTACAAAGAAGAAAACGTCGTCTCACCCGATCGCCCGATGACAACATTCTGTCAGTACCCATCTTGATCCTGGCACAAGCCGCGGCAGGTAGATGTAACATCTCTGAAAGGTTTCTGTAACGAATGTAAAGGCCCGCTGCCATGCGATCGGGAGTTCTACCGACATCCACGCAACAGCGGGATCCCACGTAACATTCAGAAAAGTCAGGATCGGTCAAGCTCGCGGACGAGAAAGACGGTACGTCTGACCCGAGAGAGCGCGCGGGATGCACGAGACCCTGGTCGGAACTCGGTTCAACGGGCAAGGCGGGGTGCTCAACCCCGAACGATCTTGCGTTGTTAACTCCAACTTCGCTCTTTAGGTCGCCTGGCAAAACGTCCCTGGTCAGCTGCGACCGGCGTCACCTAGCCTATTGATAATGTGTAGGCGGTCGTCGGCTGCACCTGAAGTTATACAGCTCTGCCCTCCCGATCGTCACGTCGGGTTGGCCGTGCTCCGGCTAGGACTCGTCACTTTCTTCATGATTCTAGGAAAAATGTCATGTTCAAATTTGACTTATGTAGAAGGAGGAGTCTAGGTCCTCACGAGGGACGATCGCGGCTTTCCTAGAGATCGCCGGTTCATCTGTGCGCCACTTGGTAAACTCATGGACGCTGGCGGCGCATCGCATGTCCCACGCCAGCCGTACGTCGCCTGCCACCATCAGCTGTCGTCGTCGAGCAGTGCCTCGGCGTCGACGTTGATGAAGACATCGTGTCCGACGACCACACCACCCTTCTCCAAGTCCCCGTTCCAGCTCACGTCGAAATCCCGGCGGTCGATCTTCGTCGTTCCCGTGAACCCGGCTCTCGTCTTCGGGCCCTTGTCCTCGTTTCCAACCCAGAACGGTGTCGCCCATTGACCCAGGTTGGTGACGCTCATGACGATCGGGTGGGCAATTCCACGGATGGCTAAGTCGCCTTTGACGATATAGTCCGTCGCGCCGATTTGGTCCGAAAACTAACCCTGGAACCGAATCTTTGGGTGGTTCTCGACGTCAAGAAAGTCCGCGCCCTTGAGATGGCCGTCACGGTCCGCGTCCCCCGTCCACAGTTTCGAGGCGTCCATCGACACCTCGACGATGCCGCGGGTTGGATCGTCAAAACCGAGCTCGAGCGTGCCCTCGACACCCGGAATGATCCCCCGTACCCAAGTCACCATCATATGCCGCACTCGAAACTCCGCGGCGG
This sequence comes from Candidatus Marinacidobacterales bacterium, assembly GCA_965250115.1. Classification (GTDB taxonomy): domain Bacteria; phylum Acidobacteriota; class Vicinamibacteria; order Marinacidobacterales; family SMYC01; genus CBDFHB01. The sequence goes on from CBDFNJ010000002.1 coordinate 2,697,105, forward strand.
TGTGTCCGGGCTCGAAAATCCATCGCGCCATATCAGCCTCCCTTTCGAATGAGTCGTCTAGCGAGGTTTTTACAAGGAGGCCCGAGCCGGCTTCCGCCTCCTTCTGTCGAGATGATAGGTGAGTGCCAATGAGATGCAGTGGCTCAGCTCACTCTTGGGCACGTTGTCGTTCTTGTCAAACACGATGCTTCTGTTTCCGCTGTACTCAAACTCGTCGGGATAGAGCGCCTTGAATCCGGCAACCAGATCGGTTTGGCAGTGGAAATGCACAGCATACTCCTCGGGCTTCTTGGAGTCGATGCGGATGATGCTTCCGCTCTTCGATTTGGTAGTGAGATAGCTTGGTTTTCCCCATCGCAGAGTCTCCTCCAGCTCTCCGACTCCCTTGGTTGTCTTCGCCGTATCGAAGAACAGTTGTCGGAAATACAACAATTTCATTCTGATCTCTCCTGGATAGCTCTCGAAGACGGAAGCGACTTCAGGGCTGTCGAATACTCGCCACTTCCTACTCGAACCCCTGGCTCTTTTCTTCCCTTCGCTCGCCCTAATCATGTCGAACCTTACCACCTCCACATAAACTCAGGCAGATCGGCCCGCCTAACCTTCTGTTAACTCGGTCAAGTATATCGAACATCCCAGTGGACGATGTTCGAATGGCGGGGGGGTTGGGGCATCGGATCTCCCTTAGGGCCGGCGACAAAATAAGTTCCCGTTTTCAAGACGGTCGGATGGTGTAGTTCCATTTGGGTAGAGTCTGGTCCTTTGTAACGGAAAGCGCCTGCATCCGCTCGTCAGTGATTTTGACGCCCTTCGGATAACGACGCCGGATAAGGTGTGCGCGTACTCGCAAACCGGAAGAGGTGGTGGTCGTGCGGATGTATTTGAGGATGGTTTCGTAGCTGTCGAGAGGCCTGCCCGCCCAGTTCTTGCTGACCTCGCTGAACAGACGGTGCTCCACTGGATTCCACTTGGATGTACCGGACGGATAGTGGGCTATGGTGATAGCGATGTCGTGGCGATTGCAAATCCGCGTTTGAAGCCCGTGCTTCCAACCCCGACACCGATAGCCATTGCTGCCCCCGGCGTCTGCCAATATCGCGAGGTCACGGGCTGCAGGATAGCGTCGCCGTCCTTCCGTTCGCCACCACTTCTCGATGGCATTCACGGCGAAGTCCGGGGTGTTGTACGAGGTACCAATGAACACTGTCCCGCGGTTCGCGAGCAGATCGTAGACGCCGTAGGGGATTGCGATGCCGTTCGATTCGGAACGGAAGTCATGGTCTTTGACGAGAGTCGGCTCGCGGTTCCAGGCCTGCCCGCCGTTTTTGAATAATCCCACCAGCTCCCGTTTCTTCGTGTCTACGCTGATGATGGGATGACCAGCTGCGGCAAAACGCGCGCGCAGTTCGGCGATACACGCGAATTGGGTATCGCGATCTTCGGACGTGGCACCGCACAGCTTCTTGTGGTTCACCCGCAACGAGAAGCCGAGCTGTTTGAGCAGTCGACCGACGGTTTTGCTGCTGACGTTCACACCGAGGCTTCTTAGCTCGCAAGCAATCTTGTCGGTGGTCCGCCGCGTCCATTTCACTCCCGTCATCGGATCGCCCGCGGTGTCGTGCTTCATGAGTTCTTCGATCTTGGCGATGACTTCTGGCGTTTTTTTTTGCACGGCGCGCCGTCCGCCACCCTTTCGCCGAACTCCGTCGAGCTCAACATCTCTCATTAGCAATTCCCTACGACCTCTGGCTACCGTGCTCGGACCCATCCCGAGCAGTTCGGCAATCTGTTGGTCGCCACCGTGACCGAGCTTCATGGCCTCGACTCCCGCGTAGAGACGGCGCTGCTTTTCATCGAGCAGACTGTAGAAAAGAACGATCGCAGCCTTCAACTCCACGGGGAGCACGCGGACTCCCCCGACCCAGCCCAACGTGGAAGGTGACGCCTCATGTACCTGGCGGGCCGAGAGCTGTTGCTTGCGCGTGCTCACATCGGTGGCCAGATACAGATATCGGCCGAACACCTGCTCGCGCGCCAATCTTTTCTCTCGGACCAGCTTCAACAGAGGAGCCTTGACGTCAACCTGCACCACGTCCTCGAGCTCGTCGACGTAGTAGCCTGCCTCACAGGCCGCGACCAACGCTTTTACCGTCGCAAGCAACGTCCCGTACTTCGAGAACCACACTGAGCGCAACGACCAAAGACCTTTTCGATCGAACTGGGCGATCTCGTCCAACGTGTAGTAGCTACCACGGTGGGAGTAGCTTGTCCGATACGCCAACTCATTGAGCTTTCGGAAGACGGTCGAGTCCACATCGGTACCCAACACTGCCTTCAAATCATCGAGGGTAGCTATTTTGTGCTTCCTCAACAGGCGGTCGAGATCTTCAGACTGATAGCTCGTAGGTCTCATAATAGGAGAAGTGCTCCTTGATAGGCGTAATCCTCCTACAATGAGGACCGTTTGTCAAACACGCGCTGGTTGCTGAAGATCTACAAATGTTCCGTTTCTAGGGAGCTTGCCAGGCTCTCGTGATGCCAGACGATATCGCGATCACGACCTGAAACAGGAAGAGTGTGCTCAAAACTAGACAGTTATTTTGTCGGCGGCCCTTAGGGCCGGCGACAAAATAAGTTCCCGTTTTCAAGACGGTCGGATGGTGTAGTTCCATTTGGGTAGAGTCTGGTCCTTTGTAACGGAAAGCGCCTGCATCCGCTCGTCAGTGATTTTGACGCCCTTCGGATAACGACGCCGGATAAGGTGTGCGCGTACTCGCAAACTGGAAGAGGTGGTGGTCGTGCGGATGTATTTGAGGATGGTTTCGTAGCTGTCGAGAGGCCTGCCCGCCCAGTTCTTGCTGACCTCGCTGAACAGACGGTGCTCCACTGGATTCCACTTGGATGTACCGGACGGATAGTGGGCTATGGTGATAGCGATGTCGTGGCGATTGCAAATCCGCGTTTGAAGCCCGTGCTTCCAACCCCGACACCGATAGCCATTGCTGCCCCCGGCGTCTGCCAATATCGCGAGGTCACGGGCTGCAGGATAGCGTCGCCGTCCTTCCGTTCGCCACCACTTCTCGATGGCATTCACGGCGAAGTCCGGGGTGTTGTACGAGGTACCAATGAACACTGTCCCGCGGTTCGCGAGCAGATCGTAGACGCCGTAGGGGATTGCGATGCCGTTCGATTCGGAACGGAAGTCATGGTCTTTGACGAGAGTCGGCTCGCGGTTCCAGGCCTGCCCGCCGTTTTTGAATAATCCCACCAGCTCCCGTTTCTTCGTGTCTACGCTGATGATGGGATGACCAGCTGCGGCAAAACGCTCGCGCAGTTCGGCGATACACGCGAATTGGGTATCGCGATCTTCGGACGTGGCACCGCACAGCTTCTTGTGGTTCACCCGCAACGAGAAGCCGAGCTGTTTGAGCAGTCGACCGACGGTTTTGCTGCTGACGTTCACACCGAGGCTTCTTAGCTCGCAAGCAATCTTGTCGGTGGTCCGCCGCGTCCATTTCACTCCCGTCATCGGATCGCCCGCGGTGTCGTGCTTCATGAGTTCTTCGATCTTGGCGATGACTTCTGGCGTTTTTTTTGCATGGCGCGCCGTCCGCCACCCTTTCGCCGAACTCCGTCGAGCTCAACATCTCTCATTAGCAATTCCCTACGACCTCTGGCTACCGTGCTCGGACCCATCCCGAGCAGTTCGGCAATCTGTTGGTCGCCACCGTGACCGAGCTTCATGGCCTCGACTCCCGCGTAGAGACGGCGCTGCTTTTCATCGAGCAGACTGTAGAAAAGAACGATCGCAGCCTTCAACTCCACGGGGAGCACGCGGACTCCCCCGACCCCGCCCAACGTGGAAGGTGACGCCTCATGTACCTGGCGGGCCGAGAGCTGTTGCTTGCGCGTGCTCACATCGGTGGCCAGATACAGATATCGGCCGAACACCTGCTCGCGCGCCAATCTTTTCTCTCGGACCAGTTTCAACAGAGGAGCCTTGACGTCAACCTGCACCACGTCCTCGAGCTCGTCGACGTAGTAGCCTGCCTCACAGGCCGCGACCAACGCTTTTACCGTCGCAAGCAACGTCCCGTACTTCGAGAACCACACTGAGCGCAACGACCAAAGACCTTTTCGATCGAACTGGGCGATCTCGTCCAACGTGTAGTAGCTACCACGGTGGGAGTAGCTTGTCCGATACGCCAACTCATTGAGCTTTCGGAAGACGGTCGAGTCCACATCGGTACCCAACACTGCCTTCAAATCATCGAGGGTAGCTATTTTGTGCTTCCTCAACAGGCGGTCGAGATCTTCAGACTGATAGCTCGTAGGTCTCATAATAGGAGAAGTGCTCCTTGATAGGCGTAATCCTCCTACAATGAGGACCGTTTGTCAAACACGCGCTGGTTGCTGAAGATCTACAAATGTTCCGTTTCTAGGGAGCTTGCCAGGCTCTCGTGATGCCAGACGACATCGCGATCACGACCTGAAACAGGAAGAGTGTGCTCAAAACTAGACAGTTATTTTGTCGGCGGCCCTAAGGTAAAAATATACGAGGTCTGGATAATCTGGCGCGGCGGGCTCAGGCGCCGCGATCGAGTGGACTGCGGACGCCGAGGCCGCCGCGGGTGAGGACGTGTGTGGAAACCATGGTGGTGGTCACATCGCGGTGGCCGAAGAGCTCTTGAATGGTCCGGTTGTCGTAGCCATCCTCGAGGAGGTGGGTGGCGAAGCTGTGGCGGAACGTGTGCGGTGTGGCAGGCTTGGTGACTCGAGCGGCTCCTACTGTGTCTCGAACGGCGCGCTGGACGACGCTCTCATGAAGATGATGCCGGCGCCAGGTTCGACTGTCGGTATGGTAGTGGAACCGCGTCGCGGGGAAGACCCATTGCCATGGCCAGGAGTAGGCGGGGCGAGAACGTGTTTGAAAAAGAAGAGAATGGCGCTCAACGCCTGGTTCTGGGTGGAAGCGCTCACTTTGTGGCGGGCCAAAGCGTTCAGTAACGTGGTTACTTCGCTCTGTCCTATGAGCAGTAGACGAAGAAAAGGAGCTTGGTCCTCCCTTTAGCGAGGGCTCGCGCTCCCGATCGGGCTGCCGGGCGGAATCTCCGGCGGTGTCGAGCCGGGGACGACGCCCTCCGGGCGGTTCTGCCACCGATGGATGTCGGACAGGGCGAGTTTCTGATGCGGGCTCGAACCGCCCTCGGACTTGAGACGAAGGGCGAGTTGGTCGAGCTTGTCGGAGAGTACGGCGCGGACCCGCGCCGGGTTCGTGGCGCTCGAGGCCTGGGCCATGATCTCGTCGAGGACGCTTCTCTGAGCCACCTCTTGCACTTGGGCGCGGTAGCGGCTGGCAGGCGTCGCTGCGAACCACGTGGTTTCGAACAAGCCGTCCACGACCTCGCCTAGACCGGGGTACTCATCGCTCCGTGCGTTGAAATCTACGAGCCGTGCCATGCGCTCGGGCTGGAGGGTCAGGCTCACGGTGTAGTCCGCCGCGACGCCGGCGGCGGTGACGGGGTCGAAAAGAAGTCCGGTGTGTCGCGGGAACATCTCGCCCTCGTTGTATCGATAGGCGGGCGGCGGGATCATTTCGAGGATCGGCTCCGGTACCGCCAGGAACTCGGGAGTGAGAGTCTGAAGGACGGTCTTCAGTGCACGCCGTTGTTCGGCACCGGGCACGATGGTGATGGGCTTTTGTCCGTCGCCGCGAAGCGCGTAGTAGTAGTCGGCTCCGCCCAGCGTGTTCAGCGCCGCCTTCATTTGGTAGCGGTGGTGAAGGTAGAGCGGTACCAGAGCCCGCTCCAGAAGCGACATCGGCTCGCCCATACGGATGACGGAGGGACCGAAACGCTCGAGGCCGATGCGACGCACCTCGATCTCGTGCTCGAGCATATCGACGAGGTTGCCTCCGTTGTCCCAAACAGACGCCAGAGGGTGCGCGCCCGCGAGGATCGCGTTGTCGGTGTGCGCCATGAAGCGCACTTCGCTACGAAGCGCTCGCTCAACGATGGCGTCGAGAGCGTGCTTCTCGTCGGTTCCGGCTGCGAAGTCACCGTAGAGCCACTGGACGGCGACCTTGTCGTAGTCTCCGATCCCGACGGCGTAGGCGCCGTCGAGGACGAGCTCGCCGTTTCGGATCCCAACGAGCGGCGCGGGATAGTCCATCACGCTCGCGCGTCCACCGTAGGTACTCGCCATGTAATTATGCGGAAAGCCGAGGGTATGGCCGACCTCGTGGGCGGACAGCTGCCTTACGCGGGCAAGCGCCATCTCCACTGGCGTCATCCCCGAGCCGACCTGCGCGAGATAGCTGAACGCGGGCACGGTGCTCGCGCAGTTGAAACCAGCTCCGCCGTCGTTGCCGTTGAACGGCGGCGTCATCCCGGTCCCCATAAGATAGTCCTGTCTCAAGCGCAGGCTTCCCAGGTTGACGTTGCCCTTGAGGATCTCGCCGGTACGCGGATCTTGAACCGACCCACCGTACGACCAGCCGCGGGTCGAGCGGTGGGTCCAGTGGATCATGTTGTGGCGGATGTCCATAGGGTCCGCGTCGGAAGGAAGCACCTCGACCCGAAACGCGTCGCTAAAGCCCGCGGACTCGAAGGCTTCGTTCCACCAGCCCGCGCCATCGAGTAGCGCGCTTCGAATCGGCTCTGGGACGCCCGGGTCCAAGTAATAAACGATGGGCTCGATGGGCTCGGAGCGCGCCGCGCCCGGGTTCCTCTTCTCGAGTCGATGGCGCGAGACGGCCCGGACGCTGAGCCTTTCGTCGATAGGGGTCGCGTAGTCGTAATAGGTCGGCCCGTTAGTTCCGACTCTAGGGTCCGCGATTCGTGGCCGGTAGCCATCATCGGGCAGCTCGACCAGAGAATGATGCTGCCGCAAGGTCACAGCCTCCCCGCTCGCCGCGACGGATTGCACCAGGACTCCCGGCTCGGCGTTCGTGAAGGTCAATAGGGTCTCGACTTCGGTGTTCTTGGGAAAGCCCTTCGTCCTGGGAAGGAAGAAGGCGCTTCGACCCGCGTCGAGCGAGAAGCTTCCCTGCCCAGCCTGTTCCATCTGAAGGGCCGCGCCATGGGTGTCGCGGAGAAAGAAATCGGTTGCGTCGACGAGCACCCGCCCATCCGTCTCCGCCGCAATCTCGAACCCCCAATGTACGGAGGGCGCGAAGGCGTCACGCACGGCCGCGACCTCGGCAGGATTGTCGCTCACGGCGCGGTAGCGATAGTTAGGCTCCATGAGGAGCAGGCGCGGGCCCACGCGTAGGGGATTCAGGATCGCGGTCAAACCGAGCTGTCCTCGATCGAGGCCGACCGGGTTGCTTCCGAGCCCTGAGCTCAGCGAGACCTGATAAAGGAACCCCCGATTGACCGCGTCGATCTCCCAGTAGAGCTTCCCGCTTCCCTCGTCCCAATAGAGATCGAAGAAACCCTCGATGTGCTCCATTCCCTCCGTCGTCTCTTCGATAGTGGCGGCGAAGGTGGGTACCGACACGAGCGCCAGACAAACCAAGACTATGCGCATGACGCCTCTGACCTTTAGAATCAACGCGAGCGTTTCAAGAAACTGAGGAACTCGGAGTCGCTACTGAGAAGCAGCGTGACGTCCTCATCGAGGCTGCTCCGATAGGTCTCCAGGGTTTTTAGAAACTGATAGAAGTCCGGGTCCCTGCTGTAGGCGCGCGCGTAGATGCCCGTGGCCAGAGCGTCGGCCAAACCTCGGGTCTCCTCCGCGGTCTTGAAGGCTTCCGACTGGATCTCGTTGAGCTCGCGCTCCCTTTGGCCGCGAATCTCGGCCGCTCTTCCCTGCCCTTCGGAGCGACTCCGCTCGGCGATGCGTTGCCTCTCGGAGATCATGCGCTCGAACACCGAGCTCTGTACCTCCTCGGTGTAGTTGATGCGCTTGATCTGCACGTCCACGAGCTCGATGCCGAAGTTGGGAGTCGCTAGGGACGACGCGTCTAGAATCATGCGGCTGATCTCGTTACGTCCCGTCGCGATCTCCTGCTGGGCGTCCTGCCCAACGATTCCTTCCAGGTCCTCACCGAGCTCGAACTGCCGGTTCGAGGAGCGGACAATCTCGATCAGATCGAAGCTCGCAACCGCGTTACGGGTCTCGCCGTCGATGATGTCATCGAGGCGACTTTGCGCCTGCCTCTCGTCTCTCACGGACTGGAAGAATTTCAGCGGGTCTGAGATACGCCATCTCGCATAGGTATCGACCCAGATGAACTTCTTGTCTCCGGTCGGAATCTGGTTGGCGTCGCCATCGAAGGGAAGCCAGCGATTATCGAAGCGACGCACGGTCTGGTAGGGAACCTTGAAGTGCAAGCCCGGCGTCGTGATCGCCTCGCCGATCGGCTCTCCGAACTGCGTAATGATGGCCTGCTCGGTCTCGTTCAAGGTATAGACGGAGCTCATTAGGGCGATGGCGGCTAGAGCGAGCACTGCGATTACGACGATACGGTTCATGGCTTCACCTCCGTAATTGGTCCGCCGAGGTTCAAAAGCGGAAGCACGTTCGTGCCTCCCTCGTCGATTATCACTTTCTTTCCCACCCGCGGAAGCACCTCGTTCAGCATTTCCAGATACATCCGATTGCGCGTCACACGAGGTGCTTTCCGATATTCCTCGTAGATGGCTTCGAAGCGAGTGGCCTCTCCCTCCGCGCGATTGACTCGGGCGGCCGCGTAGCCCTCGGCTTCCTGAATGAGCTGCAAAGCTTCGCCTCGCGCCCGTGGGATCGCCTGGTTGTACTCGGCCAAGGCCTCATTGGTCAGGAGCTCCTTCTCCTGGATGGCTTCGTTGACCTCGTTGAAGGACGGTTTCACGGGGTCGGGTGGGTTGACGTCCTGCAGAACGAGCTGCTGCACGTCGATGCCAATGCCGTAGCGATCGCAGAGCTCCTGGAGGAGCACCTTCGATTGTTGCGCGATGCTCGCACGGCCCGTCGTGATCACCTCGTCGACGCTGTGATCGCCCACGACCGCGCGAACCGCCGCCTCGCTCATATCCCGAAAAGTCAATTGCACGTTACTCACGTTGAAGAGGAACGCCCGGGGATCTTTGATCTTGAACTGGACGATCCACTCGACGACGGCGACGTTGAGATCGCCGGTCAGCATCAAGGATTCGCCGAGAAAAACTTCACGTGAGTATTCCGTGCGGACGCCCGGCTGGACCGTGCGAAAACCAAACTCTTCCTTGAGCTGCCGCTCGACGGGAACCTTGATGACCGTTTGCACGAAAGGTACGAGAAAGTGCAAGCCTGGGCCGGTCACACCGTCGAACCGGCCGAACTGGAGCACGACGCCGGCCTCATCGGGCTCGATCTGATACACGGCGCTGTAGAGCGTTACAATGGCGATGAGCCCGAGAACGATAGCTCCGAGCCCCTTGGGCGAGAACTTGGGAATATTGATTCGCGGTATTTGAGACGTATCGAAGTCGAATGGTCCCTTGCCGCTTCCTCCGAAAGACATTCTTTCACCTTCCTAGTTAGAATGATTATATGTCGCCTGACAACGACCCCGCACCTATTACTTCTGGAGACAAACGAACGATGAGTCTGGGAGATTCCTTCAAAATGGCCAAAGACGCAGGCACTCCTCGCTGCGACAGCTGTGTATTCTACCATTCGATCCCGAGTCAGCCCACCGGATACTCCGGAACCTGTAATCTGAATCCCCCGCAAGTGGTTTCCTACGACGGTAAGCTCCACTACGTATTTCCCGGTGTTGCGACCGATTGGTACTGCGGTCACTTCGAACCGAAGTAACGCGGCGCGTCTTGCGCCGAGCGCGGCCTTTGCGACAATATCCCCGTCATGGAGATACCGACCCGATACGACTTTTCGGCGACCGAAACGCGCGTCTACAGGTTGTGGCGCGAGCGCCGAGCCTTCGATAGCGCCTACGACTCCGAGGGCCGCGCGCGCTCTGCCGGCGAAGCCGAAAAGCGGAAGTTTACCATAGCGATCCCTCCCCCGAACGTCACCGGGCGCCTCCACATGGGCCACGCCCTCAACAATACCATCCAGGATGTCCTGATTCGCTTCAAGCGGATGGACGGCTTCGATGCCTTGTGGGTCCCCGGGACGGATCACGCGGGCATTTCCACACAAACCGTCGTGCGCAAGCACCTCGATGCCGAAGGTCTCGACTATCGAGACCTAGGGCGCGAGAAGTTCATCGAAAAAGTATGGGAGTGGAAGAAGAAGTACGGCGACTTGATCCTGCGACAACTAGAAAAGCTGGGTTGCTCCTGTGACTGGCGTCGACTCTGTTTCACGATGGACGACGGGCCATCGCGAGGGGTACGGGTCGTCTTCAAGGCTCTCTACGATCGAGGACTGCTGTATCGCGGCAAACGCATCGTCAATTGGTGTCCCGTCGACCGAACCGCACTCTCCGATGATGAAGTCGACACCAAGGACGGGGGCGAGCCCGGTCATCTGTGGCACATTCGCTACCCCATCGTCGATCCCAGCGGGGAGATCGAGTATCTGACGGTCGCGACGACTCGACCGGAGACGCTCTTCGGCGATGTGGCCGTCGCCGTCCATCCGAAGGACGATCGCTATCGTGAGGTCATCGGGAAGACGGTGCGACTGCCGCTGCAAGGTCGAATCATACCCGTCATCGCCGACGACTACGTGGATCGGGAGTTCGGCACCGGATGTCTGAAAATCACTCCCGCCCACGATCTGAACGATTTCGAGGTCGGTCAGCGCCACGAGTTGACTCCCATCGACGTGATGAACGATGACGCGACCATGAACGACGTCGTTCCCGAGCGCTTTCGCGGGCTCGATCGCTACGGGGCTCGGGACGCCGCGGTTAAGGCCCTCGAAGAGGAAGGACTCCTCGAGAAGATCGAAGATCGCATGGTTCCCATCGGCAGGGCCCAGCGTTCCGGCGCGCCGATCGAGTACCGGCTCTCCGACCAGTGGTTCGTCCGTATGAAGCCCATGGCCGAGAAGGCCCTCCATGCGAGCGGCTACCGGCGCGAGGCCGACGCTTGGGTCAAGGGTGACGGCAGCGAGTTGTTCTTCCATCCGCCACGATGGGAGAAGATCTACTTCAGTTGGCTCGACAGAATCAGGGATTGGACCATCAGCCGGCAGATTTGGTGGGGACACCGAATCCCGGCTTGGTACCATAAAGAGACGGGGGAAATCCTCGTGGATGTCGATGAGCCGAAGGCCGTGCGCCAGGATCCGGATGCATGGTGTCAGGACCCCGACGTCTTGGACACGTGGTTCAGCTCCTGGCTCTGGCCCATGACGACGCTCGGCTGGCCCGACGAGACCGAGGATTTCAAACGCTACTTCCCCACGAGCGTGCTCTCGACGAGCAAGGACATCATCTTCTTCTGGGTCGCCCGCATGAACTTCGCGGCCCTCGAGATGAAAGGCAAGCTTCCCTATCGAGACGTCTACATCCATCCCACCGTACTGGACGACAAAGGTGCGGTGATGAGCAAGAGCAAAGGCAACGGCATCGACCCACTCGCGGTTATCGAGGGCGCGACCCAAGAAGACCTCAAAGGACCCGCCCTCGAAGCGCGTCCGCAGAACTTGAAGGAGCTCATCGCCCGAGTCGAGAAGAGGTTCCCGAAGGGCTTCGAGGCCGTCGGGGCCGACGCTCTCCGCTTCACTCTCGTCCACTCCTGCTCCGACGGTCAGGAGATGAAGCTCTCCCTCGATAAGTTCAACGAGATAGGGCGGCGTTTCATCACCAAACTCTGGAACGCGAGTCGCTTCGTCCTCCTGTCGCTCGACGGAGCCCCCGGCCCCGAAGTCGGCGACACGGAACCGTCGGTCGAGGATCGCTGGATCGCATCCCGGTCCGCTTCCACCGTGCGTGTGGTGCGTGGCGCGCTCGAAGGCTTCGACTTCGCACCTATGGGACAGGCTTTGTACCGCTTCGTCTGGAACGATTACTGCGACTGGTACCTCGAGCTGACCAAGGCCCGCATGTTCGGCGACGACCCGAAGGCGGCACGACGCGCCGCGCACGAGCTCGGCAAGAACCTCGCCGAGATCCTTCGCCTGCTTCATCCCGTCACCCCCTTCATTACCGAAGAGCTTTGGGCGAAGCTCATCGAGGCCATGGACGCGAAGGAGCTATGGCTCGGCTCCCGCCCTCCGTCCGATCTCCTCATCCTCGAGCCCGCACCCAAAGGAGACCGGGAGCCGGACCGCCGCCTCGAGGCTGACTTCGAATCCCTCCAGAGACTCGTCGGCCGCGTGCGAACTGCCCGCTCCAACGCCCGCCTTTCGGGGAGCCTTCGCCTCAACGTCTCGGTCAAGCCGCTCGCTGACGGGCTTCGAGAGCTCGTCTCGAGCACGGCCTCGGTCGTGAAGAACCTCGCCAATCTCGACGAGCTCGAGCTCGTTGAGGAGCGCCCCGAAGGAACCGCCGCCTTCGTCGATCCTTCCTTCGAGTTCTACATCAATCTGGGAAAGCACGTCGATCTAGGCGAGGAGCGAAAGCGGATCAACAAGGAGATGCTCGAAGCGAAGAAGAAGCTCGACCAGGTAACGAGAAAGCTCGACAATCCCAAGTTTCTCGCCGGCGCCAAACCCGACGTGGTGGAGGCTCAGAGGGCCAAGGGTGCGGAGCTCACGGAGATGCTCACCTCGCTCGAAGAGCTCAAGCGTTCGCTAGGCTGATCTTCGCGGAAGCACCTTCGATCTCGACGTCACGGGTCTCGGCCTCTTCGAGGCCGTCTTCCGAAAGCTCGACGCAGAGCGTTTCCTTCATGAAGTGCTCGCGATGTGCGTCCAGAATGCGGTTCAGCTGGTCAGAGCCCGCGATCGCGAGCTTGATCCGCTGGGTATACTCGAGACCGAGGTCTTTTCTGAGAGTCTGGATTCGGTTGAGAAGCTCCCGGTAGATGCCCTCTTCGATGAGATCGGCGGTGAGCTCCGTCGAGACGACGACCACCGCCGTTTCGTCTCCTGCGGCTGCGTAGCCCTCCTTGGCCTGGACAGCCACTTCGACGTCTTCGAGATCGAGCTCGATCGTCCCGCCCTCGACGTCGAGCTTCGCCTTCCCGTTCTCGAGAATGGATTTCCGGAGTGAGCTTCCGTCCGCGGCAGCGAGCGCCTTCTTCACCGCGGGCATCTTCTTGCCCACGCGGGGGCCCAACCGGCGGAAGTTCGGCTTGACACGATATTCGACGTGCTCTTCCCCGCCGTGCACGAAATCGACTGCCTGCACGTTCAGCTCCTCGGCGATGAGATCGCCGTAGGGGCGGATGCGCTCGTCAAGCTCCGCATGCGACAGCGTGATCTCTACTTTCGAGAGTGGCTGACGCACTTTGAGCCTGTTCTCTGCGCGAACGCGGAGCCCGAGGGAAACGATTTCACGCACGACGGCCATCTCCTCGTTCAAGGCTCGGTTGATGCGCTTTGCGTCGGGCTCTGGATAGTCGCATAGATGGATACTTTCCGGAGCGCTCTCACCAAGTGGCCGCCGGACGAGATTCTGATAGACCTCGTCTGTGAGGAAGGGCACGAAGGGCGCCGCGAGCTTGGCGACCGTTACGAGCGCTTCGTAGAGCGTCGCGAAAGCGTCGAGCTTGTCGTCGTCGCGCCCGGAAGCCCAGAAGCGGCTCCGACTCCGTCGCAAGTACCAGTTCGAGAGCGCCTCTACGAAATCCGTGAGCTCGCGTGCAGCCTCGTAGGCCCGGTAGTGGTCCAGGTGCTCGATGAGGTTTTCGTTCAGCTTCGAGAGCTCGGAGAGAATGAAGCGGTCGAGAAAAACTCTCTCCCCGAAGGGACGCCCTTGTTCCTTCGTTGGGTCGAAGTCGTCGATGGCGGCGTAGATCGTGAAAAACGAATAAACGTTCCTCAGCTTGATCGGAAACTCTTTCTGAAGCGCGCGGACGTTGCCGAGTGAGTGGCGCTTCGCTCCCCAGGGCGGGTTCGCGGCAAGAAAGAACCACCGAAAAGCGTCGGCCCCCGGGGACGGGGTGGTGGGATCGTGGATCGTCACCTTCTCCGTCGCGGGGAGACGGGGTACGTCAGCTGAAAGGATCGTCACGCCCTTGTCGGTTGGGCCGACACCGAGCTTCGCCCGATCCGCTTCCGAAAGAACGACCACGCGTCGCGGGAGACCTTTTGCGGCGTCCAGTGGGAGTGTGAGCTTGCCCCCGGGCCCGATGACCTCCACATTTGCCTTCGGATGAAGGTCCAGTCCCTCGAGATCCTCCCGCGCGATGAGGGCCGCGCCGTCCCTGGGTTTCACTTCCGCAGAAACGACCGCGAACTCCATGGCCACACTCTCGAGAATGACTTCGGGGGGCGTGTAGTTGCCCTTGGACTTCGACTCCTTCTTGCCTGCTTTGTCGTTGACGTGCCCGAGCACGATGCAGGTCCGGTAGGGATGTGGATACTCGTGCTTGAAGGCGAGCGTCGAGATCATCAGCATCGAGTAGAACCAGCCCCGGGTCTGATCGATGGCCTCGACGATGTAGTCCGACGGAAAGGTCTTCTCGAACATATCGCCGCCCTTGTGAGGGTAGCCCCACTGGGCGAAGGGCATACTTCCGGAGTCGAACCAACAGTCGATGACCTCGGGTACGCGTCGGTAGACGCCCCCTTCCCCCGGCTCGGTGAAGGTGACGTCGTCGATCCACGGCTTGTGCACGATGAGATGGTCCGAGAGCTCTGGGTCGTTCTTCTTAGCGCGCTCGAAGGCGCCAAAGGCCCCCGGATTCTTCTTTCGAATCTCCTCCACGGAGCTCGGTGCCACCATCTTGCCGGTGACGTCGTTGATCCAGATGTTCAAGGGCGTGCCCCAATAGCGCTCCCGCGACAGAGCCCAGTCGACGTTATTGGCGAGGAAATCACCGAAACGTCCCTCTTTGATGTGATCCGGGATCCAGTTGATGGTTCGGTTGTTCGCGATCGCCTCGTCAATCCTGGCGGTCGTCCGGATAAACCATGCGGGCCGAGCGAACTGGATGAGAGGGTCCTCGTCGGCGCGCCAGCAAAAGGGGTACTCGTGCCGGTAGGTCTCTTGATGCACGAGCGTGCCTCGCTCTTTCAAGTAGCGAAGGATGTCCTTGTCGGCTGCTTTGACCCATTTTCCTTCGAGCATGGGAACGTCGCTCGTGAACTTGCCGTCAGGCTCGATGGCGCAAAGGAGAGGCACCGCGGTTGGGTCGTCATAGTGCGAGATCACGTCTCGGTGGAGTTCGTGGTCCACTTCGCCGAAAGCAGGAGCTTCGTGAACGAGACCCGTACCCTGATCGAGCTCGACGAACTCGGCGGCGAGCACTTTCCAGAACAGTGGTGTCACGCCACCGTCTCGAAGTCTGGCTTCGTCGTTTCCATAGCGACCGTAATAGTCGTCGAAGGGAGGCCGATACCGCTTGCCGACGAGAGCTTCGCCCTTGAGCTCGCGCACAATGGGAAGCTCGCGACCGATCTTCCCCGCAATCGTTTCCCTCAGGGCCGCCGCGACGACGAGCTTCCGTTCGCCATCGGACACGACGACGTAGTCGATGTCCGGTTTTACCGCCGCGTACATGTTCGAGGGAAGTGTCCAGGGAGTCGTCGTCCACACGAGGAGGGACGTGTCGGGCTCGTCGACGAGCGGGAACGCAACATAGACGGATGGGTCGTCCACCGTCTTGTAGCCGAGGCCGACCTCCGCAGATGAGAGCGCCGTACCGCCCTGCGCCCACCACCAGACGACCTTGTGTCCTTTGTAGAGAAGGTCTTTCTCGAACAGCTGGGAAAGAGCCCACCAAACGCTCTCCACGTAGCTCTTGTGGTAGGTGACGTAAGCGTCTCCGAGATCCACCCAGTGCCCCATGAGCTCCGTCATCCGCTCCCACTCTTGGGTATAGCGGAAGACGGAATCCATGCACTTTTGAATGAAAGCCTCGACCCCGTAGGCTTCGATGTCGGCCTTACCGTGGATGCCGAGCTCCTTTTCGACCTCGACTTCGACGGGAAGACCATGAGTGTCCCAGCCCGCCTTCCGAGGCGCGTGAAAGCCGCGCATCGTGCGATAGCGGGGAAAGATGTCCTTGAAAACGCGGGTCAAGACGTGGCCGTTGTGCGGCTTGCCGTTGGCCGTCGGGGGACCGTCGTGCCAGACGAAGCTCTTTTCGCCCTCGCGCATCTCGACGCTCTTCTCGAAGATGCGACGCTCTTTCCAGAAGGCACGCACCTTCTCCTCGCTCTTCGAGAAATCGACGATGGCCTCGGCCTTGAGAAAACGGGGTTCGTCACTCATCAAGGGCTCATTCTAACCCTTAATCTGAGATTCCCACCCTCAGGGCGCGAGCTCAAACGTAAAGGAGAGGCGCTCCTGCGCTTGGCCGGTGACGCGAAAGACGATGGTGCTCGTCTCGACGGCCAGAACGTTTCCCTGAACCGCCCGGAGGCTTCCTTGGACGAACCGGGACTCTCGCGAGAAGTCGAAACGCCACTCCCCCGGCCCCGCTCCGGCCCGCGTGACCACGGCTTCGACCCGCCGCATGCCCGCGGCGGCTGGAACCGAAAGCTCCGCGGAATGCGAGCTGTCAACCATCCTGGCCGCCGCGCCCTCGAAGATGAGACGGCCACGAGCCGAGCCGTCGAAGGGAGGCAGCGCTAGTTGGGTCTGGAGCGTGATCGGTTGCGACGCCGTCGACCTGAGGTCCCCGCCCGTGACGTTGCGGGATTTCATTGCCGACGCGCTGGTGGGGCCTCGATGCACCGTCAGTCGAAACACGATGTTCTCGTCGTCATCGTCACAACTGCCCCAGGTGTAAACGAACGATGGGGCGCCGTTGGAAATGTTCACCACTTGCCACTTGTTGCCCTGATCGAGCACCCATTCGTAGCGGTCGACGGGCAAATTGACACAGGTGGCGTCCAGCCGGACCTGACACTCGCCGAGCACTTGTACCGTGAAGCACTCGGGGTTGAGTGCGGGAGCGGTGGTCGTCGTGATCGCCCCAGTAGTCGTCGTGCTGGGCCCGGGCGCTGTGGTAGTCGATGGGCCCGGAGTCGTGGTTGTCGTGACGACGGTTGTGGTCGTCTGCCCCGGCAGAACTGTCGAGGTTGTACCAACCGTGGTCGTCGGAGCCACGCTCGTCGTTGCCTCGGGCGGCGGCGCATCCGCGATGGCCGTCGTCATCGCCGGCTCCTCCTCGGGCTGTGTCGCGACCACGCCGCCTGCAACGCCCGCGGCGCCTGCCGCCGCCGCCACCACCACACCCGTGCTGACTCCGCCGCCAACGCCCGCGCTCGCCCCGGCAGCCGTAATCGTTCCGATGATGCCCACGGCCGAGAACCCCGGCGGCAGAGCCGATTGGGCCGCGGTCGTAACACCGACGACGATACCGGGATTGGCACCGAGAAGGTAGGCGGCCGCTGGATCGTCATCGCAGGGATCTTTCACCGGAGGGTCGAACTCATGGGAGCGAGTGCTGTTGAAGACGGAATCGATTGCCTCGAGGTAATAGACGACTCGGGGGGTCTCGGGCGAGACCTGAGGAAGGATCCCGACGTAGCGTCCCTCCTCGTACGTCATCTCTACGTAGTAGAAGTCAGGGTAGAGGCTCGAGCGGAAGTAGACCTTGGCGGTCTGGAGCTCCTCGCCCGGATCGATCCCGGATAGCACAACGGCGAACTGCCCCGGCGCGATGCATTCGAGCGCCGCGTGATCGATGCTCGGCTGTGCGGAGAGGCCGGGGCCAATCGCGCACAGGGCAACGGCCACGAGCTCGCGGCGATTTTCTTCATCACCTTCTCGCGAAGACGGAACGCTTCGAATTAATGTGGGTAAGTTCAGTATGGGACCCGTTTCGGGGCCTGTCAACGCAGGAGCTCGGTGTGAAAGGCTTCGATGAGCTCGTCGAGAAAACGGTTCTTTTCCTGAATCTCTTCGGCGTTTCCCTCCGGCAAGCGGTAGGTGGACTTGGACGCCTCCGCCAGGGCCTCGCGGACGCCAGCGACGTCACCAAGGTGGAACCGCGTCGCCGCCAGAATCACGAGCGATTCCTTTCGGTCGGACCGCGTTTCGTCTGAGGATTCTCGCTCGGCGATCTCGAGCGCCTGCCGCTGGGCGGTAGCCGCCCTCTCATCGAGACCCGCCACCGCATAGTGATACCCCTCGATGCGATGGAAAGCTCCCCAGAATGCCGTGTCACCACCCAGAACCCGGTAGACCTTCTCCGCGATGGGAAGCCGGACGGCCATCGGGATGTCGGTATATGGCACGAGCTTCCCTTCGATCGTCGCTTCCGTCTTCAACATCCTGGCGAGATCCGCGATCTTCTCCGGCGCGATCCAATTGAAGTCGCCCATGAAACGCGTCAGGTGACACTGACGGCAGGTATAGAGAAACGTGTCCGTCGTCGACGGCCAGAAAACGTATTGGAAGCGAGCTCGATCCCGAAACACGTAGCTCCCATAGCTCCCCGGCACCTGAAAGAGGTTCACCGTGCCGCACACGGGGCAGGTGACCTCCTTAGGCAGCCACGTTTCCGCGCTCAGCGTCAGCGGCACCAGCAGAGCGAGCACAAGGGGAAGCAAAACGCGTCGTCGCACAGTTCGTCCCAAGTATAGACCGACTAGCGCTGGCCCCAGCAGGCGGGAAAATCTTGCGCGAGCAAGATTCCTGTAACAAACGACTATTTCGTCGATTCCGTCGTCGCGAGCACCTGGCGGGCGCGCTCATGAAAAGCGCCGAGCGCCTCCTCGTTGTCGTTTCGTGCAGTGAAGTCGTACTTCCTTCCGCCGCGCACTTTCAGGAGGAGCTTGTCCTCGTCGAGATTTAGATTCTCGACGTCTGATAAAGCCACGAAAAAGGCATCCTTGTGATCCGACTCATAACGGACCCCTTCGGCGCTGACACTTAGCACTCCTTCGCACGAGAGAACGATAACGCGATGCCTGTGCTTCACCGCCACGGTCTCGCCGAGCGCCCGGATGTCTACGGGTGCAGCGACACCTTCCTCTCCATGAACTGCAACTTCTTCTTCTCGCACGTTGCTCTCGACTTCTTCTCGCACGTTGCTCTCGACCCCGGTCGACGGTAAATCGGCGTGGATAGAATGACTCTCCGTGTCCACGCGAACCCGTTCTTCGAAAGTCTCGTAGCCCGCATGGACCACCCGGACATCATAATTGCCGGGGACGAGGGGCGTTGCTTTGTGAGGTGTTTTTCCCACGCGCTTGCCGTTCAAGTAAACGTCGGCGCCTCGGACGTCGGAGGTAATGGTCAACGCCCCGGTGGTAGAGGCACTCCCGACCTCGGGCTCCGGCTCGGCCTCGGGCTCGATGACAACCTCTTCATCGACGACACGCTCCGACTCTTCGGCCGCGCTCACCACCGGAGGGGGACCGTCGCCACCCTTGCGGATCCAGTAGCTGACCAAGATGACGGCCACGAGGATGAACACGGGGATCGCGTACCAGAATTTCTGTAAGCCGGCTTTTTGGGGAGATCGTGTGACGCCGGGCTTCCTCGGGAGTGCGTTGGGCCTGGGTTGTTGGGCTTTGGGATCGGACTGACTCATGGCTTCACCTTTCACGCTTGCTCAAGGGGCGGGCGACCGTCCCTCCGTTTTGCTTTGAAGCGGTGGATTAGTGCGGCGAAGCCAGGAACCAGCGGTGCCAAGAGTCGAAATAGACCCAGGAGAGAGGTGTTCCCTTGGCCCTTCGAATAAATTCTAAATTTTGCTTATGGAAATCCAAAGTACGTGACACGAGGGGATGTCCCGCCGGATGTTGAATTTGGGGTAGCGGCGGCTCCTTGGCCGGCCTAAGAATAGGTCTGCCAAACCAACCGTCTCCAGAGGGGGACAAGGAGCCACCATGCCAAGGAAATCAAAGAAGCCAGTAAGAAAGCAAACGCACTCGCCTACGGGCAAGGTAGTTGGCCAAGTCGGTCAGATACTGCTACCGATGATAGCTGGGATCGCGGCCACGAAGGCGGACCTGACGGAATGGGTGTACGAGCAAGGACTGACCGCATTGCACCTACTCCTGAGAGAGGACGCGGAGAAGATCGCGGGGCCGAAGGGCAAGCACGAGAAGGAGCGAACTCATAACCACTGGGGGAGCACGGATGGGGAGCTGAGCTTCGGCGGTCGTCGAATCCAAGTGTCGCGACCTCGAGTTCGTTCGAAGTCGGGCGAGGAGGCGTCGCTTCCACACTTCGAAGCCTTCCGCGAAGAAGACCCGCTTCCGGAGCGAGTGCTGAACCAGATCTTGGTGGGGGTATCGACCCGAAATTACGAATCGAGTCTGGACAAACCCTCGGCGAAGTTGAAGTCTCGTGGCACGAGCAAGAGTGCCGCCAGCCGTCACCTCGTGAGCCAGACGACTAAGAAGCTCGAGGAATACCTATCTCGGAGGCTAGAGGAGTTCGAGCTTGCGGCACTAATGATGGATGGCCTTGAGGTGGCCGGACAGACCGTCGTCGTAACTCTCGGTATCACAATAGATGGAACGAAGGTGCCCTTGGGTATATGGCTGGGCTCGACGGAGAACTCTCGGATGTGCACCGCGATGTTGCAGAACCTTCTCGAGCGGGGATTGCGGATCGACGAATCGATTCTCTGCGTAGTGGACGGAGGCAAAGGGATCCGCAAAGCACTCGTCGACGTTTTGGGGGATCTCGCGGTTATCCAAAGATGCCAGCTCCACAAACTCCGAAATCTACGCTCGTACCTTCCCAAGTCCCGTCAAGCCTACGTGCTCCAGACAATGAAGGAAGCGTACAAATGCAAGAGTGCCGACAAGGCGCGCAAGCGACTTCAGGCATTGGTGTCGTGGCTCGAGCGAAACGGCTACGACGAAGCTGCCGGAAGCCTTCGCGAAGGGATGGAAGAGACCCTCACGGTTGTGAAGCTCGCTCTACCCGAGTTACTTCGCAAATCTCTGGCCACGACAAACGCCATCGAGAATCTCAACGGCACCATCCGCAGAGTCTCGAGAAACGTCAAGCGGTGGAAGAGTCCTTCCATGATTCGCCGATGGACCGCTCTCGGCGTCGTCACGGCGGAGAAAAAGTTTCACCGTATCAAAGGCTATCGCCATATGGGCGCTCTCGTTCACGCGCTTAGAAGCAAACAGAAATCTCTTGACAGCGATGAGGTTGCTGCCTAAGAGTATTCACAGGTGCCGCCGCTACCCGACCAAATTCAACAGCGGCCGGGACATCCCCTGACACGAGCGCCCGTGTCAACCGCCCTACCGCTCACCCGATCGAGCGCCCCTTTAGCCTGCAAATCACGCCGGGGTACAATTTCTTCTTTCGGTCCCGATAGGCAGGTCGACCCAGCGTGGGACGCTCGGCCGGGAGCGCCCCGCCAGGATTGGACTGCGTGTCGTGCCCGATGCGTCCGAGCAGTCGCTCACTTTTGGAGAAAGCCATGTTGCCATACGTTCCGTCAAAATTGTCCTTCCATTCCATGCTGGCTCTTGTCACCGTCTTGTCGATAGCGGTTGCCCTCGTCGGCGCCATTGCCTGTTCCGAAAACGACGGCGGTTTGACGGCACCGGAGACCGGAGTCTCCGCGACACAAAGCGTGTCGTCCTCCACGGGCGCGGTGGGCGAAAGCGTCTCCACGTCTCACAACCAGTTGAGTTTAGACACGGACGAGGACGGCGTTCCCGACGATGTTGACAATTGCCCTGAGGAAGCCAACACCGACCAGGTCAATGGAGACCGCGACGATCTGGGAGACGCGTGCGACGCGTGTCCCGATGCGCCTCTAGACGACTGTCCCGCCCGCTTTGTCATCGATGTGATCGATACCTTCCAAAATCTGGGTCTCGAGAGGGGCATCGACAGCGCTCTCGGTGCCCTGCTCGAGAGTGCACTGCGGGTCCTCGAAGACCCCGAGCGCAACAGCGATGCCGCCGCCGTCCCAATACTCGAGGCTTTCGTCCACCTGATCGAGACCCATCGTGGAGGCAAGATTCCGGAGGGTGATGCGAACGCGCCCATCGAGCTCGCGGAGGAGGCCACCGATCATCTCCAGATCGAGGAGGTAGCTTCACGAAACGCATCGTCTCGCTTTTTCGGGCTGGGTTAAGGGTGGTCTCGTCTTGTTGTCGCTAGTCGCATAGAATTCGCCTTCAGGTCGAACCAGCGGCGGGTTGGGTCCCCTTGCTCAGCCGTCAGTCGGACGACAGCCCGCCGGCGAGTCCGTGCCTGTCCCTCATCCCCTGTTCCGGTTTTTCTTCAGGGCTTCCTCTTCGGCTGCTTGTCTTGCTTGTTCTGCGCCTGCTTCTTCTGCTTGCTGGCGCTCTGCTTCTGGCTCTTTTCCTTGTCTTTCCTGCCGCCCTTGTCGCCCATCGTGCTCCTCCATTCGTTTCGTGGTTCGGTGTGGGAACTCCCACAACTCCACGAAGTATCACACCCCTAGGCACGGATCGCTAGGCGAAGCGAGCCGCAGCAAACGAAGACCCATCTGGATCACGCGAACAAGGATATTCGGAAATATTGGTCACCGGCGGAGAGGTCATCGGCTACGACAGTGAGGCGGATGATGACTCCCAAGTACTTCAAATTGGTATCCTCGACGGGTTTGATACCTAACGTACTGGGGGCCGAGCTGAGGGTGGCGCTGCCAGCGTGCAGCCGACGCGAGGGGAGAGCGCTGAGCACTCTACGGTGGTCCGTACTGCTCAGCGCTCTCGATTCCTGCTACCGAACCCACGCCGGTGACTCTATTTCAACTAGAGTGAACCGGCGCCGATCATCGACCCCCGCCTCGCCTGGGAAGTAGCGGACATTCAAAATAGTCGGACGTGGACATAAAGTCGTTCGGGTCCAAGTCCTCGACCGAGCAAGCGTCAGCGTACTTGTCGGGATCGACGGTAGCTCTGAGAACGTTCTTATGCCAGCGGCCACCGTTGTAATCTTGATCGCCTGGCTTCGACTCCGAGATGAGGGGTGCGCCACCCATGAAGCCATTGCCTCCGGTGTAAAGCTCGTCGAACGGATCGCTGGCCGGGTTGAATGTCGCCGGCGTCACCACTCCGGCGAAGAGCTCACAGTCCACCCACGTTTGCGGCCTGGGCAAAGCTTGGCTACGGGGCTCGACTTGCGTCGTGGCCGCTCCGGTCGAGAGCGGGTTGTCCTGGACGTCCGGGCTTACGATGGGGGTCTCGTTTTGACACCCGCCGACGAGAGCGACTGCGATTGCCAATGCTCCTATTGTGAAAATGAATCCGCGCATAACTGCCTCCTTCTTGTTTGGCTTCCGGCAAATGACTTGGCTGCAATGGTTGGATGTGGCGTCTCCTGAAGACACACCCCCTCACTTCGGTGGAACCTCCCACAGAAGGAAGGACGCCCACCCACACTAATTGTCAACAATTTGGAGCTTGGAAAAGTTCCCGCCGCCCCTAAAAATCAGGATTAACGCGGATTCGTGTGGGTAAGTTCTGACGGAAAAACAGTGTAACTCATTGTGTGGAAAAGGTATCGAGTACTTCATCAGGTGCTGAAAAGTGGTCCATTTTTAGGATAGGCTAACCGAGTGAAAAATTCCCAGTCGATCCGCTCGCTGTTTGCGCTGCCAGGTTTCGTGGTTGGTGCCGGATTGAAGGGTCTATTCGGTGACCGATACGCCCGCGTCATCCAGCTCAAGAGGCGAAAAAAACAGCTGTGTGCTCTTACTGTGGGCAACGGTGCCGGGGGCGCTATGACAAGCAAGTGTGCCGGGTCCGCGACCTGTCGTTGGCAGGCTGGCGGATCTATCTGGAATACGAGCGTTGGCGCGTCAACTGTCCTGGGTGCGGCGGTGTGCATGTAGAACACCTAAGACTGGCTGGCGAACAACTCGCGCTACACCCAGCGTTTTGCGACGCATGTGGGCAAGCTGTGCCGGGATATGCCGAACAAGGCGGTGGCCGAGATGGAACGTCTGCACCACGGTACGGTGAAGGCTCTGGATACGCTCTACATGCAAGAGCAGGTCGACCGGGCGGGGCTACCGGCGCCTCGGGCCATCGGTGTCGATGAGATCTCCATCCGCAAGGGACATAACTATCGCGTCATTGTCAGCGACCTGGAGCGGGCGCGTCCCATCTGGGTGGGCGGTGAGGGTCGCAAAGAAACCGACATCGATTTGTTCTTCAAGGCGTTGGGCGGAAAGAAAAGCGCCCGTATCAAGCTGGCCGCCATGGATATGTGGAAGCCCTTCCGGAACTCGGTGATTCACAACGCGCCTAATGCGCGGATCATCTTCGACAAGTTTCATATCATGCGTCATCTGTCAAAGGCCCTCGATGAGGTCCGGCGCGGTGAGTACAAACGCCTCAGCGGCAAGGACCGGTCGTACATCAAGGGGCAGCGTTACACTTTGCTTTCCCGGCGGGAGAACCTGAGCCTAGACGGTCGCCGCGCACTCAAAAAGTTGCTCCAGGCCAACCGGCGCCTGAACACCGCCTTTATTTTGAAAGAGGCCTTCGGGCAACTCTGGGATTACCGCACCGAACGCGGCGCTCGCGCCTTTTTCACTCGTTGGAAAGACAGCCTCAAATGGCAACGCCTGCATCCGTACCAGAAGTTCGCCGGTATGATTGAGTCCCATTGGGATGGTATCGCCTCCTACTGTCATCCGGAGAACAAAGTCAGTCTCGGCCTAGTTGAAGGGGTCAACAACAAAATCCGTGTTCTGCAACGACGCGCCTACGGCTATCGCGACGAGGAATATCTCAAGCTGAAGATCGTGGCGGCTTTCCTTCCGCCATTACCCAGAAATGCAGTTTTCAACCCACACGAATCCGCGTAGACCCAAAAATCATTCCATGCCGCCGGAAAGGGGGTTCCCATAGTATGAAGGAGGACGTTTCAAACGCCTCTTCGGACAAGCGCGCACGGTTCGAAGCCAATGCCGTGCCCGTCCTGAGATCGGTCTACAAGAGGGCCCTTCGCTTGAAAATTCGCCACGTGATACCGGTCTCAATTCGCGATCTCTTTCGCATTCTCAAGAAGGGGCGAGCCTTCGAAAGAACAGACTACCGCGCTGCGACTAGGTGATGGCGAACCTGAACCGCCCCGGGTTTCCCGGAGACTCCAACTCTTGAGAGGATGGAGTCATGACAAGACGAAGCAGGTATTCACCGGAGGTAAAAGAGCGCGCAGTGCGGATGGTTTTCGACCAGCAGGCTCAGCACGAATCTCAGTGGTCAGCGATCTCATCGATTGCGTCGAAGATTGACTGTACGCGGGAAACGCTACGCACGTGGGTGCGGCGAGCAGAGCGTGATGCTGGGAAACGAGCGGGACTGACGACGGACGAGCGTCAGCGGCTGAAGGAGCTTGAGCGAGAGAACCGTGAGCTAAAGCGGGCGAACGAGATCCTTCGCAAGGCGTCGGCGTTTTTCGCCCAGGCGGAGCTCGACCGCCGACCGAGGTGAATGTGTTGTTCGTGGACGCGAACCGTGAAAATTACGGGGTCGAGCCGATCTGCCGGATGCTTCCGATCGCCCCGTCGACCTATTACGAGCAGAAAGCGAGAGAGAAGGACCCAAGCCGCCAGCCAGCGAGAGCGAAGCGCGACGTCCAACTCCGCGGCGAGATTCGTCGTGTACGGCAAGAGAACTTTGACGTGTATGGCGTGCGCAAGGTCTGGCGTCAACTGTGCCGTGAGGGCCGCGACGTGGCTCGATGCACGGTGGCCCGTCTGATGCGTGAAATGGGTCTCCAGGGCGCGGTCCGTGGACGTCGATTCAAGACGACGAAGCCGGATTCGAGCGGCGCTCGCCCGATGGACCTCGTGGAGCGCGACTTCAACGCCACACGCCCGAACGAGCTCTGGGTCTCGGACCTGACCTACATTGCCACGTGGCGCGGCTTCGTGTATGTCGCCTTCGTCATCGACGTCTTCGCTCGACTCATCGTCGGTTGGCGAGCGACGACATCGTTGACTGCCGGCATCGCTCTCGATGCGTTGGAGCAGGCGCTGCACGAGCGCCGACTAAACCCAGAAGATCCATTGGTGCATCACAGCGATCGCGGCGTGCAGTACGTCTCGACCCGTTACACCGAGCGGCTCGCCGAGGCGGGTATTGAGCCGTCCGTCGGCAGCCGAGGCGACTCTTACGATAACGCTTTGGCTGAATCCATCATCGGCCTCTACAAGACCGAGGTGATCCGTCGACGTGGGCCCTGGCGTGGTCTCGAAGACGTTGAGTTC
This sequence comes from Candidatus Marinacidobacterales bacterium, assembly GCA_965250115.1. Classification (GTDB taxonomy): domain Bacteria; phylum Acidobacteriota; class Vicinamibacteria; order Marinacidobacterales; family SMYC01; genus CBDFHB01. Next base: position 2,723,282 of record CBDFNJ010000002.1, read on the forward strand.
GCCACCCTCGAGTGGGTCCATTGGTACAACACGCAACGACTCTTGGAGCCGATCGGAAATGTCTCCCCCGTCGAGTACGAGATGAACTACTATCGGTCGCAGGAAGGCTCGCTAGAGATGGCGAGACTCAACTAAAACAGTCTCCGGAAAACCCGGGGCGGTTCAAACCCGTTGTAGCGCCAATCCTGGGACGACAAGATCCCTTGCGGAATTCATACCCGTGGGAACTCCAGAAAGAACCCCGAACCTGTGTTACAACCGCTGCGCGTTTGCAATCCCGGCGGCTGGCGCCTTGGGCAATACCTGCTACAACGGCCGTCGGCTTTCCGTGTGCGCGACCGTGGATTGGTCCCTCCACGCGGTGTAAGCTCGACGGCAACAAGATGAGTAAGCGCAAGGAAGAGGCATCTCAAGGGCGCCGTGATCTTCTCAAGGTCGCCGGCGGGATAGGAGCGGCGATCGTGGCGGGATCAGGGTCGCGGGCCGATGCGGCGACACTGCCACGTCAAGCACGAGCGGGCCGGGCGGCTCAGCCGATGGACAGAGGCCTCTGGAATACCTGGTACGACCTGGCGGAGGAGGGTCGCGACGCGCATCTGGCCTGGCTGCACGAGACGTATATCCCTGGACTCTTGAAGCGCCCCGGTTATCTGTGGGCGGCCCATTACGCCTCACGAGAGAGAGGGAGCTCGAGTTCTTCCCGGGTCCAACACATCGATGATCCTTCGGTTCCTACTGGATATCACTACATTCTGCTGGTTGGCGGGGAGGATGCCCATGTGTTCGCCGATCCGTCTCCGAGCGCACTCAACGCGGCACTCCCGGAGCACAGCCGGAAGATACTGGCCATGCGGGTCGGCGAGCGCGTGAGCATCATGATCGAAGCGGGTCGATGTAAAGGTGTGGGGGCGAAGGACTACACGGATGGCATGACGGGTGCCCCGGCCATTCAACTCGGGAGCTTCAACTGTCCGGTCGAGTACGAGGAGGAAATACTTGCGGCGTATGTCCAGCGGCGGCTGCCGGCGCAGTGCGGAACCGACTCGTGCATCAGGACTCGAAAGCTGAGCTCCGTTGTGGGATGGGCCAAGCACGCGATTTTGTACGAGTATCTGTCGCTGGAAGGCTTCCTCCGGGACTATGAGACCGCGAGGGCCTCGTCGCCTCTCGGGATGGGCGGGCATTCGTTGGTTCCCGTGCTGAGACACGCACCCAACGGGCCAAACAGCACCTTCAGGCTGTGGCCGCCGGTCTCGAAGGCCCAAGCGAGAGGCCCGGCACGTCGTGAACGTTCAGCGGGCTACGCCTGGACAAGCGACGCGTCGGCTACCACAGAAAGTACCACTGGCTGAGCCACTCTATATCTAGGTGCCATGAACAGGTGGCCAGGTGCCAGCCAATTGTTCGTGGCGGCACGACAGAAGGGAATTTCTCGCTAGATGTTCGCGTGCGAGGGAGGGAGTCGAACGCGAAACATTTGGTATCCCCGACGGGACTCGATTCCTTTTCCGTAAGGGGATTTATTTGGCGAAACGAAGCGGTTGCGTAGTTTTTAGTGAAGTGTGAGAAAGGCAAGGGCAGGGTGTGAGAGCGCCCGCCTCGGCAATTAGGCTCGCGCTCTAACTCGCGGTCCTGTAGCTTTCGCCCGGTGAGGGAGCGGTAGCGTCTCCGCCTCTATTGTTCGCGATTCCACTGTAACCGCAGCGCTTCTTCCAAATCGCCCTTGGCGAGCACGTTGCTCGGGTCGAGCTCGATGGCTTTGCGGTACGCGGCGGATGGCGTCGTCGAGCAGCCCCTTGGTGGCGAGCGCGAGACCGAGGTTGGCGTGGGCCATCGCGAAGTTCGGGTCGAGCTCGATGGCTTTGCGGAACTCGGCGATGGCGTCGTCGAGCTGCCCCTTGCCCTGGAGTGCGAACCCGAGGCCGTTGTGGGCGGCCGCGAAGAGGGGGTACCGGTAGACCCCTTGCACCTGCCGAGGAAATACTAAGCCCTCACCTGCCGTCTAGGCGACGTTCGAGGGCTAGCAAATAAAGTTTCGTCGTAGAAGGCCACCACCGCGAGGATGTAGGCTAGTAAAAGGGGGAGAACGATGAGAGCAAAGACGAGTATCGAAACGATGCAATCTAGTCCAGCTGTGTTCAGGGTGGGTTTGGGCCTCGCCCTTGCTGCGGCGCTAGTGGTTCAAACCGGCCTGGCCGGGGCGCAGGAAGAGCGGGAAGAGAGGATCCGGGAAACCTATCGGGCGCTCGCCGTGTCTTCAGTGACCATGGACCGCACGCGGATCACGATCAGCATCGACCGCTGGACGACCGACGAGGAGCATAACCAGCTCATCACAACGCTCGTGGAGAAGGGGTCTGAGGGTCTTTTCGATGCGCTTATGAAACAGGAAGACGCGGGCTTCGTCCACTTTCTCAGTACCGAGACCGTCGTCGAAGAGCTGACGCCGGGCATCACCAACTCGACACCTTCCGGCAGCGCTACAAGCGTCGGCTTGCGCTATGCCCGCGAGATCCGAGTGGAGGGCAAACGCATCATCCGACTGGCCACCGGTCGGCCCATCTGGTCTTTTAGTGAATTTGTTCCGGAAGGTATTCCGGAATTTATTACGGAATCGGAAAGTATTCCGGGCTTGGGGGATCCTGAGCGGAACTACCCGTTCAGCCTGATCGTGCTCCGCCTAGACGAAAACAACGAAGGGGAAGGCACGTTCTGCGTGGCCGTCCAGATGAAGTACGACAAGAAGAAAGCCACGCTTAGTGTGGAGAACTTAGCGCAGGACCGCGTGCATCTCACCCGGATAACCAAGACCAATTGACGTAATGGCTCCGCCTTTTTCCAGGCTAACCCGTATGCACCGTGCCGTCGACAAGTGCGAAGGACTCCCTTCATGAAGGAGCCTTCCCGCCTGAATTTCGTCTTACATGGGAAAGAGGCCCTGATGTGCCGGGTAAGACCCGAGCCGGGCGCGGCGTAACGTGGAAAGCCGGTATGCCGAGGGAATCGGGCCATGGTTACTTCACCTCGTGTTTTCCAAGAACGTTGTCTACAAGATCTTCGATATAGCTTACGGCTTTTGATTCACTGACCGACACCGATGACGGGTGCGCTGTGCTCCGCAGAAATGTCCTCCGGACGCCGAGAGCGCTGCGAACTACCGCTAGCGAGACGAAAATCGTCGAGAACCAGTCTCGTATCGTAATCATATAGCGATCGCGATCGCGGGAACGGCGGCACCACGTTGACGGCGCGGGCAGACAAACTTTCACCGCCGAGGCTCGAGGCTTGGGTGCTTAGGCGGCGGACGTGAGTTGGTATTCGTGGTGGAGCCCGCCAAGAACGGGTGTCGAGACGACACTGGATCGATCCGGCCAGTGATGTCGGTGCTGGGTCGTCTTCATGGGAAGCTCGACGGGACCGGCCGGCAGTCCTGGCCCCAGAGATGAATGTGGCCTCGCTCGATTGTAATAGTCACGCCATTCTGTCAAGAGTCGCCTCAGATGATTCTCGGAAAGCGGGATGAGGCAGTCCAAGCACTCTCGACGAGTGGTGCCGATCAGTCTCTCGCAATAGCAGTTCGCTTGAGGCGCGCGCCGGGGCGTCCTCAACGCCCGGACGCCCATCGCCTGGACAGATTTGCGTAGATCTCCGGAGAACTTGGTCTCCCTGTCGACGATGAGGAAGCGATAGCTATGGTCGCACGGTATCGCTTCTCGGAACTGCTGTAGGGTCCACTCTGCGGTGGGATGCTCGGTCACGTTCACGTGGACAATCTTGCGCGAGCCCACCTCCATCACGACGAGGACGTAGAGGAAGTGAAACCGAGCTGTGACGACCGTGAAGAAGTCGGCGGCCACGATCGCCTTCGCGTGATCTCGTACGAACGTGGCCCAGGACTGGGACGAATTGCATGGGCGCGCACCTCTGTCATCTCGTGTCGGCATGTATTTTCTCACGGTGCGAGGCGACACGCGGATGCCGAGCTTCACAAAGAGCTCGTTGGCGATGCGCTCTTCTCCCCAGGTGATGTTCTCCGTTGCCATTTGAGCGACCAGCTTCTGCAAATCCTTCGGGAGGGACGGACGGCCCGTGGGCCTGGACTTCCATCGCCAGAATAAGCGAAAGCCCTTCCGGTGCCAGCGGATGAGCGTGTCCGGCTTGATGACGACGAGCGCGTCTTTCCACTCGAACAGTCTCGCCAGGGTCGCCATCGTGAACCGAGTGGCGTTATCGGTACGGCGAGGGGTCTGCTCCCGCTCTACGTAGAACGTGAGCTGCTTCCGGAGAAAGGGATTCTCGGCAGCGAGCGAGGTCCGTGAACGGGGGAGATTCCGAGCGAACGTGAGGGCGTCCGGCACGACCGAAACGACATTCGAGAGTAAACGCAAGAAAGGGCCTTTCCGGGTTAGAGACAACGATCCCGACGGTCTCGGACCGACCGGCGGAGAGCGGCCGATCCTGGCAGGTCCAAACCGTGGAATCAACGGCGGATCGACTTTTTGCGGAGCACAACTGCAATCCAACGGTGATCCCTCAATTGCTCACGCTCACGATCGCCGTCGGAACGGGTGGTGCGGTCGTTCAGGTTTTGCGTGAGACGGATGGTGCCTTCTCGCTCTTGGGAAGGCCCGTCGACATCAGCGAAAAGTTTAGCGCCCTCGGTAGCGTCGGCGACATCGCCTTCTGCGCACCAAGCCGGTACATTCTGGGAATGCGATCACAAGTCGAGCTCGACAAATCCGGGCACGTCGGCTTCGCGAACGACTCCAGCGCCTACCGAGCGCGTCTCCGAGTCGACGGCCAGCCGGCGTAGGCGTCGAGCTATACGCCCGCGAATGGCGATCCCGTGTCGCCCTTCGTTGTGCTGGCCAAGCGATCGTAGGTTCGAGGTTCGTGGTAGATGCTGGAGACGGAACCAGCGAAGGACGCCACGAAGTGCGCGCCCGATACGGCTTGCGCTAGGCCGGGGCGCGCCCAACTTTTGCCGTGAAGGTTCACGCTCGGGACTTCGCGGTGACGCGCGACTGGGGTCGTTATCTCCTGCCCGAGGAAATCAAGAGCTCCAACGCTCTTACGGACTCTCCCCGCCAATCTCGTACTGAGGATGTTGCCGCTTCTTTCTTAGCGACGTAGACCGTTTCGAGGCGATCCCTATTCAGGAAGTGATAGATCAGTCCGAAGCCGGCTCCCAATAGGAAGGAACCGGCCCGACATCCTGCCGCAGACGCGTTCGCCTGGGGTGCGACACCGCACGGGTACAGCATGATGCCTCCTGTAATGGCCGAGCCGATGACCATGCGACGAACAAGAGGTCCTGGCACAACTTGATAGACGGCGCGAACCTCTGTAGCGTCAAACTCGAGGATCTGGCCTAACGCCGCGACCACGAAAAGCCGCGTAGCGGATACTCGGCGGAATAGTCCCTCGACCGATTCGGACTCGAGGTGCACCACGACACGAATACCTGATCCGAGAGATCGCAGCGCTTCCCAATCATCCGTTTGCGCATGAGCGGATGGAGCGAGCAGCAATGCGAACCCGATGAGCAGCCAGCGCGCTTGCTGAGCGAAAGTCATGAAGGCCGGGTAAGCCGACGGCGGGAGCGAGTGTAACACCCTCACCGTGGCGTCAGGATGGCCGAAGAGAGTCCAGGAGTCAAGGACACCCGGAAGTCCCTCAGCGGGCGCGAGAACGCGTTCTAGCTGCAAAGAAAGGGAGGTTTCCCGCCCCGAATTTCGCCTTCTATGGGTGTTGGCGTAGAGGGCAAGGGAGCCGGGCTCGTGGGGAGTGAGGGGGGGCTCGTTTTTTTTGCTGCCCGAACGCTAGGCCGGACCGTCAAGTGCGCTCAGCGTCGGCGAGAACGCGTTCTGGCGGTATCCGAGATCGAAGAGAGCGTGGCCCAACTTCCAGTATGGAAAGTTGGAGCGAACGGAAAAAGAGTGGCCGGCCAAAGAAAAAACGGGGGTGCGCGCAACCCCGTTCCACGGCGGGTCCGCATGCGCCTCCGCGAGCGTGAGCGCGAAGGCTACCTAACCGTGAGGCGTTGTCAATGGGTCAGAAGGGTGTTCAGAACACCCCGAACCGCGTCCAATTTACCTCCGGTCGGGAAGCCGGCTCTGTTGTGACTCCCCCTCGGGGGTCGGCGAAGCCGACATCCTTCGCGATCCTGCCCGTCGCACACCGGAGCTGAAACCACGTCGGTGGAGAGCCATCGGGAAGTACATAGACTGCTGCCAAACAGATTGGATTCAGGCTAGTATCAGCTGGTAAGTCCGGGACAACCAAGGCGTCTTCAACCCGAACGTTCTCGACGGTGAGCGGAGGAACGTCCCTCGGCGGAATCGAGATTCTGTTCGAGAGGTGCCACTTGAAATCGGACCCGAGTTTGCCTTCCTTGTTCTCGATGTACCGCTCAAGAAACTTGCTTGTCGCGTAGTTGCGAAGTCCAAACGACACCACACCAAGGCGCACGGCAGGGGCTCGTGCGAGAGACAGGTTTTCGATGGCAAACTCGAAGTTCAAGGAAACCGCTTTCACGTGTCCCTTGAGCTCAATTCCCCCTTGAGCCAACACCCCCGGGACGCTCAGTGCCACAGTTGGATGGTTCCTGCGGCCGAGCAGCAGGTCGGAGATCAGATAGTCCGGACATGGCACGTTGCTGTCATGGATGCGAAGGTAGTAAACGGCGCGCCCTTCGACGTTGCAAAAGAGAAGAGAAGGAGCTCTCGCGACCGCGCACACGAGAACCTCTCCTTTTGGGTGCGGGACCGTTTGAAAACGTGGCGGTGGCGTCAACGCTCCCGCGAATCCGACAACACAGTCTTTCGCCCACGCGTCAAGCGGCTTGCCGAGGGCCTTGCAGCCCGTAACCTGTCGCTTCCCGGATCCGTCTCTTTCTGAAACGCCGACGACGAGGACGCCACCCTCTGCATTCGCAAAGGCACTGACGTACTCACGCACCACCGACCCGGGTTTCCTCGCTCCGAGCAGTTTGCCGTCTTTGAAATCGTGAAATTGACCCTCGTCGGCGAAGAAAGAAACTACCGCGTCGAGGTCGGTAGGACTGAGGACCGCACCTTCCAGAAGTTCATCGAGAAGCGTGCTAGGACTCGAAAACGGCACAGCAAAGTTACCCTGGAAGTTACCCTCAGCTTTGCCGGCTAAATTTCACTGCTGTAACTCATTGATTTGTTTGGTATCCCCGACGGGACTCGAACCCGTGTTGCCGCCGTGAAAGAGGGTGGTATGGACTTCCATGGACTCCCAAGGCATCTAGTAACCCTTTATATCAAAGCTAGATAGTCCGCAAGAGTCCATGCTTGCTTTTTGCCGTTTCGCCCTGTAATTTACCCATGTTACCCACGGTTGGGTTGCCGCCGTGGCAGAAAGGAAACAGCGGTGAGAGCACCAAGAGACGCAAAACTCGAGACGCGCGAGGCGCGGCGCGGGCTCTCGAAGAGTAACGATGTGTACTGGCGCGCCCTTGGACAGGGGCTCGCGCTCGGCTATCGTCGCGGGCGCTGGTGGGTTCGAGAGCGCAGCAACGGCCACTACACGAAGCGAAGCATCGGCCAGGCGGACGACCACGCCGATGCGGACGGCCAAGAGGTGCTCTCGTACCGCGATGCTTGTCGCCTTGCGTACGGGGGCAAACAGGCGCAGGAGCTCGCTCGTGACGGCGCCTACACCGTCGCCGATGCCATCGAGGACTACATGCGGTGGTACAGGGCGCACCGAAAAGCGGTGCAGACGACGTCGGTCGCGATCGAGCGGCGGATACTTCCGAGCTCGGTCGGCACGCCGTAGAACGGCTCACCGCCAGAGATATCCGGGCGTGGCACGAGAAGATCGCCGACTCCCCAGCCGAAGCGCGAAGCGCGAAGGGTGGACCGAGGCGCTTTCTCCCCGTCGATGAGAGCGTCGACGAAGACGAGCGCAAACGACGGCGCAAGGCGACGGCCAACCGCGTATTGACGATTCTGAAAGCCGCTCTCTCGCATGCCTTCCATGAGGGCTACGTTGACTCGGATGTCGAATGGCGTCGCGTGAAACCGTTTCGTGAAGTCGACGCCCCGCGGATCCGGTTCTTGGATACCGCCGAAGCCACGCGACTATTGAACGCATGCGATCCCGACTTTCGAAACATCGTGCACGGCGGTTTGCTCACTGGCTGCCGATACGGCGAGCTGCGGAACATGACGTGCGATGACTACCATTCGGACGGCGGGACGGTGCTCGTACGGATGAGTAAAGCGGGAAAGCGCCGGCACGTTCCCCTCACCGACGAAGGCGTTGAGCTCTTCGAATCTCTCGTCGCTGGCCGTGGCGGTAACGCACCTATGTTCACTCGCCTCGACGGGGCCCTCTGGCAGTCGAGCCACCAGGTGCGGAGGATGAAGGCGGCGTGCCCCGTTGCGAAGATCACGCCCGGGATTCGGTTCAACGATCTGCGTCACTCGTACGCTTCCATGCTCGCGATGAAAGGCACCCCCCTTGATGTCATCGCCGAAGCGCTTGGCCACGCGGACACCCGCATGACGAAACGCCACTACGCCCATCTGACGCCGAGCTACGTCGCGGAAACGGTGCGTGCGAATCTGCCGCGGTTCTCGAAAAAGAAGCGGGCGAAGGTGAGGCGGATCCGGTGAGCGAGGAACAGTTCTGCTTCGTCGCCGAGGACCGAAAGGAGTTATCGAAACGGGGGCTCGGCGCCGACGCGATCGGTCATATGGAAGCGCGCATCGCTCGCTACCGCGAGTGGCGCGCACTCAAACAGGAAGCGCCCGAACGCGAAAAAGACCTCACGAGCAAACTCCGCCGGGAACGGGAGAAGATCGCTGGCGCCGCCGCAAAACTAGAAGCCCTCCTCGACGACATGGTTCCTGAAAATCGAGACATCCTCTCCCACCTAATCGACGGTCCTTTCTACGACAGTTTTCGTCGATATCTCACCTTCCTCCGCGCGCGCGTTACCCGAGTCGCCGGTGGGAGTGGCCGACCGAAGGACATCGACCTCGAGGAGCTCGACGCCGCCACCGTGGCGCAGCTCGCACAGCTCGGATTCTCCACCGATCCGTCGGAGGTGAGTGACGCTGCCGTGATTTTGCGTATAGTCCGGAAGGCCGCCGGTGAGCGGCGCGACGAATGCCGGAAGATCCTCGATGGCCTTCAATATTGGGCTGCCGTCGCGCGAATGTCTTCGTCCCCGCTCACTAGCTTCCTCGACGACTCGACCCGGAACGAATAGGGACGAGATTCCGTCCCTTTCTAGCCCTGGGAGTGCAGTCGGATCCCACCGATACTTGTGTCCGGGAGGATGCGAGTGAGCACACAACGCATTAACGACATAGACGCATATAGCATTCGGACGTTCGTCGATCGGCACGAGATTTCTCGCGCCTGTCTCTACGATTTATGGGCGCAAGGGCTCGGCCCGGCGCGGATGCGGGTGGGCAAGAGGGTGCTCATCTCTCGCGAAGCCGCGGCCGAGTGGCGGCGACGCATGGAAGCTGAGACTGCCGCGACGCTGGCACAGTAACCGAGATTATCTTCGTGACACCAACCGCCGAGGCAATCAAGGCGAAGGGCTGGAAGGGGGTTCTTCTCCGCCCGAAGAGCAAGAGCCCGGCCGGCAAGCATTGGCAGATCACTGACGACCCCGTGGTGATAGGGAGGTGCAACGGGCACAACGGGAACCTCGGCATTGTCGAGGGGCCAGAGTATGGTCTTGCTGTTGCCGACATCGACAACGTGGACGTCTTCAGCGATCTTGTCGGCCTCTTGGGAGAGCCCGGAAAAGCGTGGGTCCAGACCGGTCGCGGCGGCCTGCATTACTACTTCAAGTGGGAGCCGGGACTCCCCGCAAAGCTCCACTTCGCCGGAAAGAAGATCGGAGAGATTCAGCGCGGCAGCGAAACCGAGAATGGTACGGGACTCCAGCAAGTCGTAGCGCCTCCATCGATACATCCCGACACCGGCAAGCCGTACACGTGGCTCGTCAACCCCGTGACGGAACCTCTTCGACCACTACCCGATGTGTGGTGCGCATATCTTCGGGGCGGTTTCACGCCGTCGAACGGCGGCCGCCCGCGACCGGATCCGGGCGAGCTCCGAGAAAAAGCGCTCGCACAACCAGGTGCGGTTCAACGCTCGGGCGGCATCAAGTTTCAGTGCCCTGGTTGTCGCGATGAAGGCCACGACAAGCATGAGGACAACGCCGTCTTGTTCAACGATGGGCGATGGGGATGTGCTATCGGTGACCGCACGCACTGGGACGCGATCGCTAGCGCGCTTGGAGTCGAGCTCAAACAGCGCACGCGTCAGCCTGTCAATTTGACATCTTCATCAGCAGCATCCGCGAAGGTCGCGCTTGATGCAGGCCAACAAGATTTATCGAAGGCAACCCGCTCGATCTTTGAGGCTCTCAAGAAAACGGACGTCCCCCCCTCGCTATTTCAGTTCGGTGGCAACCCGGCGAGGCTCGAGCGCGATGACGCTGGCGATCTCGTCGTGGCCCCCCTTGGAGCGCGGACGTTTCGCTATGAGCTCGCCGAGCGCTTCGAGTGGTATCGGACGAAGGTCACGAAGGATGATGCAAGAGAGCTCGTCGCCAGTCCTCCCATGTCGCATGTCGAGAACACCCTCGCGGCTGATAGACAGCCTTTCCCGGTGCTCCGTCGGATCGTACGCTCGCCAATTGTCTCGGAGGATGGGCGAATCTCGACGAAGGCCGGATACGACCACCGGACCAAAGCATACTTGGAGCTCGACCCGAAAATAGCCTTGCGGGATGTGCCTTCGAAACCAACGCGCGACGAGATCCGGGGTGCGGTCAAGCGGATCACAGAGGATCTCTTCGGAGACTTCCCCTTCACATCGGGCTCGGAGCTCGCGAATGCCGTCGGTCTTTTCGTGTTGCCGTTCGCGCGTGAGCTCATCCATGGACCTACGCCGAACCATCTCGTAGAAAAACCACGCCCCGGGACAGGGGCCTCTCTGCTTACGACGCTCATCATGTCGATTTTCGAGGGGCGGCAGATGAGCATGCTGAGCTTTAGTCCTGACGAGGCTGAGACACGAAAGCTCATCACGAGCGTTCTCGGGACGGCGCCTACCTTTGCGTGCTTCGACAACGTCAATTGTGAAGTGCGGTCCGGAGTTTTAAGCAAGGCGCTGACCGACAGCATATGGGAGGACCGCGTTCTCGGCGTCTCTCAACAAGTGCGCTTTCCCGTCCGCGTGGTCTGGATGATGACGGCGAACAACCCGACGTTCTCAAACGAGATCGCGAGACGCACCGTCCGTATTCGCCTCGATGCGAAAGTGGATGAACCGTGGGAGCGTCGTGACTTTCGTCACCCGAACATTCTTGAGTGGGCAATGCAACACCGCGGCGAGCTCATCTGGTCAGCGCTCGTCTTGATTAGGGCTTGGCTCGAGGCGGGCCGCCCCGCGGGGTGTGTGTCCATCGGGAGCTACGAGTCCTGGTCGGCCGTCATTGGAGGGATTCTCGACTTCTCGGGAATCAAGGGGTTCCTCGAGAACCGGGCGGCGTTCTACGAGGCTTCTGACACTGAGCAAGAAGGGCTGAGGAGCTTTGTCGAGCACTGGCACAAGACGTTCGGCAGCACCCCGAAGCGAGTGAAGGAACTCTACAGCTTTGTGCAAAAGCACGACGTAGAGCTGCCGCTTGGTGGGGATGAGGTCAGCGAGCGGGCCCTGCAGATTCGGCTCGGACGGTTGCTCGGTAAACACCGAGATTGGCAGTTCGGAGAGCTCCGTCTCGTGCGAGGCCCGAAAGCGAAAGGGAGTTACCTGTGGCGAATCGAACACGTGTAAGGGGGGATGTGCCGATGTGGGGGGATGTCTCACTCCCTACGCGCGAAACGTTTTTAGAAATATTCTATATAGACCATAAGGGCACGACATCCCCCTACATCCCCCACATCCCCCCAGCAACGGGTAAAGCGTCCTGTTCAGGGGACGACCACCAACGGCGCGTCGTGTCGTACGAGGCGCAATCGCAGTACGTCGGGTATCGCTGCGTACGTCGGGTATCGCTGCATTCGCTGTGGTGAGGAAAAGCACGAGCCGCCGCCGCCGCCGTCGCCAGAGGACATCGAGGTCCGCGGATGAGAAACGCCGGGCCCCTACGTTTTTTTTGAACGAAGCGGGTGAGCGCAGCGCCAGGTTCCTCCGTTTTGCAACGAAAAAAATCGTGAGGAGGAAGTAGTTGGCCGCCAAGCGTAAGACGACCCGACGACGCGTCACTCGCATGGACGCGGCCAAAGAGCTCGACGTCTCTCGCGTGACGATCGAGCGTTTGGTTTCCGCGGGCCGTCTGCGTCGAGTGGGTCGTCGCGGCCGTGCGCACCTATACGACCTCACCGAGCTGCGCCGTCTGGCGCAAGAGCTAGCGCCGGGGCGGGAGGCCGCCGCCGATATCGTGACGCGCGATTACGCGTCACAGGCGCGAGACTTCTCCGACCGCCGCAACGCGCTGCTCGAGAAGTGGGTAGCTGACGACGCATGGACACCCCTCTGGCGTCGCCTCGTCGAGACCGTCTCACGGGTGACCGCCGCCGCGATCCCGGAGCTCGCCCGCGCCTTGGGACGTCTTACATCGGGCGAAGCCCGACGTCTTGACGCCATCCCGTCACGCCGAGAGACTACCCGCAGGCTCGTTCGTGCTGCCGAGCTCCGCTCGATGCTGGACGGTCCGCAGAGCTCCTGGCCGTGGCCCGCCGCCGCGGAGCCGGGACTCCGGAGGCTCGCGCAGCGCGGGGTCGGTATCTGGTTGTCGGAGCATGGCGGACACACGCCGGAGGGGCATCATCCCCCGCCGCCGTCCTCTACGTTCGATCCGATCCTGTTCGTGCGCCCGATGCTCGAGCGCATCGCCGTGGAAATACACCCGACCCTCGAGCTCTTGGCGCGCGAGTTTGCTACGCCCTCGTTGACGACCGTACCCCCCGAGCCAGCCGACGTGGACGACGCTCGCCGGCAGTGGCGCGCGGCGAGGACGGAATACCGCGAGCAGCGTGTCGCGGTCCGGCGGGAGCACCATCGACGTGCCGATGTCGCGAAAGCGATCCACGACGTTCTACGCGAGCACATGGCACAGTGGTGGAGCTGGCGGGGTGAGGCAGCGTCGCTTGCAGGCGACGAGGCAGCGGTCCGGACGTCGGCCGAGCGGCGCCGTGATGCCGCTCTTCGAGACTTGGGGACTCTCGACGGGTTGTTGGAGGCACCGACGCACTCAATCCAAGCCGCATCAGCCGCGGCGAAGACGAAAACGAAGAGGCACGTAAGCGCAAACGGAAGGAAGAAATGAAAAACACCGTTGCCTATCCCATCGGCCAGCTCAATGTTGTCGCGCGAACGCAAGATGGGGATCGGCTTCGAGAATATCGGCGTCGATCGTGTAGAGGCGGGCTTGCTTGGGCGGCGTCGTGATCTACACACCGTTGACGGATTAAAAAGGAAACGCGGTTTAGTCGAAGATGCACGAGGGCTGAAGCAACTTGAGGATGAGAATCGCTGTTTGAAGCGCCTGGTCGCCGACCAAGCGCTGGACATCCAGATGCTCAAGGCGGTTCACCTTTCGGAAATCGGTCGGTAGTAGAATATCGTTGCCCGCCGATTGCCGATGCCGTGCAGGGCGATTAGGAACGGAATTCGTCGAGCTCAGGGAGGCGTCTCCATGGAAAGACTCCGTCAGGACATCCGTTATACCTTGCGCACCGCTCGCAACGCGCCCGGGTTCGTCCTCCTGGTGACACTGACGCTCGCCCTCGGCATCGGTGGGACGACGGCGCTCGAGAGCTTCGTCAGCGGGATTCTGCTGAAGCCGCTCCCGTACTAGGATCCGGCAACACTCGTCAGCATCACGCGGAACAACAGAAAGCAGGGCCTTCAGGGATTGATGATGCTGTCCCGCGACATCGTGTCGATCCAAGAGCAAATCCGGAGCCTTTCCTCACTCTCGGGATACGTTTACCGCAGTGTGAATTTGAGCGGCGATGAATCTCCCGAGCGGGTCGGCGCGGCAGACGTGCTTCCCGAGTTGATGTCTCTTCTAGGCATCGAGCCGGCGCTCGGGCGAAGCTTTCGTCCTGAGGAGCACGAGACCGAGCAGCCCGTCGTCATTCTCGACTATGCGCTGTGGCTGCGCCGCTTCGGCGGAGAGCCCGGCGTTCTCGGGCGGGAGCTCCGGATCAATGGCGTGGAGCACGTGATTGTCGGCGTTTTGCCACGTGGAAGCGAGCTCACGCCGAGGGATGTCGACTTACTGGTCCCGATGAGCGCCGAAGCGCTACGAGGCGAGTCGATAGTCGGCCTGTGGGTTTTGGCTCGCCTCAGCAAGGGCGTGGATGCCGGCGTTGCCGACGACGAGGTCAACGCCATTCTTCGACGTTGGGAAGAGGAGAATCGTCCGCCCGTAATGGGGATGGGGTGCCGATGTCACCCTGCTGCGAGAGGCGATCGTCGGTGAGGTCGAGACCACGTTGCTCGTGTTGCTGGGTGGCGGTCCAATACGGCTTCGCGACGGAAAAGATTGAGGCGGGCGCCGCGTCGGCGATGTCTTGCGCCCCCGAGCTCCGCGTCGCAGCTTGGCGACGTCCCGGAACGATATCGCGGGCGCTTCGACGCGCTGGTCACGGCCGACAGCCCAGCGAGCTCACGGCGCTCCGGTTCGGCGCGCCCGAGTATCGACGTAGCCGCGGTGTACGCCAGGCGCAATGGCTGGGCCCGCGCATTCAGATCCCTCCAACGAGGAGGTTTACGATGACTGCACTCACCCAACCGTCTGAAGCAACGCTGTCGTTCTCAGCTGCCGTCTCCGGTGTGCTTCTTCGGGCGCTTGGCACGTCGGTGGCTGTGCCACTGAGCAGTCGGCACCCGATACTCCAGACCGCCGCTTCGAGTCGCAGCGTTGCGACGCAGTTCTCGTGAGACAGTCGACGGGGCTCTACGAACCCGACGGGCAATGTCGCGCACCCCGGCGCCCTGTGCGCTTAGGATTGCGATCTCCTCCCGCTCCGCAAAGGGCAGGTAACGAGCCGACGGCGGTGACCTGCTCCCATTTTTTGGTACACAGCCGAATCAGATTCTTTGCCGAGATTCTGGCCTCTAGGCGACTCGACCACGAGCGAACTCAACCGGTGTGAGGTTGCCGAGCGAGCTGTGAGGTCGAATTGTGTTGTAGTCCTGGCGCCATTGTTCGATGATGCGCTGGGCGTCCGCCAGGGTGACGAACCAGTGCTGATTGAGACACTCATCGCGAAACCGGCCGTTGAAGCTTTCGACGAAAGCGTTCTGCGTTGGCTTGCCCGGTTCGATGAATCGAAGCTCGACGCCCTTGTCATAGGCCCACGCACCGAGAACTCGACCCGTGTCGATGACGATTTGCTTCGGGTAACCCCGCAGCGCTGCGATCGCTTCTAGTACGTCCACAACGGCAACACCAGGGAGGGAGTACTCGGCTTCGCTTGCTAGAGCCTCTCGACTACAATCATCGACCACGTTCAGAATCCGAAATCGTCGCCCTTGCGCGAGCTGGTCGCTCATGAAATCCATCGACCAGCGGTCGTTGACATGCTTCGGCTCAACGAGCTTCTGCCGAGGATGACGGCTCACACGCTTGCGCTTCTTGGGGCGCAGCTTCAGCCCTCCCAGGCGGTACAGACGGTAGATCCGCTTCGGGTTCACTTCATGGCCTTCTCGCCGTAGAAGCAGCCACAGGCGGCGGTAGCCGAACCGCGGACGCTCCTCAGCGAGCTCGACGAGACGCTTGCGGACCTCACCGCCGTCAACTCTCCACTCACGTAGCGGCACGTCGAGAGGCCTAGCCCTAATGTCCTGCACGCTCGACGCTGACTGACCTCGTACTCGCCAACTGAGGTGGACCCCCTTCTTCAGACCAAAAAAGAGCGCTGCTAAGGTGGAGCCTGCCCAGTTGAAAATGTCGTAATGATGCCCGGAGGTGACCGAAGGGAGCCTCCGGAAAGTGAGTCTGGGGGGCGACAGCCACCCGTTCGTCGGCCTGCTCGTCGTCACCGTTTGCATCATCTTACTCAAGCGACCTCGCCGAGCAACCCATCGTAGAAGCTCGCGGGCGTTTGATAGCCTAGCGCGGTGTGCGGACGCTCGTCATTGTAGAAATCGATGTAGCGAGCGATCCCCTCGCGAGCCGCCTGCACATTGTCGTAGGCGTATAGGTAGACCTCCTCATATTTCAGCGAGCGCCAAAGTCGCTCGATGAAGATGTTGTCGATGCATCGGCCCTTGCCATCCATGCTGATCTTGATCCCGTGCTCGAGTACAACGCTGGTCAACTCCTCCGAGGTGAACTGAGAACCCTGGTCCGTGTTGAAGATCTCCGGGCAACCGTAGCGTGCCAGCGCCTCTTGCAGAGCCTCCACGCAGAACGTCGTCTCCAGCGTGTTCGACACACGCCACGCCAGCACCCGCCGCGAATGCCAATCGATGATCGCGACCAGGAAGACGAAGCCCCGCGCCATCGGGATGTAGGTTATGTCGGCGGCCCACACCTGGTTGACCCGGGAGACCTCCAGATTCCTCAGTAAATACGGGTAGACGGCGTGCTCCGGTGCTGGCTTGCTCGTATTCGGCTTGGGCGCGGTGCTCTCGAGGCCCATCACTCGCATCAGCCGCTGCACCCGCTTGCGGTTCACGTTGAATCCTTGCCCCTTGAGCGTGCGCGTCATCATGCGGCTGCCAAAGAACGGATGCTTCAGATGGAGCTCGTCCATCCGGCGCATCAACGCGAGCTCGTCCTCATCGGGATCGACAGGATCGTAGTAAAGACTCGACCGATTCACGGCCAGCAGCTCGCACTGCCGGCGCATCGACAACGCGGCGTTGGACTCGACCAACGTCCGACGCGCCGTCATCGCAATCGACCGAGCCCTCGTGACAAAAAATCCCGCTCCACCGTCAGCTCCCCGATCTTCTGCAGCAGTTCCGCCTCCCGGATGGACGCATCCCCGCCGCCGTTTTCTTCCCACTCGAACGCCCGTGAGACGTTCTCCAGAAGCTGACCCTTCCACTTGTAGATCTGGTTCGCGTGAACCTTGTGGCACCGCGCTAGCTCCGCCACCGTCTCTTGCTCGCGTAGCGCCGCCAACGCGACTTTGGCCTTGAAGGCCGGGCTGTGTTTCGTTCGTCTTTCGCTCATTTTTCTCTGCTCCTTTTACGATGGAGCAGGCTCTTTTTTCCACCTTAACCCCTGGTCTAAAAAACGGGGTCCACTTCAAACCAGCCACGTCGCAGCCTCTCGTTTCGCGGCAGGACTCACCATTTTCTTGCGTTCACCGCCCTCAACATCTGGATGTCTAGCGCCTGGTCCGCCACCAGACGCTTCAAACGACGATTCTCGTCCTCGAGTTGCTTCAGGCGACGAGCCTCGCTCACGTCCATCCCGCCGTACTTCCTCCGCCACTTGTAGAACGTCGTGTTCGACATTCCGTGTTTACGGCAAAGCTCAGGCACAGCCGTTCCCGATTCCGCTTCACGCAGAATCCCGATGCTCTGCTCTTCCGTGAATCGCTTACTCTTCATGACCGCTCCTCTTCGCGGCCAGTATCTCAGCTCCGATTCAACTCGGCTTTGTCCTAGTTTTCGGGGAGCACGTCATGAGCCCTTCGGGGCTTCGTCGTATCTAGCCATTGACAGAGCGAAATTGTCGGATCTGCTGCTCGGCTACCAGGCGGTGGCGGGCCTGGATTATCAGGTCAGCGATCCGGTCACCATCGGGCTCAAGTTCCGATGGGCGAGTTTCGGCGGATTCGATGACGAGTCGGCATATGATTCTCTCCGCGATCATGCGTCGGTGGCCGGTAACCCGCCGGTCCCAGTTACCTACTATGTCAAGACGGATGACATTCAGTTCTGGGGAATCAGCCTCAACATGAAGTATCACTTCTGACCGGCAGTTATGGAGTTATCAGGGTCCGAGAGTCTGGCAGATCGGTGTCTCGCGGGGGAAGAGTGATTCGTCACGCCCCCCCCCGACGAAAATCTACCTATCGCCGGACCGAGCAGGTTCGACACGTGGAGTGACGAAAGGATGCCAACTTGTGTCACAATTTGGGCCTGTCCTAGCTAAGCAGATTGCTTTAGGGTTAGGATGGGAATATGTACAAACGGCGTAGTCGGCTGAGCAAGGCGAAGCGGGATCGGTTGGTGGAGCACTTCGTTGCCGGGACGACAGCACGGGCGGCGGCTGAGCTTGTCGGGGTTCATCGGAACACGGCCGCTTCGCTCTATACACGGATTCGCACGGTGATTGCCGAGGAGACGCAGAAAGCCTCTCCGGTTTGCGGCGAAATCGAAGTGGACGAGAGTTACTTTGGTGGTCGCCGCCAGGGCAAACGCGGTCGTGGTGCTGGCGGGAAAGTCCCGGGTTTCGGGCTTTTGAAGCGTGGAGGAAAGGTCTACACGGTGATGATCCCCAATGCCCCTACGGACACGTTGATGCCGATCATGGAGCGTCTTATCCAGCCCGACAGCATCGTCTACACGGATGGCTTTTCGAGCTACGATGCTCTGGATGTGTCGGACTTCCACCATGCCCGGATCAACCACTCGGAACGGTTCGTCCACGAACGGAACCACATCAAGGGGATCGAGAACTTCTGGAACCAGGCAAAGCGGCATCTTCGGCGCTTCAACGGGGTACCCACGCAGAGTTTTCACCTCTTCCTGAAGGAGTGCGAATGGCGCTTCAATGGCGGTAACCACCGGGCACTGCTTAACGAATTGAAGACATGGATCCAATCGAGATAAAATCACTCTTAGCTAGGACAGCCCCTAAAATATTAGGCAAGCCCGAGCCGAAGGCCGCTGGCACGGCCCGACTGGCGAGCAGTAGGGTCTAAATATCGGCGGAGAGGCGAACATGGCTGACGGCACATCCCACTTCGGCGCGGTCCATACGAATAACAGCCAAAGCTCCAAATACTCGGCGCCATGTCGAGCCGGCGCAGGCGGAAAGGCGATTGCCATGAGAACTATTTCACGGCCGAAAATCATCGGTGCAATCTCGCCGCCGCCCATTCGCTCATTCGAGAACTTCCGGCCAGGGTCGCGACTCGATGCCTCAGTATCGGTCCTGATCCATGGTGGTGGAGTAGAGTACCCAGTTCCGACAATGTGATGTACTGAAACGTTTAAGGGAAACTTTTTATGCCCAGATCAAGACGTCAAGTTCATGCCATTGATTTGTCGTACCCGCCTCGCATGAGCCAGTCGACCCGACTGAGGCCGGATGCCGAAGCGGGCCAGTCCCACTCGGCGGCCCACAGGGACGGCTCTCTCGCTCCTAATCCACCGGTGGGGCTTGTTCCCAAAGACCATCCCCCCAAGCGCAGCCGTCGCGGCTCGGGGGGCGTTCGCGTGTTGGCCGCCGTCGCGTGTTTAGCCTGGCTGGCCTGGCCGACCGAGGCTTTCGCGCAGGTGACGCTGAACGTGGACGCCGTTGCGGGCGACAACAAGATCAACCAGTCGGAGCACAGGAACGGCATCGCCGTCAGCGGCAACACGGGTACGGAAAGCGGCGTGACTGTCGAGGTGACCATCGGCGGCAGAGCGTTGACGAGCGTGACCTCCGCGATGAACGCGATGTGGTTGGTGGACGTGGATGCCAGTGCGGACTACATTACCGAAACGAGCGTGGAGCTTTCCGTGACGGCCACCAAGACCGGGTTTACCAGTGCGACGGTTACCCGGACGCTGCCGGTGGATTTGACGCCGCCGAGTGTGAGTTACACGGCGCCATCGAGTCTCACGGTGAGCGTTATTATCACGCCGATAGCTCCGACCACGAGCGATACGGATATCGTCTCCTACGCCACTAGCGGCGGTTCCCTGCCGCTGGGACTGGAGTTGAGTGGCGCGACAGGCATTATCAGCGGCGCGCCGAGGACGGCCAACACCAACACGCAGACGGTGGGGGTGCTGGTCACCGACGACGCCGGCAACGTGGATCGGCCGCAGATTACATTCCCGGCGGTTGAGCTCGCATCCGGTGTGACGTTCTCGCCGCAGATACTGATGGTGCTGGAGGGCGGCTCGGTGGGCTACACGGTGGTGCTCAACACCCGGCCGACGGACGATGTCACGATCACGGTGACGGGGGTCGGCGACGAGGATCTGAGGGCGACCCCGAATAGTTTGACGTTCACGGACTCAAACTGGGATACGCCGCAGACGGTGACGGTCTCGGCGGCCGAGGACGCCGACGGCGCGGCCGGCGTCACCAGCTTTCGACACGTCGCGGACAGCCTCGACGGCAGCTATAAAGGCATTCCGATTGAGGCCGTCCGAGTGACCGAGGACGACAACGACGAAATCAGGGTGACGGTCTGGCCGCAGAGACTGATGGTGCTGGAGGGCGGCTCGGCGGGCTACACGGTGGTGCTCAACACCCAACCGGAGAGCGATGTCACGGTCGCGGCGACCCTGGACCAACTGAGTGACGACGACCTGACGGTGAGCTCGGATACGGATATAGATACGGATACAAATTCGGTTACGTTTACGTTCACGGACTCAAACTGGGATACGCCGCAGACGGTGACGGTCTCGGCGGCCGAGGACGCCGACGAGTCGAACGGTACTGCGACCATCTCGCACAGCGTGGTTAGCATCGACACCTTCGACGACGACTACGCCAACGAGCTCACTATCGATTCGGTAACGGCCACCGAGGTCGACGCCGAGATTGAACCGGAGGTGGCGATCACCAGTAATGCCACGGGACCGGTGAGCGGCCCGTTCGAAGTGACGATCACCTTCTCGGAGCCGGTGGAGGGTTTTGAGCGGGAAGATATCAAGATCAGGAACGGGACGGTTGTGGACTTCACCGAGGTGTCATCGAATGAGTATCGAATCACGATCACGCCAGCGCAGGCGGGGCGGCCGGTCGCGATCACCATCTCCGAGAACGTCGCCGAGGACGGGCACGGCAACGGCAACCAGGCGGTCTTTTTCCTCATTGGGGTCGTCCTTCAGGTGAGCTACGAGGAGGAGAGCTACACGGCAACCGAAGGTGGGGAGACGGTGACGGTGACGGTGAAGCTGAGCCTGGGCTGGGAGGAGGAGTTGGCGATCCCGATCCGGGTGAGGCGGCCGGAGACGACGGAAGTCAGCGACTATACGGTAGAGGGTTTGGAGGGTTGGGAAGCCGAGGAGGGAGTCGGCAAGCTCATCATTGGGGCCGGGGAAACAGAAGGGAGTTTCAAGATCCAGGCTAACTCCGACGGGGACGGGGACGACGAGACGGTGGAGCTGGGATTTGGGGAACTGCCGAAGAGAGTGAAGGCAGGGAAACCGGCCAAGGCGACGGTGACGCTCAAGGACAAGGGACTGGTGGAGCTGAAGGTGAGCTTTGGGCAGGCGGAGTATCAGATTAAGGAAGGCCATCAGGCCGACATCGAGGTGACCATCTCACCAGCGGCGGTCCGGCGGGTGGAAGTCCCTCTGGAGGTGGCGCTCGAAGGAGGGGCGACGCCCGAGGACTATAGCGGGGTGCCGGCGTCGGTGGTGTTCGAGGAAGGCGAGAGTCAAGGGACGATTTCCGTCGAGGCCCTGGCGGATGAGGAGAACGACCCTGGGGAGGGGATTGTGCTGAGCTTGGGCGGGTTGCCGGAGGCGGTGAGTGCGGGCGATCCCTCCTCGACCCAGGTACATTTCAGGCAGCAGCGCACAGCGGAGCAGTTCTCGCGGACGCTGGAGGTGATGCTGGCGGTGATTGCGCGATCGACGGCCGAGAGCGCGCAGACGGCCATCGAGGGTCGATTTGAGCGGCATCGTCAGTTGAGTCGGATGGGGTCATCGGGTGGGGCGATGCAGGCGCCGAAGCCGGGGACTAGCGAGGCGGCCAGAGGGGGCGCACCGGCGAGTAGTCACAGCGGCACGGGTCTGGGCCCGGAAGAGTCGGCGGGGGTTGGCAGAGGGAGCATCGATGATACCGGCAGCAGAGGAGAAGAAGGCCCGGTGGAGCCGGGCGCTTGGGTTACGGCCAAGACCAGACCAGCGACGGGATGGGGTTGGGACTTGGAGAGTCAGCAAAGAGGGACTCAGGGATCTTGGCTGCGAAATTTTTCCCTGGGTGGGTTGGGGAGCATAGCCCGCTCCGGCCAGACCCACTCGGGGGTCTCTACCGGCTACGGCATGGGGCCGAGTGGGACAGGCCTGCCTGTCGCATTGGGAGGGCAGCCAGGTTACGGTCAGAATCGATTCCAGGGTACGGGGACCAGGGACTCATCGCTGAGACCGGGATCGACCGAGTTCTCGGGAATGAGGGGTGGAGGGAGTCTTTTGGAATCGATGCTCTCTCGGACCTCCTTCGAGCTGTCGCTGGGAGAGCAGGAGAAAGAGAAAGGAAAGAACTGGGTACCGGTGTTGTGGGTTCAGGGGGACCTGCTGCGCTTCAACGGGGACTTGACGCGGCTCGGTATGAACTATCGGGGTGGCCTGAAGGCCGCTCACGTCGGCCTGGACCTCTATGCCAACGATCAGATGCTCTCCGGGCTGTCGTTCATGCGCAGCTGGGGAGACATGGATTACACCGACGATGGGCTCGATGGAGTGCTAGATAGTCGCATGAACACAGTTCACCCTTATCTGTACTGGCAGCCGAACGAACGGGTGAGCGTGTGGGGCATTGGAGGCTTGGGGAGAGGTCAAGTGGATGTCACAGAGCCGAGCCGGACTCACGACTTCGATGCCGACTTTCGGATGTTCGCCGGGGGAGTGAGGTCGGTGCTGACGCGGCGGGGCAACAATGAATGGGGTCTGCGTGCCGACGCCTTCACGGCGCAAATCGAGACCGACGCCTCGGAGGGCATCGCCCAGGTGAGCGGTGAGGCCCACCGGGGCCGGTTGATGCTGGAATGGGTGCACGACAGGGAGCTGTCAGCAGGGCGATCACTGAACCTGAAGGCGGAGGCGGGCGGGCGTTTCGACGGAGGCGATGCGGAACGTGGCAGCGGCGTGGAAACCGGTGTCGGTCTGGGGTACCTGGATGCGAACCGTGGACTGGACGTGTCGCTGCACGGCCGGGTGCTGGTGGTGCATGAAAGCGACTACCGGGACTGGGGAGTGGGCGTGCAGGCGAGCTGGGACCCGGGGGAGAAACAGCGCGGCTTTAGGGTGTCGGTGAACTCCTCGCTGGGCCAGGACGGAGGTGGCCGGACGACGCTGTGGGACAACGCGGATGCCGTCATGCACCCAGCGAGGATGGGGGCGATGGGGATAGGTTCCCAGTACCGGATGGAAAGCGAGGTGGCCTACGCCGGCCTGGAGGCGCGGGGCGTACCGGGTCTGCTGACGCCGTATAGCCGGCTGCGACAGGCCGGACAGGGTCGGGAACTGGCCTTGGGCACCCAGTGGAGCCTGCCGACTCGCTCGCAGCAGGCGCTGCCATTGATGTTGGAGTTAGAAGCCATGAGGCGGGAGAACAGAACGGGTCCGGCTGATCTAGGGGTGTTACTGCGAGTGTCGATCCCCTTGGGCGGCTCGCGGGATGTCATCTCCGGCCGGGACCGCGTTTCCACCCAAGCGCCCGATCCGAAATTGATTCCGCGCGGGATTGCCGAGTCTGAAGCCGACGGGCCGCAGCCCACCGCCGCTAATATAAAACTACCCGCCGAGCCAGTCAGCGCCCCACAACCGGATGCGAATCTACCACCCGAACCAGCGACGCCCGAGGCGGCCTTGCCTGCTTCGCAGCCCGCGCAAGCTTCGGCCCAGCCCCAAGGCTCGGCACCTCCATCAACAACCACTGCACCGGCCAGAGGAGAAGAGCGCGTAGTCAACGTCCAGCCGACGCCACAGCCAGGTGCGAGAACGACGACGCAGCCCCAGTCC
Source organism: Candidatus Marinacidobacterales bacterium (assembly GCA_965250115.1). Classification (GTDB taxonomy): domain Bacteria; phylum Acidobacteriota; class Vicinamibacteria; order Marinacidobacterales; family SMYC01; genus CBDFHB01. Next base: position 2,747,177 of record CBDFNJ010000002.1, read on the forward strand.
GCGGCATCCCCGACGCAAACCGCCGAGTTGCAAGCCCAGGTGACACCGCAGCAGCTTAAGCCTCGTCGCCAATCACCGCCCGCCGTGACTCCATCCGACTCATCGGCTCCCACGGTTTTGCCAAGCGGAGGCATGGTCGTTCAAGTGGGCGCTTTTAGGAGTGCGGAGAGGGGTGCACGGCTTACCGACGAGCTACGGCAAAAAGGTCATGCCGCGATCACGATCACGATCGGCGGCAGCGACTATCACCGCGTAGTAGTCGGGCCATTCCCCAGCCGGAGCGACGCCGCCAGCGCCCAATCGCAGCTAGAACAACAAGGCTACCAAGGAATATACCTTCGAGCTGACTTTTGGGACCGCCTGGACCCTGTCCGATCGCGCACAGCAGGCCCTGCTTTTTAGGCACGAGACGGGAGAGCAGAAAGGATCGGACTGATATGGGCGTGTCACTGCGCCTGTCGATGCGCTTCTGAGGGACACTACATAACGGGACATGCAAAGGCCGGATTCAAGGGGTCGTCGCAACACGTCCTCATTGGTGTGAGAGTAGCAGTTCGTTGAAAACTTCGGAGGGGGTCCTCCAACTGAGAGTTTTCCGCGGTCGGCGGTCGGGTGTGGCCGCGACAGCAGCGATGTCGCTAGCGCTGTGCCTACTGAGGTCAGTACCTTTTGGGAAGTACTGGCGCAGCAGGCCGTTGGTGTTTTCGTTCGTAGCCCGCTGCCACGGACTGCGGGGGTCGCAGAAGAATACTTGCAGCCCGCTGTCGATACGCAGTTGGGCGTGCTGGGCCATCTCTGCGCCTTGGTCCCAGGTCAGTGACCGACGCAGCTGATCAGGGAGCGTTGCAATCGTCGAAGTGATCGCATCCCGTACGGCTTCGGCACGATGCCCCGCTAGAGCAGGACCGTTCTTGATCCGGAGTCGGCCATGTTCGGCCTGGCGGGGCAGGTGGAGCAACATCGTGAATCGGGTGGTACGTTCGACCAATGTGCCGATTGCGGAGCTGCCAAGTCCGATGATCAGGTCGCCCTCCCAGTGTCCAGGAACCGCTCGGTGCGCGTGCTGAAGGACGCGGAGCTCCCCGCCTTTCGCGTGTACGACTGCCGGCATACGTTTGCAAGCCGGCTTCTCGCCGCGGGAGCGCCAATCTCGTACGTGGCCGCGCAGCTTGGCCACGCAAGACCGAGCGCGAGAAGTGGCCAATGATTCTCGGCGTCACGCCCGACTACTTCCGCGTCCTCGGGGTTCCGCTCCATCTCGGCCGGGAGTTCACGTATCGAGATCGCTATCCCGAGACGGCGGACGTCGTCGTCAATGCCCGGCTCGCTGAGAGTGCGTGGCCCGGCGAAGATCCCATCGGAAAACGCTTGAAATTCGGCGGAGCAGACTCCGAAAATCCGTGGTTCACCGTGGTCGAGGTAGCGGGCGATGCACGGCTGGTGGGGTTGGCGCTCGAAGAGCAAGAAGGGATGTTCATGCCTTTGCTGCGGACGGACCTTACGCTGTCGTTCGTGCAGCTGGCCGTGAGAACGCGCTCCGAGCCGGCCGGCGCCGTCGCTACGATCCGTGATGCGATTTGGGAGATCGACGAAGAGCTGCCGATGAGCGACGTCCAAACGATGGACGAGCTCGTTTCTGAAAACATTTCCCGACCCCGATTCAACCTGGCGGTCCTGGGAGTGTTCGCGGGGGTGGCGATCGTCCTGGCGACGATAGGTGTCTACTGTCAACGCCGGTCAGAAACTGCACATTCGTGGCGGGTGAAAATTGCACACTCGACCTGCGGGTGACGAACCCTAAGGCGTCGTTTGAGGTGGACCCCCTTCTTCAGACCAAAAAAGAGCGCTGCTAAGGTGGAGCCTGCCCAGTTGAAAATGTCGTAATGATGCCCGGAGGTGACCGAAGGGAGCCTCCGGAAAGTGAGTCTGGGGGGCGACAGCCACCCGTTCGTCGGCCTGCTCGTCGTCACCGTTTGCATCATCTTACTCAAGCGACCTCGCCGAGCAACCCATCGTAGAAGCTCGCGGGCGTTTGATAGCCTAGCGCGGTGTGCGGACGCTCGTCATTGTAGAAATCGATGTAGCGAGCGATCCCCTCGCGAGCCGCCTGCACATTGTCGTAGGCGTATAGGTAGACCTCCTCATATTTCAGCGAGCGCCAAAGTCGCTCGATGAAGATGTTGTCGATGCATCGGCCCTTGCCATCCATGCTGATCTTGATCCCGTGCTCGAGTACAACGCTGGTCAACTCCTCCGAGGTGAACTGAGAACCCTGGTCCGTGTTGAAGATCTCCGGGCAACCGTAGCGTGCCAGCGCCTCTTGCAGAGCCTCCACGCAGAACGTCGTCTCCAGCGTGTTCGACACACGCCACGCCAGCACCCGCCGCGAATGCCAATCGATGATCGCGACCAGGAAGACGAAGCCCCGCGCCATCGGGATGTAGGTTATGTCGGCGGCCCACACCTGGTTGACCCGGGAGACCTCCAGATTCCTCAGTAAATACGGGTAGACGGCGTGCTCCGGTGCTGGCTTGCTCGTATTCGGCTTGGGCGCGGTGCTCTCGAGGCCCATCACTCGCATCAGCCGCTGCACCCGCTTGCGGTTCACGTTGAATCCTTGCCCCTTGAGCGTGCGCGTCATCATGCGGCTGCCAAAGAACGGATGCTTCAGATGGAGCTCGTCCATCCGGCGCATCAACGCGAGCTCGTCCTCATCGGGATCGACAGGATCGTAGTAAAGACTCGACCGATTCACGGCCAGCAGCTCGCACTGCCGGCGCATCGACAACGCGGCGTTGGACTCGACCAACGTCCGACGCGCCGTCATCGCAATCGACCGAGCCCTCGTGACAAAAAATCCCGCTCCACCGTCAGCTCCCCGATCTTCTGCAGCAGTTCCGCCTCCCGGATGGACGCATCCCCGCCGCCGTTTTCTTCCCACTCGAACGCCCGTGAGACGTTCTCCAGAAGCTGACCCTTCCACTTGTAGATCTGGTTCGCGTGAACCTTGTGGCGCCGCGCTAGCTCCGCCACCGTCTCTTGCTCGCGTAGCGCCGCCAACGCGACTTTGGCCTTGAAGGCCGGGCTGTGTTTCGTTCGTCTTTCGCTCATTTTTCTCTGCTCCTTTTACGATGGAGCAGGCTCTTTTTTCCACCTTAACCCCTGGTCTAAAAAACGGGGTCCACTTCAAACCCCCAGCCTTCGGTCGCGTAGCGGAACTCGCGAAGAATGCGCATCGATCCGCGGTCGTAGATGAAGCCTACGTGGGACTTCCAGGTGAGCTGGAAAATGCGCTGGCCGAAGACGGCGATGCCTTCGCCCCAGAACTCGGGAAGGAGGCGGCGTTCATCGAGAACCCGCCCCGTCTCGAGCTCGACTTTCCGGAGTGCCGACGTGCCGTACCCGCTGACGCCTTCGTACAGCACGCCGTTGTGGTAGACCAGGCCTTGAGTATAGGCGCCGCGATCGTGAGGATAGACGTTGACCACGCGGTAGTTGTAGTAGGCAGGAACGCCGTCGTCCAGGGCGGGCGCCGCCGCCTGGGGTGGCGGAGACCCGGCGGGTGGGGCCTCGGGTGACGAGGAGACGGAGTCGTTTCTGCAGAACACCGTTGTCAGCATCAGCACGGATGTCATTATCAGGGTGAACCTGCCGGCCATCACAGGCATATAGCCGACGCGGCAGGAACATGTCAAACGACCCGGTCGGCAGCGCAAGTTGTGCCAGGTTATGTAAGATGAGCGCATGGACCTCACGAAACTCTTCCAAAGCCACATCGCGGAGCGGCAAAGCGCGGTAGAAAAGGATCTTGCGGCTGCGGGATACGACGCGCTCGTTCTGTCGAGCGGCGCCCCGTATAACTATTGGGGCTGTCCTAGCTAAGCAGATTGCTTAGGGTAGGATGGGAATATGTACAAACGGCGTAGTCGGCTGAGCAAGGCGAAGCGGGATCGGTTGGTGGAGCACTTCGTTGCCGGGACGACAGCACGGGCGGCGGCTGAGCTTGTCGGGGTTCATCGGAACACGGCCGCTTCGTTCTATACACGGATTCGCACGGTGATTGCCGAGGAGACGCAGAAAGCCTCTCCGGTTTGCGGCGAAATCGAAGTGGACGAGAGTTACTTTGGTGGTCGCCGCCAGGGCAAACGCGGTCCCGAATGAGCCGGTCTACGAACCGCCAAGGAAGCGTCGCCGAGCCCGAAGTCTGGTTCCGCATCGTCCACGTGGCCCTCGACGTCGGCAACGGCCCGCCCTAAGGGCGCCTACCGCGAACAGGCGGTCGAGATCGCCCTGGGGCCGGCCCAAGGAGGCGTTCGAAAACGGCAACATCGGCACCCTGACGCGCCGGGTGGCCGCCGACTAGGTTGTTAGCGCTGCCCCGCCGGGTGCGGGCCAAAGCGGTCCAAGGACCCCAAAACGCCCCGGGGCGCAGTGACAAGAACACACTCTCCGTGAGGAGCTGTTTGGCGATCCTCCCACGCGCTGCTCCCATCCGCAGCACGGATGGCGAGCTCCTTTTCCCGCCCGGTGCCACGAACGAGGAGGAGGTTGGCAACGTTGGCGCAGGCAATAAGGAGAACGAGCGCCACCGCGAGCACACGGAGCGTCATCGGTCCGAGTAGTCGAGACGTCGACGTAGGTTGCAATGATCGACTCCGTAACCGCATCGAGCGCTGGTACTGTCTCCCGATGCTTCGACGCGTTGCCGATGGTGACAGACCAAGGCGAATGAATCATCATCAGCGCGTCGGCTCGGATCTTGACCGTGGATCCCGCGCAAGTAATGATCGTGGCTGCCGAAGCCGCCAGTCCGTCGATCACAATCTCGACTGGTCGACGCTCGTCGCGAAGAGTTGCGTCGATCGCCATCGCCTCAATGGCGACCCGCCGACCGAGTTCACGTGGACTCGGACACGATCGACATCGTCCGGCAGATCGCGCAGCTCCTTTGCGACGTCTAGGGCTCTGACTCCGTCGACGTACTCGGCTCCGATGGGGCCGAAGATGTAAACGTGATGTGTGCTCATCGTGGTTTTCTCCTGATCGATTTCTTGGCGTCGTTGGCGTCGTCGACTCCCCGACTCAGTGCGGCGTTCGCTCAGAGCGAGGCGTTAGGCGCGAGAGTGCCTGCCTCGGCGAAGCGGTGGAAAGGCTACAGACTACGGACGGTAGAGACCTTGCCTACCGCGATTCGCGATCCTTCCGCCGTTGTCTACCAAAAATAAGTCCATGCGGCGGCCGTCCTCAAGCTCGATCGTCAACTTGTCTCGCCCGAAAAGGTAGGTGTCATCGATAGCTTCGACGCTGCCCGATATCTCTTTCAGCCCATCGATGCGTTCATACGTGGGTGCTGGTTCGATCCACTCTTGCAGTTACCGTGATTCGGTAGCGGGCTCGGCAGAGGTGCTCGCCTTCCTCGTAAACCGGACCCTCTCCCCGAAGTTCCTCCGAAACAGTGCTGCCGAGACGGTCCATGATAAGTCACCAACCCCCTATATCGCGATGTCACGAATGCCCTTTACGAATCGAATCCGTGTTCCATCCGACAAGCCTATCCGCAGCCTCGCGTCGACACTCGAGATCTGCCGGCTGCCCCAAGGCTCAACACCTAGGATAGGCTTCTTATGCTCGTACTCCGTCTGTGCAATCTGAATCTCGCGGTGAATCCATTTGCGGTGAGTCGCGTATTTTCCCGCCAAGATGACGACGACCGTTACAGAGCCGAATTTGCTGCTCGATCGCGTCGTACAATTCCTGAACGTTCGCCGCATCATGCACAGGATCATCTTTGAGTACTGAGTAGTTCCTGTACAAAAATCCGGGCGCGTCATCCAGAAGCCCTACGAGCCGATCATACTCATCGGTGTAAGCCCATGCATGAACTTATGAAGAGATTGTAGGTCCTCGCCATCGTCTCCACCTCACACCGGGGACGAGCACGCCCAAAAACTTACCCAAAAATTACCTACGCCCTTTTTTGTTCTCTCGCTGCCTTCCTATAACTCATTGATTTATTTTGGTATCCCCGACGGGACTCGAACCCGTGTTGCCGCCGTGAAAGGGCGGAGTCCTAGACCACTAGACGACGGGGACGTAAACTGAATTGTAGCGTGCGGCGAACCGCGCGGGTATCTCCCTTTTCGAACCAAGCCACTGATTCACGAAACTTGGTAGGCCGTACTGGTCTCGAACCAGTGACATCCTGCTTAAAAGGCAGGCGCTCTACCAACTGAGCTAACGGCCCGTGAAAGGGGAATTCTAGGCCGTCCGACGCGCTTCGTCAACGTGAGGGGAACCAACGATCGAGGACGGGCCCGTCGCCCTTGTCCATGTCCATGTCCACGATGGTCGAACGACGTTCGGGCCCCGTGGAGACCATTTCGATGGGAGTCTCGCAGAGGTCTTCGAGCACCTCGAGGTAGCGACGCGCGTTCTTCGGCAAGTCGGTGACGCGGTCAATGCCGGCAGTCTCCGACTGCCAGCCCGGCAGCGTTCGATAAACGGGCTCGCAACCCTCGAGCATCGAGAGCTCTCCCGGAAATTCGTCGATGCGCTCGCCACGGTGAAGATAGTGAGTGCACACTTTGATCTCCTCGAGGGAGTCGAGCACGTCGAGCTTGGTGATCGCGAGAGCGTCGAGTCCGTTGATGCGCTTCGCGTAGCGGACGACGACGCTGTCGAACCATCCACAGCGGCGCGGCCGCCCGGTTGACGCTCCGAACTCGGCGCCCTTCTCCCGAATGACCTCTCCGAGCTCCGGGATCATTTCGGTCGGCAACGGCCCTTCGCCGACTCGCGTGAGATAGGCCTTGGTGATCCCGAGAATGTAGTCGATGGCTTTGGGGCTGACCCCGCTCCCGGTCGCGGCCCCGCCTGCGGTCGGGTTCGACGAGGTGACGTAGGGGTAGGTCCCGTGGTCGATGTCGAGTAGCGTTGCCTGCGCCCCCTCGAACATGACGTTGCTTCCGTCCTCGAGAGCGCGATGAACGAGAAGCGAGGTGTCGGTAATGTGAGCGAGGGCGACCTCGCCGAATCGCTCGAGCATCTCGTCGATTTCGTCGCGGAGCTTCCCGGCCTCGGCCTCGATCCCGAGAGCGGTCGTCTTGTCGCGGACGAGGTAGTCGAGCTTGTCCTTCAGAAACTCGGGATTGCGAAGGTCGCCCACTCTGAGTCCCCGCCGCCCAATCTTGTCCTCGTAGGCGGGACCGATCCCCCGGCAGGTGGTCCCGATGCGGCGATTACCCAGTTTTTCTTCCTCCCGCTGCTCGGCGAGACGGTGGTAGGGCAGGATGAGCTGAGCGCGGTCGCTCAAGTAGAGGTCGCGGATCTCGATGCCGTGGCCCCGCAACATCGCGACCTCGGACAAGAACGCCTCGGGATCGACGACGCAGCCGTTTCCGATCACACATGTCACACCCTCGTGGAGGATACCGGACGGAATGAGATGGAGAACGAACTCCTGGTCTTTCTCGATGACGACGGTGTGGCCTGCATTGTGGCCGCCGCCGTAGCGCACCACGACTTGGATCCGCTCGGACAAGAAATCGACGTATTTTCCCTTGCCCTCGTCACCCCATTGGGTGCCGACGACCACGAGGCTCGGCATCGGTTACTCCAGATAAACAATCACAAACGGGTAAGTGTAACAAATCCATACCAAACGGCACCAAGGCCGGGAATCGCGTAAGATTCGCCTACGATGCACTTTTCCCGCGACGCCTTTTGTCGGTCTCTGCTCGAAGAGCTCGAGACCGAGCACCTGCTCCTCGTGGCGGGCCCACGAGGCTCGGGTAAGACGACCCTCCTCGAAGGCCTCGCCGAACGCTGGGCCGGACCTGCCGCGGTGATCCAGCTCGAGGCCGTCGGCTGCTCTCCCGAAGTGCTCGCCAGAGAGCTCCCGCGTCTCTCCCGAGGCGTCGTCCCGGCCGTCCGCTCGAAAGCCGCCTCCCCCTTCGAAGGGTTGCTCGGGGCGCTCGTTCGGCGCAAGAACGACGCGCTGCTACTTCTCGATGACGTCACGGAGCTCAGGTCTCTTGCCGCCTACCCCGACGTCGAAGACCCTCTGAATCGACTGCTCGAGGCCCTGGGCCGATCCGGCCGGGCATTGTTGACGAGCCGTTTTCCATACTGGTCGAAGCGTGACCTCGATGGCGTGGTGATCCGGGAGATCCCGCCATTGACGGTCGAGGAGCTCGAGAACGCGGGCGTTTCCGTCGCTGCCTCCGTACAAAGCGTCACGGCGGGACTTGCCGTGCATGCCGCCCGCCTCGCCGAAACGCTCGATGACTATCGTAACCTCGCCGATGCACTCCGTCACGAAATGTCTCCGGGGGGCCGAATCGAGGCGGAATGCCGCGCCGGTTACAAAGAGCTTCTCCACCGTGCCCGCGGTTACGGGGCGTGCAAAATGGTGCTTCGCGTGCTGGCCCAGGAGCAAGGCCTCAAGCTCACGGAAGTGGCACGCCACCTGAACCGGACAGCCGGTTCCACGCGGGACTACCTGCGTTGGCTCGAGGAAGTCGAGCTGGTCCGGGCCCTCGAGAAACGATTCTATTTCGTGGACCCCTTGCTCCGCCTGTGGTTCCGGATTTACGAAAGCGGGGTCATCCCGGATGAAGCGCTGGTAGGCGGTGAAGTCACCGACTATTTGTCGGCGCAGGAGAGTGCTGAAGAGGTGGAAGGCTTCACTCTCCCGCCACGGCCGTCGGAGGATCTTGTGGAGATCGACTAGTCGAGCTCGAGCAGCTCACGGACGTCCTTCTCGAGCAAGTCAGGAGTCTTCGCGCGGTCGAATCCGACGTGGCGCTTCGCGACGACGCCGTCGCGGTCCACGATATAGGTCGTCGGCATGGCGTAGATCAGGAACTTGTCGTCGACCTCTCTCGTGCTCACCAGGTTGTGGTAACGGATCCCGTGCCCCTCCAGATATTCCCTGACGGTGTCGATCGGAGGCATCCGGTCATCGACGTGCATACCTACGACTTCGAGACCGTATTTGCCGTATTCGTCCTGAATCCTCTGGAAGAAGGGCATCGAATTCTGGCATGGACCGCACCACACCGCCCAGAAATCCAGAACGACGATCTTGCCTCTCAGCTCCTTCATGCTCATCGTGCGGCCCGCGACGTCTTCGAGAGCGAAGTTGGGGGCCCTCTCTCCCATAACGGCCTGTTGGTCGCTCACATCGACCGGGAGGAGGCGGGCGATGCCGCAGCCGGCCAGCAACGCGGCGCCGAGCCATAAACCCTTGCGAGCGATACTCATGTTGTCGTCTCCGTGACCGCCTCCGCCTCGGGAGAAACCGATTCCTGCTCGGCGAGCCATCGCTCCGCGTCGATGGCGGCCATGCAGCCAGTCCCGGCCGCCGTTACCGCCTGGCGGTAGACCTTGTCCATGACGTCGCCGCAAGCGAAGACTCCCTCGACGGACGTTCTGGTTCCACGTTCCACGACGAGGTATCCCAGATCGTCCATCGCCAGAGTACCCTCGAACAGATCGGTATTGGGCGTGTGGCCGATGGCGATGAATAGAGCGCCCGTCGCGATCTCCGACTCCGCGCCGCTCTTGCGATTCCGGATACGGAGGCCAGTCACTTCCTCCTCACCGAGCACTTCGGCGACTTCGCTATCCCAGAGGAACTCGATCTTCTCGTTCTGGAGCGCGCGATCCTGCATGATCTTCGACGCCCGCAACGCGTCTCGCCGATGGATCACCGTCACCTTCGTCGCGAAACGTGTCAGGAACAGCGCCTCCTCCATGGCCGTGTCACCGCCGCCAACGACCGCGATCTCACGACCTCGATAGAGCGCACCATCGCAGGTGGCACAGGCAGACACGCCTCGGTTCTGGAGCCTCTTTTCCGAGTCGATTCCGAGCCACTTCGCGGCCGCTCCGGTCGCGACGATGAGCGCGTCCGCGGAATAGGACTCCCCTCCGGCATCGATCCGGAACGGGCGTTCTGACAGGTCGACCCGGGTGGCGTCGGCGTAGACGACTTCCGTCCCGAACCGTTCGGCCTGTTTGCGGAACAGCTCCATCATGTCCGTACCCGTGACACTCTCGGGAAAGCCAGGGTAGTTCTCGACCTCGGTAGTCAACATGAGCTGTCCACCCGGGATTCCGATCTTGGGATCGGCACCCGAGCCGGCGATCACCAGCGGCGAGAGCTCCGCGCGCGCGGCGTATATCGCCGCCGTATAGCCGGCGGGCCCGCTTCCAATGATGACGACCCGACGGCGATTCTCCGTGTTCATGGTCATGAATTCTCCAGATGTTTCTCGATGAGCTGTGACAAATACTCTCTCGAGGTTACTCCGACGACTTGCGCCTTCAACTCTCCGTCCTTCATCACGGCAATCGCCGGGATGCCCCGGATTTGATATCGCTCGGTCGTCCGCTCGTTCTCGTCCACGTTCAGTTTGCCGATTGTTGCGCGCCCTTCGAAGTCGTGCGCGAGAAGCGTGATGGTCTCCGACATCATGCGGCAGGGTGCGCACCATTCGGCCCAGAAGTCGACGACCACGAGTCCCTTCGAGGATAGCACCTCGCCGTCCCAGGTGCCGTCCGTGTAGGTCTGGACTGATGCGCTCATCTCATCGTCTCCTCGAGCCTAGCCCTCCTACGGGCCCCTCGCCTGTGAATAAGGTCATGATTGTAGCTCAGCTTGGACGACGCCGCGGGCTTGCGTGTTATTCTCGCGGCATGGAGGAAGCAGCGCGGATGGCGCCCGGCGAGTTTCGCCCCTCGAGGTCGAAGGGGCAGTGTTTTCTTCGAGATACCCAGGTGATCGCGCGCATCGTCGCTGCCGTCGCGCCCGAGCGCGGCGAGACAATCCTCGAGATCGGTGCCGGAACCGGTCAGCTCACCTTGCCGATGCTGCGCGCAGGCGCTCGCCTTTTGTGCATCGAGGCCGACCATCACCTCGCCGACGCGCTCCGCGAGGCGGTTCCGGCCGAACTAAAGCGAGAGCTCGAGATCATCGAAGACGACGCGCTCAGGATCGATTTTCCGAGGCTTCTGGAAGCGAACGGCCTTGGCCGAGTCGGTGTTTGTGGCAACCTTCCCTACTCCGTCGCCGCGCCGATTCTCCTGCGTTTGCTCACTGTGTCCACCTTATTTAAGGAGTTCACGTTCATGTTCCAGGACGAGGTCGCGGCCCGCTTGACGGCGCGGTCCGGTACCAAGACCTATGGTGTCTTGTCGGTGCTCGCGCAACAACGGGCTTCGATTCGTTCACTCTTCAGGATTTCACCCCAGGCGTTTCGGCCGCGGCCGCGGGTGGTCTCCACGTTGGTGCGCTTCAACATGCTTGCCCCAAACATCGTTCCCGACGTCGGTGATGACCAGACGTTCAGGGCGGTCGTGAAGGGACTCCTAGCCCACCGACGCAAGACCATCGCCAATAACGTCAAGCACTTGCAAATATCTGGCCTCCCAGCGGGGACGGTCCAAAATGCTCTCTCGGAGCTCGCGATCGATCCCTCCCGTCGGGCGGAAACGCTTTCCGTGGAAGAATTTGCCGAGCTTAGCCGCATCTGCTCCATGTCCCGGGCACGGCACTTTTTGCCCAACGGATAGCCCTTTTCTGATAGTATTGAAGCGATTCCTGAAGTTCAGGATGCTAAGCTCCTATCTCTAATGGTGAAATCCGCGCAGCCGGGTCGTTCAGAGACCGATTCCGGTTCGCCGCTTCAGATCACGCCCCTGGGCGGCCTCGGCGAGTTCGGCCTCAACATGATGGCCTTCCGAATGGGCGACAGCTTGATGCTCGTCGACGCGGGGCTCATGTTCCCAGGACACGAGAATCCCGGCGTCAACCTCATTCTGCCCGATACCAGCTACCTGGATGCGCATCGCTCGATTTTCAAGGGAGTGGTCCTGACCCACGGCCACGAGGACCACATCGGGGCACTTCCCTATCTCCTCCGCAACCACCGTGTACCGGTCTATGGCACGAGGCTGACCCTCGGCATTTGCCGGCGACGGCTGGAAGAGCACGGGCTTTTAGGAAGTGTCGATCTGACGGAGATCGCGCCTGGAGAGCGCTTCTCGGTCGGCTCGTTTCGCATCGAGCTCGTGCACGTCACGCACAGTCTCGCAGATGCCGTCGCACTCGCTATCGAGACCCCCTACGGAATGGTGCTCCATACCGGCGACTTCAAAGTCGACGACGCCCCCCCGGTCGGCCCGCCCATCGACTTGAAGCGCTTCGCCGAGCTCGGCCAGAAAGGCGTCCTCTGTCTCCTCTCGGACAGCACGAATAGCGAGGTCGCAGGGCGAACCGGGGTGGAGAGCTCGGTCGCGCCCGCGCTCGACAAAATCCTCGAGGAGGCCAAGGGCCGCGTTCTTCTAACCTGCTTCACTTCGAGCACCCATCGCATTCAGATAGCCATGGACCTCGCGTTGAAACACGGGCGCAAGGTCGCACTCGTCGGACGCAGCATGGTCGAGAACCTCCGCATCGCCACCGATCTCGGGTACTTGAGGATCCCCGAGGGCGTGCTCTGGGCGATCGAGGATCTCGATCAGATCCCTCGAGGCAAACAGCTCGTCATCACGGCGGGAAGCCAGGGCGAGCCCATGTCCGCGCTCTCGCAGATCGCCGCCGGGACTCATCGTTTCGTTGCCATCGAGCCGGGGGACGTCGTCGTCCTGAGTACCCGCGTGATTCCGGGGAACGAAAAAGCGGTAAATCGCAACGTCAACGATCTGTTTCGGCTGGGCGCAGAGGTCATCCACCCGCCGAAGGCGAAAGTCCACGTTTCCGGACACGGGAGCGCCGAGGATCTCTCGATGATGCTCGAGCTCGTCAAGCCGCGCTATTTCGTTCCGATCCACGGTGAGTGGCGCCAGCTCTACAATCACGCTCGTATCGCGCGTGAGAGCGGGAACGTTAAGGACAGAGTCTTTCTCGCCGAAGATGGCAACGTTCTCCGATTCGACGCGGAGGGCGCATCCGTCGCCGGTACGGTGGAAACAGGCCAGGTCCTCGTCGATGGAAGCGGTCTCGGTCTGGTCGATGACTGCATCGTGCGCGACCGCCGCAGGTTGAGCGCTGGGGGCGTCATCGTCCCCGTCGTGTCGTTCTCCGCCTCGAAAGAGCCTGAAGTCTCGGATATCTTGAGCCGCGGATTCACCGAGAACGACGATGCGGACGGCGTCCTGGCCGAGGCGCACGACGCCATGCTCGCGGCCATCCGCGGCGTCGGCTCGAAGGAGCGAGGGAGCGAGGCGGCGATCGAGGAGCTCGTGGAAACGACCCTCAAGCGCTTCTTCCGCAAGAAAGGCGTGCGCCGTCCGATTATCCTTCCGGTCGTCCTAGGTCCGGAGAGAGCGTGAGCGTGACGACCGCGGTCCTGCTCGGAGTGGTCCAAGGCCTCACCGAGTTTCTGCCTATTTCGAGCTCCGGACATCTGGCCATCGCGCAGCACTTTCTGCCCGGCTTCGACGAACCTTCCGTGCTATTCGACATCGTTCTCCACCTCGGCACGCTCGGCGCAGTGTTGATCTACTTGCGACGAGAAGTCGCGATGTTGCTCTCTGGTCTAGTGCCGGGAGGCTCGGGGCGCGTGGGACGTCGGCTCATCGTGCTGCTCGTCCTCGGGACGTTGCCGGCCGTCGTTGCGGCGCTCGGATTCGGCGACTACGTCGAGGAGAGCTTCGAGCGCCTTTCCGTCGTCGGTGGAGCGCTTCTCGTGACGGGCCTGATTCTCCTGGTTTCGTCTCGATGCTCGATGCGGGGGCGCGGACTCGACGAGATCGATGGGAAGGATGCTGTGCTCGTGGGACTCGCTCAGAGCGCGGCGCTCTTACCCGGCATCTCTCGTTCCGGCTCGACGATCGTCGCTGGATTGATGCGTGGGATCGATCACGCCGCGGCGGCGCGTTTTTCGTTTCTGCTGTCCATCCCGGCGATCCTAGGCGCTGCCATGTTCAAGCTCAAAGATGTTGCGCTCGTGTCGGGAGACGCCGTTTGGGGATATGTCGCTGGATTCTCTACGGCTTTCGTCATAGGCTATTTAGCCATCGGCATAGTTATCAAGCTCTTGGCCAGTCAGAGGTTTCACCTCTTCGGTTACTACTGCTTTGGTATGGGAGGAGCGGTCCTTGTCTACGTCGCGTTCGGTTCCTCGTAAAAGCGAAGCCGAGAATTGGTTTCCAACGGAGCGCTTGTCGGAAGTCATCGGCATCGTGCTGATGGCGACCGCCTTGATGCTCGCCGTGAGCTTGCTGACGCACTCGCCTCAGGACCCGGCCTGGTATTTCAAGGAGGCGACACCGCAAACGACCGATAACCTGATCGGTCCGGCGGGCGCGTTCCTCTCGGAAGCCTTCCTGCAGATCTTCGGCCTCGCCTCCTATGTTCTAGCAGTCTTTCTCTTCATTGCGGGGTGGAATCGTTTCTGGTGCCACCCGATGGATTCGAGGGCGAGCCGCTTTCTGGGCCTCGCGACGCTGATTCTGAGCCTCGCGGGCCTTCTCGCACTCGCTCTTGGGGAGTTCCCTCTTTCCGGCGAGCTGATCCCGGCCGGTGGTGCCCTCGGTCAATTGCTCGCGATCTATCTCGTCTCGGCCCTCAACCCGATGGGCGCCTTCATTCTGCTGGTGACGCTGCTCTTCACGGCGGTCACAGTGACGACGCATTGGTCCTTGAGCGCCGGCGTCAAGGCCGCGCGCGCGTGGCAGCGACGCAAGGGCGCTGAGCTCTTGACCGCCTTCCATCACTATCGGGAATCAAAGCGCAAGGAGAGGCTTCGCGAGCGCGTCGTCAAAAAGCACGCGAAGCAAGCCCAGGTCAAGCGCGGGCAGGAAGAGGACGAGAAGAAGAAAGTCGGAGAGACCAACGTCGTCTCGAAGAAGAATCCCCTCCCCGTTCCTCAGAAGCAGGAGATTCTCCCGTTCCGCCCGAAGAAGGGACGCTGGAACATGCCGCCGTTCGGAATTCTCGAAGCACGGCGTGAAGAGATCAAAACGGACGAGAAGGACCTCATGGAAAGGGCCAAAGTCCTCCAAGCGCGCTGCAAGGAATTCTCGGTCCAAGGCCAGGTGCAACAGATCCATCCGGGCCCGGTCGTCACGACGTTCGAGTTCAAGCCCGACGCCGGCATCAAGTACAGCAAGATCACCGCGCTCTCGGAAGACCTCTGCCTCGCGCTCCAGGCTGAGTCCGTCCGAATCGACCGCATCTCCGGTAAATCCACCGTCGGGGTCGAGATCCCGAACCGACAGCGGGAAACCATCGGCTTGAGAGAGATTCTCGAGTCAGATGAGTTCCAATCGAGCTCGTCGCGGCTCACGATGGTTCTGGGAAAGACCATCGACGGGGCGGCCTATGTGAGCGATCTCGCGCGCATGCCGCACTTGCTCATTTCGGGGGCAACGGGTAGCGGGAAGTCTGTCCTGCTCAACAGTCTCATTTGCTCGATTCTCTACAAATCCTCGCCCGATGAGGTGAAGATGATTCTCATCGACCCGAAGCGCATCGAGCTCGGCGTCTACCAGGACATCCCTCACCTCTTGACTCCCGTGGTAACGGATCCGAAGAGGGCGAGCGACGTGCTCAAGTGGGTCATCTTCGAGATGGAAAGCCGCATCAAGATGCTCGCATCCGAGGGCGTCCGCAACATCGAGCAGTACAACAACATTCTCCGCGGCGCGATCGAGGCGGGAGAAAAGAGAGAGGACGAGAACGGGGAACCTTTGACACCTCTGCCCTGGTGCATCGTTGTCATCGACGAGTTCGCGGACCTCATGATGGTCTCCTCCTCGGATGTCGAGGACTCGGTCACGAGGCTCGCGCAAATGGCGCGTGCCGTCGGCATCCACCTCGTCCTCGCGACCCAGCGGCCTTCGGTGGACGTGATCACCGGCATTATCAAGGCGAATTTCCCCACTCGCATCGCCTTCCGCGTCGCCTCTCGGGTGGACTCGCGAACCATTCTCGACTCGAACGGTGCGGAGCAGCTTCTAGGCCGAGGCGACATGCTCTTGCTCCCTCCCGGCTCCGCGAGACTACTTCGGCTGCACGGTCCCTTTGTCTCCGAGGCCGACGTCGGCCGGCTCGTCGCCTTCTGGAGGCGCGAGGGTAAACCCGCCTACAACGAGGCGATCTTGCAGGCCCAGGACTCGAACGAGTTCGCGGCCTACGAGAAGGACGAACTTTTCGACCAAGCGGCGAGGATCGTCGTAGAGACTCGCGTCGCCTCGACGTCGCATTTGCAGCGCCGAATGCGGCTCGGCTATAGCCGCGCCGCCCGCATCATGGATATGCTCGAAGCGGACGGTATCATCGGCCCTTCCGAGGGCTCGAGCCGGCGCGAGGTTCTCGTAGCGAAGGACTATTTCGATGAGGTGGATCAACAGCTCCGGTAGGACCGCGATCGCCATCGCCATCCTGCTCAGCGTGCGACCCGCGGCCAGCGGTGGGGCGCAGCGATCTGCCCGAACGCTTTATCAAGACGCCCAGACGGCGGAGGAACGCCTCCATCGCTCGGAAGCCTTGCTTCGCAAGCGCTCCGAGTGGCGCAAAGTCGCCAAGCTCTACCACGGCGTCGTCCTAGAGCACCCCCAGAGCGGTTACTGCGACGACGCGCTCTACTATGAGGGCGAGATCTATATCGAGATCTATCGCCGTTTCGACGACCCGGATGCGTTGAAGCGATCTCTTGACGCCCATCTTCTTCTCGCCAACGGCTATCCCGCGAGCAAGTGGGCGCGGAGGGCTCGATTGACCCGTGGCAAGATCTTTCTCGAGGAGCTCTCGGACCGGAAGGCGGCGAGCATCGAGCTACGCAAGGTCATCTCGACCTGGCCCAATACGGCCGAGGCCGCGCAGGCGCATCGGCTCATAGAGAAAATGAACGAGCCTCGGCGGGCGGCCGCCGAGCGCTTTCCCCGCGGAGTAGTGGGCGTCAGGAACATCCGGCACTGGACGGGACGCGAGTACACTCGTATCGTCATCGACCTCGACGCCGAAGTGAAATTCCGTCAGGGACAACTGCAGAGTCCCGAGAGGATCTATTTTGATCTTCTCGGGACTCGCGTCGCGAAGGACCTGGCATCTCGCAGCTTTCCCATCGAGGACGGTTTTCTTCGACGGATCCGTGTCGGGCAGAACAAGCCCGACGTCGTTCGGGTCGTCTTCGACTTTCAGAACATCAGCGAGTACAAGTTCTTCTTTCTCCCCGACCCTTACAGGCTCGTCGTGGACATTATGGGTACCGAGCCCGAACCCGAGGTTCTCCTTGCCAGGAATGAAGTGAAGCCTCCGCTCGAGGCGTCGCCTCCGACACCGAGCTCTCCCGAAACCCCAGTAGCCGCGGAGGCCGGGGAGAGAACCCTCAAAGTCGCGCCGGAACCGCGAACGGACGGCTATTCTCTCGTGCAGCAGCTCGGTCTCGACGTCGGCCGGATCGTGATCGACCCTGGGCACGGCGGTCACGATCCAGGAACGATGAGCGGGAAGCTGCGCGAGAAGGATCTCGTGCTCGACATCTCGAGGCGAGTGGCGAAAATCCTGCAAGGGCGGAACTTCGACGTTGTCATGACGCGGAGAAACGACGTCTTCATCCCCCTCGAAGAGCGTACCGCCATCGCCAACTCGAAGGGGGCCGACCTCTTCGTCTCCATCCACGTGAACGCGTCGCGGAGCAGTCGCCCTCGAGGCACGGAGACCTACTACCTGAACCTGGCAACGACACCCGACGCGGAAGAAGTAGCTGCGAGGGAGAACGCAGTCAATACGAGACGCCTGGGCGAGCTTCAAAACCTTCTGCAACAGGTGATGAACAACTCCAAGATCACGGAATCGAGGGAGCTCGCGAGCCACGTGCAGGGCTCCATGGCGGTCGACCTATTCGACTCCAAGAAAGATGCGCGCAATCGCGGTGTCAAGACTGCCCCGTTCTACGTGCTCCTGGGCGCCCAAATACCTTCCGTGCTCATCGAGGTCGCCTATCTGTCAAACCGCAAGGACGAGCAGCTCCTCGCCGACGCCAGCTATCGACAGAAGATCGCGGAGTCGATCGCGACAGGGATTCGAAGCTACCACGATACGCTGGTGCAGACGACGCGCGTCACCGCGCCTACCTCAGTGATGGCCGGCTCCCCGCCATAAGCTAGTGCTAGAATGGGCCATGTTTTGGCTCTTGTTCGAGCTGTGGCCCGAGGCCTTCGGCGCGCTTCTTTGGGCTCAAACGAACCAGCCCGGTATCAAATACTACAACTTGAAAGATCCGGACCCGGAACCCTCCCTCGCGTGGTTCGTCCTGAATGCCTTCTTTTTCGTCGGGGTGGCGATCGCAGTCGTCGTTGGCCTTGGCATCGCCTTCGGAAGCTTCCGGCTGTGGCTTTTGGCGAAGTTCCCGAACAACCGTTTCAACGGGGCTGAGGAGGAAGACGTGAGCCGGACCTTCCGGCTGAACGATCCGCCAGAGGCCTAGCCCTCACCCGACCTCGCTCCGCTCGTCCACTTAGGGCCGCCGACAAAATAACTGTCTAGTTTTGAGAACACTCTTCCTGTTTCAGGTCGTGATCGCGATATCGTCTGGCATCACGAGAGCCTGGCAAGCTCCCTAGAAACGGAACATTTGTAGGTCTTCAGCAACCAGCGCGTGTTTGACAAACGGTCCTCATTGCAGGAGGATTACGCCTATCAAGGAGCACTTCTCCTATTATGAGACCTACGAGCTATCAGTCTGAAGATCTCGACCGCCTGTTGAGGAAGCACAAAATAGCTACCCTCGATGATTTGAAGGCAGTGTTGGGTACCGATGTGGACTCGACCGTCTTCCGAAAGCTCAATGAGTTGGCGTATCGGACAAGCTACTCCCACCGTGGTAGCTACTACACGTTGGACGAGATCGCCCAGTTCGATCGAAAAGGTCTTTGGTCGTTGCGCTCAGTGTGGTTCTCGAAGTACGGGACGTTGCTTGCGACGGTAAAAGCGTTGGTCGCGGCCTGTGAGGCAGGCTACTACGTCGACGAGCTCGAGGACGTGGTGCAGGTTGACGTCAAGGCTCCTCTGTTGAAACTGGTCCGAGAGAAAAGATTGGCGCGCGAGCAGGTGTTCGGCCGATATCTGTATCTGGCCACCGATGTGAGCACGCGCAAGCAACAGCTCTCGGCCCGCCAGGTACATGAGGCGTCACCTTCCACGTTGGGCGGGGTCGGGGGAGTCCGCGTGCTCCCCGTGGAGTTGAAGGCTGCGATCGTTCTTTTCTACAGTCTGCTCGATGAAAAGCAGCGCCGTCTCTACGCGGGAGTCGAGGCCATGAAGCTCGGTCACGGTGGCGACCAACAGATTGCCGAACTGCTCGGGATGGGTCCGAGCACGGTAGCCAGAGGTCGTAGGGAATTGCTAATGAGAGATGTTGAGCTCGACGGAGTTCGGCGAAAGGGTGGCGGACGGCGCGCCGTGCAAAAAAAAGCCAGAAGTCATCGCCAAGATCGAAGAACTCATGAAGCACGACACCGCGGGCGATCCGATGACGGGAGTGAAATGGACGCGGCGGACCACCGACAAGATTGCTTGCGAGCTAAGAAGCCTCGGTGTGAACGTCAGCAGCAAAACCGTCGGTCGACTGCTCAAACAGCTCGGCTTCTCGTTGCGGGTGAACCACAAGAAGCTGTGCGGTGCCACGTCCGAAGATCGCGATACCCAATTCGCGTGTATCGCCGAACTGCGCGCGCGTTTTGCCGCAGCTGGTCATCCCATCATCAGCGTAGACACGAAGAAACGGGAGCTGGTGGGATTATTCAAAAACGGCGGGCAGGCCTGGAACCGCGAGCCGACTCTCGTCAAAGACCATGACTTCCGTTCCGAATCGAACGGCATCGCAATCCCCTACGGCGTCTACGATCTGCTCGCGAACCGCGGGACAGTGTTCATTGGTACCTCGTACAACACCCCGGACTTCGCCGTGAATGCCATCGAGAAGTGGTGGCGAACGGAAGGACGGCGACGCTATCCTGCAGCCCGTGACCTCGCGATATTGGCAGACGCCGGGGGCAGCAATGGCTATCGGTGTCGGGGTTGGAAGCACGGGCTTCAAACGCGGATTTGCAATCGCCACGACATCGCTATCACCATAGCCCGCTATCCGTCCGGTACATCCAAGTGGAATCCAGTGGAGCACCGTCTGTTCAGCGAGGTCAGCAAGAACTGGGCGGGCAGGCCTCTCGACAGCTACGAAACCATCCTCAAATACATCCGCACGACCACCACCTCTTCCGGTTTGCGAGTACGCGCACACCTTATCCGGCGTCGTTATCCGAAGGGCGTCAAAATCACTGACGAGCGGATGCAGGCGCTTTCCGTTACAAAGGACCAGACTCTACCCAAATGGAACTACACCATCCGACCGTCTTGAAAACGGGAACTTATTTTGTCGCCGGCCCTAAGGAACTGGTTCTTTTAATACGGAGGCGGCCGCGGATCGTTCGACCACCGGCCAGTCGTGCGGCGACGAGGTCGCCGTGCTGGGCGCCGGGCGGTACGCGGAAGCGAATCCGCTCACGGACGCGGACGTTTCCCTCACCGCGGCAGGCTCCGCACCAGCCGAAAAAGTCGAGTCCTCCCCCGCGACAGTTTTTGCAGAGCTCGTCATAAGGCACGTCGAGCACAGCCTCGGCTCCCCGTCGAGCTTCGTCACGCGACACGACGATGTCGAAATCAACGTCCAGGTCCATTGCTGCAGGGCGTCGTGCGAAGACTTCCCTAAAAGGGGCGAGGGGGGTTTCGAACCCACCCGTCCACGAGACGGGAGCTCCCGTAGAGACCGCTCCGGCGTGGTCATACGCGCGACGCCGGTCGGCATCGGCTAGCGTCTCGTAGGCTAGCTGGATCTCGTGGAAGCGCGCGACGTCGGAGGGCTCGCCGCTATCCGGATGGTATTGCTTCGCGAGACGACGGTAGGCGGTCTTGATCTCGGCGTCGGTCGCGTCTCGCGTCAAACAGAGAAGGCCGTAATAATCCATGGTCTCTCTCTATTGCTCTTCGCTCGGGGGGACGGCCGGCCCACTCGGGCCGGGCTCGCGGTAGATGTATGGGTTACCGCTCGCGCAGGGTGCCGATGCATTTTTTGATCACCCTGCCACTCTTGCTAGACGCCCGCGAGCGATAAGTCTTTCTGGCTACATACGCGATTGCGTCCGCGCTCCTTCGCGAGGTCGAGAGCGCGATCGGCCGCCTGAATGAGCGTCTCGGAACGCTCCGCGTGATCAGGGCACATCGCAAGGCCGATGCTGACGGTCACGTTTCGACGCGGCCCCCCGGGATGAAGTGACGCCTCGGCTACGGCGGCACGAATCCTCTCGGCCGACTCGAGAGCTCCCTTGGGGGTGACTTGGGGCAAGAGCACAACGAACTCCTCGCCACCGAAACGGCCGAGGACGTCCCCTTTTCGCAGGGCGTCTTTGAGCGTCGAAGCAACTCGTTTCAGAACGATATCGCCCATGGTGTGGCCATAGGTATCGTTGAAGCTTTTGAAGTGGTCGATGTCGAGAATCAGCAGCGCCAAGCTCGAGGTGGTGCGATCGGCCCGTGCGATCTCCCGCGCGAGGGCGTGCTCGAGATATCGCCGATTGTAGAGCCCAGTGAGCGCGTCCGTCGCCGCCAGGCTTTCAACTCGCTCGTAGACGATCGCGTTCTCGATCGCGACGGCCGCGTGATTGAGATAGATACGAAGGAGACGCAGCTCGCGCGCGGTGAAAGAGTCCCCCGTACGCGTGACGAATAACGCGCCCGAGACCCGCTTTCCCGCCCGAAGTGGGATGGCGAGAAAGCTCGCGCCGGTCGTCGGCTTCTCCTTCGAGTCCAGGATCGGCATTCCGGACCGCCGTTCCATGCGGATCGCGAGGGGCTCCTCTCTCGCTCTCAAGACCCAACCCGCCCAGGTCGGAGACTCGAGGGAAATGCTCTGACCCAAGATCTCCTTGCGATAACCTTCGGCGACGACGACGTTGAAGGTCTCCTTGCCTTCTTCGCATAGACATACTGCGCAAGTGTCGAAGTGCACGACCTCCCGCGCATAGTTCACCAAGTGACGCAATAGGTCGACGAGATGTGCCGAGCTCGACAGGCTCTCGCTCGCTCGGAGAAGGCCCTTGAGCTCCAGCTCCTCCACATACTGGCGAGCCTGGCGTCGAAAGAGAGATTGAGCTTCGGCCATCTGTTCGGCGATGGCGCAGACCATGTCGCGTCGCTCCTCGCTGAAGTAGCCGGGTGCCGCATGATCGAGCACGAGCACCCACGGCGGCTCGTCCCAGATCCGAATCGGAACGGCGAGCACACTCTGGATGTCACCCGGAGCCAACCGCCACTCCAGCCGTCTCGACTCGAGCGTAATGGGACGAGCATTGCGCAACACTTCCGACAAGAGACTTCCTTTGGCCGGTAGCCGACGCCGGGCAATACCTTCCGCCTCTCCCGCGATCAGCCGGACCCAGTAGAAATGCTCCTCCTCACCCACCTGGAGCAGAACGGCCGTCCTGGCTCCTGTGGCCTGGACGGCGAGGGCGAGCAGGGGCTCGAGGTGATCGTCGAGTTTCTCCACCTGCTCCGCGCGGCCCGCCCTTTGCCCTTCCTCGCTCAGCGGCGAGATACGCTCGTTCTCATCCTCGAGTTCATTTTCGGGACCTTCGAGCTGTCTCAAACCGGTGTGGAGCCTCAGAAGACGGTCCTCGGCTCGCTCAGCGCGGTCCCTCTCCGCACGCTCCATGTAGTTGTAACCGACAACGGCAAACAGGAAGAGCAGCGAGAGGCGGAAAAGACCCACGAACGAGGTGGCGGGATAGACGACCCAGTTGGCGGTCTCGAGAAGCAACACGAGCAGCACGAGGGCGACGACGTGGCGCCTCGCGAAGCCGACGGAGGCCAGTCCTCCGAGAACGAGGTAGAGTCCCTGCCAGTAGGAGCGGGACCCACCCGTAATCTGAATGATGAGGTTGACGCCGCAGGTCAGAAACACCAGAAGAGCGAGCTCGTCGAGCCAGGTGTGGTGCTTCTTTGCACAGTGAAACGCCGTCCAGCCGAGACCTCCGATGAGTACCAGGACGTGAACGAGACGCAGGATGTCGAAGCCGCGCATGCCCGTTCCGAGCCTCAGTGAGGTGTCGACGAGAAAAAGGCCCGCAGCGCTCGAAACGACGGCAAGCGCAAGGGCTAGGCTCGTCACGATCGCCCGGCCACGGCCCGCGGAGACTAGAAGGCTCTCTGCGCTCATGACGAAATGGGGCCTCGAGCTCATCCCGCTTCCAACATGTCGAGGGCGCGCGTGAGCGCGTCATTGAAATGGGTTACGAGCGCGGCGGTGTCGAAGACGATGGCTCGCTCCAAGGCGTTCCGGATCGTGTCCGCGTCTCGAAGCTGCAACGAAACGACCGGGTAGCCTTTGACGATGGCGAAATGGCTCGCCAGCAGATGCCCGGTACGAAAATTGCCCCGCTCGAACGGCGCGATCTCGAGATAGCGCGCGAACCACAGCGCCATCCGCTCCGCGGGGAACATCGCGGCGGCGCTTTCCGATTCGATCCAAGAGAGGAGGTTCAACAGCTTGTCTTCGATGAATCGCGGTGGGGAGGGTCGTGCGGTCGCAAACTGCGGCCGTGCCTCGGTCGAACGCAAGTCGACGTCCGCTGCAACGTTCGCAATGCGATGGACGTCTCGGATCCGACCGAGGTCGAGAGGCTGGTCTTCGACCGCAGAGGCCTCGATGAGCGCGAGCGCCTCGAGCTGCGCGAGAACAAGCGAATCGTCCTCGCCGTCGGTGGGCGGCGCGCCGCTCAGAGAAAGGGTCTCGACGGCACACTGCCGACGGAGATGATCGAGCTTTTCAGAGAGGTCCGAGGGCGGATTTTGCCGAAGCGTCGCCGCTCGACGCTCCAGCGTGTAGCCGGGCGCCTCGCTGCGCTCCGGATAGATCGGCAGCTCCAGCATGCGTGTGATCTATTGAATTGTACCGTAACATGGGGGGAAATGTCGGCGAGATGGGTGGCACCGACTGGCTCAGAGGTGACGGAACGACGGAAACCCTCTGAGACAGCCTCAGTCCAGACTAGGCACTACGACCGACCCGGCTCGGATTCCGCTCCAGGTGATGCCCCATACGCTCGATGACGTGCAAGAGCTCCATCTGTAGACGCGGGTCGCGAGACATCCTACGGAAAGCGCGTAAGAGGCGATGCTCCTTCGGGCCGAGGCTGTCCTCCTCGGGCAGGGGCTCTACCGCCCCCATGAAGTAGCCGATGGGCACCTCGAGTGCCCGCGAGATCTTCAGGAGCCATTCGAGTGAGATCTTCCTGCGCCCCAACTCGAAATTCGTCAGAGCGCCCTGTGAGATCCCAATCTTACGCGCCAAGTCCTTCTGTTTGATGCCGTGCTCCAATCGGACTTTGCGAATGCGTTGTCCGATCTTCTTGAACATGCAGCAATCCCCCCTTTCCACGGTGATTATTCGGTTGTTCAGGGTCTCCCATTAACTACAGGGAACGCCGACATGTCAACTCGAAAAATGCCGGAGAGAAAAACGGAATACTCAGGCCGTCAAAACTGGAGGTTATTGCCGGTGGAGGAAGTGCTCCAGAAGGTCCGAGAAGCGCTTCAAGACTTTGAGGCGAGCGCCCTTTCGCGGCTGGACGTCCTCGTTCTCCAGACTCCACGTGCGGGGATGCGGAATGTAGACCGCTCCGAGCCCCACGTTGAGCGCGGGGTTCACGTCCGAGCGCGGGCTGTTACCAACCATCCAGCCCGATTCGAGCTCGATACCGTGTCGTTTGACCAGTTTCTCGTAGTCCGCGGACGACTTTTCCCCTGTCACCTCCACGTGATGGAAGTACAACGTCGCTCCGCTCCGCTGGACTTTGTCGTTCTGCTCTTGATGGTCACCTTTCGTGAACAAGATCAAACGATAGTGGCGCTTCAACAGAGGTAGTGTCTCTCTGACGCCGGGCAGATACTGGATCGGCATGTTACGGACCCTGTGGCCGAGCGCCAGGATGCGCTCGCGGTCCGAAGCCGAAGTGGGCTTTTTCGTGATCTCCTCGAGAGCGTCCATCATCGAGCGCGTAAACCCCCGGGTTCCGTAGCCGTGCCCGGGGATGTTCCGGCGCTCATGGGACTCGAGAAGCTCGCGGGCGTTCTCGCGCGAACCGGCGTGCGACTCGGCGAGATCGAGAAACCGCTCCGTGGCTTCCTCGAAGTGAATATTGTTCTCCCAGAGGGTATCGTCGGCATCGATGATGAGGGTCCCGCGCGCGGTCGCCAAGACTATCGACCCGCCAATACTCTCTAGGCCTCTGGCGACGGTGAAAGCGTTCTCGTACAACGCCCTCCCCAGGATGACCTCGTCGACGCCAAGCTCCTCGAGCGGTTTGAGCAACTCGAGGTGCTCGA
The DNA here is from genome assembly GCA_965250115.1 of Candidatus Marinacidobacterales bacterium. GTDB lineage: Bacteria > Acidobacteriota > Vicinamibacteria > Marinacidobacterales > SMYC01 > CBDFHB01. The sequence continues at coordinate 2,772,567 of CBDFNJ010000002.1, forward strand.
TTGTCCCGACCCCACCGGAGGCCACGATCCGCGCGCCGGTCATTTCGGCAAACTCCGCGATCGAAGCGACGACATCGATCTGTCGCGCTTCTCCGAAGGCGGCATCGAGGTCGACGACGTGTAGTCGCTTCGCCCCCTGCCCCTCCCAATGCGCCGCCATCTCCACCGGATCATCGCCGCAACGCTCTTCGGTTCCGCGTTCACCTTGCGACAGACGGACACAGCACCCCGCGCGCAGGTCGATCGTGGGTACGAGCTGCAAGGGGCTAGCCTCCCTCCTTCGGAACTGGCTGAGAGCTCATGTCAACTAGTTCCTAGAACTTCGCTGAGTGCCTGGAAAAACGTCTCGTTCTCCTCGGGTGTTCCGATGCCGACACGCAGGCTGTCTCGCATCAATGGGTGCACCCCGACGTCCCTCACGAGAACACCTCTTTCGAGAAGGCCCTCGAACATCCTTTTTGCTCCCACGTGAGTCCGGAACGCGAGAAAGTTCGCTTTCGACGGGTACACCGTGACGGCGTCGAGCCGCCCGAGACGCTCATAGAGCCTCTCGCGCTCGGCAGCCGTCTCCCGCGCAGCCTCTTCGAACACGTCGTGCCGCTCGATCGCCATCAACGCGGCCTCACCCGACAGGGGATTCAGAGGATAGGGTTGCTGTACTTTCGCGATCTGCTCCGCGAGCTCTGGCCTAGCAAGGAGATAGCCTACGCGCAGGCCGGCCATCGCGAACGCTTTCGAGAAGGTTCGAAAAAGAAGCAAGTTTGGGCATTCGTCTAGCAGTTCGCGCCCATTCCAACCGTGGAACTCCCAATAGGCCTCGTCGAGTACCACGAGACCGGGCGCGGACTCGACGACTCTTCGGATGGCCTCTTGGCTCAGCGTCGAGCCGGTCGGATTGTTGGGCGAGCAGAGGAACACGACGTGCGGCTCGACCGTCTCGACGCCTTTCACGATGGCGTCGACATCGTATTGAAGGTCGCTCCGGAGCGGGACCTCGATGCCTTCCGCCCCCGCGACCCGGGTCACTTGATCGTAGAAATAAAAGCTCGGAGCGGGATAGAGAGCCCTTCGCCCTGGCTCGAGCACCGAGAACGCCAAGGTGCTCAGGAGCTCGTCGGTGCCGTTGCCGACGAGGATGCCCTCGGCGGGCCAATCGTTGAGCTTCGAAAGCGCCGAGCGGATCTCGGGTTGACCCGGCGCCGGATACTGATGCAGTGCGACTCCCCGCAGACGATTGTTGATAAGTTCCCGGACGGACTTTGGGACTCCGGCGGTGTTCTCGTTCTGGTCGAGCTTCAGCGGTACGTCGTGCCGTTCGAGGTGGTAGGGCACGAGGTTTCGGACCGCGGGCCGTACGCAGGAGAGAAGGCTGGTATTGGCTTTCATGTCTCGAATCGGATGGCGATTCTAATCAACTCCCCACATAGCGCGCATAGAGACTCTTCGCCTCCGACAGCTCTTCCGTACCGTGCACGATCGCGCGACCGTCCTTGAAGAGCACGATCTCGCAGCCGGCGAGCTTGGCCCGCAGGAGATAAGCGTTCACCGTCACCTCGCCGAGCTCGCTGAGCCTGGTCGCGACCCCTTTGAGCTCGAGATCTGCTGGCTTGGCCGGACGTATTTGAACGGCGTTGCGTCCGCACAGCGTCAGGGCCTGGCTCTCCGAAGTCCCCGCCAAGTAGTCGAAACTCCGACGTTCACAGGCGGGACACTCCGCTCTCGGGGACGAAGGTTTGAAACGATCCACCCGCCCGTGCCACACGTCAAGAGACATGATCGACCCATGGAGCGCGTCCTCGCGACCGGAGAGCAGTTTCAAAGCTTCCGTCACCTGAAAGGAGGCGACGGCGTGCACCGCCGGAGAAATCACGCCGGCCGTGTCACAAGTTGGGGATGTTCCGGGTGCGGGTTCCTCTTCCATGAGGCAGCGAAGGCAGGGCGTCGTCCCGGGGATGACGACGAAGCTCATCCCATAGCTTCCCACACAGGCCGCATAGATCCATGGCACGCCAGTCTCAACGGAGGCGTCATTGACCAGGTAGCGCGTCTCGAAGTTATCTGTCCCGTCCAGAACGAGATCGATGCCCTCGAACAAGCGTCGCACGTTTCCGGCGTGTAGGTCTTCGACGTGTGGCTCCACGTGGACGTCGCCGTTGATTCGAGTAAGCTTTCTCGCCGCCGCGATCGCCTTCGGTAGGCCCGTCTGCCAATCTTCCTCGTCGTAGAGGCTTTGTCGCTGCAGATTGCTCTCGTCCACGTAGTCGCGGTCAACGATGCGCAGACCCTGCACGCCGGCGCGCACCAGCATCTCCGCCGAGACCGAGCCGAGCGCCCCCATGCCGACGACGAGCACACGCTTGCTCCGAATGCGTCGTTGACCTTCCTCCCCGATCTCAGTGAAGAGCATCTGGCGCGAGTAGCGACCGAGACCCGCTTCTCGCCGGGCCGCACGCTCCATCTCGTCCGCCCCTGGCAGCACCCCCGTCCAGAGGCGGGCCTGGTGCCTTGCCTGGGCGGAGAGCATGGCGAGACCTGTGATCGTCCGGGCGCCCGCCTCCCGCGCGCGCCGAATGAGAGGCGTTTCCTCGGGGACGGTGACCATGTCGAAAACCACGGCGTGCTCTGGGACCTCTCCCAACGGAAACTCTTGCTCCGAAGAGCCAAGGCTACCGATGGGCGTCGCATTGACGAGGACGTCCCACGCTTCGTCGATGGGGCCGACCAGTGACCCGGCCTCCACACCCAAGGGTGCGGCCAGCTTCCGCGCCCTCTCGGGCCGGCGAGCGAGAACTCTGACCGAGGCTCCCAAATCCGACAGCGCCGCGACCGCGGCACGTGCCGCCCCGCCGGCGCCGACGACGACAGCTTTCTTCCCTCTAAGGTTTCCGGCCGCTCGAAGTGGCTCGAGCACGCCTTCCCGATCCGTGTTGTAGCCACACAAATGCCCGTCGCGGACGACGATAGTATTGACCGCGCCGATCCTCCTGGCCGCTTCATCGACCTCGTCCAGAAAAGGCAGGATCGCTTCTTTGAAAGGGTTCGTGACCGAAAGGCCTGAAACGCCGAGCTCTCGTGCCGCGGCGACGAAAGCTCCGAGATCTCCTTCTTGGAACGGGACGTAGACCGCGTCACGCTCGAGTCGAACGAAGAGCCAATTGTGCATTCGGGGCGAACGGCTGCTGAGCGCATGGGTCCCTACGATGCCGTAAACTTCGGTGCCGGCGTGAACGCTCTGGACTCGATAGAGCTCGAGAGCTTCGTCAAGACCAATCTGACCGGGTCCCGTCGCGTCGCCGCCCCGCGCGGGCGCATAGGTCCATGCGGCCCCGAGTTTGCCAGCGAGGATTCGACCGCTCGTCCCATGAGGACCGAGCGGCACCGGAACGAACGTTTTGCCCGCGTCACGCACGCGCGTTCCGAGACTCGCGAGACGCAAGACATCCCGCAACGAGTCCACCCGAGCCGCAACCTTGACGACATCGGCACCAAGGTCCAGAGCTTCCTTCGTGAGCGCCTCGACGTCTTTCGGCATTCCCTCGAAGTCGTGGTACGAGAGAACGAGTCGGGCTCCGGTTTGGGCGACCCGCCGTATCTTGCGCATGGTCGCAATCTCGAAATCGACGTAGTCGAAGTCGAGCTCGACAGCGCGAGTGAGCGTCGCGATCCGCGCTGTCTCGTCACCGTGAAAGTGGCCGCCCTCCTCGGCCGCGCGGCACGTCAGGATCGAGGGTGTGACGGTACTCGTGCGTAGCATCTCCAGGTCAGGCTTGTCGAGCGCGTCCACGCGCAGCTCGACGAGGTCGGCCCCGACCGTGCCGAACTTCACCTGACCGGCGAGACCCTTATTCGATCTCGCCATGGCTGAAGCCACGAGTTTCGCCGTTTGTGTCATCGCCTCGACCTAGGAATTATGTATGCATCTTACCGCTTGCTGGGACCTGGGGGGTTTTTCAGATGCATTGACCGCATGCCGGCCGTGAACTAATATTGAATATTGGGTTTATACACACTTCTCTATCGCGCCGTTGAATAGTGCCCCGACGTCACACGCCATTGACTGGCGGAAGGTGGAGCTTTTGGTCATCGAACGCGTTTCGTGTCCTTCGTTGAGAGCCATTGCGCTCGGAGTCGCCGCGGCGCTGCTCTGCTGCGGGACAGCCGCGGCCTCGACACCATTGGAATCGATTCCCATCGAAAGCATCGTGCCCGGGATGGTCGGCGAGGGTCGCACGGTGTTTTCGGGAAACACCATCGAGTCCTTCAAGGTCACCATCATGGGGGTGTTGAGAAACTTCGGCCCCAACCAGAACATGATTCTCGCGAGGCTCGAAGGGGGTCCACTCGAGCACACGGGGGTCATCGCCGGCATGAGTGGCTCTCCCGTCTATATCGACGGCAAGCTGATCGGGGCGGTGGCCTATGCCTTTCCTTTTGCGAAAGACCCCATCGCAGGCATCACTCCCATTCAAGAGATGCTGGATGCGACTGAGACACCTTCCGCGCGTCGGGCGGCGATCCCTTTGGAGTTTCCGCTGACGCCCGCCAAGATCGCGGCCGTCGCGCCACCCCGGGCGCGGCCGGTTCCGCTTCAGGGCGCGTCTCTCACCGGTGGCGAGCTTCTTCAGCCCTATCTCGGAAAGCTCCTTTCCCCCATCGCGACTCCCGCCTCCCTTCTCGGCTTTCCGTCGGAAACGTTCGAGATCGTGGCGCCGCTGCTTCGCGAGTTCGGTATGGAACCTCTGATGGGTGGCGCGGTCGGCGGAGTGGCGAGGTCGAGAGCGCAGACGGATCCGGACAAACCCGCGCTCGCGCCGGGCGACGCGGTCGGCGTCGGCCTCGTGACAGGAGATCTCCAGATTGCAGCGTCGGGAACCGTCACTCATGTCGACCCGGAAACCGGTAGTGTCTACGCCTTCGGACATCCTCTCTTCAACCTCGGTCCCATCGAGTATCCGATGACGAGCTCCAACGTTCATCTCGTGCTGCCCTCCCTCATGAACTCGTTCAAGATGGCCAGCAGTGGAGACACGATCGGGACATGGGTCCAGGACAGGGCAACCGCCATCAAGGGTGTTTTGAACGTTCGCCCCAGAATGATTCCCCTGCAGGTGAGCGTTGCAACGAGTCGGGGGCAGGAGAAAACCTACGATCTCGAAGTGGTGAGCGACGAGCTTTTCTCACCGGTCCTCACGTTCGCTTCCATCGTTGCGATACTTCAATCGACCGAGCGGGCCTACGGGAACCAGACCGTCAAGCTTTCCGCGTGGATAGAGACGACCGACGGCCAGCGCATGCATATCGAGGACGTCTTCACCGACCAGCAAGCGGCCGTGAACGCGTCGGCGATGGTTTCCGCGCCGCTCGCGTTTCTCTTGAGCAACGACTTCGAGGACATCACCGTGAAGAATATCCGCGTGCAGGTCGAGGCGAGTGAGCAACGGCTCACGGCGAAGCTGCTTCGCGCTTGGTTGGATACGGACCAAGTGGCCCCGGGCGGTACAGCGAAGCTCAAACTGCTCTTGAAGTCCTATCGGGGCGACGAGATCCTGGAAACGGTCGACGTGACCGTCCCGAAAAACGTCGGTGCGGGCCAGCTTCGTTTGGTCGTCGCGGACGCGAATACGCTCTCGGCCATCGAGAGGCTAGAGGCCCGCCAGGGCTTCGTGCCCAAGGATCTCGATCAGCTCATCCGCGCGATCAACGCCCTGAGGAAGAACAACCGACTCTACGTGCGTCTGAGCCGCGCCGATCGCGGCGGTGCGATCGTCGCCGGCGAGTATCTGACCTCGCTTCCGGCGAGCGTCATCAACGTTCTTCAGGCCGGTGAGTCCGCCGGCGATTTCACGCCACTTCGTAATTCCACTTTTTGGGAGCACGAAGTCGTGACCGACTACAACGTTTCCGGTTCGCGGCTACTCCACCTAGAAGTCAGGAAACGCTGACGACCCCGTTCGAATCCATCGAAAGGAATCCGATCTTGTTGAACGAGCGAATGCGTAGCCCGATTTTCGGCATCGTCGTCCTCGCCGTCGCCCTCACTGTTTCCGCCGCTGTGCCGACTCTTTGGAGGCTCGAAAATCAGGCGGATTTTCTACTGGGAGACACCGACGGAGTATCCATCGCTTCCGACGGCACGATCTCGCTAGCACCGGCGGCGGAAGTGATCGGCGAAGCGACCGACCCTCATTTCTGGAGCCTGGCCGGCGACTCCGACGCCATCTACGTCGGTAGCGGCAACGAAGGCAAGGTCTATCGAGTCGACAGTAGCGGAGAGACCCACGCCGTCATGGACAGCAACGAGCTCCAGGTACATGCGCTCGCCCTCGACCGCCTTGGAAACCTCTACATCGGTACGTCGCCGCGGGGGAGCGTCTATCGAATGGGGTCGGACCGCAGGCAGGAGCCGTTCTTCGACTCTGACGACCGCTACATTTGGGCTCTCGCGGTCGACTCCTCTGGCAACGTCATCGTCGCGACTGGCGACAAGGCGCAGGTCCATCGCGTGAGACCCTCGGGGGAGAGCGAGGTCTTGTTCACGAGCGAGGAGACCCACATCGTGAGCCTGGCGCTGGGCAGGGACGATACGATCTACGCTGGAACTGATTCGAACGGCCTCGTCCTTCAGATCGACCGCAGTGGCCAAACCTCCGTTCTCTACGATACGCCGTTTCAGGAAGTTCGAGCGCTCACCATCGACACGAGGGGCAACGTCTACGCGGCGACGGTGAATGGCAACGCCACGAGAACGACGCCGGAGGCTTCCCCCAGTGCGAGCGGCGCCGGCGCTCAATCCCCTCTGGCGCCAACGTCTCCGTCTGGCGGCGGCGAGTCCATCACCGTGACCGCCACTGCGACGGCGGTCCTGGCACCTTCGGCCGGCGGCGTCAGCTCTGTTTCCACCTCCTCGGCGAAGGGAGGCTTGTACCGCATCGCAACCGACGGCGCGGCTGAGCTGCTTTGGCAGTCTCCAGAGGACATACCGCTCGCCCTGAGCCTCGCCACCGACGACAGGCTCATGGTTGGAACCGGCAACGAGGGCCGCGTGTATCTCGTCAATCAGGACAAGACGAGCTCCCTCCTCCTCAGCGTCGAAGCCGGTCAAGTCACGTCGATTCTTCCGCCGAACGGCAGTGCCACCTATCTGACGACGTCGAACCCCGCTAAGGTTTATCGCATCGAGCAGGGGCGCCGCACCGAAGGCATCTATCGATCCCAGGCGAAGGACGCGCAAACGGTCTCCTCCTGGGGCAAGATTCGATGGGAGGCGCGCTCGCCCGGTGGTACGAACGTCACGCTCCAAACCCGAACCGGTAACTCGGCCGAGCCCGACAACACCTGGAGCGCTTGGTCACCGCCCCTAATGGAAGCGACGGGCGAACAGATTTCGAGCCCGAGGGGTCGCTTTCTTCAATGGCGCGCGATTTTGAGCTCGACGGGAGAGTTGAGCCCAGAGCTCCAGAACGTCACCATGGTCTATCTGCAGCAAAATCTCCCACCCGAGGTCAGCGAGATCGCCATCCAGCCACCGGGACACTCCTTCCAGAAACCGATCATCACTGCGGGACAAATCGAGATTCTCGGCTTGAACGGTAGCCTGTCCGACGACCAGCAGCCCGGCAACGGAAGCTCGGCGCAGGCTGGAGTGGCCATGAACATGACAGCGCTCGCGCGACCCCTCTACAGGAAGGGGATTCAGACGGTCACATGGAAGGGCTCCGACCCGAACCAGGACGAGCTGATCTACGACGTGCACTACCGCGCGGAGGGTGAAAGCCTCTGGCGATCGCTACGCGACGGCCTCGAGAATCCTGTCATCGCCTGGGACACCTCCGCCATGCCGGACGGCCGCTATACGCTCCGCATCGTCGCCAGCGACTCCCCCTCGAATCCGAGTGACATCGCGCGCACGGCCGACCGCATCAGCCGAAGCTTCGAGGTCGATAACACTCCCCCGCGCGTGACTGGGCTCACGGTAGAGTCGACGGAAGCCGGCCACCGAGTCCGATTCGTTGCCGAGGACGAGATCAGCGCCGTGCGCAACATCGAATACGCTATCAACTCCGGGAGCTGGAGTATCGTGTTTCCAACCGATGGCATCGCGGACTCGAAGCGAGAGAGCTTCGACGTCACGCTACCCGGATTCGGGAACGGCGTCTACACGCTCGTCGTGAAAGTCACCGATTCCTTGGGCAATACGGGGACGGCCCGGGCCGAACTTCGATAGTAACACGTGCCGTCTCGGCGGACATCGCGGGCAATCGAAAAGCCTTGCGCAATGAACCACTCGCGGTCCTCCGGATGTATCGTCGAAGGGAGCCCGGCAGAGAACATTTCCGGCAGGCGCGACGTGAAACACGTTTTCTTGCGCAGCAAGCAAGTTGACCGCGAATCGCTTATATTGAAGACCTGACCTTGAGCGTGACGCAAGTCGAGGTTTCTGACTGATGAGAAGTTCGGGAATCGCCGCGCTCGTGACAGCCATCCTGTGCGCTGCCGCGTCGGCTCAGGAGGACGAGCGCCCCAATTTTGTGGTTGTTCTCGTCGACGATTTGCGCTGGGACGGCGTTGGTGCGACACGACACCCCTTCGTCGATACCCCCAACGTCAATCAGCTCGCACGCGAGGGTGTCGTCTTCCGAAACGCTTTCGTCACGACGCCTCTCTGCTCACCGTCTCGTGCGAGCTTTCTCACCGGTCGCTACGCCCGCTCGCACGGTGTGATCAACAACGGCCTCCGCGAATCGCTCTACGATGTCCCTACGTTTCCCCAACTCCTCGAAGACTCCGGGTACCGAACCGCCTTCATCGGGAAGTGGCACATGGGCTCCGACGATACGCCCTGGCCGGGGTTCACACGATGGATCAGCTTTGCCGGACAAGGCCGTTATCGGGGTCAGGAGCTCAATATCGACGGAAGACGCGTACCGACCCGAGGCCACCTCACCGACGTGCTCAACGAGTACGCGGTCGAGTTTGTGCGCGATGCCGCGCAGACGCCTGAGCCCTTTTTGCTCTACCTCTCCCACAAAGCGGTGCACGAACCGTTCAATCCGCCATCGCGCCACGTCGATCTCTACGTGGACGAGCCGGTGCCATGCTCGCCTGGGTGCGATGATTCGCTGGAAGGCAAGAAAGCGCTCACGCGGTTCGTTCCCGACACCGTCGCGCCCGTGGGCGGGCGCACCGCTCCGAGCGAACAGCAAATTCGTGATCAGACAACCCTGCTCGTCTCCGTCGACGCAGGTGTAGGCGGTGTCGTCCGTGCGCTGCGCGAGGCCGGCGCATTGGATCGCACCCTGATCGTCTTCACCAGCGACAACGGGTTCTTTCACCGAGAGCACGGGCTTGGCGACAAACGCTGGCCTTACGAGGAGTCGATCCGGATCCCGTTCATCGTTCGCTACCCGCCGTTGGTGTCGCCCAGTGCACCGAACGACTCCCTCGTTCTGAATGTCGATTTGGCGCCGACCATTCTGGAGCTTGGCGGTGTGGCAACGCCGCCACTCGTCAACGGCGAATCACTGGTTCCGCTCTTGCGAGGCGAGTCCACCGGTTGGCGCACGAGCTTTCTGATCGAGTATTTCCACGAGGTGCCGTTTCCGCGAATACCCACGTGGGAATCCGTTAGGACGGAACGCTTCAAGCTCATCCGCTATCCGCGATTGGGTCGCGATTTCGATGAGCTCTACGACCTTCGCGTCGACCCGTACGAGCTCCGGAATCAGATCGCCAACGCCGAGTATGTGGCAGAAGCAGAGCGACTGGAAGCTCTGCTCGACCAACTCGAGATCCAACTCGAATCGCGCTAGTCCGCCCGACCGGCACGTCGCGGATGATGCTCCAGGTCTTGGGGAACTGGCTCTAGACGACGCCGCGATCCATTTGCCAGCGACGGTAAACAGGCAACGTCGAGAGCCGCGCGGGCGTGGGGCGGACTTCCGTCGTCGTGAACATGTAGAGAAAGTTCACCGATACCGTCTGGTCCCCCAGCCGTGCCGGCTCGAATCCGGCGACTCGCACGGCTTCGAGCGTGCGCGTCAGCATCTCTTCGTCACCGCTTCGATAGATCACTTCGAGAGCCCGCACCCTACCGTTCGGGTCGATCGATGCCATCGTCAGCATGGTGCCCTCTTTGCCCCGCTCGGCGTCGTCGAAAGCCGACCCGCCTCGAAATCGAGGCGAGCTCATCAACTCGTGAAGCAGAACCGGCTCCGGCAAGGCTGTCGGGATCAATGCGGACGAAAGTTTTCTCGTGGCGTGCTCACCATAGGCGTGGTCGAAGAGAACGACTAGACCCAGGAGCAGGATTGTGGCGAGGGTTCCCAGGCTGACCGCGGAAAAGAACCCGGAGTGGTTCCCGGTTCGGAGAATCTGACCGCGCAGTACCGGTACCATGCCGCGCTCCTCGGCATCGATCCGCTCCCGCACGCTCGTGGCGAGGCTCGCAGGAGCGTCGAGGTGGCTCAGGTGACGGACCGAGTTCGCGGTATCCGCTAGTCCCTCGTACTCGAGTCGGCAGCTCTCACAGGCGTTCAAATGTTCGTCGACGCTCGCCATGGAGCTCAGAGACAACTCCTCGTCGTAGTAAGCCGAAAGCGTCGTCGTACCAGGATGTACCAACATCTCACACTTCCTTAGTGAATCCGAAAATTTCCGGGTCCAACCGGCCGCGAAGCGAGCGCCGAGCGCGAGCCAATCTCGACTTCACGGTCCCGAGCGGGAGATCGAGCGTTGCTGCGATCTCGTCATAGGACAATCCTTCGACTTCCTTGAGCAGGAGGATGCTCCGCTGCTCGAAGGGCAAGCGATCGATAGCCTGGCGCAGCAGGTGTCCTATTTCCTTGCGGAGAAGGGCTTTGTCCGGCGAGACGCCGTTGCCATTCAAAGGCGCTGCGAGCTCCCAATTGGGACTCTCTTCGACGTCGTCCAGGTTAACCGCCGTCATCTCGGCGAGCCGTCGCTTCCACCACCGCTGACGATTCTTGGCTCGATTGATGACGATACGGTAAATCCAAGTCCTCAGAGACGCGTCGCGCCGAAAGCTCGCGAGTTTCCGATAGACTTGAAGAAAGACCTCCTGTGAGAGATCGACGGCCTCGTCGTGGCGTCCGAGAAACCTATAGGCGAGGTTGAAAACCATGTCTCCGTAGCGTTGCACGATTTGATCGTAGGCGGTGTCATCGCCTGATAGACAGCGATCGATGAGCGCGGCGTCGTCGACCGACCATCCGGCAGTGTCCCTGGCTTGTCTCTCGAGAGAGAGAAGCTCCTCAAGCGGAAGGACTGACGTCGGATCGTGCATCATGCGTTCAACGGGCCTCCGCATCCGGTCTAACCTCAGGCGTATCCTAGCATGGCGAGGCTAGAGCGTCGAAGCGGCCCCTATACTATTGGACACCGGTTCGGGGTCGAGGGTTCCCTATTCACGAGGCGGAGCATCTCAGTTTTTTGACGGGCAAGCTGGTTTCTGCTAACCTTCTCGGACATAGGGATTTAGAGATGCTCCACTAGGTTAGCGCGATGAAGAAGCTTCTCGTCGGGGTCGTAGTCCTTCCCCTCCTCGCCGGAGCTGGGCTCGCCGGATATCGTGCCCTCAGTCGAGATTACCAGTATTTCCAGCTCGTGCAGCTCGGTAACCAGCTCCTGGCCGAAGGTCTCCCATTCCAGGCCTCTCGGACCTACGGCACCGCCATCGGCATCCGCCCTGCGGAACCGATCGCCTACATAAAGAGAGCCGAGGCCGAGCGCAGACAGGGCAATCTCTCGCCGGCGGTAGAAGATTTGGAAAAGGCCGGGAGTCTCTCCACCGACGTGCTGTTGGTCTCAAGGCGCCTCGCGGATATTTACGACGAGCTCGGTCGATTCGACGACGCCGCCCTACACCATGAACGCGCGCTCGATCTCGATCCCGAGTCCCCTGACGTGCTCGAGAAACTGGGCCTCGTCCACTTTCGTGCGGGACGCGAAGCCGAGGCCATCGAGGCTCTCAACCGGGCGGCGAGCTCGAGAAAGGGCTCCTGGGAGCCGTTCTACCTCAGGGGCGCCGTCTTCCGGTCGCTCGGCGGACTGGATGAGGCCGAAGCGGACTTCCTGAGAGCTCTCGAGCTCGCTCCGGACGCCGCGCTGCCCGGATCCGCCCTTATCGAGCTCTATCTCGACACCGAGCAAGCCAGCAAGACGATGCCGCTCGTGCGGGCGGAGATCGATGACAACCCGGGAGCGGCGCAACCTTACCTCCACCTTGCCGATGTCCACCGACTCGCGGGACGCAGCATCGATGCCGTTGAGGCGGTGGCGCTCGCGCTCGAGCAGGACCCCAATTTGCCGGCCGCCTACCTGCGCCTGGAAGAGCTTTGGCTCGAGGAGGGTAGCAGCGGGGACGATCCCGTCGCTCTCGAGAAGGCCGCGACGGCCCTCGAATCGGTCGTAAAGATGGATCCTTCGAACGGCCGTGCCGCTCTCGCTCTGGGTCGAGCTTATCTGGCGATGGGCGACGAGCCTCGAGGCTTCGCGGAGCTTCAGCGCGCCGGTGTAGCTACGCCCGTCCAAGCCGAGGCCCATCGACTCCTCGGAGACCTCTATCGGGCGAGGGGCAACCACGCCGAGGCCGTCACGGCCTATCACGTTTTTCTCATGCTGAAGGGCGATAGCCCAGCGGTGCTGGAGCGCCTGGGCGATGCCTATGACGAGCTCGGCAATCCGACCATCGCCGCCGAGATCTATGAACGACTATCTGAGCTCGAGCCTCGTCGCGTCACGCCTCTTGTGAAGGCAGCACGGGCTTATCTTGCGAGTGGCGATCCTGGTTCGGCTGCACGCGCCTGCCGACGGGGTCTCGTAGACAACCCCGAGAACCAGGCGTTGCTCTCGCTGTTGGATCAGTCGCGAACCGCCACTACCTCAACCTCGAGCTCGCCGGTCTCCGATTGACAGCTACTAGCGAGCTTGTCGCTGTCTTCGCTCGGGCGCCCGAGCTCGGTAAGGTCAAGAGCCGCCTTTGCCCTCCCCTGACAGCGGACGAGGCGCTCGCACTTTATCGCGCCCTCGTCGCGGATACTCTGACGCAGCTCGGACGAGTCCAACGCCCAAACCTTTCGAGGGTGCTGCTCCTCTCTCAACCACTGCGCCACTCGAACGACCTCGAGATACCGAAGGAGTGGACGGTTTCGATTCAATCCTCCGGTGATCTGGGCGAGCGCATGGCGAGTCTTTTCTATACGAGCTTCCAAAGGAATATCTCGCGTGTCGTCCTGCTGGGAAGTGACAGCCCGACGCTGCCTCTCGAGGTCGTCCACGAGGCCTTCGACAGTCTGCAAACCAGCGACGTCGTATTGGGACCCGCGGAAGACGGTGGCTACTACTTGATCGGCGCGCGGCTCTTCGTACCCGAGATCTTCAAGAACATCGCCTGGGGCAGTGGAGAGGTTATGAATCAAACGACCACCGTACTCCGTGAAAAAGGTCTCGGATTCGAGTTACTTGTCCCCTGGTACGACATCGACCGCGGAGATGACCTCATCAAGCTTCATTCCGAGATTGCCTATCTGAAGCGAAACGCGCCGACGCTCGTCCCCGAGCGCGTCGCCGCCGTGCTGCCTGACGTCGAGAGCGAATACACATTCGGCGACGGCTAGTTGACCAAAAGCTCAAGCCGTGTCTCACCCAATGTCTCGTTGATGGGCGGCAGCGAGCTTTCCAGAAAAGCTTCGAACCGGGCTATTGCCTCTTCCGCCGAGGATGCCAACCGAGCCAACCGCCCTTGTTGAACGGGAGTCGAGCCGTAGAGGGTTCCCTGCCTGACGTCGTCACCATCGAGCTCCGAAAAAAGCCTCGTTGCCAGGACGGAGAGACCGGGGTCGCGAGAGCCCGGCTCCTCGTCACCGTCGAGAGGTTTCGTCAGATCCGCAGCGGATTACGCAAGCTCGGCGAGGCGGTCTCGAAGAGCCTCGTCCGGCAGGAGCTCTCGAAGGGCATCGACGTCTTCCCCCAAAGAAGCGGTGCGCGCGACGGTTCGCTCGATGCGAGAACGGAGCGCGTTGACGCGCTTCAAGAAAGTGTATCGATCTTCGAGCTCGCCGGCCTCGAGCTCGAGTCGCGGGTCTAGCACGACGTCGACGGAGGTCTTTACGCTTCCAAACGAGGCGACGAGCTCGACAGCGTAGTGTCCCGGTGGAACGAGAGGGCCGCGACCTCGCGGTACCCCGTCGGGCGATTCCGTTCTCAGATCCCAGACCACTCTCTGAAAGCCTGGCGCCCCGCCCGCTTCGATCTCACGAATAGAATCGCCCGACCGGTCTCGAACGACGAGCTTCGCGTCGCCCGTCGAACCACGGGCCAGATGATAGGTAATCAACGCACCGAATGGCGGGTTCTTGCCTACGAATTGACGCTGAGCTCCGTAGCTCTCGTGTTTCCACGGAAGAAACATCGTCGCGGGACGCGGCGCGAATAGCTGAACGTCCGGACCATTCGGTCGATAGGCCGCGAGGGCCGAAGCATCGTCGAGAATATAGATGGAACGTCCGTGTGTCCCCACGACAAGGTCGCCGTCGCGCAAATGGATGGCGAGATCGTCTATCGGCACCGTCGGTAGGCCGAAATTCATTCGAGACCAAGCCAGTCCCGCATCGAACGTCACGAAAAGACCCGTTTCCGTTCCCGCAAAGAGTAGGTCCGGATTGTCCGGATGCTCCACGACGACGTTGACCCAACCCCTAGCCGGCAATCCGCCGGCGATCGGTCGAAAGCTTCCTCCCATGTCGTCGGTTACGAAAATGTAGGGAGCGAAATCTCCGAGCTCGTGGCGGTCGTAGCTCACGTAAGCTCGCTCGCGTCGGTGGCTCGACGGAGCCGCGCGGCTGACTTTGGCACGACGTGGATCGAAATCAGGGATACGTTCTTCGAGGCTCTGAAAGCTCTCACCGTCGTCGCGGGAGAGCTGAAGCCGACCATCGTCGGTCCCCAGGAGCAGGGTTCTGGCAACGAGCGGGGACTCTCCGATAGTGGTAATCGTTCCCCAGTCGGACACACCATCGTTCGCGGACAACGTCGTTCCGTCGACGACCGCTCCCATGATCTCGCGCTCGTCTCGATCCTCGTTTCGCGTGAGATCGCGTGAGGCGCGCCAAGTCTCCCCTCGATTCCTGGAGACGAACAATCGATTGCCCCCGAAGAATACGGTTTTCGCATCGTGACGTGAAACGAGGATGGGAGTCGTCCAGTGGAACCGATAGCGCGTCTCTTCGTCATCCGGGTAGGGCTTGATGACTTTCTGGTCTCCCGTCCTGCGATCCAGTCTCACGAGATTGCCTCCCTGGGACTCCGTATAAATGGTCCACCTGTCGATGGGATCTGGCTGTTGGTACATTCCGTCTCCGAAGTTCGTCTGGAACCAGTCGCTGTTCAGGATACCGAGCTGAGTTCTCGTGGCGCTCGGCCCAGCCCAAGAGTGTGTGTCTTGCGTCCCGCCATAGACGTTGTAGGGAGTCTCCATGTCGACAGCGATAGCGTAGAACTGCGCGATGGGTATGTTGTTCACTTTGTCCCAGTTGGTACTCCTATCCCAGGAAAAGTAGAGACCTCCGTCGCCGCCGAGCACGAGGTGCGCCGAGTTCGTGGGATCGATCCACAGGGCGTGGTGGTCACCGTGAACGCCGATGTCGTAGGTCGGCGTCATGTCGAGATTCTCGGCGAAGCTCCGTCCGCCATCGTCGGAGACGTGAAACGAGGACCCCAGCACGTAGACGCGGTCCGCGTCGTTCGGATCCACGACAATCTTGCTGTAGTACATCGGCCGCGGATTCAACCCGTTCACGTGCTCCCACCGCTCACCTCGATCCGTCGAGCGATAGAGACCACCGTCCTCGCCGTGCTCGACGAGCGCGTAGACGATCCGCGGGTCGGATCGATAAACCGCGACCCCGATCCTTCCGATGGGTCCTTCTGGCAACCCCGCCATGAGACGACGCCAGCTATCGCCTCCGTCCGTCGTCTTGTACAAGCCGCTTCCCGGTCCGCCGCCGCTGAAACCCCACGGGGCGCGGCGCCTCTGATAGGCGGCCGCATAGAGGATGTTAGGATTGACGGAGTCGATAGCCATGGTGACGACACCGGTGTCTTCGTCGATGAGGAGCACCTTCTCCCAGCTCTTGCCTCCGTCGAGCGTGCGAAAGACCCCTCGCTCCTCGTTGGCACTCCAGAGCCCGCCCAGCGCCGCAACGTAGACCCGGCTCGGATCCGTGGGATGAACGACGACGCGCCCGATATGCTGGCTCTGCGCGAGGCCGACGTGGGTCCAGCTCTCGCCACCATCTTCGGACTTGTAGACGCCGTCACCAAAGCTCTAGCTTTGACGGTTGTTCGGCTCACCAGTCCCGACCCAGACGAGGTCGGAGTCCGACGCCGCGACGGTCACGTCACCGATCGAAGCGGTGCCTTCATGTTCGAAAACCGCCCTCCACGTGGTGCCCATGTTGGTGCTCTTGAACACTCCTCCCGACGCCGTACCAACGAAGATCGTCGACGGCCGCGTCTCGACCACCGCAACAGCATCGATGCGGCCGCCCATGACCGCAGGGCCAATGGAACGGAACGAGAGATCCTCGAACGTGGACCCCTCGCTCGAAGCGAGAGCCCACACAAAGACGGCGACCAAGGCTCCTCCGGTTCGAAATCGCGTCAGAAGTCGCATCGTTCTTGTCACCTCACCGTACCAAAATCTTGCTTGACCTCGACCGCTTTTTGTCCCAGTGTTCACGCTTACAGCCAACAGGCGATCTTAGCTGGCCAGGGCTGACTGTGGTGCCGTTCTTTGAGTGGTGGGGACGGGTTTGGGGGGGAGCCGTGTGCCAGGATCCCTTCTCTGTGTTGGGGATGACCGTCCCCACCGCACCATCTTCAGTCTTCTCTCTACATCAACCCGACCCGCTTCATCTTGCGATAAAGGCCTTGGCGCGACAACCCGAGCGAACGCGCTGATCGGGTGCGATTCCCCCCGTGTTGCGCTAGCGTGTCGGCGAGAAGTTGCTTCTCGAAAGCTCTGGATTGAGCTCCGAAGCGCACCGCAGAGACGTTGCGCAATGATGCCGAGAGATGTTCCACTTCGATGTGCGATCGACCGTGGGCCCGTAGCAGAGCCTGCAGCAACTCGTTCTGCAGCTCGCGGACGTTGCCGGGCCACCCGTAAGCCAGGAGACTTCGTTCGGCCTCCCCACTCAGTCGAGGTCCCTGGTGAACTGCCAGCACACGTCTTGCGAGCGGAAGGATGTCGTCTCGTCGTCGACGGAGCGGCGGCACCTCGAGCGTGAGAACGTCGAGACGAAAATAGAGGTCGTGACGGAAACGACCGGCCTCGATTTCTGACAGCAAGTTCTTGTGGGTTGCCGTCACGACTCGAAAATCCGAATACCGGGCGCGCGACTCCCCCACTCTTCGAAATTCACGCTCTTGAAGCGCGCGCAACAGCAAGCTTTGAGCTCGGGGAGAGAGATCGGCCACTTCGTCCAGAAACAACGTGCCCCCGTCGGCCTCTTCGACGAGCCCCCTTCTCGGCCGCTCCGCCCCCGTGAAGGCCCCGCACGTATGTCCGAAGAGCTCCGCCTCGAGGAGCGATTCGGGAAGGGCGGCACTATTGACCGCGACGAAGGCTCCTCTGGCGCGCGAGCTTTCGTCGTGAAGCCGTCGCGCGATCAACTCCTTTCCCGTGCCGCTTTCCCCGCGGATGTGTACGGGGAAAGGCTCGATTATCGCCACCCGCGACGTCTCCTCGAGAACCGCTCGCATCTCTTGGCTCGCCGCCATGATGTAGGGTGCCTTGGCTTGCTCCATCTCGTCCTCCTATGAGATAGGACGAGTTCCGGCGGAAAAACCTCCCCTCAGAGGGTGAGAATCTCGCGCGGGGTCTCGAGCAAGAAGTCGGGTGACTCGGGAGAGAGCTCTTCTCGCCGAAAAGGCCCCCATAGGACGCCCGCCGTGCGCACGCCCGCGCCTCGTCCAGCCACTAGGTCGTGGGGCGAATCCCCGATGAAGATCGTGGTGGAGGCGTCCGCGCCGAGACGATTCACAGCCTCCTCTACAGGTTCCGGGTGCGGTTTCGCACGGGTCACCTCATCCACTGAAACGATCGTATCGAAGAGCTCTAGAAGTCCCGTGAGCCTCAGCCCGCGCTCGGCTCCACGTTTGAGTTTGCTCGTCACGACGCCGAGTTGCACGCCGCGGGTCGACAGGGTCTCGAGAACGCCGGCAACGTCGGGATACAGGGAAACGCGATCATCGTGGTGAAGAAGGTGATACTCCCGGAACAAAGCGACCATCGATTCGATAGCTTCCTCGTCGTTGGTGATCGTCCGAAACTGCGCTCTCAACGGTGTTCCCAAGCCCACCCGCCAGACCTCATCGGCAGGGGCCACTCCCAGCTGGGTCTGAGCAGCGTGTCGATAACAACTGAAAATGAGCTCGATAGAGTCGATGAGGGTCCCGTCGAGATCGAAGAGAAAGGTGCGAGGCGACTCAGCCAACTATCGAAGCTCCACGCCCAGGGTGCTTGCGAGGCGAGCGACGATCTTCTCTCTCGCCTTGGCAACGTCTCGATCCGTCAAAGTGCGATCCTGAGCCTGGAATGAGACGGCGACGGCGAGCGACTTCTTCCCCTCGGAAACCTGCTCTCCAGCGTACTCATCGAAGACCCGAGCCGAGACGACGAGCGGGTGGGATCGAATCGCCTGCACGACGCTCTCCGAATCCTGGCCCCGCGCCGTCACCAAAGCGAGATCTTCTTCGACCGCGGGATACTTGGAAACCGGCTCGTAGCGCGTGACCGGTGGGACGTGTGGAAGGAGCACCTCCAACTGCACCTCGAACAGAAGAGCTTCCTGATCCAATCCAAAGGAACGCGCCGTCTCCGGGTGCACTTGGCCGACGGACCCGACGCGATCGCCACCGACGAAGAGCGCAGCGGATCGCCCCGATAGTAGACCGTAGTCGTCTTCCGCCACGATAGTGGCCTCGACGCTCAGGCCCTCGAACAGGCGCATCACGTAGCCTTTGACGTCGAAGAAGTCGACGAGCTCAGCGGTCGGCCTCCCCCACCGATCGATGCGGGCCCCGGTAACGACCCCGACGACGTGCTCGTTCTCCTGCGGGAGCGCCTCCTTCCCCGGAAGATAGACACGCGCCACCTCGAACAAGGCCAGGTGCTCTCGGGCCACGCGTAGATTCTTCGTCAAACACTCGAGCGCAGACGCGCGTAGAGACGTGCGCATCCGCTCCTGCCCGACGTTGAGGGGATTGATGACGGCAAGGGGCGGCGTCTCGCTGAGCGATTCCGGCGCAACGACCTTCTGGAGCACTTCCATGCTGGTGAGCGGATAGGTGATGACCTCCTGCATTCCCGCCCCGACGAGAATGTCGCGGATCCTTTCGCGAAGCTCGCGCACCGGTTGCGGGACCCGTGGCGGCACCCGGCCAGCAAGCGGCTCCGCCGGGATGCGCTCGTATCCGATGATTCGAGCAACTTCCTCCACCACGTCGTCGGGGCAGCTGACGTCACGTCGCCAATAGGGCACGGTGACGGTGAAGGCTTCGTTTCCGGCGGTCACATCGAACCCAAGCGACCTGAGTGAGCTCGTGACCTGCTCCTCCGGAGGGTCGATCCCGAGAACCTGCGGGATCCGCTTTCTCTGGACGTGCACGGTAGCGGGCTCGGGCTGGACCGGGAAGGCATCCACCATTCCTCGAGCCGCTTTCCCGTCGGCGAGCTCGACGAGAAACTTCGTCGCCCGCTTCGACGCCATCGGTGCGAGCGCGGGAGCGATGCCCCAGGCGAACCTTCGCGACGCTTCACTGGGAAGCTTGAGCTTCATGGCCGTTCTTCGGATGCTCACCGGGTCGAAGTTCGCAACCTCGAGGAGAATGTTCTTCGTCGAATCAGTTACCTCGGTATGGAGACCGCCCATGACACCCGCGACGGCAATCGGGCCGCTGGGGTCGGTGATGAGAAGCTGCGACGTGGAAAAGCTCCGCTCCTTGTCATCGAGGGTGGTCAAGGTCTCCCGTTCCTTGGCCCGGCGCACGATGATCTTGTGGTCTCGGATTTTGTCGTAGTCGAAGGCATGAATGGGTTGGCCGAGCTCCAGCATGACGTAGTTCGTGATGTCGACGACGTTGTTGATCGGCCGCATACCGGCTGCGAGCACCCTCTCCTGCATCCAGGAAGGTGACGGCTTGATCGTGATGTCTTCGATGAGGGCGAGGGTGAACCGCCCGCAGAGATCCGAGCCCAGAATCTCGACCGCCGCCCGACCTTCGATTGAGGCACCCGCTGCGGGAAAGTCGAGCTCCGGCTCCGTCAAGGTAGTGCCGATGAGAGCCGCGACGTCGCGGGCGACTCCGAGAACCGAAAGCCCGTCGGAGCGGTTCGGCTTCATGTCGATGTC
This sequence comes from Candidatus Marinacidobacterales bacterium, assembly GCA_965250115.1. Taxonomy (GTDB): domain Bacteria; phylum Acidobacteriota; class Vicinamibacteria; order Marinacidobacterales; family SMYC01; genus CBDFHB01. Next base: position 2,792,999 of record CBDFNJ010000002.1, read on the forward strand.
CAGCACGGTGTCACCGAGCACCTCGGAGAGCGGCTGGCCCACTTTCGCACTAGGAGACAGCACGAGGATGCCCTCGTGCTCATCGGAGAGACCGAGCTCACGCTCCGAGCAGACCATGCCGACGGAGACCACACCACGGATCTTCGCCTTCTTCAGCTTCTTCTTCTCCCCGCTGCGAGCATCGATGAGCCGAGCGCCGAGTCGTGCATAGGCGATCTTCTGACCCTCGGCAACGTTGGGCGCACCGCAGACGACCTCGAAACTCTCCCCAGCAGTATCGACCGTGACCAATCGCAGCCGATCCGCGTCGGGGTGGGGCTTCACCTGCATCACGTGACCGACGAGGACGTTCTCCCAGTCGCCCCCGGTACGGACGATCCCGGTGACCTCGAGCCCGGCCATCGTCAGCCGATGCGCGATCTCAGGGATCGGGATCGTCAGCTCGACGTAGTCACTCAGCCATCGAATCGGTACTTTCATCGATGCCTCAAAACTGCCTCAAGAAACGGATGTCGTTTTCATAGAAATGCCGGATGTCGTCGACCCCGTAGCGCAGCATGGCGATGCGCTCGACACCGAGGCCCGCGGCGAAACCCGTGTACTTGTCGGAGTCGTAGCCCATGTTCTCGAGGATCTCGGGGTGCACCATGCCGGCTCCGAGAATTTCGATCCACCCTTCGTTCTTGCAGGTTCTGCATCCCCGCCCGCCGCAGAGGAAGCAATCGATCGCCATGTCAACGCCGGGCTCCACGAATCGGAAAAAGTCGCAACGGAAGCGGATCTTGCGCTCCTGTCCGAAAAGGCGCTTGGCAAATTCGAATAGAGTGCCTTTCAAGTGCGCCAGAGTGAGCCCCTCGTCCACCGCGAGTACCTCGGTCTGGGCGATCATCCACTCGTGCGTCGGATCGGTGGCTTCGTTGCGGTACGTTCGACCCGGACAGACGATCCGGATCGGAGGCTCGGAATTCTCCATGAAACGGATCTGGTTCGGCGAGGTGTGGGTGCGGAGGAGGAGCTTGGAGTCGTCTTCGTCGCTCCGGTCGATATAGAACGTGTCCATGAGCTCCCGAGCCGGATGATCCTTCGGGATTCTGAGCGCCTCGAAGTTGTAATAGTCGAGCTCGACCTCGGGACCCTCGATCACCGAGAAGCCTTGGGCCACGAAGGCGTCCAAAATATCGCGCTGGGTTTGCGTAATCGGATGGAGCCGTCCCTCTGGAAGCGGCCGCGGGGGCAGGGTGACGTCGATGCGTCCCGCCGTCTCCGCTTCCTGGATACTCGCAGCTTCCAGTTCGCGCCGCCTTACCTCCAAAGCGTCGCCTAGCTCCGTCTTGAGCACGTTCGCCACTTTTCCCGCCTCGCGCCGCTCGTTCTCTTCCAGCGTAGCGAGAGCGCGCAGCACTTCCATCAAGGCGCTCTTCCGGCCCAGGTGCGCGATGCGCCATGCCTCGAGGGCCCGCTGGTCTCCGGCCTCGCTAAGCCCGGCCCGCGCCTCCGCGGCCAACTTCTCGATTCTCTCCAAAACGCTCATGGTTCTCGTTTTCCGTAGTCCTCCAGCATAAACGCATCACTTTATCGCGAAATCGGCCCGCGATGCAGTTGCGTTCTCGCTCCTGGTGAACTAAAAACACCACCCATGCGTCTGCGCACTCTCGTTCTCACCGCCCTCGCCTTCCCGTTCGTAAACGGAACGGCCTTTTCGCAATACCGGATTTACATCTCCGCCGACATGGAAGGGGTCGTCGGAGCGGTCACGGGAGAGTAGCTCGGGCCCAGTGGCTTCGAGTACCAGAGAAGCCGGGAGTTCATGACGGAGGAGGTTCTAGCCGCCATTCGCGGCGCCCGTGCCGCCGGCGCGACGGAGTTTCTCGTCAGCGACTCGCACGGCAACGGGCAGAATCTTCTCATCGACAGGTTCCCGAAGGACGTCCAGATCGTGCGATCCTGGCCGCGACCGCTCGGCATGATGGAAGGCATCGACGAGACCTTCGACGCGGCGTTCTTCATCAGCTTTCACTCCTCGACCTCGAATACGCGGGGGGTCCGCGCCCACACCTTCAGTAGCGCCACCCTCACCGACGTCCGGCTCAATGGCAAATCCGTTTCGGAAGCGAGCTTCAACGCCGCCATCGCGGGCCACTTCGGGGTTCCGGTCGTGATGATCTCCGGTGACGATGCCATCCTTGCCGAGGCCCGCTCGCAGATCGGAGACCTCGAGGGAGCCGTCGTGAAATGGGCCAAGAGCTTTCACTCAGCTCAGACCCTGACACCGGAGGCGGCCTACGAGACCATCGAGGCCGCGGCCCGTCGTGCGGTCGAGCGACTCGACGATTTTCGATTCGTCGCGATCGAGGGTAACGTCGAGATCGAGATCCAGTTCAAGCACTATCGACAGCCAGAGGTACTGCCTTACTTGTCCGTCGTCGAGCGCATCGATTCCCACAGCATCCGTTTCGTCGGGAGCGACATTCTCGAAGTCGCGCGCTTTACTCAGTTCGTGAGCAATTATGAGCCAGGATTGGCTCCCTAGTTGGGGTTGAATCACGCCGATGCGGTTGCTCCCTTTTGTCCTGGCCTCGCTCCTTCTCGCCGCCATCGGCGCCGCCCAACAACCGACGACGCGAGCGGAGGAGATCGAGCGGCAACGGAGAGACAAGCAGGCGCGACTCTGGCCCGAACGCGAGTCTCCTCTCGTCGAGCAGGTCAACAAGCTCGTCGAGCGCGGCCTCTACGAGGGCCTCGAGTCCGGTAAGGGCGCCAACGGCGGCCAAATCGTCATGGGCGGGATGCGGTCCGGATAAGAGGTCTCCGTCGGTGTCGGTTATCGACGTTCCGACATCTGGCACGACCGCTTCGCAATGCGGGGTACGGCGCGCGTCACGCCCCTGCTCGCCTATCTTTTCGACTTGCAGCTCGATTTTCAGAGCCTCCAAAAAGACTGGTTCTTTCTCGACTTCTATACCAAGTACGAATACTCCCCGCAGATGGACTTCTACGGACAGGGCGGTGACTCGCTGGAGGAGGCTCGCACGAACTATGTGTTCGAGGATTTCGCGACTGACTTCCGACTGGGGTTCAACTTCACCGACTCCCTGCGAGCCGGCTTCACCATCGGGGGATTGGCCGTCCACAGCGGCACCGGCAAGCGAAGTGGTTTCCCCTCCACGGACGAGATCTTCGATTCAGAGACCGCACCTGGACTGGGAGAGAATACGAACTTCGCACGCTGGGGGAGTTTTATCGAGCTCGACTATCGAGATCTCCCCGGTGGTCCGCGGTCGGGGGGCTACTACACGGCCGTCCTGCGCGAGTACGCCGATCAGGACCTGGGAAAGTACAGTTTTTCCCAGGTGCTCGTCCAGGCCCAGCAATACATTCCCTATTTCAACAAGACCCGCGTGATCGCGATTCGTGTGGCGGCCGCGATGGCTTTCGAAGGAGACGGACAGCGAGTGCCCTTCTACCTCCAGCCCAAGCTCGGCGGCAACGATGATCTTCGCGGTTTCGCGCGCTACCGTTTCTACGACAACCAGTCGCTCTACTTCAACGTCGAGCACCGCTGGCACGCCTCCTCCACGCTCGACATGGCGATCTTCGTGGACGGTGGCAAGGTCGGGCCCGATGTCGCGGATATCGATTTCAGCGATATCAAGTGGAGCGCCGGGATGGGCTTTCGTTTCAAGATCCAGGACGCTTACTTCATGCGGATCGACTTCGCGGGCGGGCGCGAGGGCTTCCGCTTCATGTGGACGTTCAGCGACATTTTCAAGGGTCGAAGGGAGATCTACCAATGAGAGCGACGTGGTACTGGAACCTCGCGACGCTCCTCGTTCTGGTGGCGCTCCCCTGTAGCGCCCAGAAGTTCTATCCTGACGATCCGCTCGAAGAGGAGCCCGCGCCCTGGCCCACCTTCGGCCCCGAGCCGAGGGCGCTCTCGGAGATCCTGGAAACCTTCAGCAACACCTTTGGCGATCCCGGGGAGCGACACCCGGAGGGCGGAGTCATTCCCGCAGGAGGCGTGAACACGCTCGGCGAGGTCCTCGATAGTCCCTGGTACGAGAACCGCCACTCCCGGCACCGCATGAGCCCCGAGGCGCTCAAACGGGGCCCCGGCGACGACCGGCCGCCGAGGACGGACGAGCCGTGGCGGGTCCTCACCGTGAAGCCTTACGGCATTCGAGTCGGTATCTTAATCGCGGACGCGGCCGACCGGCTCTATCTCCTCCGCTTCGACCCGCCCCGCTATCTCGGCCTGGCGACGGGCGCGGAGGTGGTCGCCTCCAAGCTCTTTTTCGCGCTCGGTTACAACGTGACGGAGAACTACATCGTCGACTTCCAGCGAGACCAACTGGTGCTGGCCCAGGGAGCGCAGGGTGTCACGAGCATGGGGGACCAGCGCGAGCTCTTGGATACGGACGTCGACAACTTCCTGGACGATGTCGCGCGCGATCCTCTCCGTGGATATCGCGCCGTCGCGACTCTTGTTCCGGGCTCCTGGGAGGGGCTTCTCGGTCCCTATCAAGTCTTCGGTACCCGAAGCGACGACCCGAACGACATCGTCCCTCACGAGCATCGCCGCGATCAGCGTGGTCTCTTCGTCTTCGCGGCCTGGCTGAATCACTTCAGAATCCAGGCGGCCACGACGCTGGACGTCGTCGTCACGGAGAACGACGTTCCTTTCATCCGTCACTATCTGGTCGACTTCATCGGCGCGCTCGGGAGCGCGGGCGACAAGCCCAAGAAAGCCCGGCATGGCAACGAGCACGCCTACGACTTCGGGCAAACGTTCAAGAATGCCGCGGTAATGGGCATCTACACACCCCGGTGGATGCGTGCCAGCTACCCCAATCACCCAGCCGCCGGACACTTTGAGTACGCCACCTTCGAGCCGGAGAGGTGGACCTCGAACGACGTTATCGCCCCTTTCGCGAATCGCCTTCCCGACGACACGTTCTGGGCGGCAAAACAGCTTGCGGCTTTTACCGACGAGGACATCGCTACAATCGTTAGCACGGGGCGGTACGACGATCTGGCGACCGAGGCGTGGGTAGTGAAGTGCCTCGTCGAGCGTCGGGACAAGATTATCGAGACTTACTTCGAGCAAGTGCTGCCTCTCGACCGCTTCGAGATCGTCGGAGACGAGCTGAAGTTCGAGGACTTGGGAATGACCCATGGACTCGTCACGAGCCGGGACTACTCCGTCACCTGGTCCACGTTCGACAACGTCGCGGAGACCCGTCAACAAATGGGCGTTGCGGCCCCGACATTCGACGTGCCTCCGGCGGCGCTATCGTCCGACAACGGTAGCTACTTCGCCACAACCGTCACGACGGAGGATCCCGAGCTCGGCGTCACGGTCTACGTCCGGAAAGAGCCGGACGGGCTGAAGGTCGTGGGAGTCGACCGCTTTTGGCCCGACAAAGCGATCGCGGGTCCGAGCTTGGAAGTGGATACGGGAGGAAACCGCTACGCGGACCTCGAGCCTATCCAGCAGCAGATCTTCGAGGGCTACACCGAGAGTTACAACGAGAGGACCGATCTCGATCTCACTCCCGAGGAGTACTTCAACTCTCTCATGATCGCCGAGCGCACGACCTATGACGCCGTGACCCACGCCTTGATGAAGTCCGAGCTCACGGACGAGAACGAGAACGCTCTAGGATCGGCCATCGACCTGGTCTACGGCGTCGAAAGAGTCGCAGGACAATACTATGGTCGTTCGGGCGATCAGCAATTCCGTCTCTACGTATTCTTGAAGCCGGGAGCGCGAGACACCCTCGAGATGTCACGGGAGTTCGCGATCGGCCATCTCAATACCGTCTATCACGTCGGATGCCCTTACAGCTATCGGCAGGGCGGCAAGCTCCCTAGCATCCAATTCTCCGTTTCGGACGATAGCCTAAAAGCGGACATCGACGTCGACTACCGTTCGAGCAAGATGCCGGCGTCACTGTTCAATGGGCACCTCACCTCGGCCAACTCCGACGTACGCGCGGGCGACAATTATGAGAGACACGACTCGCGCTGGAGCGGCCACATCGCTTGGTGGCGTGACGTCTTCGGCAGCATCACGCATCACGACAAGAAGGAGAGCGAAGATCTTCTCTTCAAACAGCGCCCCGAGCCGCCGACCAAGCTCCCCCCGAACCGGGCCGCGGGTGCGGAACCGGCAGAGCTCGAAGACGCGGTCCAGGAATTTCTGACTGATTGGCTCGTTCGCCGAAACGTGGACGAAGCGGCGCGGTTCATCTCGGCTCAGACCTTGGCCTGCGTTGATACCGACGACGACGTCGAGGACGAAGTATTGGAGGGCGAGCAAGCTGCCGATCTCCTCAAAGAGGCAATGGGGGCGCTCAACGACGAGTTGGGCGAGCGACCTACTCTGACCCAGGCGATCGACGCGGTGCTGCCGTGGACACAAGCAGCCCGCGTCCGAGAGCACCCGTGGTCGGGGGAATTCACCCTGGGCGAGATGACGGACGCCCACGCCTCTATCTACCTCTGCGGCCGTGAAGTGACGGGAGACGAGGCCCAAACCTAGGGGAGCTACTACGGCGTCCTGTTCCGCTTCAAGCTCGAGGGGAGCGCCGTTCTCGGCCTTCTGTGGTCCAAAGAGAACGGCAACTGGCGGGTCGTCTCCTACGAGGCTTTCGAACAGTAAACGAGGCTGCTTGCTCTAGAGCTCTTCCAGACGCTCCTCGAGCTCCTGCGCCATGCCGTCGTGGTGGTGACGGCGAGCGGCCTCGGCACCCTGCCGTAGCGCCCATGCGCCCTCCTTCTTCCTGCCGAGCTGAATATACGCGTCCGCCAGGATCCGGTAGGCCGCGCCTTCGTCCTCTTTCGCCTTGAGATAGGCCTCCATCTCCTCGATGCACTCCTTGAACGCCTCGGCCTTGTGGAGCTCGATCGCGAGCATGTAGCGCGTCATGGCATCGTTGGGAGCCTTGGCGAGAAGGCCTCGGAGCGCTTCGATTTTGGAGCTGAACATGAATTCACCCTCTTCTAGTAGTGCTCGGTCGCCTCTTCGGCTCCCTCGCTGGCCCTCGCTCCTCGCTCGGGCCTTTTACGGCCCATTCGGGCCGGGCTCGCTCCGCTCGCGCAGGGTGCGGATGACTTCATCAGCACCCTGCTAGAGATTCGATGAAACGGAGCACGGTCGATGCCACGTCCTCTTCGACGTCCTTGGCAGTCGTCCCGAGCTTCTTTGGAACTTTGAAGCCGTGATCTCCCCCTTCGATGAGGTGGAGCTCGGCTCGGAGCTCCTCGACCAGGGGCTCCAACAAATCGAGGTACGCGAAATTGTCTTTCGTTCCGCTCACGAAGAGCATGGGTACTTTGATGGCGGCGAGGTGCTCTCGCCGCTGGCGATCCCGTTTACCGGGCGGATGCAGCGGGTAAGCGAGGAACACCAATCCGTCACAGGGATAGCCTTCCGCGACCAAATAGGAGGCCATTCGCCCGCCCATCGAGCGACCCGCGAGAATGAGTCGGCTCGGCGCGAGCTCCTTCTTGACCCAATCCGCGACCGAGCGCCAACAAGCAACGAGAACGGGTTGACGGTCGGGACTCTTCTTGCCCCTCTCGCTATAGAGAAAGTTGAACCGGACCGCGGTCATACCTCCCGACGCGAGTCGCGATTGAAGCGACACGATCGACGCCGTATCCATTGTCCCGCCGGCACCGTGCGCGAGAATGACGGTGGTGAGTGATCCCGCGCCTCGGGCGACCGATGCCGAGGCCTCCCCCAGCTCGTTCCCCTCGTCGCCTCGGACCGGGATCTTCGTTTTCGTGTCCGGGCTCACAAGATCCGTTTCCCGAAGGCCGACGCCACCATCTTCACCGCGACTTCCGCGGTCACATTTCGAACGTCGAGAATCGGATTCACCTCGGCCACTTCCATGGAGACGACTTTCTTCGTCTCCGCGATCAGCTCCATCATCGTGTGGGTCTCCCGGTAGCTCAGCCCGCCGAGGACGGGCGTCCCCACACCGGGAGCGACCGAGGGGTCCATGCCGTCGACGTCGAAGCTCACGTGGAGCCCGTCGGACCCTTTCGTCGCTATCTCGATCGCCTCGCGGGTGACGCCGTAGATCCCTTGGCGGTCGATGTCGATCATTGTGAAGATCCGAATCCCGATGTCCTTGAGAACTTCCTTTTCGTGACGATCGATACTGCGGACGCCGATGACGCAGGAAGACTCGGGGTCGACCTTGGGCTCGCCCGCGGCGAAGCCGCCAATCTCGACCAGCTCCTTCGCACCGCGCCCGAAGGCGATGGCCTGAGGCATTCCATGGATGTTTCCAGAGGGCGTCGTCTCCGGAGTATTGGCATCACCATGCGCGTCGAACCAGATCATGCCTAGTTTTTTTCCCTTACGTTTGAAATGCCCGCCCACGCCGGCGATCGTGCCGATGGCAATCGAGTGGTCCCCCCCCAAGACCAGGGGCACTTCATCCCGTTCGAGTGTGGCGTCCACTCGTTTCGCGAGGTCGTTCATGGCGCTCGCGATGAGAGGCAGATACTTGAGCTTCGGATCCCGGACCCGATGGGCATCGGGCTCCTCGACGTGAATGTTTCCGTCATCGGTAACGTCGTAGCCCAGCTCTTTCAGCTCCTGTCGAAGCCCCGCCTTCCGGAGGGCGGATGGGCCCATGTCGACGCCTCGTCGGCCCGCGCCGAGGTCGACCCGAACTCCGATGATCCGAACCGTCGTCATGTGGTCTCTTCGAGATCATCAGTCTAGCACGTCGTCTGTCGTGCTATCCTCGCGTATGCGCCCGTTGCTATTGTCCCTGCTACTTGTCGTCCATAACCAACACCTGAACTGACTAGGAACTATGGTGAGCCGCCTACTGGCCTTCGCTCTCGTTCTGCCCGCCGCCCTTTCTTCGCTCGGCCAGTCCTGCGCTTCGCCTCACGAAGACACCTTCGCGACGATAACTCCGGTCGAGTTCTCGAATCTCGTCAACCAGATCTCGGAGGACGGCGGTTATTTCTGGAGCAACAATTATATCTCCAACGAGACATCGTATCTGCACGTCCTGAATTCCCTCTCGACACTTCCCACGGGCGGTGTCTACGTCGGTGTCGGACCGAACCAGAATTTCACCTATATCGCCGCGACGCGGCCCGACCTGGCCTTCATCGTCGATATTCGCCGTCAGAACATGACCGAGCATCTGCTCTTCAAAGTCTTGATGGAGGAGTCGGCGACTCGCGACGAGTACCTCTCGCGACTCCTGGCACGCCCGCTCGTAGCACCTCTCCAGCCCGACGCGCCCGTCGAAGAGCTGATCGCAGCCATCGAGCGAGGCGCACCGAGTGAGGTCTTTTTCGAACAGCAGTTGGATCTCGTGCTCGGGCGACTGCGAGCGATCCCCGGTCTCGTCCTCACGAGAGACGACGTGGCCGACCTCCGGCGAATATACCGAGAGTTCTTCCACCAGGGTTTCGGAATCAAGTACGACAGCTGGCGATCGTTCTTCTTCCCCTCATTGAAAGAGTTCATGCTCGAGACGGATCTGGAGGGAAATCGACGCAATTGGCTGGCATCCGCGGAGGCCTATGACTTTGTGCGCGACATGGAGCTGGACAATCGGGTCATTCCGGTCGTGGGCGACTTCTCGGGCGATCAAGCGTTCCGAAAACTGGGACGTTTCCTGGCGTCGCGTCGCGCCACCGTCTCCACGTTCTACGTGTCCAACGTCGAGTTCTATCTGTTCCGGCAGGACAAGTGGTCCGAGTTCGTCGAGAACGTCGAAGAGCTCCCCACGACGGACTCTAGCGTCTTCATCCGGGCCTATGCGAACCTACATCGTCCGCACCCCAAGATGGTCGGCGACCACATCACCGTATCACTCGTTCAAAACGTTCACGATTTTCTTCGAAACGCGCGGGCCGGACGGTACAGCTCACTCTGGGACGTCGTCACCATCGAAGATTTCTAACGAGACTCCCGGACACCGTTTTTCGCGAGAAAAGCTTCGAACGCATTTGTCACGAAGGTTGCCTTCTCCCTCGGTGCCACGAGCTCGAGCTGAAGCAGTCCGCCCTGCACCGTCGTAAAGACTCCGGAGACGACGTAGGTGACTCCGAGCCACTCGAAGACGTTCTCGTAGGAGCCAACTCCGAAACGACCCCTTTGCCCCGCACACGCGCGGGCCGCCTCTGTCTCACCCGGCCCGCCGCGCCACCACGCTGTCCGGAAGGAAACAGTGAAATCGCCCTCAGGGGACGCGGCAAGCGCGGCATTCATCGGAGGGAGCCCGCGACATGGAAACGGCGCCGCGGCCTCGACGAGCCAAGGGGCCGGAAACACGACTCTAGGTGCGCCGGGCGACGACGGAGTCGCCAAAAGCCAGTCCAGACGCTCCGCGGAGATCGCCGTCGAGACTTCGGACTCGAGGAGTGACCCTACCCGCGCGCTCGACAAGGACTCGATCAAAACCGATCGGTTGAAGGCAACGCTGTCCGCAGGACCCACGAAGCGAACCATAACTTTCTCGTCCCCACGCTCCAGAAGGGCGTACTCGAGCTTCGCCGGTCCCGATTCGTCCTGTCCGGAGGCCGAGCCCATGAGGAGCCGTCCCCCAGCGAGAGAGGTTGCTTTCCCCGCGCGCTCCGCACGAAACGTCCCGAACGTACCCCCGGCGAGAAGAAGAGACTCCAGCTGTTTCGAGTCCCACGGCGTCACGAAACGATCCGAGATCAGCACGACGGGGTTCGCAGCCCGGTCCGTCATGAACCGCAGACGCGTCGCGGACACGTCCTCAAAACCGTCCGGGGGCGTCAGGCTGAGTGCTTTGTCCTCGAGCACGTGCTCGCGCCCGAGGCGAAGCCGCTCGACGTCGAGGAGTCCCGAAAACCCTTTCAGCTCGAGAAAACCCTTGACCGTATTCACCGGGATCGCGAATCCGATACCGTCACCGTCACGCAACTTCAGACGGATCACGCCAAGCACGTAGCCTTCCTCGTCCACCATGGGCCCGCCGCTGTTGCCCGGGTTCACCGTCGCACTCGTCTGAAGATAGGAGGTCCTCCCCGCGTCGTCGCCGCGTACTGCCGAGAACGATCCTCGGTGAACGCTCACCTCGGGTGTGATGTCGGGCAATGAAGTTCGACCCACCTCGACGTCTGTTCCGAAAGGAAAGCCATAGACGACGACGCTATCGCCGGGGCTCGCCGCGGCCGAGTCGCCGAGAGCGAGATAAGGAAGATCTCCACCCTGGATGGATAGGACGGCGAGATCCAGTTTTTCATCGAAGGCATCGAGCGAGGCTTCGAAGCGGGTAATGCCACCCGGCCCCACCGCCGCGTCCGGCAGCTCGACCTCGAGCCTGTCGACGCGGAGCTCGAGGGTAACCTCCCGCCGTCCGACTCGTTTCGTGCGGGTTCCTCCTTCGACCACGTGATGGTTCGTGAGGACATGGCCATAGGGCGTGAACAAAAACCCACTTCCCGTACCGAGCTCGATGTCGCGCTCCTCGCGCGATTCGTCCCAGGTCGAGTCGGATTCGACGGCGGTGACGGCCCCGATGACGCGAATGAAAACCGTGGCAGCGGCGGGATCCGTAACTCGCTCGGCCAAGGACAGTGAAGCCGTGATGACAAGCGCAGACGTGCCGATCCAAAGGGTTGGCAAGACACCTCGTAAGGAACCCATCGTTTGTCCCGTCCCCTTATAGTGCGGGATGCACCGCCCTTCAAACAAACTCCTTCGGTTACGGTACCGAAGCGCGGCTCGACGAAACAATTTGTTGCAGAAATCTGACCCGGGCAAGATTTTGACCCCGCGTGTTGTCGCCGTCTCGTCCCACCGAAGACGCCAAACTCGGGCGGGCGGAGGCTAGTTCGCGTCGACTTCCTCGATGAGGGCCTCGGAAGGGCCGCGCTCGGCGCGGAGCTTCTGTGAGATCGCCTCTGCGGCGCGCATGACTCGGAGCACGTTCCCACCCAGTATTTTGACCACGTCTTCGTCCTCATAGCCGCGGGACAGGAGCTCATGGGTGAGGTCTGGGTACTTGGAGACATCCTCGAGACCCAGCGGAACGGAAGTGATGCCGTCGAAATCTGCACCGATACCCAGATGGTCGATACCCGCGACGTCACGGATGTGGTCGATGTGATCGGCAACTTGCGAGAGAGTCGCTCGGGGCTCGGGGTGATCCCGATTCCAGCTCGCGAGTCCGTCACGAAGGCTGGCCTCGTCGGCATCGGGGAGGCTTCGAAGCCGATCAAGCTCCGCATCGCGGCGAGCGTCGTGATCCCTCACCTCCTGGGAGATGAAGGCCGGAACGAAAGTCACCATCACGACGCCACCGTTTTCCGGCAGCTGTTTCAAGACGTCATCGGGCACGTTGCGTGGGTGGTCACAGAGAGAGCGCGCGGAAGAGTGGCTATAGATCACGGGAGCCTCGGTGACGTCCAGAGCGTCGTGCATCGTCTCGGGCGAAACGTGGGAAAGATCGACGAGCATGCCGAGCCAGTTCATCTCGCGAACGACCTCTTTGCCGAACTCGGACAAGCCTCCATGCGCAGGCTTGTCCGTGCCCGAATCGGCCCATGCCGTGTTCCGGCTGTGGGTCAGAGTCATGTATCGGGCACCGAGCCGGTAGAACATCCGAAGCGCCGCGAGGGAGTTGTCGATCGAATGACCACCCTCCATGCCTATCATCGAAGCAATTTTTCCGGAGTCGAAGATACGCTCCACATCGTCGGCTGTATAGCCCAGCTCAAGGTCCTCGGGGTAGCGGCGCGCGAGCTCGACGACGACGTCGATCTCCTCCATCGTCGCGCGAACGGCGTCGGCGCCCTTGTTACCTACATCCACATAGACGGACCAGAACTGCCCCCCAACCCCGCCTTCCCTCAAGCGCGGGATATCGGTCATGAGCTGGGGCTGAGACTCCGCCACGTCGAGCTCGGAGAACTTCCGCTTCACCTTGTCGAGGTAGTGCCACGGCAGGTCGTTGTGGCCGTCGATCAAAGGCGCCTGCCTGTGCAATCGACGCGCCGCGTCCTCCGTCTGCGCCGCCTCGGGCGCGCTTGGCGAGCAGCCGAACGCGAACATCACGCTAGAAGCTATCAGGGTCGCAATCGTGGTTCTCATGGGAAATCCTCATGGTCTGGCTAGGTAAGTTACGCGGTCGAACGTTATGCGGGCACTCAAGATCTGTCAACTACAGTCGCTCCCAGGTTTCCGATTCGTCTTGACTAAAATGTTCACTCCGCCTACTTTCTGTCTGAGCCCTACTGGGCAGGGAGAGAACATCGTGAGCAACGTCGTACACACTAGCCGTATCGAGATCCGCAAACACCAAGGAGCTCATCGCACCGCCCGCGTGCAAGGCTTCGACGAGTCTTTCGATTTCGGAATCCACGGTGGGATCATGGAGTTTTACAAGAACAAGTACGGGGCGAAGTTGCCCCCCAAGGAGCGTCCGGCGACGTTGGATTACCTGATCGCCGCCGTCGCCGGGTGACTGACTGGCACACTCGGAGGCGCGCTGGATGCGCGCGGGATTGTTTCGGCGGAAAACCTCAAGGCAAAGGTAGAGGGCGATATCGAGGACATCGACGGGGTCTTGCGCATCACGAAAATTCGGCTCCGCTACTACGCCAAGGTGCCTCCCGGAAAGAGGGAGCAGGCCGAGCGGGCGCTCGCAGCCTACGCGGACAAGTGCCCCGCCTATCAGTCCGTCAAGGGTTGCATCGACGTGACCTGGGAAGCCGAGCTCGAGGAGGAGTGACGGCCGCTGGAATGCCTCAACGATGACGAAGTTCTACCTCACGACCGCGATCGACTACGTCAACAGCCGGCCGCATCTCGGCACCGCCTACGAGAAAGTGACGGCGGACGTCATTGCGCGCTTCAAGCGGCTGGCCGGATACGACACCCATTTCGTGATGGGCAACGACGAGCACTCGCTCAACGTTTACAGGAAGGCTCAGGGGCTGGGGCTCGAGCCGCTGGCCTACTGCGATCAGATGGAGAAGGCGTTTCGCGACACGTGGCGGCGTCTCGACATTTCTTTCGACGACTTCATTCGCACCACGGAGAGCCGGCACCGCACGTCGGTGCAGACACTGATCCAGCGAATCTTCGACGCGGGCGACGTCTACGAAGGCAAATACGAAGGTTGGTACTGCGACTCCTGTGAGGGATTCAAACAGGAGAAAGATCTCGAGGAAGGCAACTGCCCCCTTCACCGGACCAAACCGACCTGGCTCGAGGAACGCAACCATTTCTTCAAGCTATCGAAGTATCAGGAGCCCCTTCTTCAGCACTACGCGCACAGGCCGAGCTTTCTCGAGCCCGACATTCGACGCAACGAGATCCTGAATGTCATCCAGTCAGGACTCGACGACATATCGATCAGCCGCGAGAGCCAAAAGTGGGGGATCCCGGCGCCCTTCGATCCCGAGAGCGTCGTCTACGTCTGGGCGGACGCACTCATCAACTACGTTTCCGCCGTCGGCTTCGGAAAGGAGTCGGAGCTACTCGAACGATGGTGGCCCGCCGACTTGCACATCATCGGCAAGGATATCACTAGATTTCACTGCATCATCTGGCCCGCGATGCTGATGAGTGCGGGCGTCGCTCTTCCGGAACAAATCTTCGGGCACGGCTTCGTCATGTTCAAGGGCGAGCGGATGAGCAAGAGCCTCGGCACCGTCGTCGACCCGCTCGACGCCGCCGAAAAGTTCGGTCCCGACCCCCTGCGACTCTACCTCGTGCGCGAGATCGCCTACGGGCAGGACGGAGACTTCTCCTGGGATCGGTTCGAGGCACGCTACAACGCGGACCTCGCCAACAATCTCGGGAACCTCGTCAGCCGAATCACGAGCATGGCGGCCAAGTATCGAGACTCTCGTCTCGAACCGGCAAGCCCTGGCGCGCTGCGTGAACTGTGCGAGCAGGCGATCTTGTCCTACACCGAGTCGATGGAGTCTCTGGCCCTTCAGGAGGGCGCCGCAGCGGCTTTTGGGATCGTCGACGCTGTCAACGAGTTCATCACCGTGTCCCAGCCCTGGACGCTTGCAAAGCAGGCCAATCAGGAAACCGCCGATGAGAAACTCAGCCAAGTACTCTTCGATGCCGCGGAAGCGACCCGAATTGCCGCCGTGCTCCTGATGCCCATCATGCCGGGGTCGTGCGTCGAGATTTGCCGGAGGCTCGGGTTCGAGATCTCGCCCCATGACGCGCGCCTCACCGCGCACACGGCGTGGGGCGCTGGCTCAACCCTCTTAACGGAAAAGGCTCAGTCTCTATGGCCTCGTCTCGAATCGAAGGACTGACGCAAAGCGTGGGAGTGGTGAGAGCAGAGCTGGGGGGATGCGGCTGCTCCACAAACCCCTGGTTGGGGTCGGGGGTAGAGTTCACTCCGCACACCTTGGTTTTGGGTTGGGGACTCCACCCTCACCACGGTCGCAATAAATACCTCCGTTCACACGGAAAAACGGTGACATAGCGCACATTTCGGTTTACAGGGCGTCAATTTCCGTTTCCAGGACAAATAGGCGCCAGTCGGCGCTGAGACCCTTACTCCTGCACTTCGAACAGTTCCAGGAAGGCCTCCACTGGGGCGGGCGCGACACGGGCTATTTCGAGATTCTCTTGGACGTGGTCCAGGGACTTCATCCCGACAAGCGCCGTCGTGAGGCCCGGAGTAGACCGTGCAAATTGAAGAGAACGCTGGGCATCGCTCTTTAGCCCCTTGAAAAGCGTCCCGAACCAATCCGGCAGGCCTTGCGTCAATCTCCCCTGCGCGATGCTCGCCGAGCCGATGAGGTGGACACCTAAAGCCTCTACCGCCCGACAAAGCGAGAACGTCTCCTCTTTCACCGTCTGGTTGGGCAGCGTAAAGGCTTCGGTCATTCCGAGATTGTAGGGGGCCTGCACGAAACGGCAATGGTGCCCTTCACCGGCGACCTCCGTCGCCAAGTCAACGACATCGCTCAACGAGAGATAGTCCTTGCCGTCGGGCGCGGTTCGGTAGCCGTTCCAAGTTGCGGTTCCGTAGTAGCTGATCCGGTTCTCGCCAACCAGGCGTTCGAGCATCTCGAAGCTCGCATGAAGTCGACGGCCAAGCTCATCTCGGGAGACTTCGCCGAGCTGCGTTTCCGGGTTGTGGAGATAGTAGATGTCGACTTTTTCGAGCCCCATGTTCTCGAGACTGCGCTCGAGTTGGTGTTCGAGGAATCGTGGCGCGAGCACGTGTCCCCCGGCGACGACATCCTCCGCGGCGATAACTCCCCCATCGAAGAATTTCTCCTGCAGATAGGCGCGGGCATCGCTTGGCGGCGAACCGTCGAATGGAACGTAGCCAACCTTGGTCGCCACGACCAGCTCTTCCCGCCCAATCCCCTCACGTGCGAGATCGCTGATAGCACGGCCCAGGGCCCGTTCGCTCCTCTGGCATCGATAGTTGATTGCGGTGTCGAGCACATTGCACCCGAGCCGTGCCGCCGCGATGACAGCTCCGCGATAGAGCTCATCGGTCTCCTCGTCCGAGGAACCCAAGTAGGTGCCCAAGCCGATGGTGGACAGGCTGAGACCCATAACCTCGCGGAAGTGCCCCTCGTGAACATTCTGCTTCAGCGATCGCTTTCGAAATGATTGGGTCCCCTCGGCTGTAGCTCCCCTCACTCTTCACCTTCCCTTTCGTTCGTACTCGCTCGGATTTTCTGTGCTCTCATCCACCTCGACGCCCACTCCGTGACGATAGACCGCGGCACCACCCCGAGAGGCGGTGATGAGCAAAGCTGCCTCCGCCGCCAGAGCGAGCAAGAGAGTCGCCAGGCGAAACGAATGCGCACGAGGACGCTCGCTTGAACGGTCCCGCCAAAGGCTGTCGAAGCGCGCGAAAGTCACAGCGAAGAAGAGGATCACGGTGAGAAAAGCCCAGTCACCGTGGCGACCGACGAGCTCCACGGTTTCCGCCGTCGCCTCCGGCATCAGACGATGGGCGGCGAACTTCCCGCTCACCGCCGTGGTCATCGAGGAGATCGCGGCGCCGCAGTAAAGCATCAGCGTAGCGCGGTCGAGCCACGCGTGACGATACCTGACAATCAAGGCGATGTCGCACAGGACGGCCGTCGAGAATAGAGCCACGGGAAAGTGAACGAAGAACGGATGCCAATTGGGAAGTGCGAGCACTCCGAACCTCACCCTCCGAGGACTTCCAGGCAGGCCGCCACGGGAAAGTCCGTCTCCAGGAGCACGAACTGCCACGCCTTGCGCTGTTTCGCGGGGAGATCGGACAGACGGACTCCCCCGTAGCTGCGGTCGAGAAGAAGCACGGCGCGACGCACGCCCTCAAAGGATATCTCCGGCGCGTCGCGATTGGCAGCCGTAGCTTTGGCCGTCCAAGTGAGCATCGGAACGAGAAGCAGCAATCTCGGCACGGCCTCCAGAAACGGGAGTTCCTTGTCTCCCTCGCGCATGAATCTCTGGCCCAGGAGCTTGGCCGTAAGATAACGTTCCACGTAGGCCCGTCCCGGTTCCGAATCGAGAAACTCGATGCCGACCTCCGAAACCTGCCGATAGCTCGCCTCCATCTCGACATTATCGAGCCAGGGACGAGCCTCCGGAAACTTGAAGCCATCAGCCGCGTGCACCCGGCGCCGAACCTCGCGCTGGCGCGCCCTTCCCTCCAAGCGAGAGACTTCGGCTGGTGTAGGATTCAAGGAAAGAAACAACAAGTGGTGAAATACGGCGCGCTGCGTCTTGTCCATCCGCCCTTCCGACGGGCGTTCGCGGTTCGGAGTCCCGAGGCTCGTGATCATGATCTCGCGAAGCTTGGCGGCGGATTCCGTTCCAGGATCTGCCGTCGTGCTCAAGCTTAAGAAGTCTGAGACCGCTCGAAGTCGGTCTAGAAGCGAAAGCGCCGGCGCCGCAAGGAGGCTCAATACGCTATGCTCGATCTCCCACAGGAGCTCGCCGGGAACCCGGTATTTCTTCGAGAATTGATGCCCGGTCTCTGCTCTCAACCCATCCCGGAGCAAAGCCGTCCACTCGGGGAGGCGTTCCCTTACCGGCGCGCCCTTTTCCAAGCTTATCGAGCGGCACGCGTAGGAGACGTCGACCGCGATCTTACCCCCAACAGGGAGGAACCCGAAGGGGAATAGGTGACACATGAGCGGTTTTTCCGCTTCGCCGAAGTGCTGATGGATACGACATCGATTATCCACACCCAGGAAGACACAGGCGCCATCGGGACGGCGTGCAAGCGCGGTCCGCTTAGCCCCGTCACCCACCGTGGCGTCCGTCACTACTGAAGCGTCCACGAGGTCTGATTCGAGACCCTGCCATGACAAAGCCCTCAAGCGCCGCGCTTCGTCAGGCCCAAGCATCACCTGCCATCCGCGGCAGCAGTCTCCACAATGGGTACAGTCGAAACGAACGCGCTCCGGGTACACGAATTCGGTCATCGCTCGGGCTCCCGCAAGTCGTGAATCCATTGACTCCACTCGGCTCGAGGCGGCATCGCGAAGCCGGTGACGTGCCCCGGTTCGTCCGTGTCGTGACAGCGCGCACAAGTTGCCGCCGCGGGACGAAGTAGCCCGGCCATCGCAGCTTTGTCGAGATCGATCATGACCTCCGCCGGCCAATAGTTCACACCCGCGCCGTGGCAGGACTCGCACTGGACGCGTTCGAGGCGTCCTTCGTTGGTCGCATGGCAACGCCAGCACCGCTGCTCGGCGTCGCTTTCCAGGCGAGAGCTGGCGTGGGGCGTTTCGAGCCACGACTCATAGATCGCTCGGTGGCAAAGACGGCACGTCTCCGCACCAATGTATTCCCTGGACTCGTTCTGGGATCACGAGCGCGCACAAAACGGGGCGCACTCCGCTATGTCGGCGAGGGTTGCGCCAGCTCGTCACTCTTCGGCTACGGTCACCTTGACCATCTTGTCGCCCTGACGGATGGAATCCACGACGTCCTGACCTTCGAGCACCCGGCCGAACACGGAGTGTTTCCGATCGAGCCAGGGTGTGGCGACGTGGGTAATATAAAACTGCGAGCCATTCGTATTCGGCCCCGAGTTGGCCATCGAGAGGGTCCCCGGCCCAGAGTGAGTCAGGTCGGAGTGAAACTCGTCCTCGAACTGATAACCCGGGCCGCCCGTACCCGTACCGCTCGGACATCCCGTCTGAATCATGAAGTTATCGATGACGCGGTGAAAGACGAGACCGTTGTAAAACCCGTCGGTCGCCAGTTTTTCGAAGTTCGCACACGTGCGGGGCACCTTGTCCCCGTGTAGCTCGAGGCGTATGCTCCCTTTGTCGGTCTCGATGACAGCAACTTTCATCCGATCTCCTTTGGCTTTGTTGGAATAGAGTCTATCAGCTGGAAGCTCGACCACGGTAGCCGAGCTTCACCGCACGATCCTAGACCACCACTTCGAGCCCGATCGCGTCATGGTCGGAGAGCGGTTGATTTCTTCCTTCACGAAATTCGTGTAGCACGATCGGGTTTTCGGTCGTGAGCGCTCTCGACGCGAACCAATCGACCTTGAATGGGCAGCGGCCCTGGTGATTTCTCAGCGCCCAACGAATGAAAGCGAAGCACCAGCCCGGGATCCACTCCCCCAGATTCTGACGGGTCTTGCCGCACGTCACGTCGTAGCTCATCGTGTGCTCACCCTCCAGGTTGCATTCTCGATAGTCGAAGCCGGACGACTCTAGCAAGCCGAAGAGCTCACGCTCGAACCAGCGATAGGGATGCAAGTAGTGATAAATGGATCGATCGATACCGAGAAAGACACGAAGCCAGTAGCCCATGATGGCGTAGAAAGCCTTCGAGGAATTGTGCGTCGTCGTATTCCAGTCGCCACCGATGATCGCGGCCCCTTCTCCCTGGAGCGCGTCGATAATAACTCGCATTTGGTCACGCCGATGAGCCTGACGGGATTGCGCATCGAGGTGCACGGCGATCGCGGTGAGTGGCCTGTTGGGAAACCGGACCTCGACCGCGAGCGCGGCCTGGTTCCCGAGCCGCTTTTCGCGTCCGGCCATCTTGTCCTTCCCGTTCTGGAGCTGGATCGATCGCGCCGCTTCGAGAGGATAGCGGCTCAAGATGGCGTTTCCGTGCAGACCTAGTCTGTTCTCGCCGTCGACCTCGTACTCGACGCCCGAACCCTTGGCAAGGTTCAAATAGCACGGGGCAAACGCGTAGTGGAGCTCGAGCTCTTTGGCGAGCTCCCGCGCGACGTCGCGATTCCCCGACCGAGCCATTCCCACATCGGTTTCCGTGAGCAGAAACAAGTCGGTACCCTGAAGGTATTCGTGCGACTTCAGAGCTTCGAGCTGTCCTTCGAGCTCGATGCCGCGTTCGAGGTTCCAGGCGACGACGCGATAGCGGTCCTTCGGCGGCGCGTGAGCCGAAGCGAAGCTTCCGACATCGGCGGTGGTCAGGATCTTCTTGAGCGTAGGTTCGATGGATGGATAAACAGGGTGCCCGAGAAGCTCCGAGGTCGAGTGACAGCGCGCAAGCGCGGGAAAGTGACGCTTTAGCTCGCTCGCGATGAGAGCGTAGGGCTCGGCGGTCGAGTCTGCTTCGTGCATCTCCATAGATCGTAGCGATGAGCGTCCAAAGCTACAAACCTCCCATGGAGCCTGTACTGGCGCCGCGGTCTTCTGTTGGGCTAACCTTCGGTCCGACGATGCGCATCATCAGGAATCTCGCTCCCTGGGCTTTGTCTCTGGCGACTCTGTCGGTCGCCTGCCAAACTTCATCACCCGGTGCGAAACTCGTCCTCTACTGCGGCCGTAGCGCCGATCTCGTTCAGCCACTGATCGGACGATTTCAAGAAACGAATAGCGTCGTCGTGGAGGTGCGTTACGGTGGCACGGCCGAGTTGGCCGCCTTGATCGTCGAGGAGGGCTCCTCGAGCCCGGCCGACGTCTATTACGGTCAGGATGCGGGCGCGCTCGGCGCGCTCGCCAAAGAGGGACTTCTTCGCGAGCTTCCCTCGGAAATGCTCGAACTCGTGGGACCGCGCTTCCGCTCCCGGTCAGGACACTGGGTCGGCACGTCAGGCCGGGCTCGCGTCTTGCTCTACAACAGCGCGAGCCTCCCGGAGGACGAGCTGCCCGACTCCGTTCTGGAGCTCATCGATCCGGAGTGGCGGAGCCGCGTGGCCTGGGCGCCCCGGAACGGATCCTTTCAAGCTTTCGTTACCGCCATGCGCCTCATCGAAGGCGAGGCAAAAACGAGGGCCTGGGTCGAAGGAATGATGGAGAACGGCGTAAAGGACTACCCCGACAATACCGACATTTTCGAGGCAACCCGCGTCGGCGAGATCGAGGTCGGACTCACCAACCACTACTATCTCTTCCGCTACTTGGACCGGGCCGATGCCGAGGTTGCCACCGTCAGGAACTACAGTCCCCGCGGGGGCGGAGCCGGCGCACTCATCAACGTCGCGGGCGCGGGGGTCCTGGCGAGCTCAGACCGGGCCTCTCTCGCGGAGTCCTTCGTAAGGTTTCTGCTCGCGAGCGAGAGCCAGACCTACTTCGCCGAGCAGACCTTCGAGCACCCCCTCGTGGAAGGCGTCGAGACCCATCCTCTAATCAAGCCTTTGTCGGAGATCGTCACTCCGGCGATTGACTTGAGCGAGCTCGACGATCTGGACGGCACCATTCGGCTCCTGCAGGACGTCGGCGCTCTGTAGTCATGGAAGACCCTGCTTTCGTCAAAGGACTCATAAACTTTAGAAGGGATCTTCATCGTTATCCCGAGCTCGCGTTTCGCGAGACGCGCACGTCGGCCAAGATCTGCGAGCAACTCGACCGTCTCGGTATCTCCTATCGGCGCGGAGTGGCTCAGACAGGCATCATCGCCGAAATCCCGGGAGGCCATCAGGACAGCGAAACCCCAAGGGTAGCCTTGCGGGCAGACCTCGACGCGTTGCCGGTCCACGAGGAGACCGGCCTCGAGTTCGCTTCGCAAAACGAAGGCATCATGCACGCTTGCGGCCACGACGGACATGTGACCATGGTCCTCGGAGCAGCCGAGCTCCTCGCAAAGGAAGGAGAGCTCCCCGCGCCTGTCCGCATCTTGTTTCAGCCCGCGGAAGAAAAGGGCGCTGGAGCCATCGCCATGATCGAAGAGGGTGCGCTCGACGGAGTCGCCATGATCTTCGGGGGGCACGTCGATCAACAGTACCAAACGGGGCAAATCGTGACGCATGCGGGTGCCGTCAACGCTTCTACCGACTCGTTTCACATCGAGATCTCGGGCAAGGGGGGCCACGCCGCGCGACCTCACGAGAGCGTGGACACGGTCGTCGTCGGCAGTCTTCTCGTGATGGCGCTCCAGACGATCGTATCCCGCGAAGTCAACCCGGCCCACCCTTCCGTCGTGACGGTAGGACGTTTCGACGCCGGCACCGCCTCGAACGTCATTGCCGGTCGCGCCCTCCTGGAGGGAACCGTCCGCGCCCAGGAGCAGTTCGTTCGGGATCACCTCGTTACGTCACTTCGCCGCGTCTGCGAATCCGTCGCCCGGCTCCACAACGTGGAGATTTCCGTCCAGGTCCAGAATGGTACTCCGCCTGTCGTCAATACGCCGGAGATGGCCGAGATTGGGCGACGCGCGGCCGCTGCCGTGGTCGGCGAGGAGAACGCGGTGCCCCTGCATACTTCCAACATGGGAGGCGAAGACTTCGCCTATTACATTCGGGAGGTACCGGGCTGCTACGTCCGGCTTGGATCGCAAGCGCCCGGGAAGGAGGGTCACCCGGCGCACTCCAGCAAGTTCGACTTCGACGAAGACGTATTGCCCATCGGAGCGCGCTTCTTTAGCCAGGTTGCGAGAGTCGCGGGGGAAGCTCTTCGTTAGCGCGATTGAGCTCTACTCGGGACGCTGTCCGAGCACCATCGGTACCTCAAGGACCTCGCCATCTCTCCACAGCGTGACCCGCACCTCCTCACCGACCCGATGCCGGGTCTCGAGCTGCACGGTGAGATCGCGGTCCGTGCGAACTGGCTCTCCCTCGACAGCCAGAATGTAGTCGGCCCCGATCGGGATACGGAGGTTTCCCAGCAGTCCCATGCGACGAGGTCCGCGAATTCCCGCGGCGTCCGCCGGGCCGCGGGGTACGACCTCGGCCACGACGACCCCGCCCCCGCCGGGAGTCCGCACCCCGGCGCGAGCGAGTCGAGTGGCCAGATTCGGGCTCACGGTCAACAGCGCCACACCAAGCCAAGGATGAGCGTAGCGCCCTCTCGCGATCAGATCGGGGACGACGCGCCGGAGGGTCCGCTCCGGGATCGCGAAACCGATACCGGCCGAGGCGCGGCTCGGGCTGATGATCGCGGAGTTGACACCAACGACATTGCCGGCGAGATCCAGCAACGGCCCGCCAGAATTGCCGGGATTGATGGCGGCATCCGTTTGAATGATCTCGCCGATGAAACGCCCGTCGGGGCTTTCGATCACTCTCCCGAGCGAGCTCACGACTCCCGTCGTGAGGGTTTGCTGAAGTCCGAAGGGGTTCCCTATGGCCACTACAAATCGGCCGACTTTCAGGCTCTCGGAGTCGCCAAGGGGGATTCTTCGAAGTAGCTCTGGAGCTACTTCGACTTTGATGACGGCCAGATCGTTGGACGGGTCGGCTCCCACCAACGTCGCTGGAACGCGGCTCTCGTCGAAGAACGTAACGAAGAGCTCCCGGGAACCTCCCACGACGTGGAAATTCGTGACGATGTGCCCCTCGCGATCGTAGACGAAGCCGGACCCCGAGCCTTCCTGGGGGATGGGCCGCAAAAAGAAATCGTAGGAGATGCTTCGGCTCGTGATGTTCACGACTCCCGGCCCGGCATTCTCGAAGACCTCCATGACCCGTCGCTCGAGCTCAACGCCGGACTCTTGAGGGGCGATGACGGGAGCGGGCCCGCGCTCCGCTTCAGGCGCTTGTGCACCGACCTGACATCCGAAGGTAAGAAACGCAGCCCCGATTACGAGCCCACGTGACCTTGGATTTCGTTTGCTCATGATGGTTCTTCCGTTCCCGACATTTTAGTCCTTAACTGGGATAAGATCGCGCCGGAATAATCATGCTGCACAGTCTCATCGAAAAACTTTCGAACTACCCACGTTTCTTTCTTTTCTCCCGCGGTCTGCTCGAGGCCAATTTCACGGTCATCCGGAAGACGATTCAGAGCTATTTGGGATCGGGGGAGAGCCGGCGCGTCCTCGACGTAGCCTGCGGACCAGGTGCCTTTTCCGACCTCTTCATGGCCGAAAGCTACACGGGGATCGACTTGAACCCCAACTACATCGAATACGCGAACAAGAATTATGGAGGGGCCTTCGAGGTGCAGGACGCCCGCGCTCTCGGATTCGCGGAGGGCTCGTTCGACGACGTGCTCGTTTACGGACTGCTCCATCATCTCGGAGATGACGATGTCAGCTCCGTCGCTCGAGGATTGAAGCGGGTTCTGCGGCCGGGAGGCCGCGCTCTCGTCATCGAGGACATACCCACGGAATCCAGCCTCAATCTCGTCGGACACCTCCTCCACTGGGCCGAGAACGGTCGCCACATCCGGCCTGCTGACGAATATCGGAGACTCCTGACACCCTACTTCCGCGTAGCGGAAGAGAAACTCTTCCGCAGCGGGGTGTGTGACTACTACATGGCGAGCCTCGTGGCCGACGGCGAAGCGCCCGAAACCGAAGCCAATTAGAGCATGACCTCGGAGGTCCGAGACGTCGGCCTTCTGTTACTTCTCGCCGCCGCAACGGTCTTACTCGCGTTCCAGCTTCCTTCGGATCTTTTTGTCGATTTCGGACCGAACGACTCCCGCTATGCACAGGGGTTTCGTGAAGACTTCGAGATAGACGAACCGACGCTCATCCACTGGACCACCCATCGTTCCCAGGTAAGCCTTCCTTTTCATTTGAACGGTCCCTACGACGTCACGCTGAGATACAAACGCCACATCGCGCTCGACGCGGAGATTCGCCTCTTCCTGGAAGGTGAGCCACTCGAGACCCTCGTCGTGTCCCAACAGGATTTCACCCTCCGCACCTTCAGCGCCATTCGTCCGGGGGCCGGGCCGTTCGAGCTCCTCCTCCTCGCCCGGTCGGAGGACTCTCGTCCATTAGGATTCGCTCTCGACTGGATGGCGATCCGGCCGGCGCGCCGCCTCGGCGCGATCCGGCCTAGCTTCGGCGCGTTGAGCTGGATTCTTTCGTGGGTGCTCGCCTTCTATCTCGTACCGCGACTCACAGGTCTCGGGCGGAGGACGGCGCTCATCTCGGCCCTCCTGGCTGCCTGCGCCATGGCGGCCTTGGTCGCGGCCCACAAATTCTGGCCCGTGCACGCCGCCTCGACGCTGGGCCTTAGAGCGCATGTCGCGACGGCGATGCTCGTCGTTTTCTACCGTTTGCGGTCGGGCTCCCGAACCTCGGCTTTCGCCCATCCCGTGGCGCGTTGGGTTCTCTTTGCCGTCTTCGTCGGCTTCGCCATCCGGCTCTTCGCGCTGTTTCATCCGGACTTCTACTATCCCGACGTGCGCACCCATTCCAAGTTCGTTTCGATCATCTGGACGGAAGGCCTTTCAGGCTTTTTTGCGAATCACATCGCGAACCAGCACCGGCACTTGCTGGGTCTTCAGTACCTCGGTGATCGCTGGGTGGCCTTTCCCTATCCTCCCCTGCTCTATCTCAGCATCTATCCTTTTAGTCTCCTGCAGCTTCCGGTAGAGGATTGGATGAAGTTTCTTCCCACCACCCTCGCCGCTGTCGAAGCGATGTTCGTTTTCGCTCTCGCCACGAAGCTGGGTGTCCCTGCGCGAGTCGCCGGCCTCGCGTCGATTCTTCACGCGACGGCGCGAGTACTCGCGTTCCGCCTGGCCGTGGCCTCCTATGCCGCGCTCTTCGGTCACTTCTGGGACTGCTTGACGGTGCTCTATCTGGTGCATGTCTTCGACCGAATCGAGCGGCCACGCTACGCCGCCGGCTTCGCGGTTCTCGTCTCGTTCTCGCTCCTTTCCTACGCCGGCAGCGCGCTCACCCTCGGGCTTTTCGTGCCATCGTTCTGCCTCGCTCTTATCGTCCTGGGAGCGGGCTCGGCGGAGAAACGACGCGCGACGATCATCGCCGCCTGGGCGCTTCTGGGCGCGATAGTGGCAATCGGAGCGTTCTACTGGCAATACGTTCCTGAACTATTTCCCGGAACGGGCGAGATGGCCTCGGAGAGCGGGACAGGAACCATGGGCCAGCTCATCGACTTCACTTTGACTCCCGTTGCGGCGATTTCGATCGCAGCCCACCGCCTCGCGCTGTTCTACAGCTCGCTCTTCGGCATCCTCGCGCTTTCGTCCGTCTTCATGCTGCGTCGTCGGAAGTCGAGCCCGCTCGCGGCCTCGCTAATCGTGGCAACGGTCGGAACCTATCTGGGACTCAACTTCCTTCGCGCAGGATTGGGCTCGACGCACATCTTCCAGTTCTCGAAGGACGACTTGGTCGTGCTCCCCCTGTTCGTCGTCGCCCTCGCTTTCGTGATCGAGCGCGTCCGACAGTCCTCCCGGCGGGGCGGACCCCTCCTCGCGGCAATGCTCATCGCCGGCTTCGTCGGTTGGAGCGCTCTATCCCTGGCGCGAGATGTTCGGAGCCGTTTCACCAGGCCCGACTATCCGCTTGTTGAGTAAGGGGGCGATCAGGACGCGTAGATGACGCGGTTTCCACCGGCCCGTTTGGCACGGTAGAGGGCCTTGTCGGCGAGCTCGAAGAGCTCGACTTCGTCGTCGGGATCGGTCCGGTGGAGCAATGCGGCGATCTCGTGCCCGCCGAATCTCGCGATTAGGTCGCTCGACCGCAACCGTTTCTGGAGAACCTGGCCGACCTCTTTCAAGACGTCGTTCCCGGTCAGGTGCCCCAGCGTATCGTTGACCAGCTTGAACCCGTCGAGGTCGACGAGCAGGAGACAGAGCGAGGTTTGATAGCGTTTCGCCCTCGCGACTTCCGTCTTGATCTCACTTTCGAAATAAGCGTAGTTGTGGAGCCCCGTCAGGTGGTCGAAGTAGGCCATCAGCTCCGTCTGCCTCAAGGCCTCCCGCTCCATGACGAGAGGCTCGACGAGAAGATCGGTCTCGTTCAGGAAGTAGTCGAAGGCAGCCGTCCGCAAGTCGACTCGCCTGCCCTGAGGCGCGGGGAATCTCGCCTGGTGCAGGAGCAAGCGCTGCCAGTGGTACTCGACCTCACGAGGCTCGAGGTTCAATCGAAAGAATCGAAAAATCCGGTCGCGCTCGTGGATCCGTTTCTCGTCGGTGCTCAGTGATTGGAACGTAGGCAAAAGCCTGCTGAGCTGCTGCTTCAACACGGCTCATTTCCTCTTTCTCAGAGGTGTTGCGCGCAGGCCGTGGGGGGTCCGGCGCATGGAAGCTATGCAGTTTTAGAGTTACCATCATTTTAGCAACGAGTCACCGAATGTACAACTCCTTGCGGGAGGTTCGACGCTCTCCTATCATCCCCCTGATGGCTGGTTCACTTCCGTCCCTCCTCGTGGCTCGTCTCCTCCTGGCTCCAGCAGTGCCCGATACCGAGGAGGCGCCCTCGCTGATACGTCGAGTCATCGATTTCCAACCCGAGCGTCACGAGTGGGAGCGCGCCTACGCTTTCCGGAAACGGACGACGACCCGTGACCTTCACAAGGACGGATCGGTCCGTGCCAAAAGGAGCGAGACCTTCCTCGTCACTCCCGGGCCAGGCGGCGAGTACCGACGCCTCGTGGCCAAGAACGGCAAGCCTCTCTCGCAGAAGGAGGAGAGCCGCGAGGAACGCAAGTTGCGCGAGTTTCTCGAAGAGCACATGCGCCTCTCACCCGAGGAGCAAGCTTCGCGTAGGAAAGACAAGATCCAGGACAGGATCGAGCGCTATCAGTCGCGCCTCGAGGAAGCGCTTGAGGTCTTCGTTTTCGAGCGCGGCCAGGACGCCACCTCCAATGGAGTCGTTCTCCGCGTTTTCGATGTTCGACCCAGGTCCGGCTACGAGGGGCATTCCCGCCCCACCAAGATACTGGCACGGATGGAGGGCACGCTCTGGGTCGATCCCGAGCGCAACCAGCTCGCTCGTGTGCATTTGCGGTTTCGGGAGGATCTACGTTTGCTCGGTGGCATCTTCGGGAGGATCTCGAAGGGGTCCGAAGTTGTCGCGGAGGGTAGTCTCGTCGACGGACTGTGGCTACTCGATCGCGTCGAGGCCTTCTTGAACGCGCGTCTCTATTTCCTGAAGAGCTATCACAAGAGAGTCGTCGTCGATTACGATGACTACCGCAAGTTCACGGTCGAGACAGAAGAGCGCGTCACGCAACCGACGGGCTCGTCCCAATAACGCGATCGTCCTGATGATGAATCAACCAATCGAGATTCATGCCATCACTTCACTGCCGGAGGTACGTCCGGGCGACGATATCGCCGACCTCGTCTTGGAAGCTACCCGTCAACAGACCCTCGAAATAGCCGAAGGAGACGTCCTCGTCGTGACACAGAAGATCATCTCGAAGGCCGAGGGACAGCTCGTTTCCCTTTCTTCGATTGAGCCCTCCCCGTTCGCGCAGGGCTTCGCCGCATCTCACGGCAAGGATGCTCGGGTTGTCGAGGTATCCCTCAGAGAGGCTCAGCGCGTCGTCAAGATGGAACGCGGGCTCCTGATCACCGAAACGCGGCAGGGCTTCGTTTGCGCGAACTCCGGGGTCGACGACTCGAACGTGCCTGGCGACGAAACCCTGAGCTTGCTGCCCCTCGATCCCGACCGCTCCGCCGATGAGCTGCGGCGGGCCATCGCTTTGCGAAAGGGCGCCTCGATCGCCGTCATCGTGTCCGATACCTTCGGGCGGCCGTGGCGCGAGGGTGTCACGAACGTCGCTATCGGCGTTTCCGGAATGGAGCCTCTGGTCGATTATCGAGGCGCGGCCGATTCGGAAGGCAGGCCTCTCGCGACGACGGTCATCGCAGTGGCGGACGAGCTCGCGGCGGCGGCCGAGCTGGTCATGGGCAAGCTGGATCGGGTGCCCGTCGCGCTGATCCGCGGATACCCTTTCTCTCCTGCCACCGGCAGCGCGCGAGCCCTTGTCCGCGAGCCCGGTCGGGATCTCTTTCGATGAAACGGAGGCGATGAGCGTGAGCATTGCGATTCTGGGCGGTACCGGCAAAGAAGGGCGCGGGCTGGCGTCAAGATGGGCACGGGCGGGACGAACCATACGCATTGGTTCCCGCAGAGAGGAGCGCGGTCGTGCGGCTGCGGAAGAATTGAGCAGGGAGCTTTCAGCCGCGTCGCGACTGGAAGGCATGTCGAATCGGGATGCCGCGCGGAGCTCCGAGATCATCGTCTCGACGCTCCCCTACGACGGGCATATCGAGACTTTGACCAGCATGGCGGACGAGCTCTCCGGAAAGCTCGTCTTGACGGCCACGATCGCCTGGCCGCCTTCACCCATGGGCAGGCGATCCGCGGCCGAAGAGGTAGCGGAAGCTTTGCCCCAAGCTCGCGTTGTCGCCGCGTTTCAGACCGTCTCCGCGGGTGTGCTGAAGGACGACCGCTCGGAGCACGAAGAAGATGTTCTCATCTTCTTCGAGCAGCTCGAAGCGGGAGAAGAGGCGAGAACGCTCGTGAACGAGACTGGCCTGCGAGGAGTCATGGCCGGCCCGCTCAACTATGCGCGCGTCGCGGAATCATTCACGGGCCTGCTACTGAAAGTCAACAAGCGCTACGGCGTCAAGTCGACGGGCATCCGCATCACGGGACTGCCCTCTTAGCTCGTTGCGACGCCCCCCGCTGCCGACCCAGACGACGACATCTTGGACCTGGTCATCCTCAAGCTGGCCTTGAGGGCCTCCAGCACCGCCATTTGGATGAAGGAGCGCTCCATCACGTTCTCGGTCATGAAGACGAGTCCGAGGCCGGCAGGAATCACGTGGTGCTGACCTTCCACCAGCTCCATGCGGCGCGCCACGACGGCTTTCAACGGAAGCGATTTTTCCACCCCCGGAACGGCAAGCTCCACCTGAAGGCTCGAGTTCTGCTCGAGCGCCAGATCCGTTGCGACGAAAGCGCCGGCATTGTTCAGGTCGATGACCCGTCCCACAGACTCGACCTCCCCGGCAACGAGTCGAGCCTCCATCAAGTGTTCTACGGGGATTCGCGGATGTTTCCTGCGATCCGGCATCGGATCCTCCTGGCACTCCAATTATGCAAACCGCGTACCCAATTGGCGGTGCCAGGCCAAAGCCGCAACTACGTCAAGGCGTGTCAGTTATGCTATACGTAGCCTTTGCCTCCTGTGGGAGCCGCCCTACAGGTTTGTGTCTTCGGCCTACAGGGAGAGGTCACGGATGTAGCCTCGAACCTCCGCAGCATCCTCGGCGGTGGGCGCGAGATCGACATAGCGTTCGAATGCTTCGACGGCACTTTCACGATATCCGAGGCTGTAGTAGACGAAGCCTTTCTCACGATAGGGGTCGGCCAGAGTCGCATCGAGTCGAATCGCCTCGTCGAGCTCCGCCAATGCATCGTCGGCGCCGGCCATCCCTCGCGTATCCCAAAGAATCTTTCCGAGGTACAGGTGCGACGTCGCGTCACCGGGTTGAATTTCGAGGATTCGCCGAAAAGCCTTTTCCGCGTTCCGATACTCTCTGCGCTCGTAATCCAGGACAGCGTTATGCCGGCGCAATCTCGCTACCATCCGGCCGTATTCCTCTTCGTTCCGGTTCAAGATCTCCGGGTCGAGGTGCCCGCGGTGGTATCGATTGATCTCTTGCGTCAAGTTGCTGATGCGTGCCCGATGCGTCGAGTGGTTCGAAAAGAACCAATTGGATACGGCATCCTGATCCCCGAGGTGCTTCGAAGGGATCGTAGCCCGCATCGACGGCATAGTTGAGGCCGATCCGGTCCGCGTCATCCTCTTGATTACGCCCATGCCCGTTGATCGCCGCAGAGAGGCTCAGCGTGGCTCCAAGCTGCAGGAGCGTGTTCGCCCAGGAGGGCCCCTCCCAAGCCTCCCGGTCGGCGTCAATGGCCGCGCCCGCGATGGCTGCCCCGACCGCGAACCATTGCATCTTCTGCGCGCGGCGATAGCCTCGATATCCGTGTTTGTGAACGACGTGAGCGATCTCGTGCCCGAGCACCGTAGCGAGCTGAGCCTCGTTCTCGAGCGTCGCGAGAATTCCGGTGTGAATGACGATCGTACCGTCGGGCAGCGCGAAGGCATTGAGGTCGGGGTCATTGATGATGCTGAAGTTGAAAGCGAGGGCGTTTCGGTCTACCCATTCCGGAACGAGGCCGTGTCCTACCCGAGCGACGTATTCTTGAAACAGTCGGTCCTCATAGAAATCGAGTCCGCGCTTCATCTCCTCGAGCTCCGAGGCAGCGAGCGCGAGGAACTTCTGCTCGCCGTCGTCGACGAGGGCATCTTTGATCTCGTATTTCTCGAGCTCGACGCTGCCGTCGTCGAGGAGAACGCCTTCGCCCTTGAAGAGCAAACCGGGGTGAATCTCGTCCTTTCTGACTCCGGCCCATCGGACCCGGCGCCCCTCGACGTCGAAGGTGTACTCGGAAACCGACTCGATATAACTCTCTACATCGGTGTCGTCGTTCCGCTCCGTTTTCACTTTGATTTTCTTGGCGAGGAAGCGCTCTCCGTCGGACTCGCCTCGACCTTGACTTCCCAGCCGATGCGGATCTCGGCTTCTATGATATTGGGATGGTGCTTGCGCTCGATCTTCGTCGAGGGTGACACGACCACCATTATCCCCTCGACAACGAGGGGATCGACGTCCCAGACGATTCCCTCGATCTTGTCGGCCAGTGCCGCTGGGGGATCGACTAGAACAAGGGCAATTGCAAGCCCAGCGAGGGTCTTCGGATGTCTCATCGTCTCGCCTCACTTCATGCTAGCAGCCAATCACGAAGACGAAAACCGGCCGATCCGAACCATGACTTCGCGCGGGCGAGACGCGCCGAAAAGAGGAAGCTGGCCGAAAACGGCGCAAAGACCGGTCGCCGTGACCGCTACATCGACGACGGCCTCTGTGCGCCGGGGCACCATGTCGAGCAGTCTCGAGGCGGCGGCCCGCAGCTCGTCGATGTGCGACGCGGCACGGGGCAAGAGCGTGTAGCGTTCGACGACGACGCCGTCGCCGTAAAAGAGTCGAAGCTCCAGCCCCCGCGCGCTCTGCGCGGAGAAGGTCAGACGTCGGGAGAGTCGGCGAGCCAAAATGCGCACCGTCTGGGAGAGTCGACTTTCCGCGTTCTCCGACTCAGAGGCACGCACGAGAGAAACGAGCTTTTTCCCCTGCGATCCGAGTAACGCCTTCGCGTCGGAGGGCTCGAGATTCGCGGCCTCGCCAAGGGTACGAATTCCCTTGGCTCGAAGCCGAGCGAGCTGTGCCGGAACGAGCTCGTCCATCTCCTCGAGCGGCATTCCGGAGACCAGGCTGTCCTCGTAGCCGGGAAGCCATAGCAGGATGCCACGCGGGCGTGCCAGGCGGGAGCACATCCGTGCCGTGAGTCGCGTCGCGGCGATACCGACGGAAGCTTCGAGGCCGAGCATCTGATGGAGGTCGTCGCGCAGCTTGGCTGCCCAATCCATAGGTCGGGCGCGATTCCCCCATGGCGGCAAGCCCACGACTACGGCTTCATCGGCGGAGGGCCTAGTCCAGCCGGCCGCGTGCCGCTCGAGCTGCCCATCCAACCGCTCCGTGAGAGAAACAAGCGCTTCGAGATCGTGACCTCGCAACCGCTCGAAGAATCGCTCCACGCTCACATGGACGGCGACTTTCCGAGCCGTGACGTCGCGCATCGACAGCATCAGCTCAGTGCACGTTTCCGCCCATCTTGCCCTTGATCCAGCCGACGTTGGAGTACGAGTCCTGATAGATGCGCATGTTGTCCTTGAGAGCTGCGGCCAGGGCTGGAATGAGCTGGACGGGCACGACGATCTTGGTCTTGACCGGCGCACGCACCGTTTGGGTGCCGCCTTCCGGCACGTTTGCGACGTCCTTTTCACTCAGCGGCTGCATATCGCAGAAGGTCAGCGTGAAGTCAAAGGGCGTGTGGCTCACGGCACAGAAGTTCGAATAGACGCGCTCTATAGGCTCAGCGCCGTCGGTTTCGTGCGGCACCACCGTGAAGTTGATCGATTTCTTGCTCGTCGTCATTGTGTTCTCTTTGCTCCCGTTTGTTTCATTGCTTTCGTACTTCCTCATGAGGCCCACCACAACGCCCTGTATCGCCAGGTCTTCTTCGTGAACAAAGATGGGCTTCATTGTGGGGTGCGCGGGCTGCAAGCGAATCTGACTCTTCTCACGATAGAACTTCTTGAGGGTCGCGTTCTCGCCGTTCAGCAGCGCGACCACCATTTCACCGTTGCGCGGATCCGTACGGTTCTCGACGATCACGTAGTCCCCTTCACGAACCTGTTCGTCCACCATCGACTCGCCTCGCACCTTTAGAACATAGACGTCCCGCCGTCCGATCATGTCCTCTGGGACCGCGACGACTTCATTGGCCCGGACCGCTTCGATCGGCTCCCCGGCCGCAATGAGGCCCTGAAGCGCCACGTCACGGGCCTCCGGCTTGGGCTCGGACGACACGACCTCGATGGCGCGCGCCCGGTTCCAATGGCGCTTGATGAGCCCCTTTTCCTCCAAATTGACGAGATGCTTGTGGATAGTGGAGATCGACTGAAGATTGAAGTGCCGACTGATCTCGTTGAGGCTGGGAGCGTAGCCCTCCTTGCGGATGGACTCCTCGATATAGCTCAGAATCTGCTTCTGGCGTTTCGTTAGCATCATTCTTGATTTACTTCCCCGTTTGTTCGCCTGAAGTTTGTCAGAATCTTAAGCGTAATACAAACGAAATAATAACGAAGCTCACTTGCGGATAGAAGCGGAATTCCGGTGGCAAATCTTCGCTCAGAGCCCGACGTGGATGGCGAGGCGCCTGTGGCTTCCTCGGCGGCGGTGCTCCCAGAGGTAAATGCCATACCACGTACCTAGACAAAGACGCGATTCCTGCACGGGAACCGCCAGGCTCGTGGCGGTCAAAGCGCTCTTGACGTGAGCCGGCATGTCGTCGGCGCCTTCCGCGGTGTGAGTATAGAGAGCATCACCTTCGGGGACGAGTCGGGCAAGAAATCGCTCCAAGTCTTGCCTCGCCGATGGGTCCGCATTTTCCTGAATCACGAGGCTAGCGGACGTGTGCTGCACGAAAACAGTGCACAGTCCTTCGGCGATTCCCGAAGCCTCGACGACGCCCTGGACCGTCGAGGTAATCTCGAAGAGCCCCTGACCGGTGGTGCGGACGTCCACTCGCTCGATCACGCTTTGCCCCTCACTCGCAAAAGGTACCCGCTTCGAAGGAAGGTGCCGAGACGATCGGCTCGAAACAGCTCGTACCGCCAGGCGAGGAAGGCCAGGACGACGAGCCCAATCACATCGCTGATGATGTTGTATGGATTGAGGAGACCATGGGCCCAATCCGAGAGCGGAAAGTCTCGATACCCGAAGACCCCGGTGAAAGGCCAAAGCGCAACCCAGGGCCGGGTCCACATCCTGTCGCAGACTTGGTGAAGCCACAGCGCCAGGACCAAGACCGTCGACCGCCGCCAGACGAGAATAACAACGGATAGCGCCAGATTGACGAGAAGCGAGTGAAACCACACCCGGCCGTTGTTGATCGACTCTCGAAACACGATGAGCCCGAGTGGCTTGTCGATGATATCGGGTAGCAGCGTGAACAAGACGACTAAGCGTAGGTCCGCCTTGCGATCCGCACCGTGACACACGAGCGCGGCAGTCGCGACATGTCCGAAGACGAGCATGGGGCGTATTGCTAGAGCCGAATCGTGAAGCGAAGGCCTTCGAGCTCGAGTTCCACCGCCCGCTCCTCGATTCCCATGACACGAGCGCCCTCGACGTGGTCCCCCTCGAATACCCTCTGATCGTTGATGACCGCGACTGGCTCGCCGTCGATGACCGACGTGCCCTGTAGTACAAGCTTCGGAAAGTGTCCGGGAAGGGGCTCCTCGTCCCCAATCGATTCGCCCGGCGCCCCATCGTCGGCCACCTCGCTCGCGGGCGAGTATCCGCGGTACAGTCGCGGGCTGTCCTTCCCCACGAGGCGAAACGCCGCCGCAGGCTCGGGGTCCGCATCGGTAGCCACCGGTGCTGGCGACGGTGCTGGGGACGGTGCTGGCGGAGACGTTTTCTTTTGCGGTCTCGCCAAAGGTGAGCTCGTCACGGGCACGGATGGCGGTGGTTCCGCCGCGGCCGCCTCCTTCGCCAGTGGCCCGGGAGAATCGCCTGTGACGGTTGAATCGACGAGGCTAGTAGGACGCGTCAAAAGTAAAGTCGCCGTCAAGGCGGCCGAGGCGAGGGCGATCGCGACCATGGCGACCACGAAGCGGCTCGAAGAGCCGCGCGAATGTCCCACGGCGAGCACGTCGGTCCTTTGATGCGCCTCGCCTCGTCTCTTGTCCTCTTCGATCTTCTTCAGCGCGTCGAGTATGAAGCTCATGGCTCGAACAAGTGTGGAACCCGATAGGTCTCATCGAGGCTATAGATCGCCATCGTCGTTTCCGGTCCGACGATGCCAGTGGGCTCGATTTCGACCTTCCTCTGGAGCTCCCGAAGCGCTTGGTGCAGAACCGCCGCATCATCGACACCTTCGCTCGGAAGCATACCCAGCGTCTTGCGTCTGAGCCTGGCCCAGGATAGCTGGCTGCCGGCATCCGCGGCTCGAAGTTGCTCGAAATCGCGCCAGAACAGACGAGCCCGTCCGGTCCAGAACTCCTCCAAAACCTCGACGGGCACCTTGAAAAAATCTCCTGGGGCGAAGTAGATGACGGCGGCATCGTCTTCGAGACTCGTGAGCGTGACGAAGACGACCAGATCCTGCGACGGTTGCATCACTTCGAGAACCGCGGGAATGTTCAAGGCGCGCAATTGCGAGACGCTCGTCTCGAGCTCCGAGTACTCCAGCGCGGCCCGCTCGGCCAAGGAGGGCATGTCCTCGAGCGCGGAGATCGCTGCGAGCCCTCCGCCCAAACGTATTCCCCACCGTTCCAGAAGAACGGCGGAAGCAGCCTGGCGCGAAAGATCCCGGGAAAGCGTGACGAGTCGCAGCTCGAAGTGCTCCGCCAGCTCATCGGGGCGCATCCTCTGCGCCATGGCTACGTCTCCCGGCGACGACGGCCCACGCAAACTGGCGATCAGAGCTGAAGGTTTGAACGAGAAGGCGCCGCCCTCCTCGAAACGCTGGTAACTGGCGACCCCGAGGCTCGCCAGAGCCGCGACTGAGATCGCGGCAGCGCTCGCGACCGCCCAGATCAAGCGCCGTGACCAGGAGCGCTCCTTTCGCATGTTGAGCTCTTTGATCGCCTGGCGAACCAGTCTCGCGTCGATTTCGTTCCTCTCGAGAACGTAGCCGGCCAGCAACGAGCGGTCGCATACAAGGTTGATCAAACGAGGGATACCTTTGGAGAAGCGGTGGACGACTCGCAGGGCGCCGGAGGTGAAATCGACCCGGCCGAGCCCGCCCGCGACGGCGAGCCGATGCCGGATGTACTGCGTCATTTCCTGCCGGCTCAGCGGCGTCAAGTGATACCGCGCCGTGATCCTTTGCTCGAGTTGTCGAAGATCGTCCTGTGCGAGCTTGTCGTTGAGCTCCGATTGCCCGATAAGCACGATCTGGATGAGCTTCTCTGTGTCCGTCTCGAGGTTCGAGACGAGACGAACCTGCTCCAGAACGTCGCGCGACAGGTTCTGCGACTCGTCGATCACGAGCACGATATTCTTGTCGGCCCGGCGTGACTCGAGCAGAAACCGACGGAGCGTGTCGATGAGCTCCTTGTCGGTCTCGCAATCGCTCGCGATGCCGAGGTCGCGATTGATGGAGCGCAGCAGCTCCGTCGTTCCGAGCGCCGGATACAGGATGAAGGCGCTCACCGTGCGCTCGTCCAGACGATCGAGGAAGTAGCGGCAGAGCGTCGTCTTGCCGGTGCCGACCTCGCCCGTGATCACCATGAAGCCGCCGCTCTGCTCGAGTCCGAACTCGAGGTGGGCGAAAGCCTCGTGGTGCTTGACGGAGAGATAGAGAAACTTCGGGTCCGGAGTCAGATTGAAAGGCTTCTCACGAAAACCGTAGTAGGCCTCGTACATCGTAACTTAGCTCTCTCAAGCTAGCATTTTACCTTCACTATCGCCCCCTAATCTACCACAAAACGGACCAGAGTCTACGGCGCGGTGAAGAGAAAGTAGTCATAGGCGTAGCGCGCCACCTGGGCGATCGCGCGCTCCGCGGCACGCCGGTCTTTCATTTTCTTGTTCAGAACGGACAGGGCGACGTGCCCCCGGCCTTCTGGCAGAAACAGAATGCCCACGTTGTCGACGGTGCCGCCGAGAGTGCCGGTCTTGTGAGCGACCTGGACCGACGCCGGCAGGAACCCACGAATTCGATTCTCCCCCGTATCGCACTCCAGCATAATGTCGACCATCTTTCGACACGATTCCTCGCTCGCCGCCCGTCCCTCGAAGATCGATTCGAGAAGCTTGTTCATGGCTAAGGGGGTGGACGTGTCGCGGGGATCTTCGTCGAATGCGGCAGCCGCCTCTGCGAGCTCTCCGGGCTCCGGCTGGTAGGCGTTCAGAAAGTCTTCGACCTCTCGATAGCTCATCCCTTCCGTCTTCGCGGGCTCCATGCCGAGCCGGTCCAGGATGAGACGTTGGCACGTTCGATCGACGGAAAGCTCCTCGACACCCAGCGTGCGCAGCCGCGTGTTGATGTTGTCGATGCCGACGAGCTCTATAACCTTGTCCGTCGCGGAGTTGTCGCTGATCCGCATCATGAGGAGCGCCAAATTCTCGATCGAGAGCGCGACTCCCGAAGCTCGATACTCTCGGATCTGACCGCTCCCCAAATGGATATCGTCTGCTTCGAGGAAAACCATCTCTTCCAATCGATGCTCCCCCCGATCGACTTGATTGAAGAGCTCGACGAGAACCGCGACCTTGAACGTAGACGCCATCGGAAAGCGCTGCGATCCATTGATTTCCACGGCCTGGCCGGACTCGAGGTGTTTGATGGCAACGCCCATCTCCCCATCGACATTCTCGACTATCTCCGCGACAGCCGCCCGGAGCCGCTCGAGCGATGGCTGCGCGAACAATGAGGTGGCGATGAATGCGATGAGCGAAGCTGAAACGACGCTCTTTCTCATAAGCTCTCCTTTCGTCGTGGCTCTCAGTATATGCTGGGCTCGGAGGAGCCTTGGACATGCATTCGCGTTGGATTGCACCTTCGTTCGCGACTGCCGCCCTCGCCGTTTCCGTGGCCTGTGGCGCGCCCCGCTCCGCACCGATCGAAGGAGACATCAGGGCTCATATCGAGGAGGGAGTCTCTCAACGTGCCGGAACTTTCGATCATGGCACGTGGGATGCGCTCCTCGAAAGCTACGCCCAGATGGACGGGCGGAGGTTCGACTACGCGGGTCTAAAGACGGAAGAAGAACGCTTCGAAGACTACTTGGGCTCGATCGCCTCCGCGAACCTGTCGCACCTTTCGGCTGCAGAGATCGAAGTGCTCTTCATCAACGCCTATACGATTCGCACCGTTCTCGATCGCGTTTCGGCGGATGGGACCTATGATATTTCCAGTATTCGAGACATCGACGACGTCTTTGGCCTCGAACGTCACACGGTCGGAGGGTTCCGACTCAGCCTCGACAACATCGAGCACAACATCCTCCGCCCGATATTCAGGGATCCCAGGCTCCACTTTTCCGTCAATTGCGCTTCGTTCTCGTGCCCCCCTCTACCGACGCAGGCCTTCACCGGCGAGGCAATCGACGAGCAGCTCGAAGGAGTGACGCGCACAACCCTCCAGAATGTCGACTACGTATCGATCGAGGAAGATGCGCTGCTGCTAACGAAGATTCTGGACTGGTACGGCGGAGACTTCGTGGACCCACAGTACAGGGGCTCGGAAGAAACCCTCGCGGAATTCGTTCGCAAATACGCGACGGCAGAGGTCGCGAGCTTTATCGACTCGCGCGGAGGCGAGGTGCCG
This sequence comes from Candidatus Marinacidobacterales bacterium, assembly GCA_965250115.1. GTDB lineage: Bacteria > Acidobacteriota > Vicinamibacteria > Marinacidobacterales > SMYC01 > CBDFHB01. The sequence goes on from CBDFNJ010000002.1 coordinate 2,832,069, forward strand.
ATTCGCTTTCGAGACTACGTCTGGACTCTCAACAAGCCCTAGCCCCTACTTGATTTTCTCACCCTTCGCGAGAATGTCCGCGCGCTCTTGAAGCGGGGCATCGTTGATGCCGAGCTCCGCCGCCTTCTTCGCGTTCTCGACCAAAGCGGCCACGAGCGCTTCGTCCTCGGGGCCGCATGGGCAACCCTTCTGGATTTGGCCGAAGCTCGACCACGCGAGTCCCCAGTACGGCAAAGGCCAATTGGGAAGGGCGTCGAGCGCCGCCTGGAAGTTGTCCGCCGCCTCCGCATAGCGTTGCTTGTCCATCAGCGCGGCGCCGTAGTACGCCTGTGCCTGGGGATCCTTCTCCTCCGAGAGGGACATCGCTTTCTCCAAATTGGCGATGGCCGCGTCGGCCTGTTTTTCCTGCACCTGCATCACACCTAGCTCCGTCAGGTACTGGGCGTTGTCGCCATCGATGAACACCGCCTTTTCGAGCGCGACGAGCGCCTCTGCGATCTGCTTCTGGCCCTTGAGCAGCTGGCCCAAGGCATAGTACGCGTCCGCCTCGTCGGGAGAGAGCTCGGTCGCCCTCTGGTAGGCGGCGAGCGCCTGATCTGTCTGTCCGGTGTTCTCCAGCGCGAGGCCGAGGTAGTACTGCATCTTCCCGCTGTCGGGCATCTTCTCAATTGCGACGTTCAGCACCTCGAGTGCAGCCTGGTAGTTCTGCTGCGAGATCAAGATCTCGCCGAGCGCCCCGTAGGCTTCGGTAAGATTCGGATTCAGCTCCACGGCCTTGCGGTAGTAGGTAGCCGCCATCCCGGGGTTGTCCTGCGCTTGATAGACCTGGGCGAAAGCGAGATTGGCGTCCGGATCGTTCGCGTTGACGGTAATCGCCATGGCTAGATCGGAGTAAGCCTCGTTAGGCTTGCCCATCGCGTTGTTGGCTTTGCCCCTCAGGCCGTAGGCTCGGGTCAACTGATCGTTGACCTCGAGAGCCGTCGTCGCGGAGGCCACAGCACCGGCGTAGTCCTCTTTCTCGTAGAGGATCTCCGCCAAACCGGCGTGGGCCTCGGCGTTGCGTGGTTCGAGCTCCAACGCTTTGCGAAAAGACGACTCGGCGAGCTCCAAGTTGCCTTCTGCGAGTGCCGCTTCACCAACCGTGGAATGGGCGAAGCCGTTGTCGGGTGCGAGCTCGAGAGCTTTCTGCGCGACCTCGGCAGCCTCGGTAATCTGCCCCGTCTTCGCCAATCCGAGCGCCAAGTCGATATGGGCCTGCGCGCTCGACGGATTGAGCTCGACGGCCTTGCGCCCCGCCTCCACGGCTTTGGGATAGTTCGCCACTCGGGCATAACCCATCGCCATCGACTCCCAGCATTCGGCAATCTGGGCGGGATCCTCGAGGTAGTCGACGGCCTCGGCGTAGGTCTTCGCCATGTATTCCCAGTTTTCGCGGCCCTTGTAGATGCGCGCAACCTCTAACCGGATGTCGCCCCTCTCGGGGAAACTTTCGAGTACCCTCAGATAGAGACCGCCCGCCCTGTCGAGATCTCCATCCTTGCTGGCTTCTTCCGCCGACTTGATGTAGTCGCGAGCCTCCCTTTTGGAGAGCTGTTCCTGACCGGCACCGACGAAGGGCACCGCGAGAGCTCCGATAGTGATGACGAATAGTGCCGATCTGACGGCTCGATGAGTCCTCATTGGCTCTCCTCCTCGAATCTATGAAAACACGCTGGTCGTGTCAGGCCAGCGACACCCCATCCTATAGCACCGGTGCACGGTGGCTTCAACTCTCGTTCGGGACTAACATGCTCGGGTCGCTTGGATATATTGAACCGCCGACTCGTTGTTGGACCGTCCGCGAAAGCCCGACTGCAGAAGGCACGCGCCTGGTTCGAAGAATTGCCGCCGCAGTCGCACCTCCTGCTGCTTTCTCAAGAGCAAGAGTCCGCGGATCACTTCACGCGGAGGATCGCGGCCTCCAGGGGATCGCTTTTCGGAATTCACCGCGCCCACCTCGACCGACTCGCCTATCGTGTCGCGCTCCCGACCCTTGCGGCGGCCGGAATCGCATCCCTCAGTCGTCTCGGCCAGGAGGCCGTCATGGCGCGCGTCGTCGATGCCGCGCGGCGTGAGAAGGAGCTCGGCCCGTTCACCGCGGTCGCCGGCGGCCCGGGACTCGTGCGGGCGCTCACGTCCACGCTGCATGAGTGTCGACTGCACCACGTGACCGCGAAGATCCTGTCGGCGGCGGGACCGAGCGGGGAGACCCTGGCCCTGCTATTGGAGCGTTACGAGGCGTCGTGTCGCGAACATGGAGCCGCCGATCACGCTCACGTGCTCCGGGTCGCGGCGGAGACGCTCGAACCGATCGACGTTCCCGTGTTGCTCCTCGACGTGACCATCGAGACCCCGGCGGAAGCAACATTCCTGCGCGCCGTCGCGAATGCCGCACCCGCGGTGCTCGCCACGCTCCCAAGCGGCGATCGCACGAGTCTTGTGCACCTGCGTAACGCGCTCGGCTGCGAGCCGAGCGACGTCGCCGCGACTGATGACACTACCGCGGCGATCCGGGATCTCCAGGACTTCGTATTCTCCGACGAGATACCGGCGAGCCATGACCGTTCTGGAGACGTCGCGATATTGTCCGCCCCGGGCGAAGCGCAGGAAGCGGTCGAGCTAGTGCGCGCGGTGCTGACGGAAGCGGACCGGGGCGTCCGCTTCGACGACATGGCCGTGCTCCTTCGCTCACCGGATATTTATACGCCACTGCTGGAGGACGCCTTCCGCCGTGCGAACGTCCCGGCATACTTCGAGAACGGCACCAAACGGCCCGACCCCGCCGGGCGAGCCTTTCTGGCACTTCTCGATTGCGCTGCGGAGGAGATGAGCGCCTCGAGCTTCGCGGAGTATCTGTCGCTGTCTCAGATCCCTCGGCTCGATGCGAACGGGGCTCCTCGTCCCGGAACGGATGAGGACGAGGACGAACCGCACCTATGGGTTCCTCCCCAACATACGCTTGCTCCGAGGGCGAGAGACGTCGAGCCTCGCCAGCTCGAGCTCTTCGCCGAACCCGAGCTCGTGAAAGAGCCGGAGAAAGAGGCGTCGATCGAGGGCGGGCTTCGGACACCCTGGCGGTGGGAAAAGCTCCTCGTGGATGCGACGGTCATCGGAGGCCGCGACCGCTGGGAGCGCCGGCTCATCGGGCTGGATCGCGAGCTCGAGCTTCGCGCGTCCGAGCTCGACGACGACAGCCCCGAGGCCGAATCCCAAGAACGGGAGCGCGCCGAGCTCGGACACTTGAGGCGTTTCGCCCTGCCTCTGATCGAGGCGCTCGGAGAGCTTCCATCCAGCGCCACGTGGCGCGACTGGCTCCACGCTCTGGAAGGACTCGCGATCCGCAGCCTGTCCCGTCCGGAGGGCGTGCTCGGGCTTCTCAAGGAGCTCGCGCCGATGGGCTCGGTCGGACCCGTCGAGCTATTCGAGGTGCGCGCCGTCTTGAGTGAGAGGCTTACTCTCCTCTCGCAGCAGCCTGCCGACACACGATACGGAAAAGTCTGGGTCGCTCCGATCGGAGCCGTGCGTGGAGCGTCGTTCGAGGTCGTGCTCGTTCCCGGGGTTGCGGAGCGCATGTTTCCGAAGAAGATCGCCGAGGACCCCCTGCTGCTCGATCGTGAGCGCGAGATTCTCGCGATCGGACTGCCGCTCCAGCGAGACCGTATCGCTCGTGAGCGGCTCGCGCTCCGCCTCGCCGTCGGGGCGGCCTCGAAGAAGATCGTCTTCAGCTACCCCTCCGTCGATCTCGCGAAGGGCCGCGCCAAAGTTCCGTCCTTCTACCTACTGGAGGTCGCACGAGCGAGCGCGGGAGAGCTCCCGGATTTCGAGACGCTCGAGCGCGATGCCGCAAGCTCGAGCGGTGCCCGTCTTGGCTGGCCAGCGCCGCGCGACCGAGCTCGCGCCATCGATTCGACGGAGTTCGACCTCGCGTTCTTGTCCGACGCACTCAAGCGCGAGACTTCCGAGAGCGAGGTGCGGGGAACCGGTCGCTACCTCGTCGACGTGAATCCCGCTCTGGCTCGATCGTTACGCGCCAAATATCAGCGCGGGCGCTCGGGCAAGTTCACCGCGGCCGACGGTTTTCTGGAACCATCGCAGGACTCGCGTCTTACCCTGGCAAAGCATCGATTGCGAGAACGTCCCTATTCGGTCACCGCGCTCGAGAAATACGCGGCCTGTCCCTATCGCTTCTATCTCAATGCGGTTCTTCGGCTCCGTCCGAGGGAGACGGCCGAGTCGATAACCCACCTCGACGCTTTGACCCGCGGCCACATTCTGCACGACGCTCAGTTCCACGTGCTCGAGCGTCTCGGCGAGGCGGAACTGCTCCCGGTTCGGCCCGAGAACATCGATGACGTGCTCGCGTTGTTCGAGGTCGTTTTCGACGATGTCGCGGACCGTTTTCACGAAGAGCTCGCCCCCGCGATCGAACGCATATGGCGCGACGAGCTCGAACGCATCCGTTTCGACCTGCGCGGATGGTTGCGCCGCGGCGCGGCCCGAGAAGACGGCTTCGTACCTTACCGTCGCGAGTTTACTTTCGGCATGAAGCCTCGTGGTCCGGCCGATCCGGCGAGCACGCTCGAGGTAGCCGCGCTCGAGAGCGGGCTCAGTCTTCGCGGGGCCATCGATCTCGTCGAAAGGCGTGCTGATGGAAAAGTCCGGATCACCGATCACAAGAGCGGTCGGGTGTGGATGCCCGAGGGCGCCATCTTGAACGGAGGAGAAAGCCTTCAGCCCGTGCTCTACGCTCTCGCCTACGAAGCGCTCACCGGCGAGGAAGTCGAGAGCTCACGGCTCTACTATTGCACCCAGCGCGGCGGCTATGCGGAGCGCACAGTATACCCCGACCTCGAGGCGCTCGAGGTCGTATCCGAGTTTCAGAGACGGCTCGACGAGATCATCGAGCTCGGATTCTTCCCCGCGTCCCCAAAACCCCCCCTCGGTTGCAAGTACTGCGACTACCTGCCGGTGTGCGGCCCGAGAATGGACGTCGACGCTCGTCGCAAACAAAACGACCCCAGGCTTTCGCCGCTCAATTGGCTGAGGAATCTCACGTGAGTGACACGAAGCCTCTCGCCGACCAGAGCGCGCGCGAGGCCATTCGCGATGAGCTCGAACAGACTCTGGTGGTCGAAGCCGCCGCGGGTACGGGAAAAACGACGGCGCTCGTCGGCCGAATCGTGCAGGTCATCGAAAGGGGACGCGGCGAGCTCGCGAAGATTGTTGCGGTAACTTTCACAGAAAAGGCGGCGGGTGAGCTCAAGCTGCGCCTTCGCAGTGAGCTCGAGCGCGCAAGGAATCGCCACCGCGCTGAGGGCAACCCGGAGCCGACCTCGCGGCTCGAACGGGGACTCATGCAGCTCGAGGAGGCCCACATCGGCACGATTCACGGGTTTTGCGCCGACGTCCTCAAGCAACGTCCTCTCCTGGCCGGAGTCGATCCCCTCTTCGAGGTCGCAACCGAAGAACAGACGCAGCGAATATACGCCCGGGTTTTCGACAGGTGGCTTTCGGCCAAGCTTTCCGATCCGCCGCCAGGAGTCCGCCGCATCCTGAGAAAGCAGGCCTTTCGAGAGGAAGGTCCGGTCGACGAGCTCTATCGCGCGGGCTGGGCGCTGCTCGACGTACGGGACTTCCCCGCGCCGTGGCAGCCTCGTCACTTCGAGCGTGAGGGGGAGATCGACGATCTCGTCGAGCGCCTCCTGCGCCTCGCGGAACGCGCCCGGAGTGCCGCGAGCGACAGGGACTATCTGTTGCAGGATTTCGAAACGCTGCTCGGCTTCGTTCAAGACCTGAGCAGCCAGGAGCAAGTCAGCGGGAAACGCGACTACGACGCGCTAGAACATCAACTCCCCGCCATAAAACTCGGCAAGCGGAAGGGCCGTGGCTTCTACGGCGAGGGCATTTCGCGAGAAGAGCTGCTCGCGGAACGCGAGGCGCTCAGGGAGACGCTCGCCGACTTCAAGAAGCGCGCGGGCGCCGATCTCGCCGCCTTCCTTCACGAAGAGCTCCGTGAGCTCGTGGAGCCTTACCAGGCATCGAAAGTGAAGCGTGGCGTGGTCGACTTTCTGGATTTGCTCGTCAGCGCGCGCGATCTCATTCGAGACCATCCCGAGCTTCGAGCTGAGCTCCAGTCGAGTTTCAGCCACCTCTTTGTGGACGAGTTCCAGGACACCGATCCGCTCCAGGCCGAGATTCTCTTGCTGCTGAGCGCGGACGACCCCGACCAGAACGATTGGCGACAGGTGCGCCCCATGCAAGGGAAGCTCTTCATCGTCGCGGATCCAAAGCAGTCCATCTATCGATTCCGTCGTGCCGACGTTGCGCTCTACCAGCGGATCAAAAAGCAGCTCATCGCTTCCGGAGCGAAACCTGTCTACCTCACGGTGAGCTTTCGCTCCGTGCCAGCGCTCCAGGAAATCGTCAATGCAGCGATGTTCGACGCGATGAAACCAACGGCGAGCAACCATCAGGCGGATTACGTCGCTCTCGACCAGAGCCGTGAATCGATCCCGGGCCAGCCTTCCATCGTGGCCCTACCTGTCCCGCGCCCCTATTCGAATTGGGGGTACCTCACCCAGTTCTCCATCCGCGACTCCGAGCCGGGCGCGGTCGCGGCCTGGATCCGCTGGCTCGTCGAGGAGAGCGATTGGCGGGTCACTTCGCGCGGAGAGACCGAGGCTCGTCCCGTCGAGCCGTCCGACGTTTGCCTCTTGTTCCGCCGTTTCCGGAGCTCGCACTTTTCCGTGACCCAGCCCTACGTCGAGGCGCTCCAGGGACTCGATATCCCTCACGTGCTCGTGGGCGGACGGGGTTTTCACCAGCGCGAGGAGATCGAAGCGATGCGGGTCGCCCTGACGGCCATCGAGCGTCCCGATGACGATCTCTCCGTCTTCGCGACGCTTCGTGGGCCTCTCTTCGCGCTCTCCGACGACAGCTTGTTTCTGTATCGGGCGCGGCATGGCTCACTGCACCCGTTTCGCGATCCAGGTCCCAACCTCGTCTCCGAAGACGCCTCGGTTCGTGGGGCAATGGACGTTCTCTCTCGCCTTCACAAGGGAAGAAACCACCGCCCGATCGCCTTCACGATTCGAGAGCTTCTCGATGCGACGCGCTCTCAGGCCGGCTTCGCACTGTGGCAGGCTGGAGACCAGGTGCTCGCCAATGTACTGCGGCTCTTGCAGCTCGCCCGTAACTTCGAAGAGTCGGGTGGCCTGTCGTTTCGTGGGTTCGTCCAGCAGCTCGACACGCTAGCCGAAGCCGCGGAGCGTCAAGAGCAGCCCCTGATCGAGGACGGTGTCGAAGGCGTGCGTCTGATGACGGTTCACAAAGCCAAGGGGCTCGAGTTCTCCGTCGTCATCCTCTGTGACATCACGTGCTCTTTTTCGCTCGGAGCCTCACGGCACGTGGATCCCGACCGCCAACTATTCGCGTTGCGTCTCGGGGGACACTCTCCGTGGGAGCTTCTCGATCACGAAGAGAGCGAGTCGGAACGTGACGCGGCCGAGAGTCTGCGACTCCTCTACGTGGCGGCCACGCGTGCCCGCGATTTGCTCGTGGTGCCCGTCGTGGCTGACGAGCCACACGAGCGCGGTTGGGTCGGGCCCCTCCTGAAAGCCCTCTATCCGAATCCACGAGCCTATCGCCTGCCTATGGTGCCGGCGAGCTGCCCGCGTTTCCCTGGCGACGAGTGTGTGCTCGACCGGCCCGCGCGCGCTCGCACGTTGCCGGGCCAAGGTATTCGACCTGGACTACACAAGCCGATGCTTGGCCGGCATGAGGTCGTATGGTGGGATCCGAGCCTGTTCGAGCTCGACATGAAGACCAAGCCCGGGCTTCGTCGCCACTGGATTCTGCAGGCTCCGTCGGATCCGGGTGCCGAGCGGGAATCAAGCTCTGGTTCCGAAGAGCACCTGCGTTGGTCGCGTGAGCGAGAGGAGCGGGTCGATCGGGCGGGTGCGCCGACCCACCGTGTCGATACGGTGACCGGGCTCGTCGAGCGAGGAGAGCTCGAGCTCGCCGGAGCTTCGAAGATCGACGTGCTCGAGGTCTCGGACCGCGATCGCAACCGCCCCTCCGGAAAGCGTTTCGGCTCTCTCGTCCACGAGGTTTTGGCCCGAACACCCCTCGAGACGAGCCACGAGGCCATCGCGGCGCTCGCGGCGAGTCTCGGCCGCGTTCTCGGTAACCCATCGGAGGAGATCGACGCGGCCGCCCGCGCGGTCTCACGCGCGCTCGAGCACTCGCTCTTCGAGAGCGTGCGACGAGCACGGGAGTATCATCGGGAAACCCCCCTCGTGCATCGCGACTCGAAGGGGGTTCTCGTGGAGGGCGTTCCGGACCTGGTGTTCCGCGAAAGCTCCCAGGAGCCCTGGACCGTCGTGGATTTCAAGACCGACTTGCGAGCCGAGCTCTCGCAGGATTCTTACCGGCAGCAGGTGGCTCTCTACGTGGAGGCGGTCTCCCGCGCGACCGGCCACCCCGCCCGCGGCAGCCTCTTTTATCTTTAACGAAACATCGAAGTATCCAAGCTCATGCTTGCTCCGTTGAAGCACGCCTGCTCATGACCAAGGCAAAGGCGACCGCACTCACCCCGAGACCGATGAGCGTAGGGTTGAAGATTCCGAATCCCGCCCCCCGCGTGCTCAAATGGACGGCCAGGAGCACAGGGACTCCCGAGCAAATCGCACTGAGGGCCTCCGGCGCCCCGACGCGGCGGGTGTGGAGTCCTGCGATGACAGGAACGAAGAGAGTCACGCTCAAGATCGAATAGAAGACGGTCAGAGCGGAGATCACGCTCTCGAAAGCGAGCGCGAGGAGAACCCCCAGCAATCCGCCGGCGACCGCCGCCAGCCGTGCCACCCGAAGCACCTCTCCGTCGCTCGCCTCCGGAGCCAGAAACCGCTGGTAGAGGTCTTTCGAAAGCGAGGTCGCGAGCATGAACAGAATTGCATCCGCCGAGCTCACCTCCGCTGAAAAGATCGCCGCGAGACCGAGGCTGCCCAGAACGAGCGGGAGGCGTGTCACGAGGAGCGTGGGAAGAGCCAGGTCCGCGCTAGGTAGGTCCGGGTGGTGAACCCTGGCTACCATTCCCAGGATCGGAGGCACCCAGGCGAATATAAGAAGCGCAACGCCGGCGAGTCCGACGGCGAGTTTGACCGTGCGCTCGTCCCGAGCACCGTAGACCTTCTGAAGCAACCCCGGGGATACCATAAACGCGGGGACGAGGAGTGCCATGTAGCGGACGCCGGGAAGCCCACCCTGCCAAACGTCCACGAAGCTCGGATCGATGCTGGCCGCAGAGCTCGAAAGCCCGCTCCATCCGCCGACGGAATCGAGAGCGAAGGGGAGCACGAGGGCGAATCCCAAAAAGAGTACGACGAGCTGCACGAGGTTGACCCAGGCAGAGGAAAGAAGCCCGCCGGCAGTGAAGTAGGACGTCATCACGGCGCCACCAATCAAACACCCATAGGTCTTCGGAACACCGGCAATCGCTTCGAGCATGAAGGCGATGGCGAGAAGCTGGGCTGCCAGCACGAAGAGCGTCCCGATCCACAGCACGGAAGAGGTCAGCCCTCGTACGCGCGCGCCGTAGCGCAGCTCGAGAAAGTCGCCCACCGTGTGGAGGTCGTGCAGCACCGCCACGCGCCAAATGCGGGGTCCTATCCACAAGCCGAGCACCAGGGTACCGATCCCCGCGGATCCGACCCACCACCAAGCCATCAGCCCGCGCGTATAGCCGAGCGCAGCGGCACCGACTGTCGAGCCCGCGCCGATATTCGCTGCGAGAAGCGTCGCGAAGAGCAGCAGTGGACCAAGCTTTCTTCCCGCAACGAAGAACGTGCCTGTCGTCGTTACCCGCCGCCCGATGACGAGGCCCAGGACGATCAGCAGAGCGGAGTAGACGAGAACGACGACGAGGTGGAGATTCAACGAGCTTCGTCTCGCTCGATATCCCTCGACGCGGGGAATCCGGGAATGCTCTCCGCATGGCGTATCGCGCTCAGGATGGCGTCCGAGGTGGCTTCCGCCGCCAGCGCCCCAATCGTTGCGAGGCTCGCGTCACCCTCCCAGCTCCCGAGGGACAGGGCGAAGAGGGTATCCCCGTCGAACGGCGTATGGGCGGGCTGGACCGCCCTCGCCAGTCCGTCGTGAGCCATTTGCGCCACTTTGGTCGCCTCGGTCTTCGTCAGGGAAGCGTTGGTCGCGACGACGCCGATCGTCGTATTGGCTCCCACACGGCCCCCCGTCGACGCGCCGCTTCGGAGAAGCTTTCTCGCGTCGGCGAATCCTGTTCCATCCTCGGTTCGGACTCCGGCCACGACAGCGCCGGTGGATGGGTCGATAACGTCTCCAATGGCGTTCACCGCCACGAGCGCCGCGACGACGAGGCCGTTCGGAAGCTCGATGGCGGCGGTGCCGATTCCGCCCTTCATGGCGCGCCCGCTCCCGGCGAGTTTGCCGACCGTCGCGCCCGTACCCGCGCCGACGTTCCCCTCCTGGATGAGACCCGCGAGGGCCGCTTTCGCCGCGCGGTATCCGCACTCCGCGCCCGGGCGAATATGCGGCTTACCTCCGACGCCGAGGTCAAAGAGGATCGCAGCAGGGACGATGGGCACGCGGGCAACCCCCACGTCGTAGCCGACGTCTCGCTCTTCGAGGTATCGAACGACTCCCGAGGCGGCGTCGAGTCCGAAGGCGCTACCACCGGACAGAACGATGGCGTGGACTCGGTCGACCGAGTTCACCGGGTCTAGCAAGTCCGTCTCGCGAGTCCCGGGCGCCGAGCCGCGAACGTCCACGCCAGCGATCGCTCCCGCCTCTGTCAGAACGACCGTACAACCCGTCGGACGCTCCGCGAGCGTTTCGTGACCGACGCGAATCCCTTCGATGAGGGTCAATCCCGTCCCGCGCTGGGAAGACTCCGTTGCGATCGTAGGAAAAAAGAGGACCAAAGACACCAACGTTCCGGTCCGAGACCAATGACGCATGTTCCCACTCCGTGGTCGAGGAGCCCGATTGTGATGGGGAGGTCGGTCCAAAGCAAACAGTGATTAGGTTTAAAACGGAGCCCTCAGCCCGAGCGCAGGGCGAGGCGAAGCCGAGACCCGAAGCGAGGAGTCGTGGGGGTGGGGCCCCGCGACACTGATGGAAGAGTGAGCGAGCACCGATTATTGCGAGCGGTGACCGAATCATCTGCCGCGAGCCCGGCCGAGTGGGCCGTAAGAGGCCCGAGCGAAGAGCGAGGGCCAGCGAGGGAGCCGAAGAGGCCACCGAGCATTGAATAAAGATGGAACAGGCAACCTCCCTCATCTTGATCGCGTCGGCGGCTTTCTTTCTGCCACTCGCCGCGACCCGGCTCAAGGTCCCCGCCGTCGTTCTCGAGCTCCTGTTCGGAGTCCTCATCGGTCCGGCGACGGGATGGGTTCACGGAACCGATCTCCTCGATCTTCTAGCCCAGCTCGGCCTGTTTCTCCTGATGTTTCTAGCCGGTTTCGAGATTGATTTTCGCGCTCTCGAGAGACAGGGACGCGCCCGGCTCCTTCTTCTGCTATTCGTCTTCTTCCTCACGCTCGGCGTGGCGAATTGGTTCGCGATGAGATTAGGCTATGGCGCCTTCATGACGCTCGTGCTCGCCACAACGTCGGTCGGACTCGTGATCCCGACCCTCCGGAGCACGAAGCGTACCGCGACCCGACTCGGGCAGTACATTTTGATCTCGGCTATTCTCGCGGACTTCCTGACGCTCGTTCTCGTCGCCCTGCTGTCCCTCGTGCAGAGGCACGGTCTCGGGCCCGAGCTTCTCAAGATGCCGTTTCTCTTCGCGGCCATCGTGATCGTGCTGCGCTCGCTCCGGCTCGCCGTCTGGTGGTACCCCGACCGGTTCCGAAGACTCTTCTCGGGCGACGACCCCGAAGAGCTCGGTATTCGCGCGAGCCTGGCCTTCATGCTCGTTTTCGTCGGCCTCTCAATGGCACTCGACGTGGAGCCCATTCTGGGAGCCTTTCTGGCGGGTAGTGTTTTTGCGCTCGTGTTCCGAAGCCGCGGTCTGCTGCAACAACAGCTCAACGGCTTCTCCTATGGTTTCCTCATCCCGATCTTCTTCATCAACGTGGGGCTGCGATTCGAGATGACGCTGCTCGCCGATCTCAGCGTGATCACCAAAGCCCTCGCCGTGGTAGGAGCCGCCTTCATCGTGAAGATGCTTCCGAGCCTCGTCTTCATGCTCCGAGGCCTGTCGCTAAGGGAAGTGCTCGCGGCAGGCGTCCTCCTCTCGGCCCGGTTGAGCCTCATCATCGCCGTCGCCACGGTGGGCGTCGAGCTCGGTCTGCTCATCGAGGAGGACCGCGCGATCGCCATCCTTCTCGCCGCCGTGACGGCGACCATCTCGCCCACGCTGTTCCGGATTCTCCTGCCACCCATCAAGTCGGAGATCTGATATAGTGGCGATCCGCAAGAGGAGGTTTTCCATGGGACGTCACGCCTCACGTCGTTCATTCCTGTTCGAGATGGCCGCTTCGACGGCCCTTTTTCCTTCGGTGCTCTGCGCGTCGGGTGCGGCTGCTCCTCCGGGGACAGCGCTCGAGGCCGAGCCCTATTGGGAGCTCGTCCGAGCGCAGTTCTCGTTTCACGAAGCAAACGTGCCGATGAACGCGGCGAACCTTTGTCCGTCGCCGCGCGCGGTCGCCGCGCGTGTCACCGAGCTCACCCAGGATATCGACCGCGACTGCTCCTCCCACAATCGAGCAAAGTTCGAGGATCTCACCGAGGCGGCCCGCGCGAGTGTTGCGGATCAACTGGGAGTGAGCGCCGACGAGATCGCGCTTGTCCGGAATACGAGTGAGGCCAACAATACGATCAATAACGGCCTGGCCCTTTCCGCGAACGACGAAGTTATCGTTTGGGACCAGAATCATCCGACGAACAACGTCGCTTGGGACGTGCGTGCCGCCCGCTACGGACTCGTCGTGCGGCGTGTCGCGACGCCGAAGCACCCGAAGAGCGCTCAGGAGCTCATCGACGTGTTCGTCCGCGCCTTCAGCCCGAACACGAAGGTCCTGACCATCACCCATGTGTCGAACGTGAGCGGCATCCGACTGCCGGTACGAGAGATCGTCGAGGCGGCGCACGAGCGCGGCATCTACGTGCATCTCGATGGCGCCCAAACCTGGGGAGCTCTCGACGTGAACCTCCACGACATCGGGTGCGACTCCTATGCGGCCTCGGCTCACAAGTGGTTCATGGGTCCGAAGGAGGCCGGGATCCTCTACGTGCAGTCGAGCAACATCGAGCGGATCTGGCCGAACGTGGTCGCCCCGGGCTGGGGTGGCGACGCCGATCCCGACGTCGTTGGAGCTCGCAAGTTCGAGTCCCTCGGTCAGCGGGACGATGCCTGTATCGCGGCGGTCGGCACCACGGTCGACTTCCACCGATCTATCGGGGGGTTACGGGTCGAGGCACGCGTGATCGAGCTGGCGACGGCACTGAAAAACGGCATCGCCGATCTGGGCATTCCCCTCGTCACGCCGATGGACGCCGAGTTGAGTGGCGGTATCGTCATCCTCGAAGTCGAGGCGAATCGGCGGCGCGAGGTGCTCAACCGTCTCTACAAAGAGCACGGGATCGCCGGCGCGAGCAACGGAGGCCTGCGTCTCTGCCCGCACGCCTACAACACGATGAAGCACGTCGAGCGCACCGTCGAGGGCGTTCGCGCCATCCTCGTCTGATCGTTTCGAACGTCACGCTATAATCGGTATACTCCATGCCGACGCGAACGGTAGTCGCCTGCCTAGCGGTCTGGTGGGCGTTTACGGGTCCCGCACTCGCTGTGAACGAGGATCTCACGGTCCAGGAGATTCTCGAACGTGCGATAGAAACACACAGACACAACGAAGAAGACCGCCACGAGACCCGCTATGACTACATTCTCACGAGCCGCGTCCAGGAACTCGACGACGAGGGAAACGTCGACAAGGTCGAGGTTCTTCGCTACCGTAGCGATCATCTGACGGAGGTCGCCTACGAACGACTCGTATCGAAGGACGGCAAACCTCTCGACGAGAAGGAGCTTCGCGAGGAAGACGAGCGTCGGACGAAGCTCGAAAAGAAGCTCGCGGAGGGGCGCGCGAGACACGACGATTCGGACGAGCGCGTTGTTTTCGACGAGGCCCTCGTCTCTCGGTTCGACGCCGTTCTCGAGGGGGTCGAGAAGCTCGGCGATTCGACGTGCTATCGTCTCGCATTCGCACCGAAACCCGGGAAGCTCCCCGTCGAGAGACGTGTCGACCGTGTGCTCAACAAGAGCGTGGGCTCGCTTTGGATCGACACCCAGAGTTTCGAGATCGCCCGGCTCGAGTTCGAGCTGACAGACAAGGTCAGGCTATGGTTGGGAATCGCGGGCTCGATCAGCGACATGCGCGGTAGCTTCGAGCGGCGTCCGGTGGACGCGACGGTCTGGCTTCCGGGCAAGTTCGAGCTCTATATGAGAGCCTGGATGCTCTTTCGCAAATTGCATCTGCAACAAGAGGTTCACTGGGCGGAGTTCGAACCGCGGCTGGACGGCCCGAGCGCAGCCGAGAACGGAAACTAGGAAGGACGGAGGTAGACGACATGTTGGAACCCGGACAGGACGCACCGAGCTTCGAGGCCAAGGACCATCAGGGGAATACGGTGCGTTTGGAGGACTACCGCGGCAAGCACGTCGTTCTATGGTTCTACCCGAAAGCCGATACACCCGGGTGAACGGCGGAGGGTTGCGGGTTCCGTGACCAAATCCGGAGATACGAAGACAAGGACGCGCGAATTCTCGGCATCAGCTTCGACACGGAAGACGACAACCGCGCCTTTGCCGAGAAATTCAACTTCAACTTCCCGCTTCTCTGCGACACGAGCCGCGAAGTGGGCTTGCTCTACGGCGCCTGCGACAGTAGAGACGCCCAATGCGCCAACCGCATTAGCTACCTGATCGATGGCGACGGCAAGATCGTGAAGGCCTACCCGGAGGTCGATGCCGCTCGACATCCGGACGAGGTTCTCCGCGACATCGTCTGAAACCTTTTTTGCCCCCCGCCCGTGTGGGCACGACACCACACCGCAGGCCACGTCGACTCCGGCAAGTCATTGTCATCGCGACGCTTGAGCGCCTCGCGGCTTCCGGTATCATCCTTGCACTACCGGTACATCACTCGCCAGGAGGGTGGAGTGATGTCCATGGGATCCGTTTCGGTATTGATCCTCGCCGCGCAGCTTGCCGCGTCGCCAAGAAGCGGTGACGATCTGCGCACCTCCATCGAACCGACCCAGGATGAGCTCGAATCGTTTCGGATCCCGGGGAGCGAGGCGTCCCATACGATCGGCGCCGATGAGAGCTCTCCGATCCTCAAAGCGACGGGATGGGGCATGTTCGCCGCCTCGGCCGCCGGCCTCATGACGACCGAATGGGGACTCTCGGAGGGGTTTTCGGAGGGCAATCCGGTGGCCTCCGGCCGGGGAGTGCGCATCGCGACCCACGTCGTCGGTCCGGCTGCGGTCTGGTGGACGACGGATAGACACAAGCGGTCCGGCCAACCGAAACTCGCCCTCTCGCTGCGGATCGCCCTCATGGCGGCTTACAGCTATGCAACGATTCACAACCTGCGTCAGGTGGGCGCGATCTCCGGCACCATTCCCTAGAAGTCAGCCTTCTCAGAATTCCGCAACGAAAACCGCAACGCCGTTGATTCCGGGAGCGAGAACCGACCTCTCGTCCGGGCTGATGGGAAAGGCGGTATCGAAAATATTTCGCAGACGAAAGCGAATCTCGAATCGATCGGAGAAGCGATAGCCTGTGCCCAGATCGACCACGCCGTGGCTGGGTGTGATCTTTTCCGTCGGACCCGGCCGTTCGTCTCTGGCGAAGAGACGCGCACGGCCCTGCACATAGCCGCGGCCGAAACTCTTCCGCAGCGACAGGATGGCGCTCTCGACGGGAATGCCGCCGAGCGGCTCACCGTCCACGTGCGTTTCGCCGCGCGAAAGCTGAGCGGCGAGCTCCAGCGAATAGCCGGAACGCCATTCCGCCTGCATCTCGAGCTCGATGCCCGTAATATCGGCTCGACCCCGGTTTCGGAAGAGAAAGTCTTCGTGCCTGGCCTCATATCGCTCGATGAGATCCGTGAAGCGATAGTAGTAGCCGAAGACGCTCCATCGCAGGCCGGAGCGAACGTAGCGCAGCGCCGCGTCGAGCTGATTCGCGTGCTCGGGCTCAAGATTTGGATTTCCCGTGACGGTCCCCCTCCCGCTGATGCCACGAAAGTATCTGTCGGAGAGGGTCGGGTCCCGGAACCCATGAGCGAGCTGACCGGTGAGGCTGAGACCCCGAGCCATCTCGAGTCTAAGCGAAGCATAGCCCGAAAGCGCGGTGTTTTGTGTCGACTGTTGCCCGAAGAAACCGCCCTCGTTGTTCGTCGTGACACGATCCACGCGAGCCCCGAACCCGGCCGTGAGGCGTGAGCCAAGGAGAGCCTCCGCGCTCGTGAAGAGCGCGGCATCGATCCGGTTCGCATTCTCTATCGAAGTATTCTCCAGATCAATGGACGGATCTCCATCCTCATCGACGACGCCAAAGCTCTCGAGGGCTTCGAGCCCGTAGCGGCCATTGATGTCGGCACCCACCTCCCATCGCGCACGGCCGACGGGTCGCCCTGCCGACACACGAAAGCTGAAGTCGTTCGCGACCACATCGGACCGGCTGATAGCCCGGAGTCTCTCTCCCGGTGTGGAGCGCTCGCGTTCCGTCACAAGCCCGTACCTGCCCCAATAACCCGCGAGGTCGATACGTGTGAAGCCGAGTGTGGGCTCGAGCTCGTAGGCAAGAGTCAAACGGTGCGAATCCTCTGCGGGGTAGCTGGTGCGCACCGCCGCCCCTCGGTCGTCCGGACGGCCCGTGTTCCTTCCGAAATCGCTCTGCCAGCCGGCCGTGAGCTGGCCCGGTCCGATCGCATGTACCACGCGACCGAGGAAGCCGCGGTCCGAAGCTTGCGAGTTGAACACCTCGCCCTCCGGGCTTCGATACGATTCGAAGTTTCGATACCGAGCCTGAAGAACGAAACCGCCTTGCCCGTAGCCGTGAAGGAGCTCGGCGCCTCCGCTCGCCTCCGGAAGACCCGCTCCGAGCGCGCCCCGAAGCCTGACCCCGGTACCGGCGGAAGGGTCGACCCGGCGCGTCCGGGCGTGAATGATCCCCCCAAAAGCGTCGGAACCGTAGCCGACCGAGCCCGGCCCGCGCGAGACTTCCACTCCCTCTAGAAAGAAAGGGTCCAGAAATGCAGCGCTCGGCCCTGCGCGTCGCTCCGTCGTCACCCGAGCGCCATCGATCAGAAGAAGAGTTCGGCCACGCGCGAGACCACGTAACGAAGGCACGCTCGCGTGAAGGTCCGAGAGTTGTCCCGCTCCGGGAATGTTCTCGATGACCTCCGTCAGTCGACTCGGATGCCGCTCCTGGATGTTCTCCTTTGGAACGACAGTGAGAGCGCTCGCTGGTGGAGCATCGATGCCAGGCGCCGCGCCACTCGACACGGTCACCGACTCCATGAGCAGCGGCTCGACGATGATGAGCAGCGGCCCCTCCTCGGGCAGCGCCTCGACGAGGACCGGTGCCATATACTCCCCTCCGGGCAACACCACGAGAACCTCGAACGGTGGTCTCGGATCGGGGGTCCAAGAGAACAGGCCCGCGGAGTCGGTCGGCGTCGCACCCGAGCGGCCGAGAATCGAGACTGTAGCGTGCTGCACGGGGCTTCCGAATGAGTTGATGACGCGCCCCTCGAGAGCCCAGCTCATCGAGCCGATACCCACGAGCAAACTGACGAACGCGCAAACCTTCATAAACAAGCCAGTCTAACTCAAGGATGTGATATCTTGACAATCTCGCACAAATGACTTGTGATCGGAATAGTCCAAGCTGGTATCGACACGAGGGGTGCGAATGACACGATACGTGGCCATGGACCAACTGGTCCGGGACTTGAAGGATCTTGCGGAGAGCGATTTCCCCAAAGACGACATCGAAACCTGTCTAAGGGCCGGCGACAAAATAAGTTCCCGTTTTCAAGACGGTCGGATGGTGTAGTTCCATTTGGGTAGAGTCTGGTCCTTTGTAACGGAAAGCGCCTGCATCCGCTCGTCAGTGATTTTGACGCCCTTCGGATAACGACGCCGGATAAGGTGTGCGCGTACTCGCAAACCGGAAGAGGTGGTGGTCGTGCGGATGTATTTGAGGATGGTTTCGTAGCTGTCGAGAGGCCTGCCCGCCCAGTTCTTGCTGACCTCGCTGAACAGACGGTGCTCCACTGGATTCCACTTGGATGTACCGGACGGATAGTGGGCTATGGTGATAGCGATGTCGTGGCGATTGCAAATCCGCGTTTGAAGCCCGTGCTTCCAACCCCGACACCGATAGCCATTGCTGCCCCCGGCGTCTGCCAATATCGCGAGGTCACGGGCTGCAGGATAGCGTCGCCGTCCTTCCGTTCGCCACCACTTCTCGATGGCATTCACGGCGAAGTCCGGGGTGTTGTACGAGGTACCAATGAACACTGTCCCGCGGTTCGCGAGCAGATCGTAGACGCCGTAGGGGATTGCGATGCCGTTCGATTCGGAACGGAAGTCATGGTCTTTGACGAGAGTCGGCTCGCGGTTCCAGGCCTGCCCGCCGTTTTTGAATAATCCCACCAGCTCCCGTTTCTTCGTGTCTACGCTGATGATGGGATGACCAGCTGCGGCAAAACGCTCGCGCAGTTCGGCGATACACGCGAATTGGGTATCGCGATCTTCGGACGTGGCACCGCACAGCTTCTTGTGGTTCACCCGCAACGAGAAGCCGAGCTGTTTGAGCAGTCGACCGACGGTTTTGCTGCTGACGTTCACACCGAGGCTTCTTAGCTCGCAAGCAATCTTGTCGGTGGTCCGCCGCGTCCATTTCACTCCCGTCATCGGATCGCCCGCGGTGTCGTGCTTCATGAGTTCTTCGATCTTGGCGATGACTTCTGGCGTTTTTTTTGCACGGCGCGCCGTCCGCCACCCTTTCGCCGAACTCCGTCGAGCTCAACATCTCTCATTAGCAATTCCCTACGACCTCTGGCTACCGTGCTCGGATCCATCCCGAGCAGTTCGGCAATCTGTTGGTCGCCACCGTGACCGAGCTTCATGGCCTCGACTCCCGCGTAGAGACGGCGCTGCTTTTCATCGAGCAGGCTGTAGAAAAGAACGATCGCAGCCTTCAACTCCACGGGGAGCACGCGGACTCCCCCGACCCAGCCCAACGTGGAAGGTGACGCCTCATGTACCTGGCGGGCCGAGAGCTGTTGCTTGCGCGTGCTCACATCGGTGGCCAGATACAGATATCGGCCGAACACCTGCTCGCGCGCCAATCTTTTCTCTCGGACCAGTTTCAACAGAGGAGCCTTGACGTCAACCTGCACCACGTCCTCGAGCTCGTCGACGTAGTAGCCTGCCTCACAGGCCGCGACCAACGCTTTTACCGTCGCAAGCAACGTCCCGTACTTCGAGAACCACACTGAGCGCAACGACCAAAGACCTTTTCGATCGAACTGGGCGATCTCGTCCAACGTGTAGTAGCTACCACGGTGGGAGTAGCTTGTCCGAGGATGTGTCCCGAGGTTCGTGGAAAAAGAACGGCGCCCTCCACTCCGTCATCAGGGTATCAGATCAGGCGGCAACCTCCGCGTGTTCGAGAACCTCGCTCAGACGTTGGTAGCCGTCGATGCGTCGTAGTTGAATCTGGCCAGAGGCGATAAGCCCAAACAGCAAAGCGACCGCGGACTCCTCGCTGGAGAACGACGCTTGGGTTTTCGTCCGGCGTCGAAACTCGCGGTTGAGATTCTCCAGAGCATTGGTCGTTCGAATCGATTTCCACATGGCACGAGGGAATTCGTAGAAGGTCAGCAGCTGATTACCGGCCTCCTCTAGGCTTCGGACGACGGCCGGCGCGAGAGGCGTCCACTTGGCGACGAGCTCGTCATAGGCTTTGCGAGCATCGATCCCGTTCTTGGCGTAGACGATCCGGTTGTAGTCACGCCGGAGCTCACGGCGTGCGTGCGCCGGGCAATGTTGGAGCAAGTTGGCGCGCTTGTGCTCGGTACATCGCTGCAACCGGCACCCCGGCCACTTCTCCAGCGCTTTCGTCAGCCCCTTGTGGCCGTCGCTGATCACTAGCTTGGGAGCCCGGAGTCCTCGAGCCTGGAGTCCCTCCAGCACGGAGCCCCAATGCGTCGAGGCTTCGCTCACCGCCAGACGCAATGACAACAGACGTTTCTGCCCGTCTGGCGCGACCCCGAGCGCGACCAGTACGGGTACGCTGATCACACGTTTCGCCATCCGCACTTTCAGGTGGAAGCCGTCCAGGTAAACGATCGCGTAGACCTCCTGAAAGTGTGCCAATCTTAGTTGGGAATTGAAACGGCTCCAAACCCAGTGGTTTGATGGCGCTGGACAAAACGAAATCAAGCCGCGAAGAAAGGAGCCGAGATGGGAAGTCTGCTACGTTCGGTCAAGAAACGCAAGAAGTCGCGTCGTTTGGGTGAGGTCGAGATGGTGAGGCACGAGGATTACGGGGAACTCGCGCTGGACGCCAAGGTAGAGATGATCCGTTCGTTGGTCCCCCTTGGTCTGATGCACGTTCACGAGTTGCTCGACGACGAAGTGAAGGCGTTGGCGGGAGAGCGATACTCTCGCAAGGACGAGCTGGAGCGCGGTCGCCGTCACGGAAGCAACCCGGGCACGGTAGGGCTTGGCGGCCAGCGGGTACCGATCCGTGTGCCACGGGTTCGGAGCATCGAGGGAGGAGAGATTCCGCTTCGCTGCTACGAGGCGGTGAGCCACGGCGGTGAGGTGAATGATCTTCTGCTGAAACGAGTTCTCTACGGAATCTCTTGTCGCAACTACGAGGCGGCAGCGGAAGCGATTCCGGGCGCCATCGGACTGTCGAGCTCAACGGTGTCCCGAGGGTTCGTGCAAGCGAGCGCTGCGAAGCTGCGGGAGATGCAGGAACGAGATCTGACCGGCGAGGATGTGGTGGCGCTGTTTCTGGATGGGAAGACATTCGCCGAGGCAACGATGGTCGTGGCTCTGGGCATCACGCTTTGCGGGGAAAAACGCTTCTTGGGCTTCGTGGAGACGGACACGGAGAACGCGCAGGTGTTGACGCCGTTCCTGCGTTCACTGCTCGAGCGGGGACTCGATATCTCCCAGGGTCTGCTGGTGATCATCGACGGCGGCAAGGGTCTCCAAGCGGCAGTCAAGAAGGCATTCCGTAAGCGGGCCCTGATACAACGCTGCCAGTGGCACAAACGTGAAAACGTAGTGAGCTACCTGTCCAAGGGCGAGCAGGCGTCATGGCGCAAGCGACTCCAGTGGGCCTACAACAGGCCGGAGTACGAAGAGGCCCTCACTGCGCTCGAGCAACTCCACGGTGAGTTAGAAGAGCGGAACCAATCCGCAGCTGGCAGCCTGGAGGAAGGCCTTGAGGAGACGCTGACGTTGCATCGACTCGGCGTACACGCGGTGCTGGGCCGTTCGTTCAAGACGACGAACTGCCTTGAGTCCGTCAATGCTCTCGTCGAGGAACGCTGCGCGAAGGTCGACCACTGGAAGAACTCGAGCCAACGCCAGCGCTGGTTGGCAACGGCGCCCGTAGACATCGAACCGCGCTTGAGGAAGGTGGTGGGCTACCGCCATCTTCCCAAGCTTCGCGAAGCTCTCAAGCGGGAACTGAAGATCGAGGCGAAGACATCAACCGTATCGAAGAAGAAGGTCGCTTAAACGTGAGCCGTGGAGAGTTTCAACTAAGGGCCGCCGACAAAATAACTGTCTAGTTTTGAGCACACTCTTCCTGTTTCAGGTCGTGATCGCGATATCGTCTGGCATCACGAGAGCCTGGCAAGCTCCCTAGAAACGGAACATTTGTAGGTCTTCAGCAACCAGCGCGTGTTTGACAAACGGTCCTCATTGCAGGAGGATTACGCCTATCAAGGAGCACTTCTCCTATTATGAGACCTACGAGCTATCAGTCTGAAGATCTCGACCGCCTGTTGAGGAAGCACAAAATAGCTACCCTCGATGATTTGAAGGCAGTGTTGGGTACCGATGTGGACTCGACCGTCTTCCGAAAGCTCAATGAGTTGGCGTATCGGACAAGCTACTCCCACCGTGGTAGCTACTACACGTTGGACGAGATCGCCCAGTTCGATCGAAAAGGTCTTTGGTCGTTGCGCTCAGTGTGGTTCTCGAAGTACGGGACGTTGCTTGCGACGGTAAAAGCGTTGGTCGCGGCCTGTGAGGCAGGCTACTACGTCGACGAGCTCGAGGACGTGGTGCAGGTTGACGTCAAGGCTCCTCTGTTGAAACTGGTCCGAGAGAAAAGATTGGCGCGCGAGCAGGTGTTCGGCCGATATCTGTATCTGGCCACCGATGTGAGCACGCGCAAGCAACAGCTCTCGGCCCGCCAGGTACATGAGGCGTCACCTTCCACGTTGGGCTGGGTCGGGGGAGTCCGCGTGCTCCCCGTGGAGTTGAAGGCTGCGATCGTTCTTTTCTACAGCCTGCTCGATGAAAAGCAGCGCCGTCTCTACGCGGGAGTCGAGGCCATGAAGCTCGGTCACGGTGGCGACCAACAGATTGCCGAACTGCTCGGGATGGGTCCGAGCACGGTAGCCAGAGGTCGTAGGGAATTGCTAATGAGAGATGTTGAGCTCGACGGAGTTCGGCGAAAGGGTGGCGGACGGCGCGCCGTGCAAAAAAAAGCCAGAAGTCATCGCCAAGATCGAAGAACTCATGAAGCACGACACCGCGGGCGATCCGATGACGGGAGTGAAATGGACGCGGCGGACCACCGACAAGATTGCTTGCGAGCTAAGAAGCCTCGGTGTGAACGTCAGCAGCAAAACCGTCGGTCGACTGCTCAAACAGCTCGGCTTCTCGTTGCGGGTGAACCACAAGAAGCTGTGCGGTGCCACGTCCGAAGATCGCGATACCCAATTCGCGTGTATCGCCGAACTGCGCGAGCGTTTTGCCGCAGCTGGTCATCCCATCATCAGCGTAGACACGAAGAAACGGGAGCTGGTGGGATTATTCAAAAACGGCGGGCAGGCCTGGAACCGCGAGCCGACTCTCGTCAAAGACCATGACTTCCGTTCCGAATCGAACGGCATCGCAATCCCCTACGGCGTCTACGATCTGCTCGCGAACCGCGGGACAGTGTTCATTGGTACCTCGTACAACACCCCGGACTTCGCCGTGAATGCCATCGAGAAGTGGTGGCGAACGGAAGGACGGCGACGCTATCCTGCAGCCCGTGACCTCGCGATATTGGCAGACGCCGGGGGCAGCAATGGCTATCGGTGTCGGGGTTGGAAGCACGGGCTTCAAACGCGGATTTGCAATCGCCACGACATCGCTATCACCATAGCCCGCTATCCGTCCGGTACATCCAAGTGGAATCCAGTGGAGCACCGTCTGTTCAGCGAGGTCAGCAAGAACTGGGCGGGCAGGCCTCTCGACAGCTACGAAACCATCCTCAAATACATCCGCACGACCACCACCTCTTCCGGTTTGCGAGTACGCGCACACCTTATCCGGCGTCGTTATCCGAAGGGCGTCAAAATCACTGACGAGCGGATGCAGGCGCTTTCCGTTACAAAGGACCAGACTCTACCCAAATGGAACTACACCATCCGACCGTCTTGAAAACGGGAACTTATTTTGTCGCCGGCCCTAAGAATGGGCTTGACTCGACCTCCTCGCTGAGAGCACGGTTCTGCCATTCCTCGAAGCGCTCCTTCAGCCGGCTAACCACGCGAGACACCGCGCTCTTCGATAGGTGCTCCTCACCGAGCAGTGGTTTCAGCGCTTTGCGGATCCGGCGGCTATTCGCGCCCGACAAGTAGGTCCCCAAGATCGCCTCGTCGACCTCACGAGTCCGGCGCGCGTAACCGGGGCAACAGCTCGCTCCTGAACTCTGTCGTTTCTCCCGTTTCCTCGTCTCGCACGCGGGCTCGTGGCACCCGGAGCTCGCAAGTTCCCACCGACGTCGTCACGCGACGGGTTTCGGCTCCGTTGCGATATCCACGGCGGTCTTCCGCACGCTCGTAGCTACCACACCCCAGCGCTTGGTTGACTTCTTCCTCGAGCACGACCTCGATTGCCTCCAGTACCCGCTTACGCAGCCGAAGTTGGACGAACTCCCGATACTCGCTTACAGACTCCTTCGATATGGTGGTAGGCTTCTTCATGGCGTAATCCTCCTCCTCGCCTTTCCAGGCGCGGTTTCGTTTTGTTTAACCGGAGGTTACGCCATTCTTATTTCCACGGGAAGCGGGACGGATCCTTGTCCGATACGCCAACTCATTGAGCTTTCGGAAGACGGTCGAGTCCACATCGGTACCCAACACTGCCTTCAAATCATCGAGGGTAGCTATTTTGTGCTTCCTCAACAGGCGGTCGAGATCTTCAGACTGATAGCTCGTAGGTCTCATAATAGGAGAAGTGCTCCTTGATAGGCGTAATCCTTCTACAATGAGGACCGTTTGTCAAACACGCGCTGGTTGCTGAAGACCTACAAATGTTCCATTTCTAGGGAGCTTGCCAGGCTCTCGTGATGCCAGACGATATCGCGATCACGACCTGAAACAGGAAGAGTGTGCTCAAAACTAGACAGTTATTTTGTCGGCGGCCCTAAGTGAAACGCTGATCGAACCGAGCTCGCTCAAGCGCCACGTACGCCACCGTGAGGACCACTACACGCGTAATTTGGTCCATAAAGACGAGGACTTCGAACTGCTCGTGATTTGTTGGGGCTCGGGGCAGCGGGCACCGATCCACGGACACGAGGGCGAGCTCTGTTGAGCCCGGGTCGAACGGGGAAAGCTCCGCTTCAAGAGCTACGAAATCGTCTCGGAGGAGCCCGTCGAGCTCCGGCCCATCGGAAGTCCTCTCGACGGAGCGGTGGGGTTTCTCGACGGCCCCGCCGAGGTCCACGCGGTCGAGAATCCCCTGGAGTTCGAGGGCTCCGCGACAAGTCTCCACGTCTACTCGAAGCCCTACGCGGCTTGCGACGTATACGAGTCGGAGCGTGGCCCCAAACGCCGGGTCCGCCTCGCCTACGACAGCATTCACGGAGAGGCCGTGAAGCCGGTAGCCTAGAGGAGCTCGCCGAGACTTGGTAGAAATCAACCACAAGGAGCGTTTCCTCAGGGCCAAGATCCTGTACTACGGGCCCGCGGCCGGCGGAAAGACGACCTCGCTCCAGGTCTTGCACCAGCAGGCGCGCGGCGAGAGGCGCGAAGAGCTCGTGTCGGTCAATACGGCACAAGATCGCACTATTCTCTTCGACCTCCTGCCCCTCTCCACGCCGGCCTTTCGAAGCTACGAGCTTCGATTCCAAGTCGTCGCGGTACCCGGTCAGAAGTTCTACGGGGCGACCCGCAAGATGCTCTTGAAGAATACCGACAGTATCGTATTCGTGGCCAACTCGGCGACGGATCGATGGCAGGAGAACCTTCAGAGCATGAAGGAGATGACCGAGTACCTGCTGGATCACGGCATCGAGCCCTCTACGCTTCCTCTCATCTTCCAGTACTACAAGCGCGATTTGCCCGACACGACCGACCTCAAGATCATGGAACGGGGTCTGAACGCTCGCGGTGCACCGAGCTTCCCGTCCGTCGCGACGGAGGGAAAGGGCGTTCTCGCAACATTCGGATCGGCGCTCGAAAGCACGATCACGGAGCTCGCGACCCGCTACAAGATCGGCGCGCACCTCAGTGACGCGAGATCGGCAAAGGAGTGGGCTTCCCGCACGATGCTCGAAGTCTTCGGCACCACGCTCGAAGACTTGAAAAACATCGAGGCACTTCCAACACCTCCGTCGACACCCGCGCCCTCACGCGTTTTCAAAGTCAAAGCGCCCAAACTGACTCCGGCGCTGCCCTCCGTCCCCAACCTGGACACTTTTACGTCGGCCGCCGGCTCTGCCTCTCCGCCGGTGCATTCTGTTCCCGAAGGCGCGATCCAGCTGGACACGAAGTCGGCGAACGCAATGGTCGAAAGCTACGCCGAAGCAGCATCCAGCCTCGCCGATCACATCAGCGAGCTCAATGAACAGACCCAGACCGAAGCGCGACGCGTCAATACGTTCAGCGCCGTCGCGGACGTCGCGAAAAAGCTCTTCGGTGCCACACCCGACGAGACCCCGGTCCTGCTCGAAGGCCTCGTCGGCTCGCTCGCCTCCAGCCTGCGCTGCACTCAAGCGTCCCTCGCCCTTCTGAGGCCGGACGGGAACTTCGAGCAAGTGGTAGGTGTCGGGCTGCAGGTGGACCCTTTGGAGGGGGCCAAGACGCCGGGAGGACGACCTCTCGCTCAGGCGATCGTCGATGGAGCGAGGGCCATGGTCCAGGTCCGTGGTGAAGCGGGCCCCCTGGAAGAGGCCATGGACCGCGCGGGCATGGATTGCGTCGCCGTCGTCGCGATCCCGATGAGAACTCCGGTCCACGCCCTGGGGCTCATGACCTTCTACCTTCCGCAAGAATCTCCGGTTCCGAACCAAGAGACTCTGGAGCACCTCGAGCGCGTGCTGATCGAGTTGACCATGGCACTCGAAGTGATTTCGGATGCACATGCCTCGGAAGCTCTCAAACAAAACTTGCGAAGCGCGTTTCGCGGGCGAGTGGCGGAGGGCGCGACTCACGGACTCGATGCACCCCTCGGTTCTATCGACATCTCTCTCAACCGATTGCGGCAGCGCCCCGACGCGCCGCCGTGGCTCGCGGAAGAGATCCAGCAAATCGACGGCGGCCTGTCGAGCGTGAAGTTCATGAGGCAGACGCTTCTGGATTTACGTGCAGGACGACTCCCGGGACGGGTCCCGACTCCCGTTACGGAGATCGTTTCCCGGCTCGAGGATGAGCTCGGCCCGGCGCTCCACGAGCAAGGCATTCGCTTCATCGTCGAGATCAAGTCGGGCGTACGGCCGGTCTATGCGGAACCTTATCTACTGCGAGGACTCATCTACACGCTGATCGACAACTCGCGCCGGCGTCTCACGGGTGCCGGAGGAGGCATCATCCGGATTTTGATCGCGCCGGATACTCACGGGACCCGGGTCTCGATCTTCGACAACCTCATCGCCGTATCGAACGCTCTCAGTGCCCCCGCCCGCTTCCTGTCGTGGCCGCTCGAGAGACGGTTGACCGACGTGACGGACGAGCTCATGCAGAGCGTCGTCGAGTACTTTCAGGGCCGCTGGGCGGACGAGACGCGAGAAACCATCGGAACCGTGCGCACGATCGTCCTGCCCACAACCCAGTAAGCCACTATGCGACTTTGCGCCTTTCCGTTGGACTCAGGCAGTCTCCTTTTCGTTCCACGGAGCTACTTTGAACAGCAGTAGCATGCCTGGGATCGCGCTCAACGCGCAGAACATGAAGAAGGACGAGTAGCCCAAACCCCCGAACCCAACGCTCTCGTTTCCTTCGATGAGAACTCCCGCTATCGGGCCGGTCAGAAGCCTGGGGAGCGCCATGAGGCTGGTGAACAAGGAAAGCTGCGTGGCAGTGAATCGGAGATCCGATTGCTTGGCCTGGAACGCCAAGAACGCGGCACTCCCGAGGCCGACGCCGAGATACTCGAAAGCTACGGCCCAAGCGAGGACCCAGACCTCGTTTCCCCTCGTGGCGAGATAAGCGAGGCCGAAGATGGAAGCGATCTGTA
Organism: Candidatus Marinacidobacterales bacterium; assembly: GCA_965250115.1. Classification (GTDB taxonomy): domain Bacteria; phylum Acidobacteriota; class Vicinamibacteria; order Marinacidobacterales; family SMYC01; genus CBDFHB01. The sequence goes on from CBDFNJ010000002.1 coordinate 2,859,870, forward strand.
CGACACCGAAGAGCCAAAGCGAGCGGTTGATGCCGATGCGATAAATGATGAGCCCACCGATGAACCCGCCAGCGATCATCGACGCGAGAGCGACGGTCTTGGACACGAACGCGATCTGCTCTTCGGTGAAGCCCATGTCGTAGTAGAACGGCGTGATCAACGCCACGGCCAAGTTGTCTCCGAATTTGTAGAGCACCATGAACGCGAGAACGTAGATCGCGCGGCGGATCCCGCCGGAGCGCTGGAAGAACTCCTTGAACGGCGCCACGACGGCTTCGTACAACGCCCTTGGCGGATTCCCATAAATACCCGGCTCGCTCACCCACAGGCTGCACAACGCAACCGGCAGCATCCACAACGCGACAAAAAAATGGACCATGCGCCAATCCATGAACTTGGACAAGTAGATGGCGAGGCTGAACGACACCAAACCTGCGACGCGGTAGGCGTTCGCGTGGATCGCGGTTCCCAACCCGAGCTCGTTGTCCGGCAGAATCTCACGCCGAAACGCGTCAATAGCGATGTCCTGGATCGCGCCGGCGCAAGCGACCGCCAGAGATAAATAAGCAATGCTCCGCAGGGATTGCTCGGGGTTGAACGCGCCCATCAACGCGATCATCACGATGAGCGCGATTTGCGACGCGAACATCCAACCCCTTCGCCGGCCGAAGCCCGGCACCACGTAGCGATCCAGAAGCGGCGCGACGACGAACTTCCAGTTGTACGGAAGGAGCAACAGGCTGAACATGCCGATACTCGTGAGGCTGACGCCGTGCGTACGCAGCCAGTAAGGAATCAGTTGGACCAGATACCAAAACGGTAATCCGGAAGCGAATCCGATAAACACGCATATGAGCATGCGTGGATTCCAGACCGCCTTCCACAGGGGCGCGCCGCTAGAGCTCTCGATCGATTCGGCCAATCTAGCTCCTTTGGCGATAAAACGATTCGAGGCTCTCGAGCTCCAAGGCTTTGCGGTCGTCGCTCCATCCGAGCTCCGACTGTACGAAGTCGGCGCAGGCCTCGAGAGTGGCACTACCAGGATGGCCCGCGGTGCCGAGCTCGGTACGACGTAGCACCACCGAAGCCAGGTCGAGTGCCATCTCTTCCCGAACCGCGTGACGCACTTCCGACACGAGTACCGGGCTAGCGTCACTCACCCTCTGGCAGTCACCTCGCAGAAGCTCGGGGTAACGCGATCCGTAGGTATAGACGAGATGCCGCAACACATCGGCAGGGACGTCGCCGGTGGCGCCGGCGAGGAAGTCGTCGAAGCTCTCGATGTCACCGCCCACGACGGGCGTGTTGCTCGATCGCGAAACGACGTAAGGCTTCCCCATCAGTGCGAGCGCACGATCCACTGCCTTTTCGGCAACGTCACGTGCGGTTGTATATTTGACGCCTAGGATCGACAACAGCCCCGCGACGGAGTCGTCGAGCTGGTAGCTCTTGACGAGGGTCACTGCGGACCCGTTCGGAGTCCCGGACGCCATCGGTAGAAGACCACGATGGACGAGACGCACATCCCCACGCTCGAGCTTGGCGCGCGGATACGCATCGTTGACGTCGTCGAGAAGATCGCGAATGTCTTCCTCGGTCGCCTCGAGATCATCGGCCGTGCCCGCATGTCGTGCGTGTGCGGTCCCCACGAGCGTGACGTCGCGCCACGGGATGAGGCAAAGAAACCGACCCCCGGTATCGATGACGGCGTCGCGATCGCGCTGTGGCCGCCGGCTTACGACACCGATCGCCACGTCTCGCACAACCGGCCGCGTCACCAGGTTCATCGCTTTCGAAAAATGAAACAACCGTCGCTCGGAACCGCTGAGGTTATCGATCCAAGGACCGGAGGCGTTCACGACGAGCTTTCCACGTATCTCGAGCCGTTCCGTTCCCGCGACCACATCGCGCGCTCGAACTCCCGCCACGCGCGCGCCGTCACGGAGTAAATCCGTGGCCTCGACGAAGTTGGCCACGACCGCGCCTTCCTCGGCCGCAGAAAGCACGAACGAAAGAGTCAGGCGATCCGAGTTGTGCATCTGCCCGTCGTGCCAGAGAACGCCGCCGGTCAGGTTCTCGGATTCGATGCCGGGCGCAAGCTCGAGACAATCGTCGCGGCTCAGAGCCTTCCCAGCGGGGAGATGTTTTTGCCGATCGTGAAGCCGGTTTCGGTCCCAGCTCACGAGATCGTTGATGAACAGCGCGGTACGCATCGCGGTGCGACTCTTCATGAAGCTCCCACGGTACGTGGGAACGACAAACGGAAGTGGATGAACGAGGTGCGGCGCGATGCGCATCAAGTTGCGCCGCTCTCGCACCGACTCCCGCATGCGCTTGAAATCCGCATGCTGGAGGTAACGGATGCCGCCGTGGATCGTCTTCAGGTTGTTGAACGATGTGCCACTCCCGAAATCCGCCTTGTCGATGAGGGCGACGGACAATCCACGCAGAGACGCATCCCATGCGGTGGCCGCGCCATAGACACCGGCGCCAACGACCACGAGATCAAAAGTCTCGTTGCAGAGGGCGCCAGTATCTCTCTTCATTCAAAGGCTTTCGAAGCGGAGCATACTATAATAGCGTCCCGCTCATGCAGAACACGGCCGACCTCGAGCTCGATCCCGCGAGTCTCCTGGGTCGCGTACAGACCTACTGGAACGAGCGCATCCACGACTTGGAGATGACGAAGCACCCCCCGGGGAGCCCCGAGTTCTTCGCGGACCTCGACGAGTACCGCTTCGACAAGCTTCGCTACCTGCCCCGGCTGGTCGACTTCGAAGGCTACCGCAAAAGGAAGCTATTGGAGGTCGGCTGCGGCATCGGAACGGATTTGGTTCGCTTCGCGAAAGGGGGTGCGCAGGTCACCGGAGTCGACCTCTCGCGAACGGCGCTCGACCTGGCCGCGAAAAACGCGGCCACTTCGGGCGTCACGATAGAGCTTCGGCTCGCCAACGGTGAGGCGCTACCCTTCGACGATGCTTCATTCGACCTCGTTTACTGTCACGGCGTGGCGCAGTACACGGCGGAGCCGAGGCGCATGGTCGAGGAGTGCTACCGAGTACTGAAGCCGAACGGAGCGGCCATCTTCATGGTCTACAACCGCATCTCTTGGCTCAACGCACTTTCGAAGTTGATGCAGGTCGAGCTCGAGCACGAGGACGCCCCCGTGCTGCGGAAGTACTCGATCGGCGAGCTCGAAGAGCTTCTCGATTGTTTCCCCAACGTCTCGATCGTCCCCGAACGATTTCCCGTGCGGTCGAGACTCCATGGCGGATGGAAGGGCTTGCTCTTCAACAATCTCTTCGTCGGGACCTTCGAGACGCTTCCACGGGCGTGGGTACGACGTTTCGGATGGCACTTGATGGGATTCTGCCGGAAAGCGTGAGCAACGACCGTGGAAACGGGAAGCGTCAGCGAGTGACGCGCCCCTTCGAGTTCACGCGAAAAGGCTCCGGAAGAGCTGATTCGACTTTTTTGCGGAACCCCTTGACGTCCCAACCGAGTTTCTCGAAAGCTTCACCGATGCGCATCCGAACCCGCATGGAGTCCTCGTCGGGATTCACGAGCGTCTCGAGAAGAGGCTCTCTCGCTTTCTCGTCGGCGTGGACCTCTAGGCACTCGACCGCCGCGATTCGGACGGTGTCGTCCGCGCTCGACAGACAGGGAATCACGCCTTCCACGACCTCGGGCGTTTTCAAACGCTGCAACGCCGTAAGAATCTGCGTAGCTTTCTCACCGCGAATATAGACCGGATCGCCTTCCTTGAGGACTTCGAAGAGAAAGGGAATCAGAACTTCCTTCGCGATGGTGTGCTCGAGCGCGCCGATCGCCCAGGTGACCTTGTCGTAGCTGACCATGTACCGCTGAATCGGCTCGATCGCCCTGTCCCCGAAAGCGATGAGCACGTCTTGAACCCGTTTCTTCTCCTCTTGATCGAGACCGAGGTTCTCAGACGTCGCAGAGAAGCGGCGGGCGAGGCCATAGATCGCGTCCGGCGTCCCGATGTCGCGAAGCTTGTCGAGCGCCTCCATCCGAGCCTCGTGCTGAGCGTACCGCTCGGAGAGCTTCTTGGTGTTGCGATCGATGCGAAACTTGAGACGTCCTTCGGACGTAAGGAGTTTTTTCAGGTTCATCGGGGTTAGAGTTCCCACTCTGGAGGTGGCCCGCCGAGGGCTCGGTCGAAGAAATCGAGGATGCGGTTCCAGAAAATACCCTCCGGGGGATAGTTGTCGAAGCCGTGCTCACCGCCGGGAAGCACCCAGAGCTCGCTCGGCAGTCCGGCTGAGCGCCGCGCCTCGTGCATCGTCTCGGAGTGCGTGACTGGCACCTGCTTGTCCGCATCGCCATGGACGAACAGGACCTGCGCCTCGACGGCCGTGATGACGTCGGAGGGCCGGACGCTCTTCATGTCGACGCCCGCCCTCAGACGCACAGCAAGAGAAAGAGGGTAACGCAGAGCAGAGTAACCGCCGCGGGAACGCAGCATCGACCCCGCAGCGTCCCACAAGTCTCCGTATGGCGCGTCGACGGCGAGTGCGAGGAGAAGAGCGTCCTGCGATGCCGCGTAGATCGCCGCGGCGGCGCCGTTCGAAGTTCCGAACACCACCAGGCGCTGGGGGTTGATCTTCGGGTGATGTCGCGCCCAGCGCAGCATGCTCGTCACGTCGTGCCGCTCGTTCATGGTATAGGTTATGTAGACGCCTTCACTTGCGCCGCGGCCACTCAAGTCCATCATCAGCAGGCCGTAGCCTCGTCGATACCAGTGCTTCGCCCCCCCCTCGAGTGCTTGGAAACGCGACGCCTTGGCCCCGTGGACGAAGATACCCAGTCGACCGTCGCTTCTCTCGGGAGGCGGTATGAGCCAACCTTGCAACAGGTAGCCACTGTCCGAGCGAATCTCGACGTTCTCGTAAGGCAAGTCGAGATCACCCGGGTTACGAACGAAAGCACGCAGCGTGACCGTGAGCTCGCGCGCTTCCTCGCCGGGGGTCACCGCCGTGAGCGAGAGCCTCTGGCCGGCCTGGGTGGTGCGCACGAGATGGGACATCAGGTCTTGTGAAGAGGAAAAGCTCTTGCCGTCCACTTCGGTCACGACGTCGCCCGGAGCGAGTCCGAGCTCCCGAGCCATCTCCCGCGGCCGGCGAATTGTCATCCCTTTGGGGTTTTCCGATGGACGGGTGAATCCGAGGAACAGATAGCCCGGCACGGGGCCGTCGTCCGGCAGCTTCTCACCCCAAGAGCCTTCGCCGACGACACGGCGCTGGCCCGACAGATAGGCGACTGCCATCCTGTCGACGACGCGCGCCGAGAAAAAGATCCCAGCACCCGCGGTCAGCAGGAGAACAAGGGAAATGATTTTTTTCATGAACTCGCATGATAGCGAGTAGGACCCCAGCAGGGCAACGATTCGCGTCTAGCGTCTACTAGTGCACACGTCCGTCCATTGGCGGCGGAGCGCCCAGAGCTGCCTCCCCGCGAAGTTTCTTCTCCAGCAAGTCCCTGACTAGCTCGGCGCACTCGATGAGCCCGCGATCGCTCAGTTTGTTCCACTCGATGCTCGGATAGAGCCTTCCGGTGGCGCTTTCGATACACCCTTCGAGAACACGAATAAAGGCATCTCGGTCCATGAATTCCTCGCAGGTTGAATAAATTGAAGAATGAATCAACGAGCCGAATGGGGTGCGTAAGTGGTATCGCAACGCGCCATCTGGTGTCAAGCGCCACTTGACGCGGGGAGTCGCGATGGCCTACTCTTTGCCACACAGACTGAAAACTCAACCGGGCTCAGAATATCGTCTGCGAGGTACCGTCATGGACGCAAGCGAGCGGGAACGACTCTTCGAGCACGCCCTTTCGGACTATCGCGGGGGCCGGTTCGTGCTCGCGGCCTCGACCCTGCGTCGCCTGACGGAGATTGGCGGCAGCCAGGACCCCGCCCACCTCTCCTACTTCGGTCTGCTGCTCGCCCTGACGGAAAAGGACAGGGAAAAGGCCGTTTCGCTCTGTGAGCGCGCCATCGAAAGGGACGGGCGCCGCTCCAGTCTTCTCTACGTGAATCTCTCCCGGACGCTCACGGTCTTCGGAAGTCGGCGCGAGGCGATCGCCGCGCTATCCCGCGGAATTCTCCTTCATCCCGAGGACTGGCGGCTCCGGCGCGAGCGCCAACGACTCGTCCCCAGGGCTCGCCCGAACCCTAGCGCGCCGAGTCTGGGTCTCGCTCGCTTAGAGCCCGCGCAAAAATAGCCTGACATCTTCTTGTGCAGACCCTGAGCTTTTCTTTGTAACAATTTCCCTCCCCGAATCGTAGTAATAGTAAGGGATGTCGAGTGGTGAAGCTCTTCAGAGCCTCGCGCAACAGGCTCGCTCGGGGAGCTCGGAAGCCTGGGGACAGACTTATGAAACTCTCGCACCGTCCGTCTACCGCCTCTGCCGTCGGATGCTGCAGTCTCGCGAGGACGCGGAGGATGCTGCGAACGAGATTTTCCTCAAAGCGCGGGTCCGGCTCGGACAATACGACACGGATAGGCCATTTCGTCCCTGGCTGTTTCGGGTCGCAGCGAACCACTGCCTTGACGATCTGCGGAAACGCCGGTCCCATGCGGAGCTCGACGATCCGGAGGCGGAGCTCAAACGACTCGAGGGCGAATCACCGACCCCCGAACAGGCCGTGCTCGTGAACGAGAGCAAGCGTACGGTGGGAAGGGCAATGAGTGTTCTCGACGATCGTTCCCGGGTAGCACTCGTGCTCCGCTACTTCGTGGAGATGAGCTACACAGAGATCGGGGACATCCTGGGCATTTCGACCACTTATGTCGGAGTGCTCCTGCCCTCTGTGCCAACATCCTTGAGACAATCCGCTCCTTGAAATTAGTGTCGAGGGCGGAGGAGGATCATAGATGAGTACGTTGATTGAGAGAATGACGTCGGCGGGGTCGGAAGGAGCCCGTAGGGCGACTGGAGATCTCGCCGACCGTGGTGCTGCGGCGGGGGTCCGCGATCTCGAAGTGAGTGAGAAAGCGAAGCGCCGACGTTTCAGCGCTGAATACAAGCTGCGGATCGTTCGCGAGGCGGACGCCTGCAAGGGTGACGGTGATGTGGCGGCGCTTCTACGTCGCGAGGGACTGTACTCGTCGCATCTATCGAGTTGGCGTCGGCAACGGGACGAGATCGCCAAGGCGGGATTGACGTCGAGAAAGCGAGGTCGGAAGGCGAAGGCAGAGGCTCCACGGATCAAGGAGCTCGAGCGCGAGAACGCCCGACTCCAGCGCCGGCTGGCTCGGGTGGAAACGATGCTAGAGATCCAAAAAAAAAGCCTCCGAGCTCCTGGGGATCTCCCTGAACCCGATCGACGACGACGAGAACGATTGATCGTGGCGGCCGAGGAGCTGGCGGGTCGGATTGGACAAACGGCGGAAGCTTGCGAGGCGCTGGGCGTGTCTCGTTCCACGTTGTATCGTCGACGCCGACCGGTGACGTCCAAGCCGAAGCGCCGTCCTCGGCCGCAGCGAGCCCTCGACACGACCGAGCGCGAGAGGGTCCTCAGTGCATTGCATTGCGAACGGTTCGTCGACAAGGCGCCGGCCCAGGTGTGGGCCACGCTTCTGGACGAGGGAATCTACCACTGTTCGATCCGCACGATGTACCGGATTCTGTCGGAGCACGGAGAGGTGCGTGAGCGCCGGAACCAGCTGCGGCATCCGAACTATCAGAAGCCGGAGCTCGTGGCGGAAGCGCCGAACCAGGTTTGGTCGTGGGACATAACGAAGCTGCGCGGCCCGGTCAAGTGGACCTACTTTTACCTCTACGTGATTCTCGACATCTTCTCCCGGTACGTGACCGGGTGGATGTTGGCTCGGCGAGAAAGCGCCGAGCTCGCCCGTCGTCTCATCAGCGAGAGCTGCCTCAAGCAGAACATCGAAGCCGACCAGCTCACCATCCACGCAGACCGCGGCAGCTCGATGCGAAGCAAGTCCGTCGCCTTGCTCCTGGCCGACCTCGGCATAACCAAGACGCACTCGCGGCCGTACGTCTCGAACGATAATCCCTACTCCGAGTCCCAGTTCAAGACGATGAAGTATTGCCCTGAATTCCCAAGCCGCTTTGGCTGTCTGGAAGACGGCCGCCTGTTCTGCGGCGGTTTCTTCGACTACTACAACAACGCGCACCGGCACTCGGGACTGGGGCTCATGACGCCGGCCGCCGTTCACTACGGTCGCGCCGACGAGCTCAACGCCGCCCGGCGCCAGGTCCTTCTCGAAGCTCATCGGGCTCACCCCGAGCGCTTCGTGCACGGAACACCTCAACCTCCGGTTTTGCCTCGTCAGGTCTGGATCAACCCGCCGCCCGAGAAAACGACGCCACAGGAGGCCCTAGGAGCCACTTTCTCGGGGCGCCCCGTACCTGAGCTACCCCCGGATTCAAGCTATCCGGACGCGATCGCGTCGGAACCCAATCGCGACCGCACCGCGCTCACGCCCCGTCCTTCACTGATCGAGGCTCACTAAATGCAGCCTGCGGGTGTCTCAAAGTCGTTGACACGTTCCGCTGGTGCGAGCGCGACGACAGCTCCGGAGCGAGCTTGCGAGATGATGACACAACCCAGGCATCCGGACGAGCTCACCCTCCTGAGGCTCTCCGAGCTCGAGCTTGCGGGCGAGCGCGCGGAGCATACGAGACGGCACCTCATTGAGTGCATGCGGTGTCGGTCGAGCTATGAAGCGCTCAAAGCCGAGACCGAGCTCCTGAGAGCGGCGCTCAAAGAACAAGAAGACGTGCTGCCCGAGAGCATCCGTCCGCGGAGCGATCTGTCTTGGATAGTCGTGGCAGCCATTGCACTGGGGACGCTCGGCGTCTCGACTTTTTGGACTCGTTACATTGAGCCCATGCTTCAAGGCATGGACAGTGTGGGCGTCGACGGAACGAGCCTTTTCACCGCGATCGTGATTCGCGGTGCGCTTTGGAGAGGTTGGTCCGGTATGGCAATGACGCTGGTTCAGGGAGTTCTCATCCTCGCGATCGTCGCGACGACGACCGTCATCCTGCACTGGGGGTGGCGGCGGTTCCGCACCTCGACCATTTCGCTCGCAATCGGAATCGCGGTCGCACTCGGTCTCGGCACTTCGGACACGGCGGTTGGTGCGGTCATAGTGCACGACGAGGGCACCTATACTCTGTCAGCCAACGAGGTTGTAGACAATGACCTCATTGTCGCCGCCGAAAGAGTCCGTATCGACGGAATGGTCGCTGGCGACCTCATTTTCGTCGGACGTCTCATCGAGGTCTCGGGCGAGGTCCAGGGCGACGTGCTCGGTTTCGCCGAACACATCGAGATCACGGGGCGCGTCGGGGGCAGCGTGAGAACCGGAAGCCGCTCGCTGGACGTCAGCGGACAGATCGGGCGCAACGTGACGTCGGTGGGTGAGACCATCGAAGTGGGAATGGGCGGCGGCATCACCGGAAGCCTGACAACGGCCGCGCGCAAGGTATCCGTCATGGGTCCCGTGAACCGCGACGTCATCACGGCCGCCGAGTCTCAGCGGATTGATGCCGCCGTCGGCGGCTCGGGCCTCATGGCGGGAGGGCGACTCGTCGTCGGCCCCGGAGGCGGCTTCGGCGCTGAAGCAACGTTCTACGGTGCCGAGGAGCCCGAAGTCGATTCCGAGGCCATGCTCGCTTCCCCGATTCAATTCGAACATGTGGAAACCGATGACGACCACGGCTCGGGCCTTAGCCGTGCCCTCCATTTCGTTTATTTCTGGGCGGCCGCTTTCGTACTGGGCGCCGCCATCATGCCACTGACACCGGAGGCGAGCGAGGTCGTCATCACGGAATACATGCCCAGCTACGGCAGGATCCGTCCCGCTTCCCGTGGAAATAAGAATGGCGTAACCTCCGGTTAAGAAAAACGAAACCGCGCCTGGAAAGGCGAGGAGGAGGATTACGCCATGAAGAAGCCTACCACCATATCGAAGGAGTCTGTAAGCGAGCACCGGGAGTTCGTCCAACTTCGGCTGCGTAAGCGGGTACTGGAGGCAATCGAGGTAGTGCTCGAGGAAGAAGTCAACCAAGCGCTGGGGTGTGGTAGCTACGAGCGTGCGGAAGACCGCCGTGGATATCGCAACGGAGCCGAAACCCATCGCGTGACGACGTCGGTGGGAACTCACGAGCTCCGGGTGCCACGAGCCCGCGTGCGAGACGAGGAAACGGGAGAAACGACAGAGTTCAGGAGCGAGCTGTTGCCCCGGTACGCGCGCCGGACTCGTGAGGTCGACGAGGCGATCTTGGGGACCTACTTGTCGGGCGCGAATAGCCGCCGGATCCGCAAAGCGCTGAAACCACTGCTCGGTGAGGAGCACCTATCGAAGAGCGCGGTGTCTCGCGTGGTTAGCCGGCTGAAGGAGCGCTTCGAGGAATGGCAGAACCGTGCTCTCAGCGAGGAGGTCTACGCGATCGTTTACCTGGACGGCTTCCACCTGAAAGTGCGGATGGCGAAACGTGTGATCAGCGTACCCGTACTGGTCGCGCTCGGGGTCGCGCCAGACGGGCAGAAACGTCTGTTGTCATTGCGTTTGGCGGTGAGCGAAGCCTCGACGCATTGGGGCTCCGTGCTGGAGGGACTCCAGGCTCGAGGACTCCGAGCTCCCAAGCTAGTGATCAGCGACGGCCACAAGGGGCTGACGAAAGCGCTGGAGAAGTGGCCGGGGTGCCGGTTGCAGCGATGTACCGAGCACAAGCGCGCCAACTTGCTCCAACATTGCCCGGCGCACGCACGCCGTGAGCTCCGGCGTGACTACAACCGGATCGTCTACGCCAAGAACGGGATCGATGCTCGCAAAGCCTATGACGAGCTCGTCGCCAAGTGGACGCCTCTCGCGCCGGCCGTCGTCCGAAGCCTAGAGGAGGCCGGTAATCAGCTGCTGACCTTCTACGAATTCCCTCGTGCCATGTGGAAATCGATTCGAACGACCAATGCTCTGGAGAATCTCAACCGCGAGTTTCGACGCCGGACGAAAACCCAAGCGTCGTTCTCCAGCGAGGAGTCCGCGGTCGCTTTGCTGTTTGGGCTTATCGCCTCTGGCCAGATTCAACTACGACGCATCGACGGCTACCAACGTCTGAGCGAGGTTCTCGAACACGCGGAGGTTGCCGCCTGATCTGATACCCTGATGACGGAGTGGAGGGCGCCGTTCTTTTTCCACGGACCTCGGGACACATCCTCGAATTCACCCACCTGTGCCACCAGAGGAAGATCTTGCGGAAGAGCGGGAAGTACCACGTCAGCCGAGAGGCCTGTATGCCGGGTGCCTCACAGCAGGTTCCAGAACAATCGCAGGCGCCACCGAGCTCGTAGCGGATATCGCCGCGGGTTCGAGCCCGCGCGCGGTGCAGCCCCAGTTTGACGGTAAGCACGCCGAGCGCAAGTCTCTTCACGAGGCGTCGCGCCCTACCGTCCCTCATCGTCCTATCGCGGCGGTGAGCTCATGGAGCTGTCGGCATTCCACGACCGTGGGAAAAGAGAGGTCCGTCGTCAAGAACTTCTGCACTCCATCGTCCCTTCCGTGCGGACCCGGGAGAAGAGACTCTCGCTCAGAGGGATATCCACACGGGATGTCTGTTCCGCGGAACTAGAACGCTTGCCGCGGGGCGAAAGTCGCGAAGTCGATTGTGCTGTGCCGGTTGTCGTGATGCCGGTTCCCCGACTCTGTTTCAAATATTAGGGAACGAGCGAACTAATAGCAAGCGGTTTCAGTACTCGCAGCGCCTCGAAACTCCTCCCGTCGTTGTCTTTAAGAAGGTTTCGTTTTGCAGTGAGACGGAGAGCCTGGTGGACGGAGTTTGAGGCACTTTGTCATAAGTCATTTGTATCGTATCTGTTACAGGACATTTAGTTTCATTCCGTCAAGTGCCTCTCTCCGCAGTGGAATTTTCGTCTTGACAGCCCCGGGGGGCATCATTAGTATGACGATACCTAGCACAAGACAGTAATAAAATGGGTTTATCGATGTGCTTCCGATAAGGGCATAGTGTCTAAGGTCCACATAGGGCTCGTCCGTCAAGGAAAGAGTCCATACCATCCGTCGACCGAACCCGCTAATTTATCCTGCTTTTTCATTTGCCTCGTCCTAAACAACTCCACATAAATATCCTTTTGCATTATCCTTATCGGGACACGGGGGGCGCCTAGCGGCGCCCCCCATCCTCTTCTTGTAGCCCTGAAAAGAGAGTCCCAACATGCAGTTATTCATTACCGTTCTACCCGGCGACGGCATCGGGCCCGAAGTCGTCGCCGAGGCCTTGAAAGTGCTCGGGGCCGTTGCCGAACTATTCGACCATCAACTCGATGCGAGCGAGTATCCATTCGGATCGTCGGGCCTCGCCCAATCCGGCGCCGGCTTTCCCGATGAGACGCGTCGCGCCTGCCTCGATGGACCCGCCATCCTCCTCGGGGCGGTAGGAGACCCGAAACACGACCACCTCCCTCCGAGCGAGCGTCCGGAAGCCGCCTTGCTCGTTTTGAGGCGTCTGATCGGGAGCTTCGCCAACCTGCGTCCTGTTGTCTGTCAATTCATCGCAAAGACGTCACCCTTTCGCGAAGAAACGCTTCGCGGCGTCGACATGCTCATCGTTCGCGAGCTCACCGGTGGCCTCTATTTCGGTGAGCCTCGGGGCATCGAGGGAGAGGGTGCGGAGAGAAGGGGATTCAATACGCTCTCCTACGGCGTGAGCGAGATCGAGCGTATCGCGAAAGTCGCGTTCGACGCGGCGATGGTCCGACGACGGCGCGTGGTCTCCGTCGACAAGTCGAACGTTCTCGAGAGCTCGAAACTTTGGAGGGAGGTCGTGACTGCAGTCGGCAAGAGTTATCCCGACGTCGCGCTCGACCACATGTACGTCGACCGGGCGGCGATGGAGGTTGTGACGCACCCGAGGAGTATCGACGTGATGTTGACCGGGAACCTGTTCGGTGACATCTTGAGCGACGAGGCGTCGGTACTCGCAGGATCCCTCGGCCTCCTGCCCTCGGCGAGCATCGGTGGCGACGTGGGTCTATACGAGCCCGTGCACGGCTCGGCTCCCGACATCGTCGGCAAGGGAATCGCGAATCCCATCGGGGCGATCGCTTCGGCGGCGCTGATGCTACGCTATTCGTTCGAGCTCGAGGAAGAAGCCCGTTCCGTCGAGAGCGGTGTCCAGGCGGCCTTCGATGCCGGTTTCATTACGGCGGATCTCGCCATCGATGGCCACGCCCGCTCGACAAGCGAAGTCGGAGACTTCATCGCGGAGGCTGTCGCCAAAGGCTAGGCCTCTTGAGCTCGGTGAGGGTCGCGCCCCTTGATCTCCTTCACCCGCAACTTCTCTTCGATGAAATCGCGATGGTGAACGTGCAGGAGCTTGGCAATCTTCCGGATAAGGTATTCCTCGCGCTCTTCCAGTCGATCGTCGCTATAAGCCACCTCCCAGAGCAGACCAACGATGTGCTTCTTTTGCTCGGGCGTGAAGCTGCGATCGACCAGGTGAGTGAACTCGTATAGAGAGATCGAGCCTTCCACTTCCGCCTCCGCGAGCCTCACGAGGTCGTGGGTTTCGCTCTCGCTCAAACCGAAGCTGGTCCGCAACGTGTCCTCGATCGCGTCCTTTTCCTCCGGGGCGACATCGAAATCCGCGCGCGAGACTTCGATGAGCAAAGCCGCGGTCGCGAGCTTCTGAGCCTGCTCCATCGATACGACGGGCCGGTCTTCGCAGACGATTTTCGCGGCGAAAAACTCTCGAATAGACTCGATCATGACCCTAAGCTTAACTCACGGAGCTTTCGGCGGGCTCGGGTGCCGGCGGCACTGGGTGCGAGGAGCTCGATTTTGGGACGTTCGCCAGGGTCCAGAGGGTCAGAGCACCGAAGCCCCAGAGCGCGACGAGAAGCGTGATCGCTTGGCCGACGAAGGGAATCTGTTTGACTAGGTGTATGAGAAACAGGCCAAGGGCAACCCGCGCCATCGCCCGGCTGAGTTCCGTCGGCGTCCCGAGGATCTCGCGGCCGATGAAAGCGCCCACGTAGGCCTGCGCGACGTAAGTACCGAGCATCCACACGAAGAGCGTCACAAGCCCCAACGGTAGGCCGACCATGGTGACCATGAGAAGGACCGAGAGCGCGAGTACGACCGACCCGGACAACACGCCCACGAGGATATTCTTGCCGTAGGGATGTGTCCCGAGGTTCGTGGAAAAAGAACGGCGCCCTCCACTCCGTCATCAGGGTATCAGATCAGGCGGCAACCTCCGCGTGTTCGAGAACCTCGCTCAGACGTTGGTAGCCGTCGATGCGTCGTAGTTGAATCTGGCCAGAGGCGATAAGCCCAAACAGCAAAGCGACCGCGGACTCCTCGCTGGAGAACGACGCTTGGGTTTTCGTCCGGCGTCGAAACTCGCGGTTGAGATTCTCCAGGGCATTGGTCGTTCGAATCGATTTCCACATGGCACGAGGGAATTCGTAGAAGGTCAGCAGCTGATTACCGGCCTCCTCTAGGCTTCGGACGACGGCCGGCGCGAGAGGCGTCCACTTGGCGACGAGCTCGTCATAGGCTTTGCGAGCATCGATCCCGTTCTTGGCGTAGACGATCCGGTTGTAGTCACGCCGGAGCTCACGGCGTGCGTGCGCCGGGCAATGTTGGAGCAAGTTGGCGCGCTTGTGCTCGGTACATCGCTGCAACCGGCACCCCGGCCACTTCTCCAGCGCTTTCGTCAGCCCCTTGTGGCCGTCGCTGATCACTAGCTTGGGAGCCCGGAGTCCTCGAGCCTGGAGTCCCTCCAGCACGGAGCCCCAATGCGTCGAGGCTTCGCTCACCGCCAAACGCAATGACAACAGACGTTTCTGCCCGTCTGGCGCGACCCCGAGCGCGACCAGTACGGGTACGCTGATCACACGTTTCGCCATCCGCACTTTCAGGTGGAAGCCGTCCAGGTAAACGATCGCGTAGACCTCCTCGCTGAGAGCACGGTTCTGCCATTCCTCGAAGCGCTCCTTCAGCCGGCTAACCACGCGAGACACCGCGCTCTTCGATAGGTGCTCCTCACCGAGCAGTGGTTTCAGCGCTTTGCGGATCCGGCGGCTATTCGCGCCCGACAAGTAGGTCCCCAAGATCGCCTCGTCGACCTCACGAGTCCGGCGCGCGTACCGGGGCAACAGCTCGCTCCTGAACTCTGTCGTTTCTCCCGTTTCCTCGTCTCGCACGCGGGCTCGTGGCACCCGGAGCTCGCGAGTTCCCACCGACGTCGTCACGCGACGGGTTTCGGCTCCGTTGCGATATCCACGGCGGTCTTCCGCACGCTCGTAGCTACCACACCCCAGCGCTTGGTTGACTTCTTCCTCGAGCACTACCTCGATTGCCTCCAGTACCCGCTTACGCAGCCGAAGTTGGACGAACTCCCGGTACTCGCTTACAGACTCCTTCGATATGGTGGTAGGCTTCTTCATGGCGTAATCCTCCTCCTCGCCTTTCCAGGCGCGGTTTCGTTTTGTTTAACCGGAGGTTACGCCATTCTTATTTCCACGGGAAGCGGGACGGATCCGGATTCGAGCTCGTCGACAGGAACCGCGCGGAGCGGGCGTTCATCTTCCGCTGCACTCACTTCGATGAGGAAACGAGGCGGTGCGACAGCTACGAGTCGCGACCGGGAATGTGTAGGGACTATCCGCGTGTCTTGCTCGAGCAGGCGAACCCCGAGTTTTTCCCCGACTGCGGCTTCAAACCACTCGCGGCCAACCGCCAGGATTTCGTGCAAATCCTCGATACCCAGTCCCTCACCAGCGGACAAATGCGAAAGCTCAAGCAGGAGCTCTACCTTGAAGACTGACTCTTGCTGGAAATTTTTGAACGCGGTACATTGGAGTGGTACCTGTTCTCACACAATTTTCGGAGAGGGATGACGCGAGCAGATAAGGCCACGACGTGCGCAGACTGAAGCTCAGGCGATATCTTGCCGCTGGCCTTCTAGTCTGGGTCCCTCTCGTTGTAACCTTTTTCTCCCTTCGGTTCGTCATCAATCTGATGGACCGGACGCTCCTTCTGATTCCAACTGCCCTTCGTCCCGACAACCTCCTTGGATTCCACATCCCGGGACTGGGCGTGATTCTGACCTTCACGCTCCTCATCGCCACCGGTCCGCTCGCCGCCAACTTCTTCGGGAAGAAGCTCCTGGACGCCTGGGAGGCGATCCTGGCGCGCATCCCTTTGGTGAGCTGGGTTTATTCGGGTGTCAAGAAGGTCGCCGAGACGCTTCTGTCCCCCGGCGGTCAGTCCTTCCGGAAAGTACTGCTGATCGAGTACCCGCGCAAAGGGATCTGGAGCCTCTGCTTCCAGACGTCGAGCAGCCTCGCGGAAGTCCAAGCCCGAACGGAAAAGGAAGTCCTTTGCGTCTTCGTTCCGACGACGCCGAACCCGACGTCGGGTTTCGTCATGATGGTCCCGCGTGACGAGGTGACGGAGCTCGATATGACGGTCGACGAAGCCCTGCGCATGATCGTCTCGCTCGGCGTCGTCGTGCCCGAGTGGCGCCGTCGTGCCCTCGCACCCGTGACTGAACCAGCCGAACCCATCGAAGTCTCCTAAAGGAACCCCACTCTATGAACGACCACGTGCAATCCCTCATGTCCGATGTCATCGCGAAGAACCCGGCCGAGCCCGAGTTCCATCAGGCCGTCGAAGAGGTCGCCGAATCCCTCGTCGTCGTCCTCGAGAAACACCCCGAATACCGGAGCGCGAAAATTCTCGAGCGCATCATCGAGCCCGAGCGCGTCATCTTGTTCCGAGTGCCTTGGATGGACGACCAGGGTAACGTTCAGCTCAATCGCGGCTTTCGAATCGAGATGAACAGCGCGATCGGTCCCTACAAGGGTGGGCTTCGTTTTCATCCCTCGGTGAACTTGGGAATCCTCAAGTTTCTCGCCTTCGAGCAGGTCTTCAAAAACTCGCTCACGACTCTCCCCATGGGAGGCGGCAAGGGCGGGTCGGATTTCGACCCGAAGGGCAAGAGCGACAACGAGGTCATGCGTTTTTGTCAGAGCTTCATGACCGAGCTTGGACGACACATCGGCCCCAATACCGACGTTCCCGCCGGCGATATCGGCGTCGGTGGACGGGAGATCGGATTTCTCTTCGGTCAGTACAAGAGGATCCAGAACGAGTTCACGGGTGTGCTCACGGGAAAAGGGATCAACTGGGGCGGGTCGCTCATTCGTCCTGAAGCGACTGGCTACGGCGCCGTCTATTTTGCGGCCAATATGGTTGCGACACGCGGCAAGACCCTCGAGGGAACGACCTGTCTCGTCTCCGGAGCCGGCAACGTCGCTCAGTATACGACGGAGAAGCTCAACCAGTTCGGCGCGAAAGTCGTGACGCTGTCCGATTCGGCAGGCTACGTTTACGATGCCGAGGGCATCGATGCAGACAAGCTCGCCTGGGTCATGGAGCTGAAGAACGAGCGGCGAGGAAGAATCTCGGAATACGCGGAGAAGTACGAAAATGCCACCTATACGGCGGCAAGCCCCGATGAAGGTCACAACCCACTTTGGAACCATGAGGCCGACTGCGCGTTCCCCAGCGCGCACGAGAACGAGATCAACGAACAGGACGCGAAGAACCTGCTGTCGAAGGGTGTCTTCGTGATCTCCGAAGGCGCGAACATGCCTTCGACGCCCGAAGCGGTCGAGCTGTTCATCGAGGCGAAAATCCTCTACGGGCCGGGCAAAGCCGCCAACGCCGGAGGCGTGGCCGTTTCCGGCCTCGAGATGGCCCAGAACAGCATGCGCTACGGGTGGACACGAGACGAAGTCGACAACCGCCTCCAGATGATCATGAAAGACATCCACACCGAGTGCGTCGAGGCCGCCGAGCGGTTCGGAACGGCGGGAAACTACGTCAATGGAGCGAATATAGCAGGCTTCCTCAAAGTCGCCGACGCCATGCTCGACCAGGGCGTCGTCTGAGCCGCGCCATCCGGCACTATTGGTGCTGGTGCTAGTTCCTCAGATAGGCCAAGACGTCCACGGCGGCGCTTCGATTCGTCGTGTTGTAAAGAAACGCTCGGTAGCGAGGAAAGGCGATGGCGAGGCTCGCGCTCGCTCCGCTGAAGTACAACCCTTCTCCCGAGGGTCGCGGCAGAGCCATCGCGCCCACCGCGACGAGCGACAACACCGTTTCGCGCTGCATCTCACGAACTTATGCTATGAAGTGCGTCAGACACGGTCACTGAGTAGAATGGCCACGTGTCCAATATCGAGATTTCCCTGGAGGAGCTCGAGCCCCGCCGCAAGGGCTTCCACGGCTTCCAGGACCTCATACAGAACAGGATCCAGGACGTTCTCCTCGTCTCGACGCTCTACGAATACTACATCCTCTCGCAAGACGGGCGGCTAAACGAGCAGTTTCTCGGCGAGTTCCTCGAGCTCAACCTCCGCCATACTCCCAACATCACCCGGGTCTTTTCCGGCAAGGAGGCAGTCGAGCTCGCTCGAGAGCGGCAGCGTTACAACCTCATCATCACGTCAGCCGAGCTCGCGGACATGAACGTCCTGGGCCTGATCGACGAGCTCCGACGCGAAGGCATCGATACACCCGTCGTGATGCTGGCCTACGACCGGCGCGAGCTGTCACGCTTTATAGAGAGCAACGACGTATCGCCAATCGAACGCATCTTTCTCTGGCAGGGCGATGTCCGCATTCTCCTCGTGATCGTCAAGTACATGGAAGACAAGATGAACGTCGACCACGACACGGGAGTCGTCGGCGTTCCCCTGATCATCTTGGTCGAGGACAATATCCGCTACTACTCGTCGTTTCTTCCCGTCATCTATACGGAGCTCGTCAAGCACGCGCAGAATCTCATGCCGGAAGGGTTGAACCTTACCGACAAACTCATGCGCATCCGTGCCCGTCCCAAGATTCTCCTGAGCGACCACTACGAGGAAGCGTGGAATTACTTCACCAAGTATGCCGACGAAGTGCTCGGCATCATCTCCGACATCCAGTTTCCCCGTGCGAACGAGAACTGTCCGGACGCCGGCGTCGAGCTCGCCAGAGAGGTCCACAAGGTCCGACCCGACGTCCCCATCATGCTCCAGTCGTCCCGTCCCGAGAACGAGGAGCTCTCTCGATCCGTCAGCGCATCCTTCCTGCTCAAGGGCTCCCCCCTGCTCCTCCACCGGGTACGTCGCTTCATGGTCGAGAGTCTGCGAATTGGAGACTTCGTCTTCCGTCTACCTGATGGCACGGAGATCGGACGTGCTTCGGATCTCAAGACGCTCGAGCACATGCTCGAGACCGTCCCCGCCGAAAGCCTCGCCTATCACGGCGAGCGGAACGACTTCTCGACGTGGTTGAAAGCTAGGACCGAGCTCGACCTGGCCGCCAAGCTGCGACCAAGGAAGGTATCCGATTTCGGAAGCCTCGAAGAGCTGCGCGAGGCCGTGACCGGAGCCATCGCGGAGTACCGTCAGGAGCGTAATCTGGGCGAGGTCGTCGACTTCGACCGCGCCACCTTCGATGCCTCGGCCAGTTTCTACCGCATTGGAGGAGGGTCGCTGGGGGGAAAGGCCCGAGGCCTCGCCTTCATCAACAAGCTCCTCAGTCAGTACCATATCGACCGACACTTTCCAGGTGTGAGTATCTCGGTGCCGATCTCCGTCGTCGTCGGCACCGAGATCTTCGACCGATTCATCGAGAACAACGAGCTCGGCGACTTCGCCATCGAGTGTGATCGCGACGAGGAGATCGCGCTCCGATTCCAGAAGGCGAGCTTGCCTCCGGAAGTGCGAGAGGACCTGGCGGTGTTTCTCGACAAAGCGACCTATCCCCTTGCGGTGCGATCCTCGAGTCTCCTCGAGGACTCCCAATATCAGCCTTTCGCCGGCGTCTATCAGACCTTCATGCTCCCCAACAATCATCCGGACAAAGGCGTCCGCCTCGAGCAGCTCCTGGCCGCCGTCAAGCGGGTCTATGCCTCCACCTTCTCGGACCACGCCAAGACGTTCCTCGACGCCACTCAGTATCGGTTGGAAGAGGAGAAGATGGCCGTCATCATCCAGAAAGTGGTTGGATCGGCCCACGGCGATCGTTTCTATCCCGATTTCGCCGGGGTAGCACGGTCGCACAACTTCTATCCCTCCGCGCCCGCCAAGGGAGAGGATGGGATCGTGGCCGTCGCTCTCGGACTCGGTAGGACCGTCGTCGACGGGGGCCGCGCGGTTCGGTTTTGTCCGAAATACCCCCAACATCTGCTGCAGCTCTCTACCGTCGAGAGCATCCGGAACAGCTCCCAGACCGAGTTCTACGCGATCGCGCTCGACCGAAACGAGTCGCGGGATTGCTGTGTGGAACTGGGGAAGTGGGGGCTCGAGGCCGCGGAGCGAGACGGCACTCTGTTACCGATCGCCTCCACCTACTCCCCGGAGAACGAGGCCGTCTACGATGGAACGTCGCGTCGAGGGATACGCCTCGTCACCTTCGCCCATGTCCTGAAGCACGGATACTTCCCGCTCGCGACGATCCTCCAGGTCCTGATGAAAATCACGGAGCAAGGCACGCGTTCGCCCGTCGAGCTCGAGTTCGCCGTCAACCTCGACAAAGGCCGCGTCGGTCATCACGACTTTGGCTTCCTTCAGCTCCGTCCACTCGCTCTGACACGCGAGCTAGATGAAGTCGACTTGGGAGAGATTGAAGAGAGTCGGCTCGTTTGCCGCAGCGGAAATGTCCTGGGCCACGGTCAGCTGAGCGACATCAAGGACGTCGTCGTCGTGGACTACGAGCAGTTCGAGCGCCGTGAAAGCCGCCACACGGCGGAGGCGGTCGGACGGCTCAACGCCAAGCTCGGAGCCGAGGGTCGCCCCTACCTGCTCATCGGCGTGGGCCGCTGGGGCTCGAGCGAACCTTTTCTGGGGATTCCCGTGACCTGGGATCAGATCGCGGGCGCCCGGGTCATCGTGGAAGCGGGATTCCGCGATCTTCGCGTCACCCCGTCGCAGGGTACGCATTTCTTCCAGAACCTCGTCTCGCACAACGTCGGCTATTTCACCGTCAATCCGGAGGACGGCTTCGTCAATTGGGAGTGGCTCGCGCGACAGAACGCGGAAGAAAGCGAAGGCTCGGTTCACCACCTCCGCTTCGAAGCACCCCTGATCGTGAAGATGAACGGCCGGCGTCACGAGGGTGTCGTCTTGAAGCCCGAGTGAGCCTTGCCTTTACCCTGGCTTTCGGCGTAGGCTTTTTATCCCCAAGGATAAGGACGTCCATATGACGAGTCTCGCCTAAGCTGGCAGGAAGCTTCTGTATTTGGCCGCCTTCACGACGAGTCTCGTAGGCTCCCGCGCGGAAGCCGAGATCATCGGGATTTGGGACGTCGTGGCCCCCATCTCCGCGAGTCTCGTCAGCGGCACGACCACCGATCCATTCTTCTTCTGGCTGAACGTCGTCGATGCCCCCGTCACGATCGAGGAAGCCTTCACGGGACACAGTATCCTGGACGATGGCTACGCGAACTTCACCGTAAATACCGTGGTTGAGCTCGGGTTCGCCGCGGATGCCGCCGAGAATATCTCGGGGCCAGACCTGGTGCTGTTCGACGGCCGCTTCGATGCGAATGCATTCGCGGTCTCGACGAGCTACGACGGTTTCCTTTCCGAGATCTCTTTGACTCTCGACCTCTTCGTCAACACGTTCGAGATGCGCCAATACTTCTTCGGTAATCCGGAGCCCAATACCGCGACGATCTGGGGCGCGCCTTTCGACTTGTCGGATCTCGGTGTGCCGGAGGGTGCCTCGGTCGGCGAGATCCGCGTCCGCTCCATCAACGAAGGCGGTGGGGACCTCATCGGAGTCGGGTCTCTGACCGGAACCCAACCGGTTCCAGAGCCCACGCCCCTTCCGTTGCTGATCCTCGCGACCGCCGCCCTGCTTCCTCTCGCCGCGCGACGCTAGGGCTCGAGTCGCATCGCAGATCAACCAACATCTCCTTCGCCGATTGATAACGGTCCTCTTTTTCGTCGGGATTCAAACACGTTTCACCGAGTGACGACCCGCTCGCTAGAACCGTGACGACGTGAGCGTTACGTCCGCTCGGGCCCAGACTTTCTCGAAAAGCTCCTCGACCTCATCGGCCTCCCGAATCTTGCCCTGACCTCGGAGCGCTTGCAGCAATCCGTAGAGGGCCCAGCCGTTGTCTCGGAAGTCCTTCAAATCCTCTCGATAGACCGCTTCGGCCTCCTCGAGCGACCCCGCGTCGAGCAGCACGGACCCTAGAGACTGCCGGACGGTGTAGTGTAATGCCAGTTCGGCGGCTCCATGTAGGGCAGGGAGTCCTGTAGCGCGACCGCCTCTTCCAGAAGCTGGACCGCACGATCGGTCTCCCCGCTCCTGGCCGCCATCTCACCCGCCAGGGTCCCGTAGGCGATCTCGAGAATGTGAGCCGCCGTCGCATTGTTGACCATGAAGCTCTCGAGCTCCGGCTGGGCGACGATCTTTTCGAGCGCGGCGAGCTCCGCGTCTGCCCGGTCGATCTGGTTCTTCGCGGTAAAAGCGATGCCTCGCGCGTAGTGCCAAATCCCCGTCAAGAAGTGCAGATCCGCGGCCGGCGGCGGCGTGGTCAGGATGTCTTGCCATCGCCCGAAACGGACTTGAGCGAAAAGCGGGGTCGCGAGGAACGACTGGAGGGCGCCGATCTCGCGAGCGAGATCGACCTGCACCTTGGCGGCAACCTTCTTTGCCGCGTCGAGCGCCACGTCACTCCGGCCCTCCAACGTCGAGGAGGCCCAGAGAAAGTGAATGTTGTGCGGATAGTAGCCGACGGGATAGAGACCCTGCGCCTGGCATTGGGCGATGTAATCCTCATCGGCAACGATGGCGTCTACGTTCGCCTTCGATGCGTCGGCGTAGCGACCCACCCTGAGATAAATATGGGAGGGCATATGGACGAGGTGGCCCGATCCCGGCATCAGCTCGGCGAGCCGATCCGCGCTCGGCACGCCCCGCTCGGGTTCCGCCGAAGCTTCCACCGTGTGAATGTAGTAGTGATTCGCGCCTGCGTGGTCGGGATATCTGACGAGCACCGCCTGGAGCGTAGCGACGACGTCAGCCGTTTCCGACTTCGGTTTCAAGTCCTCGGTCCAGTAGTCCCAGGGCATCGTATTCATGAGGGCTGCCGCGTAGAGCGTGCCCGCGTCGGCGTCTTCTGGATACCTGGCATAGAGCTTTTTCATCGCGTCGGCATAGGCGCGATCCATCGCGGCGCGATCGGCGTCGGCATCTTCCGCGTAACGCGTCGCGAGAGCGGCAATGAAGTCACGCTCCTTCTCGGTAGCGTCCGAGGCGAGCTCCTGGGCATTCTTGATCGCGGCCACCGCTTCGAGCTCACGCTCGCGTGGCATGGGGTCGTTGATGTTCGGACCGAGCGCCAGAGCCTGGCCCCACTGCGCCATCGCGGCCTTGGGATCGAGCCGTGCCGCTTCCTTGAACGAGCGAATGGCCTCCGCGTGATTGAAGCCGTAGGCGAGCCGAAGGCCCTGGTCGAAGAAGGCTTGGGCATCTTTGGAGGCGGTCGAAATCTCATAGTGATGCGTCCCGAGCCCCTCGAGGCGGGGCGCGATCGGATTGTCGTTCGAGCCCCAGCCCGCGGACGACAAGACCAGCAGCGAAACGCCGGCGAGGCCGACAAAACGCACTCGAAGCGACATAAACTCCTCCCAGAATTCAGCAAATCCTACTCGTAGGGCTGGCGGTCGCGCAAGTTTCGAGCGAAGCGCAGTCAGAAATTCTACGGCTGGTCCTCATACTGGTTCAGAGGACACATATCCCGGCCACCGAAATCCCGGGTGATGGCGCCGGTGGCGAACCCGACGAACGACGTGGCGCCGGCCAGGAGGCTGGCCGGCACCGCGCCATAACAATAGTTGAGTACACTCTCGTCGTCGCACGTTTCGGTGTCCAGATCGTCGGGCGCCGGATACCCTATCCAATCCCGCACGTAGCCGTCCTTCGTGTACGGCGCTTCACGACCGAGCGTGCCTTCGAGGAAGTCCGGCTTTCCCGGGTTGTAGCCGGAATTCCGATTTCGCCATCGTCGGCTCTCGTAAGCTCGGTGAGCGGAGCGAAAAAGCCACAGTTCGCTGACGCATAGGTTTGCTCCGCGGCGAGGACGAGGACTCCGAGCACAATGACTCCAACCCCGATCTTCATCGAGGGGATTTTAGCAACAAACGTACCATTGGCACGGAACTCGCAATTCAGTGAGAGAAGCATGGAAGAAGCGACGTAACTGACTAGCAGGTGGTTTCTGCGTCACATTTTCGTCGCGCCACCACGTTTTTCGCACTTCGTCGATCGAAATTGAACGTGTTAGGAGGCCTTCAATGCGTGTTGCTCTTATCGGAGCGGAACTGGAGGAAAACCTCTCTATCCGCTACCTTCGAAGCGCCCTCGAGGCGGCGGGGCACGAGGCGATTCAACTCGTTTTCAACGGGAACGATGATCTCGACTCGACGGCCCAAGAGGTCGTGGCATCAGGCGTCGGCGTCGCCGGCATTTCGATCGTCTTCACGCGCCGCGCCCAGGAGTTCGCCAAGCTCGCGACACGCCTTCGCGAGTTTGGTTTTTGCGGGCACGTCACTGCGGGCGGGCACTTCGCGGCGTTCAACGCTCGGAATCTGCTCCGAGACGTTCCGGCGTTCGACTCCATCGCCGTAGGCGAAGGCGAGCGGATTCTGTGTGACCTGGTTGAGGGGACCCACGATCTCTCCTCTGTCAACGGCCTCGTCTGGCGCGACGACCGGGGAGAGGTCCACAAGAACCCCACGTCTCCCAAGCCCGCCGATCTCGACACCCTGCCCTGGCCGCTACGCAAGCTGCCCTATGAGCGCGTGTTGGGGATCCCGATCGTCAACTTTCTCGCATCTCGTGGCTGCGCCTATACGTGCCATTTCTGTTCCATCGCAGCCTGGCAGGGATTCACGGGAGGCGCAAGGTTGAGGATGCGCGCCCCGGAAGAGGTCGGGAGAGAGATGGCCGCCCTCTACGAGGACGGTGTGCGGATCTTCAACTTCCATGACGACAACTTCCTCCTCGGAAGCGCCAAGGCGAGCTTGAAACGCCTGAACGCAATTGCTGAAGCGCTCGCGCACCGCCGCGTGGGCCGAATCGCTCTTGCGATCAAGGCGCGGCCCGACGAGGTGCACTATGACGTATTCGCGCGTCTGAAGGAGATGGGACTCTTTCGCGTTTTTCTCGGAGTCGAGGCGGGAACGGCGCAGGCACTCGAGCAGCTCGGACGGGGGCAGGAGATCCAGGATAATGAGCGAGCGCTCGCCATCATGCGCGAACTCGACCTGCACGCTTGCTTCAATCGCCTTCTGTGGAATCCGGATTCCACTCTCCGAGATGTTGCCCTGAACGCCGAGTTCCTCGGCCGTCAGACGTTTCATCCACTCAATTTCTGCCGAACCGAGATCTACTCGGGAACTCCCCTCGAGTTCCGGCTTCGCGAGGGGGGCCGGCTTCTCGGCGATTACTGGGGATACGACTACCAGATGCGCTCACCCGGAGCCGAGGAGTCCTTCGTCCTCGCCCATCGAGTATTCCACGAACGCACGCACGGTCCGAAGAGCCCTCAGCATTGGGCGATGATGGTCGACTATCACCATCAGTTGCTTGCGCACTTCGGCGGAAGCGATGGGAGACTGCGGCGGAGGGTGAAGCGCTACGTCGCCGAAGTGAATCGGGACCCGTCTCGAAAGCTTCTTCAGCTGGTTCGAGCGGTCGAGAAGGCCGCGGCGGATGACGTCGCACGGGCCTTGACCCGCAAGGTTCACGAAACCAACGAGCGGAGGACCGAGGTAGCGGCAAAGATTCTGAGTGAGATCCATGACCGCGCTGCCGACCTAGAGCTCGAGGCAACCGACCCGAAGCCGACACGAGCTTCCGGCTGGGGAGTCCGTGCCGTTGCCGCAGGAATGTTCGCAACCCTCGCCCTCGCGAGTAATGCCGGCCAAGAGAAGTCACCGAAGGGGACCGAGCCCAACGAGAAAGAATCCCAAACACGCGGGAGAGCGCAAAGGGCCACGGCGGCCCATCCGAAAGACAAAGTCGGTTCCCCCGAATCGATTCGCCCGGAGTTCGATCGGCTCGCCCTCTCCCGCATCTCACGCATGGTGAAGCCGCGAGACTATAAGGTCGAGCTCGTCATCAACCACGACGGCGAGGTCACGAGCGCGGAGTTCCGGGGACGAGAGCTTACTCGTAAGCGGCGCTCCCGACTCACGAACTTCCTGATGGGGCTCCAATTCGAAGATGAGGAACTCTTCGGTCAGCGCTACGAGTTTGACGTGACTTCGCAAGAGCTCGCGGAGAAGAACCCTCCGGACTTCTACATGCCTCAAGCGACGGAAGAAGCCCCCGAGCCGCTAAGGGACATGGACGAGTAGCGGCATATTCCGGCATCGAAACCGAGTCCTTTCTCTCCATGACCGCTGTGGCCAACCCCCGGATGGCGGTATGGAAGCGGAGTGTGGCCGCTGGATGCGCGATCGCGCCTTTTGGACTAGATCGTCACTACCGTGACGCTCGGAGTGTCGCGCAGGGGGTCGGTACCGAATCCGCGCACGACAAGGAGCTTTTGCCCTTCGGCGCCGAAGCCGAGCTCGCGGGCGATACGCCGCGCGAGCTTCCGCGGGTCATCGAGCGCCTTCGGATTCACGACCACCGGAAGCACGCCCCAGAGAAGCCCCGCCATACGACAGGTGGCCGGGTCGGCTGAGGCGGTCAAGATCGGAGCGGCGGGACGGGACGAGCTCATCACCGCTGCGGTGCGACCGCTTCGAGAAATCACGAGAATCGTCCGCACGAGGAGATCTCGAGAAAGCTGAGCCGTCGAGCGCGCCATGGCCGGTTCGACGGGGAGGGGCGGGGTCACGTCTGATCGGGTAGAGAGGCTGCCGAAGGCCTCCTGGTGCCAGAGGTAGCCCTCCGTTTGTCGTGCGATCGTGTCCATAATCTCGACTGCTGCGAGGGGGTGCTTCCCCGCGGCGGACTCGCCGGATAGCATGACGGCGTCGGCCCCGCTTCGAACCGCGAAAGCGACGTCGGTCGCTTCGGCCCGGGTGGGACGAGGCTGATAGATCATCGACTCGAGCATCTGGGTCGCGACGATCACCGGCTTCGCCCGCGCTCGGGCGAGGTCGATGAGCTGGCTCTGCACGAGCGGCACCGACTGAGGCGGCAGCTCGACCCCCAGATCTCCTCGCGCGACCATGATGCCGTCGGAGGCGTCGAGGATTTCTTCGATGACTTCGAGCGCCTCGGGTCGTTCGATCTTCGCGACGATGGCGGCCCGCTTGCCGCTCGCCACAACGACCTTGCGAAGATCGTGGACGTCCGCCGCCCTGCGAACGAAAAAGAGGGCGAGGAAGTCACATCCGAGATCGAGCGCGAAGCGCGCGTCTCCCTCGTCCTTCTCGGTGAGCGAAGGTGCCGACAGATCGATGCCCGGGAGGTTCATCCCCTTGTGGTCCTTGAGCTCGCCACCGGTCTTGACTTCGCAAAGGATCTCGCTGCCGTCGACCCTCTCGACTTCGAGCTCAAGCGCGCCGTCGTCGAGGAGAATACGGTCGCCCGGCTTCAGTTCGTTCGCCAGATCATCGTACTGGGAGGGAATCAACCCGTCGGCACCGAAGACGTCCCGGGTCGTCACGGTGACCCTCCGCCCCGGCTCGAGTCGGATACCGCCGTGGGGAAAACGGCCGACGCGAATCTTGGGCCCGCTGAGATCGACGAGAACGGCGGTGGGCTTGTCGCGCGTCTCGGCGGCGCGTCGCACCCGCTCATAGGCGGTGCGATGCCCGGCATGATCGCCGTGGGACATATTCAGCCGGAAGACGTCGACCCCGGCGTCGATGAGTCGTCCGATCATGGCCTCGTCGATAGAGCTCGGCCCGAGAGTCGCGACGAGCTTCGTCCGCCGGTACTTGAGAAGGGTGATCTCGGTCTCGATGGGCATGATCAAGAACTCGCCGAACGACGTGAAGGCATCAACTGGTTATGTTAACCCGACTCCATCGGAGCCATGCACCCCCTGTCGGCATACAAACAATTCCAATCGCGCCCATAGGGTCATGTATGATTCTCCCTCACCGACAGGCTAATGGTCTGCCCGCAGACATAGCAATAGCTAATGTCGGACGAATTGATGGGCACCGCACGTGGAATCGTTGACGCGTTCAACGCAAACGATTGGGATGGCTTCCAGAACTTGATGACGAAAGACGCCGTCTACGACGAGGTGGGAACGTCTCGGAAGATCGAGGGGATCGACACTATTATCGAAGCCATGAAAGGGTGGAAGAAAGCGATGCCCGACGTCAAGGGTACCGTGGACAACGCCACACCCACGGGCAACGGCGTCGCCCTCGAAGTGACCTGGAGGGGCACGCACACGGGTCCCGGTCCCGAAGGGTCGATTCCGGCTACCGGAAAGAGCCAGACCACGCGGTCGAGTTGGGTGATGGAATTCGATGGGCCGAAGCACAAACGGAGCCGCCACTACTTCGACATGCTCTCGCTCATGAAGCAGCTCGGCGTGATCGAGTAACACGTTCCGGGTTCGAATCGGCCCGACTAGATTCGCCGAGGCGCTAGCGTTGTTCGAGTACGCGGGTCAGGAGCTCGGCTTTTCTATGTCACGGCGAGCCTCGGCCTCGCGGCCGCGCCGCTCCACGCTTCTGACGCGGAAACGCTTCTCGAGAAAGCCGACGGCGCGCTCTACGACGCCGAGCACGGCGGGCGCAATCGTCGCTCTGTCACCGACGCAAGCTAGCTCGACGGCGTCCGTCGCACCGCCTGACGTCCTGTCATCGGACCGATTCCCCTGGCGATCGCCATGCTTGCGCTAGAGGACTGGGCCGTGGGCCGTGCGAGCCCTGGGATTGACAGATCGGGAAGCGGTTCCTATCATCGAACCAACCTACATTTCGACACGCGCACGAGGACTCCATGCGAGGTTTGGATCAGCCGACCGCCCGTTATCTCATTCTCAGTATCGCCGGTATCTACATACTGCTTCTCGGGTGCCTGGAGCTCGGGCGGCTCACCGGAGCTCTGGACCCCGTGACCGCGGGGGAGCTGACGCAGAAAGCGACGACGCTCGGGAGCCTTGCGGTCGGGACGGTGATTGGCTTCTACCTCTCCTCCCGTCCACGCCAAACTTAACCACTGTGGAAAACCCTGTGGAAAACCGTCCTGCGGAGCATCAAGACCTTTAAATACATGAATCTAAATTACTTCTGTCGCGTCCTGTTTAAGGCGCCCGAAGAAATCTGTTGAAAACTAGGTGTAGGCCACTGCGTTTCTTAGGGTACTGCCGTCAACGGCAGAACAATCCGAGCTGGCTCAAAATTCGGGCTACCAGAAGACGACGTATAGCGCCACGGTCGCGGAGATGACGCCAAGACCCCACGCATAGGCTCCCCTCATAGGCGTAGTATCGATGCGATGAGCCTCCGGAAACACGACCGGCGCCAAAAGCGGCCTTCTCAGCGTGACGATCACCATGAAAGCGAGCAGGATAACGAAGGTAATGGCCATGTGGTGAAGAAACGCGACCTCCGGCAGTTGCCAGAGCAGCAGAGCGTAGATGGGAAGACCGAGAAGCATCGCACCGTGAGCGGCCAGCGGCGGCGTCTTCTTGATCACGAGCCCGAAGAGAAAAGCGGCGACGATGCCCGGGGTGATGAAACCCCAGACCATCTGGATATAAGTGAAGACGCCCTCGAAGCGCGAGATCTGCGGGGCCCATAGACAGGCGATCACGACGAACACCGCCGTGGCCCACCGTCCCACTCGAACCAGGCGCTCCGCGGGGGCGTCGGGACGAAGGTGGCGCGCGTATAAGTCCATCGTGAAGATCGTCGATGCCGAGTTCAGCATGGAATTGAACGAGCTCATCACGGCTCCGGTGAGCGCGGCAAGCATGATCCCCCGAAGCTGAGGCGGAAGGAGCCGACTCATCAGATGTGCGTAGGCCTCGTCGCCTCGGGCGATCTCGTCACCGTAGAGCTGAAAAGCCATGATGCCGGGAAACACGATGATAAAGGGGATCAGGAGTTTGAGAAAGGCGGCGAAGAAGATCCCGCGCTGCCCCTCGGCCAGGCTCGAGGCACCGAGAGTCCTCTGCGTGATGAACTGGTTCATTCCCCAATAAAACAGGTTCGGAATCCAGAGCCCGCCGACGAAAACCGCGAGCCACGGCATGTCGGGGTCGTTCCAGGGAAGCACGGTGTGGAGTTTGTCCGCGTTCGCCTCGAAGAACAGGTCGATTCCGCCCGCGACGCCGCCCTCTCCACCGAGCGCGGCAAAGCCCAGGAAGACGACAATGGCGCCGCCGATGAGGAGCGCCGAGCCCTGAATCAGATCGGACCATACGACGGCTTTGAGACCACCGTAAATCGTGTAGGCCCCGGCCACGAGGCCGATGAACCAAATCGATATCGTCAAGGAACTGCTCCGAGCCGTGACGGGATCGATGCCGAAGCGCTCTGCAAACACGTCTGGTAGACCGAAAATGGCATTCAGCCCGATCGCACCCGAGTAGAGAACGGTGGCGAGCGCCACCACGACGTAGGCCACCATGAGAAAAAACGCCATGATGGTCCGCGCCCGAACGTCGTATCGATACTCGAGAAACTCCGGCATGGTGTAGATGCCGGCCCGAAGAAAGCGCGGCAAGAGAAACCATGCCACGAAAACGAGCGTGATGGCCGCCATCCACTCGTAGCTCGCAATCGCCAGCCCCACTCGACCGAAGGCCGAGCCCGCCATGCCCACGAAGTGCTCCGTCGAGATATTCGAGGCGATGAGTGACATGCCGATGAGCCACCACGAGAGCTTACGGCCGGCGAGAAAGTAGTCCTCGGTCGAGCCCTCCTTGCGTCCCGCCCACAGCGACACGACCACGACGATCAAAAGAAACAGGACGAAGGCCACGACGTCCGATGTAGCAAGCGTCATTAGAACAGGTTGCTGAAAATCTCGACGCCGCCCAGAACGGAGCCCAACATGCTCCCCAAGCCAGGCAGGAGAAACGCGAGGAAGACGCGCAGCAGTTTGTTCTCCCACCACTTCTTGAAAGCGGTGGCGTCCTCTCCCACGGTTTGAAACTCCTTGACGACCGGAGGACGAAAGTAGGCTTGAACAAAGGCCGTGACATAGGCGGCCCCTATGACGGGAGTCAGACTCGTGATGGGCGCCGAGAAGAACGCCGCCGCAATCGTCGCCGGATGGGCCAGGGCGAGCGTTGCGCCGATCGCGCATGGAATGCCGTTCGCGAGGATCCAATAGAGCGCGTTGTCCCCGGCGGCCTCGGGGCCCTTCGTCCAACCGATATAGGCGATCGAGCTGAGGATCGCGAGCGGGATCCCCCATCCGATCCACTTCCAAACCGAGGAGACCGGAGGGATCTTGTTGATCTCCTCGAGGTCAACCTCTCTGTTTTCTAGAAGGACCTCTCTTATTCCCTGGAGGTGGCCAGCGCCCACTACGGCCACCACGCGCCCTCCCTCGCTGGCTCGCATCTTGTGCGAGAGGTAGAGGTCCCTCTCGTCGATGAGGACCCTCTTCAAACTCGGCATGGCCTTTCCGAGCTCTTTCATCATCTCCGAGAGCACGTCGCCCTTGAGAAGTTCCTCGATCTGCTCCTCCGTGATATCCTTGTCGTCGAAGACACTCGCGAGAACGGTCGAAAGCAAGACCGCCTTCTTCCACCACGGCGTGGCGCGCCAGGCCCGGCGGAGCGTAACCCGAACGTCACGATCGCAGAGAGAAACGGGAATCCCCTGCTCTTCGGCGACCTTCGTCGCTTCGAGTAGCTCCGTGCCCGGAACGACACCGAGCTTCAATCCGAGCTTCTTCTGGTAAGCGGAGAGGAGGAGATTCATCATCAAAGTGCTGAGCTGCTTCTTCCGGATGACCTCCTTGATGTCCAGTGATTCCCACCGAGTCTTGTGGGTCAGTGCCTCGTAGCGCTGCACGTCGAGCTCGACGCAAACTCGGTCGGGCTTTTCGGCCTCGATCACGCGACGAACGAGCTCAGCGGACTCCCTCGACACGTGCGCGGTCCCGACGAGGATGAACTCCCGTCCCTCGACGTTCAGAATGTGAACCTGATCGACCGGGTAGCCACGGTGGGTGTCGGTGTTATTCACAGAGCTCATGCAAACCAAAGGACGCTAGCACAAAATGCGATTGGCGTGTCGGAGCTGCTGGCAGTATCCTGAAGGAAATCGAGACAATTCATCGGGCCACAGAAGAGAAAAGAGGCTCCAAGTCATGGCCAATCCAGCTCACGAAGCCCTTCTCCGCCAGGGAGTCGAGGAGTGGAACGCCTGGAGGGCACAAAACGCCAGTGTGACTCCGGATCTCACCGGACTCAGGACGCCCGCGGCGCGACTAGACGGCGTCGACTTCAACCACGCACAGCTCGAAGGGGCGACTCTGATTCGCGCCAAAACGACGGGTGCCGATCTCAGCCACGCCAATCTTCGCGAGGCTCAGCTTTACGAAGCCCATCTCGCGGACGCCAATCTCTTTCGAGCGCGACTCGCGAAGGCCGCTTTGGCGGGCGCCAAGCTCATGAGGGCGAACCTGCGCGGAGCTGACCTCGAAGGCGCGCAGATGACCGTCGCCGATTTCCGAGACGCGGATTTGCGGGAGACGACGCTCAAGGGAACGGGCCTGCGGGAATCCATGGGCCTTGGCTCGAATCTCAATGGCGCCTTTCTCGAGGGGGCGGAGCTGTTTCGCTGTATTCTCGCCGGGGCGGATTTGAGCGGCGCCTCCGGGCTCGTGTCACGCCAAATCGACGCTGCCCTGATCGACGAATCCACGCGGCTACCTGACGATCTCGAGGCCGCCAAGCACGATTCGACGCGCTCCCTCTACAAACGTCTCGAAGCGATGAAGTCCGGTACGACGGGAGAAACGGTCTCGGATGACGACGTGGCCAGGTTTCACACGATTCTGGAAAAGCTCGGAACAAGGGGTATCGAGTGCCAGCGCTCCCGCATCGTTGATTCCGACTTCATTCGGCCTTTACGCGGCGCACCCGAGCCGCCTCGCTGGATCGATGCCCGCTTGTTTTGCCAAAGGGTGGACGAGGTCTTGGAACGCCTCCGAAAGACGTCCTTGATCTAGCAGGGTGCTGATCTCATCGCCATCCGGAACGCTCCACCACATGCGACCGTTGGATCTTTCGAATAGACGTCGCTCCCGTTTGCCGCATGACGATCTCGAGCTCACGCTTCAAGAGCTCGAGCACCGCTTCGACGCCAGCCTGTCCGAACGACGCGAGGCCCCAGAGGTAGGGCCGTCCGATGCAGACCGCGTCCGCGCCGATCGCGAGCGCCTTGAAGAAGTCGACGCCGCGTCGAAACCCACCGTCGACGAGCACCACGATTCGCCCTTGGACTGCATCGACCACCTCGGGCAAGGACTCGATCGTGGAGCGGAGGCTGTTTTCGGCCCGACCGCCGTGATTGGAGACGATGATGCCATCGATACCGTTCTCGACAGCGAGCCTCGCGTCTTCGGCCGTTACGATTCCCTTGACGAGGACCTTCATCGAAGTATGGCCCTTCAGCTGCTGCACGAAGTCCCAGGTCAACCCCCGTACGTAGTCGGTCGAAACCTGGGCGGAATAGGTCCATTCCTCCCCGGAGATTTCGAGTCCGTCGTAGTTGGGCGCACTTCTTCCCTGGATGTGGCAGACGGCGCAGTCGCGCTCGTCCTGTTTCGCGAAGCGTTTGTTCGTAAGGCGATTGGTACCGCCCAGAAGATCTACGGTGAAGACGACGGCCGGACATCCCGCACGCTCGGCTCTCGTCACGACCGCCTTCGTCACCTCCCAGCTCTGACGCGGATAGAGCTGGAACCAGATCGGCTCGCCCCGCGCCTCGCTGGCGTCTTCGATCGACGTCGAGGCCGCGGTCGAGAGAATCTGCAGATGGTTCTTCGCCCGCGCCGCCTTCGAGACTGCGATCTCGCCGTCGGGATGGAACGCGCGATTGCTTGCCGTGGGGGCGATGACAATCGGTGTCGGCCAGCTGCGCCCCAGAATCTCCGTCGACATGTCGATGGAGCGAACGTCGACCAGTCGGCGCACTCGTATCTGGAACTGGTGGAAGCCGTCGCGGTTCGCCTGAATCGTAGCATTGTCGTCGGTACCCGTCGCCATATAGCCCCAGTGCGCGGGAGGCAACTCCTCCTTCGCCAAGACCTCGAAGTCGAAAACGTCGAGAGCCTCCTCGGGCGACTTGACAAGGCCGTCCCCCATTCCGGCCCAGCGCAAGGTCGTCTGCGTCAAACCGAGAGCGGGACTCGCCGCAAGGTATTTCAGGAACTGTCGTCGGCTTTCGAGATCGACTTCAGCCTTTGTCATCGCTCACCTCCGCACGGAAGGATCGGACAAACGGGCACCCGATTGAAGGGAAAACTCAAGAAAAAGTTCGAATCGGGACAATGGACATCGAGAAGCGCAGCCAAACCGTCAAAGCGGTCGTTCAGGAGTTCTCCGAACGTCGCTCCGGAAGCGCGAGCGAATTCGAGGCTCGCTCGAGCTAGCGTCTTCGCAGGAC
This sequence comes from Candidatus Marinacidobacterales bacterium, assembly GCA_965250115.1. GTDB lineage: Bacteria > Acidobacteriota > Vicinamibacteria > Marinacidobacterales > SMYC01 > CBDFHB01. The sequence goes on from CBDFNJ010000002.1 coordinate 2,894,524, forward strand.
GGGAAAATGCTCGAGCCGGGGGCAGAACCGGGTAAGCCCGCTCTCCTCCCCCGACTCCCAGAATCAGGGCTCGCTCTCGGCAGTCACTTCGGTGAGTGCGTCGATGACAGCTTGATCCCCTCGCCCCTCGGCTACTTTCAACGCGTCACGGCCAAACCAATCCAAAACGTTCTTGTCCGCCCCCGCTGCCAAGAGAGCTGTGACTGCCTCCGCGTCGCCTCCAATAACCGCGCGGATCAGAGGGGTCCAGCCCAGGTTGTCGGCTGCCGATACGTCGGCCCCGGCTTCCAGCAGCGCCTCGAGCGTCTCCTGATCTCCGAACTGCGCCGCATAGCTCAGCGCGGTCGCGCCCGGGAGATCCTTCGCTTCCAACACGGCGCCCGCCTTAAGGAGCGCGTTGACGACAACCACCTGCCCCTTGAGTGCGGCGTAGGACAAGATGGGCATACCACTCGAGAGTTGCGAGTTGGCATCCGCACCGTCTTCCAGGAGACGTAGGGCACTCCGTGTGTCGCCATCGAGCAGCGCTTCCACGAGCAAGTCCTCGGCGGTTGGCTCCGGCTCCGCCGCCTCTTCCTGGGCCATCGCGACCATCGGCAAGAGCAAACCTACCGCGAGCAAGAGAATCCATGAAGTCTTCAAAGCGAATCCCTCCATTTACGATGGGCTTTCCAACCAGGGAAGCCCGAACTCATGCCGAATCCAACATATTCGGCGGCGCGTATGATGGCACAGACTCGAGGGCCTTCGCTACCCCGATACCTTGCCCTCCCTCACTCGAATCGGAACGAAGGGGCCCGTGTCGCCCGGGCCCAGGATCCCGGAAGACTTCAGCACCAGGTGACCGGGATAGAGCAAAGAGAGGTTGCCGAGGATGCGTCCCAGAAACAGGGCCGAGACAGCCGTCACGACACCTACCCAGTCGAAAACATGAATACCGAGGAAGAGGACGGTCACGATCCCCGTCACTTCCACGATAGTGGCGAAGGTGACGGGGCGGGTCATGCGACCAAAGACTTGAATCGACCGCTGAAACGCAAGCAGGACGGAGAAAAACGGGATCAGGCTGAACAATTTGAGCGGCAGCAACGAAAACTCGGCGAGCTCGGCGCTCAGTCCCGACACGGCGCGAAACCAGAGCGAGGCGAGAGGGGTGAAAGCAATTAACAGGAGCGTGCAGGTCGAGAGGACGCCGAGGGTGGCGGCGAAGCGGGCAATGCGCCTAAAGTTTTCCGGCGTCCCGTCCAGAAGCGCGATTGCGACTTCCTGGTACGAGAGGGCGACGCTGCGAAAAATGAAGGTCAAGGAAGCGACGACGGGCAGCACCGCGAGCGACTCGAGAGCTTGCCTGCTCTGCCCGAGAAAGAAAGTCACCATTGGATGAACGGCGAGGGCGATTATCGACGTCAGCGCCAGTGGTACGTAGAACTCCACGATACGTCGATAAGTGAGCGGCTCCGCTTCCCCGTCGGGCCTCGCCTCGATACGTCTTCGGATGCCCCAGGCCATCAAGCGGGTGCCGATCGACTCGACGACCACTCCGCACGAGAGCGAGGCGGCACCGACCAGCGCGCCAGGCAGCGCGAAAAAGCGATAGAGCACGACCGCGCTCACGGCCATGACGATGACGCGGATCGCCGTGCCATAGGCCACCCGACGGGTCAGCTCGTGTCTTATGAGCAAACCTTGATAGAAGCGGCGAAAGCCGATGGCCGCGGGCCACGGGAGCAAGATCACGAGCGCTCGGTGCGTGAGCCGCGCGACCTCCGGTGGCAAGGAAATGACGTCCTCGGCGAGCCAGTCGAAACCCGGTCCCCAGAGGGTGACCAGCATGACGAGGGTGATGATCAGATTCAGCGCGAACAAGAAATTCCGAAGCTTCCGGAAGGCATTGATGTCCCTCGCAAGGGCTGTGCTGGCGCTCAAGATCATGATGATGGGCGCTTCGACGATCAGCGCGAAGGAGAAGGCGACGCCGTAGGCCGCGAGGTTGACGGTCGGCTCCGGCAGCCTCGCGATCACCGCTACGAGAAACGGCCCTTCGATCGACATCATGAGCCACGTTGCCGCGAGCGGTAGCCAGATTCGGAAAATCTTGCGGTAGGTAACCTCGGACTCAGGTGCCATATCGTTCTCGAGTGAGATCGAAGGCACGGGCAAGAGAGTCGGCAACCGCGAGACCGTCCAACGTCGGCCGCAGCCAAGGTGGCTCGAGCGTCACGAGCGCGTCCGCGACGAGCTGTTCGACGAGCTCGAGATTGTTCTTCTCTAGATCCACTCCGTAGCGAGCTCGAGTCTCGGTGAGATCCAGCCCCCGTCGTGTGCGGAAGCGGAGCATCAACGACTCGAGCAACAGGGCCTCGGAATCCAGACTCTCTCGATCGGCGACCGGGCTCTCGCCCCCTTGAAGACGCTTTTCCCAGGCGGAGAACGTGCGTACGTTCCACCATCGGCGATGGCCTGCGAAGGAGTGCGCGGAAGGACCGAGGCCGAGATAGGGCGCGTGACTCCAGTACTTCTCGTTCTGGCGCGATTGATGCTGCGGCGATCGCGCGAAGTTCGAGACCTCGTAACCCTCGAGCCCCTCGTCCGCGAGCAGCCGATGCGTCAAGCGAAACAGATCCCCCTGGGTATCGGGAGAGACCTCGGGTAGATGACCTTCTCGCTTTCTGCGACCGAAGAGCGTGCCCTCATGCACGGTGAGCTCATAGCAGGAGATGTGGTCCGGCTCGAGAGCGACGGCGCGCAAGAGCGTGTCCCGCCAATCGGTTAGCGACTGAGCTTCGAACCCATAGATTAAGTCGAACGACACGCAATCGAACCCGGCATCTCGTGCGAGCTCTACCGCACGCCGCGCTTCGTCCGCGGTATGACACCGGCCGAGCCAGGACAACGAGTCGTCATCGAGCGCTTGTACTCCGAGGCTCAATGTGTGGACGTCCACGTCCCGCCAGGCCGCAACCGAGTGGGCGTCGACGTCTTCGGGATTGGCCTCAAGGTAGATGCGACAATCGGGCGTGAGCCGGTCCTTTGCGGCGAGCTCCTCAACGAGCCGACCGAGGAGCTCGGGAAGAAGGAACGACGGCGTGCCGCCGCCGAAGTACAGCGTGTCGAAGGCCCCGAAGTCATCGGAAATCCCCGCCAACTCGTCGAGGAGCCGGGCGGCGTAGCGCTTCGCTTGAGCTGCGTTTCCAGGCAGGACGGCGAAATCACAATACGGGCAAATCGCCGAGCAAAAGGGCACGTGAACGTAGAGTCCCGGGCTATTTGTCATCGTTCTTGAGAACCGCCACGAAGGCCGATTGCGGTATCTCGACGGAGCCCACCACTTTCATCCGTTTCTTGCCCTCTCGCTGCTTCTCGAGGAGCTTTCGCTTTCTCGTGATGTCCCCGCCGTAGCACTTCGCGGTCACGTCCTTGCGATAGGCATTGATGGTCGTGCGCGCGATGATCTTCGCACTGATGACACCCTGGATCGCGATCTTGAACTGCTGCCGGGGAATCGTATCCGCAAGCCTCTCGCAGTAGTGCATCGCGCGCGCTCGTGCCTTGTCCTCGTGAACGAGCTGCGAAAGCGCATCGACCCGCTCGCCGTTCACGAGGATGTCGACTTTCACGATCTTGGTCTCGCGGTAGTCGAGCATCTCGTAGTCGAAAGACCCGTAGCCCTGAGTGATGGTCTTCAAGCGGTCGTAGAAGTCGAAGAGTACTTCCGCGAGCGGCAATTCAGACAAGAGCTCGACGCGGCCGACGCTCAGGTAGTGAAACGTCGAGCTCTCGCCACGCCGCTCCCGGCAAAGCTCCATGACGGCGCCGAGATAGCGCTCGGGCATCATGACCGAGGCCTTGATGTAAGGCTCTTCCGTCCTTTTAATCGTGCTCGGTTCTGGATAGAGGCTCGGGCTCTCTACCGAGATGGTCTCACCCGTCTCCAAAGTGATGTTGTACCGGACGGATGGCGCCGATAGCAGAAGCGAAAGCCCGTATTCCCGCTGGAGACGCTCCTGGATCACGTCGAGATGAAGCAACCCCAGAAAACCACAGCGGAAACCGAAGCCGAGTGCCGCCGAGGAGTCCTTCTCGTAGGTCAGAGCCGGATCGTTGAGCGTTAGCTTGTCGAGGGCCTTCGCGAGATCACCATAGTCGTCGGTCGACATAGGATAGATGGAGGAGAAAACCACCGGCTTGGCTTCCTTGTAGCCGGGCAGCGGTGAGGACGCCGCGTGATCGACGTCCGTAACCGTATCGCCGATCGCGATGTCTCGAACCGCTTTGATGTTCGCAATGACGTAGCCGACCGCGCCGGCCGTGAGCTCGCTGCTCTTCACCCTCTTGAGCTGCAGCAGGCCTACTTCCTCGACCTCGTACTCCTTCTTGGAGTGCATCAAACGAACGGTCTGACCCTTCGCGACCGCTCCCTCTTTGACGCGCACGATGAGCACGACGCCGCGGTAGGGGTCGTATTGGGCGTCGAAAATGAGGGCCTGCAACGGGGCTTTTGCGTCCCCGGTCGGAGGAGGAAGCTTGGTCACTATGGCCTCGAGCAGGTCGTCGATTCCCAGTGCGAGTTTAGCCGAGACTGGAATCGCTTCGAAGGGATCGAGACCCAGGTCGGCATCGATCTCCTCTCTAACCCGGTCGACGTCGGCGGCCGGCAGGTCGATCTTGTTGATCACTGGCAGGAGCTCGAGGTTGTACTCCATGGCGAGGTAGAGGTTCGCCACCGTTTGAGCCTCGACGCCTTGCGAAGCATCGACGAGGATGAGCGCCCCCTCACAAGACATGAGCGAGCGGCGGACTTCGTGGGAGAAATCGACATGCCCCGGAGTATCGATGAGGTTCAGCTGGTAGGTTTCGCCGTCCTTGGCATCGTAGATCAGAGTGACGGTATTGCTCTTGATGGTGATGCCACGCTCACGCTCCAAATCCATAGAGTCCAAGATCTGGTCTCGGAAATCTCGATCGGCGACCCCCCCACATCGCTGAATGAGGCGGTCGGCGAGGGTAGACTTCCCGTGATCGATGTGGGCGATGATGCAGAAGTTGCGAACGTGGTTCAGGGACATGCTCCGGATAGCGACTAACCCCTCAGTTTATCACGGGATAGGCACCACTGAGGACAGGGGGTGAGCAAGAAAGAGAAAGGCCTCCTCCGGATAAAGCACATCCTTCGTTGATCCTCGATGCCGAAACGGGATGCAGGCTGTAGGGAAAATCCAGAGCCTCGCCCGCACGACCTCACAATTTTCACCGATGTCGCGCGCGGGACTTTCGGCCGCCGCCGGACAAGGCGTATCGATAGTGGTCGTTACGACTGTCCGACTTTCGTGGCCCGTGGCACGGGAATTGCTGGTTAGCCCTCGATCGACGCCAATGCGCGACGGAAGGAAGAGGGGACAGGTCATGAAAAGGCTCTTCACGGGGATGGCGACGGCTCTCGTTCTCACGACATTCGCCACGGCCGAAACACCCGTAGACACGGAGCGCCAGAGCTCCATGTTCAAGCGCATCTTCAGCTATGATGGGTCTACGCGGATTCGTGTGGGTAAGTCCTGACGGAAAAACAGTGTAACTCATTGTGTGGAAAAGGTATCGAGTACTTCATCAGGTGCTGAAAAGTGGTCCATTTTTAGGATAGGCTAACCGAGTGAAAAATTCCCAGTCGATCCGCTCGCTGTTTGCGCTGCCAGGTTTCGTGGTGTGCCGGATTGAAGGGTCTATTCGGTGACCGATACGCCCGCGTCATCCAGCTCAAGAGGCGAAAAAAACAGCTGTGTGCTCTTACTGTGGGCAACGGTGCCGGGGGCGCTATGACAAGCAAGTGTGCCGGGTCCGCGACCTGTCGTTGGCAGGCTGGCGGATCTATCTGGAATACGAGCGTTGGCGCGTCAACTGTCCCGGGTGCGGCGGTTTGCATGTAGAACACCTGGACTGGCTGGCGAACAACTCGCGCTACACCTAGCGTTTTGCGACGCATGTGGGCAAGCTGTGCCGGACAAGGCGGTGGCCGAGATGGAACGTCTGCGCCTCCTAGTTGAAGGGGTCAACAACAAAATCCGTGTGCTGCAACGACGCGCCTACGGCTATCGCGACGAGGAATATCTCAAGCTGAAGATCGTGGCGGCATTCCTTCCGCCATTACCCAGAAATGCCGTCTTCAACCCACACGAATCCGCGTAGACCCGCTATGATAAACATCTTCGCGAAAGCGAAAAGATCGTGGTGCTCGTCTTCTCCGCCAATTCGTCCGGTCGCGCGGCGCAGGGCGTGGCAACGGTCTTTCGCGAGCATGGTCTCTTCCCTGCCGTCGTGAGCCCCTCCAGTCTCAGCGACAGTCTGGCGGCGACTCTATCTCCCGAGGAGACCGTCGTCTATGTCATGGAGGGGACGGACTACGCGCCCGTCAAGGCCTTCGCGGCCGAGATGGGGTTTCTCACCATTGCCGGACTGCCCTCTCTTGCGGAGGCGGGACACGTCTCGGTGAGCGTCGACCTGAACGGTAACCGCCCCGAGATCGTCGTCAACATGCCGCGGCTCGAGACGGAAGGCCACGAGTTTTCCGCGGAACTTCTCAAGCTCGCGCGCGTCATCCGCTGAACGCGGCCGAACGTCTCCCTCCTTACTTCCGCGCCCGGGGCGTGAGCGCCGTCTCCCGGGTCTCTCCATCCCTGATGTAGACCAACTCTACCGCCTCGCCGATCTGCACAACGCCCAGCGCGAAGGTATAGTCGTAGATGTTCGTAATCTTCTGGCCCGCGAACTCGACGATCACGTCCCCACCTCGTAGACCGGACTCTTCGGCGGGTCCCCCCTCGATCACTCCGCTCAGAAGAAGCCCCTCGACCTCCGCCGCGTAGTCGGGGATCGTGCCGGTGAACGCACGGACCGTATCGCGACTCCCTCCCTCCTGGGTCACGCGCGTAACTTTGATGAATTCGGGCCTGTCGTCCAGGCGGGCGAGCTTCTCGGCCAAAAGAGCGCCGAAGGAGGCGATGCGTGCCAGATCGTCGTAGTTGATGAGCTCGGGACGGTGGTACTCGCTGTGGCTTCCCGTAAAGAAGTTGATGCTCGGCACTTCCGCCTGATTGAAGCTCGTCACGTCCGTTGGCAAATAGGGATCTTCGGTAAGCTTGATATCGAAGCCGATGGGGACGTTGGTCTGTTCGATGAGGCGTGGCCAAACCGGGCCCGTCCCCACGGCCTGGAGCACGAGACGCTCCTCTTCCATCCGACCGACCATGTCGAAGTTCATATAGGCGAGGATGCCTTCCGACGGCAGCGCTCCGGAGCGAACGAATTCGGCGGAGCCGAGCAGCCCCATCTCCTCGCCCGACCAAAAGGCGAAGGCAACCGGCGCGCCGCGTTGCCGTTCCTTCAAGAGTGATGCCGCGGCGAGCACCGCCGCCACGCCGGACGCGTTGTCGTCGGCTCCAGCATGAATATGGCCCGACTCGTCCTTTCCGGCAAGCGAGTCCCCCTGATCTCCCCTTCCGAGGTGATCGTAGTGAGCACCCAGAAGCACCATGCCCTCGGCCGCGCTACCGGGGTCGGTCGCTGGGAGAAAGCCGGCGACGTTGTATCCGGTACGTGTCTCCCTTTCGAGGGAAACGCTCAAGGTCAGCTCGACGTCCTCGATATCGAAGCCGGCCACGTGAGGATTCGCGCGGTCCCGCTCTTCCTGCACCTCGGCAAACGATTTGCCTGCCACGTGCTCGAAAATCCGATCGGCGACCTCCCCTCGGATACTCACGGCCACAATCCCCAAGCCAGCGACGGCGCTATCGAAATGGAATTATACGTTTGACTTGACTTTGCCACTGTATTCGTGTATCCTCATTACCATGATGGAGAGACATAAGGCACCCGGCAAAGCCTACCGCGAAGGCATGACGGTCGTCCAGCTGATGGACATGTTCCCCGACGAAACCGCTGCCCGTCAGTGGTTCGAGCAAATGTTCTGGCACGGCCAGCGGTGCTGCGGACACTGCGGAAGCCTCAGCACCAGCGAAGTCCCGAACGACAAGCCGATGCCGTACTGGTGCGGGGGTTGCCGCTCATACTTCAGCGTCCGCACGGGCACCGCGCTCGAACGCTCCCACGTTCCTCTGCGCAAGTGGGTGATCGCCATCTACCTAGAACTCACGAGTCTGAAGAGCGTTTCGAGCATGAAGCTGCACCGTGACATCGGCGTTAGGCAGGCGACCGCCTGGTTCATGCTGCACCGCATCCGCGAAGCCTGGAAGGTTCCTGGCGGCAACGCCTTCGCTGGGCCGGTCGAGATCGACGAAACTTTCGTCGGCGGCAAGGCCAAGAACATGCACGCGCACAAGCGCGAGCAGACGATCAAGGGACGCGGCACTGTCGGCAAGACGGCTGTCATCGGAACGAAGGCCCGCCGGACGAACCGCGTCACCGCTGCCGTCATCGACAACACCGACCAACTAACGCTACAAGGCTTGGATGTGTCCCGAGGTCCGTGGAAAAAGAACGGCGCCCTCCACTCCGTCATCAGGGTATCAGATCAGGCGGCAACCTCCGCGTGTTCGAGAACCTCGCTCAGACGTTGGTAGCCGTCGATGCGTCGTAGTTGAATCTGGCCAGAGGCGATAAGCCCAAACAGCAAAGCGACCGCGGACTCCTCGCTGGAGAACGACGCTTGGGTTTTCGTCCGGCGTCGAAACTCGCGGTTGAGATTCTCCAGAGCATTGGTCGTTCGAATCGATTTCCACATGGCACGAGGGAATTCATAGAAGGTCAGCAGCTGATTACCGGTCTCCTCTAGGCTTCGGACGACGGCCGGCGCGAGAGGCGTCCACTTGGCGACGAGCTCGTCATAGGCTTTGCGAGCATCGATCCCGTTCTTGGCGTAGACGATCCGGTTGTAGTCACGCCGGAGCTCACGGCGTGCGTGCGCCGGGCAATGTTGGAGCAAGTTGGCGCGCTTGTGCTCCGTACATCGCTGCAACCGGCACCCCGGCCACTTCTCCAGCGCTTTCGTCAGCCCCTTGTGGCCGTCGCTGATCACTAGCTTGGGAGCCCGGAGTCCTCGAGCCTGGAGTCCCTCCAGCACGGAGCCCCAATGCGTCGAGGCTTCGCTCACCGCCAGACGCAATGACAACAGACGTTTCTGCCCGTCTGGCGCGACCCCGAGCGCGACCAGTACGGGTACGCTGATCACACGTTTCGCCATCCGCACTTTCAGGTGGAAGCCGTCCAGGTAAACGATCGCGTAGACCTCCTCGCTGAGAGCACGGTTCTGCCATTCCTCGAAGCGCTCCTTCAGCCGGCTAACCACGCGAGACACCGCGCTCTTCGATAGGTGCTCCTCACCGAGCAGTGGTTTCAGCGCTTTGCGGATCCGGCGGCTATTCGCGCCCGACAAGTAGGTCCCCAAGATCGCCTCGTCGACCTCACGAGTCCGGCGCGCGTACCGGGGCAACAGCTCGCTCCTGAACTCTGTCGTTTCTCCCGTTTCCTCGTCTCGCACGCGGGCTCGTGGCACCCGGAGCTCGCGAGTTCCCACCGACGTCGTCACGCGACGGGTTTCGGCTCCGTTGCGATATCCACGGCGGTCTTCCGCACGCTCGTAGCTACCACACCCCAGCGCTTGGTCGACTTCTTCCTCGAGCACGACCTCGATTGCCTCCAGTACCCGCTTACGCAGCCGAAGTTGGACGAACTCCCGGTACTCGCTTACAGACTCCTTCGATATGGTGGTAGGCTTCTTCATGGCGTAATCCTCCTCCTCGCCTTTACAGGCGTGGTTTGGTTTTTCGGGTCTACGCGGATTCGTGTGGGTTGAAAACTGCATTTCTGGGTAATGGCGGAAGGAAAGCCGCCACGATCTTCAGCTTGAGATATTCCTCGTCGCGATAGCCGTAGGCGCGTCGTTGCAGAACACGGATTTTGTTGTTGACCCCTTCAACTAGGCCGAGACTGACTTTGTTCTCCGGATGACAGTAGGAGGCGATACCATCCCAGTGGGACTCAATCATACCGGCGAACTTCTGGTACGGATGCAGGCGTTGCCATTTGAGGCTGTCTTTCCAACGAGTGAAAAAGGCGCGAGCGCCGCGTTCGGTGCGGTAATCCCAGAGTTGCCCGAAGGCCTCCTTCAAAATAAAGGCGGTGTTCAGGCGCCGGTTGGCCTGGAGCAACTTTTTGAGTACGCGGCGACCGTCTAGGCTCAGGTTCTCCCGCCGGGAAAGCAAAGTGTAACGCTGCCCCTTGATGTACGACCGGTCCCTGCCGCTGAGGCGTTTGTACTCACCGCGCCGGACCTCATCGAGGGCCTTTGACAGATGACGCATGATATGAAACTTGTCGAAGATGATCCGCGCATTAGGCGCGTTGTGAATCACCGAGTTCCGGAAGGGCTTCCACATATCCATGGCGGCCAGCTTGATACGGGCGCTTTTCTTTCCGCCCAACGCCTTGAAGAACAAATCGATGTCGGTTTCTTTGCGACCCTCACCGCCCACCCAGATGGGACGCGCCCGCTCCAGGTCGCTGACAATGACGCGATAGTTATGTCCCTTGCGGATGGAGATCTCATCGACACCGATGGCCCGAGGCGCCGGTAGCCCCGCCCGATCGACCTGCTCTTGCATGTAGAGCGTATCCAGAGCCTTCACCGTACCGTGGTGCAGACGTTCCATCTCGGCCACCGCCTTGTTCGGCATATCCCGGCACAGCTTGCCCACATGCGTCGCAAAACGCTGGGTGTAGCGCGAGTTGTTCGCCAGCCAGTCTAGGTGTTCTACATGCACACCGCCGCACCCAGAACTGAACCGCCCCGGGTTTCCCGGAGACTGTTTTAGTTGAGTCTCGCCATCTCTAGCGAGCCTTCCTGCGACCGATAGTAGTTCATCTCGTACTCGACAGGGGAGACATTTCCGATCGGCTCCAAGAGTCGTTGCGTGTTGTACCAATGGACCCACTCGAGGGTGGCGAACTCGACGTCCTCAGGACCACGCCAGGGCCCGCGTCGACGGATCACCTCGGTCTTGTAGAGGCTGATGATGGATTCAGCCAAAGCGTTATCGTAAGAGTCGCCTCGGCTGCCGACGGACGGCTCAATGCCCGCCTCCGCGAGCCGCTCGGTGTAACGGATCGAGACGTACTGCACGCCGCGATCGCTGTGATGCACCAATGGATCTTCTGGGTCTAGTCGGCGCTCGTGCAGCGCCTGCTCCAACGCATCGAGAGCGATGCCGGCAGTCAACGATGTCGTCGCTCGCCAACCGACGATGAGTCGAGCGAAGACGTCGATGACGAAGGCGACATACACGAAGCCGCGCCACGTGGCAATGTAGGTCAGGTCCGAGACCCAGAGCTCGTTCGGGCGTGTGGCGTTGAAGTCGCGCTCCACGAGGTCCATCGGGCGAGCGCCGCTCGAATCCGGCTTCGTCGTCTTGAATCGACGTCCACGGACCGCGCCCTGGAGACCCATTTCACGCATCAGACGGGCCACCGTGCATCGAGCCACGTCGCGGCCCTCACGGCACAGTTGACGCCAGACCTTGCGCACGCCATACACGTCAAAGTTCTCTTGCCGTACACGACGAATCTCGCCGCGGAGTTGGACGTCGCGCTTCGCTCTCGCTGGCTGGCGGCTTGGGTCCTTCTCTCTCGCTTTCTGCTCGTAATAGGTCGACGGGGCGATCGGAAGCATCCGGCAGATCGGCTCGACCCCGTAATTTTCACGGTTCGCGTCCACGAACAACACATTCACCTCGGTCGGCGGTCGAGCTCCGCCTGGGCGAAAAACGCCGACGCCTTGCGAAGGATCTCGTTCGCCCGCTTTAGCTCACGGTTCTCTCGCTCAAGCTCCTTCAGCCGCTGACGCTCGTCCGTCGTCAGTCCCGCTCGTTTCCCAGCATCACGCTCTGCTCGCCGCACCCACGTGCGTAGCGTTTCCCGCGTACAGTCAATCTTCGACGCGATCGATGAGATCGCTGACCACTGAGATTCGTGCTGAGCCTGCTGGTCGAAAACCATCCGCACTGCGCGCTCTTTTACCTCCGGTGAATACCTGCTTCGTCTTGTCATGACTCCATCCTCTCAAGAGTTGGAGTCTCCGGGAAACCCGGGGCGGTTCAGTGCCAATCTTAGTTGGGAATTGAAACGGCTCCAAACCCCGTGGTTTGATGGCGTTGGACAAAACAAAATCAAGCCGCGAAGAAAGGAGCCGAGATGGGAAGTCTGCTACGTTCGGTCAAGAAACGCAAGAAGTCGCGTCGTTTGGGTGAGGTCGAGATGGTGAGGCACGAGGATTACGGGGAACTCGCGCTGGACGCCAAGGTAGAGATGATCCGTTCGTTGGTCCCCCTTGGTCTAATGCACGTTCACGAGTTGCTCGACGACGAAGTGAAGGCGTTGGCGGGAGAGCGATACTCTCGCAAGGACGAGCTGGAGCGCGGTCGCCGTCACGGAAGCAACCCGGGCACGGTAGGGCTTGGCGGCCAGCGGGTACCGATCCGTGTGCCACGGGTTCGGAGCATCGAGGGAGGAGAGATTCCGCTTCGCTGCTACGAGGCGGTGAGCCACGGCGGTGAGGTGAATGATCTTCTGCTGAAACGAGTTCTCTACGGAATCTCTTGTCGCAACTACGAGGCGGCAGCGGAAGCGATTCCGGGCGCCATCGGACTGTCGAGCTCAACGGTGTCCCGAGGGTTCGTGCAAGCGAGCGCTGCGAAGCTGCGGGAGATGCAGGAACGAGATCTGACCGGCGAGGATGTGGTGGCGCTGTTTCTGGATGGGAAGACATTCGCCGAGGCAACGATGGTCGTGGCTCTGGGCATCACGCTTTGCGGGGAAAAACGCTTCTTGGGCTTCGTGGAGACGGACACGGAGAACGCGCAGGTGTTGACGCCGTTCCTGCGTTCACTGCTCGAGCGGGGACTCGATATCTCCCAGGGTCTGCTGGTGATCATCGACGGCGGCAAGGGTCTCCAAGCGGCAGTCAAGAAGGCATTCCGTAAGCGGGCCCTGATACAACGCTGCCAGTGGCACAAACGTGAAAACGTAGTGAGCTACCTGTCCAAGGGCGAGCAGGCGTCATGGCGCAAGCGGCTCCAGTGGGCCTACAACAGGCCGGAGTACGAAGAGGCCCTCACTGCGCTCGAGCAACTCCACGGTGAGTTAGAAGAGCGGAACCAATCCGCAGCTGGCAGCCTGGAGGAAGGCCTTGAGGAGACGCTGACGTTGCATCGACTCGGCGTACACGCGGTGCTGGGCCGTTCGTTCAAGACGACGAACTGCCTTGAGTCCGTCAATGCTCTCGTCGAGGAACGCTGCGCGAAGGTCGACCACTGGAAGAACTCGAGCCAACGCCAGCGCTGGTTGGCAACGGCGCTCGTAGACATCGAACCGCGCTTGAGGAAGGTGGTGGGCTACCGCCATCTTCCCAAGCTTCGCGAAGGGGGATGTCCCGCCGGATATTGAATTTGGGGTAGCGGCGGCTCCTTGGCCGGCCTAAGAATAGGTCTGCCAAACCAACCGTCTCCAGAGGGGGACAAGGAGCCACCATGCCAAGGAAATCAAAGAAGCCAGTAAGAAAGCAAACGCACTCGCCTACGGGCAAGGTAGTTGGCCAAGTCGGTCAGATACTGCTACCGATGATAGCTGGGATCGCGGCCACGAAGGCGGACCTGACGGAATGGGTGTACGAGCAAGGACTGACCGCATTGCACCTACTCCTGAGAGAGGACGCGGAGAAGATCGCGGGGCCGAAGGGCAAGCACGAGAAGGAGCGAACTCATAACCACTGGGGGAGCACGGATGGGGAGCTGAGCTTCGGCGGTCGTCGAATCCAAGTGTCGCGACCTCGAGTTCGTTCGAAGTCGGGCGAGGAGGCGTCGCTTCCACACTTCGAAGCCTTCCGCGAAGAAGACCCGCTTCCGGAGCGAGTGCTGAACCAGATCTTGGTGGGGGTATCGACCCGAAATTACGAATCGAGTCTGGACAAACCCTCGGCGAAGTTGAAGTCTCGTGGCACGAGCAAGAGTGCCGCCAGCCGTCACCTCGTGAGCCAGACGACTAAGAAGCTCGAGGAATACCTATCTCGGAGGCTAGAGGAGTTCGAGCTTGCGGCACTAATGATGGATGGCCTTGAGGTGGCCGGACAGACCGTCGTCGTAACTCTCGGTATCACAATAGATGGAACGAAGGTGCCCTTGGGTATATGGCTGGGCTCGACGGAGAACTCTCGGATGTGCACCGCGATGTTGCAGAACCTTCTCGAGCGGGGATTGCGGATCGACGAATCGATTCTCTGCGTAGTGGACGGAGGCAAAGGGATCCGCAAAGCACTCGTCGACGTTTTGGGGGATCTCGCGGTTATCCAAAGATGCCAGCTCCACAAACTCCGAAATCTACGCTCGTACCTTCCCAAGTCCCGTCAAGCCTACGTGCTCCAGACAATGAAGGAAGCGTACAAATGCAAGAGTGCCGACAAGGCGCGCAAGCGACTTCAGGCATTGGTGTCGTGGCTCGAGCGAAACGGCTACGACGAAGCTGCCGGAAGCCTTCGAGAAGGGATGGAAGAGACCCTCACGGTTGTGAAGCTCGCTCTACCCGAGTTACTTCGCAAATCTCTGGCCACGACAAACGCCATCGAGAATCTCAACGGCACCATCCGCAGAGTCTCGAGAAACGTCAAGCGGTGGAAGAGTCCTTCCATGATTCGCCGATGGACCGCTCTCGGCGTCGTCACGGCGGAGAAAAAGTTTCACCGTATCAAAGGCTATCGCCATATGGGCGCTCTCGTTCACGCGCTTAGAAGCAAACAGAAATCTCTTGACAGCGATGAGGTTGCTGCCTAAGAGTATTCACAGGTGCCGCCGCTACCCGACCAAATTCAACAGCGGCCGGGACATCCCCTCGCGAAGCTCTCAAGCGGGAACTGAAGATCGAGGCGAAGACATCAACCGTATCGAAGAAGAAAGTCGCTTAAACGTGAGCCGTGGAGAGTTTCAACTAAGAATGGGCTTGACTCAACTCATAGGAAGGATTATAGCATGAGTAAGCGACCAGACTACGGAGACGCGACGCCAGAGGACTTGGCCCGCGCTCTGATGCGCCCTAGGAACGCGCGCCGGAAGAAACCCGTTGTACGCGATGAGCGGCAAGCTGCGCCAGATCAAACCAGAGACGACGAGTCTTTGATCGAAGGCAAAGAGGCGGGCTGAAAATCGGGAGTGATGTTCTTGATCTCACTTTCGAGCTGGCGGATGTGCACAATCGTTTCGCGAATTTGAGTCAGAAATTTACCGACGCGAATGTCCATTATCTGCTGAGGAATCTGAACCTGTTCATTGAGCCGAGCATCACTCATAACGGCTTTGAGGCTGTCTTGCAATTGCCGGGCCTGAGAGATTAGGCAGCCCAGTCCCTGTCTAGCACGCTGAAGATCAAGGTGCAGATTGCCCAGATGCCTAGCTTTGTCATCCTCGGTCATGGCTCTTTGTCCTATCGTGAGTGCGCTCCAGAGCTCAAGCCCTTGTCCGCAACCAGATCCCGATACATCAAACGCTTCCCAACCAAACCAGCCGCAACGACAACCATCTGAGCGATAGTGTCCTCGTCCCTGACGTTGTGCTTTCCGGCAAACTGCCTTCGCCTCTTAGGCGATCAACAACGGTTTGATGGGCGTTGTCCCAAATGTCGATTCCTACCCACTTGCGGCCCAACCGTTCGGCGGCCACGCACGTTGTGGCGCAACCTGCGAATGGGTCTAGGACGACATCGCCTTTGTTGCTACTGGCGAGGACGATCCGCTCGTATAGAGCGAGTGGCTTCTGGGTTGGATATCCGACGCGCTCTATCTTGTCCGAGTTGTTGATCTTGTCAATCCTCCATACGTCGTCGAGTGGAACGCCATAGCTCATTGCATCGTCGAGATATCGCTTGACCCGCTTCCCGCCACCTGCATCAGAGAGCACGTATTCACGCCCGTTTTCATCTGCTCGGACTCGCTGTTTGCGAACGCGAATGTATTCGTCTTTGCTGTCCCATGGTCGCGTTGGGTAGTTGAATGCCGAACCTTTCGACTGTGAGTAGAACAGGATGATATCGTGCCTTCGTTCAATGTGGTTTCGGAGTCGTTTGTTCCAGCCCTGATAGTGCCAAACGATCTCATTCCTGAAGTTCTTTCGTCCGAACACGGCGTCCATCAGCTCTTTGAGATAGTGGCTTGCCGTCGGATCACAGTGGACGTAAATACTCCCGTTTGGGCGCATCACTCGCCGCATGGCTAGCAGCCGGACGGCCATGAAGCACAAGAACGCGCCCATGTCGTCGCCGTAGCTTGAGCGGGAGCCCTGCACGACGTTCATGACGCTGGGGTGATCGTCCGTTATTTGGTCTACCCACTCCTGGTGAACGTCCGTCTCCCATGACCATCTGTCCTAGGAACGATGCCCCTTTGGCGAGGCTGTCTGGCGTCGCGTGGAAGGCGCGGCCTTTGTTGAATGGCGGATCAGTAGCGATGAGGTCTACGCTCTCGCAGTTCATGGCGCGGAGGAACTTGAGATTATCGCCGTGGAAGAGGGTTCGGTTTTGCCAGTTGGGCTTCATCCCGCGATGGTATCGGGCCGCCCGGCGCAAGTCAAGTCAAACGTATAATTCCTTATCGAAACTCAGCGCGGCGAGAACACCGGCGTTGGGCGACCTCGGCCCCGTCACGACGAGAAGCCCCTTCGCACCGCGCTCGCGGGCATTCAAAGCCTTGTAGCGGAGTCCGGAATAGCGAGCCAGAACGCTCTTGATCTCCTGGGAGGCGTCTTCGGGAACGTAACGCAGGACCAGCACGATCTTGTCCGTCACGTCCAGACTGAAGTAGCTGTCGTAGCCGAAATCCTGGCTCTCCGGCACAGTAATACCGTATCCCGCGAAGACCAGCGGACCCGAGACTTCGCCGGAGTCGGAAAAGGAAAGCCCTCGAATCCCACCGTCGGGAGCCGTCCACTCTCCGATGCTGAGAGAGGAGCCGGTATCGTTCACGCCGGACGTGAACCGGAACGGCAGACGAAAATCGTTCTGGCCCGGCAGGGGCGCGACCCCAGAGGCCTCTAGCTCACTAATAATGTAGTCGGCCGCCCTGCGGGCGCCGTCCGTCCATCGTTTCCGAAGCGAGGATCGAGACGTGCCGCTCCACCTCCGCCGAATCCGCGACCGCGTAGTGTGCCAACAGAATGGAAGCGACGAAGACCAATCCTCTTGCCATCTCAGCCTCTCAGTTGTGAGCGCGCCGAGGGGATGCCTCGAGGGCAATGAGGGCGCGCTCGTGATTCCACTCGGCGATTTCGATCTGTCCGCCATTGCCACCGTCTCGGTTGGAGGTCCAGGCCAGCTTCGTACCATCAGGCGATGGTACCGGCAGGCCGTCGAAGCCGTCGGTATAGGTCACACGCAGCGGCTCCCTTTCGCCCTCCACGTCGACGATATAGAGCTCGAAGTTCGCGAAGCCGAGCTTGTTCGAGGCGAAGAAGGCGTAGTCCATCGATGGATGGACGTAGGGCGCCCAGCTCATCGAACCGAAGGACGTGATCTGCTTCGGGTCACTGCCGTCCGGCTTCATCGTCCAGATATCGGCGGTGACGCCCTCCTCGTCGAAACGCCGCCACACGATGCGCGAGCCATCGGGGAAGAAGAACGGCCCGCCGTCGTAACCGGGAGAACGTCCGTCAATCGGGTCTGTTGAGTGCCGTCAGACCTCATGACGTAGATGTCGGCAAAAAATGAAGGATTAACCCCGAGCAGCTTTTCTTCGTCCGAGCTGAGTTGCCTCGCATAAGGATCTCGCAACGATGCGAAGACGATCGACTCTCCGTCGGGCGAGTAGCTCGCTTCCGCATCGTAGCCCCATACATGGGTCAAGCGCTTCAGCTCGCCACTCGCGCGCTCGTGCATGTAAATCTCCATCTCGGCGTCGTAGTCCCACGCGTAGCGACGCTCTCGTCCCGAAGCGCGCAGCTCTTCCTTCTGGAGCTCCACTGAGCGCGCGTCGTGATGCGTCGATGCGAAGAGAATATTGCCGCTGCCAGGCTGGAAGAACGCACAGGTGGTCTTCCCCTGCCCAGACGAGATGCGCTTCGAGTTGCCGGTCGTCAGATCGAGAAGGTAAATCTGATAGAAGGGATTGCCCGGCTCTCGCTCGCTCTGGAAAACCATCTGGGTACCGTCGGGAGAGAAATAGCCCTCGCCCGCCCTTCGACCTTCGAAAGTCAACCGACGAGCTCGGCTGAGAAAATCCTTCTCCGTCCAGTCCTGCCCGAAGGCGCCGCCTGCACAGAGCCAGACGAACAACACCGGGAGATGCTTCACGCTGCCCATTCTAACTCGCCGTCCTTGACCTGGCTCGCGGCGCGGGGAAAGATGCTCCACATGGGCTACCGCAGTCTCAAGGCCTGCCTCGATGATCTCGAGCGCCATGGCCATCTCCTGCGCGTCACGGAGGAAGTCGACCCCTATCTCGCGATGGCGGAGATCCAGAGAAGAGCCTACGCCGCGAAGGCCCCGGCCCTCCTGTTCGAGAACGTCAAGGGAACCCGCTTCCCCGCCGTCTCTAACCTTTTCGGGACACTCGAGCGAGCCCGGTTCCTGTTTCGCGACACGCTCTCGCGCGTGAAGCGCATCGTTCAGGTCAAAGCCGACCCAGCAAAGCTCTGGAGGCGACCGTGGACCTTCGCCACCACTCCCTTCGTCGCCGCGAAATCGCTGCCGAAGCACGTGTCGATGGGACCGGTCCTCCGAAACCAAAGCCGTATCGAAGATCTTCCCGCGATCCAGTCTTGGCCGGATGACGGCGGTCCCTTCGTTACGCTGCCCCAGGTCTATACGGAACATCCGGACCGCGAAGGAGTGATGAAGTCGAATCTCGGGATGTATCGCGTCCAGCTTTCCGGGAACGACTACGTCCCGGGCAAAGAGATCGGTCTGCACTATCAGATCCACCGAGGTATCGGCGTTCACCACGCGGCCGCGGTTCGACGGGGCGAGAAGCTGAAAGTGAGCATCTTCATCGGAGGCCCACCCGCGCATACCTTGGCCGCAGTGATGCCGCTTCCCGAGGGCTTGAGCGAGCTCCTCTTTGCCGGCATGCTGAACGGTCGTCGATTCCGACTCGCTAGACGGGACGGTTATAAGGTGTCGTCGGAAGCCGACTTCGTCATTGCGGGAACCATCGACCCCGAGGCGACTCGTCCCGAGGGCCCGTTCGGCGATCACCTCGGCTACTACAGCTTGGTCCACGACTTCCCCGTTATGAAGGTCGAAGCGGTCTATCACCGCGACGACGCCATCTGGCCTTTCACCGTTGTGGGACGGCCGCCCCAGGAGGACACCACTTTCGGCAAGCTCATTCACGAGATTACGGCGCCGATGGTTCCCGTCGAGCTTCCGGGCGTGAAGGCGATCCACGCCGTGGACGAGGCCGGAGTGCATCCGCTGCTACTCGCCATCGGAAGCGAGCGCTACGTACCTTACTCCGAACGCGTCCCTCGAGAGATCCTAACGAGCGCGAACGCGATCCTCGGCTTCGGACAGGCCTCGCTCGCGAAGTACCTCCTGATTGCGGCACAGGAGGACGACCCCGAGCTCGATATCAGAGACGTCGGCGCGTTCCTGCGGCACCTGCTCAAGCGCGTGGACTTCAGTCGAGATCTCCACTTTCAGACTCGCACGACGATGGATACGCTCGACTACTCCGGAACCGGTCTCAACTCCGGCTCGAAGCTCGTCATCGCCGCCGCCGGGCCGCGAAAACGCGAGCTCGCGCGCGAGCTACCTTCGAGGCTGAACCTTCCGTCACGATACGGCCCCGCCCGGCTGGCTCTGCCGGGAGTCCTCGTCATTCAAGCGCCGCCCTTTCCGGGCTATGACAGAATCGAGAACGAAATCCACCGGTTGGGCGCGCACCTTTCGACCTCCGATCTAAGTACGTCACCGCTCGTCGTGCTCACTGAAGACGCGGACTTCACGTCACGCAGCGTGAGCAACTTCGTCTGGGTGAGCTTCACCCGATCGAACCCGTCTCACGACGTGCACGGAGTCGGAAGCTTCACCGAGCACAAGCACTGGGGTTGCCGCGGGCCCCTCGTCATCGACGCGAGGCTGAAACGCCACCACGCACCACCGCTCGTCGAAGACCCCGCTGTCCGCAGGCGCGTGGATGCGCTCTGTGCGAAAGGAGGAAGCCTTCACGGCATCTTGTGAAAGCACCACCCCTGACGTCGGCACAGCTAACATGGCGCTAAAATCTTCCAAGCAACTGCGAAACAGGCACTTAGCAGCTAAGAGACCGAACCTCTATGTCGGAATTTCTTACGTTTTGATGCCACTCCGTCGGGACGGCGTAGGGCCGTGCTTAGCGCAAGCATCATCGAATCAATAAGATAGCGAAGAGAACCACGATTGGCTTACCGTTTGCAAGGCGCAATCATGGGGGATTACAGACGTGAGGCTCTCGAAATTAACTTCAGTCGCTTTGGTCGTCGTCGTTTCCGTGCTCGGGCTGGCCAGTCGCGGCTTGGCGGTGCCGCAGCTTCAGTTGGACATCGTGGGTGGCACTTATGACGAGGATACAATGACCATCATCGCGCCCGCGGGCGACGTGATCGAGCTCATCGCGCTGTTCACCCCCAACGACAACCCTACCCAGGCCGAAATTGACGCGATGCTCGAGGGCTGCTTCTACCTCTCCTCGACACTGAGCGGGGTAAGCGACGAGGCGGGCGACTTCGGCTCGTTCTCCATCGACGGCGGGGACCCCGTGAACGCCACCGGCGACATGGTCTTCGGCGTTCCCCCGCTCGAGATCCTCCTGGGTGATCAGGGTCATGATGCACAAGATCTGTCAAAGCACGGAATCTTCGAGGCCTGGTTTTACGAGCTAGACTTCCAGTTCGACTCGGCCAACACAGCGGTTACCTACAACTCCCAGGACATGCCGGGAGGCCTCGTCCCGTCCGCAAACGGGGAAACCTTCTTCCAAACCTCACGATCGACACGTCCAATCTCGCTGAGGGGGAGCAGTTGCACTTCGACCTCTACACGACCGACCTCGACGGCCCCGTGCTCTTGGCACAACCCTCGAACAACGACGTCGACCGCGTCCTCTTCGCGCCCTTCTCTCACGACGCGGAAACGAACCGCGTGCCCGGGCCCGCGACGCTATGGCTGCTTGCCGCTGGCTTCTTGGGCGTCGGACTGGCTCGGCGGCGACGAGCTCGCTGAGCACGAGAGCCTGGCACCACATTCCGTAAGTCTTGTGCCTTCGTGTTGAGAAAGACGCCCAAGGCGGGGACTAGTACTTCGCCTTCAGCAGCTCGATGCCGCCCGCCAGAGCGGCGCGCCACGCCGCCTCGACTTCCGGCGAATACTTGGGGTCGTGCTCGGAAACCGCCTGCATGAGACCGTCCATCCAATGGACGTACAACTCGGGCTTGATGCCGAGACGGTCGCGGCTGTGCCGTCCGGCGAGCTTTTCGAGCTCTTTATGGGCTGGTCCCCCCTCGGTACCCGCAGCCACCAACATTAGGAAGAGCGAGTCCTGGAGCACTTGCTTCTGCCGATCGAAATCCGTCTGCGCAAATTTCTCCTTGATCTCCTCCGAGGAGGCCATCAAGTGATCGTAGAAGCTATCCACGAAATCACCGTTTTGCACGCACCGGCTGAAACTGTCCCGCGCCCGGTGAACGTGCCGAGGACCCATCGCGCGATTATACGTGTTTCATCCGTGCGCGCTCGATACACGTGTCCAAGGTGAGCGCCGGACTCCTCATGTTTCGCGTGCGAGCGCAGCTCGAGGTTTTTCTCGTCCATCCGGGCGGGCCCTTCTTTCGGAACAAGGACGAAGGTGCTTGGACCATCCCGAAGGGAGAGCTGGAAGAGGGCGAAGAACCGCTCGCCACGGCTCGCCGGGAGCTAGAGGAAGAGACCGGGGTCGCCGTACCCGAGACGGGCTTCATACCCCTCGGGGAGGTTCGTCAAAAGGGCGGGAAGCGGGTGATGGCGTGGGCCTTCGCGGGTGACTGCGATCCGGCCGCCATCGAGAGCGGGATCTTCGATCTCGAGTGGCCCCCTCGGACCGGTAAACGCCAACGTTTTCCCGAGGTCGACCGGGCCGACTTCTTCCTTCCCGAGGACGCGCGCGTGAAGCTCAATCCTGCACAGGCCGCCTTCATCGACCGGCTCGAGCAGGCGCTCGAGAGCCCCTAGCCGGCTCGACGAGCCTGACCCCCTGCTCGGCCCGGCATGCGAAGAGCTCGCCCGGCTCCGCGGCTGCTTCACGATAACGCTCGCCGACTTCCCTAACGAAAGCTTCGACGGAGGCCTCCTCGACGAGCGCGACGGCGCAGCCTCCGAATCCCGCTCCGGTCATGCGAGCTCCGTAGCAGGCCGGATGGCGGACGGCCTGCCCGACCATTTGGTCCAGAGCGAGGCTCGACACTTCGTAGAGAGAGCGCAGGCTCTCGTGAGAGCTCGCCATGAACTCTCCGATAGCTCTCCGGTCCCCTCCGCGCAGCGCCCCGGCCAGGCCGAGGGTGCGAGAATTCTCCTCGATGACGTGGCGGGCTCGCCGGTAGTTTGTCTCGTCCATGTCGGCGCGCACGATCTCGAGCTCTTGGAGATCCACGTCTCTCAGAGCCGCGAGCCCCGGGCTTCGGGCATGCAAGATCGCCACGGCCGCATCGCAGCTTGCGCGTCGTTCGTTATAGGCGGTGGCCGAGAGCTTTCTGCGGGTTCCCGTATCCATGACGACAATCGAGATGCCATCCGGAATCGGCACGTGCTCGATCGCGAGCGATCGACAGTCGAGAAGCATCGCAGAACCCGCTCGCGAGAGCGACACGGCCATCTGATCCATCACTCCGCACCGCAAGCCCACGAGCTCGCTTTCCGCGCGCTGGCAGAGGAGCGCGGCGCGACTGCCGTCCCACCGCGTCCCGCTGACCTCGAAAAGGGCTCGCGCCACAGCGAGCTCGAGCGCGGCGGAGGAGGAAAGACCGGCGCCTTGCGGAAGATCTCCGGAAACGACGAAATCCATTCCTCGGAGGGCCAGGCCCTCGTCGTAAAGCGTCCGCGCCACGGAGGAAACGTATGCCACCCAGGTGCGGCCCGCGTAGTCTCCGATTGGGATCGAGCAGGTATCGCCGTAGTCCAGCGAGGCGCCACGAATGGTGCCGACATCGTTCGGCGCGAAGGCGAGCGCCACCTGTCGATCGATGGCGGCCGGAAGAACGAAGCCATCGTTGTAGTCCGTGTGCTCGCCGATGAGATTGACTCGCCCAGGCGCCACCGCGACGACCGGCTCCGAGCCGAAGCGCTCGCGAAACGCGCTCGAGACCGCAGTCACAATCATGAACCCTCGATCGCGATCGAGCGCAGCCGCGACGCGGCCCGCTCTGGGGTGATGTCCCGCTGCGGCTCGGCGGAGAGCTCATAGCCTACGAGATATTTCCTGACCTGGGCCGATCGGACGAGCGGCGGGAAGTAGACCCCGTGTAATCGAAAGCCGTCGTGAGAGCGGCCATCACGAGGCGCTTGATACCATGCCATCGAGTACGGAAAGGGCGTCTCGAAGAGGCGATCGTAGCGCGACGTGACGCGGCGCAGCATCGCGGCGAGGGCCACCCGCTCGTCGTCGTCGAGCTCTCCCAAGCTCGCCACCCGGCGGCGCGGGACAAGCATCGTTTCGAAGGGCCAGACGGCCCAAAACGGCACGACCTGAATGAAGTGGTCGCTCACCTCGACGAGGCGCTCGCCCCTCGTCAACTCTTCCTCTATGTAGTCACCGAGCAGGTCGCGGTTGTGCTCGTCCCAATAGGAAGCGAGCCTCGTCGCCTTTCGAGCGGGAATGGTCGGTACGTGCTCGACCGCCCAGATTTGGCCATGCGGGTGGGGATTGCTCGCTCCCATCATCGGGCCGCGATTTTCGAAGACCTGGACGTAGGAAACATCGGCGGCAGAAGCGAGCCGTTCAGACTCTTCGGCCCAGGCGTCCACGATGCCTCTGACGGAGTCGGTTCTCATGGTTCCGAGATGGAGATCATGACGGGATGAGAAACAAAGGACCCGACATCGACCGCGCTCCGGCCGAGCCTTCAGCAATGGATGCGGGCTCTCTAAGGGCGCGTCGTCGGAGTCGGTCACGAGCGCAGGGAAGTCGTTGTCGAAGACGAGCACGCCATCGTAGTCAGGATTCGTCTGGCCGCTGGCCCGGCGATTCCCCGGGCACATGTAGCACTCGGGATCGTAGCGCGGCCGTCGTTCTGGCGGCGGAGAGCTGCGCTCACCTTGCCACGGCCGTTTCAGCCTTTCTGGCGAGCAGAGCACCCACTCGCCTAGCAGTGGATTGTAGCGGCGGTGAGGCTGGCTATCCCGAGACTTGCTCATGGGTCGAAGTGCGAGAGGGTAATGCATCGAGAGCCGGAACAAAAGCCCCTCGAATTGGAAGGTTGTTCAAGGCGAATCCAGTTGCTACTCTGGAGTTTGGCCCCCATCAAGCCGAATGGAGACGGGAATCGTGCGAATGCGCCTGGTTACACGTGGCAACTTGGACGGACTCACCTGTGCGGTGCTCATCGATCACGCCGAGCTTCTTAGCGGTATCGAGCTCATCCATCCGCAGGACATCACCGACAACAAGTTTCAGATCCGAGCTGGCGACATCCTGGCAAACCTGCCATACCACCCAAAGTGCGCAAAATGGTTCGATCACCATTCTGCCACGCGAACCTACGAGAGGCCGCCTACCCAGTTCGAAGGTAGCTATGGTTTGTCTCCGAGCACCGCACGGCTCGTCTACGACTACTACCTCAACGACAATCCCGGCTTCAACGCCTACGAAGAGCTCGTTAGGGAGACGGATCGCTACGACGGGGCCGACCTCACGATGGAGGACGTTACCGATCCCAAGCACTGCATTCTGCTGGGGTTCACTCTCGACCCCCGGACCGGCCTCGGCGACTTCAGGGGCTACTTCATGAAGCTCATCGACGTTCTGAGGGACGGGGAGCTCGGCGATGTCCTCGAGCTTCCTGAAGTGAAGGAGCGAGCCAGGCGTATCGCAGAAGAGCGAGAAGCGTTCCTGAAATCGATGAGACATTACTCCCGTGTCGAAGGCCAAGTCATTGTTACCGACCTTCGCGACGCGGATAACCTCCCCGCCGGCAATCGCTTCTTGATCTACACCCTGTTTCCGGAAGCGAATGTTTCACTGCGGATCGCCTGGGGACCCAAGAAGGAATTTGTCGTCGCGACGGTCGGACACAGCATCTTCAATCGAACCTCCGGAGTTCACGTTGGCGGCCTGCTCGCCAAGTACGGTGGTGGCGGCCACAAGGGAGCCGGCGCCACCCCTCTGAACCGCGAGGACGCCGACGAGCTCATCGGCAAACTCAACGAGACCCCTGTCCGCGCCTAACGCTGAGCGTCAGGCCTTGGACGCTTTCGACGACGACGGTCTCGCCCGTGCTCACTGGGGGCTCGCCGGTGGAGAGCTCAGCGAGCCAAAGCTCGCCTCGTAGCTTCACATAGCCTTTCGGATTCAACGGCTCCTCCGCTCGCGCGCTCGCTCCCACGAGCGCATCCTTCAAGTCGTCGGTTCGCACCTCGTAATGCGGCCGGAGCCACGGATAGATAGCTGCGTCCTTGACGAGCCACGCCACAATAACCAGAAGGGCGAGGGTCGTCGAGATGCCGAGCCACTCGCGTGCCCCGAGAAGGAGCGCGACGAGCAGGACCCACCCCGGAATCTGAAGCAGCCAGTATCTCCAGAAGACGGTCACACCGGCGAGGATTAATGAACCTTGTACTTCGGCGATTCCGGATCCGAAGCGAGCCCGGGCTCGGCGGTGACATCATAGACGGGCGCGGGAAAGCCGGTCCCAGCCACGTGCATGTCAATCCGGTTCTCCTCGATCGCCTTTCGGATACGTTTGTGGAGTGAGTCCTTCAAGAAAGAGCGAAAGGGTGGAACGAGCAGCAGGAACCCGAGGGCATCGGTGAGGATCCCAGGGGTCATCAGGAGGGCGGCGGCCACGAGAATCATGACGCCATCCGCCATGGAACCTGCCGGGAGCTGCCCCAGCCTCATCTGTTCCTGCGCGCGCGCCACAACGGCGAGCCCCTGTCGCCGAGCCAGGAAGGCTCCTACGACCCCGGTGACGGCTATCAGTGCCAAGGTCGGGAGCGTCCCCAAATGGCTTCCCAGTTCGATCAGCAGCGCCAACTCCACGGCAGGCACGACGATGAACAGGAGCAGCAACTTCCCCATGCCACCATTATAGGCCGTGAGCGGTCCCCGGGTTGGCTCTAGCGCAGGAAGCACCCTAACTATGGGCCGTCCCGCGATTTCAGAGCTTCTCGCATCCTCGCAGGTTAGACACGTGCACGCGCCCAACCCAAGCGAGAATGTGCTAGTCTCGGCCGCATTCGGAAAGGAGAGCCCACCGTGCCGGTCAAAGCCGTGCGGCGAGGCTGAGGCCATGGGAACTATGACGCTCGCACTTCTCTCTCTCGTCCCGGTCCTGAGCGTCGCGCTGTTTCTCGTCGTACTTCGCTGGCCGGCGAGCCGCGCGATGCCCCTCTCCTACATCACGGCCGTCCTTCTCGCGTTGGCCGTTTGGCACGTACCGGGCGTTCAAGTCGCGGCGGCTACCGTGAGGGGACTCGTCGTCGCGGGAACGCTGCTCTACATCATCTTCGGCGCCATTCTTCTGCTGAACACGCTCCAGGAGAGCGGCGCGATAATGGCGATCCGGAAAGGGTTTACCGACATCACGCCCGACAGAAGGGTCCAGGTCATCATCATCGCGTGGCTCTTCGGATCCTTCATCGAAGGCTCCGCCGGATTTGGAACGCCGGCCGCCGTGGCCGTGCCGCTCCTCGTCGGTCTCGGCTTCCCGGCGATGGCCGCGGTCGTGGCCGGCATGCTCATTCAGAGCACGCCCGTCTCCTTCGGCGCCGCCGGCACCCCTATTCTCGTCGGAGTCAATACCGGTTTGGAAGGTGTCGAGGCAGTGGAGTCTTTCGCCTCGGCCGCAGGTTTTACCGAATGGAACGCTTTCCTAGGAATGATCGGCACGAAAGTCGCCTTGCTCCACGCCGTCGCTGGAACGCTCATTCCCTTGATCGTGCTCGCTTTCATGACGCGCTTCTTCGGAAGGAACCGCTCCTACACCGAGGGACTGCGCATGTGGCGTTTCGCCCTTTTCGCGGCTTTCGCCATGACGGTGCCCTATGTCATCGTCGCGAACCTGCTCGGGCCAGAGTTCCCTTCACTTCTCGGGGGGCTCATCGGACTCGCGATCGTCGTCACAGCCGCGAAGAAGGGCTTGTTCATGCCCAAGGCTTCCGAATATTGGGACTTCGCGCCGAAGGATGAGTGGGAGCCCGCATGGTCGGGAACCATCGAGATTCACGACGTCGCTTCGAGACACGGGGAGATGAGCGGGACACTCGCCTGGATACCCTACGGCCTCGTCGGAATCCTGCTCGTTCTGACGCGGCTTCGAAGCCTTCCCTTCTACGGCTGGCTGAACTCTTGGTCCATCCAGTGGCCGGAGATTTTCGGCTCCTCCATCACCGCGAAGTTCCAGCCTCTGTTCCTGCCCGGCACCATTTTCATCGTGGTCTCCCTCGCGACCTATTTCCTCCACCGCGTGGATTCCGCGTCTTACGGCAAGGCTTGGATCACTTCGCTCAAGACGACGGCTGCAGCCGCCGTCGCGCTCGTCTTTACCGTGCCGATGGTCCAAGTCTTCATTTACAGCGGTGGGGGCGCATCCGGCTACGAGCAGATGCCCATTGCCCTGGCGGACGGCGTGGCGGCCCTCGCGGGAAGCGCCTGGCCTATCTTCGCGCCTTTCATCGGGGGCCTCGGAGCCTTCGTTGCTGGTAGCAACGCGGTGAGCAACATGATGTTCTCGTTGTTCCAGTTCGGGGTCGGTGAGCGAATAGGCGTCGACCCCACGTGGGTCGTTGCGCTCCAGGCGGTTGGTGGCGCCGCGGGTAATATGATCTGCGTCCACAACGTGGTGGCCGCCTCCGCCGTGGTAGGGCTGCTCGGCCGCGAGGGCGCCGTCATCCGCATGACGCTCCTTCCCTTCGTCTATTACGCGCTCCTGCCCGGTGCGCTCGGCTATAGCATCGTCTGGTACGCCCAAAAAGGCCTGCTGAACGCTGGGAGCTTTCTCGTGGCTCTCATCGCGGGCTTTGCGGTCTACGTCATCATCACCCACAACCGTGCTTCCGTGAAGGGCTCCGCTTGAGGTTTCTGACCGGTTTCATTTTGTGACCCACCCTGGGCGCCCGTAGGGAAAACCCGACGTAGTTTCGTCTTTCCCCCACGCCATTTTGATAACCATCCGATTTAGCCGCGTAACTAGTTGATTCCACCCGCTTTAGCAGCGCGACTTCGAACGCCCCCTGGCGCGATCGTTGCAATACAGATAGGTGGAAACCGGAGGGCGCACCCTGCCTGGCGCGTTCAAACGGTCACAACATGTCGATGTCGAAATCACTCGTCTTGCGGCTCGCCTGCGCCTTGACGCCTGGGCTCGCGCTGGCCCTTCTCGCCGGAGTCCTGTTCGGCGACATCGCGCCCCTTCCCAAGGCCGTGGCCCTCGCCTCGGTGCTCTTCGCATCCATCGGGTACTCGGTGTTCGTGATCCAACGTCTCGCGGTTGCGCCGCTAAAAGAACTGCGTGAAAGCCTCGTGGAGCTCCGGTCGGGCTCCGGGCCGATTCCGAAAAATCTGCCAATCCACCGTATCGATGACATCGGCCGACTCGCGCGCGAGATCGCGCTGCTCGCTGGCGAGCGCAACGCCTCGGAGCTGCGACGGGGGGAGAGCGCCTCCAAGAACAATGCACTCGTCGATGCCATCTCGGACGCCACCTTCCATATCGACCAAGACGGCCTCATTCTCGACTATCAACCGCCCAAGGAGCTCCCCTTCTTCGTCTCACGTGACGCCGTACTCGGACGAAAGCTTCTGGACGTTTTTCCCGAGACGGTAGCCGACCGCGCCGTCGCGGCACTCGCGCAGGCCTTCGCCGCCGAGGGAGCCCAGCAGCAGTTCTCCTTCCGTCTCGACGTCGAAGGCGAGCTTCGAAGCTACGACGCTCGCTTCGCGCGATCGGGCAACAACGAAGTCCTCGTCATCCTCCGCGACACGACCCGCCAGAAGCAGACCGCCACGTCCCGCAAGCGCCTGAACGCGATTCTGGACGCGACCATCGACCCCATCATGACGGTGACACCGAAGGGAGTCATTCGCTATATCAACCCCGCGGGACGGGACCTGCTCGGCATCGACGAGCCACGCCGCTTCGGACTGGATCTAAAAAACATATTTCCGGAGTGGGCCCACACGCAGCTCTTTTCGACCGCGATACCGGAAGCGATCGACGAAGGTGCCTGGCACGGCGAGTCGGCGCTCGTCACGACCACCGAGACCGAGATACCGGTCTCGCTCTCGGCGATAGCTCATCGGACTGACGAAGGCGACGTCGAGCTCATCTCGTTCATCATTCGAGATCAGTCTGAGCGCAAGAGATTCGATGACCATCTGATGTTTCTCGCCGATCACGACGCCGTCACGTCGCTCTACACGCGTCGTCGATTCGTCGAGGAAGTCGGCCGCGAGATCGCGCGCGCCGATCGCTCCGGAGCTGGCGGGGCCGTGCTGCTCCTTGACCTCGACGACTTCAAATACGTCAACGAGAGCCTCGGACATCGCACCGGCGACCGTTTGCTCACGACTCTGGCACAGGTCCTTCGGAAGGAGGTCCGAGCCAATGACATGCTGGCACGGCTGGATGGTGACGAGTTCGCCGTGCTCGTCACGGAAACGCCACCCAGCCGCGTCGACTTTATCGTAGAGCGCCTCCTAAAATCCATTCGGAACCACGTCGTGCACGAAGGCGAACAACCCATCGGGGTCACGGCGAGCGTAGGGGTCGCCTTCTTCCCGGAACATGGAGCGAGTGCCGAAGAGCTTCTCGCCCGCGCCGACCAGGCGCTCGACAACGCCAAACGTAGGGGCCGGGATCAGTTCGTGGTCTACAAGCCCGACCAGGACTGGCAAGCTCGGGTCGACTCACGTCTCTCTGGTGAAAAACTCATCCGAGACGCGCTCGCCCGCGGACGCTTCGTCCTCCACGCGCAGCCGATTCTGGATTTGAAGGCGAACGAAGTGGTCCAGTTCGAGCTTCTCATCCGCATGCTCAACGAAGAGGACGAGCTCGTACCACCCGCCTCGTTTCTCGGTACGGCGGAGCGCTTCGGACTGATTCGATCCATCGACCGCTGGGTCGTTCGACAGGCTATCGAGCTACTCGGCCGGGAGCGGAAGAAGGGTAACCACCTTCGAGTGTCCGTCAACCTCTCCGGCAAGTCTCTCGCGGATCTGGAGCTGACGACCGTGATCGAAAAGGGGCTAGCCGAACAGGGCGTCGACCCGAAGCAGCTCACGCTCGAGATTACCGAAACGACCGCGATCACGGATACGGATAGAGCCAAGATATTCGCCATTGCACTCAAACAGATCGGCTGCCGGCTCGCCCTCGATGACTTCGGCGTCGGCTTCTCGTCCTTCAACCACCTCAAGCATCTGCCGGTGGACTATCTGAAGATCGACGGAAGCTTCATTCGGAACCTGCCCCAGAGCAAGGTAGACCAGCACCTCGTTCGGGCCATGGTCGAAGTCGCGCGCGCGCTCCGCAAGCGCACCGTCGCGGAGTTCGTCGCGAGCCCGGAGATCCTCGAGTTGGTCCGCGACTCGGGAATCGACTTCGCACAGGCCTATCACATCGGCAAGCCGGCGGCGATCGAGACTCTCCTCAACGGGGCCCGCGAGAAAACGGAGCGCGCCGCGAACTGACCCCAACGCGATAAAATAGGGGTATGCGTCTCGTTTTCACGCTGCTTTGCTCTCTGGTGGCGATCGCGGCGGTCGCACAGGAGCCGGAACGCGAGCCCGATTTCCTCTTCGGCGCCCCGCGAGGCTACTTCGGGGTCCGCGGCGGATGGCACCTGGCTTCGTCATCGAGTGGCATCCACGATTTATTCGAGGAGAAGCTGACCATCGAGCGCGGTGACTTCGATTCGCTCACATTCGGAGTCGAGGTCGGAATTCCCCTGCTACCGCGTCTCGACGTGGTGTTCGGCGTCGATTTCAGCCTGGCCAGAATCGACTCCGAATCCCGAGATTTCACCCACCAGAACGATCTGCCCATCGAGCAGCAGACGAGCCTCAACGTAATTCCCCTGACCGCGAGTCTGAAGTTTTACTTGAACGAACGCGGGCGCGCCGTCAGCCGCTACGCCTACGTTCCAGCCGCGGTGCGGCCCTACGTCGGAGTCGGGGGCAGCGCCGTGTTCTACCAGCTGAAACAGGTCGGGGAGTTCGTGGACGAGGAGGACCTGTCGATTTTCGAAGGGACGCTCATCTCCACCGCCGCCGGTCTCGGTTGGCACGTCTTCGGAGGCGTCGACACGCGCCTCACGCCGAGTCTGTGGCTCGCGGTCGAGGGGCGCTATCTCTGGGCCAATGCGGGGGTCGTCGGCGACTTTCAGGACCCCGATCCGATCGATCTTTCCGGGCTCCGTATCACGGTCGGCCTCAACGTCACCTTCTAGTCATTTTGCGCCATAATGGGATTAGTCTTAGACAACAGGGGGTAAGCATGTCCATTCTCCTGGCCGCGCTCATGACGGCGGCACACGTCGGTTCCACATCCGCGAAGGTCGACAACCCGTGGCTTCCCTGGCTCGGCTGCTGGACGCTCGTCGAAGACGACGTCCGCGAGCCCCTGTTCGGCGCGGAGGAGCTTTCCGAAAGCGAGTCCGTACCGCCGCGAGGTCTCGTTTGCATGGAGCCGGAAGACGGCGGCGTCCGAGTCACGACGTTCTCGGACGACGAGCTCTTCCTCGAGGAGATGCTCTACGCCGACGGTGCGCGCCAACCCTCGAGCGCGGGACAGTGCGTCGGATGGCAGGAAGTCGGATGGTCCGCCGACGCCGATCGACTCTTTACGCGCTCGGAGCTGACGTGCGAAGAAGGCAACGAGCGAGTCGTGACGGGCGTCAGCCTATTCACGGACAGAAGGACATGGGTCGAGATCCAGACCATCGGTAGCGGCGTTTCCCGAACGGTCGTCCTTCGCCACTATCGTCCGGCACGGGAGGAGGAAACGCTCTCGAAGTCCGGTCTCTCGGCCGAGATCCTGAGGAGCGCGTCGCGGGCCCGAGCGGAGATCGTCAGCGTCATGGGCATCGATGACGTGATCGAAGCCAAGAGCCAGGTCGCCCCCGCCACGCTCGAAGCGCTCCTCATGGAGCACGAAGACGGTTTCGATCTCGACAGCGAGGCCTTGATCCGATTGGATGACGCGGGGATGCCGCCCTCCCTGATTGATGTCATGGTGGCGCTCTCCTATCCCGACCGGTTTCTCTGCGAGCGAGACTCGACGCCCACCAGCTTCACCTGGACGAGGAGCCTCGGCTATCCCTACCACTACGCGCCCTTCGGCTACTACTACCGATATGCGCCATATGATCCAGCCTATGTCGTGAGACCGATGCCGGGAGTATCTGTGGGTCGCATTAGCGCCAGCGGCGGCTATGCAGTCGTGTCTCGACGCAGCACGAGTACCTATTCGAGCGGGTCGAGCCGTGGGTCGAGCCAAGGCTCGAGCTCTACCGGGAGTTCGAGCTCCGAGGGCGCCTCGGACAGAGGCTATCACCGCGGTGGCGCCTCGAGCCGAGGCACCGCAAAACCCAAGAAATAAGCCCCGTTTCGGGCGAGCGTCCTATTCCGTTCGCAGCGCCTCGATCGGGTCGAGGTGACTCGCTCTGAGCGCCGGCATGACCCCGGAAACGACGCCCGCGAGAAAGCTCACCAAGAGCGCCAGCAGGACCAGGCTCACCGGTATGTGCGCCATGTCCCCTCTTTCAGCCTGTAGACTCGAGGCGGATTCCCCAGCGTCCGGTCAGCGTGAACCGTTCGCGCTCAGCCACTCGAGAACCCGGGATGCACGGTCGCTCGTCGGATCGAGCTCGATGAAGCGCCGGAAGTGCCGGGTAGCCATCTCCGGCTGTCGTCCTTCCTGAAGATAGAGAACCGCGAGATTGTAGTGGGCTTCGGCCAGGGTCTCGTCGAGGCGGAGCGCGTTCTCGTACTCGGCGATCGCTTCGTCGATACGTCCGGATTGGCGAAGCGCCACCGCGTGGCGAAAGCGCGCGCTCACATGGTCGGGCGCCGACGCGACGGCGGCACGGGAGGCACCGAGCGCCGCCTCCGTGTCGCCGATCTCCTTCAGGATCTCGGCGAGCTCGAGACGAGCCTCGACGAACCCCGGATCGATCCGGATGGCCTCCTCGAGCGCGTTTCTCGCCTCGGCAAGATCGCCGGCTCTGCGATCGGCACGGGCTTTGATGTAGTAGGCGGGCGCGAGCTCCGGATCCGCTTCGAGCGCCTGTCGTGCCATCGCCTCTGCACGCTCGGGACTGAACCCGTACCAAAGCGCATAGAGAAGGTGGCTTTCGGCATTATCGGGCTCGATTCGGAGAGCCGCCTTGATCTCCTCTTCCATCTCGACCATGCGATTCTCGTGATAGGCGGCCCAGGCTCGCGCCTGGTGAGCGTCGACGTCGCCGGGAGCTGCCTTCAAGGCCACATCCGCGGCGCGACGCATTTCAGCGATCTCCTCGGGAGAGGCCGCGTCCGCCAGGTACGCCTTCCAACCCAAACGCTCCGCAAGAGCGGCCTGGAGCTCGGCGAGCGCCGGGCTGTCAAGAACGGCTTCGGTTATCTCCCTGCGATAATCCCGAACGGCATCTTCGGTTCGCCGTACCGAGTAACTACCGGTCGCGGTGATCGCGGCCGCGTCCGGGCTCGGACCGGCCACCGCCACCGTGGACTCCGGGTGAAAGCTCTGGACGAGCTGCGCGAAAGGGCCTGCCACCCGCTTCAAGTCTTTGTCCGGTATCCAATAGGTGAACCGGTAAAGCGTCTCCTCGACCGTTGTGACGATTTCCGTCACACGATCGCGTTGGTTCCTTTTGCCGCTTCGCGCCGGCAGGTGATAGACGAACTCAACCCCACTCCCCCAGGGGAAACGTCGAACTTGCTCGGACTCGATCGGAACGGTGACGCGCTCGTTCAATCGCTCTCGCTGAACCTCGAGAAAAATCTGGGCGAAGCTGGCGTCGTTCAAATCGATGGGCTGGGTGAGACGCTCCGTTTCGAGGCGCAGCAGACTGTTCTTTCGGTACACGATCTGGAACGGGACGCTCGCGCTCGCGGGTTGGAGCTTGCTGTTCTTCCTGGGGTAGACAATCGTGAAACCAGCGCCCTGGTGAACGACCTTGTCCTGCGCCGAGACGAGACTCGTCCAGACGAGGAGCGCCACCAACAAGGCCCGCCACGTCATGTGGGCGCATCTCCCATCGTCGAGGTAAGCACCTCATCGATGCTCGTCTCCCCCGTGGCGACGCGGCGAAGACCGCTTTTCCGAAGCGTGATCATCCCCTGCTTGAGCGCCAGGTCGCGTATCTCGACCACGGAAGATTTCTCGGCGATGAGCTCTTCGAGCTCGTCGGTGACGAGCAGTGCTTCGAAGATGCCACGACGTCCCCGATATCCCGTCTTGCCGCAGGCCGCGCAACCTTTCGCTTCGTACAGCGTCGCACCCTCGAGCTCGGCCCGCTCTCGAGCGCCGAACACTTTCGGAAGTCACGAGCTCGAGGGCGTCTTGCACTCTTCGCACAGGCGCCGCACGAGCCGCTGCGCGAGAACGAGGCTCACGGCGGACCCGACCATGAAAGGATCCAAGTCCATGTTCAAAAGGCGCAAGATCGTACCGGGGGCATCGTTCGTATGGAGCGTCGACATGACGAGATGGCCCGTGAGCGCGGCTTTCAAGGAGATATCCGCCGTCTCCTGGTCGCGGATCTCCCCGACGAGAATCACGTCCGGGTCCTGGCGCAGAAAACTCCGCAGGGCGTCGGCAAAGGTGATACCCGTCTCCTCGCCGCAATGGACCTGCGTCACGCCTTGGATCTTGGACTCCACCGGGTCTTCCGCGGAAACGATGTTCACGTCCTCGCGGTTCAGATGCTCCACGAGAGCATAGAGCGTCGAGGTCTTGCTGCTCCCCGTGGGCCCGGTCACGAGAATGAGGCCGTTCGGAGACTCGGACGCGTGCCGCACCCGCTCGAGCGTCTCGTCGTCGAAGCCGATCTCGGTGAGCGCCTGAAGCTTTCGCGATCGGTCGAGCGCCCGTAGCACGATCTTCTCGCCGTGGAGCGACGGAAGGCTCGAGAAGCGAAAATCGACGTCCTTCCCCCAAATGAGGTCATAGCTGATCCGCGCATCCAGGGGCTCTCGACTCGGCTTCATGTCGAGACCCGCCATCACTTTGAGACGGGCGACGGTCGCTGGAGCGAGCGCGGGCGGGAGTCTCCAGGCGATGCGCATCGCACCGTCAACGCGAGAACGCACCCGGAACTCGGCTTCGAGCGGCTCGAAGTGAACGTCACTGGCGCCCGCATTGACGAGCCGGACCAAAACCTGGTGCACGAAGGCAATGACGTCCGGATCCCGAATAACGCGCTCGAGCGTCGCGGGATCGCTCGCGAGCTTGTCACGGGTGCGATTCACGAGAGCGACCGCCGGCTCGCTGTAGGTCTCAATCGGCGATTCGACGCGCTGCTTCACGATCGCATCCGTGAGGGAACGCGCGGCCTCGGAACTGACCGCGGCGGCGGGTGTCGCCCTCGGCTCGGCGCGGGGTATTGAGGCCGGCTTCGCTGCCGCAGAGGGTGTGGCCGAGAGCGTCGGCTGAACGATCTCGATCTTCCCCGGCTCGGGGACAGTTCCGTCGGCCGTGAAGTATAGGGTGAGCCCGGCAACGGTGATTTGGGCTCCGTGCTCGAGCGCCTTTTCCTTCACTCTGACACCGTCGACGTAGGTCCCGTTCTCGCTTCCGAGATCGACGAGAGCAAAAACGCTGCCCCGCTTCACGATCTTGAAGTGTTTGCCGGAAACGAGAGGGTCGGGAAGCTGAACCGAAGCTTCGGAGGACCGGCCCACGACCGTCTCACCGCCTCCGAGCGAAAAGACTTGGCGCTCGCCTCCGCCGATCAGAGCCAGCTTGGCCGT
Source organism: Candidatus Marinacidobacterales bacterium (assembly GCA_965250115.1). Lineage (GTDB taxonomy): Bacteria > Acidobacteriota > Vicinamibacteria > Marinacidobacterales > SMYC01 > CBDFHB01. Next base: position 2,930,699 of record CBDFNJ010000002.1, read on the forward strand.
TTCGGAGCTCTCGGAGTCGAGCTCGAACTCAAGGGTAAAGGCACCGAGCTCGAGCGAGCAACCGGAGTAGACGCTCAAAGTCTTGATCCGCTCACCTTTGTGAACGACGCCGTTCCCACTACCCAGATCGACGACGCGATAGCCGTGCCCCGCGGGCTCGACGCGGGCGTGGCGGCGTGACACGGAGGGGTCGAGGAGCACTAGGTCGTTCGTCCCCTCGCGACCGATCGCGAGCGGCTCGTGAGACAGAGACCTCTCCTGTTCCGTTTTGCCCTTTCTCCGGACGATGAGTTTCGCCATGATCTAACGCAGCTTGGCTCTCGCCTGTTCGATACCCTGCTGGGCTTCCGCGTAGCGGGTATCACCCTCCTTGGCGAGCATGAGAAACATTTCCCACTCGGCGATCGCCTCGTCGTAGCGAAGGAACTGAAACGCCTCGCTCGCTCTCTCGAAGTGGGTTTCCGCCTTTTTCTCAATCTCCTCGTCGAGGAGACTCAATCGGGTACGCGCGCGCGCGTGATCGGGATCGAGCTCCAGTGCTCTCTCGAAGCTCCTTTGCGCCTCCTTGAGTCGTCCGGTAGAACTCGCCGTCCCGGCCATCCGCGCTCTGAACGGACGCGACGGAGGAGGTTGTCGCCGGGGCAGGCACGGGGGCCTCCGCGGAGGGCTCACCACCGGTGCCGATGCGCTCGTGCTCGACTCTCCGCCCCACTCCTCCGTCGTCTCGGAAGGAACGAGCAAAATGCGCAAGAAGATCGCGAGCGCGAGGGATATCGCGATCAGGAGCCCTCCGATAACGAACAAGCGTCGCATCGGATCGGCTTCAACTTTAGGCGGAGTCGAGCGGGCCTGCCCCCCGGCTGCGGGGGTCTTGGGCTTTGAGGCCGGCGGCGTCCGTTGTGGCCTCGGCTGAAACGGGCGGCACTTTGGCGGCTGGCGGCGGAGAGGGCGTGACCGCCGCGGCGTCAGCTGGTTTCTTCCCTTGGATCGCTGGAGCCTCGAGACGACAGGTCACACCCGCGAAGCGCAGCTGGTCCCCGAAGCGCACCGGGGACTCCGTGATCTGCCGTCCATTCACATAAGTCTTGTTGGCGCTTTCGAGATCCACCAGCGTCATGCTCGTTTGGGAGACGAGAAGCTTGGCGTGAAACTTGCTCACGAAGTGATCGGGAATCGAGATACGGTTCGTCGCGTCCCGACCGATCGTGAGCTCGCTCCCGACTACGTGATGGTGGATTTCCTTGCCGTCGGGAAGCTGCACCACGAGCCACGGTACATCCAACGTCCGAACTGTCCTGTCCTTCGTCTTGGGCTTCATGGGCTCTTGGGGCTCGAGGCCCGAACTTAAAGAGGGGGGTAGAGCGACAATGCACCGACGTTAAAATTTATCACAGCTTCCGCAGCCCGACAACGATCGCATCCTGCTCCCTCGCCGTCGTGACCTTCACCTGCTCGGTCTCGGCGTCCGCCGTGGCGGCGTCTCCGAGCGCGTTGATGGCATCGAGAATGACCTCTAGAAGCTTCTGGTCCGCGACCGCTTCGATCAGGTGTCTACCCTCCATCGCGGAAGCCGACGCACCGACCAGCCCGCGACCTCGTCTTCGGCACGGATCACGACGAAATTCTCGTCGACCCAGAACCGTGCGCCTTCGGCCGACCCCGCTGGTTGCTGACGAGCATCGGGAATCGGCTCGGAAGCGACTCGACCCCCAGATACGGAGGCAGGAGCGCCGGCGATAGGCTGCACCGAGGGCTCCCGAGACCCGGACTTGGTGGGCGACGGTCTCGAAGGCGGTGCGGTAGCCGGCCGCTGAGCGGCGAGCTCGAACGAGCGAGCCACGAGCCGATTGACGCTCCTCGCCACCTCCGAGAGCTCGGTGAAGGCCTGCCGCGCCGGCAGATAATCCGCGTCGCCTTTGACGATCGCTTCGACGTCGTCCCGAAGGCTCGAAAGTGGCTCGAGGGTCATGCGCCGGCCCACTACGAGCGCCGTGACGATTCCGAGAAGCAGAACGAGGAACGCCAGAAACAATACCGCCGTCGCCCAACTCGCCGAAGCGGTCGCCACTTCGTAGACGACGACCGCAAGTCCAACACGTCGGCTCCGGTGCAGGAGGGGTTGTACGAGGACGTAATCGGATCCGCGGCGTCCGAGATAAAAGGGGGTCTACGCGGATTCGTATGGGTAAGTCCTGACGGAAAAACAGTGTAACTCATTGTGTGGAAAAGGTATTGAGTACTTCATCAGGTGCTGAAAAGTGGTCCATTTTTAGGATAGGCTAACCGAGTGAAAAATTCCCAGTCGATCCGCTCGCTGTTTGCGCTGCCAGGTTTCGTGGTGTGCCGGATTGAAGGGTCTATTCGGTGACCGATACGCCCGCGTCATCCAGCTCAAGAGGCGAAAAAACAGCTGTGTGCTCTTACTGTGGGCAACGGTGCCGGGGGCGCTATGACAAGCAAGTGTGCCGGGTCCGCGACCTGTCGTTGGCAGGCTGGCGGATCTATCTGGAATACGAGCGTTGGCGCGTCAACTGTCCTGGGTGCGGCGGTTTGCATGTAGAACACCTGGACTGGCTGGCGAACAACTCGCGCTACACCTAGCGTTTTGCGACGCATGTGGGCAAGCTGTGCCGGACAAGGCGGTGGCCGAGATGGAACGTCTGCGCCTCCTAGTTGAAGGGGTCAACAACAAAATCCGTGTGCTGCAACGACGCGCCTACGGCTATCGCGACGAGGAATATCTCAAGCTGAAGATCGTGGCGGCATTCCTTCCGCCATTACCCAGAAATGCCGTCTTCAACCCACACGAATCCGCGTAGACCCATAAAAGGTACGGATGTCGTCAATGGGCGCTCCGATGCCCTCGATCGAGTCGAGAACTTCGTCGGTCCGATTCGAGGGGGCCAGTACGTTCCCCTCCAAGTCTATCAAGAGGGCTTCTTTTACGCGCTCCTCACGCAATACCCCATCGACGTTGAGATCGCGCAAGCGTCCGTCTCCGACGATGCTTCCGTTCGCTTCGGTCAAGAGCTCGAGAATGACGCGCCCGCGACGAAGCGACTCCTTCTCAAGGGCGTTGCCCAGAGTCCCCATCAAGGGCATCGCCAACATGAAGTAGACGAGTAGCGCAAGACTCGAGGTGAGCAGGAGAAACTTCGCAGACCACGACAGAGAGCTCATCCATCCCGCGGCGCCGCCATCCACGTCTTCGTCGGGGATCGGTGGCGGCTCGGCTGGTAGGGGTTCCGGAGACGGCGGCGCGAAATCTTGCGGTGTGAGAATCCTCGTGTCCGACGAGCCTCTGCCGGCAGCCGGGGTTTCCGGCTTCATCATCAGCGTTCCCGTATCATCGGGCGCCTTGGTCTCGAGCTTCGGCACGAGCATCATCGTCTTGTCGTCTTGTGCAGCCTCGGCGACCGTTTCCGGCTTGCCAAGCTGTGCCGGAAGCATGACCGTCGCGTCGTCTTTTTCGGGCGCGTCGGGCTCTTCGGGCGTTTGGAGCGGCGGCGACCCGGGAGGCGCGCTCAGCATGATCGTCGCCGAGTCATCCGGAGATGGTTTCGGAGGCGCAGTCAACAGGATCGTCGCCGTGTCGTCTGGCTTCGCTGCGGGCGGTGGAGAGTCATCCTCATAGATCAGTAGGAGACCTCCGAAGCGGACTTCGCAGCCCGGCACCAAATTGTACTCCTCGACCCTCTTCGACTCGACGAAGCTCCCGTTGCGGCTTCCCAAATCGACGAAACGCATTCCCCCCTCCCCGGGCTCGATGAGGGCATGCCGCCGTGAGAGTCGGGAGTCGCTGAAAAAGAGGTCGCAACTCGGGTCCCGTCCGATGGTCACGGACTGGTCGGAAAGCTCGTGGCGAATGACTCGCTCGCCGTGTTTGATGATGAGTCGTTTCAAGGGTGGTTCTTTGCTAGCCGATTCCGTAGATGAAGCGCAGCAGCACCGGGCCTACGATGACCAGTAGCGCCGCTGGCAGAATGAATATGACCAAGGGCATCAACATGAGACTCGAGGCTCGAGCGCCCGCCTTTTCCGCGCGTTGGAATCTCTCGTTGCGCATGACATCCGCCTGAGATCGGAGCACGGAGCCGATCGATGCACCGAGACGGTCCGCCTGGATCAGAACCGCGGTGAAAGTGGAGACTTCGGGGACACCGCATCGATCCGCGAGACTTCGCAAAGCCGCCGAGCGTGTCGTTCCCAACCGAATCTCCCTCATCATCGAGGAGAGCTCGTCGCTGAGCGGTCCCTGGGGGCCGCGCTCGACGACCCGTTGCAGTCCCTGCGAAAAATCGAGCCCCGCTTCGACGACGAGCGTCAGAAGATCCACGGAGAACGGAAGCGCCCTCACAATCGCTCGCTGACGTTTGGTCACCATGTCCCGCAAAAGGAAGTCCGGAAGAAAGGAGAAAACGATGGCCAGGAGGGCGATCATCACTGGGTGACGCGCGAACTGGAAGATTACCGACATCACGAGCGGCCCGATGACGGCGAAGGCGATCTTCCAGGCGAGAAACTCGTCCGTCGAAAGCCCGTCCCGCATCCCCGCGGCCGAGATCTGCTTCTCCTTCGACGCCCGATAGCTCGAGAGCTCGTAGTGAGACACGAAAGGCGCTATCGCCCGGAGCAACGGGTGCATGATCTGGAGAAGAGGCGATTCGAGCGGGTCCTTCCCCTCGGCCGCTCCGAGGCGCGCCATCGCGGCGCGGGCGCGAAAGTCCGGCAACAAGAGGTAGACCACCATGGTCGCCGAGAGAAAAATCGTCCCGTAGGCCAGAAACAAAAGTAGAGTCGATAATTGCATGACGTCGTTCAGTCCATGCCCCAGGCGTCCTCGTTGTCTTCCGAGATCTTGTCTCCCGCGATCTCGGTCGCGATCTTGTCGCCCCACTGGTTGATGAGGGTCTCGAAGTTGGTATTCGCGTTGGGATAGAGGAGCCTCAGGAGAAAAAGGACTAGTGCCGTGACGAAGCCAAGCAGCATGACGTACTCGACGAGAACGGCGCCCGCCTCAGACATCGATTTTCACCACTTTGAGGATCATCCACATACCCATCGCGTCCATCCCCGCGATGATCATCAGCATCAGGATTCCGAGAACGGAGTTGAACAGAGGCTCGACGAGCGTCGGGTCGAGGAAGAAGAACGTAACGATCAACACCGGCGGAACGCCGCACATCATCACACCCTGCGTCATTCCCTCGGCAGCCATCGCCTGGATCTTGCCTTCGACTTTCTTCCTCTCGCGCACCGTGTGGGCGATGACGTCGAAGACCTCGGCGAGATTCGCTCCCGTCTCCCGAATCGTGATGATGGCGGTCACCACCATGTCCAGATCCGGCGTCGGAACACGATCTGCGAGGTTCTGGAGCGCGTCGTCGAGCGGCAAACCGAGCTTCGTCTCCTTCACGACCGTCGCGAACTCCTCCGAGATCGGTGCTTCCATTTCTTCCACGACCAGCTCGACGCCCTGTTGGAGGCTCAGCCCGGAGCGCAAAGAGTTAGAGACTAGTGTGAGCGCTTCTCCGAGCTGTGCGCTGAGCCTCGCGAGCCAGCGGCTCCTCAGAAATCCGATGCCCCACCGCGGGACGAGAAGCCCTAGCCCGGCGAAAACGAGCGCAAAGAACGGGCTGTAATTGACGAGAAACCCGAGCACCGCCATGAAAAGTACGGTATAGGCGAGGATCTGACGGCAACGGTGGCGCGGCACGTCCCGATGCATCGCTTCGAGCTCGAGCTGCATCCACCGGCTCCACTTCGTCAAGTAGCGGTCCCACCACTCCGAGAGCGGTTGCAGGATGCTCCAAGCGATGAAGGCCGCAGCGGCCGCCACCATGATGGAAACGACGAGTTTCAGAATCGCCGACATTGCTACCTCACGCCGTCTGGTAAAGGAAGATCTCACGCGGCACCTTGATACCGCGACGCTGCAGAGTTTCGATAAACTTCGGAATCATCCCCGTGGGCACGAACTGCCCGAGCACTTTGTTCTCCGGCGTCAAGCCCGTCTGCTTGAAGAGGAAAATGTCGGCCATCGTGAAGACTTCCCCTTCCCGTCCTGTCACCTCCGACACGTGCGTGACGCGCCGGCTTCCGTCGGAGAGCCGGGTTTGCTGAAACACGAGGTCGACCGCCGAGCCGATCTGCTCGCGAATCTTTCCCGAGCCGGTGCCCCCGGAGATCACGACGTTCTGGCGCGCGAGAACGCAAGCTTCGAAAAACTGGGCCATCTGAGGCGTAAAGGCGCCAAAGCGAATCAAGTCCTCGACGGTCAGCGGCGTCTTAGAGAACTTGCGTATCGTCACGCTGGGACCATCGATGGCGAGCGGACGGATGATGGCATTGACGCGCGGGCCGTCTTCGAGGCGCGCGTCCACCATCGGCGACTTCTCATCGATGCGACGCCCCAGTGGCGCCACGATACGCTCGATGATGGCTCGAAGCTGATCCTCGGTCAGAAACCTGTGGTCGGTGAGGACGATCTTCCCGCTGCGCTCCATATAGACGTGATCGATTCCGTTGACCATGATCTCGCTGACGTCCGGGTCGCGCAGGAGCTCCTCCAGTGGGCCGAGGCCGAGCGCCTCGTCGAGAATCTCCTTTACCAGCTGCTTTCTCACCGTGCGGTCCGAGAGTCCCTTTGCCTCCTCGTCCAGCAGGCTGACGATCTTGACTTCGGTCTTGCCACGAAGCTTCGACTTCTTCTTCGGATCCTTGGCCAGCTCGAGGTCGGCTTTCTTGAAATCGATCTCATCGATCAAGCGGCGGTGTATGCGAATCTTGATATCCCGGATCTCGTCCCGGTCGTCCGGAGGGGCCAAAACCTCGGACTCGGTGGGAAGGCCGGATCGACGACCGGCCTCGCCTCGGGCCCGCCGTGCGCTGCCCATGAAGTCGAGGCCACCCTGACCGAGGTCCGCGACGAGCTGCTGCGTGAAGCCATCGAGGGCTTTGCTCACCGGATGACGGGGCGAGCTCGAAACGAAGGGCTCGGCATCCGAGATGGATTGCTCCACCAAGTCGACGTCCTCCGGCAGGTAGAGGGCGATCGCAAGGCCGGTGCTCTCCTCGATGGTCTCCGGCGGAAAGGCCATGCGCGTCCCGTAACGATTGAGCACGAGGCGCATCATGTCGCGGGAGAAGTGGTAGGACTGGAGATACTCGACCGCGCGCCGCGCCTGGGTCACCGAGGCCACCTCCGGCGTCACCACCACGCAAACGGCAGCGCTCAGGTCCAGGATCGGTATCGAATCGGCGGAAACGATGGACCCGAGATCGACGACCACGTAGTCGTAGGCGCGTAGAAGCAGCTCGACGAAACGCTCTAGCTTGTCGCGAGAGAGAACCTTTTCCTGGAGCGCGTCGTTGGCAGCGGGCACGACAGTGACCCCCGACGAGTGGGTCGTGAGATAGCCCTTCAGAAGTGCCGGTTGAAGTCGATCCAAAAGCGACACGACGTCCGCCACCGCCTTCGGATCGGAAAGGCCCAAGTAGAGTGCGACGGTTCCCGGAACCGGGTGGGCCAAGTCGACGAGAGCGACGGTTTCTCGGGTCTCCCGTTTGAGCGATACCGCGAGGTTCGCGGCCAGCAGGCTCGCCCCCCCTCCCCCTTTGACGGAGAAGACACTAATCGCCTTGCCTGCCATCAGCCCCGATGCCTCACGGCTTCTTCTTCACCTTGTGGGTGTCGATCTCCTCGAATTCCTCGAACTCGGCGGTGACGTGCTCGCGCAATTCCCGCCCCGCTTCGTCTGCCGAGACGATGGTCGGCGTAGCGAAAATGACCATCTCGGTCTGGTTCCGCATGTAGCCCTTCGACTTGAAGAGGTTCCCGAGTACGGGGATACTGCCGAGTCCCGGGACCTTGTCGACGTTTTCTGCGTCTTCTGACTTCACGAGACCGCCGAGGGTGATGCTCTGCCCCTGCCGGACAAAGACGTTGGTCATCACCCGATTGGTGATGAGCCCGGGTGCGTTGCCACCGGGAGAGGGGCCTCCCAGATTGCTCATCTCGACGAAGATCGTCGTATCGATATTGTCTTGTGTGTCCACGTGCGGCTCGAACTCGAGCTTGACTCCGTATTCCTTGTACTCGACGCTCACCGCCCCGCTGCCCTGGGCGACGGGAATGGGGATCTCGCCTCCCACGAAAAGCTCCGCCTTCTGTCCGCTCCTGGTGATGAGGGTCGGTCGAGCGAGCACCCGCGCCTGGCCGGAGCTCGTCAGCATGTCGATGCTCGGAAGGAGATTGTCGATGACGCCGGTTATCGGGCCGAAGCTGCCACCGCTGCCCCCCTCGAACGGCAGACTGGAGCTCGGCGAGATGGAGCTCGACCAGCGAACGCCCAGATTCCTCATCAAGCTCTTGTCGACTTCCATGATGGTGACGTCCAATTGGACGGTCTTGATGGAGCCGGCCTCCGCCCGGTCCATCATCACTTGAGTCATGGGCGAGAGCTCCACGAGGCTCCGGACCTCGGGGTAGTTTTCGAGCACGCGCTCGATGCGAGCCATGTCCCGCTCGGTGAGCACCTCACCTTCCAGCCAGACGGTGCCACCCACCTCCCGATACTCGATACCCTCGATGCCGCCGATGAGCTGCTCGAGCTCGTCGATGATCTGCTTGGCCGTACCGGAAGATGGACGCACGCGGAGGGTGATCTCACGCTACAGGTTACCGTTTTGATCCCAGAGCGTCAGTGTCGTCTCTCCCGGCGTGCGGCCGAGAACGAGCACTTCCCGACGGCTGTCGAGCACGCGAAAGTCCGCCACGTTGTCGTTGCCGAGAGCCGTACGCCCAATCGAGAAGTCCACACGAATCAACGTCTGCCCGCCTACCGTCACCACTTCCGCCGCAGGTTGGGGCTGCTGTGCGAGGCCCACCGAGACCCATAGCAGACCGAGGCCCAGGGCGGAAAGACTGCTTCGGAACATCGTCCTTGTCATCGTCGCTCTCCTTGAATTGTTCAACGGACGTTCCCGCGAATCTCTTGCCACGAGGGAGCCCGGCGCGGGACGAGCTCGGTGTCGGCGATCCCAAATGAGCCGCTCGGATTCGAGCGAGGTATGTCGAGCGGTGCGTCCCCTTCGCGGAAGGAGCGGAGCAAAAAGGAAAGGTCGCCCACTTCCTGCGCCAGGACGAGGTCCTGGACCTGTTTCGGCGCAAGTGCGACCGTTACGCTGCTGAAACGCTGATCCCGGTTCTGCCCCGAAAGCGCCGCGAGGGTGTCGCCATCGGCCTCGGCCCGCTGCGCGATCTCGCCTGTATCGCTGCCGACTGCGAGCACGAGTACGTTTTGAAACAGCGTCGCGACTACCGTTCGCTGGTCGGAGGAACCGAGACCGCTTCCGAGCTTCAAGATTGCCAGGATATCCACGTAGTTGCTCGGGCGGATCAAGCTCGCCACACCGGTGACGTCGGTTATCGCGATCGAGACCGCGCGCTGGCCTCTCGGAATTTTGGTCGAGAGAGAGCGGCCGACGCCCGTCATCGACGTTCCCACAAGCTGGCTGCCTTCCTGAATGGGCACGGCGGGAACCTGCCCCACCGTGTCCCGAACCGAACCGAAGGCGCTCGGCTGAAGGAATTTCAGCGGCACTTGCGTCTCCGCAATCATGTTCTCTTCGATGGCTGTTCCCGGAAGAATGTCCGTGGCCGCTACGACGACCGGTCGCGAGTCGGCAATCTGAAGCAGCTCCGTCTCGCGAGTCGTCAAATAGAGCCAGACAAACACCCAAGCCAGAATACCGAACAATATCGAGATGATAATGGCAGGCTTGCCCTTCATGAACGCTCCTTATTCCCAGGGTCGATTGGTACGACAGCCGGGATCGTTGTTGCCTTGGAGGGCCTCGCAGGCGTCGCCGTAGCCGTCGTGATTGAGAAAGTGTGCCAATCTTAGTTGGGAATTGAAACGGCTCCAAACCCCGTGGTTTGATGGCGTTGGACAAAACAAAATCGGGTCTACGCGGATTCGTGTGGGTAAGTCCTGACGGAAAAACAGTGTAACTCATTGTGTGGAAAAGGTATCGAGTACTTCATCAGGTGCTGAAAAGTGGTCCATTTTTAGGATAGGCTAACCGAGTGAAAAATTCCCAGTCGATCCGCTCGCTGTTTGCGCTGCCAGGTTTCGTGGTGTGCCGGATTGAAGGGTCTATTCGGTGACCGATACGCCCGCGTCATCCAGCTCAAGAGGCGAAAAAAACAGCTGTGTGCTCTTACTGTGGGCAACGGTGCCGGGGGCGCTATGACAAGCAAGTGTGCCGGGTCCGCGACCTGTCGTTGGCAGGCTGGCGGATCTATCTGGAATACGAGCGTTGGCGCGTCAACTGTCCCGGGTGCGGCGGTTTGCATGTAGAACACCTGGACTGGCTGGCGAACAACTCGCGCTACACCTAGCGTTTTGCGACGCATGTGGGCAAGCTGTGCCGGACAAGGCGGTGGCCGAGATGGAACGTCTGCGCCTCCTAGTTGAAGGGGTCAACAACAAAATCCGTGTGCTGCAACGACGCGCCTACGGCTATCGCGACGAGGAATATCTCAAGCTGAAGATCGTGGCGGCATTCCTTCCGCCATTACCCAGAAATGCCGTCTTCAACCCACACGAATCCGCGTAGACCCACAAAGTCAAGCCGCGAAGAAAGGAGCCGAGATGGGAAGTCTGCTACGTTCGGTCAAGAAACGCAAGAAGTCGCGTCGTTTGGGTGAGGTCGAGATGGTGAGGTACGAGGATTACGGGGAACTCGCGCTGGACGCCAAGGTAGAGATGATCCGTTCGTTGGTCCCCCTTGGTCTGATGCACGTTCACGAGTTGCTCGACGACGAAGTGAAGGCGTTGGCGGGAGAGCGATACTCTCGCAAGGACGAGCTGGAGCGCGGTCGCCGTCACGGAAGCAACCCGGGCACGGTAGGGCTTGGCGGCCAGCGGGTACCGATCCGTGTGCCACGGGTTCGGAGCATCGAGGGAGGAGAGATTCCGCTTCGCTGCTACGAGGCGGTGAGCCACGGCGGTGAGGTGAATGATCTTCTGCTGAAACGAGTTCTCTACGGAATCTCTTGTCGCAACTACGAGGCGGCAGCGGAAGCGATTCCGGGCGCCATCGGGCTGTCGAGCTCAACGGTGTCCCGAGGGTTCGTGCAAGCGAGCGCTGCGAAGCTGCGGGAGATGCAGGAACGGGATCTGACCGGCGAGGATGTGGTGGCGCTGTTTCTGGATGGGAAGACATTCGCCGAGGCAACGATGGTCGTGGCTCTGGGCATCACGCTTTGCGGGGAAAAACGCTTCTTGGGCTTCGTGGAGACGGACACGGAGAACGCGCAGGTGTTGACGCCGTTCCTGCGTTCACTGCTCGAGCGGGGACTCGATATCTCCCAGGGTCTGCTGGTGATCATCGACGGCGGCAAGGGTCTCCAAGCGGCAGTCAAGAAGGCATTCCGTAAGCGGCCCTGATACAACGCTGCCAGTGGCACAAACGTGAAAACGTAGTGAGCTACCTGTCCAAGGGCGAGCAGGCGTCATGGCGCAAGCGGCTCCAGTGGGCCTACAACAGGCCGGAGTACGAAGAGGCCCTCACTGCGCTCGAGCAACTCCACGGTGAGTTAGAAGAGCGGAACCAATCCGCAGCTGGCAGCCTGGAGGAAGGCCTTGAGGAGACGCTGACGTTGCATCGACTCGGCGTACACGCGGTGCTGGGCCGTTCGTTCAAGACGACGAACTGCCTTGAGTCCGTCAATGCTCTCGTCGAGGAACGCTGCGCGAAGGTCGACCACTGGAAGAACTCGAGCCAACGCCAGCGCTGGTTGGCAACGGCGCTCGTAGACATCGAACCGCGCTTGAGGAAGGTGGTGGGCTACCGCCATCTTCCCAAGCTTCGCGAAGCTCTCAAGCGGGAACTGAAGATCGAGGCGAAGACATCAACCGTATCGAAGAAGAAGGTCGCTTAAACGTGAGCCGTGGAGAGTTTCAACTAAGAATGGGCTTGACTCGTGATTGAAGTCACCGTGCTCGTTGTCCCACTGATTCTTGGCCTTCTGTCCGCTGTCTCCATCCTGATTATCGAGATCTTCGTCGGCACCCTCGTAGTCGCCGAACATGTTGTCCAGGTCGCCATCCGAATAGCCGCCAGTAAAGTCGGTATAGTTCTCGCCGAGCTCTCCCGCGATTAAGATGATCGATCCGATCATCTCGAAGAAGGCCGTAAACCCGCCTTCCGTCCCCATCGCCATGCGAAGAAACTTCATCTCCAGATAGTTCTGGCCGTCTGAGGGGTTGCCAATCTTGAGGCGCACGGGAGCGCGCGTGACGCCGAAGTTCTGGAGCTGCTCCTTGATGGGCTCTTCGTAGAACGGCATCATCGGGACCGCCGCCCGATCGTCGTCACTCCAATTGACGTCGTGGCCGGCTAGCACGTGGCGCTTCCCCCCCCGCCTGCTGCAAGGCCTTGACCGTGCGGAGAGGCTTCTTCGGCGGGTTTGGAAAGCCCGAGAACGCCTTGCTGGGCGTGTTGTACTCCCCGGAGGCCTTGTCCTTGAATAGGCTGTAGTAGGCGTTGTTCGCCATTTGGAAAGTGTAATTGTGGATGAGAAAAACTTGAATGATCGCCGAGAGCAAGAGCGTGAGTAGCCAAATCATCAGGAGCGTCTCGATGAACGCCTGTCCGCCTTCGCCCTTCGGAAATCTCAATGCAAGACCTCCGTTAGGCTCGGCAAGTCACCGCCGAGGTTGAGAAACTTCGCGTCGATGATGGACAACGGGATCATCTTCGCGACGTAGTCGTCACCGCGACCGTCCGGTTCGATCTCACCCCCTACCGGTTTGGCAAGAGCGGCCGCGTGCATTTCCGGCACTTGAGGAAAGCCGAATGGAAACCAGGGTCGTTTCGCCAGGACGAGGGCATCCACCGGGTCGGCGGTGACCCACCAATAGAAGGGGGTAATCTCATCGTCGTCGGACTTCTCCCATGGAAGGTTGAAGGAGCCCGACTTGGAGCTCAGACTGTACGGCGGCGTATAGCAAATCCAGTTCTTCGTCACCGAGTCCCGTTCCAGTCGCACGAGCGAGAGGCTCGTGAGGGCCGGCCAAGCCTCGAGTAAATTGACGACGTGGGAGCCACCCATCGCCGCCGAGCCGGGGCTCGAGAGCAACGAGGGAATCGACTGCAGCGGCGTATGCACCGATCCATCGCGAAACAGATGGCTGATGTTCTGGCGCGTGACCATTTCCGCTTCCATGATCGACCAGACCGCGCCGCCGTGGTTCGTTACGCGAATCATGACCGACATGACGGTTTCGATCACGCGGTAGATGCCCGTGATCGCATCGTCCACGCCGCAGAACTGGAAGGTGAAGTACAGCATGAGCCCCTGGGTTACGTCCCAAGAGGTATCGATGATCTGATTGAACTCCGAGATCGTGTTCATGGCGGAGGCCTGGGCCGAAGCTCCGGAAAAAGCGCCGGTATCCGCCACCATCTGGAGCAGCACGCGGCGGTTCACCGCCTGGCCCACGTTCGCCACGAGAGCGAAGAACATGAAGAATGTGAAGAAGCTGCAGAGGACGAAAAACGTCGTCTGTCCCGACTCGTCGCGAAACCGCGCAGGCCATCGACTCTCCGTCCCAGCGTTCATCGCTCTCGATTGTCTCCTTGCTCGTCGAAGCCCCTCGGGTCGCGGGGAACGGCCCCCCAGCCTCTCGTCGTCACGTGCCCCGCCTGGTTATTCGTCAAGAGAAAAGGAACCCCGAGCGTCGTCTCGTAGTTCACTTCGACGCCCTCGTTTCCTTCCTGCACGTCGATGAAGCTCGAGCTCACGGGACCGAATTGCATGATCTCGAGAATCGCCACACCGGCTTGCTGAGCTTTGCCGACCCCGTCGTCCTCGTTGACCGCCCACACTCGGGCCGCGATCCAGGCGGCATAGTTGGTCAGAAGCTTCGTGCTGCAAATCAAGGAGATGTGCACCATCGCGAAGAGCAGGAAGAAGACCAAAGACATCGTCATCATCAACTCCAGGGCGCTTACGCCCCTTTGGTCGTGGCGCCGAGGCCGTCTACGCACTAGCTGATATTGCCGCCGTTGATGGCGTTGACGATTCTATCGACCAGGTTCGCAACGGCATCCTTCAGGAACGGCCACAGGAAGACCGTAATAATGATGATGGCGATGATCAGGATGTACTCGATGGTTATCGCACCACGCTCGTCACGGAGCTTGCCTTCGACGCGTCTCCACCCCGATTCCGCGCGGATGAAGCTCAGACAAGTCCAAGACGAAAACCGCGACAGAATCCGATCCAACATGAGAAGACCTCCTAGGCTAGGAACTGGGAAACCCAGTCAGGTAAATGGAAATTTTGATCGCGAGAATGGCCACCATGTTGCGAAGAACCCCGATGAGCCAGATCGCGGCGAAAATGGAAATGGAAGACATGAACCCCACGACCATCGTGTACTCGATGGTCGTCACGCCTCGCTCGTCTCTGAAGGGTTTCCATCGCATGAGGTTCAGGGACCTACCGAGGAAAGGGCTTGAGCAATTTTCTCGAAGGCCTCGACAACGACCGGCGGCAGCATCTCGTTGATGACGATCGCGATAGCGACGAGGAAACCGACGGACATCACGGTCTCGAGAAGCGCTTGACCGCGCTCGCCCTCGGCCGAGCGCGGGGAGAGACCCGACGCGAGCCTAGAGCGAAACTGACCGATCGGTATCGGAGTTTTCACTCTCAGTTGGATGCCGAGTTGCGAACTCAAACGTGGTAGCGGACCAACTTCCGCCCTGTCAACGGGTAGGGAGTCGCTGGTAGAGCGCCGCGAGGTCGTCCGCAGAAACAAGCTCCCAGGATGGCTCGCGGGCCAGCCAGCGAGCGGCACCGCTGTCTCCCGGATAGAGGGCGAAGTCGGCGCCGTAGAGGTCGAGAAGCCGCGCGGCGTCCTCTCGCCCGAAGGTAAAGTCCCAATTCGCTCGCGCCACATCATCCGTATAGACGGTCTCGTAGCGTCCGTCTATCGAGGCCCGGAGGCGAGGATAGAGGTGATAGAGGGCAAACTCGCCCCAATTGAAGAATACGGCCAAACGGCCGCTCGCGCCCAGGCGAGCGAGCTCGTCGACCGCAGCGACGGGATAGCGAGACTCTCTAACCCCTATCGTCAGTGGCCGATCCCTCCTCTGCCAAGAGGAGGCAAGCCCTAGCAAACAAAGTGCCTGGAGCGACAACATGGCCGTGAGCGGCACGAGGCTCGGCAGGAAACGTTGCGGGAAGTGCCGAGCACCCCACTCGAAAGCCGCGCGAAGGGGGCCAGGAAGAAAGGCGATACAGGCGATGGCGAGAAAGGGGGCGAAGCGAACGTGGAGCAGGCTCGCGGCCAGCGTGCCCAGAAGCACGAGGAGTCGACGAAGGCCCACCGAGCGCCCGAAACCGACGACGAGGACGACGAGACCCGCTACGAGCTTCAGGTGAAGGTCCTCGAGACCCGAGAGATTCACGGAACGCCATTCGACGATCTCGGGCCGGGGCATGGTGAGAGCCTCCGCCAAATAGCTCCAATAGGCGAGCCCGTAGGGATTCACGAGGGTCGCGAGCAGCCCGAGTGGTAGAACGATGACGAGCCTTCGATCGCGGACCATGTAAACGGCCAAAAGGAGAAGTCCGGTCACGACTCCGCCGTGCAGATTCCCCCAAAGCGCGCTCGCGACGACGAGCACCGCGAGTAAGCGCCCTTTCCCGCTCTCGAGTACGGCGAGAAACAGTGCGAAAAGCACGAAGGAGAACGCCTGGGCGCGAACGACCGTGTTGAACCCGTGGAGCAGGAGGGGCAACACGGCAAGCCCGACTGCCCCCACCGCGAGAGGCGCCCCACCCACGAGGCGTCCCGCCGCGTAGGCGAGGCCCAGGACCGCGAGGCCGAGAAAGGATCGAAGCAGGACGAGACCCCCGCCGCCCAGATGTTCGTAGATCCCGAAGAAGACGAGGCCCGCGAGCCACTCGTGATCGATCCAGAGGGGCTTCGTCGGAACGTAAGCAAAGACGTCCTGGCGAGGAATCTCTCTCCCGGAGACGATGAGACGGCCCATCGCCATGCGGCCCCACAGGTCCTCATCCGCCTCGAGAAAGGAGCACGACAAGACAAGCCCGTAGACGAGCAGGACCAACCCCAGGGCCGAAGCATCTCTACGGGACATCGTACATTCTACTCACGGCTCGATCGGTTGACATCGATGCGTCGCATCTCGAAACTACCTCTCCTATGCAGGACGTAGCCTCGCTGCTCGGCCGGATCGACATTTACCTGCTCGACCAGATCCTTCGGGGCCGGATCACGTCGGACATGAGTGTGCTCGACGCGGGCTCGGGCGCCGGACGCAATCTCGAATATTTCCTTCGCGCCGGCCACGAGGTCTTCGCGGTCGACCAAAATCCCGAGGCCGTAGCGTCCGTCCGCTCGCTCGCGGCCCGTCTGGGTCCACGCCTACCCGCGGAGAACTTCCGCCTCGAGGACATCGAGTCCATGTCCTTTGCCGAGACCTCGGTCGACGTGCTCGTCAGCAGTGCCGTCCTGCACTTCGCCCGCAACGACGAGCAGTTCTGGGCCATGCTGCGAGGAGCGTGGAGAGTCCTGCGACCAAGGGGGCTCTCCTTTTGCCGGCTCGCCTCGACGATCGGGATGGAGGATCGGATGCAGCGCCTCGAAGGTCGACGCTTTCGCCTGCCGGACGGAAGCGAGCGCTACCTCGTCGACGAGCCCATGTTGATGGAGGCAACGGCGTCCCTGGGCGCAGACCTTCTCGACCCGCTAAAGACGACCGTCGTTCAGGACCAACGTTGTATGACGACGTGGGTCCTTCGAAAGCGATCTTGATCGGGACGGTTTCTCGAGACAACACGTCTCACACCTCGCCTCGAAGCACGGCCAGAAACAGCTCGCCTTAGGCGTCGAGCTTCGCTTGTCCCACACCGGAAATGGCCGACATCGCCTCCAGCGATTCCGGCCTCTCTCTAGCCATCTCCATGAGCGTTTTGTCATGGAAGATGACGTAAGGGGGAAGGTTTTTAGTGCGAGCGAGCCCGAGCCGCTTGTTGCGGAGCGCTTCGAAGATCTCGCGATCGATGGACGAGCTCAACGTTTCCGCGAGCGCGGTCCCGCGGTCAGGCTTTGGTTCCTTGACTTTTCGGACGCGAGAACCCTGCCGCAATGTGACCGGGGCCTTCCCCTTCATGACCGGCCAGGCGGTGTCCGAGAGACTGAGTCCTCCATGCTGAGGCTCGACGCTCAGCATGCCTGCCGCGATGAGCTGCCGATAGACGCTCATCCAGCCACTTTTGTCGAGCTCTGAGCCGATGCCGTAAGTCGACAATCTGTCGTGACCGCTTCGACGAATGCGCGCGTCATCCTCTCCTAGCAGCACGGCCGTCAGATAGGCCGCACCGAAGCGCTGGCCGGTGCGGTACACATTCGAGAGGGCCTTCTGCGCTTCGGTCGTCCCATCGTAGGTTTCGACCGGGTTCAGGCAATTGTCGCAATTGCGGCAGTCTCCCCCATGGGCCTCTCCGAAGTGCCTCAGAAGGACAGCGCGCCGACACGAGGCACTCTCGCAATAACCGAGAAGCGTGTTCAGTTTGAGTTGCTCGACGCGCTTGCGCTTCGGGGGAGCCTCAGAGCGCTCCATCAACTGTCGGATCAAAACGACATCGCCGAACCCATAGCACATCCATGCGTCCGCGGGCAGACCGTCCCGGCCGGCACGGCCCGTCTCCTGGTAGTAAGCCTCGAGACTCTTCGGCAAATCCAGGTGAGCGACAAAGCGCACATCCGGCTTGTCGATGCCCATCCCGAAAGCGATGGTCGCGACGATCACGATGGCCTCTTCCTTGGCGAATCGCTCCTGGCGTTGTCGCCGGACGGATTTGTCGAGACCTGCGTGGTAGGCGAGCGCCCGAACGCCCTGCCCCTCGAGCCAGGCCGCCGTCTGCTCGACTTTCTTGCGGCTCATGCAATAAACGATGCCGCTCTCGCCCACGTGTCGAGCCTGCAGGAAGCGAAACAGCTGTTGCCGGGCACTCGCCTTAGGGACGACCTCGTAGCGGATGTTCGGGCGGTCGAAGCCGGAAACGAACATGCCCGATGCGGGCAGGTGAAGGTGCTCGAGATTCTCCCTCCGAGTCGGTTCGTCCGCCGTCACCGTAAGGGCGATTCGCGGCACCCTTTCGAAACGCTCGTAGAGCACGTCGAGCTTTCGATACTCGGGACGGAAGTCGTGTCCCCACTGACTGACGCAGTGCGCCTCATCGATGGCGAAGAGTGCCAACTTCGTCCCGTCGAGCCGTTCCAACAATCGCTCCGTCGTGAGGCGCTCGGGAGCCACGTAGACGACGTCGTAGTGACCCGCGACCATCTCCTCTTCGATGCGGAAGGCGTCGCGTGGGGAGAGCGTAGAGTTCACGAAGGCGACCTCTACTCCTGCTTCCCGAAGCGCATTGGTCTGGTCCTGCATCAGAGCGATGAGGGGCGAGACGACGATACCTACTCCGTCCCGTAGGATGGCCGGGATCTGATAGCAGAGGCTCTTGCCGGCGCCCGTCGGCATCAGCACGAGAGCGTCCTCGCCGTGTAGCACGTGATCGATGATGCTCGCTTGCTGGCCGCGAAACGACGGATAGCCGAACACGGACCGAAGGACGTCCTCTGGAGTTCGAACGGTCTCGGGTCCGCCACTCTGCACCGACTGATTCTGCACGCCCACGCCGTCGAGTTCAATACGATGTGGTCTCGAAGGAAGTATGACGGTAGAATGACACGGTCGTTTTCTCTTGCATCTCGAGGCTGGGACCAAACCCGCAATGCTGGATGAGCTCAAAGACATCGAGCGCGAGCTTGATCGAATCAAGCGCCGCCTACGCCGCATGATCCAGCTCCTGGAGAAACGCCAGCTTCGCCTCTCGACGCTCTCGGACGAGGAGCTAATCAGCGAAGTCGGTTCCCGAACGATGCCAGCCGCGGACATCGCCAAGCTTCTCGCGGAAGCGGAGAAACCCAAGAAGGGACGGAAGAGCTGAAGTCGCGATGAGCGATCGCCTTTCCGGGCGAAGCCTCTATTGACCTTGTCGATTTGCCGCTTCGAGCTCGATTTCAACGTCTCGAGCGAGACGCTCGTTTCGAGGATTCGTGCGCACGTTCACAGAGCGGGAGGCTCTTTCGAGGGCTCGGCATCGGACGGGACCTTTCAACTCCCGACTCCGGTGGGAGACTTCAAGGGCTACTATCAGATCTCGGGAAGTGCCATTCTGCTCGAAGTCACGGACAAGCCGTTCTTCGTGCCGTGCAGCGCGATCGAGGCCAAGCTTCACGCCTACGTGAAGCGCGCCTAGTGTTCTGTACGACGATTCATCCAGCGCAAAACCATTCGCCAGACAAAGAAGCTGATGATCACGACTGCGACGAGCGCGATAAGCGGTAGGAGCACCGCGAGGATCGACAGGACGAACGAAGTTCCCACTTCCACGGTGGAGACCAGCGGATTTGCCAGACCGCCCGTTGTAAGCGTCGAAGCGCCGCGCGAGAGTGTTGTCGAGCCCTTCACGAGGCCCGCAAGCCCACCCCCGCCGATGATCGCGAGGCTCCATTTCAGGAAGGGGTCCACGTCGACGAGAGACGACGCGGTCACAATTGTACCGGCCACGATCGCAAGGGGCCCAGACACCGAGTCCAATAGGTTGTCCACCCACGGAACGTAATAGGCCGCGATCTCTACCGCAGTCGCAGAAGCGAAGGCGACGAGAGCCGGGAGCGAACCGACCCATTCGAAGCCCGTGCCGAGCTCGAGGTGTCCGGAGTAAGAGGCGGCGCTCATAACTAGCAGAGGCACGAAGACGCGGAAGCCACAAGCTGCCGCGAGCCCTAGCCCAAGCCCAAGCCCGATACTCAAGAGGTGATCCATGTTTCCGTTTCTATTATACGAGTCTTGTGGACCCGGCGTTGGCACTCCGTTTGCATTGTTTCTCGATTAGACTCCATTTGGGGTCGCAATCGTTCCGATACGGGACAGTCCGAGGGGGAGCCCGTATCAGATCGGTCTCCGGTAAAGTGGCGAGGCTGGATTCTGGAACATCCTGTTCCAATGGTTGGGTGAATCCAGTCTCGCCTCTTTTTTTTCATTCGCAAGCCGCGCACCAACTCAGTTCACGTTCGGAACAGTTGGTCTGATTTGAAACAGCTGCTCCCAGCTGCCAATAGCAGGGTTTGCGCTCCCGAGGGTGATTGCCGATCTCCTTCAAGGGCTCGCAGGAGGAGCGCAAAAAGAGGAAAATCTCCCGCGGCGTCCGTCTGACCGCTACGAGACCAAGTTGCGGTCGAGCGCCCGCGAAGGAGAAGGCCGATGATTTCCGTCGCTCTGCTGCTGCTTTTTGCCAGCCTTTTTTTTATTCAACAGAAGACGGGATGGCCTGTGGTTGTGCTGCGATACGCCTTCTTCCTTCGTTATCCGCTGATGATGGGCTGCGCTCTCGTGGCGCTGCCGCTATCCGTTCTGGGGTCGGCGGCGCCCTACGTGAAGAACCTGTTCGTCCTCGAGCCCCTCAGTCTCGTCCTCGTGGGGTGGATGTCGGTGCTTGCGGCCTGGGCGGTGATGTACACCCTCGGACTCCTGTATCTGAACTCGTCGTCTCGTGTAGACCTGCCATTGAAGGGAGTAACCAATGAGAAGCGATCGGACGTTTTGCCGAAATGCCTGGCGCGTCCTAGCTCGCGACTCTTCTGGTTTGGCGCGCTTTCCGCCCCGACACTCGTCACGGCCGCGATACTCTCTCCGGGAAGCACACTCGTCAATCTGATACTCGGTGGTATCGGCATCCTAATGTGCGGTGCTGCTGCGCTTGCTCGGCAAAGCCCTGGGCGGGCCCCTTGCAAGGCTTTCTTCGAAGCCTTCCGTGGGCGCAGCCAAGAGAAGCGCGACGAAAATGCTCGATCTCCTGTTTGGGCCGGGCCCGCTTAGACTCGATCTCGAGGGCTATCAGGACGCCGAAGACGTCGATTTTAGACATGCCTATGCGGCAGGATTCTTCCTCTTGACCTTGCTGCTCTACGGCACGGGACTCGTCGTGCTCACACCCTTCTCCGAGTGGGGCGTGTTCCACGAGAAATTCCCCACGCTTGGCTACGTACTCATTCTCGTCATGCTCTGGACCTGGATCCTGCCCGCACTGTCGTTCCTGCTCGACCGATACCGCCTTCCGACCGCAGGGCTTATCATCGTCTATTTGTTCGCGGCTTACTTTCTCTTCGGTACAGATCACTACTACGAAGTCTTGAAGAGCACGGAGAGTGCCGAGCTCACACCGTCCGACTACATCCGCTCCTGGACGCCGAGCGAGCCATCACGCCGATCGCTGATGGTGATCGTGACCGCCAGCGGCGGCGGCATCACGGCCGCGTATTGGACGGCGACCGTTTTGAAGAACCTGCACGACCCGGCCGCCCTGGGGCGCGATTTCGGCCGAAGGGTCAGCTTGGTGAGCTCGACGTCGGGAGGGAGCGTCGGCGCCATGTACTACGTCGCCGCGTTCGGCGACGAGGGGGCGGTAGATCTCGACCGCGTGACGACGAGTTCCGGCACATCGAGCTTGCAGGCCCTAGGTTTTGGATTGGCCTATCCCGACTTTCTGCGCCTGATCGCCCTCCCTCTCGTGCCCGCGCGGATCGACCGGGGCTCCGCGCTTGTGTCGCGTTGGAGCGAACCGCTCGGTCCCGAGGTGCCGACGCTCGCGGACTGGAAACGAGACGTGCGGGTCGGCCGACGCCCTGCCACGATATTCAATGCCACGCTATCCGAGACGGGCGAGAGACTTCTGATCACGCCGCTCGATCTAAAGCCACGGGAGAAAGCCAACAACGGTTGGCTCGCGGTGAGTTTCACGGAGAGATATCCCTGCGCCGACTTGAGCGTGGCCTCGGCCGCCTATCTCTCGGCGATTTATCCCTACGTTGCGCCCATCTCGCGCCCCCTCTTTCCCGACGATTGCTCGGGAGAAGCTCATCACGTCGCAGACGGTGGCTACTACGATAACTACGGCGTCGTGAGCGCGGTCGAGTTTCTCCGTTACGTCCTTCCTGCCTACAGAGAGCAAGGAGGACAACGCGTACTCTTGGTCGAGATTCGCGTCGCCGACACCGCAGCGAAAGAGCCGGCGACGGACGGCTACGGTGTTGCGATTCTCGGGCCTTTGCAAACGATGCTCAACGTACGTACGGCGAGTCAGCTCGCGCGGAACGAGCTCGACGTCGAGCTATCGAGCGAAGTGGGGATGTCACAGTGTCTCGCAGTGGAAAACGTAGTCTTCGAGCTCCGCGACAAGGAATTGCCCATATCCTGGCAACTCAGCGAAACGGACAAAGATCGGATCGCGAGACACTGGCACGACGAGCAGGTCGAGGCAGCCCTTCGTAAAGCGCGAAGATTCTGGAAGTCGCAACCTCCCGAATGTCGACCCTATATTGGCGACCTCATCAGCGAATCAACTCACTTCCCGCCGTCTCCCGCAGCGAAGTCCACCGGGATACCGCCACTTCGGAACAGGCCCAGAAGCCCGTTCTTGTCCACCGCTTTCATCCACGCCTCCTTCGGCTCGACGAGGTTTTCTTTCACGAGTCTCAGGAGACTGTCGTTCATGGTAAACATGCCCTGCCGTTTGGACGTTTGCATCACCGACGGGATCTGAAAGGTCTTGCCGTCGCGGATCAGGCTCGCCAAAGCCGAGTTTCCCAGAAGAACCTCGAGCGCCGCCACGCGCCCGCCGCCTTTCTTCTTGCAGAGGACCTGCGCGACCACCCCTTTGAGCGAGTCCGAGAGCATGACCCGAATCTGCGCCTGCTGGTCCGGCGGAAACTGATCGATGATCCGGTCGATGGTGGCCATCGCCGTGGTCGTGTGCAGCGTTCCGAAAACGAGGTGACCCGTCTCCGCCGTCTCGATCGCGATGGCAATCGTCTCCAGATCGCGCATTTCACCAACCAAGACCACATCGGGGTCTTCACGAAGCACGGCGCGAAGGGCCGCCTTGAAGCTCTCGGTGTGATCGCCGACCTGCCTCTGGTTGATGAGACATCGCTGGTTCTCGTGAACGAACTCAATCGGGTCCTCGATGGTGATCATGTGGTCACTGCGATTCTTGTTGATGTGGTCGACCATCGCGGCCAGGGTGGTCGATTTGCCTGAGCCCGTCGGACCGGTCACGAGGACCAGCCCCTTCGTGAGAAAACAGAGTTCGAGCACGGAAGGGGGTAGCCCGAGCTGCTCCGCTCTGAGAATTTCGACAGGGATCTGGCGGATGACGGCTCCGACCCCTTTGCGGTCTTCGAACACGTTTACGCGAAATCGGGACAGGCCGGGAATCTCGTAGGCACAGTCCGCGTCCCGCTTCGCTTCGAACGCCTGACGTACGTCCTCGTCGAGGATCCCGTAGACCAGTCGTCGAATATCCTCCGACGCCATCGCGCCGCGCTCCTCGAGGAATCGGATCTCTCCGTGGACCCTTAACACCGGATAGGCGTCGGCGCTCAAATGCAGGTCCGAGGCATCCTCCGACACCATCAACCGCAGGAGCTCGTCCATCTCGGCGCTTCCGGCCCCCGAAGCAAGGCTAACGCTCGGTCGAGGAGCGGCGCTGGACGGCCTGGGCGATGGCGGCGTGGGTTCGGTGGGCGTCGGTGCGCTGGAGAAAGACGCGGCGGCGGCGGGCTCGCCCAGCGACGGGTTCTTTCGACGAATCGCGATGCTGATGGATCCGTTCGTCTGTCCGAACTCGAGCTCGAAGTCGGTGTCGTCGTGACGGCGCGCGACGGTGCGCGACTGCTCGCCGAGGCCGGAGAGCTCGAGCGGATTCAGGGTCTCCGTCACTATCTGGAGCAACGTCGCATGGGAGAGAGGCTCGCGCCCCACGTCGAGGCGGCTTCCAGACCTGAGCACGTAGATCTTCTCGCCCGGCTCAAGCTTCATTACTTCCCCGCCCGACTGTCGGAGCGCATCCAGAAGAGGCTCCATTCGCATCACGTCGAATCCTCCAGAATCTACAGCCGTACGATGGAGATGAAGTCACGGTTCACAAAGGTGACGGCATCGTCGACGGCGATGGGAACAAACAGGGCGTGTTCCAGGTTGAAGTAGTCGGACAGCCTCGGCTTCTCCGGAGGCAGGATAGTCGCGAGGGTACCTTCGATGATCTCGCCGCCTCTGAGCTCCAGGTGAACGAGATCGACGCAAGGGGCGAGATCAGAGCTCTCGAACAGGTCCGGCTCGCTACTCGCCACCGTCACCCTCTCGATGGCGCGTCGGCGTATCAGCAGATTCCTTTCCACCTTCGGCCAGGCCGACAGGAATGAACTGTCGCCGGCGGTTCAACGCTTCCTCCACCGTTTCGGCGCCCGCGTGGGTCTCGGACAACGTCGACAGATAGACAAATACCAACTCGTGGCGTCCACCCTCCACGACGAGCTTCGCACTCACCGGGCGGGTGGAAATGCGATAAGGGGAGTCCATTCGGGAATCGTGCTCCACGCTCCGCAAGAAAGTGAATGTCCTTGCACTGGCGTCAAGGGCCAAGACGAAAGATCTCTTGTTAGCCGATTAGGAAATAAAATGCCTGCTGGAGCCACAAGTTGCAACCTCGCGAATGTCGCAAGCCCGAGATGTAGCCCTAGAGCAGCGTTTTCAGCTGAGATGGAAGTACTGTTCGACTCGATCTAGCGGCGGCGGAGTCTAGCGAGCGCGAGCAACCCAAGGCCAATGAGAGCTATGGAACTCGGCTCTGGCATCGCGACCGGAGGCTCGATCTGTGTGCAGTTAAACATGCTGACCGACGAGGATCGGGTTCCCGTCCGGCTCTTCCACGACGAAGCTCGCCGGGCCCTCAGTGCGCTCGTCGGCATCGACCTTCAGATCCACGCCTTGCTCCTGGAGTTGCCGTTGAAGCTCACGCACGTCCGTGAATCTGTCGAGCTTCCGGGCATGCTGATCCCAGCCCGGATTGAAGGTCAGGATGTTCTTGTCGAACATCCCTTGGAAGAGTCCGACTGTCGTCTCGCCGTTCTTCAAGATGAGGTAGTTCATCGAGGCATCACCGCCAAAGACTTCGAAACCAAGCTTCTCGTAAAAGGCCTGCGAAGTCTGGAGGTCCTTGACCGCCAAGCTTACCGAAAACGCGCCAAGTTGCCTGACCGTCCTCCTTGCTTCAACGCACTGTATCTTGTCCACCGTGGGCGGGCGAATCGCGGACTAAGGATTTTCAGGGCTGGCGGAACGTGTCGTTCCGCCAGCAAGACGGGCAAAGTGTCCAGACTATGGCTTAGCTGGAACGGTCTTCATCTTGGTTTCGGAAGCAAATCTCAGGAACAGGCTGCGGATCGCGCTACGCGCCTCGAATTTTCGAAACTCCTCAGCGCCACACCGAAAGTCTACATACTTCAAGTCCCCGTAGTAGAAACGGAACAGGAACATCGGGGCGTCCGGGATGAATCGGGTGCCCTGAAAGGTCCAGTATTGCTTTGCAATCAGCTGTTGGAGTAGCTCGGAGACTCTCGAGTCCGTCACGCTCCCCTCCATGAACTCGATGCGGAGACCCGAAGTTGAGCCCTCGCCCTTGCTCAACGCAATCAAACGCTCGTGCATTCGTCGCACGTCTTCGGACATCGCGGCTTCGGACTCCGATCCCTGCGCTGCTTTCGCGTAGCCCGGCGCGTCATCGCACCCAGCGATCGCCAGCAAGACGGTCAACCCGAGCCATGTACCTCGTCGAACCATGCAACCATCGTAAAGCCGGCAGGACAAATTGTGGATGTGTCCCGAGGTCCGTGGAAAAAGAACGGCGCCCTCCACTCCGTCATCAGAGTATCAGATCAGGCGGCAACCTCCGCGTGTTCGAGAACCTCGCTCAGACGTTGGTAGCCGTCGATGCGTCGTAGTTGAATCTGGCCAGAGGCGATAAGCCCAAACAGCAAAGCGACCGCGGACTCCTCGCTGGAGAACGACGCTTGGGTTTTCGTCCGGCGTCGAAACTCGCGGTTGAGATTCTCCAGGGCATTGGTCGTTCGAATCGATTTCCACATGGCACGAGGGAATTCGTAGAAGGTCAGCAGCTGATTACCGGCCTCCTCTAGGCTTCGGACGACGGCCGGCGCGAGAGGCGTCCACTTGGCGACGAGCTCGTCATAGGCTTTGCGAGCATCGATCCCGTTCTTGGCGTAGACGATCCGGTTGTAGTCACGCCGGAGCTCACGGCGTGCGTGCGCCGGGCAATGTTGGAGCAAGTTGGCGCGCTTGTGCTCGGTACATCGCTGCAACCGGCACCCCGGCCACTTCTCCAGCGCTTTCGTCAGCCCCTTGTGGCCGTCGCTGATCACTAGCTTGGGAGCCCGGAGTCCTCGAGCCTGGAGTCCCTCCAGCACGGAGCCCCAATGCGTCGAGGCTTCGCTCACCGCCAGACGCAATGACAACAGACGTTTCTGCCCGTCTGGCGCGACCCTGAGCGCGACCAGTACGGGTACGCTGATCACACGTTTCGCCATCCGCACTTTCAGGTGGAAGCCGTCCAGGTAAACGATCGCGTAGACCTCCTCGCTGAGAGCACGGTTCTGCCATTCCTCGAAGCGCTCCTTCAGCCGGCTAACCACGCGAGACACCGCGCTCTTCGATAGGTGCTCCTCACCGAGCAGTGGTTTCAGCGCTTTGCGGATCCGGCGGCTATTCGCGCCCGACAAGTAGGTCCCCAAGATCGCCTCGTCGACCTCACGAGTCCGGCGCGCGTACCGGGGCAACAGCTCGCTCCTGAACTCTGTCGTTTCTCCCGTTTCCTCGTCTCGCACGCGGGCTCGTGACACCCGGAGCTCGCGAGTTCCCACCGACGTCGTCACGCGACGGGTTTCGGCTCCGTTGCGATATCCACGGCGGTCTTCCGCACGCTCGTAGCTACCACACCCCAGCGCTTGGTCGACTTCTTCCTCGAGCACGACCTCGATTGCCTCCAGTACCCGCTTACGCAGCCGAAGTTGGACGAACTCCCGATACTCGCTTACAGACTCCTTCGATATGGTGGTAGGCTTCTTCATGGCGTAATCCTCCTCCTCGCCTTTCCAGGCGCGGTTTCGTTTTGTTTAACCGGAGGTTACGCCATTCTTATTTCCACGGGAAGCGGGACGGATCCAAGGGCATCACGGTGCACAGTCCTAGCAACACAAGGCTC
Organism: Candidatus Marinacidobacterales bacterium; assembly: GCA_965250115.1. Taxonomy (GTDB): domain Bacteria; phylum Acidobacteriota; class Vicinamibacteria; order Marinacidobacterales; family SMYC01; genus CBDFHB01. The sequence goes on from CBDFNJ010000002.1 coordinate 2,957,928, forward strand.
GACTTGATTAGAGGAACCGTCAACAGACGGTTTCTCGTGACAGCGCGCGAAACCCCGAAGACGTGTATAGCAGCAAATACGAGCGCAAGTGCCCAAAGGCCCCCGAGGACACTCGCTCCGAGGTTGTAGACGAGAAAGCGCGAAAACGACTCCGTCATCGCTTCCCCTTGCGCTTTGCGCGAACCGACGATTCGAGACGCCGCAGCTCGGCCGCATCCACATCTCCAGACGCTCCCAGAAGATGGGCCGCTGCCCGAGTACTGACGCCGTCGAAGAACCGGTCCACAACACTCCGCAAGGCCGAGTCTGCAATCGACTGCCGGGACACCTTGGGTCGATAGACGTACGCTCGCCCCTGCTTCTCTCGTGCGAGAAAGCCCTTCTCCACAAGACGGCCGAGAACCGTCATGACGGTCGTGTACGCGAGCTTTTTTCCAGTATCGAGACGTGCCGAGACGTCCTCCACCGTTCCTTCGTGGATATCCCACACCACTCTCATCACCTCGCCCTCGAGCTCTCCGAGTTGATCTGCGTTGAGAGTCTTTTTCTTCATGAGCGAGTGAATTATACTACGGTCGTAGTATTTCAACAAGGGAGGGCGGCGCTGGCCATCGGCGGCACCTCGCCTGGGGAGCGAACTAGGATCAATGACTGGACCTAACGGGCGCCGGATTGCCGCCACGCTTCGAAACATCGCCATCGTTCTGGTCATCGTGGCCCTGCCTCCAACGGCGATCTTCTTCGTCATGAGTCGTCCGGAGACGCCACCGCTCACGACCCCCGGCGCTGAGTATGCTTCCGAACTGCTCGATCCTGTCGTTGGCCTCTACGATATGTCTGGACATGAGCGCGTCCTAGTCACGTATTCCGCTAGAGGCGGTTTGGCGATGTATGGTCTGAACGGAACCCGATTTTCTCGCGCGGACTACCTGTCACGATCGATAACCCCCACTAAAGATGCCGCGTATTTGTGGGAACCCTTCGAGAACGAGCCGATTCGAACGCTTCGGCTCATCGAGGACGGCGAGCGTCTCATAGCACTCGAGTGGGAGGACGAATCACGTAGCCGGCAAGCTGCCTCGCGGATCAAACCCGCTTTCGAGCAGCGTGAAGTGACTTGGAAGAATGGTATCGTCGGACCCACGGGCACGTTGTTCAGCCCGGACGGGCCCGCGGTTGCTGGCGCGGTCATCGTTCACGGCTCCGGATGGAGCAACCGCGACAACTTGTGGTACCTGCACCTCGCGATTCGATTGGTCGAATCGCGGGTAGCGACGCTGTTTCCGGACAAACGTGGAAGCGGCAAGTCCGAGGGCGATTGGCGGACTTCTTCTTTTGCTGACTTCGCGGAAGATGCCCTAGCCGCGCGAGAGCATCTGGCAAAACTGACGAGACTAGCCCCAAACGAGATTGGGCTCGTGGGTATGAGTCAAGGCGGGAGCGGTGTGGCGCCTCTCGCAAGCAGCCTTACCGCAGATTTGCCGTTCATCATCAACGTCTCCGGAAGCAATGTACCTACGCGGGAACAGCTTGTGCACGAGACGTATCAGAATCTACGACAAATGGGCGTTCCAAATCTCTTTGATTGGTTCATGCATCCGTACGCGATGGCGATCGCGCAGCGAAAGCGCCGCACATGGTGGGAACTCAACGGTGACTACGATCCACAGCCACACTTGCAGCAATCCGGCGTGCCTCTTCTGGTGTTGTACGGCCAGGACGATGAACATGACAACGTGCCCGTGACCGAAAGCGTGCGACCGTTCCAGGCGCTGAAGCGCGACAACGTCGTCGTGAAGGTTTACGACGGAGTGGGGCACGGACTGTTCACGTCGTCAAATCGAGAGATATTGCCGGACGCTCTCGACCGTGTGGTGGACTGGGTCGTTCAGTCCACGACACAACCCTAAAGAAACCGCGTCGCGGTGTTACCCAAAACGCTACCCGAATATTACCCGCATCGATTCAATCAGCTCCAAGTTATTGATTTTATTGGTCGGGGCGGCAGGATTTGAACCTGCGACCCCCTGATCCCGAACCAGGTGCTCTACCAAACTGAGCCACGCCCCGACCTCGGCGAGCGTTTGAGTTTACACCGGAATGTGCGGGAGGGGAAGGACTCCGCGATGCCCCCTCACCCACCGCGCTGCGCGCGGTACCCTCTCCCCAACGGGGAGAGGGCCTGTATTGGACGCACCGTCACCCCTCGCGGGGTGAGGGAATCCCTTATTCGTCGCTGAAGCGGAGCTCCCAGGTGCTGAGCTCTTCGAGGGCGTTGTAGGCGGTGAAGTCGAACTGAAGCGGGGTCACGGAGATGAAGCGCTCGCGCACGGCGGCGATGTCGGACATGCCGTTCTTTTCCCAGCGGCTGAAACCCTGCTTGATCCAGTAATAGACCCGGGAGCGGGGATCGATACGCTCTTCGACTTTGGCCCAGTAGTCGCGGCGGCCCTGGGCGGTGATGCGAACGCCTTTGACTTTGGCGCTGGGAACGTTGACGTTGAGGAACGTCCGCCGGCCCCAGTTCTGCTTCTCGACGAGAGTTTTGGCCATCATGGTGCCAAAGTGAGCGGCGTCGGAGTAATCTGCATCGTCCACCTTGCTGGCGAGGGAGATCGCGAGGGCGGGCACGCCGAGCATGGCCGCCTCGCGCGCACCCGCCACGGTTCCCGAATAGGCGATGTCATCGCCGACGTTGGCACCGCGATTGATACCGGAGACGACGACGTCGGGGGGTTTGGGAAGTAGCTTTCCCACGGCGAGGTTGACGCAGTCGGCGGGTGTTCCCTCGACGGCGAAAACACGTGGCTCGATTTGGTCGAAGCGTACGGGCTCAGCGATCGTGAGGGCGTGGCTGACAGCGCTCATCTCACGCGCGGGGGCCACGACGGTGACATCGCCAATCTCACGGAGCTTTTCCGCGAGCGCACGAATGCCGGGAGCGTGGACGCCGTCGTCGTTGGTTACGAGTATGTCGAGAATGGTGACCTTCCGCCGTTTCGTGGGAAGCGGTGAGAATGGTCGGGACGGCCGGATTTGAACCGACGACCACTTGCACCCCAAGCAAGTGCGCTACCAGACTGCGCTACGTCCCGGTTCCATTCTGCTCGCGGCGCTTCGGTCACATTGTCGCGCTGCTGGATCCGAAACTTTAGCACGCCCTGAGATGAGTGGTCAACGACTCCTGAAACCCGAACCCTTCCGTCTGCTTCCTCTTGCGTTTTTAATCGTTCTTGTCTAGCAAGTCCAGTATCCCACTCAACTCGGCCTTGATCGACTGAATCTGCTCCCGAAAAGCACCGTTTCCGCCCGCCCCTTCGCCAGTCGGCTCAGTCGCCTCAGTCTGCTCATCCGGCTCGGCCGTGGCGGTGCCAGCGCTAGCCTTGGATTGATCCTTCATCTCTTGCTCCAGCCTCTTCTTGGCACCCGCGATGGTGAATCCTTCCTCGTAGAGTAGCGTCTCGATGCGGAGTATCGTCTCGATGTCCCGTCGGCGGTAGATCCTCTGCCCCGAGTTGTTCTTCGCGGGCGCCAGAGCGGGAAACTCGGACTCCCAATACCGAAGCACGTAAGGCTGCGTGTCGGTGAGTTCGCAAACTTCCCCGATCTTGAAAAAGAGCTTGCTCGGTATCTTGTTGCTATCCATCTACCGAGTTTTCCGAACTTCGCTTGAGGGCATAGTCGCTCGTGGCTCAAGGAGAGGCGACGCCGTTCTGGAAGGACTTCGATGGACGAAAGACGACGGACTTCCGTGGGAGGATGGTCATCTCTTCGCCCGTTTGAGGGTTGCGCCCTTTTCGCTCCTTCTTGTCTCTGATGAGAAACGTTCCGAAACCGCTGATTTGGACACGATCGCCCGTTTTCAACCCGTCTTTGATGAACTCGAGGATCAGGTCGACCAAGCGTGAGGCCTCCTTGTTCGAAATTCCACCGTGGCGTTCGTAGACGACCCTTGCCAAGTCTGCTTTCGTCATTCGGCGGCGCTGTTCCGTCTTTTCCGCACAAAGGGTTACGGAAATGCAGTTAAGTCTTGACTTTAAGGACTCTTGGAGAGTTGGAACTGAACTTGGTTACCTGAAGTATTATATGAGACCAACCTGTTAAGTCAAGCCTAATCATTGGGAGTTTACCTGCTTGCGCTGCCGAATGCTCACGCGGAGAGGCGTGCCCTCGAAGCCGTAGGACTCTCTGAGACGGCGGGTTAGATATCGCGGATAGGTCGGGTCGAGGTCCTTTCGGGCTCGGTTCGCGAAGACGACGAAGCGCGGCGGCGACACCCCCGTCTGAGTCACGTAGAACAGATTCACCTCCTTGCCGTCCCGTGCGCGCGGTGGGAAGTGCGAATAGGCCGTCGCGAGAAACCGATTGAGCTCGGAGGTTGTGATTCGGCGAAGCTGCTGCTCGCGGACATCCAGGACCCGTGTGAAGATGGTCGGGAGGGCGCGACCGGTGAGTGCCGAGACGAACACGATGGGCGCAAAGTCGAGGTGAGGCATCTTGTCACGAGCTTCCTGCGCCAGCTCCTTGGCTTTCGCTTCCCGGCCTTCCACGACGTCCCATTTGTTGAATACGAGGACGGCGCCGCGGCCGGCACCCGCGATCTTCCCGCCGATCGAGGCGTCTTCCGTTGTGACCCCCCCGGTCGCATCGAGAACGAGCAGACAGAGATGAGCCCTCTCGATCGCCCGCTCTGCGTACATCACGCCAAGTCGGTCGGCCTGGTTCGGGATTTTTCCTTGCCTGCGGATTCCCGCGGTGTCGACGAATCGGTAGCGCGTGCCTTCGAATTCGACGAGGGTGTCGACCGCATCTCGCGTCGTGCCGGCGAGCTCGTTCACGACGGCGCGGTCCTCACCGCTCAGACGGTTCAAGAGAGACGACTTGCCGACGTTGGGGCGGCCCGTAATGGCGACGCGAAGCTCCTCTCCGGAGTCGGCTCCGTTTATCGTCTCGGGCAATCGTTCGACAATCGCGTCCAGGAGATCCCCGACGCCCAGGCCGTGTTCGGCGGAAACCTCATAGAGCGCGGAAAACCCGAGACGGTGAAACTCCATGGCATCGGCCCGCCGGGAAGCGTCGTCGATCTTGTTCACGACGAGCACCACGCGATCTCCCATACTGCGGAGACGTCTCGCGAGATATTGCTCCTCGGGAAGAAGGCCCGCGCGCCCGTCGACGACCCACAAGACCGCATCCGCTTCGCCGATTGCGATTTCGACCTGCGCTCCTACCTGCTCGTCGAGAGGCGTGTCCAACTCCTCGAGGATGCCACCCGTATCGACGATCTCGAAGGACCTCCCGCGCCACGAAACGTCGGACGTGTTGCGGTCGCGTGTGGATCCGGCGACAGGGTCGACGATCGCTTTTCTCGCTCCCGTCATGCGATTGAAGAGCGTCGACTTGCCCACGTTCGGACGTCCCACGACCGCAACTCTAGGAAGTGATTTCACCATATGTTATTGATGTGTATAGACTTGTCGATGTCCGCAACATCCATTATGACACGTGGCAGAGCCGCTCGGCTAACTCGAACGTTTAGAGCATGATAACGGAGATGATGCTTGACACCTCGGGGGTCGCTACCTATAATCAAGAGCGTATCCCTTGGGAGGTCAATATGATAAAGGTGGACATCATAAACGAGGTGTCCGCTTCCGCCAACATCACGAAGGTGAAAGCGGAGCAAGCCGTCGAAGCGGTACTCGATGCGATGAAGACCTCGATGAAGCGAGGCGAGCGCATCGAGCTACGCGGATTCGGCGTCTTCCAGGTGAAGCCCCGCAAGCGTGGCATCGGCCGCAATCCTCGAACGGGAAAAGAGGTGCGGATACCACCGGGGCGCACGATCCGATTCAAGCCGGGCAAAGACCTCCAGAATATACCTTAAGGCCCGACCGCACCGCTCGACCGATCGAGCGCCGGAAAGCGCACCCTGAGCTCTTCGCGCCCACACTTCAAACTCTTGCTCGCGGGTCTGCTCATCCGTTTCGCGTCGAGCACTCTGCTTCCCTTTCTCTTCTTCTCGATGACCGTCGCCTCCACGCTCTTCGTCGGAGGTCTGCAAGGGATGGCGTTCTGGGCGCCCGAGCTTCTAGCGGAGGGCGCGGGGCCGAACACAACTTGGGGTTGGGTGCCGTTGTTCGTGACCTATGGCGCGCCCTTCAGTCTGACCATCCTGTCGATTATCCTCTCACACGAGCTCGGGCACTACCTCACGGCGCGTCGACATGACGTGGATTCGACGCTTCCCGTCTTCATTCCCTTTCCCTTCTCGCTCATAGGAACGCTCGGCGCTTTCATCTTGATCCGCTCGCCATTTCCGAACCGACGGGCGCTCATCGACATCGGCCTCGCCGGTCCCTTCGCGGGCTTCATCGTCTGCATTCCCGCGCTGGTCATCGGTATTGCCTCGTCGCGGCCGAGCCCTCCCCTTCCCGCGGAATCGAGCATCAGTTTCGGGGAGCCCCTGCTGTTCCAGTGGATGTCCGGCTGGATTTGGCCCAACCTGCCCACAGACCATGTGCTCTACATCTCACCCATCGGTCTCGCGGCGTGGTTTGGCCTCCTGCTGACCGCGATCAATCTGCTGCCGATCGGTCAGCTCGACGGTGGTCATGCGGCCTACGCCTTGCTGCGTGACAAGGCGCATCGGCTATCGGCACTCGTGTTCTTCGGGCTGTTTCCGATGGCCTACTTCGGGCCGTCGTGGCTCGTGTGGGCGTTCATGGCTTTCGTCCTCGGAATCCGGCGGCCTCACCCCCCGACGATCCGCGACGAGATAGCCCTTCCGCGAAGCAGACAGATCATGGGGGCCATCGCAGCCGTCATGTTCGTGCTCTGCTTCACACCCGAGCCGATTCAATTCAGCTGGGCCGAGCTCTTCTCGTCCGACTATGGGGTCAGTCCTTAACAACTTGACTCAGGCCGACAAGTCTACTCCGATGAATCGCTTAGGAATGTCGTTTCGCATCGGGAAGTCAAGTTGTTCAGGACTGACCCCAAGCAAAAGCCCCGGCCTCGTCTTTCGACGAGGACCGGGGCTCCGGTAGCTTCGCGTGGTGGCGTTGGGCTTCCCCTTCTTTACCGGGAAGCGCCTCACCTAGCGAACGATTCGAAAGCTAACGCTCCCCTAAGGGGTCGCCACCTCCGCGGAAACTGAAGAATTACTCACTGGACCACCTCCTTTCTGGGCGTATCCAACGGCGACGGACCCAACCCGTCCAGCTCTCTCGGGGCCGCCCAAACCCGACCACGAGCCGCCCCGCAACGTCTAAACGTTCGGGGATTTAGTACTGATACTAAGTTCCCCCATGAGAGGCCGCCCTGTCAAGCCTCGTTTCACGACTTTTTCGGCACCCTGCTCAGGACAACGTGATCGGGTCGACGTCGACGACCATCGCCTTCGCGGTACTCTCGTCGGAAAGCAAATGTCTCAGACAAGCTCTGACCTGCGCATGCTGCCGCCTCGGCACTTTGAGCAGAACCTGACAACGGTGCCGGCTCGCGACTTTCGATCGCACCGCAAAGGCCGGTCCCAGGACCTTGACCCCCTCGAGCTCGTTGCGTCTCAGAAACGAAGCCGCACTCCTCGCGCGAGAGGTCGCCTCGGCCATCGAGTCTCCTTCGACGACGACGTTAATCAGCCTTACGACGGGCGGATACCGCAGCTCCTCTCGGAACTTTCGCTCCATTTCGTAGAAACCTGTGTAGTCCTGCGCTTGTGCGAACTGTAGGCTGTAGTGATCGGGAGCGAATGTCTGGATGAGCACCTGCCCTGGCCGCGGGCCTCGCCCGGCGCGGCCCGCGACCTGCGTCAGTAGTTGAAAGGTGCGCTCCGCGGCGCGAAAGTCGGGAGCCCCGAGGCCGTTATCCGCGGCGAGCACCCCGACGAGCGTCACCGCCGGAAAGTCGTGGCCCTTCGCGAGCATCTGCGTCCCGACGAGAATGTCGATCTCCTGCGCGGCGAAGCGGGCCAAGAGCGCTTCGTAGCTCCCCTTCTTTCGCATCGTGTCGCGATCCATGCGCGCCACACGGCTCTCGGGGAATAGCTCCCGAATCAGCTCTTCGATCCTCTCGGTGCCATAACCGACCTGTCTCAGGTACTCGCCACTGCACGTCTCGCATCGCTCAGGCGTCCCACGTCCGAGGCCGCAGTAGTGGCACACCGCGAGGCGAGCGCCTCGATGAAGCGTCATCGCGACGCTACACTCGGTGCACATCAAAGCGAGGCCGCACTGCCGGCACAAGAGCTGCCCCGCGTAACCCCTTCGGTTCAAGAGCACCATGGCCTGTTCGGAACCAGCGAGTCTCTCCGCGATCGCTTCCCGCAAAGGAGCCGAAAGCACCGTATCCGGGCCCTCGTCGCGCACGACACCCCTCATGTCGATGAAATCCACCGAAGCGAGCGGGCGGTTCCCGATCCGGTCGGGAAGCTCGAGCAACTGATAGCGCGCCTCGACGGCCTGCGTGAATGACTCGAGGGACGGCGTCGCGGAGCCGAGCACGACGACCGCGTTCTCGTTTCGGGCACGCAGGATGGCGACGTCCCGCGCGTTGTATCGAGGGCTCTCTTCCTGCTTGTACGAGCCCTCGTGCTCTTCGTCCACCACGACGAGCCCGAGCTCGTGCGCAGGGGCGAATACCGCCGCGCGGGCACCCACCACGACGCGTGCCTCGCCATGTCGAATCCGCCACCACTCGTCGCGGCGCTCTCCCGAGCCGAGCGCGCTGTGCAGGATCGCCACGCGTTCTCCAAACCGTCCATGGAGGTCTGCCGCGAGCCGCGGTGTCAAAGCGATCTCGGGGACCAGAATGAGAACCGACCTTCCTCGATCGAGAACGTCCTCCGCCGCACGCATATAGACTTCCGTCTTGCCGCTCCCCGTCACGCCCCAGAGCACGATGGGGCGGAATCCGTCCTCGTTGGCGGCCCCGACGATCTCCCGAACCGCCGCCTCCTGAGTTGGCGTGAGCTCGGGCCTTTTCAGCGGGGACGACGCCCGCAACCGCGCCCACGGAGTCTGAGCCACACTGTCGTGTCCGAGCAGGATGAAGCCTCGCCGCTCCATCGAAGCGAAAGGCCCGCGCTCAATTTTGAGCTCGTTCCGGATCGTCGAAAAGGCGACCGAGTCCGTGGCGACGGAGAGCAAGGTCAGCACGCGGATGGTCGTCGGGTGGAGATTCTCGCCACCCACGAGGGCCTCCCGGCCTTTGTTCGTGATCGCCGCGGTCCGAATGCGGCGCCCGCCACCTTTCGAAGACTCGGGACGTTGCCGGATGAGACCGGTCCGCAACAACGTGGCAAGCGTACCCGACACGCTCTTCTTTCCCACGGCCCTCGCGAGAGCTCGCGCGGTCATGGGACGGGTCAAGGCATCGAGAACCTGCACCGCAAGACCCCGTTCCCCCGATCGTTTAACTCCCTCGATGCTCTCGTAAACGAGACGCTCCCCTCGTGGGGTCTCGGGAGGGAGCATCGCACGGCAGACCAGACCGGGTGAGGCGAGGTAGTAGTCGGCGATGAAACGAGCTAGCTCGAGCTGTTTTGCGTCGAGGACCGGCTCGTCGTCCAACAAACGGACGATCGGAAGCAGCTTCGCACCCTCAGGAAGGTCGGGCTCCTCCGCCCTCACTTCGGTGATGCAGCCGATGAGCGCTCGTGCGCCGAAACCCACGCGCACCCGCGCCCCCGGTCGCGCTCTGAGAAGCTCCGCTGGAATCCCGTAAGAGAAGGTACGCGGAAGCGGCACGGGAAGGGCCACCTCCGCAAAGGCGGGATAAGCGTTACGCCTGCTCATCGAGCAGGCGGCGAATGAGCTTCATGTCCTCCCAGCATTCGCGTTTCTTCGAGGCATCGCGAAGCAGATAGGCGGGGTGAAACGTCGGCACCAGCTTCGCACCCCGGAAGGGGAAAATGCGGCCGCGAATCCGGGTGATGCCTTCGTTCGTGTCGAGAAGGTTCAGCGCCGACACGCGACCGAGGGCGCAGATCACTTTGGGTCGGATGGCGTCGATCTGACGCTCTAGAAACGGGCGGCACGCCTCGACCTCCTCCGGCTCCGGGTCCCGATTCCGAGGCGGGCGGCATTTCACGACGTTCGCGATGTAGACGTCGTCCCGGGTCAAATCGATCGCCTCGATGATCTTGGTCAGGAGTTGCCCCGCGGGCCCGACGAAGGGAATACCCTGCCGGTCCTCCTCCGAGCCCGGCCCTTCGCCGATGAACATCAGGTCGGCCTGGGGATTTCCGACCCCGAAAACGATATGGCTTCGTCCTTGGTGGAGCGCACAGCGGGTACAGTCGCCGAGATCGCTTCGAATCGCCTCGAGGCTCTCGTTCTCGACCTTCTTCGCGATCCGAGCCGCCGGGCGTCCTTCGATCCTCTCCACCCGCGTTACGTCAGGCCCTCGATCGAAGCCGAGACCCGTCATCGAAGCGTAGAATCGCAGCCGTTCCCTTAGTTGTTCGGCAACCCAGGCCTTCTCGTCTCCCATCGAAGTCACTCTTTCCTGAACGAGTCGAGAATCGGGCGAATCCGCTCCTGAAGCAAGTGAGGTCGTGCTCTCTGGGCGAGCACGACCGCTTTGAACAGCTCAGAGGTCTGCTCGACGCTCTCGTTGATGAGGACGTAGTGGAAGTTCTTGTAGTGATGGACTTCCCTCCGCGCCTCTGCGAGCCGGCCATCGATGACCTCGGGCGTGTCCTGACGCCGACCTCGCAAACGCTCCTCGAGCACCTGGAACGAGGGCGGCAAGACGAACAAGGTCACCGCGTCGGGCACCGCCTCGCGCACCTGCGCCGTGCCCTGGACGTCGACGTCGAGAAGAATGTCCCTGCCGCTCGCACGCACTATGTCAGTCTCGACTCTCGACGTTCCATAGAGGTTACCGTGCACTTCAGCCCACTCGAGAAACTCTCCCTGCTCGACTTTCCGTCGAAACACGTCCTCAGTTACGAAATGGTAATCGACGCCGTCCCTCTCACTACCCCGCACGGGCCGGGTTGTCAACGAGACCGAAAACCCGATGTCGTCGAGCGAGCCGAGCAGGCGGCGAACCAGCGTCGTCTTGCCCGAGCCCGAAGGAGCCGAGATGACGAAGAGGCACCCGCGCCGATCGCTCATTCGATGTTCTGCACCTGTTCTCGCACCCGCTCGAGCTCGGCCTTCATCGCGATGACGTGCTCGGTGATCGCGGCGTCCTGACACTTGGAACCAATGGTATTGACCTCGCGATTCATCTCCTGGACGATGAAGTCGAGCTTCTTGCCGCAGGGACCCTCGGAGACCACGGTGCCGCCCCACAGCTCGAGGTGACTGCGAAATCGAGTGACCTCCTCCGCGATGTCAGCCCGTTCGACGAGGCGGGCGACTTCCATCGCGATGGCCGGAGGCTCCACTGCCGTCCCGAGGAGCTCTTCGACTCGCACCTGCAGCTGCTCGCGCTTCTTGTCGCGGCTCTCGGCCGACCGAGACTCAACGCGGTCGAGTCGCTCCGAAAGCTCACTAATGCGCCCCGCGACATCCGTTGACATCTCGCTACCCTCGGCCGCACGCATGCTCGTGAAGTCGGTAATGGACTCGACGAGTGCTGGCTCGAGCGCCTCCCAGATGCCTTGTCCCTCGGAAAGGTCACGCTCCTTGACTTGAAAGGCAGGCGAGAACGACACCAAATCCGAAAGCGCGAGATCCTTGGCCACGTCATTTTCCTTTGCGACCTCGCCCGCGAGTCGGACGAACTCGCTCATGAGAGGGCGGTCGACCACGATCTCGTAGACGCTTTCCATCAGGGGCCTGACATTAATAGTGACGTCGACCTTGCCGCGACTTAGCTCCGCGCTCACGCGATCGCGAATCTTCTTCTCCAGCGCCACGAGACCAGACGCGCCGCGAACTCGCAGATCGAGGTAGCGGTGGTTCACGCTGCGAATCTCCACGACGACCGCATAGGACGCGCTCGATGAGGACGCCCGTGCGTAGCCTGTCATGCTCTTGATCACGGTTCGCTCGTCACCGTCTCGGGAGACGCCCCGAGCGCGAATTGAAGCTCGTAGAGGCGGCGGTAGGCGCCGTCTGCCTTCTGGATGAGCTCCGCGTGCTTGCCCACCTCTCGAACGCAGCCGTCCTCGATCACGATGATTTGATCGGCGCGCCGGACCGTTGAGAGACGGTGCGCGATTACGAGCGTCGTCCTATCTGCCATGAGGTTGTTGAGCGCGTGCTGTACGAGAGCCTCGGACTCCGCATCGAGAGAGCTCGTCGCCTCGTCCAAGACGAGGATTGGAGGATTCTTCAAGATGGCTCGCGCGATGGCAATGCGCTGACGTTGCCCACCGGAGAGCCGCTGACCGCGCTCCCCGACCTCCGTGTCGAACTTCTGTGGCAGCTCCTCGATGAACTCGAGCGCGCAGGCCGCTTGTGCGGCCCGCCGCAGCGCCTCCTCCGCCACCGAAGCGAGGCCATAGGCGATGTTGTTCCGGACCGTATCGTTGAACAGGATGGTCTCCTGTGTGACGAGGCCGATCTGCCCTCTCAGCGAGGAGAGGGTCGCCCCACGAATGTCCACGCCGTCGAAGAGCACCGCGCCGCCCGTCGGATCGTAGAACCGTGGCACGAGGCTTATGAGCGTGCTCTTCCCCGCCCCGCTCGTACCAACCAGGGCAACCACCTGCCCCGCTTCTATGGTCAGATTGATCCCTTCCAGAGTCGGGCCGTCTCGTTCCTCGTAGACGAAGTCCACGTCGTGAAACTCGATTCGCCTATTGAGCGGCGCGAGCTCGACGGCGTCGGGGGCCTCCTGAATCTCCTGCGCGGTGTCCAGAAGGCCGAACATGCGATGCGCCGCTGAGAGAGCCTGCTGGAACGTCGCGTTGACGCGGGAAAGCTTCTTGATCGGCGTGTACATCAGGAAGAGCGCGGCCATGAACGACGTAAACTCACCGGTGGTCATGGTCCCGCTCGAGATCCGGCCGCTCCCGTACCAGATTGCAGCGGCCAGCCCTAGGCCTCCAACGACCTCCATGATCGGCGGCAGGATGGAGATGACTCGGGTGATGCGCATGTTGGTTCGGAACAACCGTTCCGTCACGGTCTGGAAGCGGTCGGTCTCGAAGGCCTCCATCCGGAACGCCTTCACGATGCGACTCCCGGAGATCGTCTCCTGCAAGATATTGGTAATGTCACGCCAGCGCTCGAGCCCGGTGTCCGTTGTCCGGCGGAGCTTGCGCCCCAGCGTCACGAGCGGATAGACGGCGAGGGGCGCGGTGATCAAACAAAAAACAGCCAGCCTCCAGTCGTAATAGAACAGAAGCGCGCCGTAGCCGACGACAGCGAAGCTCTGCATCAGGAGGTCCCCGACGGCCTCCGAGACGGCGAGCTGGATCTTCTCCACATCGTTCGTGATGTGGCTCATGAGCGTCCCGGTAGGTTTTCGTTTGAAGAAACCGACGGACTGGCGAATGACGTGCTGATAGAGCCGATTCCGCAAATCCATCACAGTTCGCTGGCCCACCCAACTCATGAGGTAGGTGGCGAAGTAGGAGAACAACCCCTTCGAGAAGTACAAAACGATGATCAGGCCCGCGATAGGACCCAGATTGACGTTCTGGATCAGAACGTCGTCGAAAATAGGCTTGATAAGGTAGGCAAGCCCCGCCGAGGTCGCGCCGAAGCCCACCATGGCAAGGCAGGCCAAGAGGAAACGGCCTCGGTAACGCCAGGAATGGGAGAGAAGGCGGCGGAGCTCTTTCACGGCTTCCGATATGCTAACGCCGCGGGGTTTTTCTTGCGACCACGTGCCTCGGGGAACCGTTCTTCCGCTCCTACCATGTAAGGGCCCTTCCCAGTCGTTTCACACCCTCTTCGATCTCGTCAGCCGACACGAAGCTGAACGACAACCGCATGAACTGGCGGCCGCTGCCGTCGTCGTAGAATGGAGTACCGGCGACGAAAGCCGTTTTTTCCTTCTCGATCACCATGGGCAGGAGCGCCTCCGTATCGACCGATTCGGGAAGTCGAACCCACACGAAAAAACCGCCGCTCGGATGAACCCAGTGTGCCTCCGAGGGAAAGTGCCGTTTCATCGCGTCTTCCATGAGGTTGCGCTTGCGTCGGTAGAGCTCGATCGAGGCTTCGACCTGCTCGTCGATGAACCCGCGAGACCCGTAGTCGTAGGCGAGCCGCTGGGTCAGCGAATTGGCGCATTGATCGGTACCGTGCTTGCAGAGCCCGAATGCATCCACGAGCTTGGGCTCGGCAGCGACCCAACCGAGGCGAATCCCGGGTCCGAAGATTTTCGAGAAGGTATGTACAAAGATGACGTTGTCTGGAGCCAGAGATTTGAGAGAAGGGAACTTCGAGCCATCGAAGTCGAGCTCGGCGTAAGCGTGGTCCTCGACGATCCTCACTCCGAAACGCTCGCAGATCGAAACGATGCGGTGGCGACGCGATTCGGACTCGGTGGCACCCGATGGATTCTGAAACGATGGGATCACGTAGAGAAATCGCGGACGGGTGTCGGCCCGTTCCAGCGCTCGGAGGCGCTCCTCGAGCGCGTCGGGGTCGAGACCCTCGTCGTCGGTCGGCACCGCGACCACCCGAGCCCGGTAAGCGTGAGCGATGTGGAGCGCTATCATGTAGGTTGGCGCTTCCACGAGAACGACATCGCCCTCGTCGAGAAGCGCCATCGCAACGAGGTTCAAAGCCTCGACTCCCCCCGAGGTAACGAGAATATTTTCTCGGCGGGCAGGAACCTTCTCCCGCACGGTCATCCTCTCCGCAATCCAGTCACGGAGCTTCGTATAGCCCGGATTCGGACCGTAGTTCATGGAAGCTTCGCCCTCGTCGCGAAGCACACGATCCATCGATTCACGGATCCGAGCCATCGGGAACACGCTCGGATCGGGAAGGCCACCCGCGAAGGAGATCACTTCGGGCCTTTCGGCGAGCTTCAGAATCTCCGTCACCGCACGCGAGCGCTCGAGGAGCGCGAGTCGCGCGGCGAAATCAGTCGTTTTCGTAGCCATCGGGAAAGCGCTCCTTGAACCCCCAAGCCGTCTCGACAAGGCTCTCGAGCTCGGTGAAACGCGGCGCCCAAGCGAGCTCACCTCGTATCTTCTCGGACGAGGCGACGAGACGGGCCGGATCCCCGGGCCGTCGGGGGGCTATCTCGCGCGAGACTTCGCGACCACTCACGCGCTCTACGGTCTCGATCACCTCCAGCACCGAGTGGCCGCTTCCCGTCCCGAGGTTGTAGCTCGTCGACGCGCCTCCCCCGCGCAGACGTTGGAGTGCCAGAATGTGCGCGGCCGCGAGGTCCTGAACGTGGACGTAGTCGCGAATGCAGGTGCCGTCGGGGGTGTCGTAGTCATCGCCGAAAATGGACAACACGGTGCCTCGGCCGAGCGCGGCCTCACAAGCAAGCGGGATGAGATGGGTCTCGGGGCGATGGTCCTCGCCGATCTCGCCGCTCTCGTGGGCTCCGGCAGCGTTGAAGTAACGCAGGCTGACGTGCCGGATTCCGAACGCGACCTCGAAATCCACGAGCGCCCTCTCGAAAGCGAGCTTCGTCCGTCCATAGGCATTGATGGGGTTCTGCGGATGGTCTTCCGCGATCGGAGTGCGGACCGGCACGCCGTAGGTAGCACAGGTCGAGGAGAAGATTATCGCGGACACCCCGTGCCGAGCCATGGCGGACAAGAGGTGGATGCCACCCGTCACGTTGTTCCGATAGTACTTGACGGGATCTATGACCGACTCGCCGACGTAAGCCTTGGCCCCGAAGTGCACTACGGCCTCGAAGGGCTCGCGGGTGAAGAGCTCGTCGAGCGTCTTCTCCACAGCCGGGTCCGCGAGATCGGCGCGAACGATTTCCACGCCCGCGGCCGCGATCTCGTGCCCTTCGCTCAGGTCGTCAAGGACCACGACGCGCTCGTCGAGCTCGAGCAGCTCCCGCAGCGCATGGCTGCCCACATAACCCGCCCCCCCGGTAACGAGAAGGGCCGACACCTCAGCCGCGCCCAACGCCGAAGTAGGTGAAGCCGAGCTCCTTCAGCGTATCGGGGTTGTAGATGTTGCGGCCATCGAAAATCACCGGCTCTTTCAGGAGAGCGCGAACCCGGTCGAAATCGGGCTCCCGAAACTCGTTCCATTCCGTGACGAGGACGAGCCCGTCCGCCCCGTCGCAGGCCTCGTAGCTCTTGCGGCAATAGGTTACTTCTGAATCGACGTCCATCAACTGGGTTCGCGCCTCGACCATCGCTTCCGGATCGAAAGCGCGGATTCGCGCGCCAGCAAGGACGAGCGCGCGAATCAGGGAAAGCGCTGGCGCTTCGCGCATGTCATCCGTCCTCGGCTTGAAGGCGAGCCCCCAGAGCGCGAGCGTTTTGCCCTTCAGATCTCCTCCGAGGTGGGCTCGAATCTTCTGGAGCAGAAAGAGCTTCTGAGATTCGTTGACACGCTCGGTCGCCTCGATGATCTCGAGCTTCACACCGAAGTCCTGCGCGGTGCGGATCAGGGCTCGGATATCTTTCGGAAAACAGGAGCCCCCATAACCAATTCCCGGAAACAGGAACGGATCACCGATGCGGCTATCGGTTCCTACCGCGCGGCGGACCTGCGCGACGTCCGCGCCGACTTTCTCGCACAGGCGCGCGATCTCGTTCATGAAGCTGATCCGGCTCGCGAGCATCGCGTTCGCCGCGTACTTGGTGAGCTCCGCGCTCTCGGGATCCATGACGAGGATGGGCTTGCCGGTTCGGACGAAGGGCCGGTAGAGCTCTTTGATCACCTCGGCCGTCTTCTCGTCGTCCGTTCCGATGACGACGCGGTCCGGGTTCATGAAATCGTCAATCGCAGCTCCCTCTTTGAGAAACTCGGGATTGGAGACGACTCCTACGGAATGCTCCGTCAAAGAAGCGATCCGCTGATGGACACTGCGGTTCGTGCCGACGGGAACCGTGCTCTTGATTACGACGATTTTCGGCCCGTTCATAGCCCGGCCGATCCCATCAGCGACGGAGAGCACGTGAGACGTATCCGCGGAGCCGTCCTCGTCGGGCGGGGTTCCGACGGCGATGAACAGGATCTTCGAGCGGTCTACCGACTCGTCGAAATCCGTGGTGAAGCTCAAGCGCTCCTCGGTAACGTTTCGGGCAACGAGCTCACCGAGCCCGGGCTCGTAGATGGGGATCTCACCCCGTTTGAGACGCTCGATCTTGTCAGCGTCGATATCGACGGCGGTGACGCAGTTGCCGTTTTCGGCCAGACAGCTGGCTACGACCAGGCCGACGTAACCCGTGCCAATGATGGTGATTTTCATTGAGTGACTGCTCTCCTGGCCCTCAAATCCGCGGAGTGGAACCGCTTATTGTATGCGGGAGCCTTCCCCGAATCAATGAAACCCAAGCACGGGGTCCGGGGTGCTAACATCTCGCGGAATGACACGACTAACCGTCGGCATCGATTTCCGGCCCGCGCTGTCCCGGGCTACGGGGGTCGGCCGATACGTCCAGGGACTGGTCTCGGGGCTCCAGCGGATCGACACGGAAAATACCTACGTGCTGTTCTCGAGCTCCCTCAAGGAACGTCCGCAGCCAGAATCTCGTCCCCCGAACTTTCTCCCCGTCGACCGCCATATACCGGTGCGAGTCCTGAATGCCCTATGGCATCGCCTGGGCGTGCCCTCGCTCGACCTCCTGACGGGCCGGCACTTCGACGTGGCCCACTCGCCCACCCCTCTCCTGCTTCCGAGCCGCGATGCCCGCTCCATCGTGACGATTCATGATCTCTTCTTCCTGGAGCAGCCGGAGGCTACCGGTGGCGAGATCCGACGGGACTACGTGAGCCTGGTTCGGAGCCACGCGCGGAGGGCGGATGGCATCCTCGCCGTCTCGGAGACGACGGCCGCGGACGTGGAATCACGCCTGGGCGTCCCTCGGGAGCGCATTCACGTCGTGCACCATGGGGTCGACGAGCGTTTCAGGAGTCCGCGTGAGACTTGGCCACAGAACGACTTGACCGAGGAGGACATCCCGTTCCTGCTGGCGGTCGCGACCCTGGATCCGAGGAAGAATCTGCCGACCCTGCTGGAAGCCGTCTCATTATTAAGGCAGCGCGGGTGGGAGGGGCGACTCCGCATCGCGGGAGGGACGGGTCTGGACGCGGAGCGCGTTGGCCGGACCATCGAGCGTCTCGGCCTCACGGACACCGTCGAGCGTCTCGGCTACGTCGAAGTTTCGGAGCTCCCGTCCCTCTATCGTCGGGCCCGTGCCCTCGTCATGCCGTCTCACTGGGAGGGATTCGGCCTGCCGCTTCTCGAAGCCATGGCGAGCGGAACCCCGATCGTCGCCTCGGACATCCCAGTCCACCGAGAGGTCGCGGCGCGCGCGGCCGCCTATGCGCCCGCCGATGACCACGAAGCTCTAGCCGCGGCGATCGAGCGGGTCTGGAACGACACCGATCTCCGCTCCCGCCTCGTGAAGGAGGGACGAGAACGCGTCGCGTGCTTCTCCTGGGAAGTCTCGGCGCGAAAGACCCTCGAGCTCTACCGGGGAGTCGCCTCGTCTTGAGCGGGCTCTCGGTCGCGATCGTGAGCTTCAACGCACGCGAAGAGCTCGCGTCCTGCCTGAGCGCTCTCTACGCTCATACGTCCCATCGACCTCTCGAAGTCATCGTGGCGGACAACGCCTCGACGGATGGAAGTCTCGAGATGATGGAGGAGCGTTTCCCCGACGTCCTGACGATCCGCTGCGGGGAAAACCTCGGTTTCGCCAGGGCGAGCAATCGTTGCTGGCGGGAGGCGACGGGAGAGCTGGTCGTGTTCCTCAATAGCGACGCCGTCGTTTCCCAGGGGACCCTGGATCGCATGGCAGCCTTGATGGACGAACGGGCGCAGGTGGGCGCGCTCGGTCCTCTTCTACTGAACGAAGACGGCTCGATTCAAATGTCCTTCGGAAGGATGCACGGCCTCGTTTCCGAATTTCTCCAAAAGTGCCTGAATCGCGGCTACGCCGATGGAACGGGTCCGCTCCGCGGCTACGTGACGCGCCAGTACTCGAGAGAGGGAAACCCTGACTGGATTAGCGGCGCGTGCCTCATGACACGTCGAGAGCTTCTCGAGCGCGTCGGCGGCTTCGACGAGAAGTTCTTCCTCTACTCGGAAGACGTGGACCTCTGCGCGCGACTTCGCGCGGCCGGCACGACGGTTCTCTTCACACCCGAGGTCGAGGTCAAGCATCTGAGAGGGCGCTCGACGGCCAAGAGTATCGAGAGAACGCTCCTCGAGTCCCATCGGAGCCGGCTGTACTTCTACTCCAAGCACTACGGTCGATGGAAGCTTCTTCTACTCAAGAGCTACCTGAGGATCAAGCTCGAGCTCGCGTCTCTGTTCCAACCCGAGCTTCGCCAGACCTATAGAATTCTCATTCGCGTGACCAAGGAGTTCTAAGGGGGGGCTGCGCCGCGCCGGACGATTCGCAGAGGCGGCTCAGGCTTACGACCTGGCGCTCATGCGGGTGCGAGCGTGAGCGCACCTATCTGGAGCGGCGCAGAAGGGAATGCGGCGAGTCGCTTTGACAGGGGCATCTGAAATCGATACCATCCAGCTTCCAAATAAAAGGCGCGCCCAATCGCATCAAAGACAAGCAACGGGCCAAGCGAGTACTCGATGGCGGAGCAATACGAGAGCCTTAGGGCGGTTCGTCGTCTGACCCCGAAACAGGCGGCGACGGCGTCGGTCTATCGCGACGAACAGCAGCTCGCCTACGGGATCCTCACAAACGTTTCCGCAACCGGCGCATGCATCGTCACCGACAGCCGCCTTGCTCCCGGTACCGACGTGAACTTACGGCTGTCTTTTTATCAGCAACCGCAGCTCATCGAGACGGGCGCCCGCGTGATGTGGAACCGTCAAGGGAGCGGCCAAGAAAAGGGCTTCGAGGGCCTGCAACTCCACGGTGTGCGGTTCACCCAAACAGCCTCCTACCACCGTGGCCGACTGCTCCAAGTGCTCGACACCTCGGCCTTCGAGACCGTCTATACCCCGACCGCGACCGAGTTCGAGCGTCTGCAGAACGATCTGGGAGGGGCTCTCGAAGATCTCGGCACCAGGATAAGCAAGACTATCGGCAGTCGCGAGCATGACGGCTGAGCCTCGTGTGTGATATCGTCCGTTCGTGTATAGGGAGTCCAGCATCCGATGCGAACGTAGGTAGGGGATGCGGATCGCCATCGACGTCCGCAAGATCAACGACTTCGGTATCGGAACCTACCTGAGGAATCTGCTTCGGCATCTCCCCTCGATCGATTCGAAGAACGAGTTTCACGTCCTCTGCTATCGGCACGACGCGGAGCTCCTGCGCTCGCTCTCTCCCCGATTGCATCTCTGCCTCGTCTCGGCTAGGAACTATTCCCTTTCCGAGCACTGGTCGATCCCATGGAAGCTGAAGCGCCTCCGCGCCGATCTGTTTCATGCTCCCCACTACGTGCTTCCGTTTCTGACCCCCTGCCCTTCCGTCGTCACGGTTCACGACGTGATCCATCTTCTCTTTCCCCAATACCTTCCTTCGCGTTTTGCTGTCCACTACGCGCGCTACATGATCGGTCGTAGCCTCGAGCAGGCCAAGCTGGTGATGACGGTCTCGCAGGCTTCGAAACGCGATCTCCTGGGCTTTTTCGAGGTTGCCGAGGAGAACATCCTCGTCATCCCGAACGGCATCGACCCGGCGATGCTCAAGAATCTCGCCATCGACGAGATCGACCGGGTCAAGAGGCGGTTTCAGCTCACGGGCAGAACCGCGCTCTTCGTCGGGAACATCAAGCCGCACAAGAACGTCCAAAGGCTCATCACCGCATTCGCCAAGGTCAGAGAGGACTCCGGCTTCTCCGACCTCACGCTCCTCATCGTCGGTGACGAAATCTCGAAGTATCCCTCCCTGCGGAGAGCGGTCGAACGCCATCAGATCCGCTCCTACGTGCGTTTCTTCGGCTTTGTCCCCGAGGCCACGCTGGTCTCGCTCTACCGCGCCGCGGACGTCTTTGTCTTTCCTTCTCTCTACGAAGGCTTTGGGCTGCCGCCGCTTGAGGCCATGGCAAACGGAACTCCGGTGGTCACATCGAAGATCTCTTCCCTCCCTGAAGTCGTTGGTAACGCCGCCGTGACTGTAGACCCCTACAACGTGGACGAGATCGCGGAGGCCATCAAATCCACGCTCGTGGATCCGGAGCTTCGAGCGCGCCTTATCGAACGAGGCCAGAAACGAGCGGCACGATTCTCGTGGGAGACAGCCGCTTCCGAGATTCACGCGGTCTATATGCGCGCGTTGGGTCTCGCTCCAGAAGCGAGCTCTTGAGCGTCCGATGCGCGTCGCCCTCGTCCACGATTGGCTGACCGGACTCCGAGGCGGCGAAAAAGTCCTGGAGTGCCTGGTCGAGCTTTATCCGGAGGCGACCCTCTTCACGCTGCTCCATATTCCCGGGACGACCTCGGAGAGGATCGAATCTCTTCCCATTCGAACCGCCTTCACGCAGAACCTGCCTCTTGTGAAGACCCACTACCGCTGGTATCTGCCGGTTTTCCCGTCGGCGATCGAGTCGCTTCGTCTCGAGGGATTCGACCTCGTCATCTCGAGCTCGCATTGCGTCGCGAAGGGCGTCCGGCCCCCCGCCGGTGGCCTGCACGTCTGCTACTGCCATACGCCGATGCGCTACGTCTGGGATCGCTTCGAGGATTATTTCGGCACGGGAATGACGGCGCGGCTCGTCTACGGGCCCATCGCGGCAAGGCTTCGCCGATGGGACGTTTCGTCGGCGCCGCGCGTCGATAACTTCATCGCGAACTCGAGCTACGTCGCTGAGCGCATTAAGCGTTATTACGGGCGCGAGGCCGACTCGGTCATCCCCGCCCCGGTCGATACCGACTTCTTCACCCGGAGCGATGACGCTCGCGAGCCCTACTACCTCGTCGTGTCAGCCCTCGTTCCCTACAAACGCATCGACCTCGCGATCGACGCCTTCCGGGGCCGATCCGAACGATTGGTCATCGTCGGAAGCGGTCCTTCCGACCGGCAGCTGAGGGCGCGGGCTGGCACGAACGTGGAGTTCCGAGGGTTCGTTCAAAACGGAGAGCTCCGAGAGCTCTACCGGCGCTGCCGTGCCGTTGTGCTGCCCGGCGTGGAGGATTTCGGGATCGTGCCTCTCGAAGCACAAGCTTGCGGCTGTCCCGTCGTTGCCCTCGGGGAGGGTGGCGCCCGAGACACGGTGCGCGATTGCGAGACCGGAGTGCTCTTCGATGAGTCCACCCCCTCGGCCCTGTCTTCCGCCATTGACAAGGTGTCCTCGTTAAGCTTTAATGAAGAGTCACTTAGGGACTGGGCGCTCGGCTTTTCCCGAGAAAAGTTTCGTGCCCGGATACGAGAGTTCATCCGAGCGCGCGTCGAACAAGCCGACCTCTAGCGCTTTCAATGGTTAAGCAGCAAAGCCGTATCTGGACCGGGGTTTACGTCGCCGGAGATCTCCTCGCTACCTACGGCGCCTTTGCCATCGCCTACTTCGTTCGGTTTCACACCGATCTGGTGAGCGTCACGAAAGGCGTTAACCCCTTCAGTCAGTACGTCCTGCTGCTGCCCCTCATTACCTTGCTCTGGCCGCCTCTCTTCTACGCCCACGGACTCTACAGCCTCAAACGACTGCGATCGCGCACCGACGAGCTCTTCTCGATCGTCTGGGCAGCCGCCATGGGAACGGCGCTCACCCTGTTCATCGCGTTGTACGCGCGCGTCTACTACCTCTACGGTCCACCCGAGCTCTCGGGCCGCTACGAGTTCTCGCAGCTCGTCTTGGGCATGTTCGTCGGTTTCGACATCGTGTTGCTGACCGTGGTGCGCTCGCTCATTCGGCGGGAGCGCGAGGCCCGCTGGCGCCGAGGAGAGGGCCTCAGGAACATTCTCATCGCGGGCGCGGGTCAGCTAGGGCGCACGGTCGCCGACAAGTTCATCGACCACCAGGAGCTCGGATTCCGCGTCGCGGGATTTCTGGACGATCGGCTACGGGGCGAGTTCGCGGGCCATCGGGGGATTCCCATCCTCGGCGGGCTCGAGGATGTCGACTACGTGGTGTCCAACGCGACCGTCGACTCGCTCTATATCGCACTTCCTCTCGAAGCTCACTCCAAGATCCGCGAGCTCGTCACCTACGCGAGCCGCGAGGCACTCGACGTCAAAGTTGCTTGGGACTACTTGACGGACGTCTCACTGCAAGCCGGAGTCGAAGATCTCGATGGCATGCCGATCATCAACCTGTCCAAGCAGCCCATCCGAGGCTGGCACTGGTTGGCGAAGCGAGCCATAGATATCGGTGTTTCGACGGTGCTCCTCACGCTCCTCGCGATTCCCTTCGGGATCATCTCATTTTTGATCAAACTCACTTCGAAGGGGCCCGTCTTCTACACCCAGGCGCGCATGGGCCTCGATGGAAAACCTTTCACCATCTACAAATTTCGTTCGATGGACGACGAAGCCGAAAAGCACACCGGTCCCATCTGGGCCATTTCGGAAGATCCCCGCCGAACGCCAGTCGGTCGCTTCCTTCGCCGTTTCAGCATCGATGAGCTTCCCCAGCTCGTGAACGTGCTCAAGGGAGAGATGTCTCTCGTGGGACCGCGTCCGGAGAGACCGAATTTCGTCCAGGAGTTCAAGACGAAGATTCCGAAGTACATGCTCCGTCACAAGGTTAAATCAGGCATGACGGGCTGGGCCCAGGTCAACGGCTGGCGTGGCAATACGTCGGTGGAAAAGCGCATCGAGCACGACCTCTACTATATTCAGAACTGGTCACTCTCTCTCGATTTCAAGATCTTGTGGCGGACGTGGCGCGCCGTCCTTCACAAGCACGCGTTTTGAGGGTGCTCTAACCGGATGACGCGAGCTCTCATCACCGGCGCTGCCGGCTTCATCGGATCTCACCTCGTGGACCACTTGCTCGCCGAGGGCCACGAAGTCATCGGGATGGACAACTTCATCACGGGGGATCGCGCGAACCTTGAGCGCGTCAAAGACTCCCGATTCACTTTCGTCGAGCACAACGTTACTGAGGAGATTCGAGTCGAAGGTCCCCTCGACTTCATCCTGCACTTCGCGAGCCCCGCGAGCCCCATCGACTACCTCGAACTTCCCATTCAGACGTTGAAGGTCGGCTCGCTCGGCACGCACAAGACGCTCGGGCTCGCCAAGGCCAAGGGCGCACGCTTTCTACTCGCTTCGACGTCCGAGGTTTACGGCGACCCCCTCGTCCACCCCCAGAAGGAGGACTATTGGGGCAACGTGAATCCGATCGGGCCCCGCGGCGTTTACGATGAGGCGAAGCGCTTCGCCGAGGCGATGACGGTCGCCTACCATCGCTACCACGGCGTCGACGTCAAGATAGCCCGTATCTT
This sequence comes from Candidatus Marinacidobacterales bacterium, assembly GCA_965250115.1. GTDB lineage: Bacteria > Acidobacteriota > Vicinamibacteria > Marinacidobacterales > SMYC01 > CBDFHB01. The sequence continues at coordinate 2,982,354 of CBDFNJ010000002.1, forward strand.
CAATACCTATGGTCCGCGCATGCGGCTACGCGACGGCCGAGCCATCCCCGCCTTCATCAGCCAGGCGCTCGCGAATGAGCCCATGACCGTTTTCGGAGAAGGCACCCAGACGCGGAGCTTCTGCTACGTGCTCGACCTCGTGAACGGGCTCTATCGCCTATTGACCTCCGACTATAACCAGCCCGTGAATCTCGGAAACCCCTCCGAGATGACGATCCTGGAGCTCGCAGAGAAGATCAAGAAAGAGACCGACTCCAAGAGCACGATCGACTACAAGCCTCTTCCCGTCGACGACCCCAAGGTCCGACAGCCCGACATCGGCCTCGCAAAAAAGCTCCTCGGTTGGCAGCCCAAAGTCACCCTCGATGAGGGTCTTTCGAATACGATCGCCTACTTCAACCAGAAGCTCGGCATCGAATAGTAGGCCGTAATACCCGGATCGGTACTGCGTGGAGTGCAAGGAACCCCCGAATTTCTGTTAGACGAACTCTTTTGAGAGTGTGATGTCGGACGAGAAGCTTGCTCGGCTAGATCGACGATGGCGGGATAAACGGAACTGGAAGTTCTTCTATGCTGTCTATAATTGCAAGGACGATCCGCGGATCATTGTCCCGAAAATCAACCGCTCTGGGCGACCGATCAAGTGGCTGGGGACGACGTGGAACTTCGCTCATTTGAGGGCTTATCCGACGATTGTTCTCTTCGCCGCGCTGGCAATCGGGCCGACCGCTTATATGGTCTACTCCGGCTTTGGCGGTTGGCTGCCTTGGTGCACAACTCCGATAGAGGCCGATAGCTCGCTTGGCCCCGACTCCCATCATCCGATCATCTCGCTATCAGGCATCCCGAGCGCCGTCATGGTGTTCAGAATCTTGCACCCGATCCTTGCCTCGACTCTCTGTGCCGCCAACCCTCTCGCTCGCATCGCTGAGCCCACGATAGCCTTGTAGCGATGGAACGTTATCTCGACTTTGCTCCGGTTGCTGTAGCCCGATTCTGTGTGCCACTTTCGTTTGCCGAGCCGAGCTTGTGCTGCAATGTTGCGATTGCGCTGTCGGCTGCTCGCCGGCCCCGATGCGAGCTGGGCGCCCTTGCGCGGCGGTATCAGCACCCTCGGCGAGCGATGAGCGCTGTGATTCTCGATCGCCTCATAGACGCCGCTGGCGTCGTATGCGGTGTCAGCTCTGGCCGATGAGATGGGACTGTCGATCTGTGCGACAAGCGATGCAACCCGCGATGAATCGCGGGCTCTTTTGCTCGTCAGCTCGCCGGCGACGACTTCGCCAGTCTGCTCGTCGACACACAGATGGAGCTTGCGATAGTCCCTGCTCTTTGGTGCTCTGCGCAGCTGGCCGGCGTGGACAGCGAGACCGCTGCTGTCGATCAAGATGTGCAACGGCGTCTTCTGCTTGTCTTGGTAGAAGGGGACCTTACCCAGCTTCGCCTTGCGCCTCGAAATCGTGGTGTGATCGGGCACATCATTGTCTAGCTTCATCAGAGCGAACAACGACCGCAGCAATCCCTCGCTCTGCCTAGATGACAGATGAAACACCATGCCCAGGGTGACAGCCGTCTCGATGGCGTGGTTCGAGTACTTGCGTTGACGGCCCGGTTTCCTCCTCCTCGGCCGGGGCGCGTCCCAGTTCACAAGCTTGCCGGCGGTGAGCGAGATCCAGACGGTCAGGCTTCCACGGGTGCGTAGACCCGCCTCATATTCACGCCAATTCCTCACGCGATAGGCCTTCTTCACATACTTCCGCTGAGTGCGTTTGAAAATGCTCATGGGGAACCTCGAATCCGTGAGTACAGGACAATTGTGGACCGAGATCGCGAGTTGTGCACCAAGGCACTCAAGAGGCGAAAAAAACAGCTGTGTGCTCTTACTGTGGGCAACGGTGCCGGGGGCGCTATGACAAGCAAGTGTGCCGGGTCCGCGACCTGTCGTTGGCAGGCTGGCGGATCTATCTGGAATACGAGCGTTGGCGCGTCAACTGTCCCGGGTGCGGCGGTTTGCATGTAGAACACCTGGACTGGCTGGCGAACAACTCGCGCTACACCTAGCGTTTTGCGACGCATGTGGGCAAGCTGTGCCGGACAAGGCGGTGGCCGAGATGGAACGTCTGCGCCTCCTAGTTGAAGGGGTCAACAACAAAATCCGTGTGCTGCAACGACGCGCCTACGGCTATCGCGACGAGGAATATCTCAAGCTGAAGATCGTGGCGGCATTCCTTCCGCCATTACCCAGAAATGCCGTCTTCAACCCACACGAATCCGCGTAGACCCAAAAAAGAAAGACATTTGGGGATCCCCATGCCGGCTCGAAGACGGCTCACCCTTCCGGAGCAACTACCCCGACGTCGAGATCCTATTGAAGCTGACCGAGGACGCCCACCGCGAGTTCTTCATACCCAACCGCATCCAAATCGACTTCTTGCATATCGACGGCGATCACCATTACGAGGGCGCCAAGCTCGATTGAGAGCTTTTCAGTCCGCTGGTGCCGGACGAGGGGATAATCACCCTCCACGATACGCAGAACTATCGCGAGCCCTGCGGGGTCTACAAGCTCGTGGACGAGACCCGGCGAGATGGGCGTTACTCGGTGATCGACTTCGCGATCAAATATGGCACCGCTCTGGTGAGGAAGAACCCACCTCCACGTTCGTGAAGATCCTTCTGTTGCTCGATCAGGTGTACCTGCCCTCACTCGGAGGGGGCAACAAGGCCGCGCGGCTGTTGCTCGAAGGATTGGGCCGAAACGGACACCAATGCGCAGCTGTGGCGCGCGCTTTGACTACGCGAGCCGGACCAACGAGCGAGGAGGAATTTCTCGAGCAAAAAGCCCGGCGAGGGATTTACGTTCGCACGGTCGCGGAGCACCGCTTCCGTTTCCGTTTTCGAGGGGTTCGAGTCGATGCGCTGAACCTCTCTCGGGCTCGCACGAGGGAGGTCACGGAAGAAAGCATTCGACAGTTCGCTCCGGATTGGGTGCTGGTTTCGGACGACCGACAACGCATACTTCTGGACGCCGCTCTTGCCGGGGCTCCGGGCCGCATTGTGCACATTGCTCAAACGATCGTTCACCTGCCCTTCGGACCGCTCTCCGCGCTGCCGGACGAGCGACAGACCGAGTGTTTGCGGCAAACTCGGGCAAGAGTCGTCATCAGCAAAGGCTTGCAAGATTACTTCGCTGCTCACGCCGGTCTCGACTCCGACCGCGTCCTGCTTCCTGTCTTCGGCGAAGGGCCCTTCCCGATCCTGACGGGCTTCGAGCGAGGCCATGTGACGCTGGTCAACCCTTGCACCGATAAAGGGATCGACATTTTTCTCGAGTTGGCGCGGACCTTTCCCGAGATCGCATTCGCGGCAGTGCCGACCTGGGGTGCCGACGAGGGCGTGATGAGCGCGCTCACGAGGCAGGACAACGTGAGCATCCTCGCCCCTGCCGACGACATCTCCGAGATCCTCGCCGAGACGCGAGTCCTGCTGGCACCTTCGCTGTGGCCCGAGACGCTCGGCTACGTCGTGATCGAGGCAATGCTGCGCGGCATCCCCGTGCTTGCGAGCGACATCGGAGGATTGCGCGAGGCGAAGCTCGGGGTCGATTACTTGCTTCCCGTGCGGCCCGCGGAGCGCGCCGGCGGTATTTTCGTCTGCCCTGAGCAGGAGCTGGGACCTTGGGTCGATGCTCTGCGCGAGGTGCTCACGGATCGCAAGACCTACCAGCGCCTGGCCGCAGCCTCCCGAAAAGCGGCTGTCGACTACGTCGCCCCGATCACCGTCGCTGCCTTCGAGAAATTCCTGCACGGCCTCGAGGCGCGCCTCGCTCGAGCATGAGCCGCCCCATCGCGATCGTCGATCTCTATTCCGGTGGGGCTTTGCTCGCCCCCGAATTTCGTGGGACGGGTTGAGCTTGTGTCATGGTCCAGAGCACGGCGGGGATCTTGCCGCAGTTCAGATCCTCCGCACGCGAGTCCGATTTCATCGACGTCATCCGTCATCGTGACGATGCGGAGACCCTGGCTCGCCTCAGGCGACACGACGTCGAGTTTGTTCTGCCGGGCTGTGAGCTGGGCGTCCAGCACGCGGACCGATGGAGCGAGACGCTGGGATTGGTCTCGAACGGAACGCATTGCTCCGCGGCGCGGCGGAACAAGTACTTGATGGTCGAGGCCGTCCGTGAGCACGGTTTGCGAGTGCCGGATCAGTTCGCAACGCGGCGCCTGGAGGACGCCTTGAAGTGGACCCGCGGCCACGGTCGATGGCCGGTTGTCGTCAAACCCGACGCGAGCAGCGGCTCGGACAGCGTGACGGCGTGCCAGAGCGAGGAGGACGTGACGCGCGCCTTCGAGGCTATCGTCGGGCGGCTCAATGTGCTCGGCACGGCCAACGAGCATTTTCTCGTCCAGGAATTTCTTCCGGGACGTGAGTACATCATCGATACGGTGAGCTACCAAGAGCACCATCGGTTGTGCGGGGTCTGGCGCTATATCATCTCGGCGGAGGCGGAGCCCACGGTCGGCTATGACGCCATGTGGCTCCTCGACGGCGAAGGCGAACGCCAGGAGCGGCTGTTCGAATACGCCCGCGGTGTCCTGGACGCGCTCGAGATTCGCTACGGGCCCGCTCATTGTGAATTGAAATGGGTCGACGGTGAGCCCGTTCTCGTCGAAGTTGGTGCCCGGCTGACCGGCGGAACCAACTGCTGGATCAATCGCCACTGCAGCGGTGTGTCCCAGCTGGATCTCACGATCCTCGCCTATACCACGCCGTCGCGTTTTCTTCGCGACGTCGACAAACGCTACGTGCTGAAGAAGCATGCCGCGAATGTCTTCCTCGAGCCACGGGTGAGTGGCACGCTGAAAGCTATGCCGCGGCTTCCACAAATACGCGAGCTCGAATCGCTCTACCGCCTTTCGATCAGTGCAAAGCTAGGATACCCCGTCCCTCGCGTGGCGGGCTACGTCACGTTGCTGCACGCGAGCCGGGAGGCGGTCGAATCAGACCTCGGCCGGATTTGCGATCTCGAGCGGAATGGTCTGTACGAGGTTACTTCATAGCACTGAGTCGGCTCGTTGCGCCGCGATCCACGGAAGAAAGCAGGCGCTCTCCTTCCATCCGCCTACGATAACCAGATCCGATTCACGACCTTGCTCGCGAAGGAGGGCAAAGACCTGCGGGCGCGTTACCGAGCCGAAACGCCAGATGTATCGAAGCAATCCAAGATCGATGCGATGGCCCAGGGGACAGTCCGTCCGCGGCTCGCGATAGTAGGTCATGCGTTTCGCGGCGCGCCAGAGACAAGTGTGGCGGCGCTCATCGATATAGATCACCAGCTCCGCTGCCGGTAACCGCACGTCAAGCGTGCTTTCATAGGTGCCGTCCATCAACCAGCACTCGCGCGTCACCAACTCGCACACTTGCTTGCGCCAGCTCGTCGGATCGGTGGGCTTGAAGCCGGTTTGCCAGAAAAGGGCGTCGAGATGAATGGGCTCGATATCGAGGATTCGACTCAATTTCTTGGTGAAGAACGATTTGCCCGCTCCGCTCGGGCCGAGCACCAAGATTCTCCGGGCCCTCGCCGTCCTCTCGGCCTCCTGCCTCCAATCCGTTTTCATCGAATGGAGACTTGCGCCCGCATCTCATCCATCGTCGGGCTCATAGCTTAGGTGGAGGATACGGTGGTTGGAATGGTCCGATACGATGACCTCGTCGGGTCCGAGGAGCTTCGCCCACCTCGGCTGACTGAGCCACTTCAAACGCGAGCCCGGGATCTCGCGAAGCTCCCATAGAAGTCGACCTTCTGCTGTCGCTGCGAGGACGCGGTTGTTCCCGGAGTCGACGATGAGCACGGTTCCGTCCGGATGCTGCTCGGCATAGCGCGGCCGGTTCAGTCTGACGTGGAAACGATCCGAGAACAGCGAATCCAGCTCACGAACGACCTCGCCGCTTGCGTCGACCCACAAGACGCGGCCGCGCCCCGTATCCGTGATGAGTACATCGCCTTCATCGAGCGTTTGAGCGCTGTGCGGGTCTTTGAGACCGGCACTTCCGCCATTTGCCATCCAGCTCACGCGCCCCTGCCAATCGGTCTCGACGACGAGGTTCTGCGCCGCGTCGGTGACGAGGAGGCGGCCGTTGTCGAGCAGGCGAACATCGTGAGGGTCGTCGAGGGACGGATAGGTATCGTTCTCGAGTCTCGTAAGCGTGCGGATCGATTCTCCCGCTTTCGTCACCTCGAGGATGCGGGAGTTCCGCCCGTCGGCGATCAGGAGAGTTCCCGCCGAGGTGCGACGCACGCACCGCGGCCAGAATAGCGGGCTCGGGTCATCGACGTAACACACTTCGACGCTTCGTTCCGAGATGACGACGACGCGATCGTTGGCGGTATCCGCCACTAGAAAGGAGCCGTTGGACGTCATCTCGACCGAGCGCGGGTAGGACAAGCTACGGCTGTCGGCCACGGTGCGCCCGAATTGCCACCGGATCCGCATTTGAGCGTCCAGCTCCAGAACTCTTTCATTGCCCGCGTCGCAAACGAGGTAGGAGCCGTCCGAGGCGTAGTCGACGTAGGTGGGGCAACAGAGCTCGAAGCCGACATCCAACGTAGTTGCATCGTCCCCATCCACACGTACGATGAGGTGATTGCGAGTGTCGGCGATGAGACGTCGTCCGCCATCGACCTGCCGGGCACCAACAGGATTCGAGAGCATCTTTGGTGCCGCCGACGGGTGACGCTTGCGGCCATATTGCCATGCGATCGTTCCGTCTCGCCCGACCACCATCACGACGTGGCCGAATTCATCGGCCACCAGAACGCCTTCTTCACCAACGAGCTGGATGGCTGCGGGGCAACCGATGGCATCTCTTTTCGGAAGGAACCAGAGCAGACGTCCTTGTTCATCGATCTCGAGCAAGTCGACGTCATAGACGTTGTCCAGGCAAGCTATCAGAAACGTCCGCCGATGGGTCCAGGACAGCAACCTGGGCATACGGGGCGTCAGCGACGACAAGTCCGATCGGCGTTCCACGGCGCCAGATGGCGCGAGGATCTGAATCTCCCACGACGTGCGCCGCAGAAGCGCCATCCGCCACCCCTCCATAAGACGGCCATAGGCATCGCTCATGCCGCGGGCGAGGAAGTCGAACAGCACCTCTCCACCGATATCGACGTGGAGGGTGCGGCACCCCGCACGAACCGGCAGGTTCTTGCGAAGGCCGATTTCGTCGACGATCAGGTAGGTGCCATCGTGAGCGCGCTCGAGCACGACCGGGAAGCTCAAGCTCTCACCTTTGGATTCTTCGCCGGCGTAGTCGAGGCCGACCTCGTTCAAGAGCGACCAGCTCATCTGAGGAGAGTCCCCTCGTCGCGCTTGTCCCACTGCGATCGGAACTTCTCGACTTCGATTTCGTGCACATTCCGATTGCGGAGCGGAAAGAAGGCATGGAGGTGCAGGACGGCGTGGAGACCGTGCAGGAGCAAGGCATTTCTCACGGCCGAGGAGGCGACCTTGCCCATCTGATAGACGATAACGGGTGGATTCCGGCTCGAGTATACGCCGACGAAGGAGGAGTGGCGGCGCAACACTCCGATCTTCAGAGTCCTGGCATTCCAGATCGTCACGCTGTCGCCTCGACGATCGACATTGACTAAATTATAGAAGGCGGGCGTGACTTTCGGTAGTGGCGGAGGTGTGTCTCATCAAAATCCGTACGCGTTTGAAATCATAGACTTACGCGCCGTTCTCGCGCAGTCCAACAAGCCGATCTCCCGCCTGAGAAACGCAGCGTCGTGGGCGAGACGGTCCAGCAGGTCCTGTAGCCGCAAACCCGCCACCCCTGACCGCGCCCTCCCCTTCGAAGCGAACCGTCACGATAAAATGGCGGCATGGAACCCGTCGAGGAAACCCGTCCAGAGACCACGTCATTCTTCGAGCTCCTCGTCGAAGCGACCCCGCGGTTCTTCGTGACCACGGTCCTCGTGAGTCTGAACGTCGCCTACTTCCTCACGATGTTGCTCATGGGCGCGTCGGTCTGGTCGCCCGAGGCTCCCTATCTTCTGGAGCTCGGTGCAAACTTCGGACCCCTGACGATCACGGGACAGTGGTGGCGCCTCGTAACCTCCATGTTCGTACACATCGGCCTGATCCACCTGCTGTTCAACATGTGGTGCCTTTGGAGTCTCGGAAACCTCGCGGAGAGGATGTTCGGCAATTGGACCTACGTTGCGATTTACCTCCTCAGCGGCGTCGGTGGCAGTCTCGCCAGCCTGTTCTGGAACCCCGGCATTATCAGCGCGGGGGCATCGGGTGCTATTTTCGGCATGGCTGGCGCCCTCGTCGCCTTCCTGTATCTCGGACACATTCACGTGCCGCGTCCCGTCGTTCGGGAGCTTCTGACGAGCGTTCTGATATTCGTCGGCTTCAACCTGTTTTTCGGGGCCGTTCAAGAGGGGATCGATAACGCCGGCCACCTCGGTGGTCTCGTTTCCGGACTCGTGCTCGGAGCTGTCCTGCATCGCTCTTTGCCCGTCCGCGAGATCTCGCCAATCCGCTATCTGATCCTGCCGGCAGCGTTGTTGCTCTTCGTAGGAGCCTTCGCGGTGGCGCGCACGACTCTGGCCGAGAATCCGGATGTCTTGGTCTCCGCGGCCGTCCAGCTCCACGCCGCGGAGAAGACGGACGAGGCCATCGAAAAGCTGGAGCAGGCCGCGGAGGCCGATCCGAGCAACGTACCGGCACTCTTGCAGCTCGCTCGTTTGACTCGCGAGGCCGGCCGAACGGGGCGATCGGTCGAGGCGCTCGAGCGCGCGGTCGAGCTTCAACCCGACTCGGCTCCGCTCACTGCTGAGCTCGGCCTCGACTACTACGGGGCGCGGCGATTCGAGGACGCCATCGACGCGTTCCACCGGGCCATCGAGCTCGACCCTCAGCTCTATGCCGCCCAGCGCTATCTCGGAATCGCGCTCAACCAGGTGGGAAGAAAGGACGAGGCCATCGCGGCGATCCGGACGGCGCAGCGCATGGAGCCTTCGGACCTTTTCAACTACACCCTCCTCAGCCAGTTCCTGCAGGAGGCGGATCGCTACGAGGAAGCGATGGCGGCGCTCGCCGAGGCGCTGACATGGGCGCCCGAGAGCGGAGCCGTGCACAGCGAGATCGGCCTCGTGCGGCTGCGTCATGATGAGCTCACGCCCGCGATTGAGTCGCTCCGCCACGCGATCGAGCTCGAGCCCGCGGAGGCCGAGCACTACAACCGGCTAGCGCTGGCCCTCGCGAAGGCCGGCGAGCGCGAAGAAGCCTTGGCCGCCATCGAGACCGCTCTGAGGCTTCTACCCGAAGCCCCTCACCTTCTCGACAGCTTGGGGACGGTCTACCTGCTCCGAGACGAGCCCGTGGCGGCGGTCGAAGCCTACGAGCGCGCCCTGGAGCTCGCTCCCGATCAAGCGGTCTTTCACTACAACTTGAGTCGTGCCCTGCACGCCGCAGGCCGCTTCGACGAGGCCGACGCCGAGCGCCGCCGCGCCTTCGAGCTCGAGCCCGATCTCAGTGCACCCGCTGATGGAGGACCCCTCACTTGAGTCGCGGACGTGTCGTCGTTATCGGTGCCGGCGCGATCGGTATCGCATCCGCCTACTTCCTCCGCCGCTCTGATTGGGACGTGACGGTCGTCGATCGAGGCGAAGTCGGGCGGGGTTGCTCATACGGCAACTCCGGCCTCATCGTACCGAGTCACTCGAAGCCGATTCCGGGCCCCGGCGTCATCGGGCAGGCGCTCCGATGGATGCTGAAGAGCGACAGTCCTCTCTATATCCGCCCCCGGCTGGACATCGAGCTCTTGAAGTGGAGCCTACGATTTCGTCGCCACTGCAACGGCGCCGCCGCCGAGGCCGGAACCCGCGCCCTGCTCGCGCTGAGTCGGGCGAGCCTCGAGCTCTTCGAGGAGCTGACCGCGAGCGGCGAAGCGGAGTTCTTCTTTCAGCGAAGGGGCCTCATCGAGGTCTACCTTTCCGAACAGGGGCTCGAGATCGGCCGTCGTTCGGCCGACGAGCTCCGCTCTGAAGGTTTCGAGGCGATGCCGCTTTCGCGCGACGAGGCGCTCGAACGTGAGCCGGCGCTCGATCCCAGTGTCGTCAAGGGTGGACTCGAAGTAGATGGCGAGGCTCACGGGTTCAGCCATGGCTACGTGCGTGCTCTCTCGGCGAGCTTCGCCCGGCGCGGCGGTCGCATCCGAACGGGGCGACTCGTTTCGCAGGTCATCGTCGATCAGGGGCGCGTCGAGGGCGTCTCCCTCGACGGTGGCCGAGACATCATCCCGACCGACGTGGTGGTGCTCGCGGCGGGCGCGTGGTCGAGGGATTTCGCGAAGCCGCTCGGAATCACGCTTCCCCTTCAGCCCGCAAAAGGATACAGCTGCACCATCGACGCCTTCGAAGGGTCCCCCAAGCGCCCCCTGTTGATCAAAGAGCGCAAAGTCATCGTCACGCCGCTCGACAAACGGCTTCGCTTCGGAGGCACGCTCGAGCTCGCGGGCTTCGACGAGAACATCGACAAAATCCGCTACGGCGCGGTGGTTCGAGCCGGTTCGGAAGTGCTGGCGAAAAAGCCCCCGATGAAAAACGAGGAGGCCTGGTGCGGCTTCCGCCCCGTCACGCCCGACGGTCTGCCCGTCATCGATCGCGTCTCCTCGGTGGATGGACTCCTCGTCGCGACGGGACACGCGATGCTCGGTTTTACCCAATCGCCCATGACGGGAAAGCTCGTCTCCCAACTCGCGAACGGCGAGCCCGCCGAAATCCCAATGGAGCCCTTTCGGCTCGACCGCTTCCGAGCTTGAATTGACACCCCTCGCCTTCGGTCTCTGGTTGGTCCTCCTCCAACCGGCGACGGAGGTTCTCGTCGAAGGGAACGTCTCGGTCGCCAAGGGGACCATCCTCCACTACGTCGGATCGCCCTCGACCGAAGACGAGATCCAACAATCCTTCCGGCGACTCTGGGACAGCGGCTTGTTCGAAGACCTTCGCTTCGAGAGGCGGGATGCGGCGCTCGTTGTTATCGTCGATGAGAAGCCCTTGCTAGCGCGAGCTCGCTTCGAGGGCGAGACGATTTCGGAAGAGGACGTGCTCTCGCGCCTCCGCGAGGCAGGAATCTGGCTGCATCAGGGACGTCCCTTCGGTGTCGACGATACCCACGAAGCAGAGCGAGTCACGGGCCTCGTTCTAGGTCCCGACTTTCGAGTTACGGCCCGACTTGAGCCCGTCTCCGAGACCCGGGTCGATCTCGTGCTGGTCGTCGAGGAGGTTTCAAAGCCGCGTGTCGCTCGCATCGTGTTCGAAGGCCGGGAAGCTCTACCCGAGCCGGAGCTTCGAAACGCCATGAAGCTCGCTCCCTCGAGCTTTGCGAGCCTCTTCACTCGACGCGATCGATTCGATGCGGTTCTCCTCGAGCAGGACCTGGACCGGCTCCGCTCGCTCTACCGAAATCGAGGCTTCGCAGGCGCCCAGGTGGGACCGGCTACTAGCCAGACCGACTCCGACGGTCGAACTACCATTGTGATTCCGATCTTCGAGGGGGCCCGCTACCGTCTCGGCGAGATCGAGATCGACGCCGGCCCGCTGCTGAGCCGCGACGACGTCGCAGACCGGCTTCCCGAATCCGAGCAAACGCCTTCTTTCGACGCGAGCCGCATCGAAGCCTTAGTCGAGCGCCTCGAACGTTACTACCGCGCGCGGGGTTATCCAGCCATCGAAGTCGAGCAACAGGAGACCGCTCGCGCGAGTGGCGACACGATCGACGTTCACCTCGTCGTGCGCCAGGGCGGCTTCTATCTCGTCGGCCGCATCGAGTTCCGCGGCAACGAGCGCCACCGGGATCGAGATCTCAGGCAATACGTCGATCTCGTCGAGGGGGATCGTTTCGATCAAGGACGTCTCGAGTCCGGCAAGCGAAACTTGATGAGCCTCGGCAACTTTCGTCATGTCGCGGCTGACGTCGACTTCGCGTCGCGGCCGGGACTCGCCGATATCACCTACCACCTGGACGAGATCCCTCGGTTCGAGTATCTCGTCGGAGGTGGCCTCAATGGAATCCAGGGCGCCACGGGAAACGGCCAACTCATCGCGCGGAGCCTTGCGGGGCGGGGCGAGACGCTGCGGCTCGACCTCGACTTCGGGAACCGCTTTCAAAACGTGGCGGCGGGCTATCGCGATCCGTCCACGCTCGGCCACCGCCTGTTCCTCGCGGTCGACTTCTCGCGCTACGACATCGCCTTCGGCGATGACACGTCCGAGGACACTCTCGATCTCGCCGTTCGGGTGGGTGGTCCCGTCGGTCGAAAGCTCCAGTTTCTCGCCGGTGCCCGTCTCGCGTCTTTCACGCTCGGCACGGATGTACAGGATGACGTGCCCTTTCTCAGCGAATTCCTCGGCCAGAGGTTTCGCAGCGCGCGAGCCAACGTGACCCTCGCCTATGAGGGCCGGGACCGAACGATCTTCCCCACGCGTGGCGCGGGGTTACAGCTCGGTTACGAGCTCGTCACGGGAGACGTCTCGGCCCACCGAGTGCGCGCCCGCCTGGAGAGCTTCATTCCCTTGGACGCTCGACGGCGCCATCTCATCGGCCTCGCCGGTCGTGCTGAAGCCGTAGGATCGTTCGGTAGAACGTCGAACGAGGGTCTGCCTCGATTCGAGCGACTGTTTCTGGGCGGTGAAAACGATTTGCGAGGGTTTGCAGTGCGAGGCGTGGGACCCTATGGGGGCGGCGTTGCCGTTGGCGGCGATCGGCTCCTCCTCGGAAGCGCCGAGTACCACTTCACCGTGCTCGATCGGTGGCGATTCGTAGGGTTCTTCGACTTGGGCAACGTCTATGCGACGGACTTCGACGGGGCGAGCTGCCCGCACTTCGCTACGACACGGGCCTCGAGACTCAGATCCTCGTTCCCGTCGCGAACCTCCCGCTTCGCATAGGCTACGGCTTCAACTTGAACCGGCAGGAAGACGAGGACCGCGGCCGTTTCTACGTCAGCCTGTCGTTCAGGTTCTAGGTTTAGGGCGCCTGCCTCCCACCCGCGTTCCCACCGTGAATTCTCCTGGCCTCCTATGCTACGATGCGAGCGAAGTGAACAAAGGTCGCGAAGTCCGAAGCTTCGACTACGTCGACCATCCCTATGAACGTGTCCGCGAGATCCTGAGCACGGATGCCATGACTGTCGCGAAAGAGATTGCGGTAACCGTGAACGACGTCACCGAGCGTGCCTTCCTCGTACGCCCCACGTAGCCTCGAGTCAACCTAAAGAAACCAGGAGACAATGGAACCGATGAGCACATTTTCGCGCCCGCTCCAGGAGCCGCGAGGGTTCGGAGGGACCTCCCGCCAGGACCATTGGTGGGTCGTCCCGCTTCTTACGTTCTGCGGGCTCTCCGCCTTCATCGTCTACTCGACCTGGGCTGCCTTTCAAGGCGAGCACTATAGCTCCGACAACTATCTTTCTCCTTTCTATTCGCCCGAGCTCTTTGGGAACTCGCAGCACGCGTGGTTCGGGACAAAGCCGGGCTGGTGGCCGGGATTTCTTCCGTTCTCTCCGGCTCTTCTCATCCTGTGGGCCCCAGGAGGGTTCCGTCTTACGTGCTATTACTACCGCGGGGCCTATTACAAGGCTTTTTGGGCCGACCCCCCGTCATGCGCCGTCGGAGAGCCAAGGAACTCTTATTGCGGTGAGCAGTCCCTCCCCCTGATCCTCCAGAACGTCCATCGGTACTTTCTGTACCTCGCGGTCGCGTTTCTCTTCATTCTCTCCGATGACGCGTGGACGGCGATGTGGTTTACCGATTCTGTCACGGGTGAGACGAGCTTCGGCCTTGGACTGGGGACCATCGTCCTCACTCTCAACGTCGTCTTTCTCAGCGGCTATACACTTGGCTGTCACTCCATGCGCCACCTCGTGGGTGGCGTGCTCGATCGCCTCTCGGGCGCCCCAGTGCGAAAGCGCGCCTACTCCTGCTCGAGCTGGCTCAACCAGCGTCACATGAATTGGGCCTGGATGAGTCTTTTCTGGGTGGCGTTTTCCGACATTTACGTCCGCATGTGCTCGATGGGCGTCTGGTCGGACTGGAGAATTCTCTGATGGATGGGCATCAGACGCACGAGCACGACGTCCTGGTCATCGGTGCCGGGGGCGCGGGACTGCGCGCGGCGATCGAAGCCTCTGCGAGCGGCGCGTCCGTGGGCCTCGTATGCAAGTCGCTTCTCGGCAAAGCCCACACCGTCATGGCCGAAGGAGGCGTTGCCGCGGCGCTCGCGAACGTCGACGAGCGCGACGACTGGAAGACCCATTTCGCCGATACCATGCGCGGTGGTCAATACGTCAACAACTGGCGGATGGTCCAGCTCCACGCCGAGCAAGCGCCCGATCGCGTGCGGGAGCTCGAGGCCTGGGGAGCCGTTTTCGATCGCACTCGCGATGGGCGCATCCTCCAGAGGAATTTCGGCGGCCACAAGTATCCAAGGCTCGCGCACGTCGGCGATCGCACCGGCCTCGAGATGATCCGTACACTTCAAGATCACGGTATCCACCTCGGAATCGAGGTCTATATGGAGCACACCGTCGTCCGTCTCATGAAGAGCGGAGAGCGGGTCGTCGGTGCGTTTGGTTACGACCGCGAGCGCGGAAATTTCCGCACGTTTCGGGCTGGGGCGGTGGTGCTCGCAACCGGAGGAATCGGGCGAGCTTTCAGCGTCACGAGCAACAGCTGGGAGTACACTGGCGATGGTCACGCCCTTGCCTATGCCGCAGGTTCGGAGCTCATCGACATGGAGTACATGCAATTCCACCCGACGGGAATGGTCTGGCCTCCGAGCGTGCGCGGGATTCTGGTCACCGAAGGTGTTCGCGGCGAAGGCGGCGTTCTTCGCAACAGCGAGGGCAAACGCTTCATGTTCGACGACATTCCAGATCTCTACCAGGCCCATACGACGGATAATGAGGAGGAAGGTTGGCGCTACACGCAAGGGGACAAGAGCTCCCGGCGCCCCCCGGAGCTCCTCACCCGCGATCACGTGGCACGCTGCATCGTCCGGGAGGTCCGAGAGGGCCGGGGAAGCCCGCACGGCGGGGTTTTTCTCGACATCGCCTGGATCAAGGAGAAGCTCTCCAAGTCGGACGAGCACATCAAGCGGAAGCTTCCGAGCATGTATCACCAGTTCAAGGAGCTCGCCGGCATCGACATCACCAAGGATCCGATGGAAGTGGGGCCAACGACGCACTACGCGATGGGCGGCATACGCGTGGACGGAGATACCCAGATGTCAACGGTCTCCGGGCTTTTCGCGGCGGGCGAGTGCGCCGGAGGACTTCACGGGGCGAATCGTCTCGGCGGCAACTCGCTTTCGGACCTCCTGGTCTTCGGAAAGCTCGCCGGCGAGAACGCCGCCCGATACACGAAGGAGCACCCCGCCCCAGCATTCGCCTCCGAGCAGGACGAGCAGGCAGCGAGCGCGAGGCGCGAGGCGCTCGAACCCCTGGAGCGGCAGGACGCGAATGGCGAGGGCCCCTATCAAATCCAAAAGGAGCTTCAGAACCGGATGCAAGCGCTCGTTGGCATCGTCCGCAATCAGAGGGATTTGGAAGAAGGCCTCGAGGCCGTCCTCTCGTTGAAAAAGCGCGCCGGACGCGTTGGCGCTCCGGGAAACCGCGAGTACAACCCGGGTTGGCACACCGCCATCGATCTTCACAATCTGATGATGGTCTCCGAGGCGGTGGCTCGGGGCGCGGCAGAACGAAAGGAGAGCCGGGGAGCGCATTTTCGTGAGGACTACCCGTCGAAGGAAGAAAACTGGGGCAGGACGACGCTCGTCGTCAAGAAAGGCGGGGACGGCGAGATGACCGTCTCTCGCGACAGCATTCCCCCGATGCCGGGCGAACTCCAGCAGATCGTCGAGGAGAACAAATAATGGCGACTGCGACATTCCGAATCTGGCGCGGCGACGCAGCCAGTGGCGACTTCAGGGACTACAAGACCGAGGTGTCCGAGGGGATGGTGGTCCTCGACGCCGTTCACCAGATCCAGGCGGAGTCGGCGAGCGATCTTGCCTGCCGGTGGAACTGCAAAGCGGGCAAATGCGGCTCCTGCTCCGCGGAGGTCAACGGGATGCCTCGACTCCTGTGCATGACCCGGCTCGGAGACCTCGAGCTCGATGAAGCAGTGACGATCGAGCCCATGCCGGCGTTCCCGCTCATCAAGGACCTCGTCACCGACGTCAGCTGGAACTACGAGGTCAAGAAACGTATCAAGAAATTCAGACCCAGGCCTCCGGACGCGGCCGACGGTTCCTGGCGCATGGCGCAGGGGGACATCGATCGCATTCAGGAGTTCCGCAAATGCATCGAGTGCTTCTTGTGCCAGGACGTGTGCCACGTCCTCCGGGATCACCAGAAGCACGACGAGTTCATCGGTCCGCGTTTTTTCGTCTACGTCGCCTCGCTCGAGATGCACCCCCTCGACACCGAGGACCGCCTCGAAGAACTCAAGACCGCGAACGGGGTAGGCTATTGCAATATCACCAAGTGTTGTACCAAAGTATGCCCTGAGAATATTACGATTACGGATAACGCCATCATCCCGCTCAAGGAAAGGGTGGTGGACGAGTTCTACGATCCGTTGAAGAGGCTTTTCAAGGTACTGACAGGGCGCTAAACAATGGGCGAGTTCCGGCTCAAGTCGATCAACAAGGACACCCTAAAATCCGCCCTCAAAAAAGCGGGTTGGTATCGGACGCTGAACGAGCCTTTGGAGGCGGAGAGCATCTGCCGGGACGTTTCCGGCCCGCCGGAAACGACGATGCCGCGCTGCGCTGGCATACCTGTACTCGCCTGATCGACTCGAATTCCAGCATCACCCCTTCTTCGGAAACGTTTCGCGATCCGATCGAGCTCGACTAGCCAACGGCGCTATACGTCAGCTCGTCGTTCGTTCCGCGGAATTACTAGGCTTGTTGGAGCTGTCCTACGACGAAGTCGGAGACCATCTCGCGCGGGAATATCGGAGGCCGGCCGCTCGTATCTCGAATCCCCAACGACAGAAACGCTTCGTCTTCCGCGGGCTCTTCGCCGACCGCGAGATGCCAATGGAGAAAAGGTTCGTCGCCCTCTTGCTGGCATCGTGCGAGCAGGTCGGGCACCTCGTCGTCTTTGAGCGCTCGCTGGTCTTCGAGGTCCCGATGGGGCCCACGGTCGAGCGCCCACTTCTTACCGATGGCGAGGCCGAGCGCCGAGCCCCCGAGTGTGAGGCCCATAACGACCGTCGAGCTCCACATGAACCAGATACTCGCCATCATCGCGGCGAAGCCGACGATACCGAGCCCGCCCAGAAACCCGCAGCCGAGTCCCATTATCTGAGAGTGCGTCACCATGAAACCCTGATACCTCTTGCAGTGAGGGCAAAGGGAGACACCCTTGTTCTTCTCTTTGGCAATCTTCGCGAGAGAACTCGCAGCCTTCTTCGTCGCCTCGCCCTGCATCCCTTCGTCGCTCGAAACGATGGGGATGCCCGTCACGTTGAAAGTCTTCCGCTCTCCGAGCACGTAGGTAAAGGGTTGCCGGCAGTATTCGCAGAGAATTCGCCGCGCCTGCACGTAGAGCACTTTCAGGTCGAGTGTCTTGTAGACGATCATGGGCATGGCAAGCTCCTTTCGATCCGAGTCTCAATCACTCCTGGTCGATGGCGAAAGCGGAAGCGCCCAGACCATAGGCATGCCAATCCATCCCCTCGGTCTCGGACTGGAAGCGCTGTTTCGAGCTTGCAGAGGCCGCCTCGAAAGCCCTGGCTCCCGAGCAGAGATAATCAGGAGACCCGCATCCGAAGCTCCGCAAGAGCCGAAACGCCGTACGCTCCCGAAGGTCGGAACCTTCCGCACCATCGGGATGCAACAAGCAGCCGACCCGGCTCTCCGCGTCGTCGAGAAAGGCGGCGAAAGCACAAACGAGCCGGCGTCGCAGCATGTTCGAGACGAGGCACCTCACGACCGGGACGATCAGCAAAGGCGCCACGATTAGGTCGAGCCCGCGTCGCACGAAAAGCTCGTGGCGCAAGAGCCCGAGTGAGCTCCTGGGTTTCGTCGAACGGAACTGGCGGCGATGTCGTCTCAGTTTACGCCTGAGCTGCGCGCGAGATAGTCGCGGACTCCAGCAGCAGGCGCCGCAGGTCTTCCCCCCGAGTGAACAAATCATGACGGGGCGAGTCGGGCAACGATGTTTCGAGGCGGAAGAATATGACTTGGATTCAGGATACGAAAAGACCGGCCGCTCTGCCACTGCCAAAAGGCATTCGGACTCTGCGCGTTGCCATCAGCTGATCCGCCCCGTACAATATCGCTATAGACATTCTCAGCCATCCAAACCCATGAGCGACGCGAAATCTTCGTGGCGGAGGCGTACCTTCGCCGCTATCGAGCAGGCCTTCGAGAACTTCCTCTGGTACTTCCGTCTCGTCATCGTCCTGGGTGTGTTGGGACTCCTGATGGGGTCGTTCGTCGTGTTCGTATTCGGCATTCTAGAGACGAGTCACCTCGTCGTGGCCTTCGTCAAAACGATCTGGGCCGAACATGGGCATCTCGCAACAGAGACCGCGGTGGATCGCCTGACCTACGACGACCTGATGATGCGCTTGATCACGCTCGTCGACGATTTTCTCATCGGAATCGTGCTGCTAATTTTCGGCCTCGGGTCCTACGACCTTTTCATCTCACGGATCGATCCGGCCCGTGAGCAGAGCGACATTCGGCCCGACTGGCTCGTGTTCAGCTCGCTCGAGGAGCTGAAGAGCGTCCTCGGAAAAGTCGTCCTGATGATCCTGACGATTAACTTTCGGGTCTACGCGGATTCGTGTGGGTAAGTTCTGACGGAAAAACAGTGTAACTCATTGTGTGGAAAAGGTATCGAGTACTTCATCAGGTGCTGAAAAGTGGTCCATTTTTAGGATAGGCTAACCGAGTGAAAAATTCCCAGTCGATCCGCTCGCTGTTTGCGCTGCCAGGTTTCGTGGTTGGTGCCGGATTGAAGGGTCTATTCGGTGACCGATACGCCCGCGTCATCCAGCTCAAGAGGCGAAAAAAACAGCTGTGTGCTCTTACTGTGGGCAACGGTGCCGGGGGCGCTATGACAAGCAAGTGTGCCGGGTCCGCGACCTGTCGTTGGCAGGCTGGCGGATCTATTTGGAATACGAGCGTTGGCGCGTCAACTGTTCTGGGTGCGGCGGTGTGCATGTAGAACACCTAGACTGGCTGGCGAACAACTCGCGCTACACCCAGCGTTTTGCGACGCATGTGGGCAAGCTGTGCCGGGATATGCCGAACAAGGCGGTGGCCGAGATGGAACGTCTGCACCACGGTACGGTGAAGGCTCTGGATACGCTCTACATGCAAGAGCAGGTCGACCGGGCGGGGCTACCGGCGCCTCGGGCCATCGGTGTCGATGAGATCTCCATCCGCAAGGGACATAACTATCGCGTCATTGTCAGCGACCTGGAGCGGGCGCGTCCCATCTGGGTGGGCGGTGAGGGTCGCAAAGAAACCGACATCGATTTGTTCTTCAAGGCGTTGGGCGGAAAGAAAAGCGCCCGTATCAAGCTGGCCGCCATGGATATGTGGAAGCCCTTCCGGAACTCGGTGATTCACAACGCGCCTAATGCGCGGATCATCTTCGACAAGTTTCATATCATGCGTCATCTGTCAAAGGCCCTCGATGAGGTCCGGCGCGGTGAGTACAAACGCCTCAGCGGCAAGGACCGGTCGTACATCAAGGGGCAGCGTTGCACTTTGCTTTCCCGGCGGGAGAACCTGAGCCTAGACGGTCGCCGCGCACTCAAAAAGTTGCTCCAGGCCAACCGGCGCCTGAACACCGCCTATATTTTGAAGGAGGCCTTCGGGCAACTCTGGGATTACCGCACCGAACGCGGCGCTCGCGCCTTTTTCACTCGTTGGAAAGACAGCCTCAAATGGCAACGCCTGCATCCGTACCAGAAGTTCGCCGGTATGATTGAGTCCCATTGGGATGGTATCGCCTCCTACTGTCATCCGGAGAACAAAGTCAGTCTCGGCCTAGTTGAAGGGGTCAACAACAAAATCCGTGTGCTGCAACGACGCGCCTACGGCTATCGCGACGAGGAATATCTCAAGCTGAAGATCGTGGCGGCTTTCCTTCCGCCATTACCCAGAAATGCAGTTTTCAACCCACACGAATCCGCGTAGACCCTAACTTTCTTCGGGTCGCCATCGAGACGGACTATGAGACCCCCCTTGATCTCGTCTATCTCGGGGGCGGTATCGCGCTCGTCAGCCTGGGCCTCTGGCTGACGCACGGAAGCAGCGACATCAACCGAACCAAGGCCGAGATGATCGGCAACAAGAAGTCCGATCACTGAGTCCCCTCCCGCCGGGGGGACTTGCTTGGCAACGCCGTCATCGTCATGATGCAATCGATGACGCGCACCCGACATCTCCTCAATCTCACCATCGGCTCCGCTTTCGGACTCGGCCTCGCTCCCATCGCCCCTGGCAGCTTCGGAGCGCTCCTGGGCGTCGGTTTCCACATTCTCGTCGCGCTCTACCTTCCGCTCGGCGCGCAGATCCCCGCGCTCGTCGTCGGGCTCCTCCTCGTCTCCGCGGCCAACAACTGGCTCACGCCGTGGGCGGTTGACTACTGGAAGGACGAGGACCCCGGCCATTTCGTGCTCGACGAAGTCGCAGGATACCTCGTGGTGCCGATCCTCTTTCGAGGCGGCACGCTCTTCGAAGTCGCGCTGTGGGGCTTTCTTCTGTTCCGCATTTTCGATATCGTCAAGATACCGCCGGCCAGACAGATCGACCGCCATTGGCACGGCAAATGGGGCATCCTCCTCGACGATATCGTCAGTGGCACCTATGCCGCTCTAGCTCTCTACGCCCTCGCCTGGCTCGGGGTCATAACCGCCTAGGCTCGGCTAGACCGCCTCTTTCCCGATTGCTACACTGATCTAAACCAAACAACTTTATCTCTCACAACCCGTCGAGGATCCGTGGTGTCTGACGCCATTACATTCAGGCAGCGGTGGCGCTACCGAGTCGATACCTTTCTCGCCAAAGGAAGCTCCGCGCTCTTCATCTCCCTCGTGCTCGCCTTCGGTGCCGCGATTCTGCTGATCGCCGCCCTCAGACTGATTTTCAATTTGCTCGTCCCGAACACCGAGTACAGCTTGGCCCAACAGGTCTGGGTCATCTTTCTCCAGCCCACCGACCCGGGCAATATGAGCCAGGACAACGACTCTCCCACGATCGTCAAGACCGCTGCCGTCGTAGCAGGGCTGACCGGTGTGGTCATCTTTTCGGCTCTCATCGCACTTCTCACCACCGCACTCGATCAGGCCATCGCGCACTTGAAACGAGGCCATAGCCAGGTATTGGAAGAGGGACATAGTCTCGTCCTCGGTTGGAGCCCCCGGGTCATCGAGATTCTCCGTGAGCTCGTCGAAGCGAACGAGAGCGAAGCCGACCCCGTCGTCGTCATTCTCTCGGAGCAGAGCAAGGAAGATATGGACGAGTACCTGCGTACCAACTTCACCGACCGACGCAATACGCGGCTCGTGACGCGGAGCGGAGCGACCGCTTCGGTGCAGGCTCTCACACGCGTCAGCGCGGGAGACGCCAAATCCGCCATCGTCCTGGCCGCTTGCAATCCCGCCGCCAGCCTCCAAATCAAACTAGCGAGCGACGCCATGGTGATCAAGACGGTCTTGGCCCTCGAGTCCCGCATGGAGGATCGCGTGGATTTCACCATCGTTGCGGAGGTGTTTACGGATCGGAATCGCCAGGTCGTCAAGGACATCGCACCCGAGAGCGTTTCCGTCATTGACGCGGAGGAGATCTTGGCCAAGATCATGGTCCAAACGTCGAGAACGAGCGGATTGGCGGTCGTTTACTCGGAGCTTTTCAGCTTCGAGGGCTGTGAGATGTACTTTCACAACGATCCTCGCTGGAAGGGCGTGCGATTTGACCGTCTCCAGTACCACTTTCCCGACGGCGTCCCTATCGGCATTCGGAACGCCGAGGGTGAGATCGTGATTCGTCCTGGGCTGGATGTGGTTCTCGACGAGGACGACGAGGTCCTCATCATCGCCGAGGACGATTCGACCATCGAGTATCGACCGCAGCCCGTGATGATTCCCAAGGCCCGCAATGTCCCCGACCGCCGCATCCAACAACGCATCGAAAGGCAGCTCCTCTTGGGATGGAGCTACAAGGCACCGATCATCATTCAAGAGTACGCCGACTACGTTCTCGAGGGCTCCGAGGTCGACGTGATGGTGAAGGATCCTCCGCCCAAGCTTCAGGAGACGATCCAGGAGCTCGATGGCAAGAGCGAAAACGTGCGGGTACGACTCATCGACCAGGATCCCCTCGTCTGTGAAGATCTCGAGGCCATGAACCCATTTTCTTACAACAACGTCATCATTCTCCCCCAGAAACCGACCATGGACATCGATCCGGAGCGGATCGACTCCGAGACCATCGTGGTCCTCCTTCATCTGCGAAAGCTGCTCAAAGAGCTTCGGGATACTGGAAGTGAGGTGGAGACGAAACTCATTACCGAAGTGCTCGACTCGAGCAACCGGGAGCTCGTCTCCCACGCGGGCGTGAACGACTTCATCATCTCGAACCGCATGGTCTCGATGATTTTCGCGCAGATCAGCGAAGAGGCCGACATCCAGCGCGTCTATGACAATCTCTTCGCCGAGGAGGGCTCGGAAATCTACGTCAAGCCGACGAGCCTCTACTTCGACGAGCTGCCCGTGACCTGCCGCTTCGGAGATCTAATGCGCGTAGCACAGAAACGAGACGAGGAAATCTGTATCGGATTCAAGCTGAAAGCTCTCGAGAACGATGGCGAGGCCAATTATAGTGTTAAACTGATCCCTCCCAAAGATGAAGAAGTCACTCTCGGCGAAGGCGACGGGCTCGTGGTCGTCTCCGAGGACGACCGCTGACATTCACGCCATTTGACGCCGCCTTCAATGCACATCGAGCAACTACTTTTTTCTCTTTTCCTCGTTGCGCTCTGCTCGGTCGTCATAAAGTACGCGAGTGACAGCTTCGAAAACGCGTCGGGGTTTCTCGGCCGCCACATGGCGCCGGGCATCAAGGGTGCCACCATCAACGCCATCGGCTCGTCGATGCCCGAGCTCTTGACGACCGCGGTCTTTCTCTTCCTCTACCGGGACCTCGACGGGTTTTCGGCAGGAGTCGCCACCGCCGCCGGCTCGGCCGTCTTCAACGGACTGATCATCCCGGCGCTTTGCATCTTCGTCGTTGCTGTCTGGGGCGTGAAGGAGTCGACCGGCACGGTGCGAGTGCGATACATCGAGGTCGATTCGCGTACGATACTTCGTGACGGTGTCTGGCTCGTCATCGGGGAGGTGATGCTCATCGTCTTTCTCGGAGACACGACGCTCACCTGGGTCGCGGGGCTTCTGCTTCTTCTCTGCTACGCGGGCTACTTCACGCACCTCATGTACCACAACCGCAAGTACGGCTCGGAGCACGGGTGGGAAGATAGCGCGGAGGAAGACGACGAGGGGGGCTCACCGAGCGGCAAGTTACGCGCGCTCATCACCTTCGACTTCAAGACGCTGTTCTACGACGGGAAGCCCTTCACGGACGGCCGCGCCTGGGTCGTGCTCGGGGCCTCGGTCGTAGTGCTGGGCGCTGCCTGTATTCTCCTGGCCGAAGCCGTGATCGAGTCCGCGGAAGCTCTATCGATTCCGACCTACTTCACCGCTGTCGTACTCGCCGCCGCGGCCACGAGCATTCCCGATACCGTACTTTCGGTTAAGGACGCCCGCAAAGGCCTCTACGATGACGCCGTCTCGAACGCACTCGGCTCCAACATCTTCGATATCGCGGTTTCTTTGGGCCTGCCCCTCTTCATCTATTCCCTGATTTTCGGTGAGGTCTCGCTCACCGCCGCGACGGGAGCTTCGGGCGCACAAGTCCAGATCCTCCGGATTGTCCTCCTCTGGGTCACGGTCGCCGTCATCAGTCTCTTCCTCATGGGACGAAAGGCCGGACTGGTTAAGGCCGCGATCCTCCTTGTCATCTACATCGGGTGGATGACGTGGATCGCGGATGCCGCCTTCCAGTTGGGAATCTTCGGCACACCCTAGCGACGACGAGGACGGCGTCGCCGGACGCCCTTTTGGGGTTAAACTTCCCACAGTGAAACCCAATATCATCAAGGGAGCCGCCGGGCCCGAGGTCTTTACCAAAGAGCGTTGCTTCATTCTGGAGCGCTGGAACGACGACGCGGATGCCGACGTCTCGATCGCCCGTGCCCGCGTCCAGCCTGGTGTCAGGACGAGCCTCCATTCTCTCTCCGTTGACGAGCGCTTCCTCGTGACGAGCGGAGAGGGTCGAATGGAGGTAGAGGGTTTGCCGCCGACACCGGTCGAAAGCGGCGATGTCGTGCTCGTCCCTGCGGGGCGACGACAAAGAGTCACCAACACGGGTGGAGAAGATTTGGTCTTTCTTTGCATTTGCACGCCTCGATTCGAGCCCCGTCACTATCGCGACGAGGAGGGTTGAGTGACCCGACTATCCGTATCCGAGCTCTTGAGCCAAACCGGCAAGGTCGTCGTCGTTACCGGCGCTTCGAAAGGCATCGGCCGATCGATCTCGCGGCGTTTTGCCGAGGCAGGAGCCTCGGTCGCTGTCCACTATCGGGAAGACCGGGCCGGCGCCATCCGCGGCGCCGACGAGGCCCGTGCACTCGGAAGCGACGCCGCCGCGGTCACCGCGGACGTCCGCCGTGCGGACGACGTCGCGCGTCTCTTCGAGGAAGTGACCGAACGACTCGGCGAAGTGGACATCTTGATCAACAACGCCGGCGTCTATCCTCTTCACTCGCTGACGGACGTTTTGGAGCAACAGTGGGCCGCCGTGGTCGAGACCAACTTGAGCGGCGTCCACTTGTGCACGCAAGCAGTGGCCCGAAGGCTCATCGGAAGAGGAGCGCCGGGCGCCGTGGTCAACGTCGCCTCCATCGAGGGTCTTCGACCCGCCTTCATGCACGCCCATTACAATGCCGCCAAGGGAGGTGTACTCGTCTATACGCGCGCCGCCGCACTCGAGCTCGGCCCCAGCGGTATTCGGGTGAACGCGGTCTCGCCCGGTCTCATCGCGCGAGACGGTATCGAGGACGCTTGGCCGGAAGGCGTCGAGTCTTTTTGGCAACGCGCCCCATTGGGAGAGCTCGGAAGTCCCGAGGACGTCGCGGATGCTTGTCTCTTTCTAGCCTCCGAGGGCGCGCGATGGATCACCGGTTCCAACCTCGTCGTCGATGGAGGGGTGCTCGCCGCCACTGCATTCTGATCAACCCTTTCGAGAAAAACATTGACAAACGATCGGAGGCGATCTATATCAACTGTATCGAAGCCGTCCAAGCGGCTTTGAGGAGGGAGGTCAATTATTTTGATAACTCCGCCGGACCATCGAGGACCCTCTGAGGGCTGCGCAGAAGCGCGGCACTCTTCGAGCCCGAGAGGGTCATCGCGTACAAGGGCTTTTTGAGGACTCCGCGCAAGACGCCCGTCGGCCTGCGTAGAACGCAAGGTATCGGGGCCCCGAGCCCGAGAGGCTCTCAGGAGTACCCCGAAGCCCAGCATCTGATACACTCTTTTTCATGACCGAGAACGATAGCGCACCCGCCGTTTCCAAAGACGCTCGCACTTGGGTGATGCTCTGTCACTTGAGCGCGCTCGTGGGACTCCTGGGCAACGGCATCGGCTTTCTGCTCGGACCACTCGTCGTTTGGCTCGTGAAGAAAAACGACGACCCCTTTATCGACGAGCAGGGCAAAGAAGCCGTGAACTTTCAGCTCACGATGTTTCTCGCCGCCCTCGTGTCAGGAATTCTGATCTTCGTGATCATTGGTGTCTTTTTGTTATTCGTCGTGGCGATCTTCGCGACGGTGCTCTCGATCATCGGAGCGATCAAGGCAAGCGAGGGAGAGCACTTCAAGTACCCCTTCGCGCTTCGTCTGGTCAAATAGAAGGATCCGAGAACGACCAACGGCCTCGACGCGTCGGACGTTCGAGCGCTTCCGCGAGCGCATCGAGATAGCGTTCGCGGGGCCAATTCTCGGCGCCGAAGCGCGCCAAGTGATCCGTCTCGACCTGGCAGTCGATGAGCGTGTTTCCCCAGCGCGCTAGTTGATCGACGAGTGCGACGAGAGCCACCTTGGAGGCGTGGTCCTCGTGTGCGAACATCGACTCGCCGAAGAAGGCCGACCCGAGCGAAACGCCGTAGAGTCCACCGACGAGCTCCCCTCGAGCCCAGGCCTCGGCCGAGTGCGCAAACCCCAGTGCGTGAAGCTCCTCGTAAGCCTGCTTCATTTCGGAAGTGATCCAGGTCCCTCCCTGCGTTGGACGAGGCGTCGCTCCACAGGCGTCGATCACCTCGCCGAAGGCTAGGTCCAGAGTGACCTCGAATCGCTGCGCCCGCACGACGCGGCGCAGGCTGCGTGGTACTCGAAACTGAGGCGGTGTGAGCACGAAGCGGGGATCGGGCGAGTGCCACAAAATGGGCTCTCCTTCGGAGTACCAGGGGAAGATGCCCTCCGCGTAGGCGCGCAGGAGACGCTCGGAGCTCAGGTCACCGCCGACGGCGAGGAGACCATTCTCGGCATGGTCGACGGGCGGAAACGCCACCTCATCGCCGAGCAGGTAGACGGGCATGGTCACTCTACGGCTGCACCCTGCGATGCGCTGGAAAACTAGGCTTTCGCTCGCTCTGAAGGCTCCTTTGACGCGGGTTCTTCGGGTGGCTCGACGTCGAACGTGAGTTTCTCACCGTCGAATCCGATCGTCACTGTCCCACCGTGCTCGAGCTTCCCAAAGAGTATCTCGTCGGTCAGAGGATCCCGCACCTCCGCCTGGATGAGCCGGGCGAGGGGTCTCGCCCCGTATTTGGGATCGTATCCCTTCTTGGCAAGATAGCTCGTCGCTTCGGGCAACAGCGTAAAGGCCACCCGTTGCTCGCGAAGCTGAGCCTCAAGCTCCAGGATAAACTTCTCGACGATGGTTTCCATGACTTCCTCGCTCAGAGTGTCGAAGCCCACGACGGCGTCGAGCCGATTGCGGAACTCTGGGCTGAACAGTTTCTCGATCGCCCTCTTCCCCCGAGACGGCGCCTCCTTGACCTGGTCGCTGCCGAAGCCGATGCCTTCGGCGCTCATCTCGCGTGAGCCCGCGTTCGAGGTCATGATCAGAATCGCTTGACGGAAATCCGCCTTGCGACCGGTATTGTCGGTCAGGGTCGCGTGATCCATGACCTGCAACAAGATGTTGAACAGGTCCATATGGGCTTTTTCAATCTCGTCGAGAAGCACTACGCAGTAAGGGTGCTGGCGCACCGCATCGACGAGCAGACCCCCTTGATCGAAGCCGACGTAGCCCGGCGGCGCTCCGATAAGGCGCGCCACGGCGTGTTTCTCCATGTACTCGCTCATGTCGAAGCGAATGAACTCGTTGCCCAGGTGGCGGGCGAGCTGGCGGGCGAGCTCCGTCTTCCCCACTCCCGTCGGGCCGGTGAAGAGAAAACACCCGGCGGGATGATCCGGTTGCCCGAGGCCTGCTCGGGCGCGTCGGATCGCGCGGGCGACGATCTCGACCGCGGCTGCCTGTCCGAAAACGACGCGCTTGAGCGAATCGTCGAGGCTGCGCAGCCGCTCTTTGTCGGAGACGGAGGCTTGTTTTTCCGGAATCCGCGCGATGCGCGCGACGATGCGCTCGATCTCGGCGACGTCGACTTTCGCCCGCGCCTCTTCGGGTCCGTCCTTGGCCGTCTTTCGGTTCAGGCGAAGCATGGCGCCCGCCTCGTCGATCACGTCGACGGCGCTGTCGGGCAGACAGTGCTCTCTCAAGTGACGCTGGGCGAGACGCACGGCGGACTCGAGTGCAGCCTTTTCGTAAACGACCTCGTGATGATCCTCGTATCGCGAACGGAGCCCCTCGAGGATCCTGACCGCGTCCTCGAACGAAGGTTCGTCGACGGCGATCTTCTGGAGTCTTCGATGAAGGGCCCGATCTTTTTCGAGGTGCTTGAACTCGTCAAACGTCGTCGAGCCCACGAGGCGCACTTTGCCTTCGGTCAGAATGGGCTTCACGAGATTCGCAAGATCCATCGTACCGCCCGAGGTTGCGCCGGCACCCACCATGGTGTGGAGCTCGTCGATGAAGAGAATCGGCTTGTCTCGCTTGTCGAGCGCGGCCATGACGGCTTTGAACCGCTCCTCGAAGTCACCCCGATAGCGGGTGCCCGCTAGAAGCGCGCCCGAGTCGAGCGCGAAGATTTCCGCTCCCTTGAGAATCTCGGGCACGTCATCCGACACGAGCCTCTGGGCCAATCCTTCGACGAGAGCCGTTTTCCCCACTCCGGCGTCTCCGACGAAGACGGGATTGTTCTTCCGGCGGCGACACAGCACCTCTAGGGCACGCCGCATCTCGGCGTCTCTGCCGATGAGAGGGTCGAGCACGCCGGCCTTGGCGCGATCGGTGAGATTGGAGGTGAAGGCCGACAAGGGGTCGGATAGGCCTCGGGGCGCCTCTTCGTCACCGTCACCGGCGGGAGCCGCGTCTCCTCCGCTCGGCACCTGCGGAACCTTGGTAATCCCGTGAGAGATGAAATTCAAGATATCGAGGCGGGTGACGCCCTGCCTGTCGAGAAGTTTCGCGGCGTAGGAGCGACTCTCCTGCAACAGCGCCGCGAGCGCGTCTCCGATATCCGCTTCGCTCTTTCCCGAGCTCTGGACGTGTAGAACCGTTTTCTGAAGCGTGCGTTGGAACGCAATAGTCTGGATCGGCTCGTCGTCGGAGTCCTTGGCGAAAAGCTCGATGGACTCTTCGAGGTAGCGCTTGAGCTCCCCTCGAAGGTACTCGAGGTCGACACCGCAGGCGACAAGGACCTCCTCGCCCTTCGGATCGTGGGCGATGGCGAAGAGCAGGTGCTCTAGCGTCAGATGGGCGTGCCGTCTCGAGTCCGCCTCTCGAAAGGCGACGCTCAACACCATTTCTAGATTCGTCGTAAACATTTGGGCTCTTGGTTACTCCGGTTCCATACTACAACGGAGCGGGTGTCCCGCTTCCTTCGCGTAGTCATGAGCGAGGGCGACTTTGGTCTCCGCGACCTCGTAGGCGTAGACGCCCGCGATACCCGCGCCGCGCGTATGCACGTGCATCATGACGCGGTAAGCTTCGGCCGGCGACTTCTTGAAAATGGACTCCAGGACGATGATGACGAAGTCCATCGTCGTATAGTCGTCGTTATGAAGGATGACCTTGTAGAGCTTGGGCTTGTCCGTCTTCTGGCGAGTCTTCTCCAGGACCTCGCCCTGCCGCTGCTTGTCGCGCTCTGTCATCTTCCCTATTGTAGCGACTCCTCGTTCACTTGGAGGCGGAAGATGTCCGGACGGGCGCAGTGCCCCGACACGTCGAAATCGTACTTCCCTCGAACGATCTCGCCCAGGTCTACCTCCGCGGTGAGAATACGCTCACCTTCGTAGTCGGGTCCGGCGAGCACATGGCCGGAGGGCGAGACAATCGCGCTACCGCCGCGCGTGACCACGTCGCCGGGCGCCTCGCTCTCGTAGGCGGGGTAGTCTCCGGGAAGATCGCTCTTCCGCTGGAACTGGCAGCAGGAGAGCACGAAACAACGTCCTTCGAGCGCGATGTGGCGGATGGTCGCGAGCCAGCGATCTCTCGTATCGGCGGTGGGGGCGCAATAGAGCTCGATACCCTTCCGGTACATCGTCGCCCACAGCAGGGGCATGTAGTTCTCCCAGCAGATCACGGCCCCGAGCTTGCCGAGAGGAGTTTCGAGAACCGGCAAGGTCGAGCCATCTCCAAAGCCCCAGATCAGCCTCTCGCTCGCCGTGGGCATCACCTTTCGGTGCTTTCCGAGCAGCTTTCCCTGAGGAGAAAAGAAGAGGACGGAGCAGTAGAGGGTTCCGCCGTCCCGCTCGACGACACCCACGACCAGGTGTACGGCCGATTCGCGAGCCGTTTCGCCCATCCGGGCCGTGGCCTCACCGGGAACGTCGACGGAGCTTTCAAAGTAGCGCTGAAAGAGCTCCCGGCCGGCTTCGGTGCGGCTCCCGACCTTCGCGCCGAAGTCGAGCCCGCGGGGATAGCCGGGAACGAAGGCCTCTGGGAATACGACGAGCTCGGCACCCCGGGACGCTGCGTCTTGCGTGAGGGAGGCAAGCTTCTCCAGACAAGCGTCTCGGTCGAAAACGACAGAGGCGGCCTGAACGACGGCCGCACGAAATGAGGGCATCGACACGATCTTAACGCGCAGAGCCCCAGCTGGCGAGGGTGCTACGGACTCAAGGACATCGGGCTCTTACTCATGGCCTGCTGCTGACGGAGGATGGCACACCAATCCTTGTGCTCGGCCACAGGCATGCCGCATTCGACGCAGATATGCACGCGCTGCTTGGGCTTTTCGCTCTTACCCAGGATCCGCTTGAGAATGGACATGCAACCTTCCTGTCTCGGCTTCTATAGATGATACGGACGAGCGAAAGGTTTGGTTCCATATACCTCTCCCAAAGGGAGAGGGCACGACCTGCTATTCGATGCGGATGTCGTATCGCTGGCGGAGCCTCTCGTAAGTCTCTTCGTACGCTTGCCGGCGGCGCTCGCCCATATAGTCGACGAGTACCCGTTCCCGAACCTCCTCGAGGACGAGGAGCCGGTGCCGAAGTCCCGGTCGAGTGCGGCTGGGCTTGCCGACGTGTAGTCGTGGCCGAGCATGAAGCGGTCGCCATGGTCCTCGGCACGCTCGAGGTTTGCCGCTCGCAACGATTCCAGCAAGCGACGCGCATCCTCCTCGATTGAAGCTCCACGCTCGTCGGGATTCAGATAAATGTGGGTCATCGAGACGCGTGCCGGCTGCCGATATGTTTCGGCATTGGCATCGAAGTACGCCTGGAGCTCGAAGTTCGCCGGCTCCAAGGACACGGTATCCGCGATGAGAAACTCCACCTTCTGGACGAGGCGCCGGCGAACAACTGTGTCATCCCGGTCGAGCCCGAGCGCGAGAGCTTCACGATAGAGGACTTCCTCTCGGACGAGTCCGTCCACCAGGTTCCGAAGCTCCTCGTCCGTGGGCGATCGATGCCACTGCATGGCCCACCGTTCGGATAGCAGCCGGATGTCGTCCGTGTCAATCACGATGGCGGTATCTTCGGTGGACTCGCGGCCGGCCGCGGCGAAGAGCACGAACAGAATCGCGCCCACGAGGAGGAATTGGAACAGCGGCTCTCTTACGATTCTGGCGAACATGGATTTAGAGTCGTTCAAAGGGGCTCGAAGTCCTCGTAATCCTCCACGACTTCGAGCGGGATCCGGAGCGTCTCCGCCTCGATGTCCAGATCGACGCTTCGAGGCAGTCGGCTCTTCTCACCGGGTCGTACGGAAACCTTCACGTGTAAACCTCGACCGTCGGTCGGGATTCTGAACTGCGCCGTCCGAAGTCCCAGCCGCGCGTGCAACAGCTCGGCGTGGTCCCGCAAGAGGGCCGTGAGCTCCTCGGGCGTCGGGCGGCGGCTCATGAGTCAAACGGTGACGACCCTCAGGTCGTCGATCCCGGAAGCTTCGCGGAGCTCTCGCAAGACGTGAGCGATCGGATTGACGAGCGTCTGCTGCTCACTTCCCGCGAAGAGTAACCCCACAAGGTCGTGGCGATCGTTGAGGACACCGCTCCCGCTGTCGCCGCGGTCGCTGAAGGGGCCGACGTTGTCGTCCGTCGCTTGGATGACGATCTGATCGGAGAAGAAGCCCTCGCCACCCGGATAGGGCACGAACGCCGTACCGGCGAGAGCCACGACCCGGCCTTCCGTATAGCCTGTCGTCCGGCCCACCTTATAGACGCGAGCGGAGCCTTGTACGGAACCGTTCGAATCAACGCGATAGGCAGGCGCCACCCCTCAAAGACTACCGCCATAGGTGAGCCGCGCGAGCTCGGAGAGCTTCCTTCCTGAGCCCGTGAGCTCAGCCATCGCCGCATCGACGCGGTTCGTCGGGATAGTCTGCTCGTCGCGAAACTCCAGAGGCACCAAAGCTTCGACTTTGGCGACCTCGGTCTGGGACCTCAGCTTCGACAGAGAGCTCATGAGCTGGAGCTCGAGCCCGGTGAGGTCGAGCATTCCGGGCTGTACGACGGACTCCCCCGACTTCGCCTCGTTCGAGCGGCCGATCACGTGATTGTTCGAAACGAGGTAGCGTTTGCCACCCGGTCGCTCCAGGAAGAACCCGAGCGTGCCCACGCTCAAACCTCTCGGGTGGGCTCCCGTCGGATTAGTGATCCCGATTCCGGAGCGCAGCGCCGAGAACCATTTCTGCGCGTTCAGCACCGGTGGGTTGCCGCCATAGAGACCTCGGCGCGGTGCCGGCATTAGCGGTTCGAAAGCCGAGCCGCACTCGACGACATCGTGGTCCGTTTTCGCAGGAGGGGGCCCAGCGACCGTCTTCGTGAAGAGTTTGTCGAACGGCTCCACTCCCCTGCTCTTCAATTCCTTTTTCGTTCGTTTCTTTCTCACGAAAGCGGTGACGGAAAACTCTTTCACCTCGCAGAGCGGCCCGGCGTCCTTGCTCCCGACGGCGACGAGCGCGATCTCGCCTTCCGCTGCGACGAGAATGCGCAACCCGTATTTCCGAACGGTCGCGCTGGCGGTCTTGTAGTCCATGATTACTGCGGCAAATGCGCGAAGAGGTTCCGGTACTCTTTCTCCAAAGCCTTCGTCTTCTTCGTCGAGAGTCCGCCGAGCGCTTCGACGGCACGGCGCAGCCGCATCCGGACGAGGTCCAAACCGAGGATCGAAAGCGATGGGAACAGGGGCGTCGAAGCTTTGGAGCCGGAGGTAGCGACGTAGAATGGGCGGCTCAAGTCGCGCAGTTTGATGTCGAGCTTCTCGGAGAGCTCCCGGAAAGCCGCCTCGATCTCCTCGTGGCCGAAGTGCGGAAGGTCCTCGAAGCGCCAAACCGCCATTTGAAGAACGCCGGCCAGATCTTCGGGACTCTTGCCCTTGAGAGTGAGCTCTTGAAGAGGAAGCGGCACTGAATCGGCGAAGAAGAACGCGGTGAGAAAACCCCAGTCGGACAGCGTCTCGAGACGGGGCTGCGCGAGCGGGACGATCCGTCGAAGCTGTTGTTCATCGAGAGCCCACACCCGAAGCGCAAACAGGAGCGCCTCCGTGTCGTAGTCTTCCCGTATGTAGCGTCCGTTCAGCCAACGAAGCTTCTCGACGTCGAAGACGGGGCCGCCGAGCGAGAGACTCTCGATGTCGAAATGCTCGACGAACTCGTCGAAGGTGAACTTCTCGTCACCTTCTGCTCGAGTCCATCCGAACATACCCATGAAGTTTACGACTGCCTCCGGAAGAAAGCCCGCCCGACGATAGTAGTTAATCGAGGTGGGGTTCTTCCGCTTCGACAGCTTTGACTTGTTCTTGTCGTTGTTCCGCAACAGCGGCAAGTGGCAAAACACCGGCGGCTCCCATCCGAAGTACTCATAGAGCTTCAAGTGTTTGGGAACCGAGCTGATCCACTCTTCGCCGCGAATGACGTGACTCACGCCCATCAAGTGGTCGTCGACGACGTTTGCGAGGTGATAGGTCGGAAAGCCGTCCGATTTCAGAACGACCTGATCGTCGATCGATGCCCAGTCCTTGACGATCTCGCCGCGGAGCAAGTCATGCATGACGCAATCTCCCTCGACGGGAATCTTCATCCGGACGACCTGCGCTTCTCCCTTCACGGCTCGGGACTTCGATGCCTCTCCTTCGAGATCACGGCAACGTCGGTCGTAGCCTGGGAAGGTCTTCTGGTCTCGGTGCTCGGCACGCATGGCCTCGAGCCTCTCCCTGGTGCAAAAGCAGCGATAAGCGTGACCCGCCTCGAGCAAACGATCGACGTGCTCCCGATAAATCCCGAGCCGCTCGCTTTGACGATAGGGTGCGCAGGGTCCACCGACGTCGGGACCTTCGTCCCAGCTCAGGCCCAGCCAGTTCAGCGATTCGAGGATCGCGCGCTCCGAATCCTTCGTCGAGCGCGCTCGGTCCGTATCCTCGATGCGTAGGATGAAAGTGCCGCCGTGTTTCCGAGCGAATGCCAGATTGAAAAGAGCCTGGTAGGCGGTGCCCAGGTGGGGATCGCCCGTTGGCGATGGCGCGACGCGTACGCGAATGGGTAGAGACATAGGCTAGGAGACTATACCGTCATCCGGCGATGATAGGTCCACCACTCGACGAGGAGGAGCACCAGCGCGACGAGAACCAGCAAGGGCCACAGCTCGGACCCGCTCACCGCGCCGATAGGGTAGCGCTCGGCTCCGTGGCTCTCGCTCGCCTCGCCGAGCATCGAATCGTTGACTGCGGAGACGCGCGGGCTCGTCAGATTGGCGGCTACCATGACCGTACCGCCCGATCCATGCACCGCGAAAAGACCGGGGCCGTTTGGCGAAAAAGACGTCTCGTCGCCCACGAACCTCGCGGCCACGTTCTGACCCGAAATGTCGGTCACGGTGGCGCGCGCGATCGGTACGGTGACTTGTCCGAGCGAAGTCGTCAGTACATCCCGCCCCGTCAACCAGTTCACGGCATTCGTCAGGAAAATGGGAAAGCCCGTCTGGAGCGCCAGGTTGGAGGAACCCAGATCGAAGGTTACCTCGATCCAGCGCGCTGGCCGCTCTGAGACGATCACGAGGGGCTCCTCGGGCGTTCCCGCGACGACGCGCTCCTCGTCTCCCAGGGTCACCGCGAGAGTCCGGTCCACGACAACGTCCGTGAAGGATACGTGCGCCATGATTGCGTGCTCGCCCTCGATTCCCCGAAGGAGGCGATCCTCGGGCTCAGAGCCCGAATGCGCCGGCAGCCACCTGGCCGACGTGGGGCGGAAAAGAAGCGCCGGCACCTCGGGCGGCTCCGCCGGAGCGAAACGATCGAAAACGTAGAAGTCTGGCGGCTCGCCGGCGGACAGCTTGCCCGGGTTCACGACCTCCAGAGCGACCCGGGGATCGAGTCCTAGCGAAGTTTCGAGGTAGTCGTTGCCTTCTGTCACGAGGACGCCCCGCACGCGCCGCGGCATTCCAAGGTAGGCGTAGGCGACGTTGTCCAGAGCAAAGCCATCCCCGGGCGCATCGATCAATACGCGCACCGGGCCGGCGAGGTACCGTTCGAGCTCGAGCATATCTCCGAGGACCTGGCCGGGCTCGAGCAGCACCGTACGCTGGATCGATTCGCCACCGGCGCCGTCGATCTGGACCGCGACCCGCTTCGCGTCGACCGAGTGGTTGTGGAGCTCGAGGAAGGCCTCGTAACGCGTCGCCTCAGCGGGTACCGATCGCAGATCGAAAGCCGTAATACCTACGTTGTCGACGGGCTCGAAGACGGGGATCGTCACGACGCCCGGCGGCACCGATCGCACCATGACGCCGTCGGTGATGAAGAATACTTCCGTCGTCTCATCGACGAACGCGAGCGGGTCACCCGCGGGAAAACTGGTCGTCTCGCGCAGGGAGACCCGCAGCGACTCGAGCTGTTCGAGTGCCGAACGCCGACCCGTGAATCCCGTCGAAACGAGCTGTCCGGCCGTATCGGCGACGAGGTACTCGCTCCCGGCACTCCCCTCTCGAAGGAAGCTTTCGGCGATCTCGAGGGTGCGCGCCCAGCGGGTTCCCCCGGAAGCGATACGAGCACCCATCGTCGGTGAGTTGTCGACGACCACCGCCAGCCGCCGTGCGCGGCCCGAAAGCGCCTCGAGCTCCGGCCTTCCGATGGCGGAAGCGAGGGCGAGCCCTACGGTCAAGGCAATGACGAGTGAAACGAGCCATCGCCAGAAATCCGAACGCCGCTTTCGCTCTCTGAGAACGCGCTGCCAGATGATCGTCGAGGGTACGACAACCCGCTGTGGCGGCGGTTTCAACCAGTAGAGAAGAAAGATGGAGATTGCTGTCGCCAGTAAGAGCAGAAGCCCTTGAACGAGGCTCAAGGAGATGAAGGTCATCGACTCAACGGAGAAAACGGTCCTGTTTGAATATCTGGATAATCAGGTCCTCGAACGGGATGGAGGTTTCGGTTCTCACGTATCCCCAGCCATAGCGCGAGCAATAGGCCTCGATCCCGCTCTCGAGACCGTTCATCTCGCGTTGGTAGGCGGCGAGGAGGCCCGGCGACATGCGAAGACGCTGCGAGGCACCGCTTTCGGAATCCACGAGCATGGCTTCGTCCGGGAACTGCGGACGAACCTCCTCGGGACTGAGGATATGTAGGTTGAAGATGTCGTGACGAAAGAGTCGAATGAAATCGAACGCGGCTTCGTAGCCGTCTGGATCCATGAAGTCCGAGGCGACAACGACGAGCCCGCGACGACGTCTGGTCCCGAAGAAGGTGCGAAAAGCCTTGTGAAGAGACGTCTCTCCGATCGATTCCATTCGGTCGAGGAAACTGAAGATGCGCCATATCTGGTTGCGGCCTCTCTTGGAAGCGATCTGTTGTGCGACCTCGTCCGCGTAGCCGATGACGCTGATACGATCCTGGTTCAGCAGACCGATATAGGCGAGGGCAGCCGCGACCTTGCGCCCGTAGTCGAACTTGGAAGGCTCGCCGAACCGCATCGAGGCGCTCGAGTCGACGAAAAGATAGATGGGAAGGTCGGCCTCCTCGTCGAAGATGCGAATGATGAGCTTGTCGAGGCGCAGGAAAGCTTTCCAATCGACGTCCTTGGTGTCGTCTCCACCTACGTAGGGTCGATAGTCCGAGAACTCGATACCGGTGCCCTTCTTCCTGGCCCGATGCTCGCCTCGGAGCTGTCCCGGAACCATGCGGTTGGAGACGAGCTTCAAGTACTCGAGCTTCTTGAGAAACTCCTCGTCGAATAACGTCCTGACTGTCGTCGATGCCATGGTGCCGTTTTGGGTCGAGTGTCGGCATTATAGACGGCCGCCTTCGACCCGCAAAGCGTGAGCTCTGATAGGATCGCCTCGCGAGCCCATGGGAGCCATCAAAGACGACCTGCTCGAGACCGGTGCCGAGCTCCGAGAGACCCATATTTCATGGGTTTTTCTGACGGATCGGGACGCTTACAAGGTCAAGAAGCCCGTTTCGATGGGCTTTCTCGACTTTTCGACCTTGGAGAAGCGTCGCGAGGCTTGTGAGGCGGAGCTCGAGCTGAACCGCCGTCTCGCGGAAGACGTCTATGTCGCGGTCGTGCCGGTTCGGCGCGACGCCTCGGGACACCACCGAATCGAGGGCGAGGGCGACATCGTCGACTGGGCCGTTCACATGAGGAGGCTCGCCGACTCGGAACGCGCGGACCGAAGGCTCGAGGACGACCGACTCAACGAGTCGCACCTCGAGCGGCTCGCGACGAGGCTCGCACGATTCCACGACGTCGAACCGCCCCCCGACGCGGCTCCCTTCGGTTCGATCGCGATCATCCGCGAGAACGTGGAAGAGAACTTCCAGCAGGTCGCTGGCGCCATCGACGACTACCTCGAACCGCGCCAGGTCGCCGAGGTCGAGAACTGGCAACGTGCGTTCCTCGTCGATCAGGCACAACGCTTCGAGCAGCGCGTCGAGACGGGACGTATCCGTGACGGTCACGGAGATCTGCGTCTCGAGCACGTCTACATAGATGATGCAGGCTCACCAACCGTCATCGACTGCATCGAGTTCAACGATCGGTTTCGCTGGGGCGACGTCTGCGCCGACGTCGTTTTCTTCGCGATGGACCTCGCGTGGCACCGGCGCGTCGACCTCGCGGAGCGATTTCTCGCCATTTATGCGCGCGAGGCCAACGACTACGACCTGTATCCTCTCGTCAATTTCTACGAGAGTTACCGCGCTTTCGTCAGGGGCAAGATCGCATCGATCGTCGCTTCGGACCCATCCGCCGACCACCTCTCAAAGGAGCGTGCCTCCGACGAGGCTCGTCGCTATTTCCTCCTCGCTCTCGCGTCCGAGAGGCGGAGTCTCCTGCCGCCCAGCGTGGTCGCCGTGGTAGGCCAGATCGCCTCGGGGAAGACCACTGTGGCCGAGCGCATCGCCAGGATGTCGAGCGCGCCTGCGGTGGACGCAGATCGGACGCGAAAGCACCTGGCAGGAGTCGGCGCCCAGACCCCGCTACGCGAAGCGGCCTGGCAAAGTGCCTATTCACCTGGTTTTACCGAAACCGTATACAGCGAGCTTTTTCGGAGGGCCGAGTCGGTCCTCGTCTCTCGCCGCCCCGTCGTTCTGGACGCGAGCTTTCGCGCGGCCTCGATGCGAACGGAGGCCAGAGCACTTGCCGAACGCCACGGAGTTCCATTCGTCTTCGTCGAATGTCGGGTCGACCCGCCCGTCTCGCGGGCCCGGCTTCGCGAGCGCGAGCGCACGACGGGTGTCAGTGATGGGCGGCTCGAGATCCTCGACGCCTTCGTAAGCCGCTTCGAGCCTGTCGAAGAGCTGCCCGATTCCGAGCACGTCGTTCTGGACACGAGCCGCCCGATCGACGAAAACGTTGAGATCTTGCGCGGTCGACTAACGTCGTGGCCAGACGGGTTCACCGGCTAGGCTAGTGTCTCGTCGCCACGCCAGCTATTTGGTCTAGGCCGCGTCGGGCTCGACGGGGCGGTGCTCGGTACCAGTGCCGTAGGTCATGAAAACCAGATCCCCGGGCTCCACAACGATCTGACGATGCCATACCCCGCGCGGCACGAGACAAGCTCCACCGGCCCGAAGCGCGACGATACGCTCACCCACCTCGAGTTCGAGAACGAGGTCGATAGCACCCGATAGAAGGTATAGAAGCTCCTTGCCTCGTGGGTGCATCTCCCAGTTCGGAGCGTCCGCCGCCATGTGTGTGCGACCGACGAGCCAGCCCGACACTGCCCGCTCGCCCGACATGAGCTCCTGCCAAAACGACGGCGTCAGCTCCATCGACTCCGCCCCTCCACCGTCTTCGAGATGAACGAAGGCCTCACTCAGGTCGAACACCCTCTGGCCAGGATTTTCCATCTCGCCCCCCTTCTTGATAGCTCCTTCACGAGTTTGACCGCACCCATCTTGTCTCGATCGATCAGCGCAAGCGTGCTCTCGATAGGCGCGCTCGACCGCCCCTCTCACGCTTGCACGGTAGTCCTCCACTCGGGCAGGCTCGTCGCCGCCCAAGGACGAACGGAAGTTGTCAAGAACTAGCTGCTCCGCGGATCACGGTCGCAACGCGCCCTCTGACCGTGAAGAGCATGTTGCGATAGGCCCGCAGGTCGTCCGGCGTCGCGAGCTCCCCGTGGCCAGGGATGATGCGAGTCGTCGCTTTCGACGTGGAGAGCTCGCGGTCATTTCGTTTTGTCTCAGGGCTCGAGATCTTCCTCTTCCAATCCCATGTGGTGGCCGACCTCGTGAAACAGGGTCTCCCCGATCTCCCGGATGAGAGTTTCGCGATCCGGGGAGATGTTCTCCAGGTTGCGCTGAAAGAGGAGGATGCGATCCGGCAGGCCCGTCTCCTCGGTCTGAATCGTCGCGCCGTGATAGAGGCCCAAGTCGTCGTGGTCGGAGCCGTCGAGGATGAGCTCGCGGCTGGGCACGTTCTCGACCGCGATTTCGACGTTCTCCATGTAATCTCGGAATTCGCGAGGCAGCATGGAAAGGGCTTCCTCGACGGCGGCATCGAACGCCGCGGCGGCGAGGCGGCGCGGAACGAAGTAGACGTCGGGATCGAGCTCGGATGCACGCAGAAACGAAGCATCGCCCTCGGGAAGCCTTCCCAAATGCGAGAGGACGAGGCCGACCGCATGATGGGCATCGGCCGAGTCGGGCTCGATCTCGACGGCGCGCCGAGAAGCCTCGAGAGCTCGTTCGAGCTCCGCCGAAGAAAGACAGACGAGTGCCCGCAGCTGGTAGGGTGCGGCCCAATCCCCCCCGGACAGCGCATCGGTACAACGGGCGAGGGCTTCTGAAAGCTCCCCGAGCTCGTAGAGCGCCAGAGCCGTGAGAAACAACGCGTCCCGATCGTCCACGTCCTGAAGGGTCTCGATGACGTCCTCATAGCGTTCGTCCGACAGGAGGCCCCAGGCCCTCTCGATAGCTTCTTCGCTCATGGTGCAGACGAGCATACTTATCACTAGCCCCCCCTAGGCCGCTGAGCGTCAGTGCAAGTGGCCGTGCTCGCGGTCGTTCTGGTGAGCCTCGTAGTGCTGCCGCAATAAGTCCTTTCCGTAGTCGTTGCCGTTCGGAGTACGCACGACCGAGTGTACGTGCCGACGGCTCGCGACTCGGGGGCCTTCCAGGGCGATCGGCCCCTGATGGTCGAACTCGATCAAAATGACGGGGCTGTGCACGCGGTAGTAGAAGACGGAGTCGGGGCCCGTGTCGCCGATCCACGCGAAGTAGGTCGCGTCGAGATGAGCTTCGACTTCTCCCATACGGATCTTTGCGTGCCCGTCGTCCATGTTCCCGACGTACTCCTCGATCACGGCGCGCAACGAAGAGCGCTGCTCGGGCGTGAGCTCACTGGCCGGAATCCCCGCATAGTCGAGCACCAAATTGTCGTTGTAGGCCTGTGCGAGCGCGTTGACACGTGTTTTCTCTGTCGAAAGAATCGCTCGGCTTTGCTGCTCGGGGCTCAGGGCCTCCATGAGCGCGAGGCCTTGGTCCTGCTCCTCCTGCATGACCCTGACTCCAATGTATTTTCCCGAAAGTGCTTCGACCGGCTCCGAGCCCATGAAGGCCGGGGTCATTACGACCTGATCTCCGAGCACGAAGTAGTTGATCGCGAGGTGGTGACCGTCGAGCTGCCAGCCCCAGGGCTTCGTCTCCGAGGGCTCCCCCATCACGGTCAAGTGGTAGAGTCCCTCGCCATACTCGTCGCGCTTCGAGGTGAGCTCGGCGAGATGCTCGTTCAGGCGCATCACGTTGCGACTCTTCTCGAGACCCTTCGCGCTCAAGCTCGCGCGCAGGAGCCCATAGGCCAGCTCACGCTGCGCCTCGTTCATCTCGCCGAAGCGGACTCCTTGACGAGGTGCGCGGTGGACGTTGTCCCACCTTCTCCATTCGATATCGTCGACGGCGTAGACCGTCTTGGCGTGCTGTTCCTTCGTGAGTCCCCCAAGAAATTCCTCGGCTGCGCCCTTCACCGGAGCCGTAGAGACTCCCGACGCGCGGATCGAAAAAAGGTCGCTTAGGACGTTGCCGTCAGTCGTGACCCCTCTATAGGGCACGCCCAGAGCTTTCGCGCGCATCGAAGAAAGTCCTTGGGTGAGCGCGGAGCTCCCGTAGAAGACGGCTAGAGCCGTGACCAATGTAGCGATCGGACCAATGGCTTGCTTCGTCATGTTCCCCTCCGGGACCGCATCCACGCGCTGAGCCGTAGCGGTCGGCATCGGCGAGCAAGTAGCCCCAGAGGCAGCCCGCCATAAAGACCAGGTTGTCGGCGGTAGACTCGACCCGGCAGCACCAGCCGGCAATTGGACCGCGGCGCCGGCGACGAGACAGCGGGCATGGCGCTCGGCGAGTGCGTCCAGGTAGTCGGAAAATTCCGGATCCGCGTCGGCGTTGGAGACCTTGAGCGCGAGACGGCACGGTCGTTCAGTCGCGCCAGAACGATTCAGTCTCAGCTTGCTCGGAACCTTCGGTGTCACAGGCCTCGCGATGGCGCTCATCGGGTTGTGCGGCGTCTTGTCGCACACCGCGAGCCCGAGACGACGAGAGCTCGATATTCGCATGGCGCTCGGGGCGCGCACGAGCGAGCTGAAACGTCTCGTCATGGCTGTCGCCGACAACGTAGGCATTTCCGAAGTTGTCAACGTCGATCCCCAGGGCGCGGTCGGTGTTGTCCCCTCCCAGAAAGGTGGAGTAGACGAAAGCGGAGCCATCGGGCGTGAGCTTGAGCACGTAGGCCTCGACGTCACCCGCACTGACATCCTGGAACGCGTTCGCGGTTGGAAAATCCGAGGAGATCGTAAAACCGGCGACGTAGACGAATCCGTTCGCGTCTACCTTGATGTCCAGGCCGGAATCCGCGAAGCTGCCGCCCAGATAGGTGGAGTAGGCGAGCACGTCACCTGACGCCGTCAGCTTCGCCGCCCAGGCGTCCCACACGCCACCCCAGACCGGCTGCAGCGGATTAAGCGTCGGAAAATCCACCGACTCGACGTCACCGGTCATGTACACCTGGCCCACGTCGTCGACGTCGATCCCGAGCACGAAGTCGCGGCCGCTCCCGCCGATGTAAGTGGAGTAAACGAGCGAAGATCCCGTGGGATCCAGCTTCGCCACGAATCCGTCGAAATCTCCGCCACTAGTCCCCTGAAGCGGTGCCAGCGTGGGGAAGTCGGTAGAGCTGGTGAACCCTCCAACGTAGGCATTGCCGTCTTCGTCGACGGCGACGGCCTGACCCGAGTCCAGTCCGTCACCGCCAAGGTAGGTCGCGTACAAGGTCTGCGAGCCGGATGGGTCCAGCTTCACCACGAAGGCGTCGGTGATGGCCACGAACTGATCCTGAATGTCTCCCGTGGTGGGAAAATCGGCCGAATCCGTCGTGCCGGCGATATAGATGTTACCCGACGCGTCCAGAGCAACGCCCATGTTGTCGAGCGCATCCTCGGAGCCGCTACCGCCCAGGTAGGTGGAGAATTCCAATACAGGATCAATGATCAGTGGCTGGGCCACATCGTAGTGGCCCAGAGTGAATCCCGCGCGACCCTCGTCGCGCAACGCCCAGGCTCCGTCCACGGGTCGGCGCTCACCGTCGATTTCCTGGTAGACCACCGGCGCGTGCAGAACGACTTCACCGGCCCGTGTAGCCAGCACCAAATCTCCGCTGTCGTCCACTTCGATGCGTTCAGCCCCATCGAAACCTAGCGTGAGTTGCGAGGGGTCGGCTCCTGCTCTGACTTTGAAGTCGTACTCGAGGCGCTGCTGGTTGCCATAGTAAACGAGATCGATGCCGGGATAGGCCTTCGCGTACTCCACCCTGGCGAAAGTAGGAACGGCCTTTTGCCACCGTGACGGATCGCTGCCACGAAGATAGTTGACGCGGGTGGAAAGAGCCTGCGAGCCGCGCACGCTTTCGGGAGTCAGGGCGCCGACTAGGGACATGCGAAAATTGCTTTGTCCCCGTCCACCTCAGGTATCGGGACCGTGCCGTACTGTGCTTTCGGTTCCTCGGTCCGTGGGCGGTTGCCCCGCAGAACCAGCACGGCCTCGGAGTTGGTGAGGAACAACTGGTAGCCGCGCCCTCGTGACATGAAGCGGACCCGCGGGTCCATCTGACCCCGGTTCTGCGCGAACTGCATTGACAGCCGCGCAAGATCTGGCACAACCTCGCGCACGTCGCTGCGAACCGGCGGACCGAGCGGCCCCATGTCCCACTCGATAGCCTGCGCCAGTACTGGCCGCGACCCCGTCAGTCCCTGGTCCTGCGTACAGGCCGTGGCCCAAAGCGCGATGCAGACGGTACCCAAAGCGCTGAATTGTCCACGTCGAAACACCCTGGATCCCCCCCCATCGAGTTTATTCCGATCGGCCTCCGGCCGCCTACG
The DNA here is from genome assembly GCA_965250115.1 of Candidatus Marinacidobacterales bacterium. Lineage (GTDB taxonomy): Bacteria > Acidobacteriota > Vicinamibacteria > Marinacidobacterales > SMYC01 > CBDFHB01. The sequence goes on from CBDFNJ010000002.1 coordinate 3,025,949, forward strand.
ATCTCGCAAATTTCGCCTGTCCTTCCAATTCCGTCCCCCTCGCGCAACGATTCGGCTCCGAGTTTCGGTCAGGGGGGAAGAGCCATCGCAGCAGCGGACCGCAACCATGTGAGTGCGCTTAGCACGACGTCATTCTACGAGCAGCCGTTAAGTAACGCCCGCTCTGTTGGGAAGACGACTCTAACGATATGTCGCAAACATGTCAAGAGGCGTCACTGGGGCCCGACGGCAGTGAGCACCTAGTGACGGTACCGCGGCACCCGAAACTTCTGGATCGCCGAGATCTCGGCAAGCGCTTTCCTGATCATCGCCTCGAGCTCCGCCGGAGGATCGTAGTCGAGCCCTTCGACGAGATGCTGGTAGGCGGCCGTGGGCTCCTTGAAGGCATGTAGCTGGATCAACCCCGCGTAGGCGTGCGCCTCGGCGCTACCGGGCCCTCGGGGAAAATCCCGCAGATGTCGTTGGTAGATAATGAGCGCCGCACGTGGATGGCCGTTTTTCGCGAGCCAGTTCCCGAGCGCGATGGAGTCGTTTGCACCGAGGAGCCCCTTGGCACGCTCGGCGGGAATCTCGAAGTAGCTCTCCGCCGCCGCGTCGTAGTCCCCTCGCGCCATCGCGCCACCGATGAGCTCGCCGGCGCTCTTCGGCTCTCTCACCGGATGAGGCTTCGCTCCATACTCGTTCGGACTTGCCGCGGCACCTCGACGGTCTGTCACCCATGCGACCGCGGCTCCCGCGAGAAACCCTCCGATGTGCGCTCCGTAGGCAACTCCCGAGCCCTGTCCCGCCGTCGCCAGAAACGGAAGGATGTTGCTGATAATGATGTAGAAGCCAAGCACCCATCGCGCCGGCGCGAGAAAGACTTTCATGAAGAAGGGGAAGAAGACGACCCACAACCGCACTTGATTATGGGGAAACCACAGGAAGTAGAAACCGAGTACGCCCGAGATGGCACCCGACGCGCCGACGAGAGGGATCGGCGAGTCGCTCGCGAAGACGGCGTGGAATAACGTGGCCGCGGCACCCGTAACGAGATACCACACGAGATAGCGGATTCGTCCGAGACGGTGCTCCACGTTGTCCCCATAGATCCACAGGAACAACATGTTCCCGCACAAGTGCATGAGACCGCCGTGGAGGAACATCGCGGTGAAGAGCGTCACGATGGAGGGCTCGATGGGCCGATAGCCGTAGGAAAAGACGAAGAGGTCGTAGGCGGAGACCTGGCGCACGGCCTGTCCGATATCCACACCGGGAGGCAGGTTCTGCTCTACGACCCGGGTGTACTCCCGCAGTATCGGATCGGCGGGATCGGCCGGCTGCGAGCTCAGAGGAAACGTCACCAGCACGAAGATCGCGACGTTCGCGGCGATGAGAAGATAATTCACTACGGGTGTGAAGCCGGTCGGGTTCGGCTGGTCGCCGATGGGGAGAATCATGGTCGCCTCATGGGTCCAGGCATGGTGAGCGTCATCCCGCGGGAGCCTTAGTGAGAGCAGCCTGAAGGACGACGAGGCGCTGCTCTTCGAGGTTCTTGGCCATATTGCGGAGTTTCTCGGGAGCGTCGTCGCCCATCAGCAGATGGATTCCGACGGCGGGTGGCCCGCCCGAACGAGCGCGCTCAAGCGCGGCTCGAAACCAATCGAGGGACGGCTCGGTCTTGTCCGCCCAGTGCCGCACTCGAAAGCCGCGTGATTCGAGAACGTCGCGAAGCTCGGCGGAAGGCAACAAGAAGTTGATCTCGGGCCGGCAGGCCCAGGGGACGGGAAAGCGTAGGTCGCCTCCCTCGCCCGCGAAGATGTCGTGGAAGACGAGGCGTCCGCCGTCACGAAGCACACGGTGGATTTCCGAATAGAACCTCCCTTTGTCCTCGATGTTCATCTGCGCGTGCTCGGTCCAGACGACGTCGAAGCTGTCGTCGTCGAAGGGCATGTCCAGGGCACTGCCAACACGAAAATCGATTACCTCCGTCTGCCCGACGCGTGAACTCAGTCGTTCGGACAGCTCGACGTACTCGGGAGTGAGATCGATTCCCGTGGTCCGGCAACCGAAGGTCGCCGCGAGGTAACGGCACGAACCTCCGAGCCCCGAGCCTACGTCGAGCACCGTCCGATCGGGTCCCAGCTCCGCGAGACCTGCGAGCTCTTCCGTCGCCTCTTTGCCCCGGATGTGGAACTCGTCCACGGGCGCCAAGTCGGCGAGGGTGTGGTTCTCGGGATCTTTACCGGCGTCCGCAAGTGCCGCGAGAATTCTCTCTTCGAGGCTTTTCAGACCATAGTGTCGGACTACGGAATCCATCGAATGTTTCCTGGGTTCGTGGTTGATGGCACTCCATCGATAACGTATAAAAGCACGTAACCCGAGGAGGGCTGAAAGCTCATGTTCGACAGCCGCAAAGCTATCACGGTCGCGATGCTCTTGATGATAGCGCAGGCCGTTTCGGTTGCGAGTCAGGACTCACAGAGGATTCCGGCACCCGACCGAAGAAGCCAGGGCGAGGGCCCCTTCGAGCGACTTATCATCCGCGCAGCGACGGTGATCGACGGTACCGGAGCTCCTCCCCGGGGACCCGTGGACATCGTGATCGAGCGCAATCGCATCGTCGAGATCAAGAGTGTAGGTGTGCCCCACGTTCCCATCGACGAATCGAAACGCCCGCAGGGCGCGACGACAGAGCTCGATGCGAAAGGCATGTTCGTAATGCCCGGCTTCATCGATCTCCATACCCATATCGGTGGTATTCCGAAAGCCCCGGAGGCCGAGTACGTCTACAAGCTATGGATGGGACACGGTGTCACGACCACCCGTGACGCCGGCTCTGGAGCGTCGGCCTTCATTCTCAACGAGAAGAATCGGAGCGAGAGCAACGAGATCGTCGCACCGCGGATCTTCGCCTATGCGCGACCCGGAACGGGAGAGGGCTGGGAAGACGGTCCAACCCTGACTCCCGAGAAGGCACGTGAGTGGGTGCGTTGGGCAGCCAAGAAGGGCATCGACGGACTGAAGCTCGGAAGCTACGACCCCGAGATCATGGCAGCCCTGCTTGACGAGGCCAAAAAGCGCAAGCTCGGCTCGATGGCTCACCTCGGACAAGACGGCGTCGCCCGCATGAACGTGCTCGACGCGGCTCGGCTCGGACTCGGAACGCAGACTCACTTTTACGGACTGTTCGAGGCACTTCTCAAGGACCACTACGTCCAGGATTGGCCCGTCGACCAGAATCAGAATGACGAGCAGCACCGTTTCGGTCAGGTAGCGCGACTGTGGGACCAAATCCATCCGCGCGGCAGCGAGAAGTGGAACGGCCTCATCGACGAGCTCGTCGAGCTCGGCCTGACGATCGATCCGACGATGACGATTTACGCGGCCGGACGCGACGTGATGAAAGCGCGCAACGCCGATTGGCACGAGACCTACACGCTGCCCTCGCTGTGGGAGTTCTTCCAGCCGAGCCGCAGGAACCATGGCGCCTATTGGTACGACTGGACGACCCACGACGAGGTGGCCTGGCGGAACTTCTACCACGTATGGATGCAGTTTCTGAACGACTTCAAGAATGCGGGCGGACGCGTGACCACGGGCTCGGACTCGGGCTTCGTCTACAAGCTCTACGGCTTCGCCTATATAGAAGAGTTCGAGCTGCTTCAGGAAGCCGGCTTTCATCCGCTTGAGGTCGTTCGCTCGGCCACGCTCAACGGGGCCGAGACACTGCACGAGCCCAAAGGCATCCCGATCGAGTTCGGAATCCTGCGCCCAGGACTCCTGGCCGACCTCGTGGTGGTCGAGGAGAACCCGCTCCAGAACTTCAAGCTCCTCTACGGCACCGGTGCTGTGCGCCTCGATGACGAGATCGGCGACGTCGAGCGCGTCGGTGGGGTGAAGTACACCATCAAGGATGGTATCGTCTACGACGCCAAGGAGCTCCTCGCCGACGTGGCAAGGATGGTCGAGCAGGCCAAACTCGAGGACATGCGCCCCACGGAACCGTGAGTTGGTGTAGAATCCTCTGAACGGGAAACCCCTGGCGCGCAGATGAGGAGCAGGAACAGCACGACGAGTAAGATTCGCTGAGCGGCGCTTCGGTCGAAAACGACGGAGACGCGTCGGGGGACTACCCAAAGGAGGGTGGTCATGGATCTGCTCAGAATCGCCCGCGTTCCGCCCATCACTATCGATACGACTGCGACGGTCCACGACGCGGTATCGCTCATAACGGAGAGACGCGCGGGGGCGGTCGTGACCGTCGCCGGGGAGCGAGCAGTCGGTATTTTCACCGCGAGCGATCTCCTTCGCCGCGTCTTCGCCCGCGGACATCCGCCCGACCAAACGCTGGTGACGAAAGTCATGACTTCGCCTCTCAAGATGGTGAGGTCCTCGGCATCGCGCGAAGACGCTCTGAAACTCATGATCGGGAACCACATCCGCCATCTCCCGATCGTGGACGAGCGAGGCCGGATGCTGGGGATGCTCTCCACGGGTCACTTGCTGCGCAACATGGTCGAGAACCTCTCGCAGGAGCTTGCCTCGCTCGACGCCTATTTCTGCGCGGATGGTATCGGCGGCTGAGCCCTGGAATTTCTTCCTCCACGCTGTAAACTAGCTAGGGTTCCTTGGAGGAATGAATGGCTAAGAAAAAGAAGGACCAACTCGACGAGTTGAAGACCTCCGCTCAGAAGGTCTGGCTCGCCGGTTTGGGGGCACTTTCGCAAGCGGAAAAACAGGGAGACAAACTCTTCAAAACGCTCGTCAAGAAAGGCAAGAAATACGAGGACGTGTTTCGCGAGCCTGTCGAGATGGCCGGAGATGCCGTCGACAAGGCGAAGAAGCAAGCGAACAAAGCCTTCAAGGGCTTCGAAACTGCGTTCGACGCTCAAGTCGCCGCGGCCATGCGCCGTCTCGATGTTGCGAGCCGCTCCGAAGTCGAGGCGCTTCGCAACGAAATCGCGCGATTGAAGAGCGCCAAGAGCAACAAGGCAACCGCCAAGAAGAAGACGAAGAAGAAGAGCTGAGTGGCTCCCGCCGCCATCGTTCTTCTGGCACTTTCGGGGATAGTCCGATGGGCGGCACCCGGCTCGGCGACAGAGACTCTCGTCGCCAACACCACCGATCCCGAAGTGTGCGGTGATCGACAATCGCTGGAAGACCTCGTCGTCTCCGAGGACGGCGGCGTCCAATACGCCATCGTCGCCATCCGGAACGCTCCCGCCATGCCCAGCCCTGCGAAAGAGCTCGTGTTCGACAACCTCGGCTGTCGCTTCAAACCTCACGCGGCGGTGCTCACGGTCGGCAGTACGCTCGTCGTAACCAATAGCGATGCCGTGCTCCATACGACGCATTACTACGGTCCGTCCGAAGCGAATATCTCGCTGCCCATCGCGGGGATGCGTACCGAAAGGAAGCTCACGAGGCCCGGCCTCTACGTCGTCAAGTGCGACATCCACGGCTGGATGCAGGCTTTCATTCGACTCGACGAGCATCCCTACCACGGCGTCACGGATGCCTCCGGTCGGTTCCGCATCGAAGGTGTTCCAACCGGACGCTACACCCTCGAAGTCTGGCACGAACGACTCGGCACTCTCGCACGTGAAGTGGTTATTGACGCGGCCGGCGACAGCGAAATCACGATAGAGTACGGTGAGGAGGTCGACCCATGAAGCCCCTGCTAGCCGCGATCTTGGTCCTCGCGCCGATGGCCAGCGCTCAAGAGGCTACGCCGCGCCAGCAACCGGGTGCCACGATTACGCTCTACGCACCCGAGGATCACGATCTCTACGATGGTCGCTTCGTCCTGTCGGGCCAGCGCATCTACCAGGTCGGTACCCTCGACGATCCTCCGGGCTGGAGTCACATCGGCAACGACGCTTCGAACCTACGCCAGGTCGGAGGCGAGGTGTCGCTCGACGTGAACGAGCGGACGAACACGGGCGCGTTCACTGCTCGCATGACGCTTCCCGAGGGCGAGCTCGTCCTTCAGATCGACCGATTCCACGAATTCAGCCCGTGCCAGGATGGGGGGATCGCAGCCTATATCTACGAGCACGGTGATTCGGGCTGTGGCGATACGAACTGGCCGAAGACCTTCATCTATCTAGCGGGCTGGGGATTCGGCCGCGCGACCCTAGACGGAGAGCTGCTCTACGAAGACTACCAGATGCACTTCATGATCACGCAAGGTATGCGTCACCGCGAGACGCTGAAGGTCAATTATCCACTACCCGGCAAGAGGACGCGGGCGGGGGCTGTCGACCCGGGGGCAATGCAGCTCGACTTCTACATCCGGAGCCCCGAGAACGACGACCGCAACAACCCCACGCGAAAAGTCTTCGATCACTTCTTCGCGATGGAAGTCACCTGGAAGTAGGGGCCGGTTAGTGTCTCGTCTCGGAAGTGAGGTTAGCATCGAGAGCGTCGAGGCGCCCGGATCGCAAGGCGCGGCGAGGGCGCAATACCGGGCGTATTCAACCGAAGCGCAACGCAGCGAGGCGGGATGCATCGGCGCTCGAATGCAACATGACTTCCGGGACGGGACACTAGAACCAGAGGCTGAACTCAAAAGGCTATCAGGCGGGTCCCGCGCGCCTGTAAGATGTTGTGGTGCGCAATCAGGCTCTGGTGGCTGGATTCGCTGCCACGCTGCTTTTAGGCTGCGGTCGCGATCCCGAGCCGCTCGTGCTCGTGATCGGACTCGATGGCGCCAGTCTGGATCTGGTGGACGAGCTCCGAGCCGAGAGCAAGCTCCCGACCTTCGCGAGGCTCATGCGCTCGGGCGTTTCGGGACCTCTCCAGTCTCTCGCGGCAAAGCGTCTACACGGCCAGAACACACGCAGCGGATTCTGGTCGCCGGTCGTGTGGAGCTCGATCGCCACTGGCAAGATTCCTGAAAAGCACGGAATCCGCGATTTCGTCCTCCCCATACCGGGGACGTCGTCGGTCTGGATCGGCTCGGAGACGCTGCCGCCTCGGGCAACGATCCGGCTACCGGAGCTCGCGGGACAGGGCAAGCTCGAGCTCCGCCTCCGGCTGCACTCCTATCCCCCGGAGGGCGAGCAGCTCGCCACCGTCCTTTTGAACGGTGAGCCTCTCGAGGTAATCCTTGTGGCTACCGAATGGACGGAGCTCTCGCTGTCCGTTTCGCGGGAGCTGCTGCGTCCGGTCAGGAACAGGCTCGAGATCGTCTTTTCTCGTCAGTCGAGTCCTTTCCAGCGCGGCCTGTCGTCCGATCGAAGGCCTCTCGCGGCGGAGCTCGGTGCGCTCGAGATTTTCGACGAGCGCGGCGAACGCCTGTTCGGACTCGACCCGGCCGAAGACCGCGAGCGGTTGCTTCACGGTTTCCATGCTCCGCATGCGAGCATGACGGAGGTGCAGAGCGTGCACTGGCGCGCGAAACCTTTCTGGAGCCTCCTGTCGGAACGCGGAGTCCCGGTCCACGTCATCGGCTACTGGGGAACCTGGCCCGCCTACGCAGTGAACGGCCGCCTGGTCTCTTCGAGAGTGGGAATCCGGGACCAGCGCACGGGGAGCGAGCAGCTTACGTGGCCGCCCGAGCTGATCGAGGGGCTAGAACCGCTGGCTCCCGATGTCGAGGCGCTCGAGCCGTTGTTCGACCAACTGCACGTGTCCGAGTGTGAGCCCCGCCGACTGATCGACGAGCAGTCGGTGCTCAAGAAGATCCTGGTGCAGGATACGTTCTATTTCCGGATCGCGCGAGAGTTCCTTTCCGATCCCGAGCCCGGCCTGTATTCGGTCTACTTCCGCTCGATCGACGTCGCCGGACACGCGACGCTGCACTGGCGCGGGGGCGCCCCGCTGCACGAAGGTTGCCCCGAGTCCACCAGGCAAGTCATGGACGCGGTCTATCAGCAGGTCGACCGTTGGGTGGGAGAGCTGATCGGGCTTCTGCCGAGTGACGCGAGCGTTCTCATCGTCTCCGACCACGGCATGAAGCCGGGCCACGCCGCGGGAGAACATACGCCCCTAGGGTTGTGGATCGCGCGGGGGCCGGAGCTGAACGCTGGGCGACGTATCGACGGCGCGACGGTGCTCGATGTCGCGCCCACGGTCCTGCAGCTGTTCCGAGCTCCGATCCCCGTGGATATGGACGGCAAAGTGGCGGTCCAGCTGTTCGACTCGGACTGGTTGAACGAGCACCCCGCGCGATATTCGACGGAGGATTCCTCGCTCGCGTTGGGCAGCGCGGCCATGGACGAAGGGACGGAGGAAGCGCTCGAACAACTCCGTACCCTGGGCTACATCGAGTAGTGACATCGTATCGTGAGGTTTCGTGCTGGCGGACTAGCGCTAAACGACTGCGGTTGCGCGACTTGGAATGACGCGATCGACGAGGATGTGGGGCCTGAGTTTCGGGACGAGCCCTTCGAGAGACCCCGTGGCCGGTTGGACGGAGATGTAGGTACGCGGGCGACGTCCTAGAAGGTACGAGCCGACAGCGTCAAGAACTTCACAGCCGCGAGGCGCGAGCTGTAATAAGGTTGAAGCATGACACCGTATCTTCTCGGCGCCGCGCTCGCGCTCACCGCCCTGCTCGGGGGCCAGGGCCCGAAAGGCTTCGAGCAAATCCTGCCGCGAGGGCGCATCGCCGCCATCAGTAACCCGCAGTACGTGGCCGCGGGCGAAGCACGCATCAAACCCAACTCCTGGGTGCTCGGCGTGGTCATCGACGGCCAGCCGCGGGCCTATAGCCTAAACCTCCTCAATTCCCACGAGGTCGTGAACGACACCATCGGAGAGACGAACTTCGCCGCCGTCTGGTGACCGCTCGCCAACGCGGCTGTCGTGTACAGCCGAGACTACGAGGACGTTACGGTCGAGTTCGAGGCCTCCGGCGGGCTCATCAACAGCTCCCTCGTCATGCAGGACCGGCAGACGGATACCTATTGGTCGATGATGAAGGGAAAGGCCATCGCCGGTGAGCTCGAGGGTAACGACCTCGTCGAGCTTCCCGTGAGCGAGAAGATGCAATGGCGGGACTGGAAGGCAAAGCATCCTGATACGCTCGTGCTCTCCGTTCGGGGCAGAGAGGATACGCGGAGCTCCTACCGCAGTTACTTCGCCGACCCCAAGGGGTTCCGAGGACAAAAGGCGCAGGACAAGCGAATGTTGACGAAAGAGCCCATCTTCGCGTTCCACCACGGGGCGGTCGCTTACGCGGTTAGGCAAAAAGACATTGAAGGCGGTGCTGTCTACGAGCTCGAGGACGGCATCTACGCGTTGCTCCTTCGACCGCGAGACGCGTCGACGTTCGCCTCCACGACGGCCTATCTATCGGAGCACGGCTTCGAGCAGGTCGAAGGAGAATGGGCCGCGATCGATACCGAGGTTCCCCTGTCCGAGACCGAGCCGCTCAGAGGTTTCGATACCTTCTGGTACAACTTCAGCCTGAACAATCCTGACACGAAGGTGCTCCGGTAACGCTGCGGCCCATCGGCAATAGCGTGCGTATTCTCAGTCCGAGCTTCACCTCGCAGAGACTGGCGTTCGACTCGTGGTAGGCTCTCCAGCATGTGGTTTTCCTCACTCGCGCTTCTCCTCGCGGTCCAGCCGGCTGCGTTCAAGGTCGGAAGGCCCGTCCCAGCTTTGACGCTTCCTTCGATCAACGACGGCAAGCCCATGTCCCTGACCGATTTTCGCGGTCAGAAGGTCATGCTGCACGTCTGGGCTTCCTGGTGAGCGGGCTGCCGCAAGCACGTGACCGGGTGGCATGAGAAAACCAAAGCGCTGCAGGAGGCAGGCAAACTTCAGTTGGTCGGCATCATCGAAGAGCAACACCCCGATCGGACGCGCCTCTTCATGCAATGGAAAGATATGGGCTGGCCGCTTCTCATCGACTCGTTGAACCTTCTCGACGTGTCGGCCGTGCCCCTGACCTATCTCGTCGATGAAACAGGTGTCGTTCGCTTCGAGCGGCCGAGCGACGAAGACCTCGAAACCTTTTTGGCCACCGACTACACGAGCGCGGATGGCCATGCCCGGGCGCTGGATCCGGAACGTGACTCTCCGGAGCACGTGCTGCTCTGGGGCGACGACCGCGATGTGAGCGATGCGATCACGAAACTCGGGCAACGAATCGTGGAGGCACCCGAAGATTCCCGCGCGCACTTCCGCCTGGGTGTTGCTTATCGAAAGCGCTACGATTCGGACGAGCGTCGCGCCGTGGATTTTCGGAAAGCCGTCGAGCAGTGGCTACGTGCGCTCGATCTCGACCCGAACCAATACATTTTTCGACGCCGCATCCAGCAGTACGGGCCCCGGCTCGACAAGCCCTATCCGTTCTACGACTGGATTCCCGAAGCGAGGGCGGCCGTCGAGGAGCGGGGTGAGACGCCCGTCACCCTGCGCGTGGAGTCGCGTGGCGCCGAGTTCGCGGAGCCGCTGAAATCTTTTGCCGCCAGTGCCGAGACCGGGCAATCACCCGATCCCGACGGGCGCATCTTTCGTGACGAGAAACCTCTCATCGCCGCCGAGTCCGTGGTCGTTCCCGCGGTCATCGAGCGCGGCGAGAGCGCGCGGATCCATGTCACCCTGAGGCCCGATCTCTCGCTGAAAGCACACTGGAACAACGAGGTCGACGATCTCGTGTTCTGGGTCTATCCGCCCGCGGGCTTTAGGGTCGATCGCCGCCACCACACGCTCGCGATTCCTCCCGAGCCCGTAAGCCAGGAGCTTCGCCAGGTCGAGTTCGAGATCGCGAGCCCCGACAATTTCACCGGCATGGCTACGATCTCAGCCTACGCGCTCTACTACGTGTGCGAAGACGTCGCTGGCACGTGCCTTTTCCGTCGCCAGGACGTGCGCGTAGAGCTCAGCGTGAAATAGTTGTCTCCGGTTTCACTTGTAGGATTGAGCTGCTACTGAATCGGCGTTTTACTCGATTCACCGGGGATCTCTCGGACCAGCGTCGGGACGAGATAACCGGGGAGATTTGCCCGCATCTCTTTAACGAGCTCGATGCCGACGCCTTCGTCGACTTCAAAGTGCGCGGTGCCTGAGACCGGATCGAGCAAGTGCAGGTAATACGGTAAAACGCCGCATTCAAACAGGCGCTCGCTCAGCGCGCATAGCGTATCTGAATCATCGTTGACTTGGCGCAGCAGTACCGACTGATTCAGTAGCGCAGTTGCGGATGCTCGCAGTCGGCTTAGCGCTGCCGCAACTGAACCGTCAATCTCCCGCGCATGGTTAGCGTGAATTACGATGGCAACATTGAACCGGTTCTTTGTGATGAGTTCTACAAGACCATCATCGACTCGCTCCGGAATCATGATCGGAAATCGCGTATGGATTCGGACTGTCTCAATTTGAGGTAGTGCGTCGAGCCTAAGCAATAAGTCAGACAATCGTCGATTCGAGAGCGACAATGGATCGCCGCCGCTCAGGATGATTTCTTTTGTCTTTTTCGACTGCGCAAGTGTTGCTAGTGCCGGGCGCCAGTCACTGCGCGAGGCAGTTTCCTTTGTGTATGGAAACGAACGCCGAAAGCAGTATCTGCAGTGAACGGGGCATGCGCCGGTGGTAATCAGCAACGCCCTGTTCGCATACTTTTGAATGAGGCCTCTACGTGAGCGCTCGAGTTCGTCCAGCGGGTCATCACCGAAACCGTCGGTCCGTTCCGATTCGGCGGCGCGCGGCAAGACTTGCAACAACAGTGGATCTCGCGGGTCACCCATCCTCATTCGCGATAGGTAGCCGCGAGGGACCAACAACGGAAAATTCTGCGTCGAGCTGTCGGGACACACTAATGCGCTCGGTGGCAACTCAAGCAATGTGCTGAGCTCGCCAATATCGCGAACAGCTTCGCGCAGGATCTGCTGCCAATCATCCTGCGGCGATTGAGCGAAGTGTAGTGGATGAGGCATTTGTGTAGCGACGACGCTTCGTTTCCTGGTATCTAGGATCTTTAAGGGAACTCCGACGCCTCGCGCCGGGTCCCGCAAAGCGACTTCTCCAAGAGAGTAGGCCCCCACGGACACGGCCCAGAACACGGCAGGAATGATCCCGATACAGAACAGGATAATGCCGAACTGCGAAATAAGAGACGCCACCATGTAGAACACGATCGCCAGGATGAAGTTGATAATGTTTCGTTTGAGGAACTCGAAGTTCTCCGAGAACTCGAACGCCGCGGAGAACCGCCGTTCCATAGCCATCCGTACCATGGCCGCGGGGAAATAGAGCAGCAAGGCAATGTAGACGACTGCAAGAACCAACATGAGAAGAACCACCACCAGGCCCAGAGCGGCCGGCGGATCCCCGCCCTCAGAGAACGCACTAATCGCGATCATGGGTACGATGAAGAGGACCATTACCGGAAAGATGAGGATGACGTAAGCAGCCATGACGGTGGCACCCTCCACGAACATATCGCCGAGGTTCTCCCACTCGGGGAGCGGATATTGTTCACCGCGTGCCGAGCGGCGAATGAGCTCCATCATGTAACCGGCAAGGAAGAACCCGCCGATGAGGAAAACCGCCAGCAAGTAGAAAAGACTTCCCATCAGCAGCTTGGCGACCCAGTTTGGGTCGTCGAAAGAAAAGCGCATCGCCCGCTTGAAATCGATACTGCTTCCTGGCTCAACCTGGACAGCCATCCCCTCCCCTCTGCTCGTTTTTAGTGCCGGCGGCTGATAGGGATTCGATGGCTCCATCGATAAACCTCCTGTGTTCAGGCGTCGCCGCGAGCACGAGGCAACGAATGGCAGTTCAGGAACGCTCCAGTGGTTTGAGGCGTTGTTCGGAAAAGTATATACCCTCAGAGAAATTGGGGTCAGTCCTGGACTCTTGAATAGTGCTCGCAAGCTAAACGCTTTAAGGCGACTGGCTTAGAGCCGCCGACAAAATAACTGTCTAGTTTTGAGAACACTCTTCCTGTTTCAGGTCGTGATCGCGATATCGTCTGGCATCACGAGGGCCTGGCAAGCTCCCTAGAAACGGAACATTTGTAGATCTTCAGCAACCAGCGCGTGTTTGACAAACGGTCCTCATTGTAGGAGGATTACGCCTATCAAGGAGCACTTCTCCTATTATGAGACCTACGAGCTATCAGTCTGAAGGATGTGTCCCGAGGTCCGTGGAAAAAGAACGGCGCCCTCCACTCCGTCATCAGAGTATCAGATCAGGCGGCAACCTCCGCGTGTTCGAGAACCTCGCTCAGACGTTGGTAGCCGTCGATGCGTCGTAGTTGAATCTGGCCAGAGGCGATAAGCCCAAACAGCAAAGCGACCGCGGACTCCTCGCTGGAGAACGACGCTTGGGTTTTCGTCCGGCGTCGAAACTCGCGGTTGAGATTCTCCAGAGCATTGGTCGTTCGAATCGATTTCCACATGGCACGAGGGAATTCGTAGAAGGTCAGCAGCTGATTACCGGCCTCCTCTAGGCTTCGGACGACGGCCGGCGCGAGAGGCGTCCACTTGGCGACGAGCTCGTCATAGGCTTTGCGAGCATCGATCCCGTTCTTGGCGTAGACGATCCGGTTGTAGTCACGCCGGAGCTCACGGCGTGCGTGCGCCGGGCAATGTTGGAGCAAGTTGGCGCGCTTGTGCTCGGTACATCGCTGCAACCGGCACCCCGGCCACTTCTCCAGCGCTTTCGTCAGCCCATTGTGGCCGTCGCTGATCACTAGCTTGGGAGCCCGGAGTCCTCGAGCCTGGAGTCCCTCCAGCACGGAGCCCCAATGCGTCGAGGCTTCGCTCACCGCCAGACGCAATGACAACAGACGTTTCTGCCCGTCTGGCGCGACCCCGAGCGCGACCAGTACGGGTACGCTGATCACACGTTTCGCCATCCGCACTTTCAGGTGGAAGCCGTCCAGGTAAACGATCGCGTAGACCTCCTCGCTGAGAGCACGGTTCTGCCATTCCTCGAAGCGCTCCTTCAGCCGGCTAACCACGCGAGACACCGCGCTCTTCGATAGGTGCTCCTCACCGAGCAGTGGTTTCAGCGCTTTGCGGATCCGGCGGCTATTCGCGCCCGACAAGTAGGTCCCCAAGATCGCCTCGTCGACCTCACGAGTCCGGCGCGCGTACCGGGGCAACAGCTCGCTCCTGAACTCTGTCGTTTCTCCCGTTTCCTCGTCTCGCACGCGGGCTCGTGGCACCCGGAGCTCGCGAGTTCCCACCGACGTCGTCACGCGACGGGTTTCGGCTCCGTTGCGATATCCACGGCGGTCTTCCGCACGCTCGTAGCTACCACACCCCAGCGCTTGGTCGGCTTCTTCCTCGAGCACGACCTCGATTGCCTCCAGTACCCGCTTACGCAGCCGAAGTTGGACGAACTCCCGGTACTCGCTTACAGACTCCTTCGATATGGTGGTAGGCTTCTTCATGGCGTAATCCTCCTCCTCGCCTTTCCAGGCGCGGTTTCGTTTTGTTTAACCGGAGGTTACGCCATTCTTATTTCCACGGGAAGCGGGACGGATCCAGTCTGAAGATCTCGACCGCCTGTTGAGGAAGCACAAAATAGCTACCCTCGATGATTTGAAGGCAGTGTTGGGTACCGATGTGGACTCGACCGTCTTCCGAAAGCTCAATGAGTTGGCGTATCGGACAAGCTACTCCCACCGTGGTAGCTACTACACGTTGGACGAGATCGCCCAGTTCGATCGAAAAGGTCTTTGGTCGTTGCGCTCAGTGTGGTTCTCGAAGTACGGGACGTTGCTTGCGACGGTAAAAGCGTTGGTCGCGGCCTGTGAGGCAGGCTACTACGTCGACGAGCTCGAGGACGTGGTGCAGGTTGACGTCAAGGCTCCTCTGTTGAAACTGGTCCGAGAGAAAAGATTGGCGCGCGAGCAGGTGTTCGGCCGATATCTGTATCTGGCCACCGATGTGAGCACGCGCAAGCAACAGCTCTCGGCCCGCCAGGTACATGAGGCGTCACCTTCCACGTTGGGCTGGGTCGGGGGAGTCCGCGTGCTCCCCGTGGAGTTGAAGGCTGCGATCGTTCTTTTCTACAGCCTGCTCGATGAAAAGCAGCGCCGTCTCTACGCGGGAGTCGAGGCCATGAAGCTCGGTCACGGTGGCGACCAACAGATTGCCGAACTGCTCGGGATGGGTCCGAGCACGGTAGCCAGAGGTCGTAGGGAATTGCTAATGAGAGATGTTGAGCTCGACGGAGTTCGGCGAAAGGGTGGCGGACGGCGCGCCGTGCAAAAAAACGCCAGAAGTCATCGCCAAGATCGAAGAACTCATGAAGCACGACACCGCGGGCGATCCGATGACGGGAGTGAAATGGACGCGGCGGACCACCGACAAGATTGCTTGCGAGCTAAGAAGCCTCGGTGTGAACGTCAGCAGCAAAACCGTCGGTCGACTGCTCAAACAGCTCGGCTTCTCGTTGCGGGTGAACCACAAGAAGCTGTGCGGTGCCACGTCCGAAGATCGCGATACCCAATTCGCGTGTATCGCCGAACTGCGCGAGCGTTTTGCCGCAGCTGGTCATCCCATCATCAGCGTAGACACGAAGAAACGGGAGCTGGTGGGATTATTCAAAAACGGCGGGCAGGCCTGGAACCGCGAGCCGACTCTCGTCAAAGACCATGACTTCCGTTCCGAATCGAACGGCATCGCAATCCCCTACGGCGTCTACGATCTGCTCGCGAGCCGCGGGACAGTGTTCATTGGTACCTCGTACAACACCCCGGACTTCGCCGTGAATGCCATCGAGAAGTGGTGGCGAACGGAAGGACGGCGACGCTATCCTGCAGCCCGTGACCTCGCGATATTGGCAGACGCCGGGGGCAGCAATGGCTATCGGTGTCGGGGTTGGAAGCACGGGCTTCAAACGCGGATTTGCAATCGCCACGACATCGCTATCACCATAGCCCACTATCCGTCCGGTACATCCAAGTGGAATCCAGTGGAGCACCGTCTGTTCAGCGAGGTCAGCAAGAACTGGGCGGGCAGGCCTCTCGACAGCTACGAAACCATCCTCAAATACATCCGCACGACCACCACCTCTTCCGGTTTGCGAGTACGCGCACACCTTATCCGGCGTCGTTATCCGAAGGGCGTCAAAATCACTGACGAGCGGATGCAGGCGCTTTCCGTTACAAAGGACCAGACTCTACCCAAATGGAACTACACCATCCGACCGTCTTGAAAACGGGAACTTATTTTGTCGCCGGCCCTTAGATGAGAAGTCAAGAAGTTCAGGACTGACCCCACCGCGCACCGTCACGAAGACTTCAATGTGACGGTTACGACGAAACCACCCTCGGCGCGATTGTGAGCGCGGACTGAGCCGCCCATCTTCTCGACCAACCCTTTGACGAGCGCCAGGCCGATGCCCGTTCCCTTCGACGTGCGCGTGTTCTCGTTCTCGATTCTGTAGAACGGCTCGAATATGCCGGAGAGGTGGCTGGGGTCGACACCGAGCCCGGAGTCGATGACCTCGAGCCTCACGCCCGCGTCTTCCTTCTTGCAGGAAACGAGGACCTTGCGCTCGGCTCCGTGGCGCGCGTATTTGATCGCATTGTCCACTAGATTGAAAACGACCTGCGAGAGGGCGTCCGGGTCGAAGCGAGCCTTCGGAACCTCGGGATCGAGCTCCATCCGAATCTGAAACCCCTCACTATCGGCGTGCGGTCCGAGGATAGCGAGAGCCTCCTCGACCACGGGGCGAACGTCCCCGATGACGGTATGAAGCGATCGCTCCTTCCTCTCGAGCCGCCCAAGCTTGAGCACGTTGTCGACGAGCCGGGTGAGGCGCTCCGTTTCCGCGGTGATGACCTCGTAGTATCGCTGGCGTTTCTCCTCGGAGGGGACGAGCTTGTCGCGCAGCATCTCGCCATACATACGGATAGCGGTGAGCGGCGTCTTGAGCTCGTGTGACACGGCGGATGCGAAGTTCTGGCGCCGCTCGGCATAGGTCATCGCCACCGCCACCATTCGGTAGACGGCAAAGATCCCCACGGTCGCGGTCAGAAGCAGCAGCACCGACAGAGAATAGAGATAGCTAGAGCCCGCGAGCTCACGCAGCGGCGCCAAGGAGAGAACGCCCGTCACGGGCCCGAAGGGCTCGGCAAAACCGTGCCGGAAAACGAACGAATCGCTTGGAACGGGCGGAATCCCATCCTCTCCCTCGGGCACGAGGCGCGCGGAGCGGCTGAGCTCGTTCGAGGCGAGAACGCGAGTCGCGAGCCAGCTCGGGGACGTCCAGCAGCACGCCCTGCCGGTAGCCTGCCCGGTCGATCACGACGGTGCGATAGAGGAGCATGTAACGCCCGTTCACTTCACGCCCCACCATCGGCTCCAACCGAACGTCCACCGGATCGTTGGCTTTTTTTTGAAGCGACGCTTCGACCGCTTCCTCCAGGCCGCGCCCTTCCAGCTCGAAGCGCGCTCCGGCCCGGCCGCGCTCCTCCCCTTCCACGACCTCTTTCGAAGAGAGCTCCTGCTGAAGCACGTTCTCGGACGCCTCACTGGAAAAATTGTAGGCGTTGGCGGCCGGCGTCTGGCTGAGCTTCGTTCGTCGTTGCTGCCGGTCCGCGGCTGCTCGATTCAGCTCGCCAAGAGCGGTGCCTCGCCCCTCTTCGTCCAATACAGGCGTGACGGGCTCGCTGGCCTCGTCTCGCCGTTTGTCGTCCGCCGCCGCCTCTTGAAGCTCGTCGTTCTCCGACCTTCCAGCCATTCGCGACTGCCAGTGATCGCGTACCGTGCGCGTCACGAGCTCGACGCGCATCTCGGCTTCGGATCCGTCAGGTCTGAGCGGGCTCGTTACGGAGCCGTCGGGCTCGATCTGAAAATACCCGACAACGAAAGGATCCGTGGGGAGCTCCGCTAACGGAGAGCGTTCGAGCTCGAGGGCGCTCGAGAGGGCATTCGAAGGCAGGATGAAGTAGCGATAGTGCTCGAAAGGCCGCTCCTCTTCGCGGCGGAGAAATAGCGTGAGCTCCCGCTCCAGCTCGTCGAAGACTCTTTCGGCGACCGTCTCGTGGCTCCGCTCCTGCTCGGCGCGCTCACTCGACAAGGCACGCTGAATCAGCAGTGCCAAGGGCACGAGAAGCACGAAAGCTAGCGCAGTAAAAACGATACGAACGCGCTGTATGCTGCTCACACGATTCGTCCTTAGCCGGCGAAGCGATAGCCCGCCCCGCGTACGGTCTCGATAAGGGCCTCATGGCCGCTTCGTATCTTCTTTCGGAGCTTCGCGACGTGCACGTCGACGGTACGGGTCTCGACGTCCTCGGCGTGACTCATACCCCAGACGTCTTTGAGAAGCAGACGCCGGCTCACGATGCGACCTTTCTCGCGCTCGAAGACCGCGAGAAGCTCTGCCTCTCGAGGGGTGAGCTCTTGCTTCTCACCGTCTTTCTCCGCGGTCAGGCGGGATCGATCGATCCGCCAGGCTCCAAAAGCGAAGACGTCCGGGGCATCGTCGAGCTTCCCCGACCGGCGCAACAGCGCTTCGACCCGCGCCACCAGCTCGCGCACCGAGAACGGCTTGGTGACGTAGTCGTCGGCGCCGGCGCGAAACCCAGCGATGACATCGTCCTCCGATCCCTTGGCGGTAAGCATGAGAATCACCTGGCGCGGGATTTCGGTGCGGAGCTTCCGACAGATGTCGAGTCCGCTGATGCCGGGAAGCATGACGTCGAGAATCACGAGGGGGAACTCGCCATCGAGCGCATGCTCGAGACCTTCGTCGCCCGTCGCGGCGGCGGAAGGTGCGAAGCCATGGTAGGCAAGGACGTCGCAAACGCCCTCGCGGATGGCAGCTTCGTCCTCCACGAGCAGAATTCTCATTTTCTCACCGCTCGGCATCCTGTTCTTCCCTTT
Source organism: Candidatus Marinacidobacterales bacterium (assembly GCA_965250115.1). Taxonomy (GTDB): domain Bacteria; phylum Acidobacteriota; class Vicinamibacteria; order Marinacidobacterales; family SMYC01; genus CBDFHB01. Next base: position 3,044,737 of record CBDFNJ010000002.1, read on the forward strand.
GCCCTTATTGTACCGACCCACGGGAAAAGCCGCGTAAAACCATCGTAAAACCCTCGAGCTGTCGTTTTACCCGTCTTTTTCAGTACTTTTCTTCGTCGCGTTGTACAACGGAAAGAGTGAAACAAACCCCAGAAACAGAACCGACGGAGAACCAAAATGAGTGACATGAAAAAGCCATCACGTGGAAAACGCTACTCGCTCGTAACCGTGGCGATTCTCGCCACGGCATCGATCGCCGCCTCCATCGCGATGAAGTCCCCGAGCGCGGCATCGCACAGGACACCGCTTCGCTTCACGGCCGCGTCGACGACCCCCGTTTCTTTCAGCGGACAGCTCAGCCAAAGCGCCATCCTCCAGGGAGGCGACGGTCAGGTCCGCATCAAGCTCTTGCTCGGAGCCGATGAATTACTGGTCAAAGAGCACGTCCGCGTGCCGACAGACCTCCTCGTGATTCTCGACCGCTCCGGGTCCATGGAGGGGACGAAGATGGACTACGCGCGGTCGGCGGTGACAGAGCTCCTCACCCATCTAGGTCCCGACGATCGTTTCTCGCTCGTGACTTACTCGAACGCAGCCGAGCTCGCGATCCCGCTCGCTCCAGCCACGAAAGGTGCGCAGCGCGGATGGCGCCGGGTTACCCGGCAGGTTCAGGCGGGAGGCGGCACCAATATGAGCAGCGGTATCGAGCTCGGGCTCAACACCCTGGGCCGTCGCGAAACGAGCCGTTCCGCTCGCATCATACTCTTGTCGGATGGTCTCGCGAACGAGGGCGATGCCTCCTACGATGGCCTCACGGCGCGCGCGCTCAAGGCGGCACATCGCGAGTACGTTCTGTCCGCGATCGGCGTCGGAGCCGACTTCAACGAGTACCTCATGAGCGGTCTCGCCGACGCAGGGACGGGTAATTACTACTACCTCGAGAGCACGCGTGAGCTCGCGAAGGTATTCGCGAGCGAGTTCCAGGCCACCCGCGAGACCGTCGCCACGGGCGTTGTCGTTACGATCGAGCCCGGAGACGGCGTCGACGTCGTTGATGCGGCCGGCTACCCTCTCGAGCGAGACGGTCATCACGTGAGCTTTCGGCCAGGATCACTTTTTGCGGGACAGGAGCGGGAGATATGGGTGACACTCCGAGTGCCGTCGGAGGAGCCCAGCGAGCACGAGCTCGGCACATTCGTCCTGAGCTACACGGATCGGGGCCTACGTCGTTCCCTCACGCTCGGTGGTAGGCCGCGAATCGCTTGTATCCCCAATCGAGACGAGGTCATGGCCTCGGTCGTCGAAGAGGACTACAACAAGCTCCAGCAGGACGTTGCCCTGGCCGTGAAGGAAGGGCGACGCGATGAGGCCGTCGGTGAGATCCACGCCTACCGCGCGCGCAACTCCGAGTTGAATGCGGAGCTCGGAAGCGCCCTCGTCGATGACAACCTTCTCGAGCTCGAAGAGCTCGAGCGGAGCGTCGAGGACGCTTTCACGGGTCCCGATCAGCAACGCAAACAAAACCTGCTCAGCAAAGAGCGCCAAGCGTCCTCTTGGGATGGCCGGCGTGCCGGCAGCAAAAAGTAACAGGAAAGGAAGGGAGGGTAGCACCATGGGTCTACTACATCGCATCTCGACACTCGTGAAAGCAGATGCCCACGGAGTCGTCGATGCCGTCGAGGATCGATCTCTCCTCTTACGGCAACATCTCCGTGAGGCCGAGCTCGAGCTTCACCGAAAGCGCGCGCGACTCGAAGCGCTCGCGGCAGAGGAGAAAAATCTCGCCGAGGAGGAGCGGCGCGTCGGGGAGGCGATCGAACGCCTCGAAGAGGACATCGCTCTGGCTCTCGGAGGCGGCAAGGAGGAGCTCGCTCGCTTCGCCGTCAAGAAACAACTGCTTCTCGAGCGTCGTCGTACCCAAGTGCGCAAGCGCGCGAATGACGACGCCTCCGAGCGTGAAGCGCTCACCGAAACGCTGGGCCAGCACGAAACGGAGTTTCAGGACCTGAAGACCCGAGTCAAGGCGCACTTGGCACAGGCGGCCGCGCGGGCAAGATATCGACCTCTTCTGCGATCCAGTGGTCGCCGATGAGGAGATCGAGATCGAGCTGCTCCGCCGTAAGCGGGCGGTCAAAAAGGGAGGTCAGTGATGCGTCTGGGAACCTTTTCCGGAAGTCTGCTCTTCGCTGTGCTCGCGGGGCTCGCGAGCACAGCCTACCTCGTGACGGGAAACCCCTCGGGCGTCGGCGCCATCGGGCTCGCGGTTTTGTATCTCGTCGCCATTGCCCCGAGCTCGTCCCGTGCCCTGCGCATCGGGACTCTCGCCGGCGCGCTGGGCCTCGCAGTCGGGCTTCTCGCTCCAAGTGCAGAAGCGAGCGTCGTCGGCGCCGCGTTCCTGGTGGGCGTTCTAAGGAGTGGATTCGTCTACCGCTCGCGCCCACTGCGCGGGCTCGCGATCGAAACGCTCTTGCTCTCCGGGGCGTTTGTTCTTGCGACGATTTTGAACGGCTACGGCCCCCTCGACACGGCGCTCGCCGTCTGGGGTTTCTTCCTGGTGCAAAGCCTGTACTTCTTGATTGGAGGCGTCGAGCACCGCGCGGCCGCGCCCGACGGCATCGATCCGTTCGTGAAGGCGCGAGAGGAGGCCTTGCGGCTCATAGACGACACCGCTTGATCGCTTGGATTCATTAGTGTGTTCTCAAGCCCGGCCCAAGGAGGCACGTTTATTCGGTGGGCTGTCCTCGATGGAGGACGACCTAGCCAATAACGACGGATGCTCGGCTCCTCCAAACTCCGCATGCTGTGCGCTTTGGCGGAAGTCGCCCCTCCTGGCACGGCCCGTGCTCTAGTGATGGGCATCCAGGAGGTTCCGTGATGAGAAAGACACAACCTATCGCGCTCGGTGCGTTCACTTCCTTAGTGCTCCTCGTATCGATGGGATGCGCGCAGAAGACCGTCAACGACGTGATGGCCGATCCCCATCGGTATCGAAACAAAACGGTCTCCCTCCAAGGCGAAGTCGTAGAGAGCTTCTCGGTCGCCGGCCACGGTTTCTATCGTTTGGACGATGCCACGGGACGACTCTGGATCTTCTCGCAGAAGGGCGTTCCAAGAAAGGGCGCCCGCGTGAGCGTCAAGGGCAAGATCCACGATGGTTTCGATCTCACGTCGGTGACGGACTTCGTAAAACTTCCCGAGCCAATCCGGGAGCGGATCGAGACGGGCCTGCTGATGATCGAGTCCTCGCACAAGGCGAAGAGCTAAAAGCCGCAGATTTGCCCTGGCACCTGTTTTCGCCATACCATCTTGCGGACCCCGTTCGAGAAAGGCGGATCGTCTGGCGACCTCGAACCATGGGCGCGAACATCGCCATCTACGCGATGACCCACTGAAGCGATTGAGCCCCCCAGCCGAAAACGTCGTGCTCTTCGACGGCGTCTGCGTTCTCTGCGATCGCTCGATGCGGTTTCTTCTGCGCATCGACCGGCACGAGCGCCTCCGCTTCGCGCCACTTCAGGGCGAAACCGCGCGGGGCGTCAACGATCGGCACCCGGAGCTCGACTCAAGGCTAGCAACCGTCGTCTACGTTCGCGACCTCGGAGGTCCCGACGAGTCGGTGCACGAGAGGTCGGATGCGGCCCTCGCGATTCTGCAAGACGTCGGCGGCCTGTGGCCTATCGCCTCCGCGGCTCGCATCGTACCTGGCGTTGTTCGAGACGGCGTCTACGACTGGTTCGCGAGCCGTCGCTACCGCTGGTTCGGCAAGCTCGAAGCCTGCCAGCTACCCGACGAGGCGTCTTCCGAGCGCTTTCTTCCATGAAGCGCTCTTCGATCGTGGAAAAGACCCAGACTAGTCAAGAAAGGGTGGCGGGCTCAGGTGATCGGACTTCGGTGAGCCAGGTCCATACGTTGTCCGCGGACATGGGTCGAGCGAGGAGGAACCCCTGAATCAGGTGACAACCCTGCGCCATCAGATAGTTGAGTTGCTGCTGTTCTTCGACACCCTCGGCGACCACTTGCAGCTCGAGAGCCTGGGCTAGTTTGACGATCGCGGAGCAAATCGCGCGATCTTCGCCCTTGCTACAGATGTCTTTGATGAACGCGCGATCGACCTTCAGGTTGTCGACAGGAAAGTCCTTGAGCAACGCCAGAGAAGAATATCCGGTACCGAAATCGTCGAGTGCGAGGACCAAACCGAGTGATTTGAGCTGCGACAGAACCTCCCCGCTCCTCCGCGGATCCTCCATGAGGACGGACTCCGTGAGCTCGAGCTGAAGGTTTTCGGGCTCGAGACCCGTCTCTTTGAGAATACCGGTCACCATCTCAGCAAAATTCGGAGCACTGAATTGTCTCGCGGAGAAATTGACGGAGACTTTCAGATTCGTCAGTCCAGCATATTGCCAGGCGCGAACCTGTGTACAGGCTCGGCGCAACACCCACTCCCCGACAGGAAGTATCAGTCCTGTTTCCTCGAGTAAAGGAATGAAGTCGGCAGGCGACCTAAAACCGGTTTCGGAATCGTTCCAGCGCAGAAGCGCTTCCAGACCCGCCACGCTACCCTCGGACACGTCCAAAATAGGCTGATAGTGCAGCTCGAACTCATCCCGCTTCAATGCGTTGCGCAGCCTGGTGACGAGCTCGATTCGATCCTGGGCGCCGGCCTCGTTGTCCAGAGAAAAGAGCTCAGAGCCGTTTCCCCCCGCTTTTCGGACCCGATACAAAGCGGCGTCCGCGTGCTGGAGCAGGGTCCTCCCGTCCACGCCCCCTTCCGGATGCACCGCAGTACCAATACTGGCGGTGAGGTAGAGCTCGTGTCCCTCGTACCGAAAAGAACGGGACAGCGCGTATTGGATCCGTTGCACGACGAAACTCGCATCGCCGGGCCGACTCAGCTCTTCGAGCAGCAACGCGAACTCCTCGAAGCTCCACCTGACGATAGTGTCGACGTTGCGAATAGAGTGACGCAGGCGCCGCTCCAACTCCGCTAACATCGCGTCACCCGCGCCTCGGTCAACCTCGCCCGCAAGAAATCGCGCGGCTGGAGCTCGGCGATAACGTCGGAAGAGGCCTGGCGGTCGGATCCCTTGAGGTCTCGGCCTACCAGTCGCCTGAGCTCGACGAGCTCGATCCCGTTGCGCACCGCGCGACAGGCGTCCCCCTCTTCGCGCTCCCCGCGAATCACGACGTCGAAGACTTCCGTTTCAAGCTCGTCGAATTGACCCTCTGGAGTTGTATGACTCAGAACGAGCACGACGGGAACCCAGGGATCAGCATCCTTTTTGGCGAGCGAGTCGAGCTTCTCTGGTAGGAAGTCCGAAACCTGTGGATCTACCAATACGCAGCTAAGAAGGTTTCCGGTTAGCGCGAGCGCGGCTTCCATCGAGCCCACTTCGACCACCTTTTGGCGAGCGCCGAGCTCCCGCACCAGGGCATCACGGTAGTCTCGCTGCCCTCGGGGCTGGGCATCGATGACGAGGACAGTATCGATCTCTTGGTTCGCCGTCATGATTGTTCACTGAAGGGAAACAACCTCGGTGCGTTGCACTTTGCCTACGCCGGGCTCTTGCGCGAACTAGGGAGCTCACGCCGTGTTTCCCGACAACCTACATACAAGGATCGTGCCGCCTCCCGAGCTGTTTGACTAACCCCTTCGTTTGGGTGGCTTACACAACCGCCTCGTGACTAGACGGCGATGACGCACCCAAAAACGCTCAGAAAAGGGCTTCTTTTCGAGGGGAAAGCCACCCGCCCTAAGCGGCACGAAACTTGCTTTTTTGAAAGCTATGGACACCTCACGCTCACACGAGATCCTCCTCCTCGCCACCGAGGAGCTGGTTCACGCCTTCGATCTCAGGACGACACATCGCGTCACGCTCGGTCGGCACGAGCCGAACGACGTCCCGCTCAGCTCGCGCACTGTGTCCAACTTCCACGCCGAGATCACAAAGGAGGACTCCGGGATCGTTCTGCGGGACCTCGGCAGCACGAACGGAAGCTACGTGGGCAACGAGCGCATCGAAGCTCGTAGCCTTTCTAACGGAGATCGGATCCGCATCGGAAACTATATACTGACGATGCAGTTGAAGCCGGCGGAAGACTCGCAAGATGGCTTCATCCGCTATCGTCGGGACACGCCGTCCTGGGGCCCCGGCACCAAGGGCCGTGTCATCTCGTTGCGAGCGCGCTCAGCCGACTCCTTGAAAACGCTTCAAGTCAACGACCCGAACGATCTATCCCCGCCGGACCTGCTGAACCGCTTGCGGCGTAGTGGCGGCCCCGTCTACGTCCGCTTGGAGCGCGAGAGCGAGTACTGCCATTTGTTCGCGATCAAGAACCGCATCATCCATGCGGAGTACGGAGCGAGTGTCGGAGAGAAGGCACTCTATCGACTCTTCTGCTGGCAAGACTCCCGATACGAAGTCAAAGCGCTGGAGAACACAGCTAGCATTCCACGTTCCATTACCCTTCCCAGCGAAACGTTGATCATGGAGGGAATGAAGCAGGTCCTCGAGCTCGGGAAGCTGATCGCGGATCTGCCGCCGATGGAGGTTCCTCTGCGCCTCAAAGAGGATTGCCCACTGGCGCTGACCGTGCACTCCCCCGCGGAGATCGAAATATTCCAGGCCATCATTCGTCAACAGACGATTGGGGCGGTGATGGAGAGCTCTCCTTTGACCGACGTTCGTGTCCTGAGGCTCATCGAGTCGCTGTTGAGAAAGGGCGTGTTCGAGGTCGCGCGGGAAGCACCGTCGCTTTCGGAGACGTTCATTTCCCCTCCGGGGGAAGTCTCTCCTTTGAGGGCGATCCTATCCGACTCCTAGCGTTCGTTCTCTATCGAGCTCGGCCCGATTCAGAGGCAGCCCGAAGTACTAGCGCGAGAACGTGGGGCTTCTCTCACCTCTCGTAGTACGCGGCGATGGAGGAGAGCCGCTTTTGGATTTCCTCTTCCGTGATGAATGTCCCATTGACCATCACACCGACCCGCTTGGAAACGTTCTCGATATCCGCCAGTGGATTGGCCTCCAGAAGTATCAGGTCCGCGCGTCGCCCGAAGGCGATCGTTCCGTAATCGCCACGGAGATACTCACTGGCGACGCGAGTCCCGGTGGAAAGAGCTTCATAGGGCGTCATGCCGATTTCGGAATAGAGCTTCAGCTCGCGATGGACGGAGAATCCGGGAACGCTGAAGATCTGCGGAGAGTCCGTTCCCAGGAGAATCCGAGCGCCGCCGGTGTGCAGCGCTCGCAGGAGCCGCCTCCGCAAGGCCGCGAGAGCTTGCATCGCTTCCGGATCGACCTCGGCGAGCCGCTCGTCCACTGCCTCGCGCCAGCGGTCGACCGTCGACCTGAGCATATAGGCGACCTCGGTTCGCTCCTCCAAAAGCTCTTCCGAGGGGCGCGTCGGGTAGATGCCGCTCTCCCACAACACCATCGTAGGAACGACCGAGACGTCGGACTCGCGGGTTTTCCTGACGAGGAGCTCGGTACGGCTTTCATCGATCTGGTCGAGAAGCTCGTGGGCACCGCGAAGTCCGGGGGGTTCCTCAAGCTCCTGGCTCTCCGGCACGAGGGCCTCGACGTAGTTGTCGAGGTGGTCGATCGTCGTCTGCCTCACCTGGAGGGCACGGAGTAGGCCGACCTGATCTGGGACGTGACCGCCGAAGATCATCCCTAACTGGCGCGCGGTGCCGGCGATGGTGTCGTAGAGGTCGGACGACAAGCCTTCGTGGATTTTCAGCAGGTCGAACCCCGCATCATCGTACTCACGAACGAGGGATTCGGCCTGCTCGACACTCTTCACCGCGTCGCCCGAAAGCGCCGGACTGCCGAGGAGGAGCTGGGGGCCGAGGAGCTTGTCGTCGCGGAACCCTTCGCCGCGGATCCGCTCACGGATCTGGAATTGAGACTCGTGCCCCTGCATGCCGCGAACCGTGGTGACTCCATTCGCGACGTATAGGAAAAGAACGTTCTCCATCACCTCGGGCGGCATGCTCGGGTTCGGCAGATGGCCGTGCATCTCCGTGAGCCCCGGCATCAGATACTTGTCACGTCCGTCGATGCGCGTCGCACCGGTCGGAATGGGGATTCCGTAGGATGGACCGAAGCCCGTAATTCGGCCGTCCTCCACGAGCACGGTGTACTCCTCGAGCACCTGTCGGGAGGCCATGGGTACGACGTTTACGTTCACGAAGGCCGTGACGTTCTCGTTGATCGGCGGTGTAATGGAACGCGGAGGCGCGGGATCGACGCAGCCGCTGCTCGTCGTGACAACAAGCAAGATTAACCCGACTTCGACCCTCATGCCTTCTCGTTTCCTCCTATCATGCCCGGGAACCTAACGCAGAACGCGCCAGCGCACAAACAGACGCACGTGATTCACGGGACCAGAGCCACGATGCGAACGGGTCCGCCTGAGCCCTTTCCGATCTTGACGGGAAGGGCCACGATCCAGAAGTCCTTCTCCGGGAGCTCGTCGGCACTCGCAACGTTCTCGAGGCTCGGCACTCCAGAACCGGCTGCCACCTGATGAACGATGAAGTCCCGGGATTGCCCGTAGTCGACACTCGCCGTATCGACCCCCAAGGCTCCGACGCGCCGATCCTCGACCAGAAAGCGCGCGGCCTCCTCACCATAGGCTGGGAAGTGAAGGTGCGACGCGTCACCGGGGGTGTCGCCCCGAGGTAGGCCAAAGAGTCGGGCCAGCGGCTCCCCCACCCGGTTCGAAGAATCACGATGGCCCCCGCCGGAACCGGCCCGTTGCGCTCCTCCCAGCCTCGCACGGTAGCCAGATCGAGACGCGCGTCAGGATCGGCCTCGGCCCGCTCGCTCATATCGATGACGACGCCCTTTGCGATGAGCTGACGAAGAGGTATCTCCGCCGCGGTCGGTGCCCCTTCCGCAAAGTGACTCGGCGCGTCAATGTGAGTCCCTCCGTGCTCAGGCGTGCAAAAGGAGTAGGCCGAGTAGAAAAAGCCGTCCTCGGTAGCTCCGTAGGCGAGCTCGGTCAGCTCGAACAGCGACGGCGAGGTCGGCCAGTAAAGCGTTTCCTCATCATAGGTATAAGAGAGATCGACGAGCCGGGCGCTCTCGAGGTCGACGCCGTCCGTCCGTACCTCGACACGTCCACAGGACACCACCAACAAAGTCGTCCAGATCCACTGCCTGTTCATCGCCTACCTCCAGGTGAACGCGAGGGTCGCGGGCGTCTAGGGCGCCCCGGTCGTCAAGAACCGGACGGACGAGCTGAAACGGGCTCGTGCCTTCGCCAAGTAGTCTCCTAGTCCCTCGGCTCCGGAACGTCCTTCATGATTTCCTGCAGGATGTCGTCCGGATCGATGTGCTCGGCTTCGCCCTCGAAGTTCAACAGGATGCGGTGCCGCAGAGCGTGAAAGTAGACGGCGCGGATGTCCGCGCAGGCCACGTGCGCGCGGTCGTGCAAGAGCGCTTGCACTTTGCCGCCGAGGACAAGCGCCTGGGTGCCACGGGGGCTCGCGCCGAAGCGGACGAACTTCTTCGTGAGCTCATGGGACTGCGGCGCGTTCGGGCGGGTGGCGAGGGTCAAGCGAATGGCATAGTCCTGAATCGGCTTCGCGATGGGAACGGAGAGGACGGTCTTTCGCATCTCTAGAACTTCCCCCCGCTCGAGCACCGACTTCGCTATGGGCTCCTCGACCTGGGTCGTGCGGTCCATAATCTCGTGCATCTCATCCGAGCTCGGATAGGCGATCTTGAGCTTAAAGAGGAATCGATCCATTTGGGCTTCCGGAAGCGGGTAGGTGCCCTCGAGCTCGATCGGGTTCTGCGTCGCCATCACGAAAAAGGGCTCCTCGAGCTTGTAAGTCACGTTTCCGACTGAGACGCTCTTTTCCTGCATGGCCTCGAGCAGCGCGGATTGGGACTTTGGCGTGGCACGATTGACCTCGTCCGCAAGCATGAGGTTGCAGAAGATCGGCCCCTGCTGGAAGTCGAGGTACTTCTCGCCGAGCTCAGTTTCGCGAACGACGTTGGTCCCGATGATATCGCCCGGCATCAGGTCCGGCGTGAACTGGATTCGATTGAACTTGAGATTCAGGACGTCCGCGAGGGTTTGAACGATCTTCGTTTTTCCGAGCCCGGGAATCCCCTCGAGCAGGACATGGCCACGTGTCAGGAGACACGTCATGATTCCGCTGATGACGTCTTTGTTCCCCACGATGACCCGGGACATTTCCCGCTGGACGACTTCGTATCTTTCGTCGAAGTGGCTGATTGCTTCTTCGATCGCGATCATTTCTCTTCGCTCGACTCCGCCTTCGTTTTCGAATTGGCAACAATGGACATGAAATAGCGCTTCACCAGAGACCGATACTGCCACGGCACGTGCTCCCGCGTCAGCGCATTTTCCTCGGCGTAGCTACCGCGCTGTTGAATAGTTTGGTAGTTGAGTGTGGATTTTTCCTCGCGAGAAAGGCGCTCGAAAATCTCCTCCGGCACCGGCTCGTCCCGCGCCTCTTTCTCGAGCAACTCCATCTCGAGCTGCACCTCGAGGCTGGTAGCCTCGCCCAACAACTCCGACCCGCTCCCGCCGGGACCGGTGGCGTCTCCCGCGGGTCCCGCATCCACCGGTACGGCGCTCGAAGGATCGCTTTGCATCTGAGCCATCTGCATCTGGTCGCTCATCATTCCGGCGGCGCTTTGCGGCGCTTGGCTATCCTCCTGCTGCTGCGACGCTCCCTGTTGCTGGCTCGACGACTGCTCCTGCGCGAGAGACGACTCGAGCGCCGCCATCTCTTGCCCCCGATCCATGGACTGCTGCGAGGCCATCTGCTGGCCCATTTGCTCGAGCTGATCCGCGGCGTCACGGAGCGCTCGCGCCATCTCGGCCAAGCTCTGATCCGACATCTCGCCGCCCGCACTTTCCAACCTCACCATCATCTCGGCGAGATCCGCCTGCTGGAGGTTAGCGTTCGAAAGAGCCTCCAGAAGAGCCTGGAGCTCCTCGGAGCTCTGCGCCTCGGATAGGCGCTCCGCGAGCTCGCGCAGGAGCTCGGCGGCTTCCTCTGCGTCGTGGGCCTTCAAGGCTTCGGACAACTCGGAAAGGGTCGCACTCGCCTCGAGGTTCGCGGCTATCTGTTCGAAATCCATCTCGAGCCGTTCCATAGCGACTTGGCTCGCGGCGAGCGCTTCTTGCGCGATCTCGAGATCGCCGAGAATCTCCGCCAACTCCAAATCCCGGCGCTTCAAGCTCTCGACGGCCTCCTCGAGCTCCGCGAGCTTCGCCTGTTCTTCGGGCAGCGCTTCAGCCTCGTCGAGAAGGCCCTCCATGGTCTCCGGCTCGCCGTCTCGGGCCCACGAGAGCAACGAAGGAGCATCGATTTCCCGAAGCCACGTCGGATTCCAGGAGAGCAGAGCGAAGAGCGCGATCCCAACGCCTAGCGCTGGAAGGAAGTGCCGCGGCAGGTTCGTCGGAGCGATCTGAGCGGCGGTGAGCTTCTCGGTCGACTCGGCAGCGCGACCAATCTGAAAATCCATCCAGTTGGTGCGGTCGCCCAATCCCAGAAAGGCATGCGCGCTGGTAAGGGTATCGTGCAACGCCGCCCGGCGGTCCGCGATGACCGCGGTGCGTGAAAGCCCGCGGCCCGAGGCGAAGCGGTATCCGAGGTAGCCGACGAGGCCGACTCCGTAGACGGCGAGAAGGGTGTACCGAGCTCCGGGCCTCTCCCAGAAGCCTGTCAGCTTCAGCAGGACGAGAAGTGCTATGAGTCCCCAGAGGCCTTTCGTCAGATAGAAGAGCCCGTCGTTGAGCCTGAGGCGGCGATGGACCTGCCCGAGGAAGTCCAGGATTCGGCTGCGGTCCGTCGGTGTCGTGCTCTGTACCAATGGTCGAAAACCCGCCCGATTCTACACCATCTGGCACCACCATCCAGGAGGGGGGGCAGTCCTGAACAACTTGACTTGTCCGTTACTTTTCTACCCAAGTCAAGTTGTTCAGGACTGACCCCAGTTTTGAGGCTAACATCGGGTCCATGGCTCGCGGCACTGCAGTATGCGCTGTTTCCGCTCTCACCTTGGCTTTGTTCCTCGCCTGCCGTGACGAGACGGATCCACCAGCCAGCGCCACACCGAGCGAGACCACGACCACACCCACGGCCGAGACCTCCCCGGCGACCCGCATCATGCCCCTCGGAGACTCGATCACCCAGGCCGACGCCGACCACGACAGCTACCGACGGCCCCTTTGGCAGCGGCTCGAAGCGTCGGGGGCACGCGTGGATTTCGTCGGAAGCCAAAGGCGGCATCACCGTGGCGAGCCCCCGCACGCGGACTTCGATATCGACCACGAGGGACACTGGGGATGGCGCGTGGACGAAGTTCTCGAACACATCGACGGGTGGATGGAAGACGCGCAGCCCGACGTCGTGCTGATCCATCTCGGTTCGAACGACCTGTTTCAACGGCAGGGCGTTCCCGGCACGTTGGAGGAGCTCTCAGCGCTCGTCGATGCCCTGAGGGCCTCGGTCCCGGGGGTGAGGATCGTGATGGCCCAGATCATCCCCACGACAACGGCGGCCACCAACGCGCGCATCGAGGCTCTGAACGCGCGGCTCCCTTCGCTTGCGGCCTCGAAGTCTATTCGCCTCGTCGACCACTTCACGGACTTTGACGCGTTTGCGCTCACCTATGATGGTGTGCACCCGAACGTGTCCGGTGAGGCCCGGATGGCCGAGCGCTGGCTCGAATCACTACTTCCTCTGCTCGACGAGACCGAATGAAAGCCATCACGTTTCAGAGCAAGGCCAGGGTCACTGTCGAATCCGTGCCCGATCCCGAGCTCGTATCGGGCGGAGATGTCATCGTCCAGACTCAACTGACGGCCATCTGCGGCTCCGACCTCCACGTGTATCTCGAGAGAGAAAAAGGTATCGAGCCAGGGACGGTCATGGGGCACGAGTTCCTCGGTGAAGTTGTCGAGGTGGGCGTCGACGTGAAGACGCTCTCCCCTGGCGACCTCGTCGTGTCTCCCTTTACGACTAGTTGCGGCGGTTGCTTCTACTGTCATCGCGGACTCACCTGCCGTTGCGAGAGCGGTCAGCTTTTCGGATGGGTCGAGGACGGTGCGGGACTCGAGGGCGCTCAGTCGGACTATGTGCGGGTGCCTCTCGCGGACTCGACCCTCGTGAAACTGCCCGACGGCGTCGAAGAGGAGCCCGCGCTCTTCCTCGGTGACGTCTTCGCCACCGGTTTCTATTGCGCGGAGATGGCGGGCGTTCTACCCGGCGGGACCTATGCCGTGGTCGGATGCGGGCCCGTCGGATTGCTCGCGATTCTCGGTGCCCGCGAGCTCGGGGCAGAGCGCATCTTCGCTCTCGATCTGCAGCCGGAGCGGCTCGAGCTCGCGAAGCGTTTCGGGGCGACGCCCGTCGAGGTCTCGCAGGGCGATCCGATCGCGAGGCTAGGCGACGTCACCGAGGGTCGCGGCGCGGATGGCGTGCTCGAAGTGGTGGGAAGCCCGGAGGCCACGCGACTCGCCGTTGATCTGGCGCGGCCGGGAGGCGTCATCTCGGCCGTGGGCGTCCACACCGAGACCAGCTTCGCATTCTCCCCCGCCGAAGCCTACGACAAGAACCTCACCTATCGCGCCGGACGATGCCCCGCGCGGCACTACATGGAACGGCTTCTGCCCCTCGTTCGAGAGAAGAAGTACGACCTGGCTTCGATCATCTCGCATCGACTTCCCTTGAGTGAAGGGGTTAGAGGCTACGAGATCTTCGAGAAGAAGCTCGAGGCTTGCACTAAGGTTGTGCTGCGGCCGTGACGCGGGTCCTCGGCACCTCCTGCTGAATCGGTCTGAGTGTCGCTTCGAGCGACTCCCGCGGAACCGAGTCCAGATAGGGACCCACGAGCCATCGAACCGCTCCCGGCACTCCACGGCTCAAGCTGACCGACTCGCACTCCACGATCACACCACCCGGGACTTCCTGAAAACGCCAGTAGGAGTTCAGCCGCCACAGGAAACCGCGGTCGTTCCCAGTCGCGCGCTCCCGCTCAGCCGGAGTTCCGGCGTCGACCAGCTCCGCGATGCGCGTCGCGTAGCTCGCGCTAGAGACCTTCAGAGGCCCGTGGCGCCGATAGTCGACGCGGTGCTCGGTGTTGTAGTAGACGGTGACAATCTTTTTTCGCTTCAACCGGAGGAAAATATCGAAACGCTCGCTGCCCTGGTCGTGTGCCACGAGACGGGACGACTCGACCTCGTCGAAATAACGATCGTGGGCGTCGTAGTTCTGAAGCCAGGCCACCACGTCGTTCACGGTAGCGCCTCGAATGAACACGCTTCCCAACCAATGGTGCACCATTCCTTTCGGAATCGTGATGCTCGCTCCATCCTCGAGGCTCGAGTGCAGCTTCGTCACGTAGACGTCGCCAGAACGAAGAGCGCGATGCAACGAAGCGGCCTCCTCCGGTGGGAGGTGGTCTTGAACGAGAAACCCCTCGTCCGATTCGATCTCACTCGCGATGCGCGCTTCGGTGATCTGCACGTAGCGATCGAAGGCTTCGATGGTCTCAGTTTGGAGCTCGGCGGCCAAGGCGTCCGAAGACACGGCCGTCGAGGCCAAGAGAGCCAAGATATACAGTTTCATGTTCTCCCCTCAGCCCTGGACTCTCTCGACGTCGCTGGGCAGCTTCAAGTCGAAGACGTCCGCGTCGATCTTCACGTTGATTTTGATTTCACTCAAAATGAAAGTGATGAGGCTCTCGTTCGCCTCGAGGCACGTCTGACGGACCGGCACGAGACGGTCCGCTTCCAGCCAGAGCTCGATCTCCTTGCAATATACTGCCGCACCAGCCCTCGCGACGAATCGGAGGTGGTGGAGGCCTTCGGTCCCCGGCACGGTCTCGACCTCATAGTCTCTCTCGAGCCCTTCCATGGACTCGCGAGAGCCGCTGAGGATGCCGGTGAACAGGCTTTTCTTGCCCGCCGCGTCGACCTTGCCAGAGACTACCTGCTTGATACGCGGCTGATAGAGCATGTAGCTGCCGTCCGCGACCAGCATGGTCCGACGCACGGGCTCGTCGATATCGAGACGGAATCGCGTTTCCTTCTTGCCACGCTCGACGTAGACGCGTCCCTTCTCCTCCGGATCCTCGAACCCGAGCTGAGGATAGGACTTCACCTGGGTAATCTTGGCCTCCAAGCTCGCCAGGTCCTTCTGAGCCTCGCGCATGCGGGCGAGCACGGTTTCCGGCGCGGTGGGGTCGGCGACGGAGACCATCGCTATCGAAAGCATCAACAGAATTGCATTCATTGGGAAACGACTCCGTCCTTCATGAGCACGACCCGCTCGGCCGCCTCCGCGACGTCGATATCGTGCGTGATGAGAACGATGGTTTGACCGAGCTCGCGATGAACCCGCTTCAGCATCTCGAGAACATTCTTGGAGTTCCAGGAATCCAGGTTGCCGGTCGGCTCGTCCGCGAGCAGGATGGCCGGCTCGTGAATGACGCCGCGCGCTAGAGCGACGCGCTGTTGCTCGCCGCCCGAGAGCTCGTTCGGCCTGTGTTGCAGCTTCGCCGAAAGCCCGAGCATCGAAAGCAGCTCCTCGCGCCTCGAGGCACCGTGCGCGGGATCGGTCCGGCCCAGGCAAATGCGCTCGGCGAGCTTCAAGTTGCCCTCTACGCTCAGCGTCGGAAAGAGGTTGAACCTCTGGAAGACGAAGCCGATGTAGTTCCGTCGCAGCTCGGTTCGCTGGCCGTCGGAGAGAGAGCCGCGATCGTTCCCCTCGATCGTCAGCCTGCCCGCCGAGGGGGTCAGGAGACCACCGAGCATATGCAGGAGCGTCGACTTGCCGCAGCCCGACGGTCCCATGATGGCGACGAACTCTCCGCGGCGAACGGTGAGGTCGACGCCCCTGAGAGCATGGACCTCCGTCTTGCCGAGCCGGTAAATCTTCCATAGAGCTTCCGCTTCCAGGGCTACCGGCGTGGGATCTCTCCGAGCAGCCGTTTCCACTTCTTTCATCAAAGCAATGCTGTTCATAGGAAAGAGCCTCCACTGGATCTTGACGAGCCGCTTTGAGCGCGGGATAAAGGGCACCGAACACGCCTCCCAAGACGGCCATGGAGGCCGCGGCGAGAATCCACTGCCACTCGAACTGCACGATGAGGGATGTGAAGGTCATCACGCCCCAGCGGATTGCGAGAGACACCAGCCCCCCGACCGCAATACCGAATCCGGCGAGAACGAGCGCCTCGGTCTGAATGACGCCCACGATGAACGTCTTCGAACCCCCCATGGCTCTCAAGATGCCGATCTCACGGGTACGTTCCGTGATCGCGGTATAGAGCGCCAAGAAGATCGTCAAGCCGCTTATGAAGACGGCGAGCGCGATGACAACGTTCAAAAACACCTTCACGCTGGGAATTCCTTGAGCCCACATTCCCGGGATGTCTCGCGTAAAGATGATTTGGTTTCCGGGAAACATCTCCTCGATGACCTCCGCCACTGTTTCCGCTGAAGCGCCTTCCTCGAGGCCGACGAGAATCCAGGAGCAGCGTTCCCTCGCCCCCAGGAGATCCTGCATCGACCAAAGGGACATCTTCATCCGCGCGCCAACCTCGGGCTCGTAGACCCCGACCACCCGGAACTCTTTTCCGAGGAGCTCGAGGCTTGCGCCGAGCTCGGTCTCGGGGTCGCTGGCCCGTTGCCGGTCCACAAGGAGCTCATTGGGGCCTGCGGGCAAACGTCCTCGATGAATGCGCAGCCCCGTCACAGCCGGATAACTCGACAGCTTTCCGCGCTTCTCGAAATCCACCCCTCCGATGAGCTCGAAGCCAAGCCCACGGGCGCCACTGCGGACGTAGCGGGCCACAGGAGTCGTCGCCGCGACGCCCGGGACGCTCTGAATGGCTTCCGCGTAACCGAGCGGGAGCGTCAGTGGCGATGTGGTCATGCCGGCGCCGATGCCGCTCGGAGGGAGGAATACGAGCTCGGCCTCAAGGTTCGCTTCTCGCTCGCCGGAACTCAAAAGCATTCCCCGGGCAAGGCCTACAGTGACGAGAATCAGAACGACGCCGAGCGAGATACCACAGACACTGCTCGCGGCTCGCAGCGGTCGCGCCGTCAAGTTCGCCAGCACGATGTTATCCATTGCAGACTCCTTTCGACCCTGACCCTGCAATGGCCGTTCCAGATGAGGAATCGGCGCAAAATGCTGGATGTTATGGAGTTAGAAAAGAAGGGGAATCAGAAGGGACTAACTTCTCGACTTCGCGACTATCCGATTGGTTAGTGGGGGCCGGAGACAAGATGCTCCCGGACGGGCACCAGGGTCGATTCGAGGGATTCACGAGGTACAGAGTTGAGAAACCGTTTGACCAGCCAGCGGGCGGCGGCGGGCACCCCCCGGCTCAAGCTGATGGACTCGCACTCCACGAAGGTACCACCCTCGACTTCCTCGAAGCGCCAATAGGAATGCAGGCGCCAAAGAAAGCCGCGATCGTTGTCGGGCTCCAATTCGGACTCGTTGGCCTCTCCGGGATCCTGAATCTCGCGAATCCTCGTCACGACGCTCCGAGAGGAGGCGCGGTTCTCCCCGTGGCGCCCGTAGGTAACCTCGTGCTCGGTGTTGTAGTGGACCGTGATGACTTTCGTGCGCTTCAGTCGCAGGAAGATGTCGAATACGTCGCCTTCGCGGGAAAGCAGGCGGGAGTCCTCGATCTCCGCGTAAACGTCCTTCTGACGGTCGTAGGCTTGGACACAGTTCAAGACGCGCTCCAAGGAGATGCCTGGCACGAAGACCGAGCCGTACCAGTGATGGATCATCCCGGAGGGCACCTCGACCCGATTGCCCTCCTCGTCGGATGTAACCCGCTTCACGACACGGACCTCGCCCGCCTCCATTTGTGTCTGGCACCGGCTTCTCTCCGAGGGCGCGAGAATCTCAGCGACGCGGAACGGGTCGACACGGTCGAGCTCGGCTTCGATCCGCCTCTCCGTCAGCTCCACGTAGGTGCGCCAAGCTCTCTCGGTCGCAGGCGTAAGCTCCGCCGCCAGAGCGGACATCTGGGTGACCATTAGCAGGAGCGCCGCCGCCATCGAAAGGGCACGCACATATAGAAGATACCTCACCTTGATCCGGAAAGTGGGTTAGTGGGAAACTGGCATGCTAATGGGGCTTCAATCCGGCTCCCGCGTCGGTGGCTACGAGATCCTCGGCTCGCTCGGCGTCGGCGGCATGAGCGAGGTTTATAGAGCCTGCGATCTCAGCCTGGGTCGCGACGTAGCCATCAAGATACTCCCTGAGGAGGTTAGCGCGGATCCGAGCCGACTCGCTCGATTCGAGCGCGAAGCCCAGCTGCTTGCAGCTCTCAGCCATCCCAACGTCGCGGTGATCCACGGCATCGAGCGCCAAGACTCGACATCGTTTCTCGTCCTCGAGCTCATTCCGGGAAAGACACTCGCCGAGCGAATCGCGGAGGGTCCACTGCCCTTTCCCGAAGCACGCGCTATCTTCTTGCAGATCGCTCAAGCTCTCGAGGCGGCGCACGACAAGCGCATCATCCATCGGGATCTCAAGCCGGGCAACGTGAAGCTCACCGCCGACGGCACTGTCAAGCTCCTCGACTTCGGCCTCGGCAAGGACATTGGCCTACGTGCGGGAAGCTCGGAGAAGACGGCGACTTATGTCGGCCCCGGCACTAGCATCGGCATGGTGATGGGAACGCCGGGATACATGAGCCCCGAGCAGGCCCGAGGGCAGGAAGTCTCGGGAGCGAGCGACATCTGGTCGTTCGGCGTTTGCTTGTTCGAGGCTCTTTCCGGGAGGAACCCGTTTCAGCGAGGAACGCTCCCCGACACGCTGGCCGCGATTCTGAACGAGGAGCCCCACTGGGGCCATCTCCCGGTGGGACTTCCCGCGCGGCTCCACGCCCTGTTGCGAAGGTGTTTGAAGAAGAGGGTGTCGGATCGGCTTCACGACATCGCCGACGTGCGTATCGAGCTCGAGGACACGACTCTGGATCAGGAGAAGCTCCCCAGAAGCATCGACCTGCGCTTCTTCCTGGGCCTCTCGGTCGTCGCGGCCGTTGCGATCGCCTGGGCCATCGCGGGATCCGGGGTACGCGACGTCGAGCAGCCTTCGGTGGTGAGACGGTTCGTCCTGGAGCTCCCGCCGACCGCGCCCATGTCGCTTTCGAGCGGCAAAGCGCTTTCCTTGTCTCTCGACGGCACGCGGCTCGTCTATGCCGCGCGCAGAAGCGATCGCACCCAGCTGTATTTGCGCAATTTCGACGGGCTTCAGACCATTCCGATTCCCGGAACCGAGGGAGCGTCGGGGCCGTTTTTCTCCCCAAAAGGGGATCGATTGGGCTTCTTCGCGGACGGCAAGCTCAAGGGACTATCCCTCATGAGCGGGAGCCCGGTAAGCTTGAGCGATGGCCCGAATCCTCGAGGCAGCGCCTGGATCGATCGCGGTGATGGGACGGAAGTCATCCTTTTCTCGCCGTCGATCACCGGAGGTCTCTCCTACGTTCTCGCACGTGGCGGATCTCCCGTCCCCTTGACGGTGGTCGACGACGACGACGGGGACCGAGACCATCGTTGGCCCTCCATACTTCCCGGCGGGAAAGCCGCGCTATTTACCGTCTGGACGAAAGACGGTTTCGACGTCCACCTTCTGGAGCTCGGCAGCGGCGAGACGAGCAAGCTCGTCGATGATGGGTCCAATCCCCGCTATACTCCCACCGGCCACCTCGTGTTTGCTCGGAATGAAGGGCTCTTCGCAGCCTCTTTCGACATTCGTTCCCGTCGCTTGGTCTCCGAACCGGTGCTCGTCGCCGAGGACGTTTTCGACGATGCCCGCAGCGGAGCCGCGCAGTTCGACTTTTCGGCGGACGGCACCCTCTTCTACGCGCCCAAGCGCCCGAACGGACGCGCGCCTTTACAAATGGCCTCCGTCTTCATCGTGGACGCGAGGGGCTCGGCGAGAACGATCGGCGAGCCTCGCGAGTCGATTCAGGTCCCACGGCTCTCGCCCGACGGGAGCCTCTTGCTGCTCACGATCCTCGAAGGGGACGCGACCGACCTCTGGACTTTGAATCTGTCACGCGGCGGTTACACGCGGTTGACGTTCGAGGGTGAAAGCGGAGCCGGCGCGTTCAGTCCCAAAGGCGACCGTATCGTTTTCAGCTCGGGCCGGGGGGGACGTTTCGCAATCCACGAAAAAGCTTCGGACGGAACCGGTGAGTCGATACGTTTGACCGAGGCAGACAATCCGCAGTTTCCCACCAGCTGGTCTCCCGACGGGGAGTTTCTGCTCTATGTGGAGCTCGATCCAGACTCGAAGCTCGACGTGTGGGCTTTGAGATTGTCGAACGGCGAGGCGAGTCCACTCATCCAGACACCTTTCGAGGAGGCGAGCGCCATCTTCTCTCCCGATGGGAAGCTCATCGCCTATACCTCGACGGAATCGGGCCAGGAAGAGGTCTACGTCCGAGCCTTTCCCGGACCTTCGAGCCGATGGCAAATCTAGACGCAATCCGGGAGCGAGCCCGTCTGGTCGCGCGACGGCAGGCAGCTCTACTTCCGCACCAGCGATTCCGTGATGGCCGTCGACGTGACTCGGGAGCCTTCCTTTGCGGCCAGTCGACCGCGAGTCGCGATCGAGGCGCCCTTCGACCTCGCGGGCGTACTCTATGCGAATTACGACGTTGGTCTCGAGGGTGAGACCTTCGTTATGATTCGTACGGAAACGGAATCGACGGCGTCGCGACTGAACGTCGTCGTCAATTGGTTCGAGAAGCTCGAAAGGCGCGTGCCGGGTACACGATGATTCCGAAGCTCATCGCACTGAGTGGCCCACTGGCCGGAAACAGCTTCACCCTGGAGGGCGAGTCCACGACCATCGGGCGGGAGTCCGGTAGCGATATCCTTCTCGAGGCGGCCTGGATCTCCCGCCAACACTGTCGGGTCGATAAGGTCGACGGCGGATTCCGAGTCGTCGATCTGGATAGCCACAACGGAACGAACGTCAACGGCGTTCCGATCAATGAGCGCCTTCTTCGAGGTGGAGATCAAATCTCGCTCGGTGGCGCGAGCTTTCTCTTTGTCGACAGCGAGGTCGAGACCAGCGGCGCCTTGAAGCTCGAGCTCGACGATAGCCCGATTCCAGATCGTGCCACGGTCCAGCGAGCGCGCCGTGGTTCTGGGCTCGACCGAGCTGATCCTCCCGGAGGATCTACCCGAGATGCTCGTCGAGCGCACCAAGCGAGGAGCGAGCTCCTCCTCGGGGGCGAGCTACCACGAAGCCGTCGCCGAGAAGAAGAAAGAGCTGATCCTGGACGCGATCTCCCGCTCCTCGGGCAGCATCACGGAAGCCGCGAAGATACTCGCACTCCACCCCAACTACCTGCACCGTCTCATTCGGAACCTGGACTTGCGCGACGAGCTGAAAAATAACTGATTAACTTGCACAACCCCGCACCTTCCCGGCTCGAGTTTCTACGCTTGCTACAATAACTAGCAGGGTGCGAAGCACCATGCGCGAGCGGCAACCTAGTACATCTGCCGCGAGCCCGGCTCGAGTGGGCCGTGAGGCCGCGCGAGGAGCGCGGCCAGCGAGCGAACGAAGAGTGAGCGAGCACTAGATAATGGCCAATATCAAGACCAAGAAGGGTACCATCGGTATCCTCACCGGCGGCGGCGACGTGCCGGGACTCAACCCCGCCATCCGTGCTCTGACCATCAGAGCGCTTCGCGAAGGCTATCGCGTTCTCGGCATCCGCCGTGGCTGGGCGGGGCTCGCCGACCTCGAGCGCGGCGTCGAGAAGAGTAAGGCGGACAAAATCATCGAGCTCAGCGAGGAGATCGTCAACAGGGTCGGCCGTACCGGCGGCACGTTCCTACACACCTCCCGCACTCGACCGAGCCACGTCCCCAAGTCGAGCGTTCCGGAGCATCTCAGAGACACGTACCAGGACGAGAGCAACGACCTCACCAAAGAGATCCTGGCTAATTTGGAGTGGCTGGGCATCGATACCCTCATCCCCATCGGAGGAGACGACACGCTTTCTTACGGCGTAGGCCTCCACAATCAAGGAGTTCGGGTCATCGCGATCCCAAAGACGATGGACAACGACGTGCCGGGCACCGACTACTGCATCGGTTTCAGCACCTGCGTGACCCGGACCATCGAGATGACCCACGCGCTGCGGACCAGCGCGGGAAGCCACGAGCGTTTTCTCGTCATCGAGGTCTTCGGCCGTTACGCGGGCTTCACGTCCATCCTGCCCACGATGGCCGGCGCCGCCAATCGCTGCGTGATTCCAGAGTACACCTTCGACATCGAAACGCTCTGTGAGCTCCTGGTCTCAGACCGCTACTCCAACGCGAGCGCGTACAGCGTGGTCCTCGTTTCCGAGGGGGCCAAGTTCGAGGGCGTGGACATGGTGTTCTCCGATCAGGACCAGGACATGTTCGGCCACAAAAAGCTCGGCGGAATCGGGGATGTCATTTCCGACCGCTTGAAGGAACTGGCGCCGAAATTCAATCGCGGCCGCGAGATCAACGTCATCAACCAACGACTCGGCTACCTCGTGCGTTGCGGAGATCCGGACGCGGTCGACTCCATCGCCCCCATGGCCTTCGGCAACCTGGCCATGGATCTCGTTCTCGAGGGAGCCGGTGGACGCCTAGTCTGCGTGCGCGACGGCCGATACGACAACGTGCCCGTCGAAGTGGTGACGAGCCACAAGAAGCTCGTGGACGTCGAGAAGTTCTATAACCGGGAGCGCCTCAGACCGGTCTACGAGAAATTCGACGGGAAGCCGCTGTTCATCATGACGAGCGATTAGTGGGGGTCAGTCCTGAACAACTTGACTCAGGCGTTACTTTTCTACCCACCTGAGTCAAGTTGTTCAGGACTGACCCCACCCCGTTCATCCGAAACGGACGCAATAAATAGGTGGCAGCGCGCTCGAGAGCGCCCGCCACTGATCTCTCTAGTCCTCGGTGAACCATAGCGAGCCCGTCGTCGAGCCCATCGCGAGACGATCGCCGGTCTCCGGGTCCTTCGGGTGAACCGCCGTGGCGAAACCGAACGAGGAGGGCTGCGCGTGGACCGCTTCCCAGCTCGACCCACCGTCCACGCTACGGAAGATTCCGTTGTGATGTTGTGTCCAATAGAAGCTCGGCGCCGAGGAACACTGGACGATGCAGTGAGGGTCCTGGATCGCGGGGTCCTCTCTTCGCTCCGGCGGCATGTACTCCGCGAACATGCCCTTGGTGCTGACCCGCCACGTCTCGCCTTCGTCCTCGGAGAGCCAAAAGCCTCCACACGAAACCCCCACCGCGATCTGGCGGCTGTCGTTCGGGTCGACGCAGATCGAATGGATGCCGGGCTCGTCATAGCCGCCTCCGGACCACTTTTCGCGTTCGGGACGGTCCCATAGCGCCCGATTGAGCTTCCAGCTCTCGCCATGATCGTCGCTTCGAAACAAGCCGCCTGGAATCGTGCCCACCCAAAGCGAGCCGTCGCGATCCGCTCCGGCCGAAGCGAGGGTCCAGAGCAACTTGACCGCCGGGCCGGTCTCCTCCGCTCCGGCGAGCTTTTCGTACTGCGGGATTCCGACTTCATCCCAGCTCTCGCCACCGTCACCGGAGCGCCTGATCTTGACTCCGAAGTGACCGAGGTCGAGCGCAGCATAAATCGATCCATCCCGTGAATCGGGCAGTACCATCGAGACGGCGTCTCCCACGAAGGAGGTGCTCTCGATCTTCCACCCCTCGCCATGTCTCTCGAAGATGAACAGGCCCTTGCGGGTTCCGACGACTAGGCGTTCGCTCACGACTATCCTCCAGACAAGGCTTGCATGACGAAAACGTCCTGATCAGCGGCCAGCTCGTCGCTCAGCCGCGCTCGATCGGTAATAAGCTCCCCGCCCACGAAAACGGCCACGTGTTTCCGCAGACGGCCCTGGTCATCGAGAATGTAACTGCGCAGACGAGGGTTCTGCGCGAAGACTTTCTCGAGAGCTTCCCCGACCGTTCCCGCGCCGACCTCGACGTCCGGCGTGTCGAGGTGTCTCGTCAAGTTTGGCGTGAACGCGACCGTTGACATGGTCAGACCCTCCCCGAGAGTGAGTGAAACGAATGGTAGCGCAGATCGGGGCCAGATGAGGCCAGATTATATCCCCTCGGCGGCGTTTCTAGCGGTATCCTTATTAGGTGCATATCACTGGGGACATCACGATCGGCGAGACGGAGCTTCAGTGGAAGTTCGTCCGCGCGCGAGGACCGGGCGGACAGCACGTCAACAAAGCCGCAACGGCCGTGCAGCTGCGCTTCGATGCCGCGCACTCGGCAGTACTGACGCCAGAGGTTCGGGAGCGGTTGCGGCGCCTCGCGGGACGAAAGATGAGCGAGGAGGGAGTGCTGACCATCGAAGCGGGTCGGTTCCGCTCGCAAAAACAGAACCGCGAGGACGCACTGACGCGTCTACTTACACTGATTCGACAAGCGTCGGTGGAGCCGAGAAAGCGCAGAGCTACGAAACCCAGCTTGTCTTCCAAGGAGCGGCGCCTCGAAGACAAGCGCCGACGCTCCGACACCAAACGCCAACGAGGCGGAGTGAAAGACATGGACGGTATCTAGCGCAATGTAGTTTGCGCCTCCACGTTCAAAGGGGGTTATTTTTGATACTCAGCAATACTGAGAACGTCCCAGGAAAGACGATCGTCGAGTTCTATGGCATCGTCACCGGAAGCACGGTGCGGGCCAAACACATTGGGCGCGACATTATGGCCGGCTTCAAGAATATCGTCGGCGGCGAGCTCACGGGCTATACCGAGCTTCTCATGGAGGCCCGACAGGAAGCGATCGAGCGTATGGTGAGCCAGGCTCAGTCCATCGGCGCCAATGCGGTCGTCAACGTTCGTTTCACGACGAGCAGCGTGGCACAGGGAGCGGCCGAGCTCTTCGCCTATGGCACGGCCGTGAAGGTCGACTAGACCCCATGACCTCAGAGGCCCTGGTACAGCTCCTGCTGCCCCTGCTTCTTCTCGTGGCGACCTACTTTACGGGCACCGCGATCGAGCGCCGCCACTTCGCGAAGCTCCGCACACGCGAGAATGCCTCGCGACGCTTCCTAACCGCAAATTTCCCCTACGTGCCGCCCGATGCGGAAGTCGCTGCCACCGACCTGGTGACAGGAAGCGTCGTGATCTCTGTCGACTACTTCAAGCGCTTTTTAGCGGGTCTGCGCATGTTCTTCGGAGGCCGCATCACGTCCTACGAGCCACTTCTCAACCGTGCCCGCCGAGAGGCGTTGATGCGTATGAAGGAAGATGCCTTCAGGCGCGGCTTTCACGCGGTCACGAACGTTCGCGTCGAGACTTCGAGAATCGCGAGCTCGTCCGGCAACAACCAGGGCACCGCTGCCGTCGAGATCCTCGCCTACGGCACGGCGCTGAGACTCTCCCGGAAGAAATGAAACTGGTGGTTTTTCAACGCAAAGTCGCAAAGACGCTAAGCCGCAAAGAAGACAGGGTCCACACTTTGCGCCTTCGCGTCTTTGGGCCTTCGCGTTTTTGTTGACTGTCATCCATCCCAGCAGCCCTTGAAATACGAACCCAGGCTGCCGCGGGACGACGTCAACGTCACGCCGCGTCACCCGGTGCGGGAAGCGCTCCTGCTTGGTCTCGTGCTCGTGGGCGGCGGTCTCCTTGCGATCGCCACTTTGCTCGTCGACCGTTTGATCCCCTATGTGCCTCGAAGTTGGGAGTCTCGCCTCTTGCCCGACTTCGAGGAGCTTGTCTACCAGCCACAAGCCGAGGAAGAAAAAAACCATCTCAAGGAGTTGGAATCGCTCCTGCCCCGGTTGACGGCTCATTGGCCGGAAGCGCCTGCGGGCATCCGCGTCGGCCTGCTCGACGCGGAGGAGCCCAACGCCCTCGCCTTTCCTGGGGGGCTCGTGCTCGTGACCCGTGGACTCGTGCGGGAAGTCGAGAGCGAGAACGAGCTGGCCTTCGTTCTCGGACACGAGCTCGGGCACTTTCGGAATCGCGATCACCTGCGAAGCCTGGGCCGCGGTCTGGCCCTCGGCATGATCATGGCGGCGATGAGTCGTACGGGCTCCGGAGGAAATCTGGTGTCGTTCTCCGGACAGCTCACGAACCGGAGCTTCAGCCGCAGCCAGGAGATGGAGGCGGATGCCTTCGGACTCTCTTTGTTGGTTGCGGAGTTCGGCCACCCGGGCGCAGCGACGGATTTCTTCCAACGACTGCCGGCTCCGGGGAACGCGGTCGAGCGATTGCTCGCTCCATATCTCGCGACACACCCCCTTAGCGACGAACGAATCGAGGCCCTGCGGGAGATCGGCGCGCAAATTCGATAGACCTCGCCCATCCCGCGGTAATTCGGACATAAAGCCTCGCTATGCTACGATCGTGGGTAAACTCTCCGACAATTTCGTCTCACTGCCTCCGGAGGACCCCATGAGGATGCGCCTTTTCCTGTTCCTCGTCTCGAGCGCGATCGCCTTTTTCCTGCTCGCGTCTCTCGGGATGCAAACCGCCGAGGTGGCCTCGGCTGGAAGCTCCCAAGCACCCTCTGGCCCCCTGCGCGTGACCTCCATTACTCCAAGAGGGGTCGAGGTTCCACCCGGGAAGCAGATCGTGATCCAGTTCGACCGCAAGGTCGTTCCCGTCGGCCGCATGGAACGGCGCGCCGACGAGATTCCGATCACGATCGAGCCCGAGTTCGCCTGCGAGTGGCGTTGGCTGAATACTTCGGCCCTCGCGTGCCAGCTCGGCGAGGACGCCGCCTTTCGCCCGGCGACGCTCTACGGCATCACCGTGAATCCGGGAACCGAGACCGAAGAGGGCGTGAGCCTGGAGGCGCCTTTCGAGCACACCTTCGAGACGGAACGACCGCGGGTGACGAGCACCCACTTCGAGAAGTGGCTGAGTCCGGGGACCCCGAGCTTCCGGGTGACGTTCAACCAGCGTGTCACGAGCGAGGAAGTCTCTTCGAAAGTCTTCTTCCGAACCGAATTCGATGAGCGATTCGAGGTCGCCGCCGAGCGATCCAATCCTGAAGCCGACGACGCTGAGCTCTATTGGAGGCTCAGGGCCGCTCGCGAGCTGCCGCTCGAGACAACCGCGCACCTCGAGCTCCAGGCAGGATTCACGTCACTCGAGGGAGAGCTCGCTACGAAGGAGGACGAGCTCGTCGTGACGCTCTACACGTTTCCCGAGCATGCCTTCCTGGGAATTCGCTGCCGGAACAACGATGCCGAGGAGATTCGCTGGATGGCCGGCGACGAGGCTTTGGCCGGCCGACGCTGCAACCCGATGTCGCCGGTCTCGCTCGTCTTCTCTTCCCCGGTCATCAAGGAAGTCCTGCGCGACCATCTCGGACTCGAGCCGGATCTGGCGGGAGGTCGGAAGGACTACGACCCCTGGGATTCAATCTACAGCTATTCCAGGCTCGGCTATGCACGCCGTCAGGGACAGGACTATGCGATGAACCTTCCCGAGCTGTTGCGGGCGCGAAGCAGCTATCACATCCAGGCCAAAGCCTCCGACCTTCTGGACGAGTTCGGGCGCCCCCTCTCGAGTGACATCGATTTCGTCTTCGAGACCGACGACCGCCCCCCGCGCGCGGTCTTGACTCATCCCGTTTCGACACTCGAGAGGGGCGTCGATACTCACCTACCCATCGTCATTACCAACCTCGATCGGCTCGACGTGCGGGTCGAGGCCCTGACGGTCTCGGGTCGAGAGACCTTCACCAAGACCATCGAGCTTCCCCAAGCCAAAAACGTCTCGTTCCGCTTCCCGCTGCAAGCAAGGGCCTGGCTGGGTGGACGAAGCGGTGTCGTCTTCGGGGAGCCCACGCCCACTCCGTCCGTGAAGCACATGTACCCCGATCGCTTCTTCTCCCAAGTCACACCTTTCGCCGTCCACGTGAAGAGGGGACACCAGAACACGGGCGTCTGGGTGACGGACATGTCGAGCGGCGAGGCAGTGAGCGACGCTCGCATCGGAATCTACCGGGCGGCACCCGCCGCGGCCTTGCAAGAGCCCGAAATGCTCTCCCAAGCGAGCACGGACGAGAACGGCGTCGCCTTTCTCGCCGGCCAGGCCGTGATCAACCCGGAGCTCGAAACGCGTCGCTGGGAGCGCGTCTGGGACAGCCGCGCAGACCCAGTCTTCTTCGTACGAGTGGAAAAGGGCGACGCCCTGGCTCTCGTCCCCCTCTCCTACGACTTCAGAGTCGACGCACGCGGATCGAACGAGTCATGGATACCCACGAGCTACGAGACACGCTACGGCCACGTTCGAGCCTGGGGTACGACCGCCCAGGGAGTCTACCGGCTGGGCGACACGATCCAATTCAAGCTCTACGTGAGGGACCAGAACAATCAGCGCTTCGTAGCAGCGCCAACGAGCGCCTATACCTTGCGAGTTCTGGATCCGATGAACAAGGAAGTCCATCGCATCGAGAAGGCGACACTCAACGCCTTCGGCGCGTTGGACGGAGAAGTGCTCGTGCCAGAGAACGGGGCCGTGGGCTGGTACCGCTTCGAGCTCCAGTCCAGTTTCCACCGGGGCTTGTGGCGCCCGCTGCAGGTGCTCGTCGCAGACTTCACGCCGGCGCCGTTCCGCGTCACGACCGACCTCGATGCCGCGCGTATCGAGCCGGGTGACGAGCTCATCGTCATGACGAGCGCGAAGCTCCACGCGGGCGGTCCCTATGCAGATGCGGATGCTCGCATCACCCTGCGCTTCACGCCGACGGCGGTCCGCACCGAGAACCCGAAGGCGCAAGGGTTCCGGTTCGCCGGGATCTACGACAAGACGAAGACACTGCACCAAACCGAGGCTTCGGTAGATCGCGAGGGCGAGCTTCGGACGAGCTTCGTCATAGCCGATCAGAACATCCCCCGGGGGAGGCTGAGCGTCGAGAGCGCGGTTCGAGACGATCGGGGCAAGTACATCGCGGGGCAGACCACCGCCGATTACCTGGGTCGGGACCGTTTCGTCGGAATCCACCAGCAAGACTGGATCTTGTCGGCGAGCAAGCCGGCGACCGTCGAAGCCATCGTCCTCGATCTCGACGACGACGTCGTGGGCGGGACGCTGATCACGTTCCGCTTCCGCCATCGGGAAACGACGGCGTCGCGGGTCAAGGGCGCCGGCAATGCTTACATCACTCAGTACAACCATACGTGGAAGGACATCGGGACCTGCGTCGTCCCCTCCTCCGTCGACCCCGTGAGCTGTGACTTCACACCAGAGGAGCCGGGCCGCTATCGCATGTCGGCATCGATCCTCGACACGAAAGGCCGCTCTCAAGAGGTTACCCTCGATCGCTGGGCACGGGGCAAAGGTCAAGTGCTCTGGGAGGGTCCTCCAAGCCATCACCTCGAGATCGAGCCGGAGAAGGCCGAGTATCGCGTCGGCGACACGGCTCGCTTCATGATCCAGAACCCCTTCCCCGGCGCCCGCGCACTCTTCACGATCGAGCGCTACGGAATCCAGCGGCACTGGGTCGACGTTCTGGAGGACTCGATGGAAGTCATCGAGTTCCCCGTCACGGAGGACCACGTGCCGGGGTTCTATTTCTCGGCGGTCGTCACCTCCCCCCGGGTCGAGGCGCCGCTCGGCGAGGGCGAGATCGATCTCGGCAAACCCGCGTTCCGCCTCGGCTACGTTCAAATCCCGGTGCGAGATCCCGTGAAGGAGATCGTGGTCGAGGTGGCCCGGAGAAGGATCTCTACAAACCTCGCGACCGGGTCAAAGTGAGCCTGAAGGCCGAGCCTCGACTCTGGGCTTCCAGTGAGCCCCCTCCGATAGAGCTCGCCGTCGCGGTTCTCGACGAGGCCGTCTTCGACCTCATCGGGGGTGGTGAGTCCTACTTCGACCCCTATCAGGGCTTCTACAACCTCGAGCCGCTCGACGTCGAGAACTTCAACTTGCTGACGCGGCTGATCGGCATTCAGAAGTTCGAGAAGAAGGGCGCCAACCCCGGCGGCGGTGGCGGCGGGTTGGACATGCGCACGCTCTTCAAGTTCGTGAGCTATTGGAACCCGTCCATCGTGTTGGACGAGAGCGGCCGGGCGGAGATCGAGCTCGAAGTGCCCGACAACCTCACCGGATGGCGCGTTCTCGCGATGGCGGTGACGGAGGACGATCGGATGGGCCTCGGCCAGGGGCACTTCATCGTGAACCAGCCCACCGAGATTCGCCCCGCGCTCCCGAACCAGGTGACGGAGGGCGATCGGTTCGAGGCGCGCTTCACGGTCATGAACCGAACCGAGGAGGTCCGCATCCTTCGTGTGGAGGCCGAGGTCGAAGGCCCCGCCGAATCGCCAGGCCTCAAGAGCGTCACCATCGACGCCGAGCCGTACCAGCGTTATCCGGTGAGCTTCCCGGTGAAAGCGATCGCGGACGGCGAAATTCGCTTCACGATTCGCGCCTCGGATCTCGTGGACGGCGACGCCCTCTCGCTTCCCCTGGTCGTGAACAAGCGCCAGGCTTCCGAGGTCGCCGCGACCTACGGAACGACGACGGAGCCGAGTACCGTGGAGTCGTTCCTCTTCCCCGAGAACATGAGAGAGGACGTCGGCCGGGTGAGCCTCGTCGCGAGCCCCTCCGTGCTCGGAAACGTGGACGGCGCGTTTCGCTACATGCGCGACTACCCCTATCTCTGCTGGGAACAGCGTCTCACGAAGGCGGTCATGGCGTCGCACTTCAAGGCGCTCCTTGCCTATGTGAGCGAGGAGGTAACTTGGCCCGGCCACGAGGCCGTTCCCGATCGAACGCTCTCGCTCGCCGCGAACTTCCAGGCGCCGAACGGCGGGATGACCTATTGGGTACCCCGGGACGACTACGTGAGTCCCTACCTGAGCGCCTATACCGCGTTGAGCTTTCACTGGCTTCGCGAACGAGGCCACGCGATCCCCAGCGGGGTCGAGACCAAGCTCCACGGGTACTTGCAAGGCTTTCTCAGACGGGACGTCTTCCCCGAGTTCTACAACCGAGGCATGGCCTCGACGGTCCGGGCCGTCGCCCTCGCGGCCCTCGCCCTCGGTGGCCGACTCGAAGCGAGCGACCTCGAGCGATACCGGCCCCACGTCGGGGATATGGATCTCTTCGGAAAGGCCCACTTCCTCATGGCGGCCGACGCGCTCGGCGTCGAAGCGACGGAAGTGTCGGACGCCATCCACTCACACTCGAACCAGTCGGGCGGCAAAGTCGTTTTTAGCGAGAGCCTCGACAACGGCTACCAGCGTCTCCTTTATAGTCCGGAGCGTACGCAGTGTGCCGTGCTCAGCGCTCTCGCGCGCGCGACTCCGAAAGCGCCCTCCGGAACGGGAATCGGCGACCTGCCGTTTCGGCTGACGCGAACCATCACTGCGACCCGCGGCCGGCGCGACCATTGGGAGAACACGCAGGAGAACGTCTTCTGCATGAACGCGCTCATCGACTACAGCCGCGTCTACGAGAGCGAGACCCCGAGGTACACGCTCACGACGTACTTGGATGATGAGCAGCTCGGTCAATCGGATTTCCGGGATCTGAGGGACGAGGCCGTGGACCACGAAAGGGCCATCATTCGCGGAGACGCCGGGCGACGGAGCGAGCTTCGCATCTCGAAAGCAGGACAGGGACGCCTCTACTACGCCGCGAGACTCTTCTACTCGCCGAAGGATTTGAAGACGGAGGGAATCAACTCCGGAATCGACGTCCGTCGCGAGTACAGCGTGCAGAGAAACGGCGAGTGGGTACTCTTGCAGGAGCCAATGCGCATTCGTTCTGGCGAGCTGGTTCGCGTGGATCTCTTTCTCTCGCTTCCCGCCCCGAGGAACTTCGTCGTCGTGGACGACCCCGTTCCCGGGGGGCTCGAGCCCGTCAATCGGGACTTGGCGACAGCTTCCGAAGTGGACGCGGATGAAGGCCGCTTTCAGGGTGCGGCGACGTCCTTCTGGTTCACGAAGGACGATTGGTTCCGCTACGGCTACTCACGGTGGAGCTTCTATCACAAGGAACTGCGGCACGACTCCGCGCGGTTCTACTCCGATTACCTTCCCGGAGGGAACTATCACCTCTCCTATGTCGCCCAGGCCATCGCGCCTGGCGAGTTCCAGGTTCTGCCGGTGCACGTCGAGGAGATGTACGACCCCGACGTCTTCGGACAGGGCCTCCCCTGGAACTTGATCGTGGAGGCGACGCCGTGAGCTGGAGGAATCTGGCCTACCTGGCCCCGGCGCTCTTCGCCGGAGCTTTCGGTTTGGCCCTTGCGACCTCTTCGGCGCTTTCCCTCGAACCACTCCTCCTACCCGAGATCGAGTCCGACAGGGCGGAGCCGCGTTACCTGGATCGTACCGGCGTTCCGCTGACGGTCTCCTATCAGGATGAGTGGAACGTGCACGACCGTGTGGCCCTTCACGAGCTCCCCGAGGGTCTGAAACGCGCCTTTCTCGCGGCGGAAGACAAACGCTTCTTCGAGCACGGCGGCGCCGATTGGTGGGCGCGGCTGAGCGCGGCTGTGCAGAACGTCGCGGCGCTTCGAGCGGTCCGTGGCTCGAGCACGATCACCGAGCAGGTGGTTCGTATGATCCATCCGCGACCGCGGACGCTCTGGTCTCGTTGGCTGGAGGGCTTCGAAGCCCATCGGCTCGAGCAAGAGTTCTCGAAGGATCGGACCCTCGAGTTTTATCTCAATCAGGTCCCCTACGCGCGGAACCGTCGCGGCGTGAAGCAAGCGGCGCGCGAGTACTTCGACCGCGACCTGGACACTTTGAACACGAAGGAAATGCTCGCTCTCGCGGTGATGATCCGAAGCCCGTCGCGACTCGATCTACACCGCGGCACGAAGGAGATCGAGGCGCCCATCGCGAGATTGAGTGAGCTGCTCGTCCAATCGGGAGTGATGACGTCGGCGGAGGTCGAGCGGATTCCGCGTGAGACGCTCAGAGTCACCGTGCCGACGCTCAATGTCGATGCCGCGCATTTCGTTCGCTTCGTGCGCCGAAACGGGCTTTCGGGCAGTATCGTTCAAACGACTCTCGACGGTTCCCTCCAGCGGCGGGTCCAACAAATTCTCGAGCGACGAATCAACGACATCCGCCATTTGGATGTCACGGACGGCGCCGCGATCGTCGTCGACCACCAAACGAACGAGATCCTCGCCTGGGTCAACGCCGGCGGATTCGAACAGCTCGAGGGCGGTCAGATCGACATGGTCACGACGCCGCGGCAGCCCGGAAGCACTCTGAAGCCCTTTGTCTACGCGCTCGCGCTCGAAAAGGGCTGGACCGCGGCGACCTTGATCGAGGACGCGCCGCTAAAGGAGGCCGTCGGCAACGGGCTCCATAGTTTTCGCAACTACAGCCGTCACTATTATGGGCCGATTCGGCTGCGCGAAGCGCTGGGCAACTCGCTCAACGTGCCGGCGATTGAAGCGATCCGCTTCATAGGCCGAGGTGCGTTCCACGAGCGGCTCCGCGAGCTCGGAGTCGAAAGCCTTCGCGAGCATCCCGACTTCTACGGCGACGGGCACGGCGACGGGCTCGTTCTCGGCAACGGGGAGCTTACGCTCCTGGAGCTCGGCCTATACCGTGCTCGCTCGCGGTGGAGCTCACCAGCCACTGCGGTGGTCGAAGGACGACTCGACCGTCCGTGAGAGTCGGGAAGTTTTTACCCCCGCCGTCAGCTCGGTGATCGCCGACATTCTCTCGGACCCCGACGCGCGCTCTCTCGAGTTCGGATCGAGCTCCGTAATCTCTCTCCCGCGCCAGACCGCGGTCAAGACCGGCACTTCGAACGACTACCGAGACGCTTGGGTAGTGGGCTTTTCGGACCGTTTCACAGTGGGGATCTGGATGGGGAATCTCGACCGACGACCGATGCGCGAGGTCACCGGGTCAGTAGGCCCGGCTCTCGTACTGCGATCGCTATTCTCTAAGCTCCATCGACATCGGGAGGCGAGCCCGTTGTTCCTTAGTCGACAGCTACGCCAGACACACATCTGCCGCGAGAGCGGCTTGCTTCCCGCCAATGCCTGCCCCATCGCTACAGAGTGGTTTCGAGCGGACCAAACCCCGACTAGTCAGTGCAGGCTCCATCGAGACACGGTCCGGATCGCGGCTAGGAGCGGGGAAGCAATGATGCCCCGCGTCACGCAACCGTCTCCCGGCCTTCACCTCGCAATGGATCCCCGGATCCCGGACGGGCTGGAGCGCTTCGAGCTCACACTCGACACGACTCACAAGGACGCGCGGATCGAATGGTTCGTGAACGACGGATCCGTCCCGCTTCCCGTGGAAATAAGAATGGCGTAACCTCCGGTTAAACAAAACGAAACCGCGCCTGTAAAGGCGAGGAGGAGGATTACGCCATGAAGAAGCCTACCACCATATCGAAGGAGTCTGTAAGCGAGTACCGGGAGTTCGTCCAACTTCGGCTGCGTAAGCGGGTACTGGAGGCAATCGAGGTCGTGCTCGAGGAAGAAGTCGACCAAGCGCTGGGGTGTGGTAGCTACGAGCGTGCGGAAGACCGCCGTGGATATCGCAACGGAGCCGAAACCCGTCGCGTGACGACGTCGGTGGGAACTCGCGAGCTCCGGGTGCCACGAGCCCGCGTGCGAGACGAGGAAACGGGAGAAACGACAGAGTTCAGGAGCGAGCTGTTGCCCCGGTACGCGCGCCGGACTCGTGAGGTCGACGAGGCGATCTTGGGGACCTACTTGTCGGGCGCGAATAGCCGCAGGATCCGCAAAGCGCTGAAACCACTGCTCGGTGAGGAGCACCTATCGAAGAGCGCGGTGTCTCGCGTGGTTAGCCGGCTGAAGGAGCGCTTCGAGGAATGGCAGAACCGTGCTCTCAGCGAGGAGGTCTACGCGATCGTTTACCTGGACGGCTTCCACCTGAAAGTGCGGATGGCGAAACGTGTGATCAGCGTACCCGTACTGGTCGCGCTCGGGGTCGTGCCAGACGGGCAGAAACGTCTGTTGTCATTGCGTCTGGCGGTGAGCGAAGCCTCGACGCATTGGGGCTCCGTGCTGGAGGGACTCCAGGCTCGAGGACTCCGGGCTCCCAAGCTAGTGATCAGCGACGGCCACAAGGGGCTGACGAAAGCGCTGGAGAAGTGGCCGGGGTGCCGGTTGCAGCGATGTACCGAGCACAAGCGCGCCAACTTGCTCCAACATTGCCCGGCGCACGCACGCCGTGAGCTCCGGCGTGACTACAACCGGGTCGTCTACGTCAAGAACGGGATCGATGCTCGCAAAGCCTATGACGAGCTCGTCGCCAAGTGGACGCCTCTCGCGCCGGCCGTCGTCCGAAGCCTAGAGGAGGCCGGTAATCAGCTGCTGACCTTCTATGAATTCCCTCGTGCCATGTGGAAATCGATTCGAACGACCAATGCTCTGGAGAATCTCAACCGCGAGTTTCGACGCCGGACGAAAACCCAAGCGTCGTTCTCCAGCGAGGAGTCCGCGGTCGCTTTGCTGTTTGGGCTTATCGCCTCTGGCCAGATTCAACTACGACGCATCGACGGCTACCAACGTCTGAGCGAGGTTCTCGAACACGCGGAGGTTGCCGCCTGATCTGATACTCTGATGACGGAGTGGAGGGCGCCGTTCTTTTTCCACGGACCTCGGGACACATCCTGAACGACGCACGAGTCGAGTCTCCCCTATGGCCGCGCGCTCGCGGCCGACACATCGCGCGAGCGCGCGTCTGGCTCAAGGGCGCCGAAGATCCGCAGTGGACCGATCCCGTCGCTTTCTTGGTGAAGTAGAAAACCTCAAGTAATACTTTAAGTCACTCCGACCAGAGCGAGTTCCCACGGCTGCGGAAGGCGCAGTCCATACAATCTAGGGAACCATCTTCGCCCTTTGTCCAGCAAAACCTTGCAAATGCTTGTACGCTACGCTAACTCTCTATATGGCTACGATCACGCATCGAATCGATGAAGACCTGAAGAAGGTGCTGGATCGCTACTGCGAAGAGCATGGGCTCAGAGCACAGGCGGTCGTTCAGGAGGCGATCGCACAGTGGTTGGAAGATGCGGAGGATCTGGCCGTGATCAAGGAGCGCCGACGCGGTCCGTGGGTCGAATGGGAAGAGGTCCGCGACGAAGTATAAGGTCCTTCTTCAGGCGGCAGTCCCCAAGGAGCTCAAGAAACTTCCGGCAAAGATTCGCGACCGGGCAAAGGCGACCATCGATGGCCTGGCCGAAGACCCGATTCCCTTGGGCGCCGGGCGTCTGCGGGGACGAGAGAACGCTTACCGCATTCGAATCGGGGATTACCGGATCGTCTACGAGGTGCACGTAACGGAAGTCGTTGTCTCCGTCGTGGGAGTAGCCCATCAGCGCGAAGTCTATCGCAGGATTCTCGAGCGCCGATAACCGTTCTCCCATTGCCGCCTCCTGAATTCGACGGCTTGCGCTCAGAGAAGAGTGAACCCTCAAGGTCATTTCCGGCTCGACGCCGAGCCTTACGAGATCGTGCCCAAGACTCCCTCCGTTTTAGGTGAGCGGTCGATCGTCTTCGTCGGCATGTTTCCATACTAGTCACTCTCAGGCACCGACTGACTGATTTCGAGAAGATGCCCATCCGGGTCTCTGAAGAAACAGCGGATCTCGCCGCCCCAGTCATGTGGAGGTGTGAGAAAGACGGCACCTCGGGACATGAGTATGTTGTACGCCTGTGGGCAATCCGGTACGCAGATCGTCATGGAATGGCTCACCGATTTGGAATCGGTCGGAGGCCCGAACGTAACATCCGGTTTGTCCTCGGTTGGGCCACCCCCAGTCACTAAGGGCCGGCGACAAAATAAGTTCCCGTTTTCAAGACGGTCGGATGGTGTAGTTCCATTTGGGTAGAGTCTGGTCCTTTGTAACGGAAAGCGCCTGCATCCGCTCGTCAGTGATTTTGACGCCCTTCGGATAACGACGCCGGATAAGGTGTGCGCGTACTCGCAAACCGGAAGAGGTGGTGGTCGTGCGGATGTATTTGAGGATGGTTTCGTAGCTGTCGAGAGGCCTGCCCGCCCAGTTCTTGCTGACCTCGCTGAACAGACGGTGCTCCACTGGATTCCACTTGGATGTACCGGACGGATAGTGGGCTATGGTGATAGCGATGTCGTGGCGATTGCAAATCCGCGTTTGAAGCCCGTGCTTCCAACCCCGACACCGATAGCCATTGCTGCCCCCGGCGTCTGCCAATATCGCGAGGTCACGGGCTGCAGGATAGCGTCGCCGTCCTTCCGTTCGCCACCACTTCTCGATGGCATTCACGGCGAAGTCCGGGGTGTTGTACGAGGTACCAATGAACACTGTCCCGCGGTTCGCGAGCAGATCGTAGACGCCGTAGGGGATTGCGATGCCGTTCGATTCGGAACGGAAGTCATGGTCTTTGACGAGAGTCGGCTCGCGGTTCCAGGCCTGCCCGCCGTTTTTGAATAATCCCACCAGCTCCCGTTTCTTCGTGTCTACGCTGATGATGGGATGACCAGCTGCGGCAAAACGCTCGCGCAGTTCGGCGATACACGCGAATTGGGTATCGCGATCTTCGGACGTGGCACCGCACAGCTTCTTGTGGTTCACCCGCAACGAGAAGCCGAGCTGTTTGAGCAGTCGACCGACGGTTTTGCTGCTGACGTTCACACCGAGGCTTCTTAGCTCGCAAGCAATCTTGTCGGTGGTCCGCCGCGTCCATTTCACTCCCGTCATCGGATCGCCCGCGGTGTCGTGCTTCATGAGTTCTTCGATCTTGGCGATGACTTCTGGCGTTTTTTTTGCACGGCGCGCCGTCCGCCACCCTTTCGCCGAACTCCGTCGAGCTCAACATCTCTCATTAGCAATTCCCTACGACCTCTGGCTACCGTGCTCGGATCCATCCCGAGCAGTTCGGCAATCTGTTGGTCGCCACCGTGACCGAGCTTCATGGCCTCGACTCCCGCGTAGAGACGGCGCTGCTTTTCATCGAGCAGGCTGTAGAAAAGAACGATCGCAGCCTTCAACTCCACGGGGAGCACGCGGACTCCCCCGACCCAGCCCAACGTGGAAGGTGACGCCTCATGTACCTGGCGGGCCGAGAGCTGTTGCTTGCGCGTGCTCACATCGGTGGCCAGATACAGATATCGGCCGAACACCTGCTCGCGCGCCAATCTTTTCTCTCGGACCAGTTTCAACAGAGGAGCCTTGACGTCAACCTGCACCACGTCCTCGAGCTCGTCGACGTAGTAGCCTGCCTCACAGGCCGCGACCAACGCTTTTACCGTCGCAAGCAACGTCCCGTACTTCGAGAACCACACTGAGCGCAACGACCAAAGACCTTTTCGATCGAACTGGGCGATCTCGTCCAACGTGTAGTAGCTACCACGGTGGGAGTAGCTTGTCCGATACGCCAACTCATTGAGCTTTCGGAAGACCGTCGAGTCCACATCGGTACCCAACACTGCCTTCAAATCATCGAGGGTAGCTATTTTGTGCTTCCTCAACAGGCGGTCGAGATCTTCAGACTGATAGCTCGTAGGTCTCATAATAGGAGAAGTGCTCCTTGATAGGCGTAATCCTCCTGCAATGAGGACCGTTTGTCAAACACGCGCTGGTTGCTGAAGACCTACAAATGTTCCGTTTCTAGGGAGCTTGCCAGGCTCTCGTGATGCCAGACGACATCGCGATCACGACCTGAAACAGGAAGAGTGTTCTCAAAACTAGACAGTCATTTTGTCGGCGGCCCTAAGAGTAACCAGCTGCCTTGAAACTGCAGAACGCAGGAACTACCGCCATACTCCCGATACACTGTGGCACCCCAAACATCTCGATAAAAAGAGCGCGCAGTATCCATGTCCTTCACGACAAGGATGTGAGTCAACTGAACTCCATCGACTGGAAAATTGTCGTCTGCTAGCAATCTAGGACCCTCATCTGCCCAATGTGGCGTTGAGTTGCAGAGTGGCTGGCGAGATCAGAGAGAAATATTTTCCCGACGAATGAACTCGGCGTCGAGCGCACCCTCTGTGCCAACATCCTTGAGACAATCCGCTCCTTGAAATTAGTGTCGAGGGCGGAGGAGGATCATAGATGAGTACGTTGATTGAGAGAATGACGTCGGCGGGGTCGGAAGGAGCCCGTAGGGCGACTGGAGATCTCGCCGACCGTGGTGCTGCGGCGGGGGTCCGCGATCCCGAAGTGAGTGAGAAAGCGAAGCGCCGACGTTTCAGCGCTGAATACAAGCTGCGGATCGTTCGCGAGGCGGACGCCTGCAAGGGTGACGGTGATGTGGCGGCGCTTCTACGTCGCGAGGGACTGTACTCGTCGCATCTATCGAGTTGGCGTCGGCAACGGGACGAGATCGCCAAGGCGGGATTGACGTCGAGAAAGCGAGGTCGGAAGGCGAAGGCAGAGGCTCCACGGATCAAGGAGCTCGAGCGCGAGAACGCCCGACTCCAGCACCGGCTGGCTCGGGTGGAAACGATGCTAGAGATCCAAAAAAAAGCCTCCGAGCTCCTGGGGATCTCCCTGAACCCGATCGACGACGACGAGAACGATTGATCGTGGCGGCCGAGGAGCTGGCGGGTCGGATTGGACAAACGGCGGAAGCTTGCGAGGCGCTGGGCGTGTCTCGTTCCACGTTGTATCGTCGACGCCGACCGGTGACGTCCAAGCCGAAGCGCCGTCCTCGGCCGCAGCGAGCCCTCGACACGACCGAGCGCGAGAGGGTCCTCAGTGCATTGCATTGCGAACGGTTCGTCGACAAGGCGCCGGCCCAGGTGTGGGCCACGCTTCTGGACGAGGGAATCTACCACTGTTCGATCCGCACGATGTACCGGATTCTGTCGGAGCACGGAGAGGTGCGTGAGCGCCGGAACCAGCTGCGGCATCCGAACTATCAGAAGCCGGAGCTCGTGGCGGAAGCGCCGAACCAGGTTTGGTCGTGGGACATAACGAAGCTGCGCGGCCCGGTCAAGTGGACCTACTTTTACCTCTACGTGATTCTCGACATCTTCTCCCGGTACGTGACCGGGTGGATGTTGGCTCGGCGAGAAAGCGCCGAGCTCGCCCGTCGTCTCATCAGCGAGAGCTGCCTCAAGCAGAACATCGAAGCCGACCAGCTCACCATCCACGCAGACCGCGGCAGCTCGATGCGAAGCAAGTCCGTCGCCTTGCTCCTGGCCGACCTCGGCATAACCAAGACGCACTCGCGGCCGTACGTCTCGAACGATAATCCCTACTCCGAGTCCCAGTTCAAGACGATGAAGTATTGCCCTGAATTCCCAAGCCGCTTTGGCTGTCTGGAAGACGGCCGCCTGTTCTGCGGCGGTTTCTTCGACTACTACAACAACGCGTACCGGCACTCGGGACTGGGGCTCATGACGCCGGCCGCCGTTCACTACGGTCGCGCCGACGAGCTCAACGCCGCCCGGCGCCAGGTCCTTCTCGAAGCTCATCGGGCTCACCCCGAGCGCTTCGTGCACGGAACACCTCAACCTCCGGTTTTGCCTCGTCAGGTCTGGACCAACCCGCCGCCCGAGAAAACGACGCCACAGGAGGCCCTAGGAGCCACTTTCTCGGGGCGCCCCGTACCTGAGCTACCCCCGGATTCAAGCTATCCGGACGCGATCGCGTCGGAACCCAATCGCGACCGCACCGCGCTCACGCCCCGTCCTTCACTGATCGAGGCTCACTAAATGCAGCCTGCGGGTGTCTCAAAGTCGTTGACACGTTCCGGCATCGCGC
This sequence comes from Candidatus Marinacidobacterales bacterium, assembly GCA_965250115.1. Taxonomy (GTDB): domain Bacteria; phylum Acidobacteriota; class Vicinamibacteria; order Marinacidobacterales; family SMYC01; genus CBDFHB01. The sequence goes on from CBDFNJ010000002.1 coordinate 3,085,446, forward strand.
GAGAGCGACAACAGTTTGTTCTCGAGGCTATCGACGACGAAAGAGTCCAGGCTCTCGTGCTCCGAAGCTTCGAGGCCCAGAAATTGTATACCCATGCGGAAACGGAACGTCCCGTTCGACCCGCCGCTGTCCGAAACCCAGACCACCTGCCCGTCCGTCGGGATGACACTTTCTCCACGCGACAGATTCGCCAAGTGCAATGTCACCAACGTGCCCTGATCGAAACCCTCGTCGCTCAAGAGCAGAACGCCACCGCAGCTCAAGTTACCTACGCGGGCATGGTGGAGATCCGCATTGAGATCGACGACTGTCTCGAGATCCGTTTGCACCCGCAGCCGTCCTCGGTTCACGACTTTCCCTCGGATCTCCGCGGCGGAAAATCGGCACGCAGGGTCGGGGAAAAGTCCATCCTGGACCATCAACATTTCGTAGAAGGCCCTAAGCTTGTTCCAACGAGCTTCTCCCTCCCGGGACAGGAGCCCATTGGAAAGAGTCTTGGACTCATTGAGTGCGGCGAACTCCTGGATCAAATCCAGGAGCGTCCTCGAACCCTTGCTCATTTACTAATCGTAAAACATCCTCGTCGTATCGGCAAGGCACCGGCGGGCCTCGGGTTTGACGATCCGTGCCATTTCGTCAGTCAAGACGGGCGGAAGAAGTAGAGCACAAGCATGTAGGCCCAATAGATAACCATGGTCAAAGCAAGGGCCTTCCCGAGCTCTCGTAGCTTGTCGAGCCAGCGACGCTTACGCTCCACAGGGGCAAACGAATAGACCGCCGCAATCATGAGAAGGATGATGACGACCGCTCGCAAACGCAACACGTCAGGACCCGAGGGACTTGGAGGTTTTCCAGACCAGAATGGCGACGGCGTGATTGCTGTGCTCTCCCCCCAGCAGAAGCTCCATGATCCACATATCTTACCCCGCGCAACGGTGGACGAGTTTCGGCCTATAGTTCTTTTCGGTATTCTGAGTGAGAGACGAATTCGCAATGTGCAAATCCGCGCTTCTCGCTGCCGCACTCGTGTCGCTCGCGATGCTGTTCGGTTGTGGCCGGGAAATCGTCCCCGAACCCTACGTTCCCTCTAGCGCGCACGATGCCTACCGACACGGTCTTTCCGAGTCGGGTCTCTTGCAGACGGCGCTAGGGCGGGACTGGATGGAGGTTTCCGAAGCGGCCATTCGCTCGCCGATCGAAATCGGCGCTCCCTTCAGAGAAACGTCCTACGTCGACCGTTCAGCGGCCTTCGCGACCGGCTATCGCTTCTCGGTCCAGCGTGGCCAGCGAACCGAAGCGCGGCTGCAGATCGAGCCCGCCTCGGACTGGCGGCTTTTCATGGATCTCTATCGGATGCCAGACGAGAGCGATAAAGAGCCCGTTCACGTCGCGAGCGGTGGCGAAGGCGACCTGCGGCTCGTATTCGAACCACGCAAGAACGGAGACTATCTGCTTCGCGTTCAGTCCGAGCTCCTTCGCGGTGGAAGCTGTACGATCGAGATCCGAAATGTCGCCTCCCTCGACTTCCCCGTCTCCGGACACGACACGAGCTCGATCGGAAGCGTGTTCGGCGTTCCGCGTGAAGCCGGTCGACGAAGCCACGATGGAGTCGACATCTTCGCCCCGCGCCACACCGAAGTGGTGGCGACGTCGCGTGCCCGGGTCCGGCGCATCGACGAGTGGAAGCTGGGCGGTCGCGTCATCTGGCTCGAGGATCCCGAACGAAATCTGAGGCTCTATTTTGCGCACCTTCAGACGCAGGACGTCGAGGAAGGCACGTGGGTCCAGGCCGGCGAGCGTATCGGCACGGTGGGCAACAGCGGCAATGCGCGAACGACGCCGCCACACTTGCACTTCGGCATCTACATTCGGGGCGAAGGCCCCCTCGATCCTGGACCGTTTCTGACCCAGCCACGCCGCAGACCTGCCAGAGTCGCGGTCGATGTCGCACAGCTCGGGCGATGGCGGCGAAGCGGCGGCCAGGTGCCTCTCATGGCGCGACCGGTCCGAGGCGAAAAGGAACCGCTGCTGCGAATTCCGCCGGGCACTCCCCTCCGCGTCGAGGCCGCCACGAACAGACGCTTTCGCGTCACGCTTCCGAACGGCGTCACGGGCTACGTGCTCGAGGACGAAACGGAAGATCTCGGACGTCCGTTGGAAACGCGCGCTCTCTCGCACTCGGTCGCGACCCGGGACCGCCCCCGAACGGACGCAGCCGCGGTTCGGCATCTCCCGGCGGGTGCGTCCGTTGCGGTGCTCGCGAGGTTCGGAAGCTACGCGATGATCGATGCGAGCACGAACGCGCGCGTCGAGTGGCTCCTGCTCCCATCCGAATCCCCCGCGACGGCCGTCTCGACCGCTCCTTAATGCTCAGTAGATGACTGGGTTACCGCGCGCGAAAAAAGCCAAGGAGGTACCGAGCCGGGGGCAAAACCCCACGGTCGTCGTGGGGTGAATCCAGCGCCGTGCGTCACAGGTTTAAAGGGCTCGGTTCCTCTACCCTTGTTCTCATGATGCAAGTTGGTGCCAGGACTGACTGGGTCGGTTCGTTCTCTCCCGTCGTTTTCACCGAGTTCTTGAAGAAAGTCTCCCAAGAGAGCCGGAGCGGTGCGCTCCAAGTCGCTTCCGGCCCCTCGGTCAAGACCGTTCACATCAACAAAGGCTCCGTTCGCTTCGCGAGAAGCAACGTGCGTCAAGACCGACTGTGCGAGAGCATGCTCGCGCACAAGTTCATCTCGGCGGACGAATACGAGCTCGCGAGCGAGAAGATGAGGACCGAAGGTTGTCGGTTCGGAGAGGCGCTGCTGTCGATGGGACGGCTCACGGAAAAGGAGCTAAATCGCGAGCTCGCCATTCAGGTCCAGCGGATCGTGCTTTCGCTCTTTCGACTCGAAGCAGGTACTTACTGCTTCGACGAAGCCGACACCGGATCGGGATACTTGCCGTTTCGTCTGTCCGTCGCGCCGCTGCTGCTGAAGGGACTTCGCTCAGTCACAGATGGAAAAATGATTCTCTCCGCGCTCCCCGCGGCCGACACGCGCGTACGGGCTGCTGACGTCGTCCCCTACAAATTCGACCCGAAAAAGCTCGCCCCAACCGAACGCGCGGTGCTCGAGCGTGCCGGGGTCGGAACACCGATCGGCGACATCATTCGCGACTGCGAGGTCGGACGCAGTGCGGCATTTCGAAGCTGTTTTGCCTTGCTTTCGGTGGGCTTGCTCGAGCCCGTCCCCGACGATGTCGGGCCCGGAGCCCTCGAGGAAGAATCGCATGAGGATCTGATCCGATCGCAATTCGAGCGACTCGAATTGCGATCGGACGAAGATCTCCTTGGTATTCGGAAGGGCACCGACGAGAGGGAGCTCAAGCAGAGCTACGAAGGGCTACGCTCCGAGTGGAGCGAGGTGAGAACCCAGACGGCCGACCCGTCGCTCCGCCGAAAGATCGACGCCATCACCTTCAGACTGGCGGCCGCCTACAGTCAGCTCCTCGCGGAACGACGACGCATCGTCGTGGAGCCGGATCCATCGGCGCCGGAGTCCGCGACCATTCCCGTTGATCTCGACAGGAACAACAGAGTCGAGCAGCTCGACCGGGACGCTCGGCTGCACGTCCAAGTTCGCGACTGGAGCGGCGCGGTGTCCCTGCTTCACGAGCTCGTCGCGCTAAAGCCGGAGTCGGCCGAGTATCAAGCGATGCTCGCTCGCTCCAGCACCACCCACGACTGAGCAAAGACGCCGAGCAGCACTTTCTAGAGGCAGTCACCCTCGCGCCCGAAGACGTCGAGATCCGACTCTCACTGGCCCGCTACTACCAGGCGACTGGAAAACTCTCCCGGGCCCTCGCGGAGATCGAAGCCGCGATGAGTCTCGACGAGAATAGCGAGGAAGCCCAGCAGATGCTCGACCGCACTAGGCGGCCCACGCGTATGCAGACGCTCCTCAAACGAATCTTCGGTTAGCTCCTCACGAGATGTAGCTTCCACCACTCCAGCGTAGGGAGTGTTCTGACGCCGCACTGACCGGCCAAACCGAGATCGCTGGTATCAGAAACCCTCCCGTCGTCCCGTGAATTGACCGATAGAAAATCCACGTGCTAGCATCTCGAGTCACGCTTTTTTTCGAACGAACGCCCGACTCCCACGCGAGGTACCCAACCCATGACGGTGCTCCGAGGTTTGCTCTACCTAGTGCTCTCGCTCGCCCTGGCACCCTCACTCGCCAGGGGCCAGACACTCGCCAAAGCGAAGACCCTCTGGTCGACCCATCCGTCGGAGGTGCCCGCCGCAGCTCGTGAGGTGGACCGCATGTTTGCCGCCGGTCGGCTCGCGCTCGCGAGCACCCAGCGTGACGGGCAGATCGCGGGCCGCATTCACGAGCGCTTGAATCAATACCATCGGGGCGTACGCGTCTTCGGAGGCCAGCTCGTGTGGCAAAAGGATTCAGGACGCGTCCTCTCGATCACAGGCAACCTCTACGAGAATATCCAGCTCGAGGTGACGCCCCGCCTGACCGAGCCCGAAGCATCCGAGAGAGCTCTCGGCGGAGCGGAAAAGGGCGCACGGGTGGTCGGTCGCACGGAGCTCATCGTGCTTCCGCTCCGGGACCGGTTTCATCTCGCCTATTCGCTCCACCTCCGCGGTCGCGATACGCTTTTCGCGGTATACGTCGACGCGCACTCCGGCGCCGTGCTGTTGCGCTACGACGACCATCGCTCACAAAACACCGTCGGATTGGGAATCGGAACCTGGTCCGACGAGAAGAAAATGAGCGTCGAGATGGCCGCGGGGACGCATCGGGCCGTCGACATGCTGCGGCCCTTCGGTATCAAGACTTACGACGTGGGATTCGATTTCGCCGCGTGGAACCGGTACCAAGCCGAGACGGACGCCTTCCTCGCGACGGACAGTGACAACGAGTGGCGTGATGGTGCGGTCGTCGACGCCCATACCTTCGCGGGTTATACCTACGATTACTATTTCTGGGTCTACGCGGATTCGTGTGGGTTGAAAACTGCATTTCTGGGTAATGGCGGAAGGAAAGCCGCCACGATCTTCAGCTTGAGATATTCCTCGTCGCGATAGCCGTAGGCGCGTCGTTGCAGAACACGGATTTTGTTGTTGACCCCTTCAACTAGGCCGAGACTGACTTTGTTCTCCGGATGACAGTAGGAGGCGATACCATCCCAATGGGACTCAATCATACCGGCGAACTTCTGGTACGGATGCAGGCGTTGCCATTTGAGGCTGTCTTTCCAACGAGTGAAAAAGGCGCGAGCGCCGCGTTCGGTGCGGTAATCCCAGAGTTGCCCGAAGGCCTCCTTCAAAATATAGGCGGTGTTCAGGCGCCGGTTGGCCTGGAGCAACTTTTTGAGTGCGCGGCGACCGTCTAGGCTCAGGTTCTCCCGCCGGGAAAGCAAAGTGTAACGCTGCCCCTTGATGTACGACCGGTCCTTGCCGCTGAGGCGTTTGTACTCACCGCGCCGGACCTCATCGAGGGCCTTTGACAGATGACGCATGATATGAAACTTGTCGAAGATGATCCGCGCATTAGGCGCGTTGTGAATCACCGAGTTCCGGAAGGGCTTCCACATATCCATGGCGGCCAGCTTGATACGGGCGCTTTTCTTTCCGCCCAGCGCCTTGAAGAACAAATCGATGTCGGTTTCTTTGCGACCCTCACCGCCCACCCAGATGGGACGCGCCCGCTCCAGGTCGCTGACAATGACGCGATAGTTATGTCCCTTGCGGATGGAGATCTCATCGACACCGATGGCCCGAGGCGCCGGTAGCCCCGCCCGGTCGACCTGCTCTTGCATGTAGAGCGTATCCAGAGCCTTCACCGTACCGTGGTGCAGACGTTCCATCTCGGCCACCGCCTTGTTCGGCATATCCCTGCACAGCTTGCCCACATGCGTCGCAAAACGCTGGGTGTAGCGCGAGTTGTTCGCCAGCCAGTCTAGGTGTTCTACATGCACACCGCCGCACCCAGAACAGATGACGCGCCAACGCTCGTATTCCAGATAGATCCGCCAGCCTGCCAACGACAGGTCGCGGACCCGGCACACTTGCTTGTCATAGCGCCCCCGGCACCGTTGCCCACAGTAAGAGCACACAGCTGTTTTTTTCGCCTCTTGAGCTGGATGACGCGGGCGTATCGGTCACCGAATAGACCCTTCAATCCGGCACACCACGAAACCTGGCAGCGCAAACAGCGAGCGGATCGACTGGGAATTTTTCGCTCGGTTAGCCTATCCTAAAAATGGGCCACTTTTCAGCACCTGATGAAGTACTCCATACCTTTTCCACACAATGAGTTACACTGTTTTTCCGTCAGAACTTACCCACACGAATCCGCGTTAACCCCTATTTCAAGCGCCACGGCCGTAACGGCATCGACGACCAGGGCCTCGCGGCCATCAACTTCGTTCATTACCTCCCGCAAGGACGCCGCTCCAACAACGCCTTCTACGACTCGACCGACAATTCGATGAACTACGGGGACGGGGACGGCGTCACCTTCGGCGCCTTTTCGAGCTCGCTAGAGGTAGTCGCGCACGAGTTAACCCACGCGGTAACCAACGTGACGTCGGATCTGATCTACTTCAACGAATCGGGAGCGCTGAACGAGGCCTTCTCCGACATCATAGGCGCCGCCGTGGAGTTCTTCTTCGAGCCGCGGGGAAACGGGCGGCAGATGGCCGAGTGGCTTCTGGGAGAGGACCTCTTCATCGACTTCGGCCCCGCTTTTCGCTCGCTCAAGAACCCGATGAGTGTCGGCGATTCCGATCATTACAGCATTCGCTGTCTTCCGTCCGTTTGTACCGAGAGCTTCGATAACGGGGGCGTCCACATCAACTCGAGTATCGCCAATCACGCGTTCTATTTGATGGTCGAAGGGGGGATCAATCGGACATCGGGGATCACCGTGAATGGACTCGGCCGTGGCCAGATGGACCGAATCGAATCCATCTTCTACCGCGCCTTCGTTTTCTATCTCGTGCCGAGCTCGGGCTTCGCCGCCGCGAGGCAGGCGACCCTGCGCGCCGCCGGTGAGCTCTACGGGCAAGGTAACCCGGAGGAGCGGGTCGTCGCCGATGGCTGGCGAGCCGTTGGCGTCGAATGAGAACGATCGTGAACGCACGAGCTGTGAGCAGGGTGCTGATACTGGCCGCGTGCTCCACGCCTCTCGCGCTACACGCGCAGGAAGACTCAGCCTCCACGAGCAGTGCCGCGCGGCGATTCCGGCTTCTGGTGAACGGCGCCTACCACGCCTCGACGAGAGGCTTCACCGACGCTGCCACCTTTACCGAGTTTCTTGAGCAAGGGAGCTCGAGTCGAAACTATGACGGAGGAACGGGGCTCGTCTTCGAAGTCGGCGGTATCTATTCCATCACCTCGTCCTTCGGGGTCATGGGCTCTATCGAGCTTTTCGACGGCGACAACGACGCTGCCTTCCGGGAGATCGTGCCGCATCCCCTGTTCTTCGATCAGGATCGCAGCGTCGAGGGTAACGTCTCGAGTTTGAGCTACACCGAGAAGGCGCTGCATTTGGACGCCGTCTACACGCGCGAGACCTCTTCGTTCACCGTGGATCTCTACGGGGGACCTTCGATCTTTCTTACCGAGACCGAGCTAATCACGGAGATCACGACGAGCTCACGCTCGGCGGAACGAGCGCGGCGAAATTCCAGGAAAGCCCACTTGGCTTCAACCTGGGTGGTGCGCTGACGTTTCGTTTCACTCGTCTTTTCGGAATCGCCTTCCAGGCGCGATACAGCCGGGCGAAAGTAAGCCTGACGCGAGACGGCGCGGAAGGGCTGGATTTCAACGCCGGCGGGTTTCGCGCCGGCGGCGGGTTTCGTCTGGCGTTCTAACGCCCACGACCGGGCGGACAGGGAGTCCTGTCGCTGCCAAAATCGTCCCGATTTCCGACACTTCGACAACAAGCCGCTATCTTCCAGTTGCACCGCGAGTTAGATGCGTTCCACGCGATGTGAGATGTCGGTGTTATTTACAACCTCCGCGTGGAGGGTCCGCACGCAAGAGCTCCTAAGTCACTGAGCGTTCGGGACTCCGCGCCCGTCCCGCCAGGCTGGCACGTGGTGTGCTGACATATACCCGTGGACTAGTCGTATTGGGGGGACATCATGGTGAATATCAAAAAACTCTTGTTGGCAGCCGGGACGCTCCTCGTCCTGTTCGGCCTGTTCGCAACGTCGGCCTTCGCGGGCTCCATCTTCTTGACGGGCCACGATCCTGACTTCCACGCCTCCATGACCCCGTCGAACACGTTGGGCGCGCAGCACCTCAACCAGGCCGGCATCAGCTTCATCATGGATCCACTCTTCAATCCCTTCGCGACGGGCGCCGCGACCAAGTTCCTCTTCGTCGAGGGGATGTTCGACCCGCCGATCGGCCATGGCCGAGGTATCGACGGTATCGTCGCGAGCGGTTTCGGGCTCGGTTCCGACTTCGAGCACCACGACGCTACGACATTGGACGCCCAGCTCGATCTCCTCGGCACGGTCTACGGAGGGCTCGTCATCGCCTCCGACTTCGGGGGACGTCTGAGCCAGGCCGAGCTCGATATTCTCAACGCTCGGTCAGCGAACATCATCGGCTTCCTGAACGCGGGCGGTGGACTCTACGCCATGTCGGAGAGCAACCACGGAGCCGGACTAACCCCCGGCGGCGGACACTACGGCTACCTGCCTTTCGTCGTGTCGTCCGTTCCAGCCAATCAAGCCGAGCAGGGAGTGATGCTGACGACCTTCGGAGAAAGCCTGGGCCTCGTGACGTCCGACGTGAACGGCAATTTCTCCCACAACATCTTCGACGAAGATAGCCTTGCCTTCGGCATGCAGGTGGTGGACTTCGATTCGCTCGAGAGAATACTGACGATCGCGGGCCGCACCAGTTTCATTCCAACGCCCGAGCCAGGAACGCTACTTCTGCTCGCGACCGGCGCTCTGGCGCTAGGTCTCGGCCGACGTCGCGGCATGCCGTAGCTATTCCCTATCGACGGTTCGGACCCGCCATGCTCCTTCGCTTCGCTCGAGCGTGGCGTTGACCTTGTCGGGCTCGAACGGCGTTCCAACAACGACATAGCGCTCTTCGCCGCGAATGGCGACGACGATCAAATCGAACTTGGCTAGCGCCCGGTCGGCCTCTACCTCGACTTCTATCCCCTTCAGGGTCACATTGAGGCGGTCGACGCGTTCGAAGCTTTCCCGCACTCGCGCCTCGAGACTGGAGCGATCGGGATGCACGAAATCCTCATAGTCATCGGCGACGAAAAACAGAACCGTGTCAACGTCGACGGCCTCGGCCGCTTCGGCGGCAGAAGAAAGAGCACGCTTCACGCGGGCCTCGGGTGACAGGAACCATTCCCAGGAGAAGAAGGAAACGAGCAGCGCGGCGGCAAAACCGACGACGAGGAAACCCTTATTGCCCATCGTTCGATTCTACGCCACAATGCCCGCACATGAAGGCCATCGGTGACATCGATTGGGATAGCTGGGAACCGACGGACCCCGCGACCCTCGTCTTCGTCGTGAAGCAAGGGTCCATCCTGCTCATCAGAAAGAAACGCGGTCTCGGCGCCGGCAAGATCAACGGTCCGGGGGGCCGGCTCGAGCCCGGCGAAGCGCCGATTGACGGAGCGATCCGGGAAGCCCAAGAGGAGCTTCTCATCACGCCTTTGGAGCTCCGCTATTCAGGAGAGAACCTGTTCCAGTTCGTGGACGGGTACTCGATCCACGTTCACGTTTTCAAAGCGAGCGACTACGAGGGGGAGCCCACCGAGACAGATGAAGCGGTCCCGCTATGGGCCCCGCTGGACGCAATCCCCTACCACGATATGTGGGAGGACGACGAGCTTTGGCTACCCCTAGTCCTCCAGGGCGTTGTGTTCTCGGGCCGCTACATCTTCGATGGCGACGCGATGCTCGACCACCACCTGAACGTCGAGCGCCATTGAGCGCCGCGTCTGCCGAGGCGTGGCGACGGAGCAATGTGCTCGGCTGCATGTTTTGCTCGAACGAGCTCGCCGTAAGACAATGCATGCACGAAAGCCTGACGTAACCGATGCCTGAACGCCGCAAATTCGAGACAGTCATGGCCGCCAACCGTGGCGAGATCGCGATCCGGGTGTTTCGCGCCTGCACCGAGCTCGGAATTCGAACTCTTGCGATCTACGCCCACGCCGACGAGCTCTCGATCCACCGTTACAAGGCGGACGAGGCGTTTCCGGTCGGTGAGAAAGATAGCCCCGTCGGGGCTTACCTCGACCAGGAAGCGATTCTGGACGTCGCGCGCGCGCGCGGGGTGGACGCCATCCACCCTGGGTACGGATTCCTGTCCGAAAACGCAGAATTCGCGAGGCGATGTGAGAAAGCGGGGATCGTCTTTATCGGCCCTAGACCCGAAGTGCTCGAAGTCTTCGGGGACAAGACGTCCGCCCGCAAGCTCGCGATCGAGGCCGGTGTACCCGTCGTTCCGGGTACAGAAGACGCCGTCGAAACCGTCGATGAAGCGCAGGCCTTCGCAAAGAGCGCCGGCTTTCCTATTCTGCTGAAGGCCGCATTCGGCGGTGGCGGACGGGGGCTACGGGTGGTGCGCGCGGCCGAGGAGCTTCAGGAGGCTTTCGAGAGAGCGCGAAGCGAAGCCCAGAAAGCCTTCGGCCGGGGCGAGGTCTATTGCGAAAAACTCGTTGAGGAAGCCAAGCACATCGAAGTTCAGATCCTGGCCGACGCACATGGTCGTTCGGTCCATCTGTTCGAGCGCGATTGCTCCGTCCAGAGACGCCACCAAAAAGTCGTCGAGGTTGCCCCATCCGCTTCGATCGGGGACGCTCTGAGACAGGACCTCTATCAGGCGGCGCTTCGGATCGCCTCGGCCACCGACTATTCGAATGCGGGAACGGTGGAGTTCCTCGTCAGCGACGACGGCTATTACTTCATCGAGGTCAATCCACGCATTCAAGTCGAGCATACCGTCACGGAGTGCATCACGGGGCGCGATCTCGTTCAGGCACAAATCCGGGTCGCCGAAGGCTACCGCCTTGCGGATCCGGAGATCGGCATCAGCAATCAGGCCGCGATCACGCGGAACGGGTTCGCGATCCAGTGCCGCATCACGACCGAAGATCCCCAGGCCGGCTTCGCCCCCGACACGGGGAAGATCCGGGCCTACCGCTCCGCCGAGGGCTTCGGGATCCGTCTCGACGACGGTACCGGGGGCGCCGGCACGATCATCACAAGCCACTACGACTCTCTCATCGTCAAGGTCATTGGCTTCGCCCCGAGCTTCCGCGGTGCGGCCGCAAAGCTTCTGAGATCGCTGCGCGAGTTCCGCATCCGAGGCGTCAAGACCAACACCCGCTTCCTGCAAAACGTCATTTCGCACCCACGCTTCCTCTCAGGGAATGTCGAGACGACTTTTCTCGACGACACCCCCGAGCTCTTCGAGTTCCCCCAGGCGCGTGACCGCGGCACGAAGCTGTTGCGCGCTCTCGCAAACACGGTCGTCAACGGGCCACCTGGTTTGGACGGTCCGGTCGAGAGGCCGTCGATTCTCGCCACGCCACAGCTTCCCGAGCTCAGTCGCCCGAAGGCCCGCGAGCCTCTCGAGGACAACGCCGCCATGGCCATGTTCAGGGCGAAGGGAGCCGAGGGACTCTCGCGCTGGCTTCGAGACGAGCCGCGCCTCTTCGTCACCGACACAACCTTCCGCGACGCCCACCAGTCGCTTCTGGCGACGAGGGTCCGTACGGCCGACATGGTCGCGATCGCTCCCGCCACGGCCCGCCTCGCTCACCAGCTCTTCAGCATCGAGATGTGGGGAGGCGCTACTTTCGACGTCGCCTACCGCTTCCTGAAGGAAGACCCCTGGGAACGGCTCGTCCTTTTGCGGAAGGCCATTCCCAACGTCCTCCTGCAGATGCTGCTTCGCGGGGCCAACGCGGTCGGCTACAAGAACTACCCCGACAACGTGCTGCGACGCTTCGTTGGTGCCTCCGCGGAAGCCGGGATCGACGTCTTCCGGATCTTCGACGCCCTCAACTGGGTTCCCAACATGGAGATCGCCATCGAGGAGGTCGTCCGGGCCGGCAAGATCGTCGAGGCGTCGCTCTGCTACACCGGAGACGTCGCCGATCCGACGCGTGAAAAGTACGACCTCGACTACTACGTGAAGCTCGGCAAAGAGCTCGCCGAGCGAGGCGCCCACATCCTGGCCATCAAGGACATGGCCGGCCTCCTCAAACCTCGCGCCGCACGCATGCTCGTCGAAGCCCTGCGGGAGGCGACGGAGCTTCCGATCCACCTCCATACGCACGACACGAGCGGAAACGGCGTCGCGACCTGTCTCGCGGCAAGCGAGGCCGGCGTGGACGTCGTCGATGGCGCGCTATCGAGCATGTCGGGCCTCACGAGCCAACCTTCGCTGAACGCGCTCTGCGCGGCGCTTCAAGGAGATCCGCGCTCCCCCACTCTCGAGCTCGAAGCCATGAACCAGCTCGACTTGTACTGGGAGGGCGTACGGAGTCAGTACGACATCTTCGAGTCCGGGCTCAAAGCCAGCACGACCGACGTCTACGCCCACGAGATACCTGGCGGGCAGTATTCGAACCTTCGCCCCCGCGCCGTTCAGCTCGGTCTCGGCCACCGCTGGGAGGACGTGAAGAAGAAGTACCGCGAGGTAAACCTCGCGCTCGGAGACGTCATCAAAGTGACTCCGACCTCGAAAATGGTCGCCGACTTCGCCATGTTTCTCGTTCAGAACGATCTCACCGTGGAAGAGTCACTGGACAAAGCGGCGAGCCTGGATTTTCCACAGTCGGTGGTCGACTTTCTGGCCGGCAAGCTCGGTCAGCCCTACGGGGGTTTCCCGAAACGGCTGCAAACGGCCGTCCTCAAAGGCAAGACCCCTATCACCGCCCGTGCCGGAGAGCACATCCCTCCTCACGACTTCGATGCCGCCCGGCACCGACTCGAGCCCAAGCTCCGACGCGCGCCAACGGAGCGCGAGATCTTGGCCGATGCGCTCTACCCCGAAGTGTTCCAGGAATACCTGAAGCATCAGGAATCTTTCGGCGACGTCTCGATTCTGCCGACGAGCGTCTTTCTCAGCCGACTGCAGGTGGGCGAGCAAGTCAGCGTCGACATCGAGCCTGGCAAGACGATCATCGTCAAGCTCGTCGCGATTGGAGGCGTCACACCCGACGGCCATCGAATGGTCTATTTCGAGATGAACGGCCAGCCACGCGAAGTCGTCGTCCGCGACCGGGGCGCGGACATCACCGAGCACCGACGCCCGCTCGCCGATCCCTCCGATCCGCTGGACGTAGGGGCGAGCATGCCGGGCAAAGTCCTGAAAGTACTTTGCGACGTGGGTGACCGCGTCGAGCCCGGGAACGCGCTTCTCGTGCTCGAAGCGATGAAGATGGAGACTTCGGTGACCGCGTCTGTAGCGGGCGTCGTCGAACGGGTCGACGTCGCGGTAGGCGACGATGCGCGAGCTCGAGAGCTACTCGTCCGCTTGCGCCGAGACGATAGCTGACACCCGCCTCCCAAGTGCTACACTCTTCTTATCTTTTTTTGACGATTTCCTAACTAAATCCAAACAAGAATGCAACGTATGAGGACTCTCACTGCGCTCCTGCCAGCCCTTTTAGCAATAGTTCCACATCTTCCGGCGGACGATGCCCAGGACGACGAGGAGTCGGCGCTCACCGCCGGATGGAACGGAAGCCACGCCTTCATTCGAAGCACCGACGGCAACTTCGAGGTCGAGTTCGGAGGCAGAGTGCACTTGGACTTCCGGGCTTACAGTGGCGACTTCACGCCCGATCCGACCTTCGTGCTCCGGCGAGCCCGATTCGAGGTCGAGGGCACGCTCTACAAGTTCATCGAGTTCAAGGTGCAGCCGGATTTCGCCGACGAGGAGAGCACGCTCCTCCGCGACGGTTACATCAATATCCACGCCAAGGACTCGATTCAAGTCACCGCCGGTCAGTTCAAGGCACCCTTCAGCCAGGAAGAGATCCAGTCTTCCAAGTATTTGGACTTCATCGAGCGATCGATGCTCAACAACATCGTCGCCAGCCGCAGTCCCGGTGTCATGCTCCACGGCCATACGGCGGACGAGGTCGTCCAATACGCGTTCTCGGCGCAAAACAATCGGGGCACGCTCCAGCTCAACCCGGCCGGACGCCCCGACTTCTTCGGCCGTTTGCGCTTCAAGCCCTGGAAGGAAGGGACGCTTTCGGAGCTGAGCTTCGGAGGCGCTTTCGCTCTCGGCAAGCGCGAGGGTGAACGTTACTTTCGCGGGCGCACTTCGAGCCGGAGCGTGGTCTTTTCCGACCGATTCGACCTCAACGGAGACGTAAGAACCTATAACCTCGAGGGCTGGTGGGTTCACCGCAGCGTCAAACTCCAGTCCGAGTACATCGCGGGGCGCGCCGATCGGATCGGCCTTGGGGAGGATGGATCGGATCTCTCGGACGTGAAGGCCAAAGGCATCTACGTCCTCGGAACCTACATCTTGACGGGAGAAGACAAGAAGGGTGACGACGCCATCGTCCCCAAGAGAAGCGTCCACGAGGGCGGACCGGGAGCCTGGGAAGTCGGCTTCCGCTATCAATTCTTCGATATCGAGGGCTCCAATCGATCGGACGCCTACGACTTCAAAGTGGACTGGTGGCTGAACAAGTTTACGCGCTTTCAGACCAACGTGAGCTACGAGACGTTTCGTAACCCGCCGGCCGGCGGAAGCGACACGTCGAACATCGCCGTCCTCACGCGAATGGCGATTTATTTCTAGCGCTAAGGCTGTCTCTCCAGAACGAAGTAGTGACTCTTCGCGTAATCGGCTAGGGGTACCATGAGCCGCTGCACTTCGTTGTCGATACCTCCCCAGCCTCCGCCCAGATACCAGATCGACGCACCCTGGATCTCGTGGTGGGGTGCGTAGAGCTCCGCGGCAAAGGGCAGATCCACGCTCATCGCCTGGCCCACGCCGGGGATGTCGTTCAGCGTCCAACCGAACTCCGTGATGACGATCGTCGGGCGAGCGATACCGTAGTGGTCCGCGACGTCGAACACCTCCTGGAAACGGCCGATTTGATGTGGAAACGCCAACTCCAGCCCGTCCGTCGTATAGGAGTATTCGTGAGTGGCGATCGCGACACGGTCCGGATAGGCGGCCGCGAGCTCGAGAAACTCCCTCATTTTCGGTCCCGCCCACGATCCGATCTCGGGCTCTCCCGAAGACCAGCCGAAAGCCGACCAGTTGAAGCCCTCCGCCATGGCGAGATTCGCGGAGTGGATGGCGAACTCGGCGATCCACTCGGACTCTTTCGTATAGGGTCCGAAGACAGGATCGTTCAAACCGACGTTATGGGGAAACGGCGCTCCGCCTTCGCAGGATCCGCCTCGGTTGATCTCGTTGATGGTCTCGAGCCAAGTTAAAGTGACCCCCGGCTTTGCCGGGGGCCTATTCATAAGAGCCCCTCGAAGGGGCTGTTCATGAGCCCCCTAAAGGGGTCGATCTTGCTCCCCAACTACGAGCCCGACCAGTCCATATTCAGCTGGTCCAGACGTTGGTCCTCCTGCTCTTGGTCACGAATGTACTTGCGGACCATCTCTTCGTCCAAGCCTACGGTCGACACGAAGTAACCGCGTGCCCAGAAGCTTTCGCCGGTGAAGTTGCGTCTGCGTCCGCGGAAGTTCCGTGCCACCGAGATCGCACTCTTGCCTTTGATGAACCCCACCACGTTCAACACCGCAAACTTCGGTGGGATGCTGATGCACATGTGGACGTGGTCCGACATCAAGTGGCCCTCCAGAATCCGGGCCTCTTTTTGTTTCGCCAGCTCGTGGAGAATCTTTCCCAGATGCGTTCTGATTGCACCATACATCTTCTTCCTTCGGTACTTCGGGATGAACACAACGTGATATTTGCAGTCCCATCGTGTGTGGGATAGGCTCTTGTATTCTTTCACCTTGGTAGTCCTCCTTGTTTGGAAGTTCGCGCTTTCCAAGGAGGACTTTCTTTCCTACTTCCTTACACGGTCAAACCTCTGGGAGTCACCCCGGCAGAGCCGGGGGTTTACCTCAATGAATTATGTGCTTGTAGGGCTCGAGCTCCGGCGGAATCTCGGCGCGGTGACGCTCCCAATGCACGATCGCCGCATCGCGGGGCGTTTCGTTATAGATGTTCTGATACGGCGTATCGGCCGGTGGAGGATTGGAGCAGTCCGGATTGCCCGTATAGGAGACGTCGGGCCGATAGTTGCTGCCCGTGACGCTCCGCCGATAGACGAGCTGATGTGGCACGCAGCCCGGTGCACCGCCGTCGTGGGAATTGTCGACACAGCCACTGGCCGCTTTGAGCTGAACGGCCTCGAAGATTTGCCCGGCCGAGTCAACGCTCTTGAGGAAAAAGGGAACCCCGGCATCGTGAAGCGTCCTCTCCCAGTCACCGAGGCCGCGCTGGTTTCCCGTCGGTGCCACGTGGAAGCCAATTTTGACGAAACCGATGTCGAGCCCCTGTGCACTCAGGTCCGCCTTGATTTGGGTGAACTCACAGGTGCCGCTGCAACTCCGCTCTTCGAGGACGGTCTATGCGCTGCCGTGCGAGGGAGGAGGAGGTGGTGGCGGTGGTGGCGGTGGTGGCGACGGACTTGGGCTCTTCAGTCGCACGACGATGTCATCGAAGCGCGTCCCGGTGGCCGAGCCTCCCACGTTGCCGCTCTTGAGCACAATGGTCGCTAGATCCGAGGAGGCCTATCGAAACTAGCCGAATTGGCGCCCGGCGAAGTCTGCGACATGACCCCCGACCACCCGCCCGGTGTCGCCCAGGTATCGTTCTTGTAGACGAGAACGACGCCCGCGTTTCCGTCTTTTACGTCTTGCCCGTTCACGGGAGCTGCCGGGCCATTAATAATGAGGACTTCTGCCCACTGCGTGTTGGCGCTCGTCGGATCGCTTTGCCAGAAGCCTTCCACGCTGATTTCTGTCCCGGGTCCACCGGTCTGAAACTGCTGGTAGACTCCGCCATTGTGATTGGCGCTCGCGAGCTGAAGCGAGCCGTTGGCAAGGCCGACGTCGAGGCTCCCCCTCTCCGTCCAAACGTGCCACTCGACGGCTCCGTTCTCGAAGTCCCCGTTGCGCACGAGGTTCGTGCTCGGCGGCGGTGGCGGTGGCGGCGGCGCCACGGGGGCACCGTAGACTTCGAGCTCCGGGATGCGCGCGTAGTTGTCGATACCCGCGTCAGTGACGTAAAGCCGCACGTAGCGCGTCGTCTCGGCGCTCGCCAGCACCGAGGTCGTACTGTTCTCGTTTGCCGTATTGACCACCGAGGCGAGCGGTGCCCACGGACCGGAAAGAGCTGACCCCGCTTCGAGCCGATAGGCGGTGGTGTTGAAGTAGGTGGCTTCGCCGGCGGCGCCCGCGTGCCGGACGATGAAACCCGTGACGTCGAAACTTCCGCCCAGGTCGAGGGCGAGCCAGGACTCGGCGGACGCGCCGCTGCTCGTCCACTTGCTCCCTGCGGTGATGATTCCGTCGTAGGCCTTGTCTCCCGAAGACGCTCCGTTGTAGATACTACTCGCGGACCAGCCCGTGGAGCCGAGCGCAACGTTGTCTCCCGGTGGTACGTCCGGCGGTGGTGGCGGTGGCGGGGCCGCCGACGTCCCGTAGACCTCGAGCTCGGGAATACGTGCATAGCTGTCGATGCCGGCGTCGGTAACGAAGAGACGCACGTAGCGCAGGGTTCGAGCGCTTCCGAGCGTCGTCGTGCTCGGCGCCTGGGTCGCATGTCGACCGCGGCCAAAGAAGTCCATGGCCCAGTCAGCGAGTCTCCGGACTCCAGCCGATACGCGGCGGTGTTGAAGTAGGACGGCTCACCACCCGCGCCCGCGTGGCGGACAACGAAGCCGTTCACGGCGAAGCTCCCGCCGAGGTCGATCGCGAGCCAGGACTCAGCGGTGCTTCCGTTGCTCGTCCACTTGCTCCCCTCGCTGACCGTCCCGTCGTAGGCACGGTTACCTCCCGTGGCGGCGTTATAGGTGCTGCTCGCGAGCCAATTGATCGCGCCGAGCGCCACGTTGTCTCCCGGCGGGTTCTCCGGAGGTGGAGGAGGAGGCGGCGGCGCGCCCCCATTTGGCCACCGATAGCGAGCCTCGAGGGCCTGGTCGAGGTCACCGAGCATCTGTCCCTTATAGGGGCTCCCGTCAATGTTCCAGCCGTCGCAAAAGGCGCACCAACGGTACATATTGATCGCGCGGAACACGGGCTTTCCGCTCACAACGGCTTGCTGGTTGTAGCGATCGATCTCCGCGTAGATCTCCTGCATCCAGCCCGCTTCGTAGTGGGCGTCGGGGCGTTCGGGATGGCCTCCCGACCAGTAGTAGATCCCGTTGGCCTCCGTGGCATACAGAGGTAGATGGTACAGATCCGCTGGAATACCGAGGTCGACCCAGTCTTTGTAGACGTAGAAACTGAAGTAGAGGCTGTCCCCGCCCGCCGCGACCTTCTGCGTGCTGTGGATCTCGTTGTAGTTGTAGCCGCGTGAGTTGATGTGAAGCGCGATGCCATCGATACCACCCGTATTGCGGATCGCGGTCAGCATTTGATTCATGTAGCGAACCCAGTTGAGTGGATTCGCGTCGTGAGAGTAGCCGCAGGTCGATCCCGCGGAATAGGGTCCGGCGAAGGGCGCGAGCGCCTGCGAGATCACCTTGGCGCCGGGCCGCACGGCCTTGATGGCGTCGTAAGTTTTTCGAAAGACCGTGGCGTAGTCCTGGGGCGAAACGTAGCTCGCATGCCCACCCACGGGAGGCCACTCGACGGGCAGGTTGGTCTCGTTGCGGATGATGAAGATGTCCGCGCCTTGGGTCGCCGCGACATAGTTCGCGGCTCTACGAGCGAAGTCATCGTACTTGTCCGGCGTGGAGATCGTGCCGGAGCCACAGTAGCCGCGGTTCGGCCGGACGGTGACCGTGTGGCCTTGGTTCGCGATCCAACGGAAGTCATCGCCTCCGGTGTGCGAGGGATTGCTTCCGATCGCGATCGTCGCCGTCACCCAACCGCCGATACCCCGACTATTCAAGTGGTCGAGATATTCCTGAATGTTCGTGTCGTGGTCGTGGATCCCGTAGAGGAACGGGCTCTCCTGAGCGTGACCCAGGGAGACGGAAAAGAGCTGCCTTGGTGCACAACTCGCGATCTCGGTCCACAATTGTCCTGTACTCACGGATTCGAGGTTCCCCATGAGCATTTTCAAACGCACTCAGCGGAAGTATGTGAAGAAGGCCTATCGCGTGAGGAGTTGGCGTGAATATGAGGCGGGTCTACGCAACCGTGGGAGCCTGACCGTCTGGATCTCGCTCACCGCCGGCAAGCTTGTGAACTGGGACGCGCCCCGGCCGAGGAGGAGGAAACCGGGCCGTCAACGCAAGTACTCGAACCACGCCATCGAGACGGCTGTCACCCTGGGCATGGTGTTTCATCTGTCATCTAGGCAGAGCGAGGGATTGCTGCGATCGTTGTTCGCTCTGATGAAGCTAGACAATGATGTGCCCGATCACACCACGATTTCGAGGCGCAAGGCGAAGCTGGGTAAGGTCCCCTTCTACCAAGACAAGCAGAAGACGCCGTTGCACATCTTGATCGACAGCAGCGGTCTCGCTGTCCACGCCGGCCAGCTGCGCAGAGCACCAAAGAGCAGGGACTATCGCAAGCTCCATCTGTGTGTCGACGAGCAGACTGGCGAAGTCGTCGCCGGCGAGCTGACGAGCAAAAGAGCCCGCGATTCATCGCGGGTTGCATCGCTTGTCGGACAGATCGACAGTCCCATCTCATCGGCCAGAGCTGACACCGCATACGACGCCAGCGGCGTCTATGAGGCGATCGAGAATCACAGCGCTCATCGCTCGCCGAGGGTGCTGATACCGCCGCGCAAGGGCGCCCAGCTCGCATCGGGGCCGGCGAGCAGCCGACAGCGCAATCGCAACATTGCAGCACAAGCTCGGCTCGGCAAACGAAAGTGGCACACAGAATCGGGCTACAGCAACCGGAGCAAAGTCGAGACAACGTTCCATCGCTACAAGGCTATCGTGGGCTCAGCGATGCGAGCGAGAGGGTTGGCGGCACAGAGAGTCGAGGCAAGGATCGGGTGCAAGATTCTCAACACGATGACGGCGCTCGGGATGCCTGATAGCGAGATGATCGGATGATGGGAGTCGGGGCCAAGCGAGCTATCGGCCTCTATCGGAGTTGTGCACCAAGGCAACAAAACGTCGCCAAGGCGACGAAGGTCTCAGTTCATCGAGCAGGCGCCTGGACCTCTGGGGTCGCCGCACGTGCCGCAGCCCCCTCCCAGGGACTCGGCGCTTGCGGCGCGTGAGTTTCCCGTGACGGCTGCGAACGTCGAGAGGAGCCGCTCGAGCTTCCCGCTCGAGCAGGAGGGGCACTCGGACCTCTCCTGCCCCATCACGAGGGTCTCGAACTCTTTGTCGCAGTCCTTACAGCGATATTCGAAGATAGGCATAATGGTAACTCTCGGAGTCAGGCATCAAGCATAAGCCCAACGGGCGGCGGGATCCAGTCGCCGGCACGCCGTCGACTGAAGTCCTGGGATTCTGCCCCGACGATTCGGAAGTTACTGAAAGAAAAGAGGGTCTACGCGGATTCGTGTGGGTAAGTCCTGACGGAAAAACAGTGTAACTCATTGTGTGGAAAAAGTATCGAGTACTTCATCAGGTGCTGAAAAGTGGTCCATTTTTAGGATAGGCTAACCGAGTGAAAAATTCCCAGTCGATCCGCTCGCTGTTTGCGCTGCCAGGTTTCGTGGTGTGCCGGATTGAAGGGTCTATTCGGTGACCGATACGCCCGCGTCATCCAGCTCAAGAGGCGAAAAAAACAGCTGTGTGCTCTTACTGTGGGCAACGGTGCCGGGGGCGCTATGACAAGCAAGTGTGCCGGGTCCGCGACCTGTCGTTGGCAGGCTGGCGGATCTATCTGGAATACGAGCGTTGGCGCGTCAACTGTCCTGGGTGCGGCGGTGTGCATGTAGAACACCTGGACTGGCTGGCGAACAACTCGCGCTACACCTAGCGTTTTGCGACGCATGTGGGCAAGCTGTGCCGGACAAGGCGGTGGCCGAGATGGAGCGTCTGCGCCTCCTAGTTGAAGGGGTCAACAACAAAATCCGTGTTCTGCAACGACGCGCCTACGGCTATCGCGACGAGGAATATCTCAAGCTGAAGATCGTGGCGGCATTCCTTCCGCCATTACCCAGAAATGCCGTCTTCAACCCACACGAATCCGCGTAGACCCAGAAAAGAACCGCGGTTACGGGCCCTACTCGCACGGCAAAGGGAAAGTGAATCTCCATCGCCAACTGAGCCCACATCTGACTCAGCACGAACAAACCCACGCTCAATACGGCAATTCTCGCTAGGCGCTCACGCGTGATCCACACCGGTTATGACTCCTGATGAATTTTAGTCGGGCTCTCGAAGACCCAATAAGTACAAATCAGAAAATAGGGGCCTTCTTGTCGGACATCATAGGAGGCTCCGCGGAACGCTGTCTAGAGTAAGGATTTCCTCTCGCCGGGAAATCCCCACGAAATCCTCTCTATGGCCTTTCAACGGGGCCAAATCCCACCAATTCGGTGAGGCCTGGAGCGCGCGACGTCTATAATGATGATGCGCCCGCTGCTTTCGAGGTACCGCATGCAGATGAGCGGCGTTTCAGCCCTTACCTTCCCCTCCCCCACGAGGCGGAAGTATCGTCGGAAACGGCCGGACTTTACCCCCATCGCCCTTCGGCGTCACAATGCGGCCGGCTCCCTCTTTTTCCACCTCGTCGATGCGGACCACGGCATGGAGCGGCACGTAAGTCCTCTTCACCCCTTGGAACTCCGACTCCAATCTCTCTACCGAGGGGTCGATCACGACTTTCGACTTGTCGCCGAAAACCAGCTCTTCGATCTCGACGAAACCAAAGAGCGCTCCCTGACTGACGCTTCGGGCGTAGACCTCGTAGACGTCTCCCTGGTTGAAGAACGTGACCCGGTAGATTCGATCCCGTAACTTCTTCTCACCCATGAGTCGCTCCGAGGCGAGATTCTAGCAGCCCGCCGCCCCGAATCGAAATGGAGCTAGCGCGTGCTGGCATCGACCCAGGACAGATAGCTCGCGGCTCCTCCGTGCAACGGCAGTGAGATCAGCTCCGGGACGTCGTAGGGATGAAGCTCTGCGATTGCGACAGAGAGCGCTTCCCACCGTTCGCTCCGCGTCTTCATGATCAAGAGCACTTCGCGATCGTCGGCGAGGCGACCCTCCCAACGATAGAAACTCCGAACGCCCGGCAAGACGTTCACGCAGGCCACGAGCCGGCGCTCGACGAGCGTCTTCGCGAGACGGACGGCCTCCTCTTCGCTCCCCAGGGTCGAGAGAGCCACGATGTGCTCGGTCATGAGTTCGCCTCCTCGCGCAAGGTGCAAATGACTTTTCAGGTCCCAGCTAGTGTGCCAAGGGTCTATAATAGCGCTTACCGCACGCAACGATTTTTGTGCTCACGCGACGCCGATGAACAGGCCGGACTCACCCTCCAACAAACAGAGCTCCCGGGCGGCCGGGTCTCTGAAGCGGGAGCGTTTGCACGAGTCCAGCTTCCGGCGCAAAGCGCTGGGGATCGCGGCCTTTCTCATCCTCGCCGCCTCCGCACTGAACGCCCTTTTGGGAGAACGTGGCGTGCTCGGATTGATGAGAGCGCGACAGGAATACGCCTCTCTCGCGGCTCAAGTCAGCGGGCTCGAAGCTGAGAACGACCACCTCTCGGGCGAGATTCGGTCCCTCCGCTCCGACGCTCTGGCCCTGGAGCGTATCGCGCGCGAAGTCTTCGGTATGGGCTTGCCGGGCGAGATCTCGGTATCTATTCGCTATCCCGACGCAGCCCGATGAGCGCCCGGCTCCGCAACGACTCCATCGCGGCGTCAATTCGTGAACGCATAGGCGAGGCGCACGACTGCGCCTCGGCGCTCGACGATCAGCCGAAGCTCGTCCTCGTCCTTGAATCGAGCCAGCAGTTCCCAGAGTGAGTCGAGACCGCGCAAAGGCTCGCCATTGATGCTGAGGATGACGTCGCCGAGCTTGAGCCCCGATTCGGACAAGAGCGTCCCGTCTGGAAGGCGGGTCAGCGTCAGACCCCGAACCTCGCCGCCAACCACGCTCGCTGTCAGTCTCGTTTCGCTGAGAATGACTGGCATCTCTTTCTCTAGCCTCGCCGCGGCGGTCGATTTCGAAAAGTCGCGACGGACCCAAGGACCAGAGAGCTCTTGCGACGCGTGTTCGATCGTGGCCTCGCCCCCCGCTAGAACGAGTCGAAGCCGGCCGGCGGCACTCTCCACTAACGCCGAGTCCCGTGCCACTTCCAGGAGCACGTAGCCCGCGAATTCCTGACCCACGCGGAGCGGGCGAGCCCTTCTGGCGCCCGCGCGTTTCAAGAGGGCAATCGAGTTCGCCGGATTGCTCGCAACGATGACGCCTTCGAGAACGGGAGCGTCATCGACGGGGGCGGCTTCTTCCCGCTGCGCCACGGCGAGGGCGCCCACGAGAGTCAAGGGCATCGCGAGCACCAGTATTCGCGGAAACAATACAGCCATTGATAGCTACCCAGACCAAGGATAGCGGGTGGGCCAACACGGGTCAAACGGCGGAGGCCGTTGTCCCTGTGCTATAGTCCGCGAGATTCTCCGCTTTTCAGGATGTTCACCGATCTAGTTGATGGCTTCCGATCCACTCCTGCCACGCTCGAAGGAGGCAGCTCGACGCTCCAGCGGTAGAAGACGTCTTCTCGGAACCTGGGCCGGCAGGTTCCTTCTGTTACTGGTCGCCATTCGGCTCCTCGGCGTCGTCGGGACCGTTCCCGCTTCGCTCACGACGGTCGCCACAGTGGGGCTTTGGCTCTTCGCAGGAGCGTTTCTCGTTTGGGGTCTCGCGAGGCTTCGCAGAAAGCTCCTGTGGCGCATCCGTCGCAAGCTCGTGATTTCATACCTCCTCATCGGGCTCGTCCCGACTCTATTGATCCTGTTCTTCTTCGTGCTCAGCGCCTACTTCATCGTCGGCCAAGTGAGCTCCTACATGCTCAACAGCGAGCTCCAGCGACACGACGCCCGGGCGGCGGGCGCCGCCGACCTCGCCCTGTCGGAGATCGAGGCGCTCGAGCGTTCCAGCTCGAGCCTCTCCGACGAGGAGGTCTCGACCGTCCTCGAACGACGATTGACTCCCATAAGCGAGCTCTTTCCCGACTCGGTCGCAATTTATCTCGAGCACCGCGGGCATCGAATCCAACGAGTGGTCGGCACCGGGAGCATCGCGAACGAACCGAGGGTGGGGACAATGCTGCCTCCCTGGCTGCCCGAAGGCTACCGGGGGCCGTTTCGCATCGGGGAAGCGACCTATACGGGAGCCGCTTCCGCACCCCTGTCGTCCGATGGTGGCGCTACTGTTCTCGTCCTGTCGCCTTTGGCGCTTTCCCTCGGACGAGCGGCAAACGCGATGGGATTTCACATCGATCAGGTCTTGACGAGCGTAGCGGGCGAGTCAGGCGAAGAGAACGTCTTCATTCCCCAAGCCGTCGACGCGGACGAGGACCTTTCTCTGCGCGCCTCCTCCGGCTTCACCGTTCCATGGTGGGCGCTGCTTTCGACTCGGAATCTGGGCGCTCCCTCCTCCGAAGAGCCCGAGCTCGTTTTCGTTCAGTTCGGTTTTCCCCTCACCAGCTTCTACGACAGCATCTCGGAGAATGCGCTGCAGCTCGGACCCGACGGGTCCGACCTCGGCCGCATCATCTTGGCCGCACTCGCTTTTCTGGCAGTATTGTTCCTATTCATCGAGATCTAGATCTTGGCTATCTTCGTAGGATTGGTACTCGCCCGCTCCATCACAGGCTCCGTCCACGCCCTGAGCCAGGGAACGGAGCACATCCGCCATGGCGACTTCGACCACAAAGTCCAAGTACGCTCTCGCGATCAGCTCGGCGAGCTGGCCGATTCGTTCAATTTGATGACGGCGAGTATTCAAGACCTGTTGCGCGAGTCCGCGGAAAAGGAGCGCCTGAAGGAAGAGCTTCGAGTCGCCCGGTCGATTCAGAGGAACCTGCTTCCCAAGGATCGAATCGACGTACCTGGCCTCTCGATCTCAGCACTCTGTCTTCCCGCGACCGAGATAGGCGGTGACTACTACGATTTCATCTCGCTCCCGGACGGCCGGCTAGCGATCCTGATCGCAGACGTTTCGGGCAAGGGTACTTCCGCAGCCCTCTACATGGCCGAGCTCAAGGGCCTGGTTCTCTCGCTCAGCCAGATCTACGACTCTCCTCGCAAGCTCCTGATCGAAGCCAACAAGATCCTCGCCGCGAACCTCGACAGTCGCTCCTTCATTACGATGTGCTACGCAGTGCTCGACGTCGGACAATCCCACATGACTTTTGCTCGTGCCGGGCACAATCCGATCTTTCAGCTTCCGACGAACGGCGCTCGCGCCGCCACCCGCGTCCTCGCGCCTGACGGCCTCGGCCTCGCTCTGGACCGCGGCAATCGATTCGATCAGATCCTCGAGGAGGACCGCATCCCTCTTTCCACGGGGGACCTCTTTCTCTTTTTTACAGACGGGGTCTCCGAAGCAATGAACTCCAGGTCGGAGCTCTTCGGCGAAGGACGTCTGCGCGAGGTCATGGAGAGGAACCGCGATCTGCCGATGGAAGATCTCAAAGATAAACTGGTGGATGAGGTCTTCAGCTTTGCCGGGGGAGCGGTCCAACACGACGATATGACGATGGTCCTCGTCAAAGTCCTGTAGTAAGATCAAACCCAGCCTGTTAGTGACCCACTCTTGCTTACCGTTGTCCACATCCTCGGAGAGACTCAGACCTCGTGACCGCGACGATCTCGGAAAGCCTTTCGGAGCTCGAGGACCTCTTGAGGTATCACTTTCGCGAGCCCGCCCTGCTCCAACAGGCCTTGACTCACAAATCCTTTGCCTATGAGTCCGGAAGCACGGCCCACAACGAGTCCATGGAGTTCCTGGGAGACTCGATCCTCGGTTTTCTCGTGACCGACTTCATCTATCACTTCTTCCCGACCCTCACGGAGGGGCGCAAGTCCAAGATCAAAGCCTACCTCGTGAGCTCGAAAACGCTGTCTGCCATCGCGCTCGACATCGGAATTCCTCGCTTCTTGCGTCTCGGAAAGGGTGAGGAAAAGACGGGCGGAAGGAATAAGAAAGCCCTCGCGGCCAATGCCCTGGAAGCCGTCGTCGCCGCGATCTACCTCGATGCGGGCATCGAGCAAGCGCGCCGCTTCCTGTCGCCGCTCTACAAGACGCTGCTCATGGATGTTCAGGAGGGCCGCGCAGTCGTCGAGGATCCCAAGACCGCGCTACAGGAGTATCTGCAGGCGCGTAATTTGGAGAGCGCTCAGTACAGCGTTACCGCGGAAACGGGACCGGAACACCGGAAAACTTTTCACGTAGTGGTTCAGGTGGGCCAGCGCGGGCTCGGCGAAGCGAGCGGCACGACGAAGAAGAAGGCCGAGCTCCAGGCGGCGGAGGCCGCGCTCGCGAAGTTGGTCGAAGAAGGGCGAACGGCGTCGTAAGCGGCCCAGTCTCTCCCGGAGGGAGAGCGACGAAGCCTGTAGCTACTCCCGGTCGGTGACGATGAGCATGAACACGTGCTCTCCGATGCGAAACTCGCGGTGATTCTCGAGCTCCGCTTGTTCGATACGCTCCCCATCGACGAACGTGCCGTTCGTGCTGCTCATGTCCCGGATGACGACACTTGCGCTGAGGATTTCCAGGACGGCGTGCTGACGGGAGCATTCGGGATCGTCGATCACTATATCGGCATCGGATCTCCCGACCGTCGTCCGGACAGTATGGATCTCGAAAATCTGACCGCTGGCTTTGCCCTGCAGCACTGCCACCGAGTACTTCTTGTCATCGGGCAGGTCGAGGACTTCTGCCACACGCGCGCCCGTCATGGTGGCTTCGCCGAGGGCCTCGTCGGAACGGAGCTTTCTCACCCGAGCCGTGGTGTCCTGGCTCGAGGTTCGATCGGCCTCTGCATACTCGAGGGCGAGCGCCTTCGCGCGCTCCAGAAGTGGTAGCGTCACTACCGATTCGTCGAGCGCCGGCAAGCGAGGCTTCGCCTTGGGCGGCTCTAGCGCTGGCCGCCCCGGTGCGGGCTTGTCGAATCCCGGCAGCATCAGCGTCTCGGGTCGTTGGACGGGAACTTCGACCTCTACCTCGCGCGTCGTTCCCGGACCGCTTTGGGCACTCCCCGCCGCCTCAGAACCGGGAGTCGAGGCTTCGCTGGGCTTCGGGCGGGAGCCCTCCCCATAGTGTTTCCAAGCCATGTAGCCGCTCACACTCAGACCAATCGAGAGGATCACGACATTGAAGAGAGATGCCCCCCCGCCCCTCGAGACAGGAGGTGGAACAGGCGTAGGCTGAGGGCCCGCGCTAGGGCGAGGAGGACGATCGACTACCAGCTTGCGGAAAACGACACCGCACTTCGGACAGCCCTCGAGCTCGCGACCCAGCGAGTCTTCAGAGTCGAACCCGCACTTTGGACATCGCACCGTAGCTTCCTCCTGGTTATGAGAGGGAATTTGATACCGGTGATACCGCTACGGTTGCGCCCTCATCGTGCGACGGCTTCGGATCCCTGATGACGGCAGACTTCTACGACCGCGCCCAACGCGAGCGCGAAGGCACCGACGTCTTCAGCACTGGTATATCGGCTCATGCTGACGCGGATCGAGCCTTGAACCTGCTCGGGAGACAAACCCATGGCTATGAGAACGTGCGAGGGCTCGACCGCTCCCGAGGAGCAAGCGGCACCCGTCGATACCGCGAAGCCTTCTCGATCGAGTGCAAGGGCAATTCGCTCCCCGTCGGCCCCATCGAATCGAAAGTTGGCCGTATTGGGGGTTCTCGGCGCTCGCCTGCCGTTGGCATGGCTGCCTTCGATCGCTTTCAGGACACGTCCCTCGAGCTCGTCTCGGAGATCCGTCAGTCGTTCCTGCTCGGTTGTGAGGTGTTTTCCGGCCTGCCTCACCGCTTCCGAGAGCCCCACGATTCCCGCGACGTTCTCCGTACCTGGGCGGCGCGATCGCTCTTGACCACCCCCACGGAATACACCACGAAACTCGGTCCCCCCCCGAACGTAGAGCGCGCCGACTCCCTTGGGTCCATGAAATTTGTGAGCCGAAAGGGAGAGCAGATCTACGCCGAGAGCCTCGACGTCGACGCAAATCTTGCCGCAGCTTTGCACCGCGTCGCTGTGGAAATAGGCTCCGACATCGTGAGCACATTCCGCAAGCTCGTCGATCGGTTGGATCACTCCCGTCTCGTTGTTCGCCATCATGATCGAGACGAGCAGCGTGTCGGGCCTCAAGTGCGCTCGAAGGGCCGCCGTAGTGAGCCGACCGTCTTCATCCACGTCGAGGAAGCTGACCTCGAAGCCGCTCTTCTGAAGATGCTTCATGGCGTGCAGCACCGCGGGGTGCTCGACCACGGAGGTTACGAGGTGACGCCGGTTTTCATCGGCCGCTGCAACGACCCCCAAGATGGCGAGATTGTCCGCCTCCGTCCCGCCTCCCGTGAAGACGACGTCTCGAGCTCTTGCCGACAGGAACGCGGCCACGGTGTCGCGAGCTTCGTGGATCGCTTCTTTCACCGGCCGGCCGAAAGCGTGAAGGCTCGAGGGGTTGCCAAAGGACTCGCGGAGGTACGGAAGCATTGCATCGAGGACCTCCGGGGCGAGCCCCGTAGTCGCGTTGTTGTCCAGATAAACCGCTGAGTCTACCAATCGCCCTAACCCTCTCTATTTTCTACCACAAAACCCCTCGATCGACCAGGCGCTGAAGGCCCGCAGCCACCCGACGAGGCTCACTCGGGACCGAAACCCTCGAATATCCAACAGTAGTTCCCTGTGTTAGCATAATTTTATGGATGAAGCACTCGATCCCGTCGGCTCTTCCTCCGAACCGCCCGCGCTGGAGCACATTCGATACAAGCTCGACGGCGACATCATTCGCATCACGCTCGCTCGCCCCGAGGCGGCCAATGCCCTGAGTCTATCGGCCCTTCTGGAGATCGATCGAGTGCTCGAGAAGCTCGAGCTCAACGAGTCCATCAAGGTGGTCGTCATCTCGGGCAGCGAAAAGGCGTTTTCCAGCGGGCTCGACATCGCAGAGCACACGGACGACAACGCGTATCAACTCATCGAGGCCTTTCACCAGGTCATTCGGCGAATCATGGAGCTCGAATCGGTCAGCATCTCGGTCGTGAAAGGCATGGCCCTCGGCGCCGGATGCGAGCTGGCCGCAAGCTGTGATTTTTGCTTTGCCGCAGACAGCGCCAAGCTCGGCCAGCCCGAGCTCAAAGCAGGTCTCTTCCCTTCCGTCGCTCCGGCCATCTATCCGAGACTCATCGGACTCCATCGCACCTACGAGCTGATCCTGACCGGGCGGATCTACGACGCGCGCGACGCCGAGGCCATCGGCCTCATCACGCGGGCCGTCGCGGCCGCCGAGCTCGACGCCGAAGTCGAAAAGTGGATTGAATTCTTGAACGGCTTCTCGACCCCCGTTCTGCGCCTCGCACGACAAGCCATCTCCGACGCCGCCAACCTCCCGTTCGAAGAGGGGCTCCGCCACGTCGAGGAGGTCTACCTCAACCAGCTGATGTCGACGGAAGACGCCGCGGAGGGAGTCCGCGCGCTTCGCGAGCGCCGCCAGCCGGTCTGGAAGCACAAATAGGGCTAGCACCTCGCTCTGAGGCGTATATTGACGCCGACAAGGTGCTCGTCGTTGGCGCTCACGATCAGGCGCTCACACGACTTGAAGTATACTTGCCACCTTCCCGGCGTCAATGTACCGATCGGCTGAGGAATCCTTTCGCCAGGGCATCTAGGAAATTTGAATGATCGATATCGACCTAAACGAGGACCACCGCGCGGTCGAGTCCATGGTGCGGGAGTTTGCCGCGACCGAAGTGGCTCCTCACGTCCAGGAGAACGATCGCAAGAAACACTTCGACCGTTCCGTCCTCACCAA
Organism: Candidatus Marinacidobacterales bacterium; assembly: GCA_965250115.1. GTDB lineage: Bacteria > Acidobacteriota > Vicinamibacteria > Marinacidobacterales > SMYC01 > CBDFHB01. The sequence continues at coordinate 3,115,579 of CBDFNJ010000002.1, forward strand.
AATGGCCGAGCTCGACATTCTCGGCATTTGCATCCCGGAAGAGTTCGGGGGCGCGGGCATGGATTACGTCTCGCTCGGCCTCGCCTGCGAGGAGCTCGAGTACGTGGACACCTCGCTGCGCGTCATCATGTCGGTGCACGTCGGTCTGAACAGCCTGACGCTCCTGTCTTGGGGCAACGACGACCAAAAAGAGCGCTATCTCGTGCCGCAATCCAAGGGCGAAAAAATCGCCACCTACGGACTGACCGAGCCCAACGCGGGTAGTGACGCCGTTGGCATCCAGACAACGGCCGTCAAGAAGGGAGACCGCTACGTTCTCAACGGTGAGAAGCAATGGATCTCGCTCGCGGAGGTCGCGGATAACTTCCTCGTCATCGCCTGGACGGATCTCGAGAAAAAGAAGAATCGCGATCACAGCGGGCTCTCCGCTTTCATCGTCGAACGTACCGTCAAGGGATTCGAAAGTGGGAGCATGACCCACAAGTGGGGCATCAAAGCCGGGAATACCGGATGGTTCAAGCTCACCGACGCCGAAGTACCGGAGGAAAACGTCCTGGGGACCGAGGGCGAGGGCTTCAAGATCGCGATGTTCGCGCTCGACCAAGGCCGCTATACGGTGGCCGCGGGCGCGACGGGGCTAATCCGCGCCTGCCTCGACGAGAGCGTCAAGTGGGCCAAAGAGCGCCAGACGTTCGGCAAAGCGATCGGTGAGCACCAGCTCGTCAAGCAGATGATCGCCCACATGGTACGTGACTACGAGTGCTCCCGGCTCCTGTGGCTCAAAGCGGGCGTCCTGAAGAACCAGGGCCGCAGGAACACTAAAGAGACCTCCCTCGCCAAGTGGTACTCGACGGTCGCCTCCGAGCGCGCTGGCTCCGACGCAATCCAGATTTTCGGCTCCTACGGTTATTCCGATGAGTATCCGGTCGGTCGTTTCTGGAGGAACTCGAAAGGTGCCGTCATCTACGAGGGAACGCGAGAGATCCACACGCTGATGCAGGCCGATTACGCGCTCGGCTATCGCCGCGACAAGAGCACGCGCGTGAGCCTGCCCAAGTACGAGAAGAATTAGCCAGAGAGCACAAGAATGGCCGACGACGGCGGTTACGACCTCGCGCAAGTCTTCCTGAAAGTTACGGAAGCCGCCGCGATCGACTCGGCCCGGACCATGGGCCGAGGAGATCGGCACGGGTCCGATCAGGTGGCGGTGCGAGCCATGCGACGGATCATGGACGAGATCGACATGCGCGGACGGATCGTGATCGGTGAAGGTGAGCGAGACGAGGCGCCGATGCTGTACATCGGCGAGAAAGTCGGCCAGGGTGGCCCGGAGTCTCCCGAGATCGACATCGCGGTCGACCCACTCGAGGGAACCAACCTTTGCGCCACGGGCTCCCCCAACGCGATCGCCGTTCTGGCAGCGTCGGAGCGCGGCGGGCTCCTCCACGCCCCCGACATCTACATGGAAAAGATCGTCGTCGGTCCCTCCTCGAAGGGAAGTGTCGATCTCGACGCTCCGGCCGAGGACAATCTGAAGGCCATCGCGAAGTGTCTCAGCCGCAAGGTCGAGGACCTGGTCGTTACAGTCCTCGACCGGTTTCGTCACGCGAGTCTCATTGCGGATATCCGCGCGACCGGCGCGCGGATCAAGCTGATCTCGGACGGCGATCTCTCGGCAGGCATCAGCGCTGCGGTGCGCGGAAGCGGCGTGCACGCCGTGATGGGCACCGGTGGCGCCCCCGAAGGCGTTATTACAGCCGCCGCCATGCGCTGTACGAACGGGGAAATCCTGGGGCGTCTGAAGCTCGTCAGAGACTCCGATAAAGAGCGTATGGCGGAGATGGGCATCGACGACCCGGACCGGGTCTACCGCACCGATGAGCTCGCCCCCGGGGAAAACATCGTCTTCGCCGCCACCGGGGTCACCAACGGAGATCTCATCCGGGGTGTCTCCTTCTTCGGAGAAGGGGCTCGCACCCACTCGCTCGTTATGAGCACAAAGCCGCGCCTGGTGCGTTTTGTCGATACGATTCAGGTCGCCGAGGGCGAAGGAGTCACGATTCGCTACTGAGACGGATTAAACCGCCGGTGCCCGAAGCGGTCCACGAGTCGGTTGCCCCGGGGTTCAAAGCTCGACTAAAATATCGATAACTCACCATCCGAATCTTGAGAGCACTCCGATCGGCATATCCCACAGAAAACGCAGCCGCCGAAATGGCCGATGACGAAAATTGCAACGAAAGCCGCTACTGAAAGGAGGGAGAACTAGCCGTGAAGGTCAACTTGGAAGCGTTGTTCGTCGCTTTCGGTGACGAGTCCGTGAAACGGACCTATTATTTGGACTCGGATTCCGGAAGGGTCTTCAACGTCCTCGAGGATCACGACGACCCGGAAACGCAGGAGCTCATGTGGGCTCTCGAGTCCGATACTCGACAACGCTACATTCAAATCCCCAAGCCGACGCTCGAAGAGACCCTCAAAGAGCAAGACTCATTCGTGGCATCCCTCGGAGAAGACAGCGATCTCAAGACGAAGATCGAGAAGATGCTCGAGGACGACCACGACGGCAGCAAGTTTGCGGGCTTCGTCGTGCGTGACCGCGTCGCGCGGGAAACCTGGAGAGACTTTCGCGTCGGCCGGTCTCGTCAACAAGCGAACGAGTGGTTGAAGTCCCTGAGCCTGCTCTCCGATTGACGTCGAGGCGACAACCACGCGTCGGTGTCGCAGGTTGGTCCTATCCCGACTGGGAAGGCACCGTTTACCCGAAGACCCCAGGTTTCGACGCACTCGCCTACCTCGTACGTTTCTTCGATACCATCGAGATCAACAGTCCCTTCTACCGAATTCCGAGCTCGCGAACGACCTCCTCCTGGGCAAAACGCTGTCGGGACAATCCGGAATTTCGATTCACGGTAAAGCTCTTCCGCGGTTTCACACACGAGCGAAACGTTTCAGCGGCGGAGGTGCGAGCGTTTCAGGAGGCCCTGGCCCCTTTGGCGGAGGCCGAAGTTCTCGGAGCCTTACTGCTCCAGTTTCCCTGGTCCTTCAAGAACCAGGCGACAAGCCGACGCTATCTCGACAGGCTCATGACGACCTTCGACGACTATCCTCTCGTCGTCGAGGTGCGCCACGCTTCGTGGAACGACCCGGAGTTCCACGTGGATTTGAAGCAGCGCAGGGTCGGCTTTTGCAATATCGACCAACCCCTCATCGGCCGCTCGTTGGCGCCGTCGAGTCTTGCGACTGGACCGGTCGGATACGTGCGCCTGCATGGCAGAAACTACGAAGACTGGTTTCGCGAAGAGGCCGGCCGAGACCAGCGTTACGACTACCTGTATAGCGAGGAAGAGCTCGACCCTTGGCTGGAAAAGATCTCGGAGGTAAGCGATCACGCCTCGGAGACCTACGTAATCACGAACAACCACTTTCGAGGTCAGGCTGTCGTAAACGCTCTTCAGATCCGATCCCGGCTCGAGCGGCGGCGGGTGGAGGCACCCGGCACGCTGCTATCGCTCTATCCAACGCTCCGGCCCATGGTCCAGCCTGACGCGCCGGAGCAAGGAAGACTCTTCTAGCACGGTTAATGGAAGAGGCGACCGAGCGCTAATAGAAGACTGCTTTGGGCGCCGCGACGTTGAGTACGTCTTTGATAACCGAAGCCGCTGTCGCGAGCGGCCCTCCTTTGCTGCTGCGCAGGGTAATGGTTCCCATCGTCTCCGTTTCGAAAACGACTCCTTTCTCGCCCGGTCCCAGGGAGTAGAGGGGGTCATCGGAGCTCAGAGCCTCAGGCTCAACCTTCAATCGAGTCTGTCCCGAGGATTGCCTCGTAGCGGTGGCGATGAGGCGAATTCTCGTTCGCCGGGAACGAGCCTCGTCGAGCTCCTTCTTCCCAATCGTGGAAACACCGGTCGTCGAGATGCTCTCCAGAGACAAGAACGGGTCCCAGATGGCCCGCGCCAGAATCAAGAGCTTGTAGGCAGCGTCCCATCCCTCCAGATCGAGCCGCGGGTCTTCCTCGATCGTCTCCTCCATCCGCGCCCGCTCCACGGCCGAGTCCAGCGAAATGCCAGACTCGAGATCTCGCAAGATCTGATTCGCCGTATCGTTGAAGACACCGCGAAAGCGGCGCAGGCCTGCGCCCCGCACGCCCAGGACTCCCACCTCGATGCTGGGAAGCGGGATGCCGACGGCGGCGGACGCCCCGAGCCTCGCGCCGTGCTGCTTCGCCAGATCCACGAGCTCGGAGTAACGGGCGACCAGAGGTCCCTTGCTCGCGAACACGACCGGTACGCCGTTCTCTAGCGCCCGCCTTGCGGGCCCGAAGCCAGGCTCCCCCGTGCCAGCATTCGTGATGCTCGTATCCACGAGCACGGAGCGCTCGGACGAATCGAAGACATCGGACCAGTCCAGCTTGATCGCCCCATCGAGCGCGGTCACACTGCCGTGACGGCGCTTGGTCTCGAGCAGATCCGAAACTTCTCGGCCCTCGACCGCGACTCCCCCTCCCCGGTCGAACACCGCACGAACGACGATACGGGTCCCTTCGGTGGAATAGCCGTCGTGGTCGCGAATCAGCTCGGTGAGACTCTGCCCGACATTGCCGAAGCCGAGCAAAACCATGGAAACCTCACTCACCTACGACCTCCTCGGGGCTTCCCACGCGAGCCGCGGCCTCGAAAGTCAGCGTGCACCAGAAGCTTTCCCACTGCACCTCGGGATCCTCCTCCGGCCGAGTCATGTGAATCGCCCGAAGATACCACCTTCCGGATGAGGAGACGGACACGTTCACGACGCCATCCTCATCGGTGACCGCTTCGATCTCCTTTTCGGGACCACCGGCCCTGGCCCCGACGACGACGGTACCCTCGAGCGGCTCACCGTCGAACAGGACCCTGAAGGAAAGCTCGTCTTCAGCTTCCACGCGGGTCGGATTCGAAATGGGGACAATCTCGAAACGATGACCCACAGGCTCGGCCCACGGAGGATCCTCCACCTCGCCCCCCGCCACGGCAATGTAGGCCTTGGCCCACTTCGTATATCTCTCGACCGTAGCCTGCTCCGCCTCTCCGAGCTCGTTGCGCAGCTCGAAGGCTCGCGGAAGGCCCTCGTTCTCCAGATAGTCGTTGAAATCCGCGGCCTTCAGCCGAACCCGCCGTGGGCGCGTCGAAAGCGCAAGAACGTAGATTCCCGGCTTGCTTGCCTCGAAATCGAACGTCAGAGATCTGCCATCCACGCGACGTTCTGTGACTGGGGTAGGCTCCCCTTGCCCGTGAAGCCAGAGCCCGGCAACTCGCTGCTCTGCAAGAAGCGAGAGGGCTTCGGGAAAAACGTCGCCGTTGTTGATGAAAATGCGCGTGGACTCTCCCATGTCGAGCCGAAACTTGCCGGGAATCATCCACAGATCGTGAGCGGAGCCCGGAATGGGCAACGACAGGGCGACGAGCCACGGGACGAAGAAACGAAGAAAGCCCCGCTCCCGGAACGCGGGAGCGGGGCTCTTCGACACTGACGGCGACGACTCAGGCAGCGGCGAACTCCGCAACAAGGCGAGACGTGCCCCAGTCCAGCACGAACTTGCCACTCGTGCCGCTCGCTTCGAGCGTGATGGTCATATTCTCGATGGACTCAGAGAGCTCTCCAATAGTTCCAGCGGTCTTGGCCACGACTTTGGTTGGTACGGAGCCCCTGCCGACGTCTTCCGCCACGACTAGCGACCAGTTCTTTTCTTCGTCGAAATGCGCGACGAGCTTGTAGGATCCCTTCGGGACGATACCATCCCCGATCTTGAGGTCCACGTCCGTCGTCAGCGTCGTGGCCTGGTCCGCTCCCATCCGCCAGTAGGATCCTGGCCGGATCAGGTCCATGACGGTGCGGCCGTTGGCGGCAGGACCCACGAAATCGACTTTGACATCGCCACTGCCAATCTTGGCGGTGGCGCTTCCCGCCTTGTTCCCGTGCCCCATCACGACAGGCATCGCGACGAGGGCCGCGCAAGCGATGAGAATCGAGACTCCAATAACTCGTTTGCTCATGTCTTCGTTTACTCCTTTGTTTTCGGAACCGACCTTACCACTCTTCCATTTCGTCGCCTAGTCCGCCCCGAGACGCCGTTGTGTCATTCGCCCGCGCCCGAAGACAGAGCGTCTTCGATCGCCGGTTCCAGGACCTCTCGCGATTGATAGTTCACGTAGTGTTTCAAAATGGTTCCACCTTCGCTCACGAGGAACAAGGTGGGAAAAATGTTGACGTTGCCGAGCGAGGCTCTGACCTCGGGCGTCAAGTGGAGGTTCGTGTAATTGACGTCAATCTTCTTCGCGTAGTCGGCCCGGTAGGCATCGTCATACTCGAGCTTGAGCACTCGGTCCGCGTTCAGGCCGAGCACACTGAACCGCTCGTCGGAATATTGACGTTGCAGAGCAACGAGCTCAGGTCCGATCTTAACGCAGGGGGGGCAGTTCGTGAACCACACATAGACCAGGAGCGTCTTGTTCTCGAAATCCTCGACACTCGTCTCCCGGCCATCGAAGCTCGTCCCTGAGACTTCCGGCAGGGCTCGTCCCTCCCAGCCGGTGAGCGTCCTCTCCACGGCCTGATTGAATCGCTCGTCGGCTTGAACCCGCGCGATATCGATGCCTGTGAGCTCGCGCGTCTCCGGGTCACGCTGGATGAATTTGGGTACCCGTGGATCCGACTCCATAATCGAAAGCACCACGTCCGCTTCCTCAGGACCGTAGAAATCGAACTGACCGGCGATGTCTTCGAGAGTTGGAAGACGGCCCTGTCGCTTCTCGAACTCGATCACGAACAGCGGGATGCGGAAGAAGGCCCCGTTGAGCTTGTCCAGGACCGCGCGTTCCTCGGGAGCGGTGAAGACCTCGTTGTACAGGTCGGAAACGACGAGCCTCTCGCCCGGCTCGATGTTCTCCTTGAGGTACCTTATGATCCGTTGCTCCGGATCGTCGGAGCTCTGGCAGCCGAGGCCGATACTCGACAAAAGAGCGAGTAGGCATACAACACTGGGAAGCCGCATCAGGTCACCTCTCGTCTCCCCCATGGCGCCACATCGAGCCCACACCGTTTATCGACGCCCATGTTAGCTCCGGCTCCCCGAAGGTGCAAGCCGTGGTCCCCTTTTGGAGCGACCGACCTAAAAAAGGGACGGGGCAAGTCGCCAGAAGGCTCTAACCTGTTGCAATGACGGGCTTGAATTCGGCATGATCCTTGCCATCTCTAGTGTCATGCGAACCATCTACTCGGCGGCCATAGCCCTGCTCCTCCTCGCCCCCGCCCCCGCGGCGGGCGAAAAGATCAAGCTTGACGGCTACGCGGAGTGGCGGTCCGATCCCGGTGAAGGCCCTGCCGTTCTGATCGTAGATGGGCAGCGTGTCGTCGAAGGCGCCCGCATAAAGTTCGAGGGTCAGGGGGCGGCCGACTTTGCGTCCATTCCCCTGGGTTACGAGGTCCGAGTCGAGGGATATCGAGTCAAGGTGGGTGCGGTGGCGGCGCTCCAGGTGGAAGCCAAGCCCAATGGTACGGCGACGTTCGAGAGGGAGCTCGAGAAGGCCTTCGATGATACCGAAGCGACTTGGCGCCGTCGAAGTTACGTCTTCGATCAGGGCTCCCGGGGCCGGATCCATCGTATCGGAGCGCTCCACGAGGTTGGCCCTGAGGTCGAGCGCGCCCGGAGAATCGCCGATCGCCTCGTACCACCGCACCGTGACCCAAGCGAGTTTAGAGTCTACGTGATCGAGAACGACGCTTGGAACGCCATGGCGGCCCCCAACGACTCCATCTACATTTTCAGCGGGCTTTTGGAAGACATGAACGATGACGAAGTCGCGATCATCGTCGGGCACGAGCTCGTCCATGCGACGCACGAGCATGCGCGCAAACAGTACAAACGAAGTACGTGGACCAACGTTCTCGCCACGGCGGGAGTCGTTGCGGCAGGGAGCCAATTGGGAGGCGGTTGGGAAAGCGATCTCCTGGAATCTGGGGCGGGCCTCGCGATGCTCACGATGGGGAATCGGTACAGCCGCAGCCTCGAGGACCAGGCGGATCGCGTGGGGCTCCGTTACGCCCACGAGGCGGGTTTCGACGTCGAGAAGGCTCCGGCGCTCTGGAAGCGCTTCGAACGCAAATATGGGGGGACACCCGAGCTGTACAACGCCATCTTCGGCGACCACTCCACCGCTGCAGCAAGGGCCAAGAACCTGAGGCGGGAGATCTTCTTCAACTACCGCTGAGCTGAATTCGCCCCGCAGACCCCTCCAAGTTGTTAGAATCCTCAGTGCTCGAGAATCCGCGAGGGAGCCGAGGAGGCGACCGAGCACTAAGAGAGGCTAGAGGTATCCGCCGATGAAGTTTCGTCAGGCCGCGACGCTCCCGGTCGCGTTGCTCGTCGCTTTCCTAGGCATGCAAGGCAGCTCGCAAGCTCAAGCGCATCGCTACAAGCTGGGTGGTGGAGCAGGTTTTGCGAGCTTGAAGGACCCGGACTTCGATCCTGGCAGTACGGCGATCTTCGGAGGGTTTTTCGGACTACGTTTCAACGACAACTTCAGCTTCGAGACTGGAGGAACCTTCGTCCGATCGAACCGCGAGTTCAACGTGAACGGCGTCCCTCTGGACGAGGTCGGGAGCCTGCCTGCGCCCGAACAAGTCCCAACTTTCCGCTTCGAGTCGACTCGCTACCATGCCGACGGCACCTTCGTCATTCACATCGGACGACGACAGCCGTTCCACCCGTTCGTCTTTGCTGGCGGGGGTGTCGTCCGCCGGGACGAGAAGCAGCTCGAGATCGAATTCACCTTCGACCCCGAGACCGGCCAGGTCCTCACTCGCGATGAGCTCGTCTTCTCCAAGGTCATCGAATACGAACTGACGGGCCATGCGGGCCTCGGCTTCGACTTCTACTTCATGTACAACCTCGCCGCTCGAGCCGAGTTTCGATTCTGGATTCCGCAAACCTGGGAAAAGAGGACTCGCACGTTCTTCTTCGCGGCCACGTATTTTTTTTAGTGCCCACCCTGCCCGCTCAGACGATTCCACAGAATCTTGCCCGGGCAAGATTTTGCATCAACCCGTTTGCCGGCGACTCACATCGGTGTAGTCCTGCAAGCGCAGGAGGTCCGTAAGATGGCCAAGTTCCGAGTTCTAACAAATCTTTTGGTGTTGGCAATTTTTTGCGTTTCGGTTTCAGAAGCCATGTGCCAGCACAGCCAGCGAGGGGTAATCAAAGCATCGGCCCCACCGTACGATGAACTTCTGTTTCAAGCAAATCTGGAAGGCACGGTCAGGTTCGAAGTGCGCGTGGGGCCTTCGGGCGAAGTGGACCGAGCGCCTCGAACAGTACGCGCGCGAGTGGCGTTTCGAGCCCAACGAGACGTCTACGACCGAGGAGATAGTTATCCGGTATCGTTTTGTGCCACGGGACAGTCCACACAAAGATCAAGGAACGGCATTTATTTTTGGGTCTACGCGGATTCGTGTGGGTTGAAAACTGCATTTCTGGGTAATGGCGGAAGGAAAGCCGCCACGATCTTCAGCTTGAGATATTCCTCGTCGCGATAGCCGTAGGCGCGTCGTTGCAGCACACGGATTTTGTTGTTGACCCCTTCAACTAGGCCGAGACTGACTTTGTTCTCCGGATGACAGTAGGAGGCGATACCATCCCAATGGGACTCAATCATACCGGCGAACTTCTGGTACGGATGCAGGCGTTGCCATTTGAGGCTGTCTTTCCAACGAGTGAAAAAGGCGCGAGCGCCGCGTTCGGTGCGGTAATCCCAGAGTTGCCCGAAGGCCTCCTTCAAAATATAGGCGGTGTTCAGGCGCCGGTTGGCCTGGAGCAACTTTTTGAGTGCGCGGCGACCGTCTAGGCTCAGGTTCTCCCGCCGGGAAAGCAAAGTGCAACGCTGCCCCTTGATGTACGACCGGTCCTTGCCGCTGAGGCGTTTGTACTCACCGCGCCGGACCTCATCGAGGGCCTTTGACAGATGACGCATGATATGAAACTTGTCGAAGATGATCCGCGCATTAGGCGCGTTGTGAATCACCGAGTTCCGGAAGGGCTTCCACATATCCATGGCGGCCAGCTTGATACGGGCGCTTTTCTTTCCGCCCAACGCCTTGAAGAACAAATCGATGTCGGTTTCTTTGCGACCCTCACCGCCCACCCAGATGGGACGCGCCCGCTCCAGGTCGCTGACAATGACGCGATAGTTATGTCCCTTGCGGATGGAGATCTCATCGACACCGATGGCCCGAGGCGCCGGTAGCCCCGCCCGGTCGACCTGCTCTTGCATGTAGAGCGTATCCAGAGCCTTCACCGTACCGTGGTGCAGACGTTCCATCTCGGCCACCGCCTTGTTCGGCATATCCCGGCACAGCTTGCCCACATGCGTCGCAAAACGCTGGGTGTAGCGCGAGTTGTTCGCCAGCCAGTCTAGGTGTTCTACATGCACACCGCCGCACCCAGAACAGTTGACGCGCCAACGCTCGTATTCCAAATAGATCCGCCAGCCTGCCAACGACAGGTCGCGGACCCGGCACACTTGCTTGTCATAGCGCCCCCGGCACCGTTGCCCACAGTAAGAGCACACAGCTGTTTTTTTCGCCTCTTGAGCTGGATGACGCGGGCGTATCGGTCACCGAATAGACCCTTCAATCCGGCACCAACCACGAAACCTGGCAGCGCAAACAGCGAGCGGATCGACTGGGAATTTTTCACTCGGTTAGCCTATCCTAAAAATGGACCACTTTTCAGCACCTGATGAAGTACTCGATACCTTTTCCACACAATGAGTTACACTGTTTTTCCGTCAGAACTTACCCACACGAATCCGCGTTAACCCTTATTTTTCCAGCAACGGTTGAAGTCCGACATCTGCGGCCACGCCCTATCAGTCTACATCATCCGGTTGGTCCCAAGAAGAACTAGAGTGGACGAGGGTGGCCATTTACTGACTATGGCAGTGGTTCATGAACCAGGGATCGTGGGAGAGATCGAGTGATCACTCCCTTGAGGTGCCAGCTGCGACAGACGTACTAGGGTTTGTCGGAGAGGAGGTGCCTCTCCCAAGAAAACGCGCACTTTCTCAGAAACTCGTTCCCTAGTAAGTAGTGATCTTTTGCGAAATCTCCTCTAGCGAGGCCACGCTGTCGGTATCGGTTACTTCGACCAGGCTTATGGCGTCAAGGGGTCCTATCCCACCACCACGGCGGGACGATTGGGGTACTATACGGGCTATCTAATCGGATTAGCCAAGAATCTGATCGAATGAAGTGGCTGCTGTCCGTCCTATTGTTGCTCGTTCTGGCGACGGTCGCCTTTGCTTATTATCTGGCGCGGCGTGGCATTAAACACACGCTGACTTCGCGGAACTGGGATGTGTCCCGAGGTCCGTGGAAAAAGAACGGCGCCCTCCACTCCGTCATCAGGGTATCAGATCAGGCGGCAACCTCCGCGTGTTCGAGAACCTCGCTCAGACGTTGGTAACCGTCGATGCGTCGTAGTTGAATCTGGCCAGAGGCGATAAGCCCAAACAGCAAAGCGACCGCGGACTCCTCGCTGGAGAACGACGCTTGGGTTTTCGTCCGGCGTCGAAACTCGCGGTTGAGATTCTCCAGAGCATTGGTCGTTCGAATCGATTTCCACATGGCACGAGGGAATTCATAGAAGGTCAGCAGCTGATTACCGGCCTCCTCTAGGCTTCGGACGACGGCCGGCGCGAGAGGCGTCCACTTGGCGACGAGCTCGTCATAGGCTTTGCGAGCATCGATCCCGTTCTTGGCGTAGACGATCCGGTTGTAGTCACGCCGGAGCTCACGGCGTGCGTGCGCCGGGCAATGTTGGAGCAAGTTGGCGCGCTTGTGCTCGGTACATCGCTGCAACCGGCACCCCGGCCACTTCTCCAGCGCTTTCGTCAGCCCCTTGTGGCCGTCGCTGATCACTAGCTTGGGAGCCCGGAGTCCTCGAGCCTGGAGTCCCTCCAGCACGGAGCCCCAATGCGTCGAGGCTTCGCTCACCGCCAGACGCAATGACAACAGACGTTTCTGCCCGTCGGGCGCGACCCCGAGCGCGACCAGTACGGGTACGCTGATCACACGTTTCGCCATCCGCACTTTCAGGTGGAAGCCGTCCAGGTAAACGATCGCGTAGACCTCCTCGCTGAGAGCACGGTTCTGCCATTCCTCGAAGCGCTCCTTCAGCCGGCTAACCACGCGAGACACCGCGCTCTTCGATAGGTGCTCCTCACCGAGCAGTGGTTTCAGCGCTTTGCGGATCCGGCGGCTATTCGCGCCCGACAAGTAGGTCCCCAAGATCGCCTCGTCGACCTCACGAGTCCGGCGCGCGTACCGGGGCAACAGCTCGCTCCTGAACTCTGTCGTTTCTCCCGTTTCCTCGTCTCGCACGCGGGCTCGTGGCACCCGGAGCTCGCGAGTTCCCACCGACGTCGTCACGCGACGGGTTTCGGCTCCGTTGCGATATCCACGGCGGTCTTCCGCACGCTCGTAGCTACCACACCCCAGCGCTTGGTCGACTTCTTCCTCGAGCACGACCTCGATTGCCTCCAGTACCCGCTTACGCAGCCGAAGTTGGACGAACTCCCGATACTCGCTTACAGACTCCTTCGATATGGTGGTAGGCTTCTTCATGGCGTAATCCTCCTCCTCGCCTTTACAGGGGGATGTCCCGCCGGATGTTGAATTTGGGGTAGCGGCGGCTCCTTGGCCGGCCTGAGAATAGGTCTGCCAAACCAACCGTCTCCAGAGGGGGACAAGGAGCCACCATGCCAAGGAAATCAAAGAAGCCAGTAAGAAAGCAAACGCACTCGCCTACGGGCAAGGTAGTTGGCCAAGTCGGTCAGATACTGCTACCGATGATAGCTGGGATCGCGGCCACGAAGGCGGACCTGACGGAATGGGTGTACGAGCAAGGACTGACCGCATTGCACCTACTCCTGAGAGAGGACGCGGAGAAGATCGCGGGGCCGAAGGGCAAGCACGAGAAGGAGCGAACTCATAACCACTGGGGGAGCACGGATGGGGAGCTGAGCTTCGGCGGTCGTCGAATCCAAGTGTCGCGACCTCGAGTTCGTTCGAAGTCGGGCGAGGAGGCGTCGCTTCCACACTTCGAAGCCTTCCGCGAAGAAGACCCGCTTCCGGAGCGAGTGCTGAACCAGATCTTGGTGGGGGTATCGACCCGAAATTACGAATCGAGTCTGGACAAACCCTCGGCGAAGTTGAAGTCTCGTGGCACGAGCAAGAGTGCCGCCAGCCGTCACCTCGTGAGCCAGACGACTAAGAAGCTCGAGGAATACCTATCTCGGAGGCTAGAGGAGTTCGAGCTTGCGGCACTAATGATGGATGGCCTTGAGGTGGCCGGACAGACCGTCGTCGTAACTCTCGGTATCACAATAGATGGAACGAAGGTGCCCTTGGGTATATGGCTGGGCTCGACGGAGAACTCTCGGGTGTGCACCGCGATGTTGCAGAACCTTCTCGAGCGGGGATTGCGGATCGACGAATCGATTCTCTGCGTAGTGGACGGAGGCAAAGGGATCCGCAAAGCACTCGTCGACGTTTTGGGGGATCTCGCGGTTATCCAAAGATGCCAGCTCCACAAACTCCGAAATCTACGCTCGTACCTTCCCAAGTCCCGTCACGCCTACGTGCTCCAGACAATGAAGGAAGCGTACAAATGCAAGAGTGCCGACAAGGCGCGCAAGCGACTTCAGGCATTGGTGTCGTGGCTCGAGCGAAACGGCTACGACGAAGCTGCCGGAAGCCTTCGAGAAGGGATGGAAGAGACCCTCACGGTTGTGAAGCTCGCTCTACCCGAGTTACTTCGCAAATCTCTGGCCACGACAAACGCCATCGAGAATCTCAACGGCACCATCCGCAGAGTCTCGAGAAACGTCAAGCGGTGGAAGAGTCCTTCCATGATTCGCCGATGGACCGCTCTCGGCGTCGTCACGGCGGAGAAAAAGTTTCACCGTATCAAAGGCTATCGCCATATGGGCGCTCTCGTTCACGCGCTTAGAAGCAAACAGAAATCTCTTGACAGCGATGAGGTTGCTGCCTAAGAGTATTCACAGGTGCCGCCGCTACCCGACCAAATTCAACAGCGGCCGGGACATCCCCCTTTACAGGCGCGGTTTCGTTTTGTTTAACCGGAGGTTACGCCATTCTTATTTCCACGGGAAGCGGGACGGATCCCTGAACTGGCCGATTCGTGGGCTGCTGAGGCAGGGCTTCCATGGTGGATTTCTCATTATTGACGTCGGTGACGGCCGGTTCCTTCAGCTGGCAAAGTACATTAGAAGGCCCAAAGACTATGGCATAGAGCTAGGTTTTCCGCGTGCCAAATGGTCAGAGAAATACTATGACCCAGTACTAGAGCTATGCGCACAAGAGAACGTTTCCTGGCGCGTGGAGCGAGGCGAAGGCAAGTCTGATCCTCTGGACTTCTTGTTTGTGGATTTCGGGCCAGACGACGTCGCCGCCAACAAATTTGTCGTGAAGATCTTGAGGGAGATCTTTCATATTGATTCTGTCAGTCCTCTATACTGCCGACTAGAGAACGCGTCCCCAGAGAATCGACTCATAGATGCGTGAGCCATGCTTTCCTTTTGGGCAGAGGGCTGCGAGTTACGGCAAGTGGTATCCCCCCAAAACTGGCCCGAACCAGCAGCAGAGGACCCAGCATCTTGTCGCAAGCGAAGTGCCTCTGCCAAAAACCCGCGCACTTTCTCAGAAAATCGTTCCCGATCAGGGAGTGATCGTCTGCGAAATCTCGTCTAGCAACGTCTCGCTCGTCGCGGTTGCGGAACAAAGAGAGGGTCGTGTGTGCTCGATCTCAAGGCCGGTTCGGGAGAGGGCGGGAGGGTTTGTCTCAGAAATCTCGCCCGGGCGAGATTTTCATGAAGTCTGGAACTGGAGCTAGGCTCGCGCCGACAGGCTCCGCGAGAGAAATCTCGCTATTCGGAGCCCATCCATCCAGTTGAACGGAAACTTGGCGGTCGTATAGTAGCCGCAGGGGAGCTCGAATACTTCGTGCTCGATCGCGAGTCGCTCGAAGTCACGCACCAGCTCGAGAGATAGCTCGGTCGGAAACGACAGGTCGTAGCGACCGTAAATGAGAAGCGAAGGGCGCTGCCGCTTCTTGACCCTTTCGTAGTAGCTGTAAGGGCTCAGGGGCAGCCACAGCTTCCGGAGCTCGTCCAGGTCCAGGTTCGATTCGAGGCCTTGCCGGACTTGCCTCGTCGAGATGCCGCGCCACACCACGTCTGCGAAAAAAGGAGATATGTGGTTGAAAACAGCCGCGTCGAGCCGTGGCTCGTGCGCGAAAGTGGCGAGGGCGATGGCCGAGCCGAGACTGGTACCCACGATCCCGAGCGGCCCGTATGTTTTTGTCCACTCGGCCTGGCCCACTTCGCTCATCTAAAATGGCCCACCTTAAGTTATTGATTCTTAAAGAACGAACGTAAAAAAAGCCCCTTTCCCTTATCCTGCGGCCGAAACGAACGTGCAGGCCGCCCGGAGTCGAAACACAGCTCTCATGCCTTTGGAGCCTTGTTCTTGCTGCGGACGGTGCGGCGGAAGCGGTAGGACTCGGTTCCTGTCTCGAGGATGTGCGCCTGGTCGGTCACACGATCGAGCAGCGCCTTGCAGAGTCGGGCGTTGGTGAACACCTGGGTCCATTCGGAGAACGGGAGATTCGTCGTGATCACGAGCGCGGCGGTCTCGCTGCGCTCCGAGATCACCTGGAACAACAGCTCGGCGCCGACATCGGCGAGGGGCACGTAGCCGAGCTCATCGATGCACAGCAGCTCGAAGCGGGCGTAGCGGCGGATGATGCGGGACAGCTCGTGTTCCTGCCGCGCCTCGACGAGCTCGTTGACGAGTTTCGAGGCGGTGGTGAAGCGGACGCGGCGACGTTGTTGGCATGCGGCCACACACAACGCGCTCGCCAGGTGGGTCTTGCCGGCACCCGCGTCGCCGAGGAAGATGACCGGCTGCGCTCGGTCGATGTAGTGACCCTCCGCGAGCTCTTTTATCCGGCGGCCCGAGACCTTGGGCGACTGTGAGAAGTCGAACTCGTCAACGGTCTTCGTCCGCGGTAGTTGTGCTTCCTTCAATCGTCTCTAAACGGCTCGGTGTTCGCGTTCCTCGACCTCGGCGCTGAGCAGGACGTCGAGATACCGGACGTGGCTTTGCTTGTCGCACCATGCTTGCTCCGCCAGCTTCTGGAACTGGCTCGCCACGGTCGGCATGCGCAGCGTCTTGCAATGCTGACGGATGGTGCCGAGCTCGACGCTTCGCCCGCTCACGGGTTCACCTCCGTGATCAGCTCGTTGTAGTGGCTCACGCCCGGCGCAGCTCGTTCGTAGCGCGCAAGGTGTCCAAGCTCGACATCGTCCAGGCTACGCTCGGGGTTCCGTTGTAGCGACGCGGTATCGAGGAGATGGCGAAGCGCTTCGAGATCGGTGCACCCGAGCTCGAGGGCGTGGGCGACGGTCTCACGAAGCTTGTCGTATCCTTGCTTGCGCCCTAGCTGGATGAGCTCCACCATCTGGCGCGTGCCATCGAGCTTGCCGTGGCGACGGTTCAGCTTCGCCCACAGCTTGTCATAGCTTGCGGGCCATCGTCCTTTCGCGCGCCACTGCGCAAGCGGCGTCGAGCCCGCAAGGGCACCGGGCTTGCGCTCCAACACGTCGAGGTAGTGCTCAAGCTCGTACAACGACTGGCCCCGTTCGTAGCAGCGCTCGTGTCGTGCCACCACGCGGCCTTCGCGCCACGCTTCGACCGCCAGCGGCAGCAGCTTCACCATCACCCGCTGGCCCGGCTTCAAGGGCGTCGAGTACCAGTTCGTGCCGGCCCGAACGCAGCCCCTCTTGTCCACCGTCGTGCAGCGCTTCTCCTCGAGCTCGAAGCCCTCGTCGGCCATCGGGAGTAGGTGCACTCGCTCGAGCTCCATTGCCGCGCCCACCGCGTGTTCCTTGCCAGCGATGTGGCGCTTGTTCTCTTCGAGGCAGCGACCACGCAAGTACGCGTTGAGCTCATCCCAATCATCGAACTCCGGTACCGGCGTCCAGTGGTTGCGGCGGAAGTAGCCCACTTCGCTTTCTACCCCACCTTTCTCGTTGCCTCGACTCGGATTGCAGAACTCCGAGTCGAATCCCCAGTGCGAGCGAAACGCTACGAAGCGCTCCGTCTGGTGGCGCTGGTAACCCCGAAGGATCTTGCGAACCGCCAACGTCAGATTGTCGCAGCGCATCCGACGGAACACCCCATCGAAGAACTCGAACGCCTTCTCCTGAGCCTCGAAGAACGCTTGCTGCGTTGCGCGGGGATAGCCTCGATGGAACGCGCCACCGCCGGCCATGCTCCGTACCACGAGCGTGTGCACCTTCGTCAGCTCGCCACCGATCCGGGCGTGCGACTCGTACCAGTCCACCTGAGCTTCATCGCCCCAGACATAGCTCTGCGGGATGAACACCTCCGCGTGCTTCAAGCCGAGCTCACGTTTCCGGCGGGATACGTAACGGCGAACCGTCGATTCGCCCACCTCGTGATTCGGGTACCTCTCTCGCAATCGATCCCGGATACGACGCGCGGTGTGACGCTGCTTGCGTGGCTCGTGTCTGTCGGCGTCGAGGATCGCGTCGATGAAATCGCGGACCGGGCCGAGCTTCGGGCTCTCTCGCGGCGTGGGCTTTCGCTCCGGCGGCATCGCGCTACGCAATGCGTCACGCACCATCCGGCGGTGGACTCCGAACTTCTTCGCTACCCCAACTATCGTCCCGACTCCGTGTTCGTACTCTCGACGCATCTGCTCGAACAATCGCACTTTGGCGCACCTTTCCAACCGATGCCTCCTCTCCGGGCGTTCGCCCGGTGAAGGCTATCGGTCCGATACAGGCGGGCCAAATCTAATGAGCGAAATGGGCCAATTTAGAGTAGCGAACACACCGTAGCCCTGTTGCGCCAGCCACTGGATGGCCGCTCGCGCGTCGAGCACCGCTTGACGACAGGACTGGAGCGTTCGGCCCACGTTTGGGCTCAAGGTGAATTCGGCCCGCACGAGATCGAGGGGGCGTCGCTTCTCGTGATAAGGCAGCGCGAGCTTCAGCGAGGCGATCCCGAATCGATTGAGGAGACGGCATAGGCCCTCCTGAGCACCCTCTTTGGCGTTCCACTGCGGGAGAACCACGACGGCAGGTCCCTTCCCGCTGGGGCCGGTGCCGTTCGACGCGAGCGGGAGCCAATCCGCGTGTGCGGAGTCGTTCTCCTCGACGCCGGTGTCGGCGGGAGAGCTGAACCAGAGCCTTCCCTCTCGAAGCTCGTAATCCCGAACGGGCTCGAAGGCGAAGTAGTCCTCACTGGACTCGAGCGCCCTCTCGGCGTGGTCGTGTAACAGCGCTCGAGCTTCGGACTCCGACGCAGTGATCTCGGGTGGGTGCCACGAGCCAAAGGGAGGGAGAAACTCCGCGCCCCATTGAAAATCCAGGACGCGTCGCTCCGGATCATCCTTGAAGGCGAGCCGTTTCTCCCACGCGTAGAAGAGGCTTCGAGCCAGGGACATCGACAAAATGAGAAGATTGCTAGTCGGCGCCGGAGCCGGGTGCCTCGCTATAGTCGCGAAGCATTTTCTTGAGCTCCATCTGGTGAAGCTCCTCTTGCCCAACCATGGTGCGCGCGAACTCCTCCAGGTAGATGCTCGCATCCTCTACCGCTTCGAGGAGGTCGACATAGAGCTTCACAGCGTTCTTCTCGTGGTTCACGCTTTCCTGGAGAATCGCCTTGAGCGAATGCTGGTAGGTCTCTTCGAGGGGCGCCACACTGAGCGATGGGTGGCCACCGAGGCCAGTCAGAATCTCACCTACCTGTTGAGCATGGTCCAAGGACTCGGAGGCCTGTGCCTTCATGAATTCCACGATCGGCAGCCGATTGGGGCCGGTCACCATGAGCGCATAGTGGGTGTAGCGAACGACCCCCGCGAGCTCCTGCTCCAAGATCGAATTTAGTATTTTGACGGTCTTTTCGGTGTCGAGCTCTTCCATACCCGCGCATTCTATCAAGTCGGGCGTCTTCCAAGACAGCCGATCAGCGGGCGGCGCGCCAGGAACGGTATTGCGGAGAAAGGGTGAACTCGTGGTACTCGGGTACACTCGTCAAATCACGAACCTGGAGAGCCAAGTCGTGCTCGAGACCGCGAAACACGCGCACGAGAAGACCCCAGCCCATCGTGTCCAAAGCGACGGAGGCCATCGTCCAATACGCGGGCTCCAGGTACGGCTCGCGGGTTATGGCCCGACTCGCGTAGCGCTTGGCCTCTTCGTAATTCCGCTGAAGCAGGTAGAGCCCGGCACGCTGAACGTCCAGATAAGGATCGCCTCCCACGGCGAGGTCGAGGCGGTCGAGGACTTCGAACGCGAGGCCGTAGCGACGCTCCAGGATGAACGCGTCGAGGGAGATGAGGTCCAGGGCCGGATCGTCCGGGAACAACGACCGGATCTTGCGAATGGTGGCGACATACTCCGCGTCGCCCAGCTCCTGAGTGATGGCTAGTCGCTTGATGAGCATGCTCTTTTCGCTCGCCATGGAGACAGGCAAGCCATCCCAGAGCTCGAGAGCCTCCTGGTGGCGTCCTTCACGAATCAGGTCGTTCAGCCGAAGGATCTCGCCCCGGTGATCGCTATGGGAGGACTCGTTTCGCATCAGCCTTTCGAAGAGGCTATCTTCCAACCCCTGGCTCGCGACCCGGAACGTGCGGCGGTAGGATTCCGAAAGCAGCTCACCCGTCAAGTGAACGTAGACATCGACGACCCGAACTGGGCCCGCCAGTCCGCGCCGTTCCAGAACCATCTCGTGGTAGTTCAGGCCGCCGTCCGATGTGAGCAGGCGGAAGAGTGCTCTTTGCTCTCCGCGCTTCTCAATCGTTCTCAGCAGCCCATAGTCTCCTCCCGCCTCGATGGCCGCGGCGACCTCGACGCCGAACCACGCCCTCGCGCGGAGCAACTCCTCGAGCTCCTCGAGAACTAGGATCGAAGCAGCGGTCGAGCTCGACCCTCGCGCGCGCTCGAGCAGTGCGTCCGTGTCGAGCAGCATCTCGAGCGAGTCGAGATCGCCCGCGTAGAGACACTCCTTCAGGTGCTCCGCGATCTCACGGCTCTCGCGGTCGGTCGGTCGCATCGCGACCCGGTAGCGCACCTCCTGGGCCACGGATTGGCGGGGGGAAGCGACTCCGAGAATCACTATCGACGCGAGCACGAGGAACTGCGGCTTCAGCACGGAACTCCGACCATGAATTGAGAAAGGGATCTTAATTCATGCTACGGGGCGCTCCGGTCACCGTCAAGCCCCAGGCGGACAAGGGAGCCAGGGGCCTTAGGTTCGTGCGAACTCTCGAGCAAGGGCGTCCTGAATGATGACGTCCTTGCCCGAGATCTCGATAAAGCCCTGGCGATGGAGATCGCTGATCATGCGCGACACGGTCTCGCGGGTCGCTCCGATCATGTTGGCGATCTCCTGGTGCGTGGGCCTTCGGAACGCGACGCGACCGTCTTCACGGCGCTTTCCTGTCTCACTGGCCATCTCGAGAAGGATGCGCGCAACGCGCCCATAGACGTCGTGAAGGGCCAGGTTGCCGATCTGTTGATTGGCTTTGCGGAGTCGTGACGACAGTACGGCGAGCAGATTGATCGCGACGCGGGGGCGTTTTTCCACGATCGACAGGAAGTCTCTCTGGTGGAGCACGACCATCTCGGTGTCCTGCATGGCGATCGCCGTCGCGGAACGCGGCTCGTTGTCGAGAAGGCTCATCTCGCCAAAAAAATCGTCGTCCGACAGAACGGCCAAGATGATCTCGCGACCGTCGTCCGACAGGATCGTTACCTTGACCCGTCCCGAGACAATCATGAACAACGCGTCTCCGAGATCGTGCTCGAAGAACACAACGCCGTCTTTCGGAAACTTTCTCCGCGTCGTCGCGCTGATGAGACTCTGAAGGTCGTCATCTTCGAGACCAGAGAACAAGGGCACTCGGCGGAAGAGCTCGGTCGACACCATCAAAGCCTCCTCCCTTTCTTTTTGCCTCTGGATTCAACTGTCACGGGATCGCGACGACTATTCTAACTGTTTCTTGGCACCGCGGGCCAGCGCTGCTAGAGGGACATATGAGCTGAGAGTGCCTCCATGGCGATGACGGCTTCGGCGCCGCTCACGAGACCCAAGGGCTCGAAGGCGTCATCCTCACCCGGCATGAGAAGACCGAGAGATATCGCGAGTGCGGCAGACTCGTAGCTCGCGTTCGAGCCCGAGAGGTCGGAGAAGTTCTGCCCGAACCGCGGCGAGCGCTTAGCGGACTCATAGACATCGGGAGTGAGCTTTGCCACGGTGGCCGAAAGCGCTCGGGCGAAATAGATACGGTCGACAAAGGCTTCCGGCTGGAACGTGTGGTTCGGAAACACTTCGAGGATCTCGGCGCCCAGGACCCGCCGGATAGGCTCGTAGGCCCAGCTCGTCGAGATATCCGTGGCGATGACGTTGGCCTCGTTCCCAATCTCGTCGAAAGCGCTTCGAAGCTCGAAAAAGAGCAAGGAGGCGAGCTGCGCTCGAGTTAGCCGCTCGGACTCGTGAATCGAGGCGTACTCCTCGGGCAGGTTCTCCTTATCGTAGTCCGCCTCGATTCTGGCCAGACGCTCCCTCAAGGCTAGGTCGCCGGGACGCAGCGCCACCGCGGCACGAAAGGCGCTTCGAGCGCCGCCTAGGTCACCCGCGGCGTAATGAGCCTCACCCAACAGATGAAAACTCTCGGCGTTCGAGTCGTCCAGCTCGGTAGCTCGCTCCGCGTGCTCGATGGCTCCTTCGACGAGGCCCGCGGCGAGCTCGGCTTCCGCCGTTTCCACATAGAGCCCCGCTGCTTCGGAGGCCACGTCGAGCACGTCGAGAAATGCCGCGGCGGCCTCCTGATATCGACTTTCCCCCATCAAGCCTCGCGCTGTGGTGAGTCTCGCCTCGGCCACGTTCAACCGAAGGGTCGCCTCGTAGCGCGACTCCAGTACGCTTCGAGTCTCCTCGGGTCTAACCCGCTGGAGACGGGAAAGAGCAGCTTCCTGATTGCCCCCCGCCATAGCGGCGAGAAAGTACCCCGTCGAAGCGGCCGCAAGATCGGGCCGCGCGCCGAGCGAGCTCTCGAAGTGCCGCTCGCCGGCTTGAGGGTTGCCCGCTTTGAGCTCCAGAAAGCCGAGCGCAGCGGAGATCTCAGGGCTCTGAGGGTAGCGACGGCCCAGCCCGTCGAGCTCCGATGCGGCCTTCGCAAGCCGTCCGTCTTTGACGAGGGCCCAGCCTTCCTCGAAGGCGCGCCTCTGTCCATCGGACAGCTCCGAAGGGGCTTCGAGGCAGAGACGATGCACGACCTCCCAGGCAGGCACCTCGGCAGGGGTATAGGCCCGCTTCTCGGCGCAGCCCGCAACGATGAGACCACCGACCGCGAGCAGACCGACACCTTGAGAGCGAATCCAAACGTATCTCAAAGAAACTCGGAACAATCCCCGCAAAGTGATATGCATTCTAGCTTTGCGCCCACGAGCAAGTCAATCTCCCGTTCCCGACGACACGTCGAGGACGAGGGCATAATCGACAGCTCCGCGCCGAATAAGCGCAGGAGGATCGCAGGTGGTGTCGACGATTGTCGAAGGCTCCCTGGCCACGCTCGCACCTCCGTCCAACACGAGGTCCACTTCCTCGCCGAAGACCCTCATGACGTCGTCCGCCGTTTCGGCAGGGGTGTCGCCCGCCCGGTTGGCGCTCGTCGCCGTTACAGGTCTACCTAGAGCCTCCGCAAGCTGACGGGCGAGGGCGAGGCCGGCGACGCGGACCGCGACGGTGCCGTTCGGCGCCCGTGCCGCGACGTCGCGCCTCGCCGGGATCACGAGGGTGAGCGGGCCCGGCCAGAAACGTCCGGCGAGTCGTAACACGAGCGGCGAGGGCTCGTCGGTGACGAGCGCAAGCTGGCTCGAGCTCGACAGGATGCAAGGCAGGGCCCTGTCGAAACCTCGTCCCTTGACCCGAAAGACTCCCGCGCAAGCCGCCTCATCCATGGCGTCGGCCGCGAGACCGTAGAACGTCTCCGTTGGAAAGGCAACGATCCCGCCCCGTCTAAGGATGTCCGCCGCCCGAGAGACAACCCCCGCTCGAGGACGATGCGGGTCGACTACAATTCTCTTCAAGGTTATCTCAAAGGTTTGGCTCGGCCGGCTCTCGAATCGAGCTCCATGCTATACTGAAAAAACTCCTTTCGGTTCGAAGTCTTCCATGCGAATTCGCCCAGGTCGCTTTCTGTCTATCGCCACCGTGCTCGGATGGGCCGTCCTCGTCGGCGTCCACCTTGCCAGAAGCTATGCGCCCGTCGACGCGACCTCCCTCGTCGACCTCTCGGCCGCGACCGAGGCCGGGGCCGAGCTCACCCAGCGAGGTATCTTCTACCGCGGAACCCGCATCGGCTATATCCGAGAGAAGCTCACGCCTCTCGAGGCGGGCTACCTGGCGGAGCAGAAGGGAGATCTCACCCTGACGCTGCTCGGACGCGAGCGACGCATGCAGATGGAGGGTTCCGCGCGAACCGGAGCAAAGGGCGAGCTCATCGAGTTCGATTTCGGATTGAGGACCTCTTCGCGACGATCTCCCTTCGCGACGACGGTTCGGGGGCGCGTGGAAGGCAACGAGCTGTTGCTGACGATCGACTCCGGGCGCTCCGAAAGGACGGAGCGCCGAACGCTCGAGGAGCCCATCATCCTTCCGCTGAATCTCTACTACTCTCTGGCATCGAACGGTTTCACTCCCGGCGCGACCTATCGCGTTCGTCTATTCGATCCGATGACGCTCTCGGAGGGCGAGGCGACGATCGCCGTCAAAGAGACCGAAGTCGTTCGTTGGGGCGGGCGCGAGGAGGAGGCGTTCCGGCTGCAAACGACATTCTCGGGGCTAACGACGAAGACGTGGGTGAACGAGCGTGGCGAGGTGCTGCAGGAGGAGACGCCGCTCGTCTGGACGCTCCGCAAGGAAGCGCCCGGTAGCGGCCTTGCCGCGACGAGCGGCGAAGCGGCGCCCGACGTGCTCCTGCTGTCGGCCGTCCCGGCGATCGGCTTCGCCGGAGAGGCCTCCTCTCTAGAAGTCGTAGAGCTCCGCTTGAACAAATTTCCCCAGGGCTTCACCGAGCTCGTTGGCGGACGTCAGTCCATCGAGGGCGACCGACTTCGCATCCGTCGCAAATCTCCACCCTACCAGGGGCAGGAGGAACTCCCCGGGGAGGTGCGCGCGGAAACACTCGCCGCCGATGCTTTCGTACAATCCGACGATGAGGAGATCATCGCCTTCGCCCTGCGCCTGACGGAAGGAATGGACGAGGTGGCGAAGGCGCGCGCTCTCTCCACGTGGGTCTACGAAAACGTGGTGAAGTCTCCTACCCTCTCACTTCCGAGTGCCAAGGAAGTATTGGAGCAGCGTGTTGGCGACTGCAACGAGCACGTGGTGCTCTTCACCGCACTCGCTCGAGCCGCGGAGCTGCCAACGAGAATCAGCACTGGACTCGCCTATACCGGAGGTCAGTTCTACTACCACGCCTGGGCTGAGGTATGGGTTGGGCGATGGCTTTCCGTGGACCCCACTTTCGGCCAATTCCCCGCGGACCCCCTGCACGTTCGACTCATGACGGGTGGCATCGAAAGTCAGTACGGAATTCTTGAAATTCTCGGTCGTGGCGCGACGATAGACGTTTTGGAGTGGCAATGATCCGGTTGGAGAGTGTCAGCAAACTCTACGGCCGACACGAGGCGGTTAAAAACCTCTCGCTCCATATTGGAGCGGGCGAGCTCTTCGGTTTTCTGGGACCGAATGGCGCTGGAAAGACGACCACGATCAAGATGATCGCCGGACTGCTTCGCCCGTCGTCCGGTAGGGTCTTCCTGGACGGGCACGACCTCGAGCTCGAACCTGTGCAGGCCAAGGCGTCGCTCGGTTTCATTCCCGATCGGCCTTTCCTCTACGAGAAGTTGTCGGCCGCCGAGTTCCTGCGGTTCGTCGCCGGAATCTACGGGCTCGATGGTGCCTCGCTTGACGGCCGACTCGACGAACTGCTGGCGCTGGTGGAACTGTCCCATGCTCGCTCGGAGTTGATCGAGAGTTACTCTCACGGCATGAAGCAGCGGCTCGTCATGGCAGCCGCTTTCATTCACGAGCCCAGGGTCATCGTCGTCGACGAGCCCATGGTAGGCCTCGACCCCAAGGGCGCGCGTTTGATCAAACGAGTTTTTCGGCAATATTGCGACCGCGGCTTCACGGTCTTCGTCTCGACCCACACGCTGGACGTCGCTCAGGAGCTCTGCGACCGCATCGGTATCATCTCCAAAGGCGAGTTGATCGCTCTCGGAACGATGGAGGAGCTCGAAAGCAAGGCGGAGACGAACCGCCGGGATCTCGAGGAGATTTTTCTCAAGCTCACCGGAGGCAAGGGATTCGAGGAGAGGGGAGAAGCCTGACCGTGACCTTCGAGTTCACGCCGAGGCAGATCCTGTTCCTTCTCCGACCCTCGTGGCAGTCTGTCCGTAATCGCCGGCGACAATCCGCGAAATCGGACTGACTCCGTGTCCTCCTATTCGGCTCCATCACGCTCTTTTTCGCTGTATTCGTCTTCGCGGGCTTCTACAGCATGCTGCTCTACATAGGGCGTTTCGCGGAGGTCACCGCCCCGCTGACGAATCAAATACTCGCGAGTGTCTCGACTTTCATCCTCACCGTCCTCTTCGCGAGCACGATCGTCACGGCGCTCTCGACCCAATTCCTGTCCGAGGACCTCTCGCTGCTCGTCAGCAGCCCCGTGTCCCTGCCGGCGCTCTATGGCTCTCGATTCGTGCTGACTATGATCCAGGCGTCGTGGATGGTCGCGCTCTTCAGCGTTCCGATTTTTGCTGCCTTGGCGGCCACGGCACCCTCCCCGCTCTATTTCTCGCTCGCGGCCTTGCTTTCCTTCCCTCCGCTGGTCGTTCATCGCGACTGCGGTTGGCGGTATGGTGACATCGGTTCTCATGGCCGTGTTTCCTGCCCGTCGGGTTCGGGAGATGCTCGTTTTGCTCGGCGCCGTTTTCATCGTGCCCTTGGTCTTCCTCATCCGCATGCAGCAGCCCGAACGGCTCTTGAATCCACGCTCGATCTACGACGTCACAGAGTTCTTCGCTGCTTTTCGATCTCCTAGCTCGCCGTTTCTTCCCAGCGCTTGGGCGACGAGCGTGCTCGTCACGGGGCGAAGGGCGGAGTCCATCGTGGGAATGCCCTTGGCCCTGCTCTGGAGTAGCGCGGCCGCGAGTGTTGTGCTGGGATGCTGGCTGGCCCGGTGGCTCTATTTCCAGGGCTATTCGCGAGCCCAGGAGTCTCGGCCCGCGCGGTTTTCCTCCCTGCCCGTAGTCGACCGCTTCCTCGTGCGCGTAACTCAACCCTTGGAGATCCGCCTGCGCTCTCTACTCTTGAAGGATCTGCGAACCTTTGTCCGTGACACTACGCAATGGTCGCAGTTACTCTTGTTGGTCGCGCTGGTGGTGATCTACCTTTACAATTTCAGCGTCCTTCCCGCGAACTTCACCTTCGGGACCTTTCGCCTGCAAAACGTCTTCTCGTTCCTGAACTTGGGCCTCGCGGGCTTCGTCCTCTCCGCAATTGCGGTGCGATTCGTTTTCACGTCTGTCTCCGCTGAGGGGCGTTCGTTCTGGATCATCCGATCGTCACCCTTGACGACAAAGCAGTTTCTTCGCAGCAAGTTCTGGACTGCCTTTCCACCCCTCGCGGTCCTCTCGCAGATCCTGACGATCGCATCCAACCACTTCCTGGGCGTCACGACATTCATGATGGTGCTCTCCTCCATCACGATCCTCGCCCTGACCTTCGGAATCGTGGCGCTCGCGATCGGCATGGGGGCCGCGTTCCCGAAGTTCAAATTCGAAAACGTCACACAGATCGCGGGAAGCTCGGGTGGCCTGCTCTATATGATTGCGTCGACGAGCTTCGTCGCCATCGTTCTCGCCCTCGAAGCAGTGCCCGTATTCCTCTACTTTCGGGCGCAGTATCAGGGCGCGGAATTGAACGAAAGGGCCTTGCTCGCCATCGCCGCCTCTGCTCTCACGGTCTTCGCCTTGGTTGCCGCCGCGGCCTGGCTTCCGCTTCGATGGGGAAGGCAGCGGTTGGAAACGATGGAGCTCTAGTCGGGGCTCAGGCTCTCCTCTTTTTGGCACGGGGGTGGTGGGCGTCGTAGATGCGGCGGAGGCGCTCGCGGCTCACGTGGGTGTAAATCTGTGTGGTTCCGATGTTGGAGTGGCCGAGCATGAGCTGGAGGCTCCTCAGATCGGCCCCACGTTCGAGCAGGTGCGTCGCAAAAGAGTGCCGTAGGACGTGGGGTGAGAGATCTCGACGGATGCCAGCCAGGCGCCCGTAGGATTGGAGGATTTGAAAGAACCGTTGCCTCGTCATCGCACGGCCGAGCCGGCTCAAGAACAGAGAGTCGCTCGCCCGCTTCGCCAGGTGGGCCCTGCCCTGCGCGAGGTATCGCTCGATTCTTCGCGTCGCCGACTTTCCGTAGGGAACCACCCGCTCTTTTCTTCCTTTCCCCCGGCAGACGAGATAGCCCATATCGAAATGTAGGTCCGACACGCGAAGCGATACGAGCTCCGAAACTCTGAGTCCAGTCGCGTAGAGAAGCTCTAGCATCGCTCGGTCTCTCAGTCCTTCGGGAGTCGAGGTATCGGGAGTTTCGAGCAGCCGCTCTACTTCGTCGAGACTCAGGTAGCGCGGCAAGCTTCTCGTCATCCGTGCAGAATCGATTTGCTCCGCCGGATCGCTCCGGACGTGACCCTCCGATGCGGCAAATCGATACATTCCTCGAACCGCCGATGTGGTCCGTGCTATCGAACGGAGTGCCAGTCCCTCGCGATGAAGATCTCGCAGGAACTCACGGAGCTCAGATGCACTGAGCCTTTCCAGCTTGCGGCGCTTGCGTCGAGCGAAACGCTCCAGCTTTTGGATGTCCCGCTGATAGGCGAGGAGGGTGTTCGGGGACAATCCCCTCTCTACTTCGAGGTAGTGTAAGAAAGACTCCTTCAAAATCGAACCGATACACCGAAGTATTGGCCCCTGAGGCGGAACACCGCGCGGTCCCCGGATTCTTCGATGTTTTTCACTCGATTGTAGGAATTGCGGTAGCCGTAGGAGAAGCCGAGGTTCGGTATCGCGTTATAGGTGACCTGCGCCTCGAAGTTCGTCATGACGCCTTCGCTTTCGCGCTTCATCCCGACGGCTTCGACCGTGACGGAAAGCGCTGGTGTCAGATAGACGCGTCCCTTTGCGCCGAAGACCGGCAGTTGGATGCGAAGTGCCTCCTGGCTCGCTTCTTCTCCCGATGACTCGAACGAGGGTCGGGCATTGAGCCTCGCGAATTCACCTACGATCGCGAGGTAGCCATAGAGTCCCTGGAAGATATCGAACTCGGCACCGCCGCGTTGTTCCTCGAACTCGAACGCCGAGGCCAGCGTCGCGCCGGCCGGCACTTCGAGCCCGGCGACCGCTCGATCCTCGGAAGAAATCGATTCACCGAAGTAGTCAACCTTGTACCAGGTTCCCCGCACCTTCAGCCGTTTGACGAGTCGAACCGCCAGATGATAATCCCAGATACGCTCGGGTGGAAGACCAAGAGCGGCCGCAGTATCGAGCGTCGAGCCCGGAACGACATCCGCGGAAAAGCGGATCTCAGACACGAGGTCGGCGCGCCAGCGCCGAAACTCGAACTCCGCCGTGTAGATTTCGCCCATGTTGGCCGGGCCTCGCCGGGTTTGTGCGAACAGAGCGCCCGACGACGAGATCAGCACGACCACAGCAAGGACGCGAAAGAGCACAGAGTTCATGTCACCTCCAGCCAAACCGCCGCGGCAGGACCGCCGCGAGAGCCTGGTTCAGTTCAGAAACACGGAGCATCTTACAACCCACAAAATATACCGCCAGCGCCACAGAGATGGACGCACAGACCTGCAGGAGTCTCGCCCAGAGGGCGTCGTGTCCGAAGGCGGAGTCCAGTCCGCGAAACGACAGAAACGCCATCGCGCCCATGACCGCCGAGGCGGCGAGACACTTCGAGAGCGTGCCGAGCGTCCTTCGCCCATCGAGCCCTCCCAGACGACTTCGTCGTCGGAATAGAAGCCAGAGGCACAGGCACGAGATCGTCGTGGTCAAGGACGTCGCCAGCGCGAGACCCCGGTGGTCCATTCCGAAGTGAACGACAAACAGCCAGTTCAGCACGACGTTCGAAGCCATACTCAGAACGCTGACCAGGAGCGGGGCGTTGATCTGCTGAATCGCGTAGAAGCCATCGGTCACAATTTTCACCGCGGCGAAACTAACGAGACCCGTGGCGTAGTAGCGCAGCGCCGCGGCAACCTGGGTCGTATCCTCTGGACCGAAATGCCCTTGCTCGAAGATCAGTCT
Source organism: Candidatus Marinacidobacterales bacterium (assembly GCA_965250115.1). Lineage (GTDB taxonomy): Bacteria > Acidobacteriota > Vicinamibacteria > Marinacidobacterales > SMYC01 > CBDFHB01. Next base: position 3,145,105 of record CBDFNJ010000002.1, read on the forward strand.
CACGATTGGGGGAGCGAGCACCAGTAGGCCAACCGTCGCTGGCACGGTGAAGAGGATCACAAGCCTTACGGCGTAGGAGAACGTGTCGCGGAATCCAACGTCGTCTTGCTGTGCGACGGCTCGGCTGAGAGCCGGAAGCGTCGCGACCGAAATTGCGACTCCGACCAGGCCTAACGGGAGATGCAAAATTCGGAACGCTTGATTGATCCAAGTAAGCCAACCCTCACCTCGAGAGGCGAAGATCGAGTTGACGAGAAGGTTGATCTGGACCGTCGAAGCGATCAGAGCGCCGGGTCCGAACAAGCGCAACACTTTGCCAAGCCAAGGGTCCCGGAACTTGAGGGTGGGGCGGTAGCGAAACCCGAGACGAAGGAGCAGCGGAAGCTGCCAAAGCAATTGGAGCGCGCCCCCGGCCAGAACCCCGACCGCCATGCCCATCGCTGGGTGCTGGCCGAAACGTGGCGCCAAGTAGTAACCGCCCACTCCAACGACGACGGAGCCCACATTGAAAAAAGCGGATGCGAGTGCCGGTACGAAAAAACGGCCCCGCGCATTCAGGACACCCATGACCAGAGCGGCAACACTCACGAGCAAGATGAAGGGGAACATGATACGGGTCAGCGCGATCGTGAGCTCTCGTTTCGTCGAAAAGCCGAACGCTGCTGCTTCGGGAAGCTTTACGTCGAACCCCTTTCCACCAAAAAAAGCGTCCACGAGCACGTCCGCATAGACGATGCCGATCACGACCAGCGCGCCCACGACCACGATGAGCGCATTGACGACGAGGTTGGCGAGCTTCATGGCTGTCTGCTCGCCTTCTTTTTCCTGGATCTCGGCGAATGTCGATACGAAGGCCTTGCTCAACGCTCCTTCGCCGAACATGTCCCGGAGCAAGTTCGGCAGCCGAAACGCGGCGTAGAAGGCGTCGAGTGCGGTCCGAGCCGGAAACAAATACGCGAGCACCTGCTCGCGAACGAGACCCAGGATCCGTGACAGCATGACCGCAATGCTGACGGTTCCAGCAGAGCGCGCGAGGTGCGGCGCATCGGAGAGAGAATCCTGACCGCTGGTGTCGCGGTTCGAGACGACTCGGCTTCCCGACGCCAAGCCTTCCTTCTCGGGAGAGGGGGAAGCCATGAGCGAATGATATTACATTTCGCGGGTATGTTTACGGCCGTGGCCGATGCGCGGGCTGGAAGCTTCGCGACGCTAGGAGACCGAAGTTTCTAGTCCGAGAAAGTAGGCTCGGGCTCGAGCTCGGGAAGCTCGTAGGCGGGGTCGATAGCCTGGGCCTTCTCGAGAATGGTTTGAGCTCGCGTCGCGAGACCGACGGCCTGGTAAATGGCACCGAGCATGCCCAGGAACTCGACGTTGTCGGGATCGAGCTCTGACGCCCGGTGAAAACTGTCAGCCGCTTCCTTGCGCCACTTCTTGTTCTGCATCAACGACCGTCCCAGCAGGGCGAAGAACTCGGCCTGCTGGTCGTCCACTTCGATGGCCTGGCGAGCAAGCTGGATCGCGTCCCAGAAGTCGTGAGAATCGAAGGCTCGCAGTCCCCGGTCGTAGAGCTCCCGGCCGTAACTTTGCTTGTCGAAGCCGCTGTCCGAGTCGTTCCCTTTCCCCTCGGAAGCTGCCTGGGACAGGCTACGCTGTTCGGGCGGCTTGGCGAGCTCTGTCAAGCCTTCGGACGCTGCCGCGCAAAGTCGGGACAATTTCGCGTGAATCACGTCGTCCGATCTCGCGAACTTATCGGGATGAAACTTGCCGATGAGTTTCCGATAGCTCGACTTGCGCGCGCTTTCCGGCGCTCCGGGCTCTAGACCCAGTAGAGCCGCGAAATCGTCCTCCTCCGCGAGGCGCAGGAGACGGTCTAGCTCCGCCAGAACCTGTGCATCCAAGGCGCCATTGGGTTTTGCTTTCTCGGTCGGCTGTGCCTTCTTACGGACAACATTGCTGTTTGCGCTTCCGCCCCAGTAAATGAGCCCTTTGTTCAATAGCTCGATCAGGGCGCCAGCACTATCCGGCTCTGGCATGGGGCTCAGCGAGAGAATTTCGCGCGCGCGCGAAGATCCGTCGATGCGCGAGAGAAGGAAACCCTCCTCTGGAGAGATCTCGACATTCTGAAGATGTTCGGAAAGTGTCGGCGAGAGCCTCAGCGGTCGTGACTCGTCTTTCAGAGATTGGAGGCGCTCAGCGGAGACGGGCTCGAGCTGCTGGGCTGCGCCGCTCCGGTCCGAAGCCGCGCGAGACGTCACGCCGTGCGCGACGCCAGACCCCTCGTCAACGCTTCCTGGGGCACCGGATGCTGCCATCGGTTCTTCCTCCTGCGGCCCTTCCGCCTTCGGCTCTTCCGTCACTGGAACCTCGTTTCGTACCAGTGCGTCCGCCGTTTCGACAGCGTCCGGAGGAAGGGACGTGAGAGCCGCTATGAGCTCGGAGCCCGTCGGAAAGCGCTTGTCGCGGTCTTTTTCGAGGGCGTGATGCAGGATCGGCCTGAGCGCGGTCGGAAGCCCGAGGCTCCTCCAATTCAACGGGAAGAATGGCTCGTCGTTGATGATACTGAGGAGCACCCCGGTCAAGCTCGGGCTGCGAAACGGCTTCTCTCCAACCGCACATTCGAACAGAATGCAGCCCAATGAGAACAGGTCGGAACGGCGGTCGACATCCTCGCCTTTCGCCTGCTCCGGAGACATGTAGTCCGGCGTTCCCAGCACGCCGCCCGCCATCGTCAAATTCGTAGAGAGCTCCGATTTCGCGATGCCGAAGTCCGTGACCCAAACGTCGTGCGAAGACGAGATCAGGATGTTCGAGGGCTTGACGTCACGGTGGACGACGTTACGCTCGTGCGCGTAGTCGAGCGCGCTGGCCAATTGCGAGATGATCCTCACGGCGGTCGAGAGCTCCAACCGGGAACGCGAGGCCAACATCGACTCCAGGGACTGCCCCTCGATGAACTCCATGATAATGAATCCACGGTCAGGCGTCGCGACGATGTCGTGGATCGTCACGATGCTCGAGTGCTGGAGACGTGCCGCTATCCGTGCCTCCCGCACGAAACGTTCACGAAGCTCGTCCGGGCTGTGGTCGGCAAATGGAGTATCCAGGCGAACGCACTTCACCGCCACGGGACGATCTAAAACGATGTCGAGCGCCTTATAGACCGCGCCGATCGCGCCCGCGGACAGGCGTTCGACCAGATGGTAGCGCCCGCCGGGAATCTGCTCCGCTATTGCAGCGTTACTTGGGTTATCGATTTCTTCGTCGTTGGACGAAGCCTGTTGGGTTCGAGCCCGAACGTCCATGCAGTTTTCATTGGCAAGATCCATGCCGATCGTCGCCTAGAAGCGAGGGCAGCAACCTCTTGATAGATCGACGTTTTTGGACGCGGACCCAGTTCAGGACCTCATGAACCGATGGGAAAATCTGGCAGCCCGTGGTGAAAGGCCTACGGTCGCTCGGAAGCCCGAACGCCGCCTCCTGAGGACAGTCCCTCGGACACGGCAGGGGGGAAGATCTTTGCGACGTCGCCTTCGAGACGAAGAGTGACGGCGGGATGCTGGTCGTGGTCCGTGCTTCCCCGATTGATGATGACGTAGGCTGCTCCCCGCTCCGCGGCGACGAGGGGGGACGAGGCTGCGGGATAGACCGACAAGGTGGAACCGAGCGCAACAACGAGATCGGCCGACTCCGCCGCGGCCGCCGCCCGCCGAAGCGCCTCCGGTCGCAGACTCTGTCCGAAGCTAATCGTCGCCGGCTTGAGGAAACCGCCGCAGTCACACAATGGTGGAGTTCGACACTTCTCGAAGGACACCATGTGCGGCCCGGGGTCGCTGAGCTCGCCACAAGTCAAACACACGATTCGCCCGTTGGTTCCGTGCAGCTCGACGAGCTTCTCGGGCAAGGTCCCCGCTTGGCTGTGGAGTCCATCGATGTTCTGGGTCACGACCATCTCGAGCTTGCCGGCGCGCTCGAGATGGTAGACGGCGGCGTGGGTCTCATTGGGGCGCGCGGAACGAAATGATGGCCAGGCTTGAAGCTTCTGATCCCAATACTCGATACGTCCCACCTCCGAGCTCAGGAACTCCTGAATGTCGACGGGCCGATGCTGCTTCCAGATGCCTTGCGGTCCACGAAAGTCCGCGATGCCGCTCCCAGTGGAAATCCCGGCGCCCGTGAAAACCAGAACTCGTTCGGCGTCTCTCAAGAGATCGACGAGCCCCCGCGAGATCGATGATGTCATCAGCCGCCCCGAACGAGGGCTTACGCAACTACGTTAGTTGGCGAGCTCCTGGTCGATGATCGCCTGGAACGCTTCGAAGGGTTGCGCGCCGGATAGAAACCGCCCATTGATGAAGAACGACGGCGTGGAATCGAGCCCGAGCGCGGAGGCCTCTTGGAGTTCTTCCTGAACCGCGGTCCGGAACTCGCCCGAGTCGACGCATTCGTTGAACTTTCCGGTGTCGAGGCCCAGGTCGGCGGCAACCTGTTTCAAGCTCTCCGTGCCCAGGGCTCCCTGGTTCTCGAACAGACGATCGTGATAATCCCAGAACTCTCCCTGTTCGTGGGCGCAAAGCGCCGCTTCGGCAGCCGGCGCCGCACGCCTGTGATTCGGTAATGCCAAATCTCGATAGACGAAACGAATCTTGTCGCCGTAGGTCTGCTCAATTTGTTTGAGGGTCGGACCGACCCTCGCGCAAAACGGTCATTGGAAGTCGGAATACTCGACGATCGTGACTTTCGCTTCGGCTGGACCTTTGACTCGATCCGCGTCCGCGACTTGCATTCGGACCCGGGGCGGATCGAGAGCCACTGTGACGCCAGCATCCTTCTTCAGCTCGTCGAGGAAGGTCTCGCGAACCGTGGACTCGTTCTGCGTTTGGAGGAACTTCCGGATTTGCCCGCCCATTTGTTCCAGAGTCTGCCCACGCAATCGATTACGATTCGTATTGTAGAAGCTCTCGATATCGGCCTCCGTCACGGGTGCGAGCTTGGCCGTAATCTCGACCGCGACGAGGTCATCGACGCTGACGCCGCGGCTCTCGGCCTCCCGCTCCAATAAAGTTTCGGCGATGAGCTCCTCTAGGGCAGCCTGGCGTACGTTGTAAAGATCCTGGTACGCTTTCATGCTGGTACGCACGGCCCGCTCATCGACCTGATCGAGGGTGAACTCTCGATCCCCCACTTTCGCCACAATGGTCTCGTCGGAGCTCGACTGGAGCACGGCCCTCGGCTCCGAACCGCAGGAAGAGGCAAAGGCGAGCAAGACAACCACAGCGAGCACCAAGCGAGGATTCAGTTTTCCGCGCAAGGCTACGCTTATATTCGACATATCTCGTCAGCCTAGCACATCCAAGCTCGAGGCGCCCAGGTGCCCAAGGACGCGTTTTACCCCAACTGGCCCGCTACCAGAAGCCAGAATCGCCGTGAGCCGAGTCCGTAAACCTTTCCACTCTTGGCCTCGTCAAACCGAGCGAATCCGGACTCCAGACGAATGGCTCGCCTCGGTGAGGAGAACGCCTCCTGCAAGCAAGGGGCAATATCCTGTACTCTGGACGCATAGTTTCCGGCGGTAGCTACGAGTTCGAGAGCCACTCCGGAAACGTCATGACCGCGATTGGCGATGACGTCGGTTTCGAGCTCGAAGGAGGCGAGGGGCACTAAAGAAGCTCAAGATCCCCCTTCGAGCGCTTCGCGCATCACCGAATAGAGATGCGTGTTCGGATAGACGCCCCTTAGCTTATCGGCACCTGGCCCACGACCGTAGGTGGGCACGAGCTCGGTCGTATGTCCGCCCGTCGACCATACGACGTAGGTGTGCCGCGACAGTGCCCGTCCGAGCAGTGCCGTGGCATTGTCCTCGGGCTCAGTGTAGAAGGGGCGAAAGTCTATCGGCCAGGCGAGACCGTTCTCGTCCCTGACGAGTGTCTCGTTTGCCTCTTGCATCGTCATCTCGAGGCCCGTGTGCTCGCGCACGAGCTCGACGAGCTTCTCGGGATCCGTCCCGGCTCCATTCACGATATAGGGGTAAGACGCGGTCTGCTCGAAGAGCATAACGAGCGGCTCCTTCCCGGGATAGGTGTGGTCCGGCTGGTAGACGATGCCACTCTCGAGCTCGAGCTCCTCCGTCGGGCCGAAATCCCCGTAAGTGAACGAGAATCCGCCGGTGCCGTGATCCGCCGTCACCAGGACGAGTGTGCCGGGATGCACTCGTTGAAACTCGAGCCCCTTCCCCACCGCATCGTCAAAGTCCAGAATCTCGTGGAGCATGGAGCCCGCGTCGTTCGCGTGCCCGGCGTAGTCGATGCGCCCTCCCTCCACGAACAGAAAGAACCCTTCGTCGCGCCGCGCGAGGACCTCGAGAGCCGCGCTCGTCATCTCGGCCACCGTCGGGACCGAGGAAAGATTCATTCGTCGGCGATCGACGACGTAGGGAAGATGACTCGCCGAGAACAGCCCCAGAAGTTTGCTCGCGTGGGTCGCCGCTTGGTCCAGAGATGCGGAATCTGAAACGACGACATAGCCCTGTGCCTCCGCTTCCTCGACGCCGTTCGTCTCGTCATTACGGTTCGAGGGGCCGTCCAGCTCGGCAGGAACATTTGGAAGAGCCTCGGACACCCGCGTCCCCGCCGGTACGAGGGCCCGTGCTCCTCCGCCGAGAAGAACATTGACGTCGCCCTCTCTCAAGAGGTCGTCCATCAATTCGTGCTCCGCGGCGTAGCGAGAGCCATGATGAGCGGCAAAGGCAGCGGGGGTCGCGTGCGTCACGCGCATGTTGGTGACGAGGCCGGTCCCGAGCCCACGTCCGTGCGCCCACTCCAGGATGGTCTCCACGGGATAGCCGTCTGCATTCATTCCCACGGTCTCGACGCGAGACACCTGGCCGGTCGCAAACTGGGAGGCAGCTCCGGCGGAGTCGGTGACCGTATTTTCGAACGGCCATGGCAAAGCGTAGCCCGTATTGCCGTCACGCATGAGCGTCTCGATGTGAAGCTCTCGATCCTGGACCATGCGAGCAAACTGGAGACCGAGCGCGGTTTGGGTCGCCCCGAAACCGTCACCGACGAAGAGAATGACGTTTCTAGGGCCGGATGAAGGCTGCTGCAAATCTTGCTGCTGGACACATGCGGCGAGCGACACGACGATGAGAAGCGACAAGTCGAGTTTCACGAACGAGCGCCAAATCACGATTCCTCCTCGGCGGGACCGAAAATCGGGCCATTTTATCCCGTGCAACGTGACAAGAGCGCAATATTCAGGGGAGCGGGGCGAACACCCCAAAGACCTTTGCCTCGGTCATTCGAAGTCGTTGATCGCGTCGATCATAGAGCGCAGGCGGCCGAAGTCGTGCCTATTGAAGTCAACGTCGATTCGAGCCAGGCCGTGGAGGTCCGTTCCCAGTTCTTCCGGTAGCGGTTTGGTTTTGTCGATCCGGCCCGTTCTGAAGATATCCGAGAAGCGATCGTTCAACGACTCTATCTCCTCGCTCGTGAGCACCCGCGCGAGTTGGATCATCAACTTCGAGCCCACGTAGCGAGACGAGTGATAGATGCGATAGAAACGCAACACCTCCGCACAAGCTTCCGCCGGATTCTTGACGATTCGATAGAGCGCCTGATCCTGGGGAGAAATCAACCCGTTCCCCAGGACGCGCTCTTCGATGAAACGCGCCAAATCCTGAAAGTAACCCGTCTCGGGACTCTCCACCATGACGACGGGGAGAGGCGTCTGCTTGCCGGTCTGCAGCAAAGTCAGGACCTCGAAGCACTCGTCGAGCGTGCCGAAGCCGCCGGGGAACAGCGTCACGGCATGCGATTCCTTTAACAGAAACAACTTACGAGTAAAGAAGTAGCGGAACGACATCAACTTCTTGTCACCGCGAATCGTTTCGTTCGCATGCTGCTCGAACGGCAGTTTGATGTTGACGCCGAAGCTCAGATTGCGGCCCGCACCCTCGTGCGCGGCTCCCATGATGCCGCTACCGGCGCCCGTAACCACCATCCAACCGGCTTCCGCCATCCGTTTGCCGAACTCTATAGCCCAGTCGTGGTCGGGCTGTCCTTCGGGCGTTCGCGCCGAACCGAAGACCGTCACTTTTCTCGCCTGACGGAATGGGGTAAAAATACGAAAGGCGTTCCGCATCTCCTTCAATGCCGAGTTCGCGATCTTGAGATCGATCCGCTTGGCGCAATCGCTCCCCAAGCGAAGGGCCGTCGTGGCGATCTCGCGCACATAGTGTCTCTCTGACTCCGTACAACAGGCGTTGACGATCTCTTCGAGTTTCGCATCCAATTCGGAATCGCCCAGCGAGTATCGATTTCGTTGGGGGGATGGTTCTTTCATCTTTTTCCGCTGGTCCGTTGGAAGCCCGACCGAGCCGACGGCCAGTTCTGTCAAAGGCACTGATTTGGTGTCAGATCCAAACGTACCTCAGGAGAAAGAGGGCGGCAACCACGTGGGCGGCTCAGTGAATGTCGCGACCACGGCCGCTCGCAAGGTACAGAATCGAGGTCGAGATGAAACCGAATGCGATACCCTCGGTGATGCCAAAGACGACGGACAAAAACCCCGGTTGCTGGAAGAGCCCTCTGAAATCAGCAGCCAGATAGGTCGAGTGACACCCGCCAGAAGCTCGGTCCGGACCGAGGCTCCGCGGTCGCGCATCTCGAACTTCCTTTCTAGCCAGGGAATTAGGGAGTTTTGACGCATCGTGGTAGTATTGCGGTTTCGCGTCCACTGGAGGACTTCATTGGCTCATAGTCTTTCCGCCATCAAGCGAGTCCGGCAGAATGAGAAGCGCCGCGTTCGCAATCGGTCGGACCGCACCCGTCTGCGATCCCAGATCAAGAGGTTCCGCCAGGCTGTGGAAACTTCGAACCTGGAAGAGGCGCAGAAGCTCTTGCCCCAGACGGTGTCCCTCGTCGACGTCATGGTCAAGAAGGGGATCATCCACGAAAACGCGGGGACCCGCTACAAGTCCCGACTTACCCGACGACTAGGTAGGCTCGCTGCGAGCTGAGAGGCACTGGTCTCCCCACCCGACTTCCCCCTGCAAAGGGATATTACGAGGCTCTCGAGCACCAGGCGGTCCGGGAGTCTACTCGACTTCAGGATCCGATCTGCCTCGCTGAGAGAGTGGACCGCGCGGCCTAGGCTGATAGAGTCGAACCGGCGTGCGTTTTCCGCCACACTCTTCGCCGCATAGGGCGGTATCCCCAGAAGGCTTGCGAGGCTCTGGCTCTTGTTCCCGTCAGCTCGCGCCTCCGTCGCGATCCGTAGTTGCCCGACGAGCCGATCCAGCAGCGCCAGTATCCTCAGCGCCGGCTCGCCCTCTTCCATCAATCGAGAGAGCTGCCGCAGCGCCGACGCCGTCTCCCCGGCGCCCACCGCATCCACGAACTTGAAAATGCTTTGCGCTCGCCCTCTGCCGAGTACGGTTGCGATCGTCTCCAAGTCGAGCCGGTCGCCGAGCGCGTAGAGGGAGAGCTTCTCGAGCTCGTTCGAGAGTCGCCGCATATCATCGCCGAATTCGGCGACGAAGTATCGAATCCCGTCTTGACCGAGCTTCAGCCTCCGTGCCCCTGCTTGCTCCGATACCCACTTCTCCAACTCGAGAGGTTTCGGCGCCTCACAGACCACTACCGTCACGTGTTTCTCGACGCTCTTCCAAGCCTTTCGCCGCTGATCCGGCTTCTTCGAGAGGTCCAGGACGAGGACCGTGAAGGGCGCGGGATCGTCCAGATACTTCACAAGAGCCTCGTCCTTCTCCACGAGTCTGGTGGCGCGCTTGACGACGAGAGCGCGACGCCCGCCCATCATCGGCATCATGTTGGCCAAGGCCACGATCTCGGGCCCATCCGCGTTCTCCCCGTCGAGCCTCTCGAGGTGGAAGGGCGAGGGCTCCGTGCCAACTATGGCATCGATCAAGTCACGGACCGCGTAGTCACGCAGGAGGTCCTGGTCGCCTGTCACGACATAGGCGGGAGCGAGCTCGCCTGATTCCAAGTGTGCGCCGAGCTTGTAGAAGGAGAGCTTCACCGGCCTAGAAGGCCTCCAGGATGCTGCTGACCAGCGATTTCGCGAACTCCTCGGCCATCCGCTGCACCGTGAGGCCTTGCTGGTCGAAGAATTCCTCTGGATCCTCACCGATCTCGTAGTCGTCCCGGAACTGAAACGAGTTGCTCTGCCAAAGGACGGTGTCTTGAACGAGATCCTTGAACTCGACCTGGGCACGCACGATCACGGTATACGTCGAGGCCTGGTTCCCCGATAAGTCCTCCGCACCGCCTTCCAGAACGGAAGGGGCGCTCGTAAACGACAGGACCACGCCTGCGAGCACGGCGTCCGCCCCCGCAACGTCCGGCTGAATCTTGTAGCGCCCGCGAGACATGAACTCGTCCACGACCTTGCTGGTGAAGACCTCTTCGATCGCAACCTGGTCGCTGTGGTTCTCAAAGGTGGGCACCGCGATGACTGCGATATAGTCGGGAAGAAAGTTACCGCGGCCAGCCAAACTGTAGCCACATCCGGAAAGGATCCACGCAAGGGACACACATCCCGTCAGGAGCCATACGGAACGGGGAAACCTCCTCATGGCCCGGCATCGCCCGCTACGACGACGTTCACGAGTCGATTGGGGACCACGATGACACGTCGAATCTCCTTGCCATCGATGAAGCTCCGCACTTTGTCATCCTCGAGAGCCCGCCGTTTGATGTCCTCGTCCGGCTGGTCCGCCGGCACGTCGAGGCGACTGCGAAGTTTGCCGTTGACCTGCACGACGAGCGTTATCGTCTCCTCTGCCGCGATGGCCGGATCGTACCTGGGCCAAACGACCACCGAAAGACCCTTCTTGTTCCCCAGAGATTGCCACATTTCCTCCGCGATGTGTGGCGCGAAGGGACTGAGAAGCTGAATCATGACTTCCGTCGCTTCTCTTATCGCGGTCCATGTGGTCGATCGCTGTGGCCGCGGGTCGATCGCGCGATAGAGCTCGTTGGTGAGCTCCATGATCGCCGCGATCGCAGTATTGAGGTGATAGCGCTCCTCGATGTCACGCGTCACCTTCATGAGTGTCTGGTGAGTCTTTCGTCTGAGCGCGCTTTCGAGATCGTTCCACTCCTCACCTCCTTCGATTGCGGAGGCCGTAGCGAGGGCATCGGCTTCGTTCATGACGAAGCGCCAGACGCGCTGGAGGAATCGGGCCGGACCTTCGAGCCTCGCGTCGGTCCAATTGACCTCTTTCTCCGGAGGCGCTTCGAAGAGAACGTAGAGCCTCAAGGCGTCTGCGCCGTACCTCTCGACGACCGAATCCGGCTCCACGATATTGCCCTTGTTCTTCGACATCTTGGCGCCGTCTTTGATGACCATCCCTTGCGAGAGCTGCGTCACGACGGGCTCATCTACCTCGACTAGACCGAGGTCGCGCATCATTTTCGTCCAGAACCTCGCGTAGATGAGATGGAGGATGGCATGCTCGATACCGCCGATATAGAGATCGATGGGAAACCAGTACTTCGCAATCTCGGGTCGAAAGGGCACGTCCTCCCGCTTAGGATCCGTATATCGGTAGAAATACCAGGCGGAATCGACAAAAGTATCCATGGTATCCGTCTCGCGGCGGGCCGCACCGCCGCACGTCGGACAGGTGGTCGCGACGAAGCTCTCGTTCTCCTCGAGGACCGACTTCCCCTTCCCCGTGATGGTGACGTTACGCGGTAGCACGACCGGCAAGTCATCCTCGGACACGGGAAGGATGCCGCAGGCATTGCAATAAACCATTGGAATTGGAGTTCCCCAATAGCGTTGGCGAGAAATGCCCCAATCCCGAATCCTGTATGTAACGGCCTTCTTTCCTAAACCTGAAGCCTCGGCGCGCTCGGCCATGGTAGAGAGCGCTTCTTGAGAGGGCAGCCCCGTGAACTCTGCGGAATCCACGACGGTGCCGTAACCCGAGAACGCTTCCTCGAGCTCTTCCGCGACCGACTCACCCTCGACTGGCTGCACGACGACGCGAATGGCGAGGCCGTAGCGCTTCGCGAAGGCGAAGTCTCTTTCGTCGTGGGCTGGGACCGCCATCACGGCTCCCGTCCCGTAATCCATGAGAACGTAGTCCGCGACCCAGATTGGAACGCGCTCCTTTGTGAAAGGGTTGAGAGCGTCCCATCCCGTCGCGACCCCGGTCTTCTCACGATCTTCTGCGATGCGACTCTCCCGGTCCTCGGACTCAGTTTTCTCGATGTAACGGCGAAGCTCGTCGTTGCCCTCGGCGAAACGGGCCGCCAAAGGGTGCTCGGGCGCGAGCACCACGAAGGTCGCGCCGTAGATCGTATCGATTCTCGTCGTGAAGGTCTTGATCGCGCCGTCGGTCTCCGCAAGAGAAAAGTTGACCTCCACACCTTCGGAGCGACCGATCCAGTTGCGCTGCAGCGTCAGAACGCTATTGGGCCACCCGTCCAGAGAGTCAAACGCGGAGAGAAGCTCATCGGCGTAGTCCGTGATCTTGAGGAACCATTGGTCCAGCTCCTTTTGCACGACTTGTGTGTCGCATCGCCAGCAACGGCCGTCGATGACCTGCTCGTTCGCCAGGACCGTTGTATCGGTAGGACACCAATTCACGGCGGCCTTCTTGCGATAGGCCAACCCCTTCTTCCACATCTCGATGAAGAACCACTGGTTCCACCGGTAGTACTCCGGATCGCAAGTCGCGAATTCGCGGTCCCAGCTGTACGAGAATCCCAGTCTCTGCAGCTGCTCCTTCATGTGGGCTATGTTTCCGCGCGTCCAATCTTCGGGATGCTGGCCGTGCTTCAAGGCTGCGTTCTCGGCCGGAAGTCCTAGAGCATCCCAACCGATGGGATGGAGGACATTGAAGCCGCGCATGCGTTTGAACCGAGCGACCGCGTCGCCGATGGAATAGTTGCGGACGTGCCCCATGTGGATCCTGCCCGAGGGGTAAGGCAACATCTCCAGGCAATAGAACTTTGGGCGCTCGTCCCGCTCGCTTGCCTCGAAAAATCGCCCGTCGAGCCATCGCTTCTGCCACTTTTGCTCGATGGCCTCGAACTCGTACGGCTTCGTCATCCCAGTCCTTCTTGAGGTAAATGGTCATACTAGCATAGCGTCGTTTCCGCGCCGCTGTACTCAAAACCGGCCGTCGCGTCTTCCAACGGAGACATCTTGACGCTGCATGGACTCCAAGGCGATCTCTTCATCTCCATATCACTCAAGGCTTTGAAGCGTTTCGGCAAATTGGCACCGAGCTTGCCTATATGACGGTTGGACCGAGGCTAAGACCCGGCAGCCAGATTCGACATCAGAGAGACGGGTCCGGCTTCGGTCGGAGCCATTCAAACCTTAGAAGGTGTTCATGGCTTCTGTTCCGACCGACTCGAGGCCGATCCAGGGGGGATTACGACGCGGGGGAGGCTCACTTCCCATGGTCGTGGCTATCCAGGGGCTGGCCTTGTTCCTGTTCGCTTTCTTCCTCGGCAATCCCTCGCGGGACACCGCGGGTCAGATGGCTGTCGCGACTGCGGACGGGGGCACTAGACCGGTACCCGCTGATTGGGAACCCACGTTACCCACGGACCTTCGGCCCGAGCAGCTTCCGAGACCCCTGTTCCGAGAGCCCAATCCGCTCGCGGAACGGAGGCAGGACGCGCCCTCACCCAAGGGCCGTGATGACGTTTCCGACGTCGACGGCGAGGCTACCCGATCCAACTTGTCTGCCCTGCCCGTGAGTAGCGTGAGCTATCACGCGCCGGTGGCGGCTCGAGTTGCCCCGAGTGCTCCCGATGCACCCTCGTTTCTGACCCCCGGGACTATTTCCATGGCGGGTTTCGGCGCGGGCAGCGGGACACGTGTGAAGAGCGGGCAGGGTGGCCGCGGGATCGGGGGCACCGGCCGTGGCATCGGTGGTTCTGGAATCGGCATCGGGGGCGGCGGCCGAGGCGGCGGCAATTGTGGCCGCGGCTCCGGAGGCCGTTTCCGAACCATCGAGCGCGCGCTGGTGCTCCTTCCCAACTGACACCGGACTTCGAGTCGCGCGGGGGCGGTGGCGCAGGCCGCCGCCCCCTTCTCTTATTCCTGTTTCCCGATGCTTGCGATGGCCTCGCGTATAGCCTCCGCTTGTTTTTCTTCCATGTCGATCGCGAGCGCAGCCCGTAGAACCTCCGTCGCATCCCCGAGGCGGCCCTCGTGCTCGAGCAAGGCCGCCAGGTTCAGGAATGCGGGCAGGAACAAAGGCTCCGTACGCATCGCCTCCCGATAGGCCTTCTCTGCAGCCCCTTTGTCACCAGCCTGCTCCGCCACCAGGCCCATCGAGAAAGAAGCGCCCTCGAAGTCGGGGTCGCGCTCCAGGAGAGCGGCGAGCATCGCGCGCGCTTCCTCGACCTCGCCCTTCTCGCGTAGCGCTTGGGCCAAGTTGAACGCAGCAGCGTCGTGAGGAGCTTTCCTCATCACAAGAGGGCTCAGGAGCTCGATCGAATCGTCGAATCGCCCCTGAGCGAAGCGTAGGGTTCCGAGGTTGTAACTGGCCCCATCGTCGCCAGGCCGCTGCGCATGCGCGAGCTCGAAGGCTTCCGACGCTTCGTCAAGGTCGTAGCTCTGATGTGCCAGTGAACCCAGCGCCATTAGAATCTCAAAGTTATCGTCGGTCCCGTGCGAAGCGTGACGGAGGTTCTCACGCGCCTCGTCGAGCTGTCCTCGCACCTCGAGCCACTCGGCGAGCGCTACGTTGGCTTCGGGGTGGTCTCGATCGATTTCGAGCGCCGCCGCGAAGTGCTCCATTGCTTTCGCGTCGTCGCCCGCGTCTCGCTCCACGAGGCCGACCACGTAGTGGCCATTTGGGGAGCTCTCGTCGCGTCTGAGCGCGAGCTCGGCCCTCTCGCGAGCCGCTTTCAGGTTGCCCAACGCGAGGTAGGCTATCGCGGCCTGAACGAGCACCATCGGCTCCTTCACACGGGTTTCACGTTTCATCCCGATCATGCCTAGCGTCGACTCGAGCTCGCGCGCCGCCTCCTTCGGTTTTCCGACCTTCAGGTAGGCGAGGCCGAGGTGATAACGGTAGTCGGGAACGTTCGAACGAAACCGGGCCGCCCGCGAAAGGAGCTCGACGGCCTCCTCGAAATCGCCGGCGTTATACCGCTCGATCCCTTCCTGGTAGAGCGCCTCCGGATCGGCCGCCTGAATCGAAACCAGCAGTGCGCTCTGCAGAAGCAGCGAACTCCACACACTTCAATATAGCTTAGTGCTCGGATGTCGCGGCTTTGAGGACTTTGTGCACCATCGAGGAGACGGGAAAGCCTTCGAGGTCTTCGCGCGCGACCCACTGGCATCGGTCCGTTTGCCGTGGAGGCTCCAAGAGCTCGGCGGTATAGGCGTGAAGCGTGATGCGACGATTCATGATGCTGTGTCGAATCTTCTCGAGCTCTCGCCGCGGCTGCACGTCGAGTCCGTACTTCTCCCGCACCTCTCGAACCATCACAGCGCAGGGTTCCTCCCCGTCCGGCACGTCCCCGGTGGGAAGCTCCCAGAGATCCCTCATCAAATCGGTTCCACGACGGCGATAAAGAAGCACTCTTCCCTCTTCTTCGATGAGGGTCGCGGTCATCGTCACGGGAACCGAGGCCTTTCGAGCCGGAAGCTCAGGGAGCTGCTCTTCGATGCCAAGGCTGCGGGCGGCGCAGTCGGAAGCGATGGGACAGACCAGGCATTTCGGCTTTTTCGGAGTACAGACGAGCGCTCCGAGCTCCATCAGAGCCTGGTTGAAATCCGAGATCGACCGCCGGGGCAGGATATCCTCGGCCAGAGTCCAGAGCCGCCGCTTGGCAGCGCCGCTGCCGGGATCTCCCGACACCGAGAACAGCCGACTCAGCACCCGAGCCACGTTCCCATCGAGTATGGGTACCCGCTTGCCGAATGCGATGGAGACGATGGCACCTGCCGTGTAGCGTCCCACGCCCGGAAGCGCCCTCCAGCCCTCGACGTCTCGGGGAAAGACACCTCCCTGCTCTTCCACGAGCAAGCGTGCCGCCCGGTGCATGGATTTGGCCCGGCGGTAGTAACCCAGCCCCGACCAGCTAGCCAGCACCTCCTGTTCGGAAGCCCGGGCGAGCCGTTCCACGTTTGGAAAACTCGCGATGAACCGATTGAAATACGGGAGAACGATCTTGACCTGAGTCTGCTGTAGCATGAGCTCGGACACCCAGACGCGATAGGGGTCTTTGGTCTCTCTCCATGGCAGCGGACGCCGGTGGCGACGGTACCAGCTCAGCAGTCGGCTCTGGAACGTCCTC
Organism: Candidatus Marinacidobacterales bacterium; assembly: GCA_965250115.1. Lineage (GTDB taxonomy): Bacteria > Acidobacteriota > Vicinamibacteria > Marinacidobacterales > SMYC01 > CBDFHB01. The sequence goes on from CBDFNJ010000002.1 coordinate 3,161,400, forward strand.
ACGGCGGCTATCCTACCTCGTTACCTCCCCGACTCCGAGGCAGTGCACGAGATTTGCATGCTCGTTCGGGCAGGGCTATCCTGAGCGCGGCATATGAGTCAATTTCCGCTCGAAGAGCGCTACGTCGACTTGGGGGTCAAAGCGATCGACCAGGACGACCTCGACCGTGCCCTGCGCTATTTGAACCGCGCCATCACGCTCAACAAGGATTTCTACCTCGCCTACTACAACCGGGGGATCGTCTACGATTTGATGGACCGGCTGGAAGACGCTCTCGCGGACTACGACCGCGCTCTCGCGATGCAGTCAAATCACCTTGCCTCGCAGCACAATCGCGCAGTCATCCTCCGTGAGCTCGGCCGCGGCGAAGAGGCCGTCGCGGCTTTGAACGAGGTCCTCCGTTTCGATCCCGATAACGGAGACGCGCTCTACAATCGGGGGGCGGCGCTCGCCGACCTGGGACGCTTCCAGGATGCACTTGCCGACTACGAACGCGCGGTTCGGTGCGACCCCGGCAAGCTCGATGCGCGCATTGCCCAGGGAAACGCCAAACTCGAGTTGGGCGACGCGGCGGGCGCGATCGCTACTGCTGACGAAGTATTGGCACGCGAGCCTACCTCCGTCGAGGGTCACGTTCTCAAAGGCTTGTCTCTGGTCGACTTCGGAGCACCGGATCGCGCACTGGAGCAGTTCAGCGACGCGCTCCGGACGACGCCGGACGACCATAGCGCGCTGCTACATCGAGGCATCGTACTGCTTCGGCTAAGTCGCAACGAAGAAGCGGCCTCCGATCTCAAGCACGCGCTAAAGAACCACCCCGACTGTGACGAAGCCTTCTATCATCTCGCGATCGCCTACGTTCAGCTCGGCGATCAAAGCGCGGCGATCGACGCGCTGCAAACGGCGATCGAGATTCATCCGCCCCGGCGCGTCGAAGCCCGAAAGGCAGCCGAATTCGAAGCGCTCCGTGCGGAACCCAGGTTCAAAGCCGTCCTGGCTGGCAAGCGAGGCAGGAGGGGCTGAGGGTGGCGGAACGAGCGGAGAGGCAGGCCCAAAGCCAACAACGCCCCATCGAACTATCCACCCCGGATCCGGAAGCTCTCATCAGAACATGCCCCAATTGTTCCGCGACGCTCGTGGAAAGTCGATGCAAGCTCCTTTGTCCCCGCTGTCACTACTACATGAGCTGCTCCGACTACTATTAGTCCCTCCAACCGGACCCCCCACCTTTCCTCTCCCCAAAGGGGAGAGGGACTTGCTAGGCAAAACCGCCAACCCTTACGGGATTTTGGCTAGAAGCTGTTTCGCGATGTCCTGGTAGTAGGCGACGGCGGCGGCGGCCTCGGCCTTTCCGATTTTCTCTCGGGCGGTGTGCGCGTCGTGAATCGTCCCCGGACCGATGAGAAGCGGTTTGCCGAATGTTTTCAGCGAGGGGATGTCCGTGCCAAAGGCCATCGGGGCGACCTCGAACCCGGGCAGTCTCTCACAGAACACCGCGTCGGATTTTGCGATGATCTCGTAGCTCGAGGACGGATGCGCCTCGAGTATCGTCTCGAGCTTGGACTGCACCGTGGCGGCGTCGCCGACGACGCGAACGAAGACCTCGGCGGTTGCGGAGGGCGCAAGCACGTTCGGGGCGAGACCGCCAGAGAGCGTGCCCACGTTGACCGTCGCCGGCCCCAGCACGTCGCTCGTACCCCACTCCGCGTCTCGGATGTCGCCAAGAGCGTCGAGGAGCCTGTGGATGGCCGAATCACCGAGGTGTGGATAGGCCGAGTGCGCCGCCTTGCCGCGGGCGTCGAGACGAACCTTGAGCGCTCCTTTGTGGCCGCTGGCCATTCGATTTCCGGTCGGCTCTCCCACAACGACGTAGCTCGCTCGGGAAGAGAGCGAATTGGCCGCAATCGCCCCGACGCTGTCCACCTCCTCGCCAACGACGAACAGGAGACCAACCTCATCGACGCCGTCTTCGACGAGCGCCATGACCGCATGGGTCATGGCGGCCACGATGCCCTTCGCGTCACAGGTTCCTCGACCGTAGATGTAACTCTCGTCTTCCGAGCTCTCGTAAAACGGTGGGACCGTATCGAGGTGGGTACAGAAAACGACTCGGGGCAAGACATCCTTGGTGGTCGCGTAGACGTTCTGGCGATCGGGAGCGATATCCTGGAGCTCGATGGAGAAACCCTTCTCGGCGAGATCTGCTTCCAAGAAGCGGGTCACGTCGCCCTCGGAACCGCTCACCGAGGGAATATCCACGAGACGCCGAATGTAGGCGTTCAGCTCGGCGTTCATGCTCATCGCGCCTTGGGTGGCTTCGTGGCGAGCATCACCGTCCGCCCTTCCGGATCGGTCGTGGTCACGATACGGTCACCCCAGGGCATGACTTGAGGTGGACCAGCGAATCCGACCCCCTTGGCCGTCAATAGAGCGTGGGCGCGGTCCACGTTGGCAACGTAGAAGTAGAGTGTCGGCTCCCGAGGGAGGGGCTGTTCCCCACGCATTTCCGGATGAGGAGGCATGAAGCCTAAGCTGGAGCTCGACGACGTCTTGACGAAGAGATAGTTCAATCCTTCGGTGTCCCGCAACTCCGTTTTCAGCTCGAGAACATCCTGGTAGAACTTTCGAACTTGCTCTACCTTGTAGCTGAGAAAATCGACGTGCTGCCCTCGTATCGCGAGGGCAAGGCCACTTTTTGTCGTTTTGGTGGAGTGCTTCTTCCCGCCTGAACCAGTGGCCGCCGACTTCTTCGTCGCGGCGCGCGTCGGTTTCTTGGACTTCATCTTGGTCGATTTCGCTGTCTTCGCGGCTCTCGGGGATGTCCCGGCCGCTGTTGAATTTGGTCGGGTAGCGGCGGCACCTGCGAATACTCTTAGGCAGCAACCTCATCGCTGTCAAGAGATTTCTGTTTGCTTCTAAGCGCGTGAACGAGAGCGCCCATATGGCGATAGCCTTTGATACGGTGAAACTTTTTCTCCGCCGTGACGACGCCGAGAGCGGTCCATCGGCGAATCATGGAAGGACTCTTCCACCGCTTGACGTTTCTCGAGACTCTGCGGATGGTGCCGTTGAGATTCTCGATGGCGTTTGTCGTGGCCAGAGATTTGCGAAGTAACTCGGGTAGAGCGAGCTTCACAACCGTGAGGGTCTCTTCCATCCCTTCTCGAAGGCTTCCGGCAGCTTCGTCGTAGCCGTTTCGCTCGAGCCACGACACCAATGCCTGAAGTCGCTTGCGCGCCTTGTCGGCACTCTTGCATTTGTACGCTTCCTTCATTGTCTGGAGCACGTAGGCGTGACGGGACTTGGGAAGGTACGAGCGTAGATTTCGGAGTTTGTGGAGCTGGCATCTTTGGATAACCGCGAGATCCCCCAAAACGTCGACGAGTGCTTTGCGGATCCCTTTGCCTCCGTCCACTACGCAGAGAATCGATTCGTCGACCCGCAATCCCCGCTCGAGAAGGTTCTGCAACATCGCGGTGCACACCCGAGAGTTCTCCGTCGAGCCCAGCCATATACCCAAGGGCACCTTCGTTCCATCTATTGTGATACCGAGAGTTACGACGACGGTCTGTCCGGCCACCTCAAGGCCATCCATCATTAGTGCCGCAAGCTCGAACTCCTCTAGCCTCCGAGATAGGTATTCCTCGAGCTTCTTAGTCGTCTGGCTCACGAGGTGACGGCTGGCGGCACTCTTGCTCGTGCCACGAGACTTCAACTTCGCCGAGGGTTTGTCCAGACTCGATTCGTAATTTCGGGTCGATACCCCCACCAAGATCTGGTTCAGCACTCGCTCCGGAAGCGGGTCTTCTTCGCGGAAGGCTTCGAAGTGTGGAAGCGACGCCTCCTCGCCCGACTTCGAACGAACTCGAGGTCGCGACACTTGGATTCGACGACCGCCGAAGCTCAGCTCCCCATCCGTGCTCCCCCAGTGGTTATGAGTTCGCTCCTTCTCGTGCTTGCCCTTCGGCCCCGCGATCTTCTCCGCGTCCTCTCTCAGGAGTAGGTGCAATGCGGTCAGTCCTTGCTCGTACACCCATTCCGTCAGGTCCGCCTTCGTGGCCGCGATCCCAGCTATCATCGGTAGCAGTATCTGACCGACTTGGCCAACTACCTTGCCCGTAGGCGAGTGCGTTTGCTTTCTTACTGGCTTCTTTGATTTCCTTGGCATGGTGGCTCCTTGTCCCCCTCTGGAGACGGTTGGTTTGGCAGACCTATTCTTAGGCCGGCCAAGGAGCCGCCGCTGCCCCAAATTCAACATCCGGCGGGACATCCCCCGGCTCTCTTCTTCGTTACCTTCTTCGACATGCCACGTTGTCCTATCGCGCCCGAAGCCCAGTCCAATGTTTCCCGTGCGCCCGGCGCAACTCTGAGACGATCTCCTCGCTCGATCGATCCACGTCGGTGATCTCGGGGGCACTATCGCCGCTCATCACGCCCAGCACCGAGGTTATGGCACGCTCGAGCGCAACGAGGTGATAGCCTCCTTCGAGGACGAACACTGCCTTGCCTTCACAGGTCGCGCGGGCGAGTCGAAGTATCTCGCCGGTCATCGCTGCGTAGCCCTCGTGAGTCAACTCCATCCCGCCGAGTGGATCGTCTCGATGGGCATCGAAGCCTGCCGAAACGAAGATCTGCTCGGGATTGAACGACATGCCCACTGGGACAACGATATCGCGCAAGATTCTGAGATAGTCCCCGTCACCCAGTCCGGCGACCAAAGGCACATTCAGGGTGTAGCCCTCACCCTCATCCTTCCCCACCTCACCCAGCGAGCCCGTGCCGGGATAGTGGGGCGACTGATGAAGTGAGACGAATAAGACTTCGGGCGAGGTATAGAAAGCCTTTTGCGTCCCATTGCCATGATGGACGTCGAAGTCGATGACCATCACCCGCTGGAGCTGATATCGCTGAAGGGCGTACTTGGCCCCGATGGCGATGTTATTGAAGATACAGAACCCCATCGCCTTGTCGGGCTTGGCATGGTGGCCCGGCGGCCTCGAGAAGGCGAAAGCGTTCTCGAGCTTGCCTTCCATGACTCCTTCAACCGCCGTCAGCACGGCGCCGGCCGCAAGATGAGCGGCCATGGCCGTTTCTCGCGTCGCGACGGTGTCCGAGTCCAGAAATGTCCGATCGTGAGCCGCTGTCCCCTGCACTTCGTTGTAGAGGTGCTCCCAGTGAACGAGCAGAATCTGCTCTTTTTCCGCAGGGTGTGGCGCTAGGGACCGAATTCTCGAGGACAGTGACGGGGCCGCGAGAGCACGCGCCACGGCGTCCATCCGCTCCGGCGATTCGGGATGCCCCTGTCCCGTCAGGTGCTTTTTGAAGTCTTCGCTGAATACGACGCCAGTCGCCATTGGTCTCACTCCAGTCGAGTCGGGACCCGATTAATCACGGCCTCGCGACGGCCTCCTCAGCTCTCACCCGCGAAACGCTTCAGCAAGAGCGCCGCGTTTGTGCCACCAAAGCCGAATGAATTCGACAAGGCATATTCGATGTTGCTCTCTCTCGCCTCGTTGGGAACGTAGTCGAGGTCACAATCGGGATCCGGCGTCTCGTAGTTGATCGTGGGCGGCAATTTCTGTTCTCGAAGCACCAGAGCCGTGATCCCCGCTTCCAGCCCGCCCGCACCCCCTAGAAGATGCCCGGTCATCGACTTGGTCGAGCTCACCGCCAGACGGCGAGCGTGCTCTCCGAACACGCGCTTGATCGCCAGCGTCTCTGTCTTGTCGTTGTACTCGGTAGAGGTGCCATGCGCATTGATGTAATCGACCTTGTTGGGCGCTACCCCAGAATCGTCCAGTGCCGCTTGGATGACCCGCCGCGCACCGTCCCCGTCCTCCGAAGGCGTCGTGATGTGAAACGCATCAGAAGACATTCCGTAGCCGACGAGCTCGCCATAAATCGAAGCGCCTCTCGACCTGGCATGGTTGAGCTCCTCCAAGACGAGGATCCCTGCGCCTTCGCCGACGACAAAGCCGTTCCGATCCTTGTCAAAGGGACGCGACGCCCGATGCGGCTCGTCGTTCCTGGTCGACAGGGCTCTCATCGCGGCGAAGCCGCCGACTCCCATGGGCGTAATCGCGGCCTCCGAGCCACCTGCGATCATAGCGTCGGCAACGCCTCGCTCGATCAGTTTCATGGCGTCGCCAACCGCGTGCGCGCTCGCGGAACAAGCGGTCGCGGTGGCGGAGCTGGGCCCCTTGGCGCCGAATCGAATCGAGACGTGGCCGGCGGCCAGGTTGATGATCATGGCGGGAACGAAGAAGGGCGAAATCTTGCGTGGCCCGCCCTTCAAGAGAGCCGCGTGCTCGCGCTCGATGGTCGCGAAACCCCCAATGCCAGAGCTAATGTAGACACCGACCCGCTCCGCGTTCGACGAATCGATCACGATACCCGAATCGGCGACCGCGAAGGTCGAAGCCGCGATCGCGTATTGGATGAAGGCGTCCATCTTCTTTACTTCTTTTTTCGGAACGAAGTCCAGAGGGTCGAACCCCTTGATCTCGCCGGCAATGCGAACGCTGAATTCGGAAGCGTCGAAGCGCGTGATCGGTCCGATGCCGGAATGTCCGGCGAGAAGGCCTCGCCAGGTGTCTTGTGTTCCGATTCCCAGAGCGGATACAAGTCCGACGCCGGTAACGACGACCCTTCGTTTGGATTTGGTTCCCACGTTCGAATTTTCGTTGTCTCGACCGCGGTCTACTTCGAATGCTCTTGGATGTAGGAAAAGGCCTCTTTGACGCGCGTGATTTTCTCGGCATCTTCATCCGGGATCTCGATTCCGAACTCCTCTTCGAGCGCCATGACGAGTTCGACCTGGTCGAGTGAATCGGCGCCGAGGTCATCGACGAAAGAGGCGTCCTCGGTAACCTGGTCCTCGTCTACGCCGAGCTGATCGACGATGATACCCTTGACTTTATCGGGAATACTGCTCATTAGTTCCTCCTGGAATACTCACATGTAGAGGCCGCCGTTGACCTGTAGCACCTGGCCGGTGATGTAGCTGGCGCTCTCGGAAGCAAGAAACACCACGGCGTCGGCCACGTCCTCGGGCTGGCCGATGCGTCGCATCGGGATAGATTCGTTGAGACCGAGTCGAGTTTCCTCCGGAAGCTCGGACGTCATGTCGGTATCGATGAAACCCGGAGCTATCGCGTTGACGGTTATCTGGCGGGAGGCGACTTCTCGCGCCAGAGCCTTGGTGAAGCCGAGGATGGCCGCTTTGGAAGCGGCGTAGTTGGACTGCCCGGCGTTTCCCATTAACCCCACGACCGAGCTCATGTTGATGATTCTTCCTCCACGCTGGCGAATCATAGGTCGCAAGGCGGCTCGGCTGCAATAGAAGAAACCTCCCACGTTGGTGGAGAGGACTTCGTTCCACTCCTCGTTCTTCATGCGCAGGAGCAAGTTGTCTCGCGTGATGCCGGCGTTGTTCACCAGAATGTCGAGTCGGCCGGCTCGCTTCAGAAATTCTTTAACGGTCCGATCGACGGAGTCAGGAATCATCACGTCCATCGCGATCCCCTCGAGAGGGACGGGACTCGCGGCCGAAAGCTCGCTTGCCGTCTGCTGCGCACGTTCGCTCGACCGCCCCGTTAGCGTTACTCTCGCGCCCCGCGTCGAGAGCGCCGCCGCAATCGCGCGACCGACCCCTCTCGATCCGCCCGTCACAAGCGCTACCTTGCCGTCCCACTCAGACAAGGTGCATATCCGCCAGGTACTTGTCGAGATCCGCGGGCTCGGAAACCGAAGACACATCGGCCTCCCTCACGATCTTCCTTACCAGACCGGCCAGCACTCGTCCCGGTCCGATTTCCACGAAACGTCGAACCCCAGCCGACGCCATGGCTTCGATGGTCTCTTCCCATCGAACCGGCGAGACCACCTGTCGTTTCAGTGCCTCACGGGCGTCGCGACCGGAAGTGATGGGCTTGGCGTCGACATTCGTAAATAGAGGTATGGCCAGATTGGAGAAGCCCGTTTCATCGAGGTCGGGTGCCAGCCTCGCGGCTGCTGGCTCCATCAACTTGCAGTGAAACGGCGCGCTCACAGGAAGCGGTATCGCGCGGCGTGCGCCTCGTGTCTTGGCAATCTCGCAGGCACGATCCACGGCTTCCCGATTACCGGCGATGACGACCTGCCCGGCACCGTTCAGATTGGCGGGCTCGACAATCTCGTCACGGGAAGCGTCCCGACAGACCGAAGCGACGTCTCTTGACGACAATCCGAGAATGGCAGCCATCGCGCCAAGGCCCACGGGAACGGCCTCCTGCATGTATTGTCCGCGACGCCGCACCAGCACAGCCGCATCCGACAGACTGAGCGCGCCAGTGGCGACGAGAGCCGAGTACTCACCCAGACTGTGTCCTGCCACGAAGGCGGGAGTCTCGCCGATTGCGTCAAGCAGGACGCGGTGGAGCGCGACGCTCGTCGTCAAAATCGCGGGTTGCGTATTCTCGGTCAGCTTGAGATCGTCTGCGGGTCCCTCGAAACAGAGGCTAGAAATCGCAAAGCCGAGCGCAGAATCGGCCAATTCGAAGACCTTGCGGGCCTCCGGGTAGAGCCCCGCCGCCCGTTTTCCCATACCCGGGTACTGAGAGCCCTGACCGGGAAACAGGTAGGCGAGCTTGGTCTTACTGCTGGTATTACTCATCGGCGCATGGCGCCATCGTGCCTCGTTGGGCCCGATGCGCGACGGGCGAGGACGAGTGACGTTCTTAGACCGTTCGAGACGTTAGATTTCCTTGGCTTCCATGACTTGGGCGCCCTTGTAGTGCCCACAGCTTGAACAGACTCGGTGCGGATGTTTCGGTTGGTGACAGTTCGGGCACTCCGAGAGGGGTTTCTGCGCCAGTGCAACGTGTGCCCGCCTCTTACCACGGCGGCTCTTCGAATGCCGTCGTTTGGGATTGGCCATGTGACGCTATTCTCCTTGTCGCGAGCTCAGAGCGTTCTTGAGGTCAGCCCAACGCGGGTCGATCTCCTGTCGGGAGCACTCACACCGGGTGACGTTCTGATTGCCGCCACATACCGGACACAGCCCAAGACACTCCGGCTTGCACAGGGGCTTCATTGGAAGCGTTAGAATGATCTGCTCCATCACCATGTGGGCCAGATCGAGTTCCTCGTCCCGGTAGAAGCTCACATCCGTCTCGTCCGCGCTCGGCTGGCGATTCTCCTCGTCTGAAATGGCGACATTTGCTGATTGGGGCATGTAGGTCAAGTCGATCGCATCTCGCAGGTCGACGGGGAACGATTCCAGGCAACGTACGCAGACCACATCGAGCCCCACATCGAGGCTGCCTCGCAGTCGATAAATCCTGCCGTCTCCCGGGTCCAGGCGTCCCTGCAGAACCACCGGGCGACGAACTCGAAAATCTTCCTCGCGGAGACCCAGGGATTCTGGCACCATCGAGCGGTCGAGCGCCTGTCCCTCGGGGGGCACGTTCTTGAGATTAACCAACAAAATTTGGGCCCCTTACTCGGCGGGGATTATAGCACGGTGGCCGAAAGCGTCAATTCGAAGGGCGCTGGAGCGAAAGTCAGACGAACAAAAAGCGCCCAACGATCAGCTTTTGCTTTCCTCTTCGTTCACGGCCTCGTTCAGATCCATGTAGTTTCCGAACTGGCGATTCCCGCTGATCGTCGAGATGGCGTGCTTGAACAGCATCTGGTCGATGCCATTGCTCTCGAGAATGATGGCGAAGCGATCGAAATTCTTAATCTTGCCCGTCAGCTTCGCGCCATTGACCAGATAAACCGTAACCACCACGCGCTCTCGACGAACGTGATTCAAGAAACTGTCTTGCACGTTAGGGGGCTGCTTCTGCATGCAACGTCTCCGTCTCTTCAGATCCCGGACTCGACCCAAGTCTGGGCCGGCGCCGGTTCAGCTCACGATGAAGGAAATCGATGACGTCGCGACTAACGGCGGGGTCATCACCAAACCCATCGAACCAGCGCGTACCCTCTTCCCGCCGAAACCACGTCATCTGCCTCTTCGCGTAGCGCAACGTCGACCTCGCGATCATCTTGCACGCGTCCTCGTTGTCGATCTCACCGTCGATGAGCCTCAGCGTCTCTCGATATCCGATCGCTTTGAACGCTGGGATCTCGGTACCGAACTCGTCTTTCAGCTCGCTCACCTCTTTTGCTAGCCCGCGAGCAAACATCTCGGCGGCGCGGAGCTCGATCCGCGTCGAAAGCGGTTCGCGGGGTGGCCGGAGCCCCACCAGTATATCCCGGAAGCCCTTCAACGGTCGCCGCCGGGTAGCCATGAGCTCGCTCATCGGTCGACCGGAAGCACAGCAGACTTCGATCGCACGAACGATACGAACCCGATCGTTCTCGTGAATGCGCGCGGCCAAAGAAGGATCCCAGCGTCGAAGCAGCCGATGGAGCACCGCGGTGCCGCGTCTCTCGGCCAGCCCCTCGAGCCTCCGGCGCAACTCCGGAATCCGCCCGGGACCTTCGAACAAACCCAGCCGAAGCGCACGAAGATAGAGTCCGGTGCCGCCAACGACGATCGGCAGCTTTCCCCGGCCTACGATGCCTTCGATCGCTGGAACTGCCCGAGCGACGAAATCCGCCGCGGAGAACTCTTCGGTCGGCGCCACGACATCGAGCAAGTGATGCGGAACACCTCGACGCGCATCCGTTGGCAGTTTGGCGGTCCCCACGTCCACCCCACGATATACCTGAAGCGCGTCGCAGTTGACGACCTCCCCATCGAAGGCCCGCGCGAGAACAAGCGCGAGCTCGCTCTTGCCCGCCCCCGACGGACCAACGACCGCGACGAGATCGCGTTCCAGTCTGTCGGTGTCACTCATCGGCTCATTCAAAGGGCGAGCCATCTGACGAGCTGAAACAAGAGAAGGATGACGCCGAGACTCACGACGCCCCACAGCTGCGAAGACGTCGGCCGGGACGGTGAGAATCGCTTCCGAGACCAGGTCTCGACTCGAGTCCAGTCGATCACGTCAGGCCTCGCGCTGCATCTCCCGAAACAGCTGGATTAACTGACTCTCGTGAGATGCGCCAAGGGTACGTTTGACGGCGAGCAACTCGGAATAAAGCAGCTCGTTCAGAGACGAAATGAGCTGGTCGCGACGCTGCGGCTCACCGATGCGTTGAAGGTTCCGCTCGACTTGCACCGCGTCGAGCGAGCCGTCTTGCCGAAGGCGTACCCGGTCGAAGAGCGAGCCGGGGCGCTCTTTGAGCTCCTTCAGATACTTCTCGAGGATGATCTCCGCGATCGGACCGACCTCCTCCGACATGTGCCGGAAGAGACGGCGGAACATCTCGTTATAGAGCTCGACGACAGACGTGTAGTCCTCGCCGTCGTCGAGCTTTTGTTGGAGGGGCGCCTGTTTCGGTCCTCGAGACATGAGCGCACGAATCGAGAGGAACGAATGGAGAACCTTCCGCGTTTCCGCCTCTCCGATCTCGCTCTCCTGACAGATCTCGAAAACGGTGCGCTTCCCATCGGCGAGCTCGAGCACGTGTCTTTCGTAAGGCTCGAGCTCCACCGGCAAGGGCTTCTCCGCTTTTTCGATGACCGAGTCGGTCGAGATGAAGTGCTCCCTGATCGCCCCGGTCCCATCCGAGCGCCGAATGCCCTCGACCACGAGTTGCTCGACGTCGAGGTCGAAGGTGATCTTCTCGCGCTTTGGGAGCTCGTCGTCCTCGAAGTGAAAGTAGCCGTCTTCCCAGTTGAAGATGCTCCAGACGATCTCCTTGACCTGTTGCTCGATCGCCCACCAGAGATTCTTGGGAGAGAGCACACCGCTCTCGACCAGCGCCTTCCCGAGCCGTTGGCCCCCGCGAATGCGCTGGGAGAGTCTCAGGTACTCGTCCGCCGAGATTCTCCCACCCCTTAACAGCACTTCGCCGAGCCGATCCTGCGTCAAGCTCGACGCGGCGAATACCAGCTTTCCGTCGAGGAAATAGACGGACTTGCGGACGCCGGCGTTGACTAACGAGAGCACACCGGTGCGGCCGGACTCCTGCAATAGGGACATCACCGACGGCAGACCGACGTCCGACAACCGGCCCCGCAGCGCACCGCGGCCCGCCGGATTCTCGGCACTCATCGTGCTAGAAGCGCTCATCGTTGGTTCGAATGGATGAGTAGTAGAAGACATGCTACGGGTCGCGATGCGCCTTGTCAACATGCGCAACCGATGCGACTCGCACCCCACGTTGAAGCTGCGTCCCAGGATAGTAGTGGCTCAAGATCTTTCGATAGTCGTAACCAGCAGCTGCCATCCCGTAGGCGCCGACCTGACAGAGCCCCACACCGTGACCCCAGCCGCGACCGGTGAAGACCCAGCCACGAAGCTCACCCGTCGCGCTGCGTTGAGCGTCTAGAAAGAACAAATTTTCGCGAATTCCGAGAGCGCGCCGAATCGCAAGTCCCCGAACGGTCCTCGTTGTCTGGGTTCCGACGATCTCGAGCTCCGCTACGCGGCCCGAACGCCCGTAGCGTTTTGGCTTCAAGTCGAGGACGTCACCGACGACCTCTCTCAAATTTACCTCCCGTGTCAACTCGGCGTTCGACTTCCGGACGACCCAGTGAGAGAAACGCGAGCTGCGATCGAAGCTGCCTCCCTCCGATAGCAGCACGAGCACGTCCACACCCGCGTCCCCCATGTGGAACATGACTCGATCGTTGGGCAGTAGCGCGAGCTCGGACGCATAGAACGTCGAGTCCGCTACCCGCCGAAACAGATATCGCACCGGAGCCAAGAACGAAGAGACTCGATTCGCCTCATCCTCGAGCGCGTCATCATGAAGCGTCAAACGGTCCTGCGAGAGACTGACGAGCGTGCCCGTTCGGAGCGGTTGTTCTCCCCTGCTCGACAAGAGTCGATAGAGCGTTCGGTTCAGGTCCCGTTCCGACACGGGAGCCCCTCGGCGGATGCCCGCGCCCGGGGGAAGAACGAGGCCTTCGTGAATCGCGTGACCCAGGTAGCGGCGCTCGGAATCCGAAAGCCCGGACATCGTGACGAGGCGTGTCGCGTCCAGAGATGAGACGAGGTATTGCAACCGCCGCTCCCAGCAGAGCCCCTGCGCCACTACGTCGGCGAGAGCGACAAGGTCGAAGGAAGAAGCCGTCGAAGGAGGATCCCGCCAGCAGGGTTGCTGGCCAAGGGCAGACAAGACGCGACTCAGCGCAAGGACCGCTCGTTCGCGATCGACGCCGTCCCCGCTCCCTGAACCCTCGACAACCCCAAGGACCTCGAGGGTGGCGGCTTCGAGCGTGCGCCCTGGGCCGTTGGAAGAGGTCACGATTGGCGGCTTCTCCTCCAGATAGCAGGCACGGCTGACGAGATAAGGCACAGGGTTCGAGAAGACGTTCTCCGCGTTCTCGGTGCGGCCTCCACAGGTCGAAGTGTAGAGCGCCTCGATCGGCTGCCCATCGTAGGTGAGAATCTCCCCTGCCGTCTCGTCGACCGCGTCGCTCGACATCGGCTGCTCAACTCCGACACCGCTGTATACCTGACAGGCGGGCGTCGCGCAGAGGTCGTAGCCCTCGGACTCGTATTGGCCTCGACGTTTCACGACGTAGGTCCGGGCCGCGATGGCCTGCGCCTTGATGGCCTCTTTCTCCGGAAAGTTTTCGGGGGAGAGCTCCGCGGGTACCACACCCTTGAGATAGTCCTCCAAGTTCACGACGTTGACGGTGGTGAACAGGTTCGAGCGGTTTACGCTGAGCTCGATATATCCCCGATATGGTGCGCCATCGACCTCGATCCAGGCTCCAGGTCTCTCGGGTATCGCAAGTAACGACATCGCTTCCAGGGTCACGGACTCTTGCCCGATTGGCCGCAGAACGAGGCCAATCGGACGCGGAACGGTCACGGGCTCGCGCACGGTCTCCGCCCATTCGTATCCCAAGCGAGCGAGCTCGCGACGGGCGGTCTCTGCCGCCGTCGTCGTCGAGAAGGGCCCGAACCGAACCGCGAACCTTCCCGTCACGGGCTCACGAACAACCGTGACGCTTTCTTCAGTCTCCTCCGCGACACGGACTCGCATGCTGCGCGCGGTTGACTCGTTCGGAAACGACGCGAGTTGCACACTATAGACCCACCCTTCCACGGTGCCATCCGCACCCGCATCCCGCTCGACGAGCACGTCGTGGGTCGAGAGCCAGCGCGCGCCCGCCCCGACGCGAAACGGACGAGAAGAGGTTAGCCGAACGGAAGCGGCATCCGTCGACAGGCCCAAGCGAACGGTCGGCGCTGGAGCGATGGTGCCGAGGCCCGTCGGAGGTGGCGAGTCGATCCTGGACGACTCGGGTGCTTTAGCTGCCGAAGGGACGCTAGCTGGAGGAAGAGGGGTCCGGCGAAGGGGCGCCCGTTGCGACTTCCCCCCACAAGCGCATCCTACGAGCGCGGAAAGAATGAAAAGTCGCTTAACCAAAGAGATCGTAAGGCCTTTCGTTGTACCAGAAGACTAAAATAATGTCGAAGCGATCGTCCGGATAGTCGGCCGGCAAGGGCAGTAGATCCGCGGCAAGCACGGAGCCCGTCGCGGCGTTGTCGAAGCCCGAAATGCCGGAAGGGACGAAGATATCAAGGGCGGTAATCGTCCCCTCGCGATCGACGGTGAAGCCCACCGCAACGTGACCGTGCGCGAAGTTCACCGAGTACGGCATGGTCGAGCGCCAAATGCGCTCGACCTCGACCAGCATCCGCCGAATCCAAGGAACGAAGTTCGCTCCTTTGTCGTTGTAATAGATAGTGTTGTTCGTGTTGGAGATCAGCCCACCCTGGGGATTGTGAAACTGCGCTCGCGCGAGAAACCTTGGAATGTCAGTGAAAAGACCGTCTTCCCCACCTTCGCCCGTCACCCCTGGCGTGATCCTTGGCGTCGGGGGCTGGATCTGTCGTTTCGCCAAAGCCTCGTCCTTGAGGCTGGGCGTGCCGTAGAGAAGGTCCCCCACCGCGTTGGGAGCGAGCTCTTGGGCCACGTCCGTCCCGTTATTGGCTCCCTCACGTCCGTCCGCAGCCTCGGAAGACAAATCGTCCTCGCCCGACTCCTCCACCAGCAGCGTCTCTGCCTCGGCGATTTCCTCGAGCTCCCCTTCAGAGCCCGGCTCCTTGACTTCCTCCTCGGTGTAGAACTCGTCCGTATTGCCCTCGGAGAACGGAAGGTCATTCATAATGTCCGGCCGTTTGTCTGGAGGTGCGGTGAGCATCGCTTTGGGAATGATCATCGCGTTGTCGGCGACCTGCGGTGGAGGCTCGGGCGGTGCGGGAGGCGCCACCACGTCCGGAACAACCGGCACGACGACGACCGGAGGCTGCTTTAGGGCAGGATCATCCATGAAGAGCACAAGTGGCTCCGTTTTGTCGACGTCTGGAACCTCTATAGACTCCGGTCTAGGGCCGAGCAAACCGAGACTGGGCTCAATGAGCAGTAAGATCAAGAGCAGAAGGTGCCCGACCGCGGAGACGGTAATGCCAACCCTGGGGTCGCCGGTGAGTGGCTCTCGATCCTCACCGCCGTGCTCGAGGAACTCCGCGGCCGCCTCGGGCTGTTCGAGCCAATCCGAGAAGAAGAAGTCCTCCGACCTATCCGAGGGGATCAAGGCCTCGAATCCGCTCGTTGTCCGGCGGAAGGGATTCGGCTGCTGCCGACGCCCGCGCTTGGGAGCTGCGGGCTCGCCGCGCCGTCTCAGCGCCTTTCTGCGCCCCAAACCTTGTTTCATCGGCTTATTTCGCCCTCTTTGGGCGCGGGCCCTAGTGCCTCGTCAAATCGTTGAGGAGAAACGACCTAACGGATTATAGCGAGCGCACATTCCGCGGGCAAGAATCGGAGTCCCATTTTACAAGAACTTACAAACCCTCGGCGCCCTGACTCGAGCCTCCGGCCTCCATCGCCTCGACCACAGCCACGGCAAGCGTCAGGGCGCTGAGACCGTCTTCACCATCCACGCGCGGTGCGCGATCCTGCTCGACGGCCTCGATAAAATCCGTCAGCTCACGTCTCAGGGGCTCCTCACGCTCCACGACGAGATCCTCCTTCTGGATGCTCGGTCGACCGCTCTTGGACGGTATCAGCTTGTAGCGCAGCGCCTCTTGATTCTGATAGTCGAGCGACACGTAGCAATCCTTCTCGAACAGCCGAAGTTTCCGGACCTTTTCTTGGGAGACGCGACTCGCGGTCACATTGGCTACCGCGCCGTTGTCGAATCGAATCCGCGCGTTCGCGATGTCGACGCGGGGCGTCAGTACCGGCACGCCCACAGCTTCTACGGAGCTCACCCCGCAACGAACCAGTTTCGCGACGACGTCGAGATCGTGGATCATGAGATCGAGAACGACGTCGATGTCGAGGCTCCTGGGCGAAAACGAGCCGAGCCGATGCACCTCGATGAAACGCGGATCGCTGCTCAGCGAGAGAACGGCTTCCACCGCCGGGTTGTAGCGCTCTGTGTGCCCCACCGCGAGCCTCAGCCCTTTCCGCGTCGAGAGCTCGATCATCGCTTTGGCCTCGGCGAGGCTGGACGCGATCGGCTTTTCCACCAGAACGTGAACTCCCGCCTCGAGGATCGCTGAGGTCACGTCGTGATGAGCCGCGGTCGGGACCGCGACGCTGGCGGCCTGGATTTCCGGAATCAGCTCGCGGAAGTCACGGAAGGCGCGGACGGCATGTGTTCTCGCGATCGCATCGACGCGCTCCGGTTCGAGATCGCAGACGCCGATGAGCTCCACAGCGGGTATCTCCGCGTAGAGACGCGCGTGTCGCGAGCCGAGTTCACCCACACCGATCACGCCGACGCGGAGCGGACCAGTCATACGCTCGCCCCATAGATCGCGATACCGGACTCCTCCGCACGCTGAAGGACCTCGTCTCGATCCAGCAGCAGAACCTTTTCAGCCTGAAGGCCCAGCGCTTCGGAGCCCGACGCGACCATCGACTCAATCGTCGTGGGGCCGACGACCGGAACGTCGAAACGCATATCCTGCCTCGGCCGTGCGACCTTCACGACGACGAAGGGCGGCTCCACGACATCCCGGGCCCTCCGGATGGTCCGATCGGTCCCCTCCATCGCCTCGGCTGCGACGACCGCTTTCTTCTTGACGACCACCGTCTGTCCGATATCGAGCTCGGCCAGACCACGGGCCATGGAGATCCCGAATAGAATATCCTCCAGCTCCCTTTTGCTGGGAGATCGTTTCGTCATCG
The DNA here is from genome assembly GCA_965250115.1 of Candidatus Marinacidobacterales bacterium. GTDB lineage: Bacteria > Acidobacteriota > Vicinamibacteria > Marinacidobacterales > SMYC01 > CBDFHB01. The sequence goes on from CBDFNJ010000002.1 coordinate 3,178,596, forward strand.
CGCCTTGTCTCGCCAGGTGAGAGCGCAGCAGACGGGTCGAGTCGAGGAGCTCCACGCCTTCCTGGGTGAGCACATCGGCTACGGTGCTCAGCATTGCGCTCGTGGTTCGAGTTCGAAGCCTCCCGAGAACCTTGAGCATCAAAAGATCGGGCCTTACGACGTCGAAGGCCCTGACGTGGCGAACACGCCCCGCCATGACTGCCGCGTCGATGCCCTCTTCCCTCAACAGACGAACGCATTTCGATAGATCGCCCAAACGAAGCCAATGGAGAGACCCCTCCTGCTCCCTCGCGAGAGCGGGATCGGCCTCCCCCTCGATGGCGAGAATGACCGTGCGGATCCCGAGGCGGCGAGCTTCGCTGAGGACGAGGAACGGAAACCTCCCCTCCCCGGCGATGACTCCCAGAGACGAAGGCAAGGAATCCGGAGAGGACTCCATTACGTCGTGTCGTCTCTTCCGCGTTTGACGATGACCCCACGCTCGGAGGATCGGATGAATTCCACGAGAGTGCGGACGTCCTCGTTGTCGCTTTGCTCCAGTTGGGCGAGGGCCTGCGAGACGTTCAAGTTCGACTGCTGCAGAACCCGGAACGCCGACCGAATGGCCTCGATCCTATCCTTCCCGAAACCACGACGCTCGAGACCGATGGTATTGGCGCCAAACAGGGAGGCCCGATTGCCGACGGTCTTGGAAAAGGGCAGCACATCCTTCGCCACGACCGTATAGGCCCCGATGAAGGCATAGGTGCCGATGCGACTGAACTGATGTACTCCGCTATAGGCACTCACGGTGGCGTGATCCTCTACCTTGATGTGCCCGCCGAGCGCGGCGCCGTTGCCGAAAATCGTGGAATCCCCGATCTCGCAGTCGTGAGCGACATGGGCATAGGCCATGAAGAAGTTTCCATTGCCGATGACGGTGCGCCCGCCGCCGAGTGTCGTTCCGCGATGGATAGTCACGAACTCGCGAAAGGTGTTGTCGTCGCCAACCTCGAGCGTCGAGACCTCGCCTCTGAACTTCAAGTCCTGGGGCTCGAGCCCCAACGAAGCGAAGGGGAAGACCCGACAACGCGCCCCAATCGTCGTGTAGCCGTCGATCACAGCGTTGGACTGCACGACGCTGTCAGGACCGATGGCCACGTGCTCGCCGATGACACAATAGGGTCCGATTCTGACTCCTTCGGCGAGGCGAGCGCCTTCGTGAACGACCGCAGTCGGATGGCAGTCTACGGTGGCCGCCTTCATTCGGAGTCTACTCCTGTCAGTGTCAGTTCCGCTTCCGCCGCAAGCTGGCCATCGACCTCTGCACGGCCCGAAAGCTTTCGAAAGTTCGCGCGCGACTTCGAGAGCGTCACCGTGACTTGGAGCTGATCCCCAGGAACGACCGTCCGACGAAACTTCGCGTGCTCGATTCCGACGAGGTAGAAGGTTTTGCCAGCGGCGCTGCCGTCCACGGGCAGCACGAGAAGCCCCCCCGCCTGGGCGATCGCCTCGAGGATCAAGACCCCCGGCATCACCGGCTGTGACGGAAAGTGCCCCTGAAAGAACTCCTCGTTGATGGTCACGTTCTTCGAGGCAACGATGCGGACGTTGGGCTCGAATTCGACAACGCGATCCAGCATCAAGAGCGGGTAGCGGTGCGGCAAACGCTCCATGATCCACTTGATGTCCATTTCGGGCATCAGCGGCCAGCTAATGGACGGTACCAACGAAGTTGGTACCACCTCTAATCCCTCTCCCCTTTGGGGAGAGGGTCTGGGTGAGGGGTTTCCTTATCTGCAATGGATTATTGGTACCGTTTGTTTCGTTACGAACCACTCGTCCTGTGCGGGTGCCCAGCTCAAGGGTTGGACGGTCCCTCGCCTCCCGAAGTAGCGGCGGCAGCGGTCTCGTCCAATTTCTTCACGACCAGGGCGCTGATGTCCAGATTTTCATCGAGGATGAAGGTGAGCCCCGGCATCGCTCTGAAAATCAGGCCGATGTTGTTCTCCCGCGCCACGGCCTCGACGATAGGACCCAGCTTCTCTTGAAACTTCGCCTCGCCGTCCTGCCTCTTCAACTCGAAGTCCGCTTCAGCGTCTTCGAGCCATCGCTGAGCATCGGTCTGCTTCTTCTGGATGTCCCTCTGGAGTCTCAGTCTGGCATCTTGAGAGAGGATCTCCGAGTTCGCTTTCGCCTGCATTTCGCGAATTTCCTGCTCGAGCTTCGTGCGCTCCGCCATGACCTTGTCGTTCTCGGCCTTGAGGTTCTCGAAGAGTTTCTTGCCCTCGTTGGACTCCGAGGCGATGCGCTCGATGTCGATGATGGCGAGCCTCGTATTGCCCATTGCGGCGCCAGCACCCTCGGCCGCGGGCTCGGTCTGCGCGACAACAAGGCCGGCAAAAAACAGCGCGGAGAGGCTGATGCCAGCCACAACTAATCGACTCATGATTCCCACTACTCCTTTGGTTGCGGTTGTCGGATGCGAGTCACTCCCACTCCACCCGATCGGATATAGGGTGCAGATGCATTCTTCAGCACCCTGCTAGAACGTGGTACCGATGCCGAAGCGAAACGCCGTCGCCGGCTGGAAGGCATCACGGTGTGGATTATAAGCCCAAATCAGGCGAAATGGAACGTTCAGCACTGGGACGAAGAATCGCATCTCCGCGCCCGTCGAAGTGCGAAGATCCGCAAACATGTCGAAGCTCCAGGGCTGGTTCTCGGCGTAGGCCTGGCCGGCATCGAAGTACAGAACCGCACGGAGTGGTCCCGCGATCGGGATGTAGTACTCGACGTTGAACAGGATCATCTTGTTGCCGCCGATAAAAATACCGGTCGGACCCCGGGGCCCAATGGTCCGAATGTCGTAGCCCCGGATCTGGTTCTCGCCTCCGAGAAAGAATCGCTCGAAGAACGGGATGCCGGTCTGCTCTACGTTAAAAATGGCATCGCCCGTTTCCTCGTCGATCTCACCCTCGATGACCCGGAAATCGGTCGTGCTCTTCAACCAGGAGGCCATCGCGCGGAAGCCGAAATTCGTCGTACGGCTCACGGGTAGATACCAGATCCCCTCGAAGGTGGGCTTGTAGTAGTTCACCGTCCCGCCGAGGACCCCGCCCGCAACCGCCATGCTGGCCGTATAGCGCTTCCCCTTGTAAGGGTTCATCGGGTTGTCTGTCGTATTGTGTACGAAAGAGGGCGTGATCTTGCTCGAGACGAAGTTTCCCTCGATCCCGAGGAAACGCGGATCCAAAAAAGATGAGTTGCGGAAGAAATCGTTGACGGTCAGGACGAGGTCGGGATCCGGCTCCGACGTCTTGATAACCGAGTAGTTGTAGTTCAGAAACAGGCGCGAAAAGCGCTTGAGCGGAATGCCCCACACGAGCCCCGCGCCGGTATCCTGACGCGTAAATTCCGGAAGCTTCAAGGTCCGCTTGAAGATATTGAAGCCGAGCGTAATCGGCTTGTCCATGAAATAGGGATCGGTGAGCCCAATCGAAAAGTTGCGAGTGCGGCTGCCGGTCTGAAGGGAGAACGAAGCCGTCTCGCCGCGACCGAGGAAATTGGTAGTGGAGAAGGCGAGGTTGATAAAGGCGCCCTCTAGCCCCGATACACCTCCACCGAAAGTGAATTGGTTTCGATTCTGCTCGGCGAGACGCAAGGTGATGTCGAGCTTGTTCTCTTCCCCAACCGCAGCCTCGATCTCAGGCTGTTCGATAGGCTGAAAATACCCAAGCTGGTTGATGCGCTGAATCGACATCTTCAGCAGATCCATGTTCATGACGTCCTGTTCGTTCAGGAACATCTCGCGGCGGATGACCTTGTCCCGCGTCGTCGTATTGCCCTTGAACTCGATCTTGTTGACGAAGTACTGCTGGTCCTCGTTCAAGTTGATGGTGACATCGACGAGATCGGAATCCTCGACCGGCGTCTTGATCGGAAACCCGGTGAACTGCACGAATCCCCGAGAACCGTAGAGCTCACGCAGAGTCTCGAGACCCTTCGTAACCTTCGACTCGTCATAGACCTCTCCCGGAGTCAGTCCGAAGAAACCCTTGATGAACTCAGCTGGAAAGACCTCGGCACCGTCAACGTCGATGTTCCCCACCCGGTATTGCTTGCCCTCCGCGATGGGAATGTTGAGATCGAGCCAGCGCTTGGGACTTTTCCATAACAGGAAACGCGAGTAGCCGTCGGCATATTCCATCTCCGCAGGACCGAAGGACACATCGACGAAGCCGTTGTTCAGATAGACCTCTCGCACCTTCTCGAGGTCCTCGGCATATTGCTCCTCGGTATAGGTGCTCCCACCTGTCAGGCTTCCGAAGAAATGGCTCTCGCGGGTCTTCTTCATCTCCCAACGGAGCCGCCACTGGTCGAAAATCTCGGCACCGTCGAAATGTACGCGCTTGATCCGTATCTTCTGCTCGTCAGTGATCCCGAATACGACCTTGACCCCACCCGAGTCCAACGGTTCCACCTGGCTCGATACGTCGCCGTCGGTCAGGCCCTTGTCAATCAGCATCGTGCGGATGACGCGTTCGGCTTTCACGACCTTCGCGGGATCGTAGAAAGAGGCGACGGGAATCTCGGCATCTTCCTCGATGAGTTTTTCCGCGATGTCGTTCGCCGAGAGCTCCTTGGAACCGACGAAATCGAGGGCCTCCACCCGGGGCCTTTCGACGACGCTATAGGAGACGATCTTGCCGCGCTCCCCGTCGGTAACGTCCAGCTTCAAGTCATCGAGAAAGCCGGTCGCCCACAACCTCTGGAAATCGTCCAGCGCGGCGTCCCGGTCGTAGGGGTCCCCAGCTTTCTGGGTGAGGTGAAACTTGTAGGTCTCGGAATCCACAACGGAATTTCCGAGAATCTCGATCTTCTCTATGTTGTTCTGCTGGGCCGCCAAAAATGCGGGAAGAAGGCAAACGCAGAAGAGAATGCCGAAGTATCTCCGGTTGGGCATGACAGATTCCCTTTTGTCAGACGGACAGTGGCTCCTCGACCGGATCCGTCTGTCTCAAACCAAGCCTGTCTCCGTCGGCGTAAATCTCCACAGGTTGACCAGGTTTGACGGTACCGCGAATGAAGGCTTCGGAGAGTGGGTCTTCGACGTACTTCTGAAGCGCTCGGCGAAGCGGACGGGCACCGTAAGAGCGATCTTTGCAGGTGCCCTGGATGATCCAGTCCACCGCATCCTTGGTAACCGCGATCTCGAGCTTCTTGTCCTTCAGGACCTCGTTCATCTGGCCAACCAGAAGTCCAACGATCTGCCTCAGGTCCTCGTCGTTCAGAGCATCGAAGACGATGATCTCGTCGATTCGATTGATGAACTCCGGGTTGAAGGTCTTCTTGACCTCGCCCATCACCATATCCTGGATTCGAACCGAGGTCGTGTCCTCGTCGTTCGATTGGAAGCCCACCCGCCCCTTCTTCTCGATGTAGCGGGCTCCAATGTTGGAAGTCATAATAATGATGGAATTCTTGAAATCGATCGTGTTCCCGAGCCCATCCGTGAGCTGTCCGTCCTCGAACACCTGAAGCAGGATGTTGAACACGTCGGGATGGGCTTTCTCGACTTCGTCCAGAAGAATTACACAATAGGGGTTGCGCTTGACCTTCTCCGTCAGCTGCCCGCCCTCTTCGTGACCGACGTAACCGGGGGGCGAGCCGATGAGCTTGGACACGGAGTGCTTTTCCATGTACTCGCTCATGTCGAAACGAATCAGCGCCGTCTCGGTGCCGAACAGAAATTCCGCAAGCGAGCGCGCCACCTCGGTCTTGCCGACACCGGTTGGACCGAGAAAGATGAACGAGCCGACGGGACGATTGGGATTCTTCAAGCCTGCCCGCGAGCGGCGGATGGCGCGAGAAAGACCCGAGACGGCTTCCCGCTGGCTAACGATCCTCTTGTGCAGCTCGTCCTCCATCCGGAGCAGCTTCTCGCTCTCCTCCTCTTTGATAGATGACAGCGGAATCCCCGTCCAGCGTGAAACGACCTCGTCGATATCCAGGCGCTCCACAGCTGGTCGGTCGAAGTTCTTGAGCTCCCACCGCTCTCGAATGAACTGCAAGCTCTGGCGCTGGGTGATCTCCTCATCGCGATACATCGCGGCCCGCTCGAAGTCCTTGCTCGCGATCGCGTGATCCATCCGGTCGGCGATAACGCGAATACGCTTCTTCAGGTCAGCGAACTCTGTCGAGAACGTCGAGGCCCTCAGTTTGACACGCGAACCGGCTTCGTCCAGCAGGTCGATCGACTTGTCGGGAAGAAAGCGGTCGGTGATGTAACGGTGCGCCTGATAGACGGCGGCATCGACGGCCTCGTCCGAGTAGCTCACGTGGTGGAACGATTCGTAGCGCTCCTTGACACCCTGCAGAATCTCCCTCGTCTCGGATTCCGTGGGGCTCGAGACCTTGACACCCTGGAAGCGTCGCTCGAGGCTGCGATCGCGCTCGATATATTTGCGATATTCCGAGGGCGTAGTGGCACCGATACACTGAATCTCGCCCCGCGACAGCGCCGGCTTGAGAATGTTGGCCGCGTCGAGGGAGCCTTCCGCCGAACCGGCACCGACGAGGGTGTGAAGCTCGTCTATGAAGATAACAACGTTAGGGTTCTCGGTGAGCTCCTTCATGATGGTCTTGAGGCGCTCTTCGAACTGCCCCCGGTACTTCGTTCCGGCCACGATCAGAGAGATATCGAGCGCGAGGATTCGCTTGTCGGCGAGAAAGAGCGGCACGTCGCCGTGGACGATCTTGTTCGCGAGCCCTTCCACGATGGCCGTCTTCCCGACGCCCGGCTCTCCGATCAACACCGGATTGTTCTTCGTCCGCCGGCAGAGAACCTGAATAGAACGGTCCAATTCGCCGTCCCGGCCGATCAGAGGATCGAGTTGTCCCCGCGATGCCGCCTCCGTCAGATCACGGCTGAACTCCGTGAGCAGCGGCGTCTCCTTCGCCTTCGACATGGTGGCCTTCTGATTCAATTCCTGGACGATATCCTCGCGGACCGTATTGATGCGCAGACCGCGCTCGTGAAGAATGGTCGCGGCTACGGACTTTTCTTCGCGCAGAATTCCAAGAAGGATGTGCTCCGTCCCGATGTAGTTGTGGACGAGCCGCTCGGCCTCCTCGGCTGCAAAAGTCAGAACGCGCTTCGACTCCGCCGAAAGCGGGATCTCGACCGAGGTGGAGACCTGATCGCGAATGACGATGCGTCCCTCGATCTCCTTGCGGATGCTCTCCATCGAGAGATGCGACTTCGCGAAGATGCGGCTCGTGAGCCCCTTGCCTTCTCGAATCAATCCGAGCAAGAGATGCTCGGTCTCTATTGAGTTGCTACCTAGCTGCGCGGCTTCATAGCGAGCGAAAAAGATGACTCGCTTGGCTCGTTCGGTGTATCGCTCGAACATGTCCTCCACCAGAACTCGTGCATCGCATTATACCACACGCGCATAAACCGTTGCGTTGGCTGGAGTTCGACGAATTCGACCCCGGCCGACCTGACACAACGAGGATAGCATGATCCGTCCTTAAGCCAAAGGTTCAGAATCGTCATCATGGAAACGGAACGCAGAGCTAAAAAGTGGTCAAGCCGCCATGATGGATTCGACTCACATCACCATCACGCCGTCTTCCATGTGGAGCACGCGATCGCAGACCGCGGCAACCGCCTCGCTGTGAGTCACGATCACGGAAGTCAGTCCGCGTTCCTCGTGGAGCCGCCTGAGGAGCGCGACCATCTCGCGGCTGTTCCTCGAGTCCAAATTGCCCGTCGGCTCGTCGGCGAGTACGAGGCGGGGGCTGGTGACGAGGGCCCTCGCGACCGCGACTCTTTGTTGCTCACCACCCGAGAGCTGGGCGGACCGGTGGTCGTGTCGTTCCGAAAGTCCCAGTCCGTCCAGGAGGGCTCTCGAACGAGCGAGAGCCTCCTCCCTGGGCCGGCGAGCGATCAAAAGCGGCATCGCGACGTTCTCGGCCGCGTCGAACTCCGGCAGCAGATGATGAAACTGGAATATGAAGCCTATCGCCGCGTTACGAAGCGAAGTTCTTTCCTCTTCCCCGATAGCGAAGAGATCGCGCCCGTCGAGCAAAACCTGCCCCTCGTCGGGGACATCGAGTGTGCCCAGAACGTGCATCAGTGTGCTCTTGCCCACGCCCGAGGATCCCACAATCGCGACCATTTCACCTTCGGCGATCGAGAGGTCCACCCCCCTCAGCACATCGACTCTTCGACCGTCCGAGCGATAGCTCTTCGTAATTCCCCGGGCCTCTAGGAGCATTCTCCCTACTCGAAACGCAAAGCGTCCGTGATGACGAGGCTCGCCGCACGCCGAGCGGGGTAGAGCGTCGCGAGGAAACAAACCAGCGGGGCCGCGATGACGACGAGCAGAAAGTCGCTCGGGAGAAGCTTGAACGGAACGAAAGCGACCTGATAGACGTCTTCGGGAATGCTGATCAGACGTGAACGGTCCAGAAACCAGGAGATGCCTACGCCAAGAACGGCCCCCACGGCCGTGCCGGCGACACCGATTATGGCTCCCTGCAGCATGAAAATCGACATGATGCTCTTCGCGGAAGCTCCCATAGAGCGAAGGATGGCGATGTCTCTCGTCTTGTTCATGACGATCATGATCTGACTCGCCACTATGTTGAGTGCCGCGACGCCGACGATGAAGCTGATGAAGATGGTCGTGACCATCTTCTCGAGCCAGAACGCAGAGAAAAGACTCCGATTGGTCTCCTTCCAGTTCATGGAGCCATAGTCCTCTCCGAGTGCTCGGAGAGCCGCGATCTCGACCACCTCGACTCCATAGAGGTCCTCGACCTTCGTCTCGACGTACATCACCTCGTCCCCCAGACCCATGAGACGCTGTGCGTCGGGAAGATCGAGCAACGCCCAGGAGTTGTCGAAATTGTAGAGCCCGAGTCTGAAGATCCCCACCACCCTGAACGTCCCCGTGCGAGGCAGCATCCCGAACGGACTCAGGTGCCCTTCGGGAGACATCACCTTCACCGTATCGCCGCTGAATACGCCGAGTGTCATCGCCAGCTCATCACCAAAGACGATGGGTGGGAGCTTCGTTTCCGTCAGGTCTTCTCCCCCTACCTCGGCGACGGGCCCATCAGGCTCCGCGAGTCGTTTCAAGCTCCCGACGAGCATCTTGGCATCGAACTCGGTGACCGATCCCTCGAGCTTTGGGTCTATCCCCTTGAGCGTAACCAGAGCGGAGCCCGTCCCGCTCGACACGAGCGCTTTGCCATAGAGCACCGGGGCCGCACCGACGAGCCCATCGATCTTGGCGAGCTCGTCGAGAACGTCACGGTAGCCTTCGAAGGCCACGCCTCCCCCGCGGTAAATGCTCAAATGCGACGCGGCACCCAGGATTCGGGATCGAAGCTCACCTTGAAAGCCGGTCAGAATCGCGAGGGCAATGAGCAGGATCATGACTCCAACGACAACGCCGAGAGTCGAAATTGAGGAAATCACCGAGATGAAGACCTGCCGGCGCTGAGCCAGAAGATAGCGCAGTGCGATTGATAGCTCGAAGCTCATCATGCCGCTCGAGTCACGCCTGGCCCGGCTCCTCACCACTCGAATCACGACCGGATTCGGGGCGTAAGTGCGGAAAGAGGATCACGTCTCGAATAGAGGGCGAGTCTGTAAAGAGCATCGCGAGGCGATCGATTCCCAACCCTTCCCCACCTGTCGGCGGCAGGCCGTAGCTGAGAGCACGAATGTAGTCCTCGTCCATTTCGTGGGCTTCCGCGTCGCCCCGGGCCTTCTCTCGAAGCTGACCCTCGAAGCGCGCTCGCTGGTCGTCCGGGTCGTTCAGCTCGCTGAAGCCATTGGCGACCTCCAGACCTCCAACGAAGAGCTCGAAACGCTCCACGAGATCCGACTCCCCGGGTTTCTTTTTCGAAAGCGGGGACACCTCGAGCGGGTAATCGATGATAAAGGTCGGCTGGATCAAGGCCGGCTCGACCAGCTCCTCGAACAATCCTGCGAGAATCTTGCCCCACGGGGCGCCCTTGTCGAGACCGAGCTTCAGCTTGCCACTGACTTCGAGAAGATGGTTGCGGTCCCGAAGGCCCTGAGGGTCGACCGGCACACCACGCTTCTCAAGCGCCTCGCGAACGGCGGAGAGCATCGGGACTCGTGGGAATGGCGGCGTCAGATCGATCTCGTTCTCCCCATAGGTGAGCGGCCTCCCGCCGTTCACTCGCTCCTGAAGACCATTGAACAGCTCCTCGGTGAGACGCATCATGTCTTCGTAGTCGCTATAGGCCTCGTAGAACTCGAGCATGGTGAACTCGGGATTGTGGCGGGTCGAGATTCCCTCGTTTCGGAAGTTACGGTTGATCTCATAGACCTTTTCCATGCCTCCCACCGTAAGCCGTTTCAGGTAGAGCTCGGGAGCGATGCGCAAAAAAAGCTCGACTCCGAGCGCGTTGTGGAAGGTCTTGAAGGGACGCGCCACGGCCCCTCCCGCCATCGGCTGTAGCATGGGTGTTTCGACCTCGACATAGTCGTGCTCGTCGAAGAATTGACGAATCTCCCGGACCAGACGACTCCGTGTGACGAACGTGCGTCGGGCATCCTCATTGGCTATGAGGTCGAGATAGCGCTGGCGATAGCGAATCTCGACGTCCGTCAGCCCATGCCATTTCTCGGGTAGCGGCCTCAACGCCTTGGCAAGAAAGGTCAAGTCCTCGACTTGCAGCGTGAGCTCGTCCGTCTTCGTCCGAAACAGAACACCTTCGACACCGATGAAATCACCCACGTCGAGCTTCTTGTACACGTCGAAGCCGGGCTCGGCAACGCTATCCTTGCGAATGTAGACCTGGAGCCTGCCCTGCCCGTCGCTGATGTGGGCGAAGCCAGCCTTGCCGAAGCTTCGAATCGCACCAACGATACGGCCAGCTGTCTTGACGCGGACGGGATCCGCCAGAAGCTCCTCCTTCGTCCTGTCTCGCGAGCGCTCATAGGCGCGGGAGACCGTGTCGCTGCGCTCGAACTTTGCTGGGTAGGTATCAACCCCGAGCGCGCGGATGTCCTCCCGTTTCTTGCGTCGTTCCTCTTCGATTCTCTCTTCGATTCCCACTACGAGCTCTCCGATGTAGCCTTGCTTCCGATCAGGATGGCATCCAAAACACCGTTCACGAAATGGACGGCATCGGGCGAGGAAAAGCGCTTCGCGACCTCGAGCGCTTCGTCGATGATGACCTTCTTGGGGGTTCCCAATTCCATCCACTCGTACAAGGCGAGACGAATGACGTTGCGATCCACGACGGCCATTCGTGAGACGCGCCAGTTCTCGGAGTGTTCCGCGATGAGAGCGTCGATCTCTGCAACGCGCCGAACCGTTCCCTCGAAGAGCACGTGGGCTAGCGACTTGGCTTCGTCGCCTGCGCGATGGAGCGTCTCGACGGATTCGAGCACCTCCAAAACCCCGTGATCCGTGACGTCCCAGGTATAGAGAAGCTGCACCGCAAGCTCACGCCCTTTTCTCCGTGCGCCCACGACGCTCCCTCGCTCAGCCCTCTCCCAACAATTGCCGGGTGAGATCCGCCAACTCCACGGCCGCGAGCGCGGCGTCGTAGCCCTTGTTGTCACTTCCCTTCCCAGCGCGATCCAGCGCTTGTCGCAGATCCTCCGTGGTGAGCACCGCGTTCGTGACCGGGACGTCGGTGTCGAGCGACACGCGAGCGAGAGCCTCCGTGACGGTTCGGCTCAAGTAGTCCCAGTGGGGCGTCCCGCCCTTGATGATCGCGGCGAGGCAAACCACGCCGGCAAAACGTCCACCCTGCGCGAGACGCTTCGCTGTCAAAGGAATCTCGAACGAGCCGGGTACGCGGACGACCTCCACGTCGTCGGGATCGACCTTCGCGCGACTCAAAGCCTCGAGCGCCCCCTCGAGGAGCTTGTCCGTGACCGAGCTATTGAAACGAGCGACGACCACGGCGAAGCGCTGTCCTTTCCCGTTCAGCTTTCCTTGCCAGACTTTGCTCACCGCGAGGACTACTTTCCCTCGAACTTGGCGGCTCGCTTCTCGAGGAACGCGCCCATACCCTCGCGAAGGTCCTCGCTCGCGCACAAGATTCCGAACAGCGTCGCCTCCACCAGCATTCCCTCGTCCTGTCCGGCCTCGAGTCCGCGGTCGACGGCAAGAAGCGCATGGGTCAAGGCGAGGGGGGCATTTCGAATCATCTTGCGGGCGAGCGCCTCCGTCGTCTCGAGCAGTGCTTCAGCCGCTACAACCTGGTTTACGAGGCCAATTCGATGCGCTTCGACCGCATCGACAGTTTGCCCGGTTAGAATCATCTCCAGAGCTCGACCCCTTCCGACGAGACGAGCAAGACGCTGTGTCCCGCCGTAGCCCGGGATCGCGCCGAGCGTCACTTCGGGGAGTCCCATCTTGGCTCCCTCCGCGGCCACCCGCAGATGGCACGCGACCGCGAGCGCGAGCCCTCCCCCGAGCGCGAAACCATTCACGGCGGCAATGACGGGCTTGCCCAGGGACTCTATCTTCCGAAAGATGGCCTGGCCCTTCAGAGCGGTCGCGTAGCCACTCCGCGCTGTCTTCTCCGCGAGCTCTTTGATATCGGCTCCCGCAACGAAGGCTTTGTCCCCCGCGCCGGTCACGATGATGGCCCGGACGGCGGGGTCCTCCCCCAAAGAAGTCACTGCATCTTCGATCTCCGCCATCGAGGCCTCGTTCAAGGCATTCAGCTTCTTCGGTCGGTCGATGGTCAGGAAAGCGACGGCGTCGCGTTGTTTTAGGCTCAGATTATCGAAGCTCATGATGAATAGTCGTAAAAGCCCCGCCCCGATTTTCTGCCCAGCCGGCCCGCCAGCACCATACGTCTGAGAAGCGGGGGCGGGGAAAACCGCTTCTCTTTGAACTCGCCGTACATGATGTTGGCAATGTAATACGTGGTATCGAGACCGACGAAGTCCAGAAGCTCAAGCGGTCCCATTGGATGTCCACAGCCGAGCTTCATTCCCGCGTCGATATCCTCTTTCGAGCCCACGCCTTCTTCCAGCGCGCGGATCGCGTCGAGGAGGTAGGGTACCAAGAGGCGATTCACGACGAACCCCGGACGATCCGGAGCGCGGATCGGTGTCTTGCCGAGCGAGCGCGCGAGAGCCGTGACGCGATCGCTCACCTCGGGCAGCGTCATCAGTGTGGGGATGACCTCGACGACTTTCATCAACGGAACGGGGCTGAAGAAGTGAAGGCCGACGACTCGTTCGGGATAGCGAGTCGCCGCGGCCATTTCGGTCACACAGAGCGACGACGTATTGCTGCAGCGGATCGAATCGGGCTTCAGGATCGAGTCCAGAGCACGAAACAGCTCTGTCTTGACGACGAGGTCTTCCGTCACGGCCTCGATGAGGAAGTCCACCGGCGCTAGATCCTCGAGCTTCGTCGTCGTCTCGATGTGAGCGAGGATCTCCGTCTTGCGATCCTCGCTGAGCTTGCCCCACGAGACCCCCTTCGCGAGGAAGCCATCGACCGCGCTCATCGCTTTGCTGAGCCGGTCGTCGTCGACCTCGCGCACGATGGTGCGAAAGCCGGCCTCGGCCGTGATTTGAGCGATGCCGGAGCCCATCAGGCCCAGCCCCACAATCCCAATCGTCTCGTCGTTCATCACTTTGTGCTCAGAGCGCTTCAACGATCATCGCGATGCCTTGACCGCCCCCAATGCAGGCGGTCGCCAGGCCGTAGCGTGCCTCGCGTCGACGGAGCTCCATGAGAAGCGTCAGCAACAGACGGGTTCCCGTCGCTCCCAGCGGATGGCCGAGTGCTATAGCCCCGCCGTTGACGTTCGTCTTGTCGCGGTCGAGCCCGAGCTCCTTTTCGACGGCGAGATACTGTGGAGCAAAGGCTTCGTTGACCTCGATGAGGCCGATGTCGTCGAGCGTGAGCCCCGCTTTCTCGAGCGCCTCGCGCGTCGCGGGAGCGGGTCCGATGCCCATGATCTCCGGTGGCACTCCAGTATAGGCCCAACTCACGATACGCCCCATCGGCTCGAGCTTCTTCTCTCGGGCGAATTCCTCGGTCGCGACGACGAGCGCCGCCGCGCCATCGACGATGCCGCTCGCGTTGCCCGCCGTGACCATCCCGCCCTTTCCGAAGGCCGGACGCAGTTTCGCCAAACCCTCTAGAGTCGTTTCGGGGCGAAGATGGTCGTCCTCCTCGAACTGGGTCTTCCCCTTTTTCGTCGTGATCTCGACGGGAACGATCTCCTCTTGGATCCGAGACGCCTCATAGGCGGCCGCCGCGGCCTGCTGGCTGCGAAGGGCGTAGGCGTCGGACTCCTCACGCGTGACGCCGTACTTCTCGGCCAGCTTGTCGGCGGTATTCGCCATATACAGATTGCAGTGCGAGTCGAGAAGCGCTGCCATCAAAGAGTCCTCGAGCTTGCCCGCACCCAAGCGGAGGCCCTCTCGAGCCCCGCGGATCACGAAGGGGGCCTGACTCATGGATTCCATGCCGCCCGCGATGACCGCTCTCGCCTCGCCGGCCTGCATCAAGTGCGCGCCCGAGACCACGGACTGGATTCCCGATCCGCAGAGACGATTGACCGTGAGAGCCGGCACCTCCTGCGGAACGCCCGCCTTGAGCCCGACGTGCCTCGCGCCGTAAATCGAGTCGCTGCTCGTTTGCTGCGCGTTGCCCATGATGACGTGACCGATGTCAGCTGCGTCGACGCGAGCGCGTTTCAGCGCTTCCCTGGCTGCAATCGCGCCGAGCTCGACCGCAGTAAGGTCCTTCAATGGCCCGACGTAATCACCCATGGGCGTGCGAGCGCCGCCCAAGAAATAGATTGCCTCACCCACTTTCGTAGACCCCTCGCAAATTCCAGAATAGACCAAGCGTCGCGACGGCCAGAATGGCGCCGACGCCGTCCGCCGCTAGGTCCACGAGGCTCGAGTCCCGACCGGGGACGTAGACTTGGTGCCATTCGTCGCTAAGCCCGTAGAGGATCGTCAGCGCGAGCGCGGCGAAGACCGCGGTATTCGTGGGCTCATGGGCAAGCCCTTTCGCGAAGGCCCTGACCGCAAGCAATGCGAGCACAAAATAGCCGCCAGCGTGCAAGACGTAGTCCGGCGCGACACCCAAGGCGTCAGGTACCGGATTGGCGGACATAAAAAAAATGAAACTCATATAGGCCAGTGCCGGACCCCACCAGCGCGCGACTGCGAACAAGTCCGGCTTTCCGCTCACGATGGGAAGGGAAACATCAACCAACCAATCAGGAAAGCAGATCCCACGAAGCAAACAAACGCGTAGAGCCCGAACTTCCATTGCGCTTTCGGCTCATCGCGCATCAAGAGCGCAAAAGCAATTGACACGAAGAACGCGAAGACGCTCAATACGAGGAAATGACTCGTCAAGACTTCCTCCCGACCGCGACGTCGTAGGCGTCGAGCACGATCAGAGCGTTCAGCAGACCCGCTACGATGCAAAAGGTGTAGCCGTACTCGTAGGTCACGGCGGTAACCTCGCCCCCTCCGAGACCCGTGAGCTTCGCGACGAAGTACGGAAGTCCCACGCCAACTTCGGCCAGCCCCGCGAGAAACATCAGAGGCTGGCTCATATCCAGCGGGACCAGCTCACCCTTCAAGAACAGCCCGAGAGCGAACATCGAAACGACGACGGCGAAGAACGCCACTCCCCTCTTTCGTCGTCCCAGCATCAAGTGGCCGAGGCCTGGCATGAGCCATCCCGAAACTGCGGCCGGGATCGCGGTAAGGCTCGTTCTCGAGCTCTGGGAAGCTTCCCTAGCTGGCATAACCTTTCAATTCTATACCCATCAGCGCGTGCCGTAGAGACGATCGCCGAAATCCCCGAGGCCGGGAACGATGAATGCATTCTCGTCGAGAGCCCGGTCCACCGCGGCGGCGTAAATGTCGACCCCGGGACAGTCTTTTGCGAGCCTCGCGATCCCCTCCGGAGCCGCGACGACGCAGAGGAGACGGACGTGACGCGCGTTCTGCTCCCGAAGGAGACGAACGGCGGCGACGGCCGAGCCGCCAGTCGCAAGCATCGGGTCGAGCAGAAAGACATGGCGATCCGACAGGTCGGGGAGCTTCCTATAGTATTGCCTTGCCACGGCCGTTTCTTCGTCCCGTTCGAGGCCGACATAGCCGACGGTGGCTTTCGGGAAGATATCGAGGAGAACCTCCAGCATCCCCATCCCCGCGCGAAGCACTGGAACGAGGACGATTTCGGCTTCGAGGTGCGAAACTTCCGTTTCCTCGAGTGGCGTGCGGATCCGGTGGGGTCGGCTCGGGAGGTCGCGAGAGGCGTCGAAAACCAGGAGCGTCATGACCCGCTTGGCGAGGCGCCGAAAGGACTCGGGCTCACTGCTCTCATCGCGGAGTCCAGCCATTGCATCTTCGATCAAAGGATGGGCCACACGATGCAAAGTCATGATGTATCATCATACCCCTTCGACATGAGAACGGTCGATATTCTGCGGCGAAAGCGGAGCGGAATGGAGCTCCGTGACGAGGAGATTCTGTTCCTCGTCGAGGGTTTTACCTCGGGCGAGATCCCTCGCTACCAGATCTCCGCCTTCCTCATGGCCGTTTGTCTCCAGGGCATGACCGAGAACGAGACGCACTCGCTCACGCGAAGAATGCTCGAGAGCGGGGTCACGCTCGATTTTTCCGACGTCGAGGCGGCGAAGATCGACAAGCACAGCACCGGTGGAGTCGGCGACAAGACCTCGCTCGTCTTGGTGCCTCTGGCCGCGTCAGCCGGACTCGCGGTCCCGATGATCACCGGGCGCGGGCTCGGCCACACGGGAGGTACACTCGACAAGCTCGAATCGATCCCTGGATTCGATGTCCGCCTCGACCGCAAGCGGTTCCACGACGTCGTCAAGATTGTCGGCTGCGCGATCGTGGGTCAGACGGACGACATCGCCCCCGCAGACCGAAAGCTCTACGCGCTCAGAGACGTCACGGCCACAATCGACAGCTTGCCCCTGATTACTGGGAGCATCCTTTCCAAGAAACTAGCTGAAGGCGTCTCCGGGCTCGTCCTCGACGTCAAAGCCGGCAGCGGCGCCTTCATGAAAACCGTCGATGATGCGGAAGCGCTCGCTCGCCTCCTGCTCTCGACGGCGGCGCGGATGAAACGGCAAGCCGTCGCTCTCATCTCGAACATGAGCCAGCCGCTGGGAGAGCTGGTTGGAAACTCACTCGAGGTCGAGGAGTCGATCGCCGTGCTCAAGAACGAAGGGCCCAACGATCTCACAGAGCTTGCGGTGCTCTTGACGGCACATATGCTCGTTCTGGGGGGCGTGGCGCCTTCTCTCGAGGAGGCAGAGCGACAGACTCGGGCGGAGCTCACTTCTGGACGAGGGCTCGAGAAGTTCGTCGAAATGGTGCGCGCACAGGGTGGGGATCCACGGGTCGCGGATACGGCCGGCTTGCCCCGAGCACGGCTGTCGAAGCCTGTTCGTGCCGCGAAGCGTGGATTCGTGAACGCCATCGATACGGAGGCGGTGGGAACGGCGGCGATGCTTCTCGGTGCGGGCCGCCAACGCATAGAGGACACAATCGACCCCGCGGCAGGTCTGGTTGTTCACAAGAAGATCGGCAATGAAGTCCGGGAAGGAGACCCGCTCGTGACTTGTCACTACAACGAAGACGTTCGACTCGAGCAGGCCGAAGATGTGCTCAGGCGCGCCTATGACATTACAGAGGCCGCGCCTCTCGAAATCCAGCTCGTTCATCGCGTGGTGGAACAAGAAAGGACGTCTTGATGGAGCGATACATCGGAATCCTCGGCCTCCTCGTCATCCTGAGTATCGCCTACGGTCTGTCAATGAAGCGTTCTGCAATTCAGTGGCGCACGGTTGGCTGGGGATTGACTCTCCAGTTCGTCTTCGCGCTCTTCGTGATGAAGACGGCGATTGGTGTCGGGATCTTCGCAGCGATCAGCAAGATCGTCACGAAGATCATGGACCAGGCCAACGCCGGTAGCGCTTTCGTCTTCGGCGACGAGCTCGTGAACGATCCGAGTTTCGGGTTCATCTTCGCGACCAAGGCCTTGCCGATCATTATTTTCCTGTCCTCACTCTTCGCGGTGCTCTACTACCTGGGCATTCTGCAGAAGGTCGTTCTTCTCATGGCGAAGACCATGTCCAAAACCATGCGGACGAGCGGAGCCGAGTCCCTCTCGACTGCGGCCAACGTCTTCATGGGACAGACCGAAGCGCCGCTCGTCATCGCGCCCTACGTCGAGAAGATGACCTATTCGGAGCTCGCGACGCTCATGATTGGAGGTATGGCCACCATCTCCGGCGCCGTGCTCGGCGCCTATATCGCCATGGGAGTCGAGGCTCAGTTCCTCCTGGCCGCAAGCATCATGAACGCCCCGGCCGCGCTGCTCATGGCCAAAATGCTCGTGCCCGAAATGGGCGAGCCCCTCACCAAAGGCGAAGTGAAGCTCACGATCGAGAGGCGCGAGGTCAACATCATCGATGCGGCTGCCAAGGGCGCCGGGACGGGCATGACGCTGTCGCTCAACATCGTCGCCATGCTGATCGCTTTTCTATCGCTCATCGCGCTCGTCAACTGGCCCTTGGCGTCATTCGGGCTGTCGCTCGAGCAGATCTTCGCTTGGTTCTTCGCTCCCCTGGCTTTTGTCATGGGAGTTCCCTGGTCCGAGGCAGGAACCGTGGGCTACCTCTTCGGCCAAAAGCTCATCCTGAACGAGTTTGTGGCCTACGCTTCGCTGGGCGAGCTGATCGACCAGTCGTTGATATCGCCACGGTCGGAGCTGATCGCAACCTACGCGCTGTGCGGTTTTGCCAACCTCGGATCGATCGGGATCCAGATCGGCGGCATCGGAGCGCTCGCTCCCGGCCGGAAGGAGGACCTGGCCCGACTCGGCCTTCGCGCGGTGCTGGGAGGCTCGCTCGCCACTTTCATGACGGCGACGATCGCCGGTCTGCTGAATTGAGCCAATGAGCGTCATAGCGGACATTCGCGAAGCAGCGACTTACGTGGGCTCTCGCACGAAGCTTCGTCCCACCGTGGCGGTAGTGCTGGGTTCCGGTTTGGGGGCTTTCTCGGAGTCTCTCGGAGACGCGACCCACGTCCCCTATAGCGACATCCCCCACTTCCCGAGCTCGAGTGTCGTAGGCCACACGGGAGCGCTCTTTGCGGGGACCTTCAAGGGTGCGGCCGTCTTTGCGATGGCGGGACGCGTGCATGCCTACGAGGGATACTCGGCTTCCGAGGTCGTCTTCCCGGCCCGGGTGCTCGCGACGCTCGGGGTCCGGCAGCTAGTGCTCACCAACGCCGCAGGCGCGATCAATACTGCGTTCAAGCCCGGCGAGCTGATGATCCTAACCGACCACATCAACCTGACCGGGCTCAACCCACTCGCGGGGCCCGAACTCGCTGAGCTCGGGCCCCGCTTTACGGACTTGAGCGAAGCCTACGATAAAAAGCTCGCCACCATTTGTGAGCAGGCGGGGCGGCGAATCGGGCTCAACATGAGAAAGGGGGTCTACGCAGGGCTCCTCGGTCCGAGCTTCGAGACCCCGGCCGAAATCCGTATGCTGCGCACGCTTGGAGCCGATGTCGTTGGCATGTCCACCGTGCTCGAGACCATTGCCGCAAATCAGATGCGGGTCTCGGTACTCGGCATATCCTGTGTGACCAACATGGCGGCTGGGATCCTGCCGCAGAAGCTGAACCATAAGGAGGTCTTGGAGACCGGAGACCGAGTACGTTCCGTGGTCCTGGAGCTGTTCTCGGAGCTCCTGCCTACCCTCCACAAGCTCTCGTAAGAACGTCGATATGAGCGGCAGGCCCGACCCATCGATGGTGAGAGCAGCGCGTGCAGCTCGGCGGCGTGCCGTCGCGCCCTTTTCCGGCTTCAAAGTAGGTGCCGCTCTCAGGACGACAGACGGCGAAGTCTACACAGGGTGCAACGTCGAGAACGCCACGCTCGGCCTCACCATCTGCGCCGAACGGGTGGCCCTTCTGAAAGCTCTTTCCGAAGGCGCAGGGAAGTTCGTCGAGGTCGTCGTCGTTACCGCCGCTCGGAGACCTACCCCGCCATGCGGCGCCTGCCGTCAGCTTCTGTGGGAGTTTTGCGGCGACGTCGTCGTGCACATGGTGACGAGCCGTGGCCACACGAAGAGCACGACGCTCGGCGAGCTCCTTCCCTACGCCTTCGACAAGAGGGATCTTTAATCTACGGCCGCTATATGAGGGAGGTCGCGGTAGAGCTGGTCGTGGTCGAGGCCGTAGCCGACGACGAAACGGTCCGGGATCTCGAAGCCGACGTAGTCGACAGGAACGTCTAGCTGTCTCCGGGAGGGCTTCGAGAGGAACGCGGCTACTTTGAGCGACGCCGGGCGACGGGAGCGCAGGAGATTCAGCAGGTAGTTCAGCGTCAGGCCCGTATCGGCGATATCCTCGACGACAATGACATCTTTGCCTTCGAGCGACGCGTCCAGATCTTTCGTTAGCCGCACTTCGCCGCTCGTGCTCGTTCCCTTCCCATAGGAGGAGACGGCGAGGAAATCGACCGTCACCGGCACCTCGATAGCCCTCGCGAGGTCGGCGAGAAACGTATAGGCGCCTTTGAGCACGCAGATGAGGTGGACCGTCTTGCCATGGTAGTCGGACGAGATCTGCTGGCCGAGCTCGCTCACACGAGCGGCGATGGCGTCTTCTTCGATGAGAACTTCGAGAGGCATGATCGGCCGCGACTTCAGGCTCAGCTCTTCGATTGTTAGAGGAGATCGAACTTCACGGTGATGGTACCCCAGGTCTCCATCGGCTTTCCGTCCTTGAGGGCAGGCTTCCACCGGTAGAGCTTCGCATGCTCCTTGGCCACCTCGACGCAATATGGAAGCGACTTGATGACTTTCAGGACGCGGGTCGAGCCATCGAGCTTCACGAGAATCTCGAGAATAACTTCGCCGCGAACCATCTTCTCCCTGGCTCGATCGGGATAGGGAGGGTAGGGAGGCTGGAAAACGAGCGCTGGCTCGATATCCCAACCTCCAGGCCGATAGTCGCCGCCCCCGAATCCACCGCCACGACCGGGCCCGCCTCCCCAATCTTCACCGGTGCCGACTCCAGTGCCCGTGCCGCCGCCGATCCCGCCACCAGTGCCTGAGGAAGGCGTCGTGTCCAGTCCTCCGAAGTCGCGAGCGTCGGTCAACGAGAGTCCAGGAACGTCCGTGGCGTCCGGAGAGAAGACTCCCTCAAAGAGGACATCCGTATCGGTCGGAAGATCTGGAACCTCCAAGTCGTCGTAGTTCAAAGGACGCGGTTTTCGAGGCGCCACGGGCGCGCGCCTCGGCTCGGGCTCGACGTCCGGCGGCTGCGGCTCGACGAGCCTCGCCGGAATGTATGCACTGATGCGCTCGCCACCCGATCCGCCGCCACCTCCACCGCGGCCGGGACCGTGCCCCGGCACGTGAAAGCGAACGGCGACGTTTCCCGGCTCGTAGGGCGGCTCCGGGAACCAATCGATCATCGGGCCCACGACCAGGGCCACGAAGATGAGGACATGAACGGAGCCCGCCGCGGCGAGCGATCGCTGTCGCTCCTTGCCGTCCTCGCTGGGACCGTCACCAGCGAGACGCAAGGTAATGGCGAAATAGTCCGGCTCGTGATTCACGTCACTCCAAATGTTAGCACGGCGAAAAGACCCGCCCAAAGCCCTAAGGATTCACCGTGATACTCACGACGACGGAGAACAGACCGCGCGGTTCGCCGACACCGAGATATTCTAACGCGGTTTTGCCGGCGTCTCGTCTTGACACCGATCCGCTCCCCGCCATAGGCTCAACAGCGGTGTCTGAAACGAAACGCCGCATTCTGACCGGAGAGGACGTCCACTATTTACCAGAAGGAAGTCTTCTCGACGTTCCGCCCGACACGATACTGACCGATATCGCGCGCGAGTGGATCGAGAAGAAGAAGATCCGCGTCGTCGAATCCAGGAAGAAATCGAAGTCGATCGAGAGCGTTCGCATCGCGATTGGTTCCGATCACGGTGGTTTCCAGATGAAGGGGAACCTCAAAGACTACCTTGGTGAGGTCGGCGCATCCTTTCTGGACTACGGTACCTTCTCGCGGGACTCCGTCGACTATCCCGATTTCGCCCACGCGGTGGCGCTTGCCGTCGCATTGGGACAGGCGAAACAGGGCATCGTCATCGACGGTGTCGGAACCGGCTCCGCGATCGCGGCCAACAAGGTCCCCGGGATCCGCGCCGGCGCCTGCTACGACGCAGACTTGGCGAGAAACGCCCGGGAGCACAACGACATAAACGTCCTGACGCTCGGATCGGGGGTGATTACGCCAGAGAATCTGAGAAAGATCGTTTCGGTCTTCCTCACCGCGGAGCACACCGAGCCACGACACCGTGCCCGAGTCGCGAAGATCGAGGGCATCGAAAAGAAGTACTATCAACCGGTTTAGGGTATGCCCATCGATCTGGAACGACTCACGGAAGCGATCACCGACGCGGTGGTCGCCCGGTTGGGCGGCACGGTTCCGCCATGCAGTTGTCACCAACTGGAGGATGGGCGTTGCCCCGATGTCATGCGACCTCTCGTGGCGGGAGGCGTTTCTCGGTTCGGGCTAACGGCGGCAGCGCCTCACGCGGGCCTCGCGTCCTTGATCGACCACACGCTGCTCAAGCCCGACGCGACTGAGGGACAGATCCGCAAGCTTTGCTCGGAAGCCACCGAGTTCCATTTCGCGACTGTATGCGTCCAGCCCACCTGGGTGCGCCTGTCTGCCGAGACGCTACGGGACACGGGGGTCGGGGTCTGCACCGTTGCAGGTTTCCCGCTCGGAGCCAATACGCCGGACGTCAAGTCCTATGAAACGAGGCGCGTCATCTTCGATGGCGCCAGTGAAGTCGACATGGTCATCAATATCAGCGCCCTCAAGTCGCGTGACTACAGATCCGTCGAGGAAGACATAAGGGGCGTCGTGCGAGGTTGCCAAGAATACGGTGCCTTGAGCAAGGTGATCATCGAGGCCGCGCTATTGACTCGGGAGGAGAAAATCAAGGCGTGTACGCTCGCTGCGGCCGCCGGCGCCGACTTCGTCAAAACCTCGACGGGCTTTGGTCCTGGCGGAGCCACCGTCGCAGATGTCGCTCTGATGCGCGAAGTCGTCGGCGAGGCGATCGGAGTCAAAGCGGCGGGCGGCGTTCGCGATCGGGCGACCGCCAAAGAGATGGTCCAAGCGGGTGCGACACGACTCGGCGCGAGCGCCGGCGTACGGATCGTCCAGGAGACCGACTCCAACTCTCGTCCGTCCTGAGGTGGTTGTGGCAACGACGAAAGCGGCACGGGTGCTCATCGTGGACGATCACCCGATCGTGCGCCAAGGACTCACTCAGCTCATCGAGCAGGTCGACGATCTCGAAGTCTGCGGCGAAGCGCACGATGCCGCGAGCGCCGCCGAGGCCATGGACTCACTAGAGCCCGACGTGGCCATCGTCGATCTCATGCTGGAGGGATCGAGCGGAGTCGCCCTGATCAAGGAGCTGAAAAGGCGGCGTCCCGATACACCCTTGCTCGTGCTATCCATGCACGACGAGGCGGTATACGCGGAGAGAGCTCTCAAAGCCGGAGCGCACGGCTACATCATGAAAGAGGCGGCTACGAGCCAAATGCTCACTGCGCTCCGCAGAGTGCTCGCCGGCGAAGTCTACGTCAGCGAGCGTATGGGTGCGCGCATTCTGCGTCGCATGGTCGGGGGTAGCGCTAGCGAGGGCATCGAGCAGTTGAGCGACCGCGAGCTCGAGGTCTTCCAATGGCTTGGGCGCGGGCTTTCGGTCAACGAGATCGCCGAGCGCCTCAAAGTCAGCCCGAAGACGGTGGAGTCCTTCCGCGCGCACATCAAGGACAAACTCGACCTGGCGAACTCCGCCGAAGTCGTGCGAGTCGCAGTCCGCTGGTTCGAAGAACGAGGAGCTTGAAGGGCAGACACCGGCGATATCACACCTTCCCGAAAAACTCCTGGCGCTCCGTCGATCTCATGGATCTCCCGGTTCTTTGATATTTCACGGCGAGAAGCTCCGCGACAATAGACACTGCGATCTCGCCGGGCGACGAGCCTCCCAAATCGAGTCCCATCGGTGAATGGACCCGATCCAACCGCTCGCGCGGCACGCCGTCCTTCTCGAGCCGTCGGAAGAGCTTCTGAAGCTTCGCCACGCTTCCGATAAGCCCGAGGTAGGCTGTCTCCTTCTCGATGAAGGTACGAAGCGCCTCCTCGTCTTCCTTGTGACCACGCGTGACGATGACTACGAAAGCGTTGTCGCCGTAGTCAAACTTGTCAGCGAGAGCCGGGATGGGGCCAGCCTCCACGACCTCGACTTCAGGAAAACGCTCGCGATTAGCATATTTCACACGATCGTCGAGCACGGTCACCTCGAACCCCGCGAGCTTGGCGACCTGGGCCACGGGCATGCCGACGTGTCCAGCGCCGATCACGAAGAGGCGCGGAGGAGGGATCACGGGTTCGATAAACACTTTCATCGAGCCTCCACAAATCAGACCGTTCTCGTCTTCGTCAGCGTTGAAATCAAACTCTTCGATCTCACATCGCCTCGTTTCGATCGCACGACGAGCGCGTGACAGGATCTCGTTCTCGACACAACCGCCTCCGACCGTTCCCCTCAGGCGACCGTCTCGCCCCACAACCATCTTCGCGCCCGCTTTCTGCGGTGTCGAGCCCTGAGTCTCGAGAATCGTCACCAGAGCAACAGACTCCCCCCGCTGATTGGCGTCCTGCAGCTCCGCGAAAACCGTCCTGCGAGAGCGCCGAGAGATCGCCCTAGAATAGTCAGCCGGTGTATCGATGTCGAGGCAAACGCCCTCGTCCTCCACAGACACCGCAATGGCCAGCTCACGATGCCGCTCCAGGACTTCCCTGGCGCCGCGGTCTCCGCGCAACGCCCCGAGCTCTTCGAACAACCGCGCGTGCCACAGAACCGGATGTCCAGCTCGGCCCTCGTAGGTCGGATAGACGATCGCTGCCTTCTCTGACGTCATGGTATCGACGAGTCGTCTGAGCGTCTCCACGCGAACGAAGGGAAGGTCACCGAGAGCGATTGCGGCCATCTCAGTGTCTGCGGGCAGATCGGCGAGTCCGCGGCGAATCGAGCTCGCCATGCCCTCTCGGTGTTGCTCGTTCTCGACGATCTCGACTCGCGGATCGTCGGGGAGATCGTGCGCGCCCTTGGGCGGAACGACAACGCGCAGGCGATCGAAGGGCGCGGCCAGAAGGGTTTCGACGACGCGGCCAAGCATGGTCTTGCCCCGCAGTGGAAGGCTCGTCTTGGCCCGCCCCATACGGCGGGATTCGCCCGCGGCGAGAACGATGGCGAGCTTCAAGGGCGTTCCGCAACGCGCATGCGATAGAAGCAGTCGTGAGGTTTTTCCGCCTGGCCGAAGACGACTTCGGCCGCGCCGGTCGCGAGGAGCTTCTCTCCCAGGCGCTCAGCTGTCTTGAGTCGATAGTCCGTCGCCTTGTTGAGAAAGACGACGTGCCGACTCCCCTTGGGAACTTTCGGGACGTATCCGCGCATCACGCAATCCACGACGACGTCCTCGGTTACTTCTGTTCCCGGTACCGCACCCGAAAGCTGCACCACCACCTCGAGCCGGTGCACGTGATCGCTGTCCAGCCTCTGATCGAGCACATCCAAGCCCACTAGCACGACCGTCAGGGTCGTCTCTTCGGGAATGGCTGGCTCGTGCTCGGCCGGCGCCTTGAGGGACCGTCCCCTGGCGCCGTCGGCCTCGATCACGACCGCGTCGGCCAGGCTCCGCAAGGGGTCGAGCATTATCGGTTCCAGACCGCGAAGCTTGTCGTCGCGTTTCCGGTCCTGGATGACGGTGACCGAACCATAGCGAGCGAGGTGTTTCTTCACCGAGGTCAGCCAATTGTCCTCTTCGTCGATCACCACCAGTGGAGGAGCCGTAACCCCCGTCGTCGGAACCTGCATGTGCGTCGTGCAGGTGGCAACGACCGAGAGGCCATGTCGCCGAAGCTCGGTCGCCAGGGCGAAGAGCACGGTCGTTTTTCCACCGGCGCCGACGAGGCTCACGACGTCACCCTTGCGCACCGAGAGGGCTTCCACAAGCCCGAAGCCGGAGTCGATCTTCGGATGCTGGATTCGCGTCATTCGGACCAAGACTACTACAATTGGAGACCCCGCTCGTCGGCACCTCTAGGCTGAACGCGGCTAAAGCCCTCCTCCACCATTGTCTCTGTGCTGGATCGAAAGTACGATAGGTTTCGTCGAAGTGCTCATGTCCTCAAAATTGGCTTTCGCCGCCGCTTGTCTCTCGTTGCTCTTGCTCTATGCCAGTCGCTGCGCCAGCCAAAAGGGCTATGAGAAGGCCCGGCGGGGGATGGTCGAGGAGCATCTCAAGGGCCGTGACATTCGGGACTTGCGAGTCCTCGAGGCGATGGGCAAGGTGCCTCGGCACGAGCTCGTTCCCCTCGCTCTTCGCCCGCGCGCCTACGCCGATCACCCACTTCCGATCGGCGAGGGACAAACCATCTCGCAACCCTATATCGTCGCGCTCATGACCCAGCTCGCACAGCTCTCCGTGGACGACGTCGTGCTGGAGGTCGGGACCGGCTCGGGCTACCAGGCCGCGGTGCTGGCCGAGATCGCGTCACACGTCTATACGATCGAGATCATCCCCTCGCTCGCGGAGACGGCGAGGCGCCGCCTCGCCGAGCTCGGCTACGACAACGTGACGTCCAAGGCCGGAGACGGCTACATCGGTTGGGAGGAACATGCACCCTTTGACGCGATCCTGGTGACCGCCGCCGCACCTTCCGTTCCAGAGCCCCTCATCGAGCAGCTCGAGCCCGGGGGCTTTCTCGTCATTCCAGTAGGACCCCGTAACGAGGTTCAAAGGCTCCTCCGGATCGAAAAGCTTCGAGACGGAAGTACGGAGACGGAAGAGATCATCCCCGTCGTCTTCGTACCACTGGTGCGCGAGCGCTAGTCTGAATCCATTTTTCTAATTCATTGAGGTAAACCCCCGGCTCTGCCGGGGTGACTCCCAGAGGTTTGACCGTGTAAGGAAGTAGGAAAGAAAGTCCTCCTTGGAAAGCGCGAACTTCCAAACAAGGAGGACTACCAAGGTGAAAGAATACAAGAGCCTATCCCACACACGATGGGACTGCAAATATCACGTTGTGTTCATCCCGAAGTACCGAAGGAAGAAGATGTATGGTGCAATCAGAACGCATCTGGGAAAGATTCTCCACGAGCTGGCGAAACAAAAAGAGGCCCGGATTCTGGAGGGCCACTTGATGTCGGACCACGTCCACATGTGCATCAGCATCCCACCGAAGTTTGCGGTGTTGAACGTGGTGGGGTTCATCAAAGGCAAGAGTGCGATCTCGGTGGCACGGAACTTCCACGGACGCAGACGCAACTTCACCGGCGAAAGCTTCTGGGCACGCGGTTACTTCGTGTCGACCGTAGGCTTGGACGAAGAGATGGTCCGCAAGTACATTCGTGACCAAGAGCAGGAGGACCAACGTCTGGACCAGCTGAATATGGACTGGTCGGGCTCGTAGTTGGGGAGCAAGATCGACCCCTTTAGGGGGCTCATGAACAGCCCCTTCGAGGGGCTCTTATGAATAGGCCCCCGGCAAAGCCGGGGGTCACTTTAACTCCTGGATCTTGCGACGCAATGAACCAATTGATATTCTGACTTGCCGATTTTGTAGCAACGACCATGAAGAGAATCATCGTATCGGTGGCCATCCTCGCCCAGTCCTTCGCGCTACAAGGCTGCGGGGGTAGTTCGCCGTCCCGACCGACTGTTCCCACCACGACGACCAGCGCACCTCCGGCGTCGCTGTTCCAGATCGAGACCTTGACGACCGTCTATCGTCGAGCGAACGACGACGCCCGATGGACGGAGGGCTCCACGGACGACGTGCGCGTCGGCCAGATTCTGCTCGGCGTCGACTCATTGACCGAGGGGACGACGGTGCTCAACAACGAGGAGGGCCGCTTCGATCTCCAAGAGGCGATCGATCGCGTCACCGAGGAGTTCACGGAGGCCGACTACGTCGCCGCTTTCAACGAGACAATGACGAATCTGGCGCGGTTCTTCAACGATGCGGACAACGACGGATGGTCGGTCGATGGCCGCCACGGCGAGGGTCGCGATTGGCCTCACGACTCGGACGGTAACGATCCCGACGGCTGGACGTCGCAGATCATCATTGTCGTCACTCGCAAGTAGCGCGAGGTAGTAGGCCGCAAGATCCCGTCTTCAGGAGCTCGTCATTTCCTCCAAAACGAGCTCGATCGTATCGAACCACGTTTGCGCCATGGTCTCATAGCCGATGTTGTTGGGGTGCAGCCCATCCGGACCCTGCCCCGCGTATTGGCCGGAGGCCGTCGCCTCGTGGTCCGCGATGGGGGCGTTCTTGCCCTTCGCCTCCTGGCGGATCACGTCGTTGAGGCGCGGGATGTTGGCGGCGCCCGACGATCGAAACCCCTCGGGGTTGATTAGAGGGTAGGTGCCGGCAATGGCGACCGCCCCCCGAAGTTTGACGATACGAATCATCTCGGCCAGGTTGGAGCGCACGATCGGATAGCGCGGGAACTCGCTGTTGATGTCGACGATCCCGTGCATCACGAGAACGAGGTTGGGCCTGTGCAGACGAATCTCAGTATCGATCCGTTCGAGGGCCTCGCGAGTGTTTTCCCCCCCGATTCCTGCGTTGACGAGCTCTATCCCTGTTCCATACTTCGCTTCGAGCAGGCGCCACAACTTCGGGACGTAGCCCTCCACGAGGGCAAGCTCGGTTCGTACACCGTCGAGAATCGAAGGACTCGAGAGAGTCACGCCGAGAGTGATGCTGTCTCCGAAGCAGAGAATCTTCTTGAACGGAAAATCATCCGCGACCTGACGCGACACCTGCCCGGCACCGAGAGCGACGTCGCCTCCGGAGGCCGCTCCGGCCGCTACGTCAGGACGGACCGGCGAGCGATCGCTTCCGCATCCGGCGCTGATGAGAATCACGAGGAGATATCCGGCTGACTTCTTCATTCAAATTCGCTCCCAAACACGGCGAGCGACCTCCGCGGCGCGCGCCTTCAAACGTTGCTCGTCCAGCCCGAGAAAAACCCCATTTTGATACAGAATGTTTCCATTGACAATGACTGTATGGACAGGAGCCATGGCAGCGCCCCAGAACATATGGTGAGCCACGTTCGCCTCTTCTAAAGGAGTGGAGGGCCAGTAGTCGAGAATCGCGAGATCGGCCCGTGCTCCCGGCTTGACTCGCCCGAGCGGTCGGCCGAAGTGCGATGACGCGAATTCAGCATTCTCGAGGAAGGCGGCCCGGTAGGCGAGGCGAATCGCGTCGGGAACGTCCGTCCCCGTCGCGCGCTGGCGCAACGCGCCCACCCTGAAAGCCTCCGCGAGTCCACCGGGAAGCCCATCCGTACCAAGAGCACTGGCCAGACCGGCTGAAGCGAACCGAGTCAGGTCCCCCGACCCATGGCCTCCGAGCGCGGCGGCCTGAGGACAGAGAACGGCTCGCATCCCTCGCGTTCGGAGCAACGGCTCGTCTTCGGCAAGCAAGTGATCCGCATGAGCGAGGAGTCCGTTGCCACCCAGAACCCCTGTGCGTTCGAGTCTTCCGACACTGGTTACCCCGTGCGCGGAAAGACAGGCATCGAGCTCTTCCCGACCTTCGGCTAGGAAGACGTGAAGTCCGCTTCCCAGCCTGCCCGCGGTCTCGGCAGCGGTCCTAAGGACGTCCTCACCGATTGCGTTCGAAGATTGGAGCCCGACGAGCCCCGTCATCATTTCGTTCGAAGCCGCCCGGGTCCGCTCGATATGACGCACGTTCTCCTACAGAGCGCTCTGGGAGGGAGAACGATCGGAGACCGCATAGGCGAGCGAGCCTCGCAGGCCCACCTCGGCAAAGGCGCGTGCCAATGCGTCAAGACTTCCTTCCACGTATCCGGGGCTTTCGTGGAAAGCAAAAACGGTCGTCACCCCGTGGCGCACCGAGTCCAAAAGGCTCGCGAGAGCACTCCAATAGCTCGCGGTCTCGTCAAGAGCGTCCTCCAACGGCCACCAGATTTGCTCCCGCATCTCGCGAGAGCTTCCTTGGATGGATCCCCTCGTGTGGCATCCCGCACGACAGGCTACGGTAGAGCCGGCTATGCGCGTCAATGGCTCCCGGCACGACGAGCCGACCCCGCGCGTCGAAAACGTCTGGATCGTCGTATCGATCGATGAGCTTGCCCATCGGACCGAAATCAACGATGGTCTTTCCTTCGATGGCGATGAGAGCGCCTTCGATCAAGGGCTGCGAGGCCCATCGAGTGACGAGGTTGGCGTTGTTGATGATCACGATGCCGGAAAGAGCTTAACAGCCTACGAAGGTGGGGACGAGCTGGAGTGAACCCCAGCCGCTTGAAACGAGCTGCGTTTTCTATGACGGCGAGCTCGCGCGATAGCGCAGCGCGACGGCGGTGACGTTGTCTTTACCGCCGTTGCGATTGGCGGTCTCGATGAGTGATCGCACCAGGCAGTCGAGCGAGCCATTCGAGGTCAATACCAATTCGGTGAGTCCCTTCTCCGGGATCATCCCGTGCAGACCGTCCGAGCAGATGATGTAGAGGTCGTTGTCCTGCATTTCGTGCTCCTCGACGGAAAGCTCGAGGTTCTCTTTGGCGCCGATGGCCTTGGTGATGATGTTCTTCATCGGGTGGGTCTCGGCTTCCTCGGGAAGCAATACGCCCTCGTCGACCGCGGCCTGAACCCAGGAATCGTCGACCGTCATCTGCTCGAAGACCCCCGCCCGCAGACGGTAGGCTCGGCTGTCCCCGGCGCTGACGAAGCTGATACTTGAATCGTCAACGAGGGCGGCGACGATCGTCGTGCCCATGCCGGTATAATCCTGACGATTGTCCGCCTCCTTCCAGACGCGTTTGTTGGCGAGCATGACGGACGTCAATAGCCGATTCGCATTCAAGGAGAGGGTCGGGTCTACTCCATAGGGCCAGGTGATCTCATCTTCCGCTCGAGATCGCTGCACGAAATTGGCAACGGTGTCCACGGCGAGGTGCGAGGCGATCTCACCGGCATTGTGGCCACCCATGCCGTCTGCGACGACGAAGAGTCCGACGTCATCGTCGAGAAACAGACTATCCTCGTTCAGCTTGCGTCGAAGCCCTACGTCCGTTGCGCCGTAACTTTCGATCATGTTAGCGAATTGCTCGGACAGACCCATGGAGGGTCTTGATGTGGACAGTGATTAACGTCTTCGGATTGACTTTGACTCGTAAAAATAGAATAACACTTCGATTCGGGACCTTTCAAGGCCTAGCTCGACCCTCCAGTTTGACACCCTCTCTTCCGCCCATTTACAATAAAACTTCGCGCGCACGGCTTTTTTCGAATTTAGTGTCGGATCCTGGATGTCACACTATCGAGTTCTCCTCGTAGAGCCCAATACCGAGCTTGCTCGAATAGTCGAGGGCTATTTCGTCCGCTCGGAGCTCGAAGTTCTGAACGCCGTCGATGCCGCGAACGCCCTCGAGGTCGCTCGCCGCGAACGCCCCGATATCGTCGTCTGCGAGGCCGACTTGCCAGGTGACGCGGGGGGCCTGGAGCTCGTCCGAGCTCTCTGATCCGAAGCCGACCTCCTAACCCTTCCAGTGCTCATTCTCTCTGGAGCCATCACTCCCGAGGAAAGACTCGATGCCCTGAGCTCGGGCGCGGACGACTACCTGTTAAAGCCCTTCAGCATGCGGGAGCTCGTTTATCGCTGCGAACGCCTCATCACCCATCACCGTCGCAACCAGCCTGGCGAGCTTTCCGGAGACCTTGCCCGATTCAAGAGCACGGATATTCTTCAGATGCTCGAAGCCAACCAGGCGACCGGAGTGCTTCATATCGAAGGCGAGTTCACAGGCGAAATTCACCTGCTCGACGGCTATATCTGCGGATGCTTTTCCGATGAGCTCAAGGGAGAGTTCGCCGCTTATAGGCTCATCCCCGTTCGCAAGGGGCGCTTCCACTTCGTGCGCTCCAACATTCGCAGCAACATAGCGAGCGTGCGCTCCACGACCGAGTTCATGATGGAAGCACTCCGCCGCCACGATGAGCGGGAAAAACAACCAGCCAAAAACTGACGCGTCGTCACCCGTCCTCGCGTCGCTCGGACATTCTCTCGCCGCTGATGAAGATGGACTCTTGGATCAGAACAGGCTTACCTTGATCCTCAGATACTTCCTCGGATCCTTCCTGATGTCCCCGATGAGGCCTTGAAGCTCGTTCGCGGTCTTGTTGAGGTTCTCATAGAGCTCGCGGTCGTGGAGCAGTTGGCCGGCGGTGCCGTCGCCTCGGTCTAGTCGGGCAGTAATCGAGTTCATGTTCGCCGCGAGCGAGTCAAGACGGTCGTAGAACTCGCGCTCACGGAGCAACGCGCCGAAGGTTCCCTCTCCCTCGTCCAGCCGTTGCGTGAGAAGAGCGAGGTTCTCCGTCGTGCGGGCAAGCGAACGCCCGATCTCGGGGTCGTTCACCAGACGACTGATCGTCCCATCGCCCTCCTCGATGCGCTTCACGAGATCCCTCATCGACACGGAAAGCTCGTTTAGGTTGTCGTATATACCGGGGTCGTGGATAAGCTTGCCGAAGGTTCCCTCCATCCTGTCGAGCGCCACGAAGACGTCTTCGGCCTTTCCGATCAACGCGAGCAACTCGTCGTGAAGGTCTTCCCTCTTCAAAAGGGCTCCGAGAGTTCCCTCTCCCTGCTGAAGTTCCGCGGCCAGATCGCGCACGTCCTTCATGGTGGTGGAAGCATCCGAGATGATGCCCTTGATGGGATCACCCTCGGCCTGACCCGGCACGAGGCCTTCGTCCTCGATCGGGACGCCACCGGGCGGCCCCGGATCGACATCCAACATTTTCTCGCCGAGTACGCCGAGGCTGCCCACCGTCACGAGGGAATTGGTCGTGATGCGATCCTGCACGTCGGTTCGGAGCACCATCACCACCCGGACGGGAGCGGGCTCGTCAGGGCCGGCGAAGGCGACATCCCGCACCGATCCCACCTCCACGCCTGAGAGGTGGATCGGTGCTCCTGCCTTGAGCCCGTTAACGTCCCGGAGATAGCTATAGACCGTGTACTGACCGCCAAGGAACGGCAAGCCGCCTTCCCGGGTAATGTAGACCGTCGCCGCCATCGCAACCATGAGCGCGACTGCGACCACGATGCCCACTCGCAGTTCCGCGTAGGTGATCGTTTTCTTAGCTGGCATATCTTTCCACTCCTACAGGACACTAGGTGAATTGCTGTTTCTGATTCAAGAGCGCCGGCGCCTGCCCGTATAAGAACTGGCGCACGTAGGGATCGTCCGTTTCCCAGAGATCCTTCTGTCTTCCGCGGAAGACAATCCGACCTTCGTTCAAGACGAGGAATTCCGTCCCCACCAGAAGATCGAGCTCGTCGATCTGGTTGTAGTTGAGCTCCCCGTTCTTCTGCATGGCGAAGCTTTGCGCGACCTGGAACGCGTCGCGAAGTTGATGCGTAACGAGAACGGAAGTCACACCTTCCAGATCGCGCAATTTCACGATGAGATCGCAAATCGTCGAGCCGGTAATCGGGTCCAGTCCCGTGGTCGGCTCGTCATAGAGGATGAGCCCGGGTCGGTGAGCCATCGCGCGAGCGACCGCGACCCTTCTCCTTTGCCCGCCGGAAAGATCGGAAGGCATTCGATCGTAGTACTCTGCGAGGCCCACAAACCCCAGCATGCGTCCCACCCGAGCGCGGAATTCCTCTTCACTCGGGCTCTCGTGCTCGCGCAAGCGGAAGCCGACGTTCTCCGCCACCGACAGCGAATCGAAGAGCGCACCCTCCTGGAAGACCATGCCGATCACCGCCCGAATCCTCATGAGGTCGGGCTCCTCCATGCCGCTGATATCTTCGCCGTCGACTTCGATCACGCCGGACTCCGGCTTGATCAAACCCAATACGAGCTTGAGGATCGTCGACTTCCCCGAGCCGCTCCCTCCGAGAATGATCTCCGTAGTGCCGGCGGTGACATCGAACGAGACGTCGCGAAGCGCGTAGGCATCCGTACCCGGATAGGCGTAGTAGACGTTCCTCAAAGAAATGACGGGTGCCGTCATCTTCAGTAATACACGAAGCGGAGGATCAGAAGGTTCAAGAAGTAGTCGGACGCCAGAATCAGAATCGAGGCAGCGACGACGGACTGGGTCGTGGACTCCCCTACACCACGCGTGCCCCCAGTCGTGGTGAGACCTTGGTAGCATCCCACCGCGACGATGATGTATCCGAACACGATCGGCTTCACCAAACCCATGAACAAGTCTTGAAGTCGGATCGCGTCCAGAGAGGAGTGCCAGTAAAGGCTCGTGGCAAGGCGTAGCGTCAGGGTCGCGACAACGTAACCGCCGACCATTCCTACCGCGTTGCTCAAGACGGTCAGCACCGGCACCATGACCACGCCGGCAATCATCCGAGGCGCCACGAGCTTTCGAATCGGGTCGGTCCCCAGGGAGCGCATCGCGTCGATTTGCTGGGTGACCACCATCGAGCCGAGCTCCGCCGCGATCCCCGAGCCGACGCGTCCAGTGACCATCAGCGCGGTCAGCACCGGCCCGAGCTCTCTAATCATGGACAAGGCGACCATCCGTCCCACGTAGGGACGCGCCCCGAAAGCGTCCAGAGTCGCAGAGCTCTGAACCGTCAGTACCATTCCAGTGAACAAGCCGGTGAGAGTGACGATCGTGAGCGAGCCGACGCCGATGGAATCCATTTGGTCGAAGGTCTCGCGCCAATACCGTGGGCGCGAAAGCAGGCTGGTGACAGCCTTATAGGTCAGGTTCGAGAAGTCCTGAATGCTCAGCAGGCCTAGCTTGATCCGCATCGTGAGGGTATCGAACAACGCGGTCACGCTATAGCCTATCCCTCGAACAGCTCCAGCTGCTCGAGGGCCCGGATTCGATCGCGATGCTCCGCAGCCGCTTCGAAATCGAGATCTTTCGCCGCTTGCTTCATGGCCTTGCGCAAACGTTGAAGCTCGCGCTGGATCTCCTGCGGGCTTCCGAATAGCAGCTCTTCCTCGGCCACTCGAGCCACGTCCACGGCCCCGGTCTCCTCTTCGACGGTGCCTCCCATGTCCCCACGGATCGACTTGATGATGCTCTCCGGAGTGATCCCCTGCTCTCGGTTGTAGTCTTCTTGAAGACTCCGGCGTCGGTCCGTCTCCTCGAGGGCTCGTCTCATCGACTCGGTCTCCTTGTCCGCGTAGAGGATTGCGGCACCCGAAAGGTTGCGCGCCGCGCGGCCGATCGTCTGGATGAGCGCGCCTGTCGATCGCAGAAACCCCTCCTTGTCCGCGTCGAGGATGGCGACAAGCGAAACTTCTGGCAAATCGAGTCCTTCTCGCAGCAGGTTTATGCCGATGAGCACGTCGAACTCACCCAATCTCAGATCGCGCAGGATCTTCACTCGCTCCAGTGTGTCGATGTCCGAGTGCAAGTATCGGCACCGCACACCGAGCTCCGTGTAATATTCGGTCAGATCCTCCGCCATCCTCTTCGTCAGGGTTGTCACGAGAACGCGTTCTCCGCGCTCGGTCCGAATGCGAAGCTCGTGCAGCAGATCGTCAACTTGGCCGGCGACCGAGCGAACGCGGACTTCCGGATCCGTCAGACCCGTTGGACGGATGATCTGCTCCACTACGACTCCACCGCTGCGCTCGAGCTCATATGGTCCCGGTGTGGCGGAAACGTAGATGCGTTGGCCGATGCGGCCCTCGAACTCCTCGAAGTTCAGCGGACGATTATCCAGCGCCGACGGCATACGGAATCCATATTCGACCAGAGTTTCTTTTCGAGACCGATCCCCGTGGTACATCCCGCGTATCTGGGGAACCGTCTGGTGCGATTCATCGAGAACGATGACCGTATCCTTCGGAAGATAGTCCATCAAATTCGGGGGAGGTTCGCCGGGGCGAAGCCCCGTGAAATGTCTGGAGTAGTTCTCTATGCCGTGACAGTAGCCAACCTCGGAGAGCATCTCCAAATCGAAGAGGGTTCTTTGCTGGATTCGCTGCGCCTCGAGCAGCTTACCCTCGTTGTAGAGCTTGCGATGAAACCCATCTAGCTCTTCCCGAATCGATCGGACGGCCGAAACTGTTCTCTCGCGAGGCGCCACATAGTGGGTCTTGGGAAAGACCGTGACGCGCTTCAGCGGCCAAAGCTTCTTGCCGGTGAGTGGATCGAACTGGGAGATCGCTTCCACTTCGTCTCCGAAGAGCTCGAGGCGAACTCCCATATCGTCATACCCTGGGATGATCTCGATGACGTCGCCTCGTACGCGGAAGGTTCCCCGTCTCAAGTCGTAGTCGTTGCGCTCGTACTGAATTTCCACGAGCTTCCGCAGAACCTGGTTGCGATCGATCTCCTCCCCCTCGGAGACGTGCAACACCATCCCGTAGTAGGCCTCCGGCGAGCCGAGCCCATAGATACAGGACACGCTCGCGACGATCAGGACGTCCTCCCGTTCGAAGAGCGACCGAGTCGCGGAAAGCCTCATCCGGTCAATCTCGTCGTTGATCGTGGCCTCTTTCTCGATAAAGGTGTCGCTCGCCGGGACGTAGGCCTCGGGCTGGTAGTAGTCGTAATAGCTGACGAAGTACTCGACGGCGTTGTCGGGAAAGTAGGCGCGAAACTCCTGATAGAGCTGCGCGGCGAGCGTCTTGTTGTGCGCGATGACGAGCGCCGGACGATTGACGGCCTCGACGAGCTTGGCAATAGTGAAGGTCTTTCCCGAGCCCGTGACCCCCAAAAGAACCTGGTGTTCGTCCCCCCGTTGGAGCCCCTCGATGAGCTCGGCGATGGCCCGAGGCTGGTCGCCCTGGGGCGAATAGCTCGAGGCGACTCGAAAATCTCCAGCCGGTTTTCGCGGGAGCGGATAGGTGGACATCGTGCTAATCTTATAAGTTGCTCAAAGAACGCAACTTAGCACGACGGCAGGACGGGGTCAAATCAACGGGAGTGACGGGGCGAAGTGGACGTGCCCCAGGCAAGAATTTCGAGCGACAGCCTCCGAATCAGCCCGGGAGGGCGCCACCCTTCTTCTGATAGAGGCGATAGTCAAAGCTCCGCTCCTCCGCCTCGGCCTTCGACAGCACGTCGTCGAAGGGGAACATGTGCACGGCGTCGTAGTCGGGAGGGCAGAACTTCGCACAGAGCTGGCAGCCGATGCAGGTATCGAGGTTCACCTCGCAGACCGTTCCGACCGCGTCCGGCTCAGGATCGGGCACGAGGTAGATACAGTCCTTCACGGGGCACACGTGAATGCACATCTCACACCCGCGCCCGAAGCACTTGCCCTTGTCCACAAAGGCGAGAAGCTTGGGTTTCTTCTTGCGGGGTGCCGTGATCAGAACGTCTTGCATCGACTGTAACCTCCTGGAATCGAATTATACGTAATTCTGACGCTGTCTTCCAGGTGATAGCTCCAAGGTGGCCGGAAGCGGCTGGGCACCGTATACTTACGTTCGACATGTCTGAACTTGGTACCGAGTCCAAACTCTACCGCAAAGGATTGGGCCTGAAGTCGCAGGTCCAAGAGCCCTTGAAGAAAGATTACAAAGGTCTCATCGTCGATTTCGCTCGAGAGCACGGTTTCACGCTCCACGCGGGCGAGCTGACGTTTCGCCTCGCCAAGGAGTTCGGCTTCTGCTACGGCGTCGACCGAGCCGTCGAATACGCCTACGAAGCACGGACTCGCTTCCCGGACCGGGCGATATTCATTACGGGCGAGATCATTCACAACCCCTACGTCAACTCCAGATTGGAGCAGATGGGGATCCACTTCCTGACGGGACCCTACGGTACCGCGGAGAAATTCGAATCCGTTGGCCCGGATGACGTCGTGCTGCTGCCCGCCTTCGGCGTCAGCACGGAGGAGCTCGAGATCCTGCAATCCAAGAACTCCATTTTGGTCGATACGACCTGTGGATCGGTGCTCAATGTCTGGAAGAACGTGGAGCGCTACGCGGCCCAAGGATTCACCTCTATCGTCCACGGCAAGTTCTGGCACGAGGAGACGAAGGCCACGGTCTCGCGAGCGACGAGCGGCGGCGGCCACTATCTCGTCGTGTTCGATATGAAGGAAAGCCGGC
This sequence comes from Candidatus Marinacidobacterales bacterium, assembly GCA_965250115.1. Classification (GTDB taxonomy): domain Bacteria; phylum Acidobacteriota; class Vicinamibacteria; order Marinacidobacterales; family SMYC01; genus CBDFHB01. The sequence goes on from CBDFNJ010000002.1 coordinate 3,216,827, forward strand.
TCGTCTGCGACTTCATCGAACGTGGCGGGCGACCGCAAGATTTCGCCGAGCAGTTCGGGGACGCCATCTCGCCGGGATTTCGACCGGAGCAACACCTCGCCCGTATCGGCCTCGCCAATCAGACAACGATGCTGAGCAGCGAGTCCCTTGAGATCTCCGACGTCATCCGAGCTTCGATGGTCCGGCGCCACGGCGATAGGGATATAGAGAAACGGTTCCTTTCCTTCGACACGATCTGCAGCGCAACCCAGGAGCGCCAAGACGCGGTCATCGAGCTTTGTGACGAGGGCGTCGACCTCATGCTCGTCATCGGGGGCTACAACAGCAGCAATACGACCCACTTGGCCGAGATCTGCGCTCAGAAATTCCCGACATACCACATTTCGGACTCGGAGTGTCTCGTGTCGGCCGATGAGATTCACCACAAGCCCATCCACGTAAATGCCGAGACCGTGGATCGAAACTGGCTTCCGGAAGGCCCGCTCAAGATCGGCGTTACCGCGGGCGCTTCCACTCCGGACGTCAAGGTCGACGAGTCGATCACGAGAGTTCTTCGTTTTCGTAACCTCTCGAAAGAAGATCTCGTCGGGTGACCCGCTCGTTTCCGACCGCCCGGTAACCCAGGCGCGGACTGGATATGCCGGCCTTTCATATATAATTGACCCCGCAAGCGACTCGAATCCCAGACTCGTCTAGACGAACGCCCCGTGGAGGTACGAATGGATAGCGGAACGAAGCCGCAAGTCGAGCCCGCGGCGACGCTAGAAGCCAAAGTGGCCGAGCGCTACCATGGCTTGACTCCGACCCGTTTCCTCGACGCCTATCGCATGATGCTCCTGTCGCGCAAAGTCGACGATCGGGAGATCAAGCTCAAACGACAAAACAAGGCTTTCTTTCAAGTCAACGGCGCGGGGCACGAAGCAGTGCTCGTGGCGGCGGGTATGCTTTTGAAGCCGAGCAGCGACTGGTACTTTGCGTACTATCGCGACCGAGCTCTGACTCTCGCGACCGGCATGACGGCGTTCGAGCAGTTCATGGCCTCGGTCTCCTCGGCCTCGGATCCGTCTTCGGGTGGAAGGCAGATGCCTTCCCATTGGGCGCACCGGGCGCTCAACCTCGTCAGCCAATCGAGTTGTGTCGGCACGCAGTTCCTGGAGGCGGTTGGAGCCGCCATGGCCGGGCAGTGTCTCAATCGCACATCGATCGCCACCGCCAAATCCTCGAAAGACGAAGTCGTTTACGTATCGGGCGGGGACGGCTCGACGAGCGAGGGCGAGTTCTGGGAAGCTTTGAACAGCGCCTGCCTGCAGAAGACCCCCGTACTGTTCCTCATCGAGGACAACAAGTATGCGATTTCCGTTCCCGTGGAAAGCCAGACGGCGGGTGGCAGCATCTCGCGTCTCGTCCGCAACTTTCCGGACCTCTTCGTGACCGAGTTCGACGGCTGTAACTTCTTGGAGAGCTACGGACGTCTGAAGGACGCCATTACCTATCTTCGCTCGGGAAGAGGCCCGGCGCTCGCTCACGCACACGTCATTCGGCCTTACTCCCATTCCCTGTCGGACGACGAGAGGCTCTACAAGACGGCGAAGGAGCGAGAGGAAGAGGCCAAACGGGACCCCATTCTGCGAATGCGGCAGTTTCTCGTTGCGGAGGACATTGCCTCGGAGAGCGAGCTCGAGAGTCTCGAGCTCAGCGTTCAGCGGGAGGTCACGGAAGCGGCCGACCAAGCCCTCACGATGGGACTTCCCGCGAAGGACAGTATTAAAGCGCACCTCCACAGCTCAAGCGTCGATCCGACGTCGTCGGAGTTCGCGACCGAGCCCAAGCTTACCGGGAAAGAAGGCACCATGGTGGATCTTCTCAACGCTTGTCTGCGAGACGAGCTCGCGAGAGATCCGCGTATGATGATCTTTGGCCAGGACGTCGCGGACGCGAGCCGCGAGTCGAACCTCGATGAGGTCAAGGGCAAGGGTGGAGTCTTCAAGGTCACCTACGGCCTACAGCGCGAGTTCGGCGGCGCGCGAGTCTGGAACAGCCCCCTGGCGGAAGCGACTATCGTGGGCATTGCGATAGGCGCAGCCATACGCGGGATCAAGCCGGTGGTCGAAATCCAGTTTTTCGACTACATCTGGCCGGCCTTCATGCAGATCCGCAACGAAATGGCTACGCTGCGATGGCGCTCAAGCGGCGCCTTCTCCTGCCCACTCGTCATTCGCGTGCCAATCGGCGGTTACCTCAAGGGCGGCTCGATCTTTCACAGTCAGTGCGGTGAGGTCCTCTTCACTCACATCCCAGGGTTGAGGGTCGTCATGCCCTCGAATGCGCTCGAAGCGAACGGATTGCTTCGCACCGCCATACGATGCGACGATCCCGTCCTCTTTCTGGAGCACAAACACCTCTACCGCCAGACCTACAACAAGAGCGCCTACCCCGGCCCGGATTTCATGATCCCCTTCGGTAAGGCCCGCAAGGTGCAGGAAGGCACCGATATCACTATCGTGACTTACGGAGCCTTGGTCCATCGCTCCGTACTCGCGGCGAAGAAGGCAGCGGGGGACGGCGTCTCGGTCGAGATCCTCGACCTCAGATCGTTGTCGCCCTACGATTGGGACGCGATCGCTGCCTCGGTCCGAAAAACGAGCCGAGTGATCGTGGCTTACGAGGACACGCGCTCCTTCGGCTACGGCGCTGAGATCGCGGCACGCATCTCCGAAGAGCTCTTCGACCAACTCGACGCGCCGGTGCGTCGAATCGGGGCCGAGGATTGCTGGGTGCCCTACAACCCGGACCTCGAAGACGTCATCCTTCCTCAGACGAGCGATTTGTTCGACGCCATTCGCGAGCTCGCCAGTTACTGATGCCATGAGCACCGATGTGAAGCCGCAGAGCGCGGCCGGCGCGCCTCTGACGGCACTCTCCCAAGACGAAGTCCTTTTTCGGAAGACTGTACGGGATTTCGCAGAGAACGAGATCCGCCCGCTCGTCTCGGAGATGGATCGCGAGATGCGGATCGAGCCCTCTCTCCTTCCAAAGCTCTTCGAACTCGGCTTGATGGGTATCGAGATCCCGGACAGCTACGGAGGAGCGGGCTCGAGCTTCTTCATGGCGACCCTCGCGGTCGAGGAGATATCGAGAGTCGATGCCTCGATCGCCGTGCTCATCGACGTTCAAAACACTCTCGTGAATAACGCCGTGCTGCGCTGGGCCACCGAGGAGCAGAAGTCCCGCCACCTCACCCGGCTCGCGCGCGACACGGTGGGCGCTTACGCGCTTTCCGAGCCCGACTCGGGAAGTGACGCCTTCGCTCTCACTTGCCGTGCGATCGACGAGGGTGAGCACTTTCGCCTCAGCGGCACGAAACTCTGGATCACCAACGGCGCCGAAGCCGACATTTTCATCGTCTTCGCTACCGTGGACCCGGAAGCGGGCTACAAGGGCATCACCGCTTTCTTCGTCGAGCGTGGCTTCGGTGGGTTCACCGTCGGTAAGAAGGAAGACAAGCTCGGCATCCGTGCTTCGAGCACGAACGAGCTCATCCTGAAGGACTGTCTTGTCCCGAAGAACAACGTTCTCGGCGAGGTCGGCAAGGGATACAAGATCGCGATCGAGACGCTCAACGAGGGACGGATCGGAATCGGAGCCCAGATGATCGGCGTGTCACAAGGCGCGCTCGATCACGCGAAAGCCTACGCCAAAGAGCGCAGGGCCTTCGGCAAGCCGATCGCCGAGTTTCAGGGGATCCAATTTCAGATCGCGCAATGCGCAACGGAGCTCGAGGCCGCACGCCTCCTCGTCTACAACGCCGCTCGCCTGAGGGACGCGGGCAGCCCCTTTCTCGTCCAAGCCGCGATGGCGAAACTCTACTCCTCCCAGGTGGCCGAGCGGGTCACCTCCCAGGCCATCGAGATCTACGGCGGCTACGGCTATTCGAAAGACTTCCCGGTCGAAAAGTACTGGCGGGACGCCAAGATCGGAACAATTTACGAAGGCACGTCCAACATGCAGCTTTCGACGATCGCCAAGTACCTCCTCAAATAGCTGTCTCGCGACATGACCATGAGCTACCACATGTCTCCCGACGAGTTTCGTCTTTGGGGTCACCGTATCATCGATTGGATCGCCGACTATCGGGAGAACGTCACAGACTACCCGGTCCTCTCGCAGGTTCAACCTGGCGAGATTCGAAAAGCTCTTCCGGCCAAGCCGCCGATAGAGGGAGAGTCCTTCGAAGCCATGCTGCGCGACGTCGAGCGGATCGTCCTCCCGGGGCTGACCCACTGGCAGTCGCCGAACTTCTTCGCCTATTTTCCTTCCAATTCCTCGGAGCCCGCCGTACTGGGTGACCTCTTGTCGTCAGGGCTCGGCGCCCAAGGCATGATCTGGGCAACGAGCCCGGCCTGCACAGAGCTCGAGACCCACGTGCTCGACTGGCTCGTGGACATGCTCGCTCTTCCCGAGACCTTCAAGTCCAGTGGAGACGGCGGCGGCGTGATTCAAGACACCGCCTCGAGCGCAACTCTCTGTGCTCTACTGGCGGCGCGAGAGCGGGCCACGGAACTCGAGAGCAACAGGGCAGGAGTGCGTCAGCCGCTCGTCGCCTATACGTCGAAACACGCCCACTCCTCGATAGAGAAAGCCTGCAAGATCGCAGGAATCGGCAAAGACAACCTTCGTCTCGTCGAAGTCGATGCCGAATTCGCAATGTCGTCGCAGGCACTCTCGAGGCGAATCGCCGACGACAGGAAAGAAGGAAGGATACCTTTCTTCGTCACCGCGGCGGTCGGAACGACGTCCTCGCTCGCCGTCGATCCGGTCGAAGCCATAGGACGAATCTGCTCGAAGGAGAAAATCTGGCTGCACGTCGACGCGGCCATGGCGGGGACCGCGGCGCTTTGTCCGGAGTTTCGCCGCATTCACGACGGACTTCATTTAGCGGACAGTTACACGTTCAACCCGCACAAATGGATGTTTACCACCTTCGACTGCAACTGCTTCTACGTCCCCGACCGACGAGCCCTGACTGACGCCCTCACGATCCTGCCCGAGTACCTCCGCAATGACGCGACGAGCTCGGGCGAGGTCATCGACTATCGCGACTGGCACATTCAGCTCGGCCGCCGTTTTCGCGCACTCAAACTCTGGTTTGTCATCCGCCACTATGGCGTCCGAGGGCTTCAGCACCACATTCGCCGTCACGTCGAGCTCGCGCAAGAGTTCGCCGATTGGGTGCGCGAAGACGAACGCTTCGAGATCGCAGCACCCGTTCTCCTCAATCTCGTCTGCTTTCGACACAGCGGAGGCGACGAGGTCAATGAACCTCTCCTGAAGCGACTGAACGAGAGCGGCAAACTCTACCTGACGCATACCAAGCTCGATGGGAAGTTCACGCTTCGATTGAGCGTGGGACAGACGAGAACGGAGCGGGAGCACGTGAGGGCGGCCTGGGAACAGATTCAGGCCGCGGCACCGAGGTAAGGGTAGAATGGTGTCGCGATGAACGACTGCGAGAGCGTCGGTTTTTTTCGCGAGAATCTAGTCGCGAATGGATGCGTCCGGGAGGCACCGATCCGGTGACGCCACGCCGAGCTCTCGCACCAACGGCCGAAGAGATTGAAGCGGCGAGGAGGCGCGTTTCGGGCCACGTACATCGGACGCCGCTTTTGTCTTCCCGATCGCTGGGCGTGCGTAGCGGCTTCCCCGTTTGGTTGAAGGCAGAGAACCTACAGAAGACGGGCTCCTTCAAAGCACGGGGCGCCTTCAACAAGGTCCTGTCGCTCCCCAAGGGAGAACGAGACCGCGGGGTGATCACGGCCTCCGCCGGAAACAACGGCCAGGCGGTCGCCTATGTGGCGTCTCACGAGGGGATCCCGGGCTACGTCGTCATGCCCGAGGGAGCGAACCCGAGCAAGGTGGCCGCGGTCCGCGAATATGGCGCGGAAGCGATTCTTCACGGAGAGTACTGGGACGACGCTTATGCACGTTCCGTCGAGATCGCGCGCGAGAAGGCGCTCACCTATGTGCATCCGTTCAAGGACCGGGACATCATGGCGGGCCAGGCGACAATCGCGTTGGAGATCCTGGAGGATCTACCCGACGTCGGAGCCGTTATCGTGCCTATCGGAGGCGGTGGGCTCGCGGGCGGAATCGGCACCGCCCTGAAGCAGAAGCGCCCCGCAATCCGCGTCATCGGTGTCGAACCGACCGGCGCCGCCAACATGGCTTTGAGCCGGAAGCTTGGGCGGGCCACCGATCTCGACGTCGTGGAGACCATCGCGGATGGCCTCGCCACCAAGAAGACCGACCCCGAAGTATTCGCCGTTGTGAACGAGGTCGTGGACGACTTCGTCACCGTCACGGACGACGAGATTCGAGCCGCCATTCTCTTCCTGCTGGAGCGCGCCAAGCTCCTCGCGGAAACTGGGGGAGCCGCGGCCGCGGCCGCGCTCCTGTCGGGAAAAGTCAGGCTCGACTCCGGAACGAAGATCGTCGCCCTCGTTTGTGGGGGTAACTACGACGTCTCCGGTCAGCTGGAGCTACTCGTTTGAGCGCGTAGTCTCACCAACCTCGAACGGGTTTCCACTCGTCGACGAGCTGCTCGTTGCGGACGACGTAATAACGCTCGAATAGGGCGGCGGTGAGGCAGGAGTGGTTCGGCAAAATCCGAAGCCGAGCTCCGACTGGCAAGGCCTCGAAATCGGAGGCGACCGCGCCCGCGATCTTGCCATGTTCCTGAGAGAGAGAATGCACGCGCAAGTGTCGGAGCACTCCCCGACCCGCGACGTCGGTGACTACTCCGTAGCCGCAGCGAGGCTCCATATGCGTCGGTCCCTGATCCTTCGACAACGCAAGAGCTCCCGCATCGACGAGAAGCTCCCCTCGTGCCGGATAGTGCCCCAGAATCGTCGTAAGAACCGAAAAGGCCACGTTCTCCGTCGAACAACTCCCGACCGTCGACTGGAATCGATCGAAGAAGACGTAATTGCCCGGCCGTGCTTCCGTGACCCCCTCGAGAGACTCGGCCACCGCCATCGTGGGCGTCGAGCCGACGCTTACTTCCGGAGGCGGGGCGCCGGCGCTCCTCAGCCTCTCTGCGAATTTCACCATGACCGAACGCTCTTGCTCCGCCACCGCTCGAATCTCCCCCTGGTTCTTGCCGTCATAGGAGTGACCCGCATGCGTCAAAATGCCGCGAAATGAGACGTGGCTCGAGTCGCGCATCCTCACCGCAAGACCGATACTTCTGTCGCTCTCGGGATCGACGCCGGCGCGGTGGTAGCCGCAGTCCACCTTCAGGTAGGCGGAGAGCTCGAGTCGCTTCGCCCGAGCGCATGCTTCCATTTCTCGGAATGTCGCTTCTTGATCGACGAGCAGGTGCAGCGCCGCTAGCGAGCGGCTGAGCTCCGCCGCCTCTTCCAGACGCTGAATCGCGATCGGCACGGCGTAGGCGATGTCGCGAAATCCAGCTTTCGCGTAGTGACGCGCCTCCGCGAGAGTCGACACCGTAATACCTCCGAAGTGGCCGCGTACTTGAAGGCGAGCGCCCTCGACCGTCTTGTGGGTCTTTACGTGGGGCCTCAATTTGGCTCCGAGCCGACTCATCTTGTCCGACATCCCGGAGGTGTTCGCCTCGACCCGTTCGAGATCGACAAGGGCTGCGGGGGTCGAAATCGATTGTTCGAGCATGCCCGAGCATATCAAAAGGGTATATTTCGCGTCGGGAATGACCCGGCCTCCACCTTTGTTTCGCACGGACCAGATCATGCAAATTGAAATGATCTGCAATAGGCAAAAGCCTACATGAGCCTCTCGTGACCTGTAGGGACGACCCAACACAATTCCCAGAAACGAACACCCTTCACGAGCCGGTCACGGGCGGTCGTCAACCTGCGAGGAACCGCAACATGGCTCATTGAAATAGTTTAGACGCGATCTTCGTCACTCGGTCGAAATAGGCCTGGGAATGGAACGCATCTTGTAATAAGGGCCCTATCGCCGGAAAAGGAGTTACTGCCATGGCTGCGTTACAAGCTCATATCTACGACGTTTTCAAGCAGTACTCGCGCCTCTACCAAACACGAAACGCGTCTGGTGGTCAGCTTAGCGCCGAGATGCAGAGGGAATGGGTCGAGGTGACCTTCACGCTCGACAGCATCTTCTCCGGACTCTATAGTCCCGATACCAAGCCCTTCGATCACGCCGCCCCCGCAGGCCCCAAGCTCAAGAACAAGCTACCGGTCGAGTTCCTTCGCGTTCCGGCCGAGGCCGATGTCCTGTGTGAGACCCGGGACAATTTTTTCTCCGGCAAGCTCACCGACATCAGTGTCGGGAGCGCTTACGTGCACTCTCCCATTCCCTTCAGGATCGACTCGCCTGTCAGGCTCACGTTCTGCACGTTTCGTGACCGCGAGCCGCTCGAGCTCGAAGGGCGCATCGCCTGGAACAACCCTGGGGGCGTGCGCAAGCAGACGTTTCCAGCGGGTGCTGGCATTCAGTTCACTGAATGCGACAACCGGAGTCATTCTCAGCTTCAAGACTACGTCTACGAGCTCGTCGAGGAGACTCTCTCCCGCGCGAACTTGATCTAACTCACCTGGTAGAATGGCCGGGTCATGTTTCCCGGCCTCATGGTGCTCGTCGCGATCCTGATGATTGTCGGGGTCGTGGGCTCCGCTCTTCCCATCGTTCCGGGTACGCCCTTGATTCTCCTCGGCGCTCTTCTCTACGCCTTCGCGACAGACTTCCAACCCGTTGATGGTTGGCGCTTGCTGGTTCTCGCCGGGCTGACGGCCCTCGCCTATGCACTCGATTACCTTTCGGGCGCTCTCGGGGCGCGCAAGCTCGGCGGAAGTCGCTGGGCGATGCTCGGCGCGCTTCTCGGGGGCCTCGTCGGCGTCTTCTTCGGCCTGGTCGGCATCATTTTAGGCCCGATCGTCGGAGCGGTCGGCGCGGAGCTCGTCTATCGGAAGGAAATCAGGGCTGGCCTCAAGAGCGGGCTCGGAGCCGTCGTCGGAATGCTCCTCGGCGTGGTCGCGAAGCTGTCGGTTGCGGTTATCATGGTCGGACTCTTCACGTTCTGGGCGTTTCGTGGGTAATGAGGATGTCCGACGAAGGCTCGTATCACGCTTGGATGGGTGCCGCGATCGAACAGGCCCAGAAGTCCTGGTCCGAGGGTGGGATCCCTATCGGCTCCGTCATCGTCTCGAAATCAGGTGACATCGTGGCCGCCGGGCACAACGAGCGGGTTCAAACCGGAGACCCGACGGCTCATGCGGAGATGGTCGCGATTCGTCGAGCCGGCCGACGACGGGACTGGCCCGAGCTCACCCTCGTCTCCACACTGAGCCCATGCTCCATGTGCTCTGGCACGGCGATTCTCTACCGCTTCCCCTTGGTGGTGATCGGCGAGAATCGCAGCTTCCAGGGCGCGGAGGATTGGATGCGGCAGAACGGGACTCAACTTCAGGTACTCGACGATGAGCGCTGTCTCGAGCTCATGGAGCGTCTACAGCGGGAAAAGCCCGATCTCTGGGCAGAAGACATTGGAGTGTGAAGGAGAACGGACTAAACTCCGCTCATGCCGAAGGCTTCTCACATCACCCCGGAGCTTTTCAGCTTCCTCCGCCAACTCAAGAGAAACAACCGCCGCGAGTGGTTCGCAAAGCACAAGAGCCGCTACGAGGACCAGGTGCGCGACCCGCTTCTCGAGCTCGTCTCCGATTTCGGCCCAGAGCTGAGAAAGATCAACCCGCACCTCGTCGCCGATCCGAGGCCCTCCGGTGGCTCTCTGTTCCGCATCTACCGCGACGTGCGGTTCTCCAAGGACAAATCGCCCTACAAGACGAGCTCCGGTTTGCGCTTCCCCCACGAGGACGGCAAAAACGTGCACGCGCCCGGCTACTACATCCACTTGGAGCCCGGTTCCGTCTTCGCCGCAAGCGGGATCTGGCACCCCGAGGCGAAGACGCTGGGCCAAATCCGCGACGCCGTCGTCGCCGATCCGAAAGCGTGGAAACGAGCCATCTCCGGGAAAGCCTTCCGCGCCAGATGCACGCTCGGCGGCGACTCCTTGACGAGGCCTCCCAAGGGCTACGACCCCGATAATCCCTTGGTAGAAGACCTGAAGCGAAAGGACTTCATCGCCTACGTTCCCTTCACGGAAGAGCAGGCCGTTTCGGCAGATTTCAGGAAACAGGTGCTGGACGCGTTTCGCGCCATGAAGCCCTTCATGGCTTTTTTGACCCGCGCGGTGGGCGCCCCCTGGTAAGAAGAGTTAAAGAGCTAGAGACTGACCCCAAATCAGGTGCTCGGAGACGACCTCTCCGCCGATGAGGTGGAGTTGGATGATCTCCTCGAGGACCGCCGGCGTGCATCCGGCATACCAGGCGCCTTCGGGATATACGACGGCGATCGGCCCGCCCTCACAGACTCTCAAGCAGTTCGCCTTCGTGCGCGCGATGCCTCCCTGCTCTGACAAACCGAGCTCCTTGAGCCGCTTCTTCAGGTAGCTCCAGGCCACGAGCGAGCTCTCCCTGTCGCAGCATTTGGGGTTGGTTTGATCGCAGCAGAGAAAGATGTGGCGGCGGATGGCGTGAATACCGACAGCTTCTGCGGCCTGCTTTTGGCTCTCGCGATTCGTCACAGCGCGTGGCTCATATCGTAGATCACCACGGCTCCGAGCAGGATCGTCGCCGTCGCGACGACTCCCTGAAGACCGTCGTGGAGACGCCGCATGCTTCTTGCGGAAAGTCGCAACGGCACCGAGATGGCGGTCGAAAGAAGCGCCATCCCGAGAATCGACCCCACTCCGAAGACAGCAATATACGAGAGGCCCGCTAGGGCGGATGGCGTGCGATCGAGCGTGAGCAGCACGAGAGCCGCGGAACCAGCCATACCGTGTATGAGCCCGACACAAAACGCCCTCACCGGAATGGCGCTCGCGGGGGATATAGCTTGGGTCAGCTCGAAGGGTGTCTCTTTTCGAAGAAGACGTCGCCAAACGTCCAGGCCAAGCAGCACCAGCATGAACCCGACGGCGAGCTCTAGGGTCTTCGCCAGCCGCTCTGGCACGACTCCATCGATCCAGAGTACGACGGCACCGACGATGAAAAGGGTCGCGCTGTGCCCGATACCCCAGGCGACACCCATCCGCAGACCTTCGGCCACCGAGCGCCCTCGCGTCGACAGGCTGGCAACGGCGGCGACGTGATCCGCCTCGAAGGCATGCCGCATCCCGAGAAGGAAGCCAAAAAGGGCCAACCCCGTAAGACTCATGCCAGAAAGAGCATATCCCACGTCAGCTCACCTTGGGCGTTTTTCGCGGTTCCTGGCGCTGCTTCGAGCGTTTCAGCAGCTGGGCGAAGCGGCGCGCATTCTCGATCGCGTGGCCGTGGCGGTGGTTGTTGAACATCACGTAGGTTCGCTCAGTGGATGCCTCGATGTTTCTCACCCGCGGTAGCCAGGACAAAAGCTCCTTCCGCCGGTAGCGGTACTCGTAACGCTGGGGGTCGCCTCGTTTCCACCACGCGTGCCCGTTCCGTCCGTGGAAACGCACGTAGCCGAGCCCCGATGTCGCATAGGCCATAGGGCGGGGCATACCTCCGAGAGGCGCCAAATCGACGGCGACTAGACCGACTCCCCAGCCTTTCAGGAACTGGAACGTCTCCGGCCGAAACCAAGTGTCGTTACGGAACTCCGCCACGAGAGGAAGCTCGAGAGCAGCGCGTAGACGGCAAACGTAGGCTCGATTGTGCGGGCCGTTGACGAAGGAGAATGGAAACTGTGCGATCACGGCACCGAGCCGCCCCGCCTCGACGAGGGGTTTCAGAGAGTCGGCAACCCGCCGCGCGAGCTCGAGCCCGCTATCCCGCTCGTGGGTCAGCCGTCGATAGAGCTTCGCCGTGAGCTCGAAAGAGTCGGGCGTCGAGAGCAAGAGCCTCTCGAGCTCAGTACGGCTCGGCGTCCCAAAGAAGGCGTTGCTGAGCTCGCAGCAATCGAAATGTCGCGCGTAATATTCAAGGTGGTCAGCGTAGGGAAGCCAGGGAGGGTAGAAGCTAGGGCACCACTCGTGGTAACCAAACCCGCTCGTGCCGACGCGAAGCATACTTCTCCTCCTCGCGGGCATACCTCTCCCGCGGAAAATTGAACGTCTGAAGCCTTCAGGCGTGTTGAGATTGCTGTGAGCGCAGAGCGCGGCTTTGATCCGCGATTTCCTCGAGAAGCAACTCCGAATCCCCCAGCCGCGCCTCGAGGCGCGCGAGCCGATCGATGAGCCGAAGACGAGCTTGGGCCACTTCGTCACCGAAGTGGATCTCGATCGCATGCTCTAACAGATCACCCACCGTTCGGTCGTGGCGAAGCGCAAGTTGCTCCAGCCGGCGATAGAAACCGCCGGGCACATCGATGACCTTTCTATCCGTCGAATCCGTCACCACTCCCCCAAACGATGAACCGCGCTAAGCGAAGGACCGCATGAGTCCCACGACGACACCACGTAGCTGAACCGCCTTCGGATCGATCACGATGGGCTCGAAAGCCTCGTTCGCGGGCCGTAGCTCGACTTTCTCCCCCTGCCGATAGAAGCGCTTCACCGTAGCTTCTCCTTCGACGAGCGCGACAACGGTTTGCCCCACGTCAGCCGAATCGCGCTTCTGAACAACGAGAAGATCACCGTCGTGAATCCCGTCATCGATCATGCTGTCGCCCCGCACCCGCAACGCGAAGTGCTCCCCACGCCGCAGGAGAGATTCGGGAACCTCGACCTCCTCTTCTACTTCGTCCGAATCCAGGGGATTGCCCGCGACCACCGTGCCCAGAAGCCGCAGCTTGGCGGCCACCGGTTGCTCCTCACGTTCCACGATCTCGAGCGCCCGCTTCTGGTTTTTCCAGGGCGAGCGGATGAAGCCCTTGCGATGGAGTTGGAGCAAGTGTTTTCTCGCCGAATTGAGCGAAGCGAAGCCGAACTCCTGTCGAATCTCCTCGTAGGACGGCGGCATGCTGTGCTCGCGGCGATAGTCTTTGAGGAACTGCAAAACGGCCCGTTGTTTCGATGTCAGATCCATGGTGCGAGAAGTCTAGGTGAAAGTATGGTATAGAATCAACCACTAAATGTAGCACCTTATATTTACCTTCCCTACAAGATATTGCGTTGCCAGGAACGGAATGAAGTTCACTTGTGGTGGTAGTGGTCCATGACGGAGACAGACCCATGCCAAAGATGGACCCGAGGGCTTATCAGATCGCCACCCTGAGCGCGCTCCTGCTTTGGGGCGTCACCGGGCTCGATCTTTCGATACGCCCTGACCTCGCCGTCGCGATGGTCGTCGCGGCCCTTGGGACTCAGGCGCTCTGTAGCAAGATCTTCGGACTCCCGAAATTCGATCCGCTCAGCCCACTCATCTCCTCCTTGTCGCTTTGTCTGTTGCTCCGGACGAACGCGATCGGATGGGCCATCCTAGCCGCTGTCCTCACTATCGCGAGCAAGTTCCTCATTCGGGTCGATGGAAGACACCTATTCAATCCCACCAACTTCGCCCTCGTCGTAATGATCGCCACGACCGGCCGCGTGTGGGTCTCGCCCGGTCAGTGGGGCACGGAGGCCTACCTCGCTTTCGGGCTCGCCTGCCTCGGTGGCATCGTCATAAACCGCGCCGCGCGAAGCGACGTTACCTACGCTTTCATCGGTTTCTATGCCTTGCTCGTCTCGGCCCGTGCGGCCTGGCTTGGCGATCCGATGGCCATCCCGCTCCACCAGATCGAAAACGGAGCGTTCCTCCTGTTCGCCTTCTTCATGATCTCCGACCCGAAGACGACACCCGACTCGCGTGCCGGTCGCATCCTCTTCGCGTTAGTGGTCGCGCTCGGCGCCGGGTTCGTCCACTTCGTCCTCTTCCGGACCAATGGACTTCTCTGGTCACTCGTTCTGTGTTGTCCCCTCACACCCCTCTTGAACCGGCTCTTTCCCGGGAAACGCTACCAGTGGCGACCCGTTCGGAAGATACCGGCTGTTTCCGAAAGGAGCTTCGCATGAAACGCTTACTCTTCTTCCTTGGTGTTAGACTCCTCGCCGCAATGACGATGAGCCCCGATCTCCGCGCCTTCTGTGGCTTTTACGTCGCGAAGGCAGACGCCCAACTCTTCAATCGCGCGTCCCAGGTCGTGCTCGTTCGCCACGACGACAAGACCGTCATCACCATGGCGAACGACTTCCAAGGGGACCCGACGGAGTTCGCCGTCGTGATCCCGGTACCGACTTTCATCGAAGAAGGACAGATCCACGTCACCAACAAGGCCCATATCGATCATCTCGACGCCTTCACCGCACCGCGTCTCGTCGAGTATTTCGACGGCGACCCCTGCCAGCCTGTCGTTCGGGAGTACGCCGCAAGGGCGATGCCCCCCTCGTCGGCGGCCGGGTATCGCGCGCGGCAAAGCCGGGCGAAGGCGCTCGGCGTCACCATCGAGGCGGAATACACGGTCGGCGAGTACGACATCGTCATTCTTTCGGCGCGAGAGTCGAATGGGCTCGAGACGTGGCTGAAGGATAACGGCTACCGTACTCCTCCCGGCGCCTCACGCGTGCTCGCGAGCTACATCCGGCAGAAGGTGCGCTTCTTCGTCGCGAAGGTGAACCTCGAAGAGCAGAGCCGGCTGGGTTATACCTATCTGCGACCCCTCCAGGTCGCCTACGCGTCTCCCAATTTCATGCTTCCGATACGGCTCGGGACCGTGAACGCGAACGGGCCTCAAGATCTCCTTCTCTATACGCTCACGCGCAACGGCCGCGTCGAAACGACGAACTACCGAACCGTCAGGCTCCCCACTGGGATGGAGCTTCCCGTCTACGTCAAGGGAGAGTTCGGCGAGTTCTACAAGGCCATGTTCGACCAGCAAGTTCGCAAAGAGAACATGCGGAGCGTGTTTCTCGAGTACGCGTGGGACATGTCGTGGTGCGATCCATGCGCCGCGGACCCCCTGTCCCGCGACGAGTTGAGAGAGCTGGGCGTGTTCTGGCTCGATGAGCTGGGCAGGGGAGGCCGCGGCAAAGCCGGGGCATCGAACGCCTTCGTCACACGGCTTCACGTTCGCTACGACGGCGAGCACTTCCCGGAGGATCTCGTGTTCCAGGAAACGGGCAACCGCGAGAACTTTCAAGGGCGCTACGTCCTTCGACACGCCTTCACGGGTGCGATGGCATGCGGAGCCGCCGACTCCTATCGCGCAAGTCTTCGCGATCGCCACGAGCGGGAGGCGCGCAGCCTGGCCTCGCTCACCGGATGGGACGTCAACGACATCCGCCGGAAGATGAGTCTCGCTGGAGACTCCCCAGAGCAACCCGGTTCGTGGTGGGAGCGCCTCTGGAAGCAGTGAGCTCCGCTGCCATGAGCGTCCATCATCGTCTGATGTAGGCTAGGGCTCGACGGTCGTACTGTAGTTGGCGACGGGTGCGAAGTCGCGCGCCACGAGCGTCACCGAGCCCGATATCACCGTGGGTTTGCTCACCACCGGGACGTCGTACTGTACGAACTCCTCGCCAAAGCCTCCGCCCCCGATTCCCTGGATGAGGCACTCGGCTTCTTTGTTGTTGAGCTTCTTGCAGCCGGACCCGAGCGTGCGAATCGTCGAGCCGTCCGGCGCGTCGAAGAAGAGTCGGGCGTCGGCCGTGGAGCTCGTCGGATTCGAAACGGTGGCGGTCACGGAAAAGAATCCACCTGAGGGCACGGGATCGTTGATCCTCAGGCGGAGCGTACCGCCGGCAGCAAACCCGGGGCCCGAACCTTTGTCGACGGTGACGTCGCGTACTCGTGAGCACCTTCCTTCGCGACTTTCGAGTATCAGGTTGGCACGCGCCTTTTTCGTCTCGGTTCCGCTAACGTTCGGGTATTCGTGGCCGACGACGCCCGACAGATCGAACAAGCCGTCGTCGCGGGGCCTGCCCTCGCCCAACTCGAACCGGTCGACCTTGTCAGAGGGATTGCCCTCGTCCCAGTGGATCTCGAGATTCTTGTTGCCCGCTGGGACGCCGAGATACGCCAAATAGTAGCCGACCACGTTGCCTGCAACGAAGCCCGGATCGCTGAATCGTGCGCGAACCTCGATGATATCGTCGCAGCTGAAGCTTGTCGGCATCTCCCACATCTGAACGGAGATCCTGGCGGCGAAGTCCCCAGTTCCGGCGGTCACCGTACCGTCGATATTGATGGTGTCGTTCACCGCGGGGAGTGGACCGGGAGGAAAATCCGCGGGAATGGTCGCCGTGCCATCGTTGAAAAGAAAACTCGTTGGGCCGAGCGGTTGGGTCACCTGCCCCATCAGCCGCACTTGTTGTCCCCGGAACGCGCTCGGGTTCATCAGGATGTCGGCGACGAGCTTCGTGCCGACCTCGTCTTTCTCGCCTCCGATGCAATGCGCGGCCGCCTCACCGACACGCCGGAGAACCGTGTCACGACCGCCTTCATCCGTTCGCGCTTCGAGCGCCTCGGTCTAGAGCCGATGGGTGGCGAGAGGTCCTACTATCAACCTTTTCGTCTGATCACCGCACGACTGGGTGAAGAAAACGATCTCGAGCTGCTCGATAGCCACGGCAGCGTCGTTCGATGGCACGTCCGTCGCGACTTCTCCCCGGAGCTGTTCAGCGCGAGCGGGGGCGTCGAGGCCGAAGTCGTCTTCGTAGGCTTCGGTATCCACGCGCCGAGCCTCGGACACGACGACTACGGGGACGGCGTCCGCAGCAAGATCGCAATGGTGCTCTATCACGAGCCCGGCGAGCGGGATCCTGAAAGCCCATTCGATGGCGTAGTCACGTCAGAGTTTTCCAATGCTCGGCGCAAGGCCTTGGCCGCGCAACACGCCGGTGCGGTCGGGATTGTCTTCGTCACCGACGTTCACAATCACGAAGAGGAGACGGACTTCTATAGCGCGGCTTCGCGAAGGTGGAGCGAACCTCCTCCGCGCATCCGGCGCTACACTCTCGCACGCTGGGCCGAGGAGATCCGGATCCCTGCTGTCCAGATCTCACCGGCTCTCGCGAACGCCATTCTGGGAAGCGCTGGACGCTCGTTGGATGAGCTCGCGCGGCAAACCGAAAGCTCGCGTGTCGAGGCCGTTCCGCTGCCCTCGATCCTGCTGCGACTTCAGGTCGACGTCGAGCGACAGGTTGTTATGGATAGAAACGTCGTCGCGGCGCTGCGCGGAAGCGACCCGAGCCTAGTGGACGAGTGGGTCATTGTTTGCGCCCACTTCGATCACAATGGAGCGGACGGCGAGAACGTGTACAACGGCGCCGACGACGACGGGTCGGGAACGGTCGCGCTTCTCCAGATCGCCGAGGCCTATGCGGAGGCGAAACGAAACGGCGACGGCCCGAAACGGAGCGTGCTCTTCGGCGCCTTGGGATCGGAAGAGCGGGGTCTCCTCGGTGCCTGGGCCTACGCGGAGAGCCCCGCGATCCCATTGTCTCGCACCGTCGCCGTTCTCAATATGGACATGACCGGTCGTAACGAGGAGGTCCCCGCGGGAGGAGGTCGACGCTTCCGCGGCCTCGCGGTGCAGACGGCCGAGTCGAACAGAAACGCGGTCAATATTCTCGGCTATACCTACAGTGCCGACTTAAAATTCGGCGGCGCGAAGGCGAACCGCCTCATCGAGCTCGAGCTGAAGATGCTCTATGACAACAACTCTTCGAATCTACTGAGGCGAAGCGACCAGTGGCCCTTCCTCCAGAAGGGCGTCCCCTCTCTCTTCTTTCATACCGGTCTGCACCCCGACTATCACACCGTCTTCGACATACCCGAGAAGATCAACTACGACAAGCTCGAGCGCATCGCGAAGCTCGTCCATCAAATGAGCTGGGAGCTCGCCGGAAGCGCGACCCGTCCGAGCTTCGACAAGCCGGACAGCATCGCGGCAGGACAAAAAGCGCCGTCGATGCCGTAGCGGGATGATGAACCCACTGCGTCCCACCCACCCTTCGCGAGCGATGCCGAACGGCTCGTGCGCGTCGCCCCGACGAAGTGAAAAACCATGCTGTGGATAACTCTGTGCAAGACGTGTGGATTCGTTGTTACCAAATGTGGACACGCAATATATAGTATCCGCAAGAATTGGACCCACAAATACTTGTTGACTTGGTCGATTACGCCTGGCAGTACCGAGTCTTCGATGTCGAACCCAAACACCTTCTTCTGAATGAGGGGTCGAGCCATGAAGACGAACGGAATTCTTTGGGTCTGAGAGGCGGCTTCGCCGTTCTCATTCTTTGAAAGCCCGGCGCCACGGCGCCGGGCTTTCTTTTTGTCAGGTCCGACACTCCCCTCGCGCCCGCTCGAGCGCCTATAATGTGCGGCTTATAAGGTATGAACGAGATTCAACCTGCGCGAGCTAGGGACAGCTTCGACGCGACGGACCTGACGCTCCCCTTGGATGACGACGGCGGGGCACAGCTTTCAGGTAGCCGCCTGATTCGAGGCCGAGCCCTCATCTTCTGGGACCCTGAGCGGTCCGGCGAAAAGCTCGACGCCATCGACACGGACCAAATAACTCCCGCGAAGGATTGCGTCTCGGAGAGCCTCGACGCGCTCGACGCGAAGTGGAAAGCGGGTGCGTTCCGCCATCTGATGCCCGACTTCCGCAAGCGAGTGCACGCGGGAGAGACCTTCCTCGTGGCGGGCAATCGATTCGCCATCGGCTCCTCTCGTGAGATGAGCCCCGCCGGCCTGAAAGCCGTCGCCGAAGAAGCCGGACTTCAAATGGTGATTATCTGTGGCGAGAACATGGGCGACATCTTTCGGCGGAACGCCTTCAGCCTCGGTCTCGAAGTCATCCAATCACCCCCAGCGGTGCGCGACGCCCGAGACGGAGACGAGCTCTCCTACGATCGAGAAACGCGTGCGCTCAAGAACGAAACTCAAGGGAAAAGCTACGCACCTATCGAGCTCACGGCCAAAGAAGATGAGATTCGCCGCTCGGGCGGGATCTTCACGATGGGACGGCGCGAATTCCCCGCTTCGGTCAGCAGGAAGCCGCGCATCGAGTGGCCCGACGAAAACGCTGCTCGCAGACTGACGACCACCGGGCAAATCGTCTGGGCGCACCGCGTGGACAAGGATGCCGAAGTAAGGCCCGGCGAGACGCTCCGTGTCTACGCCGATCTGCTGCCGGCCTCGGACGGCACGGCTCCCTTTTCAATCCACACCTTCAACCAGATCACGGGCGGCAATCGCATCTACCCGCGGCAAGCGGCCATCGCGAACGACCACTTCGTCTTCACGGGCAACGAGGCAGACGACAAGCAGACCTCGATCGGGCGAGACTTCGCGCGTACCCAGAAAATGGACAAGCCGTACTACGCGACCCCCGGTGACGGCATCTTCCACTTCTACTTTCCCGAGCAGGGCTTGATCCTTCCGGGACAGTTCGTTCCCGGCGCCGACTCCCACAGCCGCGCCTACGGAGCCTATGGAGCGATCGGTATCGGCGTGGGCTCGACGACCCTCGGCTTCGGCTGGTCGACGGGCTATATCTACTTCACGCTCGCGCCAGCGCGCCGCGTCGTTTTTCGCGGCGAGCTAAAGCCATGGGTGAGTGGAAAGGACATCGTGCTCTCCCTTCTCGAACGATGGGGCGCGAGCCAATCCCGGGGAATGTCGGTCGAGTTCGTCGACGCCGACGGGCAGCTCCCCATCCCCTATCGCAATACGATCTGCAACATGATGGCGGAGGGCGAGGCTCAAAACGGAATCTTCGCAGCGGACGACATCACCTATGCCTGGTACCGCGACAAGGGTATCGAGACACTGCCCTATCCGCGCATTCGACCCGGCGGGGACGCAGCCTACGAGATCGACGAAGAGCTCGACCTTTCCGGCATTCGCCCCATGGTCGCGAAGCCTTTCTCGCCCGGCAATGCGCACCCGGCTGAGCGACTGGCGATGGATCACATCCCCTTCGACAAGGCCTATATCGGCTCTTGCACCAACGGTAGCTATCAGGATCTCCTGCAGGCGGCACTCGTGCTGCGTGCCGCCCGCGAACGTGGAAAAGTTCGAGCCGTCACCGACTTCGTCGTCTTCCCCGGCTCGGGGGGCGTGAAGCGGCAGATCGAAGAGCCCGAACCGCGTCTCGGGAGCGAGTCCGTCGCGGACGTCTTCCGCGCCGCGGGGGCCTCGATCCGCGACTCGTGGTGCGGGCCGTGCTTCGGACAGGGGCCGGACGCGCTGAAGGAAGACGAGACGGCGATTACGACGTTCAACCGCAACTGGCAAAATCGCATGGGCGTCGGAGGCCTCGGTTATCTCGCTAGCCCCGCGGTCGTCGCCGCCTCGGCCCTTCTGGGCTACATGGGACCTCCAAGCGAGCTCGGTCTCGACTGGGATCCCGAGACTTTCGGAATTTAGTGGGTGACGTCCTCTTTTGTCCCAAGGACCTTTCAACCACCACTTCCCTACGACGATCTCATCCTCCACGACGAGCCGGGCGAGGAAGCCGTGCCCATGGACGTCGTCTTCGTGGGTGGCGGCCCAGCGGGGCTCGCCGGAGCGGTCGAGCTGGCTCGTCTCGCGAAGAAAGACGGCACGGAGCTCGAGATCGGAGTCCTCGAAAAGTCCGAGGAGCTCGGACAACACTGCCTGTCGGGGGCGGTCGTCAATCCGATGGCCTTCCGGGAGCTCTTCCAGGACCTTACGGACCAGGACTTTCCCTTCCGGAAGAAGGTGGACTCCGAGCGCATCTATATAATGACCGAGTCCGGCTCGCTCAGGCTTCCGACACCCCCTACCATGCGCAACGAGGGGAACTATGTAGCATCGATTTGCGAGATGGTCCGTTGGCTCGGCGCCAAGGCGGAAGAGCTGGGCGTCAATCTCTTCACGGGTTTTCCCGCCGACGCGCTCCTCGCCGAGGGTGACCGGGTCCGCGGTCTCCGCACGACGCCGGGCGGCCTGACGAAGAACGGCGCACCGGGTCCGAGCTTCATGCCACCGACGGACGTCACCGCGCGCGTCACCGTCTTGACGGAGGGCACGCGCGGTCCTCTGGCACAGGCTTACACCCATTGGCAGAAGATCGCCTCACCCAACCCTCAGCTCTTCGCTCTCGGGGTCAAGGAGCTCTGGGAGGTGAAGCGCCCCCTGCCCGACGTGATCCACACGCTCGGTTGGCCGCTTCCAAAGTCCGCCTTCGGAGGGAGCTTTTTCTATCCCCTCGATGAGAAACTGGCCGCGATCGGCCTCGTGGTGGGTCTCGACTACCGCGAGTCATCGCTCGACGTGCACGGGCTCCTCCAGAAGCTGAAGCGGCACCCATTTTTCCGACCGTACCTCGAGGGCGGGGAGATGCTCGAGTGGGGCGCGAAGACCATTCCGGAAGGCGGATTCTATTCGTTGCCCGAAAGATTTCACGGAGATGGACTCCTGATGGCGGGCGATACGGTCGGCTTCGTCGACGTGCCCTCACTCAAGGGCATCCACTACGCGATGCTGTCGGGCATCTATGCCGCCCGCGCGGCCTTCGAGGCTTTGAAGAAAAACGACACGTCCAGAGAATCGCTTGCGTCTTACGATGACGCGGTTCGCAGAAGCGTCATCCACCGCGATATGTACCAGACGCGCAATATGCGCCTCGGCTTCAAATCGGGTTTCTACGCCGGAGGTCTCAAGGCCGGCCTCATGACTCTGACGGGAGGCTCCGCATTCGGCACCAAGATCGAGGTGGAAGAAGATGCCCAAGAGCCCAAGCTGGTGTCGCCTCCCGAGAAGCTCGAGGCCGACGGGAAGCTCACTTTCACGAAGCTCGACGGCGTCTTCCGTTCGGGGAACAACACTCGCGACGACATGCCGCCGCACCTGACATCCGCCGATTCGATCCCGGCGGATGTCCAGCAGTTCTACGTCGATATGTGTCCCGCCGCCGTTTACGAGCGCCGCGGCGAAGAGCTCGTCGTCAACTTCTCCAACTGCGTCGACTGCAAGACCACGGACGTTCTTGGCCCTCGATGGCGCCCCCGTGAGGGCGGCGCGGGCACCAAGTACAAGCGCATGTAGATTGAACCTTTCGAGGCTCTCGGCAGTAATCACTATCGAGATGCAAGATTGCCCTTACTGTGCCGAGCCGATTCCCCAAGAAGCCCTCGTCTGCCTCCACTGCCGGAGCCGGCTGAGCGGGACGAGCGGTACAAAAGCCTACCGGGACCGCCCCGGCCGCCAAGTCGCCGGGGTGGCCATCGCGCTCGCGGAGAGTTTCGGCCTTTAGGTCACATTCTTCCGGCTCTTTTTCCTCGTCTCGACGGTGGTGAGCTTCGTGGGGCCCCTAATCTACGTGGCGCTCTGGCTACTGCTCCCCTTCGAGAAAGGCGGGGTGTCTCCTTTAGGTCAGGTCGTAGGCGCGATCTCATCCGAGAAGCCTGGGGAGCCAGCTCCGCTCGAAAGGGCATTGGTATGGTCGCGACAGCAATACGACAAGTTGGTGCGGTGGCTCCGTTCGAGAAGGAATACGTCGGAGGGAGCCTCCTGAGTGCGGTCGCGGAAGTGGAGACGGACGAGGAGCTCGCGAATCGCACCTTTGCCGGCGACACCGAGGCGGCCAAAGCGTTACTGGGGCGTTACCGCGCTCCCCTCTTCGGCATGCTCGTTCGAGTCTGCCGTAACGCGTCGGACGCGGAAGAGCTCTTCCAGGAAGCCTTTCTCCGTGCGTTCTCTTCGAAGCACCTCTACGATCCCGCGCGACGATTCAAGCCCTGGATCTTCACCATCGCCCTCAACCTGGCCCGAGATCAGCTCAGGCGGAAGTCCCATCGGGCGACGCCCGAGCTTCACCCCGGCCACGAGCTCCCCGAGCCCCCGGGGCGCGATCACGAGAGCGACTGGGCGCATCGAGCCGACTTGCTTCGGGCGATGTCCGAGCTATCCGAGCCTCAACGCGAGGTCGTCTTGTTGAAGTACTTCGAGGGGATGGACGAGCTGAAGATAGCCGAGGCGGCTGGCATTCCGCGAGGTACCGTCAAGAGCCGGCTTCATCACGCCCTGAGAAAACTCCGCGACATCCTTGGAGTGACATCATGAATTCGGACTGCGAAAAACATCAGCGCGCGATACTCGAGGGCCGAGGCTCTGCCGAGAACGCCGAGCACTGTCACGATTGCCGTTCTCTCTTCGCGGTCGAGCGGATCCTCGAGAGCGTCCGATCCTTTCCCGTCGCGGAGCCGCCTCGGGCGCTGGTGGCGGGAACGCTCGGGAAACTTTCGTCTCGTCTCGAGAGGCAAGCAAGTGAAAGACAACGAATCACCTGGCGCCTGATCCTCGCAGGGGCGTTCTCGTTTCCCGTGATCCTGACCGTCAATGCCGTCGTGCTCGCGACTGTCTACGGCCTGCTCGAACGGCTCCTTCCGAGCGTCGCGGCCACCACGGCAACCGCCTTCATCGCCTCGTCACTCTTGATGAGCGTGTCCCTCGCCTATGCGGCGCTTCCTCTGCTCGCTAGCTTCGGCTTTCGCCTCCGGGAGGGCTTCTGATGAGCACGAAGATCTGTCCCTACTGCGCCGAAAAGATCAAAGAGGCGGCGATCAAGTGCCGTTACTGCGGAACCATGCTCGCCGCGACACCGGCTTCTCAGGAGTGGCGTCGGGATCTCGACGGAAAGATGATTGGCGGCGTGTGCTCCGGACTGGCCGTTCAGTTCAGTGTCTCCGCGACGGCCCTTCGGATCGCCTTCGTCATCGCCGCCTTCATCGGTGGATGGGGGCTTCTGATCTATCTGGCTCTGTGGATCATCATGCCGGCGGCCGGTGGCCCGCCTGCCCCGCCACAGATTCCGGAAGCGCCGCCGCCTCCCGACGGTGACTGACGGTCACCGCCCGCCGGAAGTATACTTCCGGACATGACACGACGCGTCGCGATCCTCGGTGTGATTTTGAGCTGTGCCTATGTCTCCGGCCCGGAATCTGATACCGTGCCCGAGCTCCAGACGCTCACTTTCGAGATGATGACGAAGGGAAAAACTGTCGACGACTGCGGCGCGGGCGCGGAAGGCTGCGCCTATATTCGCCTCGACTATCCCGTCATCGTCGAGGCACCGATCGGCACCGCCGTCGAGGCCGTGGGTCAAACGGTGCAGGCGTTCCTGCTCCGGCCGCTCGAGGAGGACGAAGCGGGCACGACCGTGACCGCTCTCATGGACCAGTTTACCTTCGATTTCATGTCGTTCAAAAAGGAGTTTCCCGACTCCGCTCAGTTCTGGTTTCTCGAACGGAAGGCGCTCGTACATTACAACGCAGCCGACGTGGTGAGCTTGAGCTTCACCGAGCGATCCTACATGGGCGGAGCGCACGGCATAGAGTCGATCCACTTCGCCAATCTGGATCCGCGGAGCGGTGCCGCGATCACGCTAGCCGATTTGCTCGAGCCCGGCTCCGAAGACAAGCTCGAGAGCATCATCGAAGCGCGCTTTCGTGCAGTTCGAGAGATCGAGGAAGGGGTGAGCCTCGCCGATGCCGGCTTCACCTTCGAGAACGGGGAGTTCGAGCTCCCGGACAACTTCGCCATCGGCGAGGATGCACTGACCTTCTATTACAACCCCTACGAGATCGCGCCCTACTCGATGGGCGCGACAGAACTGGTCATTCCTTTCGAGGCCATCGCGGAGCTCCTCGAGCGCAAGTCGCTCGAGGATTAGAAACCTTTCAATCGAAGTAACAAGAACGCGGTGCGCTGAGAGGCTTCAAAGTTGTTGTCGCTCACGAGAACGAGGCTTCGCTCGCCATTCGGCAGTCTCGGACCGAGAGCCATTCCCTCGAAGTTGTCGAGGCTTTTGTGTTCCGGAGAGAGCTTTGGAACGATATCGGCGAGATCGAGAAGGAGCTTTTTGGAGACGGGACGCCAGGTGGAACCATCGCGCAGGGTGTCGATCCCAGACACATCCGTTGCACCGTCCAGGTCGAGCAGGTAGAGCCTTATGCGCGTCGCGCCGCGTCTCTCTCCGGTGAGCTCACGAACGAACTCGCGCTCGAGCGCTATCAGTCGACTTTCCGTGAGAGACACCAGTTCCACCAAACCACCGCTCACCTCCACCTCCCCGAAGCCCGGCTCCTTCGCGAAAGGGCCCAGCGGGTAGACGACTTCACGTTCTGGCAAAAAGGATTGACGGGATACTCGTAGCATGAGAATCCGGCACAGCCCCGTTGCGTCGAATCCCGCCGGCGGGCCGTCCTGTAGCAGAGTATTCTCAGCTCCGACGAAGAGTAATGACGCTGCGGGAGACAAGGCCATCGCCTCGAACCCCAGGTTGTTGCGCTGGCCTTTGAACGCGGGCCGCCCTTCTACGAGATAACGGGACGGAAGCGCAACGTTGCGCCGGAAGCCTCCATCGAGCTCAAACTCCAGAAGCTTCGCCTGCTCGAAGGGCTTCCGCCGCAAGTCCGCCTCGGTCGAAATCAGGAGCGTTTCCCAGCTCGTGGCGACAATTCCCTCGGGGTCGAGCACGTTTTCGGCGAACGGTCGACCGCTCGCGTCCTTGAAATGGACGGCGCCGGCCGGCGTCACGTCGAGCACGTCACCCGGACTGAGCTCAACGTCGAGCCGATAGAAGTGGGAGTGCTCCCGTGCGTCCGATAGAGCGACCCATGTGTCGATCTCCGGCGAAAATACCAGCGCCGAGATGCCTCCCAGCACCTCGCCATCCAGCGAGTCGAATGCCGTGCCCGTCGGGATGTTGTAATCGGCGACGAACTCGACCGAAACGGGACGCCGGCCCGCACATGCGAGGCAGAGCGAAAGCGCTGCGATGCCAAGGGCGAGACGCAACCGGTCGCGCAAGGCCGTTCTAGGTCGGATGCTCGGCGAGATAGCTGATGAGATCGATCTTGGTCAGGATCCCGCCAACGCTACCTTCGTCGAGAACGACTGCGATATGACCTCGATTGAAGACTTCGGCAAGAGCCTCGAGGGAGCTCTCGGGCGAGACCACTTCCATTTGCTCTTTGCTAACCAGCGGTTGGATTGAGTCGTTCGGCTTGGCGTGACCCTGGAACATGTGCTCGAGGATCGCGAACTCCGTCACCATGCCCTCGAGCTTGCTTGAGTCGACTACCGGCACCTGGGAGATGCTGTGCTGCTTCAACTTGCGCACGACGTCGCCCATGCTCTCTTTCGAGCCCACGGTAATGACTCTGCGAATTCGCTTCGCTCCGAGCAGGTCACCGACTGTTCCCTCTCCGAAATCCGTCTCGAAGAATCGATTCTGCCTCATCCAATCGTCGTTGAAGAATTTCGAGAGATAGCGGGAGCCAGAGTCGGGAAGCAGAACGACGATGATCTCGTCCTTCGGTCGCTTGCGCGCATAGCGGATGGCGCCCGCTGCCGCCGTACCGCAAGAGCCGCCGACGAACAAACCCTCCTCGCGGGCGAGCCTTCGCGCCATGATGAAGGATTCCTTGTCACCGACCTGGATCACCTCGTCCACAACGTCGAAGTGCATGGTCGAGGGCAGGAAATCCTCACCGACCCCTTCGACCTTGTAAGTGTGGGCGCCTCCGAGGTGTCCGGTCTTGAAGTACTCATAATAGAGCGATCCGACCGGATCGGCACCGACGATCTTGACGTCCGGATTCTTCTCCTTGAGGTACTTCCCCGCTCCCGAGATCGTTCCGCCCGTCCCCATTCCCACGACGAGAGCGCTGATCTTGCCCTCAGTCTGCTCCCACAACTCTGGCCCAGTCGTTTCGTAGTGCGCCTGAGGGTTGATTTGATTGTGATATTGGTTCGCGTAGAGGCAGTTGGGCGTCTCCTCGGCGATCTTGCGGGAAACACTGTAGTAACTGCGCGGATCCTCGGGTTCGACCGCGGTAGGCGTCACAACCACCTTGGCCCCGAGAGCTTGAAGCGCGTGAATCTTCTCATCGCTCATCTTGTCGGGCATGACGAAGATGCTCTTGTAGCCCTTCACCGAAGCGGCAATGGCGAGCCCCATGCCTGTGTTTCCCGACGTGGCTTCGACGATGGTTCCACCGGGCTGGATCAAGCCCTTGCGCTCGGCGTCTTCGATGATCGCGATCCCGATGCGGTCTTTGACGGAGCCTCCAGGGTTGAAAAACTCCATTTTGGCCAGAACGGTCGCTTCGATCCCTGCCGAGACGCGGCAGAGCTTCACGAGAGGCGTATTGCCAATGGTCTCGAGGATGTTCTCCGCGATTCCGGGTAGCGGCGATTTCGTCAAGACGGTCTCCTTCTTTTCCTATGACGATTCTATCAATTACCCGGCCGCAAGACGTCTCCACCAAGCTCCCCAGTGGGAACGCCACCGCGGATCGTCAGCCTGCCGTCCACGTAAAGCTCGGAAACCCCTTCGGCTAGCTGATGTGGCTCCTGAAAGGTTGTGAACAAATTCACAAGCAGGACGATCGATCGCATGCAGCCTCCTTTCGCACGCCAAAGGCTATCAAGAAATTCGGCTATACTAATTACGATGCGCATCATCGTGATCATTCCGGCTGTGGACGAGGAGAAGTCTCTTCCGAAAGTACTCGCCGAGATCTCTTCGGACCTCGTGGAAGAAGTGATCGTCGTCGACAACGGCAGCCGCGATCGAACGGCAGAGGTGGCGCGCGATGCCGGAGCAACCGTCATCCGGGAGCCCAGAGCCGGCTACGGGCAAGCGTGCCTAACCGGAATCGCGGCTCTGGCCAAGAGCCCTCCCGACATCGTCGTGTTCGTGGACGGAGACTACAGCGACCGTGCTTCCGAGATGGGCGCTCTCGTTCAGCCGATCGTCGACGGCGACGTCGATTTCGTCGTCGGCTCCCGGGTTTTGGGAACGCGCGAGCCCGGAGCGCTCGCGCCTCACGCCCGCTGGGGCAATTGGCTCGCGACGTGGATGATTCGCGCCCTCTACGACTCTCACTTCACCGATCTCGGCCCCTTCCGCGCAATCCGCTACAACGCTCTGATCGCGCTCGACATGCGCGATCGCGATTACGGCTGGACAGCGGAGATGCAGGCGAAAGCGGCCCGGGCCAATTTTCGAGCAACGGAAGTTCCAGTCAGCTATCATCGGCGTATCGGAAAGTCGAAAATTACGGGCACGGTAAAGGGGACCGTTTTGGCGGGCTGGAAAATCATTACCACCATTCTCAAGCTGCGGATTCAGCCGAGCCCTGCGACAGCCCGGGCCGAGTCCAAAGCGCCACTCATTTAGTCCCATATGCGAAAGACGAAGATCGTCGCCACCCTAGGTCCTGTCTCTTCATCGCGCGAATCGATCGAATCAATCATCGAAGCGGGCATGGACGTGGCCCGAATGAACTTTTCTCACGGCACGGCGGACGAGCATCGCAAACGTGTCGAGATTGTCCGTGCCGTCGCGGAAAAGCTCGATCGTGCGGTGGCCTGCATGCAGGATCTCTCGGGACCGAAGATGCGCACGGGAAAGCTCGAGAGCCCCGAGGGCGTCTTGCTCGAAGAGGGAGCGCGCTTCGTCCTGACGACCGAGGACTGCCCCGGGGGCGCTGCGCGCGTCTCGACGACCTACAAGCACCTTCCCCTCGACGTGAACAGCGGCGATCGGATCCTGCTGGACGATGGACGTATCGAGGTGAGCGTTCAGAAAGTCGAAGGCGACGACGTTGTCACGGAAGTCGTCCATGGCGGCGTTCTCAAACCCAGCAAAGGTATCAACCTGCCGGGCGTGAAGCTCTCGATGGAGTCTCTGACCGAAAAGGACCGACGGGATATTCTCACGGGGCTCGAGCTCGATATCGACTTCATGGCGATGTCCTTCGTCCGCACGAAGGACGACATCGAACAGCTCCGCAACCTCCTCGAGGAGAACGGCCGCGGCGACATGCACATCATCGCGAAGATCGAGCGCGCCGCGGCCGTGGACAATCTCGCCGAGATCCTGGAAGCCGCCGATGGGGTGATGGTCGCCCGCGGCGATCTCGGCGTCGAGCTCCCGCCTGAGACCGTACCGACGATCCAAAAGGAGATCATCCAGGAGGCCAACAAGCGCGGCCGGCCCGTCATCACCGCCACCCAGATGCTCGAGTCGATGGTCACGAGCTCGGTACCGACCCGGGCGGAAGCCCCCGACGTCGCCAACGCGATTCTGGACGGCACCGACGCCATCATGCTGTCGGCCGAGACGGCGACCGGCAAATATCCGATCGAGACGATGGCGCGCATCGCGGAGCACACCGAAAAGTACATCGTTCAGAACCCGATTCGATTGAGGCAAGCGGATCTTCCATGGCTCGACGGTGGACCAGTCACGCGCGCCATCGCTTTGGCCGCACGACGCGCCGCCGAAGAGCTCAACGCGCGCTACATCGTTGCCTTTACGGAATCGGGTGCGACGGTGCGACTCGTGAGCTACGCGCGGCCGCGGAGTCACATTCTCGGCTTCACTCCTTCGGAGCAGGTCTACCGACGACTGGCGATGCGCTGGGGTATCATGCCGATGCACGGGGAGCACTTCGAGACTACGGACGCGATGTTGGAAGTCGCGATGAAGTTCCTGAAGCGCAAGGGTTTCGTGGATCCGGGCGATATCGTCGTGACGGTCTGCGGCCATACGACGCTTGCCGGCGCAACCGACATGATGAAAGTCATGAAGTTCTAACTCGCATTGGCGAAGAAAAAGAAGAACAAGACCCGCAAGAAGCGCAAGTACTCGAGTCGGCGCTTCCGCTTGGCCATCGCGACACTGGCGGTGGCCAGTCTCGCGCTCTTCGCCGTCGCGACCGCTCTCATCTATCATACCCTCCGATTCACCGCGCTGGTCGACGCGAGACTGCAAGGAGAGCGGCTCGAAAAACCGACCCTAGTATACGCCCGCGAGTTCGAGCTCCGGCGGGGGCAGCGAATCTCTCCCGATGAGCTCGTGGCCCTGCTGAACGACTTGGCTTATGGAGAGACCGCGAGCCTCGGCGACGAGCCGGGCACCTTCGCCCGCATCGGCAACGAGGTGCAAATTCGGCACCGCGGCGCCTTCACCGCGACTTTCTCGGTTTCATTCGGGGACAAATGGGTGGCCTCTATCCGGGAGCTCAACCAGAATTCCGAGCTCGAGCGCGTCGTCTTCGAGCCCGTCCCGGCCGCGACCCTCTTCGGAGAAGACAGGACGAAGCGCCGATGGGTCGAGCTCGAGGACATGTCCGCGCATCTCGTCGGTGCCATCATTGCCACGGAAGACAAACGGTTCTTCACCCACAGCGGACTCGATCCGGTTGGTATCGCGCGCGCCCTCGCAACGGACCTCATTGCCGGCGAGATGCGCCAGGGCGCCAGCACCATCAGCCAACAGCTCGTGAAGAACTACTTCTTGACTCCCGAGCGAACCCTTCGCAGGAAACTTCTCGAGGCTTACCTCGCGATCATTCTAGAGAATCGAGCTTCGAAGGAGGAAATTCTCGAGCTCTACCTCAACGACGTCTATCTCGGCCAGCGTGGCTCCTTCGGCATCAACGGCGTTGGACAGGGAGCACAGATTTTCTTCGGGAAGGACGTCAAGAACCTCGTTGCGGCGGAAGCGGCCCTGATCGCAGCCGTGATCCGATCGCCCAATAGCAACTCGCCGTTTCGCTACCCCGCCGCAGCTAAAGCCCGCCGCGCGATCGTTCTCGGTCAGATGACTGAGACGGGTGTGCTCACGCCCGAAGCCGCTGAGCAAGCACGCGCCAGCGCTCTCGTCCTCGCGCCCAGGACCGTCGACCGAGGCGAGGCCCCTTACTTCATCGACGTGCTGGGAAGGAATCTTCTCGACACCTACGACGCGCAGAACATTCAAACGCGAGATCTGAGAGTCCAATCCACCATGGATCGTTACCTGCAAAACGCCGCGCAGCAGGCCGTGGTCGAGGGGCTCGAGGAGGTCCGCGCCAAATTGAAGCGGCCCGAGGACGGCGTACCTCAGGCGGCTCTCGTGGCCATGAGCCCCCATACGGGGAACGTCCTCGCGCTCGTGGGGGCTCGCAGCTACGGCACGAGCCAATTCAATCGCGCCGTCGACGCGCACCGACAACCTGGCAGCGCGTTCAAGCCCTTCGTTTACCTCGCCGCCTTCGAAAAAGACTCCGAGCTCAGTCCCAAAAGTACCGTCGTCGACGAGCCGACAACGTTCCGACAGGGAAATCGTCAATGGACGCCTCAGAACTACAGCCGCCGTTTCGAAGGACGCGTGAGCTATCGTAGAGCGCTCGCACTCTCGCTCAACGTGGCCACCGCACGTGTCGGTGAGAGCACGGGTTTCGAGGAGGTCGTGTCGCTCTGGGAGGCGATGGGCATGTCGAGCCGGCTCGAGCCCTACCCCTCCCTCGTGCTCGGATCCTTCGAAGTGACGCCGCTCGAGCTCGCGACTGCCTTCTCCGTCCTCGCCAATGGCGGAAGCCGCGTCGAGCCGAGGTTCTTCACCCGCGTCGACGACAGCCATGGCCGCGTCCTCGACGAGCGACCGGTCTCGAGCCGCCGGGTCGCTTCTCCCGAGAGTACCTACCTCGTCACGGACATGCTGCAAAGCGTCATCAGCTACGGCACCGCCAGGGAGATCCGCGCGCGCGGCTTCACCGCTCAGGCCGCCGGTAAGACCGGTACGACGAACGACACGCGAGATGCCTGGTTCGTGGGCTATACCCCCGACATCCTCGCCGCCGTGTGGGTCGGCTTCGACGACAACGAACCGCTCGGGCTCTCAGGCTCTCAGGCGGCGCTTCCGATCTGGACTCGATTCATGAAGGCCGCCGTTTCCGGGAAAGAGAAGGAGCGCTTCGCCCCGCCCCCCGGCATCGTCTTCGCCGAGATCGACCCCGCCTCGGGAAAGCTCGCTACCGACTCATGCCCGAGACGAGATCGCGAGGCCTTTCGCAAGGGCACCGAGCCGAAAGACCACTGCACCGCGCACTGAAATCAATAGATTCCGAGAAGGATCCGCAATCGATCCTCGACAGCCGCCAGAGTTCCAGATGAGACGCTCCCGAGCCTGCGGTCGAGACGGCGCACGGAAATGGAGCGAATGTCTTCGCACTTGATGAAGCTTCGCGAGCGCAAGCCGCCCTCACCCTCATCGACCGCAATATGAGAACGGGTGACGGGTTTGGGTGGTCAATCGCCTCGTGCCACTGCTTGACCGGACTGTTGGCATTTTCTCCTCAGTGCTCGGAGCGCCGTGGGAAAACCCCCTCGACTTCGCAGCCGTTTTCCACCGAAAGAGACTGGACAACTCAACTGGCTTTCCTCTAAGTGGCCGTCAATAAACCCATTTCTCGAGAGATGGCGCGCGCTTTCATTTGGCACATCCGTTGCACCAAGAAGTCCGCGGACTCGAATACCCCAAGAGGCACGCCATCCTGTGAGAGTTGTCTTTCGACGTACGACCACGTGGGTCGCCACGCTCGTGGCCCGGCCTGCGCTCGCGACGCTCCTCATCGTTCTGACGGCCGGGCTCGCTCAGGCGCAGACCGCGGTCTACTACTCGGTGGGGACGAACGCTGCTGACCTGAAGATCGCCACGAACGTTACCATCGCGGCCGGGACCGCGACTTTCACCGTGGCCCAGCCGGACAACGTCGGCGTCGGGGACCAGCTCACCTACAACGGCGCGACCGTGGCGTATATCTCGGGTCGCACGAGCTCGACGGTCTACACCTTGACCACCGCAACCGGGGCCGCGCCGACCCCCGGAGGCCCGTGGGTCGTCAACTCCATCCTGAGGGCCTTCAACACCCTGCGTGACGCCAGCCGAGACTCCGACGACGGCACCCACCTGGGCGGCAATAATCTTCCCGCCCTCGACATCCAGCTCAACTGGCCTTGCTACAACGACGGGCCGGACCCCTCCGCGGTGGTGGAAGTCCGCGAGTCAGGGGCGGAGACGTGGACCACCGACGCCACCCGCTACATCAGGATCTACACGCCCACCACCACGAGCGAGGTCGGAGTTTCTCAGAGACAAGACGGCCGGGCCGGCACGGGCTATCGGATCGCTCCGACAGGTCCCGCCGGTGCGCGTTTCTTCAACTTCATCTACGTCGGCACGGGAAACGTGCGCATCGAGGGACTCGAGATCGACGGCTCGGGCCTCACCAACGCAGGGAACATCCGGGGCATCATGGTCAACCGGGACGTCAACCCCATGGACGACGTCCGGATCTCCCACAACCTGATTCACGACATCACCAACACCACCGACTACGACGGGGCGGGCCAGGCCGACGTCTGGGGAATCCGGATCGAGGACGTCGACAACGCCACGGTCTGGAACAACATCATCTACAACCTGACCAACGGCTCCCTACACGCCAACAGCGACACCACGGGCATCCAGAGCGCGGGCGCCAACGGAAGGACACAGTACTTCTACAACAACACGGTCTACAACCTCGATGGCGGCCAGCGGCCGGTGCGGGGGATCTTCGACTTCAACATCACGATCAATGCCAAGAACAACTACGTCGGCCTGATGACGAGCACCACGACCAAGGAGTGTTACAACGGCCCTTTCCTCAACGCGGCGGGCGACAACTACAACGTCTCCTCGGACGGGACCGCGTCCGGCACCGGAAGCCAGACGGGACAATCGGTCTACGCCTCGTACTTCGTGAGCGTCGGCGCCGGGTCGGAAGACCTTCATCTACTGAACGACTCCAACACCCTGTGGGGCTCGTTCGGTGCGGACCTGGACAGCGACCCCAACCTGCCCGTCACCGACGACATCGACCGCGGCGCCCGGGATTTTTCCCTCCCTGATATCGGTGCGGACGAGTACGGCGCTCAAACGGCCGGGAGCTGTCCCGCCCCGAGCCTGCTGTTCAGCGACGGATTCGAAAGCGGCGACCTCAGTGCGTGGGATGGGTCGGTGACCTCGACAGCGGGCGACTCCATCGTCGCTTCCACCACCCAGGTCTATACGGGCTCTTATTCTGCCAAAGCGGAAACAGACGCCATCAACGCACACAGAGCCTACGTGTACACGACCTTTGCCGGCCAGACCACGGTCTCGGCGAGGGCTCACATCTACCTGGAGCCGGGCTTCGCCCCGACCAATTTCACCGAGGTCATGTATTTCGAAGACGGGGTGTCGAGCAACATCATAGACATCGAGATGGCCAGCGACATGACCCTCTACATGTGGAACAACGTGGCCGGTGAGCCGTACTCCTCGGGAACGATGATATCCACAGGCGTATGGCACAGCCTGGAGATGACGGCGGTCATCAACGGCGCCAACGGCGAGGCCAGAATGTGGCTCGACGGCGTTCTCGTGGTCGATGAGACGGCACGGAATCTTGGAACCAATCCCATCGCCCGCTTTGACGCAGGTCACTTTTTTTCCGATGATCCGAATCCGGCCAGCATTCTCTACGTAGACGATGCCACTGTCTGCGCCGAGCCGATGTCGGTCCCGCCGGCCCCCACCGTCAACTACCGCTCCATCGGCACCGCGCCCGCTTACACGACCGGCGACGTCACCGCGACGTTGGGCTCCGCCACCGTCACTGGAACCGGCGCCTGGATCACGGCGACCCGCGGACGCGGCGACCACATCGATGTCAACGGCTCCGAATACACGATCCTGGCCGTGGATTCACAGACGCAGCTCACCTTGACGTCGCCGGCCATCGCGAGCTACACAGGACCCACCTACACGATCTCGCGGCAATACACGACGCTTCAAACGTGGGAGGACTGCATCTCCGATGTCACGCCGCCCACCTGCAGTTTTTTCCAGGTCGCTAGCGTGGATTTCGTCGCCGACGATCGCAATGAAGTCGGAATCGCCTACGACGATGGCGCCGCCTTTGCCGAGATCCTGATCGATGACTCCATCACCGACGCCGGTCACACCATCACCCTAACGGTAGACCCTGGAAACCGCCACCTCGGTCGGGCCGGAACCGGTGTGGTGATCGACAATGTCGCTAGCATCAACGATGCGGTGCGGGTGAGAGACAATCATGTGACGGTGGAATGGCTGGAGATCAAGAACAGCCCCGCATTACTCGACGGCATCCACGTCCAAAATCAGACCGCTCCCAACAAAGTCGTTCTGAGAAATCATCTCGTTCACAATGTAGGCCAATTCGGAATCGCCACCGGCGGTGCCGACCTCTCCATCGATATCTACAACAACATCATCTACGAGGCGGACCGGGGCATACGACTGGGCACCCACGATACAGGCGTCGTTCGCATCTTGAACAACACGGTCTATAACAACGTCAGTGGCGGGATAAGGGCCTTGGCGGGACTTGCGAACGTAGTGGCTCAAAACAACATCTCTCACAGTAATCCGCCCGGTAATGATTTCCAGGTCCCTACGCTCGATCCCGCTAGCAGCAACAACCTGGCCAGCGACGGCACCGGTACGACGCACAGCACGACGGGCGGCATCGACTCGGTGCCACTCTCTGGTGCCAGTCCTCGCGGGGTCAATTTCGTTTCCACCGTCGTTGGCTCCGAAGACCTTCACATTACGAGCGCCAGCCGAGCGGTGGGGGCGGCCGCGGACCTGGGCAGTCTCTTTGACGTCGACATCGATGGGCTCGCACGGCAATCGCCCTGGGAGATCGGGGCGGATGAGACCTACGGGGTGGCGTCACCCACCAACTACCGCTCCATCGGCACCGCGCCCCCTTACACGACCGGTAACGTCACCGCGACGTTGGGCTCCACCATCGTCACTGGAACCGGCGCGTGGGTCACGGCGAACCGCGGACGCGGCGACCACATCGATATCAACGGCGACGAATACACAATCCTGGCCGTGGATTCACAGACGCAGCTCACGTTGACGTCGCCGGCCATCGCGACCTATACAGGACCCACCTACACGATCTCGCGACAATACGCGACGCTTCAGGCGTGGGAGGACTGTATCTCCTTCAGTCCGCCGGCGAGCTGCAGCTTTTTCCAAGTCGCCAGCGCGAATCTCGTCACTGACAACCGAAGTGAGGTCGGGATTGCGTACGAGGAAAGCGCCTTCACCTCCGCTGGGGCCGTCCCGATCGTTCGGATCCAAGGCACCACGACCGACGCGTTTCACGACATCACACTCACCGCCGACGGGGTCAACCGCCACTTCGGGATCCCCGGGGACGGCGTCGTTCTGGACATGCTGGCGGAGCCCGGATCGAACGCGGTCCGCATCCAGGACGAGTTCGTCACTGTCGAGTGGCTCGAGGTCACCGGCGGAGCCGGGATGGACGCGTTCGAGGTCTCCGGCATGGTCTCGCCGAGCCAGGTGACCCTGCGGTACAACCTCATCCACGACACCGCTAATGGGGACGGCATGCAACTCCGGGACGCCGATCTCAGCGTCGACGTCTACAACAACATCATCTACGGTGCGGACAAGGCGATCGAGCTCAACACTGCCGTGCCGACCTCGGCACGCATCCTCAACAACACCATCTACGACTGCGACGAAGGGGTGTTCGCGGACGACGGTGTTACGGGCTGCACCAACTGCAAGTTCGACAGCGTCCTGCTGCAGAACAACATCGCGCACACCTTAACGGGGCCCGCATACTCCGTGCCTTCCACGAGCGCGACCGGGTTCGCCACCGATGCCAGTAGCACCAACCTCGCCAGCGACGCCACTGGCACCACGCACAGCGCCGCAGGCGGGGGCATCAACAGTGTGGCCTACGCGAGCATGAACTTCGTGTCGGCCACAGACCTCCACATCACGAGCGGAAGCGCAGCCGAGGATCTGGCGGTGAACCTCAGCAGCATCTTCTGGCTCGACATCGACGTCGGAATCCGCTCGACCCCCTGGGACATTGGCGCGGACGACATCCTCGCCACCACGGCGGTGGAGCTGGTCTCGTTCGAGGCGCTGGGCCTGGACGGTGCGGTGGAGCTCTCGTGGGAGACCGGCTCAGAGATCGACAACCTGGGCTTCCAGCTATACCGGTCGCTGTCCGAGGGCGGCCCGTACGAGCGGATCACGGGATCTCTGATTCCCGGTCTCGGCTCTTCACCGGAGGGAGCGAGCTACAGCTACCAAGACTCGAGTCTCACGAACGGAGTGACGTATTACTACAAGCTCGAAGACATCGAGACGACGGGCAAGACCGAGCTTCATGGTCCCGTCTACGCCACGCCGCACGCGGGCGCGACCTCTAATAATGAGGGTCTACGCGGATTCGTGTGGGTAAGTCCTGACGGAAAAACAGTGTAACTCATTGTGTGGAAAAGGTATCGAGTACTTCATCAGGTGCTGAGAAGTGGTCCATTTTTAGGATAGGCTAACCGAGTGAAAAATTCCCAGTCGATCCGCTCGCTGTTTGCGCTGCCAGGTTTCGTGGTGTGCCGGATTGAAGGGTCTATTCGGTGACCGATACGCCCGCGTCATCCAGCTCAAGAGGCGAAAAAAACAGCTGTGTGCTCTTGCTGTGGGCAACGGTGCCGGGGGCGCTATGACAAGCAAGTGTGCCGGGTCCGCGACCTGTCGTTGGCAGGCTGGCGGATCTATCTGGAATACGAGCGTTGGCGCGTCAACTGTCCTGGGTGCGGCGGTTTGCATGTAGAACACCTGGACTGGCTGGCGAACAACTCGCGCTACACCTAGCGTTTTGCGACGCATGTGGGCAAGCTGTGCCGGACAAGGCGGTGGCCGAGATGGAACGTCTGCGCCTCCTAGTTGAAGGGGTCAACAACAAAATCCGTGTTCTGCAACGACGCGCCTACGGCTATCGCGACGAGGAATATCTCAAGCTGAAGATCGTGGCGGCATTCCTTCCGCCATTACCCAGAAATGCCGTCTTCAACCCACACGAATCCGCGTAGACCCAATAATGATGAGGGCTCCTCTTCAGCACTCATTACCTATGGCGATCCTTCAGCGAGCTTCCTCGAGGTTTTGAATCGCGGCCGCTCTCAAGTGGTGTTGGAGCTAACGACGGGAGGCTTCTATGCGGAGCCTCAGGACGACGGAACGGTAGAGATTACGATCCCGGATTTTGGCGAGCTCGACGAAGCGGGCTCGCCGTCGATGCCCGTCAAGAGAACGTGGGTGGAGGCGATTGCGGGGCGCAAGGTGAAGCTGGTGTCGGTCGAGGCACGAAGCGTGGAGGTCGCCATCGAGGACGTGTTTGCGGAGTTCGGTTTCGGCGAGACGACGCCCCAGGCGGTGAAGGATTTTCTGAGCTACGCCTACCACAACTGGGACCCCCCCTCGCCGCGCTACGTCGTGCTCCTGGGTGATGCCACCTACGACTACAAGGATTACATGAAGACCGGTGTCTCGAACCGGGTACCGCCTCTAATGGTGAAGACGAGCTATCTGTGGACGACGTCGGACCCGACCTATGCGTCGGTGAACGGTGAGGATCTTCTTCCGGATCTGGCCATCGGGCGTTTGCCGGCGGCGACGGTGGACGAAGCACGCACGATGGTCGAGAAGATTGTCGCCTACGAGACGGGAGACGTGAGTCTCGATGGCCTGACGGTGTTGATAGCGGACAACGCCGACCGTGCGGGAGATTTTCACGCGGATGCGGAGGAGCTTGCTTCGGGTGTTCTCGCGGGAAGGGATTTACGGAAGGTCTACTTGAGCGAGCTCGGAACCGGCGGTACCCGCGACGCCATTTTACAATCTTTCGACGAGGGAGCGTCGCTCATGAGCTACCTCGGTCACGGTGGGATCCATTTGTGGGCTTCGGAGAATCTCTTGAACACCTCGCAGGTGGGCTCGCTCTCGCCTCAGACGCAGCAGCCCATTCTTCTGACAATGAACTGCCTCAACGGCTATTACCACTTCCCCTTCTTCAATTCGCTGTCGGAAGAGCTCTTGAAAGCCGACGGGAATGGAGCCGTCGCGGCTTTCTCGCCAAGCGGGTTGAGCTTGAAACACGCCGGCCCACGTCTACCACCAAGCTCTACTGCGAGAGCTCCTCAACGTAAGTCACGATCGGTTGGGTGATGCTGCCTTGGTGCACAACTCGCGATCTCGGTCCACAATTGTCCTGTACTCACGGATTCGAGGTTCCCCATGAGCATTTTCAAACGCACTCAGCGGAAGTATGTGAAGAAGGCCTATCGCGTGAGGAATTGGCGTGAATATGAGGCGGGTCTACGCAACCGTGGGAGCCTGACCGTCTGGATCTCGCTCACCGCCGGCAAGCTTGTGAACTGGGACGCGCCCCGGCCGAGGAGGAGGAAACCGGGCCGTCAACGCAAGTACTCGAACCACGCCATCGAGACGGCTGTCACCCTGGGCATGGTGTTTCATCTGTCATCTAGGCAGAGCGAGGGATTGCTGCGGTCGTTGTTCGCTCTGATGAAGCTAGACAATGATGTGCCCGATCACACCACGATTTCGAGGCGCAAGGCGAAGCTGGGTAAGGTCCCCTTCTACCAAGACAAGCAGAAGACGCCGTTGCACATCTTGATCGACAGCAGCGGTCTCGCTGTCCACGCCGGCCAGCTGCGCAGAGCACCAAAGAGCAGGGACTATCGCAAGCTCCATCTGTGTGTCGACGAGCAGACTGGCGAAGTCGTCGCCGGCGAGCTGACGAGCAAAAGAGCCCGCGATTCATCGCGGGTTGCATCGCTTGTCGGACAGATCGATAGTCCCATCTCATCGGCCAGAGCTGACACCGCATACGACGCCAGCGGCGTCTATGAGGCGATCGAGAATCACAGCGCTCATCGCTCGCCGAGGGTGCTGATACCGCCGCGCAAGGCCCTCTGTGCCAACATCCTTGAGACAATCCGCTCCTTGAAATTAGTGTCGAGGGCGGAGGAGGATCATAGATGAGTACGTTGATTGAGAGAATGACGTCGGCGGGGTCGGAAGGAGCCCGTAGGGCGACTGGAGATCTCGCCGACCGTGGTGCTGCGGCGGGGGTCCGCGATCCCGAAGTGAGTGAGAAAGCGAAGCGCCGACGTTTCAGCGCTGAATACAAGCTGCGGATCGTTCGCGAGGCGGACGCCTGCAAGGGTGACGGTGATGTGGCGGCGCTTCTACGTCGCGAGGGACTGTACTCGTCGCATCTATCGAGTTGGCGTCGGCAACGGGACGAGATCGCCAAGGCGGGATTGACGTCGAGAAAGCGAGGTCGGAAGGCGAAGGCAGAGGCTCCACGGATCAAGGAGCTCGAGCGCGAGAACGCCCGACTCCAGCGCCGGCTGGCTCGGGTGGAAACGATGCTAGAGATCCAAAAAAAAGCCTCCGAGCTCCTGGGGATCTCCCTGAACCCGATCGACGACGACGAGAACGATTGATCGTGGCGGCCGAGGAGCTGGCGGGTCGGATTGGACAAACGGCGGAAGCTTGCGAGGCGCTGGGCGTGTCTCGTTCCACGTTGTATCGTCGACGCCGACCGGTAACGTCCAAGCCGAAGCGCCGTACTCGGCCGCAGCGAGTCCTCGACACGACCGAGCGCGAGAGGGTCCTCAGTGCATTGCATTGCGAACGGTTCGTCGACAAGGCGCCGGCCCAGGTGTGGGCCACGCTTCTGGACGAGGGAATCTACCACTGTTCGATCCGCACGATGTACCGGATTCTGTCGGAGCACGGAGAGGTGCGTGAGCGCCGGAACCAGCTGCGGCATCCGAACTATCAGAAGCCGGAGCTCGTGGCGGAAGCGCCGAACCAGGTTTGGTCGTGGGACATAACGAAGCTGCGCGGCCCGGTCAAGTGGACCTACTTTTACCTCTACGTGATTCTCGACATCTTCTCCCGGTACGTGACCGGGTGGATGTTGGCTCGGCGAGAAAGCGCCGAGCTCGCCCGTCGTCTCATCAGCGAGAGCTGCCTCAAGCAGAACATCGAAGCCGACCAGCTCACCATCCACGCAGACCGCGGCAGCTCGATGCGAAGCAAGTCCGTCGCCTTGCTCCTGGCCGACCTCGGCATAACCAAGACGCACTCGCGGCCGTACGTCTCGAACGATAATCCCTACTCCGAGTCCCAGTTCAAGACGATGAAGTATTGCCCTGAATTCCCAAGCCGCTTTGGCTGTCTGGAAGACGGCCGCCTGTTCTGCGGCGGTTTCTTCGACTACTACAACAACGCGCACCGGCACTCGGGACTGGGGCTCATGACGCCGGCCGCCGTTCACTACGGTCGCGCCGACGAGCTCAACGCCGCCCGGCGCCAGGTCCTTCTCGAAGCTCATCGGGCTCACCCCGAGCGCTTCGTGCACGGAACACCTCAACCTCCGGTTTTGCCTCGTCAGGTCTGGACCAACCCGCCGCCCGAGAAAACGACGCCACAGGAGGCCCTAGGAGCCACTTTCTCGGGGCGCCCCGTACCTGAGCTACCCCCGGATTCAAGCTATCCGGACGCGATCGCGTCGGAACCCAATCGCGACCGCACCGCGCTCACGCCCCGTCCTTCACTGATCGAGGCTCACTAAATGCAGCCTGCGGGTGTCTCAAAGTCGTTGACACGTTCCGCTCATCGGCCAGAGCTGACACCGCATACGACGCCAGCGGCGTCTATGAGGCGATCGAGAATCACAGCGCTCATCGCTCGCCGAGGGTGCTGATACCGCCGCGCAAGGGCGCCCAGCTCGCATCGGGGCCGGCGAGCAGCCGACAGCGCAATCGCAACATTGCAGCACAAGCTCGGCTCGGCAAACGAAAGTGGCACACAGAATCGGGCTACAGCAAACGGAGCAAAGTCGAGACAACGTTCCATCGCTACAAGGCTATCGTGGGCTCAGCGATGCGAGCGAGAGGGTTGGCGGCACAGAGAGTCGAGGCAAGGATCGGGTGCAAGATTCTGAACACCATGACGGCCCTCGGGATGCCTGATAGCGAGATGATCGGATGATGGGAGTCGGGGCCAAGCGAGCTATCGGCCTCTATCGGAGTTGTGCACCAAGGCAGCAGAATGATGCTTGCAAACACCTGACGAACAGAAGTTTACGGCGGGCCCACCAGGGAAATCAACGACCGCCTCAAAACGGCACGCGAGCGCCGCTTTTGCGGAAACCTCGAGAGCCCCGTAGCCGAGACGGAGGTTTATAACTTGCGGAAGCCCCGCTCCCCCACTACCATCGCGCGCGGGAGGAAGGTGCAATGCGAAAGCGTGCAGCCCGTGTCTGTGCGATCACCTTCGTTTGCGTGCTCGTCGGGTGCGACCACTCCCCCACTCTTTCCATCGCCACCGGCAACCCGAGTGGGCTCTACTATCCTCTCGGAGGCGGCCTCGCCTCGATTTGGTCGAAGCATCTCGACGACATCAACATCAAGGCCGAAGTGACGGCCGGCTCGGTAACCAACCTCATCCAGGTGGCGAAGGCCGAGAGTGACGTCGGCTTCACACAGGGCGACGCAGCCACGGACGCCGTATTGGGACGAGGGCGTTTCAAGAAACCACTTCCCATCTCCCTCCTCGCAAAGCTCTACCCGAACGTCGTCCATCTCGTCACGGTTCGAGGTTCCGGTATCGAGTCCGTCTCGGATATCCGGGGCCGCCGGGTGTCGGTGGGTCCGCCCGGGTCGGGTAACGCCGTGACGGCGTGGAACATTCTCGCGGCGCTTGGAATCGAGCGCGACGAGTTCATCGTGCGCCAGCTCAACTATACCGAGACTACCAACGGGCTCAAGGACGGAACGATCGACGCCGGCTTCATCGCGGCCGGCCTCGGGGTCGCGGCAGTGGTAGAGCTATCCGTCGCGAGAAACGTCCGGCTGATCCCCTTCAGTGACGACGAGATCGCCGCGATCACCTCGCGCATCCCAGCCTATTCTCCGTTCTCGGTACCGCCAGGGATCTATCGTGGTGTCGATTCACCGATTCAAACGCCTTCCCTGTGGAATCTTCTCGTCGTCCACGATGACATGGATCCGGACCTTGCCTATCGTTTACTCGAGTGCTTCTTCGCGTACCGCCAGGAACTCGAGAAGATCTCTCGTGTCGCGCAGTTCTTCGCCCCCGAGACGGCCGCGGCCGTTGGCTCGATGCCACTTCATCCTGGAGCCCAGCGCTACTATGACCACGTCCTCGGACGCTCCCGCCGCGCCGACTACAGATAGAGCTTGGGGGCGCCTCGAGGAACGACTACTCCAGATCGTTTTTGCCGGCGCCGTGCTTCTCTCGTGCTTTCAGCTCTGGCAAGCCGTCACGGGGACTCTGGGTGCAACGCTGCTTCGCCCGATTCACTTGACGGCGATCCTCGTCCTCACGTTTCTGTACCACCCTTTGGTTTCACCGGCATCCTCGACCCGCTATCCGCTCGGACGAGCCCTCGACGTGCTGGCCACCCTGGCGTCTCTCTATTCCGGTCACGTCATCGGCAACTTCGACTACAGCGACATCGATCACATCCTCGAAGGGCTATCGACCCACGACGCCCTCATGGGAGGCTTGTACGTCCTTCTCGTGCTCGAGGCGACACGGCGCGCGGTGGGGTGGGTCATGGTCGCGATTGGGGGCACGTTCATCCTGTACAACGCCTTCGGAAACGTGCTTCCCGACATGCTGGCGAATCGTGGCTTCGACTTCGAGCGCATCATCCGCTTTCAAGTATTCACGGGCGCCGGTCTCTTCGGCGCTCCGCTGGGAATCGCGGCGGGTACCGTCTTTATCTTCGTTCTCTTTGGCGCCTTCCTCGAGGTAACGGGGGCAGGGCGCTTCTTCATCGACCTGGCATTCGCCGCCGCGGGCCGCTACCGGGGAGGTCCGGCGAAAGCGAGCGTACTCGCCTCCGCCGCGATGGGCTCCATCTCCGGCTCGGCCATCGCCAATACGGTGACCACCGGCGCCTTGACGATTCCCATGATGAAGAAGCTCGGCTACAAACCCGAACAAGCGGCCGGCATCGAAGCGGCGGCATCGACGGGCGGACAAATCATGCCCCCCATCATGGGGGCGGGCGCTTTCATCATGGCGGAGTTCACCAATACGCCCTATAACGAGATCGTCCTGATCTCCATCGCCCCGGCGATACTGTTTTTTCTCTGCACGCTTCTATTCGTCCACATTATGGCGGCGAAACGCGGCTTGAAAGGCATCGCCGATCCGCCGGCACTTCGCTCGACGTTGAAAGGGGGATACCATTTCCTCGTTCCTCTCGTCACCGTGACCGTGCTCCTGCTATTGAACTATTCGCCACCGCTGGTAGGGGCCGTCGGTTGCGGGGCCGTCGTCCTCACCGGCGCGTTGCGGCCTGGCACGCGAGTCGGTCCGATGACGGTAATCCGGGGGCTCCAGCGTGGCGCGCTCATGGCGCTTCCCATCTCCGCCGCCTGCGCCACCGCGGGAATCGTCGTGGGAGTCATCGGACAGACGGGAATCGCGCTGCAATTCACTGAGGCGGTCGTCGAGCTCGCATCGGGTGAGCTTTGGCTAGCCCTCATCCTCGTGGCGCTCGCCGCTCTAATCCTCGGGATGGGGCTCCCGGTGACGGCAGCTTACATCGTCATCTCCGTCATGGCAGCTCCCGCACTCCAGGATCTCGGGCTGCCTCTCGTCGTCGCGCACATGATCCTCTTCTGGCTCTCGCAGACGTCCAACGTCACCCCTCCGATAGCTCTCGCCGCCTTCGCCGGTGCGGGAATTGCCGGGGCACGGCCGATGCGCTCCGCGGTCGAGGCGCTCAAGCTCGCCGCAGGGTACTTCATCATTCCCGTCATGATGGCCTATTCCGGCCTCCTGATCGTCGAAGGCGTGACGTTCGGAGAAGCCGCCTTCGCGATCGTCACCACGCTCGGCGTCATTGCGGCGACGGCCTTCGCTATCGAAGGCTACTGGGTCGAGAAGGCGGCGTACCTCGAGCGTATCTGGCAGCTCCTAGCGATCGGGCCGCTGATCTATCCCCATACCTTGTCCCGCGTCGTCGGGCTGTTGGTCGTCGTCACGGGACTCGTGTTCCAC
This sequence comes from Candidatus Marinacidobacterales bacterium, assembly GCA_965250115.1. Lineage (GTDB taxonomy): Bacteria > Acidobacteriota > Vicinamibacteria > Marinacidobacterales > SMYC01 > CBDFHB01. The sequence continues at coordinate 3,261,635 of CBDFNJ010000002.1, forward strand.
CACGTCCGAGCGAAACGAGGTTCCAAAGAGCGTTAGAGTTTGCCTGCGATGTGACCCTGCGCGAGGCCCTGGCAGAGCGCTTCGACTTCCTTCAGTTCCTTTGGCACGCCGCCGGTCAGAACTCGACATCCCGAGCGCGTGACAACGACGTCGTCCTCGATGCGAACACCTATCCCGCGATACTTCCTCGGGACCGAGTCGTCCCGCGGGCTGAAGTAGAGCCCTGGCTCGATCGTGAGCACCATACCAGGGAGAAGTTTTGTCGCCGCGCCGTTCTCGTCCTCGTAGCCTCCGGCGTCGTGCACGTCCATCCCGAGCCAGTGACTCGTGCCGTGCATGAACCATCGTCGATAAGCTTCTTTCTCGATGAGGCGATCACGTGAGCCTTTCAACACGCCGATTCGAAGCAGGCCGTCGACGATGGTACGAACGGCCGCCACGTGCGGCGCCCTCCAGGACCGCCCGGTCTTTACAGCTCGTATGGCCGCCTTCTGCGCTCTCAGAACGATGCGATAGACGTCGGCCTGTGGCTCCGTGAAGCTTCCTGAGACCGGAAAAGTTCGCGTAATGTCCGCGGTGTACATCGAGACCTCGGCACCCGCGTCCACGAGCAGGAGTTCGTTCGGCCGCATGCGTCGATCGTTGTCGACATAGTGGAGAATACAGGCATTCGCGCCGCTCGCAACGATCGAGTCGTAGCCGTTCCTGGGAGAACCGAGTCGTCGGAAGGTGGCCTCGATCTCGGACTCGAGCTCGTATTCCATCATTCCGGGGCGCGCCACCTCCATCGCGCGGCGGTGACCGGAGGAGGCCACTTCCGCGGCCATCTCGAGCGAACGCAGCTCGCTTCCGTCTTTAACGAGCCTCTCCGAACCGATGACGGGTCGCGGGTCGCGAAGGTTGGGATGTGCGGCAGGATTCCGGCGATGACCGTGAACCGCCAGACGCTCGAAGACACGGGAGAGCGATCGGTCCATCAGCACATCGAGCCCGAGCGTGTAAAAGAGGGACGCTTTGGTCGCGAGCTCCTTTTCCACGACCTCATAAAGTTTCTCGATCGGATGGGCTTCATCGACAGCGAGAAGTCGCTTTGCGCGCGCAGGACCGAGCCTAGGGCCATCCCAGAGCTCACGCTCGGGATCACGGGGCCGGAGGAAGATGATGGCTCGATGGTTCCTCGCGTCGATTCGATGAGCCGCGAGAACAGCCTCCGGCTCGCCGACTCCGGTCAGGTAGTGGAAGTCACTATCGGGGCGAAAACGGTGATAGACGTCGCCGTTTCGCAAACTCAGAGGCGCGGTGGGTAGCAGCAGCAAGCCGTGCCCGAGACGATTGAGAACGCGCTGGCGTCGTCGCCGGAATATTTCGGAACCCGGCCGCCCGCCGTTTTCTCTCATATCACGTTGTACTCGATTTCCGCGGCGGAGCGAAATCGCTCGATGGCATAGGGCTCGAGGTCGACGCTCTTCGAGATCCCCTCGGTGACGAGTTCGGCGAGCGCGAGCCCTACCGCGGGCGCATGCTGCATGCCGTGGCCGCTAAACCCATTCGCGCAGATGAAATTCTCGAGCTCGGGCACGTGGCCCAAGATCGCGTTGTGATCGGGCGATACTTCGTAGAGGCCCGCGACTCCCGTCGTCGCCTCCGCGCTCTCGAGCCGCGGCACGCGATGGATGGCATGCTCACTGACCCTCGCGAGAAACTCCCAATCCACAGTTTGGTTAAAGCTCGAGGGTTCGTCGAGATCCGATTCCCCGATCAGCATCCCGCCACTCTCCTTGTGCATATAGACCCCGCTTCCCCAGTCGATCAGCAGAGGAAACCATTCGGGAACCCAGGACATGGGTCGAGTGAGAAAATATTGTCGACGTACGGGCTCGACCGGGATCGCGATCCCGACCATCTCGCCAATCCGCTTGGCCCAGGGACCGGCGGCATTGATCACGGTCCCGACTTCCCATCGTTCACTGCCCGCCGTGAGCTCGACCACCCGCCCCTTTTCGGCTTTCATTCCCGTAACTTCGGTGGAGGGCACGAAGCGCGCACCGAGTCGACGCGCGTTCTTCGCGTAGCCCTGGAGGATCGCGTGTGGGTTGGCGATCCCGTCTTCGCGGCAAAACGTCGCACCCACCAGGTCGTCGGTCCTGAGCTCGGAAACGATGCTTCGCGCGTCTTCCGGCGTGATGACCTCGACCGGGACCCCCATGTCGCGTTGTTTTTTCGCGTTTCCACGAAATGTCTCGAGCTGCGTTTCGGAGGTGAGGACGAAGAGATAGCCGTTTTGTCTGAAGTCAACGCTCTCGCCCATCTCGTCCTCGAAACGAGCGAGAGCTTCGATACTTCTGCGGGACATCTCGACGTTCGCCAGCGTCGAGAACTGGAGGCGCACTCCCCCAGCACACTTCCCCGTCGCGCCGGTCCCAAGCGCCTCTTCCCGCTCGAAAACAACGACGTCCGCGACCTTTCGAGCAGCGAGGTGATAGGCAATCGAAGCGCCCATGATGCCACCGCCGACGATGGCCACGTTCGCACTTCGAGTCATCGAGGCGCGCGCTCAGAGACCTCGATATCTCCGCCAAAGGTGAGCTCGGCGCCGAACAACATGGTTCGGTCGTTGTCGATCGCCGCCCAACGCAACAAAACGTCCCTGCTCGGCTCCACCCTGCTGTCGAATCTCACCACACCGTTCTCGACGACCTGGATTGGCTTCACGAAATCGAACTGCTCGGGCGAGAGCAAGAGACGGTAGCGCGCGACCCCAACCGAGTCGACTTCGATACGGTTTCCGGAGCGAGCCAGGCTGATCCGGCCCGACCGTCCGCTGTGCGGAAACGAACGTGGTGGATGGGAGCGTCCGCTTTCGGCCGCGAGCGCCTCGATGAGGAGCCAGTGGAGGCGTCCGAATCGATCGGCCCGTTCCGTCTCCCAGGTGAGCTCGTCGGGCAGCGGCTCGCGTGGGTGCGACGTCATGAAGTCGTCAATCGCTTCCGCCTCCTGGTTCCACCAGCGGGTGTTGTGTCCCCCCGGTACCACGCGAAAATCGACCTCCGTTCCCGCCTTCCGAAACTCGTCGACAAAGGGCGCGACCCGAGTCGAGGGATAGAGCCGATCCTTCTCACCACTGACGACGTAAAAGGGCTTGTTGGCGAGATTCGAGACGAACATCTCAGCGTCGACTCCCGTCGCGGGGTTCGCGAGAACCGCCGGATGGCCGATGAAGACAAAGAACGCCGCCCATATCGTCGGAGCCTTGAATGCGTGATAGTAGACCCCTGCGGCTCCATCGGAAACTCCGAAGAGATACACTCGATTCTCGTCAACGTGGTAGATCCGCTTGACGCGATCGAGGATTGCCTCGAGGTTCTCGATCTGGTTCCGCTGCCACCACGGCGCGCCCGTCCAGGACGCAGGAAAGACGGAAATTTGCTCCGCGTTATCGAACCGGTCGAAACGACGCCACCAATCACCGCCCTTGCCCCACGGCTCGGTTCGGTTCACGCCTCCGTGAAGGTAGAAACAAACCGAGTAGGCCTTGTCGCGATCGTAGTCGTCCGGAACCAGCACCACGTAACGGTGCCACAACCCGTCCCGGCCTTTTCGACTCTCCTCGAGACGGCCCGTCGGGACGTTCGGGGCGTAGATCCGTCCGGCTCTCAACTTGCCGCGAAGGGTCTCGAAATCCGTGTCGAGCGCCAGAATGGCCTTCGTCGCTTTGGTGCGTCTTTCGGGGCTGTCGGCTTCGAAAAAGGCCGTCAAGGCCTGGTCGAGGGGCGTCCCCGGACCCTGTGCGCATGTGGGCAACGTGAACGACACCGCCAGCACGACGGCCGAAGCAACACGGAGCCGCATTTCTGGGGAGCTTAGCACGCGACGCGTCGCGTCATTCGCACGATTGGGGCTCTCGGGACATAATCCTGCCTGGAGGTACGGTCCGATGCTTCAACGGTTGCTGGTTGCCACTTGTCTTTGCTCGGTTCCGGGCTGTGCGCCCGTTTCGAACGAACAGCCCGCCCAAGCCGCCTCGGCCGAAGTTCAACCGGAAGCCGAGCCTCTCGTGCTCTCGACGACCGAGGCCCCTCCGCCGGATGAAGCTCTCTCGCTGGTAGGCGAGGCATTCGGCGATTTCGACGCGATGGTCGAACGACGGGTCGTTCGTGCCCTCGTAACTTTCAGCCTGACGAACTACTTCCTCGATGGCCCGACCCAACGCGGCATCACCTATGAGGCGCTCAAAGCCTTCGAAAAGGAGATCAACGACGAGCTCGGCACGGGGCACTTGAAAGTTCACGTCGTGATCTTTCCCGTCGCACGCGACCAGCTGATCCCGCTTCTTCGCGAGGGCAAAGGCGACATCGCCGCGGCCAATCTCACGATCACTCCCGAACGCGGGGAGCTCGTCGATTTCTCCACTCCCGCTTACTCGGGCGTGAATGAGCTCGTCGTAACCGGCCCCGCTTCGCCCGAGATCGCGACCTTGGACGACCTCTCCGGCAAGGAGGTACACGTGCGCGTCTCGAGCAGTTATTACGAGACGCTGGTCGAGTTCAGTGGACGATTGCGTGAAATGAAGCGGGAAGAAATTCAAATCGTGCCCGCCGACGAGCACTTCGAAGACGAAGACCTCTTGCAGATGGTCGACGCCGGACTTCTTCCGGCCATCGTGGTCGACAGCCACAAGGCTCGTTTCTGGGAGCAGATCTTCGAGAACGTCGAGGTCCGCTCCGATCTCGCGGTACGCACCGGGGGAGAGATCGCCAGAGCCTTTCGAAAGAACAGCCCCGAGCTCGCCAAAGTCGTGAATGCCTTCATCGCAAAAAATCGGAAGGGAACGCTCCTCGGAAACATACTCCTCAAGCGCTACCTGCAGAACACCAAGTGGGTCGAGAAAGCTCTCTCCGGCGAGGGGATCGAGAAATTCAGCGCGACGATCGATTTCTTCAAGACCTATGGGGAGCAGTACGACTTCGATTGGCTCATGCTCGCGGCGCTGGGCTACCAGGAGTCTGGGCTGGATCAGAGCGTGCGCAGCGGGGCCGGAGCGGTCGGCATCATGCAAGTGCTCCCGAGCACGGCCAGGGATCCCAACGTCGGGATCCCCAACATCGAAGAGATCGAGGCGAACATCCACGCGGGTACCAAGTATCTTCGCTTTTTGCTGGACCGCTACTTCGGCGACGCGCCGATGAGTGACACGGAAAAGGTGCTCTTCACCTTCGCGTCCTACAACGCCGGACCCGCGAGGGTCCGTGGCCTCAGACGAAAGGCGGAAGCCGCCGGGCTCGATCCCAATCTTTGGTTCGATAATGTAGAGGTCATCGCCGCGCGTGAGATTGGGCGTGAAACGGTGCAATACGTCAGCAATATCTACAAGTACTACATCGCCTACAAGCTCATCGCCGCCCAGAAGGGGCAAAGGCCGCGCGTCTGACTCTCAGTTTCCGGGGCCGCGGAGGGTCCGACTCTCCTCGCGGGCAAGGATCTGCTGGCCAACATAGAGGTATTGCACTCCCGAAGCAACGACGAAAACGACAGTAGCCGCGAGCAGATAGTCGGTGACCGGGCTTTGGACGGTGACATAGTTGCACCCGATCACCCACACGATGGTCACGAGGTGAACGAGGATCGTCACCTTGCCCAGCAAGTTCGGAGGAAAGCTCCGGCGGGCGATCACCAGGTTGAAGACGAGGACGGCGAGCAAGATGCCGGCGTCGCGACTTATGGACAGAATCGCGATCCAGGGTGGAATCCGAACCGCCAAGTGGGGACTCGGCAGGGACAGCACGATGAGCGAGCTCGTCACGAGTAGCTTGTCCGCCAATGGATCGAGCAACGTCCCAAGCTCCGTGCGTTCGTGGCGGATGCGCGCGACCAGGCCATCCAGAGCGTCGGTGATGCCCGCGACGACGAAGACCGTGAGTCCCCATCCGTAAAAGCCGTAGACGAGCAGGATCACGAGCAGCGGAACGAGGCAGATCCGGAGAATCGTCAGCTGGTTCGCAAGCGTCACTGGGCAGTTCCCTCTCGCCCAACTCTATCGAATGCCGAACTGTTTTTGTTCCAGCCGGTTAGCATATTTACACAGATCGCAACTTAAAGGCTTTCAATTCGTGGCTAGAGCCAGTATACTCACCAAGCACTTTTCCAGTAACTATTGGCTACCCAACACGCCTGGTACTAGCTGGTGTGCACGGCGCTTGGAGACGGGAATGCCCAAGATCAAGAGGGTAAAGTGCGCGCTCCGCTCACCCGGGGAGGCTCCGGCGGTACGGTTCATCCCGCTGCGCGAATTCCAGCTCTGGAAGTGCTACATGTCCCACGCCCACGAGAAGATCGTGGAAGGCTCTGAAATCTCTATCTGGGTCGACGCCCAGAGCTACGCGGAGCAACCCCCGGTACAGGCCCGGCCTCTCGAACCCGTGGTTCGCGTGGACATTCAATATTGGGACCAGGATTTCAATACGGCGAATCTCGTCCAGCGCTTCTTTCCGCTCGAGGACTACGACATCATCAAGGACACGTTCCTCAAACACTTTCCCGACCATCCGGCGGCCGACGGTAGGACGGTTGCCAAAAAACGTGTCACCGAGGTTCGAGGCTACTATCTTCACCCCCGCCTACCTCATATGAGCGAGGTCTAGCCGCTTCGCCCTCGACGAGCCCTGCGTCCACGAAGAACGACCGGACCGCATTCTCGTAGCCCACCCGATCCGTTCGATAGGCCGCCCCGTGGCCCGCTCCCGAAAAAGCTTGAAACCGACTAGCGCCACTCGGGGAACGCTCGAAGAGCCGGCGCTGGAGCTCGACGGGCATTCTCCTATCCGACTCGCCCGCCATCACGGGGATGTCCCGCCGGATGTTGAATTTGGGGTAGCGGCGGCTCCTTGGCCGGCCTAAGAATAGGTCTGCCAAACCAACCGTCTCCAGAGGGGGACAAGGAGCCACCATGCCAAGGAAATCAAAGAAGCCAGTAAGAAAGCAAACGCACTCGCCTACGGGCAAGGTAGTTGGCCAAGTCGGTCAGATACTGCTACCGATGATAGCTGGGATCGCGGCCACGAAGGCGGACCTGACGGAATGGGTGTACGAGCAAGGACTGACCGCATTGCACCTACTCCTGAGAGAGGACGCGGAGAAGATCGCGGGGCCGAAGGGCAAGCACGAGAAGGAGCGAACTCATAACCACTGGGGGAGCACGGATGGGGAGCTGAGCTTCGGCGGTCGTCGAATCCAAGTGTCGCGACCTCGAGTTCGTTCGAAGTCGGGCGAGGAGGCGTCGCTTCCACACTTCGAAGCCTTCCGCGAAGAAGACCCGCTTCCGGAGCGAGTGCTGAACCAGATCTTGGTGGGGGTATCGACCCGAAATTACGAATCGAGTCTGGACAAACCCTCGGCGAAGTTGAAGTCTCGTGGCACGAGCAAGAGTGCCGCCAGCCGTCACCTCGTGAGCCAGACGACTAAGAAGCTCGAGGAATACCTATCTCGGAGGCTAGAGGAGTTCGAGCTTGCGGCACTAATGATGGATGGCCTTGAGGTGGCCGGACAGACCGTCGTCGTAACTCTCGGTATCACAATAGATGGAACGAAGGTGCCCTTGGGTATATGGCTGGGCTCGACGGAGAACTCTCGGGTGTGCACCGCGATGTTGCAGAACCTTCTCGAGCTGGGATTGCGGGTCGACGAATCGATTCTCTGCGTAGTGGACGGAGGCAAAGGGATCCGCAAAGCACTCGTCGACGTTTTGGGGGATCTCGCGGTTATCCAAAGATGCCAGCTCCACAAACTCCGAAATCTACGCTCGTACCTTCCCAAGTCCCGTCACGCCTACGTGCTCCAGACAATGAAGGAAGCGTACAAATGCAAGAGTGCCGACAAGGCGCGCAAGCGACTTCAGGCATTGGTGTCGTGGCTCGAGCGAAACGGCTACGACGAAGCTGCCGGAAGCCTTCGAGAAGGGATGGAAGAAACCCTCACGGTTGTGAAGCTCGCTCTACCCGAGTTACTTCGCAAATCTCTGGCCACGACAAACGCCATCGAGAATCTCAACGGCACCATCCGCAGAGTCTCGAGAAACGTCAAGCGGTGGAAGAGTCCTTCCATGATTCGCCGATGGACCGCTCTCGGCGTCGTCACGGCGGAGAAAAAGTTTCACCGTATCAAAGGCTATCGCCATATGGGCGCTCTCGTTCACGCGCTTAGAAGCAAACAGAAATCTCTTGACAGCGATGAGGTTGCTGCCTAAGAGTGTTCACAGGTGCCGCCGCTACCCGACCAAATTCAACAGCGGCCGGGACATCCCCGCCATCACGAGCAACGGTCGATCGCCGAGCCTCTCGGCCGCTTTCTCGAGATCGAAGGCCTCCTTGTCGAAACCTCCCCGCATCTCGAGGAAGAAGGTCAGAGAGCTCGCGAAGGGGAATCGCGGAAGTCCGAACAGCAATCGCACGTGGTGCTCGACAGTATGCTCCAAGGTCGAGAAGGGGCTATCGACGATCACGGCAGCGACCTCGGGCGTCTCCGATGCCGCGAGCAGCGCCGCGGCCGCCCCCATCGAGACACCGTAGAGCAGGATGCGGTTCCCCGGTCGGCGGGCTGCGAGGAGGTCGATGGCGCCTTCAAAGTCGAGTCTTTCTTGATATCCGAGGGTCACGCGCTCTCCGCTGCTCTCTCCATGGTGACGAAAGTCGAAAAGGAGCGTGTCGAAACCCTGTGCTCGAAAAAACGCCGCGCGATCCAAACCCTCCCGGCGCGATCGAAACAGGCCGTGACCGCATGCGACGCTCAGATTCGCGTCACCGCCACCGAGGTACCAACCACTCAAAGCTACCCCATCCGCCGCATCGAAACGGACGTTCTCGAAGTCGATATCGTAGTCCGAGGGCGACGAGGTCAGAGCGCGGTCCTGCGGACGGGTGCCGGCACTCGTGACGAGTCGCGCAAGAGTGTAGGGCAAGCCGACTGTCACGAGGAGCAAGAGCAGTACCGCGGATCCAAGCAGGATTTTCGAAAGTGTGCCAATCTTAGTTGGGAATTGAAACGGCTCCAAACCCCGTGGTTTGATGGCGTTGGACAAAACGAAATCAAGCCGCGAAGAAAGGAGCCGAGATGGGAAGTCTGCTACGTTCGGTCAAGAAACGCAAGAAGTCGCGTCGTTTGGGTGAGGTCGAGATGGTGAGGCACGAGGATTACGGGGAACTCGCGCTGGACGCCAAGGTAGAGATGATCCGTTCGTTGGTCCCCCTTGGTCTAATGCACGTTCACGAGTTGCTCGACGACGAAGTGAAGGCGTTGGCGGGAGAGCGATACTCTCGCAAGGACGAGCTGGAGCGCGGTCGCCGTCACGGAAGCAACCCGGGCACAGTAGGGCTTGGCGGCCAGCGGGTACCGATCCGTGTGCCACGGGTTCGGAGCATCGAGGGAGGAGAGATTCCGCTTCGCTGCTACGAGGCGGTGAGCCACGGCGGTGAGGTGAATGATCTTCTGCTGAAACGAGTTCTCTACGGAATCTCTTGTCGCAACTACGAGGCGGCAGCGGAAGCGATTCCGGGCGCCATCGGGCTGTCGAGCTCAACGGTGTCCCGAGGGTTCGTGCAAGCGAGCGCTGCGAAGCTGCGGGAGATGCAGGAACGAGATCTGACCGGCGAGGATGTGGTGGCGCTGTTTCTGGATGGGAAGACATTCGCCGAGGCAACGATGGTCGTGGCTCTGGGCATCATGCTTTGCGGGGAAAAACGCTTCTTGGGCTTCGTGGAGACGGACACGGAGAACGCGCAGGTGTTGACGCCGTTCCTGTGTTCACTGCTCGAGCGGGGACTCGATATCTCCCAGGGTCTGCTGGTGATCATCGACGGCGGCAAGGGTCTCCAAGCGGCAGTCAAGAAGGCATTCCGTAAGCGGGCCCTGATACAACGCTGCCAGTGGCACAAACGTGAAAACGTAGTGAGCTACCTGTCCAAGGGCGAGCAGGCGTCATGGCGCAAGCGGCTCCAGTGGGCCTACAACAGGCCGGAGTACGAAGAGGCCCTCACTGCGCTCGAGCAACTCCACGGTGAGTTAGAAGAGCGGAACCAATCCGCAGCTGGCAGCCTGGAGGAAGGCCTTGAGGAGACGCTGACGTTGCATCGACTCGGCGTACACGCGGTGCTGGGCCGTTCGTTCAAGACGACGAACTGCCTTGAGTCCGCCAATGCTCTCGTCGAGGAACGCTGCGCGAAGGTCGACCACTGGAAGAACTCGAGCCAACGCCAGCGCTGGTTGGCAACGGCGCTCGTAGACATCGAACCGCGCTTGAGGAAGGTGGTGGGCTACCGCCATCTTCCCAAGCTTCGCGAAGCTCTCAAGCGGGAACTGAAGATCGAGGCGAAGACATCAACCGTATCGAAGAAGAAGGTCGCTTAAACGTGAGCCGTGGAGAGTTTCAACTAAGAATGGGCTTGACTCGGATTTTCTTCCAGGGTAGTCGAATGCGCACGTCAGAGCTTCTCCGCGGATTTGGGCTCTTCGATCAGAAGCAGTAGCAGCACGGCCGCGACGCTGAAGCCCGCCGTCATCCAGCACAGGTAGGCGAAGCTCGATTCGTAGAGCGCGCCCCCGATGGCCGCCGCGGTCGCATTCCCGCCCTGTGAAAACGTGTTCCGCAAGGCGACGTAGGCCCCTCTCTCCTCCTGGCTCACCAGTTCGGTCACGAGCGACTGGAGTGGTGCGACTCTGGCCGCCGCCGCAAGCCCGACGAGGCCGAGCAGTGCGTAGAGCGCAAAGCCACTCACAAAAGGAACCATCAGGAGAAGGGCCGCGAGAGCGGCGCTACCATAGACCGCGACTCGAATCTTGCCCGCGCGATCCGCAATCCGCCCAGCCCCCAGTGCGCCGGCAAGACTCGAGACGCCCGCAATCAGGAAGACCAGCCCCACTTCCGTGAGCGTCAAGTGGAACCGCCCCTGCAAGTAGGCACCCAGATACAGAAGAAATCCCGTGAAACCGCCGGTTACAAAAAAGGCGGCAAACGCCCCTGCGGCCGTCGACCGAGCCTGCAAGAATCTCGCGTAGCTTCGCCGTCGGACCGGCTGTGGTCTCGTCGTCGCGTCCCGAAACCAAAGGGCTACAACGAAGACGAGCATCGAGCCGATGACTCCGAATACGAGATAGTTCACTCTCCAGCCGAATCGGTCCGCGAGGGCCGCCGCAACGGGCACGCCAAGAATCGGAGCGGCGAAGTAGGCGGCGGCAACCCAGCCCATCGCCCGTCCTCTCCGCTCGTAGGGTACGAGGTCCCCGATCGCGGCGACGACGAGCGCAGAGACGATTCCTGCACCGGCTCCAGTCACGAGCCGCGCGATGGCGAATGTGACGAAGGTTGGCGCCAATACGACCAGAAGACTGCCGAGGGTGAGAATCACGCCGGCCAAAACGAGAAAGCGCTTCCGGCCGTGAGAGTCGGAGAGTGGACCGACGACGAGTGCCGAGATGGCAGCGGCTATCGCATAGCCGCTCACGGTTCGGCCGATCGCGCTCTCGCTCGTGCCGAGACTTCGCGCGATTTCGGGGAGCACCGGTGCGAGGATCTGACTGTCGAGCAGGCCGAGCCCGAGAAGACTCACGAGAACGGAGAGAGCGCGAGCCTCTTCCCCTCCTCCAAGAAAGAGATGCGTGGTTTCGACCTTTCCGCTCGACCGCACGACGCAAGTGTAGCGTGTCAGAGGGTCTGGAGTCGCTGTTCGATCTCGAGGCGTTCCACACCGCGGTTGGGAGGCAGGAGCTCGAGAGCCTTCTCCAGAGGGTCGCGAGCCTCGCGGCGCCATCCGCGTCGGATATAGAGCTGCGCGATCCAGTGGAGGTACTCCCAGCTATTCTCATCATCGGTCACCGTCAACCTATCGCAGGCCGCGAGCCCGGCCTCCTCGTCCAACTCGTTCCCGAGCACGAGCTCCGCGAGCTTTCGGTTGTATCGGATTTCGTCGGGAGCCAGGGCACAGGCACGGCTGAGCAAATGGAACGCACCCTCGGTATCCCCGTCGCGCGCGAGGAGTCTGCCTCCCTCGAAAAACGCCTCGTGAAACCGGGGCTCGAGCTGCACCGTTCGGCGAAACTGGGAAAGCGCCGACTCGCTCCTCCTCATACCGACAAGCGCTCGGCCCAGCATAAACGACGCTTCCGCATCCTCCGCATCGATCCTGAGGAGCTTGGTGAGAACGTCATGAGCCTCCTCGAACCGGCCCAGCTCCACGTTGACGGCAGCGAGCAGAACGAGAACTTCACGGTCGGCGGCAGAGAGCCGTTCGGCCTCCTTCAGGACGCTGCGCGCCTCCTCCAGACGCTCGCCCAGACTCAGCGCCCGACCCAGCTCCATCAACTCGATGAAGGATGGCGAGCCCGAGGCCCGCGACTTTTCCAGAAACCGGATCGCCCTCCCGGCGTCCCCTCGCACCAGCGCGAGGTAGCCAGACTCGAAGTTCTTCCCGAGCCTGCGGTATTCCTCGATCCGTTCGTCGTTCTTCTCGGCAATGGCGAGCTCGAAGAGATCCCTCGAGCCCGGGAAGGCGCCGTCTTCCACTTCATACAACGCGATGACCGTCGCTTCAGCGCCTACCCGGGCACACTCCCGAATGAGGGCGTCGAGCGTCGGAGCCCGGTAGTCGTCTTCCCGCAAAATGCTTCGAGCCCGCTCATATTCTTCACGAGCGCGCGGGAGCTCGCCGGCGAGATACAGCTGGTCGCCGCGCGACTTGAGGCGATCGTAGCCAACGATCCGGTCCCAGATTCTAGAGAGCAAGTTACTTCGAGTCCGTGGGTGGCTCGGGCAAGAGCAGCTCCCAATTGTAGCGGTCGTCCCTGACTCGTCTGAGATTCCACTCGGCGATCGCGACGCGCTCGTAGACCCCTTCGCAATCGACGGCGAGCGGCACGTAGACATAGTGACTCGCGGATTGGCACTGGAAGAGCGCATCTTTCGCCGTGTCGAGCTCACGCTCTGCCGCCTCCAGCTGGCGCAGCCAAATTCTGTTCCAGGCGGAGCGGAGCTCTCTCACCTCGGTGGCCGAGAGAGCTTGGGAGCTCTCGTCACTCCCCTCCTCGTCCTCCGTCGCCTCGTCCGGCGTCTCCCCGGGGGACCGGCCGCGCCCCATGATGGAGAGACTGCCCCCCCTCGGCCTCCGCGAGCTCCCGGTTGCCAATGACATCCTTTTCCTCGGAGTCGGCCAGTTGCGACCGACGTTCCCGCTCCTTCTTCGCCACCTCTCCGAGGGACTGGGCGGACAGGCCCGCGGCAAGAATGGCGATCCCCCGTCCAACCATCCCCTCTATTTTCGCTTGCTCGAAACCGACGTGCAAAGCGCTCGATTCCCCCCTCGTCGCGCGTCTCCCACTTTCGCCGTCTTCTCACTTTTGCGATATAGTGTCTACTGAAAAACCGATCGACGAGCCCACCCGGACTGCGGACTAACGAGTTTCAACGAGAACGTCGGCGCCATGAGTCTTCTCAATCGGCTTCGTCCCAAATGGCAAAACACCGATCCAGACGTGCGCGCGGAAGCGGTCCGCCATCTCGGCAAAGACGAAGTCGAGTTGCTGACGGCGGTCGCCCAGGGCGACACCGATCCGAGAGTTCGGCGGATCGCGGTCAAAAAGCTCGATTCGCCGCGACTGCTCCTCGAGATCGCCGACAGCGATGAAGATGAATCGCTCGCGGCTTTCGCACGTCGCCGCGCCTCTCACCTGCTCATTGACATCGCATGTGACGAACGTGATCTCGAAGAGTCGAAACGCGCGCTGGGCCTTCTGAAGGAGGCCCGTCACGTTGTCAGGGTCGTCGAAAAGGCCCGATTCGAAGACCTGCGCCAGATGGCCTTCGAGAACTTGAGCGATGACACGGCTCGGGCCGAGCTGGTCTGTCGCGGCAAGGATCCCGAATGGCGGAGCCGCGCACTCGAGAGCATCACCAATCCCGGCGCGTTGCGCACTATCACGCTCGACGAGAATGCCTCGGAGTTCGCGCCCACGGCGCTAGCCAAGATCGAGGACGTCGAGATACTGCAATCGATCGTCGACCATCCCTCCGCCGCCAAACCCCTCCGACGGCAGGCCACGTCAAAGGTCGAACAAATCGCGCCTGCAGATCATCCTGTCAAAGTGAAGAAGCGCCAGGAGCGCTTCGAGACACTGGTCTCCCGAGCGGAAGCCTGCGTCGAAAGGCTCCCCCCCGATAGCCCCGACGAGCTCGAGGCGCTTCGACGAGAGTGGGAAGAGCTTTCGAACGAGGGCGCGGCCGAAGCCGAACTGGCGGAACGGTTCTCACGCGCTGCCGATGCCATGGCCGCAGCTCGGGAGAAGCCAGCGTCGCGCGATCCCTTGCCGGAAGAGTCCGAGGGCAAGCTGTCGCCGAGCGAAACAAAGGCGGGCATCGAAGCCCGGAACAGCTTGTGTGCTCGACTAGAAGCTGTGGACGACCAGAGTCTCGAGAGCGAGCTAGACTCCGTTCGCGCCGAGTGGAACTTCCTTGTCACCGAGTCGGGACCGGCGACGGAGGAGGTCGAACGACGATTCAGAAAAGCGGTGAAACGGATCGAGGAAAAGCTAAAAGAGCGTATAGAATCCGAGGCAGAGCAATCTCTTCTGACCGAGCTCGTCGAAAGAGCGGAGGCTCTCTCGGAAAGCGCCGATCTCGACGAAGCGCTGCGCGAGTGGAAGCAGCTGTCTCGGAGCGAGCCTGCCAGGAGGATTCCGTCCCACCAATCTCTCGGGCCACGCTTCTCCCAAGCTTCGGAACGGCTCGAGGCTCGACGCGACGAGAGGAGCAAAGCCCACGAGCAAGAGGAGCGCAGGACGCACGAGCAGCTCGAAAAGCTGATGAATCGTCTGCGGGAGCTTAACGGCGCCGAGCAATTCCCAATCAGGGAAGCCGACCGGGCTCATCGCGAAGCGCAGCTTTTCCTAAAGACCATGGGTCCCCTTCCCAAGGACGTTTCGCGGAAGAAAGCGCGCAAGGATCTCATGGAGGCGCGCGAGGCCCTGGTCAAGCGGGCCGGTGAGTTCAAAGAGCTCGACAACTGGAAGCGCTGGGCCAACGAGGACATTCAAGCGGGCCTCATCCGTCGCATCGAGTCGCTTCGAGATTCGAGTGACCTGCCTAAGGTCGCCAAGGAGATGCACCGCATCCACGAAGACTGGAAACGGGCGGGCTCCGCGCCGCTCGAAAAGGCGGAGGAGCTCTGGCATCGCTACAAGGTCATTCGAGACGAGCTCAAGTCGAAGTGCGACGAGTTCTTTGGGAAGCAGAACGAGGAGCGAACCGAGAACCTCAAGAAGAAGACAGCCCTCTGCGAGAAGGTCGAAGCAATTCAAGACAACGAGAACTGGAGCGAGACGGCAGAGGCGATCAAACAACTACAAGCAGAGTGGAAGACGACCGGCCCAGCTCCCCAGAAGCACTCCGATGCGATATGGAAGCGATTCCGAAACGCTTGCGATCACTTCTTCGAACGCAGGAAAGCTCACTTCGGTGAGCTCAAGGATGAGCGCGACGAGAATTTGAAGAAGAAGAGGGAGGTCTGCGAAAAGGCCGAGAGCATCAAAGAATCGATGGATTGGCACGAGACGGCGAACGAGCTGAAGCGACTCCAGGTAGAGTGGCGAGCGATCGGTGCCGTACCGAGGAAGCACTCGGACCAGGTTTGGAACCGCTTTCGGACCGCCTGTGACTTCTTCTTCGACCGTTTCAAGCGCCGGGACGAAGTCGAGCACGAGGAACGACTCAAGCGGCGCGAGGGCCTCGCCGTCGAGTTGGAAGCCCTCGCCAATGCCGACGGGAGCTCTGCCGAGACCGCCGCCGCGAAAGCCCAGACGGTCTGGACGGATTGGCGGAAACTCGGGCCCCTCGCCGACAACGACCTCCCGTTTTGGGACCGTTTCGAGCGCGCCATGGATACCGTCGTCTCCTCGGCGGCCGAGGCCTTCGCTGGGACCGATCTGGATCCTTCAACGTCGAGAGAACGCAGAGAAAAGCTGTGCGAGCAGTTGGAGGCAGTGGTCAAGGAGTTCCGCGTCGCGACCCAGCCTTTCGAGCAGCCCCTCGAAGATCTCGCCGCACGCCTCAAGGACGCGCTGGCGAGCAATACGATGGCGCGAGGTCAGAGGAAGGAGAAGCGAACCGATTGGGCCACGGCAGCGCGAGAGGCTGACAAGATTCGCGCGAGCTGGCTCCGAACGGCGCCGGTGCCCGGAGACGAAGGTCGCGCACTCGCGGAACGATTCGAATCCGCTCATCGCCAGCTCGCAGAGCTCGGGCCCGAACCATCATCTCCACCCGAGCCCGTGGCCACCGAAAGCGATCGGTCAATCTAGTGAGAAGCCGGTTCGAACCTTTTCAGTCTCAACGCGTTCGTGACGACCGAGACGGAGGACATCGCCATCGCTCCCGCCGCCACGACGGGTGACAGCAGGATACCGAAAAACGGGTAGAGGACTCCCGCGGCCACTGGAATCCCCACGACGTTGTAGAAGAACGCCCAGAAGAGATTCTGGCGGATGATTCGCATCGTCGCGCGAGTCAAGAGGATGGCATCGACCACGACGTTGAGGTCGTCCTTGACGAGCGTGACATCCGACGCTTCGATAGCGATATCCGTACCGCTACCGATCGCGATACCCACATCAGCCCTGGCAAGCGCTGGAGCATCGTTGATACCGTCGCCGACCATCGCCACCTTGTGACCCATCCCCTGAAGCTTCTCGATCTCTCGAGCTTTGTGCTGGGGCATCACTTCGGCAAGCACCTCCCCGATTCCGACGCTCTCTCCAATCCTCGAGGCGATGGCCGCACTGTCGCCGGTTAACATCACGGGCCGAAAACCTTGCGCCTTCATTCGAGCGACCGCATCGACCGAGCCCGCCTTCAAAGTGTCGGCGACTCCGATGATGCCCTGCTTCTCCCCGTTTGCGACGACGAAGATCGCACTTTTGCCCTCGGCGGCGAGGTGCCGTGCGCCATCGAGGAGGCGTCCCCCCTCGATACCCGATTCGGCCAGCAAGCCTTCGTTGCCGACGAGAACCTCCATCCCATCTACCCCAGCGCGGACGCCCCGGCCCGGAAGCGCCTCGAAATCGGCGGGGCTCTGCACGAGGATACCCATCCCGTGGGCGTAGGAGACGATCGCCTGCCCCGCGGGATGTTCGGAAGCCTTCTCCGCCGACGCCGCGAGCGCGACGAGACCTCGCGTGTCGAGGTCAGCCGTCGAGAGCACGTCCGTGACCCTGAGCTTGCCCTCGGTGATGGTTCCGGTCTTGTCCAGCACGAGATTCGTGACGGTGGGCAGCAGCTCGAGCGCCTCCGCGGATTTGAACAGAATTCCATTCTGAGCCCCACTCCCCGTTGCCACGACGATCGCGGTCGGCGTGGCGAGGCCCAGAGCACAGGGGCAGGCGATGATGAGAACACCGATGGCGTTGCTCAGAGCGAAAGGAAGCGCGGGCTCCGGCCCCACCAAGAGCCAGACGAAGAACGTCACCGCGGCGACCACGATGACCGTCGGAACGAAGACGGAAGCGATGCGATCGGCCAAGCGCTGTACGGGGGCTTTCGATCCCTGTGCCTGCTGTACCAGTCGAACGATCCGCGCGAGCGTCGTTTCGTCGCCGACGCTCGTGACCTCGAACTGGAAAGCTCCCGCCTGGTTGACGGTACCGCCCGTAACCTTGTCGCCGGGGTCTTTGTCGACGGGCAGACTCTCGCCGGTCAACATGGCTTCGTCTATCGAGGAAGTTCCGTTTCGAATGACGCCGTCGAGTGGAACTTTCTCACCCGGACGCACCGACAACACCTCCCCAACCCGAATCTGCTCGACAGGGGTCTCCCGCTCCGCGTCTCCGACGACGAGACGCGCAAGAGAGGGCTTGAGCTCCAACAACTTTCGTATCGCCGACGAGGCCTTGCCTTTGGCTCCCGCCTCCAAGAGCCTTCCGAACAACACCAGGGTGACGATCATCGCCGCCGAGTCGAAGTAGAGCTGTGGCACGACTCCCGCCGAGGCGAGAGCCGCAGGATAGAAAGAAGCGAGAGCGCTATAGCCGTAGGCGGCCCCCGTTCCGATCGCGATGAGGCTGTCCATGTTGAACGACAAATGTCGCAAGCCCGCGGCGAACCCGCGCAAGAAAGAAGCACCACACCAAAAGAGGACCGGCGTCGCCAGTGCCCACAAGATTACGGATTTCAGGCCCTCCGTCGCCCCGAGACGCTCCGCCGAGGTCATACTCATGGCCATGATCGCGGCCGAGAGCAGCGCGGAGGTAACGGTTTTACGCTTCAGCGCGGCGAGCTCCGAGTCACGGTTCTTTTGCGCGAGCTCTTCAGCACTCTCCCTGGACCGCGGCAGACTCAGCCGATAGGGACCCGCGGCATTCACGGCTCTTTCGATCCGTTCGACTTCGACGCGCTCGGGGTCGTAGTTCACCGCGAGTGTCTCCGTCGCGAAGTTCACGACAGCATGAGACACGCCATCGAGTTTCCCGACCGCGCCTTCGAGTGCGGCAACGCAGCTCGCGCAATGCATCCCCATCACGGGAGCGTCGAGACGCGCTTCGCCCGTCGGTCGAGCAACCTCCTGCCGTTTTACCTTCGGAGCTGCGAGAGGCAGAGTGACCGAAGGCGCCGCATGCTGATCCTGCGCGGAAACCGAAGAACCCTTTTGGAGGAAGGCCTCCGGAGTCTTTTCGAAGGCCGCCTCGCATCCCGCGGCGCAAAAAGCGTAGAGGACGCCGTCGCGTGTGGTCTTGTGGGGCGACGTTCGCGGGTCAACGGACATGCCGCAAACGGGGTCGATGAGGGTTGCTTGCGTCGATTTCACCCCTGCCTGCTCCGGAGCTGAGTCTAGCACAGTGCCCTCGCAGCGCTGTCGCCCGCCATGCCACAATGCCTTGTGGACTATACGAAATTGTTGGCGCACGAGATAAAGGGTCCGCTCCTCGAGCTCGAGGTGCGTCTTCGAAGCATGACCGTGGAAACGCCGGCGGCTCACGACTGCCTGCAGGAGCTACAGAAGCTGCAGCGGCTCGTGGATCGCGTGCTCGCTTGGCACGATGCCCAAGGACTTTGCTCCGAAAGCTTCGACCTCGCAGTGCTCATCGACAGGCTCGAGCAGCGCTTCCATCCTGTCATCGAGACGGCTGGCTCGACACTCGTCGTAGAGAACAACGCGTCGCGCGCCCGGGGAGACGCCGAGGCGACGGAGATCGTGCTCTCGAACCTGCTCGAAAACGCCGTTCATCACGCGGGCCGAGGCGTGAGCATCACGCTGCGCTCGACCGCAGACGTCGAAACGATCACCGTGAGCGTCGAGGACAGTGGCGCCGGAGTTCCCGAGACGGTGGGCCAACGCGTCTTCGAGCCCTTTTACCGAGTCGAGAGAGAGGGCAGAGGTTCGGGACTCGGTCTGTTCTTTGGGCGCCGACTCGCGGAAGCGCAAGGGGGCTCCCTACGGCTGTTCAGCCCGGCACGTTTCGTTCTCACGTTGCCGGCACCGAAATGATTCTCATCGTTTGCCCGAACCTCGCCGTCGACAGAACTCTCGAGGTCGCGCACTTCGAAATCGGTCACGTCCATCGAGCCCGACGAGCCGAGCTTCGCGCGGGAGGCAAAGGCGTAAACGCCGCCCGAGCACTCGCAGGCCTCGGAGAGGAAGCGCTCCTGCTCGGCTTTGCCGGCGGGCCGAGCGGCGAACGCATCGTCTCGGGACTGACGGAGGAAAAGATCGCGTCGGACCTGGCACCGATGAGCGCAGAGAGCCGCACCTCTACCATCGTGCTCGAGCCCGATGGTGTCGCAACCGTGATCAACGAGGCGGGGCCGACGGTGGGTGCCGCGAGCCCGCTTCTGGAACGTTTCGGAGCGGCGCTTCCGCGCGCTGCTGCCGTCGCTTTCATGGGAAGCCTGCTCCCCGGCCTGCCCGAGCGGCTCTACGCCCAGCTGATCGAGCGCTGCCATGCAGCCGCCATCCCCAGTCTCGTCGATACTTCGGGCTCCGCCCTCGCCCCCGCCCTCAAGGCCGGTCCCAGCGTCGCGAAGCCAAACCGATCGGAAGCCGAAGCACTCTTGTCGAGTCCACTCGATACGTTGGACTCGATCGCAGACGCGGCGAGCAAACTCCACGCGCTCGGACCGGCGATCGCAGCGATCACTCTGGGATCTCGGGGTGTCGTCGCCTCGACCGGAGATCTCATCGCCCACGCTTTCGTTCCCGATCCATCCGATTTGCGCATGGGCAACCCGACGGGAGCTGGCGACGCCCTCGCCGCCGGACTTCTCGCAGGCATCGTTCGACGCTATCCCTTCGAGGACACCCTGAGACTAGGCGTCGCGACCGCCACGGCCTCCCTCGCGGAAGGCTACGGCCGATTCCGTCCCAAGGACGTCCGAGTCGAAGCCGTTCGCTTCGAGCGCCTCTGACGCAGATTCCGATACCTGGACCAAGGTTTCATCTTCGATTGACTCCGAAAGCGCAGTTATTGTAGCTTCGAGCGCAAATGTCACTTCGACCTATAGTGAAGTTCGGCGCGCCCGAGCTCGACCGACGCTCTGAAGAGCTCACCGAGTTCCCGAACGATCTCGCGGAGCTCGCGCAGGACATGGTGCAAACCATGTACGCCGCCCCCGGGGTTGGATTGGCGGCGCCGCAAATCGGGCGGAACATTCGGCTGATGGTCATCGATATCACCGTAGGCGAGGATCCGAAGCAGCTTATCGTCATGGCCAATCCGGAGATTCTCGAACAAGAAGGTGAGCAGCGCGAAGAGGAAGGCTGTCTCTCCGTTCCCGGTCACAGCGGCGTCGTGCTCCGGCCCACGTGGGTCAAAGTTCGGGGCCAGGCTCTGAAGGGCAAAGAGGTAACGATGGAGGGTACCGGGCTGCTCGCGCGCGCCTTCTGCCACGAGATCGATCATCTGGACGGCAAGCTTTTCATCGAGCGACTCGGCGTCGTCAAGCGCGATCTCATGAGAAGGAAGATTCGGAAGCAGATCAGGCAGGGCGACTGGTAGGGCGAGGCCTATGAAGCTCGTGTTCATGGGCTCCGGCGCCTTTGCTCTTCCTTCGCTCGAATCGCTTCATCGGTCCCGCCACGAGATCGCGGCACTCGTCACCCAACCGGACAAACCCGCCGGGCGAGGACATCAACTCCGCATGCCCGCGACGAAGGCTTACGCCCTCGAGCGGGATCTACCCGTGCACCAGCCCCCGAAGGTGACGGCGACGGAGAGCGTCGCGCTCATCTCTGAGCTAGACCCCGAATGCATCGTTGTCGTGGCCTACGGGCAGATCATCCCGAAGTCTATTCTCTCGATTCCTCCCAAGGGCATCATCAACGTCCACGGCTCCCTCCTTCCAACCTATCGAGGCGCCGCTCCGATCCAATGGGCCATCGCGCGAGGAGAGCCCGCGACGGGGGTGACGACCATGCTGATGGACGAGGGCCTCGACACGGGGCCCATTCTGTTGACGAGGTCGATACCGATCGAGAAAGACGACACCTCCGCAAGTCTGACGCCGCGGCTCGCGGAGACGGGAGCGGAGCTCCTGCTTCGAACCCTCGACGCATGGGAGCGAGGCGAAATCGAACCCTCGCCGCAGGACGACGACAAGGCGACGCTCGCACCGAGGATCCGAAAGGAGAACGCGCGGATCGACTGGAGCATGACAGCCGAGGAGATCGATTGCCGGATCCGGGGCTTCGATCCTTGGCCGGTGGCCTACGTTGAGCTCGACGGCACACCGGTCAAGCTCTGGCGCGGCCGAGCTCTCGAGGCAGACGATGCGTCCTGCGAGGCAACTTCGCAACCGCCGGGAACGATCCTCGCTGTCGACCCTCCCGCGGTCGTGGTGGTCTGCGCTTCGAGCACGCGCCTTCGCCTGGAAGAAGTCCAGGCGTCGGGTAAGGCGCGCATGTCGGCGGCCGATTTCGCGCGCGGGCGACGACTCGAGGCGGGGGCTAGACTCTACACCGACTCTGCCGAGAAACCGTAGGCAATCACACCCAACTACGCCTTTGTGAGAGCAAGCTGTAGGCGGAACCCCACGACAAGCCCGGTAGATCGCCCCGATCTCATTGCCGGTAAAGCACCACAGAAGCGGCACGGGGCTTGCTAGTTACTCCGTTGGACAGACCCCAAAGTTCGATCGGAAGGTTACAAGCGAGTGCAACGCTACAAGAACGCAGGCGACGCGCCGACAAGACCTAGACGGAGTTTGCCCGCGCTCGAATGCCGAACGCCTCGAAGACAATCCGCGCTGCTCTCGGCACAAAACCGCGTGCTCGAGCAGATTGCAGGACGATGTAGCGTTCCGGATCTGATGCTCCAGGTTGCGAACCTCATCGAGTCATTGATCCCGGATGCCTCCGCAGCCATCCACTTGATCGATCGTGCGGGCCGAGGAGTGTCTTAGACGCTCCCGAAGAGCTTCCTGCGCGAGCTTTCGACTATCCCCCTGACGGAAACATGGCCGATCGGTGCCGCCGTCGTGTCCTCGACTCCCGTGGGTCCCGACTCAAACGGGGCGGAGCGCTGGTGCGAAGCCTATCAGGATCTGGTCGAAGCCCGCGGCCTCGGCCTCTGCTGGGTGAGGCCGGCGTACTCGACTCGAGACGCCCTGGTCGCCACCGCAACGGTCTTCGCCGAGGCTCCCTCATCCTGGCTCGACGACGTCCTCGACATCGCGACTTCCTTGCTGGGAATGGGAGTCGAGCGCTGTCGGATCATGGAAAGGCTGCTGCTCGCGCAGAGCTCGATCGATCAGGCTCGAGACCCGGCGATCGCGGTCCGAAAGGATGCGAGCTTGTTCTACGTCAACGACGCGGCCTGCCGATTGTTTGGCTACCAACGTCACGAGCTTCTTCAGATGCGGGTCTACGATCTCGGCGTGAAAGCGAGTGCCGCGAGCTTCGAGAGAACTTGGGGGGTCAGCTCGCGACGCGGGAGTCTCAAGCTCGAGACCGAGATTAAGCGCAACGACGAAAGCCGACTCACGGTCGAGGTCACGATCAACCACATCTCGATCCAGAGCGAAGACTATCAGTGCGTTCTGCTTCGAGATATTTCCGCTCACAAACGCACCATCGCTCTTGTCAGGGATTCCGAGGAACGCTTCGCGCTCGCGCTCGCGGCGCCAACGACGGGCTCTGGGACTGTAATGTCGAATCGAACGAAATGCTGTTCTCACCCCGCTGGTCTTCCCTGCTCGGTCAAGGCGAGGTCGAAAGACGCGGGAGTCCCGAGGACTGGTGGCGCCGAATCCACCCGGAGGATCTAGTCCGGGTTCAGGGGGAGGTGCGTTCACACCTCGACGGTGAGTCCGCGAGCTTCGAAAGTGAGCACCGCATGGTTCACGACGACGGCCGCTGCCTCTGGGTTCTCTCACGCGGCGAAGCCACGCGCGATTTCGTGACCGGAAAGCCGACCAGACTGGCCGGCTCTCTCACCAACATCACGAAACAGAAGCTCGCGGAGAACCGCCTTCGTCACGACGCGCTGCACGACGAGCTGACCGGTCTGCCGAATCGCGCCATGTTCATGGAACATCTCGGCCGCGTCCTCGCGCGGACGCGTCGCTCGACTTCGGACCATCGCTTCGCTGTGCTCTTCCTCGACTTCGACCGGTTCAAGCGGATCAACGACAGCCTCGGGCACCTGGTAGGCGATCAGCTTCTCGTCGCGGTCACGCGTCGCCTGGGAGGCTGTCTGCGTCCGGGAGACACCGTCGCCAGGCTCGGAGGCGACGAGTTCATCATCCTTCTCGAACGCGTCGGTGACGTCGCCGACGCCACGCACGTGGCGGAAAGAATCCACCAGGCTCTCCGGGAGCCGTTCCAGCTCTCCGCAATGGAGGTCTTCATCACCGCGAGCGTCGGAATCGCCATGGGCTCCGAGCGATACGAGCGGACCGAGGACATCCTGCGCGACGCCGATACGGCGATGTACCGCGCTAAAGCGGCGGGACGTGCCCGGCACGAAGTCTTCGGTGAAGAGATGCACGCGCGCGCCATCGAACAGCTGCGCCTGGAGACGGAGCTGCGACGCGCCGTGAGTCGACAGGAGTTCCGGCTGCTTTACCAGCCGATCGTTTCTCTTCGCGACAAGACAATTGTCGGCATCGAGGCCTTTACTCGCTGGGATCATCCCACTCGAGGCCTCCTGGCGCCAGCCACCTTTCTGTCCATCGCCGAAGAGTCCGGGCTCATCGTCACCATCGGATGGTGGGTCTTTCGCGAGGCCTGCTTGCAGATGCGGCGTTGGCAGGACCGCTTCGAGAAGGCGCGGGGGCTGCCGATTCATGTCAACCTGTCGGACAAGCAGCTCTTTCAACCCGACCTCCCCGCCCACATCGCGACCCTACTGAGCGAGACACAACTGTCGGCGGAACACCTCGTTCTCGACGTTCCCGAGAGTGTCGTCATGCAAAAGGCCGACTCCTCCGTCACGATTCTCGCTCAGCTCGACTCGCTGGGCGTCGGCATTCATCTCGACGACTTCGGCACCGGCTATTCTTCCCTCGGGTACCTCCATCAATTCCAGATCGACACGCTCAAGATCGACCGGTCCTTCATCCGACACCTGCGCGAAGGCGGGGACAGTTGGATCACGGTACGCACGATCGTGAGCCTGGCCTCGAACCTGGGAATGAAAGTCATCGCCGAAGGGGTGGAGACGGAAGGCCAGCGTCGATCGCTCGAGGAGCTGGCCTGCGAGATGGCGCAGGGAAGCCTGTTCCACCAGCCCCTTCGACCCGAGGAGCTCAAGCGGCTATTTCACTGAGAGACTGGCCTTGAGGCGCTACAATACCTCGGACATGATTTGGCGTCGTCGGCTCGTGGCTCTCTCCGTGGTCACGCTGAGTGCTTACGGATACTTCGCCGCGATCCACCCAACGCAGCGACTCGACGACCATCCCTTCTTCGAGCAGGGAGAGACCAAAGTCATCGCGCATCAAGGAGGAGGGGACCTGTGGCCCGAGAACACGCTCCTGGCGTTTCGCGAGGCATGGAGGATGGGCGTCGATGTCCTCGAGATGGATCTGAGGTGGACATCGGACGGCCAGTTCGTCGTAATGCACGATGCCTTCCTCGACGGAACGACGAACGGTTCGGGCGAAGTTAGCGCCACGAGTCTCGCCGAAGTCCGTGAGCTCGATGCCGGCTACCGATTCAAGACCAAGGCAGGCTTTCCCTACCGGGATCGCGGGCTCGTCGTGCCCACGTTGACCGACGTCCTTTCCGCCTTCCCGAACGCCCGCTTCAACGTCGAAATGAAGGGTTTCACCGGCGAGCTCGCCCTGCAGTTGTGCGACGTGCTCAAAGCGCAGGGCGCCTCGAGGCGAACACTCGTTGCGTCTTTCGACCACGAGCCCATGGTTGCCTTCCGCTCAGCCTGCCCAGAAACGGCGACGAGCGCAACGCTACGTGAGGGACTCCTCTATCATTACCTTGGACACCTCCACCTCTGGAGCCTCTATCGTAGCCCCGCTTTGGTATTCCAAGTCCCGCAGCGGTTCAAAGATACCGAAGTGATCACGGCGGAGTTTCTCGAAAGAACGAGAGCGATGAACGCACGAGTCCAGGTCTGGACGGTAAACGACGAAGACGACATGAAACGACTTCTCGCGGCCGGTGTGGACGGGATCGTGACCGATCGGCCCGACCGCCTGTTCAGAGTGCTGGGACGTCGCGCCTCGCCGATGGGCCCGCCCCTCGCCCGGACCACCGGAACGAACCTCTCCTCCGAGGCGGAGAAGGAAGAATAGCGTCACGGAGCCTCGGGTTTTTCGTCGGCTCCGTCCTCTTCCTTGCTCTCGTCCTCTTCCTTATCGGTAGCAGTGCCCTTGTCCGAGTGCGTCGCCTTGCGAAGTTGCCGCGCAATCTCGGCGAGGCGTCGTTCCACTTTCCCATAGACGCTATCTTCCGGGTAGGACCCGTCGTCTGAGACCTCGCCCGCCGTCAAGCCCGTCAGGACTTCGATCCCTTCCTCGATGAGGCTGACCGGGAATATGTGAAACTTGCCTTCACCGACCGCTTTGACAACGTCCTTCCGCAACATCAGGTCGGAAACGTTGGCCGAAGGGATCATGACGCCCTGCTTGGACGTCCAGCCCGCTGCGACGCAAGTGTCGAAGAACCCCTCGATCTTCTCGTTCACCCCTCCAATCGCCTGGACTTCTCCTTTTTGGTTGACGGATCCCGTGACCGCGATGTCCTGCCGCAGAGGTAGATTCGCCAGCGCCGACAGGAGGGCATAGAGTTCGGTTGACGAGGCACTGTCTCCGTCGACCCCGCCGTAGCTCTGCTCGAAGGCCACACTCGCCGACAGGGTCAGGGGGCGTTTTTGCGCGAAACGCGAACGGAAGTAGCCGGAGAGGATCAACATCCCCTTGTTGTGGCTTCTCCCAGAGAGGTCCGACTCTCTTTCGATATTGATGATGCCTGCGCGCCCCGTGGCAACGGTCGCCGTGATCTTTGTCGGGCGGCCGAAGCGGTAGTCGCCGAGGTCGTAGACGGAGAGCCCATTCACCTGACCGACCCGCTCCCCGTCGCTCGAGATCATGATGATCCCGTTACGAATAAGCTCGCCCACCCTTTCCTCTACCAGGTTGCGGCGCGCGACCTGCTCCTCGACGGCGCGGTCGATGTGCTCGTTACGAACGACCTCGGCGCCCTCCTGGCGCGCCCAATAGTCGGCCTCCCGCAAGATGTCCGCGATGTCGCTGAATCTCGTCGAGAGCTTGCTCTGCCTTCCGGCGAGTCGTACGCCCTCTTCCACGATCGCCTCCGCGGCCGATCGGTGAAACGGCAGCAGGTTTTCGTCCGCGGCAAGATGCGACATGAAACAGGCGTAGCGCTTGAGGGATGCCGGCGTCCGCTCCATAACCGTGTCGAAATCGGACTTGACCTTGAAGATCTTCTTGAAGTCGGGGTCCCCCTGATAGAACAGCTGATACATCTGGGCGTCGCCGATGAGGACGACTTTCACTTCCACTTCGATCGGCTCGAGCTTGAGAGCGGTCCCGGTGAGAAGGGACCCCGGATCGAAACCCTGGATGTCGACCGTTCCGCTCTTGAGGGTCCGCTTGAGCGACTGATAGACCCCGGGCTCGGACAAAACGTCCTGGAACGAAAGGACCAGATATCCTCCAGCGGCCCGGAGCAAGCTCCCCGCCTTGATTCGTGTGAAGTCCGTGTAGGACTGACCGCTCCGATCCCAGACCTTTTCGACCGTGCCGAACAGGTTCTTGTAGGTCGGATAGGTCTCGACGACGATCGGCGCGCACTCGGTCGCGCGGTTGTCGACGATGAGATTGACCCGGTACGGCAAGTAACGGTCCTGCTGGCTCGTGAGGAGAGCCGTGAGGCCCGCTTCCTCATCGGTCTTCCTTGCGAAGATGTCGAGATGCTCGAGGATGTGGTGCCGAACGTGCTCCAGGAAACGTTCGGGACGCTCGCCGACGTAGCGCGCCTTCAGCTCGTCGATCCTGGAGTTCAGAAGATCCGCGCCGAATCCGTAGACGAGCGCCTTGGTTGCCTCTAAAATCTGACGTTCCGCGTCCCGCGCGTGCTTGAGGACACCTTCGAGCTCCTCCGTGAATCGCTCCCGGAGAGCATCGACTCTTTCGAACTCGTCTCGTGCGATTTTCCCCTCCGCAAGCATCGTCTTGAGCTCGTCGCCGGTCCGGGGTTTCTCCTCCACGATGGGAGCGACCTCGTTCTTCGTCACCGGGCCGAGCCGAAGCTCGACGAGGACGAAATTCTCTTTCTTGATCCGGCCCTCGAACTCTTGGATAACCCCCCGGCCTTTTTCTCCCTCGTGCTCGATGATCTGAGTCCGGCGCTTCTTGAATTCGTCCGATTCCAGAACGGCCGGAACGGTACGGGAGAGATAGTCGACGAGCCCGTTCATGTCCTTCCGCAGCCTGGTTCCGTCTCCCGGAGGCAAGTAGAGGACGTTGGGACGATCGGCATCGTCGAAGTTGAAGACGTAGCAGATATCGCCAGGAATCGTCGAGTTGTGGGCGACCTTCTCCAGGATGCTCTTGACCGTTGTTTCCTTGCCGGTACCGGTGAGTCCTTGCACCAGGATGTTGTATCCCCGTGAGCGGACCGAAAGTCCGAGCCGGATCGCCTTGATGGCGCGATCCTGACCGATGATGTCGAAAGAACAATCCAGCTCCTTCGTCGTTTCGAATTCGAAGACGTCGGCGGAGCATCGATACCGGAGTTTGTCCACAGGGAGTTCGGCAATCGGTTTCTTCGAGCTCATGGGCAATAATCTAGCATGCGAGGCCTAATAAGACATGGCGGAACCGCGAGCCCCTAGCCCGCGGAGGCGAGGAGGTGCGTCGGAGTCACGAAGAGCGGCATTCGAAGTCCTCCAGAGACTCGAACGGAGACGTTCGGATCCTGCCACGTTGCTGCACGACCCCCGTCATGACGGTCTCTCCCCGCCCGATCGAGATCTCGCAAACGAGATCGTCTACGGAGTCCTGAGGTGGCGGAACCGGCTCGACTTCGTCCTGCGACATCATAGCAAACGAGCTCTCGAAGGTCTCGACCCGCGGGTGCTCGGCGCGCTGCGAATCGGTCTGTACCAGATTCGACATCTGGATCGCGTACCCGAGCGCGCCGCCGTGGACGAGTCGGTACGGCTGGCGAAGGATTTCGGCGCAGGGTGGGGCGCTTCCTATGTCAATGCCGTTCTTCGCAACGCACTCCGCCACCCGCAAGAGCCACGTCTTCCCCGTCGAGAAGACTCGCCGGTCGATTTCCTCACAGTGACCCTTTCCCATCCGGAGTGGCTCTCCAAACGCTATCTCGATCGGCTTGGGCTGGCCCGCGCCGAAGCGCGCTGTCTCCGGCAGAACCAACCGCCACCCATCTATCTGCGCGTCTCGAATCGAGTCTCCCTCGACGACACCATCGGCGCTCTCGCGGCCGAGGGTATTCGGGCCGAAATCAACCCCTCGGTCGAAAGGTGCCTGCGTGTGATCGGGGGCCGACCCCGCGAAAGTGCCCTCTACGAAGCTGGCAAGGTATTCGTTCAGGATGCGGGCTCTCAGCTCGTTCCGTGGTTGTTCGAGCTAGCGGAGGACGACGAAGTGCTCGATCTCTGCGGCGCACCGGGCGGCAAAGCGACGAGCCTCGGCGAGCGCGTACCCCGGGGATTCGTACTCGCGCTCGATCGGAGACCGAGACGCTCCGTGCTGATGCGCGATCTGGCAGCCCGCCTCGGCTTGACCAATCTTTGGATCGTAACCGCCGACGGACGCGAGACACCCACGACCCGGCGCTTCCGCCACATCCTCCTCGATGTCCCCTGCACCAGCCTCGGCACCCTCGGGCGCAACCCCGATATCAAGTGGCGGGTCACCGAAGTCGACCTGAAACGCCGCGCAAGCGTCCAACGTGAGCTCATCGGCGCGGCGAGCAACCTCCTCGCTCCCGGCGGTCGACTCGTCTACGCGACTTTCTCATCAGAGCCAGAAGAAAACGAGGAGGTCATCTCGGCGTTCCTCGCCGAAACCCCTGGGTTCCGATTGGTCCCGGCGGACTCCGTGCTGCCGCCCGAAGCCCGGCACTTCGTGAGTCCCTCCGGTACTTTCGAGACCTTCCCCGAGAGAGACGATACGGACGGCTACTTTGCCGCTATCCTCACCCGCGACTCTTAACTTTGGGGTTAGAATACGGGCGTGAGCAACGAGGACGACGCGGGCGCACGCGTCTTGGAGCGGCCTCCCGACAACGAAGCCCCACCAAAGGCGATGCGTCACGGTCGTGGCCGCAAGGCAGGCGTCAAAGGACGGAAGCGGGTCCGCAAGGCCTTCGTACGTATCATCGAGGTGCTCTCCATTGCGGGTGGCCTCCTGGTCACGGCAATGCTCTCGGCGGCGATTGCCTTTACCATGGCCGTTCGGAGCAACGAGGTTGCAGTGCCCGACCTATCGGGGACCAGCATCGAAGGAGCGACGGACCTGCTTCGGCTCCAAGAGCTTCAGCTCCTGCTCGAGGGCAACCGGTTCGATGATTCGGTCCCGCCGGACTTCATCGCGATCCAAACACCCTCCGCGGGCACGACCCTCAAGAAGGGTCGCTCGGTGAGAGTCTGGGTGAGCCTCGGCCCTCGGAAGCGTACGGTACCGCGGATCGAAGGGGAGACGCTCCAGTCGGCGCAGCTCATCCTGGAGCAAGGCGGTTTCAGTGTCGGACGGGTCGTGGAAATCCACAGCGACGTCTATGCCCCCGACACCGTCGTCGCGCAATCTCCCCAGGCCTACGAAGAGGTCGGCGACGAGAGCGTCGTTTCGGTCTTGCTCTCACGGGGCTACTTGGACGAGGCTTACGTCATGCCCGACTTCATCGGGCGGGACTACGTGGAGCTTCTCGATCGGTTGGCCCGTAGCGCACTGAGAGTCTCGCTGGTTCGACTCGTAGACTACCCGGGCGTCCCGAAGAACGTCGTCGTTCGACAGAGCCCGTCGCCGGGGACGAAGGTCTTCAAGCGCGATCGAATCATCCTCTACCTCAGCAAAGGCTCCTGAAAACATGCGAATTGCTCCCTCGATTCTATCCGCCGATTTCGCGAAGCTCGCGGAGCAGATCGCGAGAGTCGAGCGCGCGGGCGCTCAGCAGCTCCATCTGGATGTCATGGACGGACACTACGTTCCCAATCTGACGTTCGGTCCCATGGTGGTTACCGCGGTGCGCCGCTCCAGCAAGCTCCCCCTCGACGTACACCTGATGATCGAGAATGCCGACCGATGGGTCGACACCATGGCGGATGCTGGCGCCGATATGATCGCCATCCACCCCGAATCGATCCATCACCCGCACCTTGCGCTCACCGCGATTCGCAAACTGGGCAAGAAAGCAGGCATCGCTCTCAATCCCTCGACCTCGCTCTCGACCATCGAGGAGCTCCTCCCCCTCGTCGATTACGCCATCGTCATGTCGGTCAATCCGGGCTGGGGCGGCCAGGAGTTCATCGAAGGCAGTTTCGACCGCGCAGGCCGACTCCGGCGCACGGCCTTGGAGCGGGGCATCGATCTCACGATCGAGATTGATGGCGGAATGACCCCGGAGCGAGTGCCACTCGCGGCCGAGGCCGGCATCGACGTCGTCATTGCGGGGTCGGCCATCTTCAAAGCCGATGACCCTGGCAGCGTCGTCCGGAAGATGCTCGTCGAAGCCGCCAGCGCCCCCGTGGAGCGACCGTAGGCGCTTTGCCCGAGACCACCTGCCAGATTCGTGTCCGCTATGCCGAGACCGACGGGATGGGCATTGTTTACTACGCGAACTACCTGACATGGTTCGAGGTCGGTCGCACGGATTGGCTTCGCCAGCTCGGGGCGAGCTACCGCGAGCTCGAGGAGCAGGAGCGGCTCTACCTCCCCGTCGTCGAGGCGCGATGCCGCTATCACAAGCCGGCGCGGTACGACGACGTCGTCGAGATCCGCACGACGGCCAGTCGGCCAACCCGCGCCCAGATTCGCTTCGATTACGAACTGTCGCGTCTCGAAGACCGTGATCTTCTCGCGCGGGGCTCGACCCGACACGTCGCGGTCAACGAGCGCGGCAAGCCCCGCCGATTCCCAGACCGACTCTTGGAGCTGTTCTCATGACCTCGATCGTCACGGGCGTTGCCGGTTTCATAGGATCGACGCTCGCTGAAACCCTGGTAGAGCAGGGCGATTCCGTCATCGGCATCGACTGTTTTCTGGACTACTACGAAAGGGAGGTGAAGGAAAGGAATCTCGAGCGGCTACGCTCGAGCGAACGCTTCCGCCTCGTAGAAGACCCACTGCAGGAGATAGATCTAACCCGGCTGCTGGCGGGAAGCGAGCGCCTGTTTCACCTGGCCGCGCAGGCGGGCGTGCGGGCGAGCTGGGGCAGCGAGTTCTCGATCTATACGACCAACAACATCCTGGCCACCCAGAAACTCCTCGAGGCGGCGGTCGGGTCGGAGCTCCGCTCATTTGTCTTCGCGTCTTCCTCGTCCGTCTATGGAGACGCCGCAGCCCTTCCCATGAAGGAGGATGTACCGCTCCACCCCGTGTCGCCCTACGGCGTGAGCAAGCTCGCGGCGGAAAAACTCTGCGAGCTCTACTTTTCGAATCATGGCCTTCCCACCGTCTCACTTCGCTACTTCACGGTATACGGGCCAAGGCAGCGCCCCGACATGGCCTTCCATCGGCTCCTGAAGTGTGCTCGGGACGGCGGAACCTTCGCGCTCTTCGGTGACGGTCGCCAGACCAGGGACTTCACCTATGTCTCGGATGCGGTCGCGGCGACTATTGCGGCATCGGAACGCGGGCGACACGGCGCCGTCTACAACATCGGTGGAGGCTCCCGGGTCTCGATGCTCGAGATCATCGAGACCATCGCGGACGTCACCGGTAAACCCCTCTCTATCGAGCGACGGGACACGCAGAAAGGCGACATGCGCGACACCTACGCAGACACCTCGGCCGCACGCGCCGATCTCGGCTACGAGCCCCGCGTCGCTTTGCGCGAGGGAATCGCCGAGGAGTGGGCCTGGATCGAAACCGTTTAAGCGCCCACCCTTTCACGTTGCGGTCCCGCCCTCGCGTCGTCTATTCTGACGTGATGTTCGGGAGTGGAACTGGCCCATGAGAGCGTTCGGCGCCGCACTGCTCTTCTGTCTGTTCGTCGTCGCCTCCGGGTGCGGGGGCAAATCCGACGAGGCGGTCACGCGCGCGACACAGGGCGACGAGCGACTGATAGCTCTTGGCCGCCAGAAACTCGACGACGGCAAGTGGAACGAGGCTCGCGGCTATTTCCAGCAAATGCTCGATGCCTACCAGGGAAGTCAACTCGCTGGTGACGCGCGCCTGGGGATTGCGGACAGCTTCTTCAACCAGAAAGGCAGCGGGAATCTCATTCTCGCCATCGCCGAGTACCGGGACTTCCTGACTTTCTTTCCAAATCATCCAAGAGCCGACTATGCCCAGTACCAAATCGGCTTAGGACACTACAAGCAGATCCATAGTCCAGACCGCGACCAGGAGCCGACAGAGCTGGCCATCGAAGAGTTCGAAAAGCTGACTGAGCTCTACCGCAACTCGCGCTATGCTGAGGAAGGACGGGTGCTCCTCGCGGAATGCTACGAGACCATCGCGGAGTCCGTGTTTCGGAAGGGCCTGTTCTACCTGAAAAATCGCAAGCACTGCAGAGGCGCCATCGCTCGTTTCCAGGCGGTCCTGGATAGCTACCCCACCTTCAGCAAAAAGGACGAGCTGCACTTCCGAATGGGTTCCGCCTATCAGATGTGCCAGCTCCTCGCCGAGGCGATGCCACACTTCCAACAAGTGGTGGACGAGTTCCCCGACAGCGAGTTTCGCGAGGATGCCCAGGGGATCCTCGCAACCCTCCAAGTGGAGAACAGCTCGAGCAACCCTTAGGGCCGGCGACAAAATAAGTTCCCGTTTTCAAGACGGTCGGATGGTGTAGTTCCATTTGGGTAGAGTCTGGTCCTTTGTAACGGAAAGCGCCTGCATCCGCTCGTCAGTGATTTTGACGCCCTTCGGATAACGACGCCGGATAAGGTGTGCGCGTACTCGCAAACCGGAAGAGGTGGTGGTCGTGCGGATGTATTTGAGGATGGTTTCGTAGCTGTCGAGAGGCCTGCCCGCCCAGTTCTTGCTGACCTCGCTGAACAGACGGTGCTCCACTGGATTCCACTTGGATGTACCGGACGGATAGTGGGCTATGGTGATAGCGATGTCGTGGCGATTGCAAATCCGCGTTTGAAGCCCGTGCTTCCAACCCCGACACCGATAGCCATTGCTGCCCCCGGCGTCTGCCAATATCGCGAGGTCACGGGCTGCAGGATAGCGTCGCCGTCCTTCCGTTCGCCACCACTTCTCGATGGCATTCACGGCGAAGTCCGGGGTGTTGTACGAGGTACCAATGAACACTGTCCCGCGGTTCGCGAGCAGATCGTAGACGCCGTAGGGGATTGCGATGCCGTTCGATTCGGAACGGAAGTCATGGTCTTTGACGAGAGTCGGCTCGCGGTTCCAGGCCTGCCCGCCGTTTTTGAATAATCCCACCAGCTCCCGTTTCTTCGTGTCTACGCTGATGATGGGATGACCAGCTGCGGCAAAACGCTCGCGCAGTTCGGCGATACACGCGAATTGGGTATCGCGATCTTCGGACGTGGCACCGCACAGCTTCTTGTGGTTCACCCGCAACGAGAAGCCGAGCTGTTTGAGCAGTCGACCGACGGTTTTGCTGCTGACGTTCACACCGAGGCTTCTTAGCTCGCAAGCAATCTTGTCGGTGGTCCGCCGCGTCCATTTCACTCCCGTCATCGGATCGCCCGCGGTGTCGTGCTTCATGAGTTCTTCGATCTTGGCGATGACTTCTGGCTTTTTTTTGCACGGCGCGCCGTCCGCCACCCTTTCGCCGAACTCCGTCGAGCTCAACATCTCTCATTAGCAATTCCCTACGACCTCTGGCTACCGTGCTCGGATCCATCCCGAGCAGTTCGGCAATCTGTTGGTCGCCACCGTGACCGAGCTTCATGGCCTCGACTCCCGCGTAGAGACGGCGCTGCTTTTCATCGAGCAGACTGTAGAAAAGAACGATCGCAGCCTTCAACTCCACGGGGAGCACGCGGACTCCCCCGACCCCGCCCAACGTGGAAGGTGACGCCTCATGTACCTGGCGGGCCGAGAGCTGTTGCTTGCGCGTGCTCACATCGGTGGCCAGATACAGATATCGGCCGAACACCTGCTCGCGCGCCAATCTTTTCTCTCGGACCAGTTTCAACAGAGGAGCCTTGACGTCAACCTGCACCACGTCCTCGAGCTCGTCGACGTAGTAGCCTGCCTCACAGGCCGCGACCAACGCTTTTACCGTCGCAAGCAACGTCCCGTACTTCGAGAACCACACTGAGCGCAACGACCAAAGACCTTTTCGATCGAACTGGGCGATCTCGTCCAACGTGTAGTAGCTACCACGGTGGGAGTAGCTTGTCCGAGGATGTGTCCCGAGGTTCGTGGAAAAAGAACGGCGCCCTCCACTCCGTCATCAGGGTATCAGATCAGGCGGCAACCTCCGCGTGTTCGAGAACCTCGCTCAGACGTTGGTAGCCGTCGATGCGTCGTAGTTGAATCTGGCCAGAGGCGATAAGCCCAAACAGCAAAGCGACCGCGGACTCCTCGCTGGAGAACGACGCTTGGGTTTTCGTCCGGCGTCGAAACTCGCGGTTGAGATTCTCCAGAGCATTGGTCGTTCGAATCGATTTCCACATGGCACGAGGGAATTCATAGAAGGTCAGCAGCTGATTACCGGCCTCCTCTAGGCTTCGGACGACGGCCGGCGCGAGAGGCGTCCACTTGGCGACGAGCTCGTCATAGGCTTTGCGAGCATCGATCCCGTTCTTGGCGTAGACGATCCGGTTGTAGTCACGCCGGAAGCTCACGGCGTGCGTGCGCCGGGCAATGTTGGAGCAAGTTGGCGCGCTTGTGCTCGGTACATCGCTGCAACCGGCACCCCGGCCACTTCTCCAGCGCTTTCGTCAGCCCCTTGTGGCCGTCGCTGATCACTAGCTTGGGAGCCCGGAGTCCTCGAGCCTGGAGTCCCTCCAGCACGGAGCCCCAATGCGTCGAGGCTTCGCTCACCGCCAGACGCAATGACAACAGACGTTTCTGCCCGTCTGGCGCGACCCCGAGCGCGACCAGTACGGGTACGCTGATCACACGTTTCGCCATCCGCACTTTCAGGTGGAAGCCGTCCAGGTAAACGATCGCGTAGACCTCCTGAAAGTGTGCCAATCTTAGGGCCGCCGACAAAATAACTGTCTAGTTTTGAGCACACTCTTCCTGTTTCAGGTCGTGATCGCGATGTCGTCTGGCATCACGAGAGCCTGGCAAGCTCCCTAGAAACGGAACATTTGTAGGTCTTCAGCAACCAGCGCGTGTTTGACAAACGGTCCTCATTGTAGGAGGATTACGCCTATCAAGGAGCACTTCTCCTATTATGAGACCTACGAGCTATCAGTCTGAAGATCTCGACCGCCTGTTGAGGAAGCACAAAATAGCTACCCTCGATGATTTGAAGGCAGTGTTGGGTACCGATGTGGACTCGACCGTCTTCCGAAAGCTCAATGAGTTGGCGTATCGGACAAGCTACTCCCACCGTGGCAGCTACTACACGTTGGACGAGATCGCCCAGTTCGATCGAAAAGGTCTTTGGTCGTTGCGCTCAGTGTGGTTCTCGAAGTACGGGACGTTGCTTGCGACGGTAAAAGCGTTGGTCGCGGCCTGTGAGGCAGGCTACTACGTCGACGAGCTCGAGGACGTGGTGCAGGTTGACGTCAAGGCTCCTCTGTTGAAACTGGTCCGAGAGAAAAGATTGGCGCGCGAGCAGGTGTTCGGCCGATATCTGTATCTGGCCACCGATGTGAGCACGCGCAAGCAACAGCTCTCGGCCCGCCAGGTACATGAGGCGTCACCTTCCACGTTGGGCTGGGTCGGGGGAGTCCGCGTGCTCCCCGTGGAGTTGAAGGCTGCGATCGTTCTTTTCTACAGTCTGCTCGATGAAAAGCAGCGCCGTCTCTACGCGGGAGTCGAGGCCATGAAGCTCGGTCACGGTGGCGACCAACAGATTGCCGAACTGCTCGGGATGGGTCCGAGCACGGTAGCCAGAGGTCGTAGGGAATTGCTAATGAGAGATGTTGAGCTCGACGGAGTTCGGCGAAAGGGTGGCGGACGGCGCGCCGTGCAAAAAAAACGCCAGAAGTCATCGCCAAGATCGAAGAACTCATGAAGCACGACACCGCGGGCGATCCGATGACGGGAGTGAAATGGACGCGGCGGACCACCGACAAGATTGCTTGCGAGCTAAGAAGCCTCGGTGTGAACGTCAGCAGCAAAACCGTCGGTCGACTGCTCAAACAGCTCGGCTTCTCGTTGCGGGTGAACCACAAGAAGCTGTGCGGTGCCACGTCCGAAGATCGCGATACCCAATTCGCGTGTATCGCCGAACTGCGCGAGCGTTTTGCCGCAGCTGGTCATCCCATCATCAGCGTAGACACGAAGAAACGGGAGCTGGTGGGATTATTCAAAAACGGCGGGCAGGCCTGGAACCGCGAGCCGACTCTCGTCAAAGACCATGACTTCCGTTCCGAATCGAACGGCATCGCAATCCCCTACGGCGTCTACGATCTGCTCGCGAACCGCGGGACAGTGTTCATTGGTACCTCGTACAACACCCCGGACTTCGCCGTGAATGCCATCGAGAAGTGGTGGCGAACGGAAGGACGGCGACGCTATCCTGCAGCCCGTGACCTCGCGATATTGGCAGACGCCGGGGGCAGCAATGGCTATCGGTGTCGGGGTTGGAAGCACGGGCTTCAAACGCGGATTTGCAATCGCCACGACATCGCTATCACCATAGCCCACTATCCGTCCGGTACATCCAAGTGGAATCCAGTGGAGCACCGTCTGTTCAGCGAGGTCAGCAAGAACTGGGCGGGCAGGCCTCTCGACAGCTACGAAACCATCCTCAAATACATCCGCACGACCACCACCTCTTCCGGTTTGCGAGTACGCGCACACCTTATCCGGCGTCGTTATCCGAAGGGCGTCAAAATCACTGACGAGCGGATGCAGGCGCTTTCCGTTACAAAGGACCAGACTCTACCCAAATGGAACTACACCATCCGACCGTCCTGAAAACGGGAACTTATTTTGTCGCCGGCCCTAAAGAGTCGGCGGCCGGACGGATCAGTCGCCTCGAAGCCACGGACACCAGACGTCGACAGACGATAGGAGAGCTCACGTGCCCCCCAGTCGTACTGGAAACTCAAATTGACGCCGACGGCGTCGAGTCCGTCTTGCTCCGAGGACTCCGTGTCGGCGAACCGCCGAATCTTTCGGTCGAGAGGTGCCAGCCACCAGCGCCGAGCGTGACCCGCGTTAGAGACATCAACCAGAAACGCCGCTTCGAGATTGCCGGCGCTGGCATGACTGAACCCAGCCGTTGTGAGGTTGGGAGACCCTACGATGAGTAGGTCCGGACCATCCTTGCGCCAGAGACGATAGACCTTTGCGTGAACATACCGAGGCGGAAGCTTGTCCGCGGCCTCGGTCCGTCCCCGGCTGACGAGCTCGGGGGGCATCGATGCCCACTGAGCCATCTGTTCGACGGCTGTGTACGTGTCGTTCGTTATCGTGGCAGCACCGTCGGGCTTCGTCGGCAGAAATACGCGTGTCTCTCGCGGCTTGAGCGTTTCGATGAGCTCCTCGAGAGGGCCAGCGCCCCCGTCGTCGAAAAACGGCGAGATCACTTCTAGGTTGATGTCCAGCTTTTCCAGATAAAGCTGGTAGAGCCAGTCGACCAGGTTCTTCCCGTTCTGACCACAGAAGATCCGAGTGTGAAAGACGCCCTTGGACTTCGCGTGCGAGAAACGGTGGCGGGATGTTCGTCGGAGAAGGAACTCACGAACCTGACCGAGCGCACTCTGATCGTCCTCCGCGGCTGCGCTGTCTCGAATCCGTCGAATCAGCGACAGAAGATCGCGTCTGAACGAGGAGCGTTGGTAGCCGAGGTCTTTGTCCTTGATCTCCTCGATGTGCGCAGTCTCGACGTTTTCCCACCACCCCGACCTAGTCAGGTTGGCCGAGAGAATCCCCACGATGAGAGACTGATGGGCCGGTGTTCCATCGGACTCCGCATCTTCTCCGTCCGCGGTGTCTTCATCTGTCCAGTCATCGACGAGAACGAGCAGCACTTTCGGGTGGAAGTAGCCGGTCCCCCGGCTGACGTCGATGCGACGATAGTCGAGCTGCGCCGGAGAACCGTCCTGCGCGAGGCCCCGCATGTCGTAGTAGACCGCAACATTGTCGACCGCACGGAGTGCATCACTGAGTTGAATGCGCCGAACCTTGTCCGGCTGGCTGAAGGACTGGTCAAACAGAAGCGGTAGGACGTTCAACTCGAAGAACGCCGGGTCGAAAGTAAAGGTCGCGAAGACTGCACACCGGACGCGACGTCCGCCAATCGCATCGCTGACCTGCTGTGGATGTGTCCCGAGGTTCGTGGAAAAAGAACGGCGCCCTCCACTCCGTCATCAGGGTATCAGATCAGGCGGCAACCTCCGCGTGTTCGAGAACCTCGCTCAGACGTTGGTAGCCGTCGATGCGTCGTAGTTGAATCTGGCCAGAGGCGATAAGCCCAAACAGCAAAGCGACCGCGGACTCCTCGCTGGAGAACGACGCTTGGGTTTTCGTCCGGCGTCGAAACTCGCGGTTGAGATTCTCCAGAGCATTGGTCGTTCGAATCGATTTCCACATGGCACGAGGGAATTCGTAGAAGGTCAGCAGCTGATTACCGGCCTCCTCTAGGCTTCGGACGACGGCCGGCGCGAGAGGCGTCCACTTGGCGACGAGCTCGTCATAGGCTTTGCGAGCATCGATCCCGTTCTTGGCGTAGACGATCCGGTTGTAGTCACGCCGGAGCTCACGGCGTGCGTGCGCCGGGCAATGTTGGAGCAAGTTGGCGCGCTTGTGCTCGGTACATCGCTGCAACCGGCACCCCGGCCACTTCTCCAGCGCTTTCGTCAGCCCCTTGTGGCCGTCGCTGATCACTAGCTTGGGAGCCCGGAGTCCTCAAGCCTGGAGTCCCTCCAGCACGGAGCCCCAATGCGTCGAGGCTTCGCTCACCGCCAGACGCAATGACAACAGACGTTTCTGCCCGTCTGGCGCGACCCCGAGCGCGACCAGTACGGGTACGCTGATCACACGTTTCGCCATCCGCACTTTCAGGTGGAAGCCGTCCAGGTAAACGATCGCGTAGACCTCCTCGCTGAGAGCACGGTTCTGCCATTCCTCGAAGCGCTCCTTCAGCCGGCTAACCACGCGAGACACCGCGCTCTTCGATAGGTGCTCCTCACCGAGCAGTGGTTTCAGCGCTTTGCGGATCCGGCGGCTATTCGCGCCCGACAAGTAGGTCCCCAAGATCGCCTCGTCGACCTCAAGAGTCCGGCGCGCGTACCGGGGCAACAGCTCGCTCCTGAACTCTGTCGTTTCTCCCGTTTCCTCGTCTCGCACGCGGGCTCGTGGCACCCGGAGCTCGCGAGTTCCCACCGACGTCGTCACGCGACGGGTTTCGGCTCCGTTGCGATATCCACGGCGGTCTTCCGCACGCTCGTAGCTACCACACCCCAGCGCTTGGTCGACTTCTTCCTCGAGCACGACCTCGATTGCCTCCAGTACCCGCTTACGCAGCCGAAGTTGGACGAACTCCCGGTACTCGCTTACAGACTCCTTCGATATGGTGGTAGGCTTCTTCATGGCGTAATCCTCCTCCTCGCCTTTACAGGCGTGGTTTGGTTTTTCTTAACCGGAGGTTACGCCATTCTTATTTCCACGGGAATCGGGACAGATCCCCTGCTGTGACAGGACGGACGTAGGGACCGTGCTTGCCGCCACTCCTTACTGCTCCAGCTGCTTCGTGACGCTCTTCAGCGCGTCGATCTCAATGGCAAAAGCCGAGAGTGGGGTACGATCGAATAGCTTCGTCTAAAGGAGATTGTCGTGTCGACACTCAAGGAGAAGATCGGCCGGTTGTTGGCAGAGGCGCCTGGCCTCACCGACCGCGAAATCACGAACGAAAGTGTGCCAATCTTAGTTTGGAATTGAAACGGCTCCAAACCCCGTGGTTTGATGGCGTTGGACAAAACAAAATCAAGCCGCGAAGAAAGGAGCCGAGATGGGAAGTCTGCTACGTTCGGTCAAGAAACGCAAGAAGTCGCGTCGTTTGGGTGAGGTCGAGATGGTGAGGCACGAGGATTACGGGGAACTCGCGCTGGACGCCAAGGTAGAGATGATCCGTTCGTTGGTCCCCCTTGGTCTAATGCACGTTCACGAGTTGCTCGACGACGAAGT
Organism: Candidatus Marinacidobacterales bacterium; assembly: GCA_965250115.1. GTDB lineage: Bacteria > Acidobacteriota > Vicinamibacteria > Marinacidobacterales > SMYC01 > CBDFHB01. The sequence continues at coordinate 3,302,562 of CBDFNJ010000002.1, forward strand.
GAAGGCGTTGGCGGGAGAGCGATACTCTCGCAAGGACGAGCTGGAGCGCGGTCGCCGTCACGGAAGCAACCCGGGCACGGTAGGGCTTGGCGGCCAGCGGGTACCGATCCGTGTGCCACGGGTTCGGAGCATCGAGGGAGGAGAGATTCCGCTTCGCTGCTACGAGGCGGTGAGCCACGGCGGTGAGGTGAATGATCTTCTGCTGAAACGAGTTCTCTACGGAATCTCTTGTCGCAACTACGAGGCGGCAGCGGAAGCGATTCCGGGCGCCATCGGACTGTCGAGCTCAACGGTGTCCCGAGGGTTCGTGCAAGCGAGCGCTGCGAAGCTGCGGGAGATGCAGGAACGAGATCTGACCGGCGAGGATGTGGTGGCGCTGTTTCTGGATGGGAAGACATTCGCCGAGGCAACGATGGTCGTGGCTCTGGGCATCATGCTTTGCGGGGAAAAACGCTTCTTGGGCTTCGTGGAGACGGACACGGAGAACGCGCAGGTGTTGACGCCGTTCCTGTGTTCACTGCTCGAGCGGGGACTCGATATCTCCCAGGGTCTGCTGGTGATCATCGACGGCGGCAAGGGTCTCCAAGCGGCAGTCAAGAAGGCATTCCGTAAGCGGGCCCTGATACAACGCTGCCAGTGGCACAAACGTGAAAACGTAGTGAGCTACCTGTCCAAGGGCGAGCAGGCGTCATGGCGCAAGCGGCTCCAGTGGGCCTACAACAGGCCGGAGTACGAAGAGGCCCTCACTGCGCTCGAGCAACTCCACGGTGAGTTAGAAGAGCGGAACCAATCCGCAGCTGGCAGCCTGGAGGAAGGCCTTGAGGAGACGCTGACGTTGCATCGACTCGGCGTACACGCGGTGCTGGGCCGTTCGTTCAAGACGACGAACTGCCTTGAGTCCGTCAATGCTCTCGTCGAGGAACGCTGCGCGAAGGTCGACCACTGGAAGAACTCGAGCCAACGCCAGCGCTGGTTGGCAACGGCGCTCGTAGACATCGAACCGCGCTTGAGGAAGGTGGTGGGCTACCGCCATCTTCCCAAGCTTCGCGAAGCTCTCAAGCGGGAACTGAAGATCGAGGCGAAGACATCAACCGTATCGAAGAAGAAGGTCGCTTAAACGTGAGCCGTGGAGAGTTTCAACTAAGAATGGGCTTGACTCTCACGAACCGCCTCCTGGGCAAAGACCGAAGACAACAGGCCGTCAATACCGCGTGCCGTGACCTGGCGAGCAAGGGTCTCGTTGTGCGCCGCGTTCGACAAGACGATCTGACCGGCAACTACTCCACGGACAACGTGCCGAAACCCAGCGGGACGTCCCCGGACAACTCGACCCCGGGAACGGACCCACTCTCCGAGGATTCGCTCAAGGTCGTGCTCGAGTCCTGGCTAGAGCGTCAAGGATGGAGTACCGAAATCGCCTGGGGGAAGAAGCAGGGGGTCGACATCGAAGCACGGCGCGCAGGGGACTGCTGGCGCATCGAGGTGAAGGGGCGTGGATCTAGCCAACCGATGCGCGTGAACTACTTCCTCGCGGTACTCGGTGAGTTGCTCCAGAAGATGGACGAGCAAGCTTGTCGTTACTCGATCGCGCTACCCGACCTGCCGCAGTTTCGAGGGCTGTGGGACCGCTTGCCAAGGGAGGCCAAGAAACACATACGCGTGAGCGCGATCTTCGTCGACGAGAAAGGTAGCGTGCGGTTGGCGTAGTCCCTTCACGGATCGTTTACTCCACTAGTTTCCTGGATGCTCCGCGCAAGAAACTCCGTCTGACAGTTCTCTCGTAGTCCCGGCACGCGCGTTGGATGTACGTTAGCTGTCACCACTCCGAGTCTCCGCATCTCTTTGATTGCCAAGACACTTGAAAGACTTGGTGCCGAAGGGGGGATTTGAACCTCACCGCTATTTCACGGACCTCCGCGGGGGCTATAGAGGTCTCGAATTTCATCGCCGAGTTTTCCATCACGGACGCTAGCCATCAATCGACTAAACGCGGTCGTGGTCTGGTGACCGTAGTGGAGTATGAAGTCATCATTCCCTGAAGCGACCCGCATTTCGCTAACAGCTTCCCGCAGAGAAGCCCCTGCGAAGAGACGTTCGTAAAAGGCTACGAACGCCGTTTCGCTAGCCCCTACCTTCACTTGTTTGGAGTTTGCCACCATTGCGTGATAGGGCGGGTTGGGTCGGTCAGTTCGCATCGCGATCGTGTCCGCCTGGATCCCGTCGCAAACCGAAAGGCAGAGAACGAGTCTACTGCCGAACGCATCGTTTAGCGCTGAGACCTCCCTACGAAACTGTGGCCACCTGATCACGTCGCCGTTTCTGAGCTCGATACCTGAAGGAGAAGGACGGTTATCCCGGCGACGAGGTAGGAAGCTGTGGGCACTGACGTGGAGAATGGGAATCTCACTACCAGCAAGTCGATCCTCAGCAGCGAGCCGAGCCAGAGCGAGCGCGAGATCCTCGGTAAGGCAGCGTCGAAAATCGACGCTGTTCAGCGGACGCTCATAGGAGAACGGAACCCCAGCGGACGTGAAAACTTTCGTCAGCTCCATACCCTCATGCAAGCCCTCGCCCGATTCAATGAGGTAAACAAAATAGCCTCTTTGAGGCTGGTGCTCTTCTGATGGCCGCGTGGGAGCGTGATCCGGCGCCTGTCCGGCTGTCACCTTTTTGTAACCTTTTTGGCTGGTTTCAATGTCGCCTAATTCATAAACCATTGATTTGTGGGTCTACGCGGATTCGTGTGGGTTGAAGACGGCATTTCTGGGTAATGGCGGAAGGAATGCCGCCACGATCTTCAGCTTGAGATATTCCTCGTCGCGATAGCCGTAGGCGCGTCGTTGCAGCACACGGATTTTGTTGTTGACCCCTTCAACTAGGAGGCGCAGACGTTCCATCTCGGCCACCGCCTTGTCCGGCACAGCTTGCCCACATGCGTCGCAAAACGCTAGGTGTAGCGCGAGTTGTTCGCCAGCCAGTCCAGGTGTTCTACATGCAAACCGCCGCACCCAGGACAGTTGACGCGCCAACGCTCGTATTCCAGATAGATCCGCCAGCCTGCCAACGACAGGTCGCGGACCCGGCACACTTGCTTGTCATAGCGCCCCCGGCACCGTTGCCCACAGTAAGAGCACACAGCTGTTTTTTTCGCCTCTTGAGCTGGATGACGCGGGCGTATCGGTCACCGAATAGACCCTTCAATCCGGCACACCACGAAACCTGGCAGCGCAAACAGCGAGCGGATCGACTGGGAATTTTTCACTCGGTTAGCCTATCCTAAAAATGGACCACTTTTCAGCACCTGATGAAGTACTCGATACCTTTTCCACACAATGAGTTACACTGTTTTTCCGTCAGGACTTACCCACACGAATCCGCGTAGACCCTCTTTTACGATATCTATTTGTTCTACATAAACCACTATCACAAAACCCTGCTATATACGGCTGGTGGGTCCTTTCTCGTCTCTTTCAGCGCGATCCAAATCGTCCTAAAACAACCTGATGGGACAATAGCTTCAGAGTCAAGCCCATTCTTAGTTGAAACTCTCCACGGCGCACGTTTAAGCGACCTTCTTCTTCGATACGGTTGATGTCTTCGCCTCGATCTGAACCGCCCCGGGTTTTCCGGAGACTGTTTTAGTTGAGTCTCGCCATCTCTAGCGAGCCTTCCTGCGACCGATAGTAGTTCATCTCGTACTCGACGGGGGAGACATTTCCGATCGGCTCCAAGAGTCGTTGCGTGTTGTACCAATGGACCCACTCGAGGGTGGCGAACTCAACGTCTTCGAGACCACGCCAGGGCCCACGTCGACGGATCACCTCGGTCTTGTAGAGGCCGATGATGGATTCAGCCAAAGCGTTATCGTAAGAGTCGCCTCGGCTGCCGACGGACGGCTCAATACCCGCCTCGGCGAGCCGCTCGGTGTAACGGATCGAGACGTACTGCACGCCGCGATCGCTGTGATGCACCAATGGATCTTCTGGGTTTAGTCGGCGCTCGTGCAGCGCCTGCTCCAACGCATCGAGAGCGATGCCGGCAGTCAACGATGTCGTCGCTCGCCAACCGACGATGAGTCGAGCGAAGACGTCGATGACGAAGGCGACATACACGAAGCCGCGCCACGTGGCAATGTAGGTCAGGTCCGAGACCCAGAGCTCGTTCGGGCGTGTGGCGTTGAAGTCGCGCTCCACGAGGTCCATCGGGCGAGCGCCGCTCGAATCCGGCTTCGTCGTCTTGAATCGACGTTCACGGACCGCGCCCTGGAGACCCATTTCACGCATCAGACGGGCCACCGTGCATCGAGCCACGTCGCGGCCCTCACGGCACAGCTGACGCCAGACCTTGCGCACGCCATACACGTCAAAGTTCTCTTGCCGTACACGACGAATCTCGCCGCGGAGTTGGACGTCGCGCTTCGCTCTCGCTGGCAGGCGGCTTGGGTCCTTCTCTCTCGCTTTCTGCTCGTAATAGGTCGACGGGGCGATCGGAAGCATCCGGCAGATCGGCTCGACCCCGTAATTTTCACGGTTCGCGTCCACGAACAACACATTCACCTCGGTCGGCGGTCGAGCTCCGCCTGGGCGAAAAACGCCGACGCCTTGCGAAGGATCTCGTTCGCCCGCTTTAGCTCACGGTTCTCTCGCTCAAGCTCCTTCAGCCGCTGACGCTCGTCCGTCGTCAGTCCCGCTCGTTTCCCAGCATCACGCTCTGCTCGCCGCACCCACGTGCGTAGCGTTTCCCGCGTACAGTCAATCTTCGACGCAATCGATGAGATCGCTGACCACTGAGATTCGTGCTGAGCCTGCTGGTCGAAAACCATCCGCACTGCGCGCTCTTTTACCTCCGGTGAATACCTGCTTCGTCTTGTCATGACTCCATCCTCTCAAGAGTTGGAGTCTCCGGGAAACCCGGGGCGGTTCAATCTTCAGTTCCCGCTTGAGAGCTTCGCGAAGCTTGGGAAGATGGCGGTAGCCTACCACCTTCCTCAAGCGCGGTTCGATGTCTACGAGCGCCGTTGCCAACCAGCGCTGGCGTTGGCTCGAGTTCTTCCAGTGGTCGACCTTCGCGCAGCGTTCCTCGACGAGAGCATTGACGGACTCAAGGCAGTTCGTCGTCTTGAACGAACGGCCCAGCACCGCGTGTACGCCGAGTCGATGCAACGTCAGCGTCTCCTCAAGGCCTTCCTCCAGGCTGCCAGCTGCGGATTGGTTCCGCTCTTCTAACTCACCGTGGAGTTGCTCGAGCGCAGTGAGGGCCTCTTCGTACTCCGGCCTGTTGTAGGCCCACTGGAGCCGCTTGCGCCATGACGCCTGCTCGCCCTTGGACAGGTAGCTCACTACGTTTTCACGTTTGTGCCACTGGCAGCGTTGTATCAGGGCCCGCTTACGGAATGCCTTCTTGACTGCCGCTTGGAGACCCTTGCCGCCGTCGATGATCACCAGCAGACCCTGGGAGATATCGAGTCCCCGCTCGAGCAGTGAACGCAGGAACGGCGTCAACACCTGCGCGTTCTCCGTGTCCGTCTCCACGAAGCCCAAGAAGCGGTTTTCCCCGCAAAGCGTGATGCCCAGAGCCACGACCATCGTTGCCTCGGCGAATGTCTTCCCATCCAGAAACAGCGCCACCACATCCTCGCCGGTCAGATCTCGTTCCTGCATCTCCCGCAGCTTCGCAGCGCTCGCTTGCACGAACCCTCGGGACACCGTTGAGCTCGACAGTCCGATGGCGCCCGGAATCGCTTCCGCTGCCGCCTCGTAGTTGCGACAAGAGATTCCGTAGAGAACTCGTTTCAGCAGAAGATCATTCACCTCACCGCCGTGGCTCACCGCCTCGTAGCAGCGAAGCGGAATCTCTCCTCCCTCGATGCTCCGAACCCGTGGCACACGGATCGGTACCCGCTGGCCGCCAAGCCCTACCGTGCCCGGGTTGCTTCCGTGACGGCGACCGCGCTCCAGCTCGTCCTTGCGAGAGTATCGCTCTCCCGCCAACGCCTTCACTTCGTCGTCGAGCAACTCGTGAACGTGCATTAGACCAAGGGGGACCAACGAACGGATCATCTCTACCTTGGCGTCCAGCGCGAGTTCCCCGTAATCCTCGTGCCTCACCATCTCGACCTCACCCAAACGACGCGACTTCTTGCGTTTCTTGACCGAACGTAGCAGACTTCCCATCTCGGCTCCTTTCTTCGCGGCTTGATTTTGTTTTGTCCAACGCCATCAAACCACGGGGTTTGGAGCCGTTTCAATTCCCAACTAAGATTGGCACACTTTCCTTATTAGGGAATATATTATCTAAAACGGGAAAATATGGTCTCATTCAACTACTATGGCGAGACGAGTACGTAAAGGCTCGGCGATCGGGCAATGGCTGGAGGACCGCCCGAAAAGACGAGGGGCTCACGCTTCAGGAACTCGCAGAGTCTACCGGAGTGTCGAAGTCCTCGATTGCCAGGTTCGAATCGGACCGGGCCGTGCCGGGATTCGGTGACGTTTTCGTCATCGCGCGGCAGCTGGGGTGGCCCTTGCTCTACTTCGCCACGGGAAAGCAACGATCCGGTGATGACGATCGGACCCTCGTGACCCATCTTCAGTCTTGGGGTCTTCGGGACGTCAAGATTCCCGAACCTATACTCACCGGCGAGGCGAGACCCTTCGAAGAGCTCTTGGCCAAAGTAGTCTCTCGGCCCATTACTCAACGCATCTTGGCAGCGCTTCCCGGATTGCTTCTTCGCAATGACTTCGATCCAAATCGCCTACTCACGCAACCAACGTGGCCCTTATTAGACGCCCGGTCGCTGGGTCAAGTGTTGCGGCGCCAGCCCGGCCTCGGTGCGGGCAGTTTTCAGACAAGCACCAACGGGCTTCCGTCTCCATTTTTGCGCACTACACTAATTTTGACTAAAGTTAGCTAATTCATGCTTCAATTAGAATAATTTGTCCTTAGATTAGGTAATTCCTTACTCGACTAGCACATTCTTTAGTAGGGCCTCCTAGGAAGCCCCTGACGCAAGACACCCCTTCGGAGACAAAGCCAATTCTTCGAGAAAGACGCACGGGTACGCCGACTTGGTTAATGGGAATTCCGCGCTTATCTTGTCGGCTTTGGACATCGATCCTTGTCGACTTGTCGGGATCTGTCCCGCTTCCCGTGGAAATAAGAATGGCGTAACCTCCGGTTAAACAAAACGAAACCGCGCCTGTAAAGGCGAGGAGGAGGATTACGCCATGAAGAAGCCTACCACCATATCGAAGGAGTCTGTAAGCGAGTACCGGGAGTTCGTCCAACTTCGGCTGCGTAAGCGGGTACTGGAGGCAATCGAGGTAGTGCTCGAGGAAGAAGTCAACCAAGCGCTGGGGTGTGGTAGCTACGAGCGTGCGGAAGACCGCCGTGGATATCGCAACGGAGCCGAAACCCGTCGCGTGACGACGTCGGTGGGAACTCGCGAGCTCCGGGTGCCACGAGCCCGCGTGCGAGACGAGGAAACGGGAGAAACGACAGAGTTCAGGAGCGAGCTGTTGCCCCGGTACGCGCGCCGGACTCGTGAGGTCGACGAGGCGATCTTGGGGACCTACTTGTCGGGCGCGAATAGCCGCCGGATCCGCAAAGCGCTGAAACCACTGCTCGGTGAGGAGCACCTATCGAAGAGCGCGGTGTCTCGCGTGGTTAGCCGGCTGAAGGAGCGCTTCGAGGAATGGCAGAACCGTGCTCTCAGCGAGGAGGTCTACGCGATCGTTTACCTGGACGGCTTCCACCTGAAAGTGCGGATGGCGAAACGTGTGATCAGCGTACCCGTACTGGTCGCGCTCGGGGTCGCGCCAGACGGGCAGAAACGTCTGTTGTCATTGCGTCTGGCGGTGAGCGAAGCCTCGACGCATTGGGGCTCCGTGCTGGAGGGACTCCAGGCTCGAGGACTCCGGGCTCCCAAGCTAGTGATCAGCGACGGCCACAAGGGGCTGACGAAAGCGCTGGAGAAGTGGCCGGGGTGCCGGTTGCAGCGATGTACCGAGCACAAGCGCGCCAACTTGCTCCAACATTGCCCGGCGCACGCACGCCGTGAGCTCCGGCGTGACTACAACCGGATCGTCTACGCCAAGAACGGGATCGATGCTCGCAAAGCCTATGACGAGCTCGTCGCCAAGTGGACGCCTCTCGCGCCGGCCGTCGTCCGAAGCCTAGAGGAGGCCGGTAATCAGCTGCTGACCTTCTACGAATTCCCTCGTGCCATGTGGAAATCGATTCGAACGACCAATGCTCTGGAGAATCTCAACCGCGAGTTTCGACGCCGGACGAAAACCCAAGCGTCGTTCTCCAGCGAGGAGTCCGCGGTCGCTTTGCTGTTTGGGCTTATCGCCTCTGGCCAGATTCAACTACGACGCATCGACGGCTACCAACGTCTGAGCGAGGTTCTCGAACACGCGGAGGTTGCCGCCTGATCTGATACCCTGATGACGGAGTGGAGGGCGCCGTTCTTTTTCCACGGACCTCGGGACACATCCACTTGTCGACTACCCTTTCTCTGAATAGGAACTGCCAGCGGTACAGGTTTCGTGGACGGTCACTTCGCTAAGTTCCGGCAGCGAGGGTTTGAGGCCGTGCCAAATCCATGCGGCGATGTTTTCGCTTGTCGGATTGGAGAGGCCGCTAATTTCGTTGAGATAGTGGTGGTCCAGCTGGTCGGAAATCGGTTTGAAGGCCGCTTTCAGATCTGCGAAATCCATCACCCAACCCAGTTCCTCGTCGAGCGGGCCTTCAGCGGTGAGACGCACACGAAACGAATGGCCGTGGAGCCTGGCGCACTTGTGACCCTCCGGTACCTTGGGAAGACGGTGGGCCGCCTCGAAAGTGAAGTCCTGGAAGATACGCATAGGACGGCTCATCTATGGAATTCCCAAGAGTTTGTGCGTCTGGAGACTTAGTCGCCAACGTGGGTGCTCGAGACAATATTGTACGGCCAATTGCGTGTTCTCTTTCACGGAAGGTCCATCCATTGGCTGAATGAAAAAGTTGGCAAACTCCAGGCTCTCGAATCGCTCCGGATCCGCCCCTGCCTGCGGGTATACCAGCTTGAGCTCATGGCCAGAACGTAGTCGTAGCTCCGCGCCCGCTTTGGGGCTCACACAGATCCAATCCACCCCTTGCGGCGGTTTTAGTGTGCCGTTGGTTTCAATCGCAATCTCAAAGTCATGTTTATGGAGAGCTCTCACTAGAGATTCGTCCAACTGCAACAGCGGCTCTCCACCGGTAAAGACGACAAAACGGGTACGATCCTTCCCCGCGACTGGCTCCCATGTTCGAGTAATTGCTTGTGCAAGTTCGGGGGCGGTCTGGAACTCACCGCCTCCGATCCCGTTCGTACCTAAGAAGTCTGTGTCGCAGAATTTGCAAACTGCTGTGGAACGGTCCTTTTCCCGACCGCTCCAGAGGTTGCAGCCTGCGAAGCGGCAAAAGACTGCGGGGCGACCGGTGTTCGCACCTTCGCCGTGGAGCGTGTAGAAGATCTCTTTCACTGCGTACATTCAACGCCTGCGATATCGAATGGGGTCCTTGACCCCCGCCACTTCGAAGCCCTTCAGTCTCAACTGGCATGCATCGCACTGCCCGCACGCTTCTCCGCCCACCGGCACGTAGCAGGTGCTGGTCAGTGAGTAGTCAACGCCCAGCTCCAATCCTCGTCGAATGATGTCCGCCTTGGACAGCGTCAAGAGAGGAGTATGCACTCGAAACCGAGACGTACCCTCCACGCCGGCTTTGGTGGCCAGATTGGCCAAGTCTTCGAACGCCTCGATGAACTCGGGTCGACAATCCGGATAGCCGCTGTAGTCAATTGCGTTGACACCGATGAATAGGTCACTGCCTCCAAGTACCTCTGCCCAGGCAAGCGCCATGGCCAGCAGAACGGTGTTTCGAGCAGGGACATAGGTCACTGGAATCCCAGTAGCGATGTCTTGAGGAGAGCGCTCCTTGGGAACGTCGATGTCGACGCTCGTAAGAGCTGAACCTCCGAACTGCTTCAAATCAACCTCGGCGACGACGTGATCGCGAACTCCAAGTTCTCCGGCCACGGTTCGAGCGGCGTGGATCTCGTGCTTATGCCGTTGGCCGTATCGAATGGTGAGAGCGTAAGCCTCATAGCTCTGGTGAAGCGCCTCTGCAAGCGTCGTCGTCGAATCGAGTCCACCGCTCAAGAGGACTACCGCTTTCTTCGACGTCATCGAGTTGTCCATAGTCTAGCTAATTCCTCAACAGATAAGCACATTCCTTGTCGGCGCTCAACGCGACGGCTGCGGGACGAGCGAATTCCTTCGCTGCGCCACCGTGCTCAGAAGAACTGTCACGGCGAGCGTCGAGATGCAGGCGCTGTCGACTAGGGCAACTCCGTCCCGGTGCGAAGCTTCTCGAGGTAGGCCGCATACTGGAAGCTCTGCCCTCGTTTCCTGCCCGTGGTCTCGACGAGAACCCTGCTATCGACGAGTGTCTGCATAGCCTTCATCGCTGTGGGCTTGGTGGTGTCGAGTAGCTCCCGGGCACGAGTTGTGGTCAGAATCGGATGCTCCGGAAGTTGTTCGAAGAGGCGCAAGGCCACAAGCGTGCCTCCGGTTGCGGCCAGAACTCGTCGACGGTCCGCGTTCACGAGAGCGAAGAGCTCGCGCGCCGACGAAACGGCTTCATCGGCGATCGTCGCCACACCTTCGAGAAAGAATCGAATCCAGCCTTCCCAATCCCCTTCAGTCCGCACCGCGCTGAGCCGTCGATAGTACTCGCCGCGGTGACGTTTGAAAAAAAGGCTGAGGTACAAGAGCGGCTCCGAGAAGAGTCCCCAATGCTCGAGCAGTAGCGTCACGAGCAAGCGCCCGATCCGACCGTTCCCGTCCAAGTACGGATGGATGGTCTCGAACTGCACGTGGAGTAAACCGGTGCGAACGAGTGCCGGTAGATCGTCGTCGCCGTGGAGGTAGTGCTCGAAATCCGTCAGCAGTTTGGCCAAGGCCTGAGGTGGCGGCGGAACGAATACGGCATCGCTCGATCGCGTGCCTCCGACCCAATTCTGGCTTCTCCGGATCTCACCCGGCGACTTTCCTTCACCCCGCCCGCCACGCATCAGACGGCGGTGCGCCCCATCGAGCAAACGCATCGAAATCGGCAGCCCTCGATCGCCGGCCAACTCACTGCGCGCGTATGACAGACCGTCGAGATAGTTGCAGACTTCTTGAACGCCTGCATCCGGAGCCGGTTCGAAACCTCGAGCTTCGAAGGACAGAAGGTCCATGAGCGTCGCCTGCGTGCCTTCGATCTGAGAAGAGACAACGGCTTCTTTGCGGACGAAACCATAGAGGAACCAATCGAGGGATGGGACGAGCTCTCCCGCGAGCGCGAGCCGTGCCAGGCTTCGCTCTGCACGGCGAATCAACTCTCGATCGGCCTCGTCCAGTGCAAGAGGAGGCCCGTCCGGAGGGAGCGGGAAGGGGACGAATGCAGAGACACCCTCTCCCGTCACCGTGGAGCGCTCGTAAGTACCCGTTGCCCTTGTCATCCGGTTTCCTTAGTAAACAATTCTTTACCAAAACATACAGGAAGTAAAGATATCTTTACTATAATTCGTGCTCGCAGAGGCGCGTGGCAAAGGATTGAAACAAAGGGGATTATCCCTATCTATCCCGCCGGTCAAGAGCGATCTAGTCGATGGGAACGCCGATCGAGCGGATGACGCCGCGCTCAACCTGCTCTAGCAGCCGCCGGGGCAGTTCACCACCCAAAGCGCTCTCCCCCAGAAGCTCCTTCGGAAGTGTCGTGATCTGCTCGCATTTGAGCACACAGTCTCGAGGGAGCCCCCCTTGCCCTTGCTTGAGCTGAACGTGCGTCGGCGAATCACGACGAATGGTGCTCGCGGGGACGACGAGAACGTCACTCGCGAGCCGGTTCCGGGTGTCGCCGGAGATGACCAACGCAGGTCGCGCCTTGCGAGTGCGCTCCCCCGGGATCACGACCCAATAGAAGCGGCCGCTGCGAGGAAAGGGGTTCAATCCCAGGTCTTTCCGACGTTCCGGGCGCTGAGCTCGGCCCACTCCTGGTCGTCGTCTCGCTCAGCATCACCGAGATCTTCGTAGTACGCGGCGATCTCATCTTCCAGTTGGCGGCGTCGCCGGTCGGTGAGCCAATTTTTGAGAGCTCGTTCGAAGATTTCGCTGCGTGAACCGTCATCCGCGATGCGGTCGACTCGCGCGAGAACGCGGTCGTCTATCGTCACGGACACTTTCGATTTGGACATCAAGCATGCTCTCTTTGGTAAGATAAATTATACTACTACCGTTCCTATGGGTTCAACCGCGAGGCGCGCGCGGAACGCCCCGTCCCATAGCGCACTGGGGCGCTTACCCCAGACGTTCTACATCGTCTTCAACGGCCGAACTTTCCGGATGCGCTCGAAGTCCTCATCATCGTGGAGCAGCGTGCCGGCGTGCTCGAGCGCGAGTTGCGCGATGAGACAGTCGACGGAGCTCCGGACGGTGATCCCCTCTCGTCGGCAGTCGTAGAAGATTCGGGCGGCGTCGACATGGCTGCTCCAGCCGTTCGAAACCTCGAGAAATCGTTGTCCCCCCAGGTAGTCCGAGAGCAACCGCCATTCGCGCTCGTCTTTTGCCCCCTGGAGAAGCTCCTGCCCGCAGAACCAGGCCAGGAAATACGGGAGAGACTCTTCTTCCAGGTAGCGAAGTTTCTCGGTGGCCTCGGTCTCGGCTCCCTTGAAAAAGTCGATCAGAACGGACGTGTCGACAACGATCACTTCGCCCCTTTCCGCAACTCCTTGTAGTCGTAGCCAGGCGCAAACTCGATCTTGCCACGCAGGTCGAGCAGGCTCTTGCGCTTGCGCTCCGCTACGAGCAGCCGGAGCGCCGTGTGCACCAACTCGCGCTTGGTTTTGATTCCTGTAAGGCTTAGCGCCTCTTTGACGAGCTGGTCATCGAGGTCGATATTGGTCCTCATGGGGTTCATTATACACCTTATTTTACATATATCTATACACACTCAAATAGCACTGACGATACGCATGAGCCGCTCAGCCCAGGCGTCGAGCGCGTCGCGTTTCTCGGTATCGTACGAATAGCGGTCGTAGACGGCGGTGACGCCGGTCTCGACGTGGTTCAAGATCTTGGCCACGACGAGACGGGGCGTGCCCATTGACTTCATGTAAGACGCCGCGGTGCGCCTGAGGTCGTGGCCGCGGAGCTCGATGCCGGCTTTTGAGCGGACGCGCTCGATCGCTTTTTGTGTCGAAGCGATGGGAGCGAGACCCGGGCGGTTCGGGAAAACCCAAGGCCGGTCCGTTCTCAACTCGCTCAAGAGCCGCAGCGCAGAAGCCGCGAGAGGTACTCGATGCGGAAGGCCGTTCTTGGTCCTCTCGGCCGGGATGGTCCACCAGCGCGTTGCGAGCTCGAGGTCGTTCCAGCACATGCTCAGCACTTCCCCGCCCCGCTGCGCGGTCAGCAGGTGCTTCCGCAATCAAGTGTTGGCGGCCAGCGTGTAACCCCTCTGCGTGCTAGAGTTTGAGCCCGATTTCGAGAGTCGCAGATCTTTCGTCGACAAGGGCCAAGCCGAGTGAAGATTCGCAGATGTCTCAATCCCGCATGTCCGTTCCATAGGAAAGTCGGGTCCGGAAACATGGCCCGCCACGGATTCTACCGAACGAGGTCCGGGAAACGTCGCCGATACCGGTGTGTCGAGTGCGGAAAGACGTTCGCTTCAACCAAGGGCACACCGTACTACCGGCTGCAGCATCGAAGAGCTACTTTCGACGCGGTCGTCGCCCTCAGAGTCGAAGGCGTCAGCATTTCTGCGATCGCTCGGGTCGAGGGTTTCGCCTGGAACACCGTCGCTCGCTGGCTCGAGAGGGCCGCCGAAGTGTGTCGTCGATTCAACGACAAAAGGATCTCCGGATTCGCTGTCGAGGAGCTCCAGGCCGACGAGATTCGCTCCTTCGCCGGAAGCAAGGACCGGCCCACGTGGATTTTCGCCGCGATCGAAGTTTGGTCTCGTCTCTGGCCGTCGACAATCGTCGGGCGACGAAGCTACCGGAACACTTTGGCGCTGGTTCGCGACGTCTCGACGCGGATGGATTTCGTGAAGCTTCCGTTGATCGTCACCGACGGATTCGATTACTACGAAAAGGTCGTCCGTCGAGTCTTTGGCGCGGCGGCTCTCTATGCGCAGGTCCTGAAGACGCGAAGGAACGATCGTATCGTGAAGGTCGAACGAAGAGCGTTGATAGGCGCCGCGTGGCGATTCGAGGAAGCGCTCAAAAACTCAGAAGACTCGTCGACAATAAACACATCATTCATCGAGCGACTGAATTTGACCATCCGACAAAGCTTGGCGTACTTTCGAGACGAACGCTTTCCCACGCTCGCTCGAAGGAGAAGCTCGAAGACCACCTCGAGCTGGTGCGCTGCCATTGCAATTTCGTTCGGCCGCACAGGGCGCTGCGGTTCGGGCGGGAAACCAGGACTCCGGCGATGCAGGCTGGTCTGAGTACCCGACGGTTGACGTTCAGGGAGGTGTTCGTGTGCACGTGTACATTACTAGTAGAGAAAGTCACGATAGCGTTCCGCGGCGCCCGTACGGGAGCAGCTGACACCGACGTTCAAAATGCTCTGGCGGCCTGACCCACACTTGATGGCGGAAGCACCAGCGACAGAGAAACGAGACCCATGGGTGTGGGGACTACAGCCGTGATACGATCCGAAACGACGCGACATGAAAACGCTCGTCACGATCCTCGCAATCACCGGATTTCTGACGGTGCAATCCGGGTACACGGGTCTTTGGTATCGCGACGACGGCAAGAGCGACGATCCGGAACCGAGGCTCGAGGCCACGATCAAGGGGTTTGTCGAGAAGAACAGCCGCGGACGCTCGACCATTGAAGACGTCGATCCGCAATTTGTCAGTCGGCTGCGGCGGGTCCTCGACAGCTTCGTCCAATACGCCGATGAGCTCGACGTCGAGAGGACCAAGCGCGAGCTTGTGGTCGATGACGGTGGCGACCGTCTGCGCATCTATTATCTCGACGCGAGGAAACACGAGCGGCAGATGGCCGATGGCACGCGACTGGAGACGACCTCGGAGACGACCGGGACTCAGATCGACGTCGAGATGAAGACGAGCGACGGCGCGAAAATCTACGAGACCTATCAGCTCTCGAGCGACGGCGACGAGCTGGTGCTGACGGTTCGTCTCGAGGACAAACAGTTGAAACAACCGCTAGTCATCCGAAGCGTCTATACGCGCGCCGAGTAAGCAAGGGTGGAAACGCCGCCGAGCTTGAACCTGCCATGGATTGACGATCCAACCTTTGAGACCCTTCTGAACGAGAGCGATCTCGATCGACTCACGCGTGAAAAGGCAGAGTTTTTCGCGCGTGAGGGGTACCTGCTCCTGGATCTCGAGATTTCCGACTTCGACGCGCTCGGCGGTAGGGTCATCGCCGAGTGCTCGAAACATCCGGAGTACACAACCCGGGTCGTCGATGCGTGGGAGACGATTCCCGAGGTGCGCGAGCTGGCGATCCTTCCAGAGATCCTTTCGCTCCTGCGGACGCTCTATCGTCGAGAGCCCATCGCCATGCAGACCCTGAACTTCTCTCGGGGAACGGAGCAAAAACCGCACAGCGATTCGTTCCACTTCTGCTCCATACCCCTCGGTTTCATGTGTGGTGTTTGGATCGCCCTCGAGCCGGTCGATGACGACAACGGGCCCGTCGTGTACTACCCAAGGAGTCACAAGCTTCCGTATCTTGAGCACCTGCACTTCCGTCTGTCGGGGAGCGAACAAGAGAGTCACGAGATGTACCCGGTCTACGAAGAAGGCTTGGGGCGCCTCCTGCAGCGCTCTGGCCTTGCGCCCCAGAGGCTGACCCTACCTCCCGGCAAGGCATTGCTTTGGGCGGGAAACCTGGTGCACGGCGGCTCGCCCGTACGCGACCGCTCTCGTACGAGACACAGTCAAATAACGCACTACTACTTCGAAGATTGTCTCTACTACCAGCCTCAGAGGTCCGACCCGTTCTTGGGTCGCGTCGAGTGGCTCGACAAGAGAAACGTTGCGACGGGTGCGTATATAACCCAGATGTACAACGGAAGACGCGCGGCGGTGCGCATGTCCGCGCGGCAGCGACTCAAGCATCTCGCGCGCAAGAGCGGCCTCGTGAATCTGATCCGTCGCGTCAAACCCAAACGGACCTGAAGTTTCGTGAGCGGGAGCTGGTTCCCGGCGACGTTGTTGACGGATACGAGGCTCCAGGATCTTCTACGGAGTCAAGACTGGTAACATAACGCTCATGCGCCGCTCGCTGCGACTCCTGGCCATGGCCGTAGTGTTGCTTGCTGGCTGCGGAGATGGCGCCGCTCCGCAGATGACCCCACCTTCCGCCGCATCGCCCACCGCGACCCCCAGCGGCACGTGGCTGCGCCTCGCGAACTTCAGCGCGGATCTCGAGGGCGCCGAGGTGCTGCTGGACGGCTCGATCTTGCACCCGAGCATCGTCTACCCCACAGTCACGCGCTATCGCCGCGTCGATCCTGGCTCTCACGTCGTACGTTTCGTTCCGTCGGGAAAGACGCCGGTCGACGAGCGTACGGTGCAGCTCGACGCGACCTTCGTCATCATGGCAGGCGAGGCTGCCACCATCGTCGCCGCAGGTCTGGTGGACACTCGCACACTCACCGTCGCCGTGCTGCGTGACGAGCTCGGCACGGGTGCGGAAGGGGTAAGGCTGCGCCTCGTCCATACGATGTCGGATTTCCCCGCATCGCTGGGCCTCTGGCTCAACTCCGAGATGGCCCTCGTTCGAAACGTCGGGTTTCTCGAAGATCGGGGCTATCGCTCTGCCGAACCCGGGAACTACCCCCTCGAGGTTCGTCGTACCGGGACAAGGGGACCGTTACTGCCAGTCGTGCCGTTCGGGCTTGCGGGAAACGCCACTTATACGATGTTTGCCTTCGGAACACTGCGGCAGGGTGACCTGGACCAGAGGCTCGTTCTCGACGCTACGCTGGGAACCCCCGCCCTGCGGCGCTGAGCTCGTGGCTGGCAGGGAGCTGAAAAAAGAGCCACTTACCCTCACCACACGCTAGCGGGTCAGGCGGGGTGCTCGGACAGATTCCATTCCAAGCAGACCGGCCGTGGGCGCCGCGGCTCAGCGGCGAGCGATCCAGATCTGGTGCGTCGAGCGCCTCTCGAGCGGGTTCTCGTCGAAGTCGCCGTAGACGGCCTCGATCTCGAAGCCGGCCTCGTCGAGAAGCGCTCGACTCTGCTCGAGCAAGAGCCAGGACAGATTGATGCGGCGATAGCGGTGGCTGACGACGGTGCCGCCGGAGTCGATCTCGTCGGTCCAGACGACGATGCGGATGCGTTGGTTCTCATCGTCGCGGGTGACGACCTCCCACAGGAGGCGGTCGCGGCCGGACTCCGGGTCGCGGAGCTCGGCCCGGAGGTGGGGCACGGCCTCCTGCATGACGCCGGGGTCGAAGAGGAAGTGATCGAAGATGAAACGGCCGCCGGGACGGAGCTGGGAGTGGATTCGCTTCATCGCGACGAGCTTGTCTTCGAGGGTGAGCAAGTGACCGATGCTGTGAAACGGGATGGTGATGAGCTCGGCGGGCTCTTCGAGCTCGAAGTCCCGAAAGTCCGCCTGGATGAGAGTCAGCCGTTCGGAAACCCCGGCTTCCCTGGCGCGGCGGCGGCACAGGTCGAGGATTTTGGTCGAGGAGTCGACGCCGACGATGGGTTTCGAGCGCTTCGCCACCTCGATGCAGATACGGCCGTTGCCCACACCGAGCTCGACGACGGACCCTTCGGGCTCGAGGAGCTTCGCCACGTAGAAGGCATGGTTCAGCCGAGTGATGGGGGCGCTCGCCGCCCAGGAGTCGTAGACGTCGGCGAAATCGTCGTAGGGTACGCGGTCGGGCATGGATCTGAGCGTTGTTTCAGCTTAACATGTCCGCCCCCTGCGGGCGGCTCGCGGGGAGCTGGGGTCAGTCCTGAATAACTTGAATCGGGTAGAAAAGTAACAGCTGAGTCAAGTTGTTCAGGACTGACCCCATTGGAGGGGCCCGATGACGAGCAGTGTGACGATCACGAACCAGGGCGCGGTGCGCGTGCTTACGATCGACAGCCCGCCCGTGAACGGGTTGGGGGCGGAGGTGCGAAGCGGGCTCGCGACGGCTTTGCGGGAGGCGCTCGCGGACGACGGCATCGAGGCGATCGTCGTCACGGGTCACGGCAGGATGTTCAGCGCGGGGGCCGACATCAAGGAGTTCGACAAGGAGCCGTCGAAGGATGTCTCGTATCTCGCCGAAGTCATCGAGGCTTTCGAGTTATCGTCAAAGCCCGTCGTCGCCGCGATCCACGGCGTTGCCGCGGGGGGCGGGCTCGAGCTCGCGCTCGGCTGCCACGCTCGCATCGCGACGGCGGACGCTCGGGTGGGGCTTCCGGAAGTGACTCTCGGCATCATTCCTGGGGCCGGAGGCAGCCAGCGACTGCCGCGGCTCATCGGCGCTCGCCCCGCTCTCGACCTCATCGTGTCGGGAAAGCTCATCCCGGCCACCAAAGCGAAAGAGCTTGGTATCGTCGACGAGATCGCCGAGTCTGATTTGCTCGGGGCCGCGGCCGAGCTCGCGCGAAATCTCCCC
Source organism: Candidatus Marinacidobacterales bacterium (assembly GCA_965250115.1). Lineage (GTDB taxonomy): Bacteria > Acidobacteriota > Vicinamibacteria > Marinacidobacterales > SMYC01 > CBDFHB01. Next base: position 3,321,245 of record CBDFNJ010000002.1, read on the forward strand.
ACTCGTGACGAGCGCCCGCTCGAGGTGGATCCGTCCATCTTCGAGGAGGTCCAAAAGGCCATCGCGAAGAAGTCCCGGGGTTTCGAAGCACCCTTCGCCGCCATCGAGGCGGTGCGCGCCGGCTTCGAGCTTTCGCGCGAGGAGGGATTCCAAAAAGAGCGTGAGATCTTCCTTCGCCTCGTGGGATCCGATCAATCGAAGGCACAGCGCCACATCTTTTTCGCCGAGCGCGAAGTCGCGAAGATCCCGGACGTGCCCAAAGACACCCCCGCTGCGGAGATCCGGCGCGCCGGGGTCGTCGGCTGCGGCACGATGGGAGGTGGGATCGCGATGTGCTTCGCGAACGCGGGGATCCCCGTCGTGGTGCGCGAGAGCGACGAGGACGTCCTCGCGCGCGGCATCGAGAAAATCCGGAGCCTCTATCGATCGAGCGTCGAGAAGGGCCGCATGTCTCGAGAAGAGATGGATGGCTGCATGAAGCGCATCCAGGGGACGACGGAGACCTCGGAGCTCGCCGACGCCGACATCGTCGTCGAAGCGGTCTTCGAGGACCTCGCCGTGAAGAAGGACGTCTTCGGCGGGCTCGACGAGTTCGTGACTGAAGATGCGATCCTCGCGACGAATACCTCGACGCTCGACATCAACGAGATCGCAAAAGCGACGTCGCGCCGGGACAAGGTCATCGGCATGCACTTCTTCAGCCCGGCCCACATAATGAAGCTCCTCGAGATCGTCCGGGGCGAGCGCACGTCGAAGGAGACCATCGCCACCGCGATGAAGCTCTCCAAACGGCTTTCCAAGATCGGCGTGCTCGTCGGCGTATGCGACGGCTTCGTGGGGAACCGCATGCTCTTCGCCTACCGGCGCCAGGCCGACTTCCTGCTCGAGGAGGGTGCTCTTCCCGAGGACGTCGACGGAGCGCTCTTCGACTTCGGTCTCCCGATGGGGCCCTTCACCATGGCGGATATGGCTGGGCTCGACATCGGCTGGGCGGTGCGCAAACGCCAGGCGGCGACGCGCCCGAAGGATCTGAGGTACTCCCCCATCGCCGATCGTATTTGCGAGATGGGACGATTCGGACAGAAGACGGGCGCGGGCTGGTACCGCTACGAGACAGCAAGCCGCACGCCGACTCCGGATCCTGCGATCGCGGCGCTCATCGAGAGCGTCTCCGAAGAGCTCAGTCTCACCCGCCGAAAGATCGGAAGCGAGGAGATCGTCGAGCGCTGCATCTACGCTCTTATTAATGATGGGGCCAAAATCCTGGAAGAAGGCGTCGCACTCCGCTCCAGCGACATCGACATCGTCTGGGTCTACGGATACGGTTTTCCCCGCTACCGGGGCGGGCCAATGTTCTACGCGGACACGGTCGGCGTCAAGAAGGTCTACGAAGCTGTGAAACGCTTCTACGGCGAGCAGGGAGAGTGGATGCGACCGGCACCGCTTCTCGAGCAACTCGCGAAGGAGGGCAAGAACTTCGGGGATTTCACGCTGTGAGCGCCTTCTCTCAGTGGGTGGGCTCGATCGGTGTGGCGCTTCTGCTCGCGGCCTTCTTCCTCAACTTGCTCGGGATCTTGAACCGCGCTTCGCGGGTCAATCACTCGATGAACGCGCTCGGAGCGGGTCTTGCCTGCTACGCCTCCTACCTCATCGGGTTCGTTCCCTTCGTCGTGCTCGAGGGGACGTGGAGCGCGGTGGCGCTCGTCGCGCTCGCGCGCGGCCGGCTCGGCTGACGCCGCTCATTGCGGCAGCCCGTTCGGCCCGCGTACAATCGGGGTCGATGATATTCGAGGGGATGGAGGAGACATGACAGCCAAAGACACGGTTTCCCGAAGACATTTTGTGAGCGGTTTGGCGGCGGTGCTCGGCTACGCGGGCCTCCGGCCCGAGTCCGTGTTCGCAACGCAAGCTGCTGTCGTAAGCCCGGCGAGCGAGTCGGAGTTGGAAGACTACGACGCCTTCGCGAAGCTGTTGTACAACGAGAACCCCTACGGACCATCGGACTCGGTGATGAAGGCGATGACGAAGGCCTTCAAATACGCCAACCGCTACGGTTATCCGGACGGCAATATCATTCAGGAGATTGCGACCCATCACGGCGTCGAGCGCGAGAACGTTCTGCTCGGCGCGGGGTCGGGCGAGATTCTGAGCGTCGTCGGCGCAACGTTTCTTCAGGGTGGCAAGTCAGTGGTTGGCGTCGAGCCCTCCTACGGTTCGGTCTACCGCCACGCGACGGGCATCAAGGCCGACGTCATCACGCTCCCGTTGCTCAAGGACTACCGTCAGAACATTCCAGCCATGATCGAGGCCACTCGCAGGAACTACCGACGAGTCGGCTTCGTCTACATGTGCAACCCGAACAATCCGACCGGAGTGGTCGTCACCAAGCAAGAGATCCGACAGCTCCTCGACGGGATCCCGGAGGACGTACCGGTGCTCATGGACGAGGCCTATCACCACTTCGTCGACGATCCGAACTACGCGACGTCGGTGCCCTACGTGCTCGAGGGCCGTCCGGTCATCGTGGCGCGAACCTTCTCCAAGATCGCCGCTCTCGCGGGGATGCGCGTCGGCTACGGCATCGCGCCCGCCTCGCTGCTCGATCGCATGCGGCCTCACTTGACGGGAACCATCAATGCTCTCGCACGCTGGGGCGCGGTGGCGGCGTTGAAGGACACCGAGTCCCAGGCGGAAGTGAAGCGGGTCACACTCGAGCTCCGCAACGAGACGACGGCCGAGCTCGAGTCACTCGGCTTCAGCGTCATCCCCTCGCAGACGAACTTCTTCATGGTGGGAATCGGCCGCAAGGCGCAGACCGTCGGCGACGATTTCCGCAAGCACGGCGTTCTCGTGGGACGCCCCTTCCCACCGATGGACGAGCATCTGCGGGTTTCGGTCGGAACCGCGGAAGAGATGCGCCGCTTCATGGTCGCGTTCAAGAAGATATTCGCCGACGGGCCGAGGCCCTCGGGGGGCTAGATTTATCGACCACGCTTCGCAACGATAAGGAACCGGGGCGAGCGCAAATCGTTTGGAGGTTGCCGTGGAACCGACGAAGTTTCTGCTCTCTGAAAAAGACATTCCGTCCGCCTGGTACAACATCCAGGCCGACCTGCCCGACCGCGTCAAACCGGTGCTCCATCCGGGGACCGGAGAGCCCATTGGACCCGGCGACCTGGCGCCGCTGTTTCCGATGGGCCTCATCGAACAGAGGTGTCCACCGAACGCTATATCGAGATCCCCGAACCGATTCTCGATGTCTACAGACTGTGGCGACCGACGCCGCTCTCTCGAGCGAGACGATTGGAAAAAGAGCTGGGGACGCCGGCGCGCATTTACTACAAATACGAAGGTGTGAGCGCCGCCGGCAGTCACAAGCCGAACACGGCCGTGGCCCAGGCGTACTACAACCAGCAGGAAGGCGTCGCTCGGCTGATCACCGAGACCGGAGCCGGCCAGTGGGGCAGCGCGCTCGCTTTCTCATGCAACTTCTTCGACCTGGAATGCAAGGTCTACATGGTCAAGGTGAGCTTCGAGCAAAAACCTTACCGCCGGTCGATGATGCAGAGCTGGGGCGCCGAGGTGCTCGCGAGTCCGACATCCGAAACGAACGCCGGTCGCCAGGTGCTCGAGCGCGATCCTGAATCGCCGGGCAGTCTCGGAATCGCCATCAGCGAAGCGGTTGAAGAAGCCGCGAGCCGGGAGGACAGCAAGTACTCGCTCGGGAGTGTGCTCAACCACGTGCTCTTGCACCAGACCGTCGTGGGGCAAGAGGCCAAACAACAGATACCTCGCGGGGGACTACCCCGACGTCGTGATTGCCTGTGTCGGCGGCGGCAGCAACTTCGCCGGTTTGTCGTTCCCGTTTCTGCACGACAACCTCACGCAGGGCAAGAAAACTCGTTTCATTGCCGCCGAGCCCGCGGCCTGCCCGACGCTCACGCGCGGACCCTACGCCTACGACTTCGGCGATACGGCTCAGCTCACGCCACTCGCGCCGATGCATACCCTGGGGCATTCCCTCGTTCCTCCTCGAATCCACGCCGGCGGTCTTCGCTATCACGGTGCGGCGCCGCTCGTCTCACAGCTCGTGGTCGATGGGATGGTGGAGGCGCGCGCTTACCACCAGCTCGAGGTCTTCAAGGCCGCAGCGACCTTCGCTCGCACCGAAGGCATCATTCCGGCTCCCGAGCCGTCCCACGCGATCCGGGCGGTTGTCGAGGAGGCGGCGGCCGCGAAGGAAGCGGGCGAGTCCCGGGTCATTCTTTTCAATCTGTGCGGCCACGGACTCATGGACCTCTCGGCCTATGATGCTTACTTCGCGGGAGAGCTCGTAGACTACGAGCTGCCCGAGGAGCAAATCCAGAAAGCTCTCGACGAGATCAAGGACCTGTCCAAGCCGGTCTGAGCAGCCGCAGCAGACGCCAAGTTATCCCCTCGCGGACGGAACTCTCTCGTCTGAACGGTGTCCAACTAGTAGAAGCACAAAACGAGCCGCGCGGCTTCACCGAAAGCCTTCCGATCCGAAAGGAGAAGCCCGTGGCCAATCATCCGCTGTCACTTACCGTCGTCGCCTCGCGCGCCACGTCGTCGTGGCGAAGCTCCGCCGCCAGCCTGTTGACCTCGATCCTCGTTCAGGGCGTCGCAATCACCGCGCTCATCCTCGTTCCCCTCCTGGCGACGTCTTCGATGCCGACGCCCGCGAGTGCCTATCGTCTTCCGGAGTACATAGCCGTGAAGGTCACGCCGCCCTATGAGGCGCCTGAGGGACCAAAGCTGCCATCCACGAGTGCGCCCGAATCACCGACACCGCCAAGTATAAGCACCGAGCTCTTCGCGCCGGCGGAGGTCGCTAATACGATTGCCGATCCGCCGGAGTTCTATGGTGGCGGTCTCGGCGTCGAGGGTGGGTTACCGTTCTCCGACATCATGCCGCTCGAAGCACCACAGTCGACGCCACCGCCCGTCGAACCGACTCAGCCCGTCGTCATCGGCGGTGAGCTGAAGCCGCCGCGAAAGATCCACGACGTGACCCCGATCTACCCCGCCATCGCCAGACAGGCCCGCAAGGAGGGAATCGTCACGCTCCGCGCGATCATCGACGCCCAAGGCAATGTCGTGAACCTCTCAGTCGTGAAGTCGGTGGCTCTTCTCGACGAGGCCGCGATGAACGCCGTCAGCCAGTGGAAGCACGAGCCGACGCTACTCAATGGGCAGGCCGTTCCGATAGTGATGACGGTGCGTATTGGCTTCAAGTTGAGCTGATGATTTAGCCTCTCACCATGGTTGTCGTTTAAGATAGACCGCTTTTTCGCTAGGATGGCAATGTCAAAAAAGGTCAGCCAACATATCTTGAAATGAAGATGAGAAGTGTGGGCCCGGCCTTATTGGCATGGTCATTTTCGGTTGTCGCCCTTTCCGCCGGCGCGCCCGAACCACTCCTTCCGGTGCGGGTCGATTCGCCCCCTGTCATCGACGGAGTTCTGAACGACGAAGCCTGGACCGAAGCACCATTCGTCACTGGATTCAAGACCTGGCTACCCGACTTCGGCAAGGATATGACCGAGAAGACCGAGGCCTATTATGCCTATGATCGGGAAAACCTCTACTTCGCCTTCCGCTGTTTCGATAGTGAGCCGAGCAAGATAAAAACCTCGATTTCCAGCCGGGACAGTATCCGTTCTGATGATTGGATCGGCATCAACTTGGACTCGTTCAACGATCAGCAATCGGCTTATGCGTTTTATATCAATCCCATGGGCATTCAGGAGGACTCCCGTTTCGCCGCCGGATTCGAGGACATCGGTTTCGATGCCGTGTGGTACAGCGCCGGGACACTGGATGAGGAAGGATTCAAGGTCGAGGTCAGGATTCCTTTCAAGAGCATTCGGTACGCCAGCACCGATCGAGTAGAGATGGGGGTCGTCTTCCAGCGCCACATAACCCGCTACTCGGCAAAGGGGACCTATCCAGCACTGAATCCAGCCAGAGGTCCGGAACTAGATGCCTTTCAAACTCAAATGCATCCCATAATCTTCGAAGAGGTCGAACACTACACGCTCTTCGAGCTGCTGCCGGCAGTCACTCATAGCCAGAGAGACATGCTGCAAGAAGAAAATTTGGTCGATGCCGAGAACCAAACCGACGCCAGCTTGACGGTCAAGTACGGCATAACTTCGGATTTGATCTTGGACGGCGCGGTGAACCCCGATTTCAGGCAGGTAGAATCGGATGCCGGGCAAGTCGACATCAATCTCCGCAGCCCGCTCTTCTTTCCGGAGAAGCGGCCTTTGTTTTTGGAAGGCAACGAGTACTTCAAGTTTGCCGGCCCGAACAGATGGGGGGGGATCCCTTTGTGGCGGTGGTGCACACCCGAAACATCGTCAACCCTTTGGCGGGAGTGAAGATTTCCGGCAAGCTCAGCGAAAAGGACACCATCGCTTCGATCCTGGCCAGGGACGAGTCCCCGATAGGAGGTGAGGCCGTCGGTGACTACGCCGACTTCGCCATATTCCGCTACAAACGCTCGTTGAAGGAAGACAGCTACATCGGCGGCTTCTACACAGGAAGGGAGCGCCAAACAGGGTACAACCGGTTGGCCGGCGCCGATGCTCTTTTTCGAATGAACCGGTCTTCGACGTTGGGCATGCATGCTTTTGTGACCCAGACGGTGCTGGATGAGTTCAGCCCGCGGGAGGACGGACACGCGGCGGGTGTTGAGTATAACTACTCGACGAGAAACCTCTCAATCACCTCGGCGGCGCTGGACATTTCCAAAGAGTTTCGACCCGAAACCGGTTATCTCCTTCGGGAAGGCGTTTCCAAGATAAGCCTTTGGATGGCACCGAAGTTTTATCCCGAAAGCGAGCTCCTCCAGCGTATCGAGCTGAACGGCTACACCAGCATGGTCCGCGACAAATTCAGTGGTATCTCGGAGTCTTACAACACCCTGCGGTTGAGGTTTGTTTTACCGCGAAGCTCCAACGTGGGCGCCGTGTACCGCTATTCCACCGAGGTCGGGGATGTCCCGCCGGATGTTGAATTTGGGGTAGCGGCGGCTCCTTGGCCGGCCTAAGAATAGGTCTGCCAAACCAACCGTCTCCAGAGGGGGACAAGGAGCCACCATGCCAAGGAAATCAAAGAAGCCAGTAAGAAAGCAAACGCACTCGCCTACGGGCAAGGTAGTTGGCCAAGTCGGTCAGATACTGCTACCGATGATAGCTGGGATCGCGGCCACGAAGGCGGACCTGACGGAATGGGTGTACGAGCAAGGACTGACCGCATTGCACCTACTCCTGAGAGAGGACGCGGAGAAGATCGCGGGGCCGAAGGGCAAGCACGAGAAGGAGCGAACTCATAACCACTGGGGGAGCACGGATGGGGAGCTGAGCTTCGGCGGTCGTCGAATCCAAGTGTCGCGACCTCGAGTTCGTTCGAAGTCGGGCGAGGAGGCGTCGCTTCCACACTTCGAAGCCTTCCGCGAAGAAGACCCGCTTCCGGAGCGAGTGCTGAACCAGATCTTGGTGGGGGTATCGACCCGAAATTACGAATCGAGTCTGGACAAACCCTCGGCGAAGTTGAAGTCTCGTGGCACGAGCAAGAGTGCCGCCAGCCGTCACCTCGTGAGCCAGACGACTAAGAAGCTCGAGGAATACCTATCTCGGAGGCTAGAGGAGTTCGAGCTTGCGGCACTAATGATGGATGGCCTTGAGGTGGCCGGACAGACCGTCGTCGTAACTCTCGGTATCACAATAGATGGAACGAAGGTGCCCTTGGGTATATGGCTGGGCTCGACGGAGAACTCTCGGGTGTGCACCGCGATGTTGCAGAACCTTCTCGAGCTGGGATTGCGGGTCGACGAATCGATTCTCTGCGTAGTGGACGGAGGCAAAGGGATCCGCAAAGCACTCGTCGACGTTTTGGGGGATCTCGCGGTTATCCAAAGATGCCAGCTCCACAAACTCCGAAATCTACGCTCGTACCTTCCCAAGTCCCGTCACGCCTACGTGCTCCAGACAATGAAGGAAGCGTACAAATGCAAGAGTGCCGACAAGGCGCGCAAGCGACTTCAGGCATTGGTGTCGTGGCTCAAGCGAAACGGCTACGACGAAGCTGCCGGAAGCCTTCGAGAAGGGATGGAAGAGACCCTCACGGTTGTGAAGCTCGCTCTACCCGAGTTACTTCGCAAATCTCTGGCCACGACAAACGCCATCGAGAATCTCAACGGCACCATCCGCAGAGTCTCGAGAAACGTCAAGCGGTGGAAGAGTCCTTCCATGATTCGCCGATGGACCGCTCTCGGCGTCGTCACGGCGGAGAAAAAGTTTCACCGTATCAAAGGCTATCGCCATATGGGCGCTCTCGTTCACGCGCTTAGAAGCAAACAGAAATCTCTTGACAGCGATGAGGTTGCTGCCTAAGAGTATTCACAGGTGCCGCCGCTACCCGACCAAATTCAACAGCGGCCGGGACATCCCCCCGAGGTCTTTCTGGGTGAAGAGTTCGATACCCGCGGTTTCGAGGTGGGAGGCCGTAGCCAGCTCACCAGGAATCTATTTTTCCAGGTCAATCTTGGGCAGAGAAACGCCATATTCTACTCCGCCGAACCGTACCAGGGAGATAGCAAGATGTATCCGCTACCCTTCGCTACCAAGCCTCGCACAAGCTAGAGGCCCGTGTGGATTACACTTACTCAAACTTCACCCGCGAGCTAGACCAGGAGCGAATTTATGACTATGCCATCATCCGGGGCCGGCTCACCTACCAGGTCAACAAATACCTCTTCTTCAGGGGAATCCTCGAGTACAACTCATTCCGCAAAGACCTATTGACCGACTTCCTCGCCTCTTTCCTGTACGTTCCCGGGACGGTGATCCACTTCGGTTACGGGTCGTTGTACGAGAGCATTGCCTGGCGGGAGGGACGCTACGTTCCCGCCGACCGGCTCCTTCAGTCCCGTCGGGGGCTTTTCTTCAAAGCGTCCTACTTTTGGCGGATGTAATCCAATCTGCCCGGTGATTGGATTTTGCGCTCGACCAGCTGATCCCGGAGCGATGGGCGTTCGTATCAGCTCACTGGCGCTCGACAAAGCCGTCGTAGAGCCTGGTCGGGTAGCCTTCGGGGTCGAGTGTCCCCCCATCTATCGCGAGGACGCCCTGATGCAGACGGTCCATACCAAGCGTGTCATCGACGTAGAAGATTTGCTTGAAAGGTTGCCTCGTGGTTGGAAAAGACGGGCAGTTTTGGCAGATTAGTGTGAGGTCCGTTCCCTCGACGCGAGTGACCCCGACGTCCTCACCTGCGAGCTTCGCGACGCTTTCTTCGCCGAGACGGGCGTCGAGGTCTACCTGCCGAACCGCAAACACCCCCGAGCACGTGAAATTCTCATAGGTCGCCTGGTCCACGCTGATCACCGACCCTGAGATTACAAAAGACTGCCGGAGCGAGCCGTTGGGTGCGGCTGGCGTCCCGAGGTTGCATCCAGAGAGCCAGACGCCATCGAGCGATACCGTCGCTCCCGACGCCGCAGGCATCACCAGGCTCGAGCCCGGAGTCGGAGCCTCAGGCGAGGCAGATGCTGGCGTAATTAGTCGGCGGGGGGAACCGTCCCCGAAGCAGGCCCCAAGGGCCAAGATTACGATCAGCGCCACCGCGAACGCGGTCGCTCTTGTCCATTTTTCCATCTGACATTCTCCCGAGGTGGACTTCGTGAGATCCTACACCTGCTTTCTGAACCCCGCATTTCTTGGTGTACGTATTCTACTATGGAATCTCTGGCCTCGATCGTAGAAGATCTCGGTCCGCTGCTCCAGACGGTCGTTGTAGCGGTGGTCGCCATCGTGATGCTCGCAGCGGCTCGCTCGCTCCTGGAAAAGCGCGTCTCGCAGCAGACCGAGGGCGCCTTTCGCATTCAAATCATCATGCTGGCGCTTACCGTGGCAGCCGTCGTCGGAGGGATTCTTGCGCTTCCGATCTCGGACACGACTCGCGCACAGCTTCTCAGCTTGCTCGGGATCCTTCTCTCGGCAGCGATCGCTCTCTCGTCGACCACGTTCCTCGGGAACATCATGGCGGGTATGATGTTGCGTGCCGTGCGTCCATTCAAGGGCGGCGACTTCATACGGATCGGCGAGCACTTCGGCCGGGTGTCGGAGAGAGAGCTGTTTCATATCGAGATCCAGACGGCCGACCGGGATCTGACGACGCTCCCCAATCTCTACGTCGTGACCAACCCCTTCACCGTCGTGCGCAAGTCGGGCACCATCGTCTCGACGAGGCTTTCACTCGGCTACGACGTTCCCCGGACCCGCGTCGAAGATCTTCTTCTCGAGGCGGCGAGCCGTGCGGGCCTCGACAAGCCCTTCGTGCAGATCGTGGAGCTCGGCGATTTTTCAGTGACTTACCGGATCGCCGGCCTGTGTACCGAAGTCGACCAGATGCTCTCCACGCGTTCCCGACTCCGGGCGAGCGTCATGGACGTGCTTCATGAAGGCGACGTCGAGATCGTTTCGCCGGAGTTCAGGAACCTGCGCAACCTCGAGTCAGACCGGGCCATCATTCCCGAGGCGGCCGCACGGTCGCGAGCGCGAGAGAGCGACGGCGATAGACCCGAGGCTATTGTCTTCGACAAAGCAGCTCAGGCCGCGGCGCTCGAGGCGATCCGAAAGCGATTCGCAGAGATGGGGAAAGCGATCGAGACGCTGAAGGCCGAGCTCAAGACCGCGCAGGAACCGAACAAGGCCAAACTCGAGCGTCGTCTCGAGCGACTCGAAGCGGGACGTTCTCGACTCACCGAGTACCTCGCGACCGCGGCCGAACTGGACGACGAAGACTGAACGCGATTTGGGCGCCAGGGTTCTGACATATCGAGCGCGCCCACGGGCTCAGGTGAAAAAGAACAAAAAAGCGAACACCTTGCCCGGGCGAGATTCCCGTCGAAAACTATCTATGTCGAATGGCAAAAACGGAGCCGGGCGATCCGTCGACCGTCGACGCCGCGCTCGAACTCAGATCACGACCGGGTAGGCTAGACCGTGCAGTGCTCCGGGTAGATATCCAAGATGAGCGCGACCGAAGACTTGACGCGATCGAGCTCCTCCTCGCTCAGCGCTCCCAGCGCTCTCACGAATCGCCGGTGGCTCAGCGCCCGAATTTGAAAGCAGTCCACGGCCGATTTCTTTCGGAGACCAAGTCGCGGTGCTGGATCGAGCTCCAGGAAGAACGGGTTCCGTTTGAAAGCGGCTTTCCACCCGGTGACAGGAACCACGATCGCCAAGCTCAGTTTGTTTACGATCCCGGCGTTGAGAACGACGACCGGGCGCGTCTTCCGAATCTCATCCCCGAATGTCGGGTCGAGATTCACCTGGCAGATGTCACCGGCCCTCAAAATCCTCCGCCTCGATGGACTCGAAGACGTGCTCGGGTGAGGCGCTCGCGTAGGCCTCCATGGCCGCCTCCCGCCTCATCGCTCGCAGTCTTCTCTTATCGGAATCGATCTTTTCCAGAATCGCGGTGCGCATGTATTCGCTACGGCTCTTGTAGTTCAAAGAGCGGACGGCTTCGTCGATGAAGTCGAGAACGTCCTGCTCGAGCTGCACCTTTCGGGAGATCATGAACATCATGGTACCACAATATAGGTCCATTATCTAGTACCATAATAATGGTCGATTTTCGGGCCAGTTCTCAAGGGGCTGAAGTTGCCAGAAGGGGTTCGCCCCGGAGAAACCGGCGAGCATTCTGTCACTGTCGGGCGCCATCGAGCCTCCCGATCACACCTCCTGGGTCGACCAGGAGCTACTGGCGGAGCTGATCCCGTGACCCGCGTCGCCCGCGCCTGAGGTGGCGAGTGACCGGGCCCGGTCTTGGTAGAATGAAAGAAATCGATCCCACTCGTGTATAAAAATCGAAGCTGCGGTGATCGCCGCCGCAAGGAGCTCTCCGCATGATCTGGCTCGGCGAGAGGCGGGGTTATCTGACCGATTGGAGCACCCAGCTTTGGGTTCGCGCCACCGGACGAAAGATCGCCCTCACGGACGCACCGTGGCTCACCGGGCCCGTCGGGGGCACGCGCCACATCGGCGGCGAGTGCTTCCGAGAGCTCGCCGAGCGCGAGAACCTGACGGTGCTGGATGGTCCCGAGCCACGCGGGATCGTTCCTGAATTCGGTTCTCTCGACGGTCCCGAGTTTCCGGCCGCCCGTGTCGCCCCGGGCGTTCGCGATTTCTACGAACGAACCGCCGCCTACGAGCTCGACGCGTGGTCGGAGTGGTGCGGCGCCTTCAAGCCGTTCGGCTGGATGCTGGCGGTTCTGTTTAGCCGGCGGCTCGCTCAGCTCAACGTCCCGCTATCGAACCTCGAGTCGAGCCATGGGCTCTCGAACGAAGTGTGGCACCTCGTCGAGCCCGCGACGTCCACCATCCGCTAGGTCGTTTGGATCCGACACATGCAGAGCTCCGGCACCACCGTCTACGCGGGCAGCTACGGTCCCACCCGGTTGGCCGGGCGTTTGTCTCAGGGTCGCGTTTCCGCTTCCGAATGGGAACGCCGCTCGTGATCATGAAGCCCTTGTTCCACGATGACGGCTCGGTGTCGCTCGTCTCGAGCGGCGAGCGATTCGGGGATCCCGGCTTCTACTTCACTGTCCACGCCGGAGACGGCGTCGTTTCCGCGCGCTACGTACCGACGATGCGCGAGACGATCCGCGTGTACGAGTCGGGCGAGTCGGAGACGAGAGCGAACCACCGGTTGACCATCTGGCGGCGTCAGTCCAGCAAGCCGCGGCCGAGGGTCACCACGCCACCGAGTAGGAGAGCGGCGCCGGCAAGCATCATGCCCATCGTGGCGGCGGCGGATTTCGGCTTGCGGTTTTCCTCGAGGATCCGGACGTCCGCCAGGGCCAGTGCGGGATAGCTCTCGCGGAGCGATTGCTCTTCGCCGGATTTCAGTTTCTCGATGTCGTCAATCAATAGGCCGGTGATCGAGTCGACCTGTGTCCACTCTGAAGGGACGGCGCCAACCAGGTTGTATCGAGTGGACTTGACCAATACCGATAGTGACGTAAGCTGTGGGTGCTCGTTCTCCGGGATCTCTTCATCACCGTATTTCGCGATCAACGCGTCTCACTCCTGGTTGTACGGGTGGTTCTCGGAGACTATCGGATAATAGATGTAGTCGAGCTGGTCGCTGTCCTCGTCACCCCAACCCACCCAACTCGGAAAGATAGCCCAGTGTTCGCCGACCTGAAGGTGTTTGTCGGGTGGCTCGATCCCGCTTTCCATATCCACGAGCGCGACCGGCACGGGATTGCTGCTCGTACCAGCTCCGACTTGGTACTCCTGATAGCCAAAAAACGCGAGAACACCCCCAATGCAGGCGATCACGAAACCTACTCTCGTCATCGGACAATCCTCCTTCGGACTGGGCACCGCACGACTTGGGTCGAGAGTACCAAAGTCGTCCACCTAGGCCAATCGGCCAGCAGGAGGCGCCGCTCATGGTGCGGGTCTCGAAATCGTCTAGTCTAGGTCTTCGAGCACCTCTGAGCTAGCCGCACCATAGATACAGGCTAGGACAAACATACGGAAAAATCTCGCCCGCACGAGATCGAGTTCGTCTCCGAGCTACCGAAGACGATCAGCGGAAAGATCCTCCGCGTCGAGCTGCACAATCGCGGCTAGCGACTCGAGGCAAAACAGGCTTCGTGTCTTCGCCCGCGCGCCCGTGTCGTGGGCGTCACCCCACAGATCGTGTGGGGTCCTTCCGCCGGTACATCTCACGGAATTCATCCCGGTGTACGTTTAGACTTCCGGCCTCCCGAAAACGTCGAATTCTCGAGCGTGCCATTCCGGCGCGCTCACGTGGCCGGGAAAACACGTCGAGGAGGCGTTACCATGAGAACCACGCTTGCAACAGGAATGGTGTTGTCCTGCGTACTGCTCGCTACGAGCTGCAAGACCGAAACCTCTCCCTCCAAGTTGCCGGAATCGCTAACGGCTCCGTCGTCCATCGATCTCTCCCTTGCCTCGAGCAGCGCCCTGGTGAATCTGGAACCCCTTTGTCCCGGCGCTCGATCGCCAGGCTTCTTTTGCCAGAATCAGAATGGGAAGAACCCCAACATGCCGCCGGGCGAGTTCGAACTGATCGCCGACGACGCAGGCTCCCTTCTCCAAACCGTCGGGGCTTTCGCCGACATCACGCTCGGTGAAGCCGTTTGCCTCAAAGGAAACAGGCTTCCCCAGGACCAGCTGCTCCGCCATCTGGCGACGCTGGCCCTCAATCTCGCGGCCAATCTGATCGACGAGACGACGCTTTTGACCGACGGTTCGACGGTTGGCGACGCTTTGGCCGAAGCAATTCGTATCGCCAATGACATGGCCGCGACGCGAGCCGAGAGAAACGCGATCAAAGACGTGCTCGATCAGATTAACAACAATCTGAATACGATTCTGGGCGAAGACTGCGGCGGTCTCGACGGTTAGCTCTTTGCGGCAGCGGGAAGCGAGCTCGCCGGACTGGCGAAGTACGAACCGATCGCTCAGCCTCGCGAGCAGAGATCCCAGTCGTGACACTTGGGGAGAGGTTAGAACCTAGTACCGCGGTCCATAAATACTGCCCTATGAGAATGCCGTTGCATCCCGGCTGGCTGCGTTGCGCCTCGCTCACATACACCCGGTATTCCTCACTCGGCGCGCCTTGCCAGCCGGGCGCCTCGACGTTCTCATTACGGGCACTATTTATGGACCACGGCACCAGTTTTCGACGTCTATCACCCAGATGTTGCCGAGATCCTGTTGCCAGGTAAGGTAGAGATTGCGATCATCGGTTGCGGATGCGGGCCGGCCGATACGACCCGGCCGGCCCGCCAGGCTCGTCACGGCAGGAAGCTCCGAGCCGTCTAGGTGGACCCGCCACAGATAGTGAGCTTCGGGAGAAGCGCTCCATGAGGAGCGCTATGGGACGTTCGCTCGGCGATCCCGTCTTGGTCCTACGCTGACGCGCCTACGGTGGGTATTTACACACAGGAGGCAACGAGTGCCTGCCTAGTTGCAGGCATAAGCTTAACGAAATCAACACGCTACAATCCCCCTGAACACGGCGCCGCTTGGCACGTCGATTGCTAATCCAAGCATGATCCCCCAGCAATACGTGATTCGAGGTTCGTTCCCCGACAGGTCATTCGCGAGCAAGGTCAACCATTGAACGAACCGGAGTGCCAAACGACGCGATGCCGTCGCTCGACCGTCATTGCTCTTCTCACGCTGCTTGTTTCGCTCGCCAGTATTCCCAGCGCCACGGCCGCCTACGGCTTCCGGAAGGCGATCACCATCGATAACACCAAAGTGGGCGGCTCCTCGAGCTTGACGAATTTCCAGATTCTCGTCAGCCTCACGGATCTCGACCTGAGGACCACGGCCAATGGCGGCAAAGTAGAGTCCGTCAACGGGTTCGACATCGTTTTCAAGCAAGGTTGCACGACCACGAACCTCGATCACGAGATCGAGCAATACGATCCCGTCACCGGTACGCTCGTCGCCTGGGTGAGAGCGCCCGTCCTTTTTCACGACACCGACACACTCATCGAGATGTACTACGGTGACTCGGCGATTGTTTCCTCCCAAGAGAACGTCGCCGGGGTTTGGGATACGAACTATATCGGTGTCTGGCACCTGAACCAGCCGAGCGGCGCCGGCGCGTACGTTACGAACTCGGCACAAAACGATCACCACGGGACACCAACGAATACCACGTTCAATGCCACGGGGCAGATCGACGGCGCAAGAACGTTCGTGGGTAGTGGCGACGAACGGATCGATTGGGGCAACTCCTCATCCTTTTTCGACGGATGGAATCAGTTTGCCTTCGAGTTTTGGATCTTCCCGGACTACGCGTCGGACGCTGCGTGGGAAGGCGCCGCCGAGGATGGTGTCATGTCCAGTTCCAGTGGCACGGCACCTGTCAGGTTGGCGCGGGTGCGGCGTGGAGGAGGTGAGCCCGCCGGAAAGGGAACATTCCAGGCGGATGTGGAGTTCGTCGGTGCCGGTACCCAATTCCAGACCGTCGAAATCTCACGCGGCCAGTGGAATCACATCGTGTACCTCTACGACGGAACGGACTTGAAGAAATTCGTGAACGGCGTCTCCGTTGGAAGTGTTTCATTACCGGGCGACACCCTTGTCAGCAGCAGCTCGATCGGCTTGCGCTTGGGCTGGACCTCGAACGCGCTCAACGGATCGCTGGACGAGGTGAGGATCTCGAACTCGGGCCGCGGCGACGGTTGGATTCAAACCGAGTACAACA
Organism: Candidatus Marinacidobacterales bacterium; assembly: GCA_965250115.1. GTDB lineage: Bacteria > Acidobacteriota > Vicinamibacteria > Marinacidobacterales > SMYC01 > CBDFHB01. Next base: position 3,337,541 of record CBDFNJ010000002.1, read on the forward strand.
ACCAGAGCTCGCCCGCGACGTTCTATACGGTGGGACCCGAGCTCACGGGAGCCGTTTGTATCACCAACTACCGTTCCATCGGAACGGCCGCGGACGAAACCGCCGGCACCGCCACCGCTACCAATGGCTCGAAAGTCGTGACCGGTTCGGGTACGGCCTGGAGAACGAACAACCGCGGGATCGGCGATCAGATCGATCTCGGTGGCGCCGACTACACGATCCTGTCGGTGGATTCCGACACCAAGCTCACACTGACCGAGCCCTTCAGCGGGGCGTACTCGGGCGCGTATACCATCGCGCGCCAGTTTACGACGATCCCGCAGTGGGAGAATTGTATCTCTTTGGCAGGGTGCCCCGGCGGATATCCTTTCCCACCGGCTACTGCCAGCCTCGTCGCCGACAATCGGACGGAGCGCGGGATCGCCTATAACGACAGCGTTTTCAGCGTCGGAGCTACTATCAACGGTTCAACTACCGACGCAACGCACAACATCACACTCACCGTCGCCCCAGGAAATCGACACAACGGCACCGCGGGCAGCGGAGTCGCCCTTGATGGTGGCGGGACGATACAAACGCTTCTGATCAGGGACGACTATACGAGGCTCGAGTGGTTCGAGTTTCGCAATTGCAAAGGAGCCGACGGCAATGTGGTCAGCGCGGGAGCCCAGAACGTGCTCGTGAGTCACTTGATCGTCCACGACTTCGACGACCCTGTGTTCGCGAACATCGACGGCATATCGATCTAATCGAGCGCGGGGGTTTTCAGTCTTGCCGTGCGCAACTCGATCGTCTACGACGGTGAGAACAGTTGCGTTCAGGCGGACGGGGCCGACGACACACTGACGGTCGAGAACTCCACGCTCTACGGATGCAGAAGAGGCGTCTACGAGGACGCCGGATCCACGATCAACGTGCGCAACACCATCGCGATGGCGAACAGCACCGCCGACTTCGCGGTCTCGGTGGGCACGCAGTCCAACAACCTCTCCCAGGACGCAACCGCCCCGGGAGTCGGATCTCTGACGTTGAGAGCCCCCGCGAACCAGTTCGTCTCCCTCACTTCGGGCGCCGAGGATTTTCATCTCGTTACGAGCGCCGACGCCCTCGACGCGGGCACACCCTTGTCGGATGTCGTAGTCGACATCGATTTGCAGACGAGGCCGTCGGGTGTCCAATGGGACATGGGTGCGGACGAGCGGCCGGGTGCCGGCGCGCTAGGGTGCCCGGTAGTGCAGCAAGCCTGGTTCGACGCCGACTGGTCGTTTCGCAAGGCCATCGTGATCGATTCGGCACAGGTCGCCGCGAGCCTCACGGGATTTCCGGTTCTGATCCATCTCGCTACCGATCCCGAGCTAGCGGGCGCCGCCCAGGTCAACGGAGACGACATCGTCTTCACCGCCTCGGACGGCGTCACCAAGCTGAGCCACGAGATCGAGTTATTCGTCAAAGCCACCGGTGAGCTCGTAGTCTGGGTGAACGTACCCTATCTCTCCGGTGGTGCCGACACGACGATTTACATGTATTACAGAAGCACCGTCCCTGGCAGCCAAGAAGACGTCGCGGGCGTTTGGGATGCGAGCTATGGAGGTGTGTGGCATCTGGACGAGAACCCGGACGATCCCGCCCCGCAATTCGAGGACGTCACTTCCAATACGAACGACGGAACTGCCAATTCCCTCAGCGTCGTCAATCAAGTGCCGGGGCAGATCGAAGGAAGTCTGGAGTTCGATGACACGCTCGAGCGCCACGTCAACGTTCCCGACGACCCGAGCTTGAGGCTAGCGACCAACATGACGGTGTCGTCGTGGATCCGGACGATCGACGGGGATCGCTCGGCCGCCGTCATCGTCAACAAGTGGCAGGCGGGCGGCAACAAGAACTACTGGCTAGGGAAGCTGGACGCTGCCAGCCTCCTTTTTCAGGTGCATAACGATACGTACCTGGCCACGGCTCCCTTGGGACCCGTCCTCGATGGCTCGTGGCATCACGTCGTGGGAGTCGCCGATGCTTCGACCGGTGAGTTGAGAATCTATGTGGACGGGACCGAGCAGGGTAACGATCCAACCTATTCCGGAACGTCGGAGACCGGGACGTCCCCGCCTCAGATCGGCAAGAGCACAGATGTCATCACCCAGACGTGGGAAGGCCGTATCGACGAGGTGCGGGTCTCCGGCACCGTTCGCTCCGCCGAATGGATCCTGACGGAGCACACCAATCAGAACAACCCGCCAGCTTCTATACCGTCTGCAGCGCGGCCACGGCGGTGCGGCTTTCATCGTTCACGGCGACGGGCGCGGACGGTGCGGTAGAGCTCGTGTGGGAGACGGCATCGGAGCTGAACAACCTGGGTTTTCATCTTTATCGCTCGACGTCGGAGTCAGGATCCTACGCGCGAATCACGACCAGCGTGGTACCGGGGCTCGGCTCGTCACCGGCGGGCGCGCGCTACAGCTACAGGGACACCGGACTGACGAACGGCGTGACGTACTACTACGAGCTGGAAGACATCGAGACGACGGGAGTGACGGAGCGGCACGGGCCGGTCTCCGCGATGCCGCAGGCCGGCTCGACCACGGGCGAGGGTGAGACCTCCGAGCGTGCGCTCATTACTTACGGCGAGCCCACGTCGACATCGCTACACGTCGTTAAACGAACCCGCACAGGTATGGTGTTGGAGCTTCGGACCGGAGGCTTCTATGCCGAGCCGGCCGAAGACGGCTCGGTCCATCTGAAGATTCCCGACTTCGAAGAGTTGAGCGAAGCGGGAGCGCCCGCGATGCCGGTGAAGCGTAGCTGGGTGGAAGCGCTCGCGGGCCGGAAGGTCACGCTCGTCGCCGTGACGGCGCATGACGTGGAGGCGTTTACCGCTCTGAGGCCGACGAACGCACCTCTCGTGGAGCTCGTGGCGAGCGAGACGGGCGCTGTACGGACGGCGAGACGCGAGAGACGGCGCCACCGCCGAGCGTTCCGCGGTGAAGGCTTGTATCCGTCGGAAGCAGCGCGGCTCGTAACGGTGGGCTTTCAAGGCGAGACAAAAAAAGCGCTCGTCGAGCTGGCGCCGCTGCGCTGGGATGAATCCACCGGAGAGCTGTCGCTGACGCGGCGTATAGTGGGGGGATGTCCCGGCCGCTGTTGAATTTGGTCGGGTAGCGGCGGCACCTGTGAATACTCTTAGGGCCGCCGACAAAATAACTGTCTAGTTTTGAGAACACTCTTCCTGTTTCAGGTCGTGATCGCGATATCGTCTGGCATCACGAGAGCCTGGCAAGCTCCCTAGAAACGGAACATTTGTAGGTCTTCAGCAACCAGCGCGTGTTTGACAAACGGTCCTCATTGCAGGAGGATTACGCCTATCAAGGAGCACTTCTCCTATTATGAGACCTACGAGCTATCAGTCTGAAGATCTCGACCGCCTGTTGAGGAAGCACAAAATAGCTACCCTCGATGATTTGAAGGCAGTGTTGGGTACCGATGTGGACTCGACCGTCTTCCGAAAGCTCAATGAGTTGGCGTATCGGACAAGCTACTCCCACCGTGGTAGCTACTACACGTTGGACGAGATCGCCCAGTTCGATCGAAAAGGTCTTTGGTCGTTGCGCTCAGTGTGGTTCTCGAAGTACGGGACGTTGCTTGCGACGGTAAAAGCGTTGGTCGCGGCCTGTGAGGCAGGCTACTACGTCGACGAGCTCGAGGACGTGGTGCAGGTTGACGTCAAGGCTCCTCTGTTGAAACTGGTCCGAGAGAAAAGATTGGCGCGCGAGCAGGTGTTCGGCCGATATCTGTATCTGGCCACCGATGTGAGCACGCGCAAGCAACAGCTCTCGGCCCGCCAGGTACATGAGGCGTCACCTTCCACGTTGGGCGGGGTCGGGGGAGTCCGCGTGCTCCCCGTGGAGTTGAAGGCTGCGATCGTTCTTTTCTACAGCCTGCTCGATGAAAAGCAGCGCCGTCTCTACGCGGGAGTCGAGGCCATGAAGCTCGGTCACGGTGGCGACCAACAGATTGCCGAACTGCTCGGGATGGGTCCGAGCACGGTAGCCAGAGGTCGTAGGGAATTGCTAATGAGAGATGTTGAGCTCGACGGAGTTCGGCGAAAGGGTGGCGGACGGCGCGCCGTGCAAAAAAAAGCCAGAAGTCATCGCCAAGATCGAAGAACTCATGAAGCACGACACCGCGGGCGATCCGATGACGGGAGTGAAATGGACGCGGCGGACCACCGACAAGATTGCTTGCGAGCTAAGAAGCCTCGGTGTGAACGTCAGCAGCAAAACCGTCGGTCGACTGCTCAAACAGCTCGGCTTCTCGTTGCGGGTGAACCACAAGAAGCTGTGCGGTGCCACGTCCGAAGATCGCGATACCCAATTCGCGTGTATCGCCGAACTGCGCGAGCGTTTTGCCGCAGCTGGTCATCCCATCATCAGCGTAGACACGAAGAAACGGGAGCTGGTGGGATTATTCAAAAACGGCGGGCAGGCCTGGAACCGCGAGCCGACTCTCGTCAAAGACCATGACTTCCGTTCCGAATCGAACGGCATCGCAATCCCCTACGGCGTCTACGATCTGCTCGCGAACCGCGGGACAGTGTTCATTGGTACCTCGTACAACACCCCGGACTTCGCCGTGAATGCCATCGAGAAGTGGTGGCGAACGGAAGGACGGCGACGCTATCCTGCAGCCCGTGACCTCGCGATATTGGCAGACGCCGGGGGCAGCAATGGCTATCGGTGTCGGGGTTGGAAGCACGGGCTTCAAACGCGGATTTGCAATCGCCACGACATCGCTATCACCATAGCCCACTATCCGTCCGGTACATCCAAGTGGAATCCAGTGGAGCACCGTCTGTTCAGCGAGGTCAGCAAGAACTGGGCGGGCAGGCCTCTCGACAGCTACGAAACCATCCTCAAATACATCCGCACGACCACCACCTCTTCCGGTTTGCGAGTACGCGCACACCTTATCCGGCGTCGTTATCCGAAGGGCGTCAAAATCACTGACGAGCGGATGCAGGCGCTTTCCGTTACAAAGGACCAGATTCTACCCAAATGGAACTACACCATCCGACCGTCTTGAAAACGGGAACTTATTTTGTCGCCGGCCCTTAGGCAGCAACCTCATCGCTGTCAAGAGATTTCTGTTTGCTTCTAAGCGCGTGAACGAGAGCGCCCATATGGCGATAGCCTTTGATACGGTGAAACTTTTTCTCCGCCGTGACGACGCCGAGAGCGGTCCATCGGCGAATCATGGAAGGACTCTTCCACCGCTTGACGTTTCTCGAGACTCTGCGGATGGTGCCGTTGAGATTCTCGATGGCGTTTGTCGTGGCCAGAGATTTGCGAAGTAACTCGGGTAGAGCGAGCTTCACAACCGTGAGGGTCTCTTCCATCCCTTCTCGAAGGCTTCCGGCAGCTTCGTCGTAGCCGTTTCGCTCGAGCCACGACACCAATGCCTGAAGTCGCTTGCGCGCCTTGTCGGCACTCTTGCATTTGTACGCTTCCTTCATTGTCTGGAGCACGTAGGCGTGACGGGACTTGGGAAGGTACGAGCGTAGATTTCGGAGTTTGTGGAGCTGGCATCTTTGGATAACCGCGAGATCCCCCAAAACGTCGACGAGTGCTTTGCGGATCCCTTTGCCTCCGTCCACTACGCAGAGAATCGATTCGTCGATCCGCAATTCCCGCTCGAGAAGGTTCTGCAACATCGCGGTGCACACCCGAGAGTTCTCCGTCGAGCCCAGCCATATACCCAAGGGCACCTTCGTTCCATCTATTGTGATACCGAGAGTTACGACGACGGTCTGTCCGGCCACCTCAAGGCCATCCATCATTAGTGCCGCAAGCTCGAACTCCTCTAGCCTCCGAGATAGGTATTCCTCGAGCTTCTTAGTCGTCTGGCTCACGAGGTGACGGCTGGCGGCACTCTTGCTCGTGCCACGAGACTTCAACTTCGCCGAGGGTTTGCCCAGACTCGATTCGTAATTTCGGGTCGATACCCCCACCAAGATCTGGTTCAGCACTCGCTCCGGAAGCGGGTCTTCTTCGCGGAAGGCTTCGAAGTGTGGAAGCGACGCCTCCTCGCCCGACTTCGAACGAACTCGAGGTCGCGACACTTGGATTCGACGACCGCCGAAGCTCAGCTCCCCATCTGTGCTCCCCCAGTGGTTATGAGTTCGCTCCTTCTCGTGCTTGCCCTTCGGCCCCGCGATCTTCTCCGCGTCCTCTCTCAGGAGTAGGTGCAATGCGGTCAGTCCTTGCTCGTACACCCATTCCGTCAGGTCCGCCTTCGTGGCCGCGATCCCAGCTATCATCGGTAGCAGTATCTGACCGACTTGGCCAACTACCTTGCCCGTAGGCGAGTGCGTTTGCTTTCTTACTGGCTTCTTTGATTTCCTTGGCATGGTGGCTCCTTGTCCCCCTCTGGAGACGGTTGGTTTGGCAGACCTATTCTTAGGCCGGCCAAGGAGCCGCCGCTACCCCAAATTCAACATCCGGCGGGACATCCCCGAACGTGGTGCGCCTGTCGTTCCAGGGCCGGGAGGATTCGGAGCAGACGACGGACGGCGTGAGCGGACGCCGCTACCGGGGCGAAGCGGGCGCTCGCAACCGTCGTGTGGTAGCGCGTCTCTCGACGCGCGAGCCAGGAGTGTACGGCGTCCGTTTCGAGGAGGTTCTCTCCCGGAGCCGTGCGGTGCTAACGAGCGCGCTTCGCGTGAGCCGGTTGGGCGAGACGGTGGCGCTCCACGTCGAGCCGGAGCCGAGTCGTCTCGGACCAGGCTCGACGCTGTACTTCGTGAGTGAAGGCGAGGCGGCGAATCCCTACGGCCGGCAAGCGGCCTACGAGCTCGAAGTCGGGCTCGCCGGCGAGGTGATGGAACACGTCGACGGCTCGCCTTCGGGAGAAAGTGTTCGCGAGTACTGGCAGCGCGTGCGCCATGAAGAAGACCGCTACTACCAAGCGGGGCTTCTCCAAGCACCCGACTTATGGCTTTGGGACGTCTTGGTGTCGCCCGTACGCAAGAGCTATGGGTTCGAGGTGAGCGCGCTCGCACCGTCATCGATACCGTCGCATCTCGCGGTGTGGCTCCAGGGTACGAGCGATTTCGCGCCATCGCCCGACCACCACGTACGGGTCTACGTGAACGGAACGCTCGTCTCCGAGTCGAGCTGGGACGGCAAAAAAGCTCGGAAGTTGGAAGCGGAGCTCTTGCCCGGTGTACTGCGGGAAGGAGCGAACGTACTCGAGCTCGAGAACGTGGGCGACACCGAGGCCCGGTACTCGCTCGTGATGCTCGACCGCTACGAAGTGGACTACCCGAGATTCTCGCTCGCCGAGGGAAACGAGCTTCACGGCACGTGGCGTCAGACGGGCTCGGCGGAGGTGCCGGCGGTGAGCCCGGGCATCGTCTTGGACGTGACGGGACCGTCGCCGCGGTGGCTCGAAGGTGTCGAGTCTATAGAAGACGGCACGCTCCGCTTCCGCGCCGACGCCGGACAGAGCTACCGAGTGGTCGGTCTCGAGGCGGTGAAGCGGGCCGAGATTCGAAGGCCGAAGCAAACCCGACTGAAGAGCACACGCAACCGCGCCGACTACGTCGTCATCGGGCCACAAGCGTTCCTCGAGGCGGCGGCGCCCCTCATCCAGTTGAGACGCAGCCAGGGTCTTCTGGTAGAGGCGGTGTCGACGGAAGCGATCTACGAAGCCTTCGGCTACGGGGAGCGCCGCCCCGCAGCCATCCGGGAATTCTTAGCCTATGCCTATCACCGGTGGCGGCGGCCTTCGCTTCGATACGTTCTGCTCCTCGGCGATGCGAGCTACGACTTTAAGGATCTCCTCGGAACCGGAGTGAAGAACCACGTGCCGCCTCTCATGGTGAGAACGAGCTATCTGTGGACGGCGTCCGACCCCGCCTATGCGGCGGTGAACGGCGAGGACCTGCTGCCGGACATCGCCATCGGACGCTTGCCCGCGGCCACGGTGGACGAGGTCCGAACGATGGTCGACAAAATCCTAGCTTACGAGACGGGCGACGCCGGCCTTCGAGACCAACTCGTGCTCATCGCCGACGATGCTGACCGTGCCGGTGACTTCGAAGCGGATGCCGACGCACTCGCCTCGGGAGTGCTCTCCTCGCATGAGGTAAGAAAGATTTACTCGAGCGAGCTCGGTACCGCGGCCACCCGGAGCGCGATCGTGGACTCGTTCGATGAAGGGGCGTCGTTGATGAGCTACATGGGCCACGGCGGTATCCACCTCTGGGCGGACGAGAACCTCTTCCACATCGAGCAAGTGGGCTCCCTGTCGCCGCAGGCGCAGCAGCCCCTCTTGTTGACAATGAACTGTCTGAACGGGTATTTCCACTTTCCTTACTTCAACTCGCTCGCCGAAGAGCTGCTGAAAGCCCGGGACAAAGGAGCCAACGCCGCCTTTTCCCCGAGCGGGCTGAGCTTGAATGGGCCGGCGCGTCGATTCCACCAAGCGCTTCTCGAACAGATTCTCCATGGCGGTCATGAACGGTTGGGCGACGCCGTGCTCGCCGCCCAGCAGGCGTACGCCGAGACCGGAGCACTGCCGGAGCTTTTGAGCATCTACCATTTGCTGGGAGATCCCGCTTTGGTCCTGCGCTGACGCGCCTCGAGTGGAGGCGACAAGTAGTGACAGGCTCTTGGCGCGCAACCCCGCGATCCACGCGATAGCGTCGAGAAGACTCAGCCGTCACGTTTCAGCATGGGTTCCATATGATAAAGCGTTCCGGTTGCGCTAATCTGGTTTGATCCCAGCGCGTCATGCCTACAAAGGAGCTTCGATGAGTTTGTTGGAAGATAACGAGACGAGGACAGAGTCCGATCGGGGCTGGCGGAGGCTTTCGCTCGTCCTCGTAGGCATCACGCTCGTCTTGCTCGCCGCCATCGGCTATCTCGGACACCAGACGCTCGACCGCCTCGAGGCGGTCGACGAGCGGCTTGGCGAGCTGACCACTCGATCCCTGGAGGCGACCGACGCTTCCGAGCAGGCTCTCGCGAAAGCGACGGAGGCGGAGACCGCCGCCCGCGCGGCGGCTGAGGGGCGTCTGTTGGCGGAGGCGGAATCGGAGCGTGCCAAGGAAGACGCGGGCATGGCGCGGGAACGAGCCGAGGAGGCGCGGGAAGAAGCGGACGAGGCCCGGGACGTCGCCGACCTTGCCCTACGCGAGGCGGACGAGGCGAAGGCGGAAGCGGAGCGCATTCGCCGCGAAGCGGAAGCCGAGCTCAACAGGCTCGAGGAAGCCTTGAGCAAGATCGCGGACACGAGACGAACGGCGCTCGGGCTGGTCATGAATCTCGGCGAAGACGCGCTCAAGTTCGACTTCGACAAGTCGGAGCTTCGTTCCGAGAATCGGGAGCTCCTGGCGCGTATCACAGGCATTCTCCTCACCTCCCCCGACTACACCATCAGCGTGAACGGGCACACGGACGACGTGGGAAGCTCCGAGTACAACCTGGCCTTGTCGGAGCGACGCGCGCAGGCCGTCTACGACTACCTGCTCGAGGCAGGCTTGCCCGAAGGCCGGCTTACGGTGCAGGGCTGGGGCAAATCGAAGACGCTCGTCGAAGGCACTTCGGAAGCGGCGCGCGCGAAAAACCGGCGCGTCGAGCTCGGGATCGTGAACGCCCGAGTGAAATACACCGGTCGGGTCAACTGACCTCGGCTTCCGCGGACGGCCTCCGTTCGGCGGCCCCTCGCAGCGCAGCGACCAGGGCTGCCGGCGTCAGCTCCGCGGTCGAGAGCCGGGCATCAACCATTCTGGAGAGCTCCCGCTCCTCGCCCGTGGTCAGAGCCTCGTGAAGCGCGACCACGAACACCTCTCGGGGATCCTGTTCGAGAAGAGGCCGCGACTCCGAAATGGATCGCAGGCTCAGGAGAAGGACGGCAGGAATCATACGAGCGAGCGTTTCGCTCGCCTCGGCCACACTGTCCACCGTCACCGCGCGGAGCTTCATCGCGTCGAGCGCCGCCTTCAACAAGGGGAGGGCGGCCTCGTCGGGGCCGACGAGCAGGGCGGATCGGATCGATTCGCCCGTTTCCGAGCGAATCACGCAAGCGAGCTCACCCGGGTCGATCGGCTTCGACACGGTGCTCGTCACGCCCGCGAAGACGAGAGACTCCTCCGCCTCGGGCGTCCGAACGACGACGAGCGGGATGCGGCCGAGAGTACGATCGGCCTTGAACCTCCTCAGCCAATTCCCATCGTCGAGCTGTAAAAGCAGGTTGTCGACGGTGACGACATCCGGCTGCATCGCCTCGGCGAGCTTCCAGCCTTCCAGAAGCGAGCTCGCGCTCGCGACGTCGAACCCTTCGAGCTCCAACAGCCGACTCATGTAGTGCCGCGCCGACGGCTCGCCTTCGACGATGAGCACCCGACGTTGCGGCATTTCGGGAGCGTTGGGAACGGGAGCGCGGCGGAAGGCGAGAACCGGACCGCTCTCGGCGAGGGGTCCGATGAGGTTCGAGAGCTCTCGGGCTACTTTGAGCAAGCGTGCCCTCTTTTTTCCCTTCGGAAGTGCTTCGGCCTCCTCGAGGAGGCGCTCGAGCGGGTCCAAGAGCTCCCGCGCAAGCCGGGACAGCGACGGATTGGGGGCGTCACGCTCCATGGTATTCCTTTCGGCTCGAGTGTCGAGGCATCGGGGTCGAGGGGATGTCCCGCCGGATGTTGAATTTGGGGTAGCGGCGGCTCCTTGGCCGGCCTAAGAATAGGTCTGCCAAACCAACCGTCTCCAGAGGGGGACAAGGAGCCACCATGCCAAGGAAATCAAAGAAGCCAGTAAGAAAGCAAACGCACTCGCCTACGGGCAAGGTAGTTGGCCAAGTCGGTCAGATACTGCTACCGATGATAGCTGGGATCGCGGCCACGAAGGCGGACCTGACGGAATGGGTGTACGAGCAAGGACTGACCGCATTGCACCTACTCCTGAGAGAGGACGCGGAGAAGATCGCGGGGCCGAAGGGCAAGCACGAGAAGGAGCGAACTCATAACCACTGGGGGAGCACGGATGGGGAGCTGAGCTTCGGCGGTCGTCGAATCCAAGTGTCGCGACCTCGAGTTCGTTCGAAGTCGGGAGTCCCGTCACGCCTACGTGCTCCAGACAATGAAGGAAGCGTACAAATGCAAGAGTGCCGACAAGGCGCGCAAGCGACTTCAGGCATTGGTGTCGTGGCTCGAGCGAAACGGCTACGACGAAGCTGCCGGAAGCCTTCGAGAAGGGATGGAAGAGACCCTCACGGTTGTGAAGCCCGCTCTACCCGAGTTACTTCGCAAATCTCTGGCCACGACAAACGCCATCGAGAATCTCAACGGCACCATCCGCAGAGTCTCGAGAAACGTCAAGCGGTGGAAGAGTCCTTCCATGATTCGCCGATGGACCGCTCTCGGCGTCGTCACGGCGGAGAAAAAGTTTCACCGTATCAAAGGCTATCGCCATATGGGCGCTCTCGTTCACGCGCTTAGAAGCAAACAGAAATCTCTTGACAGCGATGAGGTTGCTGCCTAAGAGTATTCACAGGTGCCGCCGCTACCCGACCAAATTCAACAGCGGCCGGGACATCCCCGGGGTCGAGCCTGCGGAGGATTTGCGATTTGGAATGTCTGTTTTTCTAATGATAGAGACGCCGCCGCATGGGGTCAAGCCCTTCCGCCTGGAGCCGGGCGTACTTTGACTCGCCGACCGCTACCAGAAACCTCGCGTCGTCTTCACACCCAACGTCTGCAAGCTTCCGTCGGGAAGCCGGGCGACGACTCCTTCGAGTTTCACCGCACGCAACGTCGGCCGAGTTTTCACCTCCACCTCGACGACGTAAACCTCGAGCTTCCTGTACTGATAGACCACCCGCCCCTCGGGGTCGGTACCGGTCTGCTCGAGATCCGCGCGCTCGGCCGCGGCTCCGGACAGCACGCGCCCGTTCAGGGTGAGCACGACGTCCTCCCCTCGCGCGACACGCACGTCGGGCGTCAGCTCGTCGAGCTCCTCGAGGATGAAAGACCTCGCTTCGTTCGGGGCGAGCCCGAAGGTCGCGCTCGCGATGCGGTTTCTCGCCTCTTTGAACCCCGCCTGGGCGGCGAACTCTTCCGCAACGCCATCGCGGAGATCGATCGACTGGCGTTGCCACCGGATCGCGAGAGCGCTCAGCAGGATCGTCGGCGGAAGCAGCACGACGATTGCGAGAAGCACCACGACGAGCGCGATCCCACGTTCGGATTTCATAGGCCGAGTACGATCTTCTTCCACGCGTGCATCCTGACTATCGACGTCAAGTCGAGACCCCGGTCGACGACACCAGCCGCTACGCCCACCACGTAGCGACCCGACGGTCTCGGAAGCTCGAACTTCAATACGAGATTCCCCTCCTTCGCTCCCAGGTAGAGAGAGCCGAGCGCGTCGAAGGTTAGGGAGTCGAGCTGTGAGACCCGAAGATAGGCGAGGTGGCTCGGCAGCTCCGCCTGGGAGAAGGGGATCTCTCTGGGATCGACGTCGCCTTCCTCGAGCCTCGTCAGCCACTCTCGGAGCGAGAAGCGGATCGACGGCGGCTCGGGAGACGCGTCAGGCCGCTCCGACGCGCTTTCGATCCATCCGCGGGTAAGCTCGGCGACGATGGAGTCCCCCGCCGGGAGAGTCACGAGAGCGAAGAGATTCCCTTCGACCGGATCGCGGGCGAGCGCGACTCCAGTTCCCGGAAGCGTCGCGACGCGAACGGGCGGAAGTGGAGTCAGCGTCTCGTCGAACGCCATTTTCCAGAGCGAGCCTACGAGTCCCTGATTCACGAGGAAGTAGAGATGTCCGTCGGTGCCTTCGGCGATCGCACCTGGCGTTCCCGTCACGGGAAACATCCGCTCGGGCTGCGAGGGCTTTCCTGAAGCCTCGAAGCGAAATCGATAGATCGCGCCTTTCTCCCGGCTCGTCACGTAGAGCGCCTCGTCGACGCCGAAGGCCATCCCACCCGACTGCGCGATGGCGTCCGTTCCCTCGAAAGTCGTCATCTCGGACTCGGCCGAGAGTTTTCCGTAGGCATCGGGCGCGATGCGGGAGAGGTGGCCTATCCGCAGTCCCAGGCCGCGATGAAGAGTGAGCCGGACAGGCGGCCCGTCTCGGGCGCAAAGGCCAGGGTCACTGGGGCGCGTACGTCGCCCAAGTAGGTGACGTTATCGACGCCCGCGCCTAGAAACCGCTTCTCCACTTGGAACGAATAGAGGGAGGCAGGGTCCGACGTCGGATTCACTCCCGAACACAGAACCACGGCCCAATCGGCCCCAATCCGCGACGCGACGCCCGTCGGATGGTCGAGGGGATAGAAGGTGCGCGACAATCGGAACCGTGCGTCGCGCTGCTCGAAGTCCACCGTACCGGAGCGCGGAGCGGGCGTGACGGCCGTGGCCAGCGAGCGAGCCGGAAGCCCTTCCTCCCCCGCTTCATAGGCGATCGTCACGCGCACGGTCGCGAGCTCGCCGCTCGTCTCCGCCTTCGCCAGGGCGATGGTCCCGCCATTTCGATCGAGATACTCGAAGGACAAGCCGGTGACTCCGCGCGCGAGCACACGACGCAAGACTCCTTCTACGTTCTTGACGAGCGCTCCCCCCTCCGCCTCGTCGAGGAAGTAATGCACCTCACGAAGCGCGAGGACGCGGGCGCCGCTTTGGGGGGTGTAGCTGCCGCGGAGCTCGCCGTCGGCAGCGTCCATCGAGCGCAGGCCGAGCGCCGCATCGCTCGCCTGCGCAACGACAGCGCGCTCGACGCGACCGCGGGCGTCCGTCACGACCACGAGGTCGTCCTTCTCGAAAAGCGAAGCGCCGTCGGCCGGGGTCGGCTCGCCGTTCTCGCCGAGCGCTTCGAGGAGAAAGCTCGCGGCTACGTCGGGATTCGAACGCAACGTGATCGCGCTCGCGGAGGCTCGGGTGCCGGGAAGCCTGGGCAGCACCGCGGGAATCCCCTCCCCCAGCCCCTGACCGGCGAGAGAGATCTCGAAGACGATGTCGTCGAGGGCGACCGCGACGGTCGAACTCGTTGTCGCCACGTCCGTCTGCGCGTCGTAGATGGCCGCGACGTGGGAAAGCGTCTGCGCCACCATCGCCATGACGACGAGGGTGATGGAGAGTGCAAGGAGAACCTCGAGAATCGAGAAGCCGCGGATTACCTTCACCTTCGTCTACGATGGTCCCACGTCGCGGCCGGTCCTCAAAGTCCGTTATCGAAGGATCCCGTCCTGAGGAAGTGCTCGCAGAGCTCGAAAGTCTCGCCGGACAACATGATGAAGGTGTGGGTGCGATGGAGGACTTTGAAAGCCGTCATGCCGTCGAGCTTCGTATTTTCGACCCGTATGACGCCGTCGTTCGGCTCATCGAAAGCGAGACGATGGCCGCGGTCGCCCGCGAGCACGGCGAAGTCGACGCTCGGGATCGGGAGCGTTTGGTAGAAGGCTCTGTCGCCGAGCTTTTGACCGCTGTCCCCCGTCCACCATCGGTAGAGACGGTTGTGTCGCAGGCTGCTCGCGAGTGCGGCCGGACCATTGGGCGGGGCGAGCATGACGATGCGTTCCAGGCCGGATCGATAGTTCTGTCGGAATCCGTGGCGCACGATGATGTTGCCGAGCGAGTGCCCGATGAGATGGTAGCTTCTCGCCTCGACCTTCTCTTCGATCAAGGTCTGCAAGCCGCGCGAAAGCTCGTCGAGCGTCGCACGGCGCGGGCTGTAGCGGAAAAGGTGGATCTCGTAGCCGGCACGCTTCAGGCGGTGACCGAGAAGCGCCATCGAGACCCACGAGCGTCCCATCCCATGGAGAAGCACGACGGCCTTCGACGACATCGAGACTAGCGAAGCTCCTCGTTCGCGATGGACTCGTAGACCTCGCGGTCAGCATCGGAAAAACAGCACAAGAGCACGCGCTCGGGAAGCTCGTGCTCTTCGAGCCACTTTCTCACCGTGGCTTGGGCAACCCGCGCCGCCCGCTCGATCGGATAGCCATAGGCTCCAGTCGAGATCGAGGGAAACGCCACTGAAGAGACGCCGGCCTCGAGAGCGAGCCCGAGGCTCGTCTCGTAGCAGCTCGCGAGAAGCTCGGGCTCTCCCGCGCTCCCACCCGTCCAAACGGGGCCTACGGCGTGGATAACGTGGCTTGCCGCGAGCCCATAACCCTTCGTCATTTTGGCCTCGCCCGGCCTCGCCCCGCCCAGAGTGCGGCATTCGGCCAAGAGCTCCGGACCCGCCGCGCGATGGATCGCGCCGTCAACCCCGCCGCCACCCAATAGCGACGAGTTCGCGGCGTTCACGATCGCATCGAGGTCGAGTGTCGTGATGTCGGCCCTGACAATCTCGACCCTGCTCTCGAGATAAGCCCTCATACTCACGAGCCTGCGCTGGAAAGGGTTATGGGGGCGCGCTCTGAGGCTTCTGGTCCTCCGCTTCGAGCCGTTCCTGCAGCACGGGAGCCAGCGCCACGCGGTCCTTACCCTCGTGCTTCGCGGTATACATCGCCCGGTCCGCCGCCGAGTACAACCGGTCGGGATGGAGCTCGGTGATGCAACTCGTGTCGGCGATGCCGACGGACAGCGTCAGCGCTGGCAGCTCCGACGACAGCCAGCTCGCTTCGGTTTGAACCGTGTTCCGGATGCGCTCCGCGAGAGCGATCGCTTCGGTCAAGTGGATATTGGTCGCCAGCACGGCGAACTCGTCGCCCCCGATGCGCGCCGCCAGATCGGTGGCGCGGCAAGTCTGCTGCAGGCTCCGCGCGACCGCCCGAAGGGCGTTGTCTCCCCCCTCGTGCCCGAGCCGGTCGTTCAGTGTCTTGAGGCCGTCGAGGTCGATCACCATCAGGGTCAGAGGATAGTGATAACGGTCGACGCGCGCCAGCTCCTCCCGAACCCGTTTGTCGAAGTGCCGGCGGTTGGGCAGACCCGTCAAGGGGTCGGTCAGCGACATGCGATGGAGCAAGTCCTCATTGGCCCCGATGATGGCTCCCAGCCCCGAGAACATGATCGTCGTGGAGATGGCCACATAGCCGTAGGTCAGCGCGCGGCTCGCAAGCTCGTTTGAGATCCAATCCCAGCTCGTCAGCTGATCGTGCAGCAGAGCCCTCATCAAGAGAAGCCCTCCAGGCGCACCGACAGCGATGAAGAACCCTAGAATGGGATACAACCGGCGCTTCGGGATGGTCGCTAACTCCATTTTGGGACCACCGAGCTTCCAGTCTACGTAGACTCTCCGGTAAAAAGCAAAAGCCAGGCTTGCCAAATCCTCTGTAGTAACATGTCGTCGGATTCTGGTATGCAAATTCTGAAGTTTGGAGGCAGCTCGCTCGCGACCGCGGAGCGCATCGCGGCGGTCGTGGATATCCTCGTCGAGCGAAGGGGCGCAACGAAGCTCGCAGTCGTGGTCTCGGCCATGGGGGGCGTGACGGACACGCTCGCCGAGGCAGCCCAAGTCGCGGCCTGGGGTACGGACAGCTACCGCCAAACGTGCCAGGAGCTCTCGACCCGCCACCTCGCCGTCGCGGAAGCACTGGCCCCCGCTGACGAGCTGGAAGAGCTTCGTGGCCGCATCAAGCGCCGTCTCTCGGAGGTCGAGGAGCTTCTCCACGGTGTCTATCTAGTCCGCGAGAGCTCCGCGCGGAGCCTGGACCTGATTTCGAGCTATGGCGAGCGACTCTCCGCGGACCTCGTCGCGGCCGCGCTCCGCAAGCGCGGTGTGGAAGCCGACTACATCGACGCTCGTCGCCTCATCGTGACGGATGCGGACTTCGGAGCGGCTCACGTGCGGATGGAGCCGACGAACGAGAAAATTCGCCAGCACTTCGGAGCTCACGAGGCGCTCCAGGTCGTCACCGGATTTCTCGGCTCGACCGACGAGGGTGAGACCACGACGCTGGGACGTGGCGGCTCGGACTACACCGCTTCACTCCTCGGCGGGGCGCTCGAAGCCGCGCTCATCGAGATCTGGACGGACGTCGATGGCGTGATGAGCGCCGATCCGCGACTCGTACCGGACGCGTTCTCCCTGCCGGAGCTGGGCTACGAGGAGCTCATGGAGCTCTCGCATTTCGGAGCAAAGGTGGTCTATCCGCCGACGATTCATCCTGCCCGTACCGGCCGCATCCCGCTCGTCATCCGAAACACCTTCCATCCCGAGCGAAGCGGCACGCGCATTGCGAACAACACCCCGGCCGGGGATAGCGCCGTGCGCGGCATCGCTTCGATCCACGACGTCGCGCTGATGCGACTCGAAGGCGACGGCATGCTCGGCGTTCCAGGAGTCGCGCGAAGACTCTTCGAAGCACTCGGCCGAGAGAACGTGAACGTCGTCCTCATCACCCAGGGTTCGAGTGAGCATTCGATCTGCTTCGCGGTCTCCCCGGACGACGTCGCACGCGCGAGAGAGAGCGTGGAGGAAGAGTTCGTTTTCGAGCGCCGGGGGGAGGCCATCGATCCACTCGTGGTGGAGCGGGACCTTTCCGTCATCGCCGTCGTGGGCGCCGCGATGAGGGAGCGGCCCGGAATCGCGGGCCGCGTCTTCAGCGTCCTCGGGAGCGAGGGGGTCAACGTGAGGGCCATCGCCCAAGGGTCCTCCGAGCTCAATATTTCACTCGTGATCTCTCGCGACGACGAGACCCGAGCGCTCCGCGCCATGCATCGGACGCTCTTCTCGCGCGCCACGCGCTGCGCCCGTCTCTTCGTCCTCGGCGCGGGCGGCGTCGGAAGCGCGCTTTTGTCTCAGCTCGCGAGAGAGAAGGAACGGATTCAGAGCGGCATGGGGCTCGAGCTCAGGTTGTGCGGTCTCGCGAACAGCCGACACATGGCGCTTTCGGCGGAGGGGATCGACCCCGAGTCATGGCGTGAAGCCCTCGACGGCGGCGAGGCTTCGGATCTCGACGCCTTCGCGGAGCGTTGTGTCTCGAGCCCCGGGCCTCGCATTCTCGTCGACATCACGGCAAACCCGGAAACGGCGGCTCTCTACCGGCGAGTCCTGCCCGCAGGGGTGGCCGTCGTTTCGACCAACAAACTCCCCTTCACGGCTTCTCTCTCGGACTTCGAGGCGCTAGTGTCCCGCGGCACTATCCACTACGAGACCACGGCCGGCGCGGCCCTCCCGGTCGTGCAAACACTTCGCCGTCTTCTCAAGACCGGCGACCGCCTTCGGCGCGTCGAAGGGGTCTTCTCGGGCACGTTGAGCTTTCTGTTTCATCAGATTCGCTCGGGGAAGGACTTCGCTTCGGCCGTGCGGGAGGCACACGAACGGGGCTATACCGAGCCCGATCCCCGCGAAGACCTCAGCGGCATGGACGTCGCGCGTAAGCTCCTCATCCTGGCGCGGACCGCCGGGCTTCCGATGGAGCTCGATGACATTACCGTCGCGTCACTCCTCCCCGAGGAGCTCCGGGACGTTCCCCTCGGTGCCTTCTGGAGCGGCCTCAGCGCGCTGAGCAAGGACATCCAAGCGCGGCACGAGCGTGCCCGCGCGAGCAGCAAGACGCTCGTCTACCTGGCTTCGCTCGACGACGGTCGGGCCACGGTGGGTCTTGCGGACGTCGTTCCCTTGCACCCGGCCGCGAGTCTCGAGGGAACCGAAAACGTCTTCGTTTTCACAACGGAACGCTACCAGACGCAGCCGCTCGTGATCCGCGGGGCGGGCGCCGGCCCCGAGGTCACCGCCTCCGGCGTATTTGCCGATATACTGCAAGCATGCGGGGAAAACGTATGAGCTCGATTCAGCGCGTGCCCGTCGCCGTGGTCGGTGCCACCGGTACGGTCGGTCAGCGCTTCATCACGCTCCTCGATCGTCACCCGTGGTTCGACCTCGTCGCCCTCACCGCCTCCGAGAGATCGGAGGGTAAGGCCTATCGAGACGCCGCGCGCTGGGTTCAGGCGACGCCCATTCCGAAGCGGGTGGCGGAGATGCGGCTCTTGCCGAGCGAGCCTCCCCTCGAGGCACCACTCGTGTTCTCGGCCCTCGACGCCTCGGTGGCCTACGACATCGAGAGCGCCTTCGCGGCCTCTGGAGCCCTGGTGGTCTCGAACGCGATGTCGCACCGCATGGGGAGGGACGTTCCGCTGGTCGTGCCCGAGGTCAATCCGGAGCATCTCGAGATCGCCCGGGGGTCACGCTACGCGCCGGGTGCGATCATCACCAATCCCAATTGCTCGACCATCGGTCTCGTGATGGCGCTCAAGCCGATCTGGGATCGGTTCGGTCTTCGCCGCGTCTCGGTCACGACGATGCAAGCGGTCTCGGGCGCAGGCATTCCGGGCGTCGCGGGCTACGAGATCTTCGACAACGTCATTCCCTTCATCTCGGGCGAAGAGGAGAAGATGGAGAGCGAGACACAGAAGATTCTGGGTAGCGTGCAATCGAGCGGCGTCACCAGCGCAAAGCTCGCGCTGAGCGCCCAGTGCCATCGAGTGCCGGTCGTCGACGGCCACCTCCTCGCCGTCTCGATCGAGCTCGAGCGCAAGACCGATCACGAAGCGATGATCGAAGCCTGGGAGAGCTTCACCGCGGAGCCTCAGTCCCTGCGTCTGCCGACGGCGCCCTCGCGGCCTCTCTACTACTGGCACGAGGACGCCGCCCCGCAACCGAGACTCCATCGAGATCTCGACGGCGGGATGGCGGTCAGCATCGGCCGGCTACGTCCCTGCTCCGTGCTCGATTACAAATTCGCCTGTCTCTCACACAATACGGTTCGGGGCGCGGCCGGTGGCGCCCTCCTTCTCGCCGAGCTCGCCGTCGCACGAGGTCTCCTCCAGGGTGTGGCCAAGGCATCGATGACGACTGGATGACGCGAAACGAAGCCTGCGAGGTCTTTGCTCCCGCAACCGTCGCGAACCTAGCCTGTGGATTCGACGTGCTCGGGCTCGCGCTCCAGGCACCTGGCGACCGGGTCGAAATCTCGCTCGCCGAGACGCCCGGCGTCCACCTCGCCAAAATCCAGGGCGACTCGGAGAGACTGCCGCGAAACGCGGATCAGAATACCGCGACCGTCGCGGTCAGGAAGCTCCTCGAGCACGAGGGCCTCGAGTCGATCGGAGTCCGTTTGACGCTCACCAAGGGGTTGCCGCTCGCGAGCGGCATGGGAAGCAGCGCGGCGAGCGCCGTCGCGGGGGTGGTGGCGGCGAAGCATCTCCTGGATCTCGACGTGGGATTGGAAGTGCTTTTGGCGGCGGCGATGGCGGGCGAGCGGCTCGTTGCGGGAAGCGGCCATCCGGACAACGCGGCCGCCTGCCTCTACGGGGGCCTCGTTCTCGCTCGCACCGCGAATCCGCCCGACGTGATCCAATTGCCAGTCCCCGACGGCATGAGCGTCGCCGTCGTGCATCCTCACGTCGAGCTTTCGACGCGCGACTCGAGAATCCTGCTCGGGGAGAGCGTACCGTTGAAAAAGGCGGTGGCTCAGTGGGCGAATCTGGGTGCGCTCGTCTCCGGGCTGTATACTCAGGACTGGGAGCTAATCTCTCGCTCGCTCGTGGACCATATCGCTGAACCACTCCGTGCCGACTACGTGCCCGGCTTCACCGCCGTGAAACGCGCCGCGCTCGGAGCCGGAGCACTGGGATGCAGTTTATCGGGATCCGGCCCCTCGGTCTTCGCGCTGTGCCGTGGCCGGGAGACTGCCGATATCGCCTCTCAAAAGATGTCCGACGCATTCATGGAGTCTGCGGGAATCGCGACCGATGTTTACGTCTCGACGGTGAGCGCGAGAGGCGCCTACGTTCTCGAAGAAAAGACTGAGCCATGCGCTACGTAAGCACCGAAGGTCAAGCACCTCCCATATCGCTCGAGCAAGCTCTGTTCGCCGGGCCGGCACCGGATGGAGGTCTCTACATTCCCGAAACGCTGCCCGAGCTCGAGCCTCCCGAGGGCAAGATGCTCGCGGAGACCTCGCTTGCGATCGCGGAGCAGCTGTTCGGCGAGGACCTGGGTGAGACCAACCTCGAGGCGATAGTCAGAGATGCGCTGAACTTCGAGATCCCGCTCGTTCCCGTCGACGAGAATCGTTATTGCCTGGAGCTGTTCCACGGGCCGACGCTCGCGTTCAAGGATGTCGGGGCGTGCTTCATGGCGCGTCTGATGATTCACTATTTGAGCCGGCGCGATGAGGAAGCCACGGTGCTCGTGGCCACATCGGGCGACACGGGAAGCGCGGTCGCCCACGCCTATCACCGCCTGCCCGGCATTCGTGTGGTTGTTCTGTTCCCGCGTGACAAAGTCAGCCCGCTCCAGCGGAAGCTCTTCACGACGCTTCACGACAACGTCCACGCGGTCTCGATCGATGGGAACTTCGACGACTGTCAGCGGCTCGCAAAGAGCGCCTTCTCCGATCGGGAGCTCAGCGAGAACCGTCCCCTCGTCTCGGCCAACTCGATCAACGTGGGGCGCCTTCTACCGCAGTCGTTCTACTACTTTCACTTGTACTCGCAACTGCCCGAGGACGCTCGAAGTCCCCTCGTCGTGTCCGTCCCGAGCGGCAATTTCGGAAACCTGACAGCGGGACTGCTGGCCAAGCGCATGGGGCTTCCGGTTGAGCGCTTCGTCGCGGCGACCAACGTGAACGACGTCGTTCCCGAGTACCTGGCGAGCGGCATCTTCAGGCCTCGCGCCTCGATCCAGACGATTACCAATGCCATGGACGTCGGCGATCCCAGCAACTTCGCACGGATCCAGTGGCTCTACGGCCACTCGCGCCAGGCCCTCAAGAAGGATTTGATCGGGAGCGCCCATACCGATGACGACACCCGGGCGGCGATTCGCAAAGTCTACAAGGGTCATGACTATCTCCTCGACCCCCACGGAGCCGTCGGCTATCTCGGTGCGCTCGATGGTCAGGCCGAGGAGGGCCCCGAGGCTTCCGCCGTGTTCCTCGGCACGGCCCATCCGGCCAAGTTCAAGGAGACTGTTGAAGCGGTCATCGGCTCGAGCGTCCCCCTCCCCGACGCCCTTCGGAGCGTTGAAGAGAAACCGGAACGCATCGACGAGCTAGGCGTCGACTATCCCGCCTTGAAGAACTACCTGGCCTCGTGAGCCCGCAGCTTTCGTTCCACGGCGGGGCAGGCACGGTGACGGGCTCGCGCTTCCTCCTCGAGGCCAAGGGCAGCCGCTTCCTCGTCGACGCGGGCATGTTCCAGGGGCTGAAAAAGCTCCGGGAGATGAACTGGAAGCGGTCCCGATTCGAGCCAGACGCGCTCGACTTCGCCCTACTCACGCACGCCCACATCGATCACTCCGGCTATCTGCCTCGATTGGCTCAAAACGGGCTCCGCTGTCCCGTCTATTGCACGGCCGCAACGCTCGACCTCGCCAAGCTTTTGCTCATGGACGCGGCCAAGATACAGGAAGAAGACGCCGCCTACGCGAATCGAAAGGGCTTCAGCAAGCACAAGCCCGCGCTCCCCCTGTACACGGCGGCTGACGCGCAGCGAGCCATCGAGCTCCTCACCCCGGTCGACTACGGGGAATGGATCTCCCCTGGCGAAGGGGTTCGCGCGCGTTTCTTGAACGCGGGGCACATCCTCGGCGCGGCGATGGTCGAAGTGCATCTGAGGGACCACGAAGGCGAGCTCAAGGTCGTCTTCAGCGGCGATCTCGGCCGCTACGGCGCTCCTCTGCACTCGGATCCCGATCCGCGGCCCGAATGTGACGTGCTCGTGATCGAGTCGACCTACGGCGACCGGGAGCATCGACCAACGCCGATGGAAGATCAGATCGGAGAGGCGTTGATCGACTGCATCGAGCGCAAGGGAACGGTACTTATTCCCTCCTTTTCCGTAGGCCGTTCTCAGCTCGTCACCCTCATTCTGCGTGAGCTCATCAACGCCGGGAAGCTCCCCGACGTGCCGATCCATATCGACAGCCCGATGGCGGTCGACGCGACGCGCATCTATAGCGATCACATTCGAGACTTGAGCCTCGACGAATCCCTCCTTGACGACGGCCGCAGCCGACTCTTTCCCAGAAACGTGCAGTTCCACCGGTCGGTCGACGAATCCAAGGCGCTCAATCGACTTCACGGCCCTCGCATCGTCATCTCTTCGAGCGGGATGCTCACGGCGGGGCGAGTGCTGCATCATCTCAAGCGTTTGCTACCCGACCAGCGCAATCTCGTCGTGTTCGTGGGCTACCAGGCCGTAGGGACTCGCGGGCGCGCCATGATGAACGGAGTAAAGACCGTCCGTGTGCACGGGCAGGACGTTCCCGTGAAGGCCCAGTTCATTCCGATCAGCGGACTTTCAGCCCATGGCGACAGGAACGAGCTCCTCCGTTGGGTTCGTTCGGCGGAGACGACCCCGAAGTCGATTTTCATCACCCACGGCGAGCCGAAATCGTCCAAGGCATTCGCGCAGTTGCTGCGCGAGGAGATCGGAAGCCGGACTTTCGTTCCCGAGCTCGGGGAGGGCTTCGATCTAGCGGACCTTCCCGAGTGAGCGATGCCACGAGGCGCAGGATTCTCTGTCCGTGCGCGCCCGCCATGGTAGCGGACGCGTTGGCTCAGTAGTCAGCAGCGCGTGGTGTTAGCCAGCTAGTCTTCGAGTCTCCTGAACACCAAAACGTTCTCTTCGTCGAAAAAGAAGCGGCGCCATTTCATGAGGAGAAGGTCGATGTCGGTCGTATGGACATCGCGCAACACTACTCCCCTCGGAGTCGTCTCACCCTGAAGCGTACCTTCTTCAACAAAGCGGCGAAACAACCAGGGCGCAGGAGGTACGATGATCAAGTCATCGCCCTTCTTCTCGACTCGTCCCCAAACGTATCCAGTTACTACGGGCTCGGCCGGCCACTTCTCCACACTAACAAACTGAAAACCACTCATACCTCGAAAATAGCCCATAGACCGGATGCGCGTAGACTCGTTGTCTGTTCCCTCACTCCACGATAGAGCGACGGTCCCTCCTTTAGAGTCGATGACCTCCAGCGTAACCTCTACACCGTCTGGCCCGAGCCACGTACCTTCCCAATCGGCGGGCTCCACGCTCGTGACCTTGGTGCCGATGATAACTGGACTTACCACCTCCACACAGCCACTGAGAACGATGAGTCCGACGAAGACAAAACGGCAGTTGCGTAGCATCGATACCTCGTCTGGAGTCGGCACCGTCCACCGGCTGCATCCGAGTCGCCGGCGTATCAGCCACAATAACCGATCAAGCGAAAAGAAGTAGTGACGCAGAACCCGATCAGCGCAAGAGGCGTGCGACGCAACTGCCAAGCGCCTCAGAAAAAGTGGTCCGCTTCCTGTCAATCGCGAAGCCCTTCGCGATGCACTCAAACATTTCGTCGTGGAAGAGAAGAGACGTGTGGCATCGGTGCACCGGTATCCCAGGGATGAGGCCATTCGAGAGGAACGGCGTACTCTTGTCCAAGTGACTTCGCGAGCTCCCGCTCGAGAGCGTTGCACCTAGCCGTGGCAGCATTGTATCGGGCCAGCTCGCCACCCGAATGTCTAGGTGCCAGGGCGCGAGTCGCCTGCTGGAGCTCCTCTCGGGCTGCAGCCAATGCCCGCCGAAGGTTGTCCGCGGTCATTGTTGTCGGCCTAAACGATACGGGTCAGCGGCGTGGCCACCCTTGGTGGCCGGCGAGCCGTTGACATGAACATCTGAAGAGCAATCATACCGCCAGTCGGACGTGGTGTGGCCACGTCCCTGCACCCGACGCGAATCAACTGCGTGGCTCGGGCTCCGAGGGTGACTCATGAGCCGCGTCCAATCGGTCTGACCCGGTCCCGTCATCGCCACGGTTTTCAAACATCTCTTTCACCGATGGACGAACCAAAACGATGACCGCAAAGACGCCGAGCACCGTCCCGAACGGCATGCACATGGCCGCTTCAACACCGGCGACGGCCAGGCAGAAAAGGTATCGCTTCCGCTGCGCCAGACTCCTAGCCGCGATGACGAGGCATGCCGCTAGAGTCCATCCGAACAGAATCCACCCGCTCGCGAAAGCCATGAAGAACCAACCCAATGCTGTGGGCGGAGGCTCTCCTTTCATTTCCTCGCCGAGCCAATCCGGCGCGAACACCATTGCGGCTCCCACGAGAAGGTGAAGAATGGGGAATGAGGCTACGAGCACCTGAAGGCCGGCGACTACGTAGTGGAAGATGGAGAGTAGCCGAAGGTGCTCTGCGTCCTGTACCGCTTGTTGGTCTACCATGGAGCTACTCGCTGTCGAACACGTTCATTCTCATTGTCCGGCGAACTAATAAGTCAACGAAAAGAATATAGGACATTCGGTGCGGGGTCGATTGGATCCTCAGTATCGGAGTAGGAGTCGGAGCAGTAGGAGCTTCGACCGCCTGGTTTAGGCGGGTGGCGGATGAGGTACTACCGATAACACTGCGAGATCTTGCTGGATATTGAGACAGACGGGGCGAGATCGGTGGATCGGGTTCGGCTCGACCACTGCCGCGGTCGGTGGCGGGTGGTTCTATGCCTCGTCGAAAGGGCTTCGGACGGCGAAGGGCCCGCGGTCAAGGACGTGGGTGTAAATCATGATGGTGCTGACGTCCCGAACTTGTCGCGTACGGGCATCGGCACTCTGCTCGAGCGGAGTCAACCGGCTTGGTTCCCGGTTGCCTCCTGAAGTCTATCTGTATATAAGCGGGGTGCCGCAATCGCGGGAGAGGGGTTTCCATGAAAGTTCGACTCGCATATTTGAGCATCGCATTGGTCGTTGCATCGTCCGTGCTCGCGGTCGCTGCGGTGCAAGAAACGGGAAGGCGAGAGGTCACGCCGGAGCAGATTGCCGAGGGCTGCAGCGGGCCGGGGGTTGCGCCCCTTCCCATTCGGATGCCGCCGATTCCGGAAGACAAGCTGACGGAAGCTCAGAAGCATACGGTCACCGAGTTCCACGAGGTGCGGGGGAGCAGTAGGCGCGGCGTCTTCGGTCCCTACATCGCACTACTCCGGAGCCCCCAGGTGCTCATCAACACGGTGAAGCTGGGTTACTACCTGCAGTTCGAGTCGTCCCTCCCGCACAAGATCAAGCAGTTCGTCACCATCATCACGGCACGACAGTGGTCGCAGCAGTATATGTGGAACGTCCATTGCCGGCGGGCGCTCCAAGAGGGCGTGAGCCCGGAGACGACCAAGGCGCTGTTGTACGGCCAGCGGCCCACCGGCATGGCCGAAGACGAGGCGCTCGCCTACGACTTCATCGACGAGCTGCACCGCACACGCAGCGTCAGCGACGAGACCTACGCCCAGGCACTGTCCGCGTTCGGCGAGCAGGGCATCATCGATCTGATTGGCGTCAACGCGTACTACACGTTCCTCGCCATGGCCGCCAACGTCGCCCGGCTGCCGGTGCGCGCCCAGACGACGCCGAATCTCCCGCAGTTTCCGCGGTGAGGTTCGCGCCGAGGGTAGAACGATTCGTTACTACTATCGCGAGGCGGTTTACGAAGTGAATGTGGTCGCTGACAACTCAGAAGGTTGGGCACTTCCGCGTCACAGGGAGAACATGTGAGTGTACTTGACGATCACGGAGCGGAGCTTCAGATCTGGACCGCGAGTCTCGTTCCAGACCACGAAGAGGTCACTCAGCGGATGGTGGATGAGGTTGAAGCGAACGTTAGAGAGCCACGTGTCGGTATCGGCGTTGTATTGCACGAAAGTATTCAGAAACATGCGAGTCGTGAAGGACCATTCCAAGTTCATCGTCTCTAGATGGGTAGTGAAGGACCCCTCGGGTAGATCCACACTGTTGCGTTCCACACTCCCGCTCAGCGCGACGTGCTCGTTGAAACGCACTCGCAGGCCGCCGCCTATCGTAGTGCGCTCGCCGCTCCAAAAGGAGCCATCTGCAACCTGGAAGGTTCCCGAAAGGACAGCACTCGTATCCGATCGATAGTTGATCGCGATCTCTCCGTAGTTGTACGTGCCTTCCGGAATGACCACCCCGGGGCGGATGTCGAAGGGTTCGCTCAGAAGATCGTAGGTGTTATCGTAATTAACCGAAAGAACTCCACCTTCTTGAAATTCCATGGAGTATCTCAAACCGGCGATGCGGGTCTGCAGCTCCTGGTAGCCGCTGTCCTGAACTGCTTCCAGGACAGCGCCAAAGGTATGCTCGCGCACCCAACGCGAGCCAAAATCGGGGCGCACGATCTTCTCGTACTTTCCGAAGCTCAGCCCGACATCTTTGCGTCGCACGAAGCCCAAATCGTGTCGAAACTCGTCTCCGACATAAAGATGAAAGAGGTACGCGCGGTTGGTGTTACCGTCGTAGCTGAATCCAGCCCGTCCCGCCCAGTCACCGCTCACCGCATCGGTCGTACTGTGCATCCCAAAGGCCTCTATCCGGAGCGCAGAGCTCGGTTGGGTCAGCCAATCAAACCCGGCGACACGGTTGTGGGCCGGCATCCCGTTGGATTCTCTCCCGAAGTAGAAGCCTCCTAACGCCGTTTCTTCCGTGAGGGTGCGGGTCATCCGGATGGCGGTGAAATTGTCGCCCGGCCGCACGTCTCCCGACGGTTCCTCAAAATCTCTGGTTTGCATGTTGAGCAAACCGATTCCCCAACGACCTTGTCGCCCAGTCAGGCGTAGGCCGCCCACAACGAGTATGGGCTGACCTTCTGAAGACAGACCGATGCGTCGGCTGAAAAAGGGAAGGAGATCCCTCCGACGTTCACCACCCGGAGTGCTAAGACCTATCTGAAAACTTCCCGGGCTCTCCAGGAAAAACTCCCGCTTCTCAGGAAAAAAGAGGCTAAAACGAGTCAGGTTAATCTGCTGGGCGTCAGCTTCCACGTGGGAGAAGTCGGTGCGGTAGGTTGCGTCCAGCACCAGCGAGGACGTGAGGCCCCATTTGACGTCTACGCCGCCATCCCCGCTCCACTCGTCTGCTTCCTGCAGCCCCCGGTCGACCCCCGCCTTGGCGTAGGGCTTCACCCGAAAGTTCTTTCCCGAGCTCGGCGCGCGGATCCCTGTCAGTACCCCTGCATCCGAAACACGATTGTAGCCGAAGGGTCGGGGGACCGGTGACCACATCGATCTCTGATTCCTGCGGCGGATCATCCGGGACATCTGGAGTCCCCATTCCTGTACCTCTCGGCTTGGAAACCGGAGTCCCTTGAACGGGATGGCATACTCCACGCTCCAGCCGTTCTCGAGAACCTCAGCACGGCAAAACCAGACGCCGTTCCAGTTGGGATCGCGTCCTCCGTTGTCGAAGACCTGCGTGTCTCGCTTCGCGCAGCGCGAATTGGATGTAAAAGTGAAACCGTTCTGTCGATCGCGAAACAGGTCCAGAACCAGTGAGAAAGAATCGTTGTTTCGGCCGAGGAAGTCGCGTGAGAGCTCGTTGACGATCAGCTTGTCCGGCTCGTCATCGTAGAGCATGGCCCCAACGTAGAGCATCGAGTCGTTGTAAAGAAAGCGCACCTCGGTAGGAAAGCTCGCCAGCTCTCCCTCGTCGGGTGCCTGCTGATAGAATTCCACGGCCGGCTTGGCGAGCAGCCACGCCGGTTCGTCGAGACGACCATCGAGCACGATCGGATCATCGATCCGAACGGCCTCCACGCGCTTTCCGGCTCGAATCCGGTCGTAGTCCTCGATTCCCTGGGCGTCCATCCCGGACGCATGAGCCCAAACCAGTGCGACCAGGCAGAGCCTGAGTATGATGCGGCAACTCGAAGGACTCTCGCGGCGTCGAGGCTCGAGACCCAACACGCTACGATCCCGAATGCGGAAGCTAGGTATCACCGCTCTCCCGAGCCGGTCGAGCACACACCCTCAGGGAGATTCGTCGGTGCGGGAATAGTAACCCTGGCGGGTTCGCACGGTGAGATCTTCCCTGCCGCGAACCGTCACGACGATTTCCCGCCATTCGTTCTCGGACGCGATGGGAATGGAAGGTACGTAGGCCATCCGGTAGTGCCGGTGAAGATCCTCTTGCACCTCGGCGAAGGCGTCCTTGACCTGATCGACGTCTTCGGGGAAGAACGCCTTACCCCCGCTCGCCTCGGCCAAGTTCGTGAGAAAAGGCCGATTCACGCTATAGCTCCCGTCTGGCCCCCAACCGGTGAAGCCGACCGTGTAGATGGTCGCCTTTGATCGCTTGCCGCTCTCGATGGTCTCTTCGATCGTGGACCGGCTGCCCTGCTGCGCGGGGCCCGCGTCGTCGCCGTCGGTGAAGAGAAGAAGAGATTTCCGTCCTTCGACCTCGACGAGCTCCGCGAGCGATTCGACAATGGCGTCGTAGAGCGCCGTCTTGCCCACCGGTTTCATCGATCGGAGAATGCCGAAGTGCTCCTCGATATCGTCCGTGAAGCGAGACCCGAAGCGAACGGCGTTGTTGAAAAGGCCAATGCGCGCGAGGTCTCCCTCGCTCAAATGGCTCGCGAAGAGGTACCCCGCCGTCTGAATCGCGCTCAAGTTCGAGCGAATGCTCGAGGACGAGTCCAGCAAGAGGAGCGTCGTGACGGGCGTGAACTGCGCGGTGAAGAATTGGATCTCCTGGGGAGTCCCGTTTTCCAGAACT
Organism: Candidatus Marinacidobacterales bacterium; assembly: GCA_965250115.1. Classification (GTDB taxonomy): domain Bacteria; phylum Acidobacteriota; class Vicinamibacteria; order Marinacidobacterales; family SMYC01; genus CBDFHB01. The sequence goes on from CBDFNJ010000002.1 coordinate 3,367,027, forward strand.
TCGAAGCTTTCGGCCTTCAGTCCCGGCACGAAGCGGCCACGCCGGTCGGTCACCACGACGTCTAGATTGACGGTCTCGACTTTGACCTCGAATCGGATCCGTCCATCGTGGCGCGCGCGCGGGTCTTGTTCGGACGGGTCTTGGGCGGATGTGGTCGCGGACGCGGCGAGCAAAGAAAACAGGGCGATCAGGCGCATGGTGCTATCCATCGCTGTCCCATACTAGCAGAAGGGAAAGAAACTACGGGTCTGAAGGCTCATAGGCATGGAGCTTCGAGTCGAGCAGTTCGCCCCATTCCGCGTCGTAGGGGTGGACTTGCTCGACGACGGCCCCGTCGCGCTCGACCGGATAGCCCTTGTTCGCCCACGCGAAGATTGAGCCCTCGAGGTTGACGACGTTCACAAAGCCCTGCTCCATCAAACGCTTGACGAGCTCGGACGAGCGGTAGCCCACGGAACAATAGGTGACGATAGAAGTGTCCTTGGGGATCGAGGCGAACGCCTCCGAAGCGTCCGAGCCAGGTTGGACGCGGATCGCACCCGGGAGGTGGCTCACCGCGTACTCTTTCGGTTCTCGGACGTCGAGAAGGAGGGGCTTGGGCCCGTCGCGCGCCTCGAGCTTCGCCTCGAGCTCTTCGGGCGTGATGCGCGCGACGTCGGGAAAGTCCGAGTGGATCTTCTCTTCGATCGAAGGCCAGGAAGGGCCGGAGTGACAGCCAGATATCGCCATAACGACTACGCTCGAGCACCACATCCGATGCATGGTCGGCGCGATGCTATCGGAGGACTAGGTCCTCTCGCAAGCTCTCCCGAACCGCCTCGGTCACCTAGCGGAATACGGTCAAGGCCACGTTCCGGTTGTTCTCGTGCTCGGACTTCTGGCTGTGCTCCAGAAGGCGCTGCCTGACCGTCTCGGGTATCTGGTCGACCTCGATCACTTTCGCGTTGTCGTGCAGCACCCCTACCGCGAAATAGCGGGACGCCCCCTCCAGATGTTCTGCCGAAATCGCGTCCGAGTCGAGCGCCGCCGCAAGCTCGGGTACGGGAATGTCGTGCAGAAGCTCCTGGGGAAGGCGCTCGTAGGCGGGAGAGTTGTGCCAGGACCCGGAACGGCTACCGAACCACTCGAACAGCGCCCGAGCTCTCTCGGCAGTCTCCGGTAGCGCTCGGCTGAGCGCCTGCAGGAGCGTTTGCCGGGCCCGCGCATCCCAACTGTACGTCCGGGTCAGATCCCGATACGGCTCGAGACAGGCGGGCATCGCGGTGAACCACCGCTCGGACGAGCTCCTCCCTGCTTCCCGGCGACGCTAATCCTCGATGACCGTTTCGAGGGGGCCGCTCACGCCATGCTCGGCGAGCCAATCGAGCAGAGGCCGGCCGTTCGCGAGTCCTGCATCTCCCTTGCTCCATCGAATGGCGAACCCGTGGTGAAGCCCTATCAGTGCGAGTGACTCACCGGAGCTGGAAATCAGCTCCAGGGTCGGATCGCCGGCACACAGGCAGGGTTCCGACGGACCGACGATGCGGAGGGCCCCGCGCAGCCCGGCGAGAGCATCGGGGTCGTCGGTGTCGAGAAGAATCTCGGTGCCCATGAGCCGACCGCGGTCCACGCCGTCTTCGATGACGCGCACGCGGCGCGACTGGTCGAGAAGACTGTCCAGGGATACCTGCATCGAGTTTTCCATGTCATGGCTCCTGCGGGTCGTTGGATTGGAGCTGGGTCGTTGATCCCAGCCTAGCAGACGGACTGGGGACTATCAGAGAACTTCCCGGCACTTCATGGGCCGACGGCTCCTTCACTGCCCTCCTCGCGCTTCGTTCGGGCTGAGGGTTCCTTCGACGGGTGGCAAGCCTACGCGTTGAAGCGCTATCGCCACCGTCGAGAGCTGGGGACAGAATTCTGGAGCAGGAAGCATGGCTGACAGCTCGACTAGGGGGTGCTTCCGCAATCAAGTCTTGGCGCGCTCCTCCTAACTCTTCTGTAGCTTCAGCGAATTCGGCCCAAAAGCCTGTATCGACTCTCTGGCACATGAGCTGTCGGTCGGTTCTCATCGCTTCCCATGATGCATCAGCAGCAATCCCGAGTGCTTCACGCATGGAATCAAGTGTCTCACCATGAAAATATTCTGTTCCTTCATCATAATCAGACGAGTAGCTTGCTCCAGGTTTCACTGCCTGATTGTAGATAGCTGCTATTGCCATAAGATCTAACGCTCCCCAGTTTGTGGGTTGTGTAGTTTTGCTATTAGGAGATCGCATTTGACTATATTCGCAATAGTTGTGATGTACTCCAAGAGCGTGTCCGAATTCATGGAAGACTGCATTGCGTCTGGTCATCCTTCTTGCTTTGCGATCCGAGGAGCTGTTTTGTGAAATGAAGGATGTGTCCCGAGGTCCGTGGAAAAAGAACGGCGCCCTCCACTCCGTCATCAGGGTATCAGATCAGGCGGCAACCTCCGCGTGTTCGAGAACCTCGCTCAGACGTTGGTAGCCGTCGATGCGTCGTAGTTGAATCTGGCCAGAGGCGATAAGCCCAAACAGCAAAGCGACCGCGGACTCCTCGCTGGAGAACGACGCTTGGGTTTTCGTCCGGCGTCGAAACTCGCGGTTGAGATTCTCCAGAGCATTGGTCGTTCGAATCGATTTCCACATGGCACGAGGGAATTCATAGAAGGTCAGCAGCTGATTACCGGCCTCCTCTAGGCTTCGGACGACGGCCGGCGCGAGAGGCGTCCACTTGGCGACGAGCTCGTCATAGGCTTTGCGAGCATCGATCCCGTTCTTGGCGTAGACGATCCGGTTGTAGTCACGCCGGAGCTCACGGCGTGCGTGCGCCGGGCAATGTTGGAGCAAGTTGGCGCGCTTGTGCTCGGTACATCGCTGCAACCGGCACCCCGGCCACTTCTCCAGCGCTTTCGCCAGCCCCTTGTGGCCGTCGCTGATCACTAGCTTGGGAGCCCGGAGTCCTCGAGCCTGGAGTCCCTCCAGCACGGAGCCCCAATGCGTCGAGGCTTCGCTCACCGCCAGACGCAATGACAACAGACGTTTCTGCCCGTCTGGCGCGACCCCGAGCGCGACCAGTACGGGTACGCTGATCACACGTTTCGCCATCCGCACTTTCAGGTGGAAGCCGTCCAGGTAAACGATCGCGTAGACCTCCTCGCTGAGAGCACGGTTCTGCCATTCCTCGAAGCGCTCCTTCAGCCGGCTAACCACGCGAGACACCGCGCTCTTCGATAGGTGCTCCTCACCGAGCAGTGGTTTCAGCGCTTTGCGGATCCGGCGGCTATTCGCGCCCGACAAGTAGGTCCCCAAGATCGCCTCGTCGACCTCACGAGTCCGGCGCGCGTACCGGGGCAACAGCTCGCTCCTGAACTCTGTCGTTTCTCCCGTTTCCTCGTCTCGCACGCGGGCTCGTGGCACCCGGAGCTCGCGAGTTCCCACCGACGTCGTCACGCGACGGGTTTCGGCTCCGTTGCGATATCCACGGCGGTCTTCCGCACGCTCGTAGCTACCACACCCCAGCGCTTGGTCGACTTCTTCCTCGAGCACGACCTCGATTGCCTCCAGTACCCGCTTACGCAGCCGAAGTTGGACGAACTCCCGATACTCGCTTACAGACTCCTTCGATATGGTGGTAGGCTTCTTCATGGCGTAATCCTCCTCCTCGCCTTTACAGGCGTGGTTTGGTTTTTCTTAACCGGAGGTTACGCCATTCTTATTTCCACGGGAAGCGGGACGGATCCGAAATGAAGCCACGCTGAGTTTCATACGCTTCAGGTAAATGATCGGGTCTGTATGGAAAGGAATAAGATCCGACGTATTTACAGCCTTCGCCATGAAGCCTTTCTCCCAATTTCTCAACTGAACAGTTGCCAACAAAATGAATGGGCAAGGTGACTTCATCGATCGAAGTTGCAAAGCCAATATCGAGGGACGGAGCTATCACTTTTAGAATTTCTAGTGCATCACGATAGTCACGAATATTCTCTTCGGATACATCACCAAAGAAACCCATTCTGATTGGTGCCGTTCGTTTATGTACGTACAAGTCTACATAGACGCCGTCTCCATGCGTATAGTTTCCATCTGCGTCATAATCCTCCCACCAGCTAGCCGCCAGGGCGACCGCCTGAGCGGTTGGCTCGGGTAGCTCCATTGATGCAAAGCGTGACCATTTCGAGAAATCGGGCCGTAGGTCTTCCGGAACAAGAAGAGTCGGGTCCTGATAGGCATCAAGAGGTCTGCTGTAATTTTCGGCTAACCTAATCAGGCAATTTGGGCCTGATACGAAATCAATATTCAAAGAAATGTCCAGGCTTACCGGCACTGGAGATCTTCCATTATGGATGGCGATAACTTGATCCGTCGAAGACACACTCAAGGCTTGACGATGATATTCGTGAATCGAGAACCCAAACGTTTCGGCTAATGTTGTGTTTCTATTACCAGATGGCTCAAACTCGAGAGACGCTTTTGAGATACGCAAGGATTCAGGTGTAACGGGGATGAAGGGATCCAACGATTCTGAAAATGACAGCGAGGTCTGCAAGTCCTCGATTTGATACTTGACAGCAAAAGGATGGAAGTTGATAGCGATAGGCTCGCCACCGTCAATCTGCTTGACGAAGAGGCCCCGGGAGATATCACACGTACCAGGAGACACGGAAAGAATCGACGTCGTGTCTCGAGCAATCGAAGTTGCTGTTTCTTGGTCTGAACTGGAGCAGGAAGTCAGAAAGCCAAGAACTACAAGTATTGGCAGCGTTCTTCTGACAACAATACCTCCCTGAATGTATCTGCGGTTCTTTGACGTGGATCTCATGAAAACTCTTCATTCATATATGTTCTTCATCTGCCATGCGTCGAGTGATTTCAGCGCGGCGTCCTGACCCTGGGAACGAAGCGACACGCCGACGCTGTCCTCGCGGCCGGGATAGACGCGCAGCGCAACGCATTGCTTCCCGTTTACAAACACCTCGACGACGCTCCTGTCTATGAATACGCGTAGTTTGAGCGGCTCGTTATCGTCCAAGAAAACCTGGGCCGTCTCGGGAGCTCTCGAGAGTACATCCGGGAGAAGAGACGATCGAGATGAATCGATCGTAATCAAGTCCCTATCTCGTTTATCTGGCCAGCCACTTCTATCGTAGGCCCGGTTCTTGAAGAACATGATCCGAGTAACCTCTTCGCTATTCGCGGAACGCAATACGTTCATTTCGACCATCGGGGCATTTTTCGGATCGATTTCAGCGATGATTTCCATTGCGTTGCCCCGGACATTCTCGAGCACGACTTCCTGGTTCGCCGGGAGTGTCATTGCGTCGACGTGCTGATGGTCGTAGCGCAGAGATTCGATGTCTCCTGCGGGCTCGATGCCTAGTTCGTCCTTTGCGACGAGCGTCAGGCGACGCGGTAATGTCATGATTTGGTTCCAGCCTTTGGTAGGCTTGCCCGAATTCATGTTGAAAACAACGACAACTCCGTCCTTACCGTCTGGCGCAGCGGACGGCGCATGCACGCCCGCGGGTGCGAAGGGTCCAAAATTGAAGTCCCCGCCTGCGGTCACAACAAACTTGTCGCGTTGCTTGTCGTAGTCCCCGAGCAGATACTTTCCTCCGCTCATGTGGCTAAAGTACAGGAGAATGTGCCGGTCGCCGATCGGCCAGAAGTACGGGCAGGACCCGTCATCACCCACCAGTGAGTAACGATCGTTCTCGACGAAGGGGTGCAGGTACTCCCATGTCGTCAGGTCTGTCGAGCGGAGCAGAAAATTGGCCCGAACTCGCGTACCGCCAGGTCCCGGCAAGGCCCCTCCCTGAAGGGAGTAGTACATGCCGTCTTTCTTCCAGATATTCGGATCTCTCCCCGCATAAAACGGGACGGTTCCGTCCGGATTTTTTAGGGGGATAACGGGATTTCCAGTTACCTTCTCCCAGTTCAACAGCAGAGGGTCGTTGGATATGGCTACCATAGTACCGACCCTGGTCCCGTTATACATCGCGATCACACGGTCTTGTTCAACAAGAGTTGAGCCTGAAAAAACAGCCCGTTCGGGATTGGGGTAGATCGCGTATGGGAGATCTCGCCAGTGGACCAAATCGTCGCTGACGGCGTGGCCCCAGTGTTGGCGCGGATCCTCTGGAGGATACCCCTGGTAGAACAGGTGCCAACGGCCCTTCCAGAAAGAGAGTCCGTTCGGATCGTTGAGCGGGCCTTCCGGGTTCACGTAATGGTAGATCGGCCGATACGGATCGCTGGCCATCTCTTTCCGCGACTCGATAAACCGCTGAATCATAGGATTTGTTTTCAGTTGTGCTTCCTGCTCCTCGAGCGTATCCCCGAACGTATATTTCGGTACACGCGAGGTGTAGTCAGGTTGACTCTCGGTCTGAGACCTCTCCTCCCCTCCAAGGACGAGCACGCACATGGTTGCTATGGCCACGCAAGAGGCAACGAGCGTTGCTCCTTTTTTCATGGTCATTCTCCTTCTCTCAAGCTGCGATCAACTGTAGCTCCCACGCGCGGAGTGTAAGTCAGATTGTGCCTGATCGCGATCTCTTATCTACCCGATGAACCTGCGGTAAGCGATTTCGCGTCTGGTCTCTCGGCTTCCGATCGCGGCGGGCGGGGGTTCGTCTTTCGAGCTCATGACAAGGGCCGATGCTGATAGAGCACCCCGTCGGAAAAACCCTGGTGGCGGTAGTACTCTCGGGTGCCGACGGAGGAGATGACGGCGAGGTTCTCGAAGCCGGCGCCTTTCGCGAAACGCGCGGCCTCGTCGAGAAGACGCCGGCCTAGGCCGAGGTGCTGCGCTCCCGCTTCGTCGCGCTCACCGATACTCACGGCTGTGCCGTAGACGTGGAGTTCTCGAACGATGGCGCTCGACGACAACTCGGAAACGAACGAAGGCGCGCGCGGCAGGCACAGACGCAAGAACGCAGCAATGCGATCGTTTTCGGTGACGAACTGGAGAAAGTCCTCGTCGCCAACGGAAGTCTCGTAGCGAATCGTATCGAGGCGCAGGGCTTCGGGTGGCACCGACTGTCCTCGGATCTCCCGAGCTCGGATGTCGCTAACAGAAAGACCGCGCTCTTTGATCTCCTCTTCGGCGACGGCCCGAAAGTTCGTGACCCGGCTCCCCGCAAGAATGTCGTCGCCGGGGATGTCTCGAATGACGCGCGTCAGCCGACAGTACGCAGGGGCCTTCGTCATGCAGGCTACGAGGATCTCGAGAAGCTCGTCCTCGCCGTAGGGGCGGAACCGACCCGCTTCGTAATGCACCATGAGCTCGGCGCTCTCGATCAGGGAGCAGGGATAGAGCTTGAGCTCGTCAGGACGAAAATCGGGGTCCGAGAAGAGGCGCTCGAAGTCGGCGACGTCTTTCGCCGGAGTGGAGCCGTAGAGGTTCGCCATCCAGTGAGCCTGGATTTTGAAGCCCGCTTGTCGCAGGAGCTTGGTGGCCTGTCGCGACGCGGCGACGTCGTGGCCGCGCTGGTTCAGCGTGAGGACGTCGTCGTCGAGGCTCTGATAGCCGATCTGGATCTTCGTGGCACCGAGGCGCCGGAGTCGGACGACTTCTTCCTCCGTGACGTAGTCGGGCCGCGTCTCGAGTGACAAACCGACCGAGCGCGCCTCGGCGGTCTCGTTGACTCGCTGCGCCTCTGCGAGCTCGTCCCAAGTTGCGCTCCACTCCTCCGACGGGAACGACTCCGTCACGATTCGGTTGTAGGGATTGCCGCCGCGACGGCCATCGACCTCCTCGGTGACGCGCTCGAAGTCGATCGAGCCCGCTTCCGCGAGCCTGCGTCCCCTGGGAAAGTCGTTCAGGGCCTCGAAGGACCTTTTCAGGAACCATCGCTGGTACGCTTCGGGATAGAACGACCACGTACCGCCGAGCACGATGAGCTCGACCTTGTCGCAGGGGTGTCCTATCCCACGAAGTGCTTCGAGACGCACGTAGGTTTGCTCGTAGGGGTCGAACTGGTGCTTGCCCGCTCGCTGCGCGCCCGGCTCGTTGGAAAGATAGCTCTTCGGCATGCGGACGTCGCTCGGGCAGAAGACGCACTTGCCGGGGCAGGGAAACGGCTTGGTCAGGATCGTGACCGGTGTGACGCCGCTGAGCGTTCGTATCGGCTTCATGCGGACGCGCTCGATGAACCGATGCCGGGTCCCGGCCCACCCCTCGCGCTCGGCGAGGTGCCGATAGCCAGCGATCAGATCGCTCTTCGAGAACATCCCACGGCCGTTCTTCGGGTAGCGCCTGAGCAGCCTGTCCAAATCCCGGCTACGCACCTTCTCGAGCGACTCCACCGCCTCGATGATCGCGAGGAGCTCCCTCTCGTGCTCCTCAGGATAGAATTCGTACTTCATTCGCAATTCGTTAGGGTCAGTCCTTAATATCTGGACATATTCGTTACCTAAAGTAACAGAGAAATCAAGTTATTAAGGACTGACCCCAGTGAATTGGGACACCCAGGTCGTTCTCAATGGCATCAATCGGCAGTTCTATCGGGAGCGGGCGAGCGAGTTCAGCGCGACACGGGAGCGGCCCTGGCGGGGGTGGGAGGAGCTCGAGGAGCGATGCTTCGCACGTCTGCCCGCGGCGCCGAGGGTGCTCGACGTCGGCTGCGGGAACGGCCGTTTCGCCCGGTTTCTGGGAGCCCGGGCCGAGCGCTACGTCGGCCTCGACCAGAGCCCGCTTGCCCTCGGGGAGGCCAGACGCCGAGTCGGAGAGGGCGAGACACGCCGCTTTCTCGAGCACGATTTCGTCATGGCGGAGAGCCCGCTCCCTCCCGAAATCGAGGACAAAGCCTTCGACCTCATTGTCTTGTTCGGGGTGATGCACCACGTACCGGGACGTGAGAGGCGGCGGGCGCTCCTCGCGGCGCTCGGCGAGCGGCTCGCCCCGAAGGGCCTCGTCGCCTTCGCCATCTGGAAGTTCGACGAGCTCGAGCGATTTCGAAGAAAGCTCGTGCCGTGGCCGGACTTTCTCGAAGCGACGGGTCTCAGCCTCGATACGACCGAGCTCGAGCCCGGCGACCACATTATGACGTGGGGCGGCGAGCCGCCCACCTACCGCTACTGCCACGCGATGCACGAGGAAGAGCTCTCCTCGCTCGTCGAGACGCTCCCGCTCGAGACGGTTGCGGTCTTCGATGGCGACGACGGTCTGAACCGCTACGTCGTCCTCGAGCAAGGCTCGTGCTAGTGTCCCGTCCCGGAAGTCATGTTGCATTCGAGCGCCGATGCATCCCGCCTCGACGCTCTCGATGCTAACATCACTTCCGAGACGAAACACAGATTGGTGCCTCAATGGGAGAAAAAGTCATCGTTCTCGATCGCGGCAACGTCGAGTTCCTCTACCCTGGCGACTGGCTCGTGGGCCCCGCACCCCAGGGCTATCTCGTGCTCACCGACCCGACGGAGTCGTGCCGGATCGAAGTGTCCTATATGAAGGTGCCGGCGGAGGCCGCCGAAGTACCCGTGGTCGAGCTCTTACGCCGTCTCCTGGAACAAATCCCCGAAACGGGCTCGCACCCCGATATCCAAGAGCGCTCCGAATCCAACCGAACCCTCGGTTGGGCGGAGGCGAGCTATCCCTCCATTGACAAGCGAAGCGGCGAGCCGAAAGAGGCGCGAGGGCGATGGCTGCTCGGCTCGAACGACGTATTTCAAGTCTTGATGACGTTCTACTACTGGGCCGATGACGCGCACTGGGTCGTGCCCGCGTGGACGCGCATCGTGGAAACGCTGCAGCTGGGGAACGGAGCACAGTTAGAGCGCCCCGAAGAGCACTGGTCGATGCGGCGCAGCAACTAGATAGGGACGGGCAACGAATCGAGCACTTCGCCCACGCGACGTACCCGAAGGTCGCTCCCGATCCCGAGTGGCTAGGTCTCTGGCAGCAAGCTGAGCTGTCGTGCGCCTTCGTCCGGGGACTCCCCCGTTTGTTTTCGATAGATCTCGCGTACGGTCTCTATGGTATCTGCTTCGTCGGAGCGTTTGTCCTCGCGATAGCCTTTCAAGCGCGCGAAGCGGAGCGCGAGGCCGCCCGGGTAGCGCGGACTCTTCTGGAGGTCGTTCAATGCGATCTCGACGACGAGCTCGGGCCGAACGTAGACGGTCGATTCGTCCCGTGAGGTCTCGATCTTCTGAAGCCGCTTCGTCTGCCACTCGAGGATCGCGTCGGTCATGCCCTTGAAGGTCTTGCCGAGCATGACGAAGCCGCCCCCTTGCGGATCGCGCGCCCCGAGGTGCAGATTGCTGAGCCAGCCCCGCCTTCGGCCACTTCCCCACTCCGCGGCGAGCACGACCAGATCCAGCGTGATCGTCGATTTGATCTTGAGCCAGCTCTTGCCACGCTGGCCCGCCTGGTAGGGCGCGTCGAGTGACTTGGCCATCACGCCCTCGTGGCCCGAGGCGAGCGCACGTTCGAGGAAGAGGGCCGCTTCAGACTCTTCCGAGGTGACGATTCGCGGTACGAGGAGCTTGCGGGGCAGCAGGCCGCCCAAGCTGCGAAGCCGCTCCGAGGCCTTCGCCTCGAGGAGAGAGCTCCCGTTCAGGAACAGACAGTCGAAGAAGAAGACGCTCAAGGGCAGCGTGCGGCGCAAGGCCGCAATGTCGAGCCTGCGGCCGAAACGGCGCATCGTCGTCTGGAAAGGATAGGGCTTGCCGTCCTTCTTGAGAGCAATCGTCTCGCCATCCAGGACGACGCTCTCGCAACGAAGACGACGCACGGCCTCCACGATCTCAGGGCAGGCATGGGTGACGTCGTTTGCGCTCCTCGTGAAGACGCGGATCTCCTCATCCAACTTGTGAACCTGAACGCGGGCGCCGTCGATCTTGAACTCAAGCGCCGCGGTCTCGAGGGTCGCGAGCGCTCCCGCGACGTCGTTCGCCGTCTGCGCCAGCATCGGTCTCACGGCCCGGAATAGCTCCACCTCGAGCTTTGCGATCCCGTCCGTTCCCTCGCTCAGAGCGATTCCCGCGACGACGGCCAGTTCTCCCCTGACCATCAGGGCTCGGCGCACCTCCGCAGCGGGAACTCCCGCCGCATGGGCGACGGCGTCCACCATGACGCCTTCCAAGGAACCCTGTCTCAGATCGTCCAGCAATAATCGGTAAATGAAGGCCTGCTCCTCGGACGTGGCCCGCCGCAGGAGGTCTTTCGCGATCGCGGCGCGACGGCCGCTCGAGGCCGAGCCTAGGCACGTTACCAGACAAGTAGCCGACGACGAGAGGCACTTCGCTCGCTTCGGCCCTGAGTAGAATCGCCGCGAGCAGGTCTCGCTTCGCGAGCCTCGCTCTCGTCTTCGCCATCGCGCGGGACGTTTCGACGAGCTCCCAAAGTTCCATCGGTCGAAAGCTAGCCCAAAATGAACCCCGAGGCCAGCTCAGTCGTATATAAACTAGCTTATGAGTTTACTCGGCAACATACTCTGGCTCATCTTCGGGGGTCTGCTCGCCGGACTCGGCTATATCCTCGGGGGCCTTCTGATCTGCCTGACCATCATCGGGATTCCCTTCGGAATCCAAACGATGAAGATCGGCGTCGCGACTCTCGCGCCCTTTGGGAAAGAAATCGTCGAGCTACCCGACGCCAACAGCCCTCTGCGCCTGATCTTCAACGTGATCTGGCTCCTCCTCTTCGGCTGGGAGATCGCTCTCGCCCATGCCGTCTCGGCGCTCGTGTGCGCGCTCACTATCATCGGCATTCCCTTCGCGTTGCAGCATCTGAAACTGATCCCGCTCGCGCTCCTACCCTTCGGCCGCGACCTGCGCTGACGCGGTACAATTTGGCCGTGGCCCTCATCGATGAGATCCGCTCTGCAAGGGAGAGCATCAAATCCGTCATCCGACATACGCCCTTGGTCCCGCTGCACGAGCACTTCCGTGAAAAGGCGATCCACCTCAAGGTCGAGACATTTCAGCCCATCGGCTCCTTCAAGCTGCGCGGGGTGTTCGCGGCCGTCGCCGCTTTCTCTGAGGAGGAGCGATCCCGAGGAGTGAGCACGGTAAGTGCGGGCAATACCGCGCAGGCCCTCGCATGGTGCGCGCGGCATTTCGGGATCCCGTCCCGGAGCCTCATGCCCGACACGGCCCCGCGTACGAAGATCGACGCGGTCCGGGCTTACGGTGGAGAGCCCGTGCTCGTGCCCGTCGAGGAAGTGTTTCGCTATCTGAAGGAACGGGGTTGGGAACACGAGCCCTTTGCCTTCGTCCACCCCTGGACCAATCCCGACGTCATGAGGGGACACGGCAGTCTTGGCCTCGAGGTTCTCGAGGACCTCCCCGGCGTCGAGACCGTCTTCGTCCCCGTAGGTGGTGGCGGGCTCCTCGCCGGGGTCGGTGCCGCGATCCGCGACCTCGAGCCCAAGGTGCGGCTCGTTGCCGTCGAACCTGCGGGCTGTCCCTCGCTCCACGAGAGCCTCGAGGCGGGCTCGCCCGTCGAGGTCCGATGCGAGACGATCTGCGACGGTGTCGCCGTCCCCTACATGACCGAGGAGATGTTCCCGATTCTACGTGAGCTCACGACCGAGAGCCGACTCGTCTCGGAGCGCGACGTCAAAGCCACGATCAAAACGCTCGCGCTCCGCAACAACCTCGTGGTCGAGGGCGCGGGCGCGCTTTCGGTCGCGGCCGCCCTCGCCACGCCGCTCGCGGAGCGGGGCAAGACCGTATGCTTGCTCACCGGCGGCAGCATCGACGCGGGGAAGCTCGCGTCCATTCTGAACAATCCGAATCTCGATTAGCGAATCAGTGGCGCGATCACGAGCGCGACCACCGACATCAGCTTGATGAGGATGTTGATAGCGGGACCGGCCGTATCTTTGAAAGGATCGCCCACCGTATCGCCCACGACCGCGGCCTTGTGGGCATCGCTTCCCTTGCCACCGAAGGCGCCGCCCTCGATGTGCTTCTTCGCGTTGTCCCAGGCACCACCGGCGTTCGCCATGAAAATGGCGAGAAGCACCCCGGACACGAGCGCGCCGACCAGAAGACCCGCGAGGAAGTTCTTGCTCGCGAAGCCGGCGGCGACCGGCACGACGACGGCCATGAGGCCCGGGACGATCATTCGTTTCAAGGCTGCCGCCGTCGCGATGTCGACGCATCGTGCATGGTCCGCCTTCACGCCCGGCTTGCCTTCAAGGAGACCTTCGATCTCCCTGAACTGGCGGCGTACCTCCTCGATCATCTCGAAGGCCGCTTCGCCCACCGCTTTCATAGCCATCGAGGAAAAGAGGAAAGGCACCATGCCACCGACGAGGAGTCCCGCGAGCACGACCGGATTGGCGAGTGACAACACGGCGGCGTCGACTTGAGCCTGTTGCTGAAACGCCGCCATGAGCGCCATGGCGGCGAGGGCGGCCGAGCCGATCGCGAACCCCTTTCCGATCGCGGCGGTCGTATTGCCGACGGCGTCGAGCTTGTCCGTCCGTTCGCGAACTTCCTTGGGAAGCTCGGCCATCTCCGCTATCCCTCCCGCGTTGTCCGCGATGGGGCCGTAGGCATCGACGGCGAGCTGAATCCCGACGGTCCCGAGCATGCCGAGTCCGGCAAGGGCGACGCCGTAGAGGCCGGCGAGCCGGTAGGTCGCGATGATGGCGCCCGCGATGAGGATGAGCGGCCATGCCGTCGATTTCATGCCTAGTGCCAGCCCCGCGATGATGTTAGTGGCCGAGCCTGTCTGAGACGCCGAAGCGACCTCCCGAGCCGGGGCCTTCGATTCGGCCGTGTAGTGCTCCGTGATGAAGCCGATAGCGATGCCGACGGCGAGCCCGATGATCATCGAGCCATAGAGGCTTCCCCACGTTTCCGGAGTGAGGGAGCGCGTTACCGGAATGGCGATCATGAGCATGAGCACACCGGCACCGAGCGTTCCGAGGTTGAGCGCGGTCTGAGGGTTACCGCCCTCCGACGTGCGCACCGCGAAAGTTCCGAGGATGGATGCGACGATCCCGAAACCCGCGAGAACGAGCGGCAAGATGACGTAGTTCGCCGGAGTGGCGACGCTCGTACCCGAAGCCTCGAGCCCCCTCACATAGGAGAGCGCGAGCACCATACCCCCGATGATGGCTCCCACGTAGGATTCGAAGAGATCGGCACCCATGCCGCAGACGTCACCCACGTTGTCGCCGACGTTGTCCGCGATGACGGCCGGGTTTCTCGGATCATCCTCCGGGATGCCCGCCTCGACCTTGCCCACCAGATCGGCGCCGACGTCGGCGGACTTCGTATAGATTCCGCCACCGACGCGCGCAAAGAGCGCGATCGAAGAAGCTCCCAGGCTGTAGCCCGACAAGATCTGGAGCACTTGGTTCTGCAAGACGTCCAGATCGTTGCCGTACATGTTCGTATAAAGGAGGTAGAGAAGCGACAGGCCGAGCAGGGCGAGCCCCACCACGGACATGCCCATCACGGAGCCACCGGAGAAGGCGACGATGAGCGCACCGGAGAGCGACTCGCGCGCGGCGTGGGTCGTACGAACGTTGGCGTTCGTGGCGACGCGCATGCCGAAAACTCCCGCCAAGGCCGAGCTCGCCGCCCCGACGATGAAAGACAGCCCGATGAGCTCCGTGCCTCGGGAGGCATTGGCGATCACGAGCAGGACGGCCACGGCAACGGCAAAGACTGCGAGCACCGAATACTCGCGCCTTAGGAAAGCCATGGCGCCGTCCTTGATGTCGCCCGCAATCTCTTTCATGCGGTCGGTGCCCGCGTCCTGCCGGGAGACGAATGAAGCCTTGTACCAGGCAAACAGAAGAGCCGCGACGCCGAATGCCGGCGTCCAATAGATAACGCTATCCACGCACTACCTCCCTCATGTGTTCGAAGCGTTCATGGTCGGCACAAAAGGGGCATTCTATCCAATCCTCTTGTCGGGCCCAAGACTTAAATATGCGCGTGCTCGAGTCCCAACCCATTGAATTCCTGGGCTTGCCCGCATAGAATCTGCGGGTTCCCCAGAAGGGGTCCGTGGTCCTGACTCTCTCATCATGTTGGAGACATTCAGCTTAGCTATTTTTCTGGCCATCTTCCGCATCACCATCAAAGGCCAGATCTCGACGATCGGGAAGTAAATCCCTCGAACATGTTCCAAACGAGGCCGCGCCCATCTTTGCGGTCCAGCTCGGAGGCATAGCGCATGGCAGCACCAGAACGCGGCATGTGGGGCTCACGAGCCGGTTTCATTCTGGCGGCGGCGGGCTCCGCCGTAGGGCTCGGGAACATCTGGGGATTCCCAACGCAGGTCGGACAGGGAGGAGGGGCGGTCTTCGTGCTCGTCTACCTCGCCTGCGTGTTCCTGATCTGCGCGCCGATCTTCATCGCAGAGATCATCCTGGGGCGTGGCGCTCAAAAGGGACCCGTGGGGGCGTTCAAGGCCTATGCCCCGAAGTCGAGCTGGTGGATGGTCGGCGCGCTCGGTGTCATGGCGGGCGTGGGCATTCTCTCGTTCTACGCCGTCATCGCCGGCTGGACAGTCGCCTATATCTGGTTCATGGGATTCGGCGACGTCGGCCAAGACGCGCAAGAGATTGGCGCCTACTTCGGGGGCTTCACGGCGAACGGCTCATTGAGCGTTTCCTTAACCTTCGGTTTTCTCGCCGTGACGGCGGCCTGCATCCTGGGCGGGGTTCGCGCCGGGATCGAGCGGGTCACGAAGACGCTCATGCCCCTTCTCTTCGGACTTCTTCTGATTCTTGCAGTTCGCGCGATCACGCTACCCGGCGCCGCCCAAGGTCTCGCCTACTACCTGCAACCCGACTTCAGCAAGGTCGCAAACATCAACGTGCTCACAGCCGCTCTGGGGCAGGCCTTTTTCTCATTGAGCCTCGGGATGGGCGCGCTCATTACCTACGGAAGCTACCTGAGCCGAAAGGACAACCTCGGGGTCTCAGCCCTGTGGGTCATTCTGCTCGATACCGTGATCGCGCTGCTCGCCGGATTTATCATCTTCCCGACCGGCTTCTCGATCGAGGGTTTCGACCCGAGCGCCTCGGGTCCGGGGCTCATCTTCCAGGTCTTGCCGCAGCTTTTCGCCACGCTTCCTGGAGGGCGGCTCTTTGGAACGGCTTTCTTCATCCTCCTGGCCATGGCCGCACTCACGTCGACGATCTCTCTGTTGGAAGTGCCCGTCTCGCACTGTATCGACGAGTACGGCTGGCCCCGCAAGAAGGCGGTCATCCTGCTGACGCTCGGAACCTTCGCGCTCTCCATTCCTTCCGCCCTGGGCAACGGCGCCGTCGCCTCGCTGAGCTCTCTGCCCCAGGCGATCGGAGGCAACTTCCTCGGATTCATGGCGCTGGTGTGGAACAACTACGCGCTGCCAATCGGCGGCTTTTTCATCTCGGTTTTCGTCGCCTACCGGCTCGGTCTCGACAAATCCATCGCGGAGCTCACGGCTGAGAACGCGTGGTTTCCGAGTACCAAGCTGTGGGGATTTCTCATCCGCTTCGTTTCGCCCGCGGCCATTCTGCTCATCATCCTTTGGCCTTTCTTGAGCTCGTTTTTTAGCTGAAGGACCCAAGACATGGATCAACTTAACGTTCGGAGCAAACCATGGGATTCGCCGAGTTAGTCAATTACCTGTCCAACTGGATCTACAACTGGTACTTCATTCCCCTTCTCCTCGTCGTCGCCGGACTCTACCTGACGTACCAGACGGGCTTCGTCCAGGTCCGCCACTTCGGCACCGCACTCCGAATGGTGTTGAAAGGAATCTCCAAGTCGAAGACCGAAGGAGAAGGAACGATCACACCGTTCCAGGCTCTCTCGACCGCTCTGGCCTCGACGGTCGGAAACGGCAACATCGGTGGTGTGGCAACGGCGATTCTGGTCGGCGGTCCGGGAGCAATTTTCTGGATGTGGGTTACGGCCGCGGTCGGCATGGCAACGAAGTACTCCGAGGCGGTGCTCGGCGTGCACTACCGCGTGACGACGAAAACGGGTGAACTGGCGAGCGGGCCCATGTACTACATCACGCGCGGGATGGGGAACACCAGACTCTCCTGGGCCTTAGCCTACATGTTCTGCATCTTCGGCGCGGCCACTGCTCTTCTCGGGACCGGGAACATGGCCCAGTCCAACACCATCGCCCGTACGTTCGTCGAGGCGGCTCACCAGTCCGGTGTTTCCATGGTGGGGTGGGTCCCGCTTGGCTGGCCCGAGGAAGTGATTCCGGGAGCCCTGATCACCGTGGTGGTGGGTCTGGTCCTGCTCGGGGGTATCCAGCGGATCGCGGCCGTCGCCGAAAGACTGGTGCCTACGATGATCGTCGTCTATCTCGTCATGGGCATGGCCTACGTCATATTGAATTTCACGAAGATCCCCGAGGTCCTCGGATTGATCTTCGGAAACGCTTTCTCACCGACGGCGGCGGTCGGTGGCTTCGTGGGCGCAGGCGTGCGGCAGGCCATCGCGGCGGGGATCAGCCGAGGGGTTTTGTCGAACGAAGCGGGGCTCGGAAGTGCCCCGATCGCTCATGGCATCGCCAAAGTGAAACATCCCGTCGAGCAGGGGGTGGTGGGGGTCTTCGAGGTTTTCGTGGACACTATCGTCGTCTGCAGCATGACAGCCTTCATCATTCTCTCCTCCGGCATGTGGAGCGATGCCGCCTACCAGGAGGCAAGCGGAGACCTCACGGCCGCGAGCCTGGGCACCGCGTTCACCTTCGCGCCCATCGTCGTGGCTCTGTGCTCGTTTCTGTTCGGGTTCTCGACGCTCATCGGCTGGTACTACTACGGTGAGAAGTGCATCGAGTTCATGCTGGGGAGCAAGGGCATCCTCCCGTACCGTGTTGTCTACACGATCCTCATCATGGTGGGTGCCGTCGTCTCCGTGCAGATCGTGTGGGACATTGGAACCCTTCTCAACGGCTTCATGGCCTTCCCCAATCTCATCGCTCTCATCGCGCTGGGAGGCGTGGTGGCGAAGCTGACGAAGGAGTTCTTCGGCAATCGGGCGGAAGCCTAGGACTGGCCCATCACCCGGTTCGCTTCGCGAACCGGGTGATGGGCCGAGGGTGTGCTATTCGAGGCCGAGGCGCTTCGTCTCGGCCTCGATCGCGTGCATGAAACCGCCGATCTTTTCGAGCCGCTTACCGTTCACAAAGACGGTCGGGGTCGCGCGGACCTCGAGCCGTTTGGCTTCGTTGATCTGAGCGGCTAACTTGTCGCGCGTCGAGTCCTCGGCCAGACATCCTCTGAGGGCGGTTTCGTCGAGACCGGCGGCAACTCCGATGCGCACGACGTCGTCGTTGGTCGCGTTCTCCGGAGGCGCGGCGAAAATCATGTCGTGGTAGGGCCAGAACTTGTCCTGGGCCTCCGCACAGATGGCGCCCCTCGCGATCTCACAGGCACCCTCGTGCACCGTTCTGGAAAGCCCCGGATTGCAGTCTATGTCGAGCGGGTAGTTCTTGAAATAGATGGCGACGCGGCCTCCCGAGCTCTGCATGTAGTTGGAGAATGCGGTGGCCAGGTCGCGGCAGAAAGGGCAGAGAAAGTCGGAGAACTCCACGACTTTGATGACCGCGTCTTCGGGTCCCTTGAACGGGACGTCTTCGAGCGAGAGCTCGTTGACCGGCTCCTTCTCGAACTGCGCGAGCGTCTTCGCGGCCTGATATTGCTCGTACTTTGCCGGATCGTCCAGCGTCTCCTCGAGCTCTCGAATCCGCGCGATCGCCTCGTCGAGCCCGATCTGGGAATCCCCGCTCGCGCTACTCATCGAGACGGGCGCACCCAGCAGGTCTACCTGCGGCGCCTCGCTCGCGGCGGAAAGGCCTTGCTCGACAGCACCGACAAAAAACAACAAGACCAAGCTCGCGCAGGTCCAGACCGTGAAGGTTCGTCGACCTTCGCCATGAAACAGATTGACGGTCATATTCGATACCTCGGAGAAAGCCGGAAACAAGAGAGCAAAAGCAGCCAGGTTCAAGATGTAGGTGGCGATGCAGAGCGTGCAGTAGGAGCGAATGGCGAAGGCCTGTACCCCGAGCAGGACGAAGTCGACGACGAGGACCGAGCTGAACGCCAGAACGAGCCAGCTCAAGGCTGCCTTTTTCGCCGTCTCGGACGTCACGAACGCCAGGGCGAGCAGGGCGAGCATCGATGCGTAGAAGAAGAGCCCCGCCGCCGCGAGGGAGACGTCGCCGACGCTCGAGTAGCGACTCTTCCCGACAGCGTCACAGCCGCTTTCGGGCTCCGTCCCGCAGATACCGTCCACCGCCGCACCGGCGAAGGGCACTCCGTGATGCTCGAGGAGCAGCAGACCGGAGAGCCCCGCTCCGGTGACCGCGAGCAAGGCGACGAGAATGAGTCGAGTAGGTGTCATGGGAGCAAAAACTTTCTCATTATGATATCAGCGCTACCACGTCCGCGAGACCGCCTACCTTGGCGAAGGGAGCCACCTCCGGAGTCACGAAGAGGAACTTCAGCGGCATGGGACCGCCCTCAACGGCCGAACGTGAGCCGGAGCTGCAACCGCCGAAGCGCTTCCTTTCGCGAGACGACGCCGACGAGCTCTCCCCGCTCGACGACAGGCAGGAATCGTTCTGTTTGGCCGAGAAGCATGAGGACCTTCAGCGCTTCCTCCTCGGGCGATACGCTCTGGGTCAGGCTCTCGCGGCTCATGACGTCGGCCACGTAGAGCTTTTCCCAGCCGCTTCGATCGATGGCGCGGAGCCGCGCGAGCGAGAGCTCGCCGAGCAGTCGGCCGTTGTCCGTCACCGGCACTTCAGAAAGCCCCCTGGGTAGCATGATCTCGTCCACAGCCTCTACGACGGGCATGTCCGGGCTGACCCAGATGAGCTGAAGAGACATGAGGTCTCTCGCTTTGACCCCTTCGACCGCCTGTCGAAGCAGGAGTTGTTGGTAGCTCGTTCGCGCCGCGCTTCGCAAGAAGAACCCGATGAGCACAAACCAGAGACCCCCAACGAAGTTGTCGTAGGCGAAAATCCAGAGGAAGCCCATCACGATGACCATCGTTCCGAAAAACGATCCGACGCCGCTTGCGACGCGCGTGGCCGCAGACAGACTGCCCCACAGGCCCCAGAGTGCGGCACGCAACACTCTCCCGCCATCCAGAGGAAATCCCGGCACGATGTTGAAAGCGACGAGCATGAGATTCATGCGCGCCAGAATCCCGACCATGTCTACGAGGGGCAGGGGGGCGCGCCCGAGCCCGGCCGTATAGATGCCCCAACCCGCGACAGCGAGAGCCAGGCTCATGATCGGTCCGGCAATCGCGATGCGAAGCTCGGCGGTCGCGTTGTTCGGCTCGTCCATCATCTCGGCGGCACCTCCGAAAATGAAGAGCGTGATGCCCCGAATCCCCACGCCGTGCCGCAGCGCTACCACTGCGTGAGAGAGCTCGTGCAGGAGCACCGATCCGAACAAGAGCATGGAAGCGGTCAGGCCCAGAGCGAGGCGCGAGAGTAGACTGAGATAGGGAAAGCTCTGTCCGAACCCCGCGGAGAGGCTCGCCGTCAAGAGCAGCACGATGACGAGCCACGAGTAGTCGATGCGGATCGGGATGCCGAAAATCGTCCCGATGCGAATGCCGCGACCTGTCAAGGCTCGCCACGCTTCAGGACCTTCATGAGCGTACCTGAGCTGACCGTCTCGTCGAGATCGACGTCGTTCATGAGCGCGAGATCCTCATGGAGCTCGGGATCGATTTCGGTATCCGTCAAAAGAGCCAGGAGGGGCGCCGTGCGAGGCGCTTCGAGAAGTCTCACACGAAGCGGCTGCATGTCGAGGAGTCGCCGGTCCCGTAGCCGATCGAAGCTCGCGATAATGTCCCGGAAGACCGCAGAGTATCTTCGAAAGGCGCTCTGCCGCGTGAAACCGACGAGCTCGTACATCCGCGATCCGTCGGCGATGAATCCAGCGTCCCCATAGAGCTCACCGCTCCTCGTCAGGGTGCGAAACGGCGCCCGATAGGCCGAAAAGGGACCCACACGTATTCGCTCACCGGTCCCATATTCGAACTCATGGCGTCGAAAGAACTCCAGCGCGTAGGCCTCGGGAGCGGTGCCCTCGGCAACGGTGGCCAGGGTGAGCTGCATAGCCGCGCCGCCATCCGCGGGCGCGGAATAGACCGCCCGCCGGGTGTTCTGGACGCGCCAACCTTCGGGGAACTCCAGTTGGAATCGGAGCTCGGGGTGTGCGAATCGACTCCCATTCATGAAACCCTCGCGCGGGTTCTCGCCGAAAACAAGCCCGTCGATTCGTCCAAGATAGGCGTCCCGACGCTTTTCGAGCGCTTTCGTGTCGCCGGCCTGCTCCGCGACCATGCCCAGGATCGTCTGCTCGCGCTCGCCCGGATCCGGATGCGTCGAGGCCCACGAGGGAATGTTGCGCTCGGGTCCGGAGAGACGTTTCAAGACGGCGAAAAAGTGCGCCATGTCCGTCGGGTCGTAGCCTTGCGCAAGGGAATAGGCGACGCCGAGGCGGTCCGACTCGCGCTCAGCGTCCCGCCCGAACTTCAAGAAGAGCAGAGAGACGCTTCCCTCCAGCAGTTCGCCGTAAGGGCGGACTTCAGGGAAGAAGACCGTGCCCAGATTGACACCGAGACCGGCGAGCTGCTGCTTCGACATCTGCTCCACGTGATGTCTCGCGGTGACGTGGCCGATTTCGTGCCCCATCACGCCCATCAGCGCAGCTTCACTCCCGAGGTAGGCGAGAATGCCTCGCGTGAAGTAGACGTGGCCTCCGGGTAGCGCAAAGGCGTTCACGACGGGCGAGTCGATGACCCGGAACCGCCACGGCAAGTCGGGACGCTCCGAGGCCTGCGCCATCGAGAGGCCCAATCGCTCGACGTAGGCGTTGAGCTCCTCGTCAGGATAGACGCCCATGCTCGCCTCGGTCTCTCGGGCGGCCCGGAGCCCGATCTGGATCTCCTCTGCCTCGCTCACGAGCACGAGCTCGCGTTTGCCCGTCACCGGATCTTTGACACAGGACGCGAGGAAAAAGAGCAGTCCTGCCGCACACCAGACGTTGTTCATAGGCTCGAGCGGATTTTACCCTATAGACGCACGCGCCCGCAGACAGGAGAAGAAACGGTTTCGTTAGGAGGGAGAAGGAGCCTGGCGTCACTCGACCTTACTCGCCAGGCCCCGGTTCCGAAAAGAGAGACTAGCCGGAGCTCAAGCGAAGAACTGAGCGTTGATCTCGATGTACTCGTTCCACTTGTCGGGAAGCTCCTCCTCCGGGAAGATAGCTGTCACCGGGCAAACCGGCTCGCAGGCGCCGCAATCGATGCATGTCTCGGGATCGATGTAGAGCTGTTTGGCCGCCTCGAATTTATCCGAGTCCTTCGTAGGGTGGATGCAATCCACGGGACAGACTTCGACGCAGGCGGTATCTTTTGTGCCGACACAGGGCTCGGCGATGATGTAAGCCATTTCTCGATTTCCTCCTTAACTGGAACTCTAACTCTGCTTGACTAGAGACTCGCTCATATCACCTCTAGAAGCTTCTGCGAGTACTCGGTAATTCTATCCAAGTATCCCCACAGAAGGAGACCAATAATATTAGGCACGACAAGCAGAAAAAGTAAACCCGCGTAGATCGGGTGAATGACCAGCTTCGACGACGGCTCCGGCGCGGCGTCCCCCTCGATGAACATCGTTTTCAGAACCTTCATGTAGTAGAAGGCCCCGATGGCGCTGTTGAGCACCCCAACCACGGCAAACCAGGCGAGATCCGCCTTGATCACGGCGGCGAATATGTACCACTTCGCGAGAAAGCCGGCGAAGGGCGGAATGCCCATCAACGAGAAGAGGAAAATCCCGGCGATGATGGTCAGAATCGGCGAACGGCGCCAGATACCCGCGTAGTCCTGAATCTCGAAGCTTCCGATGCCATTGTGCACGGCGATGACCACGAGGAACGCACCGAGGTTCATGAAGAGATAAACGACGATATAAGCGAGCATCGCCTGGATGCCGTCGTCCGACAGCACCACCGCACCCATCATGATGTAGCCCGCGTGCGCGATGCTCGAGTAGGCCAGGAGCCGTTTCAGGTTCGACTGGAGCAGCGCGGCGATATTGCCGAGGGTCATGGTCACAATCGAGACCCCGATCAGGATCGCCGGCCATTGCACGCTGCCCACGACGGTCCAAGTGGCATCCCCGGCGCGCTCTGCCATCCCGCCGTAGAAGAACCGAACGAGAACGGCGAAGCCGGCCACTTTGGGACCGACGGACAGAAACGCGGTCACCGGAGTGGGAGCGCCCGTGTAAACGTCGGGGCACCAGAAGTGGAACGGGACCGCGGCGGTCTTGAAACCGATCCCCGCCATGACCATCAGAATCACGACCGTCAATGCCGGCCCGGAAGACTCGAGCATCTCCTGGCTCGCGAGTGCGCTCCGGATGGCGTAGAGGTCCAGCGTTCCGGTGAGCCCGTAGAGAAGCGACATCCCGAAGAGCATCGTTCCCGAAGATATGGCCCCGAAAAGAATGTACTTCAACGAGGCCTCGTTCGAAAGCCTGTCCGTCTTCAAGTAGCCCACCATGACGTAGGAGCCGATCGACACCGTCTCGAGTGTCAGGTAGATCATGAGCAGGTTGATGGAGTTCGCCATCCAAACGAGCGCGACCGTCACCGCGAGCAGGAGAACGAGCAGCTCTCCGTGATGCACCGGGGAGAGCTCTTTCGACGGGATGGTGAAGAGCAGGACTATGATGCCGGTCACGATGAAGATGATGCGAAGGAGCGAACCGAAGCCGTCGAGAGCGACCATGTTGCTGAAAAGTCCCGCCTCGACGGGCGAGCCGGCGAGCTGGATCGCATAATAGAGCGCGACGACGAGACCGATGAGCGAGGGGATGATGATGACCAGCCGCCGCTCGATCGGTGAGCGGTTCTTGGCGACCAGATCGCACACGAGGACCGCCATGAGCGAGAAGACCAGTACGATCTCCGGCACGAAGAATTGCAGGCTGGCGATAGTGTCGAGGCGATCCACGGCTTATCCTTTCAAGACCGACGCCTCGTCGAGGCTGACGCTCTTCAGAATTCGGTAGAGAGACATAACGATCGCGAGAGCCACCGCGGCCTCGCAGGCCGCGATCGCGGTGATGAACAGAGCGAAGAGCTGACCGGTCGCGTCTCCCGAGACGAAGCGCGAGAAGGCGACGAGGTTGATATTGGCCGAGTTGAATATCAGCTCGACGGACATCAGGACGTTGATTGCGTTCTTTCGCGTGAGCAGGCCGAAGAGCCCCAGTGAGAACAGGGCCGCGGCGACGATGAGATAGTGCTCGAGAGGTATCACAGGTCTGACCTCCGACGAACCAGCATGGCTGCGCCGAGCAGCGCGATGAGAAGAAGTACCGAAGCAATCTCGAAGGGCAGCACGTATTCCTTCATCAACATGTTGCCGATCCTCGCCGTCGTCGGCCCCTCTTCGATGAGGACGGCCTGTTTCCATGGCGTCGTGAGCGCGACATAGACCAACATGGCGAAAACACCGAGCGAGACCAGAGCGGAGGGCCCGACCTGGAACGTCTCCGTACGCAGGTTGAGGTCGTAGATTCGGTTGGTCAACATGACGCCGAAGAGCAACAAAATTAGAATGCCGCCCACGTAGATCAGGACTTGCGCGCCGGCCAGAAAATCCGCCCCGAGATAGGCGTAAAAGACGGCGACGCTGAAAAAGGTCGCGAGAAGAGCGAAAGCGGAATGAACGAGGTTCCTGCCATGGACGACGAGAAAGGCGGAGCCAACCATCAACGCCGCGAAGAACCAGAAAATGATTTTGGGGGCTAGAGTTTCCATGAGCTCTTTTCGATCTCCTGCCTAGGACGCCACGGGCTCGGCTTCCTTATCGGTGGGCGCGGGCGGCGTGGGCAGGTCCTTCGCGAAACGATAGAGGAAGTTCTCCTTCAGCGACTCGGCGAACTCGAACTCCGGCGTCATGACGATGCACTCGGTCGGACAAGGGTAGACGCAGAGTGAACAGTAGCAGCAGAGCGACATGTCGATGTCGAACTGAGGAACCTTCAGCTTGATCGCCTGACCGTTGGCCGCGAAGATCGGAGCTTCGTCCTTCTCGCGCTTCTCCGTCGTGATCGTGATGCAGTCGACAGGGCAGACCTTCTCGCACTGTTTGCAGCCGATACAGTCCTCCATCTTGACGTGCAGGCGCATGCGCGAACGAGCACTCAAGAGCCCCTCGGGGACGATCGCGGACTTCCATCGCTCTTCCGGCTTTTCGTCGGCCAGGTACTGCTGAGTGATGTTGGGCATGAAGATGTGGTGGAGCGTGACCGCCATGCCCTTGCTGACACTGACTATCGCGTCCAAGAGATCCACGAAATACTGTTTCATCGAGAGTCCTCTCAGCTTTGCGCGGCCGTGATGCCCGCGATCAGGAGCAGCACAACGAAGGCCATGGGGATGAGGTACTTCCAACAGAGAGCCATGAGCTGGTCGACGCGCAGCCGCGGCAGCGTCCAGCGGAGCCACATTTGAACGAAAACGAGGACCAGAGCCTTGATGAAGAACACCAGAGGCCCGGAGAAATAGGGGCCGACCCAGCCGCCGAAAAAGAGAATGACGGTGAGACCCGCGATGAGGAACATCGCCCCGTACTCCGCGAGGAAGAAGAAGCCGAAGCGAAGACCGCTATACTCGGTGTGAAATCCCGCCACGAGCTCCGACTCCGCCTCGGGAATGTCGAAGGGGCTGCGGTTCGTCTCGGCGAGACCGCAGATGAAGAACAAGACGAAGCCCACGAGATTGAGCGGGAACAGACGCGTGATGAACCAGCGGTTCGCGCCCAAAAGGCCGTCGGCCTGTGCCGAGATGACGTCCTGGAGGTTGAGGCTTTCGACCTGGGCGACCACGGAGAGGATCACGATGGCCGTCGGGATCTCGTAGCTCACCATCTGGGCCGCCGAGCGCATGCCCCCGTAGAGGGCGTACTTGTTGTTGGAAGCCCATCCGGCCATGAGCAGGCCTATGGCGCCGAACGAGCTGATGGCGATGACGTAGAGAAGCCCGATATTGAGGTCGGAGACGACGAGCCCGTCTCCCCAGGGAATGACGGCGAAGGCGGAGAAGGCGCCCATCACGACGAGAAAGGGCGCGAGCTTGAAGAGGAATTGATCGGCGCCCTTCGGAATGATGTCCTCTTTGAAGACGAGCTTGATGCCGTCCGCGAAACTTTGAAGAACGCCGTGCCAGCCCACCCGCATCGGACCGAGTCGGTCCTGCGTGTGGGCGGCCACTTTGCGCTCGAACCAGATGAGAAAGATGGGAAGCTGAGCCACGACGAAAACGGTCGCCCCGACGCCGATCGCCGCAGCGACCACGGCTGCCATCGTGGGCGA
The DNA here is from genome assembly GCA_965250115.1 of Candidatus Marinacidobacterales bacterium. Classification (GTDB taxonomy): domain Bacteria; phylum Acidobacteriota; class Vicinamibacteria; order Marinacidobacterales; family SMYC01; genus CBDFHB01. Next base: position 3,393,370 of record CBDFNJ010000002.1, read on the forward strand.
GAACGTCGCGCCTAGCTGCTCACGAATGAGCCGCCCGATCATCGGCAGCATCGCGAGCACGACGAGAAAGCCCGCCGCTCCCGCCACCACGAGGGGCGAGAGCAGATTGCTGATCTTCGCTTCGAGGTTGGGTCGTTTCATAGCCATTAGCGATCGATCTCCCCGAGAACGATATCCAAACTCCCGATGATGGCAATCATGTCCGCGATCATCTCCCCCTTCGCGATCTCACGAAAGATCGACATGGCGACGAAGCACGGGGACCTGCCCTTCACCCGATAGGGAACAAGTCCTCCGTCGCTGACGATGTAGAAGCCGAGCTCGCCCCGAGGAGTCTCGGTTCGACCGTAGGCCTCGCCCGCCGCCGGCTTCACGCGCTTGGGAACGTGCTCGTGAACGTCGCCCTCCGCCGGGAGCTTCTCGACCGCCTGGCGAAGGATGCGAATGCTCTGCCGCATCTCGTCGACTCTGACGTAGTATCGGTCCCAACAGGAGCCTATGGGCCCATGGCGTCCCAGCCCCACCGGGATATCGAAGTCGTAGTTCTCGTACCCGCAGTAAGGATCTTCTTTGCGGACATCCCACTTGATCCCGGAGCCCCGGAGGTTCGGACCGGAGAGCGCATAGGCCACCGCGCGATCCGGAGAGATGACCCCCACGTCTCCGGTCCGCTTCGTGAAAATCTTGTTGTAGCTCAGAAGCTTGTCGACTTCGTCGACGACGGGCTCGAATTGATCGCAGAAGAGCTTGACCTTGTCGGTCCATTCCTCCGGCAGATCGTGGGAGACACCACCCACCCAGTTGAAATTGTAGAGGAGCCTCGCACCGCAGAGCCATTCGAACAGGTCCAGGATCTTTTCCCGCTCCCGAAAGCAGTGCAGAAAGGGCGTGAAGGCGCCGATGTCCATCCCGAAAGTCCCGATAGCAAGAAGGTGGCTCGCAATCCGCTGAAGCTCCGAGACCAGGACCCGGATCGCCTTGACGCGGTCGTTGACCTCGATCCCCATGAGCTTTTCGACGGCCATGGCATAGGTCAGACTGTTCGCCATCGAGCCGACGTAGTCCATGCGGTCGGTGAAAGGGATGACTCCCTGGTAGTCGATGTTCTCGGCATGCTTCTCGAAGTTACGGTGGAGATAGCCGATATGGGGTTGAGCGTCCTTGACGATCTCGCCATCCGTCTTCAGCTCGATCCGGAGCACCCCGTGCGTGGAGGGATGCTGCGGGCCCATGTTGAGGATCATCTCGTCATCTTCGAGATCCTCGGGCTTGAAGGCATAGGCCTCATCGGGCTCGAGCTCTTTGTACTGCCTCGTCGTAGTGCTCATAACGTAACGGCTCTCTCTGCTTTCCTCTTCGGGGCTAGTCGAAGGGTCCCACGCCGATATCCTCGCCGCTCATCGCCCGGTCGCTCATCTTGGTACCCGGCTTCACGGCGATGCCGTGCCACTCCTCGGGCCACTCCCAATCCTTGCGAAGGGGATGCCCGGCCCAGTCCTCGGGCAGGAAGATGCGGCGTGGATCGCTGTGCCCCTCGAAGACGACTCCGAAAAGATCGTAGGCCTCCCGCTCGTGCCAGTTCGCGGTGGGCCAGACGTTCTCGAGGGTCGGCATCTTGGGTTCCTTCCTTTGCACGTACACCTTGAGCACGATCCAGTGCCGGTGTTTCAGAGACGACAGGTGGAGCACGATCTCGATGCGCTCATCTTTGGGATAGTCGACGGCCGAGTGGCAGTGCAAGGTATCGAAGGCGAGCTCCGGCTCGTCGCGCAGGAACGTCGCCATCTCGACGATGGCGTCCTTCTCGACGACGAGAAAAGGGTCGACGACCTCGAGCTGAGCGTCCGAGATTTTCCCGGGAAACCTCTCGTCCAGTTTCTGCTTGATGGCGGCGGCCTCCAGGCTCAAGCGGACACCTCCACGGGCTTTCGACCCTCGCGGGGATCGTCCATGAGAGACCGCTCTCTAATAATGTCTTGAAGCGCCATGACGCCGTAGAGGAGGGCCTCCGGACGGGGGGGGCAACCCGGCACGTAGACGTCGACGGGGATGATCTCGTCAACCCCTTTGACGACGTGGTAGCCGTACTGCCAATAGGGTCCGCCGTTGTTCGCGCAGCTCCCCATCGAGATCACGTACTTGGGCTCCGACATCTGCTCGTAGAGCCGTTTGATGCGGATTCCCATCTTGTGGGTGACGGTCCCTGCGACGATCATCAAGTCCGACTGCCGGGGCGTCGCGCGCGGAATGAGACCGAATCGATCCCAGTCGAACCGGCTCGCGCCCGCCGCCATCATCTCGATCGCACAGCAAGCGAGACCGAAGACCATCGGCCAGATGGCCGATTGACGACCCCAGTTCACGACGGCGTCGACCTTCGTGAGGACGAATTGTTGGTTGCCGATGACTTTAATGAGATCCATGTCGCTCCCTTGGAGTTATTCAGCTCTGGTCAAGCGGCTCTGCCGCTGGAGGGACTCTTGCTCTTGAGCTCAGCGCGCTCTTCGTCACGAACCCACTCGAGGTCGCCCTTGCGCCAGACATCGGCCAGGCCCAGAACGAGCATGCCGATGAAGATCATCCCGGCGAAGTAGGCAGTCATGCCGAGATCCTTGAAGACCACGGCCCAGGGCACGAGCATCACGGCTTCCACGTCGAAGATGAGGAAGACGAGCGCGAAGACGTAGAAGCGTATGTTGAATCGAACACCCCACGGCGTTCCCACGGGATTCTCACCGCACTCGTAAGGCATGAGCTTCTCAGCGGTGAGCTTCTCCGGCCGGACGAGACTGGACACGAAGAGTCCCGCACCGACGACGAGGGCGCCGGCGACGAGGAACATCAAAACGCCTACGAACTCCATACGTGCACCTCAGCGCTCGCTATTATTGTCATCGGTAGCGGGGCCCGCAACATGGCCCTCGAGAGTGAGACAAAAAGTCTTTTAGATACAGTAAATTCAAGCCCGCCGGCCTGCCTCTGGCCATACAAGCGCGATATTATAGCGGTGGGATCCAAGGGCAGCAACCGAAAAATCCAGAGATCAAAGGAGTTCAAGCCGAACGGAGCCGCTGAACGATCGCGTCGGCATATTCCCACGTTGTGGCCTGGCCCCCGAGGCCGGGCGTTCGGACGTCTCCCTCGCTGAGGACCTCAAAAACCGCCTTCAATACAGAATCCGCCGCCTCGTTCGCGCCCAGGTGTCTGAGCATCAACACTCCAGAGAAAATAATGGCGGTCGGGTTCGCGATCCCCTTCCCTGCGATATCGGGCGCCGAGCCGTGCACGGCTTCGAACACGGCGAAGTCCTCTCCGATATTCGCGGCCGGCACGAGCCCGAGACCGCCGACGAGGCCCGCGCAGAGGTCCGAAATGATGTCACCATAGAGGTTCGAGAGCAGGAGCACGTCGAACTTGTTCGGGTTCAAGACGAGCTGCATGGCAAGGTTGTCGACGATCTTGTCGTCGAAGACGATGTCAGGGAAATCCGCCGCGACCAGGCGGGCACTCTCCAGGAAGAGGCCGTCGGTCAACTTCATTATATTCGCCTTGTGCACCGCGGTGACTTTCTTCCGGCCCCACCGTTTCGCGTAGTCGAACGCGAAGCGCGCGATGCGGTTCGAGGCATAGGAGGTGATGACCTTCAACCCTTGGGTGACCCCGGGAATGATCATGTGCTCGATGCCCGAGTAGAGGTCCTCGGTGTTCTCGCGCACGATCACGAGATCGATATCTTGATAGCGTGACGTAACCCCCGCCACACTGCGCACCGGCCTCAAGTTCGTGTAGAGATCGAGTTCCTTGCGGAGGGCGACGTTGGCGCTCGGGAAGCCCTCGCCGACGAGCGTCGTGAGCGGCCCCTTGAAGGCGACCTTGTTCCTCCGGATCGACGCGAGGAGCTCGGAAGGCAGTGGATTGCCGGATTTCTCGTAGGCCCGGATGCCGGCCTCGTGCTCTTCCCATTCGAATCCCACGCCGGTGGCGTCGAGCACGCGGATCGCCGCCTTGGTGATTTCAGGGCCGATGCCATCGCCTGAAATCAAAGTCACTCGATGTGTCATGGAGATGACAAGTGTAACATGCGGCCTATTGGCAGATAATAGCCGCGATGAAGCTCTCCGTCGTCATTCCCACGCTCGAGGAGGCCACGGGCCTCGCAACGACGCTCGCATCGCTTCCAGGAGCTTCGGAAGTCATCGTCTCCGACGGCGGAAGTCGCGACGCGACCCGCGCGATCGCCGAGCGGGTCGGAGCCCGCGTCGTGACTGGAGCGAGCGGACGCGCGTCGCAAATGAACCTCGGCGCCCAGGAGGCAGCGGGCGAGGTCCTGCTGTTCCTGCACGCCGACTGTGCCCTGCATTCGAGCTCCCTCGAAGCCATGGGCGAGGCGCTCTCGGATCCTCGAGTCGTAGGCGGCTCGTTTCGTATGCAGATTCGGGATGCGGGCGTCGGGCTGAAAATCATCGCGTTCGTCTCGAACTTGCGTGCGCGATTCTTGAAGACCCCCTACGGAGACCAGGGGCTCTTTGTGCGGCGGACAGCCTTCGAGTCAATCGGGGGCTTTCCCGAAATCCCCTTCATGGAGGACATCGCCTTCGTGCGAAACCTTCTTCGTATTGGGCGACTGTCCACCCTGAAGGTGCCCGTCACGACAAGCGCACGTCATTGGGAACGCCTCGGACCCGCGCGAACCACCCTACTGAACTGGTCGGCCGTCGTACTCTATTCGCTCGGCGTACCTGCGGAGCGCCTCGCGCCCCTTTACCGCCGACTGCGACGCGGGGGAGATGGCGCAACGAGCGAAGCGCCCCTGCCTCAGCCGGACTGAGCGTCGACGGCGGCGATCGCCGCCATGTCGATGATCTCGCCGACCTCCGCCCCCCGCTGAAGGACGTGCACGGGCTTTCGAAGGCCCATCAGGATGGGTCCGACGGCTTCCGCGTTACCCAGCCGCTGCATCAGCTTGTAGGCGATGTTCCCCGCTTCGAGGCTCGGAAAGATCAGCACGTTGGCGGGCTGCTTCAAGCGGTTGAACGGATAGGTTTCGGTGAGCATCTTCTCAACGACTGCCGTATCGGCCTGCATTTCTCCCTCGACGATGAGATCCGGCGCCCGCTCGCGCACGAGCTCGGTGGCTCGGCGGACTTTGTCCGCCAGCGGATGACGGGCGCTTCCGAAATTCGAGAAGGACAGCATGGCGACCCGTGGCTCGACGTCGAAGTGGCGGGCAACCTCCGCCGTCTCGATCGCGATCTCGGCGAGGTCTTCCGCCGTCGGCTCGATGGTGACGGTGGTGTCGGCGAAGAACTTGACGTCGTTCTCGAAAACCATCATGTAGACCCCCGCGACACGGGAATCACCCCTGACGCGAATGACCTGGAGCGCGGGCCGGATCGTGTCAGGGTAGTGCTGGGTGAGTCCCGCGACCATGGCGTCGGCATCGCCCATGTGAACCATCATCGAGCCGAACATGTTTGGATTGCGAAGCAGCATGGGCGCTTCTTTTCGCGTGACCCCGCGACGATTGCGAAGCTCGTAAAGGGCTTCAGAATAGGAGCTCATGAGCTCGGACTCGACGGGGTTGATGACGGTGACTGCGCCGTCGAAGTCGAGTCCTAGATCCTCGAGCCGGGTCTTTACGACGTCGGGCCGGCCCAGGAGAACGGGGGTCGCGATCTTCTCGTCCACGAGGTGCTGCGCGGCGCGCAGGATCTTGACCTCTTCCCCCTCGGGAAAGACGATGCGCTTCTTGTGCTGCTTCGCCTTGCCGATGACCGTGCGCATGACTTCGCGTCCCCGGCCGAGCCTCGTTTCGAGCTGCCCGGCATAGGCGTCGATGTCGATTTCGATCCGAGCTACGCCGGTTTGGATCGCCGCCCGGGCGACCGCCGGGGCCTCCCACGTGAGCACCCGCGGGTCGAAGGGCGTCGGGATGAGGTAGTTCGGACCGAACTTCATCGACTCGACCCCATAGGCCTTCATGACCGAGTCCGGTACGTCCTCCTTGGCGAGATCGGCGAGGGCTCTCGTCGCCGCGATCTTCATCTCCATATTGATGGCGCGGGCCCGGACGTCGAGGGCGCCACGGAAGATGAAGGGAAAGCCCAGAACGTTGTTCACTTGATTGGGATAGTCCGAGCGCCCAGTGGCCATGATCACATCGTCCCGGACGGACATCGCGTCCTCCCAGGAAATCTCCGGGTCGGGGTTCGCCATGGCCATGACGAGGGGTTTTTTCGCCATCGAGGCCACCATGTCCTTGCTGACGGCGTCCTTGACGGAGACTCCCAAGAAGACGTCGGATCCCTTCATCGCCTCGCCGAGCGTGCGAAGCCTAGTCTCCACGGCGTAGCGCTCCTTGTAGGGATTCATTCCCTCGCCACGGTCTTTGTAAATAATGCCTTTGGAGTCGCACATGATGATGTTCTCATGTCGGACTCCGAGGCTCTCGATGAGATCGCCGCAGGCGATTCCCGCCGCCCCCGCCCCGTTGATAACGACCTTGAGCTTCGAAATGTCTTTCTCTGTAATCTCGAGCCAATTCAGCAGAGCTGCCCCCGAGATGATCGCGGTGCCGTGCTGGTCATCGTGAAAGACGGGGATGTCGAGCTCTTTCTTGAGCGTTTCTTCGATATGGAAACAGTCTGGCGCTTTGATGTCCTCGAGATTGATGCCGCCGAAAGTCGGCTCGAGCGCTTTGACCACTCGAATGAGATTGTCAGGGTCGCGGGTATTCAGCTCTATATCGAAGACGTCGATGTCTGCGAAGCGCTTGAAGAGAACTGCCTTACCCTCCATGACCGGCTTGGCCGCGAGTGGGCCGATGTTCCCGAGCCCAAGCACCGCGGTACCATTCGTGACGACGCCGACCATGTTCCCCTTCGTCGTATAGGTGAAGACGTCTTCGGGGTTCGCCTTGATCTCGAGGCACGGTACGGCGACGCCCGGGCTATAGGCGAGTGAAAGATCGTGTTGGGTCCTGGTGGGTTTGGTCGGTCGAATCTCGATTTTTCCCCGGCGTCCGCCCGAGTGATAGTCGAGGGCGTCTTGTTTACGAAACACAGCTCCTCCTTTGTTGCAGGAGACAAACACTGGATTCTAGCAGGGATTCGTCCAAGAGGAGTCGAATCGTTGCATTGCGATCTCACCTGGAGCCACCGTTCCCCTCGATTCGGACCCTACACTCACGGAAGCTATCCAATTCGCTGACAAAACGGTCCGGAGTGGACTATCGTTCCCCTCATGGATCTTTTGTCCTTCGAGGAGCTCGACGCGGAGCAGCGGAGCTACGACGAGGCGGTCTCGGGCGCGGAGGCGATCGACCCGTTCTGCTCGAGCTCGCTCTGGGTGCTGCCCGCGATCCGACACCTCATGGCTCCCTCGGAGCCGCTCGTCGCGCGCTCGAACGGTGCCTTCGTCGCCATGGCTCGAAGCGGAGGGAACGACGGGGATCGCATGTTGCATCCCCTCGAGGCGATGTGGGGACTGCCCTGCCCGCTGGTGGGCGCCGATGCAGAGCCCGTCGTCGAACTGTTTCTGCAGGCTTGCGGGACGACGCAGTGGAGCGTTGCGCTCGTTACGGGGCTCGTCATGGGATCGCGGTTGAGCCAAACTCTCGCTTCGGCCGCCGGCCGGCGTTTCCAGATCCACCGTGGGCCCGTGACGAGGCGCTACATCGCCGACCTGTCTAGAGGCGTCGAGGAATTTCTGAAGCGTCGCTCGTCCGGGTTTCGGGCGAACCTCGTCAAGGCGGAGCGACGCGCTCAGCAACGGGGCATACGTTTCGAGGTTGCGGACCGGGAGGACGCGGAGTCGAGCTTCGCTCGCGTCCTCGGCGTCGAGCGAAAGAGCTGGAAAGGTCTTCGGCAGGTCGGCATCGATCGCGAGCCGATGCTTTCCTTCTATCGCGACATCAACCGACGGCTCGTGGCCCGCGGACTGCGCCGACTGATCTTCGCGCGGGACGAGGGCGAGGACGTCGCCTACATTCTGGGCGGGGTTCTCGGCGATAGCTACCGCGGCCTGCAGTTCAGCTTCGACCAGCGCTACGCGGAGTTGTCTCTAGGGAACTTGTGCCAGCTCGCGGAGATCCGACGGCTCGAAACCGATGCCATCGCCCGCTACGACCTCGGCACCGAAGTTCAGTACAAGAAACGCTGGGGCGACGAAGTCTTCGCGACGATGTCGCTCGTGTTGCGTCCGAGGTGAGTCGTCAAGGTCCCGCGTGCACGAGCAATGAGACGATTAGCAAACTGGAAACTTTATAGGACTTTCAGCTCCGCCCAGTCCAACGCATAGCCTAGGGCTTGCTTGACCTCCCGAGCGCGAGACGGATCGAGCGCCCCCAGGGGCTCACCGAGAAGTTTCTTCGCAACCACGTGGACGTTGTCGAAGTTCACAACCGAGGGATGGCGCAATCCCTCCTTCTCGCCGACTCGAAGCTCTTGAGGAATGTTCCGTACCGTCGAAGTCACCTCGGCGACGATCAGCTTGTTCAAATAATTGACCGCGCTGCTTCGGGAAAGGAGAAGAACTGGTCGCCGGCCGATCGGGGCTGGCATATTCGCCCAGCGGATTTCGTACTGCTTCACTTGGACGAGCCGTTCGACTCGTCGTCGGCGACCGCGGGACGAGCATCCTCGCGCTCCCAAACTTGCGGATCAACATACACGTCCGCAGCCGAGTCAGGCTGGCTCCGATAGGCCTCGGCAGTCGCCTGTTCCTCGAGCTCCCAGAGGGCGCGGCGGATGGCAGACCTTATGAACCGAGAACGCTTTCGCGACCTCGACGGAGCCACTCGCTCCAGTTCCGCAGCCGTCGCGTCATCGAGCTCGATGAGCAGCTTCTTCATATATAACAGTATATATTAAACTATATATAATAAATTTGCGACCGCGGCGGCCGGGTGGCCCCGGGCGGTTACCGCACCCGGGGCTCCCACAGATCCGGACGTGCGCGACTAGCGCATCCGGCTCCTCTAGTCTACGGATTCGCTGCGCGGCAATAGACACTGTGAGCGACGCGGGGTGGGGTGAGTGGATAGTGACGGAGGAGGCGTCGGAACGCGGCCCAGTCCAGATGCGCCTTACGGGAGCGGCGACTCAGCCATTTACGCCAGAGGCGTTCCACCATCCGGCGAAAGTTGGACAGAGCACGCGCATTACCGGTCACTCCATAGTAGTTGTAGTGACCGCGTAGCTTCCGGTTGAGTGCCATCTGTTGTTCCGCCACGGACAAGTGCCGGTTGGTCCGGCACCAGCGGCCGATGCGCATTACCGCACGGCTGAAGCGGCCTTTGGCCGTTTTCCGTTTCACCACCCATTGCCCCTTTCGAGACTTGCCCCAGTAGTGGGTGAAGCCGAGCATGTCGAAGCTTTGGCCCGGTGTCGGTTTAGAGTCCCGACGCGGGCGGCGAAAGTCCACCAGCCGTGTCTTGTCCGGGTGGAGGGTCAGACCGAACTTGCCAAATCGCTTTGGTAGTACGGCGAGCACCCTTCTCACATCATCCTCTCTTGCGAAGCCCAGTACCGCATCATCGGCGTAACGCACCATAAACGAGCGTCCCTTCATGCGCGGTTGGACCATCTGATGAAACCAGATGTCCAGAACATCGTGTAGGAAGATGTTAGAGAGCAGGGGGCTGACCACTCCGCCTTGGGGAGTTCCTTGTTCCGGATACCAGACCACATCTTCTTCCATTACTCCGGCTTTCAACCACTTCCCGATCGCGCGGCGTATCACACCGTCGCGCACCCGCTGGTCCAGAAAGCTCCTCAGCTGGGCTCGGTCGACACTGTCGAAGAAGCTCTGGATATCTAGGTCGATGACCCAGCCCCCTCCGTTGTCCATCAGCCCCCGCCACAACGCATCGATTGCCTGGTGCTGGCTGCGACCTGGACGGAACCCATACGAGCAGTCCAAGAAGTCCTCCTCGTATACGGATTCCAGGACCATGACCACCGCTCGCTGAAGTACCTTATCCTCCAGTGTCGGTATGCCAATGGGCCGGGTCTTATTGCCTGCACCTTCTTTGGGAATGTGGACGCGGCGTACCGCCGGCGCTCGATACTTTCCCGTTTTGAACCTCTCGAGCAAGCTCGTCAGGTTCTCTTCCAGGTTGGTTTCGTATTGCGCCGACGTTACACCATCCACTCCCACGGCCCCGTCTTTGCGGGTGCGACGGTAGGCCTCACGTAACCAGCCCACGTCGATGTTGTGGGCCAGTGTGGTAAGCACCAGTTTCGGTTTTTCCCTCGCCAGTTTCGCTATCTTCTCTCGTTTCGTTGAGATGACCTCGCGGCTCAAACTCCGCGCCATCTGTCCCTCCTGAAGTTCCGTAGATTGGCCTGCCGCCTTCCCTCCATGGGGTCCTCTGGAGTGAGTTCCCCCACTTCTCCGGTACTATGCACAGGCTCCGACTTCTCGCCTCCCCGACTCGCTTCGTTGCCTTCGCTTTGGCGGTTCCACCCGACGCCTCTTTAGTTCGCTCCCAACGGGCATGGGCGCCACGCTCGCTGGGCCTGGGCTATTTGTTCTGCGGTGCCCACAACCCGCATTCTTCGGATGGAGAGTACGAGACCTCCCAGGTTCCTGGGGAACCCTTGCGTACATGCCACGCTCTTCGACCCCGGCGGACCACTCGCTCCTTGCCAGTACGGCGCGGGTGATGCTGCCTTCCGCTCAGAAAACGACGTCGGCTCCGCAACCCTTGTTTCCTTTCGAGGCTCAATCGCGCGGCCTGCACCCTCCCTGTGTACGCTTCGTCGCTGGCCTCGCGACCAGCTACGCAACACTCGGTTCCGGGCGGTGGCTAGCCTTTCCCGGCGCAGGACTCTCACCTGCTGGGTTCCACTAGAAAGTTTCCGACATGCCCTGTTACATGGCTTCCCCTTTCTCCAAGCTTTGCCTGGCGCAATTTCCGCGGAAACGCCTTGCTCGCGGGCGTTTCGCCAATCAGACCGAGATGGTCACGGACTCGGCCCGAGACCTGCTCCGGGTCTACATCATGAGAACGTGACTACTCGTACAAAAGATACCCCTCGCGGATCTTCTTGAAGCGGCCCAGATCGACCAGCCACGAATCTTCGACCTTCTGGAGCGGCGCGTCCTGTTCGATCTTCTCGCGAATCGAGCTATTGCCGGCGAGGATATCGATGGCGGGCCGCTCGAGCTCGTACTCGTAAGGCGGCTGTCGCCACGCAAAGTCATCGGGCCAGAGTCGACGGGCCGCCAACAAGATGGCGTAGCCCGTTCGCAGCGGCCGATAGATCGTGCGATCGACGACGTGTTGTTGGATGCCGTCGCAGAGCTCGCCGGCGAACTTCTGGAACGTCGGCTCGAAGTTGAGGGGGCGAAAGCGAACACCCGGGAGATCTTCCTTCTCGAGCTCTCGCGCGAGTCGGTCTCCATCGATCCAGGGAGCGCCCACAATCTCGAAGGGCCGCGTCGTGCCACGCCCCTCGGAAAGGTTCGTGCCTTCGATGAGACAGCCGCCCGCGTAGACAGTCGCCGTCTCGAGGGTTGGCATATTGGGTGATGGCAGGACCCAGGGAAGCCCCGTCTCGTCGAACCACCGCTCGCGCTTCCACCCCTCCATCGCGATCACGGTCAAGCTGGCGCCGATCCCGAACTCTTCGTTGACGAGGCGCGCGATCTCGCCTGAAGTCATTCCGTGCCGGTTGGGAATCGGGTAGAGGCCGACGAAGGACGTGTGGCTGCCCTCGACGAGGTTCCCCTCGACGTCGACGCCGTTGATGGGGTTGGGACGGTCGAGAACGATGAGCTCCTTGCCGTCACGAGCGCAGGCCTCAAGGCCATGGGCCATCGTCCAGATGTAGGTGTAGTAGCGGGTCCCGATGTCCTGGATGTCGAAGACGAGCGCGTCCAAACCCTCGAGCATCTCCCTGGTAGGTACGCGCGTCGGACCGTAGAGGCTCCTCACGGGAAGCCCCGTCTTGGGATCTTTCGAGTCCCCGACTTCGATGAGATCCTGCGCTGTGGCGCGAAGCCCGTGCTCGGGACCAAAGAGCACGGTGAGCTCGACGTCGTCACGATCGTGCAAGAGGTCGGCGGCGTGGCGGAAGTCGCGGTCAAGCGTCGTCGGGTTCGCGATGAGACCGATGCGCTTTCCGGCGACGCGATCGATCTCCTCGTTCAAGAGCCTCTCGAGCCCGGTTCGGACGTGCACCGGCTTGCCCATGCGAGCATTATCGCATTGCGGGCTCGTGCTAGCATTGTTGATTGGAGGAGGTTCCATGAGGGCTGCGCTCTTCACGATGCTCGCGCTGGTGCTATCCATGGAAACGCTGGACTATCCAAAGACAAAAAAGGTCGACCAAGTCGACGACTACCACGGGGCGAAGGTCGAAGATCCCTACCGCTGGCTCGAGGACGACTACTCAGAAGAGACGAAGGCTTGGGTCGAGGCGCAAAACGCCGTGACCTTCGCCTACTTCGCGTCGCTCCCCGACCGCGAGCCACTCGGAAAGCGGCTGACGGAGCTCTGGAACTACCCGCGCTACGGAGCCCCCTTCAAACGAGGCGGGCGCTACTTCTTTTTCAAGAACGATGGTCTCCAGAACCAATCCGTCTTGTACAAGCAAGCATCACTCGAGGCTGAGCCTGAATTGCTGCTGGATCCCAACCTCCTGTCTGAACGGGGCACCGCGGCGCTCTCGATGCTCGCGATGAGCGAGGACGGGGTGTGGCTCGCCTACGGCGTCGCCGTGAGCGGCTCGGACTGGCAGGAGTTTCGCGTCCGCAACGTCGCGACGAGCGTCAACGAAGAGGACCACTTGAAGTGGATCAAGTTTTCCGGCGCGGCCTGGACCCATGACGGGAAGGGCTTCTTCTACGCGCGGTTCCCAGAGCCCAGGGAGGACGAGGCGCAGGGAGGCGTGAGCCGCAACCAGAAGGTCTACTATCACGCGCTCGGCTCTCCGCAATCCGACGACCGGCTCGTCTACGAGAGGCTAGACGAGCCCGAGTGGAGCTACGGCGTCGAGGTCTCGGACGATGGAGGCTACGCCGTCTTCAATGTGGCCCAGGGAACCGACGAGAGGAACCGAATCTACTACCTCGACCTTTCGGACGAGGCGAATTCCGTCGTCGAGCTCCTCGATGACTTCGACGCGAGCTACGAGCTCATCGGAAACGATGGTGCGCTTTTCTACCTTCTGACGAATCTCGACGCCCCGAGCTACCGGGTCATCGCGATCGACCTGGAAGAGCCCTCGAAGGAGAATTGGAAGGAAATCCTTCCAGAGTCCGAGGACGTTCTCGAAGACGTGAGGCTCGTGAACGAGCAGCTCGTCGCGAGCTATCTGCACGACGCGCACAGCCGTCTCGCCATCTTCTCGAAAGACGGCACACTTCAGAAGGAAATCGAGCTCCCCACGTTGGGCTCCGTCGCGTCTCTGACGGGAAGGCGCGAGGATGACGAGATGTTCTTCGCCTTCGAGTCCTTTGTCTATCCCACGACGATCTATCGCTACGACTTCGAGACCGGCGAAACGACGGTGTTCCGCTCCCCCGAGATCGCCTTCGACGGCGGCGCCTTCGTCACGGAGCAGGTGTTCTACGAATCGAAAGACAAGACGAAGATCCCGATGTTCATCACCCACCGACGTGGCCTCGAGCTCGACGGAGACAACCCTACCTATCTCTACGGCTATGGAGGCTTCAACATCAGCCTCAGGCCGCGGTTCTCGGTGAGCAATCTGGTCTGGCTGGAGCGTGGCGGCGTTTACGCCCAGGTGAACTTGCGGGGCGGAGGCGAGTACGGCGAAGACTGGCACCAAGCCGGAACGTTCGGCAACAAGCAGAACGTCTTCGACGACTTCATTGCGGCGGCCGAGTTCCTCATCGAGAAGAGCTACACAAAGCCCGCGAAGCTCGCGATCGGCGGTCGCTCGAACGGCGGACTTCTAGTGGGAGCGGTCCTGAATCAGAGACCGGAGCTCTTCGGGGCTGCTCTACCGGCCGTCGGCGTGATGGACATGCTGCGATTTCAGGAGTTCACGATCGGTTGGGCCTGGGCGTCGGACTACGGCTCCTCGAAAGATCCCGAGCAGTTCGAGACTCTAAACGCCTACTCGCCGTACCACAACCTGAAGCCCGCTCCCTACTTCCCTGCTACGCTCGTCACCACCGCGGACCACGACGATCGCGTCGTTCCGGGCCACTCGTTCAAATACGCCGCCCGCCTCCAGGAGATCCACGGCTCGCAGCCGCGACCCATGCTCATTCGAATCGAGACCGACGCGGGGCACGGCGCAGGAAAACCTACGAGCATGATCATCGAGGAGCAGGCCGACCGCTGGGCTTTCGTCATGAAGCAGCTCAACATGACGGGACCGCCGAAGTAGCTTATAGTATAGCTACAAACCAGGTTATCGGGTCACACGAATAGCTTCCTGAGTCACTACGAACTCGAGTCTTCGCCCGGATTCCTGCGCCTGCGGCAGAGTCCGTGCGACAACTTTAGAAAGGAGCTCCCATGCTCGCCGGTCTAGTTTTTCTCGGAGCCATCGTGCTCCTCGTCCTGTTCCTGGTCGGTATCTACAACCGCCTCGTCACGTTTCGCAATCGCTTCAAGAATGCCTTCGCTCAGATCGACGTTCAGCTCAAACGGCGCTATGACTTGATCCCAAGCCTCGTCGAGACGGCGAAAGGCTATATGAAGCACGAGCGCGAGACGCTCGAAGCCGTCATTCAAGCGAGGAACCAAGCCGCCTCCGCCAATCAGCAAGCCTCTGCGAATCCAGGCGACCCTAAGGCGATGAAGGGACTGATGGGGGCGGAAACCGCCCTGACTGGAGCCATGGGGCGATTCTTCGCTCTCATGGAGTCCTACCCCGACCTCAAGGCGAGTCAAAAAATGTCGCAGCTCCAGGAGGAGCTGACCTCGACGGAGAACCGCGTCGCCTTCGCCCGTCAGGCCTACAACGACGCCGTCACGACCTACAACACCGCTCGCGAGAAGTTCCCGAACGTGATGATTGCGAACTCGATGGGCTTCCAAGCTGCCGAGCTCTTCGAGATCGAAGTCGAGAAAGAGCGCGAGGCTCCCAAAGTCCAGTTCTAGCGCTCGGCCATGGACTTCTTCCAGCACCAGGACGAGGCGCGCAAGGCGACGCAATGGCTCGTCGCCTATTTCGTGCTCGCCGTGGTCGCGATCGTCATGAGCGTCTATCTGGCGGCGAGCTCGGGTCTCTTCTGGGTCGAGAGCAGCGCGTCGATGTCCTTCGACTGGTGGAACCTCGATCGCTTCGTCTTTTTCGCAGGCGGCACCTTGCTGATTATCCTGGTCGGCACGTTGTACAAGACGTGGCGGCTCTCCGGTGGAGGGCACAACGTCGCGCGATTGCTCGGTGGACGGCCCGTCGACCCGAATACGTCCGATGCGCAGGAGCGCCGGGTGCTCAACATCGTCGAGGAGATGGCGATCGCCTCGGGCCTGCCGGTGCCGACGGTCTATCTTCTCGACAACGAGGAAGGCATCAATGCCTTCGCCGCAGGATGCCGTCATCGGTGTGACGCGAGGCACCATCGAGCTGCTCAGTCGTGACGAGCTACAGGGAGTCATCGCCCACGAGTTCTCGCACATCTTCAACGGCGACATGAGGCTCAACCTCCGCCTCATGGGAGTCCTACACGGCATTCTCGTCATCGCGCTCGTCGGCTACTTCATCTTGCGACTCAGCGTGCGCGGCGCGAGCTCACGCCGAAAGGGTGGTGGCGCGGCGGCGATTATCCCGATGGTCGGACTCGCTCTCCTCGTCATCGGATACGTCGGGGTCTTCTTCGGGCGAGTCATCAAGAGCGCGGTCTCGCGGCAGCGCGAGTTTCTCGCCGACGCTTCGGCGGTGCAGTTCACGAGAAATCCGGGGGGCATCGGGGGCGCGCTCAAGAAGATCGGGGGCTTGACCGAGGGCTCCGTCGTAATGAGCCCCAATGCGGAGCAGGCGAGCCACTTCTTCTTCTCCGACGGGAAGTTCGGCAAAGTGAGGCGGGCGTTCTCGGGTGTCACGCACTTCAATTTCCTCGCGACTCACCCGTCTCTTCGCGATCGCATTCGGCGTATCGAGCCCTCGTGGAACGGCCGATACCCGGAAACGGTCGAGCCGACGCAGCCCGAGCCGGAGTCGCGAGCCAAGAGACAGACGACGAAAGAGCGTGCCGAAAAGCTTTTCAAGCTCCTGCCCGTCCATCTGACGGCGCTCATAGGCACGCTCGACGACGACCACCTCGCCTACGCGAGCTCGCTTCTCTCCGGTATTCCCGATCGAGTACGACAAGCCGTGCACGATCCCGCCGGAGCGCGGGCAGTGGTGCTCGCGCTTCTCGCGGACCGCGACCCAGCCATTCGCGAGAAGCAGCTCACGCAGATCGACGAAGCACTCCTGGCGAAGGACACAGGCGAGATCGTGTCGTTGCTAGAGGACGCTTCCCGTGAGATGCGTTTGCCGCTCCTCGACCTCTCGATGCCGGCGCTCAGACGGCTTTCACCGGCCCAATACGGTGAGCTCATGGTGCTCGTCGATCACTTCATCCGCGCCGACAACCAGATCGATCTGTTCGAGTACACGCTGACCCATCTCCTGAAGCGACACCTGGAGCCGAGCTTCAAGCGGACGAAGCCGCCATCGGTCAAGTTTTACGGCCTCGCGACGGTCGGCAAGGAGTGCTCCGTTCTACTCTCTGCCATCGCGCAGGCCGGCCACCGAGACGACGCCGAAGCCGAGCGCGCCTTCGCGAGCGGTGCCCGCGAGCTCGAGGGCTGCGCCCTCACCTTCGTCCCGCGCAAAGACGCGGGGCTCGTGGGCGTCCGCGACGCTCTCGACAAGCTCGATCGCGCCGCGCCCAAGCTCAAGAAGGACCTCATGCGCGCCGTGATCGCGAGCGTCGCCCATGACGGCAAAGTGACGGTCGGCGAAGGCGAGCTTCTGCGAACGGTGGCGGACGCCCTCGGCCTCCCCATGCCTCCGTTCCTGCCAGGACAAGACGTCGAGTCCTCTGCCAAAGCGAGCTGACGGGCGCGAAAAGCGAACCCAATTCGTGCGATGATGATGGGAGGAGTACTACCGTGACCACCATTGTGAACAAGACGCACGGGCCCCTCCGAGTGTCTCTGCCGCGAGGCAAGACCCTTCACCTCGGCCCAGGTCAGACCGGACAGATCGCGAATCAAGACTTGGAGCACACTGCCGTCAAACGTCTCATCGACGCGGGGAAGATCGAGGCCCAGGAGTCGGGTTCATCCAAAGGCTCCGTCCGGACGCAGGAACGAGCCCCGCACGAGTCGACGCACGGAAGAAAGTCGCGCGACACGTCCCAGTTCAAAGGCGAGCGCTGACATCTCCGAGCGCGGGCGAAGTGTCCCGAGCCCGCGCCCACGTCAGAGCCATGGCGGGGCGGCAGCAGCGCATCGGCAGCGCCGCAGCGTTCCAGCGGCGTCCGGGCTAGTCGCGAACGATGCGAAGAGACGTGAGCGGCGGGGAACCGCTCTCGAGACTCCTCAGGGCGTTGACGATGAAGTCGTCGGGGTCTCGGTCGGCGGTGCGGCTTCCCGGAGGCCGGCGATACAGGATGCTCCCGTGGAGCTCGTCCTGGCGCGTGACACGCTCCGCCGTGCGCATGATCGAGGAGAGCGGCACGTTCTCGTAACCCGCGGGGTGGGAGAAGCCCATCGCGTGCGCGAGCTCGTGGCTGTACACGGCGGCATCCGCTCGGTGCTTGTTCAGGATCTGGATCGTGACGGAGTAGAGCGCGCCGCTCTCGTAGGGCCAGAGCCAGGCGAACGAAGCGTCGTGCTTCTTGATGAAGACGATGGTGGTCTTCCCAGGAATGAAGTAGTCGCGCAAGGTGAGGTGCTCGCCCGGGAGGTGGGTGCGGGTCGTAATCTGGAAGCTCTGGATCTTGCCGCCCGTGTATTTCGGTGCGTCGGCGACGATCGTGTCGCGCGCGATCTTCAGGAACTGGCCCGGGGCCTCGTCTTCGGTCGCGATTAGCTCGTCGCAGTCGTGGAACTCGCCTTCCCGGCACTCGTAGATGCGCGTCCAAATCTCGAAGTCGGGAATCACCGTCCATCGCTCGGTGCCATCGCGCCCGAGATTCCTGAAGATGTGATCGAAGAAGTCGAGATCGAAGCCGGCGCCCTCAGGGATCGAAACACGGGCGCCCTCGAGGCCGCGGCCGTCGAGCGCGTGCACCACGCGGCCGGAGATCGTCTGTGAGCCGAGCGCCGACGGGAAGCCTGAAACTCCGAGCGCGGCGCCTGGTGGCGGTGCCGAGGAGGCTCCCGAGGGCAGGCTTGGCGGGTCACCACACGCACAAAGGCTCCCGACGACGAGACCTATCACGGCGCGACGCGACACGGCGGACCTCCTCCCCTGGTCTCAGGTCCCCGCGCAAACTAAGGCCTGCCTGCGTTTCTGTCAAGCGATTCCGGATCTTGTCCCTCGCCTACGTCGAGCATCAACGCTTCGCGTTCTTGGACGCCAATCCTAAGGCTCGAGCTCCCAGACCATCAGTCGCAGCTCTTGGACAGCCTCTCGCTCGGGCGGCGTTTTGGCGATCTCTGCGGCCCGCTCTCCCGCTTTGCGCGCCTCGTCGGGATGTCCAACAACAACGTAGACCAAGCCGAGATTGACCCACGTCCAAGCGTTGTCCGGCTCGAGCTCTGTGGCCCTCATCGCAAGCGCCAAGGCTTCTTCCAGCCGTTCCTGCCGGGCGGCCAGGTGGGATGCGAGCTCGGAAAGAGCCGGCGCGAAGTCGGGCTCGAGCTCGATAGCCTTCCTGAGCGCGTCCCCGACAGCCGGCGCCCGGACGTCGCCGCCACTCTTTTCGATTTGTGACACGAAATAGTAGGAGAGAAAACTCCGAGAACCGGATTGGATGGCTCTCTCGAACCAAGCCTTCGCCTCATCGAACGCGCCGCGGCGAAAGTGATAGAAGCCTAATCCTTCCATGGCCACGCCCGATTTGAGATCGAGGTGGAGCGCTTCTTCCAAGAGCGGAACCGCGGTTTCAGGCCGGGCACCGAAGGCGAGGAGGTTTCCACGGCGCGCCAAAGCTTCACTCGCCAAAAGCTCACGCAGGGAAAGGGCTTTCGGGTCGGCGGGAACCTGTACGTCCATGCGCATCGAGAAGAGCTTTGGGCGACGAACATATCGTTGCAGCTCCTCCTCAACGCCTTCCAACTTGCCGAAAACCGCTTCGAAGGCAGCGACCGTGTCCTGACCCTCCTGGATCCGATCGACGTAGGTCGCCAGCTTCTCGCGGCCGGAGAGGTTCTCGTCACCCATCATCAGCAAGTGGATCAGCGCCCACGATTGAGCGTAGAAGACGCTTACGCGCCGCGGATCGGATTCGTGAGGATTCCCGGTTGCAGCGAGCAAATCCAGGAGCGGCATCATCCTTCGCCGGAGGTGCTGAAGATGGAGAGGACTCGTATTTCCGAGCTCCACTTGATCCCTGCGAATGACCGTTTGCGACCAGAACTCAGCGAGTCCCTCGTTCAGCCAAACCGGAACGACTTCGAGGTTCAAGCTCGCGAGCAGATGGAAGTACTCGTGGTAAATCGACTGGAAACGATCGGAGCCCCCCCCCGTCGGTTCGCAGCGCGATGACGTACTTGTCGGGAACCTTGAAGAAGGCCCCCCAGGGTCGAGGCCCATCGCCTTCCCAGAACTGGGGAAGGAGCTCTTTCAGACCCTCTTCGTCTCGAACGGCGAAGACCGCGACGGGAAGCGCCGGATCCACCTTCGCGCTCGGAAGCGCGGCGCGAAACACCTGACGAATCTGCTCCAGCTCTCCCGCCACTTCCCGGGCCCGCTTCTCGCCCGCGTTGGAGAGCACGGTAAAGTGAGGGCTTCGGATCTCGATCCAGGTATCGGCGGCCGAGGCCGGGACCCCTGTCAGCGAGTATAGGAACAGAACGACCCCATGACTTCGGCCAATTCCGAGTCGAAACACGATCCGTCCTCCTAAGGGCCCTGAGCCGACGAGCCGCTATCCCCGGATGGTTTAGCAGAGCTCCTCATGTCCGGGCAAGCGCGACGCGCGACCCCGCGATCAGAGCTGCTAACATACGGCGAGTCCGACAGGAGCATTGGGATGATCGACCTCAGAAGCGACACGGTCACGATGCCCACCCCGGCGATGCGGGAAGCCATGATGCGCGCCGAGGTGGGCGACGACGTCTATGGCGACCACCCCACCGTCCTCGCGCTCGAAGCGCGGGTGGCCGAGATCCTCGGCAAGGAAGCGGCGGCTTGGCGTCTTCACCGCGGACGACGTGCACCGCGCCGTGCGTGTGAAGCACCCTTTTTCCGCTTCGACGCTCGTCGCGCCGCTCAAGCTCGTATGCGTCGAGAACACGCACAACTTGGGCGGCGGAACGATTTGGCCGCTCGAGACAGTCCATGGCGTCGCCGGGGCCGCAAAGAGCCACGGTCTCGCGCTGCACCTCGACGGAGCGCGTCTCTGGAATGCGGCCGCGGCGACCGGTATCTCCGAAGGAGACTATGCCGCTCCATTCGACAGTATCAGCGTCTGCTTTTCGAAAGGCCTCGGGGCACCGGTGGGCTCCGCGCTCGCCGGAAGTGCAGCCTTCATCCAGCGTGCGCGCCGCTTCAAACAGATGTTCGGAGGCGGGTTTCGCCAGGCCGGGGTGCTTGCCGCCGCGGCGCTCTATGCCCTCGCGCACCATCGGGACCGGCTGAAAGTGGATCACGAGAACGCGCGGGAGCTTGCGCTCGGGCTCGCGGGGACCGAAGGCATCGAGATTGACCTCGCGCGCGCGCAGACGAACATTCTGCGCTTTAAGGTGACCAGCATGGATACGGCGAGCTTCGTCGAAGGCTGTCACGCTCGGGGCGTCTACTTGCTCCCCACGGGGCCCGATCGAGTTCGAGCTGTCCTCCACGGGGACGTCCAAGGCGCCGCGATCCAGGAGGCTCTTCGGATCATGCGAGATGCTCTAGGCGAACTTTCAATGAGAAACCGCACTCGAGCCTAACGATACAGCCACAAAGCACACACATTACTATATTTGTTCGGATACGGCTGTATTGGCATCTTCCTCACTGAGCTAAGATTTATATGCTTGACAGGAGCTAATAAAATAACTACTATCTCGATCCATTAGCACTCGGACGTGTCGAGTGCTGATATGTCCAGGTTGCTGGATTACAAATGCCACTCGCCCATTGGGATCCCGTGCGTGAGCTTCTTGCGCTCCAAGAACGGATGAACCGGCTAATCGATCAGACGCTGTCGCGCACGCGCTCCGAGGGGGAGCTCTCAACAACTGGGGCATGGTCCCCCGCCGTGGATCTCTACGAAACCGAAAAGAGCCTCGTTCTCAAGGCGGAGCTCCCCGAAGTGGATCAAGACGACATCGAGCTTCGCATCGATGACGATCGAGTCACGCTGCGAGGCAAGCGCCCCGTCAACGAAGCCATCAGCGAGAAACAGTTCGTTCGCATGGAGCGTTCCTACGGCCCGTTCCATCGCACGTTCGAGCTCCCGACGAGCATCGATACGGACAAAGTAAAGGCCGATTTCAAGAAGGGCATTCTGACGGTGACCATGCCGAAGAAGGCGAGCGAGAAAAGCCGTCAGATTCCCATCGGTGGTTGACCGCCGTCGGGAGCTCGACCCCGCCGGCCGGTCTTAGATAACAAGGAGGAGCAATCGAGAAATGAAGATCAAACCGATAAAGGACAACATTGTCGTAAAGAGGCTCGAGGAGAAAGACGAGAAGAAAGTCGGATCCATCATCATCCCCGACACCGCGAAGGAAAAGCCGATGACGGCCCAGGTCGTAGCCATCGGATCGGGCCGGACCTTGAAGGACGGAAAGAAGGTTGCGCTCGAGGTGAAGGTGGGCGACAAAGTGCTCATCGGCAAGTACTCGGGCTCGGAAGTCAAACTGGACGGAACTGAGTACCTCATCCTCAAAGAGGACGAAGTACTCGGCATCGTGGAATAGCTTGGAGGTATTTTAAGAAATGGCAAAGCAGATTGTTTATCATGAGGAAGCTCGGCAAGGGATCCTCCGCGGTGTCAACCAGCTCGCGACCGCCGTGCGCGTAACCCTCGGCCCCAAAGGCCGTAACGTCGTTCTCGAGAAGAAGTTTGGCTCGCCTGTGGTCACCAAGGACGGCGTCACCGTTGCCAAGGAGATCGAGCTCGAGGACCCCATCGAGAACCTGGGCGCCAAGATGGTGCGCGAGGTCGCATCCAAGACCTCCGACGTGGCCGGTGACGGCACCACCACGGCGACCGTCTTGGCACAGTCCATTTACCGCGAGGGGCTCAGGAATCTTGCCGCCGGCAGCAATCCCATGGAGCTCAAGCGGGGCATCGACACCGCCGTCGAGGCGATCGTCGGCGAGATCCAGAAGAACTCGAAGCCGGTGCGGGGCAAGATGATCGGGCAGGTCGGGACCATCTCCGCCAACGGCGACGACACCATCGGCAGCATCATCGCGGAGGCGATGGAGAAGGTCGGCAAGGACGGCGTCATCCAAGTGGAAGAGGCGCGCACGCTCGAGACGACCCTCGACATCGTCGAGGGTATGCAGTTCGACCGCGGCTACCTCTCCCCCTACTTCGTGACCGACCCCGAGCGGATGGAATGTGTGCTCGAAGACTGTCTCATCCTCGTTCACGAGAAGAAGATTTCCAACATGAAGGATCTCCTCCCCGTACTCGAGAAGGTGGCCCAGTCCGGCAAGCCGCTGGTCATCGTGGCCGAGGACATCGAGGGCGAGGCTCTCGCCACGCTCGTCGTCAACAAGCTCCGTGGCACACTGAAGGCCGTCGCCATCAAGGCTCCTGGCTTCGGTGACCGCCGCAAGGCCATGATGGAGGACATCGCGATCCTCACGGGTGGCAAGGCGATCTTCGAGGACCTCGGCATCAAGCTCGAGAACCTGCAAATGCAGGACCTCGGTAAGGCCAAGAAGATCATCATCACCAAGGAAGACACCACCATCGTCGAAGGCTCCGGGAAGAGGTCCGACATCGAGGGCCGCATCAAGCAGATCCGCACCCAGGTCGAAGAGACGACGTCCGACTACGATCGCGAGAAGCTCCAGGAGCGTCTCGCGAAGCTCGTCGGCGGCGTGGCTCTGATCAAGGTCGGCGCTGCCACCGAGACCGAGATGAAGGAGAAGAAGGCCCGTGTCGAGGACGCGATGCACGCCACCAAGGCAGCCGCCGAGGAAGGAATCGTTCCCGGAGGCGGGGTCGCTCTCCTTCGCGCCAGCAAGATTCTCAAGAGGCTCCAAAAGGACGAGCGCCTCGGCGATGACGTCCGCGTCGGCGTTGGTATCGTCGGGCGCGCGGTCGAAGAGCCCATGCGATGGATCGCCCAGAACGCCGGAGAGGAAGGCTCGATCGTCGTCAACAAGGTGAAGGAGCTCGAGAGCGCGCAGGGCTACAACGCGGCCAAGAACAAGTACGAGAACCTGGTGAACGCCGGGGTCATCGATCCCACCAAGGTCGTTCGCTATGCGCTCCAGAACGCGGCCTCCATCGCGGGGCTCATGCTCACCACCGAGGCTCTAGTCTCAGAGCTGCCTGAAAAGGATGACAAGAAGGGCGGCGGCGGCGGTGCGCCCCCCGGTGGCATGCCGGGTATGGAAGGCATGGGCGACTACTAGGCTACATACTTCCCGAGAGCCCGGGTCGCTCACGCGGCCCGGGCTTTTTTTTCGTTCCTTGTGCGGATCGCGTATGAAGCTTCAGAACAAGACCGCGCTCGTGACAGGCGCCGGCTCCGGGATTGGCCGTGCCACCGCCCGACGCTTCGTCGAAGAAGGCGCCGAAGTCTTCGTCAACGACGTGTCCCGCTCGCGTGCCGAAGAGACTTCCCTGGAGCTCGGCATCGACTCACGCCGCGTGCTCGTCGCCGACGTTTCCAGCAGCGCGCAAGTGAGCGCCATGTTCGAGGCTTTCGACCGCCTCGACATCCTAGTCAACAACGCCGGTGTGGCCGACACCGCCGATCGATGGCGCGAGTCGAACCGGAAGGCCGAGGCGCGTCTCGAAGAGAGTCCCATCGCGACGCATTGGGATGTGACGATGGAATTGGACGACACGACGTGGCGGAGAATGATCTCGGTGCACTTGGACGGCACCTTCTACTGCACGCGCGAGGCCTTGAAAAAGATGAGCGCTCGCAACCCTCCCAAGGGAGGCTCCATCATCAATCTCTCGAGCACCGCAGCGCTCGCAGGTCTACCTTCCGCTCCGCACTACGCGGCGGCGAAGGCCGGTATTCTGGGGTTCACGCGGTCGGTGGCCCTGGAAGTGGGCTCGAGGGGCATCCGGGTCAACGCGATCGCTCCCGGTTTCATCGAGACCCCGATGTCGCGAAACATCTCCGAGACGATCCGGAAAAGCTCTGAGCACGGAATTCCTCTGGGCCGCTTTGGAAGTCCCGACGAGATCGCCGCCCTCGCACTCTTCCTCGCCTCCGACGAGGCGTCCTACATCACAGGACAGTGCATCTCCCCGAACGGGGGGCTTGTCTAACTTTTTCGGGTTAACGCGGATTCGTGTGGGTAAGTTCTGACGGAAAAACAGTGTAACTCATTGTGTGGAAAAGGTATCGAGTACTTCATCAGGTGCTGAAAAGTGGTCCATTTTTAGGATAGGCTAACCGAGTGAAAAATTCCCAGTCGATCCGCTCGCTGTTTGCGCTGCCAGGTTTCGTGGTTGGTGCCGGATTGAAGGGTCTATTCGGTGACCGATACGCCCGCGTCATCCAGCTCAAGAGGCGAAAAAAACAGCTGTGTGCTCTTACTGTGGGCAACGGTGCCGGGGGCGCTATGACAAGCAAGTGTGCCGGGTCCGCGACCTGTCGTTGGCAGGCTGGCGGATCTATCTGGAATACGAGCGTTGGCGCGTCAACTGTCCTGGGTGCGGCGGTGTGCATGTAGAACACCTAAGACTGGCTGGCGAACAACTCGCGCTACACCCAGCGTTTTGCGACGCATGTGGGTAAGCTGTGCCGGGATATGCCGAACAAGGCGGTGGCCGAGATGGAACGTCTGCACCACGGTACGGTGAAGGCTCTGGATACGCTCTACATGCAAGAGCAGGTCGACCGGGCGGGGCTACCGGCGCCTCGGGCCATCGGTGTCGATGAGATCTCCATCCGCAAGGGACATAACTATCGCGTCATTGTCAGCGACCTGGAGCGGGCGCGTCCCATCTGGGTGGGCGGTGAGGGTCGCAAAGAAACCGACATCGATTTGTTCTTCAAGGCGTTGGGCGGAAAGAAAAGCGCCCGTATCAAGCTGGCCGCCATGGATATGTGGAAGCCCTTCCGGAACTCGGTGATTCACAACGCGCCTAATGCGCGGATCATCTTCGACAAGTTTCATATCATGCGTCATCTGTCAAAGGCCCTCGATGAGGTCCGGCGCGGTGAGTACAAACGCCTCAGCGGCAAGGACCGGTCGTACATCAAGGGGCAGCGTTACACTTTGCTTTCCCGGCGGGAGGACCTGAGCCTAGACGGTCGCCGCGCACTCAAAAGTTGCTCCAGGCCAACCGGCGCCTGAACACC
Organism: Candidatus Marinacidobacterales bacterium; assembly: GCA_965250115.1. Classification (GTDB taxonomy): domain Bacteria; phylum Acidobacteriota; class Vicinamibacteria; order Marinacidobacterales; family SMYC01; genus CBDFHB01. The sequence continues at coordinate 3,418,958 of CBDFNJ010000002.1, forward strand.
GCCTATATTTTGAAGGAGGCCTTCGGGCAACTCTGGGATTACCGCACCGAACGCGGCGCTCGCGCCTTTTTCACTCGTTGGAAAGACAGCCTCAAATGGCAACGCCTGCATCCGTACCAGAAGTTCGCCGGTATGATTGAGTCCCATTGGGATGGTATCGCCTCCTACTGTCATCCGGAGAACAAAGTCAGTCTCGGCCTAGTTGAAGGGGTCAACAACAAAATCCGTGTTCTGCAACGACGCGCCTACGGCTATCGCGACGAGGAATATCTCAAGCTGAAGATCGTGGCGGCTTTCCTTCCGCCATTACCCAGAAATGCCGTTTTCAACCCACACGAATCCGCGTAGACCCTTATTTCCATTTCATCTGGATCTTTGCCACAATTGGCAGGAGGTTCTTTGGGGAAACCAATGGCAAGCTCGTCTCCGCGGCGCGTCGATTTAGAGGGCGGGCTACCGGTACGCCTGCAATCCTTTCTCACGACAGGCAAGGGAGAACTGATGAACCTGTCCTCGAGCGGCGGCTACGTGGCAACGCCGATGATTCTTCTGCCGCAAGCACACGTTCTTCTCCGGATCGTGCTGCGTGACGAGAAGCGTTGGGTGGATGCGGACGCGGTAGTCGTTTGGGAGAATCGGGGCACGGTGGGCCGACGCGACGGGTTGCCGCCGGGCTATGGCCTGCGCTTCGTCGAGCTCTCCACGGCCACCAAGCGGGTCGTCGAGAACCTCTTGAGCGGAGAAACGCTTGCCGCCGTGGAGCCCGCCCTACAACCGACCCCGACCCCGACCGTCGCTTTGGCGGCTCCGCCGGCAGTGAGCGAAGACGAGCCTAGCGGACCTCCGTTTCGGCTTCACAGGGCTACGATCGCCTCGAAGGTGCCAGCGGACGCGCCCGGCATTCTGGTGCTCTCCTACGATCGCACCTAGGAGGCGCGCGTCGGTCGCGCGGACGAAGACCTCCGGACGACGCTGGCATCGTTCGAGGGCCAGTATGCCTACTTCTATTTCGAAGTCCTCGACGATACCGAAGACCGGTTCTTTCGCGAATGTGAGCTCTACCACCGCCTCGGCGGAGATCGCGCGCAGTTGGACAATACGTCTCACCCGAAGTCACCGTCTGCGGTGAAGCTCGAGTGTCCGGTCTGCGTCGTTGAGAACCTCCGCTGAGCTAGTGCCCCGCGTCTTTCCCTGTAGGGATTTCTACGCGCTCCAAATCACATCGTCTCGTGTCGAGGCGTGGCACACTTAGTTTCCCTCTCAGCAATATTCGAAAGTCTACCGAACACCCTCCAATCAGGTGTTCCGAGGCCGGAGCTCTGCACGGCGGAGCTACCAGCATACTAGTTTGTGAGCGCGTTCATGTCGATGCACCCTAAAATTCTGGAAGTCTTCAAGCGGCTCGAGCGAGAGCGGCGAACGGGTGTGTTCCGAACGACATCGGCGGACGTGCGTCGCGAGGTCTTTTTCGAGGCCGGCGCGATCGTCGGCGCTCTCTCGTCGTCCATCGCGGAGCGACTCGTGGAGCTGCTGGTGCGTCGAGGACGCATCAGCGAGCAGGAGCTCTTTGACGCTTCGAAGCTCGTTCACGCGGGACGGCGCCGGCTCGGCGACGCCCTCGTCGAGCTCGAGCTGGTAACGCGGGAAGAAGTCGAGGCTTGCGTACGCGATCAGCTCGCCGAGATTTCGAGCAAACTTCTGACCGAGCCTTCGAAAAAGCTCGAGTTCAAGAACCGGTCGACGGTCGGTCGTTTCACGGAGCAGCCGGTGCTCGTTGCCGACGCCATCATCGAAGCGGCGGCCCGAAGCGCCATCTTGATTGAAGAAGATGTGACTGCCTTGTTGCCCTCGGAGGCGGTCCCGAAGCTCACCTCCGAGGCGATCGAGCTCATGGAGTCGCTCAACTTGCGCTCTCACGAGGCCTTCGTTCTTTCCAGGTGCGACGGCGAAAGCAGCGTCAAGCATATCTTCGCGCAAATACCGCTCTCCGAGCAGGAAACGGCGCGCGTGCTACTCGGTCTCGAGCAGGCGGGTATCATCGAGATCCGCGAACGTGGAGTTTTGACGGGGCACTGATTTTTTGCTTCTCGTCCGGCCACGACTCTGTTATAATAGCCCCATCCACAAAGCTGAATAGCGGTTAGAACATTCAACCGTTGTTTGAGTTCCCCACCCTCGACAGCTGAGATGTGCAACCGGGTTGGAGTCTACTCCGACCCATGGAGAACTGTCATGGGACGCAGAGCGATCACGCGGGGGTTTTTGATTCTCGCAACGATGGGGCTTCTCTTCGCTGGCTGTAGCGACGGCATGCCGACCTCACCAAGCCCGGATCTGCCGATCACGGTCACGGATTCGCCGGACGCGCTGGCGCTCGGCTCCTCGACCCCGGCCCATTCGAAGAGCAAAGTGACACTTTGCCATCGCAAGAGCAAGGAACGTTTCAACAGGATTCGAGTCAGTGCCAGTGCCGAAGCGGCGCACCTCGCCCACGGCGACCGGGCTCCGGGAGAGTGCGTCGCGGGCGGTACAGCCCTGGTTTTCGATTCGCGGTGCCAGATCGAGGGCCCCGACGATATCGATGGGGACGGGGTTCCGAACGAAGAGGACAATTGCCCCGCCCCTACGTGAGCAACCCGGGGCAGGAAGACAACGATCGGAACGGTATCGGCGACGCCTGCGACGAGCCATAACGTCTCGTCATCCGGGGCACATCCTGCGTCTCGAGCGCACGCCTAGCTAGCGCGAGGCTCTCGCTTTGGCGAAAGCCTGTTGGTTTTGGAATGCGTTAGAATGCATCCATGCGCTTTACCTGGTGTCTCATGATCCTCTTCACGGCAACGACTTCCTTTGCCGCTTCCGAAGACTGGCCCCAGTGGCGCGGACCCAATCGCGATGGACTGTCTACCGAAGACGGTCTTCTCACCGCTTGGCCGGAAGACGGCCCACCCCTCGCTTGGACGGCATCGGGTCTCGGAACCGGTTACGCGACCGTTAGCGTCGCGGACGGTCGAATCTTCACCCAAGGGGCCACGAGCGGCGGCGAGTCCGTCATCGCCTTCGACGCGACGAGTGGCAGAGAGCTCTGGCGGGTCGCCAACGGACGACGCTTTCGAAACGACAAGGGGGATGGTCCTCGGGGCGCTCCCACCGTCGACGGAGGCCGCGTCTACGCGCTCGGTGGGAGCGGCGACCTCACCTGCCTCGATGCCGCGACGGGTGCGCTCGTTTGGCACGTCAACCTGTTGGACGAGTTCGGCGGAAAGAATAACTCTTGGGGCATGAGCGAGTCGCCGCTCGTCTTGGAGGACAGGCTCCTCGTGAACGCGGGAGCGCCCGGAGCCTCCGTGGTTGCGCTCGACAAGAACGACGGCTCACTCATCTGGAAAAGCGAGAGCGACAAGGCGGGCTACGCCTCCGCCGTCGTGGCCACCATCCACGGAGTTCGCCAGGCGGTGTTCTTCACGGGCGAGAGGGTCGTCGGATTGAGCGTCGAGGACGGGACGCTGCTCTGGCACTATCGGCGGGTGTCGAACCGCACCGCCAATATCGCCACTCCGATCATCCGTGGCAATCACGTCTTCGTGTCTTCCGACTATGGAACCGGCTGTGCGCTTCTCGAGATCGACGCGACATCCGCGGGGATGTCGGCGCGCGAACTCTATTTCAGTCGAGACATGAAGAACCACCACGCGAGCTCCGTTCTCCTGGTCAATACGCTTTACGGCTATTCGAGCAGCATTCTGACCGCGATGGACTTCCTGACGGGTGAGATCTTGTGGCGAGACCGAAGCGTCGGCAAAGGGTCTCTCATCTATGCCGACGGTCACCTCTACGCCTTCAGCGAGAACGGGGTCATGGGCCTCGTGGAGGCGAGCCCGGAGGGCTATCGCGAGACGAGCCGGTTCGAGGTCCCAAGGTCGGATAGCCCGAGCTGGACCCACCCCGTCATCGCGAACGGCAAGCTCTACCTAAGGGACCAGGACAAGCTCTACAGCTACGACATCACGAGATAGTCAGGCGACCAAACCCCTGTCACCAGCACCCCCGAGCCCGGCCCGGGTGAGCACTAATTTTGGAAGACGGCGTGACGAAGAAAAACTAGGCTCGGAAGGTCCCTCCTCACGCCGCCTCCCCTCTTGCCAAAAGACGCGTCGTTTTGCGCCCACGATCCCCGCGTCGATTCGCAAGCCGAAGGTTGCATTACGGAAGACCGAACCCGCCCGGCGCACTTTGCACCGGGTCCCAACTCCGTAATGCAACCGATGAACTGTACCCGGGCGCGCCCCCCACAAAGTGTGCGCCAAGTTGGGTCTTTTTTCCCCCGCTCGTAGGGGGGGAAAACCCTACACTCGCTATGGCGTGACGCGGGTGATATATAGCGAGTAGAAGTATGACGAAGCGAATGCGTCTCGTGGTTGCCTTTGTGCAACTGAGAGTGGAAAGGGTGTAGCCGTTGGAGCTCGTCTACGAGGAGCGCCTCCGAGCGCGGCTCGGCGAAGCCGAGGCCCTCGAAGCCGTCGAGCGCGCGTTTCTCGCGCTTGCCCGCGGTGACGTCGTGCAGCCGCCGCCCATGGGCTTCGACTTTCCCGAAGCTTCCGGGGAAACTCACGTCAAAGGCGCCTATATCCGAGGCGATGCCACCTTCGCCATAAAAGTCGCTTCCGGCTTCTATCGAAACCCCGACAGGGGACTGGCCGTTGGCTCGGGACTCGTGCTCGTGCTCGATGCGAAAACCGGAGCCCCCCTGGCGACGCTCAAAGACAACGCTTTCCTGACCGAGCTCCGGACCGCCGCGGCGGGCGCGCTCGCCGTCCGCCTGCTCGCACCCGTGAAGATGGACAAGATGGCGGTTCTCGGAACCGGCGTGCAGGCACGCTACCAGCTCAGAGCCATCACGCGGGTCCGTGACGTCGGGGAAGTCTTCGCCTGGAGTCCGAACGCGGAGCGACGGCAAGGCTACTGCGAGGAGATGAGCGCCGCACTCGGCATACCGTTTACAAGCGCGTCGAGCGCAGCGGCGGCATGCGAGGACGCCGCCCTCGTGCTGACGGTCACACCGGCGCGAGAGCCCATCGTGGGGGCGAAGGACGTCTCGCGGAGCACGACCGTCCTGGCTGTCGGCTCGGACGGGCCCGACAAGCAGGAGCTCGACGTCGCCATTCTCGCGCAAGCAGGCAAAGTCGTCGTCGATAATCTGTCCCAGTGCCTCGCTCTGGGAGAAGTTCGCCATGCGGTCGCGGCGGGCCGCATGTCCGAGGACGACGTCCACGCCGAGCTCGGCGATGTGCTCGCCGGAAACAAGGTCGGGCGGGAGGGAGACGAGCTCATCGTCTGCGATCTCACGGGCGTCGGAGCCCAGGACGCTGCGATGGCCGCAAAGGCGTGCCAAGTCTTACCTCTCCCCTCCCCGGAGGGGAGAGGGATCTGACTAGCGGGACTTGTTTCTTCCGAGCAGGCCCTTGCGTCGGAAGTACACGACCTGGGCGAGAACGATGATGCCCATCAAAGCCAGTACGCCCAAATAGCCCCCGGGTGTGTAGAGCTCGGGCATGTTGTAGGGGTGGACGATCTTGCCTGCGGGCTCGTAGGCCTGAAAGTTCATCCCGTAGAGGCCCGTGATGAGTGACAGAGGCAGGATTATAACCGAGACGACCGTGAGGACATTCATGAACTGTCCGATGCGATAGGTCTCCTTTTCCCCCAACGTCTGGGCCAGCTCCCGAACCGCACGGACTTCCTTTTCGAGCCCTTCGACGATCAAATTGGCATCGTCGACTCGGTTCTCGATCTTTTCTACCTCGGTTTCAAGCTCAAGCGCGTTCATGAGGTCCTCTTCCTCGGGAAGGCATTCGTTCTTCAAGTTCGGCAGAATCTCGCGCCCGAGATCCGCGCTGCGTTTCACATAGGCGAGGATCGTGTCGAACATGGAGATGTCACCGTTCAGCTCGCTGATGATGTCCTGGATCTCCATGATCTTCCCGAGCCCTTCGGTCCGGATCATTTCCTTCACTCCGGACAAACGGTCCCAAGTCGTCCACATGCGCGAGAAGGTATTGGTAAGAAACGACTGGATGCTCTGGGCGAAACAGAACAGCTCGAGTACCCGGCGGTAGTGCTCTCCCTGCTCGGAGACGAAGACCGCACCGCTGCTCCCCGCAATGAGCTGGCTGCCGTCCTTCAGCGCGAAGGCCTTCGTGTGGTACGGCCGGCCCACGATCTGTTGTAGCTCGGCGAGGGAGCCGTCGTCGTCGAGGTAGGCGCGGACATCGCGTTCGGGCAGGAGCTGCTTCGTCAGGATCAGGACGTATTTGTCCCGCTGGCTCGCTTGATCGCAATAGACGAGATCGAGGAGGCGCCGCTGGAAGTTATTCAAGAGCGTGTTCATCATCGTCGAGGTATCCTCGACGATGTCGGCGAGAACCATGGCGAGATCGTCGAGGCTGTGCCGCTCACTATCCCCGTTAGTCTTGAGAAGCTCCAGATTGCAGGTCACGACGCCACTCGCGCCCACCCTGGTCGTGAAGCGCTCGACCTGATGATCGGAGCCGGTGTGTCGGTAGTTCACGTCCGCGGTGAAGGCGACCCACTCGCCTTCCCTGCCATCGATGGGCGCGACTCTCGTTTCGGGCTCGTCGAGCTCGACGGTCGTCGTCTCGGGATCCTTGTCCAGAACCGCGGTGAGCATGCACTCGCCCCAAACGTCGTGAGCTTCGAGCTTGCCTTCCAAAAGGACGAGGTTGTTCGTTCCGAAGGGAATCCACTCGGCGATGGTGACGCGCGGGTTTTTCCCCAGGAAAAGGAGATTCCGGTGCTCGTGGGTCACGCGATCTCTCCGGTACGAATCGCTCTCGAGCGGTAGGCGACGTCCGCGATTTCGAAAAAGGCGATCTCCGTGCGGCAGTTCTCGACGCGTGTCACGATGCGCCGCTCGGGCGAGCGTTGCACGATACAGCATCTCGGACAGTAGCTGATCGCCGCGTTCTTGACCTGGCCCCAAGACCCATTGGCGCGCTCGACGTAAGCCATGACTTCGCGCAGCGCCTCGCAGCTCGGGCAGCGCAGGAGATCGTCGAGGCCTCGACGGTCCTCGACACCGAGAGTGTCGAGCGCTCCGGATGCTCTGGACGTGCCGCGGTAAGCCCGAATCGAATCGTAGAGGCGCGTCGAGAGGTGGAGCTTCTCGATGAGCTTCGCCTCCTGGAGCTTTCTCAAATCCGCGTGCGCCTCCTGGCTGACCTTGCCGTACATCTTGACGCCGTTGAACTCGACGAGCGACGGAGCCCAGTCGTAGGTCTCGAAGATCTTGTTCTCGATGGCGTGGTAGACGAGCACAGAGAGTTGCAGCTCTTTCACCCAGCGTCCTCGGCCGTTGGCCGTGCCCACGCCCGTCAGCGAGTGGATGACGTACAAGAGCCGTAGCTGGTCCAGTGAAGGAGTACCCATACTGGTCCTCATGCGGAAAAGTGGTAGTTCAGTTGTAGCTGGAGCCGTTGAAATCAGGATAGCATATCTTCAACGATCGGACTGACCCGACGTGGTGTCGTCGTTTCGTGCTCGGTCGCAATGGAACTGCGTGGTTCTCCCCTCAGCTTACTGCTTTTTCCCCCACGGTGCCCGAGGAAAGTGTTTACCTAAACCCTTCGACATAGGCGCTTTAGCGTGGGGCGATCCTTCCAGTGGGTGGGCATGGTTCTTGCCTATAGTAATGATGAAGTTCTCTTTCTGAACGAAAACGTCTCGGAAAAACGGTCGGGTGCCCATGACCTCGGCAGCGAAAAACAAGAAAGCGCGCACGTCGGACTTCTAGAAGATTCCCGGCGAGCGTTACGAAGTCCTCGGCCGCATCGGGCACGGGGCCTTCGGTTCCGTCTACCAAGCTCGGGACACGTTTCTCAACCGACTCGTGGCGGTCAAGAGCATCCGGCTCGATACTTCCCTCGATCCCGAGCAGCGCAAAGCGCTCAACAAGCGCTTCATCCGAGAAGCGCAGGTTGCCGCTCAGCTACACCACCCGAACATCGTCACGATCCACGACATCATGTTCACGCCGGAGACCGGATTCATCGTGATGGAGTTCATCGAGGGGACGACGCTCGAGTTTTTCCTCGAAACGAAGCAGGTCGGGCTCGGAACGGCGGTCGCTATCGCGACGCAAATCGCAAAAGCGCTGTCCTACGCCCACGAGCACAAGGTCATCCACCGCGACATCAAGCCGGCCAACATCATGATTACGCCCACCCTCGAGGCGAAGATCACCGACTTCGGGATCGCGAAATCCGATGGGTCGACGAGTCTGACGATGTCCGGAAGCCTGGTGGGAACGCCGGACTACATGTCGCCCGAGCAGGCGAAAGGCGAAGACGTCGACGCTCGTACGGACGTGTTCTCACTCGGCTGCGTACTCTACGAGAGTGCCGTCGGCGACAAGCCTTTCAAGGGCGGCAATCTGACGGCCGTTCTTCTGAGCATCGTGAACTCCGATCCGTTTCATTGTAAAGCCTGGGATGCGAGTGAAGTGCCTTCGGCGCTCGAGCGCGTGCTCGAGCACGCCCTCGCGAAGGATCCGGAAGAGCGCTACGGCTCCGCTGCCGAGCTCGTCGGCGCGTTGGAATTGCTCGACATCGAAGACGCGCCGACGCCCTTGACCGAGGTTTCCGCGGGCGCGCGCGCCAAAACATCCGTCACCGTCGAGAAGAGCAAAGAGACGGACACGGTCTCCGCATCGCCCGACGAGTTGACGACGCCAGCGGAGATGGGCCTCGAAGAGGTCGAAGCCTTGAAGCGAGAGAACCGACCGCTCCAGTTCGCACCGAGGCTCTCTGACGAGCTGCAGGATGTCAGCTTGACACCGGCCCAGGGCTTCGTGCTCTCCCGCATCGATGGCACTTCCCGCGCGAGGGACATTATCTCGATCAGCCCGATGCCGGAGGCCGAGGTCGCGGGAACGTTGTCCGAGCTGATTTCCAGAGGCCTTCTCGTTTGGAACGAGGATGGAGCATCCAGCGGTAATTCCGCCGAGCCCACACCGCCGAGCGACGAGGAAGGCGGAGAGCCCCTCGACGAAACCCTCGGACGGCAAGCCGATCGCATTCTCGCGCTCGGGAAGAAACGTCTCTACTCGAGACTCCTCGGCGTAACCATCGTAACGCCCACGGCCGACGTCAAGCAGTCGTACTTGGAGCTGATCCAGAAGTTTCACCCGGACGCGCAATCCACGAAACTCGATGCCGAGGCTCGCCAGAAGCTTTCCAAAGTCTGCGCCGTGGCAACGCAGGCACTCACGACTGTCTCGGGAACCAAGGCCCGAGAGGCGGACGCGTCTCCACCCGCCGAGGTCGACGCGAACGGGGGTCCCCCTCAGGGATTCGACCGCAAAAAGCACGCCTTCCAACTTTACGAGATGGCCCAGAAGGCCTTCGACGTGACGGACTACTGGGAAGCGATCCAGCTCGCTCGCCAGGCGCTCGAGCTCGACGACGAGCGCGCCGAGTACCACTATGCGCTAGGTCGAGGCCTGATGAAGAACCGGAATTGGGTCAAGGAAGCCGCCGAGTCCATTCGGCGCGCCTCGGAGCTCGATCCGAGCAACGCGGAGTACTTCGAGATACTCGCGGGGCTCTACATGTCCGAGGGGCTCGAAGAGCGCGCCGCCGCGATGGCTGCGAAGGCTGAAAACGCACGCGAGCTGGCTTCGGAAACCACGCCCAAGGACTGAGAGATCAACGGCCCCTCGCACTCAGGTAGTCTTTCCCCCTCGCCATCAAGGCCTCGAAGCCTTTCTCGTCGCCCGCCCTCACGACAGAACGGAGCCGTTCGAGGGCATCCATCAGAGCCGACAGCGACTCGGCACCGTAGTCATTCAAAGACTGAATCTCGAAGTAGAGCCTGGGGTTGTCGTTCGCGACTCTCGTCGAGACCGCCAGCTGATCGTCAAAGGTCGGGCTCGAGAGCGTCGCGAGCCTCGGTGCTGCCTCGCCGCTCTCCGCGAGCGCCGTGAAGAACACGATATTCAAGGCATGAGACAACCCGAGAACATAAGCGATCAGGCGATCGTGGCTTTCGAGATCCATCGCCACTTGCACGGCCATCGTGGAGGAAAATAGGTCGCGTGCCCGGGCGGTCGCCTCCGGATTCCCGACGTCGACGAAAATGACGTGCCTTCCAGAAAGCAGTTCCGTGTCGGGACCGAACATGGGGTGCACCGTGGTTACGCTCGCTCCCGCCTGGGCCAGAGCAGCCAAGCCTGTTCGCAAGGGGCTCTTGAGCGAGCCGACATCGAGAACGAGGCCCTGGGGCGGCCTCTCCGCCATCTCGAGGAGGATCTCGTTGGTGATCAGAAGAGGAGAGGCGAGGACGATCACGTCATGACTCAGATCGGACTCCTTCCAGTCTCGAAACTGAACGACGTCTTCGGCGACCGCCCGCGGATCCGCGACCTCGACGACGAAACCCTGCGAGCGGAGAAAAGAGACGAACCAGCCTCCCATCTTTCCCGCTCCACCGATCACGAGCGCGCGTTTGCCGCTTCCTCCCGCCGCCATCGAAAGGCTGTCGCGTTCCTGGATGGCGAGCGCCGCACGAATCAGCAGCAGAACGAGATCTTCGGCAAGCTTGGGCGAGAGAGAGAGCTCTTCCGCGACGGATCGAGCCCGCACGACGACGTCGCGCTCCTGACGGTAGTCTCGCATCGGCAGGCCCTCCTCGTGCTTGACCGCGGCCATTGTTGACGCGAGTTTCGTTCGTCGTGCCACGAGCTCGAGGAGCTCGCGATCGAGCTCCTCGAGCTCCCCTGTCAGCCGGTCCAGTTCTTCGCTCATACCCTTGATTCTGTCCGACCACGACCTCAGGTTCAATCAGTTGTAGAATCCAGCCATGAGAATCGTCGTACCAGCCGTCTTTCTGCTGTTCCACTCCCTCACCGCCGCCCGCGCGGAGACGGGATTCGTCACGCGCACCGCGGAAGTCGACTCTGTCTCCTATCGCTACCAGGTCTTCGTTCCCTCCGACTGGAACGCCGAGGTCACGTGGCCCGTGATCCTGTTCCTTCACGGCGCCGGAGAGCGAGGAACGGACGGCTCGGCCCAACTCGAACAAGGTCTGCCTGTGCGGATTCGCGAGATGCCGGAATTCCCCGCCATCGTCGTCATGCCGCAGTGCCGGCGCGGCAGTTGGTGGGGAGATCCCGAGATGGAAGCGCAAGTGTTCGAAGCCCTCGAACAAACGATGAAGGAGTTCAACGGCGATCCCAAGCGCGTGTCCCTGACGGGGCTATCCATGGGCGGCTTCGGCACCTGGGCGTTCGGATACAAATATCCCGCGAAGTTCGCCGCGCTCGCGCCGGTCTGCGGAGGTGTCGCCTCACGAGCGTTTCCGGCTCCGGATTGGCATCCCTTCGCACGCGCACCTGCCGATCCCTATGCCGAGACCGCCAGCCGATTGACGAAGATACCCATATGGGCATTTCACGGAGACGCCGACCCTAGGGTCCCCGTTGGCGAGTCGCGCAAACTCACTGAAGCGGTCCGCTCCGCCGGTGGCGACGTTCGTTATACGGAGTATCCGGGTGTCCGTCACAACTCATGGGATATGGCCTACTGGGAGGGAGACTTCCTGCCCTGGCTGCTATCGAAGAGAAATGGAGGCGAAAACAGATGAGAACGACCGCCATGGTGTGTGCCATCGTTGCGATCGCAGCGTCGGGTGCGACCGCTCAAGAGCGGGTGCGCTTCGAGCCAGAAGTGGGCTACGCGACCTTCGCGGTCCGCGAGCCCGTGCTTCGTATCCAACCCGGAATCATCCTCGAATCGAGAACTAACATGGGCGGCTATTACACCCCGGAAGGGGGGTCCTTCCCGGGCGAGGTCGGCCCGTTCTATGTCGAGGGCGCGACGACGGAGGACACCCTCGTCGTCAGAGTCCTCAAGGTCCGGCCCAACTACCGCTACGCAGTCTCGAACGTATCGCCCAACTTCGGCGGGCTCGCGACCGACCGCCGAGTTCGCCTGCTCAACGAGCCCATCGACGCACGCCGCTACCTATGGGAGATCGACGCGGAGAACATGACCGCCAGGACCGAGCTTCCAAAAAGTCGAATGCGACAGATCGAGATCGAGCTCAGACCGATGTTGGGACGAGTGGCTGTGGCGCCACGAGGCGAGGAGGCCTTCGGCGGTCTGTGGCCCGGCGATTTCGGTGGCAACATGGATGCACCGGAAATCCGCGAGGGCACCACCGTTTACCTTCCGATCTTCCACGATGGCGCCTATCTCTACTTCGGCGATGGACACGCGCGCCAAGGTGAAGGCGAAGTCGCCGGGTCGGGGCTCGAGACGAGTATGGACGTGGAGCTTGGCATCGACCTCATCAAGGGCAAGAAGATCGACTGGCCACGGTTGGAAGACGACAACTACATCATGGTCGCGGGAAGCGCCCGCCCACTGATCGATGCCTTCCGTCTCGCTCACGTCGAGCTCATCGAATGGCTCGAGCAGGACTACGGCTTCGACCGGTTGGACGCCTATGCGCTGCTCGGCCAGCTCGCCGAGAGCACCGTCGCCAACATCGTCGATCCCGACTACACCGTGGTAGCCAAGTTCCCCAAGCGCTACTTGCCCTAGGAGGGTCAAGTCCTACCCTCTCCCGCGAGCGGGAAAGAGCCTTCAGCCCGAGCGCAGCGCGGAGCGCGAAGCAAGAAGTCGCGGGGGTGGGGTCCCCGCGACATTGATGAAAGTGGCCGAGCGAAGCGGGGCCGGGTGAGGGCGCGGCTCAGGACTTGCCACGCTCCTTCTCAACGAGGAGACGGCGGAGGATTTTTCCGGAGGGCGATTTCGGAATCTGATCCACGAGCTCAACTTCACGCACTTTCTTGTAGGGCGCGACGTGCTCGGCGACGAAGTCCATGATGGCTTGGGGCGCGACCTCAGTCTTCGCGACGACGAAAGCTTTGGGAACTTCGCCCGCGTCCTCGTCCCGCTTCGGAATCACCGCAACGTCCGCGATTGCGGGGTGGGTGAGCAAGAGCGCCTCGAGCTCGGCGGGCGAGACTTGGAACCCCTTGTACTTGATGAGCTCCTTCATCCGGTCGACGATGTAGAAGTAGCCATCCTCGTCGGCGTATCCAATGTCGCCCGTTCTGAGCCAGCCCTCGTCATCCATGCATGCCGAAGTGGCTTCGGGATTGTTGAGGTAGCCCTTCATGACCTGGGGACCCCGCACCCAAATCTCGCCTTCCTCTTTCACCCCGAGCTCGCGTCCGTTAGTCGGATCGATGATCTTGCTCTCCGTGCTCGGAGCCGTCGGGCCGACCGAGCCGGGCTTGATGCGCCCGGCTACCACGGGCGTCAAGTGTGACGCGGGACTCAGCTCCGTAAGCCCATAGCCCTGCACGATCATGCATCCCAGCCGCGCCCGGCACTCGCCCGTCAAGCCCGCCCCCAGGGGAGCTGCCGCTGACATGATCCAGCGAAGCGAGCCCAGATCGTACCGATCGACCGCGGGATGTTTCGAAAGCGCGAGGACGATGGGAGGGACGAGGTGCGCGACCGTCACACGGTGATCCTGCATCAGAGCGAGAAACGGCTCGAGCTCGAAGCGCGGCATGGTGACGATCCTCGCCCCTACCCGCAGCGCGAGGCTCATGACGATGACCATGCCGTAAATATGGAAGAAGGGCAGGATGCCGATGCAGACATCTTTGGGGCCTAGACCCCCATCGAAGCCGGCGATTGTCTGCACGATATTGGCGACGATGTTGCGATGCGTCATCCGGGGGAGTCGCCCAGTCGACGATGGCGCGGGACGTTTTCAGTCTGCTCCATTTTCCGATGCTCTGCGGTGTCATTGCCTACGCGGCCGCCGTCGCAGAGGCCGTAGCACTCCCCGACGGCCCGCTGACAACGGAAGCTCGCTCGGCTCTAGCGGCGAGTCTCCTGCTTTTCGTCGGCGGCATGGCCGTCGCTACGAAGCGGGCGACGGGGAAACTCCCCTTCCCGCGCGTGGCTATTACTGGCGTCACCGTGATTGCGCTCTGCTTGCCCACGGAGGTCTCCCCCACGTGGAGCTTCTCCATCGCGTTCCTGGGAATGCTGACGCTCGTCGTCTGGGAGCATCGTGGCGCGCGCCCTCTCGCCGACGCGTCACGACACAGTTCCGTGTTCACAGAATTCGAGAGATAAGGGACAGGCCGCAGGCGCGTAGCAACGGTCGAGCTTATCGTGGCATGTCCGTTGTGGTCGACCCCGGGATGGCGAAATCGCTCGGGATATATTATTCTGCCGCTCCCAGGAGGCCCCCATGAAGTGTTCCAAGCAGCTTTTAGCTCTCGCCATCGTCTTATCGTTCGCGACGTCACATCTCTACGCGGGCTCCAGGCCCATCCGGGGCCGGAGCGGCATGGTGGTATCCGAGAAGAGGCTCGCGTCGGAAGCGGGGCTGAGCGTTCTCCGAGACGGAGGCAACGCGGTCGACGCCGCGGTCGCCACCGGGCTCGCCCTTGCGGTAACGCGTCCGGGTGCGGGGAACATCGGCGGCGGCGGCTTCATGGTGTTCCGCGCCGCGAACGGCGAAGCGAGCGCCTATGACTTCCGCGAGAAAGCCCCCGCGGCAGTCACCGCGGATCTGTTCATGAAAGACGGTAAATACAGCCGGGACCTCCATTACAGGAGCGGCCGTACCGTGGGCATCCCCGGAACCGTCTCGGGGTTCTACCTCGCTTGGCAAGAGCATGGGAAGCTCCCATGGAACCAGGTGGTCGCGCCTGCGATCGCTCTTGCGCGGGACGGGATTCTGGTGACGCTCAACTTCGAGCGCCAACTCCAGGGCTTTGCGGAGAGGTATAAGGACCACGCTGCGACGCTCGCTCAGTTCACGAAAAACGGCGAGCCCTACCGCGCCGGCGACATCCTCAAACAACCCGACTTGGCCGATACTCTCGAGCGCATCGCGGAAAACGGCGCGGCGGGTTTTTACGAAGGTGAGACGGCGCGTCTCATCGTGGAAGAGATGAAGCGTATCGACGGTCTCATCACCCTCGACGACTTGAAGGGCGAGCAAGCGGTCAAGCGCACCGCCATCCGAGGTACTTACCGCGGTTACGAAATCATCACCATGCCGCCGCCGAGCACCGGCGGCACTGCCGTGGTGGAGATGCTCAACATCCTCGAAGGATTCGATATGAACGCGATGGGAATGCATTCGGCGGCGAGCATTCACGTCATGGTCGAAACGATGCGGCGTGGGTTCGCCGACCGGGCGCGCTACATGGGCGATCCAGATTTCAACCCCGGCATTCCTGTCGAGCGGCTGACGTCGAAGGAATACGCGAATCAACTCCGTACAACGATCAACCTCGATCGTGCCTCGACGTCGTCGACGACGGGTTTCGAGTTGCCCAGCGAGAGTCCGGAAACGACGGCCTACTCAGTCGTGGACGGCGAGCGGAACGCCGTGTCGGTCATCTATACCATTGGGCGTTCGATGTCGGTCGTGACCGGCGCCGGGTTCCAGCTCAATACGGAGCTTGGCGATTTCCATGGTACGCCTGATGCCTATCACGTGGGCGAAAGTGGCTGGGAAGGAAGGACCCAGACAAATTTGATCGGCATCGAGCGGAACCTTCCAGCACCGAGAAAGAGGCCGATGTCGAGCATGACCCCGACGATCGTCGCCAAAGATGGCGAGCTGTTCATGGTGACAGGCAGCCCGGGTGGTCGCACCATCATCAGTGGTGTCGTGCAGACAATCTTGCACGCCGTCGACTATGGCTTGAACGCGCAAGACGTCGTTGATGCTGGTCGTTTTCACCACCAGTGGCTACCCGATCGCATCCGCATCGAGGACAACGCGTTCTCTCGGGACACGCTTGACTTGTTGCGCGTGAAAGGGCACACGCTCCAGCTCACCAACGCTCTCGGATGTTTTCAGGTCATCATCTACGACCCCGAAGAAAAGGTCTTCGAAGGCGGCTCCGACTTCAGACGGGAGTTCGGTGGCATAGCCACCTACTGATTACTGCCACAAGTGCGCATCGGAAGATCAGCTTGCGTCGGCAAATCTATTGCGATTGCTTCCAATCGGCACTCAGTGGCTCCTTCGCTTGGAAGAGCTCCGCGTTGAGTCCCTTCACCCGTTCCCGGAACTGCTCCACGTTCTCAGCAAAGACCCGGTTCGTCTGCTCGAGCGCTCGCTTCAGGTCCTCCTCCGCCTTCCCCAGGCGTAGCCTTTCGGCCTCGGTCGGGGCTTCGCGTGACGGCGTGAACGTGCTCCTGCACATTGGACACTCACCGAGGAGGAAGTCGAGCTGCGCCAGCACCTCGCCCGGCCACGCTTGGAACCCCTGAACGTGCGGCCCTTCGCCGTTGGCATAAGCTCTGTTCAACGTGCCAGTAAACAATACCTCCACGTCCGCAAGCGCCTTCTCGAGGTCCAAAGCGGCCAAGGCCAGCTCCTGGGCGGTGCTGTCGGTCGCCCCTCGGTTGGCTTGGACCTGCTCCACCGCGCGGCCGACGGCGCGCTTCGCGTCTCGCAGACGATCCACCGCTTCCGCGGCGACTTCCTGACGCTGGCCCACCGTCATGATGAAATCCAACCTCTCACGCTGCGCTGCGATCGGGACCTCGAAGTGTGGATCCTCCCGGACCTCGACTACTGCACGGGCCTCCTCGCCCTCGAACTCGATCCGAACGGTGTAGCGGCCTGGCAGCACTTGCGGCCCCCGGACGCGCGACGGGCCGTTTCCCCCCTGAACACGAGGGCGTCGGAACCCATCGTGACGAAGGTTCCACGCAGTGCGGTTAACACCCGGCTTCGCCGGGCCCTCGAACGTGCGAATGATGGTACCGGCCTCGTCGAGGACTTCGATGGTCACGTTCCTCCCGAGACCGGTGACAGCTCCATCGCTTGGGCTGCCGATGGAGTAGCTCAGCAGCGCCCCATACGGCCGATTCTCCCCGGTGAACGACGCGTCCCCCATACCGCGACCCATCCACATGAGCCGCGGATGATAGCGAATGGCCACTGGGGGCTCGAACAGGTGTAGCGGCCTGTTTGCGATCGCGGGGTCGCGTACCAGCGCGCGCAGCGGCCCTACATCGTCCAGGACGTAGACCGCTCGGCCGTGGGTCGCGATCACCAGGTCGTGATCCCTCGGATGCACGACGAGGGCCCGCGTCGGAGCACGCGGGAATCCGTGACGCCACAGATGCCACTTCTGGCCTCCGTTCAGCGAGACGTACATGCCGTGCTCGGTGCCCAGGAACAACAGATTCGCCTCGACGGGGTCCTGCTCGATCGCATGAACGAAGTTGAATGGCTCGATGTCCGCGGTGACCAGACTCCTCCAGGTGGTGCCGTAATCCATCGTCTTGAAGACGTAGGGCGTGTCGTCGCCCCGACGGTGATCGTCGAAGGTCACGAAGGCCGTCCCACCCTCGAACTTGGAGGCCTCGATGTGCGGCACCCAGCTGTTCGGACGCGGGCCACGGATCCGCTCCACCACGTTAGTCCACGTGCCGCCGCCGTCGCGCGTCAGCTGCACGTTCCCGTCGTCGGTGCCCACCCAGAGCACCCCGCGCTCGACCGGCGATGGCGCGATGGTGAGGATCGTGGTGTGGTTCTCCGCCGAGCTGTCGTCCAGCGTGAGCCCACCGGATTGGTCCTGCATCTGCTTCTCGGGGTCGTTGGTGGTGAGGTCCGGGCTGATCAAGGTCCAGGTCGTTCCCATGTCCGTGCTGCGATGGACGAACTGGCTCCCGATGTAGAGCGCTCCGTCGTGGGGGTCGAGCGCCGTCCCCGGGTTCCAGCTGAACCGGAGCTCGGTCGCGTGAGGATGGGCCGGCACGATGGACTTGCGCTCGCCGGTTTGAAGGTCGGACCGGATGATGAGGCCGTCCTCCCTCGTGACGTAGAGGTAGCGCGGATTGGTGGGATGGGCGAGCACGGCGATGCCATCCCCGGATCCGACGTTCTTCCAGTGGGAGAAGCGGATGCCGCCGCTGTTCCACACGGAGCTCGGACCGTGCCAACTGCCGTTATCCTGGAGCCCCCCCATGACGTTGAAAGGCGTCGCCAGGTCCACGTTGACGTGGTAGAACTGAGCGAGCGGCAGGTTCTCGATGACGCGCCAGGAGGCGCCGCGGTCGCGCGAGAGGGCGACCCCGCCGTCGTTGCCGTCGATCAGGATCTTGCCATCGGGACTCACCCAGAGCGCGTGGTGATCCCCGTGCACACGATTCTGCAGCCTGCGAAAATTCTTGCCGCCATCCTCCGAGACATCTAGCGAATCCATTATGTTGTACACGCGGTTCTCATTAGTGGGGTCCACCGCCACCTGCGCGAAGTAGAACGGCCGCCAAGCGATCGGTCGCCCTGCACCCGTGTAAGTCACGGCTTTCCACGTATCGCCGCGGTCGTCAGAGCGCAGCATCACGCTGCGTGTGGCCTCGACCACCGCATAAACCACCTTGGGATTCCCCTTCGCGAAGTCGAGCCCCATGCGACCGAGCTCGCCCTCGGGGAGGCCTTCGTTGGCACTCAGCCGCTTCCAGCTCTCTCCCCCGTCATACGTGACGTGGAGCCCGCTTCCCGGTCCACCCGAGCGGAAAAACCACGGCCAGCGACGATGGTCCCACATGGCCGCAATGAGGTGATTGGGGCTTGCTGGATCCATCACGAGGTCGCCGGCACCGGTGGTCTCGTTCACGTAGAGCACCTGCTCCCAGCTCTTGCCGCCGTCGGTGGTTTTGTACACCCCACGCTCTGGGCTCTCTTTCCAGGTATTGCCGAGCGCGGCGACGTAGGCGAGCTCCGGATTGCTCGGGTGCAGCAGGATCGAGACGATCGCGCCGGTCGACTCGAGTCCCAGGTGTTGCCAACTCTTGCCCCCATCCAAAGACTTGTACACCCCGGTGCCAACGCCCGCCGAGTTGCGGCGACCCCCTTCGCCAGTCCCGGTCCAGACGAGATCTGGTATCGCCTGGTTGATGGCAATGGCCCCGATCGAGGTGGCAGGCAGGCTGTCGGTAAGTGGCGTCCAGGCCAGGCCGCCGGAGGTGGACTTCCATAGACCCCCGGTGGCCGCGCCCACGTAGATGATGTTGGGGTCCGCCTTCACGGCATCAATCGCACCGATGCGACCGCTCATGCCGGAGGGGCCGATACTCCGCGCTCTCAAACCGGCAAGCCCGGTGATGTCTGTCTGGGACCGCGCGGTCGACGCGGCGGCAAGGATGGTCACGAGGAAAACCGCCGAAAGGCGAGGCGAAAGATCTGTGTGCATGGCGTCCGTCTCCCTGAACTTAAGGAACGTTAACGTAACGGCCTGGGCCCTGTGCGGGTAAACCTATCACGGTGTCGGCACATGAATCATTCGTGCACCAAAGCCGATCGGCGCCGTTGCTTTCACGTCGGTGCTCACTAGTCCGGAACCTCCGGCCCCTCCGGGGCTTCGGTATCCTCGGTCTCTGCACTTGCTTCGGCCAAGTCCGCTTTTACTTTCGCAACGGACGCCAAATGCTCTTCGATGGTCAGCCGAAACGCGCGCTGACGGTTGAACGCTCTGACCGACAGCGCGGATGCGAGGACGATGAGAGCAATCGACAGTAACAACGTTCCCCGAGCGAAGGTCGCTGAGCGCGAGCCCACCAAGAAAGCGTCGAAAAGAACGAGAAACAATACGATCACGACAAGCGTGCGAAACGTCTCGACGACGAGCGCGTTGGAGCCAAGGCGCTTTTGATCGTCCACCGCGCGCCGGCTCGACGAAAATTCAGAAACATCGTTTGCATCAAAGGTGAGAACGAACGCCAGGGGAGCGGCAGTGAACTGGTCTTCGAACTCGCTCAAAGTCGTGACCGCGGTGATACAGACGAAAACTGAGACGCTCATCAACGGAATCGCATAACGGAGCAAGGCTTTGGGCTCGGACGATGCTTCGGCGGATTCTTTCGCGTCATCACGGTGAGGAACGTCCCGGGACACGAGCAAGGCAATCGCGACGAGCGCGAGAGCCCCGAGCAAGGCGAGAACTGCGAGGTGGCCGACATGCTGAGTGTCTGCCGCCCGCGATACGCCGTTCGCGAGGGCTTCCAGCCCCTCGATCGATCCGGCCCCGCGATACGCGTAGATTAGCTGGAGGCCGCTCGCCATCAACGCCACGAGCGGAGTGACGAGCGCAAGTGGCAGCACCACTAGTACGATGCCATAGCGGTCGCTGCCGCCTCTGGATCTCAAAAGCGCGAACGTGAATACCAGAGCGCCTAGCGCGACCGCAATCGAAAGCAATTGCATCTCTAGAGAGTAGAGTAAGGACGCGATTTCGGCAAGCCGACGCGTCATCACCCGATATTCGCGAGAAACTCAGGAAATTGGATCCAGAGACGAGCTGTAGGGACTCCGATGACGCCGAACGAGGCGGCGGGGATGCCTCGAGCGGCGCCGCTAGGCTTCTCGAAGACAGAATCGCCTATCGGTCTTTGACACAAGGACCCTAATAACCATATTTTACAAAGAACATGGTCACGCATCCTGCGCTGCGGGCTCCGCTCGCGCTCGTGTTCAGCCTTTTGTCGCCGCTTGTTCCAGCTCAGGAACTCTTCGAAGAATCGATACGCCCAGTCCTCGTCGAGCATTGTTTCGCGTGTCACAACCCGCTCGTTTTGGAAGGTGGGCTCGATTTGACGAGCGCCGCCGGGTTTGCCAAAGGTGCGACGAGCGGCCCCCTCTTGCCTTCAGAAGCACGGGAGCGGTCGCGATTGCTCGCCGCCCTGAGCTATGAGGAGGTTGTGAAGATGCCTCCGGACGGTAGGCTCGCGCCCGAAGCGATCGACGCGTTTCGCGCCTGGATCGGGATGGGCGCGCCGTGGCCCGATGCCGCGCCCGTATCCGCTTCAGCGCCGTCCGACGTCACCGCGGCGTTCACGAAGGAACAAAGGAGCTTTTGGGCGTTTCAGACGATGAGCGATCCGGCCCCGCCGGCCGTCGCGGGATCGTGGCCCCTCGGCGCCATCGATCGTTTCCTCCTCGCGAAACTCGACGCGGAGGGCCTCGAGCCCGCGCCGCCGGCGCACAAGCTCACTCTTTTGAGGCGGGTGACGTACGACCTCACAGGACTCCCGCCGACCGCAGACGAGATTCGAAACTTCGTCTCCGACGACTCCCCGTCGGCATTCGACGCTGTCGTCGAGCGGTTGCTCGCTTCGCCGCGCTATGGCGAGCGCTGGGGCCGGCACTGGTTGGATGTAGCGCGATACGCGGATTCCACGGGCAACGACGAGGACGTTCGCTATCCGCATGGATGGCGCTACCGCGACTACGTAATCCGGGCCTTCAATGAAGACCTGCCGTATGTCCGCTTCGTGCAGGAGCAGGTTGCGGGCGACCTTCTTCCCGCTGAGGACGGCGGCGAGGTGAACGTGCAAGGCATCGTCGCGACGGGCTTTCTCGCGCTCGGCCCCAAAGCGCTGGCTCAGCAGGATAAAAAGCGCATGCTCTACGACATCTATGACGAGCAGCTCGACGTCGTCTCGAAGGCCTTTCTCGGGCTCACCGTGACCTGCGCGCGTTGCCACGATCATAAATTCGATCCCATCCCGACGCGGGATTACTACTCGATGGTCTCCATTTTTGCGCGCACCGAAAGCTTCGCCGATGATGATCGTCGCGACTTCTCGCGTTGGTCGCGCCCGCTCGTGCCCGAGCCGATTTACGAAATCCATCGGCGGTCGCAGAATCTTATTCTCCACAGGGAGGCCGATCTCCAGAATGTCGTCGACGAGGCGCTAGCGCGCCGCAACGAGCGGATGGTTCCAGAAATAGACGCCTATATGCTCGCGTCCGAACGCGTCCACGGGGGCGGCGAGGTCTCCGAAGCCGTTGCCAGCGAGACGGGACTCGATCCGGACCTCTTGGAATCCTGGGTGGCCTATCTGGCGCCGCGTGAGTTTCCGAGACAGCATATGGCGGCGTGGCGCGAAGCGTCTCCGCGCGCGCGTCCCGACGTGGCGCGGGCCTATCGTGACGAGTACCGGGCCCGCCTTTCCGAATGGAACGCCAAGATCGGGGAACGATGGAACGAGATCCTCGCGGCGCGTCCGGAGATGGACGAGCCTCCGCCGAGGCGGCGACCCGAGATTCTCCCGGGAGAGGTCCGCTTTTTCTACGACGTCCACTTCGACGAAGACGGTCCTTTGGCCGTCCCCGAAGACGACTATGAAAATGCTTTCTCCGCCGAGACGATCGCACGCTTGCGTGAGCTCGAGGAGCAGCTCGCAGCGCTCGAGAAGGCCGCGCCGCCCACGCCTCCGATGGCCTCCGCTGTAGCGGAGGGGGAGCCTGTCTTGCAGAAGGTGTTCCTCCGAGGGGACTATCGAACTCCAGGGGAAGACGCGCCCATGGGATTTCTTTCCATCCTCGAGGACGACGCCCCACTGCCGGAGCTCTCGACAAGTGGACGGCTCGAGCTCGCGCAATGGCTCACGGCGCCCGAGCACCCTCTTACGGCGAGAGTGATGGTCAATCGCGTGTGGCAGTGGCACTTCGGCGAGGGGTTGGTCCGTACGTCGAGCAACTTTGGAAAAATGGGTGAGGTCCCGAGCCATCCAGAGCTTCTCGACTATCTCGCCCGTCGATTCGTCGCGAGCGGTTGGTCGATCAAGGATCTGCACCGCCGCATCCTGCGTTCGAGCGCCTATCGCATGTCGAGTGACATCTCGCCCGAGGCCCACCTGCGCGATCCGGAGAACCGTTTCTTGTCGCGTTTCAATCGGCGCAGGCTCGATGTCGAGGAGATTCGTGACGGCCTACTTGCGATAGACGGGTCGCTCGACTTCACGATGGGGGGCACGCTCGACGACCGCGTGGGTACGGACCCCGAGAACAGTAACGAGAGGCTCAGCCTCGATCCATCCACCCTCCGCCGGCGGACGGTTTACTTGCCTCTCCGCCGCGCCAATTTGCCGACGCTTCTCGGCTTGTTCGACTTCGGCGATGCGGTGAACTCCGTGGCGAAGAGGTCGAGCACGAACGTACCGCCACAGGCGCTGTTCATGATGAACAGCAAATTTGTCGCTGAACGGGCCGGTAACCTCGCGGCGTCGCTTCTGGAGGAGACTGACGGGGACGTTCCACGGCGTATCCATCGAGCCTATCTCGCGATCCTGAACCGCCCCGCGACTGGGGAGGAAATCGAATCGGGTAGCGGTTACGTAGAGCGGCTCATGATAAGGTTTCCGGGTGTTTTGGCGGAGCGTGGCGCGTGGAAGAGCCTCTGCAAGATTCTGATGGCCTCCAACGAGTTCATCTACGTAGATTGACGACCACAGCGATGTACAGGGAGCTGTCTAGAATACCGGTGACCCGCAGGGGCCTCCTGCGTGGAGCGGCTTACGGCTTTGGCCTATTCGGTCTTTCCGACCTGCTCACCGACCGCACCGGGCTCGCGGCCGCCGCCCAGAACCCGCTGGCACCGCGCGAGCCTCATTTCGAGCCCCGTGCGAAACGCGTGATCTTTCTCTTCATGCATGGCGGCCCGTCGAGCATCGACATCTTCGACCCTAAGCCGCGTCTTTATCGCGATCACGGAAAGCCGCTTCCCATCAAACGGCCTCTGGCCTTTGACGACGAGCACCCCCCGGGTCCCTTGATGAAGCCTCTTTGGGATTTCCATCCAGGGGGAAAGAGCGGCATCCCGGTGAGCGATTTGTTTCCGGAGGTGCGAGACGTCGTGGATGAGCTATGCATCATCCGCTCGATGGTCGGGGAAGGCGTCGACCACGGCGCGGCGATGCTTCAGACGTTCACGGGTTCGAGCACGTTCACCCGCCCGAGCATGGGGTCGTGGACGGTCTACGGCCTCGGCAGCGAAAACGAGAATCTGCCCGGATTCATCACCATCAAGCCGACGCTTTCCCATGGCGGCGCCAAGAATTGGAGCTCGGCTTTCTTGCCCGGCGCCTACCAGGGAACGGCCATCGGACACGCGGGGCTCGAGGTGGAGACGTTGCGCGCGGAGCCGATCGAATACCTCGTCCAAAAAGAGCTTACCGGCGAGCAGCAGCGCTACGAGCTCGAGATGCTCGAGAACATCAATCGACGGCACGCCGCCATGAGACGCTACGATCCGGAGCTCGAAGCCCGCATCCAATCCTTCGAGCTCGCAGCGCGCATGCAAGTGGAGGCGCCGGAGGCCTTCGATGTCGAGAGCGAGTCGATAGCGACCAAGAAGCTCTACGGCCTCGACGATCCCCTGACCGCGGATTTCGCGTGGCAATGTCTGCTGGCACGCCGGCTCGTCGAGCGGGACGTGCGCTATATCCAATGCACCCACAGCTACAAGTGGGATCAGCACTCGAACCTATTTTCTGCTCACAGCAGGAACGCGCGCGAGGTCGACCGTCCGATTGCCGGCCTCGTCCGCGATCTCAAATCACGCGATTTGCTGAAGGACACGCTCGTCATCTGGGCCGGAGAGTTCGGGCGCACGCCGGTCTCGGAGGGCGGGGACGGGCGCGATCACAACCCCTACGGCTACACGATCTGGATGGCCGGAGGCGGCGTCAAAGCGGGGTTCGTCTATGGCGCGACCGATGACATCGGCTACCACGCCGTCGAGAATCGCATGCACATCCACGATTTCCACGCGACGGTTTTACACTTACTCGGTATGGATCACGAGAGACTGACCTATGGCTTCAGCGGGCGGGACTTCCGCCTGACCGATGTCGCGGGCGTCGTGGCCGAAGACATCCTGGCTTGAAACGCCGCTCGATACCCGGGTAACGAGAAGAGGATGCCCGGGACGGCGGTTCATGCGCGCGCTCGAGCTCTCAATTGGGACGGCCCCTCCTCGACCTCCGATCGAGGCAGTTTTCCTCGTTCGAGCTCTTCGTCACTTTTCGCGAGCAGACGCTCATAGAGCTTGATGCCGGAGGCGAAGTTCCCTCGACGAGCGTGGTGATGGATGAGCCTCCTTTGAGCCGACTAGTTTGAATCCGTGGTCACACTCTCCGTCCGGTACTTGTCGAACCACGCCACGATGTTCGCCACCTTGGCAATGAGGTGGCTGGGCCGGTCGGTGATCCCGTGCGAGGCGCCAGGAACGCGAACCAAAGCGGTATCTATCTTGCGAAGCTTGAGTGCCTGGTAGTACTGCTCCGAGTCCGACATCGGGGTCCGATAGTCCTGCTCCCCGGTGAGCACCATCGTGGGAGTCGTCACGTTCCCCACCAGCGATACCGGAGATCGCCTCATGTAGTGATCTTCATGCTCCCAGGGGAGCCCGGGAAACCAAGACTTGTGCACGGACGGGATGTCGGTCGTAAGAGCCCAGCTGTACCAGTTGATCACCGGCTTGACGGAGACCGCCGCACGGAATCGGTCAGTCCGACCCACCACCCAGCTCGTCAGCACACCACCGCCGCTTCCGCCGGTCACGAAGAGATTGCGGTCGTCGATATAGCCGCGCGCGATCACCGCATCGACGCCCGACATGAGATCGTCGTAATCCTCGCCGGGATAGTTGCGATGGATGAGGTTGCCGAACTCCTGCCCGTAGCTGTTGCTGCCTCTCGGGTTCGTGTAGAGGACGACGTAACCGGCCGCGGCATAGAGCTGGACCTCCGCCGAGAAATGGGGGCCGTAGTTCGATACCGGCCCTCCATGGATCTCGAGAAGCAGAGGGTACTTCTTGGATGGGTCGAATCCGGGGGGTTTTGCGATCCATCCGTGAACCCTGCGCTCGTCGTGCGAGGATTCGTACCAGGTCTCTTCCACCGCGGCGAGCTCCTTGTGGCCGAGTAGATCCCCGTTGAGTGCCGTCAGCGACTTCGCTTCGGTGCCACGACGCCCGATGGCGACGTCCGATGGCGCGTCCGGCCGGGAATGGGTGAAGGCATACCAGCCGTTAGGAGCTACCGAGTATTGACCGTCGCTGTACGGCCGCCCGAGGGACATGCCTCCTAGACTGCCGACCAGATCCTGAACCTCTCCATCCAGCGTCATGTGAGCGATCTTCGTCTGGCCCTCGTCGTCGTACTGGAAGAAGATGCCTCGCCCGTCATCGCTCCAGACCGGAGCTTGGACGTCACGGTCGAGCGCCGAGCTCACCAATCGCGAGTTGCTTCCGTCGCGATTCATGACGAAGAGGCGCCTGAGCTGGTAGAACTGGTAGGTATCGTCGAACCCGAGATAGGCAATCCGCCGTCCGTCCGGAGAGAGCGCCGGAGACTCGTCGGGACCGTTGCGGTCGGTGAGCGCCCGGATCGTACCGTCTTGGACGGAGACGTCGTAAATCTCGGAGTTCCGAGTATCGTATTCCCAGTCCTCGTTTCGATTGGCGGAAAAGAGGATCGAGCTCCCATCCGGTGTGAAGACCAAATTCCCACCGTGGTGGTAAGGACCGCGGGTCAACTGTCTCGGCGTACCGCCATCAGAAGAGAGTACGAAGAGCTGCCGGTGGCCTTGTTTCAGGTACCCCTGCCCATCGGCTCGATAGATGAGTCTGTCGATGACCTTGACCGGCGGTGCCCACTCGGCACCCTCGGGTTTCGAGGGCATGGCTGCGAGAGGCTCTCGCTTCTCTTCGACCAGCATCGAAAAAGCGATGAGCTTGCCATCGGGAGACCAAGCGAGACCGCTTGGATCCTCGCCGAGTTGCGTCAGCTGGGCGGTCTGTCCCGTATCCATCCAGCGAAGGTAGAGCTGCGCCGTTCCCTCACGATTCGAGACATAGAGGAGTCGCTCCCCATCGGGCGACCAACGCGGCGAGTGGTCGCTGTAGTTACCCGAGGTGAGCGGGCGGTGATTCGAGCCGTCGGCGTGAACGATCCAGAGGTTCGAACGGCGCGTGTCGCTCATGACGTCCATGAAATTGCGTTGGTATACGATGCGGCCCCCGTCCGGTGAGATCCGAGGATCGGACGCGTACTCGAGTCCAAACACGTCCATCGGCTCGAAGTGTTGCGAGGTTCCCTCGTTCGGTTCCATGGCCGGGGACACGCACGGCGCCCCGGCGAGCGTCAAGACAAAGACGAGCAATATGTGATGTTTCTTGTTCATCGTCAGCACCTTTGAGTTCGGAGCAATGAGCGCCACGCTTGTGGGTGGCGAGTCTAGGAGCCGGGCTGCCCCGTGTCAACGGAGGTCTCGGAGCTCGCAGCGTTGGTCCACGAATCGCGTGCACCAACGCCCCAATACGCTTACGATGGCCTGTGATTCCTACCCTGTACACCCTCACTCTCGAAAGGGGAGACACTATGAGCTCGACACGTCGGAGGCCTCGCGCATCGGTGCTTGCACTCGGAGCCTTTTCGCTCATTGGATGTGCGGCCCCCCAGTCCACCGACACGGAGCCAGCGGAGAGGCCGAACGTCCTCTTCATTTCCATCGACGACCTGAACGACTGGATCACGCCTCTGGGTGGTCATCCGCAGTCAAGAACGCCGAACTTAGACCGTCTGGCACGAGAGGGTGTGACCTTCACGCGCAACTACACGGCCTCGCCAGCGTGCAATCCCTCGCGGGCCGCGCTCTTGACCGGGCTCCACCCTTACAGCACGGGCATGTACTCGAACTACCAGTACTGGCGGAAGGTGCTTCCGGACGCCGAGACGCTGCCGGGCTACTTCAAGGACCACGGCTACTGGACGGGTGGTGCCGGCAAGATTTTCCACAACACCGAGCCCCATCCGCCATCGTGGAACGAATACTTTCCTTCCAAAGAAGATACGATGCCTGATTACTTTCGTCCCAAGCCCGGTGAGACGGTGAACATGCCCCGCTTCGAGAACATGTCCGGTGTTTTCGACTGGTCGCCCATTGATATCCCCGATGAGGAGACCGGGGACTATGGCTCGGTGAGTTGGGTGATCGAGCAACTCCAGCGCGAGCACGATCGTCCCTTCTTTCTCGCCGCGGGCATCTACCGCCCGCATACTCCCTTCTACGTACCGCGCGAGTACTTCGATTTGTTTCCGCTCGAATCGATTGAGCTTCCGAAGACGCTCGAAGGCGACCTGGACGACGTTTCAGAACGCGGGCGCGAGATCGCCCGCCGGGCTGGCAACTACCATTCTCACGTCGTCGAGGCCGGCCAGTGGAAACAAGCGGTACGGGGCTATCTCGCCTCCATCGCCTTTGCCGATGCGCTGGTGGGAAGGCTACTCGAGGCGCTCGAGCGAAGTCCGTACGCCAGCAACACCATTGTCGTCCTCTGGTCCGACCATGGCTGGCAGCTGGGAGAGAAGCAGCACTGGAGGAAATTCGCCCTCTGGGACAACGTGGCGAGGACGGTGCTGATGATGCACGTTCCGGGCGGAACGCCCGGGCTGCCCCAGGGCTCGAAGGCGGGGAGCCGCGTCGAGCGCGTCACCTCGCTCGTGGATCTCTTTCCCACTCTCGTCGAGCTTGCCGGCCTACCCGCGAAGGACGGGTTGGACGGGCGCAGCCTGGCACCGCTCCTCGCGGATCCGCAGGCGGTGTGGGATCACCCGGCGATCACGACGTATGACATCTTCGATTTCTCCATCCGCACCGAGGACTGGCGCTACATCCGCTACATCGACGACAGCGAGGAGCTATACGACCACCGGAACGACCCGGAGGAGTGGACGAACCTGGCGGACGATCCCGAGCACGCGGAGGTCAAGGCGCAGCTGGCGGGTCACATCCCCCGGAATCCGGCTCCCTTCGTCGAGACGTCCTTTCAGCTCATGCCGCATCACGTGCGCCCCTTTCGCAGCAAAGAGGATTACGAGGCCAGCCGGCAGGATTAGCTCCGCCGATAACCCGAGATATGATGCGATCTATGTCAGCCCCTTCCTTCCACATCGACGGGAAGAGACTGAAGACGCACATCACCAAGCTCTCTCGCTTCAGAAAGAATCCGGAAGGCGGCGTCTCGCGTCTCGGATTCTCCGCCGAAGATCGAAGCGCACGCGACTGGCTGCTGGAGAAGATGAGCGCCGTCGGACTCGAAGTGTGGACCGACCAAGCCGCCAACCTCCATGGGCGTCGCCAGGGACGCGAGCCCGAGTTGCCGGTCGTGCTCTTCGGCTCTCACATCGATTCGGTGCCGCAGGGAGGCATCTTCGACGGCACGCTGGGAAGTCTCGGTGCCCTCGAAGTGCTGCAGACGCTCCAGGAGGAAGGCACGGAAACCCGTCACCCGATGGAAATGGTCGTCTGGGCAGACGAAGAAGGCGTCCATTTCGGGCAGGGTCTTTTCGGAAGCCGCGCGGCGACGTCGGGCCCCAAACGAGGAGAGCTGGAGCTTGTGGGCAAGGATGGGCTGAGCCTCTCGGAGTGGCTCGCACGCTACGGTCAGAATCCCAAGGAGACCGAGCGCGCCATCCTGAATCCAGAGCGGGTCGCCGCCTACCTCGAGCTCCACATCGAGCAGGGGGCGCGACTGTATCGCGAGGGGCTCGAGCTAGGGATCGTCGAGGGCATCGTCGGAATCTATCGCTTCGCGGCCGAGATCGAAGGCTTCGCCAACCATGCCGGAACGACACCAATGGACGATAGGCTGGACGCTCTTCTTTCCGCTGCCAAGCTCACGCAAGCGGTGCGCGAAGAAGTCATAGCGAAACCCGGTCGTCAGGTGGGAAACGTCGGGCTCATTCAGGCCTCGCCGGGTGCTCCCAACGTCGTTCCCGGCCGGGTATCGCTTCCGATCGAGCTGCGCGACTTCGACGAGACCGTTGTCGAGGACGTGATCGAGCGCATTCGGGGTCGAGCCTCGGCCATCGCAAGGGAAGACGGGACGACGATTCGTATCGAGCCTTTCGCGTCCGAGGGTCCGGCGCCGACCGATGTCGGGCTTCAGGAGATCATAGCTCGCGTTGGCGGCGAGATGAGGTGGTCGACGAAGCGGCTTCCCAGCGGGGCCGGACACGATGCGCAGAACGTCTCCCGCCACAACATCCCCACCGGGATGATCTTCGTTCCCAGTCAGAACGGGATCAGCCACAACCCCAACGAGTGGACCGACTGGGACGACTGCTCCCGAGGGGTCGAGGCTCTGTACCGGACCGTCCTGGAAATCGACAAAGCGTGAGCTTGTCGGAGCGCGTCGAGCGCTCGATGCGAAGGTCATCGCCAGTTCAGGACGACATGGACCGATCCTACTTCTGCCTCGCGAGATCCTCTTCCCGCGGTTCTGGCTTTTCCGGCATGTCTTCGGGTGCAAACCGCGGCAGGAGCTCGTCGCGCATCGCGAGGTAGTAGACGGCTGAGGCGATGACGGTCGCGGACTTCATCGCGTCGCCCACCACTACGCGCTCGTAGGCATCCAGGTTCGAGTGCCACGAGTGTGTGCCGTACTCGATCGGATCTTGTCCCATCCTGATGCCGGGTAGTCCAGCTTCGTTGAACGACGCGTCATCGGAGCCACCCCGCCGGCGAATCCTCGTTGTCGTCGCGCCGAGCACGCCGAGATCTTCGAACGGTGCGAGCGCCACCCGCATGACCTCTGCGGCTTCGGAGGGACCGAAGACGGTCGCGCCGCGAGCGCGGCCGGGTCCCGCGTCGATGTTGAAGTAGCCGCCGAACTTGGCGTGCTCCGGCTTCGGATCCTCTGCGGTACCGAAGTGCTCTTCGACGTACGACTTCGAGCCGAGAATACCCTGCTCCTCACCGCTCCAAAGCGCCAAGCGGATCGTTCTTCGCGGCTCGACGCCGATGGCGGCAAGAATGCGCACTGCCTCCATCATCACCGAGCAGCCGATGGCGTTATCGGTCGCGCCCGTCCACGAATGCCAGGAATCCAGGTGCCCGCCGAGCATGATGACTTCGTCGGCTTTGGTGTTGTCAGTGCCCGGTATCTCCGCGATCACGTTGTATGCGGTCGCGCCTTCCGGATAGAAGTGGTTCACGATCTCCAGCTCGAGCTCGATGGGGCCGTCTGCCAGTAGGCGCGAGATGCGACCGTAGTCTTCGTTTCTCAAGACGAGAGTCGGCGGCGATTTCTCCGGGTCGTAGGTCCGATTCGAGGACGCGAGGATCTGCCCGTGCGCTCTGGCCGCATCGTTCACCTGCACGAGCGCACCGTTCTCCACGAGAAACAGGGCGACGGCTTTGTCGACCTCTCTGCGATCGAGCTTCCCGTCGTCGCGAGGTCCGATACGGCTGCGGCGGAAGAGTCGCAGACGGAAGAGGTCGCTCGGTATCGGCTCGACGGGATCGTATTGCGACAGAACCTGTGCGTCGTCGCGTCGCAGCGTCGGTGGATCGAATGCCACGGGCACGGTTTCGTGCTCGCCGACGAAAACGATCTTGTCTTTTACTTTGTCGGCAACGGTCGACAAATAGATAGCGAGCTCCTCTCGGGTCGGAAGCCGCGGTCGATCGATTTGAACGACTTCGGCGCGGACGACGCCGTCCGTGCCCGGGGTCCATGCGAGGACCTCCGCGGTAAGAACGTCTTTCACCGGTGAGACGATGTGTGCAGTTAACCGTTCGTTGGCCCAACCGGGATGGCCGAAATTCCACGGCTCGAGGTGCGCATTCTCGAGCCCCCACTCTGTCATTTGCTCGACCGCCCAGTGGCTTGCCGCTTCGAGATTGGGCGAGCCAGTGAGCCGAGGACCGTAGCGGTCCGAAAGTATGTGGAGCATGGACAGAATCTGCGAGTTTTCTTTGGCCTCGCGTCGAATCTTCCACTCGACGTCGGTTTGAGCCGTCAGTGGCGCCGCGAGGGCGAGACCTATAAGGAATGCGAACAATCGCGCCATGAATCGATGCCTCCGGGGGGGATTATAGAACGATCCGGCTGTCCGCTATCCGCTCGGTGATGAAGGAGACGACGCGCATCTTACCGCCGCCCCTGACCCTATTCCGGCCTCAAGCTGCCGTAGATGCGTTCGCGATAGACTCGCTCGAGCTTGAGGTCGCCGATCTGGAAGTACACGTCGGACAACTTCAGAAAGATGCCGTCGGGACGCTCGTGGTCGCGCAAGCTCTCCTCGTATCGCCGCTTCGCTTCGAGGTAGTCCGCCGCGTAGAAGGCGGCGTCACCCTGGCGCTCCCGCCAGCGCCCGAGCGGCAGCTCCATCCGTTGATGGAGCTCGGCCATGCGTCCCGCGTAGCCCAGTGCTTACTCGTAGCGTCGTTGCCAGAGAAGAACGTAGAAACGAAGCTCAGCCGTGAGCGCTGCCCGCACGATCTCGGACCACTCGGCAGGATAGGCGGTACGAAGCTCGCTCACCGTCGAAGGGCCGATGTTCCCCGACCAAAGCTTCTGCACGATGGGGTCGCTCAGATGACGGGGAAGCTCCCCATCGCCCGTCGTGAGCCATCGCTCGGCGAAGTCCAGATCGGAGCGCGCCAGCCCGATCGAAGCCGACACCGCCGGAAAACGCGGATCGTCTTGCCAAAGAGAGTAGATCGAAAGAAATAGCTCGTCGGCCTCCGAGTAGCGCTTCGCGCCCACGAGAGCGAGGACTTCCGACATGGCGTAGATTTTCCCCTCGGGTACGCTCCGCTTGGCGCTCCGAAACAGCTCGATCGCGTCCTTTTTCTGGCGACATCCGTCGCGCCAGTCCCGGAGGGCACCGATGCGAGTCTCTACGAAGCTCGATATTGTAGGCGGCAGCGTCACCTCCTCGCCGTCCAGAAGTCGGACTAAGAAGCGAACGTCCCCCGATGCTCCCAGTTCCGCAAGATCTGAAGCCGAAAACCCGAAGTCCTCGTAGCCGAGCACGGGGACGCACCCGGGCTGCTCGTGGAGTCTCGCCCGATAACGGTCGAAAATGTCGACGAAGAGCATCCTCCGACCGGGTGCGACAAAAGGCGACTCCGAAACGGGTACGTCGTTCGTGATAAGGACGTCGTCGACGTAGTACCACGCATTCGACCGTTCGACGCCAGGCGGGTCTCCCACGAAGGAGTACTTGCGAAGAGAAGAGCCCGGTATCCCGACGGCGTTGACCTGGTCCCGCAGCAAAACGATCGGCTCCTCTTCTCCTTCGGCACGAATGATGAGATCGTAGGTGCCCCGGTCAACGTCATAAACGAGGTCGAACACGTACCAGACGAAGGGCTCGATCTCGAAGAGCGGCTCGTCACGGCCCGCCGTCACCTGATAGAGCGTTCCGTTCTTGGAGCGCAGCCAGAATCCGATACCGTGCTCCGGAACGTGTCAACGACTTTGAGACACCCGCAGGCTGCATTTAGTGAGCCTCGATCAGTGAAGGACGGGGCGTGAGCGCGGTGCGGTCGCGATTGGGTTCCGACGCGATCGCGTCCGGATAGCTTGAATCCGGGGGTAGCTCAGGTACGGGGCGCCCCGAGAAAGTGGCTCCTAGGGCCTCCTGTGGCGTCGTTTTCTCGGGCGGCGGGTTGATCCAGACCTGACGAGGCAAAACCGGAGGTTGAGGTGTTCCGTGCACGAAGCGCTCGGGGTGAGCCCGATGAGCTTCGAGAAGGACCTGGCGCCGGGCGGCGTTGAGCTCGTCGGCGCGACCGTAGTGAACGGCGGCCGGCGTCATGAGCCCCAGTCCCGAGTGCCGGTGCGCGTTGTTGTAGTAGTCGAAGAAACCGCCGCAGAACAGGCGGCCGTCTTCCAGACAGCCAAAGCGGCTTGGGAATTCAGGGCAATACTTCATCGTCTTGAACTGGGACTCGGAGTAGGGATTATCGTTCGAGACGTACGGCCGCGAGTGCGTCTTGGTTATGCCGAGGTCGGCCAGGAGCAAGGCGACGGACTTGCTTCGCATCGAGCTGCCGCGGTCTGCGTGGATGGTGAGCTGGTCGGCTTCGATGTTCTGCTTGAGGCAGCTCTCGCTGATGAGACGACGGGCGAGCTCGGCGCTTTCTCGCCGAGCCAACATCCACCCGGTCACGTACCGGGAGAAGATGTCGAGAATCACGTAGAGGTAAAAGTAGGTCCACTTGACCGGGCCGCGCAGCTTCGTTATGTCCCACGACCAAACCTGGTTCGGCGCTTCCGCCACGAGCTCCGGCTTCTGATAGTTCGGATGCCGCAGCTGGTTCCGGCGCTCACGCACCTCTCCGTGCTCCGACAGAATCCGGTACATCGTGCGGATCGAACAGTGGTAGATTCCCTCGTCCAGAAGCGTGGCCCACACCTGGGCCGGCGCCTTGTCGACGAACCGTTCGCAATGCAATGCACTGAGGACCCTCTCGCGCTCGGTCGTGTCGAGGGCTCGCTGCGGCCGAGGACGGCGCTTCGGCTTGGACGTCACCGGTCGGCGTCGACGATACAACGTGGAACGAGACACGCCCAGCGCCTCGCAAGCTTCCGCCGTTTGTCCAATCCGACCCGCCAGCTCCTCGGCCGCCACGATCAATCGTTCTCGTCGTCGTCGATCGGGTTCAGGGAGATCCCCAGGAGCTCGGAGGCTTTTTTTTTGGATCTCTAGCATCGTTTCCACCCGAGCCAGCCGGCGCTGGAGTCGGGCGTTCTCGCGCTCGAGCTCCTTGATCCGTGGAGCCTCTGCCTTCGCCTTCCGACCTCGCTTTCTCGACGTCAATCCCGCCTTGGCGATCTCGTCCCGTTGCCGACGCCAACTCGATAGATGCGACGAGTACAGTCCCTCGCGACGTAGAAGCGCCGCCACATCACCGTCACCCTTGCAGGCGTCCGCCTCGCGAACGATCCGCAGCTTGTATTCAGCGCTGAAACGTCGGCGCTTCGCTTTCTCACTCACTTCGAGATCGCGGACCCCCGCCGCAGCACCACGGTCGGCGAGATCTCCAGTCGCCCTACGGGCTCCTTCCGACCCCGCCGACGTCATTCTCTCAATCAACGTACTCATCTATGATCCTCCTCCGCCCTCGACACTAATTTCAAGGAGCGGATTGTCTCAAGGATGTTGGCACAGAGGGTCACGCATGGTGAAGTGCGAGATGCCCGCAAAAGCGATGTTGACGGCTTCCTTCGGCTCCGCCACCAGAACGGCGAAGTGGACGTAGAGACTTCCATGCCACTTGTCCGCGAAGAAACCTTGTAGCTCCGAAAAGACTCCGTCGCCGGCCGTCTCTCGAATCTCGACGCTGCGATACCCGCTGTAGTGATAGTTGCTGCTCAGAGACACCGTCCCCTCGGCCCCTTCGAAAATCCAGAGCGTGTAAGGTCCGGTCTCGATGTCATCGTTCTCGAAGTCGTACCACACGAGAACGTTGTCGGCTGCCTCGGACTCGACTTGGGCCACCGCCATCGACGAGACGAGCAGGCACACCCCTAAAAGGAGAGAATGTCGGAGCATACTCAATTGTAATAACTGGGTAGAGTGTGGGGTCAGTCCGGTAGAGTGTGGGGTCAGTCCTGAACTTCTTGACTTCTTTGTTACTTTTCTACTCACCGGAGTCAAGTTGTTCAGGACTGACCCCAGAGTCAACGCTCGAGGGCGCGCATCTGGCGCACGAACTGACGATACTCGCGCAGAGTCGGTGTGAACCACTGTTTGCTCGTCAGGTCGTCTCGCTGGTAGGGCGTGAGACGACCGGCAAGGGCGTCCTGGACGGCCTCGATCACGAGCGGAATGCCGGCGCGAGCGCTTGCTTGACGGGAAGGGTTCGGTAGGAGTCCGAGGACGCATCGATCTCGATCGTGCATTGCCGAAGTATCGCGCCCGGGTCCATGAGGTGCACGGTGACGCCGGCGAGCTCGGGCAAGCCCTCGTAGATCGCCCAGAAGCCGCCGTGAACCCCGCGATACCTCGGTGTGATGCCCGCGTGGATATTGATGAAGGCCGGAGCGAGCGCGAGAAGCCGTTTCGAGAGAATCCCTGTCCCCGATACGACGACCACGCGCGGCCGGAGCTCCCGCAGAAGCGTTTCGACCTCGGGAGCGTTGACCCTGGCAACGTCCGTCGCGGGCACGGACCCGTCAGGCGGACTCACGTCGTAGCCTTGGAGCAGTTTCGCGACCTCGACACGTTCTCGCGGACGAACGATAATCCCGTCCCAGGCGAGAAAAAGCATCTGGCCGGCCACCGCGCGCCACCCAAGCTTCTTGAGACGAAAAGGAATCATGCGCCAGGTCCGAAAGCCTTCGAAGACGACGTGATCGATACCGACACTCGATTGGAGAGCGCTGATCACGGCGTAGTTCGTCGCGTGCCGCGCGGTGAGGACGACGACCCCGGATGGCGCCTCGTTCAACTCGCGCTCCCGCGCACCCAGTCGGCCGCCTCGGCCATGGTCGCCACCCGAAGGCCCGCACGCTCACGGTGCTCGGCCACTATCTCGAGGATCGCCTCGAGACCGACGAACATCTCCGGACTGCTCCCGAGGTTGAACGGGTGGAACCAAAGGTGAAAGAGTCTGTCAGAACCTGCCGCCTCCCGGATCGCGCGACGCGCCTGACGCACCCTCGAGGCCGTCGGAATGAAACGGCGAATCCCGTCGTAGGGCATGAGGAGCTGCGAGGCGGGAATGTCGACGACTCCGTCGACGACGGGAACGAGATCCCGGGCAGCGTAGGTGGGGGCCGGAAGCGACAGAGCTCGGTGCAGGAGGTGCCCCGCGCGCATCCAGGGTCGCGGCAAACGCTCGTACCAGCACCTCTCCCGGCCCCGAAAGGCTACGAGCCCATGTGTGGCGAGGCTCTCGGTGTGTGCCACGTCGTTCCAGGGATAGACGAGCGAGAGGAACGGAAGGCCCTGTGCTTTGTGAAGCTCCGCGCAGGTAGCGAGCTGAGAGCTCCAGATCTCGGGCGTCACCGCCGGGTCCCCCGCAATCGCGTGCGTATAGGTATGCGTCGCGATCTCGTGCCCGACCCGGGCGCGCCGAATCATCTCGACGGTATCGCGACCGTAGTACCAGTCGGGATGTGATGGGTCGGGCGCTTCGACGATTCCCGGCGATCCGCCCCAGGCGTATCGTGGCTGGAGGAGACCCGCGGGCGGAGCCTCACCGGGCTCCAGAAACAGGTGGCCCACGATCGCCCAAGTCGAGGGAACGTCGAAGTCGTCCAACAACGTGAGCAACCGAGCGAGGTTCTCACGATATCGATCGAAGGCCTCGACGCGCTGACGCCGCTCGGCGTGGGTATAGGTCCCCCAGGCGATCTCAGTGTCGAGCGAGAGAACGAACAGGCCAGACATGTAGGTTGTGTTCTACTAGGATACGGAAAGGTTGGGACTCTGGGCAAACCATTGGCCAGCAGCAGGTCGCTCGGCAACTCAGCAGCGCCCTGCGCGGGCCGAGCGAGCATTAAGGAAAGGAGTCATCTTTGAGCGAAGTGCCGAAAGACCCCGCCGGGGTCGCCATGTACGAAAAGATCTTCGGAAGACCCGAGCCGAAGGACAAGCCTCTCATGGGCGTCCGGGAGCTTTCGGTGAACCACTTGTTCGCCAAAGTATGGACGCGCGGCGGACTCTCGCTCCGCGACCGGCGGCTCGTGACGATCGCGCTGCTCGCCGCGCAGGGCCGCACCGACCAACTGAGAGCTCACCTTCGCGGGGCACGGCTCGGAGACGAACCTCTTTCCGAGGAGGAAATCATGGAGCTGTTGATCCACGTGGCCCACTACGCCGGATGGGCCTCCGGAGCCGGAGGGCAGGGCGTCGCGCAGTCCGTATTCGACGAGCTCGAAGACTAACCCGAAACATCCAGCGCTTGCATCCTGCGGAGCTCTAGCTCCTCGTAGCGTCGTCTGAGGCTCGGAAGGGCGGAGGCCGGGGCGACGACGGCGATCGCGCCGATCAAAAGCAAGGGATAGTAGGTCTCGTATGGGAGACCCCGGCCGAGGCTCAGGAATCCCAGAGCGAGCGCGACGACGCCGAGCGCGACCATCGTCTTGAGCCCGGCGAGCACGAGCGTCTTCGCACGACCCCGGCTGCCGAGCCAGGACAGCACACCTCCGCAAATCCCGAGCGCCGCCCCCGCGAAACCTCCCCACCACCCCGCGGCGGTACCCGTCGCTCGCGAGCCCATAGTCGGCCACTCGTCACGTTCGAGCTCCGCCAAGGTCATCGCCGACAGAGATACCTTACCCTGGCCCGGCAACACGAGGTTGATGGTCAGGCGCGACGGAGGCGCGCTCGTGCTGCTCGCGTCGAAGTAGAGCGCGAAGGGCCGCCAGTCGGAGCTTCCCGCGATCTTCTGCAGAGGTCCTTCGCCAGCGAGTGTGCGCGTGAAAAAAGATCCCTCGGGGAAGTCGCTCCACATCTCGAGATAGCCCTCCCCTTCGACGGCCTCGTATCGGACGCGGCCTCGAACGACGTAGAGATCTTTCTGGATACCGGGCCCATCGATCACAACGAGCCGCTGCGTCGCGCCTCCCGGCTCCGAGGTCAAGGTCAGAGTGCCGTCACTTTCGACGCGCGAGCCCTCGGGAAGCGTGGCCGACTCCGTCCACACGATCGCTCGAGGCCCAGTCTTCACGCACGCCGTCGCGACCGAAAGCGCGAATGCCAACATTACCACTGTCCCCCTCATGGCTTTGCCTCCTTGTTGTAGGCCTCGAGCAATCGTTTCATCGTCCCGAGGTCGATCTTCCCTTGCGCGTATTCGATGCGAAGCGCGCGCTCGAGCTCGCTCTGAACGACGTCGCTACTCAGGAGCTCGATCTTCTGAATCAGCCGGTCCAA
Organism: Candidatus Marinacidobacterales bacterium; assembly: GCA_965250115.1. Taxonomy (GTDB): domain Bacteria; phylum Acidobacteriota; class Vicinamibacteria; order Marinacidobacterales; family SMYC01; genus CBDFHB01. The sequence continues at coordinate 3,457,507 of CBDFNJ010000002.1, forward strand.
CCGGAGCCGCACGGTGGGGTAGCTGATTCCATAAATTTTCGCCATTTCCTTGAGCGAGCCCGACGTCAGCACGAATCTACGGATGAACGCCAAATCTTCGTCATCGAGACTCTCAATCCAACTCCCTGCTTTGCTCATTTTTAGTTTTCAGAAGGTGTACTTCTATTTTATATTGAATGTTATTAATGTCAACATAAATTTAATTAAAATCCTGGCGGACGGGGACGCCCCCTGGAAACGGGTAGCGGGGAACGATTTACGGCTCTGAAACGGTGAACGAGGCCATCATCCCGGCGTGGAGGTGCTCGGCAATGTGACAGTGCATCATCCACTCACCCGGATTCGACATATCGACGAGGAGGTCGACCGTCGAGCCCACGGGGATGATGGTGGTGTCTTTCCAGACGAGGTTCTCCGTGCGAACGCCATCGAGCTCGAGCGCGAGAAAGCGCTGCCCGTGCATATGGAAAGGGTGGTTCATCGGATGGATGGTCCCGGGATCGTTGAAGATCCGAATCTTGACGACGTCGCCCTTCTCGAACTGCCAGCCGATGTCCATGTTCTCCTTGCCGGTCACAGGGTCCTTCAACGTCCACTGCACCTGCTCGGCGCTCGAGAGCCAGTTCATTATGGGCATGGCGTCGTTCCATTCGATGGGGGGTGCATAGAGCCCCGCCTCGAACTCCATCGCTCGAACGATGGGTATCGGCAAGTTCTCGATGTCGAGGGTAAGCTCGAGCTCGTGATCGGGCGCTCGATCGAAGTGGCGACGGTAAGCCTCGATATCTTGGCCGACATCGGCGTTGACCCGCAGTTTTCGGAAGGCTTCGGCATGGCTCTCGGACACCGAGTCGTCCGAAACGACGACCCTGCCGAGCACTTCGACACGGGGATGGAACCGGCCCATGAAGTCGTCGATGGCCTGGATCGAGTTTGTGATCTCGACTTCGCCCGGCTCGGCGAAGAGCACTTCGACGACGTATCGCTCCGCCGGAGCGATGACGACGCTCTCGACCCACGACTCTCTCTGGAACTTGCTAACGTCGGAAGCGACGATCTTGATCGGTGCGCCACTGAAGACGACGTTGAACGTCCGCGTATTCGCGACGTTGGTCAGATAGAAGCGGACGACTTCGCCCTTCGCGACGGGAAGTGCATAGTCGGTAACGCCGTTCACGAGCATCACGTTTCCGAAGCGTCCCATCAGAGCGTGGGTGGGCGCTCGATCGCCCCACGGAATCGGGCCGAGATCGTCCATGAGGATGTCGTCGAGGATGAGAGCTTCTTCCCGGTTTACAGGGCTGTAGTAGTCGGGCTCGGGCGGCGCGACGAGCAGGTTTCCGTAGAGGCCGAGGTCCTGCTGAATGTCCTCGCGCATGTGGGGGTGGTACCAGTAGATTCCCGTGTCGGGAAAATACACCTCGTAGCGAAATCTCTCCCCGGGGAGCACGGGCGCTTGAGTCACGTCGGGTACGCCATCGAAGCGGTTGTCGAGCCTGAGCCCGTGCCAGTGGACCGTCGTGGGCATCTCGATCTCGTTCTTGAACTCGACGATGACCGTGGAGCCGCGCTTCGCCTTGATGAGGGGACCGGGGTACTGGCCATTGTAGCCGTACATCAGGAACGTCTTGCCGTTCAGCGTCCGACGCACGATGCTCGCGCGAAGCTCGAGCGTCTCCCCGTCCTCCATCTCGACGATGGCTCCCGGCTCGGCCTCTGGAAACACCGAAGGGTCGGTGACGTCCATGGCCGCGAGGAAGGGACCGACGATGGGCAGCGCCCGATCCATACCGGGGAGAGGAGGCATGGGAAAGTCGTGGGGCGGCATCCGCCACGCCTTGGCGTCACCACCTCCGCCCTGTTGATGACCCTCGTGCTGTTGTTTTCGTTCTTCACGGGGACGGGGGGCGGCCGTAGCCGCGACGGTGAGCGCGAGCGCGAAACTCGAGACGACGAACCTCATCGGAATCCGTACGTCGCGCAGGGCTCCTTCTCGAAGGGTCCGTGTCCCGCTAGAGTGTGCATCATGCCGCTGCGTGACATGCCGCGCATGACGACGGGACCCCGCCAGCGCTCACGCGGTTCGAGATCCTTGTCGCCAGCCTCGGACTCGAGCGTCACGACGAGCAGGAACTTGTTCCACTCCACGCGACCCGAAAGCTCGAGATCCTCGTCGAAGACACCGAGTCGCTCGACTTCGGTGAGATCCGACTTTGCCACCCAGGCCGTGAGCAGACCTTGTTTTGGCCGTTTGAGACGCCGTAACTCGAGCGAGATGTCGTAAACGTAGGTCCCTCGCGGCGACACGGAGACGCCGTAGGGTGAGCTCGCGAAGGTGACCTTGCCGACGCCTTCCGCGCTCCCCGTTCCCGGAACGCGCTTCGTCGGCACCATATCGATGCCGTAATAGGCCGAGGGGAGGTTGGGAATCGCGGCGGCGCTGCAGGCGAGGCCTCGAAAACCATATCGGAAGCTCCAGGGCGAAGACGCTTCCTCGGCCGGAACAGGCGGGGCGAACGAGAGCGCCGCGACGAGCGCGAGGGCTCTGCTCACTGACTTCCCTCAACGACCGAGCCAAGCGGACCGTTCTCCCAGTCTTGTGCGCTCGAGATATTGGGCATGCCCCAATCCGAGCCTTTCCATCCGGCAAAACCGACCATCTTGAACGCCCAGAACCCGGTCGTCATGTCGCTCACGACGATGAGCCCGTCCTCGTTCCGAACGTCGACTCCAAACGCACCATTGAACACCGGGTTGCTGTCCGTATTCGGCGGCCCGGTATAGGTATCGTAGTAGGCGACGGTCACCGGATTGGCCGGATCCATTATCGAGAACACCTGAAGCCCGTCGAGATAGCCGGACACGAATACGTAGGGCCATCGAACTTCGTGGTTGTGAACGAGATTTCGCCAGTCCGCCGTCCAGGCGCCAATCGGCTTCGAGATAATCTTTTCTTCCCCATCGAGACCGGGCTTGAGGTCGAAAATGCGGAGCGGTGCGTATTGATACTCTGTCTCGGCAACGACGTAGCGTCCATCCGGAGTCGGGGTAAAAGTGTGACCGGAGCGGACGCCTTGAATGCCCGTCAGAGAGACGAGGAGCTCGGGCTGCTCGAGGTCGGTGATGTTGTACACGTAGTAGCCACCCGTTCCACCTCCGTAGAATCGATCCTCCGCGCTGTCCGGATGAAATCCGGCATAGAAATCGTGATAGGTTCGTGTCTCGCTCCCTGCGTCGGGTACGGGGACCTTCGCGACGAGCGCATTGCTGATGTCGCCTTCCACCACTCGCCCGAGGTCGTAGACGTGCGCATGAGGTCCGGAGAGCGTCGTGAACAAGAGCACCGCGTCGTTGCTGTGCTTATAAATGAAAATGTTGTGAAACCCGCCCGGGTAGTCCGGCTCGTGGATGCGGCCGACTTCCTTGACCGTGGACGGATCGGGAAGGCCGGTCACGTCGAGCACCACCGCACCGAGGTTCGGGTTCGGGCCACCCTGCCCGAACTGAAGGGATTGGACGACGTAGTAGCGCCCCTTCCACTTGAAGTGCTTGACGTCCATACCGCCCATACCGAGGTGAAGGTCCTGATCCTCGATCCGCCACGAGTAGATGCGTTTCGCGTTCTCCGGATCGTGCAGATCGATGATGTCGAGGCCCTTCTCTCCCTCCGCTCCATAGACCACGCGCCCCACATAGGCATAGGGTCGATCCACCTCCTGTTCAAGATCGATGTCCGCGACGCTCGTCTGTTGCCCCAAAGGCAAGTGCGACAAGACCTTGATGTTATCGCTTCCTGGTTTCTCCGCGGTCCATTGGGCGAGGGCCACGCCCACCGAAGCGAGGAGTACGAGATAAACAGTGGTTATCGAAAGGAGACAGCGGACGAGCATGGATACCTCACAAGGAATCTGGGGCCTCACCCAATGAGGCCCAGAGCATTCTATCCTAATCCCTGGCAAGTCACGCTTCCACATCGCCCTCGTATCTGATTTAGCAGTTTGACGCGAGCATGCGATCTGCCCCCGACCGGGTGAACGCGATCGGATGGTCGAACGGAGCGACGAGCCTAATCCTTCTTGCATCGGAGCGCCCAGAATTCTTCTCGACCGCCATCTTCCTCCACGGCAACGCGAGCTTTTTGCCCGAGGACGCCGAGGCCATGGGCGCGCGCTACCCGGAGCTCTTCGAAGCCTTCGGAGAGGCGGAGTTCAGTTGGGAGCACGCTCGGTTCACTCAGAAAGAGTGGCCGAGCGCCGACTTCCGGGACGAGCTTTTGGAGGTTCGCGCGCGAAGCCTCGTCATCGCGGGAAGCCACGACATGCTTCCCATCGACAAGGCCGAGGAGATCGCGGACGGGATTCTCGACGCTGCGTTAGTCGTCTTCGAAGACAGCGGTCACTTCACGCCGCTCGAGGAGCCCGAGAAATTTTTGAAGACTATTCTCGAGTTTCTCGACAACGACGTCAGTCCCGCTGAGGACGGCGGTTAGAAAGACAGGGTCTACGCGGATTCGTGTGGGTAAGTCCTGACGGAAAAACAGTGTAACTCATTGTGTGGAAAAGGCATCGAGTACTTCATCAGGTGCTGAAAAGTGGTCCATTTTTAGGATAGGCTAACCGAGTGAAAAATTCCCAGTCGATCCGCTCGCTGTTTGCGCTGCCAGGTTTCGTGGTGTGCCGGATTGAAGGGTGTATTCGATGACCGATACGCCCGCGTCATCCAGCTCAAGAGGCGAAAAAAAACAGCTGTGTGCTCTTACTGTGGGCAACGGTGCCGGGGGCGCTATGACAAGCAAGTGTGCCGGGTCCGCGACCTGTCGTTGGCAGGCTGGCGGATCTATCTGGAATACGAGCGTTGGCGCGTCAACTGTCCTGGGTGCGGCGGTTTGCATGTAGAACACCTGGACTGGCTGGCGAACAACTCGCGCTACACCTAGCGTTTTGCGACGCATGTGGGCAAGCTGTGCCGGACAAGGCGGTGGCCGAGATGGAACGTCTGCGCCTCCTAGTTGAAGGGGTCAACAACAAAATCCGTGTGCTGCAACGACGCGCCTACGGCTATCGCGACGAGGAATATCTCAAGCTGAAGATCGTGGCGGCATTCCTTCCGCCATTACCCAGAAATGCCGTCTTCAACCCACACGAATCCGCGTAGACCCGAAAGACACAACTCGACGCGCCGCCCACGGAACTGTAGAATCACCAGCCTATGTCGCTTGTCCCTATCACGGCGCTCGGCTCATGCCGGCAACCAAAAAGGAGAACCCTTTGAAAACTCTCGTGCGTCTTGCCCCCATACTTCTGCTCCTCGCGAGCTGCTCGACGTCTTCCACCAAGATCGTCAGCGCCTGGAAGCTGCCCGAGACGGGCCCACTCCAGTTCGAGCGCATCATGGCCCTCGTGTTAGTGCAGGAGCCCTCAATCCGTCGCGCGGGCGAACAGGCGCTCGTCCAGCAGATCACTCGCGCCAAGGCGGTCCCGTCCTATACCATCCTGAACGAAAGCCAGCTCGCGAACGAGGAGCAGGTCAAGCGAGCCGTCTCCGAGTCAGGTGTCGATGGCATCGTCGTCATGCGCCCTGTTTACAACGACGAGGAGACCCGCTATGTCGGCGGTAGCTACCCGACGTCCTACTACTCGTTCTATGGCTACTACGGCTGGGCCCACCCTATCTCCTATTCGCCCGGCTACTACCAGACCGACCGCCTCGTCGGAGTCGAGACGAACATCTACGACACCAGCGACGGAAAGCTCGTGTGGTCCGGCCTCACGCAAACGACCAACCCGACTGACGTGCGGAAGCTCGTGGCGGACACGGCGAAGAAAGTCCGGCAGGAGATGAGAAAGTACGGCTTCATTTCGTAGGGACTCCTATCGTCCCCTACGACTGTTTTTGTCCACTCGGCCTGGCCCATTTCGCTCATCTAAAATGGCCCACCTTAAGTTATTGATTCTTAAAGAACGAACGTAACAAAGTCCCTTTCCCTTATCCTGCGGCCGGAACGAACGTGCAGGCCGCCCCGAGTGAAAACACAGCTCTCATGCCTTTGGAACCGCGTTCTTGCTGCGGACGGTGCGGCGGAAGCGGTAGGACTCGGAGCCGGTCTCGAGGATGTGCGCCTGGTCCGTGACACGATCGAGCAGCGCCTTGCACAGCCGGGCGTTGGTGAACACCTGGGTCCATTCGGAGAACGGGAGATTCGTCGTGATCACGAGCGCGGCGGTTTCGCTGCGCTCCGAGATCACCTGGAACAACAGCTCGGCGCCGACATCGGCGAGGGGCACGTAGCCGAGCTCATCGATGCACAGCAGCTCGAAGCGGGCGTAGCGGCGGCTGATGCGGGACAGCTCGTGTTCCTGCCGCGCCTCGACGAGCTCGTTGACGAGTTTCGAGGCGGTGGTGAAGCGGACGCGGCGACGTTGTTGGCATGCGGCCACACACAACGCGCTCGCCAGGTGGGTCTTACCCGTCCCCGCGTCGCCGAGGAAGATGACCGGCTGCGCTTGGTCGATGTAGTGACCCTCCGCGAGCTCTTTTATCCGGCGGCCCGAGACCTTGGGCGACTGTGAGAAGTCGAACTCGTCAACGGTCTTCGTCCGCGGTAGTTGTGCTTCCTTCAATCGTCTCTGAACCGCTCGGTGTTCGCGTTCCTCGACCTCGGCGCTGAGCAGGACGTCGAGGTAGCGGACGTGGCTTTGCTTGTCGCACCATGCTTGCTCCGCCAGCTTCTGGAACTGGCTCGCCACGGTCGGCATGCGCAGCGTCTTGCAATGCTGACGGATGGTGCCGAGCTCGAGGGCGTGGGCGTGGGCGACGGTCTCACGAAGCTTGTCGTATCCGTGCTTGCGCCCTAGCTGGATGAGCTCCACCATCTGGCGCGTGCCATCGAGCTTGCCGTGGCGACGGTTCAGCTTCGCCCACAGCTCGTCATAGCTTGCGGGCCATCGTCCTTTCGCGCGCCACTGCGCAAGCGGCGTCGAGCCCGCAAGGGCACCGGGCTTACGCTCCAAGACATCGAGATAGTGCTCGAGCTCGTAAAGCGACCGGTTCCGGTCGTAGCAGCGCTCGTGCTGTGCCATCACGCGGCCGTCCCGCCACGCCTCGACGGCCAGCGGCAGCAGCTTCACCATCACCCGCTGGCCCGGCTTCAAGGGCGTCGAGTACCAGTTCGTGCCGGCCCGAACGCAGCCTCTCTTGTCCACCGTCGTGAAGCGCTTCTCCTCTCGAGGCAGCGACCACGCAAGTACGCGTTGAGCTCATCCCAATCATCGAACTCCGGTACCGGCGTCCAGTGGTTGCGGCGGAAGTAGCCCACCTCGCTTTCTACACCGCCTTTCTCGTTTCCTCGAGCCGGATTGCAGAACTCGGAGTCGAATCCCCAGTGCGAGCGAAACGCCACGAAAGCTTCAGTCTGACGACGTTGGTAGCCTCGCAAGATCTTGGAAACCGCAAGGGTCAGGTTGTCGTAGCGCATTCGACGAAACACGCCACCGAAGAACTCGAACGCCTTCTCCTGCGCCTCGAAGAACGCCTGCTGCGTCGCGCGGGGATAGCCTCGATGGAATGCGCCCCCGCCGGCCATGCTCCGTACCACCAACGTTTGCACCTTCGTCAGCTCGCCACCGATCCGGGCGTGCGACTCGTACCAGTCCACCTGAGCTTCATCGCCCCACGCGTAGCTTTGCGGGATGAACACCTCCGCATGCTTCAAGCCGAGCTCACGCTTGCGCCGTCCAACGTACCGGCGAACCGTCGATTCGCCTACTTCGTGATTCGGGTAGCTCTCTCGCAGTCGATCCCAGATGCGACGCGCGGTGTGACGCTGCTTGCGTGGTTCGTGTCTGTCGGACTCGAGGATCGCGTCGATGAAATCCCGGACCGGGCCGAGCTTCGGGCTCTCTCGTGGCGTCCGCTTACGTTCCGGCGGCAGCGCGCTCTTAACCGCATCACGCACCATCCGGCGGTGCACTCCGAACTTCCTCGCTACCCCTACTATCGTCCCAACTCCGTGTTCGTACTCCCGACGCATCTGCTCGAACAATCGCACTTTGGCGCCCCTTTCCAACCGATGCCTCCTCTCCGGGCTTACGCCCGCTCAAGGCTATCGATCCGATGCAGGTGGGCCAAATCTAATGAGCGAAATGGGCCAAGTTAGAGTAGCGAACACATACGACTGCGGTTGGGTAAAAAAGTAACCCTCCAAGACTAATCAAGTAACTGAATTCATTGCACTTAATGCTCTGGACGATTTGACAATAGTCCATATATATACCTAAAATACACCCTATGAATCGGCTAGTACGACACCCCAATCTGGTGGCGATGGAACAGCTCGGTGACCGCATCGCAGAGCTCGCCGCCCATACCCAGGCCGCCGACCATCGCCTCCTCGAAATGATTCGTGAGTTCGACCGGGGGAGCGGATGGGCCGAACAGGGTGCCCGCTCCTGTGCGCACTGGCTCTCCTGGCGCATCGGCCTCGACCTCGGCGCCGCCCGTGAGAAAGTCCGCGTCGCCAGAGCGCTCGAAAACCTTCCGCGGCTCAGTGAGGCTCTCCGCAAAGGTGAGATCTCCTACTCCAAAGTCCGAGCCGTTACCCGCATTGCGAATCCCGAGAACGAGAAAGACCTTCTCACCGTGGCGCTCGGCGGCACCGCGTCGCAAGTCGAGACCGTAGTGCGCGCGTGGAGAAAGGCCGATCCGGACATCGAGCGCGCCTCGGCGAGAGCGCATCAGCGAGAGCGCTACCTTCAGACTTATACCGATGACGACGGGATGCTCGTCGTTCGAGGAAGGCTGCCCGCGGAGGTCGGGGTCGTGCTCGTCAAGGCCTTGGAGGCCGCGGGCGAGAAGCTCTACCGACGACGAAAAGACGGCCGGGTGGCCCCGGGCGGTTACCGCACCCGGGGCTCCCACAGATCCGGACGTGCGCGACTAGCGCATCCGGCTCCTCTAGTCTACGGATTCGCTGCGCGGCAATAGACACTGTGAGCGACGCGGGGTGGGGTGAGTGGATAGTGACGGAGGAGGCGTCGGAACGCGGCCCAGTCCAGATGCGCCTTACGGGAGCGGCGACTCAGCCATTTACGCCAGAGGCGTTCCACCATCCGGCGAAAGTTGGACAGAGCACGCGCATTACCGGTCACTCCATAGTAGTTGTAGTGACCGCGTAGCTTCCGGTTGAGTGCCATCTGTTGTTCCGCCACGGACAAGTGCCGGTTGGTCCGGCACCAGCGGCCGATGCGCATTACCGCACGGCTGAAGCGGCCTTTGGCCGTTTTCCGTTTCACCACCCATTGCCCCTTTCGAGACTTGCCCCAGTAGTGGGTGAAGCCGAGCATGTCGAAGCTTTGGCCCGGTGTCGGTTTAGAGTCCCGACGCGGGCGGCGAAAGTCCACCAGCCGTGTCTTGTCCGGGTGGAGGGTCAGACCGAACTTGCCAAATCGCTTTGGTAGTACGGCGAGCACCCTTCTCACATCATCCTCTCTTGCGAAGCCCAGTACCGCATCATCGGCGTAACGCACCATAAACGAGCGTCCCTTCATGCGCGGTTGGACCATCTGATGAAACCAGATGTCCAGAACATCGTGTAGGAAGATGTTAGAGAGCAGGGGGCTGACCACTCCGCCTTGGGGAGTTCCTTGTTCCGGATACCAGACCACATCTTCTTCCGTTACTCCGGCTTTCAACCACTTCCCGATCGCGCGGCGTATCACACCGTCGCGCACCCGCTGGTCCAGAAAGCTCCTCAGCTGGGCTCGGTCGACACTGTCGAAGAAGCTCTGGATATCTAGGTCGATGACCCAGCCCCCTCCGTTGTCCATCAGCCCCCGCCACAACGCATCGATTGCCTGATGCTGGCTGCGACCTGGACGGAACCCATACGGTAGGGTCGAGGGCTGGTGCGGTAGATGTAGGTAAGGGGAGTAGCTGTTGCCGGCAACTTTCGCCAAGTGCCGGTGCCTCAGTCCTTACCATGTCCCCGTTTCCAGCCCCCGCCTCATCGCACGCAGCATGCAGATTTCCCGCACTACGCGCTCCTGCACACTTCGCGTCAAGGGTTATGGGGCCGGTGGCCTTCGCCTTGACGTATATCCTTCGTCTCAGCTCCTGCAGACTGACGGATGAGTTTATCGGCTCATCCCTGCCTCGCTTTGTCGAACGAAGGAGTTGTGTGCAGCAGGGCCCCTTTGCTCCGCGGGCGTTACCCCGCTTCAACGCTACTACGGACCCAGCCGCCACCGTCTCGTCTTCAGTCGATTTCCCGGTGGTGCCGGTTATACGACTTACCTTGCTCCAGACATTACTGCCCGGGACGAGGACGGCTTCTCCTGAACCGCCCCGGGTTTCCCGGAGACTCCAACTCTTGAGAGGATGGAGTCATGACAAGACGAAGCAGGTATTCACCGGAGGTAAAAGAGCGCGCAGTGCGGATGGTTTTCGACCAGCAGGCTCAGCACGAATCTCAGTGGTCAGCGATCTCATCGATCGCGTCGAAGATTGACTGTACGCGGGAAACGCTACGCACGTGGGTGCGGCGAGCAGAGCGTGATGCTGGGAAACGAGCGGGACTGACGACGGACGAGCGTCAGCGGCTGAAGGAGCTTGAGCGAGAGAACCGTGAGCTAAAGCGGGCGAACGAGATCCTTCGCAAGGCGTCGGCGTTTTTCGCCCAGGCGGAGCTCGACCGCCGACCGAGGTGAATGTGTTGTTCGTGGACGCGAACCGTGAAAATTACGGGGTCGAGCCGATCTGCCGGATGCTTCCGATCGCCCCGTCGACCTATTACGAGCAGAAAGCGAGAGAGAAGGACCCAAGCCGCCTGCCAGCGAGAGCGAAGCGCGACGTCCAACTCCGCGGCGAGATTCGTCGTGTACGGCAAGAGAACTTTGACGTGTATGGCGTGCGCAAGGTCTGGCGTCAGCTGTGCCGTGAGGGCCGCGACGTGGCTCGATGCACGGTGGCCCGTCTGATGCGTGAAATGGGTCTCCAGGGCGCGGTCCGTGGACGTCGATTCAAGACGACGAAGCCGGATTCGAGCGGCGCTCGCCCGATGGACCTCGTGGAGCGCGACTTCAACGCCACACGCCCGAACGAGCTCTGGGTCTCGGACCTGACCTACATTGCCACGTGGCGCGGCTTCGTGTATGTCGCCTTCGTCATCGACGTCTTCGCTCGACTCATCGTCGGTTGGCGAGCGACGACATCGTTGACTGCCGGCATCGCTCTCGATGCGTTGGAGCAGGCGCTGCACGAGCGCCGACTAAACCCAGAAGATCCATTGGTGCATCACAGCGATCGCGGCGTGCAGTACGTCTCGACCCGTTACACCGAGCGGCTCGCCGAGGCGGGTATTGAGCCGTCCGTCGGCAGCCGAGGCGACTCTTACGATAACGCTTTGGCTGAATCCATCATCGGCCTCTACAAGACCGAGGTGATCCGTCGACGTGGGCCCTGGCGTGGTCTCGAAGACGTTGAGTTCGCCACCCTCGAGTGGGTCCATTGGTACAACACGCAACGACTCTTGGAGCCGATCGGAAATGTCTCCCCCGTCGAGTACGAGATGAACTACTATCGGTCGCAGGAAGGCTCGCTAGAGATGGCGAGACTCAACTAAAACAGTCTCCGGAAAACCCGGGGCGGTTCACGCGACCAGCTACGCAACACTCGGTTCCGGGCGGTGGCTAGCCTTTCCCGGCGCAGGACTCTCACCTGCTGGGTTCCACTAGAAAGTTTCCGACATGCCCTGTTACATGGCTTCCCCTTTCTCCAAGCTTTGCCTGGCGCAATTTCCGCGGAAACGTACCGGCGTATCGCCTGCGACGCCAGCGTCGTCCGCATGACGCATGACGTAGAGGGCAACACCCTCGACGTTGGAAGAAAAACGCGCGCCATCCCTCTTGCGATTCGTCGAGCCCTGGTCGCTCGAGACGTAACCTGCCGCTTTCCCGGCTGCCACAACCGCTTCGTGCAGGGACATCATCTAAAGCACTGGGCCAACGGAGACGAGACCAAGCTCGACAACCTCTGCAATCTCTGCCACTACCACCATCACCTCGTGCACGACGGCGGCTACCGCATCGAGGTCCCGGCAGGAGGGCAGTTGGCTTTCTATCGACTGAATGGAGCTCGGATTCCTGAAGTTCATCCACCACCGGAGCTGCCTGATAACCCCATCGAGACGCTCCGACAACAGAATCGGGACCGCGGCCTCGAAATCACCGACAAGCTCGGAAAGCCGAAGTGGGGCTACGAGCCGCTCCAGCTCGACTATCTGATCTGGGCGACGTTCGCGAATCGAGAGGTCAGGCGACGAGAGGCAACTCAGGGGAACGACTCGATAGAGAAAGAATTGAGGGGGTAACCTTCAGCGCCTGACGGTCTTGCCGCCGACGGCGGCTTCACCGATGTTCAAGAGGTGGTCCTTCATTCTGCGATAAGAATTCGCGATATCCATATAGGAGGTGCTGATCAATGGATCCACCGTTTCTTCGGACAATCGATTCCAGTGACGATCTCTGAGCTCTCTTATCTCGTTGGTGATGTCGCGGCTTCTTCGACGAATCTCGGACACGTAGTCAGCGGAGGGATTCTCGAGACCCGCATGGACGCCGTCGTAATAGCCGGCAATCAGGTCATGTAGCCCCAGTAGCTCGTCTTGCTGTGGGCCCGTGAACCGTACGTCGGCCTCTCGCAATCGCAGATAGAGTTTGAGGACGTTCGAAACGTAGTCGCTCACCGATTCAAACTCGTCCGCCAACCTCAATTGAGCCCGCGCCTCCTCGGCAATGTCATGACTCAGCTCTTCAGAAAGCAGGTCGGTCAAGAACGTGGTGACCTCGATCTGAACGACGTCAATCGTATTCTCTTCCTCGAATATCTTGTCGGCCAGGCTTCGGTCGCTGCTGTCGTCAGAAATCACTTGACGCAAATCGTTCAGCATGTCCCTCACATGTTGATCCGTCCGCTGAATCTCATGGCGCGATTGCTCGATCACGGTCAACGGCGAGCTGGCCAGATGGAAATCCAGATGGGTTAAACGGGCTCTTACTGGTTTGGCCTTGTCTTTGACGAACCGATTCAGCACGCTCGCGATGGGAGTAACGAAAGGAATGAACAGGAGCGCGGTGAGCACATTGAACGTGGTGTGTACGATGGCGATCCCCGCCGTCATATACGGAAAGCTTCCGCCTGGCGCTTGCATATTCGGATCCACGCCGCCCATGACGACGTTCTCGATGAAAGGCAGATAGACGGGAAGAAGGAGGGCCGTGATCGCGGCCACGCCTGAAACGTTGAAGAATATGTGGAAATAAGCGGTGCGTTTCGCGTTGACGTCGTCCGCCCCCAGAGACGCCAGATACGCAGTAATCGTTGTGCCGATATTCGTGCCCAGCACGAGAGCGGCGGCGGTTCGAAAATCGACCACGCCCGTATTGGCGAGGGCTATCGTCATCCCCAGGGTGGCGGACGAAGACTGAACGATGAGGGTCGCGACACAGCCTACGAAGGCGGATTTCAGGACACCGGCGTAGCTGGTCGCCTCGAACAATTGGAACAAGGCCGCGAAATCGGGAAGATCTCGAACGGGCGTGAAACCGTCCTTCATCAGCTCGAGGCCAAAAAAGACCATTCCAATCCCGAGTGCCGAAAGGGCCGCGTAGCGCAGCTTTTCACCCTTGAGGAAGAGCCAACCGAAGGCGGCCATTCCAAGCAACGGGAGACCGTATTGACCGATCTTCAGCGCCAATATCCATCCCGTGATGGTCGTGCCGATATTGGCGCCAATGATGACGCCGATGGCTTCGGTGAGCGCCATCAATTCACTATTGACGAGGCCGATCACCATGACCGAAGTCACGGAGCTCGATTGAACGAGGGTCGTGACGAAAAGCCCGATGCCCACCGCCAGGAATCGGTTGGACGTGACCACGCTGATCATGCGTCTGATTCGAGAGCCGGCAATGACTTGAAGGCCCTGCTGCATGTACTTCATGCCGAGCAAGAAAATGCCCAGGCCGCCGACAACGTGAAAACCCATATCCAGTATCAAATCAACATTCATAACGGCTTTTGGTCCGGGATCTCTCTAGTTTCAGTTCTTTTCCATGAAATTGACCATGGCCTCGATGCTGCCATTCTTCACCGACGCCGTCACGGTTGCGGTGCGGGACTTGTCGGAAGCGGAGGCGATGAGCATGGCGCCCTCGGGAGTCGTCGTGCGGCTACGGATTTGGAGACCGGCCGACTCCAGCTCCGAGGTATAGAAACTCAGGACGTCCTCCAGGCTGTCGCTCGTTTCGAAGGTGAAACCCCCAGCCGCCATCTCGGGAGTCTCGGACGAGTAGGTTCCCTCGGCGTTAGCCCCCGGATAGATAGGAAGCCAGTCCGGATGGTCCTCGAGCTCTGTGCCCGCCCGATAGGTCGTCGTGCCCTCATCGGTGGTGATCGTCATCCGCCCAGATTCCTCGCCCTCCCGGTCGAAATCGATCGAGGCCGTTTCGCCGTCGGAGGTGAAGCTGAACCGCCCCTCCTCCACGTCTTCGTAGTCGAAGGTGAACTCCTCGCCGGTCTCTGTATTGCGAAACGTCACGCGACGGTTGTCCTTGTCCGCCTCGACCAGCTCGATCTCCGGATCGGCCTCCGCGATGATGCGCGACGTGAACGCTATCGGATCCTCACTCACCTCACTAACAACTTCTTTCGCCTTGCCGTAGATGAAATAGCCCACAACCGCGAAAACGAGCCCGCACAGAACGAGGAGCCCGCCACAGCCGATCGCTACCCACGCCCACGGGCTCATACCCTGCTTTTGCACTGGTCCGCCGTTCGTCATAACTGCCCTCCGGCAACTTCGGATTGCCACTAGGAAAAGAAACCCCACGATGCTAACACTCAGGCCAGAGGGATGTCACCCTCCGCTTTGACGCCCTGAAAGGCGGCCTAGAGCGCTTCGTAGATCTCGGTCGAAGACGCGACGCGATCGAGGATCTGGGAGATATTCTCAAACGCTGTAGGAAACTCCCCACGTTTGGGTGACGCTGCCCGAACCTATCTGTGTATGTATCTGATTCTAAAAGGCGTTTGTCTCCCCTCGTGGCATGTTTCTTGCTTCTTTCTCCTTTCCAAAGAGATGAGAACTGTGGCGCAACGAGCGCTGTGAAGAGAAAAGCGAGAGGACCACGGTCTTGACGAAAGCGAAAGCGCCATCTGGAGAGGGGCTACTTTTGGGTAATAATATACTTGACTAATCTAGTCTTCTAGAAATACCCCCCCTCTCCGTCGCCCCGGTTGCGACCGGGGCGTCCTCAACCTTGGGCTACTTCTCTTGCTTGGGTTTTAGAGTGGCCTTCA
This sequence comes from Candidatus Marinacidobacterales bacterium, assembly GCA_965250115.1. Classification (GTDB taxonomy): domain Bacteria; phylum Acidobacteriota; class Vicinamibacteria; order Marinacidobacterales; family SMYC01; genus CBDFHB01. Next base: position 3,472,861 of record CBDFNJ010000002.1, read on the forward strand.
TCGCCATAGTTCGGCCTTTCCGGTACTTCCGTTCTTGCTCATCCAGTTCTGCCTTCGGTACGCGGGCAAGTCCGGTGAGCAGAGACAAGAACTTTGAGGCTTCGCTAGAGGGATGTTGTTTGTCGCTTTTCGTTCGCCGCGTCGGCATGATACGGTTACCTGTTACCCCCTGGGGAGATTGTGCTCCCCAGAGGATAACAAACGGGCCTATGGGGTCAGTAGCCAAATGGTAAGGCAATTCCCTTGCACGGGATGATCGTGGGTTCAATTCCCACCTGGCCCCCCATGTAGGTCCGTACTAGAAAGAGCGGGTGTGGCGAAACTGGAAAACGCCCTTTCTGCGCAGTCAGAATACTGTGCAGGTATTGGATGTCAACACACGCGACCAGCACACAGCTAGCACATGGAGGAGTTGATGCCAGATATCACAATGAAGGCGATACAGAATGAGATAGACGCGTTGACGCGAAGAATGGACAAGCTACGCGCAACGCTGGAAAATGCTGAGCTGCGCCGGGACGCGCTACAGCTCACACTTGAGCATTTCCAGCCCGCGCAGAAACAGAAACGCCGACGCGCGACGACCCTTGATGTGTCGCCAGACGAACTGCGTGACAAATCCATTGATGAGGCATTGGTCTATATCGCCGAACGAAACAAGGGAGTCGTGCCTAGCACCGCAGCCCGGAAAGTGCTTATTGAAGCCGGGGTACTCAAGGGTAGCCAGGTCGGGAACCGATTATGGGCCGCACTGAACCGCTCCGAACGCTTTGAGCGTGAAGAAAAGGGGAGATACCGGCTGGTTCCCGAGGAAGAGGACACCCCACTCTTAACTCCTTCTGTCTTCATCTCAAAATCTTCCCGTTAGTTTCTTGTAGCTCAACCGTTTACCAGTCAGTAACTTGCAGATGGCAGCGAACCGCTGCCCGTCCGTGGCCTTCCTGGTGTTGAACCTGCACGCCTGCTCGTCGAGGTAGCGGAACAGGTGGAACGGCTCGACGGTCATATAAGTTCCTCGAATTGAGCGCTTCAGCAAGCTCCAGAAGTTCTCGCAGCCGTTCGTGTGAATTCTCCCGTTCACATAGGTTTCAGCGTGGTTGATTACGCCGTGGACGTAGCTGTCCGAGAGGTCATCGTAGGAGCGGAGTTCGTCGGTGTAGATGGTCGCTCCGGGTTCCACATGCTCTGCGATATGCGGCCGTAGATGCTTTCTCTGCCTGCCGGCCACCACTCGCGTTCGGACTGTGCTGTGGCCGTCCTTTCCGTTACGTTCGAGCAGTCCCATTACGGCGGTCTTACCGACCACTCCGCGCCCCTTGATCCTCTCGCGGCGTTTGGCCGCGTGCATGTTGCGGGCCTTTCCACCGATGAAGGTCTCGTCTACCTCGACCTCCCCGCCCATCTTCTCGAACGTCTCGGTCTGCATGGCGAGCCGGATCCGGTGAAGCATGAACCAGGCCGTCTTTTGGGTCACTCCAATGGCTCGATGAATCTCGTAGCTGCTGATTCCGTTCTTGGCGCTACCGATGAGCCGGGGATGTCCCGGCCGCTGTTGAATTTGGTCGGGTAGCGGCGGCACCTGTGAATACTCTTAGGGCCGGCGACAAAATAAGTTCCCGTTTTCAAGACGGTCGGATGGTGTAGTTCCATTTGGGTAGAGTCTGGTCCTTTGTAACGGAAAGCGCCTGCATCCGCTCGTCAGTGATTTTGACGCCCTTCGGATAACGACGCCGGATAAGGTGTGCGCGTACTCGCAAACCGGAAGAGGTGGTGGTCGTGCGGATGTATTTAAGGATGGTTTCGTAGCTGTCGAGAGGCCTGCCCGCCCAGTTCTTGCTGACCTCGCTGAACAGACGGTGCTCCACTGGATTCCACTTGGATGTACCGGACGGATAGTGGGCTATGGTGATAGCGATGTCGTGGCGATTGCAAATCCGCGTTTGAAGCCCGTGCTTCCAACCCCGACACCGATAGCCATTGCTGCCCCCGGCGTCTGCCAATATCGCGAGGTCACGGGCTGCAGGATAGCGTCGCCGTCCTTCCGTTCGCCACCACTTCTCGATGGCATTCACGGCGAAGTCCGGGGTGTTGTACGAGGTACCAATGAACACTGTCCCGCGGTTCGCGAGCAGATCGTAGACGCCGTAGGGGATTGCGATGCCGTTCGATTCGGAACGGAAGTCATGGTCTTTGACGAGAGTCGGCTCGCGGTTCCAGGCCTGCCCGCCGTTTTTGAATAATCCCACCAGCTCCCGTTTCTTCGTGTCTACGCTGATGATGGGATGACCAGCTGCGGCAAAACGCTCGCGCAGTTCGGCGATACACGCGAATTGGGTATCGCGATCTTCGGACGTGGCACCGCACAGCTTCTTGTGGTTCACCCGCAACGAGAAGCCGAGCTGTTTGAGCAGTCGACCGACGGTTTTGCTGCTGACGTTCACACCGAGGCTTCTTAGCTCGCAAGCAATCTTGTCGGTGGTCCGCCGCGTCCATTTTACTCCCGTCATCGGATCGCCCGCGGTGTCGTGCTTCATGAGTTCTTCGATCTTGGCGATGACTTCTGGCGTTTTTTTTGCACGGCGCGCCGTCCGCCACCCTTTCGCCGAACTCCGTCGAGCTCAACATCTCTCATTAGCAATTCCCTACGACCTCTGGCTACCGTGCTCGGACCCATCCCGAGCAGTTCGGCAATCTGTTGGTCGCCACCGTGACCGAGCTTCATGGCCTCGACTCCCGCGTAGAGACGGCGCTGCTTTTCATCGAGCAGGCTGTAGAAAAGAACGATCGCAGCCTTCAACTCCACGGGGAGCACGCGGACTCCCCCGACCCAGCCCAACGTGGAAGGTGACGCCTCATGTACCTGGCGGGCCGAGAGCTGTTGCTTGCGCGTGCTCACATCGGTGGCCAGATACAGATATCGGCCGAACACCTGCTCGCGCGCCAATCTTTTCTCTCGGACCAGTTTCAACAGAGGAGCCTTGACGTCAACCTGCACCACGTCCTCGAGCTCGTCGACGTAGTAGCCTGCCTCACAGGCCGCGACCAACGCTTTTACCGTCGCAAGCAACGTCCCGTACTTCGAGAACCACACTGAGCGCAACGACCAAAGACCTTTTCGATCGAACTGGGCGATCTCGTCCAACGTGTAGTAGCTACCACGGTGGGAGTAGCTTGTCCGATACGCCAACTCATTGAGCTTTCGGAAGACGGTCGAGTCCACATCGGTACCCAACACTGCCTTCAAATCATCGAGGGTAGCTATTTTGTGCTTCCTCAACAGGCGGTCGAGATCTTCAGACTGATAGCTCGTAGGTCTCATAATAGGAGAAGTGCTCCTTGATAGGCGTAATCCTCCTGCAATGAGGACCGTTTGTCAAACACGCGCTGGTTGCTGAAGACCTACAAATGTTCCGTTTCTAGGGAGCTTGCCAGGCTCTCGTGATGCCAGACGATATCGCGATCACGACCTGAAACAGGAAGAGTGTGCTCAAAACTAGACAGTTATTTTGTCGCCGGCCCTTAGGCAGCAACCTCATCGCTGTCAAGAGATTTCTGTTTGCTTCTAAGCGCGTGAACGAGAGCGCCCATATGGCGATAGCCTTTGATACGGTGAAACTTTTTCTCCGCCGTGACGACGCCGAGAGCGGTCCATCGGCGAATCATGGAAGGACTCTTCCACCGCTTGACGTTTCTCGAGACTCTGCGGATGGTGCCGTTGAGATTCTCGATGGCGTTTGTCGTGGCCAGAGATTTGCGAAGTAACTCGGGTAGAGCGAGCTTCACAACCGTGAGGGTCTCTTCCATCCCTTCTCGAAGGCTTCCGGCAGCTTCGTCGTAGCCGTTTCGCTCGAGCCACGACACCAATGCCTGAAGTCGCTTGCGCGCCTTGTCGGCACTCTTGCATTTGTACGCTTCCTTCATTGTCTGGAGCACGTAGGCGTGACGGGACTTGGGAAGGTACGAGCGTAGATTTCGGAGTTTGTGGAGCTGGCATCTTTGGATAACCGCGAGATCCCCCAAAACGTCGACGAGTGCTTTGCGGATCCCTTTGCCTCCGTCCACTACGCAGAGAATCGATTCGTCGATCCGCAATCCCCGCTCGAGAAGGTTCTGCAACATCGCGGTGCACACCCGAGAGTTCTCCGTCGAGCCCAGCCATATACCCAAGGGCACCTTCGTTCCATCTATTGTGATACCGAGAGTTACGACGACGGTCTGTCCGGCCACCTCAAGGCCATCCATCATTAGTGCCGCAAGCTCGAACTCCTCTAGCCTCCGAGATAGGTATTCCTCGAGCTTCTTAGTCGTCTGGCTCACGAGGTGACGGCTGGCGGCACTCTTGCTCGTGCCACGAGACTTCAACTTCGCCGAGGGTTTGTCCAGACTCGATTCGTAATTTCGGGTCGATACCCCCACCAAGATCTGGTTCAGCACTCGCTCCGGAAGCGGGTCTTCTTCGCGGAAGGCTTCGAAGTGTGGAAGCGACGCCTCCTCGCCCGACTTCGAACGGACTCGAGGTCGCGACACTTGGATTCGACGACCGCCGAAGCTCAGCTCCCCATCCGTGCTCCCCCAGTGGTTATGAGTTCGCTCCTTCTCGTGCTTGCCCTTCGGCCCCGCGATCTTCTCCGCGTCCTCTCTCAGGAGTAGGTGCAATGCGGTCAGTCCTTGCTCGTACACCCATTCCGTCAGGTCCGCCTTCGTGGCCGCGATCCCAGCTATCATCGGTAGCAGTATCTGACCGACTTGGCCAACTACCTTGCCCGTAGGCGAGTGCGTTTGCTTTCTTACTGGCTTCTTTGATTTCCTTGGCATGGTGGCTCCTTGTCCCCCTCTGGAGACGGTTGGTTTGGCAGACCTATTCTTAGGCCGGCCAAGGAGCCGCCGCTACCCCAAATTCAACATCCGGCGGGACATCCCCGATGAGCCAGATAGCAGTGAACCATTTGTCGAGTCCGATGGGGCTATCCTCAAAGATGGTCCCGACCTTGACGGAGAATTGCCGACGCTGATGCTTCGTGCGGCACTGCCAGCGACGCTGGTTCTTTAGGTAGGCGACAGAGGTACTCCCGCAATGTGGGCACGTCACGCCATTGGGCCAGCGAGCCGCCACGAGCGTTTCCTGGCATACGTCAAGATCAGAGTAAAATTGGATGGCTTCTTGGAGTGTTTTTGGTTCTTGCTCTCTCATGTGGAGAGTATCGCACGCCCCACTGTATTAGTCAAGTATATCATTACCCTATTTTGTGCTTCCTCAACAGGCGGTCGAGATCTTCAGACTGATAGCTCGTAGGTCTCATAATAAGAGAAGTGCTCCTTGATAGGCGTAATCTTCCTACAATGAGGACCGTTTGTCAAACACGCGCTGGTTGCTGAAGATCTACAAATGTTCCGTTTCTAGGGAGCTTGCCAGGCTCTCGTGATGCCAAACGATATCGCGATCACGACCTGAAACAGGAAGAGTGTTCTCAAAGCTAGACAGTTATTTTGTCGGCGGCCCTTAGTTTCGAAAGAGATCTACCCCAAACGGCGCATCCATTTCATAGTACCCACGGGCGTTGGGATGAATTCCGTCGCAATTGAAGGGAAGTGGATCAGGTTTCGATCCTTCGGGTCTTGTACCACCATGTCGACAGATAGACATATCAGGAGATTCTATCCTGGGACGCGGACAAACAGGAACTCAGGAAATGAGATCCCGGTCGCCGCTTGGTGAACGGGCGGAATTGCTTCCGATGGGGTGTGGACGGGGTTTTTCGGTAGAGCGGGGTATGTGGAACAAGCAGCCGCCTATTCGTCTCCCGAGGCGTTTTCAAGCCCGATGGCGAGGGGATTCCCATTCCCTACGTCGAGAACAATTGTCGGCGAGCAGTGTAGCGATCTCGATCATCTCATCGAGTTCGGCGGCCGAGTTTACGTAATCGTCGATATGAACGCTGATCTTTGTCCCGGTGAGGGCAACCTCCAGCCGTTGTTGGGAGGAGCCTAATAACTTCTGGCGCAACGACGGGTCGAGGACGCGATGTACGAATGCCTGATCGTCCGACCGGATTCGAAATGCGTTGTCGAATGCGTTATCGCCCGACGTCGATATATGGCCGCTCGAAACCAAACTGACTAGCCGGTTAACGCCGCGATCGAGGCGGTCGGTCCGCTGAATGTTTAGCTCCTGACAAGTATCGGGCTGAATTTCCAGGTTGGCGAACGTGAAGGGGCCGTTGAAACCGGGACGGCTGGCAGAACCCGAAACGAGCGTGCCGCCACTGGCCATGGCACCAAGGAAGTAACGTCTCCCGTCGCGCTCGAAACGGAGTTGCGGCAATGCCAGCAGGGTAGCTGCCTTTACATCGCCGCCATATGTCGTGGCGAGGGGGATAAACAAGTCAACGAGACGCCGGCTTTGCTTACGGTGCTCCCAATAAGCGTAAGCCAATGCGGCGGCGATAACCGCCAGGATGACAATCCACCAGATCGTTCCCGCTTCCTCATCCGCGAATTATAGTTCCTATCTGCTTCGCTGGGAACAATGTTGGCTCGAACGTCGATATTCATTCCGATACGGATAGACATTCATGCACAGGAGCCGTGCATCGTGCGTCACCGGCCACGAAACGTCGCCGTGCGTTCTCATCGGATCTAACTGTGATAAAAGGCGTAACGACTCATCGCTCGTGGCACACTCCATGCAACGAACGCGCTCGAGCAGTAGAAGTGGGCATGGACGGACGAATCGTGCATCCATATGGCAGAATAGAAGCCACACACCCGGCAGACTGATCTCCAAGGAATTTCGGCGCGCGCGCGCCTCGCTCCCTCTGGGAGGGCTGAACGATGACCTGGGTTTACGTAATCACCGGCCTGATTCTGGGCCTGGCAACCGCTGGGGGGGGGCGGGTGCACTCGGGGGCGCGGCGCTCGGTTTCGGCCTCTCCAGGCTCATCGATCAACGCCAGCGCATCGAAGAGATTGAGTCCGATTTGAAGCAGCTCTGGATCAAGCTGCAGTCGATCGCGCCGGAGGAAGAGGAAAAAGAGAAAGAAGCGCCGGCGCCCTCGCCGCCCGAGAAAGCCGCGGTTCGAGAGCCAACTCCGGCGCTAAAGCCACCGGCCCCCGCCCCGGCGACACCAACGCCTACTCCTCCCCCCCCGCCCCGGCGAGTCGCCCCGCCCCCGCCCGCGTCATTCGGGCGCGTCTCGAGCTCGAGTCCCATCGACGATTGGATCGACAAGGCGAGGTCCTATCTGACCGGTGCGAGCCTCATGGTGACGCTCGGAGTGGTGGTGCTCTTCTTCGGCGTCGCTTTCCTGCTCAAGTACGCCGTCGACCGGGGGCTTCTATCGATAGAGCTCCGGTTGATCGCAGCGGCTCTCGGCGGCGTCGGCGTGCTCTACCTCACGGTGTTCGCGGCCTATCGGCTATACGACTTGATTCCCTCCGCGCCCACGTTTCTCCTCCTGGTGGCGTTCATGGTGCTCTCCGCCCTCCTCGCCGTTCTCCAAGACTCGCGCGCACTGGCCATGCTGGGCACGGTCGGAGGCTTCCTCGCTCCTGTGCTCGCCTCGACAGGGCAGGGAAGCCACGTCGCGCTGTTCTCGTACTACATCGTTCTGAACATCGGCATCCTTTCCATCTCCTGGTTCAAGTCTTGGCGTAGCCTGAACCTCGCTGGGTTCGTCTTCACCTTTGTCCTCTCGGGCGGCTGGGCAGTGCGGTACTACCGTCCCGAGTTCTTCTCGACGACGGAGCCGTTTCTGATCGCGTTCTTCGCCATGTACGTGGCGATCGCCGTGATGTTCGCGCTCCGGCAGGAGCCGCGACTCGTGGGTCTGCCAGGGCTTTTCGTTCCGGGCGAGGATCTCGATACCGTAGAAGCCGGCTTCCTCGAAGGCCTTCAAGAACAGGTCTTCGCGGAAGGCCCCGGAAATGCATCCGCTCCAGAGCTCGGGATCCGCCCTCAAGTGCTCGGGGACGTCTTCGTCGCTGACGATGTCGGAGATCACCACCCGGCCGCCCCTCTTGAGAACGCGATGCATCTCCTGGAAGAGCACGGATTTGGCCCGCGGATCGACCAGGTTGAGTACGCAGTTGCTCACGACGACGTCAACGGAGGCTGTCGAGACCGTTGGATGCTCTCGTCGCTCGCGTGCTTTCCATTGCTCGATGGCATCGAGGTCGTCGGGGGTTCCGACCGGGTGAGCCTCGAGACGAGCTTCGAGCCGACCGTAATCAAGAGCGAGATCTTGATTCTTGCCCTTATGGAACTCGACGTTGTGATAGCCGAGCGCGTCTCCGATCGGCGATCGATGCTTTTCAGCGAGTGCCAGCATGTCGTCGTTCATGTCGACGCCAATGACACGACCTTCGGACCCCACGACCTGAGACGCGATGTAGCAAATCTTGCCCCCACCGCTTCCGAGATCCAAAACCGTCTCTCCCTGACGAAGGTATTTCGACGGATCGCCGCAGCCGTAGTCCCTCTCGAGTATCTCCTCGGGAATGACCGACAAATACCGCGGGTCGTAGTCCACCGCGCAGCAGAGCTCGGGCTCGCGCTCCGAGGCGGCCAGGGAGTAGCGTGACTTCACCGACAGCTCGGGGTTCATTTCCGTCGTCGACATCAGAAGTTTCCTTTCTTGCGTTCTTTGCCAGGAAGAATCTCGAGACAGGTCGTCCACCACCCGTGACGAATGGTGTCGATGAACTCCCGCGGAAGTCCTTCATACCTCATTTCGAGCGCGAGGCTTTCATGGTCGTAGTGCACGGGAACGAACTCGGCTTCGAACCCCCTTCGCGCGTCGAGAATCGTGTACCAGACGTTGGTGCGTCCATCGTTCGCGGGTCTCCCGACGACACCGACATTGACGAAGTGCCGGTCGTCCGGCAGCTCCCGCTTCCAGTGGAGCCCGGTGTGCGTAGCTAGCACCACATCAGCGTCATGGCCAGCGACCATCTTCTCGAGGAAGTGAGTCGGCGTCGTCGACTCCCAGAGAAACTCGTTCACTTTGCGAGGCGAGCCGTGGCTCATGAGCAGGCGGTAGCGGCCGAGCTCGATCCGAATCGACTCCGGGAGTGAGCGCATCCACGTCTTCCACCGGTCCGAGGTCAGGCCGAAGGTGTAGTCGTAGGAAATCTTCGCGAAGTAGTTGTCCCTGGGATCGGTATAGCCGCACTGGCAGTCGGCGAGCCCATTCCCGATGGAGTTGTCGTAGTTTCCCTGCATCACTCGAACTCCGGCATCGAGCAACAGGGGAAACGTCTCGTCCGGTCGAGGCCCGAAAGCGCCCAGATCCCCCAGGCAGAAGATCGCCTCCACGTCCCGACGGCGGGCATCGGCAATGACGGCCTCGAGAGCGATGTGGTTGCTATAGACACCTCCGAGAGCGGCGATCCTCTCGTAGCGCTCAGGCGCCGGCCCGCTATGCGGTGACATCGCTGCCTCCCGCGCTCACGTTGCTGCAAATCGCGCCCCCTACGTAACACGTGTAGCAAGCGCTGTGCTCGAGCGGGAAGCCGACGAGCGCTTCGGAAAGCGTGGCACCCATCCGAGCCTCCGGCGCGTCGATGAGAATGGGGCAGACGTAGACACCCTTGTCGGTCACCATCCGCGCGCGCGAGCAGAGAAGCTGCGCGGTGTCGAAGTCCTCGAGCATCTCCTCGGTCACGTTCTCGTAGTCGTGGTAGCCGCGGTTCCGCTCCACTTCGGCGCCGAGCCGCAACGTCGGGATGAGCTTCACCCGTGGACGGGAATAGCCCTCTTCGCGGAGCAGGCGCAGGAAGTTCCGAAAGACGTCTTCGGTGCGATCGTCTTCCCAGGTCTGAGCCACCGTAATGATCGGGAGAAAACCTCGCTCCAGCAGAAGCCGTACGCCGTGCATCGCGCGCGCGAAGGTCCCCTCCCCGCGAATCGGGTCGTTCATTTCAGGAGAGTAGCCGTCGATGCTGACGCGAAATTCCAGTGAGTATCGAGATCGCGCTTCCGCTTCCGCGAGCCGCCGTATCGCTTCCGGACACAGCAGAGTCCCGTTCGTCAAGACGGTCGCGGGTCCGATCTGGAGTGTCCGTTCCAGGATCTCGACGAGATGGGGATGGATGAAGGGCTCGCCTCCCGTGAAGTAGTACTCCTTGACGCCGAGCTCGCGAGACTCCTCGAGCCTACGGAGAACGTCCTCGCGAGAAATGAGGTCGAATTTGTGGTTCGTCGGACTACAGGAGATGAAGCAGTGTTGGCAAGTCAGATTGCAGAGCGTTCCCGAGATCTGGAACCAGAGATCGTCGAGAGACTCGAGCTCGACCCGGGCGGTCACGACGCACGCTCCTCTCGGCGACGGGCGCCGAGCAAGCCGAAAACCTCCTCCACTTGCTGGAGTCCGATGCGCATGAGGAAGTTCGAGCCTTTCCCGTAGCTCTTGGCGCCGAGGATGAAGAAATTCGGCTCGGGGTTTTTTAAGACCTCCGCACCCTTGGACGTCTGGACGAGACAATCCGCAGAGCTTTCACCGAGAAGCGCGGCGGCGAGGTTCATCGGAGCGAGGGAGGCATAGCACTCGTGCACCTGGAGCTCGCGATAGAGCGAGTTGTCCGGACGGTAGCCGACGTGGGCTAGGACGCGATCGACCTCGACGAGCTCGGCGGCCCCGGCCGAACGGAGCTCGACCTCGAATCCAGCGCCCTGCCGCTTTATTCTCTCGATCGTATGCCCGCCGTAGAAGCGGATCGTCGGATTCGCTCCCGCCGCGAGCTCCCGGGCGAGCTGCGAGAGCCGCTTACGCTCGGGGAGCGGGTCGCTAGCGATGACGTCGAGGGGCTCTTCTTTCCGCGCGACCCAGTACACGGTGGTCCCGGCAAGCGTCCTCAAGCCATCGAGCGCGGTCGCAGCCGAGTGGCCGCCACCGACGAGAAGAACGCGTTTGCCCTCGAATCCCGCGCGGTCCCGCGCCGCGAGGTCTCGAACCTCGTAGTCGATGTACCCTTCGAGCTTGCGCTCGCCGACCGCGGGGACGTTTCCGTTCCCCATCCAGTTGTGGTTCCCGTAGGTTCCCGAGCAATCGAGAACTGTATCGGTTTCCACGATCTTCTCCTCACCGCCGTCGCGTTCGAGAAGGAGACGGAATGGGTGCCGGTCGCGGGGACCCTCGAGAAGGTCGCCTTTCCCGATCCCGTCGCGCCCTACCGACACGACGCGCGTGCGCTCGTGAATGCATCCCGAGAGAAAGGCTGTACGCACCAGCGATTCTAAATAGCGCTCAAGGTGTTCCCCGCCAGTGAGATAGTCTCCCGGCTCGGGAAGCGTTCCGCCCTCGGCTTTCAAAAGACGCGCGCCCCGCTCCGAGTGATTGAGCTCGAACGACGAGAACAGCCGGACGTGTCCCCAACGCTTCACGTTGTCTCCGACAGTGCCACGCTCATAGACGCGCACGTCGTAACCGCGCTCGCGCCCGGCTAGTGCGGCTTCGATTCCAATGGGACCTGCGCCAATCACGGCGAGTCGTTGCCTTTCCATGAACACACTCCCGATCCGCCAGCGGATCTCGAAAGACGAAGAGGGGCTAGAGCGCCGTTATGGAAGCAACGGGAGGAGCGCGGAGGCCGTGGACGCCGGCCGACGAGACAAGCTCACGATGCGGACAATCCGCTTCGACGGCAACTTCCCGCGTGGTCAGTCGTCGAATGCGGGACACGAGCCGCTTGAGAGACGAAGGGGCCCGCCGCCCACGTCTCTCGACGCGATCGAGAAAGCGTGCGAGCTCCCGGGCGCTATCGATGTCCGCGAGCCCGGCGAGAAGGGTCACGCCGAAGCCGCGAGCGCGAAGCCGCTCCACGGTCAAGCGCAGAACGTCCGCGGAGCTCCACGGCATCGCGTCGAAAACCGCGTCACAGGGGCCCGTCAGGCCGAGAAGGTTGTAGCCTCCGTCGGTCGCGGGGCCGACGACCGCCTCGCATTCCCCACGTGTGAGCGCGTCGAGCGCGGACTTCAGGTAGGTCTCAGAGATCTCGGGTGCGTCATTGCCGATGACGACGACCCGCCGATAGCCGAGCGCAAAGGCGTCCTCGACCGCAAGTCGGAGCGATTCGCCGAAGTCACTCCCCCGCTGCCGGATCCTCTGTGTCCCCGACGGCAGATCGAGCGGAGATTCACTGGCAACGACGAGATCCGCTTCGGTCAATCGGGCACAGACCGTGGCGACGTGATCGAGAAGCGTGGCAAATAGGGCGGCTGCGCGCTCAGGCCCGCGGAGCCCCAGGGGTTTTCTAACTCCTTCCGCCTCCGGCGTGAGCGTAAACAGGACGACCACCGAGTCCGAGCGTGGCATAACCCTACTGTACCCGAAACACGCGTCAGGGGCCTGTGAGTCCCTTCACAGGATTTGCCACCTGCCGTGCTGCCTCATCGTCCACCCACCAATCAACGGCTCCGTTAGTCGCGTGAACGCGTTGGGCCGGAAGCTCGTTGTCGGCCTGACCGAGAAGTTTCGAGAAAACGCCTCGTTTGCGGCCGCCGGAGATCAAGAAATGGATCTCTCGAGCTGAATTGATCGTAGGCAAAGTCATCGTGACTCGCAGCGAGGGTGGCTTCGGACTGTCCTTCACCGGGACGACGAGACGGTGCGTTTCTTCGAGCGCGGCGCCTCCCGGGAAAAGTGAGGCGATATGGCCATCTTCTCCGAGGCCAAGAAGCATCCAGTCGAAGCTCAGCGACTCGGATCCAAAAAACGCGCGGATGACTTCCTCGTAGCGTCGCGCCGACTCCTCTGGATCTCTCGAGCTCGTGTCGGGCGCGTGGATGTTCCCGCGTAGGAGACCGAGCGGCCGAAGGATCGCCTCAGAAGCCATCCGGTAGTTGCTGTCGGAATGGTCCGGCCGAACGAATCGCTCGTCGGTCCAGAAGAAGTGGACACGGTTCCAATCCAAAGCGCTCTGGAACTCCGATGCGAGCAGTTCGTACATGGTCTTCGGCGTCGAGCCGCCCGCTAGAGCGACGGCGAAGCGAGCTCGCTTCGCCAAAACCTCATATGCCGACGTGACAAACGCGGAAGCGACCGCACGACTCAGCGTTTGCGCGCTATCGTAGAAATGGATGCGCAGGTTTCGACCCACTGCGTCAGTGCTGCCCGCAGCCGCGGAGCCAGCTCCGGCCGTCCCGACCCAAGAGTAGGTCCGCGCCCTCGGGACCCCAGCTCCCCGGTTCGTAGGCCTGAAGCCGCGGCGCGTCTGGGGTCTTCCAGCCTGTGGTGATGGGGTCGATAATTTTCCAGGAGAGCTCGATGCCGTCACGACGCGCGAAAAGCGACGCGTCGCCCTGAAGCGCATCCAGAAGCAGCCGCTCATAAGTTGCGGGTATCGCGATACCTTCGAAATCCTCGTCGTAGTGAAACTCCATGTCGACGGAGCGCAGCTCTGCGATCGTGTCGGGGACCTTCGCCTCGAAACGCAGATGCATGCCTTCGTCGGGCTGGACGCAGATCGCGAGATAATTGTTTCGAATCCTCGCACCCGGCGGAAGGGGAAACATCACGTGGGGCGGGTCGCGGAACTGGATGAGTATTTCGGAAACTTTCTCGGCCAATGCCTTCCCGGAGCGAAGATAGAATGGGACGCCCTGCCAACGCCAGTTGTCGATCTGGAGCTTGAGGGCCGCGAAGGTCTCAGTAGTGGAGCCTGGCTCGACGCCCTCGGTGTTGAGGTAGCCGCGGTACTGCCCGCGCACGGTATCGAGCGCGAGTTGCTCCGGGCTCGCGGTTCGCACCGCTGCAAGTACTTTCGTCTTCTCGTTGCGCACGGCATCCGCGTTGAACGAGGAGGGAGCCTCCATGGCGACCAGGGCCATGATCTGCAACAGATGATTCTGGAACATATCGTGCAGAACCCCGGTTCCGTCGTAGAAGCCGGCGCGGTGGCCCACGTCGACCGACTCCGCGACCGTGATCTGCACGTGGTCGATGTAGTTGCGGTTCCAAAGCGGCTCGAAGACCGTGTTGGCAAAGCGGGAGAAAAGGATGTTCTGAGATGTCTCCTTTCCAAGGTAGTGATCGATCCGATAGATTTGGTTCTCGTCGAAAAATCCATGGACTGCCTCGTTCAAGGCCCTTGCGGTACCGAGGTCGCTTCCGAATGGCTTCTCGATGATGACCCGGCGGTATCCGCCTTTTTCCGGCGCCATGCCGCACTCTCCCAAGAGCCTGACCGTGGAATCATAGAAGTGCGGGGCTATCGAAAAATAGTAGAGGCGATCGGAGTCACCTTCCTCGAGTGCAGACAGACGCGCGTCGAGCATCCCGAAGTCCTCTTTGGTGCTGAGATCTCCCTGGACATAGTAAAGCTTTTGTGCGAAATCGTTCCAGGCGCCTACCGTGTAGTGGTCCCGCGCAAACTCCTTGACGCCGTCTTGCATCAGCTCCCGAAAGCGCGCATCGCCGTAGGGTATTCGTGCAAAACCGACGACGCGCAGATCGTGCGGCAGGCGGTCCTTGCAGTGAAGACTGAACAGTGCGGGCACGAGCTTGCGGCGCGTCAGATCGCCTGAGGCGCCGAAGATGACGAGACTCGTTGCCACGCTCGTTAGCCTCGCTTGACGGCATGACCGCCGAATTGGTTGCGCATCGCCGCGAGCACTTTGGCGGCATAGCTCTCTTCTTGCCGGCTGACGAAACGCATCATGAGCGACGCCGTGATTACGGGTGCCGGGACGTTGAGATCGATCGCCTCGGCTACCGTCCAGCGTCCCTCGCCGCTGTCGGCCACCCAGCCCTGGATGTCGGGGAGATCTTGGTCTTCCGCCAATGCCTTCGCAGTCAGGTCCAGAAGCCAGGAGCGCACGACGCTTCCATATCGCCAGATCTCGGCGATCTGATAGAGATCGAGCCCGAACTCTTCTTTCTTATGGAGCAACTCGAACCCCTCCGCGTAGGCCTGCATCATCCCGTACTCGATCCCGTTATGCACCATCTTGACGAAATGACCGGCGCCGACGGGACCGACCCGGCCCCAGCCCGCGTCTGCCGCAGGGGCCAGGGATTCCAGGATCGGCCCGAGTCGATCGACGGCCGCTTTGGAACCGCCGACCATCATGCTGTAGCCTTCGGTGAGGCCCCACACTCCACCGCTGGTACCGACGTCCACGAAGTGGATACCTTTGGCCTCGAGCTCGGTGCCGCGGCGCATCGTGTCCTTGTAGTTGCTATTGCCACCGTCCACGATGAGATCGCCGGTAGGCAGGAGCTCCGAAAGCTCGTTGACCACGCTTTGGGTAGGGCCTCCGGCTGGCACCGTGATCCAAACGGCGCGCGGCGCACTCAGCTTGACGACGAGCTCCCGTAGCGATGCAGCGCCGGTTGCGCCGTCGTCAACCGCCGACTGAAGTGCGTCCGGGTCGCGGTCCGTGGCGACGACCCGATGGCCGCCCTTCGTGAGGCGCGACGTCATCTTGGCGCCCATCTTTCCCAGCCCGACCATTCCCAATTCCATTGTCGACCTCCTTGTGTTTCCCGTTGGAGTGCGAGATAGCAGAGGATCGTGAAGTAGCCGCCGGCCTGGAGAACATTTCCTCCCGCTTCAGCGACTCCACGACAGCCATCTGGCAAAGAGACCTTTGACTCTCGGCGTCAAGCGCGTACGGTTGAACGCATCGGCAACCCGCTTGATGCATTCCGCCTGTGTTGGATAGGGATGAATCGTGCTCGCGATCGAGCCCAGTCCGAGGCCGGCGTGGATAGCGAGGGTCAACTCGTTTAACATTTCTCCGGCGTGCTCCGCGACGATCGTGGCTCCCAGGATTCGGTCCGTTCCCTTTTTGACGTGCACCTTGACGAAACCCTCGCCGGCGCCGTCAAGAATGGCGCGATCGACTTCGTCGAGCTCCTGGATGAACGTCTCGACCGGGATCCCCTTGTCCCTGGCTTCTCGCTCATACAACCCGACGTGCGCGATCTCCGGATCGGTGAAGGTGCACCACGGAATCGTCAGCGCGCTCGCTTTCTTTTTCATCAAAGGGAAGCCGAATAGCGCGTTCTGGATGACGATTCGTGCGAGCGCGTCGGCCGTGTGTGTGAACTTGTGCTGAAAGCAACAATCGCCAGCGGCGAAGATCTTGGGGTTCGTGGTCTGCAGATAGTCGTCGACGATGACGCCTTTGCGTGGATGGTAGTCAACCTTTGCCGACTCGAGCCCGATACCCTCGACGTTCGGCGCGCGACCGACACCAACCAAGATCTCGTCGACGAGGATGCTCTGGCACCCGCCCGCGCCATCGAGCTCCACGAGCTTGCCACCCTCCGTCCTCGATACTTTTTGGATGCCGCAGCCGGAGACGATCCGAACGCCATCGCGCCTCAGAGCGGCCTCGACGCGCTCGGCCGCGTCGCGGTCTTCTCGAACGAGTATCTGGCCGGCGGCCTCCAGAAGATGTACTTCCGAGCCGAACTGCGCAAAAGCCTGAGAGAGCTCGACTCCGATGGGACCGGCGCCGATGACGACGAGACGTTGCGGCAGCTCGGTGAGTGAGAACACGGTCTCGTTTGTGAGGTACCCCGTCTCCTCCAGCCCGTCAAACGGGGGAGCTACGGCCCGCGCACCCGTCGCAATGACGGCGCGGGAAAAACGAAGCGTGTCGCTGCCAACCTGAAGGCTGTCACGCCCCGTAAACCGTCCGTCGCCGATGAAAACGTCCACTCCCGCTTCCGAGAAACGGCGCGCCGAGTCATTGCCGCTGATGCGCGCCCTCAGCTTTCTCATCCTCTCCATGACGAGGGCGAATTCGACGTCGATCGTGCCTTTGATCCGGAGGCCGAACTCGGCACCGCGACGTGCCTCGGCGGCCGCGCGAGCGGCACGGATGAGAGCCTTCGATGGCACGCAACCAACGTTCAGGCAGTCCCCGCCCATAAGGTGTTTCTCGACGAGAGCCACCTTCGCGCCGAGACCAGCGGCCCCGATCGCGGAGACTAGACCCGCGGTGCCCGCGCCGAGCACGACGAGGTTGTAGCGTCCCTCGGGAGTTGGATTCACCCAATCCGCGGGATGGACGTTCTCGGCGGTGACCCGGTTGTGCTCGTCCCAGGGCTCGATAGTGAACGGGAGTTTAGGCATAGGTAATCCATTCGACCGTCGTTCGAATACATGGGCACATTACTCGCGGAGCGGTAGCATTACTACCGTTTCAGAGGGAAGCTCCGATGGCGGCCGGAAAAATCCACCAGAATTCGAGAAGGTGCGCGTCAGGGATACTGATCTTTGACCATCGTCTGGTCGCTCTCGGGCGGGCGTATGTAGGTCGTCTTCTTTCTCGGTCGGGTCGGCAACTCGACTGCCTTCGGCGTGTCGTCGTGATAGGGAATTTGTTCGAGCAGGTGACTGATACAGTTCAGCCGGGCGCGCCGCTTGTCGTCGGCGTCGACGACGTGCCAGGGCGCCTGCTTGATGTCGGTGTGGACGAACATCTCGTCCTTGGCCCTCGAATAGTCTTCCCATTTCAGTCTGGACTCGAGGTCCATGGGAGAGAGCTTCCAGCGTTTGACTGGATTTTTCATGCGGTCTTGGAAGCGGAGCTCCTGCTCGGCCTCGCTGACCGAAAACCAGTACTTGATGATCTGGATTCCCGATCGAACGAGCATGCGCTCGAACTCGGGGCACGAACGCAGAAACT
Organism: Candidatus Marinacidobacterales bacterium; assembly: GCA_965250115.1. Lineage (GTDB taxonomy): Bacteria > Acidobacteriota > Vicinamibacteria > Marinacidobacterales > SMYC01 > CBDFHB01. The sequence goes on from CBDFNJ010000002.1 coordinate 3,490,499, forward strand.
CGCGGAGCTCTTCTTCGGTCGCGAAGCCCATCACCCGTTCGACGCCGGCGCGGTTGTACCAGCTGCGGTCGAACAACACTATCTCACCGGCGGCCGGTAGATGTTCGACGTAGCGCTGGAAATACCACTGGGACTTCTCGCGCTCCGTTGGCACACCCAGCGCGACGATCTTGGCGATCCGAGGGTTCAGCCTTTCTGTGATCCGCTTCAGCACGCCGCCTTTGCCCGCCGCATCGCGGCCCTCGAAAATCACGACCACCCGACGACGATGGGCTCGAATGCTCGACTGGAGCTTGACGAGCTCGATCTGAAGGCGTGAGAGCTCCTTCTCGAACAATGTCCGTTTCAGCTTCTTCCTGACGACTTTTGCGCCATCACTCTGCAATGCCTTCTCACTCTTCTTCACTTTCTGCTTTTTAGACACGAATGAACCCGAGGTTGACGAGCGCAAAGTTCCCGGGCCCGAACCCAAGCGCGAGCCCACCGGCCACGACCGCCTCTGCCATATCTCCAAGGCGCGCGACGAAGGTATCGACGACGGTCTTCGCATTGTATTTGGCCTCGCGCGATGTCGCAAGAAACACCGCCTGTTTGGCAGTGTTCTGTATGGAGGGAAGAGCGAGGAGAGCGAACGAGCCGAAGAGGCGAGTGAGCACTCCAGCGAGGAGAAACCGTCGAGAAAATGTACAAATGGGCTCAACGGGATAACTGCATTCTGAGCAGCCGCTTGGGCGAATTCTTCGAAGCCGCACGTCGGTTTATCTTACGTTTTCGTTAAGTGAGACGGCAGCGCTAACCGTCGAAACCCTTTGGGCATAGGCGCTTCCGCTGGTGCGCACGAACTTTGCAGAGCAAATCTGCAATTCATTCCGGTGCCGGGGGGACTCACCATGCGACTTTCGATTCTTCTTGTCATTCTTTCTTCTGTGCTCTTCGCGACTACGAACGCGTCGGCCACGATTTACGAGTTCGACTGCGTCGTTGCCTCGACGTGTCCGAGCTCGGACGGCGCGGGCAGAATGGTCTCGTCGGTCTTCACGTTCGACGACGTGACGCTGGACTTCCGCTGGACGGCCACATACGACACCGATGGAACGGAAACTCCGAACGGCGCCTGGTTCGTCATCAACCACGGGCCCCATCCCGAAGACTCCGACAAGGGCATCGCCATCTTCTACGGCGATGGAGATTCAGGACGCGTAACGGCATACGTTTATGATAACGAGAAGAAGAAGAAAAGCTGGGAGATCGCGGCAAGCTTCCTCGAGACCTTCCCGAGCTCGATCGCCTTTACGCCACTCGGGGGTGATCTCGTCGAGCTCGACGTGTCCCTCAACGTCGGCACCGTCAATGGCGCTTTCCCCGGGGACTCCGACTGGCAGGGGCTCTTTTTTCAGGGTCTACGCGGATTCGTGTGGGTAAGTCCTGACGGAAAAACAGTGCAACTCATTGTGTGGAAAAGGTATCGAGTACTTCATCAGGTGCTGAAAAGTGGTCCATTTTTAGGATAGGCTAACCGAGTGAAAAATTCCCAGTCGATCCGCTCGCTGTTTGCGCTGCCAGGTTTCGTGGTGTGCCGGATTGAAGGGTCTATTCGGTGACCGATACGCCCGCGTCATCCAGCTCAAGAGGCGAAAAAAACAGCTGTGTGCTCTTACTGTGGGCAACGGTGCCGGGGGCGCTATGACAAGCAAGTGTGCCGGGTCCGCGACCTGTCGTTGGCAGGCTGGCGGATCTATCTGGAATACGAGCGTTGGCGCGTCAACTGTCCTGGGTGCGGCGGTTTGCATGTAGAACACCTGGACTGGCTGGCGAACAACTCGCGCTACACCTAGCGTTTTGCGACGCATGTGGGCAAGCTGTGCCGGACAAGGCGGTGGCCGAGATGGAACGTCTGCGCCTCCTAGTTGAAGGGGTCAACAACAAAATCCGTGTTCTGCAACGACGCGCCTACGGCTATCGCGACGAGGAATATCTCAAGCTGAAGATCGTGGCGGCATTCCTTCCGCCATTACCCAGAAATGCCGTCTTCAACCCACACGAATCCGCGTAGACCCTTTTTTCAGAACAGCATCGGGTTCTGGGCCGCTGTGTTGGGCAACACGGACATGGACTTCGACGGCGACGGCCGGCTCACAAAGCTCCGATACGACGGGCGAAGCTCGTACGACCGATCCAACCGTCTGACGCTCGAGATAGAAATGCCCGAGCCCACGACCCTGCTGCTCCTCGCCGGCGGTTTCCTCGGCCTCGGGGTTTCTCGACGCCGCGCCTCGCAGAGCGCGAGAGCCAAATCGCCGCGCAAGCGGTAGATCCGAAATAGCTCGCCAGCGACGCTCCATCGCGAAGCTCGGTCCTCGCGCGCCGATTCTATCCTCTATACTTCGGTGATGCCGATTCACATCAAGCGGGTCTACGTGCCCGCTGCCAAGAGCGACAGAATGCGCTATCTCGTCGATCGTATTTGGCCGCGTGGCGTCAAGAAGGACGCGCTCTCGATGGAGGACTGGCTCAAGGAGCTCGGTCCGAGCACCGAGCTTCGAAAGTGGTTCGGACACGATCCGAAGCGATGGCCCGAGTTCAAGAAACGCTACTTCAAAGAGCTGACGCTCAAGCAAGACCTGTGGCTGCCCATTGTTGCCATCGGACGACGTCAAACCGTCACCCTGCTCTACAGCGCCCGTGACAAGGAGAGGAACCAGGAGGTGGCACTGAAAGAGTTCCTCGAGTCGCGGTGAGAATCAATCCCTTCGGGGCGCCGCAGGATCGTGAATCTGGGAAGCCGGGTTGAAAGCCGACCACACAAACCAGAATGCGGAGAACGTGGGAATTGGACGCAAGCGCTCCCCCGCCAGCGGACCTTCAACGGCCACACCGCTCAAGTTCCAGATGGAACCGGTCTGGCGGTCCTTGAGCTTGAACGGAAACGTATCCTCGTCGACGATTTCGAAATCGAAGAGCTCACCTTGTCCAGAAGACGCGCCCTCTGACGTGGCGGCCTGCTGGAGCCGGCGCTCGAAGGGAACGGAGAGAGAGGAGAGGGCGTCGAAGACGACGAGCACGGGAAGACCGTTTACATCGTCGTTGATGACCACACGGGGAGCCACATCGGTCATCCTACTCATGGAGTAAGCGCGAGCGACGCCTTCGTAGGTGATGCCGAGCACGGTATCTTTCATGCGAAGCCTGGAGTCGATGGTGGACGGCGGAAACAAGAGCCTGGTGTTGTCGACGAGGTCATAATCGCCATACGGGTAGAGTGTGTAATCGCGGCTGAATCCGGTATTGAAGCTCACCACGGTCGTATCTGGATACATGGCCTTCCACGCGGCCCAGGTAGACTGGACCAAAGGAAGCAGCGGAGGCCTCGTACCCTGAAGGCTGCCGCAAATACTCTGAACCCTCATCTGCGACCATAGGGATTCTGTTGTGCGGTCGAACAGTATGAGGTTGTTGTCGAAGAGAAGCCCCGAGACCCCAAAGTTGTGAAGTCGCTCGTTGATGACAGGGTCGTAAACGAGGCCGCTCCCCGTGAGCGGGCAAAAGCTCACGACGACGGGGCGTCCTCCCAGGACATCGTTTACGATCTCGTGCCACCAGAGAACACCGTGCGGGTAGGCCCTCGCCTCGCCGTTCACCACGACACCCAGGACCAGGTCTTCGGAAACGAGAAAGAAGTCTCCCGTCGAGGCCGGCACCACATCGGGACTGTTCAGAGCCGGTATTCCGTCCCTGCCGACCCCGCCGTTGACGATGAGATTTGTGGGGATGAGGCACTCCTGCCCGGCCCCGACGCTCGACAGTGACAGAAACGCCAATGCCAGGATCGTCAGTCGCTCGGGGTTTCGTACCACGATATAACTCCCTTCTATACTAGCTTAGCGAGCCTCATGGCCTGTCTCTGTTAGGTTCTTCACAAGAGCAATCTGCTCCAAAAATACGAGGACCGTGTTAACTGGGCCATAGCGGATGTTTGTCGTACACGACGATAGTGCTTGCATGGGTGCGCCGGTGAGCAGGCCGCGGAAACGTCCTCTTTCAGGACTCACGCTCGTACTGTCGATGCCCACGCTCATCTTGGCGAGCTCTGCCCGACTTTCCGAGGCGGGGGCCTGGACCCAGCCCAAGGGAACGAACTGGCTCAAAATAGGGTTCATGTTCCAGGATACGACGGAGCGCTACTTCATCGACGGGAGGCGCATCCCCTACTTTTTCGACGGGCGTAATCAGACCCGGGCGTTGTTCTTCGAGTACGTTCGCGGTATGACCGATCGCTGGGACGTCAAAGTTCAGTTTCCTCTGTTCCGCATCTCCTTCGACGACTTCGCCGACGACCGCACTACCAACGGTCCTGGCGATCTGCGGGTGGAGTCGCGCTTCAAACTGGTCAGCGACCCCTTCGTTGCGACCGTGGGAGGTACCGTCAAATTCCCTACGGGCGAGTTCATCAACGACGCCGAGATCGTTCCCGTGGGAGAGGGTCAATACGACTTCGACGTTTTCGCGGAGGTGGGACGCTCGCTCTGGCCAATGCCGGGCTATGTCACGGGCAAGATCGGCTACCGTTTTCGTACGGAGAACAAGGAGATCCAGATCGACTTCGGGGATGAGCTCATATGGCATGCCGAATTCGATTACAAAATCGGCGCTCGCATCAACACGAAAGTGCTCCTGCGCGGCCTCTACGGCTTCCAAGCGACGAGCTTTGACCTTCCCATCGAGAGCCTTCGCCGGGAGGCCGTTTACCTCGAGCCCGGAGTGGGCTTCGCTTTCACTCCCACCCAAGGCCTCGAAGTAACCGTCCCCATTTCCCTCAGAGGTCGCAACTGGCCCGCCGGACCCGTCCTCAACATCAACTTCACACAAACCTTCTAGACTCCGTCGACACGTGGTCTAGGGTTATTATCTTGGGGTGTCATTCAGGGCAGGTTTGATTCTTCGGAGCTCTTGTCTCGTGGCTGTGCGGTGCTCGCCGTAGCTCCGGCATTTGCGCAGCCGAACTTCGTCGTCGTGCTCGTCGACGACCTGCGATGGGATAGTCTCGGGGCGACGGGACACCCATTCGCCTCCGCACCCAGTATCGATCGACTGGCGCAAGAAGGGGTCGTCTTCCGCAACGCCTTCGTGACGACCCCACTCTGCTCGCCGGCGAGGGCGAGCTTTCTCACCGGACGCTATGCCCGTGGTCACGGGGTGCTGAACAACGGTGATAACGGTGCGGAGCTCGTCACGTTTCCCGAGCTTCTGCAAGACGCCGGCTACGACACGGCCTTCATCGGCAAGTGGCACATGGGAGAGGACGACACACCGAGAGCCGGCTTCACGCATTGGGTGGGCTTCGGCGGACAGGGTGAGTATCGGAATCCCGGCCTGAATATCAACGGCCGCGCCGTTCAGGCAGAAGGCTACCTGACCGACTTGCTCAATAGATACGCGGTGGATTTCGTACGAGCTTCCGCGCGGGCACGGCGCCCGTTCCTTCTCTATCTCTCACACAAAGCAGTTCACGAGCCCTTCGAGCTGCCCCGCCGTCACGGGACGCTCTATGCTGACGAGCGAATCGACTGTTCCCCGGGCTGCAGCGACTCGCTCGAGGGTAAGCTCGCCTTGACCCGCACGGTCACCGGAACAGAGCCGCCAGCGCCGGGAAGCGGGGGCCTTGGGCCGGAGCGTGTGAGAAAACAGCTCGCCCTGCTCGCCGCTGTGGACGAGGGTGTCGGCGACATTCTCCGAGCGCTGCGAGAAGAGGGCATGCTCGACCAAACCGCCGTCGTGTTCACGAGTGACAACGGCTACTTCCATGGCGAGCATTCACTGGGGGACAAACGCTGGCCCTATGAAGAAGCGATCCGGATACCGCTCCTGCTTCGCTACCCTCCCCTCGTCGAGGGTCGAATCCAGATCGACGAGCTCGTCTTGAACCTCGATCTCGCACCCACCTTGCTCGACCTCGCCGGAGTGCCCATGTCGATACCGGTCGACGGCCGATCGCTCCGGCCTCTCCTGACGGGGGAGGAGGGCGGATGGCGCGACGCGTTCCTCGCCGAGTACTTCGAGGAGATTCCCTTTCCTCGGATTCCGAGCTGGGAGGCGATCCGAACCAACCGCTTCAAGTACATCCGCTACCCGGCGCTCGGCAGTCAATATGATGAGCTCTACGATCTCGGAAGCGACCCCTATGAGCTCCAAAATCGAATCGACGACAGCTCGCTGGACGAAGCGCTGGAGGCCCTTCGAGAAGGCCTCGCGGCGATCGCTGCCCGTTGAGCGCGCGGGTAAGGTTTGACAACTGGGCTGGGTGCGTCAGAGAGTTGTCACTTTCGGAGGTTCGATGATGCTGCAACCTGATTCCCGTCCGTCGTTCTGGCTTGGTGCTCTGACCACAGTCTTTCTCGCCGCGAGCTCGCTCGAGACCGAGGCACAAGTCGACCGCGCGTCGAGCGCGAGCTACGGGGACCTCGTGGCTCTCTTCGCGGAGTGGCGCGCGTTCGAAAGTCCCCCGCTGGTCGATGGCGTCCCGGACTACTCGGCGGCGAGCATGGCGACACAGCACCGCGAGCTGGCGGCGTATCAACGCCGTCTCGCCGCCTTCGAACCGAGCGGTTGGCCGGTGGCGCATCAAGTGGACCACCACCTCGTCCTCGCGGAGATGAACGGGCTCGACTTCGATCATCGGCTACGCCGGCCATGGGCGCGTAACCCCGCGTTCTACGTGACGATCTTTCCGTCCCAGAGCGACGTCCCCGCCCACGAGGGACCCGTGATCCACGGCTTCATCGATCTCTGGACCTACGACTATCCCCTGAGTGACGGCACCGCACCGGAGCTCGCCGGCGCCATCGGCACGATCCCGGCCCTCCTCGAGCAGGCACGTTCCAATCTCGTTGAGGATGCCCGGGATCTATGGATGGGGGGCATCCGGGCGATGGCGAGCCAGAGCGCCGACCTCGTGGTTTTCGCGGACCAAGTCGCGGGGACGAGCACGGAGTTGGACGAGGCGATTGGTCGCGCGCGCGAGGCGACGGATCGGTTTCGCCTATGGCTCGAGAACGAGCTGCCCTCGAAGCAGGGCCTGTCGGGCGTCGGCAAGGACAACTACACTTGGTATCTGCAAAACGTCCATCTCGTACCCTACACGTGGGAGGAAGAAGTCACGCTCATGCGTCATGAGCTATCGCGGTCCTTAACGGCGCTCGTACTCGAGGAGCACCGAAACCGCGACCTCCCACCGCTCGAGCCCATCGCAAGCTCGGAGGAGTACGACCGCCGGTTCAACGACTCCGTGACCGAGCTCATGGCCTTTCTCGAAGAAGAAGAGGTGGTCTCGGTCCGCGACTACATGGACCCCGCCGTACGAGCGAAGATCGGACGCTTCACTGAGGGGCCGCGCGGATTTTTTTCTGAAGTCTCCTACCGCGATCCGCTTACGCTGCGAACGCACGGCTATCACTGGACCGAGCTCGCGAGGATGGAGCACGAGCCCCATTCGAGCCCTATCCGGCGCGTTCCGCCGCTCTACAACATTTTCGACGCTCGCTCGGAAGGCCTCGCGACCACCATGGAGGAGTGGCTGATGCACGCCGGACTGTTCGACGAGCGTCCACGAGCCCGCGAGCTCATCTACATCATGCTCGCGCAACGTGCCGCGCGCGCTCTCGCTGGACTGATGATGCACGGCCACGAGTATACGATCGAAGAGGCGACGGAATTCGCGGCTGCCTGGACACCGCGGGGATGGATGGCGCCCGACAGCGATACCGTCTGGTTCGAGCAGCACCTCTATTTGGCACAGCCCGGCTACGGCACCAGCTATCTAATGGGCAAGATCCAGATCGAGAAGCTCATGTCCGAGCGCGCCCGCGAGCTCGGTGACGCCTTCACCCTTCGAGGCTTCATGGACGAGTTCAGCGCCGCGGGTGTGATCCCCGTGTCACTGATCCGTTGGGAGTTGACAGGGAATGAGGGCGAGATCCGGCGGATGACCGCGGCGCGCTGAGCTATAATTCGCCCTTGTGAGTGCGGGGCAAATCTCCCGCCTTATCTGCGCTCAGAGGGGCGCGCGAAAGGACTAACGAATATGCGGACAAGAGGATGGTTTTTTGCGTTGGTGGCCGCAATAGTCCTTGCTTCACCCACCGCCGCCAAGGCCCAGGAGACGAAGCCGAACATTCTCGTTATCTGGGGCGATGACATCGGTCAGTACAACATCAGTGCGTACAACATGGGCGTCATGGGGTACAGGACGCCGAATATCGACCGCATCGCCCGCGAGGGGATGCTGTTCACCGACGCCTATGGCGAGAACGGTTGCACCGCGGGCCGCGCGAGCTTCATCACGGGTCAGAGCGGGTTCCGCACCGGCCTTCTGAAGGTCGGCCTACCGGGCGCCGACCTCGGCCTGCAGGCCGAGGACGCCACGATCGCCGAGGTCTTGAAACCCATGGGCTACGCCACGGGCCAGTTCGGCAAGAACCACCTCGGCGATCTGGATGAGCACCTGCCGTCCAACCACGGATTCGACGAGTTCTTCGGCAATCTGTATCACCTGAACGCCGAGGAGGAGCCGGAGCTCCCCGACTACCCCAAGGACCCCGAGTTCCACGAGAAATACGGCCCCCGCGGCGTGATCCATAGCTACGCTGACGGGCGCATCGAGGACACGGGTCCTCTAACCAAGAAGCGCATGGAAACGGTGGACGAGGAGTTCCTGACCGCGGCCCTCGGTTTCATGGATCAGGCCCACGGACAGGACAAACCTTTCTTCCTGTGGTTCAACTCGACGCGGATGCACATCTGGACGCACCTGAAGCCCGAGTCCGATGGCGTGACCGGCCAGGGCATCTACGCCGACGGCATGGCCGAGCACGACGGCCACGTGGGCCAGTTGCTGGACAAGCTCGACGAGCTGGGGATCACGGACAACACCATCGTCATGTACTCGACGGACAATGGTGCCGAGATCATGAGCTGGCCGGACGGCGGCATGATTCCATTCCGGGGTGAGAAGAACACGACATGGGAAGGTGGTTTCCGCGTTCCGATGATGGTTCGCTGGCCCGGCAAGATCGAGCCTGGCACGATCTCCAATGAGATCATCGCCATGATGGACTGGATGCCGACCCTGGCGGCCGCGGCCGGCGATCCCGACATCAAGGAAAAGCTTCTCAACGGCCACAGGCTGGGAGACAAGAATTTCAAAGTGCACCTCGACGGCTACAACTTCCTCCCTTACCTCACGGGAGAGGTGTCCGAGGGACCGAGGGACCGAGGGACGAGTTCTTCTACTTCACCGACGACGGGTCGCTCTCCGCTCTCCGCTACAGGGACTGGAAGGTGATGTTCAGCATCCAGGAAGCCCACGGGTTCGATGTTTGGGCGAGGCCCTATACCAACCTGCGGATTCCGCGACTCTTCAACCTGCGTCGCGATCCCTTCGAGAGAGCGGATCACGATTCCGACTACTACACGCAGTTTTTCATCGATCACATGTTCGTCATGATCCCGGCGCAGGCCTACGTCGCCGAGTTCCTCCAGACCTTTCAGCAGTTCCCGCCTCGGCAAAAGCCGGCCAGCTTCACCATCGATCAAGTACTGGAGAAGTTGGCCCCGCCGTCCAATTAGGCGAGAGGGTCCTTTTCAGCGATAGTTTGGTCGCATCACCCTCGTCGCGCCGATGGGCGCGACGAGTGGGGTCGATTTGCTCGACGCGGGCGCACTTACCCGCTTAGAGTTTGAGCAAGCGCGCCGGATTGTCGCACAGAATCGCCTCCACCTCGGCCGCTGTGATACCAGGGATCGCCTCGACATAGGCGATCGGGTCCGGGATGTTCATCGCTTGCGGGCGGTCGGTGCCGCAGGCCAGGCGGTCGACGCCAACCATATCGATCAACGTCCGCGAGAGCTTCGGGCTGTGCAGGATCAGGTCGTAGTGGAAGCGGCGCAGATATGCGCTCACCGGCTGCTTCAGGTTCTGAAATCTACTGCCGCGGCCCATGTGGTCCCTGGCCCAGGCTATCCTCGGGTTCACGAAGGCGAAGAATCCGCCAGCGTGAGGCATATAGACCTCCAGATTGGGGAACTCGTCCATCGCGCCGGTCAACATGAGTGAGGCGGCGGCGATGGTCGCCTCGAAGGGGTTACTGAGGATATTCATCATCGAGGAGCCTTCGTCGGTCATGCGCTCAGAAATCGTATCCACGTTCTTCAGAAACAGCGGCAGCCCGAGCTCTTCGGCACGTTCATAGACCGGCCAGAACGAACGGTGGCCGATGTTGTTCAATCGCACGTGCTCCGTCAGGTTGATGGCCCGGAGCCCGGGAAGTTTCGCCGCGCGCTCTAACTCCGTCAGTGCCAGCTCGACATCCTGCATGGGCAGCGAAATGGTGCCCATGAAGCGGTCCGGGTGCTGCAGATGCAGTCGCGAGTTGCCATCGTTGATAGCCTGCGCAAGCCTGGCCCCGAACTCGGGCGGCGCCCAGATGATGTGAGGGTTGGTCTGCGTGAGCACCTCCATATCGATGTTCACTTCGTCCATTTCCCTGAGCATCACGTCGACATCGGTCTTGCTTGGGTCACCGAAGCGCCCCGGACGCGTCGGAGCGGACACGTTCGTCGGTCTCTGCCAGTTAGTGCGCTTCGTCGGCGTCGTCACATGCAAAGAACCGTTGGCGCTGTGTTGCACAACGGCGCCGTTCGCCTCACCTTCTTTTTCCAGCAGGTCCATGAACTCCTGCGGATACCAATGAAAATGCAGGTCGATGACGGGCTTCGTGTAGCGGCGTGACGGCCCCTGGGCCGACGCGCCTCCTTTGCCGAGAAGCGTCGTACTCCCAGCCGCCGCGAGGCCGGCGAGAAATTCACGTCGTGCGATAGTCATTCTTTCCTCCTTAATAAAGAGTCGATCGTGAACGCTGGGCGTTCGGCTGGATTCGCCGACGGGATGCCCGATCGGGCCGTGACCTTACCAGATTCACGGCCCGGTTTCCAGGTTCGAGAACCGACGTTTTCAGCAACAGCTCGACGTGCCTCGACGGATGTATGATAGGAGCGTTGATGACTCAAAGGGAATATGGCGACGGCGTCTGCCGACTACTGATAGCTCTTATCCTCTCGTCGACCACAACCGTCGTCGCTCAGTCGCCGGAATGGGTGCATTGGGGCGGACCGAATCGTGATTTCAAGTCCGACGCGACCGGTTTGGCCGCGTCCTGGCCTGAAACGGGTCCCCCTCGCTTGTGGAGCCGCGACCTGGGGGAGGGCTACTCAGCGATCTCCGTCCACGGCGACAGACTCTACACGATGTACCGCAGGGACGATCGGGAAGTGGTCATCGCGGCGGAAACTGCGACCGGCAAAACCGTGTGGGAGTTCGCGTATGATGCCCCGTTTATCATGCCCGGTCGCGAGGCAGATCCCGTCGAGTTCAACCTGGAGCAACGGCCCGGGCCGCATTCCATGCCTGCCATCGTTTCAGACCGACTCTTCACTCTGGGTACCACCGGCTGGCTCCATTGTCTGGACCGGAGCACCGGTCAGGTCATCTGGACGCACAACTTGCTCACCAAGTTCCGGGGAGGGGTCAAGAAGCGCGGGTATGCAGCCACCCCTCTCGCCTACAAGGACACGGTGATCGTGCCGTTCGGCGCCGCCGGCGCTGCGATCGTGGCCTTCAATCAAAAGGATGGCGGGATTATCTGGCAGAAGCATGATTTCCGCCCGGCCTATGCCAACCCCACTTTGATTGATGTGGACTGGCAGGTGCAGTTCATCGCGTTCATGCGCGAGTGGCTCGTGGGAGTGGACCCCGACAACGGCAACTTGTTCTGGAGTCATCCCCTCGATAGCAGTAACGGAACTCACGTCAGCACCCCGATATGGGGCGAAGACCATCTTCTCTTCTTCAGTGCCGCCTATGGCCTCGGCAGTCACGTCATCAAGCTCACCCGGAGCGGAATGAAAACGATCGTGAAGGAACTGTGGCACAGCCCGCGATTCCGCGTGCACTTTTCCAATGCCATGCGCATCGGGGATGTCATCTATGCCTCTACCGGCGACTTCGGCCCGGCTTTTTTTACCGCGGTTGATATCCATACCGGCAGGATCCTCTGGCGGGAGCGGGGTCTATCGCGGGCGAGTTTCCTTCACGCCGAAGGTCGATTCACCATGATCGATGAAGATGGGACGCTGGTGCTGGCCACACCGTCGGCAGAGGGGCTGACGATTCACTCCGAAGTGGAGTTGCTGCAGAATACTGCCCGGACGGTGCCGACGCTCGTCGGGAAAACGCTCTACCTGCGCGATCGGAAGACGATGATGGCTTTGGATCTGAATTCAGCGTCGAGGTTACCCATCCGTTGACCCCACTCACTGATACAGGACACGAGTATTCAGTCAAATCAAGGGAGCCGAAAACTCATGTCAAACTCATTCGAGCGTAAATCACGGAGAAGCACAAAAGCGCGTGGTGCCGTGAGCCGGAGAGACCTCCTCAAGGGCGCTGCAAGCGTCGCGCTGGGATCCATGGCTGGAGTCACCGGCGCTCGAGCCCAATACTCGGGACTGACCCCCGGGGGGGGAGAAGTCCCCTTCCGACTGCCCTCGGGCGCGATGAACTATCTCGACCGCAATGAGTACATTCACAACATGGAAATTGTCTCCCATCTGTCGGGCCCCAGTGTCGACGGCGGCGAACCCTTGATGGCCATGTGGGCGAGGGGCGCGCAGCGACTCTTGCCGTGCCGTTCCGGTTGGGTCGACGTGAGCGATGCCAAGAGCCCGCATCTCATCGAGACGGATGTCAGGACCCAAGGGTGCATCGCCTATCACGAGGCGAGTAGCAAGTGGCTCATGGTGTCCAGCGCCGGACAGCCACTCTCGGGAGCCAATCCGGAATTTCCACGTGGGCGCTACCACGAGGAGCGGTTCCGCCAATCGGTGAGCTACTCAGGGTTGAGGGGCATCTGGACCTATGACATCAACGATCCCGGTACCCCCAAGCTTCTCAATGAATTCAGCACGGGTGATACGGGTAGTGGCACGCACATGAACTTCTACGACGGCGGCAGATATGCCTATCTCGATGCCGGCTGGAGCGATCAATTCCGCATGGAGAACGCCCAACGGCCGAACGGCAACGGGCTCATGATCGTCGACATGTTGGATCCGGAAAACGTAAAAGAGGTCTCGCGCTGGCACGTAGCCGGGCAGCTCTATGGAGAAGAAACGGAGTACAAGAAATTTCTGTTTGCCGGAGATCGGGCCGCCTGGACTGCGTCTCACGGGGGCCCTTCGGTGCCGGTCCGGGTAGAAGACGGTGGAACGATCGGCTATGGCGGCTTCGGCCATTTCGGACTCTACGTCTTCGACTTCAGCGATATCAGCAATCCTGGCGTGTTCGGAAAAGTGCGGTGGGACTTCGAGACCATTGGCGGTATTCCCTACCACTCGGTCTACCCCGTGATTGCCGACGACGCCCATCCGCAACTTCAGAATATCGTCATCGGCGTACCGGAGGCGATCGAGCCCGACTGCCGGGAACCGTACAAGCCCGTGCAGGTGATCGACGCGAGCGACCCGCGCAATCCCCGTATCATCGGTCTGTTCCCGCGGCCGAAACCGCCCGAGGACGCGCCCTATACGGACTTCTGTTTCTCCCGCGGAAGATTCGGCACCCACAACATTCAATGTTGGGTGGCTCCTGGCAGCGCGCGCCCCGAAATCGTCGTCATGACATTCTTCACCGCCGGCATTCGGGTCTACGACATCTCCGATCCCACGTCACCTCGAGAAGTGGCCTGGTATCTCCCGCCCCGCGGCGGAGAGATAGAGGATTACGGTAGCTGGTTCCGCGGAGAGGCAGAGACGGTCTTCATCGAGTGGGACCGGAATCTGATTTGGTTCGGGACCCACGAAGGAAGCTATTGTCTCTCGACGCCTGCCTTGGGTGCGCCAAGTGTGGAGCCTCGAACGATCGAGAGCTGGACGGTGCCTCACGGCAATCGGGGGTGGGACACCTAGCAGCCTTCAAGAAATTTAGTTCACCGGTAACCAGAAGGACATCTTCACCACGAAGAAGTTGTCGCCGGTGGTGCCGAGCGAGCGGAAGAGGTCGCCGACGCCAACGCTTCTATCCGTCACTTTCTCGGAAAGCCGATCCTGCTGCCAGACCACGAAGAGGGTGCTGCCCGGCCGCCACTCCCAGCGAAGAACGACATTGCTGCGAAACGAGAGAACGTTGAAGTCGTCGTTACGGATTATGAACGTGTCGGCGCCGTCGTGGACACGTAGACTGCCATCTTGAAGCTCTTCGACTTCCGTGCCGTCCGACCCATAGCGCCGCATGTCAATTGTGCGCGGCGTCCGCAGTTCGCCATGGTTGTAGTAGCTAGCGCTGGCGGCGAAGGGCTCGGCATAGACTTCGAGCGTCAGGTCGGGCTTGAAGGTGTAGTTGAACCTGAACTGAGTAACGATGGTGGTCCGATCGATGAAGGGGAAGACGTAGCGCTGCCCGTAGGTCTCTGGGCCACTTCGAGAAAAGGTATCGACGTATTGCTGCGTTTGTCGTTCACGCCGGTAACTCGGTTCGAACGAGAGTTGCCAGCGAGGCGCGGGACGAAGCGACAACGCCCCGCTGATGTCGGCGAGCCACCCGCCACCTTCGTTTTCACCGTACTCCAACTCACCTCTCCATGTGGTCCGGTCCGCCGCGCGTCAATCGTTGGTCTTGGCCGCGCGGTCTCCAGCCGAGCGTGAAGTCCGAAGTCCAGAAGTTCGGCCAGGTAAGCGAGACGTCGGTGACCAGCAAGTCCCGTTGCAGTTCGCCGGCCTGGTAGACGCCACCGTTGTTGAATTCCGACCGAGTTCTAACGCCGATCGAATAGGCACGCAGTCGATCCCCCGGTTGAGTCTCTCGATACGTAAGCTCGCCAATGACCGTATTCCCATCGGCACCACGCAACCGGCCGATGTCATTGACCTCGTAAGTCGCCGCCTCGGTTTCGAGCCAGCCCAACCAAAGCCAATGCCGGCCGCTAATCCGCTCGAACTGGGCGCCGGCCACATACCCCGGCAGATTGGTGCGGCTCGGGTCGAACGTCACGTAGTCCGCGTCCGGTCGTTGAAGGTAGCGAAGCGGCGACGTCTGCACTCGGGAAATGGCTAAGGGCTCGCCATCGACATGGGTGAACCCCGCATAGGGCCGTAGCTCGTACTCGCCTCCCTTGAAGCGGAGCACGGCATCACTATGGGCAGTGAAGGCATTCCGCGTCAGTAGCGCGGCGAGTGGATCCTCGGGCGCGAGATCGCGGTAAACCCCCGTGACCATGAAGCTTGCGGTCGAGGTGTCCGGTCCGAATTCCTGTTCGAAGCGCGCCACGCCGTAGGTGGTTCGGGGCGCCACCCGAACCTTTTCGATCGTCGCGGTGTCCAGGTCGAAGGTCCTTGCATGCTCGTCGTCTGTCACCGCACCAAGGAATCCCAAAGAAAGACCCGAGGCTAGGCGGCCGCTCAGCTTGGCGGCGCCTAGGATGGTATTGGCGCGAGGATAGTCGACGAAGTCACCCGAGGCCGGGCCGCCCGGGACGGCGCCTACTCGTCGCGAAAAGAAGAAGTTGTTCACGACGCGCGAGGCAAACAACCGACTGTTCTCGACGAAGAACGGGCGGCGCTCGCTAAAGAAAGTCTCGAAGCTCGACAGGTTCACCTCCGCCGGATCCGCCTCGACTTGTCCGAAGTCCGGGTTGATCGTGCTTTCCAGCGTCAGGCTCGGCCCGAGCCCCATCTTGAAGTCGAGCCCGAGGTGCCCGCTGAGATTCTTGCCGTCATCGAAAGGGTTGGCCGGGTCGCGATCGCTGGTCACGATCGAGCGGCCGCCGAAACTGGGGAGCAGTTCGATCCGGCGACTCGGCCTGGTATCGCTGATGCCGCGCAGCTCACCGAAGCGCGAAGCCCACCCCTGAACGGTGCGCGGGATGAGAGCCCAGTAATTCTCTTCGTTTTTCGAAGGGATCGAGCGTTTGACATTCAGGCCCCAGACTTGCTCCAGCGAAGCGTTGAAGCGGAGTTGCGAGTAGGGGATCCACAACTCGGCCGTCCAACCCGAACCGGTAATCTGGGTCCTTGCCTCCCACACCGGATCGAACTCGAGGTCTTGGTTATTTTGGTCGTCCAAGGGATGGGAGTGATCGAGTCGAACGCCGGAGGCGGTAACACCGAAGCAGTAGGCGGTGCGCCGATCGAGGTAGGTGTCGAGCGAGATCAACAGGTACTCCGATTGCCCCACGTCGTCACGCCGGCTCAGAGGTGCCTGGATGGCACTTCGTGAAGCGCTGGACATCCGCGCTCCGACGTAGAGCGCTCCGCCGGTATAGAGGAGACGCACCTCCATTGGCTCATCCGGTACCGCGCCCTCCAATGGTTCTTTCTGAACGAAGTCGGTCAAGGCGGGTGCGGTCTTCCAGATCTCCTCCTCGAGCCGGCCGTCGAGGGTGATCTCGCCATCCGATGCCCGCACCGCGGTGGCCTGCTTGCGAGGCAGTTCGGTTTCATCTTGCGCATCCGAATTGACCGGCAGCCCGGTGAGAGCAAGTCCGATGCCGAGGGTGGCCCGCCACCGGGGTACGCGGAACGTTATGAGCTTGACCCATCCGCTTGGCTTGTCCATCAGGCCGAGCCGCATGAAGTCCTAGGTGACGTCGGGTTCGAGCTCGATGGCCCCCGTTGTTCCAGGCTCCATTCACTGCAACATCAGGTTGGGAAGGAAGAGCGACAATCGCGGAACATAGGTGACAATCACCAACACACTCAGAAGCACCAGCAACCAGGGTAGAGCCGCTGCGACAACCTCTTCGACGGGCATTTGGGCCACGCCGGCCGTGACAAAGAGGTTCAGACCCACCGGCGGCGTGACCATTCCGATTTCCAGGTTAACCACCATGATGATGCCGAGGTGGACCGCGTCGATGCCGAGGTCCATGGCAATCGGGAACAGGATGGGCGCCAGAATGAGGATGACCGAGGTCGGTTCCATGAAGTTGCCGGCCAATAGCAACAACAGGTTTACTGCCAGCAAGAATGCCCAGGGAGGCAGGTCCATACCGATAATGGCTTCCGATGCCTGCTGGGGAATCTGCATTGTGGTCAAGACAAAGGCGAACAGGAAGGCATTGGCGATGATGAACATGAGCATCGCGGTGACCTTGGAGCTGTTCACCAGCAGGCCGGACACCTCTTTGATGCCAATGTCCCGGTACACGAAGACCACCACGATGAACGCGTAGACGGCGGCAACGGCGGCGGCTTCGGTGGGGGTGAAGACGCCCCCGTAAATGCCACCCAGGATGATCACCACCAGTAACAAGCCCAACAGAGCCCGCCGCCCTGTCATAAATACTCTCCGCCAGCCAGTCCAGGGCTGGCGGGGTATATCCTTCACCCTAGCCACGAAATAGATCGCCACCATCAAGGCCAGGGTCAGGAACATGCCGGGAATCACGCCCGCTATGAAGAGCTCGCCAATGGAAGTTTCAGTTGCCGCGCCGTAGACGACCATGACGATCGAGGGTGGGATCAGTATGCCCAGGGTTCCCGCATTGCATATGACCCCCGCGGCAAAGGAGCGCGAATATCCCAGGCCAACCATTCCCGCGATAACGACGGAGCCGATAGCGACGACCGTTGCCGGTGAAGACCCGGATACCGCGGCGAAAAGCATACAAGCGAGCACCGAAGCCATCGCCAGTCCTCCTCGGAGATGCCCGACCACGGCGTTGGCAAATTCGATCATGCGTCGGGCCACACCGCCGCTTGTCATGAACGTACCCGCCAGTACGAAGAAGGGTACGGCCAGCAACGGATAGACCTGCATCGTGTGAAAAAACTTTTGCACCAGAGACAATGGTGACTGGCTGGAGAATATCAAGAGCGTCGAAACACTGGCCAAGCCGAGCGACACCGCGATGGGAACACCGAGAAGGAGACAGGCGAACAAGACCACCACGAGAAATAACGCGGTCACAGGTCACTGCCTGTAGAACTTCCCGAGGTGGCCGGCTGCTCGCTGGGCGGGAGGCCGGCGCTTTCCCCCTCGCTCATGCCCAGGCCACTGACTTCACGCCGCCAAATTTTCGACCCCAGCTGCACAAAGCGGAGCGCGAGGAGAGCGAAACCGATCGGTAGCATGCTGGTCAGTAGCCAGCGCGCCACCGGAAGGTCCCTGGCCAGATTGCCCAATTCGTAGAGCCGACGCACGAACTCGAATCCACCGTAAAACATGAGCGAAGCGTAGGCCAAGCAAATCGCTATCGCCACCAGGCCGACTAGGCGTCGTTTTTCCGAGCCCAGGCGATTGACCAGTAAGTCCACCGCGATATGCGAACGGGTTCTGACACCGTAGGACATTCCCAGAAGCACCAACCAGGCAAAGCAGTAGGTGGTTGCCTCCAACGACCAGATCAGGCCTGTATTGAAGGCATACCGCAACAACACCTGGAGCGCGGTCAGCAACGTCATCACCGCGAGGAAAAAAGCCATTAGGTTTTCCTCCAGGCGGTTCATGAGGCTTCTATGCACATCTAGGGGCTGGTCTTGCCGGCAGGAGTGGCTGTCAAAATGTCCTCACCGATTTGCCCAGCGAATTCGTCCCAGACCGGCCACATGGCGTTCCGCCAAGCTGCAAGCTCTTCATCGTTGAGCTCGATCAGGGTCGTCTTCCCGGACGCAAGAACTTTCTCTCGGGCTTCTCGGTCGATAGCTTCTGCTCGGTCATTCACGTCGGCGGTGACTTCGGCGATGATGGCTTGAAGCTCTGACCGGATATCGGAGGGCAGGCCATCCCAGAATTCCAAGTTCACCGCAACGAGGTAACCGATGTAGCCATGATTGCTCTCCGTCACGTAATCCTGAACCTCGAAGAACTTCTGCGACCAGATGTTAGACCAGGTGTTCTCCTGAGCGTCGATCGCACCCGATTGCAACGCCTGATAGACCTCGACGAGAGCCATCTTTTGCGGGTTGGCATCGAGGGCGAGAATCTGGGCCTGCAGCACGTCGGATTCCATGATCCTGAATTTGAGACCCGCCGCGTCTTCCGGCAACCGCAATGGCCGTGGCGCGCCGAACTGCTTCATCCCGTTGTGCCAAAAGCCCATCCCGAGGAAACCCTTGTCTTCCAATGTTCTGAGCAGGTTTCGGCCGGTACTGCCGGTCTGGAATTCCTCGACGGCCGCCATGTCTTCAAACAGGAACGGCAGGTCGAATACCTGAAATCGTTGGGTCAAGCGGTCGAACTTCGACAGGGATACTGCGATCATCTGAATTTCCCCGAAGGCTAGTGCCTCGAGGGAATCATCGTCGTTCATCAACTGGCTGGAGGGATATACCTCCACAACCACGCGGCCCCCCAATCTTTCGTCCACCAGTTGTCGCAGGTTCTCTGCCCCCTGTCCCTTAGGCGTCGCCGGGGCGGTAACGTGGGGAAATTTGATCACGATCATTTCGTCTGCGGATTCCTGGGCGCATCCCGTCACGATCAGGCCGATCCATAGCGAACAGAGCCACACAAACCGTTCTAACCGGCTGGCGATAGGCATCGAGTCTATTCCTCCGTTACCAACTCGTGGCGATGTATTTCTTCTCCAGGAATCCCCCTTAGAATTTGATCTCACCACTGGTCCGGCAATTCCCCGTATCCCTGCATTCCACTGCTTCTTCGGGGGTAATCCTGGCATTAGACTCCCGGTAGCGGTACAAATAGTGATACATCGTTACGGTATTCGCGTCGAGACGAGTGGTCTTGCCCCGGTAGTCGTCGAACTCTCCCAGCTTGATCCGCACTCGGATCTCTTCCAGGGACTTGCCTTCCACCATATACCGCAAAACCTCGTCTCTCAATGCTTCGATGTATCGTCGGCCATCGAGAAAAGCTTGCTGCGTCGTCACCGGTCCGTGACCCGGCAAGACAACGTCAACATCAGGCAGATAGGCCAGAATCTTGAGCACTCTAAGCATATTGTTCACTTCCATATCCCGGTAATCGGGAAACACCGACTTGCCCTTTGCCATATCAATGGCTATCAGTACTTTTTCGTCTGGAATATGAATTTGAATGAGGTTGTCGCTATGGGTTGGCCCGAAAAACAGTAACGTCACGGTGACACCGCCCAGCACGATATCCATCTCACCATCGAACAAGATACTCGGAATTGCCGAATTACGATTCTCTCTTATGAGGTGCGGCAATATATTCCTGTGCCCTACCGTGACGGCGGTATCGCTAAAGACTCCTGTGTTGCAATTGTGGTCTTGATGGTCGTGGCTCAACACGACATATTTGACCGGCACGTCGTGGCGCCGTTCCAACTCGGATTTCAGCCATTGCGTCGAGTTTGATTGACAATAGTTTCCGTCCACGACAATGATCCCTTCTCCGGTAAGAATGTAAGCGCCGAACTGGTTGTCCGATCCCCAGCGATAGACACTCTTCGAGATCTGCGTGATGGAGCGATTCTGGCCCCACTGCCTTTGGGCCTGTGCCCAGAAGGCATTTCCCAACAATACGGCCATACAAATCACTCCAGCAGCCGTGCAACTCAGGAAGGTCTTCATTTTCTCCTCCATTTAAAGGCCGTCGTTCACGACGACGTTCTCGGGCCGCAGATCCAAACCCGAGGCTTTGGACTGCTCTTCCAACAGCACAGCGAAATCGCGATCGTTGTGACCCGCGTCGATCGATCGCTGTACGAGCTCGCGCGTGAGCTGGGTAACCGGCAAGGGCACGCCCAAGGCCTCGCCAGCTTTCAGTCCCAGGTCCAAGTCTTTGGCCAGCAGCTTTGGCGTGAATGTCGGCGTCATGTCGAGGTTGACGAATGCGGGGGCTTTGTAACGCGTGAAGATGGAGCCCATGACGCTATTGTTGATGAAATCCAGAAAGTCGTGCCGCGCGACGCCGCCCTTTTCCGCGAGGACCGTGATCTCCGCCAGAGATTGCGTCACCACGCCCAGCATGAGGTTGTGGCAGATCTTGACCATTCGTGCCAGTTCGCCCTCTCCGACATAGGTGACACCACGTCCCAGCGCACGCAGATAGGGCTCCGCCGTCTCGAAAGCGCACTGGGGGCCGGACGCCACGATGGTGAGCTTGCCGGACTTGACCACTTTGGCATTGCCGCTTACCGGCGCCGCGAGCATCTCGGTGTTGCGCCGAGCCGCCTCGGCTCGGACCTTGGCCGAGGCTTCCTCTGAAACGCTCGAGCAATCAATCAGCAAGCGTGGACTCGTCTCACCGCTCAGCAGGCCGTTCTCGCCGCAAGTTACGGCGATCAAATCGTCAGACGCCGAGACGATGCTGAAGACGATGTCGCGATCCGCCAAATCACGTGGTTCCGCCACGAGCTTGCCGCCCAACGCTACCAGAGGCTCCGCCTTACTTCGGGTGCGGTTGTAGATCGATACGTCGGCGCCCGCCTCGAGTAGCCGCTTGGCCATCGAGAAACCCATCCTTCCGGCACCAATCCAGCCAATGGTGCAGGTCTGCAATGACCGTTCACTCTTCGACACAGGATTTGCTCCTTACGATTTGATGTGCTGCAATCGTTTGCAGAGATTATCTGAAAAGCGGACCACCCTGCAACCTCGCTTTGGAATCGAGCAAGGGCTAAGATGCGGGGCAACGCCCAGAGTCACGCAGAGCCACGTTTTGCCCGTTCGTCCGACGAGCCCGTTATGACGACAGCCAGAGCCACTATCAAAGACGTCGCCAGACGAGCCAAGGTGCACGCCTCCACAGTCTCCCGCGTGTTGAATCCCGATACACGATCCATGGTGTCCGATGCTCTCGCAGAAAAGGTACTGCGGGTCGCCAATGCGTTGGGTTACCAGCGCAATCCGCTGGCGTCGGGTCTCAGAACGAACCGCAGCCACACTGTGGGTGTCCTGATTCCCGATCTGACGAACCCGATCTTCCCGCCGATCGTTCGGGGAATCGAGCGGACGCTGAACGTGGAAGGTTACGTAGCCATGCTCGCCGACTCTGACAACGACCAGCGGAACGAGCATGCCATTGTCGAAAGCATGCGAGCGCGCCACGTCGACGGATTGATTCTGGCGACGGCCCATCGGAAGGATCCGATCGTTGACGGATGTATAGCCCAAGACGTCCCGCTCGTGCTCGTCAACCGTACGGTGGACAAACGCGGCGTCTCTGCGGTGATCAACGACGACCGTCGGGGCATTGGTCTAGCGCTGCAACACTTGCTCGAGCTCGGGCATCGGCGCATTGCCTATATCGGTGGTCCCCAAGACACTTCGACCGGCTACGCGCGCTACCGTGGATTTCTCGCCGCCACCAAGGAGACCAGCCTGAAGGCGGATCGTGATCTCATCGTCAACGGCAAATCGTTCAGCGAGTCCGAAGGTCAACGATCTCTGGAAGCGATCGTAAAGACTCGCAAGCAGTTCACCGCGGTACTTGCGGCGAACGATCTGCTCGCGCTCGGGTGTTTCGACGGGCTGTCACGGCGTGGCCTGCGTTGCCCCAGGGATGTTTCAGTCGTCGGTTTCAACGATATGCCCTTCGTCGATCGACTCGACCCGCCGCTGACGACGCTTCACATTCCTCATGACGAGCTCGGCGTGCACTCGGCCTTGCTCCTTTTGGAACGCATTCGCGACCCTGAGCGGCCGTTCAAGACCTTGCGCCTCGAACCTCATTTGGTCGTTCGCGGCTCAACCCGCGCTCTTTAGTCGGGCTTTAGTCCACGAGCTGACGAACTCGACCCACGATTAACTCAACGTCTGGCAAGACCGCGTCTTCCAGGTTGTCGGCCGCGGGCAGAGGTACGTGAGGTGAGGTAATACGCACGATTGGACCATCGAGATCCCAGAAGACTTCCTCGGCTATGATGGAGGCGAGCTCTGCGCCCCAGCCACACAGTCGCGGGTTTTCCTCTACGGTGACCAGGCGATTGGTCTTTACAACCTCCGCCAGAAGGGTGCGCGTATCCAGCGGGACCAGCGAGCGTAGGTCGATGACCGTGGCCGAAACGCCATAGGTATCCTTCAGTGTCTCCGCGGCTTTTAGGGCCCTCGGCACCATCGCCCCCAAGGCAGCGATCGTCACGTCGTCCCCGGAGCGCAACACCTTTGCTTTCCCTAGCTCGTCCACGTGCTCGCCGTCGGGAACCTCGCCTTTGTTGGAGTAGAGAGACTTCTGCTCGAAGAACAACACGGGATCCGGATCGCGAACTGCGGCGGCAAGGAGCCCCTTGACGTCGGCTGGCGTCGAAGGGGCCACGACCTTCAGTCCAGGCACGGCCATCGCCCAGTTTTCCACGCTTTGGGAGTGTTGCGCCCCGAATCGGGAACCGGCGCCGTTGGCGGTGCGAATCACCAGCGGCAGGCTAGATTGGCCGTCGGTCATGTAACGCGTCTTGGCGATTTGGTTCGCAACGATGTCCCAGCATACCGCGAGGAAATCGGAGAACATGATCTCGGCGATGGGTCTAAGACCCGTCATCGCCGCCCCCATGGCAGCGCCCACGATGGCCTGCTCGGAGATCGGAGTATCCCTGACCCGGTCACGTCCGAACTCTTCGAGTAACCCCTGGGTGGTCTTGAACACCCCGCCGGGGGCGCCGACGTCCTCGCCGAGAAAAACCACACTGGAGTCACGTCGCATCTCCTGGGCGATGCCGGCCGCGACCGCTTCGCGGTAGGTCAGTTCCGCCATTCGGAACTCCCGTTTGCCCAAACGTCCAGGGTCGCGACATCCACACTCGAAGGCGGCGATTGCCGCGCCTCCTCGGTCGCGAGATCGACCGCCGCTTTCGTCTCGGACTCGATGCTGCCGAGGATCGCTTCCTCGATACCAAGCTCCAACAAACGCGCACGGTAGACGGGAATAGGATCACGTTTCAGCCACGAAGCCACCTCGTCGTCCGGTCGATACTTTGCCGGGTCCGCCCGGGAATGACCGCCGTGCCGATAGGTCTTGGCCTCGACGAGGCTCGGCCCGCCACCTTTCCGCGCCTTGTCGACCGTTCGGCAGGCGGTTTCGTAAACGATATCCACATCGTTGCCGTCGATTAGAAGCGGTTCCAGCCCATACGAACGCGCGCGATCCGCTGCAGGGTGCTCTACCGCCGTCACTTGAGCGATCGGCGTGTACTCCATGTACATGTTGTTCTCACATACGAATACCACCGGAAGCTTCCAAATCACCGCCAGATTCAATGCTTCGTGGAAGGCGCCAATATTGGTCGCGCCGTCTCCGAAGAAGCACACCGCCACCTGATCCGTCCCGCGGTACTGAGCCGACCATGCCGCCCCGGCGGCAATCGGCAGATGCGCGCCAACGATGGCGTAGGAGCCCATCGCACCGTGTTCGACGCTGGTCAGGTGCATGGACCCCCCTTTTCCACGCATGAGACCGCAGGACCTGCCCATGAGCTCGCCCAAAATCCCCGTCATGGAAACACCCCTGACCAGCGTATGGGCGTGACCGCGATAGGTGCAGAACGTGTAGTCGCTTTGGTGCATGGCGACGCCGAAGCCTGCGGCCACCGCCTCCTGACCGAGCGCAAGATGACTGGTGCCTTTGACGAGGCCCTGCATGAAGAGATCGTAGGCACGTTTCTCGAGGTATCGCACCCGTAGCATGGATCGGTACAGCGCGAGCCGAACGTCTCGGTTCACCGACCTGCGCGGCTCGGTGGAAGCGGTTGACGGATCGTTGGTCATCAGTACCGATTGGCCACCGGGAGCTCTTGGGCCGGAAACAGCGTGATGACACGGCAGCCATCGTTCGTCACCACGACTTCCTCCTCGATACGCGCTGCGGAGAAACCGTCCTTCGCCGGACAGTAGGTCTCCAGCGCGAAAACCATGCCTTCCTTGATCTCGTAAGGATCTTTCATCGAAACCAACCGGCTTATGATCGGCCGCTCGTGTAACGCCAGGCCCAAGCCGTGCCCGAACTGCAGGGCGAAGGCTTCCATTTCATCGGCAAAGCCGAAATCGCGCGCTTCGGGAAACACGGAGGCCACCTCGTCGGTCGCGACACCGGGCCGTACCTTGGCGATCGCGCTATCCATCCATTCGCGGGCTTTGTTGTAGGCGTCGCCCTGCGCAGGGGTCGCGAAACCGACGTTCAGTGTCCGGTAATAACACGTTCGGTAGCCCATATAGGCCTGGATGATGTCGAAGAACGCCTGGTCGCCCGGTCGGATGATGCGGTCGGTGAAGTTGTGCGGATGCGGGCTGCAGCGTTCGCCGGCCACGGCGTTGATCGCCTCGACATCGTCCGAGCCCATCTCGAACAACATCTTGGTGGCCCTCGCCACGATGTCGGACTCGCGCACACCCGGTTTGAGCTGCTCGAAGATCATCTGATACACGCCGTCGACCATGGCGGCCGAGGTATTGAGCAGCATGATCTCGTCCCGGCTCTTGATCTCGCGGGCGTCGAGCATCACCTGCTGACCGTCGCGCACGTCGATTCCAAGCCGCTGCAGCTCGAACAACATGGGCGGCTCCACCAGATCAACGCCCAATGGCTGTCCGGCGATACCGTTCTCATCCATGATGCCCTTGATCTCCTGAGCAAATCTCCGCATCAAGCCGGCGTCTGGTGCAACCGCGCCGCGCAGTCCCACCATCCCCGCATGACAGCAGGAAGGTTTGAGCCACGGCGCATAAATCCGGTGATGTGCGGCGGCAGAGCCGAAATCCCAGAGATGTGGGTCGCCATCGCCGGGAAGCAATGCAAAGCGGCACATCTTGTCCCTCGCCCACTCCCCGATGGCGGTGCTGGTGAGATAGCGGATGTTGTTATTGTCGAAGCTCAAGATGGCGCCGAGCTCGGAAGCTTTGAGCGCCTGGCGCGCCCGGCCTAAACGATATCTGTGCAACCTTCGGAAATCGACTCGTTCCTCGAAATCCACATTCATGACACCGGGCGCATTGATCGCGCGCGACCAGTCGTGTCGAGGATCGACGTCGGCATCACCGACGATGTGAGGATCTGGCGTCTTCGTGATCATGATTCCCTCCCTACGTGGTCGATCAGCTTGCTGCAATCGTTTGCAAAGTTCAGCTATGATAGATGACAAACGGGCCGGTGGCAATCTTGCGATGAGTCGGTCCACCGCTGCACTTCAGCAATCTTGCCACGGGCTTGACGGACGCGGGTGGAATCTCCTATCGTCGCTCCGGAATCTTCGTCGCCGTAGCAAAGGGCCGTCGGCCAGCTTTGTAACGCTCCGCGTGGGCAGGGAGGGCGCACAGAGTTGCCCGCACCCGCGAGCGAATTCGACGTGCCTCGATGGGTGTGTGATAGGAGCGTTGATGACTCAAAGGGAATATGGCCATGGCGTCTGCCGACTGCTCGTAGCTCTACTCCTCTCGTCGACCGCAACCGTCGTCGCTCAATCGCCGGAATGGGTGCAATGGGGCGGTCCGACTCGTGATTTCAAGTCCGACGCGACCGGCCTGGCCGCGTCCTGGCCTGAAACGGGTCCCCCTCGGCTGTGGAGCCGCGACCTGGGGGAGGGTGACTCAGGGATTGCCTTCCAGGACGGCAGGCTCTACACGATGTACCGCAGGGACGATCGGGAAGTCGTCGTCGCGGTAGAAGCTGCGACCGGCAAGACACCGTGGGAGTTCGCCTATGATGCCCCGTTTATCATGCCGGGTCGCGAGGCCGATCCCGTCGAGTTCCGCCTGGAGCAAGGACCCGGGCCGCATTCCATGCCTGCGATCGTTTCAGACCGACTCTTCACTCTGGGTACCACCGGCTGGCTCCATTGTCTGGACAGGAGAACCGGCAAGGTCATCTGGACGCACAATATGCTCACCAAGTTCCGAGGACCGCTCAAACCGCGCGGGTATGCAGCCACTCCGCTCGCTTACAAGGACACGGTGATCGTGCCGGTCGGCGCCCCCGGCGCTTCGATCGTGGCCTTCAATCAAGAGGATGGTGGGATTGCCTGGCAGAGGCACGATTTCCGCGCGGCTTATGCCAATCCCACTTTGATTGATGTGGACGGGCAGATGCAGTTGGTCTCTTTCATGCTGAAGTGGATCGTGGGAGTCGACCCTGACAACGGCGATTTTTTCTGGAGTCATCCCCTCGATAGCAGTAACGGGACTCACGTCAGCACCCCTCTCTGGGACCAAGACAATCTTCTCTTCTACAGTGCTTCCTACGGCCTCGGCAGTCATGTCCTCGAGCTCACCCGAAACGGAACCACCACGACCCTGAAGAGACTGTGGCACAGCCCGCGATTCCGCGTGCACTTTTCCAATGCCATGCGCCTGGGGGATATCATCTATGCCTCCACCGGCGACTTCGGCCCGGCGTTCTTCACCGCGGTTGATACCCACACCGGCAAGATCCTCTGGCGGGAGCGGAGTCTAGCGCGGGCGAGTTTCCTTCACGCCGAAGGTCGATTCATCATGCTCGATGAAGATGGGACGCTGGTGCTGGCCACGCCATCGGCAGAAGGGCTGACGATTCACTCCGAAGTGGACTTGATGCAGAATGTCGCCCGGACGGTGCCGACGCTCATCGGAAAAACGCTCTACGTGCGCGATCGGAAGACGATGATGGCTCTGGATCTGAGTGCAGCGCCAAGGTCACCCATCCGCTGACCCCACCCACGTCCCACCTCACGATGACCCAGCCCATGTAGTGGTAGTAGTAATGATGATAGGGAAAGACAGGCTTCCGAACGTTGGCCAATGGCAGATCGCTATGAGAGTCTTCGGTGGCGTCTGCCTGATGTTTGGGGTCAGCGCCCGAGCCGCTGAGCCATCAATCCGCCCGGGCGTGCAGTTGGCCGATCCATCGATGGAACGCGTGGAGCTGCCGCCAGGTGTCGTCATTGACGGTCCCCCACCGCCCGTACCTCCCGCCACCATGTCGCGAGACGCCCAGAACCGGGTGACGGTGCGGGCCGTGCGCGTCAACGAACCGATAAGACTGGACGGGCGCCTCGACGAGGGGGTCTATGAGACCGTGCCGCCCATGACCGGATTCTTCCAGTCGGTCCCTGACGACGGCGAGCCGGCAACCGAAGAGACGGAGGCGTGGGTGTTCTTTGATGACGAGAATGTCTACGTCACGGCGCGCTGCTGGGACTCGGCACCCGAGTCCGAGTGGGTCGCGAACGAGATGCGGCGCAACACCACCCAGCTCAGGCAAAACGACACCTTCGGTGTCATGTTCGACACGTTCTACGACCGGAGGAATGGGTATTTCTTCTACACCAACCCGCTGGGCGCAAGGGCGGACCGGTACTATACGGACGAGACCAACACCAATGCCGACCTGCTTCCCGTTTGGGATGTGAGGCCAGGCCGGTTCGACGGTGGATGGACCGTCGAGATCATGATCCCGTTCAAGTCACTGCGTTATCAACAAGGAGTGTCGCAGGTGTGGGGCATCCAGATGCGCCGTGCCATTCGCCGGCGAAACGAGTGGACGTATTTCTCGCCGGTGCCAATCAATGCGGCGCGCAGCGGGTCTGCCGCGATCTTCCGGATCTCGCTCGCCGGCACACTGGTCGGCATCGAGGCTCCCCCGGTCAGCAAGAACCTGGAGGTCAAGCCCTACGGCATCTCGAGAGTGACCACCGACGACGACGTGGATGAGTGGAGCGGTGATATCGGGGTCGACGTCAAGTACGGCGTCACCGAGAACCTGACGGCCGACTTCACGTACAACACAGACTTCGCGCAGGTCGAGGTCGATGAGCAGCAGGTCAACCTGACCCGGTTCCCCCTCTTTTTTCCGGAGAAACGGGAGTTCTTCCAGGAGGGGCGAGGGACGTTCGATTTTGGGGGGGCGGTCGGGGGTTCTCGTTTCACTGGCGGCGGCGAGACCCCGACGGTCTTCTACAGCCGTCGGATCGGCTTGGAGAGTGGAGAGCCGGTGGCGATCTACGGTGGGGCCAGGCTGACCGGCGAGGTGGGGAAATACAGCATCGGGGCGTTCAATATGCAGACCGATGATCTGCGCCTCAACGACCAGGTGGTCGTGCCGTCGACCAACTTCACGGTCATCCGCGTGAAGCGAGACATCTTGCGTCGTAGTCGGATCGGTGGAATCTTCACCGGACGATCCAAGTCGACGACGGTCGGCGACGGCTCCAAACAGGTCTACGGAGCCGACGCCGCGTTTTCGTTTTACGAGAACCTGAACTTCAGTGGCTACGTCGCCCGGTCGCAGACGCAAGGCTTGGACGGCGACGACCTCAGCTACGAGGCGCGTTTCAGCTACGACGGCGACCTCTATGGCGCACGGGCCAGCCACCTGCTCGTCGACGCAAACTTCAATCCGGAGGTGGGTTTTCTTCGACGCCGTGACCTGCGACAGACGTTTGGGTCGTTGCGGTATAGCCCGCGCCCCCGTTCCATTGAGGCCGTGCGCAAATTCACGTTCGAGGGCAGTTTCAACTACATCCTCAACGGAGCGGGTCAGGTCGAGACGCGTACGAGCCAGGCGAGCTTCAACACCGAGTTCGAGAACAGCGATCGGTTCAGAGTCGGCGTGACCGGGAACTACGAGTTGCTCGTCGAGCCCTTCGACATCGCGGACGGGGTGACGATTCCGCCGGGCGGCTATGACTTCAGCGACGTTGTAGTTTCCTATACCCTTGGAGGCCAGCGCCGGCTCAACGGATCCCTCTCCGTCCGGCACGGACAGTTCTACGACGGGGACATCTCGGCGTTCGGTCTCTCCTCGGGCCGCCTCGCGGTCTTGCCCCAGTTCTCCCTGGAACCGAGTTTCTCGGTCAACTGGGTCGATCTCCCGGAAGGTGAATTCACGACGGGAGTGGCGCGTCTGCGGGCCAACTACAGCTTCACGCCGCGCATGTACGTTAGTGGGCTCGTCCAGTACAACTCGGGCAACGACTCTATGAGCACCAACCTGCGCCTTCGGTGGGAGTATCGACCAGGCAGCGAGCTATTCGTGGTCTATACCGATCAGCGCGATACGATGGCTCTCGGTTTTCCAGCTCTCGAGAACCGTGCCTTCGTAGTGAAGATCAACCGGCTGTTTCGGTTCTGAGGCCTGCGCTCTCCTTTTCCTGAATTCAATCAGTAGGAGATGGACTGAACGTGGTTCACCGGGGATTAGCCAAGACGTTCCATGAGTTCAACACCGCTACCGGCACTTGGCAAAAGAAATGGTCCAATCTCTATGCTTTCCATGCCGCACGAAGCATGGAAATGATTTCCAGGTCCATCGAGAGATGCGACGGCCACGATGATGCGACGATCTTGGGCCTCGGTAGTGGTGTGGAATTCGGTGAACACGGGCTCGAATTACTGGCCAAGACATTTCGCCATACGCTGGTCGTTGACGTAGATGTCGAGACAGCCAAGAGAACCGTTCAGCGAATGTCTGCTGACTCGAGACGCACGGTTGAAGTATTGGGGCTGGATGCCTCAGGAAATGTAGTGACGGACTTTTGTCTCGGCGCCGACTCTGCAGTCGAGGAGAGCGACTCCTTGGAAGACGCGGTCAAAAAAAGTGTGAAGGTTGTCAGAGGATTGGAGACCCAGGACGTTCTTGCCGAGTCCCACGCGGACTTTGTGTGCTCGTCGCTCGTAATGACTCAATTTGGCTCGGGGATGGAACGGTACTTCGGCGATCTTCTAAAGCTGAAGTTCGGCGACTATCGCAAAGACGAGGATGCCTACGTTCGTTTCGTTCTAGCCATTGGCAGCTTCGCAAGAAAGGTGAATATCCAGCACATACGAAACCTAGATCGGTGGTTGAGGAAAGGGGGTTCGGCCTATTTTGCGGATACGCTACGGGAGCTACTGGGAGTCAGCGATGGCTCCCGAATGGTGCAGTTGACCTGGGCATCGGCACCCATGTTTGACGTTGATGAAATCTACGCCACAATCACCGAGTTGTTCAATGTGCCGGCCAGTGATCAATGGGTGTGGATCAAGAAGCAAGGGGCCGGAAGCGCTCAGCCAACGGAGTCATCGGCCTACGCG
Source organism: Candidatus Marinacidobacterales bacterium (assembly GCA_965250115.1). GTDB lineage: Bacteria > Acidobacteriota > Vicinamibacteria > Marinacidobacterales > SMYC01 > CBDFHB01. Next base: position 3,521,504 of record CBDFNJ010000002.1, read on the forward strand.
ATCTGTGCCTATGAGCTGGGAACGCCCTCTCCTTAACAAACCGGAAATTTCCAATGTGCGCTTGACATTTGAGGCCGAACCATCATATATGAACTTTCGTTGGCCCTGGTGTTATGTCTAATTCACTTCCAGCGGGCCGACAATTCAATGAAAATTAGGAGAGAGGAAACATGAGCATTGGACGACGGGAGTTTGTGGCCGGACTCGGGGCCGTGGGTGGGGCTTCGCTTTTTCGGCCGGCCACCGCCGCGGCGCAAGAGGCCGCGCCTTATCCACGCCCTGATCTTCGTGAGCGGGCGTTGCCCGCCCGGTTCACCTACAGCCAGCCGGTCATCGACGCGCACACGCACTTTTATGCGCAGGAGTTCGTCGACCTCGCCGTCAAGGAAGGGGGGGCGAATAACGCCGAGATCACGGGACCCAATGAGAACGGCGCCTACCGACTCAAGGCGTGGGGAGCGGGCTACTATCCCTACAACGGCTCCGGATTCGACCCGAAGAACGAGAAGATGGACCTCGAGGCGGCGGTCAAGGGCATGGACGAGCGCGGCGGCGTCAACATGCACGCGCTGCAGATGACCCATCCGAAGGTCTACTGGGCGCCGCCCGAGTTCGGGTTGAGGCTTTCGGAAGCCCAGAACAACGGCCTCTCCAAAGCCCACCTCAAGTACCCGAAACGTTTCGTGGGCTCCATCATGCTGCCGTTACAGGACCCGAAGCTGGCGCTGAAAGAGCTGGATCGCGCCGTGAAACTGCCCGGTATGCATGGCATCAACCTGGGGGAGCACGTCAACGGGACCAACCTGGGTGACAAAAGGTTCTGGCCGGTGTGGGAACGCGCCGAGGCCCTCGATCAACCGCTGATCCTGCACAACATCGACCCGCTCGGCACCGACCGCCTGCACCAGGGCGGCGTCAACATGATGAACAGCCTGGGCAATCCGTTCGAGGCAACCGTGGCTCCGATGTCGCTCGTCCTGAGCGGCGCCATGGACGAGTTCCCCAACCTCGACGTGTACCTACCGCATGCCGGCGGGGCATTTCCCTGGCTGGTGTGGCGGACAGACTACACAATGTCGCACGGCGGCTTCTCCGGCCTGAAGCAGCCCCGTATGAGCGACTATCTGCGGCGCTTCCACTACGACCTCATCTTGCACAGTCCGAAGCACATGCGGACGTTGATCGACATCGTAGGGGCCGACAGGGTCACGTCCGGAACGGACTGGCCGCAAGGCATGGCGGTCTGGCGGCCGGTAGAGTACGTCGAGTCGATTCCTATGATCACGCAGCGGGAGGCCCAGCAGATTCTCTGCGAGAATCCAGCCCGGTTGCTGAGACTGTAGCGCCCTGCGATCCGGGTTTTTGTTGTGGGATTCAGCGTATTGGATCAAAGGGCGGTTCAGGACGGTTCCCGAAATGGGAGAGTATCTTGTAATTGGTTGTAACTATTGCGGTTAGCTATCCACGGCACTCTCAAGAGTTTTGGCCCGGCTTTTGCTTGTCCTAATTAGGGTGCACCGATCAGCGACGTGCTGATCGGTCGAAGGCTTTGAGTCTGAAAGTAATACACAGGAGGGGAAGCATGTACCGCATTTCATATCGTGCGACGCTAGGGATTGCTCTCGGCGCGGCGATTCTACTCAGTATGTTCGCTGGCCAAGCGATGGGCCAGGCAATCTCGACCGACGCACGGATCGTCGGAGTGGTGTCCGACGAAAGCGAGGGTGTGCTGCCCGGCGCGACGGTCACGGCGACGAGTCCTGCCTTGCAGGTCCCGAGTGTGACGTCGGTGTCCGATGCGGAGGGTGCGTACCGTCTCATGGGCCTGCCTATCGGCATCTATGCGGTCGAGTACACGCTACCGGGCTTCCAGACCCTCAAGCGGGAAGGTATCCGGCTCACCGTCGGCTTCAGCGCGAGGCTGAACGTCACGCTGATCCTCGGAGGGCTCGAGGAGACGGTCACTGTCACCGGTGAATCGCCCCTTGTGGACGTCACCTCGACGAGCACCCAGACGCAGCTCACGGAAGACGAGTTGCAACTCGTTCCGACCGGGGGCAGCGGTCTCGCCTCCATCCTGTCCATGGTGCCCGGGGCGCGACCGAGAGTCGAGGTGGGCGGAAGCTCGCTCAACCAGAACCCGCAGCTCAATAGTGGAGCGGACGCTGGGGCAGCCGGCGGGGACACGATCGCCCAGACCTGGCAGGCCGTCGAGGGCGTGGTGACAAAGAACCCGCGCAGCACCGAAAGCGGCAACTATTTCGACTTGAGCTGGGCCGAGGAGGCGACGGCCGCGACCTTCGACCATGCTGCCGAGGTCCCGAGCCGGGGCTTGTCGGTCAACGTCCTCTTCCCGACCGGCGGCAATCAGTTCTCGGGCCGGGCAGGCTACGAGTATACGAGCAGCTCGCTCGAGGCCGAACCGTCGCCAAGAGGGGGCGGCGGGAGCACCGCGCTTCGGGACAACTTCGGGGTCGAAATCGGCGGCCGGCTCATCCGAGACCGGATCTGGTTCTGGGGCTCGTTCCGCAACCAGCGGAACGAAAATGAGGTCCTGGACTGCGTCAAGCCGGATGGCACCCCTTGCGACTTTTTCTCAAAGGCGAAGTTTTACACGACCAAGTGGACCGGTCAGTTGACCGAGTCGCAGAAGGTGACCGGGTTCTTGATGTTGAATCGCGGCCCGCAGATACGGGACGTGAGCGCGCTGTCACCATGGGAATCACGCCGCCAATTCAGGAACCAAGTCGACGTGGCCAAGGTGGAGTGGCAGGGCGTCTTTGGCGACGCGCTCGTCGCGTCGGCGAATTGGGGCCGGTGGAAAGGCTATTCGGGCACGACCTGTCCTGGCGGGCCCTTCGCCCTGCAGCTCGAAGGCACCGACTTTGCCGCGTGCGACGCGTCAGATACCGCGACGTTCGATTCCCGCACCCGGGAGATCACGGGACTAAACCGGCGCTGCTGCGAGCGGCTGTTCGAGGGTCGGCAGCAGGTAAGAGGCTCTCTGAGCTACTTCAAGCCGGATTGGGGCGGCGACCATGAGTTCAAGGCAGGCGTCGAGTATTACAATGCCCCCGCCAACCGGCACAACGTCGGACGGGGCGATGCCCTCGAGATGCGGCTCCGCTTTCGGGGCGGGAGCGCGGACCGGGTTGAGCTCTATAACTACGCCACCGTCACGGACTTGGTCCTCGCTTATACGGGCTTCTACTTCGCCGATAGCTGGAACGTCTCGGACCGGCTCACCCTGAATCTGGGGCTCCGCTTCGCGGCCGACCGAGCCTACGAGAACGCGGCCACCCGCGTCGCGGCCAATGGGGTATCGGCCCAACTCTGGCCCGCCGAGACTTTCCCAAGGTCGGATCAGACGGACTTAAACAACTGGGCGCCCCGCGCCCGCGCCGCGTATGACCTCACTGGCGACGGCAAGACCGTCCTCAAGGGGGGTTGGGGCCGGTATCAGACGATGCGCTTCGCCGAGCAGCTGTACCTGGTAGCGCAAAACGCGCTCGAGACGGGCTCCTTCCGCTGGCGCGACAACAACAACAACCGCCTGTTCGACGACGGCGAGTCGGTTCTCGATTTCGACGGGCCGGACTTCATCTCCCTTAGGTCCTCCGCGGCGGCGGATGGTGCGCTCGTGGGCGGCTCCGCGAATCCGGACGAGAAGGCCACGTATACCGACGAGTTCTCGCTCACGCTCGAGCGACAGCTGCTCCCGTCGCTGGCCGTGCGCGGAACGTTCCTCGAGCGGCGCATCAAGAACGCGCAGCGGGTCCTGAACACTGAGCGGCCCTTTTCGGCCTACAACATCGCGATTACGGATCCGGACCCGGGGCCGGACGGCGACGTGGGGACTGCCGATGATACGGGGAATAACATCACCTATTTCGACTATCCGGACGAGTTGGTGGGCGCGGAGTTCCAGAAGGCCACGATCGTGAACGACAAGGCGGCCGACGGGTGGTACCGCACGATGGAGTTTCTCGTGACGAAGCGGCTCGCGAACCGCTGGCACTTCATGGGGTCGTATAGCGCCACGAGGAAGAACTACCCGTTGTCGGCCAATGCGGATGTGTTCAACACGGTGGACCCCAACTCGGAGATCAACGGGAAGGACAAAACCTGGGAGTGGCTCGCTCGCGCCTCTGGTTCCTATATCTTTCCCTGGGACATTCTCGTCTCGGGGACCTACGAGCACCGGAGCGGGAACGTCACCGCACGGGAGGCCGATTTCGGAGGAGCCGACAATGTGGGATCGCTGGAGCTCCGGGTCGAGCCGATCGGCTCCATTCGCCTGCCAAACCTCAACCTGGTGACCCTCCGCGTCGAGAAGCAATTCGTTCTGCCGGGGGCGCAACGGCTGATCGGGCGTATGGACATCCACAACGCAACCAACACCGACATTGCCACGGCTATGACTGTGGCGTCGGGGTCGAACTTCGGCCGGGTGAACGCTAGAATCCTGCCGCGGATTATCAGCTTCGAAGTAGAGTACCGGTTCTAACGAAGTTGCCTGTGTGTCGACCCCTTGACCCTGGTAAACTGACCTGGGTCGCGAGGGGTCGATTCTTGTGTCAGGAGACGCCGAGTAGGCTAACCAGGTAATACGCGGGTGACGTGACGCTTGAGGAGGGCTGACATGGGCAAGACAATCACACGTCGCAAATTTGTGAAGGGCGCAGCCGCAGCAGCGGCCGTGCCGCTCGCTTTGACACGGACCACACTGACGGCGTCCACGAGCCAGACGGGGGGTGGCGGCGATCAGTTCGATGTGGTGGTCATCGGTGCCGGCCACAATAGCCTGATTACGGCCGCCTATTTGGCCAAAGCCGGTCTTCGCACAATCGTGTTGGAAGGCCGGCCGGAGATTGGTGGGGGCGCCAAGCACGCGGAGTTGACGTTGCGCGGCTTCAAGCACGACACGTGCTCTGCGAATCACGGGTCCCTCCAGAGCAACCCGGCGCTGAAGGAGCTGAAGCTCGCGGATTACGGGCTGGAGTACTTCCGCCCCGATCCGATCAAGCATATCCCTTTCCCGGACGGTACGGGCATCACGGTGTGGAAAGACTTCGATCAGACCTATGAGTCCATTGCACAGCACTCGAAGAAAGATGCCGAGACGTATCGGCGGATGGCCGACCAAGCGGACGCATTCCGGAAAAGTCAGCCTTCTCGAGGATATCAGGGGCCGATCGATTGGGAAGAGCCCCCCGCGAGTCCCCCGCCTCCCATCAGTGGGATGTGGCAGCGCCGGATGGCGATGTCCAAATGGGCGGTGATCCGACACAACTTCGAGAACGAACATGTCCAGACCTTTATGATCGGCAGCTGGCCGGTGGGTCTCAACCAACACAATACAGGGCTTCGAGCCTATCCCACCCGGACTCCCAGACCACCCGCGACGCCCAAAGGGGGAGCGGGTGCGCCATGCCTCGCGCTCGCGCGCTGCATCGAAGCGCACGGCGGCGTGATCCTCACCAACAAACCGACGGTACAGCTCATCGTCGAGGGCGGCCGGTGCACGGGGGTGGAGTGTGCGGACGGCAGCACCTACCGGGCCTCCAAGGCAGTGGTGTCTACGGTGCATATCAAACGCCTCGTGGACCTGGCGCCCAAAGCGCTTTGGGGGGACGACTTCCTCGAGGGGGTGGCAACCTTCGATACGGGCTCTTCGGGGCTCAACACTCTCTATGCCACGAAGGGACCGGTCGTCTATCCGGCCCCAGGTGGTGGCACGGTGACGCCCGTGCACTCACGGACTCTGTACAACCCGGTGCGTTGCCTGCATTTTGACCTGGAGCTCCACACCGGTGAGGTTGATATGGAGGATTGTGTCCTGCATGTCGTGCAGCCCAGCGTGGTGGATTCGACTCGAGCGCCGGAGGAGGGTCTGCACACGATCCGGATCCTGGGCCGGCAGCCCTACAACTTGCTCGACGGGGGTCCTCAGCGGTGGGATGAGATCAAAGAGAAGGTCGCCGATGCGCATCTGAGGGCCCTGCAAAGGCACGCTCCCAGTTTCACCGACGACAAGATCCTGGCGCGGTTTGTCATTTCTCCCCTCGATATCGAGCGGATGAACCCGGGGATGTGGCACGGCTCGTGTCACGGCGGCACGGATGGCCCGGCACAGGCGGGTCGACTGCGACCGGTTCCCGGCTGGGCGCAACACCGCATGCCGATTAACGGCCTGTACCAAACGGGCGGCACCACCTATCCGGGAGGCGGAGTCGGGGGACGGCCCGGGCGAAATGCGGCGATGGTGGTTCTCAAGGATCTTGGTTCGAGTCTCGAAGAGACGGTCTCCGAGGACGCGGAGTGACGCGCGAGGTGTGTTTGTGAAACGAAGAGACGGTAATTTCGGTCTGATAGCTGTCGCGAGCGCGGCGGGGCTTGTGGTGGTGTCATTCATGTTAATGACCTCCAGCCTCCCTGTAGGAGCCGCGACAGTCCAGACCGCAACGCCAGAGGTGGCCATAGGTCCCTGGACACCTCCCGCCCCCGAGCAACCGATTCCCTATAGCCACAAGACGCATCTGGCCCTGCCGGGTATGGACTGTGAGACCTGCCACACGAACCCGACGACCGCAGAGGCTACGATGGGTTTCCCGGCGACCAGCGTGTGTATGCAGTGCCATGCGACGGTTTCCCGGGATACGCCCGCCATCCAGAAGCTCGCCCAGTATGACACGTCCCAGGAACCGGTCCCCTGGGTGCGCGTTTACACCGTCCTCCCGGGAGTGAAGTGGGATCATCTCGCGCATCTTGACGTGACGTGTCAGACGTGCCATGGCGATGTCGCCCAATTGGAACAGATGGCCGAGGTCACCAGCGTGGCAACGATGTTCGGTTGCCTCAATTGCCACACCCAGCGCGCTGAGGGCACCCCGAACTTTCGCATTGGCGAGCTGAGCGAAAACAAGTTGACCCAATGCACGACTTGCCATTCCTGGTTCGTGGACCCGATTCTTGCAGCCGGCGGAAAGACTCCCTGGCCATAGGACAGGACTGAGGGTCGAAGCTTTCCTTGGATTGCCACCTGGGCGGCGGTAATCCAAGGAAAGTACGGGTCTACGTCGTAGACAAGGGGGATACCATGAATAGAATCACTCAAGCCGGACTCATTCAAGCGGCCCGCGGCTCGACCGCGCTGACGGTGGCGGCCTTCGTTGTCACGACGTTTTCTCCTCTCGATCGTTCACTGCTTGCCCAGCAAGAAACGGCATCCTGGCCGGAATTCAGTCTGGTCATGGCCGGGGACGCCATCAGTATCACGCCGCCCGAGAACCGCGAGGGCGATCCCGAAGTCATGGGGATGGTGGATCTGATCCGGGACGCTGATGCCGCGGTCCTTAACATGGAAGGCACCTATGCCGGCCCCAACGCCTATCCCATCAAGAAACAGGGCGGCACCTGGATGCACTTCCCTCCCGACCGGTTGAAGGGACTGCAGTGGATGGGTTTCAACCTGTTCTCGTCGGCCAACAATCACACGTCTGACTTCGGCGTCCAGGGAATCCTGGATACGATCAACGTCTTCCGGGAAGGTGGTGCCGTTCTTGCCGGACTCGGCGAGAACATGGGCGAGGCGCGCGCCCCAGCCTATCTGACCACTGACAAAGGGCGCGTCGCGCTCATCGGCGCTGCGTCCTCTTTCCGTCCAACCTCACCCGCGGGACGAGTACGGCCCGACATGCGGGGGCGCCCCGGGCTGTCCCCAGTAGGTCATGAAACCCGCTATCGCGTCGATGCCGCCACGCTCGAGACGCTGCGCAAGATGAAGGGAAGCTTGCCGCTGGGTAGGGCGGATTCCGGGGAGACCGTGACCCTCGGTGAGTTCATCTTCGAGGAGGGGGAACCGGGCGTGGTGACGACCGCCGACCCGCGTGACTTAGCGGAGCTCACCCATGCCATCCGCGACGCCCGCGAGTTTGCGAACTATGTCGTGACCTACACCCATGCCCACGAGGGATTGCCTGGCACGGATAACGAGGTTCCCGCAGACTTCGTGGTGGAGTGGGCCCATGCGGCGATCGACGCCGGGGCGGACGTCTACACCGCCAGCGGACCGCACATTCTTCGTGGCATCGAGATCTACAAGGGCAAGGTGATCGCTTACAGCCTCGGTGATTTCATCATGGAGAACGACCTCGTCGTCCCCCAACCCGCCGATAACTACGAGCTGTTCGACCTCTCCTTCGAGAACCTGCCGGGGGAGCTCTTCAACGCCCGCAGTGATTTCGATCGCCGCCGCTGGCCGGCCGACCCCCGCATGTGGAAATCGGTTGTCGCCGAGGTTACGTTCCGCGATCGCGTTCCGGTGCAGGTCACCCTCACCCCGATTACGCTCAACTTCGGAGCCAAGCGACCGGACCGGGGATTTCCCCGCCTCGCTGAGGGCCCGCTGGTGACCGAGATTCTCGAGGACATGCAGAGACTCAGCCGCCCTTTCGGAACCAACATCGTGATCCAAGATGGCGTGGGCACGATCACGATCGGAGAGACTTCGACAACCTCACGATAGCTCTCGAGTTTTGAGGGGGCGTCTCGCCCGGTCAACCCCCCTGGGTCATCCTCGCGTGTATCGTCTTTCATTCGCCATCCGCATCGCCGCTGTCCCGCTGAGGGACGCGAAGCGTCGCTACCGGGCGCACATCAGGATTGTGAGATGAGACTCCATCGTTGAACAGTGAGTGCGCTCCCCGACTTCTCGAAGCACCATTCGGTTTCCACTTGGGCCCATCACCGACCGCGAGGCTGTCCCTCGTGCGAGCGAGACTGCGTCATGCCGAGCACTGTATTTGCGATGCGACAATAATTGTATTCGATAAGAATCTCGCCAGGGCGAGATTTCAAAGAACTGATCGGCACTCCGCTGCGAGCAATCGGAACTGACCGCGCTCTCCGTGCCTCTTCGCGGCTGGCGCCCGCCAGAGATTGTGAGAGAGGCATTCATCGTCAGGCTACATGGCAGTGAGCACGTCGCTCCCAGAACTCCTCGAAGCGGCCGCTCGGCTTGCAGCAGCGCAGGGCGATGATCGAGTTGACACCAGCGACACTCTTTTTGGCCGCACTTCATGGACCGGGATCCAACACGCAAACCCGCTCCACTAGGCCCGGTCCGAACTGCCTCACGCTAGTGACGTGCGCCCGTCGTTACCGCGCCGCTTGCGCTGATGCGCGAAGATTCAAAACCACCACAGCCTGTTGATCTTCACTACGAAAGCCTGGTTCTCGAGCGCTGGATCGCCCGAAAGCATCGTGTCGCGCGCATCCGTATAGACCACGAACATCTCGCTCCCTGGATGGTACTCCCATCGAAACCGGATGTTGCTGCCAAACGTACTGTCGCGCGAGCTGTATTGAAGCAGTCCCCCAAGGAACATTCGTGGCGTGAAGGCGTAGTCGACCCGAGCAACAACAAGCGTGTCCGTAAAGTCCCCATGCGGTAACTCGACCCGGCTGACCGATACCGTCGGCTCAACCGAGAGATTCGCCTTGACCGCAATCCGGCCGCCAAAGGTGAGGGCTCTAATAGTGCCATCGTAGAAGTTGCCAACCTGCCCCGACAGCGTGCCGCTCACCCGGCGCTGGGTGCCCAGCTGGTAGGACAGGAGAACGTCGCTGAAACTATAACCGCCCGGCGGGATCGTCACCTCTGGAGTGGAGCTAATGTCAAACGGCTCCACGAGCAGCTCGTAGTTGTTCCTCGCTTGCACCGACAGCACGTCGCTGTTCTCGAACTCCGTCCTGAAAACACCTTGCTGCACGCGAGTCTCGAGCGCACCAGCAACGCTCTCGAGGTACTCGAGGCTGCCCTCCAACGTGAACTTCCGGACCAATTCCATCGAAGGCCTGGGGCTGAACCGGGCCAATGCATAGTTGCGACGAAAATCGCTGCGACGAACGAAACCCACCTCTGGATTGAAGTGGGCGCCGACCAAGAGGTGACCGAGCTCGGCACCATAACGGTCGCCGGTATAGCTGAACTTCGCCTGGTAACTGGTATCCTGCGTCTCGAGCCCGGGCGTTTGCGTCCGGGCGTAGTTCCCCGAGAAGAAGAGGTTTTCATAGAACGAGAACAGCGCGTCGAGGCCATAGGCCTGATTCGAGCCCGACCCCGCCAAGACCGAGTTCGACCGGTTCGTGAACATCGCCCCGACAACGCTGCGGCGCAGCACATCGCGCTTCACACGCAAGGCGGTGAAATTCGTGGGTGGCACGACCCCCGCCGGATCGTCACTCGCCTGAATGTTCATCGCCCCAATACCGAACCTCCCCGCCTTCCCAGTCAGCCGCGCGCCAAAATCAAGCGGCACGGCCCCGCTCTGCTCAAGGCCGATTCGCCGCGAGTAGAACAGGAGCGGCTCGACCGCGGTCGCTCGCGCACGGCCTCCGCCGCCACGGCCGCCACCGCCGCCTCCTCCTCCTGCTCCTCTCGCCCCGCGGCCGAAGTCGAACAGGCCCCGCCCCTCTAGAAAGAACTCGCGCTTTTCCGGGAACTGCAGGCTGAAGCGCGTGAGGTTGACCTGACGCTCGTCCACCTCCACCTGCGCGAAGTCTGGGTTGTACGTGAAATCGGCGGTCAGGTTCGCGGTCACGCCATACTTGGCATCAATGCCGAAGTCGCCATCAAACGAGTTCGAGATCGGCGGATCTGCCTGCCGGTCCGTCGTCAGGCGTGTGATGGCGTAGGGCTTCACTTCGAACTTCTTGCTACCAGTCGGCACCTGCATGCCAACGAGCGTCCCGCCAAAGGAGATGCGGGTGAATCCGAAGGGACCGGAGGCGGAAGGGGGAACGCGGTTCAGATACGCCCACTCGTTCTTTCGCCGGACCACTCGCCGGAGCTGGATCCCCCATACCTGTTCCGCACCTGGCCTAAATCGGAGCGACTTGAAAGGCACCTCCAGCTCGACCATCCATCCTCCCTCGAACCGGCCGATCCGCACGTCCCAGACAGGGTTCCAGTCGAAATTCGCCTGCTCCTCGGTGACGGCATAATCGGCACGAGCCCCGACCGGGTTGGCGTAGAAGATAAAGCCGTTTCGGCGATCGCGGTATGTGTCGAAGGCCACGCCGAAGGTATCATTCTGCCTGGTCAGGTCGCGCCGGTACTCGTTGGCCACCCATTCGCTAGGCGGAGCCGAGTCCCAGCAGCGCGCCGCCACGTAGATGGACTCGGTGTCGAACATCACCCACACCTCGGTCTTCTCCGTCGCCGGCGCCCCGTCGTTAGGCACGGATTGGATGAAATCGTCGACCGGCAATACTCGCTGATAGACCTCCTCGTCCAGTACGCCGTCCAACTGCAGCGGCCCGTCGAGTCGTATCGCCCGGATCGTTGCATGTCCGTCCGCGTCGCGAACGATGACAGCCGGTGGCTCGGGACCGGAGAGAGCTCCGGTGGTGACCGTCGAATCGTCGCCCTGCGCCTGAGCCTGGGTCGCCGCAACCACAGGCTGCGGAGACGATAGTCCATGCTGAACCACGAGCACGATCATCATGCTACGGGTGTATTTCGCGACGAGGGCACGCATCTCCATAGCGTATCCTAGCGCGACCGCCCGATTGGCCATCACAGATATCAGAACCACCACAGCCTGTTGATCTTCACTACGAAAGCCTGGTTCTCGAGCGCTGGATAGCCCGAAAGCATCGTGTCGCGCGCATCCGTATAGACCACGAACATCTCGCTCCCTGGATGGTACTCCCATCGAAACCGGATGTTGCTGCCAAACGTACTGTCGCGCGAGCTGTATTGAAGCAGTCCCCCAAGGAACATTCGTGGCGTGAAGGCGTAGTCGACCCGAGCAACAACAAGCGTGTCCGTAAAGTCCCCATGCGGTAACTCGACCCGGCTGACCGATACCGTCGGCTCAACCGAGAGATTCGCCTTGACCGCAATCCGGCCGCCAAAGGTGAGGGCTCTAATAGTGCCATCGTAGAAGTTGCCAACCTGCCCCGACAGCGTGCCGCTCACCCGGCGCTGGGTGCCCAGCTGGTAGGACAGGAGAACGTCGCTGAAACTATAACCGCCCGGCGGGATCGTCACCTCTGGAGTGGAGCTAATGTCAAACGGCTCCACGAGCAGCTCGTAGTTGTTCCTCGCTTGCACCGACAGCACGTCGCTGTTCTCGAACTCCGTCCTGAAAACACCTTGCTGCACGCGAGTCTCGAGCGCACCAGCAACGCTCTCGAGGTACTCGAGGCTGCCCTCCAACGTGAACTTCCGGACCAATTCCATCGAAGGCCTGGGGCTGAACCGGGCCAATGCATAGTTGCGACGAAAATCGCTGCGACGAACGAAACCCACCTCTGGATTGAAGTGGGCGCCGACCAAGAGGTGACCGAGCTCGGCACCATAACGGTCGCCGGTATAGCTGAACTTCGCCTGGTAACTGGTATCCTGCGTCTCGAGCCCGGGCGTTTGCGTCCGGGCGTAGTTCCCCGAGAAGAAGAGGTTTTCATAGAACGAGAACAGCGCGTCGAGGCCATAGGCCTGATTCGAGCCCGACCCCGCCAAGACCGAGTTCGACCGGTTCGTGAACATCGCCCCGACAACGCTGCGGCGCAGCACATCGCGCTTCACACGCAAGGCGGTGAAATTCGTGGGTGGCACGACCCCCGCCGGATCGTCACTCGCCTGAATGTTCATCGCCCCAATACCGAACCTCCCCGCCTTCCCAGTCAGCCGCGCGCCAAAATCAAGCGGCACGGCCCCGCTCTGCTCAAGGCCGATTCGCCGCGAGTAGAACAGGAGCGGCTCGACCGCGGTCGCTCGCGCACGGCCTCCGCCGCCACGGCCGCCACCGCCGCCTCCTCCTCCTGCTCCTCTCGCCCCGCGGCCGAAGTCGAACAGGCCCCGCCCCTCTAGAAAGAACTCGCGCTTTTCCGGGAACTGCAGGCTGAAGCGCGTGAGGTTGACCTGACGCTCGTCCACCTCCACCTGCGCGAAGTCTGGGTTGTACGTGAAATCGGCGGTCAGGTTCGCGGTCACGCCATACTTGGCATCAATGCCGAAGTCGCCATCAAACGAGTTCGAGATCGGCGGATCTGCCTGCCGGTCCGTCGTCAGGCGTGTGATGGCGTAGGGCTTCACTTCGAACTTCTTGCTACCAGTCGGCACCTGCATGCCAACGAGCGTCCCGCCAAAGGAGATGCGGGTGAATCCACCGGGACCGGAGGCGGAAGGGGGAACGCGGTTCAGATACGCCCACTCGTTCTTCCGCCGGATCACTCGCCGGAGCTGGATCCCCCATACCTGTTCAGCGCCTGGCCGAAATCGAAGCGACTTGAAAGGCACCTCCAGCTCGACCATCCATCCTCCCTCGAACCGGCCGATCCGCACGTCCCAGACAGGGTTCCAGTCGAAATTCGCCTGCTCCTCGGTGACGGCATAATCGGCACGAGCCCCGACCGGGTTGGCGTAGAAGATAAAGCCGTTTCGGCGATCGCGGTATGTGTCGAAGGCCACGCCGAAGGTATCATTCTGCCTGGTCAGGTCGCGCCGGTACTCGTTGGCCACCCATTCGCTAGGCGGAGCCGAGTCCCAGCAGCGCGCCGCCACGTAGATGGACTCGGTGTCGAACATCACCCACACCTCGGTCTTCTCCGTCGCCGGCGCCCCGTCGATAGGCACGGATTGGATGAAATCGTCGACCGGCAATACTCGCTGATAGACCTCCTCGTCCAGCACGCCGTCCAGCTGTACCGGCTCGTCGAGTCGTATCGCCCGGATCGTTGCATGTCCGTCCGCGTCGCGAACGATGACAGCCGGTGGCTCGGGACCGGAGAGAGCTCCGGTGGTGACCGTCGAATCGTCGCCGCGCGCCTGAGCTCTTGTCGCCGCAACCACAGGCTGTTGAGACGATAGTCCATGCTGAACCACGAGCACGATCATCATGCTACGGGCGTATTTCGCGACGAGGGCACGCATCTTCGTCACGTATCTCAACGGGGAGCGCACTCAAAAGACCCGCAAGGAGTAGCTCACTTTGACACCCCTCCCGATCTCGGGGGCGAAATCCTTGATGAAAGATGTGTGGTTCCGGTAGAGCTCATTGGTGAGGTTGTAGCCCCTGGCCGCGAAGATGTGGGCGATGTGCCCCCGGGCGAGAGTATAGGAGCCGGTGACGTTTAGGACCGTAGACCCGGCAGTAGGCGTCTCGTCACCAAAGACGCGATCTTGGTCGGCGGTCAAGACCAACTCGGGCTTCACGCTGAGCCCCTTGTAGCTCGCATCGAGGCCAATGCTCCCATGAAACGGCGGGATTCGAGGCAGGGGCTCGTCGGTATCGGTCAGCTTGGCGTTGACGTAGCCCGCGCCGAGATCGAGCCACAGATAGCGATGAAAATGGAAGACTGCTTTCCCATCGACGCCCTTGAATCGGCTATTGGCTTGAAGGGCAGGGGCCACGCGAAAGCCACCGATGAGCTCGTCGGTGAACGCTTGGAAGACGAAGTCGTCGATGGCGTAGTAGTAGAAGTCGATCGAACCTTGGAGCCAGCGTGACTGGTTCCTGACGCTGAGATCCAAGCCGAGGCTCGCCTCGCGCCCCAAGTTCGAATCACCGATGACGAAAGTGAGCGATCCGGCATCGGGACCGAAGTTATAGAGCTCTTCGAGCGCGGGAGCCCGATAAGAGCGAGTGAAGTTGGCTACCAGGGCCATATTGCTGCCCAGTTCGACATGAAGGCCCACCGAGCCCGACAAGCCGGTGAACGAGCGGGTTAGCGCCTCTGGAGGTTCCAGGTTTTCTGCCACCTCTCCCCCCCCGTGCCCGCCCTCGTCCTCTACTCTCGCGTCGGGTTGATAGTCATTGACCTCCAGGCGGGCTCCGAACTGAAGCCGTGCCGCCGCGCCCACCCGCAGCTCTTCATAGGCGAACGCGGCGAAGGCGTCTCGCTTCGTGGGAGGAGCCAGCGCCTCCTCACCTGACGAGGTGAAGTCTCGGAAGTTTGCCCACACACCGAACTTCCCTTTCAAACGGGCGGTTTGATGTTGCTCGACCTCGGCACGAATCACGAATGTCTGATTGTCGAATGCGGTGCCGAGCGTCTCCCTCCCGTCTTTGATCGCGAACTCGTCCTGCGAGTGGTCGACGTAGTTGAAGGCCACACGAAGTGTGTTCACGAAGCGGTTCTCCAAGCTCCGTAAACCCAGGTCGACCCGCGCCGTCTGTCGGGCGATGTCGAGATCGATGAGAAGCCCCTCGCCGGGCGCCTCGAGCTCTCCACGGAAGGGCACTCCGTATCGGCTATCTTCGAACTGATACCCGAAACTCACGTAGGCCCTCTCGGCGTAGTAGCCGACCCCAACCCGGCCGTTTGCGAGTCGGGAGTCCGAGTTCTCCACCCGTCCTTCGGGGGAATCGTAGTCATCGGTGCGTCGTCCGCTGCTGCCACCAAAGACGCCCCAATTCCCTTCACCGTATTGAAACTGACCGTTGACTCCCGCCTGCTTGTCGGCCGTCCCACCGTCGGCGGTCACTTGTCCCCGCAAGCCCTCCGGCTTCGTGCGAACGAAGCTTTCGTGCGGCGTCACGGCGTTGACGACGCCTCCGATGGCGTTACTGCCGTAGAGCAAGGTCGCCGGTCCCTTGACCACCTCGAGGCGCTCCAAGCCAGAGGGATCGAGCGATATTCCGTGATCCCCTGATGAGTGCGAGAGATCTCCCGTACCGATACCGTCCTGCATGACCAGGACCCGGTCTCCGTCGAAACCGCGGATGATGGGCCGGCTAGCACCCGCTCCGAAGCTGCGATTGGCGACTCCCGGCTCTTCCGCCAGGATCTCGCCCAGCCGGCCCGACATATTCTTGATCAGATCGACTGAGTCCAGTGACGTCACGCTGTTGAAGGCCTCGAGAGCCGTCGTCTCACCACCCGCGCCCACCGTGACGGTGACCGACTCGTGCACGGGCGAGAGCTCCAGGGAAAAATTCACTTCGACCGTCTCCCCCGCAGCAATCGATACTTTCTGTCTCTCCGTCGTGAGGTGCTGTCTCTGCGCGAGAAGGTGGTAGTCACCCATCGGCACGGCTTGGAACGTGAACCGCCCTTCGTCGTTCGTCGTCGCAGTGACTCCCAACTCGACGAGCAAGATCAAGGTTCCACGAACCGGCTCTCCATTTTCTTCCAGAACGATGATTCCCGAGATACTCCCGGCACCCTGGGCCTGGCTCGGGCTCCCGACCAACAACCCAATGAAAATCAAAACGAAAATAGACACACTGCGTATGAACGTTCCCATGGCAATTCTTCACGAACTGACGGCGAGAGGCGCAAGAGTTTCTTGCGACGACGCCCTGCATGGTGGAATACGGGAAGATTAGGCTGGCGGAGCGCGAGTGGCGCTCTCGGAGCTCATGACCTGGCGCTCGCCAGGCTCGCACGCGCCGGGCCCCGAGCTCCGGAGGAACCGTGGCGGGCCCACGGTAAATGACGGCGTAGCGAGCAGAGTCGGCTGACCGCCAACCTTGCATAGAGTACAGTTCTGGCAGAGCGTGCAACTCTGGCCCTTGCCGTCATCTTGATATAGGCGGGGATCGAGCCCCGCCGTCATGATGAAGGCGATCGCGAAGGGCGCAAAGGGGAGCAGCGAGCGGTGGACGAGTTGGCCCATCCGTCTCGACATATCTACCTCCTTGCGACTCTGGGCGAGCCTACAACGGTGCCCTGTCTGGCAGACCCTTTTTCCCTTCGGTCCGAGAGCTGGCTTGAGCTGACAGCCTGAGCAGTCGTGCCGGATTGTCGCAGAGAATCGTCTCGGCTTCTCGCTGGGTGATCCCGGGTATCGCCTCGACGTAGTCCACTGGCTGCATGACGGCCATGCCCTGGGGATAGTCGGTGCCACAGGCGACGCGGTCCGCCCCCACCAGGTCGATCAGATACCGCATGAGCTGCGGGCTGTGCATGATGAGGTCGTAGTGGAAACGGCGCCGATAGTCGCTCGCCAGGGGCTGCTTCATGTGTTTGAACTGCGCCGAGCCCCGGTTCCGCCTCATGGCGTGGTCGATCCGCGGAGTGACGAAAGCGAAAAAGCCCCCCGCGTGGGGTAAGAAGAAATCGAGCGTCGGAAACGCATCCAATACGCCTCCCATCATCAGCGCCGTGCATACCGTAGTGGCTTCGAACGGGTTTCCGAGATAGTTGAGCATCGAGAAATCTTCCTCGATCAGGCGGAAATGCATGGGATTGATGTTCTTCAGAAAGATCGGCAGGTTCAGCGACTCGATCCTTTCATAGACAGGCCAGAACTTCTTGTCATGCAAGTTCGTCCCGTTGATGTTCTCCGCCATCTGCACCGCGCGCATGCCGGGCAGTTTCGCGGCACGCTCCACCTCCTGCACCGCCAGCTCCGGGGCCTGCATGGGCAGCAGCATGCTGCCGTAGAAGCGGTCCGGGTACTTGACGTGCGCCGCCGAGTTGGCGTTGTTGTACGTTTGCGCGAGCTTCAGCCCGAACTCGGGCGGCGCCCAGTTCATGTGCGGATGGGTCATCGTGAGGACGTACATGTCGACGTCGCGGTCATCCATCTGCTTCAGCATGATGTCGAAATCCCGCATCTCACGGCGGAAGCGAGAACCGTTCGCGGCATAGTGGTCCGCGCCTGGCACCTTCGCGGAGTAATTGCCTTCTTCATCCGGCCCGGAGATGGTGGCGCCATTGGCGCCCCCTTCCTTTACCATGAGATCGATGAAATCTGGCGGATACCAGTGATAGTGCGCGTCGATGATCGGCTTGTTGTAGTTGAACCGCCTGTATGACGAATACCACTGGTCTCCCGGATCCCGCTCCTGCGCTTGCGCGCCCATGGGGCGCAACAAGGAGGCTCCACCAAAAGCTGCCAGCCCCACCAGAAAATCGCGTCTCGCAGTACTCATTCTTCTCCTCCTTGGAAATGGTGCAACCTCAAAGCCTGAGCAGTCGGGCCGGGTTGTCGCAGAGAATCGTCTCGGCCTCGCGTTTTGTGATCCCCGGTATCGACTCCACGTAGTCTACCGGCTGCATGATGCCCATGCCCTGGGGATAGTCGGTGCCACACACCACGCGGTCCGCCCCCACCAGATCGATCAAATAACGCATGAGCTGTGGGCTGTGCATGATGAGGTCGTAATGAAAGCGCCGCCGATAGTCGCTCGCCAGAGGCAGCTTCATATGCTGGAACTGTGCCGAGCCCCTGTTTCGCCTCATGGCGTGGTCGATTCGCGGAGTGACGAAAGCGAAAAAGCCACCGGCGTGGGGCAAGTATAAATCGAGACTGGGAAACGCATCCAATACGCCCCCCATCATCAGCGCCGTGCACACCGTGGTCGCTTCGAATGGGTTGCCTAGGAAGTTGACCATCGAGAAGTCTTCCTCGGTCAGGCGGAAATGCATCGGGTTGATATTCTTCAGAAGGATCGGCAGATTCAGGGCCTCTATCCGTTCATAAATCGGCCAGAACCTCTTGTTGTGCAGGTTGGTACCGTTGATGTTCTCTGCAATTTGCACCGCCTTCATGCCGGGCAGTTTCGCGGCGCGCTCCACTTCCTGCACCGCGAGCTCCGGAGCCTGCATCGGCAGAAGCATGCTACCGATGAGGCGGTGCGGGTACTTGACGTGCGCCGCAGAGTTGGCGTTGTTGTATGTCTGCGCGAGCTTCAATCCGAACTCGGGTGGCGCCCAGTTCATGTGCGGATGGGTCATCGTGAGGACGTACATGTTGACGTCGCGGTCATCCATCTGCTTGAACATGATGTCGAAATCCCGCATCTCACGGCGAAACGTCGAGCCTCCTCCGCCAGCGTAGCCCGCACCTTCTGCCAGCCGGGCCGTGAAGCTGCCTTCTTCATTCGGCCCAAGGATGGTGGCGCCGTTGGCGCCGCCCTCCTCCACCATGAGGTCGACGAACTCCTGAGGATACCAGTGGTAGTGCGCGTCGATGATCGGCTTGTTGTAGTGGAACCGCCGGTAGGTTGAATACCAGGCGTCCCCTGGATCTCTCTCCTGGCCTTCCGCCCAGCGAGTGCGCAGCAAGGACGTGCCGGCGACCGCCGCCAGCCCAGCCAGAAAATCACGTCTTGCATTACTCATTCGTTCGTCCTCCTGGACTCGTAGTTCCCGTTAGAGAATGGACATCTCCTGGCAGCGGCGGAAATACCGCCGGAAATCCTGCTGAGTTGTCAGCTACTCACGTCGTCGGGCAGCTCGCTGCGGCGCCCTGGCACTCGTTCGCGAGATACTCAGGGAACCCCCATCCCGAGATCTCAATCTGCATACCGTCCGGGTCCATGATGGTCCAGGAACGGTCGGTGTGGGGCTTGGGATCGAGGCTCAGACGGTCCAACTCGGCCTTCACCGCGGCGTGATCGTAGTTCTCGATCGCGAACCCATAGTGATTGACATGGGCCACGCCATCGGCGCCGGCCGGGCGGAGGATGAGGGTTTCTTGCCCGAACCGCAGGAACGCCTGCTCGGGTTGGTCGTAAATCACCTTCATCCCCAGACAGTTCTCGTAAAACTCCCGGCCCTTGGCGATATCGGCGCAGTTCAACACGACGTAGTTGAAAGCGAAGGCCTTGAACGAGCTGCCGTCCGGCGTCGGCGCCGCCTTGATAGCTTCCGTGTTGAGGCCGGCCTCGAAGGCCTCATGGCACTCCGCTGAGTCTGCGCCTGGACCGTCCGGCGCTGGACGGCACGGCCTGGCCGCTCCCGGAAACATGGCGTGGCTTGGCTCGGCGGGAACCCAGGTGTTGAGCATGTAGCCGTTCGGATCGTTGGAAATCCAGCCATGTTCACCGTCTGGCCGGATGTTCTCGAGCTGACGACGCTCCATTTCGACTTTCATGGCATCCAGATGGACTGTGATGTTTGGTATCCCAAACGCGATGTGGCCGACGCCCGCTTCGCGACCCTCCCGGACCGGGCGGATGTAGAAGCCGTTGGGCACGCCGGGACTCCCGAACTCGAGCGCACATCCACTCCCGTTGTCCCAGGCGTCCTTCATTCCGAACACGTTGATGTAGAAATCCCGGCTCTTGACGTAGTCGGCGGCCGCCAATGACAGGTGCTGCACGTTGACCACGGGGAAAGTCTGGCCGAGCTCATCTGCCGGCATGTCGGTCGAGTCGGATACGTCCCCGCCGCCCGGCCCGCACGCGGCAAGGGCCGCTCCCGTGGCGCTCAGGCCCAACGCGCGAAGCACATGGCGCCGATTCATTCTTCCCAGCTCAGGATCCCCAGGCAGTCCCGAATATTTGGTTCCCATGATAATTCCTCCATTGCGATGAGCCTCCTATTTGGCTCACGCCCCTCTTCAACCGATAAACTCATGAACGGAAGAGCAGTACCAAGCTTGTTTCCACTACTTGTAGAACTCGGGCGATTTCTTGAGCGAGTTGTACTGACCCACGTCGTGCTGGATCCAAAGCTGCGCGTTGTAGTGGTCCATCAGATCCTGGATGCGCCAATAGGCCGCCAAGACGTCGAGTCGATTCACGATGTCTTCTCTTGCGATGCGGGGAATCCAGCGGTTGTCGAAGTTTTCCTGGGTGTGAACCGCGTCTCCGCTCAAAATCACCCAACCCGTCTCGCGAAGGTTCACCATCGCGATCTGACTGCCAGGCGTGTGGCCACCCACCCAACCTACGATCACGCTCGCGTCGCCGAACACATCCAAGTCGCCGTCCACCAGCTTCACCGGATGACTCCGCGAGAAGATCGGCGCATCGAGCCTGGGGGGACCGGTCGGCGCGCCCGACCCCTGGAACGCATTCTCATACTCGAGCCTTTGAATCAACACGGTCGAGTCCGGGAACATCTCCACATTGCCGGTGTGGTCGGCGTGCGAGTGCGATATCCCGACATATTTGACATCCGCTGGAGCGACCTGGAGCGCTTGAAGCTGTGACGCCACCGTCTGGGTCTTTTCCCAGCGGATGGCGGCAGCCCTCGTCCCGTAACCGGGCGGCGACATCTCGGCGATGATGTCATTGGGGCAGGTGTCCCACATCATATAGCCACTCGCGTGCTGGATCAGAAAACAAGGCGCCGAGATATCGATCGCCGTGCCGTCCGCGTCCATCATGTTCGTCCAGCTCGACTTGTTGCCCGCGTGCCCTACGCCCCCATCCAGGACGTAGAGCCGCTCCGCGAAACCGTGGTCTCTCTCAAAGGCTTGCGCCGAAACGACGCGAGCAAAAACAGACAAAGAACCCGCAACAGCCAAAGCGATGACAACCACTCGTAAAATTCCGGTCATTCGTTTCATAAAAAAACTCCCCTTGATAAATGAACTCCCCATGCCTGCAAGGAATTCAGGCGACCCCCAAGTCGGCGATCTTCAAAGGGACTCGTCGACGATAGAAGGGCACGAACGATACCCGAGTCCAAGGCGGTGCTTCCATTCACCGCCCGGGACGCTGATCATAGGCCGGCCCTACTTGTAGAACTCGGGCGATTTCTTGAGCGAGTTGTACTGACCCACGTCGTGCTGGATCCAAAGCTGCGCGTTGTAGTGGTCTATGAGATCCTGGATGCGCCAATAGGCCGCCAAGACGTCGAGTCGATTCACGATGTCTTCTCTTGCGATGCGGGGAATCCAGCGGTTGTCGAAGTTTTCCTGGGTGTGAACCGCGTCTCCGCTCAAAATCACCCAACCCGTCTCGCGAAGGTTCACCATCGCGATCTGACTGCCAGGCGTATGGCCACCCACCCAACCGACGATCACGCTCGCGTCGCCGAACACATCCAAGTCGCCATCTACCAGCTTCACCGGATGACTCCGTGAGAAGACCGGCGCATCGAGCCTGGGGGGACCGGTCGGCGCGCCCGACCCCTGGAACGCATTCTCATACTCGAGCCTTTGAATCAACACGGTCGAGTCCGGGAACATCTCCACATTGCCGGTGTGGTCGGCATGCGAGTGCGATATCCCGACGTATTTGACATCCGCCGGAGCGACCTGGAGCGTTTGAAGCTGTGACGCCACCGTCTGGGTCTTTTCCCATCGGATGCCGGCAGCCCCCCTTGACGCGTAACCGGGCGGCGACATCTCGGCGATGATGTCATTGGGGCAGGTGTCCCACATCATGTAGCCACTCGCGTGCTGGATCAGAAAGCAAGGCGCCGAGATATCGATCGCCGTGCCGTCCGCGTCCATCATGTTCGTCCAGCTCGACTTGTTGCCCGCGTGCCCCACGCCCCCATCCAGGACGTAGAGCCGCTCCGCGAAACCGTGGTCTCTCTCAAAGGCTTGTGCCGAAACAACGCTAGCAAAAACAGACAAGGAACCCGCCACAGCCAGAGCGATGGCAACCACTCGCAAAATTCCGGTCATTCGTTTCATACAAAGACTCCCATTCAAAGTAGAACTCCTGTGCTCGCAATATATTCAGGCAATCCCCATCCGCCGATCTCGACTTGTATACCGTCCGGATCCGTAATCGTCCAGGATCGGTCGGTGTGCTCCTTGGCCTCGTGACCGAGACGGTCGAGCTCAGCCTTCACCGCAGCATGATCGTAGTTCTCGATCGCGAAGGCATAGTGTTTGAGGTACGGCGTACCGTCGCCCCCGGCCGGACGGAGAACGAGGGCTTCTTGATAGAACCGCAGTATCACCTGATCGGCTTGGTTCTGAATCACCTTCATCCCCATGCAGTTCTCGTAGAACTCTCGGCCCTTGTCCAAATCGGCACAATTGAGCACCAGGTAGTTGAAAGCGAAGGCCTTGAACGAGCTCCCGTCCGGCGTTGGGGCCGCCTCGAGAGCCTCCGTGTTGAGGCCGGCCTGAAACGCATCATGACACTCTGCCGATTCTGCAACCGCGCACGGCCGGGCGGCTCCAGGATACATGGCATGGCTTGGCTCCGCGGGAACCCAGGTGTTGAGCATGTAGCCATTCGGATCGTCGGCAATCCAGCCGTGTTCGCCGTCTGGACGAATGTTGGCCAGCTGACGACGCTCCATTTCGACTTTCATCGCGTCCAGATGAGGCATGATGTTGGTGATCCCGAACGCGATGTGACCCACCAATCCCGGCCCGCCCTCGCGGCCCGCCCGAATGTAGAAGCCACTCGGTATCTCGGGACTTCCGAACTCGAGCGCACACTGCGTTCCGTTGTCCCAGGCGTCCCGCATGCCGAACACGTTGATGTAGAAGTCGCGGCTCCGGACGTAGTCGTCAACCTGCAACGAAAGGTGCTGTACGTTGGCCACCGGAAAACTCATTCCAGCCCCGCTGGCCTGCGCGGCCGAGGCCGCCCGAGCAGCCCCTATGGCAAACGGAACGGAGCCCGCTGCCAGGGCTGTCGCTCCACCCAAGCCGAGGGCCTGAAGCACCTCGCGCCGGTCCATCTCTGTAAAACGATTCATCATGAAACCTCCATAGTCTGGACGAAAAAAATTAGGGACGTCGAGCCTATCGTCCGGCTGATGTCACGGCAGTGGGTGTCCCAGTCAGCTCGTTCTTATAAACCACCCCGCCCTTCATCACGAACTTCACCCGCTCCGTCTCCGTGATGTCCTCCAGGGGGTTCCCCGCCGTCGCAATCACGTCCGCGTACTTCCCAACCTCCAGGCTTCCGACCCGGTCATCCCAGCCATAGTTCAACGCCTTGGCCGCACCCATCATCGCTATCTGCAGTGCCTGCGCCGGGGTCATCCCGAAATCCACGTAGTGGGCGAACTGCGTAACCTGCTGCCCGTGTCTCGGCGGGTTCATGTCGCTGGCAAAGGCAATGTTGACGCCATTGCGCATGGCAATCGGGATGCTCTGTTTCGTCAGACTCAACCGGCTCGCCTTGCCCCCGGTGCGCGGCAGATCGGACTCGTCCGTATTGAGCATGTTCTGAAGCGTGTACGACATGGTGATGCCCTTTTGGACCATCGTCTGGGCAAGCGCGTCCGTCAACTCGTTGCCGTGCTCGATCTTATCCACTCCCGCGTTGATGCAATCGGGAAGACCCGGTCCCCCATACGCATGGCAGGCGACCTTCATGCCGCGCCGGTGCGCCTCGTCGACGATCGCCTCCAGCTCTTCCATCGTCACTGACTGGACGCCCAACATGGTGCCGTCCGGATAGAAGTGCTGGTGCTCGTCACCAATGAAGTCCTGGCCGTTGTAAATCTTGATCCAATCCGCACCGTAGTGCTTCAGCTTCCGCACCGCGTGACGTGCCGACCAGGGACCCGCTATGAAGAACTCATTCGGGAACGGATCTGAGCTGACGACCGAGGGCGGCGGTCCCGCGTTCCGATCCCGCTGCGTGATCTCGTGACCGGAAACCTGCAACCGCGGACCCCAGGTGACCCCCCGGTTGATGGCATAGCGGATGTCGATGGGGATGAACGTGTTCCGACCGCTCATATCGATGGCGGTCGTGATGCCGGCGAGAAGGTCGTTCTGGGCCTGGCGCAAAGCCCTGAGCGTCTTGTACGAGACCGATTGTTCCCCTCTCGGCGTGATGTGCAGATGGGAATCGATGAAGCCCGGCATCATCGTCGCCCCGCCCAGATCGATGACTGTGGCATTGGGCGGGATACGCACGTCCGAACCGACTGCGGCGATTCGGTCACGCTCTACCAACACCACCTGGTTCTCCAACATCGTGCCCGTGTTCGCGTCGAACAAACGAGCCGCACGGATCGCTACCGTACCCGTGGGCGGCTCGGCCCAGTCTTCTCCCGCCTGCTGAAGCTGCGCCCAGCCCGCGGTCGCCGACAGACCCATGGCGAGCAGCAGACTCAGAACTAAACGTACCGTTTGAAAGTGAGTTTGTTTGAACACCTATGCCTCCTCCCCCCCTATCCGAAGTCGATCGAACGAGGCGGACTCACTGATGGCTTGCTAGCCAAAAACAACAAAACTACAACCTAAGCTTCCTCCTGCTCGCCTTGCAGCTGAATGGACGACTAGACGCAACGTTCCAAGTCCATTCAATACAAAGTCACTTGAACTGAATAGCGTCAATGAGGTCCAGGTCGCCCGGATCCGGGCGACCTGGACCTCAGTATCCTTCAACCTCAGTATCCTTCAACCTCGTTTTAGGATCAGAACCGGTACTGAATCTGGAAATCAATGATCCGGGGCAGCAACGTCTCCAACACCCTCCCGAATGAGGACCCGGAAAAGACCTCGATCTCCGTCGCGGGTGTCTGGTTGAGTATGTTGTAGATGTTCAGGCGGAGTTGAACTTGCTGGGAATCCGCAAAACGAAAGCCCTTCTGGAGCCGAATGTCCACGAGGTTGATGTGCGGCAGGCGGTTCGAGCTCAAGGGCTCGATGGGCGTCTCGAGCTCGTCGACGTTTTCACCACCCTCGAATACGACCCACCGGGCCCATGGATCCCCGCTCCGGTGCTCGAAGTTCCCCGAGAGCTGGATGTCGTGCGGGAAAAGATACGAGCCCGATGCCCTGGCTATCCACTCCCACGTGTCATTGCCCCTGAAGAGCTCGTAGTTGGGATTGAGCAGAGCCTCTTCATAATCGGTGCTATAGGGTTCGTCGATTTTCGTCGTGCTAAACGACCCCATGAATTGAAAGTTGTTGGAGAGTCGCTTCGACAGCGCCAGCTCCACCGACTTGTAGGACCGATCGGCCTTGGGATCGTTGAAGAGCGTCGGGTTTTGAAAGTCCAGTCCCGAAATCTCGTCCGCATAGTCGAAGTAGGTGAACGTCGTCCCTGGATCGTCGGACGTTCCCACGTCGCCGTCGGGGCCCGGATCCGGATTCACGATCGGCATATTGAACACCTCGGGGGGCCGCGTCGTGTTCAGGAGCCGGTATTGCTTAGACGCCTTTGAATAAATCCCACTGGCGCGCACCGCGACGTCCCTGGCAACCTGATGCTCGAACTGGACCAAGAACTCATCGGTGATCGGAGCGACCTCGTCGGGGTTGACGACGGCATTCGCGAGAAAGTCTTGCGCCCCCGAGAGTTCCTGAGAGCGAAAGTCGTCCCCGTTCAGGTCGAGGTCGACCTCCCCTTCGTCATACAGGAGGTTACCGTTGGCGTCATTCCGCCAGTCGTAGACCGTCGTGCCGAGGAAGTTCTGGGCGACCATGTGAATATCGTCCGACTGACGCATGGCTCTATATCGCCCCCAGCCGCCCTTGATCACCGTCCGGCCGTCACCGAACACGTCGAACGATCCGCGGAGGCGAGGCGCTAACGTGTTGAACGTCGGCATGTCCTGCCTCGGGAAGTCCTGTGCCGAGTACACGGTCGCGCCCGGGCCCGTTCCGGAGACGCGGCTTGACTCGCCTTCGAACCCGCGATCGTTGGCGAAGCGGACTCCAAGATTCAGAGTCAGACGCCTCTTGATGGTCCAGCTATCCGCCACGTAAAGACCCAGATACCGAATGTTGATGCTGGGACGGACCGGGTAGTTCCAGACATACAAGCGACGCGGCCTCGTGAAATCACGGTCGTAGTCGAGCCGGTAGTTCTGAGCCTGACCACGGTCCAACACGTTTCGGTTGCCGCCGACGTGGAAGTAGTCGGCGCCTATTTTGAGATCGTGGCTGTTGTTACCGTCCCCCGCGATGTAGTAGTTCGAGTGGACCTTGAAGTGCATGCGTTTTTCGCCCTGTCGCTCCCCGACTCGATGGGACGTCCCCTTTCGCTTCCTGTTGCCACGATCGCGCATGTGGATGAGGCTCTCGGTGCCGTCAATGAAAAACGTGCCGGACTTGTTCCAGAACCCTCCCGCCAGCGCCGTCAGCACGAGATTATCGCCCCGGACGCCCGTCCAATCGATCTTGGCGGCGCCGTTGGTCGGTGTTCCCCAGGGGGAGGTTTGATTACGCCGAGTCTCCCAGGCAGTCAGGGCGTTGATGTTTTCGGTATCATCTCTTCGATTCAGGAGCCCGTAGCCGGTGATCTTGTCCGAATCGTTCACCTGCCACGTGATCTTGGGGGTGAAGAAGTAGCTCAAATTCGTGATGACACATTGGCTGCCATCCTCTCGGGAGCAGAAGTTGTCCCCCCCAGTGCCCGCGAGATTGACCAGGTTTCTCTGATGACGCGCCCCGAACCAGAACCAGATCTTGTCTTGCTTGATCTTGCCACCGATCTCTCCGTTGACATCCATCCGATTCTTGAGCTCCGTACCCTCGTCGGTACCCGTAGCCTGGAGCGAGCTGTTGGTAAAGCCGTAGAACGCGGCGCCCTGAAGCTGGTTTCCTCCAGACTTGATGACCGTGTTGATGTGGATGCCACGCGCCGGAACCGAGGCATCATGGCCGACGGTCTCGACCGTCGCCTCTTCGAACGCGGTGAAGTCGAAATAGTTGCCGCTGTCGCCAATTCTCGGGTTGTTCGTCACCACTCCATCGATCAGCTGCCACGCGTCGGCGCTCTGCCCGAAGGCCCGAAACGATGGGTTCTGGTTGTTGGTGCTCCCCCCCACGTCAATAGGAGGCCGTGCCCCAGGAGTGAACTGCATGAGGCCGATGTACCCATTGCGCCCGGTGGGAATGGTCTCCAGCGCTTCGCGGGTTACTTGAGTCGTGGTGGCGGTCGCGGTCACATCCACCTGGGGTGATTCACCGGTGACGGTGACCGTCTCCTCGAGCCCTCCGACGGACATCTCTTGATCAAGTCTGGCCGTAAAGCCGGCCGTCAACCGAATTCCCTCTAACTTAATGAGTTGAAACCCTGTGAGGGCGTACTCGACGATGTAGGTTCCGACTGGCAATTGAACGAAGCGGTACTCCCCGCTGGCGCCGGTCACGGCCACCATCTCCCCAACCCGCAAGGCAGGGCTCGTGATCGTTACGGTCGCGCCTGGGAGCACCCCGCCAGTCTCGTCAGAAACCTCGCCGATGATGCGGCCAACTAATGCGTCACCTTGAGCCTCGCTGGCTCGAGGGACAAAGCTGCAAGCGATCAACGCTCCAAGAAACACCAACCTTCTGTAGAACTTGGGACCTAACATCATTAACCTCCCAAAAATGTCATGCTTGACACGGATCAGCGAGTTCGGACTGGAAAGTATGTTCCTGTCCGGTTTCCATTGAGCAAGGTATGTGCCAGAAATCCAATAGCGCTAAAAGCCCCAGGGCCGATTGATGCCATCAGTTACAAGCCTTCCACTGGAGCGCATCATGGCCTTGATCCACAGTTTTGGAGAGCGATCCAATATTGTGCAATATGGAAGCCGCAACGATGCATTGAGAACTTATCGCCGCTTTGAAGACCTTTGACAGGCAGGCTACGACCCTGCTCTCGAACTCCCGCGGTTGTACGGTTGTCCAAACATGCCGCCCGAGAGAGAAGATGCCAGTCAAACACACACGGGGTCCTTTCGCGCGGTCGCGCGGTCGCGCGGTCGCGCGGTCGCGCGGTCGTAGTTAGCATGTGGCGCGTGGCTTGTCAACTGAAGGGGTTCAGCACTTGCCCATTAGCCAACGTGACTCACGCCAAATTGGGTTTTGTCGAGCCACTCGGCGGATCAGAGACTTCGATTGCCCCGCTCAATCGAGATCCAACGCGAGGATCGTCTTTCGGTCGCGCACGTAGAGTATCTTGCCAACCAGCGTCGGTATCGTCCAGGCATTGCCTTGCAGCAACTCGAGTTGAGAGTGGATGTTCAAGCCCTCTGCGGAAGGCGTGGCCAGCACCAGTGTTCCATCCTCGTCGATCATGATGAAGCGACCGTCGGCGTAGATGAAGCTCGCCCGTGCCAGCCTCCGATCCTGCCAGATGATGTTTCCCGTAGTGACATCGATCGCCGTAAAGAAGGCTGGTCCGAAGGCGCCGCTGGAACCATAGACAACCTCGCCGATACGAATCGCGTTGGCGAAATGCAGGCGCACCCGAGGGCTCCTCCAAACTTCCTCCGCGCGCGTTTCGCCTGCAGCCCTTGTGAGTCTGAGCACCCGGGTGCCGACGCCATAGTGAGCGCTCATGAAGAGCAGGTTGCCGGGGCCCCAGACCGGAGTGCTGACATTGGTTCCATTGCCCTTGACCCGATAGCTCCACCGCAGGTCTCCGTTGTCCGGGTCCACTCCGATCAGCCAGTCGCGCATGAAGGTCACGAGCTGGTCCTCTCCGTCCACGTCGATCAACGACGGCGAGGCATAGGCATGATGGTAATCATGTCTTTGCCAGACAATCTTCCCGTCTTCCTGGTTGAACGCCATGATGGATCCGCCGGCCGCTCCAACCGGCAGAATGACGGTGTCCTTATATTGAATCGGACTGGGCGCGTACCCCCGCTGCCGAACGAATCCGCCCAGATCGGCGAATAGGTGATGCTCCCAGATGACTTCTCCCGTGTCCTTGTCGAGGCAATGGAACCAGCCGGTCGCTCCAGCGGCAAACAAGTAATTCCCGACGATCAGGGGAGTGGAATGCGGTCCGAGTCCCCTTTCGAGATGATACTCTTCGACGATCTCCGCCTCCCGACCCACGACGATAAAAGGCGCCTCGTATGCCCGCTCCCACAGGGTCTTGCCGCTTTCAGCTTCCAATGCGATAACGACCTCCCGATCGCCTCTCCGGTACATGGTGTAGAGCGTGCCGGACACAACCGCTATCGAAGAGTAACCCTCGCCCAGTGCACGACTCCAAAGCCGACGAGGACCGGCGCTGGGCCACGACGCGGCCAGTCCTTTCGCGTCGGACTTGAAATCGCGATGCGGTCCACCCCACTGCGGCCAGTCCGTCGACTGAGCCAGTCCGGTAACGGCCGAAAGCAACACGCCGGCGAACGACCAGCATGAACGTTGCCCATGGTGAAGCCGCATATGAGTGTCCTCGACCTGATTCAAGCTCGGCAACAGGCACGAGATGAGGGCGAGACGCCCGAGTTGACGCGAACCTTCCAACGCGACCTGGTCTTGGCAATTCACAATAGCAGGTGAGTCTCCCGAAACGAAGGAGAGGGACAAACCACGGCCACTGGCAGAGTCGTTGGCGATCCTGGTGGCCCTTGCGCGCGCAGTGGTCTATGATCGGACCGGATCGGGAGCTGTGGAGGGATAACACAATGAAGTATCGTATTCTCGCACTCGTTGTGAGCATGGCGTTCGCGGGAACGAGCGAAGCCTTGCAAAAGGGAAGTGGCCGCGTCACGGGAACGGTCAAAGACACGGACGGCAATCCCATCGCCGGCGCGCACATCGAAGCCACCACAGAAGGTAGTTCCTCGACAGTCGAATCGAACTCCAATGACAAAGGTAGTTGGGTGGCGACAGGTTTCCGAGGCGGAACCTGGACATTCACCTTCACCGCGGACGGCTACGCGTCGGTGGCCCAAAACGTTCCCGTCAAGGAGCTCGCCAGAAATCGTACCCTGGACATCATCTTGGAGAAGGCCACGGCGTCGAATTTCGGCGCTAGCGATAAGGTCGCCGAGCAACTCAGCGAGGCCAACCAGCTCTATGACGCAGGAGACTACGCCGGAGCGCTGGCAGTGTATCAACAAATGATCGAAGAGGCCCCGATGCTCTATCAGATACACCTCAACATCGGGAACGTATACAAGGAGCAGGGCAACCTGGACGAGGCCTTGGCCGAGTATCGCATCGTGCTGGAGCACGATGCGTCGAACCTCTCGGCCCTAGTGAGTGCGGGCGACCTGCTGGCCAAACAGGGGAAGTTCGATGAGGCGATCCCCTACTTCGAGCAAGCCGTTGAGATGAGCCCCACGGATGAAGCAGTTCCCTACAACGTGGCCGAGCTTTGGTTCAACGCGGGCAACGTGGCGAAGGCTATAGAGTTCTATAAAAAGGCCACCGCTATCAGGCCCGGTTATGCGAATGCCTATCTGAAGACCGGCTACGCCTACCTGAACTTGGGTCAGTTGGACGAAGCGGCGGCAGAGTTCCAAAAGGTCGTCGAGGTGGCGCCCGATGGGCCAGAAGCTGCGCAGGCCCGGGCGGCGCTCACCTCTCTCGGAAAGTAACGGCGGTCGGTCTGGGGTTGCTCGGTAGGGCGATCAGTCGTTTTTCACTGACGCCAGCAGCTCTTGTACCACCTCTTGCTCGGGGTTCAAATCGAGAGAGCGCTGGAACGCATCCGCTGCCTTCTGATTGTCCCCAAGTTTCCTGTGACAGGTGCCCAGCATGTTCAGCAAGTTGGTGTCGGGCGGGCGAAGCATCTTAGCGCGTTCTAGATATCCGATGCCCTTCGAGCAATCTCCCTGAAGGCTGTAGCTCAGTCCCAGCCCCGCGACCACCTCGTACTGGTTGGCGAACTCCAGCTCGATGGGAGTGAGGAGCTCGAGAGCCCTCGCTGGGTCGCCGGTGTCGATCGAGATCAACGCGAGCTTCCAACGAGCCATGGGCAGCTCCGGACCGGCCGACGCCATGGACTTCTCGAACTCTACTTTGGCCTCCGCCAGGTTTCCCGCGGCGACGAACTGATCGCCTCGGGCGAGGGGTAGCAGGCCCGGCGTTTCGGTGATGAAGCTTCGCCGCCTGACCCAAGGCCGATCGATCGCCGTACGGGGTGAAACGTCACAACTGGCGATTCGTTCGGCCAAGAGGCCGCCTGCTGGATCGAGAAGTCGCACGCGAAATGAGTACCTGCCCCCAAACATGCCCCGAAGTGGAAACCGCTCGATGATCGCCCCTCCAAA
This sequence comes from Candidatus Marinacidobacterales bacterium, assembly GCA_965250115.1. Classification (GTDB taxonomy): domain Bacteria; phylum Acidobacteriota; class Vicinamibacteria; order Marinacidobacterales; family SMYC01; genus CBDFHB01. The sequence goes on from CBDFNJ010000002.1 coordinate 3,553,079, forward strand.
GTGGGTACTCAAGGTGGTCGTCCGTTCCTGAAGTACTTTCTCACCGTCCAATAGCGCGAAGTGAAGCTGAGAATCCGGGGCGGCGCCAAGAGCCTGAAAGAAAACATGAATGGTTTCCCCCAGCGCAAAGACACCATCCGCCGCGGGGCGGACGCAGGCGTCGCCTACCTGGAAGGTTCGGAGCTTTCGCTCCCCCAAGGCCCCGGTATCCAAGAGCTCTTCGACCGAATACCCCAGAATGACGTCGCTCAACCTTGGGTTGTCGGACGATAGGGGCGGCACGACCAGAGAAGTCTCGGCGACCGTATATTGTTTGGAAACCCGATTCCTCAAAATGACGCTGACCATGTACTGTCCCGGAAGGAGCGGGAAATTCGATTGATAGGAAAAAGGAAACGCGCCGACCTCTTGGAGCTGACTGGGGCTGAGCTCCACATAGTCTGCCCGGTCGTGAACCAGAACGACCTCGCCCTCTTCGTTCGTGACTTCCACGCTGACGTCCAGCGTCGTGTAGAACTTGCTCTGATCCTCGTCGGTCTCGATGGTGAAATCCTGAGGATCGATCTCGACGCTATAGTTCACAAAAGGAGTTTCGTCGGGACCCTCGAGAACCGCAAAAAAGCTGCGGCTGGCAACGAAGTTGAAGGAGTACTCTGCCGAGACTCGATCGCGATCCCTGAGCCAGGCCTCGGCATAATCGGGGCGAATGGCTCTTTTCGGCGAGTCGTAGATTCTCGCCATCATGAGGGCGCTGCCCATCGACGGAGTGGCGTTGATAAAATCAAAAGGTTCGGAGGTATCGAGCGCCAGGGAGGCTTGAGCGAGCTCGTAGGATGCCCTTTGGAGAATCTCCAGCGCCTCTATTGCCTCTAAGTTACCGCGACCTCCTTGCACGAGAGCGTTAGGCCCATCCACCTGGGGATTGTAGAGCTCGTAGGCACCCACGTCGTAACGCTTGAAGAACACGAGACGAAAAAATGACGGAAGCGCCTTGTTGACGTCTCCCTGGTAGAACCACAACTGCACTTCGCGGATGTCGTTATAACCATCGAAGTTTTGGATCTCGACCGGCTCTCCCAGAAGGATGTACATCTCCCCGCGATCTGTCTTCCATCCTGGCAGGAAGGTCTCTCGCCCCAGGAATTTGTTCGCATACTCAAAACGGCGATAGTGCTCCACCTGGAACTCGTTTTCCGGCGTCGCCGAATTCGGATCGCGCTTTCTCCAAAACGCCTCGATGAAGCTGTTCCGTTCCGCCACTGTCTCCAGGGACAGGAAGACCTCCCGCTCGCGCTCTAGGATGATATAGACGACTTCCTCCTCCAGCCACACGCGATGTTCGGGGGAAAGCCTTTCCAGCTGCTCGTCTTGGGCGAAACTGCGCGTAGAAAAGCCACAAGCCAGAAGGACCGGCAGCAGCGACCCAAGAATGACCCGCTTCATGTCTCGTTGCGACGTTACGTTTGTCAAGGTTCCCTTCTGTGTGAAGGAATGTTATGCCGTTCCGCGCCCTCGATCAAGGTGGCGGGCACGATCCCGCCTGCGTCAGTCAAGCGCGTGGCAATGACCGACTGCGCCGTAGAGAGCTGTTGTTCCTTTTGCAGCGTTTTGCGGTGGTTCACGGACAAAACAGGGACAGAATTGTCGCTTGTTGTTACTGCACGCCTTGCGTTAGAACCTTCAGAGAGTATATACTTATAGTAGATACTTTTTAGATTTGAGGGAATTGTGACCGACCGAGCAAAACTCTTCAAGAGCGGTGGCAGCCAAGCTGTAAGACTGCCGAAGGACTACCGCTTCGAAGGGCAGGACGAGGTGTTGATCTATCGATACGGCCACAGGGTTATCCTCGAGCCCAAGATCCGCGAGTGGAGTCGAGAGTTCTTGGAGTTGGCGGGCTCTGCACAAGATTTCCCCTACCCCCCAGAGCCTCCTGATGAGGCCGAACCTGTCGCCGACTTCGATTGATGAAATACCTGCTCGACAGCAACGTCTGCGTGGACTATCTGAACGGCCGATTCCCGCGGGTCACTAGTCGGATCCAGAGCCTGACGCCGGACGATCTTTGCCTCAGTTCCATCGTCCTTGCCGAGCTTCGCTTCGGTGCTGACAAGAGCGAGAAAGCGCGTCGCAACCACGAGCTTTTGAACGTGCTAACCGAAGAAATACCAGATCGCGATTTCGACGCCGCAGCAGCGTCAACCTACGGGAAAGTTCGAGCCGCGCTGGAGAAGAAGGGACGGCCGATCGGTCCAAACGACATGTTGATCGCCGCCCACGCGCTATCGCTCGGCCTCGTTCTCGTGACTGATAACACCGACGAATTCGAACGCGTCAAGGGTCTCAAGATAGAGAACTGGCGACACGCTTGAAGTGGCGGGGCCGACGAGGCTCGCCTCAGCGATCGCAAAACCCTACGGAGCCCACTTTTTACTTCACCCGCCGTGGGGGCTCGTCTATCACGAGCCCCCACTTGCGCGCTTCAGATCACCTACATGGGGAGATTCCCGGTGGTAGATCAACATGCCACCGGATAGAATCGCCGATCTGTAGGTCGATGGTGCTGTGAAGCTCGCGCCACCAGCGAACGGAGGACGTCGTGCCAAGTGTCGTTTTGTGGACCGTGATGCCGATCGCCCTGATCGTTCTGGCGGGAGTGCCTCCTGCGCAAGGGCAGTCCGTGTCGGCGACTTTTCCCGGGGATATTGACCCCGAGTCGAGGGCTCGTCTTCCAGGGGTCAAACGGGACGATCTGGACGCAGAGGGAAAGAGAACCTATGACTTGGTCGTAAATCCGACAACTCCTTACCGGCACGGGCTGCCAACTCCGATCGGGATGTGGATGCACAGCCCAAAGATGGCGCAACACATCCTGCCGGGCTACCTGTATCTGCGCTTTGGCGGCGATTCCGGCGATGGGATGTTTGACGTGCGCTTGACGGAACTGGCCATCCTGGTAACGGCCCGGCAAGTCAACAGCCAGTATCAATGGACGTCTCACGAGCCAACGGCTCCCAAGGTAGGCCTGGAGCAGGCGATCATCGACGTTGTCAAGTTCCGCAGGAGCCTCGAGGGCCTTGGCGAGAAGGAAGCGCTGATCATCCGCTTCGGCCGCGAGTTGTTCGGCGACAGAAGAGTCAGTTCGGAGACATTCGCCCACGCGCTCAAGGTATTCGGCAGGCCGGGAGTCACGGACCTCGCAGCCCTCATGGCCTTCTATGAGTTCCTGTTCCTCAGCTCCAACGCCACGTTCGACATACAGATGCAAAGGGATTGGCAGCCGCTTCTGCCCGCGTCACGAGAGCCGTCCCCCTCGGGCACTTCTCCAAGCAGCACCGCGAAACCCTCCGAGCCAGCCCTTCCCAAGGATATCGACCCCGAGTCGAGGGCTCGTCTTCCAGAGGTCAAACGGGACGATCTGGACGCAGAGGGAAACAAGACATACGACGCCATAGTGAACCCCCAGACCCCATACAGCCGCGGGCTGCCGTCGCCGATCGGAATGTGGATGCACAGCCCCAGAATGGCGCAACATTTCCTGCCGGCATACATGTACCTGAGCTTCGGGAATCAACTTGGACAGCGCCTGACGGAGCTGGCCATCCTGGTGACGGCCCGGCAGATCAACAGCCAGTATCAATGGACTTCTCACGAGCCAACGGCCCCAAAGGTAGGCCTGGAGCAGGCGATCATCGACGTTGTCAAGTATCGCAGAAGCGTTGAGGGCCTTGGCGAGAAGGAAGCGCTGATCATCCGCTTCGGCCGCGAGTTGTTCGGCGACAGAAGAGTCAGTTCGGAGACATTCGCCCACGCGCTCAAGGTATTCGGCAGGCCGGGAGTCACAGACCTCGCAGCCCTGATGGCCTTCTATGAGTTCCTGTTCCTCAGCTCCAACGCCACGTTCGACATACAGATGCCAGCGGATTGGCAGCCGCTTCTTCCTAAGCGGTGAGAGATAGGGGTTCCTCCCCCTTTCGTTCATCGGCGCCCTCCAGTTTCCATCGTGACCACGCTTTCTGGAGGCGATGTCTGTGTTCGATACGTCCCTCGTCTTCCACTACCGGGGTGGCGAGCCGATTGGCGACTTTCGAAGAGCCTGGAAGGACACCTGTCAGTTCGCGGGATTGCCCGCAACTGCCTGGAAGTGGGCGGGACCGACGAGACTCGAATCGTCCGCATCGGGCTTGTGTTCGCTACTCCAACTTGGCCCATTTCGCTCATTAGATTTGGCCCACCTGCATCGGATCGATAGCCTTGAGCGGGCGTAAGCCCGGAGAGGAGGCATCGGTTGGAAAGGGGCGCCAAAGTGCGATTGTTCGAGCAGATGCGTCGGGAGTACGAACACGGAGTTGGGACGATAGTAGGGGTAGCGAGGAAGTTCGGAGTGCACCGCCGGATGGTGCGTGATGCGGTTAAGAGCGCGCTGCCGCCGGAACGTAAGCGGACGCCACGAGAGAGCCCGAAGCTCGGCCCGGTCCGGGATTTCATCGACGCGATCCTCGAGTCCGACAGACACGAACCACGCAAGCAGCGTCACACCGCGCGTCGCATCTGGGATCGACTGCGAGAGAGCTACCCGAATCACGAAGTAGGCGAATCGACGGTTCGCCGGTACGTTGGACGGCGCAAGCGTGAGCTCGGCTTGAAGCATGCGGAGGTGTTCATCCCGCAAAGCTACGCGTGGGGCGATGAAGCTCAGGTGGACTGGTACGAGTCGCACGCCCGGATCGGTGGCGAGCTGACGAAGGTGCAAACGTTGGTGGTACGGAGCATGGCCGGCGGGGGCGCATTCCATCGAGGCTATCCCCGCGCGACGCAGCAGGCGTTCTTCGAGGCGCAGGAGAAGGCGTTCGAGTTCTTCGGTGGCGTGTTTCGTCGAATGCGCTACGACAACCTGACCCTTGCGGTTTCCAAGATCTTGCGAGGCTACCAACGTCGTCAGACTGAAGCTTTCGTGGCGTTTCGCTCGCACTGGGGATTCGACTCCGAGTTCTGCAATCCGGCTCGAGGAAACGAGAAAGGCGGTGTAGAAAGCGAGGTGGGCTACTTCCGCCGCAACCACTGGACGCCGGTACCGGAGTTCGATGATTGGGATGAGCTCAACGCGTACTTGCGTGGTCGCTGCCTCGAAGAGAACACGCGCCACATCGCTGGCAAGGAACACGCGGTGGGCGCGGCAATGGAGCTCGAGCGAGTGCACCTACTCCCGATGGCCGACGAGGGCTTCGAGCTCGAGGAGAAGCGCTGCACGACGGTGGACAAGAGAGGCTGCGTTCGGGCCGGCACGAACTGGTACTCGACGCCCTTGAAGCCGGGCCAGCGGGTGATGGTGAAGCTGCTGCCACTGGCCGTCGAGGCGTGGCGGGACGGCCGCGTGATGGCACAGCACGAGCGCTGCTACGACCGGAACCGGTCGCTTTACGAGCTCGAGCACTATCTCGATGTCTTGGAGCGTAAGCCCGGTGCCCTTGCGGGCTCGACGCCGCTCGCGCAGTGGCGCGCGAAAGGACGATGGCCCGCAAGCTATGACGAGCTGTGGGCGAAGCTGAACCGTCGCCACGGCAAGCTCGATGGCACGCGCCAGATGGTGGAGCTCATCCAGCTAGGGCGCAAGCACGGATACGACAAGCTTCGTGAGACCGTCGCCCACGCCCTCGAGCTCGGGTGCACCGATCTCGAAGCGCTTCGCCATCTCCTCGATACCGCGTCGCTACAACGGAACCCCGAGCGTAGCCTGGACGATGTCGAGCTTGGACACCTTGCGCGCTACGAACGAGCTGCGCCGGGCGTGAGTCACTACAACGAGCTGATCACGGAGGTGAACCCGTGAGCGGGCGAAGCGTCGAGCTCGGCACCATCCGTCAGCACTGCAAGACGCTGCGCATGCCGACCGTGGCGAGCCAGTTCCAGAAGCTAGCGGAGCAAGCGCGGCGCGACAAGCAAAGCCACGTCCGCTACCTCGACGTGCTGCTCAGTGCCGAGGTCGAGGAACGCGAACACCGAGCGGTTCAGAGACGATTGAAAGAAGCACAGCTACCGCGGACGAAGACCGTTGACGAGTTCGACTTCTCACAGTCGCCCAAGGTCTCGGCTCGCCGGATAAAAGAGCTCGCGGAGGGTCACTACATCGACCAAACGCAGCCGGTCATCTTCCTCGGCGACGCGGGGACGGGTAAGACCCACCTGGCGAGAGCGTTGTGTGTGGCCGCGTGTCAGCAACGTCGCCGGGTCCGCTTCACCACCGCATCGAGACTCGTCAACGAGCTCGTCGAGGCGAGACAAGAGCACGAGCTGTCGCGCATCATCCGACGCTATGCCCGCTTCGAGTTGCTGTGCATCGACGAGCTTGGTTACGTCCCGCTCGCCGACGTCGGCGCCGAGCTGTTGTTCCAGGTGATCTCGGAGCGAAGCGAGACCGCCGCGCTCGTGATCACGACGAATCTCCCGTTCTCCGAATGGACTCAGGTGTTCACCAACGCCCGACTCTGCAAGGCGCTGCTCGATCGTGTCACGGACCAGGCGCACATCCTCGAGACCGGCTCCGAGTCCTACCGCTTCCGCCGCACCGTCCGCAGCAAGAACGCGGTTCCAAAGGCGTGAGAGCTGTGTTTTCACTCGGGGCGGCCTGCACGTTCGTTCCGGCCGCAGGATAAGGGAAAGGGACTTTGTTACGTTCGTTCTTTAAGAATCAATAACTGGGTCTACGCGGATTCGTGTGGGTAAGTCCTGACGGAAAAACAGTGTAACTCATTGTGTGGAAAAGGTATCGAGTACTTCATCAGGTGCTGAAAAGTGGTCCATTTTTAGGATAGGCTAACCGAGTGAAAAATTCCCAGTCGATCCGCTCGCTGTTTGCGCTGCCAGGTTTCGTGGTGTGCCGGATTGAAGGGTCTATTCGGTGACCGATACGCCCGCGTCATCCAGCTCAAGAGGCGAAAAAAACAGCTGTGTGCTCTTACTGTGGGCAACGGCGCCGGGGGCGCTATGACAAGCAAGTGTGCCGGGTCCGCGACCTGTCGTTGGCAGGCTGGCGGATCTATCTGGAATACGAGCGTTGGCGCGTCAACTGTTCTGGGTGCGGCGGTTTGCATGTAGAACACCTGGACTGGCTGGCGAACAACTCGCGCTACACCTAGCGTTTTGCGACGCATGTGGGCAAGCTGTGCCGGACAAGGCGGTGGCCGAGATGGAACGTCTGCGCCTCCTAGTTGAAGGGGTCAACAACAAAATCCGTGTGCTGCAACGACGCGCCTACGGCTATCGCGACGAGGAATATCTCAAGCTGAAGATCGTGGCGGCATTCCTTCCGCCATTACCCAGAAATGCCGTCTTCAACCCACACGAATCCGCGTAGACCCTCATTAATAAAGGCACCCTCGAGGATAACGGCGGCTCGCTCGAGGGCTACCTGACTAATCTCAGCGAGGGGGCACGTTCTTTCACGCCGACAGGCTTCCAGGACTCGACGCCGAGTGCACGATCTCCTTCGAGCTTCCACGGGATCTCCGCCCCTGTCGCGCGAAAAGCAAGGTCGTTTGGCTTCGAGCCCAAGGCCCCGACACCAAACGAGGGGCCGGACTGTCCTTCCTGTCCTTCGAAGGGGATGGACGAGACAGGGTTTTGAGTTATCTATCCCAGTTTCGAGAGTTTGCAGAGGATATAGACTTCTACGCCTAGGCTGCTATAAGATACCCGCCTCCCCAGGTTCCCCAAGCCTTGTAGTATCTTGGCGAGAGCCAAATAGAGCGCGAGCAGCGAAAAAGTCCCATTTAGGAGAAGGAATGTCGAAGCATCTGATCGCACCCCATGGCGGAGGCTCGCTCTCGGAGCTCATCGCCAATGACGAGCGGCGCGAGGAGCTCAAGACGGCGTCTCGCGATTGGCCCTCGTGGGATTTGATGCCCCGCCAGCTGTGCGATCTCGAGCTGCTGATGAACGGCGGATTCTCGCCACTCCGGGGATTCCTCGGCGAGTCCGAATACGACTCCGTGTGCGCGGACATGCGGCTGTCGGACACAACGTTGTGGCCCGTGCCGATCACGCTCGACCTGCCGGAGGCCGTCGCAAAGGAGCTCGGCAAAGGGCAAAGACTGGCCCTGCGTGACCCGGAAGGCGTCATGCTGGCCGCGCTTACTGTCGACGACGTCTTTGAGCCGGATCGCGAACGAGAGGCGCAGATGGTCTTCGGCACGACCAACAGCGAACATCCCGGGGTCGCGCATCTCCTCCAGCGGACGAATCCCTATTACGTCGGAGGTCGCATCGAAGGCCTGCAGCTCCCCGCTCACTATGACTTTCGAGGGTTGAGGTTGACTCCATCCCAACTGAGAGACGAGTTCACCCGCCTCGGGTGGCGGAGGGTCGTGGCCTTCCAGACGAGAAACCCGATGCATCGCGCGCATCACGAGCTCACGCTACGCGCGGCCAAGGGGGTCGAGGCCAACCTTCTCATCCATCCCGTCGTGGGGATGACCAAGCCCGGGGACCTCGACCACTACACGCGCGTGCGCTGCTACCAGGCGATCTCGGCGCACTACCCGAGAAACACCGCTAAGCTCTCCCTCCTGCCATTGGCGATGCGGATGGGCGGGCCCCGTGAAGCCGTATGGCATGCGATTATCCGCAAGAACTACGGCTGCACTCACCTCATCGTTGGCCGAGACCATGCCGGTCCGGGAAGTGACTCCAGCGGAAAACCGTTTTACGGACCCTACGACGCTCAGGAGTTGCTTCGCCAGCACGAGGAGGAGCTCGGTGTCGCCATGGTTCCGTTCAAAATGATGGTCTATCTCGAAGAACGGGATATCTACGTTCCCCAGGACGAAGTCCCTGAAGGGGCGCGCGTGCTCAACATTTCGGGTACCGAGCTCCGAGAGCGGCTCGCCGATGGTCGTGAGATTCCGGATTGGTTCACCTTTCCCGCCGTCGCGGAGGAGCTTCGACGTACGCATCCACCCCGGCAGCGACAGGGGTTCACGGTATTCTTCACGGGGCTGTCCGGATCGGGAAAGTCGACGATTGCCAACGTCCTCCTCGTAAGGATTCTCGAGCTGGGTGGTCGGCCCGTCACGCTTCTGGACGGGGACATCGTGCGTAAGAATCTCTCCTCAGAGCTCGGCTTCTCGAAAGAGCATCGCGATATCAATATCCGCCGCATCGGATACGTCGCCTCGGAGATCACCAAGAACGGCGGGGTCGCCATCTGTGCTCCCATTGCTCCCTATGACTCCGTTCGCAAGGACGTGAAGGCGATGATCCAGCCCCTTGGCGGCTATATCCTCGTGCACCTCGCGACACCTCTGGAGGTGTGCGAGCAGCGGGACCGGAAAGGCATGTACGCGAAAGCGCGCCAGGGGATCATCAAGGAGTTCACGGGCATCTCGGACCCCTACGAGGCGCCGGAGGACGCCGACCTCTCGCTCGACACTACCGAGCTGAGTCCGACGGAAGCCGCGCAGGAGATCGTCTTACACCTGGAGAAGCTCGGGTATATCGGGGCGTGAGCTCGGAGCGAAGTTACATCGACGGGATCCTCGACCGCATCCTCGAAGGGCTCGAGGTCGCGGAGCGCGTCTTCCGGGATTTCACGCCGAGAAAAACCCAGGCCGAAAGAAAGGCGGGCGGCGACCCCGTCACGGCAGCCGACAACGCCGTCAATGAGGCTCTCCTGAGCTTGCTTCCACGAGACGGGGAGGGCTGGCTCTCGGAAGAATCGGTAGATGACTCGAGCCGTCTCCGCGCCCGAAGGGTCTGGGTCGTGGACCCTTTGGACGGCACCAAGGAGTTCATCACGGCGATTCCAGAGTGGTGCGTCTCGATTGGCTTCGTCGAGGACGGTGAGCCGATAGCGGGCGGCATCTTCAACCCCGCCACGAAGGAAAGCTTTCTCGGGGCCCGGGGAAAAGGGGTCCTCTATAACGGAGGTCCGTCGCGCATGAGCTCTCGTGACTCGCTCGAAGGATCGCTCGTTCTCGCGAGCCGGGGTGAAGTCAAACGCGGTGAGTGGGAGATCTTCGCAGACGCCGTTTTCGCGGTGAAGCCCATGGGCTCCGTCGCCTACAAACTTGCCCTGGTGGCCGCAGGTAAAGCCGACGCGACCTGGACCGTCGTTCCCAAGAACGAGTGGGACGTAGCCGCGGGCGCGGCACTCGTTCTCGCTGCCGGGGGCGCCGTCTATGAGCCGGATGGCAGCACGCGTCGGTTCAACGGCGCCAATCCTCTATTGACGGGTCTGGTGGCGCACCCGGCGTCGCTCGAGCGCGACGTGAAAGAGCAGGTCGCCCGCCACCGAGCTCAGCAGCGCTAGCTTAGCCGCGGTTTCTGTAGAGCTGCCCGTCGACGGCGGCCGCCATGGCGTTGGGATCCAGGTTGCGGCCCAGGAAATCGGCCATCCTCCGCGCTTGCTCGAGAGGGTTCTCGACGACGTCCTTGTAGAGGAGCTCGAGGTGCTCGAGATGATCGGCGTGGCTGAACAGGTAGTCGACCCTCCAGAGGTGATCCGTCCAAATCTCGAGCATTCGTTCGTCGGTCGTCTCGTCGGGCTCGCCTCGTCTCTCGAGCATCTTCTTCTGCGACGTGAGGACTTCGGACAGCTCACGACGCATGAAGATAACTTTGTAGTTGTTCGTCTCCGGCAGATCCTTGAGCAGAAATGAAATGATCTTGATGGCTCGACCGCGTGACTCCTTCAGCCACTCGCCGTCTTCCTCGTCCTTGTGCAAATCCTTGACCCGCCCGTCTTCGTAGTAGCCCTTGGGATTGTCTTCTCCCGCCTTGCGCAGGCCGTCGGTGACGACGGCAAGGCCACCGGCCCCGAGCATTTGCATCGCCATGGAAGTTCCCGACCGTGGGAGTCCGGACACGACGATAACGGGCTCGCCGTATCGGAGTCTTCGATAGAGCTTTTTCACGACCTTATCTCAGAGTCAATGATATCTCGCAGAGCCAAATTCGCAGGAAATTTGTAGAGGTTCGCGGTACACTAGCGGCCGTCGAGAGAAAGATCGCTTGGACAAGAAACTGATTCTCAAAGACTTACGCGGATTCACTCCCGCTCTCCTTGCCGTCGCCGCGATCGTGCTGTTTCCGAGCGTCGCGTTCGCCTACATAGGGCCGGGGGCGGGTTTCGCGCTCCTATCGTCCTTTCTGGTCCTCTTCACGACGATCATCCTCGCGATTCTTTCGCTTCTCATCTGGCCCTTTCGCATGGCGTGGCGGTTGGTTCGGCGAAAGGCACAGCCAATGCCGTGGGTCCGTCGCCTCATCATCGTCGGCTTCGACGGCCAGGATCCCAAACTCACGGACGAGTACATCAAGAAGGGACTTCTCCCCAACTTCGAGAAACTCGCGAAGATGGGCTGTTACAGCCGGCTCCGGACGACCTATCCGTCGATTTCTCCCGTCGCCTGGTCGTCCTTCGCCACCGGCACTAATCCCGCGCGGCACAACATCTTCGACTTCCTCGATCGAGACCGGAAGACCTATCTCCCGCTTCTCTCCTCGACCCGTATCGGAAGCGTGGAACGATCGCTCAAGATCGGTCCCTACCGTATCCCCCTGCACAAACCCGAGCTTCGCCTGCTTCGCAAGTCGAAGCCTTTCTGGAGCATCCTCGGTGAGCACAGCATCTGGAGCACGGTGCTCCGGGTCCCGATCACCTTCCCGCCCGACAAGTTCTACGGGGCTCAGCTCTCGGCCATGTGCGTTCCCGATCTGCTCGGGACCCAAGGAACTTTTCTCCTGTATACGACCAGGCCGGCCGAGGAGAAGTTCAAGGAGGGTGGCATCCGAGTCACGCTGACGAAAAACGGGGATCGTATGGAGAGCGCCCTCGAGGGACCCGACAATCTCTTTCGAGACGGCAGCCCCGCGATGACCTTGCCGATGACTATCGCTCTCGATCGGGCGAGAGGTCGGGCCCGGATCCAGATCGGCGGGGAGACCGTCGATCTAGAGCCCAAAAAGTTGAGCGACTGGATTCCACTCGCCTTCAAGGCGGCGCCGGGTATCAAGGTCTCGGGAATCTGCCGCATGATGGTCACGGAGATGGACGATCACTTCTCGCTCTACGTGACACCGATCAACCTGGATCCGGACAAGCCGGCGATGCCGATCTCCCACCCCTCCTACTACGCGACCTATCTGTCGAAGAAGATCGGCCACTTTTGCACGCTGGGACTCGCCGAAGACACCTGGGCTCTCAACGAGGGCGTCACCGACGACGCGACATTCCTGGAGCAGACCTACGACATCGACCGCGAGAGACAGGATATGTTCTTCGCCGCACTCGATCGCTTGCGGGACGGCTCGCTGGTCTGCGTCTTCGACGCGACGGACCGGATCCAACACATGTTCTGGCACTATCTCGAGGAAACCCATCCGGCCAACAAGGGAAACGGCGTTGCGGACGCCGCGCACAAGCAAGCCATCGAGGATATCTACAAGCACAACGACGTCCTCGTCGGCAAAGTACTCGGGGAGTTGAAGGAAGGCGACGTCTTGCTGGTTCTCTCCGACCACGGATTCAGTTCCTTTCAACGCGGCGTCAACTTGAACGGCTGGCTCTTGCGGGAGGGCTTCCTGGCGCTGAAGGAGGGTGCCAGTGGAGAGGGTGAGTGGCTGAAGGACGTCGATTGGTCCAAAACCAAAGCCTACTCACTCGGACTCACGGGCATGTTCCTCAACTTGAAGGGCCGGGAAGCGAACGGGATCATCGAGCCCGGCGACGAGGCGAAGTCCGTCAAGCGAGAGATCATGTCCAAGCTGGGCGGCTTGAATGACGAGGACCGGGGCGCGGTCGGCATCCGGGAGGTCTTCGATACGACGGAGGTCTACGAGGGGCCCTATTCCGAGAACGCACCCGACCTGATCATTGGTTACGCGAGTGGTTACAGGATTTCCTGGGACTGTGCGACGGGGATGGTATCGGGCCCCGTCTTCGAGGACAACGTCAAGGCGTGGAGCGGAGATCACTGTGTCGATCCTCGACTCGTGCCCGGTGTCCTTTTCTCTAACTTCGCGATCCAGTCCGCCGATCCCTCGCTATTGGACATCGCCCCGAGCGCGCTCACGATGTTCGGGCTCGAGCCCCCCAAGTACATGGAAGGAACGGCGCTTTTCAAGAGAGAAACGTTTCGGACGAGTTGATGCATCACTTCTCGAGAATCCTACCCATCATTATTCTCGGCGCTCTCTCGAGCGCCTGCGCGAGCCAAGAGAAGTTGTCGGGGAAGCGAGTCATCGTGCTCGGCTTCGATGGACTGGACTATAAGCTGACGAAGGAGCTGATGGCCGCCGGCCGTATGCCCCATTTCTCGAGGCTCGCGAAAGAGGGCGGCTTCGCTCCACTCGAGACCGCGGTACCACCGCAGAGCCCCGTTGCCTGGTCCAACTTTATCACCGGCATGGACTCCGGCGGTCACGGTATCTACGACTTCGTCCACCGAGATCCGAAGACGATGCTCCCCTCCTTGTCCGCGAGCCAGGCGCGCGCGGGCGGAACCTCCATAAAGATAGGGAAATATCAATTCCCGCTCTCGGGAGGCAGCTTCGAGCTCCTTCGCAAAGGACGGGCCTTCTGGGAGGTGCTGGAAGACCAAGGAATCGAGACGACGATCCTGCGCATGCCGGCTAACTTTCCTCCATCGGGAACGGCGAGTCGCGAGCTCTCGGGGATGGGAACTCCGGATCTCGTGGGAACCTTGGGAGAGTTCTCCTTTTACACCTCGAAGCTCTTTGCCTTCTCGGGTGAGGACATTGCCGGCGGAGAAGTCTACGAGGTGGACATCTTCGACAACCTCGTCGAGGCTCGGCTCTATGGACCCAACAATCCTTTCCTCGTGGAAACCGAGAAGGTCACGTCCGATTTCGCTGTGTACCTCGATCCCCGCGAGCCCGCCGTCAAGATCGTGGCTGGCGCGGAAGAGCTCATCCTTCAGGAAGGCGAGTGGAGCGCTTGGGTGCCGGTCGAGTTCACTTTGATCCCGACCCAGAACCTCAAAGGTATCGTGCGATTCTACCTGCGCTCGGTGCGACCGGACTTCGAGCTCTATGCGTCGCCGATCAACTTCGATCCGGAACAGCCCGCGGCGCCCATCTCGACGCCGGCGGATTATGCGGCGGAGCTTTCGGCAGCCACGGGGCGCTTCTACACCCAGGGCATGCCCGAGGACACGAAATCACTTGTGGCGGGCGTCCTGACGACGGACGAGTTTCTCGCGCAGGCGTCGATCGCCGGCCGCGAGATCGTCGAGCAGTACGAGTTCGTCCTCGACCAGTTCGAAGAGGGTCTGCTGTTCTACTATACGGGCAACGTCGATCAGGTGAGCCACATGATGTGGAAGGTGTTGGACCCGGAGCATCCGGGCTACGATCCTGAGATCGACCCCAAGTACGACGGCCTCATCGAAGGCCTCTACGAGGACATGGACGACCTCGTCGGCTACACCCTCGAGCACATGGGCGACGAGACGACCCTCATCATCATGTCCGACCACGGCTTCACGTCGTGGCGACGCTCGTTTCATTTGAACGCCTGGCTCGCCGAGAAGGGCTATCTCGTCGTGAAGAACCCCGACATGCAGAGCGACCCCGGGATGTTCGTGAACGTCGACTGGGCGCATACTCGCGCCTATGGGATCGGCATGAATGGGCTTTACTTGAATCTCCGAGGCCGGGAACGGGACGGCATCGTGCCGATGGACAAGCGCGACGTCCTTTCGGACGAGATCGTCAAGGCCTTGCTGGCGGAGATCGACCCGGCCACGGGCGAGCCCGCCGTCACGAAAGTCTACAAGCGCGATGAATTCTATCGAGATCGCGGAGAGCTCGAGATCGGTCCCGACCTCGTCGTGGGCTACGGCAAGGGGACGCGGATCTCGGGGCACTCCGCACTCGGCGCCGTGGGGCGGGAGATTTTCTCTGACAATCTCGACAAGTGGAGTGGTGACCACGAAATGGACCACGAGCTCGTCCCCGGTATCCTGGTGACCAACCGACCACTGAAACGCGAAGCAAAGAGACTGCAGGATCTGGCGAAAGCCATTCTCGCCGAGTTCGGCATCGAAAAAAGCATCAAGCTAGACGCGAGCGGAGCGAGCCCGGCCGCGAGGAATGGGCGCCGCGAAACCGGCAGCCCAGGGAATGCGGCCGCAATAGGCCCGAGCGAGGAGCGAGGGCCAGCGAGGGAGCCGAAGAGGCGACCGAGCGCTAATTGAAGTGGAGTAGATCATGTTTGGGTCGAACAAAATCAAGCTGGACAAAGATCTCTTGGCGAAGGTCAAGAAGTATTCGGAGATCGCCGGCTATTCCTCGCCCGAGGAGTTCATCACCCATGCCCTCGAGAAGGAGCTGGCGAAACTGGAAGACGCGGGCTCCGAGGAAGAGATCAAGAAGCGCCTGAAGGGCCTGGGCTATATTTCCTAGGACATTAGCCTCGATGTCCATCATCAACGCGCTCTTACGCACCGTCGTCGACACGCTGCTCTCGCCGTTTCGGGACTTGCCCGCCCTGGCGGGACTGACGGTCGTCTCTCTGGTGACGGCGGCCTTTCTCTTGGTCGTTTTCAAGCGAACGTCGAACCAGAAGGCGCTCGACGCGGTCAAACGACAAATCCATGCATGCCTCTTCGAGATCCGCCTGTTCAACGATGACTTCCGAACGATTTTCAGGGCCCAAGGGGAGATACTCAGGCACAATCTGAGATACTTACGCTACTCCTCGGTACCGATGCTCTGGACGCTCCCGCCTCTCGTGCTCGTCATCGCGCAACTACAGTTTCACTACGGGTATGAGGGACTCGCGGTCGGACAGAGCGCGCTGCTCAAAGTCGGTCTCGAACCAGCCGCCCATAGCGAGGAGAAGCCCCTGGTGAGCGTCGAAGCCCCAGCGGGCCTCGAGCTCACTTCGGCACCGGTCTGGATTCCGAGCTCGGGAGAGATGACTTGGCGCATCGAGGCTCACTCGCCGGGCACTTACGAGGTCCGGATCGCGGAAGGCAACGACAGCGTTACCAAGACGGTACTCGTAGCGAAGGGTATCCTACGGCGCTCACCTCGTCGCATCCGTGGCTTCTGGAACGAGCTCCTCTATCCGGCCGAGCCGCCGCTGCCGGCGGAAAGCTCGTTTCGGTCCGTCGCCGTGACCTATCCCGACGCCGAAGTGAACGTCTTCGGTGTGGGTGTCCACTGGACGATCGTATATTTCCTGTTGTGCATTGTCTTCGCTTTCGTCCTCAAGGGCCCGTTCAAAGTTGTAATCTAGTCGAGCGCGCGCTCCATTTGCCGGCACAGCGTTTTGAGGACGTTGATCCGCGCCCAGCGTTTGTCGTTCCCCGCGACGAGGTGCCATCGGGCGTGCTCGGTGCTCGTGCGCTCGATCATTTCGTCGGCGGCAGCTTCGTAGTCGTTAAAGCGTGACCGATTGCGATAGTCGTCTTCCGTGATCTTGTACTTCTTGAACGGAATCTTCTCCCGAAGCTCGAAGCGGCGCAGCTGCTCCTCTTGTGAGATGTGGACCCAGAACTTCAGAACCAGGACCCCCCGCTGGATCATTTGCTCCTCGAAGTCGTTGATCTCGGCATAGGCCCTCTTCCACTCCTCCTCGGCGGCGAAGCCTTCGAGACGCTCCACGAGAACCCTGCCATACCAGCTCCGGTCGAAAATGGCGACGTGTCCAGCTTGAGGAAGCTGGCGCCAGAATCGCCACAGGTAGTGGTGGCCTTTCTCCTCCTCGGTGGGAGCGGCGATGGGAATCACGCGATAGTGGGCGGCGTCGATGGCACGGGTCACGCGGCGGATCACGCCCCCCTTGCCAGCGGCGTCCCAGCCCTCGAAGGCGAGGACCGTCGCCATCCCCGACTTGTGCGCTCGCCTGCTCGCCTTCGCGAGCCTTTTTAACCATCGACGAAGTCTGTCCTCGTAGTTCTTCTTTGACAAGGACTTAGACAGATCGACCTGGTCGAGGATGGTGACCGGGTTGGGCTGACCCGAGCTCGGTGCCTTGGGACGCACCCTTTCCGGCTCGGCGATTCGTTTCGTCAGCGCTTGAAGAAGGATCTGTGCGACGGTCACGTTTCGATAGAGGTCGTCGGTGCTCTCGACGACGTGCCACAGGGCGCCGCCCCGGCTCGTTTCGCGGAGCACTCGCTCGGCAACCGATTGAAGCTTCTCGTAATGCTTGTAGTTGAGGCGGTCCTCGTCGGAGACCTGCCACGCAAGACTCTTGTCCTTCTGGGCCCGTTTGAGTCTCTTCTTGAGCTCGGAACGTGGCGTGTGCAACCAGAGCTTCACGATGAGCGCTCCATCGTTCGTCAGCGCCCTCTCGAAGCCCTCGATATGGCGGACACGCCTCTCGAGCTCCTCTTCATCGATACGACCCAGTACACGCTCGAGAATCGCCCGCGACGTCCACTCCCGATGAAAAATCCCGATCCGGCCTCGCGCGGGAAGACTTCGCCAATAACGCCAGAATCGAGGTCGCTCGGCCTCTTCCTGGGTGAGATCCTCGTAGACATTCGCTTCGAGCAGCCGAGGGTCCATCCACTCGTGGAGAAGATTGATGACCTCGGCGAGACCCGGTCTGTCACTACCCGCCAAGACGATGATCAAAGGAAAATCCGAGTCACGGAGCTCGTATTGCATGGTCAGGAGTCCGACGCGTAGAATCGACTCCTGCTCCTTGTAATCGCTCTTGTCGAGCGTTCTCCCGAGCTCGGCGGCTTCGAACATTACCGTCTCCTTCCGACGGAACATCATATATCTATCGGTACGGTTGCGCCCTTGCCTACGAAACAGATCGATTCGACAATTGCGCCCATTTTCTCCTCGACAAAAATGTTCGCAGGAGTAAAATGGAGCGTTTTTCGAGGTTTGGGGGAAGCCGAATGAACAGCTTTACGGTAGTGATGAGACGAGCTCGAGGGCGCGGACCCAGAGCATCTTTCAGCCTGACGGCAAGACCGCACTCATAACGTCTCTGGCGCGCTCACCCACCCGTTTCGCTGTTTCGCGCTTTTTCTCGGAGCCTTTCCGGGGGCCTGGGTTTGTCTGATATGGAGCGCACGAAATCTAGCGACAAGAGCTCGGGAAGCCAGCGACAACCCGAGGAGTTCTACGAGGACGATTCTTTCGCCGCTCGAGATCTCGCGTTTCAGCGCGAAGGACTCCCGGCCGACTATCGGATGAGGCATGATGAGCACTACATCGACGAGCTCGTCGCATCGGGCCGTATGCCCCAGCTCCGGCTCGTGTCCATCGACGAGATCGACGGTGAGATCACGGTCGCTTCGAACAACCTCGACGGATTGACCGATTCCATTCGCGAGTTCGGGGTGTTGCAGCCCCTGCTCGTTCGTCGGGATCGGGGGCGCTACGAGCTGCTAGCCAGTTCGAAGCGACTCGCGGCCGCCATTAGCGCCGGGCTCACCGAGGTCCCGTGTTTGCTCCACGAAGTCGACGAGATGGAAGCCCGGAGACTTGCGGAGGCGGCTAGCCGCCAGGCGCAACGCTCCGTGCCGACCGAACGTACCAACCTGCCGCTCGCATCCGCCGCGAGCGCCCTCGTTCAAGGCAGCCTCCAGACCGTCCTTTCGACCCTCGGCCTTCTGGACAAGCCAGAGGCAACGCTAAGAGATCAGGTCGCCGTCGGCCTCATTCGCGCCGAATGCCTCGCGGCGACGAGACTGCTACAAGGGCTGCGCCTGCTCAATATGGACCCGCCGTTGGTTCGAAAAAATATCGACGTGGGCTCGCTTGTGAGAGAAGTGCTCACGTCGTCTGAGGACGAACGCGGTCTTCTCGCTATCGACGTCGAGGAGTTCATCGAGGAGTGCGTCATTCGGGCCGACGAGCAGCTCGTCACCCTGGCGCTCTCGGGCGCCGTTCAATCCATGCTTGCCCTGCTCAGGGCCAGCCGCGGCGCGAAGCTAAAGGTGCGTCTATCGCGAAACGAGCTCACCAAGGGCGCGACCCTCCTCGTTACAGAGGAGGCGGTGAGGATGCCCACCGCCTCCTGGTCCCGCTGGTTCGATCTCGAGTGGGAAAAGCGGCCCGGCGGCTTCGCGGCCGCGGTCGCTCTCCTGGCGGCCAAACGTGCCACCGAGCTCCACGGCGGGCATCTCGACATCACGCCAACCGAAGCCGGCGGATGCGAGCTCGCCGTCATTCTGCCGTCCGGCTAGTACTTTATTTCGCCAGACCGCGCGAAACTCTCGCGATCGCTCGATAAGCTCCCAACACGGGTGCGATATGATGCCTTCCTATGAGCGCGAGAGAGCGCTGGTCAGAGCGCGAGCTTGCGCCCGCGCCGGGCACCGTGCTCTGTCGGCTCGACGAGATCTCAGATGGAGACGGTAAAGAGGTCGTCTTCGGTGAGACGACGCGTGCCTTCCGGATGTTCGTCGTGCGTCGCGGCGGCTCGGTCTGGGGCTACGTGAATGCCTGCCCGCACGTCAGCCTCACCCTCAATTTCTTTCCGAACCGCTTCACCCAACCGGGGGGAGATTTCATCGTCTGCTCGAATCACGGGGCGGCCTTCGAGCTCGACACCGGTCACTGCGTCTCCAGCCCCTGCGCCGGCGACAGCCTCTCGGAAGTCCCCGTCCTAGTTCGCGACGGCAGCGTCGTCATCGCCGAGTGACAACCGCCCACCCACCCGCCTTCGACGCTGCCGTTCCTGGTAGCGTTCGGCCAGAGCCAGCAGGAGCTCCTCTTTCGTTGAAAAGTGGTGGTGGATGCTCGCTTTGCTGAGTCCGAGTCGTTCCGATAAGTCCTGGTAGCTGAACGACGTGAAGCTTCTCGACTGGAGAAGCTCCGCGGCGAGCTCCAATATTTGCTCTTTACGGTCCACCATCGGCAGTCTACCAACTAGTAGGTTGATACGCCGCGAAATCTGAAATGTTCCATGACAAAGCGGAGGGATTGGCAGCTCTACGCTGGGGTCGAAATCTAGCGCAGCATCTCTTTCGCTCGCTTGGCAAGCGCTCGATGGCTGCGCTTCAGGTACTTCGGAGCGTAGTCGAACTCTTCTAGAGCGGTCGTGAGCTCTGCCTGAGCCTCGTCCCGGTTCCCCGCTTGGCTCAGATAATAGGCGTAGGCTACGCGATGCGGGAGGCGTGGACTCGTTTTCACCAGTCGAGCCAAGGTCGAGATCGCTTCGTCCCGGCGCCCCAGCTCCCAAAAAGCACGAGCCAGTTTGGCCCAGCCGTCGTAGTCCTCATGCGAGGGCTCCACGCCAACGAGGGTCTGGAGCGGCTCGACGGCTCCCTCGTAATCCTTCAAGCCGATCCGCGACACTCCCAAACCGTAGAGCGAATCGCGCGAGGTAGCGTCGCTCTTCAGGACGTCTTCGAACAGCTCGGCCGCTTCCTGAAACGCGTCGGCATCGTGAAGCGCCTGAGCGAGGCTGACTTTATTGGCGAGGCTTGGGGTTTCCTGGGCCTTGAAGCGGATCTCGTCGATGGAAGCGGGTTTGTCGAAGAGTGCTCGGAACGGCGCTTTCAACCACGCGAAATCCGGATCGTGGATCTTGAACTTGAAGAAGTAGAACCATTCTCCGAAGGGCATGAGGATGACCCAATACCAATAGCGCGCGATGCCCGGCCTTCCAATGGCATCGACGAGCATCCACAGGCTGAACGCCGATTGGAGCAAGAACAATACGCGGGGCATGAGTGAGATCCCTCGGGCCTGGAGAAAACCGGACTACGCCTTTTCTCCATGGTAGGGGCGTGGTCCACGGTCGTCAACCACTCGGGAACGGCCAAAGAAAGGGCCGACGCCCCCTCCTCGTTTTCCATGTTGTAGGATGTTCTCTTCCAGAGGAGTCGACTCATACGCTTTACAGGCTTGGTACCAGTGCACGAAGAGCTGCCGGAGCGAGAAGCACACCTTTGGATCGTGCGCCCCGACCAGGCTCGGGACCCTCATCTGATGGAGAGCTACGACAAGTTGCTCTCGGAAGACGAACGAGAAAAACGCGATCGGTTCCGCTTCCCGAAGGACCGGGAGCTCTGTCTCCTCGCGCGCGCTCTCGTTCGAACCGTTCTGTCACGTTATGCGGACGTTGCCGCGGACGCATGGCGATTCGTCACCAACGAGCACGGGAGGCCCGAGGTCGATGAGCCGAGAAGCGAACGCTCGCTAAAGTTCAACCTCTCCCATACGAATGGGCTCGTAGTCTGCGTGGTCGCGAGGGATCGTGAAGTCGGCGTCGACGTCGAGGACCGGGAGCGACGCGGCAAGCTCCTCGAGGTCGCGGAGCGTTTCTTCTCCGCGTCCGAGGCCGCGGCACTGCGCCGACTGCCGGAGGCCGAGCAGCTCGATCGCTTCTTCTTCTACTGGACCCTCAAAGAGGCCTACATCAAGGCGCGCGGCAAGGGGCTCGCCATCCCGCTTTCCCAGTTTTCTTTCGAGCTCGACGAGCGACGAGAAGAGGGTATTCGAATCTCGTTCGCCCCCGAGCTCGACGACGAGCCCGAGCGCTGGCAATTCACGGCATTGAGCTTCGGACGCCAGCACCGGATCGCGGTGGGCGTCGAAATAAAAAAGCAAGACGCCGTCAGGCTCGTTGTCAGAGAGACGGTGCCGCTCACGGAGTGAAGCCATTACCACCCGCGATCAACCCGAATTGCGCTGAGAGGGTCGAGAACGACGCCCGAAAGGGTATGATATCCCGACGTCTGGGATGAAGGAATTTCGATGACGATGGGGGATTGATCAGAAACGATGGATGCAAGAATCGACGAAGCCGGGTTGAGAATCGACGCTTCGCTATACGACTTCGTCGCCGAGGAAGCCTCTCCCGCGACCGGGATCGAGCCCGGACGCTTCTGGCAGTCGCTCGCCGACATCGTCCAGGAACTGGGACCGCGAAATCGAGCTCTGCTGGAGTGCCGCGACGAACTACAACGCCAAATCGATGCCTTTAATCGTGAACGACGGGGAGGCACGCTCGACGTCGACGAGCAAAAGCGGTTTCTGACGGAGATCGGATACTTGGTTCCCGAAGGTCCGGACTTCGAGGTCCGTGTGGATCATGTCGATGACGAAATTGCCAAGATACCCGGGTCTCAACTCGTCGTGCCCGTCCAAATCCCGCGCTACGCATTGAATGCCGCAAACGCTCGCTGGGGCAGCTTGTACGACGCCCTCTACGGAACGGACGTCATCCCAGAAACGGATGGCGTACAAAAGGGCGACGACTACAATCCGCTACGCGGTGAAAAAGTCATCTCCTACGTCAGGGAGTTTCTCGACGAGTGCGTCGCACTCGATGGCGTTCGCTACTCCGACGTTGCGGGTTTCTCATTGAGCGAATCGAGCGGCAAGAAATCGCTGAACGCCTCCTTGAAGAGCGGCAAGGTCACGGGGCTCGAGGACGCATCTCAGTTCGTTGGATACGCAGAAATCGACGGCTCCCTCTCCAGCATCCTCTTGAAGCACAACGGCCTTCATATCGAGATTCAGATCGATGCCTCCCATCCAGTCGGAAAGGCCGATTCTGCCAGCATCAAGGACGTGCTGCTCGAATCGGCGGTCACCACAATTCAGGACTTCGAAGATTCAGTGGCCGCCGTCGATGCGACCGACAAGGTGCAGGTCTACCGAAATTGGCTCGGCTTGATGAAGGGCGATCTCCAAGCAACTTTCGACAAAGCGGGTGCTTCCGTCACGCGCCGCTTGAATCCGGACAAGGAATTCTTTTCAGTTACCGGCCAGGCCTTGACGCTGCCAGGTAGAAGTCTAATGCTCGTGCGGAACGTCGGGGTTCACATGTATACCGACGCTGTGACGACCTCTGATGGCGCCGCGATTCCCGAGGGCATTCTCGATGCCATGGTGTCGGCGCTCGCGGCCGTTCACGATCTGAAGCAAACCGGCACCGTGGACAACAGCAGGACCAAAGGAAGCATCTATATCGTCAAGCCCAAGCTCCATGGCCCCGAGGAGGTCGCCTTTACCGTCGAGCTTTTCTCACGCGTCGAAGACGCGCTCGGGCTGCCGCCCAACACGGTGAAGATCGGGATCATGGACGAGGAGCGCCGCACGACTGTGAATCTGAAAGAATGCATCCGCGCGGCCAAGGACCGGGTGATTTTCATCAATACCGGTTTCCTCGATCGAACGGGCGACGAGATCCATACGAACATGGAGGCGGGCCCGATGTTGCCCAAGGCCGAGATCAAGAGCGCGCCGTGGCTTCCCACCTACGAAGACTGGAATGTCGACATCGGTATCGAGGCGGGTTTGCCGGGCTACGCGCAGATCGGCAAGGGCATGTGGGCCATGCCGGATGAGATGGCCGCCATGATGGCGAGCAAGATCGCGCACCCACGGGCTGGAGCGAATACCGCGTGGGTGCCCTCACCCACCGCGGCCACATTGCATGCGATCCACTATCACAAAGTGGAAGTGTTCGGCCGCCAGGAGGAGCTGAGGTCGAGGACCCGAGCGAGCCTCGACGGGATCTTGACGATGCCGCTACTAGGTGACCGAAAGCTCAGCGATGTAGAGATTCAAGCGGAGCTCGACAACAACACTCAGGGGATTCTCGGATACGTCGTGCGGTGGGTCGGCCAGGGTGTCGGCTGCTCCAAAGTTCCCGACATCAACGACACGGCTCTAATGGAAGACCGCGCGACCTTGCGTATCTCGAGTCAGCACGTTGCGAATTGGCTGCATCACCGTGTGACGAACCGGGAACAAGTCGTAGAAACGATGAAGCGAATGGCGGCTACCGTCGACATGCAGAATGCGGGAGATCCCAGGTACAAGAACATGGCGCCCGACTTCGATAACAGCGTCGAATTTCAGGCGGCGCTGGATTTGGTATTCGGGGGTCGTGAAGTCGCAAACGGCTATACGGAGCCCGTGCTCCATCCGACGCGAAGCAAAGCGAAGCTTCGCAACTAGTCGCCGGGGAGAATCTCCCTCAAGTAGGGCTCGATGCCGGAATCCCCATTCCAGTGACGCGGATAGCCCAGCGAAACTTCCTCGAAACGCACGCCGTCAATCCAGTCCGTCGCACGCATGTGAAGATGACCGGAGACCACGACGCGGGCACGAAAGCGCCTGTGCCAATCTTCCGTCCGGCGAGTGCCGCACCACAGTGAGAAACGCGGGATGCGCCGAAGCCGAACGAACTCCTGACGCAGCGGAAAGTGGTTGATGAGGACCAGCTCGTACTGGCTCGCTGCCTTTTCGAGTCGCCGCTCCGCCTCGTCGCAGCGCGCGGCGCACCAATCGTCACGGCTCCCGTACGGGTCGGGATGAAGGTAGCGCTCGTCCGCGCAGAGCACACCGCTCTCCCGGGCCCAGGCGACGGCCTCTTCGCGCGGGACGTGGTCCGGCCGGAAATTATAGTCGTAGAGAAGAAAGAGTGGGGCTAGCGCCACCGGGCCCGATTCTCCCTCCCAAACGACATAGGGGTCTTCGGGCGTCACGACGTCGAAGTCACGGCAAAGAGCGACTAGAGCCTCGTATTTCGCCTGGCCTCTCGGCCCTCCGGGACGGTGCGTCCAGAGCTCGTGGTTTCCGGGAACCCAGAGCACTCGTGCGAAACGCTCCGTCGTCACTTCCAGGGCGAGCTCGAGGTGCTCGAGGCTCTCCCCGATATCACCGCCGAGAACGAGCCAGTCGTCGGGGTGGGATCCCAGGGTTTGAAGACCCTCGCGGTTCTCCCGATAACCCAGGTGCAAGTCGCTAATGGCGTAGAGTTTCACTCCGAGATATTATGCGACGGAGGTAGAGTGCACAAAAAGTGCGAGGGGCAGCGAGGGAGGCGAGACGTTCATGCCGCAGAGACCGTCGATCGACGTTCGGTTTGGGGTGGGCGTTTGAGGTCGGTCTTCGTCCTGAGCGCTATGCTCGCTCAGGGACTCGCGCAGGCTCAAACCCTCGAGACGACCCTCGTCGCGAGCGGATTGAGTTCACCGGTCGCGATCGCACACGCGGGTGACGGCTCGGACCGGCTCTTCATCGTGCAACAAGGCGGGACCATTCTCGTCCTCGAGACGGCGAGCGGCGAGAGACTCCCATTTCCTTTCCTGGATCTGACGGCGCTCGTTTCCTGCTGCAATGAGCGTGGGCTTCTGGGTCTCGCGTTTCATCCCGACCACGAGACCAACGGCTTGTTCTACGTCAACTACACCGACGTCAATGGTGACAGCGTCGTTGCGCGCTTTCGCCTTGCTACGGATCCGAACCTTGCCGATCCAGGTTCGCGCGAGACCCTTCTGACACTCAGCCAGCCGTTCAGCAATCACAATGGCGGTCAACTCGCCTTCGGCCCCGACGGCAAACTCTTCATCGCTTTCGGGGACGGCGGCTCGGCAGGCGATCCCAATAACAACGGACAGCGCCGGTCGACTCTCCTGGGGAAGCTCCTGCGCATCGACGTCGATACGCAATTCCCCTACGCGATTCCCGAGGATAACCCCTTCGTCGAGGAAGCTTTCACTCGCGGCGAGATTTGGGCCCTCGGACTTCGTAATCCGTGGCGGTTCAGCTTCGACGCCCTGACGGGCGATCTCTTCATCGCGGACGTTGGCCAGAACGCGTGGGAAGAAGTGAACTTCGATCCCGCCGATGTCGGCGGTGGACGCAACTACGGCTGGCGCATCACGGAGGGCAATCACTGCTTTCGACCTTCGAGCAATTGCGACGCCGAGGGCTTGACACCGCCGATTCTCGAGTACTCGCACGACGAGGGGTGCTCCGTCACCGGAGGGTTTCGTTACCGAGGCGCGAAGATCCTCGAGCTCTTCGGAACCTATGTCTTCGGTGATTTCTGCTCGGGCACGATCTGGGGCGCGACGCCGAACGAAGAGGGCACGTGGAACCGACGTATGCTCCTCGAGACGGAGCTATCCATCACCTCGTTCGGAGAAGACGAGGACCGAGAGCTCTACGTCGCGGATCTCCGCGGCAACCTCTATCGGCTCGAGACCTCGTCGGGGGGTCCGAACGCGGATCCCTAGCGGGTGGCTTGGACTTCGATCAGGGCCCCATCGTTGCGCGGTTCCATCACCTCGCCAATCAAAACCGCATCCTCGAGGCGCTCGAGAGCCTCGCTCACTTTGGTCTCCGCGACAGCGAAGAGGAGACCGCCCGACGTCTGAGGATCGAAGAGAAGCTCGAGTTTCGGATGCCTCGCCGCCTCCGGATGAACGACGATCCCCCGCTTCGCCTTCTCGTTCTGAGTGTGGAACGTGCTGCGAAACCCCTGGCCTAAAAGCTCCACGGCGCCCGGCAGGGCGGGTATGCTCGTGACGTCCACGACGGCGCTCGTTCCACTCGCGCGAAGCATCTCGGCGAGATGGCCAATCAGACCGAAACCGGTAACGTCCGTCGCGGCGCGGGAGCCGAGCTCCGACGCGACGCGCGCGGCGGCCGCGTTGCTCCCGATCATGGAGGCGATCGCCGACTGGAGCCAGGGGCCGGCGACGCGGCCTTTCATGTCCGCATTCAGCACTACCCCCGTACCGAGGCGCTTCGTCAGAAGGAGCCGGTCGCGCACGGCCAAACGGTCGAGCGAGAGCAGAGCTCCTTCTTGCGCCGGGCCATCGACGGAAAATCCGACGAAGAGCTCCGGGCCGGAGGTCGTGTGGCCGCCCAGCAGGCTCACGCCGACCGGATCGAAGGCGGCCCGCGCGCCGGCGAGAACTTGAAAAAGCATCTCCTCTGCATCCGCGTCCGTTCGTTCCTTCGGTAGAGTGACGAGCGCGAGCGCATGCTCGGGGATGGCGCCCGTCGCGTAGATGTCCGAGAGCGCGTTCACGGCCGCGATCCGACCGACGAGATAGGGGTCGTCGAAGAACGCGCGGAACGCATCAACACTCGAGACCATAAGGTCTCCACTGGGCGAACGAAAGGCCGCCGCGTCGTCTCGGGGCGCGAGACCGAGCTCGTGAGAAGTATCACCTTCGACCGAACCGAGGCGATCGAGCGCCCGGTCCAGAACGCTTTGCCCCACCTTGGCGGCGCATCCGCCGCAGAGCATCTCGCTACCCTTGGACATATCGGGCAAGGCCTCGAACGCGGGCGTCATCGTGCCGGATTCGTCGAGCACCTGAAAGCGCGTCATGAACTTGCGATCGATGCGATCCTTGAGACGCATGACCCACTCGCCCTCGAAGGACCGACCCCACTTGGCACCCAGGGCGTTGCCGTCTCCGAGGTTGAGGAGCGTGAGGAAGTCAGCCTGGGGCCGATAGTTGCGCAGCGGCTGGCCTTCGATGGCCGAGCGTAGGTTGTCCGTCAGATATGGCCCTTGCCGCACCGCATAGACGCCGGCCTTCGGAGTTTTCGGATAGTCCGTAAGCGTCGCGCAATCGCCCACGGCAAAGAGATCGTCGTAGCCCTCGACTTGAAGCGTCGAGCGCGTCTTCACGAATCCGCGGGGCTCAGTGGGAAGACCGGAGTCGCGCAGTAGTGAGTGGCCCACAGCACCCGTTACCCAAACGAGCGCTTCGTAGGCTAAACGGCCCCCGTCTTCGAAGACGACCTCGCTTCCCGTCGCCTCGACGACACGCTTTCCGGGAATGATCTCGATCCGGCGTCGCTTCGCGTTCTTGTGAACGCGGTCGATCAAGCTCTTCGGATAACCCGCCAAGACCTCGGGCCAAGCGTGCACGAGCTTGACGTCGATGCCCTCTTCCGTCGCGGCGGACACGCGATGGAAGAGCGTGAAAGCGAGCTCCACGCCGCCAGCACCGGCGCCGACGATGACGATGCGGAAGGGAGCTCCCCGCTCCCGGTTGCGAGCACGCTCGACGAGGGACCCCGTTCGTCGCACGAGTTCCGAGATGGGGCGCGTGGGCAGCGCGTGCTCGCGGATTCCTGGCAGATCCAACCCGACCACTGTCGAGCCGACATCCAGGGAAGCCAGGTCGTAGGGGATGGGCGGCCGATCGGCGAAGTAGATGCGCTTCTCGTCTGCATCGATGCGAACCGCGGCGGATAGGATGACCCGCGCCATGGCCCGGCGCGCGAGAGGCAAGACGTCTATCTCGAGCTCCGACGCCCGGTACTGTCCCGCGACGAAGCCCGGCACCATCCCGGAGTAGACCGCCACCGGCGTGTCTACCACGAGGGTCAGATGGGCATGAGTCAGAGGCTCCATGGCGAAAGCCCGGAGTGCCTGAACGTGGGAGTGCCCACCCCCAACGAGCACGAGCTCCGCTGTCGCAAGGTTTTCCTGATGAATCGTCACATCGGACTCCAAACTCGCTATTCTATCCCCAAGCCGAACCGTTAGATCCGGAAACAAGTGAGGATGCCTGTAATGATGTTGTCGCTGCCCGCGCGAAGCCATCGAGCGTGCCCGTTCGTGACGTGTTATCGTGGGGTTCCATGAAGGGCTTCAGGCTCGCGCTCCTTGGTTTCGGCCTCCTCGGGTCCATGATCCACTCGCGAGCCAGCGCTCAAGAGGCCAACGACCCGCAAAACCAGGCGGTATTCGTTCAACTCGAAAAGAGGTCGTCAGACGAACTTCCCGAGCACAAGCGCAAAGAGCTTTTCGACTCGGTCCGTGACATCGAGGACCAGATAGAAAAACGCCCCGGGATCCGGCTGGCGAAAAGCCGTGAGAACGCGAGCGTCGTCGTGCGCGTGCTCGATCGCCGCATCGAAATGGTCACGACGGGTCAGACGGACTACGGGGGCAGCTACACGCAGAAGCAGTATCAAACTCGTTACCTGCTCGCGTTTCGCGTCGACGCCGGCGGACGAAGCTACGAGAGCGAGGCGGCGCTTGCCGGCTCATTCATGACTTGGAAACGCGTCGCCGGCACCGTTGCCAAGGATGTCGAAACATGGGTCCAATCCCACAGGAGCGATACGTTCGACGCCGACCAACTCTGACGATCACTATTTTGACGAAGCTCGCCGTAGTCGTGAACCCCAGCGCGGGCAAAGGACGGGCCGCCCGCGTTTGGGAGCGGTTTCGCGACGCCCATCGAGAGCTCCACCACGCCCACCTGGTCACTGCGACAAGCGAGGTCGAAGCGCGTGACGCGTTGCTCCGGCTCGATTTCGAATCCATCGAGCGCGTGCTCGTTTTTGGTGGAGACGGATCGTTTCAGCTCGTGGGCAACGTTCTCCTCGAGCTCGGTGTCGGCAACCGCGTTGCGATGGCGCCCTTGCCTGGAGGGACCGGCTCCGACCTCGCCAGGGGGCTCGGCATTGGACCCGTCTCCGACGCCATCCTCGAAAGAGCGATTACCGTCCCGCCGCGCGAAATCGACGTCTTTCGGATCGAAACTGATGCCGACCACAAAAGGTTCGCGCTGAACGTCTTTTCGGCAGGCATTGCCGGAGAAGTGAACCGCGCCGTCCGCGAGCGGCGAAGCCGTGGCACCGCAGCTTATCTCGAAGCGACCCTCGTCGCCGTTTGGCGCTATCGTCCCCAACCTTGCCGACTCATCCTCGACGGGAAGCTATGGCACGAAGGCAAGTCGCTAATCGTCGCGGTCGCGAACGGCCCCATGTTCGGGCAAGGAATGCACATCGCGCCGGGCGCGCGCTTCGACGACGGCGAGGCCGACGTCGTCTGGGTGGATCCCGTCCCCCCATGGCAGCTCCCGTTTCGGTTTCCGCAGCTCTACCGTGGAACGCATCTCGAGACGCGGTTCGTGCGGAGCGCGAGAGCGCGCTCGGTCAGGATCGAGCCTCTCGGGCCCATCCCTCCTCTCGACGCAGATGGAGAGCCCGTGCCCGGCCAGACGGCAACGATCGCGGTCGAAGAACGCGCGCTCCGCGTGGCCTATTGACCAGCGCTCGAAAATAGTCGAGCTACACGCGGATCTCGAGTGCGGAAACAAGAGCTCCGTCCAAAGCCGGCACCTTGGACGGGCTCAGTGAGCCGACGAATTGCGTCAGCACGGATTTCGGCAAACTCACTAGTTCATCGCAATAGATGCTGCTCTCGTGTTTGAGCCCCTCTTCGATACCCACTTGTACTTGCGTGGACATCCCGTGACGTTTCGAATAGACGGGAGCGCACACGACGGTCGAGAATTTGGAGTCGATTAGAATCTGACGGCTGACAACCACGAAGACTCGTGCTTTCTTTGGATCTCGAGCCGAGGGTCGACGTACGCGATAGAAATCGCCTCTCTTCATCGCGACAGGGGATCCACCTGATAGCCCAGCACGTCTTCGGCCTCTTCATTGAGCTCTTCGGCGTTGTCATTGATCAGTTCGAGGTCGCGCAAGTCACGTTCGCGTCTGGCCCGTTCGGCTAGCCCTTCGCGCAGCATCCTCTCGATGATTTCAGAACGGCTTTCCCCCGACTCCGCGATCACGTCGAGCTGCTCCACGACATCTTCCGAAAGTGTGATAGAAGTCTTCATTTTCATACTACCATTGTACCCCCTTTTCCCGAACGTGTGGAGGGGCCCGCAGGCTGTAGCGGGGCCCCCACGAATTACTCGGCGAGCTCCCGCAAGGGATGTCAGAAGCCGCGTCGTTAGAGCAGATAGCGAACAAGCCCCAATCAGAACCGTGGCACGAGATTTGCTTTCTAACTAGCGCGGCGGGCGAGCGCCATGGGCCGATCGGGCCAAAAAGCGCTTCCCGCCGTTGTTCGAGCGTGCGGGCTCGAACGACGTTCTGACTCCCCCCAGTCGTTTCGAGAGGCTCACTATGCTCGGACCCATCGTGCTCGACTCGGAGCTCTCACGCCGGATCATCGCGATTCTCGAGGGACCTCAAGTCGAGATCGAAGCACTTCAGACGAGTCTCGCCGAGCTCGAAGCCGAGCGCGGACCCGAGATCTATCGCCATCTCTTCTACATCCTGGGGCATCTGGACTTTCGACCGCGAGAGGCGAAGACCCACTGGCAGGGCGCGCGAAACGCGTGGGCGGAGATCTCCGCCCGACTCGAACGACCCGTCGACGTTCGTGTGGCCGTACTCGGTTATCTGCTACAGAGAAGACACGAGCTCCGAAACCCGGCCGTGGTCGAGATCGACTTTCTGCAGAAAGCGGAAGAGTTCGTCACTCGCGACGAGCTGACGCAGCTTTACAACTATCTCTATTTCCGAGACCGCAACGCGCGGGAGGCGGAACGCGCACGCCGCTACGGCGCTCCTCTCTCTCTTCTGATGGTCGACGTCGACAACTTCAAACGGTTCAACGACGACTTTGGTCACGTGGCAGGAAACGATGCTCTGCGGGATCTCGCAGAGGGATTCGTTCGTAGCGTACGAGCCATCGATGTCGTGAGTCGTTATGGGGGTGAAGAGTTCGCGATAATCCTGCCTTCCACGCTCCGAGCCCGTGCGATCGTCGCCGCCGAGAAGATCCGCTCCAATACCGCCATGGCGGGGATCGGCAAACGAGCGAACAGCCCTCCCCTGACCGTCAGTGTCGGGGTGGCCTCGTTGCCTGGGGATGCCCGGGATCTGGAAACGCTCGTGGGCAGCGCGGACTCGGCTCTCTATGCGGCCAAGGCGGAGGGGAAAAACTGCGTCCGATGTTGCTCCACGAACCGCCGGGAGAGCCCACGCTACTTCACTCGAATCGAAGGAAGGCTTCGGCTGCTGGGAGATAAGAGACTCCCAATCGTCACCGTCGACCTGAGCCAGGGAGGTCTTTCCTTCGCCGTCGAGGAAAGGCTCTCTATGGGAGACATCGTTCAACTCGAACTGTCGCCCCGCGAGAACGAGCGGGCGTTAGAGTGCACCTGTCGCGTGGTTCGCGTGCGGCCAGCCGAATCTAAATTCCAGGTAGGCGCCCAGATCATCCACGTGGACGGAGCAGGCGGTTACCAACTGCGGCAACTTCTCGAAGATCTCGACGCCGCCCTGCTGACGACGGCATGAGCTCGAGACGCAACAAACCAGCCGCTGAACGGAGCGAGGGGATGTCCCGGCCGCTGTTGAATTTGGTCGGGTAGCGGCGGCACCTGTGAACACTCTTAGGGCCGCCGACAAAATAACTGTCTAGTTTTGAGAACACTCTTCCTGTTTCAGGTCGTGATCGCGATATCGTCTGGCATCACGAGAGCCTGGCAAGCTCCCTAGAAACGGAACATTTGTAGGTCTTCAGCAACCAGCGCGTGTTTGACAAACGGTCCTCATTGCAGGAGGATTACGCCTATCAAGGAGCACTTCTCCTATTATGAGACCTACGAGCTATCAGTCTGAAGATCTCGACCGCCTGTTGAGGAAGCACAAAATAGCTACCCTCGATGATTTGAAGGCAGTGTTGGGTACCGATGTGGACTCGACCGTCTTCCGAAAGCTCAATGAGTTGGCGTATCGGACAAGCTACTCCCACCGTGGTAGCTACTACACGTTGGACGAGATCGCCCAGTTCGATCGAAAAGGTCTTTGGTCGTTGCGCTCAGTGTGGTTCTCGAAGTACGGGACGTTGCTTGCGACGGTAAAAGCGTTGGTCGCGGCCTGTGAGGCAGGCTACTACGTCGACGAGCTCGAGGACGTGGTGCAGGTTGACGTCAAGGCTCCTCTGTTGAAACTGGTCCGAGAGAAAAGATTGGCGCGCGAGCAGGTGTTCGGCCGATATCTGTATCTGGCCACCGATGTGAGCACGCGCAAGCAACAGCTCTCGGCCCGCCAGGTACATGAGGCGTCACCTTCCACGTTGGGCTGGGTCGGGGGAGTCCGCGTGCTCCCCGTGGAGTTGAAGGCTGCGATCGTTCTTTTCTACAGCCTGCTCGATGAAAAGCAGCGCCGTCTCTACGCGGGAGTCGAGGCCATGAAGCTCGGTCACGGTGGCGACCAACAGATTGCCGAACTGCTCGGGATGGGTCCGAGCACGGTAGCCAGAGGTCGTAGGGAATTGCTAATGAGAGATGTTGAGCTCGACGGAGTTCGGCGAAAGGGTGGCGGACGGCGCGCCGTGCAAAAAAAAAGCCAGAAGTCATCGCCAAGATCGAAGAACTCATGAAGCACGACACCGCGGGCGATCCGATGACGGGAGTGAAATGGACGCGGCGGACCACCGACAAGATTGCTTGCGAGCTAAGAAGCCTCGGTGTGAACGTCAGCAGCAAAACCGTCGGTCGACTGCTCAAACAGCTCGGCTTCTCGTTGCGGGTGAACCACAAGAAGCTGTGCGGTGCCACGTCCGAAGATCGCGATACCCAATTCGCGTGTATCGCCGAACTGCGCGAGCGTTTTGCCGCAGCTGGTCATCCCATCATCAGCGTAGACACGAAGAAACGGGAGCTGGTGGGATTATTCAAAAACGGCGGGCAGGCCTGGAACCGCGAGCCGACTCTCGTCAAAGACCATGACTTCCGTTCCGAATCGAACGGCATCGCAATCCCCTACGGCGTCTACGATCTGCTCGCGAACCGCGGGACAGTGTTCATTGGTACCTCGTACAACACCCCGGACTTCGCCGTGAATGCCATCGAGAAGTGGTGGCGAACGGAAGGACGGCGACGCTATCCTGCAGCCCGTGACCTCGCGATATTGGCAGACGCCGGGGGCAGCAATGGCTATCGGTGTCGGGGTTGGAAGCACGGGCTTCAAACGCGGATTTGCAATCGCCACGACATCGCTATCACCATAGCCCACTATCCGTCCGGTACATCCAAGTGGAATCCAGTGGAGCACCGTCTGTTCAGCGAGGTCAGCAAGAACTGGGCGGGCAGGCCTCTCGACAGCTACGAAACCATCCTCAAATACATCCGCACGACCACCACCTCTTCCGGTTTGCGAGTACGCGCACACCTTATCCGGCGTCGTTATCCGAAGGGCGTCAAAATCACTGACGAGCGGATGCAGGCGCTTTCCGTTACAAAGGACCAGACTCTACCCAAATGGAACTACACCATCCGACCGTCTTGAAAACGGGAACTTATTTTGTCGCCGGCCCTTAGGCAGCAACCTCATCGCTGTCAAGAGATTTCTGTTTGCTTCTAAGCGCGTGAACGAGAGCGCCCATATGGCGATAGCCTTTGATACGGTGAAACTTTTTCTCCGCCGTGACGACGCCGAGAGCGGTCCATCGGCGAATCATGGAAGGACTCTTCCACCGCTTGACGTTTCTCGAGACTCTGCGGATGGTGCCGTTGAGATTCTCGATGGCGTTTGTCGTGGCCAGAGATTTGCGAAGTAACTCGGGTAGAGCGAGCTTCACAACCGTGAGGGTCTCTTCCATCCCTTCTCGAAGGCTTCCGGCAGCTTCGTCGTAGCCGTTTCGCTCGAGCCACGACACCAATGCCTGAAGTCGCTTGCGCGCCTTGTCGGCACTCTTGCATTTGTACGCTTCCTTCATTGTCTGGAGCACGTAGGCGTGACGGGACTTGGGAAGGTACGAGCGTAGATTTCGGAGTTTGTGGAGCTGGCATCTTTGGATAACCGCGAGATCCCCCAAAACGTCGACGAGTGCTTTGCGGATCCCTTTGCCTCCGTCCACTACGCAGAGAATCGATTCGTCGATCCGCAATCCCCGCTCGAGAAGGTTCTGCAACATCGCGGTGCACATCCGAGAGTTCTCCGTCGAGCCCAGCCATATACCCAAGGGCACCTTCGTTCCATCTATTGTGATACCGAGAGTTACGACGACGGTCTGTCCGGCCACCTCAAGGCCATCCATCATTAGTGCCGCAAGCTCGAACTCCTCTAGCCTCCGAGATAGGTATTCCTCGAGCTTCTTAGTCGTCTGGCTCACGAGGTGACGGCTGGCGGCACTCTTGCTCGTGCCACGAGACTTCAACTTCGCCGAGGGTTTGTCCAGACTCGATTCGTAATTTCGGGTCGATACCCCCACCAAGATCTGGTTCAGCACTCGCTCCGGAAGCGGGTCTTCTTCGCGGAAGGCTTCGAAGTGTGGAAGCGACGCCTCCTCGCCCGACTTCGAACGAACTCGAGGTCGCGACACTTGGATTCGACGACCGCCGAAGCTCAGCTCCCCATCCGTGCTCCCCCAGTGGTTATGAGTTCGCTCCTTCTCGTGCTTGCCCTTCGGCCCCGCGATCTTCTCCGCGTCCTCTCTCAGGAGTAGGTGCAATGCGGTCAGTCCTTGCTCGTACACCCATTCCGTCAGGTCCGCCTTCGTGGCCGCGATCCCAGCTATCATCGGTAGCAGTATCTGACCGACTTGGCCAACTACCTTGCCCGTAGGCGAGTGCGTTTGCTTTCTTACTGGCTTCTTTGATTTCCTTGGCATGGTGGCTCCTTGTCCCCCTCTGGAGACGGTTGGTTTGGCAGACCTATTCTTAGGCCGGCCAAGGAGCCGCCGCTACCCCAAATTCAACATCCGGCGGGACATCCCCCGGAGCGACTCAGCCCTCGATCTGCTTCTTCAGGCAGCTGAAGAACTGACCTGTCATCTTGGCGGTCACGGGCTTCATCAAACGGGCCGCCAGACTCGCGATCGAACCGACGACTCTCACGTCCGCCTTCCACACGAGACCTGTGGCATCGTTTCCGCCGTCGGAGAGGTTGACCTCGCTCGTGACGTCGATGGAGCTTCCGGGCGCGGTGCCGTGCATCTTCATCTTGGCGCGGTTCGGCGCGTCGAGCTCGGTCCACTCGATGGTGGTCTCGAACTTGATCTTAACCGTGCCCAGACCGAGCGCACCCAGGGCCTGAAACTTCTTGTTGGGCTCGAGGATCTCCATGGACTCGATCCCAGGGGTACAACTCGCGACCGACTCGGCATCGGTCAGAAACTTCCACACCTCGTCTCGCGACGCCTTGATTGTATCCTTGCCTTCAATGAGCATGAGTAAATCTTTCCTTGCAGCCGGCGCCGCAGAAGTAGAACGTCTCGCCGTCCCTCTCGAGCGTGTAACGCGCCGTCGCGATGGGGACCGCCATACTGCAGATGGGATCGGTGGCGACAGACTCTACTTCGTCTTCCTTTTTCTCTCTGTGTCGCACAGAAACGATCTCGGCGACGATGCTGAGCGCGATCTCCTCCGGACTCACGGCGCCGATGTCGAGACCTGCGGGAAACTTCAACCGGGCGCGCTGGTCTTTCGTCAGCTTCATCGTCTCGAGAAGCGCCTCGGCACGCTTGCGGCTCGCGACGAGCGCGATGTAAGCACTCTCTGTTTTCGATAGCGCGGCTTCGATCGCCTCGGCGTCGTAGGTGCCGTGGCTCGCGACGACGAAATAGGTCTCTCCTCCGCCGAGATCCTCTAGGTCGAGGCCGTGGACGACGGTGTCGGCACCTTCGAAGCTCGGCCCCGAATCGTCGAGTGTCACCGCGGTGACGCGAAAGCCGAGGGGCTTCGCGAAGGTCACGAGAGCTTCGGCGATGGGAAGGTGTCCGACCACCACGAGATGAGGTTTAGGCATATACGGCTCCAAATAGATGTCGAGGGCCCCTCCGCTGGCACACGTCTCGGTCGAGCTCAACGACACAAGCCGCGGCTCGCCTGTCCTCATCGCCCGCCGCGCCTCGTACTCTACCGCGGGCTGAGAACAGCTACCCCCGATCCAGCCGATCCACTCGCCCTTCATGGTGACGATGGCTTTCGCACCCGGCTTGACGGACGTCGGCTTGTCCACGCGCACCACGATCGCGAGGACGAACGGCTCTCCGGCCCGCGCGAGCCGAAGAGCCGCCTCCAAAAGGCCTTCCTTCACCAGCGCGCTATTCCTCGAGGGCCGCTCCCTTCTCCTGCAGTACCTGCCAGACTTTGGCTGGCGTGATCGGGATCTCCATGTGCCGGACGCCCAGATGCCACATGGCGTCGACGATTGCATTGACGATGGCGGGAGGAGCGCCCACAGTCGCCGACTCGCCCACGCCCTTCGCGCCAATAGGGTGATGGGGCGACGGTGTCACCGTCTCGCCCGTCTCCCACTTCGGCGTTTCCCAGGCTGTCGGCACGAGGTACTCCATGAGGTTGCCTCCATGAATGTTGCCGTCCTCGTCGTAGCTGATCTCCTCGAACATCGCCGGGGCGAGACCGTGGGTGAGCCCGCCGTGGATCTGTCCCTCGACGATCATCGGGTTGATCCTAACGCCGCAGTCGTCGACCGCGACGAAGCGGCGGATCTTGATCTCGCCCGTACCACGATCGATATCCACTACACAGATGTAGGAGCCGAAGGGGAAGGTCAAGTTCGGTGGATCGTAGTAGGAGACCGCTTCGAGACCAGCCTCGAGGCCCGGTGGATGATCGGTATAGGCTGCGAAGGCGATCTCCTGGATCGTCTTCGCCTTGTCGGGCGAGCCCTTGACGAAGAACTTGCCCTGCTCCCACTCGAGGTCCTCTTCGGCGGCTTCGAGAAGGTGCGCGGCGATCTTGCGCGCCTTGTCCCGGACCTTGCGCGCGGCAAGGGCACCGGCGGCGCCGGCGACCGGCGTGCTGCGGCTCGCATAGGTGCCGAGACCGTAGGGCGCGGTGTCCGTATCGCCCTCTTCGATCTGGATGTCCTCCGGAGGGATGCCGAGCTCCTCCGCGAGGATCTGAGCGTAGGTCGTCTCGTGACCCTGTCCTTGGGACTTGGTGCCGAAACGCGCGATGGCCTTCCCCGTCGGGTGCACCCGGATCTCGCAGGAGTCGAACATCTTGATTCCCAGGATGTCGAACTCCTTGGACGGACCCGCGCCGACGATCTCCGTGAACGAAGAGATGCCGATACCCATGAGCTCGCCGCGCTCGCGCTTCGCCTTCTGCTCTTCGCGCAGCTTGTCGTAGTCGACCATCTCCATCGCCAGACGGAGCGCTTTTTCGTAGTCGCCGCTGTCGTAGTCCCAGCCGAGCGCGGAGGTATAGGGGAAGGCCTCGGGTCGAATGAAGTTCTTCATCCGGAACTCCGCCGGGTCCATACCGACCTCGTGCGCCATCATGTCGGCCATGCGTTCGATCGTATGCACGGCCTCCGTCACGCGGAACGAACATCGATAAGCGATCCCTCCGGGCGGCTTGTTCGTATAGACTCCGTCGACCTCGACGTGGGCGGCCTTGAAGTCATAGGAGCCCGTACAAATGTGGAACAGTCCCGCGGGGAACTTGGAGGGGTTCGCGGCGGCATCGGTATAGCCGTGATCCGCTACCGTCTTGATGCGAAGCGCCGTCAAGGTGCCGTCTTTCTTTGCGGCGAGCGCGGCGCTGATGTGGTAGTCCCTCGCGAAGGAGTCCGCCTGCATGTTCTCGGAGCGGTCCTCGATCCACTTGACCGGCTTTCCGGTGAGGACGGACGCGGCCACAGCGATCACGTAGCCCGGATAGACGGGCACTTTGCCGCCGAAGCCACCGCCGATGTCCGGAGAAATGACGCGGATGCGCTCTTCAGAGAGACCCAGATGCCCGGTGACGAGCGCGAGCACCGTGCGGATAGCATGCGGCGCCTGCGTCGTCATATAGAGAGTGAGCTTGCCCTCCACGGGATCCCAGCTCGCGACGCATCCGCAGGTTTCGATCGAGACGACGTGGATACGCGGTATGTGGAGTTTTTGCTCGACGACGACCTCCGCCTCATCGAAGGCCGTGCTCGTCGCCTCCTTGTCGCCCGTCTCCCAATGCCAGATGAGGTTGCTGTCCTTGTCGTCTCGCACTTTCGTGGCGCCCTCTTCGAGAGCCTTGAACGGGTCGACCACCACCGGAAGCGGCTCGTAGTCCACCTCCACGGCCGCGGCGCCGTCCGCCGCGACGTATCGGCTCGTGGCGATGACGGCGGCGACCTCCTGAGCCTGGTACTTCACCTTCTCGAGCGGCAGCACCATCTGCTTGTCGCTCATCAGGGTCGGCATCCATACGAGACCGTGAGCGTCGAGATCCTTTCCCGTAATGACGGCGGCAACTCCCGGGATGGCGAGCGCCTTCTCCGCATTGATGCTCTTGATCGTCGCGTGCGCGTAGGGGCTTCGCACGATGTCGAGATAGAGCATGTTGGGAAGCGTGATGTCGTCGATGAAGCGCCCCTTGCCTTGGATGAAGCGAGGGTCTTCCTTACGACGAACCGAGTGTCCGAGTCCGCGACATTCAGCCATTGCTGTCCTCCTTCATCTTTTCCGCGGCGTATTGCACCGCCTTGACGATGTTCACATAGCCCGTGCATCGACATAGATTGCCCGAGATTCCCCAGCGAATGTCCTCCTCCGTGGGGTCGGGGATCTCCTTCAAGAGTGCCGACGAGGTCATCATCATGCCCGGAGTGCAATAGCCGCACTGCAAGCCGTGCTCCTGCATGAACCCCTCTTGAATCGGGTGGAGATTGCCGTTGGTGGCCAGCCCCTCGACGGTCGTGATCTCGGCACCGTCCGCTTGAACCGCGAAGACCGTGCAGCTCTTCACCGGCTTGCCGTTCAGAAGAATGGTGCAGGCGCCGCACGAGGTTGTGTCACACCCAATGTGCGTCCCGGTGAGGGTCAGGTCCTCCCGGATCAAATGAACGAGAAGAAGCCTGGCCTCGACGTCTCGTTCGTGAGTCTCGCCGTTGATCGTGACTTTGATGGGATGGGTGCTCACGCGGCACCTCCTTCCGCCCGTTCCAGGGCTTTCCTGAGAGCGCGGTTCGTCAACGTTCGGACGAGGTGGCGTTTGTACTCCTCCGAGCCTCGATAGTCTTCGATGGGCTCCGCGGCCTCGCTCGCTAGCTTGGCCGCTTCGCGAATGGCGTCGTCGTTCAGAGCCTTGCCTTGGATGGCATCCGCGGCGGCGGTGGCTTTGATCGGGGTGAGGCCTACGTTGGTCAGACCGATGCCCGCGCTCGAGACCTTGCCGCCGCCATCGAGAGAGAGCTGAACCGCCACCGCGGCCGTCGCGTAGTCGCCGACTTTGCGCTCGAGCTTCAGGTAAGCGCCGCCGCTGCGCGGCACGGCCCTAGGGATCCGGATCTCCGTCAGGATCTCTCCAACCGACAAGGCCGTGGTGAAAGCATCCAGAAAGAACCCGTCGACCGAGATGCTCCGCTCCCCCTTCGGGCCCGTCGCCGCGATCTCGACCCCATAGGCGAGCATGGTGGCTGGATGATCGTTCGCAGGGTCAGCGTGGGCGATATTGCCTCCAACCGTCGCCATATTGCGGACGAGCGGGTCGGCGACCACGCGTGCCGTATCGGCGAGCAGCGGGTAGCTCTTCTGCACGAGCGACGAGTGCTCCAGGTCGGACTCGCGGGTCATGGCACCGATGCGAAGCCAATCGCCGTCTTCTTTGACGTAGGACAGGTCTTCGAGCTGGTTGATATCGATGAGCATGGGCGGCGTCGCCATGCGAAACCGCATCATGGGAATCAGGCTGTGCCCCCCGGCCAGGATCTTCGCTTCCGGGTTCTGGCCCAGAAGCGTCACGGCCTCGGAAAGCGTCTTGGGGCGGGCGTAATCGAAGCTCGCAGGGATCACGACGGTCCTCCTTTCCCCGATGGAGAGTGAATTCGAGTTCTAGCGCGACCAGGCGGAACAGCCTATCGCGCCGCTGACAGGACTCTTATAACAGTGGAGGCGCCAAGGTCAATTGTCAGTATCGGACCAATCGCGCGCCTCCTCCATTCCCGACCGAGACTCGACTTCGGCAATCCACCCGCGCGACAGCTCTTCGGCTGGAACGCTCGAAAGATAGGGCTTGACGTCCAGAACGGGAGTCCCATCCAGCATGTCCACGCCCCGCACGAGAAGCTCGTTCTTATCCCGTGACAGGAGGCGCACGACCGTGAGACCGATCGGGTTCGGCCGCCGCGGCGCTCGCGTCGCGAGGACGCCGTGGGGCCGGTCGTCGACCGGCGGCTGGACCAGCAGATCGAAACCCTCGGAACGATGGAACAGCCAGATCACGTAG
Organism: Candidatus Marinacidobacterales bacterium; assembly: GCA_965250115.1. Lineage (GTDB taxonomy): Bacteria > Acidobacteriota > Vicinamibacteria > Marinacidobacterales > SMYC01 > CBDFHB01. Next base: position 3,593,788 of record CBDFNJ010000002.1, read on the forward strand.
AGATGCGAGAAGCCTTCGATATCCGCGAGACCCGCCTCGAGCTCGGAAAGAATCTCGATCGTCCCCTCACCGTCGTGCTTCGCACCAAGGCCTCGCGAGATTTGAGATGTCTCCGTAAACGGCGTCCTGAGGAAACCGATGGGCCTGACGACGATGCTTGGTGCAGTCACGGTGAAGCTCGCGAGCGATTGTACTTATTTTCCCAAGTACTCGACCACTAGTATCAACGCGGAAAAGGCTCCGACACCGGTACAAAAAGCGCAGTACTGCCTGGCGGATCGGATCCCGGGAAGCTCGTATACCGTCGCTACAACAATGATCCCTCCTGCCAGGAACGCAAACCACAGAGCGAGGGTTGCGTCCCCGATCTCGACGACGATTCCCGTGATGCAGCCGGCGTAAACACTGACGGCAAACACGAAGCGTGCGGTTCGATCGTAGACCTTCGGAAAATGCTCGCGTATGAGGCAATCGAGCCCGGCGACATGAATGGCCATGGCCAGCGCGAAAAGGATCACGGGTTCGGCTCGGTGCGTCAGCTGCTCTGCCAGCAGGTACCCGATCAGGTAATTGTAGGCTGCTAGACTGGCGGCTTCCGCCGTGACCGTCGCCGGCGCAGATGCGAATAGAATTTCCGACCCACTCTGATTTCGTCGAAACGTCATCTCGAGCACGATGATACCGAGGTAAAAGGCGAACCCCGCGAGAGCGACGAGATAGACGTGGTGCGCCAGGAATCCGAAAACACTGCCTTCTACGATGGCCCCCAGTTTCTCTTGCGACTTCGCAAGATGCGGGAAAACGTCCATGAAGACGTAGGCAATGGCCACCCCGGCAGAAGCCGGCAACCAGGGATTACCCTCCTTCCGCATGAAGCGAAACCGGGGTGTCAGTAGATGAACGAACGCGATCAGAGTGGCGCCGACGAGAGCAGGCCAAAATGCCGTTGCGTCGCTACCTGGTTCCATAGAGCGATGAGGGTGACATTGCCTTGCGAGACGGTCCGCGCGAGGCCCTGGTTGGGGTTTATATTAGTGCGATTGGGGGCCCAAACAAACTAAGAAAACTACCGGATGGGTTGCGCCAGCCGGGGAGCCCAAGAGCGAGCACCCCCAAGTGTGATCGCGAGCTCCCCTTGGGGGTTGAGCTTGCCGTCGTCCGTGAAGTAGGCGGGGTAGTAGTGGGGTGTCCACAGATCAGCGCGTGGGTCGCCGCGAGCGACAGACCCATCAACCCGCAGAACTTGACGAAGATGAGCCGGATGCCACCATCGTGCTTGTGCCACTTCAACACCCTCCCCACCAGGTACGAGCACGCGATAAGAAACACCGCGAGTGATACGGCGAACGTCAGCTTCGCTCGAAGGGAAGCACGTTTTCTGGTGGAAGGCGCCAAGCAGGCCTCTCCGGCTCACTCCGATGGGTTGGACTCGAAGGTTACAAAGATCGTTTGTAGCTTGACTCCCCCAATGCGACCGGGATACTGTCTGCGCTTCCTACAGCCGGCGAAGACGGAACTCCAGGTAGAGGTAGGCGGGGCGGCCCGACGTGTCAATCGTGGGGCTCGGAAGAGGGCAGGTCAATAAGAGGTTCCGTATTCAGAGGGTGGGCTCACATTAGTGAGTAGAGAGAAGAGGTCGGAGTTCGCAGGTCGCGACTCCCTGAGAAGAAGATCCCGTATGAGACGTTATCTATTCTGTTAGAGCATCGCGCTGTTGCTCTGCGGCACAGCGCCGCTGTTCGCTCAATCCAAGCCCAACATACTGGTCATCTTCGGCGACGATATCGGCATGTGGAACATCAGCGCCTACCACCGCGGAATGATGGGTGGCAGCACACCCAACATCGACCGCATCGCGGCCGAGGGCGCGATATTCACGGATTACTACGCCCAGCAGAGCTGCACGGCCGGTCGCTCCGCGTTCGTCACGGGCCAACACCCCTTCCGGACGGGCCTGCTCACCGTGGGCTTGCCCGGAGCCGAGCTCGGTCTCCAAGCCGAGGACCCGACCCTGGCGACTCTCCTGAAGAATCACGGCTATGCAACAGCTCAGCATGGCAAGAACCATCTGGGAGACCGCAACGAGTTCCTTCCGACCGTGCACGGCTTCGACGAGTTCTACGGCAATCTCTACCACCTGAACGCCGAGGAGGAGCCGGAAGACCCCGACTATCCGAAGGATCCGGCGTTTCACGCGCAATTCGGTCCGCGAGGCGTGTTGAAAACCAGAGCGACGGATCGCGAGGACTCGACTGCGGACCCCCGTTTCGGCGTCGTTGGAAAGCAGACGATCGAGGATACCGGAGCCTTGACCCGCAAGCGCATGGAGACTGCCGACGAAGAGTTCCTGGACGCGACCCTGGACTTCATGCAACGGGCGGCCGAGTCGCAGAAGCCTTTCTTCATCTGGCACAACACGACGCGCATGCACGTTTGGACCCACCTGAAGGAGGAATCCCAAGGCGTGACCGGATTCGGGCTCTATGCGGACGGCATGAAGGAGTTCGACGACGACATCGGGACCATGCTCGCCAAGCTCGACGAGCTGGGCATTGCCGACAACACCATTGTGATCGTCACGACGGACAATGGAGTCCAGTCCTTCACCTACCCTGACGGCGGCACGATCCCGTTCCGGGGCTTCAAGGGAACCACGTGGGAAGGCGGCTTCCGGGTGCCGACCTTGATGGCAGCAGTGGGCGAGCCGGATGTGAAGGAGAAGCTACTGACGGGCCACGAGGCCAACGGCAAGACTTATAAGGTCCATCTCGACGGCTACGATCAGACAGAGCTCTTGGCCGGCCGGGGCCCGGGCAAGCGACAAGAGATCTTCTACTTCGATGACCAGGGAAACCTGAACGCCATCCGATACGGCCGCTGGAAGATTCACTTTACCCTGATGACCGACTGGGTCAACGGCGGCAGGCAAACCGGGTGGCCCAAGGTCGTCGACCTGCGAACCGACCCCTTCGAGCGTGCGATGGAGGAGTCTGACCTGTACTTACGCTGGTACAGCGACAAAATGTGGAGCTTCGTGCCTGCCCAGGCAGTAACGGCACAATTCCTCAGCACCTTCCAAGAGTTTCCTCAGCGTCAGGAGTTGCCCAGCTTCAACATCAACGCCGTTCTCGACAAATTGAGCGCGGGTCGTCCCAGCAACTGACCGCTGGTCAGGGAAAAGCTATCGCCCTGGACGGTTTTGGGATCGTGTCGAATAGATTCTTGGTGGGGGCGTGCTTGCTCTCGTCTAGCTGCGTCGCCCCGGCGGAGACGGGTAGCGCGGACGAGGTTCGGCTGGTTCTGCAGATCACCGTGGATCAGCTCCGCGGAGATCTTCCCGGCCGGGTGCTCGATCGCCTCGAGCCAGGGGGCTTCCGCTATCTCTACGAAGAAGGTACCTACTACGCCAACGCCCACTATCAGCACGCCAATACGGAGACCATCGTGGGGCACGCCACTCTGGCGACCGGAGCGCATCCCTCAGAACACGGGATGGTGGGTAACGTCTGGCTCGATCGGGCCACGGGAGAGCTGACGTACAACGTCGAGGACCCGGCCTACCCTTTGCTCACTGTGGGAGCCGGAGTAGACGAGGCGAGCGAGATCGATCCGACCCAGAGGGCCGCGAGGAGTCAAGGCCGCTCCCCGATGGCGTTGCTGGGCTCGACGTTTTCGGACGAGCTCGCCGTCCACACAACTGGTAGGGCAAAGATCTTCGGAGTCTCCGTGAAGGACCGCGGGGCGACCTCGCTCGCTGGACATGCTGGCAAGGCCTTCTGGTTCTCCAAGGCGAGCGGTGAGTTTGTGACTAGCCGCTACTACTACGAGAGGTATCCGGAATGGCTTGCGACTTGGAATCGGGAACGGCGTCCCCACCGCTATGGCGGCAAATCCTGGGAGCTCTCGCAACCAGTGGGCGCCTACTCCTCGGGCTTGGCAGACGATCAACCGTGGGAAACCGACTTTCCGGATTACGGGCAGGTTTTTCCTCATCCCTACGGCGATGCGGAGAGCAAGTACTTCAACACGTTGCTCACCCTCAGCCCGGCTGGGGATGAACTAACGCGTGAGCTAGCCGAGGCAGTCGTCGAGAACGAGGGATTGGGGCAGGACGAGATTCCCGACTTCCTAAGCGTCAGCTTCTCCAGCACCGACTACGTTGGCCACTTGTTCGGACCCGCGAGTCTCGAGGCCGAGGACAATCTCTTCCGTCTCGATCGCACCCTCGCCGATCTCCTGGCTTTCGTCGATGCGCGGGTGGGCCTCGAACACACCCCCGTCGTGCTCTCCGCCGATCATGGCGGCCCCGACGCGCCCGCCTACCTTACCTCGCTGGGCCTTCAGGCGGACTACATCCATCCGGAGGGCTGGGACCGGGCACCCGGTCTCGCAGCTCTCAAGGCGAAATTTGGCATTGCCCAAGAGCTCATCTCCACCTACAGCCATCCCTATGTCTACCTGGATCTTGACCTGCTAGCGAGGAAAGGCCTCGATCCGGCTGAGGTGGCATCCGCAGTGGCGGCCGAGGTGGCAAAGCTCGATGGGGTCTCGGTGGCTGTGTCCAGCTACGACCTGGCCGAAGGACGAGTGCGGGACACTGTCCCGATGCGCGCAATCCTCAACAACTACCACCCCCAAAGATCGGGCGACATCTTCGTGGTCTTTGAGCCCCATCGGTTCATCAACGACTTTGACGGGCTCATCGTGGCTGCGACCCACGGCTCGCCGTGGAGCTACGACACCTTCGTGCCGATCCTCTTCGCTGGCCCGAGCGTCGACCGGCAGGTCGTGCATCGCCCGGTAGCCCCCACGGAGATCGCCGGTACGCTGGCCGCCTACTTGGGTTTCAAGGCGCCCTCCGGGGCAAGCGGCGATGTTCTCGTTGAGGTTCTCAGAGACTGATTTAGGGTGAGGAAGGTCCGCCCGAGTGTCTCCTCCTCCGCCTCCACGGCCATCGGCGGGTCGATGATGATGAGGCCGTCGTCCCCGACGACCATCATGGGGCTGGTAATGTCCCAGCCGTACGCAAGGTACGATGCGCTCGCCGATCTTCAGGAGCGCCTGGTCCATCTTGCGCACCTGATGGGTCATGACCGGGTCGATCTTCGGGTCGTCCTCCGTGTAGCCGAGGTTCTGGAGTTATAACCGAAAGTTGTGGATTGCCTGAATAGAGAAAGTGGCGTTACCTTCCCGCGCTCAGCTAACGCCGCGCCAGGACACCTTGCTGCCGAACCAGTATCGGAACACGACGGCGTGTTGCGGGCTCCAGTTTCCGCCACGACCTTGTGTGTACTGGTGATACGCGAGTCGAAGCTGCTGCTCTCGTGCAAAATTCCATAGAAAACCGACGCGCGTCCGGACGCGGAAGAAGCCACGCGCATTTGTTGAAAGGGTAGCGCTTCGATTGATCGAGCTCGGCCAAGAGCGCGTCCAGTGCACGCTTACCGGGACCTACGGGGCTTTCGTTGGCATTGATCTTGACTTCGTCTGTCGACGGCGGTGGGATGACGGGGAGTGCTCCGCCCTCCCATGCGGCGGTAGCCGCCTCGAGCCCCCGTGCCGCGACGAGAGCCACGAGGACCGGACTCGCCCCCGAGCCACCCCCAAGAAAGGCACGTCTAGACAACGCCATCGGCTCCTCCTTGCATGCTGTCTATCCTTCAGGAACGGCTTCGATGATGCTCACCGGGGATTCCGTGGGAATGACCTGGTTGAGCTTGTAACCGTCTTTGTCGAACAACTCCGCGTACTCGCTCTCGGTGCGCTCCTGTCCACCTTCCGTATGCACGAGCATCACCAGATCCGTTATTTTCCCAAAATGCATTTCGTCGCCTTCCGGAATCACCATTTCGATGAGCTGCACTTTGGCTTTGGGATTGGCTTTCTTGCAATGGCCGAGGATTTTCAGGCATGTCGCTTCGTCCCAGTCGTGGATGATGTGGGACAAGGTGTAGGTCTCGCCGACGGGCACTTCATCGAAGAAGCTACCGCTCACAACCTCGCATCGCACCTTCAATCCCAGAGAGGCGATGCGCTTTTTCGCTTCCTCTGCCACGTGCGGCAGATCGTACAGGGTGCCTCTCATCTTCGGATTGGCTTTCAAGATCGTCGTGATCAGGTTTCCGGTGCCGCCGCCGATGTCCACGAGATGTTCGACCCCGGTGCCGTCGAAAACCTTGGCGACGGCGGCGGGCTCGGCTCCATGAAAGCCGATCATCATGTCGTTGAACAGCTTCGCGTCATCCGGGTTATGACTCAAGAACTCGAACGTACCGATACCGTGGGCGCGGGAAAACCCAGAGCGGCCGGTAGCCAATGAGCTCTCTAGCTCTTTCCAGACGTCCCAAGAGTGGTTGTTCGCCAGAAAGAGAGCCGTTGCGCGCGCCATTCCCGGATGGTCCGAACGCAGCGCCTCTCCGAGCGCGGCGTTCGCGAAACGACGTGGCTCTACTTCGGTGAAAAAACCCAATGCGGCCAACATACGTAAGAGCCGGTACAAAGCTCCCGGGTTCGTCCTGGTGGCATCGGCTAAATCCGTCGCCTCCCGTGCACCGTCCTTCATCAGATCGGCCAACCCGAGCTTGGCGGCGACGTGAATCGCACGTGAAATGATGAACCCGGTCACCATTTGAACGACTCGAGCGTGCGGCGGCAGGGCCGGCTCACCAGCTGGTTGCGACATGTTTATCCCTCCGTTGGCAAAAGCTAGTCTGTTCTCCCTCTGGAATCATTTTTTCTCGGCGGGGAGCGGGGTGGGGTGAGTGGATAGTGACGGAGGAGGCGTCGGAACGCGGCCCAGTCCAGATGCGCCTTACGGGAGCGGCGACTCAGCCATTTACGCCAGAGGCGTTCCACCATCCGGCGAAAGTTGGACAGAGCACGCGCATTACCGGTCACTCCATAGTAGTTGTAGTGACCGCGTAGCTTCCGGTTGAGTGCCATCTGTTGTTCCGCCACGGACAAGTGCCGGTTGGTCCGGCACCAGCGGCCGATGCGCATTACCGCACGGCTGAAGCGGCCTTTGGCCGTTTTCCGTTTCACCACCCATTGCCCCTTTCGAGACTTGCCCCAGTAGTGGGTGAAGCCGAGCATGTCGAAGCTTTGGCCCGGTGTCGGTTTAGAGTCCCGACGCGGGCGGCGAAAATCCACCAGCCGTGTCTTGTCCGGGTGGAGGGTCAGACCGAACTTGCCAAATCGCTTTGGTAGTACGGCGAGCACCCTTCTCACATCATCCTCTCTTGCGAAGCCCAGTACCGCATCATCGGCGTAACGCACCATAAACGAGCGTCCCTTCATGCGCGGTTGGACCATCTGATGAAACCAGATGTCCAGAACATCGTGTAGGAAGATGTTAGAGAGCAGGGGGCTGACCACTCCGCCTTGGGGAGTTCCTTGTTCCAGATACCAGACCACATCTTCTTCCATTACTCCGGCTTTCAACCACTTCCCGATCGCGCGGCGTATCACACCGTCGCGCACCCGCTGGTCCAGAAAGCTCCTCAGCTGGGCTCGGTCGACACTGTCGAAGAAGCTCTGGATATCTAGGTCGATGACCCAGCCCCCTCCGTTGTCCATCAGCCCCCGCCACAACGCATCGATTGCCTGGTGCTGGCTGCGACCTGGACGGAACCCATACGAGCAGTCCAAGAAGTCCTCCTCGTATACGGATTCCAGGACCATGACCACCGCTCGCTGAAGTACCTTATCCTCCAGTGTCGGTATGCCAATGGGCCGGGTCTTATTGCCTGCACCTTCTTTGGGAATGTGGACGCGGCGTACCGCCGGCGCTCGATACTTTCCCGTTTTGAACCTCTCGAGCAAGCTCGTCAGGTTCTCTTCCAGGTTGGTTTCGTATTGCGCCGACGTTACACCATCCACTCCCACGGCCCCGTCTTTGCGGGTGCGACGGTAGGCCTCACGTAACCAGCCCACGTCGATGTTGTGGGCCAGTGTGGTAAGCACCAGTTTCGGTTTTTCCCTCGCCAGTTTCGCTATCTTCTCTCGTTTCGTTGAGATGACCTCGCGGCTCAAACTCCGCGCCATCTGTCCCTCCTGAAGTTCCGTAGATTGGCCTGCCGCCTTCCCTCCATGGGGTCCTCTGGAGTGAGTTCCCCCACTTCTCCGGTACTATGCACAGGCTCCGACTTCTCGCCTCCCCGACTCGCTTCGTTGCCTTCGCTTTGGCGGTTCCACCCGACGCCTCTTTAGTTCGCTCCCAACGGGCATGGGCGCCACGCTCGCTGGGCCTGGGCTATTTGTTCTGCGGTGCCCACAACCCGCATTCTTCGGATGGAGAGTACGAGACCTCCCAGGTTCCTGGGGAACCCTTGCGTACATGCCACGCTCTTCGACCCCGGCGGACCACTCGCTCCTTGCCAGTACGGCGCGGGTGATGCTGCCTTCCGCTCAGAAAACGACGTCGGCTCCGCAACCCTTGTTTCCTTTCGAGGCTCAATCGCGCGGCCTGCACCCTCCCTGTGTACGCTTCGTCGCTGGCCTCGCGACCAGCTACGCAACACTCGGTTCCGGGCGGTGGCTAGCCTTTCCCGGCGCAGGACTCTCACCTGCTGGGTTCCACTAGAAAGTTTCCGACATGCCCTGTTACATGGCTTCCCCTTTCTCCAAGCTTTGCCTGGCGCAATTTCCGCGGAAACGTACCGGCGGATACTCGACGTAACCTGCCGCTTTCCCGGTTGCCACAACCGCTTCGTGCAGAGACATCATCCACGGAGGTGGAGGTGAGCGGTCCGACGTTCGCGAAGGTTGGGTTCTAAACGCCGAAAACGCTCGAAAAGGAATCCTCGTCGAAGCCTACCAGCAGCGTTTTCCCCACCCGTACCGTGGGCGCGCGCAGGTTGCCGGTCGGGCCGAGGAGAGAGCTGACGGTCTCATCCGTTGCCTTCCCGCCCGGAAAAGTCTGGACCTTTTTGCCCTTGGCGACGATGACACGCGAGGCTTCCTTGATGAGCTTCGCGGCGTCTTTCTTGCTGAGCTTCCTGGATGCGGAAACGTTTTCTTTGACGTCGATTTTCTTGGCGTCCATGAACTTGGACGCTTTGCCACAGGTCGTTCACCCTTTGCGCTGATAGTACCAGTCGGCGTTTTTCGCCATGTCATTCTCCCTTATGCGAGCACGTCTTTCATGTATGCGTATAGAGCGGGCGATCCCCCGGTGTGGAGGAACAAAATCGTTTCGCCTCTCTCGAAGTAGCCCTTGCGAGAGAGATCGATGAGCCCTGCCCCCGCCTTGCCGGTATAGACGGGGTCGAGGAGGACGGCTTCGAGCCGTGCGAACATCCGGACCGCCTCCGCCATTTCGGGTGTCGGCCGCGAGTAGCCCGGCCCCACGTAGTCACCGAAGCAGAGCACGCTTTCCCTCGGGGGCGTCTGATGCAAACCCAGACGCTCCGCGGTTTCCCCGACGAGCGCGTAAACGAGCTCTTCTTGAGGCTCCTTCGGTCGACTGGTGTTGATGCCTACGACGGGGATGTCGGCGTTACTCCCGTGGAGCCCGGTGACGAGCCCGGCATGTGTTCCGGAGCTTCCACTCGCCGACACGATTCGGTCGATTCGGATGCCTTCCTCGAAGGTTTGCGACAAGATTTCCTGGGCGCAGGCAACATAGCCCGTAGCTCCGATTGGGTTCGAGCCCCCACCGGGAATCACGTAAGGTCTCCGACCTTCGGCTTTCAGCGCATCCGCGACCTCGGTCATGGCGGCCTCCATGTCGGAGCCCCCTGGAACGACCTTCACGGCTTCGACCCCCAAGAGGCGAAAGAGAAAGTTGTTCCCGCTCGCATCCTCTTTATAGGTGCCCGCTACGCGCTCCTCCAGAACGAGACGACACTTCAGTCCTTCCCTGACCGCGGCCGAAAGGGTGAGCCGACAGTGATTCGACTGCACTGCGCCGCAAGTCACGAGAGTGTCCGCACCCTGCTCGAGAGCGTCCGCGACCAGAAACTCCAGCTTGCGGGTCTTGTTGCCACCCGCCGCTAGACCCAGAAGATCGTCACGCTTGATGTAGATGGTAGGGCCGCCGAGCTCGGCGGAGAGTCGCTCGAGCTTCTCGATCGGAGTTCGCCCCTCGGTATAACGGCGTCGCGGAAATCGCGCTAGGTTCATCGCTCGCGCCTCCTCCGTGCGCGCCCGATTCTACGTAAATATCACCTGTCTGGACAATAAGACCAAGACGTTCTATAAGCCGTGCCATGCAGCAAGACCGAGCTTTGAGAGAGCATCTCGTCCGGCTCCTGAGCGCGCGCCAGGCGCATGCAACGTGGGAGGATGTGGTCGCCGACATCCCGCCCGAGCATCGGGGCACGACGCTACAGGGCGCTCCCTACACACCGTGGCAGCTCCTGGAGCATCTGCGCATTGCCCAGTGGGACATTCTGGAGTTCAGTCGCGACCCCGAGCACGTCTCGCCGGAGTTCCCGGAGGGTTTGTGGCCCGAGACCGCGGAGCCACCCGATGAGGCCGCATGGGAAACAAGCGTCGATCGGTTTCGCACCGATCTCGAAGCCATGGTCGAGCTCGTGAGAGAACCTTCCACGGATCTCGTAACGCCGTTACCGCACGGCACCGGGCAAACGGTGCTACGAGAAGCGATGCTCGTGGCGGACCACAACGCCTACCATCTCGGCCAGCTCGTTCTGCTGAGAAGGATGCTGGGCTCCTGGTGGCAGGACTCGACGAGTTGAAACGTTGGAACCACCGACCAATGCCCTCACCGTGCTCGTCGTACCCTGCTACAACGAGGAGCATCGCCTCAGAGCCGAGCCATTCGTAGCCTTCGCTCGCTCACGAAGCGACGTCCAACTCCTCTTCGTCGACGACGGAAGTCGCGATCGAACTTCCGAGGTGATCGAGCAAATCTGCCGGGGAGGGCCGTCGATGGGGCTCTTGCGCTTGCCACAGAATCAAGGCAAGGCCGAAGCCGTCCGTCTGGGGTTTCGAGCCGCCTTCGAGAAATCGCCGCGGTATCTCGGCTATTGGGATGCCGACCTGTCGACACCCCTGGAAGCGCTGTCCTCTTTCGAGACAGTCTTCGAGGAGCTCCCAGCCGTGGAGATGGTCTTCGGCTCGCGCGTCATGCTTCTCGGTCGAGACGTCGTTCGCGAGCGCTATCGCCACTACTTCGGCAGAGCCTTCGCCTCCCTGGCCTCGGCGATACTACGGCTCCCCATCTACGACACACAGTGCGGTGCCAAGCTGTTCCGAAACACGGAGACGCTGGGGGAGATCTTCAGCTCCCCTTTCGAGTCCAAGTGGGTATTCGATATCGAGATTCTGGCGAGGCTCGAAACGCTACGATCTCGAACGGCGGGACCGCCCCCCAAACAGTGCGTCTACGAGCTCCCCCTCGAGCGGTGGCATCACGTCGGCAACTCCAAGATCGGGCTGAGCCACTTGCCGCGCGCGGCGATCGATCTCGGGCGCATCTATCGGGGGCTCAGAGCCGCGGGGCGCCGGTGACGAGTGGCGCGGTGGATCTTCGATTTCAGCTTTTCGTTCTTCATTGGTTGAGCTCCTGGGCGATGCGCACCCCCTCCAGAACGAGGTCGGGGTGAACGGCGCTGAAGATCCCGGCCTCGGCGAAGAGACCGGCGAATCCTCCGGTCCCGACGATCACCGGGGTGGTTGCTTTGAAGCACTCCCTGACGAGCTGGTCCCGGATCTCGCGGATCGCCCCCAAGTGGCCCCAGTAGAGGCCGGCCTGGATGCTCTCGACAGTCGAACGCCCGCAGATCTGGTCGGGACGGATGATCTCCACCTTGGGGAGGCGGGCGGTGTTTTGCTCGAGGGCGCGCATCGAGATGCTGAGACCGGGAACGATGACGCCGCCGAGGTACTCGCGCTCGACATTGACCCCCTCGATGGTGGTGGCGGTGCCGAAGTCGATGATGACCAAATCCTCGCCCGGGTAGCGGTCGACCGCTCCGACGGCGCAAGCGATACGGTCGGCCCCGACCTCGGCCGGGTTTTTGTAGCGAATCTTGAGGCCGGTCTTGAGGCCGGCACGAAGGATAAAGGGCTCGAGGTCGAAGTATCGGCGGCAGGCGTTGACCAGCGAGTGGTTGAGATCGGGCACCACCGAACAGAATCCGACCGCCGACACCGCCGCCGGATCGTGCCCGTTTTCGCGCACGACCTGCCTGAAGAAGAGACCGAGCTCGTCGGACGAGGCGCCGCGCTGGGTGATCTTTCTAAATCTCGACTGAAGACCACTGTCGTCGAAGATCCCGCCGTAGATCTGGGAGTTCCCGACATCGAGGCTGAGTTTCATGAAGCATCTCCCTCACCGGCATCGTTGCGGAATCTATACCCGGACATTGTCTATCAACCTCACCTTTCCGAGGCGCACCGCTCCCAGGACGCGGTCGTCCCAGCGCTCGACATAGTCAACTCCGAAGCCGGCCCGCTCCAGCGCCTCGCGCGTGGCTCCTGGAGCTTTACCACCCGAGAGCACGCGATGAAACTCGGGCGCCAGCCGCCGTTCGTCCTCGCTGAGGAGGACGTTGCGCGAGCTCAGCGCCAGGCCGTCTGGCTCGCGCACCACCGGACAGGGCACGATCTCGGTGTCGAGAAAGAACGCCGCCGCCATGCCGCGGACCAGGACGTACTGCTGCCAGTCCTTCTCTCCAAAGTAGGCGCGGTCGGGCCGGACGATCGCTAGGAGCTTGAGGACCACAGTTAGCACACCGTCGAAATGGCCGGCACGATAGGCGCCCTCGAGCTCGCGGCTGGCAACCGACTCGGTGACCCGAAAACGGTAGCCGTCGTGGTAGACGGCTTCGCTCGTCGGAAAGACCACGACATCGGCGCCGACGCTTTCCACCTTTTGAAGATCGGCCTCGAAGGTCCTCGGGTAGGCTTCGAGGTCGGCGGGGTCGTCGTACTGGGTCGGGTTGACGAAGATCGAGACCACCGTGTAGTCGTTCTCGGTCCGCGCTCGTTCGATCAGGCTCAGGTGCCCGTCGTGGAGCGCACCCATGGTCGGCGCCAATCCGATCGAGCGGCCCTCCTTGGCAACCTCGCGCATCCTCCCGCGCGCCTCGGCGATGTCGCGGAACACCTCAGTCATTTGTAGCTCTCTCGAGAGTTGGGGAAGGATCCCGAGGTGACGTCTTCGTGGTAGGCTTGGACGGCCTCCCGGATCAGGTTCGATCCATCCATCCACGTGCGGACGAACTTGGGTCGGAAGGCGGTGTTTACACCAAGGAGATCCTGAAGCACCAGCACCTGGCCGCCAACATCGGGTCCGGCGCCGATGCCGATGGTGGTTATCTCGAGTGCCCTGGTGACCTCGGCAGCGACCGCCGCCGGGACGGCTTCCAGCACCAGCGCGAAGCTCCCCGCCCGCTCGAGCGCGAGCGCCTGCTCCACCAGCGCGGCGGCCTCCCCCTCATCGCGCGCCTGGACCTTGAATCCGCCTAACTGATGAACCGACTGTGGGGTCAGACCGAGGTGTCCCATGACCGGAACCCCGGACTCGACGATGTGCCGCACCAGCTCGACATTGCCGTTGGCGCCCTCGAGCTTGACCGCGTTGGCGCCGGCGTTCATGAGCTTGCCGACGTTGCTCATGGCGACCTCCAGCCCCTTGCGGTAGGAGAGGAAGGGCATATCCCCGATCAGGAACTTCTTCGGCATCCCCCGACGTACCGCGGCCGTGTGCGCGGCCATGGTGTCGATGTCTACCGGCAGCGTGGTGTCGTGGCCGTAGACCACCATTGCCAGGCTGTCGCCGACGAGCACGCAGTCGATGTCGGTTTCGGCGATCAGCGCAGCGCTCCAGCTGTCATAGCAGGTAACCATCGAGATGGGCACGCCTTCCCTCTTCTTGTCGACAAAGCTTTGAACGATCATTGTCTCGCCTCCTGCTCGTCGAACGCACCGATGAACGCGCGGTAGACCTCGTGGTAGGGATCTCCTTCGAGGGCCCGGAGATCGCGTTCGACGGTTCGTCGGTCTCCCCTGGCCAGCGATCCCGTGAGGGCGTCACGGCCGGAAACGGCGATGTTGAGCCTGGTCCTCTCCAGGTAGGGCTCGAGCACCTCGCGCGGCAGACCCAGTCGATGCTCGAAATCGTCGAAGGCCTTGGCCCACAGCATGGTGGTGAAGTTACCCGCGAGAACGCAGAGCGCGTGGTAGAGCGGTTTGAGCTCGGGGTCGATCGACCACGAAGGGTTGCGAAGGGCGGGAAAGACGTCGTGAAAGCCGAGCCCGCCCTCCTCGACAACAAAGGGCGCGGTCCGGTAGTTCTCGAGGCTGTACAGTTCGGGACCAAAGGTCATCAGCGGATGGAGGCCGTGGGCGCCCTCGAGCGTCAGGCTTCCCGAAAAGTGCACCGTCGGCCGGTTTCGAAGATCCGGGTGGTCGGCAAGGAACGACGCCAGAGCATCGTCGCTGATCGCCAAAAGCACGATATCGGCGACCGCCAAGGCCTCCTCGGGCGCCACCGCCTCGCCACGATGCCAGCTGAGAAATCGTTGGGCTTCGAGCTTTAGGTAGCGGGCCATGTGGGTGGCCAGGCGTCCCCGGCCGATCAGGCCATAGGTGGGCTTTTCCATGACGGTACCTGTCCTTTAGATCAAGTCCGTGTTTTCGAACAACGGCGGGTGTTGTACTCGTCACCGTCGCAAGCGATCGATGCGCACCCACGCCTAGGATAGGGCAATCCTCGCCCCGTGACAAGACTCTGGCGGTGCTCGCGCCGTCAAATGAACGTAGAGAGCTTCTCGAGCGCTGCTCCCAGGCGTTTGACTCCTTCACGAATCACGGACTCCTCCGGCGAGAACGAGAGTCGGAGATAGCGCGACGCTTCCGCTCCGAAAGCCACACCCGGAATCGTGATGAGCCCGGCGCGCTCGACAAGATCGAGCGCGAGCGCCAGACTGTCTCCATTCGGCGCGGCCTCGACAAGCATGTAATAGGCTCCTTGGGGCGCCAATGCGGGGGTGCACGATTGGATCTTCAGGAGCTCGTTCATGAGATCCCGCCGGCATCGATACACGCGCCTTCGGGAGTCGAAGACCTCCGGATCGAGATTCCGGAGGAGCTCGAGCGCCAGTCGTTGGGACGGCGCAGGCGCGCAGGTCGCAACATACTGGTGGACGACGGTGATGGCTTCGATGAGCTCCGGTGAGCCGGCCGCCCAACCCAGGCGCCATCCTGTGAGCCCCGCCGCTTTCGAGAGACCGCCGACGACGACCCCCTCCGGGTACACATCCAGAAGCGATGTCGGTCTTTCGTCGAAGTAGATCTCGCGGTAGACCTCGTCCGAGACGAGAAGCAGGTCCCTCGAGCGCGCCAACTTCGCGAGCGCCACGAGGTCTTCGCGGGACAGGACGCCTCCGGTCGGATTCGAGGGCGTGTTGACGACGACGGCCTTCGTTCGCGCCGAGACCTTCCGCTCGATCTCTTCAAGAGAGAAGGCGAACTGCTTGTCGGCCGGCAGCCGATAGGAGACGGGGAGGCCCCCGGCGAGCCGGGCGACTGCCGCGTAGGCGGGGTAGCCGGGGTCGGGCACGAGGACCTCGTCGCCGGGGTCGACGAAGGCGAGAAGCGAAGCGAAGAGTGCTTCCTCCGAGCCCACCGTCACGCAGACGGAGTCCGCTCCGCTTCGAGCACCGAGATAGTGCGCGACGGTCTCTCTCAGCTCGGAAAGCCCCGCGTTCGGCGTGTAGCCGTGAGGCGCGATGCCGAGCGTGTCGAACGCCGGGCGCAGCTGTGGCGGGGGCGCCAAACCGGGCTCGCCTAGCCCGAGGTCGACGGCCCCTTCGGGAGCGCGTGCCGGGACGCGGCGGAGAAGGGAGAGCTCGACGCCGTCGAGCCGACCCGCTCTACGCACCTTCGGTTCCTTCTCGCAGGCTCTTCTCGAGAACGACCGCCGCGTCCGTCCCGGCATCCCGGTACTTGACGACGACGGGTGCATAGAGCTGGAGGCCGTGCTCTGATGCGAACGCGCCCGAGGCAGGCCTGCTTCCGGGCACGACGACAGCGCTTGGAGGTATCGTGAGTGGCTTCGTCTCACTCGCGCGCAGGATCTGCTCTCGAACGAGGTCGTAGACGGTCGTTGCGCGCGTCAAGAGGACGCCCGGCGCGAGCACCGCGCCCTCACACACGCGAGCTCCCTCGTACACACCGCTCTGGCCGCCGACGAAGACGTCGTCCTCGATCACCACGGGCATCGCACCCGGCGGCTCGAGCACCCCGCCAATCTGAACGCCGGCCGACAGGTGGACGCGTTTTCCGATGTGCGCGCAGGAGCCGACGAGCACGTGCGAGTCGAGCATCGTTCCCTCGTCGATGTAGGCACCGATGTTGACGTAGGTCGGCGGCATGCAAACGACGCCGGGAGCGACATGGGCGCCTTCGCGAATGGAAGAGCCGCCGGGAACGATCCGTACCCCATCCTGAAGGGAAAAGGCTCGAGTTGGCATCGTATCCTTGTCGAAGAAGCTCGCATGGGGTGCCGGATATTCTCGGATGCGTCCGGCCCGAAACCCGAGCAGAATACCGCGCTTCACCCAGGCATTGACGTGCCACTGTCCATCGCGCACTTCCGCCGCCCTCGCGGAGCCGCTTTGAAGCGCGTCGCGAAGCTCTCCCACGACACTTGCGATCTCCTCTGAATCTGGTGCGGATGCCTTCGCCCAGAGCCGCTCGATCCTGTCTTCCAGACTTCCCGTCTCGGTCATCCTGCCGAGACTTTTTCTTCTCTCGCGACATCGATGAGCTTCATCGTCACGAGGAGGTCCCGAAGCCGCTGTCGGTCCGCGTCTGCGAGGGGCGTCAGCGGGAGTCGGCAGCGCTCCTCGATGAGCCCCATCATCGCGAGTGCGGCCTTCGCCGGGATCGGGTTGGTGTCGACGAAGTTCGCCCGCATCAAAGGCAGTAGTCGGAAGTGAAGCTCACGCGCCTGCTCGATTCGTCCCGCCAAGGCTTTCTTCACCATGGAGCTCATCAGCATCGGCACCTCGTTCGAGACGACGGAGACGACGCCGTCACCCCCGAGCGCCGCGATCGGGAGCGCCAGGTGGTCGTCGCCGGAAAGGACCCGGAATCCATCGGGCCGATCCTCGAGGATCTGAGAGATCTTCGATAGATCTCCCGAGGCTTCCTTGATGCCCCGCACATTGGGGTGCGCGGCGAGCCGCTTGACCGTCGCGGGCAGCAGGCTGGCTCCAGTCCGCGCCGGGACGTCGTAGGCAAACAGAGGGATGTCGACTTCATCGGCAATCGTAGTGAAGTGCCGGTAGAGCCCTTCCTGATTCGGTCGATTGTAGTAGGGGACAACGGACATCAGCGCGTCCGCCCCCGCTTCCACTGCCTCTCGCGCGAATCGGACGACGGCGTCGGTCGCGTTCCCGCCGGCGCCGGCAATAATCAGTCGGTCCTTGGAGAACTTCTTGGACGCCTCGATGACTCGCAGCTTCTCGTCGTTCGTGAGGGTGGCGCTCTCCCCCGTTGTCCCGCAGGGAACGATGCCCTCGACGCCGCCTTCGATCTGACGCGTTACGAGGCGCTCCAGGGCGCCGAAGTCAACGGACCCGTCGCCCCGGAACGGGGTCACGAGGGCGGTAAACGTTCCTCGCCATGAAATGGTCACGACAACCTCCCTTCGAAAAGCTCGTGAAACTCGAAAACGCCTTGCTTGCCGCAAATCCACTCCGCGGCGAACAAGGCTCCGCGCGCGAAACCCTCGCGGCTCTTAGCGACGTGGGCAATCTCGAGGCCGTCCGCCGGAGAGTCGAATCCCACGACGTGCCGCCCGAACACGCTCCCCGCTCGGATGCCTACGACGTGCAGGCTCTTGTCGTCGATCGTAGCGGGAGCCTCGGTCTCGACGACCTCCTTGCGCGAGAGGGTCTGGACGAGGGTCGAGGCGAGCCGGAGCGCCGTACCGCTCGGAGCGTCGGACTTGTGTTTGTGATGGTGCTCGAAAACGTAGGGGTCGTACTCGGTGAAGCGCTCGAAGAGCCGAGCCGCCTGCCCGACCAGGGAAATCAGGATGTTCGCCCCGATCGAAAAATTCGCGCCGTAAACGAGCCCCGTACCGCTCTCCGCCACGATCTGACGTACTTCGTCGAGCCGCTCGTCCCACCCGGTCGTGCCCACGACGACGGGGAGCCCCGCCTCGGCGAGACGCTTGACAGTATCGTGCACGGCGTCCGGGGAGGTGAAGTCGATCGCGACATCAGCCCTGCGGAGCTCCTCCGGCATGAGTCCCTCCCCGAGCCTCGATGTCCGGTCCAACTCGACCACGATCTCATGGCCCGCCTTCCGCGCGAGGCTCGCGACCTCCCCCCCCATACGCCCGCGGCCCACAAGGACGATCCTCACCCCGTGGCTCCGAGGGCCCGAGGTTCGAACCCTTCAACCATCGTGCGGGCGCGCGCAAAGCGCCTCGCGCTCGAAAGAGTCGTGTCGCCGAACTTCGTGACCAACATGTTCGATCTAAAGTACCCCAACGTAAGAAGGCCCGGGCTCCCCTAGGGAACCCGGGCCTCGTGTTTCGATCTTTACCGAATCAGCGCTTTCTTGAGCTCAGTGTGCATGGCTCCCGAAAGGGCCGCGAGGCCGAATTCCCGGCCCGCTTGAACTTTCGCTTCATGAACTGCGCAAGCATCGCATAAGCGCGCTCGTTCGACCGGACAAAGTGCTCGCTCACTGATTTCGTGGTCCTACGATGCCCCATTCTCGGACACGAGTCAAGCCTTTTCTCCAGTACGAGGCCGCGCCGAACGTTAACCCCGATGAGCGCCATCGTGAAGCCCCGGCACCTGCGCATCGCGGCACCGCTAGGGCGCCGGCTCGGGCTCAGGTCGCCAGTGCCGTGGATCCCGTTGTGGATGTGAATCACACCGTTCTCGTCGAGCCCACCGTTGCCACCGCAATGCGGTCCTGGAATCGAACCGCATTGCTCGTCGTTGAGCTCGCTTCCCGCATCGAAGGCGGGAGCGAAATGCGTGATGACACCTCTGCGGCGAGGCCCACTCGCACCATTGAGCGCCAGGAAGGCGTCGTTGCTGGGCAGCATCATTCCGACAACACTGACACGGCTCATCGGCGTTCGCGCCCGTAGTCGAAGCCGAACCGATTCACCCGGCTTCAGAAGCTCGTTGGTCGCACGAACGTCCTCGACCTTGGGTAGTCCGGACAGCGCCATAACGAGCGGCACCGGATTCCCGTTTTCGGCGAGGATCACGAGCGCGGGCCTCGCGGGCTCGGCGAGCTCGAAGATCCTGACGCCGGGGAGGTGCGTCGCCACCACCATGGGAGAGAACGACTGTCCTTGTGTAATGTTGGTGATCTCGACGATGTAGACCTGAGGGTGTGCCGCCTCAGCGTCCTCCTGGGCGAACGACGGATTGACGGTTGCGACGACGAGCGAGACGGCGAACAGGAAGGCAAAGGCATAGTTCCACTTCACGAATGACTCCTTTTTTCGGGTTTGTGCTGTGCGGCGGACTCTAGTGTGTGAGACAGAGCGCGAGGCGAAAGGGTTTAAACAACTCGAACAACGCGCGACTGATGAGTCGAGTTGTTAAGGACTGACCCCCGTTGATATAGTCGTGTGGTCATGGGGGGCACGATTCTCGTCACGGGGGGCGCGGGGTTCATCGGCAGTAACTTCATTCACTATTGGGCCGCTGCGCACCCGGACTGGACCATCATCAACCTGGACAAGCTCACCTACGCGGGCAATTTGGAGAACCTGCGGGAGGTCGAGAGGCAGCCCGGTTATCGCTTCGTCCTCGGTGACATCGCCGACCGTCAGCTCGTCGAGCCGCTCGTCTCCGAGAGCGACTATGTCGTCAATTTCGCCGCCGAGACCCACGTCGATCGCTCGATTCACAACGCGGGTGATTTCATCCTGACCGACGTGTTCGGAACCTTCGTGCTGCTCGAGGCCATGCGCGCGTCCGAGCGCACCTGCCGTTTCATCCAGATCTCGACGGACGAGGTCTACGGGGCGATCGAAGCGGGCTCCGCGAGTGAAACGGATCCTCTCGCTCCCCGCAATCCCTATGCAGCGAGCAAGGCAGGCGCCGATCGACTCGCCTATTCGTACTTCATCACCTACGAGACGCCGGTCATCGTGACCCGCGCTTCCAACAACTACGGCCCCCGTCAGTACCCCGAGAAGATCGTTCCGCTCTTCGTGACGAACGCGATCGAAGACAAGCCGCTTCCGATTTACGGCGACGGGCTGCAGGTGCGCGATTGGCTCCATGCCGAAGATCACTGCCGTGCGATCGATTGTATTCTCGAGAAAGGTGTCGACGGCGAGACCTACAACGTCGGCGGAGGCCACGAGCTCACCAACATCGAACTGACGAAGAAGGTGCTCGACCTTCTCGACAAGCCCTCCGATCTCATCCGACACGTCACCGATCGGCCCGGGCACGACCGACGTTACAGTCTCGATACGACGAAGCTCCGCGGGCTCGGCTGGGAGACGCGCGTGCCGTTCGACGAGGGGCTGGAATCGACGGTCCAATGGTACCGAGATCACCCCGAGTGGTGGCAGCGTATCAAGAACGAAAGCGACGAGTACAAGAAATTCCATGAAAAGCACTACGCCGACCGCATTTCTCGCGCATCCTCCTAGACGTCTCGCGCTCGCCGTCCTTGTGGGCCTCCTCGCGATACTCGCGGCCTGTTCCTCACGCCCGCGAACGGAGATCTTCTCCGCGTGGAGAGAGCCCGATGGCCCCCCCGGCCCCTATGCCAAGGTCGTCGCTATCCCCTGGCGAGCAACGAGTCGACCCGCAAGATCGCCGAGGACGAGTTCGTTCGGCGGCTTCCGAAGAGCACCGAGGGCGTTCGTTCCTACGACGTGATCCCGAAAGAGGACGAAGGCGACGTCGACAAAGTCGTCGCCCGACTCAAAGCGGAAGGCATCGACGGAGCCGCCGTGATGCGCCTCGTGGGGAAAGACGTAGGTGTCGCCTACGACCCCGGTTCGCTCTCGAGGCCGTACACGACCTTTAATAGTGGGTCTACGCGGATTCGTGTGGGTAAGTCCTGACGGAAAAACAGTGCAACTCATTGTGTGGAAAAGGTATCGAGTACTTCATCAGGTGCTGAAAAGTGGTCCATTTTTAGGATAGGCTAACCGAGTGAAAAATTCCCAGTCGATCCGCTCGCTGTTTGCGCTGCCAGGTTTCGTGGTGTGCCGGATTGAAGGGTCTATTCGGTGACCGATACGCCCGCGTCATCCAGCTCAAGAGGCGAAAAAAACAGCTGTGTGCTCTTACTGTGGGCAACGGTGCCGGGGGCGCTATGACAAGCAAGTGTGCCGGGTCCGCGACCTGTCGTTGGCAGGCTGGCGGATCTATCTGGAATACGAGCGTTGGCGCGTCAACTGTCCTGGGTGCGGCGGTTTGCATGTAGAACACCTGGACTGGCTGGCGAACAACTCGCGCTACACCTAGCGTTTTGCGACGCATGTGGGCAAGCTGTGCCGGACAAGGCGGTGGCCGAGATGGAACGTCTGCGCCTCCTAGTTGAAGGGGTCAACAACAAAATCCGTGTTCTGCAACGACGCGCCTACGGCTATCGCGACGAGGAATATCTCAAGCTGAAGATCGTGGCGGCATTCCTTCCGCCATTACCCAGAAATGCCGTCTTCAACCCACACGAATCCGCGTAGACCCTTAATAGTTACTATGGGTCCGTTTGGTCCGCGTACCACGACCCCGGCTACCTCACGACGGAGATCGCGGTTCGGGTGGAGACCGCCTTCTACTCGATCGCGGACGAGAAGCGCGTCTGGACCGGCTACAGCCAGACGCTGAACCCGAAAAACGCCCAGGTCGTCATCGACGACGTCGCCCGGGTGGTGGTGACGCGGCTCCGGCAGGAGCAGATCCTGCGCTAGGGGCGATCGCAGTTTCGGCTTCCGCTACCAGCGGAGGGTATTGCTGAGGAGCTCCCCGCCGCCGAGCGTCAGTGTGGCCGTGACGGCAACGGGGCCGTTCTCGTGCGCCGGAGTCCACTCACCCGAAAGCTGATAGAGCACGGCGCTGGCCCGCGCGTCGACGCGGGCCAGCGCGAGCGGGACGGAGCCTCCCGTGTTCCTTTCTCCGAACGTCCAGTCCAACCTCAGTGACGCGGTATCGAGCGCACTGTTGCTGCGGTTCACGACCCAGACGGCGAGTCGAAAGTCGTCCCCGAGGTGAACTTGTTCCGGCTCGAGCTCGATGAGCAGGTGAGCGGGCCGGGCCGGGTCGGTACCCGCTTGATAGACCGGCTCGTCTCCCTCGACGAAGCCTTTCAACCCGTTGGACCGGTCAGAGGGATCCTCGAAGTCGGTCTGACCCAGTCGGAAGCGACCCGATGCCGCCTCGTCCATCGGCAGGTCCTCGCCTTCCCGCTCGTCGAGTGCCTCGATGAGATGACTTCGCTGGCTCGCGAGCTCGCTCCAAAGCGCTTGGTTCGCTTCGCGCAGGGCGGAAAGCTCTTTGGCCGGGTCGCGGATCGCGGCGAGCTTGCGATTCGCCTCCTTGATGGCTGCGAGATCGTCATGGGCCGCGGCCCGAATCGCGGCAATTTCACGCTTCTGCCGGGCGAGACGACTCGCGAGCTCGGAAGCGTTGCGTTTGACCGACACATCGAGGGTCGCGAGCTGGTGTTGCGTCTCCGCCAGCTTCTAAGCCAGACGCACTCCGGAGGACACGACCATACTGATGCACAGAAGCGTGGCCAGACCGATGCCCGCCAGGGCCACCCCGAGGTATAGCTGGTAGCGACCCAGCTGCTGACGAAGCTTTTCGATCTCGGAAGCTTCGCGGAAGCTCGCCAAAACGTACACTCCTAGACTGGAATTGGTGTTTGATCCAATTGTCGGTGACGGAAGGGCGACGTGCAAGCCGTCTCACGCAAACTCGTCCAGATACTGGGGCAGCCATCTTGAGCTTCGCCACGCGCGGCTACTCGTAGACCATCCAGAGCGGGCCCGGGAACAGCCACGACAATCCGCCCCTCAATCGGTCGCGCCAGTTCTCCCAATTGTGGCCGTCCCGCGCTTCTACGTATCGGATCTCCATACCGGTTCCCTGCAGAAAGGGCACGAGGGAGCGGTTCTCGTAGATGAGGGTCTCATAGGTGCCACAACTGACGAAGACTTTCTCGCTCACCCGCTTAGGCTCTTCTCGGTAGGCGTTCATGAAGTCGACGACGGGATCGAAGGCGGGCCCTCTATGGTGCTCGCCAATGTCCGTGAAGGCGAACGAGCCCGACTGCAGGAGAAGCCTTCCAAAGAAACCCGGATAGCGCCAGGCCGTGCTCAAAGCCCCCACGGCGCCGAAGCTCGCCCCCATGAGTCCGCGGTGGCGCGGCTCGGTCAAGAGGGGAAACTCCTCTTCCAGGAAAGGCACGAGCTCTTCCACCACGAAGCGCGCGTGGGGCTCGTGGTTCGCGTATTCGACCAGTCGTTTCTCGGGCTGGGTCAAAGCGACGATCATGCCCGGGATCTCGAGACGATAAATAAGGTTGTCGAGCACTGTTTCTAGTCCCGAGAACTTCAGATACTCCGGTCCATCATGAACGACGAGGAGCGGGTATCGGCGCGTCGGTCGAAACCGAGCCGGAATATAGAGCACGACGCGACGCGTCCCACCCAAGGCCTCGCTCTCGAACGCCACCTCTTTGATCGTGCCGGGACGAGCCTCGGGGTCGGGCGTCGCCCACTCCGGAACTTCGTAGCCCGCCGTTTGACAAACGGAGTTGGCGCCGAAGGGGTCGGAAGCCTTGTTGGGGTTCAGCGGATCGAGGAGCCACTCCAGCTTCCCGTGATGCATGCGTTGGAGCTTGTACTCGATGCGCGACTCCGCCGGCAGCTCCATGATCAGACACCAGAGATCGGTCGCTCCGACGCGGTGAAACTCCTGCGAGGACGCCAGGCCGTAGATCCAATGCCCCAGAAACACCGCCTCACCCGGACCTCGGTAGACGAAGGTGGTATAGGAGCCCTCGAGCAGGGGGAACTCGTGCCCGTCAATGAAGGCGTCGATCTCCTTGGCGCTCGGCTTGCTGTCCGCGAGCCGGTGAATCGCGAGCTTTCGATCGATGATCTCCTCACGGTGGCGCTCTACCATGAGCTCTCCTCTTCGACATTACCGTCGAGACCGAGCCGACTCACGCTCCCCCTCGCCGCCCAGCCCTCGCCGTCCCAACAGATCGCGTCGCCGTCCCCCATCACGATGCAGGCGTCTGGCGCGAAACGCTGGGCGAATAAGGCGACCCGATGGCGGTCTTCGAGGTCGAGGCGTTTTTTGCCGTTGGGCAAAGCGATGAGACGAGGGCAGAGGCCGAGGCCCTGCTCCAGCACTTCGGCGTTGCCTGGCCCCTGCGGCGGATGATCGTGGAAGAGAACGACTCGATCGGTGAGCGTCATGGCGCCTGCCGACCAGGCGAGAATCGTCCTCCCGGCGGTGAGCTCGTCGAGTCCGAACAACCGCAGTCGATTCAGCAAGACCGCAACGTGACCGCCGGCGATCACGAGAGCGGGTGCGTTCTTCAAGAGTGCCGCGATCGCCTCCCGCTCGCTCGCGACGCTCTCGCGCTCGCTAGGGTTCCACTCCTCTTCGTAGGCGCCCCGGATCTCGACGATTCGCTTCAGGTGCCAGGTATCCAGATGGCGAAGCTGCCCCATGGCATGCTCTCGTTCGGGGCCAAGAAGAGCCTCGTCGCCCTCGGCCCTGATTAACGACAAAACCGCGTCGCGGACGTGGGCGAGCCGCTTGTCATAGAGCCGCTCGAGCTCGCGCAGTTGTCGCTGCATCTCGCCGTGAGCCTGCCTCAATTCGGGATCGGCCTGAAAGACGACATCGGCGCGACGGTAGAGCTCGAGATCGACGGAGCGGCCGTTCAGGTAGCGGTCGATCTCCTCGTCCTCCCCCTCGCGCTCCTGCCAGCCTGCGGTCACGACACCAATCGGACCATCGGGAAGGTCTAGCGACGAGAAGAGCTCTTCCAGACTCGGGGCGTGGTACTGAGGGCCCAGAAGCCAGATGGTTTTTCTTGCCGTCACTCTGCCTTGACCTTGATTCTAGAAAGCTTTTTTTACTTCTTCCGCGATGATCTCGATGCCCTTGCGCACGGTTTCCTCGTCCTGGGAGTAGTTCACGCGAATGCACTCGTGCTTGTGTCGCCAGTCTTCATCGGGTCCCGCAAAGAAGTAGTGACCGGGCACGACAAGCACCCCACGGGCTTTCAAGCGTTCATAGAGCTCGCGAGAAGTGAGACGCATGCCCTCGAGCCACATCCAAAAGAAGAAAGTCCCTTCGGGCTTGTGGACTCGGTAGCGCAGCCCCGCCATGCTCTCTCGGATCCACTCGAGCGCCTGAGCGGACTTCCTCTCGTAGAAGGGCCGGATGAGCTCACGGCTCATATCGATGATCTCACCACTCGATACCAGCTCCCGAGCGAGATAAGCGCCGAAGCTCCCGGGAGCCAGGGAGACGATCGCATTGAGCCCGGCGATGGCGGAGACGATCTCCTCGCGAGCGATAACGATGCCGGTCCGAGCTCCAGGAAGCCCGAGCTTCGACAGGCTCATGGTCAGAATGATGTTCTCGTTCCAGATCGGCTCCGCATCCGTAAAGATGATGTTGGGAAACGGCGTGCCGTAGGCATTGTCGATGATGAGAGGCACGTCATTCGCCAGAGCTAGAGCGTTCAGTCGCTCGAGCTCTCCCTCGGTCAGCACGTTCGAAGTCGGATTCGTGGGGCGCGAGACACAGATGGCCGCGACCTCCTTCGTCACCTCCACCCCGTCGAAATCGATGTGGTATTTGAAGAGGTCGTCCCCCAACAGCTCGATCTCCGGTCGGTTGGACACGAAGAAGTCGTGCACGAGCCCCGAATCCGTATAGCCGATATACTCCGGCGTCAAGGGCAAGAGAATCTTCTTGGGCGGCCCAGTCTCCTGCTCTCCCGCGAGCAAGTTGAAGAGCCAGAAAAACGACGGTTGGCTTCCATTCGTAAGCGCGACGTTCTGAGGACCGAGATCCCAGCCGTATCGCTCTCTGAAGAGTCCGACGAGCGCCGCGATGAGCTCGCGATTGCCCTGGGGCGCGTCGTAGGTTCCGATGAGCCGTTGGAACTCGCCCGAGCCACTCAGCATGTCGCGCATGCGTTCGGTGAAGACGGCCTCCACCTCGGGAATGCGCGCGGGATTGCCGCCCCCCAACATCAACATGCGCTCACCCACATTGAGGGCTTCACCGAGGTCATCCATCAACGTGAGGATCCCCGACTCCTGCGTGAACTTGTTGCCGAACTTGGATAGTTTCATGCGCGTGGGCAAGTAACGCTCACCTACTCCCGCTGCGCGTCGGCGAGCAACGACGATCACCCCAGAGCGCAAGCGCGGCGATGGCTTTGCCGAGCATTCCCGTGGCCTCCTTCCTCAATCTCGGCATGCTATCATTGTCCAATCCCAGTTGAGATTCATCGAAACGACGAAAGTGTGACCGAGCAGGTACAGCCGAACCCGACTCGAGCGCCCATCGCCAATATGGGCTCCCTCGCCCGTATCGCTCTGCCCGAAGTCCTGAAACGTATCGCGCTCAACGAGTTGAGCGGATGCATCGAGGTCACCTCGGCCAGGATCGTCCGAACCATCTACTTAGATCGGGGGTTCGTCGTCTTCGCGGCGAGCTCCTCGGAGGCCGATCGCCTGGGACAGCTCCTGCTCGAATCCGGGAGAATCGACGAACGTGAGCTCGAGCTGGCCTGCAGCCTGATGCAGGGCAAGCGGCGCATCGGCGCGGCCATCGTGGAAGCGGGCTTGCTAACGGAGGAAGAGCTCGGCCGCGAGCTCGCGCGGCAAGTACGACGAATCGCGACGGCGGTCTTCGGTCTCGAAGAGGGCATGTATCGCTTCGACGAAGGCCGCTGCCCAATTCCCATGGAACTGCGTCTGGGTCTGTCGATTTACAGGATCCAGCTCGAGGGTATTCTGGAAATGAAAAGCGGGTCTACGCGGATTCGTGTGGGTTGAAGACGGCATTTCTGGGTAATGGCGGAAGGAATGCCGCCACGATCTTCAGCTTGAGATATTCCTCGTCGCGATAGCCGTAGGCGCGTCGTTGCAGCACACGGATTTTGTTGTTGACCCCTTCAACTAGGAGGCGCAGACGTTCCATCTCGGCCACCGCCTTGTCCGGCACAGCTTGCCCACATGCGTCGCAAAACGCTAGGTGTAGCGCGAGTTGTTCGCCAGCCAGTCCAGGTGTTCTACATGCAAACCGCCGCACCCAGGACAGTTGACGCGCCAACGCTCGTATTCCAGATAGATCCGCCAGCCTGCCAACGACAGGTCGCGGACCAGGCACACTTGCTTGTCATAGCGCCCCCGGCACCGTTGCCCACAGTAAGAGCACACAGCTGTTTTTTTCGCCTCTTGAGCTGGATGACGCGGGCGTATCGGTCACCGAATAGACCCTTCAATCCGGCACACCACGAAACCTGGCAGCGCAAACAGCGAGCGGATCGACTGGGAATTTTTCACTCGGTTAGCCTATCCTAAAAATGGACCACTTTTCAGCACCTGATGAAGTACTCGATACCTTTTCCACACAATGAGTTACACTGTTTTTCCGTCAGGACTTACCCACACGAATCCGCGTAGACCCTGAAAAGCCAGGAGCTCGTTACGAGTGCTCTTCCCTCGCGCGACACCCTGTTCCGCCTGTCACAGTTCCCTCCCTTCAGCTTCGAGGACGTTCGCTTCCTCCCCGAGGAGCTGCTCGTCATGGAGGCGGCGAAAAAGGATCGCTCCGCACCAGCGATCCTCAGTCGAGCGGGCAAAGACAGGAACGTCGTGCAGCGAGCCATCTACGGACTGCTCTGTGCCGGAATTCTCGAACCGGCCGACGAATCGGCCGAGGCACGCCCACTAAAAGTTCAGGAGGAAACGGGCACCTTCCTGCTTTCCGGGATTGACTCCGCGGACGTCCGGAGTGACGTGGAGAACGTACGTCAGGAAGTCTTGCTGGAGTACGAAAGCTCGGAGCGCGCCGCGCCGGCGGACCTTCTGGAGGTAGACCCCTCGGCGGAGAAGGACGCTATTCAGCGCGCCTACGACGCGAAACAGGCCGCGTGGGCGGAAAAGCAGCGGGGACTCGACAACGAGCAGACACTCTGCCTCAAAGTCGAAGAGATCCAGCGACGTCTGGCGAAGGCGAGAGCGGAGCTGCTCGAGAGCGAGAGCCCCGTACCGGAGCCGCCCCCTGAGATGGATGCGACCGTAGAGGAGGAGCCGTCGGTCCCGCCCAGGCGCGCCGCCGGAAAAACTTCCGACAAGAAAGCAGAGCTCAAACGGCTCTTCAACGAGATCAAACTCCGAAAGATGGTCGAGGACTCCGAGGGCGTCATCTCACTGATGTACGAGGTGGTGCAACTCGAGCCCGAAAGGGCCAAGTACGAGGCTATGCTCGCGCAGTCCCTGGCGTCCCACCCCGTCATGAAGAACAAGGCCGAACGACACTTTCGCAGAGCACTTTCGATGGATCCGCAAAACGCGGACAGCCACTATCTGCTGGGCCGCTACTATCAGTCGTTCGACATGAAGTCGCGCGCTCTCGCCGAGTTCAAAATCGCCCTTCGCATCGACCCGACGATGGCCTCGGCGCGAAGCGCCGTCGTCGAGCTGAAGGGAAGCGACGAGGGCGGCATTCAAGATCGACTGAAGAAGATCTTCGGGTAGATACCTCAGGCCTTCTTGAGCTGCCCCACTACGAAGAACAGAACCACGGCACCAACGGTAGCCGTCACAATCGAGCCTACGAGGCCGTAGGCGGACAGCCCGAGTACCCCGAACAACCATCCTCCGACTACCGCGCCGATGACGCCGATGACGAGATTGCCCGCGAGGCCGAAGCCTTTGCCTTTCATGATCTGACCTGCAAGCCAGCCGGCGACGAGCCCAATGACAAGAAAGTAAACAAGTCCGTTCACAACGCTACCTCCTGGTAGGTACTAATATTAGATTCGAGTGAAATGGGGATAGCGCGTCTTTTCGCGGGCGCACGTCAGGATTGTGAGATGAGAATCCATCATTGAACAGTGAGTGCGCTCCCCGACTTCTCGAAGCACCATTCGGTTTCCACTTGGGCCCATCACAGACCGCGAGGCTGTCCCTCGTGCGAGCGAGACTGCGTCGTGCCGAGCACTGTATTTGCGATACGACAATAATAGTATTCGATAAGAATCTAGCCCGGGCGAGATTTCAAAGAACTGATCGGCACTCCGTCCGCTGCGAGCAATCGGACCTGACCGCGCCCTCGTGCCTCTTCGCGGATGGCGCCCGCAGAGATTGTGAGAGAGGCATTCATCGCCAGATGTAGTCGACACACTTGCGCGCTTCGTCATCCTGATGGTAACGAGCTTGACCTCGCGCGTCTTGGCCGAGCCGTCGGGCTGCTTGCCCGGGCGGTTTATCAACTCCTTTTTGCGCACCGGCACGCCGAGCTTACGAACAAACGCGGGAACGGGTTCATGGGGCAATGGACACATCCTACGATTATTTATAGCCGTAGGGTGCAAACACGCAAACCCGCTCCACTCGGCCCGGTCCGAACTGCCTCACGCTAGTGATGTGCGCCCACTTTTTGCCGATGGCTCGCAACCTGACCGTAAAGCGAGCAGACCCATTGTCCTTTTCAACACAGCATTTCGAGGAGGACTGGCCATGCCCAAATATCTCATCGTTGCCAAATATACGGCGGAAGGGGCGAAGGGGATCGTCAAGAGCGGCGGCTCGGCGCGAAAGAAGGTCGTCTCCGACGCCTTGGAGAAAATCGGCGGCAAGGTCGAAAGCTTCTATTTCGCGCTGGGCGACGAAGACGCCTACTTGATCGTGGACGCGCCCGACAACGTGAGCGCGGTGGCCGCTTCGATCGCCGCCAACGCCGCTGGTGGTGCCGCCGCCAAGACGGTGGTCTTGCTCACGCCGGAGCAAATGGACGAGGCCGCGAAGAAAGCGGCGGAGTCGGGCTACACGCCACCGAAGTGAGCCCTCACCCCTCGTGAGTGCGCGGCCAGAAACGTCGCACTCACGAGCGGCGATCCAAAAAGAATCCCCCTAGGCGAGCCCCATCTTCTTGCGACCCTCGTCGTGCCTTCGCGTCAGCTCGCCGTTCCACGGCGGGATGACGAGAGTGACATCGCCGTGACATTGAGACTGGCAGGCGAGCCGGATCGCGGGACGCGGGTCGTCCTCGGCGTTGGTCGTGTCGTAGCCGAAATAGGCGAGGCGCTCGTTCTCGAAAGGCGTCATCTCCGACAGGGTCTCACGCCCGGAAACGACGCCGACCCAGCAGTAACCACAAGAGCCGACGCGACACTCGACGGGGACGGGACCCGCGACACGCCGGTAGTCGAGCTCACGATAGTCTCCCTCCGCCTCCCCGCCTGCCATCGCGAGGTCCTGACCGCTGATGGCACGAAACACGGCACCGCGGACTCGCTCGTTCCAACGGACGTCCCAGCGGCGATTGACCCCACGAAGAAACGTGAACAGCCCGTCGCGGCTCTCCCGTCTGCGGTTCGCCAGAACCCTATCGGGTTTTTTCGGGAGGAGCGGCTCGGCGGCCGGTCGGTCGACGACGGCCTCGATGGGCTCGATACCCACTTGGCGGAGCAACATGAGCCCTACGGCGCTAATGCCCAGAACGTGCGACGTGTCGACTTTCGCGTCTTCGGCGACGCGGGAGGCAACGTGGTGGATCGTGTCCCCGAGCGAGCTTCCTTGATGCTCGAAGGTGAGGACGGCTTTCTTCACTCCGGGCCAATAGTGCGCCCCGAAGAGGAAGTTGACCGAAGCGTCGACTTGTTTGTCGAGGCGCCACTCGCCCTCGAGGTCCATGAGACGCGCCATCTCCTGCGCGCCCTCCGCGCTCGACAGGGCCGTCTTCAGGTCCAGAGGCCAGAAGGCGAACCAGATACGCGTCGCCAAACGGTCGACTTCGTGAATGGAAGGCGTAAGCTCATCGAGCGCATCCGTCCAGGCCTTTTGGGAGTGCCTCTCCAAGAAGCCCAATAGCTGATTTCTTTCCATGACGGTCACAAGCGATTCCTCGAAAAACGTGACTATCCTAGCACGTCCTTTTTGCCGCCACCCTACCGCTGTGCTAGTTTCACTCTGTCCGTCCCCATAAGGAGTTCCCAATGAGCATTAGCATGTACCTCAAGATTCTCGCCCATCCCGTGTTCACGAATCTCAACTTCCACATGCCGATGGTCGTGGATCTCTCGCACCCGCTCATCATGCTCAAGGGAGAGAACGGCTCGGGCAAGTCCACGCTGCTACACTCCATCTTCTACGCGCTCCGCGCGGAAGAAGTGGACGGCTATGTCTACCGGACCGAGCTTCAAGACATCGATCGGGAGAAGATTTTTCTCTTCGATGCCGAACAGCACAACCCGAGAAACCAGCTCGAGATGTTCGAGGATCAGCCCGAGATGAAGGAGTTCCTTCAGGTGGCGAGCCACGGCCAGGTCATGCTCTCGCTCTTCTCCGACAGCTTCCCCAAGCTTCCTGACGGCACCGTGCTCCTGCTCGACGAGCCGGAGATGGCGCTCAGCCAATCGAATCAAAGGCGCATCCTGAAGATGTTGATGGAGCTCGTGGACACGAAGCACTTCCGGATCGTGACGGCTACCCACTCTCCGACGCTCCTGGACTCTAAAGAGACTTACGTCATAGACTTAGACCGACACGTCAACAAAAACGTCATCCCCGAGGACATGGGCGTCGAGGGGCAAAGCACGCTGCACTGAGCGTTTCGACTCTAAACCATTGGACATAAGTGTTTTGCGTATTAGCTCAGAGCGGCCCCTGTTCACGGTCCGTTCAGTGTCGATTTGGGCCCGAACATGGGCAGATTTGGCTAATTCGTTGATAATTGTTGGCTTGCTCGGCCCTCGCCCTCTATTCTCCTGACTGGTCTGTTTTCGCGCTCGTCCCGGGAAAGCGCCTTATCAAAACCAACCTTTGGAGAAGCGCATGCATCATCCACCAGTCAAGTACTTCGAAAAAGCCCTCACCGTGGCGGCGACCGGCGCCTGGCACGTTTTTGAGCGCTTGAACCGGATTCGTCCGAACCCGACGTTCACCCCCGCGTGGTCGGACAAGCCGCTGCTCAAGTCCTGGCAAAAGACGAAGCCGACTCTCGGCTGGCCAAGGACGACGGACTCGCTCTGCCCGAAGTGCATTCCCGAGGCTCGCGACAAGATTCTCAACGGCGAAGGCGAGCTGAACATGCTCGTCAACGAGAAGGTCGGCGAGATCAAGGCTCAGGTCATCGAGCGTGACGGCGAGATCTGGATGATCAAAGACTGTCCCATCCATGGGCGCTTCGAAGACATGATGGCCATCGACGTGGCCTTCTTCAAGCACCTCGAGGACGTCTTCCCGGGCCGCGACATCCGCGCCCACAACGACGAGAAGCTCCACCACCACGGAAGCAGCACCATCAAGCACGGACGCGGCTCGGTCCTGACGGTGGATCTCACGAACCGCTGCAACATGATGTGCGACCCGTGCTTCATGGACGCCAATCAGGTGGGTTTCGTTCACGAGCTCTCCTGGGACGACATCAAGACGCTGCTCGACAACGCCATCACCATCAAGCCACGTCGCCAGATGTCGGTGCAGTTCTCAGGCGGCGAGCCCACGCTCTCGCCATACTTCCTCGACGCGGTGCGCTACGCGCGGAAGGTCGGCTACATCAGCACCCAGGCGGCGACGAACGGCATCGAGTTTGCCAAGAGCGCTGATTTCGCTCGCGAAGCGGCCGCAGCAGGACTTCGCTACGCCTATCTGCAGTTCGACGGCATCGGCAATGCCGCGAACTCGCATCGGCACGTCGGGAACCTGTTCGAGGTCAAGATCCAGGCCATCGAGAACCTCTACAACAACGGGGTCGATATCGTGCCCGTGACGACGCTGATCAACGGAGTCAATAACGAGCAGGTTGGCTCGCTGATTCGCTTCGCGCTGGACAACCCCAAGAAGATTCCGTTTCTCTCGTTCCAACCGGTGTCCTTCACGGGGCGTGACGAGGCGGTGACGCCAGAGCGTCGCTTCGCGCAGCGCTATACGCTGTCGCACCTGGCGCTCGACGTGAAGAACCAGACGGGCCTCGGCGAGCCGACGCGCGACTGGTTCCCCATCTCGTTCCTCGGAACCTTCTCGGACTGGGCCGACCTCGTGCACGGACCGGGCCGGGACTGGGGCCAGTTCAACTGCGGTTGCCATCCCAACTGCGGTGTCGGCATGGCCGTCATGGTGGACAAGGAAACGAAAGAGTCCGCACCGGTCACCTCGTTCCTGAACGGAGATCAATTGGCCAATGACGTGAAGAAGATCAACGACGCCGCGCGGGGCCACTTCCTGTCCTCGGTGGGCATGGCCCTCGCCGTCATGCGGAACTACAACCCGTTCAGAGCTCCGACCCACTTCACGCTGAAGGCGATGCTCGAGAAGTTCGACAAAACCTACGGCGTCACCGGCCGCGACTACGGCAGGGTGACCCCGGACCGGACCTTCGCGGATATCGAGAAGCGACGCCAGGATCGCTGGAACTTCCTCTTCATCGCGGGTATGTGGTTCCAGGACCTCTTCAACTACGACTTCCGCCGCACCGAGCAATGCATCATTCCCTACGCGACCCAGGAGGGTGAAATTTCCTTCTGCGCGTATAACACCGGCATCGGGTGGCGACAGATCGTCGAGAAGATGCACATGTCGGCATCGCTCAACAAGTGGTACGAGGAGCGCGGCCGCCATCTGATCTACGCAGGCAACAAGGAAGTGAACCTATCGACAATAGACCACTCCTTGATCCTGAGAGACGACGACGTCCAAAAGGGCGTCCAGACGGATCTCGACGAAAAGGGCATCGCGAAGACCGCTCGCGACGAGATGCGACAAGCCCGCGACGCGAAGAGCGTCGAGCGCACGCCCGAGGACGCTCGCATGGAGAAGCTCTATCGCGAGCAGATGCTCAACGAGCAGCCTCCCGAGGAAAAGGCCCCGACCATCCAGATCGAAGTCTGATTCTCAGAAACCAAAGCTTCTGTGAAAAAGCCCGCCCCAACCGGGGCGGGCTTTTTCATTCGAGGGCGGCTCGTGCAATCGACGCCCCCTTACCTATGGGACGCCACCACGTTCTGACGCTGGCGACCAAGCCCCTTGATGCCCGATTCCACAACGTTGCCAGGCTTCAAGAATTTCGGTGGGCGGCGACCGAGGCCGACGCCCGCGGGGGTTCCCGTGCTGATGATATCGCCGGGAAGTAAAGTCATGAACTGGCTCACGTAGCTGATGAGCTGGTGAACGCCATAAATCATGTTGCCGGTCGAGCTGTCCTGCATGACCTTGCCGTTCACGGTGAGGAACATTCTCAGGTCGTGAACGTTTCCCGCTTCATCGGGCGTCACGAGAAAGGGACCGAGCGGCGCGAAGCCATCGGCGCTCTTGCCCTTGATCCATTGTCCCTGCCGCTCGAGTTGAAAGGACCTCTCCGAATAGTCGTTCACGACGATATAGCCGGCGACGTAGTCGAGCGCTCGCGAAGCGGGGACAGCGCTGAGGCGTGCCCCGATCACGACCCCGAGCTCGATCTCCCAATCAACTTTGCTCGCTCCTCTCGGAATCGCTAGATCGTCGAAGGGCCCCGCGATCGACGAGCTCGCTTTCATGAAGAGCACGGGCTCGGGCGGGATCTCCATCTTCGCCTCTCTCGCGTGGTCGCGATAGTTGAGACCGATGCAGACGATCTTGCTGGGCCGAACAATGGGAGGGCCGACGCGAACTGACTCCGGATTCACCTTCGGTTGCGAGCTGGCGAAAGTCGCCGCCCATCGACGCAAACGCCGAAGACCACGACTGCCGAAGAAGTCTTCATCGTAGTCCTCGCCAAAAATGGAAGCGTCGATCCAGGTGCCGTCTTTGAGCACCATGCCGGGCTTCTCCTTGCCCGGGTCACCAAAGCGAATAAGCCTCATTTCATCCTCTCAGTTTGAACCCAGCCATTGGGACCGAAGAGATGATAGTCGACCGAGCGCCAGGAGTGAAACGACACTCCCGAGCTCGGTACCGGATCGGAGAGGTCGGAAGAAACGCGATCGTCGAGCCTCGAGGTTCAATGAGAGATGGCACTCGAATCTGTCGATGGGACTTTGTTGACTTCTCGAGTCGCACACGACTATGCTTTCGCTTCGATCTATGACACTCAGCTCCCCGCGCCGACGACGCTCACCGTCGTTCTCAACTGGTACGAAGAGCTCACCACCCGCCTACCGACGGAATAGCTAGAGAGAGTTCGCGTCCAACAGATGTGGCGGGGTATCGACACCGGCCGGCCTCGGTGGCGCCGCTCGAAGGCAGTCGGTAGAATTCAAGTAGTCACCTTAAAAACCAGTTTAGCTGTCCAGCCCTCTGGGCTGCGCCAAAAGAGGAGGGCTTTGGCTCATGCGAATGCATGTCGTCACCGGCAACCGCAACATGTACTTGAAGGACAGCAAGGGGCGGCGCTACGACCACCTCGCTACCGAGGGCGCATCCAAGAACGGAGGTCAGCTCGACGAGGCTCATCCCATCCTCCGGGGAGCCTTCGTTTTCCGGGACGTCCGACCCG
The DNA here is from genome assembly GCA_965250115.1 of Candidatus Marinacidobacterales bacterium. Classification (GTDB taxonomy): domain Bacteria; phylum Acidobacteriota; class Vicinamibacteria; order Marinacidobacterales; family SMYC01; genus CBDFHB01. The sequence goes on from CBDFNJ010000002.1 coordinate 3,629,451, forward strand.
AGGAGAGGACGTTCTCCTTTCACGACGACGATCAGCATTTGTCGATTACCGGAATCACTTTGTCTCCCCACTCGCGGACCGATTGGGAAACTAGCCTCGCGCTCCTCGGACACTTGACCCAGTCCCGGGTTATCCAAATCGAATACGGTCTCGGCGACGGAACCCGTGAGCAGTACCGGCTCACCCGAGCCGCCGAAGGCTTTCGCGTCGAGGGTGCATCGAACACCGTCTTACCTTCATCGGATGTCGCGTCCTTCCTTTCGACGCTCACCGAGTCGCCACTCCTCGAGAGGAAATACGTGCGGCGCCAACGGGCAGACGATCGCCCCAGGGTCTACGTCGAGCTCTCGACTCCCGAGGGAAACGTAGCGTTCGGCTCGCAAAGCCTCTCGACCCGGACGTGGGTCGCGGAGATAAATGACACGAGCTACATGATTCCAGACGACACGCCGACGCGCGCTCTCGGCGAGCTCGAACCCTTGCTCGGTCGCGATCCCGCATCACGCGCCTTGAAGCTCCTAACACCCTACGTCGGTGCGGAACGCGCTTCTCAGGTATGGACCCGGATAGAAACGCGATTGGGTCCCGAAAAAGGATGCAGCGTCGCGCTCAGGGTGGCGGAGCTTCTCGACGGTTCGACCGATTCTGACGACGTCTGGACGGAGCTGGATGACTTTCTAGAGCCCCGGCCCGCTCCACGCGATACACCAGAGAAGAAGGCGACGGGCGATGTTTCACGCGGCGACGACACCCGGCTGGTAGAGGCCGCGAGAAGCGGTGACGTCGAGATGCTTCAGAGTCTGTTGAGAGAGAGCGTCGCGCTGGAGACTGAGAGCGCCGACGGGAGCACGGCTCTCCTCGCCGCGGTCGCCTCGAGCCACACTGAGGCGGTCCGCGTTCTTCTGGCCGCGGGTGCCGACATGAAGGCACGCAGTCGGACGGGAGAGACGGCCCTGACGCTCGCGGCGGCGGCGAATCGATTCGAGATCGTCGACGCACTCCTCGTGGGGGGAGCGGAGATCGACGTGAAGGGACGCTATCGGATGACCCCGCTCATGCTCGCGTCGCAGAACGGGCATGGCCAAACCGTCGCCGCGCTTCTCGACGCCGGCGCTGCCCCGAATGCGCGGAGCCTCGACGGGGACACGGGCCTCGGTCTCGCGGCGGCAGGTCAACACACGGCCGTCGTTCGGCTGCTCCTCGGTGCAGGTGCTGACCCGAATCTCGCCGAGTCGGGAAAGGAGACGCCTCTAATGAAGGCCAGGAACCCGGCCATCGCACGAGCCTTGCTGAGAGCAGGGGCCCGAGTGAACGCCTCTGATGACCGAGGCCTCACCGCGCTGATGATGGTCGTGGCCGGCAACGATGCGCGGAGCCCCCGGCGGAGCGGGGCCGTCGATGTCTTCGGCACTGTGAGAGCGCTCTTGGCAGCGGGAGCCGACGTCGGCGCGCGCGACACCGCAAAGCGGACGGCGCTCATCTGGGCAACGAAGGGCCGGCCGGGCGGCACGACCAACCCCGCGATTCTACCTCCGCTAATCGAAGCCGGCTCGGACGTCGACGCCCGGGACCAAGAAGACGCGACTCCTCTTTTCTACGCCCTCGTACGCGGCGACGAGGAGGGCGCCCGTACGCTCGTGGACGCCGGTGCCGACGTCAACGCGAGAGTGGGCAACCTGTCACCTATGGACGTCGCCCTCCGATTTGGCCACTCGGAGATCGCAGCGCTTCTGCTTCGGGCCGGAGGACGGAAGTAGGCCCTGACAAGTCGATCAACGGTTGTCCGCTGCTTCTGTGGTCGTCTCCGTTTCGTCCCTGGGGAGAGGTTTTCTCGGGAGCTTCTCGTTCCGCATCGCCGCATGGTAGACGAACGAGGCCATGATGACGGAGGCCTGCATCAGGTCCTCTTTTCGCAGATGATCGAAGACGTCCATGTTCGTATGGTGCGTGCGCGTCGAGTAGTCCAGACCGTCCTGAATGAACTCGAATCCGAGCAAGCCCACGGCGTCAAACGATAGGTGGTCCGTTCCCCCCGTGTTTCGGGGACTGGCGGTCGTCGCGCCGAGGTCGGCGAAAGGCTGGAGCCAGGCCTCGAAGATCGGCGCTACTGCGGCATTACCCTGAGCGTAGATTCCTCGAATCTTGCCGCTCCCATTGTCCAGGTTGAAATAAGCGGCGAAGCGCGCGTGCTCGGGCTTCAGAGTGAGTGGACCCGAGGCCTCCCTCAGGAAGGAGGGCAAGTTCTTCTTCCCGGGGTCTTCGGGCTCCGGACGTGAGGCGAAGTGCTCGGACACGTAGGCTCGCGAGCCGCGACGCCCTTGCTCCTCAGCGCTCCAGAGCGCAATGCGGATCGATCGACGGGGCTCGGCGGAGACGGCCTTCAGGATGCGGATCGCCTCGAGGACGACTGAGGAGCCGGCGGCGTTGTCAGTGGCGCCGCTTCCACCGTGCCACGAGTCGAGATGAGCTCCGAGCATCACGATCTCCTCGGCAAGGTCCGTTCCTTGAAAGGCGGCCACGGTGTTGAAAGACCTCGTGTCCTCTTCATGAAATCGGGCCTCGACGTCGAGCTCGAGCTCGACGGTCTTTTCCTCGTCCAGGAGTCGCACAACCCGGTTGTAGTGTTCTGCCGCCATGGAGAGCGTCGTCACGCCGGGGTTCTCGCCGACCTCGTAGGAGCTGTTGCCCGAGACGCGCACGAGCCCGTGGTCATGCGAGCTGCGCTCGATGACCGCGACCGCCCCTTCGGAAACGAGAAACTCGGCGAGTCGTCGACGCAGACGGTAGGCTCTCATGTAACGCTCGCGAAACTCAGGGCTTCGGCGATCTCTTCCAAACTGGTACTCGGAGAGAGCCTCGAGCTGGACCTCGGAGTGTCGATGGAACGTCGGCTCCACTCCTTCCGCTACCTCGCGCGGCGCGTCGAAAAACAGGATTTTGCCTAGAAGCTTCCCGCGGTAGGCGTCGAAATCGTCTTCGGAGTCGATCTCGACCCGCATCGCCTGCGCGCGGACGATGCCATTCGTGCCCGGCGTCCAGGCCTTGGGCAAGGCGAGCAGGGGTGAGCGCAGCGGGGCCACCATGTGCACCGCCGCGCGGTCGAAGGACCAGCCGCGGCCATGCTCGAAGGGCTCGAGTGCCGCCTCGAGGCCCCACTCGGCGAGCTTGTCGCGGGTCCACTCGTTGGCCTGCTTCATTTGTGGAGGGCCAGTGAGGCGCGGCCCGATGCCTTCCGTGAGCGCCTACGCAATCTCCATGACTCGGGAACGACGAAGCCCTTCATCTCGAATTCGGTTGATCATGTCCAAGTCGACGGGCTCTTGGCAAAGCGCCGTGCTCGCGACCAGGCTCAGAATCAAACATGTGGTTCTCGTTCGCATCGCCTGTGCTCCTTTTCCCTCGGCCCGGTAGTTTAGCAAGACTCGCATCCCCCGGGTTGTATCAGGCTTGTCGGCGTCGAATCGTGGGGTGCTCTCTCCTATAATGACGCCTCATGCGGACCACGATCGTAGGCACCGGAATCTTTCTCCCCGAAACCGTGGTGGACAACCGCGCTCTCGGCCGGATCATGGACACGTCGGATGAATGGATCCAGACGCGCACCGGTATTCGCGAGCGGCGTTTTGCCGACCCCGAAAGCGCCACGAGCGATATGGCGCTCCCCGCGGCACGAGCGGCGATCGAAGACGCCGGGATGAGCCCCGGCGACATCGACTACGTCGTTCTCGCCACCATGACACCGGATATGTACTTTCCGGGGTCGGCTCCCTTCCTTCAGCGCAAGTTGGGCGTCACGGGCGTTCCCTGCCTGGACATCCGCCAGCAGTGTGCGGGATTCCTCTACGGCTTGCAGGTTGCCGACGCCATGATCCGCTCCCATCAGTACAAAAACGTGCTCGTCGTCGGAGCCGAGGTGCACGCCTGTTTCATGCCTTGGAAGAGCTGGGACGTGTTACGCGGGGAAAGTGACAAGGCGGTACCGACGGAAGAGTACGAGGTCAATACCGCGACACGCGACCGCTCCGTGATTTTTGGCGACGGTGCCGGCGCGGTCGTTCTGACACCAACGATGGACGAGGACAAGGGTATCCTCGACATCCTTCTCTACACCGACGGAACCGAGGCCGAAAGGCTCTGTACGCGGGCGGGTGGCAGCGCCTACCGCCCTTATTTCGACCCGGAGATGACCGCGAGTGGCGACGCCACCCCTTTCGTCGACGGCCGGGAGGTCTACCGCCTCGCCGTACGCCTGATGCCCCAGGTCGTGAAGGAGATTCTCGCGCGCAACGAGCTGAGTCTCGACGACGTGGCCCTAGTGATCATGCACCAGGCGAACTTGCGCATCAACGAGGCTGTGCAGCATCGTCTCGGCCTTCCCAGCGACAAGGTATTCAACAACATCGAGCGCTACGGCAATACGACGGCTGGAACGATCCCGATCGCACTGCACGAAGCCCGCGAAGCGGGCCGGGTCCGATCCGGCGATCTTCTTTGCCTGGTAGGCCTCGGAAGCGGCCTCAATTGGGGCGCTATCTTGTACCGCTGGTAGCCCGAAAGCCGAAGAAGGCCGACGGAGTTTCACAGTGACCAGCCGACCGAGGTGGTGAGACCGAAGTCGTTCTTCTCACCCTGATTCAAGGGGTCGCTGTCGAAGTTGTGGAAGTAGCCGACTCGGAAGAAGAAATCGTCGATGATCTCCCAGCTCGTGTCGATATCGAAATCGAACCGGACGCGTCCCCATTGAGAGACACTAGGAAAGACAATGAATGTCGAGCGCAGATCGAGAGCCCTGACGTCGAACACATCGAGGTCCAAGCCGCCGAAAGCTTCCGCGCTGTCCGACGTAGGAATATCGGGGTCTTGATAGTTCTCGTTCGTCCAGGCGGCCCCGAATGAACTCGAGAGAGAGAGTTCCTGGGTGCGCTTGAGGTAGGCGCCCAGACCGCCGTAGAGCGTCGAGCGCAGATCGAGCTGTTGCTCGTCGTTCATCAAAAGGCGTGCTGCCCCGAGCGCAAACCAGCGATCGGTCAGGAATCGGCGGTAGCTACCACCGATGTTGGTCCTCCGGGTGTCATCTGCGATGTCCAGGAGATTCTGGAGGGTGTCGAACCCGGCGTTCCCGATCCAGTTCTCTTCCGTGTAGCTGACGTTGCTCCGAAGCGTGAGCTGCTGATTGTTGTTCGCTTTCGTGAAGGTATAGCCGAAATCGACACCCACGCCGATCCGCCCGAGAAAATCGGTCTCCACGGGCTCGACCGAGACCAGCTCGACGGAAGGCACGCGCACTTCACCCGAGTCCGCGGCGATGACAACGGAGTCGGGGTCTTCGGGATCCGTCTTGAACGAGCCCGCGAGACGCATCCCTACAGAAGTCTCGAAGACATAGCGCTCCGCGGTCTCGACCCGCTCGACCTGGCCCCAGTCGATAACGAAAACGCTTTCGGCATAATCGGTGTCGAAGTGAAGGTCTCCACCGCTGAGCTTTTTGACCTCCCCGGTGAGTCGATCTCCGTTCTTGAGAACCAGAACGTCCTGCGCGGACGAAACTCGAGAAACCGCAGTCGCGAGAATTACCGTACCAACAAGAGCAACAATACCCTGTGCTTTCATGAAAAGGTCCTTCTCATTGAGAACTGGCATTGAGAGTGGCGAGATCATGCTGAAGCTCTTTCAGTTGCTCCCGGGCCTCTTGAACCAGAGTGACAAAAATGCGAAAACTCTCGTCCGCCGCGAGCCTCTCCTTGATGAGTAGCTCGAAGGCTTCATCCTGCAGACGCCTGAGTCGCGCCATCGCAGCCTCGACTTCTTCGACGGACTTGGCCTGCAAACCCGCTGAACGCGCCTCCATGACCGAGACATAGTATCTATCGATTCGGCCTTTCCGGCGACGCATTCTCCACCGCGCCAGAGCAAGGAGACCGCTGGCACAGGCAATGAACACCGTGAACGAGACACCCGCGAGCTCGGCGTAGCGCTCCAGGAGACCCGGCTCGTTCCGGTCCAAATACTCCCTCGCCCCATCGTGGAGCGGAAAAGTCAGCGTTCCCTGGTCGAAATCGCCCGATATCGTTTGCACGATGAGCGGACTCACGGCACCGAGGGCTCGCTTGTGCTCGAAGACCGTTCTGGCCAGATCGTAGATGTCCACGTCTGGGACGTCGGCGCGAGCCACAAGGAAGTTGTCTACCCGCAGCGTGGCCACGGGTTCCGGATTGCCCGCGCCATAGAAGCGTTTCGGAATGATGTAGGGCGGCATTTGTGGGAACCGCGCCGACAGACCTTCCACGATGGAGCCGCGGCCGATCTCCTCTGGCCGATCGATGACATAGAACTCGTAGTGGTCCGCGATCTCGTCGGAAACGGCTGCATCGAGCATGCCGAACACGATGACGACGTCAGGTGGTGCAACCTCCCGGCTCTCGACGATGGTGTAGGCATCCGACGACAGGCCCGCCTCGGCACGGATGAGGTCCACGAACCACTCGGACAGGCCGCCTCGTGCACCGAGCCAGACCCGTTTCCCCTCGACGAGCTCGCGGAAGTTTTGGGGAGCTATCCCCTTCTCGTGGAGGACATGGAGGACACTCGGAAACAGTGGGACCACCGTCCGAACCCCACCCTGGAAGGGCACGCTGTTCTCGACGATGGTCAAGTCCGCTTTGCCGCGGCGGACGCGCTCGAGGTTTCGTACCGAACCTTCGCCCTCCGCGAGCTCGAGCTCGAAATCACCGGCTTCACGAGCGAGGACCGCGAGCTCGCGCGCAATCGCCTCCCCTTTGGAGTCGGGAGTTACGACGATTGAGAGCTGACGCCGAGAGCAGCTCGGCGTCAGCCAGAGAAGAAGAACGAGCGCCAATAGACGACCCACGCTCGTGCTCAATCGGTCCCTAGAAAGCCTATTGCGTCGCGGCCCACTTCCTGACTTCTGTACGAAACCAGGCATCCGCTTCCACCGTAAAATTGTAGTTCTCACGGATGTACTTCATGGTGTCTTTCTCGACATCCGTATAGGCGTCGGCATCGGCCACTGCGCCGAAGAGCGCTTTCGCGTCCTCAATCGAGATTCGTCCATCTCCGGTACCGGCCACGGCGCCGTCGGCAAGCTCGATGAGCTTTCGGTCACACTTCACTCCGTCCATCTCAACATAGTAGTCTTCTGCCATTAGTTCCTCCTATTGACTCACAACATATTGAACTTGTTGCCCGATTCGCCAGCATCTTTCTGAGGAAAAGAGGCGGGGGACAGCTGCCACGCCTGGGCTACTCCCGGCTTCAACACCCCACACTCGGTGAAGATAGCTGCAACGGCCAAGAACCACATGGGCTGTTACGACCCGAAACCGGGCCCATTTCGCCGGTCTCTGTCACAATGAGGCGGTCAGATGAGGGAGAGATCATGAAATCACCTACCGCACCGTTCAAGAAACTCAGAGACTACATTTTCAGGGTCTACGCGGATTCGTGTGGGTAAGTCCTGACGGAAAAACAGTGTAACTCATTGTGTGGAAAAGGTATCGAGTACTTCATCAGGTGCTGAGAAGTGGTCCATTTTTAGGATAGGCTAACCGAGTGAAAAATTCCCAGTCGATCCGCTCGCTGTTTGCGCTGCCAGGTTTCGTGGTGTGCCGGATTGAAGGGTCTATTCGGTGACCGATACGCCCGCGTCATCCAGCTCAAGAGGCGAAAAAAACAGCTGTGCGCTCTTACTGTGGGCAACGGTGCCGGGGGCGCTATGACAAGCAAGTGTGCCGGGTCCGCGACCTGTCGTTGGCAGGCTGGCGGATCTATCTGGAATACGAGCGTTGGCGCGTCAACTGTCCTGGGTGCGGCGGTTTGCATGTAGAACACCTGGACTGGCTGGCGAACAACTCGCGCTACACCTAGCGTTTTGCGACGCATGTGGGCAAGCTGTGCCGGACAAGGCGGTGGCCGAGATGGAACGTCTGCGCCTCCTAGTTGAAGGGGTCAACAACAAAATCCGTGTGCTGCAACGACGCGCCTACGGCTATCGCGACGAGGAATATCTCAAGCTGAAGATCGTGGCGGCATTCCTTCCGCCATTACCCAGAAATGCCGTCTTCAACCCACACGAATCCGCGTAGACCCCATTTTCAAGGCCTGGCAACACTTGACCGCGGAGTGGCGGCCCCTGGTGGAGAAACCTCTCCCGCCGGAAGAGCTCGATGTTCTCATGCACCAGGCCTCGATCCCCTCCTGGGGATTCTTCTTCATGCTGGTGCTCTCGAGCGCCATCGCGACGCTTGGGCTCCTTTCCAACAGCGCCCCCGCCATCATCGGAGCCATGATTATCGCACCGCTCATGGCGCCGATTCTCGGCCTGTCCTACGGAATCGTCGCCTTCGATAGGCAACAAATCATCCGCTCGGCCGTGACGGTAGTCCTGGGGGCGTTCGTCGTCGTCCTGTTCGCCTACCTGAGCACGGCCTTCATCGGACTCGGAATCGCGGGCTCGGAGATTTTGAGCCGGACCGTGCCGACGCTCCTGGACCTCGGCGTCGCCATGGCCGCGGGAGCTGCCGCGGCCTTTGCCTACAGCCGGAAGAGCATCACCAACTCCATCGCGGGCGTCGCTATCGCGGTGGCGCTCGTTCCGCCCCTCGCCGTCACCGGAGTCGGCCTCGCGCTCGGCCGTCGCGCCTCGGCAGATGTCGGACTGTCTCTGTCGGAGATCGGACTCTACTCCGGAGGCACCGATATCGCGAGCGGTGCCTTCATTTTGTTTCTCACGAACCTCGCGGGCATCATCCTCGTCGCCGGGGCCGTCCTCGTCGCTCAACGCTACGGTGATTGGCGAAAGGCCTCCCTGGGACTCTTCCTCGTGGCGGTGGTGTCCATGCTCCTCATGGAGCCCCTTGGCGAGTCGCTTCTCCGTTTGGTCGTCAAGAGCCGGACGATCCGAATGATCGCGACGCTTCCCACAGTCCGTCCTGATTTGTTCGACGGCCGTGGTCGCATCGATTCCTTGAACGTCACCTATCGCGACGCCCTGCTCCACGTCGATATCGACGGCATCGTGCCCCGAGACGACCTCTCCAGGATGCAGGAAGCGATCGACCTTCTACAGCAATACCTATCGGAGTCGCTGGGCGAGCCGATCGTCATCGAGGTGGACGCTATCCCATTGGATTCGTTTCATTTCCGTTCGAGCGCTCTTGAGAAGTGACTTTTTGCGTTGTCTGTATTCGAGGATAAGATTATGTGGCCGTGGAACGACACGCCGTAACGTGAACCAAACACTGTTCGAAAGAAGAGGGTAGCAATGGCAAAGGCCTTGGAGGGTGTTCGAATCCTCGATATGACTCACGTACAGTCGGGACCGACCTGCACGCAGATTCTGGCATGGTTCGGCGCCGACGTCATCAAGATCGAACGACCCGGCGCTGGCGACGCGACGCGCGGCCAGTTGCGCGATATTCCGAACGTGGACAGCCTCTACTTCACCATGCTGAACGCAAACAAGCGCAGCGTCACACTGAATCCGAAGACGGAGATCGGAAACAAGATCTTCGCCAAGCTCATCGAGGCATGCGACGTGATGGTGGAGAACTTCGCGCCCGGGGCGATCGATCGCATGGGCTTTTCATGGCAGAAGATCCAGGAGATCAACCCGCGCATGATCTACGCCTCGGTCAAGGGATTCGGCCCCGGGCCTTACGCGGACTGCAAGGTTTACGAGAACGTCGCCCAGTGCACCGGTGGGGCAGCGTCGACCACCGGTGAGATCGACAGCGTTCCGCTGGTTACCGGTGCGCAGATCGGCGATTCCGGAACCGGCATCCATCTCGTGGCGGGCATCCTCGCCGCCCTGTTTCAGCGCGAGAGGAGCGGGATGGGCCAGCGCGTGGAGTGCGCCATGCAGGACGCCGTGCTGAACCTCTGTCGCGTGAAGCTTCGCGACCAGCAGCGTCTCGCGCATGGGCCGCTCACGGAGTATCCGCAATATCCCAACGGGACGTTCGGCGACGCGGTACCGCGGGCCGGCAATGCTTCCGGCGGAGGCCACCCAGGCTGGATCGTGAAATGCAAAGGCTGGGAGACGGATCCGGACGCCTACATCTACATGATCACCCAGGTAAACGCCTTCCCCGCGCTCGCCAAGGCCATCGGTCACGAAGATTGGCTCGACGATCCGGAATGGAATACGCCCAAGGCACGGCTCCCGAAACTCGATCAGGTTTTCGGCGAAATCGAGAAATGGACCATGACTAAGGACAAGATGGAGGTCATGAACACTCTCAACCCGCTGAACGTGCCGTGCGGCCCGGTCCTTTCCATGAAAGAGATCGCCGCCGAGCCGGCGTTACGCAATACCGGAACCGTGGTCGAGGTGGATCATCCCGAGCGCGGCAAGTATCTGACGGTGGGCAACCCGATCAAGCTCTCGGACTCTCCCGCGGAGGTCGAACGGGCGCCGCTCCTGGGCGAGCATACCCAAGAGGTTTTGAAGACCGTTCTCGGCCTCGACGACAAGGACATCGAAACCGCGCGCGAGCAGGGCGCGATCTAACGGGCTCGTGGCTTATAACGTATTGATTCTGGGAGCCTCCTACGGCTCGCTGTTCGGCACGAAGTTGTTGTTGGCCGGACACTCGGTGAAGCTGGTGTGCACCAAGCCCACAGCGGATCTCATAAACCGCGACGGAACCATGGTGCGCTTTCCCATTCGGGGTCGGGAGACGCCGGTCGAGATCGCCTCCAAGAGTCTCCCCGGCAAGCTTTCCGCGAGCGCACCGGACGCAGTCCATCCCGGCGAGTTCGACCTCGTCGTGCTCGGCATGCAGGAATCCCAGTACGGCTCGGAGGGCGTTCGTGAGCTGATGGGCCGCGTCGCGGCGGCGCGCGTACCGAGCCTCGCGATCATGAACATGCCGCCGCTGCCCTACCTGGAGCGAATCCCCGGGCTTTCGACCGGCTCTCTAACCCAGTGCTACACGGATCCCTCTGTATGGGAAGGCTTCGAGCCCGGGCTCGTCAGCCTCGCGAGCCCGGATCCCCAGGCCTATCGGCCACCGGATGAGGGCAAGAACGTTCTCCAGGTGGGTCTGCCGACGAATTTCAAGGCGGCGCGCTTCGATTCGGAAGAGCACACGGCGATGCTTCGAAGCCTCGAGGCCGACATCGGCGGAGTCCGCTACGATCCCGGCGATGGCGCGATCGAAATTCCGGTGAAGCTCAAAGTACACGACTCCCTCTTCGTGCCCCTCGCCAAGTGGCCGATGCTGATCAGTGGCAACTACCGTTGTATCGGGCAAGAGGACATGATCTCCATCAAGGAGGCGGTACACGGGGACGTCGACCTTTCGCGAGATACCTACGACTGGGTTTGGAAGCTGTGTACCGGGCTCGGCGCCTCGGACGGCGACTTGGTTCCCTTCGAGAAGTACGCCAAGGCCGCCGGGGGGCTTCTCAAGCCGTCTTCCGCCGCGCGCGCCCTCTTCGGCGGCGCCAAACACATCGAGCGGGTCGACTGCCTCGTCCGGCAAATTGCCAAGCAGCAGGGGCTCGAGTCCGGCGTGGTCACCGAGATCGCCTCTCGGGTGGATCAGCGGCTGAAAAAAAATCGCGCTGACGGTTGAACGACCAGATTACCAGGCGTGAACCTACTGTGACGTCCACTCCGGTGGCGCTGCGAGGATGAATTCCGCAATATCGCCCTTCATCTTCACCAGCGAGGCCTTGTGGATGTACATCATGTGGCCCCCCTCGTAGGTGGCGATGCGGACCCGGCTTCGAAGCTCCGGGTTGAAGTCGAACTGCGAGAACGTGAACTCGGGCCAGAAGTAGAGCTTGTCGTAGTAGCCGTCGGCGACCAGCACGCGAAGGTACGGGTTCTGGGCCATGGCCGAGCGCAGCTCCTCGAGAAGGTTCAGATCCGGAGCGTCCTTCCAGGGACTAACTTTGGCCGAGACTTCGTACTTCAGATCGACCTCGTAGCCGAGGTCGTTTCTCAGGTAGCTGATCATCGTAGCGGTGCCGGTGCCGTGGATGTTGGCTATCGCCGGGTCGAACGCGTGGAACTCGCCGGCGGAGTCAGAATCGATGCCCTTGTAGCGGGAGTCGATACGGCCCACGGTTCGGTTCTCGTCGCGCAGGAGCTCCTTTCGGAAGCGGTTCCGGGTGATGCGCAGGTGCACGCTCTCGACGTAGGCCTCGGACAGGCCCGTGTAGCGGGCGAGCCGTCGAGCCATCTCTCCGCGTTCCGATGCGGTCAGGCGGTTTCCCTTCAGAAGCGCAAGCGCGTAATCCTCGAGGGCGAAGGCCTCCACTTCGTCGAGCATCTCACGCAACGGCTTCGTCTGTAGGTCGGATGGCAGTCTCTTGTGATACCAGGCGGTGGCGGCGAAGTGCGGGAGGTTGATCGCGTACTCGAGCATCCCGAAGTTCCCGTACTGCTGTCCGAGCGAGCCCGCCGAGACGAGGATGATGCCGTTCAGGTCGATGCCGTGCCGGCGCGCGAGCAGTGACGACAGGCCGGCCGCACGGCGGCTGCCATAACTCTCGCCCATCAGAAACTTGGGGGAGTCCCATCGGTTGTAGCGGGTCAGGTAGAGGCGAATGAACTCTCCCACCGCGTCGAGATCCTCCTGGAACCCGTGAAACTGCTTGGGATCCACGCCGGACATGGCTCGGCTATAGCCGGTCGACACCGGATCGATGAGCACCAGGTCGGCGACGTCGAGCGCCGAGTACTCGTTGTTGACGAGGCGGTACGGTGGCTCAAGCTGAAAGCCCTCATCGTCGAAGAGTACCCGGCGAGGTCCCAGAAGTCCGAGGTGCAGCCAGACCGAGGCGGAGCCGGGACCGCCGTTGAACGCGAAGAGAATCGGTCTCGAGCCGGGGTCGGTGGCACCCTCTTGCTCGTAGGCCATGAAGAAGACGTGCGCGAGCGTCTCGCCCTGGGGACTCGTCAGCGGAAGGGTGCCGGCCGTCGCCGTGTAACGGAGCGACCGCCCCCCGATATCGACGCTGTGTTGCGTCACGGAGGGCCCGGGGTACGGCGCTTCCGGCGCCGCCTGTGCGCGTACCGGTGCGACCAGGGCAAGAAGAAGACCGAGAGCTGCCATGATTTTCATTGCCGTGCTCCTTGTTGAGCGGATTGTACCGGCAAAGGGACGATCCTGCTATGCTTCCCGCCCGCAGTTCTGCGGGGGAGAAGCGCCCCTAGTCGAGCCGCCCTCGTGGAAAAATGGGAGCCGGTGAGTCTCTAAATCGCGTAGTCTTGATCGTTATCTTGATAAAAAAGCCGAAACGCGGCATTCACAAGGAGGTTTCAAATGGCAAATCCTTTCGTTCATATCGAGCTCCACACGGGCGACACGAGTCGAGCCAAGGAGTTCTACAACGGTCTTTTTTCGTGGAAGCTCGAAGACGTCCCCATGGGGGGACTCCTCTTACACGATGATTCAAGTAGGGGAGGGCACCGCGGGTGGCATGATGCAAAAACAATCCCCCGAGGCGCCAAGCCAATGGGTCTCGTACGTTCAAGTGGATGACGTCGAAAACTCGACGAAGCAGGCCGAGAAACTTGGCGGCAAGGTCGTGGTGGGCGTCACGGAGGTACCGGACATGGGATCGTTCAGCATCATCGCCGATCCGGAAGGCGCGGTGTTCGGTCTCTGGGAGCCGAAGTCGAAGTAGGAGCATCGGTGGGCGCCCCTCTGTTTTTGGGGTGCCCGCCTTTTTCGTGTAGGATGTGGGCCGCTATGAAGCTGACGACGATTCCATTCATCTTGGCCCTTGCGACGAGCCTCGGATGCGTCGGCTCAGAGCCCTCAGGAGGGACGGATGCGCCCGATCCCGAGCCTCGCGCCGATCTCTGCTCGCTTCTAGCCGCGTCCGACATCGAAGAGTCGCTGGGAAGGCTGGCGGGATATCCCGCGCCTGGCGACGAAGGTCTCGGCCAGTGTGCGTGGGGCTCCGAGCCTGCTGTGCTCCTAACGCTTGAGACAGCATGGCTGAGCTCCTTTGACGATTTCGTCGCGGCGTTCGGCGAGGAGTTCGGCGGCGAGGACCCTCGCGAGGAATTCCATCCCGTGGACGGCGTGGGCGGCGATTGGGCGATGTACGTGGCCGAACACGATATGGTGCGGGCGTTTCGGGGCGGGCAAGTGCTGGAAGTCAGCTCCGTCGGGGCGGAGGAGGCTCAGGTCGTCGACCTAGCGACCCGCGCGATGGCGCGGCTACCTTAAGTCGTCGTGGTTCGAAACGCCGCGGGCATCGCGACTTCGAGGCGCTCGATCTCAGGTGCGCACTCCGTGAACTGGTAAGCCTCTGCCGCTGCCGCAGGGAGGACGAAGGTGCTTCCACGACTCTTCTCGCGAACATTCCCGATTGAGGCACCGACAATTTCTGGCAACCCTGACAAGATTTGTCGCGCTCTCGACCCGAGCGTGTTCACAGAAATTTGTTAGGAGATCGTGCTCAGGGGCCGCGCGGTTCGCGGCGTCGACAGAAATCGTCATCACGGATAAGGGCTTTTCCTCACGGAAATTGTGGCTGGCACGATTCGTGAAGTAGGCGTAAGCCACTGGAAAAGACACCGTGACGATCACATCATTTTTACTACAGGTTCTGGAGTCGATTAACCCTCAGATCTATCTTCCGCTCGGCCTCCTGGCGTTTTGGTTGCTCTACCGCTTGGGTTGGCTTCGCACGCTCACTCGCTGCATCGACGGAGCCATCGGCGGGAGACTCTCGACTTCGCTCACCTCCCTGCGCGCGAAACGCGCCGAATGGAATGGCGATTGGTCGAGTGCCGGAGCGTTGCATGAGCAAACAGAGAACAATCACCGCGCGATCGAATGCTTCGAGCTCGCCAGAGACTACGAGCGCTGCGCCGAGATCTGTCTCGCGCTCGGGCGGCGAGACTATGCAGCCGAGTGGCTCGAGCTCGCGGGGGAGCCCAGGCGCGCTGCGGACTTGTTTCGCGAAGCATCGATGTTCGCCCGCGCAGCGGAGGCCTACCTGAGGGCGGGCGCCCATCTCCGTGCGGCGGCGGCTCTCGTCCGTAGCGGCAACTATCTGGGCGCCGCACAGCTCTACTTCGAGCACGGTTGTTTCCAAGATGCCGGTGACGCTTTCGAGAAAGCGGGCCAGCTCGAGAAGGCAGCGGAATGTTTCGAGCAAGACATGACCGAAACCGGGGACCTGCGCTCGTTGACATTGACCACCGCGGAGCGCGAGTTGGCGTCGCGAACCTCCCTGCGTGCCTCCCAGTGCTTCGAGCGAGCCGGAAGCCTCGAGGAGGCTCAGCGCGTTCTGACCATGGGCCAACATTACGGAGCTGCCGCGGCCACTGCGGCGCGACTTCAGGACTTTCGTGAAGCTGCCCGACTCTATCGGGAGAGCGGTGACCTCGACAAGGCGCACGATGCGCTCCTGCGCGCCGGCGACCGACGAGGCGCATTTCGCCTGAAAGCCGAGCTCCACTTGGATTCGGGCAACGCCATGGCAGGCGCCGAATGCCTGTTGGAAGCAGGAGATCCTGTGCGTGCCGCCGAAGTGTTCCAGACGCTGGGAGAAATCACTCGTGCAGCGCAGTGCTACGTCAAGGCTGGCGAACTCGTGCGCGCAGCCGCACTGCTGTATCAGTCGCACCGTTACCACGAGGCCGCCATGCTCTTTCGGCAGGCGGGGCTTTTCTATCACGCTGCACACGCGGCCTCGAGCGCCGGCGACCAGAGGCTGATGGTCGACTGCCTCAGGCGGGTAAGACCGGGCGATCCCAACTTCGGATACGCGTCCGGTCTGCTGGCGAAGCTCGTCGCGCCACAGTCGGCGTGAGACGTCGATGAACCAGTCCTGAAAGATCCCGCACGGCCGGGCCAATCCGTGCTCGAGAGTGGGATCGGCGCCTCCGCGGCAACGTCGCGCCGGATCGCTTGCGACTCGCGTACTCCCCGAGCTTCTCCTTCGAGCGAGTATGGAGAAGCCTTCGCCGCGCGAGGTATGCCTCCCGTCGTTGAAAACGGCGGCGA
The DNA here is from genome assembly GCA_965250115.1 of Candidatus Marinacidobacterales bacterium. Taxonomy (GTDB): domain Bacteria; phylum Acidobacteriota; class Vicinamibacteria; order Marinacidobacterales; family SMYC01; genus CBDFHB01. The sequence goes on from CBDFNJ010000002.1 coordinate 3,645,449, forward strand.
GAAATGTAAAGTTGGCGGGGCGATGACGGGCGACAAAAACCAGTATCCCTCCTTCCGGAGCCATTTCTGGCCGCGTACGCGGGACGGCCGGCTCGGTCTCGCCGCTCTGGTCGTCCTGTTCGCACTCGTCGAGCCCCCCGTGCTCTATCTCGTTGCGAACCGGATCGAGCCCTCAGTCCTGGGGCTCCCTTTTCTCTACGCCTATCTTTCGGTCCTCTACGCCGCGCTCGTCGGTGTGCTCTTGTGGATTCAGTGGCGGGGCGTCTGACGTGGAACCCTGGGTCGTCGCCACCAGTCTGATCTTCGGCTACCTGCTTCTGACGCTCCTCCTCGGTCTGTACGCCAATCGTCGCCTCACCATCGACATGGAGGATTTTTTTCTCTATGGTCGGAAGGCCGGCTTCGTGGTGATGTACCTCACGATGGTGGCAACGTACCATTCCTCCTTCGCATTTCTCGGCTCGGGAGGTTTTTTCTACACGCACGGCATCGGGTTCTGGGACGCCGGCACCTGGACGATTCTCGTCGGCGCCATCACCTACGTCCTCGGCTCGCGGATCTGGGCCCTGGGAAAGCGGTTCGGCTACGTCACGCCTGCGGACCTCCTCTCCGATTTCTACGAGAGCGAGGCGGTACGCGTGGTGGTCGCCATCGTCTCCGTCGTATTCACCATCCTCTATATACAAGTGCAGGCGCAGGGACTGGGGTACATCATCTCGGTCGCATCGGACGACCGCATCTCCTTCGAGCTCGGAACGCTGATCCTCCTGGTCGTCGCCGCCGTGTATCTGGCGGCGGGGGGTCTTCGTGCCGTCTACTGGACGGATGTCGTTCAGGGCGTATGGATGTATGTCGCCATCTGGGTGGGGGCTCTCGTTCTCACCTACAAGCTCTTCGGAAGCCCGCTCGCGCTCTGGCAGCGGGTCGCTACCGAGCGTCCGGACCTGTTGACGCTTCCTGGACCGCAAGGGTTCTTCACGCCGGGCATGTGGGTGGGCATGATGATCTCTCTCTGCGGTGTCATGCTGATGCCACAGATGATGATCCGTTATTACACCGCCGTCTCCGATCGAACGATAAAGTGGCTCGGCGCGACGACACCGATCTACCTGGTGAGCCTCTACGTGCCTGCGGCGTTCGTCGGGCTGGGAGGTGCTCTTGCGATCCCCGATCTGGAGGTGGCGGATCGAGTTTTTCCCGAGCTCTTGTTCCGCTACGCTTCGCCCTGGTTGACCGGCGTGATCCTGGCCGGCGCCACCGCCGCCGCGATGTCGACGCTCGATTCGATCCTGCACGCCAACATGACGGTCCTGACGCGAGACGTGTACCAGAGGTACGTTCGGACCGATGCGAGCCAGGCTCACTACGTGTGGGTGGGGCGGGCCATCGTGGCTGCGCTCCTCGTCATCGGCTACATCCTCTCGATTACGTCCTCGGGGTATCTGGTCACCCTCGTATCGGTCTCCGGCTCCGGAGCGCTCCAGCTTGCACCCGGAATCTGCGGCGTCTGCTTTCCAGGCCGGAGACTTCTGACAAGAGCCGGGGTTCTCTCCGGTCTCGCCGTCGGGCTCGCGACGCTGTTCTGGGCGCTGGTGCTGTCGCCGCATCCGCTCGGCATCCACGGAAGCATCTGGGCCCTCGCCGCGAACACGCTGGTCACCGTCGTGGTCTCGCGGCACACCCCCCCACCGTCGCCGGAGACGGTCTGGCGCATCCACGGGGAGATCGAGCGCTTCATCTACGGCTCGGAGAAAAAGAACAAAGCCTAACCCTGCGCCGGTTCGTTGGATAGGTGGCTCTAGTCGGCGCGCTCGACGCGAAAGGGCTTCACGCCCTCGGTGTGCAGGCGGGCACACATTTCGGCGAAGCCTTCCAGGTTCTCGTCGATCCGAGCGAAAATGTTGACCTTGATCGGACCGTCCATCATGCTCGGCCGGGCCCCACGTCCGTAGATGAAAGCGAGCTCCGACATGTCGTCCGGCCAGTCGAAGAACCTGCCTCCCTTCTGCGAGTAGAAGGCGATGTCGCCGGGCAAGGTATGAAACGTCTGGTTCTCGGGCGGGATTCGTATCGTGGGATCGATGAGGAGATAGGCCTCGGGGCCGGACCACCGCCCGTGGGTGAGATCGCCTTCGAAGGGTAGCCGATCCCCGATGATGCGACACGTCTCGGGAGCCTCCGATTGGAGGAGCGGCGCGAACACCTCGACGCCGTCCGCGGGGAAGTGAAGTCTGATACGCACGAAAAAGAGTGTATCAAATGCGGATGACCGGAGCTTCCGTGTTTCTGGGAGTGGCGGCAAGCGGAGCAGGTCGCGGTGTTGACGATTGTCAATCGGCGTTCAGCACCGCGCGCACTGCTTTGGTGAAACGGTCGAGTCTGTAGGGCTTCTGGATAAACGCTACCGGGTGGGCCTCGTTGCTCGACATCGCGATATCCGGCTCGCTGTAGCCGCTGGTGATGATGACCGGGACTTTCGGGTTGATCTCTCGCAACCGGAAGAGCGTCTCGGCACCGTTCATCTCAGGCATGGCGTGGTCCAACAGCACGAATCGAATCTCGCTATGGAGTTGTTCGAACAAGTCGATCGCCTCCCTGCCCCTGAAGGCCTCAATTGTATCGAAGCCCAGGTGTTGAAGCATCGCAGACGCCGCCGCACAGACGGCTTGATCATCATCCACCACGAGGACTTTGCCGGTTACCTGCCAAGCGGAATCGACCTGGGGTTGATCGTCTCTGATCGGCTCACCGTTGACTGCGGGCAGCAGGGTCGTGAACGTTGTTCCTGACTCCTCACCGCTGTCGACCGCAATCACCCCTTGATGCGAACGCACTATGCCAAGCACCGATGCCAAACCGAGCCCTCGCCCAAGAAACTTCGTCGTAAAGAACGGATCGAAGATCTTGGAGCATGTCTCTCGGTCGAGACCTGGGCCGGCGTCGGAGACAGCAACGAATCCGTATGGCACGGATTCTGTCGGACCACTGCGGTAGAGCCGACCAACCGAGGGTGGTGCCGAATCGAGGGTGGACGTTTGAATTCGAACGACTCCGCCTTCGGGCATGGCTTCCACAGCGTTGGTGATCAGGTTCATGACGATCTGCCGCATTTGAGTCGCGGCGGCGCGGACAGGGACAGGCTCCTTCGCAAGGTCGAGCTGCAGCACTACTTTGGACCCCGTCGAAACGTCCAGCAGGTCGGCCATATCGGAGACCAACAGAGACAGATCCAATACTTTCGGCGAAACTTGCGCCTTGCCGGAATAGCTCAGCAGCTGCTGCGTCAGCTCGCTCGCTCGTTCAGCAGCTTCGACGGACCGCTTGACAAAGTCCCTAGCGCCGGAACCCTCGGCCAGGTCGCTGAGGGCTAGCTCAGAGTTCGCCATGATCGTCACCAACAGGTTGTTGAAATCATGAGCCACTCCTGCCGTCAGGACTCCGAGACTCTCCAGCTTCTGCGTCTGGACCATTTGTCGCTCGAGGCGTAGCCTCTCGGCCTCCGTGCGTGCCCGCTCGACAATTTCATGCTCTAGCCGGGCATTCGCCTCGCTGAGTTCTCGAGTCCGAGCCGCCACTCGTAGTTCGAGCTCATCGTGCATTTGTTGCAACTCTTGCTCGGCTTCCTTAATTTCGGTCACGTCGTAGTCCACGCCGATCATTCGAATGGGATTTCCGCTGGCATCCCGAAATACGCTCGCCTTGCCAACCAGCCAGCGAACAGAACCGTCGGGCCATACGATGCGGAACTCGCTCTTGTATGGAGCCTCGCCTTGGAGCGCTGCCTTGATCCGGGAGTCCACTCTTTCCCGATCCTCCGGGTGCACGAGCGCAATCCAGGTCTCGTATCCTGGGATGCACGAGTTCGGGGACAATCCGTAAATGCCCCAGTAGTTGTCCGACCAGGTGCCCCGGCTCGTGGCCACGTCCATATCCCAGGTGCCGATCTCAGCGGCCTCCTGCGCGAGGCGGAAGCGCTCTTCACTGCTGCGAATCAGATCGGCGGTCCGAGCTTCTTCGATCTGCCTTCGCTCCAACTCCGCCGCGGCCCAGGAGGCGAGGATTTTCAAGATCACTAAGTCCTCTGGCGCAGGGTTCATGGGTCGAACATCCATCGCTGCGATGTGCCCGATAACCTTTCCACTCGAGTCGATCAGGGGGCAATCGAAGTAGCTTTCGGGGGCGAGACTTTGTAGCGCTTCGTTGTGGGGAAACTCTTCGCAGGCATTCTGCGGAACGTGCACTACCTGACCGGACATTACCTGTTCACAAGGGCCACCCTGTGCGCAGAAATCAAGGTTATCAGCGACGCCGGCTCCATTCCAGAAGGCGAGAGTCCGCGCCATCTTTGATTCAGAATCGGTGCACTCGGCGATGAAGACAAACCGGACGTCAAGCAGCGCTTTGAGTAAATGGGCTGCGGAAACAAAGAAATCCGGCCCTACTACTGAGGCGACTCGCTCCATCGCGACGAGGAACCGTCTGTTGTTATCGTCAAGCGATCGTCTAAGTTCGTCCGTATCGTGGGCTTCAATCAACGAGCTACCCCCCGGTGCTCTACTTCAGGGCCTGATATTGTGGCCCCACGGCGCTATATCAAAGTAGCTGAAAAAGGGCGCATCGCTCGCTTCTCGCCTAGGAGCAGCCGGTCGCGTGACACGATCGCGAACGGCAGCAAACGACCCGAAGCGGACATCACGAGGGGTATAATCCGTTTTTGGAGCTGAAAAATTCACTGATGGAGGACCACCAATGAAAGAAAAGCTCAATAATTGCAGACCGCTTCTGTTAACAGGCGTGTTCATCGCGATGTTAGCGCGGGGATGCGATGACCTGCACAATTCAGCAACGGTTATTGACGTCAACGCCGCACATGATTTTGTTACAGAGCATGAGGACGCGGTAATCTTGGACGTTCGTAGACCGAGTGAATTCGAGGAATCCCATATTACCGGTTCGGTTAATGTCCCTGTGCACGACGAGTCATTCGAGGGCATGGTGACTAAACTCGACCCGAACAAAAAGTACGTCGTGCATTGCACCAAGAACCATTATTTTGGCCGAACCAATCGTGCGTTGAAGTCGATGCAGAATCTGGGCTTCAAGCACTTATATAGCCTGAAAGGTGGCTATGTTGCATGGAAGGACGCGGGCCTTCCATTGACTGAAACAAAACAGAGCGAAAGCGGCTAAGCAGTTACGTTCTCGCGCTCGAAGGAGAGGGCTTCGACCGCGCCCCGGCCGCAACGGACACCCCGCGCTGCGGCTTTTCCGAAAGCGACGCCGTAGAGGGCGTTCCCGGCAAGGTAGAGGCCTGGCAGCTCGGAGAGGTTCTTCTCGATCGCCTGGACCCGCTCGCTGTGACCGATCTCGTACTGTGGAATCGCTCTGTTCCACAGACGTGCCTCCGTGAAGGTCGGCTTCGTCTCGAGACGAAACAGCGCCGCGATCTCTCGCTCGGCGATGGCAACCACTTCGTCCGGGTCGAGTGAGGAGACTTCCGGATCGAAACTCCCGCCGAAGAGGACGCGCGCCATCAAACTGCCCTGCGGATTCCGGTAGTCAAAAAGGTAGCCGTCCCACGTCACTCCCAGCGCGCGATAGCCGGCGCCGCGAGGGATCACAACGCCGAAGCCACGCGGGATCGAAGCCCGGGCCTCCGAGCCGTATCCGAGCGCAACGACGTAGACGGGAGGACAGGGGATCTCGCGGAGTCGAGAGGCGACTTCAGGGAGCTGTGACTCGAGCAGGGACGCCGAGCGCCAGCTCTCGCATGCGAGGATCACGGCGTCGGAGGGCACGGGAGGACCTCCGCCTTCCAAAACCACGAGCCACCCACCGTCGGTCGCCCGCTCGATGGCGGCCGCCGGTGTGTCCAACCGGACTTCGAAGCCTCCGCGCTCGGCGAGCGCGCGGGGCAAAGACTGGAGCCCTTTTCGAAAGCTGCAGAGAGTGCTGCGTCGGGGCGGCAGCTCTCCGCGCTTTCGCATCTTCGCCCGCGCGATCTGGGCACGCACGAGCGAGCCATGGTCGCGTTCGAGCTCCGCCATGATCGGGAAAGCCGAGCGCAAGGACAAACGTCTCGCGTCACCGGCGAAGATGCCGAGCACCATCGGGTGGATCAAACGGTCGGCGAACTCGCTTCCCAGACGCCGGGCGGCAAAGCTCCAGACGCTCTCGTCCTCTGTATCTTGCGACTTCGCGATGAAGGGCTCTGCCGCCACGCGAAGAAGCGCTAGAGGGCTGACAAGTCCCCCAGTGAGAAGACGGATCGGGTGGGTTGCCGCTTCCCGGACTTTGCCCCGAGAGAAGACGTAGCGACGGGATTGTGCGTCGCTCGCCCGGACGAGCTCTCCACCGAGGCCGCAGGCTTCCGCCAGGTCGTCGACTACCGGCTCGTTGTTCAGGTAGCCGAGCGGCCCGGCCTCGAACAGCCAGTCCTGTCGGTGGAGGCTCATGACTTTTCCGCCGATTTGAGCCTCGCGCTCGAGCAGGAGGATTTCGGCTTCGAGACCTCTCTCCTCGGCCGTTCGTTTTGCGGTCCAGGCGGCAGCTGTCCCCGAGATTCCCCCGCCGACGACGATGATGCGCTTCACGGGCTAGACGGTGCGCGAGAACACAGGTTTGTTCTCACCCGCGTGCTTCTCCCGCATGTAGCGATCGAAGCACATCGCCAGGTTCCGAACGAAGAGCTCGCCCACGGGGGTCGCGCGGATGTTCTCGTCGCCGATCTCGACGAGGCCCTCCTCGGCATGAGGCGCCAAGAGCTCCAGATCCCGAGAGAAATAGTCCTTGAAGTCGATGCTCCAATCCACTTCAACCCTGGGAATGTCGACAACGAAGTTGCACATGAGACGATGGATGACGTCGCAGCGTATCTCATCGTCACGGGTGCGCACGATGCCGCGCGCCACCGGAAGCTCTCCCGCTTCGACCGCCTTGGTATAGGTGCTCAGCTTCTTCTCATTCTGAATCATCGCGCCGCGAACGTCGCCAATGGCGGAAATCCCGAAGCCGAGTACGTCGTCTCCCGGGATCACCGCGTAGCCTTGGAAGTTCCGGCGCAATCGACCTTCACGCTTGGCACCCGCCAGATCGTCGTCGGGCTTCGCGAAGTGATCCATTCCGATGGACTCGTATCCAGCGGCGAGTAGCCGCTCACGTACGATGGCGAAGAGCTCGACCTTCAGGTCCCGCGACGGCAACTCGTCTTCCCCGATCATTTTCTGATGACCACGGAGCCAAGGCACGTAAGCGAAGGAGTAGCAGGCCACACGGTCCACTCCCATATCGATGACGTGCTCAACCGTTTTCTCGAAGGTCTGAGGAGTTTGGAGGGGGAGCCCGTAGATGAGATCCACGTTGATCCCTCGGTAGCCCCGCGCGCGCGCATGGTCGACGATGGTACGCGTTTCCTCGATCGACTGGACGCGATGGATGCGCTCTTGAACCTCCCGAGTGAAATCCTGGACTCCCATCGAGACCCGGTTGAAACCGAGATCCGCCATGACGTCGATGTGCTCCTTCGACGTCACACGAGGGTCGACTTCCATGGCCATTTCGGCGTCGGGAAGCGGATGAAAGTGCTCGAGGAGCTTCTCGATCGAGGCGCCGAGCTCTTTGGCGTCGTAATAGGTGGGCGTGCCACCACCCAGGTGAAGTTGAGCGAATCGGCGGCGGTTTGGCAACCGTTGGGCCGTGAGCTCGAACTCTCGGGCTAGTAGCTCGAGGTAGGGCGTCGTCCTCTCGTAGTGGCGCGTGATGATCACGTGACATCCGCAGAAGAGACATCGCTCTTCGCAGAACGGCAGATGGGTGTAGAGGGCCAGGGGGGCCTCACCGAGATCGTCCGCTTCGGAAAGGTGGCGCTCGTAGACCGATCGGTCGACGTCCTCGGAGAACTCGACCGCCGTCGGGTAGCTCGTGTAGCGAGGGCCGGGACGATCGTACTTCGCGATGAGCCTCTGAATCGTGGCTCGGTCCAAGGGAGTTTCTTTGGTCATGCGTCCTCCACCAGGCGAGCCAAGGAGGCCACGAAGGCGGGATGTTCCTCGACACAGGGCACGCGCACGAAACGCTGGCCTCCCGCCTCCATGAAAGTCTCTTTGCCTCGGATTCCTATCTCCTCGATCGTCTCGAGTCCGTCCGTCAGAAAACCGGGTGTCACCACCGCCACGCTCCTCGTCGAGCCGAGTCTTGCCAGCGTCTTGGCCGTCGCGGGCCCAATCCAGGGCTCGGGGCCGAATCGCGACTGAAACGAGAGGGTCGCGGCCTTCTCCGGCCAGTCGAGCTCGGCCACAAACGCCCGAAACGTGCTCTCGCAGTCGCGCCGATATGTCCCACCTTCCGCCCGATCATAGCGCACTGGAATGCCGTGAAACGAGACCAGGAGGTGTTCGGGAGCGACGTCCCCTACCGCGGTCCGAAACAGCTCCGCCTGAGCTCGGATGTAGCCCGGATCGTCCGGAGGGATCAAGACGAGCTTCGCGTCAGGCGCGAGAAGGGCCTCGATCGTTCCCGTCGTCGAGCTGGTTCGTTGCGGGAAGAGCGGAATGACGAGGGCGCCGCTCGTCCGGCCTTCGGCGGCCGGGGAGCCGTATCTATAGGCGGCCTCGACCTCGGCATCGACCTTGGCCGCGAGGGCCGACGCCAATCGCCGCGTGCCCACTTCGAGGGGAGAGCCCTCGTTGGTCCAGATCGACCGATACATCTCCGCCACCTTCCTGGGGCGCGAGCGAAGGATGCGGCTCAAGATCGGTCGCCACAACCAGCGTGGGTAGTCCACGACCATGGGATCGGCCAGGAACTCGCCGAGAAAGGCGCGGACGCCCTCCTCCGTAGGGGCGGTGGTCGTGCCGAGGTTGACGAGGAGGACGCGTTTCAAGGTCGAACGTAGGGAATCGTTTGGGGGCCGCGGGGAAGGACGCAGAGCTGGGAGTCGGGACCGGCCTCGTCGAGAGCACGCGAAACCTCGGATTCGACATCGTTCATCGACTCGAAGTGCGCCTGGGCCAACTGCTCGGGCGTGAGATGGCTGGTCTTGACGAGGACGCGCGCTCCGCACTGGATCTGCGCCTGCACTTGAATCTGCCACTGGTCGGCCTCGGAGAATCCGGGCTCGTACACCATCGAGAGAAGCTCCGCGGGTGAGCCGCGGCGCTTCAGGAGCTCCGCATAGGCGCCGTGATCCGGGAGACCGTCGCGGCACTCCGCTGCGCACAAGATCACACCGCCAGGCTTTACGACTTGAGCCGCCGCGGACATTCCCTTGATGCTCTGGTAGAGGTTCTGATCGAGAGGAAACCCCGAGTTGGTGGTGAGCACGACGTCGAAGGGTGTCTCGACGCTTTGCATCGCTTCGCGCCTCGAATTGGTGCAGGCCTTCTCGTGCTCCTCGAAGAGCTCTCCCGCGAAGGCGGCCGTGATTTCCTTCTCGCCGTTCAGCGTGACGTCGAAGGCGAAGTGCACGCCTGTCATCCGCGCGATCTCGCGAACGTCGTCGTGAATCGGATTGCCCTCCGTGATCCCCCAGGTCGCTTTAGGATGGCCGATGCGACTCGCGTCGTGAAGCACCATCGTCGTCTCGAGACCCGCTAGCCCCGGCGCCACCATCTTGGGCCCCCCGCTGAATCCCGCGAACAAGTGCGGCTCGACGAAGCCGGTCGTGATACGGACGTCCGCGTCGAGCCACTCTCGAGCCAGCCAGATCGGAACACCTCGGCTCGTCTCTCCGGCATGACCGAGCGAGGCGCGGTCACGCGCGTCGTGGTTGACGATTCTATAGCTTGAGACGATATCGTCGCCGAGCATGGCGCGAAGCTCGGCGTCCGTATTGGCGCGGTGCGTTCCTGTCGCGACGAGGATCACGACCTTCTCGGGCCGAACCCGTGGCATCGCCTCGAAGAGGGCCCGGAGCATGAGCTCGCGCGGCTGCGGTCGGGTTCCGTCGCAAACGGAAATGGCGACTCGTTGGGCCGGCTCGACGAGGTCGATCAACGGCGGCGAACCGAAAGGAACGGCGAGCGCCTCGAGAAGCCTCTCGAGAGGATCGGCGACGCCCGGAGGATAGGTCGGCTCGACCACCGTCGTCCGACCGCCGGGCAGATCGACCTCGAGACCTTCACTGCCATAGTCCAGCTGAACCTTCATCTGGGGTCAGTCCTTAACAACTTGATTTCTCTGTTACTTTTCTACTCAACGCAGTTACTTTTCTACAAATCAAAGTCAAGTTGTTCAGGACTGACCCCTTTCAGTTAAAGACTGACCTCAATTCCGAGGCCTTTTTTCTTCGCTTCTTCCAGGATTCTGGCGCCGACGGAGACGTCCTGGACAGCGTTGCCGACGGATTTGAACAGGGTCACTTGGTCGTCGGAGGTACGGCCGCGCTTCGCACCGGAGACGATCTCGCCGATCTCGGCATGGACGGAGTTCTCGGAAATGCGGCCTTCGCGCCGAGGGATGATTAGATCGCCCGACTCCGCCCAGACGGCCTCCCGTGAATCGACGACGAGGAGCGCGCGAGCCACGGTCTGGGGGGGAAGCTCCTGCATCTGGGGTGTGAAGGATCCAATGGCGTTGATATGGACTCCGGCCTTGAGGTCGGCATCCTGGAACACGGGCGACGTCGAAGTCGTCGCGGTACACACGACGTCCGCTTCCCGGACGGCTTCGGTCGCGGATTCTGTGACCTCGATGGCGTCCGGGATGGGTGCACCGAGCTGTTTCATTTCGTCGAGGAACTTCTTCGCGATATCCGATCGCTTGTCGTAGACGAGCACGCGCTCGATCGAACGGACGGTGCACACAGCGCGAAGCTGAGTTCTTCCCTGCACTCCGGTCCCGAGCACGGCTACCGTCTTCGCATCGGCTCGAGCGAGGCGCTCCGTCGCGGCTCCGGATGCGGCTCCGGTCCGAAGTGCCGTGAGGTAGGTCCCGTCGATAATGGCGGTGGGGAGCCCGGTGTCCGCATCGACGAGCGTGACCATCGCGTTGATGGTAGGCAGTCCCTGTGAGAGGTTGCCGGAGAAGACCGAGACCATTTTCATTCCGAGAACGTCGGTCTCTTCCAGATAGGCGGGCATGAAGAGCGTCACCCCGTCGTGGAGGGGCACGCCCACCTGGGTGCGAATCGGTACGCTCGCGCGGCCCTTCGACAGCTCGGCAAAAGCGGACTTCACCGTCTCGATGGCCTGCTCCATCGTGATCGCCTGCCGGACCTCATCTTTGGAGATAACCAGGATCTGCATGGACCACATCGTAAGACCGATGCTGCCGTCAGGGCAAGCTGGACGCGAAATGTGATAGAACTTGGGCGACTCGACGAGGGAGTCTCTCGATCGCATTCTGAACTGGCTCGAGCTCGACTAATACATGAGCGCCTTCGATACTCTGGTCGCGTCCACAGTCCCCTTCGTTCCGAAGCCGCTCGTCCGGGTCTTCTCCCGTCCCTATATCGCGGGCGAGACCCTCGAAGATCAACTTCGCGTCATTCGATCGCTGAATGCGGACGGTTTCATGGTGGCGAGCGGCATTCTCGGAGAGTTCGTCACGAAGCGAGAAGAATCGGAGTCCGCGGTCCGCGACTACGAGAAGGTGCTCGTCGCGATCGACGAGCAGAAACTCGACAGCAACATCCACATCAAGCCCACCCACCTCGGCCTCAAGCTCGACAAGGACTTCTGCTACGAGAACTGCCGTGCCATCCTCGAGCACGCGCGATCGCGCGGCAACTTCGTCCGCCTCGACATGGAGGATGCGCCCTGCGTCGACGATACGCTCAAGCTCTACTTTCGTCTTCGGGAGAGCTTCGAGAACTTGGGTTGCGTTATCCAGGCGCGCCTGCGTCGGAGCCTTTCGGATGTACGCCGCCTCGCGGAGACCAAAGCGAACGTTCGGCTCTGCAAAGGCGTCTACCTCGAGCCTCGCGAGCTCGCCTTCACCGATCGCAGAATCATTCAGGACAACTATGCGCTCCTTCTCGACGAGCTCCTGAGCGCCGGATGCTACGTCGGAATCGCGACCCACGACGAGCTCCTCGTCTGGGAAGCCTACCGAATCCTCGACCGTCTCCAGCTCGAGACCCATCAGTACGAGTTTCAAATGCTCCATGGTGTCGACCCAGAGCTACGCCGCATCGTCCGAGACGCCGGCCATCGACTCCGCGTAGCGGTTCCCTATGGCCCCAACTGGTACCCTTATTCCGTCCGGCGGCTCCGCAAGAACCCGGCCATCGCGGGCCATGTGCTCAAGGCCATTCTCAAGTCGAAGGTGTGAGCGTGTTATCCTGCCACCCCACTAGGAGGTCCGCGATGCCTGAACGAACCTGTCTCTCGGAAGGCTGAATAGGTGATGGGACTCGGCATCGCTCTGGCGCTTCACTCGTAATGCGCGTCTCCAATCTGATCACGGCCATCGACCTCCATGCCTGTGGAGAGCCCGGCCGCGTCATCACGGGCGGCGTCCTCGACGTGCCCGGCAGAACCATGTTCGAGAAGGCGCGCTACCTCGCGACCCAAGGTGACGACCTCAGAAAGCGCATGCTCCGCGAGCCCCGAGGCTATCCCGCATCGAACTGCAACCTCGTCCTTCCGGCGACCCACCCCGAAGCGGACGCGGGCTTCGTCATCATGGAGCAGGTGGAATACCCGCCCATGTCGGGTACCAATACGATTTGCGTCGCCACGGCGCTCATCGAGACGGGCATGGTCCCCGCGACCGAGCCGGTGACGAAACTGACGCTCGAAGCGCCCGCGGGACTCATCAGAGTGGAAGCCAGTGTCGCCGGCGGGAAAGCGAAGAGCGTGACCTTCGAGAACGTCCCCGCCTTCGCACTCCACTTGGATGCTCCCATCGAAGTTCCCGAGCTCGGTTCCATCGTGGTGGACGTCGCATTCGGCGGGATGTTCTACGTGATCGCGGATGCGGAGCCATTCGGCCTTCGGCTCGCTCCCGACGAGGCAAGCGACATCGTGCGCATCGGCGAGATGATCAAGAAGGCGGCGAGTGAACAGCTCGAGGCCGTCCACCCCGACAATCCAGAGATCTCGGGAGTGACCGTCGCCGAGCTTGTGGGTCCTCCGTCCCACCCCGACGCGACAGCCAAGAACGCCGTCGTGGTCTCGACAGGCTCTCTGGACTGGAACCATCCCGCGAGCTGGACCGGAGCGGTCGATCGTTCTCCCTGCGGTACCGGGACCTGCGCGAGGATGGCGTCACTGCACGCCAAGCGTCGCCTCGGCTTGCACGAGGATTTCGTTCACGAAGGTATTCTCGGCACGCTCTTCACGGGACGGCTGATCGAGGAAACGACGGTCGGAGAGCTACCCGCGGTCGTCCCGCAGCTCACCGGCAGCGCCTGGATTACGGGCTTCGCCCACTACGTCCTCGACCCCGAAGACCCGTTCCCCACCGGCTTCACCGTCGGCGATATCTGGGGACGCAGCGGAGACGCCTAGTGCCCCGGGAAGAGTTCACATCGCGCTGGGGCATCCTGCTCACCGCTATCGGCATGGCGGTGGGCACGGGCAACATCTGGCGCTTCCCCCGAGTGGCTGCGGCGAACGGTGGTGGCACGTTCCTCGTTGCCTGGATGATCTTTCTCTTCGCCTGGGCGATACCGCTTCTTTTGGCGGAGTTCGCACTCGGCAAGACGACGCGACGAGGCCCGGCCGGCGCCGTCGGGGCCCTCATCGGGGAACGTTACAACTGGCTCGGCATTTTCATTGGGCTCGTGACCTGTTTCATCACGTTCTATTACTCCGTGGTCACGGGTTGGTGTCTGAAGTACTTCGTCGCCTCTTTCGGCATGGTCTTCTCGGCGGACAACGCCGAAAGCTACTGGAACGGCTTCACGACGGATCCGATTCAGCCCGTTCTGTTCCATGCCATCGCAATGCTCGTGGGCTGCATCATTATATATAGAGGCGTGGTTCGGGGCATCGAACGTACGAATCGCATCCTCATCCCCGCGCTCTTCCTGCTTCTCATCATCGCCGCTATCCGGGCGGTGACGCTACCCGGGGCCACCAAAGGTCTCGCCTATCTCTTCACCCCGGAGTGGGAGCAGCTCGGTAGCTACCAAGTTTGGCTCGCCGCTCTGACGCAATCCGCCTGGAGCACGGGCGCGGGCTGGGGCCTCGTGACGACCTATGGCGTCTACGTCCGAGACAAAGAGCCCGTTACACTCACGACCTTCACCACCGCCTTCGGGAACAATTCCGCGTCGCTTCTCGCCGGCATCGCCGTCATGTGCACGGTCTTCGCCGTCCTGCCGGAAGCCGAGGCCAAAACGGCGCTCGGGGCCGGGAACGAGGGTTTGACCTTCATCTGGATGCCGCAGCTCTTCGGGTCCATTCCGGCAGGTCGCGTCTTCCTGCCGATTTTCTTTCTCGCCTTGAGCTGTGCTGCGATCTCCTCTCTCATCGCCATGCTGGAGATGGCGTCGCGAATGGCGATGGACCTCGGGCTCGCGCGCGCCCGAGCGGTGCCGACCGTCGGTATCCTCTCGTTCCTTCTCGGGCTTCCGTCCGCATGGCGCATGGGTTTCTTCAAGAACCAGGACTGGGTCTGGGGTATCGCTCTCCTCTTTTCGGGCCTGTTCATCGCGCTCGCCGTCATCCGCTACGGCGCCTCCCGATTCAGACGAGAGCTGGTCAATACGGAAGCCGAGACGCATCCAATCGGCGTCTGGTTCGTCTACGTGATCTCGGTTCTCGTGCCGCTCGAGTTCCTCGCGATGATCGTATGGTGGTTCTACCAGTCCGCGACCGCGTTCGACCCCGACGGATGGTGGAAACTTCGAAGCGAATCGAGCGTCGGAACTGCGGTGATTCAGATCCTTGTCCTCATCGTCGTTCTGATTCTGACCAACAGCCTCGTCGTTCGACGTCTGAAAAAGAGTCGCGAGCCGTGACGCTCGCTCTCTCCGAGAAGGACCGCGCATTTCTCGGAGGAGAGGTCGGGCCCGCCGCCAAGATGGCGATGTCCATTTTGGTGAGGATGGCGCGGGTCCAAAGCGCTCGGGAGATGATCGATATCACTCGGGCCCACATCGATAGCACCATCTACGTGGGAGAGGCAGGGCTCGAGTTCGCCGAGAAGCTCGCGGCGGCCGGCGGACGCGTCGCCGTTCCCTCGACCGTCAACGTCAGCGGTCTCGACGAGCACCACTGGGCCGAGTGGGAGGTTCCCCGAGGGGCGGAGAAAGCCCGCCGGCAGGTGCTCGCCTACCAGGCAATAAGGACCCTCCCGACCTGGACCTGCGCACCCTATCAGACGGTGGACAAACCGGAGCGCGGCGAGCAGATCGCCTCGGGCGAATCAAACGCGATCGTTTTCGCGAACTCAGTGATCGGCGCCAGGACCGAGCGCTACCGGACTTCCTCGATATCTGCGCGGCCCAGACGGCTCGTGTTCTCGCGGTCGGCCTCCACCTCGAGGAGAACCGCGCCGCCCGCACCTCGTCACGAATGACGCGGACACCTCGGCTACCTTCCTCGTGCTCCAGGGCATCGGCAAGTATGACTTTGTTCCGCTCGTGCCGTCTAAACGTGGTGCATAGCTCGAGGTGGAAACCTCACTTCCGAGACGGGACACTAGTCATCGGGAATCGAGTAGCGCTGTAGGACGACGGTGACGTTGTCCTTGCCTCCGTTCTCGAGGGCCTTTAGCACCAGTGCCAGACAGCCATCGTCCGAGGCTCGGTTGTCGCTCAGGAGAGAGCCGATCGTGTCGTCCTCGACCATATCGGTCAAACCGTCGCTGCAGAGCAGCAAGCAGTCGCCGTCGCAAAGCTTCAAGCGCTGGAGCTCGACTTTGGTCTCCGCGTCGGTTCCGCCGAGCGAGTTGGTGAGGACGTGTCGAAGCCGATGGCTCGCGACTTCGTCCTGCCCGATGATGCCTGCATCAGCGAGCATCTGAGCGTGCGTCTGATCGCGTGTGAGCCGCCGGAGCCTCCCGTCCCGAAACAGATAGGCCCGCGAGTCACCCACGTGGGCCACGAAGAGGTCGTCGCCGACGCTATAGGCCGCCGTCATCGTCGTTCCCATCCCCTTCAATCGAGGCTCACGTTCGGCCCGCTCGACGAGGGCGGCGTTCACTTGCCGGAAGTACTGTGCCGCGCGCTTCATGACCTCTTGAGCGTGCTCGTCATCGACCCGAAGAATCCAGTCGGGCACGTGGATGATGATATTGATCAAGGTGCGGATCGCGAGACAGCTCGCTATCTCCCCTCCGACCACACCGCCCATGCCGTCGGCCACGAGGATCACGTAGCCCGCCTCATCGAAGTGCTCCGGCACTTCTCCCTCGGGAACGTTGATCAAGAGGGTCTCGATGCTGCGGCCCGCGTAACCGACGTAATAGTGGTCCTCGTTGCTCTCCCGGGCCTTTCCCTTATGGGACAGCGCGGCCACGTCGATTTTGACCCGGGCCGAGAACGGCCGAGGTTCCTCCGGCTGCTCGACATCCCTCGGAGCTGGAAACTCGGCGGTATGGACTTCGCTTCGATCGATCATCTCATCGCCCATAGCTCGTAGCGTACGGCGCACGAGCGAATCCTAGCACCATCTCGGTTCGACTTTCGGTCACGTAGAATGCGCCCAATGGTCGAGACCATCGTAGGCGAAGTGCTGGTTCCAGGCTCCGCGCGCGCCGAGGTGCTCGTCAGCGAGGAACCCCTGAGCTTTTGGGGCGGCTACGACTCTGGGACCGGCGAGATTACGGACCGGCGTCACCCGCTCTCGGGTCAGCTCGCTTCCGGCAAGATCCTCACGATCCCCTTCACGAAAGGATCGAGCACGACCACCGCCATCTTGCTGGAGTCGGTCCGCGCCGGCACGGCGCCGGCAGCCACCCTCTGCCGCCGAAAGGATACGTTCCTCGCTCTCGCCTCGGTCGTCGCGGACGAGATCTACGCAAAACCGATACCGGTTGTCGCGATCTCCCCGGAGGATTACTCGAGGCTACGGACGGGTCAAGTTCTCGTCATCCACGACAACGGCACCATCGAGATCGAGTTTGTTTAGTGCTCGATGCCGTGGGGCCCCACATCAGCTTCCGCGGCTGAAAACAGGGGGACGCCAGTTTCGGCGGCGAAGATTTCTCTCAGTAGGGTGCGCCATCTGGCGTACTGCACTTCGACCGAGCCGGTGAGTTGCGTTACGTTGCCTTCCACTTCGACTACGAGGGGAGCGACATCAGCAGCCAAAGACTCACCGAGCTCCCTGAGCACGTCGAGGTGTGTTCCCCGCCGCTCTTCTTCCCATCGCCTCAACTGGTCCGTCGTCGAGGCACCTCCAAAAAGACCCGGCGTTCCACATAGCACTCCTTCACCCGACCAGGTACCGCCGTTGCCGGCAACCAGGACACCCATCGGCGCATTGCGTCCCCCGGAGCCCGTCGCCGTGGGTGGGCCATTTTTCATGGCCTCGCGCTGCCAATAGTCCTGGGAGCGCCAACCACGGTAGGACTCCCGCATCTTCTCGAAGAGGCTCCCGTAGTACGAGTCGACGGTATCGACGAACATGCCGTCGCGCTGGCGAATCAGCGCGACGCGCTCCATCATGGTGTCGTCTCGAGACGGCAGTCGAACGACGACGTAGCGTTGTTTTTCGACGCGCAAGTAGTCCGCGAAGGGATCCGGCGCCAGATCGCTCGCGAACCTGAGTCGAGAGACGTTGCGTATCCGCTCGATGTCCTTCGCTTTCAGCTTCTTGTACTTCTTCGAGACGTCGTTTGCGATCCGGTGATAGAGGTTTTGGAAGGGGTCCGCGGTGAATTCGCGGGCCAGGTATGCCGACGCGTCGGCTTCACCTTTGTACTTCTTGTCGAGCCATACTTTGCCGGCCGCGTCCATGGCGCGAATCTCGAGCCTGAGCTCACGACCGTGAGACACCAGGACGGCACCCGATATCGCAAGATCCGCTCCGCCAGTGTCCGGAACGACCCGGACCGCTCCCCAAAAGCCCCCCTCCTCGAAGACGCGCTTCAAACCGACGGGAATATAGCGGGCTTCCGCCTGTCTTACCTCGGGAAAGAAATCTTCCGCTGGCTCGAATACGGTGATCCGCACGTCCAAGAGGCTCGCTTCCGGAGGCACCACGCCGGCTTGCACCAAGACGACGGGTTTGCTCGCCGCCCAACTCAATGACGCGACCAAGACGCCGGCAAGAAGCGCTGCAGGAAACAGGCTTGTTTTCGAGCTCATCACCAATGTCGGCACCAATCTCGTGTGATCGGAACCTTATCGTATACGCAAAACGGAGGCCAACGCCAAGGCCAGCTCTCGTGGCGTCTCGTGTCTCCCCAATAGGCCGAGACGACCTATTGTGGAGACGGGGAAGGGCTGGTCCCTGAGCTAGCGTACCTGGCCCTGTCGTTGTAACGTTGGGGCAACGAAGGGCTACCTTATGAAAACACTGCGCCTCCTGGCTTTGTCGGGCCTCTTGCCGATCTCTTTGCTCGCCACGCTCGTATTCAGCGATGAAAAGACCGCGCCAGGCTGGCATCAGTGGGGAGGGCCGGATCGCAACTTCCACGCGAAGTCGACCGGGCTCGCGATAGCCTGGCCGGCCGGCGGTCCGAACAAGCTCTGGAGTCGCGCGCTCGGCGAAGGCTACTCGAGCATTGTCGCCGACCCGGACGCGCTTTACACCATGTACCGTGTCGACGACGACGAGATCGTCGTTTCCCTCGAGGCGGCGACCGGGACGACGCGCTGGGAGCATCGATACGAAGCGCCTCTGCTCGAGCACATGAACTACGGCATCTGGCTGAGGCGGGGCGGCGCCGGCCCCTATTCGACACCTCTTTTGCTCGGCGATGTGGTCTATGCGGTTGGGGCGACGGGCAAGTTCCATGCTCTCGATCGCAAAACGGGCGACGTTCTCTGGTACCACAACCTGGACGAGAAGTTCGAGATGAGGGGCTACAGCGGCTACGCATCGAGCCCGATCGTCTACGACGGGAACATCATCCTGCCTGTCGGCGGCCGCGGAAAGGCCGTCGTGGCTTTCGATCCCGCGAGCGGCGCCGTGGTCTGGAAGAACCAGGACTTTCGTCTCGCCCCAGCGTCACCCATCTTGATCGATGTCGACGGTCAGGACCAACTCGTCGTGTTCACTCCCGAGGACGTCGTCGGGCTCGATCCCAAGAACGGCGACCTTCTGTGGAGCCACCCTCACAAGACCGAATATGGCCTGAACATCAGCACGCCGGTCTGGGGAGAAGGCGGCTTGCTGTTCATCTCATCCGCATACAACGGCGGAAGCCGTGTGATTCGTTTGACGCGTGCGAACGGCGAGACCACGGTGGAGAAGCTCTGGTCGACCAACCGCCTGCGCCTGCACTTCGGCAACGCCATCCGCATCGGCAACTTGATTCTAGGCACCAGTGGCGACTTCGGCCCGGCATTCTTCATCGCGGTCGATGTCGAAACTGGCGAAGAGGCCTGGAGGGAACGCAGCTTCGGCCGGTCCCAAATGGTCCATGCTGAAGGAAAGCTCGTTATCGTCGACGAAGGCGGCGACGTTGCGATTGCCTCGGCCGGTCCCAACGGTCTCGAAGTGCACGCGAGAACGGAGCTCCTGACGGAAAACGCCTGGACCGCACCGACACTCGTGGGAACGCACCTCTACGTCCGGGACCGGAAAAACATCGTGGCCGTGGACCTTGGAGAGTAGCCACGAGCGGGATGAGCACTCTGGCGTATTGCCCGAGCGCTTGATCAAGGAAAGCGGAATCGAAGGGTCGTTAGGAACTCATCGTGGCCGATATCCTTGCTCGCGTCGATATCGTGAAAGGCGTACTCGAACGTCAGGTCGACATTGCTCACGATAGTGACCCGGGCGCCCACGTCGATCTTCGCCCAGTCCCAGAACAGACTGGGCGCGACGAAGCCGGCCGGCGCGCGAAAATCGTTGTCGAGCCTGGCGTAGCGGAAGACAGGCTCGATCGCGGTGAACAGCGCTCCCGGATCCCCCGGGTCGCCGGACTCGATGCGATAGCCGACTTCGATCTCGAGGCCCTGGCGCGGCAGCGACGCCGACTCCTCGTTCACGAACTGGAAGAAAGCTCCGAGGTTTCCGAGCTGGGCGTCGAGGTTGAAGCCCCACTCCTTTCGGTCGTTACCCGCGATGGGAAGACTGACGCCGGCGCCATCGAGTAGGTCGAGGTCGCCTTCGTAGAAGGTCCCGTTCAGAGGAGCTGATTCCGAAAGCTTCGTTTGGTAGTAGAAACCGAAGACGTCGAGCCCAACGAGCTGGTCGTCCGACAGGAGCCGAAGGCCCACACCGGCTCCGGTCTCCAGGTGATCGTCGAAGGCGACTTCCTCGACCTCCGCGTGATAGAGGATGGGGATTCCTGCGTTGAAAGTGATCTCGGGGTTGGGCGGGGCTTCGACGCCGTTGTCACCGGCGAGAGCGTTCGGATCGCGCATGAAGATCGGGTTACCGTTGCTGACCTGGAACCGGAAGTAGAAGTGCTGCCCGAGACTGCCCCCGAGCTGAAACTACAGATCGTTGAATCGGTTGAACGCCGTCTGAACCAGTCCGTAGCTCTCGAGCCGACGGAAGAGCTGGCGCTCGAACTTGGGCGCCTTCCCGAACAGAGCGTAGAGGTGGCTCCCGTGGATCGCCTCGAGCGATTCGTACTTCATGCCGAAGCGAAGGTAGGCCTCGTCGACGTCGACGTTGCGATCGCCGCTCGTTGGATTCCGGTCGTAGAGATCGACAAGATCGATCTTGACGCGCCCGAAGATCGACCGGGGCAGATTGGCCTCCAGAAACACCGTTGCCTTGCTGAGCTCGAGTGAGGAGCCCGGCGACGGGGTTCTCAGCTCGACCCGATCTCGATTGGCCGGGATGAAACCATCGGGGAAGAAGGGAAGCGCGAAGAAGTCGTCCTCGGACCATCGGTAGTGCGCCTTGACCTCACTGGAGACTTGGAAAATTGTCTCGGAAGGCTCTTCGAACGGGACCTCGTCTGCGCTAGGGAAGAGACCGGAGACAACGACAGCAGGACAGCGAGAGGCAAACGACGCGGGATCATCGACAACAACTCCTGAAGAGAGGACAATTTCCAAAAAGGGGTCAATACCAGTCGCGTTTCCGGGCACGTTCGGGGTCTGCTATTATAGCAACCTCATTGTATCGGTCGAAGATGAACAAGACATTTCTTCTTGTACTCACGCTACTCTGGACTCTTCCCGCATCGAGCCGGGCCCAGGTCTCGGGCCAGGTCGAAGTTCTGGAAAAAGGCGGCGTGAAGCGCCCCGTCATTCAGGACGTGCTCGTCTATATTGACGGCGTTTCCGTCGAGACAACGACGCAGGGTAGCGCCCGGCACCAGACGATCAGGTCCCGCAACAAGGCGTTCGAGCCCCGCGTCGCGGCGGTGCTCGCCGGCACGACGGTGACATTCCCCAACCTCGACGACATCATGCACAACGTGTTCTCGCTCTCGAAGGGAAACCGCTTCGACCTAGGACTCTACAAGTCGGGTGCGCAGAAGGACTTCGTGCTCCGGAATCCGGGCCTGGTTCGCGTCTACTGCAACATCCATCCGCAGATGAGCGCCTTCGTTCACGTCACGGACAACCCCTATTACACTTGGGCGCAGCCCGATGGCGCGTTTCGCATCGAGGGTGTCCCACCGGGCCGCTACACTCTGAGGGTCTGGAATGAGCAGGAAGAGACGACGAAGCCGGTGCTCGTGACCGAGCAGGGAGCGAGCGGCGTGCTCGTTCAGCTCGACGTGAGCAGCTACAAGAGGCGCCCCCATCTCAACAAGTTCGGCAAGCCGTACAAGAAGAAACGTGGCAAGTACTGAATCCTTGTGGTCTCGGCTCAGCCTGCAGGCGAAGATTTTCTTTCTCTCCCTTTCACTCGTCGTCGGTCTCACCGGCGCACTCCTCCTGTTCTCGTATCAACGCGCGACCCGGCTCGCCAACGAGTCGCTCAGCCGGGCTCTGACCAGTACCCGTCAGCTCTACAAAAATCTCGAGACCGACCGTCTCGAGAAGCTCGCGCTCATCAACTCGGTCCTCGTCGAAAGCCCGTACTTCAAAGCGGCGGTCGCGGAGATGGACGCGGCGACGACACTCGATTCCACCCTCGACATGGCCGAGCAGGTCGGAAGCGATTTCATGATCGTGACCGACTACGAGGGGAGAATCGTCGCTCGCACGGACGTTCCGACCCAGAGCGGGAGGGATCTCTCGACGACCCCTCTCGTCGGTTATGCACTCGGGGGTGAGAGTGCCGGCGGTGTCTGGGGCGAAGACGGCCACCTTTACCACGCCGTTTCGGTTCCCTTGCTCGTCGGGCCCGAGCTGCTCGGAGCCGTCGTCACCGGCTACGAGATTGGCGACGAGCTCGCCCTTTACATCAAGGGCATCGCGGGCTGCGAGGTCGTTTTCTTTTCCGCGACCGAGAACGAGGCCTATCGCGAGACGGGCTCGACGCTCGCCGAAGCGACGAGCACGCTCCGGGAGTGGGTCGAGGGAGCCTCGATGGCGTCCGCGGAGGAGGACGTCCGGCTGTCGCTCGGAGGGGAGGAGTATCAGGCGGTCTTCGCCCCACTGACGACCGTCGACGACGAGCCGATCGGTCTGTTCGCGGCCCTGCGCTCGAGAGATCGCGAGCTCGCAGCGTTTCGCTCGTTTCAGCGCAACGTGCTGCTCGTCGGTGTGCTCGGTATCGGGCTCGCCGTCCTCGCGAGCCACCTGCTCGCGCGTGGCGTGGTCCGGCCTCTCAAGAAGCTCGTGACCGTCACCGATCGTATTCGCGAGGGCGACTACGGAAGCGACGTCGAGGTCAACTCCGGCGACGAGGTCGGCGCGCTCGCGAAGAGCTTCCGCGCGCTCCTGGGAGAGCTTCGCGAGAAGCAGGTCATGGAGAAATTCATCTCTCGCTCGGCCGCAGAGATGATTCAGAAGTCCGACGCCGTTTCCGTCGTCACCGGCGGGCGCCGGGCAGTCACCGTGCTCGTCTCCGAGCTGAAATCGTACGCCGCCTTCAAGGACGAGAGCGCGGAGCCGAGCGCCGTTCTCGAGCGGGTGAATCGCGCCCTCGAGCGGCAGGCCGAGCTCGTCGAGCGCTACGGCGGGCAAGTCGACAAGTTCGTCGGCGACCGGATGATGGCCGTCTTCAAGGGGGAGGACCGGGTCTGGCCCGCGATTCGCTGCGCGATCTCGATCCAGCATCTGCTCGAGGCCGATGGCGACGAAGAGGCGCTCATGCCGGGCATCGGTGTCAGCGCGGGTGAAGTGATCTTCGGCGCCGTGGGTAGCTCCAATCGGCTCGACTATTCACTGCTGGGGCCCACCGTTCACGTGGCCGAGCGCCTGGCTAGCGAAGCGCCTCCGGGCGACGTGCTCCTCGCTCAGAACGCCTACGCTCAGGTTCAGGATCGCGCGTCGGCTGAGTCGCTGAAACCACTGAAGCTCCAGGGTATCGACGAGGTGATTCCCGTCTACAGCCTCTCGACGGGTACGATTCGGGGGCAGCAGATCGCCTCGTCGCGGACGGACGCCGGGCTTTCGCAGCGGGACGCGCCCACGCTCGTGGATGGCACCCAGGAGCCGGCCATGACACTCAGCTCGCTCGAGCCGGGCGCGGTGCTCGGCAAGCGATACGAGATCCGGCGCGTGCTCGGCAGCGGCGGGATGGGGATGGTCTTTCAAGCGAAGGACCACGACCTCGACGAGCTCGTTGCGCTCAAGGTGCTGCGCCCGGAGATCGCCTCCATGAATCCCAGCATTCTGGAGCGTTTCAAGACCGAGATCCGCGTCGCGCGGCGGATCACCCATCGCAACGTCGTTCGGACTTTCGACTTCGGCGACGCCAATGGCATCAAGTTCATCAGCATGGAGTTCGTTCAAGGCATGACGTTGAAGCAGCTCATTCGCAGCAAAGGAGCCCTGCCGATCAGCGTCGGCCTCCAGATCGCGAAGCAGGCATGCAACGGTCTCGTCGCCGCTCACGAGCAGGGCGTCGTCCACCGCGACGTCAAACCGCAGAACATGATGCTCACGCCGCAGAGCGAAGTGAAGATCATGGATTTCGGCATCGTACGCGAAAACGGCGAATCGAGCATGACGCAGACCGGGCTGGTGATTGGCACACCCGACTACATGTCTCCCGAACAGGCGGAGGGCAAGGCGGACCTGGATCAGCGAAGTGACATCTATTCGTTCGGGGTGGTGCTCTACGAAATATTCACGGGGTCGACGCCGTTCAAGGGAACGACGCCAATGGGCGTCGCGATGCAGCACATCCAGGATGCGCCTCCGATACCGCGAAGCCTGAACTCGCAGCTCCCGTCGGACGTCAAGCAGCTCATCCTGCGCTGCATGCAGAAAGCCCCGGACCAGCGGCATCAGAAGATGGCGGACGTCCAGGCCGAACTCTTTCGCGTCTCGGCCGCGGTGTCCCGCCAGAGCGCCACGGCTTGACCCGCAGTGGCGTGGCCGAGTGGCTGGCTATCGGAGTTACTGCTAGACTGTGCCGTTCGAAGGTCGGCAAAGACGGGGGAATTGGATTTCCTCGAGGAGGAAAGATGAAGGGGTTCCAAGTGATTGGTGTCGCGTTCCTCGTGCTCGCTGTCACTGTGGGTACGGTGGCAGCTCAGGGTGATGACGTCGGAACGCTCGTTTTTCCGACATCGACGAAATCACCCGAAGCGCAGGCGCGGTTCCTGCGTGGCGCGGCCATTTTGCACAGCTTCGGATGGAAGCAGGCCATTACCGAGTTCCAGGCGGCGCAGAAGCTGGACCCGGACTTCGCCATGGCCTACTGGGGTGAGAGTCTTTGCTACAACCATCCGCTGATCGGCGACAGGGATCTGGATTCGCCTCGTGCAGTCTTGAAGCGGTTGGGAGCAACGCCTAGAGAGCGGCTTGCGAAAGCGCCCACGGATCGGGAGAAGGGTTTTTTGCAAGCGGTCGAGCTTCTGTGGGCCGAAGCAGATATCGCCGAGCGCAAGATTGGCTACATGGAATCCATGCGAAGTCTCTACGAGAAATACTCCAAAGACGACGAGGTCGCTTCGCATTACGCGCTGGCGACAATCGCCGCCGTGCGCCCTACCGGTGACACTACCTCCCGGATGTACGTCGAGGCCGGGGCGATCGCCCTGGAAGTGTTCGGGCGGAATCCGAGTCACCCCGGTGGCGCTCACTACACCATTCATGCTTTCGACGACCCGGTGCACGCGCCGCTGGCGCTTCCCGCCGCCCATCGCTTCGCGGAGATTGCGGAAGCCGTATCGCACGCGCGTCATATGCCATCGCACATCTTCATTCAGCGCGGCATGTGGGAACGGGTCTCGATATCCAACCAATCCGCTTACGAAGCTGCCATCAACCTGTGGGAGCCGGGAGACACCATGGGTGGTGCGCTGCACGCGCTTGAGTGGGGGCAGTATGGCGATCTGCAGCGCGGCGACTACGCCAAAGCCAAGACCTGGATGGAAAGGCTCGAGGAGCTGAACGAGAAGAGAGGCTCGCAAGCTCGCGGTGTGTCGGCCGTGCCGCTGGTGAAAGCGCGCTACGTTCTGGAGACGGAAACGTGGGACGTTAAGCCGGTGACTGAGAAGTCGTCCGCGCACGAGCTTCTGGCGACGGGTATCAGCGCCTACCATACCGGAGACAAGGCGACGCTCGAAAAAGCCGCCGGTCAGATCCGTGTCGTAGCCGACAAGCAAGCGGCGGACATGTCGCTGTACAACCGAGTCGCGAAACCGACGCGCGTCGCGCAGCACGAGGTCGAGGCGCTCGACGCACTGGCAAAGGGTGACAAGATGGGCGCCGTCGAGCACCTCAAGAAGGGCGTGGAGCTGGCCGAAAGCATGGGTCGACCCAATGGGCCTGCCACACCGTTGAAGCCCGTGCACGAGATCGCCGGAGAGGTTTTCTTGGAGATCGGCCAGCCGGAAGAGGCCGCGCTGTTCTACCAGGAGTCGCTTCTGCGCACGCCCAACCGGCCCCTGTCCGTTCGTGGACTGGCCCGCGCTCATGCGGCGATGGGCAATCGCTCGCTGGCCAGCGAGCAATATCGGAAGCTCCAGAACATCTGGAGCGGGTATTCTGTGCCGGGTCTGAACGAGGTGTCGGACTATCTCACTTCAACGGATGCCGAAGGTCAATAAACTGACTTAGCACGCCACGCGAGGGCGGAGGCTTTGAAGCTTCCGCCCTCTTCGCGCAAGGTCATGGCGGACGCACACGGCGAAAGTCAGCGCGGGGAATTGCCATAGGTCCGGCTGCATGCGCCGGATTCTAGCCGCTCATAGTGCCTGCGCCACCTCTTATCTTGATTCGCCACACCAATCTAAGATGGAGGCAGCCAGAATCTTGGTCGCCATTATTACATCATCTACCGCCACCCACTCATTGTTGGCATGCATCTGTTCCGTCTTTCCCGGTCCGAAGATGACCGTCGGTGTTTGGCCAGGCATGTTCAAGAATCGAATATCGGCCGCTCCCTCCCGGCCGCAGATTTCCGGTTCGTGCCCAGTTAACTCCCGAAACTTACGAGCTATTGTTTGGACAATTGGGCTGTCCACTGGTATTTCGGAAGGCACAGCAAAATACCCGGTAAAAACAATTTCCGGTGGATGTTCGGCCAGCCAAGAATCGGAGGCGACGTATTCCCGGACAAAAGATGTGAATTCAGCTTTGACAGTATCAGAATCTTCGCCCGGCACCGTGGCAAGGCTACCTTTCAGAAGTGCAGTGTCGGGGAAGGCGCTGTTGTAACTGCCCGCCTCGAATGCACCCACCATGCAAGGAATCGCATTCTTGATGTTCGGATAAAGTGGATGGCTCGACCTAGACATGCGGAGCTTTTCGAATTCGGCGACGGCTCGAAGCACGGGGTAAGCCTTTTCAATGCCATTGACACCTTCCCACTGGCGCTGAATACCTGCTGCTTTGCCCCTAACCGTAATTTCAAACCAGATGCGCCCAATGGATGCTGGCTGGACCTTCATGCTGCTGGTCTCGCAGCAAATTCCTGCGTCCGCCTTGTACCCTCGCATGACGCAATCTAGCGTGCCGTTTCCGCTAAGCTCTTCATCCACGACGTATTCCAGTATGACGTCGCCGGCCAGTTTGACACCAGAACGGACCACGGCTTCTACAGCCATAGTCATAGCGGCAACGCCCGCTTTCATGTCCGAAGTGCCACGGCCATAGATCCGGCCGTCAGCCAAATCTCCAGACCAGGGTCCGTGCTCCCAGGCTTCTTTCGCACCAGCGGGAATAACGTCAACGTGTCCATTGAGCAGTAGGGACCGGCCGCTGCTATTCCCCTTTAGGGTAGCGACCACGTTCGGGCGGCCTTCGTATCCGCGAGAAACTGGAACATAGGCAGGATGTTTCTTAAGAGCCTCCCAGTCCGGCTCGAATACATCGACAGCAAGCCCTAAATCCGCCATCTTCTCGGCAATAAACTTCTGGATCTCCCCTTCGCTACCGGTCACGCTGGGGTAAGCGATGAGTTGCTGCAAGAATATGATGACATCCTTCGACATCGAATCAACAGTATCCAAAACAGTTTCTTTCACCTAACCTCCTTCAAACTTATGAATCTCAGGATTGTTGTAAATGATATATCAGGCGTTAATTGGTGTCAGTCGCAAAGCACAGACCAGGCAGATTGCCTTCATTGTTGCAAGCTCCGTTCGACAAGCGAGCAATATCGGAAGCTCCAGAACATCTAGGGTGAGTATTCTGTGCCAGGTTTGAAAGAGGTGTCGGACTATCTCGCTTCAACGGACGCCGAAGACAATAAACTGATCCAGCACGCTTCGCGAGGGCGGAGGCTGAGAAGCTTCCGCCCTCAGTCTTCTGATTCTGGCTGCGTTTATCGAGATCTCAACCGACTTGACGCTCGCATGGGGAAGGAGAACCACCAGGCGTCGCGACACAGTCATGGAGCTTGCTGTATAGTCCTGCCAGAAGTGAGACGTGCCTATGTCCACTAGCAGATAGATCGAAGTGTTATGCGCATTTTCCTAATTCACATTCGCGACCCTCAGTTCTACGCACTGCCTGCGAAGACCGCTGCCCGGAACGGCAACATTCGAGTGATGGGCTTCCCTCCCATTGGCATTATGTCGCTCTCCGCCGTACTCAAACGCGACGGTCATGAGTGCGTCATGTTCGACCAGGCCAATCCGGAAACGCCGAACGACGTCATCCTGGAGGAGATCCGACGACAGCTGCCGGAACTGGTGGGCTTGAGCTTTCTGAGCACCACAAGCTACCCCTATGCGAAATTGCTCGTCCGACAGATTCGAGCAACTGATTCAGCGGTACGAATCGCTTTCGGCGGGGTCTTCGCCACCTTGAATGCCGAGCGGGTGAAGCTGCAATGTCCCGAAGTCGACTTCGTGTGCCGTGGTGACGGCGAGCAATTGATTCTGGACCTCGTGGAACGATTGGACGACCCCACCGGCGTCGCCGGAGTCACCTGGGTCAAAGACGGCGAGCTGGTTCACAATCCCGACCGGCCTCTGGACCGCGATCTCGACCAGTGGCCTTTCCCCGACCGAGATAGTCTCGCGCTGGATTTCGTCGAGTCGATGCCTCTCGACGTCCCTGCCGTCCTGTCCCTGGAGCGGTTTACCACCATGCAGACCTCGCGCGGTTGCCCCTGGCCCTGCGTGTTCTGTGATATTCCGGTCTTCAGTGAAGGGAAGTGGCGCTCGCGCAGTCCCGAGCATGTCGTAGCGGAGCTCGACCACCTGCAGGCATTAGGCTACGGATCGGTCTATTTCGTGGACGACCACTTTCTGCTGCAACCCAAGCGGATCGAGGCCATCTGCAAGGGAATCAATGATAGCGGCATCACGATCGAATGGGGCTGCGAAGGGCGCGTCGACTCGGTATGCCAACACCTTTTTCCAGCCATGGCCAAGGCCCACTGCCGGACGCTCATGCTAGGGATCGAGAGCGGCAGCCAGAAGGTTCTCGACCGGCTCAAGAAGGAGCAGACGCTCGCCGAGGTCGAGACCACCGTGAGCAATGCCAAAGCGGCCGGAATCGAAATCGTGCACGGGTTTTTCGTCGTTGGGAGCCCGGACGAGACGGCCGAAGACGTCCGCGCCACGTTCGACTTCGCCTCGAGGCTTGCTTTAGACACCTTCGGCTTCAACCGCCTGTGCGTCTACCGCGGCACCCCCCTCTGGCATGAGTACGTCGAGCGCGGCCTCGTTGACGACGCGAACGATTGGTACAAGTATTTCAAGTGCACCGAAATCGACCCCACCTGCCTGTCCGGCGAGGCGGTGAACGCCGAGCGCTCGGCCGGCTTGCGACGTTTGTTCCGCTACAAAATCAGGCACTATCCGCTCCAGACCCTCCGCCTGCTGTGGCGTTTTCTCCGTCATATGCCGATACGCGACGTGGCCTACCTGATCGTCAAGCCGTTTCTCGGAGCGAAGCGCGGAGAGACCAAGGCCGAGGTGATGTCGCGTGCCGTCGAGCACAGGGCGTCCAAGGATGCGGCGGCAGATCTCACGAAGGTGAGCGACGACATCCTCTTGAAGACATACGACTCACAGCCCGAGCGCCGCGCCCAATAGCTTTGGTGGTTGCCCCAGTCGCTTGTTGAAGTGTTTAGATCTGCTATCGCCCCGGCGGGCCAAGGGGGCTCTCTGGACAATCGGTGCGCTCCACGGTGTAGGTTCCGCCCGCAATCTTCCAGCCATCGTGCGTTCTCACGAGCTGGAAGGCGTCGATGCCGCAGTGGCTGAACTTCCCGTCTCGATGGAAGTCGTAGCGGGTCCACGCGACCGCGATGTCCTGATGAATCATCACCTTCGGTTCCCACATCCTCTCGAGGACCCGTTCTCGCCGGGAGCCGGTCGACGAAGTCTTGATTGGAAAAGCTGCGGATGGAATCCGCGACGAGCTCGGCGCCACTGGCGGAGTTCGTCCTGCGCGTCGTGAAAGCACTCTCGCTGCAGCACTAGTCGGCTTTCGGCGGGACGCCGGCGAAAACGTTGACGCGAGGCTGCGGGTTGCCGTTGAGCCGTCGCCAGGCATTAATGTGGCCGACGCGAGTCAGCGCGTCCGATAGCGGGCCGTTCAGAATGAACCAGACAGGAAACCGAGAGCCATCACGCTTCAGGACCCCGTGGGTCGCGAGCTCTTCGTCGGAGACGCTATCGAGTTGCTGACGGACTCGACGCAAGCATTCGAGAGTCCGGTCACGAAGCTCTCTCGCGTCCTCCGTTTCGATGGAATCCCGTTCACTCGCGTCGAATACGCATTGCTTGACCATGTTAGCAAGGTGAAGGACGTGTTTCAGGAGCTCGCGCATCGACATGCTCTCGGGTCCGGGACGAAAATCGAAGTCCTCGTCGCAAAGTCCCTCCGTCGCCCAGTAGTAGCGAAACGCGAGCCCGTCCACGACTCTGGCGAAAACGGAGGCGCCGGTGAGCTTTTCCGGTGCCGATGAGATCTCGTATCCGAAACGTTCCGTCATAACTCGTCTCCGCGGGACGGCAAAGGGTATCACCAAGCGGCTGCTACGATGGGTTGCCTTCGCCCGGACGCAACGATAGTTTCAGTTCCCACTCGGGTTCATGTTCACGACACGCCGACATTTCCTTGCCAAAAGATATGATCGGAATCTCGTACTTGTCATATTGACGGTGCGGCGAGTACCATCACGTCGGCTATTTTTTAAAAAAATAGGGAGAGCGTGATGTTCAAAAGAAACATTCTGTTGACCACGATGTGCGTTCTCACCGCTATGGGCCTTTTGGCCCAGACTCAGATCACCTCCGGCGTGATCCGAGGCCGCGTTCTCGATCAGACAGACGCCGTGCTGCCAGGAGTTACTGTCGAAGTCAGAAACACGGACACCAATCTGATGCGAACGATCGTTACGGACGGGGAGGGGCGCTTCGCGGCGCTGGCACTGCCACCGGGCCCCTACGTCGTCACCCTCACTCTACAAGGCTTCGCCAGGTTCACTCAGGACGGCGTGATCTTGACCGTGGGGCAGGCGATCGACCTCACCATACAGATGCAGCTTACCGGGGCCCAGGAGACGATCACCGTCACCGGTACGACGCTCGTGCAAGTGTCCCGAACAGAAGCGAGCTCTACGCTGAACCAGACGACGGTGGAGACGACACCGGTGCTGGGTCGCAAGTTCGAGGACCTGCTCACGCTCACGCCCGGTGTCAGCATCGTGCAGGGACCCGATGGTGACATGATCAACTTCGCCGGGCAACGCGGGGCCTTCAACAATATCAGCCTGGATGGAGGCGACTACAATAACGGTTTCTTTGGCGAGCAGGTCGGCGGGCAGCGGGCCAACGTGGACATCACGCTCGACGCGATTCAGGAGTTCCAGGTGGTGGCCACGGGAGCGAACGCCGAGTTCGGCCGTACCGCCGGGGGCGTCGTCAACGTCGTCACCAAATCGGGCACCAATCGGGTGAGTGGAAGCGTCTTCCACTTCCAACGCCTGGAAGCGCTGACGTCCGAGGCTTCGGATGGCACGAAACTCACCGACTTTCACCGTGAGCAAACCGGCGCCACGGTTGGCGGGCCTATCGTCCGCGACCGAGCCTTCTTCTTCGTGGCTGCCGAGAACATCGGCGGCAACTTCGAACGGCCCAACCTGGGCCGGGCTATCGGAGAGCCCTGCTCCATTCCGAACCCCAACATTATGACGGACGAGGCGCTCATCAACTCCAGCGGGGATTGCCAGCACGTGGCGCTCCTCAACTTCTTTCAAGACGAGCTGGGGATGGACGAGGGACGTCCGGTGAAACACCCCATAAGCACAACGTCGGTTTTCTCCAAGTTCAACTTTCGCGTGGCGGATGGGCACGATCTCTCCGTTTCCTACAATTTTCTGGACTCCTCGAACGAAAATGCGACCTTTGACGTCGACACCTATGGCACCTCGGCGAACGGGATCGAGGGCGACCAGGCGCGCATCCATGTCCTGAACTTGAATCTCGTCAGCACACCCTCGACGACGTTGCTCAACGAGCTCCACTTCACCTATTCGCGGGAAGATCGCCCGCGCACGGCGGCGAGCTCTAACTTGGCCGCGGACACCGGGATGGGATTCGACCCCTCCTTTCGCTTCGGTAATCCCTTTTTTCTCCAGCCCAACGTCGACGAGTTGTTCTGGCGCACGCAGATCAAGGACAACGTGACCATCGTGGCCGGCGATCACACCATCAAAGTGGGAGGTGAGTGGATCCACTCGGTGAACGACCAAGTCTTTCGCGGCTTCTTCACGGGACGCTATATCTTCGATAGCACGACGGGCTTCCTGCGCTACGCTTCGCCCGCCGCGCCGGGAGGATACGGCCCCACTACGGTGACCTGCAGCGACGACAGCTACGTCACCTACCCGGCACCCTGTCCGGGCGGCGGCGATTTCACCGGCGGGCCCCTGCTTTTTTAGATTCTGCGGCCCGAGGGCGAGGATCCAAGCGTCCGGCGAGTCGTTTGCGCCCGGGAGGGGCGCGACGTAGGATCTCGCTTATCGTGAACGATACGAACAAAGGTGGCGGCTCCGGTTTTTCGGAGCTGCCTTCGAGGAAACGTCTCACGCGCCACCCTTTTCACGTCTCGTTCGAGTTCTTCCCGCCGAAGACCCCGGCGGGCTTCGAGAAGCTCAAGGAGACCGCCTCTCGGCTCGCGGAGTTCGAGCCCGACTTCGCCTCGGTCACCTTCGGCGCCGGGGGTAGCGGGAACATCCGTACGCTCGAGGCTTGCGTCTCCGTACGCGAGGCCATGGGGGCGGACGTCGTGCCCCACATCACCTGTCTCGGCTTGACCCGAGACGAGGTGGTCGAGCATCTCGATAGCTATGTGGAAGCCGGTTTCACCCGAGTGCTCACGCTGCGAGGCGATGCGCCGCCCGACGCGGCTTCGGCCAATGACGTCCACAAGCCCGGCGGCTTTCGTTACGCGAACGAGCTCGTCGGCTACGTCAAGGAGCGGGGCGACTTCCACATCCTCGTCAGTTGTTACCCCGAAGGCCATCCCGAGGCCGTCAGCTTGCAGTCGGATCTCGACAACTTCGTCCGCAAGGTCGAAGCGGGTGCGGACGCGGCGGTGACGCAGTACTTCTTCAACAACGCGGGCTATTTCCACTTCGTCGAAGAAGTCCGTCGTCGCGGCATCGACATCCCGATCGTCGTGGGGCTCATGCCCGTCGCCCCCTACGGACAGGTGCTCAACTTCTCGGAGAGATGCGGGGCCGACATCCCACTCTGGATCAAGAAGAGAATGGCGGGCTACGAGAACGACCCGGAGTCGCAGTTCGAGCTCGCGGTGGAGATCGCGGTTACCCAGGCGGAGGAGCTCCTCCGCAACGGCGCCCCGGGAATCCACTTCTACACGCTGAACCGGCCCGAAGCGACGGTGCGGATCTGCGAGCACTTGCGGGGGCAGAAAGTCAGCTTCGGGCTCTCCTGGCAAGACGCCTACGGAGAGGTCGAGCCCTCCGCCCAGATCTCGTAGGCCGAATCACTCCCCTCCACCACGAGCCAGTAGGGATCGGCGTCGAGTCGTTCGAGCTTCGTCCTTGGATCGGACTAACGAACCGTAGAACCGTGATAGTGAGGGTATTCGTCCTGAGGGCGCGTTAGCTTCGCGTCGATCAGACGCGAGAGAAGAACGCGACGAATCGCCGCAGCCACGGAGCGGGCTCATCGGATTCGTTGTCGTAGTTCGAGAGCGACGAGAGCGAGCTTCCACCTTTCGAATAACTGTGACGGTGGGGTCCTCGGCCATTGCCGTGCGCTCGTCGGGCTCGAATCGGAAACGCCCGTGCGTGGAGAAACACAACTTTCGGAATGCCGTCATGCCGTCCTGATCGGCGTACTCGGCATGTACGACGTTGCCCGCTTCGATATAGATGCGACCCGGCCGACGAGCGCCATTGGCGATCGTGACCCGTCCCGTCTTTCGGCTCGCGAAGAGAAACTGGAGCACATCGGGAAGATGGTCGTCGCCAAGCGCGCCCTCTAGTGGGCCTCGTGGCTTGGGTTCGTAGCGCAGCCGACGCGTTTTCGCGGTGAGGAGGCGCATGGTGCTCAGGAGCTCGTCGTCGGTCGCGTCGATCCTGGCGCTGCCCTCGGTGGAATAGACCGGCGCCAATTGGGGTTTCTTACCGATCAACATCAGCACCGGAATGTCGTGCGTCATCGGATCGTCCTTGATGCTCCTGGCAATCTCCGATGGGCCCGGCGGTGCGATATCCGGTGACAGCATCACAAGGTCGGGCTGGGATCTCCTCAGCACCGCCTTCGTCATGGAGCCCGAGTTGGAGCTCAAGACTTTGAAGCCGCCTCGGCGGGCGAGGGCACGGTATCGCCCTGACGGGTGATCCGGACCCGGACCCTCTACGATTAGAACCGTGCGCTTAGACATGGCACCCAAGACGCAGCGCAGATACACGAACGGTAGTAGATCGAGGCGCGCGCCATTTCGAACCGTAGTACTGCAAACCGCGGTCCATCCGCTCGAACTTCGTCGACGGAAAGGACTTGCGTGATCTCGGTCACGTTCGAGCCGTGCGAGAGTGTTCAAAAACCCGACACTCGAGTTTGTCAAAACCCTTTAAGTTTAGACAAGCTATTGAGTTACACAGGACCAGCGATCTGTAAAGGTAGCCGACGTGTACTTTAGAAGAACAGGCTCGCGGAGAGGTAGACCGTCACTGATAGCAGGCCGTATTCCGATGGGATCGGCCGGTCCTCCGTCGGCGTCGAGTCCCCGAACCCGAGGAAAAACCCTCCGGAAACCGTCGCGTTGTCACTGGCGGAATATGAAAAGCTCGGTGAAACCGTGGCGCTGCCGTCACCGAGGTTCCAGAGCATTAGCCCCGAGAGGCCCCAGAGAGGATGGATCTCTAGCGAGGCCTGAAGTGCCGTCTCGTCGCGCCCGATCACCTGCAGCTCGCCGCGGCGAAAAGGCTCTGACTCGAACAGCGCCGGATATTCGTCGGCGGTCGCTGCGCCGAGCCTATCATGCTGGTATTCGACCACCAGAAATAAATCCCGTCCCCGAATGCGGAAGCGGCGATCGAAGCCCACGGTCCCACGGAGCCGTAGCTCACCCGCGAGCTTCCTGACGACCGCCTCCCCGCGGATGGCGGAGGCGCCGAGAGAGCCCGCGACACCGGCCGAGCCGGTGGCCTCGTCGTAGAGGACTCCTCCCCAGCCGGAAAGCTCCCATCCGCGAAAGGTTGTGAGCCCGCGAGCTAGAGCCGTCATCTCGGTCCCGACGTCCGTCGTTGTTGGTCGCAGCACGACGTCGATCTCGCTCAAAGGACTCGGGTAAAAGCGGAGCCGGGCCGCATCCACTCCGGCGCGAAACTGCCGAAACGGATCGGCCGGGTCGAAAGGTGAAAAAGGGTCAGCCGGCGTCAGGAAGAGGGTCGTGGCCCAGGACATCGCCTGACGTCCGACATCCACTTGGAGGGTCGAGGTAGGACTCCACCCGACGCGGAGGCGGTCGAAGCGATGCTGCCACAACAGGTGCTCGCTTTCGGCCAGGGTCCACTGGAGGTCGAGCCACTCGCCCCCTCCGGGAACGCCGCCTACAAAAATGCCAGCCCCGAGATCGCCCTGACGTAGCGTGAGAACGTGCTCGTAGGCGGCCTCGAAGGAGAACTCACTGAAGGAGCCTTCCGCCGACATCCGAAACCTGTTGAAGAGCCTGACGCCCCCCGGGGTGAAGTCGGTAGGATCGATCCACAGAGGCACACCCTGATAGTAGAAAGTAAAAGGATCCGACTGGGGCTCCGCCCAACGTGGAACGAACAAGAGGAGCCAACCAAGCACAATCGTCCGTGAAGGGCGCCGCAGAGATAGACGCAAAGACAGGTTCCTATGCCCCTTTACCGCGAAGAGCGTTCTCAAGAGAGTGGGGGCGTAGCTCGCTGAGTCCCTCTCCCCGCTCGGGGAGAGGACAGGTGAGGGGATTGGAGCGTCTTCCGCCTTCGCGCTTCGAGTTTGGGCGAGACCGTGACGAGGCCTTGACTGAGTCGGGACGGCGCGCGACCTCCATTAGTGCCGCGGGGCCCCACCTTAATCGCAACGCGCCTGCCTCCGGCAGGCTAGCCCTCCGCTCGACAGGCTCGCTGCGGGAAGCGGCACGGCTTCTCGCTTCGCGCTTGCGCGGTGCGCTCGGGCTGAGGGCTCCTTCAAGACTTCCGCTCGTCCGAATCGATGGCTCCATCGACGAGGCGAATGAGTCGGCGCGACCTCTCCATCACCTGAGTATCGTGGGTGGCGAAGACGAAGGTCGTCTGAAGCTCCCGGTTGAGCTCTTCCATTACGTCGAGAAGCGACTCGCTCGCCGCGGTGTCGAGATTCGCGGTAGGCTCGTCGGCAAGCACGAGCGCGGGCTTGCCAACGACGGCGCGTATCACCGCGACGCGCTGCTGTTGTCCTCCCGACAGCTTGCCAGGACGCCGGTCCTCGAGCCCGGTGAGCCCGGTGCGCTCGAAGAGCTCGCGCACGAACCGCTCGCGCTCGATTTTCTCGACGCCCTGCAGCAGCAGTGGGAACTCTGCGTTCTCCATGGCCGTCAGCACCGGCAGCAGATTGTAGGCTTGAAAAACGAAACCGACCTGCTCGAGCCGCAGCCGTGCCAACTCCTGGGTTCCCATGCGTGTCATATCGTGACCAGCTACCCAGACGCCGCCCCGCGTCGGACGGGTCAACCCACCAATGACGTTCAGGAGAGTGGTCTTGCCGGAGCCCGACGGTCCGGCGAGCGCAGTGAACTCCCCGCGCTCGATGGCCATGGTCACGCCCCGAACCGCCTTTACCTCTTCCGCCTCTTGCTCGAAGATCTTCCAGAGGTCCTCGGTGCGGACCGCGGGGTCTCTCGACGCTCCCATCGGCTCCCCGTCCTCGCTCATCGCTCGAACTTCATCGCCTCGGCAACGTCGATGCGGGTGGCCCGAAACGCCGGATAGAGCGAGGCGAGACCGCCTATCAAGAAGATGAACACCAGAGACTGCGCGACGCGGGCGATGGTGAACTGGGGCACGATCACCGGGTCCATAACGATGCCCGAGAAAGTGAACTCCTCGTCCCACATTCCCGTGATGTCGAGACCATCGCGCCAGAAAAACCAAGTAATGAAGAGACCCAATCCGATGCCGATAATACCGCTGATCGTAGTCAGTACCAGGCCTTCGATCAGCACAAGGCTACCCGTCTGTCGGGGCGTGAGTCCGAGAGCTTGCAGCACGCCGAACTCACGGTGGCGTTGCAGCACCGACATCAGAACCGTGTTCACAATGCCGAGAGCGATGATTGAGAACAAGATGCCCTGGAAGAGATAGTTGCCGAAGTCGTCTATCTTAACGGCCGCATCGAGCTCGGGCATGGACTCACGCCACCCCATGACGACGAGCTTCCCGTCTCGAATCGGCTCGGCGAGCCTCCGAGCAAGCGCGGTCTGAATAGGCCCCACCGCACCGCTCCCCTGGACGAGGACCGCGATATTGGTCACGCCGCTCTCCGAGCGAAGCCACGTCTCCGCGGTCGAGAGCGGGATGTGGACGAGCGACTGATCGATCTCGGGCACGCCGCTTCGGAAGACCCCGACGACGCGGACAAGTTGACCCGCGATCTCCCCCTCGGCGTCCTGAGCCGTGAGGACGAGACGAGACCCGAGTCGAAGGTCGAGGCTTTCGACCAGGCCAAGACCGACGAAAGCCGCGAGGTGGTCGTCGGGTTGAAGGTAGCGTCCCTCGGTGGCCTTCTCGTCGAGCACGGTGAAGTCGGCCTCCGCCCGGGGGTCGACGCCGACGATCTCGACCGGGCGTGCGCCGCTCGGTGAGCTCGCGAGTCCGCTCACCGTCAGACGGGGCGAGACCGCGGCGAGTTGCACCGCCACGTCGGTCTCGGAGAGCGCTTGCTCGGCGACCGCCCGCGCCTCCGATGTCAGGCGATCTTCGATCTTGCGGCTGTTCTGGAAACGCGATGTTTGAATCGAAAGGTGACCGCCCCCCATACGTACCGCCGACTCGATCCAGGCCTCATGGGTTCCGTCTCCCAGCGGAAGCGTGATCGTGAGGAGAGTGCCGCCGACGATCATCGCGAGGGCCGTCAAGAGCGTTCGCCTCAGGTAGCGCCGCAAGTTGCGAAAGGCGAGACGGACGATCACTCCAAAACGAGTCATCTTTTAGTGCTCACTCGCCTCCTCCATCAATGCCGCGGGGCCCCACCCCCACGGCTTCTCGCTTCGGGTCTCGGCTTCGCCTCGCCCTGCGCTCGGGCTGAGGGCTCCGCCTCGCTCGCGCAGTGTGCACAACTTTTTCGGCACGCCGCTAGAGCCC
Organism: Candidatus Marinacidobacterales bacterium; assembly: GCA_965250115.1. Classification (GTDB taxonomy): domain Bacteria; phylum Acidobacteriota; class Vicinamibacteria; order Marinacidobacterales; family SMYC01; genus CBDFHB01. The sequence goes on from CBDFNJ010000002.1 coordinate 3,683,791, forward strand.
CGAGAGTGTGTCGGCCGGAGGAATGCGTGCGGCGCGTGCCGCGGGATAAAGAGCCGCCACCAGCGCCGTCAGCAAGAGGGCCACGGCAGACCAGGCCGCGGCCGAAACGTTGTACTCCACCCGAAGCGTCGGTCGCATGAGCGCTCCGAGCATCGTGAAGTCTCCGTAGATGAAGCTCAAGTCGATCTCGACATGCTGCAGCCAGGCAATCGTCGGGAAGGTCACCATCGCGCCGAGGAGGAGACTCAACGCCCCCATGGCAATGGCCTCCGCGACAATGGTCGTGACGACTTGCCTCTGCGTCGTGCCGAGTGCAAGCATCACCGCGAACTCCCGTCGCCTCTCGAAGGTCGCCATCAGCATCGTATTGGCGACGCCGAAGACGGCGACGGCGAATACGATCACGATGACGATGAAGTACCACGACTCTAGTAGTCGAACGTAGTCGAGCATTTCGGGGCGCAATCGAGTCCATGGCTCGACCTCGACGGGCGAATCCATCGAGTCGAGACGCTCGCGCAGCCGGTCCGCCGCTTGCGGCGCCAGCCAGGGGTCCCTCGTCGTCGCGGCGGCGATTTCGTGAACGCGGGAAGAGTCCAGCGCCAGCAGCTCTTGAAGCGGCCCAAGCGCGACGAGAGCGTAGGAGCTATCGACGTCCGCCATACCGGTATGGAAGATCCCCGTGACTCGGAAGAGATCGTTGCCCATCGAGCCGTCTGCCGCCGGCGCCACGATGACGACTTCGTCACCGATCTCGACGCCGAGCTGCCGGGCCATCTCGTCCCCCACGAGAAGCTCTTGCGCGTCGTCCGCCGGTGCGCGGCCGGACAGGAGTCCGCTGAGGATGCGGCTGACGCCGACCTCTCGTTCGGCATCGATGCCCATCAACATGCCGGCCGAGGTCGCGTTTCCAGAGCTCACGAGCCCCCCCGCATAGACCCGCGGAGTCGCGGCCGAGACGACTGGATCGGCGACGACCGTCGCCACGAGCTCCTCGACGTCGACGCCCTCGTTCCCGCCGATCGTCTCGTAGAGACTCCGTTCCGGCCGATAGTCGAGAGAGTGGATCTGGAGCTGTCCACTCAGGAGCCCCGTGCCGCTCTCGATCATCTCCGCCTTCAGACCGTCGGCCCAGCCCACCAGAAAAACGACCGCGAAGTAGCCGAAGGCGAGCCCGAGCGCCGTGATCAGGCTACGCCGACGATTGCGTCCGAGGTTCCGCCAACCGATGCGGTACCAGGGGAAAGCCACTACGACCTATCTCCGCCGTTTGAGCATTTGCAGGGAGAAGAACGACCGGTCCACATCGATTCCGAACTTGAGCTCTCGATAACGAACCGACGTTCTCTCTCCCGCCTTGTCTTCGGGGTACATATCCATGGCCGCCGGCACGAGTTGGCCACCCATGTCTCGGAAGTCGCTGAAATCGAGCCTACGTACCAGGTTGCCGTCTTCATCGTAGTAACGGGCCCAGAGAGGCATCATGTCGGCCTTTCTCACCCGATACTCCACACGCCCCCAGACGACGGGGGCCTCCGGCCTCGGCGCCAAGACGAACTCCCAGACCGCGACACCCTCCCGCTCTCCGTCGAAGCCGAGCTCGATATCGTAGTCCTCAACCAGCCGAGACTCCTTCACGAGGTCGTCGTTCGTGAAGTGGGAGCCCATCCAGGATCCCATCATCATGGAAGCCGGGATCTTGATGGTACGATCGACTTTCGGGAGATAGTTCCAAATGTCGTCCTCGGCTTTGAGCGTTGCCGTGCCCGCCTCTTTCGCTGGCGCCGTGACTCGCACGAGAGAGAACTCCGTTCCGAGCGACCACATCTCCATCGTCAGGCTTCGTTGCCAATGCTCGGTCTCGACTTCCATCGTTGCCACGCCGTGGCTCGAGTCCCCGCGGAGAATTCGATCGACTCGATCGATGATCTCCCGCGGCGTCTCTCCCGAGGTTGCTTCAGGCGCGAGAGCCAGAGCGCCGAAAAGGAGATAATAGGTGAATTTCATAACCCTTCGCGGAGGATAGCATAATGAACGAACCCGAGTGGTATCAGCACGATGGAAGCTACATCCTCGTCACCGAAAGCAAAGCACCGCTGACGCCCGCCATGGTCACCGCCGTCGCGATCGCCATTCTGCTCACGCTCGGGCTCTGGCTCCTTTTGAGCTTCGGCCCCGAGTCCTTCCGAACGAGAGACCGGCTAGAAAAAGCGGAATCGATTCGCGCGAGCGAAGGTTCCCAGGTCGTTGAAACGAACGCCATACTTGCGAAGCGCCGGGAGCACCCAGGGTGACAGGAGCTGTCGCAAGTAGAAGGGCTGGTCGACGACGTAGTGGTGAAAACTGTGCGTCGTCCCGAAGTTGAAACAGAACAGCTGCAGCGGCCAAAGAAAGATTGGATTGAGAACCTGGGTCTCTTCGTTCACGTTCGAAACGTCTTCGTAGTAGTGGACGTTCGAGGAGATCAACTGTAGGGCTGCCTGGCGCAGATAGTTCGGCACCACCCAGGAGACGGCGAGAACCTCGACCCACGGATAGAGCGTCACGAACCATTCCGACGGGGCAAGGCCGAAGGCCCGGAAAGCGTGGTAGGCGAGAAAGCTCATCGAGACGAGCACGAAGAGCGGATAGACGGGAAGAGACGCCAGGGCGAGCCGCCGCCTGGAAAAGCCGGGGACTTCCGCCTCCAACACTTTCGTGTTGAGGAGAAACGCAAGCGCACCGTCGACGGTCGCGAGCACTCGACGGAATCCCCACGGCGTGCCCAGGCCGAGCAGTCGTTCTTCGACGTCGGTCGCCGTCCCCGAGGCCCGGTGATGGTGGAAGTGGATCTCGCGCCGGTACCACCCGTGGACGACGTTGCCGCGAAAAACCCAGGCGACGAGCATCATCACGTTCGCGACGCGAGGACGGGCCTTGAAGTAGAGCACGTGAATCAAGTCGTGCTCGATCTCGTGCAGGATCGAGGCAAGAAAAGCGTTCACAAAAAGACAAAGGTACCAGGGAATGACGTTCAGCCAGTAGAACCCGGCCGAGACCAGCATGCCGCTCGCTGACAGAAGGCAAAGCACGGCCCCGATCCCGTCCTGATGTCTCAGCACCGCGTAGCGCGCGACCAGGCGCTTCTCGCCGCGTCGAATCCATTTCCGAATCCGGCGAGCTCGCTCCTCCGCTAGGCCGACTCTATCCGCCATTTGCCGTTAGCATAGCGCAGGTCAGGTTACCATTCGACAAGGCCCGAGCTCCCGAAGAGGGCTTCTCCGCGATGCAACCACCGAGTCCTCACGACTATAATCGCGAGCATGACGCGCGAGCCGTCCGAAGACGATCGCCAAACGCTCGATTTGGCGCGGGAGATCTTCGAAGAAAAAGTCCCCTTCAATCGAATCCTGGGAGTCGAGCTCGACGAGCGGACCTTCGAGAGCGTGCGCGTCAAGTTTGCCTATCGGGACGATCTCGTCGGTAATTTCATCAGGAAGAGCCTTCACGGTGGCGTCATCTCCGCGACGCTCGATCTCACAGGTGGGCTCGCCGCCTTCGTCGGCGCTATGGAGAGCATGGACGGAAGCTCCCTCGCGGACAAGAAGAAGCGGTTAACCAACGTCGGCACCATCGATCTCCGCGTCGACTATCTGAGGCCCGGCATCGGAGATCACTTCCTGTGCTCGGGTCGCGTTCTGCGCGTCGGCAACAAAGTGGCGGTCGCACGAATGGAGCTTTCGAACGACAGCAACGAGCTCATCGCCGTCGGCACTGGCACCTATCTCGTCGGCTAGTTTCGATGGTGCGTGCCTCCGCAAACGCCAAGTCAGGTGACCGAAGGCCTAGAGCCGCAATCTCGTAGAGCAGCCCGCCGAAACCGGTCACTGGTCGCGGGTTATCAAACCTCGCGGGAGTAGCGGCGGACCTTCGCCTCATCCACCTCGACCCCGATGCCGGGCCCGGCGGTGAGCGCGACGTGGCCGCCGGAGAGCTCGAGCGGCCGCTTGATGAGGTCGTCGGTCAGATAGGTATTGGTCAGGCTCACACCCCAGTCGAGTGTGGGGATCGCAGCCGCAATGTGGGTCATCGCCGAGGAGGCGATGCCCGTTTCGGCCATCTTGCAGGCGAGGTTTACCTTCATTCCGAGCCGCTCGCAGACTTGCCCGGCCTCTACAACCGCTTGCATGCCGCCGAGCTTGATCGTCTTGAGGCTGCCGCCGGCGATACCCACCTCGTGGTGGCGCCTCAGGTCATCCATCGAATGCAGGCCCTCGTCGGCGCTGATCGGAATGCCGGTCGCCTTCGCGACGCGCGCGATGCCGTCGAGTTCACCCACCGGCACCGGCTGCTCGAAAAAAGCGAGGGGCGTGTCCCCCAGCGCGCGCAGGTAGGCGATCGCCTGGTCGACATTGAAACCCTGGTTCGCGTCGGAGCAGACGAGCAGCTTGCCATTGCCCAGCGCCTTGCATACCTCGCGGGTGCGTTCCGCATCATCGAGCGGATCGCCGACACCCACTTTGACCTTGAACGCAATGTAGCCCTCCGCCTTGGCCTTGAGTGCGTCCTCGACATCAACGACCGTTCCCTTCCCGCTGCCGATCAGGCACAGGAGCGGTGCCCGCTCGCGCCGCTTGCCGCCCAGCAGCTCGCAGGCGGGCGTGCCGGTCGTCTTACCGAGCGCATCGTGTAGCGCCACCTCAATCGCTGACTTGGCGCCGTCGTTGCCGTAGAGATAGAGATCAGAGCGCTGCATGACCGCGGCAATGTCGTCGCCATCGATGCCCTCGAGGCGCGGCGCCAGGTGTCGCACGGCCGCAACCATGCCCTGGACTGTCTCGCCGGTCATCGAGGGTGCCGAACCTGCTTCGCCCCAGCCCACGACGCCTTCCGTGGTCTCGAGGCGCACCAGAGCGTTGTTGGCGGCGCGCACTTCTTCGAACGACATCTTGACGGGTTGGATCATCGGAATGCTGATTCCGATGGCCTCAATTTTCTTGATCCTCATTTCGGCCTCCTGGGGACATCATCTCGCGGACGGTTTCGTCGGCGAGTCGCGCTAGCTCTCCTAGAAGCTCTCCATGGTAACTGTAGAGGAGCTCAGCTCCGTTCGGCTTTCTTGTGGAGTCCCATGTCCTCGAGACGTTTGTAGAAGGTCTCCGAAGAGACGTCCAGAAGCTTGATGGCTTTCCTTCGATTGCCCTTCGTGAACTCGAGCATCTGAAGAATGTGTTTTCTCTCGGCATCTTCCACGACGTGCCTGAGCGACGCTGGGCGGCCCGAGCCGCTCCCAGCGCCCGCCGAGCGCCACGGACCAGGGGCCGAGCGGAGAAAGTCGGGAAGATCGTCGGGAAGCACCTCGGCATGGTCGACAAGGCAGGACACGCACTCCACGACCTGCTGGAGCTGTCGCACGTTGAACTCCCAACCGTAGCTCTTGAGCACGTCGACGGTTCCCGGCGCGAAGCGCTTCGGCGAGCCGGAACGACCGAACCGCTCGGCGAAATGCTCGACCAGCACGGGGATGTCGTCGCAGCGCTCGCGCAGTGGAGGAATCACGATGCAGTGGCCGAGCCGCGCGAGCAAGTCGGTACGAAATCTTCCTTGTTCCATCAGCTTCTCCAGAGGCCGGTTGGTGGCCGAGACCACCTGCACGTCGATGTGCTTCGGGCTCGTGTCGCCCACGCGATAGATTTCACCGGAGTCGAGGAAGCGAAGGAGCTTGACCTGAACGGCGGGATCGATATCCCCGATCTCGTCGAGAAACAGCACACCGCCGTCCGCCACCTCGAAGTAACCCTTCTTGTCCTGGCTCGCCTCGGTGAATGCGCCTTTCACGTGCCCAAAGAGCTCCGACTCGACGAGGTTCGGGGCGAGCGCGGGAATCGAAACGGGAATGTAGGGCTTTCCCGACCTTTTCGAGTTCGCCGCGTAAGCCCGGGCAAAGAGCTCTTTGCCCGTGCCCGTCTCGCCGCGCAAGAACACCCGGGCTCCCGCGGCGGCGAATCGCCGCACATCCTCGTAGGCCTGTAGAAGCGCGGGGGCGTGCCCGACGATCCGATGCCGCAGAAGCTCGCCTTGAAGCAGCTCAAGTGCGTCCACTTGTGTTCTCAAGTCGGCGGATGCGCGGTCGTGCTCCTCGATGCGATCGAGGAGCAAGGACGCGTAGCCCGCCGCCGCCGTCAAAAACTGCAGGTCGCGACGGTCGAAGGGTTGGTGGTCGCGCCGATCCACGTAGATGAGAGCCCTCACCGGGCTCTTTCCCAGCGGCACGCAGATGACTGAGCGGATGCCGAACTTTTGGACGCTCACCGACTTTTCGAATTTGGGATCCCGCAGGACGTCGGTGGCGAGAAGAGCGAGGCCCGATTCGCGCGACCGCTCGAGCGCGGTGCGACTGATGCTCCAATCATCCTCGGGCCGATCCAGGTCGAGCGCGTGCACGGCGAGTGGCCGGTAGGCGCCGTGGGGAGAAACGGCGAGGACACAGGCGTGATCCGGGGCGAGATGCTCGATGATCGCACGTTGGAAGGTGCGAAGGACCTGTCCGACGTCGCGCTGCTCGAGCAGGAGCTTTCCGATCTCGTAGAGCGCGCGCATCCGTCCCGAGGCAGACGTGGCGGCCTCGTCGGGCAAAGGGGCGGCCGGGTCCAGAGTAGCTTGGTTCGCGAGCTCGTCCACGATGCCTCCCATCTCGATCACCGGACGGACTATTGTGTTGTGGGGGACGAAGACTTGTCCACAGTTGGCGAGATCGACGACCGGGCATCGAGCTCTTGACCGAGGTCCTCCTCCGTCGAATTGGTAGAGCAATACCTATGCCAGGAGCGAAGGCGCGGTTCGCGGGAAAGCGGAGGGACAGCGTTTCGATTCCCGAACGGGTGCTCGATCTTCGAAACGTTTATTGAAGCTGGAACGTCACGGTGAGCGTCGCTTCGACAGCGATCGGAACGCCGTCTTGCGTGGCCGGATCGAACTTCCATTGGCGGACGGCTTCGACCGCAGCCTCGTCCAAAAACCGAATGGAACGCACCACTACGATATCGGTGACGTCGCCCTCGGGGGTGATGGTGGCCCGAACGATGACGTCACCTTGTACCCCCATTCTTCGAGCGATGGCGGGGTACTCGGGAGGATCGTAGGTCACTCTGCGCGCCGGGGTAAGCACCGGTTCGGCTTGCTGATCCTCGGGGTCCGGTTCTTCGTCGCGTTCCGGAATCGGCATGGTCGGTGAGCTTACGACCTCGGGCTCAGGATTTTCCGTTGGCTCGACGTGGGTCTCGGAGACGTCCTCAATGAAGCTCTCGGGATCGGGGTCGGGAGCCGTAACGGGCGGTGAAGGTGTCGGTGTCGGCAGCAATTCCTTCGGCGCGGGGGCGGCGGCCTTCTGCTGACGGGTAGCATCGTCGGGCGTCGTGACCGGAGGCAGCGTTCGGATGCTCGGCGTCGTAAGGGGTGGCGCCGGAAGCACGGGTAGCGTCGTAACCATCAGGCCCGCCGTGCACCAGGACACGCTGATAGCAGCCGCAGCCGATGCCGCGAAGAGGAACCACCGCCTCCGTACGTCCCGCTCTGACTTGACGCAGCCGCCACGCGCGTGTCGATCGGTTGCCGTCTGGAGCGAAGCCACGAAGGCGTCCACCGTGGTGGGGCGCACCGCGCGGACGCGAGCGAGCGCCTTCCGAAGCGGCTCGTGCCAACACCGATCCGGCACGAGGGAAAGAACACGCCGCTGAACTTCCGCCTCCGGAGCGACGTGGAGGTCGTGATTGAACGCGGGCTCGTCTTCCGTACGGAAGGGCGCCTTGCCGGTCAACATGGCGTAGGTGACCGCCCCGAGCGAAAATACGTCGGTGCGTGCGTCGAGAGCCTTATCGGGATGAAGCGCCCTCTGCTCGGGCGAAGCGAAACCGATCTTTCCGAACGTGAGACCGAGGGTGCTCGGCGCCGACGAAGCATAGCCGACAGTCTTGGCCACACCGAAATCCAGGACCTTGGCCTGACCGTCCGAGCAAATCATAATGTTGTCAGGTGACACGTCGCGATGCAGAATGCCCTGCTCGTGCGCGGCGGCGAGCCCGCTCGCGATCTGGCGGACGACGTCGAGCGTTTCCTCCGGCGTAAAGAGCTTTCCCGAGAGGAGATGTTCCCGGATGGTTTCGCCCTCGACATACTCCCAGACGATATACTTCGTCCCGTCGTCGAGCATCGCGTAGTCGTAGAGCGCCACCACGTTCGCATGACGCAAACTCTCGACGAGACGCGCCTCGTTGTGGAAACGCTGCACGAACTCGTCGTCATCGGCAAGCTCGGTACGCATCAGCTTGATTGCACGCAGCGCGTCCAGACGCAGGTGGCGGGCTCGATAGACCGCGCCCATGCCTCCGCGACCGATGAGACCTTCGATCCGATACCTGCCATCGATGACGTCACCTTTGGCAAGAATCTTGCTCTCAGGCATGGACGACGGAAGAATAGTTCTGTCGCTGAAAAGAGTCAAAGCGAACGGTGTGGTAATTAAGGCAGAGACATGAGGTATCGAAACACGGGAGCCATAACGCTCTGGGTGCTCGCAGCTTCGCTCGTGCACGCCCAGGAACAAGAGCGCAAACCCGAGGAACAGGAAGAAGAAAGACCCAGCTACCAGGAGGTTGTCGTCGTGAGCGTATCCCGACTAGAGGAGCAACTCGTCAACGCGCCCGCGTCGGTGAGCGTTGTTTCCTCCGAGGTCATCGAAGTGTCACCCGCGCAGAACTACGGCGATTTGCTTCGCACTGTGCCCGGGCTCAACGTCATCCAGCTTTCCGCCCGCGATATCAACGTGGCGAGCCGCGCCCAAACCGGAACGATCGTGACCTCCCAACTCGCCCTCGTGGACGGCCGCACGGTGTATCAGGATTTTCTCGGCTTCGTCATGTGGGATCTCATCCCAATCCAGACTGCCGAGATCGACCAGATCGAAGTCATTCGCGGGCCCGTCTCCGCCGTTTGGGGCGCGAACGCGATGACCGGCGTCGTCAATATCATTACGAAAGCGCCGCGTGACATGCAGAGGACCACGTTGACCGTCGGCTATGGGGGATTCGATCGCGCGGTCGAAGGGCGGGAGGAGGATAGTGGGGCGCTTCTCTCCCTGGGCGCGACCCACGCCCATGCCGTCAACGATCGCCTGGCCTACAAGCTGTCCGCCGGCGTGCTCACACAGGATCCGTTTCCCCGGCCCGCCGGGATCGTTCCGAACCCAACTCAAACGCCCTATCCGGCGTTCACAAACCCGGGCAGCACGCAGCCAAAATTTGACTTTCGCCTCGACTACGACATTCCGGCGCCATCCCAGGATCCGACTCTCGTGCGCAAGTGGGTCGTGGGAGCGGGCTAGCCCGCTCCCAGGGGATCATCCACACCGGCATCGGCCCGTTCGAGGTGGACCCAGATACATCGCTTGGCTATGAACGGTTGAGCTATCGGCACGGGAGCCTCGAGCTCAAGTTCTTCACGAACGCGATCTCAGGTGAAGAGCCCGCCCTTCTCACGAGAGGATCCGATGGCGAGCCCATCGTCTTCCGGCTTCAAAATCGCACCTACGACGTCGAGATGACGGACTTTCGTGCGCGCGGAAACTCACATCTCATCTCCTACGGTGGCAACTTCCGGCACAACGACTTCGACCTGTCTCTCGCTCCGGCGGGGGACAGTCGAAACGAGGGGGGCTTCTATGTTCAGGACGAGATCTTCCTCTCCACCCATTTGCGTTGGATCGTGGGTGGACGGGTCGATCGTTTCGACCTCCTGGACGACGTTGTTTTCTCGCCCCGTACCGCGCTCTTGCTGAAGCCAACGCAGGACCACACGTTTCGGGTCTCGTTCAACCGTGCGTTCCGCGCGCCCGCCTTCGTCAACAACTTCCTGGATATCCAGGTTTTGAGCGATATCGATCTGGGCGCCGGCACGCCTTTCGTCTTCCCCGTCAACGCTCGGGGAAGCACCAATCTCAAAGAGGAATCCTTGACGGCTTACGAGATCGGCTACACCGGCGGCGGCGGGCGCGGACTGGTGCTGAACGCCGCCTTCTTCCTGAACGATACCCGGAACATCATTCTGTTCACGCAGACAGGAAGCTACGACAGCCAGAACCCGCCTCCCGGCTGGCCCCTTCCCCCCGGAGTACTGGACCGTCTGGTCGCCCAGGGTATGGGGCTTCCTTCCGAGCTCGCTTACCGGAACTTTGACCGGGTGCAGAACCGCGGCGTCGAGCTTTCGCTCGACGCGCGCCTCGACGCCCACTTCGGCGCCTTCGCCAACTATTCCTGGCAGGACGAGCCCGAGCCCTTCAGCTTCGACATCTCGGAGCTAAACCTCCCGTCGAGCTATCTCGCGAACGTCGGCTTCGACTTCAAAAGCGGCCGCTACTTCGGAACCCTATCCGCGAGCTTCGTCGCCGAAGCCTTCTGGCAAGACGTCCTCGACTCCCGCTTCCATGGGCCGACCGACGCTTACACACTCGTGAACGGAACCTTCGGCATTCGCTGGGAAGACGGCAAGCTCACGACCGCAGTAAAGGTAACGAACCTCTTGAACGACGAGATCCAGCAGCACGTGTTCGGCGACGTCATCAAACGGCAGATCGTAGGAGAGCTTCGGTTTCGTTTCTAGTAGCTGATAGGACTGATTGGTATTTGTATTCGGGGCTGGCGCGCTGCGCCTCGTTCCCGAAGGCCGTAGCTTCTTCCGCCACCGGCGCACGAAACCCAAAGGCAGAAGTTATCGACGTGGGGGAGCATCCCCTCAGCCCCGACGATATCGACTTTGTTATAGACCCCCAACACATTGAAATAGCTTGGTTTGTACGCCGGCTTCGGAGTGCGGCCAATGGCACGCTGGTTGCTTTCGCTTGATACGACATGTTGAAGCTCCTTTTGATGGCACTCGTCGCGACGCCGCCGTCGGGCACCGACGTCGCCGAGACTCTGCTTCGTGCTACGGCCTACGATCGGAATCTCGAAGCGAGAACTTCCAAGGGCTTCCGTCTGGGTGTCGCCTTCGTTCCCGACCTCGCCGAGTCGCGAACGGCGGCTAAGCAGTTTGCCGAGGCCGCGAACGCGCTCCAAGCCGCGGGCTCCCAGTTCGAACCGGTATGGGTTGAGCTCGTCGCCGTCGAGAGCGAGTCCCAGCTCTATAAATGGATGGAAGAGCACCACGTCTCCGCGCTCTACGTACCCGCCGGTCTGGAAGAGATCGTCCCCTCGATCGTCAGCGCGTCGGAGGCGGCTGGGGTGTTTTCGATCGCCGGTTCGTCCGCCGACGTCGAGCGGGGTCTAGTCATCGGCCTCCGCGTCGGCGGCGGTTCTAAAAAACTCGTGGTGAACATGGCGGCGGCAGAACGCTCCGGTGTCGACTTCGACGCGGTTGTGAGGCAAGTTGCGCTGCGGGTCGGTGGCGCTCCCGCCAAGAAAGACCGGAACGAATTGCGCGAAGCGCTGGTTCGCTATACCGAGGCAATCCAAAAGCGTGATCTCGACGCGCTCCGCGGCGTATGGCCAGCGCTCGAAGACGACGACGAAAAGCGCATCGTGGCCTCCTTCAAAATGACCCGCTCTCACAAAGTCTCGTTTGCCGTTCTTCGCATCGATCGTCAGGGAGAACAAGTTCGCGCACGCGTGCGGCGCGCGGACAGGCTCGTGACCCGTGAAGGGCAAACGGTCACCGCGGGAACACTCGTGGATATCTCGTTCTCGAAGGCCAGCAACGGCGTTTGGCAGATCGAGTCGATGGCGAACGCCAACCCTCTCTCGTAGCGCTCTTAGACTTTCTGCCGTTTACGCTTCCCGCGACGGAACAAGATCACGCCAACCACGGCCGACTGCGACCGACAATGCGATGGCGACAAGGAATCCCGTGGCTCCGACGCCCAATGGCCCCGCCAAGACCAGCGGCAGCGGAATCTGGAAAAGCCAAAGGCGGTTTCATGGATTAGAAGGAGCGCCTAGCATCCCCGTCAACTTGCCGAAGGTCATTGCGCCGGCCGTTCCCGGTAAAAAGCTTCCAGAGTAAGGCCGGCCCCGCGATTAGGACTACACGCCAACGCGCGTCGATTGAAAGGACCTCTTTCGCCCTCTACAATGAGATATAGCTTCCCGACAACTGAAGAACAACCCTTGATGAGACCCTGACGGTTCGGGGGATGTCGCGAGTCCCCTCCCGTCACCGGCGCATCCAAAGGAGTGAAGAATGGCTGCGAGCTCGCGTTGGCTGCTGCTTGCATTTTCCCTTACTTTGTCTGCCCGCGCCTCATCGTTCCAGTACCGGTACCCCGATTACATCGATGAAAAGTATCGTCCCGCCTACCACATGGTTCCGGGCGACAGAGAGCGCATTCGCTTCATCAACTCCGTACCCATCACTAAGATCTCCCTCGAGCGGCCAGGCTGTTATAGCGGCTTGTGTGGGGTGTATAAAGTCACTTTCTACAAGCGCGGCGCGGCCATTTATGAAGGCAGGAGAAACGCCGAGCGGGTGGGCAAGTTCATCGGAAAGGTCAGCCTTCAAGATTACGGGAAGCTCTGTCACTTGCTCGAGAAGCTCGACTTCCAGAGCTTCAGGGATGCCTACGTCTCACCGGAGCTCCATGGCAAGACCGTCACCATCCGTGTGGAGCTAAAGGACTCTACGGAGAAAGTCATCCTCGACTATGGCCTTTGGGAGCCGGTCGAGCTCTGGACTCTCCAGAAAACGATCGATGCGCTGACACACGAAACCACGTGGAAAGACATGGACGAGTCCTCTTTGGTTGGCGCGCTGGAGTTCGGAGATGCGGACTGGGTCCGCGCCGCGATTGCGCATGGAGCAGACGTGAACATCGAGCTCGAGCACGGTCTCACTCCATTGATGTTCGCGGCACTCGAGGGACAAGCCAGCGTCGTGCGAGTGCTGCTCGAATCGGGCGTCGACGTGAAGGCCACCATGGAGGGAGGCATCAATGCCTTGCTGGTGGCAGTCCAAGGCGGTGACGCCGAAACGGTAGGCCTCTTACTCGAGGCCGGTGCCAAGCCGCCGTCCAACCCAGAGTACGGTGTGATCTTTCTGGGTCTACGCGGATTCGTGTGGGTTGAAAACTGCATTTCTGGGTAATGGCGGAAGGAAAGCCGCCACGATCTTCAGCTTGAGATATTCCTCGTCGCGATAGCCGTAGGCGCGTCGTTGCAGAACACGGATTTTGTTGTTGACCCCTTCAACTAGGCCGAGACTGACTTTGTTCTCCGGATGACAGTAGGAGGCGATACCATCCCAATGGGACTCGATCATACCGGCGAACTTCTGGTACGGATGCAGGCGTTGCCATTTGAGGCTGTCTTTCCAACGAGTGAAAAAGGCGCGAGCGCCGCGTTCGGTGCGGTAATCCCAGAGTTGCCCGAAGGCCTCCTTCAAAATAAAGGCGGTGTTCAGGCGCCGGTTGGCCTGGAGCAACTTTTTGAGTGCGCGGCGACCGTCTAGGCTCAGGTTCTCCCGCCGGGAAAGCAAAGTGTAACGCTGCCCCTTGATGTACGACCGGTCCTTGCCGCTGAGGCGTTTGTACTCACCGCGCCGGACCTCATCGAGGGCCTTTGACAGATGACGCATGATATGAAACTTGTCGAAGATGATCCGCGCATTAGGCGCGTTGTGAATCACCGAGTTCCGGAAGGGCTTCCACATATCCATGGCGGCCAGCTTGATACGGGCGCTTTTCTTTCCGCCCAGCGCCTTGAAGAACAAATCGATGTCGGTTTCTTTGCGACCCTCACCGCCCACCCAGATGGGACGCGCCCGCTCCAGGTCGCTGACAATGACGCGATAGTTATGTCCCTTGCGGATGGAGATCTCATCGACACCGATGGCCCGAGGCGCCGGTAGCCCCGCCCGGTCGACCTGCTCTTGCATGTAGAGCGTATCCAGAGCCTTCACCGTACCGTGGTGCAGACGTTCCATCTCGGCCACCGCCTTGTTCGGCATATCCCTGCACAGCTTGCCCACATGCGTCGCAAAACGCTGGGTGTAGCGCGAGTTGTTCGCCAGCAAGTCTAGGTGTTCTACATGCACACCGCCGCACCCAGAACAGATGACGCGCCAACGCTCGTATTCCAGATAGATCCGCCAGCCTGCCAACGACAGGTCGCGGACCCGGCACACTTGCTTGTCATAGCGCCCCCGGCACCGTTGCCCACAGTAAGAGCACACAGCTGTTTTTTTCGCCTCTTGAGCTGGATGACGCGGGCGTATCGGTCACCGAATAGACCCTTCAATCCGGCACCAACCACGAAACCTGGCAGCGCAAACAGCGAGCGGATCGACTGGGAATTTTTCACTCGGTTAGCCTATCCTGAAAATGGACCACTTTTCAGCACCTGATGAAGTACTCGATACCTTTTCCACACAATGAGTTACACTGTTTTTCCGTCAGAACTTACCCACACGAATCCGCGTTAACCCATCTTTCTTATGGGCGTGGCGATGAACGGTCTCGCGGACCTCGTGCCGATTCTGCTCGCGCAAGGTGCGGATGTGAACGCTACCGTCGAAGAGGAGATCTTCGGCTTCCGGCCCGGCCAGACCGCGCTCATGCTGGCTGCCGAAGGGGGCTACGAAGAGACCGTGAGGACCTTGCTGCGGGCCGGTGCCGATAGCAGCGCCAGAGACCAGCGTGGAATCACCGCATTGCAGCTCGCCGCTGCTGGTGGTCACGTTGACGTGCTACGTCTTCTGTTGGGTGCCGGCGCCAACGTGAACGCCGCGACTAGGAAGGACGGCAAGACGGCGTTGATGGGCGCTGCGGAGATGGGGCATCTTGACAGCCTTCGCCTCCTGCTCCAGGCCGGTGCCGAGGTGAACGCGAAAAGCGACAAAGACGAAACCGCCCTGACCCTGGCAGCAGTGAATCGTCGTCCGGAGATGGTTGAGACGTTGCTGTCGGCGGGCGCCGAGGTGAATCCGCAAGCCAAGTTGACTCCCCTATTGGCGGCCGCCATGGGCGGGAACATTCGTATCGTCGAGGCCTTGCTCGAAAAAGGGGCCGAGGTCAATGGAAAAACGACCGATGAGGAGACTGCCCTGATGGCCGCGGCGGCGAACGATCACCTCGAGGTCCTCCACCTCCTGTTCAGCAAAGGGGCGAAGGTGAATGCGAGCGATCGGGACGGTCGCACCCCGCTCATACTGGCCGCTATGGGCCGCCGAGCCAAGACCACGCAAGCCTTGCTAGACCAAGGGGCGCAGGTGAATGCGAAAACCATAGGTGGGATGACCCCACTGATCTACGCTGCAGCGTTTGGTGCGACGGAGACGGTGGAAATTCTAATCAAAGCCGGCGGCGATGTGAACGCGAAAACCGAGGGCGGGGAGACGCCCCTCCGGAAGGCCACCCTGTCTGGTCACTCCGAGATCGCTGAGCTGCTCAAGAAAGCCGGCGCGAAAGAATAGGGCTACGTCGACCTTGCGTTATGCCTTCACGGAGTGTCATCTAGAGCCGCAACTTAGCAGGTGGAAGCCACACCCGAGCTAATGTAGACTTCCCTCACCCTTTCTTTTTCGGGTCTACGCGGATTCGTGTGGGTAAGTCCTGACGGAAAAACAGTGTAACTCATTGTGTGGAAAAGGTATCGAGTACTTCATCAGGTTCTGAAAAGTGGTCCATTTTTAGGATAGGCTAACCGAGTGAAAAATTCCCAGTCGATCCGCTCGCTGTTTGCGCTGCCAGGTTTCGTGGTGTGCCGGATTGAAGGGTCTATTCGGTGACCGATACGCCCGCGTCATCCAGCTCAAGAGGCGAAAAAAACAGCTGTGTGCTCTTACTGTGGGCAACGGCGCCGGGGGCGCTATGACAAGCAAGTGTGCCGGGTCCGCGACCTGTCGTTGGCAGGCTGGCGGATCTATCTGGAATACGAGCGTTGGCGCGTCAACTGTCCCGGGTGCGGCGGTGTGCATGTAGAACACCTGGACTGGCTGGCGAACAACTCGCGCTACACCTAGCGTTTTGCGACGCATGTGACCCTGCCCGGGTTTTGTGGACATCAACCGAGGCGCGACAATGCGCCTGGAGGCGTCCATGGGAGAACGACGACGCAGGAAGTTCACGGGGGAGTTCAAGAAGGAAGCGGTCCGGCTGTTCAGGGAGGGCGAGCGCAGCATCGGCCAGGTCGCTAAGGAACTGGACCTGACGGAATCGGCCCTTCGAAACTGGGTGAAACAATACAAAGTTGATCACGGTGAAGGTCCACGCAAGGCTCTGACGACGGCGGAACGTGATGAGCTCCGTTCGCTACGGCGTCGAGTGCGTACGTTGGAGCAAGAGCGAGAAATATTAAAAAAGGCGGCGGCCTTCTTCGCGAAGGAAAGCGAATGAGATTCAAGTTCATTCACGCGGAGCGGGCCAACTACCCGGTGCGGGTGATGTGCCGAGTCCTGAGGGTATCGACCAGCGGCTACTACGCTCAGATGAAGCGCGCGCCCAGCAGGCGACAGTGTGAGGATGGGAAGCTGAAGCTGCGCATCCAAGCGATCCACGCCCATAGCCGTGGTACCTACGGCAGGGAGCGTGTACGTCGCCAGCTTGACGGGGAGAACGTCGAGGTGGGCAAGCAGCGAGTGGCACGGCTGATGCGTGAGATGGGCCTGCAGGGCCTGCCCAGCAAGCGTTTTCGCCGCACGACCGACAGCAAGCACGATCGCCCTATCGCGCCCAACGTGCTCGGCTGGCACTTCGAAGCCGAACGAGCGAACCAGTTCTGGGTGACGGACATAACCTTCATCCGGACTTGGGAAGGCTGGCTCTACTTGGCGGTCATCCTCGATCTGTTCTCGCGTCGTGTCGTCGGCTGGGCGATGCAGTCCCACCTGCGCGCAGAGCTTGCTCTCGAGGCGCTTCACATGGCCTTGGGGCGCCGTCTGCCTGGAAGTGGCTTGGTGCATCATTCAGACCGTGGTACTCAATACGCGGCTGCGTCTTACCAGGCCGTGCTCGATGAGCCGCAAGGGTAATTGTTGGGACAACGCCGTGACCGAGAGCTTCTTCGGCACGCTCAAGACCGAGCTCCTCCACCGATGTAGTTGGCCAACACGACGTATGGCCAAAGACGCCGTCGCGAGCTACATCGAGGGGTTCTACAATCCGTATCGACTCCACTCGTCACTCGATTACAACAGCCCAATGGTGTTCGAACGGATTCATGACCTCAAAACGGCTCATGCGAGATAATCAACCTGTCCACTTTTCCTGGGCAAGGTCACATGTGGGCAAGCTGTGCCGGACAAGGCGGTGGCCGAGATGGAACGTCTGCGCCTCCTAGTTGAAGGGGTCAACAACAAAATCCGTGTGCTGCAACGACGCGCCTACGGCTATCGCGACGAGGAATATCTCAAGCTGAAGATCGTGGCGGCATTCCTTCCGCCATTACCCAGAAATGCCGTCTTCAACCCACACGAATCCGCGTAGACCCTCTTTTTCTTTCCGACCCAACCCGGAAGCGAAACCACCTGGGGGGCGAAGGTTTTGCTGCTTGGTCTCGTTTTCCTCATTGCGAGCGTGATGGCCGCGTGTCAGCCCGGGCAGGGACGGCTTCCGGAACGCCGCCAAAGTTAAAGTGACCCCCGGCAAGGCCGGGGGCCTATTCATAAGAGCCCCTCGAAGGGGCTGTTCATGAGCCCCCTAAAGGGGTCGATCTTGCTCCCCAACTACGAGCCCGACCAGTCCATATTCAGCTGGTCCAGACGTTGGTCCTCCTGCTCTTGGTCACGAATGTACTTGCGGACCATCTCTTCGTCCAAGCCTACGGTCGACACGAAGTATGAACCGCCCCGGGTTTCCCGGAGACCCCAACTCTTGAGAGGATGGAGTCATGACAAGACGAAGCAGGTATTCACCGGAGGTAAAAGAGCGCGCAGTGCGGATGGTTTTCGACCAGCAGGCTCAGCACGAATCTCAGTGGTCAGCGATCTCATCGATTGCGTCGAAGATTGACTGTACGCGGGAAACGCTACGCACGTGGGTGCGGCGAGCAGAGCGTGATGCTGGGAAACGAGCGGGACTGACGACGGACGAGCGTCAGCGGCTGAAGGAGCTTGAGCGAGAGAACCGTGAGCTAAAGCGGGCGAACGAGATCCTTCGCAAGGCGTCGGCGTTTTTCGCCCAGGCGGAGCTCGACCGCCGACAGAGGTGAATGTGTTGTTCGTGGACGCGAACCGTGAAAATTACGGGGTCGAGCCGATCTGCCGGATGCTTCCGATCGCCCCGTCGACCTATTACGAGCAGAAAGCGAGAGAGAAGGACCCAAGCCGCCAGCCAGCGAGAGCGAAGCGCGACGTCCAACTCCGCGGCGAGATTCGTCGTGTACGGCAAGAGAACTTTGACGTGTATGGCGTGCGCAAGGTCTGGCGTCAGCTGTGCCGTGAGGGCCGCGACGTGGCTCGATGCACGGTGGCCCGTCTGATGCGTGAAATGGGTCTCCAGGGCGCGGTCCGTGGACGTCGATTCAAGACGACGAAGCCGGATTCGAGCGGCGCTCGCCCGATGGACCTCGTGGAGCGCGACTTCAACGCCACACGCCCGAACGAGCTCTGGGTCTCGGACCTGACCTACATTGCCACGTGGCGCGGCTTCGTGTATGTCGCCTTCGTCATCGACGTCTTCGCTCGACTCATCGTCGGTTGGCGAGCGACGACATCGTTGACTGCAGGCATCGCTCTCGATGCGTTGGAGCAGGCGCTGCACGAGCGCCGACTAAACCCAGAAGATCCATTGGTGCATCACAGCGATCGCGGCGTGCAGTACGTCTCGACCCGTTACACCGAGCGGCTCGCCGAGGCGGGTATTGAGCCGTCCGTCGGCAGCCGAGGCGACTCTTACGATAACGCTTTGGCTGAATCCATCATCGGCCTCTACAAGACCGAGGTGATCCGTCGACGTGGGCCCTGGCGTGGTCTCGAAGACGTTGAGTTCGCCACCCTCGAGTGGGTCCATTGGTACAACACGCAACGACTCTTGGAGCCGATCGGAAATGTCTCCCCCGTCGAGTACGAGATGAACTACTATCGGTCGCAGGAAGGCTCGCTAGAGATGGCGAGACTCAACTAAAACAGTCTCCGGAAAACCCGGGCGGTTCACTAGGCGTCGTTACTGGAGCCCACCTTGGGCTAATCCAGCTCGTCAATCTTGTCTCCGACGCATCGGGCCCTGTCCCGATTGTGGCAGGGTTTTCCGGGTTTTTTGCAGCTGTTTTTTCTATCCTAGGCGCACTCATGACCTGCCGCCACAGACAGCTAATGAAAGTTAAACTTGGTTGGATATATCAAGCGGAACACCATCTTGGCCTTGTAAGGACCACCAAAAATCCCAAGGGTGTGATTCCGGAAACCGCGGAGATGATGACGCCAATGGAATGGCGTGGCCTAGCCCTACCCCGATTGCTATCTACGAGCGGGCTCATCCTGAGTTTCTACGTCGTGCTGCTTGCGGTCGACATGGTTGTTGTCTTCTCGTTCGTGATTCTATGAAGTCTGAGCACTGCAACCAATTCCACGCTCGTTGAATAGAGCCAAGTAAGGAAGAAACCCGAGCGATCAGATAGGCAGTCGCCAATGAGTCCCGACGACATCATCTTCAGCCATCCTCATGATCACTTCCGCTACCGTCACATTGCGGTAGTGCCGAGTACGTGCATTAGGATTCACGCACGGCTCGAGTAGAACGCCGCCAATCACCTACCACTCGACCTTCATTTCGAACTGGACAATCTGATGGAGCTCTTCGCCGACAGTTCTCGCAAGCATCAATCCCGCCAGGTCCTGATTCGCGGAGACCGGTGTTTGTGTGACCCTTGGACCACCTACTGGAGCGCCTATACCAACGCTTCGGCACCGATCTACTTGAGGTGCCTCTCCAGGTATTCGAAGACCATCGTCCAGAGGTGGATGACCTCGTTTTGGCCTCGGATACCGTGAGTCTTGTTCGGGTAGAACATCAAGTCGAACTGCATTCTGTTCTCGATCAGAGTCTTGATGAGCTGGAACGTATTCTGCGGATGTACGTTGTCGTCCAGGCTTCCGTGAATCAGAAGCAGGCGCCCGCTGTAGTCGGACGCAGCCTCGACGGGTGAGGTCCTCTCGTAGGCTTCGGGATCCTCGTCTGGCGTTCCCATGTAGCGCTCGGTATAGATCGAATCGTAGAGATGCCAGTCCGTCACTGGAGCTCCCGCGATACCGATCTTGAAGAGCCTGGTGTGCGTCATGTGAAACGCCGCAGTGAACCCGCCCCCGCTCCAACCCCAGATTCCCGTGCGATCGTTGTCGACGTAAGGCAGCGACGTCAGATACTCGACCGCTACCTCGTGATCCCGGGCGGCCATAGGACCGATGTCATGGTCCGCGAGAGCAGCATACTTGTGACCCCAGATCGCCGAGCTCCGATCGTCGATTTGGGCCACGACGTAGCCTTGCTGGACGAGGAATTGATGAAAGAGGAATCGACTTCCGCCCCAGCGGTCACGGATCGTGGGGAATCCGGGCATGCCGTAGGCGTTGACGACCAATGGATACTTCCTGTCAGGCTCCTGCTCTCGCGGCTTCATGACAAGCAGGGAGACTTTGGCGCCATCGGGGGTGTCTAGAAGCAGCCTCTCGGGCGGCACGAGATCGTAGTCCCCGAGAGGCATCGCCTCATGAAAGCTCACCTCGTCACCGCTCGCGATCTCCACTAGCCTCTCGCCACGCGGATCCATCATCGAGGATCGCCTATCGAGGTAGCGGTCGGCTGTGGGACTCATTTGGATGGCGTGCGTGCCCCGACCGTCCGTCAGCCGCTCGATGCCGGTACCGTCGAGCCTTACCTGAAACAGGTCGTCCCCGATGGGGTTGTCCCGATTGGCGGTGAAGTACACGACGTCTCGAGCCTCGTCCAGACCTTCGATCGACGAGACTTGCCACTCGCCCGTAGTCAGAGCACGTTCGAGCTCACCGTCCCCTCGATAGAGGTAGATGTGGCGGAAACCCGTTCGCTCCGATGTCCACAAAAAGGAGTCGCTCGCTGCGAGAAACAACAAATCGTCCGTAACGTTGACCCAATAGGGATCGGTCTCCATCAGAGCCGAACGCGAACGGCCGGTTCGAGCGTCCACATAGACGAGCTCGAGCTCGTCTTGTCCCCGATTCAAAAGCTGAACCGCCAACGTCTCCGCGTCGCGCCAGTCGATCCGGGGGATGTACTCGGCGGCTCGATCGATCCAGACGCTCCTCGCCGTCGCGACCTCCACGATTCCGACGCGGACTCTCGGGTTCGGGTCTCCCGGTTTCGGGTAGCGCTGGAAATCTACCGTCGCCTGGCGGGATATCTGCTCGACGATGGGATAGGTCGGGACCAGCGTCTCGTCCATCTCGAGGTAAGCGATCCGCTGGCTATCGGGCGACCAGCGATAGCCCCTACGCACCGAGAGCTCCTCCTGATAGATCCAGTC
The DNA here is from genome assembly GCA_965250115.1 of Candidatus Marinacidobacterales bacterium. GTDB lineage: Bacteria > Acidobacteriota > Vicinamibacteria > Marinacidobacterales > SMYC01 > CBDFHB01. The sequence continues at coordinate 3,705,246 of CBDFNJ010000002.1, forward strand.
GAGGTCGCCGTGCAAAATCAGCTCGCTGCCGCCAAAGGTGACGCGACGCTCTTCACCACCGCCGATCGGCACGACCCACAAGTCGTGCTCGAAGACGAAGGCGACCGAACTCCCATCGGGCGAGAACTTCGGGTCGATTACAGCGTGCTTGCCGGGCGCCAGCGTCGTCGCCCGATTCGAGGCCAAGTTGTAGAGCACGACGCGGCCCGAGCTCGTAAGCAAAAGGGTGGAGCCATCCGGCGACCAGAGGTAGTCCGGCACGCCGAAGCGGGTGCGTCGCGTGCGCTCGCGCTCGTCGTCGGTCGCTTGGCCCGGGGACGGCGCAAACTCTCTCGAAACTTCGGTGTCCAGGAGCACCTGGCGCTCGCCCGTCGTTACGTTATGAAGCCAAAGCTCTCGCCCGCCCGCGGCGGACAGGAAGAAGCTCAGATTCCCATCCGGGGTCCAGCGAACCTGAGTTGGGGCCGGAGACGAGAGCTCTCCACCAAAGATGGTCTCGATGGTGAGCTTCTTCGTCGACTGAGCGTCGGCCGCGGACAGACTGAAAAACAGGAGAACGAAAGCGGTGCGAATCGGCGATCGCACGAGAGCCTGCCGTCAGAACATCCCGAGCTGAAGCCGGGCGGCTTCCGTCATCTTCTCGGGAGTCCAAACGGGCTCCCAGACGACGGTGACCTTGGCCGAGCTCACACCCTCGAGAGCCGCGATCTTGTTCTCCACTTCGGGAGGGAGCGATCCCGCGACGGGACAAGCGGGGGAGGTTAGCGTCATGTCGATCTCGACCTCGCCGCCCTCTTTGATCTCGACTTTGTAAATGAGACCGAGCTCATGAATGTCGACGGGAATCTCGGGGTCGTAGCACGTCTTCAGAGCCTCGACGACCCGCTCCTCGAGACTCGTGTCTTCCACGTTCTCTGGCACTTTCTCTGGCACTTTCTCTTGCTGATCTTCCATATTTACTCCGTTGATACCGCTTCCCCTTGCTCCGCAAGAGCCGCCCGCATCGTGTGCCAAGCGAGGGTGGCACACTTCACGCGCACCGGATAGTCTCGCACACCGGCGAAAACGGCGAGCTTGCCCAGACGTTCCGCATCCGCTGTGTCGTCCTTGCCGGTCGCAAGGTCGTGGAACGCGGTGAAGAGGGCCTCGACGTCCTTCTCGGATTTTCCCTTGAGGACTTCCGTCATCATCGAGGCGGAGGCCGTCGATATCGCGCACCCCGCACCCTGGAAGCCGACGTCCTGGATCACGCCGTTCTCATCGACGACGAGCTGGAGCGTAATGCGGTCGCCGCACAATGGATTATGTCCCTTGGCCACCCGGGAGGCATTGGGAAGCTCACGGAAATTCCTGGGCTTCTTGCTGTGATCCAGGATGACTTCCTGGTAGAGGTCTCTCAGATCCATCGTCAGCCGAAAACCTCTTTAACCGTCTGAAGAGCCGCGACGAGGCGATCGATGTCGGCGCGGTTGTTGTAGAGCGCGAGAGATGCCCGGGCGGTCGCGGGAACTCCGTAGCGGTCCATGACCGGCTGGGCACAGTGGTGCCCGGTCCGGACGGCAACGCCCTCTTGATCGAGGATCGTCCCGATGTCGTGGGGATGAACGCCCTGAAGGACGAAAGAGAGAACGCTGGCCTTGTGACGCGCTTCACCGATGAGGCGAACCCCGGGTACCGCTCGCAGGGCTTGTGTTCCATAGTCCAAGAGCTCTTCCTCGTAAGCCGAGACGGCGTCGAGGCCGACCTCGGTCAGATAATCCATCGCCGCGCCGAAACCCACGGCGCCCGCGATATTGGGAGTCCCGGCCTCGAAGCGGAACGGAAGACGATTATAGGTCGTCTTCTCGAAACTCACCGAGCTAATCATGTCGCCGCCGCCCTGATAGGGGGGCATCTTTTCGAGCAGTGCCTCTTTCCCGTAGAGAATACCGATTCCAGTGGGACCGAACATCTTGTGCGCGGAGATGGTATAGAAATCGCACCCCAGGGCCGCTACGTCGATGGCTAGGTGAGGCGCGGCCTGCGCGCCGTCCACGAGAACCGGCACGTCGCGCTCGTGACAGCGCTCGACGATATTGCGGATCGGATTGATCGTACCCAAGGCGTTCGAGACGTGTCCCACAGCAACGATCTTGGTGCGAGGCCCGAGAAGTGACTTGAAGGCCTCCATCTCGAGCTCACCCCGGTCGTCGATGGGCACGACCTTGAGCACCGCCTTCTGCTGCTCGCAGAGCATCTGCCAGGGCACGATGTTCGAGTGATGCTCCATCGTCGTGATGAGCACCTCGTCGCCCTCAGTCACATTGGCGCGGCCGTAGGTCTGGGCCACGAGGTTGATGGCTTCGGTAGTGCCGCGCACGAAGACGATCTCGCGCTCCGAAGACGCGTTCACGAACCGCTGTGCCGTCAGTCGTGCTCCTTCGTAGGCCCTCGTCGCTCGTTGGGAGAGCTCGTGCACACCTCGATGGATATTGGCGTAGTCGTGAGCGTAGAGCTCGGAGACCGCATCAATGACTCGCTGCGGCTTCTGGGCGCTGGCGGCATTGTCCAGATATACGAGCGGGTTCCCCTTGACGTCCTGGTGAAGCCCTGGAAAGTCCTTTCGGATGCGTTCGACGTCGAAGGCGCGTTTGCTTCCGCTCTTCGAGGCAAGATGGGTGGAACTCGTCAAACTGCTCATCGCTGTCTCCTCCAAAGACACTAGGTCCAAAGGTACTAGGCCGCTTCGGCGAAGAGGATCTCGCCAAGCCTGTCGCGCACCGCGGCGATGCGAATCCGTTCGCTGATATCCGCCATGAAGGCCCGGGTCAGAATCTTCCGGGCCTGCTCGAGGTCGATGCCTCGCGACCGCAGGTAGAAAAGGGCTTCGCTGTCGAGTTGCCCAATCGTCGCACCGTGGGCGCATTTGACGTCGTCGGCATTGATCTCGAGCTGCGGGTTGGTGTTCACGAGGGCGTCTCGAGACAACAACAAGTTCCTGTTCTGTTGCTCGGAGTCCGTCTTTTGCGCATCCTCGCGGACGATGATACGCCCGTTGAAAACTCCGCTAGCCGCATCGTCCAGAATACCTTTGTAGAGCTCACGGCTCGTGCCGTGCGGCCGTTTGTGGTCGATGACCGTGTGATGGTCCACGTGCTGGGTTCCTCGAACGACGTAGAGGCCGTTCAGCGTGACGTCGGTGCCCTCACCGTCGAGCAGGGCCCAGATATCGTTACGTGCGAGCCGAGCGCCAAGCGACAGCGAGTAGTTCGAGAGAGTCGCGTTCCGTTTCTGAACGAAGCTCGAGGTCGCGATATGAAAGGCGGCCGAGCTCTCACGCTGCACTTTGTAGTGATCGACGACCGCGCTCTCCTCCGCCCGGATTTCCGTCACCGCGTTCGTGAGATAGACCTCACCCTCCAAGCCTCCGTAAGTCTCCACGATACGAATCTGGCTCCCGGCTTCGGCGAGAACGACGTTGACCGGATGGCTCACGATCGTCCGTTCACCCGAAACGGTCAGGAAAACCAGGTGGAGCGGCTCCTCCACGACGACATTCTTGGGAACGTGGACGAAAGCTCCATCGACTATGAAGGCCCGGTTGAGCTCGTAGAACGGCGTCTCGTCGCCGCCTTCCCTCTCGCCCAGAACGCTCTCGAGCACGTCTCCTCGATCCACGAGAGCTCTCGCGAGCGGTTCCACGACAACGCCCTCCGGCAATTCGCCCAGGGAGGACAACTTCTCTTCGAAACGCCCGTTCACGAAGACGAGCTCGTGGCGTTTCCACTCGCCGAATCGAAGCTCTTCCAAGAGTGCCGTGGCTGGCCCACCATCGACGGGCTTCGCCGGATCGAAGGCCGTCGCGCTCAACGAAGCGACATTGGTGAAGCGCCATTCCTCTTGGTCCGTACGGGGGAAGCCCTTCTCGAGGAAACGGTCGAGCGCCGCACGCCGTGCTTGAGCAAGCCAAGGCGGCTCTCCAGAAGCCTTGCCGAACAGCTCGCGAAACTGGGACTCGTACCTTTCGATGGATTTCATGACGCGACGCCGGTCAACTCGCTCTCGACTCGAGCCAGCCGTAACCCTCTTTCTCGAGCTTCAGGGCGAGCTCCTTGCCGCCCGATTCCACGATGCGACCGTCGAAAAGCACGTGCACGAAATCGGGAACGACGTAGTTCAGGAGCCGCTGATAGTGGGTGATGACCAGTATCGATCGCTCGGGGCTTCGCAACGAATTGACACCGTCCGCGACGGTCTTCAAGGCATCGATATCGAGCCCCGAGTCGGTCTCGTCGAGAATCGCGAACTGAGGCTCGAGAACGGCCATCTGAAAAATCTCGTTGCGCTTCTTCTCCCCGCCAGAGAAACCTTCGTTGACGGGGCGGCTGATCAAGTCTTCGTTCATCTCGACGAGCTTGATCTTCTCTCGCACGAGCGCGAGGAAGTCCATGGCGTCGAGCTCTTCCTCACCCCGGTGTTTGCGAATCGAGTTGAGCGCGGCCTTGAGGAAATAAGTATTGTTGACGCCCGGGATCTCGACGGGGTACTGGAACGCCAGGAAAACACCCTCGCAGGCGCGATCCTCCGCGGACATCGCCAAGAGATCTTTGCCACGATAAATGACTTCGCCCTGGGTGACCTCGTAGGTGTCGCGTCCCGCCAGCACCTGGGCGAGGGTACTCTTGCCTGAGCCGTTCGGCCCCATGAGGGCGTGGACCTCACCGGGCTGGATCGTCAGGTCGATTCCGTCGAGGATTTCGTTCCCCTCCACCCTCGCGTGTAGGTTCTTGATCTCGATCGTGGCTGTCATCGTATGTTCTCTCTCGTCTCCCGTTACCCGACGCTGCCCTCGAGGCTGATGCCTAGAAGCTTCTGCGCCTCGACCGCGAACTCCATGGGGAGCTCTCGAAGCACTTCTTTGGCAAAGCCATTGACGATCATCGAAACCGCGTCTTCGGTCGAGACGCCGCGCTGATTGCAATAGAAGAGCTGGTCTTCACCGATCTTCGATGTCGTCGCTTCGTGCTCCATCTGGGCGGTGGGGTTCTTCACTTCGATATAAGGAAAGGTATGCGCTCCGCATCGATCACCGATCAGAAGCGAATCGCATTGGGAATAGTTGCGCGCGTTTGCGGCGCTCTTCTGGATCTTCACTTGACCTCGATAGGTATTCTGACCGCGTCCGGCAGAGATTCCCTTGGAGATGATCGTGCTCCGGGTGTTCTTGCCGATGTGAATCATCTTGGTGCCGGTATCGGCCTGCTGGTAGTTGTTCGTCAGGGCCACCGAATAGAACGCGCCGACGGAGTCGTCTCCGAGCAGCACACAACTGGGGTACTTCCACGTGATCGCGGAGCCCGTCTCGACCTGGGTCCAGGAGATCTTGGAGGCGACGCCGGCGCACTTGCCACGCTTCGTGACGAAGTTATAGATCCCGCCTTTACCCTCCTTGTCGCCGGGATACCAGTTCTGGACAGTCGAGTATTTGATCTCGGCCCGATCGAGAGCGACGAGCTCGACGACGGCGGCGTGGAGCTGATTCTCGTCGCGCATCGGCGCCGTACAGCCTTCCAGGTAGCTGACGTAGCTGCCTTCCTCGGCCACGATGAGCGTGCGCTCGAACTGCCCGGTCTCCGATGCGTTGATCCGAAAATAGGTCGAGAGCTCCATCGGACATCGAACGCCCTTGGGCACGTAGACGAAGGACCCATCACTGAAGACGGCGGAGTTCAACGTGGCGAAGAAATTGTCGGTATAGGGGACGACGGTTCCCAGGTACTTCCGTACGAGATCGGGATGCTCTCGGACCGCCTCCGAAAAGCTGCAAAAGATAATGCCGAGCTCGGACAGCTTACCCTTGAACGTCGTCGCGACCGAGACGCTGTCGAAAACGGCGTCGACCGCGACGCCCGCGAGACGCCCCTGTTCCTCGAGCGAAATGCCGAGCTTCTCGTAGGTGCGACGCAGCTCGGGGTCGACCTCTTCGAGGCTCTTCGGCTTGTCTTTCTGCTGCTTCGGAGCAGAGTAGTAGCGAAGGTCCTGATAGTCGATTGGCGGATAGTGCACGTTGGGCCAATCGGGCTCCGTCATAGTGAGCCAGTGCCGATAGGCCTTCAGACGCCACTCGAGAAGCCAGGTCGGCTCCTCCTTCTTCGCGGAGATCGTCCGAACGACACCCTCGTTCAGCCCTTTGGGGATCGTGTCCGATTCGATCTCGGTGACGAAGCCGTACTTGTAGTCCTTGTCGACCAGCTCGTGAATTTTCTCGGTCGAGGTGCTCATGGCCAGTGATGTCTCCTATGGGTGCCTAGGGCTTATGGCTGCCTACCGGCTGCCTAGAGGCTGAATGACCGGCAATTGGGTCGAGCCTAGATTTTCTGTCAAGCTCGCGAAATCCTCTTCGCACATCTTCGCGATTGTGACGCCGGCCAGCATCCGGATGACTTGATCGTTCAGACGGTGCAGTGGGCTCTTGATGTTGCAGGTATCGAATTGATCGCAGTTCCCCAGCTCGGTAACGCACTGCGTGAGTGAAAGGGGGCCGTCGACCGCCTCGATGACCCGAACGACGTCGATAGCCGTCGCCGGGTGGGCGAGGCTATAGCCCCCCTTGGTTCCCTGTTGGGAGGCGACGATCCCTTCGCGCGCGAGCTTCTGGAGAATCTTCGCAAGCAAGTCCTGAGGCATGCCGTAGCCCGCGGCAATCTCCCGCGCACTCCACGACGTGCGGTCCCCCTGCTGGGCGAGGTGCATCAGTGCGATGAGCGCGTAGTCCACTTTCTTCGATAACTGCAGCATTGACTGTTTTCCAGCGCGACGGCGCGCTCTTATAACTACGACTAATCTGGTCGGATATATAATAGTCGCGGCCCGGCCGAGGTGTCAACCGCTAAATCACCACGTACTAAATACATAGCAATATAGGACCTTCTGGGTCCGATATATATTAGCGAGAGGAGAAGAGAGGATCAAGACGAATAAACCGCTCGGCAGAAGGCATCGAGGTTGTGCTAGGCTTCGGGCCATACGCCATGAATTGTCGCCTTGCTTCCGCCGTCCTTGCCGGCGGCCTCGCGCTCGCCGCAAACCCGGGCTTCGGCCAACCGTCCCTTGAGGAGATCCCGGAGACCAACATTCTCTCGGGCTCACCGCTGCACATTCCGCTGCGGGGCCAGGACGCGGCGGGGCAAGCCATCAGCTACACGGCCACCACGAGCGACGGGCTCGTCACCGCCACCGCTCTCGAGGGCAATCGAAGCCTCAGGATCCGAGTCGCCGACTTCGGAGTGATGGTTTTCGAGCTATTCGACGGTCGCGCGCGTCGAGCCACCGACCGGATCGCGGAGCTGGCGGACGGCGGATTCTACAACGGCGTGATTTTCCACCGGGTGATCGATAACTTCGTCATCCAGGGCGGTGACCCCACGGGCACGGGCACCGGAGGCTCCGAGCTCCCCAACTTCGCCGATCAGTTCCACGTCGATCTCCAGCACAATCGGACCGGGCTACTTTCCATGGCCAAGGCGGTGGACGACTCGAACAACTCGCAGTTTTTCGTCACCGAAGGGCCGCAACGAAACTTGGACTTCCAATACTCCATCTTCGGAATCCTCGTCCGAGGTGAGGACGTTCGCGAGGCCATCAGCAACGTGGCTGTCGGCGGTGATGAGGGTGACCGACCGGTGGACGATGTCGTCATCGAGGCTGCCGAGAGCTTCGTCGACGAGCAGAACGGTGTCCTGATGCTCAAAGCGCCCGAGGGCGCGACCGGTTCCGTGAACGTGACTGTCACAGCTCGAAATCCGAGCGGACAGGAGGCGAGCCGGACGTTTCGGGTCAACGTCACGCCGGATACAATCAACAGCGCGCCTTTCCTCGCCGACATCCCGGAGATCAGAACCAAAGTCGACACATCCGTCACCTACCAGCTCGTGGCACTCGACGTGGAAGGCGATCCCGCTAGCTTCCTCGATCAGAACACCATGTCGGGCAACGGGATAGCGGTTCCCGTGATCGCCCACCAAAACCTGGTCCACAACGTTGACTTCGACACCGGTCTGCTCACCATCAACCCGACGAACGGCCTCACCGGCGCTCACCCTATCTCCGTAGCAGCGGCCGTCGCCGCAGCCGCCGTCGACTATCAAATCGTCACCGTCGTCTTCGAGCCCTGAAGATGTACCTCTCCCTTTGGGAGAGGTCGGCGAGCGGAGCTCGCCAGGTGAGGGTGGCTAGCTAGCCGCAGGTGGGGTTTCGACGAATCGATGGGTATCGGGATGGTAGTCGAAGTGCAACGGTTGGGGCTTCGACGCTCCGGCAGTCAGTACCTCGAGGACGACCTTCCCCTCCTTCTCCACGAAGATCGCCGCCATGTCCGCGCTCTTCTCGTGGACGAGCTCTATGCTCGACGAGGTCGCACCGATGACTACGATGCCGAGTGATTCCGCGAGCTCCTTGAGCTCGGCGACGGATTGCAGGAGATCGCTCTCACTGGAGAGCTTGTCGAGGTTGTCGACCGCAATCAGGCAGGAGGCGCCCGCACCCGAACCGATGAGGCCTTGTCTCAGCTCACGCATCCGGGTGACGGCGAGACCCGGCTTCGACTCGACAACGTAGATGCGCTGCAGCCACTCGACGGCTTGCTCGCCAGTCCGAATGATGTTCTGCCACTGCTTGGAGTCCTTATTGAACTTCCCGGATCGAATCTGCTCCGCAGGTGCGCCGGACAAGCGCGACAGCGTCTGCAAGCGCAGCTACGCTTTCGAACGTTCGAACGACAGGTAGAGACAGGGAACGCGGCACCGAATGGCGATTTGATCGACGAGCTGCTTCAAGAAATCGAGACCCCGGCGCTGCTCCTTGCCACCGAGGAGCAACAACCCGGGGCCGAGACCGCCTCGCTCACCATCGAAGCCGTCGAAGCCAGTCTTCAGGTGCTCGCCCTGCTTCTTGGTGAGATCCGCCAGATAATGGAGCCACTCTCCGCTCTCGGGAGCCAGGATCTCCTCCATGGGCTCCTAAGACGCCTGCCGTAGCGGCGGGGCACCCCTTTCCGGCAGAACGACGTCCTCTTCCGGCAGCTGCGGCCGCATCGGGGATTCCGGTGCGGTCTCTGGCGTTGGCTCCTCGACTGGAGGCGGTTCCGGAGCACGGACCGTGACTGTCGGATGCGTTTCGGTCAGACGAGGGCTCGGCGCCGGACTCTCCTCCGCCGCCGAGGGAAGGCTCAGCTCGTCCCCCTTCAGATGCCCGATCCACTCCGTGAGCGTTTCCATCAAGGGTGCTTCGCCAGCGAATAGATCCTCCACGAAAAAGTCGTCGGGAACGCTCACCGACCGCCGAGCGAGCGCCCGCTGCAAACTGGTCACGTCCACGTTGGTCCCAGAGTGAGTCATCTCGAAAATGGTCGAGAATATCGACTTGGTGATGGGAAAGTAGAAGTCGCCTTCAGACAATTCCACGACGATGCGACTCTTGTGGGTCGAGCTCTCCGAATTGGCAGTCAGACACAGGGTCCGAAGGACGGAGGTCTCGAGATCGAGCAATTCTGCGTGTTCCATGCAAATGCTCCAGCTAGAATCCCAAGAATGGGACAGCATCAACAGCGATGTTTTATTGCTATACGTCTATGCTAGCAACAGAATGGCCGGCGCGCGACGGCCTCACTTCACACCTCGACAGAGAGACTTCACGGCGCAGCCGCTCGTCCGAGTCGAAAAATCTTATCCGTTTTCGGTGTAGAGCCGGCGCAAACTACGCCTCATGACTTTGTTGGAGGCCGTCCGGGGTAGAGCCTCGATAGCGACGACGTCATGAATCTTGAACAGAGGGTTCAGCCGCTCGGCAATGGCGCGACCCAGCTCGCGCCGCAGTGTCTCGTGCTCGAGATCGCCATGGAGCACGACATAAACGACGAGTTTCTCCGCTCCTTCCCCGCCCGGCTGCACGGCAACGGCGGCGCTCTCATAGACCGAGGGATGCTCGTTGACGACGCTCTCGAGCTCGAGAGACCCGACTTTGATGCCGCCCAGGTTCATGGTGTCATCGGCTCTTCCTTGCGCTTTGAAATAGCCGCCGGGAGCCGCGCGATCTGATCGCCGTGACGCCCCAGCACTTCCCCCTTCGGCCCCTTCGGGCATTTGCCGTAATAGACCTCGTCGTGATTCTTGTTCAGAAGTGTCTGCGACAAACCGAGAGCGGGGGGCACCAGGTAGAGCTCTCCCATCTTCCCTTCCGGGACCGGCGAGTCGCGTTCGTCCAGAATCACGAATCGCGTCCCGAGCGCGGGAGTGGTGAAGGTAGCCGGCGACGCGGGCTGGAGCACGGTTCCCGTCAGGTGACCTCCACCGATCTCAGTGCCGCCGAGGTACTCGATGATGGGAGCTCGATAGCCGGCGCGGCTCATCAGCCACGAATAGTCGTCCGCGTTCGAAGCCTCCCCCGTCGAGCTGAACAGACGAAGCTTTGACCACTCCCCCTCCTCGACGCTCTCTTTGGCGCGCCAGTTCTTGACCATCGACGGCACGACCCCCAGCATCGAGACGGCCGACTCTTCGACGAAGGCCGTGAAGCCCCTGCCGGCCGGTGCTCCTTCGTAGAGCGCTATCGTCGCGCGATTGATCAAGCTCGCGTAGATCAGCCACGGACCCATCATCCATCCGATGTTCGTAGGCCAGCAGACGACCTCGTTCTCGTGAACATCCTGATGAAAGTGGGCGTCCATCGCACACTTCAGCGGCGTCAGCTGTGTCCAGGGGATCGCTTTGGGGTCCCCCGTCGTTCCAGAGGAAAAGAGCACGTTGGTAGCGTGGTACGGATCGGCGAGGTGCGCCTCGAGACCTTTGTCCGACAAGAAGTCGTCCCATGCGAGGTCTCCTGAGTCGAGCGTCTGAGGGCGAAGCACAATCGCCGTCTCGTCTGTCCGGGCCTCCCGAGCCTTCGAGTAGAGGCCTATGTCGCGGCCCGCGCGTCGATAGCTCGAGACGGTCACGACCGCGCGGGCATCCGCGATCCGCATCCTTCTCCCGAGCTCTTCCGCCGAAAAACTGTCGGCGACCGAGACAACACGGCATCCTGCGCGTACCGTACCGAGATAGGCCACGACACATTCGGGTGTCATCGGCATGTAGAGCGCGATCGCGTCGTTCTTCTGGAAACCACGCGTGTCGAGACCCGCTGCGAATCGGTCGACGAGCCGCTCGAGCTCACCGTAGGTGATCGTCTCCGGCGAACCCCCTTCCTCTCGGCCGAAGAGGATCGCCGGTTTGTCCGGCGCGGCTATGAAACAGCTTCTCGTGATCTCGAGCTCCGCCCCCGGAAGCCACCGCGGATCGCGGACTCCCTTCGTCAGGTCGAGGATCCGCACGGGAGCCTTCTCGAAGAGGATGCCGAGGCGGCCGATCGTTTTCTCCCAGAACGCCTCGAGCTCGTTTACCGAGAAGCGGTATAGATCATCGTAATCGTCGATCCCCACCTCTCGCATCAAGGCCAAGAGGTTCGACCGCTCGCGCGTTCGCGAGTCGGGTCTCCACGCGATCTCGAGATTCGCGTCCATCGAATCCATCTTATACCCCGAGCCCGACAGCAATGGTAAGGTGCCCGCATACCGTCACGAGACTACGAAGTCATCGTCATCGGAACCGGTCAGACGGAAAGCCGCTCGCGAAGGCCTTCGCCCAGGTGGGAAGCGGGTCCGCCTCGACGACGGACCGGCTCGTTCCATACACTACAAAGACACGACCTGCTCTCGAGCGTTGGAGACTATTGGACCAATAACGGGGAACGTAATGTTGCGTGAACACAAAGACGATGTCGTAGCGGTGGCTCTACTGATTTCCGTCGCGGCCGCCGTCTCCTACAATTACTTCACGATCGTAGAATATCCGAGCCGTGACGACAGGCTTGAGCTTCACCGCTCGATCGTCGAGGGCGCGGCCCCCTCTCCTTACAACCATCGCGTATTGATCCCCTTTCTGGCGACCGTCCTCGCGAATTCTCTAAGAAGCCTGGGCGTCTCGTCCCTTTCGAGGGCCGTAACACTCTCTTACAGGTTCCTTGATTTGGTCGGATGCACGCTTTTTCTTGTGACCCTTTTCTTTTTCCTCAAGAAATGGCACCCGCCGCTCATGTCTCTAGTCGGGACGTTGTTTTGCGCGGCGCTTATACCCATTTCACTAAGGGATCACTCCTTTAAGCCCTGGTCTTTGTTTGAAGCCTGGTTCTTTTGTATAGCGATGCTCGCGACACTCCGCCGACGCCATGGACTCCTCTACTTGATTACCATTCTGGCCTATTTCAACCGTACCACCGGATTGTTCGTCCCTGTGATCTACCTGGCAGGAGCTTTCGATTTCGAATCCATTAGAAAAAGGGGTTAACGCGGATTCGTGTGGGTAAGTTCTGACGGAAAAACAGTGTAACTCATTGTGTGGAAAAGGTATCGAGTACTTCATCAGGTGCTGAAAAGTGGTCCATTTTTAGGATAGGCTAACCGAGTGAAAAATTCCCAGTCGATCCGCTCGCTGTTTGCGCTGCCAGGTTTCGTGGTTGGTGCCGGATTGAAGGGTCTATTCGGTGACCGATACGCCCGCGTCATCCAGCTCAAGAGGCGAAAAAAACAGCTGTGTGCTCTTACTGTGGGCAACGGTGCCGGGGGCGCTATGACAAGCAAGTGTGCCGGGTCCGCGACCTGTCGTTGGCAGGCTGGCGGATCTATATGGAATACGAGCGTTGGCGCGTCAACTGTCCTGGGTGCGGCGGTGTGCATGTAGAACACCTAAGACTGGCTGGCGAACAACTCGCGCTACACCTAGCGTTTTGCGACGCATGTGGGCAAGCTGTGCCGGGATATGCCGAACAAGGCGGTGGCCGAGATGGAACGTCTGCACCACGGTACGGTGAAGGCTCTGGATACGCTCTACACGCAAGAGCAGGTCGACCGGGCGGGGCTACCGGCGCCTCGGGCCATCGGTGTCGATGAGATCTCCATCCGCAAGGGACATAACTATCGCGTCATTGTCAGCGACCTGGAGCGGGCGCGTCCCATCTGGGTGGGCGGTGAGGGTCGCAAAGAAACCGACATCGATTTGTTCTTCAAGGCGCTGGGCGGAAAGAAAAGCGCCCGTATCAAGCTGGCCGCCATGGATATGTGGAAGCCCTTCCGGAACTCGGTGATTCACAACGCGCCTAATGCGCGGATCATCTTCGACAAGTTTCATATCATGCGTCATCTGTCAAAGGCCCTCGATGAGGTCCGGCGCGGTGAGTACAAACGCCTCAGCGGCAAGGACCGGTCGTACATCAAGGGGCAGCGTTACACTTTGCTTTCCCGGCGGGAGAACCTGAGCCTAGACGGTCGCCGCGTACTCAAAAAGTTGCTCCAGGCCAACCGGCGCCTGAACACCGCCTTTATTTTGAAGGAGGCCTTCGGGCAACTCTGGGATTACCGCACCGAACGCGGCGCTCGCGCCTTTTTCACTCGTTGGAAAGACAGCCTCAAATGGCAACGCCTGCATCCGTACCAGAAGTTCGCCGGTATGATTGAGTCCCATTGGGATGGTATCGCCTCCTACTGTCATCCGGAGAACAAAGTCAGTCTCGGCCTAGTTGAAGGGGTCAACAACAAAATCCGTGTGCTGCAACGACGCGCCTACGGCTATCGCGACGAGGAATATCTCAAGCTGAAGATCGTGGCGGCTTTCCTTCCGCCATTACCCAGAAATGCCGTCTTCAACCCACACGAATCCGCGTAGACCCTTATTTCATTGGTACTGTTCTACTTGGATCGGGAACTATACGCCTCGAGCCGGCAGAGGCCCAGTCAACAAGGCTACACGAGGTGAAAAGTCTGAGCTTGTCTCAATCACGAGTGTCCGTTGGATGGAAAACCGCATCCTGGGCACCGCCATCATCGGCGTCGGCGGCGGCGAGGTCATGACGGTGCTGCAGGTGGCCACGATGGAAGGACTTCCCCACACGGCGATTCGCGACTCCGCTTTCGCACATCCCACGTAGTCCGAGTCTCTTAGCAACCTCTTCGCGCAGTTATGATCCTGTGAACCTCGTCATAGACGCGACGCCGCCGTAGCGGCACTCTCGTAACATGATCGGGATTGAAGGGCTCTCCGAGCACGTCGTGGTAGTCTTCGCTAGCAGGAAGATATCCGTTGAGCACGGAGACCCACGCCGAAGACAAAGAGCTGAGCGAAGCTATGGTCGCTTATCAGCGCGGCAAGCTGTCCGCCTTCGAGGAGTTGTACCGTCATTTCGCACCCAAGCTGAGGGGATATCTCGCCGCACTGACCTGGGACCACGCTTTGTCGGAAGATCTGCTTCAAGAAACGTTTCTACAGATGCATCGGTCCCGGCGAAGCTACATTCCGAGCCGTCCCGTAACCCCTTGGGCTTTCGCCATCGCGCGGTACGTCTATCTGATGGACCGGCGCGCCTCGACCCGACGCAGGAAGTTCGAGGTGGGGCAGCTCGACGTGCTCCCGGAGATCCCTGTGCCGGCCGCGATGGAGGGTTTCGCGACGCGCGGCGTCCTTCTCAGAGCGCTCGGAGAGCTGAGCGACGAGCGTCGAGAAGCCGTGCTGCTCCACCACGTCTGGGGCTTCAGCTTCGGAGAAATCGGCGCGATGCTCGGCATTCGCGAGGGCGCGGCCAAGCTGAGAGCCCATCGCGCCCTGCAAGCGCTGCGCGAGAACGTCACTCGGGATGACGGGAGATGAAACGGCGATGATTCGGAACGGCTCGTACGAAAGGATCCGCGACGAGATTGCCCGTGACCTGACTCCGGTCACACCGATCCGTCCGGGATGGCAGACCGCGCTCGTCGTACTTCCCCTTGGTCTGTTCACCCTCAGCGTGGTGCTCCTCGTTCTCGGACTTCGCGCGGACGCGCCCGTCATCGGAGCTTGGCCTCTGTGGGGTCCGCCCAGCTTCCTCATCGGAGCGGCCTATGGGATTCTCGTTCTGGCGCTCGTTCAGCGCGCGCCGGAGTCGACGACGAGCTGGGTTTGGTGGGCGATCCTTCCTCTGGTCGCCCTCGGAATTCAGGTTGGCGGGGCGTATTGGACACTCCACTACTCTGGGGGTCTGATCGTCGCGGGGTGGCAGACGGAAGCGAGGTGCTTTCTCGGAATCTCGCTCCTGGGCGTGCCGCCGTTGCTCCTCGTGCTGTGGCTGCTTTCTCGGGGCCTTCCCCTTCGACCCAAGATTGCGGGCCTTCTCTCCGGGCTCGCGGGAGGGCTTCTCACAGACGGGATTTACCGGCTCCATTGCAGCATGTCGTATCCTCGCCACATCGTGACCTTTCACACGGGAGCGATTCTCGTGATAGGAGTTCTCGGCCTGCTGGCGGGGCTCTGGTGGGAGCGACAACGAGCGCAAAACTTCGCCGCGCGCTAAACTCCGCTAGTTAGCGGAGGCCCGCCGTGCAAAACATTTGTCCAGGGAATGTCCCGAGCCACGCGATCACCGCCGAAGAGCTGTTCCTCGACCGGCGACGCTTCCTGACGGCGCTCGGAGTCGGTATCGCCGCCGGGCCGAGCCTCTTAGCGTCACCTCAGCCCGAGCTGCTGGTGCCTCCCTACGAGAACGATGAGGTCTTCCCCGCACGAACGAACGAGGCCTTCGCGCTCCCCGAGGCCATCGAGCGGAAACGATTGACGCCGAGGGAAGTCGCGGCGAAACACAACAACTTCTACGAGTTCCTGCCCGGCCGGGGCGGAGAGGTTTGGCGTCATACCGAAGCCTACGAAGTCGAACCGTGGAAGGTCGAGATCACGGGAGAGTGTCACAAACCCTCGACGCTCGATTTGGACGACCTCCTGAGCTTCGACCACGAGGAGCGGATCTACCACTTCCGTTGCGTCGAGCGCTGGGCGATGAACGTACCTTGGACCGGCTTTCCGCTTCGCAAGCTGATCGAAAGGGTGGAGCCGAAAGACTCCGCCAAGTATCTCCGATTCGAGTCCGCGGCGAAGAATGGCGAGATGCCCGGAATCCAAGAAGCCCACTACTACCCGTGGCCCTACCGCGAGGGTCTTCGCATGGACGAGGCCACGAACGCGCTCGCCATGGTCGTGACCGGCGTCTACGGCAAACCTCTCCTGAAGCAGCACGGCGCTCCCGTACGCATCATCGTTCCCTGGAAGTACGGCTACAAGAACCCCAAAGCCATCATCAAGATAGAACTTCTCTCGAAGCAGCCCGAGACGTTCTGGCAGATCCAGCCCCACGAGTACGGGTTCATCTCCAATGTGAACCCCTTTATCCCCCATCCCCGCTGGAGTCAGGCCGAGTCGTTCTGGCTCGACGACCAGGAGCGGTTTCCGACGCCTATTTTCAATGGTTATGGGAGTTACGTGGCCGACCTCTACCCCGAGAAGCCCCGAAGACCGCAAAAAGCGTTGGTCCCGGGGGAAAAAGCTCGCTAGCCCTGTAACCAATCGAAGCTCCCCCGCAAAGTAGTACTCGAGAGGTGCAGCAATGCGGCAATTCCGAACCAAGAGCTTGAGCGCGTTCGACCTTTTCGAGAGTTTGGAGCCACGGGAGCTACGGGAGCTTCAGGCTTCTACGCCGGCACGAACCGCCGACAAGGGCCGACTCGTCTACCTGCCCGGAGATCGCCCGGAGGCGGTGTACTTCCTCGTCGAGGGACGCGTGAAGCTTTCGCGCCTTTCAACGTCCGGCAAAGAGTTCATCCTGGCGATTGTCGAGCCGGGGAGCTTCTTCGGGGAGACCGGCGTCCTGGACGAGAGACCGCGTGAAACGATGGCCGAAGCGCTCGAGACTTCGACGTTTCTCGTCGTACGAGCTTCGGTTTTTCGGGGGCTGCTGAAGCGGCGTCCGGAGCTCCTCATGAAGCTTGCCCAGCTCATGGGGCGACGCCAGACGCAGCTCGAGAAGCAGCTGATGGACGTGGTCTACAAGAACGCCCCTCAACGCCTCGCCGATCTCCTCCTTCAGCTCAGCGAGCACTACGGAGTGCGAGACTCTCGAGGCATTCTCCTGCGCATCAAGCTCAGCCAATCGGCCCTCGGTAATCTCCTCGGCGTGAGCCGTGAGATCGTGAACCATACGTTCTCGGGGCTGAGGCGGAGCGGTGTCATCGTGATCGCGGACGGTCGGGTCATCATCCAGGACCCGGGCGCGCTCGCAGCGCTCGCGGCCTAGCTGGCGAAGGCGGCCTGGAGGCCGAGCCGCGCTTGGGTTAAACTCCGCGGATGATTTGGCTGCGTATCGGTTCTGTAGCCATGTTTCTCGCCGTCGCGCTCGGCGCTTTCGGCGCGCATGCGCTCCGGTCGAGGCTCTCCGCGGACATGCTGGCCGTCTTCGAAACCGCAGTTCGCTACCACGTTTACCACGCGCTCGGGCTCTTCGCCGTCGCCTGGCTCTCGGACAAGCACCCCTCGTCCCTCGTCACGGCCGCCGGATGGTCGTTGAGCCTCGGTATTCTCGTGTTCTCCGGATCGCTCTACGTCCTTGCCATGACCGGTGTGCGCTGGCTCGGTGCCATCACTCCCATCGGCGGGACGGCGTTTCTCGCCGGCTGGGTATTGTTGCTCCTCGCCAGTCTTCGATGAGCCTCGGTCCCGCAACACCTCGCCAGCTCGTCGTCGCGATCGTCCTCGTGGCCGCGCTCGCATCTTGCGAACCCTCGCGGAGCGAGCCCTTCACGGCTTGGTTCGCCATCGATGGTGCGGCGTTCGAGATCATCGACGAGCTGCGATCTCGAGGGAAGCTCCCCGCCTTCGACGCGCTCATCCGCTCAGGCACTTCCGGTCCGATGAGGTCGCTCGCGGAGCGACGTCTGATGAGGACGAAGCGTCAACGAGGCTACTGGTCCCCGATTCTCTGGGCATCGATGGCTACGGGCGTCGTTCCCGAAAAACACGGCATTCGCGACTTTCTGCTTCCCGTTGCGGGAACGTCCCAGGTCTGGATGGGCTCAGAGGAGGATCCGCCGCAGGCGGAGCTGCGCTTTCCCGAGGTCGCGACGACCGCTCCGGTGCTGCTCCGCGTCCGCCTTCGCTCGCATACGCCCAACGGAGAACAATCGATCGGAGTCCGTCTCAACGGCGAAGCTCTCGTCGAGTGGACAGTGGGAGTCGAGTGGAAGGATTATACGATCCCCTTGGAGCCGGAGCGCCTGCGCCCAGCCAGAAACCACCTGGTCTTCGATCTCTCCCGCCAGAGCCGGCCGGCCGACAACCCGGCCTCCTCCGATCGAAGATTGCTTTCCGCGGAGCTCGCTAGATTCGCGCTCCTCGACCGCCACGGCGACACGCTCTACGTCTTCGACCCCGTCTACGAGAGGTTCTCCCTGGGGCGGGGGTTCCACCAGCCCGAAGCCAGGGTGGTCGAGGCCCAGAGCGCACACTTGAGAGTCGCTCCTGTTTGGAGCCTTCTCGGCGATCGCGAGCACCCGGTCTCGATCGTCGGCTATTGGACGACGTGGCCCGCATATCCCGTGAACGGCTACCTCGTCTCCTCGCGAATGGGACTACGGGGACGGAGGCAGAACACCCAGCGCGATCTCACCTGGCCTGCGGAGCTCGTGCAAGAAATCGAGCCACTTTATCCAGGCGGGGACGCGATGAGCGCCATCTTCGCAAAGGTGCACCTCTCGGATTGCGAGCCGCCCCTCATCGACGACGAGGGCAGCGTGGTCTCGGATGTTTTGCGACAGGACGAGCTCTACTTCAGGGCGGCGAAGAAGCTACTCCCGGACATGGATCGCGGACTCTTCGCTGTTTACTTCGAGTCCATCGACGTAGCGAGCCATGCCTATCTTCACTGGCGTCACGGTGGCGCGCTCCGAGAAGGCTGCCCGGAAAGCGCCCGCGCTCTCATCGACGAAGTTTACGTTCAGATCGATCGCTGGCTCGGCGAGCTCGTCGCACTCCTGCCGGAAGGGGCGAAGATCGTCGTCGTGTCGGATCATGGGCTCGTCCCCTCGAACACGGGCGGACTGCACTCACCGGAAGGAATCTTCATTGCCTCCGGGGAAGGGGTTCGGGTGGGAGCGCGGATGCGAGGCGCAGGGGTTCTCGACGTGGCACCCACGCTCCTCCACCTTTTCCACGAGCCGATCCCTTTTGAGATGGACGGAAAGCTCCTCGTCCAGGCCTTCACCCGAGAGTGGCTCGAGAGCCATCCTCCCCGCTACATAGATGAGGATATGGACTTCCGTTTCTCCCGAGACGCTTCCGCCGAAGGTGACGAAGAGGCGCTCGAGAGACTCAGGTCAATCGGATATATCAACTGACTCTTCGAGCTTCCTCCTCGTGGCAGCATCCGACAGCTCGCCGTCTCGGATCTCGTTCTAACGATTGAGCCTTACCACGAGCGCCATTCTACTGCGGCGTCTCACAGGACCGAGCTTCGCCGGCGGCGCCCGACAGAGCCTCGGCCGCGAGTAGCGCCCTTCGGCAAAGTTCCCTTATCATAGAAGTTACGTTTCAAAATGAGAATCAAATGGTGACGGCGACGAGAAAACGTGGCGGCGATACCGGTGCGAGAGCGGACCTTCTCGGCTCGCTAGCCCATACGCCGCTGGCAGAAGTGCTCCGAAAGATCGTCCTCGAGGAGCTGAGCGGCGACCTCCAGGTCACCGTACAAAGCGCAATCAAGACGGTCTACTTCGACCGGGGCTTCGTCGTCTTTGCGTCCAGCGACCTGAAGAGCGACCGACTGGGTGAAAGCATGATCGAAGCCGGCCGGATCTCCCGAGGCGAGTTCGCTCTTGCCAGCAAGCTGATGAAGAACACCAAGCGCAAGCTCGGTCAGGTGCTCGTCGAGGCTGGCATCGTCGGAGACGAGGAGATCGGCCGCCACGTCGCGGCGCAAGTCAACCGCATCGTCCTTTCACTCTTCTCGGAGAAGAGGGGCATGTACAGCTTCGACGAACGCCCAACCGGGATACCCGTCGAGCTCATGGTGAGTCTGTCGAGCTACCGGATCTTGATCGAAGGTGTCCGGCGGATGTCTAGGAAGAGCCTGGTGGTCGCGGGGCTGCCTCCGCTCGACACCAGGGTCGAGATCGCCGATCACGCTCCCTTCTCTCTCGACTTCGAGAAGTTACGCGACGTGGAGAAACAGGTGCTACGGGCGGTCGGCGAGGGCGCGACGATCCGGCAGTTGGTCGATGGGGTCGGTGGCAACGAAGGCGTGACGCTTCGCGCCTGCTACGGTCTTCTTTGCGGCGGCGTCCTCAAAGCGGAAACACCGGATGCCCTCGGCCAGCTCCTTCGCGTCCAAGAAGAAACCGGGACCTTCGTCCTCTCCGAGATTCGGCAGAAGGTCGCGAGAAAAAACGAAGAGGTGGCGGAAGCCCGGCCGCCGGCCTCCGAACCGTCCTCTCCAGAGCCGCGGCCACCCGCACCCGCGGCTCAACGAACTGCGCAACCGATCGAGCCTCTGGCAGCTCCGGTGGCGCCATCGCTGCCGGCGGCGCCGGCTCCCGAGCGTGTTGCAACACCCGAACCGGCGCTGACCGCGGAACCCTCGACGCCAACGCGCGGATTCCTCGAATGGCTGACGAACCTCCTCGAAGCCTTCCTGCGCTTTTGTGGAAGACCTTTCGGAGCTGTTGAGCCCTCTCAGGGACTCACCTCGGTAGAGACGGAGCCAATACCCCAGCCGCACAAGCAGGAGGCGAGATCGAAGCCGCCTCCGGTCACCCAGCCCCCTTCAACGGCGCCACCGCCGGAGCCCGACGAGCCGCCGACGGTGGAGGGCACCGGAGTACCGTCATGGTCTCTGAAAGACGCCTCCTCGGAGGATCCGCCGGTCGAGATCGGCGTCGGCATACCCTCCTGGTCGATGAAAGACGACCCGTCGAGCGAGGACGCCGAAGTATCGATTGAAACCCTGGGAACGCCGTCGTGGTCGATGAAGGACGATCCGAGCGATTCGAAGCCGAAGCCGAAATCCAAGCCCAAGCCTAAGCGACGAGCCAAAGCCGTGCCGGCGACGTCGAGGGCTCGCGTCGAACGCCCCATCGCCCCAAAACCGCCGCTCGAGCAAACAGCTGTCCTACCTGCGGTCGCATTCGAGTCCGAGCAGAAGCCTGAGCCAAAAGCTGAGAATGCCTCGATGGTCCTCGACAAAACGATCGTGGATTTGGACAACGAGCTCTTTATCGAAGACGGCTCGGATACCGACGCGCCCTCGATGCTGAGCCAGATCCCCGTCGAGAGCGTTGAGATCGACGAGGCAAGCTTCGAGATCGAGTTCGAGGTCGAGTTCGACGAGGAGTCGCTGGTCGAGCTCGCGGAATCGGAACCCACGGACGCGCCCGTAGCATCTGCCCGCGCCGGAGAGACTGGCCGAGCGATCGAGAGTCCCGAAGAGAATGTCGAGGCCCCGCAGCCAAGGTCGATCGCAACCACCGACGAGGAAAGCCCATCTGCGACCCATTCCACTCCGCCCGAGCAAGAGATCGAAGCGGGCGAGGAAGAGGAATCCCAAGCCGCCTCCCGGGCGCGGGAAATGCGCCGGATCAAGCAAGGCGGCGGAGAGAGCCGCCTGCTGCGCGACGTCAAGCTTCACTTCCGCATGCGCGACTGGGAGGGAGCGGTACCGCTCCTCCAGCAGCTCGTCGAGATCTCGCCCGGCAAGGCGCTGTACCGGGGCATGCTCGCCCGCGCCATGTCGCGACATCCCGCGATGCGCAAGGAGGCGGAAGAGCACTTCGTCGAAGCCCTCAGGCTCTCGCCCCAGGATCCCGAGCTCCACTACTGGCTCGGCATCTACTACAAGTCATTCGGACTGAAGGCACGCGCCGTTACCGAGTTCCGAACGACACTCCGCATCAACCCGAAGCACGAAGGCGCCCGAAAGCAATTGTTCGGCGACGGTAAGAAAGACGAGTCGATCGGCTCCGTCATGAAGAAATTCTTCGGCTAGCTCGGGCACATCCCTCATCACTCGCGTTACACTCACCTGGCAGTTGTTTAGAGCTGTCTAATGGCTCGTCCACGGGTGTTCGGTCTATGGACGCTTTCGAAACGCTTCTCGACCTCCTTCCCGAGATGGAGAGCCTCGGGGCACGGGAGGCCGTGCTTTACGATAACGGCCTTCGAGTCGTACGAACGACCTATCGGAAGCTCCTCGGTAACATTGCGGGTATTGCCCACCACCTCGATGAGATCGGCACCAGGCGTGGCGACCGAGTTCTTCTCTGGGGCGAGAATCGCGCCGAGTGGATCTCCGCCTACTGGGCTTGTCTCGCCCGCGGCATCACGGTCGTCCCGCTGGACTTCCGCTCCTCGCCAGACTTCGTGTCTCGGGTGCAGCGCGCGGTGCAAGCGAAGCTTCTCCTGTGCGGTGCGGCCGTCGAATCCGAGGCGCTCGCACCCGCGCTTCCCTTCATAGGTTTCCAGGAGCTGTCACGGCTTTCCTCCGCGGAGGACCTCGGAACACTTCACGCCGACTCGAACGACGTCGTTCAGGTTCTCTTCACGTCGGGAACGACGGGAGAGCCCAAGGGCGTCGTTCATCGCCACCGACATCTCGTTTCGACCCTAGTTCCGATCAGGTCGGAGATCGCGAAATACCGTGCCTACGCTCGACCCTTCCAGCCCATTCGCTTTCTCGACCTGCTGCCGCTGAGCCACGTCTTCGGCCAGTTCACCGGGCTCTTCATCCCACCCGTGCTCGGAGGTTCGGTCGCCCTCATGCGGGAAGTCCACCCCGGGGCGATCGTGACGACGATTCGGCGGGAGCGCATCTCGGTGCTCATCTCCGTACCTCGCTTCCTGTCGAACCTTCGATCCGAGCTTCGCCGCCGGCACGACTTGCCTGAGCCGCCTCGTCACGGGCGAGGGCTTCTGGGCGGGCTGTTCCGGCGGTGGCGTTACCGGAAGATCCACTCCCTCTTCGGCTGGAAGTTCTGGGCCGTTCTCGCCGGCGGCGCGCCTCTTCCCCTGAAGGAAGAATCCTTCTGGCGGAACCTCGGCTTCGTCCTCGTTCAGGGCTATGGTCTGACCGAGACGAGCTCTCTCGTCACCACGAACCACCCCTTCCACTCGCGGGCCGGCTCTCTCGGCAAGGCGGTCGGCGACCAGCAGATCCGACTCGCATCTGACGGCGAAATCCTGGTCCGCGGTGTGAACGTCTCGCAGGAGCGCTACGGCATCGTCGAGGCCGCCGGGGAGGAGGAAGAGTGGCTTCATACCGGCGATCTCGGAGAGATGGCCGAGGACGGCACGCTCTATTACAAAGGTAGGAAAAAGGACGTGATCGTCCTGCCGGACGGACTCAACGTCTACCCCTCGGACGTGGAGACCACACTGGCTAGCTTGCCGGAGGTGCGGGAAGCCGTCGTGATCGGCGAGCCGAAGGACGGAAGTGAGCTCGTCCATGCCGTACTTCTGCTCCGCGATCGGAGGATAGACGCGGCGACGCTCGTTCAGCTCGCGAACCAGACGCTCGAGCCCCATCAACGGATCAAAAAATGGTCGGTCTGGCAGGGGGAGGATTTTCCTCGGACGGCGTCCACCTACAAAGTACGCCGCCACGAGGTCGCCGCCCGCATTCGCGAAGGCCAATTCTCGAGAGGCCCCGAAACGAGATCGGCCAGCGGTGTGCGCGCGATCCTCGCACAGCATCTTGGCCGCAGTGACGTCGAGCTCGACTCGTCACTGCATCTTGCCGAAGAGCTCGGGTTAAGCTCGCTCGACAGAATCGAGCTTCTCGCTACTCTCCAGGAGCACTACGGACGGGAGATTCCCGAAACGGCAGTGGCCGAGGCGAGCACCCTCGGGGACCTCGAGCGCTCGGTCGAGGAGGGTGCCTCCGTTACCGCCGAAGGGCCGAGCTCAACGCCACTCGGGGGCCTCCCCCGTTTCGCGGGGCTCCCACCGATAGGTATCGCCCGTAGGCTGTTCCGTGAAGCCGTGACCTTGCCGCTCTTGCGACACTACATTCCCCTCACGGTCACGGGCGATCTGTCGGGCGTGAGCTCACCCGTCATTCTTGCGCCCAACCATACGAGCAATCTCGACACCATCGCCCTGCTCGCCGCCGTTCCCCGCTCGTTCCGGAACCGCATCTCACCCGCTGTCTCCCAGGACTACTTCCTACCTTACCTGCGCGGGACGGGCAACTTCAGGGAGCGCTCGAGCCTCGGTCTCCAGTACTTCTTGGGAGTGATCTTGTTCAACATGTTCCCCCTCCCGCAGTCGACGACGGGGGTGCGGGAAACGCTCCGTTTCGCGGGCCGCCGGGTCGATCGAGGCGATTCCATCCTCATTTTTCCCGAGGGACGGCGCACCCCCGATGGACGGATGCACGCCTTTCGCGCCGGTGTCGGTCTTCTGGCCGTGAATCTCCAGATTCCCGTCGTGCCCGTCTACATCGACGGGCTCTACGAAGTTCTCCCCGTCCACGAAAACTGGCCCGTGCCTGGGCCCGCTCGGCTCCGCTTCGGCAAACCGATGCGGTTTGGTGAGACGGAAGACTATCGCAGGGCCACGGCCCGGATCGAGGACGCGGTGAGAAAGCTCGGCGGGATCACGTGACGATGCTCCTCCGCTTGTGTCACGAGAGCCTCATACCTGTACTGGCTCGTCACCCGGCAACTGGCCTGCAAGAAGCCGGGCAATGGGCCGGGTCGTCTCGAATCTCCCCAAGACGATACCGAGCACGGCTGTAATGGGAGCGGCGAGAAGCATGCCGACGACGCCCCAAATGAGCCCCCAGAAGACGAGCATCACGAGGATCGCGACCGGGTGGAGCTCGAGCCCTTCACCCATGAGCTTCGGCTCCACGAAGTTCCCCACCGTGATCTGAACCGAGCCCGGCAAGGCCAGCACGAGCAAGACCCAAAGTGCGCTATCGAACTGCACGATGGCGAGGGGGAGAGGCAGGAGCGTCGCGATAATCGATCCCACGTTGGGAATGAAATTCAAGAAGAACGCGAGAATCCCGAATACGAGAGCGAGATCCAGGCCCAAGAGAGCCAGGGACGTGCCGACGAAGATCCCCGTCGTCGCGGAGGTCGTGACCTTCACGATGAGGTAGCGGCGAATCTTCTTGTCGATCTGATCGTAGATCCCGTGGTGCCTCTCGTGCGGCTGACGGCCCGCGAGAATAAAGACCGTGAAGATGAGCACGAGAAAACCGTTGGACACGAAGCTCACGACACCACCGGCCGTACTCCGCACCATGCTGAGCACCGGGATTTGTTTCAGGCCCTCGAGAATAGCGTCCTGGCCGAGATCGATCTGGAAGCGATCGAGAACGGAGAAGAGGCTCTCGGCGAAACTAGCCAGACGCTCACGGTAAATCGGCGCGCTGTCGGCGATCCCACGAGACGAGGCGGTGATGAGGAGCACGAGCAGAATCATGATGCCGATGACGATCAGGACCGCGAAGAGGATCGAAATGCCCCTCGGGACTCTGAGATGTATCTGCATCCCGTCCACGATCGGAGAGACCATATAGGCGAACAGAAACGACAGCACGAGGGGAACCATCACCGCCCTGGTGTAGCTCAAGGCCACGGCGAAGGCCACGGCCGCCAGAATCAGAAGCGAGACGGTGCTCAGCCAGGATAGCTCGTCGCTTCGCTCGGTCATGTCGAGGTCAATCTAAACTCGGGGACGATGGACAATAGGCTAGCTCCCGATACTTTGTCAACGAACCCAGTCTGATAAGCTTTCCGCTCTCGATGTGGACTCACGTTTCCCCCGAGGCCGACATGGCGGCATCGGCTCGACCGAGAACGAAGCCTTCGAGGAGACTGAGGCGCGCGGCTATTCGTACCGTAATGCCGAAATGGGGTTCAGCCGGGAGGCGCGCCAGGCCGGTATGAGATTCGCTCCGAGAGCCACGAGCAACAACAGTAGCGCGGCCGCGCCGTAGGCGACGGGATCGATGGAGCTGACCCCGTAGAGGAGCGCCTGAAGCACACGGGCCAGCAGAGCCGCAAGGAACGCGCCCATGACGACACCAATGACGGCGAGGCCCATCCCCTGGCGAAGCATCATCTTCAACACGGTCGAGGAGTTGGCGCCGAGAGCCATGCGGAGGCCGACCTCGTGGGTTCGACGACTGACGGAATAGGCGATCACACCGTAGAGACCTACGGCAGCGAGAAGAAGTGCCAGAGCCCCGAATGCGCTCAGAAGCCGCGCACCGATGCGCGTGGGCACCAAAGTCAGCTCGACGACATCGGCAGCGGTGCCCTCTTTCGTGAAAACGATCTCGGGCTCCACCTCGAGAATCTCGCGCCGCAAAGCCGAAAGCACGGCTTCCGCTGGCCCGCTTGTCTTGGTAATGATCTGGGTCGATCGTGTCGGCGATTGCGAGAGCGCAAAGTGAATATATGGCCGCGGCTCCTCGCCCAGAGAGCGAACTTTGTGATCGCGGCTCACACCGACGATCTCGATAGGCGGTCCCTCGGGTCCATCGGTGTAGATACGTTCTCCGATCGGGCTCCGATCCAGCCAGTAGCGCTCGGCCATGGCCTCGTTGACCACGGCCACGCGTGGCGCTCCTTCCTGATCCCGCTCATCGAAACTTCTTCCCTGAACGATCGGGATGCCGGTCACCAGGAAGTAGTCCTTCCCCACTCCCACGGCATCGATGGGAACGGAGTCGTCCTCGGTTTCATGAACTCCCGGGACGAAAACACCTGTCATGTTGATGTCGGGCGCCATCGGCATGCGGCTCGCGAGCGAGGCCGACTCCACTCCGGGAAGCGTGGGGAGTCTCTCAAGAAGGGCGCGCTGCAGTGTCTGTGCTTGTTCGAGGGTGTAGTTGTTCATCTGCAAGTTGAAGCCGAACGTGGCGATGCGCGTCGGGTCGAAGCCGACTTCCGTGCGCTGCGCTTCGACGAGGCCTCGCGTAAGAAGCGCTCCCGCGACCAGCAGCACGAGAGACACGGCGAGCTGTCCCACGACGAGCGCCTTACTCAAGGAGAACTCGCGAGGGGTCGGCTCGTCGCCGGCGCCGGCCTCACCTTTGAGCGCGGGTACGAGACTCGGTCGTGACGCATGTAAGGCCGTGACGAGCCCGAAGAGAACCGAGGTGACGAGCGACACGCCGAAGGCATAGGCCATCACGGATGCGTCGAGCTCGTAGGCGAACTCGAGGGGCACGGGAAGCGGCGGTTGCAACGAAGACAGGAGGCGAGCGGCCCAATGGGCGATCCCGACCCCGAGAGCGCCGCCGAGGGTCGCGAGCAGAACGCTTTCCGTCATGAGCTGCCGTACGAGACGAGACCGGCTCGCGCCTACCGATAGCCTCACCGCAATTTCCCGTCTTCGATTGGCCGCCCGCGCCAGAAGCATGTTCGCGACGTTGGCGCAGGCGATCATTAGAACCATGCCCACCTCCACGACAAGAACCACGGCGGCGGTAGCCAGAATGTTGTCCACCATCGGATGGAAGCGCACGGAAGCGCCGGGCAGCACCGCCGCCGTGATGTCTTCATTGCTCTCGGGATACTCGTCGGAAAGCCGCGCGAAAATCGTGTTGACCTGCGCCTCCGCTTCCTCGACCGCCGCTTCGGGTCGGAGACGGCCCTTCACAAAGAGCCAGCGCGTGCCCCGCCGCTCGCGACGCGTGCCCTCTGAAGCCGCCGTGTTCGCTTGGATTCCCGAAAAGGTCAAGCTCTCTACCATCGCCGTCGGGACCCAGAACTCGGGTCGGAGACCGGGGATAGTGCCCGTGTACTCCGCGGGCGCCACGCCCACGACGGTATACTGGATGCCGCTGAGCCGGAGTGTCTTTCCGACCACGTCTGGAGCGCCGCCGAAGCTCCGCTGCCAGAGACCGTGGCTCAGAACCATCACCGCGTGCGTTCCTTCCGTCTCGTCCTCTTCCGGGAGGAACGCTCGCCCCACGGCGGGCCGGACGCCCAGTAGCTCGAAGTAGTTGTCGGTCACGACCTCTCCCGTGACGAGCTGGGGACGCCCCTCGGTCGTCGCGATGCCGCGGACCATGGCGTGCGCCGCGAGCCCCTCGAACACATCGGCCTCCGCGCGGAGGTCAAGGAAGTCGGGAAAGGAAGTCGTGAGGTGAAGAAACTCCGCGCTCGGGCTCGTGTAGATCTCGACGATCCGTCCCGGGTCCTCGGTGGGAAGCCTCTTGAGAAGGATCGCGTTCACGATGCTGAAGATGGTCGTGTTGAGACCAATCCCCAGGGCAAGCGAAAGCGCCGCCACGACAGTGAAACCGGGCTGCCGGACGAGCGTCCGCAGCCCGTATCGCAGGTCGTTGATGAGTTGTTCCACAGAGTCTCTTCAGCCTGATCGGATTACGGAACAGGCCAGCGGATAGTTCCAGCAAACAAGATACCGTATGATGTCGCAAGACGGACGGGACCTTCTGACGCACCAGCTCTAACCTCTCCCCAGAGGGGAGAGGTCGGCTCGCGCAGCGAGCCGGGTGAGGGGCGAATGTTCCAGCGCGACTACATACTTCGGCTCGTCGAGCAGCTCGCCAAGACGCTGGGCGCCGTTCTCACGCTCAAGAAAGCCCGCCGTTTCGAGGAAGCCGAGCTCGCCATCACCGAAGCCGCGAGAAACCTCGTGGGCCTGGACATCGACACATTACTGGCCCTTCCCACCGATCAGATCGTCGCGCTCTTCAGCCCGGGCGGGAGTCTCGACACGGGCAAGTGCCTGGTGGTCGCCGAGCTTCTTTACGAAGAAGGCGAGGTCAAAGACCTCCAGGGCGACGAGAGGACCGCCTATCAATCCCGCATTCGCTCCCTCGGTTTGCTCCTCGAGGTTTCGGGTCGCGAGGATCTCTCACGCATTCCCGATGCGGAAGGCTACCTGCGCAAAATCGAAACCCTTGCCCAAGCACTCGCCATTTTCGCCCCGGCTCCCGACATTCAGAGGAAGCTCATCCAGCACCATGAGCGTCGAGGCAGCTTCGCCGACGCCGAGGACGCTCTGTTCGAGCTCATCGAGGCGGGACACGAAGAAATCGTCGTCCCCGGCATCGAGCTCTATGAGCGTTTGCTCGCAAAAAGCGACGAAGAGCTCGAGAGAGGAAAACTACCTCGATCGGAAGTCGAGGAGGGGCTGTCCCAATTGAGAGCTCGCGTGAGCGGGTGAACCGCTTTCTAACCCACGACGCTGCGAAACGGAGCTGGTTGTTTCCATCTTGACTAGACTACACAGCTAACCCGATGCAACTTTCGAAGTTCGAACGAGTTTCCCGAAACGAGTGGCGGGTGAAGCCCCGTGGGAAGATGCGAGTGCCCTCCGTGATCTTTGCTACGGAGGAGCTGGTTCGGGCCATGGACGCCAAAGTCTTCGAGCAGCTGACGAACGTCGCAACGCTACCCGGAATCGAAAAGGCCGCCTTCGCCATGCCCGATGCTCACTGGGGCTACGGGTTTCCCATCGGGGGTGTCGCCGCTTTCGACCCGGAGGCAGGCGGAGTCGTCTCGGCGGGCGGCGTTGGATTCGACATCTCATGCGGGGTGCGGGCGCTGACTACGGGTTTGAGGTTCGATGACGTCATGCGGGTCCAGACCGAGCTCGCCGACGCTCTCTTCCGCTGGATTCCGGCCGGTGTCGGCAGTCGAAGTGATATCAAGCTCTCCCCGAAGGAAATGGAAGCCATGCTCCACGGTGGCGCCCGTTGGGCGGTTGACTCCGGATACGGGAGCCGAGCCGATCTCGAGCACATCGAGGAGGGAGGCACGGCGAGCGGCGCCGATCCCGCTTGCGTGTCCGATCGAGCGAAGCACCGCCAGCGTGAAGAAATGGGAACGCTCGGCTCGGGCAATCACTACCTCGAGGTCCAACGCGTCGTCGAAGTCTTTGACGACGAAATTGCCCTTGCCTTCGGTCTCGGAATCGACGACGTCCTCGTTTCGATTCACTGTGGCTCGCGAGGCCTCGGCCACCAAATCGGCACCGACTACCTGAAACGCATGGTCAACGAAGCTCCGAAGCATGGTGTCGAGCTCCCCGACCGCGAGCTGGCCTCAGTGCCGCTACGCTCCGGCGTCGGCTCGGAGTACCTCGGCGCGATGAGAGCTGGAATCAATTGCGCTCTCGCCAATCGTCAAATCGTGAGCCACTTCGCGCGGCGAGCCTTCGCCGAGATTCTGGGAGAGCTCCCGCTTCCGCTTCTCTATGACGTCTCCCACAATACTTGCAAAGAGGAAAAGCACGACGTCGAGGGAGTCGAGCGTAACCTCTTCGTTCATCGAAAAGGGGCGACGCGGGCGTTTGGACCCGGCCATCCCGAGCTTCCTGAAGCGCTCCGCCCAGTCGGCCAGCCTGTGCTCATTGGCGGCTCGATGGGAACTTGTTCCTACGTTCTCGCCGGGACGACGAGGAGCATGGGACTCGCTTTCGGCTCCGCCTGCCATGGCGCCGGGCGCCGGATGAGCCGTCACCAGGCGCACAAGCGGTGGCGCGGCCAGCAGGTGGTGGCCGCTCTCGCGGCCAAGGGCATCCTCATCCGAAGCCGCTCGTCCCGCGGCGTCGCGGAGGAAGCTCCAGGAGCCTACAAGGACGTCACGGAAGTCGTCGACTCCGCCGACGAGGTAGGACTGGCTCGAAAGGTAGCGAAAGTTGTACCGGTGATCTGTGTGAAAGGCTAGTCATCATCAAAGTAACCACTGGAAACTCACAGCGGTCCAAATCCCCTTGCCCATCGCCTTGAAGGCGCCACCCATGCGCTTGAACTGCACATCCTTCACGTCCTCGTTCGACATCATGCTGCGATAGGCGTGGGAGTTCCACGCGGGGAACCAGACGGTTCGGGCGAGACGCATATGGAGCTCTTTGAAGACTTGCCCCGAAATCCGACTCATCACGTAGTCGTCCTGCTCGAAGTCGGGGTCGAGCTCGTGGAGGATCCCGGAAATCGTGAGTTGAGCCTTGATGAACATCGCCGTCTCGAAACGGATCGTCCGCCCCTCGCGCGAGAGCTCGGCTATGAGCTCGTCAAGAAGCTCGAACATGCCGCCCTCGCGCTCGGCGAGCACTCGAGTCACGAGAGCTTCCATCTCTTCGCTCTCCGCACCCGCCTCTCCGCCATCTCGAACGAGAACCTCCGCGTGGTTTCTCAATCGCTTTGGGTTCTTCAAATGTAGCCCAAGCATGAGCTGGACCATTCGCTCTCGATCTGCCCGAGAGAACTCTGCAGCAAGACCCCAGTCGAGAAGCGCGATGCGGTAGGGGTCGCCGACCGCATTTTCGACGTGAAACACGTTACCGGCGTGGGGATCGCCATGGAACAACGCGTCCTCCTTCGGAGAGAAGAGCACGTCGTAGGTGAGGGCGTCGCTCACGCGGCGGGCGAGCTTGGCGCGCCGCTCGTCGTCGCCAGGAAAGGCATCGGTTACCTTGCCGCCCTCCACGAAGTCCATATAGGTCACGCTCGGAGTGGAGAAGTCGAGGACCGCGGGAACCTCTACCGCATCGACGTCCGAGTAGTAGTCGCGGGCTCGCAGCAGATTCGCCCGTTCGTCCTCGACCCTCACTTCCCGAGACAAGGCTTCGCGGATCTCGACGAAGATGGCGACGAGGGGGGTGTCGCCGATATCTGTAGAACTCGGCGTTCTCCTCCAGATAGGCGAGCACGCTGTCGATAATGGTCAAATCCTCTTTGAGCGCTGAGACCGCGCCGGACTTGAGTACCTTGCAGGCCGCCCGAGCTTCCGTCGAAGATCCGGGCATGACGTAGCGCGCTTCTACGACGGCGCCGACGCTCGCCTCGGCGAGAATGCGATCCGCAAAGGCAAGCCGGTAACGATTTCGGACCTCCGCAGGGACCGGTCGGCGACGAATCATCGCAAGCGGTCGCCAGAGCCGCGATTGCAGAGAGAATGAAAACCTGGCGCGCCATAGTGAAATAGACCCCGCGCACGACAGAGGTTACCTGAAAGCTTGCAGATCGACAAGAGGACTTTTCAAAAAAATCAGTGGAGTCGACGCCACCGGAGATGAAACAAATAGCCCACGAGAACGAGAAAGCACGGCGTCAGGATGGACCACGCCATGAAAGCTCCATAGGCCCTTCGCCCCATCAGGTCGTAGATCGACAAGCCGATCGCGAAAAAAGTTGCGAGCAGGACAACGCGCCAGGGTCTAGCCACGTCGGGAAGGTGATGGGCGAGCAACGTGACACCGAGGACCGAAGTCAGTAACTGGTAGTCCCAACCCATCGGCGAGACGAGTGGAATGAAAGTCAGGAGCAGTCCGCACTCCAAGACCGGAGCGTGCTCGATGCCGCGACCCCGCCAAAGGACGACGAGTGTCGCGGCCGCGAGTGTAAGGACGGCGACGAGCGCGAGACGCGAGGCAAGATGGGGCGACTCGGTCCACTTGGTAAAAAAGCCCAGTAGCGAGACGTTGTCGTTCACGCCGAGCTGGGCCGGAGTGGAGGCGGACAGAGTGATGAACCACTCTTCGAGCACTGCGAAATTCCGACCAAAGCCGTAGAAGATGCTGGGCAGAGCCAGCGCCGCCGCGAGCACGGCGAGCCCACTCACGAGGGCGGCCACGCGACCGGTCACGGCGAAGAAGGGCAGGAAGATCAGCCCGTAAGGCTTGATGGCCGTGGCCAAACCCCAGAGCGCACCCGCTCGCCGCTCTCCTCGCGATCCGCCCGATACGAGCGCCATTACCATGAAGAGCAGCAACAGGGTCGTGAGAATATTGATTTGACCGAGCTTGAGCTCTCGGAACAAGAACTTCGCGAGTACGACGGGCGGCAAGACGAGCACGTACCAAGGCTCCAGGGCCGCTCCGGAAACGAGTCGCTTCGAAAGTACGAAGAGCGCGATAGCAGCGATCACCGAGCCCCCGTACCAGACCGCCTTCGCGAGATCGAGAGGCAGGAAGCTCAGCGGCACGTAGAGCATCGCCGCAAAGGGAAAATACTTGAACATGAAATGACCGTCGCTCGGTCGATAGAGGGTCTCACCGGCCAGAAGCCTCTCGCCGGCGCGATAATTGACCTCGAAGTCGACCATGTCTTCTCGGATTCGAACGAGAAAGACGACGAGGAAAAAGACGACGGCGAAAGCGATGGCGGCTCGGCTCCGGAGCGACGTCATTTCAGTAGAAGACGACTTCCTCACCGCGCTCGGCGACGAGGGCTTCGACGTGCTCGATGAGGATCGTGCGACGGCGTAGAAGCGACGCCATTTCGGCGTCCGTGAGGAACGGTCCGAGAGCGGTTCGCAGCTCGTCATCGGACATGGCGACGAGACGCTCAAAAACCTCGCGGTTCACTCGAACTATCCGATTATCGAGGAGCTTGTTGGCCACCTGGAAGGCCCGCGTGTGGTCGATCAGCCAGAGCCGATAGTCGGCATCGACGAGCAGGTTGCTCTTGTTACGATCCACGTTGAAGACGAGGTTGTCGAACCAGTTCATCGTCCAGATCTGTTGCACCCAGAGGGAAGGATTCGGTGGGTTGAAGTCTGACTCCTCCTCGTCGACGGCGTCCTCGAGCCAGATCTGAAGACTTCCCTTGCGCCCTTGAATCGTGCGAAGCACGGCCGGAGGGACTCCGTCGAGTCCCAGCATCGTCGCGAGCTCGTAGGCCGCGCACTCGAAGAGGTAGCTGTCCGCGAATTGAAAAAAGTAGCGGCTACCGACCCGATGATTCCGCCGGCGCAGATCGACTTCGCGAAAGATTCCGTGGACCCGGAGGCCGTCCTTTTCGAGCGTCAGCTTCTGCGAGCGATTCACTCCGACGCCGATGTCCGTCTCGGCCACGACGGGCGCCGTCCGCAAGAAGGCGAGGACCGCCGGATCGTCCGCAAACGGCAAGGGGTCGCCATTCACGTCGAGCCATTTCGTCTGAGCCAACGTGACGGGTGCTACAAACAAGAGCATGCTGGCGAGAAATAGTTTCATCTTTACCTTCCCACGGATGTAACTATAGTGCGGAGTGGGGTCAGTCTTTAACTCTTGAATAACTCACCTAACTTACTGCATCGAGGTCGCTTGTCTCGAATAGGAAGTTAAAGAGTTAAAGACTGACCCCAGCTCTTGGTATCATCCCGCATGAGAGCCCACCCAGGTTGAGACGTCTAACGTGAACCCCCTCGCCACCACGCTCGCAACCCTCGTCATCTTCTTTGTCCCCGGGCTTCTGATCGTCGCCGCGGCCGGGCGCAGCCGGCTCGAGCTCGGGCTCTTAGAGCAGCTCTACGTCGTCATTGCCGGCAGCCTTCTGATTTCTGGCATCTTCGGGCTTCTCCTGGCCGAGCTCGGGAGCTTCTCGGCGGCGAGTACGGCCATGGTGGTTGCCGGCTTGACGACGATCGTGGCCGCCGGGTTCCGGCGCCGCCTGCGCCTCCGGGCGGGCGCCTTCGTCTTTTCGGAGTGGCTGGTCCCCGCAGCCATGCTCTCCTTCACGATCGCCGTCTACTATCCCCCTTTCGAGCACGTGCTGGGGGGGCGCGACCCAGGTATCTACGTCAACACCGGTTTTCACCTCGCACGGGACGGAACGCTCGTCTATACCGACCCGCTCGTCACCAGCATCCCGCCGGAGGACCGAGCGCTCTTCTATCGCGTGGACAAAGAGATACCGCCGTGGAGCCACTCCCGATTCCAGGGATTCGCACTCGAGAGCCCCGATACCGGCCGCGTGGTTCCGCACGGGCTGCATCTCTATCCCGTCTGGATCGGGATGGCCTCGAGTCTGTTCCAAATGAAGTCGGGTCTCTATGCGACGCCCTTTTTCGCGATGATGGGAGCTCTCGGCTTCTACCTGGCTTTCCGGCGTCTGTTCGGGGACGAGGTGGCGATCTGGGCGGCCATGTTTGTCTGCGCGTTCCAAATTCAGATCTGGTTCGCCCGGTTTCCGAACTCCGAAGTCGTCGTGCAGTTTCTATTCGCGCTGACGCTCCTGTTCTTCTACTTCATGGAGGAGCATCGGTCGCGACTCGCCGGCCTGCTCGCGGGCCTCGCGCTGGGCTCGACACTCCTCGCGCGGGTGGAGAACATCCTGTTCCTCGTTCCCCTCGGCTTGTTCTTCGGCTGGAAACGTGTTCGGCGTGAGCTTTCGATCCCCGAGCTGTTCCTTCTCCTCGGGTTCGGGAGCGTCACGCTTCAGGCCGCGCTCCACGATCGTTTGATCAGCTGGTCCTACGTCTCCAGCATTCTCGGCCGACACTACTGGCGATTCCTCGGCGAGCATCTCCTCCTCGTGGGGATCGGAGGCGTTGTCGGCTTCATTGTCCTGGATCGGCTCGCGATGAAACTTCCCACGCGCTTCACCGAGCTCGTTCTCTCTGAACGAATCAGGCTGGGCGCGGCCCTTTCGCTCTTCGCTCTAGCGATCTATGCGTATTTCGTCCGACCGGCCTGGCACGGCGCCCGCACGGCTCCTCACGACGCCGAAGCGTTTTTGCGAATGAGCTGGTATCTCTATCCGATGGGTGTGGCCCTCGCCGTGTCGGGAGCGATGGTACTTCTCGTTCGAGCGAAGAAGAGCCAAGCGTTCTTCCTCCTCGTCGGCCTCACCTTCTCGCTGTTTTTCTTCTACAAGGTCCGCGTCTGGCACGATCACTACTTCGCCATGAGACGCTTCCTTCCTGTGATCCTTCCGAGCCTTCTCGCATGCGTCGCCGTTTTTCTCGTAACGCTTCGACGAAGCGCAGGCCGTCTCACCCATTGGGGGGCTCCGCTTCTGGGGAGCCTCTTGCTCCTCATCTACGTGAACGACGGGCGACGGCTCTGGAGCCACGAGGAGTTCCGTGGAAGCCTCGGCTTCGTGGAGGAGCTCTCACGCCATATCGGCGACGAGGACGTGGTGATCTTTCCCCGGCAGGAGGGACTTCACCTTCTCGAGCTCCCGCTCGCGGAGCTTCATGGCAAGAACGTCCTCGAGTTTTATACGCTCAAACCTCCGCGAGAGCTCATCGAGGATCTGGTGCGGCAATGGAGCGATCGCTACGGCGACATCTACTTCGTAACGAACTACAAAATCTCCCTTTCCGGTCTCTTCACCCGACAGGTGAAGGATTTCTGGCTTGCGACGGAAAAGTACGAGTATGCCTATGCGGGACCTCCAAAAGGACCCGAACCGTTCCATCTGCGGTTCACGCTATCGAAGGCCGTGGACCTCGAGGATCTTCAAACTCGCGTACCGCCTCTCCCATTTCTCGACGTCGGGAACAGTGACGATCTCCAGGTTGCCTGGTTCCACGAGAAGGAGTTGGAAGAGGATGGGACGAGCTACCGCTGGAGCCAGCAGATATCCTCGATTTTTCTCCCCGAGGTCGCGGGGAAGACGCGAAAGGTTGCTCTGAGGCTCGCCGGCCCCAAGGAGAACGGAACCCCGCTCAACCCCGTCGAGGTCGCAATCGACGACCACACGATCGGAACGATCGCACCCAGCCGGAGCTTCGAAGTCTTCGTGCTGACACTGCCGGAGCGAAGTGAAAAGAAATACTCGATCCTCACGCTTTCGACCAAGACGTGGCGCCCGTCGAACGAGCTCACCGACGCCTCCGACGTCCGCGATCTGGGAGTCCGCCTCGATTGGGTGGAATTGCGCTGAAGCCTACGGGGCTTTCGCCTTCCTCGGCTCCGGCTCCAGGTCTCAACCGACGCGAAGGATCGTGAGCGGCTTTTGGCGTACAACATCCAGCGTGACGATGACGCCGACGATACTGACGGCGACGGCCGCCAAGACGATGGCCACCGAGTTCACAAGAATCGCGGGCCGAAAGGGAATCTCCAAGACTCGGGTGCTCAGGAGGAACGTGAGTACCTGCGCGCCGAGCGCCCCGATCAGACCCGCGAGCAACCCGAGCGTTCCATACTCGAAGACCATCATGGTGGCGACCCTGCGACGGCTGGCCCCGAGTGTGCGGAAGATGGCGGTCTCATACCGCCGTTGGTACTTCGTCATCGCGACCGAGCCGAGAAGAATCAGACCGCCGCTCAGAAGAGACACGCTGCCGACGACGGAGATCGCGAGCGATATCTTGTCTACGACCTTTGCCAGAGCGTCCAGCACATCTCTCAGATCGACGATCGAGACGTTGTGAAAATCCTCCACGACGTCACGCTGGAATCGAGCGCGATCCATCGGGTCGTTGGGTCCCTTGACGAATCCCGCATAGGTATTCGGAACACCGTCGAGCCCGCCGGGACGAAAGACGAACATGAAGCCACCGTTCCTGGCGTCGCTCCACTCGACGTCACGGATGCTCGAGACCTTCGCCTCGATGCGACGCCCCATGATGTCGAAGGTCATTCGATCGCCGGGGGAGATCCGGTAGCGCTCATGAAGACTCGACTCGATCGAGACCTCGGGCTCAGCCGAATGGGTGTCGTCCCATAACGCGCCAACGAGAATCCGTTCGTTGTCATCGAGCTGGTTACGATAGGTGATGGTGTACTCGCGTCCGAGCGAGCCCTGTTCCCGCACTTCCCCGTAGCTCGCGAGCTCGACGTCCTTTCCACGAACCTCGACGACCCGGGCCCGCAGCACGGGCACGAGCTTCACGCTCTCGGCACCGAGGCGCTCGGCTCGCTCCCGGAGCGTCGCCACCTGATCTCTCTGGACGTCGATGAAGAACATGTCGGGGGCATCGTCCCTGAGCTCGATGGCGAATTGTTCGAGGAGGTTCGCCTGGACGCTCTGGATGGTGAGCACGAAACAGCAACCGAGGCCCACGGCGAGGAGGATGACGCGCGTCTGATTACCGGGGCGGCTGACGTTGAGAACCGCGTGGCGCAGAGGGAAGTAGGCCTTCTTCCCGAGGGGCGCCACTGCCTTGACGAGGCCGATCCCCGCGAAGTGGAGGGCGAGACTGACGCCGGCAAAGGTCACGGAAACGAACCAGCCGATCCTGAGCGAGTCCGCCTGCCAGGCCGAAAGACCGACGAGCGCCGCGAGCAGCAACGCGGCCGCACCCACTTGAAGCCTGTCGAGTCCCGCGAGTCGCTCCCTGAGATTCTTGAACCGCGGCTGAAGCTGCCCCTCGGGTCGGAGAAGCCACAACGGTCGTACGAGCCTGACGTGAAGCAGCGGAATCAATGAAAACAGAGCCGCGACGAGAAGCCCGATCCCCAAGCCCTGCAGGACCGCGGAGGTCGTCAAGCCGTAGTCGACATCGGTAAGCTCGACGCCGAAGCCCGGCGGAATGACCCGCACGATGCCCTCGGCGAGTCCCAGGCCGAGAAGGCTTCCGATGAAGCTGAGAAACAAGACTTGAAGCACGTAAATCGCGAGCACCTGACGCGTCGTCGCGCCCAGACACTTGAGGACGGCAATGCTCTTGAGCTTCTCCGCGACGAAGACGCGAACGACGCTCCAGACCCCGACTCCGCCCAGGATCAAGATGACGAAACCCGCGAGGCTGAGATAGCTCTCGCCACGATTCAATCTTCGGGCCAAGCGGTCGCCCGCCTCCCGATAGGAGCGGACCCGAACGAACTCGTTTCCGAGAGCTCCCTCGAGATCCCAAACGAGCTCTTTCACTGATTCCTCCGGGGCTCGGACGAGGACCTGCCGATTGACGCGACTTCCGAACGTGAGGAGACCGGTTGCCTCGACGTCGGCGAAATCGATGAAGACCCGCGGACCGAGCGTGAACATGCTCAGGCTTCGACCCGCTTCTCGGACGACGATGCCACGGATGGTAAACGAGGCTTCACCGATGCGGATGGGTTCGCCGACCTCTACGCCAAGGCGGGTCAGGAGCTCGGGGCGTACGATGGCCCCGTGATTCTTCAGGAGATCGTGGTGATAGGGCTGCCCGTCGGCGAGCTCGATCGTTCCGTAGAATGGAAAAGCTTCCTCCACGGCGCGAAGCTCCACCATCGTCGCGACCTGGCTGTCCGCGTCGTCGGGCCGCGCCATGATCGTCGACACGACCGATTCCGTCCGCGCCGTCGCACCGTGCTCCGCGAGCTTCTCGTCGATGACGAATTTCGCGTTGTCGGAATAGGGACGGCTGCTGCGAATGAGAACGTCGGCCGCCGTGATCGACTTCGACTCCCGCACCAGAGCGTCACGCACGCTCTGGATCACGGAGCGAAGCGCGATCATGGACGCGATACCGACCGCGATGCAGAGGAAGAAGAACAGCAGACGCGTCCAGGAAGCGCGCATCTCGCGAACCGCCATACGAAGCGCGAAGGACATATCTAGAGTGCTCACTCGCCTCTTCCATCAATGCCGCGGGGCCCCACCCCCACGGCTTTTCGCTTCGGGTCTCGGCTTCGCCTCGCCCTGCGCTCGCGCTGAGGGCTCCGCCTCGTTCGCTCCCTTTGGCTGCCGCTCGCGCAGGGTGCAGATGTCTCTTTCAGCACCCTGCTAGCTTCCACTACCGGCTTTTGCCATCGAGGCGACGGCGCGTTCTTCGATGCGGTCGATGCGGCCGGCTTTGAGCATCATCACTCGATCGGCCCTTCGCGCGAGCTCGTGGTCGTGCGTCGCGAGCACGATGGTCGTTCCTCGTCGCTCGTGGATTTCGAGGATGATCTCCACGATGTGCTGCCCGTTGTTCGCGTCGAGGTTGCCAGTCGGTTCGTCCGCCAGGAGGATGGGTGGGTCGTTCGCGAGCGCGCGGGCAAGCGCCACCCGCTGCTGCTCGCCGCCTGATAGCTGCGAGGGGTAGTGGTGGGTCCTCTCGGAGAGTCCAACTTCGCCCAGGAGCTTTCTAGATCTTTCCTCGGCGCCTCCGATACCCGCAATCTCCATCGGCACCAGCACGTTCTCGAGTGCGGTGAGGGATGGA
Organism: Candidatus Marinacidobacterales bacterium; assembly: GCA_965250115.1. Classification (GTDB taxonomy): domain Bacteria; phylum Acidobacteriota; class Vicinamibacteria; order Marinacidobacterales; family SMYC01; genus CBDFHB01. Next base: position 3,744,931 of record CBDFNJ010000002.1, read on the forward strand.
AGCAGATGGAAAAACTGAAAGACGAAACCGATGCGCTCACCGCGCAGACGCGCCAGAGAGTCCTCGCTCAAGGTGGCGAGGTCTTGCCCGGCGATGACGATCCGTCCCGAGCTAGGAGAGTCGAGACCCGCGATGAGCCCGAGAAGCGTCGACTTCCCGCTTCCCGAGGGACCCACGATCGAGAGGAACTGTCCCGCCGGCACTTCCACAGTCAGAGAATCGAGAATCGTCAACTCCTCGGAGCCGCTGGTAACGATCTTGGTGACGTCCTCGAGTTGGATCATGGAGCGGGGCTCACCTGCGGTTGAGACAACATGGGTTCCAGGAGCTCCCACACGTTCTCCGCGACGACGCGCGCGCCGGCCGCGTCCGGATGGGTACCGTCGGGCTGGTTCAACTCACGAACGCCCGCGACCCTTTCGAGAAGAAATGGCAGCAGCGTGACGCCGTGCTCCTCGGCCAGCTCAGGATAGACGGAGACGAAGTCTTCGATGTAACGGTCCTGGTGCTCGGGCGAGGCCGTGAAGCCCGCCAGGAGAACCTTGACGCCATGAGCCTCGGCTCCCTCGATGATCCCGGCGAGGTTCTTTTTCATCTCCGGCGGCGGAAGTCCTCGCAGCCCGTCGTTTCCGCCGAGCGCCAGGATCAGAATCTCGACGTCGCGATTCTCCAGTACCCAATCGAGCCTCCTCAGACCGCCCGCGGAAGTCTCGCCGGACACACCGGCGTTGATGACTTCATAAGCATAGCCGGCTTCGTCCACCAGCTGCTGTAGGACGGCGGGATAGGCCTCGTCGAGTCCGATGCCGAATCCGGCCGTCAGGCTGTCACCAAAGGCGACAATCTGCTTCTGTTCTGTCCGATCCGGACCGGCCGAGGACTTGGCGCGGTCCGCCTCTGGAACCATGTCACCCGCCTCCTCGACGCCGTCACACCCCGCCAGGAGTGCGGCCAGGCCGATGCCGATAAGGGTTCGCCGGAACATAGACTTAGACTAACCCTCCCGTTCCGGGCATGCCAGCCCAATTGCAAAACGAGGGCCTCAGTGGCTAGAATCCCGGGCATGGCAGTCAAGCTGACGAATCCCGAACCCCGTTCCAAAGAGTTAAAGCGGTCTTTCGACGAGATCCGTTCCGCGCGAAAGCTTCGCGAGCTGACGGACGAGGAGGACGGTGGCGGCAGCGACGGTCTGCCTGTTGGCGTCTACGGCTTCACCTACTCCCCCTGTGCCGACAACTTTCCGTTCTTCAAAGCGCACGATCTGCGGAGCTACGAGGCGCACAAGCACTCGGACGGCAGCGTCGTGCTTCTCGGGTTTCTGACGGCCGACGAGAAGAAGGCGCTCGAGACTGCGATGGGCGTGTCGACCCTCCATCTCTTCCCAGAGCCCAAGGACGAAGCCAATCAGCTCGTCCAGATTCCGCTCAGCCGCATCCAGAATCACGTCGAGAACTCCCAGCGGGGAGGAGGCTCGGGCCTGGTGATCGAGATCGGCTCAAAGGGCTGACCGGCTACTGGGCGCCGCGGCCGGAGATCACGGCGGGGAAGGTCTTCAGCAAGATCTTCACGTCCAGCTGCGTTGGTGCACAACTCCGATAGAGGCCGATAGCTCGCTTGGCCCCGACTCCCATCATTCGATCATCTCGCTATCAGGCATCCCGAGCGCCGTCATGGTGTTCAGAATCTTGCACCCGATCCTTGCCTCGACTCTCTGTGCCGCCAACCCTCTCGCTCGCATCGCTGAGCCCACGATAGCCTTGTAGCGATGGAACGTTGTCTCGACTTTGCTCCGTTTGCTGTAGCCCGATTCTGTGTGCCACTTTCGTTTGCCGAGCCGAGCTTGTGCTGCAATGTTGCGATTGCGCTGTCGGCTGCTCGCCGGCCCCGATGCGAGCTGGGCGCCCTTGCGCGGCGGTATCAGCACCCTCGGCGAGCGATGAGCGCTGTGATTCTCGATCGCCTCATAGACGCCGCTGGCGTCGTATGCGGTGTCAGCTCTGGCCGATGAGATGGGACTGTCGATCTGTCCGACAAGCGATGCAACCCGCGATGAATCGCGGGCTCTTTTGCTCGTCAGCTCGCCGGCGACGACTTCGCCAGTCTGCTCGTCGACACACAGATGGAGCTTGCGATAGTCCCTGCTCTTTGGTGCTCTGCGCAGCTGGCCGGCGTGGACAGCGAGACCGCTGCTGTCGATCAAGATGTGCAACGGCGTCTTCTGCTTGTCTTGGTAGAAGGGGACCTTACCCAGCTTCGCCTTGCGCCTCGAAATCGTGGTGTGATCGGGCACATCATTGTCTAGCTTCATCAGAGCGAACAACGACCGCAGCAATCCCTCGCTCTGCCTAGATGACAGATGAAACACCATGCCCAGGGTGACAGCCGTCTCGATGGCGTGGTTCGAGTACTTGCGTTGACGGCCCGGTTTCCTCCTCCTCGGCCGGGGCGCGTCCCAGTTCACAAGCTTGCCGGCGGTGAGCGAGATCCAGACGGTCAGGCTCCCACGGTTGCGTAGACCCGCCTCATATTCACGCCAATTCCTCACGCGATAGGCCTTCTTCACATACTTCCGCTGAGTGCGTTTGAAAATGCTCATGGGGAACCTCGTATCCGTGAGTACAGGACAATTGTGGACCGAGATCGCGAGTTGTGCACCAAGGCAGCTCGAGGGCGACTTTGTAGTCCGCCTTGATCGTGAGGCGGTCCTCGCCGAGCTGGATCGAGCTCACGTCCAACTCCTGCAGCGTGATCCGTCCCGCACCGAGTGCGCTCCACTCGGCGAGCTGCCGGTCAATCGTGCGCCGTAAAGGGACGCGCAGTCGCTCGCGCAACTGGCTCTCTACGATCGGCGCGAAGAGATTGAAGACTTTGCTCTCGGCCGCGAAGGTCATCTCGTCGAGAAAGAGCTCACCGCTCGCGTAGCGCGGGAGGCCGCTGACGACGACATCGAAGTTGTCACCTGTGCCGACACACTTTCCACGAACCTCTTTGCCGAGGCTTCCAGCAAAGAGCAGCTTCACTTCCAGGCGACCGCCGGTTGCCGAAACGCGGGGGTCTTGAACGAAGGCGTAGTTACACTCATCGGCTGGACCACCTTGCAAATAGAGTCGACCTCCCTCGGTGAGGAGACCGCGCACGAGCATGCTCTCCACGGACCGGTAGGCGATCTCCATCGTCCCCGCGCTCGCCGACGAGGCCAGAGCTAGTGACAGCGTAAGTTGGACCAGGTACCTCATGAACCACACTCCCGTCGCGAAATCTACGTCGGGGCGGGCCCAGGATCAAACGACGACGCGTCAGCGGATATCGAAGACTTCTTGAGCCCGGAATCTAAGTCTATCTCCCGGAATGAGCTGACCGAGCTTGCGCAGGTCGGCCGAAACGACCGTGGCGATTTTGGGATAGCCGCCCGTGGTGCCGTGATCCGCCATCATTACGATGGGAAGGCCGTCGGGAGGGACCTGAATGGCGCCTATCATCATCCCGTCGGAAACGATCTCCTTCGGGCCGCGGTGCTCGAGGGGCGGGCCCTTCAAGCGATAGCCCATTCGATCCGCGCTATCGCTCACGACGAATGGGGACGACACGAGCGTGTCTCGTCCCGCCACGGTGAAGTAGTCCTCCTGAGGCCCCCAGACGATCCGGAGCTCGGTCTCTTTCCCCTCGTCCGCCGGAAACGGCGTTTGCCTCGGGCTGAGGTGTCTGGGCGCGGCCCCGACGCGGAGACGATCCCCCGCTCGCAGCGAGCGCCCCGAGAGACCGCCAAAGCCAGAGGTCAGATAAGTCGAGCGCGATCCCAGAACCAGCGGTACGTCGATCCCTCCCGCGAAGGCAATATAGGCTCGTGCGCCCCTCCGCCGGCCCTCGAACGTGAGAACGTTGCCGCGTCTGAGGTAGAAGGAGCTCCAGGGAGGCGGCTCCCAAACGCCCAGATCGTCTCGTTCGACGATCGCGCCGAGCTCACCGCCCGTGACAGCCACGAAGACCGGCCGAAGGCAGCGGAGCCTCGGTCCTTTCACGGTACATTCGAGGGCCGCTGCGCCCGGTTCGTTCCCCAGTAGGCGGTTCGCGGTCTCATAAGCGAGGGCGTCGACGGCGCCGGCGACGGGCACGCCGTATCGTTGATAGCCGTACCTCCCTCGGTCCTGGACCGTCGTAAGCAGCCCTGAATCCTCCACCTCGACAACGGGATCCCGGTCCAGCGCGTCTGTTGCGGAGCTTGGCTCGTCCGAGGGAGGGAGCTCTCGAACAGGAACGAACCGAACCCGATCGCCAGGTTCAAAGAAGCTCGGAGGCTCAGACCTCGGGTCGAACAAGCTTCGATGTTGCGCTCTACCCACGATATGCCAACCTCCCGGAGTCGAATCTGGATGGATTCCCGTCTGCCCTCTGGCAATCGCCACCGAACCGGCGGGAACACGCGTTCTCGGCGTCGTCCTCCGTCCGAGTGTGAGCCTCGGATCGGTGTCACCCATGTAGGCGAAGCCGGGCGTGAAGCCGAGCATGTAGACGAGATACTCGCGCTCGCTATGGAGGCGGACCACCGCCTCTCGCTCGAGGCCCGCGAGCTTCGCCACCTCGTCGAGGTCCTCGCCGTCGTAGACGATCAGCACCTCCTTCACCGGCGAGGACGGCAGCTCGGAGGTAGATGATTGCGCCGCCAGTTCGAGCAATCGCTCCCGCACGGCCGAAGCGCTAGTCCCCGCCGGATCGAAGATGACGAGAAGCGAGCGATAGGTCGGAATCGCCTCGACGAAACCTTCGAAGGGACGTTCCGCGAGAGCTCGGTCGAGCGCACGTACCTGCGAGCTCAACTCCGGGTCGATGCGCTCGCCGAGCTCGACGACGATGGCGGAGTCGCCGGCGGCCAATACCCTGGGCCTCTTCCTGCGGCCGCCGCTCGTCTTCCCCACCATGAGTGGAACTCAGCCGACGGCCACGCCTCGAACCTCGACGCCATCATCGCATCCGATCGCGTAGACGTCGAAGCTCTCGCTCATGTCGCAATTCAAGTCGACCGACATCGTGCGATTCTATCTCATGCTACAATACCCGCCTCATGGGTAAAGGCGACCGAAAAACCAAACGCGGCAAGATTTTCCGAGGAAGCTCCGGCAAGACCCGTCCCAAGCCGAAAAAACAAGGCACACAGCAGAAGAAGCAAGAGAGCTAAGGCTCCTTCTTCCTTCAAGACCTCCACGCTTGAATCGACGCCACCGATCCGCAAGAATGGTCGTCTCGATCTCCAGAGCAAACTCGGTACGACTCTGACAAAAGGAGTGTTCGCCTTGCGAAAGCCCATTCTCGCACTCGCCGTTGTTCTCGTCTCGACCGGAATCGCCCTCGCCGACGTCACTTACGAAGAGGAGATGACAATGGGCGGCATGATGAAGATGGAAGATGATGGGAGGCGGCAACCAAAAAACGACGAACCGAATTAGTGGAAGTTTCATGCGTACGGACAACGACTCGGGCGCGACTATCATCGACGTCGATGCGGAGAAAATCTACACCCTCGACGCGAAGAAGAAGACCTACTCGGTGCTGACATTCCAGGAAATGCGCGAAAGGCTCGACTCGGCCACAGACACGATGAAAGCCAAACAGGCCGAGGGTTCTCAGCAGAGCACGGAGGTTTCTGCGAGCGCGGACGCCACAGTCACGGAGACGGGCCGCAGGGAAACGATTGGTGGCTACGAGTGCGAGCAATACCTCCTCGAGCTCAACATGACGATGACGAGCGAAGGGAACTCTCAGTCAGGCACGATGTCGACGGTCACGGAGATGTGGCAGGCTCGAGACGTGCCGGGGAGCGACGAGATTCGGGCGTTCTACCTGAAGATGTCGGAGAGGCTCGGTACGGCCGCGATCAGCGGACAGATGTTCTCGGGCGGCAACTCAGGTCAGTTCGGCGAGAGCATGCAGCAAATGGCCGAGGAGATGAAGAAGATGGACGGCTTCACCCTGCGCTCCGTGATGTACCTCGGTGACGCGGAAGCCGCAATAGCACAAGCGATGGGCGAAAACCCGCCGGCCGATGAGGGCGGCGGCGGTGGTCTCGGTGGCCTGCTGAACAAGATGAAAAACCCCATGGCCGGCGGCAGCGTCATGATGAGCGTGGCGACCGAAACGAAGAAGATCGAGACGAAGGACATCGATCCGAGCGTCTTCGCGGTTCCCGACGACTACGAGCTCAAAGAGAGCCGCTAACGAGACAAAAAGCCCAGGCGCGGTGGTACCAACTTCGTTGGTACAGCCTACTAGCTAGTTCTTCGTGAGGGCTTTCTCTGCTATCAGCTCGTCGAGCTCAGCCTTCAGTCGCGGAAGAATCTCCTCGTAGGAGAAAGCCCCGACACGCTCGCCGCTGCGCTTCAAGTTCACGTAGTCCGGCGCGCACCAGAGCCCGAGATCGGCGTCGTCAGTCTCGCCGGGACCATTGACGCGGCATCCCATCACGGCGATCGTCAGGGCGTGGTCTTTCGCATAGTCCGTCAGGTCGCGGACTTTCTCGGCGAGCTCGACGAACTGCTCGTTCTCGACCCGCGAGCAGGACGGGCACGAGATGATGTTCAAGCGATCGTCGGGGAATACGGGAACGGAGCGAAACCGTCCGGCCGAGATGTCGTCGAGGATCTGCTGGCCTACCTCGACTTCCTCGTGCTTGCGAGGGTTCGGTAACGTGAGGGAGACACGAATCGTGTCCCCGATCCCGCGTGACAGGAGCTGCTCGAAGGCGATTCGCGTCTTGATGACGCCGTCGGGAGGAAGTCCCGCTTCCGTCACGCCGAGGTGGAGCGGAACCTCGGGCCTCGCCTCGGCGAAACGACAGTTGCCTTCGACGACTTTCGCCGGATCCGAATCTTTGAGAGAGACACAAAAACGAGTGAACGAGAGATCCTCGAGCAGCTCCGCGTGCTCGAGCGCGGAGGCTACCATCGCTCCGACCGAGTCTTCGCGAAACTCGTCCGCTCGCTCGGGATCGATGGAGCCGCAATTGACTCCGATCCGGATCGCGCAATCGTTATCCGAGGCCACGTCGACGAGATAGGCCACTTTGTCGCGGACCGGCTTGCCGCGCTCGTGGTGGTAGAGGTGTCCGGGGTTATATCGGATCTTGTCGACGAAGGGCGCCACCTCCTCCGCGAGCCGATAGCTTTCCTGCAAGTCGACGGACAAATTCGCCTCGGTTCGATCCCGCAACGACCGAACCGCCTCGGCCTCTTTCGCGCTATCGACGGCGATACGTACTATGCCGGCGCCCGCGCGCCGAAGCTGTTCGGCCTGCTCAGCCGTATTGTCGATGTCCTGGGTCTTCGTCGCGCACATGCTCTGCACGACCACCGGATTGTCTCCACCGATGGTGACCGAGCCGATCTTGACCGCCCGCGTCGGGTTCCTCTTGATAGTCATCGTACGTATTGTAGTGTCAGTCGACGCCCTTCGGCCAGGCATGCGGCCGTATCTGCTATTTGCGGCTTTACTAAGAGCCGCAACTCGGCATAGCATGAGCCCTCCGGGGGGGTTTTCGATGGAGAAGCGCGCTGAGGCTCGACTGCAGCCTGATGGCGCTATCAAGTGCAAGGTGGAGTGGGAGCAGGGCCAGGAGGAGGGTTATATCCACAACATCTCGCCTCGTGGAGCGCTCTTGGAGGCCAAGACCGACTTCGGAATCAATCGTATCAAGCTGATCCTGGACTCGGACTCCATCGGTGAGCCCCTCGCTCTTGAAGCCGCGATCCGCTGGCACGCCGTCTCTCCCCAGGACGAGACCGACCACTACGGTCTCGTGTTTCGCGCGCTCGACGAGGAAACCCAAGACAAGCTCGGTCGGGTGATCGACGAGCTCGAGCGCCCCTGAGCCACATCAGCAACCGTCTGGGTCCCGAACCGCAAGGAGTCTCATGAAATTCGAAACTTTCGAGATGGAGCGCACCCAGTCGATCTGGGAGAACCAGGTCGAGATCAATCTGGCCGAGAGCGGAGTCCAGCCGATGACCCTGGGCGAGCTCGTCGAGGGCGGCTCCGTCGACGATACGAGGCTGTCCTATCCCCAAACGAACGGGACCGAGCTCCTGCGGGATCGGGTCAGCGACCTCTACGCGGGCGCGGATCGGGACAACGTGGTGGCTACCAACGGCTGCGCGGAAGCCAACTACATCACCGTGACCCATCTCATCGAGCCCGGAGACGAGGCGGTGGTGATGATGCCGAACTATATGCAAGTCTGGGGTCTGGCCCGCTCGCTCGGTGCGAGCGTCAAGCCGCTCCCGCTCCGGGAGGAGGCCGGCTGGGCTCCGGATCTGGACGAGCTCTCCCGCATCGTGACCGACCAGACCAAGCTCATCGCGCTCTGTAATCCGAACAATCCCACCGGCGCCGTCATGAGCGAAGATACGATGCGTGAGATCGCCAAGATTGCGGGACGAGTCGGGGCCTGGGTCCTGTCCGACGAGGTCTATCTCGGGGCCGAGCTCGATGGCGAAGTCTCGCCCACGTTCTATGGTTGGTACGATCGCCTGATCGTGACGGCGGGCCTTTCGAAGGCCTACGCGCTTCCCGGCCTCCGTATCGGCTGGATGGTCTCCGATACGAAAAAGGCCGCTGAGCTCTGGGCCTACAAGGACTACACGACGATCTCTCCGAGCTCGCTCTCCGACCGGCTGGCCGCAACGGCCCTCGAGCCGGCACGACGACACCGCGTTCTGGAGCGCAGCCGGAAGATCTTGAACGATCAGCTTCCTGTGGTCGATGCTTTCGTCGAGAGGCACTCCGATCACATGTCCTTCGTCCGACCGACCGCCGGAGCTATCACATTCATTCGTTACGATTGGGACATCAACTCTACTGAGCTCACGGTCAAACTCCGGGAAGAAAAAGGCGTGTTCATCGTCCCGGGGGATCACTTCGAGACCGACGGCTACATCCGCATCGGTTACGGCTACGAGAAGGGAGAGCTCGAAAAAGGGCTCGAGCGTTTCTCGGAGTTCATAGGCTCGCTCGACTAATCGTCGCCTAAACGAGCTCCTCGAGACGGTAACCGACGAAGACGAGCGCTACCGCGTCGTGCAGGACATCAACCGCCGTCACGGGATATAGCCGAGCGTTCGCAAGCTGTCGCGAAGTTCTTCCATGTCCGAATCGCCCAGAAGCGTCTTCGGACCCGTGATCACGCTCGTCGTGTAGTGTGGCACAAGGTTCAAATGTGCGGCCATCTCGAGCCGAAGGCGCTCGAGCTCATCACGCCTCGGAGGAGACAGTTGGCCATCGAGAAGATTCTGGGTCTCGAAGGGGTCTTTCACTAGATCGTAGAATTCCTCGAGCGGAAGGTCTTTGCACTCTTCCGTGCAGGTCTCATCGACAAAACGCCTGTTTGCCTGAAGGAGCGCCTGCGTCGCGTCTTTGGCGGTGTAGATGTACTTGTAGCGACCGCTCACGAGGGCCTGTCGTTTAGCGCACCGTCCGTCTGCCTCGGAAAAGGACCCGAGCCGACGCGAGTTCCCGTCGCCGCGGCCGAGCAGCGAGACACCCGGCCCGTCAAAGGATTCATCGGGCAGCCCAGCGATTTCGAGCACGGTCGGTAACAGGTCGACATGCCTGGCAGGAGCACTCTCGAGTCCCGTCGCCGTCGAGTAAGGGAGCTTGACGACGAGCGGGACCTTTATGTTCTCCTCGTAATGCCCGGCGCCGTGAACGCAGCACTTCTTCTCGGTTCGGATCATCTTCGAACCATGGTCGCCGGTCAGGATGATGAGCGAGCCGTCGTAGAGGCCCAGACTCTTCAGTTGGATCAGCACCCGTTCGAGGTGCTGGTCGATACACCGGATCGCTTCCTCGTCCGTCGTCAATCCAATCGGGCGCGGCTCGTGCAAGTCGTAGGTATGGAAAAAGAGGAAGAACGGTTTGTCCTCCCGTTGGTCGAGCCACCGGGTCACGGGCCCGAGACTCTCCGCTAGATCTGTCAGCTGGCGGTTCTTCCGATGTTCCTCGAAACGCCCGAACCCCTGTCGGATTCCGTAAACGCTCGAGACGCTTCCGTGGCCGACGAAGGCCGCGGTCTCGTAGCCAGCGTCACCGAGGCGGTCGCCCATCGTGTCGAAGGCCGGTAGCCTGTCGTAGTAATCGTTCCACTCGATCATCAACCCATAGGGCAGGTCTCGACCATGCTGTGATGGATACAGACCTGTCAGCATGCTCATGTGCGAGGGAGTAGTCCATGGCGCGTGCGCGTAGGCACGCGAGAAAACGAGCGAGTCGTCCGCGAGCGACGCTAGTGCCGGAGCGTAGCCACTGTCGACAGCGGCTTCATACTGCCGCTGGTTGAGGCAGTCGATCGAGATGAGGATGACATTCGGATGACGGGGCTTGGTACAGCCCGTGAGTACGAGCAAGAGCGTAACTGCAGAGGTATAGGCCCGATTCATGGCTCGACTCGACTCAACGGAATATACTTCAAAACTTGCGGAGCTCGCTCGACAAGGAGTGGGGCGCCGCAAATCTCGGTAGTTTCGCGCGGAGCGCGACCCGGCGAGATTTACCTCTTCGTCATCGGGACGAAGTCGCGCTCGTCGTAGCCCATGTAGAGCTGCTGCGGTCGCGCGATCTTCTGATCCGAATCCATCAACATTTCCTCCCACTGCGCGATCCACCCCGAGGTCCTCGGGATCGCGAAAAGCACGGGAAAGATGCTAACCGGAAATCCCATCGCCTCGTAGATGATCCCAGAATAGAAGTCCACGTTCGGATAGAGGTTTCGCTTCACGAAATAGTCTTCCTGGAGGGCGATCCGCTCGAGCTCGACGGCAATATCGATCAGCGGATTCTTGCCCGTGACCTCGAAGACCTCATGCGCGATCTTCTTGATGATTTTCGCTCGCGGGTCGTAGCTCTTGTAGACCCGATGGCCGAATCCCATCAAGCGAAGCTCACCCTGCTTCACACGCTCGAGATAGCCGGGCACGTCGTCCTTGTGGCCAATCTCGTTGAGCATGCGCAGCACGGCCTCGTTGGCTCCTCCGTGCAGCGGTCCGTAGAGAGCCGCTGCCGCCGCTGCGGTCGAGGAATAGGGATCGGACTCCGAGCTGCCCACGCTTCGCATGGCATTGGTGCTGCAGTTCTGCTCGTGATCCGCATGTAGAATGAAGAGCACGTCGAGCGCTTTCTCGAGCACCGGATCCGGCTGATAGTTGTTCCCCATCGAATACATCATCTTCAGGAAGTTCCCGGTATAGGAAAGCTCGTTGTCCGGATAGGTGAAACGCATGCCGATGCTGTGCCGATAGGCGAAAGCGGCGAGGGTCGGCATCTTGCCGATGAGCCGATGCGTCTGGAGCTTCCTGCTCTTCGGATCGCGCACGTTCTTGGCGTCGGGGTAGAAGGTCGACATGGCACCGACCATCCCCACCAGCATGCCCATCGGGTGAGCGTCGTAGCGGAAACCGTCGAGGAGCTTCGTGATGTACTCGTGGATGATCGTGTGGTGGGTGACGTCGTGACGCCACTCCTCGTATTCGGATTTGGTCGGCAGCTCTCCGTATAGAACCAGATAGGCGACCTCGAGATAGTTCGAATTCTCCGCCAGCTGCTCGATCGGATAACCCCGATAGCGGAGGACCCCCTTATCACCATCGATGAAGGTGACTTTGCTCTTGCACGACGCCGTGTTCTTGAAGGCCGGGTCGTAGCTCTTTAGCCCGTAATCCTCGTCATCTTCCTTGATCTGGCGCAAATCGTTTGCGCGAATGGCACCGTTCTCGATGGGGACTTCGTAGGTTTTGCCAGTGCGGTTGTCCGTAATGCTCAGCGTGTCGCGGCCCATGCGCCTTTTTCTCCCTAGGGACTACCAAGTCGTCGAACTTGGTATTCTAGCGCTTGTCGCGCTACGGATGAAAGTGCCAGTGGAGAATCAGCCGACGCCTCAATGGAGAAAAAACAGATGAAAAAACTCGATCTCGAAGGCAAGGTGGCGGTAGTAACCGGCTCGACGCGCGGCATCGGACGGGCGGTCGCGGAGCAGCTCGGCGAGCTCGGCGCGACCGTCGTCGTCTCCGCAAGGGGAGAAACAGACGTCGCGGCGGCCGTCGAGCAGATGCGTGGACGAAAGCTGCGGGCGCACGGCTCCGCCTGCGACGTCCGGCACTACGATAGGGTCGAGGCCCTGATGCAGTTCGCGGTCGCCGAGGGGGGCGGGATCGACATCCTCGTCAACAACGCGGGCGTCGGTCTGTTTCGCCACACTGCTGAGATTTCTCCCGAGGAGTGGAGTCAGGTCATCGATACCAATCTGACCGGGGTCTTCTTCTGCTCTCGCGCGGCGCTGCCCCATTTCGCAAAACGCGGCGGCGGCGCAATCATCAACATCAGCTCACTCGCAGGCAAGAATGCGTTCCGCGGAGGAGCCGCCTACAACGCTTCCAAGTTCGGTCTCGAAGGCCTGAGCGAGGCGATGATGCTCGACCTCCGCTACGACAACGTGAAGGTCGCCTACGTCATGCCCGGAAGCGTCGCGACCAGGTTCGCGGGAAGAAGCCCGACCGAGGAGGACGCCTGGAGGCTCACTTCGGAGGACGTCGCCGAGGTGGTCGTGGACATCCTCGCGCAGGAGCGGCGGGCTCTCGCGAGCCGCGTCGAGCTACGACCCTTTCAACCGCCGCGGAAATAGGCGCGACAAGGCGAGCGCGAATAAAATCGCGAGGAAGGGCTCGACCTCCCAGCGCATCCGATCGTTCTCCCCGATCTCGACCAGATTCGTAACCGCGAATACCCAGACTACGTTCACGAGCATGTAGAGGAGCAGTGGTCTCATCTCGCTCGGCGTCCGCCAGACAGCCCTGGCACCGGCCCAAAGCAACAGCGGAAAGATCAAGAGGGTGAGACTCGGTGGCGGCTCCCACATACGGATGGGTCTCGAGATCTCGCCGCCGAGGAAGACGTAGCGAGTAAGCCACCCTCGGTAGCGGTGCACGTGAGCGAAATCGTAATCGACGAGAGAGTCGACCGAGTTGGGCCCGGGCTGGAGAAAGAGGAGTATGGCGGTCGCCACTCTCTGGAGGTATCGCTCCGGGAACCGACGAAGAAGGTGCAGATCGCCCTCGAGCATGGAGTCAGAGATCGTGACGTAGTCTCTGTGGTTGAAGTTGGGTTCCCCGTTCGTCTTGTAGGGCGCATCCAAGGCCGGATGATCGCTCCGAGCTTCGCCAAAAAAGCCGAAGGCCGCGAGCTCGTTCGGCTCCTGAAAGGGACGGCGATGCCAGAACGGCGGGAGCGATCCTTCACGTTTGAGCTCTGCGATCTCGGCCTGCGACACCGGCCAACGCTTGGCGAGGCTCATCCCGAGCCAGGTGCTCCCGCTGAAGCTTCCAACGAGCAGGAGATTCTTCAGAAACCAGAGTCCCACGAGGAGGAGGACGACAACGGACCCGCTCAAGAGGCCGCGTCGTCGACTGACCGGAACGAGCGGAGCCAAGGCGGCGACGAGCACGACTAGCCAAAGGGGGTGATAGACCGAGCGCATCATCATGAGGGAGGCCGCCGATGCGAGAAACCCCCCGAGAGGCAGCCATCGTCCCGAGTCCAGGTGACGCTGCAAGCAAATCCCTCCGAGGACCAGTAGCGCGGCCACCGGCAGCGTGTAGAACAGCCAATTCCGATAGACGGGGAAGTTGGGCGAGAGGGCGAATATGAGGAGGACGATGCCGCTCATCGCGTCGGAGACCTCGAGCTTGCGCATCAGCCAAGCCATGCCTAGAATAAGACCGAGCGCCGTCATTCCGAAGACGAAGGAAAAGATGGTCGGGCTCGCGGTTGGGAAGAGCTTTAGGACCGAGCCGAGGAACAGGTTGAACAGAGGCGGCTGGGCGTGAAGGTAGAAGACTCCTCGGACCAAGTCCTCTCGGAGGATGGCGGGGTCGAGGTACTGATAGAGCCTGTCGAGGGTCTCCCACGCGAAACGGATGCCGAGATTACGAGCGAGCAACTCGCTCAGCAGGAATACGACGAGCGCCCAGGCGTAGAGTGCCTTCGATCGCATGGAGACCCGGGAGGATATCACCCCTGGCTGCTATAATTCGCCAGGGGAGAAAGCCATTCCAGTCAAATCGCGCAATCACCGTTCGACATCGGCGTCCATCGACCATCTCGACACCCACGGCCGAGAGTCGCGCGAAGATCACATTGCAGTCGAGGAGCCGCTCGAGATCCGTCTGCAGGGCAAGAGCGTGGCCGTCGTCATGCGAAGCCCGGGCCACGACGAGGAGCTCGCCGCGGGTTTTCTCTTCACGGAGGGCATCCTCAAAGGGAAAAACGAGCTTCTCTCGGTGAGCCACCGTCGTGACCCCAAGCATCCCAACCTCTGCAACGTCATCAATGCGATCCCCGCCGAGGGAGTCGAGCTCGATGAACGGGGATGGCAGCGGAACTTCGTCTCCGCCTCGAGTTGCGGTCTATGCGGCAAACTCACCATCGAATCGGTCCGACTCCAGACGAGCCCCGTGACCGACGACCCTCTCCGAGTGGAAGCGAAGCTCTTGCGCTCCCTCCCGGAGCGGATGCGCGCTGGCCAGGAGGGTTTCGACGAGACGGGAGGCATCCACGCGGCCGGGCTCTTCGATGGCGAAGGGAGCCTGATGTACCTGCGTGAGGACATAGGCCGACACAACGCCGTCGACAAGGTCATCGGGGCAGCGCTGCTCGCGGATCGCCTCCCGCTCGAAGGATGCATCCTCATGGTCAGCGGACGAACGAGCTTCGAGATCGTACAAAAAGCGCTCATGGCCAAGATTCCTCTGCTCGCGGCGGTATCCGCCGCCTCGAGTCTCGCCGTCGAGCTCGCCGAAAGCTCAGGCATGGGGCTCGTCGGATTCTTGCGTGGAAACGCGATGAACGTCTACGCCGGCACCGAACGTGTGCTGGGCTAGAAGATGTCCCTGATCTCGGGAGACTACGCCGAGCGAGGCGACTACCATCGCCACCTCGATCCCCACTGGAGCTACGCCCCGATCTACCGTCGCAAGCTCGCGTGGGTCGACGCCTTCCTCGCGGAACGCTCGAAGAGCGCCCGCATCCTCGACGTTGGCGCTGGGGAAGGCGCGCTCGTCGAACGCTATCGGGAACGCGGATACGACGTTCTCGGTATCGATTCTGCGTACGAATCGCAGCACGTCAAGAAGGCAGACATACTCTCGCTTCCTTTCGAGGGCGAGAGCTTCGACATCCTGTTGTGTCTCGACGTGCTCAAGCACGTCGAGCTCCTCGATCAGGCCAAGGCACTCGACGAGATCCGTCGGGTGCTGAAGCTGGGCGGACTCCTGCTGATGAGCGTGCCGAACCTCGCCCACCTCCACAGCCGCCTACGGTTTCTTTTCACCGGCAAGCTCACGCGAACCTCTGCGGTTGAGCGACATCCCGGCGATCGTCCCGTTTCGGAGTATCTGGACCTGTTGCGCACTCGCGCTTTCTCCGTCGAGCGCCGAAGCGGCATCTTTCCGACTCTGCCCCTCGCCTTTCGAGCCGTCAACCACCATCCCGACAAGATGGGATGGCTGGTCGGCCTGCTCGACAAGCTACTGCCCTTCCCAAACCTTTGTTTTCTCACGACGCTGGTGGCGAGGAAATCGAGCTAGGCCCGATAACCCACCCAGGTTGTTCGTAGCGATCGAAGGCCACCCTCGTGCGTCGGCGGCCCCAACCGACTAGAATTTACCAACAAGTCGTGAAGCTCGAACCGGACTCCAAGAGAATCTACCTCCTCCTCGCCCTCGCGCTAGTCCTCGCGCTGGCCGCATGGCTGCGCGTTTGGGGAATGGACTATGGATTGCCTCATCCGCTGACTCGCCCCGACGAGGAGCGCCTCGTGGGCCGAGCCCAGACGATCGTCGCGACGGGCAACTGGCACCCGGGGAGCTTCTTCTATCCGAGCCTCCCCTTTTATCTGAACACCTTTGCCCTCTACCTCTATCACGGGATAGGCAAGCTCACGGGGAGCTACGACCGGCTCTTCGACTTTCTCTTCGACATCGCGGTGACACGCCCCGGGCTTCACTACTGGATCTGCCGGTGGGTCAGCATCCTCACCGGTGTCGCCACCGTGGCCGCCACCTATTCACTGGGACGCCTTGCCTCGGGCAGCCGAATCGTCGGGATCGTGGCGGCAATCTTTCTATCGGTTTGTCATTTGCACGTGCGCGACTCGCACTTCGCGACCGTCGACATCGTGATGACGCTCTTCGTGACGATCTCGCTGCTATTCGCCCTGCGCGCGGTCGAGACCCCCACCCATTGGAGCTACGCTCTCGCCGGGCTCGCGACCGGTCTCGCTACGTCGAGCAAGTACAATGCCGCCATCGTCTTCGTGGCGATTGCGGCGGCGGCTCTCGTGGGGCGTCGCGACGTCGTAACGACGGCGAAGCATCTGGGGATCGCTGCTTTGTCGGCCGCCTTCGGTTTTTTCGCCTCGTCGCCCTACCTGCTCTTCGGTTACCGAGGTTTCCTCGCCAACATGAAGTCTCTGCGCGCTTTTCTCTATGGCTCGTCCGATGCGGAGCTCGCGGTCTTCGAGCACCTTCGTACAACGTTCCCCGCGGGGCTCGGCTGGCCTGTGTTCCTCCTCGCGATTCTCGGAGCTCTCTACGCTGCCTGGCGCCGTCGCCCGCAAGACATCGTGCTCTTGTCGTTTCTGCTCTCGTTCGGGATCCTCATCTCCGGAGTGCGGATAACTTTTCCTCGCTACGTTTTGCCTTTGACGCCAGTGCTCGCCGTATGGGCGGCCCAGTTACTCGCCGAGATCAGGATTCCGAGATTCGCCTGGGGCGCCCTCGTTCTCCTGAGCGCCTCTCCCTCTCTTTGGAGCTCGATCCAATTCGACCGCCTGGCTTCCCGTGACGATACGCGTTTGCTTTCGGCCAGCTGGATCGACAAAAACGTCCCTCCCCAGAGCCAGGTGCTCATCTGTCGCGGCTACGGCGCTCCCGCCGTCAACGAGGATCGTCGGCGCCCCCCCGCGTTCCGCGTCGAGGAGATCGACTGCCACGACAAAACCAGCCTCGAGGGACGGGAAGCCAGCTATCTGGTTACCCACGAGCACGATCAGCTTGCTGGATTCTCGCGAGTTCACCCTGAAATATCCGACTGGCTAGAGACTCACGCGATGATGGCCGCGACTTTCGATCCCTACAATGGCGACGCTACGACAGAGCCATTCTTCTACGGATCGGACGCTTTTTATATTCCCTTCTCCGGTTTTGGGGCCATGACCAGAGGCGGTCCCATCATGAGCATCTGGCAGCTCGGAAGGCCCGACCCGTCGTGAGGCGAAGGCTCCTTTTCTTTCTCGCCTACGCGCTCCTCGCGGCGCCCCTGTTCTTGTTCTCGTTCCGCTCGAGCGGATCGTTCCGCGTTGAGCTCGGGGCGGCCGACGAGAGCTATCGCACGATCGATACCTGGGGAAGGCCTTACGAGGACAAGGGTCCCTACCGAATCCGCCGGGGCGAGCGCACTATGACCCACTTTGCCGCGCGGATGGCCTATCAAGACGCAGCGGTCGTCGTTCCGGATGTCGTGCGTGGAAGTGACGCCGAGCTCCGGCTGAGAATGCACCGCTAGGGAGAGCCTGGCATCGTACGCCTATTCGCGAACGGAGTCGCGCTCGAGGAGCTCGTCTTCGAGGAGGATTCGTATCCCTGGGACGTGCGTCGCCTCTCCGTGCCACGAAGCTTCCTAGGGTCGGGTGATCTCCGTCTGGAGCTCCGCTCGATCGCGACGAAGGAGCACGGCCGTCTTCCACCAGGAGCCGTCGCCTCGTTCGACTGGATCGAGATCGCTCCGAACCCGGGCGGCCGCCTCGTGCCGACTCCGAGACAGTGGCTCTTCGCGCTCGCGTTGCCACTGCTTATCTATGGGGCGGTTCGGGGTCTAGCTTGAGGACGGTGGCTCGGCGAAGCGAGCGCGTTTCTCGCACTCGCCCCCGTCGCGGTTGCGCACGCCGCGAGCGCAGGCTCGGCGGCCACGGCGGCATCTCGTCTGTGGATCGCCTTTCCCATCGCGGCCGTCGTCTATCTCGTCATTCAGAGGATCGCCGGGCCCGACGCGTTTTCGACGCGCCGGCTGAGCTCCGCTTTCGCGCTGGTTCTCCTCGCGTCCTCGACCGTCATCTTCTGGCCCGACCACCTTCCCCCCGACGTGCGGCCCCACCTACGGCAAGGATGGCCGTACGCTCTCGCTCGGGCGCTATCATCCTCAGGCGGATTACGTCGCTCCCTACCCTCTCGGAAGCTACTTCGTCATTCAGGGGGCGAGAAGGCTTCTCGACGAGCCGCGGTTTCTGGTCGAGTACCTCGCCATCCTCAGTGCGGCCTTGCTCGTCCTACTCACCTACGCCCTCACGAAGCGGCTTTGCTCCGACCCACTCGCCCCCGCCGTGGCGGCCGTGCTCTTCACCTGTGATCTCGCGACCTGGCACCACGCCTCCCGGGCCCACATGCCCGCGCTCTTTGGCCAGGTCTTCTTCGTGAGTGCCGTGGTCTATCTCCTCGCCCGCCAGCGCGATCTCCATCGCTTCAGACCCGCGCTCATTTTCGGTCTGCTCTCCTTCGCCGCGACTCTTGCCTATTCGGCGACGCTCCTGCACTTCGTGCTCTTCATGGTGTGGCTCGTCTTCCTGGAGGTCGTTTCCGCGAGGTCGATCCTCATGCACAGGGAGGCTCGCGGTTTTCTGGCGGCTTCGATCGCGGGCACGCTCGCTTCGGTCGCCGTCTTCTACCAGCACTTCCTCGGTGCCGGTGGCAGCAAGCTGGCGCTTCTGAGCTCGGCCGGATACCGTGCTCCGGATAGCTTCTTCTTTCTGCGGAATCAAGTACGGGACACCGTGCGGGTGCTCGCGAGTGGCTATCCCCTCTCGTGGCTCGTCGCAATCCCCGCCTTCGCGAAGCTCGGCGCGTGGACGAGGAGCGCCTTCTCGCGCCGCGTCGTCTGGGCCTGGACGCTAATGTTTCTCACGTTTCTCGTTCTGAAGGATCCGATCTTCTTCCCCAGGCTGTTCCTCCAGATCAAAGAACACCTCTTTTTCGCGTGCCTGCTCTCCGCGCTCGGCGGCATGACGCTTTCAAAGCTCTCCCAATCGGGATCGAAGGGCACGGTCGCCGTCGCAGTCGTCTTGACGCTGGCGGTCGCGCTGAGAGTCGGCGATTACGCGTCGAACACGGACATGATCCGCGCTCCCGTTCAGGACCCTCGGTAGAACGACTCGATCGACGAGACGACTTTGGCCTGCTGCGCCTCCGTCAAGCTCGGAAACATCGGAAGCGCGAGCGTCTCTTCGGCGGCGCGCTCTGCGATCGGAAAATCCCCTTCGGCGTAGCCGAGATCCCGAAAGCAGGGCTGCAGATGAAGCGGTATCGGGTAGTAGACCGCCGTCGCGATCTCGGCCCGCGTGAGTCGCTCTCGAAGCTCCTCTCGTCGTTCGGCCCGGATCACATATTGGTGGTAGATGCGACCGCGAGTCGCCTCCGGGAGGCCCACGGTTCCCGCCTCGACGAGGCCGCTCTCGGAGAACAGCCGATCGTAGTGGGCCGCGCGCTCGCGCCGCTTTCGGTTCCATTCGGCGAGATAGAGGAGCTTCACGTTCAGGATCGCGGACTGCACGGCATCGATCCGAAAATTGCCCCCAACGATCTCGTGCCGATAGACGTCGGACTCGCCGTGCACGCGCAGACGCTTCAGCCTACGGACGAGAGCCTCGTCACTGCTGACGACCATCCCGGCATCCCCCATCGCTCCGAGGTTCTTGCTCGGGTAGAACGAGAAGCATGCAGCCCGGCCCATGCTTCCGGCGCGTCGTCCTTCTTCGTCCGAAGCACCTAGGGCTTGGGCCGCGTCTTCGATCACGGTAATGCCTCGTGACGCGGCGAGCTCGAGGATGGGCGTCATCTCGGCCGGACAGCCGTAGAGGTGAACGGGGATGACCGCTTTCGTTCGGCTGCCGAGGCGCTCGGCGACGCCCCGCGGGTCGAGGTTGAAGCTTCTTGCGTCGATGTCGGCAAAGACAGGTGTGGCGCCGAGCCGAGAAATGACGCCGGCGGTCGCGAAGAAGGAAAAGGCGGAGGTCACGACCTCGTCGCCCGGTCCTACCTCGAGCGCCATCAGGCTCATGAGCAGTGCATCGGTCCCCGATGAGCAGGCGACGGCAGACGAGACCCCGCTCAGATCGGCGATCGCACGCTCGAGCGTTTCCGTTTCCTCGCCGAGCAGGAACTGCTGGCTGTCGAGACAGCGAGTCACCGCCTCGAGGATCTCGGCCCGAAGGGGTCGATGCAGAGCCTCGAGATCGACTAGCGGTATGCGTAGTCCCATGAGACGGGAATCATACCTGTTTGAACTGTCCACGAGCGGTGGCATAAGATACGTCCACAAATCCTAGCGAGGGCCTAGCTCGATTTGCAAACGATCATCACCATGCCGGCCTACAAGGCCCAAAAGACCCTGGAGAAGACCTGTCGAGAGATCCCTCCTGGGTGCTTCCATGAAGTCCTCGTCGTAGACGACCATAGCCCCGACGAGACCGTCCAAGTTGCGCAATCGATTGGGATTCCGGTCAAACGCCATCCGGAGAACCGCGGGTACGGCGGGAACCAGAAGACCTGTTACGACTGGGCGCTCGAGCGTGGCGCCGACGTCGTTGTCCTCCTTCACCCCGACTACCAATATGCACCGCATCGCGTTCCCGAGCTCTTAGCACCCATCCTGTCGGGCCGGGCGGACTTCACCTTCGGCTCGCGCTTCGCCGACGGTGGCCGGCCCACGTACGGAGGGATGCCCCTCTATCGCTACGTGGGAAACCGCTTCACGACCAGCGTCGAGAACTTCTTCCTGGGAACGTCCTTTACGGAGCTCCACAGCGGCATGAAGGCATACTCGGCCGCTTCCTCGAGCTCATCGACTACCATCGCTTCTCGGATCGCTTTGTCTTCGACTCTCAGATGCTGATCGATGCCGTCGTGCTGGGCTTTCGCATTCAGGAAGTCGCGATCCCCACGAGATATGCGAAGGATTCCTCCTCGGTCGATATCGTGAGCTCGATTCGCTACATCACCGAAACGTTCGGCGCGCTCTACGGTGGTCGCCGCCACCGGAATCGCCTGCAGCGGGAGTTGGTGGAGCGCGAGAATGCTCTCGGTCTCTGAGCCACCGGCCTGCCACCTGTGCGGCGCGACGACGACGCTTCTCTATCCCTCGAACGTAGCCGAAGGCGCCCCGCTCGAGAGCGAAGAGGTCGCCTGCACGAGCCCTTACCTCTCGATCCACGACGACATCTTTTACTGCCGGCGCTGCCGGCTCGCTCGGGCCGTGCCACCCGTGGATACGGACGACATCGGTGACTTGTATCGTGGCGTCGAAGATCCTCAGTACCTCGCGTCGGAGGAGGAGAGGCGGGCGGAGTTCCGACGTTTTCTCGATCGTGTCGAGGGCCACGACTTCGTGGCACGCTCGGGCAGCCTTCTGGAGATCGGCTCCTCCGCGGGATTGTTTCTTCACGAGGCCAAAAAGCGCGGTTGGGACGCCGTGGGTATCGAGCCTTCGCGCTGGGCCGCGGAGAACGGGCGTCGGCTCGGCGTCAAGGTCTTCAACGGTGTGCTGGACGAGTTCGACGCCAGTGGGCGTCGCTTCGACGTCGTCGCGTCTTGGGACGTCTGGGAGCACCTCGAAGATCCCGACGCCGCGCTTCGTCGCGCCTACGATCTCGTGAAACCCGGAGGTTTGTTCATCTTCACGACGGTGAACATGGGCGGGCTCGGGGCGAGGATTTTCCGCGGGCGTTGGCCCTGGTTCATGCGCATGCACCTTCACTACTTCACTCCGAAGAGTCTGAGGGCTCTCGTCGAGCGGGCGGGGTTTCGGGTTCTATCGACCTCGACCGTGCCGAAGATCTTGAAGCTTCGCTACGTCTTCGACCGTGCGCGCAACTTTCTGGGTCCCCTCGCGAGCTTTGCGTCATGGTTCGCCGCGCGTCTCCGCCTCATGGAGCGTCCGGTACACGTCAACCTCGGCGACATTTTGCTGCTCGAAGCGCGAAAGGCGCCTTGAAGATCACCTTCGCCACGCCGATGCCGCCGGATCCGACCGGCATCGCCGACTACAGTGCGATCCTCGTCGAGGCGCTTAGGGAGCGCAAACCCGGCTGGACGATCGAAGTCCTGGCGTCCAAAGACACGCTATCCGACGAGGAGTCCCTGTTCGTTCATCACGTGGGGAACAGCTCTTTCCATGACTTCGTCTATCCGCTCATCTTCCGTCACCCCGACGTTCTCGTGCTGCACGACCTCGTGCTTCACCACGCGCGTCTGCTCCACTACCTCGAGTCGCCCGAGGTGCGCGCCTATCGCGAGGACCTCGCGAGCACGGAGAAGCGTGCCAGAGCCCTCGCTGAGCTCGAGGCTTACCGTCATGAAGTCGCGGAGGCTTACCCCGAGGCGGGCGAGACGGTCGCTTCGATCGCCATCCGGATGGGCGGGGGGCGACTTCTCTACGACTACCCGCTTTACGAGCACCTCGTGAAGGCGTGCCGGCTCACGCTAGTTCACAGCGAGAGCGCCCGAGATGAGGTGAGAGCGCGCTGTCCGGAGGCCTCGGTCCGCCGTATTCGGATGGGGGTAGCACTACCGACACCCGTCGACAAGAGCGAAGCGCGCCGCAAGCTCGGTCTGAAAGACGGCTTGATGCTTGCCTCCTTCGGCCTCGTCACGCCCGAGAAGCGAATCGTCACGGCGCTACGCGCTTTGAAACGACTTCGGGATCGTGGGATCGCCGCTCGTTACGCGCTCGTGGGCGGAGGCGTCGCCCACTTCGACCCTCTCGTGGAGGCCCGTCGCCTCGACATCGAGGACGCCGTGACGCTTACCGGTCGTGTGTCGGAAGAGGAGCTCTTGCTCTACGCCTTCGCCTCCGATCTGTGCCTCAACCTCCGCTATCCTTCCGCTGGAGAGACCTCCGCCATGTTGCTACGGTTACTCGCCTGCGGTCGCCCGGTCGTCGTAACCGATCAGATCGCGATGCTCGAGTTGCCGGAGACCGTGGTCGCCCGATCGAGCCTCGAGGGCGAGGAGGACGGCCTCTATTGCGACCTCATGGACCTCATGGGGGACGAAGGCCGCCTAGCCGAGCTGGGCGCCGCGGCCAGGGATTTCGTCAACCGAGAGCACAGCCCCGACGCCATGGTCAGCGACTACGTCGAAGCCCTCGAGTCTCTGGAAACGCTATAATCGCGAGATGTATAGGGACGGTCTCCGGAAGCTCAAGAACCGCTTCACGCGAACGAGACGCGATTGGCAGACGAAGAAGCTCGTCCAACAGGGAGACGGGCGCGCGGATCCGCTTCCCCACTTCGTCGTCTACGAGCCGACGTTGCTCTGCAACCTGGGCTGCAGCTTCTGTTACGTCGCCGACATCCTGAATCCCGAGGACTGGCGCGCCAAGGAGCTCTCGCTCGAGGAGCTCGACCGTATTTTCGTCAAGGGTGGCGTGCGCGCCGTCAATATCACGGGCGGCGAGCCCTTCGTTCGCAAGAATTTGCTCGCGATCTTCGACCTATTTCAATCGAAGGGCATGCGTTGCGATTACATCACGACGAACGGCACGGTCATCAGCGAAGACCGGGCCGAGGCGCTCGCCGAGCTCACGAAGTCGGGATTTCTCCGTCACGTCAGCGTCTCTATCGATGGTCCGCCGGAGTTTCACGACGAGGTTCGCGGTCAGAAGGGTGCCTTCAAAAAATCCTCGGACAACATCCGTCTGTTGCGGAATGTTTTCGAACGACGCGGTATACACCTTCCCTTGTCGATCAATACGAGCCTGACTTCGGGCAACCTGCACCTTTTGAGGAAGGTCGTGGACGAAGCGGAGATGCTGGGAGTCGACCTGGTGGGACTCAACCAACTCATGTTCGCCATCATCGGCGAGAACGACCCCAATGTGATCAGCACCCACGTCACGGACGATCCCGGGATCGACCCCGCCCAGGTCCCGCCCGTACTTAGAGACGCAGTGGCCTATGCGAAGACGAAGGGCATCACCATCAATTGGCGCCCGGCGCAGAGCTTCGACGATCTGGAGCACTACTACACCCCCGACCGGCCGTTGAAAGGTCAATGCTTCTACCCCTTCTTCGGGGGCCGCATCACCTACGACGGCAAAGTGCACTTCTGCCCCTTCATCCGGGTCGAGGTCGGCGACCTGCGAGAGCAAAGCCTCGAGGAGGTCTGGAACAGCCCACGGTATATGGAGCTTCGAGGTAAATTGCTCGAGCACGGGATCTTCCCCGTGTGCCGGCGCTGCTGCAAAGTGGAGCTCGACTCTTCGAGCGGGGTACTCGAAGAGCCTCATCTTGCAGGGGTCGGCCAGACGCAAGTATAATCCGGGTGGCATGAACACAAAGAACCTGAAGTTCGTTGCAGGTACAGTCGTGATCCTCGCCGCAGTACTGACTCTCGCCATCTCCGGTATGGAGGAGAGCAAGGCCTACTATCAGACCGTGCCGGAGCTCAAGGCGATGGGCGTCAAGGCCGAGGGACGCCGCATGCGCGTCGCAGGCAACGTCGTTCCTGGAACAATAGAACGGCTCGAAAAAGGGGTCGTGACCTTCGATATCGACTACGAGGGAGAGGTGCTTCCGATTCGCTACGTAGGCCGCGGGCCGCTTCCCGACACACTCGTCGACAGGGCTCAAGCGGTGGCCGAAGGTACGCTTTCGAAAGAAGGCGCTTTCGAGGCCACCTTGGTTCAGGCCAAGTGCGCCTCCAAGTACGAAGCTGCCTACGCAGAAGGAAAGACGGTCGTCGACGAATAGCCCCGGGGCCGGCCCGGCCCACGCTTCCGAGAACATACCGTCTTAAAGGAGTGCCATGCACCATCTCGGAAACTTCTCGCTCATGGCCATCATGGTTGTGGCGGGCTACGCGGTTCTAGCCGCCGTTTTCGCACACTACAAGAAGAGTGCTCGGCTCCTCGTGAGCGCCGAGCGCGCGCTTCTGGCCTGCACGGCTCTCTCCACCGCGGCGTGCTTTTCGCTCATCGTGCTCATCATGAGGAGCGACTTCCGATTCGAGTATGTGGCGAGCTACTCGAACCGCGACCTTCCGTTCTTCTACAAGATGGCGACGCTCTGGGCCGGTAACGATGGCTCGCTCCTCTTCTGGGCCTGGCTCCTGCTCCTATTCACCGGCATCACAATCCTCACGAATCGCAACAAGAACCGCGAGCTCATGCCCTTCGTCGTCGCGACGCTCGGTGCGGTGGTGCTGTTTTTCACCTACATGAACTTCTGGATCTGCAATCCCTTCGACCAACTCGGGGTCATGACCGCTCAAGGCCCGGAGCCCTGGGCGCCTCAGGACGGCCAAGGGTTGAACCCCTTGTTGCAACATCCGATCATGGCTATCCACCCTCCGATCCTCTATACCGGCTACGTCGGCTTCGTCATCCCCTTCGCTTTCTGCATGGCCGCGCTTCTGAGCGGCAGGCTCGGCACGGAGTGGATTACAACGACGAGGCGCTGGACGCTGGTGGCGTGGTTTTTCCTCGGCATCGGCGTCATTCTCGGAGGCCGATGGGCCTACGTCGAGCTCGGATGGGGAGGCTATTGGGCCTGGGACCCCGTAGAAAACGCCGCAATCATGCCGTGGCTCACGGGGACGGCCTATCTGCACTCGGTCATGATTCAAGAGCGCAAGGGGATGCTCAAGATCTGGAACGTCGCGCTCGTCGTCGTAACCTACCTTCTGTGTATCTTCGGAACGTTCCTGACCCGAAGCGGTATCGTATCCTCCGTACACGCCTTCGCCGAGTCCGACTTCGCGCAGATCTTCCTGCTGTTCATCGGCCTGGTCGCGCTAGGCTGCGCGGCCCTCATTTTCTATCGCTTGCCGCTGCTGAAGTCCGAGAACGAGCTCGACTCTATGGTCTCGAAAGAGTCCGGCTTCCTCTACAACAACCTGCTCTTTCTCGTCGCGTGCTTCGCTGTGCTCTGGGGAACCATGTATCCCGTGCTCTCCGAAGCCATCCAAGGCGAGAAGGCCATGGTGGGCCCCGCCTGGTTCAACAGGGTCAATGTACCCATCGGCCTCGCGCTTCTCGCGCTCACGGGTATCGGCCCACTGCTCGCGTGGCGCAAGTCGTCGCTCGAGAGCCTCAAACGAAATTTTACCTTTCCTCTGGTCTCCGGGCTGGCGACCGCCATCGTGCTCTTCGCCCTCGGCATGCGGCACGTCTACGCGCTGATGTGCTTCGCGCTATCGGTTTTCGTCACCGCGACGATCGTTCAGGAGTTCCACAAAGGGGCCAAGGCCCGTCGAGCGCATCGGGGCGGTAGCTACGGCTCGGCGCTCGTCGATCTGACGCTCGTGAATACGCGCCGCTACGGCGGATACATCGTTCACTTCGGCATGGTCCTGATCTTCCTCGGTGTAGCGGGCTCGGCCTTCGATACAGACGTCAAGGCGGATCTGAATCCCGGAGAGTCCGTGACGATCCGTAACTACGAGGTGAAGCTCCTCGGATTGAAGGACGGTCGCACTCCGAACTACGAGTGGATCTCGGCGGAGCTCGAGGCCAGCAAGAACGGGAAACTAATCGGCGTCTACGAGCCGCAGAAGCACTTCTACTTGGCGAGCGGACAACCCACGTCGGAAGTCCGCCGCCACGCCACGTTCCAGGAAGACCTCTACCTCGTTTTCACGAGCACGACCGAAGATGGGAGGGCGACGATCCAGGTTTTCGTGAAACCGCTCGTCCGCTGGGTATGGCTCGGCGGCATCGTCTTGTTTCTAGGCACCTGTATCACGATGGTTCCGGGACGACGCGAGCTCAAGGTCATTCGTAAGACCGAAGGCAAGAGGGCGGAGAAACGGGGCAAGAAGCAACATGTTGCGTAGAGCCATCGTCGGGCTGGCACTTCTGGTCACGCTCGGCGTGGCGCTCGCGCAAGAGCGTCCGAGCTCCCCCGAGTATCGCGACGCCTGCGCTCGATTGATGTGTCAGTGTGGCTGCAATCAAACCATCTCGAATTGCTCCATGGAGCACTGCCACTCGTCCGAGCCCATTCGCGAGGAGATCTGGGAGAGGCTCCAGAACGGAGAGGGCGTCGCCAGTATCATCGACGTCTTCACGGATCGCTATGGCCTGGTAATTCGCTCGGCGCCACCAGCCGAAGGGTTCCATCTCACGGCCTGGATCACCCCAATCTTCGTCTTCCTCATCGGTCTGTTTCTCACCTGGCAAGTACTTCGATCGTGGAAGCGTCAGACTCCGAGCACCGGTCTCGCGGTCGAGTCGCTGAGCGACGCGCAGCGCGCCCGAGTCGAGAAAGAGCTTCAGGACCTCTCGAGTTGATCCTCGTCTTTCTCGCCGCTCTGGGGGCCGTCGTCGTCGGTTTCGTTCTCTACCCCGTCTTCACGGAGGAGCGGGCCGGAGCTCTCGGCGACAGCGCGGAGGCGCTCGCGCTTCGAGACCTCGAGGAGAAGAAAGCACGTCTCTATACGGCCATCAAGGACCTGGACTTCGAGAAGGATGCCGAGAAAGTGTCGAGCGAGGATTACGAGCGCGCGCGTCGCGACTATCTCGCTCAGGCCGCGGAAGTCATGGAACAGATCGACAGCCTCGCCCCCGAGAAGACGACGTCGAGCGAGGAGGCGCCCGCCCAGGAAAAAGCGGGCACGCGCACTTGCTCGAGCTGTGGAGAGGCGAATAGCGAGAACGCGAAGTTCTGTATCGGATGCGGCCGGGCCTTCGAGCTCAACTGTTCCCAGTGCGGAGAGAATCTTCCCGAGAGAGCCAAGTTCTGCTCGGGGTGCGGACACAAGGTCGCGTCATGAAGCGAGCCGTCATCGCTCTGATTCTCCTCTGCGCGGCGAGCGCCGCGATCGCGCAGCCGCGGGGTGGTGTTCTTCGAGTCCGCTTGACCAACGGCACGACGGGAGAGCGGGGCAGCGCGGAGAAAGTCACCCTGTTTCGGCTTCGAAGCGGAATGGAGCCGGCCAAGCAGCTCGAGGGAGTCTCGGGAACCTTCGAGATCGCGGACATCGAAGTCGAAGGCGAGACGCCCATGCTCCTTCAAGCGACCTATTTGGGCGTGAACTACAACGAGCCGATTCACTTCGGTCGCGGCTACGAAGCGGAGGCGGAGATCACCGTCTACGAGCTCTTGTCCGAGTGGAACGACGAGGACCTCGAGCTCAAGACCGCACGCTTCGTCTATCGACGCGACGGCGAGACACTGCTCGTCGACAAGATTTTCGTGGTCGAGAACCGCACCGCGCCGAAGAAAACCTACCACGACTCCGAAGGAAGCTTTCGCTTCGTACTGCCGACGACGGGCCTGATCGAGCTGCACTCCGTCTCCGCGCGCGGCGAGAGCGGAATGCCCGTGCCGCAACAAGCTTCCATGGACCCGAATGGGCGCGGCTATGTGACCAAGACCGCGTTCAAGCCGGGTGAAACGGAGCTCGTTGTCTCCTACGAGGTCGACTACGCGAATGCCGACTTTCGCGTCGGAGAGACGGCATTCCTCCCGGTGACGGAGCTCTATGCCTTCATCGCGCCTCCCGACATCACCGTCGAGGCGGAAGGGTGGGCAGCACTCGGCGCCGAGCCTCAGGGGCGTTTCGTGGCCTTTCGCAAGACGAACGTCGAGATTGGGGATCGCCTCGTGCTCGGCTTGTCGGGCGGGAGCGAACGAGCGACCTCCATAAGCGATGGAAGCTCGTCATCGGAAGCCGCGAGCGCGGCTCCGAGCGGCACCGTCGCCCGAATCCCGGATACGACGCTGTCGGGAAAGTGGGTTCTCGTTCTTCTCATGGCGGCCGCCCTCGGGTACGGTCTGCTCGTGACCCTCTACCCTCATTCCACTCGGAGAGATTGATCTGAGCCCGGATCTTCCGGCCCTCGAAGCCAAGCGACTGACGAAGCGCTTTGGCCGCAGCGCCGTTCTCAAAGAGATCGACATTGCGCTCGAGTCGAACCGGTGCCACGTCTTGTTCGGACGAAACGGCGCGGGAAAGTCGACCTTTCTCTCGATCGCGGCGACCCTCATGAAGCCCTCCTCGGGAGAGCTCCTGTATGAGGGCGAGTCGCTCACGGAGCTGGGCGAGCGCATCCGCCACCGCATCGGTCTCGTATCGCATCAGAGCTTCACCTATCCGGATCTCACCGTTGAGGAGAACCTCCACTTCTACGCACGGATCTACGGGATCTCCGGAAAGATCGACGAGGCCCTGGCGTGGGCCGATCTCGATCTTCGGCGACGGTCACCCGTACGAAGCCTCTCCCGTGGCATGCTCCAGAGGCTCGCGGTCGCGCGCGCTCTCCTCCACGAGCCGAGATTGCTGCTTCTCGACGAGCCCTATACCGGGCTCGATGCCCTGTCCGCGGAGCGGCTCTCGGAGCGGATCGTCGAGCTCAAGAACGGAACGACGATCGTACTCACGACCCACGATATCGAACGCGGTGTGTCGGTGGCCGACCGCATGCTGGTGATGGAAGCGGGTCGCATCGCCTTCGATGCGACCGGCGGAACGACGAAAGACGTGCGCCGGGTTCTGCTCGAAGTCCGGGAGGCGAGCCTATGAGCGCCGCGCGAAGAGATTTCCTGCGCGTGGTCTTCGCGATTTTCCGCAAGGACGTCCGTAACGAGCTTCACACGAAGGAGATGGTCTCCTCGATGTTCGTCTTCGCGATCCTCGTGCTCCTCGTTTTCAACTTCACGCTCGCGATCGACGAGACTCGGGCCCTCGAGCTCGGACCGGGAGTCCTGTGGGTGGCCTTCGTGTTTTCCGCGACCCTCGGTCTCAACCGGAGCTTCACCGTAGAAAAGGAGAACCAGAGTCTCTCGGGACTCATGCTCGCTCCGGTAGAAAGGAGTGCCATCTACTTCGGAAAGCTTCTCTCGAACCTCGTCTTCGCTTTGACCATGGAGGCCTTCGTCCTTCCTCTCTTCGTCGTTTTGTACAACCTCAACCTCTGGGAGATCCTTCCAGCCTCCGACCTCGCCAGCTTCGGCCTCGTGCTCTTTCTCGGCACACTCGGCTACGTCGCCGTCGGAACGATCCTGGCCGCCGTCGCAGCCAATACGACGATGCGTGAAGTGCTGCTACCGGTGCTGCTCTTCCCCGTCGCCGTACCGATCGTCATCGGAGCGGCGGAATCGACGCGGCTCCTTTTCCAAGAGGATCCGCTCTCGAGCCCCTGGAGCTGGATCCGGGTACTCTTCGTTTTCGCCATCGTCTTCATCTTCGTCTCCTGGCTCGTCTTCGAATACGTTCTCGAAGAGTGAGCTTGCTGCCAGCCCTCTGCCTTACGACCCAGGGGCTGTTGGCATCTGCCGAAGGTCGTTACCCTCGCAGGCGCCTCGGATGAGCTCTTCGGCAAGCTCCCACACACGGGGGTCTCGATCCATGCGGGCATGGGCGACCCGGATGAGACGCTTGTGCCACGACACGCCGGCAAGAGAGATCTCCGAGCCAGGAGGCTCGTCGTAGTCGAAGCGCCAGTTGCCCAGGATTTGGGTTCGCGAGGGGTCGTCCGCGCGAATCGGATGCTCTCCCGCGATGATGAAGCCATTGTCCTGATACAAGTTCCCCGCGCTCGATACGTTGGCCGGAACGAGCGCGTCGTTTCGCCCCACGCTGTCGATCTGAACCGTCAAGTCTATCGGGATGTCCAGCGCATCGAGCCGGCGCGCGAACTTCAGCACCGAAGCACCTCCGAAGCTCTGGCCATAGACGACGAGCCGAATCGTCCCGTCGGGAGTTGCGAGCGCATCGCGAAGGAAAGCGAGGGCAACGTCACGCCGCTGGTTCTCGAAAGATTCCGCATAGACCTGGCTCTCCGGATCGCGCAGTTTCAGCGCGAGCTGCCGAACGCCTTTGGTGTCGTCGTTCCATCGGTCGCGTCCGCCGAGAAACCCAATGACGAGGCAGGAGCCCTCGGGGACGGGCCCTGGCGTCCCGATGTCGGCGAGGGTGATCCCCGAACAAGAGGACAGAAGCACGAGCGAGGCCGCCGCGACGTAGATCCTCGTTGTCATCGTCGGTGGAAACGGACCGAAACGACGGGGGTGGCTTCCGTCGAACAGCTCGGCAGCATCAAGGCCAAGATCGTCAGTATGCCGAGGCGGTGCATCGCATTCCTCCAGCGAGACATCCTAACATCGAGTCGTTACAGCGATCGGCGGTCGATAGGCCTCGAGCACCGCATCCTCCGCTCACGTTGGACGCTTCCGGCTCGAGGGCGTTTTCTTTTGTGATAGGGTCGAAGGCCGAGGAGAACGCTGTAACGCACGCCAACGAAAGCATGAGCTGGTGGGCAAAGGGTCTTCTCTTCGAGAACTGCAGCTGTCAGCTCGTCTGCCCCGGGCATATGCGCTTCGACCAGCTCTGCACGCACGAGCGCTGTCGCGGCTACTGGGCGTTTCGATTCGACGAGGGTGAGGTCGACGGAGTCGAGCTCTCCGGGCGGCGCGCGGTGGTCGCCTACGACTCTCCCCAGCGCATGGCGGACGGCGGGTGGACCCAGATCCTTCTCCTCGATGAGTCGACCTCGGAACAGGCGCGGGATTGGCTCGAACGGCTCTTCGCGGGAGAGCTCGGCGGCCCGTGGGCCGTTCTGGGACGCTTCGTCGCTGAACGCCTTCCTACGCGTTGTCTTCCCATCGAGTTCACTTCGGAACCGATGAAGAAGACCGTCTCGATCCCGGGGATCTTGGACTCGAATGTCGAGTCGATTCGAGGTAGAGCTCGCGGCGAGCCGGTGCGCTTCGAGAACATCTTCAACCAGATCCACGCCTCGTCTCAGGTCATCGCCTTCGGTAGCGCCCGCTACGACGACGGAACCATCCGATTCGAGACCAAAGAAACCCACGGCCTGTGGTCGGAGTTCGAATGGCGAGTCTCCCCGGAGTAGTAGTCCAGCGGCCGGGTACCCTTTCCCTGACAGCGGGAGGTGTTTTGCTCGTGGCCGCCTGGTTCGTATTGGCCGGGCACGCTCACCACGCCTCGGGATTTCTGACCTCCTTCGCGCTCTGGAACGTGATGATGGTCGCGATGATGCTGCCGTCGCTCTTCCCCTGGCTCAAGCTACTCGGGAGATCCCGATACGCGGTACCCTTCTTCGCGCTGGGATACTTTGGCCTGTGGGCCGTCTACTGTCTCGTGGCGGCCACAGCCCAGCAATGGCTAGGACCCACGCTCGTCCTACCGCGCGCCGCTGGAAGCGCGGTCTTGATCGCCGCCGGCCTGTTTCAATTCACGCCGCTCAAGAGCGCCTGCCTTCGCCACTGCCGCTCTCCGGTAGGTTACCTGCTCACCCGCTGGCGGCATGGCCGTGGCTGGGCGTTTCGCATCGGGCTCGCCCATGGTTTGAACTGCCTTGGATGCTGCTGGGCGCTCATGGCCGTGGCCTTCGCGCTCGGCGTCATGAACCTCCTGTGGATGGCGGTCCTCACGCTCATGATTCTCGTCGAGAAGACCCTCCCCCGGGGAGACAGTTTGGGCCGGGCTTTCGGAGTCGCGCTCGTGCTCTGGGGGATCGCTCGCCTCGGCCAGTGATTCCTGGGCCGGGATGGGGTGGAAACCTCCCGTCACGCCGTCCACCAGCACTCGAAACCGGCGAGAGTCTTCCTCGGAGCAACCTACAATCCAGAAAGGCTTGTAGACGAGAGCGGTCTCGAGCACCTCGAGCTTGGCACTCGCCAGAGCTTTGTGTCTCCTTCGAAGGACGTAGGCGACATAGCGCTCCGCGATGCGACGGCCATCGAGCTCGTCGAGCGTGGCTTCGAGGATGTCGTCGTGAGACGCCGCGAGCTCCTCGAGCTCGAACGGATCGACGGTCGCACACAGACGAGTGCGCGCATCGACGAGGCAGGCGACGCGCATAGCGCTCTCTCCGAGCAGGGATCTCGTCGAGCACCGCAGCGAGACAAAACGAAAGGGATAGAAGAGTCTCCGCTCGACCTCGGCGGAAATGGGCGAGGCCAATTTCAGGATGTCGGTGGCCTCCGTGCGACCAACCGCGGTCCGGATCGCCCGGATCACTTCCCGCCTCCCAGAATCGATCCGATCTCCTCGGCTTCGGGGCGGAGCGCGAAGTCCGACATTGCGAGCATCTCTCGGGGGATGGGTCCTAAATTCTCCGTCTCCTCCATCGCCTTCAGGATGTGGGGCGCTACCGGTGCGATCGACTGCGTGGCCAAGCTCACGACGACGATGGTGAGCGTCGATGCGAGAATTCCGGCCGCCATGGGATGGAACGTCGTCTGGGTCTCGAGCCCCGCAATTTGCCAAGTAAAAGCCGTAGCGGCACCGGCGACGATGGAAGCGATCGCTCCCGGCGTATTGGCCTTCTTCCACCACACCGCACAGAGGAAGGCCGGAGCGAAGGCGCTCCCGAGTACCGAGGTCGCAAAAATGACGACGTCGAACACGGCGGGCGGCTCCACGAGGGCGACGAAATAGCCGGCGACGCCGATCGCGAGGACGAGGCCGCGGGAGACCCAGACCATTTGGTGCTCGGACGCTCCCGGGTTGATGAAGCGCTCATAGAGATCTCGCGAAGCGATCGAGCCGGTCTGCAGCAGCAGAGAGTCTGCCGTCGACATGATCGCCGCCATGATCGCGGCCATCACGATGCCCGTCACCGCGGCCGGGAGCAGGAGCTGTGCAATCCGAAAGAGGGCGAGCTCCGGGTCCTCGAGCTCCGGAAGAATCACGATGGCGAGAATCCCGACGAGGTAGGGCGCGGTGACAAAGAGCAGATTCCACAGAGTCGCATAGACCCCAGCCAAGCGCGCCGTCGAGGGACGCTCCATCGCCATGTGGCGCGTCACCACGTGTGGCCAGCCGAAGTAGCCGATCGAGAAGACCGCGACCGCACCTGCGACCACGCCCCACTGCCCCTGGTAGCCGAGCCCCTTTCCCCAGACGGAGAGCAGTGTGGGGTCGATCTCGGCGATGGCGAGGTTCGCCGCGGTGAGTCCGCCGACGTGATAGAGCGAGGCGGCCAGGATCCAGACGACGCCAACAACCATGACGAGACTCTGGAAGAAATCGGTATAGGCGACGGCCAGGTAACCTCCGAGAAACGTATAAAGAATGATAATCGCGAGCGCGATGAAGAGCGCGAGCGGGTAGGAGAGTCCGGTAATGAGCGCCAAGCCCTTGCCTCCCGAGATGAACTGCGCGAGCACATAGAAGGCCAGGAGGAAGACGGAAAGACTCGCCGCGATGAGGCGCATAGCCCAAGAGGGGTAACGGTTCTCGAGATACTCGATCGCCGTGAGCGAGCCCATGATCTGCGAGAGCTTACGCATGCGTCGGCCGAGAACCGAGAGGTTGAGGACGCCGCCCCCGATGTCGCCCGCGACAAACCAGATACCCCAATACCCCTGGGTGTAGGAAAGGGCGCCGGCGCCGAGAAACATATAGCCGCTCATGGAGGTGCTCTGGAGGGTGAGTGCGGTGACCAATGGCCCGACGTTTCTGCCACCGAGCAGATAGCCCTCGAGACCTTCGGCCGCTCCGCGACGCGTCGCCCAGAACCCGATGCCGAGCACCACGACGTAGTACAAGACCAGGAACGAGATCACCGTCAGATTCAAGGTCGATCTCCTTTTTCCCAACCCCTGGAGTACAGGAAGAAGGCGATCGTATAGATGATCCACAGAGCGGGAAAGCCAAACAGGAGCAGCGTCGTAGCCCAAGGTAGTCCGAACATGCGGCGCATTATACGCTGATCGATGCGCAAAGCCTCCGGTTCATTAGCTCTGTCCGGATAGGGTTGGACAAAGCTCGAAACCGTCGACCGGAGGCTATTCTTCTTTGTTCGCGCGGCCGGCCTTGGTATGAATCAGGACGACGGCCCCGACGAGGATCGTCGAAAAGATCGACAGGCCGCGCACCGCGTCTCTAGCATCGTCCCAGAGCACGAGTCCGTCGCGCGCCATCGCGACCGCGACAGCGGTCGTGACGAGAAAGACGGTTGCGACGCCGAGAATCCAGAGAATTCCGCCGATCAGATCTTCGTTCTTCACTCTTTTCCTCTGTCGGGAAGGTCTGAGTTTGGATGGACGCTATTCGATTGTTGGTCGTTAGATCCATGTTAGGAACGAGGTTCGGCTCTGTCAATAGGCGGGCGCGGTCTTTTCCGCGCCGGAACGCTCAGAGGGTAGGAAGACGGCGAAGCAAAAAGCGGCAAGGGCGACGAGCGCGAGGACCGAATACAGCCAGTAGAAGTCCCCCGTGCGGCCCGCAACGAAGGATACGAGTTGAATCGCGACGGGAGCGGCTCCGAAGCTCAGCACGAACTTCAGGCCGAAGACGAGGCCATGGCGGTTTTCCGGCGTGTAGCGCGCGAGCAACATGCTCTCCGCCGGAAGGGCGCTCGCGTTCGCCATGATCATCATCGTCGCGACGAGGATCAGGGCAACGCCGCCCCGAGAGGCCACGAGCCACAGCATCGGCACCTGGAAGAGAATCGCGCCGACGTAGACCCGCTTCAACGGGAATCGGTCCGCGAGGTACCCGCCGACGACTTGCATCACGGCGGCGGCCCCATAGACGAGCGCGACGAGAATGCCGACGCCGAACATTCCCTCGCCCGCTAGTCCCTGGTGTCGCTGCTCGATGACCTTGGGAAGCGACGTCTGGGTCGCGTGGAAGATGAGCCCCGCGATGAACGTCGTCGCGAGCAGGACGCCGAAGACGCGACGCGTGTCTCCGCGCGCGCCAACCGCCTCACTCGCCGTCGGCTTCGAAGTCGTGGCTCCGCGATCGGAAGCCAGGAAGATCACGAGCGCAAGCCCGGTAACGACGCAGACGACACCGGGAACCCAGAACGCCGCCTGCCAGCCCGCGGTATCGATGAGAGCGCCGGCCACGACTCCGGCGAGCGCCGAGCCGAGCGTTCCAAAGACTCCATTGATGCCGAGAACCTTGCCGCGATTGACGCCCGTATTGTGCACGAGCCAGGGAACGCCCACGGGATGGTAGATCGCGGCGAAGAGCCCGATCCCGGAGAGCGAGACCACCATGGCCTTCGGCGATTCGGCAAAAGCCGCGGCGATCGAAGAACCGCCCAATCCGAGAAAGAAGACCACCATCATCGGACTCGCGCCGAATCGGTCGCTCAAGAGCCCTGCGGGCAGCGCGGCCACTCCCACGAGAAGAGCGCCCAGCGTCCAGAGCTCGATCAGCTCGTGGTACGGGAGCCGCCAGGTCTCCTCCAGAGCCAGCACGATGACGAAATAGAAGGCGGTGCAGAAGTGGATATAGAGATGCCCCAGATAGGAGAAGGCGACGGTCGTTTTTGCAGCGGAGCTCACGGTACGTCCTCCGCGGTGGCGGAGGCGAAACTCGAGAGCGCGATCGCGGCCAGGAGGGTGGTCTTCGTCAATCGGCTCTCCAGGTATTTTCTCGAGAACTCGAGACGAGACCGGCGGCGACGATTTTTCGCATCATGGAACATAGTATAATCCACGGCGCGTTATGAGATTTCTCTACTCGAAAGCTCTTCCTGCCGTTTGCTTCGTCACGATGGTTGTAGCGCTGTGGGGCGCGTTTCTTTACGCGCCTACCGAGCGTACGATGGGTGACGTGCAGCGAATCTTCTACTTTCACGTCGCGAGCTGGTGGGTATCCTTCATCGCGCTGGCCGTGGCATTCGTCGCGAGTGTTCTCTATTTGTGGAAGCAAGCACAACGCTTCGATCGAGTGGCGCTCGCCTCGACGGAGATCGGAGTTCTCTTCACGACGATCGGCCTCGTGACCGGTCCCATTTGGGCGAAATACGCCTGGGGGGTCTACTGGACGTGGGACGCGCGTCTGACCACCGCGCTCGTGCTCTGGCTGATGTACGTGGGCTATCTCATGTTGCGGCGCTATATACCCGAGGAAACGAAGCGGGCGAATCTCGCGGCCGTTGTCAATATCATCGCTTTTGTCGACGTGCCCGTCGTGTTCATGGCCATTCGCCTATGGCGTACTCAGCACCCGCAACCGGTGCTCATGGGAGGCGAGGAGTCGGGTCTCGACCCTCAGATGCTCAACGCCCTCTTCATGGCCCTGGCCGCTTTCTTTTTCCTCTACCTCTGGCTGATGGCGAAACGTCTCGCCGTGGAAGAATCCCGAGAAGAAGTCGACCTACTCCACAAAGAGCTCGAGCTCGCATGAGCTATTTGTTCACCGCATATTCCGTCGTCTGGATCCTTCTCTTCGCCTACATCATGAGCGTCTCGAGCAAACAGAAGCAGCTCGATCAAGAAATCGAAACCCTCAGACAGATCTTGGAAAAGAAGAGATGACGGGGCGGTTGGAAGGCAAAGCCGCGCTCATTACCGGAGCGAGCAAGGGAATCGGAAGAGGGCTTGCTTCGGTTTTCGCGAGAGAGGGCGCATCCGTTTTTCTCTGTGCGCGTCACGAGGGCCCGCTCGAAAGCGCCGCGAAGGAGCTGCAAAGGGAAGTTTCTCGATCCGATGGCGTCGACTATCGAGCCGCCGACGTAGCCGTGCCCGCGGATGCGAAAGCCCTCGTGGCGGCTGCCGTCGAACGATTCCCCCACCTCTCCATTCTCGTCAACAATGCGAGCATCCTCGGCAAGCGGTCCCTCATGGTGGATCTCGACGTCGCGACGTGGGACGACGTGCTGCGCGTGAACACCTCGAGTCTTTTCTACGTCACCCAACCCCTCATCGCCCACCTCGTGGCCCGAGGTGACGGTTCGATAATCAATGTCAGCTCGAGCGTGGGTCGGAAAGGGAAACCGAACTGGGGCCCCTACGCCGTCTCGAAGTTCGGACTCGAGGGGTTCACACAAGTGCTCGCGGCGGAGCTCGAGCCCCACGGAATTCGGGTCAATAGCGTGAACCCAGGGGCAACGCGAACCGAGATGCGCGCCTCCGCCTATCCGGACGAGGACCCGGCGACGCTTCCGACGGGGGAAGACATTTCCGAGATTTTCGTCCACCTGGTCTCGGACGAATCCCGGTCGGTGACGGGCCAGGCCTTCGAAGCCCGCGAGCACATGGCGGCATCGCGCTGACACCGTCCCATGGAGATCCGCACCATCTTCGACGCCTGTCACTTCTCGGCCGAGAAGATGCAGAAGGTGAGCCTTTTCGCGACCAGTGAGCTGTTCCTGGACGTCTATTGTCTCGAGCCGGGACAGGACCAGAAAGTGCACAAGCACGAAGCCTCTTCGAAGATCTATATCGTGCTCGAGGGTCACGGTCGCTTTCACGTCGAGAACGAGATCAAAGATGTCGGGTCGGGGCAGGCGGTGCTCGCCCGAGCGGGCGAGATGCACGGAGTTTCGAACGCGACGACCGAGCGTTTGGTTCTTCTGGTAAGCATCGCACCGCCGCCGCAACATGCCTGAAGCGGGCGCGCCGGCTCGCGAGACTTTCAGCTCGCGGTTCGGCTCCCTTATGGCCCTGATCGGCGTCGCGGTCGGGCTCGCCAACGTTTGGCGCTTTCCCTACATGGCGGGGAGCTATGGCGGCGCCGCCTTCGTCGGACTCTACATGTTCTTCGGCGTCATCCTCGGAATTCCCGCCGTGATGGCCGAGTGGACGCTGGGCCGGCACACGCGTCAAGGACCGGCTGGCGCTTTCGTGACCGCGGGGATGCCTGGCGGCAGGGCCATCGGGATCCTGCTCTTCGTCACCGTCTATATGGCGACCTCGTATTACACGCTCGTCGTGGGACAAGTCCTCTTCTATGCCCTCGAGACCTTCCTCGGGGGCGCCGCGGGTGACGCGCCGGCGGAGTTCTTCGCGACTCATCTGACCGGCATCACGGGTTGGAATCTATCCGTCACCGCCGTTACCTTCCTCGCGATGGCTGGCGTCCTCCATATGGGCGTGCGCGGGGGCATCGAGTCTGTGTCGCGCATCGTCGTGCCCGTCGTTTTCGTCTCGCTGCTCGTCGTCATCCTGCGTTCGGTCACGCTGCCCGGTGCCTCCGAGGGAATCCGGTTCTTTCTTTTGCCGGATCTCGCGAAGGTGAACGCGCAGACGGTGCTAGCGGCGCTCGGGCAGGTATTCTTCAGCCTCTCGCTCGGCGGCACTTTCTTTCTGCTCTATGGAAGCTATTTGCGCGAGGACGAAGATATCCCGAGAATGGCGGTCATGACGGCGATCGGCGATCTGGGTGCGGCGCTCCTCGGTGGCCTCGCGATCCTTCCAGCCGTCTTCGCCATGGGGCTCGCGCCGACGAGTGGCCCGTCCCTGCTCTTCATCACGCTTCCTGGTGTCTTTGCCGCAATGCCAGGGGGCCGCTTCGTGGGAGGGATCTTCTTTGCAGCACTGTTTCTCGTGGCGTTTCTATCCGCCGTCGCGGCCATGCAGGTGCTCGTCGACAGCCTAGGCCACTACTACGGCTGGAGTCGGGGGAAATCTCTAGCGCTGCTCGTTGCCACCAATTTCGTCGTGGCGATTCCCTCGATGGCGAGCTCCAGCTTTCTCATGTGGAACGACTGGATTTGGGGATCGACGATGCAGCCCATTGGGAGCGCCCTGACACTCGTCGCATTGGGCTGGTTCATTAGCCGGGGCAAGGCTCTCGCGGAGATCAACCGAGGCAGCTCCATCGCGATAGGATCGTTCTGGGTCTTCTGGATCCGCTGGGTCATTCCGGCAGCCATCACGGTAATTCTCGCTTACGGCTGGTGGCCCCAGCTCAGTGGGCTCCTTGCTCACGCGGAGAGATTCTCATGAACCTTCATGGCAAGACGGCTCTCATCACACAGGAGCGAGGCCTTGGTTTATTAGGGTCAGTCCTGAATAACTTGACAAGTTAGTTACTTTTCTACTCATTCGAGTCAAGTTGTTAAGGACTGACCCCTGTGTTTGTTAGCTGCGATCAATCCACGATGCGATAATCCCGAACCCGGGATTCGAGAGCGTTCCAGATATCGTGAGGGCTCTGTCCGTCTCGCAACCCCTCAGCAATGAATCGGCCCATATCGAGGCAGTGATCGGAGTTGTTGTAATTGAACATTCCGAGACGGCCGGTGAGTATCAGGTTTTCGGCTGAGCGCAGTTTGTCGTAGACGCGAGAAAGCCGCTCCCGATAGTCGATGGAGTAAACTGGATAGAAATTCTGAACGCGCTTCACGAAGCAGGTCTCGAGACGGTCTTCCGTCGTGAGCCCCGCACCGACGACGGCACGGAAGCACCGCTTCGCCAGGTCGCTGTCCGGCGCCTGCCAGATGTCGCTCTCAAGATCACAGGTCACGTCGCAGCACACCACGGTCCTGCCGGGCGGGCCGAGCTCCGGGTTCATGGCTTTCTGCTCGAAGAGGCGGTTGAAAGGAAACTCTCGCTCGGGAAAGAAGATCCAATGGTCTTCGAGCAAGCGGTCCTCTTTGAGAACCAGGTAAACGAGAACGAGCTGTCGAAAGCGAAGAGACTCGGCCTCCTCGCGAACCGCCTCGTCGTTGGGGTGGACCAGTCCCGCCAGAGTTTGAATGGGAATCGAAGAGATCACGACGTCCGCCGGTAGAACTTCACGCTCGCCGTGGCGCTCGATCTCGACGCTCGTGATGCGGCCATAGTCCCTCTGAAAGCCCACAACGCTGGTGTTCGTATAAAGGACCCCACCGCCCGCGTCGACGTTCGACGCGAGCCGGTTCGGAAACGCCCCGAAGCCTTTCTTCGGGTAGTAGAAGATCGGGGCATCGACGTCCGGCCTGCTCTTCTTCAACTTCAAGAGCCGCAGGATGAGCTCGCTGGCTCCACCGGAGGGAATCCGCGCCGCCGCGAGCTCCGCGGCGAGCTTTTTGGGATCGCCCCAGACCTTCCATGCGAGGGGCTCGAAAACCAGCTCGTAGACGCCCCGGCCGAAGCGTCTCAGCACGCAATCCTCGTAGGAAGCCGGCTCGGTTCCGTCCAGGAAACCCGACGCGATGGCTCCTGCGTAGTCGAGCCCCATCTTGACTGAACGGATTGGTCCCAGCAAAGGAAGCAAGTTCGGCAAGCTCAAGGGGTAGTCGAGAAACCTGCCCAGGAGACGGATCCGGTTCCTCTTTTCGTGCTCAAGAAGCTCGTCTCCCATGATCGAGCGGAGCTCATCGAGCACCCCCGGTACGACGGAATACATCTTGTGAGGCCCGTGGTCCAGGGTAAAGCCATGGCTTTCGAAGCTTGCGCAAAGGCCACCGAGGTTGGAAGCGCGCTCGAGAACACGCACCTTGTGGCCATCGCGCACGAGGTAGTGGGCGGCGGCGAGGCCTGCCACTCCCCCTCCCAGGACAACGACGTTTTCGGGCTCCGTCAAGGGGCGGCCTTTCTCGCGACGACCATGGTCTGCCCCACCCAATAGTGAAACGGGAGTCGGCTCAGGCGAAGCCCGTCCATCGACTTGGTGAGCAGTCCGCCCAGACGACCGAGATAAGGAGCGGCTCGCCCAGACGACCGAGATAAGGAGCGGCTCGCCCAGCGACGTAGCCCATCTCGAGCGTCTGGATGTGGGGACGAAAGACGAGAGGCTCGAAGTCGGTACGCTTCAGAAGCTTCCGCATGGTCGCTGGAACGAAGTAATAAAGGTGAACTGTCAAGAGGAAGGGCCACCGCGAGCCCAGAAGCCGCGCCGCCCCGCTTCCGTAGTCTGGATAGCTGAGTGCATGTATGCCCTCCGGAGACAGTAGCTCGTGGGCACGCTCGAGCACCTTCCTGGGATCGGGGGTATGCTCTAGCACGTCCCAGGCCGATAGGAGATCGATACTCCCTCGCTCGAAGGGCGCATCGAACAACGTGCCCTGATGAAGCTCGAGCCCATAGTGCTCGCGCGCGAACCGACACATCCACTCGCTCGGCTCACAACCGAGCGGCTCGTAACCGCGATCCCGTGCCACGGCGAGGAAGGACCCACCGGCGGTTCCCACGTCCAGCACGCGTTTCCCGGTCGGCTTTGCCGCCCTCTCGACCTTGTCCAAACAACGCGCGAAGGTTCGCTCACGGAACGTGATTTGGGAAACGAACTGGGGGTCCTCCGCTTCCTGGTAGCCACGGAGAATGAGGTCCCAACTGAGCCTCGGCCTTACATATACGAGCCCGCACCCCCGGCAGCGAACTGCCTGGTCCTTCAACGGCTCGTCTCCCGACGAACGGAAGACGACCTCCAGATCGACGGGCTTCGCAGGATCGCGCCGAGACGGGATCACGACGCCGAACCCGTGGCTACCGCAGATGGCGCAGGGAACACTCTCGAATTGGGGCGTAGACGACTCCGACGGCTCCGAGACGACCGACGCGGCCACTATCGAGGCCTCCGATAAAGGGCTTGAAGCTCCCGAAACCCCGTGTTGATGGCGTTCATCATGAGCCCGACGAGGACGAGGGAGAAAGCGAGGCCGACGAGCGCGGCCACGACGACGGCATGCGGGGCGGAGCTCGTTCCGGGAAGCCATCCCATGGCCCAGACCGAAAGGTAGCCCAGCGCGGCGATCCCCAGAATCGTCGCGATCACGCTGAAAAAGAACAGCGGGCGATGGTTTCTCAGCAGCATCGCGATGGTGATCAGAATTCTGTAGCCGTCACCAAAGGGGCTCAGCTTCGAGTAGCTGCCGCTCGGCCGCTCTCGATAGCGAATGGGGATCTCCTCGATGACCATCCCCTTCTCGAGCCCTTGTAGCGTAAGCTCCGTCTCCGTCTCGAAACCGCCGGTGATGAGCGGAACGGTCTCGAGAAAGTGACGGTTCAGCACGCGATAGCCAGAGAGCACGTCTCGAAACCGCCGGTGATGAGCGGAACGGTCTCGAGAAAGTGACGGTTCAGCACGCGATAGCCAGAGAGCACGTCTCGGAACGCGGTGCGGAACACCATGTTCATGATCCGAATAATCAAATGGTTTCCGAAACGCCTTAGATCGTTCAAGGCGCGATCGGAGGCTTCCCTGAGCCGATTGCCAACGACCATGTCGGCGCGATCTTCCACGACCGGCTTCAAGAGCTCGTGCACGTCCTCCGCGAAATAGGTGTCATCTCCATCCACGATCACGACCACGTCGGATCGAACCTTCTCGAAAACGCTCTGCATCACGAAGCCCTTGCCCCGCCTCTTTTCCCGCACGACTCGAGCACCCGCTTTTTCGGCCTGGGCGGCGGTGTCGTCCGTCGAGGCGTTGTCGAAGACGACAATCTCCGCGGCGGGCAGTTCTCGAGAGAAGTCCCCGACGACCTTGGCGACGGTAGGGG
Organism: Candidatus Marinacidobacterales bacterium; assembly: GCA_965250115.1. Classification (GTDB taxonomy): domain Bacteria; phylum Acidobacteriota; class Vicinamibacteria; order Marinacidobacterales; family SMYC01; genus CBDFHB01. The sequence goes on from CBDFNJ010000002.1 coordinate 3,788,149, forward strand.
CTTCGTTGAAGCAGGGAACGGCAACGGTGACGCGCAAGCTGGGTCGAGACCTCCGAGATGGAACTCGGAGTTATATCGCGCGGAGGCTTACTGGGTCAATGCCGGGTGATGATATTGGTCTGCTCGAGAAGTGAGGAGTTTTCCTCGAGCCCGAAGACCTTCTTTCGCATGAGACCGTGGACGATGACCATGACGCGCAGATCGGTCATCGTCGACTCTTCCATGGCAAGACCGAGCGTTTCGTGGCGGATCAGACCCTGCAGAACCTCCATTTCGGCGGGAGTGAAGTCGCAGATGCGCATTTTGCAGCCCTCTCGCAGCCGAAGCGGAGCTTCGGGCGGTGGGAGCTTATTGATCAGCTCGTCCATCTCCGTGGCTTGCTGTTCTCCCTCGTCGACGATCGTTTCGACGGGCACGGTCATGACTCGAGCAACGGAGTCGTTCGCCGGGAAGGGCTCGACACGAAAATTTCCCTGATGCCACTCGAAGGCGCGGTACAGCGCTTTCTCGGCCCGGGCCTTGCCGGATTCCGCGAGCACGATGCGCCCGTCATGGATATAGACCGCGATCTCGTCCTGCTTGGTACGGGCGAGAAGAAGCTTCATCGACTGGCCCTGTTGACAGACACTCAGCAAGAGCTGCCTCAGTGTGATGCTGCCGTTCTCGCCGCCTCCCCTTCGAAAAACGCCTTGCCGGCCCACGACGGGCGCGGGAAGGGCGGCATGTTGGGCCCCGTTGCCGTTTGCGAGTTTCACCGTGATCTCGTTGTTCCCGATGCGGATCCGATCCCCGTGATCGAGTTTGCGCCGACGCACCCGCTCTTCGTTGACGTAGGTCCCGTTCGTGCTGCCCAGGTCTCGAAGGACGAGTCCCTCTGCCTCGTTCAGAATCTCGGCGTGATAGTTCGACACGTTGCGAGAATTGAAGCAGAGGTCATTCGAGTCGTGACGTCCGATGGCGACACGAAAAGTCTCCAACAGGTCGAATCCGAACACTTTCTTTTCCGTTGCAAGCAACAGGTGGTTCTGCGCCCCCTCGGGAACGGCCGCGACATCCTGAATTTCTTCCACTGAGTCCCCCTTCGACTGCAGTTACGAAGGCACCATCTCCAACTAAGCAATCACGATGCCAGGACGAGACGGAAGCGAGACGTGCATAAATGACTCTCGCGACAGCGTTTATGGGATGGCCACATCGCAAGGCCTCGAAACTCATGGGCTTTTCCCCTCGACTCGGACCTCTTCCCCACATCATCTTTTGATGGCTTTGACTTCGGCGCGGCGCACGATTAGCATCGTGGCCCCACGATGCACATCCGTGACAGGCGTTCTCTTCCTTTCACTCGGGCAATAGAATTCGAATCTTCCCCATGAGCGGCACGATTTTCGTCCGACACGGCCGGCTGCACTACTTCGTGCGTGAGGTGCTGAAGCGACTTCGCGTGCCCGCAACCCATGCTTCCAAAGTAGGTGATGCCCTCGTCGCCGCCGATCTCGCAGGCTTCGAAGGAGAGGGAGTCGGCCGGCTGCCGTATTTCGCGACGCGCATCAGCGCCGGCCTCATCAAAGCCAATCCGGAAATTCAAATCGCCCAGGAAGATCAGGCCACGGCGACGATCGACGGAGACAACGGGATGGGCCACGTCGTCGCAAGTCGCTCGATGGAGCTCGCTCTCACGCTCGCGAAGCGGTTCGGCGTGGCCACCGTGGCCGCGAAGCGGAGCAACGACTTCGGAATGGCGGGTTATTACGCGAGGCTCGCGCTCAGAGAGCAGATGATCGGCGTTGTGATGTCCAACGCATCGCCCGCAATGCTTCCCCCCTATGGAACGCATCCGATGCTCGGCTCGAACCCTCTCGCTATTGCCATTCCGGCCGCGGAGGAGAAGCCTCCTTTCGTCCTCGATATGGCAACCACGGGAACGTCGCGCCACCAGCTCGAGGACGCGGCCCGTCGCAACGAAGCGATACCGAGCGGGCTCGCCCTCGACGGCTCGGGAGCCCCGACCGTGGACGCGCAGTCGGCACTCGAGGCGATGCACCTGCTCCCGCTCGGCGCGTCACCCGAGCGTGGCTCCTACAAGGGCTTTGGGTTGTCCCTCGCCATCGACATCCTCAGCGGCGTGTTGCCGGGAGGAAACTTCGGCCGTCACCTGTCCGGGACCGAAGACACGCATCAAGTCGCCGCGGGAATCGGACACTTCGTCATCGCGATCCGCCTGCGGGCCTTCAGCCCCTGGATACGGTTTCGGAATGGCATCAAAGACATGATGCGCGAGCTCACTGGCACACCAGCCAAGGGCGCGCCCCGCGTCTATTACCCCGGCGAATCAGAGCTCGCCATCGAGCAGGAGCGCCGCGCCTCGGGTGTCCCCATCGAGAAGAAGGTCGCAGCCGAGCTCGAAGGCCTGGCCCGAAGCCTCGACATCCACGACGCCTGGGAGCATCTGGTCGCAGGCCGGAAGTGAATCCGGTGGCAAGACCTTCACCCTAACCCGCTCCAGCAAGCGGGAGAGGGATCGACATGCGGGCGAACGGCCGTCACTCGTTTTCCGTAGACTCGAGCTCCTCGAGAAGGCGAACGAGTCGCTCCGGTATCGGAGTCGGTTCGAAGCTGTCCCGCGACACCGTCGCGATCGTGATGTAGCCGTCGACCAGATGCGTTCGCTCCGGGAGCCGGTAAGCATCGAACCGATACGTGAAGCTCGTCCGACCGATCCGCTCACGCCGGATCTCGATCGTAATCAGTTCGGCGAACCTTGCCCGCGCGCGGTAGTTACAGTGCGCCGCGACGCGCGGCAGCCAGACATCGAGCCCCTTGAGGAGCGCTTCGTAGGAAAGGCCCTGCTTTCGGATCCATTCGAGCTCCGCCATCTCGAAGTAGCTGAAGTAGCGGGGGAAATAGACGATCTGGGCGAGATCGACGTCGGACCACGGGATGCGGTGCTCGATCGTGAACGGAGTGGACATGGCCCCTCGAAGTGTACCACCATCCATTCGGAGGCTCTGGTGCCCCGGCAATTGATTCGGCAGGGGGGGCGACATAGACTGACTTTGATTTTCTTCTATGAGCTTCCGGCTGCTATCAGTTTCGCTCCTCTGCTGCCTCTGCGCGAGTAGTGCGGCGGCGACCTCGACCTTCGAGCTCAGCGGTACGGTCATGGACGAATCGGGGGGGGGCCTCATGGAGGCACGCCTGACGCTCATCCACGACGATACGGTCCTCGTCCGCACGACCACGACGAACGGGGCCGGGCGATACGATTTTCCCGGCCTCGCGCCGGGCTCCTATTCGCTCGAGGTGACAGCCGCCGGTTTCGCCACGTCGCGCTACGCGGGCCTGCGCTACTTTGCCGATACGAAGCCCATCTTCAACATCACGCTGAGACTCCGAGAGGTCCAAGAGTCCACGACCTTTACGGGCGAGGCGCCCTTGATCAATTCAAGCGGTGCCCAAATCGGCCTCTCGGTCGAAGCCCGTCAGCTCCGGGAGCTTCCACTGACCCGTCGCGACTATCTGGAGCTCGTTTCGCTCGAAGGCGCGGCACAGGAAGTGATCGAGGATGTCCCCGGGCCACGGATCGTCGGAGCTCCTCTTCCGAGCTTGAACGGCGTGAACGCACATTACACATCCTATTTGCTCGGCGGATCCTCCAATACGCGCGACCAGCATGGCGTCGTCCATATGGACGTCAGCCTCGAAGCGGTCGAGGAGTTCCGGGTGTTGAGCGGACAGCAATCCGCAGAATACGGTCGAAGTCTCGGCGGCATCGTGAGCGCCGCAACGAGCTCAGGAGGCAACGACTACCACGGCACTCTCTTCGCCTTCCTTCGGCCAGGGGCTTGGGACGCGTCCGATCCTCTGACGGGCGAGAACAGCTCGCTCGACCGCCAGGATCTGGGGTTCACCTTCTCCGGGCCCATCTCTCGAGATTCGACACATTTCTTCACGAGCCTCACCTACCGCAACCAAAACGAGGACGTCGTGGTGACGGCTCCCTACGACGGCGGCCGCTATCGCGGTCTCTTCGAGCTTCCAACCGACGAGACCCGGTTCCTCTTCAAACTGTCCCATTCCATGGGTTCGAGCCACCGACTCATCGCCAAAGCGCTCGTCTCGGACCGCTCGAGCCTGGAGGGCGTGGGTGGATTCGACATCTTCGACAACGGGGCCGAGGTCAAAAACGACGACGTCGCGGTTCAGGGAACGCTCGTTTCGGAGCTCGGCTCGGTTCTGAGTGAGCTGCGAGTCGGTTTTACTTCGGAACGATTTCGCGCGGCGGCGGGGGCGCCTCCGCTCGGTGCCGCGCTCATCGTGCCGACCCTCGGGAACATCGGAGCCACGACGCGGTTCGAGCGGGCCGACGAAGACCATTGGGAGGTCGCGGAGACACTGACCTTCTCGAAGGGAAATCACAACTTGAAGACGGGCGTGAGCCTGCTTCGCATCGCGAGCAAAAGCGAGCTCGAGCGCTGGTCGGACGGCGCCTATTGGTTCTCTCCGACCGAGCCTGCGCGGGCCGGCCTGTTCTGGCAGAGCTTCGTCGGAGCCGACGCGACGACGAGGCTCGAGCGCAGGGAGAGCCATCTACAACTCTTCGTTCAGGATGACTGGCAGCCAACGTCTTACTTCAGCGTGAACCTCGGCCTACGATGGGAGAAGGAGAGCTCGGTTCCGGACGACGACAACGTCGCTCCCCGACTCGGTTTCCACTGGGACGTTACTCGCGATGGCCGAACGTCGCTGCGCGGAGGCTATGGAGTTTTTCACAGCTTCGTCTTCTCCATCGTGGACTCGCTCGAGCGACTCTTCGGACCTTCGGGGCGGAGAACCATCGCCCTCTCGGCGAACACGGTCGCGTTCCCGGACCCGCCCGACACGCTGCAGGAGATTTCAGCTTCTGAGCCGCCGAACCTCTACCTCGATGCGCCGCGCTACTCGGAAGGCAGCAGACGCTCACCCTACGCCCAGCATCTGACCGTCGGAATCGAGCGTGAGCTCGTTTCGAGCCTCTCGCTCTCTGTCGACGTCAGCCACATCCGCGGCAGCAACTTGATTCTGCCCCTCGACATGAACGCGCCCTCGTTCTTCGACTACACCTCGGGCGGGACTCGTACGGCCGCCGAGGCGGACGCGACCCGTCCGGGAGCCGATCCGTCCCTTCCGTTCGGAGACTATCGCGACCTCTATCTTCTGGACTCGCGGGGCTCCACTCGCTTCTGGGGCATTCGGGCGAACGTGACGAAGCGCTACGCAGCCAACGTCATGTTTCAGGCCGTCTACAACTGGTCCCGGACCCGGAACGACGGGGACGACTATCTTGTTCTCGAGTCGCTTCCTCTCAATCCGGAGAGTCCTGATATCGAGTGGGGCCGAAGCGCCGTCGACATTCCTCACGCGATCGTCGTCAACGGCGTCTGGGACGCCCCCTACGGGTTCCAACTGACCGGTCTGCTTCGGGCTCGCTCGGGCCGGGTCGTCGATCCGAGAGTCGACTTGGATTTGGACGGCGATCGAAAGCTGCGCGAGCGGCCCTTCGAAGAAGGCTCGATTCTCGAGCGCAATAGCTTCCGTCTGCCACCCTTCCGAGCTCTCGATATCGCCGTCAGCAAGGGCTGGGAGCTCGGCGAGGGTCGGAGACTAAGGGCATCGCTCGAGGTCTTCAATGCCACGAACCGGCTGAACGTGAAGCAGTACCTGCGCTCCTACGGCCCTACCGGCGGCCCCTTGCCGTCGTTTCTCGAGGTCGTCCAGGCGGCCCCGCCCCGGCAGTTCCAGCTTTCCGTTCGCTTCTCGTTTTAGTTACAATCACTGCTCCCCGTCGACTCCAATGGACGGAGGTAAGGTGCCAGGCCAGACTAGCTGCAAGCGATGCGGACGGCTCATCGCACTCGAGGGACCCCGAGCTCGAGCTGCGGTTCACTGCCAGAACTGTGGCTTCACCTTCTTGGCTCCCCCGTCCGCAAGCGAAGTGCCGAAGCTCATGCTCCGCAACGACCTCCTCATCGAGGCTCTCGAGGAAGAGGGCGCGCTCCGCTACGTCATCAAGGATCCACGGACGGACCGATTCTTCCGGGTCAAGCCGCTCGAGCACTTCCTCATTTCTCAGTTCGACGGTGAAACTTCCCTCGACGAGATTCGAAGCCGCGCGTCTGCGGAGAAGCAGGTGCTGGTCTCTGCGAAGGTACTCTCCGATTTCGCCGAAAAGTTTCGGGACTTGGAGCTGCTCGTCGATGGCAAGGGCGACGAAACGAGCCGGCCGCGAACGTCGAGAAGGTCGAATGTCTTTTCTCTGAAGGTCCCACTCGCGAATCCAGAGCGCCTCCTCGACCGGCTCTACCCGAAACTGCGCTTCTGCTTCAGCGCTTCGTTCGTCTGCTTGGTTGGTGCCACCTTCCTCGTAGCGCTCGTCCTCGCGATCCTCCATTGGGAGGAGCTCGCCTTCGGGCTCGCCGAAGCCGTCAGTCTGCAGGGCTTCGTCTTCGTCCTCGTCACCGTTTCGGGGGTCACGATCCTCCACGAGCTCGCGCACGCCCTGACGTGTCGCCACTACGGTGGACGCGTCACGGACATGGGTTTTTTGCTCCTGTATTTCATGCCGTGCTTCTATTGCAACGTCAGCGATACTTATTTCTTGAAGGAAAAACGCCAGCGTCTCTGGGTCTTCTTCGCCGGCGGATTCTTCGAGCTCTTCATCTGGGCCTCCGCCGTGATCTCCTGGAGGCTCGTCGCACCGGGGTCCGACGTCTCGCGCGTTCTCTTCGTCGTCATCGCGGTCTGTGGAATCCGCAGCTTGTTCAACTTCAATCCGCTGATCAAGATGGACGGCTACTTCCTGCTTTCCGACTATCTCGGGGTGACCAACTTGAGAAAGGAGGCGTTCTCGGGATTGAGCCGGCTCGCGCGGCGAGCTTTCGATCTCGACGTGGCGCCCGTGGCAACGGACATGAAAGACCGACGAATTCTCTCGATGAGAGGCGATCGTTTCCTCGCCATTTTCGGGGGTGCCGCCCTGCTCTATACGGTGGCCCTCTTGGGGCTGCTCCTCTTCTACTCGGGCGAGTGGGTCTTCACGAATCACGGCGCGAACGCTCTGGCCTTGTTCGGAGTCGGCCTGCTCGGCGTTCTCCACAAGCCGGCGTTCACCGCCGCCTCGGCCGCTCGGGAAGCGGGGCAGGAAAAGTGGGAGAAGCTGGGTCGTCAAAGACGACGGTTTCGATTCGTCCTGCTCTGGGGCGTATTGGCTCTCGCCATCGCCTTTTTCCCATGGCAGCTCCGCGTGCCTTCGGATCTCACCGTCATGCCGCAGGAGCGGCAAATCGTACGCGCTCCCGCCGATGGCCGGATCGAAACGATACACGTGAGTGAAGGTGGGAGCGTCCAGGCGGGAGATCTAATCGTCGAGTACGACACCAAGGAGCTCTTGCTCGATCGTAGGACGAAGCAAGCGGAGCTCTCCCAGGCGCGGGAGGAGCTGCGCCTGCTCGAGAAGCAGAACCCGACGGCATGAGAGGAGATCCGTGTCCAGGAGAGCGCACTCGAGACGACGCGGGCTCAGGAGCTCGCGGCACGGCAGGAGTTCGAGCGGGACCAGAAGGCTTGGACGTTGGGCATTCTGCCCAGGGATAAGTTCGACGAATCCAAGAGCGCGCTGGAAGAAGCCGAAGCCAAGCGGCGCGAGGCTGAAGCTCAAAACGAGCTCGTGAGGAAGTCCAGCCCCCATAGTCGCGGCGAGCAGATGGCGCTCAATCACCTGAGAGACCCGGGTGCGCAGCAGGCGCGCATCGAAAGGCTTGAAGCGGAGCTCGCGCAGCTGGATGATCTGATCTCGCGAAGCAAGATCTACGCTTCGATCTCGGGGACATTGACCACCTACCGATTCGAGGAAAAGATCGGCGAGTTCCTGGAGGAGGGCGCCGAAGTCTGCGAGATCGCGAACGACGAACGCGTCGTGGTCGAGATGCCGGTTTCGGAAAAAGAGATCGACATCGTGGAGTTGGACCAGCCCGTGAAGTTCAAGGTTCGGGGCTATCCGACCCGGAGCTTCCATGCGAGCGTCGTCGAGATCGCTCCTGTCGCGACTCCGAACGGCGGCTCCTCGACGATTCTCGTGCGTGCTTATGTCGACAACAAGGACCGAATTCTCAAGCCCGGCATGACGGGTGTCGCGAAGATCTACTGCGGCCTGACCGTCGTGGCGCACGTTCTCACGCGCGACATCATTCGCTTCATTCGCACCGAGTTCTGGCTCTAACCCCCTTCGGCCGAGTTTGGCATCCCCTCACCTGGATGCTACGATCGTTCGAAGCCTCCATGAAAAAAGAAGATCCATCGGAGGAGGTGTCTAGAGAAGACAGCCTCCTCGGATTCCTGACGGAATGGGCCGAGCAAGATCTCGTGCCACCGAAGGACGATAAGTCTCGTCCGATCGCTGCGAGCGCGGTCGCCGCCCTCGACCCGAAGGGCTCATCCGTTTTCGACTTGAGTCGGTTCGGCAACGAGCCGGAGGCGCCCGATTCGAGCTCCGGATCGGAGCGCTATCAGATGCGCGGACTGCTCGGCGAAGGCGGCATGGGAGAAGTTCATCTCGCCTACGACCGCGACCTTAGACGTCACCTCGCGATCAAGACGGTGAGGGAGGGGGCGGACAAAGCGCAGCTCTGGCGCTTCTTGAAAGAGGCCCAGGTTCTCGGCCAGCTCGGCCATCCCAATATCGTAGCCGTATACGAGATGGGCCTGACCGAGAACAAGCAGCCGTACTACGCGATGCCGCTCGTGCATGGAGAGACCCTGCACCGCATCCTCAACGGAATTCAGGCGGAAGACCCCGACTATCTGCGGGCGTTCTCGCTCACGCGTTTGATGCAGATTTTTCTGCAAGTCGTGCTTGCTCTCGAGTACGCGCACGTCAAAGGCGTCGTACATCGCGACATCAAGCCCACCAACATCATGGTCGGCCAGCACGGTGAGGTCTTGCTCCTCGATTGGGGCGTCGCGAAGCTCGTCGGCGACACCGAGGTCGAGACCGCCGCCAAGGCCGACATCACTCAGTCCGGCTTCGCCGTCGGAACGCCCACCTATATGTCTCCCGAGCAAGTGCGCGGGGACCCCGTGGACTCGCAAAGCGACGTCTACGCCCTCGGCATCTTGATGTACGAGATTCTTACGCTCGGCCCTCCCTTTCGGGGTCCGCTCATGGAAGTGATGACAGCCCACCTTCACGAGGCGCCTGAAAGCCCGAGAGCCCGAGCACCCCATCGGCAGATTCCACTCAAGCTCGAGGAGGCCTGCCTTCGGGCTCTCGCCAAAGCTTCGGGCGAGCGCCCCGCGTCAGCACGAGAGCTCCACGGTGAGGTCCAAGCGTGGCTAGAAGCCGCCTCCGACAAGGCCAAGCGACACGAGCGCGCCACCGAGCTCGCCCAGAAGGGTCGTTTACTCCTTACGCGCCACCAGGAAGCGAAAGGGAAGGTGTCGGACGCGCAGCGGCGTGTCGAAGAGCTTCGCCACAATTTCAACGACTGGCAGAGCGTTGAGGAGAAGGTTTCCCTTTTCGCCGCCGAAGACGAGGTCGTGGCCTCGAGCCGCTCGCTCGCCGAGAAGGCCTCCGAGGTGGTCATGACGCTCTCGGCGGCGCTCGGACAGGACCAGGAGCACGTCGAGGCGCGTCAACTCATGGCCGATTTTTACTGGGATCGGTTCCGCGATGCCGAACGGCAGTACGATCTCGACAACCGGGACTACTTCGGAAAGCTCGTCGCCTCGTTTCACGACGGCCGCTACCAGCGGCAGCTCGAAGGAAACGGGTCACTCAGCCTCGAGTCCTCGCCCAAGGGCGCCCAGGTCACGCTCTATCGGTTCGAAGAGCGCGATCTCGTGCTGGCCCCGGTTGCGGGTCGCGCCCTCGGTACAACGCCCATCGAGCCAATCATGCTCCCCATGGGAAGCTACCTCGCGATCCTACAGAAAGAGGGGTTTGCCGACGTTCGATATCCGATCTGGATCTCTCGAAACCGGGACTGGGTGGAAACGGTGAGCTTGAAGACGGACCAGGAGATCGGGTCCGGGTTTCGGTTCGTACCACGTGGGCCCTTTGTCGTCGGCGGGGACGAAGAGATCAAAGGCTGGTCGCTCCCGCTCTCGGAGCCCGAGCTGCCCGATTTCTTCATCGCGGAACATCCCGTCACCATCCGTGAGTATCTCGACTTCCTGGACGAGATCGCGCGGAATGATCCGGACGAAGCCCTTCGTCGCTCGCCGCGCCGAAGTCCCGACGGCGGTTACTACTTCGCGCAAGACGAGACCGGCCGGCTCTCTCTTCCCGGAGGCCCGGGGCGGGCTCGGTGGCGCTCCGAGATGCCCGTCACCTCGATTTCATGGCAGGACGCCGTCGCCTATTGTCGATGGCGCTCGGGAAATGGGGGTCAGGACTATCGCTTGCCTACAGAGCTCGAGTGGGAGAAGGCGGCACGCGGAGTCGACGGGCGATTCTACCCTTGGGGCCGGCGTTTCGACCCGAGCCTCTGCAATATGACGAGCTCGCTCCGCGAAGGCGCCTCGGCAAGGCCCCCCGACTCGTTCCCGACCGACTGCTCCGTCTACGGGGTCCGTGGCACCGCCGGCAACACCCGTGACTGGACGGCGACGGCCCTCGGTGAAAGTGACGGGGTTCGAATCGTCCGCGGTGGTGCCTTCAACCTTCCCGCCGTCATCACACGCTCGGCCAATCGTTTCTGGCTGGCACCGAGCTTCGTTCTCAACTACGTCGGTTTCCGCCTCGCCCGATCTCCCTCTGGCCAAAAAGGCTCCATGACTCCTCCGTGATTTTTTGCTAGATTTGATCCAAGCACGAACAATCTATTTCTTCGGGATCGGTGTCTCGATCGAACGAGCGATGGATCCGTCCATCTATCGCTAGGAGCTTTATGGCGGACGAGAAGGCGGTCGAGAGCGTGAGAGCGAATGAGACGCCCGAGCCTCGGCCGACCTCGCTCAAACATGAGCTGCGCACGCCGATCAATCAGATCATCGGCTTCGGCGAACTGCTCGAAGAGGAGGCCGAAGCCGACGGACACCACCACTACATCTCCGATCTGAAGAAGATCGGGATCGCCGCCCGGGATCTTCTCTCGAAGATCGACGGCATCCCTCTCGACGGAGCGACTCCCGTAGCCAAGAGCCCGGGCGCCTCCCCGACGCCCGAAGTGAAGAGCGGCGAGTACGTGGCCCCCGCCGGTAGTATGGATCACGAGCAAACAGACCAACCCGCTAGTATCCTCGTGGTCGACGACATCGAGCTGAACCGCTCGATGTTGTCCAGGAGACTCAAGAAGAAGGGATTCGAAGTCGAGATGGCCGAGGGCGGCAAGGAAGCACTCGAGATGCTCGACAACGGGGCCTTCGACCTCGTGCTCCTCGATATCATGATGCCTGACGTGAGCGGCTACGAGGTTCTCGAGGAAGTTCGCAAGACTAGAACGCCTCTCGAGCTTCCCATCATCATGGCTACCGCGAAGGACCAGGGTGAGGACATCGTCGGCGCGTTCAAATTGGGAGCGAACGACTACATCACGAAGCCGATCGACTTCCCCGTCGCCCTCGCCCGCATCGAGACTCAGCTATCGAGAAAACGTGCTATGGAGCAGTCACGCCGTCTGACGGCGGAGCTCGAGCGTCACAATCAGTTCATACGGAAGACCTTCGGACGCTATCTCAGCAAGGAAGTCGTCGAGAGCATCCTCTCGACTCCGGAGGGCTTGAGGCTCGGCGGTGAGAAGCGCACGATTACCATCTTGATGTCCGACCTTCGGGGATTCAGCGCTCTGTCGGAAAAGCACGACCCCGAACAGGTCGTGGCCATGCTCAATAGCTATCTGGGCGAGATGACGGAAATCGTGACGCACTGCAACGGGACCATCGACGAGTTCATCGGTGATGCCATCCTTGCTCTCTTCGGGGCCCCGATCTCGCGTGAGAACGACGCCGAGCGAGCGATTGCCTGCGCCCTCCAGATGCAGCTCGCGATGAAGGAGGTCAATGCGCGAAACCGGGAGAAGGGTTTCCCCGATCTCGAAATGGGTATCGCTCTCAACACGGGAGAGTGCGTCGTCGGCAATATCGGTTCGCAACAGCGCGCCAAATACGGTGTCGTGGGTAGCCACGTCAACCTGACGGGCCGTATCGAGTCCTACACGGTGGGCGGGCAGATCTTGGTCTCTAAGTCGACGGTGGAAGCCGTCGAGACGGAGCTCGAGCTCGGAAGCGCTATCGAGCTAGGGGCGAAGGGATTCAAGGAACCGGTTACGGTATACGAGCTGCGTGGAATCGGAGGCAACTACGACCTCCACCTGCCGGAGCCGAACGAGGATCTGCGTCATCTGCTCCGCGAGATTCCGATCGGGCTCCAAATCATCGAGGGTAAGCACGTCGCCGACGAGCGCAGCGAGGGCAAGATTCTTTCGCTATCGATGCGAGCGGCCGAGATTTCCTCCGAGAAGACCCTCTCACAAATGGAGAACGTCCGGATGCAGCTCCATGGCCTCAACGGCGTCATCATTCCCGGCGACCTCTATGCCAAAGTGACGGGAGTCGGGGACAATCGCTACGCCATCCGCTTCACGTCCGTTCCGGACAATATCAAGAGCTTTCTCAGGTCTACCTTGGCGAACGAAGTGGGTTGAGGCGAGCCGCCCAGTCCTTTAGGAAGTCTCCGAAACGCTCGCCAGAAGTGCGTTGATCTTCTCGAGCAAGCGCGGAAAGTCGATCGGTTTCGTATCGTAGTCGTCGCATCCGGCCTCGAGCGTCTTCTCTCGGTCTCCCGACATGGCATGCGCGGTCAGCGCAATGATGGGAATGTGCTTGGTCTCCTCGGCTGCCTTCAACCGCCGGGTCGCTTCCCAACCGTCCAGAACAGGAAGGCTCATGTCCATCAGCACGATGTCGGGATTTTCCTGCTGCGTCATCTCGACGTCCTCTTGTCCATCGACGGCGATGACGGCCTCGAAGCCGCGACGCGTGAGTCGACGCGACAGCATGTCCCGATTCATTTCGTTGTCTTCGACAAGCAGTATTCTCGACATCGTCTTTTCCCGCGGCGGGAGTCCAATCATGAAGCTCGATTGTGATTTCCAATTATTGTAACTCGCAATCCGGCAGGACTCAATCCCTTTCATCTGTGTTAACATTTTACCAAATCAAGAAAATCACGACTCCACACTGGAGCCCAGGTTCGAGCATGGCTTCAACGGGCACCTCGTACCTCAGAGGTCCGCACCCGTCGGTCGTGCGCGGAGGAAGTCTATGAAATGGCAGCTGCCGGCGATCCTCATCGCCCTCTCCCTAACGCTATCTCAGACTGTTCGTGCTCAAGGAATCGATCGGCTCAGGATCAACGGCTATTCCAGTTTCGAGTTCGAAAAACAGATCGAAGAAGAGGGAGACGGTGACCCAAACGGGTCGTTCGACGCCGACCTCTTCGACCTCGTTTTTAATTTTCAGGTAAGCGATGCCATTCGCGTCTCGGCCGATCTCACGTGGGAGCACGGCGCGGCCAGCGAGGACGGACTCGGCAACGTCGCCCTCGAATACGCCTTCGTTGAATACGCCTTTACGGATCTGGTCAAAGTTCGCGTGGGAAAGATGTTCACACCCTCTGGTATCTTCAACGAGATTCATACCGCCAAACCCGCCTTCCTGAGCGTCAAGGAGCCCGCCTCGACGAACAAGCCCGAGCGGATCGTCGACGATGCCTTCCGTTTCTTCCCTCGCTGGGGCACCGGCATCGCCGTTCGCGGGGACGGGGTGATCGCGGACCGGGACTTCAACTACGACATCTTCATCGCGAACGGCGACCAGAGCGAAACCAATCCCTTCGAGGAAGACAACAACACCTCGAAGTCCATAACGGCCCGATTCCGATTCGACCCTACCGAGGCGATGCAGTTCGGGAACTCGTTCTACTACGACAAGCAGGAATCCGCTGGTGTCGATAGCTTGGTAAGCGACGGCCTGGAGTTTCGCTATCAGACCGGAACCTGGCGTGTCATCGCGGAGTTCGTCTTCGGCTGGCTGCAGCCGCTCGATGGAGACCAAGTCACCCAAATCGGGTCCTTCGTACAGCCGTCTTACTATTTCGACAACGGAATGACTCCTTACCTTCGCTTCGAGTACATCGACCCCGACACGGACACCGCGAAAGATCACGGCTACGACCTGGTCGTCGGGCTGAACTACGAGATTTCCGGGGCGTTCATGATCAAAGTCGAGAACAACTACTTCAAAGGCGCCGATGAAAGTTCGCTCGCCCAGTTTCCGGGCTCGAGCTACAACGAGATCAAGGCTGCAGTGGTCTTGGGTTTCTGAGGATGACCATGCATAGCAGAAACCTGAAGCTTCGCGTGGCCACACTCCCCTTCGTCCTGCTCCTGGTCCTCGCGGCTAGCGCGAGCGCACAATCGAAGGTCACGGTCATCGTGAATCCGGACGTCGAGCTCACCGCGATCTCTAAGGCCGAGATCTCTAGGATCTACCTTGGCAAAAAGACCTTCTGGGACTCCGGTTCAAGGATCGCCCCCTCCCTGCTCGACGAGAAATCAACTTTGACCGAATCGTTTCTGGAAGAGAGTGTTCGAACGACCGTGCGTCAGTATCGAGCTTACTGGAAGAGACGGCTGTTCTCGGGCCAGGGAACGGCGCCGAAGACCTTCGTTTCGACGCGCCAGGTCGTCGACTACGTCGCCAACAATCCGGGCGCCATCGGAATAGTCGAGACGAGCTCTAGCGACAACCGCGTCAAGGTCATCGAGCTTCAAGACAATCCATAGAACGAGGAAAGCGACATGCGTGTCTCTCTGAAGTGGAAATTCGGGGCTCTCATGGTGGGCTTCGTTCTCACCATCAGCTTGATCATCTTGATCAACTTTCGTACCGCCGGTACCGTGGCGAACGAACTGAATCGAGTTCAAACCCAATCTTTTCCTCAGTTCTCCCGCGTCACCTCGATGGAAGCGAGGTTTAGAACCATGAGTCGCCTGCTCGAGGACACGATCGTTCTGGGAGACCGAAGCTTCCTCGACCGCGCGGCCGAAGAACGCATCATGTTTCTTCGAGACGTCGAGAACCTCGAGCGAATCCTGCCGGAGGAATCTCTCGAGGATATTCGCCTAATTCGGACTCTCATCGACGAGTATTACAACAAGGCGGCCGAGCTTACCGAGCAATTGTTGCTTCCAGAGGACGACGGCGAGGGAGACGAAAGCCTCAGTCAACTCAACGACGAGGTGGTCTCGACCATGTTTCAGGAGGTCGCGGCCTACAAGTCGCAGATCGAGGCCGACCTCGCCGCCCAAGTCGAGCGCGGCAGAAGTGAACTGACCGCGACCCGGTCCGGTACTGTCGACGAAGTCCGTTCTCGGTCCCAGCGCGCTCTCGCTATCGGTAGCGTCTCGTTTCTCGTGCTCCTCATGATTCTCATTACCCTCGGACGAAGAATCACGGAACCGATCGTGGCCCTGCCCCAGGTGACGACGGAGGTGGCTGAAGGCAAGTTCGACCTCGAAATCGAGGTACCTGGAGGCAGTAACGACGAGGTCGGAGACCTTACGAAGTCGTTCAAGGCCATGACCAGGCGTCTAAAGGAGACGACCGTATCGAAGTCCTACGTCGACGACATCCTGAAATCAATGAAGGACACACTCATCGTCACCGATGAGGACTGGAACATTCAGACGGTCAACGAAGCGACGCTGGCGCTGCTCGGCTACCAAGGGGACGAGCTCAAGGCCAAGTCGGTCCTCGACCTGCTCGGCAACGATGGCAAGCTCGTCAAGCCGTCGGGAACGTCGGTCGCGCTCTCCTCGATCGTCAGGCTGGGAAAAACGCAACACTCGATCCGAAACCTAGAGACGACTCTGCTACATCACGATGGACACAGCATACCGGTGCTGATCTCCGGCTCGGTGATGAGGGGCAGTCGGGACGAAACGCAGGGCATCGTCTGCGTGGCGCACGACATCACACAGCGAAAGGAGGCCGAAGAGGAGCTCCGGGTCGCCATGGAAGCCGCCGAGCAGGCGAAGAGCTCCTTCCTCGCCAATATGAGCCATGAGCTTCGCACACCGCTGAACGCGATTCTCGGCTACAGCGAAATGCTCAAGGAGGACGCCGAGGACGCGGGTCAGGACGACTTCGTTCCCGATCTGCAGAAAATCCACAGCGCGGGAAAACACCTCCTCGGCCTCATCAACGACGTCCTCGACCTCTCCAAGATCGAGGCCGGCAAGACAGAACTGTTTCTCGAGCCGCTCGAGGTGCGCCAGATCGTGGAAGACGTCGCCTCGACCATCGTGCCCCTGGTGGAGAGGAACGGCAACACGCTCGAAGTCATCTGTCCCGACACGGTCGGATCCTCCATCACTGACGTCACGAAACTACGGCAGATGCTCTTGAACCTTCTATCCAATGCGTCCAAGTTTACGAAGGAAGGCCGCATCACCTTGACCGCGGCTCGAGAAGAACGCGAAGGCAAGGACTAGCTGACCTTTGCCGTCCAGGACTCCGGTATCGGGATGACCGAGGAGCAGGTCGGAAGACTCTTCCAGGCATTCCAGCAGGCGGACGCCTCGACGACACGAAAGTACGGTGGCACCGGGCTTGGCCTCGCCATCAGCCGGAAGTTCTGCCAAATGATGGGCGGTGACATCACGGTGACCAGCGAGCAGAGCAAAGGAAGCTGCTTCACAATCCATCAACCCGTCGAGGTCATCGACTCGAAGAAAGTGACGCTCGAGATCGAGGAAGAGCTCAGCGGCACCATCGCGGAGGGCGGCTCCGTTCTCGTGATCGACGACGACGCAACGGTCCGCGACCTGGTGAAGCGCTCCCTGTCCAAGGAGGGGCTTCAAGTCATGACCGCGGCGAACGGCGAGGAGGGGCTTCGTCTCGCCAAGGAGCATCGACCGGACGTCGTGACTCTCGACGTTCAGATGCCGGGGATGGGCGGCTGGGACGTTCTAAAGGCCCTCAAAGCGGACCCCGCTCTTCGCGAGATCGCCGTCATCATGATGACGAATACCGACGAAAAAAACACCGGTTTCAAGCTCGGCGCCGCCGAGTATATGACGAAGCCGATCGACCGCGATCGCCTCGTCGACGTCCTCAAGAAATTTCGGGACAACGCATCGACGCGTCCCGTGCTCCTCGTCGAGGATGACAACGCGGTGAGAGAGGTCGTCAGGCGCGCGCTCTCGCAGGACGGGCTGAAGGTTGTCGAGGCTTCGAACGGCCGCGAGGCACTGGAGCGTTTGTCTGAGTCCCCGCCGAGCTTGATTCTTCTCGATCTCATGATGCCGGAGATGGACGGTTTCGGCTTCATCGCGGAGCTTCGAAAAGACGACCAGTGGGATGACATCCCCGTCGTCGTTCTGACGGCGATGGACCTCTCGGCCGAGGACAGGCAACGCCTCGAGGGCTGCGCCACCGCCGTCATGTTCAAAAAGGAGCAGAGCCAGGACATCCTTATCCGAGAGATGCGGGATCTCATCCAACGGAATCTCGAGTCAGAAGTATCCGCTTGAGGTCGCTTCGCGCCGGCAACCGTCGCCGCTTCCGAGACCAGTGCAGACACGAGAACGACTCAACACGCTGATCGGCATTCGTCCGAGCGAGAGCGACTCGACGTCGCTCATGATCGCGCACTCGTTCTTCATGGGCATGTCGATGGTCTTTTTCGAGACCGCGGCCAGCGCCCTCTTTCTGGCCCACTACGACGCGGGCGCACTGCCCTGGGTCTACCTCGCCGCCACGGCGGTGAGCATCACCACCGGACTGACCTACACCAGAATCAAAGACCGCGTCGCCTTCGCGCCGCTGATGACGGGGACACTCCTGATCCTCTTCGCCTCCGTCTGCCTGCTGCGCCTCGGACTCGGGCTGGCCCAGACCGGATGGCTCATTTTCGCGATGATGGTCGCCTACCGGCTTTTGTCGATCCTTACCGATCTGGAGTATTGGGCCGTCGCGGCGCGCCTCTACGACGTCCAGCAGTCCAAACGCCTCTTCAGCCTCATCGGCTCCGGCGAAGTCGCCGCGCGCATTTCGGGCGCGCTCTCCGTTCCCGTTCTCGTGGGCCTGATCGGCGTCGAGAACCTCTTCTGGATCTCGGCCTTCGGGCTCGGCGCCTGCGTGGTCTTGCTGGTAGTCATTTTTCGGCGATTTCCCGACGTCGCGAGTGGCGCAGGCGAGTCGGAAACGACCGAGACGGTGCCCAAAGACACCCGGGTCATGCGCTCGCTGAAGTCGGCACGCTACCTCCGCTTCATCTTCATGCTCGCTTTCTTCGCCGTATTGGGAAAGTATTTCGTCGACTTCGCCTTCCTGACGGAGATGCAGACGCGCTCGCGCGAAGTCGAGAGTCTCGCGAGCTTCTTTGGCGTTTTCTCGGGCATCACGCAGGCAATCAACCTGCTGGTTCGCTTCCTCGTCTCGGGAAGACTTCTGAGTCGGTTCGGGGTTCGGGCCGGTCTGCTGGTTCTCCCGGCAGCGCACATCCTCTGCACGGTAGCCATCGTCGTGACCACTTCCATTCCACTGCCCATCGTCGTCTTCTGGCTCGTCATTTCTAATCAAGGGCTCTACAAAATTCTGAAGCATCCCATCGACAATCCCTCGTTCAAGATCCTGTATCAGCCCCTTCCGAGGCGCGATCGCCTCGTGGCGCAGATCGGTGTCGAAGTCATCGTCACACCAATGGCGATCGCGGTGGGCGCGGCCTTGATGCTGCTCTTCGGCCATGCCGGTACCGTTTCGAGTGGAGCCTTCGGCTACGTGATGCTCGCGAACTTCGTTGCCTGGGCGCTCGCGGCAGCCTTCGCTTTTCGAGAGTACGGATACGCCTTGGTCACCGCTCTTCAGAAACGCACTCTCGACCGTGCGTCCTTCTCTCTCCAGGACAAGGGCAGTATCGCTCTCGTTCGAAGCAAGCTCGAGAGCGAGTATCCCGAGGACGTAATCTTCGCGCTCGACCTTCTACAGCGGATCGACCATCCGTCACTCTCGCGGCATTGGACCGAGCTCCTGGCGCACCCTTCGGCGGAAGTGCGCCGCTACGTGCTGCTGCAAATCGAGAAGCGGCGCCCGCCCGGGATCCACGAGATCATCGGCGATTTCGTCGGGAAAGAAGAAAGCCCGCGCGTCAAAGCGGCCGCGCTCAGAGCGCTCGCAGCCCTCGGGGATCCCCTGCAGAGAGTTCCCGCCTACTTGCGGCATCCCGATGCCCTCGTCGAGCGCGGAGCACTCATAGCACTGCTGAGCCGGCGACAAGAGCCTTCACTCTCGCTCGCTCGAGAGCGACTGGCCGAGTTGTCGAGCTCGAGGAAATCGGAGGAGCGGGCGCTGGCCTGCAAAGTCTTGGGGAAGACGGGATGGGAGACCCCTGACGAGATGCTGGTTTTGCTCGACGACGACGACGTGGGCGTCAGACAGGCTGCTCTGAAGGCCGCCGGCAAGCGGGGCGACGCGAGCGTTCTCGCCCGCGTCATCGCAGATTTGGAAGAGCCGCGATTCCGAGCTCATGCGACTAGGGCCCTCGTCAAGGCCGGCGAGCATGCCGAGCCCATGCTCGCAGAGGCGCTTTCTAAACCGCAGATCTCGTGTCACGTGCGGGCGCGCATCGCTGGCCGTTTGCCCAACTTCGAGCACCATGACGTGCTCTGGCTAGCCTACGATTCATCTTGCGAGCCGGCCCGCCAGGAAGCCCTACGCAGTCTCAGCGCCTGTGGCCATCGAGCGATAGCGAGTGAAATTCCTACCCTGGTGACGCGCATATCTCGAGAGATCGAGGAAGCGGCGTGGGAGCTCGGTATCATCCGTAGTCTCACGGGACAGGCGGAGTTCGAGGCCCTGACGGAGTCCCTCGCCGAAGAGGTCGAAGGGAGCCGCGAGCGCGTGTTCTTGCTCCTTTCGTTCGTTTTCGGCCGCACTACGCTTTTGAGTGCGAGAGACAACCTCGAGAGCACTTCGAGGGAGAAGCGAGCCTACGCGACAGAGATCCTCGACGTGACACTATCGCAGGAGCTCAAGGAGCTGACGCTACCGCTCCTCGAAAGGCTATCGCCGAGCGAGCGCAGCGAGCGGCTCGCGCCGAAGTTTCCGCAGCCGGAACGAACGACGCTGGCCTGCGTCGAGGAGCTCCTAACCCGTCCGGATGCCCGGATTCGAAACTGGACGCGCGCCTGTGCGATCTATGGCGCGGCCCATTTCTCTTCGGACGGTTTGAATTTGAAGACAGCGCTCACCCGCCTCGCAGAGGATCGTAATCCCCTGGTAGCGGAGACGAGCCGATGGGCATTGGCGAAACGCCGGAACGGTTCGCCAATGCAAGAGGTCAACGAAATGCTTACTATCGAGAAAGTCATCCTTCTGAAAGGGGTCTCGATGTTCTCTGCCACGTCGGAGGACATTCTGGCCGACGTCGCGATCCTCCTCGAGGAGGTCGAGCTCCTGCCGGACGAGCTCGTGTTTTCGAAAGGAGATCGCGGTGATAGCATGTATATCGTCGTCTCGGGCCGCGTGCGGATCTTCGACGGCGAGAACACTATCAATTTCCTGGGCGAAAGGGAGATCTTCGGCGAGTTGGCGCTCCTCGACCCCGAGCCGCGCTCGGCATCCGTCGAAGCCATCGAGGAGACTCGCCTGTTCAGGCTGGGCCGGGATACGTTGTTCGAGCTGATGACGGACAATATAGGAGTCGTGAGTGGCATCATGCAGGTTCTTTGCCGTCGACTTCGTCGCATAACCGCGATCGCTACCGGGGGGCCGCGATGACCACCCGGGACTACGGCGTGATCGTGGTAGACATCTGGGGCTCGAGGGGCTCGAGGGGCTCGAGGAGTCTCGCTCCGCCGACTTCCGCGATCGCCAATTACACTTCGTGCTATTCGCTTCACGCTGGCGAAGATTTGTTCGTTCTCGACGGCGGCAGGGGGCTCGGTGTCCTGAGTCAGGCGATTGCGGCCGGCAGGCGTTTTCAACAGGTGAGGCGAGTCCACCTGTTTCTGAGCCACGCTCACATGGATCACTGGGAAGGACTGAAGGACGCCACCTGGTTCTGGCAGAACGGCAACGGATTGAGCCTTCATGTCCTCGGCGCGGCAGAAGCCATCGAGGCGATCGAGCGAGGCTACGGGCATCCCGCTTACGTTCCCTTGGAGATCCTGGCATCGCGCACGCTCAAAGAGCTGAATTTCTCGACGCTCAAGGCCGGAATGAACAAACGCATCCGGGGATGGAGCTTCCGCACCTTCGCCCTGAACCACTACAGCGGCGAGGGAACCGAGCGCAACCCGCTCGAGACCTTGGGCTACAAGGTATCGTCTCCAGACGGATTCGTGCTCGCCTATCTTTGCGACCACGAACCGACGGAAGCGACGGCGGCGCTCGAGGACGAGATGCTGCACTCCGCCCAGGTCGCCATCGTCGATGCGCACTTCGCCGACCGGGCTCAACACGCATTCGGGCACGGGTCGCAGGAGCATGCCGCGGAGCTCGCCCGACGACACCCCGAGACCCTCGTACTCGCCGCCCACTTCGGCCCGACCTATGCCGACCAGGCGATTCGCCGGACCAACCGCCGACATGGCCGGGAACGGTCGAACCTCGCGCTGGCCGTAGAGGGCTCACGGCTCAGCTTTTCGCCCGAAAGCGGCCGTTTGAGGCGGATAAAATCTCGGCGCTAGTGTCTCGCGCGAGACCCGTCAAGCCTCGGTAAGTCCTCCTGACCGAAGGTGATATACTGCGCGCCTCCAAGACAATGCCATGGCCGTCATCACCTATCTCGAAGCCATCAGTCAGGTACCTCGAGCGGCTCCCGAGCTTCTAGGGTACTGAACGCATTGAGAAGGAGATCATGACCACGGAAGTCGTCATGCCACAGATGGGAGAGAGCCTTTCCGAAGGCACGATCACGAAGTGGAACAAGAAAGCAGGAGATCCCGTTCAACAGGATGAGCCCCTGTTCGAGATCACGACAGACAAAGTCGATACGGAAGTCCCCTCGCCGGTCGCCGGCGTGCTCGAGCGCATTCTCGTCAACGAAGGTGAGACCGTCGCTGTCGGAACCGTCGTCGGCGTCTTGGCGGAAGGTGTCGCGGCACCCCCATCGCGCCCCGAGACTGCCTCTTCCCAGGGGGAAGAGCCCGCGGCCGATGTCCCCTCACCAGCCTCGCTCCGCGAGGCTACCTCTCCCCAGAGGGGAGAGGTGAAGCCAGGGGAAGATCGCCGAGCGCACCTCTCACCGGCCGTAGTATCGCTCGCCGCCACGCACGGGATTCCCCTCGAAGAGCTCGGGGCGATTCGCGGATCGGGTCGTTCGGGAAGGATAACGAAGAAGGACGTGGAGGGCTACGTCGCTTCGGGCCGAATTTCTTTGGGGGTCGACAAGCCGGCACCGGTATCGTCGTCGAGCCCCGCGAGAGCGTCCTCTCCGCCCGCGCGGTATCTCTATCAGTCCGAGCCAACCGACAAGCTCGTCCCCATGAGTGGCATGCGCAAGCAGATCGCCGAGCACATGATTTGGAGTCAGCAGATCTCGGCGCAGGTGACGTCCTTCACCGAATGCGACGTGCATCGAATCGTTCGATTTCGAGACGAAGGGCGCGCTCGTTTCGAGGAAGCAGAAGGGGTACCCCTCACATTCCTTCCCTTCGTAGCTGAAGCGACGGTGAAGGCCCTCAAGGAGTTCGGAATCTTCAATGCCTCGGTCGTGGGAGATCAGATCGCGCTGAAGAAGCACATCCATCTCGGGGTCGCAGTCGCCCTCGAGGAAGGCCTCATCGCCCCCGTCGTTCGGAATGCCGACGAAATGAACTTCGTGGGGCTTGCTCGCTCGATTCACGATCTCGCGGAGAAAGCCCGCAAACGCCAACTCGTCCCGCCGGACGTTCAAGGCGCAACCTTCACCATAACCAATCCAGGGATGTTCGGGGGGCTGACGGGAACGCCGATGATCCCGCAGCCTCAAGTCGCCATTCTTGGCATGGGTGCCGTCCAAAAAAAACCGGTCGTCGTCGATGACGCCATCGCGATCCGGCCGATCGTCGTTCTCGCGCTGACCTTCGATCACCGAATCATCGACGGCGCCACCGGATTTCAGTTTCTCGAGCGCGTCCGGATCCATCTCGAGCACTTCGACCTCCCGCAATATTAGTGCAGATGACTTCTTCAGCACCCAGCTAGGGAAGAAACAGGGGTGGTCCTCGTGCTGACGTGGTAGATTGCGTCCATGTCTGAAGATCCCAAGCTCGCCCTTTTCATCGATCTCGAAAATGTTGCCCTGGGTGCCGGGGAAGCCAATCTCCAAATGTTCGAAATCGGCACAGTTCTGGAGAGGCTCGTCGAAAAAGGCAAGATCGTCGTCAAGAAAGCCTATGCGGACTGGAGTGTCTACAAGAAATACAAGAAGCCGCTCCACGAAGCCGGTATCGAGCTCATCGATATCCCCCAGAGGCGCTACAGCGGGAAGAACAGCGCCGACATCAAGATGGTCGTCGACGCGATGGACCTCTGCTACTCGAAAGAGCACGTCAACTACTTCGTGCTCGCTTCGGGGGACAGTGATTTCGCGCCTCTGGTAGCGAAATTGAAGGAGAATGACAAGACCGTCATCGGCGTCGGCCTGCGGAAATCGACTTCGGATCTCTTGGCTGCGAGCTGTGACGAGTTCATCTTCTACGACGACCTCGTCAAGAAATCCACTAGAGCCCCGAATCGTTTCGAGAAGCTACCAGCGAGCAAGCGGAAGGCTTTCGAGACCGTCTTGGACGCGATGGAAGCCCTCCGCCGGGAGGACAAGCAGATCATCTGGAGCTCGATGGTGAAGCAGACCATCAAACGCAAACAGCCGTCGTTCAACGAAGCGACGCACGGCTACTCCAACTTCAGCGAGCTCGTGGAGGAAGGTGCTCAACTGGGGCTGTTCAAGATCAGCAAGGACGAGAAGAGCGGCTCTTACATTATGACCGAGATCGACAACACGAAGAGAACTCGTTAGCCCCAAAAGCGCCTGATGGAAGGCTACTTCTTGGCTTTTTCTTTCGTCTTGTCCGCAGCTTTGGCTTTCGTCGTCGTCTTCTTGCGAGCGCGGCGGCGCTTCGGCGGTGGCTCGTCGCTGGGTTGCAGAGTAACCAGCCGGGTAAGAAACTTCTTGCGACCGTGCTCATCGAACTCGATCACCGTATACTCGGCGTCGGCCTCGGAGACGACCCCCAGGCCATACTTGTCATGAGTCACGCGTTGCGTTGCTGACAGTGCTTTCATAGCGGCCTATTGTATCGTTAATAGCGGGTCAGGCCTAGCCAGGCCTGGAACGAAAGGCATAAATTTCTAACTCACAAACACTTCTGCTGTTCGGGGGATTTTGCATGTCTTCGAAGGATAAAACGTCGCCGCATTGGGTACGAGTCGCCGCGTGGAGCGAGCTCGAGAACCGTAAGCCAGCTTACGGGCTCCTCGGCAACGTCGATCTCGTCGTCGTGCGCTACGACGACGAGGTTTCCGTTCTCTACGGCCGTTGCCAGCATCGCGACGCGCTGATGGCCGACGGCTTCGTCGAAGGCGACAACTTGATTTGCGGCGTCCATCGCTGGGACTATCGCGTGGATACGGGTGTCAGCGAGTACAACGACAAAGAGAGGCTGCAGAAGTTCCCCGCCAAAATCGACGTGGAGCAAGACGCGGTGCTCGTCGACGCGGAAGAGGTTAGCGAGTGGGAGAAGAAGCACCCGCAGCACTTTCGACGAGACGACTACCTTGGCCTCTATCAGGATCTTCACGGGGGCCCAGAGGAACCGTACAACGCCTATATCCAGAGACTCGCCGTAGAGGGACTCGCGCGCGTCGGTCACCACGGCCCCGTTTCGGCCATGGGAGTCCGGCTCGATTCTCTTCCGCGCTGGGATGACGTCCAGATCCTGACTGCACAGTTCGCGCGAACGCCCTCCTCGACGAGGCTCCCGTTACGACCGAGCTCGTCATCGGACCGAGGGCGGGAAAGCCGCTCCGTCTCGAGATTCCGCTCTTCGTGACGGACATGAGCTTCGGTGCGCTTAGCCAGGAGGCCAAGGTCGCGCTTGCTAAAGGCGCTGACTTGGCGGGTACCGGAATTTGCTCCGGCGAAGGCGGCATGCTTCCCGAGGAGCAGGAAGGAAACCGTCGCTATTTCTACGAGCTCGCCTCCGGCAAGTTCGGCTTCTCCCTCGACAAAGTCCGCAAGTACCAGGCGTTTCACTTCAAGGATGGGCAGGGAGCCAAGACGGGGACGGGTGGACACCTCCCAGGGGCGAAGGTCTCGGAGAAGATTGCATCGGTGCGCGGCCTGACACCGGGCGAGCCTGCCATCAGCCCGTCTCGTTTTCCCGACCTCGAGAGCGTCGAGGATTTCCGACGCGTGGCGGAGGAGGTCAGAGAGGCGACCGGCGGCATTCCCGTCGGTTTCAAGCTGTCGGCCCAGCACATCGAGCAGGACATCGACTTCGCCCTCGATGTCGGCGCGGACTACGTCATCCTCGACGGACGTGGCGGCGGGACCGGAGCCGCTCCCGAGCTGTTCAAGAACAATATATCCATCCCCACGATGGTCGCCGTCGCACGCGCGCGTCGACACCTGGATCGGCGAACCGGCCGCGACGTGACCTTGATCGCGACCGGCGGACTTCGAACGGAAGCGGACTTCGTCAAAGCCGTGGCCCTCGGTGCGGACGGTATCGCGATTGCCAACTCCGCGATCCAGGCCATCGGCTGTCTCGCCATGCGGGCCTGCCACACCAACAACTGCCCCGTGGGGATCGCCACTCAGAAGGAGCATCTCAGAGCTCGCCTCAAAGTGGATGAGTCGGCCAAGCGCTTGGCGCGATATCTCGAGGCAACAGTCGGGCTCATGCAGGTTCTCGCTCGGGCCTGCGGACACGAGCGTTTTTCCGACTTCGCGCTCTCGGACCTTTCGACCTGGAAGAGGGAGATCGCCGACTTGACGGGTATTGCTTACGCGGGCGTCACGCCCGTGACGGAGGGTGGCCAATGACGGATTGGAGTTGGCAGGGCGCGGTGCCTCCACGGGATCTCACCGAGACGCGGCTTCAGCTCCACTGGGCGGGCCAGCTCGTCGCCGCCCTCGCAGGCGCCCTCGTCGCTCCGGAAGAGGATGACTCTCACACGAGCTTGACCTTCAACGAGGAGGGTGCTCTCTTGATGACGCGAACGACCCGAACTGAGACGCCGCTCCGAGCGGCCCTTGCGCTCGACGAGCTCGCGCTTGTGCTTCTCGATGACGAGCCCCGGCAGATAGCTCGCCTCCCTCTCGAAGGAAAGACTCTCGATGACGGCTTTCAGTGGCTCACGGCTGAGATCTCGAAACATTCCGGACAGACGTCTCCCGAGCTGAAGCTCGAGTCCTACGATATGCCCGAGCACCCCCTCCAAAGAGGTGCCCGATTCGAGAAAGCGCGCCCAGAAGCCTTCGAAGAGCTGAGACGCTGGTTCATAAACGCGAAGCTTGCCTTCGATGCTAGGCGGGGCGACAGCCCTCTGCGCTTGTGGCCTCACCACTTCGACCTGGCGTTCCAGACCGATAGCATCGGGGTGGGACTCTCGCCCGGAGACGGCCGCTACGACGAGCCCTACTGCTACGTCTCCCCCTGGCCCTATCCGACACCGGAATCGTGGCCAAAGCTCGAAGGCGGCGGCCACTGGCACACGGAAGATTTCGTGGCCGCTGTGCTCGAGGGGACGAAGATCGTCGAGGGAAGCGGGGCGGAGCAAGCAAGCCGCCTGTCCCGCTTTCTCGACTCCGCAATCGAGGCAAGCCGCAAGCTGATCGGAAAGGCCGGGAAGGACTAACGAAGCATGACGACGAAGCGGACCTGGTACAAAGCGCTCGGTCTCGACGAGCTTCCCGAAGGACGGGTGAAATCCGTGACCTGTGGCCTCGCCACGGTCTGCGTGACGCACTTCGAAGGAAACTACGCCGCACTCGACAACCGCTGCCCCCACCTAGGGTGGCCCTCTCGGAGAGGGCTCGATCGAGAACGGCTATCTACGATGTCCGTGGCACGGTTGGGATTTTCATCCTCTCGATGGCAAGCCGCCCGGAGGCTACGACGACGGCGTCGAGACGTTTCCGGTCGAGATTCGGGACGACGGCGTCTACGTGGCTTTCGAGGCCCCGACCGAATCGTCCCGCACGGTCTCGGACGTCATGGTGGAGACGATGGCGGCGTGGGGCGTCGGTTTCGTCTTCGGCATGGTGGGCCACTCGAACCTGGGCCTCGCGGAAGCGATTCGGAGACAGGAGGCTCTCGGAAAGCTGACCTATATAGGCATCCGGCACGAGGGCGCCGCGTCCTTCGCCGCCTCCGCATATGGAAAGCTGACTGGCCGACCCGCGGCCTGCTTTTCGATCGCCGGTCCTGGCGCGACGAACATGCTCACCGGCCTGTGGGACGCCCACGTCGACCGAGCACCCGTCCTCGCCCTGACCGGTCAGGTCGATACGCAGGTTCTGGGGCCTGGGGCGTTCCAAGAGGTCGATCTCCAGGCGGCCTACGGCAAAGTAGCGCGGTGGAGCCAAACGGTGCTACAGGGAAGTCGGCATGCGGAGCTCGTCAACCTCGCCCTCAAGAGCGCGATTCTCGAACGGGGCGTCTCACACTTGGTCTTTCCAGACGAAGTCCAGGTTCAGGCCGCAGGTGAGGCCGAGCCCTCTGGCCCGGAGGGACGTCTCACCCGACGAGAGATCGCGCCCCCGTCGTCGTCACTCGATCAGGCGGTGTCTCTCCTCCGACGCTCACAACGCCCGGTGATCATCGTGGGACACGGCGCCCGCTTCCACATGGACGCCGTGCTCAGCCTCGCGGAGACGATGAACGCCCCCGTCGTCACGACGTTCAAAGGAAAGGGGCTCATCGCCGATTCGCATCCCCTCGGTTGTGGCGTGCTCGGTCGGAGCGGGACGCCGATCGCCAGCTGGTTCATGAACGAGTCCGATTGCCTGCTCGTCTTCGGCGCAAGCTTCAGCAACCATACTGGGATTACCTCCAAGAAACCGACGATTCAGGTCGACTTCGATCCGATGATCCTAGGAAAGTTCCATGCCGTCGACGTACCGCTGTGGGGCGAGATCGGCGTCACGGCGTCACTCCTCAGAGACGCCGCGAAGGGCGAGGAGTTCTTGGATCAACGGAAGGAAGTCGCCGAACGGTGGTCCATTTGGCGCACGGAAAAAGTGCGGAGAGAGGCAGACGAGTCCGGAAAGGGACTCGCCTCAGCGGTAGTTTTTGCCGCCCTCAACCGACTCGTCCCCGACGACGCGATCATTCCGGTCGACGTCGGCAACAACACCTACTCCTTCGGGCGTTACTTCGAGTGCGAGCAGCAGTCCGTGCTGATGTCCGGATACCTGGGGTCGATCGGCTTTGCCTTTCCGGCCGCTCTCGGCGCCTGGGAGACCACGACCGAGAAAGGCTCCCGATTCGAGGGGAGGAAAGTAGTCTCGATCTCGGGAGACGGCGGCTTCGGCCAGTACATGGCGGAGCTCACGACGGCGGTGAAGTACGGTATGAACATCACCCACGTGCTGTTGAACAATCACGAGCTCGGGAAAATCAGCAAGGAGCAGCGCGCGGGCAATTGGGACGTCTGGGAGACCTCCCTCACAAACCCGAACTTCGCCGACTATGCGTCGCTATGCGGCGCCTTAGGGCCGGCGACAAAATAAGTTCCCGTTTTCAAGACGGTCGGATGGTGTAGTTCCATTTGGGTAGAGTCTGGTCCTTTGTAACGGAAAGCGCCTGCATCCGCTCGTCAGTGATTTTGACGCCCTTCGGATAACGACGCCGGATAAGGTGTGCGCGTACTCGCAAACCGGAAGAGGTGGTGGTCGTGCGGATGTATTTGAGGATGGTTTCGTAGCTGTCGAGAGGCCTGCCCGCCCAGTTCTTGCTGACCTCGCTGAACAGACGGTGCTCCACTGGATTCCACTTGGATGTACCGGACGGATAGTGGGCTATGGTGATAGCGATGTCGTGGCGATTGCAAATCCGCGTTTGAAGCCCGTGCTTCCAACCCCGACACCGATAGCCATTGCTGCCCCCGGCGTCTGCCAATATCGCGAGGTCACGGGCTGCAGGATAGCGTCGCCGTCCTTCCGTTCGCCACCACTTCTCGATGGCATTCACGGCGAAGTCCGGGGTGTTGTACGAGGTACCAATGAACACTGTCCCGCGGTTCGCGAGCAGATCGTAGACGCCGTAGGGGATTGCGATGCCGTTCGATTCGGAACGGAAGTCATGGTCTTTGACGAGAGTCGGCTCGCGGTTCCAGGCCTGCCCGCCGTTTTTGAATAATCCCACCAGCTCCCGTTTCTTCGTGTCTACGCTGATGATGGGATGACCAGCTGCGGCAAAACGCGCGCGCAGTTCGGCGATACACGCGAATTGGGTATCGCGATCTTCGGACGTGGCACCGCACAGCTTCTTGTGGTTCACCCGCAACGAGAAGCCGAGCTGTTTGAGCAGTCGACCGACGGTTTTGCTGCTGACGTTCACACCGAGGCTTCTTAGCTCGCAAGCAATCTTGTCGGTGGTCCGCCGCGTCCATTTTACTCCCGTCATCGGATCGCCCGCGGTGTCGTGCTTCATGAGTTCTTCGATCTTGGCGATGACTTCTGGCTTTTTTTTGCACGGCGCGCCGTCCGCCACCCTTTCGCCGAACTCCGTCGAGCTCAACATCTCTCATTAGCAATTCCCTACGACCTCTGGCTACCGTGCTCGGATCCATCCCGAGCAGTTCGGCAATCTGTTGGTCGCCACCGTGACCGAGCTTCATGGCCTCGACTCCCGCGTAGAGACGGCGCTGCTTTTCATCGAGCAGGCTGTAGAAAAGAACGATCGCAGCCTTCAACTCCACGGGGAGCACGCGGACTCCCCCGACCCAGCCCAACGTGGAAGGTGACGCCTCATGTACCTGGCGGGCCGAGAGCTGTTGCTTGCGCGTGCTCACATCGGTGGCCAGATACAGATATCGGCCGAACACCTGCTCGCGCGCCAATCTTTTCTCTCGGACCAGTTTCAACAGAGGAGCCTTGACGTCAACCTGCACCACGTCCTCGAGCTCGTCGACGTAGTAGCCTGCCTCACAGGCCGCGACCAACGCTTTTACCGTCGCAAGCAACGTCCCGTACTTCGAGAACCACACTGAGCGCAACGACCAAAGACCTTTTCGATCGAACTGGGCGATCTCGTCCAACGTGTAGTAGCTACCACGGTGGGAGTAGCTTGTCCGATACGCCAACTCATTGAGCTTTCGGAAGACCGTCGAGTCCACATCGGTACCCAACACTGCCTTCAAATCATCGAGGGTAGCTATTTTGTGCTTCCTCAACAGGCGGTCGAGATCTTCAGACTGATAGCTCGTAGGTCTCATAATAGGAGAAGTGCTCCTTGATAGGCGTAATCCTCCTGCAATGAGGACCGTTTGTCAAACACGCGCTGGTTGCTGAAGACCTACAAATGTTCCGTTTCTAGGGAGCTTGCCAGGCTCTCGTGATGCCAGACGATATCGCGATCACGACCTGAAACAGGAAGAGTGTGCTCAAAACTAGACAGTTATTTTGTCGGCGGCCCTTAGGGGCGAGAGTCACGCGCCGCGAAAAGCTCTCCGACTCTCTCGAGGAAGCGCTCCGGCACGATGGGCCCGCTCTCGTGGAGATCCTTACCGATCCGCTGCTCGTTTGACGTTCTTGGCTTTCGGGCCTCTGGGACCCCGCGTGACTTCGAACTCGACGTGCTGCCCTTCCTCGAGTGAGTGCAGGCCACCGCCAACGATGGCGGAGCCGTCCACGTAGACGTCGGGCCCGTCATCCCGTTGGATGAAGCCGAAGCCCTCGCTCTCGTCGAACCACTTCACCGTACCGCGTGCCATCGCCATTCCGAGCCCGCGGCATTATATCCTAGCAGGGTGCTGAAAAACGCGGCCGCACCCTGCGCGACCGCCTCGTGCAGCGATCCTGTCGAGCGGAGCGCTAGCCGGGCGAAGCCCGGCGCGTTGCAAGAAAGGATGCGAACGAGCCGGAGCCATCAGCCCGAGAGCAGCGCGCAAGCGCGAAGCGAGAGGCCTCGGGGGTGGGCCCCGAGGCAGTGATGGAAGAGGCGAGTGAGCAGTAAGAAATGTTCTCACGCCGTCTCCACTGGGACCTCGAGCCGAATACCCTCGCCCGCGCCCTCGCCGGCAAACGCGCCGCGGGAGAGCCCATCTGGGACCTCACCGAGAGCAATCCGACCCGGGTAGGCCTTTCGTATCCCGAGTCTTCGATCCTCGAAGCGCTCTCCGACGAGGCGTCGCTCCGATATAGCCCCGACCCCAAAGGTCTCGAGAGCGCGAGGAGGGCCGTCGGCCGTTACTACACCGAGCGCGGCGCGAGCCCCTCGATCGACGACGTCTTTCTAACCGCAAGCACCAGCGAGGCCTATGGTTATCTCTTCAAGCTTCTCTGCGATCCGGGAGACGAGATTCTCGTCCCGCGACCGGGTTACCCGCTCCTCGATTTCCTCGCATCTTTCGAGAACGCTCGCGCGGTCCCCTACCCGCTCCTTTTCGACGATAGCTGGCACATCGACTTCCACGCGCTCGAGACTGCCGTCTCCGAGCGCGACCGCGCGGAGCTTCTCCGAATCTGCTGGCGGAGACGGCTCGCCCTCGTGGTGGACGAGGTCTTTCTCGACTTCTCCCTCGACGGCGCTCCCCGTAGAAGCTTCGGGTCGTGTGACGAGGGTCTCGTCTTCGTTTTGAGCGGCCTCTCGAAGCTCGCAGGCCTGCCGCAGATGAAGCTCGGTTGGATCCTTGTGGCGGGATCTCCGGAGCTCCGAGAAGAAGCTCGGGAGAGGCTGGAGCATATCTGCGACGCCTATCTGACGGTGGGAGCTCCCGTTCAAGTCGCGGCCGAGCGGCTCCTCGCGACGGCGCCTTCCGTGCGGGGGGAGATCCTGGATCGCGCCTCCCGCAATCTCCGTGTCCTTCGCGGCCACGACACTGTGACCCCACTCGTTCCGGAAGGCGGCTGGTACGCAGTCTTGAGACTGCCGGCCATCTCGAGCTCCGAAGCCTGGGCCTTGGCACTACTCCAACAGGCTTGTGTGCACGTCCATCCCGGGCCCCTCTTCGGTTTCGGCTCGGAGGCCAATGTCGTTGTGAGCCTCCTCCCGGAGGTGGCAACCTTCGAGGAGGGTATTGACCGCCTTCTCCGTGTCGTTTCCGATAGGTTAGACTCTTCGGATGCGTGACGGCTCGAGGCTCGCCGATTTTCTCGTCGGTGGCGCAGTGGGCTTGATGCTCTGTCTGGTCGTCAAAGAGCTCGACCTCACGACCCTCGTTTCTTTCCTCGGAGAGAGGAACTATGTCGTGATCGCTTGCGCGATCGTTGGTGCCACGGCCTGGCTCACGCGCCTGAGGAGCGTCGTGACCGCTGCAGCCGTCTCGGCAGCCCTGCTCTGGCTAGCGGTCGGCTTCACTCCGCTCACGGCCTTCATGGCGAGAGATCTCGTGAGGCGAGATCCCTTGACGCAGGGCGACGCCGTCTTCGTGCTCGCCTCGAGCTTGCAAAACGATTCGGAGCTCACGACCTCGGCCATGAGTCGCCTCCTCCACGGGCTCGAGCTCCTGGGTGAAGGCTGGGCGGAGAGGCTCGTCCTTACAGAGCTTTCCGAGCCCGTGCCGAGATACCGCGAGGCGGCTTGCACGATCATGGATCGCCTCGGGCTCGAGAACGAGGTGATCGCCCTCGGGCCGGTGCGAAATACCCACGACGAGGCGGTTCTCGTAGCAGAGCTCGCTCGAGACTACGGCTTCGAGCGCCTCCTCGTCGTCACGTCTCCGAGCCATTCGACGCGAGCGCTGCACTCGAGGCCGAGGGCGTGCGGGTGATCTCCTCTCCTTCTCAGCAGACCCGTTTCGACCTTCAAGATCTCGCCTCTCCGGGAACGAGCGACGGGCGGCACCGGGCATTCGGACCCTTGCTCCACGAGCATGCCGGCAATTTCTACTATCGACTTCGAGGCTGGATCGAATGATGGAGGCGCTGGAAACGCTCGAGCGAGAATTTCCCGTGTTGATCGAGCTTCCCGTTGCCTGGGGCGAGATGGACGCGATGGGCCACGTCAACAACGTCGTCTATTTTCGCTACTTCGAGAGCGCCCGCCTCGCCTATTTCGAGCGTGTCGGCTTTCTCGCAGAGATGAAACGCTCGGGCATCGGACCGATCCTCCGGTCCACGCGTTGCGATTTTCGACAAGCCCTGACCTATCCCGATCGCGTCTGGGTCGGCGCGAGTGCGGGCGAGCTCGGCGAAGACCGCTTCGTCATGCGTTATCGCATCGTCAGCGAGAGCTCTACGCGCGTCGCGGCGGAAGGGGACGGCCTGGTGGTCGCCTACGACTATCGCGCGTTGAAAAAGGCGCCGCTCCCCGAGGCGATCCGCGAGAACATCGAGTCCGTCGAGGCCACGCGTGGCGGCTGAAGGTTCGGCCCTCTCGAGGCTGTTACGCAACCTCGGCCTTCACCGCAAGGAGCTTCGCGCCTGGGCGATGTACGACTGGGCGAACTCCGCCTTCGTCACCACCATCATGGGCGCGATCTTCCCCATCTACTACGTGAGCGTTGCCGCCTCCACGCTTCCCGAGGCCCAGCGTACGGCGTTGTGGGGCTACACCCAGGCCGTTGCCCTCGTCCTCATCGCGCTCACGTCGCCCGTCCTCGGTGCCGTCGCGGATTTCCTCGGGGCGAAGAAAAAATTCCTCCTGGGCTTCGCGTTAACGGGTGTACTGGGTTCTTTCCTGCTCTCTTTCGTCACGGAGGGCGCGTGGCTCTTCGCCTCGGCTGCTTTCGTCATCGGGAACATCGGCTTCGCCTCGGGCAACGTCTTCTACGAGTCACTCCTTCCTCACGTGGCCCGCAAAGAGGAGATCGACCGCGTCTCGACGGCTGGCTATGCGATCGGCTACGTGGGCGGGGGACTCCTTTTGGCCGTGCAGCTCGCCTGGATCACCTGGCCCGATCGATTCGGTTTCGCGGATGCGAGCGAGGCATCCCGCTACGCCTTCCTGAGTGTCGCCGTCTGGTGGATCCTCTTTACGTTTCCAATCCTGCGAGGAGTCCGAGAACCGCCTCGAAGCCTGGGGAGCGACGAGCAAGCAACGCTCAACCCACTGCGCGTCGGCTTCACTCGCGTTTTCGAGACGTTTCACGAGATCCGCCAGTATCGTCAACTCTTCGTCTTTCTCCTGGCGTTCTGGTGTTACAACGACGGCATCAACACGATTATCAAAATGGCCAACGTCTATGGTACGGAGATCGGCATCGGGCCCTCCCACCTGATCGGGGCTTTTCTCATGGTGCAATTCGTGGGGATACCTGCAACATTCGCCTATGGGGCTCTCGCCGGCCGCATCGGGACAAAGAACGGCATCTACCTCGCGCTCGTCGTCTATACCGCGATTTCCGTTTTCGGGTATTTCATGACGGAAGCCTGGCACTTTTGGACTCTGGCTCTCGCTCTCGCCTTCGTTCAAGGTGGAAGCCAAGCTCTTTCACGCTCCCTCTTCGCGACGATGGTACCGCCATCGATGTCGTCCCAGTTTTTCGGCTTCTACAGCGTCGCGGGCAAGTTCGGAAACATCATCGGACCCTTCGCCTTCGCCGTCGTCGCGGACCTCACCGGTGGAGGACGGCTGGCCATCCTGGCCCTCGTCGTGTTCTTCGTGACCGGGATTGTTCTCCTGCGGTTCGTTGACGTCGAGGAGGGCCAGCGGGTGGCGATCGCCGCGGAAGCGGATCTCCGAGCGATTCCGTGAGGACTGCTGAGGAGCTGGGCCGAGAGCTGTGCCTCCTCGACGGCCGGAACTACAAGGGCTACAAGGGTATCGCCGGGAGCTACCGCTTCGACGAGGGTCTCGTCGTCTACATCGATCACGTTCAAGGCGACCCCTATGCGGCTCCGTCCAAGTTCAGGCTCCGCGTGCCTCGGGACCTTCCGAACGATCTATGCGATAGCCGCGTGCGGCGGATCGGGCTCCAAGACTATCTCGCTCGGGAGCTCCGAGCAGCCATTTCTGACGAAGCCATTCACATCGACGCGGGTGCCCAAGAGGTGCTCGAGCGCACGGCAGCCCTAGTCACCGCCGAGTGGGTGGAAGCGCGGATCGAGGTCAGCCTTCCTGCGGCGGGCCGCAGGATCCTGGGAAGGCAGGCCGAACGGATTCTAGTCCGGGATTTGCCCGCGCTCGCGAAGCGGGCCCTTCGTGCGTCGGGGCTCGACCTCGACCGATGCCGAGATTTCGTCGACGCCGTTGAGAACTACGAACACCTGCGCCTGGCGCTCGAAGAGAGAAAGCTCGTCACCTTCGTGGCCGATGGCGCGATCCTGCCCCGTGAGAGCGGAGCGTCCGACCGGCCCATGAGGGGCGGCGTCCGCTTCGCGTCCCCGGACTCGCTCCGCGTGAGGATGCCGCTCTTGAAACCGATTGGGGGCGAGGCGAGCATCGATGGCATGGGCATTCCCGAAGGCGTCACGCTCGTCGTCGGCGGCGGCTACCATGGGAAGTCCACGCTGCTGAAGGCCATCGAGCGCGGCGTTTATCCTCACGTTCCAGGAGACGGGCGTGAGCTCGTCGTCACCAGGGCCGACGCGGTCAAGATCCGGGCGGAGGACGGGCGCCGTGTCGCGGGCGTCGACATCAGTGCCTTCATCCACGACCTCCCCTTGGGACGTAGCACGGAGCGATTCGACTCCGAGGACGCGAGCGGCAGCACCAGCCAGGCCGCGAGCATCATAGAGTCGCTCGAGGTCGGAGCGCGGGTACTGCTCCTCGATGAAGACACCTCCGCGACGAACTTCATGGTCAGAGACGCGCGCATGCGGGCGCTCGTCGCCAAGGGGCAGGAGCCTATCGTCCCCTTCGTCGATCGCGTGCGCGAGCTCTACGAGAGGCTCGGGGTCTCGACCGTTCTCGTCATGGGGGGCTCGGGAGACTACTTCGACCCCGCGGATCACGTGATCCGCATGAACGCCTTCGTTGCCGAGGAGGTGACCGGTGAAGCCAAACGCGTCGCTAGCGAGCGCCCGACGGGGCGGGCCATCGAGTCGACGACTCCCCTCGACACGGGTGCGCCCCGGCGCCCCGTGGCCCAATCGATTGACGCCTCGCACGGGCGGCGTGAGGTGCGGGTCACCGGGCGCGGTCACGACCAGCTCGGCCTCGGTCGCGAGACGATCGATCTCAGGGCCGTGGAGCAGCTCGTCGACCCGAGTCAGACGAGAGCCATCGGCTACGCCCTGCACCTCGCGTCCGAGCGGCTCATCTCGAATGGAGCCTCGATGAGCGATATCCTGGATGGCCTGGAGACGATCTTCGACGAGGAGGGGCTCGACGCCCTCGCGCCTTTCCGCAGGCCCGGCGAGCATCCGGGCAATTTCGCTCGACCCCGCCGCTTCGAGATCGCCGCGGCCTTGAATCGGTTACGACCGCTCGAGGTAGAACGATGAATACGGCACTCACGCTCGCCGCCCTCTTGGCGCTTTCACAACCCCGACCCCAGGTCGACCTCCTCGTGCGGGGTGGAACAGTCGTTACCATGGACGCCGACCGGCGGGTGCTGGAAGGTGGTGCCGTCGCGGTGCAGGCCAACCGCATCGAGGGCGTCTATGCCGCCGGTGAGGCGCTACCGGAGGTCCGGGAAACTCTCGACGCAAGGGGTCACGTCGTCATCCCCGGCCTCATCAACGCCCACGGTCACGCGCCCATGACGCTGCTTCGCGGCATTGCCGACGACTTGGCTCTGCTCGAATGGCTTCAGGGTTACATCTTCCCCGCCGAGTCGAAGAACGTCTCCCCCGAGTTCGTCTATTGGGGCACGCTCCTGGCCTCGATCGAAATGGCGCGCGGAGGAACGACGACTTACGCCGACATGTATTACTTCGAAGACGAGGTCGCGCGGGCGACGGCCGAAGTCGGCATTCGGGGCGTGCTGGGGCAGACCATCATCGGATTTGAAGCGCCCGACTACGAGACTCCCGAAAAGGCTCTCGAAGGTGCAAGAGCTTTCATCGAAAAATACAGACACCATGCCCTCATCGTTCCCTCCATCGCACCTCATGCCCTCTATACGACCGAGCTCGACGTCGTCCGGAAAGCCCACCGGCTCGCGGCGAGCTACGGCGTGCCGTTTCAGATCCACGCCGTAGAGCCGCCGGAAGAGAACGATCAGATGATGGAGAAGCTATCCAAACGCACGATCCCCGCGCTTCACGACGCCGGCGTTCTCGCGCCGGGAACGATCCTCCATCATTCCATCTGGCTCGACGCCAACGACATCGCGCTCATCGCCCGCTCGGGAGCCTCGACATCGCACAACCCCGAGAGCAACATGAAAACCGCCTCGGGCCTCGCGAAGATTCCGGAGCTTCTCGCGGCGGGTGTAGCGGTCGGCCTCGGCACCGACGGCGCCGCGAGCAACAACAACCTGGACATGTTCGAGGAGATGGACTCGGCCGCCAAGCTTCACAAGATCATGCGGATGGATCCGACGGCTTTGCCCGCCACCACGGTCTTCGAGATGGCGACGCTCGGCAGCGCCAAAGCGCTCGGGCTCGACGATCGCCTCGGGTCGCTCGAGGTCGGTAAGCTCGCCGATGTGGTGCTCGTCGACGTAAGCTCGCCCGAGCTCACGCCGATGTACAACGTCTACTCTCACCTCGTCTATGCGGTGAAGGCCGGCAACGTCCGCACCGTGATCGTGAACGGGAAGATCGTCGTGCGCGACCGCGAGGTGACGACCGTCGATACGGAAGCGGTCCTCGAGAAAGCGCGAGAGTTCAAGCGGAGGATCTGGGAGAGCCTACCGACGGCGAGTCGCTAGCATCCTCACCGCCCCCAGAGGGCAAACTCTCCCGTACTCTACGGCAGCATCGCGACGCGATTAGAGGTGGCGGCGACGACGTTCCGTAGCGCCACTTGGCTCGAGATGGACTTCCGAATGAAGGTATCCTCCGCGGCGAAGACGCCTTCGGTAGCTCCCTTCAGATTGACACTTTCCGATCGGCCCGTGATCGTGAACCCAACACGGTTGATCCAGGTCGCGGGATCGTCCAGAGGCGCCATCGCGGGAGCATCGACGAGATTTACGTTCTGTCCGACGCCGTATCGCATCTGAAGGTTCTCGACGTTGTGGGCCACCGGGATCCAATCCGTCCCTTCGGTCAAATCACGGCGCTCGAGCGTCGGGTTTCCGACCGGCGGAGGCGGGCTGACTCGATACGTAATCATGTGGAATCGTCCGACGACCGCGCAATCTTCGCGTACCTGGCCGTTGAAGCCTCCCGGGGGGTTGAGGTCCGACCCGAGGTTTCCGGAGTTGTGGTTGACGTTGAGGGTGGGTTGGCCGTTCGCGTTCGTGACGGTAGGGGGTTGGGTCACGTGGAAGGGGTAGAGGCCGACTTGTCCATCGCCGTTGCAGTCCCCCGTCTCGATCGCCATGAGCACCATGCCGTTTTGATAGGCGTCTGCGGCGTTCGCCGGAGCGGGATCCAAGGAGTCGATTTCGAGATAGAGCGTCGCAGATTGCCCAATCGTGCCACAAGCTCCGCCGCCTCCACCGGCACCGGCCGTGCCACACTGCAGCGGGCGAGCGATGGCCACGTTGGGGTCGGCGTAGATGATCGTCACCTCGTCGGGTTGAATGCCGCCGGCGTCATTCCAGAGGATCGCCGAGGCGGCGGGGGTCCGGAAGCCGGCCATCGAGAGATCGCGGTCCAACATCCGAACGCCGGAGCGGGTCGACGTGAGCATGTCGACGACCTCGTGCTCACGATTGAAGCTGTCCTGCCCTCCAATGAGGAGTCCGAAGACCGACCCCATCATGATGAGGGTCACCGCCAATGCGACGACTACCTCTATGAGAGTGAATCCCTCTGCTTTGGCTGGGTAGCTAGCCCTGTTCATGGCGCACCTCCTTTTTCAACATCGAGTTTCGCGCCATGAGGCTTTTCGTTCAGTGACATGAGCTGGGTGCTAGAGCCCCCTTTTCGCCGTAGGGATTCACCCACAGAGCGCCGGTGTGGAATAGCCTAGGACCGTCCTCACTTCACTTCCCCTTCAGATAACCGAGGCTTCTCAACAATCGTTCACGCTCGGAGGACACTCCCTCTCCCTGGGTTCGTCGCAAGGTATCCGCAAGCTCGCGGCGGACGCCAGGGAAGCGCTCAGCCATGTCCTTGAGGGGCTCGGGATTGTGGGAGCCGGGATCCTCGAGCAGATCGACCTGCTCCCAGGGATCGCCCTCGAGATCGAATCCGCTTCGGGGAAAGCTACGACGCCACATCCACTTGTGGGGCCAGCGATAGCCTGACATGCCTGTGACACGCCGTGCCTCGTGGTCGAGCCCGAAGGACCACCACACCGGCGTCTCGGGGCAACGACTTCCCTCCCAACAGGACAGGCGCGATTGCCCTTCCATGCCGTCGGTTTCTAAACCGATGAGCTCGAGAATGGTCGGCGCCACGTCGACGAGAAGCGCGGGCGCGCTCGCCACCACGTGGCCTTGTGGAAGCCCAGCTCCGTGCATGATCCAGGCGACACGGAGCTGATCTTCGAAAACGAATGTCGCATGGCCAAGGAGGTCGTGCGCGAACAATCCCTCTCCGTGGTCGGAAACGATGACGAGGAGCGTATCCTCGCGGGGCCCTAGCGACGCGAGGAGCGCGTCGAGCTTTTCGAGATGCTCGTCGACATAGGCGACCTCGGTCTCGTAGTTCGAAAGGACGTCGGAGGGCGCCGGCCTCTCGAGCATCCCCGAAAAAGAAAGCTCGACTTCCACGACCTCCGATCCCCGATTGCGCAGCGGGATCTCGTAGTTCGGGCGAAGCGGTCGCCTCTCGTCGACTCCTGGAAGCTCCGACGAGGCGTAGGGCGCCAAGGATTCCTGCGACAGGAGCTGGAGCTCGATCGCCGTTTCGGGACGGTCATCATCCTTCGGCGGGCGCAGGGAGCGAAAGCGCAGACGGTGGCGCCCGGGCGAGAGACGCAGCGCCAGGCTATGCTGCTTCACACTAATAAGGTTGACCCGGGTCAGAAGCTCGTCGTCGAGCCAGAGCTCGGTGTCGGGAGGAGCGTCCACCGGAAGATAGGGCTCGTGGGGATCGGAGAGGTGCACCCAGAGAAAGAAGGGATCGTCTCGATGAGACTCGACCCACTCGTTCACCGGCTCGATCACTTCATCAGCGGTTCGATACCAGCGGGAGCTGTCGCTCTCGAACGGATCGTGAAACGTCTCGAAGCCCTGGTTCAAGCGATAGGCGGGCTGGAGGACTCCGAGCGAGATGAAAGCGGCGGTTCGATAGCCGGCCTCGGCGAAGATCTCCGCCAGGGTTACGGCGCTCGCGGGCACGACGTCGCCGTTTCCGAAAACGCCCAGGGTTTGCGGTGAAACCCCCGTCAAAATCGACGCGTGGGAGGGAAGCGTGATAGGGACCTGAGTATAGGCGCGCTCGAAGCGAACCCCTTCGGAGGCGATCCGCGACAGAAACGGTGTCGTAGTGACGTTGGGGTTGTAAGGTGACGTCCACTGGACGTGCAGTGTATCGATGGAAACGAGCACGACGCGCGGGACTCGAACCCGAGCGACTTCCTCTCGAAGCGGCTGGCAC
The DNA here is from genome assembly GCA_965250115.1 of Candidatus Marinacidobacterales bacterium. Lineage (GTDB taxonomy): Bacteria > Acidobacteriota > Vicinamibacteria > Marinacidobacterales > SMYC01 > CBDFHB01. The sequence continues at coordinate 3,828,884 of CBDFNJ010000002.1, forward strand.
GCCAAGATCCAGACCAGCCCGGCGAGTGCGAGAGCTCTCACTCGGCCGAGCCCAACTCCGAAAGTGCCATGACCTCGTCGAAAAACGACCCGTTCGTGCTTACGGCGCTCCCACCGTAGATGCCCTTCTTCCCGCTCCAATCGGTAAAGCTCCCACCGGCTTCCTCGACAATGGGAAGGAGCGCCCCGCAATCCCACGGGTTCATCACCGGGTCGAGCATCACCTCACAGCGACCCGTGGCGACGAGAGCATGCCCGTAACAGTCGCAATAACCGCGGATCGTATTCGCCTTCGCCTTGAGTTTCTCCCAAAACACGCGATGGGCGGCATCCAGGCTCCCCGGCTCGGTCAGGCTCACAAGTGCCTCGCCGAGCGAGTCGACGGAAGAGACGCGAGCCTCGCGACCGTTCCACTGACAACCCTCTCCCCGCGCCGCGGCAAGCATGTCCTCGAGCGCGGGAAAGTAACAGGCCCCGACGACCATCTCGCCCTCGATCTCCAGACCCACGAGAACGCCGAAAAGTGGGACCCCGCGAATGAAGGACTGGGTCCCGTCGATGGGATCGACGACCCAGCGGTGACCGGAGTCGCTCTCGGATGTCCCCAACTCCTCGCCCATCACGGCGTGATTGGGGAAACGTTTGCCGATGAGCCTGCGCAACAGCTCTTCGGCGCCGCGGTCCGCGATGGTTACCGGGGAGCCGACCGCCTTTCGGTCGACCTCGACGCCCGCCTGAAAGGCGGCGTCGGTAGCGAAGTCGAGGTAATCGCGGTTCGAAAGGCTCATCTCGTCGTCCATATTCAGCTACGAATTATAGCGTCACTCGCGATCGACCAAACGCAGCGTGAGCTTCGCGAAACGCTCACCGGGAAAACCTTCACCTCACTAGAAAGACTACCCCAGTGCACCGCTGAGCCGAGCGCCCACACGACCGACAAACGAAGACAATTCACTGACACACACAAATGACTCCAATCACAAATCGAGCTCCATGACAACTCCGTTCCTAAACGTCGCGGATTTCTTTCGCCCTTCCTCGGTTGATTTATCATTTCTCTCCGGCTAGGATGAGCGCCTCTTTGACGCGAGTAAGTCTCTTGAGTTTTCCCAACGGTTCCATCGACTTCACCGACAGGAAGATTCTGTCGGCGCTGCTCTCCAAGGGACGCAGCACCTTCGCCGAGCTCGCCGCGCAAGTCGGTCTGACCGCACCGACCGTCCACGATCGCGTGAAGAAGCTCGAGCGCAGCGGGATCATCGACGGCTACACGGCCATCATCAATCCGGAGTCCCTCGGATACGACATCACCGCGATGGTCAGCATTACGACCGCCGCGGAAGTTTCCTCTTCCGAATACGAAAAGCACCTTTCCGAGATTTCCGAGATTCAGAAGTGTTTCAGCGTCGCCGGCGAAGAAACCTACGTCGTGCTGGTTCTGACTCGAACGCCCGCGACCCTCGAAAAGGTGCTCCAACGCATCAAGAACATTCGCGGAACCATGACCACCAAAGCATCTGTGGTTCTCTCCGCTCCCATCAGCCGTCATACGCTTCCCCAAGAAGACGACGTTCGCGAGTTCCCTTCCGAGACGAAATCCGCGAGCATCGCGCGCTAGCTCCAGTGCTCGCTCGGCTTTTTACCTCGCTCGAGGCAGGTGTTTCGGCTGCCGCTCGAGCAGGGTGCAGATGTTTTTCTTAGCCCCCTGCTAGACTTTTTTCGCCACCTGGTTCATCGCCACGAGCAGCGGATTCCAGAGCGCGCCCACCGGCGGAGCATAGGCCAGATCGAGCTGGGAAGCTTCGGAGACCGACATCCCCGCCGTCAGGGCCGTCGCGAGGACGTCAATACCCATCGCACCCTCAGCGCTACCCACGATTTGGCCTCCCAGAAGTCGACCCGAGCCCCGCTCGGCAATGACCTTCACCGTCGCGGGCGCGCCGTCTCCGAAGTAGTGGGCCTGAAAACGGCCTCCGATCGTAGCCTCGACAGTCGAGAAGCCCGCAGAGCCCGCCTCACGAGAGCTCAAACCGGTCCGCGCCGCCACTAGGTCGAAAACCTTCACGACGCTCGTCCCGACCGCGCCGCGAAACCGCGTACGGCGCCCCGCGACGTTCTCGCCCGCCACACGCCCCTGCTTGGCGGCCACCGTCCCGAGTGGAATCTGTGTCGGACGGCCGCTCACGAGATGGAACGTCTCGACGCAGTTTCCGGCCGCGTAGACGCCGGGCTGGCTCGTTTCCATATGGTCGTCGACGGCGATGGCACCGCTCGGACCGAGTGTGATGGAGGCGGCGCTCGCGAGCTCCACAGATGGCTCGACGCCGATATCCACGAAGACCACCTCCGCTGGAACGCGCAAGGATCCTTTCGTCAGCTCGACCGCTTCGACGGAGCCTCGGTTGCCGGCGAGCCGTTTCACCTGCCGAGACGTCAGCACGCGGACGGCGCGACGCTCGAGCTCCGCTTCAACGAGCGCGGCCATGTCGGGGTCGAGTGACGGAAAAACCTGCGCGTCCGCTTCGACGAGCGTCACCTCTAGTCCGCGCTTCGTCAGTGCTTCCGCCATCTCGAGACCGACGTAGCCGGCACCGATGAGTACCGCCCGACGCGCCTGCGTCTCGTGCAGCCAATTCCGGATCGCCTCTCCGTCGGAGAGCCGACTCGCGGTAAACACACCCTTCAGCTCACCGCCCTCGACGCGGAGCCTCTTGGGCCGATAGCCCGTCGCGAGAAGAAGCTTGTCGTAGGGAAGACTCTTCTTGTCTCCCGTGGAGGTGTCTTCGACGACGACCGCGCGTCGGGAGGGAACGATCTCCGTGACCTTCTGATTCAAGGTCGCGTCGACGCCGCGCTCGTTCTTGAGGCTCTCCGGTGTAAAGAGCACGAGATCGTCGATATTGGCTACGACGCCGGCCAGGGCGTAAGGCAGACCGCATATGCTGTAGGCGATGCGGGGTCCCGCCTCGAGCACGTGAACGAACAGGGACGCATCGAGACGCTTGGCTCGAGACGCAGCGGTCATCCCAGCCGCGTTGCCACCGACGACGAGGATGCGCTCGCTCATGCTCCGAACCGCTCCAGATACTCTTCGATCGCCGTTCTCTTGCCCGGGTCGTTCCGGCACAAGAGCTCGACGATGTCACGGATCGTGACGATAGGAAGCACCGGCGCTTGGAGACTCTCCCCGAGCTCGTCGAGCGTCGAGCAGTCGCCCTTTCCCTTCTCCTGGCGATCGACGGCCACCACGACGGCCGCGACCCGGGCACCGGTTCCACCGAGAAGCTCCGCAGCTTGACGGATCGACAGCCCAGAGGTGATGACGTCGTCGACGAGAACGACCTCCATACCCGCGCCCGGCTTCGTTCCCACGAACACGCCCCCCTCACCGTGGTCTTTAGGTTCTTTGCGATCGAAGCAGAAGGCGACGTCTCGGCCTCTCGCCGACATCGCGATGGCGGTGGCGACAGCCAACGGAACCCCTTTGTAGGACGGTCCGAAGATCAAATCGCAGTCGACTCCGGAGGACGAGATCCTCTCCGCATAAGCTTCTCCGAGCCGCGCCATCGCCGCGCCCGTCCGAAGCTCTCCGGCGTTGATGAAGTAGGGAGACTTCCGGCCCGATTTCAGCGTAAACTCGCCGAAGCGCACGACACCGTTGTCGGAGAGAAGCTCTATGAAGCGCTCTTGATAAGGCTCGATGGTGTCCTCCGGTTGTGGGCGGGCCAGCGAGGCCGGCCGGGCCAGCCAGGGAGGATAACCCATCTTGTGAGAGTGCCGCCATTTTGATACAAAACAGGCACCTATGGATCTCACGCACCGACCTCGACGACTTCGACGCAGCGAGCCCATCCGCTCACTAGTTCGAGAGACCGAACTCCGGGCGGAAGAGTTGATAGCACCGTTGTTCATCAAGGACGGGCGTGGCCTGAGAGAGCCGATCGAGACGATGCCGGGACAGTTTCGGCTCTCGCCAGACGAGCTGGTGCGAGAGGCGGAGGAGCTTTACGGTCTCGGTGTTCGTGCGGTCAACCTCTTCGGCTACTCCGACAAGAAAGACGACGAGGCCACCGAGGCCTACAACGCCGACGGAATCATTCCCCAGGCCATCCGAGCGCTCAAGGAGGCGCTTCCCGAGCTCTGCATCCAAACGGACGTCGCGCTCGATCCCTATTCCGTCCACGGCCACGACGGCCTTGTGGTCGATGACGAGGTCGTCAACGACGAGACCGTCGAAGTCCTCTGCAGGATGTCTCTCGCTCATGCCGAGGCCGGAGTGGACTTCGTCGCCCCCTCGGACATGATGGATGGCCGGGTAGGGGCGATCCGGTGGGCGCTCGACGAGGCCGGCCATACGAACGTCGGAATCCTGGCCTATTCCGCGAAGTACGCCTCCTGTTTCTACGGCCCGTTCCGAGGCGCCCTCGACTCGGCCCCTCGTAAGGGCGACAAGAAGACCTATCAGATGGATCCTGCCAACCAGCGCGAGGCGCTGAAGGAGATCGCGCTCGACATCGAAGAGGGCGCCGATATCGTGATGGTGAAGCCGGCCCTGGCCTATCTCGACGTGATCGCCCAGGTTCGCGAGGCCTTCGACGTACCCGTCGCGGCCTATAACGTCTCGGGCGAGTACGGCATGATCGTGGCCGCGGCCGAGAAGGGTTGGCTCGATCGCGAGAAAGCCATCCTCGAGACGCTCACGGCGATCAAGAGAGCCGGGGCCTCGATGATCCTGACCTATTTCGCGAAGGAAGCCGCAAAGCTCCTGAGATAGGGCATTCGGGCTTCTTGCGAACAAATGAGCAATTGTGTAACTCGTGGCTCGATTCTTGCGGCCGTCGCAGCTCTCATGGTCGGAGGCTTGCCGGCCGACGCCGCGATGACCACGAGCCGTGTGGCCAAGGCGGCCGCCGTCGAAGAGGCCCCCCGAATTGACGGAATCGTTGATGACGACATCTGGCAGCGCGCCGACGTCATCTCCGATTTCATCCAGCGAGAGCCCGTGGAGGGCAACCGGGCTTCGGAGAAGACCGAGGTGCGCATCCTTTACGACTCCCGCACCATCTACATCGGCGTCATCTGCTTCGATGGGGACCCCTCGGGGATCATCGTCACGGACGCTCGTCGGGACGCGAGCCTGGACGACACCGACTCGTTCCGGATCATTTTCGACACGTACCACGACCTTCAGAACGGCTTCGTCTTCGGAACCAATCCCGCCGGTATCGAGCACGACGGCCAGGTCACGAACGAGGGCGAGGGCGGTCAAGGGGGCCCGGGACGGAGGCGCGCTCAGTCCGGCTCGGGCAGTGGATTCAACTTGAACTGGGACGCGAGCTTTACCGTCGCGACGAACACGGGCGACTACGGCTGGTCGGCGGAGTTCGCCATCCCCCTGCGCACCCTTCGCTACGGCGCCGGAAGCCCGCAGACCTGGGGCTTGAACTTCCAAAGGAACATCCGCCGAAAGCGCGAAGAGGTTTATTGGTCGCCCGTACTCCGTGCCTGGAACCTCTATCGGCTTTCGGCCGCGGGCGAGCTCCAGGGGCTCGAGCTCGCGACCCCGAGGAATTTCAAAGTGACGCCCTACGTTTTGGGCGCGTCCGAGCGCGACTATACCATCGGCGACTCCAACGATTTCACGGGAGACCTGGGCGTCGACGCGAAGTTCGGCGTGACGCCGAGCCTGAATCTGGACCTGACATACAACACGGATTTCGCTCAAGTCGAAGTCGACGCCCAGCAGGTCAACCTCACCCGGTTCAATCTCTTCTTCCCGGAGAAACGACCCTTCTTTCTCGAGAACGCGGGCAACTTCTCGATGGGCCAGCCCCGTGCGGTCGAGCTCTTCTTCAGCCGCCGCATCGGCATCGCGGACGGCGAGATCGTCCCCCTCATTGGCGGCGCCCGGCTGAGCGGCAAGGCCGGGAGCTACAACCTGGGCTTTCTCAACATGCAGACCGAGACCGTCGAAGAGCTGACGCCGGCCAACAATTATACGGTAGCGAGTGTGAGTCGCGAGTTCCCCAACCGCTCGAGCGTGGGGGCGCTCTTCATCAACCGCATCGCGACGGGAGCCGCCGCGGGCGAGAACGACTGGAACCGAACTTGGGGTGTGGACAGCAAGCTCGGTATCAGACGCTACTTCACCGTCACCAGCTACGCGGCACGAACCGAAACGCCGCACCGAACTGGGAGAGAGCACGCTCTGAACGGCCGAGCCGAGTACCAGCGGAGTGGAGGACGGGTCTGGCTCGAATACAGGGAGGTCGGCGAAGATTTCAACCCCGAGGTCGGATTTCTCCAGCGTGACGCCTATCGCCACCTGGACACGGGTTGGTTCCTCAACCTGAGAAACGATATCTCCTGGCTGCGGGAGCTGAGGCCACACATTACCTACCGGGGCTATTGGGACTTCGATGGATTCAAGGAGACGGAAAACATCCACGTCGACTCGCACGTGGACTTCGAGAACGGCGCCCACTTTAGCCCGGCGTTCAACCGAACCGTGGAAGGGTTGAAGGTGCCGTTCGAGATCACCGACGGCATCGTCGTCGCGCCGGGCTCGTTTCAGCATTGGGAGTTCGCCTGGCGCTGGAATACGAACCAAGCCGCACCCTTTTCCTACTCCGGCGGCGTCAGCGCCGGAGGCTTTCTCTCCGGCAACCGGCAGTCCTGGGCTACCACTCTGAACTATCGCCACAAGTCCAAGATCATCACCTCCCTCTCCTGGTCCTACAACGACGTCGACCTCGCCGAGGGAAGCTTCATTACGAACCTGATCCAGGCGCGCGTAAGCTACAACTTTTCGCCGCTCAGCTACCTTCAGGCTTTCGTCCAGTACAATGACGACGCCGATAGCTGGTCGTCCAACATCCGCTTCAGCTGGCTCAATACCGGCGGTACGGGTCTGTTCATCGTCTACAGCGACACGGAAGGCCTCGGCAACATGCTCATCGGCCCGCAAAACCGAAGCCTCATCGTCAAATACACTCATCAGTTCGATATTCTGAACTGACTTGCGTAGGATATGGCTCGAACATGAGCACCCTGCGCTACTCCCTCGCTTCGCTCGCCCTCGCCTTCGCTTGCTCCGCCTGCGTCTCGCGCAAGGTCGAGGTCGTCCCGTTTCTTCCACCGACCGAGACTGCCACTCTTGAATCGCTCGTCGATCGCATCAATCAGTGGCGGGACGTCCGCTCGCTCGTGCTACCCGTCGATCTTCAGTTCGAGACCGTGGAGGGCGCCGAAGAGGGCCAAGCCCGCCAGTACCGCACCGCTCAAGGCCGCCTTTTGCTGGAGCGACCGAGCCGTATCCGACTCAATATAGAGGCGCCGATCCTGAGCGCCACCATCGCGGAGATGGCGTCGGACGGCGAGCGCTTCCAGCTCTTGATCCACCCGCCCGAGTACCGGGCGCTGATCCTCGGCACGAACGAGCGAAGCTACGAGGGGGAAACCGACAAGCTCGACGAGGATCCCGAACTGAAGAGGGCGGGGCCCCTCGTCAACATCCGCCCGCACCATTTCACCGGCGCGTTTTTGATTCCGCCGATTCCCAGAGAGGACCCCTACACGACCGCGCTCCTCCACGAAGAAAGGGTCGTCGAGCCGGACGAGCGTCCGGGAGCGAAGCCTGCGAGCGACGTTCGAAAGAGTTACTACGTGGTCACGGCCGGGCGCCTGGGACGGGCGACGCCACTCGTCCAATACTGGTTCGATCGGCTCGGAGAGGTTACTCTCAAACGTCAGCAGGTCTACGACCAGGCGGGCCTTCTGGTTGCCGATATCCGCTATTCCGAATACCTGCCGCCCGATCCCTCGACCGGTGTGCGCTTCCCTTCGAGGATTCGCATCGAGCGTCCCTACGACGACTACACGCTCGCTGTTACGGTGCGGCCCGGCGGCGTGATCGTCAATCGCGACCTCCCCGAGACCGCCTTCGAGGTTCGTGCGCCCGAAGAGTGGGAGAGCTCGCTACGCCGTATCGATCTCGACGGGCGCGCGAATCAATCGTGACCGATGACGACGTTGCGATAGACCACGCCTACGATCGACTCCGCCCTTTCTTCGATGCCGAGCTCGAAACGACGCGCGCGCCAGGGTAATCGTCGGGCTTGGGAAAGCGCCTCTTGTGCAGGCTCGTGATTTCCTCCGTCTCGACGAGACATATCTGCCGGCTCGTTCTCAAAAAGGGGATGTCCCGGCCGCTGTTGAATTTGGTCGGGTAGCGGCGGCACCTGTGAATACTCTTAGGCAGCAACCTCATCGCTGTCAAGAGATTTCTGTTTGCTTCTAAGCGCGTGAACGAGAGCGCCCATATGGCGATAGCCTTTGATACGGTGAAACTTTTTCTCCGCCGTGACGACGCCGAGAGCGGTCCATCGGCGAATCATGGAAGGACTCTTCCACCGCTTGACGTTTCTCGAGACTCTGCGGATGGTGCCGTTGAGATTCTCGATGGCGTTTGTCGTGGCCAGAGATTTGCGAAGTAACTCGGGTAGAGCGAGCTTCACAACCGTGAGGGTCTCTTCCATCCCTTCGCGAAGGCTTCCGGCAGCTTCGTCGTAGCCGTTTCGCTTGAGCCACGACACCAATGCCTGAAGTCGCTTGCGCGCCTTGTCGGCACTCTTGCATTTGTACGCTTCCTTCATTGTCTGGAGCACGTAGGCGTGACGGGACTTGGGAAGGTACGAGCGTAGATTTCGGAGTTTGTGGAGCTGGCATCTTTGGATAACCGCGAGATCCCCCAAAACGTCGACGAGTGCTTTGCGGATCCCTTTGCCTCCGTCCACTACGCAGAGAATCGATTCGTCGATCCGCAATCCCCGCTCGAGAAGGTTCTGCAACATCGCGGTGCACACCCGAGAGTTCTCCGTCGAGCCCAGCCATATACCCAAGGGCACCTTCGTTCCATCTATTGTGATACCGAGAGTTACGACGACGGTCTGTCCGGCCACCTCAAGGCCATCCATCATTAGTGCCGCAAGCTCGAACTCCTCTAGCCTCCGAGATAGGTATTCCTCGAGCTTCTTAGTCGTCTGGCTCACGAGGTGACGGCTGGCGGCACTCTTGCTCGTGCCACGAGACTTCAACTTCGCCGAGGGTTTGTCCAGACTCGATTCGTAATTTCGGGTCGATACCCCCACCAAGATCTGGTTCAGCACTCGCTCCGGAAGCGGGTCTTCTTCGCGGAAGGCTTCGAAGTGTGGAAGCGACGCCTCCTCGCCCGACTTCGAACGAACTCGAGGTCGCGACACTTGGATTCGACGACCGCCGAAGCTCAGCTCCCCATCCGTGCTCCCCCAGTGGTTATGAGTTCGCTCCTTCTCGTGCTTGCCCTTCGGCCCCGCGATCTTCTCCGCGTCCTCTCTCAGGAGTAGGTGCAATGCGGTCAGTCCTTGCTCGTACACCCATTCCGTCAGGTCCGCCTTCGTGGCCGCGATCCCAGCTATCATCGGTAGCAGTATCTGACCGACTTGGCCAACTACCTTGCCCGTAGGCGAGTGCGTTTGCTTTCTTACTGGCTTCTTTGATTTCCTTGGCATGGTGGCTCCTTGTCCCCCTCTGGAGACGGCTGGTTTGGCAGACCTATTCTTAGGCCGGCCAAGGAGCCGCCGCTACCCCAAATTCAACATCCGGCGGGACATCCCCCTCAAAAATGCCATGACCAGTTGAGCTGTATGTAACTGTCCTTTCGAATTCCGTGGAGAAAGATGTCTTCGCGCGGGATGCCGACGAAGGTCCTTGCTTCGACGTCCAGCGTCCAGCTGTCTCCGAAGCGCCGCCTCGCCTCGACGTTGATGAAGCTAGCCCCGGTGTCTCGGTCGACGGTCGCTCCGGCGAGTATTTGAGTGCTCTGCACGTCGTTGAGTGCGAGGCGCGCTCCGAAAAAGATGTCATCGTCGAATGGTGTGAGCGCCAACTTACCTCGCTCGTCGAAGGAGTATTCAGCCAGAACACCGATGTCGAGCCCGGTGCTCTTGACGTTGACGAAGGTGTACTCGAAGCCGCCGGTGAATGCTAAGAACCGATCCCCCTGTCCGTAGCGGTTGATGACTTCGACCTTCCACAGCCAACCCCCCTGGGTCATTTGCAGATCCAGTCCAGTCTGATCGATCAGGTCGTAGACTGGGACGAGAACGGTCTCGTTGTCTCGTTTTTCCGGCAGGAAGCGAGGATCGCGGCTAGTACCATGAAAGTGGGAAACGCCTAGGTCCCACGGACCCAGTGCGTGGGACCAGCGGACTGCCCAGTCGATATGGCGCCGGCCGGTACCCGATTCGTAGACGGATTCCTCTGTATCGACCGGAAAGGCTAGGCCGGGCCGGCTGTCGCTTCCGAAGAATCGCCGTTCGCGAAAGCCGAGTAGGGTGAAAAAGTCGATGGTTCCACAGGAGCGAATCAGGGCGAAATTCACCATTGGCTGGCCGAGCTTCGCCTCGCCATCAATGTTCTCGGTCAAGTCGGTTTGGTTGATGATGTCGACGAGATGATTCGACTCCGACACTCCCCAAAACACTTGACGAATGCCGGCCCGGAGCTCCCAATCGCGGGCGTTCAATTGCCAGGTGAGCTCTCGAAAGTCCCAATGCGTGCGTTGTGGATCGTTCTGATCCAGGCGGACGAAGGGTACGAAGAGGAAGAACTGGCGTCCGCCCTGCCATTCCTGGTACCACTCCGGCTCCATGGCGAGAGAAAAGTTGCTTCCTGACAAGTCCGTGCTGAGCGCGTTTTGCGGAAAGAGCCGGCCTTCAAACGACACCTTGCCGTTCCACTCGCCGGCGCTGGCCGGCATGCCGGCCAAGGTGAGCATCGTAAGCGCCCTCCCGAGGATGGCGCTGCCAGTCGGGAAGCGTTTCATGCCTCTTACCTTGCTCGCTTGAGACTATTGCGGTCGAAGTCGCGGTCGGAGAGGCCGGTCCGGAACTCGTACTGGCTCCACGACAGCAACGTGCTCTTTCCGGTCTGGTGGTTTTCCATGAAGAGATCGTCAGCCCGCCAGTACTGGTCGAGGTAGTGCACGTACTTGGAGTAGGTCAGCGTCTTGAGGAGCTCGTCCTTCCGGTCATAAAGCTCGATCTTTTCCGGCCGGTACTCTTCTTTGTCGTACCAAACGAGGTGACGTGTGTAGCCCGAGTTCTGGTCAACGGGAATGCGCTCGACCACGTAACAGTCGCGCTCATTCGCAGTCTCCTCTCGCACGTAACGATAGGTGTACTTGTCCACCTCTTGTGAGGCGAGGTCCTCGTAGGCGAACTCGCTTCCCATAAAGGGACCTGACTTGTTGTTGGAAGAGATGCGTTTGACGCGCTTCAAAGCGGGTAGATAGAGCCACTGATCGTCGGCTCCGGTGCGGTGCGTGTAGGTGAGAAAGGCGGTCCCCTTGACGTCCCTCGGTCGGTCGAAGATCACGAGTAGCTTATCGCCGTCGCCATCGACCTCGAGGAGTCGACTACGAAGCTCACGGGTGCTCTCCTCGCCGTGTCGGTTGCGGAGAACCATCCGGAGGTCGCTTCGCTGGTCGCTCCAGCCGGTGTCGCGCTGGTCCCACTCGAAAGCGATCTCGCGACCACGTTCCTCGTCGGCACTCGTGGCTGAAAGACCGGTTGCGAAGGCGGCGATGAGGAACGCCAAGGCTACGAGATAAAAGACAGGCTTCCAGTCATGTCTCGTGAGTGCTGCTGCACGGGTTTGGGTCTTAGGGCCGGCGACAAAATAAGTTCCCGTTTTCAAGACGGTCGGATGGTGTAGTTCCATTTGGGTAGAGTCTGGTCCTTTGTAACGGAAAGCGCCTGCATCCGCTCGTCAGTGATTTTGACGCCCTTCGGATAACGACGCCGGATAAGGTGTGCGCGTACTCGCAAACCGGAAGAGGTGGTGGTCGTGCGGATGTATTTGAGGATGGTTTCGTAGCTGTCGAGAGGCCTGCCCGCCCAGTTCTTGCTGACCTCGCTGAACAGACGGTGCTCCACTGGATTCCACTTGGATGTACCGGACGGATAGTGGGCTATGGTGATAGCGATGTCGTGGCGATTGCAAATCCGCGTTTGAAGCCCGTGCTTCCAACCCCGACACCGATAGCCATTGCTGCCCCCGGCGTCTGCCAATATCGCGAGGTCACGGGCTGCAGGATAGCGTCGCCGTCCTTCCGTTCGCCACCACTTCTCGATGGCATTCACGGCGAAGTCCGGGGTGTTGTACGAGGTACCAATGAACACTGTCCCGCGGTTCGCGGGCAGATCGTAGACGCCGTAGGGGATTGCGATGCCGTTCGATTCGGAACGGAAGTCATGGTCTTTGACGAGAGTCGGCTCGCGGTTCCAGGCCTGCCCGCCGTTTTTGAATAATCCCACCAGCTCCCGTTTCTTCGTGTCTACGCTGATGATGGGATGACCAGCTGCGGCAAAACGCTCGCGCAGTTCGGCGATACACGCGAATTGGGTATCGCGATCTTCGGACGTGGCACCGCACAGCTTCTTGTGGTTCACCCGCAACGAGAAGCCGAGCTGTTTGAGCAGTCGACCGACGGTTTTGCTGCTGACGTTCACACCGAGGCTTCTTAGCTCGCAAGCAATCTTGTCGGTGGTCCGCCGCGTCCATTTCACTCCCGTCATCGGATCGCCCGCGGTGTCGTGCTTCATGAGTTCTTCGATCTTGGCGATGACTTCTGGCTTTTTTTTTGCACGGCGCGCCGTCCGCCACCCTTTCGCCGAACTCCGTCGAGCTCAACATCTCTCATTAGCAATTCCCTACGACCTCTGGCTACCGTGCTCGGATCCATCCCGAGCAGTTCGGCAATCTGTTGGTCGCCACCGTGACCGAGCTTCATGGCCTCGACTCCCGCGTAGAGACGGCGCTGCTTTTCATCGAGCAGGCTGTAGAAAAGAACGATCGCAGCCTTCAACTCCACGGGGAGCACGCGGACTCCCCCGACCCAGCCCAACGTGGAAGGTGACGCCTCATGTACCTGGCGGGCCGAGAGCTGTTGCTTGCGCGTGCTCACATCGGTGGCCAGATACAGATATCGGCCGAACACCTGCTCGCGCGCCAATCTTTTCTCTCGGACCAGTTTCAACAGAGGAGCCTTGACGTCAACCTGCACCACGTCCTCGAGTTCGTCGACGTAGTAGCCTGCCTCACAGGCCGCGACCAACGCTTTTACCGTCGCAAGCAACGTCCCGTACTTCGAGAACCACACTGAGCGCAACGACCAAAGACCTTTTCGATCGAACTGGGCGATCTCGTCCAACGTGTAGTAGCTACCACGGTGGGAGTAGCTTGTCCGATACGCCAACTCATTGAGCTTTCGGAAGACGGTCGAGTCCACATCGGTACCCAACACTGCCTTCAAATCATCGAGGGTAGCTATTTTGTGCTTCCTCAACAGGCGGTCGAGATCTTCAGACTGATAGCTCGTAGGTCTCATAATAGGAGACGTGCTCCTTGATAGGCGTAATCCTCCTACAATGAGGACCGTTTGTCAAACACGCGCTGGTTGCTGAAGACCTACAAATGTTCCGTTTCTAGGGAGCTTGCCAGGCTCTCGTGATGCCAGACGATATCGCGATCACGACCTGAAACAGGAAGAGTGTGCTCAAAACTAGACAGTTATTTTGTCGGCGGCCCTTAGCTGGCTGCTTCGTATTCATCTTTTAATTCCTCCATATTGGAAGCTCGCGCGTCTTTACGACGATCGATTCCCATGAGAATCGGGGGTAAGAGAAGCAGGTCGACAGCGAGGGCGATGGCGATGATGAGTGCCGACATTCTTCCCATGTCTCCGTTGAAGCTGAAAGTGGATTGGGCCAGGATCGAGAATCCGGCCGCCAAGATGATCGAGGTCACGACGAGGGCGGCGCCGACAGTCGAGAAGGCGTAGCGAACGGCTTGTTCGGAGCTGAGCTTTTTTTCGCGTCGCGCCCGAAGATACTTGCTGAGGAAGTGGACGGTGTCGTCTACGACGATGCCGAGACACATGCCGCTGACGATCGAGAGCCCGAGATTGATTTGCCCCACGAAGAGCCCCCAAAGGCCGAAGGCCACCGCTGCCGGAAGGAGGTTGGGGAGGAAACTGATGAGGCCGTACTTCACGCTCCTCAGCGCGAGCACGAGGGTCAAACCGATGAGGCCGATCGCCAAGAGGGTGCCGACGAGCATGCTCTTCACGTTTCGGCTGGAGATATAGGAGAACATCACACCCGGGCCAACGCCGCGCGCGAACATGTGCTCCGGAGCGTTGACACGCAGCCATTCTTCTCCTTCTTCCACCAGACCGATGAGCTCCTTCGACGTGATGTTCTGGACGGTGACCGACAGCTTGGCGGCCGACTTATAGACGTTGATTTGATTGTTGAGGTCGAGCCCATATGGAAGTGACATCTCGTAAAGGAGTAGATATTGCGCTGCGAGCTCGCGGTTTTCCGGCAGGCGGTAGTAGCTAGGATCGTCGGCGTTCAGGTTCTTGTTGAGCTTCTTGAAGACGTCACTGAGGGAGGCGACATGGACGACGCCCGGCTGGCTTCGGTACCAATTGGCGAACTCCTCGAGCTTCTCCAAGTAGGCAGGCTCACTGATGCCGCCGCTCGAATCCGCGCCCAGGGAAAAATCGATCTGGTAAATCCCGCTCAAGTGCTCCATCGCGAAGTCGGAGTCCTGTCGGAAAGCCATGGACTCGTCGAAGTAATTGACGAACTGGTCGTTCAGCGAGTTGAGAGGGAGCATAGCCGCCATGAGGAACGCGGCGAGCCCGCCGCCCCAGAGCAGGGGCCGACGGCGCGAGACGACGAATCCCGCCACCTTGTCCATCGGAGACTCGGAGCGCTCGGTGCGAAGTTTCACCCCTACCGGAAGAATCGCCATCAAGGCAGGGAGGAAGGTTATCGATAGCACCCACGCCGCCACGACACCCGTCGCACTGATGTTCCCGAGATCGTGGAACGGGGGCACTTCACTGAAATTCATGCTGAGAAAACCGATCGCCGTCGTGAGGCTGGTTAGAAAGACCGGCTGCATATTCACGCGAAGACTCTCCACGATGGCCTGGTGCTTGGTTGCTCCGTGGCGCATCTCCTTGAGCATCGTCACCAAGATGTGAATGGCGTCGGCGACCGCGAGGGTCATGATGATCGTCAGGGCCGCGGTCGACGGAGGCGTCAACGAGAGGCCGGCCCAGCCGGCGAGTCCTAGCGCGCTGGTCACCGACAGCGCAATGACACCCAAGGTGGTGAGGGTCGCTGAAACCGAGCGGAGAAGAAGGACGATGGTGAGGGTGATCACGAGGTACATCGCAGGAACGAGAGTTGCCATGTCCTTCATGGCCGATTCTTGAAAGGCGTTATTGAGCATCGCCATCCCGGTGATATGCGTTTCGAAGCCCGGGTTTTCCTCCTCGACGCGCGCGGCAAGCTCGCGAGCGTAGGCGACCGATCGAGCGGTCTCATCGGCTTCTTTTCTGGGAAGCTGAAGCGTGACGTTGAGTCCAACCACGTGGGTTCGGCTGGGAACGATGCGGTTCAATAGCATCGGTTCGGTCAGCGCGATTTCCCGTTTCGCCGACAGTTCTTCTGGCGTCAGAGCCTCGGCACCTCGAACGAGGTCCTCGACGATCAGGTTATCTCCCTCGGCCCAGGAATGCTGGAAGTTCGAGAGCGAGTCCACCCGGATGGCGAAAGGCATCTTCCAGGCTTCGGCCGTCATGTCCTCGACGATGGCCAAGGTCTGGTTCGTGAAGGCTTTGCCGTCGGGCGGTTCCAGAATCATCAGGATGTTGTCGTTCTTGGTGTAGATGGTCTCCACCGCGTCGAAGGCGAGCAGTTGCGGGTTATCGGAACCGAAGAACACGCGATACTCATCGACGAATCCCAGTCGTCGAGCTCCGGCGGTGGCCAGGAAGGAGAGTGCGAGGACCGCGACTAGGACCGGCCACCGCCATTTGGCCACCCAGCGGCCGTAGCGTTCGGCTCTCACCATGTGAGGTGCACCCGTATCAGCACCCGTATCACTAGCTTTCATGTGTTTTCCTCCGGATAAAAACATACCGACTGGATCGTATGTGTCGTGACGTCACAGTGGAAGTTTCGAGAAGTCATAGGGGAGTGTCTATTAAGGCGCGGCTACTGCTACGGGAGCCCGCAGCGTTTCAAGGTAGAGGACGAGTCCGTCGATGCAGGCTTCCATCATGGACGCGTCCTGGGAGTTCTTGGCCATGATAGCGATCCCTTCGATGGAGGCGACGATGAAGGCTGCCGCCTTGCGGCTGTCGATATCGGTTCGAACCTGGTTCGCGCCCTGCCCTCGGAGGAGCCCGTCCGCGATTCCGTCACGCCAGGAGTCGAGGACGGTTTCGATACGAATTCGGAAGCCCTCATCGATGGGAGACATTTCCTGGGCTAGATTCGCCAGCGGACAGCCGCAGCTACAGGCCTTGCTGATGTGGTCAGGCGTAAGTCCTCTAAGCGTTTCAACGAGGCCATCGATAGGGTCAGCGGCACCTTCCATCGGCTGAATCCACGTCTCGACAACCATTCCCCGGACGACATCGTTAATAACTGCGTGTCCGAGCGCATTTTTATTTGGAAAATGATGATAGAGAGCACCTTTCGTAAGATCGGTATTGGCCAGGATTTCCTCGAGGCTGGCGGCGCGGAAACCCTTCGCATAGATTTCCCGAAAGGCGGCGTCGAGAATCTTCTGACGTGTTCCGTTCGGATCTCGCCTCTTCATACCGACCAGTATGTATGTCTAAGATGACCCTGTCAAGGCAAAAATTCACCCGGCTCTCTTGATGGTAAACCTCGGCAGCGAGATGCATCTCGTAAGCGTGGAGCTCAAATCGCAGTGAACCCGGCGAGCAGCCATCGAAACCACGTGCCCCATTTGCGTTCTCGACGACCCAGCTATACGGTGTCGATTTCTGAGGGGGATTGAGTGTCGGCTGGAGTACTCCAGAAGTGGTACACACGTATCATCGGGATCTTCTTCCTGCTCGTCTTCCTGAGCCTCGTCGCCGATTATCGGGAGCTCGGGCACCGGGCCGAGACGTGGCACAAGATCTTCCACTGCCTCGTCGGAGCCGCAGTTCTCGTCTTCGGCTGGCACAACGAGCGGTTCTGGCGACCCTTCTGCATCATCAACGGATCTTTCTTTGTCTTCGTCGCGGCATTCGGATGGACGTTTCCCGACTTCGGAGGACTCGATGCCTTCAATCGACTCGACACGATTCTTCACAGCATCGTTGGCGGTAGCGGGTTCGTTTTCGGGTTGGTCGGGACGTCGAGCCGAAGCGAACTCCCAGGATAGGTAGCCATGTAAATTTGGAAGCTCTTCCCTCGTCTGGGCCAGGCCGAACCGATCTCGACGAGCGCGCGAATCAATCGCGACCGATGACTACGTTGCGATAGACGACGCCCACAATCGACTCCGCCCGCTCCTCGATACCGAGCTCGATCCAGTGCTCCGCGGGCCTATAGGTAGGACCGTAGCCGGTCCGAATCACCACACGATTGTCGAGCAGCACCCGAGCCTCGTTTCCAGAACCTGACGGCCCCCACTCGACCCTGAACCGATAGACGCGGCTGGGGTCCCAATCCAGGAAGTCATAGCCGACGTCGCGCTGGTCGCCGTTCGAGATGAAGCGTAGGCGAAGGTAGGGCGGGTTGTGGCCGTTGGTATCGAGCTTCCGAACGTGCACCCGGTAGGGATTCTCCCGATAGTCGCCTCGAGTCGGATCCCACATCCCGAAAAGGCTGAAGAGGTCAGCTTGCGGATTTCGCCGGGTGAGCCCGATGTTCTCCCACTCCACGAACCCGCTCCGAATCGGCGTCACGACATAGCGAATGAAGTCTCCCCGGCTCGTCACCTGCCAGCCAGAGGACGCGAAACGGCCTCCCGAGACCTGTCCGCGCGAGCTACCGTTGGTGAGGGGATCGAAGATCTCGCCGGACGAGGGAGGCGGAGACGGTGTCGGGATCCCCGACACGATGGAAAAGTCGGAGATCGGAGAATAGGGCCCGGCTCCGGCGGCCGAAACCCCCCGTCCACGCCAAAAGTAACGTGAGGCGGGGAGGGCAGGTGCCACTCGCCACGACGTCGTCCCGGAGCCACCGGGAGGCTGGGATTGCACCTCTGCTACGACGTCACCGAAGCTGCCGTTCGTTGAGACTTGAAACTCGTAGGTGAGTGGCCCGCTCGAGGAGCTCGCGTTCTCGACGGTCAGAGTCGGCTGAGCGTCGGTGAAGGCGGTCCCGGGAAGTGGGCTTACGATAGTGGGTGGTCCCACACCGTTCTCCTCCGCGAGGCCCGACGAAGAAGGCGGGGGCGGTGAAGGCAGTCCCGCGGTGCCCTCAGTGACTGTCGACGCACTCGAAGTGCCGGTGAAGGGAAGCTCGGGCTGTTCGAGACTCGAGCAGCCCGTGGCGAGGCATAGCGAAATGAGGATCGACGTCGGGGGCGAAGGCGACATTCCTGCTATCCCGTCTCGATTTGTGAAAGGAATTTTGAAAGAACTAATGATAACACCTTTTCGTGCGTATCGAGGCGGGCTCCAGAGTAGTAGGATGCTCCGAGGGAGACGGACATGAGCGAGGCGGACACGATCGCGCCATTCGTGACTTCCATCCTGCACCCCTCGGATTTTTCGGAGGGCAGCCACAATGCCTTCGCCCACGCCCTTGCGATGGCCCTCCACAACCAGGCTCGTCTCGTTCTGCTTCACTCGGAAGCCTTTCGTGAACGGGGTGACTGGTCGCAGTTTCCCGGCATCCGCGAGACGCTGACTCGCTGGCACGCGATACCTGCGGGAGTCGACGAAGCCGAGGTTCTCGAGAAGCTCGCGATCGACGTGCGAAAAGTCCAGGTCACGGGCACGAGACCTCTGGCAGCGATTCAGGACTACGCGAGTGAGCACGACATCGACCTCATCGTCCTGACGACCGAGGGACGCGCGGGGCTCTCACGCTTGCTCCATCCGTCCCTCGCCGAGAAGGTAGCGAGTCGTACCCGGACCATGACGCTGATCGTGCCTGGGCATGTCGAGGGTTTCGTGTCCAGGGACGATGGACGGGCCTCGCTTCGTCGTCTACTCGTTCCCGTCGACCGTCGTCCCGACGCGACCACCGCGATCGAGGCGGCGGCGCTCGCCGCCAGGAGCATGTCGGTCGGATCGGTCGAGATCTATCTGCTTCACGTCGGCGAGGCAATGCCGCCGCTTCGTGGCCCCGAGCTTCCGGGGTGCTCGTGGCGCAGGATGACGACGACCGGCGAGCCCGTGGAATCGATCCTCGGGATTGCGAGCGCGCACGACGTCGATCTCTTGGTGCTCGCGACGGAAGGTCAGCGGGGAGTATTGGACGCTCTCCGGGGCAGCGTGACCGAACGGGTCGTGAGAAACGCTAGCTGTCCGGTGCTCGCCGTCCCCGCCACCGCTTCCTGATCCGTCTCGCGCGCTCACTTGCCAAGGTTCTGTGCGCAAATTACCATGGTGGGATCTGCTTCGTGAGGAGAAGCGCGGCCAAAGGAGAATCTTCGAATGTCCACGGCTATCCAGAAACACAAACCCCTCCTCGACGAGCTCGGCTTCTCGGACGTCAATACTGGCGCCTGTGAGGGGCCCGGCGGCTGGCACACCGACCCGAACGGCAAGGAGCTCGTCTCGCTGAACCCGACTACGGGCGAGCCCATCGCGACGGTCATCCAAGCCACCGCCGACACTTACGAGAAGGTCATGTCGAGCGCGACCAAAGCCTTCGAGTCCTGGCGCGAAGCTCCCGCACCGAAACGGGGCCAGGTCGTTCGCGATCTGGGAGATTCACTGAGGGAGCGCAAAGAGGCACTGGGCGACCTCATCTCGCTCGAAATGGGGAAGATCAAGGCCGAAGGCCACGGCGAAGTGCAGGAGATGATCGATATCTGCGACTTCGCCGTCGGGCTTTCGCGGCAGCTCTATGGCCTCACCATGCACTCGGAGCGTCCCCGTCACCGCATGTACGAGCAGTGGCACCCGCTGGGTGTCGTCGGGATCATCACGGCGTTCAACTTCCCCATGGCGGTCTGGTCCTGGAACACGGCGATCGCGGCCGTCTGCGGCGATGCCGTCATCTGGAAGCCGTCGAGCGACACCCCCTTGACCGCCATCGCCGTCCAGCACATCGCCAACAAGGTCATGGCGGATCACGGCCTCACCGGCGTCTTCACACTCGCGATCGGATCCGGTCGCGAGGTCGGAGAGCTGCTGCTCAACGACAAACGAGCGCCGCTCATCTCGTTCACGGGCTCCACCAAGGTCGGCCGGCACGTCTCCGAGACGGTCGCGCGTCGCTTCGGACGGGCCATCCTCGAGCTCGGAGGAAACAACGCGATCATCGTGGACGAGCACGCGGAGCTCGACATGGCCACGCGTGCCATTCTGTTCGGCTCCGTCGGTACGGCTGGACAACGCTGCACGAGCACCCGGCGTATCATCGTCCAGAAGAACATCGCGAAAGATCTGTGCGATCGACTCGTGAAAGCCTATGGCCAAGTCCGCATCGGCGATCCCCTCGATGAGAGCACGTTGATGGGCCCCCTCGTGAACCCGAGCGCCGTCGAGGACATGTTCGCCGCGCTCGAACAAGTCAAAGCGCAAGGCGGCGAGATCCTCACCGGCGGCAACAAGCTTCCCGACAACGGACCCAACTTCGTTGAGCCGACCATCGTCAGAATGCCCGCGCAGTCGAAGATCGTGAAGGAAGAGACCTTCGCGCCCATTCTCTACATACTGGAATACGACACCATCGAGGAGGCGATCGCGATTCACAACGGGGTGCCTCAGGGGCTCTCGAGCGCGATCTTCACGGATAGCATGCGCAACGCCGAGACGTTTCTCTCCTGCTCGGGTTCCGACTGTGGTATCGCCAACGTGAACATCGGCACCTCGGGCGCTGAGATCGGCGGCGCCTTCGGGGGCGAGAAGGAGACCGGTGGCGGCCGCGAGTCGGGCTCCGATGCCTGGAAGGCCTACATGCGGCGCCAGACGAACACCATTAACTGGTCGAAGGATCTGCCTTTGGCGCAAGGCATCGAGTTCGGTTAGCTCCCTTTAGCGCCGGGCGCCGCTGGAACCGGTGCTCCGGCTCTTGTGTGCACTCTCTCATGTTACCGCCAAAGAGACTCGGGCCGTTGTTTGGCGTGATCGCCCTGAGCCTCGCGCTCAATCTGACGGCAGTATGGTGGGGACTGCCCTCCCGCTACGGCTGGGCTCCCGACGAGCTCCAGCCCTCCGTCATCCTGGAGGGGATCGACCTGCGGTTCTCCGGCGACTGGCACCAACCGGCCTACCCGCCGTTCCACTATTACCTCCTCGCCCTTTCCTACCTTCCGGTGCTCACTCTTGACCTCGTCGAGCCCCAATCCGTCTCCGGTCACACGACGTTGTTCTATCTCGGACGCGCTATCTCCCTGGCGATGGGCGTCGGTATTCTCATCCTCGTCTATCGAATCGGGCGGACCGTTTTCGACGAGAGGGCGGGCCTGTTCTCCGCTCTCGGCGTCGCCCTCACGGCACCGTTCATCTATTACTCGAAGACCGCCAACCTCGATGTGCCCCTCTCCTTCTGGGTGGCCCTGTCTCTCTACTTCTTCCTTCGTCTGCTCGAAGAGGAGAGTCTACGGGCCCATTTGCTCTTCACGCTCGCGGCGGTAGTTGCGATCTTGACCAAGGATCAGGCCTTCGCCTTCTACGTTTTTCCACTCGGTTTCTACGCGCTGCGCCGATTCCGCCTTACGCGATCGTTTCGCGCGACGTTTCTCGATCGTCGCGTCATCATGTCACTGGCGGGCGGAGCTACGGCCTTCTTGACACTGCACAACGTCGTCTTCAATTTCCAAGGCTTCGTCAACCACTTCGAGGAGATCCTGTGGGCGCGCGGCCACTACAGCGCTTTCGAGAATACGTCATCTCAGCAAGTCGCTCTCCTCGGCCAGACGCTGCTTCACTTGAAGTTCTCCCTGGGATGGCCGCTCGCTGTCGCCTGTGGACTCGGGATCGTCCTTTCGCTGAGGGCTTGGAGG
Source organism: Candidatus Marinacidobacterales bacterium (assembly GCA_965250115.1). Taxonomy (GTDB): domain Bacteria; phylum Acidobacteriota; class Vicinamibacteria; order Marinacidobacterales; family SMYC01; genus CBDFHB01. Next base: position 3,850,930 of record CBDFNJ010000002.1, read on the forward strand.
ACGAACCCCCGACCACTTTGGATTCTGGCTTTCGCGAGCTCCTACTACCTCTTCTTCATCGCTCCCGTCCTCAGTAGCTGGCTGCGCTACGCGCTACCGCTCGCGATACTTCTCGCTCCCTTCACGGGTTACGCTCTGGCGGAGCTGGTTCGGGGTGGGGTTCTCCGGAAGTTTGTTGCCGGCGTCACGCTTTTCTACTCGCTCTGGTACGCGGCCTCCATCGACCTGCTGCTGCTCGGCGACTCGCGCTACAGCGTCGAGCGATGGCTGGAGGAGTTCGTGCCCGAGGACGCCGTGGTGGGCTATGTGGGACCCGAGTACTACCTTCCGAGATTGGATGCTTTCGAGGCGAGGCGCTTGCGGCCCACCGAATCCGTGCTCGAGCGAGCCCGGCCGGCGTTTCTGATTGTCAACCCAGTCTATAGCGAGCGCTTCGAGCCAGGATCCCGCGAGGGCGAGCTGTTTTCCCGCCTGCGCGCTGGCCGGGCGGGCTACGGGCTCGCGTTGCGTCATCAATCGCGGCCGCGCGGCGTCCTGCTCCATTTCGACGGGCTCCTGGCCAACTTGGACAAGCTCGACCCCGTCATCGAGGTCTATCAGAGAGTGGATTGATGCTCCTGGAGTAGAGGCAGATCTCGGGAAAGCTCTCCGATGCCCCGATGGACCTCGACGAGCTCTCCGCACTCGTACTCCCCCCACATCACATCCTCGAGAGTACGGGTGACGACGCTACGGTAGTCTCTGATGATGCGCTCCTCCATGACGGTAAGGGCCGCGTCGAGCGTCTTCGTCCGCGCGTTGCGACTGTAGAGCGCGCAACAGTCTTTGTAGGGCTCGATCGAGATCTCGTAAGTGCCGATCTGCTTCGCGAGGTCCATGATCTCCTGCTTGCCGAGGCCCACCAGCGGTCTCAGCAAGGGCGCGTCGATGGATTTGGCACTGGCGATGAGATTCTCGAGCGTCTGCGAGGCAACCTGCCCCAGGCTGTCGCCCGTGACCAGGGCCGCGGAGCCGATCTTCAGGCCGAGCTCCTCGGCGACACGAAAAAGAAACCGCCGGAAAAGAACGGGCTCGTAGCCGGTATCGCGACCGCTCAGCGCCAGGTCGAAATGAGTATAGGGAACGGTGAACAGGCGCGAGCACATCGTGTGGCGGCTGAGTCGGCTCGCGATTCGGCCCACCACCGATTCTGAGAAGTCGCTCGGTTCTAGGTGCGTCGCGCTCACGTGAAACCAATCGACGATGCAACCACGACGGGCGAGTAGAAAGGACGCGACGGGCGAGTCGATGCCGCCCGAGAGCAGGCTCAAAACGCGGCCGCTCGTTCCCACCGGCAAGCCGCCAATGCCCTTGCGACGGTCCGAGTAGAAGAACATCCCGTCGGGGTACATGTCGATCGAAAAGGTTCGATCGGGGTTCTCGAGTTGTACCCGTTCCCATGGCGTCCGCTCACGGATCGCATTGCCAAGCCAGACCTCCATCTCTGGAGAGCTCATCGGATAGCGCTTGTCGACGCGATGGGCCCTGATTGCAAAAGCGAGATCTGGTTCGTGGGCCTCCTGCGCCATGGCGACCATCGTGTCCTCGACGAGCTCGCGATCGAGCGCGCCCTCGACGAGCACTTGTTGACGATCGATCTTCTTCGCGGCCGCGATGGCATCGACGCCGCTCACCCAGGAGAGCGTCTCGAGAGCTTTCTCGAGCTCTAAAGCCTTCGGCTCGCCCTGAACGTAGAGCCGCGCCCGCGCGGTCTCGACCCGAGAAGGCCAATCCCACGAACGGAGGTAGCGCTTCACGTTGGAGCGCAACTGATTCCAGAAGTCGCCCTGGTTTCTTCCCTTGAGTGTGATCTCGGGAGATTTGAGAAGAATGTGCATCGGGAGAAGTCTTGTCTCCAAGAGTATCCTAACAACGCGCTCGGGTGGAGCAAAGAACGGCCCCACGTGCGACAATAGGGGGTCGCCGGAGATCACTTGTCTGCGGTTGGGGGCCACTTGGTGGCGCGGTCGGGGAAGTCTTCGGCGACATCTTTAGTGCTCATAAGCGAGCCGTCCCGCGGCGTAGGTCTTCCTCACGCGCAGGTCGGAGAGCTCTTCTCCGGTCACGTCCAACGGATTCCGATCGAGGATCACGAGGTCGGCCCACTTCCCCCGGGTCAAGCTCCCTCGATTGGTCTCGTCCCCACTCGCGAGTGCGCCCCCCATGGTATAGGCATAGAGGGCCTCTTCCACGGTAATCGCCTCTCGGGGTGCGATCGCGACGCCATCACGGTCGAGCCGTGTGACGGCAGCCTGAATCCCTAGAAGCGGGTCGTCGTCGAGAACGACCGGTGCGTCGGAGCTCAGAGCGACAACGAGCCCGGCATCGAGAAGCGAGCGCAGGGGATAGGCGCGTGCGAGGTAGTCCTCCGTGAGAAAGCGACGGAAGTTCGGACCGAGCTCGCGAATGAAGATCGTTTGCGGGGCGACCATGGCGCCAAGCCGTCTCGCTCGATCGATCTGGGCACGATCGAGAAGGCCGAAATGCTCGAGGCGGTTCCCGGTTCCGCCAAGCTGCTCGTAGGCGCTCAGGACGGTGTCGATCGCCCGATCCCCGATCGCATGGGTACAAACGCGGAAACCCGCGTCTCGGGACTCACGGCCCAGCTCGACCAGTTCCTCCTCTTCGACCCGGAGGAGACCTCGGGTATCGGCGTGGCGGTAGGGCCTTCTAAGGGCTGCCGTTGCCCCGGAGAGGCCGCCATCGGCAAAGAGCTTGACCGAGTCGATGCGGAGAAACTCCGAGACGAAGAGCTCGGGCAATGGATAGGACTTCGTCTCCTCGTCCGCGAGACGCATGCTCATCGCGTTGATACGAACCGTCAAGCGTTTACTCGCCTCGAGCTTGCGATAGGCCGCAAGAAGCTCCGGGTAGGCTCCTGCTTCGGTCGCGCTCGTAATGCCCTTTTCGAGCTGGGTTCGATTCGCGGCCGAAACCATGTCCGCATAGTCGTCGACAGAAGGGTCGGGCATGACGGCCTTGGCGAGGTCCATGGCCGTTTCCTGAAGTAGTCCGGTCGGGCGCCCGGCCTCGTCGCGAACGATGACCCCTCCGGTTGGGTCGGGAGTGTCGGCATGGACGCCGGCAAGCTCCAGCGCGCGGCGATTGACGACCATCATGTGTCCGCAAGTGCGCGTCAAAGCGACGGGCCGATCCCAAACGACCCTATCCAGATCTCTGGCCGTCGGCTGACGTCCCTCGGTCATGATGGCCTCGTTGTAACCGCGTCCGATGATCCAGGGCTCGTCAGGCAACCCCGCCGCGCGCTCGCGAAGCGCTCGCCCGAGCGCTTCCAGGCCAGCAACGCCGCGAAGGTCGAGAATACTCGTGAGCAGCTGGCCTAGTTTCCACACGTGGACGTGGGCGTCGTTGAAGCCCGGCAAGACCGTGGCCCCCTCGAGATCGATACGCTTGGTCCCACCCGACGCGAGGGGCTCGATATCCTCTCGCGCTCCGATCGCTTCGACCCGACCCTCGGCAATGGCGAGCGCCTCGGCCCGAGGCATGGTGCGGTCCTGTGTCAGCAACGTGCCGTTATAGAAAACAGGGTTAACGCGGATTCATGTGGGTAAGTTCTGACGGAAAAACAGTGTAACTCATTGTGTGGAAAAGGTATCGAGTACTTCATCAGGTGCTGAAAAGTGGTCCATTTTTAGGATAGGCTAACCGAGTGAAAAATTCCCAGTCGATCCGCTCGCTGTTTGCGCTGCCAGGTTTCGTGGTTGGTGCCGGATTGAAGGGTCTATTCGGTGACCGATACGCCCGCGTCATCCAGCTCAAGAGGCGAAAAAAACAGCTGTGTGCTCTTACTGTGGGCAACGGTGCCGGGGGCGCTATGACAAGCAAGTGTGCCGGGTCCGCGACCTGTCGTTGGCAGGCTGGCGGATCTATCTGGAATACGAGCGTTGGCGCGTCAACTGTTCTGGGTGCGGCGGTGTGCATGTAGAACACCTAGACTGGCTGGCGAACAACTCGCGCTACACCCAGCGTTTTGCGACGCATGTGGGCAAGCTGTGCCGGGATATGCCGAACAAGGCGGTGGCCGAGATGGAACGTCTGCACCACGGTACGGTGAAGGCTCTGGATACGCTCTACATGCAAGAGCAGGTCGACCGGGCGGGGCTACCGGCGCCTCGGGCCATCGGTGTCGATGAGATCTCCATCCGCAAGGGACATAACTATCGCGTCATTGTCAGCGACCTGGAGCGGGCGCGTCCCATCTGGGTGGGCGGTGAGGGTCGCAAAGAAACCGACATCGATTTGTTCTTCAAGGCGCTGGGCGGAAAGAAAAGCGCCCGTATCAAGCTGGCCGCCATGGATATGTGGAAGCCCTTCCGGAACTCGGCGATTCACAACGCGCCTAATGCGCGGATCATCTTCGACAAGTTTCATATCATGCGTCATCTGTCAAAGGCCCTCGATGAGGTCCGGCGCGGTGAGTACAAACGCCTCAGCGGCAAGGACCGGTCGTACATCAAGGGGCAGCGTTACACTTTGCTTTCCCGGCGGGAGAACCTGAGCCTAGACGGTCGCCGCGCACTCAAAAAGTTGCTCCAGGCCAACCGGCGCCTGAACACCGCCTTTATTTTGAAGGAGGCCTTCGGGCAACTCTGGGATTACCGCACCGAACGCGGCGCTCGCGCCTTTTTCACTCGTTGGAAAGACAGCCTCAAATGGCAACGCCTGCATCCGTACCAGAAGTTCGCCGGTATGATTGAGTCCCATTGGGATGGTATCGCCTCCTACTGTCATCCGGAGAACAAAGTCAGTCTCGGCCTAGTTGAAGGGGTCAACAACAAAATCCGTGTTCTGCAACGACGCGCCTACGGCTATCGCGACGAGGAATATCTCAAGCTGAAGATCGTGGCGGCTTTCCTTCCGCCATTACCCAGAAATGCAGTTTTCAACCCACACGAATCCGCGTAGACCCAGAAAACAGAGTCGACCTTCATCCTTCGTTGCCCGAGCGCTCGGCATGCTCTGGTCGCGTGGCACAAATGCGAATCCCACTCGAGATCTTCCGATCGAACATCAGGTCGTGTGCCTCTCGCTCGAGTGTCGATAGGCCTGTTTCATGCCGCTCGTCCCCGAGGCTTCCTTCGGGGGTTCGGGAGTGTTCAGCCAGAGATCGCAGCCGGAGGTGAGAAGCTGACCGAGCTTTATAGGTCGGCATCTCCTCACCGAGACCAACATCCATGGAGAAATAGGCTATAGACGCCTCAGTCAAAGTCTTACTCCCTTTCACAGGCGCGCGAAGCCCCGAAGCCTAGCACAAGGCTCGTCCGGAGCCAGCCTAGAAACATGCCGACATAACAGGTAGAATTGAAGGAGCATCTAGTCAACCTCGATTCCCACTCGGCTCGAAAAGGACACACCGATGGAGCTCTATCTCATTAGGCACGGTGACACGGATCCGAACGCTCCAGATACCGATGGAGGCTCGGCTCTGACGGAGAACGGCCTCGCGCAGGTTCGCAAGTGCGCCAACTTCGCGGCACGTCTCGGCGTCCGCGTCGCTGAGATCCGCCACTCGGACCGGCGTCGTACGATCCAAACCGCGCAGGAGTTCGAACGCGCGCTCGGTTGCCCCCGCAAACAGGTCCCGGGCATCGGACCCGACGACGACATCAACCCGCTACGACGTGAGGCCGCGGGGCTCTAGCACAACGTCATGGTGGTGGGGCACTTGCCCTATCTGAACCACATCGCCGGCGCCCTACTGGCGCAGGACGAGAGCATGCCAGTTGTCATGTTCCATCCCGCATCACTGATACGGCTCGATCGCCGAGAGGACGCGAGGTGGAGCCTACAGCTGGTCATGCCGACTGGAGTGATGCCGTAAGCTCATTCCGGAATCCAGACCCGCAAGGTTCCGTCCGACTGGCCCGCGACTATCAGCGGCTCATCCGGGATCACCACCACGCTCGACATCGCGTCTCCCGAGCCCGCCCACAGCGTCGTCCGGGGTACCGCCGCTTCCAAATCCCAGAGAATCAAGCTCGAGTCCATCGCGACGCTCGCAAGCTCGCTTCCCAGGGGAAAGTAGGCAATCGAGACGACCGCCTTCTTGTGACCGGTCATCACTTTAACCTGCTCACGGCGATTCAGATCGAAGAGGCGAATGATACCGTCGCGCCCCCCCGTGGCAATCTGGTTGCCGTCGAGAGAGAGAACCATCGCGCTCACCGGAGCGTCGTGACCCCGCAAGGTCGCCGTGAGGCGGCCGCTGCGCGCATCGTGGACACGCAGCACGCGGTTCATATGACCGGTGACGAGGAGAGCGCCGTCGTGAGAGTAGACGAGCGAGGTCACTCCAGACGGCTGGCGAATGAGCCGTCGTTCGGCCTGTCCTCTGCGAAGCTGGGCAACGTCCCACATCTTCAAGTTCGAATCGAGCCCAGCCGACGCCAGCGTCTCGCCGTCGGGAGAGAAAGCGAGCTGCCCAATGGAGGCGTCGTGTCGGAGTTGAGCTTGATTCTCCTTTCCGGTATCCAGATTCCAGACGTGAATCTTCCCGTCGACGTGCCCCGACGCGAGGAAAGCCCCGTCGGGAGAGAAGGCAAGCGAGGTGACGAGCGCTTCGTGGCCGGCCCGCTGATGGATCGCCGTACGAAAGCTCGCGAGCTTGCGGCGTGACTCAACGTCCCACAGTCGAATCGAGCCGTCGACGCCGCCCGAGGCCACGAGACCAGGACGGGACCCGGCCGAGAGAACCTGTACACCCGGCGGCTCGCCGAAGACATCGGCCTGCTTGAATGAACGCTGAGGACGCACGCGGCGGAAGGTTGGGGAACGGATCGAGCCGGTGCGGACGCTCCCGGGCCGCGACGGTTTGTCGAGGAGCTCCTTGAGCTCGATCGCGGGCTCGAAGCGGGAATCGATCGCGAGCACGTCTTCAACGATGCGGAGCGCCGCGCTGCGATCTCCTCCCGTGAGCGCCATCCTCGCTTCGTCGACCCACCTGGCTGCGTCAAAATCTTCATCGGGCGGAGCTTTGTCGTGAACGATCGTCGGTTGCGACTGCATCCGGCGAAGTGCGACCTCGATCTCCTGAACCAGATCGACGACCGAGGCGTGCGAGGGCTCGAGAGCCTGCGCCCTGCGGGCAGCCTCTAGAGCCCTTTGAGGTTGCCCGCTCGAGAGGAGGTTTTTCGCGAACTCGAGATTCGTCGTATAGCCTCGCGCCCGCGCCTCGTTCGAGACCTCTATCGTCGTGACCGGGTTGCCCATGATCTTCTCGATCGTGCGCGCCATGCGCGCAAGGTCGCGAAACCGTTTGTCCGGATCCTTCATCAAGGCGCGCTGAACAACGAGAGGAAGCTTCGCCGGTAAACCGAGTACTCTTGCGTCGAGGTGTGGCGGCGGCGCATGGACGATCTGATATACGAGGCTTGGAACCGTCGTCGCGGCAAAGGGCCGCTCGCCGGTCAACATCTCGAAGAGGATCACGCCGACAGCCCACATGTCAGCACGATGATCGGGCTCCTCGCTGGAGATCTGCTCCGGAGCCATGTAGTTGGGCGTGCCCATCACGAGTCCCGTCTTTGTCTTGATGGTCGATCCTTCGACATTGGCAATGCCGAAGTCGAGCACCTTCGCCGTCCCATTGGGTAGCACTTGGATGTTTCCCGGCTTGACGTCCCGATGGATGACGCCGCGCTTGTGGGCGAAATCGAGGCCGCGACAGATTTGCGTCACGATATCGATCTTGTCCTCAAGGCGCTCCGGTTTGCCCTGCTCCATGAGCTCGGCGAGGCTCGTCCCCTCGAGTAGCTCCATGACGATGTAGGGCACGCCACCGCCGTCGATCTCTCCGAAGTCGAAGATGGTGACGATGTTGGGATGTTGAAGACCAGCCGCCGATTTGGCCTCGCGGTTGAAGCGAAACCGCATCTCCTCCTCAATGAGGAGTTCCTCGGACATCATCTCCACGGCGACGAGACGGTCGAGAACGGGGTCACGGGCTTTGTAGACCGTCCCCATGGCGCCCCGGCCCAATTCGCTGAGGATGACGTATTTGCCGATCTTACTGGGTACGGAAGACATAAGCTTGATAGCGATTCAGGTTTGTGGCGCGAGCGGCCCCCCAAGGCAACATTATTGTATCACCGGCTCCGCGGAGACACCTTGGCGGACAGCAGGGGCAGGAGGCCTTCGTGGGAAACAAAGATCAATGGTTTCAACAAGTTCCGCACGGAGATGGAACGAGGCAATCCGAGCGGAGCCTGGACCAGATTTCTAGGAGCTAGCGGCCCGCGCGCTTTTGGTAGGCCTCGGTCTCGTAGACCTCGGGGTTGACGCAATGCGGCGCCTTCTCGAGTCTCGAGTGGGCGACAGCGTTCTCCGCGCAGACCGTCGCCATCTTGTTCCTCGTGTCGCGACTGGCGCTCGCCATGTGCGGGACGATAACGGCGTTGTCGAGCTCGGCGAGGCCTTCGGCCATCTTGGGCTCTTCCTCGAAGACGTCGAGGCCCGCGCCCGCGATCTGGCCCGACTTCAGAGCTGCAACGAGCGCTTTCTCGTCGACGATGGGTCCACGGGCCGTATTGATCAAGAACGCGGTGGGTTTCATCTTCGCGAAGGCCTCCGTCCCCATGAGGTGGTGCGTCGAGGGGTTGAGGTCCGTGTGGAGACTCACGAAGTCGCTCTCGGCGAGGAGCTGGTCCATTTCGACGTAGTCGACGCCGTCGGTCTTTTCGATGATGTGGCGGATGGGCGGATCGTAGGCGAGCACCCGCATGTCGAAGCCCGCCGAGCGGCGAAAGACGGTCTGGCCGATGCGGCCAAAGCCAACGATCCCGAGGGTCTTTTTCCTGCCGTCGCCGCCGGGGCTCACGTCCGCGCCGAGAAAGAGGCTCGGGCCCCAGATCTTGTAGCTGCCCGCCCGCATGTAGCGATCGGCGGGCACGATCATCCTCGCGACGGACATGATGAGCGCCCACGTAAGGTCAGCGCTCGTATCGGTGAGCACACCCGGTGTGTTGGTGACGGGAAGGCCCAAGTCCGTCGCGGCCTCGACGTCGATATTGTTGTACCCGACGGCGAAGTTGGCAAGGCCTCTCAGCCTAATGCCGGCCACCATCACCTCTCTATCGATTTTCTCGGTGAGAAGCGAGACGAGAACGTCCGCGTCCCGGACCCCTTGGAGCACTTTCTCGCGCGGGACGACTTCGTCCTCGATCTCGGTAGCGAAATGGAGCTCGCCGGCCGACCTCAGGATGGCAAGACCAGCCTCCGGTATTTTGCGCGTTGCGAATATCTTCACGTTTCAAACTCCCAGCGCTTCCGAGTCCTCGGTGAACTTTCGGAACCCGGCTTTGTCTCCTCCACCTTCGCGGATCCGGGCAATGCCTGCTTTTATGGTGTCGAGATCCGTGGCATAGGACAGTCGAAGGAAGTGCTGTCCCTCACTCTTCTGTACGCCGAAACTCCTCCGGTCCACGAGCGCGACTCCGTGATAGTAGAGCAGGAATCGCATCAAGATCGTCGCCGGGCTCGTCTTTTTCTTGCGCTCTTCCGAAAGGCCGGAAAAGAAGTGGTGAATTCCGAGCTCACCGCAGACGCCGTCCACATTGGGAAAAACGTAGAAGGCGCCGAGCGGGTTGCGACAGCGCACCCCGGGAATGTCATTCAGGGCCGGAACGACGTAGTCACGCCGTTTCTTGAATTCCGAGACCATGTGGTCGATGACCGCTGCGCTCTTGGGACTCTCGAGCCCCTCGCGAGCAGCCTCCTGAATGAAGGGCGGTACGCAACTCACGATATTGATATTGAGCTGTTTGAACAGAGCGGCCTCTTCCACGGTGGGCAAGACGCACCAGCCGAGACGCCAGCCCGTCATGGCGAAGCCCTTTGAGTGACCGCTCGCGATGATGGTGCGCTCTCTCATGCCCGGCGCGGAGGCAATCGAGAAATGTTGGAAGCCATCGAAAGTGATGTGCTCGTAGATCTCGTCGGAGTAGATGCGAATGTCGGGGCGCGCCTTCCTCTTCACGAGCTCCGCGACGCCCTCGAGAACCTCTCGTGAGAGCACCCCGCCCGTCGGATTCGAGGGCGAGCAGAGAATGAGTATCTTGGTCTTCTCCGTGAGAAGCGGGTCGAGGTCCTCCGGACTGAAAGCAAAATCGTTCTCTTCTCTCACGATGAGAGGAACGGGCTTTCCTCCCATGTAGGTCACCCATGACTCGTAGATGGGGAATCCCGGACTTGGATAGATGACCTCGTCCCCGGGATCGACGTAGCTCATCATGCTGTAGCCAATGGCCGGCTTGCCGCCCGTGAGAACGATGACCTCGGCCGGGTCGACCTCGATGTCCCTCGTTCTCGACAGGTGGGCGGCGACCGCTTGCCGAAGAGGCAAGATCCCGGCGGGATCAGTGTAGTGCGTGTTTCCTGCCAGAATATTGTCGATACCCACCTGGTTGATGTGAGGGGCGGTGTCGAAGTCGGGCTCACCCAGCGTGAATCGGATGACCTCGACACCCCGCGCCTGGGCCCTTGCAACGTCTTCGCCAATCCTGAATGCGTTCTCCGTGCCCATGGCTGCGATACGTTTGGCGAATAGCGACATCGTCTTCTCGTTCCCCTCCGGTCGAAGCGCCCATATTATTGCGATGGAGGTGCTCGCCGCAAGTCATTGCTAGGTAGGCTCTTTCGCGTTCTCCATGGGAGCGCGCAGACCACTGCCTCATCTCTGTGCAAACTGGAACCGACTCAGTCCCAGAGCGGCGAAGCGCTCCGCATTCCTCAGCTTTTCCACAGAAGCTGTGTAAAAGCTATAACGGGGGCGAATCTAAACAACTCGGGGGACCGAATGAACACGACGTTGCTAGCGCTGCTCTTGACTCTGCCCACGCTCGTCGTGGGTCAATCTCTCAGCGAGGTCGCGAAGAAGGAGAAAGAGCGCCGCGAAAAGAACAAGAAGCAGGGCACGACGGTCCACGTTCTCAGCGAGGACGATCTCTATCCGGGTGGCCGGCCCGAAACCGGCGACGAGGACGGGGCTGGCGGCACCGCCGGCGAGCGGGCCTCGTCCGGCGACGGGGGACTCGACCTGGAGGACTACCAGACGGCGAGGACCTTCCCGACTTCATCCCGCCGGACGCTCCGCTCCCTCAGAAGCTCCGCATGTTCGAGCTCTTGAAGCGGGAGTACGAGCGCCAGCTTCAGGAAATCGACCAGAGCATTGCCGAAAACCGCGACCGGCTCCGCGAGCTCCAGGTTCAAATTAACGCCACGTCGGCGGTTGACGGAGCCGGGACCGGGCTTCCCGTCGTGCCGCAGCCCGCAACGGGCCAGGAATCCGTCACCCTCGTGGCGGAGCAGAATCGGCTCGAGCAGATGAATCAGCAGATGGAGGCGCGCAAGGGTCAGCTCAAGGCCAATTTGCAGGAAAAGGGACGCCTCGCGGGTATTCCTCCCGGCTACCTTCGCTTCTAGCCTAAGGCAGCTCGAGAACCACGCGCTCCCGAGAGACGGTGTCGACGAGCTCGACGCGCCCGCGAGCTTCGATCGATTCCACCCGATAATCACCCACACGGTCGCCGACCGCGGCGAGATGAATTTCTCCCTCGTGCCGCAAGGCGGCCAGGACGCGCCGACGGACATCGCGCTCAAGCTCTGGCCGGGCGACCACGAAGCCAATCAAGACAGGCAGAGCTTTGGGAGCGACATCGGGCGCGCCCACCGGCCCAATACGCTCGATAGCTTCGAGACCGGGGGGCTCGCCCGTTCCCGCGGCTGCTGGCACGGGCTTTCGGGCAGCCGCGGAGAACGGGTCGCGCCCGGGACGCGGAGGCGCCTCGCGGGCCAGCCACGCGTTCACGGGGGTGACTTCGTCGATGGCTGGCTCCCCGGCCTCACTCCAGAGAGCCGTCCAGCGAATCGTCAGCCCTAGAGCCCCCGTAACGTCCCGCTGAAAGGACAGCTCCTGCGGGGCCAGGGGGAGTCGCAAGGACTCGATCCGGTCGAGATAGTCGAACAGCCCCTCGAAGCTGCCAACCAAGGCAGCCGAGACTTGGCTTCCGTTCGAAGCAGACCCCCTAGCCTGCGCGGGACGAAACTCGAGGGAGAGTCGGTCGATGGCCAGTCCGCGCTCGGCGCCGATCAGGAGGTCTCGAAGCGCTCCCACGCCGAGATGGCGCGGAAGTCCTTTGTCGCGGGCGCGGTCGATGAGCTCTCGCCGAGCGCGCTCCCGCTCCGCCTCCGTTGCGGTTCGCTTAGCCGTCCTCGCTCGCTCGGTGTGGCGACTCTCGAGTGCCGCTAGCTCCTGCGTGAGACTCCGTCGCATCGAAGCCATGGTAGCGTTGAGCACTAGCAGCGCGGCGAGGGCGGCAACAAGCAGCCTCATTTGGACGCCTCCTCGACCACCTCGACCCGGAGCCGAATCGCGAGCTGTCCGGCTGGCATCCGTCGCTCCTCCAGAAGCTCGGTCGATACGACGAGCGGTGAGCCTTCGACCTTCCGCTGGAGCGTGCTGACCTCTGCGGCGCTCGTCGCCATGGCAGCGAGGGTGAAGATCGCGGGGCGCCCCACGTCGAGGTCGAGTCTCGTAATCACGACACCCTCTGGAAGAACCGTCTCGACGAACCTGAGAGCGGAAGTGGGCGGTATGGCGTCCATCACGCCTACGAGGGTGACGGCGTGGAGCTCGCGCATTATTTCCGCGGCCTCAGCCTCGTTCACCTCCACAGGGATCGAGCCCGACTCGGTCGTGAACACTTCGCCGCGCAGTTGGGTGACCCTGAAACGGTCCCGCGCGTACCAGACCCATTGGGTGATAACACCTAGCAGGGCGAGAACAAGGAGCGCGCGGACGATGCCAGCCGTTCGCCCCGGTGGCGGCCCCAGATAAATGCCCTCTCTCACGCCGTTCGACTCCGCTTCTACGAACGCGCGATGATAGCCAGAATGGAAGCAACGAGATGCGCATCCTCGCTGTCTCGCTCGGTCGTAACCTTGCCCAACTCGCTGCCAGCCGTGAGGCGCTCCGCGCACTCCCGGGCATCTTGTCCGGAAAGCGTCAAGGACGAAAGCGCCGACTCATAGAGCTTGGGAAGACGGAGCAGCTCCCCCGCAACCACCTCGACGTCGCCCGGAGAACGGAGTCTGAGCCGTAGGTCGAACAGCTCTCCCGAGCGGAAGGCTGTCACGAAATAGTGCGAGCCGTAAAGCTGGACCAATACAGACGCGTCACGGCCCTCTCTCGAGAGCTCGCGGCTCCATTGCGGAAGGTGGGCTAGGCTAGCGGCATCGACCCAGCCCAGGCGGCAGGCGGCAGCCTCCAGGACACTCTCGTACTGCGCGACGACCGCTCTGCGTACACCGGCCGCCAGGACCTCACCGGCACGGCCGCGCCAGAAGTCACACCGCGCATCGGTCTCGGGAAAAGGGAGGCGCTCCCGGAGAGCGTCTCTCAGCTGTCGGTCCGAGCCGGGCGCGGAAGTTCCGAAAAGCGCGGTCGTCACGGAGAGGTCGGGCAGGACGAGCGCCACCGTTTCGTTCGGCCGGGCCCCCAGAGCCCCGAGAAGCTCCGCCGTCCACTTCGCTACGTCACTAACCGAGTCGATATTCGGCGTGACCGCGGAGGGCGCGAGGGCCCCGATCGGAAGCTCCGTCGTCAAGGTCTTCGGATCTTCGCCATTGCGAAGCGCCAGAACGAAGCGATCCGAAAAGGCGACTCCCCATCGGGGGCGATGTCGGGACCAGAAGCGAAAGGCCATACTCTCGCTATTGTATAAGGCTTTGATTTCGAAATCGCGCCGGTGCTATAATTTCGCGCTTTCCCTAGCTGTCCCAAGGGGACACACGCAGAACGCGGTCCGGTGACTTGCCGTAACCGACCACGGTTGTCACGTCCGACGGAGGGATGATGAAGATCTACGAGACTGCGAGTATCCGGAATGTGGCGATCGTAGGCCACGGCGGCTCGGGTAAAACCTCGCTCACCTCTGCTATCCTTTTCGATTCCGGCGCAGTAAATCGGCTCGGGAGAGTCGAAGATGGCAATACGGTCACGGACTTCGACCCGGACGAGGTGGCCCGCCAGATCAGCCTCTCCACCGCGCTCGCGCACTGCGACTGGAACAAGACCAAGCTGAACATTCTCGACACTCCGGGGTTCGGCAATTTCATCCAGGAGGCGCGTTCTGCCCTGCAGGTGGCGGACGCGGCGCTCGTCAACGTCTGCGGCGTAGCGGGAGTCGAGGTTCAGACGGAGAAGGTTTGGCAGTTCTCGGAGGAGTTTGGACTTTCCCGGATGATCGTCGTGAACCGGCTGGATCGCGACCGATCCAGCTTCGCGCGCGCGCTGGAGTCGATTCAAGAGACTTTCGGCCGGACCGCGGTGCCGATCCAGCTGCCGATCGGAGAAGAGAAGGATTTCAACGGCATCGTCGATCTGATTCGCATGACGGCGCTCATCTCCAAAGGGGACGAAAAGGGCGGGCACGATGAGCGAGACGTTCCTGCGGATCTGAAAGAGGAAGCGGAGAACGCCCGGAACGCTCTCATGGAAATGGTCGCGGAAGGGGACGACGGCCTGATGGAGAAGTACTTCGAGGCGGGAGAGCTTTCCCCAGAAGACCTCCTGCAGGGCCTCAAGCTGGCGGTCCTCGAAGGGGGCATCTACCCCGTGCTTGCCTGCTCGGGAACGAAGAACGTCGGGGTCCAGCCCCTCATCGACGCACTGATCGAGCTCGCCCCCGCGCCCGACGCGCGCGGAGAGGTTGAAGGCACGGACGCGGCGGGGAACGCGGTCAGACGCAAGATCTCTGTGGACGAGCCGGGGTCAGCCTATATCTTCAAGACCGTTGCGGACCCCTTCGCGGGCCGCATCAGCCTCTTCCGGGTCATGAGCGGGAGCCTGAAATCGGACACGACCTATCAGAATGTGAACAAGGACGCCGCGGAGCGTCTCGGGCACCTGACGCTCCTCCAGGGCAAGGAGTCGACGGCCGTCGACGAAGTCCGAACCGGAGACATCGCTTCGATCGCCAAGCTCAAGGAGAGTCAGTCGGGCGATACCCTCGCCGACAAGGCGGCACCCATCATCTACAAGAAGCTCGAATTTCCCGAGCCGGTCATCAGCTTCGCCATCGAGCCCAAATCGAGGGGGGATGAGGAAAAGATCAGCCAGGCGCTACAACGTATGGCGGAAGAGGATCCGATGCTCCGCTACCACCGCGAGGGAGAGCTCATTCTCTCCGGCACTGGCCAACTTCACATCGAAGTGGTGGTCGCCCGCCTCAAGGAAAAATTCGGCGTTGAGGTCGACCTCCATCCGCCCACAGTCCCCTATCGCGAGACCATCACTGCTGGCATCGAGGCGCAGGGGCGGCACAAGAAACAGACCGGGGGCCACGGTCAGTTCGCGGATTGCTGGGTGCGCTTCGAGCCTTTGGAGCGTGGTGAGGATTTCCAGTTCGGCAACGAGGTCTTCGGCGGCTCGATTCCCAGACAATTCATCCCCGCCGTAGAGAAGGGTATCCAGGAAGTCCGCAAGAAAGGCTATCTCGCAGGCTACCCCATGGTCGATTTCAAGGCGACGGTCTACGACGGCAAGTTCCACCCGGTGGACTCGTCGGAGATGGCGTTCAAGATAGCGGGCTCGCTCGCGTTCAAGAAGGCCATGGAAAGCTGCAAGCCGACGCTGCTCGAGCCGATCATGGACGTGGAAGTCACAGTACCGGAGGAGAACACCGGTGACGTGATGGGTGATCTCAACTCCAGGCGCGGGCGCACACAGGGTATGGACACGAAGGCCAATATGACCTCCGTCAAGGCACAGGTGCCGATGTCGGAAATGCTCAGCTACGAACCGGTTCTCACGTCGATGACGGGAGGACGCGGCTCATTCCACATGGAGTACTCCCACTACGAGGAGGTTCCGGCGCACATGGCCCAGAAGGTCATCGCCGATGCCAAAGACAAGAAGGAGTAGGGCGAGGCCGACTAGCCCCCGCACGGCGCTAGGGTCCTAGTCGGTTTTCTTCTTAGTCGCCTTCTTCTTGGAGGCCTTCTTCGTCACCGCTTTCTTCGCGGTCTTCTTCGCCGTACCGGAAGCGGACTTCGTCGTCTTCGTCGAGGTCTTTTTCTTCGAAGCCTTCTTGGCGGGCTTCTTCTTCGCTTCCGCCTCTGGCTCAGCCTCTACCTCTTCCTCGGCGGCCTCCGCAGCCTTCTTCTCCGTCGATTTCTCCTTCGCCGATAGAGCAGGGGCCTCGGCACCCTCAAAACGGTAGTCGACGAACTCGATGAAAGCCATGAGGGCTCCGTCTCCCTGGCGCGGACCGAGTTTCAGAATACGAGTATAGCCCCCGGGTCTCGCGGAGAAACGGGGTGAGATCTCGCCAAAGAGCTTCTTCACCGTAGCCTTCTGAGGAAGGATCGCGAGTGCCCTCCGTCTCGCGTGCAGCGAGTCGCGCTTGCCAAGCGTCACAAGTTTCTCGACGAATGGCCTGAGTTCCTTCGCCTTAACCTCTGTCGTCCTGATTCGCTCGTGCGAGATCAGCGAGGCCGCCAAGTTTCGAAGTAATGCCATCCGATGCTCGGTCGTACGCCCGAGCTTTCGGTGGGCGATGCGATGTCTCATGTCTCGATTCTCATCCCCAGCGAAAGCCCCATGGTACCCAGGATCTCCTTGATCTCGTTGAGGGATTTCCGTCCAAAGTTCTTCGTCTTCAGCATCTCCGATTCGCTTTTTTGCACGAGCTCGCCGATCGTCTTGATGTCGGCATTTTTGAGGCAGTTATAGGAGCGCACCGAAAGCTCGAGCTCGTCCACGCTTCGATTGAGGTGCTCCACGAGAGCATCTCGCTCGGTCTCGGTCACCGCCTCGGCGACCGGCCCCTCTTCCTCGAAGTTGACGAAGATCGTCAAGTGGTCCTTGAGCAGCTTCGAAGCAAGCCCGACGGCGTCCATAGGAGTTACGCAACCATTCGTCCAGATATCTAGAGTCAGCTTGTCATAGTCGGTTTCCTGGCCCACACGAGCTGCCTGGACGACATAATTGACCTTCTTGATGGGTGAGTGAACCGAATCCAACGGGATGTAGCCGATGGTAAGGTCCTCGTCGAAATTCCTCTCGGCCGAAACGTAGCCTCGGCCGTCCTTGAGGCGCATCTCGAGGTCGAGCTTGCCGGAGCTCGAAAGCGTCGCCACGTGAGCGTCCTTGTCGAGGACTTCGACGTCGGAGGGGACTTCGATGTCAGCAGACGTAACGACGCCCTCTCCTTCGGCGTGGAGGGTCACCGTCTCCGGTCCCGCTGCATGAAGCTTGAACGGAATCCTCTTGAGGTTCAAGATGATCTCCGTCGTATCCTCGAGCGCTCCCGGGATGGGAGAGAACTCGTGGAGCACGCCTTCGATGCGCACCGCTGTGATGGCGGCGCCTTCGATGGACGACAAGAGCACGCGCCTCAGGGCATTGCCGACAGTGGTCCCGAATCCACGCTCGAAAGGCTGAGCGTGGAACCTGCCGTAGTGCTTAGTAAGTGTCGAATGATCTACTTCGAGCCGCTTGGGCTTCTGAAATCCTGTCCAGAGCATTGTTTCGAAAGACCTCCTCTGGTCGTTCGTTCTAACTTATTTTGAATAGAGCTCGACGATTAGCTGCTCCTGGAACTGGAGCTCAAGATCGTCTCGCGCGGGCAAAGCGACCACTTTGCCCGTGATGCCTTCTTCGTTGAGCTCTAGCCATTTTGGTATGCCACGACTTCTCGCGACTTCCGCAGCCTGTTGAAACTGAGCATGTTTGGCGTACTTCGCGGTGATGGAGACAAGCTCTCCCTCGCGCACGGAATAGGAAGGGATGTTCACCCGCCTTTCGCCGACGCGAACATGCCCGTGCCGCACCAAGAGCCGTGCGGCCGGTCTAGAGCTCGCGAAACCCAGTCGATAAACGGTGTTATCGAGGCGCCGCTCCAGGTGCTGCAGCAAAACTTCACCTGTAATGCCCCGGGTGCGTTCGGCGCGCTCGAAGTAGAGGCGAAACTGCTTTTCGAGAAGACCGTAAGTTCGTTTCACCTTTTGTTTCTCGCGAAGCTGTAAGCCGTATCCCTGGATACGACTTCGCCTCATCTTGCCATGAGCTCCGGGAGCATAGTTGCGCTTCTCGATCGCACACTTGAGCCCGAAGCATCGCTCTCCTTTGAGGAAGAGCTTCATACCTTCGCGCCGGCAGAGCCGACAAACTGGACCTCGATACCTAGCCAATCGATTCCTCCCTCGAAAGTTTCATCAACTCACACTCGGCGTCGCTTCGGCGGTCGGCAACCGTTGTGAGGGATGGGCGTGACGTCACGGATCGACCTCACATGAATACCCGCGGCCTGCAGCGCACGGATGGCGGACTCGCGGCCCGACCCCGGTCCCTTGATGCGGACATCGAGGCTCTTGCATCCCAGCGCTCTGACCGCCTGGGCCACCTGGCTTGCAGCTTGCTGTGCAGCGAAGGGCGTCCCTTTGCGCGAGCCCCTGAACCCGAGCCCGCCGGCGCTCGACCAGGCTACGACGTGACCCTCTACGTCCGAAATCGTGATATGCGTGTTGTTGAAGGTCGCCTGAATGTGCGCGATGCCGCTCAAGAGGGTCCGCTTTTCCTTCTTCTTGAAGCTCTTGCGCTTGCCTTTCTTGTCGTCTTTCTTCTTCTTCGCCATGCCCGAGTTACCTCTTCCTCATCACGCCACGCTTGGGTCCTTTTCGCGTACGCGCATTGGTGTGGGTTCTCTGGCCTCTCGCCGGCAGGCCGCGACGATGTCGAAGCCCGCGATAGCAGCCTATATCCATGAGCCGCTTGATGTTCATGGACAGCTCTTTCCGCAGATCGCCCTCGACTCGGCCTTCCGCGTCGATAGCCTTCGTGATGTGAGAGACTTGCTCCTCTGTGAGCTCTTTCACTCGGACCTCGGGAGCGATACCTACTTTCTGCAGGATGGCAGTCGCTCGCACGCGACCGATGCCGAAGATGTGAGTCAATCCGATGTCGACTCGCTTCTCCCGCGGTAAATCTACCCCGGCTATTCGTGCCACTTTCTTTCTCTCCTACCGATCGTCGACGCTTTCGTCATCATCCTTGACGCTGTTTATGCTTCGGGTTGGTGCAGATCACCCGCACGACGCCGTTGCGTCGGAGAATGATGCACTTCGCGCACATCTTGCGAACGGAAGCCCTTACTTTCATGATGTTTCTCTGATTTACTTGTATCGATATACGATTCGTCCCCTAGTCAAATCATAGGGAGACAGCTCCACGAGAACCTTGTCACCGGGCAAGATGCGAATGAAGTGCTTTCGCATCTTGCCAGAGACATGAGCGAGAACCTTATGCTTGTTCTCGAGCTCCACTTTGAACATCGCGTTCGGAAGCGGTTCCACCACCGTAGCGGTGACCTCGATGGCATCCTCCTTAGACAACCTTTGCCCCCTCGAAGACAGCGCGCGGCTCCGCGAGAATCCAGGGCCCGGATTCGGTAATGGCCAACGAGCGCTCGAAGTGCGCCGAAAAGCCGCCATCCAGCGTGACGACTGTCCACTTGTCGGCCAGCGTCTTCACGTGATGGGTCCCGGTATTGACCATAGGCTCGATCGCGATGCAAATGCCCGCGGCGAGCTTCGGATCGCGCCCAGCCTGGACATAGTTCGGAATGGGAGGGTCCTCGTGAAGGGCGCGCCCTATTCCGTGTCCGACGAAGTCCCGCACCACTGTAAACCCATGTCGCTCCACGTGGCTCTGAACCGCATAACCAATGTCCGAGACGCGGTTGCCCGGCCTCGAGGCCTCGATCCCCTTGAACATCGCCTGCTCGGTCACATCGAGCAACTTCTGGAGCTCTTTCGAGATCTCGCCGACGCCCACTGTAATCGCATTATCGCCAAAGTAGCCGTCTACGACGGCCCCAAAGTCCAGGCTTACGATGTCCCCGTTGTCGAGTACACGCTTGCGGGAAGGGATGCCGTGTACGACTTCCTCGTTCACGGAGACACACAGACTTGCCGGGAACCCGCGGTATCCCTTGAACGCGGGTTTCGCCCCTTCCCTCTCGAGCTCCCTGACGGCGATTCGATCCAATTGTTCGGTCGTCATGCCGGGCTCGAGGGAGCGTTTCAGCAACTCGAGTGTTCGCAGCACGATAGCATTCGCCTGGTGCATCGTGTCGAGCTCTTTGTCAGACCGTCGCCGAATCACTGCTCTGCCCCTTTCGCTCCTGAAGCCACGCGGAGCAGGTCAGTCAGTCGCTGAAAGATCTCCTCAACGCTTCCCTTGCCGTCGATGCCCACGACCCGGTCATCATAGTAGCCCAGAAGCGGCGCCGTCTGCTCCTGGTAAACCTGAAAGCGTTTCAGCATCGTCTCTTCATTGTCGTCGGAGCGCTGCACCTCGCCACGACGTCCGGCGATGCGGCGCCTGAGCCCGGCTTCATTCAGGTCGAGGCTGGCGATCACCGCCGGCGGCGTCTCCCTTTCGCCCAGCAGCTCGTCGAGCGCCTCTGCTTGCGGAATGGTGCGAGGGAATCCGTCCAAAATGTAACCCCCTTCGCAGTCGTTCTGCTTGAGTCTATCCCGGACGATTCCGAGCATGATGTCGTCGCTCACCAGCTTTCCGGCGTCCATGACCTTCTTCGCTCGCTCTCCCAGTTCCGTACCGGCGGCGACCGCATCGCGCAGGATGACTCCGGTCGAGATGTGCGGTATCGCAAGTTCCGCGGAAAGCTTCTGAGCTTGAGTGCCTTTTCCGGCTCCCGGAGGTCCTAGTAGTATGAGACGAACCATTCCTTATCCCCGCCGCCCACGAATGCGTCCACGTTTCATGAATCCGTCATAGTGGCGCATGATGAGTTGACTCTCGACTTGCTGAACCGTATCCATCGCGACACCAACGATGATCAGGAGCGACGTACCCCCGAAGTAGAAAGTGACGCCCATCCCCTCCGTGATCCAGCCGGGAAGGAACGAGTCCAGCCACGGCCCGATGACCGGAAGGGGCGCGACTCTGAAGCCGGCGATGAGAAACTCGGGCAAGACCGAAACGGCCGCGAGGTAGAGTGCGCCGCCGAAGGTCAGCCGGGTCAGGATACTGTCGATGTACTCCGCCGTGCGCTTACCGGGCCGAATGCCGGGGACATAGCCCCCGTACTTCCGCATGTTGTCGGCGACGTCGTCGGGATTGAAGATGATGGCGGTATAGAAGTAGCAAAAGAAAACGATGCCCGCGACGTAGATCAGCGTATAGAGCGGCATTCCCCATGCGAGCTGCTGGGCGACGTTGTTCATCCATGGACTGTTCGGAAACATCGAGGCGAAGGTCTGGGGCAAAGCGATGATCGAGCTCGCAAAGATGACGGGAATGACGCCACTGGTATTCACTTTGAGGGGCAAGTGAGTCGACTGCCCCTGATACATACGGCGGCCGACGACGCGCTTCGCGTATTGGACCGGAATGCGCCTTTGGGCCCGCTCGACATAGACGATGAAGCCGACGACCGCGACCATGAAGGCCGTCAACAACAAGATACCGAAGACGCTCTGCTCGCCGGTCGAGATGTTTCGAATCGTGGATACGATCGCCGGGGGGAATCCGACCACGATCCCCGCAAAGATGAGCAGCGACATCCCGTTGCCGATGCCTCGCTCGGTGATCTGCTCACCGAGCCACATGATGAAGACCGTTCCCGCCGTCAGCGTCAGTACCGTCATCAGGGTGAAGGGGAGCCCGGGGTTGGCCACCAGCGTGAGCCCGCCGGTGAGCTCCGTCTTCTGCAAGAAGGCCGCGATGCCCGCCGACTGGATCACACTCAGGAGCACTGTGCCGTAACGAGTGTATTGGGTGATCTTTTTGCGCCCGAGCTCACCCTCTTTCGAAAGCTTCTCCAGGTAGGGCCAGACCACCGTCAAAAGCTGGAGAATGATCGAGGCGCTGATATAGGGCATGATGCCGAGGGCGAAAACCGTGACCCGCGACAGATTGCCCCCCGAGAACATATCCACGAAGCCGAACCATGTTCCCCGGTTCTGCTCGAAGAATTCCGTGAGCGCCCGCGCGTCGACTCCGGGTGTGGGAATGTGGTTCCCCAACCGATAGACCGCGAGCATTCCCAGAGTGAACAGAACCCGATTCCTCAGGTCCGGAATGCGGAAGATGTTCTTGAGGCTCTCGATCACGCCGTGAGCTCCTCCACCGTACCTCCGCTGGCCTCGACCTTGGCTTTAGCGGACGCACTGAACCCGTGCGCGTGAACGATGAGCTTCTTCGTGAGGTCACCGTTGCCGAGAACCTTGATCGCATCAAAGCTCTTCCTCACCAGTCGGTTCTGCACCAAGAGCTCGGGGGTTACGATGGTTCCCTCGGCAAAGCGATCCAGTTCGCCGACGTTCACCGTTTCGACGTTCTTCTTGAAGATGTTGGTGAATCCCCGCTTGGGCACACGTCGGATGAGAGGCATCTGGCCTCCCTCGAATCCGCGCCTTCGGGAGTATCCCGAGCGGGACCTCGCTCCCTTGTGGCCTCGCGCCGCCGTCTTTCCGGTTCCCGAGCCGGGTCCGCGGCCCACGCGCTTCCTGGGCTTGAGCGTTCCGTCGGCAGGTTTGAGTGAATCTAAGCTCATCGTTCTACTCTCTCGCTTCGAGGACATCGACGAGGTGAGAAACCTTGCCGATCATGCCCCGGATTTCCTTCGTATCCTGAAGCTCGGCCGTAGACTGCAGCTTTCTGAGACCGAGACCGCGGACGACCTGCCGTTCATAGTTGGTCGAGCCAATGAGGCTCTTGACGAGCTTCACCTTGAGAGAGCCTTTTCTTTTGGATGCCTTTTTCTTGGCCACCGTCGCTAACCCGTCACCTCGGAAAGCTCCTTGCCCCGGAGGCGCGCGACGTCCTCGGGATTTCGAAGCGCCGCGAGTCCGGCCATCGTCGCCTTGACGACGTTCTGAGGGTTGGCAGTGCCCAGTGATTTCGTGAGGATGTCCTTGATCCCGGCCGCCTCCACCACCGCGCGTACAGGGCCGCCCGCGATGACGCCAGTACCCTCGACGGCCGGTTTGAGCAGGACGCGTCCCGCACCGTAGATTCCCATCACCTGGTGGGGAATGCTGCCGCCGGAAAGCGGCACCCTGACCAGACTCTTCTTCGCAATCTCGATGCCTTTCCGAATGGCAGACGGCACTTCTTTCGCTTTACCGAGGCCGAAGCCCACGTGACCGTTGCCGTCCCCCACGACGACCAGCGCCCGGAAAGACAGGTTCTTGCCTCCCTTGACGACCTTGGTCACTCGATTGATGCTGACGACATTGTCCTTCAGCTCCAGCTCGCTCGAATCGATTTTTTCTCGCATAGCTCCTCTGGTCTCAATACCTCCTGCTAGAACTTCAACCCGGCTTCGCGAGCCGCTTCTGCGAGCGCGCGGACCCGACCGTGATATTTGACGCCTCCGCGATCGAAGACGACGGAATCGAGCCCCTTCTCACGACAGCGCTCAGCAACCAGCTTTCCGACCACAGCCGCACCCTTCCGATTGCGCCCATCCGCGAGACCTTCCTCGCGGCTACTTGCGGCCACGAGTGTATTGCCCGAAGCGTCGTCGATGACCTGCGCATAGATATGCTTGAGGCTTCGGAAAACACTGAGCCTCGGACGATCGCTCGTTCCGACCACCTTCCTGCGAATACGAAGGTGAACTCTCCTCTTTGCTTCCAGCTTGTTATGAACTCTCATGGCTCGCTCTTAGGTTGTCACTCCGGTCTTGCCAGCCTTCTTCTTGAGGTGCTCGCCGGTGTAACGAATACCCTTTTGCTTGTAGGGATCGGGTTTGCGAAGAATCCGAATGTTTGCCGCGACTTGTCCCACCAATTGCTTGTCGAACCCACTTACGGTGATATGAGTGTTCTTGTCGATCTTGATATCGATCCCCTCCGGAATAGGAAAGGCAATGGGGTGGGAATAACCGAGCGAAAACTGGATGGTCCTGCCCTCGACCGCCGCGCGGTAGCCGATGCCGACGATATCCAATTCCTTGACGTAGCCCTCCGAAACGCCGTGCACGGCATTCGCGACAAGGCTCCGGGCAAGTCCCCAGAACGGCCTTCTCATGCTCGAATCGTCCACCGGGACCGCCTTCAGAGCTCCGCCCTCCTCTTCGAAGCGAATCCCGTCGGGCAGTCGAGTGGCGAGCTTGCCTTTGGGCCCATCTACGTGCACTCGGCCGTCCTCGATCTTCACCTTGACCCCGCTCGGAACGGGGATTGGTTTGCTACCTACTCGCGACATCGATAGATCCTCGGGTTGTTACCACACGTTGCAAAGAATCTCGCCACCCACGCCCTCACGAGTCGCTCTCCGACCCGTCATCAGTCCGCGCGACGTGGAAAGAATATTGACTCCCAAGCCTCCCTGAACCCGGGGGATATCTCCCTTATTGACGTAGATGCGACAGCCGGGACGGGAAACACGCCGAAGGCCCAGAATGACGTTGGATCCGTCGGAGGCGCGTCGCAGCGAGATTTTCAGAACTCCCTGTTTGTCGTCGGCCACCCGCTCGAAGTCGTGGACATAACCTTCCTCTTTCAGAATCTTCGCGATCTCCACCTTGAGGTTAGAGGCGGGGATGTTTACTCGGGTATGCCGAGCGGTGAGCGCGTTGCGAATGCGTGTCAACATGTCGGCGACGGGATCCGTCATCATTTTCGTCTTCTCCTCACCAGCTCGATTTCATCAAACCGGGGATCTCGCCCGCGAGCGCCAGCTTGCGAAAGCACAAGCGGCACAGCCGGAACTTTCTCAAGTAACCTCGCGGACGGCCGCAGACGTTGCAGCGATTGTGCTCACGCACATGAAACTTCGGCTTGCGCAGCGATCTTGCGACGGCAGACTTCTTGGCCAAATCCTTGCCTCCTACTGAGTTCTTCTGAAGGGCATGCCCATCAGTTCGAGCAAGCGTCGAGCACCTTCGTCGTTCGTCGACGAAGTGACAAAAGTGATGTTCATTCCTCGCGTCTGATCCACTCTGGAATAGTCGATCTCGGGAAAAATGAGCTGGTCCTCTAGCCCCATCGTGTAATTACCTCGTCCGTCGAACGAGCGGGTCGGAAGACCTCGGAAGTCGCGAACACGAGGGAGCGCGATGTTCACCAGGCGATCGATGAACTCGTACATCCTCTTTCCGCGAAGTGTGACGCTGCAGCCGACCGGTTGCCCTTCGCGAAGTTTGAAGGCGGCGATGGACTTCTTCGCCCTTCGCATGACCGGCTTTTGGCCCACGATGGCGCCGAGCTCGACCATTGCGGCATCGAGCAGCTTGATATTGGCCGACGCCTCGCCAATGCCCATATTGACCACAACCTTGCTCATCCTGGGCGTGGCCCAAACATTGTCGAGCGCGAGGTCCTTCACGAGCTGCGGCTTGATGCTCTCGTGATACCGCTTCTCCAGACGGCTCATTTGTCGACCACCCCTTCGCAAGCCGCACAGGTTCTCACCTTGCGGCCGTCCGAAAGGATTTTGTGCCGGACGCGAGTGCTCTGGTCACACTCCGGGCAAACGACCATCAAGTTGCTCACGTGCAACGAGCCCTCCCGCTCCACGACACCGCCCTTGATGTTCTGCTGCGGATTGGGGCGAGTATGTCGCTTGACCATATTGACTCGCTCGACAATCGCCCGTTCCCGCGCCGGGATGACACGCAACACCTTGCCGCGTTTCCCGCGATCCTTGCCGCCGCGGACCTCGACCTGGTCGTTCTTCCGTACGTGTAGTTTGTCAGCCACTTCAGAGAACCTCTGGTGCCAAAGACACGATCTTCATGAATTTCTTCTCCCGAAGCTCGCGCGCGACGGGACCGAAAACACGAGTTCCCAAGGGCTCGTTCTGATCGTTGATGAGAACCGCCGCGTTGTTGTCGAATCGAATATAGGTGCCATCTTTACGCCGTTGCTCTTTGCGCGTGCGCACGATCACGGCCTTCACGACCGAGCCCTTCTTGATGGCGCTTTCTGGTGTCGCTTCCTTCACCGAAGCCGTGATCACGTCACCCAGGTGGGCGATCCGCCCCACGCCGCCGCCCCGTGGGTGGATACAGGAGATTTTCTTGGCACCCGAGTTGTCGGCGACCTCGAGTACCGTTTGCATCTGAATCATGACTTACTCTCGACTCTTAATCTCGAATCTTTGTCTGGACTCCCGGCCTAGGCCCCTTGGCCTGGCGTGGAAGCCGCGGCGGCCTCCTCGAGAGCGGTCGGTGACTCGATGATCTCCACTAGGCGCCAGCGTTTGTCCTTGGACAGCGGGCGGCATTCCACGATGCGTACCCGATCCCCCGGGCGGCACCGATTCTCCTCGTCGTGCACCATGAACTTCGAAGTCTTCTTGAACGCTCTCTTGTACAACGGGTGGCGCACGATCCGCTCGACCGCGACTACCGCGGTCTTGTTCATCTTACTGCTTGTAACGACCCCGACCTTCGTTGCCTTCGGCATGGTCCTGTTCCTTCGCTCCTCTTGACGATTCCCGCCCTAGGCCCGGCTCTTCTCGAGCTCGCGCTCCCGCGCTACTGTCTTGGCCCGCGCCAAGTCCCGCCTCAGACTGCGGACTTTGCCTGATTGGTCCAGTTGTCCCGTCTCCTTCTGGATGCGCGTACGGAAGATCTCTTCCGATAGATCCCGAAGTTTGCTCTCGAGCTCCTCGTCACCCAACTCGCGTACTTTTTCTACCTTCATGGCAGCTAACCTTCCTCGAACCGGGTCACGAACTTCGTCTTCAGCGGAAGCTTGTGCCCCGCGAGCCTCATCGCCTCCCGGGCCTGCGCTTCCGTCACGCCTTCCATTTCGTAAAGAATCCGTCCGGGCTTGACCACCGAGACCCACTGCTCGGGGCTTCCCTTTCCTTTACCCATACGTGTTTCTTGAGGCTTCTTGGTGATGGGTTTGTCCGGAAAGATCCGGATCCAAACGCGACCGTTCCTCTTCACGAAGCGCGTAATCGCAACACGGGCCGCCTCGATCTGTCGATCGGTAATCCAGCCCGGCTCCAGTACCTTCAAACCGTAGTCGCCGAAAGCGACGGTATGGCCCTTCCACGCTTTGCCCTTCATACGGCCGCGCTGCTGCTTTCGGAATTTGACTTTCTTGGGCATCAACATGGCGTATTACTCCGTGCGTCGTCCCCGGCTGAGCTCGGCGGCTTCCTCGCGAAAGGCCGGGCCGATGGGAAGCGACTCCCCTTTGTAGATCCAGCACTTCACTCCGATTTGCCCGTAGGTCGTGAAAGCTTCGGCGAAACCGTAGTCGATGTCCGCTCGCAGCGTGTGCAGCGGAAGCTGACCCAACAGATACCATTCGGAGCGTGCGATCTCGGCACCGTTGAGACGGCCCGCACAACGCACCCGGATACCCATCGCGCCGAAGCGCATTGTCGCATCGACCGACTTTCGCATCGCGCGGCGGAAAGCGATCCTCTTTTCGAGCTGCAAGGCGATGGACTCTGCCATCAGCTGGGCGTCCAATTCCGGCTTCGATACCTCGATAATGTTGATGTAGACCTCGCGCTGGGTCTTCGACTGGACCTCCTGCTTGAGCTTGTCGACCTCGGTTCCCTTCCTGCCGATGATGATGCCAGGCCGCGAAGTGTGGATGTTGATCTTGAGCTTGTTGGCGGCCCGCTCGATCTCGACGCGCGACACACCAGCGTGCGAAAAACGCCTTTTGAGCTGACGCTTCAGCTTCAGGTCTTCGTGAAGCAGCATTCCGTAGTCTCGCTCCGCATACCAGCGCGAGCGCCACGTTTTGTTGTAGCCGAGACGAAATCCGTAGGGATGTACTTTCTGACCCATGCTGACCTTACCGTTTCCCGTTCATTGTTTTGACTAGTCTTGTTCCTGCTCCGACACCTGAATCGTGAGGTGTGAAGTGCGGTGGATGATCCGAAACGCGCGTCCCATCGGCGCGGGACGAATCCGCTTGAGCGTCGGCCCCGAGTTGGCGTAGGCCGCGCTCACGACGAGATCGTCCTCGTCGATTCTCTTTGCTTCCTCCACGGCCTTTTGCTGAGCGTTCGCGATGGCCGAGCGAAGAACTTTCTCCAAAGGGCGACAAACCCTCTTGTTGGTGTTCCGGAGAATCGAAAGCGCTTCCGCGGCTTTCTTCCCGCGAATGAGATCGATGACTAGCCGTGCCTTCGACGGCGAACCTCTGACGTATTTGGCCGTCGCCCTTGCTTCCACCATCGTGATCTCGCCTCCGAAACTCTATCTGGCGACCTTGGACGCCTTGTCCGTTTTGGTCGTGTGACCACGGAAGGTACGCGTCGGGGAGAACTCGCCCAACTTGTGGCCCACCATGTTCTCGGTCACGTAAACCGGAATGAACTTCTTGCCGTTGTGAACGGCGACCGTATGACCCACCATCTCAGGAACGACGGTCGAACGCCGCGACCAGGTCTTGAGGACCTTCTTGTCGCCGCCATCGTTCATGATGTCGATCTTGTGCATCAAGCTGTTGTCGACGAACGGCCCCTTCTTCAGCGATCTGGCCATACTGTCTAACCCCTCTTCTTACCACGGCCGCGCACGATGAACTTGTCGGTGCGCTTGTTGTTCCGCGTCTTGTAGCCTTTTGTGGGCACGCCCCATGGTGTGACGGGGTGACGCCCGCCAGAAGTCTTGCCCTCGCCGCCACCGTGCGGATGATCGACGGGATTCATCGTTACGCCGCGGTTGTGCGGCCTGCGTCCGAGCCAACGCTTTCGCCCCGCTTTTCCGAGGCTAACGTTCTCGTGCTCTACGTTGCCGACCTGGCCGACGGTGGCGCGACACAGTTTGTGGACGACGCGAACCTCTCCGGAGGGCAGCTTGAGCTGGGCGTACTTTCCGTCTTTGGCCACGACCTGAGCACCGGCGCCCGCGCTTCGCGCCATCTGGCCGCCCTTGCCGGGCTTGAGCTCGATATTGTGTACCATCGTGCCCAAGGGCATCCGCGCGAGGGGAAGGCAATTCCCCGGCAAGATGTCCGCGGTTTCGCTGCTGACCACGGAGTCTCCGACTTTCAGGCCGACGGGATGAATAATGTAGGCTTTCTCTCCATCCGCATAGTGAATCCGAGCAACCCGCGCGGAGCGGTTCGGGTCGTATTCGATCGAAGCCACTTTCGCCGGAACATCAGTCTTCTTCCGTTTGAAGTCGATGACGCGATAGCGCTGCTTGTGTCCGCCACCGCGGAAACGAACGGTGATACGTCCCCCCGAATTGCGTCCACCGCTGCCGCTCTTGGCCTCGGTTAGAGCCTTGAATGGCTTCTTCTCCGTGAGCTCTTCGAAGCTCTGTACCGTATAGAAGCGACGTCCAGGCGACGTGGGGCTGAATTTCTTGATCGCCATCGTTTATCAGACTCCCTCGAAGAACTCGATCATCTTCTCGCCGGCGCGCAGCGTCACGAAGGCTTTCTTCCAGTCCGGTCTCTTGCCTTCGAAACGGCCATAGCGCTTGAGCTTACCGTTCATCTTCGTCGTGCACACTCCGGAGACCTTCACGCCGAAGAGCTTCTCCACGGCGTTTCTAATCTCGGTCTTGTTCGCACCGACCGCCACGCGGAAAACGAGCGTCCGGTGGTGGTCTTTCAAGAGCGTCGCCTTTTCGGTAATGAGGGGCCCTCGAATAACGTCGTGTTGATTCATCGCTGAAGCCTCTCTTCCAAATTGAGCGCAGCCTCTTCCGAAATGATGAGATTTTGCGCCGCCAGGACGTCATAGGCGTGGACGGCCCCCGCCGATCGGACGCTTACCTTCTGGAGGTTGCGGGCCGAAAGGTACAGGCCTTCCGACGGCTTCAGTTCCACGAGGAGCACGCGGCCCGAGCCGACGCCGAGCTGCTCGAGCTTTTGCTTGAGGGTCTTGGTGCTAGGGGCCTCCCATGCGAGCGACGGCACGACCGTCACCGCATCCTCCTTGACCCGAAGGGACAGTGCGGAACGGAGTGCACCCCGCTGGACCTTACCATTGAGCTTGAACCCGTAGTCGCGTGGTTGAGGGCCGAATACCGTTCCACCCTTTCTCCAGAGCGGGTTTCGGCTCGATCCCACGCGAGCGCGCCCGGTGCCTTTCTGACGCCAGGGCTTGGCGCCACCACCGCGCACGAGCGCGCGGTTCTTGGTCGCGTGGGTCCCGCGATGGGACCTCGCCCGGTAGTGTTTCACCGCCTCATAGAGCAGATGACGATTGGGAGTCACGCCGAAGACGGCGTCGCTCAGCGACTTTTCACCGCGGGCACCCCCCCCCACATCCACCAGGGGAACACTAGGCATCGCCGCTCTTCTCCTTGGCCGTGCCGGCCGTGGCCGCAACCGAGGCGGCCTTCACGATCTCGACGTAGCCACCGTTCGCTCCGGGAACTGCGCCTTTGATGAGAATCAAGTCTTCTTCCTCGATGACGTCAACAACCTCGAGGTTCCTTGTGGTGATTTTCTTGTCACCCATTTGACCCGGCGAGCGCATGCCGGGTAGCACGCGGGAAGGGTAGGCCGACTGGCCGATCGAACCCGGCCCGCGATGATGCATCGAGCCGTGCGACGCCTTGCCACCGCCGAAGCCATGACGTTTCATCACGCCAGCGAAACCCTTGCCTTTGCTGACGCCCGTCACATTCACCGTATCGGAAGCGTGAAAGATCGAGACTTTGATGGACTCTCCGACCTTCATTTCGGCTTCAGGCTCGACCTCGAACTCCCGCAGCACGCGACAGGGCGCTACGCCAGCTTTCCGGAAGTGACCTTCCATCGGACGATTCGCCTTTCCTCCGGCTTCGACGAGCCCGATCTGGACCGCGCGATATCCGTCACGATCTTCCGTCTTCAGTTGGACGACGACGCAGGGGCCCGCCTTGAGGACGGTCAGTGGAACGACGGTGCCGTCGTCCGTGAAACGCTGGGTCATTCCGATTTTCCTGCCGATGATCGCGGTCATTTCGAATGCTCTTTGCCAAAGGCTTTGATCTCGACGTCCACGCCGGCTGGCAGGTCCAGCCGCATCAGCGCATCCACCGTCTGAGGCGTCGGCTCGAAAATGTCCAAGAGCCGTTTGTGCGTACGGATCTCGAACTGTTCTCTGGATTTCTTGTCGACGTGGGGCGAGCGCAGGACCGTCCACTTGTTCTTCACCGTTGGGAGGGGGATTGGCCCCGCAATGCGGGCACCGGTCCGCTTCGCCGTCTCCACGATCTCGTGGGTCGACTGGTCAAGAATCCGATAGTCGTAGGCTTTGAGCCGGATTCGGATTTTCTCGCTTATCACTTTCTCTTCCCTCTTTTAGTCCGCCCTAGCCTCGCGAAGGCAGAGGCTCCTCTATTCGATGACCTCGGTGATTGTGCCGGCGCCGACGGTGCGCCCGCCCTCGCGGATGGCGAAGCGAAGACCCTTCTCCATCGCGATCGGCGTGATCAAGTCGATCGTAAGGCTCGTATTGTCGCCGGGCATCACCATCTCGACACCTTCCGGCAGCTCTGACGTGCCCGTCACGTCCGTCGTCCGGAAGTAGAACTGCGGACGATATCCCTTGAAAAACGGCGTATGACGGCCTCCCTCTTCCTTCGACAACACATAGACCTCCGCCTTGAACTTCGTGTGCGGCTTGATCGAGCCCGGCTTCGCCAGGACCATCCCGCGCTCCACGTCCGTCCGCTCCGTGCCTCGGAGAAGAACTCCCACGTTGTCACCAGCTTGGCCTTGGTCCAAAAGCTTCTTGAACATCTCGACACCCGTCACGACCTTCTTGCGCGTCTCACGGATGCCGACAATCTCGATCTCCTCGCCGACCTTCACCACTCCTCGCTCGATTCGGCCCGTCACCACCGTCCCGCGTCCAGAAATCGAGAACACGTCCTCGATCGGCATCAGATAATCCTTGTCCACGTCCCGCTCAGGCATGGGAATGTAGTCGTCCAACGCCGCCATCAGCTCGTGGACCGGCTTCTCTTCCGCTTCTTCTCCCTCTAACGCCTTCAGCGCGCTGCCTCGGATTATCGGGATGTCGTCCCCAGGAAAATCGTACGTCGACAACAGCTCCCGAACCTCCAACTCCACCAGGTCCAGAAGCTCCTCGTCGTCCACCATGTCCACCTTGTTCAGGAAAACCACGATATACGGAACTCCTACCTGACGAGCCAACAAAATGTGCTCCCGCGTCTGAGGCATCGGCCCATCCGCCGCCGAGACCACCAGGATCGCTCCGTCCATCTGCGCCGCTCCCGTGATCATGTTCTTCACGTAATCCGCGTGACCAGGACAGTCCACGTGCGCGTAGTGACGGTTCGCAGTCGTGTACTCCACATGCGCCGTCGCTATCGTGATGCCCCGCTCACGCTCCTCCGGAGCGTTGTCGATCGAATCGAAGCTCCGGAACGAGCCTCCTCCAGCCTTCGCCAACACCTTCGTTATCGCTGCCGTCAACGTCGTCTTCCCATGGTCCACGTGACCTATCGTCCCGACGTTCAGATGTGGCTTACTTCGGTCGAATTTCTCTTTCGACATGAGACTTCCTACTCCTAGTTTCTCGGTGACTGCACACTACCGACCCGTCACCTTCGCAACAACCTCTTCGCCCACGCTCTTGGGGGCTTGCTCGTACTGATGAAAGTGCATCGTATACGTGGCGCGTCCTTGAGTGGCGGATCGAAGGTCGGTTGCGTAGCCGAACATCTCCGCCAAAGGCACCAGCGCCGTAATAACCTGAACGTTGCCTCTCGCAGCCATTCCCTGGATGCGGCCGCGCCGCGAGTTCAGATCTCCCATGACGTCTCCCATGTAGTCTTCGGGAACGACCACTTCGACATGCATGACCGGCTCGAGCAGCACCGGGTCGGCACTGCGCACGGCACTCTTGAAGGCCATCGAGCCAGCGATCTTGAAGGCCATCTCGGAGCTGTCCACGGTGTGAAACGATCCGTCGTATAGGGTGACCGAAACGTCCACCATCGGGTAGCTCGCGAGCGGTCCCTGCTCCATCGCTTCCTTGACCCCGTTGTGTATCGCCGGAACGAACTCTTTCGGAATCGCGCCGCCGTGGATTTTGTTGACGAACTCGAACTTGACGCCAGGCTTCGGCTCGACCTGGATCCATACGTGACCGAACTGCCCCCGGCCACCGCTCTGTCGGATGTAACGCCCCTCGGCCTTGGCGGTCGCGCGAATCGTCTCCTTGTAGGCCACCTGAGGCTTTCCCACGCCGGCCGCCACGTTGAACTCGCGCAGGAGACGATCGACGACTATCTCGAGATGGAGCTCGCCCATACCGCTTAT
The DNA here is from genome assembly GCA_965250115.1 of Candidatus Marinacidobacterales bacterium. Taxonomy (GTDB): domain Bacteria; phylum Acidobacteriota; class Vicinamibacteria; order Marinacidobacterales; family SMYC01; genus CBDFHB01. Next base: position 3,884,233 of record CBDFNJ010000002.1, read on the forward strand.
GATGGTCTGGGCCGTGTCAGGATCCGTGAAGACTTTGAAGGTCGGGTCTTCCTGAGTGAGCTTCGAAAGTGCAACACCCAGCTTCTCCTGGTCCGCTTTTGTCTTGGGCTCGATAACGACGGAAATCACCGGCTCGGGGAAATCCATTGACTCGAGGACAACGGGATGATCCGCGTCGCAAATGGTGTCGCCAGTCTGTACGTTGCGGAGGCCGACTGCGGCGGCGATGTCACCAGAGTAGACGGCCTTGATGTCCTCCCGCTTGTTGGCGTGCATCTTCAGGAGGCGGCCGATGCGATAGGTCTTGCCCGTACCAGAGTTGAGAACGTGGGATCCGGATTCGAGGTAGCCGGAGTAGACGCGAAAGAAAGCGAGCTGTCCGACGTAGGGATCCGTCATGATCTTGAAGATCAGGGCCGAGAACGGTGCATTGTCATCGGAGGGCCGCCCGATCGGCTCCTCGGAATCGACGGAGGTCCCGACGATCGGAGGAACGTCTGTCGGTGAGGGTAGAAAGTCCACGACCGCATCGAGCAGAGGTTGAACCCCCTTGTTCTTGAACGACGAGCCGCAGAGCACGGGGACAAGCTTGAGCCCGATGGCCCCCTTCCGCAGACCAGCCAGGATCTCGTCCTCGGAGACACCTTCGCCCTCGAGATATTTCGCCATCAGCGCGTCGTCCGCCTCGCAGGCGGCCTCGATGAGCTTCTCGCGCGCTTGCTTGGCGTCCGCCGCGAGCTCACTGGGAATCTCCGTCAACTCGTATTCCGCACCGAGCGTCTCGTCCTTGTAGACAACGGCCCTGTTTCGAACGAGATCGACCACCCCTACGAATTTCTCCTCGGCGCCAATCGGAATTTGAATCGGGACCGGATTCGAACCGAGTCGCTCGCGGATCATGGACACCGCTCGAGGAAAATCAGCACCGGCGCGATCCATCTTGTTCACCAAAGCAATGCGGGGAACTCCGTACTTGTCGGCTTGCCGCCACACCGTCTCCGACTGGGGCTCGACCCCTCCCACCGCACAGAAGACGGCGACCGCGCCGTCCAAAACTCGGAGGGAGCGCTCCACTTCGGCGGTGAAATCCACGTGTCCCGGCGTGTCGATAATATTGATGCGGTAATCCTTCCAGAAGCACGTGGTCGCCGCCGACGTAATGGTAATGCCGCGCTCTTGCTCCTGCTTCATCCAATCCATGGTGGCAGTACCCTCGTGAACCTCGCCCAGCTTGTAGGTGATGCCGGTGTAATAGAGGATGCGCTCCGTCGTCGTCGTCTTACCGGCATCGATGTGGGCCATGATGCCGATATTGCGCGTCCTCGAAAGAGGTACCTTGCGGGCCATGGTGTCGTTCTAAAATCAAACGGAAATAAGCTCTTTCCTGTCGAAAGATTTTTTCGTTCCCTCGCCAAGGACTAGCGCCCTTGATACTAAGTAACGACATCCGGGCCGGGGAACCCAATAGCCTCGAATGCGATGCGCGAAAGCGCTAAAAGAAAAGCGTCACCAACGATAATGCGCGAAAGCCTTGTTGGCCTCCGCCATCCTATGCGTGTCCTCTCGCTTCTTCACCGCAACCCCCCGGTTCTGGGATGCGTCGAGGAGCTCGTTGGCGAGCTTTTCGACCATCGTCTTCTCCGGACGGGCACGGGCAAAATTGGCCAGCCACCTGAGCGCCAGAGCGGTCCTGCGCTCCGGACGCACTTCGATAGGCACCTGGTAGTTACTGCCTCCCACTCGGCGGCTCTTGACCTCCAACGTGGGCTTGACGTTATCGATCGCTTTCTTGAAGACCTTCAGAGGGTCATCCGACGTTCGCTCTTCGATCTTTTTGAGGGCTTGATATACGAGCCTCTCCGCAGTGGACTTTTTTCCTTGCTTCATGATGACGGCGATGAAGCTCGTCACCAAACCGCTGTTGTAGAGCGGATCGGGAATCGGCAACCGCTTCTGTACTTCTCGTCGCCTTGGCATCTCTTCGCTCTAATCCGAACGTCCTACGACTTGGGTCGCTTCGTCCCGTACTTGGAGCGGCCGTTCTTCCGACCCTCCACTCCGACCGCATCGAGCGAACCGCGCACGACGTGATAGCGAACACCGGGCAGATCCTTGACGCGGCCACCCCGGATGAGAACGATCGAGTGCTCCTGCAAGTTGTGGCCGACGCCCGGGATGTAGGTCGTCACCTCTATGCCGTTAGTCAATCGGACTCGCGCCACTTTTCGAAGCGCCGAGTTTGGCTTCTTTGGTGTCGAAATGAAGACACGGATGCACACGCCACGCCTCTGGGGACATCGCTGGAGCGCCGGGCTATCTGTTTTGGAGCCCGTTCGCTTTCGCCCCTTCCGAACCAGCTGACTAAAAGTTGGCAATTCCTAAATCACTCTCTGCTAAATACTTAACGCCGCAAAAGAAATCCCGAAACCTAAGACCGGCTTCGGGACAACCCGCCGAGTCTAACAACGACAGCGCGAACTGTCAAGCTCTAAACCGCTGCAACGGCTCGTCCTTCTAGTGCTCACTCGCCTCTTCGGCTCGTTCGCTCCCCTCGCTCTTCGCTCGGGGAGGACGGCCGAATTATTCGCCCTTCGGGCTCACATCTCATTCCTTCGAAGGAGCCCGATGCGGACGATTCCCTCGGAACATGCCTTCGCTCGCGCTCCGGCATGACGCGATTCCTCTCGGCCGGCTCGCATCCGCTCGCTCCTAGACCGACTCGATGTCCTCCGCTGAGGTCTGCCCTTCCACGAGGTACTGCATTTCCAAATCGAGATCCTCTCCTGGAAGCTCCGGCTGACGCTCGAGGGGCTGGGCGTCCGCAATGACCACCTGGCGGTGGACCTCCAGGCCCGTTCCAGCTGGAATGAGGCGACCCATGATCACGTTCTCCTTCAAACCGCGGAGATAGTCCACCCGTCCACTAATGCTCGCTTCGGTGAGAACTCGGGTCGTCTCCTGGAAGGACGCCGCCGAGATGAAGCTGTCTGTCGATAGCGACGCCTTGGTGATGCCGAGCAGCAGGGGTCGGCCCGTAGCGGGACGCCAGCCAGCCGCGACGACCTTCTCATTGGCCTCGGTGAACTTGAATCGGTCGATGGTCTCGTCGATCAGAAGCTCGGTGTCTCCGACCGTTTCGACCTTCACCCAACGCATCATCTGCCGGACAATGACCTCGATGTGCTTGTCGTTGATCAGAACACCCTGGAGTCGATAGACCTCCTGGATCTCGTTGACGAGATATTCTTGAAGGGCACCCTCACCGAGCACATTCAAGATGTCGTGCGGGTTGATGGGCCCGTCCATCAATGGCTCACCGGCCTTGACCCGTTCACCCTCTTGGACGTTGATGTGGACGCCACGCGGAACAGCATACTCGCGGGCCTCGGCGGTTTCCGAGACGACCGAGATCTTCCGCATACCCTTGGCGATGCCACCGTAGTTGATGACGCCGTCGACCTCCGTGATGACCGCGGGGTCCTTTGGCTTCCGGGCCTCGAAGAGCTCGACGACTCGAGGCAGACCGCCCGTGATGTCTTTGGTCTTCGTCGTCTCTCGAGGAATCTTCGCGAGGACCGCGCCCGGTCGGACCTCGTCACCATCGGCCACCATCAAGTGGGCACCGGACGGAAGAAGGTAGCTCTTGACCTCCCTCCGTTTGGCATCCTTGATGATGATCGTCGGCTGACGTTTCTCGTCCGCCGATTCCACGATGACGGGCATGGAGAGACCTGTGACCTCGTCCACCTCCTCGTGCACGGTGACGCCTTGCACAACATCCTTGAAGTGCGCGGTCCCGCCCTCTTCTGTGAGGATGGAGAAGGTATAGGGGTCCCACTCGACGAAAGTCACGTTCTCCTCGATCCCCTGACCGTCTTTCACCTTGAGCCGAGCGCCGTAGACGACGGGATAACGCTCGCGCTCCCGACCCTTGTCGTCCAGGATAAGGATCTGCCCCGCCCGGTTCATGACGACGAGGTCACCACCTCGATCCTTTACGGTGGAGAGGTTGACGAACTTGACCGTCCCTGTGTTCTTGGACTCGAGAGTCGACTGCTCCGCGACGCGGCTCGCGGTGCCACCGATGTGGAAAGTACGCATCGTGAGCTGCGTTCCGGGCTCTCCAATCGACTGGGCCGCGATGACGCCGACCGCCTCACCGTGATCGACGAGTCGGCCGCTCGCGAGGTTGCGACCGTAGCACTGGGCGCAGACGCCGCGCAGGGACTCGCAGGTCAGAACCGAACGAATCTTGACGCGGTCGACGCCGGTGTTCTGGACGGAATTGGCGACGGCTTCGGTGATCTCCTCGTTGGGAGAGATGATGGTCTCACCAGTGAAGCTGTCCTTGATGGTCTCGAGGCTGACCCGTCCCACGATGCGATCGCGGAGAGCTTCGATGACCTCGCCGGCTTCGATGATCGCCCCCACGTAGATCCCGCTGACGGTACCGCAGTCGTCCTCGGAGATGATTACGTCCTGAGCGACATCGACGAGGCGCCGCGTGAGGTAGCCCGAATCCGCCGTCTTGAGAGCGGTATCGGCCAGACCCTTCCGCGCGCCGTGAGTCGAGATGAAGTACTGCAACACCGTAAGGCCTTCCCGGAAATTGCTCGTGATGGGCGTCTCGATGATCTCGCCCGACGGCTTCGCCATGAGGCCCCGCATGCCGGCAAGCTGACGAATTTGCTGTTTGCTGCCTCGAGCTCCGGAATCCGCCATCATGTAGACCGGATTGAAAAGCGCGTTGTCTCGCTCTTGACGCTCCATCTCTTCGAACATCTCTTGCGCGACCTTGTCGGTGACGTTCGACCAAATGGCAATGACCTTGTTGTAGCGCTCGCCTTTCGTGATCGCGCCCTCGCGGTACTGATCGTCGACTTCCTTGACCTCGGAGAGCGCTCGATCGACGAGCTGGTTCTTCTCGCTCGGGATGACGAGATCTTCGATCCCGATGGAAACGCCACTCTTCGTCGCGTAGAGGAATCCCAGCTGTTTCAAGGAGTCCAGCATCTCGACCGTCATTTCGAGACCGTGGCGGAGATAACAGAAATTGACGAGGTTGCCGAGACCCTTCTTCTTGAAGAGCCCATTGATGAAGGGAATCTCAGGAGGCAAACTGTCGTTGAAGATCACACGACCCACGGTCGTCTCGACGATCTCGTTCTCGAACTCGACGAGCTCAGCGTGAACGACGTCCTGATGGTTGAAGGCTGTCGTGAGATCGATGAACTCGCCCGTGTACAAGAGCCGGATAGGAGACAGCATCTCCAATGCTCCGGCTTCGAGCGCGAGCATGACGTCGTCCATCGACGCGAAAGCGCAACCCTCGCCCTTGGCGCCTTTCTTTTCTTTCGTCAAGTAGTAGCATCCGAGCACCATGTCCTGAGTTGGAATGGCGAGAGGCTGTCCATTGGCGGGCGAAAGAATATTGCGCGAGGCCAGCATGAGCATCGATGCCTCGATCTGGGATTCCGGCGATAGCGGAATATGGACCGCCATCTGATCACCGTCGAAGTCCGCATTGAATGCGGTACAAACGAGGGGGTGGATCCGGATCGCCTTGCCCTCCACGAGAACCGGCTCGAAGGCCTGAATCCCCAACCGGTGCAGGGTGGGGGCTCTATTCAGGAGCACTGGATGCTCTCGAATGACCTCTTCGAGAAAGTCCCATACCTCGGGTCTCTGAGCCTCGACCATTTCCTTTGCGGCCTTGATCGTCGTCGCAAGACCGACCTGCTCGAGCTTGTTGTAGATGAACGGCTTGAAGAGCTCAAGCGCCATCTTCTTGGGAAGCCCGCACTGGTGGAGATGGAGCTCAGGGCCGACCACGATGACGGAACGCCCGGAGTAGTCGACACGTTTTCCGAGCAAGTTCTGGCGGAAGCGTCCTTGCTTGCCCTTGAGCGTATCGGACAGAGATTTCAACGGACGGTTGTTGGCGCCGCGAAGAACTCGACCCCGGCGACCGTTGTCGAACAGAGCGTCGACAGCTTCCTGGAGCATGCGCTTCTCGTTGCGCACGATCACGTCGGGGGCCTTCAACTCCATGAGCTTCTTCAATCGATTGTTGCGATTGATGACGCGGCGATAGAGATCGTTGAGGTCACTCGTCGCGAAACGACCGCCGTCGAGAGGCACGAGAGGCCGGAGCTCCGGCGGGATGACGGGGATGACGTCTAGAATCATCCACTCGGGCCGATTGTTCGACTTGCGGAAAGCCTCGACGACCTTGAGACGCTTGGCGAATTTCAACTTCTTCTGAAGCGATGTCTCGGTCTTCATCGCCTCCCGAAGGTCTTCGGAGAGCTCCTCGATCTCGATGCGTCGCAGAAGCTCTTTGATCGCCTCCGCGCCCATTTCGGCCTGGAACTTCTGCTTGTGCTCCTGGCGCATCTCGCGATACCGCTCTTCGGAGAGAAGCTCCTTTTCCTTGAGCGGAGTGTCTCCGGGATCGATCACGACGTAGGACTCGAAGTAAAGGACTCTCTCCAGGTCGCGCAGAGACATATCTAGCAGATGCCCGATTCGACTCGGCAGGCCCTTGAAGAACCAGACGTGCGAAACGGGGCAGGCGAGCTCGATGTGAGCGAGCCTCTCTCGGCGCACCTTGGACTGAGTCACTTCGACGCCGCATTTGTCGCAGATGACCCCCCGGTGTTTCATGCGTTTGTACTTGCCGCATAGGCACTCCCAGTCGGCCACCGGGCCGAAGATCTTCGCGCAGAACAAGCCATCTCGTTCAGGCTTGAAAGTGCGGTAGTTGATCGTTTCCGGCTTCGTCACCTCGCCGTGAGACCAGGCCCGAATCTTCTCTGGAGATGCCAGACTGATCTTGATGGCATCGAAGTCCACCACGAGGTTGCCTTTGTCGCGAAGGGTTGCGAAGGCTTTCAAGTTCTTCCTCCCGATCTAGTTACGAAACAATGTTGCGAAACATCGAAGGTGCCCCTGCTAGTCCTTCGTCTTGAGCAGCTCGACATCCAGACAGAGGCTCTGGAGCTCGCGAATCAATACGTTGAAGGACTCTGGCAGGCCCGGCGTAAAGGACGTATCGCCCTTGACGATGGCCTCGTAGATCTTGGCACGGCCGTAGACGTCGTCGGACTTCGCAGTCAGCAGCTCTTGGAGTGTATGGGCGGCACCATAGGCCTCGAGCGCCCAGACCTCCATCTCGCCGAACCGCTGCCCTCCGAACTGGGCCTTGCCACCGAGTGGTTGCTGGGTAATGAGGCTGTAAGGGCCGATGCTACGAGCGTGCATCTTGTCGTCCACGAGATGGGAGAGCTTCAGCATGTAGATATAGCCCACCGTCACCGGCTGCTCGAAGCCTTCCCCGGTCATGCCGTCGTGAAGTCTCGTCTTCCCACCCATGAGCGTATTGGGCCTCAGCTCGCCGTTCGCCTCCAGCTTGCCGTTGGCCCGCCCCAGAAGCTCCTTGATCTGAGCCTCCGAAGCTCCGTCAAACACGGGAGTCGCGAAATGCATGCCGAGCACCTTGCCGGCCCAACCGAGATGCGTCTCGAGGATCTGGCCGACGTTCATTCGCGACGGCACGCCGAGTGGATTGAGGATGATCTCGACCGGCGACCCGTCGGGAAGATAGGGCATATCCTCCTCGGGTACGATCTTCGCGATGACACCTTTGTTGCCGTGTCGTCCCGCCATCTTGTCACCGACGGAAAGCTTGCGTTTCATGGCGACATAGACCTTGACCATTTTGATGACGCCCGGCGGCAGCTCGTCACCTTTTTGGAGGCGCGTCATTCGCTCCTCGAAAAGAGCCTTGAGTACCTCGATCTGTCTCTCGGTCTTGTCCTCGATCTCCTGGATCTCGTCGAGCACATCGGCCGAGATGTCGGTCTCGAGAAGTCCGAGGTAGGCGGGACGAAGTTCCCTCAACATGTCCCTAGTGAGCTTCGTGCTCTTTGTGAGAATCTTCTCGCCCGTTCTGGGATTCACGAGGTCCTCTTCCAGAACACCGCCCGCTAGACGGTCGATGACGCGCTTGTTTCTCTCTTCTTTGAGGATGCGGATCTCGTCGTTCAAGTTCTTCTCGAGCATCGCGAGCTCGTCCGTCTCGATGGCCTTGGCCCGCTCGTCCTTCTCGACGCCCTTGCGCGAGAAGATCTTGACGTCGACGACGATCCCCTCGATACCCGGAGGACAGGTCAAAGAGGCGTCGCGCACGTCGCCGGCCTTCTCTCCGAAAATCGCGCGGAGGAGCTTTTCCTCGGGAGTAAGCTGGGTCTCGCCTTTGGGCGTGACTTTGCCGACGAGGATATCGCCCGGTTTGACGGAGGCACCGATGCGGATGATGCCCGACTCGTCGAGGTTCGCGAGAAAGCTCTCCGAAACGTTCGGAATATCCCTCGTGATCTCTTCGGGTCCGAGCTTGGTGTCCCGCGATTCGGTGTCGAACTCCTCGATGTGGATGGAAGTATAGGCGTCGTCTTTGACGAGCTTCTCGGAGACGAGGATGGCGTCCTCGAAATTGTAGCCCCGCCAGGGCATGAAGGCCACGAGGACGTTACGACCGAGCGCGAGCTCGCCTTGGTCGGTGCAAGGCCCGTCACCGATGACCTGCCCCTTCTCGATCCGGTCGCCGACCCGGACGATGGGTCGCTGGTTCATGCAGGTGTTCTGGTTCGAGCGCTTGAACTTGGTGAGGTTGTAGATATCGGCGCCGATCTCCTTGGCCCGCTTTCCGGAAGCTTCCTCGACCCGCACGATGATACGTCGCGAGTCGACGGAATCGACGACGCCGCCCCTTCGGCACACGACGACGGCGCCCGAGTCGCGCGCGGTCGCGTACTCCATCCCCGTGCCCACGACGGGAGCTTCGGAGCAAAGCAGCGGGACTGCCTGCCGTTGCATGTTCGACCCCATGAGCGCCCGATTGGCGTCATCGTTCTCGAGGAACGGAATGAGCGACGCCGCGACCGAGACGAGCTGCTTCGGCGAAACGTCGATGTAGTTGATTTGGTCACGCGGCGCGAGAACGAAGTTTCCCGCCTGGCGGCAGTTCACTCGGTCGGCGGAGAGAGTGCCGCCCTCGTCGACCTTGGCATTCGCCTGCGCGATGATGTGCCGATCCTCCTCCCAAGCGGAGAGATAGAAGGCGTGCGGCTCGGCTTCGGGCGGCTTTCCTGAGGCGCGGCTCACCTTGGCCACCTCGCGCTCGAACGACTTGAGCTCCACGATCTCGCCGACCGAGTAGCCAGAGTCGCCCGTCGCCGTGACCTGAACGTGGTCGATGACCCGACCATCGTGCACGCTCTTGTAGGGGCTCTCGATGAAGCCGTACTCGTTGATCCTGGCATAACAGGACAGCGAGCTGATGAGACCGATGTTGGGTCCCTCCGGCGTCTCGATAGGACAGATGCGGCCGTAGTGCGTGGGGTGCACATCACGGACTTCGAAACCCGCGCGCTCGCGGGACAGACCTCCCGGACCGAGGGCCGAAAGCCGCCGCTTGTGGGTCACCTCGGAAAGGGGGTTCGTCTGATCCATGAACTGCGACAGCTGAGAGGAACCGAAGAACTCCCTGACCGCCGCCATGGCGGGCTTGGCATTGATGAGGTCGTGGGGCATGGCAGTCGCCATCTCCTGATAGACGCTCATCTTCTCCTTGATCGCACGTTCCATGCGGACGAGACCGATCCGGAACTGGTTTTCGAGCAGCTCGCCAACGGAGCGAACCCGTCGATTTCCCAAGTGGTCGATATCGTCCACGTTGCCGACGTTGCCCGGCAGCTTTAGCAAATACTGAATGACCGCGAAGAAGTCGCGCGCCTCCAGAAGCCTCTGCTCCAGGTCCCCTTCGAGGCCGAGCTTGGTGTTGAGCTTCAGGCGACCGACCCGCGAAAAATCGTACTTCTGAGAGTTGAAGAACATTCCCTGAAAGAGCGAGCGAGAGCTTTCGAGTGTGGGCGGGTCGCCCGGTCTCAGGCGCCGATAGATCTCGATGAGAGCCTCCTCACTGCTCCGGACGGTGTCCTTCTTGGCCGTGAGGGACATGATCTGCCCGACGTCGTCGGTCTCCGGATAGAAGATCTCGAGAGCGGAGATACCGTTCTCGAAGAGCTCAGCGAGGTTCTCCGGGGTAATCGCGTCGTTGCAGTCGACGAGCACCTCTCCGGTCTCCTCATTGACGATATCGGCGATGGAATGCGCACCCTCGAGATCGGCGGCCGTGAGCTCGACCTCCGTGATGCCCGCCTTTTCAATCTTCTCGTAGGCGAGACGAGTGATGCGCTTGCCTGAAGCGACGACCGGCTCCTTCCCGCCGGGCGCGGTCACGTCCTGACCGAGCCGTCGGCCGAGCAGAGCCTTCGATACAGGCAAGTAGAGCTTCTGGTCGCGAACCGTAACCGCGAAAACCTTGTAGAACTGTCGCAGAATTTCCTCGTCGGTCCGGAGCCCGAGAGCTCTCATGAAAACGGATGCGAGGAACTTGCGCTTGCGATCGATACGGACGTAGAGCAGATTCTTTTGATCGAACTCGAACTCCACCCACGAGCCCCGGTAGGGGATGATCTGTGCGAGGTAGGAGTTCTTGTCCACCTCGTGGAAGAAAACACCGGGAGAGCGATGAAGCTGCGAAACGATGACTCGCTCGGTACCGTTGATAATGAAGGTGCCGTTGTCCGTCATCAAGGGGATGTCCCCGAAGTAGACCTCCTGTTCCTTGATGTCGCGGATGGAGCGCACCCCCGACTCCGGATCCTTGTCGTAGACGGTGAGGCGAATCGTCACCTTGAGGGGAACGGAGTAGGTCATGCCCCTCTCTTGACACTCCTCGACGTCATACTTCAGCTTCAAACCGACGGAGTCGCCGCAGGTGTCGCACACCGTGCCGCGGTTCTCGTTCGCCTTGCCACAAGACGGACAAGGGATCTCGCGATCGCCCATTGGGTTCGTTCGAACGGAGGCGCCGCAGCTCACACACTTGGGCCGCAGGTGAGACAGTCCCTCGAGGCGCCCGCACTTGCACTCCCATACACCGATCGCGTACTCGACGAATTGGAGCTCGCAGTTCTCGCGGAAGTCGGTGATGGGGAATATCGACTTGAAGACAGCCTGAAGCCCGAGGTCGTGGCGCTCGGACGGAAGCAAGCTCATCTGCAAAAAGCGCTCGTAAGACTTCCTCTGAATCTCGATCAGGTTGGGAATGGGGATCATCGCCCGGATTCGAGCAAAGTCGACTCGCTCACGGTATGGATTGGCGGCAAGTTTCTGCATCTTGCGTTCAGACTCCTAGCTACGAAACGACACAAAGGCACACGAAGACCGCCGAGCGTCGGCGGTCTCGAACGACGTTGTTGGAAACGACAAGAGCTATTTCAGCTCCACCTGCGCTCCTGCCGCCTCGAACTTCTTCTTGATTTCCTCAGCCTCGTCCTTGGGAATGCCTTCCTTGACGGGCTTCGGCGCAGCTTCGACGAGATCCTTCGCTTCTTTCAAACCGAGACTGGTTACCTCGCGAACGGCCTTGATCACGTTAATCTTCTTGTCACCGATGGCGGTGAGGATCACGTCGAACTCGGTCTTTTCCTCGGCGGCCTCGGCGGCCCCGACGCCGGCCAGACCCGCCATCACTCCCATGGGCATCGCGGCTGCGGCCTGAACTCCGAGCTCGTTTTCGAGCTTCTTGACCATCTCGGACACTTCGAGAACCGACATGCCCTTGATGTAGTCGATGACATCCTTTTGGTTTAGCTCTGGCATTTATTGCTCCTTGAATCGTTTTCCATGAATGGTCCGTTGATTCGGATATCGTTTTCGTTAAGAGACTTTCTTCTCGGAAGCCGCCTTCAAGACCAGCACGAGATCCCGTGCGGGAGCCTGCAGGACGCCGAGAAGGTTGCGAATGGGAGCCTGCAGGACGGAGAGCAGTTGACTGAGCAACTGCTCCCTGCTCGGCAAATCGGCCAAGGCCTTGAACTGACCCGCATCGAGCACCTTGTCGTCGAGGACGCCCTTTTTGAATGCGATCGCTGGAACGGTCTTGGCGAAGTCGCTGATGGTTTTGGCGAGCGCGACCGGATCCTCAGTCGTAAAGGCGAGTCCAGTCATTCCGATGAAATGGGGCTCGAGCGACGTAAAGTTTGTTCCTTCGAGCGCCCGCTTCGCCAGCGTGTTCTTCACGACTCGATAGTGGGCCCCCGTCTCCCGTATCTTCCGTCGAAATTCCGTGACCTCGGACACCTTGAGGCCTCGATAGTCGAAAACGAAAACGGCGGCGAGGGAGCCAAGATCCTCGTTCAGTCGTTCGATGCTAGCTTGCTTCTCGGTTCGATTCACAGCTTGTCCCTTTTCCTCCGTGCCTACTTGGCACCCACCGCGATGGGATCGATCCGAACTCCCGGTCCCATGGTCGAAGAGATGGCGATGCTCTTGACGTACTTACCCTTGGCGGCCGCCGGTTTGGCTTTGAGCACGTTGTCGATCAGCGTCTTCAAATTTTCCAGCAGCTTGTCTTCGGGGAACGACATCTTGCCCACGGGCGCATGGACGATGGCGGTCTTGTCCACCCGAAACTCGACCTTGCCCGCCTTGATCTCGTTCACTGCCTTGGCGACTTCGAATGTAACCGTACCCGTCTTGGGATTGGGCATGAGACCTCGAGGGCCGAGGATCTTTCCGAGCTTGCCGACACTCCGCATCATGTCGGGAGTTGCAACAACGGCGTCGAAGTCCATGAACCCCTTCTGGATCTTTTCCACGAGATCGTCGCCTCCAACGATCTCGGCGCCTGCGTCTTCGGCTTCCTTCATTTTCTCGCCACTCGCGACGACGCAGACTCGACGCGAGACACCGAGTCCGTGGGGAAGTACGACCGTGCCCCGAACCATCTGATCGGCATGCTTCGGATTGACGCCGAGCCGGATCGCAACCTCGAGGGTCTCGTCGAAGTTGACGTATATCGCCTTCTTGACGAGTCCCAGCGCCTCCTCGAGACTCTGAGAGGGCTCGTCGCCGACCCCTTCCTTCGCTTTCTTGTATTTCTTTCCAGCCATCGTTGCTCTCCGAGCTTTTCTATCGAACCGTCCGCTAACCGGGAATGACCTCGAGCCCCATGCTTCGCGCCGTTCCGGCGACGATTCGTTTCGCCCCTTCGACGTCGGCCGCGTTCAAATCCGGCATCTTGGTCCTGGCGATCTCCTCGACCTGCTTCTCCGTCACCTTGCCTACCTTGTTGCGATTGGGCTCGCCCGAGCCTTTCGCGATACCGGCGGCCCGCTTGAGCAGGACGGCGGCGGGGGGGGTCTTGGTAATGAAGGAGTAGGAGCGGTCGTGGTACACGGTGATCACCACCGGGATGATCAACCCCTCCTGCTTCGCCGTCTTGGCGTTGAAGGCCTTGCAGAAATCCATGATGTTGACTTGGTGCTGGCCGAGAGCGGGGCCTACCGGGGGCGCCGGCGTCGCCTTGCCGGCGGGGATCTGGAGCTTGATGTAGCCAGTGATCTTTTTTGCCATGACCCTTTACGTCTTCTCCACCTGTAGGAAGTCGAGCTCCACCGGTGTGGAACGACCGAAAATGGTCACCATGACTTTCAACGTGTTCCGGTCGCTATTGACCTCATCCACGGTTCCGGAGAAATTGCTGAACGGTCCATCGATGATGCGGACCGTTTCACCGGATTCGAATGTGTATTTCGGTTTCGGTTTCTCGGCCGCGGCCACCGTGACCTGGTGGATGACTTGTTGCACCTCTTCGTCGGTCAAGGGGGCCGGCTTCTGACCCGCGCCCACGAAACCCGTGACCTTCGGGGTGTTCTTGACCACGTGCCACGTTTCGTCGTTCATCTCCATCTGAACGAGCACATAGCCCGGGAAAAACCTCTTTGCGCTGACGACCTTCTTGCCGCCTTTCATTTCGACGACGTCCTCGGTCGGGATCAAAACCTCACCGATCTGTTCCTCGAGACCGAATGCGGTCACGCGCTGCTTCAAACTCTCCGCCACTTTTTTCTCGAAGCCAGAGTAGGTGTGGACGATGTACCAGTGTTTTGCCATGGTTTCCTGCACCTAGGCTCCCACGAGCCGCGTCAGCGCAGCAGCCAAATAGGACATCGCCACATCGAGTCCGTATAGATAGAATCCGAAAAAAAACACAGTAATAATGACGACGGTCGTCGTACCGTAGACCTCCCGACGAGGCGGCCAGGTCACTTTCTTGAACTCGCTTCGAACTTCGACGCTAAACGTCCGGAGCCGCTTGAAATAGTCGAAGATTTTCAATCGCTCACCTTCCCCATGCGCTCCGACTGGCAGGCCAGGAGGGACTTGAACCCCCAACCCCCGGTTTTGGAGACCGGTGCTCTGCCAATTGAGCTACTGGCCTATTTCGTCTCCTTGTGGAGAACGTGCGCTCTACAAAAGGGGCAGTACTTCTTGAACTGCAGCCGATCCGTCTGCTTCTTCTTGTTCCGCGTAGTGGAGTAATTTCGGCGCTTGCAGTCCGAGCACGCCATGGAAACGATGTCACGCGACATAAGCCTGCTCCTCTATTGAATATTAACTATTCGATGACCTCGGTGATTGTGCCGGCGCCGACGGTGCGCCCGCCCTCGCGGATGGCGAAGCGAAGACCCTTCTCCATCGCGATCGGCGTGATCAAGTCGATCGTAAGGCTCGTATTGTCGCCGGGCATCACCATCTCGACACCTTCCGGCAGCTCTGACGTGCCCGTCACGTCCGTCGTCCGGAAGTAGAACTGCGGACGATATCCCTTGAAAAACGGCGTATGACGGCCTCCCTCTTCCTTCGACAACACATAGACCTCCGCCTTGAACTTCGTGTGCGGCTTGATCGAGCCCGGCTTCGCCAGGACCATCCCGCGCTCCACGTCCGTCCGCTCCGTGCCTCGGAGAAGAACTCCCACGTTGTCACCAGCTTGGCCTTGGTCCAAAAGCTTCTTGAACATCTCGACACCCGTCACGACCTTCTTGCGCGTCTCACGGATGCCGACAATCTCGATCTCCTCGCCGACCTTCACCACTCCTCGCTCGATTCGGCCCGTCACCACCGTCCCGCGTCCAGAAATCGAGAACACGTCCTCGATCGGCATCAGATAATCCTTGTCCACGTCCCGCTCAGGCATGGGAATGTAGTCGTCCAACGCCGCCATCAGCTCGTGGACCGGCTTCTCTTCCGCTTCTTCTCCCTCTAACGCCTTCAGCGCGCTGCCTCGGATTATCGGGATGTCGTCCCCAGGAAAATCGTACGTCGACAACAGCTCCCGAACCTCCAACTCCACCAGGTCCAGAAGCTCCTCGTCGTCCACCATGTCCACCTTGTTCAGGAAAACCACGATATACGGAACTCCTACCTGACGAGCCAACAAAATGTGCTCCCGCGTCTGAGGCATCGGCCCATCCGCCGCCGAGACCACCAGGATCGCTCCGTCCATCTGCGCCGCTCCCGTGATCATGTTCTTCACGTAATCCGCGTGACCAGGACAGTCCACGTGCGCGTAGTGACGGTTCGCAGTCGTGTACTCCACATGCGCCGTCGCTATCGTGATGCCCCGCTCACGCTCCTCCGGAGCGTTGTCGATCGAATCGAAGCTCCGGAACGAGCCTCCTCCAGCCTTCGCCAACACCTTCGTTATCGCTGCCGTCAACGTCGTCTTCCCATGGTCCACGTGACCTATCGTCCCGACGTTCAGATGTGGCTTACTTCGGTCGAATTTCTCTTTCGACATACTTCGTCTCCATCAGTTCCATCAGAAAAAATGCTCGCAAACAAGAAACCCGAAGCTGGAGCCCACGACCGGGATTGAACCGGTGACCCCTTCCTTACCAAGGAAGTGCTCTACCACTGAGCCACGTGGGCAGTTGGAGCGGGAGACGGGACTCGGACCCGCGACCCTCAGCTTGGAAGGCTGATGCTCTACCAACTGAGCTACTCCCGCCCAAATTTCGAAACCATCAGGTTCAGCGGCACATGTGGTGGAGCGGGGAGGATTCGAACCTCCGAAGGCGCAAGGCCGGCAGGTTTACAGCCTGCTGCGTTTGACCGCTTCGCTACCACTCCGTGCTCCCAAACGTTTCCAAGATCAAGATTTACCGCCTGCTCGCTCGTGCCGAGTCCAACCAAGTTTTCGCGGTCCGGGGGTAGCCACCGGTCGAAACTCAGTCGTGGGGCTGGCGAAGGGATTTGAACCCCCGACCGGCTGATTACAAATCAGCTGCTCTACCAACTGAGCTACGCCAGCTTGCAAACGCATGATTCTAACAGAGGCAGGCGGACTAGTGCAAGGCATAAAGAACGGCTCCGGCGTGGCGACGGCCCAGAGGGAAGCCCGTAGTATAGCCGTGGCGGTGACCGGAGGCAAACGCTGAACTCAACGAAGGCTCGGCGTTTGGGGGGACAGGCCTTAACTTCCGAGCTCCATCGTGGGGAAAAAAACTCTCCCTAGGGGGTGCCTTCGGTTAGGCAACGTTCCCGCCCGGAAGTTAAGGCCTGTCCCCCCTCTGTCTCACCACCTCATACAACACCACTCCCGCGGCAACGGAGATATTCAAAGAGGCCACGTTGCCCAATTGAGGCAGTGAAACCAGCGCATCGCAGGTCGCGGCGACCCGCTTTCTCAACCCCTTACCCTCCGAACCGAGTACGACGGCTACCGGGACGGTATAGTCGAAGCCGTGCCAGGGGTCCCTCGCTTCAGGGCTCAAACCGACGACCCACAGTCCCTTTTCCTTCAGCTCCGCCAGCGCATCGGACAAGTTGGTCACCCGTGCCATCCGGGCGTGAAAGAGCGCTCCCGCGGAGGCCGCGATGGCGACGTCGGACGGCGGCGCCGTCTTCCGCTCTGGCACGACCACACCGTGTACCCCGGCGCCATCCGCGGCCCTGACGGTCGCCCCGAGGTTTCTCGGGTCCTCGACCTGGTCGAGAACGAGAATCAGTGCTGGGTCCGGGGCCTCTTCGATGAGAGTTTCTAGAGACGTCCAGGAAATCTCCGCGAGCTCGGCGACCACACCCTGATGCGTGCCCTCGCCTCGCACGCGGCCGATCCGTGCCTTCGTCTCACGATAAACGGGAACGCCGTGAGAGCGCGCCAGCGTCAGGATCTCCCTTTTTCTCGAATCGAGGGGACCTTGAACGACGACGATCTTGCGAACCTTCTCGGGAGCCGCCCTCAGCGCCTCGCGGACCGCCTGGATGCCACCGACGATCTTCACGTCCGATCTCGGGCGGGTCCCACCGTCGCTATCGCCTGAACGGCGATGCCTTCGCCTCGGCCGGTAAAACCCATGCCGTCGGTCGTCGTGGCTTTCAAGCCCACCGACCCCTGCGATAGTCCGAGGAGGGTGACGAGATTCTCACGAATGGCGGGGAAGTAAGGAGACAACTGTGGCTCCTGGGCGATGACGACGACGTCCACGTGGAAGACACGATGCCCTCGCTCGGAAACGATTGCGAGCGCCTTTTCTACGAAGAGCCGGCTCGCGGCACCCTGATATCGAACATCGCCCGACGGAAACAGCGATCCGATGTCGGGTGCGGCGACGGCGCCCAATAGGGCGTCGGTGACGGCATGCAGGAGCGCGTCCCCGTCGGAGTGCCCTTCGAGTCCTCGGGGGTAGTCGATCGTAACACCTCCCAGAATCAGCCTTTGCCCGGCAACGAGACGATGGGCGTCGAAGCCGATCCCAACTCGAAAGCTCAACCTCTAGACTCCTCTCGCAGATAGTATTCTACTCGCGCGAGATCCTCGGGAGAGGTGACTTTGATGTTGTACTCGCTTCCTGGCACGACCCAGACCGACTCGCCGAGGCGTTCTACCAGCGCCGCCTCGTCCGTCCCCACGAAACCGTCGCGGCGCGCGTTTTCTAGGGCACGGCGTAACAAATCGATTCTGAAACACTGCGGCGTCTGAGCCCGATAGAGCCTCGAGCGGTCCACTGTGCGGAGAATGGCTCCCTCGCCCGACACTTCTTTCAGTGTCTCGACGACGGGCATGGCAGGGATGGCGGCCCCGTACTCGGCTGCCGAGGCCACCAGGCGATCGACCATGGCCGGATCCACGAGAGGCCTCGCGCCATCGTGCACCGCGGCCAGGCCTCGATAGCTCTCCTCGATCATAGCAAGGCCCTCCCACGTGGATTCTTGACGCGACCGGCCGCCCGGGACGAGCATCGCGTCATCTTCGACGAAGCGCGCCAATCGTTGCTTCGCCGCGGCGAAACCATCTCTCGGCAGGACGACGATGGTTCTCGAGATCCTCGGTGAGGCCGCGATCCGCTCCACGGTGTGAGCGAGGAGCGGTCTTCCCTGAACCGGTAGGAACTGTTTCGGCACCGAAGAACCGAAACGGCTGCCGCTTCCTCCGGCCAGGACGATGGCGATGGCTTGCGTCGAGCTCATTCAACCGTGCCCGTCCGACTGGGTAAAAGGTTCCGGTTCACGATCTCGCGAACCTGCTCGGCGAGCTCTCCCGCCTGCTCTTCAGTCCAACCCTCCACCGAGATCGGCCGATCGATAGTGAGCCTGACCGTTCGTGGATAGACCGTGACTGCTCCCCGCTTCATCACTAGATGGCTGTCCATGATCGTCAGCGGCACGACGTCCGTCTCCGCCTTTATAGCCAATCGAAAGCTCCCCTTCTTGAACGCTCGTATCACGCCGTCGTAGCTGCGCGTTCCCTCTGGGAAGACGGCGACTGCAGTGCCATTCCGAATCCGCTCGACGGCATGCTCGAGGCTTTCCTTGGCTTTAGTGGCATTCTCGCGCTCGACCGCAACGTGTCCACTCAGGAAGAGATGCCAACCGAGGAACGGAATTCGGTTCAAGGACTTCTTGTACAGGATGCGAAAGGACAGGGGCAAATAGGCGAAGAGAATCGGGGTATCGAACAAACTCTGGTGATTGGAGGCGATGACGTAAGTCCGGCCCGGCTCGAGGTTCGAAGCACCCGAGACCAAGACCTTCACCATGCAGGTCTTGAGAATGAGCCAGGCCCAGAGGCACGCGACTCGATGGGAGGGGTTCCCGCTCCGAAAAAAGAGAGCCAGCAGGAGGGAGAGGCTTCCGCACACGATCGTATAGATCGTGACGAGCGGAATGAACCAATAGAGCGTCCGGAACTTCGGGATGTCGATGGCGATGCCCTCGGGTTAGGGAGACGACGAGCGAACGTTAGAAACTAGCGAGACGCCACTGCCGTCTGAGGATGCTCGATCGCTTTGCCGCCGTCGTCTGGAGCACGCTCGTCACGGTGATATCCACGTTCTTGCCGAGAAGCTTTCGCGCGTTGTCGACGACCACCATCGCGCCATCGTCCAGATAGGCGACACCTTGGTTGTACTCCTTGCCTTCCTTGAGAATAAACACGCGCATGAACTCACCGGGAAGCACGACCGGTTTGAGGGCGTTGGCGAGCTCGTTGATATTGAGGACCAGAACGCCTCGCACCTGTGCCACTTTGTTGAGGTTGAAATCGTTGGTGACGATCTTGGCATCGAGCTCCCTGGCTAGCTCGATGATTTTCAGATCCACTTCCTTGACATCAGGGAAGTCGATCTCCGAAATATCGACGTCGATATCGGCCATCTTGCGGACCTTCTGCAGGATGTCGAGGCCTCGACGACCCCGATTCCGCTTGAGGGAGTCGGCGGAATCCGCGACCTGCTGCAGCTCCTTCAAGACAAACTGAGGGATCACCAGGGTTCCATCCATGAATCCGGTCTCGCAGATGTCCGCGATGCGTCCGTCTATGATCACGCTCGTATCGAGGATCTTGACGTTTCTGACTGTCTTTTTTCCGTGGAAGTAGGCCTTGACGGATAAGGGATCGAACCACTCGCCCTTCTTCCAGCCGAGCATCAGCCCGACGTAGGCGAAAAACAACAGGGCGAGGGATTGCCAGAGGATCTGAGTGCTCGGTGCCATCGGAATCTTGGCGAGAGGAACGCTCACGAGAAGAGCGAAGAGCACGCCGAGTAACGCGCCCAGAAACGCTCCGGCCACTTGTTGCGCGTTCACGGCACGGATACTGGTCCCCATGAAAATCATGGCGGCCCCGACCGCAGCACCGAGAACCAGGTTGGAAGCCAAGCCCCAGGGAAGCGGGCTCGACGCCATGAAGGCGGCCGCCACGCCCGCGATCAGCAATGCACGTATCAACAAAATCCACATGACCGTCACTCTCGGATTCGAGCCGGCTCGGGCCGGCTCACGTCTTCAGAAAATCAATTCCATCATTTGCGAAATATTGCTCACTCCCACGACCTCGAGCTCCTTCGGAACCTCGGGAACGGGGTAATTGCCCGAAGGCACGACGGCCCGCTCGAAACCGAGACGAGCCACCTCTTTGACGCGAAGCGCTACCTGCTGCGCGGGCCTGACTTCTCCCGCGAGACCCACTTCACCGACGAGTACCGTTTCCCCGCGGATGGGTTGCCCGCGAAAGCTCGATGCGATCGAGGCAGTCAAGCCGAGGTCCGCCGTCGGCTCGCTCACGGAAAGTCCGCCCGCGACGTTCACGTAAACGTCCTCCCCACCGAGGGAGAGATCGGCCCGTTTCTCGAGGACGGCCAGAAGAAGAGAGACCCGGTTGGCGTCGACACCTACCGCTACGCGGCGCGGATAGCCGAAGCCCGAAGTCGAGACGAGAGACTGGATCTCCATCAATAGCGGACGGGTACCCTCGAGCGAGCAGATCACTGCCGAGCCGGGACTGCCCTTCGGCCTCTCCGAGAGGAACAGGCCTGATGGATTTACGACGGGCCGAAGCCCGTCGCCCGCCATCTCGAACACGCCCAGCTCGCCGGCCGCCCCATAGCGATTTTTCACCGCTCGCACCACGCGGTGAGAATGATGGCTTTCGCCCTCGAAGTAGAGAACGGTATCGACCATGTGCTCGAGGGCCTTGGGACCGGCCAGGTTGCCCTCCTTGTTCACGTGACCTATCAAAAAGACTGGAGTATCCGAGGACTTGGCGTAGTAGAGAAGCTCCGCAGTAACTTCTCTCACCTGGCTGATACTGCCCGGTGCCGAGGAAAATCTCGGAGAGAAGACCGTTTGCACGGAGTCGACAACGACCAAGGCGGGCGAGGTGCGTCTGAGGGTTTCGATAATACGATCCAACTGGGTCTCGCTGTAGAGAAGAAGCGATCTCGAAACCACTCCCAGGCGCTCGCCACGGAGCTTGATCTGGCGTTCGGACTCCTCACCGCTGACGTAGACGACGTCCGAGCCATTGCGGGATCGCTCCGCCGCAACTTGGAGCAGAAGCGTCGATTTCCCGATCCCCGGATCGCCGCCGAGAAGCACGAGCGACCCGGAAACGATGCCGCCGCCGAGCACCCTGTCGAACTCCTCCACCCCGCTTGTAACGCGCATCGTGCTATCCGTCTCGACGTCCGGATAGGGCACCGGTTTTCTCGTCGTTCCGAGGCGGGCGCCGGAGGTCAGAGGTTTTGGGACAGACTCCTCTTCGACGAAGCTGTTCCAGGAATCGCAGTCGGGGCAACGGCCCAGCCACTTCGTGGCCGTCATCCCACATTGTTGGCAGACGAACGCGGTCTTGAGCTTTGCCATCAAAACAATGAGGCCCGGGAGGATAAGAAACTCCCCATTCTGTAGGGCTTAACAGGTTGACAGAAAATTATAACACGCCAATCGACTCACGGGTGGCTCGTCAAATAACCTCGTCGTGACGCCACTCGAGGTTCTCGAACCGGGTGTACTCCTTGATGAAGGCCATCTTCATCATACCGGTGGGACCATTCCGCTGCTTACCGATGATGATCTCGGCGACGCCTCGGTTGTCGGGAGTCTGGTTGTACTCCTCTTCTCGGTAGATGAACAGGACGATGTCGGCGTCCTGCTCGAGCGCGCCCGATTCCCTCAAGTCGGACAGCTGGGGGCGATGATCCCCACGCGCCTCGGGAGCCCGTGACAACTGAGAAAGAGCGACGATAGGGACGTGAACCTCCTTTGCCAGCGCTTTGAGGGAGCGGCTGATGGTCGAGATCTCCTGGGTGCGATTCTCGAATCGCCCCCGACCTTGCATGAGCTGGAGATAGTCCACGATGAGAAGGTCCAGTCCGAACTCCAACTTGAGCCGGCGAGTCTTCGCCCTCATCTCCATCACCGTGATGGCCGGTGTGTCGTCGATGAATACTTTCGCCTGTGACAGGTCCGCGACCCCCTGGACCAGCTTGGCCCAGTCCTTCTCCGACAGGAACCCGGAGCGAAGCTTGTGCATGTCCACCCGCGATTCGCCGCAGAGCATACGAAGTACCAATTGTTCCTTGGACATCTCGAGGCTGAAAACGCCCACGCTCTTGCCAGCCTTGAGTCCCGCGTGCTGAGCGATGTTCATGCATAGGCTCGTCTTGCCCATCGCGGGGCGTGACGCCACGATGATGAGATCTGTCGGCTGGAGACCCGAGGTCATTTCGTCGAGCTCGACGAAGCCCGTCGGGATGCCCGTCACGAGCTCCCGCTTCTCGGATAGCTCGTCGATGGTCTTGAAGGTCTTCTTGACGATTTGGCCGACCGGCTCGAACCCCTCTCGGACGGCGTCTTCGGCGATCTCGAAAATCGACTTCTCCGCCTCGTCGAGAACGGATTGAGTCTCCTCAGGCTGCTGGAAGCAGGCTTGCGTGATGCGATTGGCCGCCGCGATGAGGTTCCGCAGCACCGCTTTGTCTTTGACGATTCGTGAGTAGTAAGGGACGTTGGTCGCGTGCGGGACTCCCTCCAGCAGGGAGCTCAAGTAGGCGATGCCGCCGGCGGAGTCGAAATCCCCCGAACGGGTCATCTCTTCTTTGAGCGTAACGAGGTCGATGGCATCGCCCCGTTCCGATAACGACGCCATGCGCAGAAAAATCTTGCGATGGGCTTCCCGATAGAAATCCTGCTCGGTGAGGATCTCGGAGGCGTTGTGGAAGGCCTCGTTCTCGATGAGGATGGCGCCCAGGACCGTGCGCTCGGCTTCGAGATTATGGGGCAACGCCCGCTCGAGAGCGGTATCTTGCGCCAAGCTCACCTACTCAAGTCACGTGGAGGGACGCTCCGGTCGCCGAAAGCGAACCGGGACGCCTAGGGTTGCTCTTCTTCTTCCTTCTCAACGGTCACCAGGAAACTCGCGATCACCTCGGGGTGGAGTTTCACCGAGATCGTGAACTCGCCCAGGGTCTTGAGCGGCTCGTCCGCCAGGAACTTCTTCTTCTCCAGCTTGAAACCCTTCCCCTCGAGCGCCTCCGCGATATCGCTCAACGAGACGGATCCATAGAGCTCCTCCCCTTCGCCGTGAACCTTGCGGCGGAACCCGAGTTTCACGGCTCCGATTGCGCCAGCGAGAACCTCCGCCTCCGCTTTCTCCTGGGCCAGCTTGGCATCGTAGATCTTCTTCTCCTTCTTTACGAAAAGAAGATTGTTGTCGCTGACCTCCATCGCGAGGCGCTTGGGGAGCAGGTAATTGCGGGCGTAGCCCCTGGCTACGTTGACGATCTGCCCGCGCTTTCCCAAATTGTCGACTTCTTCGCGCAAAATGAGTCGCATCGAGGACCTCCGACTACGAATAAGAGAGAAGCGCCATATATCGAGCACGCTTGATGGCGGTTTTGAGCATTCGCTGCGAGCGTGCCCCGGCTCTCGAGATTCGGCGGGGGAGAATCTTTCCTCTCTCAGGGATGAAGTTCATCAGAAGCTTCGCATCTTTCCAGTCGATGTGATCCACCTTATCCAGGAGCGGATTCACCTTGGCGCGCCGAAAATAGAAGCGGCGCTTGCCACCGGCGCCGGCACCCGTTTTGCTGGCTCCCCGTCTCGGACCACTTTGTGCACGTCTCATGTCTAGCTCTCCTTCGATTCGTTTTCGGCTTCAGCAGGCGCCACAGACTCGGCCGTCGTAACGGTCGCCGGCGGACTGGCAGGTGCCGCAGATTCGGCCGGCGCCCGGGCAGCCCGGCGCGCCCGACGGGCTTGCTCCTTGTCTTCCTTGTGGGCCCTCCTGCGCTCGAGCTTGGCCTGCTGCTCATCCATTCGGACCGTGAGGAAGCGCAGAATCCCTTCGGTCACTCGCAGGCGGCGCTCCATCTCCGAGATCGCTTCCGGCGCGGCCTTCAAATGACTCAATACGTAGTTGCCTTCCCAATGCCCCCGGATTCTGTAGGCGAGGCGCCTCTTACCCCAAGGCTCGGTATTCTCGACCTCAACCCCCTGCTTGGACATGAGAGCCTCGATCTTCCCGACGAGCGCCGTGGAGGCATCCTCGTCGAGGGAGGGGTCGAGAATGTACATCAGCTCGTAGCTACGCAAGCGTTCCTCCTAAGCCGTGATGGAATTGAATTGAGACATGGCTTTGTTCATACCGTCCCGCAACATCGATCTCGTGGCTTCCACGACACGATGCATCACGTCGTCGACGGTTTGGCGCTCCTCGTCATCGAACCGTTCGAGAACGAAGTGCGCCAGATCCTCTGGCTCCGTCCGGAGACGAATACCGATACGGACTCGCGGGACATCCTGGCCATCCAGAGCTTCGAGAATCGAAGCCAGACCCCGATGCCCACCGTCGCTACCCCGCTCACGGATACGGACTGTACCCAGAGGTAACGCGACATCGTCATAATAGACGATCGCCTCCCGTCGCGTGAGCCCGGTTTCCGCCACGAGCTCCGCCACGGCGCTGCCGCTCAAATTCATGTACGTCAGCGGCTTCATCAACGTAACCGGTATTCCTTCCATGACAGTTTCCGCACAGACCGCCTCCGCGCGGCCACGCGACCAGCGTCCCCCCGCGTCTTCCAAGATTCGGTCCAATGCTTCGAATCCCACGTTGTGGCGCGTAGCCTCGTATCGAGGCCCGGGATTTCCGAGCCCGACGAGGAGCCGGTGCACCTATTCCTGCTTCTCTCCGCCTTCCGCGGGGGCTTCCGCACCCTCGGGGCTCTCCGCACCCTCCGCAACCGCTTCGTCTTCCGGCGTCTCCTCGGCCTCGGCCTTCGGCGCCAAGACGTGGGCGAGGACAACGTTGGTCTCGGATTCGAGAGTGACGCCCTTTGGAAGCGACAGGGAGGACGCGCGGACGAAGTCCCCAAGAGCGAGCTCCGACACGTCGACGACGAGCGTTTCGGGAATGTCGGTCGGTAGACAGGAGACCTCGACGGCACGGGTGACGAAATCCAGCATGCCACCGTCTCGCTTGACACCGATTGCGACGCCCGTAAGCTCGATCGAAACGCTCAGCGTCATCGTCTTGTCCATGGAGACCCGGACGATATCGGCATGAAGCAACGAGTGCTCCACGGGCTCTAACTGATACTCCCGGATCATGACGTTGTCTTTGCCCTTCGCTCCCTTGACCGAAAGCTCGAAAATCGTATTGACGCCGCCGTGCGATCGAATGATCCCGGCCACGGCCTTGGGATCGACGCTCAACGGAAGGACATCCTTGCCGCCTCCATAGAGAACGGCCGGAATTTTCCCGGCAGCACGCAGACGCCGATTCGGACCCTTGCCGAAGCTCGTGCGCGGCTCTGCTTCCATCGAAATCGATGCCATCGAATCGTTCCTTTCCCAGATTCCTGGTCCCGGAGGGACAGCCGTCGATTATAACTCAGGCGAATGTCCCCTGCCTAAACGAACAGTTTGCTAACGGAGGTCTCCGCGTGAACGCTCAGGATTGCTTCTCCGAGCAACGAAGCCACCGACAGGACGTGAATCTTCTCACAATCTCGCGCGTCGGGCCGAAGCGGCACGGTGTCGGAAACAATGAGCTTCTCGATCGAAGAGGCCGCAATCCGCTCGATCGCCGGGTTCGACAAGACCGCGTGGGTGCAATAGGCGAGCACCCTCCGAGCACCTGCCTCGAGCAGGGCTTCCACGGCTTTCACCAGCGTACCGGCGGAGTCCACGATGTCATCCACGACGACAGCGGTCTTGTCGTCGACGTCGCCGATGACGTGCATCGTCTCAACCTCGTTGTTTCCCCCTCGCCTCTTGTCCATCACCGCAAGGGCCACCTTGAGCCGTTTCGCATAGGCGCGGGCCCGCTCCACGCCGCCCGCGTCGGGGGAGACAACCACCAGATTCGGTAGCTCGAGCGACGAAACGTGATCTAACATGACGGGCGCAGCGAAGATGTGGTCGACGGGGATGTTGAAAAAACCCTGGATCTGACCAACGTGGAGGTCCATCGTCACGACCCGATTGGCGCCCGCGGTTACGAGCAGATCGGCGACGAGCTTCGCGCTGATAGGAACTCTTGGGCGGTCCTTCCGATCCTGCCGCGCATAGCCATAGTAAGGAAGTACCGCGGTGATGCGGCTGGCAGACGCCCGCCGGAAGGCGTCAATCATGACGAGGAGCTCCATCAGGTTCTCGTTGACCGGGGGCGCCGTCGGCTGCACGACGAAGACATCGGCACCGCGCACGTTCTCCGTGATCTGAAAAGTGACCTCACTATCGGCGAAGCGCCCTAGCTTGGCCGAGCCCAGAGGCACATCGAGACTCTTGGCGATCGCGGCCGTCAGCTCTTTGTTGCAACCGCCAGCGAAGAGTTTGAGTGGTCTACCCATCTCGCTCCATCTCTTGCGGCCTCTCCGTACTTGGTGACCGCGAGGCAGTCGCAGTTTCCGTTTGGCTGGGGCGGAAGGATTCGAACCTTCGAATACCGGTTCCAAAGACCGGCGCCTTACCGCTTGGCCACGCCCCAAAAAGCGAACAGCGACGGTAACGAAAACTCATGTCGAGACTAGAAAGGAACCCGCCGGAACCCGGACCCCATATTACCAGATCACGCCACAAGGCTCGGCTCAGTGGCCGCTCGCCTCGCCACGAGGCCCGTTGGCCCGCCGGCCATCGGGGAAGCCTTCCGTCAACACGCGGGACTCGATCTCCTCGGCGGTGCCGACTTCACCCCGATAACGCTCCAGAATCTGAGTTTCCATACTGCGCCTCGTATCGCTATTCAGGGGATGAGCGATATCGCGAAACGTACCGTCCTTTCGCTTCTTGCTCGGCATGGAGACGAAGAGTCCCTTGGGTCCGTGAATAATCTTGATGTCACTGATCACGAAGCAATCGTCCAGGATGATGGAGACGAAAGCCTTGAGCTTTTCATCATCGACGGGGAAAATCCGCACCTCGGTGATTTCCATCGAAGCTCTCCTTCTGGACCGGCGAAGCGGGGACCTTTAGGCGTCGCTTGATAGCACGTTGCTTCGATAAGTCTCGCCGGCGATCGTACTCGTAGCCATGGCGCGGATGCCGTCTCGATTCAGTGAATTCGATGCTCGTCTGGCAGCCTCGTCACTTTGAAAGACGCCGTAAACGGCCGCACCGCTGCCCGACATCATCGAACTGGTGGCACCTCGCTCGAGAAGGAGTCTCTTGTACTCCTGGATGGAAGTGGAATGCCTCCCCGTCGCCGTTTCTAGGTCATTCACCAGCTCGCCCAATCTGTTACGGACGCAGGGGTTGCCCCAAGCGAAGTGCTGGAGTTTAAAACTCGGGTCTCTCTTTGTCAACCTCAAACTCCCGTAGGCTTCGGCGGTGGAGATCGAAAAGTCCGGCAGAATCAATACGATTGGGAGTTCGGCAGCGAGATCGAGGGGGTAAACCTCATCGCCCCGGCCCACCGCGAGAGCCGTCCCGCCATGGAGAAAAAAGGGAACGTCCATGCCGATTCGGGCGGCCATCTCATGCAGCTCCGCGGGCTCGATATCCGCGCTCCACAACCGATTCAGCGCCAGCAGCGTGGCCGCGGCATCGGCGCTGCCGCCGCCCAGCCCCATTCCGGGTGGAATACGTTTCTCGAGATCGATGAGGATTCCGGGCGGGCTCTCGAAACGTTCGGTAACGAGGCTCGCGGCCACGTAGGCGAGATTGGCGGCGGCGGCGGGAACCGAAGGATCGCGGGTCGAAAGCTCGATGCCCTGATCCCGCGGGTAGAAGCGAATTTCATCGTGGAGATCGATGGTCTGAAGAATCGTGCGAAGCTCGTGATAGCCGTCGGGACGCCGTCCAAAGACCTCGAGACCGATGTTGATCTTGGCGTAGGCCCGCGCGACGAGGGACGCACCCCGGAGGTCGCCGCTCACTTCTCGCCAGTGGTGACGAATACGGCCTCGCCATCGATATCGGCGGGACGAAGCCTGACGGCATCAGCGGGAAGCTCCAAGACGAAAGCCCCCGGCTCGATCGAAACGTTCACATCGACATCTTCCGCTGAAAGATTGGCCTCGAGCGAAGGACTCTCGATTCTCAAGCGGTCGGGCACCTGGCGGCGGCGGCGTTTCCAGTCGGTCGGGTAGGAAACCCGGTAACCAGGAGATGACGCCCCGGTTATCTGGCCGGTCTCGTCTATCGTGAGCTCGCCTCCGTCACGGAGACGCAGAGAGACGGTTTCTCCACGCCGCTGGCCCTCGACGACAATGGTTTCGTCCAAAGGCAGACCAACTCCGGAAAGAAGCGCCATTATCTCAACGGGCGAGAGCCGGACCCCCATGAGCCTCCCGACAACGTCCTCCACGTCATCTTCTCTAACATATTGCCGGCGACCTGGGAAGTAGGCCGTAATGCCATCGTCGTCGGAGACTGCGCTCCATCGGGTGGAACCGAATGGACCGAGGAGCTCGATTCTCAACCTCCCGGGGCGCTCGAAGACGACGACGAGCTTCGCGTCGAAACCTCCTTCGGGACCTTTGCCCCGAATCCGAACCAACCCCTGATAGCGGCGGATGGCCATGGCCTCGCGCCCGAGCTTCGCAAGACGCGCTTCGCTCTCGGAAGCCTCGAGGAGAACCGGAGGCGGCAGCGCAGGCGGAGATTTCGCGCAACTCGCCAGAACGATCCCGAACGCGAGAACCCCATGGAGCGCTCGGGGACCCGAGTTGGGCCGTCTCATCGATTGGGCGTGGCTTCCTCGATCTTTTGCGCCACTTTGTCCCGTTGGAGCTCATCGTCGTCCTGGTCGAGAGCTTTACGCCAGAACTGGACGGCTTTGTCGCGATGGCCCTTCTCGAAGTAGAGGTCTCCGAGATGATCGTAGACGACTCCAGTCAATCTCAGGCTTTCAATCGCCTTGAGCAGGTTCTTCTCGGCTAGCTCCAGCTCGCCCATCTTGAAGTAGACCCAGCCGAGGCTGTCCAAATAGGCCCCGTTGTAGGGGTCTTGCTGAAGCGCGCGCTGAACGAACCCCAGGGACTCCTTGAGGTGGCGGTCTCGATCCGCCAGCATGTATCCGAGATAGTTCAAGGCAGCGCCGCTATCGGGCTGCTTCTCCAGAATCTTGCGGAAGTACACTTCGGCTTCGGCGTAGTTTCCCTGGCGCTCCGACATCGCGCCCAGTTGGAACATCAAGGCGGTGCTGTCGGGCGAGGCCTCGAGCTTGTCTTTCAAGAAAGCCACCGCTTCGGCGAATCGCTTCTGATTCTGATAGATCTCGATGACTCCCTGAACCAGGATACCGTTCTCGGGCTCCTCGTTCGAAAGGGCAAGAGCCTTCTCGAGGGCCACCTCACCCGCGCCGCGAACGTCGAGAGCCTTCGCCTCGAGCATCTGGATACGACGACTCGACGGCAAGCGCTCTCGGGCGTCGCTCAAAGCGCGTTCCGCCTCGCCAAGGTGCTCCGCCCCCAGAAGACTCTGAATGTAGAACGTGACAAAGCGTTCGCCACTTCCCGAAAGCTCCGCCGCGGTTCGAAAGGCGGCGATGGAATCCTCGGGTCTCTCGAGCTCGCCGTAGGCAAAACCTAGATGTGCCCAATACTCGGCCTTCCTCGCCTCCGCCTCTTTCGCGTTGTCGGGAAGCTCCACGAGATGCTTCCACTGTTCGATCGCCTTCTCGTACTCCCGCTTCTCTTCGAGGACACCCGCGAGCGTGTAACGCGCGAGCAAATGGCTCGGCTCGAGCTTCAAGGCTCTTTCCAACGATCCCTCGGCCGCCACGAGCTGCCTCAGCTCCCTTCGAACCATAGCAAGTCCGACAAGAGCGATGACGTTTTTGGGATCTCCCTCGAGCGCGGCCTCGAAATACGTCGCGGATCGATCGAGCTGTCCATCGTTCGCCAGAGCGTCCGCGAGCCGTATCTGGGTCTCGACATCATCGGGGGCTTCGACGAGAGACTCTTCATAGACTTCCGCGACTTCCCCGAAACGACGCTCCTCTTGCAGAAGCCCCACGAGCATCTCTCTCGCTTCCGGCTGTCGGGGCTCGACGCCGAGCAATTGTTTGAGCAAGCGGATCGCAACTTCGTTGTTGCCCTTGCCCTGCTCGATCTGAGCCAGGAGGTACATTTCATAGTAGGCGGTCGTGTCGAGGCGAACCAACTCCGCGAGCTGAACCGCCGCTTCGTCCGGTCGACGGCTCGCGAGGAGCAGCCTCGACAAGTTGCGTCGGCTCTCGAAGTCACCCGGCTCGAGTCGAACGGCTTCCTGAAAGGCCTGGATGGCGAGCGGCGCGACCTCCGAGTCCCCTCTGCTTCGCAGCATGCTGAAGTAGAGCATTCCCGAGATGCGATGGGCGGCTGCCACGTCCGGATCGAGCTCGATCGCTTTCTGGGCGCTCCCGAGCGCGTCGTCCACTCTTCGCGTACGTTGAAACAAGCCCGCGAGGGCAACGTGTGGGTAGGCGGCCTCCGGATCCAGCTCCACGGCTTGCTCGTAGTTCGCGATAGCGCTCTGGGCCCGTAACTCCAGCTCGTCCATGCGCCCCAGACAGTAATAGTAGTAGGCTTCCGCCGTGCGCTCGGTCGAGGACGCGCTCTGTTGTGCTCCCGCGGTCCCTGTTGCGAGAAGGAGAGCAGAAACGAGCCCCGGCACGATCGAATAGCGAATCATGAACCCTCAAACGTGATTATACCGCTTTAGCGGTGCCTGTCCCAGCGCATCGGCTTTGTGATAACCTCCATCTCGTTCGATGACCGCCGAAGCCAGTAGCTGGACTTTGCCGAATTCTCTCTCCAACTACCTGGCAGGCGAGACCTACTTCGTCTATGGCGTCGCGTTCTGGCTCGCACTCGTCCAGGTCTCCATCGCGGCGTCCCAAATCGTTTTGGGCATACTCGTCCTCATCTGGGTCTATCGCATCGCCACAAAACAGGTCGCGCTCGTCCACCTGCCCATCGACATTCCGATCCTGCTCTATGCCGGTCTCAGCCTCACCGCGGCGCTCTCGTCGTTCCACCCGATTGTAAGCCTCGCGGCGAGCAAGAAGCTCTTGCTCCTGCTCGTTCCCTACCTTCTCGTGAGCTCACTCAGACGTAAGGAGACGCTGTCTTCACTCGTGATCGTTGTCGTGGTCATGGCGGATCTCGGAGCGCTGGTGGGCTTGTGGCAGTATCGGTTCGGTACGCTCGGGGGGCTGAATGACAGAATTCACGGCTTCGTCGGTCACTACATGACCTACGCGGGTCTCCTGATGGCCGTGGCGGTACTGGCCACGGCCCACGCGCTCTACGTCAAAAAGCACCGAGGGTTCCTCCTGGTCAGTCTCGCACTCATCCTGCCCACCTTGATTCTCACCCTGACCCGTAGCGCCTGGATTGGGACGCTCGTCGCCATGATCGTCCTGCTGTTTCTGAGAGATCGGCGACTGCTGGCGCTCGTCCCCGCTGGGGCAGTCGTTGTCGGGCTCCTCTTGCCGCGCGCGGTGGAGCGGCGCATGGGCTCGTTCGCGAGTCCCGATGCCTCCGGCTGGGATCGCGTATACATGCTCCGCGCCGGCGCTGCCATGATCGGGAATCATCCCCTCTTCGGTGTCGGGCCGGAAATGGTGGCGGAGGTCTACCCGATCTACGTGGTGCCGGAAGCGAACCAGCGCGAGAACCCTCACTTGCACAACAACCTCGTCCAGATTGCGGCGGAGCGCGGGATCCCTTGTGCGATCGCCTGGCTCTGGGTCGTGACGCTGGGGTTTGGAGCAAGCGTCGTCGCCTACCGGCGCGCAGCGGACGATCCCCTCGCTCGTGCCCTTTCGGCCGGGGCGATGGGAGTGGTTCTTTCCGGATTCGTCGCGGGCCTTTTCGAGTTCAACTTCGGCGACTCGGAGTTTCAAATGCTCTTTCTCTTCGCGATGAGCCTTCCATGGATTCTGGAAAGGGCTCGCCCGTGACGTCTCGCCTCGATTCTGCGGAGGTGCGGCGCTGGCTTCAGGCCTTGCGAGGCCAAGCGGTCGCGGTGCTCGGCGATTTGATGCTCGATCGATTCGTCTGGGGCGTCGTGTCCCGGATCTCGCCCGAGGCACCGGTTCCCGTCGTCGAGATCGAGCGGGAGGACTTCCACCTCGGGGGAGCCGCGAATGTCGCTCGCAACCTCGCGAGCTTGGGAGCGCGCCCGCTCCTCTTCGGTGTCGTCGGGGAGGACGAAGCGGCATCCGATCTGAAGGGCGGCCTTAGAGAGCAAGGCCTCTCGGACGAGGCTGTGATTTCCGTACAAGGGCGCCGCACGACTGTAAAAACGCGCATCATCGCCCATGGCCAGCAGGTCGTGCGTGCGGATTGGGAGTCGACCGATGACATCACCGGGAAAGCGGAAAAGATAGCACTCGAAACGATCGAGACTCTCATCGGCAAGGCCCGCGCCGTCGTGCTCTCGGATTACGCGAAGGGCGCCCTGACGCCCGCCGTCATCGAGCGCGCCATCGCTCTTGCCAAGATGCGAAACATCCCTGTCCTAGTCGATCCCAAGCTCAGACGCTATCGGCTCTATAGGGGCGTCACGCTGGTTACGCCGAACCAGGGAGAAGCGGCCCGTTTCACGGGACTCGTCGTACATTCGGACGATGAGTTGGGGGCGGCCGCGGAATCGATCCTTCGCGACCTCCAGTGCGAAGCCGTCCTCGTGACGCGCGGCGAGCATGGTATGTCGCTCTTCGAGGCAGGGAAGCCGCCGATCCACATCCCGACGTTTGCGCGAGAGGTCTTCGACGTTACCGGCGCCGGAGATACCGTGGTCGCCGCGGCCGCGCTCGCACTAGGCGCTGGGGCGAGCCTCCCGCATGCGGCAGAGCTCGCGAACCGAGCCGCGGGCATTGTCGTAGGGAAATTGGGAACCGCGGTGGTGGAGCCGGAAGAGCTGATGGGGAGCTGATGGGGACAGGCTTTAACTCTCGAGCGATACCGCCGCCTTCGTGGGACAACTCCCAAGTGGGAGATTTCTTCAACGTGCGCGTTCGAGAATTAAAGCCTGTCCCCTAGTGCTTGAAGTGCCTCTTTCCGGTCAAGACCATCGCCAATCCTCGCTCGTTTGCGGCGGCGATGACCTCCTCGTCCCGTATCGAGCCTCCCGGTTGGATGATCGCCTTGACCCCGGCGTCCGCCAGGGTGTCGACGCCGTCGCGAAACGGAAAGAAAGCGTCTGAGGCTGCGACGGTGCCCTCGAGCGCGCTCTGGGCTTTTTCGACTGCCAGACGGCAAGAGTCGATGCGGCTCATCTGACCAGCACCGACACCGACGAGCGCATCCTGCCTGGCGATCACGATGGCGTTCGACTTCACGTGTTTCGAGATGATCCAAGCGAAGCGCAGCGCCTCCTGCTCTTCGACACTCGGCTTTCGCTCCGTCGCGACGTCGAACGAGACATCGCCCTCGCGATCCCAGTCTTGCACGAGAAGCCCACCTAGGACGCGACAGAAGTTCATACCTTCCCAGTTCGGGGGCAAGGGATCGTCTACCTGCATCAGCCGAAGGTTCTTCTTGGCGCTCAGGATCGTTACGGCCTGATCGTCGAAACCCGGTGCGAGCACCGCCTCCAGAAACGTCGAGGCGAGCTCGGTCGCCGTCTCCCCGTCAACGAACCGGTTGAGAGCCACGATTCCGCCGAAAGCAGAGACGGGATCCGTCGCGCGTGCCGAAACGTAGGCGGCTCGCAACGAGTCCCCGAGAGCGGCCCCGCAAGGGTTCGTGTGTTTGATGACGACGGCCGCAGGTCGCTCGGACGGCAGCTCGCGTGCGATTCTCCAAGCGGCGTCGAGGTCGAGAATATTGTTGTAAGAGAGCTCCTTGCCCGAAAGCTTACGCGCGCCCGCAACGGCGAGCCCGGACGAATCCGCGTCACGGTAGAATGCCGCGGTCTGGTGCGGGTTCTCGCCGTAGCGCAGATCTTGGACCTTCTCCAAACTCAGGCTGAGCGTGGTTCCTAGCCGGGCCTCCGACTCATTGAGGGCGAGCTCGGATCCCTCGGCGGACAAGCGGTTCATGAAGGCAGCGATCGCCCTCTCGTAGCGAGCGCTCGCGCGGAACGCTTTGACGGCCAGGTAGAGCTTCGTCGCGAGATCCACCCCCTCGTCCAGCTTGCCGAGCACGAGCGCATAGTCTCTGGGGTCCGACACTGACAATACGTCCTTGAAATTCTTCGCGGAGGCTCTCAGCATCGTCGGGCCACCGATGTCGATGTTCTCCAGAACCTCGTCGATGGGACTTCCCTGGGAGACCTTGCGCTCGAAGGGGTAGAAGTTCACCGCGACGACGTCGACGGGAAGAATCTCGTGCTTCTCGAGCTCCTCGAGGTCCGAAGCAAGGTGTCGTCGCGCGAGAATTCCTCCGTGGACGCGTGGGTTGAGCGTCTTCACGCGACCGCCCAGGATCTCCGGGAACCCAGTGACGTCGGCGACCCTCCGGACGGAAACTCCCTCATCCTCGAGGAGCTTCGCCGTCCCACCACTCGAGACCACCTCGAATCCACGCTCCACGAGCCCGCGGGCGAATGGGACGAGCCCTTCCTTGTTGGCCACGCTCAAAAGTGCCCGCTTTGTTGGTTTCGTCATCGCGGGCATCTTATCAGCGTGCCGAGATCGTCTGCACCCTTCCCGAGCCGCGCCGAAAGTTCAGTCTTTGGTGGGAGAGAAACGGTAGTTCGTGAAATCGCCGTTGGCCTTGGCCCAGGCGGAGAGCCATAGGTACGAGGCAGCGGTCACGCCCCGCGAGTAGCTGAGAGATGTCTCCGCATAGGGAACCGACCGAAAATCGAACATCACCGCGGGGACCAGCTGGCCGTCCTTCCAGAACGCGCGCGACAACGGGGCGATCGAAGCGCTCGTCGCCACGGCCACCTCGCTAAGGAGAGTGCCCACCGCGGCCCCAGCGACGGGTGACGATAGACTCCGGTCGTGCACCAGGGGAATTTTCCCCCGGTTCAAGTCGATGAACCGCAACAACTCGGGCGCGACCCGTCGAAGCTCGGGGCGGCCCGCCCCAACGACGGTCGGATCGGAGAGATCGGCGGCGATTCGCAGGAGCCGGCCCAGTTCGCGCGCCGTTTCTGCGAAGGGACGATGTCCATCAACCATGCTGACGACGCGCTCGATGCGTGCTTCGACGTCGAGGATGAGATCGGGCGAGAGCTCTCCTCGGATCCCGTCCCGCGCCAGCCTCGAAGCCATCTCACCTTCGAGGCTACGGGCGCCGTCGATGATGGCTTCGCTTCGAAGCACCAGGACTCTGCCGAGCGACGGTGGCAAGAGCGCAAGGGTGTCATAGACCATGTTGCGGTAGACCTCGGCCGGCCAAGCGAACAAGGCCTGAGTAGTCGAGCCGAAAACGATGCAGGTAACGAGCGTGAGTTGAAATGCCGCGGAATGCATGGAATACGTCAAGACTTCTTGGGGCGCGCGACGACGGAGACCTTGCCGTCCTTGACGGAGACGCCAAAATTCACGTCGTCGAAACCTCTTTTCGCCCGGAATTGACTCGCTTGCTTCTCCAGTGCTTTCTTGAAGCTCTCGTAGTTGAGTTTTGCGGTGGCTTCGCCGGACTTCTGCTTGGCGGCAACATAGCTCTCGAAGACTTCGCGGTACCCGTCGCCCCCTCGCGCGGCTTTGGACGGCCTCGCAGCAGGCGGAACGCGCTTCGATCGCTCCTCACGCCCCGTCGGGAGTCTCCCCTCCTCCTTGAGCCGAACCCGCCGATTCCACATTTCCATGTAGGTATTGACCTTGGCTTGTTGCATCGAGAAAATGGACTGTTCCGTGATGTTCTGTGGAGGATTTCGCGCGTACTTCTTGACGATGTCTTCTACGATCCGCCGAGTGTCCCAAGGCGGCTGCGGTAGGGCCCCAGAAGGGGATGTCCCGCCGGATGTTGAATTTGGGGTAGCGGCGGCTCCTTGGCCGGCCTAAGAATAGGTCTGCCAAACCAACCGTCTCCAGAGGGGGACAAGGAGCCACCATGCCAAGGAAATCAAAGAAGCCAGTAAGAAAGCAAACGCACTCGCCTACGGGCAAGGTAGTTGGCCAAGTCGGTCAGATACTGCTACCGATGATAGCTGGGATCGCGGCCACGAAGGCGGACCTGACGGAATGGGTGTACGAGCAAGGACTGACCGCATTGCACCTACTCCTGAGAGAGGACGCGGAGAAGATCGCGGGGCCGAAGGGCAAGCACGAGAAGGAGCGAACTCATAACCACTGGGGGAGCACGGATGGGGAGCTGAGCTTCGGCGGTCGTCGAATCCAAGTGTCGCGACCTCGAGTTCGTTCGAAGTCGGGCGAGGAGGCGTCGCTTCCACACTTCGAAGCCTTCCGCGAAGAAGACCCGCTTCCGGAGCGAGTGCTGAACCAGATCTTGGTGGGGGTATCGACCCGAAATTACGAATCGAGTCTGGACAAACCCTCGGCGAAGTTGAAGTCTCGTGGCACGAGCAAGAGTGCCGCCAGCCGTCACCTCGTGAGCCAGACGACTAAGAAGCTCGAGGAATACCTATCTCGGAGGCTAGAGGAGTTCGAGCTTGCGGCACTAATGATGGATGGCCTTGAGGTGGCCGGACAGACCGTCGTCGTAACTCTCGGTATCACAATAGATGGAACGAAGGTGCCCTTGGGTATATGGCTGGGCTCGACGGAGAACTCTCGGGTGTGCACCGCGATGTTGCAGAACCTTCTCGAGCGGGGATTGCGGATCGACGAATCGATTCTCTGCGTAGTGGACGGAGGCAAAGGGATCCGCAAAGCACTCGTCGACGTTTTGGGGGATCTCGCGGTTATCCAAAGATGCCAGCTCCACAAACTCCGAAATCTACGCTCGTACCTTCCCAAGTCCCGTCACGCCTACGTGCTCCAGACAATGAAGGAAGCGTACAAATGCAAGAGTGCCGACAAGGCGCGCAAGCGACTTCAGGCATTGGTGTCGTGGCTCAAGCGAAACGGCTACGACGAAGCGGAACGTGTCAACGACTTTGAGACACCCGCAGGCTGCATTTAGTGAGCCTCGATCAGTGAAGGACGGGGCGTGAGCGCGGTGCGGTCGCGATTGGGTTCCGACGCGATCGCGTCCGGATAGCTTGAATCCGGGGGTAGCTCAGGTACGGGGCGCCCCGAGAAAGTGGCTCCTAGGGCCTCCTGTGGCGTCGTTTTCTCGGGCGGCGGGTTGATCCAGACCTGACGAGGCAAAACCGGAGGTTGAGGTGTTCCGTGCACGAAGCGCTCGGGGTGAGCCCGATGAGCTTCGAGAAGGACCTGGCGCCGGGCGGCGTTGAGCTCGTCGGCGCGACCGTAGTGAACGGCGGCCGGCGTCATGAGCCCCAGTCCCGAGTGCCGGTGCGCGTTGTTGTAGTAGTCGAAGAAACCGCCGCAGAACAGGCGGCCGTCTTCCAGACAGCCAAAGCGGCTTGGGAATTCAGGGCAATACTTCATCGTCTTGAACTGGGACTCGGAGTAGGGATTATCGTTCGAGACGTACGGCCGCGAGTGCGTCTTGGTTATGCCGAGGTCGGCCAGGAGCAAGGCGACGGACTTGCTTCGCATCGAGCTGCCGCGGTCTGCGTGGATGGTGAGCTGGTCGGCTTCGATGTTCTGCTTGAGGCAGCTCTCGCTGATGAGACGACGGGCGAGCTCGGCGCTTTCTCGCCGAGCCAACATCCACCCGGTCACGTACCGGGAGAAGATGTCGAGAATCACGTAGAGGTAAAAGTAGGTCCACTTGACCGGGCCGCGCAGCTTCGTTATGTCCCACGACCAAACCTGGTTCGGCGCTTCCGCCACGAGCTCCGGCTTCTGATAGTTCGGATGCCGCAGCTGGTTCCGGCGCTCACGCACCTCTCCGTGCTCCGACAGAATCCGGTACATCGTGCGGATCGAACAGTGGTAGATTCCCTCGTCCAGAAGCGTGGCCCACACCTGGGCCGGCGCCTTGTCGACGAACCGTTCGCAATGCAATGCACTGAGGACCCTCTCGCGCTCGGTCGTGTCGAGGGCTCGCTGCGGCCGAGTACGGCGCTTCGGCTTGGACGCCACCGGTCGGCGTCGACGATACAACGTGGAACGAGACACGCCCAGCGCCTCGCAAGCTTCCGCCGTTTGTCCAATCCGACCCGCCAGCTCCTCGGCCGCCACGATCAATCGTTCTCGTCGTCGTCGATCGGGTTCAGGGGGATCCCCAGGAGCTCGGAGGCTTTTTTTTGGATCTCTAGCATCGTTTCCACCCGAGCCAGCCGGTGCTGGAGTCGGGCGTTCTCGCGCTCGAGCTCCTTGATCCGTGGAGCCTCTGCCTTCGCCTTCCGACCTCGCTTTCTCGACGTCAATCCCGCCTTGGCGATCTCGTCCCGTTGCCGACGCCAACTCGATAGATGCGACGAGTACAGTCCCTCGCGACGTAGAAGCGCCGCCACATCACCGTCACCCTTGCAGGCGTCCGCCTCGCGAACGATCCGCAGCTTGTATTCAGCGCTGAAACGTCGGCGCTTCGCTTTCTCACTCACTTCGGGATCGCGGACCCCCGCCGCAGCACCACGGTCGGCGAGATCTCCAGTCGCCCTACGGGCTCCTTCCGACCCCGCCGACGTCATTCTCTCAATCAACGTACTCATCTATGATCCTCCTCCGCCCGCGACACTAATTTCAAGGAGCGGATTGTCTCAAGGATGTTGGCACAGAGGGAAGCTGCCGGAAGCCTTCGCGAAGGGATGGAAGAGACCCTCACGGTTGTGAAGCTCGCTCTACCCGAGTTACTTCGCAAATCTCTGGCCACGACAAACGCCATCGAGAATCTCAACGGCACCATCCGCAGAGTCTCGAGAAACGTCAAGCGGTGGAAGAGTCCTTCCATGATTCGCCGATGGACCGCTCTCGGCGTCGTCACGGCGGAGAAAAAGTTTCACCGTATCAAAGGCTATCGCCATATGGGCGCTCTCGTTCACGCGCTTAGAAGCAAACAGAAATCTCTTGACAGCGATGAGGTTGCTGCCTAAGGGCCGCCGACAAAATAACTGTCTAGTTTTGAGCACACTCTTCCTGTTTCAGGTCGTGATCGCGATATCGTCTGGCATCACGAGAGCCTGGCAAGCTCCCTAGAAACGGAACATTTGTAGGTCTTCAGCAACTAGCGCGTGTTTGACAAACGGTCCTCATTGTAGGAGGATTACGTCTATCAAGGAGCACTTCTCCTATTATGAGACCTACGAGCTATCAGTCTGAAGATCTCGACCGCCTGTTGAGGAAGCACAAAATAGCTACCCTCGATGATTTGAAGGCAGTGTTGGGTACCGATGTGGACTCGACCGTCTTCCGAAAGCTCAATGAGTTGGCGTATCGGACAAGCTACTCCCACCGTGGTAGCTACTACACGTTGGACGAGATCGCCCAGTTCGATCGAAAAGGTCTTTGGTCGTTGCGCTCAGTGTGGTTCTCGAAGTACGGGACGTTGCTTGCGACGGTAAAAGCGTTGGTCGCGGCCTGTGAGGCAGGCTACTACGTCGACGAGCTCGAGGACGTGGTGCAGGTTGACGTCAAGGCTCCTCTGTTGAAACTGGTCCGAGAGAAAAGATTGGCGCGCGAGCAGGTGTTCGGCCGATATCTGTATCTGGCCACCGATGTGAGCACGCGCAAGCAACAGCTCTCGGCCCGCCAGGTACATGAGGCGTCACCTTCCACGTTGGGCGGGGTCGGGGGAGTCCGCGTGCTCCCCGTGGAGTTGAAGGCTGCGATCGTTCTTTTCTACAGCCTGCTCGATGAAAAGCAGCGCCGTCTCTACGCGGGAGTCGAGGCCATGAAGCTCGGTCACGGTGGCGACCAACAGATTGCCGAACTGCTCGGGATGGGTCCGAGCACGGTAGCCAGAGGTCGTAGGGAATTGCTAATGAGAGATGTTGAGCTCGACGGAGTTCGGCGAAAGGGTGGCGGACGGCGCGCCGTGCAAAAAAAAGCCAGAAGTCATCGCCAAGATCGAAGAACTCATGAAGCACGACACCGCGGGCGATCCGATGACGGGAGTGAAATGGACGCGGCGGACCACCGACAAGATTGCTTGCGAGCTAAGAAGCCTCGGTGTGAACGTCAGCAGCAAAACCGTCGGTCGACTGCTCAAACAGCTCGGCTTCTCGTTGCGGGTGAACCACAAGAAGCTGTGCGGTGCCACGTCCGAAGATCGCGATACCCAATTCGCGTGTATCGCCGAACTGCGCGAGCGTTTTGCCGCAGCTGGTCATCCCATCATCAGCGTAGACACGAAGAAACGGGAGCTGGTGGGATTATTCAAAAACGGCGGGCAGGCCTGGAACCGCGAGCCGACTCTCGTCAAAGACCATGACTTCCGTTCCGAATCGAACGGCATCGCAATCCCCTACGGCGTCTACGATCTGCTCGCGAACCGCGGGACAGTGTTCATTGGTACCTCGTACAACACCCCGGACTTCGCCGTGAATGCCATCGAGAAGTGGTGGCGAACGGAAGGACGGCGACGCTATCCTGCAGCCCGTGACCTCGCGATATTGGCAGACGCCGGGGGCAGCAATGGCTATCGGTGTCGGGGTTGGAAGCACGGGCTTCAAACGCGGATTTGCAATCGCCACGACATCGCTATCACCATAGCCCGCTATCCGTCCGGTACATCCAAGTGGAATCCAGTGGAGCACCGTCTGTTCAGCGAGGTCAGCAAGAACTGGGCGGGCAGGCCTCTCGACAGCTACGAAACCATCCTCAAATACATCCGCACGACCACCACCTCTTCCGGTTTGCGAGTACGCGCACACCTTATCCGGCGTCGTTATCCGAAGGGCGTCAAAATCACTGACGAGCGGATGCAGGCGCTTTCCGTTACAAAGGACCAGACTCTACCCAAATGGAACTACACCATCCGACCGTCTTGAAAACGGGAACTTATTTTGTCGCCGGCCCTAAGGGATGGCTCGGTGGACGAGCTCGTCAAGCAACTCGAGGCGAGGGACTAGTGCCCTTTGTGATTTCGACCCAAGTTGACGACATAGACGCCGAGCCTTTTGAGATAAGGCTTGAGCGCACCAAGGAACTCGTCGAACTGGGGGCGTCCGGCACCTCGAACTCCGACGAGAACAGCAGGCGCTTGAGGCGTTGTGACGCGGCGGGGGAGGTAAAAGCGATCCCGGAAAGACCGCCGCCGGCCAGCACATCGTGGTTGGCGGCGGACGGTCGGGTCCATGCTACCCGGGCCGTCGCTTCGAGCAGGTCGTTCTCGGACTCGAACTGGATACGCAGCTGAAGGTCCTGGCCTTTGGCGAGAATCCGATCCGAGTGGATGCAAGCCCCTTGCTCCGTGATGTCGTTGACGATGGCATAGGCGGGCGGGAATTTGCTCACCCTGGTAAATCGCCAGCGAGACCACACCGCGCGGCCTTAGACGCGGGCTCGATCTCTTTTCGCCGGGCGCAATCGTTGCCACGGTACCCTCTTTTCCCCCCAGACTAATGTATCACGAGCTCGTCGAATGCACCCCGATCCCCGCCTGCATAGGCATGCAGGAGCTCTGTGATCTCGCCCTTGCTCATCCTTCTCGATGCTATCATGCCGGCCATGGGCATTTTATTGGGACTCCTGGCGATGCTTTCGACCGAGCCCGCGACCGGGCTCGCCTCCGACGAGCGCTCGAGTGCGATTGCAGAGCGGATGGTGGAAGCTATGGGCGGGCAGAAGAACTGGGACAATGCTCGCTTCATCAGCTTCACGTTCTTGAGACGGGGTCGAGCCCTGAACCTCACGTGGGACCGCTACATGGGGAGATATCGACTCGAGGCCAAGAACGACGCCGGCATCCCCTACGTCGTCCTGATGAGCCTCAAGACTCGTCAAGGCAAAGTCTATCTCGATGGGCGAGAGGTCAAGGACGGGAAGGAGCTGTCGGGTTTCCTCAACGGCGCGCTTGCCGTGTGGCACGGCGAGACCTACTGGTTTCTCATGCCCTTCAAGTGGAAGGATGAAGGCGTCGTGCTCAACCACGAAGGCCAGGAGCAAATCGGAAGCGTCGTCTACGACGTCGTCCACTTGACGTTCGACAACGTGGGGCGCACTCCTGGAGATCAGTTCTGGGCCTACGTCAACCCGGAGACGCATCTCATGGAACGCTGGAAATTCACTCTCGAGAGCGGTGTGGAGGGTGATTTCGAGTGGACGCGCTGGAAGCGCGTCGGAGGGATCCTGGTCGCCACCGAGCGGGTCGGCAAGCAGGAGTCGATCCGATTCGAGGATATCGTCGTGACCGACCGCATGCCGGACAGCGTCTTCCGCTCGCCGGAGCCTGTAACGCATCATTAGTCCCTCCGCCCACGGGAGAGTCGCGCTTCTTCTTGACGCCCATATAGTTGTATGCTACAACTATATGCATGAAAGGCATGACCGAAGTTCAGAGGGCAAACGAAGCGCAGCGGATGATGGACGGCGTCCGCGCCCTCGTTCGCCGTTTCGCTCTTTCCGAACGGGCGGAGGTCTCCTGCTGCGGATTGACCGTCGCTCAGGCCGCGACGCTCGAGGCCCTGAGCTCTTCGGGGCCGCTCCGCCAGGGTGAGCTCGGCAAGGGGCTCGGGATTACCCCGAGCACGCTGACACGCAATCTGACGCGTTTGATCGACGCCGGGCTCGTCGAACGGCTCTCGGATCCGGACGACGCGCGAGCGGTGCAGGTTGGTTTGTCGGCGTCGGGGGTCGATGCGGCCAAGCAAGTCGGAAAACAAGAGGAGGCCTTTGCCGAGGCCGTGCTCGCGAGGCTGCCAGCCGAGCGGCGCGAGGCAATCGTCGAGG
The DNA here is from genome assembly GCA_965250115.1 of Candidatus Marinacidobacterales bacterium. GTDB lineage: Bacteria > Acidobacteriota > Vicinamibacteria > Marinacidobacterales > SMYC01 > CBDFHB01. The sequence goes on from CBDFNJ010000002.1 coordinate 3,927,185, forward strand.
GGCTGCAGGATCTTCTCGTCGCGGTCCGCGCCGTCACGGAGACCTGTTGTCCGGGAGCTTTCGATCATTTGATGCAGGATTTTCCAAAGGAGAACAACGATGGATCAGGTTGCTGCTAAGGATAGAGAAACGCTCGTTAGCAAGGTTCGCGAGAGATACGGCGAGATCGCGAAAACGAGCTCGAGCTGCTGTGGGCCCTCGAGCTGCAGTGGAGACGGGACACTCTCGATCTCCCTCGGCTACGACGCGGGCGCGCTCGGGAGCGTGCCGGAGGAAGCGAACCTCGGCCTCGGCTGCGGCGTGCCGATCGACGTCCTCCGCCTCCAGACGGGTGAGACGGTGCTAGATCTCGGATCGGGTCCAGGGCTCGATGCCTTTCTCGCCGCGCAGCGCGTGGGAGAGACCGGCCACGTGATCGGCGTCGACATGACGCCCGAGATGCTCGAGCGTGCACGAACGAACGCGACCAAAATGGGCGTCAGCCACGTCGAGTTTCGAGAAGGACGCCTCGAGTCTCTGCCTGTCGAAGATGGCACCATCGATGCCGTGACCAGCAACTGCGTCATCAACCTCGTGCCCGACAAGGAAGTCGTCTTTCGTGAGATCGCTCGAGTCCTCAAGCCCGGAGGGCGGCTCGTCATCTCCGACATCATCCTCGACGACCGCTTGCCGGACGCGATCGAGCAGGACATCTACGCCTACGTCGGCTGCGTCTCCGGAGCGATGGAGCGAAAGGCCTACTTCGACAAGGTCCAGGCAGCCGGCCTCGGCTCCATCGAGGTGCTCGAGGACCTCGACTACGGCAAGAGTATCGTCGAACAAGCCGACCGTCTCTTCGAAGACTCCGCCGCCAAGCCCGAAGACGTCGTCGGTACAGTCCGCTCCGTGACGTTCCGAGCCGTCAAGCCTCGTTGAATCGGGCGAAGCACCCGGATAGAATCGCCCGTCACAGGGGGATTTCAATGAATAAAAGACTGCTCGTTTCGACTCTCTCGATCTTGGCCGTGCTGGGTGCTTTTGCGGCGCTCGCGCAGAATGTGGACTCCGGCATGAGCTTTTTCATTACGAGCGTGGGTCCCGGCGACGGAGCCAATCTCGGCGGCCTCGCCGGGGCCGATGCGCACTGTCAAAAGCTGGCCGATGCCGTCGGGGCCGGCAAGAAGACCTGGCACGCCTATCTCAGCACCACGGGCCAAGGGGGCGTGAACGCGCGCGACCGGATAGGCAGCGGGCCCTGGCACAACGCCAAGGGCGTTCAGGTGGCGAGCGACGTGGACGACTTGCACAGCGACCAAAACAAGCTGTCGAAAGAGAACTCGATCGACGAAAAGGGCGAGGTCGTCAACGGCCGTGGGGACGATCCCAACCGGCACGATATTCTGACCGGCTCTGAGCTCGACGGCACCGCTTTCTCGGAGGACGAGGACACGACCTGCAGCAATTGGGCGAGCAACGGCGAGGGCAGCGCCCGGGTGGGCCATCACGATCGCGACGGTGGAGGCGAGCATCCCACTTCGTGGCATTCCGCCCACGGAAGCCGAGGCTGCAGCCAGGAGGACTTGATTGGCACGGGCGGGAACGGGCTTTTCTACTGCTTTGCCAGCGAGTGAGTCCGTCCCTGAGACTGTCCTCCGTCGACGATCTCGAATTATTTGCAGATGGGAATTTCGTGCCATTTTACTGGGGTTATCTCTCGGTGGGGTTCCACGGCGCGGGGGTACTTGCTCGGTGGCAGCCCACAACACGAACTCGAAGGAGTAAAAACGATATGGAGCTACATTTTGCGTGGCTCGCCGTCCTGGTCGGGCTGACCGTCGGCTGTTCGAGCATGAAGGTCAATCACGACTACGATCAGCAAGCCGATTTCTCGAGCTACAAGACGTTCTCGTGGTTCGATAGCGACACAAACGTTAGAGACACGTCGCCTCTGGCTCACCAGCGGTTCATCGACGCCGTGGAGGGACAGCTTCGGACCAAAGGTTTCCAGAGGGTGGACTCCAACCCAGACGTCGTCATGACCTAACAACGCAGAAGAGAGCCAGGAGATGTCCCTCGATACCACCTACATGGGTGGCGGCTGGGGCTACGGTCCCGGCATGTACGGCGGCATGGGCATGGGCGGGTCCACCACGACCACCGTACGCAAGTACAACGTCGGCACCATCGTCCTCGACATGTGGGACGCCAAGGAAAAGCATCTCGTTTGGCGCGGTATCGTGTCCGACACGGTCTCCGACAACCCCCAAAAGAACGCTTCGAAAATCGCGACGGCCGCTCAAAAGCTCTTCGAGAACTACCCGCCCGGCAGCTAGGAATCCGGAGATGCGTGCTCTCTCGCCCAAAGGGAGAGCACGCTCCGTTTCCGACCCCGTAGGCAGCTGACGTCGACCCCCAACCCGAGGCCGACCGCCACGGCAACGACGAACATTCAACGCCGTATGTATTAATGCCCTAAGTATTAATAATGTGGGGTCTACGCGGATTCGTGTGGGTTGAAAACTGCATTTCTGGGTAATGGCGGAAGGAAAGCCGCCACGATCTTCAGCTTGAGATATTCCTCGTCGCGATAGCCGTAGGCGCGTCGTTGCAGAACACGGATTTTGTTGTTGACCCCTTCAACTAGGCCGAGACTGACTTTGTTCTCCGGATGACAGTAGGAGGCGATACCATCCCAATGGGACTCAATCATACCGGCGAACTTCTGGTACGGATGCAGGCGTTGCCATTTGAGGCTGTCTTTCCAACGAGTGAAAAAGGCGCGAGCGCCGCGTTCGGTGCGGTAATCCCAGAGTTGCCCGAAGGCCTCCTTCAAAATAAAGGCGGTGTTCAGGCGCCGGTTGGCCTGGAGCAACTTTTTGAGTGCGCGGCGACCGTCTAGGCTCAGGTTCTCCCGCCGGGAAAGCAAAGTGTAACGCTGCCCCTTGATGTACGACCGGTCCCTGCCGCTGAGGCGTTTGTACTCACCGCGCCGGACCTCATCGAGGGCCTTTGACAGATGACGCATGATATGAAACTTGTCGAAGATGATCCGCGCATTAGGCGCGTTGTGAATCACCGAGTTCCGGAAGGGCTTCCACATATCCATGGCGGCCAGCTTGATACGGGCGCTTTTCTTTCCGCCCAGCGCCTTGAAGAACAAATCGATGTCGGTTTCTTTGCGACCCTCACCGCCCACCCAGATGGGACGCGCCCGCTCCAGGTCGCTGACAATGACGCGATAGTTATGTCCCTTGCGGATGGAGATCTCATCGACACCGATGGCCCGAGGCGCCGGTAGCCCCGCCCGGTCGACCTGCTCTTGCGTGTAGAGCGTATCCAGAGCCTTCACCGTACCGTGGTACAGACGTTCCATCTCGGCCACCGCCTTGTTCGGCATATCCCGGCACAGCTTGCCCACATGCGTCGCAAAACGCTGGGTGTAGCGCGAGTTGTTCGCCAGCCAGTCTAGGTGTTCTACATGCACACCGCCGCACCCAGAACAGTTGACGCGCCAACGCTCGTATTCCAGATAGATCCGCCAGCCTGCCAACGACAGGTCGCGGACCCGGCACACTTGCTTGTCATAGCGCCCCCGGCACCGTTGCCCACAGTAAGAGCACACAGCTGTTTTTTTCGCCTCTTGAGCTGGATGACGCGGGCGTATCGGTCACCGAATAGACCCTTCAATCCGGCACCAACCACGAAACCTGGCAGCGCAAACAGCGAGCGGATCGACTGGGAATTTTTCACTCGGTTAGCCTATCCTAAAAATGGACCACTTTTCAGCACCTGATGAAGTACTCGATACCTTTTCCACACAATGAGTTACACTGTTTTTCCGTCAGAACTTACCCACACGAATCCGCGTTAACCCATAATGTGGAATCCGCTACGCGTAGTGCTTCTTGTACATTCCACGGCGGAAGAGCCACCCTCCGAGCCAGCCAAGGTATTTGAGGAAGGGGTAGCGGACCTTCAAGTCGATCAGCTCGATCAGATTCCCGTCGCAGTCCTTGACGAAAAAGAACGTGTGCCCGTGCTTCGACTTCTCGACCTCGCTGACGATCTCCACTCCCTGCTTCACTAGATAGTCGTGCCACTTGTACGAGTTCTTTACGTCGAAGCTTATGTGCGTCATTCCCACGCGGCTCCACACTACTTCCTGAGCCGGCTGCTGCGGGGTGAACTCGAAGATCTCGAGCATCCCACGACCCGGAGTTCGCAGCCACCCGATCTTGCACTTCGCGTCTTCGGCGTCGACGCCGAAGAATGTGCGCACCTTTGCCGGGTCGCTGTCCGAGACACCGACGAGGCGGCAGCCGAAGTTCTCGGCGTAGAACTGAACGAACTTGTCGAAGTTGGCTACCGTGATGGCTGTGTGACTCAACGATCGTGCCTTCATAAACTCCTGCCTAGCTCAAAAGGGATTCCTGGATATGGTCGGCCGTCCTGAGGGCCTGGGCGGCGATGGTGAGGGCCGGGTTCACCGCGGCCGAGGATGGGAAGAACGATGCATCGACGACGAACAGATTCTCGACGTCGTGGGAACGGCACCAGGGATCGAGCACCGACGCCTTCGGTTCGGTGCCGAAGACCGCCGTGCCGCACTGGTGCGTGGTATTGAAGTCACCGGTAGGGATCGCCAGGACGAACCAGGCTCCAACCTTGCGAAGCAACGTCTTGGTGAGGGCGACGAGCTCGCGGTGGGCCTCGCCGTTGGACGGCTCCCGTTGAAGCCGGATGCGCCCGTCGGTCGTGACGGTCACGCGGTTGTCGGGACGGGGCAGATCCTCGCTCATGGCCAGCCACTCGACGCCGCGGGCAAACCATGCGTCGTAGGCCCAGTTTGGCACTTGGCGGGATCCTGGAGGCCCAGCGGCCCTGGCGATGGCGGCGTGAGAGCGGCCCTGCGACTGAAGCTGTCCGAGCGGGTAGTCGGCATCAGGACCGCGCAAGTAGAAGTCGTTGATGGCAACGGTCTTTTGAAACATCGTGTCGTGGCGGGGCGGCATGAAGGCGCCGAGCATGGTGACGACGTGGGACATGTAGTTGCGCCCCACCAGGCCCGACGAGTTCGCCAGTCCGTCGCGATGCACCTGGCTGGCCGAGCGCAGGAGTAGAGCGGCAGAATTCACCGCGCCACATGCCACGACGAAAAGCGGCGCTTCGACGCGGACAGGCTGTCCCTCGCGTATGACCTCCGCCGCGACAACCTTGTCGCCACTTCCGTTGGTCACCAGGCGCTCGGTATAGGCGTTGGTCCACAGCGTCACGGTGTCGTGCGCGAGTGCGGGTGTTACCGAGCAGACGTCGGCGTCGCTCCTCACCCGTAACTTGCAGGGATACGAATTGCACGTGTCGCAGAGAATGCAGCCGCCGGGTTCGCCCGGGTGCAACACCCCAAGGGGCAGATACGACGGGTGCAGCCCGAGGGCCCGCAGCCGTTCGACGATGACGGCAATGCGCCCCTGGTGCTCCACGGGTGGGTACGGGAACGGTCCCCGCGGCGGCTCGGTCGGGTCGAACCCGTCTCGGCCATGGACGTGATAGAGCCGCTCGGCACGATCATAGTAGGGGACAAGCGTCTCGTAGGTAATAGGCCATGCGGGTGAGACTCCGCCTCGATGCTGGATCTCGCCGAAGTCCTCGCGCCGTAGACGATACAGCACGGACCCCCAGAATTTCGAGTTGCCACCAACACAATAGTGAGTGTAGGGAACGAACTCCCTACCGAGCCGGTCGAGCCAGCGCTCAGACGTTCGATACCGCAGCTCACCCCATACTGCTTGAGGACTCCAGTTCTGCTCTTCCTGGGGAATGAAGTCGCCCCGTTCGACGATGAGAATACGCGCTCCCGTAGCCGCCAGGGTGTTGGCCAGCGTGCCGCCTCCCACGCCGCTACCGATGATGACGATGTCGAAGCGTTCGATCACGGGCGGGCGAGCTCCATGGAATCCGCGCTCGCGTAGATCGCGTCCATCAAACGGTGGTCGTCCAGCGCCCGCTCGAGACTCATCTCCGGCGTGTGTCCGTTCCTGATGGCGCCGACAAAGTCGCGATACATGGCACGGTATCCGCGGACGTCCCGGAAGCCGGGCAAGAGGGTGAACCGGGGTGGACGTCGACCGCGCACCAGAATGAACGCGCCGTTGGACTCGAAGGTGATGATGCCTTCGCGGCCGAAGAGCTTCGACAGGCGAAGCCCGCGGAGCAGGGACGGAATCTCCCGGGAATAGTACAGAGCGCCCACCGCACCGTTGTCGTACTGGAAGGCGGCCAGCATGCTCTTGCGCCGCCTATCCCCTCCCAGCGGTCCGTCCCCGGATGGTGGCGGCCGGTAACCGTGGATGGTGCGGATCCGGGGCCCCAGGCTTCCAGCCATGTGCAGCCAGTGGATTCCCTCCTCGAAGAACGCATCGCCGCCAGACATTTCCTCAACGTTGCGCCAGTCGTCGCCCGATTTGGGCTTCTTCATGATCGTGACGAAGTATCCGAACACCAGTTCTCCGATGACTCCGCTGGCCAGGAGTCGGCGAAGCTCGACGCAAAGCGGTTTGTAATGATCGTTTTCACCCACCAGCACCACGCGACCGCTCCGAGCGCGCGCCTCAATGACGGTCTGATAGTCATCGAGGTGGGGAACCGCAGGCTTTTCCACCAGAACGTGCTTCCCCACTTCCAGCGCGCGCAGAACCAGTTCGAGATGATAGCGCGGCGGCACCGCGACCACCACGGCGTCTACCGCGGGGTCACGAAGCGCGTCGTCGTAGCCCCCGTAGTGTCCCACGCCTGCGAATCGACGCTGATACTCGGCTGCGCGTAGCGGGTCACGACTCGCATAGCTACAGACGACGTCGGAACGCATCTTCTGTAGGTGCCGACTGTGTACACCGGTGATGAATCCGCATCCGAGGAAGCAGAGGTGGATCGGCTTCAACCGGCGCCTCCGCCCCACCCGAGGAGCCGGCTGGGCAAAACCGTGCGCCCCCGCTCCAGGGCCTTCAATTCCGGGTCGTTGTAAACGCTGCGCTGCAAGCTACCCCCAGCCAATCCCGCAGATGGTAGCAGATCACCAGAATGGAGAGCAGTGGCGGCACTTCATCGCATTCCTTGCCGCTGAACTTGAGACACAGGGTGGTGCTTCCAACGTTCAAAGTTACCGTTGGCCAGCCACTTCACCCTGGTACCGGGGGCGGGATTCGAACCCGCACGAGTTTCCTCAGGGGATTTTAAGCCCGCTCGCCCGCACACCGGTGATTGAATCTCAACAGCATTTAGTAGGTCATTGACTTACTAAGTCAATGACCTATAATAATCTTGAGGTATGTCTCTCGAGTGGGATCCGGTCAAAGATCAGGCCAATCGTGAAAAACATGGCATCTCGTTTGAAGAGGCGAGCGAGCTTTTCAAGCGCGGCGAGGACTATCTGGAAATCTACGATGAGGAGCACTCGGCCGATGAAGAACGCTTCATCGGCATCGGTCCGATCCCTGCCGGCATCGTTGTGGTTATTTACACGGAACGATCGGACGACGTTATCCGCCTCATAAGCGCGCGGCGTGCAATCAAGACGGAAGTTCAGCTATTCCATCAGTACTTCGAGGAAATCCATGAGTGACGACGACATTCGCGAACTGACAGACGAAGATTTCGCAAAAGCGATGCCGCGCAAGCAGCGCGAGCGCATCATGAGAGGTGAAATTCGCCCGGAGAAGGATATAGCCGCTCTTCGGCGATTCACCGGCCTCACGCAAGAGGAGTTCGCGGACGCGCTCGGAATCAGTGTCCACACCCTGCGCAACTGGGAACAGGGCCGGAGAACTCCCGAGGGTCCGGCGTTAGCGTTGCTGCGCGTCGCCGCCCGACACCCGAGAGTTTTGCGAGAGAATCTCGCCGCGTCCGCGTAATTACGGAAGAGCCCACCGCGATCCACGCTGGTACCGGGGGTGGGATTCGAACCCACACACCTTGCGGTAGGGGATTTTAAGTCCCCCGCGTCTACCATTCCGCCACCCCGGCTCGGAACGCCTCTCATTGTGCACGAACCGGTGTTGGTCGCGCGACCATCGGTTCGGCGGCGGCCCGAGGGACGGCGACTAGTCCCCGCAGAACGCCCTCGAAACGGTAGTTGGGCTCTGACATACGGAATCCGGCGACCGCCGACCTCGAGGCAGGCAACGTCTTCGTCATTCCGGCCGGCACCGGCCACCAGTTCACTGGTCGAGCAGAGCCGGTAGCAACCTGCCTTGGTGCACAACTCGCGATCTCGGTCCACAATTGTCCTGTACTCACGGATTCGAGGTTCCCCATGAGCATTTTCAAACGCACTCAGCGGAAGTATGTGAAGAAGGCCTATCGCGTGAGGAATTGGCGTGAATATGAGGCGGGTCTACGCAACCGTGGGAGCCTGACCGTCTGGATCTCGCTCACCGCCGGCAAGCTTGTGAACTGGGACGCGCCCCGGCCGAGGAGGAGGAAACCGGGCCGTCAACGCAAGTACTCGAACCACGCCATCGAGACGGCTGTCACCCTGGGCATGGTGTTTCATCTGTCATCTAGGCAGAGCGAGGGATTGCTGCGATCGTTGTTCGCTCTGATGAAGCTAGGCAATGATGTGCCCGATCACACCACGATTTCGAGGCGCAAGGCGAAGCTGGGTAAGGTCCCCTTCTACCAAGACAAGCAGAAGACGCCGTTGCACATCTTGATCGACAGCAGCGGTCTCGCTGTCCACGCCGGCCAGCTGCGCAGAGCACCAAAGAGCAGGGACTATCGCAAGCTCCATCTGTGTGTCGACGAGCAGACTGGCGAAGTCGTCGCCGGCGAGCTGACGAGCAAAAGAGCCCGCGATTCATCGCGGGTTGCATCGCTTGTCGGACAGATCGACAGTCCCATCTCATCGGCCAGAGCTGACACCGCATACGACGCCAGCGGCGTCTATGAGGCGATCGAGAATCACAGCGCTCATCGCTCGCCGAGGGTGCTGATACCGCCGCGCAAGGCCCTCTGTGCCAACATCCTTGAGACAATCCGCTCCTTGAAATTAGTGTCGAGGGCGGAGGAGGATCATAGATGAGTACGTTGATTGAGAGAATGACGTCGGCGGGGTCGGAAGGAGCCCGTAGGGCGACTGGAGATCTCGCCGACCGTGGTGCTGCGGCGGGGGTCCGCGATCTCGAAGTGAGTGAGAAAGCGAAGCGCCGACGTTTCAGCGCTGAATACAAGCTGCGGATCGTTCGCGAGGCGGACGCCTGCAAGGGTGACGGTGATGTGGCGGCGCTTCTACGTCGCGAGGGACTGTACTCGTCGCATCTATCGAGTTGGCGTCGGCAACGGGACGAGATCGCCAAGGCGGGATTGACGTCGAGAAAGCGAGGTCGGAAGGCGAAGGCAGAGGCTCCACGGATCAAGGAGCTCAAGCGCGAGAACGCCCGACTCCAGCGCCGGCTGGCTCGGGTGGAAACGATGCTAGAGATCCAAAAAAAAAGCCTCCGAGCTCCTGGGGATCTCCCTGAACCCGATCGACGACGACGAGAACGATTGATCGTGGCGGCCGAGGAGCTGGCGGGTCGGATTGGACAAACGGCGGAAGCTTGCGAGGCGCTGGGCGTGTCTCGTTCCACGTTGTATCGTCGACGCCGACCGGTGACGTCCAAGCCGAAGCGCCGTCCTCGGCCGCAGCGAGCCCTCGACACGACCGAGCGCGAGAGGGTCCTCAGTGCATTGCATTGCGAACGGTTCGTCGACAAGGCGCCGGCCCAGGTGTGGGCCACGCTTCTGGACGAGGGAATCTACCACTGTTCGATCCGCACGATGTACCGGATTCTGTCGGAGCACGGAGAGGTGCGTGAGCGCCGGAACCAGCTGCGGCATCCGAACTATCAGAAGCCGGAGCTCGTGGCGGAAGCGCCGAACCAGGTTTGGTCGTGGGACATAACGAAGCTGCGCGGCCCGGTCAAGTGGACCTACTTTTACCTCTACGTGATTCTCGACATCTTCTCCCGGTACGTGACCGGGTGGATGTTGGCTCGGCGAGAAAGCGCCGAGCTCGCCCGTCGTCTCATCAGCGAGAGCTGCCTCAAGCAGAACATCGAAGCCGACCAGCTCACCATCCACGCAGACCGCGGCAGCTCGATGCGAAGCAAGTCCGTCGCCTTGCTCCTGGCCGACCTCGGCATAACCAAGACGCACTCGCGGCCGTACGTCTCGAACGATAATCCCTACTCCGAGTCCCAGTTCAAGACGATGAAGTATTGCCCTGAATTCCCAAGCCGCTTTGGCTGTCTGGAAGACGGCCGCCTGTTCTGCGGCGGTTTCTTCGACTACTACAACAACGCGCACCGGCACTCGGGACTGGGGCTCATGACGCCGGCCGCCGTTCACTACGGTCGCGCCGACGAGCTCAACGCCGCCCGGCGCCAGGTCCTTCTCGAAGCTCATCGGGCTCACCCCGAGCGCTTCGTGCACGGAACACCTCAACCTCCGGTTTTGCCTCGTCAGGTCTGGACCAACCCGCCGCCCGAGAAAACGACGCCACAGGAGGCCCTAGGAGCCACTTTCTCGGGGCGCCCCGTACCTGAGCTACCCCCGGATTCAAGCTATCCGGACGCGATCGCGTCGGAACCCAATCGCGACCGCACCGCGCTCACGCCCCGTCCTTCACTGATCGAGGCTCACTAAATGCAGCCTGCGGGTGTCTCAAAGTCGTTGACACGTTCCGAGGGCGCCCAGCTCGCATCGGGGCCGGCGAGCAGCCGACAGCGCAATCGCAACATTGCAGCACAAGCTCGGCTCGGCAAACGAAAGTGGCACACAGAATCGGGCTACAGCAACCGGAGCAAAGTCGAGACAACGTTCCATCGCTACAAGGCTATCGTGGGCTCAGCGATGCGAGCGAGAGGGTTGGCGGCACAGAGAGTCGAGGCAAGGATCGGGTGCAAGATTCTGAACACCATGACGGCGCTCGGGATGCCTGATAGCGAGATGATCGGATGATGGGAGTCGGGGCCAAGCGAGCTATCGGCCTCTATCGGAGTTGTGCACCAAGGCAGACCTTCGACAACTCCTCCTCTCAGGGAGGAGACGATACCGCCTTTGGCATCGTCAGCGCTGGCGCCAGCATCCAGTATCAGGACCCCGGCAATGGCAGCCGTCTCTTTTTCTTCGCGTCGCGTACCGACTCGAGCCCCGACACCGTCTGGTGCGTCAAGTGGGACGGAGCGAGTGTCAGCCTCGACTGGAGTTCCAATCTTCCTGGTGTCCTCGGGAGCCCCAACGTCGACGGAAGCCCGATACGCTTCGATATCTATGGCGGTCGCATCTACGTCGGGACCAACGCGGGAGAAGTCGTCGCTCTCGATGCCGCCACCGGCAACGTGGTGTGGATCTTCGATAGCTCGGATGGAGCCATCAAGGGATTCTTGTTCCCACGGTTCGGGACTACGGACCTCTTCTTCTCCACCATCAACAAGGTTTGGTCCCTGCGCGACGACGGGGCGAGCTACTCCGTCAATTCCAACTGGCCCGCTGGCTTCGTTCCCAATCCGTCGACGCCCGTCTTGGTTCCGGGTACCTCGACCGTCCTCGTCGGCTCGAGCGACGGCCATCTCTATCAGCTCGACGCCGGCAATCCCGCCACCTTCCTCAGGGAGAAGCTCGGGGACGCGAGTGGCGGAGTCGGCACGCCTACCGTCGACGTCTTTAACTCGTTTATCTACGTGGGCACCGAGCAGGGTATCTTCTACTCGGTGACTTACCCGATCACACCCTGAGCTCGGCCCCGAACACTTCACGAGAGTCGCGAAATCTTGAGTTTCGTCTTCAGCTCGGTCCGGCAGAAGGCGTGCAGAAAACAGGTTTGCTCCGACATATCGAGTATCGTTCGCGCAAAAGCGTCGTCCTCGCCCGTCTCCAGATGGACGTGTGTCTCGACGGCGTCCGCGTCACCTGGCTCGCCCGTTCCACCGCTCGCTCCGCCCTGGGTGAAGTGCGTGTCCTGCACGATTCGGTAGTCCTTCAAGTCCTTGCGTGCGATACGCGCGTAGCGGCCGAACTGGGTCATGAAACAAAAGCCGATGCCCGCCGAGATATAGCAGGCGGCGTCGAGAGCGCGTCCCTGGCCCCCGTTTTTGGGCGACCCCTCCGACAGGTATCGAAACGTCGAACCGCAGGGTTTGAAGAGCTCCTGCCGGATTTCCTTGATGCCGTCGTTTCGAGCTCGGCAGGTTCCCCGCAAGTGTAGCGTGCGTTTCTGATGCTCCCGAAGGCTGATCGACTGGCTCGACGCCAGGTCGTCGGGCGCGTGAGCCTCGGCGGCCTCGACCAGCTTGACAATGAGTGGGTCGTCGGGTGCGCGGACGATCGGTTGAGCGGCGTCGAAATGGTCCCCCGGATCTGGATTGGCGTCACTCCCCAGGGGCGAGACCCCGCCGTCCGGGATCTCGCGCCCGTTGTGCGTGAGCGTAAACAAGCTCTTGTATATGCGGCGCATCAACCCATTCAATGGAGAGGCCCCGATCGCGTCGGCCATCAGCCCCTGAAGCTCGGCATCCGAGGCGTCGCTTTTGACTCTCGCCTCCAACTCCACCGGGAGCGCCCCGCCGGTCATCGTCCCTTTCAGGGCCGATCCTTCCATCGTGTAGAAGTTGTCCTGGACGAGCGACAAATCGCGGAGCACGATCCCGCGCTGCCGGGCTAGGGCGAGTGTCTCCTCCATATAGGAGCTGACCATGCCGGTGGTCAGGAAGGAGAGGGGGCAGGGAGCCAAGTCGCTCCCGTTCAAGTAGGGACCCTCGTCGCTGCTCAGGCGCCATACGGTCCCATCACCGTCGGTCGAGGCCACGAGTGCTTCCTTTTGCATTTCCGAGAGGGAACGCACCCAGAGGCGGATGGCGATGCCCCGGCGAGGTTCTGGAGGGCGGATCGCGACATCGGGCGCACTCGAGACCTCGAAGAAGTACGGTTTGCCGCAAGCGACGAGAGGTGTAGTCATCATCCCCTCCGTTCCCACTCCCTCGGCGGGAGATCGTCTGCCGTCGACGCGGACAGCGGTAGTCCCGTATCAGAGGCCGCGGATCGTCTCGATGCGCCGCTCGACAGCCCGTGCCTCGGCGTCGCTACGGCAAATCAGCAGAATCGTATCGTCGCCCGCAATCGTCCCCATCACCTCGGACCAATCGGCCACGTCGATCGCTCGCGCGACACCCTGCGCGTTTCCCGGCGGTGTCTTTACGACGATGAAACTCCCGGCTCGCTCCACGTATCGAACGAAAGCCGCCACCGGAGCCATCGGTCCGTTTGCATTGCCTTGGCCTCCCACATAGCGGTAGCCGCGGCTCGCATCCGGTGCCTTCGCTATACCCAGCGTCTTCAGCTCCCGGGACAGCGTCGACTGTGTCATCGAGACACCCGCCGCCATGAGCTCTCGGAGCAGCTCGCTCTGGTTCCGGATGGGCTTTTCCGCGATCACAGACAGGATGAGCTCCTGTCGCCGAGAGCGCCTGGACGCCATCAACCGCCGCTGACGGGCGGGAGGAAGGCCACCTCGTCGTCTGCGGAGAGCTCGGTGTCCCGGTCCACGAAATCATGGTTGATCGCGAATTGAACCGACCTGTCGTAGGGTGCCAAGCTCGCGTTCTTCGTCTGGAGCTGATCCCAAAGCCCACTGACGGTCGTTCCGTCAGGCAAATCGAGATGGAGCTCTTCCTCGCCCAATACTTCGCGAAGTGCCGCGAAGAACCGCACGTGAACCTTCACGTCACCTCCACGGCCTCGGCCGGTCCTTCCACCCAGACTTCGCCGTCCTCGAAGACCTCTTTCTTCCAGATGGGTACGATGCGCTTTAGCCTATTGATCGCGTACTGACAAGCGGCGAAGGCATCGTCTCGGTGGGGTGAAGAAACGACAATTACGACACTGGTCTCGCCGACGTTGAGTCGGCCGACACGATGTTGAATGCGCAGGCTCTCCAAGCCCCACGTCGCCCGGATCTCGTCGCCGATGCGTCCGAGCATCTTCATGGCCATTTCCGGATAGGCTTCATACTCGAGAAAAAGAACCTTCTTCCCCTGGTTCGTCCCGCGAACGATCCCGGAAAAGGTCACGATGGCTCCATCGGATTCGCTCGCGACCTGTTGAGCCAGCGTTCGAACATCGAGAATATCGTGCACGATCTCGAACATCAGAATAAAGCCTCCCGCGACACCATCTTAGCCTAGGCCTGCGGCGCGCGACAAGCAAAGGCGGAGCGCCATCGGGCCTAAACGCGCAGCCGATCGCTCGAGTCCTCTCCGGATGGGCGTCTTGGCCCATAGCGCCAGCACCAGTTGACGCCCTTCTAGATCATCCACTATTCTGTTTAAACAGGGCGACTTCACCCAGCCGTCACTTGTCGTTCGGGGTCATTTCGAAATCGAGGATCTGTTGGCGAGGCCGTCTCTTCAGTCGTTCCCGGGTGACCGGCCCGATTCGTCCAGTTGGCAATACCGGGCCGCCTTCCAGCGAGCTTCGATCGCAACCTTCATCTTCGATGCCTCGAACCGCCATTGCCTCGACGCCAATCGAAGTGCCGAACTCCTGACGGGATTCGAGCGAAACGATCTCGTCGATCTGAGACTGGAAGATCTGCACCCTCGCACGTCCCGGACGAGGGCTGTTTCGAATTTCCAGAACTTTCTGAACGAGAAGGGCTTTACCTACGACGACCTGCCACTTGAGACGAAGGACCAAGGGACGGTTCCCGTCGAAGTGCGCGGCTACGCTGTCGGATTCGACGATCGCCAGGTGGTCCTCGTTCAATTTCGTGACATCAGCGAGGAGAGACTTCTGCAACGGGAAGTCCTTTTTCTGAGCCACAAGCTCACGGCGCTGAACTCGCTGTCCTCTGCGATCAGCAGATCGCTCGACTTGTCGGAGATACTTTCCGATTCCCTCACGGTCATCATGGAGGCCAGCGGGAGCGTCTACGGCGAGGTGCTCGTATATCAGCAAGAAAGCCGCGGCTTTCGGATCGCGACTTTTCGCGGTGAAAGGGACGTAGCACCCCCTCAACGGGAGCTCAGGCTAGAGGAGTGTGACCTGGCGACCCAGGTTCTCACGAGCGGTGAACCCATGCTGCTCGAGTCTCTCGAGCGCGAGCCGCGCCTGCTGACGCTCCTCGAAGGGCGGTCCGACGTCGGAGCGGTTGCGGGCGTGCCTCTAAGAAGCAAGAACAGCGTACTGGGCGTGATGTACCTCGCCATCGCGACCGAGCAGCTCTTCCCGACCTTCGACTTCGATCTCTTCACCTCCATCGGCAATCAAATCGGGATAGCGGCCGAGAACGCGCTCTTGTTCCAGAGGACCGCTCGCCAGACGAAGGAGATCAAAGTCCTCAACAACATCGCACGAATCATCAGCAGCTCACTCCAAATCGAAGAAGTCTTCGATGCATTCGCAAATGAAATGGAGAAGCTGATTTCGTTCGACCGACTTTCCGTCACCTTCCTCGATGAATCAGGAAGCTACCTCCGTATCTTCGCCTCCGGTTCGCGGACCGACTCCGGCTGGGGCATGGAGTCGCTCATCCCACTCGTCGGAACCGGACCGGGCTGGGTAGTTTTGAACGAAACGCATTTCATTCATCCCGATACCAGGACCCAGAAGCGATTTATCGAGGATCAGTTTCTACTCGAGGACGGGATTCGCTCATACATTGTTCTGCCGCTGGAGTCACGCCGGCGAATCGTGGGAACGTTCGGTTTGGGCTCGAGCGACGCCGAGGCCTTCTCTGAAAAGGATCTTCCCCTTCTGACACAGCTCTCCAAACAGATCTCGGTGGCCATCGAGAACGTGAAGTTGTATCAAAAGACGAAGGAAACCTCGATCCTCGACGACGTCAGCTCGCTATTCAACTTGCGCTACTTCCACCAGGCACTCGAGCGCGAGCTCAAACTGACGGCGAGGCACAAATCGCGTTTGACCTTGCTGTTCATCGACCTCGATGCTTTCAAGGCGATCAACGATGCCCACGGACATCTGCGAGGAACCAAGGTGCTTCGGGAGATCGGTTTCCTGCTTCGCGCCGCGATTCGCGAAACCGATATCGCCGCCCGCTACGGCGGAGACGAATTCGTCGTCATCCTGCCGGATACCGACTCTCCTCAAGCCAAACGGCTGGGAGAGCGCATGCGCCAACTCATCCTGAGGACGACGTTTCTCAAGGAAGAGGGGATCAACGCGAGACTCGGAGCGAGTATCGGGCTCGCAACCTTCCCGACGGAGTCGCCTACCAAGGACGAGCTCATCCATTTGGCTGACGAGCGTATGTACGCCGACAAGGAATCCAACAGAGGCAAACCCATTCCCCGGGACTCGTAACGAGTCGAGAGCGCGCCGTTCCGTGTTTTTCCTCTCCCCCAAAGGGGGCGAGAGGGGTCCGCCAACTAACTCCTTCATCGAACGGGATCGTCAACAAAAGGGCGGTCGGGCCGGGGTTCCGAAGAATCTACGCTGCGGTGTGGAAGGAGAGAATGACGACGGCGCCCGGCTCGAATTCTCCGGCGCCGGGCCTAGCGACGATGCGCTGACCGTCTTCGTCCTGGATGTCATCGTAGAGGATGAGGTGAATCTGCTTGCCCGGCTCGAGTACTTTGTTGGGTCGGACGGTCAGAGTTCGCGTCGTGTCGTCGTAGAGGACTTCGAGACCGGGAAAGGGATTGCCGATGCCGTCGTCGTCTGCGTAGAGCAAATCCACGTTGCGGTTGAAACTTCTAGCCTTCATGTCACTCGAGAACTGGACGTGAAACTCGGTATCGAGAGCGATGCCGCGCTCTCCCTCTAGCGGCAAGGTGAAGGCGATCTCCGGCGGAGGAGGAAGCTCGAGGTCTTCCTCGCGAACGACCTTGACAGGCTCGAGGTCGGGGTCCTCGGGCTTCTCGACGAGCTCGATCTTCTCGGCCCGAAGATACAAGGTCTCCTCGAACTCCCAAGGCTGACCGATGACCTTCAGCCACTTCCCCGTGTCGCGGCGTTTCTTCGGATCGAGTCGAAAGTCGCCACCCCGGGGCCGCCGGCCCGTGACCCAGATAGCGGCCTCTGCCACTTTGATGACGAAATCTCGTGGCGTGCGTTTGTCTCGGATGTTCAAATCACCATAGAGGTTGTTACCCCGGAACTTCCCGACGACGACGATACGCTTTCCCTCGTAGGGTTCAGGACTTTTCAGAAGGTCTCTCAAGTCCACATTTGAGAGATCCTGCACGTCGATATCGGGGTCGACGATATCGGGCTCCTCCTCCGGCTTATCGGGGTCGAGCTCGTTCTCGAGAGGCAAAATGATTTCAGCGCTCGTAACGGCAATGAAGTTGTTTGCGTCGATGCTTGACTGGCTCCGCATCGCCCCCGGATAGTAACTGAGTATCGGGTGCTGTCCGGCCGACATCATACCCGTGAGGTCGAAGAAGATCCCGGAGATCTCGACTTCATTCCCGACCTTGTACTGCAGATTTGCGAAGGAGCTGTTACCCGAAGTGCCGACGCGAACCGAGCGAAGTGAGCTTTCCCCTTCTAGCTCGTAAATATTGTTGGCCTGGTCCTCCATATCACCGTGTTCGAGTCGTCCGCGCACGATCACGGGCCGATCGCTGTAGCGCATACCCGATGAGACGAGCTCGTCGACGCTTACCCGAACCGGCTCCATTCCCTGGTATTGAGCCGACGCCGGCCCGCAACAGAGCACCCAGACGGCAAGACCGTAGAAACCCCTCCACATATCTTCATCCTATCGAGCCGCGAAATGCCGGTCAAGCCGCCTGGGCCAGCTGGGATTGAACCGCTGGGGAGCCTGGCACAAAATAGCTCATGCCGAAGCCTTTCGAAGTCCTGCGGAATATGGTCGAGGATGGCCGGCTCGAGCTCGCCCCGGAAACGGACAAGACAGTTCCGCCGCCACCGAAGCTCGAAACCGATCTCACGGACGAGGAGGCCTTCGAAGCCGCAATGGGTGACGTCCTCCCTCTGGGGTGGAGCTCGACCCCACTCAGGCTACCGGCGCCGCTTCAGCTCGAGAGCGAAGCCAGCGAGGAGGACGAAGGACTCCGCGAGCTCGAGAGCTTCCTCGCCGGGCGTGGCGAAATGGATGCTTTCGCTACCGGCGAAGCTGTCGAAGGCGCCTGGAGTGAGCGGGGACGACGATATCTCGGACGCCTGCGCCGAGGCGAGTACTCGGTGCAGGACCATCTCGACCTCCACGGCTTCGGTCTCGCCGGGGCGCGAGACGCCATCGACGGTTTTCTCAAACGGGCGC
The DNA here is from genome assembly GCA_965250115.1 of Candidatus Marinacidobacterales bacterium. Classification (GTDB taxonomy): domain Bacteria; phylum Acidobacteriota; class Vicinamibacteria; order Marinacidobacterales; family SMYC01; genus CBDFHB01. Next base: position 3,945,447 of record CBDFNJ010000002.1, read on the forward strand.
GGGAGCGGGGCTACACCTGCGTCCGCATCGTTCATGGTCGCGGCACCCACTCCCAGACGGAACCAGCGATCTTGAAACGCGCCGTGACGAAGTGGCTGTCGTCGCGCAGACTGAGTCGTGCGGTCATCGCATTTGCTTCAGCCCGCTGGAAAGACGGCGGTAGCGGAGCCGTCTACGTCCTCCTCTACGGGAAGTTCAGGCAGGATTAGCGAGCGAGGCAAAGCCGAGCGAGCACTAGAAATGCGAGCGGCTGCCTATGCATTCGCCGCGAGCCCGGCCCAATCGTCCGCATTCGGGCTGCTTCGAAGGAATCAGATGTTGCGGGGCTTCTTCGAAGGGCTGCCCACCGCAAAAGTGGGCCGTCCTCCCCGAGCGAGGAGCGAGGGGAGCGAGGGAGCCGGAGCCCTCAGCCCGAGCATAGGGCGAGGCGAAGCCGAGACCCGAAGCGAGAAGCCGTGGGGGTGGGGCCCCGCGGGCATTGATGAAAGAGGCGACCGAGCATTAAGGATGCTGCGCCGCTCGACGTTCCCCGGTCTCGCCCAGGCGGAGCTCTACATCGGCGTTCAAGTCGAGGCCCGCCGTCTCGCCTCGCTTGTACTTCAAATAGCCGGCCGCCGCGATCATCGCGGCGTTGTCCGTCGAAAGCTTGATACTGGGGAATAGGGCCGGAACGGCAAGCTCCCTCCCGAGGGCTTCGAATCGATGCCGGAGCTCCCGGTTGGCCGCAACACCTCCAGAGACGAGGATCGTTCGGGCACCATGTCTCGCGGCGGCAGCGTGGGTGCGCTGTAGAAGACTCTCGACGACGGTGCGCTGGAAGCTCGCTGCCAGGTCGAGCAGGTCCGGACGACTCTCCGGATCCTCTAAATCGCCGAGTGGCGGGATGGGGCGTTCGCGCATCACGCGAAGGGCGGCGGATTTGAGCCCGCTGAAGCTGAAGTCCTCGCTCCCGTCCGAGAACTTTGCGACAGCGAAGGGGAAGGCCTCCGGGTCCCCCGAGGCAGCGAGCCGGTCCAGAATCGGGCCGCCCGGATAACCAAGGCCCAGCCTCTTGGCGATCTTGTCGTAGGCCTCACCAGCCGCGTCGTCTCTGGTCTTTCCAATCAGACGGTAGCACGCCTCATCCTCCATCACGAACAAGCTCGTGTGCCCTCCCGAGACGACGAGAGACACCGCGGGATGTGCGATCTCATCGGGGCACTCGAGATAGACGGCCTGTATGTGCCCCTCGAGGTGATCGACGGCCAGCAAGGGGATGCCGCGCGCATAGGCGATGGATTTGCCGAACGATAGGCCGACGAGGAGCGACCCGACCAAGCCCGGCCCTTGGGTAACGGCCACGGCATCGATGGCCTCGAGGGAGACGTGAGCTTCCTGGAGAGCGCTCTCGACGACCGGACCGATGACCGTCAAATGCTGTCGGGAAGCAAGCTCTGGAACGACACCGCCAAAGGGGCGATGGATCTCGTCCTGAGAGGCGACGACGTTCGCGAGGATGCGGCGTCCGTCCTCGACGACCGCCGCCGAGGTCTCGTCGCAAGAGCTCTCGATTCCAAGAACGAGCACCGGCTCGGTCAAGCGGCGGCGGTCCCCGAGAGTTTACGCAGAGACTCCGTAAACGGAGTCTTCGCCACACCGTTCTCGCAGACGATGGCGCTGACGAACCGATTCGGCGTGACGTCGAAAGCGGGGTTCTCCACTCGAACCCCCTCAGGCGCGATCCTCACCCCTTGGACGTGGGTGACTTCCGCCTCGTTGCGCTCCTCGATGGGGATGTCGCTGCCCGAAGCCATCGAGAGATCGAAGGTCGAGGTGGGCGCAACGGCGTAGAACGGGATACCGTGCTCCTTGGCCAGAACCGCGACCGAGTAGGTTCCGATCTTGTTGGCCACGTCACCATTGGCGGCGATGCGATCGGAGCCGAGCACGACGACGTCGATGCGCCCGCGTGCCATGAAGTGCCCTGCCATGTTGTCGGTAATAAGGGTCACTGGTATCTCGTCCTTCAGAAGCTCCCATGCCGTCAAACGCGCCCCTTGCAGAAACGGTCGGGTCTCGTTGGCGAAGACTTCTATTTTCTTGCCCGCTTCCACACAAGCGCGCACGACCCCCAAAGCCGTTCCGTAGCCGGCGGTAGCGAGTGCCCCCGCGTTACAGTGCGTCAGGATCCGCGCGCCATCGGGAATCAAAGAGGCACCATGAGCACCCATCCTTCGATTGATCTCGATGTCCTCGGCGCAGATGGCCTGCGCCTCTCTTTGCAGCCCCGTTGCGATCGCCTCCACGCCGTCGGGGAAGAGCTCCTCGAAACGCTTCTTCATCCGCTCGATGGCCCAGAAGAGATTCACGGCCGTCGGCCTCGTCGAGGCCATCAGGCTCGTCAGCTCCTCCATTGCCTTCCGCGCGCTAGTTGAGTCGGTTGCACCGCTTTGCTTCATGCCCAGGGCGATACCCATGGCGGCGGTCACTCCAATGGCGGGCGCCCCCCGAACGACCATGTCCTTGATCGCCTCGGCGACCGATCTCGCGTCTCTGCAGTGGAGGTACGTTTCCTCGGTGGGAAGGAGTCTTTGATCGATGAGGACAACGGCGTCATCCTCCCATCGAATCGTGTCGAACATGAAGCCTCCTTGAACGGGGCCGGTCAAGCGACCGAACTGGAGGATCAAGTCTAGCGGCCCAACCGTCGGTTTCGCAATCGCCCCTCATAGGTAATGATAGATTCAGCCGATTCCACGTGATTCTCAGACTTCTCTTCTACGCGAGCGCCACCGAGCTTCTCTACGTGGCGCTCGCGATACGAAGCAACGTGCCGACGAGCGAGACCTTCTTGGCGTCTCGGCTCCGCCCCGTCCTGTTCGAGGAAACGGCGGAGTTCCTCATTCTTTGGGTGGCGCTGAGCGTCCTTTACGGACTCTCCATCCGCGCGGTCTCCGGACGCGAGGGTCGCACGCTCTTCGGCTTCATTTTCCTGACCTCCGCTCTGTTTCGAGTGGCCGTGCTGACGGGGAGCGGCTTCGACCAATACTCGCCCAGTGTATTTCTGGACGCGGGAAATCCCATCGATTGGTTATCCCGATCCATCTCGGCGTCGACGGTCGGAGAGCCTCTCCTCTCCCACGGGGTATCGCTTCGGGCAATACTCGCCTCCATCGCCGACCTGGCCGCCCTCGCCATCGCCCCCGGGCTATTGCGTGCAGCGGGGCTCCCGGCGGGGCTCGCCTTGATTCACGGGTGGAACCCACTCGTCGTCAAAGAAGTCGCCGGGAGCGGACGCATCGACCTCCTCGCATTCTTGCTGCTGCTGGTCTCGTTTCGTCTCGTGCAACGCAAGTGGAGCTCTGCCGCGGCGGTGGCTTATGGGCTCAGCCTCTCGGGGCCACTCATGGTTGCTGCGAGCCTTCCCGTCATGGCGCGGGCTCTCGGATATCGCGTCCTGCTGGCTCTCGCGTTGGGTGCGGCGGCGTGGACCACTATGACCCCCTCGGACACCCTGTCCGTCGCCCTGGGCTACCCTCCGGAGAGTTTCTTGGGCGGCAGCCTGACTCCGAGCCTAATCGCGGTGAGTCGGCTGGTCCTCACTCGGGAGGTACTCATTCCACTTGGTCTCGCTTGCGCGATCTTCCTCTTCGTCACCCTACTCGCCGCATCCCGTCTGTCGCCTGATCTCGGGAAGCTACCGGTCTTCTGTCTGGCGTGTCTTTCGAGCTTCCTCTTCCTCGCTCCCCAGGTGCTTCCCTGGCGATTCTCGGTCTTCGCCTATCTCGCGCCCTTCACGAGGAATCGAGGCTTCCTGATGTTCACGCTCCTGGCGCCACTCAGCTATCTGGCGCTCGGAGACGGTGAGTGGAACTTCTGGCTGGGGTTCACACAGTATTTCCCCGCCTATGCCAGCCTAGTCTTCGTCTGGCTAGGAGGCGAGAAGTAGCAGGGTGCTAACACCCTGCGTGAGCGAACGAGGCAGAGCCCTCAGCCCGAGCGCAGGCCGAGGCGAAGCCGAGTGCCGAAGCGAGAGGCGGTGCCGCTTTCCCGCAGCGAGCCTGTCGAGCGGAGGGCTAGCCAGCCGGAGGCAGGCGCGTTGCAATGAAGGTGGGGCCCCGCCGCATTAATGGAAGAGGCGACCGAGCACTAGAGAAGAAGGGAACGGCCTTCGGAGTCGATCGACGACCGGGCGCGGAGGCCCGGCCGCCGGGCATCAAGACTCTGCGCTCAGGCCTGTCCCCACTTCACGAAGATGAGACTCAGCGAAATGACGAAAACGTAGATTACGAGCGACTCGATGAGCACTAGACCGAGCAGCAGCGCGAAACGGATCTGCGGCGAGGCACCTGGATTTCGCGAGATGCTCTCGCAAGCCGCCGCGACGGCGCGGCCCTGCGAATAGGCGCCCGCCATCGCTGCGAGTGCGAGAGCACCAGCGCCCGAGATCATCGCCCATTGGTAAACAGAGGCGTCCCAGGCTCCCGACTCCTGCGCGAATACCGGGGCGGCCAGCATCAAGAACGCAGCCCAAACAAAGGCTGTCGACAAAACCATTCTAGTCACCAGATTTCCTCCTTCACATGCGAAACGAGAACGAACCGATTGCGAGACCTTTGTCAGTGTTCCTCGGAAGCGACGGCTCCACCGAGATAGATCATCGTGAGCATCATGAAAACAAAAGCCTGCAGCAGGCTTCCGAAAACGCCGAAGAGCATCATGGGTACGGGAACCACGAACGGAACCAGGCTTCCCAGAACCAGGACCACGAGCTCCTCTCCGAAGATGTTGCCGAAGAGACGAATCGAGAGCGACAGCACTCGGCTCATGTGGCTGATGATCTCGATGGGAAGCATGATGACGGCCAGCGGAAGCACGGGCCCTAGAAAGTGCTTGAAGTACGGGCCGATACCCTGCGCCCGGATGCCCTGGTAGTTGTAATAGAGAAAGGCGACGAGGGCGCATCCGACGGGCATGTTGAGCGAAACCGTCGGCGAGGAGAAGAACGGGACGAGTCCCAGAAGATTGCTGACCAGGATGAACATCCCCAGAGTCCCCACCAGTCCAAGGAACTGGCGCGCCTTGTCTCCGACGTTCTCTTCCAGCATGCCGATGAGGCCACTCACGACGGTCTCGAGGACGAGCTGGAGCTTTCCGGGATTCTCGACGCTGATCTTGCCCTTGAACCACAGAGCGAAACCGGAGAGGAGCAAAGCTACAAAGATGGACATCACCACGTGGTCGGGAAGGTGTACGTGGAAAACGGACTCGAGGAGTCCGCCTAGTAGGGAGTGATGCTCGAACTGCTCCATAACTCAGAACCGAATTTGGGAAACTTGGGCCCGACGGGTAGCGATCAATGCTCGGTGTCGCGACCGGCTCCGAACTCCCTAATCGTGAATAGGACCCATTCAAAACAAACAGCGGCGACGGGCGCGGACAGACCAATTGCGACGGCGACCACGTCGACTTGCCAAACACCAAATATAACAAACAAAACCAAACCCAACAAGAGGTAACGCGCACCCAACCCGATGGCAGCGAGCCGGGAAAGGCCCGATTCGGCTCGCGAAGTGACGCTACGTATGAAAATCGCGAGAGCCTCCATGTTCAGGGCACTCACCACGCCCCCAGCGAGCACCGACATCGCCCTGGGCACGCCCCAGAACAGGGCCAAGCCCGAGAAAAGGGCCACGCTGGACCAGGTCACTCGCCTCAATCGCCGCTCCGCCGAGCCGGGGTCGAACTTCAAGGGTTTGGGTTGGAATTCGGCTCGTCTTCGGCGAGCTCGTCGAACTTCTTGAGCATGCGGAAGAGATTGATGAAGGCGGCGGCTATTCCAAACAGAAGAAAAATGGCGGATAGCCATGGGAGCGTCCCGAGCCTCGTGTCGAGATAGTACCCAATGGCTCCACCGAGCGTGATCGACACCGGAAACATGATGCCGAGACTCGTGAGCATCGCCCACTTCGCCCTCAAGGAACTCATGTCTTCCCCTCTCTTCTTGGAGAAAGACCCCTCACCGGCCTGCCCTAGGCAGGCCACCTCTCCCCAGAGGGGAGAGGTGGCAGACCAGGCTCTGACAGCGCCATTGCCTATGCCTCTTCTCCCCGGCGGGCAGAGGTTAATCGTCAGCCGGTTGGGCTTCCTCGCGGACTTGCTCGGCGGGGGTCGGAAGCTCCGCGTTCCGGGTAGGCTCGAGGCGCTCGACGATGTTTTGCACCGGGACCCTCAGCGGCTCGAGGAACGGTCTCGGGTAGACGCCGATCCAGATGCAGAGCACGACGATGGGAACGAGTGTCGCGAGCTCGCGCGGCGACAGGTCCTTGAGCTTTTCGTTCTCGGGCTTGTCGATCTTGCCGAACATCACACGCTGGTACAGCCACAGCAGGTAGGCCGCACCGAGCACGATGCCCAAGACGGCGAAGGCGGCGTAGGGCCACCCCGCCTGGTCGCTCGCGACAGTTCCCTGCAGGATGAGGAACTCCCCGATGAAGCCGTTCAGCATCGGCAACCCCATCGATGAGAGAGCGACGATGAGGAACATGGTCGCGAAAACGGGAACGACCTTGGCGATGCCGCCGTAGGCTGCAATCTCCCGCTTGTGGGTCTGCTCGTACATGATGCCGACGATGAGGAAGAGCGCACCCGTCGAAAGCCCGTGATTGATCATCTGAAGGATGCCGCCCGTGAGGCCGAGCGGCGTCAGAGCAAAAACACCCAGCATCACGAAGCCTAGATGGCTCACGGAGCTATAGGCGACGAGCTTCTTCCAGTCGCTCTGAACGAGCGCGACCAGAGCACCATAGATGATGCCGATGACCGAAAGCGCGAGCACCATCCAGGCCCATTGTCTCGTTCCATCCGGAAGCATCGGGAGCGAGAACCGGACGAACCCGTAGGTCCCCATCTTCAGGAGAACGCCGGCGAGGATGACGGAGCCCGCCGTCGGAGCCTCGACGTGGGCGTCCGGAAGCCAGGTGTGGAACGGAAACATCGGCACTTTGATCGCAAAGCCGAAGAAGAAGGCTAGAAACACCCAGGACTGCAAACCCGCCCCGTACTGGACGCTCCAGAGCTGGGTGATGTCGAAAGTATAGATGCCGGTCGCCTCGAAGTGGGCGAAGTAAAGCGCGAGAATGCCCAGAAGCATCAGAACACTGCCGACGAGCGTATAGAGAAAGAACTTGATGGCCGCGTAGAGCTTTCTCGGCCCGCCCCAGATCCCGATGAGGAAGTACATCGGCACGAGCATCACTTCCCAGAACACGTAGAACACGAAGAAGTCGAGGGATACGAAAACACCCAGCATGCCCGTTTGCAGCAACAGCAGGAAGACGTAGTACTGCTTCACCCGATCCGTGATCGCGTTCCACGACGACAAACAGGCGATGAAGCCGAGCAGCGTCGTCATCATGATCAGGAGCAGGCTGATGCCGTCCAAGCCGAAGTAGTACTCGACGCCGATGCTCGGTATCCACTCGTAGCGCTCCTGAAACTGGAACTGCGGGGCGCCGACGCCGATATCGAAGTGGAACCAGAGCGGCAGCGAGATGAGGAAGCCGATGAAGGTAATGATGTTCGCGGCCCACTTGATCTGGCTCTCCTGGTTCTTCTTGAGGAAAAAGAGGATGGCGAGCGCTCCGACCGCCGGAAACCAGACCACGAGCGACAGAATGTTGCAGTTCAGCGGATTGTTCTCGAGCATTGAAACGACGTCCTTAAACTACGTCCAGAAGTAGAACAAGAAATAGACGATGAGAGCTCCCAGACCCACGAGCATCATGAGAGCGTAGTTCTGGAACACACCAGTCTGCAGGCTCCGAAAGCGTTCCGAAAAGCTCGCGAGTACCTTCCAAACACCGTCGACGAGCCCATCGACGGCGTTTGCGTCCGCAAGGTTCGACAGGTCTCCGACGACCACCGTTGTCTTGGCCGCACCGTTGACGATGCCATCGACGACCTCCGCGTCGATGGCGGAAAAGCTGTTCGCCGTCCCGAGAGTCCCGCTGACGACGGTGGCATCATAGATCTCGTCGACGAAGTACTTGTTGTAGAGGAGCCGATGCACCCCGGGCCAGCCTTCCCTAATGACCTTGTCACCGTCGGGATCGTGGCGGTACATCTTCCACGCCATGAAAATGCCAAATGCGGCGACCGCGAGCGAGATGCCCATGAACAGAAGCTCCACTGCCATGCTCGGGTGATGCTCCGCATGAACCACCTCTCCTCCCGCGGCGAGCGCTGGCTCGAGGAAAGGACCGATGAGCGACATCCCGAACGGAATCCCGACGAGCCCGGCGGTCACCGACCCGAAGGCGAGTACGATGAGCGGAATCGTCATTGAGCTGACCGACTCGTGCAGGTTCGACTCCATTTCTTTGCCGCCGCGGAAATCTCCGAAGAAAGTCATGAAGACCTGGCGAAACATGTAAAAGGCGGTCATGCCGGCCGCAATCACCGCGACCAGCCAGAGCAAAGAGAAGTGACCTTCGTGAGACGCCGCCCAGAGAATCTCGTCCTTGCTGAAGAAACCCGCGAAGGGAAAGATCCCCGCGATCGCGATCGTGGACAAAAGGTAGGTCATGAAGGTCGTGGGCATGTACTTCCGGAGCCCACCCATGTTGCGCATGTCCTGCATCGCGTTGTAGTCGCGATGACCTCCCGACGCGTGCTCGGCATGCTCCATGCCGTGGATGACGCTGCCGGAGCCGAGGAACAAGCAGGCTTTGAAGAACGCGTGGGTCATGAGGTGGAAGATGGCCGCGCCAAATGCACCCACCCCGAGTCCGAGAAACATATAGCCGAGCTGAGAGACGGTGGAGTAGGCGAGAACTCTCTTGATGTCGGTCTGAAACAGACCGATCGAAGCCGCGAAGATCGCCGTGGCAACGCCAACAATCGCGACCACCATCATGGCGAGGGGCGCATGCTCGTAGAGGACGGCGCAGCGGGCGACCATGTAAACGCCGGCGGTGACCATGGTCGCTGCGTGTATCAGGGCGGAGACCGGCGTCGGGCCTTCCATCGCGTCGGGTAGCCACACGTAGAGCGGGATCTGCGCGGACTTCCCCGCCGCGCCGACGAAGAGCAGGAGCGCGATGACAGCGAGCACACCGAGACCCATCTGAGGCTCGTCGAAGCGCTCCCCGATGGCTCCCATCACCGCGTAGAAATCGACGGTGCCGAACTGGAAGAAGATGAGAAAGATCGCCATCAAGAAACCCGCGTCGCCGATGCGGTTGACGATGAAAGCCTTCTTGCCCGCCGTCGCCGCCGAGTCGCGCTGGAACCAAAAGCCGATGAGCAGGTACGAGCAGAGCCCGACCCCTTCCCATCCGATGAACATGACAAGGAAGTTCGCGCCGAGCACCAGGTTCAACATGAAGAACGTGAACATGTTGAGGTAGGTGAAGAAGCGCCAATAGCCGGCGTCATGGCTCATGTAGCCAATGGAGTAAATGTGGATCAATAGCCCGATGCCGCTCACGACCAGGACCATCACCATCGAGAGCGAGTCGAGTCGATAGCCCCACTCGGCCACGAAATCCTGGGTGCTGCCGTCCGCCTGGAGGGCGCTCGTGCCCGGGATCCAGGTGAAAGCCGTGTGCTCCAGTACCGCCTCCCCGCCTTCCGGCACGAAAACGCCGAAGAAGCATCCGAGCGCGATGAGAAAGGAGAGCGCGACGACACCACAGGCAACGCCGTGAACGGCGGGCCGCGGAAGCGGCCTTCCCGACAAGCCGAAGATTCCGTTGATCAGAGCCCCGATGCCGGGGATGAGCGGAATGAGCCAGAACAGTTCACTCACGATTGAAAGCTCGCAATTCGCAAAAAGAGAGAGATGAGACGGCTCGAACGGAACAGCCGATTTGGTTCCGTTCCGCGCTCCAAAACGAGTCGCATTTTATAGCACCGGCCCCCATTGTTGTCAAGGAAAGAGGATGCGGCAAGCGAAGGCTTAACGGCTGAAAAGCAAGGACTTACAGAAGGCTCTTCTCGAGACCGAGCCCACCTGGAGGGCGGTCTCAGTGACGTAGCTCGCGCGCTCGGAGCATAAAAACCCACGGCCGAGCCAAATTCCTCGGGCTCTCCGAGACGCGGGTGTTGCCTTCGAGGCCTGGATCCATGGTGGGAGGCTCCGGGGAACTTAAGAGTATTGCTTTTCCTTGCAGCTGATGCAGACCTTCGTCCACGGCACCGCTTTCAGGCGTGCCTGAGAGATCTCCTCGTCACAGTCGACGCAGACGCCGTAGGTACCCGCTTCGACCCGCTGCAAAGCATTCTCGATGGCTCGAAGAAGCTTGGCATCCGTCTGCTTCAACTGAATGCTAATCTCTTCCTCGTTGGCCGCGGCGGAGCGGTCGGCAAAGTCACCGTGGCCGTCCGTGTCGGATTCGCCGATGAGAATGCCCTTGCCTCCAATGGATTGCTCTAGATCCCCTTTCTTCGCTAGAAGGGCCTTCTTGTGCTGTCCGAGCTCGGTTTTCTTCATTCTCTCGAATCGCTTCTCTGTAAACGCCAGAAACCAGTCATTATAACGTGGGCAACCGAGACCGGCAAGCTTCGTTGGAAGCTGAGCCAGTTGGGAAGCTATCGTCGCAGAAATCCCCTCAGGCGGGCCCTATCCTCCGAGGACATGTCGATGAACTCCATACCCGCGAGACTCTCCTCGTCGAACTGATCCATGCGAACGACTCGGGCCTCGACGACCGCGACCTGTCGATCGAAAAGAAGCTTGAGGACGTAGGATGAGCTCGGCGTCAGCCCGCGATGAAGCCTCAGGAGCATGCCGCCCACGCTGAGATTCAGGACCGAGCCTTCCCGCCCGTTGCCGATTTCAGCGAAGCAATCCCCGATGGCTTCGAATCTCTCGTGGCGTCGTCTGGAGGGCGTCGACATCGATGGTGTCCGTCTCCCTTCGATCTGGGCGTTCCCGCCCACGAACGATCTTTCCGGCACCATCCTATCGCCGCTTGCGGCTCATGACAACGCCTGGATGGTAAGACAGAGGCGACGTCAAAAATGGTGGGTTTTTCCCCGCAGCAGGTCCAGGGCATGCGGAAGCGTGGGCGCGAGCACCTCGAGTCCCTCGGCCACCGCCTTGGGGCTTCCCGGCAAAACGAGCACGAGGGTGCCTCCAATCGTTCCCGCGAGGCTCCTGGACAGCACCGCCATCTTCGTGTGAGCCAGACCGCTACTCCTCAGCAGCTCTCCATATCCAGGAATCTCGCGATCGAGCAAGGGTGATACAGCTTCCGGCGTGACGTCCCGCGGACCGAGGCCCGTGCCTCCGGTCGTCAGGATCAACTCGACGCGAGCCGCGCTCGCCCACTCAGCGACCCTGGCCGCGATCAGGGCGGCCTCGTCGGGAACGACGGCCCGCTCGACCACTTCGAAGCCGAGTCGGCGAAGCTCCTCGGCCGCGACTTCGCCGGAGCGATCTTCGCGCGCGCCCGAGACGACTCCGTCGCTAATGGTGAGAATTGCCGCGCGGCGCGTCGTGTTCCAGGCATCGGAGCTAGCCACTCGCAAAGTATAAGGCTATATTGGGTTCGGAGCGCAGCTGTGGCCGACGTACCTCTCGAGCGACCCGTGACACGGCGAAGATTTCGCCCCTGCCTGCTAGCGGTACTTCTCCTTGCGATACCCCAGGCGTCCGGGCTTACCCAAGAGCAGAGCGACCGCTATCAGTTCCGTGTGACCGTCGATCTCATTTCGCTCAACGTGACGGTGACGGACACGGGTAATCGATTCGTGACCGATCTCCTTCAGGACGACTTCTCCGTGTTCGAGGACGGTATTTCACAGGACATATCGGTCTTCTCCCGAGAGGACCTTCCCATTCGCATGGTGCTCCTGGTAGATACGAGCGCGAGCATGGACGAGAAGATGACTTTCGCTCAGGAGGCTGCGATCAACTTCGTCGCGCAGATGAAAGACGACGACCTCACGGAAGTCGTGGAGTTCGGCAGCAAGGCGCACGTGCTGCAGCCGTTCACGGCGGACATCGATCAGCTCCGACGCGCTATCCGGATGACGCAGGCAGGTGGTACGACGAGTCTCTACAACGCTCTCTATATCGCGCTCAAGAACCTGACGCGGCGCAGGCAGGACATCCGTCGTCAGGCCATCGTCGTGCTATCCGACGGGGAGGATACGAGCTCTCTCGTGACCTTCGAGCAGGTCATGGAGCTCAGCAAGGACACCGATGTAACGATCTATACCATCTCACTGAGGCGTCAGGGCTCGAGGCGAAGTCGAGCCTTCTCTGAAGCGGAGCACGTCTTGAAGAAGCTTGCCGAGGAGACGGGTGGCCAATGGTTCTTCCCGGGAGAGATCGGCGAGCTCACGTCGGTCTACGGGCGCATCGCCACCGAGCTCAAGAGTCAATACAACATCGGCTACATCTCGAACAACCCGAAGCGCGACGGCTCGTGGCGCCGGGTGGTGGTTCAGACGGGCTATCCGAACCTGCTCGTGAGAACGAAGCTCGGCTACTACGCTCCCACCGAGCCCTAGTTATAACCGTCCAGACCCAGGTCGAAGGCCTTCTGCTGGGCCTGATTGAGTTGATTTCGCAAGCTCATCGTCGTCGTGAAGGAGCGCCTCAGATGCGTGTCCGTCGCCGCGAAAACGCCCTGGGAGCCACTCTGGAGGTTCGTGCTGTCGCTGCGACCGGCCACCGTGAAGCGGACCCTCGTGATCCAGGTATTGGGATCGGCCCCGACGGGAAGGAGCGACGGCACGTCCTCGAAGTTGTCGCCCGCGGCCACGCCCTGCACGTACTGAACCTGGAGGTTCTCGATATTCGCCGAAATCGGAGTCCAGGGCTCTGCGAAAGCGAGATCGCGGCGCTCGAGCGAGGGACTCACCGCAGGAGGCAGCGGATTGATCCGATACTGAATGATGTGGAACAAACCGATGATGGCGCAGTCCACACTCACGTCGTTGTTGAACCCTTGTGGCAGGTTGACATCCGAAGCACCCTTTCCAGGGTTGTGATTCAGATTCAGCGTGGCACTGAACCGCCCCGGGTTTCCCGGAGACTCCAACTCTTGAGAGGATGGAGTCATGACAAGACGAAGCAGGTATTCACCGGAGGTAAAAGAGCGCGCAGTGCGGATGGTTTTCGACCAGCAGGCTCAGCACGAATCTCAGTGGTCAGCGATCTCATCGATTGCGTCGAAGATTGACTGTACGCGGGAAACGCTACGCACGTGGGTGCGGCGAGCAGAGCGTGATGCTGGGAAACGAGCGGGACTGACGACGGACGAGCGTCAGCGGCTGAAGGAGCTTGAGCGAGAGAACCGTGAGCTAAAGCGGGCGAACGAGATCCTTCGCAAGGCGTCGGCGTTTTTCGCCCAGGCGGAGCTCGACCGCCGACCGAGGTGAATGTGTTGTTCGTGGACGCGAACCGTGAAAATTACGGGGTCGAGCCGATCTGCCGGATGCTTCCGATCGCCCCGTCGACCTATTACGAGCAGAAAGCGAGAGAGAAGGACCCAAGCCGCCTGCCAGCGAGAGCGAAGCGCGACGTCCAACTCCGCGGCGAGATTCGTCGTGTACGGCAAGAGAACTTTGACGTGTATGGCGTGCGCAAGGTCTGGCGTCAGCTGTGCCGTGAGGGCCGCGACGTGGCTCGATGCACGGTGGCCCGTCTGATGCGTGAAATGGGTCTCCAGGGCGCGGTCCGTGGACGTCGATTCAAGACGACGAAGCCGGATTCGAGCGGCGCTCGCCCGATGGACCTCGTGGAGCGCGACTTCAACGCCACACGCCCGAACGAGCTCTGGGTCTCGGACCTGACCTACATTGCCACGTGGCGCGGCTTCGTGTATGTCGCCTTCGTCATCGACGTCTTCGCTCGACTCATCGTCGGTTGGCGAGCGACGACATCGTTGACTGCCGGCATCGCTCTCGATGCGTTGGAGCAGGCGCTGCACGAGCGCCGACTAAACCCAGAAGATCCATTGGTGCATCACAGCGATCGCGGCGTGCAGTACGTCTCGATCCGTTACACCGAGCGGCTCGCCGAGGCGGGTATTGAGCCGTCCGTCGGCAGCCGAGGCGACTCTTACGATAACGCTTTGGCTGAATCCATCATCGGCCTCTACAAGACCGAGGTGATCCGTCGACGTGGGCCCTGGCGTGGTCTCGAAGACGTTGAGTTCGCCACCCTTGAGTGGGTCCATTGGTACAACACGCAACGACTCTTGGAGCCGATCGGAAATGTCTCCCCCGTCGAGTACGAGATGAACTACTATCGGTCGCAGGAAGGCTCGCTAGAGATGGCGAGACTCAACTAAAACAGTCTCCGGAAAACCCGGGGCGGTTCAGACCATTGCCTGCGCAAGTAGTTGACTGATAATTAGTTACTCAAACGCTCGAACGAAGGGCCGTTTGCGAGTGTGGGGCTTTCGAGGGGCTTGAGTGAGTTCGATGCCCTTGTACACGCCGTCTCGCCACGGAGCAGGCGATAAGGCCCGACGAGTCAGCGAGTTGTCTCAGTAAGGCGAGAACGGGCTCCCGCGTGGTGAAAACCCCTGGGGCGTGGGATAAAAACTGTTGTGGGGAGGCCTGTCCCGCCGTCGCTAAGCTTCTTCACGCCACGCAAAGAATTTTTACAGACGGCGCCTTCCCTTCGCGCGACAAGCACTCTCTTAACTGCTTTACTTATATATATTTAACGGAATGAAAAGTTCCGGGAACAAGGTGGCATATCAATTGCTTTTCCACGAATTATCTACTAACCGGAGGCTTCCGGATTGGGAAATGGCCCAGCTCGGAAGCCCGGGCTCCCTCCTATCGTAGGCAAGAGGGGTCGGCCTCGACATCGGGTCCGACCCCTTTTCTTTTACAGCCTTTGACACGCGCGCCCGACGGACGGTAGCCTCGAAGGAGGAAACACTCCCATGCCCGATCGAGGATTCTTCGAAGACATCGAGACGAGCGTTCTCGCGCCCTATGCCGCTCGCAGCTTTGAGTCGCGAGGACGCCGCCACGCGGAGGCGGAGCACGTCTTTCGAACCGCCTTCCTGCGCGACCGCGATCGGATTGTACACAGCACTGCCTTTCGAAGGCTCGAGTACAAGACGCAGGTCTTCGTCAATCACGAAGGCGATCACTACCGCACCCGGCTCACACACTCTCTCGAAGCGGCCCAGATCGCGCGGACGATGTCCCGCTTTCTGAGGCTCAACGAAGATCTCACGGAAGCGGTTACTCTCGCTCACGACCTGGGCCACACCCCATTCGGCCACGCCGGCGAGGACGTCATGAACTCCGTCATGAAAGAGCACGGTGGCTTCGAGCACAACGTTCAGTCTCTGCGCATCGTAGATCACCTCGAGCGCCGCTACCCCGCGTTCCCGGGGCTCAACCTGACTTTCGAGGTCCGCGAAGGGATCTTCAAACACTCGCCTTCGCCCGACGAGGGAGCGCCGGACGAGTTCGTGGGCGCGCCCCACCCCGTTCTCGAGGCGCAGCTCGTCGACCTGGCGGATGAGATCGCTTACACGAATCACGATCTCGAAGACGGTCTCACGTCGGGGCTTCTGACGCTCGAAGCGCTCAAGGAGGTCGAGCTCTGGAACGAGCGCTTCGGCGAAGCCTGTCGCGCCCACCCCGGCGAGAGCCGCAAGATCCGGATTCGAGTCGCCATCCGTCGCATCATCAACCACCTCACGACGGATCTCGTGCACGAGACCGAAAGGAGGCTCGCGGCGACGGGCGTCGACTCCGCAGACGGCGTACGTCGTCATCCGGACCGCTTGGTCGGTTTCACCGGCGAAGTGGAGCAACAAAAAGCGAGCCTCAAACGCTTTCTCTTCGTGAACCTCTACCGCCACTACCGCGTCGTGCGGATGGCGGAAAAAGCCAAACGTGTCGTGGGCGAGCTCTTTCACGGATATACGTCGAACCCTAAGCAATTACCGCCTCACATCGCGGCTCGGATCGAGGCGGAAGGCGTCCCTCGGGTCGTCTGCGACTACATCGCCGGCATGACCGACCGATTCGCTCTCGACGAGCACAGAAAGCTCTTCGACCCCCATGCCAAGGTGTAGCTTCGAGACCACACCAGACTCCAACCTCTAGCGGCGTCCAAAAACCCCCCGCGCGGAACAACGGCCACTCTTCGAACGACTTGCCAACCACTCCCTGCCGCTGGTCCGAGCGGTGGCGTGGTTCTTGCTTGTATGGGGAGGAGCACAGAAAACTCCGCAACGAAGGATTACGACGATGAGTGAAACGGTCGCGACAGAGCTTCGGGTGCATCCGCGCCTGGCCCCAACGATTATCCGTGCCGAAGTCGAACGAGACGGCGAACGCCAACAAGGCTACTTGATCAACGTCAGTCTCGGCGGCGCCTTCCTCGCCATCGAGGATCCACCCGCCACGGAATCCACATTGGAGATCTTCATGCTGCTTCCATGGGGGGTCGGCGAGTGCCAGATCAAGGCGCGAGCGGTGTGGCAACAGGTCGACGCCGAGAACAAACCCATTGGTGCGGGTCTGTCCTTCGTCGGCGTGAGTGACGAGGCAAAGGGAAAACTACAGAGCTACCTCGAGCGCTTCATCACGCTATCTGCCGAGATAACGGAATAGGCTCCTCCGGTTCGGGCTAAGACGCGCGCTTTTTGGCCTTGCGAATACCCCTCGTTTGGCCGAGATGCTCCATGAGTCGAAGGAAATCGCTCTTGAGCGCCTCGTTCTTGGAGAGGTCACGCCAGGCGGCCAGCAAGCGACGCTCCCGGGGATCGCCGGGAGTCGCTCGATTCTGCGCCTTTTCGTCCGGTAGGAAATAGGCCATCGGGGTGTCGAGAGCCTCGGCGATTCGCTGAAGCCAATCCAGAGAGATACGGCGACGACCCTTCTCGAAGTTCGTCAGAGCGCCGGGAGAGATCCCCACCATGCGCGCCAAGACCTTCTGGCGAATGCGCTTAGCCTTTCGAACCTCGCGAATTTGCTCGCCTACCGAGAACTCCGAAACAGCCTTCGACTCAGAGCTCACTTCCTTCGACACGCTTCGCGCGCTCCTTCCCAACGATAGCGGAACCGAAGCCCCCACACGCATCTGAGATATCTCCTGATGTGCCATAGTACTTTCCCTTATACTGCCGTCCGGCAGGTAGACACTACCACAGCCGCCGCGGACGCTCAACAGAAGATTTCCACTCGGTCGATCGGTTGTTTTGCGGTTCGCGAACAGCGTTCTTGGTGCTCGCTCGTCTGGACGACTTCGCTCCCTGCTAGAGCTCTTCGTCGTTTGGCTGGAGAAACTTCTCGAGCCCGGGAGCGCCAATTTTTTTCGGCACTTCGAGCTTAAGCGCCGATTTCCAGCTCGACGGGCCCACGCGCACGAAGACCTCCAGGAACACGCGCTCCCACTTGTCGTTGTGGAACATTTTCTCGGGTGCGTCTTTCGATATGAAATTGGTATCGGAGCGAAGGGTCAGGAGACCGGACTCCCGGCCCGGCGATATCGGCTCGTCCGAGATCGAATAGAGAAAGGCGGTGCCCCAGGGCTCGTCCGGAAACGACTCGCGTTTGAAAATCGCCATCACCTGAACGTAGCCCGCCTCTTTCTGCGATCTGTTCTTGATGCGAAAACGCGCGACGGGATTGATGTAGTTGTTCTGCTCGCTGTCCTTCCCGCGAACGGCCCAATAGGCGGCGACATCCGTCAAGGTGAGAGCCTCGGCCACCGCTTCGCTCTCCGATTCGCCGCAACCCACGGCGAAGAGGAGACCGGCTTGTAGGAGGCAACCGAACAGACGGGTTTGACAGGCGATCATCCGTTTCAATAACATGCGTCGCTTTCAGTCTACGAATCGCAGATGCAATCACTCACAGGATGACATCGGCGGCGGCCTCGATCGCAGCTCCCACCGAGAGGACCTCCGGCTTCGCGGCGATTATACTCCAGGCAATGAAAGGGGGATGTTCGGTGTGATCGAGGTTTCGGGAGTGACGAAAAACTTCGGCCGCTTCACCGCGGTCCGAGACTTGAGCTTCAGGGTGGAGAAGGGAGAGATCCTGGGTTTTCTTGGGCCCAACGGTGCCGGCAAGACGACCACTATGCGCATCGTGACAGGCTTCATCCCGCCGACCGCCGGCACGGCGATCGTTTCGGGCTGCGACGTCTTGAAAGAGCCGCTCGAGGCAAAGAGAAAGATCGGCTATTTGCCGGAGATTCCCCCGATCTATCCGGAGATGAGTGTTCGAAACTACCTGGATTTCGTGGCGCGTATCAAGGGGGTCGAACCGAGACAGAGAAGCTCTCGAGTCGAACGAGCCATCGAGCGAACGTCTCTCGGAGAGGTGACGGAGAAGCTCACGGGCAAACTCTCGAAGGGATTCAGGCAACGTGTCGGGCTCGCACAGGCCCTCGTGCACGATCCGGAAGTCCTCATCCTCGACGAACCGACGGCAGGACTCGACCCGCAACAGATCAGCGAGACCCGTGAGCTCATTCGAGAGCTCGCGGGCGATCACACCATCATCCTCTCGACCCACATCCTTCCTGAGGTCGCGATGACTTGCGAGCGCGTCGCCATCATCAGCGGTGGCCGGCTCGTGGCTCAAGGCACGGCGGAGAGTCTCACGGAAAGGTACCGAAAAGGCACGAGTCTCGAAGCGACCGTGGTGGGACCCGAGCACGACGTGCGAAGCACGCTCCTTGTGATCCCGGGAGTCATCGAGGTTGTCTCGCGTCTCACTCGCGATGAAACTTTCGCATATCGGTTACAGGTCGCGGAGGGTGTCGACGTTCGGAGAAGGGTTGCCTCGTCTCTCGTCGGAGCTGGCTATGGTCTACTGGAGCTGCGACAGGCGGGTCTGAGTCTCGAAGAGGTCTATCTGCGCGTCATTTCGTCGGAGGAGGGGGTATCTTGAAGAACGCCTGGGCGGTCGCGCGACGTGAAATCCAGGCCTATTTTTACTCTCCGATCGCTTACGTCGTTCTGGCCTCCTTCATATTTCTCTACGGCTACTTCT
The DNA here is from genome assembly GCA_965250115.1 of Candidatus Marinacidobacterales bacterium. Taxonomy (GTDB): domain Bacteria; phylum Acidobacteriota; class Vicinamibacteria; order Marinacidobacterales; family SMYC01; genus CBDFHB01. The sequence goes on from CBDFNJ010000002.1 coordinate 3,964,425, forward strand.
TCTACGACTACCTATACCTGTTCATGCAGCGCGGCATGGGGACGGGTTTCGGAGAGACCGAGATTCTGAACCTGAACGCGGACCTGATTCGCTGGTTGTTTCACAGCGCCACGGTCGTCGTTTTGTTCCTGCTTCCACAGATCACGATGCGCTCATTCGCGGAAGAGCTCCGCTCGGGCACCATCGAGCTCCTGCTGACCTCGCCCATCACGAACTTCCAATTGGTCGTCGGCAAGTTCCTCGGCGCGCTGACTCTCTACGTCTCCATGCTCGCGCTCACGGTCGCCCATATGGGGATCCTCTTCTTCTTCGGCGATCCCGAGTGGAAGCCCATCGTCGTCGGCTACCTCGGCCTCGTTCTTCTCGGCGCGGCCTTCATCTCCTTCGGACTCTTTTTCAGCAGCCTGACGAAGAATCAGGTCATTGCCGGCTTCCTGTCCTTCGGGACGTTCCTCTTCCTCTGGCTCATCGAATACGCGGAGGGCTGGGCCGGGCTGGCGGCCGGGGCCGTCACCTACCTTTCGGTGACGGGACATATCGAAGAATTTGCCAAGGGCGTCGTAGACACGCGCGACGTCGTGTATTACCTCTCGTTCATCGCACTCGGTCTCTTTCTCTGTGCGCAGTCCATCGGCTCCTATCGGTGGCGAGGCTGAGATGCGAAAGCTCGTTCCCTATCTGGGCTCGCTCGGCCTCGGGTTTCTCGCCGCCGGCACCTTCCTATGGGCCATGCAGCCGAGGCGTGAGGCATATTGGGCTTCCTTTCTCGTCGCAGGCCTGATGCTCGTTCTCGTCTATATCGTCCAGGAGTGGGATTCGCTCTCGTCCTTCATCTCCCGTCGCAGTGCCAGAGCGGGCGCGAATACGACGCTCCTCGTCTTGATAGTTGTCGGGATCCTCGTCGCCATCAATTACATCGCGGATCGTCATGCCAGGCAGTGGGACTTTACCGCCGCCAAACAGCACACGCTCTCCGATCAGACGATGAAGATTCTCGGTGAGCTCGACCGAGACGTGGAGATCCTGCTGCTCGACAATCCCACCTCGGGGGCCGCGGTTCTTGCCCGCGATCTGCTGAAACTCTACGGCGACGCGAGCGGCCGCGTCCGAACCGAGACCATCGATCCCGAACGGCAGCCAGAGCGGGCTCTCGCCTATCAAAGCCCCACCGAACCGGGCATCGCGCTCGGAACGGTGCTCGTCGTCGCGGGGGAAAGGCAGCAGCGGGCGACGGCCGCGACGGAGCCCGAAATTACCAACGCCCTCATTCGGGCTCTGAAACACGAGACGAAGAAGCTGTACTTCTCGGAGGGGCACCAGGAAAAGCAGCTCGCCGGAAACGACGGCGCGAGCGGCTTGTCCATCATTGCCGGCCGTCTGGAAGATTCGACCTACGAGACGGCGTCGCTCCTGATCTCACGCTCCGTCGTCGACGAGGAGATGCGGATTCCGGATGACGCCCATGCGATCGTCGTCGCGGGACCACGCACCGACTTCCTTCCCGAAGAGCTCCAGGCACTCGACCGCTATATCCGCTCCGGCGGCAAGGCCATTTTCCTCATCGACCCGACCCAGGAGAGCGTCACCGCGAATATCTCGGAGTTCCTGCTCGAGCTGGGGGTCGTGCTCGAAGAGGACGTCGTCGTCGACGCCTACAGCATGCCGGCGGTTAGTCCGGTGGTGAGAAACTACGGCCGACATCCGATCGTCGAGAGCTTCGGCAACGTGATGAGCGTCTTCCCCTTCGTCCGCAGCGTCGCAGCGGCGGAAGATCTCGACGAGGGGACCCGCGTCGAAGCGCTCTTTTCGACCGCCGACTCGGAAAGCTGGGGAGAGACTCGTCTCGATGAGCTCAGTGAGCGCATGGGTCCGGCACCGGATCAGCTGCGCGGCCCGCTCACGCTGGCCGTCGCGCTGACCAGGGTCCCCCCCACAGAGGGCGCCACCTCGAGCGAGGCGCGCGTCGTCGTGGTGGGAGACTCCGACTTCGTGTCGAACGATCTCGCCGCGGCTCCCGTTCTCAACGCCGATCTGTTTCTCAACATGGTCAATTGGATCGTACAGGACGAGGATCTCATCGCTATCCGCCCGCGAGAGCCGGAAGACAGGCGCATTTTCCTCACGCCCCAGCAGCAGGCGAACGTCTTCTTTCTCTCTTTCCTCATCATCCCCGGGATCGTGCTCGTTACGGGCATCTCCGTCTGGTGGGGTCGCAGGTAGACGGGTCCCTTGAAGCGCTCGACTCTCGTCGTCGCCGCCGTGCTCCTCCTTCTTGTCGGCCACATCTACTTTTTCGAGCGAGACCCGCTCGTAGAGGAGCGCGCGAATCCGCTGTTTCAGGTCGAAGAAGCCTCGATCGACCGCATCGAGATCTGGGCTCGGGGCGAAGATACCGTCGTCGTAGACAAGACGGATGAGACCTGGCACCTGTCCGCACCGATATCGGCCGCGGCCGACGAGAAGGAAATCTCTCTCTTGCTGGAGAATCTCGCGACGGCGGAGCTCGACCGCGCCGTCGGAAGCGTTGCCGAGCTAGGGCTCGAGAAGTTCGGGCTCGACGAGCCCGTCCTCGAAGTCAGGTTTCGAGTCTCGAAAGGGGACGAGGGGGGGCTCCAGTTCGGCACGGACACGCCAACGGGAACGACCCAGTACGCCCGTCGCTCCGGCGAAGACGAGATTCTCGTCGTGGCGCCGTACCTGTCTTTGAACTTCAGAAAAACGGCCTGGGATCTTCGGGACAAGAGAATTTTCGATTACGCGGAGGACGTGATGCCGAGCCGCGTGGAGATCGCAAGACCCGAGGGGAAGCTCGTGCTCGAGAACAGTCTGGGGCTCTGGTTCGTCTCGGGCGAGACGAGAGTTCGCGCGGATGGTTTCGAAGTCGAGGGGCTCGTCTCACGATTCCGACGCGCGGAGATGAGAGATATCGTTTCGGAAACAAGCGAAGGCCTCGCGTCCCTCGGGCTCGAGCCGCACCTCAGAGCGCTGCGCGTCGAGTGGGTCGACGCATCTCGCTCCCCGCTCGAAATTCACGTGGGCGAGGAGAGCAGCATTGATTTCTACGCGAGAGCGCCCGCGAGGCCACAAGTGTTCCTTCTAGACGGCGCCCTCGTGGAGGTTTTGAAAAGGGGAGCCAGCGCCTATCGTTCCGCAAGGCTCTTCGAATACACCACGAGCACGGTCCGTCGAGTCCGGGTGCAGTCGATGAGTAACCCGGACGGCGGCTTCGACATCGAAGCCGCTTTCGGTGAGGCGAGGTGGGCGCCGGTCGAAGATCTGCTCTTCGAGATGAGCGGGGTGCGCGCCGAGGAGATCGTGGAGGACCCCTTGCTCGACGAGCTCGCGCTCCGCGACCCCTCCGTCAACGTGACCGTTTGGTCGGATACGCCGGAGCGGGAGGAAACGATCCGCGTTGGTGAGCCGATCGGCGAGTCCGTCTTCGTTCAGCGAGACGGAGACGACGTGGCCCTTCGAGTCTCCGCCGCTGCCTGGGCCGCCATCGAAACCCTCTTCGGTCTAGTCGAAACAAAGGCTCCGGAATAGAACGCCCTCAGGTCGGACACTTTGCGCCTTTGCGTTGGAATAGTCGGGGCTTTCACGGCTTCTTCGTCGGATCGACGTAGAGCTCTTTCGCCCTCTGGCCCGCTTTGACCACGGCCTTGATTAGCGTCACGCGGAGCTTTCCCTCTTCCAGCTCGAGCAGACCGTCGATGGTACAACCTGCGGGCGTCGTCACCTCGTCCTTCAAAACAGCTGGATGGGCGCCGGTGGACAGCACCTGCCTTGCCGCTCCCATCGTCGTTTGAGCCGCTAGAAGCGTCGCCACGTCCCTGGGAAGGCCCATCTTCACCCCGGCCTCCGCGATCGACTCGAGAATGACGTAGATATATGCGGGACCGCTCGCCGAGAGGCCGGTCGCCGCGTCCATGTGCTTCTCGTCCATGACCACGGTGCGGCCGACGGTGTCGAAGAGCTGCTCCGCCATCTCAAGGTGCTCATCCATCGCCGCCTTGCCCCGACACAGAACCGTCATCCCGGCGCCGACCGAGCAGGGAGTATTCGGCATCGCGCGGACGACTGGATTGTCAGGCGAGAAGTACCGCTCGATGGCGAGGGTCGGAACCGAGGCCAGAACGGAGATCACGAGCTTGTTCTTCGTGACGCTCGGGCTGATGCCCTTGCAGACTTCGTCCATCATTTGCGGCTTCACGCAAAGGAGAACGATGTCCGCCTCCTCGGCCGCCGCGCCGTTGTCCGTGTGGACGCGGAACGGGTGCTCGCCGTCGAGCTTTTCGGCGCGGTCACGATGTCGCACCGTCGCCACGAGCTCGGACGGCACGAAAAGTCCCCTCGCAAGAAAGGCTTCTGCGAGTATTCCCCCGAGCTTGCCCAGTCCAATGATCGCGAGCTTCTTGTTCAGTCGTTCCATGATGTCCCCATTGTAGCCTCACTCGCGCGAGTCGTCGGTGCCCGACGGCGCAAGAGGGTGGAGCCTCGTTTCCTTCAGCAGCGAGGCGCGGGCCACACTACCCTTGCCAAATCTGGACTCGAGCCTGTCCCGAGCACGGCTCAGCTTGTCGTCCTTTTCTTCCCTGCCGAAGAGCGTCAGCTGACGAGGCGCTCCCCTTGGGGTCAGGTTGGAGAGGCTTATGCCGAGGAGCCTTACCTTGCGACCCCGGGCCTCGACTCGATCGAGCTGCGCCAAAGCCGTGCGATAGATTTCTCCGGCGTCGTCGATCGGATCCCTCAGCGTTCTGGCTCTTGTTTCGGTAACGAACCGCTCGTCGCGAAACTTGAGCGTCACAGTGCTCCCCCGAACTCCGTGTTTCCTCAGACGCACCGCGACGGCGTCGGCGAGTCGCAAGAGCGTCTTGTGAACGAGGTCCAGATCAGAGATGTCCTCCGCAAACGTCGTTTCGTGACCGATGGACTTGGCCTCATGATGTGGCACGACGTCGCGGTCGTCGATACCTCGGGAGAGCTTCCAGAGGTGCCCGCCGAGCTTTCCGAGACGAAGCTCTTTCGGCGAGGTTTTCCAGAGGTCGCCGATCTTGTGAAACCCCTTCTCGTGCAGCCACTGGGCCGTCTTGGGACCCACGCCCCAAAGCCTCCTCACGGGAAGCTCCTTCAAGAAATCGAGCTCCCCTCCCGCCGGTACCGCGACGAGCCCGTCAGGCTTTTCGAGGTCCGATGCAATTTTTGCGAGGAACTTGTTCGACGCGACACCGATGGAAGCGCGGAGCTTCTCCCTGGCCCAGATGTTCTCCTTGATCTCTCGGGCCAGGGCGACGCCCTTGTCGGGGACCGCAATCGCGCTCACGTCGAGAAACGCCTCATCGATGGAAATCGGTTCGACGAAATCGGTGTAGGAGTTGAGGATCCACATGATCCGCTTCGAGGTCGCGGCGTATTTCTTCATGTCACCACGAAGGTAGACGCCTCCCGGACAGAGACGGTACGCGCGACCGATCGGCATCGCGGAGTGGACTCCGAAGCTGCGCGCTTCGTACGACGCCGCGGCCACCACGCCACGGCCCATCCCGCCCTTGGGATCCGCTCCTACGATGACGGGCTTTCCTAGAAACTCGGGGTGGTCACGCTGCTCGACGGAGGTATAGAAGGCGTCCATATCCACGTGAAGAATCGTGCGCGGCATGAATTTGTTCCACGCGAACTCACCGGGTCCAAGAGCCCCGGCTCGCGAAACGCTCTGCGCCTCTCGTTTAAGAAAGTACCGTCAATAGCCCAGCCTCTTGCAGTAACCGCTGTTGTAGCAGGGGCGGTCGGGCTCGATCACACAGCTCTCTCGGATGGGAAAGTCGAGGTCCTCGCTACACTCGGGCCCGTGGTAGATCTCGAGCAGGGCAGAGTGAAGGTGAGCTCGCGATCGCCCCCCAGCGGCGAGACGCTTGCTCAGCTCTTCCCGAACGAGCCGTCTGACGTCGTCGCGATAAATCACGTTGCCTCGAGCTCGACGTGGTCGACGACGGCGATAACAGCCGCGTCGAGGGGGCTCTCGAGGCGGTCGGACACCATCGAGGCGGAACGGCCTTCCTGAACGACGAGCACACGATCGCCCTCGCCGGCACCGACACCATCGACGGCGAGCACCGCTGTACCTCGAGGTCGCTCGTCGATTCCGAGGGGCTGCACCATCAAGAGCTTCCGACCCTCGAGCTTGTAGTGTTTCGCGGTCGCAACGACCGAGCCCGTCACCTCGCCGAGGATCACGAGCCGCTCCTTCGATGCGCCTGGGTAGATTCGTTCCGTCTTCGCTCGTTCACTAGATCCACTTTGCCAACGATACTGGCGTCCGCGGGAACACGATCGGGAAGAAATGCAAAGGCGGCCTCTTTGCCGCGGACATAGATCACCCGTTCACCGACCCCGACGCCGACGCCGTCCAGCGCCACGAGCAGTGCTCCGTCTGGAGAGCCGGAGAATGTCACCGGTTGGATGACGAGCAGCCTGCGACTCTCTAGACCGGGATCCTTGAGCGTGGCCACGACGGTCCCAACGACCTCGGCGAGAAACATGGGCTTATCGGCTTTCCCCGCCGAGAGGCATGTCGACCTCGTCGACGATACCGGCGATCGCGGCATCCACCGGGCGGTCCGCGCAGCCCGAAACCATACGGGCAGAACTACCGGAGATGACGAGGACGAGATCCCCAACCCCCGCATCGACGGTATCGACGGCAATGACATAGTTGTCCTTGCGCTGACCGTCCGGTCCGACAGCCTGGACGACGAGGAGCTTGAATCCCTCGAGGCGCTCGTCCTTGCGCGTCGCCACGACGGTGCCCGCCACTCTGCCGAGTATCATGCCGCTTCGAAGCCCCTCCTAGGGCGATGTCGACTTCCGCTACTTGCTGTTGGTCTTGCCGATCGGAAGCCGGTCTTCGAGACTACTGTGGGGCCGCGGGATGACATGCACCGAGATAAGCTCCCCGACACGTCGCGCCGCAGCCGCGCCCGCGTCGGTGGCCGCTTTACACGCCGCCACGTCGCCGCGGACGATCGCCGTCACATAGCCCGCTCCGATTTTCTCGTAGCCCATCAAGGTCACCTTCGCCGCTTTGACCATCGCGTCACAGGCTTCGACCATCGCGACGAGACCTTTGGTCTCGATCATGCCCAATGCTTCACCAATAGAATCCGCCATGAATCCTCCCAGTTATCGAAAAAACGTCCTTACTAGTTTCCACTGACTTCGCGAATTGCATCCGATATAAGCGTGACGAGCTCGCCCCGAGTGAGTTGGATCATTTCGTCGCCATTGCCGACAGCTTCCGCGGGAACGGGACAGGCGTCGCCGCCCGGCGGCCCGTCGAGCCGATAGACCTTCTGGCGCAGGTCGAGCAGGCGCGAGACTTCTCTCCTCGGGAGGAGCCGCTCGCCACCAAGCTGGCGCGAGATCAGAGTTATCTCGGCAAAATGCTCGATCACCTCCATCTTGTAGTACGCGTCGAGGATATCCCGTCCTACGGTGAGCGCTCCGTGGTTCGAGAGCAAGACGCCGTCCGAGGTGCGCACGAGTCGATCGACGGACTCCGCGAGCTCCTTGGTGGATGGCGTCGCGTAATCGGCCAGCGGAATGCACCCGAGTGTCACAACGACCTCCGCGAGGACCGCCCTGTTCAAAGGCACGCCCGCCACCGCAAAACCGGTGCACTTGGGCGGGTGAGCGTGAACGACAGCTTTGACGTCGGGTCTCGCGCGATAGACGGATAGGTGCATCTGAATCTCGGTCGAGATGCGACCCGACGAGCGCTCTTTACCCTCCATATCGCAAGTCACGAGCATCTCGGGCGTCAGGTAACCTTTGCAGACGCCCGCTGGAGTGCCAATGACTTCGTTCTCACCGGTTCGAACACTGAGGTTGCCCTCCATCGCGGCGATGAAACCGTTCGCGTAGAGGCGTCGCCCCGCTTCACAAAGGTCCTCTTTGAGCTTGTCGTCCATCCCTAGCTCGCCCTTTGAAAGGCGTCGCGACAGCGTTCGGAACAGAAGAAGTGGCGTTCGCCTGCTCGATGCTCGACGATGGCCCGCGCCTCGGGAAGGTGGAGACCGCAGACGGGATCGCGAACCATCACACCCTTGTAGACGGCGGTTGCGTGACCCGAACGCGCGTCACGCACCTGTCGTGGCGCCCCTCCGCTCATCCACAGAGCGACCTTACGTAGCGCGAGCCGGGCCAAGAACATAATCAACAGGAAGTACAAAAAGCGAACCATCGGTCTCAACTTCCCGGGTGCGCGGACTTCAAGGCCTCAAGCTCTTCGGCTACGCCGGACGCTTCGGTCGAGCCGGGGGCCACGTCGATGAGCCGCTCCCACATCGCGAGGCCGCCCTCGATGTCCCTCTGGACGTAGAGCTTGATTCTACCCAGAGAGAGCAGACTCGCGGGATGGTTCGGGTCCAGCCGGAGCGTCTCCTCATAGGAGGCAACCGCAGAATCGAGGTTCTCCGCGTTGAGATAGCAGAGCGCGAGCTGATTTCGCAGGTGAAGATCGGAAGGTTCGAGCTCGACTGAGGCCTCGAGCCAGACGATGGCCTCCGGATAGCGGCCCGCATCCATGTACAGGCGACCGAGCTCGGCTCGCGGCCCTGGGTTGTCAGGCTCGGACTCCGCCCTGGCCTCGAGTCTTTCGATCTGCTCCTGGTCGAGCTCGCGCCTCGCCTGCTGATCGTCGAGTCCAATGGACGAACTCGATACCACTGGCGAATTGGATGCGATCGGATTGGAAAGCCCCGGTGACAGGGCACGAAACAGGAAGTAGCCGGCCGCGACCCCGAAGGACAATCCCGAGACGAAGAAGAGCAGATCTCTTTTCATGGCTCAGCGGCACAGTCTATCAGCAATCCGCTGCCGGCAAAAAGGGTTCAGGAACTGTGGCCTTCGGCCACCGGCCTTCGGACGTCGAAAGCGGGCCGACTCAAAATGCCGCTCTCCCAAAGAGATAGGATGCCGGTATAAAGGAAGCCGACCTGAAAGAGTACGAGGAAGGGAATCGACCCGAAGATCTGGTGACTCGCTGCGTATGCCGTGGTGAGCGTGAAATAGACGCCGAAGACGAGCTCGGCGAAAGAGAGCCTGCCGCGCGGACCGCGATATTTCTTCAGCGCCCAGCGATCGCCTTTGGATTCGATCCGATACTTCGGAGTTCTCACAAAGCTCGCGTCGCGGCCGAACAACCCCTCGAGCACCGCTCTGGCGTTGTTCAAGCTCATACCGATCCCGAGCGAAAGTAACATCGGCAGCACTTTTAGCCGGCTCTTCCAGTCTGCGTAGACCTCTCGTTGGGACACGATGCAGAAGCTCATTACCGAGACGGTGGCCGCCATGAACAGGGGAATGTCGATGAGCAGCATCTCCCGCCATCCCATGTCGAAACGGATCACAATGCTCGGGAACATCAAGAGCGAGAGGAGCACCATCAAGGGATAGGCGATATTGGCGGTGAGGTGAAAGATGGCTTCCACTTTGACGCGAAGCGGGAGCGCGCTCGCGAGGATACGGGGCAAGAGCTTGCGCGCGGTTTGAATAGATCCCTTGGACCAGCGATGCTGCTGGGTCTTGAAAGCGTTGATCGAGACCGGAATCTCGGCGGGGGCCACGACGTCGGGAAGAAATACGAACTGCCAGCCCCGCAGCTGCGCTCGGTAGGAAAGATCCATGTCTTCCGTCAGGGTGTCGTGCTGCCAGCCGCCGGCATCCACGATCGTCGTCTTGCGCCAAACGCCGGCGGTGCCGTTGAAATTGAAGAAACAGCCCGAGCGGTTTCGCCCACCGTGCTCGAGTATAAAATGCGCGTCGAGAAGAATGGCCTGAACCCGGGTCAGAAGCGAGTAGTTTTGGTTGATATGTCCCCAACGCGCTTGCACCAGGCCGACTTTCGGGTCGACGAATTGGTGCACCACCTCTTCGAGAAAGCTGGGCTCGGGCACGAAATCGGCGTCGAAAATGGCGATGAGCTCTCCCTGCGCCCGCGTGAGGCCGGCCGCGAGCGCTCCCGCTTTGAAACCAGTTCGGTCCCGGCGATGAATGTGGTGGATGTCGATGCCGCTCTGTCGGTGGTAGTCGATACGGCGCCGAGCGATCTCGGATGTCTCGTCCGTCGAATCGTCGAGCACTTGAATCTCGAGGCGCTCGCGCGGATAGTCCAGACGACATACCGCGTCGATGAGGCGCTCGATCACGTAGAGCTCGTTGTAGATGGGAAGCTGTACCGTGACAACCGGCAAGGAAGCGAAACGGCCCTTGGGCTCGGGACGACGATGACGATAGCGGTAATAGAGGAACACCATCAGGTAGCGGTGGGCTCCCAGGACCACGAGCGCGAGGAGCACCGCGAAATAGAGGATGAGGAGACATGTGTCCGACGAGAACATCGTCGTATCGTAGACTCTTGCCCCCGAAAGCCCAAATGAAGAAGTCCACATTACTCGGTCTGGGACTCGTCCAGCTCGCCTTCGCCGGTCTCGCCGCGCGTTTCGTCGGCCGCGAGACGACCTACCCGCTCTATCTCGTCTCCTATTTGTCGATGGGAGTGGTTTGGCTCATCGCAAGCTATCGCGTGCTCGGCGGAAGAGGCGCCACTCGTTTCGGCCTTCCAATCGTGATGACCTTCGCGGTTCTCATGCGGGCCCTCTTCCTGCCGACTACCCCCGTCCTTTCCGACGACATCTTCCGATACGTCTGGGACGGCAGGGTTCAGCATGCGGGCATCAACCCATACGTCTACGCTCCCGACGCCGAGGAGCTCATCTCGCTGCGGGACGAGCAATACGAACGCATCAACAACAAAGAAATTCCCACCATCTATCCCCCACTGATGGAAATAGCGTTCTTCCTCGTCACCGGCGTCTCCGAGAGCGTCTTCTGGATGAAGGCTTTCTTCGTGCTGATCGATTTCGGCCTCATGGCCCTCCTCGCGGGTTTTCTGCACTCGCTGGGACTCGAGCGCGAAAGAGTTGTTCTTTACGCTTGGTGCCCGCTCCCCATCGTCGAGGTCGCAGCGAGCGGGCACAACGACGTGCTGGGGGCGGCCTTGCTGATGGCGGCGATTTGGGCGGTTCGACGCCGGAGGGGCCTCCTCTCGATGTTCCTTCTCACGCTTTCCGGTCTCGCCAAGATCGTCGGGCTCGCCCTCGCGCCGCTCTTCTTGCGCTTTACCGGTTTCCGCGCCTTCGTCTGGGCGCCAGCGCTCACGCTCCTGATCTTCGCTTCACCCTACGCAGGGGCTGGCACTTTGGCGTTTCGAGGTCTCCATCAATACACGACCCGATGGCGGGGCAACGACAGTTTGTTCCACGTCTTCTACGCTCTGACCGACTCGCTCGACGCGGCGAAGCTCATCGTGGCCGTCCTCTTGGTCACGCTCGTAATGACACTCGTCTCCCTGCGAGCTGCACCTCTGCCGGGCGCCTACCTCACGGTCGGAGCCATCCTCATGCTGACCACGACCGCCCACCCCTGGTATCTACTCTGGATCGTGCCTTTCCTGCCGATCTTCCCGACGGCCTCGTGGATGTTTCTCACGCTGAGCGTCGGGCTCTCCTACCACTCCGCCTACCTCGCGACTCCCGGCCAGCCCTGGGAGGACGTCACCTGGGTCAAGCTCCTGGAGTACGTACCTTTCTACGGCCTTTTAGTCTTTGGCGTTTTGCGGTCGTTCCGCAGTGATCCCGGTTCAGCTCGCCGTTTCCTGGGCTTTTCGCTAGACTGACGCGGAACCATGACGCCCGAGCGGCTCCGCACAGTCCTTTCGTCTCTCCAGGCAGGAGACAAGAGTATCGAGGAAACCATCGAGACCCTCCGCCACATCGACTTCGAGGACGTCGGATTCGCCAAGATCGATCACCACCGAAGCCTCAGGCGGGGTTTTCCGGAGGTCATCTTCGGGCCGGGCAAGAGCCCCGAGCAGGTCACCCTTATCGCAGCGAAGATGGCAAAGCAAGGTCATACCGTGCTCGTCACGCGCACTACGGAGGAGGTCTACGAGAAAGTGGCTTCCGAGCTTAGAGACGCGGAATGGCACGCGACCCCCCGGGCGATCGTCGTGAGGCAGCGCGAGCACGCTCACGGTGGACCCGCCGCGGTGCTCTCGGCCGGGACCTCAGACGTCCCCGTGGCCGAGGAGGCCGCCCTCACGGCGGAGCTCATGGGAAGCGAGGTCGAGCGTTTGTTCGACGTCGGGGTCGCGGGCCTGCACCGTCTGTTATCCCATCGGGACGTCCTGGCTCGAGCCGAGGCCCTTGTCGTCGTAGCCGGGATGGACGGAGCTCTGCCCAGCGTGGTCTCGGGGCTCACCGACGTGCCAGTCATCGCGGTGCCGACGAGCGTGGGCTATGGAGCGAGTTTCTCCGGCATCTCAGCGCTACTGGCGATGCTGAACAGCTGCTCTCCGGGTGTCTCGGTCGTGAATATCGACAACGGTTTCGGCGCCGGCTACCTCGCCGGGCTTTTGACCCGCAAGCGCTCGTAGGCCGCGCCGTTGACGTCCCTGAAGTTGGCTGGTGGGTTTCGCCGCGTGCTATCATAGCCGGTTGCGCTCAGCTCGAGAGTCTTGCTGTGGCCGTCCCAGGTAGAACAGAGCATAAGGAGCCTGGCGGCCTCCGCCCGGTGTCGATGAACGTAAGCCGCAGTGCCGAGAACGTATTGGAGTTCGACAGAATAAGGGAGGCCCTCGCGAGCCTCACTGAGAGCTCACTCGGCGCCCACCAGGCTCTGAATCTCATCCCTTCCGCTGACGCCCAAGCGGTCGAACGGGCGCTTTCCGAAACGAGCGAGGCCCGCCGACTCCATGAGGGCGGCGAAGGACTCCCCCTTTCCGGTCTTCCCGACATTCAGGAGGTCGTCAATACGCTCGGCATCGAGGGGCGGGCGCTCGACGTTCCGAGCTTCATCGCACTCGCGCGTCTTTCAGCGATCGCGACGACCTGCAAAAAGCTCCTCGGCGCGGGAGAGGGCGAGTTGCCTCTGCTCGCGGCCAGAGGTGAGGCTCTCCCGAATCTAGAGACGCTCGAGAAGGCGATCCGCAGGATCATCGACGTCGAGGCCGTGGAAGTCCGCGACGATGCCTCGAAAGCACTCGGTCGAATCCGATCCCAGGCCCGCCGATTGCGCGCACGGGTCGAGCGCCTACTCGAGACCACCCTGGCTTCGAGGGACAACGCCAAGATTCTGCAGGAGGCCATCGTCACGACGCGCAACGGAAGACCGGTGATACCAATCAAAGCCGAGTGCCGTTCGCTATTTTCCGGCATCGTGCACGGGGCCTCGGCGAGCGGTGCGACTATTTTCGTCGAGCCCTTCGCGGCTGTTGCGCTCGGCAACGAGCTCGCCGTGCTGCGAGACCGAGAGGCCGAGGAGCTGCGCCGCATTCTTCTGGAGCTGACGGAGCGTACCTCTGCGCGGCACGGCGAGCTTGAAGGCGCTTCGGGCATGCTCGCCGAGCTCGACCTCATCCAAGCCAAAGCGCGGTTCGCGGAGCTCAGTGGAGCGGCCGCGCCTAGCTTGACGACGGAGCCCGAGCTCCGCGCGGTGGAGGCCCGGCATCCGCTGCTGATCCCCGCGATCACGGAGCGGTGTGGTCTGAGGCGGCCCGAGAGCGAGCCCGTTCCAACCAGCTTCCGGCTATCCGGCGGAGTGAGGGCGCTTGTTTTCACGGGGCCAAACACCGGGGGTAAGACGGTGGCGCTGAAGACCGCCGGACTGCTCGCCCTCATGGTGCAATCGGGACTCCATATCCCCGCCAGGTCCGAGAGCAACTTCACCGTGTTCCGGTCGGTCTTCGCGGACATAGGCGACGACCAATCCATTGGCTCCTCGCTTTCGACGTTCTCGGCGCATCTCGCGAAGGTCGTCGCCATGGACGAGGGGCTCGAGCTACCGGCGCTCGTCATCATGGACGAGGTCGGAACGGGAACCGATCCCGCCGAAGGAGGCGCACTCGGAACGGCGCTCGTAGCGCACTTCCTCGCGCGAGGCGCTCTCGTCCTCGCTTCGACCCATCACGGGATGCTGAAAGCCTTCGCGCTCACGACCGAGGGGGTCCAGGCGGCGTCGTTCGAGTTTGACCCCAAGACCTACGCTCCCACCTTCCGAATCTCGGAGGGTGCGGCCGGCAGGAGCCTCGCCTTCGAAATGGCGGAGCGGCTCGGCCTGGCTCCGGAGATCGTGGCTCGAGCGAGACAGCTTCAAGGTGAACGAGAGCGCCAGGTCGGCGAGCTCGTCGAGCGACTCGAGGCCGATACGGCCGAGGCGGGGGAGGAGCGCCGGCGTCTCGAGCGAGAGAGGCGACGAGCCTCGGAAGCACGCGCCCGGATCGAGGCCGAGGAAGACGAGACTCGTCGCGAGAGGACCAGACACGTCGCCTCGTTCCGAGACTCCCTCGAAGACGAGCTCGACAACACCCGGCAGGCGTTGCGCGAGCTCTTGTCGCAAGCCAAACGAACCATCTCCGAAGTCGAAGCTTCGAGAAACGAGCAGCGCAGCCGGCTCGCCGAGCTGGAGAAGCACGTGACCGAGGAGATTGAGCGCGCGACCGCACCTCTCAGGACGAGGCTCGAGGCGGTGAGTCCGGCGTCCGCAAGCGAGCCGAGCGGCGAGGTGCTCGCAGTCGGCTCCCGCGTCGTCGTGAGCTCGTTCGGACTGGAAGGACAGATCGTCCGTCTCCTTGGTGAAGAGGCGGAGGTCATCGTCCGCGACAAGAAGTTCCGATTGCCGCTGTCGGGGCTCGAAGCCTTGGCCGAGGAGCAAGGCACGACACGACCCGGCTCACCGGGCAGGGACCGGGAGATCCGTCCGGAAAGCAAACTCGTCCCGAGCGAGCTCAACCTGGTAGGATGCACTGTCGAACAAGCCATCGAAAAGGCCGACAAGTTTCTGGATGATGCCGCTTTGAGCGAGCATCGGGAGGTACGGCTGATTCATGGCCATGGGACGGGGAGATTGCGAAAAGCCTTGAGGGAGTGGCTTTCCGGCCATCCCCTCGTGTCGAAACTCGCGACCGAGAACCGAGACGGCGTGACCGTCGTAGAGCTCAACGACTGAGATGGCTTCGATTCCGCAAGATTTCATCGATCTCGTGCGCGGCTCGACGGACGTCGTGAGTCTCGTCTCTCAATATGTGCCTTTGAAACCGTCGGGCAAGAGCTTCAAGGGGCTGTGCCCTTTCCACAGCGAGAAGACGCCGTCCTTTCACGTAAACCCGGAGCGTCAGATTTTTCACTGCTTCGGGTGCCACGAGGGAGGCGATGCCTTCAAATTCCTCATGCTCTACGACAAGCTCTCCTTCGTCGAGGCCATCGAGCAGCTCGCGGGGCGCGCGGGGCTAAAACTGCCTCGACTCTCCGGGCAGGGCAAGCGGGAGGAAGAGGAGCGGACTTCGCTCCTGCGGCTCCAGGCCGAGGCGGCCGACTTTTTCAAAGAGCGGCTGAAGACGTCAACCGAGGGCACCAAAACGCTCGATTACCTGGAGCGGCGCGGTCTCACGCGCGAGACCGTCGAGAGCTACGGTCTAGGACTCGCCCCCGACCAGTGGAGCAGCCTCCTCGATCACTTGACCCGGCGGGGCGCGCGGCCGGAGCTTCTGGAGCGCGCCGGTCTGGCCGTGCCCAGGAAGAGCGGTCAAGGCCACTACGACCGCTTCCGCAACCGCCTCATGATCCCGATTCACGGCGAGTCGGGAAAGATCGTTGCCTTCGGTGGACGTATTCTCGACGACGGCCAGCCCAAGTACCTGAACTCGCCCGAAAGCCCCATCTACAACAAAAGCGGGGTCTTGTACGGTTTTCACCGCGCCAAGGAGGCCATTCGGAAGGAAGGCTTCGCGATCCTCATGGAGGGCTACACGGACTGCCTCCAGGCCTATCAGGCCGGGATCGGCCATCCGGTTGCGAGTTGCGGGACGAGCCTCACGAGCGCTCACGCGCGTCTCCTCCGACGGTATACCGACAGGATCGTCGTGAACTTCGATCCTGACGTCGCCGGACAACGGGCGGCGCGGCGCAGCATCGACCTGCTGCTCGAGGAGGGTTTCGATGTCAAGGTGCTCACCTTGCCGGACGGGCAGGATCCGGACAGCTTCATTCGAGGCCACGGAGCCGAAGCCTACAGGAAGCTCCTCGCGGAACCAGCGGGTTTCGTAGACTTCTTGATCCGGGAGGCCTCAAAGCGCTACGATGTGCGTGCACCCAGGGGCAAGGCCGCCTTTTTGGACGAGGTCTTGCCAGTGCTTGGGAAGATACCGAACCGAGTGGAGCGAGTCGGCTACGTAGGCCCCCTCGCGGAGCACGCCGGCATCACGGACGGAGCCGTCCTTGAGGAGCTAAGGCGTCACGTCGAGACCAAAGCCCACCGGTTCCGACTCCCGACCGCCGAGGTTGCTGCGATCAAATTGGCGGAACGGGAGCTCATCCGTTGGATTCTGACGAGTCCGAAGGGGAGCTCGGTCCTCGATGAAGTCGAGGACGAAGACTTAGAAGGACTCGCCACGGCTCCAATTTTGAGGGCGATGAAGGAAGTAGCCGATTCGAGCGAATTGACGACAGAGAGACTCCTGGACCGCCTGGAGTCCGATACGCTCAAGAAGCAGTTGACGCGTATCGTCATGGAGCCATCCCCTCTCGGCCCGAGGCAGAATCCGCGCGATTGCCTCAACGGCCTCAGAAAAGAGCGCTGGCAGCGCCAACTCTCGCGCCTACGAGCCGAGCTCGCTCGGGGTGCGGACGACGACAACCTAACCGCCGAGATCCTTTCCCTGGCTCGGCGGATCGAAACGTTGGGAAGGGTAGAGACGAGAGCATGACGGAGGAAACCCGGATCGGTAATCTCGCCATCGAGGAGAAGTATGACGAGGTCAAAGCCCTCATCACCCTGGGCAAAGAGAAAGGCTACCTGCTCTTTGACGAGGTGAACGATATGTTGCCATCGGAGGTGAGCTCCTCCGAAGAGCTCGACGAGCTCTTTGACGCCTTCGGCAGCGCCGGAATCGATATCGTCGAGTCCGAAGAGAAGTACAAGGAGCTCAAGGCCAAAGGCCTGACTGGTCTCGGGAAACAGGGTCGGGACGTCGAACTCGACCTGACGCCGGGCGCGCTCGAAAAGACGAACGATCCCGTTCGCATGTACCTCCGCGAAATGGGAACCGTGCCCCTCTTGACGCGGGAGGGCGAAGTCGAGATCGCCAAGCGCATCGAGCGCGGAAAGAATAACGCTACGAGGGCCGTCACCCGAACCATCGTCGTGGCCAATGAGGTCATCGCGGTTCGTGATGTTCTCAAGGCGGGCGAAGTCAACCTTCGCGACATCATCCGCGTGAACGAAGAGGAGCTCACCGAGCAGAAGCTCGAGAACCATCGCAAGAAGACCATCCTTGCCATCGACAAGGCCGAGAAGGCCTTCAAGGCCTACAAGACCTATGGAAAGCGTTTCGTCAAGCTCAAGAAGCGGTCCAGAAGCTTTATCAAGGGAAAGTGGAAGCTCGCGCGGCTGCGTGTCCATCTCGCCTATCGAGTCCGCGCCGTCGATTTCACGGAGAATTTCAGATCCCGGATGCGCGAGCGAATCCACAGCGGAGTCGAGACCGCCCGGACGCTCGAGCGCAAGATGACTCGATACGAATCGAAGTTGGGTGGTGTGAAGGGTCGTGGCAAGGCGAAGGACGAGGAGCGGGCACGATTCCGCACCGAGATTCGAAAGTGCCGAAGCGAGCTCCGCTCTCTCCAGGAAGACTATGAGGCCTCCGCGAGCGAGCTCAAGCGCTCTCTCGAAAAGATCCGTGAGGGGGAAACAGCCGCCCAACAGGCGAAGACGGAGCTCGTGGAGGCGAATCTTCGACTCGTCGTCTCGATCGCCAAAAAATACACGAATCGCGGTCTGCAGTTTCTCGACCTCATCCAAGAGGGCAACATCGGCTTGATGAAGGCAGTGGACAAGTTCGAGTACCGACGCGGGTACAAGTTCTCGACCTACGCGACATGGTGGATTCGCCAAGCCATCACGCGTGCCATCGCCGACCAAGCCCGTACGATCCGTATCCCAGTCCACATGATCGAGACCATCAACAAGCTCATCCGCACGTCGCGGAGCCTGGTCCAGGAGTACGGCCGCGAACCGACCTCGGAGGAGATCGCGAAGCGAATGGACATCCCCGTCTCGAAGGTTCGAAAGGTCCTCAAGATCGCCCAGGAGCCCATTTCGCTGGAAACTCCCATTGGCGAGGAGGAAGACAGCCACCTCGGAGACTTCATCGAGGATCGCGGTGTCGTGTCTCCCGCCGAGCAGGTCATCAATACGAATCTCAAGGAAATGACGGAGGCCGTCCTCAAGACACTGACTCCCCGGGAGGAAAAAGTCATCAAGATGCGCTTTGGTGTAGGCGACGGGAGCGAGCACACTCTCGAAGAAGTGGGACAGAACTTCGCCGTGACCCGGGAGCGCATTCGTCAGATCGAGACCAAGGCGCTCCGCAAGCTTCGGCATCCTTCGCGGAGTCGCAAGCTGAAGGCGTTTCTCGAAGGATCGAGGATCTGACGTAGGACGAAGGAGATTTCCAAAAGAACGACAAGCCGGGCCCATAGCTCAGTTGGTTAGAGCCACCGGCTCATAACCGGTCGGTCCTAGGTTCGAGTCCTAGTGGGCCCACCAGTACGATGCGAAGAAGGAAACACAGGAAGATGCCCGGTCCGATGCGGCCGAGAGCCCGAGAAGTGGCGACTTCCATCAAGGTGCCCCGACGGGGCACCTTTTTTTTTTGTTATTTGAGGTTTAAATGAAGTCCGACATCTTCAATCTAGTGAAGCTCCAGGAGCTCGATGACGCGATTCGAGGCCTGGAATCGAGGCTCTCGAAGATACCGAAAGAGATACAGGCGCTCGAGAAAAAGATCGCGATGGAGCGGGCGAACTTGAAAACTGCAGAAGATCGACTCACCAAGGCCCAGAAGCAGCAGAGGGCTCATGAGGGAGAGCTCTCGTCCACGGAGGAAAAGCGCTCGAAATTCCAAGACCAGCTCATGAAAGTCAAGACCAATGAAGAATATCGGGCGATGCAAAAGCAGATCGAAGCCTCCACGCAGGAGGTTGGGCGCACCGAAGAAAAGATCCTGATCGGCATGGATAGCCTCGAGGAGCTCGCACAAGAGCGTAGCGCGCGCGTCCAGGAGCTCGAGAAAGGCCAGAAGGAAGTTGCCGTCATGGAGAAGGAGCTGAAGGATGAGGAGGCGAAGCTCCAGGCGGAGCGCGCGAGCCGAATCGAAGCTCGCGAAAAGCTCCTAGAAATGATCCCCGAGGAGCTATTCGGCCAGTACCACAAGATCGCTGGGACCCGTGGCGGTGTCGCGATGGCCGCCGCAGTCGACGAAAGATGTCAGGTCTGCATGGTGCGTATGCGTCCTCAGGTCTTCAATGAGATACGAATCGGAGATGTCCTCCATCACTGCGACAGCTGCAAACGAATACTCTATTTCGCGGAGACGGAAGGAGCGCCCGCTACTTGACGGCGATGACGCCCATCAATCGCCCCACGTCTTTTCCCTCGGCACGATAGGAATAGAACTTATCGTTCTCGCATCGGGTACATCGCTCGCTGTCGTAAATCTGACCCTCGGGCACCCCCGCCTCTTCGAGCTGGATCCGATTGTCCTCGACGAGGTCGAGGTGATCACGGCCGCGTGGACCCGCCCTCCGAATGCGGGACAGGTCGTGTCCCGACTCCGCGAAAGCCTCGACGACCTCACCGCCCACTTCGAAACAGCAGGCCCGTATCGACGGCCCGACCGCCACGTGGAGCTCGTTCGGGGAGCAGGAAAGCTCTCGCCCGAGCGCTGTGACCGTTTCAGACGCGACCCGAAGCATCGTGCCACGCCAACCCGCGTGCGCGGCGGCCACGGCGTTTCGCCTGGAAGCCCAGAATAATAGAGGAACGCAATCCGCCGCGTGGACGATTACTCCGAGCCCGGGCTCCTCCGTGGCAAGCGCGTCGCACTCGGGGACGCTACGAGATTCGTTAGTGAATCCTACCGTTTTCCCGTGCACTTGCCTCATGTGCGCGGCGCTCCCGAGGCCGAGCGCCGTCGTCAAGGCTTCCCTGTCCCGCTCGCCCTGCTCCCGCCACCCGAATCCTCCCGAACAGTGGGTGAAGCCGTGAGGCACATTCCTCTCCGAAAGCGCTCGACAGGTCAGCAGCTCGAGGGAAGGATCGACGAGAGAGGACTCAAACATTGTCCTAACGGACTCGCCTAATTTGGGCAGGAAACGCAGGAATCACGGGAAAGCAGGAAAAAAGCGCCGGAAGCGAGCTGGTTCCCCGCAAGAAATCCTCTTTCCTGTGACTCCTGCCCAAACCAGCGGCGCGTCAGAGTGACCTGACCACAAATAACGTGACTTCATCCAAGGCTCGGGGCGGGCGTCAAAGCTTTCTCGTGCTGACTCTCGAGCAGCTCGGGCTTCATCCCGTTGTCGATATGGCTCCAGGGAAGGAGCTCGTCGAGCGAACGCTCACGATGGAGGTAGAAGTCGAGGTCCAGGCCGGCGTCTTGCACGGCCCGCCTGAGATCCGCTTCGTCGCGCGCCATGCGGATCATCGCCGGGGCGAGCCTCTGGTCCCCCGTGGACAAGAGGGCCTGGAGTCTCTCGTGGCGTGGCGACTTGAAATGAGCCTCGACGTTCGGAATACGCGCAAGGGCGCGCTGCAGTCGCTGGACTTTCTTCGTGAGGTCGGAGAGCCGCTCCATGGGTAGCCACTGAAACGGCGTAGCCGGCTTGGGAATGAAGGGATTGACACTCGGGATCAGCCGACCGAGGCGGCCGCGTCGACGTCCATGGCGAAGCATCACCTCGCGAATGCCCTCGACGAGATCCACGATCCCGTCGAGATCTTCGGTCGTCTCCGTCGGAAGCCCGACCATGAAGTAGAGCTTCAGATTCTCGATACCCCGCTCGAAGATGAGGTCGGTCTTCTCGAGAATCTCCTCATTGGTAACGCGCTTGTGAATGGTGAAGCGGAGGCGGTCGGTCCCGACTTCGGGTGCTACCGCCAGAGTCCTTTCTCCACTCTCCGCCAGGGGGTCGAGAAGCTCCGCCCGGATGTCTTCGAACCGAAGAGATGAAACGCTGATGCGATAGCCGAGCTCCCGGAGCTCTCGTATGAGGGGAACGATCTCCTTGTGCGCTCCGACTGCGGTCGAGACGAGCCCGATATCGCTCGTGTGGTGCCGCGCCCTGCGCGCGACTTCGAGGATTCGCTCCATCTGGAACGAGCGCTTGGGCAGATAGTTGTACCCTGCCCAACAGAACCGACAGAGCGTGGGACAGCCTCGAGAGACTTCAACTAGGAACTTGTTGGACATCTCGGTGCCCGAGGTCAGCACGTAGGTCGCGGGAGGCGGCAAGTCAGGCGCTTTGCCCATTTTCGCGCGGACCGTTCCGGGCGAATGCGAGAAACGATGCGCCCGGTGTCTTAGGGTTCCGTCCTCCCGATAGGACAGATCGTAGAACGATGGCACGTAGAAGCCACCGGCCTCGTCGAGGTGCCGGAGAAGGTCTTCCCGTCGCTCGGATCTCGAGAGCGCCTCGGTGAGCACGGGGAGAAGGACCTCCGCTTCGCCGACCGCGACGACATCGAGGAAAGGCGCCATCGGCTCCGGGTTCAAGAAGGTGACGGGACCGCCGGCGAGAACGAGGGGGTAGGTCTCGTCGCGGTCGATGGCGAGCACGGGAATACCAGCGAGGTCTAACATGCGGATCAGATTGAGCTCGTCGGGCTCGAAGGTTACCGAAAAGGCAAGCACGTCGAACTCGCGCACTGGACGCTGCGTCTCGAGCGAAAGAAGCGGCGTTCCGGAACGCTCGTAGTCCTTCATTTCCTGCCGGTCCGGAAGGAACACCCTCTCGCAGACGACGTCCGGAAGCTCATTCCAGAACTTGTAGACGGCTTGGAAGCCGACGTTGGACATCCCGATGTAGTAGCGATTGGGATAGGCGAGGGCGATGCGGAGTTTCGCATCGTGGGTCTTTACGATTGCTCCGACTTCGCCATCGAGGCGAGTCTTGAGACGGTCAACGAGAAAACGGCTCATTCGGTCTTCTATTATAGAGCGCCGGCGGAGGGAGCGGAGGCAAGGCGGGGAGCTGCCTAGCGGAGCGCGTCCATCGGGGAGGGTACGTACCCGAAGGACGCGCTCGTCAGATGGAGGCTGGATGCGTCAGGATTTCCCGCGCCGCATGAACGTCGGGACATCGAGGTCGTTTCCATCCTCCGGCTCTATCGTTCCGAAGTCGAGGTCTGAGGACAAGTCGTCGGCGCCCTTTCGATAGAAGCCTTCCGAGCCTACTGCCATTTCCGTCGGATGTTTGTAGTTCGAGATATCGACCGGCGTGTCGCGACGCCCGGCGGAGCTCGACCGTTGGAATCCCGTGGCGATGACCGTGATCTTCATCTTGCCTTGCATCCGCGAATCCACGACCGCGCCGAAGATGATATTGGCGTCGACGTCCGATTCTGCGTGGATGACGGACGAGGCCTCGTTGACCTCGACGAGGCTCATGTCGTCACCGCCGGTAATGTTGATGATGACGCCCTGCGCGCCCTTGACCGAGCTGTCTTCCAGAAGCGGGCTGCTGATCGCCATCTTTGCGGCCATCTCCGCACGCCCCTCACCTTCGGCGATGCCCGTCCCCATGACCGCGTCGCCCATGCCGCGCATGATGGTTCTGACGTCGGCAAAATCCAGATTGATGAGACCGGGCACCGTAATGAGGTCCGAGATCCCCTGAACCGCCTGACGCAGAACGTCATCAGCAACGCTGAATGCTTCCGAAAGCGGCGTCGTTCTCTCCACCGTCTCGAGGAGGCGATCGTTCGGGATCGAGATCAGCGTGTCGACCTGATCTCTGAGATCTCGAATGCCTTCCTCGGCCTGAAGCTGACGCCTCCTTCCTTCGAAGGTAAAGGGCTTCGTCACGACGGCAACCGTCAGTGCCCCGAGCTCGCTCGCTAGTGACGCGACGATCGGCGCGCCACCGGTTCCCGTGCCGCCACCGAGCCCGGCGGTGATGAAGACCATGTCAGCGCCGTCGATGGCCTCGAGAATATGCTCCGTATCCTCGAGTGCCGCCTGCTTGCCGATCTCCGGGTCCGCGCCGCAACCGAGGCCCTTCGTGAGCTTGCCTCCGAGTTGTATCTTCATAGGAGCGTGGCTGGCACGGAGCGCTTGCTGATCCGTGTTCGCGGTGAGGAACTCCACTCCGGCGAGGCGCGAGGCAATCATCCGATTGACCGCGTTGCCGCCACCACCTCCCACTCCGATGACCTTGATGCGAGCCCCCGCGTCGGGGCTGTCATCGATAGACAGCCGGCCGGCGTCGCCGGCGTGCTTGTCGTCTTCGAAACGTATCATCCCTGTACCCTCCCTGGTTTTTACCACTGACATATTCTCAACCGACCCACATCGAGACGTTGACGAGTCGACGAAAGCGCTCCCAAACTCGCCACCACGAGCCACTCGAGCTGGTGGGAATTAGCTTGTTGGATCGAATACGATGGGCATGAAGCACGAGACCGACCGCCGTCGCATAGGACGGATTGGCCACCACGTCGATGAGACCGCCGACGCCACTCGGCGTTCCGCAACGGATCGGCATGTCGAAGATACGGTCTCCGACCTCAGCGAGTCCCTCGAGAGCGGCGCTGCCTCCCGTGAATACGACGCCAGCGTTCAGCACGCGCTCGTAGCCAGCCCGGCTGATCTCCTCGTAGATGAGATGACAAATCTCCTCCGCTCGCGGCTGCAGAATGTCGGAGAGGAGCTGCCGCGAAAGAATGCGTGCCTTCCGCCCTCCGACGCTCGGTACTTCGATGGTGTCCTCGTCGGAGACCATCGTGGACAAAGCGCTGCCGTACTTCTTCTTGATCTTCTCAGCCTCGACGATCGGTGTGCGCAGTCCCACAGCCACGTCGTTGGTGAAATGGTCGCCACCGGTAGGAAGCACGGCGGTATGCCAGATCGTCCCCTTGTCGAAGATGGCCAGGTCGGTCGTCCCACCACCGATATCCACGAGCGCGACGCCGAGCTCTTTCTCGTCGGGCGTCAGTACCGCCTCGGCCGCGGCAAGCTGTTCGAGGACGGTTTCCGTGACTTCCATACCCGCGCGGTTGACGCAGGTCACGACGTTCTGCGTCGCGGTCGCTCCGGCGGTGATGATGTGGACGTTCGCCTCCAATCGCGAGCCCGTCATGCCGGTGGGGTCATGAATGCCGTCATGCCCATCGACGACGAACTCCTGGGGTAGAACGTGAACGATCTCGCGATCGTTAGGGAGCGAGATCGCCTTGGCCGCATCGATCGCGCGAAAGACGTCTTCGCGCGCGATCTCCCGGTTTTTGTTCGTGATGGCCACGACCGCTCGGCTATTGAATCCCTTGATATGGCCTCCCGCGAGACCCACGTGAGCCGATTCGATCTCGACGCCCGCCATCAGTTCCGCTTCCTCGACGACCCGCTTGATGGAATCCACAGTCCGCTCAAGGTTGATGACCATCCCCTTGCGCAAGCCTTTGGACTCCGCGGAGCCGATGCCGATGATGTCGACGCGACGCTCCTCGGTAACCTCGGCGACGATAGCCGTCACTTTGGTGGTTCCGATATCGAGGCCAACGATGTACCTGTCTTTCTTGCTTAGAATGATGCACCTCCGGAGGCGAAGTCGGTCGAGGTATAGCGCTTAGTATACATCTCGCCCGGAGTGAGTTCTATCAAACGCAGATAGATGCGATCGCGGAATCTCAGGTCCACGACAGATAGATTAGGAAAACGGTCGAGAACACCGTTCAGGAGGGGTACAAGCTCGTTCACACGGGCGACCATCGTATGCTCCTCGACGAGAAACGTAACCGCCGGTTTCCTCAGGTGAAGGGTGACCGATCGGGCGCCTTCGGAAACGTCGATCTCCGAGACGAGGAGCGAGAGCCGCGCGTCCGCCGTCAGCGCTTCGGCAAGGCGACCGGCCAGCGCGGCCCGTTCGTAGGAGAGTCCCTTTCCCTCTCGCAGACCCTGCGCAAGCACGAGACTCGAGACGTCGTATTGGAGCGATAGCTGATCCAGAATCGTCCCGTCTTCAGCAAGCAGGTAGAGCTCGTCGAGCACCGCGATCGCCACCGGAGTCCGCTCGACGATCTCGAGCGTCAGCGTGCCCGGTAGCACTCTCTTCAGCTCGACGTCTCGAACCCAGGCGGAGCGAAGAAGTCGTTGCCGCACGCTATCGAGATCTAACGTGAGAATGTTGGTCGTCCCGCCGAGCTCGAGAAGCTCGAGGATCTCGCCGTCCGAAAGTCGCTCGTTTCCCTCCACCCAGACTCGATTCACCGCGAGCTCGGGCGCCCGGCCGACGAGGGTCGCCGCCCAGATGCCGACGACGACGAGGCCGATGAGTCCGGCAAGCAGCATCGCCCGACGAAGCACCATGCGTCCGAGACGCCTTGAGAGTTTCGGACCGCGACGCCGTCCTCGCAGGTAGCGCTCGGGGGCGGGCGCGTCCGTCACGTGCTCCACGTCATGACCTCCGGCTCGAGCTCCACGGATGCTTCCCGACGAGCACGTTCCCGAATGGCTTCGATGAGTGCCGATACGTCCCGAGCGCAGGCACCGCCGTCGTGGACGATGAAGTTGGCGTGCAGGTCGGAGACTCGAGCTCCTCCGACACCGAAACCCTTCAACCCCAGGCTGTCGATCAATCGCCCGGCTGAATCGCCTCCAGGATTCTTGAAGATGCAACCCGCGCTCTTGACGCCCACGGGTTGAGTCTCCTTCCGGAAGCGCATGTGCCGATCCATGTCGCGCTTGATGGCCCCGGCGTCGTCGATCGAGAGGGACAGACGCGCACTCACCACGATGAGACCGGGGCCGAAGGAAGAAGATCGATATCGGAAATCGATCTCGTCTCCTTTGAGAGTGACTTTCCCGAGCTCGGGGGAGACGGCCTCGACGATCTCGACCTGGGGCCCGATGGCGAACTGATAGGCCCCCGCGTTCATCGCGATCACGCCACCGAGCGAGCCCGGAATCCCGACGCCCGCTTCGAGACCGCGTAGACCCCGCGAGGCGGTTTGACGAACGAGCGCCGGAAAGTGCATCCCGGCCCCCGCTTCAACGACTCCATCACCGGGAAAGGTTACGGAGCTCAAGGCGCCAGTATGGACCACCAAGCCGCGAACGCCATCGTCGCTCACGAGCAGGTTGCTTCCGGCGCCCAGTACTTTGATCGGGAGTCCGCTCTTCCGCGCCAAGCCGAGAGCGACCACCATCTCGTCTGCAGATCTCGGTCGCGTGAAGATCTGAGCGGGTCCGCCGATGCCGATCGTAGTATGGCGGGACAACATTTCCTCTCGCTTCATCTCGAGACCTCGATCTAGAAGCTCCATCGCCACGCGATCGGCGACAGCCTCAGACACGCTCATTCACGACCTCCGCTGCCTTGTCCGAGAGAGTAGTGACGTTTCCCGCGCCGAGAGTAATGACCAGATCGCCTTTTGCCATCTCTTTCTCGAGAACTCCGAGAATCTCTTCGAGCTCCGCCACGAAACGAACGTGTCGATGTCCGTGCCCCTCGATGCCTTCCGCGAGCTTCTTTCCACTGACGCCTTGGATCGGGTCCTCACCGGCCGGATAGATATCCGTCACGATGAGGATGTCCGCCTGATGAAAGGCCCGGCAGAAATCGTCGAAGAGTGCTGCGACACGCGAATAGCGATGGGGTTGGAACACGACCACCGTTCTCCGTGCGAAGGCCTCTTTCGCGGTGGCGAGCGTCGCGCGAATCTCCGTCGGATGGTGGCCGTAATCGTCGATGACGAGGATGCCCGACGACTCTGCCTTCACCTGAAAGCGGCGATCCACTCCGGAAAAGGACTCGAGACCGGAGCGAATCTCGTCGAGCGAAAGTCCTATCTCGCGACCCACCCCGATGGCCGCGAGGCTGTTCAACACGCTGACTCGGCCCGGCACTTTGAGGGCTACCTCGCCCGCCGAGCTTCCCCCGAGCTTCAACTGGTATCGCGACCCGGTGCCTTCGAGCCGGATGTCCTCCGCGGAAATATCCGCCTGGGCGGACAGGCCGTAGGTGACGTAACGTCTCCGGACGCGGGGAAGCACGTCTTGAATCCGCTCTTCGTCCAGACAGAGCACGGAGGCGCCGTAGAAGGGGACCTTGTTGACGAATTCGAGGAAAGAGTCCTGGAGATCTTTCATGTCCCGATAGGCTTCCATGTGCTCATGGTCGATACCGGTGACGACGGCGACGACGGGAGAGAGTTGCAGGAAGCTCCGGTCCGACTCGTCCGCCTCGACGACCATCAGATCCGAATCCCCGAGCCTGGCGTGGGTCCCGAGTGCCCGAATGCGACCGCCGATGACCATCGTCGGGTCGAGCCCGGCTCGATCGAGCATCACCGCGACCATCGAGGTCGTTGTCGTCTTCCCGTGCGATCCCGCGACGGCGATCCCGTACTTGAGACGCATCAACTCAGCCAGCATTTCGGCGCGCGGAATGATCGGGGTCTGGACTCTTCTGGCTTCGACGACTTCGGGATTGTCCTCTCGCACGGCTGAGGAGACGACCACGACATCGGCGCTCGTCACCTGCTCGACTCGGTGTCCTTCGAAGATGCTCGCGCCCAGGGAGGCGAGTCGCTCCGTCGTCCCGGAACTCCTCAAGTCCGACCCGCTGACGGCGTAGCCGAGATTGACGAGCACTTCCGCGATACCGCTCATCCCGATGCCGCCGATACCAACGAAGTGGACTCTCGTCTTTTTCGAGAAAAGCGGCGCCGTCACGATCGCACCGCCTTTCGCTCTGCGAGGGCGAGGAGGCGCTGGGCGACGACGCGGGCGGCGGCGGGGCGCGCCATCGAGCGGGCGCGCTCGGCCATCCTCATCCTTTCGCCCGGGGCTTTTAGAAGTCGAATCAACTCGGAGGAGAGGAGCTCGGCGTCAAGTGACGACTCGGGAATGAACTGGGCAGCGCCCGCTCGAGTCATCATTTCCGCGTTTCGCTCCTGGTGATCTCCCGCCAGAGGCAGAGGAATCAGAATGGCGGGACGTCCGCAGGCGGCGAGCTCGGCGCAGGTGGTCGCTCCAGCGCGTGACAAGACGAGGTCCGCGCCCGCGTAGGCTTCGTCCATGGCGTCGATGTAGGCGGTCACCTCGGCGGAGATCTTCGAGCTCGCATAGGCTTTGGTCACAAGCTCGAGGTCCTGCGGTCCAGTTTGATGGAGCAAGCGAATTCGCCCCGCATAGACCTCGAGACGAGCCAAGCTCGCGATCACCGCCTGATTCAAGATCGTCGAGCCCTGGCTGCCGCCGAAGACGAGCACCTGCATGGTCTCCGACGGGAGTGCAAGCGGCGGCACACGAAAGATCGACTCGCGGACCGGGTTCCCTGTCACCACGCCTTTGCGCCCGAAGTAACGCGCGGTCTCTTGCCACGCACAGGCCGCCTCGTCCACGAAGGGCCCGAGCCATCGGTTCGCTAGTCCCGGTTCCGCATTCGGCTCCAGGATGAGCGTGGGCAGCCTCTCGAGCGCCGCAACGAGCAGCACGGTCCCGGAAACGTAAGCTCCGACGCCCATGACCACGCTCGGCTGGATGCGGCGCAATAAAGCGACCGCATCTAAGAGCGCGGGAACGGTCGCCAGAGCACCCTTGAACTTTCTGAAAATCGAGCCGCCCCGAAGCGGTGCTGCACGAACCAGCTCCAGTGGGAAGCCCGCACGTGGGACGATGTTGGACTCGAGGCCTCGTGCGGTGCCGACGAAAGTCACGGACGCGTTCTTCGTGAGCGAGGTGAATTGTTCCGCGACGGCAAGCGCAGGGTAGAGGTGTCCCCCCGTTCCGCCGGCAGCAACGAGCAGGTTAGCGGGCATGTTGCGATACCGAAAGTAAGATGCCTACCGCGGCCATGCTCGTCACGAGCGACGTGCCCCCAGACGAAATGAACGGCAGCGGGAGACCGGTCGTCGGCAGGATGCCTAGTGTCACTCCCATATTGATGAAGGCCTGCCCAACGAGCATCATCGTCAGCCCCACGGCGATGAACGAGCCGAAGGCATCGGAAGCGCGGTTCGCGATCGAGAGACCGCGCCACAGCAGGACGCAAAAGGCGGCGACGACTAGAAGAGCACCGACGAGACCCAGCTCCTCACCGATCACGGCAAAGACGAAGTCCGAGTGGGGTTCCGGTAGATAGAAGAGCTTTTGCTGGCTACGCATGAAGCCCGCGCCGAAAATTCCACCGCTCCCCACCGCGATGAGTGACTGGATGATCTGGAATCCCTTGCCCAAAGGATCGCGAAACGGATCGAGAAAGACGATGAGCCTTTCGCGGCGGTACTCCTCGCTGAAGGCAAGCCAAACGAGAAGCGGGACCGTCACGATGGTGAGGGCGAAGAGCTGGCGAAGCGGAACGCCCGAGGCAAAGAACAGGCACATGCCGATGAACACGAGGCACAATCCGGTGCCGTAGTCGGGCTCGATCACGACGAGAAAGGCGAGGAAAGCCACCGTCACCAGCGAAGGAAACCAGCCCGAGAAGAAATCGCCGACGCGATCCCTCCTGCGCTCTAGCTGGAAGGCCATGGCGAGCACGAGGGTGATTTTGGCGATCTCCGAGGGCTGAAAGGACAACAATCCGAACCGGATCCAGCGATGGGCGTTCTTGAGCGGCGGCGTGAAGAGCACGCCTACGAGAAGCGCAACGGTAAAGCCGAGCAGACCGTAGATGACCATGGGATGTCTGAGCTTGCGATAGTCGATTCTCGTGAGTCCCAGCATCAACAACAGACCGACGGCGGCCCACATGGCCTGTTTCACCAGAAAGAAGTACGAGCTCCGGTGCGCGTCGTGCGCGACCACCGCGGAAGCGCTATAGAGCATGACGAGACCGAACGAGACGAGGCCAATCGTCGTGACGAAAAGGGTCCGGTCGGGGGACAGCTTTGGGGCCACGGGTTCTAGTCCGCTCCCTTCTCGCCGAGCTCGAGCACGGCCTTCCTGAATCGCTCTCCACGGTCGCGGTAGTCGCGAAACATGTCGAAGCTCGAGCCTCCAGGCGAAAGAAGGACGATGTCTCCATCGATCGCTCGACGATGAGCCGCCTTGACCGCTGCTTCGAGCTCGTCACACACTTCGACGGGGACGACTTCCTCGAGAGCATCCGCGATCGCTTCCCGATTCTCGCCGATCGCCAATACCACTCGGACCTTCTTGCCGACGAGGTCCCGAAGGTCCCGGAAATCGCCGCCCTTGAAGCGGCCCCCGAGAATCAGGAGGATGCCCCCATCGAAGCTCTCGAGTGCGGCTCGAACGGCTTGAATGTTCGTCGCCTTCGAGTCGTTGTAGAAGCGAACGCCTCCGATATCAGCGACTTTCTCGAGCGCGTGAGGAAGACCCTCGAAATGCTCGAGGGCTTCCGCCATATCCTCACCACAGACTCCGAGAAGGGACGCCGTCGCCGAAGCGGCCATGGCGTTGCGACGGTTGTGGCGACCGGGGAGCTGGAAGTCTTCGAGCGAGGCGAGTGTCGTCGTCTGCCCGCTCTCGTGGCGAACGATCCATGGTCCTTCGGCGTGAACGTGCGGGTGGAGATCGCCGAGACAATCGAGATCGAAGAACATCTTGCGAGACTTTGCTTTCGAAGCCATATTCACCGTGAGCCTGCTACCGCCGAAGACGACGGCCCAGTCGCTCTCCTCCTGGTTCGTGAACAAACGCCTCTTCGCGTCCACGTAGTCCTCGAAGCTCGGGTGCCAATCCAGATGATCGGGAGTGACGTCGAGCAAGATCGCGACGTGAGGTCGAAAACGCTCGATGGTCGTAAGCTGAAAGCTCGAGACCTCCAGAACGAAGGTCGTCTCGGACGTGGCGCCCGAGAGCTCCGAAACGAGCGGCCGGCCGATGTTCCCGGCGAGCTTGACGCTCCGGCCAGAGGCTCTGAGCATCGCGGCGACGAGAGACGCCGTCGTCGACTTGCCCTTGGTGCCCGTCACCGCCACGGTCGTACCGGAAAGCTCTCGAAAGCCCACTTCGAGCTCCCCCAAAACCGGCACCGAGCGACGCCTCGCCTCTACGAGCAGCGGCAGGTCGAGCGGTACACCGGGGCTCACCACAATCAGTTCGACGGCGTCGGCAAGTCGAACCGGATGCTCGCCAAGCACGAGCAAGATCCCCTTCTTCGCGAGCGCTTCCGCTCCCTGACCGAGCGAGTCCAGCGATCGGTGGTCGTTCGCCGTGACGATAGCGCCCCTGTTCCAGAGAAACTCCGACACGGCGACGCCGCTCTGCCCGAGGCCTAGGACGAGAACCCGGCGCCCCGTGTAGTTCTCGCTCATGATTAGGCTCCGCCACGTCCTCGCTCATCTCAGCTTCAAGGTCGTGAGGCTCGCCAAAGCGAACATGATTCCCAGAATCCAGAACCGGATGATGATCTTGGGCTCGCTCCATCCCGCCAGCTCGAAGTGGTGATGGAGGGGAGCCATGCGAAAGATTCGTCGCCCGATCAGCTTGAAGGAAGCGACCTGGATGATGACCGAGAGCGCTTCCATCACGAAGACCCCGCCCACGAGTACGAGGAGAATCTCCTGCTTGATCAGAAGCGCCATGGTGCCGATGGCGCTTCCGAGAGCGAGCGAGCCGACATCTCCCATGAAGAGCTGGGCCGGATAGGAGTTGAACCAGAGGAACCCCATGCTCGCACCCACCATCGCCCCTCCGAAGATCGTCAGCTCCCAGATTCGAGGGGTGTGAATGAGATCGAGATAGGAGGAGAACTGCACGTGGCCGGTCACATAGGCGAGCACCGTATAGGCCGCGGCGGCGATAAGCACGGTCCCGATCGCGAGCCCGTCGAGTCCGTCGGTGAGGTTGACGGCATTCGAGGCTCCCACGATGACGAGGATCGCGAAAGGTACGAAGTAGACCGAGAGCTCTGGCCGAAGTTCCTTGAAGAAAGGGAACAGGAGCTCGGTGCTGTAATCCCCGTGCCTCGACATGTCGTAGAGCACGAGCCCCACGACGAGCGCCGAAGCCGTCTGAAGAACCAGCTTGGCACGCGCCGAAAGCCCCTTCGATTGCTTGCGGATGATCTTCAGGTAGTCGTCCGCAAATCCAATGAGCCCGAAGGCGACGGTCGTGCCGAGGGCCACCCAGACGAAGACGTTCGTCAAGTTCGCCCAGAGCAACGTCGGAACGGCGATCGCCGCCAGAATCAAGAGACCACCCATGGTGGGCGTCCCGGCTTTGGATTGATGGGCTTCGGGGCCCTCTTGTCGAATGTGCTGTCCAATCTGGAACTGTCGCAGGCGCGCGATGAGCCAGGGCCCCATCAGAAAAGCGATCGCGAGGGCGGTGAGCGTTGCCGAGGCGGTACGGAACGTCACGTAGCGAAAGACGTTGAAGAAGCTGTATTCGGTGTGAAGCGGATAGAGGAGGTGGTACAACATCACCGACCTCCTTTCGCGAGACGCTCGCGGAGGACTCGGATGGTCCTCTCCAGACAGATACCGCGGGAAGCTTTGACGAGGATGACATCACCGTCCCGCACCCACTCGACGAGGAGTCGGCCTGCCGCTTCCGCGTCAGCCGCCGTCGCGAGTCGAGCTTCCGGCATCCCGGCTTGCCGGGCGCCCTCTACGATTTCGAGGCCGAGAGGTCCGACGCCCACGAGCAGACGAATGTCGCGCGAAGCGACGTCGCGACCCGCTTCCCGGTGAAGCTCCACCGCCCGCGGTCCGAGCTCGAGCATGTCGCCGAGCACCGCGACGCACCCAGGGGCCGTCTCGTCCGACAAGACCTCGAGGGCACATCGAAGCGCTCGCGGGTTGGAATTGTAGCTCTCGTCGATGACGACGAGGCCGCCGCCCAAGTTCAAACGCTCTCCCCGAGAGGATGGCGCTCCGAGAAGGCTCAATGCCTCGGCGGCCTCGGGAAGCGGAACCTCCAACGCATGCGCCGCCGCGAGCCCCGCAAGCAGATTGTAAACGTTGTGCCGGCCGACCAGAGGCGAGCGAACGCGCACACGTTGCCTTTCGTATTCGGCGACGAAGGAAAGCCCCGAGGGAGTCGAGCTTATGTCACATCCGCGCAGGTCACAGCTTTCGCCGAGGCCGTAGCGGATCTTCCGACCGGCGAATCGGCGCGCCTGGGCCAAGACCAGCGGATCGTCCGCATTGACGACGGCCACCGCGTCCCCGAGAAGCCCTACGAGAAGCTCGCCCTTCGCCTCGGCGATCGCTTCGAGAGAAGGGAAGAACTCGAGATGGACCTCGGCGATATTGGTCAGCACGCCGACGTCGGGCCGAGCGATCTCCGTGAGCCGGGCGACCTCCCCCGGCTCCGACATACCCATCTCGAGGACGGCGACGTCTTCGTCTTCGAGGGCGAGAAGGGAAAGCGGAAGCCCGTAGAGGTTGTTCCAGTTGCCCTGCGACTTCAAGACGCGGTGAGAGCTCCCGATCGCTGCTGCGGCGGCTTCCTTTGTGGTCGTCTTGCCCATGCTACCCGTCACCGCGACGACCTGGAGCCCGGCTCGCTCGCGTATGCCATGTGCGAGATCCTGGAGTGCTCGGGTCGTGTCGGAAACCCGAATGACGAAAGCGGAAGTGACTGCCGATATTGGCTCCGACGCGACGATACCCGCGGCCCCTTGCTCGAGGGCGCTCTCGACGAAAGCATGTCCGTCGTGGTGGGGGCCTCTGATGGCGAAGAATAGATCGCCGGCTTGGACTCTACGGCTGTCGATCGAGACGGCATCGCAGGCCGAATCCGGAGAGCCGAAGTCAATCGACCCCTGCACGATGCTCGCGATGTCCCGTGCCGTCAGTTTCACGAGGGTTCATCCTCCCCACCTTCGAGAATCTCTCGGACCACTTCCCGATCGTCAAAGGAGAGAACATCCTCGCCGATGATCTGGTAAGGTTCGTGGCCCTTGCCGGCGATCACGACGAGGTCACCCGGGCGCGCCTCCGACAAAGCCATGGCAATCGCTTTCCTGCGATCTGGCTCCACCGACACGGATGCGCCTTTCGTTCCCAATTGGATCTCTCCGATAATCGCCAAGGGGTCTTCGCCGCGCGGGTTGTCCGACGTAAGCACGACGCGATCCGCCAGGCGCGAAGCTACGTCCCCCATCAGGGGTCGCTTCGTCCGGTCTCTCTCTCCGCCGCAGCCGAAGACGACCATGAGGGCGCCGCGGGCGAGCGGCCGCGCGGCCTGGAGGAGCTTTCTCAGTGCGTCGTCCGTATGGGCGTAGTCCACGACGACATCGAAGGGTCGGTCGACGTCGACTTTCTCGAACCTTCCCGGTGCGCAACGAACCAAGGAAAGCGCACCAAGTACCTCCTCCGTCGAATAGCCCAGTGCGCGTGCCGCTGCATAAGCAGCGAGGAGATTCGCGGCGTTGTAGCGGCCCATCAGAGAGCTCTTGAGTTTGCGCACGGAATCTGCCTCGCGAAATCGAAGATGCATACCATCGAGGCTCGCCTCGACTTCGACGATCGAGAGGTCCGCTGTTGGCGAGAATCCATAGGTCGTGACCTTGCCTCCGAGCTCTGCAGCGAGACGTTCCCCGTAGGTATCGTCGATACAGACGACCGCCGATGCGGCCGCTCTCGAATAACGGGTGAACAGGAGCTTTTTCGCCCGGAAGTAGTCCTCCATATCGCGATGAAAATCGAGATGGTCACGGCTCAAGTTCGTGAAGACCGCCACTTGGAGCTCGCTCCCTTCGAGGCGCGACAGGGACAATCCGTGCGAAGAGACCTCGAGAACACCGTAGCGGCACGTCTCCGCGACGGCCTCAGCGAGAAACGACTGGAGAACGGGCGCCTCGGGTGTCGTATGCCTTGTCGACCAGCTGCGGTCTCCGATCTTCGCGACGACCGTTCCCATCATTGCGGTCGGCGAGGCGAGATGTGACAAGAGTCCGTCGATGAGAAACGCGGTCGTGGTCTTTCCGTTGGTGCCGGTCACGCCGACCAGATCCATGTGTCGGGAAGGCTCCCCGACGGCTTTCGCGGCGAGCAGTCCCGCCGCCTTTCTGGCATCCGGAGTTTGCACCCAGGTCACGGCCTCGGTCGCCGGGGCCCTCTCGCTCACGATGGCCACGGCGCCTCGAGTGATCGAGTCGTCGACAAAACGATGACCGTCGGTCCTCTCCCCTTGGCAAGCGACGAAGACGAATCCGGGCCGGGCGCCCCGCGAATCCAGCGTGACCCCGGAAACCACCAGATCCTTGCTGCCTCGTACCGTTTGGAGCGGGATCAGGCGCAGCAGCTCGGCAAGCTTCACGCTGTGTGCTCTCGAACCCTCTCTCAAAGATGCGCCCCCGATACCCGAAGAATGTTCCAAGTCGACGATCGATTTCATGGGTTGCTTTCGAACGACCTCGCGCTTTCGCTTCCCGCCGAGTGCGGAATCCGCGCTCGAGCCAGTTGCATCTCGCCTCCGTACCGCAGAGGCGGCGCCACCTCCGGCACCTCCACAAACCCCGGCGGCCCAAGCACCAGACGCGGACGAGTTGCCCCATCGAGAGGCTCACCTGCCAATGGGTATTGCTCGACGACCCAACCCGTGCCCACGAGCTCTGGAACCATGCCCCTCGCAAAGAACCGCGCGAGGGCGTCCCGGGCTGGAAGCCCCTTGACAGCGGGGGCAACCATTGCCTCGGAGCTCATCCGGTCTTCCTCCCACCGCGGCTCGGAAACGCCCATCGACGTCGGCCGAACCTTCCGGCTCCGCTCCGGAACGTCTAGAGCGGCCTCTCGGTCGGCTCTTTCCAGAATAGGGCTCGTTTGTGGCCAAACTTTGGCGACGCGGACCGCAGTCTCGCCATCGGGCGGGACGCCGAGATAACGAAGGCTGCGGTCCACGATGTCCGAAAAGACTGCCGCCGCCCTCGAGCCCGAATGGTCGCCCGCAGGAGAGTCCAGAATGACGAGCGCGGTCAAGGAGGGCCGACGGGCCGGAACGAACCCGACGAAGGAAGCAATGTAGTCCGTGTCCGAATAGCCGCCGACGACCGCTTTTTGCGCCGTGCCGGTTTTTCCGGCGACGCTGTAGCCCGCGATCGCAGCCCGCGTTCCGGTTCCATGCTCGACGACGCCTACGAGCAGTTGTGTGAGTCGGCGCGCCGTCTCCTCACTCACCACTCGCCGGATGGGCTCCGGCGTCGCCCTTCGCTCCATGGTGCCGTCATCAGGGTTCTCGAAACCCAAAACGAGCTTCGGACGCATAAGGTAGCCCGAAGCGGCAATCACGTTGGCCGCCGTCACCATCTGTAGCGGCGTCACGCCGATCTCCTGCCCGAAGGAGATCGAAGCGACCGTCACGGGTCCCCATCGCTCGACGGGACGAATGAGTCCGCGACTCTCGCCCGATAGCTCGATGTCGTAGGCCTCGCCGAATCCGAAGGCCCGGATATATCGATCGAGGCGTTCGCGTCCGAGTCGCTGTCCGATTCGGATCATGCCGACGTTGCTGGAAAGCGCGACGACTTCACGGAAGGCAAGCACATCGAAGACCCGGTGATCGCGGATCGTGTGTTCAGCGACCCGAATGAACCCACCGCCACAATCGATCCGCTCGTCCTCGGTGGTGACACCTTCCTCGAGGGCCGCCGCGGCGGCGACGATCTTGAAAGTCGAGCCTGGTTCATAAACGTCCATCACCGATCGGTTCCGCCAGTGGCTCGCGGGATAGTCACCGTATCGATTCGGATTGAATGTGGGGGTTGCGGCCATTGCCAGGATCTCGCCCGAATCGGGACGCAGCAGGATGGCGATTCCGTTCTTCGAGCCGCTTTCGTCCACGGCCCTTTGGAGCTCGGTCTCCGCGATGTATTGAAGGTTCTCGTCGATCGTCAGGTGAACGGATCGTCCCGATATGGCGCGTTTCTCCACCCGGCTCGCGGCGCGACGCTGGCGGGCGTCACTCCAAATGATGCGGCGTCCGGCCTCGCCCCGGATTTGCTCTTCGAGCGCGTACTCCACGCCGCTCATGCCCTCGTTGTCCAGGCCGACATAGCCTAGAATCTGAGCGGCGAGGAAACGCTTCGGATAGAACCGCCGGCTCTCTGGAACGAAGCCGACCCCCGCGAGCTGAAGTTCGCGAACACAGTCTGCCGCGTCCGGTTTCGCCTTGCGCTCGAGCCAAACGAAACGTTTGTCCCCTTCCAGCCGGGCGGCGATGCGCTTCTCGGACAGCTTGAGGCAGGAAGCGAGCTGTCGGGCCGCGTCGCTGAGGCGGTCGCCGGAGTAGGCCGTGGGTACTGCATAGACCGACTCGACTTCCACGCTTCGGGCCAGCTCTCGCCCGTTCCTGTCCCGAATCGTTCCGCGGTTCGGATCGAGCTTCAAGGTGTGCTGATGTTGGAGCTCGCCCCGCTCCCTCAGCGGGTCCCTCGCGATGACGGTGAGGTAAACGAGTCGGCCGCAAACGGCGACGATCCACAGGGCGGTCAGAAGACCGAGCACCATCGTCCGCATCTGGAAACGCGAGACCGTTCGTGTCTCGCTCATTTGAAAGGCTCCTCGTCGGTCATCGGCGCGAGCACGAGTACGTGATCGGCATCGGGATAGACCATGCCGATTTGGTCTCGAGCGATGGTCTCGATTCGCGCCGGATCGCTCTCGGTCGCGAGTTGAAGCTCCAAATGATGCTTGAGCTCGGTGAGCTCCTCGCGTCGATCCCTGAGCTCTTCCATCCGGTAGCCGAGACGAATCATCTCGAAGTGCGGCCAGGCATAGACGATCACCGCAACGGTGAGAGCCAGGCCCGTGAGGGCCACCATGAAGAGCTCGCGATGACGTTTCCGGTCGAGCTGGCGCACGAGCTGCTCGTTCCGGACCGCCTTCGTCATGCCGAAGCGATAGCCGCTCACCCCGCTCGCTCCAAGACTCTGAGCTTCGCGCTGCGTGCTCTGCGATTGGCGCGCACTTCGCTCGGCTCGGGCACGATGGGTTTCTTCGTTACGATGCGAAAGGTATCGTCATCCGAGTCTTTCACCAGATCTCGAAACGCCCACTTGACCGCTCGGTCTTCGAGCGAGTGATAGGAGACCACCACGAGCCTCCCGCCGGGAGCGAGCCGCTCCGGTGCCCGCACGAGAAACGTCTCGAGCGCTCGAAGCTCGTGATTCACTGCCACGCGCAGCGCCTGAAAACTCCGGGTCGCCGGATCGATCTTGCCGCGGCGGGGTCCCAGGACCGAGACGATGGCTCGGCGAAGCTCGGACGTCGTTCGTATCGGGCGCCTCGAAACGATACGTCTGGCGATCGTCCGGGCCCGCCGCTCCTCACCGAAGTCGCGGAGGATCTCCGTCAGCTCCTCTTCGTCGAGGCGATTCACCAGTTCGGCCGCGGTCGGCCCCTGCGACTGGTCGAAGCGCATATCGAGTGGCCCCTCGAACGAGAAGGCGAACCCTCGCTCGGAATCGTCGAGCTGCAGGCTCGACAGACCGAGGTCCGCGAGGATGCCGTCCACCCGCGAGATGCCGAGGCGATCGAGGTGTGCCCCAAGATCCGCGAAGGAGCCCCAAACGAGATACAACCGGTCGGCGAGCTCGGCGAGCTCGTTTTCCGCAAGTCCAATGGCCGCCCGGTCCCGGTCGAAGGCTACGAGCTTGCCGGACGGAGCGCTCGCTTCGAGAATCGCCTTCGCGTGACCTCCGCCGCCGAGCGTAGCATCGACGTAGACACCTCCACGCCGGACCGAGAGACCCTCCAGAATCTCGGAGGCCAGCACCGGGGTATGCGTCAATCCGCTCTCGTGCTCCATCGTTCGTATCCGGGCCAAGAGTGCCTGTTCGAAGACCCCTCCGCATGTGCCGCTCACGATGCGCTCGGCCAGCATGCTCCTCCCGTTCCGCTTTCTTCTAGATGCCGAAGTCCGACAGGGCGCGTTGATCGTCGTCGGTCAAAGGCTCCTGGCTGAGCTTCTCGAGGAAGTAGTCCTGATTCCAAACTTCCAGAAAGTTGAATTTGCCGAGCACCGCCACCGTACCTTTCATGCGCGCCGTCTCTCTCAAGTGAGCCGGCAGCACGAGCCGTCCCTGTCGGTCGAGGCTATTGGCCTGACCGAAGAAGTGAACCCGGTTCAAGAACTTGACCTTCGCAGGATGCGAGTCGGGCATGGTTCCGAGCTTTCGTTCGATGTCGCTCCACACTTCCATCGGGTAGATCCGGACGTAGTCTCCGGACACGCTGGTGATGAAGACCTCCGAGCCATAGTTCGTCTCCACGAGCTGGAGAAACCCACTCGGAATCTTCAATCGCCCCTTGTCATCGACACGCGCGGGATGATTTCCGCGGAGCAACAAGACCTCCCCGCAGCTATCGGCACTTCCACCGACAGCCACCGATGGATGGAGCTAGACCACTTTACTCCACTTAGATCCACCGAGATCCTAAGATAGCCACTATCCTACTGTCAAGAAGCAATTACGGGCATGTCCCGGACATCGAGCGCACCAGATCCAACGTGTGTTAAACCCCACATCCTAGGGGTTGGGGGGCGTCGAAGTCCGCGGGCGAGCTGTAGTATGATGCCGACCGCATGAAAGCCGGTATCATTGGTTTCGACGGCGTAGGAAAAAGAACGCTCTTCGCTCTGCTGACCCACGTGGCGGGTGCGACTTCGGGCCGCACCGAGCAGATTGGGGTCTTGAAAGTTCCAGACGTGAAACTCGACGCGCTCGAGCGCCTTCACGCGTCCAAGAAGAAGACGCCGGCCACCATCGAATTCATCGCCATCCCGAGCCTCGTGAAGGGGCGCTCGAGGGACAGGCTGGACCTCGCGAGCCTGCGCGCCGTGGACGTGCTTGTTCACGTCGTTCGCGCTTTCGAGGAGCCTTCCGTTCCCCACCCCGAGGGAAGCATTGATCCCGCGCGTGACATCGAGGTCATGGAGCTCGAGCTCGTGCTCGCCGATCTCGCGGTCACGGAAAAGCGCGTCGAACGCCTCTCGGCGGATGCGAGAAAGGGAAAACCCACTGATCCCAAAGAGCGCGCGCTCCTAGAGCGCGCGAATGGGGCGCTCGGCGAAGGTCGACCGCTCCGAGCCGTCTTTTCCGAGTCCGATCGCGACAGGCTGCGAGGCTACGCGCTCCTAACCGCGAAGCCTCTTCTCGCGGTCGTCAACGTCAGCGAGGACGATGCTGCGGTGGGGGATCTCACGTCGAAGCTCGGCCTTTCTGACTGGGCCGAGACCCCGGGAATCCGGGTGACCTATGTCTCAGCCCGCATCGAGTCGGAGATCGCCGAGCTCTTACCCCAAGACGCGAAAGCCTTTCGCGATGAGCTCGGCCTGAGCGAAGGCATGGTGGAGCGGATCGTCCGAGCCGCCTTCGAGCTCCTCCGCGTCATCACGTTCTACACGGCGGGAGATACGGAGTCGCGCGCCTGGATTGCGCCCCGCGCCACAAGGGCGGTCAAAGCCGCCGGAACGATCCATAGCGACATGGAGCGAGGGTTCATCAGGGCGGAGGTCGTCGCCTACGACGAGCTCGTCAAACATGGCTCCTGGAACGCGTGCCGCGACAAGGGTGTGTTGCGCCTCGAGGGTAAGGACTATCCCATTGTGGAGGCCGATGTGGTTTACTTTCGCTTCAACGTTTGAAGCGAGCTGTCCATGAAACTCATCGTACAGATTCCCTGCCTGAACGAAGCGGAGACGCTGCCGGAAACTCTGGCCGAGATCCCGCGCCATTTCGACGGCGTCGATGTTGAGATCCTCGTCATCGACGACGGCTCGACGGATACAACCTCGGAGGTGGCCCGGCGCCACGGTGTCGAGCACATCGTACGATTCACCCGAAGTCGGGGCCTCGCGGCGACGTTCCAAGCCGGCATAAGCGCCGCCTTGAGGCTCGGCGCCGATATCATCGTGAACACCGACGCGGATAATCAGTATCCGGGCGCAGCGATTCCCGATCTCGTCGCACCGATTCTCAGTGGCGAAGCGGATATGGTCGTCGGCGACCGCCAGGTAACAAGCGTCGAGCACTTCTCCTTCATGAAGAAGAGGCTCCAGTCCCTCGGTAGCTGGGTGGTGCGACAGGTCTCGGGAACGAAGGTGCAGGACACTACAAGCGGCTTCCGTGCCTTCAACCGAGAGGCGGCACGGAGACTGAACGTCATCTCCGACTATACCTATACGCTCGAGACGATCATCCAAGCCGGCAAAAAGAAGCTCGCCATAGCCCAAGTTCCCATCGTGCCTCGCCAAACGCGCCCGAGCCGACTCATCCGCAGTAACCGGGACTACGTCAAGCGTTCGGCCGCCACGATCGTACGGATCTACGCGATGTACGAGCCGCTCAAAATCTTCAGCTACTTCGGAGCCGTTTTGTTGCTTGGGGGCGGATTCCTCTCAGCAAGATATCTCTACTACGTCTACATCGGCGAGGGCGCGGGTCACATCCAGTCCGTCATCGCAGCCTTCTACCTGCTCCTTTCCGGGTTCATCGTGATCCTCGTCGGACTGGTTGCGGACACCATCGCCTCGGTACGCCGATTACT
The DNA here is from genome assembly GCA_965250115.1 of Candidatus Marinacidobacterales bacterium. GTDB lineage: Bacteria > Acidobacteriota > Vicinamibacteria > Marinacidobacterales > SMYC01 > CBDFHB01. Next base: position 4,005,996 of record CBDFNJ010000002.1, read on the forward strand.
CGAGGAAGTGCTCTACCGTCAGCGGCTCATGGAGGAACGGCTCGACAAGCGGCCTGCGGAAGACGAGCCACTCGCGGTCTCGTCGCGACAGGACTCCGCGGGATGAGGGACTACGAAGGCACTAGCCTGCTCATCCCCGCGTTCGAGGAAGGCGGTTCGATTGGAGAGCTCATCGAGAAACTCCGCACACTCGGCAATTGGAAGGAGATCGTCGTCGTCGACGACGGTTCGAAGGACGAGACCGCGGAACGGGCCCGTGCGGCGGGCGCCAAAGTGATCCGGCATCCCTACAATAAGGGCAATGGGGCCGCCGTCAAGACCGCAGTGCGCGCGGCCGGGGGAGACCACATCCTCCTGATGGACGCCGATGGACAGCACCCACCCGAAGAGATCGGAAAACTCATGGAGAAGCTCGGAGACTACGATCTCGTGGTTGGGGCGCGCTCCTACGCGAGTCAGGCGAGCCTATCCAGAGCGCTGGGCAACGGCGCTTTGAACCGTTTCGCCTCGATGCTCTCTGAGTTTCCCATCCCGGACCTCACCTCGGGCTTTCGCGCGGCCAGGCGCGAACGCTTTCGCGAGTTCCTGCATCTGCTCCCCAACGGATTCAGCTATCCGGCGACGAGCACGCTCGCGTTCATCAAGGCCGGCTACAACGTGACTTTCGTTCCCATAGAAGGGAGCAAGCGCGGTCAGAGCTCGACGAGCAAGATGCGGCCTTGGCGTGAGGGCTGGCGATTCGTCATGATCGTCCTTCGCATGGTCACACTCTTCTCACCGCTGAGAGTATTCTTTCCTACCTCGCTCGCGTTCTTCGCCCTCGGCTTCGGTTATATGGTCTATACGATCATCACCGAGGTGCACGTGACGAACACATCGGTACTCTTGCTCACGGCCTCGGCCGTTCTGTTCCTCTTCGGCCTCTTGTCAGAGCAGATCGCCGCGCTTCGATTCGAGAACCGCCAGCGTTAGTGCGTCTCGGCAGCGTCGAGACTTCCTGAGATGCGAAGGCTTTTTCCGTCTTCGGTCGTGACGGCGAGATCGATCGCGCCATCGAGTCCAATCGAACCCTCGAAGTCGAGATTCGTCTCTCCGACGACCCGCGCCCCTTCGAGTCGAATGCGATCGTCCTCAAGTCGAAACGGGATCGTCGTCCGACCGCGGGTCGTGAGATCGAGGCCGAAGGCTTTCTCGATCGCGCCGCGCAGCGGAGATCGAGGAAACGCTCCCTCGGTCAGCTCGAGCCGGCCCTCCCCCGACATGTTCCGCGAATCGGTCCCATAGCCGTCCGCAGAAAGCTCGAACCGGCACGGGCCGACACCGGGAATGGTCGCGGAGCTCGACGCGAGAGACATACGATAGCGAAAGGGAATGACGTTGAAGTCGAGGCTCACGCTTCCTTCGAAGGTCCCCAAAGGCGCCGTGAGCGCGAGCGAGTCCATCGCGAATCGGCCTCGGTCGACCGCGAGATCACCCGCGATATCTCCGATCTCGGTCGGCCCCAGTTTCAACGCTCCGATACCGAAGCGACCGCGAGCCGTCAACCCATGGATCATCGTTAGAGCGCGGCTGTCGTGGCCGAAGTCCCCGAATCGGACGTCGAGCTCGGCGAGTGACAACCGGTTTTCTTCCCGGCCCCGGTCTCTCAGGACGATCGTCCCACCCGAGAGCTCGATTTCGGAGACCTCGACCTGAAAACGCGTGGAAACGGCAGAGGGCACCTCTGAGGGAGGAGGGGTCGCAGCCGATCTCGATTCTTCCGCGATCAGACCCCCGTTTGGAACAGGCGAAGACGCTTCGTCGTCCCAACGACTGAGGATGACCTCGACGCGGGGCTCGGCGAGCACGACCTCGGATAGCTTCACTCGGCCCGTCAAGAGCGTCGAGAGTCTGTATCGCAATTCGATCGCCTGAAGCGAGACTCGATAGCGTCCGCCCGGAAAGCTCGAGGAAGCTTCGACGCTCTCGAGCCTCAGACCCCGCCTCAAGCTGAAATGAGACTCCGAAGCCGACAACGACAAACCGGTCGCCTCGCGCGCGCGCAAGAGCATCGCCGCGCCCAGCTCGGGCGTTTCGACCTCGACAAGGTAGACTACGGAGCCCGCAACGACCAGGAGGACTGCGGCTAGAAGGAGAGCCCTTTTCACTACGTGCGATCTCCTTCTTCAGCCACGCTGCTATACGTCGAGCTCCTCGGCTTCTTCCGCGCGCTCCATGATGAACTCGAACCGAGCCTGCGGGTCCTTTCCCATGAGCTCCGAGATGACGCGATCGGTCTGGAGGGCATCCGAGATGCTTACCCGTTGCAGTCTACGGGTTTTCGGATTCAGCGTCGTCTCCCAAAGGGTCTTGGGCATCATCTCACCGAGCCCCTTGAACCGCGTGATATCGACCCTTTTCCCTTTTGCCTGCTTGCCTAGGATCCGCGACTTGTCCCTTTCGTCCGCAGCCCAGTAGGTCTCTTTGCCGACGTCGATCCTATAGAGCGGAGGCTGCGCGATGAAGACGTGGCCGGCTCGAATGAGCTCCGGCATGTGCCGATAGATGAACGTCAGAAGCAACGTCGTGATGTGATGTCCATCGGCGTCGGCATCAGCGAGCAGAATGACTCGCTGGTAGCGCAGTTGCTCCAAGTCGAAGCTCTTCCCCAGTCCACAGCCGAGCGCCTGAACCAGATCGGCGAGCTCCTTGTTCTCCAAGATCTTGGCTAGAGACGCCTGCTCCGTGTTCAAGACCTTGCCCCGAAGCGGGAGCACGGCTTGCCGGCTGCGATCGCGTCCCTGCTTCGCCGAGCCACCCGCCGAGTCGCCTTCGACGATGAACAGCTCGGTATCGGCGGCACGGGTTGCCGTGCAGTCGCTCAGCTTTCCGGGAAGCATCAGGCGACCTTTCGTCGCCGTCTTGCGCGTGATGGCGGCCGAGGCGGCCCTCGAGGCTTCTCGCGCCCTCGCAGACAGGATGATGCGAGCCACGATAGCTTCGGCGGTCGAGCGATTGTGATTGAGCCATAGCTCGAGTGCGGGCCGCAGCGTCGCGTCGACGTACTGATGAACCTCTGGATTGTTCAATCGATCCTTCGTCTGACCTTGGAACTGAGGATCGGTGATGAAGACGCTGAGAACTCCCGTGAGGCCTTCGCGCAGATCTTCCGACGTCAAAGACACGCCCTTCGGCGCGAGTTTGTGCGTCTCTACGTAGTTTCGGATGGCCTTGCCGAGTCCGGCACGAAATCCGTTCTCGTGGGATCCTCCCGAGCCGGTGGGAATACCGTTCACGTAGCTCCTGAGATGCTCGTCGGTGGATTCCGTCCACTGCAAAACGACTTGCAGTCGAGTTCCCGTGTCGTCGGAGTCGCGTTCCAGAATAAAGGGGGCCTCGTGAGCGGGTTTCGCTCCCCGCTCAGCGAGGATACGTTCGAGGTAAGCCGCGAGGCCCTCCTCGTGATGAAAGACTTGCTTCGTCTTCGCGATCTCGTCGACGAAGGTGATGCGAAGCCCGTGGTGCAGGTAGGCCGTCGTGTCCAGACGCTCGCGGATGACGTCGGGATTGAACTTCGTCTTAGGGAAGATCTTGGGGTCGGGATGAAATCGAATCCTCGTTCCGCTCCCGTGGCCACGGCCGAGCTTCTTGAGCTTGCCGACCGGCTTTCCCGCCTTGAACTTCATTTCGTGAACGTAGCCATCCCGTTTGACCGTTGCGACGAGAGAGGACGAGAGCGCGTTGACGACGGAAGCCCCCACGCCGTGGAGCCCGCCGGCGGTCTTGTAATTCTGCCCCTCGAACTTGCCGCCCGCGTGGAGCGTCGTGAGAATGACCTCGATCGCGGGCTTTTTGACACGCGGATGGCGGTCGACGGGTATGCCGCGACCGTCGTCGGAGACCGTGAGCGAAGAGCCGTCGGCATGGAGCGTCACTTCGATCGAGCTCGCGAAACCATTCATCGCCTCGTCGACGCTATTGTCGAGAACCTCCCAGACGAGATGGTGGAGCCCATGAGAGGAAACGCCGCCGATATACATACCCGGGCGCGTGCGAACGGGCTCGAGTCCCTGGAGAACGGTGATGTCCTTGGCCGTATATTCCGTCATCGGTTCCTTCTCAATGAACCGTCTCAGCGGGCTCGGCGCCCTCGATCGGATCGGGAGCGCTCACTTCGGGACGAAGAATCTCCGTGAGTGAACCGTTTTTCAGCAACTCGCGGCCACGGCCCGCCCGCGAGGTGACCTCGTAGCGCGCGGTGCTGATAGTCTTCTTGGCGCCCCGGCTCGTCACGACGCTGAGAGCATCCTGATCCGTACCCGCCGTCACGAAACCGAGGACCCGATCGCCCTTGCCGAGCTTGATGAGAATCACACCGCGACCCGTGCCCTCGAGATAGTTGACCTCTTCGACGGGGCAGAGGAGCAGACGGGCCTTTTGCGTTGCCACGATGATGGTCTCGTCTCCATGGATGGGCTCGACGCCAAAGACTTCCGCTCCCGCACCGAGTCGCGCGAAGCGCCTGCCGTTGCGCGTGCTCGGCTCGACGAAGGCCTGAAGCGCGAATCGGAGCGAGTAACCATCGCTCGTGACCGCGATAGCATGAGTCTCGGGGGCATAGTCGGGCTGTTTCTCGTCGACGAAGATATTTCCGATGACCCGGGTGTCCAGGCCGAAAGCGCTCACGAGACGCTCACCATCGCGGAGCTTGAAAAGTTTTTGAATCGGCACCCCGTGTCCAGCTGTCGCCGGAAGGTCGATGATCCGAGAGGTATATGCGTAACCGAAGTTCGAGAAGAACACGCAAGAGGCGCGCGTGCTCCCGGCGAAACAGGCCATCACGGAATCACCTTCCCGAAGCCTGGTCTTGCCCGGGTCCTTGATCTCACGCTGGCGTTTCAACCAACCGTCGGTCGTCACCAGAACGTGGTTGTCCTCCGCGACGATGAAGTCATCGGCGGTGAAGGCGGGCTCGTTCTTGACGGCCTCGATGCGGGTTCGACGCGGATTGGTCTTGCCATAGCGCGTCTGGATCTCCAGAAGCTCCTGCCTCACGAGCTTCCATCGTGACTCCTCGTTCTTCAAGAGTCGTCGAATCTCGGAGGCCCGTTTGCGTCTCTCGGCCAGTTCCCGCCGCACGAGGAGGATCTCCAGCTTGGCGAGGCGATAGAGCTTCAGCTCGAGGATGGCGTCGGTCTGGTCCGCATCCAAGGGGAACTTCGCCATGATCTTCTTGGCCGCATCCGCCTTGCCCTCGGAGCGGCGAACGATCCGCAAGATCTGGTCGAGCGCGTCGAAGACCGCCTCCAGACCATCGAGAATGTGAACGCGCTTCGATATGCGCTCGAGCTCGTTCTCGAGGCGTCGAGTGACGACTCCCATTCGGAAGTGCAGGAAGTGCCACAAGATCTCGCTCAGCTCGAGTCGCTCCGGTCTTCCGACCTCGGGATTTTCAGTCGGGACCAGGCAGGTCAGGTTGACGTTGAAGTTCGACTGCAGCGGCGTGTTCTTGTAGAGATAGGCCATCACCTTGTGCTCATCGGCGTCGGCCTTGAGGCTGAGCTGAATTCGAACGTCGTCGGTGGAAATGTCTTTGACGTCGAGGAGCAGCGGCATCCTGCGCGATAGCACGACTTCGGCGATCCGTTGCACGAGCTGGGCCTTGTTCACCATATATGGGATCGAGGTGACGTAGAGAAACTTCGTGCCTCGCTTAGTCTCCCCAGGCTCCACCGTGGCCCGCAGCCGAATCGCCCCGCTGCCACTTTCGTAGATTTGCTTGAGCTCTTCGGCTTCGTTCAGGATCTGCCCGCCGGTCGGAAAGTCCGGGCCTTGAATCCACCGACAGAGCTGGCGCGTCGACAACTCTCGATCGTTTAGCTGCGCGTCGAGCATCTTGACGAGAGCCGTCATGACCTCATCGAGGTTGTGCGGCGGGATGTTGGTAGCCATGCCGACCGCGATACCAGTCGCACCATTGACGAGCAGATTCGGAATCTTGCTGGGTAGAACGATGGGCTCGGACTTCGTCGCATCGTAATTGGGTCGGAAGTGAACCGTGCTCTGACCGATCTCGCCCAACATTTCGTCGCACGCTCTGGCGAGGCGGCACTCCGTGTATCGCATCGCGGCCGCCGGATCACCATCGAGTGAGCCGAAATTTCCCGAGCCCTGAACCAAGGGGAGACGAGTCGAAAAGGGCTGGGCGACGCGCACGAGGGCGTCGTAGATGGCGGCATCGCCATGCGGATGAAACGAGCCCATGACGTCGCCGACCACCTTCGCGCACTTGCGGAACTTGGTGTCGGCGGTGAGGTTTTGCTGCCACATCGTATAGAGGATGCGGCGTTGCACCGGCTTCAGCCCGTCGCGTACGTCGGGAAGCGCGCGCGAGGTGATGACGGAAAGGGCGTAGTTCAGATATCGGGTCTGGGCGGCCTCGTGGAGCTCGACGACGGAACCGTTTCCACCGCCTCCAAAGGACGAGCCCGCGGCGCCCGGCGGCAGGACTCCTTCGAAGGAGAGCTGCCCTTGACGAGGCTCCGCCGTCGCCTGCAAGTCGGGTTTCGATCTACGACGACTGGAGGAAGCGCCCTTGGGGGCTTTGGACGCTTTCGAGGTCTTTGTCTTCTTCTTTCCGGCTGACTTCCTGGCAGACGTCTTCTTCGCCAATGCGCCTAGTGTCCTGTATCAGTGGTTAGTTGCATAAGGCTCGAGGCCATTTTGTGTGCTGGCGAGGCGCACCGACGAGGTCATATCTGGATATTTCGACCGCCTTCCGCAGCGAGCCCGTCGAGCGGAGGGCTAGGCCGACGGCCGAACTGGAACGATGTCGCAACGAAGCCAGCGCGCAAAAGGGCCCGAGAGTTATGTGACGGACTGCTGATACAGGGCACTTAGTTCTCCAGTGATCGGCTACTAAACTAGAGGAAAATGGACGCGCTTGGCAAGCGCTATTCAAGAAAAAAGCGTTCGAAACAACAGAAGCGAGCCTACCATCGCGAGAAAAGCCAGACAAAGAAACAGGCTTATCCCGACGAGCAGTGCGACGATAGCGCCCGCCTTCGCTCGGGGAAGCTCACTCGTAGATTCCAGCACGAGAGCGGAAACGACCGCAAAGTAGAGCAAAGCAAAGAAACCGAGAAAGGGGCCGATCATGGGTACGGCCTGGACCCAGTGAATCGGAGCGGCGATACCCAGCGGTCGGTACAGCTCAAGGAAGCTCGCGGTCCCACCAAAGAGCCGCGAGAGCACGTTCAGAAGACCCACGATCACGAACGAGAGCAAGGTCGAAAGAATCGGCCCGAAGACCATCCCACGGAAGCTGAACTGCCCCGCGCCATTGGCCAGCCCCGCCAGTGCGAAGAACAGGAGAGCGGGGAGGAGCGCCTCTTCGTCCCTCGACGTCTCCTTCATCGTTTGGACGTCGAGTTGAAGGATCTGGATTCCCTTCTGAAGGTAGTTGCCGAGATCCATGCGTTCCCCTTGCCCTGACTTGCTATGGGTGCCAACAGGCTCTTCGACGACCATTCTCCCGCCTCTTGCCCGCCAGGCGCACGTTGAAATCCATTCTTTGATCGGAGTCTCGTAGGTCATACTATCAGAAGTGCGGAGTGCGTAAAAGATACACTTGCTGGAACCAAGGTGTCTCGCAAATGACACACTTTCCCAACGCGGGACGGCATTGGCGAGCAAAGTGTTGTGTTACAATAACTTCCGTATCCTCGACGCGCTCATTTTTTGGCACAATAGTTGCTTTTCGCTGCGGTGGGTTGGCTTCCGATAGCTGTTGAGACATAGGACGAGATGCACAAGCAAACTACACTGAGAGAAACTGCGAGCTGCGTCGGCATCGGGCTCCATTCAGGCCGCAAGGTCAGGCTCGCCCTCAAACCCGCCCCGCCGAACTGCGGCATCGTATTTCGCCGTATGGATCAGGGCGGTGTCGAGATCCCGGCAATCGCAGAGAACCTCTCCCACATCAACCACGCAACCTGTTTGGGGCGGGGCAACCTGCGCATCGAGACCGTCGAGCACTTGCTCGCCGCATTCCACGCGCTCGGGATCGACAACGTGATCGTCGAGCTCGATGGCCCCGAAGTGCCCATCGTGGACGGAAGCGCTGCTCCATTCATCTACCTCATCCATGAAGCCGGCATCCGGCATCTCAACGCGTCGAGGACGCTCTTGAAACTGCGTCGTCCGGTGTCGGTCACCGAGGGTTCACGATTCGTCGCCGCCTACCCCTGTGACTCGCTGCGCCTGAGCTATACGATCAGCTTCGACCACCCTTTGATGCGCCACCAGGAGTACTCGACAGAGATTAACGAGACACAATTCGTTGAAGAGATCGCCCCGGCCCGGACCTTCGGTTTTCTCAAAGACGTCGAGCTCATGCGCCAACAGGGACTCGCGCTCGGTGGGTCGTTGGACAACGCGATCGTCCTCGGCGAGACGGGCGTGCTCAACAACCCCTTGAGGTTTCCGGACGAATTCGTGCGCCACAAGATCCTGGATCTCCTCGGAGACCTCGTTCTCCTGGGAAAACCCCTGCAGGCACATGTGGTGGGCATGCGTGCAGGCCACCAACTTCACACGCAATTGGTCCGAGCGATCCTCGAGTCCACGGAAAGCTGGGAGCTCATCGAGGATCGGGCGAATGCGAGGGTGACCACCGATGTCTCGGAGCCCGTTCTCGCCCCGACGGCTCGCTCGTACTACACTCCGTAGACTCCGCCCCAAAAGAACGCAAAGTCGGCAACCGCTACTCGCTCGACTCGACGAAGGCTTTGAGCCGAACGGTATGGACTCCGCCAGGGTCGTTCGAGGCGACGGATACGCTCCGCTCGATGACGCCTTTGTATTTCCTTGTCTCCAGAGTGACCCGGAGCTTCGTCGACCCTCCGGGCGGAACCCTACGGTCCGTCGTGATTGCGGCGGTACATCCGCACGTCGTAGAGAGTCTCCTGATCTCGAGCTCTTCCGTCCCCGTATTCGTGATGACGAACTCATAGGCGAGCTTTTGATTCTGTGGAACGTCACCGAAGTCATGCTCGGCTGGCTCGATTTCGATACGAGGCCCGTCCGACTTGCTCTTGCGTGAGCTCTGAGCCGACGCGCTGATGACGGAAAGACAAACGACCCCGCAGAGAGCCAGGACGACCATCGGGTGAAGTTTCGACATCAGCTCTCCTTCGAGACTTGCGTTGGGATCGCGATCAGTCGCGCGTCGGCTCGTCTTCGGCGCCGGCTCGACCCGTCAGCTTCTTCATATAGGCGCCGAGGCGTTCGTTCTCGTAAGTCACGCTGTTCAGAAAGAGGCTCTCGATCAAGTATCGTTTCCTCGCCTCTTCGCCCATCCCTGCGACGATGTGCACAATCTCGTTCATCATGTCGTCGAAAGTCGCGTTGAGCTCACGTTTGAGTGCGACTTCCCGATAGAGGGATTCGAGCATATAGAGGAGATCCCCGTCCAAGGGAATCTCGTGGCCTGCGAGCATCTTGACTTTTTTCATCAGCTTCACCGGTTAGTTCGCGCTCTCACCCGCTCCGACAGCTCTCAAAAGCTCTCGAGTGCGGCGGACTCTTCGCGAAAAATTTCCATGAAGTTGTGAAGCCCCGTCATGCTGACCATGGTCTCGACGCGTTCTTGGAGGCCGAGGAGCTTGATTGCGCCTGACTTGTCGGAGACCGAACGATAGATGTCCATGAGGCAGCCAACCGATGCGCTGTCGATATAGCTGACCTCGGTCAGATCGATCACGAGCTTCAGGGCACCCTCTTCGATGACCTTCGAGGCGTCGGAGAAAAAAGCGCCCAACATCGAATAAACGAGCCTTTCTTCCTTGACGCGAATGATCATGACGTCGCCATGAGTTTCGATTCGAAGATTCATGATATTTTGCCTGTCGACTCCTCTCCGTTCGCTCCCGTCGCCTTCAGAGCTAGGAGAGCACGACCGAGCTCGAGCCTGCCGCGATTGATTCGGCTCTTGACCGTACCCTCGGGAAGGCCCAACCGTTCCACGATCTCCTGGTAGGTTAGCTCCTTGATGTCACGGAGCACCACCGCTTCACGGAGTTTTGCCGGAAGATCCTCGAGAGCTCGCAGGAGCATCTTCTTTTTGTCGCGGAGCTCAACGTGCCGGTGAGGGTCGAATCGTCCCGAGGCGAAGTCTTCGAGTCTCACCTCGTGAGAGACCAGATGCTCTCTCTCCCGTCGCCCACGGCGGTAATGATCGATGCAGTGGTTTCGGCTGACGGAATAGAGACAGGTTCCGAAGTCAGCGCTACTGTCGAATTTGTCCAGCACTCGGAACACCCTGAGAAAAATCTCCTGCGTCAAATCCTGCGATTCTTCATATCGGCCGGTGAACTTGTAGGCGATGCCGAAAACTCTGCGGCGGAAACGCTTGACGACCTGCCCCCATGCCTCCTGTTGATCGGGGCCTTCGTCCATACAGATCCGGATAAGCTCGCGATCGTCGAGAGCCGAGATTGATGACGCTTCCCGCTCGTCCGCTGGCACTCCCTTTATCCTGACGGATGTGAATCGGTCTGGTCCGTGGGCTTCGGTTGCCAGGACTGGGACACTAGTGCACTAGCTCTTGGGCAGCTCCGGCTTTCGAGCCACCGTCCAGGCAGTGTACCAGAAGCTCGCGGTATCGAGCGCCGCGCCACGGAGGAGCTGTTCCAAAAGGGGCTCGGCATGTATCCACATATTCTCGTAGTAGAAGCGGTCGTAGCTCTCGACGCCCAAACGCGACAGATAATCGAAGTACAGGATGTTGTCGACCCAGATATAGCTCTTGCGCGGGATCGAGACGGCGTACTCCTCGGGACGGTCGAGGTAGATGGCGCTCGGCGTGTCCACTTTGATCTTCCCGCTAAAGACCTCCAAGAGACGAGAGTCGAAACGTTCGCGAAGACCGTGCTGGCCGGTGGGCTCGCCGTCCCCGTTCTTGGAAACGTTGACGGGAACATACATTTCCCCGACGTAATAGGCGATCTCCGCCGAGATGGACACCGTGGCCTCGAAATCGGACTTGCGGAAGGCCTCGACCAACGCCTGGTAGCTCTCGATCAATCGCCACGGGACGTCTCCCGCCTCCTCGATCGCAGCCTCGCCATACTTTCGAATCGCGAGCTTACGATCCGCGGGAAGCTCGTCGAAAGGGAAGGGCTCCAAACGATCGACCTCGAAGATCATCCTCGACCCGAACCGCGTGGGGTCGCTGACGGTTTCGGCCAGGGCCGTCTCGCGATCTTCATAGAAGTCCTCGAGCGGACCCGACAAGGCATCGATCGCCTTCTCCATGAAGAGGGCGCTCCCATGCTCGCTCCAGGGGAATCCAAGCTCGGCGCTCCCGAGACATAGAACAGCGACTGTGAGAGCGAGGACCCTTGTTCCCATTGACGACTCCTAAGGCTTTCCGTGACAGGCTTACGAAGGCGAAAGGACAGGACTACATTCTAGACAAAGCGCAAAACAGGGTCAAAGCCGGGCCGATGGCGCCGCGAGCTCTCATGGCACGCGAGCGAGCGTCAGCACATCGACAGCACCCGCTCCCGCTCCGAGCAAGGCCTTCGCACCGGCCTCGACCGTCGCCCCCGTTGTGAAAACGTCGTCAACGAGCAGGACGGCGGCTCCTCGCAGGGAGGGCGGAAGCCGCGCCTCGTAGGCTCCCGCTGCGTTCTCTCGTCTGCGACGGGCCGTCAAGCCGGCCTGAGGCGCCCGCTCGCGAATCTTGCGGAGCAATCGTGGCTGCATCGGCACACCGACTCGCCTCGCGACGACGCGTGCGACGATCGAAGCCTGGTTGAAACCACGTTCCCGGCGGCGACGACGCGTCAGGGGAACGGGGATGACGACTTCCGGCCGCGGGAGCTCCCCCGACACGAGCCACCTTTGAGTCGCGCGAGCGCCGAGAATCGAAGCAAGTCGTTGCCTTCCGGCGAACTTCAGGAGATGAAGGCTTCTGCGAACGTCGTCGACATAGGGAAAGAGCGCCCTCGCCTGCCGAAACCATCTCGCCCCAGCACGGCATGGGCCACAGAGTCCAGTGGCGGCGCCGCGCGGATAGGGGAAACCGCAACGGGGACAAAACGGCTCCCCGATCGTGGGCAAGCTTTCGAGACCATCAGGGCAAATCGGACTCTCGAGCGGCCTCGCCAGCGAGCTCTCACAGAGAAGGCAGCGACAGGGGTAGAAGAGCGCTCCCAGCCCGTGCCACGCACTGAGAACGCTCTCGTAGCTCGAGCGCGCGCTGGGGAGGCGAGACGACGGAATCACCTTTTCACGGAGTGGACCAGGTGGGCGAGGGCTCGATGGAGGGCTCGGGGACGTTGGCAGCGGGCAAGTGCAGAGCAATCGAACTGAAGCTTCCGCAGCGTGTGCATCGCTCGTCCCATTCGGAGGAGCGCCAGCCACATACGTTGCACAGATAGTCCATGATCAGCCCTTCGACCTCTGAGACCAACATCTTCGTCTTCGTGAGGGCGGCCGAGAGCTCACCCTTCCGCTCGAGAATCCTGGCAATGTAGAGGTGGAGCGCCGGCAGACCGCTTACCCGATCTTCGATCATTCTGAACTCGCGGAGCGCTTCCTCCAGCATGAAGAGCCGGTAGTAGAGTTTCCCGAGACAGTAACGTAGCGGCACTTCATTATCGGAAAGGACCATAGCCCTCTTCCAAACGCCGATGGCCTCCTCCGGTTGATCGTCCTTCAGATAGAAGCTCTGGAGGGCCGAGAGCGGCTCGGTGGAGCCAGTCTTCTCGAACCCTCGACGCCAGACGCGAACCGCTTCGTCGGTCTCATCCGTCAACGCGAGCACTTCGCCGAGGCGAACGTAGGCGGGGACGACCCCCTCGTCTTCCTCGATGATGGCCCGAAGGGTATCGATGGCGTCCTGCGCACGACCCCGTTCGGCAAGCTGCATCCCGAGTCCGAGGCGAATGCCCTTCGCGACCGACTGCTCCTTTTCGCGCTCCTCACTCGAGACCATTGCCACGAGTTTCTTCTGAACGTCGCTGGCCCGTTCCCATTCGAGCCCCCGGGAGAGCAGACCCCTCAACTTCCGATGGGCGGAGACGGTCGTGTCAGGGCCGGTCTCGATGATGCGCTCGAGCGTTGCTCTCGCTCTCTCGTCGGCGCCTGCGTCCAAGTAAACGTCCGACAAAGAATAGAGCGCCACAAGATTGTCGGAAGTCATGCGACTGGTTCGCTCCAGAATCTCGGCGGCCTCGCGGTAGCGTTTCAGAGCTCTCAGGCTGTCGCCCTGCTTGACGGCGGCATTCGTGTGGGAAGGCTCCCGCTCCAGCACTTTTTCGAATCGGTCGAGCGCCTTCTCGTGACGCGCGTTGACCATCGCGTCCAGGCCCTGAAGGTAGAGCAACTCGACCTCTTCGTGGGCCCGGTAGTCGCGCTTCTGTTTTCGGTCGCGAGCGAATCGCCGGGCCCCGCCTGCGATGTCGAAGATCAGTATGAGCGCGGCCCCCACCGCAAAGGCGCCGAGCATCAACATCCAGAGCTCCAGTTCCAGAGGTTTTAGCATCGCAAAGCGCACCGTCACGAGGCCCTGGTTCAGGCGCACCATGGACACGACGAACCAAATGATGGCGAAAACGGAGAGGATGGTCAGAAGTGTCTTGGCTCGCATGATTCTCAGTCTAGATCATAACGCTGCCGGCGCTCCCATAGCGACTTGCGGCTGATTCCCAGGACCTCAGCGGCCCGGCTTTTGTTGCCCCCGACCGCGTTCAAGACGAACTCGATGTAGTTCCGCTCGACGTCATCCAAGGATGGGCGATGCTCGCTCGAGCTGCCCCAGGCGACGGAGGAGCTCTCGACCATGCTTGTTGGCAGATCCGCCCGCGCGATCGTCTCACCGTGAGACATGAGAGCGCCGTGCTCGACCACACCCTTGAGCTCCCGCACGTTGCCGGGCCAGCCGTAGCTCTTCATCACGTCGAGGACCTCGTCGGTGAATTTGCTTGGAGACTTGCCCAGTCGCTCCATCTCCCGCGAGAGGAATGATGTCATCAGGACGCTCACGCAGAGGCGGAAGTCGCACCCAAAAAACCCCCAGCCGATGAAACAGGTCTCGACGGAATAGCTCGCGTTCAACGGCCTGCTCCAGGCCCGCGCTCGCGGCAGCAACTACCCGGGCGTCCAGCTCGATGACCTCCGTGCCCCCAAGCCGCTCGAAGCGTCGGTCCTCGACGACCCTGAGCAGTTTGGCCTGAAGCACTGGGGAAAGCTCCCCAATCTGGTCCAGGAAGAGCGTGCCATTTTTCGCCATCTCCAGACTGCCGAGCTTCGTAGCGGTCGCACCCGTAAAAGCGCCCCGCTCGTAACCGAAGAGCTCGCTCTCGATGAGCTCCGCGGGGATACTGGGCAGGTCAACTTTCACGATGGGAAAGCCCGACCGCGGGCCCCAGAAGTGAAGTGCGTGCGCCACCAAGTCCTTGCCGGTGCCGCTTTCCCCGCTCAAGAGAACGTTACTCGGTGCGCTCGCGAGCCGTGCCGTTCGACGAGCTTGACTACCTCGACCATGTGCGGATCCCGAGCGACAAAAGTCGCTTCGAGTCGCCGGGAGGGAAACGATTTGGACTTGGCCATATCCACTACGTCAGTTCTAGCTGGCCACCGCGATCCGCCCCGCGTCGCCCCAGAGCCGCTCTAAGTCGTAATAGGAGCGACTGCTCGTCGTGAAAACATGCACCACGAAGTCCACGTAGTCCATGAGGATCCATTCGCCCCTGGGATAGCCTTCCTTGTGCGTGGGTTTGCGTTTCATCGCCGCGACCGTCTTCTCGATCTCGTCGGCGATGGTCTTGAGCTGGCGGTTGCTCGTTCCGGAGCAGATCAGAAAGTAGTCCGTGAAGCTCGCGAGTCCCCTCAGGTCCAACACCAGGATATCGGTAGCCTTCTTTTCCTGGCAGGCTTCGACAGCGTTGCGCAAGTCCTTGTCCAGTGTTTCGAGGCTCAGCTCATCTTTCTTCAAGTCTTCCTCTCTGGCTTCTTGCCCTGCTCATAAAGACGATGATCGCGGAGGTATTCCTCCACCACTTCCGGAACGAGAAAACGAATCGTTCTTCCTTTCTGAACCGCGCGGCGGATTTCCGTCGAGGAGACGTCTAACATGGTGCCACGCAGCAACAGAATAAGGGGGCCGTTTGCCCTAGTTCGCAAGATGGGCAACTCCGCCACCTGGTCCCGGAGCGCTTCGGGTATCGCGCCCGCGACACGCTTGATGCTGCACCCGGGCCGCTCGTGGACGACGAAGGAATAGCCGCCCAAGAGCTCTTCCCATCGATGCCATGTCCGAATCTCCACGAAGGCGTCCGTGCCAGTGATGAAGAACCAGGAGGCATCGGGCTGTCCCTCGGATAGCTCTGTCAGCGTGTCGATGGTATATGACGGGCCGCGTCGCTCCACTTCGATCATGGAGAGCTCGAAATGCGCCTCTCCTCGAAGTGCCAACTCGACCATGCGAGTCCGATGATGCGCGCCGGCAATCGTCTCCTCCGTCTTGTGCGGCGGGCTTGCCGCAGGAACGAAGACGACTTTGTCGAGGGATACGGCCTCCCGCGCGACTTCCGCCGCCCGCATGTGACCGAGATGAAGCGGGTCGAAGGTGCCGCCGAGCACCCCAATTCGCATCACGACCTCTGCGGATCCGCCACGACGCCGCGCTCTCGCTCCACGAGGTGATGAAGAACTCCGACCAGACTGCTGCAACCGTCGCCGGTCACCGCCGAAACCGCGACGAAGGGGAGGCTCAGTCGGGTGGCCTCGGCCTCGAGCCGCTTCTCGCGCTCGACGTCCACCAGCGCGTCCAGCTTGTTTGCAACGACCGCCGCAGGCTTGTCCGCCAGGCCACGGCCGTAAGCCACGACTTCCCGGCGCAGCACGGCGAGGTCCTCGACGGGATCGCGCTCCGAGCTTTCGGACACGTCGATGAAGAAAACGAGGCAAGCGGTTCGGCTAAGATGCCGGAGGAAACGATCCCCGAGCCCAGCTCCGTCGCTCGCGCCCAGGATCAGCCCGGGAACGTCCGCGAGTACGAACGAGGCTTCCTCCGAAACGGCGACGACACCCAGGTGTGGTACGAGGGTCGTGAAGGGGTAATCGGCGACCTTGGGTCTCGCTGCGCTGACCCGGGAGATGAGGGTGGACTTACCGGCATTGGGAAAGCCCACGAGCCCGACATCGGCCAGCAATCGGAGCTCTAGACGCAATCGCCTTTGCTCCCCCTCACGGCCAGGCTCCGAACGTCGTGGGGCGCGATTCGAGGAAGTCGCGAACGACCCATTGCCACGGCCTCCCAGGCCGCCGCGCGCTACCAGCAAACGCTGTCCGCGCTCCGTCAGATCACCGAGCACCTCCCCTGTCGTATCGTCGAAGACGATCGTCCCCAGCGGCACCATGAGCTCGAGATCCTCGCCGCTCTTCCCGGTCCGATCGCTCCCCTCCCCGTTGCATCCTCGCTGGGCTCGATACTGCGGACGATAGCGATATCCCGCGAGAGTATTCTGATCGGGGCTCGCCACGAGCCAGGCAGAGGCGCCGTTGCCGCCGCGTCCTCCGTCAGGACCACCGCGAGGCACGAATTTCTCGCGACGGAAACTCGTCACACCGTTGCCACCTTGGCCGGCAATGACTTCGACGACAACTTCGTCGATCCACATCGGCCCATTATGGACGGGGAAGGTCGCGAGGGGAACCCCGCGCGGGAGAATGGTGGACGAAGCGAGGCCGGAGGCGCCGGGAATTAGGACTATCCGGAGCTCGAAGGATGGATGTGAATGAAACGTCCTCGTTGTCCGCGGTTCTGGAACTCGACCACACCGGAAACTCTGGCGTAGAGCGTGTCGTCTTTTCCTCTTCCGACGTTCTTGCCAGGTTTGAAACGAGTTCCACGCTGACGGACCAAGATGGAGCCACCGCTCACGGTCGCGCCGCCGAAGGCTTTGACGCCAAGGCGCTGGGCGTTGCTGTCCCGCCCGTTTCGGGAACTGCCTTGGCCCTTCTTGTGTGCCATTGCTAGTGCCTCCTCGCTCAGCCCTTGCTGCCCTCGATGGCATCGATCCGGATGGCCGTGAAGGCCTGTCGATGCCCGCGAGTGCGCCGGTAGCCTTTGCGGCGTTTCATCTTGAATACCAATATCTTGGAGCCTCGCCCCTGTTCCGTAACCGTGGCGGTGACCGTGGTCCCCTCGACGAAGGGCTTTCCGAACTCGACCTTGCCATTCCGATTCACGAGCATCACCTTGTCGAAACGAACGGTGTCGCCCACGGCGGCCTCGAGCCTCTCCACTTTCACGTGCTCACCGGGAACGGCCTGAACTTGCTTGCCGCCGGTCTCGATGATTGCGTACAACGTTCCTCCTCCTCGGTTCAATCCACAGATCCGCTGAGTCTAGTGCCACTTCGAGCCCCTGTCAAGACCCGTCGGCACGAGCAAAGACCGCAGTCTGCGCGAGCGGTTACCGAATCACATGCCGCGAGCTCGGCCCGAGTGGGCGCCCGTCCCCCCGAGCGAAGAGCGAGGGGAGCGAACGAGCCGAAGAGGCGAGTGAGCATTCAGAATGTATAGCCGATCCAGAAGTCCGTCTTCCAACCGTCGACTGTCGTCGCGAGATCCGTCAACTTCGACCAGTTGACGTTCATCGGCATGCCGAATAAGTTGAACGTCAGACCGATGCCATAGGATGCCACCGCGTCGCCGAGACCCCACCCCACCGAGATACAGGGGGCGTTACTGGCCGGGCCGCATTGAAAGCCTAGAGACGAGATCCGCCGATCGCTCGAGAAGAGCGCGAACGGCTGGTCGTTGTAGTAGGCCCCTCCCATATTGAAGAAGAGAAGGCCCCGCAGCGGACCGAAGAAGCCTATAGGCGTGATAGCTGCATCGATGATGGGAAACCTGAGCTCGGCGTTCCCGAAGAAGGCCGTGTTTCCGACGAAAGACTGGTATTCGTAGCCTCTCATGTCACCGTTGCCGCCGAACCAGAAGATGTTGGGAACGTCCCCCTGGCTCCTGAATCCGCGAAACCGCAACGCGAGCAGTCCTGAAGAGGTGAGCTGGAGGTACTTGCGGGCATCGAGATTGAACGTTTGGCGTGCAAGAAAAGGACCGCCGGGGGAGATGCTGACACCCGCGAGCACGGTGCTTCCGGCAAGAGGTCCGAATTCGCGGAAACGCGTCGTCTCCTGCACAAAGGTAAACGACGCGGGCAGCACAGTGCCATTCGGGTAGCGCTGATCGACCAACTCGGTGAAATCATCGCAGTTGTCGAGGTTCAACCCCTCACAATTGGGGTTGAGGGTCGGGTCCAGGAAAGCGTTCTCGAAGCGGGTCCGTTGTTTGACCATGCCGATTCCGAGCTCGACTCTCCTGAACCGGCTCAGGGAATAGACGCCGGCCGCGGTCGCCCCGGTTTGACGAATCGTCGTGAGCGCATCGTCTCGGGAGAACGAGGGAGTGAAGCTGAACGGCGATGCGAAGAAGAAGCTCGTGGAATCGAATCCAGAGAGAGAGTACTGGAGCCGCCCCGAGCGGTTCGTATAGTTACCCGAATAGGTTCGGAACTCTCGAACCGACAGCGCCAAGAACGTGAAACTCTGATCTCCGAGCACGTCGGAGAAGCTGATGCCGGTGCCGCCGTAGAAGTCGCCGCCCGATGTCACGCCGATCGAGATCGGCGGTGCGCCATCGATATAGAATTTCTCGAAAGTGCCCTTCTTGCGCTTGTTCTCCGCGACGACCTGATGGCTCACCGGAGGCACGAAATCGATCACCGGCCCTTCGGTGCGAACGATTAGGTCCGACGTTATCTCTTTCACGGGCTCGTCCATAGGAAGCCGGTAGAGGCCGTAGTTCCCCTTGTAGTAGCTCGTGAAGAGCAGGACGTCCTCGTCGGTACGCGCGTCTTTGATCACCGACGGAGCGAAGTTACCTCCCAAAACGTCCGTGTACTGAATGATGTCGCCAGTTCCGACATCCATGGAACGCAAATTGAAGATGGAGTCGTCTTCGTTCGAGGTGTAGAACATGACCCGACCGTCGTCGGAGAACGTCGGTGTCGCGTCGTCGTGAGCGCCGAAGGTGATCTGTTCCTTCGTATCTGGACCGTCGATCTTCAGACGGTAGATCTTGTCGTGACCGCTTATGCGTCGACTGTAGTAGAGCCACTCACCATCGGGCGTGATCGTCGGGAACTTGTCGAAGAAGTCGTCGTTGGTAACGTTCTCGAACGTTTCCGTCTCGAGGTTGGCACGCCAAACGTCGCTGATACCGTCCCTCAAGGCTGTGAAGTAGACGTAGTTCCCACTCGGATCGACGGTTGGAAACAGCGCCCGATCGACGGGCACTTGAATGCGCTTGACCACCTTTTCGTTCAGGACGTTGACAACGATGATGGCTCGTCGCTTCAGGTAGCGCCCGAAGAAGACGATGTGATCGCCGTCCGGAGTCCAGGCGATGTTGCGTCCGATGAGCGAGTCCTCGACGACGAGCCCCACGATGTTATCGAACGCGCCCGTATAACCAGGAGTCAGATTCTTGATGATGGAACCGTCCGCCGCGGAGAGCATTATTATGTCGAACTCGCCCTCCTTTCGATTGACGCTCATTACCGCGACGGTCTCTTTAGAAGGCGAGGGCGCCGCGGAGAGCGCTGCAACAAAATTCCCCTTCTGCGGACTCGGTGACAGATCGAGGCTGTAGTCATCGGGAATCTCCTTATCCCGAAAGGGCTTGAACTTCTCGGTCAGCCAGCGTTTCCACTCGCGGTAGAACTCCTCGGGCGTCAGGCGAAAGGCCTGTTCGTAAACGTCCGCACCGACGCCGGCCACGACGGCCCGGCGGAGCGCGAAAACGAACTGCCGCACGCCTTCCTTGCCGAAGCGCTCCTCCATGAATTGGAAGACCGACGCCCCGAAGCTATAGGCGGCGCGAGCGAAACCGACGTTCAAAGCCTCGAAGCTCGGGATCTCGTCGGTCACCGCCGCATCGCGAATGACCATGAGATCGAGCGCGTCCCACTCCGACTCCATATAGGTGGCCATACCCTCGTCGATCCACACAGGGACGGAGCGTCGCACGAGCGAGCGGGGGATGATGTCGAACTGGAAAATGTGCGTGAGCTCGTGAATGAAGAGCTCCTGGAGCTCGTCGGGAGGATTGTCGATAGGAATCACCATGCGATCACGAGCCGGCTCGGCGAAGGCACCGACACCCTCCGGTATCTCAATGGGAAAGAGGTTCGTCTGGGCGAATTCCGAGAACGTCTTATAGAGGATGAGCGGAATCGGAAAGGAGATCTCGTGCTTGAGGTCGTTGGAGACTCTCTCGTAGGCGCTTTCCGCGTAACTGACTAGTCGACCGAGCTCCTGCTCGAACTCCGGGTAGTAATAAACCTCGAAGTGGGGAGAGCGATAGACCTGCCACCGGTGCTTGTCGTACTTGACCTTGTTCTTTCCATAGAACGGTGCGAAGGAGGCCTGTCCGAAAGCTGCCGCCGAGAACACTGCGAGGGCAACGAGAGAAAGCGCCGCGCTCGCCAATGTCTTTCCAATAGTGATCCTCATGAGTTACCTCGTATCGTTACGCCCGGACGACGCGAAGCTCGGCGGCGATGAAAGCCTGACGCTCGTGAGGGGCCGGTTCTCCTGTGGTGATTACTCCCTTATGCGCTCCAAACCATCATTTCAGAAGAATTCTCGTACCCCTGAACGTCTGGGGCGAGAGGATGCTCAAAAAGTTCGGGATCAGCCGATCCATGAGCTCGAAGTACGACGAGAGCGCCGATGCCTGCTCGTCGCGGCCGTAAATCACCTCTTCGGTGAAACGCTCCCGATGGATCGTGCGGCCGGTCTCGCCGTCGACGAAATAGAACTCGGCATTGAGGGTGAAGCCGGTCCGCTCCTGGAAGATGTTCGAGCGCTCCAGCCTCGGCCGATTGAAGGAATCGCGTGTGTAGCGATCTGAACGCGAATAGCCGGAGCGGGATTCCGACCCGAAGCGAAGCTTGCCAGTGACGATCAGAGGATTCTGATACTCCTCACCGACTCCTTGCCAATACTCCTCGTCTTCGAGAAGCTTGTCCTGCTCGAGGTCGATCCACTCTTGACGCGAGATCTCTTCCTCTCCCTCGGCCCGGGCCTGCTCTTCCATCTCCTCGAACTGCTCGACCATGCCGCTCTGCTCCAGACTCTTTTCCGAGAAATCTCCCAGCGGTTCGATCTCGGCATCCACCACCTGGAGGGTCGAGCGCATTCGAAGCTGGTTTTTCAGGAGACGGATCGTCTCGGAGTCCAAATCCAGATTCTCGTTCGTCTGGGTCGTGAAGCCGGCGATGAGAATTCGGTTGTACTCGGCGACGTCGAGCTTCGCCGCGATCGGGACCTCGATGGGAACTTCGTAATAGCTCCTCCCGCACGAAATTACGAGCGCCAAAAACGCCGCCGCGGCTACGAGAGAGGCTGCGGAGGCCCGCCGTCTAGTTTTGACCAGATCGTCGGTCGGTTCGCTTCTTTCTCTCATACGCCTCTCGAAAGAGCTCATAGTTCTGCCGAATATGGATGTTATTGGGGTTCGAATCGAGTGCGCGTTCGTACTCGTCGTTTGCCATTTCGAACTCGCCGGATTGCTCATAGGCCACGGCCAGGTTGTTTCGAGCGCTCGCGTTCGAGGGGTCGAGCTCCACGGCCTTCTCCCAGCGGTAAACCGCCTCTCTCCACAAGCCCAGCTGAGCGACGTCGATGCCAAAAATCACCTGAGCCTTGGCCATTTTCCGACGGTCTTTTTCGTCATCGGCGGAAACGACGCTGCTCCCGAGCAGGACGACGAGCAGAAGCAAATGAGAGTGGCGTCGGATGTTCAAGGACAACTCTACCCCTACCTTATTCGAACTATGCGGCGGCAACGGTATGGTAGCCCACCCCAAAAGACCGCGCAAGCAAGTTCGTTTCCCGAGGGAGGTCCCGTTCACCATATGTCGTCATTGTGTTTCAGGAGGTCTCCGTCAAGTGTGAACGACGCAACAGACTCAGAACGAGACGAGCTCATGGCGGCGTGGCTTCTCGCGGAGTGCTCTGAAATACCTCTGCGAGAACGAGTTCGCACGGTGCGCGAGTTGGGGAGCTGCCGGAAGGCGCTAGCGCGCCTCGGGCTTGCAAAAGTCCTTCGGTCTTCCAAGCGAGCCATGGCCAACGCGGGGAGTGCGGTCAAGAAAGGCTATCGCCTGCTCTGCCTCACGGACCGCGATTATCCCCGCCTCCTGAGACAGATTCCGGACCCGCCCCTCATTCTCACGGTCTGGGGCCAGCTTCGCGCGGAAGACGGGCTCCCGTTGGCGATCGTCGGGTCCAGGCGCGCGACACCCTACGGTCTCGACGCTTGCCGGCGTCTCTCGCGGGAGCTGGCGACGGCGGGCTTGACGATCGTGAGCGGACTCGCGCGAGGTATCGATGAGGAGGCGCACCGGGGCGCCCTCGACGCGGGAGGTCGCACCATCGCGGTCCTCGGCTCGGGCCTCGACAACTTGTACCCGCGGGAGCACCGTCGACTCGCGGAGCGGATCGCGGCGAACGGAGCCATCTTGACGGAGTTCCCCCCCGACGAGCCGCCGAGAGCCAAGAACTTCCCACAGCGCAACCGGGTCATCACAGGGATGACGCTCGGCACACTCGTGGTCGAAGCGGCCCAAAAGAGTGGCTCCCTCGTCTCGGCACGTCTGGCACTCGATCAGAACCGGGACGTCTTCGCGGTGCCCGGTCCCATAGGCTCCAAGAACCGCGAGGGAGTTCACGCCCTCATTCGCGATGGCGCTCGACTGGTGACGGTTGGAAACGACGTCATCGAGGAGCTCAGACCCGAGCTAAGAGCCCTATTGAAGGGAACCGAAGCCTCCGAGGGCAAGAAACTCAATCCCGCGCTGGACGACGAGGAGCGCTCCATCCTCGAAAGGCTGAACGAGGTCGAACGGGCTCTCGATCTCGACGAGCTCCTGGACGGACTGGCCCTCACGGTGGACCGCGCGCTCGCCGCGCTGTGCCGCCTGGAAGTGAAGGGGGCTATCTGGAGCCTCCCAGGCGGCCTCTTCCAGAAGAAAGGTGGCTGAGTATGGCTCTTCGATTTGCGCTTCCGGCACCATCCGCTACACTATCCCCATGGCGAAATCACTCGTGATCGTTGAGTCTCCGGCCAAGGCGAAGACCATCAACAAGTTCCTGGGAAAGAGCTTCGTCGTTCGTGCTTCCATGGGTCACGTCCGCGATCTGCCCAAGAGCAAGCTCGGCGTCGACGTGGAGCAGGGTTTCGTTCCGGACTACGTCGTGATCCCGAAGAAGAAGAAGGTTCTCGCCGAGCTCAAGAGTGAAGCGAAAGCGGCGGACGTCATCTACCTCGCGCCCGACCCCGATCGCGAGGGCGAAGCCATCAGCTTCCACCTGGCGGAAGAGCTCGGGGGAGCGAAGCGAAAGGTGCATCGCGTTCTTTTCAACGAGATCACCAAGAGGGCCGTCGAGGCGGCGATCAAGCACCCGCGAGAGATCGACAAGGACAAAGTCGATGCCCAGCAGGCCCGCCGTGTGCTCGACCGGCTCGTCGGCTATCAGATCTCACCCCTACTCTGGGAGAAGGTTCGACGCGGCCTTTCAGCTGGACGCGTGCAGTCGGTCGCGCTCCGAATCGTCTGCGAACGAGAGCGCGAGGTCCAGGCCTTCCAGTCGGAGGAATATTGGTCCATCGACGCCGACGTCGAGGGCAAAGAGCCTCCGCCCTTCACGGCCAAGCTCGCGAAGATCGACGGCAATACGGCCGAGCTCAAGGACGAGGCGGGCAGCCGAGCGGTGGTGGAAGAGCTCGAAAAGCTCGATTTCACGGTCAAGAAGATCACGGCCAAGGAACGTCGCCGGAAGCCAGTACCCCCCTTCATTACCAGCAAACTCCAGCAGGAAGGCGCTCGTAAGCTCGGATTCAGCGCCAAACGGACGATGATCGTCGCTCAGAGACTCTACGAAGGCATCGATCTCGGGAAGGAAGGCCCCATCGGCCTCATTACTTATATGAGGACCGATTCGACTCGTATCGCCAACGAAGCCATCGAGGAGGTGCGTCAGTTCATCGGGGAGCGCTACGGGAAGGACATGCTCCCGGACAAACCCAACGTCTACAAGAGCAAGAAAAGTGCGCAGGACGCGCACGAAGCGATCCGACCCAGCTCCGTCTTTCGGGACCCGGACGCGATCGCCAAGTATCTCGACCGGGACGAGTTGAAGCTATACCGTCTCATCTGGAACCGTTTCGTCGCGTCGCAGATGCCTCCCGCCGTGTTCGACGAGACCATCGCCGAGATCGAAGCCGGGCGCTATACCTTGCGGGCCCGAGGCTCGGTCATGAAGTTCAACGGTTTCCTGGCCATTTACGAAGAAGGCAAAGACGACGTTGCCCAAAAGAAGGAGGACGGCGACGCGGAGGCCCAGGTCAAAGCTGACGAATCGAAGCAGCTTCCGCCATTGACCGAGGGTGAGATCTTGAAGCTCCTCGTCGTGAAACCCGAGCAGCACTTCACGCAGCCTTCGCCGCGTTTCTCCGAGGCCTCACTCGTCAAGGAGCTCGAGGAGAAAGGCATCGGCCGGCCGAGCACTTACGCGAGCATCCTCTCCGTGCTCCAGGATCGCGAGTACGTGCAGAAGATCGAAAAGAAGTTCGTCCCGACAGAGCTCGGCTTTCTCGTGACCGACCTCTTGATGGGCAGTTTCGCGGACATCATGGAGATCGAGTACACCGCTCGCATGGAAGAGCAGCTCGACGAGATCGAAGAAGGCCGGGCCAACTACCTCACGACGATCGATGGCTTCTACAAGAAGTTCGCCAAGGACCTCGAAGAAGCTCAGGAGAAGATGACCAACGTCAAGGCCATGGAGATTCCGACCGAGGAGGTCTGTGACAAGTGTGGCAAGCCAATGGTCATCAAGTGGGGCCGCTTCGGTCACTTCCTCGCCTGCTCCGGTTATCCCGACTGCCGTAACACTCGTGAGATCCAGAACTATCAGGACAAGGAGTCGGCGGATCCGGACGCCTTTCACGACGAGACTTGCGAGAAGTGCGAACGTCCGATGGTGCTCAAGAAAGGTCGTTATGGCCAGTTTCTGGCCTGCTCCGGCTACCCCGACTGCAAGAACACCCGCCGCATCCTGAAAGGTGCGGATGGCAGCCTCGAGACGAAACGGGACCAGATTCTCGACGAGAAGTGTCCCAAGTGCGAGACCCAGCTCGTCATCAAGCACGGCCGGTACGGCGAGTTCACCGCCTGTAGCAACTACCCGGACTGCAAGTTCATCAAGCAGAAGGAAGTCGGGGTCTCCTGCCCCAAGGAGAACTGTCCGGGTCAGATCGTCGAGCGGCGATCCCGACGCGGCAAACTCTTTTACGGTTGCAGCGAGTATCCCAATTGCGACTTCACGAGCTGGTACATGCCGGTGAAAGAGCCCTGCCCCCAGTGCGGCTTCCCGATCGTATTCGAGAAGAGCACGAAACGCGACGGTCCGCACGTCGCCTGCACCCAGGAGGGTTGCGGCTACAAGAAGTTCACCGAGCCTGAGCCCGCCAAAGAGGAAGAGCCCGAGCCCGCAAAGGCGTGACCGCAGAACCCGTCACTGTCGTCGGCGCTGGACTGGCCGGCGTCGAAGCAGCGTGGCAACTTCGAAAGCGCGGCGTGCCCGTTCGGCTGTTCGAGATGCGGCCTGTCCGGAGAACCGCTGTTCACCGAACCGGAAGATTCGCCGAGCTCGTCTGCAGCAACTCGCTCCGCTCAGAGGGGATGGCGAACGCCCACGGGCTCCTGAAAGAAGAAATGAGGCGGCTGGGATCGCTGGTGCTCGAGGCGGCCACGGCGACGCGCGTGCCGGCGGGCCAGGCTTTGGCGGTCGACCGCGACGCTTTCTCAGAGCGGATCACGAAGACGCTTCAAGAATCTCCGGACGTTACCATCATCCGCGAGGAAGTCCTCGAGGTTCCCGCCCAAGGCACCGTCATCCTCGCGACCGGCCCGCTCACCTCGGAATCGCTGGCGGAGTCGATTCTCGGCTTCAGCGGAACCGACCATTTGTACTTCTACGATGCCGTCAGCCCCGTCGTCGAAGTCGATACCATCGATTTCAATATCGCCTTCCGTGCTTCCCGCTACGGGAAAGGCGGTGACGACTATATCAACTGTCCCATGTCGAAGGAGGAGTACGGCCGCTTCCACGAGGCGCTCACCGAAGCCTCGGTAATCGATCTACACGAAATCGACAAGGCACTCTACTTCGAAGGTTGTCTGCCCATCGAGGTCATGGCCGCGCGCGGCGTCGATACTCTTCGCTTCGGCCCCATGAAGCCGGTGGGCCTCCCGGATCCGAGAACGGGACGGGACGGCTATGCCTGCGTTCAGCTCCGCCAGGACAACCAGGCGGCGAGTCTCTACAACATCGTCGGTTTCCAGAACCAGCTCAAGTGGGGCGAGCAGAAACGCATCCTTCGCCTGATCCCGGGCCTCGAGCGCGCCGAGATCTCGCGCTACGGGATGATTCACAGGAACACCTACATTAACGCGCCGCGCCTGCTCCAACCGACCTTCCAGACCCGCAAGCGCGAGAGTCTTTTCTTCGCCGGGCAGCTTTCTGGTGTGGAGGGATATACCGAGTCCGCCGCCTCGGGCATGGTGGCCGGCTGGAACGCGGCCGCTCTCGCACTTGGCAAGCCTCTCCGGGTGCCCCCCCGCGAGACGGCCCTCGGCGCCCTCTGCCACTATATTTCGAGCGCCGATCCGGAAAACTACCAGCCGACGAACGTCGCCTTCGGCCTCCTCCCTCCGCTCGAGCCTCCTGTGAAGAACCGGGGCAAGAGGAAGGAGGCCTACGTAGCGCGCGCGCTTCGTGAGATCGACGTGTTCTCGGGCGCACTGGGTGCCATCCCGGCCGATGCCCGAGCGCTCTGATTCCGACAAGGAGAGCCATTCGTGAGCATTCGGCTCCTGGTCGTCGACGCGCTCAATGTGATCCGGCGAGTCTATGCCGCCACTCCCGAACGGGACGACACGAACTCATCCCAAGCGGCGCTCGAGGCGACGGTGCAATCGCTCCGCCGAGCAATACGAGAGACGGGGCCTACGCACGGAGTCTCGGTGTTCGACGGGCAGGAGCCTACCTGGCGTCATCGCTTGTACGCCGATTACAAGGCGGGGCGCAAGCCCATGCCCCCGGCGCTGAAGCGCGACCTGGGGCGTTACCGAGAGGCTTTCCTGAAGGTGGGTCTTCGTTCGATCGACAAGCCGGATCTGGAAGCGGACGACGTCATCGCGACCCTTGCGACGAAAGTTGCGGCCCGCGGTGGAAGCGCCGTCGTCCTTTCGACCGACACAGTCTTCTGTCAGCTCCTGTCCGACAAAATCGACGTGCGCGATCACTTTAACAAGCGGGATCTCGACCCCGCCTACGTTCGGCAGAAGTGGGCCGTCGAACCCGAGCGACTCGTGGACCTCTGGGCGCTCGCTGGAAGCCAGACTACCCATATCCCGGGAGTGCCCATGGTAGGCCCCAAGACGGCGGCGAGGCTGCTCGAAGAGCATGGCACACTGGAAGCGGTCCTGAAGGCGGCCGAAGGACTCGGCGGAAAGCTCGGAGAGTCCTTGCGCCTGAACGCGGACGAGGCCCGCATGTCGCGCGAGCTCGCGCGCCTTCGTCGGGACCTGTCGCTCGGGTGGAACTTGAAGTCGTTCCGACTCCCTTGATTCTCGGCCATCCCCTTTGGTAGGTTGTGGTCTATCTCCAACCCTGTGGTTGAGTCGAATCGAGAACATTGGGAAAGCATACGGGCAGATTACGAGAACGATAGAGCTTTAGACGCGGCGTGAGTGAGCTCGACGCTTTTCTCGACGATCTGAAACATCGCCGAGGTCTGTCGCTTCACACCGTCGAGAACTATTGCTCCGACCTGCTGCAATTCGAGTCGTTTCTCGAGCGAGAGCTCGGCATCCACGAGCCTAGGGGTGTCGACGTCCTTTCGATTCGAGCCTTCCTCGCAAAGCTTCATCGCGACGGGGCGGCACGCTCCTCGATCGCTCGAAAGCTCGCAGCGATTCGAACGTTTTTTCGCTATCTGGCGCGGGAGGGGAAAGTCGAGAAGAACCCGGCGCGCCTCGTAGCAACCCCTCGCCTCGACAAGAAGATCCCGCCCCGAATCGAGCAAGTTGAAGTGGAGCGTCTCCTCGAATGCCCCGATGGGACGACCCCGCTCGGTCGCCGCGACGGAGCGATTCTGGAGCTTCTCTATGCCACGGGACTCCGTGTCGGAGAGCTCGTCTCGCTCGACCTCGCCAATTGCGACTTCCCCAACATGCTCGTGCGCGTCCTCGGAAAGGGGCGCAAAGAGCGGATCGTCCCCTTCGGCGAGCCGGCCGCCGAATCCATTCAGATCTACTTGCGGGATCGAAGGGCCCTCGTGCGACGCGGCAAGGGAACGGACGCTCTTTTTCTCAATGCGCGAGGAGGTCGGCTGACGGCGCGAAGCATCCGACGTTTGCTCGACCGCTATCTGCGCGAGGCCGCTCTTGGCTCGAGATTATCACCACACAGCTTACGGCACGCCTTCGCTACCCACCTGCTCGAACGGGGCGCGGACCTCCGTTCCATCCAGGAGCTCCTCGGCCATCAGAACCTTTCGACGACTCAGAAATACACGCACCTCTCGACGCAGAAACTTCTGGACGTCTACCAGAAATCCCACCCCAAGGCCTGAGCGGGCCCTCTGCGCCCCGTTTTCACCCATCACTAGTGGAAGGTAACAGATGATTTGCTCCTGCTACGAAAGTGACTTGTGCTTTCTAGTCGGGCAGGGCATCGATCTCGTCGATATCCAACCATTCCGTGGATTGCACGACGGGAAGCTGCAAAGCTCGCTCCCGGTCGAGATCGAGGGTGCCGAGGTGCACGGATTGCGGCGATTGAACCCACTTGAAAATCGAGCCGACGAAGAGCCGGCAAAAACGCTTCACCCACTCCTTGAGCATGCCGGGGCGGTAGTCGGACCTGAGAGCGAGGAGCTCTTTATCGGTCCACCTGGAGCGCAGCGCCTGATAGAGCTCAGTTGGCATGAGCCTCTCTCCTGCGAAAAGCGCGAAACAGGCGTCGAGTACGGGAAAGGGCATGAGATCGCGCTCGTCTTCCTGATCTTCCGATAGCTCGGCGGAGGCCTTGGTCGCGAGAAGCTCCCCGAGCGTCTCGATCTCGTAGGTTCGATGCAGGTAGGCCAGGAGCCGGATGACGATTGTCTTCGGGAGGTTGCCAATGAGTGAGTAGGCGCCCATGAGATCGCCGCCGACCGTGGTATAGCCGACCGCCTTCTCGCTCATATTGCCGGTCTGAATCCACATCCCTCTGGCGCTATTGGCCCAATTCCACATGCGCATGCCGCGGAGTCGAGCCTGTATGTTCTGCAGCGCGAGTGGGGTTAGCTCGGCGCCCGGCTCGAGCATGTCAGAAGCGGTCTCGACCTCGCGGTCGAAAGCTTCTTCGATCGCGACCTCCTTGAAATGAACGCCCAGCTCGTTCGCGAGCTTCCGGGAAAGCTGTTTCGTGGTATCCGAGTTGAAATGGGTCGGCATGGAGAAACAGTGAATAAAGTCCCGAATCCTCCTGGCACGCTCCGGGTCGGAGAGCGCTCTGAACCTCTTGCGGGCATAGAGCCAGGCGATCACGAGACTCAAGGACGAGTCCTTGCCTCCGGATAAAGCGATGCCAAGCCGATCGAAGACGTCCGTCTTCTCGAAATATCCAGAAAGACCCGTCTCCATGGCGGCAATCAAGTCTTGGTACCACTGCTCCTCGCGGTCACGCGGGGCGCCCGGCGTCGGACCGAAGAACCCTTGGAGGCCCGGAACGGGATAGTCGAGCGCCGGCGCCTCGTGGTCGGGAAGATCGACGTCAATGCTTTCCACCCGCGGGTGGCTCCCCGCGTAGGTCTCTGCATTCGCGCGCCAGGTCGTATTTTGCCGTCGCAACCTCCTCGTCCGGCCCAAATCGACGACGGACGATGTCCAACCCTCGCGCCACCTTTCCGTTTCCAGAAGCATCCGTCCGTTCTGGTTCACGTATCCCCCGCCGTCGAAGACGAGCGCGTCCTGACCACCGTACTGATTGACGTAGACGAGCGTGACCTGATTGTCGGACGCCCGCGTCGCGATAAGCTCGCGTCTCGTGTCGGAGATGCCGCTCCGCCAGGGAGAGGCGGAGAGGTTTACCACGATGTCGGCGCCACTGACGGAGCGCCTCAACATCGGGCCGTCCGGCACCCAAAGGTCCTCGCAAACTTCGACCGCGAGCGTGGCGAAGGGGCAGCGGAAAACGAGATCACCAAAGGGAACCCCTTTCAAGCGGCTCACGAGGCGCGGAATGCCTCGAGCGAAGACCCTACGCTCGTAGAAGACGTCGTAGGTCGGGAGGGTCTCCTTCGGAACGACGCCGAGGATCTCGCCCCGGGCCACCACCGCCGCCGCGTTGTAAACGAGCCCTCTCGTTTCGACGGCGAGTCCGAGCACGAATACCGTGGGAAAGGGCAACTCCCGAGTCTCGGCGGCGAATCTCTTCAGCCCTCTCCACTGAGCTTCGAGAAAGCCTTGCCACTGAACCAGCTCCTCGGTTGGATATCCGGAGATCACCTGCTCCGTGAAGGCGCCCAAAGAGCATCGCGCCGCCGACATCTCCGCCGCGACTCCGATGGTTTTCGAGACGTTCGACTCGATGGCGCCAACCGTCGGGTTCAGGCTTGCCAGACCGATTTTGATCAGATTCATGACTTACATCTCACCCACGCGCGAAGCGTCGAAGTGAGACGGGAGCGGGAGCTCGGTCATCAGAAGACCTCCACGATCTCGGGCCTTTTGGTCTCGAAACGATAGAGCATCGCCGGTCGATGGCGTCCGCCCGTGGAAAGCTCCCCGGATGGGCTCACGAGGCCGAGGGAGAGAATCTTCTTTCGGAAGTTTCGTTTGTCGAGAGCGCGGTTCAACACCGTCTCATAGGCGTTTTGAAGCTGGCTCAAAGTGAACTTCCGGGGAAGCAGCGACCACATGACGTTGGTGTACTGTACTTTCCACTGGAGCCTCTGAAGCGCGTAGTCGAGGATCTCGCTGTGATCGTAGGCGAGGCGTTCGGGAAGCTTCGAGGCCTCCCAGAAGCGAACCGCCCCGTATTTCTTCGTGGTGCGGAGCTCGTGATCCTCGGGAGGGACGAGAGAAAAGTAGGCGACTGACAGCACGCGCCCGCTTGGATCGCGAGTCTCCCCATCAAAAGTGTAGAGCTGCTCGAGATACACGCGCTTTACGCCCGTCTGCTCCTCGAGAATGCGTGCCGCGGCGGCATCGAGAGTCTCGCCATCTTCGATGAGCCCACCAGGCAAGGCCCACATCCCGTCGAAGGGGCTCTTCTTCATCTGAATGAGGAGCACGTGAAGCTTGTCGTCGAGCACCGTAAAGATACAGTTGTCGACCGCCACGCGAGCATTCTGATCCAACGGTCGAGCTTTCATACTTAGTGTACTGTATACACCATCTAAACTACCATCAGCCTCCCGGGGGCGTCAAATGGGAAGTTTTCAGCACCCTGCTAGAGAAGCCGCGCGGCGGCGGCGAAGGAAAGCACCTCACCGGCAGACTGGAAGCGCTCCTCGGGCTTCTTGGCGAGGCAGAGCAGCACGAGCTCTTCCAGCTTCTCGGGGATCTCCTCTCGCTGAGCGCGTGGCGGCGGCGGCGGCGTGTGCAGGTGGTGCATGAGGAGATTGCCTTCGGTGAAGGGAGCCTTGCCCACGAGCAGCTGGTAGAGTGTCGCTCCCAGCGAATAGACGTCCGACCGTGCGTCGGTCGGCCTACCCTGAATCGCCTCGGGCGAGATGTACTTGGGCGTTCCGGACATCGAGTAGGCCCAGCTCTCACCGGCCTCCTGCTCTTGTCCACTCTCTGTGCTCTCGACGGGACGGGCGAGACCGAAGTCGAGAATCTTCACACGATGATCCGTTGTCAATAGCACGTTGGACGGTTTCAAGTCGCGGTGAACGATGCCGCGGCCGTGAGCATGATCGATCCCCTGGCAGAGCGAGACGAGCCAGTGCATCGCGTCCTCGAGCTCGAGGGTTTTCTGTTGGCGCAAGATGCCCTGGTAGCTCTCTCCCTCGATGAGCTCCATACAGATGAATGCATTATCGCCGTCGTAGCCGAGATCGTAGACGGTGACGATATTGGGATGATTCAAAGCCGCGGCGGCTCTCGCTTCATTGAGAAGCTGCTCGCGCGCGGTAGCGTCCTGGGCGAGCGATTCAGCCAATACTTTGTAAGCGACGGGACGCTTGAGCAAGTGGTCGTAGGCTTTGTAAACGGAGCCCATGCCTCCTTTGCCGAGCATACCGGTGACCTCGTAACGGGACTTCTCCTTATGGGTGACGACCGCGGCGGCCTTGCGAATCGTTTCCGCCCGTCTGGTCTCTTCGGCGATCCGCTCCAGCAAGGCCGCGTGCCGCTCGCTGGCCCCGCGATAGCCATACTGAACCGACATGACGCGATGGAGGATCTCGGCAGCTTCTTCGTAGTGGCCCTCGGACTCCTCGGCGCGCGACAGCTCATCCCAGAGCTCCAGGCTCTCGACCGTGACCTCCTTCCCCTTGAGCACCGATCGGAGCTTCTCGCGAGCGAGCGAAGCCCAACCGCGTCGCCCGAAGGCTCGGGCCAGCTCTGCCGCGGCCTGGAGGTAGTTGGGCTCCCCTGGCGTCACTCGCTGCAGGTACTCGACCATCTTCGATTCCGAGTTCGATTCCGCGGCGGCCCGCGCGGCATCGAAGTTACGGCCGGACTTGGCAAAAAGAACGCTCGCAAGCTCGAAATCACCGAGCTCGTAGTACAGCTCCCCGGACTTCTCATGGTTTCCCGCCCTGAGGAAGAGCTCGGCCACGCGCCTCGGCCCTGAGCGCGGAATCGGCAGCCTCCGCAAAAGCGTCCGCCTTCTCGAAGGCTTCGCTGGCGCGCTCGAACTGTCCCGCGGTCTCGAAAACCTCGGCTGCACGGATGAAATCCCCGCCCTTCATGAAGGACTCGGCGGCGGCAATCGCATCACCACCGGAGAGCTTCTCGTCTCCGAGGAGATTCGCTGCTTCCCGATGATCGCCGGCCTGCTCGTAGAGCTCGGCCGCCTTCTGCACGGCGCCCACCTTGCGGTAGAGAACCGCCGCCTGTTTCTTGGCTCCCAGCTTTTCTGCTAGCTCAGCAGCGAGCCGGAGCTGTCCGCCCTTCTCGTAGAGCTCGATAGCGCGCTCGGGATCTCCGGCCTTCTCGAAGGAGCGTCCCGCCCGATGTCAGAGTCGCGCGAGCTCTGCTTCCTGAGACAAAGCTCGATAGTGGCTCCCGCGACCCTCGAGCTCCGCCACCTGGCGAGCGAAGCTCTCGGCGGCGCGTTTCAGATCGCCGCCACGCTCGTAGGCCTCAGCGGCGCGAATGTGGTTGCCGGCACGCTCGTAGATCTCGGCCGCCTGGGAGAACTGGCCCGCTTCGAGAAGCTCCGAGGCTGCATCGAGCGACGAGCCCACCTTCAGGTAGGCTTCCGCCGCCTTCTTGTGCTGACCTAGCTCTTTGTAGAGCTGAGCAGCGCGCAGCTTCTCGTTGGAGAGAAGGAACCAATCGGCAGCGACATCCTTGTGACCCAACCGAAGACACAACTCTCCCGCGAGATGGTACTCCTCTGCCTTCTCGTAGCAGTCGAGGGCCTTTTCCCAGTCACCGACCTTGTCGTAGTGGAGTCCGGCCGTCAGCCAATCTTCCGCCTTTTCTGCAGTCGCGGCCTCTCCTCGAGAACGAATCTCCTCGACTCGAGAGCCGAACAGACGCGCCGCGAGATCGGGGGGATGTCCCGCCGGATGTTGAATTTGGGGTAGCGGCGGCTCCTTGGCCGGCCTAAGAATAGGTCTGCCAAACCAACCGTCTCCAGAGGGGGACAAGGAGCCACCATGCCAAGGAAATCAAAGAAGCCAGTAAGAAAGCAAACGCACTCGCCTACGGGCAAGGTAGTTGGCCAAGTCGGTCAGATACTGCTACCGATGATAGCTGGGATCGCGGCCACGAAGGCGGACCTGACGGAATGGGTGTACGAGCAAGGACTGACCGCATTGCACCTACTCCTGAGAGAGGACGCGGAGAAGATCGCGGGGCCGAAGGGCAAGCACGAGAAGGAGCGAACTCATAACCACTGGGGGAGCACGGATGGGGAGCTGAGCTTCGGCGGTCGTCGAATCCAAGTGTCGCGACCTCGAGTTCGTTCGAAGTCGGGCGAGGAGGCGTCGCTTCCACACTTCGAAGCCTTCCGCGAAGAAGACCCGCTTCCGGAGCGAGTGCTGAACCAGATCTTGGTGGGGGTATCGACCCGAAATTACGAATCGAGTCTGGACAAACCCTCGGCGAAGTTGAAGTCTCGTGGCACGAGCAAGAGTGCCGCCAGCCGTCACCTCGTGAGCCAGACGACTAAGAAGCTCGAGGAATACCTATCTCGGAGGCTAGAGGAGTTCGAGCTTGCGGCACTAATGATGGATGGCCTTGAGGTGGCCGGACAGACCGTCGTCGTAACTCTCGGTATCACAATAGATGGAACGAAGGTGCCCTTGGGTATATGGCTGGGCTCGACGGAGAACTCTCGGGTGTGCACCGCGATGTTGCAGAACCTTCTCGAGCGGGGATTGCGGATCGACGAATCGATTCTCTGCGTAGTGGACGGAGGCAAAGGGATCCGCAAAGCACTCGTCGACGTTTTGGGGGATCTCGCGGTTATCCAAAGATGCCAGCTCCACAAACTCCGAAATCTACGCTCGTACCTTCCCAAGTCCCGTCACGCCTACGTGCTCCAGACAATGAAGGAAGCGTACAAATGCAAGAGTGCCGACAAGGCGCGCAAGCGACTTCAGGCATTGGTGTCGTGGCTCGAGCGAAACGGCTACGACGAAGCTGCCGGAAGCCTTCGCGAAGGGATGGAAGAGACCCTCACGGTTGTGAAGCTCGCTCTACCCGAGTTACTTCGCAAATCTCTGACCACGACAAACGCCATCGAGAATCTCAACGGCACCATCCGCAGAGTCTCGAGAAACGTCAAGCGGTGGAAGAGTCCTTCCATGATTCGCCGATGGACCGCTCTCGGCGTCGTCACGGCGGAGAAAAAGTTTCACCGTATCAAAGGCTATCGCCATATGGGCGCTCTCGTTCACGCGCTTAGAAGCAAACAGAAATCTCTTGACAGCGATGAGGTTGCTGCCTAAGAGTATTCACAGGTGCCGCCGCTACCCGACCAAATTCAACAGCGGCCGGGACATCCCCGAGATCGGAGACTCCCTCGAGAAGCCCGAACCGACGGTTGAAGGCGAGCCCGACCCAGAGGATCCCGATAGCGCCCGCCACGAACTTGACGGTCTCCCAGTTGAGATAGCTCGTTACCCCGGAAAGATAGGTAAATACGAGCTCGATGAAGTCCGACACGTCAAAGCTCAGGTTTCGAGGTCGAGGCCCTTCAGATAGGAAAGAAAGGACTCACGCAAATCCGGCCGCTTGAGCGCATAGTCCACCGTCGCGCGCAGAAAGCCGAGCTTGTTGCCGCAGTCGTGACGGACCCCGTCGAACTCGAATCCGTAAATGGGCGTTTCGGACAGCAGAGATTGCAGCCCGTTCGTGAGTTGGATCTCCCCTCTTTGATCGCTCTTGGTGCTCCGAAGGTGCCGGAAGATCGAAGGAGTAAGAATATAGCGTCCGATGATGGCGAGACCGGAGGGCGCCTGCTCCCTGGGAGGTTTTTCCACGAGTGCTTCTACCCTATAGAGACGCTCCTCGACGCGCTCGGCGGCAATGACTCCGTAGCTCGAAATCTCTTCCGGCGGCACCTTCATGACGGCGAGCACGGGCGCTTGCACTTTCTCGAAGACTTCCACCATCTGGCGAATGCAGGGCACGGCGGCGTCGATGAGGTCGTCCCCGAGCAGCACGGCAAAGGGCTCGTCTCCGACGAGAGACTCCGCCACCGATACGGCGTGACCGAGGCCGAGGGCTTCTTTCTGGCGCACGTAGGCGACGCTGACGAGATCCGAGATAGCCCGGACGATGTCGAGCTCCTCGCGCTTGTCTTTCTCCTCGAGGAAGTGTTCGAGCTCGAAGGAAACGTCGAAGTGATCTTCGATAGCGCTCTTGCCCCGCCCGGTCACGATGATGACGTCGGTGATGCCCGCGCCGACCGACTCCTCGACGACGTACTGAATGAGAGGTTTGTCGACCAGCGGCAGCATCTCTTTGGGTTGGGCCTTGGTGGCGGGAAGGAACCGGGTCCCCAGGCCCGCGGCAGGAAGAACTGCCTTGCGAATCTTCATCAGATCGATGCTTTCCTCGTGAAATTCCAATGAACGCGCGATGGATTAGAACTAGGCTCGCATGGCGAGCTCACTCGTGCAAGCCCGAATGGGACTGGGTGCTAGAATAGATCTTCATGCTCGATGTGAACTACGTGGCCGACAATCTCGAGCTCGTGACGAAGAAGCTCCGAGAACGCGGCACAACGGCGGACTTGAACGCGATCGTGAAACTCAACGAAGAACGTCGCTCCCTGCAGACCGGGATCAGCGAGCTGCGCCACGAGCATCAAAACGCATCGAAGAGCATAGGTGCCCTTTTCAAAGAAGGAAAGAAGCAAGAGGCCGAAGCCTTGCGAGCCCGGCTGCGAGAAGGCTCGGATGCGATCAAGGCCCAAGAAGACCGGCAGAAGGAGGCGGAGGCGGCGTGCAACGAGCTCCTCATGGATCTTCCCAACCTCGCTCACGAGAGCGTTCCAGTCGGCAAGGACGAGACGGCGAACGAGGAAGTCCGTCGCTTTGGAACACCGCGGGGGCTCTCTTTCGAGCCCAAGCCTCACTGGGAGATCGGTACGGCTCTCGGAATCGTCGACTTCGATCGCGCCGCCAAGCTCTCCGGGGCTCGCTTCGCGCTCCTCGACGGGTTGGGCGCGCGGTTGGAGCGGGCGCTCATCAACTTCATGCTCGACCTGCATACGAAGGAGCACGGCTATCGAGAGATACTTCCTCCCTTCTTGGTCACGCGCGAGTCGCTCGTCGGGACGGGACAGCTCCCGAAGTTCGAAGAAGATCTGTTCAAGATCGACGGGAGAGATCTCTACCTCGTACCGACCGCGGAAGTCCCGCTCACGAACTTGCACCGCGACGAGATTCTGGAATCGAAAGAGCTACCGAAGTACTACACTGCCTTCACGGCCTGTTTTCGCAGCGAGGCGGGCTCCTACGGCAAGGACGTTCGCGGCCTCGTGCGACTCCATCAGTTCGACAAAGTCGAGCTCGTCAAAATCACGGACCAGGAAAGCTCCTTCGACGAGCTCGAAGCGCTCACGGCCGACGCAGAAGAAATCCTGAAGCGTCTCGAGCTCCCCTATCGGGTCGTGACCCTCTCCACCGGTGATATGGGATTCTCCGCGGCCAAGACCTACGATCTGGAAGTGTGGCTGCCGTCCCAGAACACCTTCCGAGAGATCAGCTCGTGCAGTAACTGCACCGACTTCCAGGCGCGGCGGGCTCGAATCCGCTACCGCCCCGCGCCGAAGGCGAAGCCCAGCTTCTGCCACACGCTGAACGGCTCGGGCCTCGCCGTAGGGCGCACGTGGCTCGCCATCGTCGAGAACTACCAGAACGAGGATGGCTCCGTCGACATCCCCGATGCGCTCCGCCCCTATTTGGATGGCGTCGATCGGATCTCACCGCCCAAGTCACGTTAGAATTGACGCTTCCTTTCGGAGGGATGGCCGAGTGGTTTAAGGCGGCGGTCTTGAAAACCGTTGACCGAAAGGTCCGGGGGTTCGAATCCCTCTCCCTCCGCCAACTAGTCCTGCCAATTGCGGCACTGCAGAGACGGGTGAGATTTTCCGCGCGGTTTGCGGGGTTTTGCACGAACAGGTGTCACCAGAGACTCACTGAAAGGGCTGAAAGGGCCTCATATTCGGTTTTCGTCTCTAATCTCGATTTCCGAGGGACACGTTTGCCCCAAATAGGGGAGCGGGCGCTGACCTGGCCCTCTATCGCCACCTCAAGGTCCAGGGGAAGGTGCCGGTTAGGCTCGTTCTCTACCGAGGCGAAGGACACGCATACGACCGAGCCGCTTCACGGCTCGACCGCAGCTCGAGGACGCTCCGCTGGTTGGAGCACTACTTGAAGGGACCTGGAGGCGATCCACCTTCCGTTCGTATCGAATACGAGCGGACGTCCGCGGAAACGGCTCAGGAGCTAGGAATTGCTACCTCCAAATACTGACCGGCCGAAACGTTCGTGAGCACCTGAGTCACGCCGTTGGGCCAGACAATTCGCAGCTCATCGGGTGCTTCCGCAATTAAGTGTTGGCGGCCAGCCCCTAACCGGTCTGCGTGCTAGAGTTTGAACCAGAATTCCGAAGACACAGTTCTCTCATCGTCAGGGCCGAGCCAAAGTGAAGAATCGCAGATGTCTCAATCTCGCATGTCCGTTGCGGGGCAAAGTCAGTTCCGGAAACATCGTTCGCCACGGATTCTACCGAACCAGGTCCGGGAAACGCCGTCGATACCGGTGCGGCGAGTGCGGAAAGACGTTCTCCTCGACGAAAGGCACGCCCTACTACCGTCTCCAACATCGAAGAGCTACTTTCGATGGGGTCATTGCTCTCAGAGTCGAGGGTGTCAGCATTTCCGCGATTTCCCGGATCAAAGGGATTGCCTGGAACACCGTCGCCCGCTGGCTCGAGAAGGCAGCCCAAGGGTGTCGTCGATTCAATCACAGAAGGATTGCTGGCTTCGCTGCCGAAGAGCTTCAAGCCGACGAGATTCGCACGTTCGTGGGCAACAAGAAGACACCGAGTTGGGTCTTCGTTACGATCGAGGTCTGGTCTCGGCTCTGGCCATCGACGGTGACGGGAAGGCGAAGCTACCGGAACACTCACGCTCTGTTTCGCGACCTTTCGAGACGGATGAATTTCGAGCGTCTTCCCTTGATCGTCACGGATGGATTCGAATTCTACCAGAAGGTCATCCGTCGCTTCTTCGGGCCAGCGTGTCTCTACGGCCAGGTCCTAAAAACGCGCAGGAACGATCGCATCATCAAGGTCGAACGGAGAGCGCTGCACGGAGCCGCGTGGCGATTCGAAGACGCGCTCAATAACTCCGAGGACTCTTCGACATTGAACACGTCGTTCATCGAGCGGTTGAATCTGACCATCCGGCAAAGCTCGGCATACCTTTCGAGACGAACGCTTTCCCACGCTCGCTCGACGGAGAGGCTCGATGAGCACCTGGAGTTGCTCCGTTGCTATTACAACTTCGTCCGACCGCACGGAGCTCTGAAGTTCGGACGTGAGATCCGAACTCCGGCTATGCAGGCTGGTCTGACGACGCGACGGCTCACCTTTCGAGACATCTTCTTGGCGACGACGATTCCTTTGTGGTCGCGGATCGAGGTTTTCATGCTCACTGGGGCGCGCAACCCGGTCTCTTCCGCATCTGTACCACTGCCCGCAGCCGCGTAGCAACACTTGATGGCGGAAGCACCGGGATTCGTCTCTAATCCCGATTTTCGAGTGCCACGTTTGCGCCAAAGGGGGGAGTGGGCTGTTGACCGGCCGTGCGGCGTCGGAAAAGAAGCCACCCGAGAGGCCCAGAATCAGCAGCGCGGCTGGTCGCGATGATGCCGCCTTACGCGACGACGCCGTCATTGCCAAAGCAATGGGCTACCGGGTCGAGCGGAAGTCGTTCTGGATGAAGAGCTCTCGGAGCGCCTCAAGGCACTGGGCTATATCAATTAGCCATGCGCGGTCTGCTGTGACCCGACCGCTTTCCGGGTCTCATCGCTCCCGAAACGGCAGAGTTCGGTCAAACTAGCTCTCGGATCGAGCTGGCTCGGCTCCCTGTTCGACGGCTTCCTCGAATATACTGCCGCCATGGCTATGGGCCTCAGAAGCCTCCACCTCATTGCTGCCGGCCTCTACGCGCCCTCAGTTCCCTGCCGTCGGTGGCGGGGGGCCTGAGAGGTGGTCCGGTCCGGTCTCCTCGCCGCAGCCACCCTGATCGCAGGAGCTCTTCTTTACCCGGTCGCGTTTCAGGTTACGGACACCGTACGTTTCGACCTCGGCTCGATGGACTGGGACTACCTTGTGAATGAGGAGCAGGTCCATAACCGGGTCCGCATGCAGGGCCCAACCCGGCTCCACGACGGAAGCGTCGAGGTCATCGAATTCTATGGGCGGCTGACGGCGCGAGAGGTCCGATTTCGGCTGCCTTACCACGGCGTTGCTTCGCCGCTCCGTTTGCGCCTTCGCTGTCATCGGTTTGGCCTCGAGGGTACGGTACACCTGCGAGTGAACGGCGAGCCTCTCGATAGCTTTGTGTTCACGGATCGCTCCTATCCCTGGGGCGGGGTTCAAGTTGTCGTCCCGCAGGACGTCGCGGAGAGAGGCCCTCTCACGATCGAAATCGAGACGGAAGGAGGGAAACCCTCCCCCTCGCATCTGCCCGAAGCGCTAGGTATCGGCATCGACTGGATTGAGGTGGAGCCATTGTCGAGAGGCGTCGAGCTTCGCGTTCCTTGGACGACGGTGGCGCTCGCTCTGCTCTTTCCGCTGGCCGGGGCGCTCTTCACACGTTCGACGGGGGCATCCCTGCCGCTCGCCGTTCTCGTGCTAGCGGCGCTCTTGGTGCTTGTGCTGGTCGTCACCACACTCACGCCCTTCACCACCGCCATGGCCCTCCGCCGGCTATGGGTGGTCTTCCCTCTGGGTTTTCTGCTTCATCGTGGACTTCGCCGAGCGTTCATTGGGCGTTGGCGGCCCGAGCTCGCTCCTCAAGAAATCACCTACATCAGCCACGTCTTCGTCATCGCCTGCCTGGCTCACTCGGTGCTCATCTTCTTTCCGAACCACGTGCCCCCCGATCTCTGGAACCATCTTCCTCAAGTCGAGTGGCTCTCGGAGCTCCCCCTCGACTTCGACTCGATTTACCGCTATTCGACGTCGAGCGATCCTTTCGATGATGGGCACGTGAGACCTCACTTCGGTGTGGAGTATGGGGCACCCTATCCTCCCTTCTTCTATGTGCTGACTCTGGCGGCGACGAAGCTTCACGGCGACGCACGTTTCCTCATCGAGTTTCTCTCCGTGCTCGTCATCGCCGCCATGACGGTGCCGCTTTTTCTCCTTGCCCGCACCGTTTTTTACGATCCTCGAATCGCACAACTCGCCGTTCTCCTCTTCGTACT
Source organism: Candidatus Marinacidobacterales bacterium (assembly GCA_965250115.1). Taxonomy (GTDB): domain Bacteria; phylum Acidobacteriota; class Vicinamibacteria; order Marinacidobacterales; family SMYC01; genus CBDFHB01. The sequence goes on from CBDFNJ010000002.1 coordinate 4,047,306, forward strand.
CGAGATCTCCGCCTGGCATCACGCCCACCGCGTGCACGGCCCCGGTACGATGGGTGCGCTCCTCGTCCTTGTGTGGATGGTTTACTTGACCGCCTACCACGATTCGCTCTACGAGAGAGCACACCTCTGGATTTTCGCTGTGCTCTCCGCGACAGCCGCCCTGTCCTATGCGGCGTCCCTCGTGCAGCTATGCACTTTCGCAGCCGTGCTCCTCCTGCTGCTCTGGATCGGGGGGCAGCGCTCGCTCACGAAGCGCGTCGTCCTCGGCTTCGGCATGGGCCTCCTGGCGAGTTTTGTGCTCTACTACGCACCCTACGCTCTAGAGGCGATCCGAAAGTCGTCGCTTCTTCTCGATCGCGCCACTTACGAGCCTCCCGCAACGTTCTTTTTCCTTCGAAATCAGATGCGCGATACGGTCCGAATCCTTTACAACGGCTACCCGCTCTTCGTGGCCCTCTCCATCGGCGGTTGGGTGCTCCTCTGCCGGGCGGAGGTTGCGGGCTTTCATCGCAGGTTCCTCGTGGCCTGGGGGCTCACCTACGGGCTGATGTTGATCTTCAAGGACCCGGCCCTCTTCCCGATGATTTTTCTACACGCCAAGGAGGATCTCTTCTACGCCTCGCTCGCCTGTTTGTTGGGAGGGTTGTTCTTGACCTACCTCTGGGCGCGCCCCCCTTGGGGCAGAGTCATGGTCGTAGGTGTCTTTCTCGGTGCCGCGCTGCTTGCGATCCGGGATCAACACCTGAACAGAAACACGCTCTATGATCAGCGGGTGACTCGAGCTCGGGATGGAGCTACCCAGCTGGCCATGGGCCACTGGGAGAGTGACGCCGGAGACGAGGCCACTGGCGGACGAGAGGTCCGAAAGTCTCAGCAAAGGAGAACTCGATATTGAACGGGGGAGTCGCAAGTATGGGAACTGCTGATACGAGTCACCGAGACAGACAGACGGCTGCGAGCTACCATGGTCGAGCTCCGGAATCAAAATCTTCGGAAAGCCCAAGATTCATTCGGGCGCTTCGAAACCATCACTACTATACTATCCCACCATAGAGCCTCCGGTAGCCAAGATTAGTCGTTTCCCTCTATCAAGGCAGAATCCAAACCCGTGAAAAAGTCGCCCCAGGCTTTTCTAGCGCGTTTCTTGCGTGTGGCGACGCGCTCGGGACGGGGGAGTGTGGCGATATGCGGCTCTTCCTCTAGGAGCCGAAGGATAAACAGCGCGTTCTTACTTCCATCGGGTAACGGCTTCATGGGAAATACCTGAGGCACATAGCGTCTCCAGATCGGTATTGCTGGCATTCCCCATTGCTGCAGTTGCTCCGCCCTCAATCGTATGCGCCGCCAGTGCGGATACTCTGGATTCTCGCGATCCGGTGGCGGCCCGTCTATTATCTCGAACTTAAGGATCGTCGGTTCCAGGTGAAGATAAAAACCCTCATCGACCATTTTTTCGTGTCCTGGCATACGAACCGCCTCGGACTCATCGAGTTCGCGCATGGCAATTAGGCGGTTAATGAGTCCGTATTTGTCGTAGATGTGTAGGCCTGAATAGTACCCGAGCGCACCGATCGGCCCAGCGACGACGCTGTCTTTCGGCTCGAAATGCTGTTTCAGCGTCAGCGCGATCTCCGTAATGTGGGTGATGAGCTCGATTGAGTCGCGCCACCGTTCATACTCGGTGTGTCGAGGCCAGCCGTGTCGAAAATAAAACGCGCGGCGCAGCAGCGACTCGGGAACCAGATGCACGTTCCAAGTGGGAAGCAGACCGACCGCAATTGTGGAGCCAATAAGCACTGCGAACACAAATGGTTTGACGAGCCTAGCCACAGTCGCCGTCTCGACCATGGATGAGAGGTGTTCCCACAGCCCAGCCACCAACCATCCCATCAAGAGTGCTCCGAAGGCAAAACCGGGAACTAGAAACCGTCCCATGGCCATCCAATCCCCGCCGACCACCACAGCATAGGCGGGAAATGCCAGGCTCAAGGTTCCGAGGGCAAGTGCTACCGGCTTCGGTGCTTCCCGCCAAGCCACGTAGCCAGCTGTCGGCAACAATAGAATCGGTGTCACAAATGTGAGAGCAAAGGAAGCCACGTAGCGGAAGCCTCGTAGTGCGACTTCGGGACTGAAACCAACCTTGGCGTAGACCGGATTGGGAAAGAGAAGCTGGTAATAGGAGTATCGCCACGCAAAATAGACTGAAAAAGCGGTGCCCACGATCGCGATATAGACGGCCACCGGTCGCCAGACTGCTTCCCCTCTCATCCGTCGGGTGACGATGCTCAGCAGGGCGATGAGCAAAGCCCAGGCAATGCCTTCGGTACGCAACAACGCCATGGCCACACCGGCGAGCGCACCGCAGTAAGGCGCGATGCCCGCCGAGCGTAGAACGAGAAAGTAGGCTGTCGCGAAGGTGGAAAGGGCGAACGCCATGGTGGCCATGCCACCGGTCGACCACAAAGCGTAGGGTGGGAAAAGGCCGAGGCCCAGGGTGATGGAGAAAGCCACACCGAGCTCCATGCCGAAATCTCGCCGTAGCGTTCGAAAAACGAGGTACAAGAGCAAAGAGCCACAGGCGAAACCGAGCATCGGTGCCCAGAAAGTAATGTCGAGTTCCAAGTACTCGACAAACGCGCACACTACGACCCACAGGAAGTTGCTGTATCCCTCTTCCGGTTGCTGAGGCCCCACGTTGTAGCGGAGGCCGTATCCCATCGCCCAGTTCTTCGCGTAACGGAAACTGATGAAGGCGTCGTCGATGTTGTGCCAAAATCTATAGGTCAACAACGAGTAGGGGATCCACGCGACAACGAAGGCGGTCCAATCTCGACCGACTTTGGACTTGTCGTCAGCGTTATTCATCGAGACTAGTTCTACCGAGTGATTGAAGGGTAGCAGATCCGAGCGGCGGGGCAAAAAAGCAGGTCGCCTTTTTTCGGATCTGTCCCGATTTGGCAACTTTCGTACAGAGAGCTATTTTCTACGTTCACTAGCAATTGCTGCCCGCACAGCAAGCCTGTGGTGAGTCGACGAGCCTTCGTGCGGCCCCGAAAATTGAGGAGCGAGCCACCAATACATCGTTCACCCAAGAACCAAGGCGAGACGCCCCAGGTGGGCCGAGTCTGGAATCTCCACCTGGATTTGGGATGGGTTAGGTTCTTTGCGGAATATTTAGGAAGCGGAGCAAACCAACCGCAGTGCGCGCCTCTTGTGAAGTTACCCAGCTTCTAACCCGATGTCTATTTCGGGGCGGGTGGTGATTTGCTGTCTCCGGTACGTACGCTTTCCACCACGCCGGCACGGCGTTTCATCCCGCTGGGTGTCAGGAGCGTTCATGGTGTCAGGTTCGCCGTAGTGTATTCTACCGGGTGTAATGTGGCTGACTTCCGGCACGCTCCGCCAGATGTACGACTGCTATGTGATCGGCTCTGGCCCGGCGGGTATCACGCTCGCCTTGGAGCTGGCCAAGGCAAATAAGAAGGTACTGCTCTTTGAGTCCGGAACTGCAATCGACGCGCGGGCCGACATGCCAAACGCCATCAACTACGGACACCTCCGGGACGGCTGGTGGGATAGACACTCTATCCGCACACTCGGTGGCACCTCAAAGGTTTGGACAGGCTGGTGCGTCACGCTGCGCGAGCGGGATTTCGATAACCCGGCCGTCGGCGTTCGCTGGCCGATTACTCGCCCCGAGCTGGTGCCGTACTATCGGCGCGCGGCTGAAGTCCTGGACCGGGACGCCTCCATCGTCGATGTCGAGACGCCCTTGGTGCCGGGATTCGTCTACCGGCCGTTCTCAAGAGCTGCTCCGACCCGCTTTGCCCTCAAGTATTTCGATGTACTGGAGAAGTCCTCGACGATTCACGTTGCGCTCGCGTCCTCGGTGGTTGGCCTCGACGCCGATACGTCGCGCTCCGCGGTTCGGACGCTGACGTATTTTCATCATTCTTCAGGCACCACGCACCAGCTTGCCATCGATCCCGCACAGCCGGTCGTCCTCGCGGGCGGCGGCATCAGCAACGCGCAACTGCTACTTCAGCCTCGCTCGGACGGTGCGGTCCCGGTCGGCAACGAGAGCGACCAGGCAGGGAAGTTCCTGATGGAGCATCCGCATTTCAGGCGTGTGGCCGAACTCGTGCTTGACGAAGACCTAAACCTGCAACCTAGGCCCGCTGCCTTTGGGGGAGCCACCCATGCGATGGTGCCGGACGATGCCCTGACGATGCAGCACGGGCTATTCGGGTGCAGTGTGGACTGTCAGGACCAAACCACCGATCATCCAATGGTCGAGTATCTGTCCAGGGAGCATGGGAAGCCCTTCTATCACTACACCAGCACTGTACGATCTGAAATGTTGCCCTCTGCCAGTAACCGTGTGTTTCTGACCGGCGAACGCGATGCCGCAGGGTTCTACCGACCCGGCGTCCGATGTATCTTCAACGCCGGGGACTTCCTCAACGCGGAGACGATGCTGCGGCTCCTCGGAGAATCGCTGATCGAGTCGAAGAAGGGCCGGGTACGCATTCACAACGACCGCCTGTACCAGCTGGCGGACGGTGGCGGGCACATCATGGGGACGACCAGAATGGGCACGAGTCGGTCGACTTCGGTGGTCGATCGAGACTGCCGGGTGCACGGGTACCGCAACCTGTTCGTGGCTGGGTCGTCTGTGTTTCCCACCGGAGGGTACGCGAACCCAACGCTGACGATTGTCGCGCTGTCGCTGCGACTGGCTGACACTCTCGCGATGTCACGGTGAAGGTGCCTGATATGACACGCCGCATCTCACGACGAACATTCGTGATGGGGATCGGCAGCGGTGCCGCTTCCGCGTCGCTCGTCTGGGGACTCTGGGAGTTGACGCGCTGGCCGCGAACGTCTGGCGAAGAACATCCGATCATTGCGGGGTGTTGTGCCTACGCCGACTACGATGGGTGGCTGGTCACGACCGTGGACAAAAGGCGCCTCCCCTTTGCACTGGCCTACACCAGCGGCTGGTACCCGGAGGAAACGGCTCCGGAATCGACGTGGCGATGGACCCATCAGACCGCCACGCTGTCGTTTTTGAACCCGAAAGCAGACGCAACATTCTCCCTCGACTACGCCGCAAGCGCACCGCAGGCGGTCACGGTCAGCGTCGGCGACCAACTGCTGCAGTTATTAGTCGCAGAGGCTTCCGGTCGGCACCGCCGCCGTATTCCCCTTCCCGCAGCGGCGCTGGGCAATGGGGACAGGGCCGAGATTCAGATCACCGTGGACCGGACGTTCGTGCCGGCGAATCTGATCGTGGGCTCGCGTGACACCCGCGAACTTGGCATTAAGGTCTATCACGCGGCCGTTGAACGCGACCCCGTCCAATTCCCTGACACGCCCGAATAGAACCCGTCACGTGCTACTCGTGACACCTCCGTGATCGATCATCTTCTTTTTGAGGATTTACGCCAAAAGCTGGACCACCTTTTGCCGAGACCGGATAGCGCCAACCTGCACCATCCGCCAACTAGTCTGGCAAGTTGTGGCTCTGCAGAGACGGGTGCGATTTTCCGCGCGGTTGGCGTGGTTTTCCAGGATTAGGTGGCACCAGAGACGCGCCAGAAGGGCTGAACGGGCCTGATTTTGGGATTTGGTCTCTAATCGCGATTTCCGAGAGACACGTTTGCGCCAAATTAGGGGAGCGGGTGCTGACCGGGGGCCGTACGGCAGCGGAAAAGAGGCCACCCGAGAGGCCCAGAATCGAGGCCAGAGCTACCGCGGTGTAGCGGGCTAGCACGTTCTGGTCCAGGTGTGCCTTGGCCTCCTTGATGCCCTTATCTTGCTCTCGAATTGGACCTCAACCAGGGTCCGCCAAGGCGTGAGCGAACGACGAAATCATGCCAGCATCGTGCTCGGCAGAGCGGAGATTAATTTTGTTCGGGGCGCGCGGATGAATAAATAGAAGGCACAACTTTAGGCTTATACTTCGCGTGGCCACCGAATCGGCGAAAAGGAGTTGAATGTCCGAAACAAGATCAGTCAGTGTCAGGAAGCTCTCTGTCGACCTGGGGAATTACCGCACCGTACCTCAACCGAATGAAGTGGAGGCTGTCGCGGCCATGATCTCCACGAGCCCTGATCGGTTTTGGGCTCTCACGGAGAGCCTCCTTAAGGACGGATACCTCCCGACAGAGAGCGTCATCGCGGTCCGTGGAGTTCGAAAGAAGGGAGATCTCACTGTCAAGGAAGGAAATCGCCGCGTTGCTGCACTGAAGCTGATTCACGGCATCTTGCCGCTCGATGGCTTGGACGTGCCTGACAACATCGCAGCGCAAATTGGTGAGGTATCGCAAGGCTGGTGCCGAGACAACCTTGAGGTGCCGTGCAAGATATACGAAAAAAAGGATGCGGCGACGGTGGACCGCATCGTAAGGCTAGCGCACGGCAAGGGAGAGAAGGCAGGTAGGGACCAGTGGAACGCCGTCGCACGGGCGAGACACAACCGAGATCGCAACAATGCAAGTGAGCCAGCTCTGGATCTGCTCGAAAAATTCCTCGAATCCAGCCGGCACGTCACTGCTCATCAGCAGGCGCGCTGGGCCGGTGCCTTTCCGCTGACTGTCCTTGCCGAAGCCATGAAGCGTCTCGCGCCCCGCCTGGGAGCTAATAGCTCGGCTGCCCTCGCGAACCAGTACCCCGGTGTCAAGCATCGAGATGTCCTTGAGAGGATCGTTCACGACATTGGAATGGAGAGTCTCGGTTTCGCGGACATCCGGAACAAGGACCGCGATTTTGGAGAGTCGTACGGGCTGCCTCTGCTGAAAGCCAGAAAAGACAAAAAATCTGGGAGGGGACAAGCAGCAAAGGCTGCGAGAAAAGCGAGGAAGCCAACTACGAAGCTTGTCGAAAAGGCTCTTGCAACACGTAATCCACAGGCAGTCAAACGCCTTCTAGGAGAGTTGACCCCTAAGGGCCGGAGGCGGGAGAAGGTCGAGGCGCTCCGTGAAGAGGCAATGCTGCTCGACATTACGAAGACACCGCTGGCCTTCTGCTTTGTGATTCGAAGCATGTTCGAGTTGTCGGCAAAGGCTTACTGTTGGGACCATGCGTCTAGTCGTGGCCCATCAGTAACCAGGAAGAATGGAAAGGACCGACCTCTAGTCGATGTCTTGAGAGACATCACCAAACATCTCACGAACAATCAGACCGACAACGAGAAAGTCAGGGCCCTGCATGGAGCAATGACCGAACTGGCACGGCGTCAGGGTCTTTTGTCAGTTGCATCGATGAACCAGCTTGTTCACAATCCGAAATTCTCGGTAACGCCGTCAGACATTGCAGTGACGTTTGCCAATGTGTTCCCGCTGCTCGAAGAGATGAACAGCTAACCCAACCGTCCGTTTATCAAGTCAGTCAGACATGCCACGATACAGGACACCCCTCCGCTATCCGGGAGGGAAGCAACGGCTGGCCAAGTTCTTCGCTGAAATCCTCGAATATAACAACGCGGTGGGTTGGACCTATGCTGAGCCCTATGCTGGCGGTGCGGGTGTGGCGATGGAGCTTCTCCTTGACAGGAGAGTTAAACGTGTCCACTTGAATGACTCGTCCGTCCACGTCTACGCTATTTGGAAGACGATGTTATCTGATCCTGAGACGTTCTGTCGTCGGATATCCCGTGCGTCGCTGACTGTTGAGTCGTGGCGTCGCCATCGGGAAGTCATGAGGCATCCAGGACAGCATAGCATTGATGATGTAGGATTCAGCACGTTCTTTCTGAACAGATGTAATAGGTCCGGCGTGTTGACCGGTGGGTTGATTGGTGGTCTTAATCAGGTCGGCAAATGGCTGATCGATGCAAGGTTTCCTCGCAACGAGCTTATCAGGAGAGTAGAGGCGATTGCCGCCCGACGACGTAGTATTTCGATCACGAATTTGGATGCCGAAGTATTCATGGAAAAGCGAATCAACAGGTTGCCCTTCAGCACGTTGGTGTACTGTGACCCTCCCTACTTTTCGAGGGCCGAGCGGTTGTATCTCAATACCTACCGACCTGAGGATCACATGCGACTCGCGCAGATGATTCAAAGACGGCTTCGCCGACCATGGCTAGTGTCATACGATAGCGACGTAAGAATCGAGGCTCTTTACGGTAAACGCCGACGGTTCAAGTACTCGCTTCAATACAGTGCGAGCCGGTCCTATCAGGGCCGGGAGCTATTTATCTTCTCTGACAAGTTGAAGATCCCTTCTACTTCCGCTGTGCCATACATATCTAAAGGATTGAGTCGGCTCAGGCGACCAGTTTAACAGAAGCGTAAACTTGGTGGGAAAAACGTTGCTCTAGGGAGGAGGCTAGTGACCTGACCCTGCTCCCACCTCTTTAACTGGACCACTCGACTGAGAGTTTCCCGGGTCCGTTGTGGGGAGTCAATCTCCGGTTATGTACTATGTTTCGGCCGAGGCCGGATCACAGAGCGGCAAACTCTGCCGGGGTCTTTCGACCCCGTCCTGTGCCAAAACTCAGCCCGTTTGAAATAGCCCATAAATCAGCAGTTTAGTGAAGGTCCGGCAAGGCTTGAGAGTATCCCGTCCTGTGCCAAAAATCGGTCCAGCCGACATCGACGAAAGAACTGCGCCTCTAGAAATTAGGCTCAAACTCTAGAACGCGAAGGGGTTACACGGCAGGCGCCAACATTTGACTGCGGAAGCACCACTGTGACGGGTCCATTTGACGAGCGAGCTTCTATTCGGTCATTGATCTCCCGGCCAGTCGGCGCTGCGTTGATCGCCGGCCGAACGATACCACTATCATACTTACAGTCGTAAGCGATTGGGCGGCTTGCTCCTTTATTTACCACCGCGCCGCTATTATAGGAGTTCGGGCGGGTAAGCTGGACGGCACGCATACTCTGGAGGAGAGCTCTGCTCGGGATCACCTATCGCAGAGCCAGTGCTGCGTCGGCGGGTCTCCGAGAATTTCGAGAACGCCTGTCCCTTCCATAAACTCGAGCTGCATGAGATTGGCAAACTGCCTGCAACCAGGACGCTTTGGTCGTCTTCATGTAGGACGTTTTGAGAGCCGGCGTCGGCTCTACTCAGGGGTAGAGGTGTAAGCTGGTGCGAAGTCCAGCAGCCGTCCCGAGCAGGTCGGACTCAAGCAGCGCGTCGAGTGTAATAATGATGGAGACCACCGACCTTTGGAATGGCACTCACTTTGCCCATTGCTGGCGACTCTACGCGGCGAGGCTCGGGCGCGTCCTTCTCAAGCGACAAATGAGTCCGGCACGAATGATAGTAGTCGGCGTATTTGCGTAGGATTCGCCTCAGGTGCTGCTCGTCGAGGACGATCACGTGGTCGAGACACTCACATCGAAAGGAGCCGATCATCCTTTCGACAAATGGATTCTGCCACGGGGAGCGCGGGGCGGTAAGGACCTGCTCCATCCCGAGACCGTCGACGCGAGTATCGAAGTACGCTCCGTAGATCTGGTCTCGGTCCCGTCCTGTGCCAAAACTCGGCCCTTTTGAAATAGACCACAAATCAGCAGCTTAGACGCCCTTGGAATCCGCGCAGAATCCAGGGTATTTCGCGCCGTAGGGCTGACTTCCGACCCATGGGGCTGGCGGATGAATAAATAGAAGGCACAACCAGTTTGACCTGAGCCCCTGAAACGAATCCAACCAGCGATGGCGATAGACAGTAATGTCAAAGGCTGGATCGGCGTCCTCATGACCGAGGATTTTGGATTCCATTGGCGAACCAAGCCTAGACATCTCTAATCCGAAACGCCCCGGCGCGCCGGTCTTGAGTTCGTTTGTATTTTGGGACACAACGCGTCTCACATGCAAGCTGCCAGTCTCCGGTCGATACGTGTTTGCGGGAAATCACCAAGTGCAATCGAGACAACGCTTCAACCCGTCGTCGACATGCTATTGAGATCGCGACGTCTTCCTCACCTCAACGCTTTTGCCATCGGCTGACCGCGACGCAAGACAGGAGCCTCGTCTGAAGGGGCGCCAGAGCCGACTCCACGACCATTAATGGGGGGGTGTACAGCGGCTTGAGCTTCAAGGGAACGCGAAACACCATTGAGTTCAACACCAGCAAGTAGGCCACGTTTCCGAGGTAGTCTTCGGGCAAGAAGTCGAAGCGATCGGCGAATTCTCGTTTTATCGAGTCCAGATCGATAGAATTTTCATTCTTCGCGAAGAGATCGTCTCGTCGGTACCATCGTCGGCGCACCCAATCGGGAAGAGAGCCCCGGTGCGGTTCGACGAAGCAGAAAAACCCGGCCGGTTTGAGGAGACGGTTGAACTCGACGATCGCCGCCGGAATGTGCGGATGGAGATGGTGCAAGCCTCCGACAACGACGATCAGATCGAATGCTCCACTCTCGAGATTTGATTCGAGCACAGATGCACGAATCGCCCGGCACGAGGGCCAACGCGCACGAAAGGACGCAATGCTCTCTTCCGAGACGTCGAGCCCGGTGACGGTTGCGCCATTCGACAGGAGAAAGGACGTGGTCTGTCCACTCCCGCACATCGCTTCGAGAACGGTCTTGCCGGCGAGCTCGACCCCCTGAAACATCCGCTCGTGAAAGAAGCGGTCCCGGTAGCGCCGGCTGCAGGTGTCATCGTAGTGAGCTTCATAGCGACGCTGGATAGCGTCGAAGTGAGCTTTTTGGATATCTGCGACGGTCATAACTATGGCGCTAGACTCAACCGATCGAAAACGACCGCGTGCCGACGAAGCGTTCGGCGGGCCAACGCCCAACGTGTTTCGTCATCCGAGAGCGGGTGCTTCTGCCATTGTTGGTACGCTGCCAGAGGCATTTGAATGCTAGTGTCAGTTGGTCTTCGTATCCCGAGGAACACTATCGTGTCTAATTAGAATGACAGACACCGCGTGGTCAGCCCATCCGGCATCGCCGAAAGAACTGCGTCTCTCGAAATCGAGCCCAAACTATAGCACGGCCTGGGGCTTGTGAAACCAAGTTTGGAGGTAGAAAATCGATTGTAGGCCCCTGGTGCCGGGGGCCTGTAATCCAGCGCCGAGAGCCGTCTCTGGATGTTGTACTCCTCTTGCTATTGCTCAATCACAATCTGTACCTCCTTCACGACTAGAAAATTACTCCTTTCGGGCATTCGTTTCTCAGCTCCCTGTTATAACTTCCACAACACCCGATTCTCCCAGGGATTGGCCGGTTCGCAGGTAATCACCCCCGGTCGGCTCATCCTTGTCCAGCCGATCCATCGGCTCTCCTTCTCCAATTCCTTTAGGGTGGTCACCTTGCAGATGACCACTTAGTCGAGAGCGAATATCCAAGCGTGTTCCTGAAGCTGTTTCCACGCTACGCCGGTCGAGCCCACCGAGGGGCTACCGTCGCCAGCGACGATCTACACGGCACGGCAGTAGTACTTGAGAATGCCCCCAAGTCGCTCTCGAGACACGATGGGGCCAGCGTCACTCGCGCTTGCCGGCAGAGGTGTGATGAGCTTGTTGCCGAGACCTTGGTGGTTCCGTTCTGTGTGATAGTGCACCGTCGGAGGTCGGCCTGGGCTCCGGTTCTTGCTGCCATCGTACTTGGTTGCGATACGGCGAGCCTGCGCCGGTCGTCGTCAGAGAGCCTGAGACGCTTGTCCCGAAGCCCGGCTCGGAGCACACCCTTCTCCTCTCGCAGGTCGTCGACACATCCTGCCGCTGGCGGTTGACCCAGCCAGAACGAGCAGTAGGAATTGCACGTGGTACGTCATCATGGGTTTGAAGATAACATCCTCGGGTCAGACGATTGTAAGCCCACGGCCCTTGGTCCGGTCGCAAACACAGACACTAATACTGATTTATGGTCTATTTCAAAAGGGCCAAGTTTTGGCACAGGACCGGGTACTGCGTCCCACGCCTGCAAGGTTCAGCTATGACGCCCTGCGGAAGACGAAAAGGTTATTCAGCCCCAACTGGAATCTTCGGAACTCGACGAGTGTGAGTCCGTGTGATGAAAAGATAGCCGGCGTGTCGCTCGGGTCGAAACCATAGTGCTGTTCGAGGGACATACCGTCTATGAGATGCAGGGATAAAAGTACGTCCAGAATCCGGTCCACAACCGGCGCTGGTGTAGTGATCACCAAATAGCCACCCGGTACCAAATATTGTGAGCAAGCCTTCGCTAGGTCCACGTGTCGCTCGCGGGGCATGTGCTCGAGTACTGCCAGCATCGTGATAACATCAAACTTCCGGCGTGCGTCCAGGCTTTCGGGAAACGTGCCCGGCACCAGCGCGAAGCTTGGCATCTCGACTGACGCATCCAGATCAGCGTCGATGCCTACTCCTTCGCCGATGCGGAAACCAAGGTTTCGGAAAAGCGCTCCATCCGAACAGCCGACGTCAAGCACCCGCGCGCCGTTGGCGATATAAGGTCGCGCCTTCGCGATCCTCCAACGTTGGAGGAAGCGGTCGAGGGCCTTCATGGCTAGGGGTGGCGACGGCGGTTCAAACCCAACACACTCAAAAAGAAACTATAGAGAACGATTTGACAGCCGAGGGCGAGCGCCACTGCGGCAGGTATAACGATCCGCAGCGTCTCAGTTGGTTCAAGTCCGCTGAACGAGCGCGCACCCCAGTCGCTGACCGCATACAACGAGCCCGCGAAACCGGCCACCATCAATGCGAGTCCTACGGCCAAGCCCGACTCGAGAGTGAAGATGCGGAACAGCCTCTCGAACCGTGGATCGTGTGGAAGCAGTCCCTCGTTGATAGCAAATATCTTGGTGAAGAACGCAAAGGCAACCGACTGATAACCGATGAAAACAGCCAGGGCGGCGTATAATAATGTGTGTACGTCGAAAGAAACCCCGGCAACCTCCCGAGGCCCAGGAAGTATCCACAAACCGACGCTCAGACCAGCCACCATGAGCAGCAACCCCGGGTATAGGAAGAGCCACCGCGGACTATAGAGTAACAGGAAGCGCAGGTGGCGCCATCCGTCGCTCCAGGTTCTTAAATGGGGGCGGCGGCTGCGACCGTCTGGAAATAGCTGGGTGGGAACTTCCGCGATTCGCATTCCGAGGAAAGTCGCCTTGACAACCATCTCGGACGCAAACTCCATGCCGGTCGTCTGTAACTCCATGCGTGTCACGGCGTCCTTGCGAAACCCGCGCAGACCGCAATGAAAATCCCCGCAATGGTTCCCGAAGAAGAGCCGACCGACAGCGGTAAGAATCGGGTTACCGAGATAGCGATGTAGCGTTGGCATCGCACCAGGTTGGATGCCACCCAGAAAACGGTTGCCCATGACCAGATCGTATCCATCACGAAGCTTGGCAACGAAGGGCAGAATCGCCGTGAAATCATAGCTATCATCGGCGTCACCCATGATGACGAACTCGCCGCGCGCAGCGGCAATTCCGCCCATGAGCGCGCTACCGTAGCCCCGAGTCTCTACTTCCACCATCCGCACGCCTTTACGTATAGCAATTTTCTGAGATCCATCCGTGCTGCCGTTGTCAGCGACGATGATCTCTCCTTCGATCCCGAGATCGCTCAGGGCGCGTTGCGCCTTGTCGATACAGGTTTCGAGCGTCTCCACCTCGTTGAGGCACGGCATCACGATGGACAGCTCGGTGTAGTCCGGCTTTGGGCTCGTTGCTTCGGGCATGTTTCTAGCTACGCTCCAGGTTATTCGATATATCCCAGCGTTCTCAGGCTTTCCCTCAATTGCTCCAATTCGAGGCAATCCAACTGTCTCGCCGGACTGGGTACAACGCTGGCACGCCAGTAACGCGGTAGGTACATATGCCGGATCATTTCAAACCTTAAACGCTCGATCCATTCGGCTATTTCAGCACTTGGATTCATGGCCAGAAGGTTCCTTTTCCGAAGGGGTCGTTCTCCAAATCGTAGAACTCCTCGGTCGGCAAATTTCATACACTCATCCTGGCAGGTATGGTCGAAAAAACTGCTGCTTTGTAGGAGCGCCTGAGAGTAGTTATTCGGCGCGTAAATGTACTTGTACCGATCAGTGACCAACGCGTGTTGTTTGGCGCACCTAGCGTCGGTCTCCGAATAGGACAAGACCACTTCACCCGCAGGCAACATTTACCGCCTGTCTTGATCATATTGGAGCGGTGGTCACCGATCAAAATGATGAGCGACCGGAACGTGTCAACGACTTTGAGACACCCGCAGGCTGCATTTAGTGAGCCTCGATCAGTGAAGGACGGGGCGTGAGCGCGGTGCGGTCGCGATTGGGTTCCGACGCGATCGCGTCCGGATAGCTTGAATCCGGGGGTAGCTCAGGTATGGGGCGCCCCGAGAAAGTGGCTCCTAGGGCCTCCTGTGGCGTCGTTTTCTCGGGCGGCGGGTTGATCCAGACCTGACGAGGCAAAACCGGAGGTTGAGGTGTTCCGTGCACGAAGCGCTCGGGGTGAGCCCGATGAGCTTCGAGAAGGACCTGGCGCCGGGCGGCGTTGAGCTCGTCGGCGCGACCGTAGTGAACGGCGGCCGGCGTCATGAGCCCCAGTCCCGAGTGCCGGTGCGCGTTGTTGTAGTAGTCGAAGAAACCGCCGCAGAACAGGCGGCCGTCTTCCAGACAGCCAAAGCGGCTTGGGAATTCAGGGCAATACTTCATCGTCTTGAACTGGGACTCGGAGTAGGGATTATCGTTCGAGACGTACGGCCGCGAGTGCGTCTTGGTTATGCCGAGGTCGGCCAGGAGCAAGGCGACGGACTTGCTTCGCATCGAGCTGCCGCGGTCTGCGTGGATGGTGAGCTGGTCGGCTTCGATGTTCTGCTTGAGGCAGCTCTCGCTGATGAGACGACGGGCGAGCTCGGCGCTTTCTCGCCGAGCCAACATCCACCCGGTCACGTACCGGGAGAAGATGTCGAGAATCACGTAGAGGTAAAAGTAGGTCCACTTGACCGGGCCGCGCAGCTTCGTTATGTCCCACGACCAAACCTGGTTCGGCGCTTCCGCCACGAGCTCCGGCTTCTGATAGTTCGGATGCCGCAGCTGGTTCCGGCGCTCACGCACCTCTCCGTGCTCCGACAGAATCCGGTACATCGTGCGGATCGAACAGTGGTAGATTCCCTCGTCCAGAAGCGTGGCCCACACCTGGGCCGGCGCCTTGTCGACGAACCGTTCGCAATGCAATGCACTGAGGACCCTCTCGCGCTCGGTCGTGTCGAGGGCTCGCTGCGGCCGAGGACGGCGCTTCGGCTTGGACGTCACCGGTCGGCGTCGACGATACAACGTGGAACGAGACACGCCCAGCGCCTCGCAAGCTTCCGCCGTTTGTCCAATCCGACCCGCCAGCTCCTCGGCCGCCACGATCAATCGTTCTCGTCGTCGTCGATCGGGTTCAGGGGGATCCCCAGGAGCTCGGAGGCTTTTTTTTGGATCTCTAGCATCGTTTCCACCCGAGCCAGCCGGCGCTGGAGTCGGGCGTTCTCGCGCTCGAGCTCCTTGATCCGTGGAGCCTCTGCCTTCGCCTTCCGACCTCGCTTTCTCGACGTCAATCCCGCCTTGGCGATCTCGTCCCGTTGCCGACGCCAACTCGATAGATGCGACGAGTACAGTCCCTCGCGACGTAGAAGCGCCGCCACATCACCGTCACCCTTGCAGGCGTCCGCCTCGCGAACGATCCGCAGCTTGTATTCAGCGCTGAAACGTCGGCGCTTCGCTTTCTCACTCACTTAGGGATCGCGGACCCCCGCCGCAGCACCACGGTCGGCGAGATCTCCAGTCGCCCTACGGGCTCCTTCCGACCCCGCCGACGTCATTCTCTCAATCAACGTACTCATCTATGATCCTCCTCCGCCCTCGACACTAATTTCAAGGAGCGGATTGTCTCAAGGATGTTGGCACAGAGGGGACTGCCGATGCATCTCTGACGTTTTCAATTGCTGAAGGAAGTTGCCAAGGAACTGATCGATATATCTGATGACGTCGGCGTCGGCATCCAGTCCTGTGGACCACGGGCCGTGCAGGTCATAGGAGTGGAGGGACGGAAAAGGGTGCGTCGCCTTTCTGAGTACTCCATTCCATTAGACTGTCATGACTCTGCATCAGGTCCGACATCTCCCTCGCCTTGCGGTGTTCTTGGAAAAGATCGAAACCCTGACTCAGGCCGTACATACCGGAAATGCTTCCCTGACCGACGAACGCGTCCTTGTCATACTCAGCGCTAGAGAGGCGCTCGGCAAGGGTCGCGTAGGAGGGAACGCGATCGTTGAAATCGTTCCATTCGATCATGAATCGATAGGAATATTGCGTCCGTGTTGCGAAGGATAAAGCCCAGTGAAGAGGCTCATGTGAGAAGGTGTCGTCCACGGGGCATGCGCATAAGGCTGGGAAAAGGCGATGGAGTCCTGTTTCAACGATGCCAGTGAGGGCGCGCGATTTCGTTCGACGGCTGAGTTGAATTGGCGCTGGTTCAGACAGTCAATCGATATCAACACCACATGGGGTTTGGTCACTTGGCCCTCGCACCCGACCAACACGGTCACCGGTACGAGAGCGAGGATAAACGTGAGCCGTGGCGTTCAGTACAGGGACCAATAGTTCGGTCCCGGACTCACCTCGCTGGTATACAAGCACGGCAATCGGCTCCTCGCTCAAGCCGATCGTGACGACACCGCATCTCCTAAGATTACGCCTGTACTCCTTCCAGTTCTGGATTTGGTACCTCTCCTTATCCCGGCGGTTGACTTAGCTCGATTTCCCTGCGACCATAACATCGCCATTTCGATCTCAATGATAGACTGGACTCTGCTGCTGATGCTAGTCTAGCCGCCTACATCGTTCGATCTTCTGATCATCGTGGAGCGAATTGAGGGTGTGAAACTGCCCGTGGAGATCGAGGCAGGGTGATCGCTAATAGCAAGACACTCGACACGCTGCGCCGACACCCAATCGCGACAGTGCTCGCGATCTACATCTTGCTCGCGGTAATTACGAGCCACCCGCTCGCCACAACTCCGTCTGAAGTTCTGCCGAGCAGCAACAACAGCCTGTGGTGTGCCTGGATGACCAGTTGGGTCGCGCAGGCTTTGCCGGCGATGCCGTCCGCCCTGTTCGCTGCCAACATCTTCCATCCAGATCGCGCCGCGCTTTTCTATAGCGAGCCGATGATCGGCGTGGGTTTTCTCGCCTGGCCGATCTGGATGGTTACCGGCGATGTGGCTGCCACCTACAACCTCACCTTCGTGCTGACCCTCGTGTTGTCAGCACTGAGCATGTTTCTGCTCATGCGCGAGGTGCTCGGGTCCCTGGTTGCGGCGACAGTCGCGGGTGTCGTGTTCGCCTTCACGACAGCGAACTACGACTCGGCGGCGCGGATTCAGATCGTGTCGGGTCAGTGGACGCCTCTGCTTCTATTTTTTCTCATCCGGCTGTGGCGCCAGGGACGCACGCGAGACGCTCTCGGCATGAGCGTCGCCGCTGTGATGCAGGGACTAAGCTGCCACTACTACACCCTGTACCTTGCGACGTTGCTCGTCTTTCTCGCTCCAACACTTCTGCTGGTTCGGGGCGACCGTGAGTTGTGGGGCAAGCGATGGCGTGGGGTAGCTCTCGCCCTGGTTGTCGCGTTGCCTCTGCTTGTCCCCCTTTACGCCGCGCAATGGGAGCATCTCCAGAGTGTGCGAACCGAGAAGCCACTCAATGTTGGCGCGCTTCCCCAAACGAGCTACTTGAACGTGCTCTCCAGCAATTGGCTCTATGGAAGTCGACTTGGGGTCGAACACACAAGGTACGACGACCGGTACTTTCTGGGCTTCGCCACACTCTCATTGGCGGTGCTTGGGCTGGTCGTGGCTGGGTCGAGAAGAAGCGGAGCCATCGGTCCGGAGGACCGCTACCGATGGTTGGCGTTCCTTGCTGCATTCGGAGCGCTGGCATTTCTGCTCGGTTGCGGCAAGTTCCTACCGATCCTTGGAGCTGGAGAGCTGGCTGGTCCCTACGCTTGGCTGCATGAACATGTGCCGGGCTACGACCAGACACGCGTTCCTTCTCGCTTCTCGATGTTCGTCCGTCTTTCGGTCGCTGTATTCGCCGGGCTCGGTGCCCAGCTCCTGGCGCGGCACCTCGCCCCAACCCGCTCCTGGTTGCCGCTCGGCGTTCTCGTTTTCGCGTTGCCCCTGGAGCACCTGTCGACGCCCCTCCCGACCTACCGGCTGCCAGTCGGTTCCAGTAAACCCGATGTCTACAGCTGGCTTGAGTCGTTGCCGGCCTCCACGCCGATCCTCGAATACCCCATGAACCCGAGTCGCGGGCGGCATTGGGAGTCGCTCTGGGTGCTTCAGTCGGCACGCCACTGGCTACCTATAGTCAACGGTTATAGCACCAACTACCCATTGGCTCACTATTTCATTCTGGATCAGTTCGTTACGATGTTTCCCAACATCGACTCGTTGCGGCTTGTCCGGGCTCTGGGAGTACGCTACGTGGTCTTTCACCCCGACTACGGACGCTACCCGGAGGTAAGGCATGCAGCGAGACGCTTCGAGCGCAGGATGGCTGCCTACAGCGGCAATCTTGAGCTGGTAAAGGAGTTCGACGACCGGGGTGTGTTCGACGCTGACCTCGGCGCTTTGGGTGGCGAACGCATCTACCGCGTCTTACCCGAAGAGCCGCCCTCAGTCATGGTCGAGACAGACGATTGGCCGCGACTGGAACAGGACGGGTGGCGATGCGAGACCCTGAACCGCCACAGCGGCTGCGAGGCGGCCTTCGACGGGCGGCTCGACACCTACTTCACCACTAATTCTGCCCAGACGAGTGGCGATCTCGTCCGGCTGCGACTTCCCCGGCCAGTACGCCTGAGAGGCATTTCGATCGTCACGGGGCGCTATTCTCACGAGTACCCACGCCGACTTGAGCTGTTCTCGGAAACGAAAGGCACGCTGCGGCTACTCGCCGATTGGAAGGACCTCGACAGCGTGGAGTACTTGGGTGACCTGCTCGAATCGCCCGAGCGTGCCTCGATGGACTACAGCTTCGAGCCGGTCGAGGTCACCGTGCTGCTCGCCAGGATAGGTCCGGGTGCGGACGGTTCGCGCCCCCTGCACCACCACGTTATGCACCCGTGGATTCTTCCAGAGATCGAGCTGCTGCCTGCTCCTTGAAATATCGTGGACTACGAATTCACCGGAGCGCCGGCCCGCGGTCGGGGTGCTTCCGCCATCAAGTGTTGCTACGCGGCTGCGGGCAGTGGTACAGGTGTGGAAGAGACCGGGTTGCGCGCCCTAGTGAGCAGGAAAACCTCGATCCGCAACCACAAAGGAATCGTCGTCGCCAAGAAGATGTCTCGAAAGGTGAGCCGTCGCGTCGTCAGACCAGCCTGCATAGCCGGAGTTCGGATCTCACGTCCGAACTTCAGAGCTCCGTGCGGTCGGACGAAGTTGTAATAGCAACGGAGCAACTCCAGGTGCTCATCGAGCCTCTCCGTCGAGCGAGCGTGGGAAAGCGTTCGTCTCGAAAGGTATGCCGAGCTTTGCCGGATGGTCAGATTCAACCGCTCGATGAACGACGTGTTCAATGTCGAGGAGTCCTCGGAGTTATTGAGCGCGTCTTCGAATCGCCACGCAGCTCCGTGCAGCGCTCTCCGTTCGACCTTGATGATGCGATCGTTCCTGCGCGTTTTGAGGACTTGGCCGTAGAGACACGCTGGCCCGAAGAAGCGACGGATGACCTTCTGGTAGAATTCGAATCCATCTGTGACGATCAAGGGAAGACGCTCGAAATTCATCCGTCTCGAAACGTCGCGAAACAGAGCGTGAGTGTTCCGGTAGCTTCGCCTTCCCTTCGCGGTAGGGACCGCCCTTACGGGCGGCCCCCCGCACAGATCCCAGCGAGCGCTGCTAACGCACTGGGCTCCTACCTCAGGTCATGACGCGCAGTCGCTGTTCGGGATACGGGTGCAGTGTTCGATGCTCGACGACTTTCATCAGCCATCCGTGGTCGATGGCATCGAAGAATCCACGGATGTCCGCGTCGAGTATCCAGTTCACTTTCTTGTGAACCGTGCTCCCTTATCCCGGCAGGCTACCTGCCGTATCCGCTCCAGCGCATTTCGCAGATCAGGGGACCGAACGTAGGCGCACTCCCTTGGCTGTTTCCGCGCTTTCCCGCTTCGTGCCCGTTTAGGGTTGTCCATATTCACTCCCTGCCCGGCGCTGAGTCCGGGACCTGATTTGCCGCAGCGGATTTCCCTTGGTCAGCCCCCTTCGCTCCACCTCCTCCGCGGAGTGAGGTACTCCCCAGTCTTTGTTCGAAGGCTTCTCGGCTACTATGGGCCTGTCAGACTTCCCGCACCCGTTCGTCGCTGTCGTGCTCCTTGCGGATTCACAGCGCGGACCCCGACGCCACTCAGGGCCAAATGCGGGACCTCCCGGCTCCCGTGTATGTCTCTTCCGTGCGTGCGCAGGGTCTCAGACCACGCAGGGGCGGAACAACTCTTGCGATGACGACTTGTTCCGTGTTGCCTTCCGTGCCATACGACGCCGTCGGCCCCCCAAACTCAATTTTCCTTTCGCGGCTCAATACCCAGCCCACACGTTGCCCTGTCAACGCTTCGCCCCTGCCCTCGCGGACAGCAACGCATGACTCGGGGCCAACTTGGTTCGCTACTCCTTGGTTAGGCGGGACTTGCACCCGCGAGACTTACCGGTTTGTGCCGGCGCACCGTGAGGTCAAAATACTCATGCGGCTTCCCGATCTTCGATGTCGGCGTCGATCCTGGAAACGTGTAAACTTCTGACCCGCTGGGCGTTCGAGTATTTTGACCAGACGGGCTTGAGTTCGTTTGTGTTTTTGGACACGACGGGTGTGAGAGTGACGTCAAAACCGAGCTCCCTCAGGCGTCGTGTTGAGCCGGTGCCACGTCCAGAGACTACCGCGTTTCATTCATTCGGGGTGGCCGTCAGGCCGTGGAAAACTTGACAATAGCTCCGTGACCACCACGGCTGATTCAATACCCGAAGCCGCCAGTCTTCCACCAGAACACTTCGGATTTTAGTAGACAACTCCCAGTTTCTGCGAGGCGCAACCCTGGCAAATGGCTCGACTATGCATCCACTCTGGCGGATTCCGCTCGTTGCAGAGCTTACACTTACGGAACCGTTGCCGCCGTCGCCTCCTGGTCACCTTGACCAATGCGGAGAGCAGCCGTTTTAGGTCCGTCCCTGATAACCCGGCCAGACGAATGTCGCCCAACGGAGCGTGTCTCTCGACCGGAGTGCCGGGTCCCTGCCATCCGATGGCATACTCAAAGACGCTGACTCTCTCTTTGCTGACCGTGACCACGACCTCGCCCGGGTCCCCAGAGATCAGCTGAGTTGTTCCGCCCGGAGAGGCTTCCTCACGGAGTGGCTGCCCCATGACGACACGGACGATATCGAGAGTTCGTTCCTTGACTCCAGCCTCCACAACTGCGAGCTCCTGCGCCTAATAGTACTCCTGTTCACACCCCGTCCTGTGCCAAAACTCGGCCCTTTTGAAATAGGCCATAAATCAGCAACTTAGTGTCTGTGTTTGCGACCGGACCAAGGGCCGTGGGCGTCGTGTCCAAAAATACAAACGCACTCAAGACCCACGTGCCAGGGCGTTTCGGAATCATAGCTAGGCCTGGAGTTCACGGCTTCCCTCCTGTGCCTTCTATTTATTCATCCGCGCGCACCGAACTTGCTAAGCTGCTGATTTATGGTCTATTTCGAAAGATCCGAGTTTTGGCACAGGACGGGATGGGGTACCTCGATCACTGGGGAGTCATGAACTAAGATATTGCGGTTCCACTCATCCTCGTGAAGAAGGGGGAGCGCAATGAAAGAAAACCAGGAAGACAAACGCAGGTGGAAGTCTATGCCGTCCGATCCCGAGGAACTCGCAAAGGCCCCTGTTCCGGTTGATCGTAAAATGAAAAAACAAACGCCGACGGAGCAATCCGTTCCACTCGCCGGTGCTCGGCGCACAGTGTTTAAACTTCCTTCAACGACAGGGAGGAGAAGTGCTCGTGCTTTCTTTGTCTTTCTAGCGATCACCATCGGTTGGTCAGCATATTCAGAAAACAGGGTCTACGCGGATTCGTGTGGGTAAGTCCTGACGGAAAAACAGTGTAACTCATTGTGTGGAAAAGGTATCGAGTACTTCATCAGGTGCTGAAAAGTGGTCCATTTTTAGGATAGGCTAACCGAGTGAAAAATTCCCAGTCGATCCGCTCGCTGTTTGCGCTGCCAGGTTTCGTGGTTGGTGCCGGATTGAAGGGTCTATTCGGTGACCGATACGCCCGCGTCATCCAGCTCAAGAGGCGAAAAAAACAGCTGTGTGCTCTTACTGTGGGCAACGGTGCCGGGGGCGCTATGACAAGCAAGTGTGCCGGGTCCGCGACCTGTCGTTGGCAGGCTGGCGGATCTATCTGGAATACGAGCGTTGGCGCGTCAACTGTTCTGGGTGCGGCGGTGTGCATGTAGAACACCTAGACTGGCTGGCGAACAACTCGCGCTACACCCAGCGTTTTGCGACGCATGTGGGCAAGCTGTGCCGGGATATGCCGAACAAGGCGGTGGCCGAGATGGAACGTCTGCGCCTCCTAGTTGAAGGGGTCAACAACAAAATCCGTGTGCTGCAACGACGCGCCTACGGCTATCGCGACGAGGAATATCTCAAGCTGAAGATCGTGGCGGCATTCCTTCCGCCATTACCCAGAAATGCCGTCTTCAACCCACACGAATCCGCGTAGACCCAGAAAACAAGAACATCAGAGCGCAGGGGCTAAAGCCTGCTTTCGAACATCAGATGGCTTATGTCACTGCCAGGATTTCCATTCAAAACCCACCGGGAAGCGTGAAACAGGGGACGCTGGGAACGGGATTTTTCTATGGATTAAATCTCACACTGAATAACGGAACGCCTCATTCGAGATTGTTGTTGATATCGAACAAGCATGTTTATGTCGACCCAAAGAGGCAGATGACAATAAAAGTGAATAAAAAAAAGGACGATGGTTCGCCTGACTTTGGGAATGTCGCATCAATCACTTTCCATGGATTTGCAGATCGATACTATCCGCATCCCGATCCCGCTGTAGACTTGGCATGCGTCGATGTTACTCCGCTGCTCGCATTTCGGGTTGAAGGTAGACCACTGTACATCAAGCACCTAGACGATAAGTTTTTGACCCTGTCCATCATCATTATTAGTCCGGGACTGGACTCTAGGGCCCGGACCGCCCTCGAGCACATGCTGGAGAGCATGGTCAGCGCGCGGGGGAAGGTGCTGAGGACGAACTTCTCTGCGACCAGCCGAGTAACGCGAGCGACCAAGCTGACTCAGGCTACCTCTCGCCACTCGTATCGATGGTGCAGTCCACCGACTCGCGGCAGTGCAACTACTTTCGCCGTAGGAGACGGTCGGTGCGTGACCGCTCTCAAGCTCGGTGTGTCCTTGTTCAGCCCCAAGTGGCAACGGTCCTCATGATAGTAGCTGATGTAAGCTCGCACGAGCCGGATGAGATGACATCCGCCGAGAACCACGACGTGCTCAAGGAGCTCGCGACGGCAGCTGCCGACCCACCGCTCCGCGGTTCCGTTTTGCCATGGGCTGCGAAACGAAGTGCGAACGGGTTTTGTGCCCGTTGCCTTGATGAACTCGATGACCGCAGCGTTAAAGATGAAGTCGCGATCGAAGATGAGATATCTCGGAGCGGTGTCGTAGGGAAACGCCTCGCGTAGTTGCTGAATAACCCAAGCAGACGTCGGGTGGAACGTGGCGTTGAAGTGAACGATGTGCCGACGAGCGTGCTCGATGACGAAGAAGCCGTACAGCAGCCGTAGCGACGCGGTGGGCACGGTGAACAGATCTATGGCGGCGATATCGTCTTTATGGTTGCGCAAGAAAGCCATCCATCGTTTCAGCTGGTCGGGCTCCGCGGGACGCCGCGGCAGGTATCGCGACACCGTGCTCTCGGAGATGATGAAACCGAGCTTGGTGAGCTCAGCATGGATGCGTGGCGCCCCCCAGCCGTCTTGCGCCATCGTGCGGACGACGCGACGAATCTCGGCATCAATCCGAGGCCGACCGGGATGGCGGCGCTGCGAGATCTTTGCCCAGTACCGTCGGCATCGGTCGCGATGCCAACGGGCTACGGTGTCCGCGTGGACGATGAGCAGGCGGCTCGCCCACACGGGCCACGAACCTCGAAGGGCAACCCAGAAAGCCCGTTCCGTGTCGTCGAGCGGTGCGCGTGGGCGCTCTTTCTTCAGCGCCGTCACTTGCTGCCGCAAAGCGACGTTCTCCAACACCAGGTCGGCGCGGCGCCGACACATCGCCCGAATGGCACGGACGCCAAGTGAGACGAGGAAGACAACAACGTTGAGCATAGCGGCGGAGTTTCGCCGTCTTCGGCCCGGAATTCAAGCGGAGCGTAAGTCCTTGATTTCGTGGGCGGAGCAGTTTTGACGATGCACAGGTCCCTCTTAAGCCCCTCTCCCAGGCTCATGATCTCCTTGATCATGAGCGGGGTTCTGGAAAGCACCTGCCGGACGCGCAGTTGACCGCGCTCGATCCGTTTCGCGATCTCGACCTCGCCGTCGCGCGTCAACAGGGGAACGGTGCCCCATTTCAAGTCCCGCCGGGAAAACTGGTCCAGCGCCTGATGCCTTTCCGCTCTCCCGCTCCATGCCTCCAGTTGCTTCAGCACGGCGACAATCGGAACCAATTGGCGTGGGAGAAGTGCGGAGTGTGATAAGCGACGAAGATCGAGTAAGAGGATCTTGACCATCCCACTCCCATCTTTTTTAAGTGTCCCTCGTCCCGCACCAGTTTTCCTGGGGGGCGCTTGAGACCGCTGTGCCCTCTATTTAATTCATCCGCGGGCACCAGCTCGCAACGAGCCTTGAAGGCAGAGATGAGAGCGCGAACAAACGACGAAATCATGTAGACGTGGTGCTGGCAGACCGGAGACTAATCAAGTTCGGTGCGCGCGGATGAATAAATAGAAAGCACAACCAGATTCCATGGAAGAGAAGCGCGCTTGCGAAGAGCCCGAGACCCTTCGTAGGTCTCGGGCTCTTCGCAAGCAAAAATCTGGTCCGAGTCGAGGAGTGGGGCTTACCAGCGCCGCCCGCCGCCACCGCCACCGCCGCCTTCGGTCCGGGGTTTGGCTTCGTTGACGTTCAATGTACGACCACCGAGATCAGTTCCATTGACGCCACGGATGGCCGCTTGCGCGGCCGAGCTGTCCGACATCTCAACGAAAGCGAAACCACGCGGGCGACCGGTGCCGCGATCCGTGATCACGTTGACGCTACTCACCTCGCCGTAAGTCGCGAAGACGTCTCTGAGCTGTTGCTCGGTGACGTCGAAGGAACAATTGCCTACATAAATCTTACCCATGAAATGAACTCCTGAACGGAAAGGGCCTAAGCGAGGGCTGACGGAGGTCCGGTGGAAGTCACCAGCAAAAAAAACTACGAAGAGCCGTTGGATAGCCGACCGCGCCATACTGGACTATTCCCGGGTGCGTGTCAAACCCGGCATGTGCCGTGACTATCCAAGGGCTGTGCTGGTTCAAGTCGCTCCGACGCTCTACCTCGAGGACGACCGAAGACTTCAGATGGGTGTCCCTTCCATAAACTCGAGCTGCATGAGATCGGAACGTGTCAACGACATTGAGACACCCGCGTGTTGCATTTAGTGAGCCTCGATTGGTGTCGCCGGGCTCATGACGACGTCGCGGTCCACGTGTTGTGCCTTCTATTTATTCATCCGCGTGATGGAGATCACGGATATACTCAGCCAGAACGTGCCCCTGGAGGACGTGCAGTATCTGGCCGGACACTCCAACTCCTCGGGCCACACAGTTCTATGACGGGCGTAGACAGCACGTCACTCGCAACATCATGGAGCGTGTCTCGATATGAAAGAAGGACCAGGGAAGAGAGACATCCTTTCGAGGCCTGCTAGCAAGAAAGCCGCTGCACGGCCTCGTTCGGCTCCCCGCAATGAACCCAAGCCGGTGCCGGTTCCTCTGCCCGAAGGTGTCCGCCACCAGCGGGTGGGTGAAACGACGGAACGTTCCACACCCGCGCATCTCGAAAAACTCAAACAACTCTTCGAGGCGGCTCCGATCAGCCGCTACCTGGGCATGACACTCAGCTATTGCGAGAACGGCGTGGCGCGCGTGCGTTTGCCGTTTCGGGCCGAGTTCGAAGAAAGGCATGGCGTCATCCACGGGGGTCTCATCGGTCTGCTGGCGGACACGGCGGGTAACTTCGCGGTGGGTTCGGTCTCGCCGGGCTCCACGGTCAAGACGGTGGAGTTCAAGATGAGCTTGCTGGCGGGAGTCCAGGAAGACCTGCTCGCCATCGGAGAGGTCGTCCGCAAGGGACGCACGCTCGCCGCCTGCCGGCTCGAGGTCGTTGGGGGCAACGACCATGTGGTGGCCATCGGGCTGGCCACTTATTCCCTCCAGGCTGTTTAGCCATCCGCACCTGCTTGTTGCAGCCCAGGCGGGTCTTAAGTTCGTTTGTGTTTTTGGACACGACGGGCTACTCCACCATCTGCCGGCGCTCCTCCGGAGGAAGACCGGAGGTGAGAAAGTCCTGGAGCTCTCCCCTCTCGTCGATGGTCGTGATCACGCCGTGGCGGGCGCCTGACGAAGCGACTTCTCACCGAACAGGCTGAGCTTCGAAAGACATTCCTCTTCGACTGACTTCACCCAGCGCTCCGCGAACGAGTTCAAATCCGGGCTCCGTGCGGGCAGCTTTGCTGACCCGCTGGGCGTTCGAGTATTTTGACCAGACGCCGCCTCAGACGTTTTTTATCTCGTCTAGATTAGAGAAATGTCCAATTTCATAGAAATTTGACGTCATTTGCGTATTCCGGGTGCTTCCGCCATCAAGTGTTGCTACGCCGTATTTGAATGCTAATGTCAGCTGGCCTGCCTGTGTCGGCGAACGCCGTTAATAGGGATGTCGGCGTGCACACGAAGGTGTCCCTGAACGTCAGGCACCGTGTGGCCAGCCCAGCCCGCATCGCCGAAAGAACTGCGTCTCCCGAAATCAGGCTCAAACTCTAGCATACGAGCGGGTTACGCGGCAGCCACCAACACTTGATTGCGGAAGCACCTCGTTTCTTCGCGCTCTCATCTCCGCCTTCAAGGCTCGTCGCGAGCTGGCTCTCGACAATGTCGCTCTTCGGCAGCAGCTCGCCGTCCTCCGCCGTTCGGTGAAACGGCCGCGGCTCTCGAACGTCGACCGCGGGTTTTGGGTAACTGTAGAGCCTAAGGGCCCTTGGCCCAGTCGCTAAGCTGCTGATTTATGGTCTATTTCAAAAGGGCTGAGTTTTGGCACAGGACGCGGACCCCTCATTCGTCCTCTTGCGCTCCGACTGGCATGAACAGCATCCAAATAACGAACCGGGGAGTTGCGGCCGAGGGCCGGGCAAAAGAGACAGACTACAGTTAATGCAGTGCGCCCGGCCGTCAGCTTCAATGGCGCGTTAGAATGCCCCCTGCCACATGCCGTCGTCATATGACTCCATCGTGGTTTTTAGCCTGTGCCTTCTATTTATTCATCCGGGCGCCCCAAACTTGATTAGTCTCCGGTCTGCCGGCACCATGCCTGCTTGATTTCGTCGTTTGTTCGCGCTCTCATCTCCGCCTTCAAGGCTCGTCGCGAGCTGGCTCTCGACAATGTCGCTCTTCGGCAGCAGCTCGCCGTCCTCCGCCGTTCGGTGAAACGGCCGCGGCTCTCGAACGTCGACCGCGGGTTTTGGGTAACTGTAGAGCCTAAGGGCCCTTGGCCCAGTCGCTAAGCTGCTGATTTATGGTCTATTTCAAAAGGGCTGAGTTTTGGCACAGGACGGGATGGCGATGCGAGACGATCGGTCAGGAGCATACCGCGGATCATCTCGCGCGACTCACCGTAGCGACTTCCGCCTAGCCGTTATAATCGGGGCCCCATGAAACGCTACCTGGCTGAATCCATTGGTACCTTTGCGCTCGTGTTCGCGGGCACCGCCGCCATCGTCATTAACGAGCTCAACGGGGGAGTTATTTCCCACGTAGGCGTGGCCCTCACGTTCGGTCTGGTGGTCATGGCAATGATCTATTCGGTGGGGGACGTTTCCGGTGCGCATTTGAACCCCGCCGTGACACTAGGGTTCTGGGCCTCGGGGCGAATGTCGCGCCGTGAGGTTGCGCCCTACGTCGTTAGTCAGTCCGCAGGTGCCCTCGCTGCCAGCCTCATCGTTCGTGCGTTGTTTCTGGAGAGCCAGACCCTCGGCGCGACAATTCCAGCTGGTCGGGCTTCGCAGTCTTTCGTTCTCGAGGTGCTCCTCACATCCATTCTGATGTTCGTGATTCTCGGCGTTTCCACCGGCGCAAAAGAGAAGGGCCTAGTGGCAGGAGTCGCCGTAGGTGGAGCCGTCGCCCTAGGGTCTCTCTTAGGGGGACCCGTCTCGGGTGCGTCGATGAATCCTGCGCGTTCCCTCGGACCCGCGCTGGTGAGTGGACACGTCCAAGCTCTCTGGATCTATCTCACAGCTCCGGTGCTCGGCGCTCTCCTAGCGGTCGGCGGTTGTCGCTGTGTGCGGGACTCGGAATGCTGTAACCCGAGCAACGCCAATATTCAGATAGAATCTTGACCTCTTTCTCTCGCGTCTGGTCCAAATGGTGCTTCCGCAGTCAAGTGTTGGCGGCCGCCGCGTAACCTGTTCGCGTGCTAGAGTTTTAGCCTGATTTCGAGAGGCGCGGTTCTTTCGTCGATGCCGGCTGGGCCGAGTTTTGGCACAGGACGGCATTCCGCTCGCACCAAAGCGTCGGAAGACCACGACGTGGAGGGAGTTCATCCGCTCGCATATGGACGTGCTCGCGGCGACAGATTTTTTCACCACGGAAGTGTGGACTCAGGGCGGGTTGGTGACGTGCTACGTTCTGTTCTTCGTACACCTGGCTACCCGTCGAGTCCACGTTGCCGGCATCACGCCGCATCCGAACGAACAGTGGATGACTCAAGTGGCTCGCAACGTGACCATGGCGGATGTCGGCTTTCTGTCCTCGAGCCGATACCTCATTCACGACCGGGACGCGAAGTTCTGCCAGTCGTTCCACCGGATCATCGAGGCGGTTGGCGTCGCGCCTGTCAAGCTGCCCGCACGGAGCCCGGATTTGAACTCGTTCGCAGAGCGCTGGGTGAAGTCAGTCAAAGAGGAATGTCTCTCGAAGCTCATCCTGTTCGGCGAGAAGTCGCTCCGTCATGCGCTTAGGGAGTACGTCGTCTACTATCATCACGAGAGGAATCATCAAGGCAAGGAGAATCTTCTGCTGTTCCCAGCCAGCGACCAGTTACCTCAGTCCGAGCGCAAGGTGCGCTCCCGTGAACGGCTTGGCGGGTTACTACGTTTCTACCATCGGGAAGCCGCATAAGTATTTTGACCTCACGACGACGAGCTCAGCATGGTCTTCCAGTCCATCGCGACTCCTTCCGCTGAACTGGAATACGTATCCGACCGCGATGGCAGATTCAAGCGGCCCTTGGAAAGGTGCAAACTGCTGACCCGTTGGGCGTTCGAGTATTTTGACCAGACGGGAACGTCTGCGCCTCCTAGTTGAAGGGGTCAACAACAAAATCCGTGTGCTGCAACGACGCGCCTACGGCTATCGCGACGAGGAATATCTCAAGCTGAAGATCGTGGCGGCATTCCTTCCGCCATTACCCAGAAATGCCGTCTTCAACCCACACGAATCCGCGTAGACCCATTTATATTTAGTGCTTCATACTGTTGCTGAGCGGCCGTTCCACTCGTCGCATCCCACGTTCAGAAACGGCTTCTGAAGGACCCAAGGCACCGTCTGCGGAGCCACTTCAAGACCGTACACCAACCTCGTCCCTCCGCCACCTCTTCATCTCCACAATGGCCGTATCAACAACCATGATGTCTGTCATTTCTGGTCGCCCGTTGCACCCCCTTCAAGGTACTCGACCAGAGCCTCTGACATCATGTATCGGTCAACCATGTTGTAGGTGATGTCGGTCACAACTCCCTCGTTCACCAAGAGACCAACCTTGTCGGCAAGATCCTCGTGGTCTTCGTAGTAATACGACAGCAGTTCTCGACATCCAGCGTCGTACGTTGCCGTCTTGGGCATCAAGATGAACTCACGTTTCATTGGAAAGGACTTCAGATCAGATCGCATCTCTGCGAAAAGGCCTGGCATCAAACTCGCGATACGCCTAAAAAACGCCTCTCCTCCACTCTTCCTGTCGGCCGGTACAGGGGGCCTCTGTATAACCCCAATGGCTTTAGCAATTTTCGGAAGCTCGGCCTTTAGTGCTTCGGCGACTTCATCTTTCTTCCGCTCCCGAACCAGTCCAGAAAAGGGACGGACATCTATGTCGTAGTGTCGTTTCTCGATGCGTCGCCGTTTCGACCAAAAAGGCTGCCATTCGTACGTGACGATGGCTTTGAACGGCTTCAAAGCAGGATCTTTTCCCAGCAAGCCTGGGCCGAACCCGAACATATTGGTAATCTGTCCACCTGGTTCAACTACAGAAAAAGGCGTGTCCGTACCACGCTGCTTCATCATGACGTTGTGCGCAGCAAAGTCCTCTTCATCGGCGTCAAGGCTGAAACTGACACGGTACGCGCTACCCAATCCGAAGTTGGCAATCACGAAATCGAACACTTGGCCGGACTGGCGAACACGTAGATAGCACTCGATTTGTGGAGTAATACTGCGTGTCAGCGTCAGGCTGACCCGCCGGAGCGTGAACAGCAGCACAGCTAGCGTCAAAATCGCAACCAGAACGGACAGCCCTGGCAGTGCGACGCGGCTGACGAAGTCTACGAGCGGGTTGGACAGCAGTTCGATCATGTCTTGATCCTTCGGGTTCTATATCCCGATGTGACGACAGCGAATTGTATCAGCGCAGTCATGAAGTGGGCTATCGCGCAAGGCTACCGGACCGACAACCCGGCCGGCGACGTGCTGGCCGAAGCCCTGTCGAAGCGGCCCGTCCGCGTCCGCCATATGGCGGCGCGGCACTGTCAAGTTGAGGCATTCAGGACCGATCCGACCCCAAGATATTGGCAACGCCGTGCGCTCAAGCCCGTCGTGTCCAAAAACACAAAGGCGTTGCCAAGCCCTTGATGGTTGCGCTCTCCATGATAGTGCTCGGCAACACAGTGCCCACAATCGCGAGTTTCTTGAACTCCACTATCCTTGGCATCCGCTCCACGGACGTAGGATTCTTGTCCGCGGCCGGCGAAAGTGGGGCAAGCACACAGCCGTTCGCTTCACGGTAGAAGACGAACCGCAACGAGTCTGGACCGAACTTCCGGTCTGGATGTTTGACCGTGCCGTCTGTTCACGGATGCGTTTGACTGACCGACCCCGCGTTCATTGGAAAGCCTTGGTAGAACTTAGGCAACTGCTGGACGAGACGGTGTGTGCGCCTCCGTTGGCAAGGGTACAAGATCAGCATCGTTGTTCGAACGTAGAAGGAGGTGCTGATGAAGGTGATACATCGATTTCGTCGAGCGGAGCAACTTCGGTTTTTCGATCGAAACAGAGTTCTCCCCCTGTGGCGCAGTCTTCCGGAAGACGTCAGGCAAGCGGTAACTCGATTGACGGCGGAGATGCTCCGTGAGCACTGGGCAACAAAATCCACGAACGAAGTAGAGAGGAGGACAAAGGATGAGTGAGAAGATCAGAAAGCAACACCTCGCACGTAAAGCTGTTCTCTATGTTCGGCAATCCTCCCCCCATCAGGTTGCCCGTAACGAAGAGAGCCGACGGCTCCAATACGCCATGGAGGACCGACTCAAGGAACTCGGCTGGGAGGAAGTCGCGGTCGTTGACGAGGACCTCGGCCGCTCAGCGGCTGGTGGGACGCACCGTAGCGGGTTTGAAGGTATGGTGGCCGAAGTGTGCCTAGGCAAGGTCGGTGCGGTAGCCGCCCGGGAAGTATCACGCTTCGCTCGAAACAGTCGGGATTGGCAGAAGCTGGTGGAAGTGTGTCGAGTGGTCGACACTCTTCTTATCGATCAGGAGACGATCTACGATTCTCGCCGCGGTAACGACAGGTTGCTTCTAGGATTGAAAGGCAGTCTCAACGAATACGAGCTCGATATCCTAAGGCTTCGCGCCGTAGAGGCTCGTCACGAGAAGGCGCGACGTGGAGAGTTGGTCGTCATAAGGTCTGCTGGCTATATCACGACCGACGAAGGCATCGTGAAGGAGCCAGACCGCCGTGTCCAGCGGACCATAGGATTAGTGTTCCAAAAGTTTCTCGAGCTTGGCTCAGCCCGCCAAACCTTGCTGTGGTTCATCGAGCACGGTTTAGAAATCCCTGTGCGCGAGTATGGCACAACGGGCTGGGAGACCGTATGGAAACGCCCCACCTACCAGCTGGTGATACGAATTTTGCAGGACCCGATCCACGCGGGCGCCTACACCTACGGCAAGACCGAAGTAACGACTGAGTTTGAGAGTGGAGTCGCTCGCAAGAAAATCAGGCGAAAACCGAAAGAAGAGTGGCTTGCTTTGCTCTACGATCACCATGAGAGCTATATTGCTCGCGAAGAGTTTGAGCGGATCCAAGAGATGATCTCAAACAACGCTCAATGGCCGAACGGCCCTGGACCTGGAGCAGCAAAAAAGGGGCGAGCGCTCCTGTCGGGCTTGCTGCGGTGCGGGCGTTGCGGCCGCAAGCTGATGGTGGTCTACACGGGCCGGAACTGCGACGTTGCGCGCTACATGTGTGGTCGGGGAGCGCTGAACAATGCGGAAGCTCGTTGTATCAGTTTCGGAAGTCAGCCAGTAGACGATGCTGTAGCCGGTGAAGTGCTCCGGGTGATCGAGCCTGGTGCCATAGAGGCAGCGATGCTCGCACAGCGAGAAGTTGCTTGCAAGCAGGATGACGTCGTCGAAGCGCTGCGTCTGGACCTCGAGGCAGCACGCTACACAGCGGAGCGCTCTTGGAAACAATACGATACCGCTGACCCAGCAAACCGCCTGGTGGTTGATGAGCTGGAAAGACGGTGGAATATCGCACTCGAAAAATTTCAAGAGCTCGAAGATAGGATCACGCAACAGGAAGCTCAGCGAAAGCAAGTGGTGGCGCCGGACCTGAAGGTTTTCGAACAGCTAGCCGAAGATCTCGGTCGCGTATGGAGTGATCCAGAGACGGACGTCCGGCTGAAGAAACGCATCGTTCGTGCGCTGATTGAAGAGGTGATTGTCGACATCGACCGAACAATCGGTGAAACCTCACTCGTGATTCATTGGAAAGGCGGCACGCACACTGAATTGCGCGTACCGATTCGTCGCCGCGGGCAAAACAGTCTCCATACGTCAAAGGACATCGTCGATGCGGTACGAACTCTGACGCTAGTTTGTACTGATGATGTCGTAGCAGCTTACCTGAACCGTAACGGCCTACTCACCGGTCGTGGAAACCGCTGGACCCGAGAGAGAGTTGTTTCCCTTCGAAATAAGCGCGGGATCGCTAAGTATTCACCCCCACGGCAAGAGGCAGAAGGCTGGATGAACCTAACTCAAGCGGTCGCCTATCTTGGCGTCTCTGGCAGCGCCCTCCGGCACAGGGTCGAACGAGGTGAGCTGAAAGCCATGCATCCGCTGCCTGATGGACCTTGGGTTCTTAATAGGCAACAACTTGATCAACCGGGTGTTCGCAAGGTTATCGAGAGGATCCGTCAGAATCGGAACCCCGCATCGCAATCACTCGAACAACGAACCCTTTTTGAAACAACAACATGACATGATGAGGCAGTATGAAACGTCATTCTAATGATAGATGAACTCGGTGACGGCCCGGCGCACGGGGCTTAGATTTCGTTTGTATTTTTTGACACGACGGGTTCTGTGGAGAAGTTCCAACAGGAAACAGAGAGAGCCGTCCCGGTTTCCGCGGAAATAGGAATGGCGTAGCCTCGTCTTAGCCCCAAAGTTCATGATTACACTGCCTCAGCTTTCCAACGAACCGAGCCCAGTTCGATTGGCAACGCCTTGATCAGATCGTTAAACCCATCAAGGTCATTGGTCACCTTTTTGTGAACGTAGGGAGTCAAAAGCCCAGGCACTGGTGCCACGTCGGCGTAGCGGAGAGTGATAATCGCAAACTTCTTGCCCTTCTTGCGCTTCTGAAGGACCGCATAGTCAACCTCTGTAGCCAAGTATTTTTCGTCGGTGAAACGTTCGGTGATGAAAAATATCGCGGCGCAAGACTCTTCGAATCCTTGCAAAAGCTCCCGCTCTAAGTTCGCACCAGCGGACATTTCCGGCTCATCAAGCCAAGGATTGAAGCCGAGGGTTTTCAGAGCGTGGTAGTAGCGGTAGACGAGTGGCTTGTCGACGGACTTGTGGCTTAGAAAAATTCGAACTTGGCGAGGGCGCGGAATACGACTGAGGGGAACGGCCTGCACAGCTCGCGCCTCCGGCGTCGCCAAATCGGCGGCGTCGCCAAGTCGCTGGGACAGAACTTCTGCAAACGGGCGGAGCACGAGCGTCCGGAAAAACTCAACTGCCTCATCACGCTCGTGCTTCCCGTAGACAAGGCCCAATTCGAAGATCCGGATATCGTTTTCCCTAGCAGATCTAATAACCCGATAGCGCAGCACGAGCTCCTCATCTTGATCTGAAGGGAACGACATTTTCGTCCTGCGATCTGTCGCACCGACCCACCAAGCGTCAACATCTGTTTCGAATTTCTTCTCAAGCGGCGCTAGAATCCTTTGAACGAGCGGATTGGAGTCGCAGAATTCAACGAAGCGTTCGCAATAGTGATCAAACGCGGCGACATCTTCGTGCAGCAGGTAATCCCGCCGTTGCTTGAAGACTTTGAGGGAGTCTACGATCTCCTCTTTGGGTAATGACACAGAATCGCTCTCTTTGTCGTTCATGTTATAACCACCCCAGTTCGGTGCTTCCGCAATTAAGTGTTGGTGGCTGCCGCGTAACCCGCTCGTGTGCTAGAGTCTGAGCCTGATTTCGAGAGACGCAGTTCTTTCGGCGATGTGGGCTGGGCTGACCACACGGTGCCTGACGTTCAGGGACACCTTCGTGTGCACGCCAACATCCTTATTAATGGCGTTCGCCGACACAGGCAGGCCAGCTGGCACTAGCATTCAAACACGGCGTAGCAACACTTGATGGCGGAAGCACCGCACAGGACGGGATCGGCGTGTTCATGACCGAGGATTCTAGCTTCCATTGCCAACCAAGCCTATACACCTCTCATCCGAAACGTCCCGGCGAGCCGGTCTTGAGTTCGTTTGTGTTTTTGGACACGACGCGATTCATGACCCCAGTCATGGCGGCGACGGTCGATGTGAACCGATAAAACTCGACGTGGACTGCTCCCCGGACTGGCCGGTTTCCGACCGGGACCAGGGGTATGATCTGGTTTGGGGACGCGACCGGGATCCAAGGCGCGATCGGGAGGTTCATCGGCGCGGTCATCGACACGAGTTCGACGCACGACAGCCGCATCGGTCGCTCTCGGATCGGGTGGACGGTGTAGTGTACGATGTCGAGACGTTCCAGATCGTACTATCTGACCCTCGATGCCATGACCGGTCCGATGCTGGTGCGGGGGGAGTAGGACGGCTTGCGAAGCAGCTACGACATGAGCGGGCAGGAGCGTCGATGACCTGGGTCTGGTCGTTACGGCGTCTGAGTTCTCGGAGCGCGCGGAAGTTCACCGCATGATCAGTCCAACGGAGTCGCTGGCGTTCTCGATGCATGCCAATCCCGGCGTCTATGCGGTTCTGGCCGGATCGGGCGTATCGCGGGCCGCGAACATCCCCACGGGCCGGGAGATTACGCTCGACTTGGTGCGGAAGCTCGCGGCACTCCGCAAGGAGACGTGCGATCCCGACCCGGAACAGTGGTACTGGAGCGCATTCAGCAAGGAGGCGGACTACTCTGACCTACTGGACGCGCTCTGCGGGACGACGGCCGAACGGCAGCAGTTGTTGCGCGGCTACTTCGAGCTGAGCGCGGACGACCATGAGGAGGGCACCAAGCGGCCGACCGCAACACACCGAGCGATCGCAGCGCTGGCTGCGAAGCGCTTCATTCGGGTCATTCTCACGACGAACTTCGACCGCCTGATCGAGACGGCGTTGTACGACGCTGGTGTGGCACCGGCAGTGCTGACCACACCGGATCAGTTACAGGGCGCGTTGCCACTGATTCACACGCGCTGCTGCGTCGTCAAGTTGCACGGTGACTACCTCGACACGCGGATCAGGAACACCCAGGCAGAGCTCGATTCGTATCCCGCGGAGTTTAATCACCTGCTGGATCGCGTCTTCGACGAATTCGGCTTAGTTGTTTGCGGCTGGTCAGCGGATTGGGACGAAGCTCTGCGCAAGGCGTTGTACCGCGCGTCATCGCGGCGGTTCACGACGTACTGGGTAGCGCGTGGAGAAGTTACAGACAAGGCCAGGCTCTTGATCGCGCACCGTGGGGCCAAGTTGATGCCGATCAAGGACGCTGACGATTTCTTCGGTGCCCTCCAGCAGTACGTCGAATCCCTTGAGGAGTTCGCACGGCCGCATCCACTGTCCACCGAAGCGGCTGTCGCAAGTCTGAAGGGCTACCTCGCCGAATCCCGGCATCGGATTCGGCTGTCCGATCTCCTCGACGATACCGTCGAGCAGGTGGTCGAGACGACTTCCGACGATGCATTCGCCGGTAATCTCTCAAGGGAGGATGACGACGCTGTCAACGCGCGGATGCGCAGCTTCGAAGCGGCTTGCTCGACGTTGCTTGCACTGGGAATAACGGGAGGTTCCTGGGCGGAAGAAGAACAACAAGAGCACATCCGCCCATGGGAACGGGCGTTGGGCCGGCTCGGTTCAAAGGACTGGCCCGCAAGTGACAGTGAG
Source organism: Candidatus Marinacidobacterales bacterium (assembly GCA_965250115.1). Taxonomy (GTDB): domain Bacteria; phylum Acidobacteriota; class Vicinamibacteria; order Marinacidobacterales; family SMYC01; genus CBDFHB01. Next base: position 4,084,199 of record CBDFNJ010000002.1, read on the forward strand.
GTCGACCTGCAAAGATACCCGGCGATGCTCTTGTTGCACGCGCTGGGACTCGGGGCGGTCGAGGCAGACAGCTTGTGGTTCTTGGCGCGGTTGCTGAAGACGCCCGTTCGCACCCGGTATCGGCAGGAAGAGGCCGCGATACAGGTGCTTCATCCAGTTCGCCTGGCAAAGTCTGACCCAGTCATCAATTCGACCCTGAGTAAGAGCCTGCGCGAGTGCCTGCATCCACATGCCCGGCGCATCGTCCCGGACGATACCCGGTACACGTTGATCTTCGACAAGCTCGAGATTCTCCTGACACTTGCCTACGTCCACGCCCACTCCGGGACAACTCCGCTACTGGACAGCGCGTTCTGGTACTTCCAACAGAACGGAGGTCGCATTTTGAATGACATCGAGGAGTCGTTATCGTCAAGGTGCAACGAGTCACCTTTCGTCAAATCCCATATCTTCGGCGGCACCGCAGAGGAATGCCATCTGAGACTGAAGGACGTACGGAAAGTCATACCGAGTCAAGTGTGATCCCGTCGTGTCCAAAAACACGAACGAACTCACGGCCTCGGGCCTTTGGGAAGGTGCAAACTGCTGACCCGCTGGGCGTTCGAGTATTTGGACCAGACGGGCTTCACAATGTCGCTCATCAGGCCGGCTGGTACCTGGACGCGATAGACGGCGCCCTCGTCCGTCGCGATACGGATCTCGTTCGACTGATCCATGTTGTTTGCGAAACCTAAGCGACCTGTGCCTTCTATTTATTCATCCGCGCGCACCGAACTTGATTAGTCTCCGGTCTGCGGGCACCATGCCGGCATGACGTCGTCGTTTGTTCGCGCTCTAGCAGCTCGCCGTCAAGGCCCAGGCTTTGGGCCGCGAGGCGTTGGCCCCGATTGCGTCCGTTGCCACACCCGCTACGCTTCTGCGCTGGTACCGCTACCTCATCGCAGCCAAGGACGATGGCAGCAAGAACCGGAGCCCAGGCCGACCTCCGACGGCGAAGGACATCCGTGAGCTCATTGTACGCGTGGCGCAGGCGAACCCGACGTGGGGATATACGCGCCTGCGGGGCGCACTCAACGAACCTCAAACACAGACACTAAGCTGCTGATTTATGGTCTATTTCAAAAGGGCCGAGTTTTGGCACAGGACGGGGTCTTACGCCGAAGCGAAACCGCCGAGTTCGGGGCCGTCAAAAAGTACCTCTAGAATTTGACTCGGGTAGGTGAAACATCCGGTCTAGCCTTCGAGAGGTTTAGGAACCGGCGAGTGTGATGGTCCCGCCCTAAAAGCTATCTTTTTCTCTCAATTGCAAAAATCTATCTTTTGCATGATAATGTCATTCAAGTAATCCAAAGGAGAATCGACCGATGGCTGCAAATCAACTTGTCCAGGCCCGCATCGCCGGGGCGGTGAAAGAAGATGCGGCCGCCGTGCTGGCCGCAATGGGCCTGACTATATCCGATGCCGTGCGGCTACTGCTGACCAAGGTTGCGCAGGAAAAGGCCCTACCGTTCGCACCGCTGATTCCAAACGCTCAGACCATCAAGGCGATGAAGGAAGCCCGAAAGGGCGGCCTCCCTCAGTTCGATAGCGTGCAGGCTCTCATGGACGACCTGCATGCGCAAGATTGAGCGCACCGGCCAGTTCAAGCGCGATTACAGGCGCGAGTCCAGGGGTAGGTACCGGGCGTCACTCGACGCCCGGTTGATGCCAATCTTGGATGCCCTAGCCGATGACCAGCCGCTGGAACCACAGCACCACGACCATGCGCTGAGCGGCGACTGGAAAGATCACCACGATTGCCATGTGAAGCCCGACCTGCTGCTGATCTACCAGAGGCCCGACGCCGACACGCTGCGGCTCGTTCGCCTCGGGTCACATTCGGAACTTGGGCTTTGACTTCCTTCCTCGAGCGCTCCGACGAAGTTACGTAGGTCACCTTCACCCACGGCTGTGATCCGCAAAAAAAGAAGATCGGCTGGAAGCAGCCGACCATAGCAGGTCTAAAACGCGCAATCAACGCTGGATAGACTTTTTGCGGAGCACAACCGCAAGGGACGCGACGGCGAATAGACGTTATCCCCTTGGCGCGCCAGTACCGGCAGGCCGACAATGAGTCAGGCACCCACAGTCGAAAACGATCGAGGCACGGACCCATGGACAGTATCTGATCAGTGCCGCGTCCGATCCTGGACCCGCGCTGCTTCTCTTCGGTTTCCACGGCTACAGCGAACACGCGGGGGCGAGAGTATCGGGCTTGACGACGGCGGGCTAGACACCCTGGTCCCAGCCTACGCCGCGACCGTGCACAAGAGCTAGGGCTCGAGCCGGTCGTGAATCCGCCATGCTGGGCATCAGATACGGCAGTCAGCCTCAACTTGACAATGCCGCCACGGGTTGTCTTGCGGCGTCGGCCGTCAGATCGTGATGCCGTAGTCACCCGGAGCGCGGCCGGTGCGAAATGCGTGATAGGCCAATGCGCAGGCGACGACGGTATCCGGCGGATGACCGTTGCCAAAGAGATCATCCACGTTGCAAGCAAATGGTCGATGCTTTTCCATGGGACACGGCGCCTCGGTACCTGGTACGGGACCGAGACCAGACCTACGGAGCGTTGTGCCTTCTATTTATTCATCCGTGCGCACCGAACTTGATTAGTCTCCGTCTGCCGGGACCATGCCGACATGATTTCGTCGTTTGTTCGTGCTCTCGTCTCTGTCTTCAAGGCTCGTCGCGAGCTAGCTCTCGAGAATCTCGCTCTTCGGCAGCAGATCGCCGTGCTCCGCCGTTCGGTGAAACGGCCGCGGTTCTCGAATGTCGACCGCGAGTTTTGGGTGCTGTTGTGGGTGCTTCCGCGTCGTGTCCAAAAATACAAACGAACTCAAGACCCGCGCGTCGGGCTGTTTCGTAATAAACGTGTCTACGCTTGGTTGGCCAATGGGAGCTAGAATCCTCGGTCATGAGCACGCCGATCCAGCCCTTGACCTTGTTGGTGGTCGCCTTCGCGGTAGGGACCGCCCTTACGGGCGGCCCCCCGCACAGATCCCAGCGAGCGCTCCTAACGCACTGGGCTCCTACCTCAGGTCATGACGCGCAGTCGCTGTTCGGGATACGGGTGCAGTGTTCGATGCTCGACGACTTTCATCAGCCATCCGTGGTCGATGGCATCGAAGAATCCACGGATGTCCGCGTCGAGTATCCAGTTCACTTTCTTGTGAACCGTGCTCCCTTATCCCGGCAGGCTACCTGCCGTATCCGCTCCAGCGCATTTCGCAGATCAGGGGACCGAACGTAGGCGCACTCCCTTGGCTGTTTCCGCGCTTTCCCGCTTCGTGCCCGTTTAGGGTTGTCCATATTCACTCCCTGCCCGGCGCTGAGTCCGGGACCTGATTTGCCGTAGCGGATTTCCCTTGGTCAGCCCCCTTCGCTCCCGTCCTGTGCCAAAACTCAGCCCTTTTGAAAAACCATGTCTGTAATTTAATGCACCGTAAAGTCTTAGTGTCATTTTACCAACACTTAATGGCGGAAGCGCCCATGAGGTCTGTGTGAGCGGCAGGGCTGCCCGATCGAACAACGGCTGCCTGACCAACAGTAGGAATTGCACATGGTACGTCATGATGGATCCGAAGATAACACCCTCGGGCCAGACGATTGTAAAGCCCACGGCCCTTGGCACCATCGCAAAACACAGACGCTAAGCTGCTGATTTATCGGCTATTTCAAGAGGGCCGAGTTTTGGCACAGGACGGCGTAACCCGCTCGTGTGCTAGAGTTTAAGCCTGATTTCGGGAGACGCAGTTCTTTCGGCGATGCGGGCTGGGCTGACCACACGGTGCCTGACGTTCAGGGACACCTTCGTGTGCACGCCGACATCCTTAATTAGTGGCGTTCGCCGACACAGGCAGGCCAGCTGACATTAGCATTCAAACACGGCGTAGCAACACTTGATGGCGGAAGCACCAAGTCCAGTCTAATAAAGGACTTCCGGGTGCGAAGTTCACTGCCCGTAGCTCGCCACGCAGCCGATTTGAGCCAGCCGTGCGCACCCCCGGTGGGCCTGTCGCTCGCCACCCGCAGCCCAGGGTTCGGAAGCCAGCCCTGCGGCGTGAAATACCCTCGATTCTGCGCGGATTCCAAGGGCGTCTAAGCTGCTGATTTGTGGTCTATTTCAAAAGGGCCGAGTTTTGGCACAGGATGCGGTGGCCTACTTCGTTATTACTATCGTGCGGTTGCCTGAGTAGATAAGTTCGAGTGCCGTCCAAGCCGCCCCGTGAGTTTCGTATCGTTCTGGCATTGACCTCGGCTGGCGGCCCATCGAATCCTCGCTTCGGGCAGATCCGGTCATCGACCCTCTACAGGCCGACGTCGAGCTCGACGTACTATTTGCACCATACGGACAGCGGACGAATAAATAGAAGGCACAGCCGTCCTCGCACGACGATGTGGACGAGCCGGCAACAGTAAACGGAGCAAACACCCGCCGCCCGCTGGTCGGCTGTCTTGGAAGACCCCCGACTTGATAGCATGTGCAGGTATGGAAAAGCTCGACACCAAAAAAACCGTCAAAAGACTAAATTCGATCTTGGAGCAGGAGCTCGCGGGGGTCGTTCGCTACACCCACTATGCGCTCATGGTGACCGGCCCCAATCGGCTGCCGATCGTGGAATTCATGAAGGCACAGGCTTCCGAGTCCTTGGACCATGCTCAACAGGTAGGTGAGATTCTGACTGGCCTCGGTGGCCACCCATCGCTCAGTGTGGCGCCCCTCGAAGAGACCTTTCAGCATTCGCTCAAGGCGATTCTCCAGGAAAGCGTGAACCACGAGAAGAACGCTGTGAAGCTCTATGTCGACCTCCTCGAAGCGGTAGAGGATGCGAGCATCTACCTGGAGGAGTTCGCGCGCACCATGGTTGGGCAAGAAGAGCTTCACCAGATGGAGCTCAAGAAAATGCTTCGCGACTACAGCGAGGCGTCCGGTGCCGACTAGCAATCTTCTCATTTCGTCGATGTCCCTGGCTCGAAGCCTCTTCTACGCGTGGGAGAAACGGCTCGCCTTCAAGGACGATCCGGAGCGACGCGTCCTTGATTTTCAATGGGGCGCGGAGTTTCTCCCTCCCTTTGGCTCGTGGCACCCACCCGAGATCACTCCGTCGGAGTCCGAAGCTCGAGCGCTGTTACACGACCACGCCGAGAGGGCACTCGAGTCTAGTGAGGACTACTTCGCGTCGTGTCCAAAAATACAAACGAACTCTAAGACCCGCGCGCCGGGCCGTCGCCGAGTTCATCTATCATCATTATGAAGAGCGCAACCATCAAGGGCTTGGCAACGCGTTTGTGTTTTTGGACACGACGCGGTGCCGACCTGCCTTGGTGCACAACTCCGATAGAGGCCGATAGCTCGCTTGGCCCCGACTCCCATCATCCGATCATCTCGCTATCAGGCATCCCGAGCGCCGTCATGGTGTTCAGAATCTTGCACCCGATCCTTGCCTCGACTCTCTGTGCCGCCAACCCTCTCGCTCGCATCGCTGAGCCCACGATAGCCTTGTAGCGATGGAACGTTGTCTCGACTTTGCTCCGGTTGCTGTAGCCCGATTCTGTGTGCCACTTTCGTTTGCCGAGCCGAGCTTGTGCTGTAATGTTGCGATTGCGCTGTCGGCTGCTCGCCGGCCCCGATGCGAGCTGGGCGCCCTTGCGCGGCGGTATCAGCACCCTCGGCGAACGATGAGCGCTGTGATTCTCGATCGCCTCATAGACGCCGCTGGCGTCGTATGCGGTGTCAGCTCTGGCCGATGAGATGGGACTGTCGATCTGTCCGACAAGCGATGCAACCCGCGATGAATCGCGGGCTCTTTTGCTCGTCAGCTCGCCGGCGACGACTTCGCCACTCTGCTCGTCGACACACAGATGGAGCTTGCGATAGTCCCTGCTCTTTGGTGCTCTGCGCAGCTGGCCGGCGTGGACAGCGAGACCGCTGCTGTCGATCAAGATGTGCAACGGCGTCTTCTGCTTGTCTTGGTAGAAGGGGACCTTACCCAGCTTCGCCTTGCGCCTCGAAATCGTGGTGTGATCGGGCACATCATTGTCTAGCTTCATCAGAGCGAACAACGACCGCAGCAATCCCTCGCTCTGCCTAGATGACAGATGAAACACCATGCCCAGGGTGACAGCCGTCTCGATGGCGTGGTTCGAGTACTTGCGTTGACGGCCCGGTTTCCTCCTCCTCGGCCGGGGCGCGTCCCAGTTCACAAGCTTGCCGGCGGTGAGCGAGATCCAGACGGTCAGGCTCCCACGGTTGCGTAGACCCGCCTCATATTCACGCCAATTCCTCACGCTATAGGCCTTCTTCACATACTTCCGCTGAGTGCGTTTGAAAATGCTCATGGGGAACCTCGAATCCGCGAGTACAGGACAATTGTGGACCGAGATCGCGAGTTGTGCACCAAGGCACCGGAACAGGACTTCGAGCACGCCTGGAAGGCCACCGGCGAGTCCATCAGGAACCGGCTGCGGCTCGGCTTCGACGTGCTGCTCCACTGCCGGGGTGGTCTGGGACGCGCCGGGACCATCACAGCCCGCCTGCTGGTGGAGTTGGGCGTGCAACCGGACGATGCGATCCGCCGCGTGCGCGACGCCCGCGAATGGACCATCGAGAACGACTCCCAGCTGGCTCACGTGAGGCAGTGTTCGGCACAAGCACCATCGGTTCCATCCCGGACCGCGGACGACATCCACGACCGGGCGCTCGGGGCCTTCCTCGGTCTGGCGGTGGGCGACGCGGTCGGCACGACGCTCGAATTCTGCTCTCGCGATACGCAGCCGCGTCTAGAAGACATGGTCGGTGGCGGCCCCTTCGATCTGCCGGCCGGTGGCTGGACCGACGACACGGCCATGGCGCTGGCCCTTGCCGACAGCCTGGCGGAATCCAAGACGCTCGACTGCCGGGACCTGATGGACCGTTTCGTGAAGTGGTGGCGAGACGGAGACTACTCGTGGAGCGGAGACTGCTTCGACATCGGAAACACGACCTGCCAAGCGCTCACCCGGTACCTCCGGACGGGTGACCCGGTCGCGGGTTCGACCGATCCCTGGAGCGCAGGCAATGGCTCGCTGATGCGGCTCGCCCCCGTTGCGCTCCAGTTCAGGCACGACCGGCCGCGCCTGCTCGCAGCAGCCGCCGACTAGTCCCGGACGACCCACGGAGCCGAGGAAGCAGTGGACGCCTGCCGGGCGTTCGGCGAGCTCCTAGCGGACGCCATCGCCGGGTCACCGTTCTCGGACGTTCTGGCTCCGAGACGGTTCACGGGAGCGGCGGCAATCACTCAGGTCATAGCCGGCAGCTGGCGAGGACGGACACGGGATACGACCCGCTCCAGCGGGTACGTCGTTCACACGCTCGAAGCCGCCATCTGGTCAGTCGCCCGCACCGGAGACTTCCGCGGCGCGGTGCTGCTCGCGGCCAACCTGGCCGACGACGCCGATACGGTAGCAGCAGTGACGGGGCAGCTCGCCGGCGCCCTCTACGGCCTGAACGCCATCCCCGACCACTGGCGGGAACGCGTTGCCTGGAAGGATCGACTCCTGGCAGCGGCGCGGCGGTTGCTGTCGGAACCCCTTGCCGACCGGTAGAAGTTGGGTGGGTAGCCGAAGCACGGCTCTTGACCCGGTCGCAAACACAGACACTAAGCTGCTGATATTATGGCCTGTTTCAAAAGGCCGAGTTTTGGCACAGGACGGGGATGATGCCAAGAACTGATCTACTACAAGGGACAGGCTGGCAAGATCTGCGCTATGCGCTGCGTACGTTCCGCCGAAGCCCCGGTTTCGCTGCGACGGCTGTCGTCTCCCTCGCAGTCGGGATTGCCGCCGCTACGGGCCTGTTTAGCATCGTGAACGCGGCACTACTGAATCCTTTCCCATTCGCCGACAGCAATCAGCTCGTCAAGCTCGGAATAGCGGACAAGCGGACGACGCAGAATCTCTTTGTCACGGCTCCCGAGCTCGCCGCCCTCCAACAGAGCGAAGTCCTGGACGGCGCCTTCGCCTTGAACACTTGGGTGATGACGGTGACCGGCCATGACCTCTCGGAAACGGTGAGCGCCCAGCACTTGTCCGCGAACGGTTTGGATGTACTCGGAGTGCCACCCCTCCTTGGGCGAGTCTTCCACCAGGCCGACGGACCGCCTGGAGAGCAGCCCCAGAGGGTCGTCGTGCTCACCTATCGGTTCTGGCAGCGACACTTCGGCGGGCAGCCTGAGGCCGTGGGGCAGACCCTCTTCTTGAACCGCGAACCCTACACCGTGATTGGCGTGCTGCCACGTCAGTACTTTTTCACTGGCCCGGAGGTTCTCGTTCCCCTTGATCTAAGGTTCGATACGAACGTCGCATGGGGCGTCCAGGCCCGTCTCAAGCGGGGCGTCACGCCACGCACGGCCGAACAGCGACTACAGCCGCTCTTCGACTACTTCGCCGAGGAAGCCCCGCAGCGCTTTCCGCAGGGGGTGCGTCCGCTCGTACGAAGTCTGGTGGACACACAAAGGGCGGCAGACTTTGCGCCGCCCCTTCTGTTGATCTTCGCGGCGTCTCTGTTGCTGCTCCTGATCGCATGCGCGAACGTGTCTATCCTGCTGTTGGCGCGTGGCACGTCGCGGGCGTATGAGTTCGTCGTGCGCGCCGCCCTCGGGGCCAGTCGTGGACGATTGGTGCGACAGTTCCTCGTAGAATCGTTGCTCCTGGCAATCGCCGGCGGTGCGCTGGGCGTTGCGGCGAGCTACTGGGGCCTGCCGGCTGTGCTGAGGCTGTTGCCCCCCGGTTCGGTTCCGGTCGGGAATCTCATTGCAGTGCCCGTCAATGTACCTGTCTTGCTCTTCAGTGCGAGCCTGGCGATGGCGTCGGCTCTAACTTCTGGACTGTCACCGGCCTTGTCGTTTTCGCGCCCACTCCTGACGGCGACTGTCCGGACGACCGTCGGCGTCGAAGGCCGGCGAGCGCATCACCTCCTGCTCGCGGCTCAGATTGCGCTGACGGTGCTGTTGCTCGCGAGCACCGGCGCGACCGTCCGGGTGCTCATCGGTCTGTACCGGACGTCGCTTGGCTACGATCCGCACGATGTGATCGTCGCGACGATCAACCTTCCCGAGAACACGTACAGGGAATGGGCCGGCCGCGCCTCGTTCTACGAGCGCCTGCGGGATCGCATGGCAGAGGTGCCCCAGGTCGAGTCGGTCGCACTCGCCACCTACAGCGGGATACCACCGCAGTCGGGCCAACGGTCGGTGGTCGAGGTTCCCGGCCGGGACACGCCCGGAGACGAAGCACCGATTGTCCAACGGATCAGCGGTGACTACTTTTCGACGATGAGGATCCCGCTCATTCGAGGCCGCGTGTGGTCAGATTCAGAGAGCGGTGGAACGCCCCACGTCGCCGTCGTTAACCAAACGATGGCTCGTGCGTGGTGGCCTGACGAATCCGCGATCGGACGGCGCGTTCGAATGCCCGATTACGTCAAGCCACCCAACCCGTACCGGCTGGCGGCGCCCGGCAGCGACGGTTGGTTCGAGATAATCGGGGTCGTGGGCGACACCCCCAATGTCGGTCTCCATGAGCCGCCGGCGCCGTCGATCTACGTACCGTACACGCTAATGCTGAGTGACTCCCTGAATGCGATCCTTCGGACGAGTCGCGACCCACTTGCGATGACCCGTTCGATTCGGGAAGCCGTCCGTGCCGTCGATCCCAATCAACCCGTAAGCGTCTACACAGCCGAAGGCGCGCTGGCCAGCGCGGGCTGGGCCCGTGAGCGGTTTGTGACGTTGCTGTTGCTCGGCTTCGCGATGTGTGCGCTGATCCTCGCAGTAGTCGGGCTCTACAGTGTCGTGTCGTACTCTGTAGCGTGCCGGTTCAAAGAATTTGGCATCCGTATGGCGCTCGGTGCCGGTCGCGGGCGCATTGTAAACGCTGCGGTGCAGCCGGCGGTCTTAGCCATCGTCGGGGGCCTCTTCGCTGGTCTCGCATTGAGCGTGGGCCTTAACAAGGTTGTAGCCCAGTGGTCGATCGGCAATCTAACCGATCCGGTCGTGCTCGTCGCCGTCAACCTGGTGCTGTGTATCGCTGCGATGATATCTGCCGCGATTCCAGCGAACCGAGCTGCCTCGATTCAGCCGGTCAAAGCGCTTCGGATCGACTGACAAGGGCCAGTCGCGCCGATCGAGCGGCGCGCCGATGACGTACGTGAAGGGGTTCAGTGTCGACAATCGCCCGTAGGGAGCCGTAGGCGTCCCCCATCCGGTTCACCGATACTAGGTAGACTAGTCCTGACTGGTCAGTCTCCCCGGGAACGGGGAGGTTAGGAGCGGCCGGGCTCGGGGCCGCCTCTCTTTGCGTCCCGGCACCGATTTGGTCACAAATGCCGCCGGAACCGTGTTCCTCCTTCGACGCTGACTACAAACATGGGCGAGACCTACGCACAGCGCAACGAAGACCTGTTGAAGCCATTCGACGCGGAATCCTGCTCTCCACGAGTCAGCCTTCCGGTATGACATCCAGCACCAATGGCGCTCGCCGAGGCCGTCCCGGCGCGTCCTGACATGCCGGGATGGACCTTCAGACTGAACGTCGTTACCTGCCACGTTTGCCCAGGGTGATGTTGCGCTCGATTGTGCGGCTTGCCACTTCAGCTGCGCGTGAAGAGGCGGCGGTCGTGATTCCGGTGTATCGAAGCCTGGTGACACCGGAGGAGAAGATATCCTACGATCGCGTCCTTACCGTCTTCAAGAAGAAGCCGATTGTGCTCATCGCGCCCGCGGGGCTCAACACGGCCGAGTTCGCCCGGGGGCATGAGCGGCTCCGTGTGGAACGATTCGACCGCGCCTGGTTTCAGAGCCACCGAGGCTACAGCCGCCTCCTTCTCACCCCTGGCTTCTACGAACGTTTCCTCCCCTATGAATACATCCTCATCTGTCAGACCGATGCCTTCGTCTTCGCCGACTGCCTCAGCGGTTGGTGTGGCAGAGGGTACGACTACATTGGTGCTCCCTGGGTGGGACTCGAGAAAGAAATGGCCCAGCAGGCACGCGACAGGGTGCTCATTCGTCGCATCTGGCCGTGGTTGCATGAGCGCACGAATGCCCGTGAGGTCAAAATACTCATGCGGCTTCCCGATGGTAGAAACGTAGTAACCCGCCAAGCCGTTCACGGGAGCGCACCTTGCGCTCGGACTGAGGTAACTGGTCGCTGGCTGGGAACAGCAGCAGATTCTCCTTGCCTTGATGATTCCTCTCGTGGTGATAGTAGACGACGTACTCCCTAAGGGCCGCCGACAAAATAACTGTCTAGTTTTGAGCACACTCTTCCTGTTTCAGGTCGTGATCGCGATATCGTCTGGCATCACGAGAGCCTGGCAAGCTCCCTAGAAACGGAACATTTGTAGATCTTCAGCAACCAGCGCGTGTTTGACAAACGGTCCTCATTGTAGGAGGATTACGCCTATCAAGGAGCACTTCTCCTATTATGAGACCTACGAGCTATCAGTCTGAAGATCTCGACCGCCTGTTGAGGAAGCACAAAATAGCTACCCTCGATGATTTGAAGGCAGTGTTGGGTACCGATGTGGACTCGACCGTCTTCCGAAAGCTCAATGAGTTGGCGTATCGGACAAGCTACTCCCACCGTGGTAGCTACTACACGTTGGACGAGATCGCCCAGTTCGATCGAAAAGGTCTTTGGTCGTTGCGCTCAGTGTGGTTCTCGAAGTACGGGACGTTGCTTGCGACGGTAAAAGCGTTGGTCGCGGCCTGTGAGGCAGGCTACTACGTCGACGAGCTCGAGGACGTGGTGCAGGTTGACGTCAAGGCTCCTCTGTTGAAACTGGTCCGAGAGAAAAGATTGGCGCGCGAGCAGGTGTTCGGCCGATATCTGTATCTGGCCACCGATGTGAGCACGCGCAAGCAACAGCTCTCGGCCCGCCAGGTACATGAGGCGTCACCTTCCACGTTGGGCTGGGTCGGGGGAGTCCGCGTGCTCCCCGTGGAGTTGAAGGCTGCGATCGTTCTTTTCTACAGCCTGCTCGATGAAAAGCAGCGCCGTCTCTACGCGGGAGTCGAGGCCATGAAGCTCGGTCACGGTGGCGACCAACAGACTGCCGAACTGCTCGGGATGGATCCGAGCACGGTAGCCAGAGGTCGTAGGGAATTGCTAATGAGAGATGTTGAGCTCGACGGAGTTCGGCGAAAGGGTGGCGGACGGCGCGCCGTGCAAAAAAAAGCCAGAAGTCATCGCCAAGATCGAAGAACTCATGAAGCACGACACCGCGGGCGATCCGATGACGGGAGTGAAATGGACGCGGCGGACCACCGACAAGATTGCTTGCGAGCTAAGAAGCCTCGGTGTGAACGTCAGCAGCAAAACCGTCGGTCGACTGCTCAAACAGCTCGGCTTCTCGTTGCGGGTGAACCACAAGAAGCTGTGCGGTGCCACGTCCGAAGATCGCGATACCCAATTCGCGTGTATCGCCGAACTGCGCGAGCGTTTTGCCGCAGCTGGTCATCCCATCATCAGCGTAGACACGAAGAAACGGGAGCTGGTGGGATTATTCAAAAACGGCGGGCAGGCCTGGAACCGCGAGCCGACTCTCGTCAAAGACCATGACTTCCGTTCCGAATCGAACGGCATCGCAATCCCCTACGGCGTCTACGATCTGCTCGCGAACCGCGGGACAGTGTTCATTGGTACCTCGTACAACACCCCGGACTTCGCCGTGAATGCCATCGAGAAGTGGTGGCGAACGGAAGGACGGCGACGCTATCCTGCAGCCCGTGACCTCGCGATATTGGCAGACGCCGGGGGCAGCAATGGCTATCGGTGTCGGGGTTGGAAGCACGGGCTTCAAACGCGGATTTGCAATCGCCACGACATCGCTATCACCATAGCCCGCTATCCGTCCGGTACATCCAAGTGGAATCCAGTGGAGCACCGTCTGTTCAGCGAGATCAGCAAGAACTGGGCGGGCAGGCCTCTCGACAGCTACGAAACCATCCTCAAATACATCCGCACGACCACCACCTCTTCCGGTTTGCGAGTACGCGCACACCTTATCCGGCGTCGTTATCCGAAGGGCGTCAAAATCACTGACGAGCGGATGCAGGCGCTTTCCGTTACAAAGGACCAGACTCTACCCAAATGGAACTACACCATCCGACCGTCTTGAAAACGGGAACTTATTTTGTCGCCGGCCCTAAGCGCATGACGGAGCGACTTCTCGCCGAACAGGATGAGCTTCGAGAGACATTCCTCTTTGACTGACTTCACCCAGCGCTCCGCGAACGAGTTCAAATCCGGGCTCCGTGCAGGCAGCTTGACGGGCGTGACGCCAACCGCCTCGATGGTCCGGTGGAACGACTGGCAGAACTTCGTGTCCCGGTCGTGAATGAGGTATCGGCTCGAGGACAGAAAGCCGACATCCGCCATGGTCACGTTGCGAGCCACTTGAGTCATCCACTGTTCGTTCGGATGCGGCGTGATGCCGGCGACGTGGACTCGACGAGTAGCCAGGTGTATGAAGAACAGAACGTAGTACGTCACCAACCCGCCCTGAGTCCACACTTCCGTGGTGAAAAAATCTGTCGCCGCGAGGACGTCCATGTGCGAGCGGATGAACTCCCTCCACGTCGCGGTCTTCCGACGCTCTGGTGCGAGCGGAATGCCGTGGCGTTTCAGAATGTTACCGACGGTTTGATCGGCTACTTCATGCCCGAGGTTGGCTAGCGCCCCGGCAATCCGGTCGTAACCCCAGGATTTGTTCTCCTTGGCGAGACGCACCACCAGTTCTTCGATGTCGGCGTCGATCCGCGGTCGCCCTGGATACTGACGGTTCTTGGAGCCATCGAACTTCTTCGCGACAAGCCTCCGGTGCCAACCTAGGATCGTGTCGGGGTTCACGATACTCGCGACCTCATCAAGGGCTTGCTTACCCAGACGCTTTCCGAGCTCGGCCAGAGACCGCCGTTCGCCATCGGTCAGACGCAAGCGACCCTGGAGCTGATTTCGAAGAACTCGATTCTCTGCTACAAGATACTCGTTGCGCAGGAGCAACTCCTCATCTACGGACCCTGAGATGTAGCTCAGCATGGTCTTCCAGTCCATCGCGACTCCTTCCGCTGAACTGGAATACGTATCCGACCACGATGGCGGATTCAAGCACCCTTTGGAAAGGTGCAAACTGCTGAACCGCTGGGCGTTCGAGTATTTTGACCAGACGAGCTTGGCGATGAGCGATTGAGTTGACGAGCGCCGCCGGTGTCCCTTTGGACCCCCAGGCGCGCGTCAGACGCCCCCAGCGGTCGATCAGACGCCTGATCAGTCCGCAAATGGCCGAAAGAGCCCGCCCCTGCAGGCTTCGAGGCGTGCCGACGCCGGTCAGGCGGCGCAGCAGCAGCCCAAGGTTGCAGCCGGCCGCCTGGATGAGCACCCGCTTGCGGACATTCTCATGGCCGCGCACCCAAACCCGACGCAGACCCCCGGTTTCGTACTGGTGCGCGAAAGGCCGCTCCACCAACTCGCCACGCCGCCTTTGTAGACGACGGCCCCGCGCTCCACGAATACGACGGCGGTTCCCATACAACGCCTGCTGCGCAGCACGCTTCTCCGGCGCCGTCTCCCCCGTCTTCTTGTCCTGCCAGCAGCGCTGACCTCGCTCCGGCTCCGATACGTAACTGCGAACCCCAATCTCGTCGAGCGCCACCAGCGTCTTGTCGCTGTGGTAGCCCTTGTCGGCGACCACCTCTTCGACCCCCGCACCGTCCGGCTGCACCGCCTCGACCTGCTCGGCCGCCATCGTCAGCGTCTCCGGCAGGGTCGCCGTATCGCCCTCCGACGCCTCCTGCACCGTCACCGAGACGATGGCACCCGTCTCCAGGTCGACCCCGTGCTCGGCCTTGTGGGCCAAGTGCGTCCTACCGTCCTTCATCTTCGCGATCTTCGCGTCCGGATCCTGCGGAGACTGCCACTCCTTGTTCGACGTCTTCTTGTCTTTCCGGGATCGGTCGAACCGCGCCAACTCCGCTCGCGTCGGCGTCTCAATCCCCGATGCCTCCGCCAACCGACGCACGAACGCCTCGTAGAATTCTCCCGTCTCCCGCCGCTCGATGCTCCGCATCGCCGCGTTCGCTTCCAACGTCGTCGCATCGACGCCGACCGTCTTCCCCCGCACCAGACCCGCCGCGGCCAACCTGTGCCTTCTATTTATTCATCCACGCGCACCGAACTTGATTAGTCTCCAGTCTGCCGGCATCATGCCTGCATGATTTCATCGTTTGTTCGCGCTCTCATCTCTGCCTTCAAGGCTCGTCCCGAGCTAGCTCTCGAGAGTGTCGCTCTTCGCGCGTCTGGAGATTCAGGGTTTAGTCCGGCATCTGCTGGTAGCCGCTCCGGCTCCATTCGCTTTTTCAGACACGACGGGCTCTGGAATGACCCGGTATAGTGTGGGCGGCTCTCGGCCAGTGGTCTCGGTGAGTTTCGGCTTGGGCGAGGACCTGTCCATCATCATTATTAGTCCGGGACTGGACTCTAGGGCCCGGACCGCCCTCGAGCACATGCTGGAGAGCATGGTCAGCGCGCGAGGGAAGGTGCTGAGGACGAACTTCTCGGCGACCAGCCGAGTAACGCGGGTGCTTCCGCCATCAAGTGTTGGTGACTGCCGCGTAACCCGCTCGTGTGCTAGAGTTTGAGCCTGATTTCGAGAGACGCAGTTCTTTCGGCGATACGGGCTGGGCTGACCACACGGTGCCTGGCGTTCAGAGACACCTTCGTGTGTACGCCGGCATCCCTATTAATGGCGTTCGCCGACACAGGCAGGCCAGCTGACACTAGCATTCAAACACGACGTAGCAACACTTGATGGCGGAAGCACCGCCCATATGGCGATAGCCTTTGATACGGTGAAACTTTTTCTCCGCCGTGACGACGCCGAGAGCGGTCCATCGGCGAATCATGGAAGGACTCTTCCACCGCTTGACGTTTCTCGAGACTCTGCGGATGGTGCCGTTGAGATTCTCGATGGCGTTTGTCGTGGCCAGAGATTTGCGAAGTAACTCGGGTAGAGCGAGCTTCACAACCGTGAGGGTCTCTTCCATCCCTTCGCGAAGGCTTCCGGCAGCTTCGTCGTAGCCGTTTCGCTCGAGCCACGACACCAATGCCTGAAGTCGCTTGCGCGCCTTGTCGGTACTCTTGCATTTGTACGCTTCCTTCATTGTCTGGAGCACGTAGGCGTGACGGGACTTGGGAAGGTACGAGCGTAGATTTCGGAGTTTGTGGAGCTGGCATCTTTGGATAACCGCGAGATCCCCCAAAACGTCGACGAGTGCTTTGCGGATCCCTTTGCCTCCGTCCACTACGCAGAGAATCGATTCGTCGATCCGCAATCCCCGCTCGAGAAGGTTCTGCAACATCGCGGTGCACACCCGAGAGTTCTCCGTCGAGCCCAGCCATATACCCAAGGGCACCTTCGTTCTATCTATTGTGATACCGAGAGTTACGACGACGGTCTGTCCGGCCACCTCAAGGCCATCCATCATTAGTGCCGCAAGCTCGAACTCCTCTAGCCGCCGAGACAGGGATTCCTCGAGATTCTTAGTCGTCTGGCTCACGAGGTGACGGCTGGCGGCACTCTTACTCCTGCCACGAGACTTCAACTTCGCCGAGGGTTTGTCCAGACTCGATTCGTAATTTCGGGTCGATACCCCCACCAAGATCTGGTTCAGCACTCGCTCCGGAAGCGGGTCTTCTTCGCGGAAGGCTTCGAAGTGTGGAAGCGACGCCTCCTCGCCCGACTTCGAACGAACTCGAGGTCGCGACACTTGGATTCGACGACCGCCGAAGCTCAGCTGTCCATCATCATTATTAATCCGGGACTGGACTCTAGGGCCCGGACCGCCCTCGAGCACACGCTGGAGAGCGTGGTCAGCGCGCGAGAGAAGGTCGTGAGGTCAAAATACTCATGCGGCTTCCCGCCCGTGTGGCGTGCCCCACGCCCCATTTAAGCCAGCTGTGCGCACCCCCGGCAAAATCATCCCAGAATGTCCCGGGGCGGTTCACTAAGCTGCTGATTTATGGCCTATTTCAAAAGGGCCGGTGCTTCCGCAGTCAAGTGTTGGTGGCCGCCGCGTAACCTGTTCGTGTGCTAGAGTTTCGCCTAATTTCGAGAGGCGCAGTTCTTTCGTCGATGCCGGCTGGGCCGAGTTTTGGCACAGGACGCCCTCGACACGCTGCGCGTCGAGTTCGAATACCGTGTGCGAGCCCAGGGGGACGATGTGTCGTCGAGCCTCGACGCGACCGGCAACCAAGCCGTGGTCAGCAAGGCCGCTGAATGGAGCCCGGTATACCCGCCGACCGAAGTTATCTCTAACTACCATGTCCACCAGTTCTTCGCGAACGTGTATTACGACTTCGCGAACGACTCGCCCTGGACGCCGTACGTGGGCGCGGGCGCCGGCTTGGCACGTACCGACCTGCACTACAGCAGGCGTCTCCTGCGCAAGACGCTCGCCCAGGGCTACCAGGACGTGGACCCGCCGCTCACCGTCGCCGACCGGCCGGCAGGGGCAGCCGGCACGTTCAGCCTGCTGGACACCGCGGTCAGCGGCAATTCCATCGGCTTTCAGATGCTGGCCGGCGTGGATTACGCCATCGGGGACCGGATCTCGATTGGACTGAAAGCGAACTGGGCTCGGTTTGGAAACCTGACACAGGATGTAGCGTGGTCAGTCGTCCGCAGCCACGCACCTGTGCGAGCGGACGGCGTGACCCCGTTCACGGGCGAGCTGATGCTCGACGGCCTGGAATACTGGGCAGTGACGCTCGGGCTGAAGTACCGTATCTGAGGCCCGCTCGCCGTTTGCTTCGCCCTGCTTGACGGCCTGCTGCCCGCCGCCTGCCTGGAAGGCCCCGCCGCGCCGCCGCGCACGCGCCCGGCCAGGCGCAGGTCGCCATGGCGAGCGGCTTCATGAACTACACCGACACGGCGGTGACGAAGGAATCGGACCTGCTCGGCCCCGGCGATATTCTCGGTCTGACGCGAGGCGTGCCCAAGACCCGCTGGAACGTCGCCCTCAGCCAGCGCGTCGGGCGGGTGGGCCTGCTCGGCCGCCTGAACTATTACGGCTCCTGGGTCGACCACTTCGACGCACGGTTCGTCCGCGGCCCGGCCGCGCCGGTTCTGGACGGCCGGTACATCGTCGACCTTGAGGCCAGCATCCCACTCGCCAACGAGGTGACGCTGGCGGTCGGTGGCCAAAACATATTTGACGTTTTCTCGGATAGGATGGACCTTTTCGCTCCCGAGTTCGGCCTCCCCTACAGCCAGTTCACGCCGTGGGGTTTAAGTGGCGGGTACTACTACGCCCGCATCAACTACCAGTGGGGCCACTAGCTGTCATCAATCTATTCCGAAACGTCCCGGCGTGCCGATCTTGAGTTCGTTTGTATTTTTGGACACGACGGGCTTCCCAACGGTAGAAACGTAGCAACCCGCCAAGCCGTTCACGGGAGCGTACCTTGCGGTCGGACTGAGGTAACTGGTCGCTGGCTGGGAACAGCAGCAGATTCTCCTTGCCTTGATGATTCCTCTCGTGGCGATGGTAGACGACGTCGTCCTGTGCGGTGTTTCCGCCATTTCATACTGAGATGCTCTCATCCAGAAAGTGCACGATCCTCTCGCGGTTTGCGGTGAGGCTCGAGAACTGCTTCTCGCAAACGTCGCTCAGACGCGCCAACACCTTGCGATTGATCGACTCCTGATCCTCGAAGATGGCCAGTGAACGGAACCGAATCCCCCACTTCTCGAACTGAAGCAGCGCGATCGTGGCATCGCGGGTCCCGCCGTCGCCGGTAAGAGCGTGAACAAAAAGCGGTCGGGACACGCCGTTGATTCGGCAATCCACGGTGTACATCCCACGGGGGTCATGTTCGGGATCGCTCCAGTCGAAGCTCCTGCGCTCTTCTGGGACAGCTTCACTCAACAGCGTCCGAAAATCGTCCATGAAAGTGGACCGAACCCGTTCCCGCGACAGGTACGACACGTCGGAGATCTTGAGTAGCGCCTGCACAAAGGAAAACAGTGCGTCACCGTAACGCTCGTCCGGCACGTCGAGCACTAACTCGCCATCGCGGTCCTCGATTCGGAATGTGGAAAGCGCGTTCGAGATGATCTTCTGGCGCGTTCCGCCATGAAGATCCTTCTCATCGATGTCATAAGTGAGGTGCATGTACGTGTGTGCCTCATCGGACAGCACCCACCGTGCTCCTTCCTTCTTCAGAACAATGACAAGGTGGTCGCCGTCGTCGAACAGAAACGGCGTAAACACGCGAAAGCGTTCCATACCCTCGGCTGCCAGCCGAACCTTTGCCGAAACCTTCTGGTGAAAATCTCGCTCCATGGTCTCGATGGACATCGCTTACACCTCCTCGAAAAGGCCGATCTGCGGATCGGGCGGGACAGCGAGATTCGCGTCTTCGATCAGACAGCGAAGGGCGCCCTGGAAGTCTCCGTAACGCTCAGTCGGCTCCGCGTAAGCATCCTCTCTCGTTCCGATCTCTTGATACTGCTCCGTTGCGACGTGAATGTGAAAGTCGTAGAACGTCACGTCTTCGATGTGGTTGGTGTGTTGATGGCTCCTGCCGTTGTAGCGCCGGAGGCGAAAAATCTGATTCGACTGGGGAACTCGAACAGCCAGGATGATTGAGAAGTCGAGCAAATTGATCTTGTTTTGTCTGAGGATAAGGCGGAATTCGCTCCCAGCCTCACCCGTCAAATCCAGTTGCTGTTCTTGATGTCCGCGCTTGGATTTCAGACGAATCCGGCTATGCCAATCGGCGGGCAGGGGTTTGCGCTCCTGTACCAACGACTCGACTTCTTGGTCCAGGTAGGTGACCGCCATATCTACTCCGATTGAACCAGCCGCACTCGGCCGGTGAGGAGTTGCTGCATCATACCCCGTCCTGTGCCAAAACTCGGCCCTCTTGAAATAGACCACAAATCAGCAGTTTAGACGCCCTTGGAATCCGCCGACCCTTGGGCTGCGTGGCGAGCTACGGGCAGTGAACTTCGCACCCGGAAGTCCTTTATTAGACTGGACTTTATCGAGCACAAGAGCGAACGTTCGGTGATGCCGCAGGATACAGGGGTTGGCCGGAACGTCGTTTTGGACGGTTTGGACTTCGCCAGCTTACGGCGGGTCTGGGAGCAAACCTTTGGGGCTGCTCCCCCACGCTCGCTTTCGCGCGTTTTCATGCGCCGCGTTCTCTTGCACGAACGCCAGCGCCGGACCCTTGGCTGGCATTCGGCCACAACCCGGCGCGCTCTGGCTGCCATGGCGAACGGGACGCCAGGCAACGGCGCCGCCGCTCCCGCAGGGTCCGTTTCCCCCGGTACCCATCTCGTCCGCGAGTGGAATGGCCGGACCTACCAGGTCGAGGTACTCGACAACGGGTGCTTCCGCCATCAAGTGTTGGTGGCCGCCGCGTAACCCGCTCGCGTGCTAGAGTTTGAGCCAGAATTCCGAAGACACAGTTCTCTCATCGTCAGGGCCAATCCGAAGTGAAGAATAGCAGATGTCTCAATCCCGCATGTCCGTTGCGGGGCAAAGTCAGTTCCGGAAACATCGTTCGCCACGGATTCTACCGAACCAGGTCCGGGAAACGCCGTCGATACCGGTGCGGCGAGTGCGGAAAGACGTTCTCCTCGACGAAAGGCACGCCCTACTACCGTCTCCAACATCGAAGAGCTACTTTCGATGTGGTCATCGCTCTCAGAGTCGAGGGTGTCAGCATTTCCGCGATTTCCCGGATCGAAGGGATTGCCTGGAACACCGTCGCCCGCTGGCTCGAGAAGGCAGCCCAGGTGTGTCGTCGATTCAACCAAACAAGGATCGCCGGCTTCGCTGCCGAAGAGCTTCAAGCCGACGAGATTCGCACGTTCGCGGGCAACAAGAAGACGCCGAGTTGGGTCTTCGTTACGATCGAGGTCTGGTCTCGGCTCTGGCCATCGACGGTGACGGGAAGGCGAAGCTACCGGAACACTCACGCTCTGTTTCGCGACCTTTCGAAGCGGATGAATTTCGGACGTCTTCCCCTGATCGTCACGGATGGATTCGAATTCTACCAGAAGGTCATCCGTCGCTTCTTCGGGCCAGCGTGTCTTTACGGCCAGGTCCTCAAGACGCGCAGGAACGGTCGTATCATCAAGGTCGAACGCAGAGCGCTGCACGGAGCCGCGTGGCGATTCGAAGACGCGCTCAATAACTCCGAGGACTCCTCAACATTGAACACGTCGTTCATCGAGCGGTTGAATCTGACCATCCGGCAAAGCTCGGCATACCTTTCGAGACGAACGCTTTCCCACGCTCGCTCGACGGAGAGGCTCGATGAGCACCTGGAGTTGCTCCGTTGCTATTACAACTTCGTCCGACCGCACGGAGCTCTGAAGTTCGGACGTGAGATCCGAACTCCGGCCATGCAAGCCGGTCTGACCACGCGACGGCTCACCTTTCGAGACATCTTTTTGGCGACGACGATTCCTTTGTGGTCGCGGATCGAGGTTTTCCTGCTCACTGGGGCGCGCAACCCGGTCTCTTCCGCACCTGTACCACTGCCCGCAGCCGCGTAGCAACACTTGATGGCGGAAGCACCGGATCGCGAGCGCCAACACCAGGACGAGAGCGATCGCAAGCCTGACCGCGAAGCCCGAACTCGAGGCGGGACCGAAGAGCGAGACGCCGCCGGTCACCACGTGTCCGCTACCCACTCATCCTCAACGTCCACGGCGGCCCCGACAGCCATTACTCCCACGGCTGGCTAACCTCCTACACTTCACCCGGCCAGATAGCGGCGGCGCGAGGCTTCGCGATCTTCTATCCCAATTACCGCGGGAGCACGGGCCGCGGCGTTCGTTTTTCCAAGCACGGGCACGCGGACGCAGCGGGCAAGGAATTCGACGATCTCGTCGACGCCGTGGATCACCTGATCGGCACGGGGCTGGTCGATGGCGACCGGGTCGGCATCACCGGCAGCTCCTACGGGGGCTACGCGTCTGCCTGGGGAGCCACCTATTACAGTGATCGCTTCGCCGCCGCCGTCATGTCCGCCGGCATCAGCGACGCCATCTCCAAGGTCGGCACCACCGACATTCCTTACGAGATGTTCATGGTGCACCACCGCAAATGGCTTTGGGACGACTGGGAATACTTCATGAAACGCTCGCCCATTTACTACGTGAACCGGGCCCGCACGCCGATCCTGATCTTGCACGGCGCAGAGGACCCGCGGGTTCACCCCAGCCAGGCCATGGAGCTCTATCGCCACCTCAAGGTCCAGGGGAAGGTGCCGGTTAGGCTCGTTCTCTACCGAGGCGAAGGACACGCATACGACCGAGCCGCTTCACGGCTCGACCGCAGCTCGAGGACGCTCCGCTGGTTGGAGCACTACTTGAAGGGACCTGGAGGCGATCCACCTTCCGTTCGTATCGAATACGAGCGAACGTCCGCGGAAACGGCTCAGGAGCTAGGAATTGCTACCTCCAAATACTGACCGGCCGAAACGTTCGTGAGCACCTGAGTCACGCCGTTGGGCCAGACAATTCGCAGCTCATCGACTACCTGGGCCGCTCCCAAACCAATGTGAACCGGCAAGTCGTCCTGATGAAACGTGCCGATCATCGCTAGAAAGGTATCGCGCCTGAGGGTTCGCTCCTGGGGCGTGCCTTGATGAATCGTTGCGTAGACTTGAGCTCCGATACCGGAGGGGTTGTTTTTGGTGCCTTTGAGGCGAACAAACAACCACCCGTTTCCGTTCGTCGAGGCGTAACTGACAAAGAATCGCTGAGGCAGGCCCGCGCCCGTTGAGGCAAACAAGTCGAGATCGCCGTCGAGGTCGTAGTCCACAAAGGTGCTGTCGTAGCCCTGGTCGGGCCCCGTCCGAAGGCCCTCCTGGGTCGATACGTGAGTAAACCGAAAGTCGCCATCGTACCGGAAGAGCGTTCGTCCAATGGGACCCGTTTGATCATGAGCGAACAGGTCGAGATCGCCATCATTGTCGTAGTCCACCGCTTGCGCGCCGGCTGATAACGTCATGGACGATTGGTAGGCAATTGAAGGGTCAGGTGCTGCGCCAACACTCTCAACTGAAAGTTCGTCAATATTCTCTTCATCAAGCAATTCTGTGAAGTGAAGTTCCTTGAACGTTGTGTCTCCGTCATTCCGAAAGATTCCGTTTGGATTCCCTTGGGCCCCTATCAAGTAAAGATCCAAATCGCCGTCGTCGTCGAAATCAGCGAACTGCGTACCGAAAGTACTCGGATAGAACTGTGTGTCCGTGCGGTCGGTGACGTCAATAAACCGAAGAACGCCCGTATCGCTGAGCTGGTTTTCGAAGAAGGTATTCGGAACACGGTTCCCAATCAGGCACGTTGAGAGATAGAGATCGACGTCCCCGTCTCCGTCATAATCGCCGATGGCCAAACCGTAACCATGGGAGGTTGGATCGGCGAAACCGGTCTGCTCGCCGATCGGACGGAACTGCCCCGGCGCGAATTGCTCGTAGAGCTCATGCGGCTGGCTGAACATGAGGATCAGGAGATCCAGGTCCCCGTCCTGATCGATATCGACCCAAGCGATGTTTTCATGGTTGTAAGGGTCGTCGAGTCCGGTCTGTGCGCCAAAATTCACGAACCCGGTCCCGCCCTCCATAAGCATGTTTCTGAACAGATCGCCACGGGTGTCTCCATTGCCGGAATGCTCCCGGCCGAGGAAAAGGTCGACGTCCCCGTCGCCATCGTAGTCCGCCCAGGCGGAGCTCCTTCCATACTGGTCCAAGTTGTCGAGCCCAACTTCGACAGTGACGTCGGTGAAGGTGGCACTGCCCGAACCGATGGTGTTGTTTCGCAACAGTCGCTGTGCCTGGACGGTGCCCTGAATGAAAAGATCGGGGTCGCCATCGTTATCATAGTCGGCGAACGATCCGCTTCGCGCGTTCTCGTTTCCAATATTTCCCAGAATCTCGGCCCCGCGCTCTTCGAAGGTCTGCGCGGGGGACAAAGAGGGAGCTCCTAGTGCCACGACCGCTAATGTAATAAGAGTCTTATAATGGAACACCGATCGCCACCTTCCGGTTGAACCTTTCCAGGAGTCAGGCCTTTTCTTACTTGATCCAACGTAGCACACTTCTCATCTGGGCCCCTTTCTCCTGCAGCTTGATGTTGTAACGTCATCAAACTACGGGTTCGGAGCCGTTTCAATTTCCGACCAAGAGTAACACTTTCCGTTTCAGTTCAAAAGGGCTTTAAATTGAACCCTCAGGAGAGCATCAACCCAACTCGAGAGCAGACCAGATGACGCGGCGGTCCCTCGAGATGCTCTCCGGAGCCCGCGAATCCTTTGGCCAACGTGATCGCCCAAGAAAACCCCTCCTCCGCCCAGCAAAATGCCGCCATACGGTGTCCAGCGGCCCGAATTCTGCCTGCACTCACCTTCTGCTTCCCTGAAGGATTAGCCACACGTCGCTTCTGCCGCTCTTGGGCTTTTGCTATGCTCCAGGACGGACGGCATGGACCTTTTTCTCGTAGCCAGGGAAGGCCGCCGATGGGCACACGCATCCACGTGCTCATCGCGCCAACCAGCGCGAAGGCGGCGAGACCCGCTGCCACAAGCAGTTTATTCCGCTCGCGCCGGAGCTCGGCCTCCTCCTCCTCAAAGGTGGGCACTCTGTTCGGGTCGCGCACCGTATAGCCGAGGTCCACCAACGTCTGTTTCAATTGAGCCGCGGACACTTTGGCAGGCTCGTACTCAACGAGCGCCTCTTCGTGCGCGAGATTCACCGTCAACTCACGAACACCATCCATCCGTCCGAGCGCCTTCGTAATGCTCGCCACACAGAAGGAACACGACAGCCCGCCGATCTTGAACTGGAGCTTCTCGGTTCCATCCGCGCGGGTGAAAGCCTCGGGAGTGTTCGTCCGCGCGAACTCCGTTCCACGATTCCCACTCATTCCGTCCCCCCTGAGACATTCGCCTGGTAGCCCAGGTCGGCCAGCTTGCCCCGCACTTGTTCCGGCGCGACTTGTTTCCTGTCGATTGTGGCCACGACTTGTTGGGTGTCGGCATCCGCTCGAACCTGTTGCACACCAGGTACATTCCAGAACGCCCGCTCGATCCGCTGCTCGCACCCCGCGCAGTGGATCTTCTGGTCGCCGGATATGGTGAACTCGACTCTGCCTGTCATATCGCTAAGCTCCTTTTTTGCGATCCCTTTCCATAGGTCATCCCTGTCCCTTGTAACTCGATTCCGCTCGACCGTTTGGCCAATCGACCCGACGATTCAAATGCGGCTCGCTCGATCGAAGGCTGCTTCGAGATCGTCGTTCGTAATCAACCCGTCGAGCCGATCAACCTCTTTCCCGCCACGGAAGACAAGCACGGTCGGCAGGCTTTGGACGCCGAAGCGTTCTGCCACCTCCAGGTCACGGTCGATATCCACCCGGTACACCTCGAGCCGGCGAGTGTATCGCTCGGCGACGCCTCGCAACCGAGGCTCCAGCGCGCGGCACGGCGGGCAAGTGGTCTGATAGAAATCCAGCGCCACCGGCACCGGCGCCTCCAGCACCCTCGATTCGACTTCTGAGTTCGTCAGCGTCTGAATCGTCGCCATCTCAATCTCCTGGTCCGGCACACGTCGTGGCCAGCAAGGGCTATCACCCCTCCTGTCGGAAAACCTGTATGCGATCGTTTCCGAAGTCCACGACATAGATGGAGCCGTCTGCAGCGATCGCGACATCCGTCGGATGCTGGAGCTGGCCGGGCCCACTGCCCGGCTCGCCGAACTCCCCGAGAAACTCGCCCGCCGCCGAGAAGACCTGGATCCGGTGGTTGTAAAAGTCGGCGGTGTAGATGCGACCCTCCGAGTCAACACCCACCCCGGTGGCGACGCGGAACCACCCGCCCCATCCACCGGGAAGCCCGAGTCCGAGAGGTCCGCCCCACTTCGTCCGGAAGCTCCCGTCGGGCCCGAAGATCTGGATACGGTTGTTATAAGCATCGGCAGCCACCACCCCGCCGTCCGGTAGGATCGCCATATCCGTTGGGTAGTGCAGTGCTCCGCTCCGAGCCCGTCCCGAGGTTCCCAGGATGGCCACGAAGCTACCGTCGGCTCGCAGTTGCTGGACCCGATGGTTGTAGAAGTCGGCGACGTAGAGATCGCCGTTCGGCGCCACCACCAGTCCGCCCGGCGCATCAAATTCACCAGGGCCCGAACCAGGGCCTCCGATAACCGAAAGGGGCTCGCCCGCCAGGGAGAACACCTGGATACGGTCGTTCAGATACTCCGCCACGTAGAGCTTGCCGTCCCGAGCTTCGATATGCATCGGCCGGTCCAGCTCTCCCGGACCATCGCCTTCGCGACCGAACGCACGCAGGAACTTGCCACTACGGTCGAAGACCTCGATGCGTTGGTTTCCGGAGTCGGTCACGAAGACTTCCTCACCGGCAAGGGCAATCCCGATGGGGCCATCCAAGCTCCCGCGGTCCGAACCGCTTTCACCCCAGGCAACGACGGAACGATATCCGGCCTCCTTCGCCGATGGAAACCAGCTCAGCCCGGCCCACCCCGCGAACACCGCGAGTAGAACCAACAGAACCACTCCGAACTTGATTTTCATGAGCTACTCTCTTTGATGACGTCAAATTGTTCGACGATTAATGTGTATGGATGCCCCTGGTGTCCTTTTGGATTTTCACGAATGAGCCGGCCTGTCACCCGGAAGCGACCTTCCGAACCGGTCATTGCGGTCTGCATATTTCGAGACGCTTCATCCTCTTTGACCAAAAACTGGACATCAGCATCGCCGACACGGAACACCAAGGTGCCATCCGCCGTACTGATTTGGCCCACCGCGGTCACCGTGACGTCGCGAGGGGTGAAGCCCGCCCTGGAGACCGCGGCCTCTAACGATTCCACATCAATGGACTTCTCCTTCTTGCTCCCGAGGGTCGCCACTCCCGTGGCCACATTGATCTCAACCTTGCCAACACCCTCAATGTCCTTGAGTCTTTTTTCCAGCCCGTAGGCGCAGAACGGGCATGCAAGGCCATCCACCTCGACCGTGGCGTTCTCTACTTGCGCGAACACCGCAGTCAAAGCACCGAAGTTAAAAAGCAAGGCGGCAGCTAAAACTAGTTCCGAAATGCTCGCTCTCGCGTTGGCTGACCTTGATGTGAACGACCCCTTGCCGGGCCTTGTTGAAGACGGCAATCGTGTTCTGCTCATCAGGTGTGAGGGATGACTGGGCCGAGGCCAGACTGGCCCCCACCAAAATCAGAAGTCCCGCGTTGCACCTTGTTTTCATGCTGTGCCTACCTCACCCGTTCCCGGCGCTTCAGACGGAATCCTACTGGGGGGCCGGCACGGTTCTCGCTCGCTCGCCCGGTCCCACTGTTGTGCTCGTACAGCCGCAACTCCTCGCCGGTCGTGTTGTCGCCTCGACATGGTGGTTTGTCCCGCCCGGGCGATATCACACCTTCCAGTCTCGCCGACGCAAGAGTCCCACACCCAGCGATGAAGAGAGGAGAACGGTCCCCCAGCCGAAGATCCATTCTACGGTCGTCCGTTTCCTTTCGATGTGCATCTCTCCGGCATTGGCTTCGCCCGTCAGGCCCCCTTCCTTTCCGTGAGCCTGTTCAGAGGCGCCATGGGGCTCCTCGGCTTCTTCACCGTGCGCCATCTCAGATTCAGCACCGAGCTTGACCTCCAGCTTGACGGTCGCGGTATCGTCTCCCGAAGCAACCAAGGTGTAGCTTCCGGGTTGAATATCACTCGGAAGCGTGAATTGCTTTTCAAATCCGCCGTGCTCGCCACCCTGGAGGCTGCCGAGGGAATAATCCCGGAGAATACCTTTCAAAGTGAGCTGGATCTCGCCGTTCGCAGTGATTCCTTCCCCTTGCACGGTAATCACTTCTCCCGGCACAGCCGTCGTTTTATCGATCTTCAGCTCGGGCCCATGGGCATGGGAATAGGAGGCCATGGTGAAGAATCCTACCAGAGCGACGATACTGTTCAGCTTATTCATCCTTTTCTCCTTATCGCGTTTACATGATGTGTTGCTGTGCCGGGGCGAGCCAGGCGTAGATGGCGAGCGCCAGCAGAAGAAGAAGAAAGCCAAAGCCGACCGACAAGATTCCTTTACGGTCGTGCGGCAACGTGGACTCCTTCCGGTCGAGGATCGGCGGTAGAAAAAGCAACAGATAGAGGAACGGCGGCCCGAAAACTAGCGCCTTCATTCCGAACAAATTCTCCAGGGCGTGAATCCACAAAAAGAAGAAAGGGGGCTTGGTGATCTCCACCCCTTCCACGGCGGGGTATCCCAAATGGGCCGGCAACACGAGAGAGAAGAGTCCGGCAACTGCTAAGAAGAGGAACCCGTGAGCAAACATCTTGCGTAAATGATTCAAAAAGGTGCGGCCGTTCTTCTCTTCACCTGGGTGGGTGTGGATATCGAGAAAGCGGATCAAGAACAGATGGATCCCTAGAAAGCCGAACAAAAGAGTGGGTAAGACACTAATGTGAAGGGCATAGAGCCGGGACAAGATCTCGACGCTGGGGGTAAACTCCGGCATGAACATGACACCCAAAATACCGGCGCCGCGAGCCCCCGCTATAAAAAAAGTGAGGTGGACCCTATTCTCTAGACCAAAATGGGGTCTTGCTAAGGTGTAGCCTACCGAGTTGAACATGTCGTCGTAGTCTTGATCTTGTTTTCCGAAGGCTCCCAAAGGGAGTCTTCGGAAAGTGAGCCTATGGTCACAGTGACAACTTTTAGGCATTGTGGTTTGCGCTGTGGCCATCACCTTCAAGCAACCTCGCTGAGCAGCCCGTCGTAGAAGCTCGCGGGCGTTTGGTAGCCTAACGCCTTGTGCGGCCGCTCGTCATTGAAAAAATCGATGTAGCGAGCAATGCCCGCGCGCGCGACTTGCACGGTATCGTAGGCGTACAGGTAGACCTCCTCGTACTTCAGCGAACGCCAGAGCCGCTCGACGAAGGAGTTATCGATGCAGCGGCCCTTGCCGTCCATGCTGATCTTGATCCCGCGCTCGAGCAGTGGGGTGGTGAAATCCTCCGCCGTGAACTGAGAGCCCTGGTCCGTGTTGAAAATCTCTGGACAACCGTAGCGTGCCACAGCTTCGTTCACGGCCTCCACACAGAAAGTCGTCTCCAACGTGTTGGACAAGCGCCAGGCGAGCACCCGGCGCGAATACCAATCGATGACCGCCACCAGGTAGACGAAGCCTCGCGCCATCGGGATGTAGGTGATGTCAGACGCCCACACCTGATTGACCCGGGAAACCGTCACGTTCCGCAGTAAATAGGGGTATACGGCGTGCTCGGGCGCTGGCTTGCTTGTGTTCGGCTTGGGCGCTGTGCTCTCGATCCCCATCAGCCGCATCAGCCTCTGCACACGCTTGCGGTTCACCAAGGCCCCCTCAGCTTTGAGTGTCTGCGTCATCATGCGGCTGCCGAAAAACGGATGCTTCAGATGGAGCTCGTCCATCCGTCGCATCATTGCCAGTTCCTCCGCATCCGGCTCTACTGGTTCGTAGTAGACGCTCGACCGATTCACGCCGAGCAGCTCGCACTGCCAGCGCATCGACAGTGGGTCGTTGGGTTCGACCAACGACCGTCGTGCTGTCATCGCAATCGACCGAGCCCGCGTGATAAATAGTCGCGTTCCACCGTCAGCTCCCCGATTTTCTGTAGCAGCTCGGCCTCGCGCACCGACGCGTCGCCTTCGCGAATCTCCTCGGACTCGAAAGCACGCTCGACGTTCTCCAAAAGCTGCCGCTTCCACCTGTAGATCTGGTTCGCGTGAACCTTGTGCCGGCGGGACAGCTCCGCCACCGTTTCTTGCTCGCGCACTACGGCCAAGGCAACTTTCGCCTTGAAAACTGGACTGTGTTTCGTGCGACTCTTTTTCATTTTTCTCTGCTCCTTTTTGGATTGAGCAGGCTTCTTTTACCACCTTAACCCCTGGTCTAAAAAACGGGGTCCACTTCAAAGTGCTCCAGGGCTTCATAGCCTGCCTGATCCCGGGGCAGAACCGTTCCGGTGAAATAGATCAGGAAGATCGTTCCCAACATGAGCACCCCTGCCCACCAGGTCAGTTCACGGGGTTTCTTGTAGCTTCCCCTCCAGAAGACCCAGAGCAGATGCGCGGTCACGCTCAGCAGAACGAAATCCGCACTCCAGTGGTGGATGCCACGAATAAAATCGCCCAAAGGGGCGCGGCTCACGATGTAGAGAACACTCTGGTGCGCGCTCGCCGGATCCGCATTGTAAAACTGGGTTAAGTAGAAACCACTGAGGACTTGAACGATGATTCCGAACAGGGTGAGCGATCCGAGAAAGTAGGGCAGTCGGTCCGCGACCTTAGGTATCTCATAGTCCAGACCCTCCTTCACAGCCAGCCGATCACGGAGTTCCATACTTTTTTCCTCCTTCCTCCAACGAAGTTAAATCGAAGCTCCCGAGCGAGGCGAAACGCCGTGGACGGCGGTCAAGCCCTGGCGTCAACCTTCACCCGGCCATTGGATTACTGCTCGGGTTGCTCCTCCGAGCCGTTTTCGTGAGAGCCATGTTCGCCATGACTGTGAGCAATGTTCCACTTCACTTCGCTGGCGCTGACACCCTCGACGATGCCGTTCCCGTTGTGCCAACCCAATCCGCATCCCAGGCACACCTCTTCGCCTTGTTGAAGATTGTTGAAGCACTCACACTCGCCTTCGTGGAGCGCACACCAGCTGCAGCGCGGCTCGATACAGCAATTGTATTTGCCCTGCTCATTCAACTCGGTCGTCACTTCCAAGAGCGACGACCTGATTTGCTCCAATTGCTCCCCAGCTGGCGAATCGGCGTGTTGTTCGGTGTGTTCGGTGTGTTGTGTTTCCTCCCGGGTAGCACCCTGCGACGACCGACAGGAAACAAAGGCCACCACGAGACCAACGCAAAACAGAAGTACGGCTGTCCTCTTCACGATCATTACTGTTGCTCCTTTCGTGTGATTGAAGGCACCCGCCCGCGTCCACCCGGTAGGTGGATCTGGAGCTGGCGCATCGAAATTCTGTGATTGGCCAAGCGGGTGGCCGTGTGCCGGATCATGCATCATCCTAAATCCCGCCGGCCTCGGCGAGCCCCGTGGCGGCGGGAGCTCGCTTTGGTTGATTTTCCTCTTTCATCTCCCAGGCAGCCTTCTCTCTTCCTTTGCTGTGCGCGTCCGAAGCAAGCGATCAAGCCGGAAGAGACGAGCCTGATTATCTCGACCGCAAAACAGCGAACCTAAGCCGGCGCCATTGAACCCGCCCATCACCGTCAATCTGCAGCCGCTGACGCCTGCTTTTTCTCCCCGACGAGCGCCATCACCTTGTTGTACATCTCCTCTGGGAGGACCCGAACCACGGTCATCATTCCCATGACCCCACCACTCCAGCCCGGGCGCATTCCGTAGGTCTCGGGCTTCGCCACCATTTCGTCCATGGTCATCCACATGTCTTGCGGGTAGCCCGGTACGCTCCAGGGGTTCTCCGCACCGGGGCTGCCATGCTGCTCGTGTTGCCCCTCATTTTCCCGGCCGACCAGATGGGAGATCTCCCTCTCCCGGTTGGGCAATCCGATAGCGCGTCCCATGCTGGGCCCGAGATCTTCTGACAGAGCCTGGCCCTGCCGAATCATCCCCATGCCGTCCTCCATACTCATGCCCGAGTGCATTCCCGAGCCCACGTGGGTCATGGGGCCGACCATCGAGACCATTTGATTCATCATGTGGTGCGGAAGGTGGCAGTGGAAGATCCAGTCGCCCGGATAGATCGCCTCGAACTCGATGTCCTTGGCCTGAGCGACCCCCACCAGGACGGTGTTCGTCGGATACCAGGCCGTTCGCGGAACCCTCCCTCCCTCGGTGCCGGTGATATCGAATTGAACGCCGTGGAGGTGAATCGGATGATGGTCCATTCCCAAGTTGACGAGCCGAACCCGTACGCGTTCTCCCTGCTTCACGATCAGCGGCGTCGTGGCCGGCCCGGCTTTTCCGTTCATCGTCAGCCAGTTGAACTCCATCGACAGGGTGTTGGGAATCGTGTTGTTAGGTAGGATGGCCCACTCCTGAAGGATGAGCCCAAAGTGCTTGTCCACCCGCGGCCGTTCCGGTGTCTTCGGATGCATGATGAACATGCCGATCATCCCCATCATTTCCTGCATAGGCATATGCGAGTGGTAGAAGAAGGTTCCTTTCTGGTGCAAGGTGAACTCATAGACGAAACGGCCGCCCGGTGGAATCGGGTCCTGGGTGAGGCCCGGAACGCCGTCCATCTCGATGGGAAGCTCGAAGCCGTGCCAGTGCACGCTGGTCATCTCCGGCAAGTGATTGTCCACGATGACCCGCACCCGGTCCCCCTCGACCCGGGAGCGAACCCTCAGGCGGCGCATCGGAGAGCGTCAAGGCCCCGTCCGGTGTCGCCAGCGCTTGGGTGGACTACTCAAATACTATTACCGTGAGGCCGCGTAACGCTTGGCGCCTCCATCGCGGCAAGTTTGCTCGGCTCCGATCTGCACAAGGGCAACGGTTCCAGCCGCGGCTCAGCCGTCTCGCAGACAGGTGTTCGAGCTGCCATTCAGGCCGTTTCAGTTTTTGGACACGACGCGGTCGAGTTCGAGCAGACGTCCACGGAAACGGTTACGGAGAACGGATCGCGCTAGCAGGGAACGATCGCCCTCGAGACGCTTTCGTCGATTCGAAGATCCGCTTGGCGCCTTGCGCGTCTCGTAGACGATCCACCTCGGCCTTTGCCGACAGGATCAGAGGGTTCCAGCACTAGGAACTCTCCACGGCGCACGATTTTTCCTGCGACCTTCCTCCAATTTCCAACCAAGAGTGGCACTCTTTCCGTTTCAGTTCAAAAGGCTTTATATCGAATTCTCAGGAGATTCGAGGCCTTTTCTCTTCAGCAAAGGCTCAATGCTGGGCTCAGCCCCCCTGAAGCGCTCATAAAGTGTCATCGGATCTTCCGTGCCGCCTCTCTCAAGAATATTCTTCCTGAATGCCTGTGCTGTTGTTTGGTCAAAGAGGCCTCTCTCTTCGAATACTAAAAAGGCATGGGCATCAAGAACCTCGGTCCATATGTAGCTGTAATATTCCGAGGAGTGTCCGTGGTTGAAGATATGTTCGAAATAGGTACTTCTGTATCTGACTCCAATCTCCGGAATAAGACCGATCTTGTTGCGTGATTCGGTTTCAAACTTCTCTAAATCCAGTTCTTGAGGTTCCGTGAGTGTGTGCAAGTCCAGGTCCAGGAACGCAGCCGACAGGTATCCAACCGTCGCAGAGCCCTGGTTTAAGTGAGTGGCTTTTTTCAATTTATCAATCAGTTCCTGAGGGATAACTTCACCCGTTTCAAGCAGCCGTGTCGTGACGGCGAGGAACTCTCTCGGCCGCGGTCAGTTAACAGCGTCTCCTAGCCACTTCCTGTCGGTCCGTGTTTAAAGGCACCCGTCCTGATGGCCAAAAAAACCGGGGTGCCTCTCCTGACACCCCGGTTTCTCTGCCGCTCTTCAGTGAGCTAGATGGTTACGCTTTCTGTGCCTCCAACGCCAACACTTATTAGAACTGGAAGCGCACGCCGATTCTTAGGATACGGGGTGATTCGATCGACGCCGCCCTCAAGAAATTCGGTTGGTCCAGAAAGTTTGTCTGGATGCTCCTAACCCGGCTAGCATTGGCTACATTGAATACATCAAAGATGATCCCCAATCGCTTTCCGTTCCCGAGCGGAAATTGCTTTTCCACTCGGAGGTCGAGTTTGTGCGAGGGGTCGAGGCGGAAGGTACCGATCGGTACCGCGTTCGCATCGATGTTGCCCTCCACCACGATTCCTTGAGTACCAAGTGGCCACGGCCCAAGCGGCCGACAACCGCCGGCTCCCCCTCCATCACCCTTGGCCGCGCCCGTGCCCGTGCCCGTGGCGGGGCAGCCTTGGAAAAAACGCGCGATGTAGACCCCCTGAGACGTGTTAGTTTGTTCACGGAACAGCAGGAGAGGGAAACCGGTCGTCGCCTGGTAGAACCCGCTCACCAATATATCGTAGGGGAATGTGTAAGTTCCCTGGAGCTTGAACGCATGGGTGGCGTCCTGGGACACATTCCCTTCCGCGTTGATGAGTGAATTGGGGTCATTGTAGACACGGTTGTAGGTCGTGGTGCCATTGAAGTCGTTGGAGATGTTGCCCTCCGCCTCGCTGAGGATGTACGACGCCAACAATTGCCAGCCGTCGCGAAAACGTCTTTTTGCGGTGATCTCCAGCCCGTTGTAGTTCTGGTAGAGTTTCCCCGCGAAGTCGGGGTTGGTCAGGAAACGGCGGCTCCGAGACCCCAGAAACTCCGGTCTCAGGGCAAAGATGGTGAGGGGGGAGTCATCGAACGGGTTGACCACCTCGAGCGGCCTGTAGTCATTGAACGGGTTTTGTTGGTCTCCTCCTTCCCGCAGACGAGTGTCCTCTATGATGTTACGTTTGCGCTTGAAGATTCCCCCCACCGACAAGACGAAGTCGTTCGCCAATTCATGATCGAGCGCAACGTTAAAGATATCCACGTAAGAATTCGTCAAGTCGGGATCGACGAAGTTCGAGTTATCCCTAATGTTGGGGTTCAACTCACTTCCGACGAGGTCTCCCCGCTCACCGTCCTGGAATACGAAATCGCCATTCAGGTCGTTCCATCCGTACGTTTCGGTGCCACCGGAACTGGGGGCGCCAGGGAGTGTGTCCTGGGTCAGGAGGTTCCGGTAGTAGCGCCCGTAACTGACTTTGAGGGAACTCCTTTGCTCCTCACCCAGTCCATACGAGAGACCAAGGCGCGGCTCGATGTTGCTCAAGTTGATGACGTCGCGGATCTCCGAGAAGGACTCCCTGCGGAACCAGCGGCCGCCTCCTCGAGACTGCGCGGGAATCCAGCCTTCTTGCGTGACCCACCGGACTCCGAGGTTCAGAGTGGCCCGCCGTCCAATCGTCCATTGGTCCTGCAGGTACAGTCCATAGCGGTCAAGCGCGAGTCGATCTTCGACCGGATACCACTCCAGGGTTACCCGATAGGGCGCCCCGTCGAAGAGGCGTTGTTGGACATCCTCCCCATTCGGGTACGACTGCGACCGGTCGAAAGTCGGGAAGTCCACAAAGAAGCCGCCCTTGATCTCGTGGGAGCCTCCCGCCCAGTTCTCGCGGAAGTGTGAGAGATCGGCTTTGAATCCCGTTGTACACCGGCAATCTGTTTGGGGGAGACCGCTGGTGATCCCTCCGGTCTGTACTTGCGTAGCGACGTCGAGAAGGCCGACTTTGCTCCCGGGGTTGTTGGGAGTGTCCCGAGAGGTACCTTTCCACACCTTGTGGAACTGCAAGTCCAGGATGGTGTCAGCCCCCCACAGATGCGTACTCGCGATATTCAAGATCTTCGCGTCACTCTTAGAATCTGACCAGGTCTCCGGGCTGTTGGCCCTTCCGACGCTGATGTTAGCCGGAAAGCGACTCGAGCTACGGGTCGTGAGAGACCCGTGGAGCCGGGATCCCGGGCGTATATCCCAGGTGAGCTTCAGGAAGGACTGTTGCTGGTCGGATTCAATTTTCTGATCGGGGAGTATGGGTTGTCGCCGCTCCGAGTCGAGGAGACGGAAATTGGCGAAGAACCAGATCTTGTCTGTCTTGATCGGCCCTCCAAAAGTTCCACCAATCTCCTGGTCCTTGACCGTGCTCGTCCCTGTCCCGATCTCCTCCGCGCGCTCGGGCGAGACGTTGTTCGCCTCCAAGTCCTCGCCCTCGTAATAGAAGCTGGCCGTACCATGGAAGTCGTTCCCTCCTGACTTGGTCACGATGTTGAAAACCCCGC
This sequence comes from Candidatus Marinacidobacterales bacterium, assembly GCA_965250115.1. Taxonomy (GTDB): domain Bacteria; phylum Acidobacteriota; class Vicinamibacteria; order Marinacidobacterales; family SMYC01; genus CBDFHB01. The sequence goes on from CBDFNJ010000002.1 coordinate 4,120,148, forward strand.
CATGGGCATTGCCAAACTCCGCGGGCATACCCGATGTCGTGAGCTGAACTTCCTCGATCATGTCTATCGGGATGGACGTGAGTTGGGTACCTACCGTGGTGTCATTGGCATTCGCTCCGTCGATGGTGTACACGTTGCCGCGTGGATCGCTCCCGTGAACCGTTTGTTGTCCACCTCGCCCCGCATCCAGGACGCCAGGAAGCGAATTGAGGAGAGACGTAATATCACGCCCCAGGGGGATATTCTCCATCTGAGCGGACTCCAAGGTCCGCAACGACGCCGAGCTCTTGACGTCGAGCAGCGGCGCTCTGCCAACGACGGTAATGTTCTCCACCACCGCCCCCGCGGACAATTGTGCATCCACCGCGATGAACTGCCCGGCACGCACGATCACCTCTCGATGGGTGATGGTTTTAAATCCTACCAACTCCACGAGCACGGTGTAGTTGTTCGATGGCGTGAGCCGCTGGACCCGGTAGGTACCCTCCTCCGTGGTGACTCGGACCTCCTTCCCGATGTGCTGGGAACTGGTGATCGTCACCGTCGCTCCTGGTACAACAAGCCCTTGCTCATCCGTGACTTTGCCGTAGATGCCTCCGGTGATTTCCTGCGCGAAGGCCGCCCCGCAGGCCAGTAAAAGGGCCAGCGGCACCACCATCACTACGTGCAGTGACGCACCACGAACTATTATTGACTTAAATAACATCAGTTTGCCTCCCTCTTAATACCCCACCGAAACCCGGCGAAGCACGATCCCTACAAAAGGAGGCTTTGCAACAGAAGATGTCAGAACAGGCGATAGCCTACGTCGACACCTGCAAGAAAGTAGATATGACTTTGGAGAGCACAGAGCCTCCTGCCTAAATGATTATGCAAGTTCTATTCCACAGCTAGCACCGAAAGATAATGCGTAAGTCTCTAGAAATGAGTAGATTAGCGGGCCGACTCCTGCTCGATATTCTTCGTGTTCAAAAGTTTGGATCTCATTTTCACCGATCGGACAGTAAGGCCGGAACCCTCGATCAGATAACCGTCTATCTGAGAAAAGCTTGGAGGGACTAGCGACTGACGAATCCGTCGTTCGGAAGCATGGATCGGAAGTTTCAAGGGATTGGATATTGACCAAGAGTCAAGCCCATTCTCCTCCTAAGAAACTACCGCCTGAACGACGTCGCCCGTTTGAGTGTCGATGAGAGCGAAACCGAGGTCAGCGGCGCGTTGGGTCAGGCGGCGCACGGCACGGGAGCGATCTTGAGCGTTGTAGGCGGCGGCCCCGGGGTCTTGATAGACGAGCCCATCCTTGAGAGTGCGGTAGACGAGAATGGCGAGCTTTCGAGCGGTGGCGGTGATGGCTTTGGATTTACCGACGCGATAGGCGAGACGTCGATAGTAGGCGCCGAGAGCGGTCTGTGTACGCCCGAGGCTGAGTGCGGCCATGCGGAGAATGCCAGCGGCCCGGTTTGCAGAGGGTTGTGTTTTCGAGCTGAGGAGTCGCCCGCCGGAGATTTTGTTATTGGGCGCGAGGGTAAGCCAGGAAGTGAAGTGCTTTTCAGTAGGCCATCGGTTCATATCGGTACCGATCTCGGCGAGCAAGCGAAGCGCGGAATAGGGTCCGATGGCGTCGATCTGGGAGAGGTCGACCCCGGCGATCTGGTGGAGGAGAGGCCGGAGCTCGAACCGAGGTTCGTTCACTCGGGGCTTGCGCGATTTTCGAGGCGGTGGCAAGGAGGTGTTCGGGGTTGAGCGTTGAGCTAGAAGCTGCAGGTGCGATTCGATGGCCACGTCACAGGTTTGGATCTGGAGCTGAAAAGCATCAAAGAGTTCGAGGTTCTGCTTGAGAGCGAAGAGGTGCTCGGGGCGATAGTTGCCGGTGAGTGCAGCGGCGATCTCGGCCTCGGAGGACTGACAACGGTGGTCACGGTGCTTAGCGAGCCGATGGGGGTCGGTTTGTCCGGCAACGATGTCTCGTAGAATCCGCATGCCAGTGACACCCGTGATATCAGTGACCACAAGGTGGAGTTGAAGATTCATTTGCACGAGAGCCTTCTGCATGCGCTGGATATGGGTTACCGCACTCTGAACGAGAGTCTCTCGGTGGCGGAGGTAGCCACGAAGGGCGGTGATGGCTGCTTCGGGTCGAAAGCTTCCGCGGAGCAACCCCACGCTGTGCAACTCCCGGAGCCATTCGCAATCGCTGACATCGCTCTTGCGCCCCGGGA